>NZ_CP178857.1:2500-657500 GCF_047345015.1 Pseudomonas monachiensis
GTTATATGGTCAAGTGAAGAAGCGCATACGGTGGATGCCTTGGCAGTCAGAGGCGATGAAAGACGTGGTAGCCTGCGAAAAGCTTCGGGGAGTCGGCAAACAGACTTTGATCCGGAGATGTCTGAATGGGGGAACCCAGCCATCATAAGATGGTTATCTTGTACTGAATACATAGGTGCAAGAGGCGAACCAGGGGAACTGAAACATCTAAGTACCCTGAGGAAAAGAAATCAACCGAGATTCCCTTAGTAGTGGCGAGCGAACGGGGACTAGCCCTTAAGTGGCTTTGAGATTAGCGGAACGCTCTGGAAAGTGCGGCCATAGTGGGTGATAGCCCTGTACGCGAAAATCTCTTGGTCATGAAATCGAGTAGGACGGAGCACGAGAAACTTTGTCTGAATATGGGGGGACCATCCTCCAAGGCTAAATACTACTGACTGACCGATAGTGAACTAGTACCGTGAGGGAAAGGCGAAAAGAACCCCGGAGAGGGGAGTGAAATAGATCCTGAAACCGTATGCGTACAAGCAGTGGGAGCCCACTTTGTTGGGTGACTGCGTACCTTTTGTATAATGGGTCAGCGACTTATTTTCAGTGGCGAGCTTAACCGAATAGGGGAGGCGTAGCGAAAGCGAGTCTTAATAGGGCGTCTAGTCGCTGGGAATAGACCCGAAACCGGGCGATCTATCCATGGGCAGGTTGAAGGTTAGGTAACACTGACTGGAGGACCGAACCGACTACCGTTGAAAAGTTAGCGGATGACCTGTGGATCGGAGTGAAAGGCTAATCAAGCTCGGAGATAGCTGGTTCTCCTCGAAAGCTATTTAGGTAGCGCCTCATGTATCACTGTAGGGGGTAGAGCACTGTTTCGGCTAGGGGGTCATCCCGACTTACCAAACCGATGCAAACTCCGAATACCTACAAGTGCCGAGCATGGGAGACACACGGCGGGTGCTAACGTCCGTCGTGAAAAGGGAAACAACCCAGACCGTCAGCTAAGGTCCCAAAGTTATGGTTAAGTGGGAAACGATGTGGGAAGGCTTAGACAGCTAGGAGGTTGGCTTAGAAGCAGCCACCCTTTAAAGAAAGCGTAATAGCTCACTAGTCGAGTCGGCCTGCGCGGAAGATGTAACGGGGCTCAAACCATACACCGAAGCTACGGGTATCACTTAGGTGATGCGGTAGAGGAGCGTTCTGTAAGCCTGTGAAGGTGAGTTGAGAAGCTTGCTGGAGGTATCAGAAGTGCGAATGCTGACATGAGTAACGACAATGGGTGTGAAAAACACCCACGCCGAAAGACCAAGGTTTCCTGCGCAACGTTAATCGACGCAGGGTTAGTCGGTCCCTAAGGCGAGGCTGAAAAGCGTAGTCGATGGAAAACAGGTTAATATTCCTGTACTTCTGGTTATTGCGATGGAGGGACGGAGAAGGCTAGGCCAGCTTGGCGTTGGTTGTCCAAGTTTAAGGTGGTAGGCTGGAATCTTAGGTAAATCCGGGATTCCAAGGCCGAGAGCTGATGACGAGTGTTCTTTTAGAACACGAAGTGGTTGATGCCATGCTTCCAAGAAAAGCTTCTAAGCTTCAGGTAACCAGGAACCGTACCCCAAACCGACACAGGTGGTTGGGTAGAGAATACCAAGGCGCTTGAGAGAACTCGGGTGAAGGAACTAGGCAAAATGGCACCGTAACTTCGGGAGAAGGTGCGCCGGTGAGGGTGAAGGACTTGCTCCGTAAGCCCACGCCGGTCGAAGATACCAGGCCGCTGCGACTGTTTATTAAAAACACAGCACTCTGCAAACACGAAAGTGGACGTATAGGGTGTGACGCCTGCCCGGTGCCGGAAGGTTAATTGATGGGGTTAGCTAACGCGAAGCTCTTGATCGAAGCCCCGGTAAACGGCGGCCGTAACTATAACGGTCCTAAGGTAGCGAAATTCCTTGTCGGGTAAGTTCCGACCTGCACGAATGGCGTAACGATGGCGGCGCTGTCTCCACCCGAGACTCAGTGAAATTGAAATCGCTGTGAAGATGCAGTGTATCCGCGGCTAGACGGAAAGACCCCGTGAACCTTTACTATAGCTTTGCACTGGACTTTGAATTTGCTTGTGTAGGATAGGTGGGAGGCTTTGAAGCGTGGACGCCAGTTCGCGTGGAGCCAACCTTGAAATACCACCCTGGCAACTTTGAGGTTCTAACTCAGGTCCGTTATCCGGATCGAGGACAGTGTATGGTGGGTAGTTTGACTGGGGCGGTCTCCTCCTAAAGAGTAACGGAGGAGTACGAAGGTGCGCTCAGACCGGTCGGAAATCGGTCGTAGAGTATAAAGGCAAAAGCGCGCTTGACTGCGAGACAGACACGTCGAGCAGGTACGAAAGTAGGTCTTAGTGATCCGGTGGTTCTGTATGGAAGGGCCATCGCTCAACGGATAAAAGGTACTCCGGGGATAACAGGCTGATACCGCCCAAGAGTTCATATCGACGGCGGTGTTTGGCACCTCGATGTCGGCTCATCACATCCTGGGGCTGAAGCCGGTCCCAAGGGTATGGCTGTTCGCCATTTAAAGTGGTACGCGAGCTGGGTTTAGAACGTCGTGAGACAGTTCGGTCCCTATCTGCCGTGGACGTTTGAGATTTGAGAGGGGCTGCTCCTAGTACGAGAGGACCGGAGTGGACGAACCTCTGGTGTTCCGGTTGTCACGCCAGTGGCATTGCCGGGTAGCTATGTTCGGAAAAGATAACCGCTGAAAGCATCTAAGCGGGAAACTTGCCTCAAGATGAGATCTCACTGGGACCTTGAGTCCCCTGAAGGGCCGTCGAAGACTACGACGTTGATAGGTTGGGTGTGTAAGCGCTGTGAGGCGTTGAGCTAACCAATACTAATTGCCCGTGAGGCTTGACCATATAACACCCAAGCAATTTGACTACTCGAAAGAGCATCAGATTGCGGTGTGTGAAGACGAAACGAACCGAAAGTTCGAGATACTCACAAAACACCAAACTATCACATACCCAATTTGCTGAAGCGAGGCCATCCGGCCACGACTCAGTACCCGAATTTCTTGACGACCATAGAGCGTTGGAACCACCTGATCCCATCCCGAACTCAGCAGTGAAACGATGCATCGCCGATGGTAGTGTGGGGTTTCCCCATGTGAGAGTAGGTCATCGTCAAGATTAAATTCCGAAACCCCTATCTGCGTACGCAGGTAGGGGTTTTGTTTTTAGTAGAAGTCACCAGTTTTCACCGGCACGTTAAAGTTCTAACGGGCTGGTCACAGAATTTCTTGACGACCATAGAGCGTTGGAACCACCTGATCCCATCCCGAACTCAGCAGTGAAACGATGCATCGCCGATGGTAGTGTGGGGTTTCCCCATGTGAGAGTAGGTCATCGTCAAGATTGAATTCCGAAACCCCTGTCTGCTAACGCAGACAGGGGTTTTGTCGTTTCAGGGGTACTGAAAAGCTCGTTGTGGAGTCTCTCCACAACGGGCTTTTTCGTCTTAAGCAAACAGCTTCAGCACATTGTTCATCGCATCATCGGCAAAACCCTGTACGAAAGCCTTGAAGCCCGGTATCGCCTCGGCGCCACCTTGGGCAGGTTCGGCGATGATGGTCCAGGTGGCTCGGGACTGGCCCGCACCCAGTGGTTCAACGCTCATCGCTGCCCACAGATTGGCCACACCCAGGGTGTTGTAGATAGTGGTCCAGGTCATGTGCCGTGCCTGGTCGTCCCGGGAGTTGAGTTGCTCGACTACCAGGTTGCCATCCTTGAAAAACTTTTTGCGCAGCGATGACACACCATCACCGGTCATCTCAATGTGCGACAGCGCCGGGATGAAGCGATCGAAGCCGGCAAAATTGCCGACTACGGCCCATACCTGAGTGGCATCGGCAGGTACGTCCACCGAGGACGCCACGTGGCAGCCTTGAGGGTTTTTGATCAGCGTGTCGGGTTGCAGAGTGCTCATGGTCTTGCTCCGTTGGGTTGAGTCAGATGAAATTGATTTCTTTGAGGTAGTCGCAGCCGCGACGCAGCAGCGCCGGGGACTTTTGCGGGTAGTGCGTGCCCATCAGCCGAACACCGGCCTGGGCGTTGTCGTGACCGATCATCGAGATGTCGCCGATGTCCTCCTCGAAGCCGTTGAGGTAGAACCCCAGCACGCCGTACAACGCGTTGTCGCTGTCGACCCGACCCAGTTGCTGCTGCCAGTCGGCAACGCTGACCATCGCGAATTCGCGCCCTGCTTCGCGGAAGGACGCCACGTAGTTGTCCCAGCTCAAGGGCTCGGGGTTGTGCAGGTTGAATACCGCTTGCTCCGGCTGATAACGACTGGCGTGGAAAGCGATGAATCGGGCGAGAAAGTCCACCGGCATCAAGTCGAAGTTCAAGGCGAACTCCGGCACCTGCCCCAGCTGGATCGAGCCCTTGAGCATCAGCATCAGGCGATTCTTGTGCGGCTGGCACACGCCCGTGAGGCTGTTGAAACTGATGTTGCCGGGGCGGTAGAGATTGACCCGCACCCCAAGCTCCCGCGCCCGTTCGAGGATCCGCTCGCCGACCCATTTGGACAGGTTGTAGCCGTTCTTGATGTAGATCGGTGGTGTGGGTGCAGCCGGCAACTCAAGCACTCGGCCGTCGGCGGATATCGTGCTGGAGGCCGAGAGCGTCGAGACGAAGTTGAAGATTTTTTTGCTGCGTCCTTCGCACAGGCGCAAACATTCGAAAATCGGCTCGACGTTGTCACGGGCCAGCGACTCGTAATCGAGGACGTGATTGACGTTCGCCGCGTTGTGCACCAGTGCGCCAAACTCCTGATCCAGTCGCTGGTAAACCTCAGCCGCCAAACCGAGTTCCGGCCGCGTGATGTCTGCCGCGTAAACCCGCACCCGGTTCATATCCAGATGCTCCAGACGGTTCTCCCGCAACGCCTGGGCAAAGCGCTCGTCCGCCGATTGCCCGTTGCCATCGCGAACCAGGCAAGCGACTTCGCTGGCACCCCAGGCCAGCAACGCATCGACGATGTGTACACCGACAAAACTGTTGGCACCGGTGACGATCACCTTGTGCACATCGCCCATGCGGCTGACGGGCAGCGGCTGAACATCCAGCTCGCGGAAGGCATCGCGCATGGCCTGTTCGCTCAGCACTTCTTCGCTGCCGGAACCCCGCACCAAAGTCGCCAGTTTCTCGAGAGTGGGGAGTTCGATGAAACGGTTTATCGAGATGCTGCGCCCGAACTCCTCGCGCAATCGCAGGAGCATGCGCGACAGCAGGATCGAGTGCCCGCCCAGATTGAAGAAGCTTTCGTCGGTGGAAATATCGCTCGCCGGGAGCTCCAGCAACTCGGCCCAGATATCCAGCAGCAGGGCCTCATCGGCGCTGGCGGGCAGACGTCGTGGAGAGTGCTCGGTGACGTTGAGCGCCAGCTCCAGAAGCGCCTTGCGGTCAACCTTGCCATTACTTGCATAGGGCATGGCTGTCAGCTCGGTCCATGCAAGGGGGCGCATGTAGTCCGGCAGGAGTTGTGTCGCGTGGGCCTTCAACTGGCGAACGCTATCGGGCTGGTCGTCCCGGGGCTGGGCAACGAAAGCCAGTATCCGTCGCTGGCTATCGATGACCACGGCAACCTGGCGGTACAACTGGCTGTCGCGCAGGCAGCGCTCAATCTCTTGCGGCTCGACCCGGAAGCCGCGAATCTTCACCTGATGATCACGCCGACCGCACAGCTCGATCCCTTCAGCCGTCCACTTTGCCATGTCTCCGGTGCGATAGACACGCAACCTCCGGCCATCAGGCAAGTTCAAGTGCAGATAGCGTTCAGCGGTTTGCTGCGGGTTGTTCAGGTAACCCAGGCACACACCCGGGCCGGCGATGTACAACTCACCAACGGTCTGTTCGGCCACGGGGTGAAAGTCGTCATCGAGAATCAACACCTGGCTGTTGGCGATTGGAGCGCCCAGAGAACGGTTGCTGTCGCCTGCCTGGAGTTTGCGCGCGGTAATCAGCACCGTGGCTTCGGTGGGCCCGTAGAGGTTGTAGAGCTTGCCCTGGCGGCTCAGTTGTTCGATGACCCACGGCTCGCAGACATCGCCGCCGGTCATCACATGATCCAGGCACTGCAATTGTTCCAGCGGGAGGATGCTCAACAAGGCCGGCGGTAAAAAGGCGTGGCTCAGTTGCCGATGACGAATCAGCTCCACCAGTTGCAGCGGATCGCGGCGTTGGTCATCGCCGGGCACGATCATCTCGGCGCCTTGCAACAGGGTGGGGAAGATGTCGATCAGCGATGAGTCGAATCCCAACGAAGAAAACTGTAATACCCGGCTCTGGCGGGTCAGCTGCACATAGTCGGCGTACCAGTGGGTGAAGTGCGCAAGGTTGGCCTGGCTGAGCAACACGCCCTTCGGATGACCGGTGGTACCCGAGGTGTAGAGCGCCATGCAAGGCGCATCGAGGTCGGGGCGTTGGCGCATCAAGGGTTGAGTGAGGTCTGCGTCATGGACGTCGATTCTGCTGATGTCCAGCCCTGGCATCTCGTACGCCAGGGGATGCTCACCGTCATGCAGCAACAACACCGCGCCGGCATTCGACAGGATGTACTGCTGACGTTGCAACGGATGGCCCGGCTCCAGCGGCAAGTACACCGCGCCGCTGCCCAGGATCGCCAGGATTCCCGCATACAGCGCGCTGCATTTAGGTAAGCAGATCCCGATGACGACCGGGCCTTGATGCTGCTCCAGAAGCGGTCGCAGACGTTGCTCGATGGCGCGGCTGTGGGCGTGCAACTGGCGATAGTCGAGGGTGTCGCCGTCGATGCTCAAGGCCGGATGGTCGGCGCTCTGGATGCATTGCTGTTCCAGGCTTTCGATCATCGGCGTTAACGCGAGTTGCTGCAGTCTTGGGTCAGCGGTGGCATTGAGCCGATGCACGAACGTGAGGCTTTCCAGGAACCGCAGGCTCTCGATGCGCTCGAAGCGGGCAGATACGGCGGGTTCGACGAACCGAAAATAGTCGGCATCGCGCGAGTAGCGGCTGACCAGCAGCGCCACATGGTCAACCAGTGCTGTCATGGCCTGCATACGCAACGCCTGGCCGTTACCCGACGGTTCATCGGCGATGGGTGCGCGGCTCAGCAGTGTTGAACCATGCCAGCACAGTACGTCCAGCGATGGCAGGCCGGACGCCTGCGGCAGGCGAAGGCCCAACTGCAATGTCAGGCGTGGCGCCTGACAGGTGAACTCAAGCGACGTGCCATCGTCGATCAGTAGATCCGCAGGCCCCGGCATTTCGTCGAGTGCGGATATCCGCGTCAGTGAGTGACCGTGTTGTTCGAGTTCCAATGCCAGGTCGGTCAGGGCCTGGCTTTTTCCGGTGAGCAAGATGTCGAGACGTCTCATGATGGGCTCCTCGTCAAACCAGGTAGGCGCTGAGGGCGGTTTGTACGCACAGCGAATCAAGCAGCGAACTGCTGTGGAAAAACCGCACAATGTTGGCCACCAGCGGGTGATGGCGATTGATCGGGAAGGCCAGTGCAGACACTTCGTTCTTGAGGGCGTGACGCGTCGCGTCGTTGATCTGCAGTGCGTCGATCAAGCGGAAGTCGAAGGATTTCTGGATGTCGTTGGTCAGGTAATGAGCAATGAACACCGGCAGGATCTGCGCGATGCACTGGCGGTCTTCTGCACTTGCGGCATGCCAGTAGATGCGTACCAGCCGCGCCCAAAAACCGGAATGGCGCCCCTCATCGAGCAAGTGATCGGCCATCAGGCCCTTGATCGATTGCTTGACCGTGTCGTCCTTGGCGAACGCGGCGACATCACCGGTCACCGTGTTTTCGGCGATGGCCACACAGATCAGTTCTACGGCGCTGCGCAGGTGCTCCGGAGCGAGTGCCACGGCCACCGGTATCGCCCGGCTCAGCTCGATTTCATCCGGCAATTCAATGGGGGGGATGCCGGTCATGGCGATGGTCTGTTGCATGAAATCCATCGCCACCAGCGCGTGGTAATCCTCGTCCACCACCACAGTCATGGCGTCGTAGCGGCAGGCGAACGGAAACTCGACCGCAAAACGATTCTTGGCAATGCTGCGGGCGGTTCTGTCGACGATCTCGGTTTCGAAAATCACCACATCGCTGATGAACTTGTAGAGGGTCTGTACCAGGGCGAAGTCGCGCTGTTCCGGGCATTCGCGCAGAAAGGTTTCGCTTAGCGCCAACGGTTGGCGGCTCAAGGGGTAGATCAGTTTGTCGTCGTTCTCCAGCACGCGGCGCGGGCGGGTGCGGATGGTCGCGCGGCTCTCCCAGGCGTCGGCGAAGGATTGGTAGTCGGCGGCGTTCATGCGTTCACCTCCACGACGTATTCGTTCATGCTCAGGCGCAACCCGTCCCACAGGGCGATACGACTTTCCACGGCAGCGATGGCGCTCGCATACACGTCTTCCTGCCGTTGCGGGTCGCTATCGACCATCCGTGACAGGAGCTTTTCCGCTGCCGGGCCGTGGTCCTCGGAATCGACCTCAATGTGCCGTTCGAGGTAGTACCGGAAAGTCGGCGCTTGCTCGATGCCGATGCCCCAATCGTCGAGGATGCGCTGGAACATCTGCGGGATAACGCTCTCGCGACCGTGCAGAAACGCTGCGGCCACACTATGACCCGGCGCATGCAGTGCGGTGTGAAGCGTATGACGGACGAAATTGGCGGCCGCCGGATCGATCTTGACGCTCTGCAAGGCCATGTCGTAGTTCACGCCTTCTTGCTGCAGGGCCACGAAACGCTCGATGGCAACGGTGCAGGCGCCGACCTCGCGCATTGCATCCAGGTACAACTCGAAGTGGCTGTAGTGACCCAGAGCCGGGCGATCATCCGACTCCTCACCCAGTACGATCTCGTTGATCAACCGCGCGGCCTGGGGATCCTGCGGTGGAAGCCAGGGCAGTCGCACGCAGGTCAGCTCCTGTTGCAGGCGCTTGGTCAGCGACATGAAGTCCCATACGGCAAACACGTGGGTTTCCATGAAGCGTCGCAGGACCGGCAGCGAATGTATTTCAGAGAAGATCGGGTGTTTGCCAAGTTCTGATTTTTTTTGAAACAGACGTTCTTTAGTTGGTTTCATGGATGAGCCTGTAAATGATCCTTGGTGAGAAGTCATCAAGCACTGAAGTTCGTTGGAAGTTTTTTCCTGGCGAACGGGTACCTCAAACTAATTGATCTTTTTCAGTGCCATGGATGCCAAGTGGGTTAGGCGTTGCAGCCGTTTGTGGCTGGCGACGAAGAAAAACTAATACACATATAAAGTGTTGATCAAGTTGTTTTGTTGTTATTTCAATATTCAACTTTTTCGAGAATGACAAGTTCCAATAAAACTATTTAGGTTGGTTTTATTTTGGCGTAGTTACTCCTTCCGGCTTATATGAGTCAGAATTGAATAAAGAGTGAATGCCTCACTCGAAGTAACTTTTTACGGGCGTCGTTGGGAATGTCTGAGGGGGTGGAAGCGGGTCGCGAGCGATGCCGATCCTTCCGTTCCCGTGATGAGGCTCCTTCCTTCGCTTCTGGGGGCAGGGGTTGCTCCATTCGAACGGAGCGTCACCCGTTTTTTGTCCTGGTTATCCAGAGTGGGCGTAAATCGAGGTGGCCGCCATTACTGAGGCATCACGCAAATGTTGCAATGGTCGGGTTTCAAGGCGGCGAGGCGTTGCGGCGCGGTATGGCGCTGCAAGGGCGGCGTGGTATGGGGGAAGGGGATTTGTAATCAAATTATTCGCGGAGCATTTGGAGGGATGCGCGGCAAGCGGGGTGAACCCTTCGGTACGCTCCCCGGGGCTTGCCGCCGAGGGTTACTTCGACCTGTTCCTGGCCTGGACTTCAGGGCTGTTGAGGTAGCGCGTAATGACCTCGACCCCTCGGTTCAGGTGATGTTCGAGCAGCTTCACGGAGCGTTCGACGTCCCGCTCTGCAGCAGCCTGCAACAGTGCCTTGTGGTCATCCTGGGACAGTTTGCCCAGGCCCATGGCTTCCAGGTTGAAGCGCAGGAACCGCTCTTCTTCGTTCAGGCCGTCTTCGACCAGTTTCAACAGCCGGCGATTCGGCGCCTGGCTGTAAAGCGTCATGTGGAACAAGCGATTGAGCCGACCGATTTCGGTGTAGTCGCTTTCCGTTTCCAGTTCGTCGATGTAGCGGGCAGCCTCTTCGAGATCTTCTTCCCGAAGCAGTGGCACCGAGAGACGCAGGGCTTCGGATTCCAGCAGGATGCGCAGCGCGTAGGTTTCCACGGCATCGCCCTGGACCAGCGGCGCGACCACGGCACCCTTGTGGGCAACCACGTTGAGCAACGACTGTGCTTCGAGTTGGCGCAAGGCTTCGCGTACGGGCATGCGGCTGACGCCGAACAGGTCGGCGAGGTCTTGCTGGCGCAGGGCCGCACCGCAAGGAATGCGCCCGTCGAGTATGGCCGCGCGCAGGGTTTCTTCGATCACCGAGCGTGCCATGTGTGCGGGAATCGGCCCGTTGACCTTGATACGGCTGAGAGGGTTGGGCTTTTGTGTCACTAAACGCACCCTGATTGATGGAATATTTTTGGATCCAAATGACACTAGTAACTGACTGACTGCTTGTCAAACAGGCTCTCGAGTGCCTTTCTTGCAGTTTAGCGCGCCGCCAGTGATCTCACCGTGCCATTGTCTTTTTCCGGGCTAACCTTCACCATTCGAACGATTCCCTCCTGCCTATCCAGGATGCCTCGCATTGGCGGCAAGTTTAACGATCCCCCGGGTTTTACGCTGGCTGTGCAGCGCATTGCTGCTGACTGGCGTAATGCTGGGCAGCTTGAGCGCCGATTGGGATTTTTCCCTGATCAGCCGGCGGGCGCAGGCATTGTACGGACCTTTGGGAGAAGGTCAGCAACGCATTAATGATTGGCAATACTTATTGACTAGCCAGAAGCAGATCGGCGAGCTGGAACAACTCAATGTAGTCAATCACTTCTTCAACCAGCAGCTGCGATACGTCGAAGACATCGATCTGTGGCATGAAGTCGACTACTGGGAAACCCCGATCCAAGCCCTCTGGAAAGGCGCGGGCGACTGTGAAGACTACGCTATCGCCAAGTACTTCAGCCTGCGGCACCTCGGTGTAGCCAGTGAAAAGCTGCGTATCACCTATGTCAAGGCGCTGACCCAGAACCGTGCGCACATGGTACTGACTTACTACGCGAGCCCGGAAGCCGAGCCCCTGGTACTCGACAGCCTGATTGATGCAATCAAGCCGGCAGGCCAACGGAAGGATTTGCTGCCGGTCTACTCTTTCAATGCCGAAGGGATGTGGTTGCCGGGTGCCAAGGGCAATAAAAAGGTCGGCGATACCAAACGCCTTTCGCGTTGGCAGGATGTGTTGAAAAAAATGCAGGCCGAAGGATTCCCGGTCGAGACGACTAACTAGGAGCACGTGCTCAGATGTCTTTGTTCAAACAGCTGTTGATTGCTATCTGTCTGTTCCTGGTGGTCGCCTTCACCGGCAGTTTCATGGTCAGTCTGGAGAGCTCGCGTACTCAGTATGTCAACCAGTTGCGCTCCCATGCCCAGGACGCCGCGACGGCGCTGGCGCTGTCCCTGACACCGAACATCGACGACCCGGCGATGGTTGAGTTGCTGGTCAGCTCGATTTTCGACAGCGGTTACTACGCGAGTATCCGCGTGGTCGATCTGAAGACCGACCAGACCCTGGTCGAGCGTACGGGTATTCCGGCGGTCAACAATGTTCCGGACTGGTTCGTCAAACTGATCGGCCTTGAACCCGCCGGTGGTGATGCGATCGTCAGCCGTGGCTGGGAACAGGCTGCCCGGGTCGAGGTGGTCAGCCACCCGATGTTCGCGCTGGCCAAGTTGTGGCAAAGTGCTTTGGGTAGCCTGGGCTGGTTGCTGCTGTGTGGCGCGGTCAGTGCGGTACTCGGCGCGCTGTTGCTGCGTCAGCAATTGAGACCGCTGGATTACATGGTCAAGCAATCCCACGCCATCGCCCGGCGGGAATTCCTCAGCCTGCCGGAACTGCCGCGTACCCCAGAACTTCGCCGGGTAGTGCAGGCCATGAACCAGATGGTCGAAAAGCTCAAGGCGCTGTTCCAGGAGCAGGCCGAACGCAGTGAAAAACTGCGGGTCGAGTCCTATCAGGACTCGTTGACCGGGTTGGCCAATCGGCGATATTTCGAGATGCAACTGAATGCGCGGGTAAGCAACCCGGAGCAGGCCAGTTCCGGTTATCTGCTGCTTTTGCGGGTCAAGGATCTGGCCGGTCTCAACCAGCGACTCGGTGGCCAGCGCACCGATGAAGTGCTTAAGGCCGTCGGTGAGCAACTGTCTCGTGAGTGCGCCAAATACCCCGAAACCCAGAACCTGGTCACCCGTATCCGTGGCGGCGAATTTGCCGTACTGGCACCGGGGCTGGTGCGCGCGGAAGCGCTGCAATTGGCACAGAACCTCGACAGTGCCCTGGCCAGTCTTCACGCGACCGGCGCCACCGATGTGGCTGCCGTGGCGTCTATCGGCCTGGCGCCTTTTGCTCATGGCGACTCGCCGCAAACCGTTCTCAGCCTTGGCGACCAGGCGCTGGCGCAGGCCGAAGGCCAGGGCGAGCAGAACTGGGCCTGTATCGAGCACAGTCTCGCGGCCAGTGTCGGCGACGATCACCACGCCTGGCACCGGATGCTCGACCAGGCGCTGACACAGCGGCGTTTCGAGCTGTATTTCCAACCGGTAGTGGCCGCCCAGGACACGCAACTGGTGCTGCACTACAAAGTGTTGTCGCGACTGCTCGACGAACACGGCCAGACCATCCCCGCCGGGCGTTTTCTGCCCTGGCTGGAGCGCTTCGGCTGGACTGCACGTCTGGATCGGCTGATGCTCGAGCGGGTGCTGGAGCAAATGAGCGGGCATGAGGAGTCGCTGGCGCTGAACCTGTCGTCGGCTACCCTGGCCGACCCGCAGGCGCAAAACAAAATCTTCGAGATACTGCGCGCGCACTCCAACCTCGGCCCGCGCCTGACCCTGGAAATTGGCGAAGAGCAACTGCCTGACCAGGCGGTGCTGGAGCAACTGACCCGGCGCCTGCGCGAACTCGGGTTCTCCCTGAGCCTGCAACGTTTTGGTGGCCGCTTCAGCATGATCGGCAACCTGGCTCGGTTGGGGCTGGCTTACCTGAAAATCGATGGCAGCTACATTCGGTCGATTGACGAGGAGAGCGACAAACGCCTGTTCATCGAAGCGATCCAGCGAGCGGCGCACAGCATTGATCTGCCGCTGATTGCCGAGCGGGTCGAGACTGAAGGCGAGTTGTCGGTGATTCGCGAGATGGGGTTATACGGTGTACAGGGCCAGTTGTTCGGCGAGCCCAAGCCCTGGGGTTGATGTGATCGCTCCCACGCCGTGCGTGGGAATGATCGCAGGGGCGCGTCAGATCAGCCCGGTCTCTTCATCATCGATCAATTGGCTCAAGCCACCCAAGGCTTCACGGGCCTGGTTTCGGTCCATGAGCTTGGCCTGGGCCGCCGTCGGCAGGTCGGTGACGCGGATCACGCCTTTCTGGGTCAGCACCTGAATCAAGTCGTCGAGTACCCGGATCATTTCCAGGTCACTTTGCTTGAGCTGTTTGAGGCTGTTCTCCACAGCCGCGTTGGCAAACCAGGCCTGAATCTCATGATTGTCGGCCGCCAGCGTTTCCGTGGCCTCGGCGTAGGCGGCGGGTTCCACGCGTATCAACAGGCCCTGCGCATCGCGTTGCACGTAAAACATTGAGCATCCCTCGGAATGGAACCAGCGTCGTGCTGTCAGCAGCATAGGTCAACTGCACGCCAGTATGTGGCGCCGCGACGAAATCGTCACCGGGCAGTGGACGCAATCGTGACGACCGCCCCATAGGGGGCGGCCGTTTCCGTGCATCAGCTGTTGTTGTGATCGATTTTGATGGTCGGGTCGCTACCGGCAATCAGGTTGTGCAGGTTAGCGCTCGACCAGTTGTTGCCTTCCAGCTTGATCGTCACGTCCGGCGTGGCGGCTGCGGCGTTGCCCGAGTTGAACTGGCCGGCCGAGCTGACTTGCAACGACGACACGCCATCGACGGTGCTGATCTTCAGGAAGTTGTCGATGGTGCTGCCGGTTTCGCCCTGCAACAGATCACGCAGGTCGATCCGGTCGCCTTCGCTGGCCTTGAAGTCCTTGATCACGTCGTTGCCGGTATCGCCCGCTTTCCAGACGAAGGTATCACCGCCGGAACCACCGATCAGGATGTCGCTGCCCTGTCCGCCCATCAACGTGTCGTTACCGGTGCCGCCGAGCAGGATGTCATTGCCCTTGCCACCGTCGAGGTTGTCGTTGCCGCCCGAGCCGAACAGGATGTCATTGCCGGCACCGCCCAGCAGGGTGTCGTTGCCGTCATGGGCACCGGACAGATCGAACGCGTTGTAATGCTCGGTGATGTATTGGTGCACATTACTGGTGGTGACTTTGCTGACTTCCACGCCGGATTGCTGCGCCACGAAGGCTTGCATGGCCTGGTAACCCTCGCCGGCAATGCCGTTGAAGCTCACCAGGTCGCCGAACAGGATGTCGTTGCCTTCGCCACCGCTGACGGTGTCGTGACCCGGCATCGTCGCTTCGGTGTGGCCGATGATCGAGTTGGCCAGATCCTTCGGATCGATGTTGGTTTGTGGCAATTGATTCGAGTCATACGGCTTCAGGTCGTTGAGGCTCACGCCGTTGTTGAGGCCAATAGCCTCGACATTCGACAGGTTGCTTAGCAGTGCAAAGCTGCCGGTGGAGTTGCTGGTGGTGTCCCAGTCAGTGCTGCTGCCGTCGCCGTCACGCCCCGAGAACTCGTAGGTGCCGTCACCCTGGGCATGCAGATAGCCGAAGTCCTTGGATGACCAGCTACTTCCGTTGCCGTTGCCGTTGCCATTTCCGTTATTGCCGTTGCTGCTCTTGGTCCAGACCGTCACTTGGCCCGAGGCGGAAATGTCGATCTGGTGCGTGCTGTCGGGGAACAGGCTGATCGCTTTACCCAACTGATAGTTACTGGTGGTGATCAGGCTATCGAGCGTTGTGCTGCCATACAGGGTCGGGTTGGTCGACTCGCCGCTCTGGTAGTAAGTCGGCTTGCCGTCAGTAATGAAATACGTGAGGTTCTTCGCCCCGGTGTTGGCCACGGCGTCCGCACTCTGGAACCAGTTGGCCGTGGTTTTGAACACGTCCTCGTAGTTGGTGCCGCCGCCGGACGACATCGAGTCCAGAGTCGCCTTCAACTGAGTCAGCGCATTCGAGTCATTGAGGTTCACCGACACCGACTTGTTGACCTGGGTGTCGAAGTCCACCAGGAAGATGTTCACCGTACCCGAGTTGCTGCCCAGGCTTTGCTTGAGGGTGTTGAACACCGACGTCAGCGAGTCCTTGGCCGAGCTGATCGACGACGAACTCATACTGCCGGAGCTGTCGACCATGAACGCGATGTTGTAGTTGGTGCCCGGCACCACGGTCAGGCCGCCGATGTCGGCGACGATGATGTCATTGCCGTCGGTGCCGGTGACGGTGTCATCGGCCGCGGTGGCGGTGACAGCGTTGTAGGCCGCCGGGTACACGGTCACGGGGATCTGCGAAGTGCTGCTGGCCGAACCACCCAGGGCCTCGGTGGAAGTCGAGGTCACGGTCAGGTTGAACTGGCCGTTGTAGTACGGTGGCGCGGTGACGGTCAGAGAGCCGAGGTTCCAGCCTGTCACATTGGCCTCGCCATTGGACGCGGTGACCGTGAAGGTATGTCCCGCGCCGTCGGTGAGCACCGAGCCGACCGGCATGCCGCTGATCTTCAGGCTCAGGCTTTCCGAGCCGTCGGTGTCGGTCAGCGCGGTGGTGATGGCGGACAGTTTCACACTGGTGCCTTCGGCGCCGGTATTGAGTTTGTAACCGTCGTAGTAGCCTTCGCCATTGGTGCCGTGCAAGTCGGACACGGTCACGCCGGCATTCACCAGGTCCGGGACGCCGGTGTAAATCGGTACGCCGGCACTGCTCAGGTCGATCGGCGTGCTGCCATTGACCGACAGGTTGACGTCATAGCTGCCCGGGCCACTCTGGTTGTGGTGGTAGATGTCCAGGGTGTAGTAGCCGCTGGTGGTCGGGGTGTACGAACCGTTGAGGTTGCCGCCCGCACCCCAGGTGATCGCAGCGACGTTCTTGCCGCCGATGGTCACCAGCAGGCTGTCATCGCCAATACCGCTGAAAGTGTAGGTCTTGCCGGCTTCGAGGTAGATCAGGCCGGAAGTTTTCGACGCCGTACCGGCGGTTACGCTACCGTCGGACTGCACGTTGGTCACGGTGCCTTTGGAGTTCGCCGTGCCAGCGGCGTCGATCACGTTTTTCAGCGTGGTCGAGTCCGCGCCATTGCCGCTGGTGCCCAGGCCCGACAGACCGGTCCAGACTTCCTTGATCAACCCGGTGGACCTTACGCTGTTGTCGGCAACGCTCAGGGTCGGGGCATCCGCCACTGGAGTGATGTCGATCTTGATCGTGCCGGTGTTGCCCAGCGTCTGGCCGTCGGTTGGCTGGAACTGGAGTTGCGCGTAGTCAGCCTTTTGGTCACCAGTGCCAGGGCCGTAACCGTCCACGCCCGACTCGTTGGCATCCGGCATGAAGCGAAGTTTGCCCGCGTCGATATCAGTCTTGCTGAACGTCTGGTTGGCGGCGACATCTTTCCAGGTCGAACCGTCCAGGTACTGCAGTTTGCCCTCGCCCGGCAGCTGGGTGATTTTCACGCCCAGGTTGGTGGCCGGACTGTCGATGTCGCTGACGCCGAAGGTCGACCAGCCGAGGATCAGCGGCGTGTCTTCGGTGCCGGTGACGTTGACCGGTGCTGCGACCGGTGCGTCATTGACCGCCACCACGTTGACCGTGGTGGTCGCGGTGTTGGAGTAGTTGCTGCCATCGGTCACCGTCACAGTGATGATGCGCGGCACGGTGCTCGGATCTTCACTGTTGTTGGTGAAGGTGATGTTTTTGATCTGCTGCATGTAGTCGGCCAGCGTCGCGTTACCTGACAGGGTCAGGGTGACGGTGCCGTTGGTGCTGTTGGCATTGATGGTAATGCCGTTGACGCTGTTGCCCAGGTTCAGGGCATCGCCGTCCTGACGGTTGGTCAGCACGATGGTCGCGCCGGTCAGCAGGGTGCTGTCCGGGTCGGTGATGCTCAGGTCGGTATCGCCAATCGACACGCCAGGGCCGGCAGTGTTTTCGGTGAACGTCACCTTGTAATCGGCTCCGGTGGCGCCGCTGGAGTTGTTGGCATCGAGGTCCAGTGCTGGCGGTGCGTCGTTGTCGATGATCGAAGTGCCGACGCTGCCGTTGGACGTGCTGATCTCCAGGTTCTCGAAGTTGCCTCCGGTGGCCGAGTCGATCTTGACCACGAAGTTTTCGGTGCTTTCGGTGATCCGGTCATCGATGGTCGAAATGTCGAACGGCACGCTGCTGGCATTCGCCGGGATCTTGACTGTCGTCACACCGGTGAAGTCCACACCATTGGCTGCGGTACCGGAGTAGGTCAGGGTTACGGTCACTTCACCGTGAGCCGGGTTGGTCAGCGCAAGGGTGTAATGTGCGGCCTGACCCTCGACGACAGATGTATCACCCGAGATGCTGATGGTGGTGACGTCACCGGTGTTGGCTGGCGTATTTGGCGTACCCGAACCTGCTTCGTCGGTGACGGCAGTGGTGAACTGGTCCTTGCCCAGGGTCAACTTCTCGAAATTGTCAGCGCCGCTGACCGATTCCAGTTTGTTTACGATGGACGGCTGGCCGCCGGTGTAGACGTCATCCTTGGCAATGATGGTGGCGGAACCGGTCGCGGTATTGGCTGGGACGGTGACTTTGGTGCCATCGGAGAGGGTGAACTCCAGCGGGCCGTGGTTATTGACCGGCAGACCGGCCGCGTTGGTCAGGGTCACGGTGTAGGTGACCTGGCCGCCTTCGGCGACGGTGGGCTTGTCGGCGGTCAGGGTGGCGATCACTTCGCTGACGGTGTCGGTGATGGCCACGTTGGCCGCGGTGCCGTCGATCACCAGGTTTTCGAAGGTCTGGCCGTCGACGCTGGCCGAGCCGACGGTCAGGCTCAGGTTACTTGGGTCGTTGTAGACGTCGTCACCCTGCACCGGTGCGGTGTAGATGGCCGACAATTTGCCCGCTTCAATGGTGACGGTGTCGCCGTTGCTCAAGGTGACTTTGAGGTCGTGATCGAGTTTCTGGTCGACCTTGACGGTGAAGGTCGGCGCGAGGTTTTCCTGTACGCCGCCATTGCCTTCGATGCTGACGGTGACCTTGTCGCCTTGGCCTGATGGCTCATCGGTGACGGTGGTTGCGACCTCGGTCTGACTCAGGGTCAGTTTTTCGAAGTTGTCAGCACCGCTGACCGATTCCAGTTTGTTGACGATCGGCGCCTGGCCGCCGGTGAAGACGTCGTCGGCAGCGGCGATGGTTGCAGAGCCGGAGGTCCCGTTCGCTGGAACAGTTACCTTCGTACCGTCGGAGAGGGTGAACTCCAACGGGCCATGGTTATTAATTGGCAGACCCGCCGCGTTGGTCAGGGTCACGGTGTAGGTGACCTGGCCGCCTTCAGCGACGGTGGACTTGTCGGCGGTCAAAGTGGCAATGACTTCGCTGACGGTGTCGGTGATGGCCACGTTGGCCGCGGTGCCGTCGATCACCAGGTTTTCGAAGGCCTTGCCGTCGACGCTGGCCGAACCGACGGTCAGGCTCAGGTTACTCGGGTCGTTGTAGACGTCGTCACCCTGCACCGGTGCGGTGTAGATGGCCGACAATTTGCCCGCTTCAATGGTGACGGTGTCGCCATTGCTCAAGGTGACCTTGAGGTCGTGATCGAGTTTCTGGTCGACCTTGACGGTGAAGGTCGGCGCGAGGTTTTCCTGTACATCGCCGTTGCTGGCGATGCTCACCGTGACCTTGTCGCCCTGATTGTCGGTCGGGGTGCCCGAACCGGGTTCGTCGGTGACCGTGGTTGCGACCTCGGTCTGACTCAGGGTCAGTTTTTCGAAGTTATCCGCGCCGGTAACCGATTCCAGTTTGTTAACGATCGGCACCTGGCCGCCGGTGAAGACGTCGTCGGCAGCGGCGATGGTCGCCGTGCCAGTCGCGGTATTGGCCGCGACGGTGATCTTGGTGCCATCGGAGAGGGTGAATTCCAACGGGCCATGGTTATTAATTGGCAGACCCGCCGCGTTGGTCAGGGTCACGGTGTAGGTGACCTGGCCGCCTTCGGCGACGGTGGACTTGTCGGCGGTCAGGGTGGCGATCACTTCGCTGACGGTGTCGGTGATGGCCACATTGGCCGCGGTGCCGTCGATCACCAGGTTTTCGAAGGTCTGGCCGTCGACACTGGCCGAACCGACGGTCAGGCTCAGGTTACTTGGGTCGTTGTAGACGTCGTCACCCTGCACCGGTGCGGTGTAGATGGCCGACAGCTTGCCCGCTTCAATGGTGACGGTGTCGCCGTTGCTCAGGGTGACCTTGAGGTCGTGATCGAGTTTCTGGTCGACCTTGACGGTGAAGGTCGGCGCGAGGTTCTCCTGTACATCGCCATTGCCTTCGATGCTGACGGTGACCTTGTCGCCCTGGCCCGATGGCTCATCGGTGACGGTGGTGTCGACTGTGGTCTGACTCAGGGTCAGTTTTTCGAAGTTATCCGCGCCGGTAACCGATTCCAGTTTGTTAACGATCGGCGCTTGGCCGCCGGTGAACACGTCGTCGGCAGCGGCGATGGTCGCCGTGCCAGTCGCGGTATTGGCCGGGACGGTGATCTTGGTGCCGTCGGTCAGGGTGAATGTGAGTTCACCGTGATTGTTCAACGGCAGACCGGCCGCGTTGGTCAGGGTCACGGTGTAGGTGACCTGGCCGCCTTCAGCGACGGTGGACTTGTCGGCGGTCAAAGTGGCAATGACTTCGCTGACGGTGTCGGTGATGGCCACGTTGGCCGCGGTGCCGTCGATCACCAGGTTTTCGAAGGTCTGGCCGTCGACGCTGGCCGAACCGACGGTCAGGCTCAGGTTACTCGGGTCGTTGTAGACGTCGTCACCCTGCACCGGTGCGGTGTAGATGGCTGACAATTTGCCCGCTTCAATGGTGACGGTGTCGCCGTTGCTCAAGGTGACTTTGAGGTCGTGATCGAGTTTCTGGTCGACCTTGACGGTGAAGGTCGGCGCGAGGTTTTCCTGTACATCGCCGTTGCTGGCGATGCTCACCGTGACCTTGTCGCCCTGATTGTCGGTCGGGGTGCCCGAACCGGGTTCGTCGGTGACCGTGGTTGCGACCTCGGTCTGACTCAGGGTCAGTTTTTCGAAGTTATCCGCGCCGGTAACCGATTCCAGTTTGTTAACGATCGGCGCTTGGCCGCCGGTGAACACGTCGTCGGCAGCGGCGATGGTCGCCGTGCCAGTCGCGGTATTGGCCGGGACGGTGATCTTGGTGCCGTCGGTCAGGGTGAATGTGAGTTCACCGTGATTGTTCAACGGCAGACCGGCTGCGTTGGTCAGGGTCACGGTGTAGGTGACTTGACCACCTTCGGCTACGGTGGATTTATCCGCGGTCAGGGTGGCGATCACTTCGCTGACGGTGTCGGTGATGGCCACGTTGGCCGCGGTGCCGTCGATCACCAGGTTTTCGAAGGCCTTGCCGTCGACGCTGGCCGAACCGACGGTCAGGCTCAGGTTACTCGGGTCGTTGTAGACGTCGTCGCCCTGCACCGGCGCTGTGTAGATGGCCGACAGCTTGCCCGCTTCAATGGTGACGGTGTCGCCGTTGCTCAAGGTGACTTTGAGGTCGTGATCGAGTTTCTGGTCGACCTTGACGGTGAAGGTCGGGGCGAGGTTCTCCTGCACGCCGCCATTGCCTTCGATGCTGACGGTGACCTTGTCGTCTTGGCCTGATGGCTCATCGGTGACGGTGGTTGCGACCTCGGTCTGACTCAGGGTCAGTTTTTCGAAGTTGTCAGCACCGCTGACCGATTCCAGTTTGTTGACGATCGGCGCCTGGCCGCCGGTGAAGACGTCGTCGGCAGCGGCGATGGTTGCAGAGCCGGAGGTCCCGTTCGCTGGAACAGTTACCTTCGTACCGTCGGAGAGGGTGAACTCCAACGGGCCGTGGTTATTGATCGGCAGACCGGCCGAGTTGGTCAGGGTCACGGTGTAAGTCACCGAACCGCCTTCAGCGACGGTGGACTTGTCGGCGGTCAAAGTGGCAATGACTTCGCTGACGGTGTCGGTGATGGCCACGTTGGCCGCGGTGCCGTCGATCACCAGGTTTTCGAAGGCCTTGCCGTCGACGCTGGCCGAACCGACGGTCAGGCTCAGGTTACTCGGGTCGTTGTAGACGTCGTCGCCCTGCACCGGCGCGGTGTAGATGGCCGACAATTTGCCCGCTTCAATGGTGACGGTGTCGCCATTGCTCAAGGTGACCTTGAGGTCGTGATCGAGTTTCTGGTCGACCTTGATGGTGAAGGTCGGCGCGAGGTTTTCCTGTACGCCGCCATTGCCTTCGATGCTGACGGTGACCTTGTCGCCTTGGCCTGATGGCTCATCGGTGACGGTGGTGTCGACTGCGGTCTGGCTCAGGGTGAGTTTTTCGAAGTTGTCCGCGCCGGTAACCGATTCCAGTTTGTTGACGATCGGCGTCTGGCCGCCGGTGAAGACGTCGTCGGCAGCGGCGATGGTTGCAGAGCCGGAGGTCCCGTTCGCTGGAACAGTTACCTTCGTACCGTCGGAGAGGGTGAACTCCAACGGGCCGTGGTTATTGATCGGCAGACCGGCCGCGTTGGTCAGGGTTACGGTGTAGGTGACCTGGCCGCCTTCGGCGACGGTGGACTTGTCGGCGGTCAGGGTGGCGATCACTTCGCTGACGGTGTCGGTGATGGCCACATTGGCCGCGGTGCCGTCGATCACCAGGTTTTCGAAGGCCTTGCCGTCGACGCTGGCCGAACCGACGGTCAGGCTCAGGTTACTCGGGTCGTTGTAGACGTCGTCGCCCTGCACCGGCGCGGTGTAGATGGCCGACAGCTTGCCCGCTTCAATGGTGACGGTGTCGCCGTTGCTCAGGGTGACCTTGAGGTCGTGATCGAGTTTCTGGTCGACCTTGACGGTGAAGGTCGGGGCGAGGTTCTCCTGCACGCCGCCATTGCCTTCGATGCTGACGGTGACCTTGTCGCCTTGGCCTGATGGCTCATCGGTGACGGTGGTTGCGACCTCGGTCTGACTCAGGGTCAGTTTTTCGAAGTTGTCAGCGCCGCTGACCGATTCCAGTTTGTTGACGATCGGCGCCTGGCCGCCGGTGAAGACGTCGTCGGCAGCGGCGATGGTTGCAGAGCCGGAGGTCCCGTTCGCTGGAACAGTTACCTTCGTACCGTCGGAGAGGGTGAACTCCAACGGGCCGTGGTTATTGATCGGCAGACCGGCCGAGTTGGTCAGGGTCACGGTGTAAGTCACCGAACCGCCTTCAGCGACGGTGGACTTGTCGGCGGTCAAAGTGGCAATGACTTCGCTGACGGTGTCGGTGATGGCCACGTTGGCCGCGGTGCCGTCGATCACCAGGTTTTCGAAGGCCTTGCCGTCGACGCTGGCCGAACCGACGGTCAGGCTCAGGTTACTCGGGTCGTTGTAGACGTCGTCGCCCTGCACCGGCGCGGTGTAGATGGCCGACAATTTGCCCGCTTCAATGGTGACGGTGTCGCCATTGCTCAAGGTGACCTTGAGGTCGTGATCGAGTTTCTGGTCGACCTTGATGGTGAAGGTCGGCGCGAGGTTTTCCTGTACGCCGCCATTGCCTTCGATGCTGACGGTGACCTTGTCGCCTTGGCCTGATGGCTCATCGGTGACGGTGGTGTCGACTGCGGTCTGGCTCAGGGTGAGTTTTTCGAAGTTGTCCGCGCCGGTAACCGATTCCAGTTTGTTGACGATCGGTGCCTGGCCGCCGCTGAATACGTCATCGGCAGCAGTGATGGTTGCAGAGCCGGAGGTCCCGTTCGCTGGAACAGTTACCTTCGTACCGTCGGAGAGGGTGAAAGTGAGTTCACCGTGATTGTTCAGCGGCAGACCGGCTGCGTTGGTCAGGGTCACGGTGTAAGTCACCGAACCGCCTTCAGCCACGGTGGACTTGTCGGCGGTCAGGGTAGCGATCACTTCGCTGACGGTGTCGTTGATAGCAACCGATGCTGGACCACTAATGACCAGATTCTCAAACGTCTTACCGGCAACGCTAGCATCAGCGATACCCAGCGAGGCGCTGCCGCCATCCTTGTAGACGTCATCACCTTGCGCCGGCAATGCATAGCCAACTTGAGTTGCGCCTGCGGCGATGACCACCGTCTGGCCGTTGCTGAGTGTCACCGTCAGGTCGTGATCCAGCTTCTGGTCGAGTTTGATGGTGAAAGTCGGTGCCTGGTTCTCCAGCACCGGACCAGCGCTTTCGATGGTAACGGTGACCGTGTCATTCACATCGGAAACCGTGGTGACTGCTGGAGTGTTGTTGAGCACCAGGTTTTCGAAGTTGCCACCGGTGGTACCAGTGATGGTGGTGCTGACGGTGCTGCCGTTGACATAAACGTCGTTGGCCGCCGTCGGCACGTTGACGCTGCCGCTGGTCTGGCCCGCTTCGATGGTGATGACCGAGCCGTTGCTCAAGGTCACGCTCATCGGTGTGCCGGCCGGATTGCTCAGGGTGGCGGTGTAGGTGATCTGGCCACCTTCGGTGATGTTGCCGGTAGCCGTGAGGGTCAGCCCGGTGGTGTCCACGGAATCGGTGATGGTGGTCACGGCCGGGGTGGTGTTGGGCACCAGGTTTTCGAAGTTGCCGCCGGTGGTACCAGTGATGGTGGTACTGACGGTGCTGCCATTGTTGTAAACGTCATTGGCCGCCGTCGGTACGTTGACGCTGCCGCTGGTCTGACCCGCTTCGATGGTGATGACCGAGCCGTTGCTCAAGGTCACGCTCATCGGTGTGCCGGCCGGATTGCTCAGGGTGGCGGTGTAGGTGATCTGGCCGCCTTCGGTGATGTTGCCGGTGGCGGTGAGGGTCAGCCCGGTGTTGTCCACGGAATCGGTGATGGTGGTCACGGCCGGGGTGGTGTTGGGCACCAGGTTTTCGAAGTTGCCGCCGGTGGTACCAGTGATGGTGGTGCTGACGGTGCTGCCGTTGACATAAACGTCATTGGCCGCCGTCGGCACGTTCACGCTGCCGCTGGTCTGACCCGCTTCGATGGTGATGACCGAGCCGTTGCTCAAGGTTACGGTCATCGGCGTGCCGGCCGGATTGCTCAGGGTGGCGGTGTAGGTGATCTGACCGCCTTCGGTGATGTTGCCGGTGGCGGTGAGGGTCAGCCCGGTGTTGTCCACGGAGTCGGTGATGGTGGTCACGGCCGGGGTGGTGTTGGGCACCAGGTTTTCGAAGTTGCCACCGGTGGTACCAGTGATGGTGGTGCTGACGGTGCTGCCATTGTTGTAAACGTCATTGGCCGCCGTCGGTACGTTGACGCTGCCGCTGGTCTGACCCGCTTCGATGGTGATGACCGAGCCGTTGCTCAAGGTTACGGTCATCGGCGTGCCGGCCGGATTGCTCAGGGTGGCGGTGTAGGTGATCTGACCGCCTTCGGTGATGTTGCCGGTGGCGGTGAGGGTCAGCCCGGTGTTGTCCACGGAATCGGTGATGGTGGTCACGGCCGGGGTGGTGTTGGGCACCAGGTTTTCGAAGTTGCCGCCGGTGGTACCAGTGATGGTGGTGCTGACGGTGCTGCCGTTGACATAAACGTCATTGGCCGCCGTCGGCACGTTCACGCTGCCGCTGGTCTGACCCGCTTCGATGGTGATGACCGAGCCGTTGCTCAAGGTTACGGTCATCGGCGTGCCGGCCGGATTGCTCAGGGTGGCGGTGTAGGTGATCTGACCGCCTTCGGTGATGTTGCCGGTGGCGGTGAGGGTCAGCCCGGTGTTGTCCACGGAGTCGGTGATGGTGGTCACGGCCGGGGTGGTGTTGGGCACCAGGTTTTCGAAGTTGCCACCGGTGGTACCAGTGATGGTGGTGCTGACGGTGCTGCCATTGTTGTAAACGTCATTGGCCGCCGTCGGTACGTTGACGCTGCCGCTGGTCTGACCCGCTTCGATGGTGATGACCGAGCCGTTGCTCAAGGTTACGGTCATCGGCGTGCCGGCCGGATTGCTCAGGGTGGCGGTGTAGGTGATCTGACCGCCTTCGGTGATGTTGCCGGTGGCGGTGAGGGTCAGCCCGGTGTTGTCCACGGAGTCGGTGATGGTGGTCACGGCCGGGGTGGTGTTGGGCACCAGGTTTTCGAAGTTGCCTCCGGTGGTACCAGTGATGGTGGTGCTGACGGTGCTGCCATTGTTGTAAACGTCATTGGCCGCCGTCGGTACGTTGACGCTGCCGCTGGTCTGGCCCGCTTCGATGGTGATGACCGAGCCGTTGCTCAAGGTTACGGTCATCGGCGTGCCGGCCGGATTGCTCAGGGTGGCGGTATAGGTGATCTGGCCGCCTTCGGTGATGTTGCCGGTGGCTGTGAGGGTCAGCCCGGTGTTGTCCACGGAGTCGGTGATGGTGGTCACGGCCGGGGTGGTGTTGGGCACCAGGTTTTCGAAGTTGCCGCCGGTGGTACCAGTGATGGTGGTACTGACGGTGCTGCCATTGTTGTAAACGTCATTGGCCGCCGTCGGTACGTTGACGCTGCCGCTGGTCTGACCCGCTTCGATGGTGATGACCGAGCCGTTGCTCAAGGTCACGCTCATCGGTGTGCCGGCCGGATTGCTCAGGGTGGCGGTGTAGGTGATCTGGCCACCTTCGGTGATGTTGCCGGTGGCGGTGAGGGTCAGCCCGGTGTTGTCCACGGAATCGGTGATGGTGGTCACGGCCGGGGTAGTGTTGGGCACCAGGTTTTCGAAGTTGCCGCCGGTGGTACCAGTGATGGTGGTGCTGACGGTGCTGCCATTGTTGTAAACGTCGTTGGCCGCCGTCGGCACGTTCACGCTGCCGCTGGTCTGGCCCGCTTCGATGGTGATGACCGAGCCGTTGGACAGAGTGACGGTTACTGGCGTCTGCGCCGGGTTGGTCAGTGTCGCGGTGTAGGTAATCTGACCGCCTTCGGTGACGGTATTGCCGGCCGTCAGGGTGACTGTGGTGGCGTCGACGGTATCGGTGACCTGGGTCACGGCCGGGGTAGTCGGCGTCGTTACTGTGATGCCGTTGCCGCCGCTGGTGCCGGTGACAGTTACTTCGATCTGGGTCGCGTCATTATAGACAGTGTCGTTCGCAGCCAATGGCACGTTGACGGTGCCGGTGGTCGAGCCTGCGGGAATCACGATCACGGCGCCGTTGGACAAGGTAACGGTCAGGTCGCTCAGCGGTGCCTGGGTCAGGGTCGCGGTGTACACCAGCACGCCACCGGCCTCGGTGATGGTCGGCGTGGCACTGAGGCTGAGGACTGATTCACTCGGGGTATCGGTATCGGTATCGGTATCGGTGTTGGTATTGAAATTGGCGTTGACGTTGGCATTGGTGGTCTGGCCACCCGGGATTTCCAGGGTCGTTTGCCCGGCAGAGTTGATACCCGCGGTCGGGAAGCCAATGGTCGGGTCGACGCGGCCAGCCGTAGCATCGAGCATCACGAAGCTGTGACCGCCACCGGCGGCACCACCAGAACCCGACGCCGTCGGACCCGCAGCGGTGGCTTCAAGGTCTTTGGTCGGGTCGGCACCGGCGATAATGGCTTGTTGCAGCTCTTCAACGGACGGCGCCGCCTGCGCGGTGGCGGCTGCCAGATCAGTGCCTGAGTCCGGGGCGTCAGCGCTCCACTGGGTGTCACGGCCCAGATCCAGGGTGCGGCCATCGGCCAGCTCCAGGGACACGGCACCGGAAAGGCCAGTGTCGATCTGATCGCCGGCAAACAGCTTGTCGCCTTCAACGAGAACGCGGCGGATGCCCTCGGGGGACACCACGAAAACCTGACCGACAATGCTTTTGACGATGGCAACAACACTGCTCATTGAAGACTCTCCGGGGTGTCACGTTCAGTTGACTTCCATAGACCTGATGGCATCTGCGCCGACCAGACTGGACGTACATTGCAAAATAGATGCACAAGTTTGACGCATCAACTCGTCAATAATTTGGCTATATTTTTTCGCTATTAACTTTATGCCAAACTATTGACCTTCTGGATCCCATCCTAAACAATCGTCCCAGTAATGTCACATTGATATTTAAGCTGTGACCTGTCCTCGGTATGTGATCCAGTTCCGCTTTTGAACTTTCCGACATACGGTCATTTCGCTTGCCATCTTCCGACACAGCGCGTTCTTTTGCTGTGATTCAAGACAAGAAGTCCTGGGAAATTCCTACAATGCGTTCGCCTTTGTTCATGGCTCTACCTTTCGTCCTTTCCGCGTCATTCATCCAGGCGCAATCCTTACCAGAAGCCATGCAACAAGCGCTGGATGTCCATCCGGAGGTCCAGGCGGGCGTCAACAGCCGATTGGCAGCGGACTATCAGTTGAAAGCTGCGAAGGGTGGGTACTTGCCACGGGTCGACCTGCTGGGCGGTTATGGTCGTGAAGGCACCGATAGCGTGACGACGCGAGATGGCAGCAACAATCACTTCGAAACCCTGAATCGCAGTGAGTCAAGTTTGCGACTGACCCAAATGGTCTTTGACGGTTTTGCGACGTCCAGCGAAGTCGGGCGTCAACAAGCCACCGTCAACTCCCGCGCCTACTCGCTGCTGAGTACCTCCGAGCGTACCGGGCTGACCGTGGCCCAGGTCTATCTCGACGTACTGACTCGCCGCGAATTCGTGCGCCTGGCCGAGGAAAACCTCAAGAGCCACCAACGCATTTACGACCAGATCCAGTTGCGCACCCAGCGTGGCGTCGGCAGCGGCGCCGACCTCGATCAGGCCGAGGCGCGGATGGCCCAGGCGCGCAACAACCTGATCACCGAGCAGACCAACCTGGCTGACGCCGAAACCAACTACCTCTCCGCTGTCGGCCAGATGCCGGATCAACTGGAGCGCCCGGCGAGTTTCATGGCGCTGATGCCGGCAAACCTGAATGAAGCCCGTGCACAGATGCTGGAAAACAGCCCGATCCTGCGCTCGGCCGAATCCGATATCGCCGCTGCCGAGAAGCAATACGACACGGCCAAGTCGACTTTCTACCCGCGCTTCGATGCTGAGTTGGGTCGCTCCGCGGACAACGACATTGATGGTCAGAACGGCCACAACAACGAATGGCAAGCCATGTTGCGCATGCGCTTCAACCTGTATGCCGGCGGCAGCAACAAGGCCGATCTGGAATCCAAGTCCTACCTGTCCAACCAGGCGCTGGACATCCGCAACAACGCCCTGCGCCAATTGAACGAAGAGCTGGGCCTGGCCTGGAACGCCCTGAACAATGCCAACGCGCAGGTGCCGATCGCCCAGCAATACGTCGATCACAGCACTGCCGTGCGTATCGCTTACCAGCGTCAGTTCAGCCTCGGCGAGCGTACCCTGCTCGATTTGCTCGACAGTGAGAACGAACTGTTTTCCTCCTCTCGCCGTCTGGCGGAGATCAAGAACATTCAGTTATTTACTCAGTACCGAATCAAGGCGACCATGGGCGAGTTGCTCAAGAGCCAGGGAGTGGTCGCACCATTGGCATCCGTTGTGCAGAACGACGTGAAGCCCAAGGTCCAATTGCCCGGTATGAATTGAGCAGGACCTTCGTTGTTCAATTGTTAGCCAAGAGTGCCGAGCGTGGAATCAGAAGTCAGTCGGGTTCAACTCATTCATGATCCGCGCGCGTTGCATGACGATCCGTTACTGGATGGTCTGCTCGCTCTTTGCATGCTGCACCAGAAACCTGCCAGCGCGGCAATGCTGACCACCGGCCTGCCGCTGTTCGAGCAGCGCTTGACTGTTGAGTTGCTGCCTCGTGCGGCCGCTCGCGCGGGGCTGCAAGGCCGGGTGCTGCAACGCAAGCTGGAGGATGTTCCGGCGATTGCCATGCCGGCATTGTTGCTGCTCAAGGACGGTCGCAGTGCCGTCCTGCTCGGCTGGCAAGGCGAAGATCAGGTGCGGGTGCTGCTCAGCGAAAGCGATGGCGGTGAGTCTCTGGTCAGCCGTGAACTGCTGGCCGACGACTATATCGGCAAGGTCTTTTTCGCCCAGCCGCAGCACAAGTTCGACGTCAATCACGGCACGCTGATTCCGCGTGCGCGCTCGTGGTTCCGCGATACCCTCAAGCGTTCGCGCTGGTTGTACGCGGACGCCATCGCCGCCAGTTTTCTGATCAACATCATTGCCATGGCCGCGCCGTTGTTCGTGATGAACGTCTACGACCGCGTCGTGCCGAACCAGGCCGAAGCGACGCTCTGGGTGCTGGCACTCGGCATCACGGGCGCCTACCTCTTCGACCTGATCCTGAAAAGCCTGCGCAGCCTGTGCCTGGATCTGGCCGGCAAGAAAACCGACCTGATCATCTCGGCCACGCTGTTCGAGCGCATCGTCGGCATGGCCATGAAATACCGGCCGGCGCGGGTCGGCAGCTTTGCCCAGAACATCCATGAGTTCCAGAGCCTGCGGGACTTCCTCGCCTCGCTGACCCTCACCAGCCTGATCGACCTGCCGTTCACGATTCTGATCTTTATCGTTATCGCGATCCTCGGCGGGCACTTGGTGTGGATACCGGTACTGGCATTCCCGATCGCCCTGGCCATCGGCTATGCCTTGCAGAAACCCCTGGTGGCGACCATGGAGCGGACCATGGCGCTGGGGGCCGAGCGTCAGTCTAGCCTGATCGAAACCCTGGCCGGCCTGGATGCGGTGAAGGTCAACAACGCCGAAAGCGAACGCCAGTATCAGTGGGAACAGACCATCGGCACCCTCAGTCGTCTTGAGTTGCGGGTGAAAATGCTCTCCGGCCTGGCGATGAACATCACCTTGCTGATCCAGCAGCTGGCCGGGGTGATCATGATCGTCTTCGGCGTGTACCAGATCATCGACGGTCACCTGAGCATGGGCGGCCTGATTGCCTGCTACATGCTCAGTGGCCGTGCACTCAGCCCGCTGGCGTCGCTGTCCGGGCTGCTGACTCGTTATCAGCAGGCGCGGGTGACCATGACCTCGGTCGACCAGATGATGGAGCTGCCACAGGAGCGCAATTTCGAAGAACGTCCGCTCAGCCGCAAGGTGCTGCAGGGCGGCATTGAGTGCCGCCAACTCAACTTCACCTACCCGCAACAGCAGAACCTGGCGCTGAAGAACATCAACCTGTCGATCAGTCCCGGCGAGAAGGTCGGCATCATTGGCCGAAGCGGCTCGGGCAAGAGCTCGTTGGCGAAATTGCTGGTGGGGTTGTACCAACCAGATGACGGAGCGCTGTTGGTCGATGGAGTGGATATCCGCCAGATCGACGTCAGCGAGCTGCGCTACAACATCGGCTACGTGCCACAGGACATTCAATTGCTCGCCGGCACCTTGCGCGACAACCTGGTTTCCGGCGCGCGGTATGTCGAGGACGAACTGGTGCTGCAAGCCGCAGAGCTGGCCGGCGTCCACGAATATGCGCGCCTGCATCCGCAGGGCTATGAGCTGCAAGTCGGTGAGCGCGGGCAGAACCTGTCCGGTGGTCAACGACAAAACGTCGCCCTGGCCCGTGCATTGTTGCTCAACCCGCCGATCCTGCTGCTCGACGAGCCGACCAGCGCCATGGACAACACCGGCGAAGAGCGCCTCAAACAGCGCCTGGCGGCGGTGATCGAAAACAAGACCATGGTGCTGGTGACGCACCGGGCATCGCTGTTGTCGCTGGTGGATCGGCTGATCGTGGTCGACCGCGGGCAGATACTCGCCGACGGCCCGAAAGCCGCGGTGATGGAAGCATTGAAGAAGGGGCAGATCAGTGTTGCTTAAGTCGGGTAAGGATTCGATCCGTCGCTACTTCAAAGGCACTGCTTCACTTCAGGGCCAGCCGCTACCTGAGGTCAACAAGGCGTTGATCGAGGATGCGCCACGGGTGGTGCGACTGACGATCTGGGCGATCATTGCGTTCTTTGTGTTCCTGATGCTCTGGGCCAACTTCGCGGTAATCGACGAGGTGACCAAGGGCGACGGCAAGGCGATCCCATCGTCGAAGATCCAGAAAATCCAGAACCTTGAAGGCGGTATCGTTGCCGAGCTGTTCGTCAAGGAAGGCCAGATCGTTGAAGCCGGCGCACCGCTGATTCGCCTGGACGACACGCGATTTGCTTCGAACGTCGGTGAAACCGAGGCTGATCGGTTGTCGATGCTGCTGCGGGTAGAACGCCTGAGCGCCGAGGTCGAGGATCGCCCGCTGAACTTCCCCGAGGATGTGCTCAAGGCCGTGCCGGGTCAGGCCAAGAGTGAAGAATCGCTCTATATAAGCCGCCGCCAACAGTTGCACGACGAGATTGGCGGCTTGCAGGAACAGTTGATCCAGCGCCAGCAAGAGCTGCGCGAATTCACGTCCAAGCAGGCCCAGTATCGCCAGCAATTGGGCTTCCAGCGTCAGGAAATCAGCATGTCCGAGCCGTTGGTGGCCCAGGGCGCGGTATCGCCGGTGGAAGTTCTGCGCCTCAGGCGTGCCGAAGCGGAGACCCGTGGTCAGCTCGACGCCACCACCCTGGCCATTCCGCGTGCCGAGTCGGCAATCAAGGAAGTGCAGCGCAAGGTCGATGAAACCCGTGGCAAGTTCCGTAGCGAAGCCCTGACCCAACTCAACGAAGCGCGCACCGACCTGAACAAGGCCCAGGCCACCGGTAAGGCCCTGGAGGATCGGGTCAGCCGGACGCTGGTCACTTCGCCAGTGCGGGGCATCGTCAACAAGCTGCTGGTCAATACCATCGGCGGGGTTATCCAGCCGGGCAGCGACCTGGTGGAAATCGTGCCACTGGACGACACCTTGCTGGTCGAGGCGAAGATCCGCCCGCAGGACATCGCGTTCCTGCATCCTGGGCAGGAAGCGACGGTGAAATTCACCGCCTATGACTACACCATCTACGGCGGGTTGAAGGCCAAGCTGGAGCAGATCGGCGCCGACACCATCACCGATGAAGACAAGAAGACTACTTACTACATCATCAAGCTGCGCACCGACCGCAGCCACTTGGGCACCGATGAAAAGCCGTTGCTGATCATTCCGGGGATGGTGGCTTCGGTGGACATCATCACCGGCAAGAAGACCGTCCTCAGCTACCTGCTCAAGCCGATCATTCGCGCACGGGCCGAGGCCCTGCACGAGCGGTAATCTTCATCAAGGCTAATGACCTCATCGTCGGAACGCCGCCCGGAGCAAGCTCGCTCCCACAGTCGATCTGTGTTGAAACGCAATTTTTGTGTTTCCACTGACCCCTGTGGGAGCGAGCTTGCTCGCGATAGCGTCCGCCCAAACACCACAACCCTGTCAGAAAGTGACAAATAACGTCACACCGCGATTCCTCCATTCCCTTAGCAATCGCCATATAGTTATTCGTTAACGGTATTTAAATTTCAATTCTTATATCTATAAAGTTAATCTCCTGCGTACCTGCCGACCAATCGGCGCGCCGCACGACACGAACCAACACGGGACCTCCGTGAGTTTCTGATCGACGCGCGCGCCTTTGAGCGTGCCGTGCGTGGGAGTGATTTATGTCTGCAGCTTCAGCTTCGCCAAACATCGCGCCGCAATTCTTTGAAGTCCGCCCGTTCAGCGGAGCGGTGGGCGCCGAGATCATCGGTCTCGACCTGTCCCGCCCGATCAATGATCAGGATTTCGCACGCATTCACCGTGCGCACCTGGACCATCACGTGGTGGTGTTCCGCGACCAGCGCATCACCCCTGAACAACACATCGATTTCAGTCGCCGTTTTGGCGTGTTGCAGATCCATGTGCTCAAGCAGTTCCTGCTGGCGGGGCATCCGGAAATCCTCATCGTGTCCAACATTGTCGAAAACGGCCAGAACATCGGTCTCGGCGACGCCGGCAAGTTCTGGCATTCCGATCTCTCCTACAAGGAGCTGCCGAGCCTGGGCTCGATGCTGCATGCCCAGGAGCTGCCGTCGGAAGGTGGCGACACATTGTTCGCCGATATGCACAAAGCCTGGGACAGCCTGCCGCTCGCGTTGCGCAAAGCCGTGGAGGGTCGCTCGGCGGCGCACTCCTACACGGCGCGTTACAGCGAGACCAAGTTCGAAGGCAACTGGCGTCCGACCCTGACCCCGGAGCAACTCGCTCAGGTCGCCGAAGTGGTGCATCCGGTGGTGCGAACCCACCCGGAAAACGGCCGCAAGGCGTTGTTCGTCAGCGAAGGGTTCACCACCCGTATCGTTGGCCTGCCGGAAGACGAGAGCCAGCAACTGCTGACCGAGCTCTACGCCCACAGCGTGCTGCCGCAAAACATCTACCGCCATCAATGGCAGCCCCATGACCTGGTGTTCTGGGACAACCGTTCGCTGATCCACCTCGCCGCCGGATGCCCCAGCCATCTGCGCCGCAAGCTGTATCGCACCACCATCCAGGGCGACGCGCCTTTCTGATTTGCCGGAGATCTGATTATGTCCAAACGTCTTCCATTCGCACCGCTGGCCGCGGCCATCGGCCTGGGGTTCAGCCTGGTCGCCGGCAGCCTGGTGGCGCCGACCGTGGCCCACGCCGAAGGTGAAATCCGCATTGCCGAACAGTTCGGCATCGTTTACTTGCTGCTCAATGTGGTGCGCGATCAGAACCTGATCGAGAAGTATGGCAAGCAGGAAGGTATTGATATCAAGGTCGACTGGACCCAGCTCTCCGGCGGCGCGGCGGTCAACGATGCGTTGCTGTCGGGCTCGATCGACATTGCCGGCGCCGGTGTCGGCCCGCTGCTGACCATCTGGGATCGCACCCACGGCAAGCAGAACGTAAAAGCCGTGGCTTCCCTGGGTAACTTTCCGTACTACCTGGTGAGCAATAATCCGAAAGTCAAAACCATCGCCGACTTCACCGAGAAGGACCGTATCGCGGTGCCGGCGGTGGGTGTGTCGGTGCAGTCGCGCTTCCTGCAATACGCGGCGGCCAGACAGTGGGGCGACAAGGAGTTCAATCGCCTCGACAAGTACACCATCGCCGTTCCACATCCTGATGCCACGGCAGCGCTGGTAGCCGGCGGCACCGAGCTGAGCGGGCACTTTTCCAACCCGCCGTTCCAGGATCAGGAACTGGCCAATCCCAACGTGCACGTGGTGCTGAACACCTATGACCTGCTCGGTCCGAACTCGCCGACGGTGCTGTTCGCCACCGAGAAATTCCGCAATGAGAATCCGAAAACCTACAAGGCATTCATTGATGCGCTGACCGAAGCGGCCACGTTTGCCCAGAACGACAAGGGCGCGGCAGCCGACACCTATATCCGCGTTACCAAGGCCAAAATCGACCGCGCCGCGTTGCTGAAAATCATCGACAACCCGCAGTTCGAATTCAGCGTCACGCCGAAGAACACTTACCCGTTGGCCGAGTTCCTCTACCGCGTCGGCGCGATCAAAAACAAACCGGATTCATGGAAGGACTACTTCTTCCAGGACGCCAAGCCGCTGCAAGGGAGCTGACCGACATGAATGCCCCTTTGCAAGGCCACACGGTCAGCAAACCGATCGCGGCAGCCCAGGCGCTGCTATCGGTCGATAACGTCAGCCTCGAATACCGCACCCCGCAGCGGGTAGTGCGGGCGACCCATCAAGTCAGTTTCGAGATCGATCCGGCGGACCGCTTTGTCCTGCTCGGGCCATCCGGTTGTGGCAAGTCGACGTTGCTCAAGGCCGCCGCCGGCTTCATCCAGCCAGTGGAAGGCGAGATCCGTCTGCAAGGCCAGCGCGTCGATGCGCCGGGACCTGACCGGATCGTGGTGTTCCAGGAGTTCGACCAACTGCCGCCGTGGAAAACCGTGAAGCAGAACGTGATGTTTCCACTGCTGGCCTCGAAAACCCTCAAGCGCAGGGAGGCCGAAGAGCGAGCGCTGCACTATCTGGAAAAGGTCGGCCTGGCGGCGTTTGCCGATGCCTATCCGCACACCTTGTCAGGCGGGATGAAGGCCAGGGTCGCCATCGCCCGTGCGCTGGCGATGCAGCCGAAAATCCTGTTGATGGACGAACCCTTCGCCGCTCTTGACGCCCTGACCCGGCGCAAGATGCAGGAAGAATTGCTGCTGCTCTGGGAGGAAGTGCGCTTCACGCTGCTGTTCGTCACGCACTCTATCGAAGAGGCGCTGGTGGTGGGCAATCGCATTCTGTTGCTGTCGCCCCATCCGGGCCGGGTGAGGGCGCAAGTCCACAGCCACCAATACGATTTGCACAGCCTCGGCGGTGTAGCGTTTCAGGAATCGGCGCGACGTATTCACCGGCTGCTGTTCGACGAAGGCCAATCACCGCAAGCCGAGCATGAACTGGATTTCGCCGACATCCGCATCGCTTATTGAGCCAGTTGAGAGGAGGGTCCGATGAGCTATTTATCATCCCCGCGTGAAGAGTTCGAAACGGTTTTGCAGCCGCTGACCAGCGTGCCGCTGGAGCGGGAATTACCCCTGGGCCAACGACTGTGGCAACAAGGTTGGTTGCGCAAAACCCTGATCCTGATCTTGCTCGCCGTGCTTTGGGAAGCCGTTGCGCGGTATCAGAACAACGACCTGCTGCTGCCGGGTTTTGTGCAAACCGCATACGCCTTGTACGACGGCCTGCTCAGCGGTGAATTGCTGGGTAAGGTATGGATTTCCCTGGTGGTGTTGCTCAAGGGTTACCTGATCGGCATCGTCCTGGCGTTTGCCCTGACGACACTGGCGGTGTCGACGCAATTCGGTCGCGATCTGCTTAGCACCCTGACCTCGATGTTCAACCCCTTGCCGGCCATCGCCCTGCTGCCGTTGGCGCTGTTGTGGTTTGGGTTGGGCCAGAACAGCCTGATTTTCGTGCTGGTGCATTCGGTGCTCTGGGCACTGGCGCTGAACACCTACGCCGGCTTCCTCGGCGTCTCGGAAACCCTGCGCATGGCCGGGCGCAACTACGGCCTCAAGGGCATGCGTTTCGTGCTGTTCATCCTGATTCCGGCGGCACTGCCGTCAATTCTCGCCGGGCTGAAAATCGGCTGGGCGTTTGCCTGGCGGACGTTGATTGCTGCCGAGCTGGTGTTTGGTGCGACCAGCGGCAAGGGCGGGTTGGGCTGGTACATCTTTCAGAATCGCAATGAGCTGTACACCGACAAGGTGTTTGCCGGGTTGGCGGTGGTGATTCTGATTGGGTTGCTGGTGGAGAACCTGGTGTTTGATTCGTTGGAGCGGGTGACGGTTAGGCGGTGGGGGATGGTGCGGTGAAGTAGAAACTTCGCCGTGTTAAATCTGAATGTTGGAATAGATTCTACGGTGTTTGCGACGCTCTATCGCAAACACCGCATGGACAAGCAATATGTCGTTTGGCTGCGGTCGGTTGCCAGCAGCACGGTGCGTTGCCAGGTTTGGTTGTTTGAATCAACGGTTTTGCGCTGAGTCATTTTGGGAGTCTTCATGAGAGTCACGTGCTTCTAAGTTGTACGAATGATTGCGACAACTTCCCCGGTCCCCTTGTTCAGCAGAGAAGTGTGCTGCCTTGCGTCAAAATTCGTTTGTACATGGTCGTAGTTAGAGGATTGGATTTGAGGTTTTTCCGCTTTTGTTCGACCACGAAAAGTAGAGACGGCAGGTTTTTCTTGAGCAGAATTTATTTGTTGCCTGGCCTGATTGGGTCGATGTGAGTATCCAAACGAGCGTGAAGCAGTGCTCTGCGATATCGGAGGTGAAACTACACGACTTGGTGGAACAGGAAATGGCTCACTCCCTACCGTGGCAGCAATGACGGACTTTTTGGCGTTTCCTAGTGCGGCGGACATCTTTGAAGCGCTGCTACCAATAAGGCTAGTGGTGCTATTTATTGCGTTTTTTGTCGCATAGGCCGTCGTCTTGACAGTTTGCGTAGCAACATTGGTCACCCGTTCGGTGAGCCGCTGCAAAGCTCTGGAGAACGCCCATATCGATTTCCCCGTCGGATCAGAATTCATCACCGGCTCCCCGCCGCAATACATGTACGCATTCAACCCACCCTTTTCAAATGGACTCAAACTGTCCGGGCTCTGAAAGCGCATCAACTGCGGGTTGTAAGCACGGTAACCATTACCCAACAAATACCATTCAGGTTTGACCTCACGTAATTCGCCGTTAAACCCTAGCCGCGTCATGACCCCAAGTTGTGACGATTGCTGGCCATAGGGCGAGTACGCAATGAGATTAAGATTGCCCGCATCGACTTCGATCAATACCGAGTTTTTGAGATCTACTGCCAGCAAGACCGGGCGTTGCTGGCTGGGGGGCTGCTGATCAACAGGTTTGGCCTGACTCATATCGGGGAGCTTCGCGGAAGTGGGATATGGCTTAATGTTTTACTCGCTTGAACCCAACTAGATAACTATCAGAACTGATAGTGGCTCGAGTCGCGCACCTGGGGCGGTGCAGATGGATGTGGTGACTGCACGGCCGTCTTCGCGAGCAGGCTCGCTCCCACATTGGTTCTTTGTCGTACACAAATTTTGCGACCACCTTGGATCCCTTGTAGGAGCGAGCCTGCTCGCGAAGAGGCCGGTACAGTCAAAGCATCATTCGGAGGATGTTTGCTAGCATTGCATTTGACTCAACCAAGATCAGCCATGAGTGCTCACCATGCAACTCCCAGACATGAACCTGTTGGTCGCCCTCGACGCCTTGCTCGACGAGGGCAGTGTGGTCGGCGCGGCGCGGCGGATGAATCTGAGCCCGGCGGCCATGAGCCGGACGTTGACGCGCATCCGTGAAGCCATTGGCGATCCGATCCTGGTGCGCGCCGGTCGTGGCCTGGTGCCGACCCCCAAGGCGCTGGAGTTGCGCGAGCAGGTGCGCAGTGTGGTGGAGCAGGCCGGGTTGCTGTTTCGTTCGGCCGATGCGGTGGAGCTGAGCTCGCTGCGGCGGCGGTTCAGTATTCGGGCCAACGACTTCTTTGTCGGTGTCTACGGCGGCAAGTTGTTCGACACCCTTGATCGGCAGGCGCCGCACTGCGAACTGCGTTTCGTCCCGGAAGGCGATGGCGATGATGAGGCGTTGCGCGAAGGGCGGATCGATCTGAGCGTCAGCAACACCCGGCCGTTGACCCCGGAAGTGAAGATTCAGAACCTGTTTTCCACCCACTTCGTTGGTCTGGTGCGCGAGGATCATCCGCTGCTGGACGATGAGATCACGGCAGAGCGTTATGCGGGCTTCTCGCATATCAGCATGTCCCGGCGCGGCATTGCCCGGGGGCCGATCGATACCGCGCTCAATGCCCTGGGGCTGGAGCGGCGGGTGGCGGTGATCGCGCCGAGCTTTCATGCGGCAATGTTTGCCTTGCCCGATTCCGACCTGATTCTGCCGGTGCCCAAGGAAGCCTTGCTGAGTGTGCGACGGCTCGGCCTGAAGCTGCGCTCGTTCGACTTGCCGATCCCGTTGCCGACCTTGATGCTGACCCAGGCCTGGCACCCGCGTTTCGACAAGGATCCGGCCCATCGCTGGTTGCGTGAGACGCTCAAGGCGTGTTGCGATGAGACGTGGCTGGCTGCGCAGCCGGACTGAGGTCGAGCGCAATTTCCCCCTGTGGGAGCGGGCTTGCTCGCGAATGCGATTTGTCATTCAACATTGATACCGACTGACCCAACGCCTTCGCGAGCAAGCCCGCTCCCACAAGGGGTTTTGTATTGTTGCGTAAGGCGCACTTATAACCTGCCGATAAGTTGATTTTCGTCAGGCATTACGCTTCCTAGAATGCTTCGGTCTTTCCACGCCGGAGCTTGCAGTACATGACTTCCCTTACGGTCACGGCACCTGTTGCTGCGGCCAGCATGGCAGCCGCTCCACCCGTCTTCGGCCCGCGGATCATCATCGGCCTGGTGGGCGTGTTGCTGGCGGTGCTGGTGTCGGGCCTGAACGAGATGGTGACCAAAGTCGCCCTGGCCGACATCCGTGGTGCGCTGGCCATCGGCTACGACGAAGGCACCTGGCTGGTGGCCTGTTACACCGCGACTTCCGTAGCGGCCATGGCCTTCGCGCCGTGGTGTGCGGTGACGTTCTCGTTGCGGCGTTTCACCCTGTGCGCCATCAGCCTGTTCACCCTGCTGGGTGTGTTGTGCCCCTTCGCCCCGAATTACGAAAGCCTGTTGTTGCTGCGCACCCTGCAAGGCCTGGCGGGCGGTGCATTGCCACCCATGCTGATGACCGTGGCCCTGCGATTTCTGCCCGCCAACGTGAAGTTGTATGGCCTGGCCGGTTATGCCCTGACGGCGACGTTCGGCCCGGGCCTGGGCACGCCGTTGGCCGGGTTGTGGACCGAATATGTCGGCTGGCAATGGACCTTCTGGCAGATAATCGCGCCGTGCCTGATTGCCATGGCCGCGGTGGCGTACGGCTTGCCCCGGGATCCGCTGCGCCTGGAGCGCTTCAAGTCCTTCAACTGGCGTGGTGTGCTGCTGGGTTTTCCCGCCATCTGCATGCTGGTGATCGGCATCCTGCAGGGCAACCGCCTGGACTGGTTCGAGTCCAGCCTGATCTGCGGATTGCTCGGCGGCGGGCTGTTGTTGCTGGTGCTGTTTTTAACCGGCGAGTGGTCGCAGCCGATTCCGTTTTTCAAGATGCAGATGCTCGGTATCCGTAACCTGTCTTTCGCCCTGCTGACCCTGGCGGGCGTACTGGTGGTGTTGCAGGCGGTGATCATTATTCCGTCCAGCTACCTGGCGCAAGTCCAGGGTTATCGCCCGGTGCAGACCGCGCCGATCATGCTGCTGGCGGCGCTGCCGCAATTGATTGCGCTGCCGTTGGTGGCGGCGCTGTGCAACTTTCGCTGGGTCGATTGCCGCTGGGTGTTGGGCATCGGCCTGAGCATGCTGGCGCTGTCGTGCGTCGGCGGCTCGCAACTGACGTCCGCGTGGATTCGCGACGATTTCTATGTGCTGCAATGGCTGCAGATTTTCGGTCAGCCCATGGCAGTGTTGCCGCTGCTGATGCTGTCCACCGGCAGCATCAACCCGATGGAAGGGCCGTTCGCATCGGCCTGGTTCAACACCGTCAAAGGCCTGTCGGCGGTCATCGCCACCGGGGTGATCGAGGCGTTGACCACGGCACGCCTGCATTTTCACTCGACCATGCTGGTCGATCGCCTCGGCAATTCGCCGCTGGCCGAGCACGACAGCGCAAGTCTCGCTCATCGTCTGCATGAGCAAGCCGTGGTGCTCACTTCCTCTGATCTTTACCTGTGCATGGCCGGGCTCGCCGTGACCTTGATCCTGCTGATTTTCTGGCTGCCGACGCGGATCTTTCCACCGCGCGCACCGACCTGAATGCTCCACTGATACAGAAGGCTTTTATGAACACTCAAGCAAAACAGAAAGTCGCGGTGGCCGTGGCCGCCGCGTTGGCCGTCGGCGTGTTGCTGTACCTGGCGATGCCCGGCCTGTTCGGCAAGCGTACCCGGCAGAACACCAACGATGCTTACGTCTCAGCGGATTTCACCCTGGTGGTGCCGCGGGTTGCCGGGTTTATCAAGCAAGTGCTGGTGGAGGACAACCAGCAGGTCAAGGCCGGGCAGTTGCTGGCACTGATCGACGACCGGGATCTACGCGCCGCCGCCGAGGCCGCCGATGCCGAAACGCTGGTGGCCAGGGCGCAACTGCAAAACGCCCGGGCGACCCTCGAGCGCCAGGCGTCAGTGATTGCCCAGGCGCAATCCTCGGTGGTTTCGGCCAAGGCGGAAGTGGCCTTTGCCGAGCACGAACTGAGCCGCTACAACCACCTCGCCGGGGTGGGCGCCGGCACGGTGCAAAACGCACAACAGGCAAAAACACGCATCGACCAGGCCTCCGCACGGCTGGCCAACGCTACGGCAGTACTGGCGGCGGAACGCAAGCAGGTGGAGATCCTCACGGCCCAGCGCGATGGGGCCGAAGGGGGGCTGAAACGGACGCAAGCGAAGCTGGAAATGGCCAGCTACGAGTTGTCCTATACGAGGATCGTCGCGCCTCAGGACGGCATGGTCGGCGAACGCGCGGTGCGGGTCGGCGCCTACGTCACGCCGGGCAGCAAAATCCTCGCGGTGGTGCCGCTGGCGCAGGCATACGTGATGGCCAATTTCCAGGAAACCCAACTGACGGATGTGCAGCCGGGGCAGGTTGTGCAAGTGCGCGTCGACAGTCTGGGCGGTGCGGCATTGAACGGTCGTGTCGAAAGCATTGCACCGGCCACGGGGGTGACGTTTGCCGCGGTCAAACCGGACAACGCCACCGGCAACTTCACCAAGGTGGTGCAGCGGATACCGGTGAAGATCGTGCTGGAGCCGGGACAGTCGCTGGCCGAGCGCTTGCGGGTGGGGATGTCGGTGGAGGCGAGTATTGATACGGCCACCGCCAAGGCGAAAGAGGTTGTTCAGCGATGAAGATATGCGTTGATCGCGCTGATGCCTTCGCGAGCAAGCCCGCTCCCACATTGAATCGCATTCCCATGTGGGAGCGGCGGTGCGGCGATCCGACTTGCTCGCGAAGAGGTCATCAGTCTCGCCTGATTTTTTCTGTCTTGCTTGTGCTGAGCCTGTCAGCCTGCACCGTCGGCCCGGACTTCCACAAGCCTGCGGCACAGCCAATCGCCGAATGGTCAAAACCATCAAGGGCAGCCGCCAGCCAGGCCATCGCCGAAACGATGACCGAGCGCTGGTGGGAGGTGTTCCACGACCCCAAACTTTCGGCCCTGAGCCAACGCGCCCTGACCGACAACCTCGACCTGAAGCTGGCCAGCAGCCGCTTGCAGCAAAGTCGCGCAGTTCGTCAGGTCATCACCGCCGAGCGCTACCCCAGCACGGCGGCCAGCGGTCGTTACGGACGCAACCGCAACAGTGGAGAAGGCCTGAACGACCCGTCAGGACACAACGGCCAGTCCGCATTCAACCTGTGGGATGCCGGCTTTTCCGCCTCCTGGGAACTGGATTTCTGGGGGCGCGTGCGGCGGGAAACCGAAGCGGCCGACGCCAACCTGGAAGTCGCCGAGAACGACCGACGCGGCGTGCTGCTGTCGGTGCTGGCCGAAACCGCCCAGGACTACATTCAACTGCGCGGTGTGCAGAACACCCGGCTCGTCACCGAACAGAATCTCGACGTTGCCCGCCATAGTCTGAAGCTCTCGCAGTTGCGCCTGGCCGACGGCGTCGCGACGGATCTGGATGTCGCCGAAGCTGCCGCGCAGGTGGCGGCCATCGAATCGCGCCTGCCCGCACTGGAGCTGCGCCAGTGGCAACTGATCAACGCCTTGAGTCTGTTGATGGGCGAACCGCCCCAGGCATTGGCGACGGAGTTATCCACAGACGCACCGGTGCCACAGACTCCGCGTCAGATCGCCATTGGCCTGCCATCGCAACTGGCTGCTCGTCGGCCGGACATTCGCCAGGCCGAAGCGCGGCTGCATGCCGCCACTGCCAGCATTGGCGTGGCCAAGGGCGATTTCTATCCGCGAATCACCCTGTCGGGGAACATCGGTTCCCAGGCCATGCAACTGAGCGACTTCGGCTCCTGGGGTTCGCGTTCGTTCGGGATCGGCCCGCAGTTCAGCTTGCCGTTGTTCGACGGAGGCCGCTTGCGTGGCGTACTCGAGTTACGCGAAGCACAACAACAGGAAGCCGCTATCGCCTATCAGCAAACCGTATTGCGCGCCTGGCATGAAATCGATGACCAGTTGACCGCCTACAACGCCAGCCAGTTGCGCCGCGACAGCCTGGCCGAAGCCGTGCGCCAGAACCGCATTGCTCTGGACACCGCGCAACAGCAGTACGTTGAGGGTGTGGTGGATTTCGTCACCGTACTCACTGTGCAAGGGGCGTTGTTGGCGACTCAGGAGCAGTGGGTCGAGAGTTCGACCGGCGTGTCGCTGGCGGCCGTCGGGTTGTACAAGGCTTTGGGTGGGGGGTGGGAGTCGGTGTATCCGTTGACCGAGACCGCGCAGCGTTAATACGCAGGGAATGATGGCCATCTGCTTGACGCTAGTCACCGCTGCCGTAGACTCGATTGATCCGAAAGGGAGTACGGTCATGCGGATTTTCTGTGTGTTGGGGTTGGTCTTCGTCGCAAGCGTTGTCCAGGCGCAAACGCCTGGGGCAGACGATCCGCTTGCGCAAATGGATGCAGGCGCCAGTGCTGCGACCAGCACCGAGGCTCGCGGTGTATTGCGGGCCCGGGATCAGGCCGTACTGGCCAGTGAGGTGCCTGGGCGGATTGTCGAGTTGCCGTTCAGCGAGGGGGAATCGTTCAAGAAGGGCGATACCCTGGCGCGGTTCGATTGCTCGGCCTATCAGGCGCAGCTCAATGCCGCTCAAGCGGCCAGCCGTGGCGCGGGTGAAGAGCTGGCGCACAACCGGCAACTGGCCGCGCTGAATTCGGTCGGGCGTTTCGAAGTGGCACGTGCCGAGGCCAAAGTCAGCGAAACCCAGGCGCAGTCCCAGGTGTATCAAGTGCAGGTCAAGCGCTGCAGCGTGCTGGCGCCGTTCGATGGCCAGGTCGTCGAGCGCAAGGTACAGCGCTATGAAAGCGTACCTGCCGGTGCACCATTGCTGGACGTGGTCGACAATCGCACCCTGGAAATCCACCTGCTGGTGCCCTCGCGCTGGATGGCCCGACTCAAGCCCGGCCAGACCTTCAGCTTTGTCCCCGATGAAACCGGCAAGCCTTTGGACGCGACAGTCAAGCGCCTGGGCGCACGAATCGATGAAGGCAGCCAGACCCTGCTGCTGGTGGCCAGCGTGCCCGACGCCAGCGGGCTGCTGGCCGGCATGAGCGGCACGGCGCATTTCGCGGAGTCCAGGTGAACGCGCCGGTGAGCGGCGGTGCCGAACAGGTATTCGCACGTTTCCTTGATCTTGAGCGCCAGACCCGCGCAGCCCAAACGCCCGCCCAATTGGCCTACAGCCTGGTCAATGATGGCCAGGCACTGTTTGGTTTTCGCCATGCGGCACTGTTGATCGCCGGCAAGGTGCAGGCCGTGACCGGTGTCAGTACGGTGGAGCCGAACTCACCCTTTGTAGCGTTCGTCGAGCAGGCAGTGGCGCAGTTGTTCAAGCGCGAACAGTTGCAGCAGGCGCGGGTCGTTGCCGCCGATGTCCTCAGCGAGTCGCTGCAGGATGAATGGCAAAGCCTGTCGGCTGCGCAGGTGTTCTGGCTGCCGCTGATCGATCGCCGGGGCGAGGTGTTCGGCGGGTTGTGGCTGGCCCGGGATGTTGCGTGGAACCCTGCCGAACAAGTCCTGCTGGCGCAATTGGGCGATACCTACAGCCACGCCTGGCAGGCATTGCAACCGCGCAAGCCATGGCGTCTGCGCTGGACCTGCAAACGCCAGGCGCTGCTGGTCGCGTTGCTATTGCTCGGGCTGTTCATCCCGGTGCGCCAGTCCGTATTGGCACCGGCCGAAGTGGTGCCGCTGGGGGGGCGGGTCGTGGCCGCACCGCTGGACGGTGTGATTGCCGAGTTCCTGGTCAAACCCAATCAGACGGTGAAGGCCGGCGATCTGCTGCTGCGCTTCGAAAGCACCACGCTCAAGGCCCAGGCTGATGTCGCCGAACGTGCCCTCGGGGTTGCCGAGGCGGAGCTCAAGGCCAACTCCCAGCGTTCGTTCGCCGATGCCGAGTCCAGTTCGAAACTGGATTTGCTGGCTGCCCGGGTTGAGCAGAAACGCGCCGAGCGAGATTACGCCCGTGAACTGCTCAAGCGCAGCGAAGTGCGCGCCGAGCGCGATGGCATTGCGGTGTTTGCCGATGCCGAACGCTGGACTGGCAAGCCGGTGCAGACCGGCGAGCGACTGATGGAAATCGCCGATCCGACCCAGGCGCAATTGCGTATCGAGCTGGCGGTGGGGGACGCGATATCCCTGGAGCCCGGCGCTGAAGTCGCCCTGTTCCTCGACAGTGATCCGCTGCAACGGCATCTGGCCAGGCTCGAACGTTCGGCTTATGAAGCGCAACCCACGGCGGGCGGGCAATTGGCTTATCGGCTGGATGCGAATTTCGACGCGCCGCCTCCGCGCATCGGTTTGCGCGGCACGGCAAAAATCTTCGGTGACAGGGCACCGCTGGCGTTGTACCTGCTGCGTCGACCGTTGGCCGGTTTACGTCAGAGCGTGGGCTTGTAAGTGAACCTGCCCGGTCTGCGTGCCGACCTGCAATTGTCCCCGGCAGCGCCGGCGCTGGACGGTGCGCCCAGCTGGACGCTGGCCGACCCGGTGCGGGGGCGTTACTTCAAGCTCGGTACTACGGCGATGCGCTTGTTGCGCCACTGGTCGCTGGGTGAGCCCGAGCAGGTCCTGCAAGCGGCCAATCGCGAACCGGGACTGGCGCTGGACGCTGCGGATCTGGAGCAGTTGCTGGTTTTTTTGCGCAGTCACGATCTGATTACCGCCCTCGATCCCCAGCAGCGTGCCAGTTACAGCGTTAAAGCGGATGCCCAGCGCCGGAGCCTGTGGCAAGTGTTGCTGCATCAGTACCTGTTTTTTCGTATTCCGCTGTGGCGCCCCGAGCGTTTTCTCAATCGCGCCTGGCCCTGGCTGGAGCGCTTTGGCCCGCAAGCGCTGCGCTATGGATTACCCGCTGTGCTGGGGTTAGGGGTGTTTCTGGTGTCGCGGGACTGGCAGCGATTTATCGCGACGTTTCCGCATTTGTTCAGCCTTGGCGGTGCATTGGCTTTTGGCGTGTCCCTGTTCTTCGCCAAGCTCTGCCACGAATTCGGTCATGCGTTCATGGCCAAGCGCGCCGGTTGTCGGGTGCAGAGCATGGGCGTGGCGTTCATGGTGCTGCTGCCGATGTTCTATACCGATGTCAGCGATGCCTGGCGGGTCAATGATCGCAAGGCCCGGTTGCTGATTGGCGCGGGCGGCGTGCTGGCGGAGTTGCTGTTGGCGTGCATTGCCTTGCTGGCGTGGTCGTTGCTGCCCGACGGTCCCGCCCGCACCGCGGCGTTCATGCTCGCCAGTGCCACGTGGATCACCACATTGGTGGTCAATCTCAACCCGTTCATGCGCTTTGACGGTTATTTTTTGCTCAGCGATTTCTGGCAGGTCGATAACCTGCAAGGTCGGGCGTTTGCCCTGTGCCGGTGGCGTCTGCGCGAGTTTTTATTCGGCTACGGCGCAGCGGCGCCGGAGCCTTGGTCGCCGACAATGCAACGGCGTTTGCTGATCTGGGGGTATGGCTCGTGGTTATGGCGCGCGGCATTGTTTTTTGGGATCGCTCTGGCGGTCTATCACCTGTTTTTCAAGGTGTTGGGGATTTTCCTGATGCTGGTGGAGCTGGTCTGGTTCATCTTTGTGCCCATCATGAGTGAGTGGCGCCAGTGGTGGAGCCGCCGCGAGCAGGCGCATGGACCGCGGGTGCTGCTCAGCAGCCTGGTGCTGCTCGGACTGTTATCGGTGCTTATCCTGCCTTGGCGCAGTGCCGTCGAGGTGCCGGCCATGCTGGAAGCGGGCCGGGTCAGCACCTTGCACGCGCCAGTGGCGGCACGGATCAAAGCCGTGAAGGTGCATGACGGACAGTCGGTGGCGCAGGGCGAAGTCCTGATCGAGCTGGAGTCCCCGGATCTCGATTCGCGCCAGGCTATTGCGCGCCGGGAAATCGAGATTCAGCAGTTGCAAATGCGCCGACAGGCCGGCCGCAGCGAAACGGCTTCCGATGCCGCCATCGTCGAGCAGCGCCTGGCCGAAGCGGTCGCCGAATACCGAGGGCTGGCGGCTCAGCGCGAGCGGTTGCTATTGCGTGCCCCCCATGCCGGCACCGTGCGTGACCTGCTGTCGCAATGGACGGTGGGGCGCTGGCTGTCGACCCGGGAGCCGCTGGCCAGGGTGGTCGAGGACGGCGTGCGCTTGCGCGGCTATCTGGCCGAGGCAGAGCTCTGGCGCGTGGTACCGGGCGCTACCGGACGGTTTATCGCCGATGATCCGATGCACCCGGCGATTGCGGTGCAATTGAGCGAAATCGACACCAACGGGGTGGCGTTTGTCGATCAGGAGGCACTGACTTCCGATCACCACGGACCGATTGCCGTGCGTCGCGATCAGCATCAACGGGCCGAGCCGGTACAGGCGCAATACGGCGCGCGGTTGATGACCCTCGAACCGGCGCCGACGCCGGTGCAGCCGTTGCGTGGCGTGGTCGTGTTGCAGGGCGGTGGCGAGTCTTTATTGGGGGGCGCCTGGCGACGCGTGGCGGCGCTGGGGGTCAGGGAAAGCGGTTTTTAAGGAGAGCGACGATGGCGAACAGCAGTGCTGTGGCAGCCGAAGGTTTGGTGGTACGGCCTTCGCTAGCCAGTGATGGGCCTTTTTTGCAGCGCCTGTATCAATCGGCCCGACCGGACCTGCAATGGATCGACGATAGTGTGGAGGTGGTCGAGCAGGTTGTGGCCCAGCAGTTCCAGGTGCAGGAGCAAGGACTGGGTGAAAACTTCCCCAATGCCATGCATTACGTGGTTGAGAAGCTTGGTACTGCGATCGGCGCATTGAGCACTGATTTCGGGCCGAACGAGATTCGCGTGCTGTATCTGGCCTTCATCCCGGCGGCGCGGGGGCAGGGGTATGGGCGGGCGGTATTGCAGGGGGTGCAGAAAGCCGCCCAACAGATTCGTTGCCCGGTGGCGACGGTGGTCTGGGCCAGCAATCCCCATGCGCTTGCGCATTACCTGGCGCTGGGCTTTGCAGTGCAGGAATACAACGTCGCGGCACAACGGCTGGTGTGGTATCCGCAAGGCTGAAGGCACTGCGAGCCAGAAAGGGTCAGTTGAAGGCGATGTAGAAGTAGCCTCGCTGCGGATCACGTCCCATCGAAGGCACCCGGGAAACGAAAATGTTTTCCACTTCGCCCAATTCCGGCAATTGCAGCATGCATAGACCGTCCACAAAATCGGTCGGGACCAGGCTGTTGAGCTCGACACTGAATGGCATGCGCTCACTGTTGCGCATGCGGGCGCCGGGTGAGTCTTCAAGGTGTTCGATCTGCATCGGCAATTCACTGCCGTCGGGCAGGCGTAGGGCGACGGTCTGGCCCAGCAGGGCCTGGAAATGATGGCTTTGAACCGCTTGCAACATGATCAGGCTCCGAAAAATGAACAGTGCCGGGGGGCGTGCGGCCCCCGGCGAATCTTCAGCTGCGCGATGGAAAATACCCTTGCAGGGCGATGCTGAAGTTGATGACCAGGAACGGGTTCATCACGCTCATGGGCTGGGCTCCGCCCGTGGAGGCAATCTCTCCGGTGACGGTGGTGCTCACGCCCTTGAGTGCCACCGCCGACGCTCCTTGTTGATCGGAGTAGATATTCGCCGTCCCCGGTCCGCCGCTCGAAGCGCCGATGAAGGAGTTGGTTGCAGTTGGCGCGTTTACGGGGTTGCTCGAGGGATTGGCCAGTTGCAGGGTAGTGGTGGCGGTCAGTCCGGACAACAGGTGGGTGTGGTTAGGCATGTTGCCGATGGTCGCGGTGACGTTTTCGGTACCGGAAATCTCGCCAATGGTGCGCGGGCTGAGATTGGTACCGGTGCCCTGGGCCATCGGTAAGCGGCCTTGCAGGTTGGGTAGCATGAAGGTGGTCTGGCCGTCGCCGCCGTAGTTCACGCCAATCAGCGAGAACAATGCACTCCATTGCGCAATGCTCAACGTCTGGCCATTGCAAAGGGCCCAGTTCTGGGGGGCGAAATCAAAGGCGAAAGGCTGGATAGTGCCGATAAATACTTCCATGAATCCTCATCCTTCAGGTTGGTGGTTGGCGCGCCACGCGGCTGCCAGGCACCTGGGGGTGTCGACTCCTTTTCTTTGCGTGGCTCGGTCACGCCACGTCACAGCGTAGACGTAGATTGTGGGTGTCGTGGCGAGGTTGTTTTGTCCGATGGACGCTTCCCCAGGGTTGTCGTCGTTAAAGTCCTTCACTGGTTGCGCAAAGCTCGGTATCAGGTCGGTTTAGCTTCAAATTGATATCAAAACACCACTAGTCGAGGCGTTATCGATCGACTACGCTTTGTCCTACAAAGGACTATCAAAACGGTGAAGGGACTTGCACCATTTTCATTTCATTTCCGGTTTGCCGCGCTCGGGCTCGACCCTGCTTTCTGCAATCCTGTTGCAGAACCCGCGTTTCCATGCCGGAATGACCAGCCCGGTGGGTTCCCTGTTTTCCGGTGTTCTGGAGCAGTGCAGCGCTGGCAGCGAGTTCGGCGCGGTGATCGACACCGACATGCGCCGCCGTCTGTTGCGCGGCCTGTTTGACTCCTTCTACGCCGACAAGGCTGACAAGTCGGTGGTGTTCGACACCAACCGTCTTTGGAGCGCCCGGCTGCCGGCCATCAACGATCTGTTTCCCAGGGCCAAGGTGATTGCCTGTGTGCGCAATGTTGCCTGGATCATGGACAGCATCGAGCGGCTTTACCGCGCCAATCCCTATGAAAACACCAAGCTCTTCGGCGATGCCGTCGAGCGCAACACCGTCTATAGCCGTTGCGAAACCCTGGCCCAGCGCAATCGGCTGGTGGGATTTGCCTGGGCGGCGCTCAAGGAAGCCTATTACGGCGAACATGCCGACTCCTTGCTGATCATCGACTATGACTTGTTGACCCAGGCTCCGGAGCGGGTGCTGCGGCTGGTCTACGACTTTGTCGACGAACCCTGGTTCGAGCACGACTTCGAAAACCTGGCATACGACGCCCCGGAATTCGATCAAGCCCTCGGGGTGAACGGCCTGCACAAGGTCAGGCCCAAGGTTGCCGTCCAGGCCCGGCGCACCATCCTGCCGCCGGATCTGTTCAAGCAATACTCAGACTTGTCCTTTTGGCTCGATGGCTCTGCCAGCGCCGCCAATGTCATTCGTATGAAGTCCGACGCCGCGAACATTTGATCGCGGCGTTTTTCATTGATGCCTTACGTATATTCGTTCGAATTCGGGTGAGCAGCATGTGGTGGACCATTTTTGACGGGGCAAAGGCAAAGTCACGGGCAACCGAAGGCCAACGGACGCCAGCGGCGCCCATGATCATGTCCCTTGAACCGCGCATGCTGTTCGACGGCGCTGTCGCCGCCACGGTGGCCGATACCGCGGCCCAGGCCGATAGCCATTCCACAGCAGATGCCGCCAAGGCACCGACCGCCGATCACCCGACGGCCAGCAAGGACACCCACGGCCAGGCCGATGCCACACCGGCCGCCAGCCCCATTGCGGTGCCGGGGCAGAGCGTGGTGTTCGTTGACTCCCGGGTGAAAGAAGCCGACAGCCTGCTCCAGGGCGTCGCCCCCGGGACCCAGGTCGTGAAGCTGGACGCGGGCAAGGATGGACTGCAACAGATCGCCGACTACCTCGATCAGCATCAGGGCGTCAGCTCGGTGCAGATCATCGCCCACGGCAACGCCGGCGACCTGTGGCTGGGCGACAGCTATCTGTCGGCCGACAACGTCGCCGCCCGCAGCGCGGTGCTGGCGCAAATCGGCAAGGACATCAACGCTGGCGGCGACATCCTGATCTACGGCTGCTACACCGCCGAAGGCGAGCGTGGCCTGAGCTTTGTCGATTCGCTGGCGCAAATGACCGGCCGCGATGTAGCGGCTTCGAGCAACCGCACCGGTGTGGGCGGCGACTGGGATCTGGAAATCGTCACCGGCAACATCGAAAGCGCCAACGTGCTGTCGACACAAGCCATGAGTGATTACCAATGGGGCCTGGCCACCTGGACCGCCACCAACAACGCCAATACGGGCGTCGGCTCGCTGCGTGCCGCCATCGCCTCGGCGCAGAACGGTGACCTAGTCACCTTTAACAGCAGCATGACGGTGCAGCTGACGTCCGAACTGCTGATCAACAAGAACATCACCGTTGATGGCGACTTGAACAACGATGGCGCGGCTGACGTGATTCTCGATGGTCAGTACAGGACCCGAGTGATTGAAGTGGCATCTGGCAGTACCGTGACACTCGATGGCCTGGTGATCACCAGGGGCCTGGTGTCGGGCACGGGCGGCAACGGTGGCTACGGTGCCTCGGGCGCGATGGCCGGTGGCATTTTCAACGCCGGTATTCTTACCCTGAAAAACGTAACCGTGACTTCCAACGGCGCTTCCGGTGGCGGCGGTGGCGGTGGTGTCACGGGCGCCTTTTACGGCGGTGGCGGTGGTGGCGGCGGCGGTTTGGGCGGCCAGGGTGGCGGGCATGGCGGTTCGGCAGGGCCGGGTACCGGCACGTTGGGTGGTGGTGCGGGCGGCGGTGGCGCCGGTGGTTACGGCGGCGGTTATGACGCGACCCACATGGGCGGTCGCGGCGGTACCACCACTGGCGGTGCTGGTGGGGTGGGCGTTTCCTATTACAGCAACGGCGGTAACGGTTCGACGGCCACCAATGGCACGATTTCCATTGGCGGTGGCGGCGGCGGGGCCGGTTGGGACAAGGTGGGTGGCGCTGGCGGCAACGCGGTGGGCGGGATCTACAACGCCAGCAGCGGCACCATCACCATCATTGGCACGTCGACCATTAGCAACAACATTGGCGCCGGTGGCGGCGGTGGCGGTGGCGGTGGCCAGGGCAGCAATGCCAGCAATGGCGGTGTGGGCGGCCGGGGCGTCGGTGCGATCTGGAACAAAGGCACATTGTTGATCACGGCAGCCAACTTCGCGGCCCTGGCCGGTAATGCCGCGGCCAGTGGTGCAGGCGGTACCGCGCAGGGCGGGGGGACAACCGGCACCTCGCCGACCTCCGTTGCGACCATCTACAACGACGGAGGTGTACTCAACACCGCGTATTCGCCGCCGCCGACCGCGACCATTGTGGTCGCTGACACCACACTGAGCATCGGCGAAACGTCCTTGGTGACGATCACTTTCTCCGAGGTCGTGACCGGTTTCACCAATGCGGACCTGACCATCGCCAACGGCACGTTGACGGCCGTAAGCAGCGGCGATGGCGGCATCACCTGGACGGCAACGTTCACGCCGACCGCCAGTCTTTCCGATACGAGCAACGTCATTACCCTGGACAACACCGGGGTGATCAACGGTCTGGGCACCGCCGGCGTTGGTGTCACCAACTCCAATAACTACGCCATCGATACCGTGCGGCCGACGGCGACCATTGTGGTCGCGGATACGGCGCTGAGAATCGGCGAAACCTCGCTGGTGACCATCACCTTCAACGAAGCGGTCAGCGGTTTCACCAACGCCGACCTGACGATTGCCAACGGCACCTTGACCGCAGTGAGCAGCAGCAATGGCGGCATCACCTGGACAGCGACTTTCACTCCGACCGCCAGCATCACTGACACCACGAATGTGATCACTCTGGACAACACCGGGGTCAGCGACCTGGCGGGCAACGCCGGCAGCGGCACTACCGATTCGAACAATTACGCCATCGATACCGTGCGTCCAACGGCCACCATCGTGGTGACGGACACGGCGCTGAGAATCGGCGAAACCTCTCTGGTAACGATCACCTTCTCCGAAGCGGTCAGCGGTTTCACCAACGCCGACCTGACGATTGCCAACGGCACCTTGACTTCGGTGAGCAGCAGCGACGGCGGCATCACCTGGACCGCCACGTTCACCCCGAACGCGAGCATCAATGACACAACCAACCTGATCACCCTGAACAACACCGGGGTCAGCGACCTGTCGGGCAACGCCGGCAGCGGCACCACCGACTCCAACAACTATGCCATCGATACACTCCGACCAACCGCGACCATCGTGGTGGCGGACACTGCGTTGAGAATCGGCGAAACTTCACTGGTGACCATCACCTTCTCCGAGGCGGTGAGCGGTTTCACCAACGCCGACCTGACCATTACCAACGGCACCTTGACCTCGGTGAGCAGCAGCGACGGCGGCATCACCTGGACGGCGACCTTCACGCCGTCGGCGAGCATCACGGATACGACCAACCTGATCACCCTGGACAACACCGGCGTGGCTGATCTGGCGGGCAACGCCGGCAGCGGCACTACCGACTCCAACAACTACGCCATCGATACCGTGCGCCCGACGGCCACCATTGTGGTCGCGGACACGGCGCTGAGAATCGGCGAAACCTCGCTGGTGACGATCACCTTCAGTGAAGCGGTCAGCGGTTTCACCAACGCGGATCTGACCATCACCAACGGCACGTTGACTGCGGTGAGCAGCAGCAACGGCGGCATCACCTGGACCGCCACCTTCACGCCTTCGGCGAGCATCAACGACACGACCAACCTGATTACCCTGGACAACACCGGGGTCAGCGACCTGTCGGGCAACGCCGGCAGCGGCACCACCGATTCCAACAACTACGCCATCGACACCGTGCGCCCGACCGCCACCATTGTGCTGGCCGATACAACACTGACAGCGGGCGAAACCTCGCTGGTGACCATCACCTTCTCCGAGGCCGTGACCGGTTTCACCAACGCCGACCTGAGCGTCGCCAATGGCACGTTGACCTCGGTGAGCAGCAGCGACGGCGGCATCACCTGGACCGCCACGTTTACCCCGACCGCAGGGATCATCAGCGCGACCAACGTCATCAGCCTGGCTAATACCGGCGTGGCCGATCTCGCGGGCAATACCGGCAGCGGGATCAGTTCCTCGGGCAACTACGCCATCGATACTGCCCCGCCGACCGCGACGATTGTGGTGTCCGACACCGCGCTGAGAATTGGTGAAACGTCGCTGGTGACCATCACCTTCAACCAGGCCGTGAGCGGTTTCACCAACGCCGACCTGACCATCGCCAACGGCACGTTGACCTCGGTGAGCAGCAGCGACGGCGGTATCACCTGGACCGCCACCTTCACTCCGACTGCCAGCATCAACGATACGACCAACCTGATCACATTGGACAATACCGGTGTGCAGGCTGCCGCCAGCGGCAACGCCGGCAGCGGCACTACCGACTCCAACAACTACGCCATCGATACCGTGCGGCCGACGGCGACCATTGTGGTCGCGGACACGGCGCTGAGAATCGGTGAAACCTCGCTGGTGACGATTACCTTCAGTGAAGCGGTCAGCGGTTTCACCAACGCGGATCTGACCATCACCAACGGCACGTTGACTGCGGTGAGCAGCAGCAACGGCGGCATCACCTGGACCGCCACCTTCACGCCTTCGGCGAGCATCAACGACACGACCAACCTGATTACCCTGGACAACACCGGGGTCAGCGACCTGTCGGGCAACGCCGGCAGCGGCACCACCGATTCCAACAACTACGCCATCGACACCGTGCGCCCGACCGCCACCATTGTGCTGGCCGATACAACACTGACAGCGGGCGAAACCTCGCTGGTGACCATCACCTTCAGTGAAGCGGTCAGCGGTTTCACCAACGCCGACCTGAGCGTCGCCAATGGCACGTTGACCTCGGTGAGCAGCAGCGACGGCGGCATCACCTGGACCGCAACGTTTACCCCGACAGCAGGCATCATCAGCGCGACCAACGTCATCAGCCTGGCCAACACCGGCGTGGCGGATCTGGCGGGCAACACCGGCAGCGGGATCAGTTCCTCGGGCAACTACGCCATCGATACTGCCCCGCCGACCGCGACGATTGTGGTGGCGGACACCGCGCTGAGAATTGGTGAAACGTCGCTGGTGACCATCACCTTCAACCAGGCCGTGAGCGGTTTCACCAACGCCGACCTGACCATCGCCAACGGCACGTTGACCTCGGTGAGCAGCAGCGACGGCGGTATCACCTGGACCGCCACCTTCACTCCGATTGCCAGCATCACCGATACGACCAACCTGATCACATTGGACAATACCGGTGTGCAGGCTGCCGCCAGCGGTAACGTGGGCAGCGGTACCACCGACTCCAACAACTACGCCATCGATACCGTGCGCCCGACGGCCACCATTGTGGTCGCGGACACGGCGCTGAGAATCGGCGAAACCTCGCTGGTGACGATCACCTTCAGTGAAGCGGTCAGCGGTTTCACCAACGCGGACCTGACGATCACAAACGGCACGCTGACCGCAGTCAGCAGCAGCGACGGCGGCATCACCTGGACCGCAACCTTCACGCCTTCGGCGAGCATCAGCGACACGACCAACCTGATCACCCTGGACAACACCGGGGTCAGCGACCTGGCGGGCAACGCCGGCAGCGGCACCACCGACTCCAACAACTATGCCATCGACACGGTTCGCCCGACCGCCACGATCGTGCTGGCCGATACGACGCTGAGCGCGGGTGAAACCTCGCTGGTGACCATTACTTTCTCCGAAGCAGTAAGCGGTTTCACCAACGCCGACCTGATCATCGCCAACGGCACTTTGAGCGCGGTCAGCAGCAGTGATGGCGGCATCACCTGGACCGCGACCTTCACCCCAACCGTCGGCGTGAATGATTCGAGCAATGTCATCACCCTGGCCAATACCGGCGTGACCGATGTGGCCGGCAATACAGGCAGCGGCACCACCAACTCCGGCAACTACACGATTGATACCGTGCTGCCGACCGCCACCATCGCGGTGGCCGACACCGAGCTGCTACTCGGTGAAACGTCGTTGGTGACCATCACGTTCAGCGAAGCCGTCAGCGGTTTCTCCAATGCCGACCTGAGCATCGCCAATGGCACCTTGAGTATCGTCAGCAGCAGCGATGGCGGTATCACCTGGACCGCGACATTCACCCCGACCAATGCCATCACCGACACCAGCAACGTCATCACTCTGGATAACAGCGGTGTGCAAAACGGCTCGGGCAACGCGGGCAGCGGCACCACCGATTCCAACAACTACGCCATCGACACCGTGCGCCCGACGGCGAACATCGTCGTGGTCGACGATACGCTGGCCATCGGTGAAACCTCCCTGGTGACGATCACCTTCAGTGAAGCGGTGAGCGGTTTCACCAACGCAGACCTGACCGTCGCCAACGGCACATTGAGCAACGTCAGCAGCAGTGACGGCGGTATCACCTGGACGGCAACCTTCACGCCGTCCTCGAGCATCAACGACACCACCAACCTGATCACCCTGAACAACACCGGGGTCAGCGATCTGGCGGGCAACGCTGGCAGCGGCACCACCGACTCCAACAACTATGCCATCGACACGCTGCGCCCGACCGCCACGATCGTGCTGGCCGATACGACGCTGAGCGCGGGTGAAACCTCGCTGGTGACCATCACCTTCTCCGAGGCGGTGAGCGGTTTCAGCAGCGTGGATCTGAGTGTTCCCAACGGCACGTTGAGTGCGGTGAGCAGCAGCGACGGCGGCATCACCTGGACGGCGACGTTCACGCCAACCCTCGATGTCAACGACACGACCAACCTGATCACCCTGGACAATGCCGGGGTCAGCGACCTGGCGGGCAACGCCGGCACCGGTACGACCAATTCCGCCAACTTCACCATCGACACCGTGTTGCCGACCGCCACCATCGTAGTCGCCGATAACGCCCTGAGTGTCGGCGAAACCACGCTGGTGACCATCACCTTCTCCGAGGCCGTGAGCGGTTTCAGCAACGCCGACCTGAGTATCGCCAACGGCACCCTGAGCGCAGTGAGCAGCAGTGATGGCGGCATCACCTGGACGGCAACCTTCACGCCGACCGCCGACATCACCAACGCAAACAACCTGATCACCCTGGACAACAGCGGCGTACAGAACATCTCGGGCAACGCGGGCAGCGGCACCACCGATTCCAACAACTACGCCATCGACACCGTGCGCCCGACGGCGACCATCGTGGTCGCGGACACGGCGCTGGCGGTGGGCGAAACCTCGGTGGTGACTATCACCTTCTCCGAGGCGGTAACCGGCTTTTCCCTGGCCGACCTGACGGTGAGCAACGGTACTCTGAGCAATCTCAGCACCAGCGATAACATCACATATACCGCGACATTTACTCCGACGGTTGGCGTCACCGACACCAGCAACCTGATCACCCTGGACAATAGCGGTGTGATCGACGGGGCGGGCAACGTCGGCAGCGGAACCACGGACTCGAACAATTACGCGGTCGACAGCCAACGCCCGACCGCGACCATTGTCATGGCCGATTCAACCCTGATTGCCGGTGAAACGACCCAGGTGACTATCACCTTCAGTGAGGCAGTGAGCGGTTTCACCAACGCCGATCTGAGTGTTCCCAATGGTACGTTGAGTGCGGTCAGCAGCAGCGACGGAGGCATCACCTGGACGGCGACGTTCACGCCGAACGTCACGGTCAACGACACGACCAACCTGATCATCCTGGACAACAGCGCAGTCGCGGACCTCGCAGGCAACGCCGGCAGCGGTACGAGCAACTCCGCCAACTTCACCATCGACACCGTGTTACCGACCGCCACCATCGTGGTCGCCGACAATGCCCTGAACGTCGGCGAGTCCTCGCTGGTGACCATCACCTTCAGCGAAGCAGTGAGCGGTTTCAGCAACGCCGACCTGACCATCGCCAACGGCGCCCTGAGCGCGGTGAGCAGCAGCGATGGCGGCGTCACCTGGACGGCAACCTTCACGCCGACCGCCAACATCACCGACGCCGCCAACCTGATCATCCTGGACAACAGCGGCGTGCAGAACGCCTCGGGCAATGCGGGCAGCGGCACCACCGACTCCAACAACTACGCCATCGACACCCAGCGCCCGATCGCCACCATAGTGGTCGCTGACAATGCCCTGAGTGTCGGCGAAACCACGCTGGTGACCATCACCTTCTCCGAGGCGGTGAGCGGTTTCACCAATGCCGACCTGACCATCGACAATGGCACCTTGAGTGCGGTGAGCAGCAGCGACGGAGGCATTACCTGGACGGCTACCCTGACACCGTTGACGGGTATCGCCGACACCAGCAACCTCATTCGGCTCGATAACAGCGGTGTTCAGGATGCGGCGGGCAACGCCGGCAGCGGGAGCACGGACTCGAACAACTACGCGATCGACAGCCAACGCCCGACCGCGACCATTGTCATGGCCGACACCGACCTGCGTCCCGGCGAAACGACCCTGGTGACCATCAGCTTCAACGAAGCAGTCAGTGGTCTGGACAGTTCAGATCTGAGCGTCGCCAACGGCACCCTGAGCGGGTTGAGCAGCAGCGACGGTGGCGTTACCTGGACCGCGACGTTCACGCCGACCGCCAGCATTACCGATACCAGCAACCTCATCACTCTGGACAACACCGGTGTCACCGACGCGGCAGGCAACGCCGGGAACGGGGTGACCAACTCGGCGAATTACCTGGTGCAAACCAGCGTGCCAACCGCCAGCATCGTGATCGCCGATACGGCGCTCAAGGCCGGCGAAACGAGCCTGGTGACCATCACCTTCAGCGAGGCCGTCAACGGTTTCAGCAACGCCGACCTGATCCTCGCCAACGGTACATTGAGCAACGTCAGCAGCATCGACGGCGGCATCACCTGGACGGCGACCTTTACGCCAACCTCGGACGTTACCGATGCCAGCAACCTGATCACGCTCGACAATAGCGGCGTGGCCAATGGTTCGGGCAACGCGGGGTCGGGCACCACCGACTCGAACAATTTTGCCATCGACACCGCACTGCCCACCGCGACCATCGTGGTTGCCGACACGGCGCTGAGTACCGGTGAAACCTCATTGGTGACCATCACCTTCAGCGAAGCGGTGAGCGGTTTCGACAACAGTGACTTGACCATCGCAAACGGCATCCTGAGCAATGTCAGTTCCAGCGACGGCGGGATCACCTGGACCGCCACCCTTACCCCGACGGCCGATCTCACCGACACCAGCAACACCATCGCGCTGAACATGGCGGGTGTGCAGGATGTGGCCGGCAATGCCGGCAGCGGTACGGTCAACTCCAATACCTACACCATTGACACCCAAGGCCCGACCGCGACCATCGTGGTTGCCGACGGTACGCTGGCGGCCGGTGAATCGACCTTGGTAACCATCACGTTCTCCGAGGCAGTGAGCGGCTTCACCAACGCGGACCTGTCCATCCCCAACGGTACATTGAGCGCCGTGAGCAGCAGCGACGGCGGTGTGACCTGGACCGCGACCTTCACGCCAACCGCCAACGTGAAGGACACGACCAACCTGATCAGCTTGAGCAACGCCGGGGTGTCCGACCTCGCGGGCAATGCCGGAACCGGCATCAGCAACTCGGCCAGCTTCACCATTGATACCGTGCTGCCGACGGCGACCATAGTGGTAGCCGACACGCAACTCGGCATCGGTGAAACCACCACCGTGACCATCACTTTCAGTGAAGCGGTGAGCGGTTTCGACGTATCGGACATCAGCGTTGCCAACGGCGTGTTGTCGAACCTGAGCAGCAGCGATGGCGGCGTGACCTGGACCGCGACCCTGACGCCGACCGCCAATGTCAGCGACGCAACCAACCTGATCGTGCTCGACACCGGTCGCGTGCAGGACAATGTCGGCAACTTCGGCGCCAGTATCGCCATCTCCAACAACTACGCGCTCGATGCGACCCGGCCGACGGTGAGTATCGTGGTTGCCAACCCGAACCTCGGTATCGGCCAGACCACTACGGTGACCTTCACCTTCAGCGAGGCCGTCAGCAACTTCGACCTGTCCGACTTGAGCGTGACCAATGGCGACCTGAGCAACCTCGGCAGCAGCGATGGCGGCAAGACCTGGACGGCGACGTTCACGCCGACGGCCAATGTCACCGACCCAAGCAACTTCATCGCCCTGGACACCCGCAACGTCACGGATCTGGTGGGCAACACTGGCAACACGGTGGCGGTGTCGAACAATTACACCCTCGACAGCGAACTGCCAACCGCCACCGTGGTGATCGCCAATCCGAACCTGGGCGTGGGCCAGACCTCGCAGGTGACCATCACCTTCAGCGAAGCGGTCAGCGGTTTTGATTTGTCCGACATCAGTATTGCCAACGGCACCTTGTCCGACCTGAGTAGCAGCGACGGCGGCAAGACCTGGACCGCAATGCTGACACCGACCGCCAACGTCAATATCGCCAGCAACGCGATCAGCATCAACCGCGCCGGTATCAGCGACATGGCCGGCAACAGTGGCAGCGGCGTGAGCCAGTCCGACAATTTTGTCATCAACACGGTGCCGACCTCATCGGTTGTCGTCGTAACGGTAGACCCCGAGTTCCAAAGCAGCACCCCGGTGACGCTGCCCGATGTGCCCAACGTGCCGCTGCAACCGAGCATTTTCACGCCTCCGACGGGCAACCTCACTTCACCATTGACCTTCCAGCCATTGTTCGAACAACGGGTGATCGGCAACGGTATCCGGCCGTTGGGCGATATTTTCATGAACCACGGCGCATTGACCCCGAGTTTCATCGCGCAGGTTTTCAGCAGCACTGACGGCGGTGGCGATGGCTCGGGACATGGTTTCCTCGGTTTCGGTGGCGGTGACGGCGGTGTGTTCAGCACCAGCACGCTGTCGAGCCTGTTCAATCAGGACAGCAGCAGCGAGCGCGATTCGTTGAACGCCTTCGGCAGTCAGTCGATCAAGTCCGGCGATGTTTCCCAAGGGCTGCGCGGGGTATTTGGCGCACCGACACTGGGCCAGCAGTTGCAACAACTCAAGGACAACGAGCAGCAGCAGGTCGCCAACCTGGCCGCCGCTTTGAAACTGGCCGGCATCGGCGAAATGCAGGCCTGATGAGAACTTTCACTTTTGATGCGGCACCCAGGGGCGATGCAAGGATGAATAGAAGTCATAAGTTGTTTGGAGCCAGTCTGCTGGCACTGGCGATCAGCGGATGCGCAGTCACCAGTGAGCCGATCGAACGCAGTGTCAGTGAGCAGCGGGCCAAAAGTGACCTGCAAAGCATGTACAAGGGGCAGGAGCCCCTTGCCGGCCCGTTGACCCTGCACCAGGCCATGGCCCGTGCGGTGAAGTACAACCTCGAAGGCCGGTTGAAAATCATGGAGGAGGCCCTGGCCAAGCGTCAGCTCGACCTCGCCAGTTTCGACATGCTGCCGCGCATGGCGCTGGACGCCGGATACGTGGGACGCAACAACGTCAACGCCTCCAGCAGCCAGAGTGTGCGCACCGGCACGCAGTCCCTGGAACCTTCGACATCCCAGGACCGCGACCGTGATGTGGCGGACCTGACGATGGTCTGGAACGTGCTCGATTTTGGTGTCAGTTACATCAGCGCCAAGCAGCAGGGCGACCAGCGCCTGATCGTTCAGGAACGTCGGCGCAAGGTGATCAACACTATCGTCCAGGACGTGCGCTCGGCGTATTGGCGGGCGATGGCCGCCGAACGCCTGCTCACGCAGATCGACAGCCTGATGGCGCGGGTTGAAACCGCGCGCAACGACAGCCAGAGCATGAGCCAGCAACGCATTGGCGATCCGGTGCAGGCCCTCGGTTATCAGCGTTCGCTGATCGAAGCGACACGCCAACTGGAGGAGCAGCGCCGTGCCTTGTCTCTGGCGAAGACCGAACTGGCGACCCTGATCAACCTGCCGATGGGCACCGAGCTGACCCTGGCGACCGATAACGGTTATGAGATTCCCGAGCTCAAGATCGATCTGGCCACTCTCGAACAGGAAGCCCTGACCAGCCGCCCGGAACTGCGCGAACAGGATTATCAGGCCCGCATCAGCGCTGCCGAGACCCGCAAAGCCATGTTGCGCCTGCTGCCGGGCCTGGAGTTCTCCGCCGGCGGACATTACGACAGCAACTCGTTCCTGGTGGAGCAAGGCTGGGCCGATTACGGCGTCAAAGTCACCTGGAACCTGTTTAACGTGATCTCGGCTCCCGCGGCGATCAACGTGGCCAAGGCTGGTGAAGAAGTCGCCACCGCGCGCCGTCAGGCGATGTCGATTGCGGTGCTGGCGCAGCTGTATGTGGCCAATGCCAATTACCGCGAGGCGTTGCGCCAGTTCAAGACCAATCAGCAATTGTCGGACATCGACGGGCAAATCGTCGGTCAGTTGCGCAATCGTCACCAGGCGGACGGCATCGGTGAGCTGGATCTGATCCAGGGCGAACTCAACACCTTGCAGGCCGATCTGCGTCGTGACCTGTCCTACGCCGACCTGCGCAACGCCTACGGGCAAATTTTCGCCAGCGCCGGCCTCGATCCGCTGCCGGATCAGGTGCAATCGACGCAAGTCCAGTCCATCGCCACGGCCCTGGCCAACCGCGAAGCGGCTTGGGCGGCGGGTGATATCACGGTTCCGGTGGCCCATGCCCCAGCGCGTTGATGTGAAGCCCCCGACCGCCAGCATCAGCCGTGCCCGGCGCGAGCAACGCAACGGCCATCGCGGCGCGGCGATCCTGCTGACCGGTCTTCCGGCGGCGGGCAAGTCGACCCTCGCGCAAGCGCTGCACGCCGAGTTGTTTGCACGCGGGCTGCAGAGCGTGGTGCTCGATGGTGACGGGTTGCGGGTAGGGCTCAACCAAGACCTTGGCTTCAGCGACAGCGATCGTCAGGAAAACATCCGTCGCGCCAGCGAACTGGCGGCGTTGCTGGTGGAGAACGGACAAATCGTGATCCTGGCGATGATCGCGCCCCTGGTGGAGCTGCGCGATGTGTTCGCCCGGCGGCTCGGTGACGATTATCGCGAAGTCTGGTGCAGTGCGACCCTGGCGGTGTGCGAGCAACGTGATCCAAAAGGTCACTATGCTCGCGCCAGGCGCGGCGAATTGATGGGGTTTACCGGGGTGTCCGCACCGTATCAGGCGCCGGTTGATGCGGCGCTGGTACTCGACACCGGAGTACAAACGATCGAGGCTTGCCTTGATCGACTGTTGACCTGGCTTGGCGAAGCCGAAGTGTTGCCCAGGTCCTGAACCGGTCGGCGTTCAGGCTTTCGACGACAAATCCGCCATGCCCTTGAGCAGCTCGATCGGCAGTGGAAAGACAATGGTCGAGCTCTTATCGCCGGCAATCGAACTCAAGGTCTGCATGTAGCGCAACTGCATGGCCCCCGGTTGTCGGCCGAGCATTTCGGCGGCCTGCATGAGCTTTTCCGAGGCCTGCAATTCACCCTCGGCGTGGATCACCTTGGCTCGCCGTTCCCGTTCTGCCTCGGCCTGCCTGGCGATGGCGCGGATCATCGATTCGTTGAGGTCCACGTGCTTGATCTCGACGTTGGCGACCTTGATGCCCCAGGTGTCGGTCTGGGCGTCGAGTACTTGCTGGATGTCCAGGTTCAAGCGTTCGCGTTCTGCCAGCAGTTCGTCCAGTTCGTGTTTACCCAGCACTGCCCGCAGCGTGGTTTGCGCCAATTGGCTGGTAGCAGCCAGGAAATCCTCGACCTGGATGATTGCCTTCTGCGGATCGAGTACGCGGAAATACAGCACCGCGTTGACCTTGACCGACACGTTGTCGCGGGTGATCACGTCTTGTGGCGGCACGTCCAGCACCACGGTGCGCAAATCGACCCGGACCATTTGCTGGACCACCGGAATCAGCAGGATCAGGCCAGGGCCCTTGACCTGCCAGAAGCGCCCGAGCTGGAACACCACCCCGCGCTCGTATTCGCGCAGGATGCGGAACGTCGACCCCGCCAGTGCGATGATCAACAATAGCAGCGCGACAAGACCCAATTGCAAACCCATGACTATTCTCCGCCCGGCGCCGCGTCAGTCGCGGCCACTTGCAGCAGCAAGCCCTGGCGCCCCACCACCCGCACCCGTTGCCCGGGGTGCAGCGGCGTTGCGCTGAGCACTTGCCATTGTTCTCCTTGCAGATGAACCCAGCCGCCACAGGCGTTGCCGAGCTGTACTGAAGTGACCGGCGTTTCGCTGCCGACCAGCCCGGCATCACCGCTGACAGTGTGGCGCGGTCGGGTCTTCAGGGCATGAAACACCAGGTAAACCAGCAACAGTGCACTGACCAGTCCCAGGCCGATCATCAGTGGCACGGGCACATCGGTATTGGTCAGGATCACCGCGCCGATCACGAACATCACGATGCCGCCCAGGCCGATCACACCGTAATTGGGCAGGGCCGCCTCGGCGATCAGGAACGCGATGCCGAAGGTGATCAACCAGATCCCGACGGGGTTGGGCAACAGCACCACAACCGTGTCGGCGGCGCAGGCCGATCCGCTCAACGCCAACAGCAACGCAACTGCACAGCAACGCGTGTTCACTTGACCCTCCGGGAGAGTCGTGGAGTGGCTCTGTATACAGTTTAGTTGAGCCTTGGCCGGTATGAATTTTGCTCAACTGCCGTCGACATCCGATGGGCAGATTTCCCGCCGGATCGCGCTGACGGGCCTAGACTTTTACTACGCAAGCCAAGCTTTAATCATCGTCCGCAAGCGATCGTGGCGGACACCGAGGTGCATCATGCGTATGGCAAGAACCGTGCAGCGAAGCCTGGAAAAGGCTCAATGCGAATATGACATCGTCAGCCACCCACACTCGGCCAGCAGCCTTGAAACGGCGCGGGTCGCAGGTATTCCCGCCGAACGGGTGGCCAAATCGGTGATCCTCGACGATCACCATGGGCATTACCTGATGGCCGTGCTGCCCGCCAGCCGTCACCTTGACCTGAGCAAAGTCCGCAACAGCGGTGAGTGGCAGGTTTCCCGCGAAAGCAACCTGGCGCACCTGTTCGATGATTGCGAACGCGGTGCCGTACCGGCGCTGGGTGAGTCCTATGGGTTGGAGGTGGTGATCGATCCGCTACTGACCCGGCAGAAAGACATCTATCTGGAGGCCGGCAACCACGTCAACCTGGTGCGCATGGACATGCCCGAGTTTCTGAAAATGGTGCCGCATGCCGAGGTGCGGGAGTTGAGTCATTGAGTTTTGTTTCGTCAATGCTGCCATCTTCGCGGGCAAGCCCGCTCCCACAGGTTTTGTGATCGACTCAGAACCGTGTGGGAGCGAGCTTGCTCGCGATGACCGCGCAGCGGTCCCTTAATCAGTTCACAGGAGCTAGACATGGAAAGCCCAACCCACAACCTTCCCTCCCTGTTCAAGCAACTCGGCCTGCCAGACGATGCCGAAAGCATCGATAAATTCATCGCCACCCATTCACCACTCAAACCGGAGTTGCACCTTGCGGATGCATTTTTCTGGAGCCCGAGCCAGGCGGATCTTCTGCGTGAAGAGATACTCGATGACGCGGATTGGGCGGAGGTGGTGGATCAGCTGGATGTGCTGTTGAGGAAGGGGCGGGGGATCTAGAAAACTGATAGGCGGTGCTCAACCTAGGTTGCTCTGATCACAGTAATTGACCAGAATTAAGACCTTATTTGAGGTCTTAATTATGCAAAGTGTTTTGGCTGATATGGCTGTCAGCGTGTCTGAACTAAAGAAAAACCCCTCTGCCGTTTTGAATGGCGCCCATGGAGGGCCCGTCGCAGTGCTCAATCACAATCGCGTCATGGGGTATATGGTCCCTGCCGATGTGTTCGAAGCCATGATGGAGCGCCTGGATGATTTGGAATTGGCGGAAATCGTGCGTTCTCGTCGTCATGAAACACCGATCCCGGTAACGCTGGATGACTTATAAGCTCGAATTTCTGCCATCTGCACGCAAAGAATGGGACAAGCTGGGGCACACGCTACGTGAGCAATTCAAAAAGAAGTTGGCAGAGCGGCTCGAAATGCCTCGAATCCCTTCCGACTCACTCCATGGCATGCCCGACTGCTACAAAATCAAGTTGAAGTCATCGGGGTATCGACTCGTCTACGAGGTGATAGATGAGCGCATCGTCGTTTCTGTCGTTTCTGTCGTTGCAGTAGGAAAGCGCGAACGCAGTGAAGTGTATGAGCGTGCCAGGAAACGCTGATGGCTCTCGGCAGGTCGCTGTTACGTATTTGTTTCAAAACTTGACGGAAAATCCCTCTCAATGCAATATTGATAGTTAGCAAACTAACAGTGTGTATTGTCCCTCGTGCCGAATAACCTCGACGTTCTCCAGATGAACATCAGCAGCGCCATGGTGGTGGCCGCCAGGCATTGGCGCAAAATCTGCCAGACCACGCTGGCCAACTATGGAATCTCCGAAGCCTGTGCCGTTCCGCTGTTGATGATCGGGCGTCTGGGCGAGGGTGTGCGTCAGGTGACGGTGGCCCAGGCAGCAGGGATGGAGAGCCCGTCGCTGGTGCGCCTGCTCGATCAGTTGTGCCATGGCGGCTACGTCTGCCGCACCGAAGATGCACAGGACCGCCGCGCCAAATGCCTGAGCCTGACCGAAACCGGTCGGGAGCTGGTGCAGGCGGTCGAAGTGGAGCTGGTGCGCTTGCGCCACGAAGTCCTTGAAGGCATTGACCAGAGTGATCTGGAGGCTACGCTGCGGGTACTGAGAGCATTTGAAGCGGCCACGCCGCCATCGGTGGCGAACCCTTGAACGGATTTTTCTCTGGCATGCCCCCGGCGCGGGACTGGTTCTACGGAGTCCGCACCTTCGCCGCATCAATGATCGCGCTGTACATCGCCCTGCTCATGCAAATGCCGCGTCCGTACTGGGCGATGGCCACGGTGTACATCGTTTCCAGCCCGTTTCTCGGCCCTACCAGTTCCAAGGCGCTATACCGGGCGGTTGGCACCTTTGTCGGCGCTGCGGCGGCGGTTCTGTTCGTGCCGATGTTCGTGCAGAGCCCCTACGTGCTGGTGGTGGTGATTGCGCTGTGGACCGGGACGCTGCTGTTTCTGTCCCTGCATTTGCGCACCGCCAACAACTACGCCTTGATGCTCGCCGGCTACACCTTGCCGTTGATTGCCCTGCCGGTGGTGAACAACCCGCTGGGGGTATGGGACGTGGCCGAGGCACGGACCGAAGAAATCTTTCTCGGCATCGCCGTGGCGGCGGTGGTCGGCGCGATGTTCTGGCCCCGGCGCCTGGCGCCGGTGTTCAATGATTCGGTGAGCAAATGGTTTACCGATGCGTCGACCTACAGCCTGCGCTTCCTTAGCCGCAACGTGCAGCCTGAAGAAGTCAGCGCGCTGCGCGCATCGATGGTCGCCACGTTCAACTCCCTGGAATTGATGATCGGTCAGTTGCCCCACGAAGGCTCGCGACCGCAGACCGTGCGCAATACCAAGGAATTGCGCGGTCGGATGATTCACCTGCTGCCAGTGATCGATGCCCTCGACGACGCGCTTTACGCCCTGGAACGGCGCACCCCGGAGCTTGTGGACAAGTTCGCACCCTTGCTGGCCGCCACCACCGAATGGCTCGAACACAAGGATGCCGATCTCGACCGCTGGCAAACCCTGAAGGCTCAACTCGAGGCCCTGCAACCGGCTCCCGAAGCGCTGGATGAGCGCAAGCAACTGCTTTTCTCCAACGCCATTTACCGTCTCGGCGAGTGGATCGATTTGTGGCAGGACTGTCGCAGTCTGCAGTACGCCATCCAGTGCGAAAGCCAGGACAGCTGGCGCGCGGTGTATCGGCACTGGCGGCTGGGGCGGCTATCGCCGTTCCTGGATCGCGGCCTGATGTTTTATTCCGCTGCATCGACCGTTACGGCAATCATTGTCGCCTCGGTATTGTGGATTCTGCTCGGCTGGACCGATGGCGGCAGCGCGGTGATCCTGGCAGCGGTGGCTTGCAGTTTCTTTGCCTCGATGGACGACCCGGCGCCGCAGATTTACCGGTTCTTTTTCTGGACGGCGATGTCGGTGGTGTTCGCCAGCCTCTATCTGTTTCTGGTGCTGCCCAACCTGCATGACTTTCCGATGCTGGTGCTGGCGTTTGCCGTGCCGTTCATTTGCGTCGGCACCCTGACGGTCAAGCCGCAGTTTTACCTGGGCATGCTGCTGACCCTGGTCAACACCTCGTCCTTCATCAGTATTCAGGGCGCTTACGACGCGGACTTCCTCAGTTTCGCCAACTCCAACCTGGCCGGCCCCATGGGGCTGCTGTTCGCGTTCATCTGGACCCTGATCGCCCGGCCGTTCGGTGCCGAACTGGCGGCCAAGCGCCTGACCCGTTTCAGCTGGCGTGACATCGTCAGCCTCTCCGAGCCGGCCACTTTGTCCGAGCATCGGCTTCTGGGCATACGGATGCTCGATCGGCTGATGCAGCATCTGCCGCGCCTGGCCATGACCGGCCAGGACTCCGGCGTGGCGCTGCGGGAAGTGCGGGTGGCGTTGAACCTGTTGGACCTGCTCGCCTATACGCCGCGGGTCCTTGGTGTGCCGCAGGTGCTGTTGCGCCAGGTGGTGGCCGAGGTGGGCGAGTACTTCAAGGCCTGCCTCAAGGCTGGTGAGCGCTTGCAGGCACCGAGTCCGTTGCTGATGACCCTCGACCGCACGCGCCGCGCTCTCAGCGGTGCCGGCGATGATGAGACCCGTCGGCATCTGCTGCACGCCCTGAGCGGCCTGCGCCTGGCACTGTTGCCCGGCGTCGAGTTCGTCGGCTCCGCCGAGTCCGAAGAACCGCTTCCCCATGGCATTGATGGAGCGCCTTTATGATCGGTGACCTGGATCTGAGCGGGGTGTTCCTGCCCACGCTGCTGGTGCTGATGGGCATTACTTATGTGTTGTACCTGTTGGTGCACGGGGTGCTGGCGCGCCTGCACTTTTACCGTCTGGTCTGGCACCGGGCATTGTTCAACGTGGCCCTCTACGCCTTGCTGCTTGGCGCGGTGGACTCACTCAGTCGATACCTGATGACATGAAAAAACCGTTTTTAACCCTGGGTCGCGTGGTGTTGACCCTGCTGATCGTGAGCTTCGCCGTTGTCGTGGTCTGGCGCATGGTGATGTATTACATGTTCGCGCCCTGGACCCGCGACGGGCACATCCGTGCCGACATCGTGCAAATCGCGCCGGATGTCTCCGGGCTGATCCAGCAAGTGGAGGTGCGCGACAACCAGTTGGTCAAGCGCGGCCAAGTGCTGTTCAGCATCGATCCGGACCGCTTCAAGCTGGCCCTGCGCCAAGCGAAAGCGGCAGTCGCCGACCGCGAGGAAACCCTGGCCCAGGCCCAGCGCGAGGCCAAGCGGAACAAGGGGCTTGGCAACCTGGTGCCGGGTGAACAACTGGAAGAAAGCCAGTCGAAAGTGGCCCGCGCCCAAGTGGCCTTGATGGAAGCCCAGGTGGCGGTGGACAGCGCGCAGCTCAACCTCGACCGCTCGGTGATCCGCAGCCCGGTGGACGGCTACGTCAACGACCGTGCGCCACGGGCCCAAGAGTTCGTCAGCGCCGGGCGACCGGTGTTGTCGGTGGTCGACAGCAACTCGTTCCATATCGATGGTTATTTCGAAGAAACCAAACTGAACGGCATCCATATCGGGCAAAGCGTCGACATCCGGGTGATCGGCGACAATGCGCGCCTGCGCGGGCATGTGGAGAGCATCGTCGCCGGTATCGAAGACCGCGACCGCACCAGCGGCAATAACCTGCTGCCCAACGTCAACCCGGCCTTCAGCTGGGTGCGGCTGGCCCAGCGGATTCCGGTGCGCATCGCTTTCGATGACGTGCCGGAAGATTTCCGCATGATCGCCGGGCGCACCGCCACGGTATCGATCATCGACGATCAGAAACGGGAGCCGGCGCAATGAGCAAGGCCTCGGGTTTGGCGGTCGCCGGATTAGGCCTGCTGCTGTCGGCGTGTCAGATGGTCGGGCCGGATTATCATTTGCCTGAAGAAGCGGCTGTCCATCGTCCAGACTTGCAGGGCGATCTGGCGGTCGACGGTAAAACGGTGGTGTCCGCGCCGGTGCCGGCCGATTGGTGGCGCCTGTACAAGGATCCGCGACTCGACCGGTTGGTGCAGCAGGCCATGGCTTCCAACACCGATTTGCGGGTGGCGGCGGCCAGCCTGTCGCGGTCTCGCGCACAGGTTGATGAAGCCGAAGCGGCGGGCGGCTGGAGCGCCGGCGTGCAGATGGGCGCCCAGCGCTTGCAGGAGTCTGGCCAGGCGTTCCTGCTGCCGGAAAAAGTGCCGGTGGCGAACATCGGCGATATCGGTATCAGCGCGTCGTACCAGTTCGATCTGTTCGGTACCCTGCAGCGCGGCATCGAAGCGGCCAAGGCCAATGCCGATGCGACGCAGGCCGCCGCCGATACCGCACGCATCACCGTGGTGGCCGACGTGGTTCGCGCCTACACCCAGGTGTGCGCGGCCAATGAAGAGCGGGAAATTGCCCAGCATTCCCTCGACCTGCAAGCCCAGAGCACCACGCTGATCCAGCGCCTGCGCGATGCCGGGCGCGGCGACGAAACCCAGGTCACCCGCTCGCAGACCCAATTCAAATCCCTGCGCGCCGACATGCCGCGCTATGAGGCCGCACGTCAGGCCGGGCTGTATCGCTTGTCGATGTTGCTGGCCAAACCGGTGGACCAACTGCCGGCCGGCACCGCCACCTGCGACGAGCTGCCGAAAATCGCGCAATTGATTCCGGTGGGCGATGGCGCCGCATTGCTCAAGCGTCGTCCCGATGTACGGCAGGCCGAGCGTCGGCTGGCGGCCGCGACGGCCGGTATTGGCGTCGCCACGGGCGAGCTGTACCCGAACATCAGCATCGGCGCGACCATCGGTACCGTCGGTATCCTGGACGATCTCGGCGACCCGTCTACCAACCGCTGGGGCTTCGGTCCGTCGCTGACCTGGAACGTGCCGACCAACGGCGCCCGTGCGCGCATCCGCGAAGCCGAAGCGGTGACCCAGGCGACCCTGGCACATTTCGATGGGGTAGTGCTCAACGCCATTCGCGAGACTCAGACCGGCCTGGCCCAGTACACGGCATTGCTGCAACGTCGCGACGCACTGGCCGATGCCGAGCAATCGGCAAAACTGGCGTCTGACCAGACCCACCGCTTCTTCCAGGCCGGCCGCGCCTCGTTCCTGGCCGACCTGCAGGCCACCCGCACCTACATCGATGTCACGGCGCAACTGGCTGCCGCGAACACCCAGGTTGCCGCCAGTCAGATCGATTTGTTCCTCGCCTTGGGCGGCGGCTGGGAAAGCGGACGAACGCAAGCGTCGAACTCCGGCAAACCCTGAGGCCGTTGCTATGCTTTGAAGTGTTGGAGGGGCGCCCCGTACAAAGCGCCCTTTCTTCGCACAAGGCTCGCGCAGGTCAGGGGGAAACCAATAATGAAAAACCCTTATGCTCTCGGCTTCTGGTGCGCCATCGTGGCGTTGGTGCTGCTGTCGGCCACCTATTTCTACGGCATCATGCTGGCCCTCCAGATCGACAAGGCTCTGGCGTTCCTCGACAGTGCCGCCGCACTGATCGCGGTGATGTCCATTGCGGTGGTAGCCTGGGCCTCGGTCCAGAATCAACGCACCAAGAAAAGACAACTCGAACAAGGCAAGACCCTGGTCCTGATCTGGGACACCAAGGTGGCGCTGCGTCGTGTCGAAACGGTGTTCGACCGTTATTTCTGGGGCAGTTACTGGCAACCGGGGCGCACCTTTCAGGAAGTCATGGGCGAATTGACCGGCACGCCGCTGGAAAAAAGCCTCGAAAGCCTGAAAAAACAGTGCCTGGCGCTGGACCGACAAGTGGCTGACGACGGTCGGCACTGGCTCAGCAATGCCCGGGAGCTGGCGGATGTCGCCACGGCCATGGCCCGTGAACGCTATCAACTGGATGTTTGCGACACGCGCACGGAAGTGACCGGCGGGGCGGTGATCAACCGCGACTTCGAAGTGCTGGTGTACACCTGGACTGCAAGGCTCAAAAGTTTTGATCATCAACTGGATGAAATCGAGGTCCAGTATTCCTGATTTTGTGGTGGCTGTTATGCCGCCTTCGCGAGCAAGCCCGCTCCCACAGGGATTACGCCATACCTGTGGGAGCGGGCTTGCTCGCGAAGGCGATTGCATTGACTGTGAATATCTCCAGCCGTGTGACCACCCCAAGACACTCTTTCACCTTTAAACATTGGGCCGTTCGTCGCACCCGGTGCTAATCTGCAACTCACTTTCAGCGCTGTCGAGCCGCAACCCGTCATGGGTTCAGGGAAGACGACCTCACTTTCAACAACGGACATTGAACGGGTCATACATGAATAAATCAGCAGGCTTGCTACTGGGAATTGTTGTCGCGATCGGTGCCATCAGCGCAGGCGGAGCCTGGTTCACCGGCACCAAAATCGAAGGTGTACTGAACACCTCGATTGCCGATGCCAACAAGGAATTGCAGGCGGCGATGGTCGGTTCCAACGGCACTGCGTCGCTGGAACTGGTGTCGCTGGAGCGTCATGTATTCAGCAGCACCGCGCACTATCGCCTCAAGGGCGAAGGCGAAATGTTCGGCGAAGCGCCGGTCGAGTTGCTGTTTGTCGATCACATCGAACACGGCCCGTTGCCGTTCTCGCGCCTGATGTCGCTCAAGTGGCTGCCGGTCCTGGCGACCAGTCACTACGAGCTGGAAAAGACCCCGTACACCGAGAAGTGGTTTGCCGCCGCCAAGGGCAAGTCCCCGCTGAGCGGCGTGGTCAATATCGGCTATGACAACGCTACCAATGGCACCTTCGAGTTGCAGCCGCTGGAAATGGCCCTGGATGACAAGTCGAGCATGAAATTCTCTGGCTTGAGCATGGACATCGATGCCAGCGCCAAGGCGCAGAAGGTCAAGGCCAACGGCTACATGGACAGCCTGAAGGTGACCACCGTTTCCGAAGACCAGGCGCCGGTGCAGGTTGAGTTGAACGGCCTGACCCTGGCCAGCAACCTGACAAAAAGTACCTACGGTTTCTACACCGGCGAGAACGTCGTTGAACTGGCCAGCGGCAAATCGACCTTCGGCGTCAAGCAGTCGGTGCTGGACTTCAAGAAGTTCGAAATGAAGAACCTGACTGAAGAAAAGGGCAGCAACGTCTCCGGACGTGCCGACTACAAGGTTGGCGACGTGTCCTTCAACGGCAAGACCATCGGTTCCGGTGCGCTGGCCATGAGCCTGAAGAACCTCGACATTCCGGCGACCCTGTCGTTGATGCAGGTTTACCAGAGCAAGCTGCAGCCGTATGAAAGGGCGGCGGCCGAAGCAACAGCGGCCGGCCTGCCGGCGCCAGAGCTGAAACTGACCGAAGCCGAAGAGGCGCTGCTCAAGTCCAGCCTGGAAAAACTGCTGGCGGCCGGACCACAAGTGGCCCTGGAAAACCTGTCGTTCAACACCGCCAACGGTGAGAGCCGCGCCAACATGGTGCTCGACCTGACCAAGCCACAGACCATTGATCTGCCGACCGATCAACTGGTCAGACAGCTGATTGCGCTGCTCGACTTCAATCTGCAAGTGTCCAAAGCCATGCTGGTCGATGTGCTCACCGTGCAATCGCAAATCGACGGTCAGACCGACGCCAAGCTGATTGCCGACCAGGCCACCGCCACCGCGGACATGTTCAGCAGCATGGCGGTCGGCAGCCAACTGGCAAAACTGGACGGCAACAACATCGTCACCAACTTGCGTTACGCCAACAATCAGGTGGACTTCAACGGCCAGAAAATGACCGTTGAAGAGTTCGCCAGTTTTGTAATGAGCAAGTTCGCAGATACCAGTGCCACCGAATAACGGCGGCTGCTAACCCTGCAACGCCCGGCCTCTGCATCGCGCAGGCGCCGGGAGTTTTGCTGTCAGGCCCCTAGGGGACGTCACGGATCAGGCGCCATGCCTCTTCCCAGGGCAACGGTTGTTTCATCCGCTCGGCGAGCATCGCCATGGCCCGGTCCATCTCGCAGGCTACCGCTGCCGACACCACGCCGTTTTTTCCGAACAGGCCTATGAATGGCGGATCGAAAGGGTCGCCCTTGAACTCGACTTCGTCCCAAGCCTGGGCGTGGCCGAGGTAGTCGTAGGTTTTACCGAAATGCCAGGTCCAGAAAAACGGCACGTCGAGGTAGTGCTCGTCACCGCCCAGCATATTGGCCGCGGCGATCCGTGCCTGCTGTTGGGCCAGTCGCCAGTGTTCGATGCGCAGGTATTGGTTGTTCAGCGGGAACGTGGCGATATCGCCAGCCGCCCAGAGGCCGTCGGCCACGCGCATTGCGCCGTCGACACGCAGCGACTGGTCTTGCTCCGTCGGCAACCCGGTAAAGGCCGCAGTGGCTGGCGTGACGCCAATACCGACCAGCACCAGATCGGCCGCCAAGTGTTCGCCATTATCCAGGCGCACGGCCTCGACCTTGTCCGTCCCTTCGATCTGTACCGCATTGCCCTGGGTATGAAACATGACGCCATGGGCTTCATGTCGTGCGCGAATGGCCTTGCCGACCGTGTCACCGAACTGTTTGGCAAACGGCACTTCGTGACGGGCCAGCACGGTCACGTGCAGGCCAAGCTGGCGCAGGGACGAGGCGGACTCCATGGCAATGAAACTGTCGCCGATGATCACCACCCGCTGGCCGGCGCTGGCGCTGTCGAGAATCTGCTGCGCATGGGCTTTGGAGCGCAGGACGAACACTTGCGGCAGGTCGGCGCCCGGCAGCGTCAGCGGATTGGGTACGCCGCCGGTGGCCAGTAGCGCGGCGTCGTAGGTCAGTGATTGGCCGTCAGTCAGCCGCAGCGTCCGGTTTGGCGCATCCAGGCTTGTCACTTCGCCTCGCAGGCGCTCGATCCGCTGCTTGCGGTAAAAATCCTCGTCACGCAGCGGCGGGACTTCGTCCAGCGGCATCTCCCCGGCGATCACGTATTTGCTCAGCGCGGTGCGGTCGTATCCGGAATCGGCTTCGCGGTCGATCAACAACAGTCGGCCGCCGAAACCTTTCTCGCGCAAACACGCTGCCGCTGCCGTGCCTGCCGCGCCAGCGCCGACAATGATGAAAGTTCGTGGATCGTCGGCCGGTGGCGCGTGGCCACCCGACATCGGCTGGTCGCCGACCCAGATATCGCCGTCACGGACTTCGAGGGGATAGCGCTTGAGGCTGTCCAGGGCTGGCGGTTCACACAGCCCGCCATCCTCGATCCGGAACTGCGCCTTGTGCCATGGACACGTCAGGCGTCCGTGGCATATCGCGCCGTCCGCCAGCGGGGCTCCGGCGTGCGGGCATTCGGCCTGATAAGCGCGCAGTTGTTCGCCGGCCCGCAACAGCAGGATCTTGCTGTCCAGGACCTGCACTTCCAGACCCCGGTCTTCGGGCACATTGGCAACACGCGCAACGCGATGCAGAGTCATGATCGCTCTCCAGTCAGACGTTTCACTTATGAGTCTGGTACTTATCGCGAGGTTCAGCCAATTGCCCCTGCCACGGCGTGAACGGTCCGGCTATAGTTTGCACGCCGACGACGGCCCAACACGCACAAGGTGCTCCGGTATGCCCCGATTGACCTCAATGAACCCTTGGCTCGCGGCCTTGGCAGTCGCCCTTTGTGTGCAGTTCCCGGCGCAGGCCCAGGAGCGCTTCACCCTGAACATTCCCGGCGTCTCCGATGACCGCCTGTTCACGTCGGCCGCCGCCAGCGACTCCGCAGGTTGTGGCGGACATAATATTTCTCCGGCCTTGAACTGGAACGCCGGCCCGGCAGCCACCCAAAGCTACGCCATCGTCATGCACGACCCAGACGGCCAGAAAGGCCAGGGCGTCGATAACTGGGTGCACTACGGCATCAAGGCCGGCACCCACCAGATCCCGGCCGGCGCCGGGAGCAAACCCGGCCTTGAGGGCATCGGCGGTACCAACAGCAAGGCAACTACCGGCTACATCGGCCCTTGCCCGCCCGTTGGCGACAGTGCGCACCACTACATCATCCAGATCTACGCCCTGGACCTGCCACCGGACGCCTTGCCCGCCGGCCTGACCCGTGCGCAGTTGCTGGAAAAAATCCAAGGCCATGTCCTGAAAAACAGCAGCGTGGTGCGGCGCTATCACCGCTGAAGGCTGATCGCCCCAGCGGATTTGCAGACAACTGAAGTGCGCGGCATTCCGGGGATTTGGCATCCACCCCTGAAAGCGCGCACTATCAGGCTATAGCCGATGCGTTGGAGGATGCCGTGGCAAAAAAAATCGACCGCATCGCCCAAATGCTCAACTGCCCACAAAAGGGCGAGGAACTGCGGCGAGCGATTACCGAGAGTCGCAAGGATTTTCTGCTGAACCAGCCGGAAGAAGACGTTGTTGAAGACGACGACCTCGAAGAGGAGCTTTTCGAGGACGACGAGGACGATGATGAGTACGACGAGTTCGACTGGACGACAGAATGAAAAAAACCGCCTCGGCGGTTTTTTTGTGGGTCCAGGCTAAAGCCCTGAGGGGCTGTATCTGGCGTACTTGATAGTGTCAGAGCCCATTGGGGAGAAACTTGGTTGCGCCGCTGACATCGTCGATTTTCTTGATGCGAAAGGCTTTCAGGCATGTTTCGTCGCGGGTGTTGGCGTCAGAGCAAAATTGCTTGATGAAGTCGGCAAAAACCATTTCTTGGCCATTAACGGTGAGGACACGCTTGTAATACTCACCATTGATGCCTTGGGCTTGACGACTGGTCGTCATCTCCTGATCCACCACCAGGCGTCCGTGCAGGTCGACAGCTGGAACCTGGGCTTTGGGGTCTTCTTTGGAGCAGGCGCTCAGCAGTAGTCCCGCGGCAATCAGCGTACATAAACGCAGCATATGAATTCATCTCTGATAACGGATGCCCCGGACCAGGGTCCGGGGAAGATCGATAGGAAGATTACTCGCCGAACAAGCGGCTGGAGCGGTTGACTTCAGCCTTGCCGGAGTCTTCCAGCAGAGACTTGGCACCGGAGGTCACATTGCGTGCCGAGTCGGCTTCAGACTGGATCACATCGGTGCGTGCCGCGCTGTCACGCAACTCCGCATCGATGTAGTCGTTGGCGCGTGCGGTGCGCGCGCGCTTGGCCTGTAGTGCCAGGCGGCGCTCTTCCAGCTCCAGTGCGCGCAACTCGTCTTCGAAGCCTTCTTCACGGGTTTGCACACGCTTGTGTTCAAGTTCTTGTGTTTTGCGCTGCTCAAGAGCCCTTTGCTGCGCAGCTTGCTGTGCCACTGCCCGTTGCCGACGATCAGCAGCGCTACGGGCCTCCTCGCGTGACCGCTCGGCTGCCGCCTGGCGGATGCGTTCGGCCTCGGCGGCCGCTTCAGCCTGTTTGGTTTGCTGTTCGATTTGATACAGATTGTCGAATTGGCCCGCCAATGTCGGCATGGCGAGCAGTGCGAAGACCGAGCCGAAAACAATATGTTTCATGTCCGACCCCCCTTAGCTTTTCTTGGGTTCTGGACAGGTCGCATTCGGCTGAATGCGTGTTTCGTTGGAGATCGTCATCACCATCAGGGATATTTCGCCAACCTTGAACTCACAAGGGCGACCCACCTGGGCAGAAGTGAAGATCTTGCCGCTTTCGGAATAACCAATCAGCACGCCCGGTACCAGGGTGGTGTCATTGACCATCGAGCCCGCCATGGCGCCTGCAGCGCCACCGGCTACACCGCCGACAATGGCCGTGTCAGTGTTTTTAGTGTTGCCCAGTGCGGCACCACCGATCAGACCCAGTACCCCGCCCGCCATCATGGCTGCTTTTTTGTTCTTTTCGTTGCTGACTTTAATCTTGCTCGGCGAAATCGTAAGGATTTTGACGGTTTTAGCTTCCTGCTGAGTGTTTACCTGACTGGCGTCGAATACATCTGCTTGATACTCCTCACCGCTCGTTTGGCAACCAGCAAGAACGGCAGCAATCGAAAGCACCAGGCAGCGTTTTAACATCATCATTTCTAATATCTCTATGAGCGTAAGAAATCCCGAGCGGGACAATCCATTGTGATTTGAGGCAATGTGCCATCATTTTAATCAAACTCAAGAAGATAAGGCCAAGGAAACTTTGGAGAGGATGTGGATCAGGTGCCTCAGGCAGCAGTGGGATAGCGCGTCGTCATGCGCAAATTTCGGGTGGCAGTTTCAACGCCCGCAGCAGGCTGCCGATGCCGTTCGCCGAAAAAGCCAGAAGGTGTAAACCTTATTCAGGACGAAACAACACCCACAAAAAAGCCCCAGGCCCATAAGGCCTGAGGCTTTCTCGTTACAACGTATGGTGCACCAGGCGGGATTCGAACCCACGACCCCTGCCTTCGGAGGGCAGTACTCTATCCAGCTGAGCTACTGGTGCAGCGGCCGCCATGATACGCATATGCACTGCGGGCGTCCATGCTGCTGAATCGCCTGCGTTTTTTCAAAGCGGTAACGCGCGTTTGCTACGTTGATCAGAAAAAATAGGCAAAAGCGTCGTTTTCGTTCTTTTTTTCGAACAGGCTATTGTCCTTTACCCCCTTTGATCCTAGGATTCGTTTGAGATTTCAAACGCTCTTGTCTGGGTGCTGAACCGCACGATTTGAATCAGTGCGCTATTTATGTGCTTCAGCCCGGTGAATGATTTCCCTGACGGCAGCCTATCGAGGCGCCTTTCTACAATCATAATTTGCTCCGCATTCGTTGCGGTGCTGTTAAGGAAAGCCGACATGCAGCTTAAAGACACCCAGTTGTTCCGCCAGCAAGCCTTCATCAATGGCGCGTGGGTCGATGCGGACAATGGTCAGACGATCAAGGTCAACAACCCGGCAACGGGCGAAATTCTAGGCACCGTGCCGAAAATGGGCGCTGCCGAAACCCGCCGTGCGATCGAAGCCGCTGACAAAGCGCTGCCGGCCTGGCGTGCACTGACCGCCAAAGAGCGTGCGACCAAGCTGCGTCGCTGGTATGAGCTGATCATCGAGAACCAGGACGACCTGGCTCGCCTGATGACTCTGGAGCAAGGCAAGCCATTGGCCGAAGCCAAGGGCGAAATCGTTTACGCCGCTTCCTTCATCGAGTGGTTCGCCGAAGAAGCCAAGCGCATCTATGGTGACGTGATTCCGGGCCACCAGCCAGACAAGCGCTTGATCGTGATCAAGCAGCCAATCGGCGTGACCGCTGCAATCACCCCGTGGAACTTCCCGGCTGCAATGATCACCCGTAAAGCCGGCCCGGCCCTGGCCGCCGGTTGCACCATGGTGCTCAAGCCTGCTTCGCAAACTCCGTTTTCCGCCTTCGCCCTGGCCGAACTGGCCCAGCGTGCCGGCATCCCGGCTGGCGTGTTCAGCGTTGTTTCCGGCAGCGCCGGTGACATCGGCAGCGAGCTGACCAGCAACCCGATCGTGCGCAAGCTGTCCTTCACCGGTTCGACCGAAATCGGTCGTCAACTGATGTCGGAATGCGCCAAGGACATCAAGAAAGTGTCCCTGGAGCTGGGCGGCAACGCGCCGTTCATCGTGTTCGACGACGCGGACCTGGATAAGGCCGTCGAAGGCGCGATCATTTCCAAGTATCGCAACAACGGTCAGACCTGCGTCTGCGCCAACCGCCTGTACATTCAGGATTCGGTCTACGACGCGTTCGCCGAGAAGCTGAAAGTGGCTGTGGCCAAGCTCAAGATCGGTAACGGTCTGGAAGACGGCACCACCACTGGCCCGCTGATCGACGAAAAAGCCGTGGCCAAGGTGCAAGAGCACATCGCTGACGCCATTTCCAAAGGCGCCACCGTGTTGTCCGGCGGCAAGCCGATGGAAGGCAACTTCTTCGAGCCGACCATTCTGACCAACGTGCCGAACAACGCTGCCGTGGCCAAGGAAGAAACCTTCGGTCCATTGGCTCCACTGTTCCGTTTCAAAGACGAAGCCGACGTGATCGCGATGTCCAACGACACCGAGTTCGGTCTGGCCTCGTACTTCTATGCTCGTGACCTGGGCCGTGTGTTCCGTGTGGCTGAAGCCCTGGAATACGGCATGGTCGGCGTCAACACCGGGTTGATCTCCAACGAAGTCGCGCCGTTCGGCGGCATCAAGGCCTCGGGCCTGGGCCGTGAAGGCTCCAAGTACGGCATCGAAGATTACCTGGAAATCAAATACCTCTGCCTGGGCATCTAAGCTCGAAGGTATAAGCCGAGAAGGTATTGCTTGAAACGCAAAGGGCACGAGAGCGCTGTTCCTTTGCGTGCGTAAAACCGGAATTTTCTCTGTGACCGGGAACACTGTGGCAGTCGATCATCGCATGCTGCCGCCGTTGCTCCCCGTCGCTTTATCCTTGAACCACGCCGCCCGATGAGCGGTGAATGAGGAATGTATGAGCAAGACTAACGCTTCTTTGATGGCCCGCCGTACCGCCGCTGTTCCACGTGGTGTTGGCCAGATTCACCCGATCTTTGCCGATTCCGCGAAGAACGCGACCGTAACCGACGTTGAAGGTCGTGAGTTCATCGACTTCGCCGGCGGTATCGCTGTGCTGAACACCGGCCACGTGCACCCGAAAGTCATCGCCGCCGTGACCGAGCAGTTGAACAAGCTGACCCACACCTGCTTCCAGGTTCTGGCCTACGAGCCGTATGTGGAAGTGTGCGAAAAAATCAACGCCAAGGTCCCAGGTGATTTCGACAAGAAAACCCTGCTGGTGACCACCGGCTCCGAAGCCGTGGAAAACTCCATCAAGATCGCCCGTGCCGCCACTGGCCGTGCCGGCGTGATCGCCTTCACCGGCGCTTACCACGGTCGCACCATGATGACCCTGGGCCTGACCGGTAAAGTCGTGCCTTACTCGGCCGGCATGGGCCTGATGCCAGGCGGCATCTTCCGCGCGCTGTACCCGAACGAACTGCACGGTGTGAGCATCGACGATTCGATCGCTTCCATCGAACGCATCTTCAAGAACGACGCCGAGCCGAAAGACATCGCCGCGATCATCATCGAGCCGGTTCAGGGCGAAGGCGGTTTCTACGTCGCGCCTAAAGAGTTCATGAAGCGTCTGCGTGCCCTGTGCGACCAGCACGGCATCCTGCTGATCGCTGACGAAGTACAGACCGGCGCTGGCCGTACCGGTACGTTCTTCGCCATGGAGCAGATGGGCGTTGCTGCCGACCTGACCACCTTCGCCAAATCCATCGCTGGCGGCTTCCCGCTGGCCGGTGTGTGCGGCAAGGCCGAATACATGGACGCCATCGCTCCAGGCGGCCTGGGCGGCACCTATGCCGGTAGCCCGATCGCTTGCGCCGCGGCCCTGGCCGTGATGGAAGTGTTCGAAGAAGAGCACCTGCTGGATCGTTGCAAGGCTGTTGGCGAGCGTCTGGTAACCGGCCTGAAGGCCATCCAGGCCAAATACCCGGTGATCGGTGAAGTCCGTGCCCTGGGCGCGATGATCGCTGTCGAGCTGTTCGAAAACGGCGACAGCCACAAGCCGAACGCTGCAGCCGTGGCGTCGGTTGTGGCCAAGGCTCGCGACAAGGGTCTGATCCTGCTGTCTTGCGGCACCTACGGCAACGTTCTGCGCGTCCTGGTACCGCTGACCTCGCCGGACGAGCAACTGGACAAAGGCCTGGCGATCATCGAAGAGTGCTTCTCCGAGCTCTGATCCCCGGTGTGACCTGATCCACAAAAAACCCGCTTCGGCGGGTTTTTTCATGCCCCTGGAAACAGATCCCGCGCATTAGCGCTGTATCGAATGGCCAGCATTGGATAAGGTTCCTGCATTGCCAGGGAGAGCTGTATGACAACTGTCATTTTACCCGCCGTTCCAAGAGTCCTGATTGCCGAGGCCGACCCCTGGTCCCGGGATCTGCTCAAGGAAGTGTTATTGAACGTACGCTGCGATGCCCGGCTGGATCTGTGCGCCGATGGCCAGCAAGCGCTGGAGCTATTGGCCGCCCACCCCTATGACCTGGTGATCGCCGATTGGGAGTTGCCGGGCGTCGATGGCCTGAATGTCCTGCGCAATGTCCGTCAGCGCAAACGCAACCCGCCGCTGCCCTTCATCCTCATGAGCAGTCGCAACGACAGTGCCAGCGTGCGCGAGGCCTTGCCGCTGGTGCCGGCCGCGTACCTGACCAAGCCCCTGAATATGCAAAGCCTGACCCAACGGTTGCAGGGGTTGCTGCTGAACGCTGGCGAAGAAGTCTCGTGCGAAGTGCCGGCGCTGGCACCGGGCATGACGTTGTCGGTGTTTCTGGAGCGTCGCCGGGAATTGGCCGACGGCGCGCCGCTGATGACCGACGTGCAAGTGGCGGTCAAACGCAGCCTCAATCCCAACGGCCTCGACCTGACGGTGCTGGAAGACGAAATCCGCACCGATCCGCAGGTAACGGCCGTGTTGATCGCCGCTGCCAACAGCGCGGCCCAGCACCACGGCAGCGGTGTGCAAACCCTGTCCCAGGCGCTGCATCGCCTGGGCACCGGGCAGAGCATGAACCTGATTCTCGGCCTGGCGCTCAAGCGCAGTGCCCGGCTCAGCGATCCGCAATTGGCCGACTATGCCGAGCGCTACTGGGATCTATCGCTGCACACCGCCGAATACGCGCGAACCCTGGCGCGCCTGCTCGATCTGGATCAGGAGCGCTGTTATTGCGCCGGCATGTTGCATCGACTCGGCGATCTGGCGTTGCTGCGCTGTTTGCAGGAATGGAAACAGGCCGGTGGCGAACTGGACGAGCAGGAGGAAGTGGGTGAAGCGCTGGTTGAATTTGGCGCGGCCTATGGTTCGGCCTTGCGCACGCGCTGGCGCCTGCCGCTGGAGTTGCGGGAGCTGATTGCGGCGGCCTACCAGCTCGGTGGCGGGGTTTACTCCCGCGAAGCGCTGGTGATGAACATGGCGGCGCAGATGGCGCGCCTGACCGAGCATGAGGGCATTGAGGCGCTGGCGAAGAGCCGGACGGCGCGGTTGCTCAAGATCGGTTTGCCGGAGTTGATGCGTTTGCGCAGGAAATAAGGGCGAACGCGATTCCCTGTGGGAGCGGGCTGTGGTGACCTGTCAGGCAGTGACAATCCGGTTCTTGCCCTCGCGCTTGGCCCGGTACATCGCGGCATCCGCCCGGGAAAACAGGTTCTCCACGTTTTCGTCCGCGGCGCTCAGGCAGGTCAGGCCCTGGCTGACGGTGATGCCAAACGTCTGGCCTTCATGGGTGAAACGCATTCGCTGAATCTGCTGTTGCAAGCGTTCCGCCACTTGCAGGGCCATCTGCGGCGTACAGCCGGGAAACACCGCTGCGAACTCCTCACCGCCAATGCGCCCGAACAGGTCGCCACGACGCAACGCCGCGCGGCCGCTATCGGCGATGCATTGCAACACGTTGTCGCCTTCCTGGTGACCGTAGGTGTCGTTGATGATTTTGAAGTCATCGATGTCCAGCATCAGGAACGACAGCGGTTGGCCCCGTTGCCGGGCGTGTGCGAATTCCTGGTGGGCGCATTCGAAGAAATGCCGGCGATTGCTGCTTTGGGTCAGGGCGTCGGTGGTTGCCAGGCGATGCAGCTCGCTTTCCATCCGCTTCTTGTCGGTGATGTCTTCGGCGATGCCGACGATGATCACGGGTTGCCCCGGTTCGGCCTGGCGGTTGACGTAGCATTTGTCGCTGAGCCAGCGTACCTGGCCATCGGCGGCAATGATTCGATACTCGCGGTCTTCGACGGCGCCCTTGTCCAGCACCTCGGCCAGGCTGCGCTCGGCATAGTCCAGGTCGTCAGGGTAAATGCTGTCGCGCCATTGGTTGCAGTCGACCAGCAGCCGATCAGCCGAACGGCCAAAGATCCGTTCATAGGCGGGGCTGACGTAAAGCACCTGGCGGGTTTCCCAATCGAAGGCCCACAGCACCGCGTTGACGCTCATCAGCAAGGTATTGAGCAACTGTTCGCGTTCGCTCAGGCGTGCGACTTCGCTTTGGGCATGCATCAGCGCTATCAGGGTCTGCGCGGCCTCGGGCCCATGTGACGGAGATGAGTCTTGCAGGTTTTTCTGGGCCATCGACACAAATCTCAAAGGGCATGCCGCGTGTTAGTTCGCGGCCAACACCAAGCCCGCCGGGGATGGCGAAGTGTCTTTGAGATAGGGCTTTTCGGGTGAAGTTCCCACCCTTTGTCACGAGAGAGCTGGCTCCCGCCGGGCGGTACTGATGGCGCGATATTGCAGTCACACCACATAACCCAGTGGGAGCGAGCAAGCTCGCTCCCACTGGGTTTTTCAGACAGCGGCAGGGCGCAGGGAGTAGGTCTTCAACTGATCGGCGAAGTCGCGCAGGGATTGAATCCCGCTGGCTTCGGCTTCGTGTACCCAGTCCTTGATGGCCGCCAGCATGTCGTGACCATTTGAGCTGGTCTTGACCCAGATCTGCTGCAGGGCCAGGCGTTTCTCGTAAATTACCTTCAGCGCCTGACTGTGCTCGAGCATGTTCTGGATGCGTACATGGTGTTTGTCATCCAGCAGGCTGGTCTCCCGCGAAAGCAGGCGCTTGGCCCGGTGGAACTGGTGGCGTACCGAGTGATCGACCTTTTCCAGCTCTTGCTTGACCAGCGGGCCGATCACCAATTTGCGGTACTGGGCCATGATCTGGAAGCGGTTGTTGAGGATCGCCATGGCGGTGTCCATGTCCAGGTTGCCCTTGCCTTCGACGCGATGGGCAATCGGTGCAACCCGCTGAACCTTGGCCAGGCGCAGGAAGCTGAAGACTTTAATCCACGCCCAGCCCAGGTCGAATTCCCACTTCTTCACCGACAATTTTGCCGAGTTAGGGTAGGTGTGATGGTTGTTATGCAGTTCTTCGCCGCCAATCAGGATGCCCCAAGGCACCAGGTTGGTCGCCGCATCGCGGCATTCGAAGTTGCGGTAGCCGATGGCATGGCCCAGGCCATTGACCACGCCGGCGGCCCACACCGGGATCCACATCATCTGGATGGCCCAGATGGTGATGCCGATGGTGCCGAACAGCAGCAGGTCGATAACACCCATGATCGCGATGCCCAGCAGCGGGTATCGGCTGTAGAGGTTGCGCTCGATCCAGTCTTCGGGGCAGTTCTTGCCGTAGATGCGCAGGGTCTCGGGGTTTTCCGCTTCGGCGCGGTACAACTCGGCGCCTTTGCGCAGCACCGTGGACAAACCCTTGATGACCGGGCTGTGCGGGTCATCGACGGTCTCGCATTTGGCGTGATGCTTGCGGTGGATGGCGGTCCACTCGCGGGTGTTCTGCGCCGTGGTCAGCCACAGCCAGAAACGGAAGAAATGCTTGAGCCCCCCATTCAGCTCCAGGGAGCGATGGGCGGAGTAACGATGCAGATAGACCGTGACGGCGATGATCGTGACGTGGGTCATCAGCAGGGTGACTGCTACCAGCGACCAGGGCGACAAGCCAAGAAAACCTTCGTACCACATAGGCTGTAGGGCCCTCGATAAAGAAAAAACAGCCGTTGCATTATCACTAAGCCCACACAGAAAACCAGTCGCCCTTTCAGATAAGAGTGGCTGGATGTGTCTTTCAACTATAATTCCAAACTTTTTGTAGGGACATGGATTGCCGGATGTCAGCCACCTATCGCGATGCCTTGCGCGCAGCGCTGCTCTATCTGTTGCTTTCTGTGGTTTGGCTGCAGATCAGTGGCTATTTATTAAACAGTTTCTTCGATAGCTCTGCCGAGCGACTGCGATGGCAACTGATCAACGGTTATGTCTGGGTGCTGTTCAGCGCCGGGTTGATCTTCATTGCCCGGGCGCGGCTGCTGCGGTGTCTGGGTATCGGCGCCAAACTGCGTGAGCGCGATGCCGACCGCATGCGCTTGCGCCAGGCGGCGGCCGTGTTCGACTGCACCCGCGAAGGCGTGCTGGTTACCAATCGGGAAGGCCTGATCATCCATGTAAACCGGGCGTTCATGGAAATCACCGGTTACGGGTGTGAGGACGTGCTGGGACAGCGGCCCAGCCTGTTCAAGTCCGGGCGACATTCCCCTGAGTTCTATCAGGTGATGTTTGCCTCGCTCGCCAGTGTCGGGGAGTGGAGTGGGGAAATCTGGAACCGGCGTAAAAGCGGCGAAATTTACCCGCAATGGCAAACGATCCGCCTGATCCATGACGATTTCGGCCGGCCGAGCGAATATGTGGCGGTGTTTTCCGACATCAGTGCAATCAAGAACTCCGAACACGAACTGATGCACCTGGCGCACCACGATCCGCTGACCGACCTGCCGAACCGCCTGCTGTTCACCGACCGCGCCGAACAGGCCCTGGCCTCGGCACAGGTGCACAAGCGTGGCTGCGCGCTGCTGATGATCGATCTCGATCACTTCAAGATGATCAACGACAGCCTCGGGCACAGCATTGGCGACCAGTTGCTCAAGGCTGTGGCCGAGCGCCTGGACGCCATGTTCGGTCCGGGCATCACCTTGGCCAGGCTGGGCGGAGATGAGTTCGCCATACTTGCCGAAAGCTGTCCGCAACTGGTTCAGGCCGCTGCGTTGGCCCAGCGGATCATCGATGGTCTTAAAGAGCCGTTTCTTATTGATGGGCACCCACTGTCCATCAACACCAGCATCGGCATCAGCCTGTTCCCCAGCGATGCCTTGAGTGTCGAGCAACTGCTGCGCAATGCCGACTCTGCACTGTTCAAGGCCAAGAGCACGGGGCGCAATGATTATGCCCTGTACACCGAAGAGCTGACGGCCCATGCCCAGCAACGGGTGGAGATCGCCTTCGAGTTGCGCCGAGCCCTGGAACGGCAGGAGCTGCGGGTCCATTACCAGCCGGTTCACGACCTCAAGACCAGCCGCCTGATTGGCGTCGAGGCGCTGGTGCGTTGGCAGCACCCGCAGCGGGGCCTGGTGTCGCCGGCGGAATTCATTCCGGTCGCCGAACGAACCGGTCTGATTGCTGAAATCGATGCCTGGGTCATGGCGCAGGCGTGCCGGCAGATGTGCCAGTGGCAGCAGGGCGGGGTGGTGTTGTCGTTTGTCGCGGTCAACGTTTCTTCGCGCCTGTTCGCCCGCCGTGAGCTGTATCGGCAGGTGGCGCAGGTCTTGCGTGAAACCGGGCTGGAACCGGCGTTTCTGGAGCTGGAAGTTACCGAAAGCGCGGTGATGGAGGACCCGGAGGTCGCGCTGGAGCAGATGCATCGCCTGCGCGAACTGGGTGTGCGCCTGGCCATCGACGACTTTGGCACCGGTTATTCATCGCTGCTGCGACTCAAGCGTCTGCCGGTACAAAAGTTGAAAATCGACCAGGGCTTCGTCGCCGGATTGCCGTGGGATGAGGATGATGCAGCGATTTCGCGGGTGATCATTGCCCTGGCCCAGAGCATGGGTATGCAGGTGCATGCCGAGGGGATCGAGCAGGTCGAACAGGCAGCTTTCCTCCTCGAGCAGGGGTGTGATCTGGGTCAGGGTTACTGGTTCGGGCGGCCGGTGTCGGCGGCGCAGCTCGATTGGATGCATGCGCCGGTGATCGGATAGGCGCAAATCCTGTGGGAGGTTTTTTGGTGTGTCTGAAAAGGGGTGATTCACCTCAAGCCCTTGTCCCTTCAGTTAATCTCTTCTGGTTATATAAACATTCTTAAATAGTCTTTTTAAGAATATCTACACCTCTCTAGTATTGCTCTCAAGCCGCAAGCAGTGCCGACACTGCGAGGCAACCTCTCAGTTGAAGGAGCAGCAATATGAGCGCATCCCTGCGTAGCGTCGACGGTCAAGACGAAGCCACCATCCTGCGTGAAATCCAGAGTGCCCTGCGCGATCTGCGCTTTGGTGCCGTGGAAATCACCGTGCACAACGCCCAGGTGGTGCAGATCGAGCGCAAAGAAAAATTCCGTTTGCAGCAGCCGGGCAACAAGTCGGGCTGAAGGGGATCGCAGCCTGCGGCAGCTCCTACAGAAGCACGCAATCACCTGTAGGAGCTGCCGAAGGCTGCGATCTTTGAACCGGCAACGCGATTCCAGAAATCCATAAAAAAGCCAACAAACCAAGAATTCCAGGAGCTTTCACCATGTCGTCGATTCGTCATTTCGCTTTGGCCGCCCTGGCCAGCGCCCTTTTTGCCGGTTCCGCCGTTGCCAAGGACTACGAGTTGCTCAACGTGTCGTACGACCCGACCCGCGAGCTGTACCAGGACTACAACGCCGAGTTCATCAAGTTCTGGCAGAAGGATCACGCGGGCGACACCGTGAAGGTCCAGCAATCCCACGGCGGTTCGGGCAAGCAAGGCCGTGCGGTGATCGATGGCCTGCGTGCCGACGTCGTGACCCTGGCCCTGGCCGGTGATATCGACGAAATCGCCAAGCTCGGCAAAACCCTGCCGGCCGACTGGCAAAAACGCCTGCCGGACGCCAGCACGCCCTACACCTCGACCATCGTGTTCCTCGTGCGCAAGGGCAACCCTAAAGGCATCAAGGACTGGGGCGACCTGGTCAAGAATGACGTCTCGGTGATCACGCCGAACCCGAAAACCTCCGGCGGTGCACGCTGGAACTTCCTCGCGGCCTGGGCCTATGGCTTGAAAGCCAATGGCGGCGACGAAGCCAAGGCCAAGGAATACGTACAAACCCTGTTCAAGCACGTGCCAGTGCTGGATACCGGCGCTCGCGGCTCGACCATTACCTTCGTCAACAACGGTCAGGGTGATGTATTGCTGGCCTGGGAAAACGAAGCCTTCCTGGCCCTGAAAGAAGAGGGCGGCGCCGACAAGTTCGACATCGTCGTGCCTTCGCTGTCGATTCTCGCCGAGCCACCGGTGGCGGTGGTCGACAAGAACGCCGAGAAAAAGGGCAACGAGCAGATCGCCGAAGCTTACCTCAAGCACCTGTACAGCCCGGCCGGCCAGGAAATCGCGGCGAAGAACTTCTATCGTCCACGTGACAAGGACGTGGCCGCCAAGTACGCCCAGCAGTTCCCGAAACTGGAACTGGTGAGCATCGACAAGGACTTCGGCGGCTGGAAAACCGCACAGCCGAAATTCTTCAATGACGGAGGCGTGTTCGACCAGATCTATCAGGCGCAGTAATCTTAAATAGCCATCAACGAGCCCCGGATTCACCTCCGGGGCTCAGTGCGTTCTCAACCAAGGACTTTTATGTCGCGTCGTATCTCCCCCGTCATACCCGGCTTCGGGCTGACGCTGGGCTACACCTTGGTGTACCTCAGCCTGATTGTGCTCATACCACTGGCGGCAATGTTCGTGCATGCCGCTCAACTCACCTGGGATCAGTTCTGGGCAATCATCTCGGCGCCACGGGTGCTGGCCGCGCTTAAGCTCAGCTTCGGCACCGCCCTGTGTGCCGCGATCATCAACGGCATCATCGGCACGCTGTTGGCCTGGGTATTAGTGCGCTATACCTTCCCTGGACGAAAAGTGATCGATGCAATGATCGACTTGCCGTTCGCATTGCCCACGGCGGTGGCCGGTATTGCACTGACAGCGTTGTACACCCCTACCGGTCTGGTGGGTCAGTTTGCAGCGGATCTGGGTTTCAAGATCGCCTACACCCCCCTGGGCATCACCCTTGCCCTCACTTTTGTGACACTTCCATTCGTAGTACGTACCGTACAGCCAGTATTGGCGGATATTCCCCGTGAAGTGGAAGAAGCGGCGGCGTGCCTGGGTGCAAAACCCTTGCAGGTCTTTCGCCATATCCTGCTGCCGGCACTGCTTCCGGCATGGCTCACCGGTTTCGCCTTGGCCTTTGCCCGCGGGGTCGGCGAGTACGGTTCGGTGATTTTCATCGCCGGCAACATGCCGATGAAAACCGAGATTCTGCCGCTGCTGATCATGGTCAAGCTCGACCAATACGATTACACCGGCGCTACCTCCATTGGTGTACTGATGCTGGTGGTTTCCTTCGTCCTGTTGCTGCTGATCAACTTGTTGCAGCGGCGCATCGAAACCCCATAAGGAGGCGCACCCATGTCCCAATCGTCTATTGCTGCCGCTTCCTCGAACGCTGCCCGTCGTGGCAGTGCGACTTCGCGGCGAATCCTGATCGGCCTTGGCTGGCTGATTTTTGCGCTGTTCCTGTTGTTGCCGCTGTTCATCGTGGTGTCCCAGGGCCTGAAGCTCGGCCTCGGGGCGTTCTTCACTGCGATCTTCGAGCCGGACGCGCTGTCGGCACTGAAGCTCACGGTCATCGCCGTACTGATCTCCGTGCCGCTGAACCTGGTGTTTGGTGTCAGCGCCGCCTGGTGCGTGAGCAAGTACTCGTTCCGCGGCAAGAGCATGCTGGTGACTTTGATCGACCTGCCGTTCTCGGTGTCGCCGGTGATCGCCGGTCTGGTCTATGTGCTGATGTTCGGCGCCCAGGGCCTGTTCGGCCCATGGCTGCAGGACCACGACATCCAGATCGTCTTCGCCCTGCCGGGCATCGTGCTGGCGACGATCTTCGTTACCGTGCCGTTCGTGGCTCGTGAGCTGATCCCGCTGATGCAGGAGCAAGGCACCCAGGAAGAGGAGGCCGCGCGCCTGCTAGGGGCCAACGGCTGGCAGATGTTCTGGCACGTCACCGTGCCCAACATCAAATGGGGCCTGATCTACGGCGTGGTGTTGTGTACCGCGCGGGCCATGGGGGAATTCGGTGCGGTGTCGGTGGTTTCCGGGCACATTCGCGGGGTGACCAACACCCTGCCGTTGCACGTCGAGATCCTCTACAACGAATACAACCACGTGGCCGCGTTCGCCGTGGCGAGCCTGTTGCTGATCCTGGCGCTCTTCATCCTGCTGCTCAAGCAGTGGAGCGAAAACCGTATTAACCGCCTGCGCGCCAGCGCCGCGGAGGAATAATTCATGTCGATCGAAGTGCGTAACGTCAGCAAGAATTTCAACGCGTTCAAGGCGCTGGACAACATCAGCCTGGACATCCAGAGCGGTGAACTCGTCGCGTTGCTCGGCCCGTCGGGTTGCGGCAAGACCACACTGCTGCGGATCATCGCCGGCCTGGAAACCCCGGACCGGGGCAACATCGTGTTCCACGGTGAAGACGTTTCCGGCCATGACGTGCGGGATCGCAACGTCGGTTTCGTGTTCCAGCACTACGCCTTGTTCCGCCACATGACGGTGTTCGACAACGTCGCGTTCGGCCTGCGCATGAAGCCGAAAAACCAGCGCCCGAGCGAAAGCCAGATCGCAACCAAGGTTCACGAACTGCTGAACATGGTGCAACTGGACTGGTTGTCGGATCGCTATCCGGAGCAACTCTCCGGCGGTCAGCGCCAGCGCATTGCCCTGGCCCGAGCGCTGGCGGTGGAGCCGAAAGTGCTGCTGCTCGACGAGCCCTTCGGCGCTCTCGACGCCAAGGTTCGTAAAGAACTGCGCCGCTGGTTGGCGCGTTTGCACGAAGACATCAACCTGACTTCGGTGTTCGTGACCCATGACCAGGAAGAAGCGATGGAAGTCGCCGACCGTATCGTGGTGATGAACAAGGGTGTGATCGAGCAGATCGGTTCACCGGGTGACGTCTACGAAAACCCGGCCAGCGATTTCGTCTATCACTTCCTCGGTGACTCCAACCGTCTGCACCTGGGCGAAGACAAGCACGTGCTGTTCCGCCCGCACGAGGTGTCGCTGTCACGCCATGAGCTGGAGGATCACCACGCGGCTGAAGTGCGCGATATCCGTCCGCTGGGCGCGACGACACGGGTGACGTTGAAGGTCGAGGGGCAGAGCGATCTGATCGAAGCCGAAGTGGTCAAGGATCACGACAGCCTGGTTGGTTTGGCAAAAGGCGAGACGTTGTTCTTCAAGCCGAAGGTCTGGCAGAAGGTCGCCAACATCTAAGGTCAAAAGATCGCAGCCTGCGGCAGCTCCTACAGTGGTACAGCTTTCCTCTGTAGGAGCTGCCGCAGGCTGCGATCCGTTAAAGCGGCCTAAGCCGCCGCATTTTTGCGATTGACCCGAACACCCCCCGCCCGCGCCTCAATCTGCTCTTTGAGCTCATGCCGCATCCCCAGCATGAAGGCCAGTTCAGCCACCACGAACAGCGGCCCGACAATCAACCCGGTCACGTCATCGACAAATGCCGGTTTGCGCCCTTCGTAGTGATGGCCGACAAACTGGATCGCCCAGCCGATCACGAACATCGCCACGCCGCTGCCCAGCCAGACCAGCGTGCTTTGCTGCGCCAGCGCATGGCCTGCCCACACCGACAGCCCGAGCAATACCGTCATCAACACGCCCAGGCGCAACTCCAGGCGCAGGTAAAACCATGCCGATGCCAGCGAAACGAGCACCGCCGGAGACAGCCACGCGCCGCCCATGGACCATTCCGGCCGAGACAGCAACACCGCGACGGCCACCACGATCAGCGGAATGCCGATAAAGTGCGAGGCGATGTTGCGCGGGTCACGGTGGTAGGCGGCGTATTGACTGAGGTGGTCGACGAGGCTTTTCATTGTTGTTCTCCTGTGGGGTGATTGATCATGCCCCGGGGTTACTTCCCGCTCTGTCAGCCAGGCGACAATCTCTAGGAGTTTTCATGGATATGCAGGTCTGGCGTCCACGCCTGATGAGCGGTCAGTGGTTCAGCCATTTGCCTGTTTCCCTACAGGATAGCCTGCTGTCGGCGGCCAGGCTGCGGCGCCTGTCGCCGGGCCAGCGGCTGTTCAAGCGTGGCGATCCGCCCTGTGGTCTGTACGCAGTGCTTGAGGGCGCGGTGCGCGTCGGTGCCGTGAGCGAGCAGGGCAAGGAAGCATTGCTGAGCCTGGTGGAGCCGCCGCACTGGTTCGGTGAAATCTGCCTGTTCGACGGTCAGCCGCGCACCCACGATGCCTGCGGCGTGGGCCAGTGCACGCTGCTGCACATCCCCCAGAACACCTTGCTGGCGCTGCTCGACGAGCATCCGCGGCACTGGCGGCAACTGGCATTGCTGATGAGTCAGAAATTACGCATGACCTTCATCAACCTCGAACAACTGAGCCTGTTGCCGGCCCCGGCCCGGCTGGCGCACCGCTTGCTGATGATCGCCGAAGGCTATGGCGAGACCGCTCCACCGCGCCGCGTCCTGCAACTGCCACAGGAGCAGCTTGCCGCCATGTTGTCGCTGTCGCGCCAGACCACCAACCAGATCCTCAAGGAGTTGCAGGGGCAGGGGATCATCGGGCTGAGTTACGGCGAAATTGAAATCCTTGATGCTGCCCGATTGCGGGAACTGGCCACAATCTGAAACTCGACGCATATCCCTTGTGGGAGCGAGCTTGCTCGCGATGACAGTGTGTCAGTCTCCAGGTATGTCGACTGACAGTCCGCTATCGCGAGCAAGCTCGCTCCCACAGGGGATCTGGGTGAATCAGAGATTTGTGGTCACCGAAAAAACTGTGGGAGCGAGCTTGCTCGCGATGGGGGCAGATCAGCCAACTCACTGTCCGGATCAATCACTGCAACCCATCCCGAAACTGCCCAGGCGTCATCCCCGTCCAGCGCTTGAACGCACGGCTGAAGCTGCTGGTGTCGGCAAACCCGAGCAGATAACTGATTTCGCTCAACGAACATTGCGGGTCACGCAAGTGCAGCAGCGCCAGATTTTCGCGGCTTTCATTGAGCAGCGTGTCGAACCGGCAGCCTTCATCGGCCAGGTGCCGTTGCAGGCTGCGCAGGCTCAGGTGCAGGGCCTTGGCGATGTGCTCGGCGCTGGGTTCGCCTTCGGGCAGTTGTTCTTCGATGGCGTCGCGGACCTTGCGCTCCCACGTCAGCGGCTTGAGTTGCGCCAGGGTGCGCTTGAGCACGGTTTCGTTGTGTTCGGCCAACTCCGGGTTGGCGTCGTCCAGGTGGCTGTCGAAGTCGATGAGGGCGAACTCCAGTCGGTCTTCGTCGGCACCGAAGTGCACGGGCGAGCGAAAGACTTTATGCCATTGATGCGCGTCTGCCGGCTCCGGACGGCGCAGGTAGGTCGCCAACGGCGCGTAATCACGACCCAGGCGATTGCGGCAGGTGCGCACGTAAATCGCCATGAACGCATCGATGGCTTCAAAGGCCGGGGCCGGGTTGCCCAGCGGAATTTTCAGACTGAAACAGTAGCGATCCTCGGCGCGGGTCAGTTCCAGTTCCAGGGCGTCGCTGACCACCTGGTAATAGCGCACGATGCGCTCGAACACTTCCCGCAGGCTGCCGCTGGCCACCAGCGCATAACCCAGCGCATGGAAAGTGGTCGGGCTGACGAAACGCGACACCCGCAAACCGATCGCCGGGTCGCCGCTGGCCTGCACCGCCAGATTCCACAGGTACGTAGTGCCCGACAGTGGGTAGCGCGCGTTCGGGTCGTCCATCAATTGTGGGTCGAGCCCCGCTTGCTGGCACAGGGCGGTGCTGTCGATGCCCAGGGCATCGAGTTGCTTGCGCAGGGCACGGGTCCAGCTGGCGAGGGAGGTCGGTTCAGTCATGCTGATTGGCGCTTCCAGTCAACAGGTTGGCGTTCTCGGCTACCGCGTTGCGAGGCTTCGCAAGGCAGGATGCAACCATCAATAACCAGAGGATGGAAGCATGGACGGTACTTCTGCAAGTCCCCAGCGACTGAATGCAGCCCAACGATCAGCACATATTCGCCAAGTGGTGCTGGCCAGAGGCGTCGCATTGCGCGAGCAATACCCGATTCTCAAGCACCAGGACGCCCTCGGCGCGGGCATTCTGGCCTTCGCCGTGGCCGGCATGGTTGGTTCGACGACGCTCTACATGACCGGGCACATGGCGTGGTGGGCGTGCCTGTTGCTCAACGCTTTTTTCGCCTCGTTGACCCATGAGCTGGAACACGACCTGATCCACAGCATGTATTTTCGCAAGCAGAAGGTGCCGCACAACCTGATGATGGGGTTGGTGTGGCTGGCGCGGCCGAGCACTATCAATCCGTGGATTCGCCGCCATCTGCACCTCAATCACCACAAGGTATCGGGCTCTGAAACCGACATGGAAGAACGCGCCATCACCAACGGCGAGCCATGGGGCATCGCGCGATTATTGATGATTGGCGACAACATGATGTCGTCGTTCATCCGTATGCTGCGGGCCAGGACCTGGGCGCAAAAGATCAGCATCGTCCAGCGCACCCTGAAGGTCTACGCACCGCTGGCGCTGATGCATTGGGGCGCGTGGTACGTGTTTCTCGGTTTCCACGCAGCGAACGGCGTTGCGCATCTGGTGGGCGCACCGATCGAGTGGTCGGCGACCACGTTGTCGGTGATGCAGGTGATCGACATCGCGGCGGTGGTGATCATCGGCCCCAATGTATTGCGCACGTTCTGCCTGCACTTCATCAGCTCGAACATGCACTACTACGGTGACGTGGAACCGGGCAACGTGATGCAGCAGTGCCAGGTGCTGAACGCGTGGTGGCTGTGGCCGTTGCAGGCGTTCTGCTTCAACTTCGGCAGCAGTCACGGGATCCATCACTTTGTGGTGAAGGAACCGTTCTACATCCGTCAGTTGACTGTGCCGGTGGGACACAAGGTGATGCGCGAGATGGGTGTGCGGTTCAATGATTTCGGCACGTTTGCGCGGGCTAACCGGTTTGAGGGCAGGGAAGAAGTGGCTGTGCAAAAGGTGCGTACAGTCGGGGCTTGATTGGGTGTGTTTGATGGCCCCATCGCGAGCAAGCTCGCTCCCACAGGGTTTGTCGGTGTGAATGCGATCTTTGCATCACATCGGCCACTGTGGGAGCGAGCTTGCTCGCGATAGCGGTATATCAGGCAATATCAATCCGGCTGAAACGGCGACTCACTCAGGATCACCCCAGTCTCATCCACATACCGCTGCCAATGCTCGATCAAGGCACTGAGCTTTTCCGGCTGACTCGACGCCAAGTCGTGAATCTCCCCCGGATCATTGCCCAGGTCATACAACTGCCAGGTTGCCGGCCCCACCGGTCCCGGGATGTACACTGCCTTCCATTGCCCTTGCCGAATCGCCCGTCGTCCGAACAATTCCCACCCGGTAACGGTGTGCTCGTCATGCACTTGCGCCGTCTCGCCCGACAGGAACCCAAGCCACGACTTGCCGCGAACTTGCGCCACGGGTTTGCCGTGCCATTGCTTGCCCGGATGGCGCACGCCGGCGAGGTCGAGAATGGTCGGCGTGATGTCCATCACCGTGCCAAACCCGTGGCTGATCTGTCCCTTGAGCGGCAGCTGCGGATAGTGCACCAGCGCCGGAACACGGATCCCGCCTTCGGTGGTGAAGGCTTTGAACAGCCGCGACGGCGCGGTCGCCACTTGCGCCCAGTTCGGCCCGTACCAGACGTAGGAGTTGGCGCGGCCGATGTTGTCCAGGCTGTTGTCGTAATGCTGGTTGAGATAGGTCAGCAACTGCGGGCCGAATTTCGGAAAGGCCTCCAGCAACGCCCCTTCGGCGCCGTTATCGGACATGAACAGGATGAAGGTGTTGTCCAGTTGCCCCTGCTGGCGCAAGTAATCGACGACGCGCCCAATGTTCCAGTCCATGCGTTCGACCATTGCCGCGTAGACCTCCATGGCCCGCGCCGAAATCTGCCGTTGCTCGTCGCTCAGGGCATCCCATTGTGCAGTCAACTGGATCAACGGATGGGGCTCGACATCGGCTTCGATCAACCCCAGTTTCTTGAGTTTTTCCAAGCGCTCAAGTCGCAGTACTTCAGGGCCGGCGTCATAGCGCCCGCGGTACTTTTCCACCACCTCGGCCGGCGCCTGCAGCGGCCAGTGAGGTGCGGAAAACGGCAGGTAGGCGAAGAACGGTCGAGTCTGATCACGCTCCTTGAGGTATTGCAGCAGCTTGTCGCCAAAGGCATCGGAGGAATAGAAATCCTTGGGCAGCTCATCGATGAATTGGTCGTCTTCGATGTACAGCGCCGGGGTGGATTTGAGCAGCCGTGGCGTCGTTTCATCGTAGGTCGGCTCGAAGCCGTAATGGTTGGCCGCGCCGGGCAGTAGCGAAAACGAACGCTCGAAACCCCGGGCGTGGGGCGCCAGTTCGGCGGTCAGGCCCAGGTGCCATTTGCCGCTCATCAAGGTCTGGTAACCGGCCTCGCGCAGCAGCTCGGGCAGGGCGACCACGCGATCATTCAGGTGTCCTTCGTAACCCGGTTTGCCGATCAGGTCCGGGGTCAATGCTTCGGCCATGGTGCCGATGCCGGCGATGTGGTGATCGGTGCCGGTGAGCAGCATTGAACGGGTCGGCGAGCAGGTTGGCGCGGTGTGGAAATCGGTCAGGCGCAGGCCATTGTTGGCCAATGCATCGAGGTTCGGTGTGTTGATTTCGCCACCGAAGGCGCCGATGTCGGAAAAGCCCAGGTCGTCGGCCAGGATCACTAGAAAGTTGGGACGTTGCGGCATCAGGAATTTCCTTTTTCAGTAGGCAATGAAGGACAGCGGCAGATCGCGGACCTGCACCGGCACCGGGGGCTGGTAGTGATCGTCGCTGGTGAGTTCGTGAAGCAGCTCTTCGCGCAGATGGTGGAAGTCGAAACTGCTGCGCTGGCGCGGATGGGGCAGGGCAATGTCGACCACTTGCTTGATCCGCCCCGGACGCGGCTCCATCACCACTACGCGGTCGGCGAGGAAGATCGCTTCCTCGACATCGTGGGTGACCAGCACTGTGGTGATTTTTGCCCGGGCGCGGATCGCCAGCAGTTCGTCCTGCATCTGCTGGCGAGTCAGCGCATCGAGGGCGCCGAAAGGTTCGTCCAGCAGCAGAATCCGTGGGCTGGCCACCAGGCCGCGAGCGATGGCCACGCGCTGCGCCATGCCGCCGGAGAGTTGGTGCGGATAGGCGCGGGCGAAGTCGCCCAGGCCCACCAGTTCGATGAAGTCATGGATGCGCTTGTGCTTTTGCGCAGCGCTCAAGGGCTCGTTGACCAGGCCCAGGCCGATGTTGTCAGCCACGCTCAGCCACGGGAACAAGCGGTGTTCCTGAAAGACGATGCCACGCTCGCCGCCGATGCCGGTGACGGCTTTTCCGTCGACGCTGATCTGCCCGCGAAACTGCGTATCGAGGCCCACCAGCAAACGCAGCAAAGTGGATTTGCCGCAACCGCTGGAGCCGACGATGGCGACGAACTCGCCCTCGGCGATGTCCAGGTTGAATTCGCGAATGGCCTCAAGTGTGAAGCCGTCGACGTCGAAGGTTTTACCCACGTGATTGAAGCTGACAATCGGTGCGTTCATGCGTGTCTCCAGCGAGTGGCGCGGATTTCCAGGCGTTGGCCAATGAGGTTGAGCAGGGCACCGGTCAGACCCACCAGCAGCATGCCGGCCATGATCAGGTCCATGCGCAGCAGTTGCTGGGCGCCGATCATCTGGCTGCCGATGCCGCCGTTGGACGGCATGAAGTACTCGGCGCCGATGGTGCCGAGCCAGGCGTAGATCAGGCTCAGCCTTAGCCCTGCAAAAATCCCCGGGGCTGCACCCGGTAGCACCAGTCGACCGAGGCGCTGGCGCAGGTTCAGGCGCAACACCTGCGCGGCTTCGTTGAGTTGTGGTGAGAGGTTGGCGACGCTGCGTTGGGTGGCGATGAACAGTGGGAAAAAGGCGGCGAGAGCAACGAACACCCACTTGGCCAATTCCCCCAGACCGAACCACGCGGTGAGCAGCGGCACCCAGGCGAAAATGGCGATCTGGCGGATGGCGGCGAGGGTGGGGCCGAGCACCCGGTCACTGGTGCGCGACAACCCCAGCAACAGCCCCAAGGCAAAACCGAGCCCGCCACCGAGCAGCAATCCGCCAAGTGTTCGGCCCAGGCTCAGGGCCATGCCGCCAAGCAGTGTGCCGTCGAGCAAACCGTCCTTTGTGGTCTGCAGGACGGCCAGCGGGGTGACCAGAATGTTCGCGTCAATCCATTGCTGATCCGAGGTCAGTTGCCACAATGCCAGAAGCGCCAGTGGCAGCAGCCACGGCTGCAATCGCTGCCAGCCTTGATAACGCGGCCCGCGACGGATTTCGGCGGTGGCCGGGTGCGGCCAGTGCACCAGTTTCCTGTCCAGCAGACCGATGCCGCGATCCATCACCACGCCGATCAGGCCGATCACCACGATGCACACGAACACGATGTCGAGCATGAACAGCTGCCGCGCCCAGACCATCAGGTAGCCGATGCCTTCACTGGAAGCGAGCAGTTCGACAGCGAGCAGTGAAGTCCAGCCGGCGGCCAGCGCGAGGCGCACACCGGCCATGAAGGCCGGCAGCGCGGCAGGCAGCACCAGGCGGCGGATCAACAGGTGCCTGGGCAGGCGCAACACGGCGGCGGCTTCGCGCAGCTTGGGTTGTGCATCGCGTACACCGACCAGCGTATGCAGGGTTACCGGCACCACAATGGCCTTGATCAGCACCACCAGCTTCAGCACTTCCCCTATGCCGAAAAACACCATGAACAACGGAATCCAGGCCAAGGTCGGGACTTGGGCCAACCCGGCGAAGGTTGGAAATACCAGGCGCTCCAGTCGACGACTGAAACCCAGTGCCGCACCCAAAACAGCACCGGCGCTGATCCCGGCCAGCAGTCCCCAGAACAAGCGTTGCAGGCTGATCCACAAATGGCTCCACAACTCGCCTTGGGACAGTTCCACCGCGCTGTTCCAGACCAGGCTCGGCGCCGGCAGGATCTGCTCGCTCATCCAGTGATTGCGGCTGGCGAGCCACCAGAGCGTGAACAGGGTGATCGGCAGCAACCAAGGCAACAGGCGACGATTCAGGCTGGGCCAGAGGCGCTGGTTTTCCAGTGGTGGCGCGGCCAGCGGCAGGCTGAGAAGAGAAACACGGGCCATGGATGACCTCCGTTGTCGGCGTATGCAAAAACGATCTATAAAAAACAAAATCAATGCTATTGAGAAATAAGCAAAGCCATTTAAGGCCTCCAGTTCAGCTGCATCCAATGCATTCGAAGAATATTTTCGATGCCGTTACTGCATACCTGTCCAAGAGCCCCGGATGCGTTGATTTAGATCTAAATGGTCTAAAAATGTGAATTTATAGTATTTAAGTGTTGGTTCCACTTCGGCCTACTTTCGGCTCCTCAACGCCCGTTGCCCCAAGGAGCCGCACCCATGAACCTTCCCTTCAAACGTGTCATCAGTCTGTTCGCCGCACCGGCCCTGGCGGGGCTGCTGGCTTTTACGGCCAACGCCGATGAGCTCAAGGAAATCCGCATCGCCGTGCCGGACCTGAGTGCCGGGACCCAGCACAGTGGTGGCGGGGTCGTGGATGTGCTGCGTGATCAACAGATCTTCGAAAAGGCTTTCGCCGATCAAGGCATCAAGATTCAGTGGAGCTTCTTCAAGGGCGCAGGCCCGGTGATCAACGAAGCGTTCGCCAACGGTCAGGTGGACCTGGCCTACCTCGGCGATCTGGCGGCCATCATCGGCAAGTCCAATGGCCTGGATACGCGACTGCTCAGTGCCTCGGCGCGCGGGGTGAAGCATTACCTGGGCGTGGTGCCGGGGTCGGGGATCAAGACCCTGCACGACCTCAAGGGCAAACGGGTGGCCATCTTCCGTGGCACCGCCAGCCAGTTGTCCTTCGATGCGGCGCTGGCCAGCCAGGGGTTGAGCGAGAAGGACGTGAAAGTCATCAACCTCGACTTCAACGCGGCAGTCGCGGCGCTGGCGGCGAAGCAGATCGATGCCTCGTGGGGCGGTTCCGGGCTGACGGCGCTGCAAGCCAAGGGGCTGGCCGAGTTGCCGCTCAATACCAAGGATCTGGGCGGTGCCGGCAGTGTGCAGGCGGTATTGATAGGGACCGGAAAGTTTGTCGAGGCGCATCCGGAGGCGGTGGCGAAACTGCTCAAGGCCCAACAGCAGGCCGTAGAGTGGCTGACCCAGGACAGCAACAAGGACGCCTACATTCAACTGGTGTCCGGGCTGGCGAGTTATCCACCGATAATTCTTTCTCAGGATTTGAAGGATCAGAAACTGAGCGAGGTGTTCCCGTCGACGCTCGATCCGGTGTTCCTTGGCAAATTGCAGGATGCCGTGGATCTGGCTTCGCAGCAGAAGCTGATTCGCAAGCCATTCAAGGTGAGTGATTGGGTGGCGCCGGAGTTGGCTGCGGCCAGGCTTTAAATCTCAAAAGATCGCAGCCTTCGGCAGCTCCTACATTGATCAGTGTAGGAGCTGCCGAAGGCTGCGATCTCTTGATCTTCAAACAGCAACGGCCGTCTGCTGCCTGTCCACCGCCACCAACGTCTCGATCATCGCCCGCGCCGCCGGCGACAAGCGGAATCCGGTGCGACTGACGATCCCGCACCGTGCATTCATGCTCTCGATGTTCTGCGGCAGGTTGCGCCAGTGCAGCAGCACCAGTGAACCCTGGGCGATGTCTTCAACAAACGCTTCTTCAGTCCCCACGCCAATCGCATTCGATTGCAGCACCACTTTCACCAGCGCCGGGAAATGTTCGGTCTCGATGCTCGGTGAAAAATCCACCCGCCCACTGAGGTTCGCCAGCAGTTTTCGAATGCCTGGCGGGATCATCGTGGTCGCCAGCGGGTAATCGAACATGTCATTGGTCGACAGGCTTTCCTTGGCCAGCAGTGGATGCCCCGGTCGGCAGAAAAACACACCGCGCTTGGGCGTCAGGGCATGGGTCTGGAAATTCGGGTCGGACTCGAAATGGCGGATGTCGGCGATGAAGAATTCGATCTCCTCACGGCTCAGCGCACGGCTGAGTTTTTCCCAGTTATCCACCTCAAAGCAGGTGCGCACTTTCGGATGCGCGTTGATGAATTGCGCCACCGCATCCGGCACCAGTTTCACCGCCGGTGCCGGGCCACAACCGAAGCGCAGTTCACCGGCATCGAGCTTGGTCATCTGCGTCACTTCAGCGTTCAAGAGGGCCGCTCCCTGCACCAGGCTGCGGGCATGTTGCAGCACCACCAGGCCTTCGGGGGTGGGGCGCAAATCCTTGTTGCCACGGTCCACCAGAACACAGCCGAACTCATGTTCGAGCCCCTGGATGCTGCGGCTGAAGGCAGGCTGGGTAATGCCCATGGCCTCGGCCGCGCGCACGAAACTGCGGTGTTCGTCGAGGGCGATGAAGTAACGCAACTGGCGAAGATCCATATGCTTTTCCGGCATCCTAAAAATAGTTCGAAGGCATTTGCGACGAGGGTTGACTGAGGTTTTAAATGCAACCTCTTATTCCGTCAACGAAGCATGTAGATATCTATTAGATCTAAACAGAATATAGATAGAGCAGTGTTTCGCGGCCGGTTCAACCGCAAGCAGTCCGATGAGGGTTTACCCATGAGCAATGCCGCTTTCGCAGTACAACCTGCTGTTCACGCGCTTGAAATCCATCCGGTGGCCGGTCGCATCGGTGCCGAAATCCGTGGTGTACAGCTTTCGGGCGAGCTGGATGCCGCCACTGTTGAAGCCATTCAACAGGCACTGCTGCAATACAAAGTGATCTTCTTCCGCGAGCAGACCCAGCTCGACGATCAACGCCAGGAGGCGTTCGCCCACCTGCTCGGCGAGCCGGTGGCGCACCCCACCGTACCGGTGCGCGAAGGCACGCGTTTTCTGCTGGAACTGGACGGTGCCGAAGGCCAGCGAGCCAGCTCGTGGCACACCGACGTGACCTTTGTCGAGGCCTACCCCAAAGCTTCGATCCTGCGCTCGGTGGTGGCCCCGGCTTTCGGCGGCGACACCCTGTGGGCCAACACCGCCACTGCCTATGACGGGTTGTCGGTGGAACTGCGTGAACTGGCCGACAAGCTGGTCGCCGTGCACAGCAATGAATACGACTACGCCGGCAGCCGGCCCGATGTCTCGGCCGAGAAGCTGGAGCGCTATCGCAAGATCTTCACCTCGACCGTCTACGAGACCGAACACCCGGTGGTCCGCGTACACCCGATCAGCGGTGAGAAGAGCCTGTTGCTGGGGCATTTCGTCAAGCGCATCAAGGGCTATTCCCAGGCCGATTCGGCGCACCTGTTCGGCTTGCTGCAAAGCCATGTGATCCGCCAGGAAAACATCGTGCGCTGGCGCTGGAAGGCCGGTGATGTGGCGATCTGGGACAACCGCTCCACCCAGCATTACGCAGTGGATGACTACGGGACCCAGGACCGCATCGTGCGCCGGGTGACGCTCAAGGGCGAGGTGGCGGTGGGTGTGAACGGGCAGGTCAGCCAGACGGTGAAAGGGCCGGATATCGACGGCGTCTGAGCTGACGCTATCGCCAGCGGGCTCGCTCCCACACTGACCGTGTGAACACTGGAGATCCCCTGTGGGAGCGAGCTTGCTCGCGATGGCGGCCTGGCAAGCAACAAAGAATTTACTTTGATCGGGAACCCTGCCTTATGAGTCCGTTGCACGTCGCTTCAACCTCTTCACCCCAACGGCTCAAACGCCTGCCCCTCGCGCTATTGCTGGCCGGCAGCGCCAGTTGGATCCAGGGCTATGCGGCCGAAAGCGCTACCCCGGAAACCACCCCCGTTAAAACCGCCACGGCCGACAGCGCGCAACTGGAAACCGTGACGGTCACCACTCGCCGCCGCGAAGAAAGCTCGCAGGATGTACCAACGCCAATGAGCGTGGTCAGCGGCCAGACCCTGGAAACCCAACGGGTCTATCGCATCCAGGATCTGCAGCAGCTGGTGCCTAGCGTCAACGTCGCCTACATGCATGCGCGCCAGTCCAGCGTGTCGATCCGAGGCCTGGGCAATAACCCGGCCAGCGATGGCCTGGAAGGCAGTGTCGGCCTGTACATCGACAACGTTTACCTGGGCCGTCCCGGTATGGCCGTATTCGACCTGATGGACATCGAGCAGCTCGAAGTGCTTCGCGGTCCGCAGGGCACCTTGTTCGGCAAGAACACCACCGCCGGGGTGATCAACATCAGCACCCGCGCGCCGACCTTCACCCCTGAACGCAGCATCGAATCTTCGGTGGGCGAGGACGGATACTTCCAGACCAAAGGTACGATTTCCGGCCCGTTGAATGACGAACTGGCCGGACGTTTTTCCGCGTATCGCACCCGCAGCGATGGCGACATCAAGAACGAATTCGACGGCCACGATTTAAATGGTGGCTCCCGCGAAGGCTTCCGTGGGCAGTTGCTGTTCAAGCCCAACGAGTCATTCAACCTGCGCTGGATCGGCGACTACAACGAGGAAGATTCCAGCGCCGGCACACGTGTGCTGTACAGCACCGGCCCGACCATCAATGGCACCAACCTGTATCAGACCCGGGCCAACGCGGCGGGCGCGACACTGGTTGACGGCACGCACCGCAAGGTCAACCTGAACAACGAACAACACGTCACTGTGCATCAGGGCGGTACCTCGGTCGAGGCCAACTGGACATTGCCAAGCGACTTCACCCTGACCTCTATCAGCTCCTATCGCTGGTGGAATTTCACCCCGCGCAACGATGACGGCCTGAACGTAACCGCCTTCTACAACGCTGGTGTTTCGGTGGAGGATAAGCAGTACTCACAGGAGTTCCGCCTGGCGTCGCCTACCGGTGGATTCTTCGATTACGTGCTCGGCGCCTACTACTTCGGTTCCGACCTGGACAACAAATCCTTCACCTATTACGGCCCGCAAGCGGACATCTGGAGCGGTACGCCAAACGGTGCGTTGAACAACATCGACAGCGTCGGCAACGGGCATATCGAAACCAACAGCTTTGCGCTGTTCGCCCAGGGCACCTGGCACCTGACCGAACGCCTGGACTTCACCGCCGGGCTGCGTGGCACCTATGAAGAGAAAAACGCCAATGTCACGCGCGATGCACCGGTCGGTGGCGTTGCGGTAACCGGTGCGGCGGCCGCGGCGAGGCGTGGTCGTGCCGGCGCATACGATTCCGGCGATCTGAATCAGTACAGCTCCAGCCCCTCGGGTTTGTTGAACCTCAGTTACCGCCTCACCGACGACCTGCTCACTTACGCCACCTTGTCCCATGGCGAAAAATCCGGCGGGGTCAACCTGGCGGTGGGCACGGCACCGGTTGCCGGCGCCGACTCGCTGCTGATCGGCACCGAGCGCGCCAACAATGCCGAGCTCGGTTTCAAGAGCACCCTGTGGGACCGTCGCCTGCAACTCAACGCCAACCTGTTCTGGACCCAGGTCAATGGCTACCAGACCAACGCCTACGACGACGTCAATCGCGTGCAATACCTGACCAACGCCGGTTCCGTGCGCTCCCGTGGCGTGGAGTTCGAAAGCACCCTGATCCCGCTGCGTGGCCTGACGCTGAACATCAACGGCTCGTACAACGACGTCAGCTACCTCTCCTACAAGGATGCACCGTGCCCGCCGGAAGTCAGCCTGGCGCCGGGCGCTCCAGCGTCCTGCGACCTCAGCGGCCATCAAGTGGTGGGTGCTTCGAAATGGATCGGCAACGCCAACGGCGAATACAAATGGAACCTGAGCAACGGCTTCGAAGAGTACGTCACCGCCAGCTATGCGTTCCGCTCCAAAGCGGTGGGCACGGTGGAAGATTCGGACTTCGGACAGATCCCGAGTTATGCGGTGGTCAACCTGTCCACCGGCCTTCGCGGCGACTTCAACCAGGGGCAGTGGGACGTTTCGCTGTGGCTGAAAAACGCCTTCGACAAAACCTATTACACGACGCTGTGGACGGCCGCCAATGGCGGTTATGAAGGCCTGCTCGGCACCCCGCGGACGCTGGGCGTGACCGGTCGATATGACTTCTGACGGCGAAAAACCATGCCTTGGATGAATACTTTCAATGCGGGCAAGGCATCGGTTTTTCCCCGCTACGCCGGAGCCCTTGAACGGCGGGCTCTGGCGGTGGATTGATGGTTTATATATTCGCTTAAGGTCTAAACATAAGTTTAAACATTACTTTAAGAACTAAGCGTTCAAGCCAATGATTGCTCTACCGGGACGTCGTCGGGGGATGTTCAGTACGACGTTCCGGTAGTCCGCAAAGAGACCGCAGGGAGTTAAACAATGGGCAATGTCCAGACCGCCGCCAGCGCCCATGAAGTGCTGTGGCGCCAGGCACCCGGTGGTGAGTTGGTCGACCTCGGCCGACCGCACCGGGTGCCCTTGGGCCAGTTGCGTTTGCAGCGTGCGCCCAAAGACGTCCTTCGCCGACGAGAAGCGATCGTGCTGGGCGTGCTGGCGTTGCTGGTGCATGGCGCGGTGATCTATTGGGTCAATCAGCAACCGACCACCGTGCTGCCCATCGTGCCACCGGAGATTCCGCCGATGACCATCGAGTTCTCGCGTCCGGCGCCACCGGTGGTCGAGCCGCCGCCACCGCAACCTGTCCAGCCTGTGGTGGAGCCGCCTCCTCCCGTGGAAGACGAACTGGCGGTGAAACCTCCTCCACCGAAGCCGGTTCCCAAGCCCAAACCGGTGGCCAAACCGTTAGTGAAACCGGCGCCAAAAGCCGTTGAACAACCACCTGTGCCGCCACAACCGGTAGCGCCTGTCGCGGCCCCGGCGCCACCTGCACCTCCAGCGCCCGCACCTGTGACACCGGCCTCGGCCACCGCCGGTTACTTGAAAAACCCGGCGCCGGAATACCCGTCGCTGGCCCAGCGTAAAGGCTGGGAAGGCACGGTGTTGTTGCGCGTGCATGTGCTGGCCAGCGGCAAGCCCGGCGAGATCCAGCTGCAGAAAAGCAGCGGTCGCGATGCACTCGACGAAGCGGCGCTGAACGCGGTGAAACGCTGGAGTTTCGTGCCGGCCAAGCAAGGTGATGTCGCCCGGGACGGCTGGGTCAGCGTGCCTATCGATTTCAAGATTCATTAAACCGAAACCAAATTCGCGCGAAACGTTTACACGAGGAATACACCATGACGTTACTGGCATCTCCACTTGAATCCATCGAAAGCGCGGTGATCTGGCTGCTGGTGGTTTTTTCCGTCGCGACATGGGGTCTGGCATTGCTCAAGGGCGTGCAGTTCGCTCGACTCAAGTCACAGGATCGAAAGTTTCATCAACAGTTCTGGGCGGCTTCGAGCCTCGACTCGGCGGCAGAGCTGAGCGAAACCAGGCCAGGGGCGGCAGCCCGGGTTGCACAGGCCGGTTATGCGGCCATCCAGGTGGGCGAGACGCCGCAGGCGGCGGACTTGAGTCAGGCGATCAATCATCAGGATCGTCTGGAGCGTGCCTTGCGTCAGCAGATCGTGCGTGAGCGTCGGTCGCTGGAAACCGGGTTGGCGGTGGTCGCGAGCATTGGCAGCACCTCGCCGTTCATTGGTTTGTTCGGCACGGTGTGGGGAATCATGGAAGCGTTGAAAGGCATCAGCGCGGCGGGCTCGGCAAGTCTTGAAACGGTCGCCGGGCCGATTGGCGCGGCACTGGTCGCCACCGGCGTCGGGATCGCCGTCGCGGTGCCGGCGGTGTTGGTTTACAACTATTTTTTGCGTCGTTTGAAACTGACGGCGGCGGACCTGGATGACTTCGCCCACGACTTCTACAGCCTGGCGCAGAAGAGTTCGTTCCGTGTGCTGATCCACCCGACGGCGCACAAGGCGGTAGCCCAGGGCAATGCGCAGAAAGTGAAGGAGGCGTCCTGACATGGCCTTCTCCACGCAAGACACTGACGAGGTGCTCAGCGAGATCAACGTGACACCGTTGGTGGATGTGATGCTGGTGTTGCTGGTGGTGTTCATCGTCACCGCACCGCTGCTGACCAACGCGATACCGATCAACCTGCCCAAGACCGAAGCGGTGGCGCCGGTGGAGCAGAAAGACCCCTTGGTGGTGAGCATCGACGGTGCCGGCAAACTGTTTATCAACAAGGACGAGATACAACCGGACTTGCTGGAGTTCAACCTCAAGTCGGCGAAGGCCAAGGACCCCGAGGTGCGCGTGCAGTTGCAGGCGGACGATGGGGTGAATTACGGCGAGGTGGCGCGGGCCATGGCGTCGATTGAACGGGCAGGGATTACCAAGTTGTCGGTGATTACTGCGCGTTAACAGATTTTCGTTTTCCGGGGCCGTCTCCTTGGCAGGGTGCGGCCCTTTTTTTTTCCTCGATTTCAGCAGCACCACTAATCCCCTGTGGGAGCGAGCTTGCTCGCGAATGCGGCGTATCAGTCGACATAAATATTGCCTGACCGGACGCTTTCGCGAGCAAGCCCGCTCCCACAGTCGATGGTGTTTATATTCGATATAGATCTTAATAAATAGCTTCTTATTCCTTAACGAATATAAATCCTCTCCCTATACTCGACCGGGAACAGACACGCAGCAGGAGAGCTCCCCCATGCGCAACGAATCAATTCGCTACCTGATTGTGCCGGGCTGGCAAGGATCGCCAGAAGATCATTGGCAAAGCCACTGGCAGAACAGCCTGCCGAACAGCGCACGGGTGGAACAGGCCGACTGGCTGACGCCGCGCCGTGAAGACTGGGTCGCGGCGCTGGCCGAGGCGATTGCCGCCGACAGCACGCCGGTGATTCTCATTGCCCACAGCCTGGGCTGCATCACCGTCGCCCATTGGGCCGCGAGTGCCCCCGTGCAGTTTTTGCGTCAAGTGCGCGGCGCCTTGCTCGTCGCGCCGGCCGATGTCGAACGCCCGGCCTGCGCGCCGGCCTTGCGCAATTTCGCGCCGATCCCGACGGATCTGCTGCCGTTCCCCAGCCAGGTTGTCAGCTCCGACAACGACAGCGCCGTCAGTGCACCACGGGCCTTGGAGCTGGCGCGTAACTGGGGCGCCGAGGCGGGGATTCTGGCGGGGGCGGGGCATATCAACGTGAAGTCCGGTCACCAGCGTTGGGAGCAGGGTTTTGCCTACCTCTATCGACTGCAAAACCGCATGGAACACCACGCCCTGCGCCGCGCTTGAACACTTTCTTTATTTAACGCCCCCGTCTCCCGGCGGTTTTGGGCGGGAGTCTGCCATGAGCTTTGAAACCTTCGGCCAGCCACTGCTGACCTTTCCCGATGCCGAAAAAAGTCCCCTGAGCATCCGCGCCAAGGCGCTGGTGTTTGTCGATCCACGTTCACGGCAATTACGTGAAGACCTTGAGCAACTGGCCACGCGTTCAGTGTCAGTGCTTATCCGTGGCGAAACCGGCACCGGCAAGGAGTTGCTGGCCCGCCATATCCACCGCGCCAGTGATCGCGGCGGGTTGTTCGTCTCGGTCAACTGCGGGGCCATCAGCCCGACCTACGCCGACGCCGAGTTGTTTGGCTATGCGGCGGGCAGCTACAGCGGCTCGGCGAGCAGCCGCGCCGGGTGGTTCGGTTCGGCCAACGGCGGCACGTTGTACCTGGACGAAATCGGCGATTTGCCGTTGCCGATCCAGATCAAATTGCTCGCCGCGCTGGAAAACCACGAAGTCACCCGCGTCGGTGCCCAGCAACCGAGCCCGGTGGACGTGCGACTGGTGGCGGCCACCAGCATCGATCTGGCCCAGGCGGTTGCCGCCGGAAAATTCCATGAACGGCTCTATCACTACCTCAGCGAAGGCCAGCTCGAACTGCCGGCGCTGCGCGAGCGCACGGGTGACATCCTGTCGCTGGCCGAATACTTCCTCGGGATCTACAGCCAGCGTCTCGACTTGCCTGTGCCGCTGATCAGCGAAGCGGCGCAGCTTGTGCTGGAACGCCACAGTTGGCCGGGCAATACCCGGGAGCTGGAAAACATCATTCACTTTGCACTGCTGGTGAGTACGGGCGACGAGATTTTGCCGGAGCATTTGAACCTGCCCGAGGCGTTGGTTTCTTTGGGGCAAATTGAGCAGCAAATAAAGTATGTCTTTTCCAACGGTACGCCTGAGGAGCGCCAGGCACTGAAGCAATTGCTGCTTACGACCGGGCTTTTGTAGGAGCTGCCGCAGGCTGCGATCTTTTGATTTCCGGCGGCCTCAATGCCATCAAAGTCAAAAGATCGCAGCCTGCGGCAGCTCCTACGTGAACAAAATGGAATATGAAGCTGAATAAACGTTATTGTTCGGGAATAAAAAATCCCGGTATTGTCCGCTTCACGCCAGCGATAGCACTTCACTGGCACTCTCATATTCAAGCCGTCGCCACAAGCGACTGTGATTTTCGATAAGGACACTGCATGAAAAAGGTTCTGTTGTTCACCGCACTGGCGGCTGCCCTGACCACGGGTCTGGCCCAGGCTGGCGAGAAACTTGTGGTTGCCGCGACTCCGGTGCCACATGCCGAGATCCTTGAGCTGATCAAGCCAACCCTGGCCAAAGAAGGCGTGGACCTGGAAATCAAGGTTTTCACCGACTACGTTCAGCCGAACGTGCAGGTCGACCAGAAGCGTCTGGACGCTAACTACTTCCAGACCCTCCCGTACCTGAAGAGCTTCAACGAAGGCAAAGGCACTCACCTGGAAACCGTGATCGGTGTTCACGTTGAACCCTTCGGCGGCTACTCGAAGAAAATCAAAACCCTGGCTGAACTGAAAGACGGCGCGACCATTGCCATCCCGAACGAAGGCAGCAACAGCGGCCGTGCCCTGATCCTGCTGCAGAAGGCTGGCCTGATCGAGTTGAAAGACCCGAAAAACGCCGTGTCGACCCCGAAAGACATTGCCAAGAACCCGCACAACTTCAAGTTCAAGGAGCTCGAATCGGCCATGTTGCCGCGTGTGCTGGATCAGGTCGACCTGGACATGATCAACACCAACTACGCACTGGAAGCGGGCCTGAATCCGGCGAAAGACGCGCTGATCATTGAAGGTGCCGATTCGCCTTACGTGAACTACCTGGTGGCCCGTCCGGACAACAAGGACAGCGTCGCCATCCAGAAACTGGCCAAGGCCCTGACCAGCCCGGAAGTAAAAGCATTCATCGAGAAGAAATACAGCGGCGCGGTATTGCCGGCGTTCTGATTCGCGAAGCAAACCCCTTTAAGGTTTCAAACGCCGACGGCTGATTTAGCGTCGGCGTTTTTTATGTGTGCTGGTTTTATGCTCCGCAACCCAGCGGGAGCAAGCTCCCTCGCCACAAAAAACAACTCCGGGGGCTGCTGTAACCTTCAAGCCGGCTTGGTCTTCAAGGCCCTGCGCAACGCCATCAAGAGTTTCACAATGTCCTGCGGATCCAGCCGTTGCGGCGGTTGTACGTCTGCCATGTTCTCGTCCTTGTGAGGTTTTGGCCGGGAGTCTGGCCAAAAGTGGTTCGTCCTTGGAGCAGCGTTTCGAAAAAAAGATCCTTCCTACGGTGTAAGGGAAAGTAGCTGTCCTCTCTTGTCTGGGCAAACCCGGGCGTCAGTTTTCTCCCTGCACTAACAGTTCTGCTAGGTGCCGGCGTATTCAAACGGGTGCAAACTGCTTCCCTCGCCGGGAGTTGACCCTCATGAGCGCATTGACTCACCCCCTCAATCGCTACCGCTATGATGCCCTGGACCGGTTGGTCGAACTGGAGCCGTCGGAGCTGGAAAAACTGACCCGTTTCTACTGCGGCGAACATCTGGTGACGCAACTGAAAGGTCAGGGTGGGCGCTGTGTGCTTCAACACGACAGGCAACTGCTGGCAGTGCAATCGTTTGACGGCGTCGAGCGCAACAGCCAGTTGCTGGTCACCGATCAGCAACGTTCGGTATTGCAGTTGGCCGGACCTGACGGAGTTGTGCGCCAGGTCTACGCGCCCTACGGTCATCGGCGGCTCGAAAGTGGTCCCGGCAGTTTGCTCGGATTCACCGGCGAAGCGGTCGATCCGGCCACCGGTCATTATCTGCTGGGCAACGGGCATCGGGCGTTCAACCCGGTGCTGATGCGCTTCAACAGCCCGGATGGCCTGAGTCCGTTTGGGCGGGGTGGGTTGAATCCGTATGCGTATTGTTTAGGCGATCCGGTGAATTTCAGTGATCCGACTGGGCGGTTCGTCAATGTGCTCAAGATATTCACCAGCGGCGCAGGCCTGTTCAGTTCGCTCATCACGCTGAAGCCCTCTGTACCTTTTAAAGTTGCTAACAAGGCTTTGGCGAATGGAGCCGCATTTCGAGCAAGTCCTAAGCAATTCGCTGGTGCAACGGCCTCCGTTACCGCCGGAATCATGGGGGTTGGAGTGGCTGCGACAGGTTTGGCGAGCACCATTATTGCTGCGATTGACCCTGAATCTCCGTTGATCACACCGTTGGCTTTTGTATCCGCAGCACTGGCGACCGGTGCTGTTCTGGGCAGGGTGGGTTCGGCCTGGGTTGGGCGCGATCCAAAAGCCATCGCTGGGTTGAAGGCACTGGGTGAAAAACAATCAGGTGTGAAAGGTATCGCGGTATCCAGGAACCCGAGGCCCTCGAGCATTTCGTTACAGCGAAATCATGGGCCTTCTGCACCCGATTTATCACAGTTCACTCCAGTGCCTTCCGCACCGTCACCTAGACAGTTTGATGTACGACCTTTTGACTGGATGACACCAGAAATCGATGCTGTGCTGAACAAGCTTGGTGGTAAAGCACCATTGTTCGACTTCGGTTCGTCGCGGCGTAGTTCCATAAGCAGTATTCGCAGTACTTAGCTCTGTAAATCCTACTTCTGGAGGTTTACTTGACTTCAATCCGGCCAATACCACGCCGGCTCATCCAGCATCCGCTGCCCGACAATCCCGGTTTGCCCGAGATTCTTCTCCAGCACGATGCAATTGCACTCCGGGTCTTCCTGCAATGCCGAAATCAAGCGCCTGGCGTGGGAAACCACCCACACCTGACACTGCTCTGAAGCACGGATAATCAAGCGTGCCAGCGCCGGCAGCAGGTCCGGGTGCAGGCTGGTTTCCGGTTCGTTCAGCACCATCAACGTCGGCGGTCGTGGCGTCAGCAGCGCCGCGACCAGCAGCAGGTAACGCAATGTTCCGTCCGACAGCTCGGCGGCCGACAGCGGCCGCAACAAACCTTCCTGAAAGAACTCGATGGCGAAGCGCCCGCCAGGCAGTGGTTCGATGTTCAGTCTGGCGCCGGGGAAGGCGTCGCTGATCGCCGTCCGTAAAGCCTCGGGATCACCGATTTCGATGATCGTCTGCAAGGCCGCCGCCAGGTCGCGTCCGTCGTGGTGCAGCACCGGCGTGCGGGTGCCCAGTTGAGGTTGTCGTGCCGGGGCGTCGGCATCGCTGCGAAAGTGATCGTAGAAGCGCCAGCGGCGGATGAACTCGCGCATTTCCAGCACTTCCGGTGAGCCGCGCAGGCTGCCGACCTGATCGAACAGGCTGTCGAAAGTCGGTGTGTGCTGCGCCAATACATCCCACTTGCGATCGGCGCGGGCGCGGATCATCGGGCCGTCACGATCGACCAGCAGACTGGCCGGGCGATAGAACGCCCCGGCCCACAGGCATTCGCGTTTGATCTGCGGGTCGAGGCTGAAATAAGACGGTATTGGCGAGTTGCGCCCGGGGAGCATGAAATGGCCATTGGAATCGGGCAGGCCGAGGCTGATCGAGTAGCCGAAGTCCTCTCCCGCAAACCCCAGTCGAAGGCGTTTGACGCCCTGACGCACGGTGGGCTCGATAGCGACTTCGCCGGTGCGCATGCGCCGGGAGATGTTTTCCGGCCCGGCCCAAAAAGTCGAATCCAGGCCTCCTTCACGGGCCAGGGCATTGACCACGCCGCCGTGGGCGGTTTCCGCCAGCAGGCGCAGCGCGCGGTACAGGTTGGATTTGCCGCTGCCGTTGGGACCGGTGATCAGATTCAGGCGGCCCAGCGGGATCACCAGTTTGTTGATCGAGCGGTAATTGGCCACGGCGAGAGTCTTGAGCATGTGGGTTCCTGAGGCGGGATCGACCGGGGCTCATTGTCAGGCATGCACAGGAGTCTATGGCAAGTGTTTCAGGGCTAAAAAAGTGTGAACTTTTTCTTCATAAGACGCTCGTGCAAGGTTCCCATCCTGTTCTAAGCTCTCTGTCGTGTTGTACGTGAAAAAGGCCAAGGAGTTTGCATGGTGGTTCCCGGATTGAAAGTAGTAATGGCCTTGAGTGTCGTCACCCTGCTGACGGCTTGCGACGAAAAAAAGCCCGTGCAGGAATACCTGCCACGGGTGTTCGTGCAAGTCGTCAAGCCGGCGGATTACGCGGCCTCGATTACCCTCACCGGTGATATCCAGGCACGGATACAGACGGAGCTGTCTTTTCGTGTAGGGGGCAAGATCATCCAGCGCTCGGTTGACGTCGGTGATCGAGTGACAGCCAAACAAGTGCTGGCCCGGCTCGACCCGAAGGATCTACAGACCAGTGTCGATTCGGCCCAGGCGCAAGTCGTCGCCGAACAGGCGCGGGTGACCCAGAGTGCGGCGGCGTTCGTGCGCCAGCAAAAACTGCTGCCCAAGGGTTACACCAGCCAGAGCGAATACGACTCGGCCCAGGCGGCCTTGCACAGCAGTCAGAGTGCCTTGAGCGCCGCCAAGGCGCAGTTGGCCAATGCCAAGGATCAACTGAGCTATACGGCACTGATCGCCGATGCGCCGGGGATCATTACCGAGCGCCAGGCAGAGGTTGGCCAGGTGGTGCAGGCAACCATGCCGGTCTTCAGCCTGGCCCGTGACGGCGACCGGGATGCGGTGTTCAACGTCTATGAATCACTGCTGGCCGAGAAGCCGAAAGATCAAACCATCGTCCTCAGCCTGCTCGACAACCCGGCGATCAAGACCACCGGCACCGTGCGCGAAGTCACCCCCTCGGTGTCGGCGCAATCCGGCACCGTGCAGGTCAAGGTCGGTCTCGACAAACTGCCCGACGGCATGCAGTTGGGCTCGGTGGTGAGTGCCACGGCCAGGGGATCGGGCAAGTCGGTCATCGAGTTGCCGTGGTCGGCACTGACCAAAAACATCAGTGAGCCTGCTGTCTGGATTGTCGACGACAAGGGCAAGGCCCAATTGCATTCGGTCACCGTCAGCCGCTACCTGACTGGCAAGATCATCATCAGCGACGGGTTGAAGGACGGCGACAAAGTCATCATCGCGGGCGGACAACTCTTGCACCCGGACATGGAAGTCGAAATTGCCGAAAACACTTACAAGGATCTGACGTGGGGAGCCAAGCCATGAAGCCTTTATGGGCGTTGTCCATCGGGCTGGTGCTGAGCGCCTGTTCCAAAAGCGAACCGCCGCCGGCGCCGGTACGGCCGGTGCTGTCGATCAAGGTCCAGACCTTGAATGAAGAGGACCTGGGCCGCTTCGCCGGCAGCATCCAGGCGCGCTATGAAACCGATACCGGTTTCCGTGTGGGTGGGCGAATCGCCAGCCGTAACGTTGATGTCGGCACCGAGGTGGAGAAGGGTACGCTGCTTGCCACCCTCGATCCTTCCGACCAGCAGAACCAATTGCGCTCGGCCCAGGGCGATCTGTCGAAAATCCAGGCGCAACTGATCAACGCCAAGGCCACGGCCCAGCGCCAGCAAGCCTTGTTTGACCGTGGGGTTGGCGCGCAAGCGCAACTCGACGAGGCCAATACCGACCTGAAAACCACCCAGGCTTCACTCGATCAGGCCCGGGCGGCCGTCAACCAGAGCAAGGACCAACTGGGCTACACCGAACTGCGCGCCGACCATAAAGCCGTGGTCACCCAGTGGAGTGCCGAGGCCGGGCAAGTGGTGTCGGCCGGTCAGCAAGTGGTGACCCTGGCGCAACCGGACATCAAGGAAGCGGTGATCGACCTGCCCGATACCCTGGTCGATCAACTGCCCAGCGATGTGGTGTTCCTGGTCGCTGCGCAGCTGGACCCGAGCATCAACACCACCGCCATCATCCGCGAAATCGAACCCAAGGCTCAAAGCGCCACACGCACCCGTCGCGCCCGCCTGACCCTGGCCGAAACGCCACCGGGCTTTCGCCTGGGTACGGCCATCAGCGTCACCCTGAGCTCGGCGATCAAGCCGCGTATCGAATTGCCGGTCACCGCACTGCAGGAGGTCGATGGCAAACCACGTATCTGGGTGATTGATGCACAGAGTAAAACCGTCTCTCCCCGTGACATCCAGGTGATCAGCCGTACCGACAGCACCGTGGTGCTGGCTGGCGGCGTGAAGAACGGCGAGCGGGTGGTCAGTGCCGGTGTGAACAGCCTCAAACCGGGGCAGCAAGTGAAAATCGACGAGGACAGTCAATGAAAGGGCCTTTCAACCTCTCGGAATGGGCCCTCAAGCATCAGTCGTTCATCTGGTATCTGATGTTCGTCGCATTGCTGATGGGTGTGTTCTCGTACTTCAACCTGGGGCGCGAAGAAGACCCTTCGTTCACCATCAAGACCATGGTGATCCAGAGCAAATGGCCGGGGGCGACCCAGGAGGAAACCCTCAAGCAGATCACTGACCGGATCGAGAAGAAGCTCGAAGAACTCGACTCCCTCGACTATGTGAAAAGCTACACGCGCCCCGGTGAGTCCACGGTGTATGTGTACCTGCGCGACACCACCAGTGCCAAGGACATTCCGGAGATCTGGTATCAGGTACGCAAGAAGATCAACGACATCAAGTACCAGTTCCCGCAAGGCATACAAGGGCCGTCGTTCAACGACGAGTTCGGTGACGTCTTCGGCTCGATCTACGCCTTCACCGCCGACGGCCTGACCCTGCGTCAGTTGCGCGACTACGTGGAACAGGCACGCATGGAAATTCGCGGCGTGCCGGGGTTGGGCAAAATCGAAATGGTCGGCCAGCAGGATGAAGTGCTGTACCTGAACTTCTCCACACGCAAACTCGCAGCGCTGGGTATCGATGAGCGTCAGGTGGTGCAGAGCCTGCAAACCCAGAACGCCGTGACCCCGGCGGGTGTCATCGAGGCCGGGCCGGAGCGGATTTCGGTGCGCACTTCAGGGAAGTTCGCTTCGGAGAAAGACCTGGCCGAGGTCAACCTCAAGCTCAACGACCGTTACTATCGTCTGGCCGACATTGCCGAAATTCGTCGCGGCTATGTCGATCCGGCCTCGCCGGAATTCCGCTACAACGGCAAACAGGCCATCGGCCTGGCGATTGCCATGCAGACGGGGGGCAACGTCCAGGCGTTCGGCAAGGCCTTGCACGCCCGGATGGACCAGTTGACCGCCGACCTGCCGGTGGGTGTCGGCATTTACAACGTCTCCGACCAGGCCGTGGTGGTGGAAGAGGCCGTCGGTGGTTTTACCAGTGCCTTGTTCGAGGCGGTGGTGATCGTGTTGCTGGTCAGCTTCGTCAGCCTCGGCGTGCGCGCCGGGCTGGTGGTGGCGTGCTCGATCCCGTTGGTGCTGGCGATGGTGTTTGTGTTCATGGAATACAGTGGCATCACCATGCAGCGGATTTCCCTCGGTGCACTGATCATCGCCCTCGGCCTGCTGGTGGACGATGCGATGATCACCGTGGAAATGATGGTCACGCGCCTGGAGATGGGCGAGACCAAGGAGCAGGCGGCGACCTTTGCCTACACCTCCACGGCGTTCCCGATGCTCACCGGTACGCTGGTGACAGTGGCGGGCTTCGTGCCGATCGGCTTGAACGCCAGCTCCGCCGGTGAGTACACCTACACCCTGTTTGCGGTAATTGCCTGCGCGATGCTGGTGTCGTGGGTAGTGGCGGTGCTGTTTGCGCCGGTGATCGGCGTGCACATTCTCAGTGCCAACGTGAAGCCCCATGAAGGTGAACCCGGGCGCATCGGCAAGGCGTTCAACGGTGGGCTGCTGTGGTGCATGCGCAATCGCTGGTGGGCCATCGGCATTACGGTGCTGTGTTTTGTGTTGGCGCTGTTCAGCATGCGTTACGTGCAGAACCAGTTCTTCCCGTCTTCGGATCGTCCGGAAATCCTGGTTGATCTGAACCTGCCGCAAAACGCCTCGCTCGACGAAACCCGCCGGGCTGTCGATCGCCTTGAAGCCACGCTCAAGGACGATCCGGACATCGTGCGCTGGAGCACCTACGTCGGTCAGGGCGCGATCCGTTTCTACCTGCCACTGGACCAGCAACTGCAAAACCCGTTCTACGCGCAGTTGGTGATCGTCAGCAAAGGCCATACCCGTGAAGCCATGATGCAGAAGCTTCGCGAGCGCTTGCGCAACGACTTCGTCGGCATCGGTGGTTATGTCCAGGCACTGGAAATGGGCCCGCCGGTAGGGCGTCCGATCCAGTACCGGGTCAGCGGCAAGGACATCGACCAGGTACGCCGACATGCCATCGACCTGGCCACTGAGCTGGACAAGAACCCGCACGTTGGCGAGATCATCTACGACTGGAACGAGCCGGGCAAAGTCCTGCGCATCGACATCGCCCAGGACAAGGCGCGGCAATTGGGGCTGTCTTCCGAGGATGTGGCCAACCTGATGAACGGCATTGTCAGCGGCCAGACGGTGACTCAGGTCGATGACGACATTTACCTGATCAACGTGGTCGGGCGCGCGGTGGATTCCGAGCGCGGAACGCCGGAAACCCTGCAGAACCTGCAAATCGTCACGCCTAGTGGCACGTCGATTCCGCTGCTGGCGTTTGCCACGGTGCGCTACGAACTGGAGCAGCCGTTGGTATGGCGTAGGGATCGCCTGCCGACCATCACCATCAAGGCGGCGATTCGTGACGAGATCCAGCCGACGGACCTGGTGAAAATCCTCAAGCCATCCATCGACGCTTTCGCAGCCAAACTGCCGGCGGGCTACAAGGTCGCCACCGGTGGTACGGTGGAGGAAAGCGGCAAGGCCCAGGGGCCGATTGCCAAGGTGGTGCCGCTGATGCTGTTCATGATGGCGACCTTCCTGATGATCCAGCTGCACAGCGTGCAGAAGCTGTTCCTGGTGGCCAGTGTCGCGCCGCTGGGGCTGATTGGCGTGGTGATCGCGCTGGTGCCTACCGGTACGCCGATGGGCTTCGTGGCGATCCTCGGGATCCTGGCGCTGATCGGTATCATCATCCGTAACTCGGTGATCCTGGTGACCCAGATCGAAGAGTACGAGCAGAAGGGCTACGCGCCGTGGGATGCGGTGGTGCAGGCCACCGAGCATCGACGTCGGCCGATCCTGCTGACCGCCGCGGCGGCGAGCATGGGGATGATCCCGATTGCCCGGGAAGTGTTCTGGGGGCCGATGGCCTACGCGATGATCGGCGGGATCGTCATCGCCACCTTGCTGACGCTGCTGTTTTTGCCAGCGTTGTATGTGGCCTGGTACAAGATTCGTGAGCCGAAAAAGGAGGCGCAGTAAGGGCGAGCGCTTCGCGCTCATCGCGAGCTTGCTCGCGATGGCGTCCGAATTGACTACACAGCCTTACGCCAGACACTCGCCAACCAAGGCTGCTGCTCCCGCGGCAGCCCTGCAGGCCGGTAGTAATGCTCCAGCTCCACAAACCCCGCCTCGATCAACAAATGCTGCCAGGCCGCCAGGTCGTGATACGACCCATAACGCGGTCCGTTCCAGCCTTCCTGATTTTCGCCACGGGGATTGGAACTGAACAACACACCACCCGGTTTCAGCGCTCCCCACAATTGCTTCAACACCCGTGGTAATTCCTGACGCGGAACATGAAACAGCACCGCGTTGGCAAAGATTCCGTCGAAACGCTCGGCCGGCAGATCAAGCTTCAGGAAGTCCTGCTGCCACACCTCGCACCCGCTGTCCTCACGGGCCATCTGCGCGAACTTTTCCGAACCGTCGAGGCCGACCGCCCTGTGGCCCATGCGGGTGAACGTCTGCAGATCACGTCCCGGCCCGCAGCCAAAATCGAGAATGTCGAAAGGCGCCTCGCCCTGAATGTGCCGCAGCAGGGCATCGATGTTCTGGCTGACATCGTGATCGCGCGTGCCTTCGCGGAAACTTTCAGCCGTCGAGTTGTAGTGGCCCAAGGTCGTGGTGGTGATCTGTTCGAGGTCGTCGGGTGTTTGCTTCATGGTCGGCTGCGCAGGAAAAAGGAGATGTGTTGACTATAAGCGCTTTCGCGCTTTGAAAGATCGCAGCCTGCGGCAGCTCCTACGTGTGAACGCCAAACTCTGTAGGAGCTGCCGAAGGCTGCGATCTTTTGGCCTTGGCTCAGCCCTGCTTCATCCCCAAACACTCAATGGAGTGATCCACCATCGCCTTGGCAATCTCCAGCAAATGCCAGATCGAGTACACCATCGCCCGGTCGGCACCCTTGAGTTGATCGCCACACTGATACGCCGTGACCGAAGCACAACGCAGCAGATCGGCGACATAGAGCTGGGTGTCTTCAAAACTCACGTCCTTGCTGACGTTGTAGAAGCGCATTTCATCGGGGGGTGTGGGTTGCTTGCCGGTGAGGTGGAAATCGATGGCGCGGTAAAGCGCGGAACGATCCCTGAGCAAATCGTCGGTGACGGTTTCGGTGGTAGGGTTTTCGGGAGGTGGATCGGGAACGGATTTCTTCATTGGTAAAACTCCTGGTATCTATTGGAGCCAACCGATATCGCGACTAAACGAACAGGGGTGGCGGCTGCACGCAGGTTAGTCGACCGGTCACCAGGAAACCCGGCGCACCCAAGGGTGCCCTGCGCACAGCCACCATAAATTTCAGATAATAAAAAATACCTGACATGAGGTGGCGCTGTACGCCTGGTAAGATCCGGGCGACTAAACCCGATCACTGATGAGCAGTGACGGACCGAGACTAGCCACGGAAAATGGCAGGCGCAAGCGAGCGAAATGATCTAGGAAACGTCCTGCAAAAGAAAGGGAACGGGCCTTCGGAATCGCTGATTTTCCTGTGCGAAATATCGCTAGGATCTTCACTTACCGCTTATTCAACCCCCGCGCCAACCGATCCCCACCCAATTGAATCACCGCCACCACCGCCACCAGCAACACAATCACCGTCAGCATGATCTGGCTATCAAAGCGCTGATACCCATACCGATAGGCAATGTCCCCCAGCCCACCCGCGCCAATCGCCCCGGCCATGGCCGACGAATTGATCATCGTCACCAGGGTGATGGTGAACCCGCCGACAATCCCCGGCAGCGCCTCCGGCAACAACACATGCCAAACGATGTGCCAACGCCGACAGCCCATGGCTTGCGCCGCTTCGATCAACCCATGATCGACCTCGCGCAGGCTGACTTCGGCAATGCGCGCAAAGAATGGCGTAGCGGCGATGGTCAACGGCACCACGGCCGCCCATACGCCGTAGGTGGTGCCTACGATCAATCGGGTGAACGGAATCAGCGCCACCATCAAAATCAGGAACGGAATCGAGCGAAACAGGTTCACGAATGCACCCAGTGCGCGGTTCAGTGCCGGGGCTTCGTAGATGCCGCCCCTGGAACTGGTGACCAGGATCACCGCCAGCGGAATGCCCGCCAACAGCGCGATCAATGACGACACGCCGACCATCAAGAACGTGTCGATGAAACCTTGCAGCAAGCGGTCAAACCACATAGCCCAGTACCTCCACTTGTTGCGCCCATTGGCCGGCGCGTTGACGCAATTGCTCGGCACCGAGAGTCGAGCCGGTCACTGCCAGCAGCAGTTGCCCGAGGGCATGGCCCTGAATCCGTTCCACGCCGCCTTGCAGCAATCGCACACGGCCTCCGAGGGCGCTGAACAGTGCCGCCAGGTCCGGTTCGTCGCGTTGGCTGCCGGTGAACTGCAAGCGCAGGACCACGGCTGCGTCGCTGGACTTTGGCTGCGCCTGCAAACGGCTTTGCAGCTCTTTGGGCAATGCATGTTGCAACGGCGCCAGCATTGTCTTGCTGACCTCATGCTGCGGATTGCCGAACACTTCCCACACCGGGCCTTGCTCGACGATGCACCCATGCTCCAGGACAACCACGCGATCACAGATCTCACGGATCACCGCCATCTCGTGGGTGATCAGCACAATGGTCAGGCCCAGGCGCTGATTGATCTCGCGCAGCAGGCCGAGGATCGACTGCGTGGTCTCCGGGTCGAGCGCCGAGGTGGCTTCGTCGCACAGCAGAATTTCCGGGTCATGTACCAGCGCCCGGGCAATGCCCACGCGCTGTTTCTGCCCGCCGGACAACTGCGCCGGGTAAGCCTTGTGCTTGGCCTGCAAGCCCACCAGCTCCAATAGTTCACGGACCTTCTGCTCGCGTTGTTCCTTGGGCACGCCGGCGACTTTCAGCGGCAGTTCGACGTTCTGCCAAACGGTCTTGGCCGACATCAGATTGAAGTGCTGGAAGATCATGCCGATGCGCCGACGCAGCGCCACCAGGCGGTCTTCGTCGAATTCGCCGATGTCCACTTGATCGATCAGCACCCGACCGCTGCTCGGTTGTTCCAGGCGATTGATGGTGCGGATCAGCGACGACTTGCCGGCGCCGCTGCGACCGATGATGCCGAACACTTCGCCGCGCTGGATCGCCAGGTCGATGCCGTGCAACGCGGCCACCGGGCCTTGCTGGCCATTGTAGGTTTTACCCAGATTGATGAAGCGCACATGAGCACGATTGAGCTCGGGATGCAGCTCGGTTTGTTCAGCGCGTTGAGGCTCTGGAAGCTCCAGTCGCCGTTGAATGGTGGCGGTCATGTTCAGCTTTCCCAACCGGCTTGATAGAGCTTGCCGTGGGCCTTATCCAGCGCGGCGCGCACCGCGGGTGAGTGCTGGTAGATGTCGACGAACTTGATCAGGCGCGGGTCGGTTTTGCTCTTGGGCTGGATCACGAACTGAATCACGTACTCCTTGTGATCGAGGCCGTCGAACAGCAGCGCAGAGCCTGCGTCGAAGGTTTTCGACAAGCGAATGTAGGCCGGGTAGCCCTGCACCAGATCGGCGTCGTCATAGGCGCGCACCAGTTGCACGGCTTCGACCTGGAGGATCTTGATGTGCTTCGGGTTGGCGATGATGTCTTCTTCGGTGGCCTTGTAGCCGACGCCGGGCTTGAGGGTGATCAGGCCGGCCTTGGCCAGCAGCTGCAAGCCACGACCGCTGTTGATCGGATCGTTGGCGATGGCCACGCTGGCGCCTTGCGGCAGTTCGTCGAAGCTTTTGTATTTCTTCGAGTAGAGGCCGACGTTGTTGATGATCCCGGGGGCGAACGGCACCAGGTCGAAACCTGATGCTGCCTTGGCGTTCTCCAGGAACGGGATGTGCTGGAAGTAGTTCACGTCGATGTCGCCTGAAGCCAGGCTGACGTTCGGTGCGATCCAGTCGCTGAACTCCACCAGTTCGACTTTCAGGCCTTGTTTGCCGGCTTCTTCGACCGCCGCTTCAAGGGGAATGGCGAAGGCGGCGGTGGTGCCGATTTTCAGTGGGGCGTCGGCGGCGAAGGTTACCGAGCTGAACAGGCCGAGGGCCAGGGCCAGTGCTTTGACTGGGTGGGAGAGGTAGTTCTTTTTCATGATGAGTTATCCAGTCAGTGCATTAAGTTTGTGGTGTCTGTTCGGGCCTCATCGCGAGCAAGCTCGCTCCCACAGGGTTTTTGTGAACACCCGAGATCCACTGTGGGAGCGAGCTTGCTCGCGATGCTTTTAGCGGCGGTAAGCCGAACCGGTATGTTGCTCAGGCAAATGCGCCTCTCGCTGAAACAGCTTTTCGCGCAAGGTGCCGCTGTCGTACGCCGTCTTGTACGAGCCCCGCCGTTGCAACTCGGGGATCACCAGTTCGATGAAATCCTCATAGCTTTCCGGCGTGACAATCCGCGTCAGGTTGAAACCATCCAGCCCGGTTTCGGCGATCCAGGATTCCAGTTCATCCGCCACTTGCTGCGGTGAGCCGACCACGGTGATGTAGCGCCCGCCAAGGGCGTGTTGTTCCAGCAATTTGCGGCGGGTCCAGTCGTTGTTTTGCAGGTGTTTGGTGGCGGACTGGATCGCGTTGCTCTTCACGTACTGGATCGGCTCGTCGATTTCATATTGGGAAAAATCGATCCCGGTGGACGCCGAAAAGTGCGCCACGCCGGCCTCGGCACTGGCGTAGCTCAGGTATTCGGCGTGCTTGGCCCAGGCCCGCTCTTCGGTGGCGCCAACGATCACGTTCAGGCCCATGAACACCTTGATGTCTTCGGGATTGCGCCCGGCGGAGGCGGCCGCGGCGCGCACCTTGTCCACCTGCGCCTTGGTCGATGCCTTGGTCTGGCCGCTGATGAACACGCACTCGGCATGTCGCCCGGCGAACAGCAAACCGCGATCCGAACTGCCGGCCTGGAACAGCACCGGCGTGCGCTGTGGCGAGGGCTCACAGAGGTGATAACCCTCGACCTGATAGAACTCGCCCTTGTGCTCGACCTTGTGCACTTTGTCTGGCTGCGCGTAGATCCGTTGCCGTGGATCGTTGAGCACCGCGCCATTTTCCCAACTGCCTTCCAGGAGTTTGTAGAGCACCTCCAGGTACTCGTCGGCCTGGTCATAACGACGGTCATGCTCAACCTGTTCACTACGGCCCATGGCCTTGGCAGCGCTGTCGAGATAGCCGGTGACGATGTTCCAGCCGACCCGCCCACGGCTCAGGTGATCCAGCGTCGACAGGCGGCGGGCGAACAGATACGGCGCTTCGTAGGTGAGGTTGGCGGTCAGGCCGAAGCCGAGGTTTTTCGTCACTGCAGCCATGGCCGAGACCAGCAGCAGCGGATCGTTGACCGGCAACTGGATCGACTCTTTCAACGGCACGTCCACCGAGTTCCGGTAGACGTCGTAGACCCCGACGATGTCGGCGATGAACAGGCCGTCGAACAGCCCGCGCTCCAGCAGCTGCGCCAGTTCGGTCCAGTATTCGATCGTGTTGTAGCGGGTGGACGTATCGCGCGGGTGCGTCCACAAGCCATGGTTGATGTGCCCGATGCAGTTCATGTTGAAGGCATTGAGCAGGATCTTTTTCTTGGCCATTCAGATGGTCCCCCGCAGTGGCGGGTTTTCATCGTTGAGGTAGTAATTGCCCACGGCGTGGTACTTCCAGCGTACCGGGTCGTGCAGGGTGTGTACCCGGGCGTTGCGCCAGTGGCGGTCGAGGCCGTGTTCGATCAGGGTCGCCTGGCTGCCGGCCAGTTCGAATAGTGTGCTGCCGGCGGCCAGGGAGATTTCGGTGCTGAGGGCGCGGGTTTCGGCGACGGCAATCGACGCCGCTGCGACGGTCTCGGCGTTCGTGTCGGCCTGGGCCTTGTCGAGGTATTCACCGGCACGCTCCAGCAGTGCCTCGGCGGCGTGCAGGCGAATGCTCAGGTGGCCGAAGCTCTTGAGGGTCAATGGATCGTCCGTGGCTTTTTCGTGGGTGGCGTCGATCCACGGCCGGGTTTTGGTGCGCACGAAGTGCAGCGCATCTTCATACGCGGCGCGGGCGATGCCGGTGTCGATGGCGGCATGGAGAATCTGCGCCAGCGGGCCGACCGGGGTCGGGCGCTCGAAAGCGCTTTGAAAGGGGATGACATCTTCAGCAGCAACAAAGACATCTTCGAACACCACCGAACCGCTGCCGGTGGTGCGCTGGCCGAAGCCGCTCCAGTCGTCGATCACACTCAGGCCCTTGCTGTCGCGTGGCACGAACGCCAGTTGCTGCACACCGTTTTCATCCACCACCGAGGTGGGAATGCGCTGGGCGTAGATCGCGCCCGTGGCGTAGAACTTGCGACCATTGATGCGATAGCCGCTGCCATCGCGAGTCAGGCTGGTGACCCGATCGTGTGCGGTTTTGGTGCCGAGTTCAGCCAACGCATTGCCGAAGCGCTGACCGGCCAATACTTCGGCGTACAGGCGTTGCTTCTGCTCGTGGCTGCCGTTCACCCGCAGTACTTCGAGGGCATAGAAATGGTTCTGCGGAATCTGCCCCAGGGAGCCGTCGGCCCGGGCGATCAAGGCGATGACGTTGGCCAGGGTGATGTTGGAAACACCGGCGCCGCCGTATTCCTTTGGCACGCTGATGCCCCACAGGCCCGAGCGGGAAAACACTTCCAGTTCCGGGTGTGGCAAGCGGCGTAAACGGTCGCGTGTGGCGCTGTCGCGTTTAAAGTCTTCGGCAAGGTCGCTGGCGACGACCAGGGCTTGCTCATCGCTGGTGATGACCGCGACGTGGTGAGAACTTGTCATGTGTTTCTCCAGAGCTCTGGTAAAAAGTGTTCTGGTCGTCAGATCCAGGAATGGCGATTGGGCAGCGTGCCGTTGAGGCGATAGGCGCCGACCGCGTGATACTTCCAGCGCACCGGATCGTGCAGGGTGTGCACCCGGGCGTTGCGCCAGTGGCGGTCGAGGTTGAATTCGGCGAGGGTCGCGCGGCTGCCGGCCAGTTCGAGCAGCTTTTCGCTGGCCAGCAGCGAAATCTCGGTGGTCAGCACTTTGGCTTCGGCCACGGCAATCGAGGCGCGGGCGGCGGACTCGGCGGTGAAAGGTGCGGCGCTGACATCATCGAGCACTTGCCCGGCCTTGCGCAGCAGCGCTTGGGCGGCGTGCAATTCGATTTTCAATCTGCCGATATCGGCGATCACGTACAGGTCATCGCTGGCCCGCTCGACCTTGGCGTCGATCCACGGCCGGGCGCGGGTTTTCACGAAGTCGATGGCGTCGTCGATGGCGCCTCGGGCGATACCGGCGTCGATGGCCGCTTGAATCAGCTGCGAGACGGCACCCTGGATGTTCGGCGTGTCATTGATCCGCCAGTTATCCACCACCAGTTCAGGATCGGCCTGCACGTTGTTGAGCAAAATCGTGCCGCTGGCGGTGGTGCGCTGACCAAAACCGGACCAGTCATCGACGATGCGCAATCCAGGTGTGCCGCGACGGATGAACGCCAGTACTTGCTTGCCATCGTCGTTCAACGCTTTGACTGCGACCCAATGGGCGAACAGTGCGCCGGTGGAATAGAACTTCTGGCCGTTGAGGACGCCGTCAGCGGTGATGCGCGCCTTCAGTTCCAGGGTGTTCTTGGTGCCGCGTTCCGGCCCGGCATTGCCGATGCGCCAGCCGTCGAGGACGCTTTTGAACAGCTGTTTTTTCTGCGCCTCGGTGGCGCTGCCGAGCACCAGGTTAAGAATGCCGAACTGGTTTTGCGGGATCTGCCCAAGTGCCGGGTCTGCCGCGGAAATGATCGCGAAAACCTCAGCCAGGGTAACGAACGAAACCTGCGGGCCACCGTACTCGCGGGGGATGGAAATGCTGCCCAGGCCGCTGCGGGTGAACTGTTCTATTTCAGACCATGGGAGCTTGCGCTGCCGGTCACGTTTGGCCGCTTGCAGGCGGGCGACTTGCGCCAGCTCGTGGGCCGCCTTGATGGCTTGAGCGTCATTGCGCAAGACTTTTGCGGGCAACAACAGCGGGGCGATGTCCAGGTCACTCTGGACGTTTGCATCTGCCAGACTGGACATCAGTGCCGCTCCTTGGCTGCACGCAATGCCCTGGCGATCTGCACTGGGGTGATTGTGTTCCGGACCATACCTACCTCACATCTTATGGAAGCGCCGCTTGTGGCCGCGCATGAAAACAAGGATGTCCGGTGGTCCGGTGTATATACCCTAAACGTGTATAAATATTTTATGAACTAACTTTTAGGAATATGCATAGAAGGATGATTCCGCCAAAGAGGCCTCTTCATCGTCTACGGGGTTCGGCGGCCTTGAGGGGCTGTTTCTTCGGGACTTTCAGATAAGTGTTTGCACAACCAATCTTCAGCGTGCGGGCTGGAGCCCAGCGGGAGTTGTTGCCCACCCGGTCGAGAATGCAGTACGTCACCTCCAGCCGCAGGTCTTCGCCGGCTTCGAGGATGATGGCCGGCGGAATCCAGACATGAATCGGCTGGCCCACATCGGCGGACTTGATCCGTGGCAGATCCATGCGCACATCGCCCCAGCGCAGGGTGATTTCATCGTCGACGGCCATGTTCAGGTACGGCTCGATGGTCAAGGGAACACCGCGTTTGACCTGGCTCGGATTGACCCCCTGACGGCGAATCGCCTCGGGAATGCTCACCGGTGCCAGGCACTGGTTTTCATCGCCGCACAGCTCGGAAGGTTGGCCGCCTGGGCAGTCGAGTTTGATCTGCACGTTTTGGCTGGCCGAAATCACTGGGTCTCGACCCACCTGCATGACCCGGTAGTGAATGCGCGAGGTACCGTTGGCGACAAAGCTTTCAGGCACCCGCAACTGCACCGGTTGGCCGACATCGCTGGCCATCAGCACGCGGGAGGCCACGTAGCAGCTATCCCAGAACAGTTCGATCAGGTCGCCTTCGTCCATGGCGGGGTAGGGCGCCACATCGATCAGCAGGTGCGCCGCACAAGTGACGTTGATGCCGGTCTTGTTGGATTGCGCCAGGGTCGGGGCCACAAGCCCGGATTTGTTCGAGGTGCTTTTCATGAAGTCTCCTTGAAGTTTTGCAACGAAGTCCGTTTCTGGGAAATCAAAAACTAAATATCGAACAGCAAAACCATTCATTACTTTTAATTGAAATAATGAGTTTGGCGTGATGAGTGACGTCGGTTGGAGACTAGATAAGAGTCAGGGGGAGTAAGTGTCAATGAGATTTATTAGTTATGGGTGAAGTGTGCTGTTATTCAGAAAGTTCCTACGGTACGAAGTAAGTAAACCATGGCGGCGTGTCGAATTTGTCCGCTGAAAGTGTCTAAAGCCGGGCGGCTTGGCGTGCGTGGTCGGCCAGGTGTTGTGAAAGGAACCTGGTGGGGAAAGGGAGGTTAATTGTTATTGTGCAGATATATGTACCGCGCGCGCGTACAAGATATGTATGTCGAATAGATTGGGTTAGTTTGGTATTGATAAAGTATTTTTTGCGATGGTGTCACTTCCATCCATGGAAGATGACAATTATTGAACGGGTTGTTAGTTGTGGCTGTTGTTCAGGAACTTGCTGAGAAACTGTTTGGTTCGCTCTTCTTTCGGGTTGGCAAACAACGCCTTCGCTTCGCCTTGCTCGACGATCACGCCCTTGTCGAAAAACACCACGCGATTGGCCACGTCCCGGGCAAAGCCCATTTCGTGAGTGACGATCACCATGGTGCGATTCTCTTCGGCCAGGCCGCGGATAGTCGCCAATACCTCGCCCACCAGCTCCGGGTCGAGGGCCGAGGTCGGTTCATCGAACAGGATCACTTCCGGTTCCATCGCCAGCGCCCGGGCAATCGCCACGCGCTGTTGCTGACCACCGGAGAGGCGACGCGGATAGGCGTCTTCCTTACCCGCCAGGCCTACCTTGGCCAATAGCTTTTTACCCAGGGCAACGGCATCGGCGTGCGCGATCTTCTTGACGATGATCGGGCCTTCGATAACGTTTTCCAGCGCGGTGCGATGGGGGAACAGGTTGAAGTTCTGGAACACGAAACCCACGTGTTGGCGCAAGCGCCGCACCAGGCTCTGCTGCTGGTTCAGGGGGCGGCTGGTATCGACTTCGATATCACCGACCTTGATCCGGCCGCTGGTGGGCTCTTCCAGAAAATTCAGGCAGCGCAGGAAGGTGGTCTTGCCCGAACCGCTAGGGCCGATGATCGCGACCACCTCGCCTTCCTTGACCTCAAGATCGATGCCGTTGAGCACGACTTGACCCTTGAACTGCTTTGTCAGTTTTTCCACGACAATCATTGGGTCAGGACTCCTGGTCGTGCCGATTGACCCGCGCTTCCAACTGGTTCTGCAGGTGCGAAAGCACGGTTGCGAGGACCCAGTAGATCAGTGCGGCGGCAAGATACATGGTGAAGATTTCGAAGGTGCGAGCGGTGATCAGCTGCGCCTGACGGAACAGTTCCGGCACCTGGATGGTGGCGGCCAGCGCGGTGTCCTTGACCAGCGAAATGAAGCTGTTGCCCAGCGGCGGCAATGCGGTGCGCATCGCCTGCGGCAGGATGGCCCGGCGCAGGGTCTGCGCGCGGGTCATGCCGATACTGGCAGCCGCTTCCCACTGGCCGCGCTCGATGGAGCTGATCGCGGCACGCAGGATTTCACAGGCGTAGGCGGCCATGTTCAGCGAGAAGCCGATCAGGGCCGCCGGCAGCGGATCCAGTTCCAGACCCAATTGCGGCAAGCCGTAATAGATCACGAACAGTTGCACCAGCAACGGCGTGCCGCGAAAGAACGACACGTAGATGCGGGCGATCCAGCTCACCAGTTTGAAGCGCGACAGGCGCATCAGCGCCAGACCGAAGCCCATCACCAGGCCGAAGAACATCCCGCCCAGGCTGAGGATGACCGTGTAATACGCGCCCTTGAGCAGAAAGGGCGCGGAGTCCAGTGCGAGTTGGAAAGCTTCTCCCATTATTGAGTGACGTCAGCGTTGAAGTATTTTTCCGAGAGCTTTTTCAGGGTGCCATCGGCGCGCAGCTTATCGATTGCCTTGTTGACCGCGGCCAGCAGTTCAGGCTCGCCTTTGCGCAGGGCAATGCCGGCTTCCTGGCGGGAGAACGCATCACCGGCGGCGGTGGTGTCCTTGGCCTTCTTGGCGTATTCCAGCGCGGCCAGGCGGTCGATCAGAATGGCGTCGATACGGCCGACACGCAGGTCCTGGAACTTGGTCGGATCATCTTCGTAGGTGCGGATGTCAGCGGTCGGCACATTGGCCTTCACCCACTCTTCGTAGTTGGTGCCCAGGCCTACACCGACTTTCTTGCCAGACAGGTCGGCGGCGGACTTGATGTTCAGCTCGGCGGCCTTCTTCGTCAGCACCAGCGCCTGAATACCGGAAACGGTGTAGGGTTCGGAGAAGTCATACTTCTTCTTGCGCTCTTCGGAGATGGTCACCTGGTTGATCACTGCGTCCAGACGCTTGGATTCCAGGGCCGCGAGGATGCCGTCCCATTTGGTTGGTTGCAGCTTGACCTTCACGCCCAGTTCTTTGGCCAGGGCTTCGGAGAACTCGACTTCGAAGCCGGTCAGCTTGCCGTCGGCGTCGACGAAACTGAATGGTGGGTAGGTGCCTTCCAGGCCGACGTTGATTACGCCTTTGTCCTTGATTTGTTGCAGTTGCTCACCGGCAACCGCCTGGCCAATCAGGCCGGCGCTCAGTGTCAGGCCCAGCGAACCCACCAGCAGATTGCGACGTAGTGCGGAAAAATTCATGACAAGCCCCTGTGTTTTCTTATGGAAGACGCTTTAGGAAAGTTGGCAAATTCGGGATTTGGACGACTGCGATATCCTGCCCTAATGCAGCTTATGCGTCTCGCTGCAAATTCGCCTGCGGCGTGACTATAAGATGATGCCTATAGAATTGAAAATAATGAATATTATTTTTGTTATTCGTTAATTGCATATGCGTTTCATGGAAAAGATCGCAGCCTGCGGCAGCTCCTACATGGATCGGCATGCATCTGTAGGAGCTGCCGCAGGCTGCGATCTTTTGATCTTCTGAATCGCTTACAGAAAATCCTTATAGGCAAACAACGCCGGCGCGCCACCGGTGTGCAGGAAAATAATCGGACCCTCGTCGAACCGCTGACGGCCGATCCCGTCCAGCAAGCCGGCCATGGCCTTGCCAGTGTAGACCGGGTCCAGCAGCAAGCCTTCGTGACTCGCCAGCAGCTTCACCGCCGCCAGTGTGCCGGCATTCGGCTCGCCATAACGCGGGGCGAAATACTCGTCCCACAACTCGACCTTGAAAGCCTCCGGCAGATTCACGCCCAGCAACTCGGCGGTGCGTTCGGCCAGGCCTTGAACCTTTGGCCGCTGATCTTCATCGCTGCGCGAAACCGTCACGCCGATTACTGGCAGATTCGGCAGTGCTTCACTCAGGGCCAGTGCCAGGCCGCTGTGGGTACCGGCGCTGCCCGAGGCCAGGACCACGGCGGCGAACTTCAGGCCGGTATCCTTGATCTGTTCGGCCAGTTCCAGACCGGCACGCACGTAGCCCAGGGCGCCCAGCGCATTGGAGCCACCGATCGGCACCAGGTACGGCTTCTTGCCGTTGCTGCGCAGTCGGTTGGCCAGGGCTTGCAGTTGCTCGTCGGCGTTGTCGAGGTTTTCCACCAGTTCGACCTTGGCATCGAACAGGTCGAGCAGCAGGCGGTTGCCGTTGCCGGTGTAATTGCTGTCGTCAGTGCCGAGAGGATTTTCCAGAAGGGCTACGCAGCCCAGGCCCAATTTTGCGGCAATGGCGGCTGTCTGCCGTACGTGGTTCGATTGCAGCGCGCCCGCGGTGATCAAGGTGTCGGCGCCCTGGGCCAAGGCATCGGCGGCCAGGTATTCGAGTTTGCGCAGCTTGTTGCCGCCCATTGCCAGCGGCGTCAGGTCATCGCGCTTGACGTACAGGTCGCGACCCAGCCAGGTCGACAGGCGTTCGAGTTTTTCCAGGGCGGTGGGCTGACCGAGCAGGTCGAGGCGGGTAAAGCTGGCGAGCTGTTGTTTGATCATGAGTCCGTACTGGCGGTTGAAGATCTCAGGACTATAGGCACGCCAAAAAGTTGGGGCAACCGCCAATCGCTTATAGCCAATCGAAATGAGTACAGCACTATTGGTTCTTAATTTGCCTCGCGGCCCTTGCCGTAAAGTAATCGCCGTCAGTGCGGCCAGACAGTCCGGCCGCCCGTGAGGAGTTTTTACCGTGAGTGAGCGTTCCAGCCATTGGCAATTGCAGACCATCGTCAGCCAGCTGCGCACGGCACGTGAACAGTGGCGTGCACAAAACGGCCGGGCCACCGGCGAGCAGGGCGGTCGCGAATTGCCTTCCCGCGCAGCCATGGCGGACATTCTCGAGGCCCTGTGCGGTGCGTTGTTCCCGATGCGCCTGGGGCCGGTTGACCTGCGCGAAGAGAGTGAAGACTTCTATGTCGGTCATACCCTGGATGTGGCGCTGAATGCGCTGTTGGCCCAGGCGCGACTCGAATTGCGCTACGCCGCTCGCCACAGTGCCCAGGCCGAGACTGAAGTCGAAGCCAAAACCATCCAGATCATTCAGGACTTTGCCCTCGCGTTGCCTGGGTTGCGCAGCCTGTTGGACAGTGACGTGCTCGCGGCCTATCACGGTGACCCGGCGGCCCGCAGTGTCGATGAAGTGTTGTTGTGCTATCCGGGGATTCTGGCGGTGATTCACCATCGTCTGGCCCACCATTTGTATCGCGCCGGGTTGCCGCTGCTGGCGCGGATCAGCGCGGAAATCGCTCACTCGGCCACCGGCATCGACATTCACCCCGGCGCGCAGATCGGCCGCAGTTTCTTCATCGACCATGGGACGGGTGTGGTGATTGGCGAGACGGCGATCATCGGCGAACGCGTGCGGATCTATCAGGCGGTGACCTTGGGCGCCAAGCGCTTCCCGGCGGACGAAGATGGCCAACTGCAGAAAGGTCAGCCACGGCACCCGATTGTCGAGGATGACGTGGTGATTTATGCCGGGGCGACGATTCTCGGGCGGATCACCATCGGTCAGGGCTCGACCATTGGCGGCAACGTCTGGCTGACCCGCAGCGTGCCGGCGGGCAGCAACCTGACCCAGGCGAGTTTGCAGTTGGATGATGGGGCGCAGAAGTGAGGATGTAGGAGCTGTCGAGTGCAACGAGGCTGCGATCTTTTCCAAGCGCGCCGCGAACCAAAATCAAAAGATCGCAGCCTGCGGCAGCTCCTACAGAACACCTCTAAATTCCGCGTAAAACCTTTCCTTGAGCTAGCGTAACAACACCACCGCCGAGCCCTGCGATTAGTCCTTAGCCCCCTATCCATGTTTAACTTGAACGTTCATTCAAGTTAAACCGGCGGTTCGCTGCCCGCTCACAACAGGAGGCTTGCCTTTGCTGAGTCCGATTTCTACAGCCACTTTCTACCCCTTCGAGGTGCACCGAACATGAGTGCATCGTCCATCCCTCCAAGCGGTCTGATCCGCATGAATCCGCCGGTGTTCTGGTTCTCGGCGAGTTTCATTCTGTTGTTTGGTGTCGTTGTCATCGCCATGCCGGAGCAGGCCGGTGCCTGGTTGCTGGCGGCGCAAAACTGGGCGGCCAACACGGTCGGCTGGTATTACCTGCTGGCGATGACCCTGTATCTGGTCTTCGTGGTGGTCACCGCCTTGTCCGGCTACGGCAAGATCAAGCTCGGTGCCGACCACGACGAACCCGAATTCAGTTATCTGTCCTGGGCTGGCATGCTGTTCGCCGCCGGGATCAGCATCACCCTGTTTTTCTTCTGCGTGTCCGAGCCGCTGACCCACATGCTGCAACCGCCCCAAGGCGAGGCCGGTACGGCGGATGCGGCGCGCCAGGCGATGCAGATTCTGTTTCTGCACTGGGGCCTGCATGGCTGGGGCGTGTTCGCCTTTGTCGGCATGGCGCTGGCCTACTTCGCCTACCGGCATAACCTGCCACTGGCCCTGCGCTCGGCGCTGTATCCGCTGATCGGCAAGCGTATCAACGGCCCCATCGGCTACGCGGTGGATGGCTTCGGCATCATCGCCACGGTGTTCGGCCTCGGTGCCGACATGGGCTTTGGCGTGTTGCACCTCAACTCGGGCCTGGACTATCTGTTCGGCATCGCCCACACCCAATGGATTCAGGTCGGCCTGATCACCCTGATGATGGGTGCTGCGATCATCGTTGCCGTATCCGGCGTCGACAAGGGCGTGCGGGTGATGTCCGACATCAACATGCTGCTGGCCTGCGCGCTGCCGCTGTTCGTATTGTTCGCCGGCCCTACGCAGCACTTGCTCAACACCCTGATCCAGAACCTCGGTGATTACCTCGGCGCCTTGCCGATGAAGAGTTTCGACCTCTATGCCTACGACAAACCCAGCGACTGGCTGGGCGGCTGGACGGTGTTCTACTGGGCCTGGTGGATTGCGTGGTCGCCGTTCGTGGGCTTGTTCATCGCACGGATTTCCCGTGGTCGCACCATCCGCGAGTTCGTCTTCGGCGTGCTGTTGATTCCGCTGGGCTTTACCCTGGCGTGGATGTCGATCTTCGGCAACAGCGCCATCGATCAAGTGCTCAACCACGGCATGAGCGCGCTCGGTATGTCGGCCATCGACAATCCGTCGATGACGCTCTACCTGCTGCTGGAAACCTACCCGTGGAGCAAAACCGTCATCGCGGTCACGGTGTTTATCAGCTTTGTGTTCTTCGTCACCTCCGCCGACTCCGGCACCGTGGTGTTGTCGACGCTGTCCGCCAAGGGCGGTAACCCCGATGAAGACGGGCCGAAATGGTTGCGGGTGTTCTGGGGCGCGATGACCGCCCTGGTGACCAGCGCGCTGCTGTTCTCCGGCAGCATCGATGCGTTGAAGTCGGCGGTGGTCCTGACCTCGCTGCCTTTCTCGCTGATCCTGCTGTTGATGATGTGGGGGCTGCACAAAGCGTTTTATCTGGAGTCGCAGAAGCAGATTGCGCAGATGCATTCCTTGGCACCGGTGTCCGGTTCACGGCGGGGTGGCTGGCGTCAGCGTTTGAGTCAGGCGGTGCATTTCCCGTCGCGGGATGAGGTCTACCGCTTCCTCGACACGACGGTGCGCCCGGCGATTGAAGAAGTGTCTGCCGTGTTCATCGAAAAGGGTTTGCACGTAGCGACACACCCGGACCCGGCCAATGACAGCGTCAGCCTGGAAATCGGCCACGGCGATCAACATCCGTTTGTTTATCAGGTGCAGATGCGCGGTTACTTCACGCCATCGTTTGCCCGTGGCGGCATGGGTTCCAAGCAACTCAACAATCGCCGCTACTACCGGGCCGAAGTGCATTTGAGCGAAGGCAGTCAGGACTACGATCTGGTCGGCTATACCAAAGAACAGATCATCAACGACATCCTCGACCAGTACGAACGGCACATGCAGTTCCTGCATCTGGTGCGCTGATCAAGGCCTTCATGTCTCGGTGGTCAACACCATGAACAACACCAGCGCCGCCACCGGGACACCGAACACGGCGCTACCGACCGCCAGTTCGGTGCTCAATGGCTGGCCGGCATGCACTATGCCGACTGCGCCGTTGATCAGCGTCAGCGCCAGCCACAGCACGATAAAACAGTAGGCCAGGGTCTGACGGGTAAAGCCGATTTTCTCGCCGATGTAGAGCATCAACGCCAGGAGGATCAGGCCGAAGGTTGTGATGATGGTGGTGTGCATGAACTGTCCCGCCCTTCAGATGTGCATTGCTTTGGAGGCAGCCATCGCGAGCAATCTCCCACAGGGGATTTCCCTTGAGCACAAATTTTGTGAGCAACCAAGATCAATGTGGGAGCGAGCTTGCTCGCGATTGGGGGCGCTGCGGTCTCAGTGTGAACTCAGTTAAACCAACCCGCCATTCACCCGCAAAATCTGCCCATTGACCCAACCCGAATCCGGCCCCGCCAGAAACGACACAACACGGGAAATATCCTCCGGCTGCCCCAGGCGCTCCAGCGGCGCCATCTTCGCGAAATTCTGAATCTGCTCCTCACTCTTGCCGTGTAAAAACAACTCAGTCGCCACCGGCCCGGGAGCCACCGCATTGACGGTGATGTTGCGCCCGCGCATCTCTTTGGCGAATACCTGGGTCAGGGATTCCACTGCCGCTTTGCTGGCGATGTACACCGCGTAACCCGGCAGGTTCATGCCGACGGTGCTGCTGGAGAAGTTGATGATTCGGCCACCGCTGTTCAGGCGGGTCGCCGCTTCACGCAGGATATTGAAGGTACCGCGAGCGTGGATGTTGAAGGTCTGCTCGAACAGTTCGTCGCTGTGTTGCGCCAGCGGCAGGACCTTGAGGATGCCGGCGTTGTTCACCAAAACATCGACCTTGCCGAACTGGGTTTCAACCTCGTCGAACATCCGGCGCACGTCGTCGGCATTGGCCACATCGGCCTTGATCGCTATGACCTGGTGGCCGGCCTGACGCAGTTCCACCACCCGTTTCGAGGCTTCGGTGGCGCTGCTGGCGTAGTTGATGGCAACGGCGAAACCTTCGCTGGCCAGTTGTTTGGCGATGACCGCGCCGATGCCGCGGGAGGCACCGGTCACGATGGCAACTTTCGGAGTTTGAGCAGTCATGTTGATGTTCCTGTTGATGGGGTGTGAAGCCAATTTCACATGTTTACTCAGGCCGATAAATGCACGAGAGTTGCCTTGACTGTTCAATGATTGCCAACAATCGAGTGCCTGGAGTGAGCTGTGGACCAAGTCAAAGCGATGAAGGTTTTTGTGCGGATCTACGAGCGCAGCAGCTTCACGCTGGCGGCCGATGACCTGAACCTGCCCCGCGCAACGCTGACCCATACGTTGAATCAGTTCGAGGCCTGGCTGGGTACGCGTTTGTTGGAGCGCAGCACGCGTAAAGTGCGTCCGACGCTGGATGGCGAGGCGTACTACCTGCGTTGCGTGCAACTGCTGGCAGAGCTGGAGGAAGCGGAGTTGGCGTTTCGCGGCGTGGCCCCGAAGGGGCGGCTGCGGGTGGACTTGCACGGGACATTGGCCAAGCACTTCGTGATCCCGGCATTGCCGCAATTCATGGCGCGTTATCCCGACATCGAGCTGTCCATCAGCGAGGCTGACCGCCAGGTCGACCTGATCACCGAAGGTATCGATTGCGTGTTGCGGGCGGGAACATTGGGTGACTCCACGCTGATCGGCAAACGTGTCGCCAACCTGCGTCAGATCACCTGCGCCAGCCCCGCCTATTTGCGCAAATACGGCGAACCGAAAAGCCTCGCCGACCTCAGCCGGCACCGTGCGGTGAACTACGTTTCGCGCACGACGGCCAGGTTGTTCCCGTTTGAATTCATGGTGGACGGTGAACTCAAGGAAGTGGCCATCGACGGTGCGGTATCGGTGTTCGGAGCAGAAATCTACGCCGCCTCGGCGATTGCCGGGCTGGGCCTGATCCAGTGCCCGCACTACCGAATGGAAACGCAGATCTCCCAAGGCCTGGTGCAGGAAGTCCTCGTCGACACCCCTCCGCCATCAATGCCGGTATCGGTGTTGTACCCGCACAACCGACACATGTCGCCCAGGGTCCGGGTGTTTGTGGACTGGTTGGGAGAGGTGTTTGCGGGGGCACGGTAGCTTGTTGGCGGGGAAATACGTGAAACGTTTCAGTCATTAGTCGAATCAGGGGTTTTCTGGCGTTTGTCCGGGCGTATGCTGAGCGACTGGCAAAGCAGTCGATATCAGATTCAAGACCGACAAGAGAGGATTCGATGACCTACACCGCTGCCGAAAACCGCTACGACTCCATCCCCTACCGCCGCGTGGGCCGCAGCGGGCTGGTGCTGCCGGCACTGTCGTTGGGCCTGTGGCACAACTTCGGCGACAGCACGCCGATCGGTACCCAGCGCGCATTGTTGCGCACGGCGTTCGACCTGGGCATCAACCATTTCGACCTGGCCAACAACTACGGCCCGCCGTATGGCAGCGCCGAGATCAACTTCGGCCGTTTACTGCGTGAAGACTTCAAGCAGTACCGCGACGAGATGATCATTTCCAGCAAGGCCGGCTGGGACATGTGGCCCGGCCCTTACGGTCAGGGCGGCGGTTCGCGCAAGTACGTGCTGGCCAGCCTCGACCAGAGCCTGCAACGCCTGGGCGTGGACTACGTCGACATCTTCTACTCCCACCGTTTCGATCCGGACACCCCGCTGGAAGAAACCGCCAGCGCACTCGCCACGGCGGTGCAGCAGGGCAAGGCGTTGTACATCGGCATCTCGTCGTACTCCGGGGTGAAAACCCGCGAAATGGCGGCGTTGCTCAAAGAATGGAAAGTGCCGCTGCTGATTCACCAGCCGGCCTACAACCTGCTCAATCGCTGGGTGGAAAAAGACCTGCTCGATACCACTGATGAACTCGGTACCGGCGTGATTGCCTTCACTCCGTTGGCCCAGGGTTTGCTGACCGACAAATACCTCAACGGCGTGCCGGCGGATGCGCGGGTCAACCGTCCGGGCGGTGGTTCGTTGCAGGCATCGCATTTGTCAGAGGCCAACATCGCCCAGGTGCGGGCACTCAACGAAATCGCCAAACGTCGCGGCCAGAGCCTGGCGCAACTGGCGTTGGCCTGGACCCTGCGCGACCCCCGGGTCACTTCCGCGTTGATTGGCGCGAGTCGACCGGAGCAGATTATCGAGAACGTCGGGGCGTTGAAGAACTTGAGCTTCAGTGCAGAGGAACTGGCGGAAATTGACCGGTTTGCCCAGGAGGGCGGGATCAATCTTTGGGAGAAGCCTTCGACGGCTGAATAAGTAGTTGGCGCCGGATTATTCGGCGCCTTTCAGATCGCCATCGTCGGAACGCCGCCCGGTGCAAGCTCGCTCCCACTGGTTTGGCGGTGTTCACAGGTTTTGTGTACGCCACAGACACTGTGGGAGCGAGCTTGCTCGCGATGAGGCCATCAATGTCAGTACAAAAACTGGCTGTTCACCGAAAAAACGGCACATCCCCCAACACCGTCGCCCGCTGCATCACCCGCCGCGCCGGCCGGTAATCATCCACCGCGTAATGCTGGGTCACGCGGTTATCCCAGAACGCGATGTCGTCCTGCTGCCAGCGCCAGCGAATGGTGAACTCCGGCCGCGTTGAATGGGCGAACAGGAACTTCAGAATCGCCTCGCTCTCGGTTTCCGACAGCTCGTTGATCTTCGAAGTGAAACCTTCGTTGACGAACAGCGAGCGGCGCCCGCTGACCGGGTGCGTGCGGATCACCGGGTGCGACAGCGGCGGATTCTTGCGCCGTGCTTCTTCCCACTGGACCAGTGCCTCGGGCGTGTTGCCGTAGCGCTCCAGCGGAAACGAACGGGTGAAATCGTGGGTGGCGGTCAGGCCTTCGAGCAAGGTTTTCAGCGGTGCCGACAGGGCTTCGTACGCGGCAATCCCGCTGGCCCACAACGTGTCGCCGCCAAACTCCGGCAGCAGCTTGGCACTGAGCACCGCGCCCATGGCCGGGGTCGGCAGGAAGGTCACGTCGGTGTGCCAGATCGCGTTATCGCGCACGTCGGTGACGGCGGTGTCGAGGATCAGCACTTCGGGTTGCTCCGGCACATTCGGGTAGATCGGATGAATGTGCAGGTCGCCGAAATTCGCGGCGAATCGCGCCTGTTGCTGTGGCGTGATCGGCTGGTTGCGGAAGAACAGCACCTGATGCTTGAGCAGGGCCTGTTCGATGGCATCGCGTTGCTCCAGGTTCAGCGGCTGGCTGATGTCGATGCCACTGATCTGTGCGCCGAGGGCGGAGCTTAAGGGGACGATGGTCAAGTCACTCATGGTGATTCTCTTGAAATTCGGGGGTGTTGATTACTGTGGGAGCGAGCTCGCTCCCACAGGGTTTCTCACAGGGAAATTATTCAGTGAGCCTGGCCATGCCACGGCACCAGTTTGCGTTGCAGGGCACGCAGGCCCAGTTCCATCGCGAAGGCGATCAGTGCGATCACCAGAATCCCCAGTACCACCACATCGGTGACCAGAAACTGCGCGGCCGATTGCACCATGAAGCCCAGGCCGCTGGTGGCGGCGATCAATTCGGCGGCGACCAGGGTCGACCACCCTACGCCGAGGCCAATGCGCACACCGGTCAGAATGTCCGGCAAGGCACTCGGCAAAATGACGTGGCGAATCAACTGCACGCGGGTTGCGCCCAGCGACTGCGCGGCACGCAATTTGGCCGGGTCGACCGTGCGCACACCGGTGGCGGTGGCGATGGCAATCGGGGCGAAGATCGCCAGGTAGATCAGCAGCACTTTGGACAATTCACCGATGCCGCACCAGATCACGATCAGCGGCAGATAGGCCAACGGAGGGATCGGCCGGTAGAACTCGATCAGCGGGTCGAGCACGCCACGGGCGATACGGTTGGCACCGATAGCGATTCCCACCGGCACGGCAGTGAGAATCGCAAAGCCGAGGCCCAGGCCGATGCGGCTCAGGCTCGCGCCGAGGTGCTGCCACAGGGTTGAATCCATGTAACCCGAGGTCGCCAGCAGCCAGCCTTTTTGCAGAACGGCAGAGGGCGGCGGCAGGAACAGCGGCTCGATCAAGCCGGTCGCCGTCACGGCCCACCAAATAGCAACGAGAGCGACCAGTGTCATCACACTGATCCACCGGGTGCTCAAACGGCGACTTGCCGCAATCACGGCTGAGCCTGGCGTTATCGCTGCGACGGGAATTTCATAACTGCTCATGCGCGCTCCTGCCGCTGGGCGGCACTGCGTTGGGAGAACACTTCGGCGAGTACGTGTTCGCGGGTTTCGATAAAACGCGGGTCGGACTTGATCGAGCGAGCCGACTCACCGGCGGCATAACGCTGACCGAAATCGAGGCTCAGACGCTCGACGATTTGCCCAGGGTTGGGCGCCAACAGAATCAGGTCGGTGGCGAGGAATACGGCTTCTTCGATGTCGTGGGTAATCAGGAACACCGGTTTGGCGGTGCGTTGCCAGACTTGCAGCAACAACTCCTGCATTTGCTCGCGGGTGAAGGCGTCGAGGGCTCCGAAAGGTTCGTCCATCAGCAACACGCGTGGGTCGGCGGCGAGGGCGCGGGCCAGGCCGACACGCTGCTTCTGGCCGCCCGAAAGTTGCCAGATGCGGCGCTGTTCAAAACCGGACAGATCGACCAGGGCGAGCATTTCCCGGGCGCGAGCTTCGCGTTTGTCCCGGGCGATACCGGCCAGCTCCAGGCCGAACCCGACGTTGGCCAGCACGTTTTGCCACGGCAGCAGCGCGTCGTCCTGGAACACCACGCCGCGCTCGGCACTCGGGCCTTTGACGGGCACGCCGTCGAGGGTGATACGCCCGGCGCTGGGTTCGACGAAGCCGGCAATCAGGTTCAACAGCGAAGTCTTGCCACTGCCGGACGGGCCGAGGGCGACCAGCAATTGCCGGGGCCCCAGGCTCAGGGAGATATCCGCCAACACCGGTTCCGGGTTGCCGGGGTACTGTGCGCTGATGCGCTCCAGCTGTAGCAAGGCCATCGCGTTGACTCCCGATCAGTTGGTGATGAACTTGGCGCTGACGTACGGCGCGTAGTCCGGCAGTACCGCCTCGACCTTGCCTTGTTCCTTGAGGAACGCCGCCGTGTCGGTGATGGCTTTGGTGGTCGGCGCGCCGAGGGTGAGCACCTGGTCAGCCGCTAGCGGGTAGACGTTGCCTTGCAGCAGCAATGGAATGTCGCTGGCCTTGGCGCCAGACAGTTTTACAAGCTTGTCGACGTTGCCCTGATTGGCCAGCCAGGCTTGTGGGTCTTTGCGGTAATCGGCGTAGGCGTCCAGGGTCACTTTGGCGAACGCGGTGACGATCTCCGGGTGCTTCTCGGCGAAGTCCTTGCGCACGATCCAGGCGTCGAAGGTCGGTGCGCCGAACTTGGCCAGCTCACCGGAGGTGATCAGTACCTTGCCGTTTTCCTTGGCGACACCGAGGGCCGGGTCCCAGACGTAAGTGGCGTCGATGTCACCGCGTTTCCAGGCAGCAATGATCGCGGGCGGAGCCAGGTTGAGGACGGTGACTTTCGATGGATCAATGTTCCAGTGCTTCAGCGCAGCCAGCAGGCTGTAGTGGCCGGTGGAAACGAACGGCACGGCGATTTTCTTGCCGATCAGGTCTTGCGGGGTCTTGATCCCGGAACCGTCGCGGGCGACCAGGGCTTCGGCAGCGCCGATCTGGGTGGCGATGAGGAAGGTTTCGACCGGGACTTTACGAGTGATCGCAGCGGTCAGGGGACTGGAACCGAGGTAGCCGATCTGCACGTCGCCGGAGGCAATGGCGGCGATGATATCGGCACCGTTATCGAATTTGCGCCAGCTGATATCGGCCTTGCTGGCCTTTTCGTAAGCGCCGTCAGCCTGGGCGACTTTCGCCGGGTCAACGGTGGTCTGGTAGGCGACGGTGAAGTCGGCCGCCTGGGCAAAAAAACTTGCGGTAGCCAAGGAAGCGGCCGCCAGCAAGCGAAGAGGGAAAGTCAGTTTCATCAGAAAGCTCCTTGTCAGGCGACCGAATGTCGGCGTGAGAAAGAGACTAAATGATCTAAGAATTCGAAAATAAATAACTTTTTCGAATTAGCTTATGAGGCGAAAACCCGGTGAGTCATTGTGAATGGGCTGGAAACAAAAAGATCGCAGCCTTCGGCAGCTCCTACAGGAAACGCATTCCAATGTAGGAGCTGCCGAAGGCTGCGATCTTTCTTACAGGCGCCGATTAGTTACTGATCGCCAGAATGCTCGCCTGGTATGCCCCGACGAACACATCGAAATCACCGACTTCGTTCTGCTCCAGTTCAGCCTGCTGAGCCAGCGACGAACGCGCCCGCTCTTCAAACTTCGCCTGCTCCTCAGCCGGCAACGGCTCGCTGCGGAAGAACTCGGCATGGACCTGGCTCTGGCGCAGGGAGAACTGGGCGAAGCTTTCCTTGTGTTCAGCCATCGCCGCCAATACCTGGGCCGACGGCGTCAGGGACGGGTCCTGGACCTTCGACATCTGGGCGTCCAGCGCCTTGCTGTGGGCATCACCGCCATGGCTCTGGTCGAGCATCGCCGCCAGAGGAGCGATTTTTTCCAGCAGCTCGCCGGCCCATTCCTTCAGGTCAACCGGCTGGCCATCCCGCTGCAGTTGCAGGCCCGGACGGCGACCTTCCTTGACCACGCTGAGGAAGTTCGAGGTCGCGTTGCCGCAACTGGTGTTGGTCAGCAGCGGGCTGTCATTGAGTGCGCAGTACAGCAGGAACGCATCGAGGAAGCGTGACTCGGTGAGATCGATGCCCATCGGCAGGAAGGGGTTGATGTCCAGGCAGCGTACTTCGACGTACTGGATGCCACGGGCCATCAGCGCCTGGATAGGGCGCTCGCCGGTGTAGGTCACGCGTTTCGGGCGGATGTTGGAGTAGTACTCGTTTTCAATCTGCAGAATGTTGGTGTTGAGCTGTACCCACTCGCCATCCTGGTGGGTGCCGACTTCGACGTATGGCGCATACGGCGTGGCCACCGCTTTGCGCAGGCTGTCGGTGTAGCTGTTCAGATCGTTGTAGCACGGCGTCAGGCCGGCCTGGGCGTTGCTCTGGTAACCCAGGTCGCTCATGCGCAGGCTGGTAGCGTACGGCAGGTACAGGGTATGCGGGTCCAGTTGTTCCAACTGGTGCGAACGACCGCGCAGGAAGCCGGCGTCCAGTGCCGGTGAAGCACCGAACAGGTACATCAGCAGCCAGCTGTAGCGGCGGAAGTTGCGGATCAGCGCGATATAGGACGACGACTGGAAGTCGCGGTCGGTGCCGACAAAGCCTTCGGCCTGCTTGAGCAACGGCCAGAGTTTTTCCGGCAGGGAAAAGTTGTAGTGAATGCCGGCAATGCACTGCATGGTCTTGCCGTAACGCAGGGCCAGGCCCTTGCGGTACACGTACTTGAGCTGCCCGATATTGGACGTGCCGTAATAGGCGATCGGGATGTCTTCCTCGGCCGGCAACGGGCACGGCATCGATGGGCTCCACAGGTACTCGTTGCCGAGCTTGCTGTAGGCAAAGCGGTGAATGCTGTCCAGGCTCGCCAGTGTGTCCGCCGGGTCGGGCAGGGCCGGGGTGATGAACTCCAGCAGCGACTCGGAATAGTCGGTGGTGATCTGTTCATTGGTCAGCGCGGAACCCAATTCTTCCGGGTGCGGCGTTTGCGCCAGGCGACCTTCATCGGTCACGCGCAGGCATTCACGTTCGATGCCGTGAAGGCACTGTTCGAGCAGAGAGAGGTTAGCGCGCTCGCCGAGCAGAGCCAGGCGGCGGTTGAGAAGTTCGCTCAAGTTGGATTCCTTCACGCGTCAGTCGCCCCAATATGGGGGTGGGCAAGACGGTCTACAAGGGTGAAGTTAAAACTGGCGTTTTCGCCTGGTTTTTTGAACTCGCCGCAACTAATGTGGGAGCGGGCTTGCTCGCGAAGGCGGTGTGTCAGTCAGCACAGATGCCACCTGATACACCGCCTTCGCGAGCAAGCCCGCTCCCACAGGTTGCGTTCTGCTGAAATTAACTCAAATCGATAACGAGTAGCTACAGGACAGCGAACGTGCCTTGTGCTTTTGCGACCAGTTTGTCGCCCTGCATCACATCGGCCTCGACCACCAATGTGCGGCGACCCGGGTGGATCACCCGCGCCGTGCACATCACCTCGCCGTCAGAGACGGCGCGGATGTAGTTGATCTTGCACTCGATGGTCGCGCTCTGCTGGTCAAAGCCGTGGGTGCTGGAACAGGCCAGCCCCATGGCAATGTCCACCAGGCTGAACAAGGCCCCGCCGTGCAGCTTGCCGCCGCGATTGCGCAGCTCGGGTTCCAGCGCCAGGGCGACTTGCGCCACCCCGGTTTCCAGACTGTGCAAGCGGCAGCCCAACAGCTTGAAAAACGCGCTTTCGGTCAGCCCGGCGGGAATGTCCATCAGCGTTTCTTCAACTGCTTGGCATTGGCGAACAACGAAGCCATGGCATTGTTGCTCGGTGCTGCCGCCGTGGTTTCCTTGCGCGGTGCGGTGTTCTGGGACTGGCGTGGCGCCGACCCCGGACGCGCGCCGCGAGCGCCGTCGATTTTCTCGCCCGGGGTGTCGCTCATGCGCATCGACAGGCCCACGCGTTTGCGCGGGATGTCGACTTCCATGACCTTCACTTTCACCACGTCACCGGCCTTCACCGCTTCCCGTGGATCCTTGATGAACTTCTCCGAAAGTGCGGAGATGTGTACCAAACCGTCCTGATGCACGCCGATATCGACGAAGGCACCGAAGTTGGTCACGTTGGTCACCACGCCTTCGAGGATCATGCCCAGTTGCAGGTCCTTGAGGTCTTCGACGCCTTCCTGGAACTCGGCGGTCTTGAACTCGGGACGCGGGTCACGCCCAGGCTTTTCAAGCTCCTGGAGGATGTCGGTCACGGTCGGCAGACCGAAGGTTTCATCGGTGTACTTCTTCGGATCGAGACGCTTGAGGAACGCGGCATCGCCGATCAGCGAGCGGATGTCACGCTCGGTTTCAGCGGCGATGCGCTGAACCAGCGGATAGGCTTCCGGGTGAACCGCCGACGAATCCAGCGGGTTTTCGCCATTCATGACGCGCAGGAATCCGGCGGCTTGTTCGAAGGTTTTCTCGCCCAGGCGCGCGACTTTCTTCAGCGCTGCGCGGGTCTTGAACGCGCCATGCTCGTCGCGATGGCTGACGATGTTCTGCGCCAGGGTCGCGTTGAGGCCGGAGATCCGTGCCAGCAGCGCTACGGAAGCCGTGTTCACGTCGACACCGACGGCGTTCACGCAGTCTTCGACAACCGCATCCAGGCCACGGGCCAGTTTCAGTTGCGACACGTCGTGCTGGTACTGGCCGACACCGATGGATTTCGGGTCGATCTTCACCAGCTCAGCCAACGGGTCTTGCAGGCGACGGGCAATCGACACGGCGCCACGGATCGACACGTCGAGGTCCGGGAATTCCTTGGAGGCCAGCTCCGACGCCGAGTAAACCGATGCACCGGCCTCGGAAACCATGACCTTGGTCATCTTCATGGCCGGGTATTTTTTGATCAGTTCAGCGGCCAGCTTGTCGGTCTCGCGGCTGGCGGTACCGTTGCCGATGGCGATCAGGTCCACCGAGTGCTTGGCGCACAGGGCGGCGAGCACGGCGAGAGTCTGGTCCCACTTGTTGTGTGGCACGTGCGGGTAAACCGTTGCGTGATCCAGCAGTTTGCCGGTGGAGTCGACCACGGCGACCTTGCAACCGGTGCGCAGGCCCGGGTCGAGACCCAAAGTGGCGCGCGGGCCGGCCGGGGCCGACAGCAGCAGGTCGTGCAGGTTGTGGGCGAACACGTTGATCGCCTCGGTTTCCGCGCCATCGCGCAGCTCGCCCAGCAGATCGGTTTCCAGGTGGGTGTAGAGCTTGACCTTCCAGGTCCAGCGCACCACTTCACCCAGCCATTTGTCGGCGGCGCGGTTCTGGTTCTGGATGCCGAATTGCTGGCCGATCATGCCTTCGCACGGGTGCATGGTGCCTGGCAGTTCGTCGCCGACTTTCAGCGCGGAGCTGAGGATGCCTTCGTTACGGCCACGGAAAATTGCCAGCGCGCGGTGCGACGGCATGCTTTTGAGCGGTTCGTCGTGTTCGAAATAGTCGCGGAACTTGGCGCCTTCCTCTTCCTTGCCGGCGATCACGCGGGCACTGAGGGTGGCTTCCTGCTTCAGGTAATTGCGCAGCTTGTCCAGCAGGCCCGCGTCTTCGGCGAAGCGTTCCATGAGGATGTACTTGGCGCCTTCGAGGGCCGCCTTCACATCGGCCACGCCTTTTTCCGCATCGATAAAGCGTGCGGCTTCGGTTTCCGGGCTCAGGGACGGGTCGTTGAACAGGCCGTCGGCCAGCTCGCCGAGGCCGGCTTCCAGGGCGATCTGGCCCTTGGTGCGGCGCTTCTGCTTGTACGGCAGGTACAAGTCTTCGAGACGGGTCTTGGTGTCGGCGAGCTTGATGTCGCGCTCAAGTTGCGGGGTCAGCTTGCCCTGCTCCTGGATGCTGGCGAGGATGCTGATACGCCGTTCGTCGAGTTCTCGCAGGTAGCGCAGGCGCTCTTCCAGATGACGCAATTGCGTATCGTCGAGGCTGCCGGTCACTTCTTTCCGGTAACGGGCGATGAAGGGAACGGTAGAGCCTTCATCGAGTAGCGCGACGGCCGCTTCGACCTGTTGTGGGCGTACACCGAGTTCCTCGGCGATGCGGCTGTTGATGCTGTCCATAAAACCACCTGACAAATTGTGAAAGCAGGCTCGCAGGCGCCGGGATAGGGCCTGGGCGAGTCTGGTTGAGCGGCCTGGCCTGCGCCGCTACCTGGATCAAAAGGTATCCCGTTGACCCGTGAAATCGAACAATTACTGCCGGCGCCATGAAAAAAATGGTGTCGGTCTGTAGTACCTGTCTGATGTTGCCTGACACAAAAGGCCGCGCATTATAACCAGCGTTCCGGCATTCGGGGACATCGCGGATGCAGGTGCAATGGCCGGTTTTCTGGCGCTAGAGGAAAAATCTGCTAACAATGCACACGGTGCGTATAACGGCAGCTACGCCATAATGCGTGCCGAGATCAAAGGAGCATCCAATGAGCAGCACTGCACAAACTGCTGAAGGCGAAAAAATTCTTATCGTTGACGACGATCCGGGGCTCAGCAGCCTGCTGGAGCGTTTTTTCGTCAGCAAAGGCTACCGCGCCCGCGCCGTACCGAACACCGAGCAAATGGATCGCCTGCTGGCGCGCGAAGTGTTCAACCTGGTCGTCCTCGACCTGATGTTGCCCGGCGAAGACGGCCTGACTGCCTGCCGCCGCCTGCGCAACGCGAACAACCAGATTCCGATCATCATGCTCACCGCCAAGGGCGACGAGCTGAGCCGCATCAAGGGCCTGGAGCTGGGTGCCGACGATTACCTGGCCAAGCCGTTCAACCCCGATGAACTGATGGCTCGCGTCAAGGCGGTATTGCGTCGCCAGTCGGCTCCAGTGCCTGGCGCCCCGGGCAGCGAAGACGAAAGCGTGACCTTCGGTGACTACGAATTGTCCCTGGCCACCCGCGAGCTCAAGCGCGGCGAAGAAGTGCACATGCTCACCACCGGTGAGTTCGCTGTACTCAAGGCCCTGGTGATGAACGCCCGTCAACCGCTGACCCGCGACAAGTTGATGAACCTGGCCCGTGGCCGCGAGTGGGATGCCCTGGAGCGTTCCATCGATGTGCAGATTTCCCGTCTGCGCCGGATGATCGAGCCTGATCCCTCCAAGCCGCGTTACATCCAGACTGTCTGGGGCGTGGGCTACGTGTTTGTACCGGATGGTGCCGCCACCAAGTGATTGGCGATTTGTAGGAGCGGGTCACGCGGACAGCGGATCAATCGATCCTGTCCGCAGACTCGCGACCCGCAATATGCGAGCATCGCTCGCTCCTGCAAGTGTTTAACGGTTATCCATGAAAACCCCCGTTTGGTTCCCCCAGAGCTTCTTCTCCCGCACCCTTTGGCTGGTGCTCATCGTCGTACTCTTCTCCAAGGCACTGACCCTGGTTTATCTGCTGATGAACGAAGACGTGCTGGTGGACCGCCAGTACAGCCACGGTGTCGCCCTGACGCTGCGCGCCTATTGGGCGGCCGATGAAGAAAACCGCGGCAAGATTGCCGAGGCCGCGACCTTGATCCGGGTAGTGGGTGCCGGCGTGCCGGAAGGCGAACAGCACTGGCCTTACAGCGAGATCTACCAGCGGCAGATGCAAGCGGAGCTGGGTGCCGACACTGAAGTCCGGCTGCGCATGCATTCGCCACCGGCGCTTTGGGTCCGGGCGCCAAGCCTGGGCGATGGCTGGCTGAAAGTACCGCTTTATCCCCATCCGTTGCGCGGCCAGAAAATCTGGAACGTGCTGGGCTGGTTCCTCGCGATTGGCCTGCTGTCCACCGCTTCGGCCTGGATCTTTGTCAGCCAGCTCAATCAACCTTTGAAGCGTCTGGTGTATGCCGCGCGGCAACTCGGCCAGGGCCGTAGCGTGCGCCTGCCAATCAGCGATACACCGAGTGAGATGACCGAGGTTTACCGCGCCTTCAACCAGATGGCCGAAGACGTCGAGCAGGCCGGTCGCGAGCGTGAACTGATGCTGGCCGGAGTGTCCCACGACTTGCGCACGCCGTTGACCCGCTTGCGCCTGTCCCTGGAATTGATGGGCGATCACACCGACCTGACCGACGACATGGTGCGCGACATCGAAGACATGGACGCAATTCTCGATCAGTTCCTGGCGTTCATTCGTGACGGGCGCGACGAGTCGGTGGAAGAGGTTGACCTGAGCGAGCTGGTCCGTGAAGTTGCCGCGCCGTTTAACCAGACCGAAGAAAAAGTGCGATTGCGCCTGGAGCCTATCCAGCCGTTTCCGCTGCGTCGGGTATCGATGAAGCGGCTGCTGAACAACCTGATCGGCAACGCGCTGCATCATGCCGGAAGCGGTGTAGAGGTAGCGGCGTATGTGTCCGGGGACACCAGCGCACCGTATGTAGTGCTGAGTGTCATGGACCGTGGCGCCGGGATCGACCCTTCGGAGCTGGAGGCGATTTTCAATCCGTTCACCCGCGGTGATCGTGCCCGGGGTGGCAAGGGTACCGGGTTGGGATTGGCAATCGTGAAGCGGATTGCTTCGATGCATGGCGGCAACGTTGAGCTGCGCAACCGCTCGGGCGGAGGGCTGGAAGCGCGGGTGCGGTTGCCGTTGGGGTTGATGCTGCCGCGGGATGCCGTTTAAAACCTGATTTTTTCAGTGGGGCTGATGGCCCCTTCGTCGGAACGCCGCCCGGGGCAAGTCCGCTTCCACAATGATCGTGTTGAACACAAATTTTATGTCCACTGAAGATCACTGTGGGAGCGAGCTTGCTCGCGATGGCGGCATCCCTGCCGCTACAAGGCTTGGGGGTTTAACCCTTCCCTTTGGTCCGGGTCATATTCGGCCCGCCATTCTTCTCCAGATGTTCAATGATGATCCCCGCCACATTCTTCCCGGTGGTGGTCTCAATCCCCTCAAGCCCTGGCGACGAGTTCACTTCCATCACCAACGGCCCGTGATTGGAGCGCAGGATGTCGACGCCTGCCACCGCCAGCCCCATGACCTTCGCCGCACGCAACGCCGTCATGCGCTCTTCCGGGGTGATCTTGATCAGGCTCGCGCTGCCACCGCGATGCAGGTTGGAGCGGAATTCGCCGGGTTTGGCCTGGCGCTTCATCGCTGCAATCACCTTGTCGCCGACGACGAAGCAGCGAATGTCCGCACCACCGGCTTCCTTGATGTACTCCTGAACCATGATGTTCTGCTTGAGGCCCATGAACGCCTCGATCACCGATTCCGCGGCCGTGGCGGTTTCGCACAGCACCACGCCGATGCCCTGGGTGCCTTCCAGCACCTTGATCACCAACGGCGCGCCGTTGACCATTTCGATCAGGTCGGGAATGTCATCGGGGGAGTGGGCAAACCCGGTCACCGGCAAGCCGATCCCGCGACGGGACAACAATTGCAGTGAACGCAGCTTGTCCCGGGAACGGGCAATGGCCACCGATTCGTTGAGCGGAAATACCCCCATCATTTCGAACTGGCGCAACACTGCGCAGCCATAAAAGGTCACGGATGCGCCGATCCGTGGAATCACCGCATCGAAACCCTCCAGCGGTTTGCCGCGGTAGTGGATCTGCGGCTTGTGACTGGCGATGTTCATGTAGGCGCGCAAGGTGTCGACCACCACCATTTCATGGCCACGCTCGGTACCGGCTTCGACCAGACGACGGGTGGAATACAGACGCGGATTCCGCGACAGCACAGCGATCTTCATGCAACACCTGTGGAGGAGGTAGATACCGGGAACACCGGCTTGTCTTGTACATACTTGATGCCCGGATTGACCACCAACTGGCCGTGGATCAGGGCTTTGGAACCGAGCAACAGGCGATAACGCATGGACTTGCGGCAGGCGAGCGTGAACTCGACCCGCCAGACCCGATCACCAAGGGCCAGGGTGGTGCTGATCACGTATCGCACCTGCGCGTGACCGTTTGAGCTTTTAATGGTTTTCATCGTCACCAACGGAGCTTCGCAGCGTCGGTGGCGCAGTTGTACGACGGAACCCAGGTGGGCGGTAAAACGCACCCACTGCTCACCATCGCGCTCGAACGGCTCGATTTCGGTGGCGTGGAGGCTTGAGGTGCTGGCACCGGTGTCGATTTTTGCCCGAAGGCCGGCGACTCCCAAATCCGGGAGCGCCACCCACTCGCGCAGACCGACAACGGTCAAATGGTCAAATGTCTTCAATAGTGCTCAACCGGTAGAAACCGCTCGGGCCGCATGCGGCCGGATTCGCGGTATTCACGCAGAATAATGATTAAAAGGCGACAGATATCTACGGCCCGGATTTCCAGCCTCCCAGGGAGGTTATGGAATGTCGGCATTGTAATCCGAGCCGGTGAAATTCTTGGTACGTCAGAAACGGTAGTACAGTTCACCAATATTTCAGAATGAGGAAATTCCATGGCACAAAAAAACGAAGAGGACGACAAAGTCCGCCTCGATAAATGGTTGTGGGCTGCACGATTCTACAAAACCCGCGCCCTGGCCAAGGCAGCGATTGAAAGCGGCAAGGTGCATTGCCGGGGCGAACGCTGCAAGCCGGGTAAAGAGCCACGAATCGGCGATGAGTTCGTGATTCGCACCGGTTTCGAGGAGCGCACGGTGGTAGTCCTGGCACTGTCGATCGTTCGTCGCGGCGCACCGCAGGCGCAAACCTTGTATGCCGAGACCCTGGCCAGCATCGCCAAGCGCGAAGAGGCCGCGGCGCAAAGAAAGGCCGGAGCCCTGGGCGTGAGCACCGACGGTAAGCCGAGCAAGAAGCAGCGGCGGGATTTGTTCAAGTTTCGTGGCAGCAGTAACGACGACTGATACAGATATTGCTCGGGCGAGTGCCGCGTACTCGCCAGGTTTCACTGCGCCTTCAGGCCAAGACTTGCAATTGACCCGGTGCGCATCCATATCTGTGCCTGGCCAGCAGTGCATTGCATGGACGATATCGCCGCTCGTCGAAAATCACACACAGTCTCTGACCTGTAGGCCATAACCACATTGCCAGCAGTGCAGGGCGGGAAACGACCTGGAACCCATCAGCGCTTATTCCACCTTGCTTGGATCAGGCCCGGATTGTTCATAAAATGCCTTTCATGGCTGAACGTTGCACACCCGAGGGGTGGCGCAAGGTCAATTTCCTGTTTCCTGTAACCATTTTCACTACTTCAGATACCCAGACCTATGACCGATCACGCGGATAACGACTTCACCCAACGCTTCATCTTCGATGACAGCGACACCCGTGGCGAGCTGGTTTCGTTGGAGCTCAGCTACGCCGAAGTCCTGGCCAAACACGCCTACCCGCAGCCGGTTGCGCAACTGCTCGGCGAGCTGATGGCGGCCGCGTCGTTGCTGGTCGGCACGATGAAGTTCGATGGCTTGCTGATTCTGCAGGCCCGTTCCGAAGGCCCGATCCCGCTGCTGATGATCGAGTGCTCCAGCGAGCGCGACATCCGTGGTCTGGCCCGTTACGACGCGGACCGCATCGCTGCCGATGCAACCCTGGCCGACCTGATGCCGGACGGCGTGCTGGCATTGACCATCGACCCGAAACAGGGCCAGCGCTACCAGGGCATCGTCGACCTCGACGGCGCCACCCTGTCCGAATGCTTCACCAACTACTTCGTCATGTCCCAGCAAGTCGGCACGCGTTTCTGGTTGTACGCCGATGGCCGTCGCGCCCGTGGCCTGTTGCTGCAACAACTGCCTGCCGACCGTTTGAAAGACGAAGACGAACGCGCCGCCAGCTGGCAGCACATCACCACCCTGGGCGGTACGCTGACCGCCGATGAGCTGTTGGGCCTGGACAACGAAACCGTGCTGCATCGCCTGTACCACGACGAGCAGGTGCGTCTGTTCGATGTGCAGAAGCTGCGCTTCCGTTGCAGTTGCTCGCGCGAACGATCGGCCAATGCGCTGGTCAGTCTGGGTATGGAAGACGCGCAGCAACTGGTGGTCGAACACGGTGGCAACATCGAAATCGATTGCCAGTTCTGCAATCAGCGCTACCTGTTTGACGCGGCCGATGTCACTCAATTGTTCGCCGGCGCGGGTATCGAGACGCCGTCAGATACCCGTCACTAAAACGATTCAGCGCAGGTAAATTCACTGCCTTGTGCCGGATTAACGCCGTTACGACAGGAGGGGCCTACTCTTTTTGGGCTTTTCTGGCATAATCCGGCCCACTTTTTTCGCGGTAGTAGTGCACGACTTTCTACTACAAAAACGTTTGGAGCACTCGGCCACTGGCCGACGGGGAACCTCATGACGCAAGCCAACAATGCCGTGTACACCGATCTGAGTGTTGATGATCTGGTTAAAGAAGCCCTCAATCGCGGTGAAGGCGAGCTTGCCGATACCGGCGCACTGGTTGTTCGTACCGGTCACCGTACCGGCCGTTCGCCAGTCGACCGTTTCATCGTTGAAGAGCCAAGCACCCAGGCCGCTATCGCCTGGGGCCCGATCAACCGCAAGTTCCCGGCCGACAAGTTCGACGCCCTGTGGGCTCGCGTTGAGGCATTCAACAACGCGCAAGAGCATTTCGTTTCCCACGTGCATGTAGGTGCGGCTTCCGAGCACTACCTGGCCGTGAAGATGACCACCCAGACTGCCTGGCAGAACCTGTTCGGCCGTTGCCTGTTCATCAACCCGGCTCAGTACAACCCGGCGGGTCGTGACGAGTGGCAGGTCCTCAACGTTGCCAACTTCGAGTGCGTGCCAGAGCGTGACGGCACCAACTCCGACGGCTGCGTGATCCTCAACTTCGCACAGAAGAAAGTGCTGATCGCCGGCATGCGTTACGCCGGTGAAATGAAGAAAGCCATGTTCTCGGTGCAGAACTTCCTGCTGCCGGCTGCCGACGTACTGCCAATGCACTGCGCCGCCAACATCGGCGAAGAGGGCGACGTGACCCTGTTCTTCGGTCTGTCCGGTACCGGCAAGACCACCCTGTCGGCCGACGAAAGCCGTTACCTGATCGGTGACGACGAGCACGGCTGGGGTGAAGGCGTTGTGTTCAACATCGAAGGCGGTTGCTATGCCAAGTGCATTGACCTGTCCGAGAAGAACGAGCCGGTTATCTGGAAAGCCATCAAGCACGGTGCGGTATTGGAAAACGTCGTTATCGACGACGCCAAGCACGCCGACTACGCCGATGTCAGCCTGACCCAGAACAGCCGCGCCGCCTACCCGCTGGAGCACGTTGCCAAGCGCTCCGAGAAGAACCTCGGTGGCGAGCCGAACGCTGTGATCTTCCTGACCTGCGACCTGACCGGCGTGCTGCCGCCAGTGTCGATCCTCAACGAAGAACAAGCGGCTTACCACTTCCTGTCCGGCTACACCGCTCTGGTCGGTTCGACCGAAATGGGTTCGGGCAGCGGCATCAAGTCGACCTTCTCCACCTGCTTCGGCGCACCGTTCTTCCCGCGTCCGGCCGGCGAATACGCTGAGCTGCTGATCAAGCGCATCCGCGGCTTCGGTTCCAAGGTCTACCTGGTCAACACCGGCTGGACCGGTGGTGGCTACGGCGTCGGCAAACGCTTCAACATCCCGACCACTCGTGCCGTGATCGCAGCGATCCAGAGCGGCGCGCTGATCGGTACCGAGACCGAGCACCTGGATACCATCAACCTCGACGTGCCAGTGGCCGTACCGGGCGTTGAGACTGGCCTGCTGAACCCACGCAACACCTGGGCCGATAAAGCCGCCTACGACGAAGCCGCCAAAGCACTGGCCGGCCTGTTCATCGAGAACTTCAAGAAGTTCGAAGTGAGCGACGCGATCAAGGCTGCGGGTCCAAAGCTGTAAGTGTTGGATTGAGCTAACGAAGAAGCCGCCCCTCGGTTATTCCCCCCCTCTTGGGAATACATAGTTAGGCCCTTTTCAGCCAGTTACTGCATCAATACCCCTCTATGAGGGGTATTTTTTTATCCGTAGATGTGAAAGCCATACCATGATTTAGCATGGCATGTAGGCGAGGCCCAGTCTTATGCATGACCACGTTGTGCTCCTCGGCAGAGTTTGCAGGTTCCGGCGAGTTGACCGTGTGTACGGATAGATGCTGACAGCTTCAGGGGCTCACACCGAATTCTCCAGCCGCACTGGGTTGCGACTATCACGGCAAGCACTTTGGCGCTCCGTATCTTGACGCTCAGTGCATTGATGGTTTTCTCTGGGACGAAGACAGCTGCGATGAACCGGGTGGCGCTTTGCATAACGGCGGCGATATTCCATGCCCGAAATGCAATGCAGCCGAATATGGGGATACAAAAGATGAGTGACGAACAGACCTACCCCCGCGTCATCCGCGTCGAAGCCAACACCAACCTCAAGCAGATCGGCGTCCAGCCCGGCTGGTTCGTCCGCGCCGGTTCCTGCTCGATCTGGTTCGAGGTGCAGCACGTGTATGACAAAGCAATACTGGTCGCCACCCGCGATCCGCGCCGCGTCTCAGACGTGGTGAGTGTGGGGAACTCTTCAGCGCAATTAACGAGGTGTCGAGCGTGGCCCCGCCTCACAGCCACTGGATCAAGCTCGACCGTAAGTTGCCCCACTCGCGACGCTCCAGGGTCATTAGCTCGGCCGGCTTGCTATGCCCCACCAACCATTCGCCGACCACCCAGGTGAAGTCACTGCCGTACAGATCGCGGTTGAGCTACTGCTCAACGCCGCCCAGTTCTTCATTGAGGCCGTCCAGTTGCCCGAGCTGGTTGTACGTCGCTTGGCCTTGGCTGTCCTTAACAAGTGGGCTCCAAAGCATGAAGTGTCGGCTGTACTCCGACAGGTACTTGTTTGCGTACTCAATGTCTCTTGAGAATTTATCGGTGAGTTTCTGTACGTTGTTGGGCCGTTTGTCCTTGACGTACTGGAGTCCTGTAGTCAGGTGAATGGCAACCTCACAAATGTAGACCTGCTTCTCTTTGAGATTGATGCCCACAACGTCGATCTCGCCGTGAGCCTCAACGGGGTAGAGATTGGTTTGAATGAAGTCGCATTTGCGGATGTACCGCAGATACGATGACACCAGTTGCTCTCCGACATTCAGCACCACGATCTCCCTAGCGGCTAACGATTAAGCCAAAGGGCGGCAGCACGGCGGGCGCTTCGGCAGCTTGCCGGTCGTGCCCGGCGCCGGCACTGCACATGCCATTGCTCGATAGCGTATCCAGGGTATCGGCCAGCCTTTGCCCCCTTGCCCTGGCAAGCATGGATGCGTCCAATGAACTGCCAGTGGAGATCTACAACTACTCGATGAACCTGTATTGCCAAGGTCATCGCCACAGCCCCCCTTCCCTACGCCTGTGAGGTCGTGCCTACACGCAGACCTATGAGGACTCCAAGGGTCAGTAGCATATCCTTGAATACCTTGTACGGGGTGATGGCTGCAGCGGCGGCTGATGCGCCATTGAAGTAAGTCCGTGGCGGCTGTTCGAGGAATTAGCCGCCACGCCTACCGACGGGTGCTCCTTGAGCGCCTCCAGGAAAGTCTTCCTCGGAGGCGACTCGAGCGGGCCTTGGTATAGTCCCATTGGACGAAGAATGATGCTTGCGCGCGCTCGACAATGGCGGCTTCTCAATTAATCCGGAATTTGCCAATCATGCCAACAAATATCCATGAGCGCAGGTCCAGGAAAAAGATCTATATTCTTCTGTCAGCTTCGATGCTGGTGCTGGCCTGTATTGGTATAAAGTTCCTGGTTGCGGATAAGCTGCCCCTCTCGCTGACCGCCTTTCGGGAGATCCTCGGGGGGGCTGGCGATATTGGCCACCTGGCCAACGGATCGGCAAACCGCGAATTTCAAGTGGCAGACGGAATCAGGGTGCCAACGCTGGTTGGAAGCCACCCGCTGATTCCGCACCCCCTGTCGAGACTGCCTATGCCAGACCATCCATTTCTTATGGATGAAACCGCGAGCGGCGGGGTTCATGGGGATACGTATAATTCCAGTACCACGCCATATGCGGGGCCTCTCGGGATCGCGCCAATAGCGACATATGTGCCGACACGCCCCGGCAACGAGATTTCGATGTGCACGCCCATGCTCATGACGCCTGGTGAAAAACTGGCGTCCTTGTGCGTCGGCTTGGGCAATCCGAGCCAGCTGGTGCTTTTTGATCCCAAGAACAATTTCAAGGTCGCGGCGCAGGTCGCCACGACCAGCAAGAAAATGAATTTCCTGGAGCCGGGAATGGGATGGTACACCGGCCTCGACGCTCTGGGTCGGGCCATCGTGGCGAACCCGGAACAAAAAGTTCAGATATATTCTATTGTTGGAAGCAATGACCAATACAAATGGTCTCTTGAAAAAGAGTATGACCTAAGCAGCGCCTTGCCTGATGGCCAACCAATTTCAGATGTTCATCCTGACTGGAAAAATAATCTCTGGTTTAGCACGATGTATGGCTATGTCGGCTACATCAACCAAATGACCGGTAAGATAGAACGTATGAAACTTCCGGGGGGTGAGGTTTCAGGTACGGCACTGGCGTTGAACGCGGATGCGACGTTCGTACTCACTACCATGGCACTTTATCGCTTTGAAATAGATGATGATGGAAAGATTATCACTCGCTGGCGATATGAATATGGACAGTCCAACTCAAGTGGTGATTTGACCGCTCCGACGCTGTTCGATGAAGGTAAGTTGATCTCATTCGGTTTGAACGATGACTCGCATCGCTTTGCGAGGGTGCTGGTACTTAAAACCGATAGCGCAGCAATGGCAAGCAGCTCCAGGGTCGTATGTGAGCATCCCGTGTTTAAAGAAGATAGAGGATATCTTGATAATACATTTGTGGGTTATGGAAAGTCACTTGTAATTCAAAATAATTATGGGTCGAAGTTCTTTGAACCGGCAGCATCCGAACCCGGGCTTGCGAGAGTCGATGTCAGGCCTGGATACAGTGGATGCAACACGATCTGGGAGAATTACGCGGTTTCGTCAAAGGTTCCACCCAAACTTTCGACTGCCGATGGTTATGTTTATCAATACACTATGAAATCGGGCGATGGAGACAAGCTGGGCGCATTTTATCTCAGTGCCCTCGATTTCCAGACTGGCAAACTAGCTTCAGAAATATTTATTGGAAGTGGAAAGAGGCTGGACAGCCCGATGCTGTCAATCAATTTCCTGCCTGGCGGTGTGATGGTTGCCGGCGTGCGGAACGGGTTGGTCACGTTGAGAGATCGCCCCGAGGCAACGGCCGGTGCCAGATAGGTTCAAATTGTGCCCAGACCTGTCGGTGACCATGGTGCGCGAGTTCGGTGTGAAGGCTTCCTGCTGGTTCTGAACACAACGGATGGCCCCGGCCCGGACGGCCCGGGGCATCGAAATCCTCAGGGTCACTTAGCCTCCAAGACGAAGGACTTTGGAACGTATCGTCCGCATTTCAACGGGCTCAATGCGGACAAGTGAGGAGCAAGCAGTTGAAATCTATCGGACGAATGATCAGTCTGTGCGGGATGGCTTTGGCTATCGGCGTGCCTGCGAGTATGACGGCTTGACGACGTAGGCTTCGGCGCTGGGCGTGATGGCAGCCACCAATGAAGCGGTCGAACACGCCGAGGTGGTGATGCTGGTGTCGATCTTCGGTGCCATCAGGCTGCAAAAGGGTCGTGACAATAGGGGACAGACCACGGTTATCTATTTCGATTTTGTCTGACTAATCGTGGACTGTCCATGGTTATCCCCGCTGCGCGAACTACAGAGTGGCCAGGGCGGTAACGCCCACTACAGGCCGAATATACGAATGCAACCGCACTGACGACAGGGTTGGAAGAGCTTTACTCACTACTTATGAGGAGTGTCCATATACGCATTGTTTGTTAGGTGCTATTTGAACCTAACCAGATTTATGTAGGATATGCCCTTCATGCCCATTTGGGACTCTGTGTGGGCTGACTCAATGTAAGCGTTTCTAACTCCGCACTGGCATAATTTGTTGATATGGTTTTTGATTGCACCTTCAGTGCTGTGGTCGAAACTAAATGCACTGCTGCCCTCTACAATGCATATTTCTTTGGTCATGCCATTTTCTATGGCCTGATTCTTTGTTTGATATACCGTGACCTCGCAGCTTGGCTCTACGCGGACAGCGTCGACCCCGATCGACAAGCCATTCTCGCATCGCCGACTTCCTTCGAGGAGCTTGTCGCCCTTGCGAAGGGAGAGATTTGCCAGATCCGCTTGGTAGCGATACATCGCTAACTCAGATGGGCCAGACCCTTGACCAGGTTGGCTTCTGAGCTATCCGCCCCTGAACTATGTACCGTTACGGTATAAGTCTTGAGAGGGCGGTTTTTTTGTGCGCAAAATTCGGTTTTTCGCGGGCAAGTCAGAATGCGTCGGGCCGTCATAGACCTTCGAGCTCATCCGTGTCCCAGCGTTGGGCCTTGATGGCCCGGTAGAGCATGTCGAGGGTCAATGGCACCTTCTCGCCGCGACCCTTGGCCTTTCGCTTTAGATTCACGTCAAAGCCGTCGGGCTGGAAATAGCGATAACTGTCGAAATCCACGAAATCGATGGCGAAGTGGTCTTCCAGGGTTTCGATCAAATGCCGGGCGTCTGCACCGTTGCAGCCCAGGTCGAAATTGATCGAGGTGCCGAGGTTGATGGTTTTGCGTTCGGGGAAGCCGAGTTCTTCATGCAGCAATTGCATGAGTTGCTGCATCAAGTCGTCGTCGGGGAGGTTGGGGGCGAGGTTCATGACGTAGGCTCCGCTAATCGAAATGCAGGCGCCATATTATCCTGCTCACGTTTCGATAGCCCCAATGCCCCCGCTAGTGTTGGCCATTGGCTGACAACTTCTTTGAAGCTGTCGATGATGTTTTCTGCATCCGCACGACTGACCCGAAAATACTCTGCCACTTCCCGGGCCAGCTCCAGATCCAGTGCGTTATCGGTATCGGTGATGTTGAGCTTCAAGCCGTCGGCATAGGCCACCGGGTTCATGTCATAGGCGGCAGACAATCGCCATCCACGACCCGGATCAAGGATAAAGCCATGGTTACGCAGGTGGTCGTCGCTGTTGGAGACCAGGATGTTGAACACAATCCGAGACCACAATTCCCGTAAGTCTGCTTTGGTTTCCGAGCCGTGCTCCATGAGCACTTCAGCCAACTCAAGGTAGCTCGCGCCGACTGAGGCATCGTCACCGTCAATGCGATCAGTCATGGTCATGCCTGAGGCAAAGTGCAGTCGGCCACCCCGTTCAGTGCGGTCGAAGCGCTTGACCATGAAGCAATGATGATCACTGGCATAGCGTCGGGCGATACCGGTCGCGACTCGCAGACCACAATGATTGGCCAAGGCATTCACCACCAGTTCCCAAGCGCCAATGTCATAGTCATCGCGGGTGCTGGGGAACTTGGCAATCCACAAGTGCCCCTGCTCGTCTGCAACGCTGGCCTTGGGGCGGGCGCCACCCAGTGAGCCTCCTGGTGCGATCAGCATTCTCAGCCACTCGCGGCCATCGAGTGAGGTGTTGTCCGGATCGTTTTCCAGAGCTCGGCTTGCTTGTTCCAAAGCCCGCAGCTCAATGAACGGTGGGGCGGCCACGCCATCACGATCATCGAGAAAGTTGCCTTGGTCATTGAGCTTGTAGCGGATTGCACCGACCCGATAGAGATCATGCACGCCTAACAGGAAATCCGACTCTTGGAGCTTGCTGCCTTTGGCAGCCAGGCCGTCGCGGATATCGCGCTCCAGTCGTCGCTTCATCAGTAATTGACCCCACCGATCCGGGCTTGAATCAGCGAACACGCCAAATCGGTTTTGATGTTGCCCCGGGAACTGACGACCTTCATAGAGCCCGATTCGAGGGTCCAGGGGTGTGAAGTTCAACTCGGGATCTGCCAGCGCAGCCTTGTCGTACTCAAATTCGAAGACTTCTGTGGAGCGGGCCTTTCGGGCATGCAGGAAGCCGAGACGTCTGGGTCCATTCAAGGATTCCCAATCGGCATACACCGCAATCTGAGTCATTTATCACCCGTCGTGGACTTGGTTTTTTTCTGGGTCAACAGATTGGAAAGCGAGTGGGTGTTGAAGGGGTAGTCAGCGGATAGGTCTGCTGTGCTGGCGCTTTCAATCACTCCAGTGCCTTTTTCAGGTATTGGAGCATTTGTTTTCACTGCACTCGTTCTGCGTGTTCGCTGGCTTGAGCCTGCGGTGGAGGTGGTGCTGGATTTCAGTTGTGCGTCCTGCAGTTGACGGCCCACTTCATCGGCTGCCGCGAGTTTGCTCAAGTCTTTTTCCAGACCCAGAACTTGCATGACAGACAGGTAGGCTCCGATGGTCACCCCTGAGCCACCTGATTCCAGGGAGCGCAAAGTTGTCAGTGACATGCCCGCCCTCTCAGCGACTTGTTTAGCTGTGAGTTTGCGGCGTAGGCGAGCGAGTTTCAGTCGCTCGCCGAACTCGGAAAGTAGTCTGGAAGCGGCGGGCAAGAGTGGAGCTGTCTTCTTGGCCATGTGCCAATATTCCTTCATTAGGGCGCTATAACTGCCAGAATAATAGCACTTAAGGAAAAGGTGAGCTGCGATTGGGACATTGAAAAAGACACCATTCTCGTGACGCTGATTTCCTTAAGGAAGGGATGATAACTGCCATTATTCCAGCTGTTTTTTATTTAAATAGCCAGAATAATGCCACTTAGGTGCTCTGATGAATGGCGTCAGGCTGGGGCTTTCCAGTTCAGCATGCGTTGTTGGGCGACCTTGAGCAGGTCGCAGCCGTCCTGGGTCAGCAGGTAGAGCGCGTGGGTGATGTGCGGGATGTCTTCGAGACCGCCGTGTTTGAAGCATTGGCAGTGCAGGGTTTGCAGCAGTTCGCTGGAGGCCCGGATGCGCTGGAGGGCGGCTTCGAGGATGTCTTGGGGGTTGGCCTCTGTGTCGATGATCAGGGGCGGGGTGTCGGTGAGGTTGGTGTGGAGTGGGCGGTAGCGATTTGGAAACGGGTTCAGAGTTGACATGGCATGTACTCGGTTTGTTGTTAATTAACCGCCAGCACCGTGACCAAACGATGGGAGGCGGACTGTGCGCAGGCTTGGTCAACCGAGAACAACAACTCGGCTCGCCCGAAGGCGTCCCGCACACAGTCGCCATGACAATGCACTGCGAGGACATAGATGTCCGCGGCGCGAATGATGGCACAACTATGTGCGTTGTTCTCAGGTGACCAAACCTGATCGCTGATTTGGCAGCGACAGTCCGGACTATATGTTCGAGCCACTGGCTGGCGATAGCCGACAAGTTGTCTTGTTTTGTAGGACCTTGCCGAAGCTTCCATAGGTCGTTGCTGACGGAGTTATCCACAGCGAAATATCCAGAACTTGCATGTCCGCAGAAGGACCGCGTTATCGTTCTTCGCGAGCAGGCTCGCTCCCACAGGCGGTTGTGGTGTTTTTCAGCCGGTGAGTTTCGGCAAGCGCTGGCGGGCGATGTCGAGCAGGTCATTGCCGTCCTGGGTCAGCAGGTACAGCGCGCTGACGATCTTGGGGATGTCGCTGGCATTGGCCTGTTTGAAGCACATGCAATAGAGGGTTTCGAGCAGGTCGCTGGCGGCGTGGATGCGTTGTCGGGCGGCGTCGAGGATCTCGAAGGGGTCGGCCTCGGTATCGATGACCAGCACCGGGGTTTCGCTGTAGCGGGTCTTGAGTGGGTGGTAGCGGGTTGTCAGTGAGTCGGGGTTTTTCATTGAATGGGTCCTGTGCGAAATCGGCAAGTGTTCCCGGCAGGCCGAGACACTGTTTTCAGCCGCGCTGGAAACTATAGGAGGGTATGGCGTTACGGGACAAGACGGCTGAGATCGACAGGCTTTGTAAGGGTTTTGTCATATTTTGAGGAAGCGGACTACACGTTGGGGCTGGGTTTTCAACGTGGAATGGCGAGAGGTAAAAATGCTTACAGCGTTTTCAGCCGCTTCGCAGTAAATCTCGGTAGAGGGGGCCTCGGACAATGTCGGGTATTTCGAGTTTTGCGGTGGGTGTGCTGGCCTCTTCGCGAGCCTGCTCGCGAAAGCGATCTCAAGCCCTTCCAGCCATCCGCTGTATGATCCGGTATCGTTTTTGCCCCCGACCTTTTCTCGACTCGCTGCGATCGCCGGCCAGGCTTTTGACTCCGCAGCAGTCAACGGAGTGACAGCTTATGCACAACACCCTGGAACAGGTTTTCGGTTATCCACAATTTCGACCCGGTCAGGAGGCGGCCGTCAGTGCCGTGCTGGCGGGGCGCTCGGCGGCGGCGATTTTCCCCACCGGTTCCGGCAAGTCCCTTTGCTACCAATTGCCGGCGCTGTTGCTGCCGCACCTGACGCTGGTGGTCTCACCGCTGCTGGCGTTGATGCAGGATCAACTGGCGTTCCTGCAACGCCACGGCATCTCGGCGGGCAGTATCGATTCGGCGCAGAGTCGCGATGACGCCAGCGATGTCATGACCCGGGCAAAATCCGGCGAACTGAAGATTTTGATGATCTCCGTGGAGCGCCTGAAGAACGAGCGCTTCCGGCATTTTTTGCAGCAAGTACCGATTTCGCTGCTGGTGGTGGACGAGGCGCACTGCATTTCCGAATGGGGACATAACTTTCGCCCGGACTACCTCAAGCTTCCCGACTATCAACGCCAGTTCAACATCCCTCAGGTGTTGTTGTTGACCGCAACGGCGACGCCCAAGGTCATCGCCGACATGCAGGCGAAATTCGCCATCGCCGCCAACGATGTGGTGACCACCGGTTTCTATCGTCCGAACCTCAATTTGCTGGTGGAACCGGTTCGCGGAGCGGACAAGCGCAGGCGTCTGGTCGAATGGATGAGCCAGCGTCCGGACCAGCCGAGCATCGTCTATGTCACCTTGCAGAAAACCGCCGAGCACATCGCCGAACATCTGAACCGCAACGGCATTCAGGCCGAGGCTTATCACGCCGGGTTGCCCCATGAGCAACGGGAAGCGATCCAGCGTCGATTCATGGGCGGGCAGTCCAATTGCATCGTCGCCACCATCGCTTTCGGCATGGGCATCGACAAGAGTGACATCCGCAACGTGGTGCATTTCGACCTGCCCAAATCCATCGAAAACTACAGCCAGGAAATCGGCCGCGCCGGGCGTGACGGGCAGCCGTCGGACTGCCTGGTGTTGGCCAACCGCGACAGCCTCAACGTGCTGGAGAACTTCGTCTACGGCGACACGCCCGAGCTCGATGGCATCCGTTGCGTGCTTGACGAGATGCATGCCGCCGCAACCGAAGGGCAGTGGGAGTTTCTGCTGGGGCCGTTGGCCGATCAGAGCAATATTCGCCAGTTGCCGCTCAAGACCTTGCTGGTGCAGCTCGAGTTGCGCGGGTTGATCGCCCCGCGCTACGCGTACTACGCCGAGTACCGTTTCAAGTATGTTCAGGAGCCCGAGGCGCTATTGGCACGCTTCGAGGGCGAGCGCAGGGATTTTGTCGCGGCGATCATCCAGACCTCCAGCCGCGCACGGACCTGGGCCACGGTGAATTTCGAGGCGTTGTACGAGCAGCATCAGGCCGAGCGCAGTCGGGTGGTCAAGGCACTGGATTACTTCCAGGAGAAGGGCTGGGTGGAGCTCGAAAGCAAGCAGATGACCGAGGTCTACAGCGTGCTGCAAAGCGGGTTCGACAGCGCCGCGTTGAGCGAGGAACTGCACGGCTATTTCACTCGGCATGAGCGCACCGAGGTCGCGCGGATTCACGCGATGCTGGACCTGTTCGCCACCGACCGTTGCCTGGGTTATCGCCTGGCCGAGTATTTCGGCGACCACAATGCGCCGCAGCAATGCGGGCATTGTTCGGTGTGTCATGGGCAAGTGGCGCGGCTACCGGCACCACCGGAGTTGCCGGCCCTTGTGGATAAGAATTTCGAGGCACTGTGTGGCGGTTTTATCCACAGGCACGAGCAGCACACGGGCAACGTGCCCTCGGCTGAACGCGTGACACGGTTTCTGTGCGGGATCAGTGTGCCGTTGTTCACCAGGCTCAAGGCGCGGTCGATTTCGGGGTTTGCGGCGCTGGAGGATTATCCGTATGCCGGGGTGCGGGAGTGGGCCGAGCAACATCTGGCAGGCTGAACCGTGGTCCTTGTGGGAGCGGGCTTGCTCCGGGCGGCGATCCGACGAAAGCGGTGGGTCAGTCACCATCACTGCCACTAGATGGATCGCCTTCGCGAGCAAGCCCGCTCCCACAGGGGTTTTCGGTGTGCTCAAAGGGCTACATCCATCCGCTGAATGTTGCTCATCACAGGAATAAATTTCAAAAAAACCTGGTGGCTGACTATGGTGGTGGCTGTCTTCGGATCGCCAACAAGAGAACAAAACATGAGCCAGACACCGTCGAATATTCAGCGCGCCGCCGTCATCGGCGCGGGCACCATGGGCCGTGGCATTGTCATGTGCCTGGCCAACGCCGGAGTGGCCGTGCAGTGGGTCGACAACAATCCGCAAATGCTGGAGCAAGCGCTGGCCACCGTGGCCGACACCTACGCCCACAACGTGCGCCAGGGCCGCATTGACCAAGGCGAAGCCGATGCCCGTGTGGCGCGGGTTACGGCGGCGGATGGTTATGTGGCCATCCGCGAGGTCGACCTGGTCATCGAAGCGGTGTACGAAAACCTTGAGCTCAAGCAGAAAATCTTCCGCGAGCTCGATGGCCTGCTCAAGCCTGAGGCGATTCTGGCGAGCAATACTTCGGCGCTGGACATCGATGCCATCGCTGCGGCCACACGTCGGCCGCAACAAGTACTGGGCCTGCACTTCTTCAGCCCGGCGCACATCATGAAACTGCTGGAAGTCGTCCGTGGCGCGCAGACTGCACCGGCGGTACTCGACGCGGCGCTGGCGCTCGGCCAGCGCATGGGCAAGGTCAGTGTGGTGTCGGGCAATTGCGACGGTTTCATCGGCAACCGCATGCTCAATACCTATGTGCTCGAAGCGCGAAAAATGCTGCTGGAAGGCGCTTATCCCTACCAGGTTGACGCTGCGCTGCAGGGCTTCGGTTTCGCCATGGGGCCGTTCCGCATGTTCGATGTGGTGGGCGTCGACCTGCAATGGCGCTCGCGCCAGCTATCCGGCATCGGGCAGGATGCGCCGGAGGTCCAGGTGGATAATCGTTTGTGTGAGCAGGGACGTTTTGGCCAGAAGAGTGGCAACGGTTTTTACCACTATGAACCCGGCAGTCGTCAGGCCGAACACGATCCGCAGGTGGATGCACTGGTGCTTCAAGTCAGTGAGGAGCTGGGGTTCCAGCGCCGCGAGATCGGCCCGGAAGAAATTCTCGAGCGCTGTTTGCTGGCACTGGTCAACGAAGGCGCGAAGATCCTCCAGGAAGGCATCGCCGGGTCGGCCCGCGATATCGATCTGGTGTACCTCAACGGTTACGGTTTCCCGGCGGACAAGGGCGGGCCGATGGCCTGGGCCGATCAGCAAGGGCTGGCGGACATTCACCGGCGCTTGATGGACCTTGAGACGCGTCAGGGCGATCACTGGCAGCCGGCGCGGGTGATTGGCGAGTTGGCGGCAGCCGGCAAAGGCTTCGCTGACAAGTGATTGTTGTGGCGCCTGTGAGGGCGCCTTCGCGAGCAAGCCCGCTCCCACACTGTTACTTCATTGCCTGCAAAATTTGTGTCCGGCGATGATCCATTGTGGGAGCGGGCTTGCTCGCGAAGAACGATAACGCGGTTTTCGCCTTAGACTGGCGAACCCACTCAGGAATCAACACCAATGCCCCAACGCACCGACTATCCGCACTTCCAGCCCATCACCACCCGCTGGCACGACAACGACGCCTACGGTCACGTCAACAACGTGACCTACTACAGCTTCTTCGATACGGCAGTGAACACTTACCTGATCGAAGTCGGCGGCCTGGATATCCATGATGGTGAGGTGGTGGGGTTCGTGGTGAGTTCTTCCTGTGATTACTTTGCTTCCATTGCCTTCCCGGACCGCATCGAGATCGGTCTGCGGGTGGGCAAGCTGGGCAACAGTTCGGTGCAGTACGAACTGGCCGTGTTCAAGCAAGGAGAAGACGAGGCCTGCGCGGCGGGGCGCTTTGTGCATGTGTTTGTCGATCGTGCATCGAATCAACCCGTGGCGATTCCTGCCGGGTTGCGCGGGGCACTGGAACGTCTGGTGGTTCAGTAAGGCAAAAAAAATCGCAGCCCTTGGGCTGCGATTTTTGTTGTACTCACCAGCGAGGCGCTCGAGGCCTTAGTCGCGGTAGTACTTGTGGTGGTGCTTGCGATGGCCATAAGCATGGCCACGGCCCGGATGGCCGTCACGGTAGTAACGACGATCGTCATGGCCGCGATACGAACGATGACCGCCGTCTTCATCATCGTAATCTTTGCCCATGTAGTTACCCAGCGCGCCACCAGCACCGCCGCCCGCTGCGGCGCCGATCAGGCTGCCAGTGGTGCCGCCCACGCTGCGGCCGACCACGTTACCGCCCGCTGCACCCAACGCACCGCCAAGGGCTGCTTCGCCACGGCTGTGCTTGTTTGCGCCGACGGCGCTACCACCCGCGCCACCCAGGGCCGCGCCGATGGTGGAACCTGTGCTGCCGCCTAACGACTGACCGACGACCGAGCCTAAAACCCCGCCCAATGCGCCGCCTACACCGGCTTCGGTGGTGCCGCCAGCAGACGCGATACCGCTGACCAGGCCAAGGGACAACAAGAGAATCGAGGAGAACTTCATGGAGGAACCTCAAGGGGATGACGGCGCGATCCTGAGGCTCTGGAATGGGCGTGACAATCGAAATCCGACGAATAACACGACTTGTATACAATATTGCAAGTTACTGTTTTTTGGGCGGAACTTAACGTTTTTTTGCAGGTCTTTTACTTATTCGCAAAGGCCGTTTTCATAAGAAAGCGGCCTTTTTTGTGGGCGAAAGGAAAGTGCAGGGTCCGGAGTTTTTGGTGATTGGTCTGGCCCCATCGCGAGCAAGCTCGCTCCCACAGGGATTTCAGTCGAACGCAGATTATGTGAACAACAGAAAAAGACTGTGGGAGCGAGCTTGCTCGCGATGGGGCCAGTTCAGACAACACATTAAGCAGACCTGGCCATGATCAACCCGGTCTCACTCGCCGCTTCCAACCGGATCGCCACGAATTTCGATGTCGGCGTATCACTGCCATCGCCGGTGCTTTCCAGCGGCACCAACGGGTTCACCTCCGGATAGTAGGCCGCCGCTTGCCCGGCCGGGATATCAAACGCCAGCAGGGTGAAGCCTTTTACCCGACGTTCCACGCCATCGTCCCAGAGCGAAACGATGTCGGCCTTTTGCCCCGGCTTGAAGCCCAGGCGAATGATGTCGGCTTCGTTGACGAACAACACATCGCGCTGACCTTTCACGCCGCGATAACGGTCGTTGAGGCCATAAATGGTGGTGTTGTACTGATCATGGGAACGCATCGATTGCATGATCAGGTCCGGCAGTACTCCGGTGGCGCGGGTGCGTTCGTGCACCAGGTCTTTGGGCAGCGCGTTCGAGCGGAAATTGGCCCGGCCCGAAGCGGTGCTCCACTTGCGTGCGCCGGCACTGTTGCCCAGGTAGAAGCCTCCCGGGTTCTTGATTTTCTCGTTGAAGTCCTTGAAACCGGGAATGGTCTCGGCGATCAGGTCGCGGATGCGGCTGTAGTCGGCCACCAGCCAGTTCCAGTCCACCGGGTGGCTGCCCAGGGTCGCGGCAGCGATGCCGGCCAGGATCGCCGGTTCCGAGCGCATCTGGTTCGACAGCGGCTGCAGTTGGCCATTGGAGGCGTGGACCATGCTGAACGAGTCTTCGACGGTGATCGCTTGCGGGCCTTGGGTCTGGATATCGATGTCGGTGCGGCCCAGGCACGGCAGGATCAGCGCGTCCTTGCCGTGGGTCAAATGGCTGCGGTTGAGCTTGGTGCTGATCTGCACGGTCAGGTCGCAGTTTCGCAGGGCCTGGAACGTGCGCGGGCTGTCTGGCGTGGCCTGGGCGAAGTTGCCGCCCAGACCGATGAAGACTTTCGCCCGCCCTTCAGCCATCGCATGAATCGCCTCGACCACGTTGTGGCCGTTGTCGCGTGGCACCTTGAACTGGAAGCGTCGCTCCAGGACATCGAGGAACGCGGCAGGAGGGCGTTCGTTGATGCCCATGGTCCGGTCGCCCTGCACGTTGCTGTGGCCACGCACCGGGCACAGGCCGGCACCCGGCCGGCCGATGTTGCCGCGCAGCAGCATCAGGTTGGCGATTTCCTGGATGGTCGCCACCGAATGGCGGTGTTGGGTGATGCCCATGGCCCAGCACATGATGACGTTCTTGCCCTTGGCGTACATGCGCGCCGCTTGCTCGATTTCCACCAGGCTCAGGCCGGACTGCTCGACGATCTGCTCCCAGGGGGTGTCGTCGATGACGGCCAGGTATTCCAGCACGTTGACGCTGTGCCCGTTGAGGAAGTCGTGGTCGAACACCGCCGGCTCACCGGTTTTCTGCGCGTCCCGCTCCCACAGCAGGAGGAATTTCGCCATGCCGCGCATGATCGCCATGTCGCCACCCAGGGCCGGGCGGAAGAATGCGGTGTTGGTCGGCTTGTCGCCATTGGTGAGCATTTCGATCGCGTGCTGGGGGTGCTGAAAACGCTCCAGGCCACGCTCCTTGAGCGGGTTGATGCACACCACTTGGGCGCCGCGCTTCACCGCTTCGCGCAGCGGTTCGAGCATCCGTGGGTGGTTGGTACCGGGGTTCTGGCCCCAGACGAAAATCGCATCGGCGTGTTCGAAGTCGTCGAAGGTCACGGTGCCTTTGCCGACCCCGACGCTTTGTGACAACGCGACACCGCTGGCCTCGTGGCACATGTTCGAGCAGTCAGGGAAGTTGTTGGTGCCGTAGGCGCGCACGAACAGCTGATAGAGGTACGCCGCTTCGTTACTTGCCCGGCCCGAGGTGTAGAACTCGGCCTGATCCGGGCTCGACAGGCCGTTCAGGTGTTTGGCGATCAGGGCGAATGCGTCGTCCCAGCTGATCGGCTTGTAGCGATCGGTCTCGGCGTCATAGCTCATCGGCTCGGTCAGGCGGCCCTGATACTCGAGCCAATAGTCGCTTTGCTCCAGCAGCGACGTGACGCTGTGCTTGGCGAAGAACTTGGCATCGACACGGCGTTTGGTCGCTTCCCAGTTCACCGCCTTGGCGCCGTTCTCGCAGAACATCACCATGCCCTTTTCCGGAGAATCGCCCCAGGCGCAACCCGGGCAGTCGAAGCCACCGTTCTGGTTGGTCTTGAGCATGATGCGCAGGTTCTTCAGCGCGTTGTCGCTGGTCAACCAGGCCTGGGCCACGCTGATCAGTGCCCCCCAGCCACCGGCCGGGCCTTTGTAGGGCTTGAAGCGAGGAACGGGTTTCTGGTCGGCCTGACGGTGTTGACTCACGCTTGATTCTCCAACGTTGGGCTGTAGACCCGCGGTGCATTCTTCTGAGGCAGATGGATGAGATTGAGGTTGTGGCGACGGGCCCATTGCACGGCAAGGCCCGTGGGCGACGACAGGCTGACCAGGGTCTGGATGCCAGCGCGCAAGACTTTCTGGATCAATTCGAGGCTGCAGCGGCTGGTGACAATCGCCAGGCCGCCAGCGGTCGGGATTTTTTGCCGGATCAATCCGCCGATCAGTTTGTCGAGGGCGTTGTGCCGGCCGATGTCTTCGCGGCCCAGCAGCAACTCGCCCTTGTCATTCATGAACACTGCGGCATGCACCGCACCGCAATGTTGGCCCAAGGGCTGGAAGGCACCGATGCGCTCGCGCAGGCCATCAAGCCATTCGACAGGCGGCAATGGGGCGCCGGGCAATACCCGAAGGTCAGGCAACGCCTGCTCGACTGCTTCCACGCCGCACAACCCGCAACCGCTGGTGCCGGCCAGTTGCCGACGCTGCTGCTTGAGGTTCCAGAACGCGCGGTTGGCGATGGTCACTTGCGCGTATTGCGCCGATCCCGAGCCGCTGAGTTGCAGGTCATAGATGTCCGTGGCGTCCTGGATGATGCCGCTGCCCAGGCTGAAGCCGACGATGAAATCTTCCAGGTCCGTGGGCGTCACCAGCATGACCGCCTGGCTGATGCCGTTGAAGGCAATCGCCAGCGCGACTTCCTCGGCCAGTGCGGTGCTGGCCGATTCGGAGTATTCGAGATTGCTATAGCAGTACGTCTGGCTTGCGGAGGGCGCGGGCGCTTCGAGGGCAGGCGCCGCGCATGCAGGGCGCTTGGTGTTCATGGCATCACCGACGGTTTGATCAGCTTTAAGACTAGGCGCGGCAAGTTGTCACGTCTAATCGCTAATACTGATCTACCGATAGATGCCGTCGATCAAGCGCCGATCAGCGATTGTTGATAGAGGGCAAAACAGGCTTCTGCCAGCGCCGAGCGTGGCGCGCTGCGACGCATGATCAGCCCCAGGCGGCCGAGGGTCTGGGCGTTCTCGATCGGTTGCAGGCGCAAGTGTTCGGTCAGGCCTTCGAGGCCGCCGTTCAATGGCATTACGGCGCAACACAAGCCGCCGTGCACGGCTTGTAACAGTTGATGCACGGCATCGGTCTGCAGCAACGGTTGCGGGGTCAGGCCACGGCTGTGGAAGTTGTGGTCGATGGACTGACGAAAGTGCATGCCGCTGGTGAGCATGCCCAGCGGCAGTTCGATCAAGGATTCCCAGCTCAGCGGTGCCTCGCCAAAGCTGAAGAAGCGTTGATCATAGAGCAGGCCCATGCGGGTTTCGCTGAAGGCCAGTGAGTCGAAGTGTTCGGTATCGAGGCGTTCCAGGTAGGAAACGCCGAGGTCCAGGCGATTGTTCGCCAGTTGCTCGAGGATCTGCTCGGAACTCAGGGCCGAGAGTTCGAAGCGCAGGTTTGGGTGCTCGGCGTGCAAGCGTTGCATCAGTGGCAGCGGATCGAAGCTCGACAACGGCACTACGCCCAGGCGCAAGGTGCCGACCAGATTGCCGCGACAGGCGGCTGCCTCGGCGTACAAGCCGTCGTAGGCCGCCAACACCGTGCGCGCCCAGGCCAGCACCCGCTCGCCTGGCGCGGTGAAGCCTTCGAAGCGCTGGCCGCGATTGACCAACGGCAGGTCGAGTTCTTCTTCGAGGCTGCGCAGGCGCATGGACAGGGTCGGCTGAGTGATGTGGCAACGCGCGGCGGCCTGGCCGAAATGGCGGGTTTCGTCGAGCGCGATGAGGAATTTCAGCTGCTTGATGTCCATCTGCGCTCCAAGGGGTGGGAAGGTGCGGATTCTATCGCAAGCGGGGTCATTGGTCGGGTTGGATTCGCAGGTGACGACCGTGGTCTAGGCTTTGACGTCTGGAACCCGAAACCCAAGGAGAGTGCACCATGAGTCTTTTGAGCTTTGTGAAGGAAGCAGGCGAAAAATTGCTGGATTTGCTGACGCCAGGTAACGCCAACGCCAGTGAGCAGTTGAAGGAGCACATCAGCAAGGTCGGCCTGGGCAACCCGAATGTGCAGGCGACGGTCGACGGCGACAAGGTCACGGTGACCGGTGAAGTGGCGAGCCAGGAAGAGAAGGAAAAGATTCTGCTGGCGGTGGGTAATATCGCCGGGGTTGGCAGTGTGGATGATCAGATCACCGTGACCGGCCCGGTCGTGAAAGCGGCGGTATTTGTCACCGTGGTGAAGGGTGACACCCTCAGCGCGATTTCCAAGCGCGTGTACGGCGACGCCAACAAGTACAACAAAATCTTCGAGGCCAACAAGCCGATGCTGTCGCACCCGGACAAGATCTATCCGGGGCAGTCGTTGCGGATTCCTGAGTAACACGAGGCCCGTAGGAGCTGCCGCAGGCTGCGATCTTTTGACCTTGACGCAATTAAGATGAAAAGATCGCAGCCTGCGGCAGCTCCTACGGTCAATCAAAGTCCCGCAATCAAATCCCGATAATCCCCGACCGCCGCAAACTCCGCCGTATCCTTCGGCCCCTTGCGGCTGTCCGGCTCGCGCACGGCCAGCAAATGCGCCACGCCAAAGTCCCGCGCGCTGCGCAGGATCGGCAAGGTGTCGTCGATGAACAGGCTACGCGCCGGATCGAAATCGATATCGGCTTGCAGCGCATCCCAGAATTGCGGGTTTTCCTTGGGGAAGCCGTAGTCATGGGAACTGATCAAGCGTTCGAAGTAAGGCGCCAGTTCGATTTTTTCCAGCTTCAACGACAGCGCATCCCGATGGGCATTGGTGATCAGCACCACGCGCTTGCCCGCCCGTTTGATCGCCGCCAAAAAGGTGTCGGCATCCGGACGCAGGGCGATCAGGTGCGCGGTTTCCAGTTTCAGGTCGCGCACCGACAGCTTCAGTTCGGTGCTCCAGAAGTCCAGGCAGTACCACTGCAACTGGCCGGCATTGCGCTCGAACAACGGCTGCAATTCCATCTCGGCCATGGCCCGGCTGACCCTGTGCAGTTCGGCGTAACGCTGGGGCAGGTGCTCCATCCAGAAGTGATTGTCGAAATGCAGGTCCAGCAGCGTGCCGTCCATGTCCAGCAGAACGGTATCGATGTCGGACCAGGGTAATGAAGGCATGGCAACGTCTCGGGCAGTAGAAAGATTTCTGGCGTAAACAATCGGGAAAGCCGCGTTATAGTAGCGCGTTCACGCCAAGGAGCTTTGCATGCGCCAGAAACCCACCATACTCGCCCGCGAAATTGTCGCCACCAGTCGATTGTTCTGCGTGGAAGAGATGAAGCTGCGCTTTTCCAACGGCGTGGAGCGTACGTATGAACGCCTGGTCGGCAAGGGCGCCGGGTACGGCGCGGTGATGATCGTGGCGATGCTCGATGCCGAGCATGCGGTGCTGGTCGAGGAGTATTGCGGCGGCACGGATGCATATGAAATGTCATTGCCCAAGGGCTTGATCGAGCCGGGTGAAGACGTGCTGGCGGCGGCCGAGCGCGAACTCAAGGAAGAGGCCGGATTTGGCGCGCGGCAACTGGAGCACCTGACCGAGTTGTCGCTGTCCCCCGGTTACATGAGCCAGAAGATCCAAGTGGTGCTGGCCACCGACCTCTACGAAGAGCGTCTGGAAGGCGACGAGCCCGAGCCGATGCGGGTGGACAAGGTCAATCTGCGTGAACTCTCGGCACTGGCGCAAAACCCGCAATTTACCGAGGGCCGTGCCTTGGCGGCGCTGTACCTGGCCCGAGACCTGTTGACTCAGCGCGGAGCGTTCCAGCCATGAATTTCCCACACCCGATGATGGCATCGGTGATTGAACTGGCTTTGCAGGCCGGTGATGCGATCCTGCCGTTCTGGCGCACAGGCACGGCCGTCACGGCAAAGGCTGATGATTCGCCGGTGACCGCTGCCGACCTGGCTGCTCATCACCTGATTCTGGCCGGGTTGACGGCGCTCGATCCGAGCATCCCGGTGCTCTCCGAAGAGGACGCCAACATTCCCCAAAGCGTGCGGGCCGGCTGGCAGCGCTGGTGGCTGGTCGATCCGCTGGATGGCACCAAGGAATTCATCAGCGGCAGCGAAGAGTTCACCGTCAACATCGCGCTGATCGAAAACGGTCGGGTGGTGTTCGGCGTGGTGTCGATGCCGACCAACGGGCGTTTTTACGTCGGTGGCGCTGGTCTCGGTGCCTGGCGCGGCGATAAAGGTGGTACGCCCGTGGCGATCAAGGTGCGTGATGCATTAGCGCCCGGTGAGTCCTTCACCGTGGTGGCCAGCCGTCGCCATTCGAGCCCGGAGCAGGAGCGCTTGCTGGCCGGGTTGAGCGCCAGCCTTGGCGAGCTGCAACTGGCCAATATCGGCAGTTCGCTGAAGTTTTGCCTGCTGGCCGAAGGCGCCGCGGATTGCTATCCGCGCCTGGCACCGACTTCCCAGTGGGACACGGCGGCAGCGCAAGGTGTGCTGGAAGGCGCGGGCGGTGAAGTACTGGAGTTGAGCGGTGAGCCGTTCAGCTATCCGGCGCGGGAGTCGCTGTTGAATGCGTTCTTCCTGGCATTGCCGGCGAAGGCAGCCTGGCGGGAGAAGCTGCTGGAATTGGCGCGGTCCTGAGATTCACACCTTTTTGTGGCGAGGGAGCTTGCTCCCGTCGGGGCGCGAAGCGGCCCCAATGCTTTATTGCGGCTACTGTGTAGCCTGACGGGAGCAAGCTCCCTCGCCACAGGGTTTCTTACCGATCTGAAGTTCAGCGGTGCAACACGTACTGCCCGACAAACCTCACCGCATCCTCATCGCGACCTTCATTGACGACCCGCGTATGCAGCGTCAACCGCGCTCGGCTGTATCGCTGGAAGGTGGTCAGGAATTTCTTCCAGATCACCGGGTCCGGCGCCTGGCAAATGGCGTGGGCATCCCCCGTCACCGGCAGCGGATAGCTGATCTGCCCTTCCTGAATCACGATGTGCCCGTCGGTAATGCCTTCCTCCTTGAGGCGCAAATGCAGCCAGCCCCAACCGGCCAGGACCGCGCCGCAATACAGGCTGCCGCCGAACATGGTGCTCTTGTGGTTGACGTTGGCTTCCAGCGGCAAGTGCAGGCGCAGTTGCTGGTCATGCCAGTCGAGCACTTTGAGGCCCATGTCCCGGGTGAGGGGAATGTCATGATGGAGAACGGATTCCAGTTGTCGACTGTCGCGGCTCATTCAGGGGCCTCTGGCGTGAAGTGGATGATTGGACGGTAGCTCAGTCGAGATCGTCAGGGTGGGCCGAGGCACCACTGTCGGCGAAACTCAGACCGTGCTTGCGCAGTTTGTCATGCAAGGTCTTGCGCGGAATGCCGAGGGCTTCGGCAACGCTGCGCACGGAGCTGTGCGAGCGTGCCAGTTCGGCGGCGATGAGGGTTTTTTCGAAGTTCTCCACTTGCTCGCTCAAACCGCCGCTGACGACTTCGACCCTGTTGCCAGCGCCGCCATCCGGCGTGCTGTTGTCGAGGGCCAGTTCCAGCCCGAGGGCAAAACGTTCGGCGGCATTTTGCAGCTCGCGCACGTTGCCGGGCCAGGTGTGGCGCAGCAGCAACGCACGTTGCCCCGGTTGCAGTTCATGGGGTGGCAAGCCGTGGCGGGCACTGGCTTCATCGGCAAAATGCTGGAACAGCATCAGCGCATCTTCGCCCCGTTCACGCAGCGGTGGAATCCGTAGCGGCGCGACGTTCAGGCGGTAATACAGGTCGGCACGGAAACGCCCCTGATCCGCCGCCTGGCGCAGGTCTTCCTTGGTGGCGGCAATGATGCGGATGTCCAGCGGGATCAGTTGATTGCCGCCCAGGCGTTCGACCACCCGCTCTTGCAGCAAGCGCAGCAACTTGACCTGCACATCCAGGCTCATGCTTTCGATTTCATCGAGGAACAGCGTGCCGCCATTGGCGAATTCGAACTTGCCGATGCGACGTTTCTGCGCGCCGGTGAAGGCGCCGGGCTCGTGGCCGAACAGTTCGCTTTCGACCACCGATTCGGCCAGGGCACCGGCGTTGATCGCCACGAACGGACCGTTGCGACGGCTTGATAAATCGTGCAGCGCCCGGGCCACGACTTCTTTGCCAGCGCCGGTTTCGCCGAGGATCAGCACGTCGGCCCTGGTCGCCGCCAAGGCGCCGATCTGCTCGCGCAGGCGCAGCATCGAAGGTGAGTGGCCGACCAGGCGCGTGCTCAGCTCGTTGCGGTCGCTCAAGGCCAACCGCAGGCTGCGGTTGTCCAGCACCAGTCGGCGCAGGGCCAATGCGCGGCGTACGCTGTCGAGCAGGGCGTCACTGGCGAAGGGTTTTTCCAGAAAGTCATAGGCTCCGGCGCGCATGGCCTGCACGGCCAGCGGCACATCGCCGTGGCCGGTGATCAGCAGCACCGGCAGCTCCGGATCCTGGGCGTGCAGTTCGGTCAACAGTTCGAGACCGTCCATGCCGGGCATGCGGATGTCGCTGACCACCACCCCTGGCCAGTCACGTTCAAGTTGTGTGGCCAGGCCCTTGGCTTCGGCCAGTGGCAGGATTTTCAGGCCGGCCAGATCCAGCGTTTGACTCAGGGCTTGGCGCAAGTGGGGATCGTCGTCGATCAACACGACCTGAATGCGGTTGTCGATGGTCATGCACTTCGGTCCTCGGACGGTTGCAGGCTCACGCCCGGTGCGCCTGCGCGCAGCTTCAGGGTAATCAGGGCGCCGCCCTCCTTGTGGTTGGCGAACGACAGTTCACCGCCGAAGGCGCGCATCAGGGTTTCGCAAATCGCCAGCCCCAGGCCGAGGCCCTGGGTGCGGGTCTTGGTGGTATAGAACGGCTCGCTGGCGCGGCCAAGGGCTTCCATGCAAAACCCGGGGCCGTTGTCGCGAATGTACAGGTTGACGCCATCGGCCGTGGATTGGGCACTGAGCCAGAGTTTACGTGGCGGGCCTTTTTCCGTCAGGGCGTCCAGGGCATTGGCCAGCAGGTTGCCGAGCACCTGACGCAGGCGGGTTTCCCCGGCCTCGACCCACAGGGTGGCGGCGGGCAAGTCGCGGATCAGTTCGACTTCCATGCTGCGTCGACGCTTGGCCAGCAAGGCCAGGGCATCGTCCAGCGCCGGTTGCAGGGCGACGCTTTCCGGGGCGTGGCGGTCGCGCCGGGCAAAGGCGCGCAGGTGGGCGATGATCGAGGCCATGCGACCAGTCAATTCGCTGATCAGCTTGAGGTTGCCTCGGGCGTCGTCGGTGCGCTGGTGATCGAGCAATACTTCGGCGTTTTCCGCGTAGCTGCGAATTGCTGCCAGCGGCTGATTGAGTTCGTGGCTGATGCTCGCCGACATGGTGCCCAGCGCCGACAATTTGCCGGCCTGCACCAGATCATCCTGGGCGCGGACCAGCTCTTGCTGGGCCTGCTCGCGTTCCAGCACTTCCTGTTTCAGGCGTCGGTTCAGGCCCTCGAGATCGCTGGTGCGCTCGGCGACCCGGCCTTCCAGCTCGCGGCGGGCCTTGGCTTCGAAAGCGATGCGTTCGAGGTAGTGGCGACGGCGCTGCATCATCAGGCCAAGCAACAGCATCAACACCAGCAACGTTGCACCACCGATAGCCACCACCGTGCGCACCGGGCGGTCGATCAAGGTGCGCGGAGCGAGGATGCTGACGTCCCAGCCGGTTTCAGCGATCTGCCGGGTCTGGGTCAACCAGGCATTGGTATTGAGCTTCAGCGGTTTTGGATCGCGGGTTGGATAGGGCTGGATCGCCGTGATGGCTTTGCTTTCGTCTTCGCTCAACGGGCGGGTCGAGCGGAATCGCCACTCCGGTCGCGAGGTGAGAATGACCACGCCGTTGTGGTCGGTCAGCAGCAGTTGTTCCGGGGTTTTGCCCCAGAGGCTTTCGGTGTGGTCGAGGTCGACCTTGACTACCAGTACACCAACGATTTTTTCGCCATCACGTACGCCGGCGGCAAAGAAGTAACCGCGCTTGGCGGATGTCGTGCCCAGGCCGAAAAAGCGCCCGAGGCGCCCGGCCATGGCTTCGCTGAAATACGGCCGGAAGGAAAAATTACGCCCGACAAAACTGTCGTGTTTGTCCCAGTTGGAGGCGGCCAGGGTCTTGCCGGTGGCGTCCATCAGGTACATGACTTCGGCACCGGTCTGGGTGGCGATGTTTTTCAGCAAGCGGTTGGCATTGCCTTGGGTGACGCCATCGTCCGGCGCGCCGAGCACGGCACGCAAGGCCGGCAGGTCGCCGAGGATTTGCGGCAACACTTCATAGCGGTGCAGGGTACCCAGCAGGTTGGCGACGTAGAGGTCGAGGGTCTGACGATTCTGGCTGGCCAGCTCGCTGCGGTAGTAACGCTCGGCGAGATGCTCCAGCGGCCACAGCAACGGCGCCAGGCACAGTGCCAGCAGGGCCAGGCTGCGCCAACGGGGTCTGGGAGGAAGAGTTGGTTTCATGAGCAGCATGCGCCTGTGGGTACAGGCGCATTATGCCTAGGCTTGCCCGCCTTGGGTCAGTTGCATCTTGATTGGCGAGTTTCAGCCGGCCTGTCAGGCAAAGACATCGGCGTCCCTGAAAAATACCCCGGCCTGATCTTTCGCCGACAGCTGCGGCGTGCCTTGCAGTTGCCAGTCGATGGCCAGGTCCGGGTCGTCCCAGCGAATGCTGCGCTCGGCCGATGGCGTGTAGTAGTCGGTGGTTTTGTAAAGAAACTCGGCAAATTCGCTCAAGACCACGAACCCGTGGGCGAAACCTTCCGGGACCCAGAGCTGGCGATGATTGGTGGCAGACAGGCGCACGGCGACCCATTTACCGAAGTGCGGCGAGCTGCGACGGATGTCTACGGCGACGTCCAGCACTTCACCGACCGTGACGCGAACCAGTTTTCCCTGGGTATTTTCCAGTTGGTAATGCAGGCCGCGCAGCACGCCCTTCTGCGAACGGGAGTGATTGTCTTGAACGAATTCAGTCTCCAGCCCGGTGGCCTCTTTGAATGCCCTGGCGTTGAAGCTCTCGTAGAAGAAACCACGTTCGTCACCAAAGACCTTGGGTTCGAGGATCAGAACACCGGGCAGGTCGGTGGTCACTACATTCATGGTGGCTCTCCAGCAGTGTGCGTTTAATGGCCGCCATTCTTGCGCAAAGTGCTGATCGAGGCGAGTACCAGAACAAAACCTGTGGGAGCAACTGTGTTCACAAATGCCCTCATACCAGTTCCGGGGGGTTGCGTATCGCCCGAACCAGTGGCGATATAGGCGCCTAATAAAATTTCAGGGGTCGTTGTATGCCGCTCGCCACGTTGATTCATCGCGCCAGTTTGCCCAGCCCGCAGGTGTCTGCGGAGCAAGCGCTAGGGCTGCTGGAAGAACATTACGGGTTCAGTGGCAGGTTGCAGGCCCTTGGCAGCCAGCAAGACCTGAACTACCGCGTCGACAGCGAGCGGGGACGTTTCGTCCTGAAAATCTGCCGTGGCGACTACTCGGTACTGGAACTCCAGGCACAACATGCCGGGCTCAAGCATCTGGGCGAACATCCCGATGTACATGTGCCGCGTGTTATCACGGCGAAAAACGGTGCAGACCTGCTGTCGCTGGACGTGGATGGCCAGGCGGTCCACGTTCGCCTGCTCGACTACATCGAAGGCCAGCCGCTGACGAGCCTCGCTCGTTTCACCCCGACGGTGGTGTCCGGCTTCGGGCGCCTGTGTGGTGAAATGGACCTGGCCCTGGCGGATTTCGACCATCCGGGGCTGGAGCGAACCCTGCAATGGGACGCCCGCCATGCTCACGCCCTGATCGCGCATTTGCTGCCGTTGATCAAGGATGAGGCCCAGCGCAAATTGCTCATCGAAGCGTCCGCGCAAGCCGAGCGGCATTTGCAGCCACTGCAGGACAAACTGCCGGTGCAGGCCATTCACATGGACATCACCGACGACAACGTGGTGTGGCAGCGCGATGCGCAGCGCCATTGGCAGCTGCAAGGCGTGATCGATTTCGGCGATCTGGTGCGCACCTGGCGCATTACCGATCTGTCGGTGACCTGCGCAGCGCTGCTGCATCATGGCGAGGGCGATCCGTTCTGCATTTTGCCGGCAATCCAGGCCTATCACGCGGTCAACCCGTTGCAACACGAAGAACTGCTGGCGCTGTGGCCGCTGATTGTCGCCCGCGCGGCGGTGTTGGTGCTCAGCGGCGAACAGCAGATCAGCATCGATCCTGGCAATGCCTACAGCCGCGACAATCTGGTCCATGAATGGGAAATCTTCCGTGTGGCCACGTCGGTGCCGTTGGCGCTGATGGAAGCGGCGATCCTCACCGCCGTCGGCCAGAACCTGCCCACCATCGGCAGCGAAGGTTTCGCACCGCTGTTGCCGAACCTGGTGGGGCGAGAGTTCGCGCTGATAGACCTGGGCGTGCTCAGTCCGCATTTCGAGGCCGGGAATTGGGAGCAGGAGGGCGTCGATCAGCGCCTGCTGGATGAAGCGGCCGCGGCACATGGCCTGGCGGCCAGTCGTTATGGGCAATACCGCCTGTCCCACACCCGCCCGGACAGCGCAGCTGAACCGGACACTTGCCCGTTGCACGTCGAGTTGCGTGTGCCTCAGGGCACGGCGGTCGAAGCGCCGTTTGCCGGGGTGGTGCATCATCCATCGGCGGGCGTGCTGCAACTGGACGGCCCGCAATTGAGCGTGCGGCTTTGGGGCGTCACGCCGTCGCTGCACAGCGGCGCGGCCTTGGTCAAAGGCCAGGTACTGGGTTCGGTCAGCGGGCCATTGATCGTGCAGTTGTGCCGTGGCGCGTCGATCAATGCGCCGTTGTTCTGTACGCCTTCGCGCGCGGCGGCCTGGCAGGCGTTGTGCCCTTCGCCGGCGGCGTTGCTGGGTCTGGCCTGTGACGCCGAAGCCGAACTCGACGGCCCGACCTTGCTGGCCCGGCGCGATGCCAGCTTCGCCCGCACGCAAAAACACTATTACGTCGACCCGCCGCGTATCGAGCGTGGCTGGCGCAACCATTTGATCGACATGCAGGGCCGCTCCTACCTCGACATGCTCAACAACGTGGCGGTGCTGGGCCACGGCCATCCACGCATGGCCGCCGTTGCCAGCCGCCAGTGGTCGTTGCTCAACACCAACTCGCGCTTCAATTACGCAGCCGTGGCCGAGTTCTCCGAACGTTTGCTGAAGCTGTCCCCTGACGGCATGGATCGGGTGTTCCTGGTCAACAGCGGCAGCGAGGCCAATGACCTGGCGATTCGCCTGGCGTGGGCCTACAGCGGCGGCCGCGACATGCTCAGTGTGCTGGAGGCCTATCACGGCTGGACGGTGGGCGCGGATTCGGTGTCGACCTCGATCGCCGACAACCCCAAGGCCTTGAGCAGCCGTCCGGACTGGGTACACCCGGTGACCGCGCCAAACACCTATCGCGGTGAATTCCGTGGCCCCGACAGCGCGCCGGATTACGTGCGCAGCGTCGAACACAACCTGGCGAAAATCGCCGAGCAGAATCGCCAACTGGCCGGGTTCATCTGCGAACCGGTGTATGGCAATGCCGGCGGTATCTCGTTGCCCCCAGGCTATTTGAAACAAGTCTATGCCATGGTCCGGGCTCGGGGCGGCGTGTGCATCGCCGACGAAGTGCAGGTCGGCTACGGGCGCATGGGCGATTTCTTCTGGGGCTTCGAAGAACAGGGCGTGGTGCCGGACATCATCACCATGGCCAAGGGCATGGGCAACGGTCAGCCACTGGGCGCGGTCATCACCCGCCGGAAAATCGCCGAGGCGCTGGAGGCCGAGGGTTACTTCTTCTCGTCCGCAGGCGGCAGCCCGGTCAGTTGCCAGGTCGGCATGGCCGTGCTGGATGTGATGCAAGAAGAAAAACTCTGGGAGAACGCCCAGGTCGTGGGCGGGCATTTCAAGAAGCGCCTCGAAGCATTGATCGATATTCATCCGTTAGTGGGCGCGGTGCACGGTTCCGGTTTCTATCTGGGTGTCGAACTGATCCGCAACCGCGAAACCCTGGAACCGGCCACCGAAGAAACCACCGCACTGTGCGATCGTTTGCGTGAACTAGGGATCTTCATGCAGCCGACCGGCGATTACCTGAACATCCTCAAGATCAAGCCGCCGATGGTCACCTCGCGCCAAAGCGTGGATTTCTTCGTGGACATGCTGTCGAAGGTGCTCGCGGAGGGGCTGTAAACACATCCCCCTGTAAATGCGGGCCAATGTGGGAGCGGCGGTGCGACGATTCGACTTGCTCGCGAAGAGGCCGGTATATCCGACGCAAATATTGCGCCTGGAATGCCGCTTTTGTCGGAACGCCGCCCGGAGCAAACCTGCTCCCACATGGATGGTGGTTTTAATTCGATTGATATCGGCTTTTTATCGGTTGTTTTTGTAACGGAGGATGTAAGGTGCTTCAAAAGCCGATATTTATCGGATATAAAGTGGCCAGTCCACGGCGTGTACCAATGCGCTTCCATTTCTGTCAGGTATCAATGTCACTCCGGAGTCCTGAGCCATGACCACGTTGAACAGCACCCCTCGCGCCGACGGCTTCTACATGCCAGCCGAATGGGCACCCCAAACCCAGGCCTGGATGATCTGGCCCGAGCGCCCGGACAACTGGCGCCTGGGTGGCAAACCGGCACAAGCCGCCCACGTGGCAGTGGCCAAGGCCATCGCCCGCTTCGAACCGGTAACCGTGGCGGTTTCCGCCGGCCAGTACGAAAACGCCCGCGCCCGTCTGGATGTGCCGAATATTCGTGTGGTTGAAATGTCCAGTGACGACGCCTGGGTCCGCGACACCGGCCCGACCTTTGTCATCAATAACAAGGGTGAAGTCCGTGGCGTGAACTGGGATTTCAATTCGTGGGGCGGTTTTGACGGCGGCCTGTATTCGCCGTGGAACCGTGACTCGCAGGTCGGCGGCAAGATCCTCGAGATCGAGCGCAGCCCGCGCTACCGCACCGAAGGCTTCGTGCTGGAAGGCGGTTCGATTCACGTCGACGGCGAAGGTACCCTGATCACCACCGAAGAATGCCTGCTCAACCGCAATCGCAACCCGCACATGAGTCGCGCAGAAATCGAAGCGGTCCTGAGTGCGAACCTGGCTGTGGATAAAATCATCTGGCTGCCGGATGGCTTGTTCAATGACGAAACCGATGGCCATGTGGATAACTTCTGCTGCTACGTGCGCCCGGGTGAAGTGCTGCTGGCCTGGACCGATGATCCGCAAGACCCGAACTACCCGCGCTGCCAGGCAGCGATGAAAGTGCTGCAAAGCAGCACCGACGCCAAGGGCCGCCCGTTCACGGTGCACAAGATGCCGATCCCGGGTCCGCTGTTTGCGACCGAGCAAGAGTGCGCCGGTGTCGATCCGGTCGACGGTACGCAGGAACGTAATCCGACTGTTCGCCTGGCCGGTTCCTACGTGAACTTCCTGATCGTCAACGGCGGCATCATCGCGCCGTGCTTTGACGATCCGCAAGATGGCCCGGCAAAGGAGATCTTGCAGAACTTGTTCCCGCAACATGAAGTGGTGATGGTGCCTGGTCGCGAACTGTTACTGGGGGGCGGCAATATTCACTGCCTTACCCAGCAACAACCCGCGCCGCACAAGGAGTGAGTGAAGCCGTAACAGCTTGAGTTGATTGCAAAATTCCTCAGGCTGTCGATCAGCCACCATTGTTGCGCGGAGCCCGCGGCCCTACAGGCCTGCGGGCTTTTTTGTATCTACAAGGACACACTTCAGAAACCTTGGCACAGCTCTTGTATCTCTGCTGTTGTAACTCGGGGAGGGGGAGGACTTCGATGTTCTGTCATAAACCTTGGATAAGTTAGCCGCTCACAAACCGGGAGAGAGCGCTGAAATGAACGCCGAAGTGAATGTTGTGGGCGAAAAGGCGTTGCATCCCCTGGCAGTAAATAGCGAATCGCTCCAGATCCTGGCGCACTGGTTCAAGTCCAATGGAATGCGTCAGATCAGCGAAACTGATCCGCGCCGGACGATGATCGAGCGTTACCCTGCTGGTTTATTCAGCGAAGCGGAACTGGATGCGTTGTGGGATGTGATGGAAGGATAAGAAGAAAAACAACGGATTGAACAAGAAAAGCGCTGCCGGGATGGCAGCGCTTTTTTTTGCCCGCCGATTCATGCAATCACCAAGACCTCACAGGGTTTTGTGAGGCAACCATTCGACCGATTCAAGCAACAGACTGAAAGCCAATCCGGCGTTTTTCCGGGGCCGCTGCGGCACTAACCTGCCGACATCGAATTTTCCTGAATTTCTGTCGGAGCTTTCCCATGATCCTGCATTACATCTACGACCCCTTGTGCGGTTGGTGCTACGGCGCCAAACCGCTGGTGCAAGCCGCCCAGGCTGTGCTGCCCGTGATTGCACACGGTGGCGGCATGATGACGGAGGCCAATCGGCAAAAGGTTTCGCCACAACTGCGCAATTACGTCATGCCTCACGACCGGCGCATCGCCGAATACAGCGGGCAGCCGTTCGGTGAAGCCTATTTCGAAGGGTTGCTGCGTGATCACAGCGCCGTGTTCGACTCGGCGCCACCCATCGCTGCGGTGCTGGCTGCCGAGCAAATGACCGGTCGCGGGCTGGAGTTGCTGGGGAAATTGCAAAGTGCTCACTACGTTGAGGGGCGCCGCATCGCCGACGAGTCGGTACTGTTTGAACTTGCCCAGGGCATGGGGCTGGACCGCGAAGCCTTCGAAAAAGCCTTCAGGTCGGCCGACACCGAAGGCCATATCAGGAACAGCCGTGCTCTTCTGGCCAAGGTCGGCGGGCAGGGCTTTCCGACCCTGGCGCTTGAGCACGATGACCAATTCACCCTGATCGATATCGGGCCATGGCTAGGCAAGCCCCAGGCATTTGCGCAGTGGCTGGGTCAGTCGCTACCTGATCAGGGGGCATCCATTTCCGTAGCAGCCTGTGGCCTCAATGGCTGCGATGATTGAATATTCCTGCCGCGTAAAGCCATTTCTTAGACGGTTTTCGCCTGTTTTTAGAAGATTCATGAAATTGACACATCGTTGAGGGCGCAGCTACGATTCGGCCCAACGCCTGTGGCCGACTGCCACGATCAACAATTATAAAAAGGCCCGCCGCGAGAAATCGTGGGCGGGCCTTTTTGTTTTCGCCATGAAAAAAGAGCGCGATAGCGCCGTTTCGGCCGTTCGACACAGCGCGTATCAACCGGAAATAAGGAAAAGAACACGATGTTGAACAAGCGAATCAGCCTGATCGCTCTGGGGATGTTGAGTGCGACACAGGCCATGGCGAACGACCAGGCCGAATCCAAGGGTTTTGTTGAAGACAGCAGCCTCAAAGTGCTGCTGCGTAATGCTTACATGAACCGTGACTACAAAGACGGCAACCCGGATAAATCCGAGTGGGGCCAGGCGGCCATCGGCACGTTCTCGTCCGGCTTCACCCAAGGCACAGTCGGTGTGGGGGTGGACGCTTTCGGCCTGTACGCCCTGAACCTGGAACGCAGCGAGGACCGTAGCGGCGCGCAAGGCATCGATTTCTTCAAGAAGGGCGACAGCGGCCAACCGGCCGACGACCTGTCCAAGGGCGGCGCGGCGATCAAGTTCCGCCTGTCCAGCACCACCCTGACCTACGGCGACCAGATGCCGGCCCTGCCGGTGCTGAACTATGACAACTCGCGCCTGCTGCCGGAAAGCTACACCGGCACCTTGATCACCTCCAAAGAGATCAATGGCCTGCAACTGGACGCCGGTCGCTTCACCGCCGAGTCGCGAAAAAGCGCCGAAGGCCGTGACAGCGGTGGCTTGAAGTCGATCAACGTATTGGGCGGCAGCTACCAGTTCACCGAGCAATTCAAGGCTGCGCTGTACGCTTCCGACGTCGAAGATGTGCTGAAGAAGCAATACGTGAACGCCAACTACGTATTCCCGATCGACAAGGATCAGTCCCTGACCCTGGACTTCAACGGCTACCGCACCAAGCTGGAAGATTCCTACGTCCGCGAAAACGGTATCACCGGCGACGACAACAAGATCTGGAGCCTGGCGGCCACCTTCATCACCGGCCCGCACTCGTTCACCCTCGCTCACCAGCGCAGCACCGGCGACAGCAACCTGGGCTACGCCTACGGCGGCTACCAGAAAGACCAGGGTCGCATCGGCGACGGCGGCAACACCATCTACCTGGCCAACTCCTACTGGTCCGACTTCAACGCCGAAGACGAACGCAGCTGGCAACTGGGCTACGGCCTGGACTTCAGCACCTTCGGTGTACCGGGCCTGAGCTACAACGTGGCCTACGTGCGCGGTGACAACATCACCACGTCCACCAGCGAAGGCGGCACCGAGCGCGAGATTTTCAACCAGATCAAATACGTCGTCCAAAGCGGCCCGGCCAAAGACCTCAGCGTGAAACTGCGCAGCTCCGTCCTGCGCGTGTCGCAGAAGTCGAGTGAGTACAACGTCAGCGGCAATGAAGTGCGTGTGTTTGTGGATTACCCGATCAATATTTTCTGATGATGGGTTGTGGTATCGAGGTCTGATGCAAGGCTGAGAAAAAAGAAGAAGCCCCGACTGGTTCGGGGCTTTTTTGTGCTGTTGATGTGCTCATGTCGTCAAAACTCGATTTTGGTAACACGTCTTCCGAACGTGTCGTCTGCGGCGACATGTTCGGAAGACGTGTCGCAAAAAGTGGAAAATTGCGACACGTCTTAGCACTTCAAATCGATTGCTCGCATATACGGCAATGCCGTATAGTTGGGTCCATGTTCACGATTATCGAAACCGAAATTTTCAAGCGTTATGCTGAATCCATCTGGGACGATGGCGAACGTCATGAATTCATTACCTGGCTGGCGGCTAATCCGCTGGCCGGCGATGTGGTTCCTGGCAGCGGTGGTCTTCGCAAGGTCCGTTGGTCCCGTAACGGGATGGGCAAACGAGGCGGTACCCGTGTCATTTACTACAACACGCTTTCTGAAGGCTCAATCTGGTTGTTAATCGCCTACACCAAGGCGAAGTTCGACAATTTACCCGCGGCCTTCCTCAAGCAACTGAAGGAGGAAATCAGCAATGGTCAATGAACTGGAGCAATTCCAGCAGGACTTGCTGGACTCTGTGCGTCAAATGAAAGCAGGCAAAGCCGCTCGCGTGACAGAGGTGCCGTTGTCTACGGCAGCTGAAGCACGGGCCAAAGTCGGTGTATCTCAAAGTGCATTCGCCAAGCTGATTGGAGTCAGTTTGCGAACGTTGCAGGATTGGGAGCAGGGGCGGCGGCAACCGACGGGAGCAGCGCAGACGCTGTTGCGTGTGGCGAGTCAGCATCCTGAGGCATTGCGTGACCTTCAAGCGATTTAGCTAAGAAGGCAAACTCCATTCTCAACACATCGCCGACTTTTGAGAAAGTCGGCAGGTTTCTCGATGGGCGCCAGTACTTTGCATGCCTTCTCTTTAATTCATTACACCACGTAACGAATGAAGTTCCCGCCCCCACCTTTATCCCCTCCCGCCAACCCCATACATTCATCTCCAACGCCTCTCCCATCATCCCGACGGGAAGGTCACTGGAGTTGCCCTCATGCCTTTCGTAACCGTACGCATTACCCGCGATGGCGTTACCACTGAGCAGAAAGCTCAGGTCATTGCCGAGATCACTGAAACACTGGAGCGCGTTCTCAATAAACGCCCTGACCTGACCCACATCGTGATCGAGGAAGTCGACACCGATAACTGGGGTTACGCCGGCATCACCACCACCCAGTACCGCAAGCAACTGGCCGAGACGCAAGGGCAGTCATGACGTCCTCCGTCACCATCGATTTCATTTCCGATGTGGTGTGCCCCTGGTGCGCACTGGGGGCGACGGCGCTGGAACAGGCGATCGAGAACGTGGCCGGGGAAGTCTCGGTCGAGCTGACCTACAAGCCATTCGAGTTGAACCCGGACATGCCGGCCGAAGGTGAGCAAGCGGTCGAGCACTTGATGCGCAAGTACGGGAGAACGGCCGACGACGTCGCCGCCGGCAAGGCCATGCAGATCGCTCGCGGTGAGGCTATCGGCTTCAAGTTCGATCTGGAGAAGCGCACGCACTTCTACAACACCTTCGATGCGCACCGCTTGTTGCTGTGGGCGTTGCAGGAAAGCCGGCAGGTCGAGCTGAAGAAGGTGCTGCTACGGGCCTACTTCAGCGAAGGCCAGAACCCGAGCGATCACTCGACGCTGGTGCGCCTGGCGACTGAAGTGGGGCTGGATGCGGCAGGTGCGAGCGAGGTGCTGGCGTCCGACGCATTCGCCAGCGAAGTGCGTGAGCTTGAAATTTATTACCGCCAGCACGGCATCAACTCGGTCCCGGCCATGGTGCTGAACGGTCGCCACCTGGTGTCCGGTTCGCAATCGGTCGAGTACTACGAACAGATGTTGCGACAAATGGCGAACGCCCCGGCCGAAGCCTGATTACAGATTTTCTACCCCATTCTTTATTGTCAGAGGTCTTCATCATGAGCATTTCGAAAAAAGTCATCGTCATCACCGGCGCATCCCAGGGGCTCGGCGACGGTATGGTCAAAGCCTTTCGTGAACTCGGTTACCGGATCGTCGCCACTTCGCGCTCGATCAAGCCGTCCACCGATCCGGACATTCACACCGTGGCCGGTGACATCGGCGAGCCGGAAACCGCCCAGCGTGTCATCCGTGAAGCGCTTTCCCGTTTCGGTCGCATCGACACCCTGGTCAACAACGCCGGGATCTTCATCGCCAAGCCGTTCACCGCGTACACCGCAGAAGACTACGCCAATGTGTTGTCGGTGAACCTCAATGGCTTCTTCTATATCACCCAACTCGCCATCGCCGAGATGGAAAAGCAAGGCAGCGGCCACGTCGTCAATATCACCACCAGCCTGGTGGACCACGCCATCGACGGCGTGCCATCGGTGTTGGCTTCACTGACCAAGGGCGGCCTCAACGCAGCAACCAAATCCCTGGCCATCGAATACGCCAAGCGCGGGATCCGGGTGAACGCGGTCAGCCCGGGCATCATCAAGACCCCGATGCACGGCGAAGAAACCCACGCAGCACTGGGCAATCTGCACCCGGTCGGTCACATGGGCGAGATCGATGATATTGCGCAAGCGGTCGTGTATCTGGACGGCGCCAAGTTCGTGACTGGCGAAATCCTGCACGTGGACGGTGGTCAGAGCGCGGGGCACTGAAAGCGCTTTTTCAAACCCCGGAAACAACAAAGCCCTCGTATTTCTACGAGGGCTCTGTTTTGTATGGTGCGGCATCAGGAATCAACCCCGGGAACTATTGATTACAAGAGAATCAAGCCTTCAATATGAGAGCGCCGCAGGGACGTGACGGGCCCTTCCCAGGAGTATTGGTGATCCTGGTTTGGTGCGTGGGTCTGGCTCTAGCAGCTTTGAGTGAACCGTTTTTGTAACAAGAGACATCAAAAATTGAGGTGTAACGAAAGAGGCCACGGCACCAAATGAGGATATGCCTTGTTGAACTGCCGTAACGATGGTCTTACCATAATCAATATTGATTTTGTCATAAAAGCAGCCTGGCCCTTGTTTGTCAGATATGGGATAACATCCTCAATATATGGCTTGTCATCCGAGCGCCTGCCATCAAAGACTAATCGCCTCGAAAGGCTGTTGCTGCCTGCGCGCGCGTGGTTGGCAGCTTCGCCAACACCCGCTCACGACTGGAAAAGCACGATGAATCAATTAGCCATTCCCTGCGAGGAGCGCTTCACCGGACCGTACATCTAGATTATGATCGCGCTGCCGCCTGACCGTAATCCTCTATACTGCGGGCCTTTCCCCTGATCGCTACCCGATTCTACCTCGTTTGGCAGCAAATGCCGCGTTGGGCCTCCCGCACTGGCACCAATTATCACAAGCGTATTGCGAATAAAAGAAAAGATGATCTTTATAAGAAATAATAAGCTTTTCTCCTGTTTATACTTGCTGGCAGTCATCATAACCATCGGCGTGGTGTACTCCCTGGGCTTCCGGGAAGCGACAAGCCAGATTGTGAACATGCCCGAGCGCCTGAGAAACTTCACGTTCCCCATCTGGGAGCAACACGCTTTTTCGCAGCACGGTTTCCTCGTCTTCTATTCGATGGAGGACTACGCAAAAAAGATCGCGTATTCCAACCACTCCACGGCTTATCTGTTCTACATGTACGCCCTCTATAAAGTGGAAATGTATGTGTCGGCATTGCCGATGAGAGTGACAGGGGCTTTCCTGAACATCATTTCGCTGGCAGGCGTTACGTTCTTTTTTCTGTCCCGTCTGGTGGAAAAACGCCTGGCATTCGGTCAGGGACTGCTGATTCTGTTATCGGTCGTATTCATGGTGTCGATGCCGGGATTCTGGATTTCTTCGGCCAGATTCAACGTCGACAATACGTTCCCATTGATCTTTGCGTTCCAGGCGCTGGCTGCGTTCTTGATCTGGAAAAATCAGGAACGGTCCGCAGCGGTCATGACAGTGATCGTGTTGTTTGCCGTGTTTTCTCCGATCTCGGCAGCGTTGCTGGGCCTCGCCTTGCTGGTTTGGGCATGCCGTAGCGACGGTCTCGACAGACGGATGTGTCGTCTGGCATTGGTGGCCCTCGTTGCGGCCGTTGCCTTCTATCTGCCGTCCCCACTGATATCGAAGGCACTGGGTTTCACCTCGTCCAACAGCGGCTGGCTGTTTCGCGCTGGCCTGGATGGCGACACCACTTATTTCACCAACATCCTGAAGTCGGTACTTGTTCCGCAGTTCCCGCGGCCATTTGCGACCATTGCCGTGCCAATCCTGTTCCTGGTAGCCCAGTTGGTCTGTTTACGCATGATCAAACGGCGTGAGCCTGCCGGCGTTGCGGCACCGGCGGGGACCTCCCCGTTGGCCGGCATCGGCATGTTCTACTTCCTGCTTTTTTCGCAATACGTGATTACCGGCCTGCTGTGGCCGCAGGCCGTTGCCATTCATCCGTACCTGTATGACTACCTGCTGATGGCACCGGTTTTCGTCGCGATCGTTCTGAATTTTGCGTTCAAACCTTCACCGGTTGCGTTGCGTTTCTGGGCGCTGGCGCTGTTGTTCTGCATTTCCTTCCATCTCCAGCAGGTCGCGCAGGCAAAATGCCAGGGGTGTTACTTCCCGGGCGCCTGGGACGCGAGCGTCAAGCAGCCATGAAGACCGTCGCCATTCTTCAGTCGAACTACATACCCTGGAAGGGCTATTTCGACATGATCGCTGCGGTCGATGAGTTCATCCTCTACGACGACATGCAGTTCACCAAGAACGACTGGCGCAATCGCAACCAGATCAAGACGCCGCAAGGCGTCCAGTGGCTCAGCGTGCCTGTCGGGCAAGGCATCAGTCGCCGCATTCGCGATGTCGAACTGGCCCCTGCCTGGCAGGTCAAGCACTGGAAAACGCTGCAGAGCAACTATCGGCGAGCGCCTTTCTTCGATGAGGTCGCCCAGTGGCTCGAGCCGCTCTATCTGGCGGAGACCCATACGGGCCTGTCGTCGATGAACCGCAAGTTCATGGAAGCGATTTGCCGATACATCGGTATTGAAACCCGCATTACCAATTGCTGGGACTATGTGTCTGCCGGCGACAAAACCCGGACTGCCCGCCTGGTGGACCTTTGTCAGCAGGCCGGTGCGACGCACTACCTGTCGGGGCCGGCGGCAATGGATTACATCGAGGCACCGCTGTTCGACGACGCCGGCATTGCGCTGCAATGGTTCGATTACGCCGGCTTCCCCGAGTATCCGCAACTCTGGGGGGAATTCACCCACGGTGTCACCGTCCTGGATCTGCTGTTCAATTGCGGCAAGGACGCGCGCCGTTACATGAGGCATGTCAAAGCATGAAGCTTTCCATCGTCGCCACGCTTTACCGCTCGGCCAAGTTCGTCGAGGAGTTCCATCGCCGTGCAAGCCAGGCCGCACAACAACTGGTCGGAGACGATTACGAGATCGTACTGGTCAACGACGGCTCGCCCGATTCAAGCCTGGAACTGGCCGTCCAGTTGAGCGAAGCCGATCACCACGTGGTGGTCGTCGATCTCTCGCGCAACTTCGGCCACCACAAGGCCATGATGACGGGCCTGCGACATGCCCGCGGTGAACGTGTCTTCCTGCTCGATAGCGACCTGGAGGAAGATCCGGCATGGTTGCTCTCGTTCAGCGAGCAGATGGAGCGCGAAAAGGCCGATGTGGTCTACGGTGTCCAGCAGCAGCGAAAAGGCAAGCACTTCGAGCGCTGGACCGGGCAGGTGTTCTACAAACTCTTCCGTTTCCTCAGCGGGCTGGATATGCCCGACAATATCGTCGTCGCCAGGCTGATGTCGCGCCGCTATGTGGACGCGCTGATTCAGCACGACGAACGCGAGTTGTTCATGGCCGGCCTGTGGGTCATCACCGGCTTCGATCAGCGTGCGCAGACCATCGACAAGCGCAGTCGTGACGAGACGACCTACACGCTGGGCAAGAAAGTGGCGCAACTGGTCAATTCGATTACTGCCTTCAGCAGTGCACCGCTGGTGGGAATCTTCGGCGTGGGCTGCGCGATCTTCCTGCTGTCGGCCGCCTACACGAGCTTTCTCGTCGTCAACTGGCTGCTCCTGGCGAGCCCACCCAGCGGCTATACGTCGCTGATGGCTTCGATCTGGCTGCTCGGCGGCCTGATCATCGCATTCGTCGGCGTGGTCGGGATTTATCTCGCCAAGATCTATTCCGAAGTCAAGCAGAGACCCTACACTATCGTCCGGCACGTCTACCGTCAGGCTGAGACGCGGAGCATCGAATGAAAAAACTCATTATTTTTGGTCTCACCGACGCCGCCGAGCTCGCACTCTATTATTTTTCCACCGACTCCGCCTATCAGGTCGAGGCGTTTGCCGTCGATCCCGACTACATGCCGGCCGACAAGAGCTTCAAGGGATTTCCGGTGGTGGCATTCGATGAAGTCACCCGGATCTACCCGCCAGACCGGTATGTCTTTTTCGTCGCGCTCGGCTATTCCAAGCTCAACCAGATCCGCAAGGAAAAATATCTGGCAGTCAAGGCGCTGGGCTACGAAATGGTCAGCTACATCAGTTCGCGAGCCACGGTGCTGACAGAGGACATCGGCGAGAACTGCTTCATCCTCGAAGACAATACCGTTCAGCCCTTCGTGAGCATCGGCAACAACGTGACCCTGTGGAGCGGCAATCATGTCGGACATCATTCGCGTATCGAGGACCACTGTTTCCTGGCCTCGCACATCGTCGTATCCGGCCGTGTGACGATCGGGGAAAGCTGTTTTCTCGGCGTCAACGCGACCCTTCGCGATCACGTCACCATCGGCGAAAAATGCATCATCGGCGCCGGCGCCCTGATTCTTGGAGATGCCGCTGCCGAAGGCGTGTACGTTGGGCAAGCCACTGAACGGTCGCGCGTGCCGAGTACCCGCGTCAGGAACATCTGAAGAACCTCATAATTGGCGTGAAGAAATCCCATGTGGAAAAAACTAGGAAAGATATTCTGCGCAGAAGGGCAGAGCGATTGGTTGTATTCACACGCGATGATTCCCATTGCCGAGCAGGTGAACGGCGACCTGTATCGCATCTATTTCTCATCGCGTGACAAGGCTAATCGCGGACACGGCGGCTTCCTCGAGATCGACATGCGGGACCCGACCAAGGTCTTGCGCGTCCATCCGGATCCGGTCCTCGAACCGGGCGACCTCGGATGTTTCGACGACAGTGGCGCCTTGCCCAATTCGATCGTCAACGTCGGTGGCCGCAAGCTGCTGTACTACACCGGGATCAACCTGGGCGTAACGGTGAAGATCCGCAATTCCATCGGCCTGGCCGAATGGAACGAGGCCACCCAGCGCTTCGAGAGGCTGTTCCGCGGCCCCGTCATCGACCGCACCCGCGATCTTCCTCACTTCGTCGCCACCCCCGAGGTGCAGTTCGAGGCCGGACGCTTCAGGGCCTGGTTCACCTCCTGTGTGCGATGGGAGCAAGGCCCTTCGGAAGCGAAGCACTTCTATCATCTCGAATATGCCGAGTCCGCCGACGGCATCGAGTGGGAGCGCAACGGCACGGTTGCCATCGAGTTCCGTGACGAACACGAGTACGCCCTGGGTGTGCCGCGCGTGATCAAGGATGCGGACATGTACCGGATGTGGTTCTGCTCCCGGGCCACGAAGGACTGCCCCACCTACCGGATCCGCTACGCGACCTCGTTGGATGGCGTGCAATGGACGCGACACGATGAGCAGGTGGGAATCGACGTATCGGAGTCGGGTTGGGATTCGGAGATGATCTGTTACCCGTTCGTCTTCGATCATGACGGTCGACGCTACATGCTTTATAACGGCAACGGCTATGGCAAGACGGGTTTCGGGATTGCCGTCTGGGGAGACGAGTGATTCCAATACAGCGCTGGCTGCCCGTGATCAGGCCCATGCTCCGTTACGCAGTCGTCGGCGTCGCCTGCAATGCCATAGGTTATGCGGCCTACCTGGCATTGACGTGGCTGGGCATCCCATTCAAGCTGGCCATGAGCTTGCTGTACGTGATTGGCATCTGCATCAGCTTCCTGGGCAACCGCAACTGGGCGTTCGAGCATCGCGGCAACGTCGTAGGGACGGCATGGCGCTTTGGTCTGGCGCACGCAGCCGGCTATCTGCTCAACCTGGCCTTACTGACGGTGTTCGTCGACAAGCTGGGATATCCTCATCAGTGGGTCCAGGCCGCTGCCATTTTCGTTGTAGGAGGTTTCTTGTTCGTCGTCTTCAAGCTATTCGTCTTTCGTCATGACCAACCGAATGGGAACCAGGCGTGAAGATCTGTTCTGAATGCGAGACGCCGTACGCCTCGGAGCAATGGACATGCGTCCAGTGTGGACATCAGGTGGCTCGAAAGAACGGTTTTGCCGCGTTTGCGCCAGAGCTCGAGGACAAGCAAGAGGGCTTCAAGGCCGACTTCTATGAGACCTACGCGCATCTTGAAAGCGGCCATTTCTGGTTCCGGGCGCGTGGCAGGTTGATTACATGGGCGCTGGCGAAATATGCGCCGCACATGCGTTCATTCCTGGAAATCGGGTGCGGTACCGGCTTCGTTTTGAGTCGGGTCGCCGCGGCGTTTCCACAGGCCAGGTTGCTTGGCAGCGAGATGTTCTCGACCGGGCTGAAGTTTGCCTCCTCTCGCTTGCCCGGTGCGGAGTTCGTGCAGATGGATGCGCGCGATATCCCTTACATCGACGAGTTCGAAGCGATTGGCGCGTTCGATGTCCTCGAGCACATCGAGGCGGATACCGTGGTGCTCCAGCAGATGCACCGTGCCCTGAAACCCGGGGGACTCATGCTGTTGACCGTGCCCCAGCATCAGTGGCTGTGGAGCCAGGTGGATGAATATTCCTGCCATGTGCGGCGCTACGATGCCGCCGACCTGCATCGCAAGGTGGAAGAGGCGGGGTTTTCCGTCGTGCGCAGCACATCGTTCGTCTCGTTACTGCTGCCGGCGATGATGATTTCACGCGGCGCCAAGAAGCAACAGCGGGGCGATACGAGCGAGACCGCCGAATTAGCGGTGCCCAAGGCGCTCAATGTACTGTTTGGTTTCGTGATGTGGCTGGAGTGTTTGCTCATCAAGGTGGGAGTGAGTTTTCCGCTCGGTGCTTCCAGGCTGCTTGTCGTCCGGAAAAAGAGTGGATGACGCCCCCCCGCGTTGCATAACGACGTGAGTCTAGTTCGACCCGATTAAAATTTGCGTGCGAAGGCTCAAATGATGGAAGACAAAACGATCCAGTTCAATCGCCCCTACATGACGGGGAAAGAGCTTTATTACATCGCTGAAGCCAAGTTCGGCAATATCCTCGCCGGCGATGGCCCGTTCACCAAGCGGTGCCATGACTGGATGACCGAACGCACCGGTTCGAGCAAGGCCTTGCTGACCCACTCGTGCACGGCAGCGCTGGAAATGTCCGCGTTGTTGTTGGACATCCAGCCGGGCGACGAGGTCATCATGCCCTCGTACACGTTCGTTTCCACGGCCAATGCCTTCGTTTTGCGCGGCGGCGTTCCCGTGTTCGTCGATATCCGTCCGGATACCCTGAACCTGGATGAGACGCTGATCGAGGCGGCCATCACGCCGCGCACCAAGGCAATCGTGCCGGTTCATTATGCGGGCGTGAGTTGCGAGATGGATACGATCATGGCGATTGCCCGGCGTCACAACCTGAAGGTGGTCGAGGATGCGGCGCAGGGGGTCATGGCCGCTTACAAGGGCCGGGCTCTGGGCAGTATCGGGGACTTCGGCGCCTTCAGCTTCCATGAGACCAAGAACGTCATTTCGGGCGAGGGCGGCGCATTGCTCGTCAATGATCCTGCGTATGTGTTGCGCGCAGAAATCATCCGCGAAAAAGGCACTGACCGTAGCCGTTTCTTCCGCGGCGAGGTCGACAAATACACTTGGCAGGAAGTCGGGTCGTCATTCCTTCCAGGGGACGTGACTGCGGCGTTTCTCTGGGCGCAGTTGGAAGAGGCCGAACACATCACGCAGGCGCGGCTTGCCATCTGGCAGCGGTATCACGAATTGCTGGCCCCACTGGAAACCAGCGGGGCACTGCGCCGCCCTATCGTGCCGGCCGACTGCCAGCACAACGCGCACATGTACTACGTGCTGCTGCCGGCAGACGTACCGCGACAACCGGTGCTCGATGGCCTCAAGCGAGAGGGAATCAATTCGGTCTTCCATTACGTGCCCCTGCACTCCTCGCCAGCTGGCCAGCGTTACGGCCGTGTCCATGGCACCATGGACAACACGGTGAGCCTCTCGGAACGCTTGCTGCGACTGCCGCTGTGGGTAGGTATGTCGGTCGAGCAGCAGGAACGTGTGGTGGAAGTCTTGCGGGACGAACTGTGTCGCTGATTCGACAAGCACTCTTGCCGGAGTTCGGCACGATCCCGAGTCCGGGTTTTATCGCAGCAGCTTTCGGCTCGGCGCGGTCTTTGTAGCCCGGGAAGGCCAGGTACTGCGCCAGTGCGCGTGCTTGTCGCGTGGGAAACCACCTCGGGCACGCTTTCGGAGGGGATGACTCTGAGTTTTACGTCGAATTTTACGTATTGCAGAAACAACAAAGCCCTCGTATTTCTACGAGGGCTTTGTTTTGTATGGTGCGGCACCAAGAGTCGAATCGAAAAGCAACCATATGAAAATAAACACTTTTTTCTATAAGTAAATTTCTCTATCCCTAAGCTTATCCTTAATGCCGGGATACGCTATGGATAGAGTTTCAATCAATAGTTGGTGCCTGGATGTCTACAACGCTTTTGATATGTTTGGTTGCTACGAATTAGTAACTAATCCAGGCATATGGCAATACGGCTTTAAACAGTGAGGCAACAACTGGGCGGCGTTATGATATCAAATAATTTACCCAAGCTTTATTGCTAGTGCTCTCGGTCCTTTATCTGTTTTCACAATTTCAAATTCAACACTGTCACCGGCGTACAGTTCTGTAAGGCCGTCATACCCTTCTACTTCAGAGTAAACGAAGAATGCATCCTTGCCTTCGGCTCGTCGAATGAATCCATATCCCTTGAAATTGTCGCAAAAATGAACTTTCCCTTTTTCTCGTGTTGAGTTCATTCGTTCGTACTCCTAGCGGCAATAGCACTGGCTTTGAATTTAGTATCCAACATCTCTTTCCACTTTTTGGCAAGTTGCCGATCGGTGCGTGCTACGATGCCAAAGTGATATTTTAACTTGTGATAAGTTTTTAGTTTTCCCGGGCTGGATGTCTCAGTCTCCGGGATCCTACACAGTTTGTATGCGATTCTTTGTAGTTTGGCAGAGGCCTCGCTATCATATGTTGGCAATACTGAGCCGAGCTTTTTACGCAAATCTTTAGATTGTGCATGCTTTAGCCGGGTGAGCACTGCAACTTTGCCGGAGGTCATATTCCAAAGCTCATGGTATTTGCTGCAGTTGCTATCTTTCTCAAATTCTTTTTGGCAAATAAAGACCAGGTGGCGCACATAGTGGCGGTCTTTTTTTCTGATTTTCGGGTTTCCATGCTTGGCCCATAGCCCGGTCACCTCAAATTTAGCTTTTGTGTCGGATGACTGTTCAACTTTGGTTTTACGAGGGTGCAGCTTCAGGCCGAATTTTGTAAATAGCGATGCAACAGATTCAATTGCATTACTGATTTTCTTTTCTTCCAATACCACTCTTGATGAAATTGTTATGTCATCGAGAAGCCTGGTATATGTAAGTCCTTGTGACCGAAATTTGCTGATTCTTCCGTATTCAGAATTAAAAAATATCAAATTAGCTATATAACTAGAGCAGCAAGCGCCTTGAGCGACCCTGCCATTAATAGTTATTAGATCTGTAATTAGGCTAGAGATAGCAGGAGGGAATTTACATAAAAGTGTGAAAATATCTTGGACGTGAGTACGCTGTATACTTGGATAGAAATCCTGGATATCCATCGCGACTATAGTTTTCGCACCAGCATGAAGTGATACATTGGTAACATAGTCTCTTTCCTTTAATCCGCCATGCAGGTATTCAGGATAGATAATATGCTCGAAAATTTCGCGATTGATTTTTTTCTGAATAGACTTTAAAAACGGTTTTGGCTCGTGGAGAACCCGTTCTTTTAAGTTGGTCTTGTCTTTGCCGGTATAGACAGTAAATTCGATATAAGATTTTTCTGAATTTTTTGCGATAAGCAACAGCCGTTCAGGTGTCACGCCTAAGCACTGTGCAAGCGCCTCCACAGAGGCAATAGGTTTTTTCGAATAATACGGTTTGTCATTTGCCATGTAGTTTAAGTTCAGAGTCAGTTATTGATAAAGTAATCTCTTAAAAAGAGCACTGCTTTCCCAATACCCAAGCCAACATATACGGTGGTAGACACCCGTTTTATGACTTCCCTCAGATCAATCCTTTTCAGAACCTGACTGTCTCCAGTATCAGGCTCTTTGCTCTTTGTACCGCCATTCACGTTTACATTTACTACGATGAGAAAAATCATCGGTTCATCTCCTTGCTGGTTGAGTTTTGCCAGACCATAAAGAAGACAAGGAATAAATCTATCAATCTGAGGGGACTCTCAACTTAGCTTGCCAGACAACCGTCGCCCTAGGGGCCGCGCCCTCACGCTGATTTGGCGCAGTGGGCGATCCCATGGGGCAGGGGGGGCCGGTCGTGATCTCTTACGAGGTCGCCAATAAGCAGCGGCTCCGAGATCGCCTGTTAAGGCGTCGACTTCCTTGTATACATAGCGTGAATTTGTAAAGAGCGGGGCCAGGCGAAAGTCACCTGCGTCCCGGTAGGTATAACATGAGGCATTCTGCCATCAAAGCGATTTTTACTTCCTTACGGAAAGTTTTCTGAGCAGGTCAGTCGTTCTGTAGCCTTTGGCAGTGCAAGGCAACCTAGAGATTTTGGCAGGATACACAGGTGTGCTCTGGTTGTTTCCTAAGAGCACCGTCAATTGCAGATCAACTCCATTGCGATGCTTCCAGGTTACGGTTTTTTGAGCTCAGGTTCATGCTTTAGGAGCGCCTACGCTCTCAATCGTGCCCGAAATCGTTGGCTGTCAACTCAGCCCTACATTAGATTTAGCCTTGAGCGACGCGGGTATAGACCATGCTTTTCCAAGGCGGGTGGTGATTAATCTTGTAGTTAAGCGATAGTAATAGCGCGTGGTTTCGGATCGGTTGTTTATCTCATTATTCAGAAACCATGCGAGATGTTTTCTTTGACACGTCCATGGATTGTCTCGGTGCCAGCGCTCAGCTATAGCAGTTTGGATGGCTTTCGCTTGACGTAGGTGCTGCTGGCGGGTGGTGTGCGATCCGCTCAGGACGCTCGCTAGGAATAGCTCCATATCGAATGGCTTGCTCATGCTCGACCACCAATGTAAGCCGACACCACGTCGATACGACCATGCCCGAGTTCATAGCTGATTTGGTTTCGGGCCTGCTGATCGAGGTGCCGGTCGAACTGGTAGCAACGGCCACCATTGATTGGCGCGAGATGCTGGGTGATTTGCTCATAGCGTTCGCATGCAAAGGCCGACCGTAGTTCATGAAAGCCTTTGAGGTTGTGCGTATGGAGGATGTCCCGTGCAGGGCGGACTATCTGCCGTTGAAAATCGAGGTAGCTTTCGTTCGGCGCAAGCAGGTTGCGACTACCGTCGGGTGAGACCTGTTCGGCAAACCTCAGTGCGTCACGAATATGATCATCTACCGTAATCCAGCGAGGTGCCGATGCACCTGAACGGCCACCTTTGGTGCCGTCCTGGATATTGATCTTGCCGAATTGTTCGGCTTCACGCTTAAGGCGCGGAAGGTCGGCCAAAATGGTCTCGCGCAAGCGCATACCGGTTGCTCGCGCCAACTGCGCGATGGCCGCGGGGCGCGGCTGCCGGTGTTCGCAAAGCACCTCGACGATCCGCTTCACGTGTTCGCGGTCTTGGCCTTGCGGCACCGAGCGACGAACACTGGTGCGCCGCATACCTAGCACCTTGCTCGGACTCGGCACTTTCACATACTGATCACCGCGAAGCGCGGCGATGGTCCGGTTCACGCTGGATAACCGGTTTTGCGCGGTGGCGATGCCGATAGCGCCTTGTTCGACTTGCTGGCGCAGATGCCCGGCGTAGTCCAGTAGGGTCTGCCGATCAATTTTTCGTGCATCGTTAACCCCCGGCCCATCCTCCGACCGACACCAGCGCACAAACGCCTGCCAGCGATCACTGTGTGCTTTGACCGTGCCGTAATGCCCGCCGCCAAACATATCGCGCAATGCCTGCGGCCCGGCATAGCTCAGTTGCCGACCCCATCCAAAATTTCGCCCGTCCCGTCTACCTACCAATGCCATGATCAAACTCCTCTCAATGCCAAAGCCCTTGAAACTTGCCCCACGTCATCCCGCCATGGATGTTGAGTGCTATCAGGGATCGAGGCCCCTGCGACCTGTGAGGGTTGTCCACTAACACGGGACTGGCGGCTCTTTACGACCGGGAGCTTGGGCCTCTCATGATCTGGCCTCCTGAGCACTTCCGAGGAAGTGAGCGGGTGGAGGTTGCGCTGGCTGACGAGACCAACGCCTGAAGATCCTGAGCCGGGTGAAAGCAGCGATGCGATGACCGGGGCATACCTGACTGTCAGTCAGGTGCAGTCCATTCCCTGGTCTGCGGCACCATCATCGGCATCGCTGTTGCTGGTGACTTCGGTGTTTGTCACGTCGATTGTCACGAAGGGGAATGCCGCAAAGCCTTGTACGAGCTGGGCTGCAGCAGCGACAGGAACGCCCGTCTCTTTCCGGGAGAAAGAGACGGGCGCAGGTTGGAGCAAGGAAATGGCCAAGCGGATAGGTTGCTGCAGGGCAGCTATGAAAGGGGATGAGTTGCCGCAGTGGGCATACTGGTAAAAGTAGGCATCCATCACATCGCTGTGACCGTGCGAGCCACCGGACGCTAATCGCACTTCGGGAGAACCACCACCGTGTGGCGTAGCCTCAAAGGTTCTGGCTACCTGGGTTGCTGTCAACGACAGCGCTTTGCCCGATCTTTTCAACGCCTGTGGATAATTCGGGTCAAGGCTCGAATTATCGGGGGTTCTGCGGCTGTGGATGAAATTATCCCCCGGTGGAAATGAGTGGTTTTCCACAGACAGTTTGGTGGGCTTTAGATTTTTTAAGTGAGGTCCATCCAAGCAGGGCGGCATTGCAGTTCCACTTGGATGGACCCGCGTGGAAGGGTGCGGTGATTTCACAGGCTTACCCATGTTTGAATGCGCCACGGCTTTTTTTCGGGGCGGCGATGTTGTCGTCGACTGGGTGAGCGGATTCATGGACTCGATGGGGACAGACCACTATTTTCGGCTTGAGTGATCGTAGGAAATTAATCGTGGTCTATTTCTGGCTTCCTTACTCCAAACACCATTGCTGCTGACGTTTCCAATCATCTGGAAATCCCATGAGTCTCAAATAACCCAGTTCCTGCTGATCCACTATTTCGGCCAGGCGAAATTTCCACTGGCTGTCTGGACTGATCAAGTCGGTTAGATAGGCCAGCATCGTCAATACGATGTATAGCCGCTGCTTGGGTTGAGGCCGGTCGGCAGGCGCATTTGGGATGGCCCATTCTTTGGGTAAGGATGGTCGAATCGAGAGCTCTCGGTTCCATAGTCGTGAGTGGTGGGCGCAGCAGTTTCGAATGAAGGTCAGGGTGTGGAGCCAGGAGGCCAATACTTCGAAGGGCAGATTGAATCTGCTAGCGATCGCTTTCTTGTCGACGCTTTTGCCTATGGCATTGAAGAGGGTAGATACCGTGCCAAGGCTGAGCTCTTCCAGAACAGCCCAGGCGGGCGGCAACTCAGGATGGGCATAAGTCGACCCGTAGAATCGAAAATAGTTATCGCGCATGCGATTTTCAATCCGCTGTTGCTGGACCCCATCAGCCTGACGGCTCTTTTTTATGCGATCAATCTCACGTCCAAGTTTGTTCCGTTCCTTGCTCAGATGATCTCGCAGGGGACGCAGAAGATCAGAATGTGAATATGACGAGGAGAAGACTGACGCGTCAGCTATCCAGTCAGGCCCATACTTAGGGCACATGTGATTGCTGATAGTCGCTCGTATGGCGACTTCGACACGTTCGATGGCATCCATGGTTATGCGTCGCAACGAACCATCGAAGCGGTAGATGTCGACGACTGCTTTCAGAGTGCTACCGGGCTTGAAGGTGTGTTCAGGGTCTGGCTCCTGGAAGGGGCGCATGTAAGGGCTCAGGCGAAACAGCGTGACCACTTCGAGAAAGCGCATGGCCCGATCGTCGTTGGCGACGTGCAGGCCTCGTTGCTTTAGCAGTTCCAATTGCTGTTCTACGCTGAGGGCCGGCTTGTCGAAGGGCCTCATGTAGTTTTCTCCAGACAAAAAAAACCCGCACGATTTGAGCTTGCTGACTGGGTCAACCTAGGCTTGGCGGGTGTGTTGGGGTGCATTATAGGTAGGTGTAAGAGCCCGTCAACGTCGCGCTGACGTGAAATTGTAACGGGTAAGCGCGCGGGCAATGTTTGGTTTGTATACGGAGATAAGGCGTTGTTGGTCTTATCGCAGCAATGTGGCCGCTTCTAGGGGAGTTTCCACCCCCCAGAAACAACAAAGCCCTCGTATTTCTACGAGGGCTTTGTTTTGTATGGTGCCGGCACCAGACGAACGGTAGCTTGCTGCGAGGCCAGGTTTTCTGCGGATCTGGAATTCGCTGGAAAATTCGGCGTACCCCAACTAGTAACTATAAATAAATCAGCTAGTTATGGCGTTCGGTGGAATCGAACTCGGGATTTTTTAGAGGTCAGCACGTTGTCAGTCTGCAAGTAATTCAGAGCCACATACGGAATGGTAAGCCTCCTGAACTCGAACGTTGTCGATTATCCCCTCCGTAGAGAATAGGCAGGAATCCGCCAAAAACTGCCGTGGTGACAGACAGCAGACGGCCAATTGCTGCCTGTCAACAACGATCCCTGTGACGAACCACCTTACAGGTTCAGGAATGGGCGTTGCGTCATCAGGGCGGTTAGTACCGATAAGTGGCCTGAACCGAAACCCCATTCGCACTGTTGTCGTAGTTGGCACTGTATTCCGGTTGAAGACCTGAGTTGTTCGATTGCTTTACCGAGACTTTGGAATCCCAGAGATAACCGTAAGCAAAGTCGATCGTCAGATCGGGATTCGGCGAATAAGCACCGCCCAAGGTCACGGCTTGGCGATTCCCGACCGGAACGCGCACGCTGCGATCGGCGTTCCTGATGGGCGACGGGTCATAGGCGTAGCCTGCGCGCAGTAGCCATTGCTGGTTCAATTGATAAGAGGCACCCAGAGCACCAGACCAGGTGTCACGCCAGTTCATTTCTTCGGTCACACTTCCCAGGCCAGCTGCCTGGCCCAGGGGGGAAAGACCGCTGTTGAGGGCCTCAACCTTCTGGATCCGACTCCAGCGTTTCCAGGTAGCTCCCAGGTAACCCGTCCAGCGACTGTTGAAATGATGGGTGATGGACGTATCCACGGATTCGGGCATCGTGAGATCTATCTTGTTGTCATACTTTCCATCCAGCGAAATAAAGCTCGGGGAGCCGGAAACCTCAGTATGCCCTTCAAGTTCATAGTCCACCTTCGAGTGATAGTTGATCCCCCAGCTGGTGGCCTCGGTAAAGTCAATCAAGATGCCGACGTTGTAGCCAAGTGCGGTGTCATCGCCTTTGATGGTGACCAGCGTGTCTTCGCCGTTGTTCAGGGCGCCGGTGGCCAGGTAGTTCTGAAGCTTTGCATTGAAGCGGTTTATGGTCGGTCCGCCACCAATGGACACGTAATCATTGATCCGCCAGGCAATGGTGGGCTGCAGGGTGATCTCCTTGGTCGTGCTATAGGAACCATGGTAACGGCCTTGAAAACTGCTCTCGTAATCATTGATCAGACCACTCGGAGCATACAGGCCCAGACCCATCGAAAAACGATCGTCAAGCGGCGTCGACATGTAGGCAAAGGGCACAACCCCCAAAGGGACCGAGTCCCCTTTGTTCGTTCCCGGGGCACTGCTCTGCGCGTCACTGATGTCATCGCTCACCGAGACGACCGCGGCTCCGCCGGAAATCTCGGTACGTTTCAATTTGGTCAAACCTGCAGGATTTCCAAAGATAGTGCTGGCGTCCAGCGCAGAAGACGATCTCCCCGCATAAGCAGTACCCGCACTGCTTGCACTTTGTTCATTTAAGGCAATGCCATTGGCTAGGACGCTTGTGGAAGCGCTGAGTATTGCCACGACACCTGCGAATTTAGTCCAGGCAGACACTTCTCCCACGACTGAGAGATACATGATTGCACGGTTGCTCAGTTTCATTTCCCACCTCGTATTGTTTTTATTGATTGGTGCGCAGGCAAAGCTTCACCTTCCGGTGCACTTGGCAGTGCCGGTTGGCGTTCATCGATGTTGTGAAAAGGTCCCTGTAGAAGGCACCTTGTAGCCCGATTCGCCGGCGTGCTCTGCTGCAGATGCTGCCTTGCGAGGTAATGACAAATAGCGCGGTGAGCGCGCGGAGCTACGCCGGCAACTAGCTCCGATCACGGGCGATCAGAACGCGCCTGAAGTTCCGTTATGCGCCAAAGCCGTGAGAAATCCCTCTAGCCACTCATGGCGCTGCCGGTAGGCTTCATCCGTGACATGGCCATAAGGGCAGTCGAAGAGTGTTAGGCCGGAAAGTCCCGACTCGAATCCGACATCAAAAGGCTTTTTCTCTGCCTTAGTGCTGAGCTCCTCAAGTTCATGAAGGGTGATGATCATGATCATTCCTCGTGTAGCCCAGAAGGGCGTAATTGGTCGGGCAGAAGATAAGAAGGGGCTTGAATCCGCTCCAAGGTTTCTATTACCGATCGGCAACACTTTACTTATTGCAGGCAAGGGCGCCTCACCGGAGAACTGTTCGTTGATCCAGTTCTCCTACTACTATTATTGCCAGAGTTAGATTGTTCGGTGGCTAGAAGCTATATATGATGACCCCTTCTCCGTAACGGATACCAAGTTGATGGAGACTAGAAGGTATTTAACTAATAGCCCGACAGATTCTTAATAATGGCTCTGCGCGTGCGCTGTGGCAGAAATTTAGTCACGGCACGCATCAGTCGAGGACGCCAGGTATCAACTTCCCAATGAACGCCCCTTCGGTTCTGCACGGCTTTCCATACTGTTGCAGTAACATCGCTGGCTTTTAGATGAATACCTACCGAGTCGACGATATTTCCATGTGCCGCATCCATCATTGGCGTAGCCACAAAATTTGGCATCACGTCACATACATAAATCCCGTATCGATCCCACTCGATGTTTAAGGCCTCAGTAAATCCTTTTACCCAAAACTTGCTGGCTGAATATGATGCCTCGCTTGGTACGCCATATTCAGAACTGAGGGAACACATGTTAATCATCGCCGGCTCCGCGCTTTCCTTAAGGTACGGGAGCGCATGGAAGGCACCAATCTGTATCCCCTTAGCATTGACATCGGTGACCGAGAGGTGTTTCTCAAGAGTCACTTTCTCAAAATCATCGATGAAGGCTATGCCTGCGTTGTTGAACAGCACATCAATGGCACCGCCGCTCTCGGACGCAAACTCACTTAACACGGCGGCAAACTCATCAGATTGAGTAACATCTAGACGACGATAGAAATGACTTCCACCAAGTTTCTTTTTCAGCATGACAAGGTCTGTCTCACTGATGTCTGTCGCTGCGACTCGGTATCCCTGCTTAGCAAAAAACAAGGCCGTTTCGGCACCAATTCCTTTGCCCGCGCCTGTGATGAATATAGTAGGTTTATTGTTCATCTTAATGTCCATGTGTAAGCCGCTTAAGCGGAGCAAACTTGCTGACTGCCCTCTGAGCTTGGCACTGAGAGTAATAAATCAGTTTATCTGCACAGGGCAGTTATTTTTCCATCTTGCGAATCAGCGCATGAATTCTTTTATCACGGTCCAAAGTCAAATCCGTGAGCAGATTAAAGATCCCTCGAAGAATAGAAATGGGGATCCACCGGCGCGGACAGTTAATTCGGGCAGAACGAGTCTGAACCCCCTTGACGACTGCCTCCGCGATTCTCGCTGGCTGAATAGGCGCTCTCAACACACTTGGGTACGCCAGCTTCACAAGCTCAGTGGCTTCTGCATTCCCCCCAAAAGCGCTCTTGGCGATCGCTGTCGATACCCAACCTGGGTAAAGAACACCTGCAGTAGCACCTGTCCCTGCAAGTTCAGCCCGAAGAGAGCGGCCGAACATCTCTACACCAGCTTTGGACATGGCGTAGGGCGCATTCACCACCCCATTGACGAACGCATATACGGATGACGTGACTAGGACATGACCATTGCGGGCGCAAATCTGGGGCAGACACGCACGCACCGTCCGCCAAACACCCAATAGGTCGACCTCAACGACTCGTTCGAATGTCGCCTCGTCCATATTTCTGATGGTCGTGGGCGGATCACAGGCGATACCCGCATTAGCGAACACGACGTCGATTCCACCAAAGGTCTCTACAGCCCTCGCAACCGCTCGATCCAAATCTTCGCGGGAGGTGACGCTCGCGAATATCGCTAGAGTTCGTGGGCCAAGCTCCGTTGCAAGCTCTTGGATAGCGTTTTCTGTTACGTCCAGCAGTACAACCTTCGCGCCGACGGCATGCATTGCTCGAGCGGTTGCGGCACCAATGCCTCCGCCCGCGCCAGTAATTAATACGACCTTATCCTGCAAATGAAACATGTTCATATCTCGATATTGTTATTGTTGGGCAGACAGCGATGGCGCTAAGTCATGCAGCGTGGAAGCGTGCGGCTCCGCGTGAGACGCGACGCTTTAGAAAGGAAATTTGCTTCTGGATGACATGCTCGAAGGCCTCCCCGACATAGATGTCGAAATGTCCTTCCTTGCACATATGAATTTCAGCGTCAGGAGCCCTTTTGGCATGGCGCAATGTGGGGCCTGTAGGTGCGACGCTATCTGTTTCGCAGATGCAAAATAAAATTGGGCAAAGAAGCTTCGGGGTCTTTTTCCCCGGCCTATAGAGCCCGATAGCCAGCGCAAATCGAGCCGCTACGTAATTCTTGAAAGGGTATTTAGCGGGTACCAATCCAAGATACCCAGACTCCGCATCCGGTGCGGTCATAAGCGCCGCAGACCACTTTGGCCCAGCTAATTTGGCGGTTACAGGCCCGGCACCAATTAGAGAGCAAGCCACGTCGGCGACACCCCATGCGGTCAATTTGAGCGAAGTGAACAGGTCGACCTTTAGTAATGACGCCAACCCATCAGTAAAAGGGCACTGGGCCATCACAGCTGCGATCTTTGCATCAGCCGCTGCGGTGTAGATCACGTGCCCGCCGCTAAACGAAGTGCCCCATAGGACTACCTTTGCGGCATCCAAATCGTCATGGGTTCGAGCATAGGCAACGGCTGATCGCCAATCCTCCTGCTGACGCTTGATGTCCAGCAGTTGCCTAGGTTCGCCTTGGCTTGCACCAAAGTTGCGGTAGTCGAACACCAGGCATGCGTATCCGGCCTCACAGAAGCGCTCGGCAAACGCTTCTAGGCGCATTTCTCGTACGCCACCCAGGCCGTGAGCCATCACGATGACGGGATGTGGCTTAGGTTGTTCTGGCAGGTACAGCCAAGCGGCGCACCTTGCGTCGCCGGATGGAAAAGAGACATCGAGACGTTGGAACATGGCGGGTACCTTTGTTATTTTTTTGATGCTATTCCACTTTTGGATGAACATACAACAACCAATCGTCGTGTATACTCGCGCCATGACAAATTCCACGCCCTCTACTCCCGCTCCCGCTCCCACTCGCACCCAGCGCAAGGCTGAAGCCACGCGGCTAGCGATAATCCAGAATGCCGAAGCCTTGCTTTTGGAGGGCGGAGCGGCCGCTTTTACTCTCGAGGCCGTAGCTGAACGGGCAGATATTGCGGTGCAGACCATCTACAACAGGATTGGCGGGCGATCAGCTTTGCTTATGGCTGTTGCTGAACGGGCCTTTGAGGAAAACAAGGTTTACATGGACGCAGCTTATGCGGCTGCCGGGACGCCCATGGAGCGACTTTGGATCGTTGCACAGGGTTATTTTCGCTTCGCTTGTGAGCGGCCAAATGAGTTCCGCCTGCTCGCAGATCCCCCCAATGAGCCTGAAGCGGTCGCGCGAATGAGCGATTTGATAAGGCACCAGAACAGCAAGATGGAAGCAGCCTTACGCGATGGCATAGCTGACGGCACCATTGACCCCACGATAGACCCATGCCTGGCTGCCACCTCGTTATGGGCAGCTGCAAATGGCATCCTGAGCTTGTCTTGGCGGGCGGATGCAACTCCTATAAGTCAAAACGGAATGGAGCAGTTGTGGGCGCAATGGGTGAGTATTGTCGTCAAGGGCATCTCCATACGCCGTACATGATTCTTTGCAGTCCGTCATGAAAGAAGTGACTACCCCCGCTCCGGTAGACATCCCCGGCCATGCTGGATCGCCTCTGCTTTTGTAGTCACTCGATGACCGCTTTTGGCCGATTCTGTTGAAAAGTCGGTTCGCCCAAACAGTCTGGTCATTCACTGGTTAAATCGCCTTTTTTGCACGCTGCTACGTAAAGTCTGCGTCCGGAAGCCTCTGCCGAAAGCAAAGATTTAAATCTCGGACGCATACTTTTCTGCTGCGCAAACCATGGCCGACTTTTTCAACAGAATCGACCGGAAGCAGTCGTTCCTGGACGTCCGCTTCTGGCCCAGGCTGTGTAAATAAGCAGGCACCGTTTTAAAGTCTGCGTCGCTACGTAAAATCTGGCAGTCCTTGGTTAATCAGCAGACCTGAAATTTGCGTAGGAACGCGATTTCCGTTCTGGTTCTGAACCTCAATCCTGCGCTAAAACGTTTTTACACAGCCTCGGCCGTCTTCTGACATTCGTTTAGCGGTTGAACTGAAAGGGTTTTCCTAAGCGATGAGTGAGTAATTGCATGGTCAGCAAATAGTAATACCGCGTCGATTCAGCGTGCTGGTTTAGGTGGTGATTCAAAAACCACGCCAGGTGTTTTCTTTGCCAAGTCCATGGATTGTCGCGTTGCCAGCGCTCAGCGATTGCTGTTTGGATAGCCTTCGCCTGACGTAGGTGGCGTTGGCGGGTGGTATGCGACCCGGTCAGGACGCCTGACAGGAACAGCTCCATATCGAATGGCTTGCTCATGCTCGACCACCAATGTAAGCCGACACCACGTCGATACGGCCATGCCCCAGCTCATAGCTGATTTGTACTCGGGCATCCTGATCTAGGCGTCGGTCGAGTTGATAGCAATGGCCTCCGTTGATGGGGGCGGGATGGCGGGTGATTTGCTCATAGCGTTCGCACGCATAAGCCGCGCGCAGTTCGTGGAAGCCTTTGAAGTTGTGCGTATGGAGGATATCTCGGGCGGGGCGGACGATCCCCTGCAAGAAATCGAGGTAGCTTTCGTTCGGTGCCAGCAGGTTGCGGCCACCATCGGGCGAAACCTGTTCGGCAAACCTCAGAGCTTCTCGAATATGGTCATCTACCGTAATCCAGCGAGGTGCTGACGCACCGGATCGGCCGCCTTTGGTGCCGTCCTGGATGTTGATCTTGTCGTAGTGTTCGGCTTCACGCTTGAGTCGCGGTAGGTCGGCCAGAATCGCTTCGCGCAGACGCATGCCAGTGGCTCGCGTTAACTTAGCGATGGCCGCGGTGCGCGGCTGCTGATGTTTGCAAAGTACCTCTACGATCCGCTTCACGTGTTCGCGGTCTTGGCCTTGTGGCACCGAGCAACGAACGCTGGTGCGCCGCATTCCCAGCGCCTTGCTCGGACTCGGCACTTTCACATACTGATCACCGCGAAGCGCGGCCATGGTCCGGTTGACGCTGGACAACCGGTTTAGCGCGGTGGCGATGGCGAGCTCACCTTGGTCAACTTGCTGACGCAGATGTCCGGCGTAGTCCAGCAAGGTCTGCCAATTAATTTGCCGCGCATCGTTAAACCCCGGCCCTTCCTCCGACCGACACCAGCGTACAAACGCTTGCCACCGATCACTGTGCGCCTTGACCGTGCCGTAATGCCCGCCGCCAAACAGGTCTTTCAGTGCCTGCGGTCCTGCAAAGCTCAGTTGCCGGCCATAGCCAAAATTGCGCCCATCTCGTCTAGCTACTAATCCCATGACCATATTCCTCTCGAAGCCAAACCTTCGAAACCTTCCCCACGTCATCCCGCCAAGAATGCTGAGTGTTATCAGGGATCAAGGCCCCTGCGACCTGTGAGGGTTGTCCACTAACGCGGGACTGGCGGCTCTTTACGACCGGGAGCTTAGGCATCTCATAATCTGGCCTCCTGAGCACTTCCGCAGAAGTGGGCGGGTGGAGGCTGCACTGGCTGACGAGACCAGCGCCGCGAGATCCTGAGTCGGGTGAAGGCAGTGAGGCGACGACCGGGGCATACCTGACTGTCAGTCAGGTGCAGTCCATTCCGTGGGCTGCGGCACCATCATCGGCATCGCTGTTGCTGGTAACTTCGGTGTTTGTCACGCCGATTGTCACGAGGGGGAATGCCGCAAAGCCTTGTACGAGTTGGGCTGCAGCAGTGGTAGTAGCGCCCGTCTCTTTCCGGAAGAAAGAGACGGGCGCAGGTTGGCGCAATGAAATGGCCAAGCGGATAGGTTGCTGCAGGGCAGCGAAGTAAAGGGGCATCTGGCGCACGAGGGCCATGAGTAGAAGTGGCATCCATCACATGGGTAGTGACCGTGCGTGCTGCCGGACGCTAAACGCACTTGGGGAGAACCACCACGGTGTGGCGTAGCCTTAAAGGTCCTGGCTACCTGGGTCGCTGTCAACGACAGCGCTTTGCCAGATCTTTTCTACGCCTGTGGATAATTCGGGTCAAGGCTCGAATTTCCGGGAGTTCTGCGGCTGTGGATGAAATTATCCACCAGTGGAAATCAGTGGTTTTCCACAGACAGTTTGCGTGGGCTTTAGATTTTTTAAATGAGGTCCATCCAAGCAGGGCGGCTTTGCAGCCCCGCTTGGATGGACCCGCGTAGAAGGGCGGACTGCGGTGATCTCTTTGGCTTACCCACGTTTGGATGCGCCACGGCTATTTTGTAGGGCTGTAATGTTGTCGCCGACCGGGTGAGCGAATTCGTGGGGCGTCACATGCCCATGGCGGTTGGCGTCGATGTAGTTGCTCCACCACGCCATGATCAGCCGACGCTGTTCGAGGAATTCGGCCTTGTGGATATAAGCGGCGCGCACGCGGTTGCGTTCCTTGTGACTCATTTGCCGTTCGATGGCTGCGTCGGTCCATAACCCGGACTCCAGCAGGGCGCTACAGGCCATGGTCCTGAAGCCGTGGCCGCACACGTCCTTGCTGGTGTCATAGCCGACGTTGCGGAGCATGGTGTTCACCGTGTTCTCGGACATGGGCTTCCAGTACTTGTGGTCTCCCGGTAGCACTAACTCTGAAAAACGACTGAGGCTGCGCAGGCGCTCCAGTATTTCGATGACCTGCGGCGAGAGCGGAACCATTTGAATGTCGCCGTTCATTTTGGTCCCGCGTGTGGAGTTGCGTACCCCTTCAATCGGTGCGCGGGTATCGGGGATTTCCCACATGGCGCGTTGGAAGTCGAACTCACTCCATCGCGCGAAGCGCAGTTCGCTGGAGCGGACAAATACATGCAGCGTCAACAGGACGGCGAGGCGCGTCAGCTCGCGGCCGTTGTAGTTGTCGATACGGTGTAGAAGCTCGGGTAGACGGTTGAGGGAGAGGGCCGGGCGATGGATTGTGCGCGGCGCGTGAATCGAGCCTGCCAGATCCAGTGCAGGATTCATGGTGATCTGCCGAGCCCTTTTGGCCCCGCGCATGATGGTGGATAAGTAGTTCTGTACCCTTAACGCCACATCCATGGTGCCGCGTTCCTTGATGCGCTGGGTGATCTCTAGCAGGTCGTGGGTATCGAGTTCGGCGATGGGGCGTTGGCCGATCAGCGGGAAGACGTGGGTGCGCAGTCGGCTCATTACGGTTTTTGCGTGGCCTTCGGTCCAGCGACGGGACATGTCGGCGTGCCACTCCAGAGCAACGGTTTCGAAAAGCAGTGCCGCCCGCTGGGCTACGATCTTGGCCTTCTTCTTTTCTTCCATTGGGTCGAGGTTGTCGAGCAACAACGCCTTGGCTTCATCGCGCTTACGTCGTGCGACGGAAAGGGTAACGATGGGGTAATTGCCGATGATGAGCGTACCTTCCTTGCCACTGGGCTTGGTGTATTTCAAGCGCCAGGTCTTCACGCCATTGGGTTTGACGAAAAGGTACATGCCGCCGCCGTCGAACAGTTTGTAGGCGTGTTCGCGGGTTTTGGCCGTGCGGCATTGCAGGTCGCTGAGGGGGATCGCTAGACGTGGCATAGGGGTACGCGCTCCTGACCGGGAAATCGCAGTACCCCTAACATACCCTCGGGGAAGGGGGATTTTGTTGGATCCCGACGGAGGGTCCTGGAACGAAAAAACCCGCCAAAGGGCGGGTTTTCGGGGCTTCCAGAGTATTCGGTGGAATGCAATGGAGCCTAATGTGGTGCCGGCACCAGGAATCGAACCCGGGACCTACTGATTACAAGTCAGTTGCTCTACCATCTGAGCTATACCGGCGTGTCAGGGCGACGATTATAGCGATTGGCTGGCTTCTGTAAACCCCTGAATTCTGACTATTTTTGCACGAGCTTCAGGTCAGGTGCGCAGCAGGGTTTTCTTGAGTTTCTGGATGGCTTGCCAGGCTCGACTGTTTTGCATCGCGCGCAGCTGTGCTTCGGCCTGTTCGGCGCGTTGCAGGGCGGCGGCGAGTTGGTGTTCGGCGTCGCTGACGGGGTGGCTGAAGTTGTGGCCTTTGCAGAACTGGAACTCGTCCAGGTTGCAAGGCGGGATGTCGAAGGCGGGTTTGAGGTTCAGGTGTTCTTCGGCGAGGTAGTAGGTGTTGATGCCGTCGAACAGGATGGAGTGGTAGCCGGCGTCGGTGACGAGGGTTTCCCAGGTCTGGTCGCGGGCCCAGGGGGTTTCGATGAGGATCACCCATGGCCGCCATTGGCTGAAGTCCATGCCGCGCAGGACGGTTTCTTCGTGGCCTTCGACGTCGATTTTCAGGAAGTGGATGGCGCGGCCCTGGGTGTGTTCTTCGCAGATGGAGGTCAGGGTGCGGGACTTGATCGTTTGGCTGCGCACGTCCATGCCGGCGTCTTTGTGCAATTTCGCCATGGTCGGATCGAGGGTCGAGAGGCCGGTGCCGGCGATGCCGTAGAAGGTCAGGTCGTCAGCACTTTCCCCGGCCGCGCATTGCAGGTTGGTGTCTTTGGGACGTTGCTGGCACAGGGCTTCGTAGTAGTTGGGCATCGGTTCGACGTTGATGCCGGTCCAGCCATGGTCATAGAACGCCTTGGTGACGGAGTCATGGGTGGGGTGGTTTGCCCCGACGTCGATGTAGAAGCCGTTCTCAACGGTTTTGAGGGCGCGCCACAGGCGTATGTCTTCGAAATTCTGTGCGTAGGAAATGAACGTCACTGGCGCATCCTGTCGGAGAAATGTTCTTGTTTGTGGCCGCGCTGCCGGCGCCCTTGCGTGTGTGTATATCAAGAGTAATGAAAGGGTGCAATTTCCCCGGTCTACGGTCCGGGATTAGGCGTTTATGTCGTTTTTATTAAATGCTTATGCACAATGCGATTGGCAGCGCACCGGGTTTAGGCCGAATTTGTGGATCTGTTCTCATTTGTCCGCAAATACCTGTTTTTTCGATTTTTTATTCGGGTGTACAAAAAATGAACAGTGTGGATTTAGCTCTGAAACCTGCATGGATATTGGATCCACGATAATTCCATCAACAGAGTTATCCACAGGTCGGATGCGTTTAGACGCGTTCGGCCAGGAGCAGGAAATTACGCGGCGTGAGCGGGGTTTCGCAGAAGGTGCCGACGCGGACGCTGTAGCCCCGCTCGGCGAGGAAAAGTGCCCGATCAAGGACCAGCCAAAGCTCCAGCGGGCGTCGGAAAAGTCCGCGCAGTAGTTCAAGGTTGCGCACTTCGGCCAGTCGTTGCCAACCGGCGGCTTCGAGGGCTGGCCAATTTTGCGGGCCGATTGTGGATAACTCTTTGAGTGCGGCCAGGTGATGGCAGTAATCGGCGAAGGGTTTGTCCAGCCAGGCGCTGGGCAGGGAAGGGGTTGGCAGGTACTCGTCCAGGCCGCGCAGTTGCCGTTGCAGCAAGTCGAAGCCCAGGCGCCGGGCCATGGAGGTGTCGCGTTGACGTCGCACGCGGGTACCGGCGGTAACGGTTTCGCTCATGGGCAGCGCGAGGTCTTCGAGGGAAAGCTGTAGGCCGGAGCCATTGGCGGCCGAGGAAATCGGCGAGTATTGGGCAAGACTGATTCGGTTGTAGCAGCACGGTGCAATGGCGAGCTGTTTGCAGCCTGTGGCGCTGGCGAGTTGAATCAGCCGCACATGCAAATCACCACAGGCGTGAAGCGCGACGGGCGTGTGATACGCACGCAGTAGACAAGCGGCGTCTGCCGCGAGCACATCCTGTTCGATATGCAGCGCATGCAGGTGATGGCGCTGGCTGAGTGCCTGGCCGCTGGTGACCAGTGCCGGGTCGTATTCCAGGCATGTCAGTTGTTGCCCCGGTTGCAGCAGGCGGCGGCCCAGATGTCCCTTGCCTGAGCACCAGTCCAGCCAATGCTGCGGTGCCTCGGAAAACTGCAAGCGACTGGCGAAGGCTTCGATCTGCTGCCATTTGCGCCCCGGTACATCGACGTTCAATCGATGGCCGGCCGCTTCGAGCATGCGCGCGGGCAATTCATCCACGGCACTCAAGGCAACGGACATTGTTGCCAAGAAAGCAAAGGGTTCGGGTGCATTCAGGAGGGCGGGTTGGTTGTGAGCGTTTTCCGCGTCTTCCAGCGTTCGCTCGCGTAGCCATGCGGCCAGCTCCGGGTAGGACGCTTCCCAAGGCAGCTGTAGATGAGTGAACGGCCGAGGTTTCCACAGTGCCTGATGCTCTGTCAGAAAAGCATCCAGCGCGGTGAAACGGGCGAGCAGGGCCTCGCCCGTCAACACGCCGGTATCAACGCCCTTGGCAGGCATCGACGCGCAACCAGCGCTCCAGCAGCTTGAAGCCACGCACCAGCACGTAAGCCATTACCAGGTAGAACATGCCCGCGGCGAAGAAAATCTCCACCGGCAGGTAGGTCCGGGCAATGATGGTGCGGGCCATGCCGGTCAGTTCCAGCAGGGTCACGGTGCTGGCCAGGGCGCTGGCCTTGAGCATCAGGATCACTTCGTTGCTGTAGGCCGGCAGGCCGATGCGCGCGGCGCGCGGCAGGATGATGTAGAACAGTGCCTTGGGCCTGGACATGCCCAGCGCCCGTGCCGCTTCGATCTCGCCCGGTGGAATCGCCTGGATGGCGCCCCGCAGGATTTCCGCAATGTAGGCAGCGGTGTGCAGGGTCATGGTCGCCGTGGCGCACCAGAACGGATCGCGCAGGTACGGCCACATCGAACTGTTACGGACCGCGTCAAACTGCGCCAGGCCGTAGTAGACCAGGAACAGCTGGACCAGCAACGGCGTGCCACGGAAAAAGAAGATGTAGCCGTAGGGAAATGCCCGCACCCACCATAGGCGCGACGAGCGGGCGATGCCCAGTGGGATGGCCAGCAGCAAGCCGGCGATCACGGCGATGGCCACCAGTTCGAGGGTCAGGGTTGCGCCTTGGGCCAGTTTCGGCAGCCACTTGATGATGACTTCCCAGTTCATTGGGTGCTCCTCGCGAAGCCGCGAGCGGCACGTTTTTCCAGCAAGTGCATGCCGGTCATCGCCAGCACCGTCAGGCTCAGGTACATGAACGCGGCCACCATATAGAAGGTGAACGGCTGTTTGGAGACGGTCACGCCGATTTGCGCGTGACGCATGATTTCTTCCAGGCCGATCACCGACACCAGCGCGGTGTCCTTCATCAGGATCATGAACAGATTGCCCAGGCCGGGCAGGGCGATGCGCCACATCTGCGGCATGATCAGCTTGGTGAAGATGCGCCACTTCGACAGGCCTAGGGCCACGCCGGCTTCACGATGGCCTTTGGGAATGGCAAGGATCGCACCGCGAAACACTTCCGTGGCGTAGGCGCCGAAGCACAGGCCCAGCGCAATCACGCCGGCGGCGAAGGCGTTGAGTTCAAGGTCGGGGTTGCCGAAGAACTCGCCCAAGGCACGCATCAGGTTGACCGTGCCGAAGTAGATCAACAGCACCCAGAGCAATTCCGGGATGCCGCGAACCAGGGTCGAGTAAGTGCCGCCAAGCCATTGCAGCGGCTTGTACGGGGAGGTCTTGGCCAAGGCGCCGAGCAGACCGAGTACCAGCCCCAGGCACAGGGCCGAGAGTGCCAGTTTCACAGTCATCAGCGCGCCAGCGGCGAGCGCCGGGCCGAATCCGTAGAGGTCGATAATCATGGATTTCTTTTCAAATCGCGGCAGGCAAGGCCGAGAACCGGCGCCATCAGGCGCCGGTCAGGCAGGTCAGTATCAATAGATGCTGAACGGGAAGTACTTGTCGTTGATCTTCTTGTAGGTGCCGTCAGCGACGATTTCTTTGAGCGCGGTGTTCAGCTTCTCGCGGATCGGGTCCTTCTTGCGCACGGCAATACCGATCTTGTCGCTTTCTTCCACCGGGTCGCCCTTGAACTCGTAGCTACGGCCAGCGTCGCTTTTCAGCCATTCGTAGTTGACGTACTTGTCGGCCAGGATGCCGTCCAGGCGGCCGGAAGTCAGGTCGAGGTAGGCGTTTTCCTGGGTGTCGTAGAGCTTGATGGTGATGTCGTCACCATAGTTGTCTTCCAGGAAGGTGCCGGCCAGGGTCGCGCGCTGGGCGCCGATGATCTTGCCTTTGAGCGCCGCCTTGTCGGTTTTGAAGTCGATGTCTTTCTTGGCGATGAACTGCAGCTTGTTGGAGTAGTACGGGTCGGTGAAGTCCACCGCTTGCTTGCGCTCGTCGGTGATCGACATCGAGGAGATCAGGAAGTCGAACTTCTTGGCGTTCAGGGCCGGGATGATGCCGTCCCAGTCGGAGGTCACGACGGTGCACTCGACTTTCATCTTGGCGCACAGGGCGTCGCCGATCTCTTTGTCGAAGCCGACGACATTGCCACTGGCATCTTTATTGTTGAACGGCGGGTAAGCCGCTTCGATGCCCATCTTCAGGGTTTCGGCCATGGCACCGGCGCTGAACGCCAGGGTGACGGCGGCAGCCAGGAAGACCTTTTTGTAGTTCTGCATGTGGGTAGCTCCGTTAGCGGTTGCTGGACATGAATTGTTTGCAGCGCGCCGAAAGCGGGTTTTCGAACACCTGCTGTGGCGATCCTTGCTCTTCTACCAGGCCCTGGTGGAGGAACACCACTTCGCTGGAGACCTGACGGGCGAAGCCCATTTCGTGGGTTACGAGCAGCATGGTGCGGCCTTCTTCGGCCAGCGCGCGGATGACATTAAGTACTTCCTGGACCATTTCCGGGTCAAGCGCCGAGGTCGGCTCGTCGAACAGGATGACCTTGGGCTGCATGGCCAGGGTGCGGGCGATGGCCGCCCGTTGTTGCTGGCCGCCGGACAACTGCGCCGGGTACGCGTGGCGCTTGTCGGCGATACCGACCTTGGCCAGCAGGGCTTCGGCCACTTCGATGGCTTCGGCCTTGCTCTGGCCGAGTACGCGGCGCGGGGCTTCGATGATGTTGTCGAGCACGCTCATGTGCGGCCACAGATTAAAGTTTTGAAATACAAAACCGATTTCGCTGCGCAGGCGATTGATCTGCTTGCCATCGGCGGCCACCAGTTCACCGTTCTTCGCCGCCTTGAGCTTGAGTTCTTCGCCGGCGACCAGGATCTGGCCTTGGTGCGGATTTTCCAGCAGGTTGATGCACCGCAGGAACGTGGACTTGCCGGAGCCGGAGGAACCCAGGATCGAGATCACGTCGCCGTCGCGGGCGGTCAGCGAGATGCCTTTGAGCACCTCCAGCGAACCGTAGCGTTTATGCAAGTTGCGGATTTCAAGCGCGGGCGTGGCCTCAGCCATGTGCGTTCCTCATATATGTTGCGCTCCTGCTGTTGGCGGCCTTCCTGGCGAGGCGGCCAACCTAGCATAGCGTTTCAATGGCAGCCAACAGCGCTACGGACGGTAAACGGCTGGTGCGTGGCAGGTTGTCGCATCGGCGCAGCAGACTGTCGCCCCATCAACAACCGAACAGCCGTTTGAACCTTGCCTGTCGATAAAAAGCGCGGTGGCTGCCGCAAAAAAAGGCGCGATGTTGCCAGCTTTGGCAGGGTGTTGGAAGCGCTATCCGGCCAAATGCACCGCTTGTGCACTTTTAATGTGCGCGGAGCCATTTTCAGGTGTGTTTCCGGTGCGCTGATTCACCCCACAAAGTGGGTGGCAGGGTAACGTTCTGGCAAAGTGCCATTGAATTCAATGGGTTGCGATGACTGTCCGGTCGGGGTGAGATCGCCGGGTTAGAGGGTTTTGAAATATTTTGGCGCAATTATTGCGTGCAGAATCCAGAACGCCCTGTTGGCTTCTTTTTACGAGAAGGTTCGCCGAACGGGATGCACGCATTCGCTTCTCCTTACAAAGGTAGTTTTAATGAGCAGTACCCAAAGCTCTAGTGGCCTCGAACAGGGGCTCAAACCGCGCCACGTGACCATGCTGTCGATTGCCGGTGTTATCGGCGCCGGCTTGTTCGTTGGCTCGGGTCACGCCATCGCCGCTGCAGGTCCGGCTGTTCTGTTGGCTTACGCCGCCGCCGGCATGTTGGTGGTGCTGGTGATGCGCATGCTCGGCGAAATGGCCGTTGCCTCGCCGGACACCGGTTCGTTTTCGACTTACGCCGACCGTGCGATCGGTCACTGGGCCGGTTTCACCATCGGCTGGCTCTACTGGTGGTTCTGGGTGCTGGTAATTCCGCTGGAAGCCAACGCCGCTGCGACCATCCTGCATGCCTGGTTCCCTGGCGTGGACATCTGGGCCTTCGCCCTGGTCATCACGATGCTGCTGACCGTGACTAACCTGTTCAGCGTGAAGAACTACGGTGAGTTCGAGTTCTGGTTCGCCCTGATCAAAGTGCTGGCCATCATTGGTTTCATTGTTCTGGGCCTCATGGCGATCTTCGGCTTCCTGCCGGGCAGCCAGGTCAGCGGTGTTTCGCACCTGTTCGACACCCAGGGCTTCCTGCCAAACGGCATGGGCGCAGTGTTGGGTGCGATCCTGACCACCATGTTCTCCTTCATGGGCACCGAGATCGTGACCATCGCGGCCGCCGAATCGAAAGATCCGGGCAAGCAAATCTCCAAGGCCACCAACTCGGTGATCTGGCGGATCGGCTTGTTCTACCTCGTGTCGATCTTCATCGTTGTGGCCCTGGTGCCATGGAACGACCCGATCCTGGCCAGCGTTGGTTCTTACCAGACTGTGCTTGAACGCATGGGCATCCCGAACGCCAAGATGATCGTCGACATTGTGGTACTGGTTGCCGTGACCAGCTGCCTGAACTCGGCGCTCTACACGTCGTCGCGCATGATGTTTTCCCTGGGCAAGCGCGGCGATGCGCCGGCGATGTCCACGCGCACCAACAAAAGTGGCACGCCTTACTGGGCGGTGATGCTGTCCACCGGTGCCGCGTTCCTGGCAACATTCGCCAACTACGTGGCTCCGGCTGCGGTGTTCGAATTCCTGCTGGCCAGCTCCGGTGCCATCGCACTGCTGGTGTACCTGGTGATTGCGATTTCGCAACTGCGCATGCGTAAGCAGCGTATCGCGCGCGGCGAGAAAATCGCCTTCAGCATGTGGTTGTTCCCGGGCCTGACCTACGCGGTGATCGTCTTCATTGTCGCGGCCCTGACCATCATGCTGTTCCAGGATGCCCATCGCGTGGAAATTCTTGCGACCGGCTTGCTCAGTGCCCTGGTGGTAGCGACCGGCTTGCTGGTGGCTCGCCGCCGCAAGCTGGAAAAACGCGGCGCGGTAGTGCTGAACTGATCCATACCGCGTAATGCAAAACGGCCGCTGTCAGTGATGACAAGCGGCCGTTTTTGTTTCTGTTGATTGTCATGTGTTCAGTCGACATGAGCCCAGTCTTCTACGCGTAACCCTGGAACTCGCTCAAACTCCCGCAGGTTGTTGGTGACCACGATAAACCCGCGTGAGCGTGCGTGCCCCGCGATCATCTGGTCGTACGGGTCTATGGGTTTGCCTGCCTTTGCCAGCTCGGATCGAATCATTCCGGTGTGTGCTGCTGCTTCGTTGTCGAAGGGCAGGACTTCAAGTCGGGCGGCGAAGCCCTCGATGACCGCCAGGTTTTTTTCGGGCGCTGCTGATTTTTCCGCGCCGTAGATCAGCTCCATCAGCGTAACCGCACTGATGCACAGTTGGCCGTGATGACGGTTGAACGCCTCCCGTACCACCTGTGGTTTGTTCTTGATGGTGAAGATGCAGATGTTGGTATCGAGCATGTACTTGATCATCAGAACGACTCACGCTCCTGATCGGCGGGTTGCTCGCGATCGGTCATGAAGTCTGCCGTGATGCTTTCGCCATCGAACCAACTGTCCCAGGTTTCACCGGCGGGCGTGATGATTCGGCTTCGACCTACGGCGACGACGTCGACTCGTTTCACGTCGCTTGGCATGGCTACAGCTTTCGGCAGGCGAACGGCCTGGCTTCGATTGCTCATGAAAAGGGTTGTCTGTTCCATTTGGACCTCCTGCGCTTTTGCTGGTGCGATGAGTCCAAAGGATAGGTTTTGTGTTGGATATGTCAACGGGATATACGTGGTGCCTGACGGAAGGAATGCGCTCGATCAGAGCCAAAAAAGGCCGCTGTCAGTGATGACAAAAGCGGCCTTTTTTGTTTGGGCGTAACCCTTACTCGGCTTTTTCTTCCGGCGCTTCCAGCGACTCGCGGTAGACATCCAGTGCAGCGCCGAAATCGGCGATGAACTGTGGCTCGCTCAGCCATGCCTGGGCGGCGTCGCGGTCCATGCCGTCGGCCCACATGCGGTAGTCGATCAGCATGTCGGCGGCCAGGTGGGTGGCGGCCATGCCTTCGTCGTCGGCGTTTTCCATGTCCAGCAGTTCTGGATGGTCGATGATGATAAAGGCGAGGTCCGTCAGCAATACCGAGAGCATTTCGCTGCGGCTGACCGCTTCGGCGTCACGCATTTTGCTGAACATCGCCAGGGTGTATTCCGGGATTGGCTCGCCGAAATCGGGCAGGTCCTGATCCACGATGGATTTTCTGCCGACCATGCGGATCTGCTTGGCTTTGGCTTTTGCGCGCTTGGCGCGTTTCTGTTGCTTGTTCAGGGAGGCCATGGGAACTCAGTTCGGTTTCTGTTGGGTTTGCGCGGCAATGGCGTCGGACGCCGCCACGTAGTCGGCCTGAAAGGCCGGTGATTCGATCCACGCCAGGGCGCCGGCTTCGTCGGTTTCGGCCGACCATTGGCGATATTCGATCAGAGCAGCGAGGATGAAGTCTGTCGCTGTTTCCTCGCCTTCCTGTTCCAGTACCAGTGCGATAAGCGGATGTTCCAGAAAGGCCGCGCACATGGCCTGCTGGCTGATCTTTTGTGCATCGATCATCTCTTTGAACATGTCGGTCAGGTCCACCGACTCGAAGTCGATGCGATCGTCGTTCGGGTCCAGTTCCACCGGCGCGGCAGCCCGCTGGGTGCGGTTCTGCTTGGCCTTGGCCTTGGCGCGGGAGGCGCGTTTTTGCTGCTTGTTGGCGGAGGCCATGGGCGTCGTTCCGTATTCGTTGAAGGGGCAAAGGGCCTAGGGGGCGTTCTCAATTAGTTTTCCCGTCAGCAAACCCGGCGCGGCGTGGAAACTAATTGAGAACGCCCCCTAACTGCGTGGCACTCGCCGCCCGGGGGTATCGGGGGCCAGTTCGCCGTTTTGCAGCCAGGCCAATGCAATGGGCCATAGTGTGGCTTGGTATGCGCTACGAAAAAAGGCGAAATGTCCGACTTCTTCTTCGCCGATGTCTTCGGGATGGATGCGCAGGTGAGAGTTTGAGCTGCCGGTGAAGTAGCCAAGCAGGCGCTCGATGGCAGGGACCGTGCCGTAGGGATCGTCGCTGATGCTGATGGCCAGGGTTTGCGCGGTGACGTTGGCAAAGGGCAACTGCCCGGTGGTTTTGCTGATTGTGCGGCCGCTGGCGCGTTTCTCGTAACGGGCAGTGGAGAGACTCCAGTCACGGACCACGCCAGCAGGTGTGTCTTCCAGCCAGCCAAGGCGTTTGCCCGGAAAGTAGCCGTAGATCATCGTCACCAGTGGCATCAGCACATGCCACTTGCCGAACATGCGCCAGCGATGGGTCGGCGCATAGTCGCGCCAGTAGGCGAATTGCGCACCGACCGTCACCAGGCGCCGGATCAGGTGCCCGGACGCCCCCAGGCCCGCTGCACAGCCGCCAAAGCTGTGGCCGACCACATCGACAGGCTGCCCCGGGAACTCACGCTGTGCGCGCTTGAGCATCGCTTCGAAATCCAGCGCTCCCCAATCGGTCCACGAGGCTTGAAGCCCCTTGAGCGATGCCGGACGCGACTCGCCGATGCCGCGGTAGTCATAGGTGATGACATCGAAGCCGTGGGCGAACAGATAGTCGGCAAAACGTGAGTAATGCCGGCAACGGACTGACGTGGCGGCATTGATGATCACTACCGGACGAGCGGCGTCTTGAGAGGCGTGTCGCCAGGTGAAGCCACCGAGGATGAAACCGTCCGCGGCGGTTTCCTTGAACGGCTTGCCAGGGATGGTATCCGGCCGCGGCAGCTCGATGCGCGTGGGGGCCAGTGGAGGCGTGTCCTGCAAATTCATCGGCGTCAGTCCTTTGCGGGTAGCTGCCAACGATAGTCTTGATGCCGTTGATGGACAATCCGTTCGATTCAACGCGGTTGTTGATTGGTCAAGCGCTCTTCAAGTGCTGCTCGCTCCCGATCCAGTGCATCACGCAGTTCCTCTTCACTCGGCAGGACAAGCTTGTACTTGCTGGCCAGCAATTGTTCGATCAGCGCTTGTTCGATCTCGCTTTCCTGAAGCTTGCCGGCATTGGGTAAACCAAGAAACTCCAGTACCACCGGATCACGGATGAAATCCCGAGGGCTGGCCTTCATGTTTTGAATGTGGGTGGCGGCCTCCTGCTTGACGCTGCCGCGATCGCGACTCGCCAACAGGCGTTCGTAGTACAGCGTATTGATCTGGCGCTCCAGCGCTCGGCTTGACCAGTTTTGGGTGGCTGATTCGTTCATGTACCAGAGACGAGCGCTGTCGTTGTCGACCCGAAGCAGGTGGCGGTAGTGGGTCCAGCTCAATTCGTGACGCAGTGCGTCACGAATTGGAAAGGCTTGATAGAACAGACGCATATACCGAAGGTTGGACGCGTCAAATCCCTTTCCGAACTCCGCAGTTAGCACTTTGGCCAAGGTTGACAGTAACTCTTTGCCATACTTGGCCCGTCGCGCGCCGTTCTGTTCGAACTCAACAATGTGCCGGCCAATCTGCCAGCAGGTTTGCACTTGCACGGTATCGACCGCCCGAAGCACTTTCTGACGTGCCTGATGGATCAATTTACCAAGGTTGCCAAGCAGTGATGCCAGATGTGGGTCGTGAGTGTCGTTGGGGGTGGGGGTTGTCATGAGGTCTTCCGCAGCAGGTTGAACAGCGAAAGAGAATGACAAGTGTGCACCTTTCGAAGATGCCGGGGATTACTGAAAAACAGACAGGAAATACCGGGTTGTCCGGCAGGACGGGTCTGATGGCAAGCGAGGGTTGAGGAGCAAATGGCGTAGTACGTTTCGTACTCAGGCCAAATCAATCTAAACCCCTCCCTCCGGCTGGAAATCCAAAGAGTGTAACGATTGGGTTCTGCAGAACCCGGGAGTCGTCATCATGAAATACCTCCATACACTCCTGTTGCCCCTCACCGCTGTAGGCATGCTGATGTATCCAGCGATGACACCTGCCGCCAGCCTTGAGCCCATCGACAGCCAGGGGGTGCAGGTGCAAAGCCAGGAACAAAACGGCATCACCTACCTGTCGGGCGGTATCGGCGAGGATGAGTCCAAGGCCATCCAGCAGACCACCGGCTATAACCTGCACATGACATTCTCTGTCGGGACGGGAAATGAATACACTCCAGACGTGAATGTGGTTATTCAGAAAGCCCCGGGGCAGACCGTGTTGACGCTCAATGGCGCCGGCCCGCTGGTCTACGTGAAACTGCCGGCCGGTAAATACACGGTCATTGCGACGCATAACGGCGAAACACGGCAGGACGTTGCCGATGTTGGCAGTGGTGCAGCCCGTAATCTGGTTTTCCACTGGAATGATGCGAGTTAGCGAGAGTCTGTAAATCAAGAAGCGCAATCAGACCCTGGATCCTGTAATTCAGGGTTTCTTGTATGTGGTGTCATGAACGGCGTACAGACCCGTCTTGGGCGCCGATCATTTTCGACGTGATGATCATAACGACGCCAATGTCTGGATGAGTGCAACGCGTAAAGGGTTGGTTTCTACGCTCAGCAGTTTGATGGCCAACGCGCAGCAGACCACGATCAACATAGGTTTGATCAACCGTGGTCCAACCCGGACAGCGGCCCGTGCACCCAATTGAGCACCGACGAAGGCCGCCAAAGCCATGGCTATGGCTACCGGCCAGATAATCACACCTTTGGTGATAAAGACCGACAGAGAACCGAGATTACATGAGGCGTTGGCAAGTTTGGTAAAGCTCATGGCCCGCATCATGCCCAGGCCGCAGAGCAGTACGAATCCGACGATAAAGAAAGAGCCTACACCGGGGCCAAATATACCGTCGTAGAAGCCCAGAATCGGCGCAACGCTAAACGAAAAAAGCAGAATGCCGATTCTCTTGCGTCGATCTTCATTGGCCAGCTTTGGAGAAAGCGCAAAATAGATGGCCACCAGAATCAGCATGATAGGTACGCAAACTTCCAGGTAGCGCTTATCAATAGAGCTGACCAGCAAGGCTCCACTGGCGCCGCCAATAAATCCGCAGACAACCAGGAAGCGGCCTTCGCGCCACTCGATCATTCCTTTGCGAGCAAAGGTTACCGTTGCCGAAACGGTTGCCGAAGCGGCCTGGAACTTGTTCGTGGCAATCGCACTGATGGGATCCACCCCAGCCAGAAACAGTGCAGGCAAGGTTATTAATCCTCCGCCACCTGCTATTGCATCAAAAAAGCCGGCGCAAAATGCGACGAGCGCTAATAGGCTAATTACATCCCAAGACATTCCGATTCCTCTTTTACAGTTACTGGCAAGTCATCCAAAAGTCAGCCCTGCAGCCTCAGCGGGTCTTCTGAAATAACGATAGGAGACGAAAATTTCGACAGGCCAAAAATGCGAACTAGCACCCGTCTGTTGTCTTGGATGATGTCCCGTCCGTGCAGCGCCCGAACGTTATTGATGAGCAAGGCGGACTCTTGCGTCAGCGTGTATTCGATTGGCGTTGCTTCGCGCACACCCTGGCATAGGGCGGCATAGGCCGTTTTGACGAAACGTGAGGCATTGCCGTTAACCGAAAATCGGTATGAGTTGAAACGGGCCGCGAACCCGACGTTGTCATCGAATTCCAGAATTGAAACATTGTGACCATCCTCTCCCTTGCCTCTGACAAAGGAGTCACTGCGGGTGAACTGAAAGCTCCCCGTAGTCAGCGCGAGGCAGTTGGTTATGCCGATTTTTTCGAGTATGGGAGGCAGTGGAATGACTCGTGTCGGTTCCAGGCTCGGGTTCCACAAAGCTGAGAGTATCAGCGACGACGGCGAGGGTGAGTGTCCGTCTTTCGCGTTTATGGCGCACCGGTAGGGCGCCTCTGTGTGTGGGCCTAGCGCCAGGCCGGAGTGGGAGCTCAATTCTTTGATGTCCGGCTCTGCAGGGATTCTGGTCAGTCCGCCGCCCTTGAAGTTGGCCACCAGTCGAACCAGTTTTCCGTCATTGTCCATGTCGTAGGCAAAGGCCCTGTTATCTACCAGTTTCAATAGGATCTGGTTGCGGGCGGCCAGGCAAAGGACGTCGCTTCGGTTTTCCAGGGAAGTCTGATCTGGTAATTCATCTGGAGGGCTGGCGTCTGAGATTTTTTGCAACCCATCAAAGATCAATACGGAAACAAGGCCATCGGAATAGGCACTCAACAGTTCGCATTGGTCTTTCGAGAACGAGAACTTCAATTCAATAGCCGCCAAAGCGGCTTTGGACTTGGCTCCCGGTGCCTGTGGCCCACCGATGGCGGCCAGTTCTTCGGCGAATGTGTGAAGCAACGTTGACTGCGGAATATCAAAGCTGAAAGTTCTGATTTCTTGTTCGGTAAAAAGCTCTGCGGTTTCGACGTCTGGTTGAGCGGCGTCAGTCATTTTCTACATCCCTGCTGTGTATCTGCTGCCGGTTATGCGGCAGCTCCTCCTTTAATTCTGCACAAACTGTTAATCGTCGTATGTCATCCATTTCCGTTAAAGCAGGCGGAGCGTTCTGACAGGCCGGGGGGCAACCAGGAATGGCCAGCCTTGAGCCCATCGACAGCCAGGGGGTGCAGGTGCAAAGCCAGGAACAAAACGGCATCACCTACCTGTCGGGCGGTATCGGCGAGGATGAGTCCAAGGCCATCCAGCAGACCACCGGCTATAACCTGCACATTCACTTTCCCGCGGGCATAAAAAACCCTGAATCCTGCGATTCAGGGTTTCTTGGTACTTTAGTGTCAGAGACGACCCTCTATCAGGCAATCAGGTCGGTAGTTTGCAAGTTGCTCACTCCCACCAACTGAATTTCGAACTCCGCTGCCGTGTCGGCGTCGGTGCTGCCGTAGAGAATGCCGCCGGCGAACCGCAACTGCCCTGCGGCATTGCTGCTGAAGGCGCTGGAGCCGATGAAGCTGAACGCATCGTTGGCCACCGTCGCCAGGTTGGCGTCCAGGGTCGACAGGTCGATCTTGTCGCCTTCGCTGGTCTTGAAGTCGCCAATGACATCGCGCAGGGCGGCGCCCAGGCCCATTTCACTCAAGGCATTGAAGTCGAACTTGTCGGCCCCGGTGCCACCATACAGCTTGTCCAGGCCCGTGCCGCCGATCAGCAGGTCGTTGCCGGCGCCACCGGTGAGCGTGTCGTTGCCGGCACCGCCGATGAGGGTGTTGGCGGCTGCGTTGCCGGTCAGCTTGTCGTTGTAGTTGCTGCCCGTGAGGTTTTCGAAGTTCAACAGGGTGTCTGAACCGGAACCACCGGTGGCTTGCGCGGTGGTCAGCGCCAGGTTGGCCGTGACCGCTGCGGTGGCGTAGGCATAGGACGCGGTATCGATACCGGCGGCGCCATTGAGGATGTTGTTGCCGGCCCCGGCGTCGATGACGTTGTTGAGGCTGTTACCGGTGCCGTTGGCAGCGCCGGTCGACAGCAGGCGCAGGTTCTCGACATTGTCAGTCAGGGTGTAGGCACCGAGGGAGCTATAAACGGTATCGATGCCACCGGTGCTGGCGGCAGCATTGGTTTCGCTGACGATATCGCCGGCGTTATCGACGTAGTAGAGGTCGGAGCCGTCGCCGCCGATCAGGCGGTCGGCACCGGCAGCGCCGTTGAGTTGGTCGCTGCCCAGGCCACCGCTGAGGGTGTTGGCGGCCGCATTGCCGGTCAGCCTGTCGTGATAGTTGCTGCCCGTGAGGTTTTCGAAGTTCAACAGGGTGTCGGAACCGGAACCACCGGTGGCTTGCGCAGTGGTCAGTCCCAGGTTGACCGTCACCGCCGCCGTGGCATAGGCATAGGACGCGGTATCGATACCGGCGCCGCCATTGAGGATGTTGTTGCCGGCACCTGCATCGATGACGTTATTGAGGCTGTTACCGGTGCCGTTGGCAGCGCCGGTCGCCAGCAGGCGCAGGTTCTCGACATTGTCAGTCAGGGTGTAGGCACCGAGGTAGCTATAAACGGTATCGATGCCACCGGTGCTGGCGACAGCATTGGTTTCACTGACGATATCGCCAGCATTGTCGACGTAGTAGAGGTCGGAGCCGTCGCCGCCGATCAGGCGGTCGGCACCGGCAGCGCCGTTGAGTTGGTCGCTGCCCAGGCCACCGCTGAGGGTGTTGGCGGCCGCATTGCCGGTCAGCCTGTCGTGATAGTTGCTGCCCGTGAGGTTTTCGAAGTTCAACAGGGTGTCGGAACCGGAGCCACCGGTGGCTTGCGCAGTGGTCAGTCCCAGGTTGGCCGTGACCGCCGCGGTGGCGTAGGCATAGGACGCGGTATCGATACCGGCGGCGCCATTGAGGATGTTGTTGCCGGCCCCGGCGTCGATGACGTTGTTGAGACTGTTACCGGCGCCGTGGACAGTGCCGGTCGACAACAAGCGCAGGTTCTCGACATTGGCGCCCAGGGTGTAGGTCCCGAGATAGCTGTTAACGGTATCGGTACCACCGGTGCTGGCGACAGCATTGGTCTCGCTGACGATATCGCCGACATTGTCGACGTAGTACACGTCAGAGCCATCGCCGCCAGTCATCTGGTCGGCGCCACTGCCGCCATCGAGGGTGTCGTTGCCGGCCCCGCCATTGAGGGTGTCGTTATCTGCGCCGCCGATAAGGATATTGGCCAGGGCATTGCCGGTCAGCGTGTCGGAGTCATCGGTACCGATGATGCCTTCGATAGACACGAATGTATCGTAGCCTTGGGACGTATATTGTGAGTTGGTGTTGGACAGATCGACGCTGACGCCATAGTTGGAGTAGGCATATGAAACAAAGTCGGTGCCCGCCGCGCCATTGAATACATTGTTTGATGTGTTGCCGACAAAGGTGTTGTTCAGGGCGTTACCTGTGCCGTTGATACTGCTGCTACCAGTCAGTATCAGGTTCTCCAGGTTGTCACCGAGTGTATAGCTGATTTCTGCCTGAACGACGTCGGTACCCTGGTTGGCAAGTTCAACAAGCGTATCCAGCGCATCCACGATATAGGTGTCGTCTCCCAGGCCGCCCAAGAGCCTGTCGCTGCCCGCTGCGCCGTAGAGCACATCATTTCCGGCGAAACCATTGATGACGTCATTGCCCGATGAGCCATAGAGCGAGTCATTCCCGGCCGTTCCTTGCATGTTGTCATTGCCGGATGTGCCGCTGACGATGCTGAACTTGTAATAACCGGCTACCCCTGTGTTACCAAGGGTGGTTTCCAGCCCGAGAATGGCGGATTCATTGCCCGATTGTGGCAGTTCATACCAGGAGGAACCGTCGCCGGTCGAGTAACCGGCACGGGCAACGGTTCCTCCCAGGCCGTCGGTACCGCCACTGGCGCTACCGGTCGTCCAGTTGATGGTTTCATATCTGAAGATGACATCGAAGTTGCCGTTGCCCTTTCCAACCAGCTGGAGTTGGAAGGCATTGAGCTTATCTACCTTACTGTTGTAGTAACCGACGTCATCCCAGGTAACGGTCAGCGTGCCATTGCCTGCGGTATTGAAGTCGTAATAGACCAGATTGCTGCCCGTCGATGTGCCACCCGGCGTGGCACTGACCGTTGTGCCACGGGTATCGACGTCGGCAAAAAAGGGAGCAATCATCGGCCTGCTGGAATCTTGCATGCCGTAGGGGGTATAGGTGGAAAGACCGCCGCCGAATGTGATGTTTCCGTTGTTGTTGACGGAAATGTCGGTGTAGTTGGTGCCGAAGAAATTGAGTCCGGCAGCCCCGAAAACAGTGCTGATATCAATGTAAGAGGTGTAGCTGTCATCGTTTCGAGTCAGCTGGTTCTCCCCGAAACCCGATGTACCACCAAGTCCGTTTATCAAGCTAGCCATATCAACACCCCTGTCATTTATTTAAAACTTTCTTGTCAGTTTGTTTTCGGGACAACCATGGAACATCGGATAGGCAACGTCTGACTGATCAGGCAATCAGGTCGGTAACTTTCAGTGTGTTCACCCCCAGCAACTGAATTTCGAACTCAGCGGCCGTGTCGGCGTCGGTGCTGCCGTAGAGAATGCCGCCGGCGAACCGCAGCTGCCCTGCGGCATTGCTGCTGAAGGCGCTGGAGCCGATGAAGCTGAACGCATCGTTGGCCACCGTCGCCAGGTTGGCGTCCAGGGTCGACAGGTCGATCTTGTCGCCTTCGCTGGTCTTGAAGTCGCCAATGACATCGCGCAGGGCGGCGCCCAGGCCCATTTCACTCAAGGCATTGAAGTCGAACTTGTCGGCCCCGGTGCCACCATACAGCTTGTCCAGGCCCGTGCCGCCGATCAGCAGGTCGTTGCCGGCGCCACCGGTGAGCGTGTCGTTGCCGGCACCGCCGATGAGGGTGTTGGCGGTTGCGTTGCCGGTCAGCTTGTCGTTGTAGTTGCTGCCCGTGAGGTTTTCAAAGTTCAACAGGGTGTCTGAACCGGAGCCACCGGTGGCTTGCGCGGTGGTCAGCGCCAGGTTGGCCGTGACCGCCGCGGTGGCGTAGGCATAGGACGCGGTATCGATACCGGCGCCGCCATTGAGGATGTTGTTGCCGGCACCTGCGTCGATGACGTTGTTGAGGCTGTTACCGGTGCCGTTGGCAGCGCCGGTCGACAGCAGGCGCAGGTTCTCGACGTTGTCACCCAGGGTGTAGGCGCCGAGGTAGCTATACACTCTGTCGGTGCCGCCGGTACTGGCCGTGGCATTGGTTTCGCTGACGATATCGCTGGCGTTGTCGACGTAGTAGAGGTCGGAGCCGTCGCCGCCGATCAGGCGGTCGGCACCGGCAGCGCCGTTGAGCGAGTCATTGCCGGCGCCGCCGTTTAGATGATCGTTGGCGCGGCCACCTGTAAGCGTGTCGTTGCCCGCGCCGCCGTCGATGATCACGCTGCCGGCGCCGGTCCAGGTCAGGGTGTTGGCCAAGGTATCGCCTGTCAGGCTGGAAACCTTGTTGCCGTTCGCGTCAAAACGCTGGGTATAAACGTCAACTTGCCCATTGACCACAGAGGACTCCCAGGCAATCACATAACCGCCATCGGCCAATGTAGTCACCTGGGTGAACATTTGATTGCCGGTAGTGGTGGTATTGATGCGGGTTTCGCTCCCAACCTTGACGCCGCTGGCATTGAAGAGTTGGGCGAAGATGCCATTTACATCACCGGTGCCCTGGCCTGCCCAGGTCACCAGATAACCGCCCCCCGTCATGGCGGTGACATCAGGCTCTTCCTGATTGCCTGCGGTGGTGGTGTTCACCCGGGTTTCTGCGCCCACTTTTACGCCGGCGGCATTGAAAAGCTGCGCGTAGACGTCGCCAGGGGCATCGGTTTCGTCGTCGCCATCGCCATCGTCGGGAGCTGATTGCCAGGTGACGACATAGTTACCATTACTCAGAACCTTGATCATGGGGTCTGTCTGATCGTCGGCAACCCTGGTGTTGATGCGAATTTCTCCACCCGATTTGCTGCCGTCGGCCTTGAACCGCTGACCGAAAATACCGGATGTATCGCCTGTTCCGTTACCCTCCCAAACCACCATCATGCCGCCATCGGCAAGACCGGTGACCGTAGGGCCATCCTGGTCGTACTGAGTGGTGGTAGAGACGCGTGTTTCTGCACCAGTCTTTGCGCCGCTGGCGTTATAGCGTTGCAGGTAACCGCCCCAACCGCTGCCGTCCTGGCCGTACGAAGCCCAGGACACCACAAAACCGCCATCTTTTAGCGCGGTGATCTGCGCACTGTCCTGGATGCCGTTTCTGCTTGTGTTGACGATGAACTCGCTTCCAACCTTGGCGCCATTGGCGTTGTAGACCTGGGCGGCGATGTCCGACATATCGTCAAAGCTGTCCGATTGCCAGGCGACCACGTAGCCACCGTTGGCCAGTGCGGTAATGGTGGGATCTTCCTGTGCGCTGTTCGTAACGCTGTTGACGAGGGCGGGCCCACCTGTCTTCACGCCACTGGCGTTATAGCGCTGGGTGTAGATGTAATCGGTGGAGCCTGTTCCCTGATCGCTCCACGCCACGATGTATCCACCATCTTTCAGAGCCGTGAGGGAGGGCTCGGAGTGATAGCCAGTCGTAGGGTTGACGCGAGTTTCGCCCAGGGTTGGCATTGCAAATTCCTTTTATGCAAAGAGAAAGCGGAAGTGCCTGGCAGTCTACAGGGCAAAACGATGGCGTCAAACTGCCATCAGTCAGACGATCAAATCGGTAGCTCCAGGCTGTTTGCCCCTGTCAGCTGTGTTTTGAACCCGGCAACTGAGCCTGCGTCAGTGGATGCGGCTTGGGTGAGTTCTCGGCGATAGCTTCAAGCATTTCGAAAGCTATCTGTTTTTGAGAGGCGGGAGTGAGAATGGCTGGAATGACGGGTCAAGGGGAAAGTGTGAGGGACCTGGTCCGGCGGCCGTTAAATCGCAGGCAATAAAAAACCCCAAGGAATCATCTTCGCTTGGGGTTTTTCGGTATTTTGGTGCCCAGAGACGGAATCGAACCGCCGACACGGGGATTTTCAATCCCCTGCTCTACCGACTGAGCTATCTGGGCAACGGGGCGCATTAAACGGGTTTTTCAGGGGGTCGTCAAGCAAGTTTTCAAAAAAAATTTAATTATTACCGTCGCTTACGTTCCGACCCCCGATAAATCGGGGTTATTCCGACGGCGGCACGTAGCCTTCGGCCTTGGCGTAATCCTCGCCGGAGAAGTACTTGTCCATTTCGCCTTGAAGATATTTGCGATCTTCGGCGTTCATCATGTTCAGGCGTTTTTCGTTGATCAGCAGGGTCTGGTGCTTCTGCCAGTCGGCCCAGGCCTTTTGCGAGACGTGGTCAAAAATGTCCTGGCCTTTGGCGCCCGGGAAGGGAGCGCGCTCCAGGCCTGGCAATTCTTCTTTGTACTTGCGGCACATGATGGTGCGGGTCATGACGAATCTCCTGCGTTCAATACGGCGGCCGCGCGTTCGAGCAAGGTTTTGACCGGGGCGGCAAGGCCCAGGCGCGGCGGGGTGGCGAGGTTATACCAGAGCCAGTCAGCCTCGGCCACGTGATGGCCGGCCTCCTGGACCTGAACCAGCCAGGGTTCGATGGATAACTGAAAATGGCTGAAGGTGTGCACCAGGTTCGGCAATGCCTGTTGGGCGCCCAATTCCAGCGAGTGCTGTGATGCAAGGTGCGGCAGGTCGTCGAGGTCGTCGAGCTCCGGCAGGCTCCACAAACCGCCCCACAGGCCCGTGGACGGGCGACGGTAAAGCAGGATCGCGCCTTCGTCGTTGGCAAGCATCGGCATCAATGTGCGTTTCTGCGGAATCGCCTTGCGCGGCTTGGGAATCGGGTAGCGGGTTTCCAGGCCGAGCATGTGCGCCTCGCAGCCCTTTTCCAGCGGGCACAGCAGGCAGCTCGGTTTGCTGCGGGTGCAGAGCGTGGCGCCCAGGTCCATCATCGCCTGGGTGTAGGCGTTGACCCGATCGTGCGGTGTAAAGCGCTCAGCGCTGGCCCAGAGCTGTTTGGCGACCTTTGGCTCGCCTGGGTAGCCCTCCTGCGCGGTAAAGCGCGCCAGCACCCGTTTGACGTTGCCGTCGAGGATCGGTGCGCGCAGGCCCATGCTGATGCTGGCAATGGCGCCTGCGGTGGACAGGCCGATCCCCGGCAAGTCAGTGAGTTTTTCCACGTCCCGGGGGAATTCGCCGCCGTATTGCTCGACGACGATCTTCGCGGTCTTCTGCAAATTGCGCGCGCGGGTGTAGTAACCCAGGCCCGTCCACAGGTGCAGCACTTCGTCTTCCGGCGCCGCTGCCAGGGCTTCGACCGTAGGCAATGAGGCCATGAAGCGGTCGAAGTAGTTCAGCACGGTGCTGACCTGGGTCTGCTGCAACATGATTTCCGAAACCCACACCCGATACGGGTTGATGCCTTGTTGCCAGGGTAAATCGTGACGGCCGTGGCGATCGAACCAGTCCAGCACCGCCGTTGAAAACTGTTCGGCTCTCATTGCTTGAACAGCCCCTTGAGCGCGTCTTTCAGTTTCGGGTCGACCTTGTCGCCCCATTTCTCGTCGATTTTTTCGCTGATCCTGTCGCCAGCCAGTTTGGTCGCGACCTGGCCCATGCGGTCATTATCCAGGCGGCAAGCCTTGGCGCCCAGTTCCAGCGGGCCGCGGCAGCGCAGTGGCCACTCGATGCCGACAAACTTGTCGCCGACCTGGCAGGCCGGGTCCGGCATGGCGCTGGTATCGCCTTCGACGATGATGCCGACGCGGTAGTCCATGCCCAGCACTCGCAGATCGATGTCGCCGTCACCGTTGACGGTCATTCCCGGGATACGCACTTTCAGGTCCGGATTGCTGGCCACGCCGTTACGCAAGGTCAGGTTGCCTTTGAGTTCCTGGAACGGTGTGTCCTTGCCCCGGGGTTCGCCGTTGAGGGTTTTGCGGTTGAGCGTGGCGATGCCTTTGCACAGCTGTTGCTCAAGGTTGGCGTTGAGCAGCACGCCATTGTTGATGACGAAACTGGCGTTGCCGTTGAGGGTTTCGATCAAGGCTTTCTGGCTGTTACCGCTGCCGGTCAGGCTGCTGTTGAGCGTGACCAGGCCTTTGACCGGCGGGTTCTTGCCCTGGCTTTCGAGGATTTTTTCTGCCGGTACCCGGCTGATCTTCGTCTGCAGGTTCAGCGCCGGCACTGGCTGGCGTACATCGAGCGTGCCGGTGGTTTCGAAGTTGCCCTCGTACAGGTCGCCGCGCAGGTTGGCCAGTGTCAGCAGGCCGCCCTGGCCGGTGGCCTTGAGTGCTGCGTTATGGATCGGCAGTTTTTGCAGGGTCAACTGGCCGAAGTTCAGGTCGGCGTCCACATCGAGCTTGCTCAAGCGCTCCACAGGCAGCAGGCGCTCGCTGCTCCAGGCGTCCTTGGTCGGTGCGGGTGGCAACGGAGTGCTGCCGGCGCCGGCCATGGCATCGGCTTCGGTGCTGGCGACTTCGGCCTGGCGCACTTGTGTCGCGCTATTGGCCTCGGCGGATTTTGGCGGCAGGTAACGGTCGACGTTGAAGGTGTCGGCCTTGAGTACTGCGCGCAGCGATTGCCTGGCGAAGTCTTCGACGGCGATGCGGCCGCTGAAGGTGCTGTCGTCGACTTTCAGGTTGAGGTCGTCGAGCGCCAGGCTCGTGGGTGTTGCTGCCAGACGGCTGACCAGTTCGACCTTGCTCAGGCTGCCTTCGGCCATGGCCGGGAGTTTCTGGCCGATGCTTTCGACGAATTTCGCCAGGTCGAACTGGGCAATCGAGATGCCGCCGCTGACCTGTGGGGTCTTGTCGAGGTCGTTGACCTTCAGTTCACCCAGTGCCCGCAATTGGTTGGCGGAGATCTTGATGCCTGTCCACTCGGCGACATTGGCGGCCTTGTCCAGCACCAACTGCCCCTGGGCGGAGAACGTCATGGTCTTGCCTTGCAACGGGTCGCCGGTCACTTCACCGGACAACTTCATGTCTTCGAGCTGATAGCGCTGCAGTGCACGTGCGATGCGCACCTCACCATTGAGCTCGGTACGCACTCGCAGTGCCGGCTGGTTGGCTGACAGGAAGGCCGTGAGCTTGAGCGGAATGTTGACGGAGTCGTGAACCGCGCCGGTGCTCAACTGGATGCTTTCGGCGCTGAAACTCTTGCCGGTTTTTTCGTCGCTGTATTCGACCCGAGCGTTGTTCACGGTCAGGCTGTCGATGTCCAGGCGGATCGGCTGCGGCGGTTTTTCGGCCGCGACGCTGGCTTCGGGCGCAGGTTCACTCGCTGCGGGCGCAGTACCGGTCGTGTCGGTGTTGGCCGCTGCCGGCACCTTGCCGACGTCTTCCCAATTGCCGTGGCCGTCCTTGTCGCGGTTCAGGCGCAGGTTCAGGCCCTCGACGCGCACGTCGCTCATCTGCACTTCACGGCGCAGCAGCGGCAGTACGCGCACCGATAGGCCGAGCATCTGCAAGTCGGCAAACGGCTCGGCCGGCTTGACCAGGGTCGCCACACTGGCGTCGTGCAGCTCCAGGCCCAGCCACGGGAACAGGCTCCAGCCGATATCGCCATTGAGCGTCAGCTCGATGTGGGCCTTGTCGCGGGCAATCTGGCGGATCTCGTCTTTGTAGTCGTTGGGATCGAAGAGGTGGGTCAGGGCAAAGCCCAGCGCCACAATGATCAGCAACAGCCCGAGAAGTACCAGACCCAGGATTTTGCCGAACGCTTTCATGGGCGAGTCCTTGTAATTAATCGAATTCAAAATTTAGCCGAGGAGTATAGCGCCCCCGAACAGGCGACCGGTCAGTGTTCACGCCGGCAATATATCCAGCGTAAGTTTCAGCTTGGCGGCCAGCGCCTGAGCCTCCAGATGCCCGGCGGGCGCCAGCAGGCGCAGGGGCATGCCCGATTGCGCGGCCATTTTCCGGGCTTCGGCGACCAGTCGCTCGGCAACACCACGGCGACGGGTAATCTTTCGCACACATATTAGGGACAAGTGCCAGGCGTCTTGGTGCCTTTGCAAGCGGGCCGCGCCCAGCAGGCGATCATTGAAGCGTCCGGCGATCAGTGTGCCGTCGCGCAGACAGTCTTCGATCAACTGCGAGGCCCCGGAAAACGGGGGGAACAGCCAGTCCGGGGCGTCGCTGTAGATCTTCTGCAGATCCTGCCGATCCTGGGCAGTGGCTTGGTTCAGCGGCTCGACAATGATCGGCATGGGGATTCCTGTGAGGTCATGAAGCGATAGAGATCAGATGACGTACAAAAGGTGATGTCAGTTTGGTTTTTCTGTCACTTGCAAATGGTAACCTTTGCCCGTTCGTCCGTCCTTCTGCGACCTGTTGTCGCACAACAAGGTGCTCCACCCAAAAAACGGTCAGGCCTGCGTGCATAGAAGCCGGGAGCGGACCGTGGCTGGCGAACCATACTGATAATTGGGGGATACACAATGACCACGAGCATCACGGCGGACGGCTTCAGCGCCGACCAGCCTGCGTTCCTGTCCAAGGAGCGGATCATCGCCAAGCCCGGTTTCAACCGTTGGCTGGTGCCACCGGCCGCGCTGGCCATCCACTTGTGCATCGGCATGGCCTACGGCTTTTCGGTGTTCTGGTTGCCGCTGTCCAAGGCGCTGGGCATCGCCGCTCCAGTGGCCTGCGCACCGGACATGAGTTTTATCGCACAAGTCTTTTCGTCCCAGTGTGACTGGCCGATCTCGATGCTTGGCTGGATCTACACCCTGTTCTTCATCTTCCTGGGTTGCTCGGCCGCCATCTGGGGTGGCTGGCTGGAACACGCCGGACCGCGCAAGGCCGGTGTCGTATCGGCACTGTGCTGGTGTGGCGGCCTGCTGATTTCGGCGCTGGGGGTGTACACCCACCAGATCTGGCTGATGTGGATCGGCTCCGGGGTCATTGGTGGTATCGGCCTGGGCCTGGGTTACATTTCGCCGGTGTCGACCCTGATCAAATGGTTCCCGGACAAGCGCGGCATGGCGACCGGCATGGCGATCATGGGCTTCGGCGGTGGCGCAATGGTCGGCGCTCCGCTGGCGGCGGCGCTGATGGGGCATTTCGCTTCGCCAACCAGCGTCGGCGTGTGGCAGAGCTTCCTGGTGATGGCCGCGATCTACTTCGTGTTCATGATCGGTGGCGCGCTGTCCTACCGCGTTCCGCCAACCGGCTGGAAGCCTGAAGGCTGGACGGCCCCGGCGAAAAAAGCCTCGAACGCGATGATCACGCATCGTCATGTTCACGTGAATGTGGCCTGGAAGACGCCGCAGTTCCGTCTGGTGTGGCTGGTGCTGTGCCTGAACGTATCGGCCGGTATCGGCATCCTCGGCATGGCGTCGCCGCTGCTGCAGGAAGTGTTCGCGGGCAAGCTGCTGGGCAATGACCTGGCCTTCGGTCAACTGGATGCCTCGCAACTGGCTTCGATTGCCGCCATCGCTGCCGGTTTCACCGGTTTGTTGAGCCTGTTCAACATCGGCGGGCGTTTCTTCTGGGCTTCGTTCTCGGATTACCTGGGCCGTAAAAACACTTACTTCGTGTTCTTCGCCTTGGGCTTTGCCCTGTACGGACTGATTCCGAACCTGGGTCATCTGGGCAGCATTGCGCTGTTCGTGGCGGCGTTCTGCATCATCCTGTCGATGTATGGCGGTGGTTTCGCGACTGTTCCTGCGTATCTGGCAGACCTGTTCGGCACGCAAATGGTCGGTGCGATTCACGGTCGTTTGCTGACCGCTTGGGCTGCTGCCGGTGTGCTCGGCCCTGTGCTGGTGAACTACCTGCGTGAATACCAGCTGAGTATCGGTGTCGAGCGTGCGGCGGCTTACGACATCACCCTGTACATCCTCGCCGGCCTGCTGGTACTGGGTTTCCTGTGCAACCTGCTGGTGCGTCCGGTGGCGGACAAATACTTCATGACCGACGCCGAACTGGCCGCCGAACAGGCGCTGGGCCATGACAAAGGCGCTGACAGCAGCACCGTGCTGGAGTGGAAAGCCGCGCCGGGTACCAAGCCGCTGGCGATTGCAGCGTGGCTGGTGGTGGGCATTCCGCTGGCGTGGGGTGTGTGGGTGACCTTGCAGAAGACGGCGGTGTTGTTCCATTAAAAACTTCTGTGCCTGACGGGTGTTGTGTCAGGCACATTTGCTCAATGCCAAAAGATCGCAGCCTTCGGCAGCTCCTACACCGACCGTAGGAGCTGCCGAAGGCTGCGATCTTTTGCTTGTATGGACATGTCTATCGCCGACACCCCCGAATTCACTCCGTCAGGGATATCACCTCTCGTGTTTCTGTTTGGCGCCCGCACGCCTATAATGGCTGCCTTTTTCGCCCAATGATTTTGCGGAGCTGGTGATGGCCGAACGTAAGGCGTCTGTCGAGCGCGACACTCTGGAAACCCAGATCAAAGCCTCGATCAACCTCGATGGCACCGGAAAGGCCCGATTCGATATCGGTGTTCCTTTTCTTGAGCACATGCTGGACCAGATCGCCCGTCACGGGCTGATCGACCTGGATATCGTCAGCAAGGGCGACTTGCATATCGATGACCACCACACGGTGGAAGACGTCGGTATCACCCTCGGCCAGGCATTTGCCAAAGCCATCGGCGACAAGAAAGGCATCCGTCGCTACGGCCATGCCTACGTGCCGCTCGATGAAGCGTTGTCGCGCGTGGTGATCGACTTCTCCGGTCGTCCAGGCCTGCAGATGCACGTGCCGTACACCCGCGCCACCGTTGGCGGCTTCGACGTTGACTTGTTCCAGGAATTCTTCCAGGGCTTCGTCAACCATGCATTGGTCAGCCTGCACATCGACAACCTGCGTGGCACCAACACCCACCACCAGATCGAAACCGTGTTCAAGGCATTCGGCCGCGCCCTGCGCATGGCCGTCGAGCTCGATGACCGCATGGCCGGGCAAATGCCTTCGACCAAGGGCGTCCTGTAATGCAGACAGTCGCGGTTATCGATTACGGCATGGGCAACCTGCACTCGGTGGCCAAGGCCCTCGAGCACGTCGGTGCCGGCAAGGTGCTGATCACCAGCGATGCCAGCGTGATTCGCGAAGCCGACCGGGTGGTTTTCCCCGGCGTCGGCGCGATTCGCGATTGCATGGCGGAGATCCGTCGCCTCGGTTTCGATTCCCTGGTGCGTGAAGTCAGTCAGGACCGTCCGTTCCTTGGCATCTGCGTGGGCATGCAAGCCTTGCTCGACACCAGCGAAGAGAACGACGGCGTCGACTGCATCGGCCTGTTCCCGGGCGCGGTGAAGTTCTTCGGCAAGGATCTGGTCGAAGATGGCGAACACCTGAAAGTCCCGCACATGGGCTGGAACGAAGTGAAGCAGAAGGTCAGTCACCCGCTGTGGCACGACATTCCGGACATGGCGCGGTTCTACTTCGTGCACAGCTACTACATCGCTGCCGCCAACGCGCGGCAGGTGGTCGGTGGCGGTCACTACGGTGTCGATTTCGCCGCGGCGCTGGCCGAAGGCTCGCGTTTCGCCGTGCAGTTCCACCCGGAGAAAAGCCATACCCATGGCCTGCAGTTGCTGCAGAACTTCGCTGCGTGGGACGGTCGCTGGTAAATGGCAGTCAAGAAGAAACCCCCGATCCTGACCCTCACTCCCGAGCAAGAGAGCGAGGCCAATCGCAAGATCAAGCGTTTCATGGAAGACCGCTTCGAACTCGACCTCGGCTCGTTCGAGGCGGCGGAGATTCTTGAGCTGTTTACCCGTGAAATTGCTCCGCACTATTACAACAGGGCGATTTTCGATGTGCAGGCGCACCTCAAAGAGAGGTTCGAAAGCATCGAAAGCGACCTGTGGGCGCTCGAGAAAAACTGATTTCCGAGCCAAGCTGAACATTCAAATTTGAAGGTTTGCCAGATGCTGATTATTCCCGCTATCGATCTTAAAGACGGTGCCTGTGTTCGTCTGCGCCAGGGCCGCATGGAAGATTCCACGGTGTTCTCCGATGACCCGGTGAGCATGGCTGCCAAGTGGGTGGAGGGCGGTTGCCGTCGTCTGCATCTGGTCGACCTGAACGGCGCGTTTGAAGGCCAGCCAGTCAACGGCGAAGTGGTCACCGCCATCGCCAAGCGCTATCCGAACCTGCCGATCCAGATCGGCGGCGGCATCCGCTCCCTGGAAACCATCGAGCACTACGTGAAAGCGGGCGTGAGCTACGTGATCATCGGCACCAAGGCCGTGAAAGATCCGGCCTTCGTTGCCGAAGCCTGCCGCGCGTTCCCGGGCAAAATCATCGTGGGTCTGGACGCCAAGGACGGTTTTGTCGCCACTGACGGCTGGGCTGAAATCAGCACCATCCAGGTGATCGACCTGGCCAGGCAATTCGAAGCCGACGGCGTGTCTTCGATCGTTTATACCGACATCGCCAAAGACGGCATGATGCAGGGCTGCAACGTACCGTTCACCGCCGCACTGGCTGCTGCAACAAAGATCCCGGTGATCGCTTCCGGCGGCATCCACAACCTGGGTGACATCAAGACCCTGCTCGACGCCAAGGCGCCAGGCATCATCGGCGCGATCACGGGCCGTGCGATCTACGAAGGCACCCTCGATGTCGCTCAAGCGCAAGCTTTCTGCGATTCGTACAAAGGCTGAGGACTGATCATGGCGCTGGCCAAACGCATCATCCCTTGCCTGGACGTGGACAACGGCCGGGTGGTCAAGGGTGTGAAATTCGAAAACATCCGCGACGCCGGTGACCCGGTGGAAATTGCCCGTCGCTACGACGAGCAGGGCGCCGACGAGATTACCTTTCTCGACATCACCGCCAGCGTCGATGGCCGCGACACCACGCTGCACACCGTCGAGCGCATGGCCAGCCAGGTGTTCATCCCGCTGACCGTGGGCGGTGGCGTGCGTACCGTGCAAGACATCCGCAACCTGCTCAATGCCGGTGCGGACAAGGTTTCGATCAACACCGCAGCAGTGTTCAACCCGGAATTCGTCGGCGAAGCCGCGCAGCATTTCGGTTCGCAATGCATAGTGGTGGCCATCGACGCGAAGAAGGTTTCCGGACCTGGCGAAACCCCGCGCTGGGAAATCTTCACCCATGGCGGTCGCAAGCCAACCGGCCTCGACGCCGTTGAGTGGGCGAAGAAGATGGAAGGCCTGGGTGCTGGCGAAATCCTGCTGACCAGCATGGACCAGGACGGCATGAAAAACGGTTTCGACCTGGGCGTCACCCGCGCCATCAGCGACGCACTGGGCATTCCGGTGATCGCCTCCGGCGGTGTCGGCAACCTGCAACACCTGGCCGACGGCATTATCGAAGGCCACGCCAGCGCGGTATTGGCGGCGAGTATTTTCCACTTCGGCGAATACACCGTGCAGGAAGCCAAGGCCTATATGGCCCATCGCGGAATCGTGATGCGTTAAACAAACCGGTACAGGCTAGTGGACACCATGGCATACCCAAGGCACTCTTGGGTACGCCATGGATTTCGGTAGCCAGACATGCTTAAACGCTTTCTTCTCGTCCTTGCCAGCGCTTCTCTGTTGTTGATCAGCGGAGCAAACGCTAAAGACAGCCCCGATACCGACCTGGTGTTGCTGACAGAGAACTTCCCGCCGTACAACATGGCGAAGAACGGCAAGAACTTCGCTCAGGACGAGAACATCAATGGCATCGCCACCGATATCGTCCGCGAAATATTCAAGCGCGCCGGCATTAGCTACAGCCTGACGTTGCGTTTCCCTTGGGAGCGGGTCTACAAACTCGCCCTGGAAAAACCCGGTTACGGCGTATTCGTCATGGCGCGCCTGCCCGATCGCGAAAAGCTATTCAAATGGGTCGGTCCGATTGGCCCGGACGACTGGATCATGCTGGCCAAGGCTGACAGCAAGATCACCCTTGAAACCTTGAATGACGCGCGCAAATACAAGATCGGCGCCTACAAGGGCGACGCCATTGCCGAGACGCTTGCCAAGCAAGGCCTCCAGCCGATCGTTGTGCTGCGCGATCAAGACAACGCCAGGAAACTGGTCAACGGTCAGATCGACCTGTGGGCCACCGGTGACCCGGCCGGGCGCTATCTGGCGCGCCAGGAAGGGGTCAGCGGGTTGAAAACCGTACTACGTTTCAACAGTGCCGAACTGTACCTGGCACTGAACAGGGGCGTGCCGGACGAGACGGTGGCCAAGCTCCAGGCGGCGCTGGACCAGATGCGCAAGGAAGGTCGGGTGGATGAGATCATGGCGCAGTATCTCTAGGATCAACACCAACCCTTTAGTCATGCCTGAGCCCCTGTGGGAGCGAGCTTGCTCGCGATAGCGATCTGTCATTCAACAATGATGTCGACTGACACGACGCCATCGCGAGCAAGCTCGCTCCCACAGGGATTTTGCGGTGTAACTGCTAGCGGTATACGCCATCCTTTCCATGTGCCGCAGTCGCCCGGTTACCGCGCACACTGATCATCTGCCGGATATCAATCCATTCGATCCCCTGGGCCTTGAGCCTGGGTAATTCACGCTCCAGCACCGCCAGCGTCTGCGGATACGGATGACCGATCATCACCGCCGAGCCCTGCTTGCGCGCGAGGCTGATCGCGGTTTGCAGCTGGATCAGGATCGCCGCCTCAGTACGCTCATCGTCGAGAAATACATCCCGTGAAACGCTCGCCAAACCGATCTTCTGCGCTTGGGCGGCGGCCACGGTCTGGGCGCTGGTACGGCTGTCGACGAAGAACTTGTGCCGGCGCTGCAAATCCGCCATCAACCACGCCATGGCGACTGGTTGCGCGGTCATGCGGCTGCCCATGTGGTTGTTGATGCCGCTGGTATACGGAACCATTTTGAATGCGGCGTCCAGGCGCTTTTCCAGCTCTTCGACGGGCAGCTCGGGGTGCCAGGCGAACGGTCCGGTGGCCGGGTCCATGGGCATGTGCAGGATGACGATCTTGCCGGCGCGATGGGCTTCGCGGGCTAATTCGGTGGCGTGGGGTGTGTCGGGCATGATTGCCGTGGTCACAGGGCCAGGCAGGGCGAGTACGCGGCGATCCCGGGGCAGGTTCTGCCCCAGGTCATCGATGATCAGGCTCAGGTAGGCTCTATGGGGCGTGGATCTGGCGGGCTCTGCGTGAGCAACACCCGCCAGACAACACAACAGACCGATCAGCAACCGCAGAAACATCTCAACGGCCGGATGTGATGCTCAGCCCTTTGAGCAGGCTCAGGGCCTGGGCCAATTGGTAATCATCGTCCTGCGGCATCGGCTTGGCTTTGCCGCTGGAACCGGTCGGTTTGTCGGCGCCGCCGTTGCCGTTGCCCAGGTGACCCTGCAAGTCGGCTTCCTTGAAGTAGTCGCTGTCCTGCTCGCTGGTGATCTTGGCCTTGCGCACTTCGATGTCCGGCACGATGCCCTGGGCCTGGATGGAGCGGCCGTTCGGCGTGTAATACAGCGCCGTGGTGATCTTCAGTGCGCGCTCGTTGTTAAGCGGCAGAACCGTCTGTACCGAGCCCTTGCCGAAGCTGGTGGTGCCCATCAGCACGGCGCGTTTCTGGTCCTGCAGGGCACCGGCGACAATTTCCGAAGCCGAGGCGCTGCCGCCGTTGATCAGCACGACCATTGGCACCGCTTCACTTTCGTCCTTGCCGGTGGCTGAGAAACGCAGCTCGGAGTTGGCGATGCGGCCCTTGGTGTAAACGATCAGGCCCTTGGTGATGAAGTGGTCGACCACTTCCACCGCCGCTTGCAACACGCCGCCCGGGTTGTTGCGCAGGTCGAGAATGATGCCCTTGAGCTTCTTGCCGTTTTCCTTGCGCAGCTTGGCCAGGGCCTTGGAAACTTCTTCGCCGGTCTTGACCTGGAACTGGGTGATGCGGATATACCCATAGCCCGATTCCAGCAACTGGCTCTTCACGCTCTTCACCTGGATGACGGCGCGGGCCAGGGTTACGTCGAACGGCGTGCCACCGTCGCGCACCAGGGTCAGGGTGATTTTCTGGCCGATCTTGCCGCGCATCTTGTCGACGGCTTCGGTCATGCTCTGGCCGCGGGTCGGTTGGCCGTTGATCTTGACGATGAAGTCGCCGGCCTGAATGCCGGCCTTGGAGGCCGGAGTGTCGTCAATGGGCGACACCACCTTGATGAAGCCGTCTTCGGCGCCGACTTCAATGCCCAGGCCGCCGAACTCACCGCTGGTGCTTTCCTGCAACTCGGCGAAATCTTCAGGGCCCAGGTAGGCGGAATGCGGATCGAGGTTGCTGAGCATGCCCTTGATGGCGTTTTCCAGCAGGGTCTTGTCGTCCACCGGTTCGACATAAGCGGCCTTGATCCGGTCCATCACCTCGGCAAAGGTGCGCAACTCATCCAGCGGCAGTGGCGCCTTGGTGGTCGCAGCAGTGCCCGCAGGCGCAACCGCCGGCGCTGGTTGAGCGGCAAACGCCAGAGGCGCGCCGATCACCAGGGCGATCGTCAGGGCCAGCGAGGTAAGGCGGGACAAATGCAGCATGTCTAACAAACTCCTGAATTAGGTAACGCACTTATCCTTGCGCGCGGCACCATTGCGCCGGATCACTCGGGTGACCCTGCTGACGAATCGCGAAATACAATGCCGGTGTATCTTGTCCGCCACTGCTACCCACAGTGGAGATGGACTCACCGGCTTTTACCACGTCACCCGCAGACTTGAGCAGCGTCTGGTTGTGACCATAAAGACTCAAAAAGCCGTTGCCGTGGTCGAGGATCACCAGCAACCCGGCGCCTCGCAGCCAGTCGGCAAACACTACGCGACCACCATGCACCGCATGCACGGTGCTGCCGGCAGACGCGCTGATCATCACGCCATCCCACTTGGTCCGGGCATCGTCGCCACGGCTTTCACCGTAGCGCGCCAGCAGTCGACCATCGACAGGCCAGGGAAGTTTGCCGCGGGTTGACGCAAACGGGCCGCCAAAAGTCTCGCCGGAACTGGAAACCAGAGCGCCAGGCGTTGATCTGACCGGTTTGCGTGGGGCGTCGTCGCTGGCATCTGCCTGCGCCTGGGCCTCACGTAAACGCTTTTTTTCGGCTTCCTGCTGGGCAATCAGCGCTTTTTGCCGCGCTTCTTCTGCCTCACGAGCCTGGCGCGCCAGGGTTTCTTCAATGGTTTTAAGGACTTTAGACAGGTCTGCCTGATCCTGCTCGCGTGCCGCCAGTTTCTGATCGCGAGCCTTTACGTCGTCATTGAGTTTGGCCAGGACTTGCTGGCGCTCCTTGCGGACTTTCTCGAGCTCGTCACGCTGGGTGTCGAGGCTGCTTTGCTGCACCAGCAATTGCGCCTGCTGCATGGCGATGTCTTTCTCGACATTGGACAGTTGGCGCAGGGTCTCGTTGAAATTCTTCAACTGCTCCAGGCGAGCCTGGCTCAGGTAGTCGTAATAGGTGAGGGTACGAGCGAATCTTTCCGGATTCTGCTGGTTGAGCAGCAGCTTGAGGTATTCCTGGCGACCGTTCTGGTAGGCCGCCCGGGCCTGGATGGCGATCAATCGCTGTTGTTCAATACGCGCGCTCTGGAGTTTTTTTTTCTCTGCATCGAGGCGCTGCAGCTCGGCTTCGCTTTTCTTCAGCTCTTTTTGCAGGGCATCGACCTGCTTCTCGAGCTTGCCCATTTCGGTTTCGGTACCCTTGAGCTCTTTCTGCACACCGGACTTTTCTTCCTGCAACTTGCCCAGCAGCTTCTTCAGCTCGGCAATGTCCTGACGCGTGGCGTCCAACTGTTGTTGGGTATCTGCGCGCTCGTCAGCAAAGGCCGGTTGGAGCAGGCAAGTCAGAGCTAGGGCTATCAGGACGCGGAGCATAGGGGCGGGCGGCACCAGGGAAAGGGACGGCCTAGTATGCCCGCCATGGGCGGCAAAAAAAATGCCCATTTCTGACTGTGTGATGACTGGAGCAAGCGACAGACTGAATTCCATTTCGAAAACTCCATAAACCACTGTGGAAGCGGGCTTGCTCGCGATGGCGTCCGATCATTCAACATAGATGTTGGCTGTCAGATTGCTATCGCGAGCAAGCTCGCTCCCACAGGTTTTGTGGCGTTTTGGAGATCCGGTCAGACCAGAATCGAAGTCCCGGTCATTTCCGCCGGTTGCTCAAGGCCCAGCAACTTGAGCATGGTCGGCGCCACGTCCGCCAGAACGCCGCCCTCGCGGACCTTCAGGTCGCGCTTGCCGACATAGATGAACGGTACCGGCTCGGTGGTGTGCGCAGTGTGCGCCTGGCCGGTGGTTTCATCGGACATTTGCTCGACGTTGCCATGGTCAGCGGTGATCAAGGCTTCGCCGCCGACTTTTTCCAGGGCATCGACGATGCGACCCACGCACTGGTCCAGGCACTCAACGGCCTTGACCGCCGCTTCGAACACGCCGCTGTGGCCGACCATGTCGCCGTTGGCGTAGTTGACCACGATCACGTCGTAACGCTGGTTTTCGATGGCGTCGACGATGCGGTCGGTGACTTCCGGTGCGCTCATTTCCGGTTGCAAGTCATAGGTGGCGACTTTCGGCGAGGGGATCAGGATGCGTTCTTCGCCCGGGAACGGTTCTTCGCGGCCGCCGGAGAAGAAGAAGGTCACGTGGGCGTATTTTTCGGTTTCAGCGATGCGCAGTTGGGTCTTGCCGTTTTTCGCCAGGTAGTCGCCCAGCACGTTTTCCAGGCTGCCGGCGGCGAAAGCCGAGGGCGCGGGGATGCTGGCGGCATATTGGGTCAGCATGACGAAACCGGCCAGTTTCGGCTGGCGGGCACGCTCGAACTCACTGAAGTTGTCTTCGACGAACACGCGGGTCAGCTCGCGGGCACGGTCGGCGCGGAAGTTCATGAACACCACGGCATCGCCGTCTTCGACTTTTACCGGCTCACCGATGGAGGTGGCCTTGACGAATTCGTCGCTCTCGCCACGCTCGTAGGCCGCTTGCAGGCCTTCCTGGGCGGTGGCGGCGTTGAATTCGCCCTGGCCATCGACAATTAGGTTGTAGGCCTGGGACACGCGGTCCCAACGGTTGTCGCGGTCCATGGCGTAGTAGCGGCCGATGATGCTGGCGATCCGGCCCTTGCCCAGGGCCTGGAAGGTCGCGTCCAGCAGCTCGATCGACGACTGCGCGCTTTTCGGCGGGGTGTCGCGGCCGTCGAGGAAGGCGTGCAGGTAGATGTTTTGTGCGCCGCGCTTGAAGGCCAGTTCGGCCATGGCGACCAGGTGATCCTGGTGGCTGTGCACGCCGCCATCGGACAGCAGACCCATGAAATGCACGGCTTTGCCGGCGGCGACGGCTTTGTCCACCGCAGCGCAGATGGTCGGGTTCTCGAAGAACTCGCCGTCACGGATCGATTTGGTCACGCGAGTGAAATCCTGATACACCACGCGGCCGGCGCCCAGGTTCATGTGGCCGACTTCGGAGTTGCCCATCTGGCCATCCGGCAGGCCGACGTCCATGCCGCTGCCCGAGATCAGGCCGTTCGGCACGGTGGCCCACAGACGATCCAGTACAGGCTTCTTCGCCGCGAAAATGGCGTTGGATTCGGGATTGTCGCTGTGACCGAAGCCGTCGAGAATCATCAGGACCAAAGGTTTAGGCGTGGTAGTCATGGAATCCACTCGTGGCTGAGGTAAAAGGGGTAATGGAAAAAGGGAGTCGCAGTTTAAAGCGAAGTTCCGGCCGCGTCACCGCCGGACGGGGTTTGGCCCACCATAGTGGCTGTGTATACTGGCCGACATTTTAACGCCCTGGAACCTCCTTCGATGGTTGCTAACCTGATTCAATTTGCCACTAACCACTACATTCTCGTCGGTATCTTCGTCGTACTGCTGGCGTTGCTGATTGCCTATCAAATGCAGGGCGGCGGCCGTAGCCTGAGCACCGGCGAACTGACCGGGCTGGTCAACAAGGACGCAGGCGTGGTAATCGACATTCGTCCGACCAAGGATTTCGCCGCCGGTCACATTGTCGGCGCGCTGAACATTCCCCAGGACAAACTGACCGCCCGCGTTGGTGAGCTGGAAAAGCACAAGGCCAAGACCATCATCCTGGTCGACGCCATGGGCCAGACCGCTGGCACCCACGCCCGCGAACTGATGAAATCCGGCTTCACCGCCGCCAAGCTGTCCGGCGGTATCTCCAGCTGGAAAGCCGACAATCTGCCGCTGGTGAAGTGATATGAGCAGCGTCGTCGTCTATTCCAGCGATTACTGCCCTTACTGCTCGCGAGCCAAGTACCTGCTCGAGAACAAAGGCGTGGCCTTCGAAGAGATCAAGGTCGATGGCAAGCCGCAGGTGCGCGCTGCGATGGCCCAGAAGGCCGGGCGTACGTCCGTGCCGCAAATCTGGATCGGCAGCACACACGTGGGCGGATGTGATGATCTGTTTGCCCTGGAGCGCGCCGGCAAGCTCGACGCGCTGCTCAGGGCCTGACGGCAATATCCCAAACAAGCAAACCTAAAAGAACCCTGGATCAAGAAGGATCTGCGATGACTGACCAACAGAACACTGCTGCGAACGAAGAAGAAACTGCACCGCAATTCTCCTTGCAGCGCATTTATGTGCGTGACCTGTCCTTCGAAGCTCCGAAAAGCCCGGCGATCTTCCGCCAGCAGTGGGAGCCGAGCGTCGGTCTGGATCTGAACACCCGTCAGAAGACGCTGGAAGCTGACTTTCACGAGGTCGTGCTGACCCTGTCGGTTACCGTGAAAAACGGTGACGAAGTGGCGTTCATCGCTGAAGTGCAACAGGCCGGTATCTTCCTGATCAAGAATCTGGACGACGCCTCGATGAGCCACACCCTGGGTGCGTTCTGCCCGAACATCCTGTTCCCGTACGCTCGCGAAACCCTGGACAGCCTGGTGACCCGCGGTTCGTTCCCGGCACTGATGCTGGCTCCGGTGAACTTCGATGCGCTGTACGCGCAAGAGCTGCAACGCATGCAGGCTGCTGGCGAGACTCCGACCGTTCAGTAAAAGCTTCGTTTGCTCCATGAAAAAAGCGCCTCCGAAGGCGCTTTTTTCATGGAGCAAACGAAACCTTCGAGTAGGAGCTGCCGAAGGCTGCGATCTTTTGATCTTGAAAATCAAAATCAAAAGATCGCAGCCTTCGGCAGCTCCTACATTGGGTCATGGTGTTACTTGAAGTCGTTCTGACGCCAGGCTTCGTACACGGCCACTGCCACGGTATTGGACAGGTTCAGGCTGCGGCAGCCCTCGCGCATCGGCAGGCGCAGGCGTTGCTCGCTCGGCAGGGCGTCTAGCACCTCGGCGGGCAAGCCCCGGCTTTCCGGGCCGAACAGGAACGCGTCGCCCGGGACGAAGCTGGCATCGTGGAACGGCCGCGAACCCTTGGTGGTGAAGGCGAACAGTCGTGGATGGCCGAGGCTCTCCAGGCAGCTGGCAAGGTCCGCGTGGCGTTGCAGGGTGGCATACTCGTGGTAGTCGAGGCCGGCCCGGCGCAGGCGCTTGTCGTCCATCTCGAAACCCAGCGGTTCGATCAAATGCAGGTGGCAGCCACTGTTGGCGCACAGCCTGATAACGTTGCCGGTATTCGGCGGAATTTCTGGTTGGAAAAGGATGACGTGAAACATGCACGGCTCCGAAGGCAAAGATGACGCGCATTCTACGCCGCCAGAAGGCGTGCGTTCGAAACTATTCCTGCGGGTAATGGGCTCGCTGGCGATTGTCGGGGTGATGGTCGGGATGATGATCGGTCGCCTGACCACGCCGGACCCCAGTCAGTTGCAGCAGGTGGAAGTGACGAACGACGGGCTGGTGGTGTGGTTCAACAATGAGCCCAAGACCCACGGCGAGATGGTTGATGGCAGTGTTGCGCTACTGTTTGGCGCCGAGGGCAAGGCGCAGAAAGGTCAGCTCAAGCTCGGTGGCAAGGACGTGAACTGGCGGGTACGTTTGAGCGATGGGGGGTTGTTGCTGACACTGGTGGCGGCCCGGCCTCTGCAGGGCCAATGGGCCGGTAGCGAGGTCGATGACCGCTGGCGGCTGGAGATCCATCTCCGGGAGCAATAAAAGAGGGAATCCCCGGCCTGCCTGTACCAAGGTTCCCGAAACGGGAGGCTCGTCGCGAGTGCGGTGTGAGCCTGGTGTAAAGAAGGAACCCCTGACCTGCCTGTATCAAGGGCCCCAAAACTGCGGGGCTCGTCGCGGGTGCGGTGTGAGCCCGATGTAAAGAGGGGAATCCCCGGCCTGCCTGTACCAAGGTCCCCGAAACCGGGTGGGTGAACTGATTCACCTGAAAGGGTTGTTGCAGGGGGCGTGCCAGTTTTCACAAAGAGAAACAAAAAATCGCTTTGAAGCGCTGAAAGCCCCGGAATTCGGGGCTTTCGTGTTTTTTCGAAAGGGATTCGGTTGCGAAAGCAGGCGGGGATTCGAAGCTGTTTTTGTGCGCGATTGCGGTTCACGGTGCATTGCGGCGGTGCATGGGGCGTTGTTATCGGCCAAAAAAGATCGCAGCCTTCGGCAGCTCCTACTGGGTCTTGCGTACGACTGTAGGAGCTGCCGGAGGCTGCGATCTTTTCGCTTGCGACTAAACTCGAAAGCCAGATTTAACCCTCATCCCCCTCATCATCATCCCCGCCATCAACCTTCATCCCCAATTCCTTGATCTTGCGGGTCAGGGTGTTGCGTCCCCAGCCCAGCAAGACGGCGGCATCGCGGCGGCGACCGGCGGTGTGCTTGAGGGCGGTCTCGATCATGATCCGCTCGAAGGCTGGTACAGCGCTGTCGAGCAGGCTCGACTGACCACGGGCCAGTGCCTGGTCAGCCCACTGGCGCAGGGCCTGTTCCCAGTTGGTGACCGGTGCCGAGTCCTGCGGCAGGCTCAGCAGTTCCGGCGGCAGGTCGCCGATGTGCACTTCGCGACCCGAAGCCATCACCGTGATCCAGCGGCAGGTGTTCTCCAACTGACGCACGTTGCCGGGCCACGGCAGGTTCTTCAGGTATTCCTCGGTTTCACTTTTCAGCAGCTTAGGCTCGACCGCCAGTTCCTGGGCGGCGCGGCCGAGGAAGTGCTTGGCCAGGGTCGGGATGTCTTCGCGACGATCCGACAGGCGCGGGATATGGATGCGGATCACATTGAGGCGGTGGAACAAGTCCTCTCGGAATTTCCCGGCGTGCACCAGGGTTTCCAGATTCTGGTGAGTCGCAGCGATGATGCGCACATCGACCTTCACCGGCACATGACCACCGACGCGGTAGAACTCGCCATCGGCCAGTACCCGCAGCAAGCGGGTCTGGGTGTCGGCGGGCATGTCACCGATCTCGTCGAGGAACAGCGTACCGCCATCGGCTTGTTCGAAACGCCCGCGACGCAGGTTGGCGGCGCCCGTGAATGCGCCTTTCTCATGGCCGAACAGTTCGGATTCCATCAGGTCCTTGGGGATCGCCGCCATGTTCAGCGCAATGAATGGCGAAGCGGCGCGCGGGCTGTGACGGTGCAGCGCGTGGGCCACCAGCTCCTTGCCGGTACCCGATTCACCATTGATCAGCACGGTGATGTTGGAGTGGCTCAAGCGCCCGATGGCGCGAAACACTTCCTGCATCGCCGGCGCTTCGCCGATGATTTCCGGGGTGCGGGTCAGGGTCGGGGGCACTTCCAGGCCCTGTTGTTCCTGAGCGTGCTGGTTGGCGCGCTTGACCAGGGAAACCGCTTCGTCGACATCGAACGGCTTGGGCAGGTACTCGAAGGCGCCGCCCTGATAGGACGCGACAGCGCTGTCCAGATCGGAGTGCGCGGTCATGATGATCACTGGGAGCCGTGGGTGCTGTTCGCGAATCCGCGCCAGAAGGTCCAGGCCACTGGCGCCGGGCATGCGGATGTCGGAGATGATCACGTCCGGCTGCTGGCGCGCCAGGCGGCTCATCACGCCATCGGCGCTGTCGAAGCTTTGCGTGGTCATGCCTTCCTGTTGCAAGGCTTTTTCCAGGACCCAACGGATAGAACGGTCGTCATCGACGATCCACACGGTTTCACTACGGCTCATGTCGATGTGGCTCCTTGTTCCAGTGGCAGAAAGATCGAGAAGGTGGTGTGGCCGGGGTGGCTGTCACATTCGATCAGGCCCTGGTGCTGGCTGATGATGTTCTGGGTAATGGCCAGGCCCAGCCCGGTACCGTCCGGACGACCGCTGACCATGGGGAAGAAAATGGTTTCCTGAAGTTCTGCCGGGATGCCCGGACCGTTGTCGATGATCTCGATCTTGGTCACCAGGCGATGGCGTACGTGGCCGATGGTGAACTGGCGCATCGCGCGGGTGCGCAGGCTGATGCGACCCAGGCGCAGTTCGTTCTGGCTGCTGATGGCCTGCATGGCGTTGCGCACGATGTTCAGCACGGCCTGAATCATTTGCTCGCGGTCGATCAGGACGTCGGGAATGCTTGGATCGTAGTCGCGCACCAAGGTGATGCAGCCCTGGCTTTCGGCCTCCACCAGATGGCAGACACGCTCAAGCACTTCGTGGATGTTGCACATGGCCAGCGACGGCAGCTTGTTGGAGCCGAGCATGCGGTCCACCAGGTTACGCAGGCGGTCGGCTTCTTCGATGATGACGTTGGTGTAGTCGCGCAGGCTTTCTTCCGGCAGTTCCCGGGCCAGCAATTGTGCCGCGCCGCGTATCCCGCCCAGGGGGTTCTTGATTTCATGGGCAAGGCCGCGCACCAGCATCTTGCTGGTTTCCTGTTTCGACAGCTGTGCTTCTTCCTTGGTGATCCGCAGCAGGCGGTCACGGGGGTGGACTTCGAGCAGCAGCATGGTGTCGCCGTTGCTCAGGATCGGCGTTACCGCGTAGTCGACGGTCAGGGTCTGGCCGGTGAGGGCGGTGAGCATCGCTTCGCGCTTGGTGAACGGGTGCGCTTGCTCGACGGCCTGGCGCAACGAGTTCAGCGCCTCGGTCGATTCGGTAAACAACTCACTGATGAACTGTCCATGGCTGCGCTGACCGCTGATGGCCAGCAGCATCTCCGCCGCCGGGTTCATGTACTCGAGGCGCAGTTCGGCGTCGAGCAGGATGGTGGCAGTGGTGAGGTTGTCGAGTAGCAAACGGTGGAGCGCGTCGCTAATGGTCATCGGGACCTCTTTTAGGGCAGAGCATGCGCAAAAAAACGCTGGTACGGGCAAAATGCAAAAACCAAACCAAGGCTCCGAAAAGAAGCGCTCAAGGCCTGAAACAGGCGTTTGACGCTCGTTTGCGTGGCGTTCTGCCAGCTTTCGCGGGTACTTTCGAACCAAAATGGGTTGGAATGTGAGTGCGGTGCAAGCTATTGCACCAATATAGTGCGCAAACCTGAATGAGGTTAGAAAAGTCTCAGGAAAGGATTTTTTTCTTCGCCAGGTTTGTCGCTGAGCGGGCATTCCGGCCGCTGGCCGTAGTCTTCGAGGACACAGGGTTTGATTCTGCGCTTCTGGGCGAGAGACGTGCGCTGCATGTGGAAAGGCTGGCTGGCGGTGCGTTCGACGATGCGTCCCTGTTCGTCGAGGATTTCCACGGACAGGGTATGGCTGCCGCGATCGATGTTGCTCAAGGCGAACACCGGGCTCAGGCCGGGGTCGGCGGTGGGCTGGCCGTCGAGCAGCAACCGGTAACGGTGGCCGGGTTGCAGGGCGGGTTCGTTGGTGGCGCTGATGATGACTTCGCCGGTGTTGCTACGGATGGTTGCGTCGGGTTCCGGGATCAGGATGCGCAGCACCTCATAGTGGAACAGCGCTTGTACTTCGGGGCTGCTCTGGGCAAGCGATGGCGCTGCACTGGTGGGAGTGGCCGCTATTCGATTGCTCGTTATCAGTGGTACGCGCCTGGCGTCGCCGGGTTTGGGCTGGTCGGTGAAAACCCGATTGCCCTGAGCATCGAGATACATGAAGACCTCTGCCGAGGCGGGCAGGGCGATCAGGCAGGCGATCAGTAACCAGGCCTTCAAGGCTTGTGCACCCGCTGTACGGTGAATGTCACCGCCGGGCTCTGCTGCACAACATTTTCGCCATCGATCACTTGTACGGCGAGACGGTGTTCGCCGCGATCGATGTTCACCAGTTGCAGGGTCGGTACATTGCCTGGCTCGCCGTAGGGTTGACCGTCCAGCAGCAGGCGCAACAGGTGAGGGCGTTGCAGGTGCGGTTTGATCAGTACGTTTATCGTGAAGGTGCCATTGTTGGCGCGTAACGCTTCTGTGGTGGGCAGGCCGGTGAGTTCCAGTTTTTCGTAGGCGCCGTGGATTGGCTCGGGGATATTGCCTGCCTGAGGTTGCGCAAGATCGCCGGGTGGTTGGCGCTCGATGCTGTTGAGTGGTGGCAGATCCACCGCCCGGGCTTCAACGCCATCGGGCGGTTGGTTGCTGTAGGCGGTATTACCGGCAGCATCGGTGTATCTGTAGATTTGGGCCATCACAGGAAAAATGAAGGACAGCAGTAGAAGGAGTAAAAGTGGCCGCATTCGGACTTCCTGTGTGAAGCAAGGACTACTCCGCCAATGGAATGCCTTCGCTGCCAGCATAGAACACAACAAGTTCTACCGGTTCATCGCCGGTGACGCCGCGATGGGTGATGTTGACCATTTCGGCCAGCGCTTCGCCTGGTTTGATACGCCGGGTCTGGCCGCTGTTCCTGTCTTCGACTATCAGCTCGCCAGAGAGGATGTAAGCCGCGTTGGGAATCGGATGAGTGTGCCAGGGGAGTTTGCTATTGGCAGGGATCGTGAGTTTGAGCACGGTCAGTTCGGGCGCGGCGTCCGGGTAGCGAATGTAAGGTGTGTTATCCCACGACTTGCTGCTTTGCAGCAGGATTTCCCGTTTGATTTCTGTCGGCTGGGGGATTGTGTTGCAGCCCAGGAGGGCGAAGGTGGTGAGAGCGGCCAGTAGCGTCTTGAGTGGGAAGGTTTTCATCATTCCATCCGTTGATTGCAGGTAGTGAGCAGGCTACGAGTCATTCAAGTTGGTTGATGCCGGACGATGCCGTGTGTGCCCGAGGAGATGTCGGGTTTCATTGTCGGAAGTTGCCCACAAAAAAGGCCTCCCGAAGGAGGCCTCTTTTTGTCACGCCGCGTGTTGCGACGCTACCGGATCAGCAGCTGTAGTACAGCTCGTATTCCAGTGGGTGTACGAAGGTACGTACCTTGATTTCTTCTTCGCTTTTCAGGGCGATGTAAGCGTCGATGAAGTCGTCGCTGAAAACGCCGCCTTTGGTCAGGAACGCACGACCTTTGTCCAGCTCTTCCAGGGCTTCTTTCAGGCTGCCGCAAACTTGTGGGATCTCTTTGGCCTCTTCAGGCGGCAGGTCATACAGGTTTTTGTCAGCAGCGTCGCCAGGGTGGATCTTGTTCTGGATGCCGTCCAGGCCAGCCATCAGCAGTGCGGCGAAGCACAGGTACGGGTTGGCAGCCGGATCCGGGAAGCGTGCTTCGATACGGCGGGCTTTCGGGCTCGACACGTAAGGAATACGGATCGAAGCGGAGCGGTTGCGAGCCGAGTAGGCCAGCATCACTGGAGCTTCGAAGCCTGGAACCAGACGCTTGTAGGAGTTGGTTGCCGGGTTGGTGAAGCCGTTCAGGGCCTTACCGTGCTTGATGATGCCGCCGATGAAGTACAGGGCGGTGTCGGACAGGCCGGCATAGCCTTCGCCTGCGAAGGTGTTCTTGCCATCTTTCCAGATGGACATGTGTACGTGCATACCCGAGCCGTTGTCGCCGTACAGAGGCTTAGGCATGAAGGTCGCGGTACGGCCGTAGGCATCGGCAACGTTGTGCACGACGTACTTCAGGGTTTGGGTTTCGTCGGCTTTCTTCACCAGGGTGTTGAACTTGACGCCGATTTCGTTCTGTCCGGCAGTCGCCACTTCGTGGTGGTGAACTTCGACGGTCAGGCCCATTTCTTCCAGTGCGTTGCACATGGAGGTACGGATTTCGTGGTCATGGTCGAACGGCGGAACCGGGAAGTAGCCGCCTTTGACGCCTGGACGGTGGCCTTTGTTGCCGCCTTCGATGTCCTGGTCGGACATCCACGAACCTTGTTCGGAGTAGATCTTGAACATGGAGCCGGAAATGTCGGACTTGAACTTCACCTGGTCGAAGATGAAGAACTCTGGCTCTGGACCTGCGTATACGGTGTCACCGATAGCGGTGGCTTTCAGGTGCTCTTCGGCGCGCTTGGCGATCGCACGTGGGTCGCGGTCGTAGCCTTGCATGCTCGAAGGTTCGATGATGTCGCAGACCAGGATCAGGGTCGGTTCTTCGGTGAACGGATCCAGGACGGCGGTGGAGTCGTCCGGCATCAGGATCATGTCGGAGGCTTCGATGCCTTTCCAGCCAGCGATGGAGGAACCGTCGAACATTTTGCCGACTTCGAAGAAGTCGTCATCCAGCGCATCGCGAGCCGGCATGGTCACGTGGTGCTGAGTGCCTTTGGTGTCCGTGAAGCGCAGATCAATCCACTTGACGTCATGATCTTTGATGAGTTGAACCGACTTCGACATAGTGTCCTCCGGGTGGCTTCGGGCTAGTAGTGGATGCCCTTAAATGTGGGTGATGCCGGCGCGAATACTCTGCCAAGGCAACCTGCCTCACAAGGGAGCAAATTGCATGCCAGTGCCCCAGCATGGGTTTTTTGCCCCAAAAACACGCTTGCGGGGGCATATTGCGCTTTAAAGCAGAAAATCTCGCCCTGTAATGTGGCGCCGCTTCCTACAAATGACCTGTTTTGGTGCGCGCGAAACCTTCTGCACATTAACTGGTTAAACCTTGAGCAATTTCCGCTATAATCCGCGCCCCCCTTTTTCGGCAGGCCATGCGCGCGCTGTTTCCATGAAATTAATCGTAAAAGTCTTCCCCGAGATCACCATCAAGAGCCGCCCGGTACGGATGCGTTTCATCCGTCAATTGGCCAAGAACATCCGTGCCGTGCTCCGCGATCTGGACCCGGCCGTGGTGGTGAACGGCGTGTGGGACAACCTCGAGCTGGAAACCCGTGTCAGCGACCCAAAGGCCTTGAAGGAGATGGGCGAACGCCTGAGCTGCATGCCGGGCATCGCGCATTTCCTGCAAATCGATGAGTACCCGCTGGGCGATTTCGACGACATCGTTGAAAAGTGCAAGCAGCACTACGGTGATGCACTGGCCGGCAAGATCTTCTCGGTACGTTGCAAGCGCGCCGGCAAGCACCCGTTCAGCTCGATCGATATCGAAAAATATGTCGGCAGCCAGTTGCGCCGTCAGTGTGGTGCCGCCGGGATCGACCTGAAAAAGCCGGAAATCGAAGTCCGGATCGAAGTTCGCGACCAACGGTTGTTCGTGATCCACAGCCAGCACAACGGCATCGGCGGATATCCGCTGGGCGCGCTGGAGCAGACCCTGGTGCTGATGTCCGGTGGCTTCGACTCCACCGTGGCGGCCTACCAGATCATGCGCCGCGGCCTGATGGCGCATTTCTGCTTCTTCAATCTGGGCGGACGTGCCCACGAACTGGGCGTCATGGAAGTCGCGCATTTCATCTGGAAGAAGTACGGCAGCTCCCAGCGCGTGCTATTTGTCAGTGTGCCGTTCGAAGAAGTGCTGGGCGAAATTCTCGGCAAAGTCGATAACAGTCATATGGGCGTAGTATTGAAGCGTATGATGTTGCGCGCTTCGTCCCAAATTGCCGATCGACTGCACATCGACGCACTGGTCACCGGTGAGGCGATCTCCCAGGTGTCGAGCCAGACGTTGCCGAACCTGTCAGTGATCGACTGCGTGACCGACAAACTGGTCCTGCGCCCACTGATCGTCGCGCACAAGCAGGACATTATCGACACGGCCAACGAAATCGGCACCGCCGATTTCGCCCGGCACATGCCGGAATACTGCGGCGTCATCTCGGTCAATCCGAAGACCGCGGCCAAGCGCCATCGCGTCGAGCATGAAGAGAAAGAATTCGATATGGCGGTACTCGAGCGTGCGCTCGAAAACGCCAAGCTGGTGCCGATCGATCGCGTGATCGATGAACTGGGCCAGGATTTGCAGATTGAAGAAGTCAGCGAAGCGCTGGCCGGTCAGATCGTCATCGACATCCGTCACCCGGATGCCGCTGAAGACGACCCGCTGGACCTCGCTGGCATCGAGGTACAAACGATGCCGTTTTATGCAGTTAACGCTCGTTTCAAGGAACTGGACCCTACTCGCCAGTACCTGCTGTATTGCGACAAAGGCGTGATGAGTCGCCTGCATGCCCACCATTTGCTCAGTGAGGGGCATGCCAATGTGCGCGTTTATCGACCGAGCTAAGTGCCCGGGGCTGTTTGCCTGTGGCCTGCGTCACCGGCCCCCCGATGCCACCGTCAAGCTGTAACGGCTTTCACGGACGCTACTGTTAATCGCTGCCAAGACTTGTCAGCACACCGAATCCTCTGATCGAGATACACAAGTGATCGAAAATCTACGCAACATCGCCATCATTGCCCACGTTGACCATGGTAAGACCACCCTGGTAGACAAACTCCTGCGTCAATCCGGCACCCTGGAGCGCAACGAGCTCAACGACGAGCGCGTGATGGACTCCAACGACCAGGAAAAAGAGCGCGGTATTACCATCCTGGCGAAAAACACCGCCATCAACTGGAACGGCTACCACATCAACATCGTGGACACCCCGGGCCACGCCGACTTCGGCGGCGAAGTTGAGCGCGTAATGTCGATGGTCGACTCCGTTCTGCTGCTGGTTGACGCTCAAGACGGCCCTATGCCGCAAACCCGTTTCGTGACCAAGAAGGCTTTCGAAGCCGGCCTGCGTCCGATCGTGTGCATCAACAAGGTTGACCGTCCAGGCGCGCGTCCGGACTGGGTTCTGGACCAGATCTTCGACCTGTTCGACAACCTGGGTGCCACCGAAGAACAGCTGGACTTCAAAGTCGTCTACGCCTCGGCCCTGAACGGTATTGCCGGTCTGGACCACACCGAAATGGCTGAAGACATGACCCCGCTGTACCAGTCGATCGTCGACAACGTACCGGCGCCGGCTGTTGACCGTGAAGGTCCGTTCCAGATGCAGATCTCCGCACTGGACTACAACAGCTTCCTGGGTGTTATCGGTGTTGGCCGTATCGCTCGTGGTCGCGTCAAGCCGAACACCCCGGTTGTCGCTATCGGCGCCGACGGCAAGAAGCGTAACGGTCGTATCCTGAAGCTGATGGGTCACCACGGTCTGCACCGTGTGGACGTTGAAGAAGCTGCTGCAGGCGACATCGTATGCATCAGCGGTATGGACTCGCTGTTCATCTCCGACACCCTGTGCCACCCGGACACCGTTGAAGCGATGAAGCCGTTGACCGTCGACGAGCCAACCGTTTCCATGACCTTCCAGGTAAACGATTCGCCATTCTGCGGTAAAGAAGGCAAGTTCGTGACTTCCCGTAACATCAAGGAACGTCTGGACAAAGAGCTGCTGTACAACGTTGCACTGCGCGTTGAAGAAGGCGACTCGGCTGACAAGTTCAAGGTTTCCGGCCGTGGCGAACTGCACCTCTCGGTACTGATCGAAACCATGCGTCGCGAAGGCTTCGAAATGGCTGTAGGCCGTCCGGAAGTGATCATCCGTCTGGTTGACGGCGTGAAGCACGAACCGTTCGAAAACGTCACCATCGACCTGCCGGAAGAATCCCAGGGCAAGGTGATGGAAGAGATGGGCCTGCGTAAGGGCGACCTGACCAACATGGTGCCGGATGGCAAGGGTCGTGTACGTCTGGAATACAACATCCCTGCTCGTGGTCTGATCGGTTTCCGTAACCAGTTCCTGACCCTGACCAACGGTGCTGGCATCCTGACCTCGATCTTCGACCGTTACGACGTGATGAAGTCCGGCGACATGTCCGGCCGTCAGAACGGCGTTCTGGTTTCGGTTGAAACCGGCAAGGCACTGACCTACTCCCTGGAAACCCTGCAGGCGCGTGGCAAGCTGTTCGTAGAACACGGTCAGGAAATCTACAACGGTCAGATCGTTGGTCTGAACAGCCGTGACAACGACCTGGGCGTCAACCCTACCAAGGGCAAGAAGCTCGACAACATGCGTGCTTCGGGTAAAGACGAAACCATCGCCCTGGTTCCACCTGTTCGCTTCACCCTGGAACAGGCTCTGGAATTCATCCAGGACGACGAGCTGTGTGAAGTGACTCCTAAGTCCATCCGTCTTCGCAAGAAGATCCTGGACGAAAGCGAGCGTACCCGCGCTGCCAAGAAAGCCAAGGCATAAGATTTAGCCCGGCTTAACGAAAACGCCCCCGGTCGAAAGGCCGGGGGCGTTTTTGTTTGTCTGAAGCCATAAAAAAGATCGCAGCCTTCGGCAGCTCCTACAAAAGCACTGTCGTGCGCATTTCTGTAGGAGCTGCCGAAGGCTGCGATCTTTTCGGGCTTAAAACTTTTCTAAAGTCCGGCGACTGCTGCTCTCGCGCTCCACTTCTTTGGGCTTGTACGCGCAATACCCCGGCCGCGGGCCGATTTTCGGGTGATTGCGGCAAGTATCCGGGCGCTTTTCATAAATAGTGCACAGACGGCTCTTACGATCCAGGTAGTAGCAATCGTTGTTGCTCATGCGCTGGAGGGTGAAGATTCCTGACTTCTGGTTGAAACGCTCGACCAAACCTTCCTTTTGCAGGCGTTTGGCGATGTTCTTCGGCGGGTCACCCAGCTCGAATTCATCGACTACGCCGATACGGACCAGATCCTTGATCTTGACCTCGACCGGCAGGGTGCAGCAGCTGGACATGCACGAGCCGCACATCGGGGCGGAGTACTTGGCCCAGGTATCGAGTCGGTCGATCTCCGCGGCGGCGATCAGGTTCGGCTTCATCATCGGTTGTTACCAGCGTGTGCATCAGGGCGCGCGATCATACCGGGACTGGTGGATTTTTGAACAACCTTTCGCCAGTTTTTTTCACGGACGGCGCAAACAACCGGAAAATAGGCACGAGCCCTGCATTGATTCAGGCACAAGACAACGCAATGTCGATCCAGCTCGCATTCAAAGGAAAAACTGCCGAACCAGAGCCTCTACCGCCTGTCAGACCGACTAGGCTCAGACAACTCCAAGCTCGCTCGAGGTCCTATCGATGACTCAAGAACCACTTGTTCGCGAAGCAGAGGTGGCCGCATTCCGCGACGCCGTCTTGACCAAACTCACTTATGCAGTGGGTAAAGACCCGGATCACGCCTTCGACCACGATTGGTTCGAAGCCATTGCACTGGCCGCGCGGGATCACATGGTCGAGCACTGGATGGACCACACGCGGCAGATCTACCGCAAAGGCCAGAAGCGCGTTTATTACCTCTCCCTGGAGTTTCTCATCGGCCGGCTGCTCTTCGACAGCCTGAGCAACCTCGGCCTGCTCGACGTGGCCCGCGAAGCCCTGACCGAACTCGGCGTCGACCTTGAGCGCATTCGCTTGCTGGAGCCCGATGCGGCCCTGGGCAACGGCGGCCTCGGGCGTCTGGCAGCGTGTTTTCTGGAAAGCATGTCGACCCTCGGCATCGCCGGTCATGGCTACGGTATTCGTTACGAACACGGCTTGTTCCGCCAGGCCATCGTCGATGGCTGGCAACAGGAGCAGACCGAACACTGGCTGGATTTCGGCAACCCCTGGGAGTTCGAGCGCCCGGAGGTGGTTTACCCGATCGGCTTCGGCGGCAGTGTCGAGACAGTGACCGATGACAGCGGCAAGTCCAGGCAAGTCTGGCACCCGGCGGAAACCGTACGGGCCATTGCGTATGACACGCCGGTGGTCGGTTGGCGCGGGGCGAGCGTCAACACGCTACGCCTGTGGCGCGCCCGGGCCATGGAAGATCTGCACCTGGAGCGTTTCAACGCCGGCGACCACCTGGGCGCGGTGGCCGAAGTGGCCCGGGCCGAAAGCATCTCCCGGGTGCTGTACCCGGCGGACAGCACCGAGGCGGGCCAGGAGCTGCGCCTGCGCCAGGAATACTTCTTCGTCGCCGCCTCGTTGCAGGACCTGCTGCGCCGCCATCGCAACATGCACACTTCGGTGCTGACCCTGGGCGATCATGCGTCGATCCAGCTCAACGACACTCACCCCTCGATTGCCGTGGCTGAACTGATGCGGCAACTGGTCGACGTCTATGACGTGGCATGGGATGCGGCGTGGCAGGTCACCGTCGATACGCTCTCGTACACCAACCACACGTTGCTGCCCGAAGCGCTGGAAACCTGGCCGGTCGGCTTGATGGAACGCATGCTGCCACGGCACATGCAGATCATCTACCTGATCAACGCCCAGCACATCGATTCCCTGCGGGCCAAAGGCATCCACGATTTCGATGTGCTGCGCGCGGTATCGTTGATCGAGGAAGACAACGGTCGCCGGGTACGCATGGGCAACCTGGCGTTTCTCGGCTCCCACAGCATCAACGGTGTGTCCGGGTTGCACACGCAACTGATGCGTCAAACGGTGTTCTCCGAACTGCACAAGCTCTACCCGGAGCGGATCAACAACAAAACCAACGGCATCACTTTCCGCCGCTGGCTGTATCAGGCCAATCCGGAGCTGACCTCGATGCTGGTCGATACCCTCGGCCCCGAAGTGCTGGATAACCCGGAAGAGCGTTTGCGCGCCCTCGAACCGTTCGCCGAGAAAAGTGCATTCCGCAAGGCGTTTGCCGAGCAACGCCTGCACAGCAAGAAAGCCCTGGCGTACCTGATTCATGAGCGGTTGGGTGTGGCGGTCAACCCGGCGGCGATGTTCGACGTGCAGGTCAAGCGGATTCACGAATACAAGCGCCAGTTGCTCAACCTGATGCACACCGTGGCGTTGTACCAGGCGATTCGCGCGGAACCTGAAATCGACTGGGTACCACGGGTGAAGATCTTCGCCGGCAAGGCGGCCGCCAGTTATCACCAGGCCAAACTGATCATCAAGCTGACCAACGACATCGCCCGGGTGGTGAACAACGACCCGACCGTGCGCGGCTTGCTAAAAGTGGTGTTCCTGCCCAACTACAACGTCAGCCTGGCGGAGAGCATCATTCCGGCGGCGGATTTGTCCGAGCAGATCTCCACCGCCGGGTTCGAAGCGTCAGGCACCAGCAACATGAAATTCGGCCTGAACGGCGCGCTGACCATCGGCACCCTGGACGGGGCCAACGTGGAAATGTGCGACCGCATTGGCGCCGAGCACATGTTCATCTTCGGCCTCAGCGCGCAGCAGGTGGAGGCGCGCAAGCAGAACCATGAGTTCAGCGCGGTGCCGGATATCGCCGCGTCCCATCGTCTGAATGATGTGCTGCAGGCGATTCGTGGCGGGGTGTTCTCGCCGGATGATCCGTCCCGTTATGCCGGGTTGATCGATTCGCTGGTGGACTACGACCGCTTCCTGGTCTGCGCCGACTTCGATTCCTACTGGCACGCCCAGATGCGCGTCGAAGCCCATTGGCACGATTCGAAGGAGTGGTGGCGTTCAGCCGTGTTGAGCACGGCGCGGATGGGCTGGTTCTCCTCGGACCGGACCATTCGCGAGTACGCCACGGAAATCTGGAAGGCACTGGAGTAAGTCTTCAGACCGGCGGATATACTGGCGCGCCGGAAAAGATCGCAGCCTTCGGCAGCTCCTACAGGATCGCGTAATACCGCGACTATGTAGGAGCTGCCGAAGGCTGCGATCTTTATGGATACGGCTGAGCTAATCTTTCCGGATTGGCCAATGCGCTTAGGGATATCGACCATGCAATGGATGTTCATGCTGATAGGGCTGGTGCTCGGCTGGATACTTGACGAGTCATTCAGCGATGCGCTGCTGGGCGCGTTACTCGGATTGGGTATCGGCCAGGCCCTTCGCTTGGCTCGCATGGACTCGCAGGCCGTCGAGCAGCTGCGTTTGCTGGAGCAGGCCCAGGTCGCGCTGCACGCGGTCGAGCAACGGCTGGCGCTGCTCGAGGCATCGGGCGTCAAGACGCCGCAAGCCCGCGAACCATTTGCCTCACCTGAAACCATCCTTGATGAAGTACCTGTCGCAGCCCCGGATTTGCTCTGGGAGCTACCGCCCGAACTCGAGCCGGTAGCCGTCGCAGCCAGCGAAACCAAGCGTTTGCAGCCTGTCGATGCCTGGAGGTCCGAGCCGTCCGCTCGCGAACCACAGCCACCCGTCACCCCGCGTGGCCCGAACTTCATCGATCGTGCCATCAGCCGTGCCCGCGCCTGGTTGTTCGGCGGCAATACCGTGTTGCGGGTCGGCGTGGTGCTGCTGTTCCTCGGCCTGGCCTTTCTGCTGCGCTATGCCACCGAAGGCGTGGTGGTGCCGGTTGAGTTGCGTTACGCAGGTGTTGCGGCGGCGGCCTTGGGGCTGCTCGGGCTGGGTTGGTGGTTGCGAGCGCGCAACAACAGTTATGCGTTGATCCTGCAAGGTGCCGGGATCGCCGTGCTGTACCTGACGGTGTTTGCCGCGATGCGCCTGCATCCGCTGCTCGATCCCTCGGCCGGGTTTGGCCTGCTGGTGGCGGTGACGGCATGTTCGGCGATTCTCGCCATTACCCAGGACTCCCTGGGGCTGGCCGCCGCTGCCGCACTGGGTGGATTCGCCGCGCCGCTGCTGGCCTCCACCGGTGCCGGTAGCCACGTCGCACTGTTCAGCTATTTTGCCCTGCTCAACGCCGGCATCTTCGCCATCGCCTGGTTCAAGGCCTGGCGGCTGTTGAATGTCATCGGGTTCAGCGGCACCTTCGGCATCGGTTTCGCTTGGGGCCTGCGCTCCTACTCGCCGGAGCAGTTGTGGAGTACCGAGCCGTTCCTGATTCTGTTTTTCCTGATGTACCTGGCCATTGGTCTGCTGTTCGCCCGGCGCAGGCTGCTGGAAATGAGCGATGCACCGGCAGAGGGCAGTCGCGAATCGCTGCTGCAGTGGTCGGCGCACAAGGGCAGCTACGTCGACGGCACGCTGCTGTTCGGTCCGCCGCTGGTGGGTTTCGGTTTGCAGTTTGCATTGGTGCAGCATCTGGAGTTCGCGGCGGCGTTCAGTGCCTTGGCGCTGGGCATGATTTACATGGGGCTGGCCCGCTGGCTGATGGCCGGGCGCACGCTGTTGCTGGGGGAAACCTGCCTGGCCCTGGGTGTGATCTTCGCCAGCCTGGCGATTCCGCTGGGGCTCGATGCACGCTGGACGACGGCGGCGTGGGCGGTGGAAGGCGCGGGGATCTTCTGGCTCGGTCTGCGCCAGCAAAGGCCCGTGGCCCGGGCCTTTGCCTTACTCCTGCAACTGGGGTCGGCGCTGGCGTTTCTCAGCGAACTGCACGACAGCGAGAGCAGCCTGCTCGGCGGTGTACCGCTGGGCGCGTTGTTGCTGGGCGTCGCGCTGCTGTTCAGCTTCTACCAGTTGCGTAAAGCCCTGCCGGAACAGATCAGGCCTTGGGAACTGAAAGGTCTGCCAATCCTGGCGTGCCTCGGGCTGTCGTTTCTCTATTTGCTGGCGCCGTTGTTTTTCTTCAGCCACGGCACGGTGATCAGCTGGGCCCTGGCCGGGGCGCTGACGTTGTTGGTTGGCTTGCGCCTGCCATCGCGCACCTTCGTGTTCAGCGCGCTCGCTGTGCAACTGTTGGGTGGTGCGTTGTTCCTGGCGACGGGGCCGCTGTTCAGTGAAGAGCTGAACCCCTTGGCTCATGCCGGATTCTGGGCGCCGCTGGTGTTGGGGCTGGCGGCGATGGTCGGGGCCTGGCGTTTGCAGATTGGTCATTCGCTTGGAGTATTCGAAGGGCTGAGCCTGTTGCGATTGTCCCAGGCGTTGCTGGTGTGGGGCGCAGGCTGGTGGGCGTTGGCCTGGGTCATCGAAGTGCTGCATTTTGCGCCGTTGCCGATGCGGGCGCCTTTGTTGTTGGGCATCGCGGCCGTGAGTGTGGCCCTGTGGACGGTAGTGGCGCTGCGCCTGAAATGGCCATCTCTTGGGGCACTCGGCACGGTGTTGATTCCCGCAGCGGCGCTGGTGCTGCTCGCGGCTTGGCACTCGCGTTATCACCCGGCAGCCAATGTCGGCTGGCTGGCGTGGGCCGCCGTGTTCGTGGTGCATTTCATGTCCCTGCGACGCCTGGCGCCCATGCTGCCGGCGCGCGCGACGAGCGTCGCCCATGTGCTCGGCTGTTGGTTGTTGATGGGGGTGCTGGCTCTGGAGTTGCGTTACGGCTTGCTGGTGTTGTCCGAGCAATACAACGCCTGGCGCTGGTTGGGTTGGGCGATTCTGCCCAGTCTGTACCTGGTGCTGATGGCGGCACCTCGCGCGTGGCCGTGGCCGGTGTCGGCGTATCCGCGCGAATACCGTGTATACGCCGCCGCGCCGTTGGCGTTGTTGATGCTCGGCTGGTTCTGGCTGGCGAATGTCGCCAGTGACGGCAACGCCGAGCCACTGCCTTACGTGCCATTGATCAACCCGCTGGAACTGGGCCTGTTGTTGGCGCTGTTCGGCGTCTATGTCTGGTCCCGCAGCGCCATGACACAACTGGCGGTCCGCGAGGATTACGCCGCCATCGCCACGCAAGGGGTCGCAGGTGCCTCGCTGTTCGTGTTCTTTACTGCGTTGGTGATGCGTACGGCACACCATTGGAGTGGGGTGCCGTTCGAGCTGGATCTGTTGCTGGCGTCGATGCGGGTGCAAGCCGGCCTGTCCATCGTTTGGACCTTGATGGCCCTGAGCCTGATGATCGGCGGCCATTTGCTTCGCCGCCGTGAAGTCTGGTTGATCGGCGCGGCCTTGATCGGCGTGGTCGTGGCCAAGCTGTTCTTTGTCGAATTGAGTAACCGCGGCGGGCTGGCGCGGATCGTGTCGTTTATCGGTGTCGGTGTATTGCTGCTGGTGGTGGGCTATTTCGCCCCGCTGCCGCCCAAGCGTGCCGAAGCTGAGCCGGATAACGAGAAACCGGTCCCGGAATCCGAAGGAGTGTCGTCTTGAGTCAGAAGCTTAACCTGGGTTGGCTGGGGGCTGTCGCCATGGGTGTGGTGTTATCGGCGGTTGCCCAGGAAAAACCGGCGGACTTCGCCACTCAAGTGCCTTTGTCGGTGACGGGCGAAGGCCCCTGGTATCGACTTGAACTGCCTCTGAACGTACAGCTGAATGCACGGCAGACGGACCTGAGCGACGTGCGTGTGTTCAACGCCGTGGGCGAAGTTCAGGCTTATGCCTTGGCCCGGGAGTCGGCGCGGAGCAATGAAACCCGCACCTTGAACGAGGTGAAATGGTTTCCGTTGTACAGCTCGTTGGACGCCACTGAAACCGCGCCGAGTGTGCGGGTGCAATCGAACACCAACGGCACGTTGGTCCAGGTGCAGCCCTCCAGTCAGCTGGAGGCAGGCGAGGAGGAGTTGCGCGGCTGGTTGCTCGACGCATCGTCTATCAAGGCACCGTTGCAGCAGTTGGTTCTCGACTGGATCAGCGAGCGCGACGGATTCCAGCGTTTCACCATCGAAGCCAGCGATGATTTGCAGCATTGGCAGTCCTGGGGCGAAGGGCAGGTGGCGCGCCTGACCTTTTCCGACGAGCGGGTCGAACAGCATGAAGTCAACCTGCCGGGCCAGTCGGCACGCTACCTGCGGTTGCTGTGGATCACCCCGCATTCGGCGCCGACACTGACTTCGGCGCAACTGCAAAGCGCCAATATCCGCAGCCTGCCGCTGCCGTTGGTCTGGTCCCAGGCGTTAGCCGGCAGCAGCGTGAAGGCGGGCGAGTACACCTGGCAGCTGCCGATGGGGCTGAATGTCGAGCGGGTGCAGGTCGAGTTGAGCCAGCCCAACAGCCTGGCGCCAGTGAGCCTGGCCGGCCGGCGCGACAGCAGCCTGCCATGGCAGTCGTTGGGCAGCGGTTTGCTCTATCGCCTGACCCAGGACGGTCAGGACGTGGTGCAAAACCAATTGCAGCTGTCAGGGCAAATCGTCCAGCAATTGAAACTGACCGTGGACGAACGCGGCGGTGGCCTGGGTGATCAGGCGCCGACGCTGAAGTTTGCCGTGCGCGCCACGCAACTGGTGTTCCTGGCGCGTGGGCCGGGGCCTTACACGCTGGTCGTGGGGAATTCGACGGCGAAGGCGGCGAACTTGCCGCTGTCGACGCTGATTCCGGATTACAGCCCGGCAAAACTCCCGACCCTGGGCCGGGCCAAGGTGGATGTCGGGGCGGTGGTCTCGAATGCGGCGACAGAGAAAAGGCTGGCGACGACGGACACCCAGTGGAAGACATTCGGCTTGTGGGCGGTGTTGTTGCTCAGTGTCCTGTTCCTGGCAGCGATGGCGTTCAGCCTGCTACGCAAACCGCCAGCCAAATCCTGAAGAAGGCTGGCGAATGCGTTCGCCCGGTCAATGAAAATACCGAAATGACCGCAGTTCTCAGGCTCTCATCCAGCCCATTTCCAACTACGCTCATCCCCGCGCATGAACTCTCTTCGGCCGATCACGTCTGATAGGAGGAAATGCGCCCCGACTCGCGTTAAACTGCGCGGGTTTTTAGCCCCCCCCATTCCTCCGGAGCCTTCCATGTCCCGCGTTACCTTGAGTCGCTATTTGATTGAGCAGACCCGCAGCAACAACACTCCTGCCGATCTGCGCTTCCTGATCGAAGTGGTGGCGCGTGCCTGCAAGGAGATCAACCACGCCGTGTCCAAAGGCGCCCTGGGTGGTGTTCTGGGCAGCATGGGCACTGAAAACGTCCAGGGCGAAGTGCAGAAGAAGCTCGACGTGATCTCCAACGAGATTCTGCTCGAAGCCAACGAATGGGGTGGTCACCTGGCCGGCATGGCGTCCGAAGAAATGGACAACGCCTACCAGATCCCGGGCAAATACCCGAAAGGCGCGTACCTGCTGGTATTCGACCCACTGGACGGTTCGTCGAACATCGACATCAACGCCCCGGTCGGCACCATCTTCTCGGTACTGCGTTGCCCGAACGAATACCTGAGCCAGAACGAGCCCTTGAATGAAAAGGCCTTCCTGCAGCCAGGTACACAGCAAGTGGCCGCCGGTTACGCGATCTACGGTCCGCAGACCATGCTGATCCTGACCCTGGGCGACGGCGTGAAAGGCTTTACCCTGGACCGTGAAATGGGCAGCTTCGTACTGACCCACGAAAACATCACCATTCCTGAAGCCACCCAGGAATTCGCCATCAACGCGTCCAACCAGCGTCACTGGGAAGCACCGGTACAGCGCTACGTCAGCGAATTGCTGGCAGGCGATGAAGGCCCGCTGAAAAAGAACTACAACATGCGCTGGGTTGCCGCGATGGTCGCCGACGTGCACCGCATCCTGACCCGCGGCGGTCTGTTCATGTACCCACGCGACAGCCGCGAGCCGTCGAAGCCGGGCAAACTGCGCCTGATGTACGAAGCCAACCCGATGTCGTTCCTGGTCGAACAAGCGGGCGGCGCGTCCACCGACGGCCATCAGCGCATCCTCGACATCCAGCCGGAAGGCCTGCACCAGCGTGTTGCGGTGTTCCTCGGTTCGAAAGAAGAAGTTGCCCGCGTCACGGCTTACCACAAGGAGTAAACCATGACCGCGCCCTGGCAGCCGTTGCTTGATTGGTGGTTCGGAAGTTCCGGGTCAGCGAGGGAAGTGGCGGCGCAGAAGGGCAGGTTGTGGTTTGGCAAGCGCGACAGCCAGGACCTCGAAGCGCGTGAGCGTTTCGGGGGCCAGGCCGAGCAGGCACTGGCCGGCGGATTGACCGAGTGGATGCAACGTCCCGAAGGTTGGCTGGCCCTGGTGCTGTTGCTCGATCAAATCCCGCGAATGATCTTTCGCGATACTCCAAAAGCATTCTCCGGCGATTCCCGCGCACAGAAACTCGTGGCCCAAGGCATTGCGGCGGATTTCGATCGGCAGTTGCAGCCGATTCAGCGGGTGTTCATCTATTTGGTGTTCGAGCACAGCGAAAACCTTGCGGTGCAGAATGAAGGTGTCTCGCGTTACATCGAATTGGTGGCGCAGCAGCCGGAGGTCGATCGGGCGTTGTTCGCCGATTATCTGGACTTTGCCGAGCGGCATCAGAGGGTGATTGCGCAGTTTGGGCGGTTTCCGCATCGCAATGCGGTGTTGGGAAGGGAATCGACGGCTGAGGAAATTGAGTTTCTTTCGGGGCCCGGGTCTCGGTTCTAATTTTTTCGTCGCTGCTGATGCCGTCTTCGCGAGCAAGCCCGCTCCCACAGTGGATCTTGGTCGTACACAAAGTTTGTGTCCACTGAAGATCAAATGTGGGAGCGGGCTTGCTCGCGAAGGGGCCCGAGAGAACAATTAGATCCTGAAACTCCCCACCAACTGCTTCAACCGCGCCGCCTGCCGTTCAAGATCGGCACACGCACGCAAGGTCGACTGCAGGTTCTCCACACCTTCCTGGTTCAGTGTGTTGATCTCGGTGATGTCGACGTTGATCGACTCCACCACGGCCGTCTGTTCTTCAGTGGCGGTGGCGACCGACTGGTTCATGCCATCGATCTCCCCGATGCGCAGGGTCACGCTCCCCAGTCGCTCGCCCGCCTGGTTGGCGATGCCGACGCTGCTTTCGCTCTGGCGCTGGCTGTCGGTCATGATGCCCACCGCTGCCCGGGCGCCGACTTGCAGCTCTTCGATCATCGTCTGCACTTGTTGCGCCGAGTCCTGGGTGCGGTGAGCGAGGTTGCGCACCTCGTCGGCAACCACCGCGAAACCACGGCCGGCCTCACCGGCTCGCGCCGCTTCAATCGCCGCGTTCAGTGCCAGCAGGTTGGTCTGCTGGGAGATGCTGGTAATCACTTCCAGGATCTGCCCGATGTTGACCGTGTTGCTGTTGAGGGTCTCGATGTTGCCGCACGAATCGCTGATCTTGGCCGACAGTTGCTGCATCGCAGCGATGGTTTTATCCACTACCTGTTGGCCGTCTTCGGCCAGGCTGCGGGCATCGCTGGAATGTTGCGAGGCGAGGGCGGCGTTTTGGGCGATTTCCTGGGCGGCGGCACCGAGCTGGTTGATCGCCGCGGCCACGCTGTTGGTGCGCGAGGCTTGCTGGTCGGAGTTGAACATCGACGAGTTGGAAGCGGCCACCACCCGCAGCGCCACTTCGTTGACCTGGCCGGTGGCTGAGGATACTTCGATGATCGAGGTGTGAATGCGTTCGACGAAACGGTTGAACGACAGCCCCAGCGCGCCGAACTCGTCGTGGCCGTGAATGACCAGGCGCTTGGTCAGGTCACCTTCGCCTTCGGCGATGTCGTGCATGGCGCGACCCATGGTCAGCAGCGGCTGCATCAACAGGTTGATCAGCATGCCCAGCAGCACAATGATGATCACCACGGCAATCACCATGGCAATGATCGCCGAGGTGCGGAACTCGCTGAGCATCGAGAACGCGGTGTCCTGGTCGAGCACCAGAGCCACGTACCAGTCCGCCGACGGTACGCCGTTGACGTGGGTGAAGGAGATGAACTGGCGCTTGCCGTCGATCTCGACCTCTTTCATGCCCGGGCTGACTTTCGGCGCACCGTTGGGGTAGGCCTCGGTCAGGTTCTTGAGTACCAGCTTGCTGTCCGGGTGAATCAGGATCTTGCCGTCGGCACCGACGATGAACGCATGGCCGTGACCGCCGAAGTTCAGCGAATTGATGATTGCACTGACGCTGGACAGGTCGATGTCGGCGCCGGCGACACCAATCATCTGGCCCTGATGCAGCACCGGGGTGGCGACGGTGATTACCAGCTTGCCGGAGGAGGCGGCGATGTAGGGTTCGGTGACGATGGTCTGTTGCGCGCTGTTGGCCGCCTTGTACCAGCCGCGGGCGCGCGGGTCGTAGTCCGCCGCGCGGTTGCCCGCCGGGACCGAGAACATCACGCCGTCGGTGCCACCGAAGTAACTCAGCTGGAAGTTGCCGGTGTAGGCGGGCAGGTCGATGATCCGTTTCAGGCCAGCGGGAGCATTGCCGTCGGCGTTGATCTGTTGGGCCATCGACTGCAGCAATTGCATGCGGCTTTCCAGCCAGGTCTGGATGTTGCTGGTGGTCAGGCTGCCGAGTTCCTGCATCGAGGCCTCGGTACTGTTGCGCAAGGTTTCGCGCTGGCGATAGTCGTTGAACAGGATGAAACAAGCGAATGCGACGGCCACCACGAGGGCGGCAGCCAGCAATATCTTGTGGCTGAACTTCATGTTTCGGGTCATGGATGAGCTACCGCAGAGGGGCTGTTCGACAAAATGGGAGAGCAAGCGCCAGCGACGTGGCTTTGCGTTGCATTTATGTCGACTGAACGGCGCCAAAGATTAGGCGGATTTTCTGAAAAACGATGAAATGCCCGGTAAACAGGCAAAGTGGCTGATTTTCGGCAAAAGGTAGACGAGTGGCCCGATAAATAGCCTGCCGGGCAGGGAACCAGACAGGGGTTTTCTCTTCTAAGCTTCAGCTTGGCAGCCATGCCAATCCCCTACGCCCCCGGAGTTTCACCATGTCGTTGCGTTCCATCGCCCTGCTTTCGTTCTGCGTATTGCTCGCTGCCTGCAGCAAGGTCAATCAGGAAAACTACTCGAAGCTCTCCGCCGGCATGGCCAAGGCCGAAGTGGAGACCCTGTTGGGCAAACCCGCCGATTGTTCAGGCGCGCTCGGCATGTCCAGCTGCACCTGGGGCGACAAGAACAGCTTTATCAGCGTGCAGTTCGCCGGTGACAAAGTGCTGATGTTTTCCGGCCAAGGCCTGAAGTAAACCGGGGCGATCGCCCACGGGAGAAAAATAATGAAGCGGTTATTGATCATCCTTTTTGCCGGCCTGGTGTTGGCCGGCTGTGCCACGTCTGGCCCGGACCCGTTGGCCCCCAAGACAGTCAATAGCGTTAACCTCAAGCGCTACCAGGGCACCTGGTACGAGCTGGCTCGCATGCCGATGTACTTCCAGCGCGACTGCGCGCAGTCCGAAGCCCATTACACGCTCAAGCCCGACGGCAACGTCGCGGTCTTGAACCGCTGCCTGACGGCGCAGTGGCAATGGGAAGAGGTCAAGGGCACGGCTTATCCACAGACGCCCGGCAAGAACGACAAGCTGTGGGTCGAGTTCGATACCTGGTTTTCCAGGTTGATCCCGGGTACGGCGAAGGGCGAATACTGGGTGCTGTATGTCAGCGATGACTACAAGACCGCCATCGTCGGTGATCCGAGCCGCAAGTATCTGTGGCTGTTGTCGCGCACGCCGACCGTGAACGGTGTGGTGCGTGAGGAGCTGCTGAGCAAGGCGCGTCAGCAGGGTTACGACACCACGCGGCTGATCTGGCGGGCATCGGAACAGCAGATGGCGAAGACATCTAACTAGCGGTGCGACTGAAAAAGATCGCAGCCTGCGGCAGCTCCTACATCGATCCGGTTGGTCGCAATCATGCGGATAAACACGGAACCTGTAGGAGCTGCCGCAGGCTGCGATCTTTTGCTTTTAACCGAGCAAGTCGCGCAGGACCTGGGTGAAGGCGCGGCTGCTTTCCTCTTCGTCCGCATGCCGACCGTCACGCACGACCCATTGGCCATTGACCAGCACATCACGCACCTGGCGATCGCCGCCGGCAAACAACCAACGGTTGAGAATCCCGTCGCCACTGGCCGTTGCCAGGTACGGATCGTTGCCGTCGAGCACCAGCCAGTCGGCGCGCTTGCCGACTTCCAGGGCGCCAATCGGCTGGCCCAGTGCCTGGGCGCCGCCATCCAGCGCCGCATCAAACAGCGTACGACCGACCATTGGCTGATCTGCGCCATACAAACGATTTCGACGCTGGTCGCGCAGACGTTGGCCGTATTCCAGCCAGCGTAATTCTTCCACCACGCTCAACGACACATGGCTGTCGGAACCGATGCCCATGCGACCGCCCTGGGCGAGGAAATCCACCGCCGGGAAAATCCCGTCGCCCAGGTTGGCTTCGGTGGTCAGGCACAGGCCCGCGATGGCGCGGCTCCTGGCCATCGACGTGACTTCTTCCGGGTTGGCGTGGGTCGCGTGGACCAGGCACCAGCGCTGATCGACATCGACGTTTTCATACAGCCATTGCAGCGGACGACGACCGCTCCAGGTCAGGCAGTCGTCGACTTCTTTCTGCTGCTCGGCAATGTGGATGTGCACCGGGCATTGCTTGTCGCTGGCCGCCAGCACTTCGCTGATCTGCTGCGGTGTTACCGCGCGCAGCGAGTGGAAACACAGGCCCAGTGCTTGCGCCGGTTGCTGCGCCAGCACCGGTTGCAGGCGCGATTGCAGCTTGAGGTAGTTTTCGGTGCTGTTGATGAAACGGCGCTGGCCTTCGTTCGGAACCTGGCCGCCAAAACCGGAATGGCTGTAGAGCACTGGCAGCAGGGTCAGGCCGATACCGGCGGAACCCGCAGCCTGGCTGATACGCAGGGCCAGTTCGGCCGGGTCCGCGTAAGCCTGGCCATTGATGTCATGGTGCACGTAATGAAATTCCGCCACCGACGTGTAACCGGCCTTGAGCATTTCGATGTACAGCTGACGGGCGATGACGCCGAGTTGCTCCGGGCTGATTTTTCCGACGAGGCGATACATCAGGTCGCGCCAGGTCCAGAAACTGTCGTTCGGATTGCCCGCCACTTCCGCCAGCCCGGCCATGGCCCGCTGGAAGGCGTGGGAGTGCAGGTTCGGCATGCCAGGCAACAGCGGACCGCTTAACCGTTCGGCGCCATCTGCGTTGGAATCGGCCTGGATATGGGTCAATACGCCGTCGGCGCTGACCTCAAGACGTACATTGTTGGCCCATCCACTAGGCAGCAGCGCGCGTTCGGCAAAGAAGGCGGACATGGTTCAGCACCCCATCGTGTGTTATTTGTATATACATATACAGACGTTTGCCTGCCCGGTAAACTCCGGCAAGCTAGCGACATCAATCAAATGACCAAGGATTAACCGTGCCGACTCCGCCTCCAGTCTCTCCGTTGGCCGCGAACATGGGCGACAGTCCGGCGCCCTTGTACGCCCGCGTCAAACAAATGATCACCCAGCAAATCGACAGTGGAAACTGGCCGCCGCACTACCGCGTTCCGTCGGAAAGCGAGCTGGTCAGCCAGTTGGGCTTCAGCCGCATGACCATCAACCGCGCCCTGCGCGAGATGACCGCCGATGGCCTGCTGGTGCGCATGCAGGGCGTCGGCACGTTCGTCGCCGAGCCGAAAAGCCAGTCTGCGCTGTTTGAAGTGCACAACATCGCCGACGAAATCGCCTCTCGCGGCCATCGCCACACCTGCAAGGTCATCACGCTCGAAGAAGAAGCCGCCGGCTCCGAGCGCGCCCTGGCCCTGGACATGCGCGAAGGGCAGAAGGTGTTCCATTCGCTGATCGTGCATTTCGAAAACGATATTCCGGTGCAAATCGAAGACCGTTTCGTCAATGCGCTGGTGGCGCCGGACTACCTTAAACAGGACTTCACCCTGCAAACGCCCTACGCCTACCTGAATCAGGTCGCGCCGCTGACCGAAGGCGAGCACGTGGTTGAGGCGATCCTGGCCGAGCCGTCCGAATGCAAATTGCTACAGATTGAAAAAGGCGAGCCGTGCCTGCTGATCCGTCGCCGCACCTGGTCCGGTCGTCAGCCAGTGACCGCCGCTCGCTTGATCCACCCCGGTTCCCGTCATCGTCTGGAAGGTCGGTTTCATAAATGAATCAGTTGAAGGTTTTACGCGCCAAAGATTACCCGCGCATGCCGTGGAAAAACGGCGGCGGCAGCACCGAAGAGATCACCCGCGATGCCGGCACCGGCCTGGATGGCTTTGGCTGGCGCCTGTCGATTGCCGACATTGGCGAATCGGGCGGCTTTTCCACCTTCGCCGGTTACGAGCGAGTGATCACCGTTTTGCAGGGCGACGGCATGAGCCTGACGGTGGATGGCCAGGACACTCGGCCACTGTTACCGCTGGACCCGTTTGCCTTCAGTGGTGAAAGCAAGGTTGCCTGCACATTGCTGGGCGGGTCGATTCGTGATTTCAATCTGATTTACGCGCCGCAGCGTTATGCCGCGCGGTTGCAGTGGTTGAGCGGTGAGCAGCGGTTCTTCAGTTCAGCGGGCACGGTGTTGGTGTTCAGCATCAGCGATGCGCTGGAAGTTGTGGTCGGTAACAGCGCTTCGAAGCTCGGTCGTCATGACTGCCTGCAACTCGACGGTAACGCTAGCCTGCTGGAAATCTCCGTCAATGGCCCATGCTGTGTGATTGAGCTGGCCGCACGCTGATTCTGAATTTTCAAAGGATCGCAGCCTTCGGCAGCTCCTACAGGATGCACACCATCCCATGTAGGAGCTGCCGAAGGCTGCGATTTTTTGCATTTCAGCGTTCCCGAAAGCGCACCACTTTGTTACCGAATGCCCCAGCGTGGCGCAATACCACGCTCAAGTAACAAAATCCCCTCGCCACAAAAATCCCCCCGAAAATTTTTCATCTACGCCAGAACCCTTGTTCCAGGCGCTCTCCAGCCATTTCCGAATTTTTCTTGAATGCTCATCCAACAAGTTGGCCGCTTGATTGCATATGCTTGTATGTACAAGTAAAGACGTATGTGTATGAGTCACGAGGACTCAACCATCGTCCACTGATTCGCTGGTGTGCACTGATGCCCATTGGCTTGCTCGCCCACTGCCTGGGTTGGTTTGGATTGATTGCTGAGGAGTCTTTTTCGTGACTGACATTAAACCTACTAAGTTTCGTGACGTTGAAATCCGTGCCGCACGCGGTAACAAGCTGACCGCCAAGAGCTGGCTGACCGAAGCGCCGCTGCGCATGCTGATGAACAACCTCGACCCGGAAGTCGCCGAGAACCCTAAAGAACTGGTGGTTTACGGTGGTATCGGTCGCGCTGCGCGTAACTGGGAATGCTACGACAAGATCGTCGAAAGCCTGACCAACCTGAACGACGACGAGACCCTGCTGGTGCAATCCGGCAAGCCGGTCGGCGTGTTCAAGACCCACAGCAACGCCCCGCGCGTACTGATTGCCAACTCCAACCTGGTTCCACACTGGGCGAGCTGGGAACACTTCAACGAACTGGACGCCAAAGGCCTGGCCATGTACGGCCAGATGACCGCCGGCAGCTGGATCTACATCGGCAGCCAGGGCATCGTCCAGGGCACCTACGAAACCTTCGTAGAAGCCGGTCGCCAACACTACAACGATGACCTGAAAGGTCGTTGGGTCCTGACTGCAGGCTTGGGCGGCATGGGCGGCGCCCAGCCTCTGGCTGCAACCCTGGCCGGCGCTTGCTCGCTGAACATCGAATGCCAGCAGGTCAGCATCGATTTCCGTCTGAAAAGCCGCTACGTCGATGAGCAGGCTACCGACCTCGACGACGCTCTGGCCCGCATCGCCAAATACACCAAGGAAGGCAAGGCGATTTCCATCGCGCTGCTGGGCAACGCCGCTGAAATCCTGCCGGAGCTGGTCAAGCGTGGCGTGCGCCCGGACATGGTCACCGACCAGACCAGCGCCCACGACCCGCTCAACGGTTACCTGCCTGCCGGCTGGACCTGGGACCAGTACCGCGCTCGCGCCAAGACTGAACCTGCCGCTGTGATCAAGGCCGCCAAGCAATCGATGGCCGTGCACGTCAAGGCGATGCTCGAGTTCCAGAAAATGGGCGTACCGACCTTCGACTACGGCAACAACATCCGTCAGATGGCGCAGGAAGAAGGCGTGGAAAACGCATTCGACTTCCCGGGCTTCGTACCGGCCTACATCCGTCCGCTGTTCTGCCGTGGCATCGGTCCGTTCCGTTGGGCTGCGCTGTCGGGCAACGCTGAAGACATCTACAAGACCGACGCCAAGGTCAAGGAACTGATCCCGGACGACGCCCACCTGCACAACTGGCTGGACATGGCCCGCGAGCGCATCAGCTTCCAGGGCCTGCCAGCACGTATCTGCTGGGTTGGTCTGGGCCTGCGCGCCAAGCTGGGCCTGGCGTTCAACGAAATGGTGCGCAGCGGCGAGTTGTCCGCGCCAATCGTGATCGGTCGCGACCACCTGGACTCCGGTTCGGTATCGAGCCCTAACCGCGAAACCGAATCGATGCAGGACGGTTCCGACGCCGTTTCCGACTGGCCACTGCTCAACGCTCTGCTCAACACCGCAAGCGGCGCGACCTGGGTGTCCCTGCACCACGGCGGCGGCGTTGGCATGGGCTTCTCCCAGCACTCGGGCATGGTGATTGTCTGCGACGGTACTGATGAAGCGGCCGAGCGTATCGCTCGCGTGCTGCACAACGACCCGGCCACCGGCGTCATGCGTCACGCCGATGCCGGCTACCAGATCGCCATCGACTGCGCCAAGGAACAAGGGCTGAACCTGCCGATGATTACCGGCAAGTAATGCTTGCTCTGTAGGAGCTGCCGCAGGCTGCGATCTTTTGATCTTGATCTTTTAATCGCAGCCTGCGGCAGCTCCTACAGAGATCACGACGTTGCAGACCTAACAACAAGCGAAGTCGGTCGCGCTGCGGCGCAGGCCTGATTGGACGTGGACAGGGCTGGATGCCTCTTGACTGCCGTAAGCCAATTCATGATTAGGAGCGTCACAACAATGAAATCGAACAAGACCCTGCTGACCACATTGCTTTCCATGGGCCTGCTGGCCAGCGCTGGCGCCACTCAGGCGGCGGGTTGGTGCGAGTCGGGCAAACCGGTGAAGTTCGCCGGTTTGAACTGGGAAAGCGCCATGCTGCTGACCGACGTGATGCAAGTCGTGTTGGAGAAAGGCTACGACTGCAAGACCGACAGCCTGCCGGGCAACTCCATCACCATGGAAAACGCCCTGAGCAGTAACGATATTCAAGTGTTTGCCGAAGAATGGGTCGGCCGCAGCGAAGTCTGGAACAAGGCCGAGAAGGCCGGCAAGGTCGTCGGTGTCGGCGCGCCGGTGGTTGGCGCGATCGAAGGCTGGTACGTGCCGCGCTACGTGATCGAAGGCGACGCCAAGCGCAAGCTGGAAGCCAAGGCTCCGGACCTGAAAAACATTGCTGACCTGGGCAAATACTCGGCGATCTTCAAGGACGCCGAAGAGCCGTCCAAGGGGCGTTTCTACAACTGCCCGGCCGGTTGGACCTGTGAGCTGGACAACAGCGAAATGCTCAAGAGCTACGGCCTGGAAAGCACCTACACCAATTTCCGCCCAGGCACCGGCCCGGCGCTGGATGCCGCGGTGCTGTCGAGCTACAAGCGTGGCGAGCCGATCCTGTTCTACTACTGGTCGCCAACGCCGCTGATGGGCCAGATCGACGCGGTGAAACTCGAAGAGAAACCAGGCGTGAACAAGACCGTGGATATCAAGGTCGGCCTGTCCAAGACTTTCCACGACGAAGCCCCGGAGCTGGTGGCCGTGCTGGAAAAGGTCAACGTGCCGATCGACCTGCTGAACCAGAACCTTGGGCGCATGACCAAAGAGCGGATCGAATCACCAAAACTGGCCAAGATCTTCCTGAAGGAACATCCTGAAGTCTGGCACGCATGGGTGAGCGAAGACGCAGCCAAGAAAATCGACGCGGCCTTGTAGGTCGAGCTTCTCCGGCTGTCGGCAACGGCAGTCGGATGCTTGATCGCAACCCCTTGATTGAGAGTCTCTTATGTTTCCCGAAAGCTTTACCTTTTCCATCGCCGACTGGGTCAACGGTTGGGTCGATTCGCTGGTCACCAACTACGGCGACGTGTTCCGGCACATCTCCGACACCCTGTTGTGGGCCATCGTCAATCTTGAAGGCCTGCTGCGTGCCGCACCCTGGTGGCTGATGCTGGCGATCGTGGCCGGTGTGGCCTGGCATGCGACCCGCAAGGTCGTGACCACTGCCGTCATCGTTGGTTTGCTGTTCCTGGTGGGAGCGGTCGGCCTCTGGGACAAACTGATGCAGACCCTGGCGCTGATGATGGTGGCGACGATCATTTCGGTGTTGATCGGCATTCCGCTGGGCATTCTCTCGGCGCGCAGCAATCGCCTGCGTTCGATACTGATGCCGTTGCTGGACATCATGCAGACCATGCCGAGCTTCGTGTACCTGATCCCGGTGCTGATGCTGTTTGGCCTGGGCAAGGTCCCGGCGATTTTCGCCACGGTGATCTACGCCGCGCCGCCGCTGATCCGCTTGACCGATCTGGGCATTCGCCAGGTCGACGGCGAAGTGATGGAAGCGATCAACGCCTTCGGTGCCAACCGCTGGCAGCAACTGTTCGGCGTGCAACTGCCGCTGGCCCTGCCGAGCATCATGGCCGGGATCAACCAGACCACCATGATGGCCCTTTCGATGGTGGTGATCGCCTCGATGATCGGTGCCCGTGGCCTGGGTGAAGACGTGCTGGTGGGGATTCAGACCCTCAACGTCGGACGTGGCCTTGAAGCCGGTCTGGCGATCGTGATTCTGGCTGTGGTGATCGACCGCATTACACAGGCGTACGGTCGCGCACGGCATGAGGTGAGCAAATGAACAACGCAACCGTGAGCAAGATCGAAGTCAAGAACGTCTTCAAGATTTTCGGCAACCGTGCCAAGGACGCCCTGGCCATGGTCGGCCAGGGCAAGACCAAGGACCAGGTGCTGGCCGAAACCGGCTGCGTGGTCGGCGTAAACGACCTGTCGCTGAGCATCGGCAGCGGCGAGATCTTCGTGATCATGGGCCTGTCGGGTTCCGGCAAGTCGACCCTGGTCCGCCACTTCAACCGCCTGATCGACCCGACCAGCGGTGCGATCCTGGTGGACGGCGTGGACATCCTGCAATACGACATGGAAGCCCTGCGCGAATTTCGTCGGCGCAAGATCAGCATGGTGTTCCAGAGCTTCGGCCTGTTGCCGCACAAGAGCGTGCTGGACAACGTCGCCTACGGCCTGAAAATCCGTGGCGAAAGCAAAGCCATGTGTGCCGAGCGTGCGCTGCACTGGATCAACACCGTGGGCCTCAAGGGCTACGAAAACAAATACCCGCACCAGCTCTCCGGCGGCATGCGCCAGCGTGTGGGCCTGGCCCGCGCCCTGGCGGCGGACACCGACATCATCCTGATGGACGAAGCGTTCAGCGCCCTCGACCCGCTGATCCGCGCCGAGATGCAGGACCAGTTGCTGGAGCTGCAAAAGACCCTGCACAAGACCATCGTCTTCATCACCCACGACCTCGACGAGGCCGTGCGCATCGGCAACCGCATCGCGATCCTCAAGGATGGCCGCCTGATTCAGGTCGGCACGCCACGAGAGATCCTGCATTCGCCGGCGGATGAGTATGTAGACCGCTTTGTGCAGCGTCGGGCGGCGGTGGTTTAAGGCTCTAAAAGATCGCAGCCTGCGGCAGCTCCTACAGAAGTGAGCCGTACTCGGTGTAGGAGCTGCCGAAGGCTGCGATCTTTTGATTTTATTTAGATGAGGTTGAAGATGTCCCAGGCTGAAAAAATCGTTATCACCGAGGCGCAGGTCAGTTGGCAGGACGTGGTCGCCGTTGCTCGTCATGGCGCACAGCTTGAACTGTCGGCACCGATCTGGGCGCGCATCGAAAACGCGCAGGCCATCGTCCAGCGCATCGTTACCAGTGGCGAACGTGCCTACGGCATCAACACCGGCCTGGGCGCGCTGTGCAACGTCTCGCTGCAGGACGAACAACTCAGCCAGTTGTCGCGCAACACCTTGCTCAGCCACGCCTGTGGCGTTGGCGCGCCACTGACCAACGAGCAGACCCGCTCGATCATGTGCGCCGCCGTCGTCAACTACAGCCACGGTAAATCCGGCCTGCACCGTCAGGTCGTCGAAGCCCTGCTGGCCCTGCTCAACCGTGGCATCACGCCGCAAGTGCCGTCCCAGGGTTCCGTGGGCTACCTGACCCACATGGCGCACATCGGCATCGCGCTGTTGGGCGTTGGCAATGTCAGCTATCGCGGCCAGGTCGTTTCCGCGCAGCAAGCGCTGGCCGAAGAAGGCCTGCAACCGGTCAAGCTTGGTGCCAAGGACGGTTTGTGCCTGGTCAACGGTACGCCGTGCATGACCGGCTTGAGCTGCCTGGCGATTGCCGATGCCACGCGCCTGCTGGAATGGGCCGACGTGATCGGTGCCATGAGCTTCGAGGCCCAGCGAGGGCAGATCGACGCCTTCGATGCCGAGATCATCGCGCTCAAGCCGCACCCTGGCATGCAACAGGTCGGGAACAACCTGCGGGCCTTGCTCGACGGCAGCGAAGTGATTGCCCAGAGCAAAGGCATCCGTACCCAGGACGCCCTGAGCATCCGCTCGATCCCGCAGGTGCACGGCGCCGCTCGCGACCAATTGGTACACGCGAGCAAACAGATCGAAACCGAACTCAACGGCACCACCGATAACCCGCTGGTGCTGGGTACTGCGGACAGCTATCGCGTGGTGTCCCAAGCCAACCCCCACGGCCAGTCCGTGGCAATGGCGGCGGACCTGCTGGCGATTGCCATGGCGGAAATCGGCTCCATCGCCGAGCGTCGCCTGGACCGTTTGATCAACCCGCACGTCAGTGGCCTGCCGGCCTTCCTGGTGGCCAACCCGGGGGTGAACTCCGGGATGATGATCGTGCAATACGTCGCCGCTTCGCTGTGCGCGGAAAATCGTCAACTGGCACAACCGGCGGTGCTGGATAACTTCGTGACGTCGGGCCTGCAGGAAGATCACCTGAGCCTGGGCACCAACGCCGCGCTGAAGCTGCACCGCGCGCTCGAAAACTGCACGCAGATCCTCGCCATCGAGTATTTGCTGGCAGCCCAGGCGTTTGAATTTTTGAAAGAACAACGCTTCGGCGCCGGCACCGATGCGGCCTGGCGTCTGCTGCGCGAGCATGTTGCCCCCTACGACCAGGATCGCTGGTTGGCACCGGACATCGTCGCCGCTGCCGCTGTATTGAAAGACCCGACTTTGCTGCACAACACTTTTCCCAACCTGAACTGATTTCAACAACACCAGCGTGCCAAGGCGCGGCTCCCCAAAAGGCAGACGCGACGGACAACGGACATCTCCGGAGCGTCTGGTGAGTTAACAACAACTCTCAAAAGGAGCACAAAATGACTGCGCTAAACCTGATTCCCGGCCAACTGAGCCTCGCCCAACTGCGTGACGTCTATCAGCAGCCGGTGAAACTGACCCTCGACCACAGCGCCTCGGCCCAGATCGAAGCCAGCGTTGCCTGCGTGGAACAGATCCTCGCCGAGAATCGCACCGCCTATGGCATCAACACCGGTTTCGGCCTGCTGGCCTCGACCCGCATCGCCAGCGAAGACCTGGAAAACCTGCAACGCTCGCTGGTGCTGTCCCACGCCGCCGGTGTCGGCCAGCCGATCAGCGATGAGCTGGTGCGACTGATCATGGTGCTCAAGGTCAACAGTCTGAGCCGTGGGTTCTCTGGCATCCGCCGCGTGGTGATCGACGCGCTGATCGCCCTGATCAACGCCGAGGTGTACCCGCACATTCCATTGAAAGGTTCGGTCGGTGCTTCCGGTGACCTGGCGCCTCTGGCCCATATGTCCCTGGTGCTGCTGGGCGAAGGCAAGGCACGCTACAAAGGCGAGTGGATGGAAGCCACCGAAGCGCTGAAAGTTGCAGGTCTGACCCCGCTGACCCTGGCCGCGAAAGAAGGCCTGGCGCTGCTCAACGGCACTCAGGTGTCCACCGCTTTCGCCTTGCGTGGCCTGTTTGAAGGCGAAGACCTGTTCGCCGGTGCCTTGGCCCTGGGCGGCCTGACCGTTGAAGCGGTCCTGGGTTCGCGTTCGCCGTTCGACGCCCGCATCCACGCTGCCCGTGGCCAGAAAGGCCAGATCGACGCCGCCGCCGCTTACCGCGACCTGCTGGGCGAGCGCAGCGAAGTGTCCGACTCCCACGAAAACTGCGAGAAGGTACAAGACCCGTACTCCCTGCGCTGCCAGCCACAAGTCATGGGCGCCTGCCTGACCCAGTTCCGTCAAGCGGCCGAAGTACTGGCGATCGAAGCCAACGCCGTTTCCGACAACCCGTTGGTGTTCGCCGCTGAAGGTGACGTGATCTCCGGTGGCAACTTCCACGCAGAACCAGTGGCCATGGCCGCTGACAACATGGCGCTGGCCATCGCCGAAATCGGCTCCCTGAGCGAGCGCCGTATCTCGCTGATGATGGACAAGCACATGTCGCAACTGCCGCCGTTCCTGGTGGCCAACGGTGGCGTGAACTCCGGCTTCATGATCGCCCAGGTGACCGCTGCGGCACTGGCCAGCGAGAACAAGGCATTGTCCCATCCGCATTCGGTGGACAGCCTGCCGACTTCCGCCAACCAGGAAGACCACGTTTCCATGGCTCCAGCGGCTGGCAAGCGTCTGTGGGAAATGGCCGAGAACACCCGTGGGATTCTCGCGGTGGAATGGCTGGCGGCAGTGCAGGGCCTGGACCTGCGCAACGGCCTTAAGACTTCGCCAAAGCTGGAAAAGGCCCGTGCCATCCTGCGTGCCGACGTGCCTTTCTATGAGAAGGACCGGTTCTTTGCGCCGGACATCAATGCGGCGTCTGAATTGTTGGCCTCGCGTTGCCTGAACGAACTGGTAACGGCGAAGTTGCTGCCTAGCCTGTAATTGCCCCTTCGCGAGCAAGTCGAATCGTCGCACCGCCGCTCCCACATGGATCGCGTTGAACCTGTAGGAGCTGGCTTGCCAGCGATTCGATTTAGCGTCGAATAACAATAATTAGGGACGAGAAATGCAACAGCCAGAAAAAGGTTTGAAACGCGGGCTCTCTGCCCGACATATTCGCTTCATGGCGCTGGGGTCGGCAATCGGCACCGGGCTGTTTTATGGATCTGCCTCGGCCATTCAAATGGCCGGGCCTGCGGTACTGCTCGCTTACCTGATCGGCGGCGCGGCGGTGTTCATGGTCATGCGCGCCCTCGGTGAGATGGCGGTGCACAACCCGGTGGCCGGCTCTTTCGGCCAGTACGCCAGCACCTACCTGGGGCCGATGGCAGGCTTCATCCTCGGTTGGACCTACGCATTCGAAATGGTCATCGTCGGCATGGCCGACGTCACGGCATTCGGTATTTACATGGGCTTCTGGTTCCCGGAGGTTTCCCGCTGGATCTGGGTGCTGGGTGTCGTTTCCATCGTTGGCGGCCTGAACCTGTGCAACGTCAAAGTCTTCGGTGAAATGGAGTTCTGGCTGTCGCTGCTCAAGGTCGCGGCCATCGTCGCGATGATCCTGGGCGGTTTCGGCATCATGTGGTTCGGCATCAGCTCGGCCCCAGGCCAGGCGACCGACATCAGCAACCTCTGGAACCACGGCGGTTTCATGCCCAATGGCATGGGCGGTCTGATCGCTTCGTTCGCGGTAGTGATGTTTGCGTTTGGCGGTATTGAAATCATCGGCGTAACGGCAGGTGAAGCCAAGGATCCGCAGCATGTGCTGCCCCGGGCGATCAATGCCGTACCGTTGCGGATCCTGCTGTTCTACGTGCTGACGATGCTGGTGCTGATGTCGATCTTTCCATGGCAGCAGATCGGCAGCCAGGGCAGCCCGTTCGTGCAGATTTTCGACAAGCTGGGGATCAGCTCGGCGGCCACCATCCTCAATATCGTGGTGATCACGGCGGCGATTTCGGCGATCAACAGTGACATCTTCGGCGCTGGCCGCATGATGTTCGGCCTGGCCCAGCAAGGGCATGCACCCAAGGGTTTCGCCCGCCTGTCGCGCAATGGCGTGCCATGGATGACGGTGGTGGTGATGAGTGCCGCGCTGTTGCTGGGTGTGTTGCTGAATTACCTGATTCCGGAAAACGTGTTCCTGTTGATCGCTTCCATCGCGACCTTTGCCACGGTGTGGGTCTGGCTGATGATTCTGGTGACCCAGGTGGCCATGCGCCGGTCCATGAGCGCCGAGCAGGTGGCACAACTGAAATTCCCGGTACCGCTGTGGCCTTATGCGCCAGCGGCGGCGATTGTCTTCATGCTGTTCATCTTCGGCGTGCTGGGCTATTTCCCGGACACCCAGGCAGCGCTGATCGTCGGCGTGGTCTGGATCGTGTTGCTGGTGCTGGCCTACCTGACGTGGGTGAAACCGGCGGCGGGCCAGGCAGCCCTGGTGACACAGGACCCTGTTTTTTCTCATCGATAACCTAATGGAGGCCACGGATGAAAACTCTCTGGCAACACTGTCACGTCGCAACCATGGCACAAGGCGTCTACTCGATCATCGAGGACGCGGCCATCGTGACGTCAGGAGCGCACATTGAGTGGATCGGCCCACGCGGTGAATTGCCGGCGGGCGAGTACCCGGCCGTCAATGATTTGAGTGGGGCCTGGGTCACGCCGGGCCTGATCGATTGCCACACTCACACGGTGTTCGGCGGTAACCGCAGCGGTGAATTCGAACAGCGCCTGCAAGGCGTCAGCTACGCGGAAATTGCCGCCAGCGGTGGCGGTATTGCCAGCACCGTGCGCGCCACCCGCGCAGCCAGCGAAGATGAACTGTTCGCCAGTGCCGCCAAGCGCCTGAAAAGCCTGATGCGTGATGGTGTCACCAGCATCGAAATCAAGTCCGGCTACGGCCTGGACCTGGCCAACGAACGCAAGATGTTGCGCGTGGCCCGTCGCCTCGGCGCCGAACTGCCGGTCAGCGTGCGCAGCACCTGCCTGGCGGCTCACGCCTTGCCGCCGGAGTACAAGGGTCGCGCTGACGACTATATCGATCACATCTGCGCCGACATGCTCCCGGCCCTGGCCGCCGAAGGTCTGGTCGATGCGGTGGACGCGTTCTGCGAGTACCTGGCGTTCTCCCCGGCACAAGTCGAGCGGGTGTTCATCACCGCCCAGAAACTGGGCCTGCCAGTGAAGCTGCATGCCGAGCAGTTGTCGTCGCTGCATGGCTCGAGCCTGGCGGCGCGTTATCACGCATTGTCCGCCGATCACCTGGAGTTCATGACCGAGGACGACGCCATTGCCATGGCCAAGTCCGGGACGGTCGCGGTGCTGTTGCCCGGCGCCTTTTACTTCCTGCGCGAAACCCAATTGCCGCCGATGGAAGCCCTGCGCAAGCACGGCGTGAAGATCGCCATCGCCAGCGACCTCAACCCGGGCACCTCGCCGGCACTGTCGTTGCGCCTGATGCTGAACATGGCTTGCACCTGCTTGCGCATGACCCCGGAAGAGGCCCTGGCCGGCGCGACGATTCATGCCGCCACCGCACTGGGCATGGCTGACACCCATGGTTCGCTGGAGGTCGGCAAGGTCGCGGATTTTGTCGCCTGGCAAATCGATCGTCCGGCCGACCTGTGTTACTGGCTGGGCGGCGACCTGGAAAAACGCGTCGTGCGCCACGGCGTCGAATCAAGTCTGTAGGAGATCTGTTGTGGATAAGGTTCTGAACTTCAAACAAGGCCGCGTACCGCTGCTGATCAGCATGCCCCACGCTGGCGTGCGCCTGACACCTGCGGTCGAAGCCGGGTTGATCCCTGACGCGAAAAGCCTGCCGGATACCGACTGGCATATCCCGCAGCTTTACGACTTCGCCGCGCAACTGGGTGCAAGCACCCTGGCCGCCGAGTACTCGCGGTTCGTCATCGACCTGAACCGGCCATCCGACGACAAGCCGCTGTACGTGGGCGCGACCACAGGCCTGTACCCGGCCACGCTGTTCGACGGCGTGCCGTTGTTCCGTGAAGGGCTGGAGCCGTCGAAAGAAGAACGTGCGACTTATCTGGAGCAGATCTGGACGCCGTACCACAGCACCTTGCAGCAGGAGCTGGCGCGGCTGAAAGCCGAGTTCGGCTATGCGCTGCTGTTCGATGCGCACTCGATCCGCTCGATCATCCCGCACCTGTTCGACGGCAAGCTGCCAGACTTCAACCTCGGCACCTTTAACGGTGCCAGTTGCGATCCACAGCTTGCGACCCGTCTGGAAGCGATCTGCGCGCTTCACGACAACTACACCCACGTACTCAACGGGCGCTTCAAGGGCGGGCACATCACCCGTCATTACGGTAACCCGGCAGAAAACATTCATGCGGTGCAGCTGGAGTTGGGGCAGTGCACCTACATGGATGAGTTTGTGCCGTTCCGTTATCGCCCGGACCTGGCGGAGCCGACGCGGGTGGTGTTGAAGGAGTTGCTGCAAGGGTTGCTGGCCTGGGGCGAGAAGCACTACAACCGTTAATACTGTCGCAAAACCCTGTGGGAGCGAGCTTACTCGCGATGGCGTACTGTCAGGCAACATTAATGTCGGATGTTATGGCCTCATCGTCGGAACGCCGCCCGGAGCAAGCTCGCTCCCACAGGTTTTCATATGCCTCAACATCTGCACATGACAGTCGCCACCGTGCAAAACACGGTCGCTACAGGTCGCTTTCACCACTCGTCCGCTGCGTAATGTTCTGGCCACGGTGCACAAAGACACCGCCCCGACAATAATCCGCTGCCGCACGAGAATGCTCACTATGACAAGCCCCAAAGGTCTGTTCACCCGCTGTCTCTCAATCTTCTGCGGCACCGCTCTGTTGGGCGCCGGCGCCATGGCCGCGGACGACGCCTCCTGCAAAACCGTGCGTATGGGCGTGGTCAACTGGACCGACGTGATCGCCACCAGCGGCATGGCCGATGTGCTGCTCAACGGTCTGGGCTACGAAAGCAAGCAAACCAGCGCCGTACAGCAAATCATCTTCGCCGGTATCCGCGACAAGCGCCTGGACATCTTCCTTGGCTACTGGAAGCCGGCGATGGATAAAAACATCGCGCCCTTCGTGGCTGCCAATCAGGTCAAGGTCATGGACAAGCCAAGCCTGGCCGATGCCCAGGCCACCCTCGCGGTCCCGGATTATGTGGCAGCGGCGGGCCTGAAAACCTTTGCCGACATCGCGAAGTTCAAGGATCAGCTCGGCGGCAAGATCTACGGCATCGAGCCGGGCAGCGGCGCCAACACCACGATCAAGACCATGATCGAAACCAATCGCTTTGGCCTCAAGGACTTCAAACTGATCGAGTCCGGTGAAGCCGGCATGCTCGCTGCCGTTCAGCGGGCGGTGAATCGCAAGGAGTTCGTGGTGTTCGTCGGCTGGACCCCGCACCCGATGAACATCAACATGAAGATCGACTATCTGACCGGCAGCGAAGACGTCTACGGACCGAATGAAGGCGCCGCGACGGTCTCCACCGTGACTGCACCGGATTACGCCCAGCGCTGCCCGAACGTCAATCGGTTGCTGGAAAACCTGACGTTCACCGCCGCCCAGGAAAGCCAGTTGATGGTGCCGATCATGGAGCGCCAGACGGCTCAGGATGTCGCGAAAAAATGGCTGCGTGACCATCCCGAGGACTTGCAGCGCTGGCTGGCGGGTGTCAGCAGTTTCGATGGCAAGGACGGCGTGGCCACGGTTCAGGCCAGCCTGAAGAACTGATCCCTGTCTGATCAAGTCCTGTGGGTCCCACACATTTCCCTGAACGAGCACCAGGCTCATGGCTCCATACCCGCTTTCCAAACAGATGACGGCTTTCGTCGACAAAACCCTGAGTTTCAACAGTACCGACAGCAGTATCACCGGGTTGCGCCAGGCCTACAGCGAGATGTGCCGGGCATTTACCCCGGCACGTCCCGCCGGGTTGCAGGTGGTCGATTTCGAGTTGGACGGTGTTGCGGTTCGTTCCTATCAGCCACCGGCCAGCGGTGCGTCGTGCATCGTTTATTTGCATGGCGGTGGCTGGGTGGTGGGGGACCTCGATTCCCACGACTTCATCTGCGCCGAATGGGCATCGACACTCGGTGTACGGGTGATCGCCGTCGATTACCGTCGGGCACCGGAACATCCGTTTCCCGCCGCGTTCGATGATTGCCTGACGGTGTGGCGAGCACTGCGCGCCGGGCCGTTTAAACTCGACCCCGAGCGCACGCTGGTGGCCGGCGACAGTGCCGGTGGCAACCTGGCGGCGGCGTTGTGCCTGGCGCTACGCGATGCCGGTGAGCCGCTGCCGTGCGCGCAGGTGCTGATCTATCCGGGGTTGGGTGGCGATCACCGGCTGCCGTCGCGCAGTGAGTGCATCGACGCGCCGTTACTCAGCAGCAGTGACGTCGATTACTATCACGCGCTTTACCTGCAAGGCACCCGCCATCCGAGCGCCTGCGCCATGCCATTGCTCGCCACGGACTTCAGTGGACTGCCACCGGCATTGATCGCGGTGGCGCAATTCGACCCGTTGCGTGATGACGGCGTGCTGTATGCCGAGCGACTGAATGCCGCGGGCGTGATTGCCACTCTGTATGTCGGCGAGGGTTTGGTCCATGGCTGTTTGCGGGCCCGCGGGCAGGTAACCGAGGTCGATGCACTGTACGAAACCCTGTTTGGTTATCTTGCGCAAAGACTCTGACTTCGCGCGGGCATGCTCATTGACGTAATTCGGGTTTATGATGCCGGACGGCAGAATAATAGAAGTCCCCCCAGGGATGACCTCGACCCCTTACGGAGTGCGCAATGCAGACTTTGTACCCGCAGATCAAACCCCACGCCCGGCACGATCTGGCCGTCGACGAAACCCACACCCTGTACGTCGACGAAAGCGGTTCACCGGAAGGTTTGCCGGTGGTGTTCATCCATGGTGGCCCCGGCGCCGGATGTGATGCCCAAAGTCGTTGTTTCTTCGATCCAAACCTCTATCGCATTGTCACCTTCGATCAGCGCGGTTGCGGTCGATCCACCCCCCACGCCAGCCTGGAAAACAACACCACCTGGGACCTGGTCGCCGACCTCGAGCGGATTCGCCAGCACCTGGGCATCGATAAGTGGGTGCTGTTTGGCGGCTCCTGGGGTTCGACCCTGGCGCTGGCCTACGCACAAACCCATCCTGAGCGGGTACACGGCCTGATCCTGCGCGGGATCTTTCTCTGCCGCCCGCAGGAAATCGAATGGTTCTACCAGGCCGGCGCCAGCCGCCTGTTCCCCGATTACTGGCAGGACTACATCGCGCCGATCCCGCTGGACGAGCGCGACGACTTGCTCACCGCGTTCCACAAGCGCCTGGTCGGCAACGACCAGATCGCCCAGATGCACGCGGCCAAGGCCTGGTCCACCTGGGAGGGCCGTACCGCGACCCTGCGTCCCAACCCGCTGGTGGTCGATCGCTTCTCCGAACCACAACGTGCGTTGTCGATTGCCCGCATCGAATGCCACTACTTCACCAACAATGCCTTCCTGGAGCAGAACCAGCTGATTCGCGACATGGGCAAGATCGCCCATTTGCCTGGCGTGATCATCCATGGTCGCTATGACGTTATCTGCCCGCTGGATAACGCCTGGGAATTGCATCAAGCGTGGCCGAACAGCGAACTGCAGGTCATCCGCGATGCCGGTCATGCCGCTTCCGAGCCGGGCATCACCGACGCGCTGGTACGCGCCGCCGATCAGATGGCCCGGCGTCTGCTCGACCTGCCGCCTGAAGAAGCATGAAGGGTCTGCTACAGCGTGTGCGCGGCGCGCGGGTCGAGGTCGCGGGCGAGATCGTGGGTGCCGTCGATCAGGGATTGCTGGTCCTGGTAGCCGTCGAGCCCGACGATACGCGGGCCAGCGCCGACAAACTTCTTAATAAACTGCTTAACTATCGGGTATTCAGTGACGCCGAGGGCAAGATGAATCTGTCCCTGGCGGATGTGGGCGGCGGGCTGCTGCTGGTCTCTCAGTTCACCCTGGCTGCCGATACCAAAAGCGGGCTGCGTCCGGGTTTCTCGACCGCGGCCCCTCCGGCGCTGGGCGAGGAGTTGTTCGACTATCTATTAAGCAAAGCGAAACAGGTGCATGGCACTGTGGCATCAGGTAGATTCGGCGCGGATATGCAGGTGCACCTGGTCAATGATGGCCCGGTAACCTTCCTGTTACAGACCTGAAAGCGTTTGAAACAAGTTTTTACGCTCATTTCGACTGAAAACAGGGCTTTTTCGCGATAAATACTTTGTTACCCCTGATGCGTTGTAACGCGGCCTACTAGATAATCCCGCGCTACGGGGATCAGCGTTCGTTGGTCCATTTTGACTTAGGTAGAGACTTGTCCGGATCCGATTGGGGAATCATTTCGCCCCAGCGGAGTCGGAACAATGCTCGCCAACTTGGCAAGAGTGGTTTGCAAGGGCGGTTTTTTCAGACCGTACACCGTGCAGGCCCTTTAACTGGCCGTTGGTTTTTTGATCTGTTTTCGGCGAGGGTTGCTCGTGATTGTTAGTCCCTGTAACGCACCAAAATTGTCTGCCAAACGGTTACGCAGCGCCCTGGTAGCGGGCTCTGCACTGCTCTGCCTGCTCAGCGCCGGTCAGCTTTGGGCATTCAGTCTGGATGATGTATCGGTCAAGGCAAAAGAGCTGGCCGCGCAGAAATACGAAGCGCCGCGCAGTAACCTGCCGAACGAGTTCCGCGACATGAAATTCGCGGACTATCAGAAAATTCGTTTTCTGACGGAAAAGGCCGAGTGGGCTGATCAGAAGACGCCGTTCAAGCTGTCCTTCTATCACCAGGGCATGCATTTCGATACGCCGGTGAAAATCAACGAAATCACCGCCAACACCGTCGAAGAGATCAAATACGATCCGAGTCGTTTCGACTTCGGCGACTTGCAGTTCGATCCAAAGGCCACTGAACAACTGGGTTATGCCGGTTTCCGTGTGCTGTACCCGATCAACAAGGCCGACAAGCAAGACGAAATCATGACCATGCTTGGCGCGAGTTACTTCCGCGTCGTCGGCAAGGGTCACGTCTATGGTTTGTCCGCTCGCGGCATGGCGCTGGATACCGCATTGCCGTCCGGCGAAGAATTCCCGCGTTTCCGCGAGTTCTGGATTCAGCAGCCCAAGCCAGGCGACAAGCACCTGGTGATCTTCGCCCTGCTGGATTCGCCGCGTGCCACCGGCGCCTATCGCCTGACCCTGCGTCCGGGCAGCGACACCATCGTCGACGTCAAGGCGCAGATGTTCCTGCGTGACAAGGTCGGCAAACTGGGCATTGCCCCGTTGACCAGCATGTTCCTGTTCGGCGCCAACCAGCCGTCGAAAGTACTGAACTACCGTCGCGAGCTGCACGATTCCAGCGGTCTGGCGATCCATGCCGGCAACGGCGAGTGGATCTGGCGTCCGCTGAACAATCCGAAACACCTGGCCGTGAGCAACTTCAGCGTGGAAAACCCGCGCGGCTTCGGTCTGCTGCAGCGTGGCCGCGACTTCAGCCATTACGAAGACCTCGACGACCGTTACGACAAGCGTCCAAGCGCCTGGATCGAGCCGAAGGGTGACTGGGGCAAAGGCACAGTCGACCTGGTCGAGATTCCGACCGCCGACGAAACCAACGACAACATCGTTGCCTTCTGGAATCCGGAAAAACTGCCGGAACCTGGCCAGCCGCTCGATGTCGCTTATCGTATGCACTGGACCATGGATGAAGCCTCGATTCACGCGCCGGACAGCGCCTGGGTCAAACAGACCCTGCGGTCCACGGGTGACGTCAAGCAGTCCAACCTGATTCGTCAGCCGGACGGCAGCGTTGCCTACCTGGTGGACTTCGAAGGCCCGTCCCTGGCGGCATTGCCGGCCGATACGGAAGTTCGCAGCCAGGTCAGCGTCGGCGACAACGCCGAGCTGGTGGAAAACAGCGTGCGCTACAACCCTGAAACCAAGGGCTGGCGCCTGACCCTGCGGATGAAGATCAAGGACCCGGGCAAGTCCACCGAGATGCGTGCCGCGCTGGTGCAGAACATCGTGCCGGCGGACCTGGCCAAGACTTCGATTCCAGCGTCGAACTCGTCGGTTGCCAAGGCCGACAAGGTTGCCGCCAAGCAACAAGAGAAAGCGGACAAGGAAGCCAGGCAAGCGGAGGCCAAGCAGGCCGAAGCCAAGCCTGTTGCAGATGCCAAGGACCAGGCCAATAAAGACGCCAAGCAGCCTGTTGCTGCCGACGCGGCCCCAGCCACACCGGAATCGGCACCGACTGAAGAAGTCCTGACCGAAACCTGGAGCTATCAGTTGCCTGCCGATGAGTAACTCTCAAGTACGGCCAGAAACTCTTTCCGAGTATCTGGCGCATCTGCCGATGACCGACCAGCAGCGCGCGGAACTCGCGGGCTGCCAGTCTTTCAGCGAATTGCACGAACGCCTGTCATCGTCGACGTTCGACGCCCCGACCGAAGCCGCCCAGGCTTCGGTGGGCAAACGCCTGACCCTGAGCACTGCCGAAGAGCTGCAGGACGCGGAAATGCTGGTGCTCGACGCCAACGGCCGGGTCTGCCTCAAGGCGACCCCGCCGATCCGGCGGACCAAGGTCGTGCCGGAGCCGTGGCGCACCAACATTCTGGTGCGTGGCTGGCGCCGGATGACCGGTCGTACCAACCCGCCGAAGCCGCCGAAGGACGAACGTGTCCTGCCGGCCGCACGCTGGCGCACCGTGGGTTCGATCCGTCGCTACATTCTGTTGCTGCTGATGCTCGGCCAGACCATCGTCGCCGGCTGGTACATGAAAGGCATCATGCCGTACCAGGGCTGGTCGTTCGTCGACCTCGAAGAAGTCCTGCACCAACCGCTGCTGCAAACCGCCACGCAAGTGCTGCCGTATGCCTTGCAGACCAGCATCCTGATCCTGTTCGGGATTCTGTTCTGCTGGGTGTCGGCCGGTTTCTGGACCGCGCTGATGGGCTTCCTCGAATTGCTGACCGGTCACGATAAATACCGTATCTCCGGTAAAAGTGCCGGCAACGAGCCAATTCCGAAGGATGCACGCACCGCTTTGGTGATGCCGATCTGCAACGAAGACGTGCCTCGTGTATTCGCCGGCCTGCGCGCGACGTTCGAGTCGGTGGCGGCCACGGGTGACCTGGACCGCTTCGACTTCTTCGTGCTCAGCGACAGTAACGACGCTGACATCTGCGTTGCCGAGCAGCAGGCCTGGCTGGACGTCTGCCGTGAAGCCGGGGGCTTCGGCAAGATCTTCTATCGCCGTCGCCGTCGTCGCGTAAAACGCAAAAGCGGCAACCTCGACGACTTCTGCCGTCGCTGGGGCGGTGACTACAAGTACATGGTCGTACTCGACGCCGACTCCGTGATGAGCGGCGAGTGCCTGACCAGTCTGGTGCGCCTGATGGAAGCCACGCCGGACGCCGGGATCATCCAGACCGCGCCACGGGCGTCGGGCATGGATACCCTGTATGCGCGCATGCAGCAGTTCGCCACTCGCGTGTATGGCCCGCTGTTCACCGCCGGCCTGCACTTCTGGCAGTTGGGCGAGTCGCACTACTGGGGTCACAACGCGATCATCCGCATGAAGCCGTTCATCGACCACTGCGCCCTGGCGCCGTTGCCGGGTAAAGGCGCGTTCTCCGGCTCGATCCTGTCTCACGACTTCGTAGAAGCCGCGTTGATGCGCCGTGCTGGCTGGGGCGTGTGGATTGCCTACGACTTGCCGGGCAGCTATGAAGAACTGCCGCCGAACCTGCTGGACGAACTCAAGCGTGACCGTCGCTGGTGCCACGGCAACCTGATGAACTTCCGCCTGTTCCTGGTCAAGGGCATGCACCCGGTGCACCGCGCGGTGTTCCTGACCGGCGTGATGTCCTACCTGTCGGCGCCGTTGTGGTTCTTCTTCCTGGTGCTGTCGACCGCGCTGCTGGCGGTCAACACGCTGATGGAGCCACAGTACTTCCTCGAACCGCGCCAACTCTATCCGCTGTGGCCTCAATGGCACCCGGACAAGGCGATTGCGCTGTTCTCGACCACCATCGTGCTGCTGTTCCTGCCGAAGCTGCTGAGCATCATCCTGATCTGGGCCAAGGGTGCGAAAGAGTTCGGCGGCAAGTTCAAGGTGACCCTGTCGATGCTGCTGGAGATGCTGTTCTCCATGCTGCTGGCGCCGGTGCGGATGATCTTCCACACCCGTTTCGTCCTCGCCGCGTTCCTCGGCTGGGCCGCGACCTGGAACTCGCCGCAACGTGACGACGACTCCACGCCATGGAGCGAGGCGGTCAAGCGCCACGGCCCGCAAACCCTGCTGGGCTTCTTCTGGGCCATGCTGGTGATCTGGCTGAACCCGAGCTTCCTGTGGTGGCTGGTGCCGATCGTCGGTTCGTTGATGCTGTCGATCCCGGTATCGGTGATCTCCAGCCGCGTCGGCCTGGGCCTGAAGTCACGTGACGAGAGCCTGTTCCTGATCCCTGAGGAATACAATCCGCCGCAGGCCCTGCTGGCGACCGACCAGTACACCCACGAAAACCGCTGGCATGCGCTGAACGACGGCTTTGTCCGTTCGGTGGTCGACCCACAACAGAATGCCCTGGCGTGCTCGTTGGCGACCTCCCGGCACAATCAGGCCGAGCCGATTGAATGGCTGCGGATCGAGCGGGTTCGCCACGCGATGAAGGTTGGCCCGCAAGGGTTGACCAACAACGAGAAGGTGCAACTGCTGAGCGACCCGGTGGCCTTGGCTCGCTTGCATGAGCAGGTCTGGGGCGAAGGTCACCCAGAGTGGCTGGGCGCCTGGCGCGAGTCGGTCAAGGCCGACCCTCACGCGCCGCTGCTACCGCTCAAGCCAATGAGCGAACAGCCTCAGTTGGCATAATAAAAAAACCCGCGAAAGCGGGTTTTTTTTGTCTCAGAAAAAGCTTTTGCTGAAGATATGTCAGTCACTTCGTGTTGTTGCAATCGCGAGCAGGCTCGCGATGGGTATGCCGTCAAACCCTGAACTTGCCCACCAGCATCTGCAAATGCGTCCCCAACCGCGCCAGCTCAACGCTGGACGCTGCGGTTTCCTCGCTCGCCGCCGAGGTCTGATCCGACACATCCCGCACGTTCAGCACGCTCCGGTTGATCTCTTCGGCCACGGCGCTTTGCTGTTCGGCGGCAGCAGCAATCTGCTGGTTCATCGCCTGGATCGCCGACACCGTGCGGGTGATGCTTTCCAGTGAACCGCCGGCGCGGCGGGTCAGTTCGACACTGCTGTCGGTCAGGGTGCGGCTGTTGTCCATGATGGTCGCGACTTGCTGGGTGCCGTTTTGCAGGCCGACGATCAGCTCTTCGATCTCTTCGGTGGACTTCTGGGTGCGCTGGGCCAGGCTGCGGACTTCGTCGGCGACCACGGCAAAACCACGCCCGGCTTCACCGGCGCGAGCAGCTTCAATCGCGGCGTTGAGGGCCAGCAGGTTGGTTTGTTGGGCCACGGACTTGATGACGTCGAGCACGCTGCCGATCTTGTCGCTTTCGCGCTTGAGTTCACCCATGGCCTCGGTGGAGTGGCCGACTTCCTTGGCAAGGCGTTCGATCTGGGCGATGGCTTCAGCGACCACTTTGTCGCCCTCACGGGCCTGTTGGTCGGCGGCGACGGCGGCTTCGGAGGCCTCTTCGGCGTTGCGCGCGACTTCCTGTACGGTGGCGGCCATTTCGTTCATGGCGGTGGCGACCTGATCGGTCTCGACCTTCTGGCTGTTGACCCCGGCGCTGGTCTGCTCGGTGACGGCAGACAGCTCTTCGGCGGCGCTGGCGATCTGCGTGACGCCATCGCTGATGCCGCCGATCAGTTCGCGCAAGCCCTGGGTCATGCTTTGCATGGCACGCTGCAACTGGCCGAGCTCGTCGCGACGCTGGGACGTCAGGTTGTGGGTCAGGTCGCCACTGGCGACGCGCTGGGCCACGACCAGGGTCTGGTTCAACGGAATGATGATCTGCCGGGTGATCGCCCAGGCGGCCAACAGGCCGAAGGCGATGGCCAGCACGGTGGCGAGGGTCAGCATGTTCTTGGCGTGGGCGGCGTCGGTATCACGCACGACGGTTTGCGAGGCGGTGAGTTTCTGGCTCATGTCCAACAGGATTTCGCCTTGGGCAGACATGCGTGCCAGAGCCTTGGCGCTGGCCACCTGAGAGTCGCGGAACTGGCTGACGGCGGCGCGATAGGCCTTCAGCGAGTCAGTTGCCTGTTGCAGGTTGGCGATGTTTTCTTCAGGCAGTTTGGCCGGCAGGCTCTCGAGGTTCTTCAGGGCATTGTCGATTGCGTCTAGGGCTGGCTGTTCGGCTTCGCTCTTGCCGCTGTAGGTGTAGCCACGCACCTGGAAGCGCGCCTGCTGGATCAGTTTGCTCAGGTCGATCACGCTGTTGAACGCCGCCACGCTGTCACCTTGCAGCATGGATTGTTCCACTTCGGCGACGCGGGCCACGGCGTTGTCGGCGGTGGCGCCGAGTTTGCTGCGGGCATCTTCACGGTGGGCGCCAGCCTGGGTCATGTCGTTGAAGGCACGACGGTATTCGGCGACCGCGGCCAGTTGTTGATCGACCATGGCCGTATCGGCCGGTTGCTCGATCAGGCCACGGGCGGTCTGCAGGCCGCTTTCGAGCTTGCCCAACAGATCGTTGACAGCACCGGGACCTTGTTCACCGCGACGCATCTCGTAATTCAGACGTGCGATGCGCAGATCCTTGGTCAGGTCGTTGAGACTGGCGATGAACCCCAGTTTGTCGCCACGGCTGGTCACGTCGCTCAGGCCGCTCCAGCCGGTGAAGGTGATCAGCAGGGTCAATAACAGCACCAGGCCGAAGCCGATCCCCAGCTTGCGTTTAACGCTGACGTTTCCCAGATTCTCGGCTAGCCATTGGTACATGCTGAAACTCCCTGGACCACAATTTGGTTTTATGGGGGGTGTATCGGCAGGAGGGCGCGGTTCTGTAGGCGTCGCCCGATGTATGGGCGGATGATGACCTGTGGGATTGTGTTCGGGATTAGAAAAGGCGTGCCAGCAACGCGGTTACGGCGGTTTCGACGCGCAGGATGCGTTCGCCCAGCTGAACTGGTTGCAGGCCGGATTTGCCCAGCAGGTCGATCTCGTAAGGAATCCAGCCGCCTTCCGGACCGATGGCCAGGGTTACCGGTTCACTCAGCGCACGAGGGCAGGGCGGGTAATGGCCGGGATGACCCACCAGCCCAAGAGTGCCCTCGGTGATGGCAGGCAGGCGGTCTTCAACGAAGGGCTTGAAGCGCTTCTCGATCACCACCTCTGGCAGCACGCTGTCCCGCGCCTGTTCGAGGCCGAGAATCAGTTGCTCGCGAATGGCTTCCGGCTCCAGGAACGGCGTCTGCCAGAAGCTCTTCTCGACGCGATAGCTGTTCACCAGCACGATACGCGGCACACCCATGGCCGCCACGGTCTGGAACACCCTGCGCAGCATTTTGGGGCGCGGCAGGGCCAGTACCAGGGTCAGCGGCAGCTTGGCGGGTGGCGGTTGATCGAGGGTGACGCGCAATTCAGCTTCAGCAGCGTCCAGGCGCAGCACTTCAGCCGAGCCCATCAGCCCGCCGATCCGCCCGACGCGCATGCTGTCGCCCACTTCACAGCGGTGGACTTCCTGCATGTGGGTCAACCGGCGATCACGCAGGACCACGCGGTCGGCCGCAATGAAATCGGCCTCTTCAAGGAGCAGCAGGTTCACGCTTGAGTCGCTGGCGGCTGGTCGTTGTGATCGTCAGCCGGCTGGTCGTCCGGATGCTCGCCACGCTTGCTGATCAGACTGCCAAACAGGATGCCGATCTCGAACAACAGCCACATCGGCACGGCCAGCAGGGTCTGCGAGAAGATGTCCGGTGGCGTCAGGATCATGCCGACCACGAAGCAGCCGATGATCACGTACGGGCGGATCTTCTTCAGGTACTTGACGTCGACCACGCCGATCCACACCAGCAGCACCACGGCCACCGGAATTTCGAACGCCACGCCAAAGGCGAAGAACAGCGTCATGACGAAATCGAGGTAGCTGGTGATGTCGGTCATCATTTCCACGCCGGCCGGGGTGGCGGAGGCGAAGAACTTGAAGATCAGCGGGAACACCAGGAAATAGGCGAACGCCATGCCGGCGTAGAACAGAAAGATGCTGGAGACCAGCAAGGGCACGGCGATGCGCTTTTCATGCTTGTACAGGCCTGGGGCGATGAAACCCCAGATCTGGTGCAGGATCACCGGGATGGCCAGGAACAGCGAGACCATCATTGTCAGCTTCAGTGGCGTCAGGAACGGCGACGACACGTCAGTGGCAATCATCGTCGCGCCAGCGGGCAGGTACGCGCGCAGCGGCGTGGAGACGAAGGTGTAGATCTGCTGGGTAAAGGCGAACAGCCCGGCAAAGATGATGAAGATCGCCGCTACGCAGCGCAGCAGACGGGTACGCAACTCGGTGAGGTGCGAAACCAGCGGCATGTGCTGGTCGTTTTCAGGAAGATCGCTCATGGGGCTCGCGGCGGCAGTGTTGGGTCATGAGGGGCCGGCGCAACGGGCGCAGCCGCAGGTGTAACGGGTTCAACCGCAGTGGCTGCAACAACAGGCGCAGGTTCGACAGGCGCGACAACGGGAGCGGGTGTCGGGTCGACGGCAGCGGCAGGCGCATGAATCGTCTGCGCGCCCACGTGCTCCACCGGCGTCGGCTCCTGCTGGGTCGGCGTGAAGATTTTCCGCGCCTCCTGCTCAAGCGACAGGATGTGCTCGTTGTGCAGTTGCCGACGGATTTCGTCGGCACCGATTTCACGTTCAACTTCCTGTTTGATTGCGTTGAAGCTGCGCTTCAGGCGCCCGACCCACAGGCCAGCGGTGCGCGCAGCGCCCGGCAAGCGCTCGGGACCCAGCACCAGCAGGGCGACGAGGCCGACGAGCAGCAGTTCAGAGAAGCTGATACCAAACATTAGTCAGTGCTCACACGTCTTTGCGGATCGGCTCTTCGACTTTCTGTGCCTGCACGTCGATGGTGTGCGGCTGATTTACAGAGGCCTGAGGCTGTACCGGTGGAACCGGTTGGGCCGGGGTCGCATTCGGATCGGCCGGTTTTTCGTCATCGTTCATGGCTTTCTTGAAGCCCTTGATCGACTCGCCGACGTCGGTGCCAAGGTTTTTCAGTTTCTTGGTGCCGAACACCAGTACCACGACCACCAGGATGACGATCCAGTGTTTCCAGTCAAAAATGCCCATGCTGCTGCTCCTCTCTAATAGTTATTCAGGCGGACGGGCGCGAGGCTTTCTCGGCGTGTCCGGAGAGACCGAAACGACGGTCCAGTTCATCGAGTACAGCCTGTGGATGCTGCCCCAGTTGGGCGAGCATGACCATACTGTGGAACCACAGATCGGCGGTTTCGTAGATCACATCGCTGCAGTCGCCGCTGACGGCGGCGTCCTTGGCGGCGATGATGGTTTCGACCGACTCTTCGCCGACTTTTTCCAGAATCTTGTTCAAGCCCTTGTGGTACAGGCTGGCGACGTATGAGCTGTCGGCAGCGGCGCCTTTGCGCTCTTCCAGTACCTCGGCCAGACGGTTCAGCGTGTCACTCATGTTTGTGCCCTGCGCAATAGATGGCGTGCGGATCTTTCAGGACCGGGTCGACGGTTGTCCAGTCGCCGTTCTCATAGACGCGGTAGAAGCAGCTCTGGCGGCCGGTATGGCAGGCGATGTCGCCGATCTGCTCGACCATCAGGATGATGACGTCGGCGTCGCAGTCCAGGCGCATCTCGTGCAGGGTTTGCACATGGCCGGACTCTTCGCCCTTGCGCCACAGCTTGCCACGCGAACGTGACCAGTAAATGGCGCGGTTCTCGGCAGCGGTCAGTTCCAGTGCTTCGCGGTTCATCCAGGCCATCATCAGGACGCGCCCGGTCTTGTGATCCTGGGCAATGGCCGGCACCAGGCCGTCAGCGTCCCACTTGATCTCGTCCAGCCAGTTTTTCATCTTCGACTCCGACAGCGGGCTCGACACTTCAATAGCCGAGCTCAGGCGTTCAAACAGTGTGCCAGTCGTTCACACAACTGGCTATCGGCGCACGACCAGATACAAACCGACCGCCATCATGATTCCCGCCGGCCAATAGGCCAACTGGTTCAGCGGACCGCCCGCGGCAAGGACGGCGCCACCGGCCAGGTGGGCCGTACCGAGCAGGCGCAGGAACCAGTCGTCACGGCGTCGGTGCCACGAAGGCGGCGGGTTGAGGGCATGGGGTTGTGACATGCGTTCGAGCAGGTCGCGGGCCATGTTGGCCAGGTGCGGGATCTGTTCGAACTGGCTGTGCACATTGCCGAGCAGGGCTTTGGGGCTGACCCGCTCGCGCATCCAGCGTTCGAGGAACGGCTGCGCGGTGTTCCACAGATCGAGGTCCGGGTACAGCTGGCGGCCCAGGCCTTCGATGTTCAGCAGGGTTTTTTGCAGCAGGACCAATTGTGGCTGCACTTCCATGTTGAAGCGGCGCGCAGTCTGGAACAGGCGCATCAGCACCTGGCCGAAGGAAATATCTTTTAACGGTTTTTCGAAGATCGGCTCGCACACGGTACGGATCGCTGCTTCGAACTCGTTGAGTTTGGTTTCCGCCGGCACCCAGCCCGAATCAATGTGCAACTGCGCCACGCGACGGTAATCGCGCTTGAAGAAGGCGAACAGGTTGCGCGCCAGGTAATCCTGGTCTTCCGGGGTCAGGCTGCCGACGATGCCGCAGTCGATGGCAATGTACTGCGGGCTCCACGGATTCACGGTGCTGACGAAAATGTTGCCAGGGTGCATGTCGGCGTGGAAGAAGCTGTCGCGGAACACCTGGGTGAAGAAAATCTCCACGCCACGTTCGGCGAGCATTTTCATGTCGGTGCGCTGGTCGGCAAGAGTCGCCAGATCGGTGACCTGAATGCCGTAGATGCGTTCCATCACCAGCACTTTCGGCCGGCACCAGTCCCAATAGACTTGCGGCACGTACAGCAGCGGCGAGCCTTCGAAATTGCGCTTCAACTGGCTGGCATTGGCCGCCTCGCGCAATAGGTCGAGTTCGTCGTAGATGGTTTTTTCGTAGTCGCTGACCACGTCCACCGGGTGCAGCAGGCGCGCATCGGCCGAGAGTTTTTCGGCGGCGCGGGCGAGGATGAACAGCCACGCCAGGTCTTGGGCGATCACCGGCTTGAGGCCCGGGCGGATCACCTTGACCACGACTTCTTCACCGGTTTTCAGTTGCGCGGCATGCACCTGCGCCACCGAGGCCGAGGCCAGCGGTTCGACGTCGAAACGGCTGAACACTTCGCTGATTTTCTTGCCCAGCTGTTCTTCGATCAGCTTGACCGACACTTGCGAGTCGAACGGCGGCACCCGGTCCTGCAACTTCATCAGCTCATCGGCGATGTCTTCGGGCAGCAGGTCGCGGCGGGTGGACAGGATCTGTCCGAACTTGATGAAGATCGGCCCCAGGTCCTGTAATGCCAGGCGCAAGCGCGCGCCACGGCTCAGGTCCAGGGTCTTGCGTGGGAACCAGCGCCACGGCAAGGCATAACGCAGTGCCCGCAAGAACCAGGGCAGTGGCAGGGCGAACAGCAGGTCATCGAGGCGGTAACGGATCACGACGCGCTGGATGCGCAACAAACGGCGGACGGCAAGCAGCTTCATGCGTTATCGCTTGGGTCGAGGGATCGGGAAAGGCGCTCGAAACGCGCCTCGAGACGTTCCAGATCGAGCTTGATCTGGTCCAGTTCACTGAATCGGGCTTCGGCCTCGCGCTGACCGACGAGGGTGCGCGATTCTTCGGCCAGGTATTCGCCCAGGTTCTGGCCCAGGCTGGCAAAGCCTTGTTGATACCAGCGGGCGCGGCTGCGCAGGTGACCGCCGACCAGCTGCGTGGCTACCGGGCCGAGCCAGCGCGACAGCTCGTACTCCCAGTCCAGTTCGAGGTCCTGGAGGATCGCCGCCAGTTCCAGCAGCACGCCGCTGTCGCCATCGAGTTCGACTTCAGGGCTGTGCAGGATCGAGGTCTTGTCCTTGCTCATCGCCAGTTTCAACAGGCTCGAGCCCGGTGCACGCAAGGTGCAATCGGCGCCGGTTTCCCACTGGGAGGCGAGCATCAGGCCTTCGTCGCTGGGCAGGATGAACAGTTGCAGCGCCGGGCTGCGGCAATCGACGGCAATCACTTTGCCGGTCAAGTGCGCCAGCCGCGGCAGCGCCGTGCTGTCGAGACGCAGCCCCCGGTTCAGGCCGAGTTCAACGCTGGCGAGCAGGCCGGCGAGCAGCATCAGGGCTTGATGCCGCGGTGCAGGGCAACGATGCCTGCGGTCATGTTGTGATAGGTCACGCGATCGAAACCGGCCTCGACCATCATCGACTTCAGGGTTTCCTGGTTCGGGTGCATGCGGATCGATTCGGCCAGGTAGCGATAGCTTTCCGAATCGTTGGTGATCAGCTTGCCCATCAGCGGCATGAAGGCGAACGAGTAGGCGTCGTAGGCCTTGGACATCAGCGCGTTGGTCGGCTTGGAGAACTCCAGCACCAGCAAACGGCCGCCAGGCTTGAGCACGCGCAGCATCGAGCGCAGGGCATCTTCCTTGTGGGTCACGTTACGCAGGCCGAAGGCGATGGTCACGCAGTCGAAATGGTTGTCCGGGAACGGCAGTTTTTCCGCATCGGCCTGGACGAATTCGACATTGCCGGCCACACCGAGGTCCAGCAGGCGGTCACGACCGACCTTGAGCATGGATTCGTTGATGTCGGCCAACACGACCTGGCCGGTCGGGCCTACCAGGTGCGAGAACTTGCGGGTCAGATCGCCGGTACCGCCGGCGATGTCCAGCACGCGGTTACCGGTGCGCACGCCCGACAATTCGATCGCAAAACGCTTCCACAGGCGGTGCATGCCGCCCGACAGAAGGTCGTTCATCAGGTCGTACTTGGCGGCTACCGAGTGGAAAACCTCAGCGACTTTTTCCGCTTTCTGGCTTTCCGGAACGTTTTTGAAGCCGAAGTGAGTGGTGGGTTCGGCATCGCTGCCTTTGCGCTGATCAGTCATATCGCTGTCACCAAAAGAGAATGCGCGACATTCTAATCCCCAAGGCATGCTTTGTCTTGGCAAGGCTGAAGGTAAGATGGGCAACCATCGGGACGTTTTGACGCAGCAGAGGTCAAGATGCCTCGGGAAAGCATCCATAAAGCAGGAGTCATTCGATGGCCCGTATTAGTGTTGAACGTGCCCATGGCCTGGGTAAGGAAGCGGCTCGCGAAAAGGCCGACAAGCTGGCGCAGAAACTTTCCGACCAGTATGGCCTGGAGCCGCAGTGGTCCGGCGACACCCTGAACCTCAAGCGCTCGGGTGTGAAGGGCGCGGTGCATGTCAGTGAAGACTCGATCAAGGTCGACGTGGAACTGGGCCTGATGATGTCGGCCATGAGCGGCATGATCAAGGCGGAAATCGAGAAGGCGCTGGACAAGGCGTTGGTCTGATTTCTGTTTGAAATGAGATCCCCCTGTGGGAGCGGGCTTGCTCGCGAAAGCGGTGCGTCATTCAACATTGATATTGACTGACCTGACGCCTTCGCGAGCAAGCCCGCTCCCACATTTGTTTTGTGGCGAAGCCAAAGGTTTATGTCAGTTGTTAGGGTGCCGTTTCTAATTTTTCTCCCTACTTTGTGCCCAAGCCCGACAATTTCGCGGGCAGTTCCTCAAACCTTCTGCGCGTGAGGTGCACCATGGCCAAAGTTATTTTGAAGAAAAAAATCGACCCGTCGACTGGCACGCTGGGCGACGTCAAATCCTATGCCCGCAAGATCTGGCTGGCAGGCCTGGGTGCCTACGCCAAGGTCGGCCAAGAGGGCAGCGAGTACTTTCAAGAGCTGATCAAGGCTGGTCAGGTTGTTGAAAAGAAAGGCAAAAAGGTAGTTGCCGAGAAACTTGAAGCGGCCAATGCCGAGATCGATGAAGCCAAGAGTGAAGTCAGCACTTTCAAAGGCCGTGTCGAAGTTCAACTCGACAAGGTCGAGAAGGCGTTCGACACGCGTGTCGCAAGTGCCTTGAATCGTATCGGTATTCCGTCTAAACATGACGTTGAGACACTCTCTGCTAAGCTCGATGAGCTGACGGCATTGCTCGAACGTGTCGCGCGTAAATCTTAAGGAGAACGGGATGGCTGTTAAAAAGAAAACCGAAAAAGAAGGCAGCTCGTGGATCGGGAAGGTTGAAGATTACTCCCGAAAAATCTGGCTGGCTGGTTTAGGCGTGTACTCGAAGATCGACACTGACGGCAGCAAACTCTTCGATGCATTGGTTAAAGACGGCGAGAAAGCCGAGAAGCTCACCAAGAGCGCTGTTGGCAAGACTGTCGACGCCGCCAAGGACTCCGCTTCTTCGGCCAAATCGCGTATCAGCGGCGTGAAAGATCGCGCACTGGGCAAGTGGGATGAGCTGGAAGGTGCTTTCGACAAGCGTCTGAACAGCGCCATTTCGCGTCTGGGCGTACCGAGCCGCAACGAAGTCAAGGCACTGCACAGCAAGGTCGAAACACTGACCAAGCAAATCGAAAAACTGACCGGTGCCAAGGTTGCGCCTGTTGCGGCGAAAACCGCGGCGGCCAAGCCTGCTGCCAAACCGGCCGCCAAAACCGCAGCCAAGCCACTGGCAAAAGCAGCGGCCAAACCTGCTGCCAAGCCTGCGGCTAAAACTGCAGCCGCCAAACCGGCCGCAGCCAAACCAGCGGCCAAGCCGGTTGCCGCAAAAGCCGCCGCTAAACCTGCGGCTAAACCGGCCGCCAAGCCTGCAGCGAAAACTGCAGCGGCCAAGCCAGCAGCCAAACCCGCTGCAGCGAAAAAACCAGCGGTGAAAAAGCCGGCAGCTCCAAAAGCCGCCGCGCCAAAACCAGCAGTGGCAGCTGCCAAACCGGCAACGCCGGCAGCTCCGGTCAGCGCATCGAACTCCGCGACCGCACCGACCCCTGCTGTCACCCCGACTGTCGCGCCAGCTCCAACGACGCCAACCAGTCAGTCCTGATTTTCAGGGCTCAAGAAAACGCCCGGCCTGTGAAGGCCGGGCGTTTTTGTTTGTGTATAGAAAAAGATCGCAGCCTTCGGCAGCTCCTACAGGGCAATCGTAGGAGCTGCCGAAGGCTGCGATCTTTTGATCTTAATGGTCTTCCAGATACTCCATCGCCATCTGTTCGGTTGCAGCCTTCATCGACGGCAGCAGGTGCGGCGCCACCAGCATCATGATCTGGTAAACCACCAATCGCACCTCGCCCTGACGATCCAGGATCCGCTGGTAATCCAGTGAGAACAGCAGCGTCATGGTGATCTGTTCCACCAGTTGCCCCAGTGCCTGGGTATCGCTGACCAGCAGTCCTTGCGCCTGCAACCGCGCCAGCAGCGACGCCAGTGTGCGCTTGAGTGCATTGAGCAGATTGCGAATGCCCTTGGCCAGTTTCGGCAGGCGCCCGGCGAGGTTCGACAGGTCCTGGAACAGGAACCGGTAGTGGGACAGGCGCTCGACGATCAGGTGCAGGAACAGCCAGTATTCTTCGGGTGCCAGTTCGGCATCGGCCGGTGGATCGAGCAAGGGCGCCAGTTCGCCCTGGAAGCGCTCGAACAGCCCGAGAATCAGCGGTTCCTTACCGTGGAAGTGGTAGTAGAGGTTGCCCGGGCTGATGCCCATTTCATTGGCAACTTCCATGGTGGAGACATTCGGTTCGCCCTTTTGATTGAACAACTGCAGGGCACATTCGAGGATCCGGTCGCGGGTTTTCATCCAGTCTTCTTAATGATCGGGTCTTGCCACGGCCGACAGCGGCCGTGGCTCGTTGAACGTCAGCGCACGCGCACGTAAGTACCGGGTGCCGCCTCCATCGGTGGATAGTTCTGGTTGCCGAGGGCCATGTGGGTTTCCTTCTGCGCGCCGGAGCGTTCCTGAATCCAGCTCAGCCACAGGGTCCACCAACTGCCGTCGACACGCTTGGCGTCGTAGTACCAGGCACGGGGGTCGCTGCTCAGTTTGCCGTTCTCGACGTAGTTGGCTTTCGGGTTGCTCGGCGGGTTGAGGATGCTCTGCACATGACCACTGTTGGACAGCACGAAGCGGCGCTCGCCACCGAGCAACAGCGTCGAGCGATACACCGCGTCCCACGGCGTGATGTGATCGTTGATGCCGGCGACGCTGAAGCTGTCGACGGTGACCTTCTGCAAGTCGATCGGTGTGCCACACACTTCCAGGCCACCCGGGTGAGTCAGCGGGTTGTGTTTGAAGAAGTCCAGCAGGTCGCCATGCAGGGCGGCCGGTAGACGCGTGTTGTCGTTGTTCCAGTAGAGGATGTCGAACGCCGGTGGCTCCTTGCCCAACAGGTAGTTGTTGACGAAGTAGCTCCAGATCAAATCGTTGGGGCGCATCCAGGCGAAGACCTTGGCCATGTCGCGGCCGTCCAGCACACCTTTCTGATAGGAACGGCGCTTGGCCGCTTCCAGGGTCTGTTCGTCGGCGAACAGCGTCGCGGGGCTATCCATCTGACTGTCGAGCAGGCTCACCAGGTAAGTCGCGCTGGACACCCTGCGCAGTTGCCGTTTGGCCTGCAAGTGACCCTGCAATGCGGCAATGGTCAGCCCGCCGGCGCAGGCGCCCATCAGGTTGACCTCCCGTGCTCCGGTGATCGCCCGGCAGACGTTCATGGCTTCTTCCACGGCTTCCACGTAGGTCGAGAGCCCCCATTCGCGATGGCGCACATCCGGGTTGCGCCAGCTGATCATGAAGGTTTGCAGGCCGTTTTTCAGGGCGAACTGGACGAAGCTGTTGTGAGGGCTCAGGTCGAAAATGTAGTACTTGTTGATTTGCGGCGGCACCACCAGCAGGGGCTTGGAGTACTGCTTTTCGCTCATCGGCTTGTACTGGATCAACTCCAGCAGCTCGTTGCGAAACACCACGGCACCGGTGGTGGTGGCGACCGTCTTGCCAACCTCGAACGCTTGCTTGGTGACTTGCCGGGGCAGGCCATCGTTGTGCAGCAGATCGTCCACCAAATGGCTGATGCCGCGCACCAGGCTGTTGCCGCCGGAATTGAACAGCTCCTTGACCGCCAGTGGATTGAGCAGAGTGTTGGAGGGCGATACGGCGTCGTTGAGCAAGGCGAAAGCGAAGTGGGCGCGGGCACGGTCGTCCGGGCTCATGTCGCTCTCGTCGATCCAGCTCTTGACCTGTTTCTGCCAGCTCAGATAGGCCTGCAGGCTACGCCGATAAAACGGGTTGAGGCTCCACGCCGGATCGGTGAAGCGGGCGTCCTGCGGATTGGTCGGATGCAGGGTTTCGCCCAGCAGCACACGGCCAAGCTGACCGCCGAGTTTGAGGGCATGTCGGGCGCTGTGCACCGGATTGCGCAAGCCATGGGCGGCCACACTGCGCAGGGTCGACAGCAGATCCCGACCGCGCAGACCGGTAATCGCACTCTGTGCATTGATGAACGCGGCGGGAGTCGGTAAAGAATCCCTCGCTGGTTTCTCGCGCATGAGTCAACACTCCTTCGTCTTCAGGCCAAAAACAAACACACCGAACCAGAACACCATAGACGCTGTAACGGGTTGTTGCGCGGCGTGGCGTCCTGCCGACCGCTGATGCAGCGGTTTTAGCCGCCTAATGGCGCCGGACGCGGATGCATCACCGCGCGCTGGCGCTCCTCTTCCAGGAATTTCATGATGATCGGGGCCACCGCTTCAGCCCGGGTAATCAGGAACAGATGCCCGTCATCGATGATGTGCAACTGGGCGTTGGGAATCCGCCAGGCCAGCACGCGCATGTTGATCAACGGGATCAGAGGGTCATCGTCGCCGGCCAGTACCAGGGTCGGCTGGCGGATCTTGTGCAGCCAGTGGATGCTGGTCCAGCCGAGGCCGGCAAACAGCTGCCAGTAGTAACCGAGCTTGCCCGCCGAACGCACCTTGGCCGCATGGCTCGCGGCCAGCGTCGGGTCGCGACGGAACGCACCACCGTAGATCATCGGTGCAATGCGGATCACGTGGGACGGCTGGATGTAGCGTCGCGGGCTGGCCATCATCCACAGCACTTTCGGTTTGCCCGGCACCATCACCGCACCCGCCGCCGTCGCGGCCAGCACGAGTTTCTTGCAGCGTTCCGGATAGTCGAAGGCGAACTGCTGGGCCAGTGCGCCCCCCCAGGACACGCCGATGACGTTGACTTGCCCATAGTCGAGATAGTCGAGCATGCGCGCCGTGAGTTTCGCCAGGCTCGGAAAACGATAAGGCCGGTTCGGTGTTGACGAACCGCCAACGCCGGGTACGTCGAAGGCGATGACTTCCAGGTCCGGGTCCAGTGCCGCGATGAACGGGAACACCAGCTCCAGGTTGGCGCCGATGCCGTTGAAAATCAGCAGGGGCGTCAAGTGAGGCTTGCCGGGGCGTACCGCCGTGCGGAGCGTCTGGCCATCCAGATCGACGGTACGGAATATGAAGGGTTGCGGCATGCTTCTGGCCCTGTGGGTCGCTTTTTCCAATTCATCCTCACCCCCTGTGGGAGCGAGCTTGCTCGCGATAGCGGAGTGTCAGTCAGCGCATATGCCAAACCTGCCACCGTCATCGCGAGCAAGCTCGCTCCCACAGGGAAGTTGAGGTGTGTCAGTTACCGCTCGTGTACATAGGTGCCCGGTGCGGCTTCACCCGCTGGATAGGCCTTGTTGCCCAGTTTCAGCGGAGCTTTTTTCAGATTGCCCGAACGCTGTGCTTGCCACGCCTGCCAGTGCAGCCACCAGGAGTCGGCGTGCTTGGTCGACTCTTCCTGCCAGTCATCAGCATTGGCGGGCATTTCGGTGCTGGTCATGTAGCGCGATTTCGGATTGCCCGGCGGGTTCAGAATGCTCTGGATGTGCCCGCTGCTGGACAGCACGAATTCAACGTTGCCGCCGAACAGTTGCGCCGACTTGTAGCAGGAACGCCACGGGGTAATGTGGTCGCTGGTGCCGGCCAGGGAGAAGATGTCGGCGGTGACCTTCTTCAGATCGATCGGCGTTCCGCACACTTCCAGTGCATCGGCACGGGTCAACGGGTTACTTTTGAACATCTCGATCAGGTCGCCATGGAACGCGGCGGGCAACCGGGTGGTGTCGTTGTTCCAGAACAGGATGTCGAATACCGGCGGCTCGTTGCCCAGCAGGTAGTTGTTGACCCAGTAGTTCCAGATCAGGTCGTTGGGGCGCATCCAGGCGAAGACTTTCGCCATGTCGCGGCCTTCCAGCACACCGGCCTGGTACGACTGGCGCTTGGCGGCCTCGAGGGTTTGCTCGTCGACGAACAGGGCCACGTCGCTGTCCAGGGTGGTGTCGAGCACACTGACCAGCAGGGTCAGGGCGTTGACCTTGTTCTCGCCGATTGCCGCATAGTGGCCCAGTAGCGCGGTGCAGGTGATGCCACCGGAGCAGGCACCGAGCATGTTCACGTCTTTGCTGCCGGTGATGGCGGTGACCACATCAACCGCTTCCTTGAGCGCTTCGATGTAGGTCGACAGGCCCCACTCGCGCTGCTCCTTGGTCGGGTTGCGCCAGCTGACGATGAAGGTCTGCATGTTGTTGCGCAGGCAGAATCGCGCCAGGCTCTTTTCCGGGCTCAGGTCGAAAACGTAGAACTTGTTGATCTGCGGCGGTACCACCAGCAGTGGGCGTTCATGCACCTGCTCGGTGATCGGCTTGTACTGGATCAGCTCCAGCACGTCGTTGCGAAAGACCACCGCACCCTCGGTCACGCCAAGGGTCTTGCCGACCTCGAATGCGCCCATGTTGACCTGGCTCGGCATGCCGCCGTTATGCACCAGGTCCTTGGCCAGGTGCGAGAGGCCATCGAGCAGGCTCTTGCCACCGGTTTCGAAGAAGCGCTTGACCGCCGCCGGGTTGGCCGCCGTGTTGGTCGGGGCGAAGGCCTCGGTCATGAGGTTGATCACGAAGTGCCCGCGGCTGACGTCCTTGGCCGGCAGGTTACTGTCGTCGATCCAGTCGTGGAGTTCCTTGCGCCACGCCAGGTAGGTTTGCAGATAGCGTTTGTAGAGCGGGTTCTGGCTCCAGGCCGGATCCGCGAAACGACGGTCATCGCTGGTCGGTAGCAGCTCGGATTTACCGAGCAGCACGTTCTTGAGTTCAAGGCCGAAATGAGCGACATGCTTGGCGCTGTGAATCGGTTGCTTGATGGCCTGCCTGAGCACCATTCGAGCAGAAGCCAGTAGATCCTTTCCACGCAGTCCAACGACAGGATTCAGCCCCAAGGTGTTTTCCGAGGCTTGACTCTTCAAGTCATCGTTATTCTTGTTACTCATCTACGACGCTCCATTGTCCTGAGACGAGTACCGGGTCCTGCTGTGTAGTCACACAGCCAATGCCAGGTACTACTGCTCGGGGTGACCGTTAATACTGCATCGCTGCTTTTTAATGCAGAGAGCACTGCAGGGAACTTGCCAGTTCCATTGGTTACCCGAGTTTAATTTTTTTCGCAAGCAGGCCAATCGGCGGCCCTGGAGCGGAGCATTCAAACAGATGAAATTAGAAAATGCCCTCTAAAGAGCAAGAGGCTCGGATTAGAGCATCAGCCTGACGACGGATTCGTTCGGATCGCGGGTTTTTCCGGCGGCTTTGAGCTCGGCCAGATAATCTTCCCAGAGTGCGTCATAACGTCGCCCCAACTCGTACAGATATTCCCAGGTGAACAAGCCACTGTCGTGGCCGTCGTCGAAGGTCAGTTTCAGTGCGTACTGGCCGGCCGGTTCCAGCTTGGTCAGTCCTACGTTGATCTTGCCAAATTGCAGGATGGGTTTGCCATGGCCCTGGACCTCGGCGGAAGGAGAGTGCACGCGCAGGAACTCGGCGGGCAGGGTGTATTCCTCGCCGGACGCGTATTTGAGCGTCAGGGTTTTCGAGGCTTTGTGCAGCTTGATGTCGGTGGGGATCATGGCCGGATGTCCGCTTTGTGGAGATCCTTGTGGGAGCGAGCTTGCTCGCGATTGCGGTATCACATTCAACATGAATATCGAATGAGATGGCCTCATCGCGAGCAAGCTCGCTCCCACAGGTTCTCTATCGCTGTAAGAGTTGCTTACAGGATATAACGGGACAGGTCTTCGTTCTGCGCCAATTCGCCCAAGTGGCTGTTGACGTAGTCGGCGTCGATCTGGATCACCTTGCCGTCATGGACGCTGGCCAGGTCACCGGCGCTGAACGACACCTCTTCGAGCAGGCGCTCGAGCAGGGTGTGCAGGCGACGGGCACCGATGTTTTCGGTTTTCTCGTTGACCTGCCAGGCGATTTCCGCGATGCGCTTGATACCGCTCGGCTGGAACTCGATGCCCAGGCCTTCGGTTTTCAGCAGTGCGCAGTATTGCTCGGTGAGCGAGGCGTGAGGCTCGCTGAGGATGCGTTCGAAGTCCTCGGGGCTCAGGGCCTTGAGTTCGACACGGATCGGCAGGCGGCCTTGCAACTCGGGCACCAGGTCGCTCGGCTTGCTCAGGTGGAACGCACCGGAAGCAATGAACAGGATGTGGTCGGTCTTGACCATCCCCAGCTTGGTGTTGACGGTGCAGCCTTCGATCAGCGGCAGCAGGTCGCGCTGCACGCCTTCGCGGGATACATCGACGCCACCGGAATTGCCACGCTTGGCCACTTTGTCGATTTCGTCGATGAACACGATGCCGTGCTGTTCGACCGCTTCCAGGGCCTTGGCCTTCAATTCTTCATCGTTGACCAGGCGGCTGGCTTCTTCGTCGCGCACCAGCTTCAGCGCCTCCTTGACCTTGAGTTTGCGGGCTTTCTTCTTGCCCTTGCCCATGTTGGCAAACAGGCTTTGCAACTGGTTGGTCATTTCTTCCATGCCCGGTGGCGCGGAGATATCGACGCCGGCCATTTCGGCGACCTCGATTTCGATCTCCTTGTCATCCAGCTGACCTTCGCGCAGGCGTTTGCGAAACAGCTGGCGGGTATTGGAGTCGGCCGTCGGGGCGTCGTCGCTGCTGAAGCCCATGCGTGCCGGTGGCAACAGGGCGTCGAGGATGCGCTCTTCGGCGGCGTCTTCGGCGCGGTGGCGAACCTTGACGATTTCCTGTTCGCGCAGCAGCTTGATCGCGGCATCGGCCAGGTCACGGATGATCGATTCGACGTCGCGGCCGACATAGCCGACTTCGGTGAACTTGGTTGCTTCGACCTTGATGAACGGCGCGTTGGCCAGTTTTGCCAGGCGACGGGCGATCTCGGTTTTACCGACACCGGTCGGGCCGATCATCAGGATGTTCTTTGGCGTTACTTCAACACGCAGCTCTTCAGGCAGCTGCATGCGGCGCCAGCGGTTGCGCAGGGCAATGGCGACGGCGCGCTTGGCATCGTCCTGGCCGATGATGTGGCGGTTGAGTTCGTGGACGATTTCACGGGGAGTCATGGACATAGTATTTAAAGGACCTCAAGCAAGAATGAGCCGTGGCGCGGGGCCGAAACAGGCTTACTCGGCGCAGTCCTGCTCCTCAATGGTCTGGGTGTGGTTGGTGAATACACAGATGTCGCCGGCGATACCGAGGGCGGTTTCGACGATCTCACGGGCCGACAGATCAGTCTTTTTCAGCAGCGCGCTGGCCGCGGCCTGGGCGTAGGCGCCACCGGAACCCATGGCAATCAGGCCGTCTTCGGGTTCAACCACATCGCCGTTGCCGGTAATGATCAGGGAGGCGTCCTTGTTGGCGACCGCGAGCATGGCTTCAAGGCGGCTCAGGGAGCGGTCGGTGCGCCATTCTTTGGCGAGTTCGACGGCGGCGCGCACCAGGTGGCCCTGGTGTTTTTCAAGCTGGCCTTCGAAACGTTCGAAGAGGGTAAAGGCGTCGGCGGTGGCACCGGCAAAACCGGCAATGACCTGACCGTGGTACAGGCGGCGAACTTTTTTCGCGTTGCCTTTCATCACGGTATTACCAAGGGAAACCTGGCCGTCGCCGCCCATGACGACTTTGCCGTGGCGGCGAACTGAAACGATGGTGGTCAAGGGAAGAGTCTCCACGCAGCGGGGCGAAAATGCCTTATGCCCATTCATATGGGGGTGGTGGAGAGGATTTCAACCGCGTAGCGGAAGAGGGGACGGGCGGCGTGTTACAAATGGAGATATGTGGTGTTGGAAATGACGCCATCGCGAGCAAGCTCGCTCCCACAGGGTTAGCGTAAAACCCTGTGGGAGCGAGCTTGCTCGCGATGAACGATGACGCGGTGGTTCTGAAGGGATCAGCGGCTCTGGCGTTGTTGTAACAACAAATTGCTGAAACCTGCACCGGCCAATTGTTTCTGCGCGGTGGTCAGTTGTTCGCGGTTGCTGAACGGACCGACCAGCACCCGATACCAGGTTTCGTCCTTCACCGTGCCGGACTCAACCGCCACGGCCTGGCCCAGCAGGATGATCTGTGCCCGAACCTTGTCCGCATCGGTCTCTTTGCGGAACGAGCCAGCCTGCAGGAAGAACTTGGTCACCGGCGCAGCCTTCACCGGCGGCGCAGGAGGCGGCGTAATCCCGGCCAAGGCAGCCTGGGCGCGAGCCGTGTCGATCTTCGCCGCTTCGGCCGGGGTGACCGGCGTGGTCGGGATAGCCGGCACTTGCGGTGTCGGCAGGGTTTTCTCCGGCACGGCATCCGGCGGCACGATGACTTCCGATTCCGGCAGCAAGGTGTAGAAGTCGTACTTCGGCTTCACCGGTTGCGTCGGGCTCGGCGGGGTCTTGTTGGCCTCGGCGATCTTGCTGGCTTTCTGCTGTTGCTGTTGCTCGACTTTCTCACGCTTGACCGTGTCGCTGCCCTTGCCCGGTTCCAGCTTCATCAGGAATACGATGAAGGCGCCGACCGTCAGGCCGATCGCCATCCACAACCAACCCGGGATCGGTTGCTTTGCAGGAGCTTGGTAACGGCTGGCGCCACGCTTGGGTGCAGGTTTTTTCTTGGCAGCCAACTTACATGCGCTCCAGAGTTTCCAGGCCCAAGAGTTCCAGGCCTTGCTTGAGGGTGCGTCCGGTCAGCGCGGCGAGGCGCAAGCGGCTCTGCATTTGTGCCGGGGTATCGGCGGCGAGGATCGGGCAGTTCTCGTAGAAGCTGGAGAACAGGCCGGCGACGTCGTACAGGTAGGTGCAGAGGATGTGCGGGGTGCCTTTTTCGGACACGTTGTTCAGGATCTCGCCGAACTGCGCGAGCTTCGCCGCCAGTTCGTGTTCGTGGGCCGCTTCGAGGACGATCTGGCCGTCGACTTCGCTGAAGTCCTTGCCGAGTTTGCGGAACACACCGGCCACGCGGGTGTAGGCGTACAGCAGGTACGGTGCGGTGTTGCCTTCGAAGTTGAGCATCAGGTCGAAGTTGAAGCTGTAGTCGCTGGTGCGGTGCTTGGACAGGTCGGCGTATTTCACTGCGCCGATGCCCACCACCTTGGCGATGTTGCGCAACTCGGCTTCGGCAAGTTCCGGGTTCTTGTCCTTGACCAGGGTGTAGGCGCGCTCCTGGGCTTCGGTCAGCAGGTCGATCAGCTTCACGGTGCCGCCATCACGGGTCTTGAACGGACGACCGTCCGCGCCGTTCATGGTGCCGAAGCCCATGTGTTCCATTTCCATTGGATGGGTCACGAAACCGGCCTTGCGCGCCACGGCAAACACTTGCTGGAAGTGCAGGGCCTGACGCTGGTCGACGAAGTACAGCGCGCGATCGGCCTTGAGCTTGCCGCTGCGGTAGCGCACGGCTGCCAGGTCGGTGGTGGCGTAGAGATAGCCGCCGTCAGCCTTGACGATGATCACCGGCAGCGGGTCGCCGTCGGCATTCTTGAACTCGTCGAGGAACACGCACTGGGCGCCGTTGCTCTCGACCAGCATGCCTGCGGCCTTCAAGTCGTTGACCACGTTGATCAGGTCATCGTTGTAGGCGCTTTCGCCCATCACGTCAGCCATGGTCAGTTTGACGTTGAGCAGTTCGTAGATCTTCTGGCAGTGGGACAGCGAGATGTCCTTGAACTTGGTCCAAAGTGCCAGGCAGTCGGCGTCGCCGGCCTGCAACTTGACCACCAGGCCACGGGCGCGGTCGGCGAATTCTGCGGATTCGTCGAAGCGTTGCTTGGCGGCGCGGTAGAAGTTCTCCAGGTCCGACAGCTCGTCGCTGGTGATCGGGTTTTCCTGCAGGTAAGCCATCAGCATGCCGAACTGGGTGCCCCAGTCGCCGACGTGGTTTTGACGGATCACGGTGTCGCCGAGGAATTCCAGCACACGGGCCACGCCGTCGCCGATGATGGTCGAGCGCAAGTGGCCGACGTGCATCTCTTTGGCCAGGTTCGGCGCCGACAGGTCGACCACGGTGCGCTGCACCGGGCCAGCCTTGCGCACGCCGATGTGGGCGTCGGCCAGGGCAGCGTCCAGGCGCGTGGCCAGGGCGTCGGTGTTCTGGAAGAAATTCAGGAAGCCGGGGCCGGCGATTTCGGTCTTGGCGACATTTTCGTCAGTCGGCAGCGCGGCGATGATTTTTTCCGCCAGGTCGCGGGGCTTCATGCCGGCCGGCTTGGCCAGCATCATGGCGATGTTGCTGGCGAAATCGCCGTTCTTCTTGTCGCGGGAGTTTTCCACCTGGATCGCCGGCGACAGGCCTTCAGGCAACACACCTTCGTTGACGAGTTGGGTGATGGCTTGTTGGATCAGCTGGCGGATGGTGTCTTTCATGGTCTTCTCTTTCGACCGCAGGCGCGGCGGCGCATCATGCGCTGGTGGAAAAACTGGGCATTATCCGTTGCGAAGACGGGCTTGCCAACCATAGCAGGCAGGATATGGATGTGTGGTGACAAAAGAGGCAAAGATCGCAGCCTTCGGCAGCTCCTACACGGATTGCGCGTTTCTGTAGGAGCTGCCGAAGGCTGCGATCTTTTGACCTTTCAATACAAATCGACCGGATCAACATCCAAAGACCAGCGCACCGCCCGTCCACTCGGCATCTGCTCCAGCAGCAGCAACCAACTGGCCAGCAATCGATGCAAGGGTGCCCGCGCCGTAGCCTGTACCAACAGCTGCGCACGATAACGCCCGGCCCGGCGCTCCATCGGTGCCGGGACCGGTCCCAGTAGCTCGATTCCCGTCAGATTCTGCTCGGCCAGCAAACGCTCCGCCTCGCTGCAAGCCTCATCGAGGAAGCCTTCGGCCTGGCCCGGTTTATGCGCCTCGGCCCGCAGTAGCGCCAAGTGCGCAAATGGCGGCAGGCCGGCAGCGCGTCGCTCGCTCAAGGCTTGCTCGGCAAAGGCGAAGTAGCCCTGCTCGGTCAGCTGGATCAGCAGCGGATGGTCGGCCAGGTGTGTCTGGATAATCACCTTGCCCGGCTCTTCGGCGCGACCGGCACGGCCGGCGACCTGGACGATCAGTTGAGCCATGCGCTCGCTGGCGCGGAAGTCACCGGAGAACAGGCCGCCGTCAGCGTCAAGGATCGACACCAGCGTCACCCGTGGGAAGTGGTGACCCTTGGCAAGCATCTGCGTGCCGATCAGGATGCACGGCTGGCCTTTTTGAATGGTCGCGAACAACTGGTTCATCGCATCCTTGCGCGATGTGCTGTCGCGGTCGACCCGCAGCACCGGATAGTCCGGGAACAGAATCGCCAGGCGCTCCTCGGCCCGCTCGGTGCCGGCGCCAACGGGGCGCAGATCGACCTTGCTGCACTTCGGGCACTGGCGCGGCACGCGTTCGACGTAGCCGCAATGGTGGCAGCGCAGCTCGCCGTAACGCTGATGCACGGTCATCCGCGCATCACAGCGCTGGCACTCGGACATCCAGCCGCAGTCATGGCACAGCAGGGTCGGGGCGAAGCCGCGGCGGTTGAGGAACACCAGGACCTGCTGCCCGGCGGCCAGGGTCTGGCCGATGGCTTGTTGCATCGGCCCGGAAATGCCGCTGTCCAGCGGGCGGCTTTTGACATCCAGACGCAGGAAGCGCGGCTGTTTGGCGCCGCCGGCACGCTCGTTCAAGCGCAGCAACCCATAGCGACCGGTGTAGGCGTTGTGCAGGCTTTCCAGCGAAGGGGTGGCGGAGCCGAGGACAATCGGGATGTTTTCCTGTCGCGCCCGCACCAATGCCAGATCACGGGCGTGATAGCGCAAACCTTCCTGCTGTTTATAGGAGCCGTCGTGCTCTTCGTCGATGATGATCAGGCCTGGGTTCTTCATCGGTGTGAACAGGGCCGAGCGGGTGCCGATGATGATGTCGGCCTCACCGTCCCGGGCGGCCAGCCAGGCCTCGAGGCGTTCGCGGTCATTGACCGCCGAATGGATCAGCGCGATCCGGGCATTGAAACGCTGTTCGAAGCGCGCCAGGGTCTGCGGGCCGAGGTTGATTTCCGGGATCAGCACCAGCGCCTGCTTGCCGGCCTCAAGGGTTTCGCGGATCAATTGCAGATAAACTTCGGTCTTGCCGCTGCCGGTGACGCCGGCCAGCAGGAACGCGTGATAACTGTCGAAGCCGGCGCGAATCGCCTCATAGGCAGCGCGCTGCTCCGGGTTCAGCGGGAGTTCCGGTTGCGCCAGCCAGTGTTCGTGGCGTGCACCCGGGGCGTGCCGGCGGATCTCGACCTGCACCAGGTCCTTGGCCAGCAGCAAATCCAGGCTGTCCTTGCTCAGCATCAGTTTGCTCAGCAATTGATGGGCGACGCCGTGGGGGTGCTGGGCCAGCGTGGCCAGGGCTTCACGCTGGCGCGGGGCGCGGGCGATGCGCGGATCATCGAGGCTTGCCCCCGGCACGGCAGACCAGAAACGCTCCTGGCGCGCTTCAGCCAGCTCACCCTGGCGCAGCAAAACCGGCAGCGCCCAGCTCAAGGTGTCGCCAAGGCTGTGCTGGTAATACTGGGACGTCCACAGACACAACTTGAACAGCGCGGGTGGCAGCGGTGGCGTAGCGTCAAGCAGGGCCAGGGCCGGCTTGAGCTTCTCGACTGGCACTTCGCTGGTGTCGGTGACTTCCACCAGAATGCCGATCATCTCGCGCCGGCCAAACGGTACCCGCAGGCGCATGCCGGGGTGCAACTGGGCGCGCAGTACGCCAGCCGGAGCGCGGTAGTCGAACAGGCGGCGCAGCGGCGAAGGCAGGGCGAGGCGCAAAATGGCGTCGGGCACGCGGGGGGATCTCGGTTAGCAGGCAACATAAAGAAGGGGTGGACGCAGATCAATTGTGGGAGCGGGCTTGCTCGCGAAGAAGGAGTGTCAGTCAACGCATTTATCGCCTGACACACCGCTTTCGCGAGCAAGCCCGCTCCCACATGGGAATGCGCTTGAGGCCGGGAGCCTAGCAGACGGTCGGTCTCAGGGACAGCTTGCGTGATCAGGATTGTCTGGTAGAATCCGCGGCCTAATTACGTGCGGTATTCAACAATAGTGTTGGGTGGCGGCACGCTAGCCTGAGGAAGACACCATGAAAGCTGATATCCATCCAGAATACCCGGCAGTTGCTGTTACCTGCAGCTGCGGCAACAAGTTCGAAACCCGTTCGACCTTCGGCAAAGCCCTGGCGATCGACGTTTGCAACGAATGCCACCCGTTCTACACCGGTAAGCAGAAGACTCTGGACACTGGCGGCCGCGTACAGCGCTTCGCCGACCGTTTCGGTGCTTTCGGCGCGAAAAAGGCCTAAGGCCAATCAACTTGGGAAGCCGTTCCGGTTTTTCCATGCTGATGAAAAAGGCGTCCCTCGCGGGCGCCTTTTTTATGTCCGCGATTTGGCTATCCGGCGCCCAGGCGTTTTGCCCGGCACCCGGCGGCCTGACGCCCGTCGCGGTGCAGCGGGTGGTGGACGGCGACACCCTGCGCCTGAGCGATGGCCGCAGCGTGCGCATGATCGGCTTGAACACGCCGGAGCTGGGCAAGAATGGCCGTTCCGACGAACCGTTCGCCGTGGTCGCGCGCAAGCGACTTGAAGCCCTGGTGGCGGCGAGTGACGGGCAGGTTGGTTTGCTGCCCGGCAAAGAAAGCAAAGACCATTACGGTCGCACCCTGGCTCATGTCTACGGTGCCGATGGCGCCAGCCTCGAAGCGCAAATGCTCGCCGAAGGCCTGGGGTTTCAGGTGGCGGTGGCACCGAATGTCGATCTGGTCGCCTGTCAGCAAGCCGCAGAAAACAGCGCTCGGCAGGCCGGGCTCGGTGTGTGGCGCCAGTCGCCTGTACTGAAGGCGGAGCAGATCAGCACTTCCGGCTTTGCCGTGCTCAGCGGTCGTGTGAGCAAGGTTCAACGCAATCGCGGCGGGGTTTGGATCGAATTGCAGGATTCGGTTGTATTGAAGGTTGCGCCCAATCTGCTGGGACGGTTCGATGCAGCCTCGCTGGAACGGCTCGAAGGCAAGCAGATCGAGGCGCGCGGTTGGGTGCTGGATCGTTCGCGACGTGGCGGACTGAAAGAAGGTCAGGCGCGCTGGATGTTGCCCTTGACCGACCCGGCGATGTTTCAAGTGATGCAGTGATAAAAAATTGTAGACATTTTTTCTGTCGATTGTGAACAGTCTAGCCCTTGTGTGCTGTGGCTCTTGGCCCAAAGTCGTAGGGCCGGGCGCTTGACAGGGGTGACCGGTCAGTCTTGTGGGGATTTTGCGAGGCGCGTATCCTCGCTGACCAGTCTGTCCAACAGTAAAAGCGGAATGCCAAAATGTCTGATCTGAAAACTGCCGCTCTCGAATATCACGCCAATCCTCGTCCAGGGAAGCTGAGTGTCGAGCTCACCAAGGCCACCGCTACCGCCCGCGACCTGTCGCTGGCCTACAGCCCGGGCGTAGCCGAACCAGTACGCGAGATCGCCCGCGATCCTGAACTGGCCTACAAGTACACCGGCAAAGGCAACCTGGTTGCAGTCATTTCCGATGGCACCGCGATTCTCGGCCTGGGTAACCTCGGCCCATTGGCTTCCAAGCCAGTGATGGAAGGTAAAGGCGTGCTGTTCAAGCGCTTCGCCGGCATCGACGTTTTCGACATCGAAGTCGACTCCGAAAGCCCGCAAGCCTTCATCGACACCGTCAAGCGCATCTCCATCACCTTCGGTGGCATCAACCTGGAAGACATCAAGGCACCGGAGTGCTTTGAAATCGAACGCGCTCTGATCGAGCAGTGCGATATTCCGGTATTCCACGATGACCAGCACGGCACCGCTATCGTGACCGCCGCCGGCATGATCAACGCGCTGGAAATCGCTGGCAAAACCCTGCCGGAAGCCAAGATCGTCTGCCTGGGTGCCGGCGCTGCCGCTATCTCCTGCATGAAGTTGCTGGTGAGCATGGGCGCCAACATCGAAAACATCTACATGGTCGACCGTACCGGCGTGATCCACTCCGGCCGTGACGACCTGAACCAGTACAAGGCTGTGTTCGCTCACGCGACCGACAAGCGCACCCTGGCTGACGCCCTGCAAGGCGCTGACGTGTTCGTTGGCCTGTCCGGCCCGAACCTGCTGAGCGCTGAAGGCCTGCTGTCGATGGCGCCGAACCCGATCGTGTTCGCGTGCTCGAACCCTGATCCGGAAATCTCCCCGGAGCTGGCGCACGCGACCCGTAACGACGTGATCATGGCCACCGGTCGTTCCGACTACCCGAACCAGGTCAACAACGTACTGGGCTTCCCTTTCATCTTCCGTGGTGCCCTGGACGTTCGCGCCAAGCGCATCAACGAAGAAATGAAAGTGGCTGCGGCCAACGCCCTGCGTGAACTGGCCAAGCTGCCAGTACCTCAGGAAGTGTGCGACGCCTACGGCGGCATCAAGCTGGAATTCGGTCGTGAGTACATCATTCCGAAGCCAATGGATGCCCGTCTGATCACCCTGATCTCCGATGCCGTGGCCAAAGCTGCGATCGAGACCGGCGTGGCGACCCTGCCGTATCCGAAGAACTACCCGCTCAAGAGCGTGGATGACGTGTTCAGCGGCTAAGCCGTTGTAGCGATTCAATGAAAGCCCCGGCTTGTGAGAGTCGGGGCTTTTTTGTGCCTGACAGTTTTGCGCCGCCTATGAGGGCCTCTTCGCGAGCAAGCTCGCCCACAGTGGGCGATGGTGTTCATCGAATTTATATACGCCGCTGATTCCTGTGGGCTTGCCCGCGAAGAGGCCGGATCAGTCAATATCAAAACAGGCAGGCAAAAAAAGCCCCGCACTTCTTTCGAAGGCGGGGCTTTTCAACTTGCAGCTATCAGAACAAATCGATCGGCGCCGCTTCATCCGCTGGCAGCGGGCTGCCAGGTGCCAGGCCGTTGCCCAGTTCGCTCCCGGACGGTGGCGTATCTTCGACCTTGAACAGTTCGAAGTAGGCGCCTGGCGTGCCCGGGCTGGCCGCGCGGCCGCTGATTGGGTCGACTCGCAGACTGAGGATGCCTTCGGGCTCCGCTTGCGTATGCGGCGGTTTGCCTTTGAGCGCGGCGCCCATGTAGTTCATCCAGATCGGCAGTGCGACGGTGCCGCCGAATTCCTTGCGACCCAGGCTTTCCGGTTGATCGAAACCGGTCCACACGGTCGTCACGTAATCGGCGTTGTAACCGGAGAACCAGGCGTCCTTGGATTCGTTGGTCGTACCGGTCTTGCCGGCAATGTCAGGGCGGCCCAGGGCTAGCGCGCGACGACCGGTGCCGAGCTTGATCACGTCCTCAAGCATGCTGTTGAGGATGTATGTGGTGCGCCCGTCAACGATGCGTTCGGCCACGGCGGGTGCTTGTGGCATCGGCGTAGTGCCCGGGGCTTCGCCTGGCGTCGCGTTGACGGTGAAGGCTTGAGGGACGGCTGGCGCGGCAATGCCATCGCTGGCGGCGCCGCCCTGAGGCACGCTCGGCGGGTTGGCGACGAACAGCGTGTCGCCGTTGCGGCTTTCGATCCTGTCGATGATGAACGGGGTGATCTTGTAGCCGCCGTTGGCGAAGGTGCTCCAGCCGGTGGCGATTTCCATTGGCGTCAGGGTCGCGGTGCCCAGCGCCAGGGACAGGTTGGGTGGCAGGTCCTGTTTGTTGAAGCCGAAGCGCGTGATGTAGTCGATGGTCTTGCCCACGCCCATCGCTTGCAGCAAGCGGATCGACACCAGGTTGCGCGACTTGTACAGCGCCTCACGCAGGCGAATCGGGCCGAGGAAGGTGTTGGTGTCGTTCTTCGGACGCCAGACCTTGTCCAGGTACTCGTCGACGAACACGATCGGTGCGTCGTTCACCAGACTGGAGGCGGTGTAGCCGCTATCCAGTGCGGCGGCGTAGACGAATGGCTTGAAGCTCGAGCCTGGCTGGCGCTTGGCCTGCAGTGCGCGGTTGTAGTTGCTCTGCTCGAAGGCGAAACCGCCGACCAGCGAGCGAATGGCACCGTTCTGTGGGTCCAGGGATACCAGTGCGCCCTGGGCCTGCGGGATCTGGCTGAACTTCAGCGAATTGTCAGGCTGACGCTGCACGCGAATCAGATCGCCGACCTGGGCCACGTCCGAAGGTTGTTTCGGGTTGGCCCCCATGCTGTTGGTGTTCAGGAACGGTCGGGCCCACTTCATGGTGTCCCAGTTCACGTGTTCCTGGCCGGTGCGGGTCAGCACTTGCAGGCCGCTCTTGTCGACCAGGGTCACGATGGCCGGTTCCAGGCCGCTGATGGTGCGTTGTTTGGTCAGCTCGGTTGCCCAGGCTTCGCGAGTCTTGCCCGGCAGCCGCGACTCGGGCCCGCGATAGCCGTGGCGCTGATCGTAGGTCATCAGGCCTTCGTGGACCGCGGTGTTGGCCAGTTCCTGGAGATCGCTCGGCACCGTGGTGGTGACGCGGAAGCCTTCGGTATACGCGTCGCTGCCATAACGCCCGACCATTTCGGCACGGGCCATTTCGGCGATGTACGGGGCGTTCACTTCCGGAGTCGGCACGTGATAGCTGGCGTTCAGCGGCTCGTTGACCGCAGCGGTGTAGTCGGCCTCGCTGATTTTCCCGAGCTTGTACATGCGCCCCAGGATCCAGTCGCGACGCTCCTTGCTGCGCGCCGGGTTGGCCAATGGGTTGAAGCGCGACGGCGCCTTGGGCAGGCCGGCAATCATCGCCATCTGCGCCAGGCTGACATCGCGGATCGATTTGCCGTAATAGACCTGCGCCGCCGCCTCGATGCCGTAGGCGCGGTTACCCAGATAGATCTTGTTGACGTACAGCTCGAGGATCTCGTCCTTGGTCAGCTGGCGTTCGATCTGCAGGGCCAGGAGGATCTCGGTGGTCTTGCGTGAAAAGCTGCGTTCGCTGGTCAGGAAGAAGTTCTTCGCCACCTGCATGGTGATCGTGCTGCCGCCGGACTGAATGTGTCCGCTTTTGACCAGCTGGGTCGCGGCACGCATCAGGCTGCTCGGATCGACGCCGTAGTGGTTGGCGAAATTGTCGTCTTCAGCACTTAGTAACGCATTGATGAAGTTGGGGGGAATGTCGGCGAAACGGATCGGTGTACGGCGCATTTCGCCAAATTCTGCGATCAACTTGTTATCGCTGCTGTAGACCCGCAAAGGGATCTGCAACTGGATGCTTCTCAGCGCCTCCACGGACGGAAGTCCGGGACTAAGGTAGAGGTACGCCCCGCTCAGACCCAGAAGGAGTCCGCAGAAAACCGCGACGATGGACCAACCGAAAAACTTCAGCAGACGAATCAAGGCTTTTGGATATCCAGGGTAAAAATGAATTGGGCAACAGGGTTCAGGCTAAATCAGAACGACCCGCGCTTGAGCAAATGCGGAAAAAAACGCTGGGCATTATAAGCATTTTTCTGATCGGGAGCGCGGCTGGCGCTGCTGTCAAGACGGGCGGATTGAACGCAATGGACATTGCAGAGTCCGTAACTCACGGAAAGTCATAGGGAATTGGTAGTGCCAGGACTCTTCAACAAAAAATCCAATACGCTCTTGGGAATCGATATCAGCTCCACCTCGGTGAAACTTCTTGAGTTGAGCCGTCAGGGCGAGCGCTACCGGGTCGAGGCGTATGCGGTCGAGCCGTTGCCGGTCGGCGCGGTGATCGAAAAGAATATCGCCGAACTCGAAGGCGTGGGGCAGGCCCTTGCGCGCGCGCTGGCCAAGGCCAGAACCGGCCAGAAGAACGTGGCCGTGGCCGTGGCGGGCTCGGCGGTGATCACCAAGACCATCGAGATGGAGGCCGGACTTTCCGAGGACGAGATGGAAAGCCAGCTGAAGATCGAGGCCGATCAGTACATTCCTTATCCCCTGGACGAAGTCGCGATCGACTTTGAAGTACAGGGCACCTCCGGGCGCAATCCCGAGCGCGTCAACGTGCTGCTCGCCGCTTGTCGCAAGGAAAACGTCGAGGTCCGCGAGGCCGCCCTGGCCCTGGCGGGGCTGACCGCTCGTGTGGTCGATGTCGAGGCCTACGCGCTGGAGCGCTCATTCGAATTGCTGGCCAGTCGGCTCACGGTTTCCGGGGGACCTTCGACGGTCGCCGTGGTCGACATCGGCGCCACCATGACCACCCTGAGCGTGCTGCACAACGGGCGGATCATCTACACCCGCGAACAACTGTTTGGCGGTCGGCAACTGACCGAGGAAATCCAGCGTCGCTACGGCCTGACGCTGGAGCAGGCGGGGCTGGCGCAAAAGAAGGGCGGTTTGCCGGATGACTATGCAGGTGAGGTCTTGCAGCCATTTCGAGAGGCGCTGGTGCAGCAGGTGTCGCGCTCGTTGCATTTCTTCTTTGCCTCCGGCCAGTACAGCACCGTCGACCATGTCCTGCTGGCTGGCGGTACCGCATCGATCCCGGGGCTGGACCGTTTGATCGAGCAGCAATTGGGCACGCCGACCCAGGTCGCAAACCCTTTTTGCGATATGACTCTGGGCAGCAAGGTCAATGGTGCTGCCCTGGCGAGTGATGCCCCGGCGTTGATGATCGCCTGCGGTCTGGCCCTCAGGAGCTTCGACTGATGGCACGGATCAACCTTTTACCCTGGCGCGAGGAGCGGCGTGAAGTTCGCCGCAAGCGTTTCCTTCTGACCCTGGTGGCGGTGATGGTGGGCACGATGGGTGCGGTGCTGGTCGCGAACCAGCTCATCAGCGGTGCCATCGACCGGCAAGTCGCCCGTAACAATTACATTGGCAAGCAAGTCGCCGAGATCGATGAGCGGATCACCCGGATCAATGATCTCAAGGCGCGCCGCCAGCAACTGGTCGAGCGCATGGGCGTCATCCAGGACCTGCAAGGTAATCGCCAGATCAGCGGGAGAATATTTGACCAATTGGCGCGAGCCCTGCCCGACGGCGTGTATTTCACCGAGGTGAAAATGACCTCAAAGACCTTGTCCATCACCGGCGCCGCGCAATCCAACAACCGTGTTTCGGATTTGATGCGCAACCTGGAGGCATCAGACTGGTTCGATGCGCCGAGCCTGACCGAAGTCAAGGCCACGACTGCCGGTCAGGTGGGGCAGGCCAACGTCTTCCAGCTGACCGTTCGCCAGACTCAGCCCGCAAAACCGGAGGAAGGCAAATGAGTCTGTCTGAATGGTTTGAAGGGCTGCGCAAGATCGACATCAATGATCTGAATACCAGCAACATGGGTTCCTGGCCGCCGGCGATCAAGTGTCTGGTGGCTGGTTTGCTCGTGCTTCTGGTGCTGGCCTTTGGCTATAGCTTTTCCACCCGCGACCTTGTGAGCCAGCTCGATCTCAAGCGCGAAGAGGAGTCGGCACTCAAGGAACAGTTCGCCGACAAGGCCCGCATGGCGGCGAATCTGGATCTCTACACCCGGCAGTTGAAGGAGATAGAGAGCGCCTTCGTCGTGCTGTTGCGTCAACTGCCCAGCGACACCGAAGTGCCCGGCTTGCTGGAAGACATCACGCGTACGGGCCTGGGCAGCGGCCTGGAGTTCGAAGAGATCAAGTTGCTGCCTGAAGTCGCCCAGCCGTTCTACATCGAACTGCCGATCCAGATCACGGTCACCGGGGACTACCACGACCTGGCCACTTTCGTCAGTGGTGTGGCCGGGTTGCCGCGAATCGTCACCTTGCACGATTTCGACCTTGCCCCCGTCAGCCCCGAGGGTGGTCCGAAGCTGCGCTTGACCATCCTCGCCAAGACCTACCGCTACAACGACAAGGGACAGCATCAATGATCCCGGGACGTTGTTTTGTGGTGGTGTTGCTGTCTGCCCTGTCCGGTTGTGGCGCAGGCGATGACTACACCGATCTGGACGCGTACATGAACGAAACGCGCCTGCATGGGCCGGGGAAGATTGAACCAACGCCGGTATTCCGGTCTTACCCGGCATTCACTTACAACGCGGCGAATCTGCGCAGCCCGTTTTCGCCGCAGATCAGCACTGATCTGGCGGCCCGGCGCAGGGGCTCGCACAACGTCAAACCCGACCCGAGTCGGGTCAAGCAATACCTCGAAGGCTTCAACATCGAGCAGTTTCAAATGGTCGGCACCCTTTCCAATGCGACGGGCTCCTATGCCCTGCTGCGTGGGGCGGGTGGGGTGCACCGGCTGAAAGTCGGCGATTACCTGGGGCGCAACGACGGACGGATCGTTGCGATCAGCGGCTCTCAGGTCGATGTGGTTGAAATTGTCCCGGATGGTCAGGGTGCTTGGCTGGAGCGTCCCCGGACCATTTCCTTGAAAGAGCACTCATAGTGGAACTCCAATAATGAACAGGATTCTTTCCACCGTCGGCCTTTCGCTATGGATAGCGTTGTTGTCGCCGATGGTACAAGCAGCCAATCTCAAGGCGCTGGATGTCGCTGCGCTGCCCGGTGACCGTGTCGAGTTGAAGTTGTCGTTCGATGCACCACCCCCGGTGCCCCACGGCTACACGACGGATTCGCCGGCCCGGATTGCCCTGGACTTGCCGGGTGTCGCCAGTCAGTTGGCCAGCAAGACTCGCGATCTCGGCAGTGGAAATGCCCGCAGTGCAACGGTGGTGGAAGCCCGGGACCGTACGCGATTGATCATCAACCTGGCCCAGTCGGCCCCGTACGACTCGCGAATTGAAGGCAACAATCTGCTGGTCGTCGTCGGGCAGGGAGTCAAACCGTCGACATCCAGGCCGGCGGCCACAGCAATGCCGGTTCCGGCTCGGGCCGCCGCGACGGCGGGCAAGGTCATTCGGGGTGTGGATTTCCAGCGGGGAACCCAGGGCGAAGGCAACGTGGTGATCGACTTGTCGGATCCATCGATTGCACCCGACATACAAGAGCGCGAAGGCAGGATCATCGTCGGATTTGCCAAAACCTTATTGCCCGAGCGATTGCGCGTGCGACTGGACGTGAAGGATTTCGCCACGCCCGTGCAGTTCGTCAATGCCAGCGCGAGCGGCGATCGAGCCACCATCAGTATTGAACCCGGCGGCACGTTCGATTACTCGACCTATCAGACTGACAACAAGCTCACTATCAGCGTTCGCCCGGCGACGGTCGACGAACTGCAAAAGCGCAATGCCGGGCAACAGGCCTATAGCGGCGAGAAGCTATCGCTGAATTTCCAGGACATCGATGTGCGCTCGGTGCTGCAACTGATCGCCGATTTCACCAACCTCAATCTGGTGGCCAGCGATACGGTCCAGGGGGGAATTACTCTGCGTCTGCAGAACGTGCCGTGGGATCAGGCGCTGGATCTGGTGCTGAAAACCAAGGGGCTGGACAAGCGCAAGGTCGGCAATGTCCTGCTTGTTGCGCCGGCCGATGAAATTGCTGCCCGTGAGCGTCAGGAGCTCGAATCGCAGAAGCAGATTGCCGATCTGGCGCCGTTGCGTCGGGAGTTGTTGCAGGTCAATTACGCCAAGGCGGCGGACATCGCCAAGCTCTTCCAGTCAGTGACCAGTGCTGAAGCGAAGCCCGACGAACGGGGGTCGATCACTGTCGATGAGCGCACCAACAACATCATTGCCTACCAGACCCAGGACCGGCTGGATGAGTTGCGCAGGATCGTTACGCAGCTGGATATCCCCGTGCGTCAGGTGATGATCGAGGCGCGCATAGTCGAAGCCAACGTCGACTATGACAAAAGCCTCGGGGTGCGCTGGGGCGGTTCGATACAGAACAAGGGCAACTGGAACACCTCCGGTGTCAGCAATGGGCTCAATGGGTCATCGACCATCGGCACGCCCGGCAGTACCAGCACCAACTCACCGTTCGTCGACATGGGTGTAGCCAACAACACCTCGGGAATCGGCATCGCGTTCATCACCGATAACGTCTTGCTGGACCTGGAACTTACGGCCATGGAGAAAACCGGCAACGGGGAAATCGTCTCACAGCCCAAAGTGGTCACGTCCGACAAGGAAACCGCGAAAATCCTCAAGGGCACCGAGATTCCCTATCAGGAAGCCAGCTCCAGCGGCGCGACTTCGGTCTCGTTCAAGGAGGCTTCGCTGTCGCTGGAGGTGACGCCGCAGATCACGCCCGACAACCGGATCATCATGGAGGTCAAGGTCACCAAGGACGAACCGGACTTCCTGAACAAGGTTCAGGATGTACCGCCCATCAAGAAAAACGAAGTCAACGCCAAGGTCCTGGTCAACGATGGCGAGACCATCGTCATTGGCGGTGTTTTCTCAAATACTCAGAGCAAGGTTGTAGATAAGGTGCCATTTCTTGGCGATGTGCCGTATCTTGGCCGCCTTTTCCGGCGTGACGTGGTTTCGGAGAAAAAATCCGAGCTGTTGGTATTCCTCACTCCGCGTATCATGAATAATCGGGCGATTGCTGTGAGTCATTGATTCTGTGCGAAATTTGATTCTTGTTGGACCGATGGGTGCTGGAAAAAGCACCATCGGCCGGTTGCTGGCCAAAGAGCTGCGCCTGCCATTCAAAGATTCCGATAAGGAAATTGAATTGCGCACGGGCGCCAATATCCCTTGGATCTTCGATAAGGAAGGCGAACCGGGCTTTCGTGATCGCGAGCAGGCAATGATTGCCGAGCTGTGCGATTACGACGGTGTGGTGCTGGCGACAGGCGGGGGCGCGGTCATGCGCGAAGCCAATCGTCGGGCACTGCATGCCGGTGGGCGTGTGGTTTATCTGCATGCGTCGGTCGAGCAACAGGTCGGCCGTACGTCTCGCGACCGCAATCGGCCATTGTTGCGTACCGCTGATCCGGCCAAGACCCTTCGGGATCTGCTGGCGATCCGCGATCCGCTTTATCGGGAAATTGCCGACCTGGTGGTCGAAACCGATGAGCGGCCGCCACGAATGGTCGTACTCGACATTCTGGAGCGCCTGCAGCAGTTGCCACCCCGTTAAAGCGCCGCGGGAAATGCGCTATCCTCGGCGTCCGCCAGGACCACTCCAGGTTGTGGCGGATGGCTACCGGACGGCGTCACACCAGATGAGGCCGTGGATATTCGTTAACTCAGGGCAGAACGCCTGATTCCATCTTCACTGTGGGGACACATGCAGACACTCAAGGTCGATCTGGGCGAGCGCAGCTACCCGATTCATATTGGCGAAGGTTTGTTGGATCAGCCTGAGCTGCTGGCCCCGCACATTCGCGGACGGCAAGTAGCAATCATCTCCAACGAGACGGTTGCGCCGCTCTATCTCGAGCGTCTGACCCGCAGCCTGGCGCAGTTCTCGGTGATTTCCGTGGTGCTGCCCGACGGCGAAGCCTTCAAGACCTGGGAAACCCTGCAACTGATTTTCGACGGCCTGCTGACCGCCCGGCATGATCGGCGCACCACGGTGATCGCCCTCGGTGGCGGTGTGATCGGTGATATGGCCGGCTTTGCCGCCGCCTGCTACCAGCGCGGCGTCGATTTCATCCAGGTTCCGACCACGCTGCTGTCGCAGGTCGACTCCTCGGTGGGCGGCAAGACCGGGATCAACCATCCGCTGGGCAAGAACATGGTCGGCGCCTTTTATCAGCCGAACGTGGTGCTGATCGATACCGCCAGCCTCAACACCTTGCCGGCGCGCGAGCTGTCCGCCGGGCTGGCCGAAGTCATCAAGTACGGGCTGATCTGTGATGAGCCGTTCCTGACCTGGCTCGAAGACAACGTCGACCGCCTGCGCAGTCTGGACCAGCAAGCCCTGACCTATGCCATCGAGCGCTCCTGCGCGGCCAAGGCGGCGGTGGTCGGTGCCGATGAGAAAGAGACGGGCGTTCGTGCCACTTTGAACCTGGGCCATACGTTTGGCCACGCCATCGAAACCCACATGGGCTATGGTGTATGGCTTCATGGTGAGGCAGTGGCTGCTGGCACCGTAATGGCGCTGGAAATGTCCGCGCGACTCGGCTGGATCAGCGAGCAGGAGCGTGATCGCGGTATTCGTCTGTTCCAGCGTGCGGGGCTGCCGGTCATTCCGCCGCAAGAGATGACAGAAGCCGATTTCCTCGAACACATGTCCATTGATAAAAAAGTGATCGACGGTCGTTTGCGCCTGGTGCTGCTGCGCCACATGGGCGAAGCGGTGGTGACCGACGATTATCCGAAAGAGGTTCTACAGGCCACGCTGGGGGCAGACTACCGCGCCCTGGCTCAGCTTAAAGGTTAATAAGAACACGATGACTAGTTTGCATGCCGACGAGGCTTTCCTCGGCCATTACCAGTTGAGTCATGACCCTTTTGCTCCACGGGTACCTGGCTTCAAATTTTTCCCGGCCCAGCGCAAACCCGTGCTGGGACAACTGCATCACCTGGCTCGCTACAGCCAGTTGCTGCTGGTAGTCACTGGCCCCGAAGGCAGTGGCAAGACCCTGTTGCGTCAGGCCCTGGTCGCCAGCACCAACAAGCAATCGGTACAAAGTGTGGTGGTTTCTGCCCGCGGCGCCGGCGATGCGGCCGGTGTGCTGCGTCAGGTGGCCCAGGCGCTGAACGTCGGCCAGGCTGATGCCGACGCGATTCTGGCCCAAGTGGTGCAACTCGCACTGACCGGGCAAGAAGTCTATCTGCTGGTCGATGACGCCGAACAACTCGACGAATCCGCCCTTGAGACTCTGATGGTCCTGGCTGCCGGCGCGCCTGAGGGTCGCCCGCATGTGTTCCTGTTCGGTGAGACCTCGCTGATCGGTCAACTTGAGGCTCTGCATCTCGAGGAAGAGCGCTTCCACGTCATCGAGTTGCAGCCCTACACCGAAGAAGAAACCCGTGAATATCTGGAGCAGCGGCTCGAAGGCGCGGGTCGCGGTATCGAACTTTTCACCGCGGATCAGATCTCTGATATTCACGAAAGCTCCGAAGGCTGGCCTGGCAGCATCAATCAGGTCGCCCGCGATGCAATGATCGAAGCCATGATCGCCAGCCGCTCAGCGGTCAAGCGTCCAAAAATGGGGTTCAATATGCCGAAGAAACACGTATTGGCGATTTCCGCCGTGGTCGTGGTCGCGGTAGCTGCCGCCTGGTTGATTCCGGGTCGCAACAAGGCGCCGACCACCGGTGCACCGACCAATGAACAGGCGCAACTGCCGCTTGGCCAGGGTCAGCCAGCCGCGAATGGCGGTGCTCCGGCCGTCGAATTCGCCGGCAGCACGCAGCCGATGCCATTGCCGTTGGTCGGTAACTCGCAACCGGTCATGCGCGCCCCTCTGGCTGAAGCCGCGGGTGGCATCACCGAAGGCGATGATGGCGTTCCGGTAGAAGGCTCCAGCGCTACGCCGCCGACCGTTACGACTACTGCACCACCAGCGGGTGTTCCTGCCGGCCCTGCGCCGACACCAGCGGCCAAGCCTGCGCCTGCGCCGACTCAGGTCGCCACTGCCAAGCCTGCGCCTGCTCCAGTGGCCAAGCCTGCTCCAGCTCCAGCCAAGCCAGCCGTTGCCGCGGCGACCAAGCCTGCGGAGAAATCCGCTCCGGCGGCCAAAGCTGCTGGCGGCACCTGGTACGCCGGTCAGGCACCGGGTAACTACGTGGTGCAAATCCTCGGCACCAGCTCCGAGACCGCCGCACAAAGCTTCGTCAAGGAGCAGGGTGGCGAGTACCGTTATTTCAAGAAAGTCCTCAATGGCAAGCCGCTCTACGTGATCACCTACGGCAGCTTCGCCAATCGTGATGCAGCCGTTTCCGCCATCAAGGCCTTGCCAGCGAAGGTTCAGGCTGGTAAACCTTGGCCTCGCACTGTCGCCAGCGTCCAACAGGAACTGGCAACAACTCGCTGAAGATTCGGCGGCCTTACCCAGGCCGCCTCTCCAAGCACCTCAAAATTTCTACAAGTGCGCGCAACCTTCCGGGCTGCGTGCCTTGTGGTGTCTGCGTCACAGTAGTCTTTGAGTCGTTGCGGTCAGAATTAAAAAAAGTTTTGACTAGCACAGCAGATCGCTTTAAACCTTTCACAAATGCGACATAGATTTGCGACATTTCGTCGTCAAATTTGTGAGCCTCCGTGTCGGTGTGTACAATGACCTCCCTTTTGCCCCCGCAAAGCTGGCGTACGTTCGGCGCGGTTGGTAAGTGGTTGAATTGAAAAGAAATTTGCTTCGCGAGAAGCAGCCTGGTGAGAAAGTGTCTATGAAAGCAGGTCTGTACCAACCAGATGAATTCAAGGATAACTGCGGTTTCGGCCTGATTGCTCATATGCAGGGCGAGCCCAGTCATACCCTTTTGCAAACGGCCATCGAGGCCCTGACCTGCATGACCCACCGCGGTGGGATTAATGCCGACGGCAAGACCGGTGACGGTTGCGGTCTGCTGATTCAAAAGCCGGACGTGTTCCTGCGAGCCATCGCCCAGGAAACCTTCGGCGTCGAAATGCCCAAGCAATACGCTGTGGGCATGGTTTTCTTCAACCAGGACCCGGTCAAGGCCGAAGCCGCTCGCGAGAACATGAACCGCGAGATCCTGGCCGCCGGTCTGCAACTGGTCGGCTGGCGCAAAGTGCCGATCGACACCAGCGTCCTCGGCCGCCTGGCCCTTGAGCGCCTGCCGCAGATCGAGCAGGTGTACATCGGCGGTGAAGGCCTGAGCGATCAGGACATGGCCGTCAAGCTGTTCACCTCCCGTCGTCGCTCGTCCGTGGCCAACGCTGCCGACACTGACCACTACGTGTGCAGCTTTTCCCACAAGACCATTATTTACAAAGGCCTGATGATGCCGGCGGACTTGACCGCCTTCTATCCGGACCTGAGCGATGAGCGCCTGCAAACCTCGATTTGCGTGTTCCACCAGCGCTTCTCCACCAACACCCTGCCGAAATGGCCGCTGGCTCAACCGTTCCGCTTCCTGGCGCACAACGGCGAGATCAACACCATCACCGGTAACCGCAACTGGGCCGTGGCCCGTCGCACCAAGTTCACCAACGACCTGATGGACCTGGAAGAACTCGGCCCGTTGGTCAACCGTGTGGGTTCCGACTCCTCGAGCATGGACAACATGCTGGAGCTGATGGTCACCGGTGGCATCGATCTGTTCCGTGGCGTGCGGATGATCATTCCGCCTGCGTGGCAGAACGTCGAAACCATGGACCCGGATCTGCGTGCGTTCTACGAATACAACTCGATGCACATGGAACCGTGGGACGGCCCGGCCGGCGTGGTAATGACCGACGGTCGTTACGCGGTGTGCCTGCTCGACCGTAACGGTCTGCGTCCGGCGCGTTGGGTCACCACCAAGAACGGCTTTATCACCCTGGCCTCGGAAATCGGTGTCTGGAACTACCAGCCTGAAGACGTGATCGCCAAAGGCCGCGTTGGCCCGGGCCAGATCTTTGCCGTGGACACCGAAACCGGCCAGATCCTCGACACCGACGCGATCGACAACCGTCTGAAGTCCCGTCATCCGTACAAGCAATGGCTGCGCAAGAATGCCCTGCGCATCCAGGCGACCATGGAAGACAACGACCACGGTTCGGCGTTCTACGACGTCGATCAGCTCAAGCAATACATGAAGATGTATCAGGTCACGTTCGAAGAGCGCGACCAGGTGCTGCGTCCGCTGGGCGAACAGGGCTACGAAGCCGTGGGCTCGATGGGCGACGATACGCCGATGGCCGTGCTGTCCCAGCGCGTGCGCACGCCGTACGACTATTTCCGCCAGCAGTTCGCGCAGGTCACCAACCCGCCGATCGATCCGCTGCGTGAAGCCATCGTCATGTCGCTGGAGATCTGCCTCGGTGCCGAGCGCAACATCTTCCAGGAGTCGCCGGAACACGCTTCGCGCGTGATCCTCAGCTCGCCGGTCATTTCCCCGGCCAAGTGGCGCTCGCTGATGAACCTCGATCGTCCGGGTTTCGAACGCGCGATCATCGATCTGAACTACGACGAAAGCGTCGGCCTCGAAGCGGCGATCCGCAACGTCGCCGATCAGGCTGAAGAAGCCGTGCGCGCCGGTCGTACCCAGGTTGTGCTGAGTGACCGTCACATTGCCCCTGGCAAGTTGCCGATCCACGCGTCCCTGGCCACAGGTGCTGTGCACCACCGCCTGACCGAAAAAGGCCTGCGTTGCGACTCCAACATCCTGGTGGAAACTGCGACTGCGCGTGACCCGCATCACTTCGCCGTGTTGATCGGTTTCGGCGCCTCTGCCGTCTATCCATTCCTGGCTTATGAAGTGCTGGGCGACCTGATCCGTACCGGTGAAGTACTGGGCGACCTCTACGAAGTATTCAAGAACTACCGTAAAGGCATTACCAAGGGCTTGCTCAAGATCCTGTCGAAGATGGGCATCTCGACCATCACCTCGTACCGTGGTGCGCAGTTGTTCGAAGCCATCGGTCTGTCCGAGGAAGTCTGCAACCTGAGCTTCCGTGGCGTGCCAAGCCGCATCAAGGGTGCGCGTTTCGTCGACATCGAAGCCGAGCAGAAAGCCCTGGCCACCGAAGCCTGGAGCCCGCGCAAGCCGATCCAGCAAGGCGGCCTGCTGAAGTTCGTCCACGGTGGCGAGTACCACGCCTACAACCCGGACGTGGTCAGCACCCTGCAAGCCGCTGTGCAGCAGGGCGACTACAGCAAGTTCAAGGAATACACGTCGCTGGTGGACAACCGCCCGGTGTCGATGATCCGCGATCTGCTGAAAGTCAAAACCCTGGACACGCCGCTGGACATCAGCGAGATCGAACCACTGGAATCGGTGCTCAAGCGCTTCGACTCCGCCGGTATCTCCCTGGGCGCCCTGTCGCCGGAAGCTCACGAAGCCCTGGCCGAAGCCATGAACCGCCTCGGTGCGCGCTCCAACTCCGGTGAAGGCGGCGAAGACCCGGCGCGCTACGGCACCATCAAGAGCTCGAAAATCAAGCAGGTTGCCACCGGCCGTTTCGGTGTGACCCCGGAATACCTGGTCAATGCTGAAGTGCTGCAGATCAAGGTCGCCCAGGGCGCCAAGCCCGGCGAGGGTGGTCAACTGCCAGGCGGCAAGGTCAACGGTCTGATCGCCAAGCTGCGTTACGCAGTGCCGGGCGTGACCCTTATCTCGCCACCGCCGCACCACGACATCTATTCGATCGAAGACTTGTCGCAGCTGATTTTCGACCTGAAACAAGTCAACCCGAAGGCGCTGGTCTCGGTGAAGCTGGTAGCAGAAGCGGGCGTCGGTACCATCGCCGCCGGTGTGGCCAAGGCCTATGCGGACCTGATCACCATCTCCGGCTACGACGGCGGCACCGGCGCATCGCCGCTGACCTCGATCAAATACGCGGGCGCTCCGTGGGAACTCGGCCTGGCCGAAACCCACCAGACCCTGCGCGGCAATGACCTGCGCGGCAAAGTCCGGGTACAGACCGACGGCGGCCTGAAAACCGGCCTCGACGTGATCAAGGCTGCGATCCTCGGCGCTGAAAGCTTCGGCTTCGGTACCGCGCCAATGATCGCCCTGGGCTGCAAATACCTGCGTATCTGCCACCTGAACAACTGCGCCACCGGCGTCGCGACCCAGAACGAGAAGCTGCGCAAGGATCACTACATCGGTACCGTCGACATGGTGGTGAATTTCTTCACCTACGTCGCCGAAGAAACCCGTGAGTGGCTGGCCAAGCTGGGCGTGCGCTCCCTCGAAGAACTGATCGGCCGTACCGATCTGCTGGAAGTCCTCGAAGGCCAGACCGCCAAGCAGCATCACCTGGACCTCACTCCGTTGCTGGGCAGCGACCACGTACCGGCGGACAAGCCGCAGTTCTGTGGCGTTGAACGCAACCCGCCGTTCGACAAGGGCCTGCTGGCCGAGAAAATGGTCGACATGGCCTCCTCGGCAATCAACGACTTGAGCGGCGCCGAGTTCGACCTGGATATCTGCAACTGCGACCGTTCCATCGGCGCACGGATCTCTGGCGAAATCGCGCGTAAACACGGTAACCAGGGCATGGCCAACGCGCCGGTCACGTTCCGCTTCAAGGGCACGGCAGGGCAGAGCTTCGGCGTATGGAACGCCGGTGGCCTGCACATGTACCTGGAAGGCGACGCCAACGACTACGTCGGCAAGGGCATGACCGGCGGCAAGCTGGTCATCGTTCCGCCGAAGGGCAGCGTCTACCGCACCCAGGACAGTGCCATCATCGGCAACACCTGCCTGTACGGCGCCACTGGCGGCAAGCTGTTCGCCGCCGGCACCGCGGGCGAGCGTTTCGCCGTGCGTAACTCCGGTGCCCACACCGTTGTGGAAGGCACTGGCGATCACTGCTGCGAGTACATGACCGGTGGTTTCGTCTGCGTATTGGGCAAGACCGGGTACAACTTCGGCTCTGGCATGACCGGCGGTTTCGCCTACGTGCTCGACCAGGACAACAGCTTCGTTGACCGGGTCAACCACGAACTGGTGGAAATCCAGCGGATCAGCGGCGAGGCGATGGAAGCCTATCGCAGCCACCTGCAACGCGTGCTGAACGAGTACGTCGAGGAGACCGACAGCGAGTGGGGTCGTGAACTCGCCGAGAACCTCGATGATTACGTGCGTCGTTTCTGGCTGGTCAAGCCCAAGGCGGCCAACCTGAAATCGTTGCTTTCCAGCACCCGTGCCAACCCGCAGTGATATGCGCCTGAAGAGTTTGATGAGGTTTTAAAATGGCTGAACGTCTGAATAATGACTTCCAGTTCATCGAGGTCGGGCGCAAGGATCCGAAGAAGAAACTGTTGCGTCAACGCAAGAAAGAGTTCGTGGAAATCTACGAACCCTTCAAACCCCAGCAGTCGGCCGACCAGGCCCACCGCTGCCTGGGTTGCGGTAACCCGTATTGCGAATGGAAGTGCCCGGTGCACAACTTCATTCCCAACTGGCTGAAGCTGGTGGCCGAGGGCAACATCCTCCAGGCCGCCGAACTGTCGCACCAGACCAACACCCTGCCGGAAGTCTGCGGCCGGGTGTGCCCGCAGGATCGTCTGTGCGAGGGTGCCTGCACCCTCAACGACGGCTTCGGCGCGGTGACCATCGGTTCGGTGGAGAAGTACATCACCGACACCGCGTTCGCCATGGGCTGGCGCCCGGACATGTCCAAGGTCAAGCCGACCGGCAAGCGTGTCGCGATCATCGGTGCCGGGCCTGCGGGCCTGGGCTGTGCCGACGTGCTGGTGCGCGGCGGCGTGACCCCGGTGGTGTTCGACAAGAACCCGGAAATCGGCGGTCTGCTGACCTTCGGCATCCCCGAGTTCAAGCTGGAAAAGACCGTGCTGAGCAATCGTCGCGAAGTCTTCACTGGCATGGGCATCGAGTTCCGCCTCAACACCGAGGTGGGCAAGGACGTGACCATGGAGCAACTGCTCGAAGAATACGATGCGGTATTCATGGGCATGGGCACCTACACCTACATGAAGGGCGGCTTTGCCGGGGAAGACCTGCCGGGCGTGTACGACGCGCTGGATTTCCTGATCGCCAACGTCAACCGCAACCTGGGCTTTGAAAAGTCGCCGGAAGATTTCGTCGACATGAAAGGCAAGAAGGTCGTGGTACTCGGCGGCGGCGACACGGCGATGGACTGCAACCGTACGTCGATCCGCCAGGGCGCCAAGTCGGTGACCTGCGCCTATCGTCGTGACGAAGCGAACATGCCGGGCTCGCGCAAAGAGGTGAAGAACGCCAAGGAAGAAGGCGTGAAATTCCTCTACAACCGCCAGCCGATCGCCATTGTCGGTGAAGACAAGGTCGAAGGCGTGAAGGTGGTCGAGACCCGTCTCGGCGAGCCGGACGCCCGTGGCCGCCGTAGCCCCGAGCCGATCCCGGGCTCCGAAGAGATCATCCCGGCCGACGCCGTGGTCATCGCTTTCGGTTTCCGTCCAAGCCCGGCGCCGTGGTTCGAGCAGTTCGAAATCCAGACCGACAGCCAGGGCCGCGTGGTGGCGCCGGAACAAGGTCAGTACAAGCACCAGACCAGCAACCCGAAGATCTTCGCCGGTGGCGACATGGTGCGCGGTTCCGACCTGGTGGTGACGGCGATCTTCGAAGGCCGTAATGCCGCCGAAGGGATCCTGGATTACCTGGGCGTGTAACCTCGCCCCGGAACTAAATGTAATACCCCCTGTGGGAGCGAGCTTGCTCGCGATAGCGGTGGATCAGTCAGCAGAGATGTTGAATGTGAAGCCCTCATCGCGAGCAAGCTCGCTCCCACAGTCGTTTTGTGGTGAGTCAAATACTGCATTCCACCGCGACAAATTGACCCGATAGACAAAAGGCTGACCTGCAACCGTGCCTTTTGCTCCCGGCTCTGAGAAAATGCCCTCACTTTTTTTCCGGATGCCGACATGACTGCCCTGAAGAACGACCGTTTCCTGCGCGCCCTGCTCAAGCAACCCGTAGACGTCACCCCCGTGTGGATGATGCGTCAGGCCGGTCGCTACCTGCCTGAATACCGCGCCAGCCGTGCCAAGGCCGGCGATTTCATGAGCCTGTGCATGAACCCGGCGTTCGCTTGCGAAGTCACGATGCAGCCGCTCGACCGCTATCCACAACTGGATGCTGCGATCCTCTTCTCCGACATCCTGACCATCCCCGATGCCATGGGTCAGGGCCTGTATTTCGAAACCGGTGAAGGTCCGCGCTTCAAGAAAGTCGTCAGCACCCTGGCCGACATCGAAGCCCTGCCGATTCCTGATCCGCACAAAGACCTGGGTTACGTGATGGACGCGGTCAGCACCATCCGCCGCGAACTGAACGGCCGCGTACCGCTGATCGGTTTCTCCGGCAGCCCGTGGACCCTGGCGACCTACATGGTCGAAGGCGGCTCGTCGAAAGACTACCGCAAGACCAAAACCATGCTCTACGACAACCCGCAAGCCTTGCACCTGCTGCTGGACAAGCTCGCGCAGACAGTCACCAGCTACCTTAACGGCCAGATCATGGCCGGTGCGCAAGCGGTACAGATCTTCGACAGCTGGGGCGGCAGCCTGTCGGCGGCGGCGTACCAGGAATTCTCCCTGGCCTACATGAAGAAAATTGTCAGCGGCCTGATCCGCGAACACGAAGGTCGCAAGGTGCCGGTCATCCTGTTCACCAAGAACGGTGGCCTGTGGCTGGAAAGCATCGCTGATGCCGGCGCCGACGCACTGGGCCTGGACTGGACCTGCGACATCGGCAGCGCCCGTGCCCGTGTTGGCGACAAGGTCGCGCTGCAAGGCAACATGGACCCGACCGTGCTCTACGCGAAACCCGAAGCCATCCGTACCGAAGTCGGGCGCATCCTGGCCAGCTACGGCAAAGGCAGCGGCCACGTATTCAACCTCGGCCATGGCATCACGCCGGAAGTCGATCCGGAACATGCTGGTGCATTCCTGCGCGCGGTACATGAGCTGTCGGCGCAGTATCACGAGTAGCGATTGCCCGTTTTCACAAAGCCTGTCCCGCCTCGCGCCGGACAGGTTTTTTTGTGCCGTTTAAAAGCTCAAAAAATAAAGCATCACCAACTGTAAGAATGTTTTCTTTCTTTGTCGGATTGAGACATGGAGAGACTGTTCCTGCCTCGCGTGGTGATTACTCCTACATAGAATTTTCCTCCATCCCCGTAAGGTTCCAGGCCCTTGTCCGGCGTATTGCCGAACAATCACGAAGCGAACAGGGGCGCCCACTAGGCGCCCTGTTTTCGATAAGCAGTCTGGAATACATCATGAAAATTACATTTGATAAAAGAAGTGCTTTAACGGCCTGCACTTCATCGATGATCCTGTTATCGGCAATGCTGGCCTCTCAAACCGTTTCCGCCCATGGCTATCTGGAAGTGCCGCCGTCGCGCGCGCTGGCTTGCCAGAAAGGCTTGAACACCAACTGCGGTGGCGCCCAGTACGAACCGCAGAGTGTCGGTGAAACCTTCAAAGGCTTTCCGGCGGGCGTCGGCGGTGCTCCCTTGCAGGGGCCGGTCGATGGCAAGATCGCCAGCGGTGGTCACTCGCTGTTTTCTGCCATGGATGCACAGTCCGCCACCCGTTGGCACCTGACTGAAATCAAGGACCGCAACATCGATTTCAAGTGGCATTACACAGCGGTTCACCCGGCTACCAAACACGAGTATTTCATCACCCGCAACGGCTGGAATCCGAACGAATCGCTCAAACGCGCCACTTTCGAAAGCACGCCGTTCTGCACCATCGACGGCGGTAACAAGCGTCCGGAGTCCAGCGACAAGCACAACTGCAACATTCCGGCAGACAAGTCTGGTCATCACGTCGTCCTGGCCATCTGGACCGTGGGCGATACCGATGCCGCGTTCTACAACGCTACGGATCTGAACATCCTGGCGGAGCCTGAACTGCCTGGCGGCTGGTCCTCCGTAGGCAGCATTGCGCCTTCGACGGCGCTGTTGGTGGGCGACAAGGTCAAGGCCCGCGCATTCACCGGCAATGGCGAGAGCCCGGACTACAGTGTCGAAATCAGCATCGATAACGCTGTAGAAGGCACGCCGCAAAACTGGTCGTTCAAGCTGGCAGAGAAAATCAACCAGACCCACACCCTTGTTCGCGCCGGTATCCGCGACGAGAGCGGCAATGTCGAGCCGGTCAAAGGCACCAACAGCCTCTACGCACAAAAAGAAAGCGGGGTAGTGCGCTACGAAGTGCAACTGGACATGAAGGAGGACACCGCTGCGCGCATGTCGGTGGCCTCGCAGCAAGCCGAATACGTTCTGGATAAGGGCCGGGCGAAGGTCGAGTTCAGCATGATCGCGAACCGTGCGATGAACGTCGAAGCCACTTTGCTCGACCAGAACAACAAACCGGTAGGCACCACCTCGGCACAAGTGGCCAGTGGCTCCACCTCGCTGTCCATGGATGTGCGCAGCAACCCGGGCGCGCACACCTTGACCCTGGTCGGCACCACCCTGGATGGTCGCACGACCCGTCAGGACACCCAGACCACCCAACTGACCGGAGAGGGCGCCGGCATCGAATACGATTTCGTATTCCCCGAAGGCCTCAGCGACTACACCGCCGGTACCAAGGTGCTGCATCCGAAGACCAACGAAGTCTTTGAGTGCAAACCGTTCCCCGAGTCGGGTTACTGCAAGCAGTACAGCCCCTCCGCCAACGGCTTCGAACCGAGTGTCGGTGCTCACTGGCACATGGCGTGGAACAAGTTGTAAGTCCCCCTCGTAGCACTTCAGGCGATCGGTAGCCGATCGCCTGAAGCTTTATTCCCTTGATGTTGATCGAGTTGAAAATGACGGTTTCGGGTTATTCCAGACTGCGCGTGCTGCTGCATTGGTTGTCTGCGGCGGTGATCCTGTGGACCTTGCTGTCTGGTTTTCTTGTGGCCGGTTTCGAGGTGTCTGCGCACATCAAGGAATCGGTTGCGTTCTTCAATGTTTCACTGACAACAGTGTTCATACCGTTTTACCTGTGGCGCCTGTTTCTGTTTTTCACTCATACCCGTTTTTCGGGCCTGAGGTCGTTGTCGCTTGTCGAAGTGCTCGCACTGTTCGTGCACTCATCGATTTACCTCATCGTCGGGGCCGTCCTGGTGACCGGCGTGTTGATGATGGATCGCCCGATCAATGTATTCGGGGTTATCGGGATCGCTCAACCGTTAAGCGATCCATGCCTGATCGCCCTGTTTGTTACGGTCCACACGTGGGCGTGTGTGGTGTTGTCGCTGCTGCTGGCCGTCCACATCGGTGCCGTCATCGTGCATGAGGCCTGCAACCGCCGGGTGCTGCAACGGATGTCTTTGCGTCTGTGTGGCAAGCCTGGGGCCGGGCGACTTGAGTGAGGCCATGGTGATGCTTTCGCGCGAACGCTTGGCCGGACTGGTCTTGCTCCTGGGCAAGGCGAGCCTGCTGGTCGTGCCGCTGGCCTATGGGGCGTTCCTGGGCTGGCAGGAGTGGCGCTATCGCGAACAGTTGATGCTGCCAGCGCCGGTCGAAACCTCGCGAACCGCACCCGCACCCCGGCAAACGCTCGACGCAACGGCGGTTGCAACGGTGCTCGGTCTGACGACGGGCGCCGAGTTGCTGCCGAGCGCGGAACCGCTGACCTTGAAGGCAAGCTTCGTCGTCACTCATGGCTTGTCCCGGGTGTTGCTGGCGGACTCACAAGGCGCGCGCATCTACCAGGTCGGCGAGCGCTTGCCCGGTGGCAGCGTCTTGCGTCGCGTCGAGCCCGACCACGCGGTGTTGTGGAGCAAGGGCCGAGAGGAACTATTGACGCTCCAGCCTCCCGCAGCGGGTTTTCTGCAACGGCTCGACCCCCACGGCAAGCCCCAAGTGCCCAGCGTTTCTCCGCGTTTTTTTAGCCCGCTTGCCGGGTCGACAGAGTGATCAAGTTCATGAATAGCTTTCTCGGTGTGCAAGTACTGCGACCGGTGATTTTTTTCGTCGCCATGGTGGTAACGCTTTCCCACGGCGCGCTTCTGGCCGAGGAAGAAAAATGGCAGCTGGCGATGAACAACGCAGAGCTGCGCGACATCGTCGAAGAGATCTCCAACATTCTGGGGACCACCGTGGTGCTGGACCCCAAAGTCTCCGGTCGCGTCACGGTCATGTCCCGACAGGCCCTCGATCGTGAAGGCGTGCGCCGGTTGTTCTATTCGGTGCTCGACGCCCACCACTTCACAGTGATCGATGAGGGCGACCGGATCCTCATCACCCCGGTTGCCGAGGCCAAGACCCGGGCCGGCCAGGGCACGGTGAAAACCACTACGGCGTCGCAGTTCGTGACCGAAGTCATCGGCTTGAACACCAGCAGTGCCTCCGATATCGCCGGGCTGGTGCGACCGTTGGTGTCTGCCAATGGTTATGTCGGCCCTTCGGTGTCGGCCAATGCGTTGGTGCTGACCGACACGGCTGCCAATGTGAAGCGCATCGCGCGGGTGATCCGCGAACTGGACTCCGGTCAGAACAACCTGCACGCGGTGGTCCCGCTCAAGCATGCCCTGGCGGGCGATGTCGCGCCGGTTATCGAGGCCTCCATGGGCAAGCGCAATGCCGATTCAGCGATACAGGTACTGGCGGACACCAGGACCAATCGCCTGGTTTTCATTGGCCCGCCGGTCGTTCGCCAGCGCTTGATCGAACTGGCCCGAGGTCTCGATACGCCGGCTACCACGACCCTCGACAATGCCCGGGTGATTCGCCTGCGTCACAGCGATGCCAAGCAGTTGGCCGAGATTCTGGAGTCGATGGGGCAGGGCAGAAAGCAGACATCCGCCATCGGCAATGCCAAGGACACGTCTGGCGGTGCAAGCTTCATGATCAAGGCCGACGAAAGCCAGAACGCGCTGGTGCTGATCGCCGAGCCGGCGCAGGTGCGGACCATCGAAAACATCGTGCGCCAGCTGGACCAGCCACGGGCCCAGGTGTTGATCCATGCCGCCATCGTCGAAATCTCCGGCGACATCGCTGAGGCCGTCGGTGTGCAGTGGAACCTCAGCACAGGTGACGCCAAGGGCTTCATCAACTTTCCCGGCACCGACATTCCGATCGTCGGCGGGTTGAAGTTCGACGAGAAAAGATCGGCGCCGGAGGGGGCGATCCTGCAACTGGGCGGCGACCGCTTCGGTGCGCTGATTTCGGCCTTGGCCAGCAACACCCACAGCAACCTGCTGTCCACGCCGAGCCTGTTGACCCTGGACAATCAGGAAGCCGAAATCATCGTCGGCCAGAACGTGCCGTTCAAGACCGGCTCCTACGCCACCAACAGCAACGGCGCGGAGAATCCGTTCACCACCGTCGAGCGCAAGGACGTCGGCATCAGCCTGAAGATCAAGCCTTACATCAACGAAGGCTCGACGCTGCGCCTGGAGGTCGAGCAGGAAGTGTCGGACATCGCGCCGTCGGTGTCGGGCATCGATTCCTCGGACCTGATCACCAACAAGCGAGCACTCAAGAGCACCATTCTCGCCGACGATGGCGAAATCATCGTGATCGGCGGCCTGATCAGGGATAGCGTGCGCACCCAGAAAAGCGGCGTGCCGCTGCTGCGAGACATTCCCTACCTCGGCGCGTTGTTCCGCTGGAGCCGCGACACCCAGACCAAAAGCAACCTGATGGTGTTCTTGCGCCCGACCATCGTGCGCAGCAAGGAAGACCTGTCTCAGGTCAGCCAGCAGCGTTACAACGCGCTGCGTGACTTGAGCAAATCAGGGGCGGGGGAAAACAACTCGCTGTTGCTGCCTTCCGAGGCGCGCGGGTTGTTCGAACCGGCCAGCGACGCGCCAGTGTTCGATTTGCGCGGCAAGGCGCAGTGAATCCATGAGCGGACTCTGCGAGCAATTGCCCTTCGGCTTCGCCCGGCGTTTTGGTGTGTTGCTGGAGCATGACGGCGACGAGCTGCGCATTGCCCTGCGCAGTGATGCGCCGCTCACCGCATTGGCGGAAGCGCGCCGGGTGTGCGGACGGACGTTGCCGTTTCAAATCGTCGGGGCCGATGAGTACGCCTCGCGCCTGGCGGCGGCCTATCGCGAGGGGCACAGTGCGGTGGAGCAGGTTGCCCAAGGGCTGGACGAAGAACTGGACTTGCTCAGCCTGGTCGATCAGGTCCCGCAAACCGCCGACCTGCTGGAGCAACAGGGCGACGCACCGATCATTCGCCTGATCAACGCGCTACTCGGTGAAGCAGTGCGTGAGCATGCCTCGGATGTGCACCTGGAAACCTTCGAGCAGTACCTGTCGGTGCGCATGCGGGTGGATGGCCAACTGCGTGAAATGCTCAGGCCCAAGCGCGAACTGGCGACGCTGTTGGTGTCGCGGATCAAGGTCATGGCGCGCCTGGACATCGCGGAAAAACGCGTGCCCCAGGATGGGCGAATGGCCTTGCGCCTGGCCGGGCATGAAGTCGATGTACGGGTCTCGACGCTGCCTTCGGCCCACGGCGAACGGGTGGTGCTGCGTTTGCTCGACAAGCAGGCCGGGCGCCTGGACCTGCATCGGCTGGGCATGCCGGACGATACCCTCGTGGCCCTGCGCCAACTGTTGGGCAAGCCCCACGGCATTTTGTTGGTGACCGGGCCGACCGGTTCCGGCAAGACCACCAGCCTGTACGCCGCCCTGAGCAGCCTGAATGACCAGACCCGCAATATTCTCACGGTCGAAGACCCGATCGAATATCACCTGCCGGGTGTCGGCCAGATGCCGGTCAACCCAAAGGTCGACATGACCTTCGCCCGGGGCCTGCGGGCGATTTTGCGCCAGGATCCGGACGTGGTGATGGTTGGCGAAATCCGTGACCGCGAAACTGCCGAGATCGCTGTCCAGGCGTCCTTGACCGGACATCTGGTGCTCTCGACCCTGCACACCAACAGCGCGGCCGGCGCGGTCACGCGGCTGGTAGACATGGGTGTCGATGCCTATCTGTTGGCGTCCTCGCTGGTGGGCATTCTGGCCCAGCGCCTGCTGCGCACCTTGTGCCCCCATTGCAAGGTGTCGTACCTCGCCGACGCGGCAGCCTGCCAGCGCCTGGGGCTCGACACCAGCACGTCGCACACCCTGTTCAAGGCTTCGGGCTGTGAACAGTGCCAGCACGGCTATCGCGGCCGCATCGGCATTTACGAGCTGATCAGCGTGACGCCCGCCGTCTCGGCGCTGATCCATCAGGGCGCCAGTGAGCAATTGCTCGTCGACGAAACACGCAAGGTCTCGCGCAGCCTGTTCCAGGACGGGCGCCAGCGGGTGCTTGAAGGGTTGACCAGCCTCGATGAATTGCTGCGTGTGACCCAGGAGAACTGATCGATGCCGACCTTCGACTACCGCGCCCACGATGCCCAGGGACGATCCTGCAAGGGACGGCTGGAGGCCGATGGACCCCGCCATGGGCGACAGTTGTTGCGTGAGCGTGGTTTGTGGCCGCGTGTCTTGATCGAGGTCAGGGTTGGCGGCGGTGCGGGCCAGCGGTCGCGAGGTGGACGCCTGAGTGCCGCTGATCTGGCGCTGTTGACGTTGCAACTGTCAACGCTGGTTCAGGCCGGACTGCCCCTTGAGGAAGCGCTCGATGCGGTGGCGAAGCAGAGCTCAAAGCGCAAGGTTGCAAGCTTGCTCTCGGCGGTCAGGAGCCGGGTAATGGAAGGTCACGCCCTGGCCTCGGCACTGGGGCAATTTCCCCGGGCCTTTCCCGAGTTGTTCCGCGCCACCGTGGCCGCTGGAGAACGCTCGGGGCATCTGGGCCATGTGCTGGAGCAACTGGCGGCCTACACCCAGGCCCGCCAGGCCTCACGGCAAAAGATTCAGATGGCCCTGGTGTACCCGTTGATCCTGATGTTGGCCAGCGTGGCAATCGTCGGTTTTCTGCTCGGTTACGTGGTGCCGGATGTGGTGAAGATCTTCGTCGACAGCGGCCAGCCGTTGCCCTGGCTGACCCGGGCGCTGATCGGCGTGAGCAACGGCCTGCGCGACCATTTCCTGTTGTTGATGGGCGTGCTGGCGGTGCTGCTCGGCCTGTGGCGCTGGAGCTGGCAGCAGCCGCAGTGGCGTCTGCGCTGGCATCGTTGGGTGCTCAATGCCCCCGTCATCGGTGAAGTGCTGCGCGCCATGGAAGCCGCGCGGTTTGCCAGCACCCTGGCAATCCTCGGCAAAAGTGCCGTGCCCTTGGTGGACGCCCTGGAAATTGCGGCCGCAGTCATCGGCAACCTGACCATCCGCGCGCGGATGGTCGATGTCGCCCGCTCGGTCCGCGAAGGCGCAACGCTGACCCGTGGCCTGGAGATGAGCGGCGACATCCCGCCGATGATGCTGCACATGATCGCCAGCGGCGAACGTGCCGGCGAACTCGACCGCATGCTGGCCCGGGCCGCCGAACAACAGGAAAACAGCCTCGCCGCGCGCATCGCGCTGGTGGTGGGCCTCTTCGAGCCGGCCATGCTGGTGCTGATGGGCGGCGTCGTGCTGCTGATCGTCATGGCCATCCTGCTCCCGATTCTCAGCCTCAACCAATTGGTGAATTGATCCATGCAACCTGTCCGCAAAAACCTTTCCCGCGCGCAACGCGGTTTTACCCTGATCGAAATCATGGTGGTGGTGGTCATCATCGGCGTGCTGGGGGCCATTGTGGTGCCGCAGTTCATGAGTCGCCCCGATCAAGCCAAGGTCACTGCCGCCAGAATCGATATCCAGGCCATCGCCACCGCCCTGGAAATGTACCGCCTCGACAACGCCCATTACCCCTCGACCCAGCAAGGCCTGGAAGCGTTGGTCAAGCGTCCTTCCGGACTGCCCGTGGCGCGGGGCTGGAACCCCCAGGGTTACCTCAAGAGCATGCCGGTCGACCCGTGGAACACGCCTTATCAGTACCTCAATCCGGGTATGCGATCGGTAGACGGCACTTACGACCTGTATTCCCTGGGCGCCGATGGCGCAGCGGGCGGCGAAGGGTTTGCAGCCGAAATCGGCAATTGGGGCCATTGATCCGTGGGCTACCGCAGTCGGGGGTTTACGTTATTGGAGCTGATGATCGTGATTGTCGTGGTTGGCGTCTTGCTGGGCATGGTGAGCTTTGTCGGTGGGGGCAGTCCCGCGCGCGAGGTCAGGCAGGTAGCCGAGGCGATGGTGCAGGTGATTCATCAATTGCGTGAGCGCGCGGTGTTCGAGGGGCAGGAATATGGCTTGCGGCTGGGTACCGATGGCCACCGGGTGATGCGCCGGGGTGATGGCGGGTGGGAGCCGGTGGAGGGGCTGACTACCTGGCCTTTGAGCATACGAGTACGTTTGCAGCAGGATGGCTATGGGGTAGGGCTGGACGCTGACGAAGGACCGCCGCAGTTGCTCTTGCTCAGCAACGATGAAACCAGTGCCTTCACGCTGACATTCGAGTCTGGCGACAGGACCTGGCTGAGCCTGTCCGGCGATGGTATCGGCGAGGTGGTGATCGATGACTAGTCGGCCACCCTTGTCGTCCATGGGCGGCTTCACGCTGCTGGAAATCATGGTGGCCCTGGCGGTCTTCGCGACACTGGCGGCAGCCGTGCTGTCGGCCAGTCAATACGCGGTGAAGCAGCGCGGCGCCGTCGAGACTCGGCTGTTCGCAGCGTGGCTGGCGGACAACCGCTTGAACGAATTGCGCCTGCAATCGGGTTTGTCGGCCGGTCAGCAACAACAGATCGTGTCCATGGATCAACGCGACTGGGTGCTGCAACAGCACATCAGCGCCACCGGCGATCCGCGTTTGCTCCAGGTCGACATCCAGGTCAGCCCGGCGAACAGTGCGCACGCCTTGCATCGTGCCAGCGGCTGGATACTTGCGGTTCATGACTAGGCAGCGTGGGTTCACCTTGCTGGAGCTGGTTATCGCCCTGGCCATCTTCGCCGTGCTGGGGCTGGCCAGTTGGGGTTTGTTCGATAGCGTGCTGCGAGTGCAACAGGGCACGGCGGCCCACGAGCGAGCACTCAGGAGCCTGCAACGAGCGATGGCGGTGATCGAGCGGGATCTGCTGCACGTCACCGCACAGCCGGTGGTGCTCGCCGGGCCGCTTTTGCAGTTCCAGCGCAGTCACTGGCGCAACCCTCTGGACCAACCCCGCAGTGAGCGCCAGATGCTGAGCTATCGGCTCGACGGCGGCGTGCTGTGGCGCGAAAGCCAGGGCGAAGGTACGGAGTTCGTGCAGCGGCAAAAGTTGCTCGAAGACGTTCGCGAATTGGGCTGGCGTCTGTTCGACAGCCAGTCCGGCTGGGTTGCTCATTGGCCGGCCGGGCAGGACGCGAAGGCGCCCATGGCGCTGGAGGTGCAAGTCTCTGTCGGGCGCTTCGAATCGATTCGTCGGGTGTTGCCGATGCCGGGTGCATTGCCATGAACGGGCGCCAACGCGGCATTGCCTTGATCAGTGTATTGCTGGTCATGAGCCTGGCACTGCTGATCATCGGCGGCGTGTTGCGCAGTCATCACCTTTCGCTGCAAAGCAGTGGGCAACAGTTGCAGCAGATACAGCTGCGGCAGCTCGCATCGGGCGGGGAAACCTGGGCGTTGTTGCTGTTGCGCGACGCGTTGCAGGACGCGAAAAAACCCGTCGAACGGTTGCAAGGCTGGACTGACATGGCGCCTGACTTCGAGGTTGACGATGCGCAGTTCCTTATCGATATCGACGACCTCGCCGGACGCTTCAACCTCAATGCGTTGTTACGCCAGGGTCAGGTGGATCAAGTCACCCTCAACCGTTGGGCGCGCCTGCTTGAATTGCTCGATCTTCCTCCTGTGCAACTGAGCCAGGTCGGGCCGCTGCGGGAACTCAGCCAGCTGCGCTTGCTGCCCGGCATTGACGCTCGCTTGCTGCAGCGGCTGGAGCCTTGGGTGGCGCTGCTGCCCACCGAAGCCGCCTTGAACATCAACACCGCGCCGGCACTGCTGTTGAGAGCACTCGGCGAGGTGGACGCCGCGACCGCCGATGCGCTGGCGCGTCAGGCGGCAACAACGCCTTGGGCGAGCGTCCAGGCGTTTACCCAGGACCCCTTGCTCTCCGGGCAGGGCCTGAGCAGTCACGGACTTGGCACCCAAAGCCGCTGGTATCGGATAAGGGTGCGGGTGACCCGGGACGGGCGCGAACTGCACCTGGCCACGGATGTCGGGCACGACCCCAAGACTCGACAGCTGACGGTGCTGCAACGACGTTTTCTTCCCATGAACAGCCACGAGAGACCGCGATGAACACTTGGCTTTACCTGACCGCCGAAGGGCAGGACGCGCCATCAGGCCTCTGGCCCTGCGTCCTGTGGTCAAAAACCGGTCAACGCCAGCCGATGCCACTGAATCAGGCGGCCTCGGCATTGCAAGGCCAGGTAGTCGATGTGCTAATGCCCATGGAAATGTGCAGTTGGGTTCGCAGCGAGCCATGGCCGTCGCGACGCAGGCCCGAAGCCCAGGCCATGGCCTACGCCGTGGAAGATCAACTGAGTGAAGCGCTGGAAGGCGTGCATCTGAGCGTTGGCGCTCGTGATCGTGACGGCTGCTTCCCGGTCATGGTCATTGGCCGTGAACGGTTGGCCGCCGTGCTCGACTTGCTGCGAGAGGCGGGCATTGAGGTGCGCGGGGTGTTCGTCGATGCCGATCTGTTGTCCGGCGATCAGCCGTGCGGAGCATGGTGGTTCGGTCGCTGGTTGTTGGGTGCAGGCCTGTCGGCGCGCCTCGCGATATCGCAAGACGACCTGGCTCTGCTCACTCCGTTATTGCCCAAGGACATGCAATGGCTGGATGCCCGTGAGGCCCCCGCCGTCATCGACCAATGCCTGACCCAGCGCCCGACACGGGCCATCAATCTGCTGCAAGGCGCATTTGCCCCACGGGGCAAGCGTCTGCCCTGGCGCGCCGGCGGGTGGGCGTTGTTGATGCTGGCGCTGTTGACCTGGGGTGCCAGCGAAACGCGCATCCGCTTCCTCGACAGCGAAGCCCGCCGCCTGGCCACCCAGAATGAACAGCGATTCAAGGCGCTTTACCCGGAGCAAAGCCGCATCGTCGATATGGCCGCGCAACTCAAGGCCCTGCAAAGCCAGCCTGTGGATTCGCAAAACAGCCGCATTGCCGGGCTGATCCGGTTGATCGAACAGGTGATTGGCGCCAGCCCGGTCGAGGTCCAGCGCATCGAGTTTCGAGCAGGCGAAGGCTGGAGAATTCAGCTGACCGCCAGCGGCTTTACCGAGCTGGAGCAGTTGCGCGAACGCGGGCGACAACAAGGCATGCCCGTGCGGCTCGACAGCGCGAACAAAACGGCTGGCCGGGTACACGCCACCCTCACCGTGGAGGACGGGGCATGAAGCAGGCATGGCGGCGCATTTCCGTGCGCGAACAACGGCTGTTGCAAGTGTCGGGGACTTTTTTGTTGGCGGTCGTGGCGTTCAGCCTGATCTGGCAACCGACCCGGCAGCGACTGGAAACCGCCGAGCGACAGTATCAACAGCAGGCGGGGCTGGCCGCGCAACTGCAACGGGCGTTACCGCGCAGCGATGTCCCCGTCGACAGCGAAAAACCGCTATCGCTGCGCATCAGCGAAAGCGCCGCGGCGACGGGGCTGGAGATCCGTCAGATGGAGAGCGACACCGATCTGCTGCGCGTGACCCTCAATGGCAATGCACAACCGTTGATGCAGTGGCTCGACGGCATGGAGCGCAACGGTGTCGCGTTGCAATCGCTGACCCTGGAAAAACGCGACGATGCCCTGGAGGCACGGGTGGTGCTCAGGTAGTCGAGGTGTTCTGCGGCAACAACGGCAACTTCGCCAGCTTCAACGCGACCAGTAGCGCAATCACCAACAGCGTGCCGATGAACAACCCGATACCGTTCCAGCCGCCCAGGTGCCAGAACACGCCACCCACCGTACCGGCGATGCTCCCCCCGGCGTAGTAGCTGAACAGGTACAAGGACGATGCCTGCCCCTTGGCCCTGGTGGCGCGGCGGCCGATCCAGCTGCTGGCCACCGAGTGGGCACCAAAGAAGCCGAAGGTAAAGATCAGCATGCCGATGATCACCAGCGGCAGTGGCGTGAACATCGTCAGGGCCAGGCCAACGATCATCAGCGCGATGGTGCTCCAGAGCACTTTGCGGCGACCGAGTCTGTCGGCCAGCGAGCCGATTTTCGCTGAGCTGTAGATGCCCGACAGGTACACCACCGACAGCAACCCGACGAAGGCCTGTTCCATGTGGTACGGCGCGGCCAACAGGCGATAGCCGATGTAATTGAACAGCGTGACGAATGCGCCCATCAACACAAAGGCTTCAAGAAACAGCAGCGGCAACCCGGCGTCGCGAAAGTGCATGGTGAAACCGTCGAGCAGGCTGCGCGGGTGCAGCGAGCGGGCGCGGAAGTTGCGCGATTCCGGGAGGATTTTCCAGAACAGCGCCGCGGCGATCAGCGCCAGGCCACCGATCACCAGCATCGCCGTGTGCCAGCTGACGAAGTCGATCAATACCCCGGTGATCAAGCGTCCGCTCATACCGCCAATCGCGTTGCCACCGATGTACAAACCCATGGCGAGGCCGATGTGCTGTGGGTGGATTTCTTCGCTCAGATAGGTCATCGCAACCGCCGCCAGACCGCTCAACGACAATCCAATCAGCGCACGCATCAGCAGCACACCGTGCCAGCTCGGCATCATCGCACTGGCCATGGTGCACAGCGCCGCGGCGAACAATGCGGCCACCATCACCGGTTTACGCCCGATACGGTCGGAAATCGGGCCGGTGATCAGCAGGCCGATGGCAAGCATGCCGGTGGCGATAGACAGGATCAGGCTGCTCTGCGCCGCGTTGATGGAATACTCGTCGGACAGCAGCGGCATCATCGGTTGCACGCAGTAGAGCAGGGCGAACGTCGCGAAGCCGCCGCAGAACAACGCCAGCACCGTGCGCATGAACGCCGGGGTGCCTTTTTCGATGTAGATCTCCGCCAGCTCAGCGGCAATAGCGTCCGGTGCTGCGGGAGGAACTTCATGGGCGAGTGGGGCGACAGCAGTTTTCACGGGGGACCTCGGAGGACGCAGCCGGTCAGGCAATGAAAAAAGCATATAGCTGGCTAATGATTCAATCCAATATATTGTTCGACCTGTTTGATAGCTTTAACGACCTAATGGGGTTTCCATGGAATTGCGTCATCTGCGCTACTTCATCGCTGTCGCCGAAGAACTGCACTTCGGCCGCGCCGCACAGGTGCTGGGCATCTCCCAGCCACCGCTGAGCCAGCAGATTCAGGCGCTGGAGCAGGAAGTCGGCGCGCGGCTTTTCGAGCGTACCAATCGTCGGGTCGAGCTGAGCGAGGCCGGTCGGCTGTTTCTGCAAGAGGCACGGCTGGTGCTGGCGCAGGTCGACAAAGCGGCGGATGTCGCGCGACGAGCGCAACTGGGCGAGTTGGGTGAGCTGAAAATCGGCTTCACCTCGTCGGCCCCCTTCAACTCGACCATTCCCCAGGCGATTTTCTCTTTCCGCCAGCGCTTCCCGGCGGTGCACCTGAACCTGCGGGAAATGAGCAGCACCCAGGTGGCCGATGCGCTGGTGGACGAGTCGATTGAAGTCGGCATCATGCGCCCGCTCGGGCTGCCGGACTGCCTTAGCGTGGTCGAATTGATGCGCGAGCCGCTGGTCGCGGTACTCAGCTCCAAGCACCCGTTGGTAGAGGGCAGCGAGGAGGGCTTGTTCCTGTCAGCCCTGGCGCTTGAGCCCTTTGTGTTTTTTCCGCGCAGCTATGGCAGTGGCCTCTACGCACAGCTGCTCAGCCTGGCGCGGGACTCCGGCTTCAGCCCGCACTTCGCCCAGGAGGCCGGCGAGGCGATGACCATCATCGGGCTGGTTGCAGCGGGGCTCGGTGTGTCGGTGCTGCCGGCGTCTTATCAGCGGATGCGTATTGACGGTGTGGTCTATCGCCCGCTGCTCGATCCGGCGGCGGTGTCAGCGGTGTGGTTGGTGCAGCGCAAGGATCAGAAGTCGGCGATGGCCAAAGCGTTTGTTGAACTGCTGACAAGAAAGGTTGAGCCTTTGCAGGCGTGACTGCTGCGCAGTCAATCGCGAGCAAGCTCGCTCCCACAGTGGGTGGTATGGCGAGCATTGTGTTCACAGCGCTGGACCCTGTGGGAGCGAGCTTGCTCGCGATGGCGTCCGAGAGAACACCAAAAAGACTAGCTGTATGGAGCAAGAAGCATCAGTCCTGCCGGAAGCTTCACCACCCGCCGTGGGACATTTCCGAAATCCTTCGCAAAGGCTACAGCGCCTTGCGACGTTGCCTGCAACTACTCCAGAATCCGCCGGCTTGTGCGCTTTGAGGGCCATCGCTAACTTGATTCGTGTCACTGATGGTCAGTGATCGGGTTTAGTAGCCCGTGTTTTCGCTAAGTGCATTTGCGCTCCTGATAGGCAGGTATGTCTGTACCTGCCCTTGACGGTAGCTGTGCGCAGGGCGCCTTCGGGCGCGCCGGTTTGGCGAAGACCCGGTCTACTAACCTGCGTACAGCTGCCACCCTTTTGATTCGTAGCGACACGGTGTCGGCTCCACTTTTCTGGGCGCTGAATCATGACCAATAAAGCAAAAAAACGGTCGGATACCGAACCGGTTACCTCACGCCAACCCGGCCAAATCTTCCTCGTCGCTCCTGAAGTCGACAACCACACTCTGCTGGAGTACGCCTGTGTTTCACTGGCATCAGCCAATGCCATGGCGAGCGACTTCGCGAGGAGTCTGAACGGAGCGCAAAGCAACACCCTGCTGGGCATTCAGCAGTCGATCATGCTGGGGGAAATGGCGGTGAATCGGGTGTTGGATAATCTCGACTCGTCCTGATAGTTACATCGCACATTAACAAGATCGCAGCCTTCGGCAGCTCCTACGGGTTCCTTGTAGGAGCTGCCGAAGGCTGCGATCTTTTGACGTTGATTAAGACCAGCGCTTGAAAATCAGCGAAGTATTCACCCCGCCAAACGCAAAATTATTGTTCATCACGTACTGATTACTCATCTGCCGAAACTCGCCGCGCAGGTAGTCGAGCTTGCCGCAGTGCGGGTCGACTTCGTCGAGGTTAAAGGTGTGGGCGTAGAGGTCGCGGTTCATCATTTCAATGCTGAACCAGGACTCCAGCGCACCGCAGGCGCCGAGGGTGTGGCCGAGGAAGCTTTTCTGCGAGCTGATCGGCATGTGTTCGCCGAACAGGCTGCTGGTGGCCAGGGTTTCGGCGATGTCGCCCTGTTCGGTGGCGGTGCCGTGGCCGTTGACGTAGCCGATGTCCGAAGGTTTCAGCCCGGCGTCTTCCAGGGCCAGTTCCATGGCCCGGCGCATGGTGATTTGTTCGGGACGGGTGGTGTGTTGGCCGTCGGCGTTGCTGCCGAAACCGACGATCTCGGCATGGATGTGGGCGCCACGGGCCAGGGCGTGTTCTAGTTCTTCGAGCACCAGCATGCCTCCACCTTCACCGATCACCAGGCCGTCGCGTGCGGTGTCGTAAGGGCGCGGGCTGCGTTGTGGGGTGTCGTTTTTCAGGCTGGTGGCGTAGAGCGCGTCGAAGACCATGGCTTCGGTCGGGCACAGTTCCTCGGCACCGCCGGCGAGCATCAGCGGCAGGCGGCCGAACTTGATGGCCTCGTAGGCATAGCCGATGCCCTGGCTGCCGCTGGTGCAGGCGCTGGAGGTGGGAATCAGGCGACCGGTGAGGCCGAAAAAGATGCTGATATTGGCTGCCGTGGTGTGCGGCATCATGCGCACATAGGAGTTGGCGTTCAGGCCCTCGGCCACTGAGTTGAGCAGCATGTTGCCGAACGCCTTGATCTCGTCGGTGCTGCCGGTGGAGGAGCCGCAGGCGACGCCCATGCGCCCGTCCTTGATCGATTCGTCACCCAATAATCCGGCGTCGGCCAGTGCCAGTTCCGACGCGCCGACGGCCAGCCGCGAAACCCGGCCCATGCTGCGCAGTTGCTTGCGGGTCCAGTGGCTCGGCACCTTGAAGTCATCGATGGGGCCAGCCAGGCGCGTGTTGAGTTCGGTAAAACGATCCCACTCGTCCATCCGGCGGATGCCGCTGCGGTTGGCCGCGAAGTTGCCGGCGATGGTCTCCCAGTCGCTGCCCAGTGAGGTGATGCCGGCCATGCCGGTGACGACGACGCGCTTCATCAGCACAGGCCTCCGTTGACGGCCAGAACCTGCCGGGTGATGTACGAGGCTTCCGCCGACATCAGGAAATTCACCGCGCCGGCCACCTCTTCAGGGGTGCCCATGCGTTGTGCGGGGATCATTTTCATCAGTTCTTCCACCGGCACGTTCTCGTCGAGCATGGCTGTGTCGATCAGGCCGGGTGCGACACAGTTAACGGTGATTTTGCGCTTGCCCAGCTCGATCGCCAATGCCTTGGCCGCGCCGATCAACCCGGCCTTGGAGGCACTGTAGTTGACCTGGCCACGGTTGCCGATCAGCCCCGACACCGAAGTGATGCAGACAATCCGCCCGGCGGCGCGACGACGGATCATCGGCATCATCACCGGGTGCAGCACATTGTAGAAACCGTCGAGGTTGGTGCGCATCACCACATCCCAATCCTCCTCGCTCAGGGCCGGAAAGGCACCGTCGCGGGTCAGCCCGGCATTAAGCACCACACCGTAATAGGCACCGTGGGTTTCCACGTCGGCTTCGAGAACTTCCTTGCAACGGGCGCGGTCGGACACGTCGAACTGCAGGATGCGCGCACGACGGCCCAGGGCCTCGACTTCGGCCTTGACGGCTTCGGCGTCGGCCAGGCCGCTGCGGCAATGCAACACGATGTCGTGCCCGGCCTGGGCCAGGCGCAAGGCGATGGCGCGGCCGATGCCACGGCTGGAACCGGTGACCAGTACGGATTCAGTCATCACTGGACTCCTTCGGGTTCATGGAGATATTGAGCGGCCTGGGGTGGGCGGTACACGTTCAGACGGGCGGTAACGTGAATGCCGGGGGCGTTGATGTGGCATTCGAACACGCCCATGCCGTTATCGTCTTCCAGGGAGCGAATACCGTGGATGGTCAACTCGGTACCGGCCGGAAAACTTTCGACGTTGCATTCGAATTTGCGGCTGCCGAGCAGGAAGCCCAATTCCACCTCATCACCGCGCTGGCGCGCATGGCAACCGGCGAAGGCGGCCACGCTCTGGGCCATCAGTTCGATGCCGACCCAGGCCGGCAGGCTGCCGTCGGGGAGATTGAACAGGCCATCGGGCTTGACGGTCAGGCGCGTGTGAATCTGCTCTTCATCGAACGCCAGGATCCGGTCGATCAGGATCATGTCGCCAGCGTGGGGCAGCAATTCAGCGATCGGCCAGTCAATCATGGGGCGTCTCCGATAATCAGGCTGACGTTGTTGCCACCGAAGGCAAAGGAATTGCTCATCAGGTAGCGAGGTGCAATGGACGTCAGGCGCGTGGCCGGGGTCACCCATTGCAGCGGCGGCAATTCGGGGTCGGGCTGTCCGTCCCAGACGTGTGGCGGCAGGGCATGCTCGCGATTGTCCGGGCTCAGGCTCAACCAGCAGAACGCCGCTTCCAGCGCCCCGGCGGCACCGAGGGTGTGGCCGGTCATGGGTTTGCTCGACGAACAGGGCACGCCGGCCGGGAACAGCGTCGCCACGGCCTGGCTTTCCATGGCGTCGTTGTGCTGGGTGGCGGTGCCGTGCAGGTTCAGATAAGCGATCTGCTCTGGTTGCAGGTTGGCGCGGCCCAGGGCTTTGCGCATCGCTTGCAGGGCGCCACGACCAGTCGGCTCCGGGGCGGATATGTGATGCGCATCGGAACTGGCGCCGCTGCCGAGCAAGGCAATCGGCTGGCTGTCGCCTGCACGCCTGGTCATCAGGAACAGCACCGCCGCTTCACCAATGTTGATGCCGTTGCGGTTCACCGAAAACGGATTGCAGCGTTGTTCCGAGACCGCTTCGAGCGCCGAAAAACCGTTGAGGGTCAGCTTGCACAAGGTGTCGACGCCGCCACACAGCACCGCGTCGCAAATGCCCAGGTCCAACAGGCGCTGGGCGCTCATCAAGGCCCGGGCGCTGGAGGTGCAGGCCGTGGAAATGACATAGGCCGGCCCGCTCAACTGCAGCCACTCGGCGAGGAAGTCCGCCGGTGCCCCGAGTTCCTGTTGCTGATAGTCGTACTCGGCAGGGAACTGTTTTTCGCGCAGGTAATGCGCCAGGCTCTGGCTGGCCTCGTCGATGCCCGAGGTGCTGGTGCCCAGCACTACACCGATGCGGTCGCGGCCGTAGGTCTGGATCGCGCTGTCGATGTCCGGGCGGATTTGCAGCGTGGCTTCCAGCAATAACTGATTGTTGCGACTGTGATGGCGCGACATATCGGCTGGAATGCTTGCCAGTTTGCCCTGGACCGCACCGACCTGCAGCGTGCGTTGTGGCACCCAACCGGTTTGTTCGCGCATGCCGCCGCAGTCGCCGACAAACAGGTTGCGGGCAACTTCCTGCTTGTCGCGGCCCAGCGCGCAGACCAATCCGAGGGCATTGAGGTAAGCCGTCATGGCGTTTCACCGCTCAGGGGGGTGACTTGATAGGCCGGACCACGCGGTAGCTTCAATTCAAAATTCTGCGGTTGTACGTAGTGGATGTCCCAGCGCTCGGGCAGGTACCGTTGCCTGCCGTGCTGCCAGGCGCCGGGATAGTTGGCCGCCAGTTCATCTTGCGGCGTCAGCGCAAACAGCAGCGCCGCGAACAGCTCCCGGGCTCGCGGGTTGGGCGGTAATAAACCATCGGACTCCCAGGTTTTATCGACCAATTTCTGGCGGGCCTGGGGAATGCCCAACAGGTCCATCATCGACCAGCGGATACCCGCCTCTTCACGCTGGATCACCAGCACCCAGTCCTCGCGTTCGTCGGCCTGCCCGCGCTGGATGTGCAATTGCAGTGGCAGCGGCAGATCCGGATTGTGCACGGGCAGCGGCGCCCGGCCGGCGCAGGCGCTCAAAAGCAGGGTTGCGGCGATTAACAGCAATCGCAATGCACTGGCTACCCCTGTGCAGTTCAAGCGACGGCTAATCAACATCACACAGTTCCTTCAAAAGGTTTTGCGCGCCACCACATTGACCAGAGGGTCTTCCCGTTGGCCAAAGGGGGCTGGCTTGCACACACAAGTGGTTCATGACGCATCCCTTGCACAGAATTCTGATATCACCTTCAACCGGCGCCTGGCTTCGCTGACGAACGGGTTGCTTTGATCCCAGGCATATCCGGCAAGTATGGAGCTGATCATCCTGCGGATTTCCGGCGAACTGCCCTCATGGAAGATCACATCCTGGAAGGTCCCCGCGTACCAGCCTTCGACGTAGCAGCGGAACGTGTCGACGCCGCGCTTGAGCGGTTCGGCGAACTCGGTTTGCCAGTCGACGGCTTCGCCTTGCAGCTGACGGTGCAAAACCCCGGCGGCCATGCTCGCCGAACGCATGGCGATGGTCACGCCGGAGGAAAACACCGGGTCGAGGAATTCCGCGGCATTGCCCAGCAGCGCGAAGCCCGGACCGTGCAGGGTTTTGACGTTGGCCGAGTATCCGCCGATGGTTCGCGCCTCGGTGTCCCACTGCGCATTTTGCAACACGCTGGCCAGGCTTGGCGTCTCGGCAATAAAGCTGCGCAGGCACTCGTCCAGATTATCGCTGCGGCCGGCGAAACGTTCCTCGGCGGCGACCACGCCGACCGAGCAACGCCCGTTACTGAACGGGATGGTCCAGAACCATACGTCGCGCAGGGTCGGGTGAGTGGTCACCAGGATCTTGCTGCGATCGAAGGTCGGGAGGTCGATACGGTCTTCGACGTGAGTGAACACGGCCTGACGCACCGGGAAGTTCGACGGCGCCTCGAGGTCGAGCAAGCGCGGCAGTACGCGGCCGTAGCCACTGGCATCGAGCAGGAAACCGGCCTCGACGCGGTACTCGCTACCGTCTTCGCGGCGCACGCCGAGCTGCGGTTTTCCGGGGGCAATGTCGACGTCGACGATGGTTTCGCCATAGCGGATCTCCACGCCTTGCAACGTAGCCTGATCGGCCAGCAGCTTATCGAAATCGGCACGCAGGACCTGATATGTCGTCGATTTGCCGTGGCTGAACGTCTCGCCGAAATCGAACGCGCTGTAGCGCTCGCCCCAGGCAAACGCGGCACCGGTTTTCAGCTGGAAGCCGGCGGCGTTGACGGCGTCGAGCATGCCCGCCTCTTCGACGAAATCAAGGCAATGGGCCAATAGGCTTTCACCGATGGAAAACCGTGGAAAATGCTGGCGCTCGATCACCAGCACATCGTGTCCCTTGCGCTTGAGCAACGCGGCGGCGATGGCGCCGGATGGACCGGCGCCGATGACCACGACCTGGCGACATTCCATTTCAACGGTTGGCATGGGGGCTCCTTGCGGGGACAGCGGCTTTCAGGGGAATTCGGTGCATGCCGGTCAGGGCTGGCAGCAGTGTAGCGATCAGGCCCATCAGCATCAGGGCAAAGTACAGCGGCGGGCTGATGAGTTGCTGTTGCAGCAGCAGGTTGAGAAAAACGATCTCGCTCAAGCCGCGGATGTTCAGCAGCACACTTTCCCGCCAGCGGCTGGCGCCCTGGAACGAGGCCCCGGCCCAGCCGAGGCCGAGCCAGTTGCCCAGCAGTTTGCTCAGCATCGGCAACAGCAGCAGGGCGAGCAGTTGCACCCAACCGAGGCTGTCCATCGCGCTGTGCACATTGATCTGCACAATGCCGAACGTAAGGATCAGCGGGATGGCGATGTACGTCTGCAAGCGGCCCATCCACACGGCTGGCAGTGGCAGGACCAGCGGGGCTTTCAGCGCGGCCATGATCAACACATAGCCGATGCCGAAAATCAGCGCATTGAGCTTGAAGTGTTCGGCGACGACCAGCAGGGCGAAAAAGCTCAGGCTGTAAAGCCATGTCTGGCGCAAACCGAGCAACCGCAGCAGCACCGGCAGGCACGCGCCGGCCAACGGCAGCAACAGGCTGCTCAGGTGCAGGCTGCCCTGGGCGATGCCGAACAGCGTCCAGCAGGCGAGGTCGATGAGGATCGCGGTTTGCACCAGACGTCGGGTGGCGGCGGGTGGGTAATCGATGTGCCGCAGGTACAGGTACAGCACCGGAATCGCGGTGATGGCGAACAACAGGCCGACGGCCAGCGAGCTGATCCACGGTTGTGCCGGCAACAACCAGACCGCCGTGGCCAGGCCGCAGGCAAACGGAATGCAAAAGCTGGGAAGGGCGATTTTCAGGCTTTGGCGATCCAGTTGCAGGTCGATCACATCGCTGAGGATGTAGCCCAGCAACAGGGCAAAGCTCAGGCTGTAGAGGTTCTTCAGCCAGCCCGGCGACACCAGCAGCGCACCGCTCAATTGCCATTGGGGCTCGATCCAGAAATACATCAACAGCGGCAGGCCAAGGGTCGCCAGCAGCAACTGGCTGACGATGGGAATCAAGCCGAAATGCCGGCCGACACGGGTCGCCAGGGCGAACAACACCAGCGCCATCGCCCAGAACAGAACGACCATCATATTGCCCGCTCCATGGCCGTGGGTTCATGCACCTGGCGACCGGCCCACGGCGCGAGCAGGAAGCTGAAGATCAGGCCCAGGCTCACCGACAGCCCGAAGTTGCTCACCGCCGGGGTGCTCGACACCGCCAGCAGGCCGAACGACAGCCAGGTGGTCAACGCCGCCAGCAGGGTGCCCAGCAGGCTCACGGCTGCGCCGCCGACCTGTTCGCGCATCAGGATCGCGTAATCGACGCTGATCGCCGTCACCAGCAGCAGGCCGAACAGGCTGAACAGGGTCAGCGGCTGCCCCAGCCAGCCGAGACTGGCCAGGCTGCACAACGCCGCCAGCAGGGGCAGGGACACGATTCGCAACGCGCCGCCGAGGCCGAATGGCAGGATCAGCACCAGCACGATCAGCACGCAGGAGGCGAGCTTCAGTTCAGCGGCACTGATTTGGGTGGCCGCGAAGACGTTGTTCAACTCACCCAGTCGATCCACCAGTGTCACGCCGGGCAAGTCCTCGCCCTGGAGCCGCAGCAGGGCCGGGTTGTTGATGCCTTGCAGGCTGACCATCGCCGCCACGCCGTCATCGGTCGGCCCCAGCCACAAGGGCCGGTAGGGTTCTGCCAACGGGCCGCTGAGCGCTGCGTCGATGTCCACGGTCGGCAGTGCCTGTAGCTTCGTCAGCTCGGCTTGCAGCGCCTCGGCCGGTACGCCGATGTCGAGCAAGGGTTGCCAGAAGGAAGGCAGTTTGTTCAGCGTTTCGCGCACCTGTTGCTGTTCGTTCGGCGGGCTGACCAGTTGATTGAGCGACAGATAGCCCTGGAGCTTTTCCAGGCCAATCAATTGATCCAGCCGCTCTCTCAGGGCGGTCTGGCGTTCGAGCAACTGCTGCTGATCGGCGGCGCGTATCAGGAAGAACTGGCTGGTGGGTTGATAGCCGGTGATCCGGGCAATGGCCTGGGCTTCGTCGGTCAATTGTTGCGGCGCGCTGATCCACTGACGAATGTCGTTTTTGCTGCCCAGTTGCAGCAGGCCAGCCACGCAAAAAGCGATCAGCAGTGCCAGCAAGACTGGCGTTTTCAGGTGTTTGAGCAGTGCTTCACGACAGCCCAGCAAAAACTCGCAAACGCGCAATGGCCATTGCGCCGGGCGCAGGTCTACGCCCTTGAGCAATGCCGGCAGCAGGCACACGGCGGACAGATAGGCACCGAGCAAACCGGCGGCGGAGAACACGGCAATCTGGGTCAGCGCCGGGAAGGGTGTCCAGGCCAGGGCCAGATAGCCGATGCCGCTGGTGATCAGGCTCAGGGTCAGCCCGGGCAGGGTCAGGCGCAGGGCCGGCCAGCTGTGCCAGGGTTTCAGGCTCCAGCTCTTGGACAGGTAATGCAGCGGGTAGTCGACGGCGACACCGATCAGGCTTGAGCCCAGTACCAGGGTCATCACATGCATATGGCCGAACAACGCAACGCAGGCCACCGCACCGAAGAGCATGCCCACCAGCACCGGCACGAACGCCAGCAAGACGCGCCAGCGCCGGAAGGCCAACAGCAGCAGCAACAAAATCCCCACGGTGGCACCGCCACCGACCCAGGTCATCTCCCGGGCAGCCTGTCGTTGACCGCTGGCGGCGTACAACAGGCCGCTGGCGGCGAGCAGTTGCACGTCGTGCCGGGCGGCTTCCTCGCGGCTGTGTTCAAGCAGGTCGGCCACCTGCAGCGGCAGGTTCATGTCGAAGGCGTTGCCGGTGGTGCGCGCGCGCAGCAGCACCCAGCTCTTGCCATCGGCATCGGCGACCAGGGCGCCGCTGCCGATGTCCAGTTGCACCGAACCACGTTGCGGCTGGCTGTTCTGGATGCGCCCGGTCAGGCCCAGCCAGTCGTCCTGGCTCGGCACCAGGCTGTACCCGTTGAACGGGTCGAACAACGCTTGCACCCGTTGCTGGATAAAGGTGTCGGGGTGCTCGATCAGCAGTTGCCGGTCCGCCGCCTGGAGCATCGCCAGGCGACCTTGCAGCAATTGTGTGCGCAACGCCGGCAAGTCGGCTTGCAGGGTCCACTGGACCTTTTCGAACAAGCCGCTGGCCTGCCATTGCTCGCCGAGTGTCTGCGCCATGGCGACGGCCTGCTGGCGATCACTGTGGCCGACCAGCACCAGCATTTCGCGGTTCAGCGGCTCTTGCATGCGTTGTTCAGCGCGCAGTTCCAGAGCGTCGGGCGCCGTACCGGGCACCAGGTCCATCAGGTTGGCCGACAGCGGCGCGGCGTCACGCCATTGCCAACCGGCGAGCGCCAGTACTGCCAGCAGCAGGATCAGGAACAACCGTGGCAACCACCGTTCACTCGGCAAAGTCATGCTGCTCCGCGTCGCTCAACGGCTGGCTGCTGGTGCTGTCCTGCATGCGCAATAACGTACTGTCGCCCTGGGTCTCGAGCAGTTCGATGCTGTGCACCAGTTCTGCGCCGGTAATGTTGATCTGGTTGAACACCTGCTTGAGCAGCATCGAGCGCGGCAGCAGCGTGAGTTTCCAGTTCTGCGCATCGCCGCTCAGGGACAGTTCGAAATCCCGTTGCAGGCCACTGCTGTCACCTTGCAGCACGGCGAGGAACAAACGGTTCTGCTCGGCACCGGCGCTTTTGCCCGGCAGCATTTGCCAGACAATGCCGTCGCGCCGGGCAATGCCTTTGGCGGTGATGCGATAGTCCTGTTGCAGTGGCGTTTTCAGCAGCCACAACAAGCCGTGGTTTTTGGCCAGCACGAACGTGCCCTTGCTGGTCAGCGGCTGGGACAGGGCGCGCAGGTGTTTTTCCTGGATGAAACTGCCGTGGATCACCTCGGGCCTGGCCAGTTGATCGCTGAGTTGTTGCAGGTCGAAGGCGCTGGCCATCGACGACACCCCGAGTAACGCCAAAACACTGAGGCATTTGAACACTGAGAAACGTGGCGAGCGAGCTTGCTCGCGCTGGGCTGCGTAGCGGCCCCAATACGTCAGCAAACCTCGGCGGGGTTGCGAGTGCAGCGCACTCGAGCGCGAGCAAGCTCGCTCGCCACAGGCGGGGCGGCTGGTCTCAAGGGAAATATCGATCATCCCAGTACCCTCTCAACCGCGTCGGTGAACACTGTCGGCGAGGCCAGTTGCATCTCGCGGCTGGCGATGTCGACGGCCACCTGTACCGACATGGCTCGGGTCAGGCGCTCACCGGTTTGCAGGTCGCTGATCAGGTAGTTGATCTTCAAGCGGTTCTCCCACTCCACCAGGTTGGCGCGCACGTTGAGCGTCTGGCCGAACACCGCGCCGCGCACGTAGCGCAATTGCAGGTCGATCACCGGCCAGGCATAGCCGGATTCGTTCATCGCCGTGTAGTTGTGGCCGATCTTGTCCAGCAGCGCACAGCGGGCCACCTCCAGGTATTTGACGTAATGGCCGTGCCAGACCACGTGCATGCTGTCGACGTCAAAGAACGGTACGACGATTTCCGTGTCGGTGTAGAGAAATCCCTTGCTACGCATGCAGCCTCCAGTGTTGTTCGGCGATGCGTTGCAGGCACAGGCGCAATTCGCCTTCCAGCGCGCGGTCTTCGATGACCGGTGGGAAGTCCTTGGCCAAGGCTTCGTGCATGGTCGCCAAAGCGGGTGGCAGGGGGCGTGCATCTTCGGCCTGGCCGCGCAGCCAGACGCCCTGATTGGCCGCCAGCAGCGTGGCGGCCGCCACTTGTTCGGTGAGTTCCAGCACGCGGATCGCATCCCGGGCGGCGATGGTGCCCATGCTGACCTTGTCCTGGTTGTGGCATTCGGTGGAGCGCGAGAAGACGCTGGCCGGCATGGTGTTCTTCAGGGCTTCGGCAGTCCAGGCGCTGGTGCCGATCTGCACCGCCTTGAAGCCGTGGTTGAGCATGGCGCGGTCGGCCGTGGCACCCGACAGGTTGCTCGGCAAGCCATGGTTGTAGCGCTCGTCCACCAGCAGCGCGAGTTGTCGATCCAACAGGTCGGCGACGTTGGCCACGAGGTTTTTCAGGCTGTCCATGGCGAAGGCGATGTGGCCTCCGTAGAAGTGCCCACCGTGCAGCACTCGCTCGGCCTCGGCGTCGATGATCGGGTTGTCGTTGGCACTGTTGAGCTCGATCTCGATGAATGAGCGCAGCCAGTTCAGGCTGTCGGCCAGTACGCCCAGCACATGGGGGGCGCAACGCAGGGAGTAGCGATCTTGCAGACGATGCAAGGGCGCGGTGGGCGCGTCGATGGCCAGATCCTCGCGCAACCACGCGGCGACCTGCATCTGCCCCGGGTGTGGCTTGGCGGCGAACAGGCGCTCGTCGAAGTGCTCCGGGTTGCCTTGCAGGGCGACCACGTTCAGCGCGGTAATGCGCGTGGCCAGGTGCAGCAGGTAATCGGCGCGGGCGTACGCCAGGCAGGCCAGCCCGGTCATCACTGCGGTGCCGTTCATCAGCGCCAAGGCTTCTTTCGGACGCAACACCAGTGGCTGCCAGCCGAGTTCGCGGTGCACATCGGCAGCTTGCCGGCGCTCGCCGCGGAACATCACCTCGCGTTCACCGGACAGCGTGGCGGCCACGTACGAAAGCGGCGTCAGGTCACCACTGGCGCCCACCGAGCCTTCCTCTGGAATCAGCGGCAGGATGTCGTGTTCAAGGAACGCCTGCAGGCGCTCCAGCAGCTCCACTCGCACTCCGGAAACACCGTGGCACAACGACTGCAAACGCGCCGCCAGTACCGCGCGGGTGGCCTGGGCGTCGAGCAGTTTGCCCAGGCCACAGCCGTGGAAGGTGTACAGGTGACGGGGCAGCGCCTCGACGTGATGCAGCGGCACCGCGACCACGCAAGAGTCGCCGTAACCGGTGGTCACGCCGTAGATCACGCCTTCCTTGTCCAGCAGAGAGTCCAGAAAACGCGCGCCCTTGGCGATGCGCTCGCGGTAGGCGGGATCGCTTTGCAACAGCGTCGGCACTTTGCGGTTGGCCAGTGCCAGCACATCTTCTATGCGCAAAGGGCGTTCGCCGAAGGTTACCGGCTCAAGCGTTGGCGTCGTCATCGGTCTTCCAGAAAGGGTAAAAGTTGAACCATTGTTGGGGCGCTTCAAGGCAATAGTGACCCAAGCGTTCGGCGTAGCGGGAGGCCCACTGATGAATGACCTGTTCGCGGTCAGTACGTTTCCAGGTGATTGCCTCAGCGAACGGCTCGATGGTCAGTCGATAGTCACCGTCGGGCTTTTTCAGGCACAGCAGCAGGTTGACCGGGCATTTCAGCAGGCCGGCCAGCAACCACGGGCCCTGGGGGAACCTGGCCGAATGACCGAGGAAGTCCACGGTCGCGCAGCGTCCGCCATGCAGCGGCACGCGGTCGCCGGCGATCGCCAGCCACTCGCCACGCTCCAGGCGCTCGCTCAGTTGCAGCATGATCCCGGGGTCCAGTTCGCTGACCTGGATCAAGCGCAAATTGGTCGCCCCGGCTTCACCCAGTAAACGGTTGAACTGTTCGGCGTGCTTGGTGTGCACCAGCACGTTCATCGTGACCTTTTCGCCGATCTCCGCCAGTGCGCGGCAGACTTCCAGATTGCCCAGGTGTGCGCCCACCAGCATCTGCCCGCGGGCACCGCGCAGCTGGTCACGCAGCAGCGCCGGGTCGATGATTTCGATTTGTTCGATGCTCAGCTTGCCGTTCCAGACGTCGAGTTTGTCGAGCATCGAATCGGCGAAAGCCATGAACTGGCCGAACACCCGCCAATGGCTCGGGCGCAATTCGCTGCGACCGCTCCAGTCGGCCAGCCGTTGCTGGTATTGCCAGGCACTGTGTCGGGCGCTGCGACCGAACAGGAAAAAGTACAGGACGATGCCGTACAACACTGGGCTCAGTACTCGACGGCCCAGCACTTTGGCGCCGAACGCGGTGAGCTTCATCAGCCAGAAACTGCCCCGTTCTTTGCGGTCGGCCCAGTGTTGCTTGTCTGCACTCATGCCCGCCACCGTCGCCAGAGGATCACTGGCGCACGCAGCAACATGCCGAAGAACAGCCGCGTGTGCATGCTGGAAATCAGGACGTTGTCGTGGAACATCCGAAAGTGCGAAACGCCGTCCAGCGGGTAATGGACCTTGGTTTGCAGCCATAACATCGGCTGATTGCGCCAGGACAGGCGCACCAGGATGTCCGAGTCGAAGTCCATGCGCTTGCCGATTTTTGCTGACTCGATCAACGCCAGGACCGGTGCCAAAGGGTAGACCCGGAAACCGCACATGGAGTCGCGAATCTGCAACGACAGGGTGTTGATCCAGACCATGACGTGAGTCAGGTAGCGTGCATACAAACGGCCTTTCGGCACGCTGGCGTCATATTGCGGATAACCGCAAATCAACGCTTGTGGGTAGCGGCGTGACTGTTCGATGAAGCGTTGGACGTCCTGCAAATCGTGCTGGCCATCGGCGTCCACCTGTAAGGCATGGCTGAAACCCAGGCGCGAAGCTTCGCGCAAACCGGTCATGACCGCGCCACCCTTGCCCTGGTTTTCGGCCAGGCGGATCAGGTAAACCATTTCACGCTGGGCCAGGCGATCCAGCACCCGGGCGCAACGCGGGCTGCTGGCATCGTCCACCAGGATGCACGGCAGATGGCTGGCGATCAGCGCATCGACCACCGTGGTAATGGCTGTTTCGTGGTTATACACCGGGACGATGGCGCAGGGGCTATGCATGTTGGTGTACACCTGAAAGACCGAGGTGCCTGCTTCGCGAGCAAGTCGAATCGTCGCACCGCCGCTCCCACAGGGGGGCTGTGTCGTTCACAAATCCAGTGTGGGAGCGAGCCTGCTCGCGATTGAGTGCGCAGCACTCACCCGGCTTATGCATGCGCCGCCTCCAGCAAGATCCGCCCGCTGGAGCAGGTGGCGGTTTCGTCGCGATAGGTGAAATACAATTTGCCGCGGGCCGGGTCGAAGCGCAGGTGCAGCTGGATTTCATCTCCCGGGCGCACCAGTTGCTGGAACTTCAAGACTTCCATGCCGGCAAATTTTTTCGGCAGGTTCATCAATTGCCGGCCCAGGCTCAGCGCCCAGTCCACCTGCACCACGCCAGGCAACACCGGCGCCGTGGGGAAGTGTCCGCTGAAATAGGCCAGGTCCGGTGGCACCGCCAGTTGCAGGCTCCACTCGCCATCGCTTTCGGTTTGTTCCAGCACTTCGGGCGCCTTGGGGCGCGGCGCCAACAGCAGGGCGTCGACGTCGGCCTGGGGCAGTTTGCCCTGAGCGTTCAGCGGCAGTTGGCGCAGCAGGCGCCAGCGTCTTGGCAGGGCCAGGGCTTCGCAGTGTTGGCTCAGGTGCTGGCGCAATTGCTCGGTGAGGCTGCGTCGCCCCTGATTGCGCAGCACATGCAGACCGGCATCGCTCAGCACCAGCAATGCCCCCAGGGAGGCGCGGTTTTCCTGAACGACACCGAGCCGCGCTTCGATGACCCATTCATGGGCCGTCAGCGCTTGTTCCAGCATCGGCAGCGAGATGCGTTTTTCTTCCAGCTTGACGATCCGGTCCAGTCGCCCAAGCAATTCGAAACGACCGTCGACAGAGATACGCACGGCATCGGCCGTGTGTTCGACATGGCCATGGGGCAAATACGGCGAAGCGATCAGCAGTGCACCGTCACTGTCCTGGGTCAGCGTGACACCGGCAAAGGGCTGCCAGAGTTCCGCGCCCTGACGCCAGGCGATTCCACCGGTTTCCGAACTACCGAAGATCTCCGTTGGCCATTGCCCCAGACGCTCATGCAGGCTCTGTGCAGCCTCGACCGGCAATGCGCCGCCGGAGGAAAACACCCGGCGTACGGAACTCAAGGCAGGCCAGTCGAGGTTGTCGCCCATGCGCTTGAGCAGCGCCGGGCTGGCCACCCAGGCGAAGGCCGGGTGCTCGCGGCTGGCGCGTTGCAGGTCTTCCGGAAAGGCCAACTGCCGACGTACGAACGGGCGCCCGGCGCATAGCGGCCACAGCACCCGGAACAGCAGGCCGTAGATGTGCTGGGTGGCGACGCTGCCAATGATGCATGCCGGGCCCAGGTCGGCGCCCCACAGCTGTTCCAGGACTTCGACTTCATTGGCCAGTTGGCGCAGGTTTTTTTCGATGCGCTTGGGTTCGCCACTCGAGCCGGAGGTGCACAGGCTGAGTCGGCAGTTATCCAGGTCCAGGGCGGCGGCACTCAGTGGCTGCTGTTGTAGGTCGCCAAGGTGCGCATCGTCGGGCTGATCGCTCAGCCACAGATCGACTTCACCTGACCAGCGTTGGCGGGTCTGGGGTTGCAGGTCGGACGGCAGCAGCACACTGACTCCGGCACGCCAGGCACCGAACAGGGCAATCGCCAGGTCGGCGGCATCCTCAAGGTGCACGGCCATCTGCCGCACACCCCGGGCTTGCAGGCCGGAGGCCAGGCGCAGTGCCTGTTCGCACAGTCGGGCGTGATCCAGTGCCGGGGCGGTCGTTACGGCACGCTCAGGCTGAGCCTTGAGCAGCAGGTGCTCAAGTTTTATCCAATTCATGGGCGGCCTCGTACCCTTTGTCGTATGAGCCATTCAATGGCAAACATCAGGCCTATCAATCCGTAGGAAATCAGCCCGGTGTACAGCGTCCACCAGCTCAGCGGCGCCCAGAGTGTCAGGGCGGCGGCACACAAACCGTTGCATAGAAAAAAAACGCTCCAGGCGATGGTTACCTGACGGGTGTAGCGAATACCCTTGGCGGGCAAATGCGGCTCGCGTACCCGGGCCAGGCGTTCAACGATCGGTGGGCCGAATATCAGGCTCGATCCGAACAGCGCCAGCATGAAACTGCTGATCAGCACCGGATACCAGCGCAACAGCGCCGGGCTGTCGAACAGTGCCAGCAACAGGCAGAACATAATGGCCACCGTGGCCATCCACCGGCTGCCAGGCCGTCGCTTGCCGGTCAGCGCCCGGCCCAGCCACAGTGCGCCCAGCAGCATCCCGAACTGCCACGGGGCGAAATGCTCCATGCCGAAATACACCGCAAAGGGATACAAAAGGCCCGCCAGCAGCAGGCCGAGGCCAATCAGTCGATTCATGCGGCCGGTTGAACCAGACGGTAGACCGCCTCGACCACGTCACTGACGGTACGCACCGATTTGAATTCTTCGGCGGCGATTTTCTTGCCGGTCTGACGTTTGATGTGATCAATCAGGTCGACCGCGTCGATGCTGTCGATTTCCAGGTCCTGATACAGGTTGGATTCCAGGCTCACACGCTCAGGGTCCAGCTCGAAAAGCTCGACCAAGGCATCGCGCAGGGTGTTGAAAATGTCGTCACGAGTTTGCATGGTCCGGTCTCAAGCTGCCTGTTTTGCAATGACGAACGCCGCAAGGCTCGCCACGTTACTGAAGTGATTGCGCGTGTCCTTGGCATCGGCGTCGATCTTGATGCCGTATTTTTTCTGGATGGCCAGGCCCAGTTCCAGGGCGTCCACCGAGTCCAGGCCCAGGCCTTCGCCGAACAGGGTCTGCTCATTGCCGATGTCGTCGGCACTGATGTCTTCCAGGCCAAGGGCGTCGATGATAAGCATTTTGATATCACGGTGCAGATCGCTCATCTTCGGCGAGCTCCTTAATAAAGTAAGAATGTAGATAATCGTTGAGCTTGCGCGAGGCCTGCGGAGCCGGCCCCTGCGTGGCGAAGGTCTGTGGGTCTATATCGGCCCCGACCCGAAAACTGAAGTGCACGCGCCGCTTGGGGATGCGATACCAGGGCTCGGCCTTGGTCAATGTGGTCGGGCTGACTTTGATAATGACCGGGGTGAGGATTTTCGCACCCCGCAGGGCGATTGCCGCGCCGCCCCGATGAAAGGCCGGCGGCTGGCCGGGTCGGGTGCGCGTACCTTCCGGGAAAATGATCAGGGTCTGGCCGTCTTTCAGCGCGTTGGCAGCCGCGTCGAGCATGTCCATGCTGCCGTCGTTGCTGATGTATTCGGTGCAGCGCAGCGGCCCGCGAGTGAAAGGGTTTTCCCAGAGGCTTTGCTTGACCACGCAGTTGGCGTGACGCACCAGACCGATCAGAAAGACCACGTCGATCAGCGATGGGTGATTGGCAATGATCATTTGCCCGGGACGACCGAGTTTTTCCGCGCCTTCAATGTTATAGGTCAGTACCCCGGTACGGGCCATGAAACGCACAAAAATCCAGAAACAGCGGCTGACCGTTTGCCGGGCCCGCAGCCGATGGGTCCGGGCGTCGCCCGGCAGGCAGTTCAGCACAGGGAAAATCACCAGGCGCAGGCACAGCCCGCCCAACCCGAACAGGGCAAAGCTCGCGGCGGTGGCCAGCAAGCGCCAGTGGTAGGCGTCGCGGTTTTTCTCGGTCACGGGTTGCGTTGCCAGGTCCATACACGATTTTTCCAGGCATGTTGGCAGGTGGTTTGCTGGCCGAGCAGCGTACGCAGCAGATTCAGCGCGTGGGGCCAGCGGGATTTGGACAACGCATCCGGGGGGCTGTTCAGGGACAACCGCCAGTCGGTGCCGGGCGTGATCAGCAGGCCGACGGCATAAGGGAACGGTACGTCGTCGATCCAGGTCGAGTAAGCCTCGGGCGGCCGCTCTTCGGTGACTACCAGCAGTACCGCGTCAGCGCCTTCAGCCAGCAGCGCGGCAGCTTCGAGCATGCCATGTTCCAGGCCATCGCCTGCGGCGGCCAGGGCGGTCATTTCGCTGGTTTCACCACGCATGATCGACCACAGGCCAATGATCGCGTTATGCACCGACAAGCTGAAGCGGGTTGGCGACAGCGGTTGATCGGTGGCCAGGTCGCTGAGGATCTCGATCGTGCGGGGCGTTTCGCCGTGACGGGAAACAAAGACCAATGGCAGATCCTGCCGACCTTCGGCCAATGGCCAGCCGACACTGAATGCCATGCGCGCCAGACGGCTGAGCCGCCGACGCTGCATGGCCGGCAGAAAGGAAACGTCGGGAGCGGCATCGCTGTCCGGCAGCACAACCGGTTGTCGGCACCAGGCCTGCCAATCGGACACGCTATCAAGCCCAGGGGCCCAGGCGCGCCATTGGGCGATGTTGAAGTTGATCACAGACATTCATTCCACCCTCACGGGCTTACTTGACGCGGGGGAGTGGCCGAAAGCCGGGACTTACCCTGCGTGGCGTTTGGCGCCGAGTGGCGCGCATTATCCCGGTGCCGGGAACGTGTAGCAAATGCTGGTTACATTTTGCTCAGCAAGATGAAGCGACTGGCTCGCAAAAATTGAACGATTGGTAATTATTCACAGAATTATGACTCCGTCTGTCAGTTCTGGCGTCGAATCGCCGGGCTGTTCAGGGCCTTTCAAGCAGGAGAAGGCAACTGACTGTGTAGTCCTTGCACTGGTGAGGTAGCGTAGCCATGCCGGGGACCACTACACTCGGTCATTCTTTGATACACGGAGGTTTTGACATGCGGCGCGTGGTGTTCAATCAGAAAGGTGGCGTTGGCAAATCCAGCATTGCCTGCAATCTGGCGGCGGTCAGTGCCAGCGAGGGTTTTCGCACCTTGTTGGTGGATCTCGATGCCCAGGCCAACTCCACTCAGTACCTGACGGGGCTCACCGGTAGCGATATCCCGATGGGCATCGCCGATTTCTTCAAGCAGACGCTGTCTTCCGGGCCGTTCTCCAAAAAGAATCAGGTCGACATCTACGAAACCCCCTTCGATAACCTCCATGTCATTACCGCCACCGCCGAACTGGCGGACTTGCAGCCAAAACTTGAAGCCAAGCACAAGATCAACAAGCTGCGTAAGTTGCTTGAAGAGCTGAGCGAAGACTACGACCGGATTTACCTCGATACCCCGCCCGCGCTGAACTTCTATGCGGTTTCAGCGTTGATTGCCGCTGATCGTGTATTGATTCCCTTCGATTGCGACAGCTTTTCACGCCAGGCACTGTATGGCCTGATGGCGGAAATCGAAGAGTTGAAGGACGACCATAACGAAGGCCTGGAAGTCGAAGGCATTGTCGTCAACCAGTTCCAGGCCCGCGCCAGCCTGCCCCAGCAGATTCTCGATGAGTTGATCGCCGAAGGCCTGCCGGTGTTGCCGGTGTACCTGGCCAGCTCGGTACGCATGCGCGAATCCCACCAGGCCAATACGCCACTGATCCATCTCGACCCGCGGCACAAGCTGACCCAGCAGTTTGTCGAGTTGCACAACCTGCTGGAAAACGCCTGAAGATCAAAAGATCGCAGCCTGCGGCAGCTCCTACAGATTGGGCGCTGATGTCCTTGTAGGAGCTGCCGCAGGCTGCGATCTTTCCGGGCAGTCTCAGATCCCCTGGCTACGCAACCAGCTCATCAACTGCGGTAACGGAAAAGCCCCGCTCTGCCGGGCGACTTCCCGGCCGTTCTTGAACAGGATCAGGCTCGGAATCGAGCGAATCCCCAATTGCGCCGACAACTGCTGGTTCGCCTCGCTGTCCAGCTTGGCCAGTCGGCACTTGCCCACCAGTTGCCCGGCCGCCTGCTCGAACACCGGTGCAAACGACTTGCACGGCCCGCACCAGTCCGCCCACACATCCACCAGCAGCGGCAGATCGCCCTTGATCTGGCTGGCGTAGTCGCCTTGTTTCAATTCAAACGGTTTGCTCAGCAGGACTTCAGCCTTGCAGCGCCCGCACTTCGGGTGGTCGTTCAGGCGCTCGGCGGGAATGCGGTTGAGGCCGTTACAGTGGGGGCAGGGGATGAGGAGTGGGTCGGTCATGACAAAACGTCCAGTCGAAAGCGAATGATCCTTATCTGGAGACAGGACTGCAGATTTTCAATCGTGCAGTGCCTCACGACGAACAACTGATCTCCAGGTGCTTGCCCCATTCCGGTGGTCGCTCGGCGTAGCTTTGCATCCCCGGTTGTTCCTCGAACGGATTGCTCAGCACGGCGTGTAGCCGGCGGACTTCCGAGTAGTCGCCGTTCTGCGCCGCCTCGATGGCCTTCTGCGCCAGGTAGTTGCGCAGGATGTACAGCGGATTGACCGCGTGCATCCGCTGGCGGCGCTGCTGTTGATCAAGCGTGCCTTCACGTGCCACCCGGGCGACGTAGAGTTCGCCCCAGGCATCAAAGCCCTTGAGGTCGACGAAGTCATCACGCAAGCGGGTGATGGCCTGTTCCGGTGCTTCATCACCCAGGCGGCGGAAAAACAGGCTGTAGTCGACGCCGCTGTTTTGCATGAGTTGCAGCAGGTTCTCCAGCAATTTCTGGTCGTCATCCTCCGCGGTGGCCAGGCCGAGGCGGCGGCGCATCAGGTCCAGGTAATGAGCCTGGAACAGCGGCAGGTACAGGCCGAGGGTTTCGCGCAGGGCTTCGACGCTGATGAACGGCGTCAGGGCCTGGGCCAGGGCGCTGAGGTTCCACTGGCCAACTGGCACCTGGTTGCTGAAGGAGTAACGGCCCTGGTCGTCGGAGTGGTTGCAGATGAAGTTGGCGTCGAAGTCGTCGAGGAAGGCGAACGGGCCGAAATCGAAGGTGATGCCCAGGATCGACATGTTGTCGGTGTTCATCACCCCGTGGCAGAAGCCATACGCCTGCCATTTGGCGATCAGTTCGGCATTGCGCTCCACCACTTCGCGGAACATCGCCAGGTACGGCTCCGGTTGTTCCAGGCACTGCGGAAAATGCATGGCCAGCACGTGATCACCCAGCTCTTTCTGCTGCTCGGGGCGCTTGGTGTAGTAGAAGTATTCGAAGTGCCCGAAGCGCACATGGCTCGGCGCCAGGCGCAGGACCATGGCCGCGCGCTCCTGTTTTTCGCGCCACACCGGGGTGTCGGAGCCGATCACGCACAGGGCGCGGGTGGTCGGGATATTCAGCGCGTTCAGGGCTTCGGAGGCGAGGAATTCGCGGATCGACGAACGCAGTACCGCCCGGCCATCGCCCATGCGTGAGAACGGCGTCTGGCCGGCGCCTTTTAGGTGCAGGTCCCAGTGTTCGCCAGCCTCGTTGTACACCTCGCCGAGCAACAGGCCACGACCGTCGCCCAGTTGCGGGTTGTAGGAACCGAACTGATGCCCCGAATAGACCATCGCCCTTGGAATTGCGTCGGCCCAGAGCTTGTGGCCGCTGAACAGTTCGGCGAACTCCGGGGTTTCGGCCACGGCCGGGTCGAGGTCCAGCAGCGCCATGGCGGCGGGGCTGGCCACGACCAGGCGCGGATTATCGATGGGCTCGGGCAGCACATGGGCGGAAAACGCATCGCCCAGGCGGTCGAAGCGGTTATCGAAAGTGAGTTCGTCGAGGGCTTTCAAGGGCCGGCTCCAGCAGAATGTCCGAGCATTCTGCTGGGGAAAGTCCGGTTAGTCGAGTTTGGCGGCGGGCGGTTCTTGCGCTGGCTTGCCGTCGACGATCGGCACGATGGTTTTCGCTTCCGGTTCGATCGGCACCATCTTGTATTCCTGGCCGTGCAGGTTCTTGAGGTAGACCTCCATCTGCCGGAACGAGATGTTGATGTGCTGCTTCTTGAACTCGCGGTTGATGAAGCGGTTGACCTCGTCGAGCACCGGGTTGCGGTCGCCGAGATCGCGCACGTGCATGCGCAACTCGTGGTCGAGGGTGCTTTCGCCGAAGTTGAGGAAGTACACGTGGGGTTCCGGGTCTTTCAGCACGCGCGGGTTATCCCGTGCGGCCTTGAGCAGCAGCTCTTTCACCAGGTCCAGGTCCGAGCCGTAGTCGACGCCGAGCTTGAGGGTCACCCGGGTGATGGTGTCGGTCAGCGACCAGTTGATCAGTTGCCCGGTAATGAACGTCTTGTTCGGGACGATGATGTCCTTGCGGTCGAAGTCGGTGATGGTCGTGGCACGGATGCGAATCTTGCTCACGGTGCCGGACAGGTTGCCGATGGTGATGGTGTCACCGATCCGCACCGGGCGTTCGAACAGGATCATGATGCCGGAAATGAAGTTGGCGAAGATCTCCTGCATGCCGAAACCGAGGCCGACCGACAGGGCCGCCACCAGCCACTGCAGCTTGTCCCAGCTCACGCCGAGGGTCGACAGCGTCGAGACGAAACCGACGCCGGCGATCACATAAGACAGCAGTGTGGTGGTGGCGTAGGCGCTGCCCTGGGCAAGATTCAGCTTCGACAGCACGAACACTTCGAGCAAGCCCGGCAGGTTGCGTGCCAGGGCGAAGGTGATGCCGATGATGATCAGCGCGCCGAGCATGTCGCCGATGCTGATCGGTACCATGCTCATGTTGGCGCCGGTACCGCTGGTGTATTCGTAGAGGGTGACGTTGTCCAGGTACGAGAACACCGTGATCAGGTCGGCCCAGACCCAATACAGTGCCGCCATGAAGCCGCCGAGCAGTGCCAGGCGGATCAGGCGCAGGGACTGTTCGTTGACCTTCTCGATGTCCATCGTCGGTTCTTCGATCACCGCTTCGCCATCGCCGGCCTCTTTGGCGGCCAGCCGCTTGGCCAGGGCGCGCTGGTAGGCCAGGCGCCGCGCCGCCACACTGAGGCCGCGCACGAAGGTGGCTTCGATCACCAGCCAGAACATCAGCAGGTACAGGGTGTTGATCAAGCGGTCGCTGAGCTTCAGCGCGGTGTAGTAGTAGCCGAAGCACACCGCCACGAACAGGGCGACGGGCAGGGCGGTGAACAGGACCCCCACCAGTTTGCGGAACAGCGAAGCGTTTTCGTGGGTCGGGCTGCTGCTGAGCAGGCGGCTGAGCAGCAAGGTCATCAAGGCGTAGCAGATCAGCACCACCGGCATGCCGAGCACGTCATCGGCCAGTGCCGCCGGTTGCAGTTCGGCAACGGCGACGACGGTCACCAGTGCCATCACCACGATACCGAGGCGGCGGATCCATCTGCGCAGGAATTCCACCTGGGGCTTTTCCCAACGGAAATGCAGTTCTGCCACACCACCTGGCGCGAGGATCCGGTAGGCGGTGTAGAACACCAGCCAGGCCCCGGCCATTTGCAGCAGCGCCGCGCCCATATTGGCGTTCTGTCCACGGGCGTCGATCTGCAAGGCCAGCCCGCACAAGGCGAGGCCCAGGGAAACCGGCATCGCCAGCAGAATGTTGATCAGAATCGCCTGCGGCGTGTGCCACTGGCTATCGCGCTTGAAGTGACCGATGTCCTGGTGAACCTTGTTCAGTCGCGCGTACAGATTCTTGCGCCGCCACAGCAACGCGCCGATCAGCAGGGCCAGTGGCAGAAACAGCAGTGGGCGCTGGGTCAGGCCGTCGGTCAGTTCGCTCAGGCTTGACAGTACCGGCAGCGAATCGAGTTGCCGCTGCAGGCGATCCGGCACGCTGTGAATCCACTCCAGGTCCAGCGGCTTGTTACTGGGAATCCAGAACATCTGCTCATCCAGGGTCGCCCGCAGGCTTTGCGCGGTGCTGAGCAATTGCTTCTGGTTCAGTTGCAGGGTGATGGATTCATTGAGCACCGCACTCAGTTCGCGGTTCAGTCGCTCCAGCAGGTCGGCGCGGGTGGTGGCCAGTTCCATCAGGCTTTTGCGCAGCTGCGCCGTGACTTGCTCGGGGGGTTGGGTCGACAGCAGGTTTTCGACGTAGGTGGTCGGGTTGCTCAGCAATTCCCGTTGCTGGCTGACTTCGAACTGATACAGGCGAATGTCGGCGATCTGGTCGGCCAGGTTGCGGTCGAGCCGCAGGCGCGGCAACGCCTGTTTCTGTTTGTAGAGAATCTTCGAGAGCAGCAGGCTGCCTTTGAGCACGTTGATTTGCTCGTCCAGGGCCGCATCGCTCTGGGTCAGGCTGTCCAGTTGCTGCTTGGTCTGCAGGTTCTGCTGGGTGACTTCGTTCAGGCGGTCGGTGCTTTTGAGCAGGTAGTCCGAGAGCTTCAGGTTGGCCGCGCTTTCGGTGGCCAAAAGGCTGCTGCCGCCGGCCTTCTGCGCTTCGATGGATTGCTGGGTGACCGTTTCCTGGGACAACGCCAGGCGCTTCTGGTTGATCAGGGTTTGCAGTTCCTGGATTTCCCGATCCAGGCGGTCGGACCGCTCCGACAACAGGTCATGCTGGCTGTTGCCGAGGTCTTGCAACTGGGTATTGCCGGCCAGTTCCTGGCGCCGCAACGGGATCAGGGCGTTCAGCGCTGCCAGCTCGGCATTGAGCTGGTCGCGCTGCTCGGGGCTCAGGGTCTTGCCGGCGTCTTTGCCGTTCTTGAGGGTGTTGTTGATCTGCTGAATGCGCGTCTGGCTGCTGGATATCTCCGCCTGGGCGCGCTCGGGGCGAGTCTGGGCGGTGATGATCAGGCTGTTGGCGTCGGCCAGGGCCTTTTGCAGGTCGCTTTGCTGGGTGGAGCGTTCGGTGAGCAATTGTTCCAGCTGCTGGATCGGTTCCTTGGCGAAACGCTGCGCCACCGGCACCACGGAACTGGCCTTGAGGCGGGTCAGTTCACGCTGGTTCTCGATGGTCTGTTTGGGCGCACTGCTCAATTGCTGCTTGAGCGCGATCAGCTTCTGCTCGTAGTCGCGCTTGTTGTTGAGCTGGTTCAGCGTGCCTTGCAGGACCGATTGCAGGGCCTTCTGATCGGCTTCCGGCAGTTTGCGGTCGGAAATCTTGTCCAGGCTCGCTTGCACGGCTTCGCTGGAAGGCGGTTCGGCCGCTTGCGCCGCTTGCGATAAACCAAGGGTGCCGACAGAGAGACTCAAACCCAAAAGGGCAATGGCGAAAATGGAGCGCAGGTTAGGCATAAAGACCGGTCAAGCAAGTGATAGTGGAAGCAGTTTAGAGGAAGAGTCCGGGACCCGGGCGACTTCCTTCGGGGAATCTGACGCCCACTTTACCGATCTTGTTCCCGTCCATGACGGCCACGGTCCAAATGGTGTTGTTCCATTCCACCTGGTCACCCACCACCGGCGCGCCCCCAACCTTCTGGGCAATGAAGTGGCCCAGGGACATGTCCGGATCGATGCCTTCGACCTTCAGGCCATACAGTGCCGCAACCGCGGCCAGCTGGGCGTCTCCTTCGAGTACGAAGTCGCCGAAGAAACGCAGATCGAGGCCCCGTTGCGGCGCTTGGCTGAAGAGTTTTCCGAGGGCCGGCAGGTTGTGTTCATGGCCGATAACACACAGCAAATCATCGACTTCCAGTACCGTACTACCCGACGGATGGAGTAATTGTTGGCCACGAAACAAAGCGGCGATACGGGTGCCTTCGGGCATTTTCAGCTCGCGCAGGGGCGAACCGATGCACCATTTTTCCGCGCCGAGGCGATAGACGAACAGCTCCCACTCGCTGGTGACGTGTACTTCCAGGGCCGAGCGGGAGATGGGCGCCGGCTCCGGGGGCACCGTCACCTTTAGCAGCTTGGCGACCCATGGCAGGCTCGTGCCCTGAACCAGCAGCGACACCAGCACGATAAAGAACGCGAGGTTGAAGTACAGCTGGGCGTTGGGCAGGCCGGCCATCAGCGGGAACACCGCGAGAATGATCGGGACCGCGCCGCGCAGGCCGACCCAGGAAATGAAAGCCTTCTCGCGACCATGAAATGCCTTGAACGGCAGCAGGCCAACCATCACCGACAGTGGCCGGGCAAACAGAATCATCCACAGCGCCAGGGCCAGTGCCGGCAAGGCGATAGGCAGCAGGTCGTGAGGCGTCACCAGCAGCCCCAGCACCAGGAACATGCCGATCTGCGCCAGCCAGGCCATGCCGTCGAGCATGTGCAGGATGCCGTGGCGGCTGCGCACCGGACGGTTGCCGATCACGAGGCCGCAGATGTACACCGCCAGGAAGCCGCTGCCGTGCAGGGCGTTGGTCAGCGCAAAGACGACCAACCCGCCGGCGATGACCAGAATCGGATACAAACCGGTGGCCAGATTGATGCGGTTGACCAATTGCAGCATCAGCCAACCGCCACCAAGACCGATGACGCCGCCGATACCGAACTCGCGCAGCAAGTGGGTCAGCAGGCTCCAGTGCAGGCCGGTCTGGCCGCTGGCGAGCATGTCGATCAGGGTGACGGTGAGGAACACCGCCATCGGGTCGTTACTGCCGGATTCGATTTCAAGGCTGGCGGTTACCCGTTCATTCAGGCCCTTGCCACCCAATAGCGAGAACACCGCGGCGGCGTCGGTGGAGCCGACGATGGCGCCGATCAGCAGGCCCTGGATCAGATTCAGGTTGAACAGCCATGCGGCCGCCATGCCGGTCAGCCCGGTGGTAATCAGCACGCCGACCGTGGCCAGAGAGAGCGCCGGCCATAACGCCACGCGAAAACTCGACACCCTGGTGCGCAAGCCACCGTCGAGCAGGATCACTGCCAGTGCGAGGTTGCCGACCAGATAAGCCGTGGGGTAGTTATCAAAAAGAATGCCGGCGCCATCGACACCGGCCACCATGCCGACGGCCAGGATGATCACCAGAATCGGGATGCCGAGGCGGGACGAAAGTGAGCTCACCAGAATGCTTGCACCTACCAGCAACGCGCCGATCAAGAACAGGCTGTTGATGGTCGTCGCATTCAAAGGCAGTACTCCAAAAAGCTGAAAGGCGGGCGCAAACTGACCATGCAGTCTGCGTGCCAGCGATTCTAACCTGTTGAATTGCGTCGCTGTCAAAAAAGGTTTGAGGGCGCCTGCTCAGATGCTATCTCTATGATTGGCTTGCTGTTGTGTTGATGAAAGATCCATTCGAATGGGGACTGTTAGTTTTCCGCTCAAGTCTTAAATTGAGTGGGATGTTTAATTGGCAAAGTACAATAGGTTTTTCAAGAAAGAAGCGATTGTTTTGCTGGTTTTTTGAGTTCGCTTTGGATAGGTGCTGTTAGATTGTTTGCTACGATGTGTCAGGACCATCCAGAATCGACGATGTCTCCCAGGCGGACGAGACCTTTTACTGAAATGACCATCATTGATGATTTAGCGCTTTGTCCTTTTACGAGGATATTACTCTGGTTGTTGTGAGGTAAGTAATCCAGAAATGCATCGCCCGGATTCCTGAATTCAGAAATGTCCGAAAGATTGAAGTTCAGTGAACCCACTCCGGCATTTTTCAAGGCTGTTGACATGTCGATGCGGTCTTTGCCTGTTTCGAAATTGGCGATGTGTTGAGATTTTCTGGATGCTTCGAGAAATTCGATTATGCCATAGGTGACGCCGCCTCTATCGTTTGGTGTCAAGGTAATGCCGGGGCTTGTTGCCGTGTCGCTGTGCTGTGGGGCAGGGTCTGCAGTTGTAGAAGTAAGGGGGGTGAAGCTATTTTGATTTTCAATCATGATGAATTAGCTCTCGTTGGTATGTAAGTAGGGGGTTGTGATAGTTTTTAGTTTGATCCGCTATTCGGCGATGAGTAGATTGTTCCATGGTCTGAGTTGCCATTGCGAGCGAGGGTTTTATTCGAAGTGTGTCATGGTTGTTTTGTTGTGCTAATTGGTGGTGTGAACAATTATTTAGGTTTGTCGCGGTTGTCTTGAGTGTCGGGTTCTTCAGTGCGCCATTTTTTATATTGAATTGGCGCTGTTGTACCGAATCGCGGGAAGTTGGATTGAGTGAGGTAATGGTGGGGATGTTTATTTGTTTCGTTATCCGCCGTGGCGGTCCGTTCGATTTCATTGTTTTGTCGGGTCAGAGAGGCAAAGTGGTGAGGGGCGAAAATCCGCAGCAGGGGTATCGCACAAACGCCATGGCGACGAAGTGCAGGAACCAGATCGGGCAATCACAGTCTCTACAGTTCGCGAGAAAGGTCACTCGTCAGCAAAATCAAGGCTTTGCGCCTGTATAACCCTGGCATCCAGGGTGACTTTTCTTTATCGTACGCGCCCTTTGAAAATGCCCGGAAAATCAAAATGTTGGAAGCATCCCTTAGCCAATTGGAACAACTGGTCAGCGACCTGGTGCAACAGAACCAGAACCTGGCCGCGGAACTGGCCCAGGCCAAAGATGAAAACGAAAGCCTGCAACTGAGCCTGATGGAGCACGAAGAAAAGCAAGGCGCCACGGCGGCTCGCATCCAGGCCCTGGTTGAGCGCGTCAGCGCAGGCCCTGTCAGCGCATGAGTTACAACGCCGCAGGGGTAAAAGTCGTCTCGATCCTGGGGGAGGACTATTCGATCAAGGCACCGGCCGGGGAAGAACAGACCCTGCTGGACGCCGCGATGATGTTGAAGGCAGCCCTGGCCGAAACCAAGAGGAAGTACCCGACGCTGATCGGTGACCGACTGCTGGTGCTGGCGGCGATGAATCTGTGCTCCCAGCAGATCGAAATGCAGAAGCAGCACAAGCTCGAACTCGACCGTTACCAAGAGCAAGTCAGCGCCACGGTTGAAGTGATTTCCAAGACGATCAATCAGGCCTGATCGGCTTTGCGCACAACCAAAGAATAAATTGTCGGTTGGCTTGTATACAATCGGCACGGCTGTTGCAGTGTTTCAGCCTCTTATTCTTTGGGGGTGCTCCATGCAGTTCTGGCGACGCAGTATTCAATGGCAGTTGATCCTGAGCATGGGCACCGCTCTGCTCGTCAGTATCCTGATCGTGGTTGGCATTTATACCCTGGTGGTCAACCGCCTCGCCCAGAGCTATCTGGTCGAGCAAGCCTTGCCGTCGAGCATCGAAGCGATGCGCAACGATATCGAGCGGATCCTCGTTCAACCCCTCACCGCCGCCAAGGACATCGCCAGCAACAGCATGGTGCGCAACTGGTTGGCCGGGGGTGAGGACAGTGCCCAAACCGCAAGCTTCGCGCAGTACCTGGAAGGCATCCGCGCCGAGCACAAAGCCTTTACCGCGCTGATCATCGGCACCGCGTCCAGCCATTACATCAGCGAAAAAGGCCTGGACCGCACCCTCAGTCGTTCCAATCCCAAAGACGCCTGGTTCTACTCGTTCCTCGACAGCAACCAGCCGCGCACCCTCAATATCGACAATGACACGGCGACCGGAGAATTGGCGCTTTTCATCGATCTCAAGGTGGAGCAGGCGGGCAAAATCGTTGGTGTTGCGGGTCTTGGCCTGAGCATGAAAGAGCTGTCGGAGCTGATCCACAACTTCAGCTTCGGAGAGCGCGGCAAGGTCTATCTCGTGCGTTCGGATGGTTTGATCCAGGTGCATCCCGAGGCGCAATTCAGCGGCAAACGTACCTTGGCCGAGCAGATTGGTGCTACGGCAGCGCAAGCGGTGATGGGGCAACTCTCTACCTCCAAAGCGTCCGCCACCAACAGTGGCTTCCAGCGTGATGGCGAAGATTATCTGGCATTGAGCTTGCCGCTGCGCGATCTCGGCTGGACCCTGGTGGCCGAAGTGCCACAGTCGCAGATCTACGCCGAAGCCCGCCGCGCCATGTGGATGAGCAGCGGGATCGGCCTGGCTGTCGCGCTGGTGTGCCTGTTGCTGGTAGTACTGCTGGCCCGTGGGTTGGTACGGCCGATTCGTCAGGTAACAGCGGCACTGGTTGCCATCGGTAGCGGTGGTGGAGATTTGACCCACCGGTTAGATTCCAGCCGTGCCGATGAGCTGGGCGACCTGGCCCGTGGGTTTAATCGGTTCCTGGACAGCCAGCGCGACATGATTGGTGAAGTGCTGACCACCAGCGAACGCCTGCGCACGGCGGTGGTTCAGGTGGCCAAGGTTGTGGATAACACCGCTGAACGCTCCGGTCGGCAGCAGGAAATGACCGACATGGTCGCCACTGCTGTCCATGAAATGGGCCTGACCGTTCAGGAAATCGCGCAGAATGCCGGCAACGCAGCAGTCGCGTCGCAAACCGCTCGGGATGAGGCGATGCAGGCGCGGGAAGTGGTGGGTGGCTCGATCCGCCATATCGAAAGCATGTCTGACGAAATCGGCATCGCGGCCAGCGCTGTGGGTGAGTTGGCGCATCAGGTGGCGTCCATCGATCAGGTGCTGGCGGTGATTCGCGGGATTTCCGAACAGACCAATTTGCTGGCGCTCAACGCCGCTATCGAAGCGGCGCGGGCCGGGGACATGGGGCGCGGGTTTGCCGTGGTGGCCGATGAAGTGCGGACGTTGGCGCGACGCACACAGTCATCCACCGACGAGATCCAGCAGATGATCGGCAGCCTCAAGCAAGGCGCGGAGAATGCGGTGTCCTCGATGCATTCGGGGCAAGCGGCGACGGGCACGGGTGTTGAGTCGAGCCAGCGCACCGGGGCTTCGTTGACCGCGATTACCGGGCAGGTCGAGCGCATCAGCGACATGAACCATCAGGTGGCGACGGCGACGGAAGAGCAATCGGCGGTGACAGAAGAGATCAACCGTAACGTGCAGGGCATTTCCGATCTGGCCCGGGCGACGGCGGGGGAGGTCAGGGCCTGTCGGGATGATTGCCAGACGTTGCAGCGCTTGGCGGATGATCTGGCGCGGCAGATGGGGGGATTCAAGCTGAGCTAGAAGCTCAAAATCAAAAGATCGCAGCCTTCGGCAGCTCCTACATGGATCTGATATACACCCTGTAGGAGCTGCCGAAGGCTGCGATCTTTTTTGTGGCCATTACACCAATCTATACCTGATCAGAACCACTCATCCTGCATCCCCAGGCAAACATCATCCCGCGCCTCAAGAATCGCCAGCTCATGGTGACAGCCCGGTACTTCCCACGTCAGGAAATACCGCGCCGCCTGCAGCTTGCCTTTATAGAAGCTCACATCCGCCGCACTACCCTTGGCCAAACCTTCCTCGGCACGGATCGCCTGCTCCAGCCAGCGCCAGCCAATCACCGTGTGACCAAACACCTTCAGGTACAACGCCGAGTTCGCCAGGCTGCTGTTGACCTTGCCTTGGGCCAGGTCGGTCAGCAGGCCGATGGTCACGGTTTGCAAACGAGCAACCAGTTTTTCCAGCGGTTCACGCAGCGGCGTCAATGAGTCAAACGCCTGTGCTCGCTCGCCAGTGTCGGCGATCAGGCGGATCAGTTGCTTGAGTCCCGCGCCGCCATTCTGCGCCAGTTTGCGACCCAGCAGGTCCAGTGACTGAATACCGTGGGTGCCTTCGTGGATCGGGTTCAGGCGGTTGTCGCGGTAATACTGCTCCACCGGGTATTCGCGGGTGTAGCCGTGGCCGCCGAGGATCTGGATCGCCAGTTCGTTGGCCTTCAGGCAGAACTCCGACGGCCAGGATTTGACGATCGGCGTCAGCAGGTCCAGCAGTTCATGGGCCTGTTTGCGTTCGGTTTCGGTCGCAAGGGTCGTGGTGTCATCGAACAGCCGCGCTGCGTACAGGCCGAGGTCAAACGAACCTTCGACGTAAGCCTTTTGTGTCAGCAACATGCGTTTGACGTCGGCGTGATTGATGATCGCCACCGGCGCGGTGTTCGGGTCCTTGCTGTCCGGCACGCGACCCTGCGGCCGCTCGCGGGCGTATTCCAGCGAATACAGATAGCCCGCGTAGCCAAGCATCACCGCGCCCATGCCGACGCCGATGCGCGCCTCGTTCATCATCTGGAACATGTAGCTCAAGCCCTGGTGCGGCTTGCCCACCAGATAGCCGACACATTCTCCGTTATCGCCGAAATTCAGCGCGGTAGAGGTGGTGCCGCGCCAGCCCATCTTGTGGAACAGACCGGCGAGCAGCACGTCGTTGCGTTTGCCGAGGCTGCCGTCATCGTTGACCAGGAATTTCGGCACAATGAACAGCGAAATGCCCTTCACCCCGGCTGGTGCGTCCGGCAGCTTGGCCAGCACCATGTGCACGATGTTTTCCGACAGCGGGTGATCGCCACCGGAAATGAAGATCTTGTTGCCCTTGAGGCGATAAGTGCCGTCGGACGCAGGTTCCGCGCGGGTACGAATATCCGACAGTGACGAGCCGGCGTGGGGTTCGGTCAGGGCCATGGTGCCGAAAAAGCGCCCGTCGATCATCGGTTGCAGGAAGCGCTGCTTCTGTTCGTCAGTGCCGAAGCTTTCGATCAGGTTGGCCGCGCCCATGGTCAGGAACGGATAAGAGGTCGAAGCCGCGTTGGCGGACTGGAAGTGCGAAAAACAGGCTTGGGACAGCAAGGTAGGCAGTTGCATGCCACCAGCGTCGAAACTACGCGCGGCGTTGAGGAAACCGGCTTCGAGGAAGGCATCCACCGCCGGTTTCACCTCTGGAATCAGAATCGCCTGACCGTTCTCATAGCGCGGCTCGTTCTCGTCGCCCTTGCGGTTGTGCGGGGCGAAGAACTTCTCGGCAATGCTGCGGGCGGTGCCAATGGCCGCATCGAAGGTCTCGCGATTGTGCTCGGCGAAACGCTCACGCTGGGTCAGGCCCTCGGCATCGAGGACTTCATACAGCTCGAAAGCCAGATTGCGGGAACTGAGCAACGTCTCGGACATGGCGACCTACCTTTTATTGGAATGGGCCGAGTCTAGGCTGGCGAATTTATGCTGAATAGCATGATTGATGAGCGTGATGGTGGGGCAGAGCAGAGCCTTAACAGGCACCACAAAACAACTGTGGGAGCGAGCTTGCTCGCGATGAGGCCATAACAGTCAACATCACTATCGACTGTTATGCCGCTATCGCGAGCAAGCTCGCTCCCACAGGGATTGTTGCTGACCCGGGCACCTGTTGCAGGTGCCCGGATTGTCGGATTTAACCGATCGTCATCAGGCTGGCATTACCCCCCGCCGCAGCCGTGTTGACGCTCAACGCCCGCTCGATCACCAGGCGTTCCAGCGCAATGTTGGTTTCGCCTTGCGACAGGCCCTGCACGCCAACGATGGCACCGGCACGCTTGGCAACCTGCTGGCACACCGCACGCAACTGATCGGAATGGCCGTGATGCACAACCGCATCAATCACCACTTCGTCCTTGTTCCAGTCGGAAACCAGCTTGATGCGCGCCTGAATGTCCTTCGGCAGACGTGCGAACAAGGCCTTGGTCATGTCAGCTTCCGGCCATACCGCCGAACCACCGACTGCCAATACCGCCGCCAGTTGCGTCAGCAGGTCGCCTTCGACTTCCGCCAGGCACAGCACGTGTTCGCGTGGCAGGATCGCGTAGCTGTTGCGCTCGCCGGTCGGGCCGGCCAGAACGCGGGTGATGCCGCTTTGCGATTGCGCGGCGAACTGTACGCACAGGGTGCTCAGATCGGCGAGCTTGTGGCTGTCGGCCCAGGCTTTCAGGGCGTTCAGCGGTTTGCTCATGGCGTCGCGCAGGCGAACGTCCGGTGCTGCGGCAGCATCGCCACGAGCGAAGGATTGTTCGATCGCATCCGCAGGACGGGTCGACAACAGGCGGTACAGATACAGCGGACCACCGGCTTTCGGGCCGGTACCCGACAGGCCTTCGCCGCCGAATGGCTGCACGCCGACCACTGCACCGACGATGTTGCGGTTGACGTAGACGTTACCGGCGTTGACGTTGTCGATCACCTTGGCGATGGTCTCGTCGATGCGGGTGTGCACACCCAGGGTCAGGCCGTAGCCGGAAGCGTTGATCTGGCCGATCAGTTGATCGATGTCCTTGCGCTTATAGCGCACCACGTGCAGCACCGGGCCGAAGATCTCCCGCTGCAACTCGTCGAAGCTTTCCAGTTCGATCAGGGTCGGCATCACGAAGGTGCCGCGTTTGACCTCTTCAGCGTCGGCGATGGCCACCTGGTACACGCTGCGACCTTTGTCGCGCATGGCCTGGATGTGCTTCTCGATGCCAGCCTTGGCTTCGGCGTCGATGACCGGGCCGATGTCCACGGACAGGCGCTCAGGGTTGCCGAGACGGCTTTCGGCCATCGCGCCCTTGAGCATTTCGATGACACGGTCAGCGGAATCTTCCTGCAAGCACAGGACGCGCAGGGCCGAGCATCGCTGACCGGCGCTGTCGAAGGCCGAGGAAACCACGTCGATCACGACTTGTTCGGTCAGCGCCGAGGAGTCGACGATCATTGCGTTCTGGCCGCCGGTTTCGGCGATCAGCGGGATCGGACGGCCCTGGCTGTCCAGGCGGCCGGCAATGTTGCGTTGCAGCAGGCGAGCGACTTCGGTGGAACCGGTGAACATCACGCCTTTGACGCGATCGTCGCCGACCAGGCCGGCACCGACGGTTTCACCGCGACCCGGCAGCAGTTGCAGCACGCCTTCCGGAATGCCGGCTTCGAGCAGCAGGCGCACGGCCTGAGCCGCGACCAGCGGAGTCTGTTCCGCAGGCTTGGCCAATACAGGGTTACCAGCGGCCAGCGCAGCAGCCACTTGGCCACTGAAGATAGCCAGCGGGAAGTTCCACGGGCTGATGCATACGACTGGGCCCAACGGACGGTGAGCGTCATTGGTGAAATCGTTGCGTGCCTGCACCGCGTAATAACGCAGGAAGTCCACGGCTTCGCGCACTTCGGCGATGGCGTTGGCGAAGGTCTTGCCGGCTTCGCGAGCCAGCAGGCCCATCAGCGGCTGGATCTCGGCTTCCATCAGATCGGCGGCACGTTCCAGGATCGCGGCGCGTTCGGCTGGCGGGGTGGCCTGCCAGATCGGCGCAGCGTTGAGAGCGCACTGGATCGCGTTGTCGACGTCTTCGACGGTCGCTTCCTGCACATGGCCGACCACATCGCGCAGATCGGACGGGTTCAAGACCGGTGCCGGCGCTTCGCTGCTGGAGGCGCAACCGAGCATCGGCGCCGCTTTCCAGTGGTTGTGCGCGGTGGCGAGCAGGGCGCAGGACAGGGACGCCAAACGATGTTCGTTGGCCATGTCGATGCCGCTGGAGTTGGCGCGCTCGGAGCCGTACAGGTCACGTGGCAGCGGAATGCGCGGGTGCGGCAGGCCGAAACCACCTTCCACGGTCGCCATCTGCTCGATGCTGGCTACCGGATCGGCCACCAGTTCCTGGATCGAAATCGACTGGTCGGCAATACGGTTGACGAACGAGGTGTTCGCGCCGTTTTCCAGCAGACGACGTACCAGGTACGCCAGCAGGGTTTCGTGGGTGCCGACCGGAGCGTACACGCGGCACGGACGGTTCAGCTTGCCTTCGGAGACTTTGCCTACAACCTGTTCGTACAGCGGTTCACCCATGCCGTGCAGGCACTGGAACTCATACTGGCCCGGGTAATAGTTCTGACCGGCGATGTGATAAATGGCCGACAGGGTATGGGCGTTGTGCGTGGCGAACTGCGGGTAGATGACTTCCGGTACCGACAGCAGCTTGCGGGCGCAAGCGATGTAGGAAACGTCGGTGTACACCTTGCGGGTGTAGACCGGGTAGCCTTCCAGGCCTTCGACCTGGGCGCGCTTGATTTCGCTGTCCCAGTACGCGCCTTTTACCAGGCGGATCATCAGGCGATGACGGCTGCGGCGAGCCAGGTCGATCACGTAGTCGATTACGTACGGGCAACGCTTCTGGTAAGCCTGGATCACGAAGCCGATGCCGTTCCAGCCAGTCAGTTGCGGCTCGAAGCACAGGCGCTCGAGCAGATCCAGCGACAGTTCGAGGCGGTCGGCTTCTTCGGCATCGATGTTCAGGCCGATGTCGTATTGCTTGGCCAGCAGGGTCAGCGACAGCAGGCGCGGGTACAGCTCGTCCATCACGCGCTCGTACTGGGCGCGGCTGTAGCGCGGGTGCAGGGCGGACAGCTTGATCGAAATGCCCGGGCCTTCATAAATCCCGCGACCGTGGGAGGCTTTGCCGATCGAGTGGATGGCTTGTTCGTACGAGGCCAGGTATTTCTGGGCGTCGTGCTCGGTGAGTGCGGCTTCACCCAGCATGTCGTAGGAATAGCGGAAGCCCTTGGCTTCGAACTTGCTGGCGTTGGCCAGGGCTTCGGCGATGGTTTCGCCGGTCACGAACTGTTCGCCCATCAGGCGCATGGCCATGTCGACGCCCTTGCGGATCATCGGCTCGCCGCTCTTGCCGATGATGCGGCTCAGGGACGACGTCAGGCCCGCTTCGTTGTGCGTGGACACAAGCTTGCCGGTCAGCAGCAGGCCCCAGGTGGCGGCGTTGACGAACAGCGACGGGCTGTTGCCCAGGTGCGGGTGCCAGTTACCGGTGCTGATCTTGTCGCGGATCAGGGCGTCGCGGGTGCCTTTGTCCGGGATGCGCAGCAGCGCTTCGGCCAGGCACATCAGCGCCACACCTTCCTGGGACGACAGGGAGAATTCCTGCAACAGGCCCTGAACGATGCCGGCACGGCCGCCGGCGCTCTTCTGGTTGCGCAGTTTTTCAGCAATCGAGGCGGCGAGTTTGTTGGTGGCCTCGGCCATCGGTGCCGGCAGGCGAGCCTGCTCGATCAGCATCGGCACGACTTCCGGCTCAGGGCGACGGTAGGCGGCGGTAATCGAGGCGCGCAGTACCGATTGCGGCAGGATGCTTTCGGCGAATTCGAGGAAGCACTGGTGGGCGTGATCCAGAGGCGCATCGACGCTGTCGTCGGAATCCTTGGTCAAACCGTTCAGCTCGGACAGGGTTGCACCACCCTCGAGTTTTTCCAGGTAATTGAAGATTGCCTGCTTGATCAGCCAGTGCGGCGTGCGATCAATCGAGGTCGCGGCGGCCTTGAGGCGTTCGCGGGTCGGGTCGTCAAGTTTGACCCCAAGGGTGGTGGTAGCCATGTTTTTATCCTCATGTTTGCCACGACTGCGTGGCATCAGCTGGCGGCAAGATTAGCCGTGCGACTGTTGAGGTGCAACCGGGTGCAACCCTTTTTTTGTCGGAATATTACGCAGCTCGTCAGGAAATAAATTCTGGTACCACGGTCCCGCCTCTGCTTGGTGCTTTTTAGGTTGGTCAGCCTCCGTTCTTGCTCCGAAAAGGAGCAAAAAACCGGGTTTGAAATTTATTTCCGACTGGGTGCAACTTATTCTCGAGAAACTGGTTGCACCTTATTTGCTTTGTTGAATAGCATTCGCGCCCAAGGTGCAACCCGGAAAAAACCGGGTGCTCCGGCTGATGGCTTTCCTGGGGAAACATCAGTCATAAATGCGCGGGAATCCGGATCGTCTGTCAAACGTATGCGTTTGCGAGCGGTTCACCAGCCGCCGCTACATAAAAACAAAGCCAGGGCGTAACTTAATGAGCGTAAGCAATCCAACCCTGATCACGTTCGTGATCTACATCGCAGCAATGGTGCTGATCGGCTTGATGGCCTATCGCTCCACCAACAACCTTTCCGACTACATTCTGGGCGGCCGCAGCCTGGGCAGCGTTGTGACCGCACTGTCCGCCGGTGCCTCCGACATGAGCGGCTGGTTGTTGATGGGCTTGCCCGGCGCGATCTACATGTCCGGTCTTTCTGAAAGCTGGATCGCCATCGGCCTGATCGTCGGCGCCTACCTGAACTGGCTGTTCGTCGCCGGCCGTCTGCGTGTGCAGACCGAGCACAACGGTGATGCACTGACCCTGCCGGACTACTTCGCCAGCCGTTTCGAAGACAAAAGCGGCCTGCTGCGGATCATCTCCGCGGTCGTGATCCTGGTGTTCTTCACCATCTATTGTGCTTCCGGCATCGTGGCCGGTGCCCGTCTGTTCGAAAGCACCTTCGGCATGTCCTACGAGACGGCGCTGTGGGCCGGTGCCGCGGCGACGATTGCCTACACCTTTATCGGCGGATTCCTGGCTGTAAGCTGGACCGATACCGTACAAGCCACCCTGATGATCTTCGCGTTGATCCTGACGCCGGTTATCGTGCTGCTGGCCACCGGCGGCGTCGACACCACTTTCCTGGCCATCGAAGCGCAAGATCCAAGCAACTTCGACATGCTCAAGGGCACCACTTTCATCGGCATCATCTCGCTGATGGGCTGGGGTCTGGGCTACTTCGGCCAGCCGCACATCCTGGCGCGTTTCATGGCTGCCGATTCGGTTAAGTCGATCGCCAAGGCCCGTCGCATCTCCATGACCTGGATGATCCTGTGCCTGGGCGGCACCGTGGCTGTCGGCTTCTTCGGTATCGCCTACTTCTCGGCGCACCCGGACATGGCTGGCGCAGTCTCCGAGAACCACGAGCGTGTATTCATCGAACTGGCCAAGATCCTGTTCAACCCATGGATCGCGGGTATCCTGCTGTCGGCCATCCTGGCTGCGGTGATGAGTACCCTGAGCTGCCAGTTGCTGGTGTGCTCGAGCGCCCTGACCGAAGACTTCTACAAGACCTTCCTGCGTAAATCCGCTTCCCAGGTTGAACTGGTGTGGGTCGGCCGTGCCATGGTGCTGTTGGTGGCTCTGGTTGCGATCGCCCTGGCGTCCAACCCGGAAAACCGTGTACTGGGTCTGGTGAGCTACGCTTGGGCCGGTTTCGGTGCCGCATTCGGTCCAGTCGTGCTGATCTCCGTGATCTGGAAAGACATGACCCGCAACGGCGCACTGGCCGGTATCCTGGTCGGCGCGATCACCGTGATCGTCTGGAAACACTTCGAACTGCTGGGCCTGTACGAAATCATCCCTGGTTTCATCTTCGCCAGCCTGGCGATCTACTTCGTCAGCAAAATGGGCACGCCGACTGCCGGCATGTTCCAGCGTTTTGCGGCGGCAGAGAGTGATTATCGTCTGAACAAGTGATGAGTGATGGGTTGAACTCTTCCCGTCCCTGATAAAAGAACGGCTCGCAGCTTTATGTTGCGGGCCGTTTTTTTTTGCACACCTGGTCCAGGGAACTGGCGTTGGTACCCCAATATCCGTGGTCCTTTTCAGTGTTGGTCGTGAGAAATTTCCTGATTTTCTCGGCCATCTTGAGTTTCATCTCTGTCCACGTACTTTGCGTTAAGCCACTCATCCCGAGTCGGCTTACCGATCGTTAACAGTGGTGCGCTGCCCATGACTGGGGCGGCAGTAGAGAGGGAGATCAATCAATGACTGAAGGGCATTTTATCCGCTTGGGTGACAAGACCACGTGCGGAGGCAAGGTAAAGGACGCCGATACACGCGTCATGATGTATGGCCTCGCCCATGCGCGCGAAGGCGATCCGGTCACCTGCGGCGTGGACGGCCAAACCTACAGGATTGAGGGCGGTATTTCCTACATGGTGAGTCATGGACGATTGGTGGCCGGCACGCTGGACAGTTTCAGCGGTTGCCCTTGCAAGGCGACTCTGATCGCATCGGATTTCACAGGCTCGTATGGATCCAGCAGAAGTGCTGCACCGCACGCCGCACGGGCCGTCAGACAACCGTCTGCCCTAGCCACGAGCAACCCGGTAGCATCGCCATCATCACTCGCGACCGCGCGGAGCAATCCGAAACCGATACCGTTCAATACATCGGTCCAGGAGCCTGGTTTTTACGTCGTTCCCAAAAGCACCACCCGGGAACAACTCGAGGCCTCGCTGTTCACCCTGCGCGACCCAGCGGTGATGGGCAAATTCAAGTTGCTCAATCCCAACCTGGGCGACGTCAAGGCCGGCTCGATGATCGTGCTGAGCGATCCCAATAACTTCCAGTGCACCCGCGAAGAAGCCCTGCTCATGGACGTAGCGGCCAAGACCAACCAGGTGCTTGCATCGCTCAGCCCGGAAGAGGCGGATTTCATGGTGCAACACCGTGATGCCATCCAGACCTTTCTGACCTATGGCTCGGGCGCAATAGGTGTCGGCGCGAGTATTCTCAAAAATAATCTGGATAACGTCAGCGAAACCCTGAAAAAAATCGAAGCGTTGCATCAACATTCATTTCTGCGCGATGGCCACCTGAGCTCACCGACGTTTGTGGCAGAACGGCAAAAGCTGCTGGCACAACTCGATAGCCACCTGACCAGCCTGACGCGCAAAGGCATTGGTTTCCCCGACCACCCCAACTTGAATCGGGCGCTGTTCCTCTCGCCTCCCAGTCTGGTTCATCGCTGGACGGAAGCTGGCGGCGTGGGGCAGATGCCGGGTTACGCGACTCATCTTGAGGGGGTGGCCAAAGCATCAAAATACATCAAGTACGGTGGCTGGGTCGGCACGGCTATTGGTGGCGGGGCATCTGCCTTGAAAGTTCAGGATGTGTGTTCGGCGGGAAATACCGAGGCCTGCAAGCGAGTTAAATTTACTGAGGCGGGGAGTTTCGCCGGTGGAATCGCAGGCGGCGCAGTAATAGGTACAGCCTTAACCGCTAAGACAGTTGGTGGGATTTGCCTCGCGGTCGGCGTGACCACGGCAGGAGTCGGAACCTTGGTCTGTGGCGTGGTGGTGGTGACAGCTGGATCGTTAGTAGGCGGCGCAGTGGGTAACGGGCTTGGCGAGTTATTTGGCGACATTGTTTACGAGATGAATTAATGACCCCGGGGAAATTGATTTTCGGCGCTTTCGGTGGCGCAGTCCTGCTGACGATATTCATTTGGATGGGGTTAGCACTTTACTTGTCCTACACCAAGATTGACGTGATGCTAAAACATCTGAAAAACAGTACTGCGGTCATGGCTTTATCTCACTATCGGCGTCTCGGAGCATGGGGCCACTTGCATTTGATTGCGGGAATCGCAGCACTTGTCGCGTTCCCTGATCGCTATATTAAAAATGGCACTCTAAGTGCTGACGACATAAACAGTCTTCCTGCTTCACTCAAGCGCAAACTTGTCATTTGGCGCTGGGGAGTGCTGATTCTTTGTGGATTGCTTTTGTTGCTCGGTGGAGTTGGTGCAGCCACTGACTGGATATAGTTAAAGTCCTCATGAAGATCAGATCGATTTAAATAATCTTCCCTCCACAAAAAATGGGCACCCAACCCGGTTGGCGTGCCCATTCTTCATGCCACTTTCCCGTCAGGCGGGTTGGGAGGATGCCTTACGGATTAACACTATCCTTCAACGGCTTGCCCAGCTTGAGCGCAACAGTCTCAAATCTCTTTGATGGATTGGGGGGTGCTGCGAATTTTCCGGGCAGGGTCCTCGGACGTTTCCTTCAAAACCTAGCGGTTTTCATGAACTGGTACGACGCGAGTTCCGTCGATAGTCTTTGGTGGTCACTGACAATTCAGTGGTGGGGTGTAGGAACCCGTTAAGACCATGAGACACGCTTGGCATCGACACCTGATTTGCGGCCTCTAACGTGCGCCCGTAAGATCTGTTGCGGCGGCTGTGCGCGGGCACGCTTCGGCGTGGTCGAGTTCTCTGGTCTCGATATTCCTACCCCGCGTATGGCTGCCACCCAAGCCTGTAGGAAGGCCGATGGTAGCCCCCACTTCTACCAGAGGTTAAAAAATGAAAACAATTCACCCCGACCCACCCTACGAAAAACCAATCCCCCATCCCGACAACCGCTTCATGGCATTGACCAGCAACTGCACCGATATGCCCACTCTGTTCGTCGACACCCACGTGCCACTCGACATCCTCACCGACGCCGCCAACTACAGAATCCGCACAGTTACCCAAGTGCTTGAGAACCTGTCGATGCGCGGTTCGATCGAGTGCGAGTCCTTCATCCTCAGCGATTTCGCCTTGCTCTGCGCAATTACGTTGCGCGATGGCTGTGATGTGCTGGATGTGGTTGGGCGGCGGTTGCGGGGGCGGCCTACAGCGGCGGCGTAGGTGTCGCCACAAGATCAAAAGATCACGGGCTTCATCTTCGCCAGCCTGGCGATTTACATCGTCAGCAAATTGGGCGCGCTGTCTGCGGGCACGCTGCAGCGATTCGCCGCGGCGGAAAGGACTTCATGCTGAGCAAATGAGGTTTTCAGCGAGGCATTAGCTTCCTGATTGAAGAAGACGGCACGCATCCGATGGATGCGGGCCGTTTTTCATTGGGGATCAGTCAAGATCGGCATCGGGCTGATTCAGAAAGATCAGCACACCCAGTATTGCCATGTAGAACCTGAAGGCTGCGTCCTGACCATTCCAAATGTCGGATTGCCACATCAGAAACCACTCACCTCCAACCACCATGAAGCCGAAAAACCACACGAAAAACCCTGTCGTCAAACCCGCTACGGCCCACTTCCTGGCCAGTCTGAACTCATGCCCACCGGCTGACCGCGAGCGCCAGAGCTGTAGTGCGCCGTAGCCGAGAAGTCCACAGGTAATGGCTTCGCCAAGGATGATCAGCCAGTAAGCTCCATGCCACACCCAAGGCAGATCAATTGCGCGATACCGGGCGGCGTTGTCAGGGAAGGTGGTATCCATGCTCAGCACATGCCGGACGAAGTTGAAGTTGGAACTGTAGTCGGTGATGTTGTTGAATACGGTCATGAAGGCGAATGCGGCGAGCGCCAGGGTCATTGCAATCTTTGCGTAGCGAATGGTCATTTGTGCGTCCTTTGCTTTTTTCGACAAAGAACGCTATCACGCCGGTTTGCAGGTTAGGGAATCTTCCTGTTGTGAGGCGTTTCTGAATTTGTCGATCGATGGTGCGTGCTTGTTGCCGCTATGAATGCTCGAAGTGTCCGCTCAGCCGCCAGCCCCTGACTTGCCGGCCGGTAAAAGGTAAACTCCCCGCCCTTCGCAGGAGCAACCATGAATTATCGTCACGCCTTCCATGCCGGCAATCACGCCGATGTGTTCAAACACCTGACCTTGACCCGCCTCATCGCCCTGATGTCGCGCAAGGAGCAGCCGTTTGCCTATCTCGATACCCACGCCGGCATCGGTCTGTATGACCTTCAGGGTGACCAGGCCAATCGTACCGGTGAGTACCTGGAAGGCATTGCGCGTTTGTGGGATCAGCCGGATCTGCCGATCCTGACCGCTGATTACATGCAGGTGCTGCACGAGATGAACCCGGATGGCCAGTTGCGCTATTACCCGGGCTCGCCGGAGCTGGCGCGACGCCTGACTCGCCCGCAGGACCGTGTGTTGCTCAACGAGAAGCACCCGGAAGACGGCCTGCTGCTCAAGGACAACATGGCCGGTGATCGCCGGGTCAAGGTGCACCTGGGTGAAGGCTGGCATGTGCCGCGGGCCTTGTTGCCGGTGCCGGAGAAGCGTGCGGTGATGTTGATCGATCCGCCGTTCGAGAAGCTCGACGAGATGCAGCGCTGTGCCGCGTCGTTGAAGGAAGCGATTGGCCGGATGCGCCAGACCGTGGCGGCGATCTGGTACCCGGTGAAGGATCAGCGTGCCCTGCGCCGCTTCTATCAGGACCTGGCCGGTACTGGTGCGCCGAAGTTGTTGCGGGTGGAGTTGCTGGTGCATCCGCTGGATACGCCGAACAGCCTGAACGGTTCCGGGCTGGCGATTGCCAATCCGCCTTGGGGGCTGGAGGAAGAGTTGCGTGAACTGCTGCCGTGGTTGTCCCGGAAGCTGGGGCAAACCCAGGGTGGGTGGCAGATGGATTGGTTGATTGCCGAGTAGTAGCTGCATGATCAAAAGATCGCAGCCTGCGGCAGCTCCTACAGGGCTATGCGTACACCCGTAGGAGCTGCCGAAGGCTGCGATCTTTTGTTTTGGCGATCAGATCGGGCAGGTCACGCCGGTACCACCAATGCCGCAATAACCTTCCGGGTTTTTCGCCAGGTACTGCTGGTGATACGTCTCGGCAAAGTAGACGGTCGGGGCCTGGTCGATTTCGGTGCTGATTTCACCGAGACCGGCCTTGGACAGCTCGGCCTGGTAGGTTTCCTTGCTCTTGAGCGCCGCGTCCAGTTGTTCCTGGCTGGTGGCGTAGATCGCCGAACGGTACTGGGTGCCGATGTCATTGCCCTGGCGCATGCCCTGCGTCGGGTTGTGCAGTTCCCAGAACATCGCCAGCAGTGCTTCGTAGCTGACCCTGGCCTTGTCATACACCACCAGCACTACTTCGGTGTGGCCGGTCAGGCCCGAGCAGACTTCTTCGTAGGTCGGGTTCGGGGTGAAACCGCCGGCGTAGCCGACCACGGTGCTGACCACGCCTTCGCGCTGCCAGAAGCGGCGTTCCGCACCCCAGAAGCAGCCGAGGCCGAAGATCGCGAAGTCGACGTCTTCGAAGAACGGGCCGAGCAAGGGGGTGTCTTTAAACACAAAGTGCTTTTCAGGCAGGGTCATCGCGGTTTCGCGACCGGGCAGAGCTTGTTCTTTAGTCGGGAGCACGTTTTTGTTCACCAGAATTTCCGAGCGCAGAACCATGATCAGTCCTCTCAGTCAGGTTGGGTTGTAAATAAACAGGCCGTCAGTGTGCCCAATACCTGCCCGATACGCACTACCTTGTGGGAGCGGGCTTGCTCGCGAAGGCGTTGAGTCAGTCAGTAACCACGGCTCTGACACACCGCATTCGCGAGCAAGCCCGCTCCCACAGGTTTTTTGTCATCCACAGGTTCTGTGTCTGTCAGGCGATTGGGCCACGGGGGTAGCGTTTGAGCTTGTCGACCAGCTCATTGCCCGGGATCGGACGGTCGAACAGGTAGCCCTGGCCGACGTCGCAGCGGTGACGGCGCAGGAACGACAACTGCTCGGCGGTTTCGATGCCTTCAGCCACGACCTTGAGCTTCAGGTTGTGGGCCATGGCGATCACCGCGGAGGTGATTTCCATGTCGTCCTGGTTGTCCGGGATTTCGTGGATGAAGCTTCGATCGATCTTGATGATGTCGATGGGGAATTTTTTCAAGTAGCTGAGCGACGAGTAACCGGTGCCGAAGTCGTCCATGGCCAAGGTCAGGCCCAGGCGCTTGAGCTGGTCGAGTTGCAGGTGGGTGTCTTCGGTGGCTTCCAGCAGCAGGCCTTCGGTCAGCTCCAGCTCCAGCAAATGAGCCGGCAGGGCTTCTTCCTTGAGGATGTTGGCAATGGAGGCCACCAGGTCCGGATCGGAGAACTGCTTGGGCGACAGGTTGATCGCCACTTGCAGGTTGCCCAGGCCGGCGGCGGTCAGCGCTTTGCTCATGCGGCAGGCCTGGCGGGCGATCCATTTGCCGATCGGAATGATCAGCCCGGTTTCTTCGGCGACGCTGATGAACTGGTCCGGGCGGATCATGCCCTTTTCCGGATGGTCCCAGCGCAGCAGCGCTTCCATACCCAGCAGGCGACCGCTGCGCAGGCACAGCTTGGGCTGGTAGAACACGTCGAGTTCGTTCTGGGTCAGGGCGCGGCGCAGGTTGTTTTCGACGAACAGCTTGTAGCTGGCCTCGGCGTTCAGCGCTTCGGTGAACACTTGCACCTGGTGTTTGCCGTTGGCCTTGGCCTTGTGCAGCGCTAGCCCGGCGTTGCGCATCAGGGTTTGCGGGTCGCGCCCGTGCAGCGGCGCGCAGGCCAGGCCCACGGAGCCAGTGACGCTGATCAACTGGTTGTCGACGAACATCGGTTTGTCGAGGGTCGCCAGCAACTGGTTGGCTACTTGCTGGCCTACCGTGAGGTCGCTGTTGTCCAGCAACACGGCGAATTCGTTACTGGCGAATCGCGCCAGGCTGCCGCTCGGGATCAGGCTGTTGCGCAGGCGTCGGGCCAGGCTGATCAGCAGTTTGTCGCCGGTCTGGTGGCCGAGGCTGTCGTTGATCCGCTTGAAGTTGTCGATGTCCACCAGCAACAGGCTGATCGGCGCATCGCTGTCACGGGCGAAGCGTTCATCGAGGTTGCGGATGAACGCCGGGCGGTTGCCTAGGTTGGTCAGGTTGTCGGTGTAGGCCAGGCGCTCGATACGCTGCTGGGCAAGCTTGGTCTGGGTGATGTCTTCGTAGATGCCGATGTAGTGGGTCAGCTCGCGGTTGTCGCCGTAAACCTTGGAGATCGACAACTGGCCCCAGTAGGGTTCGAGGTTTTTCCGGCGGCTCTTGAATTCGCCCTGCCAACTGTTGCTCTTGGCCAGCGCCGAAGGCGCATCGAACAGCAGCTCGCTGAGGTTTTCCAGGGCCGGCAGTTCTGACAGGCGCTGACCGTGCACTTCTTCGGTGGAATATTGGGTGATCGCGGTGAAGCTCGGGTTGACGTATTCCACCACACCATCGCAGTTGACCAGCAAGAAGGCGTTGGCACTTTGTTCGACTGCGCGCTGGAACAGGTGCAGGGCGCTGGTGGCTGTTCGCCGATTGTGGTTGCTGATGACCTGGGCAAACTGGTCCGCCAGTTCTCCGGCGAAGGCAATTTCATCCGACTGCCAGTCGCGGGTCGCCCCGGTCTGCTCCAGGCACAAAACGCCGACCACTTGGCCATCGACGCGGATACTGGCGTCGAGCATTGCGTTGACATCGCGCGGGCGCAGGCTTTCAGCCATTTCCCGGGTACGCGGGTCGCGCATGGCGTTATGGGCGTCGATGGCACGGCCGGTGTGCAGGGCGTCGAGGTAGTCGGGGAAAACGCTGACATCGATCGGTTGCGGCAGCAGGTATTGCTGATTCGTGCGGTGATAGGCCGAGATCGGCACCAGCATCGAGCCTTCGAGGTGCCACAGGCTGGCACTGTCGATTTCGTAGATGTTGCAGGCGCTGCGGGTGATCAGCTCGGCGGCTTCGCGCAAGGAGTTGTTGCTGCTGTAGCGTTGTCGGGTGAGCAGCAGGATCAGGTCCTGCTGGGCACGCACCCGCTCCAGGTGCAGCAGTTGCTCCTGCTGGGCACGCTGATTGAGCTCCAGGGCGATTTGCAGGCGCGAGTTCTGGGTTTCCAGATCCAGGGCCGCTTGCAGCGGGTCATCCTCGAACAGGCCGTCGATGACCAGCAGGTAGCCGCGCAGCAGGTGTCGATTGTGTTGTTTGAAGGCTTCGCCCAGTTCAAGCAGGGTCAGGGAGCCAGAGGTGGTGTGCAGGGTGTAGCGGATCAGGTAATGCGTGCTTTCGCTCAGTTGCTGCTGGATCGCGTCGTGCAGTTGATAGCGCGCTTGCGGTTCCATCAGGCTGGCGTAGGGCGAGCCCACCAGCGCACACAGCTCAACGGCGGGGAGGCCGAACTGGCGTTCGCAATTGGGGTCGAGAAACAGCAGCGCCCAGCTGGGTTCATTAAGCCGTTCGAAACGCAGCATGCCGAGCCGCGAGGGCACAGGCAACTGCGTCACTACCTCGGCCACCATACGGCTGGCGGCATCGGGTTGGCTTTTCATGGAGGGAAACTCGCTTCGAATATGCTGAACGCGCCGGGCTCTCGCCCTCTTTACTGTTGCCTGCGGCAAGGTTGCATCATTGCGACACCGACTGACAAGAGAGATGAAGGCCAAGTGCTATAAGAATATGTCGGCAGGTGCGAAGATTTCTGAAGTTTCCAGTGAAAAGTATTGCTATTGATCAGGTCGCAGCCTTCGGAGTCGTCTCGAAGGCCGTGATTTTTTGCCGTCAACGCAATTCAATGGCTGTCGATTGCAATAGCTCGCCATCGCGATCGTGGTAATTGACCCGGATGCGTTTTGCGTCGATAACCAGATGCGCGAAGTTATCCTGACTGATGACTTTACCGGTCAGTTCCTGCCGATATTCGCCTGCGGCGGTCCGTGCCAGCGGACGGTCGAGGATAAAGCCGGATTGACTGGCATAGGGCAGCAGCCTGGAGTTGCACAGGGGCGACGAGACGATGGTGTGCACTTCGAAGCCCGGGTCTTCGCTGTGGGTCAGTCGGCTGGTCATGGAGGCGTGGACGTCACCGGCAACGAATATGACATTCTTCAGCCGGTACAAACGAATGGTCTCCAGCAACCGCAGCCGTTGCGCGGGAAATCCGGCCCAGGCATCATTTCCGTTTTGCCTGGCATCGGGGAAGAACATCACACTGGTGACCACCAGTTTGACCCGCGCAGGGCTGTGGATCAGCCATTGGCACAAGGCATATTCTTGTTCGTTATCAAGCAGGCGCCGATCATTGGCGGATAGATTGCGCCGGGTGCGACCATCGGTGACAAACCATTCGATATCGCCATCGCTGAACTGATACCAATAGTGCTTCGCCAGTCGGCTGATCCGGCCATCGTCAAATAATTCAAATACCGGGCTGTGGCTGGCTTGATATATCTCATAAGCACTTATGGCGTTGTTATATAAAATATCATCGCCTGATTTTTTCTTGTCTGGCCAGTTATCTTCAATTTCGTGATCGTCGAGGATCATGTAAGTCGAGATATTGGCCATTAATCTGGAAATATGTGGCTGAGAGAACGCCGCACGGTATTTCGCAAGTATTTGCTGATATTCGCGATCAGGCGCGAAAAAATTCAAATCGTCGACATAGATCTGATCGCCAGTCATCAACATCGCGCTGACCGGCGGGTCGGCTTGCTGTGCCAGCTGAGCAATCGAGGCAAATATCCGGTCGCCCCACTCTGGCGCCGACGCAACGCCGGCGGTCATTCTCAGGTAGCGACATGAGCCGACGAAATAGCCACGTGGCGTGGCGAACGAGCCGGAACGCGTACGCAAGTGATAGAGCTCCTTCGGCCATCGCAGCGGTAGTTCCTGCAGTGAATCCGCGGTGTGCCCGGCACTCCTGGTACTGAACCAGCCGGCCTGGTATTCATATTCGGTATCGGGCGCCAGGTTATCGAGAACCAGGACATCGGACATATCTTGCAGACTTGTCAGCTTTGCAAAGATTGTTTCGATCCATTGTTCATGCCCGGATCGGCGATAACGGATGCCGGCAAATACGGGTGCATTCTTTTGTGCTGCGCCACGCACAAATATACGTGCATGATTAGTTGTAGTGTGGCCAATAATTGGCCCAATAGTTGGTTTGAACATGCTTGAGTCCATTCGCTGCCAGTTAATGGATAGTTGGTTGTTTCGGATGTAATGGAGGGTATTCAGCCAAGACTAGTTATTTGGCCTGAATAAATATCTGGCAGAAATGGATTCGATTTGTGGGCGATATCAGCCACAAATGTAGGAAGACGTTTTAAGTAAAAGTTTCAGGCAAAAAAAGCCCCGCCAAATTGGCGGGGTTGAGGTACGAGCGTGGCGCTCGGAAACGTGGAACGCAACTGGCCCTCCGGTGAAGGAGGGCCGGTCGGTGTTACAGGAGCATGGTGCGGATGTCGCCCAGCAGATCGCTCAGACGCTTGGTGAAGCGTGCAGCAGCGGCGCCGTTGATCACACGGTGATCGTAGGACAGCGACAGTGGCAGCATCAGTTTCGGCTGGAAGGCTTTGCCGTCCCAGACTGGCTGGATGGTTGCCTTGGAAACACCGAGGATCGCCACTTCCGGCGCGTTGACGATCGGCGTGAAGCCGGTGCCGCCAATGTGGCCGAGGCTGGAAATGGTGAAGCAGGCGCCTTGCATCTCGTCCGACGAAAGCTTCTTGGTCCGGGCTTTTTCAGCCAGGGAAGCAGCTTCGGCGGCCAGTTGCAGCAGGCTCTTCTGGTCGACGTTCTTGATGACCGGTACCAGCAGGCCATCCGGAGTGTCGACGGCGAAGCCGATGTTCACGTATTTCTTGCGGATGATCGCTTTGCCGCTTGGCGCCAGCGAGCTGTTGAAGTCCGGCAGTTCCTTGAGCAGGTGCGCACAGGTCTTGAGCAGCAACGGCAGGATGGTCAGCTTGACGCCGGCCTTCTCTGCAACGGCTTTCTGGGCAACGCGGAACGCTTCGAGCTCGGTGATATCCGCCGAGTCGAATTGCGTCACGTGCGGCACGTTCAGCCAGCTGCGGTGCAGGTTGGCTGCGCCGACCTGCATCAGGCGGGTCATCGGCACTTCTTCGATTTCACCGAAGCGGCTGAAGTCCACGACCGGAATCGGCGGGATGCCCGCGCCACCGGTTGCACCGGCAGCAGCGGCCGGCGCTTCCTTGGCCTTCTGCATCATGGCCTTGACGTAAACCTGCACGTCTTCCTTCAGGATGCGACCGTGCGGACCGCTGGCGCCAACGGCACTCAGCTCGACACCGAATTCGCGGGCCAGTTGACGCACGGCAGGGCCGGCGTGAACTTTTGCACCCGGCCTGGCTGGCGCGGCGGCCGGCGCAGCAGCAGGTGCAGCGGCGGCGGCGGCAGGAGCAGCAGCTGGAGCAGGTGCGCTCGGAGCGGCAGCAGCAGCGGCAGGTGCCGGTGCGGCGGCCGGAGCGGCGCCTTTGACTTTCAGTTTCAGGATCAGGTCGCCGGTACCGACTTCGTCATCGAGCTTGATGGAAACGCTTTCCACCACGCCAGCGGCAGGCGATGGAATTTCCATGCTCGCCTTGTCGGATTCCAGGGTGATCAGCGACTGGTCGGCCACAACGGTGTCGCCGGCCTTGACCAGGACTTCGATGATCTTGGCCTTGCCCGCCGAACCGATGTCCGGAACGTGGATGTCCTGAACGCTGTCGGCAACCGGTGCAGCCGGAGCTGCTGCAGGAGCAGGCGCAGCGGCGGCAGCTGGAGCGGCAGCCTGGGCCGGAGCAGCAGCCGGTGCCGCAGCACCCGCCACTTCCAGGTCCAGGATCAGGTCGCCGGTGCCGACTTCGTCGTTGAGCTTGACGCTGATGGCCTTGACCACGCCAGCGGCTGGCGACGGGATTTCCATGCTCGCCTTGTCGGACTCCAGGGTGATCAACGATTGATCAGCCGCGACGGTGTCGCCGACCTTGACCTGGATCTCGATGATCTGGGCCTTGCCCGACGAACCGATGTCCGGCACGTGCACTTGCTGAACGCTGGCGGCAGCCGGCGCAGCGGGAGCAGGGGCGGCGGCAGGTGCCGCAGCCGGTTTGGCTTCAGCCTTGGCAGCCGGTGCAGGGGCGGCCGCAGGGGCCGCTTGCGCGGCACCTTCGACTTCCAGTTCCAGCAGTTCGTCGCCTTCTTTCAGGCGATCGCCCAGCTTCACTTTCAGGCTCTTGATGATACCGGCCTTCGGCGCAGGCACTTCCATGCTCGCCTTGTCCGACTCAAGTGTCAGGATGCTCTGGTCGGCTTCGATACGGTCGCCGACCTTCACAAACAGTTCAATTACTTCACCTTCACCGCTGCCGATGTCAGGTACGCGAATGAGTTCGCTCACAGAATCTCTCCTCAGCAGTCCAGTGGGTTGCGTTTTTCCGGGTTGATACCGAACTTGGCGATGGCCTCGGCCACAACCTTAGGTTCGATGTCACCACGGTCAGCCAGTGCTTCCAGGGCTGCCAACACCACGAAATGACGGTCGACTTCGAAGAAATGACGCAGTTTCTTGCGGCTGTCGCTGCGGCCGAAACCGTCGGTGCCCAGGACTTTGAATTCCTTGGACGGTACCCACTGACGGATCTGCTCGGCGAACAGTTTCATGTAGTCGGTAGAGGCGATGACCGGACCTTTACGGCCGTTCAGGCACTCTTCGACGTAGCTCAGCTTAGGCTTCTGGCCCGGGTGCAGACGGTTGGTGCGCTCAACGGCCAGGCCATCGCGGCGCAGTTCGTTGAAGCTGGTAACGCTCCACACGTCGGCGCCGACGTTGAACTCTTCGCGCAGGATCTTCGCTGCTTCACGGACTTCACGCAGGATGGTGCCGGAGCCCATCAGCTGAACGTGGTGCGCCGCTTCGCGGTTGTCTTCTTCGAGCAGGTACATGCCTTTCTTGATGCCTTCTTCGGCACCGGCCGGCATGGCTGGCTGCTGGTACGACTCGTTCATCACGGTGATGTAGTAGAAGACGTCCTGTTGCTCTTCGGTCATCTTCTTCATGCCGTCCTGAATGATCACCGCCAGCTCGTAGCCGTAGGTTGGATCGTAGGTGCGGCAGTTCGGGATGGTCGCGGCCAGCAGGTGGCTGTGACCGTCTTCGTGTTGCAGGCCTTCACCGTTCAGGGTGGTACGGCCGGCGGTGCCGCCGATCAGGAAGCCACGGGTGCGGCTGTCGCCAGCGGCCCATGCCAGGTCGCCGATACGCTGGAAGCCGAACATCGAGTAGAAGATGTAGAACGGCAGCATCGGCTGGTTGTGGCTGGAGTACGAAGTACCGGCAGCGATGAAGGAGCTCATGGCGCCCGCTTCGTTGATGCCTTCTTCGAGGATCTGGCCCTTCTGGTCTTCCTTGTAGAACATCACCTGGTCTTTATCGACTGGCTCGTAGAGCTGGCCGACGGAGGAGTAGATGCCCAGCTGGCGGAACATGCCTTCCATACCGAAGGTACGGGCTTCGTCCGGGATGATCGGTACGATGCGCGGGCCGATTTCCTTGTCCTTGACCAGTTGCGCGAGGATCCGCACGAAGGCCATGGTGGTGGAGATTTCGCGGTCGCCAGAGCCGTCCAGGATCGCCTTGAGGGTGTCCAGTGGCGGAGTCGGGATGTTGAAGCTCTTGGCGCGACGCTGAGGTACGAAGCCGCCCAGTGCGGTACGGCGCTCGCTCAGGTAACGGGCTTCGGCGCTGCCTTCTTCCGGTTTGAAGAACGGCAGGTTTTCCAGTTCATCGTCCTTGACCGGAATGTCGAAGCGGTCGCGGAACAACTTCAGGCTTTCGACATCGACCTTCTTGGTGTTGTGCGCAGTGTTTTTCGCTTCGCCGGCACCGGTGCCATAACCCTTGATGGTCTTGGCCAGGATGACGGTCGGTTGTTCTTTGTGGTTGACCGCTTCGTGGTACGCCGCGTAGACCTTGTACGGGTCGTGGCCGCCACGGTTGAGCTTCCAGATCTCGTCGTCGGACAGGTCTTCGACCATCGCCTTGAGTTCTGGCGTGTTGAAGAAGTGTTCACGTACGAACGCGCCGTCTTTGGCTTTGTAGTTCTGGTATTCGCCGTCGATGACTTCGTCCATGCGGCGTTGCAGGATGCCGTCGACGTCCTTGGCCAGCAGTGGGTCCCAGAAACGGCCCCAGATGACTTTGGTCACGTTCCACTGGGCACCACGGAACACGCCTTCGAGTTCCTGGATGATCTTGCCGTTGCCGCGAACCGGGCCGTCGAGGCGCTGCAGGTTGCAGTTGATGACGAAGATCAGGTTGTCCAGCTTCTCGCGGCCGGCCAGGGAGATCGCGCCCAGGGATTCCGGCTCGTCGCACTCGCCGTCGCCCAGGAAGCACCAGACTTTCTGTTTGCCTGGCTGGATGAAGCCACGGTGTTCCAGGTACTTCATGAAGCGTGCCTGGTAGATCGCCTGGATCGGGCCCAGACCCATGGATACGGTTGGGAACTGCCAGAAGTCAGGCATCAGCCAAGGGTGCGGGTAGGACGACAGGCCTTGACCATCGACTTCCTGACGGAAGTTGTTCATCTGGTCTTCGGTGATGCGGCCTTCCATGAATGCGCGGGCGTAAACGCCTGGCGAGGTGTGGCCCTGGAAGTAGATCAGGTCGCCGCCGTGTTCTTCGGTCGGGGCCTGGAAGAAGTAGTTGAAGCCGATGTCATACAGGGTCGCACTGGAAGCGAAGCTGGAGATGTGACCGCCGAGGTCAGAATCCTTCAGGTTCGTACGCATTACCATGGCCATCGCGTTCCAGCGTACCAGCGAGCGAATGCGGCGTTCCATGAACAGGTCGCCAGGCATGCGTGCTTCGTGGGTTACCGGGATGGTGTTGCGGTAAGGCGTGGTGATGGCGTAAGGCAACTGCGAACCGCTGCGGGTCGCCAGTTCACCCATACGGGTCATCAGATAGTGAGCACGGTCTTCGCCTTCTTTGTCGAGAACCGATTCCAGGGCGTCCAGCCATTCCTGGGTTTCGACGGGATCGAGGTCTTGCATGGCTTGCTCCAGGGCGGAAAGGCTTCCAGAATCGGTTGCCTGAGTTTGCGACTGGCCTTGTGGGCAGACGATATAAATTCTTGGATTGCCGATAGGTTGTTCCGGCGGCGTGTAGTTTTACTACAAATCTTCCGGCATTTCAGCCCGGCTAATGTATATACGAGTAGTAAAACTACAGATGAGCGGCTTGTGGCCCCCGGCTGCGTTGTGAGAATAATCGTTAAGGTTGGTCTTTTTCCAACTACAAAAGGTAAAAGCTTGATGCTGGCTGCCAAAATTAAAGAAATTTCAGCTATTTCTAACTTTTGTTCGACACTCCCTCAGGTAGTGGGTTTTCGAAAACCACTACATGCAGTCCGTTGTACGCCGATCAAGGATAGACCATGAGCCTCCCCTCGCTTGCCGAACTGCCCGCCATTCTCCTGCCGTTTGTCACTCGCGCCGAGCAGTCGTTCCGGGCTGCTGTGGCCGCCCTGGACGATGATCACGGGCTGTCTGCCTGGACGCCGGAACGCTGGGCGCAATTTGCCCGCGTCACCGCCGCCAGCGATTTTGTGATTGAACAGTGTGTTCGTGACCCTTTGATGTTGCTGGAGCTGGTGCACTCCGGTGAGCTGGACCGCAGCTTCGCCCCCGGTGAGTTATGCGGGCAGATCGCGGCCGCCGTAAGCGCGGCCGAGACCGACGATCTGCTTGGCCGCGTCTTGCGCCGCCAGCGTGCACGCCATCAGGTGCGGATCATCTGGCGCGACCTGACACGCCAGGCCGACTTGATCCAAACCTGCCGCGACCTTTCGGACATGGCCGATGCGAGCATCGATCAGGCCTATCAATGGTTGTACACGCGGCATTGTCAGCAGTTCGGCGTGCCGACCGGGCGACGCAGCGGCGAGCCGCAGCAGATGGTCGTTCTTGGCATGGGCAAGCTCGGTGCCGTGGAGTTGAACCTGTCGTCGGACATCGACCTGATTTTCGCCTACCCCGAGGGTGGCGAAACCGTCGGCGTCAAACGCCCGCTGGATAACCAGGAGTTCTTCATCCGTCTGGGCCAGCGGCTGATCAAGGCCCTGGACCCGATGACTGTCGACGGCTTTGTATTCCGCGTCGACATGCGCTTGCGTCCCTACGGTTCGGCGGGCGCACTGGTGCTGAGCTTCAACGCGCTGGAGCAGTATTACCAGGATCAGGGGCGCGACTGGGAGCGCTACGCGATGATCAAGTCGCGGGTGGTGGCCGGGGATCAAGTCGCCGGCGCGCAACTGCAGGAGATGCTGCGGCCATTCGTTTACCGGCGTTACCTGGACTTCTCGGCCATTGAAGCGCTGCGCACCATGAAGCAGCTGATCCAGCAGGAAGTGCGGCGCAAGGGCATGGCCGACAACATCAAGCTCGGTTCCGGCGGTATTCGCGAAGTCGAGTTCATTGCCCAGGCATTCCAGCTGATCCACGGGGGTCGCGACCTGAGCTTGCAGCAGCGCCCACTATTAAAGGTACTGGGCACGCTGGAAGGCCAGGGTTATCTGCCGCCGGCCGTGATCAGCGAGCTGCGTGAAGGCTACGAATTCCTGCGTTATACCGAACACGCGATTCAGGCGATTGCCGATCGCCAGACGCAAATGTTGCCTAATGGCGAGCAGGATCAGGCGCGCATTGCCTTTATGCTCGGTTTCGCCAACTGGACGGCGTTCCACGAACAACTGATGTACTGGCGCGGCCGTATTGCCTGGCACTTCGGGCAGGTGATTGCCGATCCCGATGAAGAGCAGGGCGCCGAAAGCGAAGTGGTGGTCGGCGGTGAGTGGTTGCCGCTGTGGGAAGAGGCCCAGGACGATGAGGCTGCCTGCCGCCAACTGGAAGAAGGTGGTTTCAAAGATGCCCCAAAAGCCTTGAAAGCCTTGGCCGGCTTGCGCGGTAGCCCGCAATTGAGGGCGATGCAGCGTCTGGGGCGCGAGCGTCTCGATGCTTTTATTCCGCGGTTGCTGGCACAGGCCGTGGAACATGACAATCCGGACCTGGTACTGGAGCGGGTGCTGCCGCTGGTCGAAGCCGTGGCCCGTCGTTCCGCGTACCTGGTGCTGTTGACCGAGAACCCCAGTGCATTGCGGCGTTTGCTGACGCTGTGCGCGGCGAGCCCGTGGATCGCCGAGCAAATCACCCGCTTCCCGCTGCTGCTCGACGAATTGCTCAACGAAGGCCGGCTGTTCAAGCCGCCACTGGCGCCAGAACTGGCGGCCGAATTACGCGAGCGCCTGACACGGATTCCCGAGGACGACCTCGAACAGCAAATGGAAGCCCTGCGCCACTTCAAGCTGGCGCACCGCTTGCGGGTGGCTGCTTCGGAAATCGCCGGCAGCCTGCCGCTGATGAAAGTCAGCGATTACCTGACCTGGCTCGCCGAGGCGATCCTGGAGCAAGTGCTGGCTCTGGCCTGGCGCCAGACCGTGGCCAAGTACGGCACGCCGCTGCGCACCGATGGCACCTTGTGCGATCCCGGCTTCATCATTGTCGGTTATGGGAAAGTCGGCGGCCTGGAACTCGGGCATGGTTCGGACCTGGACCTGGTGTTCATCCACGACGGCGATCCGCAGGCTGAAACCGATGGCGTGAAACCCATCGATGGCGCGCAATTCTTTACCCGGCTGGGGCAGCGGATCATTCACTTGCTGACGGCGCAGACCAACTCCGGGCAGTTGTATGAAGTGGACATGCGTCTGCGGCCATCCGGTGCGTCGGGCTTGTTGGTGAGCTCCTTGGGGGCGTTTGCCCGCTATCAGGAGAACGAAGCCTGGACCTGGGAACACCAGGCGCTGGTGCGGGCGCGGGTGTTGGTGGGCAGTCAGGATGTCGGTCAGGCCTTCGAGAAAGTCCGCGCCGCGATATTGGGCAAAACCCGTGATCTACCGACCCTGCGCCAGGAGGTCAGTGAGATGCGCGCCAAGATGCGCGATAACCTGGGCAGCAAGAGCACCGCGGCCGGCACCGGGGCAAATGCCTTCGAAGCCACGGCGCCGTTCGATATCAAGCAGGACGCCGGTGGTATCGTCGATATTGAATTTATGGTGCAATACGCGGCCCTGGCGTGGTCCGAAACACACCCGCCATTGCTGCGCTGGACAGACAATATCCGCATTCTGGAAGAGCTGGAGCATGAAGGGCTGATGCCGGTCGAAGATGCCAGCCTGTTGCGTGAAGCGTATAAAGCGTACCGTTCCGCCGCCCACCGGCAGGCCTTGCAGAAGGACCCGGGGGTGATTCCGGGCGACCAGTTCGCGGACGAACGGCGGCAGGTCATGCGGATCTGGCGTGAGCTGGGGCTAAGCTGAAACGGGATATTTGATACGCCCAATATCCCCTGTGGGAGCGGGCTTGCTCGCGAAGGCGGAGTGTCAGTCAATAGTGATGTTGGATGTGACGGCCCCTTCGCGAGCAAGCCCGCTCCCACAGTAGATCTGCAGTGTCATGCGGATCGAGGTACACCAATACCCAATGTGGGAGCGAGCCTGCTCGCGATAGCGGAGTGACACTCGACAGCAATGTTGAAGGTGATGACCCATCGCAAGCCGCCGTGCTCCCGCAGAGATTCTCGAGGCGGGGAGGCGTAGGCCTCCCCGGTTCGTTTATGGAAACCACATGAAAATTCTGATCGTTGGGCCCAGTTGGGTCGGTGACATGGTGATGGCGCAGACACTTTTCCAGTGTCTGAAACAACGCCACCCGCAATGCGAAATCGACGTGCTGGCCCCCGAGTGGAGCCGGCCGATTCTTGAGCGCATGCCCGAAGTTCGCCAGGCCTTGAGCTTTCCGCTCGGTCACGGTGTCCTGGAGCTGGCAACGCGTCGGCGCATCGGCAAATCCCTGGCTGGCCAGTACGACCAGGCGATCCTGCTACCCAATTCCCTGAAGTCGGCACTGGTGCCGTTCTTTGCCGGCATCCCGAAACGCACCGGCTGGCGTGGCGAGTTCCGCTATGGCCTGCTCAACGACGTGCGCACGCTGGACAAGGATCGTTATCCGCTGATGATCGAGCGCTTCATGGCCCTGGCTTACGAGCCTGGCGTTGAACTGCCAAAACCCTATCCGCGCCCGACACTGCAGATCGACCCGGTTACCCGCGAAGCGGCACTGGCCAAATTCGGCCTGACCCTCGACCGCCCGGTGTTGGTCCTGTGCCCTGGTGCCGAGTTCGGTGAATCCAAGCGCTGGCCGTCCGAGCATTACGCCGCGGTTGCCGAAGCGAAGATCCGCGAAGGCTGGCAAGTCTGGCTGTTCGGTTCGAAAAACGATCACGCCGTGGGCGAAGACATCCGCGCGCGGCTGATTCCCGGCCTGCGTGAAGAATCGGTCAACCTCAGCGGCGGCACCTCGCTGGCTGAAGCCATCGACCTGATGTCCTGCGCCGATGCGGTGGTGTCCAACGACTCCGGATTGATGCACGTTGCCGCCGCGCTGAACCGCCCGCTGGTCGCGGTCTACGGCTCGACGTCGCCAGGTTTCACGCCACCGCTGGCCGAGCACGTCGAAGTCGTTCGCCTGGGTATCGAATGCAGCCCATGCTTCGACCGCACTTGCCGTTTCGGCCATTACAACTGCCTGCGCCAACTCATGCCGCAAGCGGTGAACGAAGCCCTGCAGCGGTTGCAAGGCACTCCGGTCGAGGTCAAATAGCTTGCGGGTTCTGTTGATCAAGACGTCATCGTTGGGCGACGTCATTCATGCGTTGCCGGCGTTGACCGACGCTGCACGGGCGATTCCCGGCATCAAATTCGACTGGGTGGTGGAAGAAGGCTTTGCCGAGATCCCGACCTGGCATCCAGCGGTGGACAAGGTGATTCCGGTGGCGATCCGTCGCTGGCGCAAAAACATCTGGCAGACCATCAAGAGCGGTGAGTGGAAGCGCTTCAAGCAAAGCGTTCGCGCCACGAAATATGACTTGGTGATCGACGCCCAGGGCTTGCTGAAAAGCGCCTGGCTGACCCGTTACGTCAAGGCCCCGGTGGCCGGCCTCGATAAAAGCTCGGCGCGCGAGCCCATCGCCGCGCGCTTCTACAATCGACGCCTGGCCGTTGCCCGCGGGCAGCACGCGGTGGAGCGAGTGCGTCAGTTGTTCGCCATCGCGTTGGGCTATGACTTGCCCAAAGGCCTGGGCGACTACGGCTTGAATATCGAGCGCCTGGTGGAATTGCCGCGCAAGAATCCGTACGTGGTGTTTCTGCACGGCACCACCTGGGACACCAAACACTGGCCAGAAGCCTATTGGCGCGAGCTGACCGAACGGGTCGGCTACCTTGGGGTCGGGGTGAAACTGCCTTGGGGCAATGCCGTGGAAAAGGCCCGCGCCGAGCGTATCGCTGCCGGTTTCAAACACGCCGAAGTGTTGCCCAAACTGAATCTGGCCGGTGTCGGCAAGGTACTGGCGGGCGCGCAAGCCTGCGTGGCGGTAGACACCGGCCTGGGCCATCTGGCTGCCGCGCTGGATGTGCCGACGCTGTCGCTGTTCGGCCCGACCAATCCGGGCCTGACCGGCGCCTATGGCAAGGTGCAGATTCACCTGGCCAGCGATTTCCCTTGTGCTCCGTGCCTGCAAAAGAAATGCACTTATCAACCGACGGCTGAAGATGCCCGTCAATTTGACCTGAAACGCGAGTGGCCGTTGTGCTTCACGCGTCTGAATCCCGAGCGTGTCGCCAGCCGACTGAGCACGTTGTTAATGGCTGAGGAGCTGCGCTGATGCAATTGGCATTTGTCTTGTACAAATATTTTCCCTTTGGCGGTTTGCAGCGCGACTTCATGCGAATCGCCCTGGAGTGCCAGAAACGCGGCCATCAGATTCGCGTCTACACGCTGATCTGGGAAGGCGACGTCCCTCCGGGTTTCGAAGTGCTGGTGGCGCCGGTCAAGGCGTTCTTCAACCATCGGCGCAACGAAAAGCTCAGCGAATGGATGGAAGCGGACCTGGCCAAGCGCCCGGTCGACCGCCTGATCGGCTTCAACAAGATGCCGGGCCTGGACGTCTACTATGCCGCCGACGGCTGCTTCGAAGACAAGGCGCAGAACCTGCGTAACTCGCTGTATCGCCGTTGGGGCCGCTATCGCCATTTCGCCGAATACGAGCGGGCGGTGTTCGCCAAAGAGGCGAAGACCGAAGTACTGATGATTTCCGAGGTCCAGCAGCCGCTGTTCATCAAGCATTACGACACTCCGCTGGAGCGCTTCCACCTGCTGCCACCGGGTATCGCCCAGGACCGTCGCCGACCGGCGGATGCCGATGAAATTCGCGCCGGGTTCCGTGCTGAGTTCAATCTCAAGGACGACGAACTGCTGCTGGTGCAGATCGGTTCCGGGTTCAAGACCAAGGGGGTGGACCGCAGCCTCAAGGCCCTGGCGGCATTGCCCGCTGATCTGAAGAAGCGCACCCGGCTGTTTGTAATTGGCCAGGATGACCCCAAATTATTCCAGATGCAGAGTGCGACATTGGGGTTGGGCGACAACGTCACCTTCCTCAAGGGGCGTAGCGATATCCCGCGTTTCCTGCTGGGTGCCGATCTGTTGATTCACCCGGCGTACAACGAAAATACCGGCACTGTGCTGCTCGAAGCCCTGGTGGCCGGCCTGCCGGTGCTGGTGAGTGCGGTGTGCGGTTACGCCCATTACATCGCCGAGGCCGATGCGGGCCTGGTGCTGGACGAACCGTTCGATCAGGCGCAGCTGACGCAGTACCTGACCGGCATGTTGAACGACGCTCAAGCAAGGGCGGCCTGGAGCCGCAACGGTCTGGCCTTCGCCGAAACGGCCGACCTCTACAGCATGCCGCAGCACGCGGCCGATGTGATTCTGGCGGAGCGCGCTTAAATGAAGTTGATGCTGGCTGAACCGTTCAAGAGCCTTTGGGCCGGACGCGACCCGTTCGCCGAAGTCGAGGGGCTCAAGGGTGAGGTGTACCGCGAGCTGGAAGCACGCAGGACATTACGCACGGAAGTCGACGGCAACGGGTTTTTCGTGAAAATCCACCGTGGCATCGGCTGGGGCGAAATCTTCAAGAACCTGCTCACCGCCAAACTCCCTGTACTGGGTGCCGGTCAGGAGTGGCAGGCCATTCAGCGCCTGCAGGAAGTCGGCGTGCCGACCATGACCGCCGTTGCGTATGGCGAGAAGGGTAGCAACCCGGCCGACCAGCACTCGTTCATCGTGACCGAAGAGCTGGCGCCGACGGTCAGCCTGGAAGACTTCAGTATCAACTGGGTCAAGCAGCCGCCCGAGCCAAAACTCAAGCGCGCGCTGATCGCCGAAGTCGCACGCATGACTGGCATGATGCACCGCGCCGGGGTCAATCACCGCGACTGCTACATCTGCCATTTCCTGCTGCACACCGACAAGCCGGTGACCTTTGATGACTTCAAGCTCTCGGTGATCGACCTGCACCGTGCCCAGACCCGCCCGGCGATCACCTCGCGCTGGCGCAACAAGGACCTGGCCGCGCTGTACTTTTCCGCGCTGGACATCGGTCTGACCCGCCGCGACAAGCTGCGCTTCCTCAAGGGCTATTTCCAGCAGCCGCTGCGCCAGATCCTGAGTGAAGAGGCGTCTTTGCTGGCCTGGCTCGACGGCAAGGCCAACAAGCTCTATGAGCGTAAACAGCGATACGGGGATGCGCTCTGATGTCGGGTTGGAAACTGGATCCGGCCTACAGCGAGCTGGCCGATGACTTTGGCAGCCTCGAGGCTGTGTTTGCACTGCAAGGCGAGCGTTTGACCAGTGACGTGCTCTCGGAGGTCATCCGTGTCGAGCGCAATGGCGTCAACTATTACGTCAAACGGTATGTGGGTGCCGGCAAAGGCTTGCGGCGTTACCTGGGCAAGCCTCGGGTGAAGATGGAATGGCAGAACCTCAAGCGCTTCGCCAAGTGGGGCATTCCCACTGCCGAAGTAGTGGCCTGGGGGCTGGAGCGGCGCGGTGCGGCCTACGCTCGCGGCGCGATGATTACCCGGGAACTGCCGCGCACCGAAGACTTGTCGGCACTGGCCGAGCGCCGCGACCCGAAGCTGTCGGATCGCGCCTGGGTCGATACCGTCAGTCGCCAGTTGGCCCAATACACCCGGACCATGCACGACCACCGCTTCACCCATAATGATCTGAAGTGGCGCAACCTGCTGATCGACGATGAGGCTCGAGTGTTTCTGATCGACTGCCCCAACGGCGATTTCTGGCGCGGTTTCTGGCTCAAGTACCGTATTACCAAGGATCTGGCGTGCCTGGACAAGGTCGCCAAGTATCAATTGTCGGCTACCCAGCGCCTGCGCTTTTACCTGCAATACCGCAACCGGACCCGGCTCAACGCTGCGGACAAAAAACGCATCCGGCATGTGGTGAGATTTTTCGAGGGACGCGAATGACTGATTTTCTGGCCGCTGAGGACCGTGCGCTGCTTGAGCGCCATGGCCTCGGCACGTTCGAGGCGCTCTGGGCCAAGCAGCTCGATGCGGTGGACGAACCCAACACCGGTCGCGGTGGCTGGAGCAGCGTGTTTCGGCTGGATCTGGAAGGTCATGGTTTTTACCTCAAGCGTCAAAGCAACTACCTGACCCGCACCTTGCGCGCACCGTTCGGCGAGCCGAGTTTCGCTCGCGAGTTTCGCAACATCTCCCGTTACCGGAAGATGGGCATTCCGGCGCTGGACGCGGTGTTTTACGGGGAGCGCAAGGTCAATGGCGAAGTCCGCGCGATCCTGATGACCCGCGCCCTGGACGGTTGGGACGACCTCGACTCGCTGTTGCAGCGCTGGGCTCAATTGAGCCCTGAGCAGCACTCGGAAATCCTCAAGGCCAGTGGCGAACTGGCCCGGCAGCTGCACGCCGCACGCCAGGTGCATGGGTGCTTTTATCCCAAGCACATTTTCATGCGCGCCACCGGCAACGGCTATCAGGCTCAATTGATTGACCTGGAAAAGACCCGGCCGCTGCTGTACGGGCAGCGTGACCGAATCAAGGATCTGGAACCGCTGACGCGTCGCGCGCCCGAGTGGGGCGAGTCGCAACTGCGGCAATTGCTGGCCGCCTATCTGGATCAGCCGCAGGACAGCTCGCTGATTGACAACTGGCTGCAGCGGTTGACCGCGCGGCGCAGCCAGAAGAGGCCACGCTGATGCGATTGTCCGAACTGAAGTCTGCCGGCCGTACCCCAGGCTTGCCGCTGAGCGTTTCGCTGGCCGACGCCGCCGGCCCCGCCGAGTTGCAATTGCTGAGCCTGTTGCGGGTGTTGCCGGGGCAGCGTTATGTCGGTGCCGGCGTCTGGCGTGGCCGGCCGGTGCTGGCCAAATTGCTGGTCGGCAGCAAGGCTGCACGGCATTTTCAGCGTGAACTGGACGGCGTGCGCCTACTGTCTGCCCAGGGGCTGACCACGCCGCAGTTGTTGGCCGATGGCCTGAAGGACGGCGAGGGTGGCTGGCTGCTGTTTGATTTCCTTGAGCATGCCGAAAGCCTGGGCGACACCTGGAAGCAGGTTGAGCAGCAGCCCGTACTGTCCGATGGGCAAGGCGCGGTGCTGGCCGAGGCGTTGGGCGCGATCGGTCAGATGCATCGCAAGGGGCTGTGGCAAGAAGACCTGCATCTGGACAACCTGCTGCGCCAGGGCGGGCGCCTGTACCTGATCGATGGCGCGGGCATCTGCTGCGAGACGCCTGGCCAGCCGCTGTCCCGGCAGAAGGTCCTGGAAAACCTCGGGGTGTTCTTCGCCCAGTTGCCGAAGTCGATCGAGCCCTTCATTGAAGAGTTGCTGGTGTATTACCTGCTCAGCAACGGCGAACACGCCTTGCCCATGGAAGCGTTGCAGAAGCAGATCGACAAGGTCCGCAGCTGGCGCCTCAAGGACTTCCTGATCAAGGTCGGCCGCGAGTGCACGCTGTTCAGCGTCCAGCGCGGGGCCTTCGGACTACAGGCGATTCGCCGAGAGGAAGTGCCGTCGATGGTGCCGGTGCTGGAGCAGGCCGATGCCTTGCTCGATCAGGGGCATCTGTACAAGACCGGCGGTGCGGCGAGTGTCGGCAAGGTCGAGGTGGATGGCCGCACGCTGGTGATCAAGCGCTACAACATCAAGGGTTTTGCTCACTGGCTCAAGCGTTTCTGGCGCCCGAGCCGGGCCTGGCATTCCTGGCGCGAAGGCAACCGCCTGGCATTCCTCGGGATTGCCACGCCCAAGCCGCTGGCGTTGCTGGAAAAGCGTTTCATGTGGCTGCGCAGCCGGGCTTACCTGATCACCGAGTACCTGCCGGGGCCGGACATCATCGAGCGTTTTGCGCCGTATGTGGAACGTGGCGATGCACCGCAAGCCGAACTGGCGGCACTGGATCATCTGTTCGCCGAATTGATTCGCCTGCGCATCAGCCATGGCGACTTCAAGGGGCATAACCTGTTCTGGCAGCAGGATCGCTGGGCGTTGATCGACCTCGACTCGATGTGCCAGCACGGCTCCCTCGGCAGCTTCGCCCCGGCGTATGCCAGGGATCGCGCGCGGTTCATGCGCAATTGGCCTGAAGGTAGTGCCCTTTACCAGGTCATCGATCAGCGTCTTCCCAAGGACATCTCAGGCGCTGCTTAAGCCGCTATCGCGAGCAAGCTCGCTCCCACAGGGATTGGTGGTGAACACAAAACCTGTGAACACCTCAGTTCAAATGTGGGAGCGAGCTTGCTCCGGGCGGCGTTCCGACGATGAGGCCGGAACTGCCAACCAAGAAAGCAGACAAGTTCTTGTGAACCGTCCTACGCGATCTTGGGAAGTCATGAGCTGTGGCCAAAATTGCCCCGATGCTAGTTTGCCCGACGTTCTCGGAGGGCAGGCAGTGACGATCAAAATGGCAGTTTCAGCGGGTGTTTTATCAGTGTCGCTAACGGGCTGCGGGACCGCCGCCACCGTCCTGCTGGATGAAGCCCAGGCCGCGCAGGGGCTGCGCCGGCAAAAGACCTATTGCCAATCCATTCCCCGGGTCTACAGCGGCCTGGCCTACGACTTCTGTGTATTGAATGCGCCGCCAGACCCTACGGGCATCCTTGTACCGCTCGTATTGGTGGACCTGGCCGTGTCCGGCGCGCTGGACACTGTTGTCTTGCCGTACACGATTTACCGGCAAAGCGTGGACGGCAATATTTCCATCTATTGGCGACCTGCACGCGGATAAAAAGAAGCCGCGAGGCCCCGGCCGTAGTTGCATGCCGCTTGCGGCTAGAGGTTTGCCGTCGCTTTTACGCTATAATCCCGCCCTTTAGCTGTCTCTCGCCCCTTGCGAGGGCACATTAATTTTTGAGGCGCTTGCGCCTGCATGCAGACTAAAGAGGCTAGACCCCTGTGGCATTGACGATTCTTGGCCTGTCCGGCGCCCTTAGCCATGATCCTTCCGCAGCCCTGTATATCGACGGCAAGCTGGTCGCGGCGGCTGAAGAGGAGCGCTTCGTACGCGATAAACATGCAAAGAACCGCATGCCCTACGAATCGGCGAAATTCTGCCTGGAACAGGCCGGCATCAAGCCGTCCGACGTTGACGTGGTCGCGATTCCATTCGCCCCGATCAGCCTGTTCGGCAAGGCCCGCTGGCAGTACGCCAAGCGTTACTGGTACGCCCCGGACCGCGCCCTCGACGCGATCCTGATGGGTAACCGTCGCTACAAGCGCTATCGCAACAAGATCGTCTGGTGCCTGGAGCAATTGGGTTTTGATCCGAAGAAGATCAAGATCGAGCCGGTCGAACACCACCTGGCCCACGCCTCCAGCGCTTATCACTGCTCCGGTTTCAAAGAGAAAACCGCGATCCTGGGTATCGACGGCAAGGGCGAGTACGCCACGACCTTCTTCGGTTATGGCGAAAACGGCAAGATCCACAAGATCAAGGAATTCTTCGATCCGGACTCCCTCGGCGGCCTGTATGGCGCGATCACCGAGTTCCTCGGTTTCGATATGCTCGACGGTGAGTTCAAGGTCATGGGCATGGCGCCGTACGGCGACGCCAGCAAATACGATTTTTCGCGCCTGGCTTCGTTCGAAAATGGCGAACTGGTGATCAACACCGACTACGCCAACGTCATCGGCCTGCGTCGCTACAAAGAGAAGGGCAAGGGTTACTACTTCTCGCCGAAGCTGATCGAGTGGCTGGGTCCCAAGCGTGAAGGCGACATCGCCGACGAGCCGTACATCCACTACGCCGCCAGTATTCAAGCGCTGTTCGAAAAAATTGCGCTGCAGATGATCGACCATTACCTGGGCGACGTGCTCAAGGAAACCGGCAAGCTGGCCTACGCTGGCGGCTGTGCGTTGAACGTCAAGCTGAACCAGAAAATCATCGCCCGCGACGACGTCAAAGAGCTGTTCGTACAGCCTGCATCCGGCGATGCCGGCACAGCAGTCGGTGCCGCGGCCTATGTGTCCCACGCCCGTGGCGTGCCGGTCGAGAAGATGGAACACGTCTACCTCGGCCCGTCGTACAGCAACGAGGACGTGATTGCCGCATGCGCCCGTCATGAGAACAAGCCGACCTGGCGCAAGCTCGACAACATGCCCGAGCAGATCGCCAAAATCATGGTCGATGGCAACCCGGTGGCCTGGTTCCAGGGCCGCATGGAGTTTGGTCCGCGCGCCTTGGGCGGTCGTTCGATCATCGGTTGCCCGAGCATTGCGGGCGTGGCTGACCGCATCAACCACCAGATCAAGTTCCGCGAGCGCTGGAGGCCTTTCTGCCCGTCGATGCTCGACACCGTGGCGCCACAGATGATCAAGATCGATCACCCGGCCCCGTTCATGACCTTCACCTTCGAAGTGGCTGAAGAGTGGAAGACCCGCGTGCCGGAAGTTGTCCACGAAGACGGTACCTCCCGAGCCCAGGTGCTCAAGCGCGAATACAACCCGCGCTACTACGACATGATGAAAGCGCTGGAAGTGCTGACCGGCAACGGTGTGTCGCTGAACACCTCGCTCAACCGTCGCGGCGAACCGATGATCTGCTCGCCGACTGACGCCCTGAACATGTTCTTCGGTTCGGATCTACAGTATCTGATCATGGAAGACATCCTGGTGGTCAAAGAGGGCGCGAACGCCTATGACACGTTCGGCTGAACGCCATGTGCTGCAGTTCTGCCACGGCTATGACGGGCCGTTCCTGGACTGCGCACGGCAGTACGCCAGCCTGTTCGCGGGGACCGGTTATCGAGTGACCACGGTGTTTCTCACCGGGGTTGCCGATGCCGAAGTCGCCGCGGGCTGCGCCTCCGACGAAGTGCTGTTCATGGAGTACAGCTCCAAGGCCATTCGTGGCCTCAAGCTGGGTGCCATCGGCGATCTGCGCAAGATCGCCGCATCACGCAACTTCAGTTTCTGCATCGCCCACCGCTTCAAGCCGATCTATATCGCCTTGCTCGGCACGTCGTTGCCGGTGATTGGCGTGCACCACGCTTTTGACGATTACAAACGTGGCAGCCGCAAACTGTTCGCGCATATTTTCCGCAAGCGTTTGAGTCTGCTCGGTGTGTCCGACGCCGTGCGCGACGACATGCGCCAATGCCTGCCGAAGTGGCCGGCTTCGCGGATCCAGACCTTGTACAACCGTATCGATGTGGACGCCTTGCAGGCGACCCAGGTGTCGGCTCGCGAGGCCCGGGAAACCCTCGGTTTGTCGGCGGATGCGTGGATCGTCGGCAACGTCGGACGGCTGCATCCGGACAAGGACCAGGCCACGCTGCTGCAGGGATTCGCCGAGGCATTGCCGGGGTTGCCCGCCAACAGCCAGCTGGTGATTCTCGGCAAAGGGCGCCTGGAGGAGGACCTCAAGGACCAGGCCCGGGAACTGGGTATCGGTGACCGGGTTCTGTTCCTCGGTCAGGTGCCGGACGCGCGTAACTACTTCCGGGCCTTCGATGTGTTCGCCCTGAGTTCCGATCACGAACCGTTCGGCATGGTGCTGCTGGAGGCCATGGCCGCTGGCGTTCCTTTGCTCGCCACGGCGTGCGGCGGAGCGAAAGAGGTGGTCGAAGGCGTAGGCATCCTGTTCCCGTTGGGCGATGCCGGGCGTCTGGCCCAAGGGCTGCAACATCTGCACGGTATGGATGATCAGCAGCGTCGGCAGTGTGCCGGGTTGATGCTCGAGCGCTTGCGCGAACGCTTCTCCGATCGCGCAGTGCGCGATGCTTTCTGGCACTTGCCGCACGTTACCGAACTGGCACAGAGGGGCTGATGCTCAACCGATTTCAAGGCTGGCGCGAGCGTGGCTGGGCGGTAGTCGACGCCTCGACTTACGCCGAAACCTGGCAGCGTTATGGCGGCAGCGTCGCGACTCATCCCATGGTGGTCGAGCGGCTGGCGCAACTGGCTGACATTCCGGTGCGTTACCTGGCCTGGGTGCAGGGCGACGATGTCAAGGCGGCGATCCCGACCTGGGGTCGCGACCTGGCCTTGTCCAAGGACGTGCTCAAGCGTCGCGGCAAGAAGGGTCTGTTCGACCTCGGCAACGCCGAGATCATCCTGCCGGCCGCCGCCGATACCCAGGCGCCTTTGCGTCATCGCGCGCGGTATCTGTCGGCGCTGAACGAAGGCCGTTTCACTGGCATCAAGTTGCAAGCCGAACAACTGGCCATGGCCCGCACGCCCGAAGAGCTGTCGAAAAAATTTCGCTATAACCAGCGCCGCGAATTGCGCTTGCTGGAAGAGGCCGGTGGCGTGGTGCGGCCGGTGTCCGAATTTTCCAGTGCTGAGTTGGCGGCGATTTACTGCGACTTGTTCCAGCGCCGCTGGGGTTTCCCGGCGACGGGTGCCGAGCGCATGGCCGAGGTCATCGAGTTGCTGCGCGAGTTGCTGATCGGCTCGGTGATTTTCCTCAACGATGCGCCGATTGCGATTCAACTGGTGTACCGCGTCGAAACCCCGCAGTGGATCAGCGTCGAATACATCAATGGCGGGGTCGATCCCGAGACTCGCGAGTTCAGCCCCGGCAGTGTGTTGAGTTTCCTCAATACCCAAAGCGCCTGGGAACATGCCCGGGCCCAGGACAAACCGTTGCGCTTTTCCTTCGGTCGCGCCGACCGTGAATACAAGGATCGCTGGTGCAACCCCGTGCCGGTCTTCACCGTATGAGCCAAACCATGAGCCGCAAACAGCAACTGCTCAAGCGCCATCGGCGCAATAAACGTATCGGCCTGCTGATTGCGCTGGTGCTGTTGATCGTCATGGGTGTGCTGGTGGCCTGGTGGTTGCCGCTGGTGCTGGCGGTTCTGGGTTGGGTTGCCCACGAAGCCTGGTTTGCCGACCACCTGTTCTACTCACCGAAAGACGATTACCAGTACAGCTTTCCGCCCTACACGCCCCAGCCCAAAGTGCACCTGAACGGTGAACATTTGCGGCTGGACGAGGGCGTGATGCTGGTCGACGATGCGACGCTGGTGCTGGCCCTGCGGGTGAAAAGCACCTGGCTGGGACGTTTTATCGACCCAGTGGTCGAGTTGGCGGGGGGCGAAAACCCTGATCGACAAACCTTCGAACGAGGCGTAAACGGCCTGCGTTACCTCAATCTCAGTGGTCAGGCTCAGGCGCTGTCGCGTGGCGAGCTGCGCTTGCGCGGGCGTTTCTGTCGTGTGTTCGGTGAGCCTGTGCTGTGGGCACTGGAACATCCGGATTATCGGCGTCAACGGGTGATGGTCATCGCGCCCCACGCCGATGATGCCGAGCTGGCAGCCTACGGTTTGTACAGCCAGGCCGACGAAACCTGGATCGTCACGCTGACAGCGGGCGAAATCGAAGCCGAACACTACCGGCAGATGGGACTGAACAAGGTCGATGCGGCCCGCTTGAAAGGCCGCCTGCGCACCTGGGACAGCATCACCGTGCCACGTTGGGCCGGTGTACCCGAGGCCCGCTGCGTACAACTTGGTTATTTCTGCCTGCAACTGGCGAGCATGCAGGCCGCGCCTGCGGTGGCCGCGGGATCGCGGGAAGCGGACCTGAGCGATACCCGGCTGTTCCGTCAGTTGAATCCTTTCACGCTGCCGGGCGATGCCGATGGCGCGCCGACCTGGAACAATCTGCTGGCGGATCTGCGTGAGTTGCTGCTGCGGGCCCGCCCCGAGGTCATCGTCCTGCCGCATCCGACCCTCGATCCGCATCCCGACCATGTCTGCGCCCAAGCGGCAGTTCTCGAAGCCTTGCAAGGCCTGGACTGGCAGCCGACCACGCTATTGGGCTATGCCAACCACCTGCACGACAACGACCGCTGGCCGATGGGCGATACCGGTGATGGCATCGCCTTGCCGCCGGCCTTCGATCCGGCCCAGCCGATGCAGCCTTATTGCCTGCCCTTGCCGCTGGAGCAGCAGCGAGACAAGGCCATGGCGTTGGGCATGATGCACGACCTGCAATCGGCAATGCCGTTCAAGCGTCGCTTGCGTCGGTTGATACAACGTTTGTTGGCCGGCCGGTTGCCGTCCACCTATGGCCAGAACGAGTTCTTTCGCAAGGCCGTCCGGCGCCACGAGCTTTTGTGGTCCATCAAGCACACACCAGGCAATGTTTCTCAGCGGGGAGAGTTATGAGTCAGCGGTCGAAGGTCCTGCAGCTGCAGCCTGACTACAACGTCAAAGCCCATGATTTCGCCGACCTCGCGGAGCAAATCGTCAAGGCCCTACCCAGTGATCGCTATGAAGTGACCGCCGCGTTTCTGCGCGGCAAACCCGGGCCGGGTGAAGCAGTGAGCCGAGCCGACCGTTCGGTGTACTTCGAATTTTCCGACAAATCCCTCAAGGGCATGCGCCTGCGGGCCATGTGGCAGCTGTACAAGTTCTGCCGTCGGGAAAAATTCGATGTAGTGATCTGCAACCGCTTCAAGCCGGTGAACATGATGCTGGCGCTCAACCGCTGGTTGAAAGTGCCGTTGTGCATCGGCATTTCCCACGGCTTTGGCGAGTACGACCGTTTTTACCGGCGCCGCCAGACCCAGCGCCTGATCGATCGTCACTGGCGCTTCGTCGGCGTGTCGCCAGCGGTGAAGCACTATCTGCTGGACTGTGACTGTGGCTTCACCGATCAGAATACCTATGCCATCACCAATGCCATCGACATTGAGCAGGCCGAAGGTCTGCAACACAGTCGTGAAAAGGCCCGTGAAATGCTGGGCATCGATCCGTCGGTGCGGCTGATCGGTGCGTTGGGGCGACTGGTGCCGGTCAAGGGTCATATCTATTTGCTGCAGGCCTTCGCGGCACTCAAGGACAAATACCCCAATACTCAACTGGCGATCATCGGCGCCGGCCGCGAAGAGTCGCGCCTGGCCGCGGAAATCGACCGCCTCGGCCTAAGTGGCCGCGCCCATTTGCTGGGGTTCAAGGAAATTGCCCTGCAGTACATCCGCGCTTTCGATATCTGGACCATGCCTTCTTTGGCCGAAGGCCTCGGGCTGGCGCTGCTTGAAGGCATGAGTGGGCATTTGCCGGTGATTGCCTCGAACGTGCCGGCCATGTTGCCGCTCATCGAGGGGGCCGGTGGCCTGGCGATTACGCCGAAGGATGTGCCGACGTTGCAGGCGGCGCTGGACACTTACCTTGGCCTTTCGGATGACGAGCTCAAGGCCAAGGGCGAGCAGGCTTTTCGTTATTTGCAACAACACCATGACATCGAGGAGTTCCGTCGCGAATACCTCAACCTGATCGACTCCGGCCTGGAACAGGCCCGCAAGGAACAGCCATGAACGACGCGCAACCCATCGTCACGGTCATTATCGCGTCGTACAACCACGCCCCTTACATCGAGGAAAGCATTCTCAGCGTCCTCAACCAGACCTACCGGAACATCGAGTTGCTGGTGGTCGACGATGGCTCGAAGGATGACAGCGTCGAGCGGATCAAGGCGTTGCAGGCTGTTCATGGTTTCGACTTCCGGGTTCAGGAAAACCAGGGGCTGACCAATACCCTCAACGGTGCGATTGCCCGGGCAAAGGGCAGCCTGATCGTGCCGTTCGGTTCGGATGACATCATGCTGCCGGAGCGAATCGCCACCCAGGTCGCGCATATGGACGGCAAGCCAGAGGTCGGCATTTGCGCCGGTAATATCGAACTGATCGATGCCGACGGCAATCTTTACCCCGAGAAGCGCCAGCGCCGGGATGTGCCGTTCCGTCGCCTGGACTTCGATGACATGTTCCTGGAGCGCAAGCCCTATCCTCCGGCACCCACCCTGATGATCCGTCGCGAAGCGCTGGACAAGGTGGGCGGTTTCGACCCGACCATTCGCCTGGAAGACTTGCTGATCGAATTGAAGGTGACCCATGCCGGCTACTTCATCGATGGTCTGAATGTGTTGATGGCGCGCTATCGCAAGCATGCCACCAACTCCTACAAGAACCACCGCTTCATGATCGACAGCATCCTGCGCACCTACGCGCTCTTCAGCGATCACCCGCTGTATGACGAGGTGCGCTACAAGTTTCTCAATTCCATGTTCCTCAAGACCGCCAACCGTGATCGCAAGCTGGCGCGGGAGTTGCTGGCGCAGATTCCGTTCAAGGCCTGGAACAAGAAAACCTGGCGTGGGTTGGGCCGTATGTATTTCTCACGGGTGGAGAAAGACTGAGCCGAAGGCTGGATTCAAGGGGGCGTGATATGCCGCGACCATTGCTCAACGTTGTTGAGCCGTTTCCTCGGGAAGTTCTTTCCCCGGTTTCCTGTTCTGGCGCAACCAGTGCAGGGTTTTCTTGCCGGCATTGATGCCGGGCTTTTCGATGTACAGGTAAGTCAGGCTGCCGATGATGATCAGCAGGCAACTGCACGCGGCCATCAACGGCAGGAAGACCCAGGCTTGCCGGGCGTCAAGGTGCAATATCGGCGGTAGTCGCTGCACCAGTACCCAGAGCACGAAGCCGTGCAGCAAATACGTGCTGTAGCTGATTTCCCCCAGCCAGCGGATGCTGCGTGGTCTCAGGGCGCCGAACAAGGTGTTGCCGGAGGCCACGATCACAAAGAACAGTGAAAGCAGCAACAACGCTCCCAGATTGAATGCCCGGTTGAATGCTGTAAAGGCGATCGCCAAGGCGAGCAGGGCGATGATGCCCGCCAGCGGAGACAGGCTCCAGGCGACCCATTGTGGACGGCGAATCCAGTACGCCGCAGCGATGCCTCCGAGGAAGCTGGCCAGGAAGTGCTTTTTCAGCGAGTGTTCCCAGCCGACCACCTGGTACAGGGTGTAAATGCCGATCAGGCACAGCACTGTCTGCATCCAGCCGCCGCGATAGATGAACACCATGGCGGCCAGTGGCAGGGCCAGGTAGAAAAACACCTCGTACCCCAGCGTCCAGGTGACGTTGGAGATCAGCATGCCGGTCTGCTGGTACTGGTTGACGTCTGGCCGGTCGAAGATCAGCCAGGCCAGGGTCTGGCCAATGAGTTGGGTGCCGGAGTCCTTGAGTTCCCAGTCCTGCAAATAGAACACACAGGCAAACACGGTCAACATCAGCGGCAGGTAGAGCGGGTAGAGGCGAAACAGTCGGGATACCGCAAATGCCAGCCAGTCGTGTTGCCTCCCGTGGGTGAGCAGGCGGTCCCAGAACAGAAAGCCGGTGATCATGAAAAAGAGGGCGACGCTGCCCTGGCCGAGCTGCGAGTAGAAGTTGCTCGGCGGAAAATCGATCACACCGGTTTGCAGAAAAATCCAGGTAATGATCGAGTGATGGACGAACACACCGAAGGCCAGATACCCGCGTAAGCCGTCGATGCCGGCAAAGCGGCTTTCGCCGGAGTGCTCCAGCTGTCGGGTGAATCTCGGCACACTGCGCAACAATAGCGCAGCGGTCGCGATGGCGAGCAGGTAAGCCGTCATCGCGATCAGCGGGTTGGTTTCTATCATCAGTGAGCCTGGGCTGGAGGACTCCCGGCCAGCACGTGCCTGTGCAAATTATCCACGTCGGCTTTCGAAGCCGTCGCGGCGTATCCCAGCAGCAGCGCTTCGAAGTGATCCTCGAACAACCAATGCCGATCTGATGCGTAGCGCTGCATGTGGCGCAGATTACGCCGACGAAGGGAAGGGCTCAATGCCGAGGGGTAAATTCGCAGGTCGGCCAGGTCGATCAGGCCGAACTCGCCGTCCTCCAGCACCAGCACATTGCCCAAGTGCAGGGAGCGGAAGTAGACCCCCTGCTGGTGCAGTTGAGCCATGAATTTACCGAAGCGCTCCACCAGTGCCTGGCGCACCGCCGGGGCGGTGATGCCTTGCAGGATCTGGCGCAGCGTGTTGCCCGGCAACGGGGAGTAATGCACAGCGGTGCTGCCGTCTTCGAACCGGTAAAGATCGAGGATGTGCGGTGTCGGAATGCCCATGCTGCGCAGTTGCACGCTATTGACGGCAAAACGGTCGGAGTAGGGCGTGAAACTACCCGAGGTATACCAGCGGCGGCGGCGGAACAGCTTGAGAAAACTGCCATCACTCAGGCGCAGGACCTTGGGGCCAAGACCATCCTCTTCGATGATCCGGGCATCGGCAGTCAGCTGTTGCAGGGTGCCTGGTGTCGCGGTCCTGATTGGCATGTCCAGCAGGCGCCGGGCCCGTTGATTGATGCTCAATGCGGCAATCAGCGCCAAGGGGATCCACAGCAGGAACCAGTGCTCCTTGGGGCGAGAGATGATCCCGCCACCTTCAGTCAGGCCCGCGCCGATACCGAAGGCCAGCCAGGCTGAGGCAATGATAAACAGCGGTTGCACGCGATGGCGCCGGCTGCTGATGAAGCCCCATGCGAGAAAGAACAGCCATGGCAGCAGGCCGATAATGCCGACGTAGTAGAGCACGCCCAAGACAAAGCTATGGGGCTCCTGAAGGTTGTAGCCTACGCCGGGGTCCAGTCTCAGTACGGCGTTGTAGCCGTGCCCGATCCATGGGTGCTCGGCGATCCGGTCCAGGGTCAATTGCCAGAGCTCGATGCGGAAGGAACTGCCTCTTTCGAAGATTTTGTCCGCAAATAACGCGAAAGTCGCAGTACCGGCGAAGAACATGGCGCCAAGCATGAACACCGAGCGTCGATTCCAGCAGATGAAACACAGCCATAGCGCAGCCAGCGTCAGTGCAACCAGTGGGGTCCTGGAGCCGGTGGCCAGCACTGCGGCGAACATGATCGCCATCGCCGGTACGCTCAGCCAAAGTATCTGGCGTCGCTTGCAGGTCATGCTCAGGCTGAGCCAGTAGGTGCAAAAAAAGCCGAAAACGTGGGAGCTGAGCAGTGGGTTGTCGAAAGCGCCTACACCGATCAGGCGCATTTCCGGTTGATAGATCTGGTCGAACCTGTACAGGTTGTAGGCAGAAATGACCAGTGCCACCGTCGCGGCGCAGAACAGCAGGGGCTGGATGATTTCGCTGCGAAAGCGCACCAGCAGGTAGCAGCCAACAAACAGCAACAAGGTGTGCAATGGCGGTTTGAACTGGCCAAAGTCGATGTCGTCGTCTGGCCTCCAGCACAGGCTGAGCAGTGCCCACGCCATAAACAGCAGGACTGCAATGACGATCGGTTCGCGCAGCAACTCTTTGCCGAGCCGCGGCCGCAGGCACAGCGCAAACAGTGCTGGAATGCTGAACAGGCCATAGTAAAGCTTGTGATGCACACTGCGTCCCGGCAGGAAAAACAGCGCACAAAGCAGCAATAAATAACCGAGCGGAAGGATCCACAAACAAATGAAATCGAAGATTCTGTTGGACGTGCTGTTCAAAGCGTTTAATTGCATGCTGGGTAACTTATTCCTGAATTGAGCGACCATACCAAGGCAGGGACATCTGGTGGCTATTTGACGCGCCACAATACACAGACTGTATGCGATTGCCAGAACCCTGGGGAAGCTGTGGTAAAGTCAGCGTCCTTTTCATCGACATTCGCGTGATATGACCGACTCCAGTCTCTGCGCAAGCCCATCGAGCTTGAAAATCTACTTCCGCCTGCTCGGCTATGTCCGGCCGTATATCAGCCTGTTCCTGATCAGCATCGTCGGTTTTCTGATTTTCGCTTCGACGCAGCCAATGCTGGGCTACATCCTGAAGTACTTTGTCGACGGTCTATCCAATCCTGAAGCGGTGCTGTTTCCAACCGTGCCCTACCTGCGGGATCTGCAACTGCTACAGGCGGTGCCGTTGCTGATCATCCTGATCGCCGCGTGGCAGGGGTTGGGATCGTACCTGGGCAACTATTTTCTGGCCAAGGTTTCCCTGGGCCTGGTCCATGACTTGCGGGTCCAGTTGTTCAACAACCTGCTGGTGTTGCCAAACCGGTATTTCGACAAGCATAACTCGGGGCACCTGATTTCCCGTATCACCTTCAACGTGACCATGGTCACGGGGGCGGCAACAGATGCGATCAAGGTCGTAATCCGTGAAGGCATGACGGTGATCTTCCTGTTTGCCTCGCTGTTGTACATGAACTGGCGCCTGACGCTGGTCATGGTCGCCATCCTGCCGCTGATCGCCCTCATGGTGCGCACGGCCAGCAAGAAATTCCGCAAGCAGAGCAAGAAGATCCAGCTGGCCATGGGGGACGTGACGCATGTGGCGTCCGAAACGATCCAGGGCTATCGCGTGGTGCGCAGCTTTGGCGGTGAAAAGTACGAAGAGAAACGCTTCTTCGATGCCAGCCAGGGCAACACCGACAAGCAATTGCGCATGACCCGCACCGGCGCCATCTACACGCCGTTGCTGCAACTGGTGATCTACACCGCCATGGCCGTGCTGATGTTCCTGGTGCTGTTCCTGCGGGGCGATGCGTCCGCTGGCGACATGGTGGCCTACATCACCCTTGCTGGCCTGCTGCCCAAGCCGATTCGCCAGCTGTCCGAAGTCAGCTCGACCATCCAGAAGGGCGTGGCCGGTGCCGAAAGTATCTTCGAGCAACTGGATGTCGAGCCTGAAGTCGATACCGGCACCGTCGAGCGTGATGTCGTCAGCGGTCGCCTGGACGTGCGCAACCTCAGCTTTACCTACCCTGATACCGAGCGTCAGGTGCTCAATGACATCAGTTTCTCGGTCGAGCCCGGGCAAATGGTGGCGCTGGTGGGGCGTTCGGGCAGCGGCAAGTCGACCCTGGCCAATCTGATTCCGCGTTTCTATCACCACGACAAGGGCGAAATCCTCATCGATGGCGTCGAAGTGGAACAGTACAAGCTGTTGAACCTGCGTCGGCATATCGCCCAGGTGACTCAGCACGTGACCCTGTTCAGCGACACCGTGGCCAACAACATCGCTTATGGCGACCTGGCTGGCGCACCCCGTGAAGACATCGAGAAAGCGGCCAAGGATGCCTACGCGATGGACTTCATTGCCCAATTGCCCGAAGGCCTGGACACCCAGGTCGGGGAAAACGGCGTGCTGCTGTCCGGTGGCCAGCGCCAGCGCCTGGCGATTGCCCGGGCACTGTTGAAGAATGCTCCGCTGCTGATTCTCGATGAGGCGACTTCGGCACTCGATACCGAGTCCGAGCGGCATATCCAGGCAGCCCTGGATCATGTCATGAAAGGTCGCACCACGCTGGTGATCGCTCACCGCCTGTCGACCATCGAGAAGGCCGACCTGATCCTGGTCATGGATCAGGGGAAAATCGTCGAGCGCGGCACCCATGAACAACTGCTGGCGCAAAACGGCTACTACTCGCGCCTCAACGCGATGGGCCTCGACGCCCCGGCCGAAGACATCGCCTGACCCCGAAAGGGCGAGCCTGGCTCGCCCTTTCGCACTCCTGGCGTGCAACGCGTCCGGTGATTTGTATCCAGACCATTACGCTTCTTGACCAAGCCGGAATAAATCTCGGCAACGTGCTGTCGTCTGGCGGATTTTTTGCTCAAAAAATGAGCAATAAACCCCGGCGAATCATCCGGTTGCAGCCACCGCACTAGCCGACACCAACCCTGTGTTAATATCGCGCCCCTGTTCATTCTGTATGTGGGTTGCACCATGAAGTTGTCCATGCCGCGATTCGATCAAGCCCCTGTCTTGGTAGTCGGCGATGTCATGCTCGACCGTTACTGGCATGGTGGTACCTCACGGATTTCTCCTGAGGCACCGGTGCCGGTGGTCAAGGTCGATCACATCGAAGACCGCCCGGGCGGTGCTGCCAACGTTGCCTTGAACATTGCCGCCCTGGGGGCTCCGGCCTCGCTGGTCGGTGTAACCGGCGACGATGAAGCCGCCAACAGCCTGGTCAACAGCCTCAAGGGCGCCGGCGTGCGGGCCATCTTCCAGCGCATTGCGCACCAGCCGACCATCGTCAAGCTGCGGGTCATGAGCCGCCACCAGCAACTGCTGCGTATCGACTTCGAAGAACCCTTCGCCACCGACGCGCTGGCGCTGGCCGCGCAGGTCGACGAGTTGCTCGAAGGCATCAAGGTGCTGGTGCTGTCCGACTACGGCAAAGGCGCGCTGAAAAACCATCAGGCGCTGATCCAGGCCGCCCGTGCCCGTGGCATCCCGGTGCTGGCCGATCCCAAGGGCAAGGATTTCTCGATCTACCGCGGGGCGAGCCTGATCACGCCAAACCTCAACGAATTCGAAACCATCGTCGGTGGTTGCGCCGACGAGCACGAATTGGTGAGCAAGGGCGCGCAGTTGATGCACGATCTGGACCTCGGTGCCTTGCTGGTGACCCGTGGCGAGCACGGCATGACCTTGCTGCGCCCGGATCATCCGGCGCTGCACCTGCCGGCCCGGGCCCGTGAAGTGTTCGACGTGACCGGTGCCGGTGACACAGTGATTTCCACCCTGGCGGCCGCGATTGCCGCTGGCGAAGAACTGCCCCATGCGGTGGCCCTGGCTAACCTGGCGGCGGGTATCGTGGTCGGCAAACTGGGTACGGCAGCCATCAGTGCACCGGAACTGCGTCGTGCGATTCAGCGCGAGGAGGGTTCCGAGCGTGGAGTGCTGGGTCTTGAACAGCTGTTGCTGGCGGTCGATGACGCCCGCGCGCACAACGAGCGGATCGTGTTCACCAACGGTTGCTTCGACATCCTGCACGCCGGTCACGTGACCTATCTGGAACAGGCGCGGGCCCAGGGCGATCGCCTGATCGTGGCGATCAACGACGATGCATCGGTCAGCCGCCTGAAAGGGCCGGGCCGTCCGATCAACAGTGTCGACCGGCGCATGGCCGTACTGGCCGGCCTGGGGGCGGTTGACTGGGTGATCAGCTTCTCGGAAGGCACTCCGGAAAACCTGCTGAGCGCGGTCAAGCCGGACGTGTTGGTCAAGGGCGGCGACTACGGGATCGACCAGGTGGTCGGCGCGGACATTGTGACGGCCTACGGTGGTACCGTGAAAGTGCTGGGGCTGGTGGAAAACAGCTCCACTACTGCCATTGTCGAGAAGATCCGCAAGTCTTGATTGTGGCGAGGGAGCTTGCTCCCGCTGGGTCGCACAGCGGCCCCAAAGCCATGCACCGCGGTTTTTCAGGCGGACCGCGTCTGGTGGTTTCACGACTGCTGCGCAGCCGAGCGGGAACAAGCTCCCTCGCCACAAAAGCCCCGCTCCTGGTTCTTGCTATCGTGCCGCCTTGCGCGGCACAATTTTCTTCAGCAGCAATTTGGCCTTGCCGCGCAATCGCGCCAGGCCCGAATCCTTCCCCGGCGGGGTCAGACCCTGCTGCCTCACCCAGTCCTTCCAGCGAATTCGTTCGTCGCGAACCAGCCAGCCCTCCTGTCGGGCAAAACTCTCGGCCAGGTACAGTCCGCGCGTGCTGGCAGGGTATAGCTGATCCTTTTTCAAGGTGTAGAGCTCAGCCATCGGGTGGCCGTCCTGCAAGGGCATCAAGTACAGATCGGGGCGCTTGCGGTCGAGGCGGGCGACGAGTTGATCACCTTCCAGTCGTTCGTCGACATGGAACAGGCTCAGGGATTTGGCATCCTTGGGAACGTCCAGGCGCAAGTCGTAGATCAGTTGCAGCGAGGCGGTTGGCAAATGCACGTAAGCCCGCGGGCGCTCTATCAGCATCAGGTTGGCGCAACGTACCGGCCGCGCCGAGCCGGACAGTGGCGACAAGCGAAACGGCAGGGCTTCGCGGTAATGCAGGGCGGCCGAGTAGGGCGTCGGCAGCCAGGTGTCATTGAAGCGCCCACCGAGCCAGCCTTCCGGGGTTTCCAACAGGCACTCTTCGGCTATCTCCTGGATCGCCGTGTGCAAGGGCAGGTTCAGTTCATGGGCCGGCACGTACCCGGAGATCAGCTTGAGCACCACATCGCCGCGGTCCTGCCGGCGTTGGCGCACCAGCACCCAATAGTCGCGATTCTGCCAATGCAGGGTCAGGCGCACCGAAACCCCGAGGTTGGCCAGTTCCAGGGCAAACCGTTCGCTGTCGCCAACCGTCACCGGCCGACGACGTTGCAGGGTCTGGGAGAAATTCAGCGGCCTGCCGACGCTCTGGTAAGCCAGGCCTTCGGGGGTCGCTTCGACGAATAACGGCAGGGTCTTGAAGTTGCTCGGGTTCTTTCTGATGAGCGTACGCGACATGTCGGCTCCTGCTTAAGGCCGCGTGGGCGGCGTCAGTGGCTACGTAGGACCTGGGCAACGGTCGCGACATTGTGGGCGAGGTGCAGCGGATTGATGGTCCCGACAATAGCACTGGCAACACCCGGATGTTCAAACAACAACTCGAAACTGGCGCGCACCGGATCCACGCCCGGACTCAGGCAGACATGACCACTGGCGAGGGCTTTCTTGACCAGAATGGCTTTGCCGTGTGCAGCAGCATAGTCAATGACGGCCTTCTCGTTTTGTTCGTTGAGATTGTAGGTGACCATCGCGCAGTCGCCTTGCTCGAGCGCTTTCAGGCCGCCGTCGACGGTTTTGCCGGAAAAGCCGAAACCGAGAATCTTGCCTTCGGCCTTGAGCTCGGCGAGGGTGTCATAGACTTCGCAGTCATTGAGGATCGCCAGGTCATTACCATCGGAGTGCACCAGCACCAGGTCGATGAAGTCTGTTTCCAGGCGTTGCAGGCTGCGCTCCACCGACATACGTGTGTGTGCGGCGCTGAAATCGTGACGGGACTGGCCGTCGGCAAACTCTTCGCCGACCTTGCTGACAATCACCCAATCCTGACGCTGGCCGCGCAGCAACGGGCCCAGGCGTTCTTCGCTGCGACCGTAGGCCGGGGCGGTATCGATCAGGTTGATGCCCAGGTCGCGGGCGAGTTTGAGCAGCATGCGTGCTTCGTCGTCATCGGGAATCTGGAAGCCGTTGGGGTACTTCACCCCTTGGTCGCGGCCCAGTTTCACCGTGCCCAGGCCCAGGGGGGAAACCAGCAGGCCGGTGCTGCCCAGCGGGCGATGCAAGTCGTGCAGGGTCGGTTGGCTCATGGCAGCAGTTGCTCCCAGGCAGGTACGCCCATCGGTGGCTTAGGCAGTTCAGGCAGCGCTGCCGGGTGGCTCGGCTGGATACGGTCGCGGGTCAGGCTGGCGATCACCCGGTCGGCGAAGTCCGGCGCCAGGGCGAGTTTGGTCGGCCAGCCCACCAGCAGTCGACCTTCCTCGGCCACAAAGGCGTTGTCGGGACGGGTCAGGCCTGATTGCAGCGGTTCGGCGCGATCCACGCGCAAGGTCGCCCATTGCACCGTGCTCAGGTCGATCCATGGCAGCAATTGGCCGAGTTCTTTCTGTGCGGTGGCGATCTGCTCGGCGGGCTCACGGGTCACGCCTTCGGATTCCGCGATATCGCCGCCCAGGTACCAGACCCATTGGCCATCCGCCGCCGGGTGCGTGGTCACGGTGATGCGCGGTTTGGTGCCACCACCCAGGCAGTGGGCGTACAGCGGTTTGAGGCTTGGCCCCTTGGCGATGATCATGTGCAACGGGCGGCGCTGCATGGCGGGCTGGCTCAGGCCCAGCGTTTCGAGCAATGCCGCGGTTCCGGCGCCGGCGCTCAGGACGATGCGCTGGGCACGGATCTCGCGCTCGTCCACCTTCAGGCCGACCAGCACGCCGCCTTCGAGCAGCGGCTCGATCGTCTGGCCGGCGAGCAAGCCATCGCCGGCCAGGTCGGCCAGGCGCTGGATCAGGCTCGGCACATCGACCACCAGTTCCGCCAGGCGATAGACCTTGCCCTTGAAGCGCTTGTCTTGCAGGGCTGGCGGCAATTGCTCGCCCTTGACCTGATCGACGCGACCGCGCACGGCTTTGCTGGCAAAGAAACTGGTGAGGTTGCCGGCGAGGGTGCCGGGGGACCAGAGGTAATGGGCTTCGGACAGCAGGCGTACGCCGGACAGGTCCAGCTCGCCGTTACCGGCCAAGGCTTCACGCCAGCGACGTGGCATGTCGGCGATGGCTTCCGAGGCACCGGTCAGGGCACCATGCAGCGCGTATTTGGCGCCGCCATGGATGATGCCCTGGGACTTCACGCTCTGCCCGCCGCCGAGGCTGGCGCTTTCCACCAGCACGGTCGAAAAACCCTGGCGACGCAGGCGCGCATTCAGCCAGAGGCCGGCGACACCAGCGCCGACAATCAGCACGTCGGTGGAAATAACGGATGGCATTCGGCGACCTCAGTGTTCAAGACGAGGGCGCAGTATACAGATTCATGGATTGGAGCTGAGACGGGAAAAGGATCGCAGCCTGCGGCAGCTCCTACGGGTGGGTCCGGTCTGCCTTTGTAGGAGCTGCCGCAGGCTGCGATCTTTTTATCAATGCCCGGCAGTCTTGGAGAACAGCTGGATAACCACGACGCCCAGCACAATCAACGCCATCCCCAGCATCGCCGGCACGTCCAGCTTCTGCCCATAGATAAACAGCGCGGCGACGCTGACCATCACGATCCCCATGCCGGCCCACACGGCGTACGCCACGCCCACCGGAACGCTGCGCACCACCAGGGTCAGCATCCAGAAGGCGATCCCGTAACCGACGATGACCAGCACCAGTGGCAGCGGGGTGCTGAAGCCTTTGACCGCTTTCATCGAAACAGTGGCAATCACTTCGGCGCAGATGGCTATGGCCAGGTAGTAGTAAGCGGTCATGGGTCAATCCTCGTGTGAAGTGTTGCTCTCTGAGGTCGGCATTCTAGAGATTCGCCAGATGCGGTAAAGTCATTACCTATCTGTTTAGAAGATGGGTTGGGCCATGAGCATGCAATGGAATCTGGAGCAGCTGCGGTTGTTTGTCAGCGTAGCGGAGCAGCGTTCGTTTTCTGCCGTGGCGCGGGATCAGCGCAAGGCGCAGTCGGCGGTCAGCAGTTCGATAGCGTTGCTGGAAGAAGACCTGGGCGTCAGCCTGTTCGACCGCAGCAGCGGTCGTCAGCCGAAACTCACTGAAGCCGGTACCGCTTTGCTGGACGAAGCGCGGGAAGTATTGCGCCAGTGCGAACGACTCAATGGCCGGGCGCTGGCGATGATGCGCGGGCAGGAAGCGCGACTGCGTGTGGCGCAGGATGAGGCGATGCCTTATCAGCCGATCATCGAAAGCTTCGAGGCCCTGGCGGAAAAATTTCCCAGCCTTGAAGTGCAGTTGACCAGCGCCGCCCAAGGCGATGTGGCGCGCAAACTAGTGGAGCGGCGCGCCGACTTGGGGTTGCTGTTCTTTCACGATCAGATTCCCGAGGCGCTTGAGCGGCGGGTGCTGGGCAGCGTGGAAATGGTTACGGTGTGCGGCAAGGATCATCCGTTGGCGCGCAAAAGTGCAGTGGACGGCCAGCAGCTGGCGCAACATCGGCAGTTGCTGATGTCCACGGAGTCGAGCATTTATCCCGGCAGTGATCCGGCCAGCCCGCAGGTCTGGCGTGCCGACAGTTTCTATGTGATGGCCGAATGGCTGGTGCGCGGCCTCGGCTGGGCCTGGTTGCCGCGCCACGTAGTGCAGTACCCGACCTATCAGAACCAGATGGTCGAGCTGGTCAGCGAGTGGACCCCGCCGGCCCTGGTGGTGGAGCTGGTATGGCGCCGGGATGAACCGCTCGGTCCGGCCGCGCGCTGGCTCGCCGAACGTTTTGCCGTGCACTTGCAGGCGATAGGCGAAAAAAGCCGATAAACTCCGCCGCCATGAATAGAACTCTCTACACCGCGCTGTTTTATCTGGGGCTGCCATTGGTAGCGATTCGGCTTTGGCTGCGCGCGCGCAAGGCGCCGGCTTATGCCAGGCGTATCGGCGAGCGCTTTTCCTACGGAATGCCGGCGATGAAACCGGGCGGCATCTGGGTGCACGCCGTGTCGGTGGGCGAAAGCATTGCGGCCGCGCCGATGATCCGCGCCTTGCTGGCGCGTTATCCGGATCTGCCGATCACCGTGACCTGCATGACGCCGACCGGTTCGGAACGCATCCATGCACTGTTCGCCAATGAGCCGCGCATCCAGCACTGTTATCTGCCTTACGACCTGCCTTGCGCTGCCCGGCGCTTCCTCGATCGGGTCCAGCCGAAACTGGCGGTGATCATGGAAACCGAACTGTGGCCCAACCATATCCATCAATGCGCCAAGCGCGGGATCCCCGTGGCACTGGCCAATGCGCGGCTGTCCGAGCGTTCGGCCAGGGGCTATGGCCGGTTCCCCAGGCTGACCCAGCCGATGCTGGCCGAGATGAGCCTGTTCGCGGTGCAGACCGAAGCCGAGGCGCAACGCTTGCGCAACCTGGGCGCCCGGAACGAAACCGTCGAAGTAACCGGTTCGATCAAGTTCGACCTGACCATCGACCCGCAACTGCTGGAACGCGCTGTTGAACTGCGCGGGCAATGGCGGGCACTGGAACGACCGGTGTGGATCGCGGCCAGTACCCATGACGGCGAAGACGAGGTGGTGCTGGCGGCTCATCGTCAGTTGTTGGCCAGTCACCCCGATGCCCTGCTGATTCTGGTACCGCGTCATCCGGAGCGCTTCAATTCGGTGTTCGGGTTGTGCCAGCAACAGGGGTTTGCCACGGTCCGCCGTTCCAGTGGCGATGCGGTCAGCGCAAATACTTCAGTGCTGCTGGGCGACACCATGGGCGAGTTGCTGTTTCTCTACGCCCTGGCTGACAGCGCATTCGTCGGCGGCAGCCTGGTGCCGAATGGCGGGCATAATTTGCTGGAGCCAGCAGCCTTGGCTAAACCGGTATTGAGCGGTCCGCATCTTTTCAACTTCCTCGAAATTGCCGCGCAGTTGCGCACTGCCGGGGCGTTGCAGGAAGTGGAGGATGCCGAAGGGCTGGCGGTGGCGGTGCAGCGGCTGTTCGAACTGCCGCGAGATGCGCAGCGCATGGCAGAGGCCGGGTTGAAAGTGATGCGCACCAATCAGGGCGCATTGCAGCGCTTGCTGGACGGGTTGGGGCGGTTGATCGGCCAATAGACCGAGTCGTCGGACAGAAAAGGATCGCAGCCTGCGGCAGCTCCTGCACGGGATTGATATTCATCCTGTAGGAGCTGCCGCAGGCTGCGATCTTTGGTTTTTACTGATCAGGTCGCGCTTTCAACTGCTCCTCTGCCGCCTTGGCCAGATCCGGTGGCAGGAAGTCCTTGTCCGGGTTGTAGTTCGGATTGAGCCAGCGTGCCAGGACTTGCAGATCCCCCGGATTCAACGTGCCGGCCTGTTGCTTCAAGCGCAGGTTGTCGAGGATGTAGTCGTAACGGGTGTTGTTGTAGTCGCGTACCGAGGTGTAGAGCTGACGCTGCGCATCCAGCACGTCGACGATGTTTCGCGTACCCACCTGATAGCCGATTTCAGTCGCTTCCACAGCGCTCTGGTTGGAGATGATCGATTGCTTGCGCGCCTGTACCTGCTCGACATCGGTGTTCACCGCGCGGTGCAGGTCACGGGTGTTTTCCACGATGCTGCGGCGCAGGGATTCGCGTTGCTGCTCGGTCTGGTCCAGTTGTGCATAGGACTGACGCACCTGGGAGTTGATCAGGCCGCCGCTGTAGATCGGGATATTCAGTTGCAGGCCCACGGTCGTTTGCTCGACGTTGCCGCCGTAGGGTTGGCCCAAGGGAACCGGATTGCTGAAGCCCAGCGCATCGTTGTCGCCTTTCTCGTACTTGGCGACCGCGTCAACCGTTGGCAAGTGCCCGGACCTGCGCTGCTTGACAGTTTGTTCGGCGGCGCTGACGGCATAGTTGCTGGCCAACAGATTGAGGTTCTGCCTGCCCGCGGTTTCGACCCAGGCCTTGGCGTCGTTCGGTACTGGCGGCAGGATCGGCAGGTTATGGCTGATGCCCCAGATCGAGTTGTACTGGCGGTTGGTCAGGGTGATCAATGCTTCAAAGGCGTCGTCCACCTGGCGCTGCGCAACGATGCGGTTGGCGCGTGCGGTGTCGTAGCTGGCCTGTGAGTTCAATACGTCGGTCTTGTCCGAGAGGCCGACATCGAAACGCTCGTTGGATTGATCGAGCTGGCGTTTGAACGCCGCTTCTTCGGCCTTTGTCGAGGCCAGGTTGTCCTGGCTGCGCAGCACGTTGAAATAGCTGTCAGCGGTTTGCAGGATCAGGTTTTGCTCGGTCGCCGAAAGTTGCAGGGCAGCCTGTTCGTTGACTTCCTTGGCGGCCTGGAACTGGAACCAGCGATCGGCGCGGAACAAAGGTTGCGCCAAAGTGGCCTGGTAGGAATGAGCATCGCGGTTGGTCGTGCCCGAAGGTTGATCGAGCGACGTACGCACCTCGGCAACATTGGCGCCGCCCGAGAGGTTCGGCAGCAGCCCGGCGCGGGCCTGGGGCACGACTTCTTTCTGCGCGCCGTATTGGGCGATGGCAGCCGCCAGGTCGGCGTTGTTGTTGACGGCTTCCTGATAAACGCTGACCAGGTCCGTCTTGGCCGATAAGGGCGCATCTGCTGCCCAGGCCATTCCGTTGGACGCACAAGACACGGCGAGGGCCAGTGAGAGTTTGCGCAGCATAGACGATCCCTAGAATTGATATTACAGAGGTAATTTGAGCGCCAAGGCTAAGGCCATGGTTTGACAGCGTCAATGAGCGGCTCAGCGTAGCGAGTGTAGTTGTGCATTGGGGCCGCAACAATCCTGATACTGCGTGTAATTACGCCATTCATCACGGTAATTGCAGTGGGGTTGGCGTTCTTTGCCAGTTGTGTCTAGACTGGCCGGGTTCTTGTCGGGGTGCCTTGCTATGAGGCTGAGATCGAATAATTTCGGATCCCGTTGAACCTGATCAGGTTAGCGCCTGCGTAGGGAACAAGATTTCTCGTCACCCGGCGAGTCCTCTTGTGCTTCGTCCGGGATGTTGTTCGACAATCGAACACCCCTCGAGCACTGAGCACAGCACAGCTGGTTTCTCCAGCGCCCGTGCGTCCATTCGTTTACAGGTTCGCTCCGACAAAAATCCACTGCCTGGATGTGTGTCTGGAGAGCCCGTGATGACTACAAAATCAAAAATCGCCACCAACCTGAGTGACTCGGCCAAGGTCGATCAGCAATCGGTTCAGCCGTTTACCCGCTCGCAAAAAATCTATGTCCAGGGCACTCGCCCGGACATCCTCGTGCCGATGCGCGAAATCAGCCTTGATGTGACGCCGACCGACTTCGGCGGCGAGATCAATGCACCGGTCGTGGTGTACGACACCTCGGGCCCGTACACCGACCCCAACGTCATCATCGACGTGCGCAAAGGCCTGGCCGACGTGCGTTCGCCGTGGATCGAATCCCGTGGCGACACCGAGCGCCTGAGCGGCCTGAGTTCGAATTTCGGCCAGGAACGCCTTGCCGATCCTGAGCTGACAAAGCTGCGCTTCGCCCACGTCAACAACCCGCGTCGCGCCAAGCCGGGCGCCAACGTCAGCCAGATGCACTACGCGCGCCAAGGCATCATCACCGCCGAGATGGAATACGTCGCCATCCGCGAAAACATGAAGCTGGAAGTGGCCCGCGCCGCCGGCCTGCTGGACCAGCAACACGCCGGCCACAGCTTCGGCGCCAGCGTGCCGAAAATCATCACCCCCGAATTCGTCCGTGACGAAATCGCCCGTGGCCGCGCGATCATTCCGGCCAACATCAACCACACCGAACTGGAACCGATGATCATCGGCCGTAACTTCCTGGTGAAGATCAACGGCAACATCGGCAACAGCGCCCTGGGTTCGTCCATCGAAGAAGAAGTGGCGAAACTGACCTGGGGCATTCGCTGGGGTTCGGACACGGTCATGGACCTGTCCACCGGCAAGCACATCCACGAAACCCGCGAGTGGATCATCCGTAACTCGCCGGTGCCGATCGGTACGGTGCCGATCTACCAGGCCCTGGAAAAAGTCGGCGGCGTGGCCGAAGACCTGACCTGGGAGCTGTTCCGCGACACGCTGATCGAACAGGCCGAGCAGGGCGTCGACTACTTCACCATCCACGCCGGCGTGCTGTTGCGCTACGTGCCGATGACCGCCAAGCGCGTGACCGGCATCGTCTCCCGTGGCGGTTCGATCATGGCCAAGTGGTGCCTGGCGCATCACAAAGAGAACTTCCTCTACACCCATTTCGAAGACATCTGCGAAATCATGAAGGCCTACGACGTCAGCTTCTCGCTCGGCGATGGCCTGCGTCCGGGCTCGATTGCCGACGCTAACGACGAAGCGCAGTTCGGCGAACTGGAGACCCTTGGCGAGCTGACCAAGATTGCCTGGAAGCACGACGTGCAGTGCATGATCGAAGGCCCGGGCCACGTGCCGATGCAGTTGATCAAAGAGAATATGGACAAGCAGCTGGAGTGCTGCGACGAGGCGCCGTTCTACACCCTCGGCCCGCTGACCACCGACATCGCACCGGGCTACGACCACATCACCTCCGGCATCGGTGCGGCGATGATCGGCTGGTTCGGTTGCGCCATGCTCTGCTACGTGACACCGAAGGAACACCTGGGCCTGCCGAACAAGGATGACGTGAAGACCGGGATCATCACCTACAAGATCGCCGCGCATGCCGCCGATCTGGCGAAGGGGCACCCGGGCGCACAGATCCGCGACAATGCCTTGAGCAAGGCGCGTTTCGAATTCCGCTGGGAAGACCAGTTCAACCTGGGCCTGGATCCGGACACCGCGCGTTCGTATCACGATGAAACCCTGCCGAAGGATTCGGCCAAGGTCGCGCATTTCTGCTCGATGTGCGGGCCGAAATTCTGCTCGATGAAGATCACCCAGGAAGTCCGCGAGTATGCGGCCAACCAACGGATCGAAGCGGTCGACGTGGACGTTGCCCAGGGCATGGCCGAACAGGCCGAGCGCTTCAAGCAGGAAGGCAGTCAGCTGTATCAGAAAGTTTGATCTGAGCTGAGGTCGGCGGTGTTTTCACCGCCGCCATCGCGAGCAAGCTCGCTCCCACATTGGAATGCATTCCTCTGTGGGAGCGAGCTTGCTCGCGATGGCGTCAGACCAGTCAGCGAAGATCCGAATAACAAAATGTGTCCCTCTGAGATAACACCCTTGAGCATTCAACCCAGCACTTATTCTCCCGATATCGCGGTGCCGACCGACAATCGTGTATTCGGCGGTCGCGACCTGTTTTCCCTGTGGTTCTCCCTCGGCATCGGCCTGATGGTGTTGCAGACCGGCGCATTGCTCGCGCCAGGCCTGGGCCTGTCCGGTTCGTTGCTGGCGATTTTCCTCGGCACCCTGGTCGGCGTTTTGCTGCTGGCCGCGGTTGGCGTGATTGGCAGTGACACTGGCCTGTCGTCGATGGCCGCGCTCAAGCTCAGCCTCGGCGCCAAAGGCGCGAGCCTGCCGGCGGTGCTGAACCTGCTGCAATTGATCGGCTGGGGTTCGTTCGAAATCATCGTCATGCGCGACGCCGCCAGTCTGTTGGGCGCAAAGGCGTTCAGCGACGGTAGCTGGCTGTCCAATCCGATAATGTGGACGCTGTTCTTCGGTGCGCTGGCGACCCTGTTGGCTGTCAGCGGCCCGTTGACGTTCGTCCGGCAGATCCTGCGCAAATGGGGCATCTGGCTGCTGCTGGCCGCGTGCACCTGGTTGACCTGGAACCTGTTCGCCAAGGCTGATCTGGCCGCATTGTGGGCCCAGGCCGGTGACGGTTCGATGCCGTTCGCCGTGGGTTTCGACATCGCCATTGCCATGCCGCTGTCGTGGTTGCCGCTGATCGCCGACTACTCGCGCTTCGGCAAGCGGGCGAAAAACGTCTTCGGTGGCACCGCCATCGGTTTCTTCATCGGTAATTTCTGGCTGATGAGCCTGGGCGTGGCCTATACCCTGGCGTTCGCGCCGAGCGGTGAAGTCAATGCCTTGCTGCTGGCGCTGGCCGGTGCCGGCCTGGGGATTCCGCTGCTGCTGATTCTTCTGGATGAATCGGAAAACGCCTTTGCCGATATTCACTCGGCGGCGGTGTCCAGCGGGATTCTGTTGCGCGCCAAGGTCGAGCACCTGGCCCTGGCCATCGGCGTTATCTGCACGCTGATTGCCCTGCTGGCGCCGTTAGCCCAGTACCAGAACTTCCTGCTGCTGATCGGCTCGGTGTTTGCGCCGTTGTTCGGCGTGGTGCTGGTTGACCACTTCATCCTGCGCAAGCGCAGCGCCCAGGTGGCCTCGGCCGCACTGCGCTGGCCGGCGCTGCTTGCCTGGCTGGGCGGGGTCAGCACCTATCACTTGTTGGCCAACCTGTATCCGGATATCGGCGCAACCCTGCCGGCACTGGTCGTGGCAGGGTTGCTCCAGCTAGTGCTGGGCCGGGCCTTCAGTTACGGCCGGGAAACAGTTCGGGCTTGATGATGCCGTTCAGGCGAGGGTAGGGGATCTTCAGTTCGACATGGCCCAGCGCGTAAGGCGCGATGGTGCTGGTTTCGTACTTGAGGATCACCCCGCCGTAGGTCAGCGCCACGTTCTGGGTTTTCTGGAACGGCCAGCTCTTCACGAACTCCGGTTCCTGATCGAGCTTGGTGCTGATCAGCCAGCTGTTGTGTGCCACTTGCGCGGCTTTCCAGAATGCGTCTTCCTGCCCTGGCACCAGCATGTCCGACAGTGTCAGCACTTTATGCTGTTGGCGTGAATAGTTGATGAAACCTCGTCCTGGGGTGCCGTGGGCACCGCCGGTGTCCAGGTAGCTGGACAATTCGACGATCACCAAGCCGTCATGCTGCTCACGTACCTTTGCCTGCAGATAGCTGCTGAAGCGCGGGCCGGCGGTGCGTAAAAACTCTTCGCGATAGGCCGCCAGGGTCGGGGCAACCGGCGCGTCGGGCGAGGTGCGGGTCATTTGCAGCAGGCGCTTTTCGATGATTCCGTCCAGCGCAGGCTCGTCCGGGAAGTGCAGGGTGTCGATGTTGACCAGCGGGCAATCCGGATTGCTGCAACCGGGCTTGAGTTGCTCGGAGGCGTCGCGGGTGGTCTCCAACGGCGTCCGGTAGTTGGGCTGGAACAGGCTCGCGCAAGCGCCCAGGGTCAGGGCGATAGCGGCCACGGAGGCGATTTTGAAAAGCGACATGAGCGTCCTTTCTGAAACAGGGGAAGGCAAAAAGTTACCGGCTTCGACTCTCAACAAAGCAGTCAGTTCGCCACTAAGCTAATTAGAGTGGGTTTCGCCCTCACCGTCCATCCCGCTGACAGGAAAGGGGCTGCATCAAACGTCACGGGCGCGTTAGGATGGCGCGAAGTCGAGGCCCAGGAAAAAAGCACCTCGAACAGGACTTGCAGTAAAAGAGGATAGTCATGACGGATTTTGCCAACGCCATTCCGACCGCCGTTGATATCGTGCGGCGCGAAAAGTGCTACGAGGGCTTCTACAAACTCGAACGCGTGCACTTGCGCCACGAATTGTTCGCCGGGGGCATGAGCCGCGAGATCAATCGCGAAGTGTTCGTTCGCCATGACGCAGTGTGCATGCTGCCTTACGATCCGCAGCGCGATGAAGTGGTGCTGATCGAGCAGTTTCGCGTCGGCGCCATGGACAAGACCGACAACCCGTGGCTGATCGAACTGGTCGCTGGTCTGATCGACAAGGATGAAGTGCCGGAAGCAGTTGCTCACCGCGAGGCGCAGGAGGAAGCTGGGCTTGAAATCGGGGCGCTCTGGCCGATCACCAAATACTTTCCATCGCCGGGCGGCAGCAACGAATTCGTGCATCTGTACCTGGGGCGTTGCGACACTACCGGGGTTGGCGGCCTGCATGGGCTGGAGGAAGAGGCAGAAGACATCCGCGTCACGGTCTGGGCTTTCGAAGATGCCCTGCAAGCCGTGCGCGACGGGCGTATTGCCAACGCGGCGAGCATCATTGCCTTGCAATGGCTGGCTTTGAACCGCGTTGAAGTGAGGGGGTTATGGTCGTAAACAAGCTGCGCGATCGCTATCGGGTGGACCTGGTGGGGCTGCAAGCGTCCTGCGAGGCGAACTACGCGCGCTTGATGCGACTGCTGCCGGACATGCGCAGCGAGCCCGCCGCGCGGCGCATCGCCGTGACCCATGGCGATCAGATGCTCGGTGTGCTGGCCCTGGAAGTCCTGCTGACCTGTCCTTACACCACGACCCTGCAAGTGCGTCAGGAGCACAGCCTGCCCTGGCTGCCGGTGCCGCAACTGGAAGTGCAGGTCTATCACGACGCGCGCATGGCCGAAGTGGTCAGCGCCGAACATGCACGACGCTTTCGCGGCATCTATCCTTACCCGAATGCCTCGATGCACCAGCCGGACGAAAAGGCCCAGCTGAACATGTTTCTGGGCGAATGGCTGAGCCATTGCCTGGCGCTGGGGCATGAGTACGAAGTCGTACGTTAGTTGTGAAGCGCAGTTGTGAACTGCGTCAGGTTCACAGATTTCCTCTTTCGATCGTCCCCCAGCATAATTGCGGCACTTACCCATCCCCGTGATCACGCCCTGGGAGAACGCCTTGCCGAGCGTATCCACATTGACCACCGCCAATCCGGCGTTGCTGGTGCAACTCTCCGACAGCCACCTGTTTGCCGAAGCGGACGGCGCGTTGCTGGGCATGAACACCCGCGACAGCCTGCAAAAGGTCATCGAGCTGGTGCGCGCGCAACAGCCACGGATTGACTTGATCCTGGCCACGGGTGATCTGTCCCAGGACGGGACGCTGGAGTCTTACCAACAATTTCGCGACATGACGCGTCAGCTCGACGCACCGGCGCGCTGGATTCCCGGCAATCACGACGAGCCACGGATCATGGCCGAGGCGGCGGTGCAGAGCGCTTTGCTGGAACCTGTGGTGGATATCGGCAACTGGCGGGTCACCTTGCTCGATTCGGCGGTGCCAGGCTCGGTGCCGGGATATTTGCAGGATGAACAGCTGCAGTTGCTCGCCCGCTCGTTGAGCGAAGCGCCGGAACGTCATCATCTGGTGTGCTTGCACCATCACCCGGTTTCGATTGGTTGCGCCTGGATGGAGCCTATCGGTCTGCGCAATCCCGAGGCGTTTTTTGAAGTGCTGGATCGTTTTCCACAGGTGCGTGCCGTGCTGTGGGGGCATGTGCACCAGGAAATCGATCAATTACGTAACGGCGTACGTCTGATCGCCTCGCCGTCGACCTGCATCCAGTTCGAACCCGGCAGCGAGGATTTCAAGGTCGGGGAACAGGCGCCGGGCTATCGCTGGCTGCGGTTGCTTCCCGACGGGCGGCTGGAAACCGGGGTGGAGCGGGTGACCGGGTTTGCTTTCACTGTGGATTACGGTTCCAGCGGTTACTGATTTTTCATTTTTTCTGGAAAACCTAGTTGCGCCCTTCGCGAGCAAGCCCGCTCCCACAGGGGGGGGCTTGTGACCGACGCAGGCCCAGTGTGGGAGCGGGCTTGCTCGCGAAGGCGTCTACACAGACGCCGTGAATTCCGCGGATATCCCCGATTCCCCCAGGTCCCTGTAAACTCCGACTCTTTAGCCGACGCACAGGGAGCTCAAATGTCCGGTTCGATCCTTTATATCCACGGCTTCAACAGCTCGCCGTTGTCGAAGAAGGCCTGTCAGTTGGTCGAGGTGATGGAGCGTCTGGGCCTGAGCGAACACTTGCGCGTTCCGGCGTTGCACCACCATCCGCGTCAGGCTATCGAGCAGCTGGAACAGGCGATTGCCGAGCTGGGGCGGCCACTGCTGGTCGGCAGCTCGCTCGGCGGCTACTATGCCACTCACCTGGCCGAGCGCCTTGGCTTGAAAGCCCTGTTGATCAACCCTGCCGTCAGCCCGCACCGGATGTTCGACGGCTTTCTGGGGACGCAGAAAAACCTGTATACCGAAGAGACCTGGGAAATGACCCACGACCACGTGACGGCCCTGGCCGAACTGGAAGTGCCGGCGCCCCAGGATCTACAGCGTTATCAGGTATGGTTGCAGACAGCTGACGAAACGCTGGACTATCGCCTCGCCCAGCAGTATTACCGGGCATGCGCCTTGCGTATCCAGGCCGGCGGCGATCACGGTTTCCAGGGTTTTGCCACGCAACTGCCGGCCATGTTGAGTTTTGCCGGCATTGGCGCCGATTTGTATCAGGCAATCGATTTCACCGCATTGTGAGCGATAGCCCCATGAATTCTTTTTTCACCGAACACTGACGACGAGACCCCATGGCCACTCCCAGCGCTAGCTCTTATAACGCAGACGCCATCGAAGTCCTCTCGGGCCTCGACCCGGTGCGCAAACGCCCCGGCATGTACACCGACACCAGTCGGCCGAACCACCTTGCCCAGGAAGTCATCGACAACAGTGTCGACGAAGCCTTGGCCGGGCATGCCTCATCGGTGCAGGTGATCCTGCATGCCGACCATTCCCTGGAAGTCAGCGACGACGGCCGTGGCATGCCGGTGGACATTCACCCCGAGGAAGGTGTTTCGGGTGTCGAGCTGATCCTCACCAAGCTGCATGCCGGTGGCAAGTTTTCCAACAAGAACTACCAGTTCTCCGGCGGTCTGCACGGGGTGGGTATTTCCGTGGTTAACGCCTTGTCCACCGAAGTGCGGGTGCGGGTCAAGCGTGACGGCAACGAATATCAGATGACTTTCGCTGACGGTTACAAAAAGACCGAGCTGGAAGTGATCGGTACCGTCGGCAAGCGCAACACCGGCACCAGCGTGTACTTTGCGCCGGATCCGAAATACTTCGACTCCCCGAAATTCTCCATCAGCCGCCTCAAGCATGTGCTCAAGGCCAAGGCCGTGTTGTGCCCGGGGCTGCTGGTCAGCTTTGAAGACAAGGCCACCGGCGAGAAAGTCGAATGGCATTACGAAGACGGCCTGCGTTCCTACCTGGTGGATGCGGTCAACGAATTCGAGCGCCTGCCGGACGAGCCGTTTTGTGGCGCTTTTGCCGGTAACAAGGAAGCGGTGGATTGGGCGCTGCTGTGGCTGCCGGAAGGCGGCGACGCGGTGCAGGAAAGCTACGTCAACCTGATCCCGACCGCCCAGGGCGGCACCCACGTCAACGGTTTGCGCCAGGGCCTGCTCGACGCCATGCGCGAGTTCTGCGAGTTCCGCAGCCTGTTGCCGCGTGGTGTGAAGCTGGCGCCGGAAGACGTCTGGGAGCGCATCGCCTTCGTGCTGTCGATGAAGATGCAGGAACCGCAATTCTCCGGCCAGACCAAGGAGCGCCTGTCGTCCCGTGAAGCGGCGGCGTTCGTCTCCGGTGTGGTCAAGGATGCGTTCAGCCTGTGGCTCAATGCCAACCCGGAAACCGGCATGCTGCTGGCGGAACTGGCGATCAACAACGCTGGCCGTCGCCTCAAGGCCAGCAAGAAGGTCGAGCGCAAACGCATTACCCAAGGCCCGGCGCTGCCGGGCAAGCTGGCTGACTGTGCCGGGCAGGACCCGATGCGTTCCGAGCTGTTCCTGGTGGAAGGTGATTCCGCCGGCGGTTCCGCCAAGCAGGCGCGGGACAAGGAATTCCAGGCGATCCTGCCGTTGCGGGGCAAGATCCTCAACACCTGGGAAGTCGACGGCAGCGAAGTGCTGGCCAGCCAGGAAGTGCACAACATCGCCGTGGCCATCGGCGTCGATCCGGGCGCGGCGGACATGAGCCAGCTGCGCTACGGCAAGATCTGCATCCTCGCCGACGCCGACTCCGACGGTCTGCACATCGCGACCTTGCTCTGCGCCTTGTTCGTCCAGCATTTCCGCCCGTTGGTGGATGCCGGTCACGTCTATGTCGCGATGCCGCCGTTGTACCGCATCGACCTGGGCAAAGAGATCTACTACGCCCTCGATGAAGCCGAACGCGATGGCATCCTCGATCGCCTGGTGGCCGAGAAGAAGCGCGGCAAGCCGCAGGTCACCCGATTCAAGGGTCTGGGCGAAATGAACCCGCCACAGCTGCGCGAAACCACCATGGACCCGAACACCCGGCGCCTGGTGCAGTTGACCCTGGAAGATTTCGAGGCCACCTCGGAAATGATGGATATGCTGCTGGCGAAGAAACGCGCCGGTGACCGCAAGACCTGGCTGGAGTCCAAGGGCAACCTGGCCGAGGTGCTGGGCTGATGCGTCTGGGCTTTGCCCTGGCCTGTGGGTTGCTGCTGACGTCGATTACGGTATCCGCCGAGCCGGCGCCACAGCTGCGCGTGTTGTCCGGGCATGTCATCGACGGCATGCGCGGCGGCAACCTGTCCGGGCTGGCGCAGTGCGGCAATGACCTGTGGGCGGTTTCCGACCGCGACGATGGCCAGATCTACCGCCTCGATACCCGCGAATCCGTGTGGCAGGCACAAACGGTGCACATCGACGTACCGACGGTGCCGGACAGCGGTTTGCCCTGGGGGCTGAAGTCTCGCGTCTGGGGGGCTTCGTTCGTGCGTGGCGGCGATCTGGACTTCGAAGGCATCACCTGTGACAGCGCCGGCAATCGCTACATCGTCAGCGAAGGCCATGCCGCTGTCTTGCAAGTGCCGCCAACGGGGCCTGCCACCTGGCTTAAAATTTCGCCGATGATGGTTCGCGAGGCACGGGCCAGAGGCCTGCTGTTGCAATTCAATGCGCTGTTCGAAGGGCTGGTGATCAATCCGGCGGGGGATCGGATGTGGCTCGCCGCCGAGCGTCAAGGCCGGGGGTTACTGATGATCAAGCGCCAGCAGACGTTGTGGGATTGCGACGGTGGTTGCGTGCTGCTGAGCGAGGCGGGCATGGAAATGCAGCCCGAGCAGTTTCCCCGTGCCAAGCCTGTCCCGCGGGATTTTTCTGACCTGTCGCTGTTCAACGGCAAGCTGTTCACCCTTGACCGCAATGCCTTCCAGATCTGTCGCCGGGATGCGCAGACGGCCAAGGTCGAGCGCTGCTGGTCGTACGCCGCCGAGTTGTTGGAGGAGAGCCGTCGTTATTCACAGAACTACGGGCTGGAAGAAGCGTTGATCGTGGATGCCGATGGCGCCTGGATCGGTGTCGACAATAACTTCGGCGCGCGCGCCGATGGCGAAGTCCGCCCGGTGGTCTGGCGCTTCGCCGCACCGGAAGGTGGCTGGAGTGCCAGGCCATGAGACAACAAAGCCCGGGGCAGCGTATCGGCCGGGTGTTCATGGTGCTGGCCTGGTGTGCGGCGCTGTTTCTGGCCACGCGGTTTTTCGCCCAGTGGGAAGCGCGTCAGCAAAATCCGAATGTGGTGGTCAGTTCGGAGCAGGGCGAAGGTTTCATCGAGGTGAAACTGGTGAGCAATGTGCAGGGGCATTTCGTCGCCAGCGGCCAGATCAACGGCCAGCCGGTGGACTTCATGCTCGATACCGGGGCGACCGATGTGTCGATTCCGGCGGGCCTGGCCAAGCGCTTGAAGCTCGAAGAAGGATTCGGCGTGACCCTGAGCACGGCCAACGGCCTGAGCCAGGGCTATCGCACCCGTATCGAGCGCCTGCAACTGGGCGACATCGTGCTACGGGATGTACGCGCACTGGTGGCCCCGGGGCTGCACGGCGATCAGGTGTTGCTCGGCATGAGCGCACTGAACAAACTTGAATTTACCCAGCGCGGTGGCACCATGCTGCTGCGCCAGACAACGAACCGATGAGGCCCGCATGAGCGACTCCCTTGATCTCAGCCTGGACGGTGTAGAACGCCGGTCACTGGCTGACTTCACCGAAAATGCCTACCTCAACTACTCCATGTACGTGATCATGGACCGTGCCTTGCCGCATATCGGCGACGGTCTGAAACCGGTACAGCGCCGCATTATTTATGCGATGAGCGAGTTGGGGCTGGACGCCGATTCCAAGCACAAGAAATCGGCGCGTACCGTCGGTGACGTGCTCGGTAAGTTCCACCCCCACGGCGACTCGGCCTGCTACGAAGCCATGGTGTTGATGGCCCAGCCGTTCAGCTATCGATACACGCTGGTCGACGGCCAGGGCAACTGGGGGGCGCCGGACGATCCCAAGTCCTTCGCCGCCATGCGTTACACCGAAGCGCGGCTGTCGCGCTATTCCGAAGTGCTGCTCAGCGAGCTGGGCCAGGGCACGGCGGACTGGGGCCCGAACTTCGACGGTACCCTCGACGAACCGCTGGTGTTGCCGGCACGTTTGCCGAATATCCTGCTCAACGGCACCACCGGTATCGCCGTGGGCATGGCCACCGACGTTCCGCCGCACAACCTGCGGGAAGTCGCCACGGCGTGCGTGCGTTTGCTCGACGAGCCCAAGGCCACGGTCGAACAGCTCTGTGAACACATCCAGGGCCCGGACTACCCGACCGAAGCGGAAATCATCACCCCGCGCGCCGACCTGCTGAAAATCTACGAAACCGGTCGCGGTTCGGTGCGCATGCGCGCCGTGTATCACATCGAAGACGGCGACATCATCGTCACCGCGCTGCCACATCAGGTCTCGGGCGCCAAGGTGCTTGAGCAGATCGCCGCGATGATGCAGGCCAAGCCGTCCAAGGCACCGCAAATCGCCGACCTGCGTGACGAATCCGACCACGAAAACCCGTGCCGGATCGTGATCATTCCGGGCGCGCGAAAAAACTTCGACCACGATGCCCTGATGCAGCACCTGTTCGCCAGCACCGAGCTGGAGTCGAGCTACCGGGTCAACATCAATATCATCGGCCTGGACGGCAAGCCGCAGCTGAAGAACCTGCGGGCGCTGCTGGTCGAATGGCTGGAGTTCCGGGTGCAGACCGTGCGTCGTCGCCTGCAATTCCGCCTCGACAAGGTCGAGCGTCGCCTGCACCTGTTGGACGGTTTGTTGATTGCCTACCTCAACCTGGATGAAGTGATCCACATCATCCGTACCGAGGAACACCCGAAAGCCGCGCTGATCGAGCGTTTCGCCCTGAGCGAAATCCAGGCCGACTACATTCTCGATACCCGTCTGCGTCAGTTGGCGCGACTGGAAGAGATGAAGCTGCGTGCCGAGCAGGATGAACTGCTCAAGGAACAAGCCAAGCTGCAAGCCCTGCTCAGCAGCGAAACCAAGTTGAAAAAACTGGTGCGCAGCGAGCTGATCAAGGACGCTGAAACCTACGGTGATGACCGTCGGTCGCCTATCGTCGAACGTGCCGAAGCCAAGGCCCTGACCGAGCACGATCTGCTGCCGAACGAGAAAGTGACGGTGGTGCTGTCGGAAAAAGGCTGGATTCGCTCCGCCAAAGGCCACGAAATCGACGCCACCGGGCTTTCCTACAAGGCCGGGGACGGTTTCAAGGCGCTGGCAGCCGGGCGCTCCAACCAGTTTGCCGTGTTTATCGACTCCACCGGACGCAGTTATTCGGTGGCCGCCCACACCTTGCCGTCGGCCCGTGGCCAGGGCGAACCGCTGACCGGTCGCCTGACGCCGCCGCCAGGGGCGAGTTTCGAATGCGTGTTGATGCCCGAAGACGACGCGTTGTACGTGATTGCCTCCGACGCCGGCTACGGTTTCGTGGTCAAGGGTGAAGACCTGCAAGCCAAGAACAAGGCGGGCAAGGCCCTGTTGAGCCTGCCGAACAACGCCAAGGTCATGCTGCCGCGCCCTGTGGCCGATCGTGAGCAGAACTGGCTGGCGTCGGTGACGACCGAAGGTCGCCTGCTGATATTCAAGATCAGCGACCTGCCACAATTAGGTAAGGGCAAAGGCAACAAGATCATCGGGATCCCCGGTGAACGAGTGGCCAGTCGTGAAGAGTATGTGACGGACATCGCCGTATTGCCGGACGGTGCAACACTGGTGTTGCAGGCCGGGAAACGTACCTTGTCACTGAAAGCGGACGATCTCGAACACTACAAGGGTGAACGTGGTCGTCGTGGCAATAAGTTGCCGCGGGGCTTCCAGCGGGTAGATGCGCTACTCGTCGAAAGCCCGGTCAACTGAGCGCTACTGCGTTCAGTTGACCGAAGAACGCGAGTTTGAGGCGCCGATCTACGATTTAACCCGTAGTTCGGCGCTTTGCGCTGGAGTCGGAACGCATATTCACGGATGATATGGCCTTTCAAGCGCCGGCACTGCCGCGCGTTCTTCATATTTATTGAGTATTTTCACTGTGATCAGCCTTTTTGCGATCACCTGGATGGGACGATGACTGCTCTGCGCCTTCCTTTTATTCTTTTGCTCGCCGGCGTTCTTGGCCTGGCGGGTTGCAGCGTTCACCAACCGGTGTCGTTGTATCAGCTGGACGCGGGTAGTCCGGTTCAGCCCGCACAGAACGCGGGCATGGCGGTATTGTTGGGGCCTGTGACCGTGGCCGACTACCTGCAACGCGAAACCCTGTTGCAGCGCCAGCCCGATGGCAGCCTGCAAGCCTCGACCGACGGTCGTTGGGCTGGCAGCCTTTCGTCGGATATCGATCAACTGCTACTGCGTCAGGTCGCAGGTCGCCTGGACAGCCAGCGCGTAGTGCTGGCCCCGGCAACACTGGGCTTTACACCGGACGTCCAGGTCCTGCTGACTATCACGCGCCTGGATTCGGGTGAAAAACAGCCGGCGATCCTCGACGCGCAATGGCGCCTGATCGACCGTCGCGGGCAGGTCCGCGACAACCGCATCATCCATTTGCAGGAACAGCATGCCGGTACCACGGCGGCTCAGGTCCAGGCACAGGGCGTGTTGTTGCAACGCCTGGCCGAGCAATTGTCGGTGGCGCTCAAGCCCCTGGCCAATCAGCCGCCGATCGCCGAAGCCCCGCGCAAGCCGGCAGCCAAGGCGCCAGCACCTGCGGTAGAACAGGAAAAGCAGCCGAAGATCCCGATGGCCGCGCCGATTCGTACGGATATGGAAGTGTTCCGCTTCTAAGGCTGGATGGATTTGAAACAAAGCCCGCATAGATGCGGGCTTTGTTGTTTCTGCAGGATGGAGATATCTGGCGTCAGTTCCGGCCTCTTCGTCGGAACGCCGCCCGGAGCAAGCCCGCTCCCACAATTATCTCTGTGAACACAGATCTTGTGTACGACCACGTCCCCTGTGGGAGCGGACTTGCTCCGGGCGGCGTTCCGACGAAGAGGCCAGAGCAGGCCACAAAAAAGCCCGCAGGCGATCGCTCATCTACGGGCTTGCAGGCTCAAAGGCTAAAAGATCGCAGCCTTCGGCAGCTCCTACGCGCGGCGCTCATGCATCCGCGCCAATTGCCGCTCCAGCATCGATGGATACGGCTCCATCAACCGCTCCACACAGCAAGCCCCCTCAGGGCTGGCAATCGGGCGGATCCGTGCGCGCTGGCGGATCAACGCGTCGTCACTGATCTTGCGCTCCACCAGCAGCAGGTTGCGGCTGTGTTGCGACAGGGCCAGGGCGTCCTGGGCGGGATCGGTCAGCAGCAGGTCGATCTGGCTCAGGCCGAACAGTTCGTCGCCCAGGGTCAGGCCCAGTTGCAATTGCAGGGTGATGCCACTGTCCGCGACTTCGATCTGCAACTGGTGGCCCAGGGCCCGCAGCAGTTCGCCACAGCAGATGGCGTTGGTCAGGTAATCGTCGCCGCTGTCTTCTGTGTGGAACAGCATCAACGTGCTGCCATCGTTCAAGGTCTCTACTTCGCCCTGATACAGCGAGGCGGCCTGGTCGAGGCAATCGCGATAGCGTTCGAGCAGTTCTTCAAGACGTGCCCGCGGCAGGCGACGCAGTTGCTCCTGGGAGCCCAGTTGCACCGCCAGCACCGCGCTGTGTTGCGGCACGTTCGGCGTGGGCTTGCGAACCACCGGTTGTGGGGCGCTGTCGAGCGACTCGTCGCGCAGATCGGCGAACGGGTCTTCATCATCGTCGTCTTCGACGGTGCTGACGATCTGCCGTGGCGCTGGTTTGAGCGCCGCTACCGGACGGCTCTCGTCGAAACTCGGGTCGCGCAGGTTACGGACTTCGAAGGCCGGGTCGGCCTCGTCATCCATGTCGTCGAATTCCGGCTCCGGTTCCGGCACAGGGGCGGGCTCCGGGGCGAAGTTGGCGTGCAGCTGGCGCGCCAGGTCGCCGATTTCGTCCTGGCGGTCGGTGGCCGGGGTGTATTCGTCGATATTGCGCAGCCATACCCGCAATTGCAGCAGTGGCGTTGAGAGATAACGCCCCATGCGCAGGCTCAGGGCCAGGGACAAAGCCAGCAGGATGGCGCTCAGAATGCCCATGCTTTGCAGGCTGATGGTCATCGGCTGCTGGAACTGGTCCATGTCCAGGCTGATGCGCAATTGCCCGGCAGTCACGTCCTGGAAGGTGATCTTGCTCTGGTACATGCCCTCGGCTTCACCCAGCAGGCCATGCTTGGGACGCTGGCCGGATTCGGCGAGGATGCGGTTGTCCGGGCTGTAGATGGCGGCGTGGGCCACCAGCTTGTTCTTGGTCAGGTTATTGAGCAGCACATTGAGGCTGAGGATGTCATTGGACACCAACAGCTCGGTGGCCGAGGTGGCCGTCTGCGTGGTCAGGCTTTCGCCCAGCGCATCCGCCTGCTCGTGCATGGCCTGCTTGAACTGCAGGCCCATCACACCGGCATAGATGACCAGGGCCAGGGCGACCAGGATCACGTTATGGCTGGCGATGCGCAATGCAATCGGTACACGGCGGTGACGCAGTGCCCGGAAGATCAGCAGGAAGAAGTTGTCGGTTTTTACTGGCGTAGGCCGGTTCACTTGAGCTCGGCTCTTTTGTCCGTGGAGTTGACGCGCAGTATAGCGACAGGCCCTAGACCGTCAAAGCGCTCACGGTGCCCGATGGTCACTGAAAGTGGGTAGAATGCGGTTTTTTTCCACCTGCGGGGGTGCGCCTTGCGCGAAATCGTCCTGATAAACATCACGGGAGTCGACCGTCCGGGTCTGACTGCGGCCATTACCGGCGTTCTGGCCCAGGGTGGTGTGAACATTCTCGACATCGGTCAGGCGGTGATCCACGACACCTTGTCGTTCGGTATCCTGGTTGAAATTCCCGACACCGAACAAGGCAGGTCCGTGCTCAAGGACATCCTGTTCAAGGGCTATGAGCTCGATCAACAGGTGCGTTTCACGCCGGTGTCCGAAGAGGATTACCAGCAGTGGGTCGGCAACCAGGGCAAAAAACGCCACATCGTGACCCTGTTGACCCGCAAGGTGACGGCCGGGCAGTTGCAGGCCGTGAGTTCGATCACCGCCAAATATGGCCTGAACATCGACCACATCGATCGTCTGTCCGGGCGCATGCCGCTGGACACGCCGGCCGACAAGGGCAAGGGCTGCATCGAGTTTTCCGTGCGTGGCGAAGCGGCTGATCCGCAGGCGCTGCGTGCCGAATTCCTCAGCGTTGCCCAGGAACTGAATGTCGATATTGCCTTCCAGGAAGATTCGCTGTTCCGTCGCAACCGTCGCCTGGCTGTGTTCGACATGGATTCAACGCTCATCGAAGCCGAAGTGATCGATGAACTGGCCAAGGCTGCAGGCGTCGGCGACAAAGTGTCGGAAATCACCGAGCGGGCGATGGCCGGCGAACTGGATTTTCGCGCCAGCTTCAAGGAACGCCTGGCCTTGCTCAAGGGGCTGGACGTCAATGTGCTGGACTCCATCGGCGCCTCGCTGCGCCTGACCGAAGGTGCTGAAACCCTGTTCGCCGAACTCAAGCGCCTGGGCTACAAGACCGCGATTCTGTCAGGTGGCTTCACCTACTTCGCCAAGCAATTGCAGGCCAGGCTGGGTATCGACTACGTGTTCGCCAACGAACTGGAAGTGGTCGACGGCAAAGTCACCGGCGTGGCGGTCGAGCCGATTGTCGATGCGCAGCGCAAGGCGGATTTGCTGAAGGAACTGGCACACAAGGAAGGCTTGCGCCTGGAGCAGACCATTGCGGTAGGCGATGGTGCCAACGATCTGCCGATGCTGGCGATTGCCGGGTTGGGTGTGGCATTCCGCGCCAAGCCGCTGGTCAAGCAGTCGGCGAAGCAGGCGATTTCCACCCTCGGGCTGGATGGCGTGTTGTATCTGCTGGGCTTCCGCGATCGCGACGGCCAGCTCTAGGCACCACAAATAAATGTGGGAGCGAGCTTGCTCGCGATAGCGGTGTATCAGTCAACGAAGATGTCGACTGACACTATGCAATCGCGAGCAAGCTCGCTCCCACATTAGATCTCTACAGATCAGGCCTTTGGCAGGCCCATGCCCTGGCCCATCTGCACCGCAGTACCGGCGGTCATTTCTTCAGCCCACTTCACCTGATCCGGCCCGAACAGCACGACAGCGGTCGAACCCAGTTTGAAGCGTCCCAGCTCCGCACCTTTTTCCAGGTGGATCGGCGCGCGCGCGGCTTCGTCGTAGCGGAAGGTTTTCAGCTCGCGCTTCGGCGGCGTGACCAGGCCGGCCCACACCGTTTCAATCGACGCCACGATCATCGCGCCCACCAGCACCACGGCCATAGGCCCGCGCTCGGTGTCGAAAATGCACGCCACGCGCTCGTTGCGGGCGAACAGTTCCGGAACGTTTTCAGCGGTGGTCTGGTTGACCGAGAACAGACGGCCCGGGATGTAGACCATCTCGCGCAGGGTGCCGGCCAGCGGCATGTGCACGCGGTGGTAGTCCTTCGGCGACAGGTAGATGGTCGCGAAGTCACCACCCATGAACGGCGCAGCATTTGCCGCATCGCCACCCAACAGTTCCAGCACGCTGAAGCTGTGGCCCTTGGCCTGGAACACGCGGCCGTGCTCGATCGGGCCGAGCTGGCTGATCGCACCGTCGGCGGGGCTGAGGATCGCGCCAGGGGTTTCGTCCAATGGACGGGCACCGTCTTTCAATGCACGGGTGAAGAACGCGTTGAAGTGCTCGTAGGCGGTCAGGTCTTCGACCAGCGCCTGGGACATGTCCACCTGATAACGCTTGGCGAACCAGGCGGTAAAGGCATTCTTGAACCAGCGAACGCGGCATTCGGCGATGCAGCCGGCCAGTCGCGAGAGCAGGTTGTGGGGCAGCAGGTACTGGCCGAGGAGAAACAGACGCTTGTTCATTAACGGTCCTTAAAAATCTTAAATTTCTACCGGGGTATCGGGATGGTTGCCCCATTCGCCCCAGGAGCCGGCGTAGCCTTTGACCCGCGGATAACCGAGGGATTTGGCCACCAGATAGGTGAAGCCAGAACGATGGTGAGTCTGGCAGTGGGTAATCACTTCTTTGTCTTTGCTGATCCCGAGTTGTTCGAGGATCTGCGGCATGTCGGTGCGGATGCGCAACTGGCGTGCCCGATCCATGCCCGCGGTCCATTCGAAATTGACCGCGCCGGGAATGTGCCCGCCCTTGGCTGCCAGGACTTTCTCGCCGGAGTACTCCTGCGGCCCGCGTGCATCCCAGATTGCCAGGTCGGCGGCGCCGAGACGGCTTTGCAGGTATTCGCGGGTGGCGGTGGGTTCGTCGTGCAAGGTCAGTGAAACCGGTCCGCCCACCGGTGGCGGGATCTGGATCGACATGGGCAAGCCTTCCGCCAGCCAGGCCGTCAGGCCGCCGTCGATATAGTGGTACTTGCTGTGGCCGATGACATCCAGCAGCCAGATGAAGCGCCCGGCCCAACCGCCGCCTTCGTCGTCATACACCACGTAGATCGCGTCGGGGTTGTGTCCCAGTTCACCAAACAGCGCTTCGAGTGCTGCCTGCGGGGGCATCAGCCCCGGGGCGGGGGCCTGGCCGAGCTGTGTGCGTTTCGGGTCGACAAAGCGTGCGCCGGGAATGTGCCCTTCGGCGTAGCGGGCGGGACTGGTCAAGTCCACCAGAATCAGTTCGCGGGCGTCGAGGCGAGGGAGCAAGTCGCTCGGCTCGATCACCAGCGGCAAGCCAGAGAAGTCAGACATGTGAGGTCTCCAGAGCACAAAAGGGAGGATTGTAACGCAGCTTATTGGCCACGGTGGCTAAAGCTGTGCAGGGCTTTTTCGATGCACTGCGCGGTTTTGCCGAAGGCCTGTACGGAAATTTCCGAAAACGGCCCGCCGCCTTGATCCGCCACGATGATCATGATCACCCGGCCATTGTTGACCAGCGAGCGCAGCAGCAAGTGTTCACCATTGAACTGCGAACGCAGGCTGTTGGGCAGCAGGGCCGAGAATTGCGCGTTGTTGGTTGGCGTCAGTCGCACCTGGGCCTGTTGCGCGAGCAGGCGTTGCAACACGTTGCTCTGGCTGACCACGAAATTCAACCCGGCAGCCTCCTTCGGCAGGCCGGCCGTTTGGTGCACGCGCAGATTGGCGTGGGTGCGGTCGGCCATCAGGATCATCACCCGGCGCATGCCGCAGGCCACGAGGGCGTCCCGGGCGGCGATGGTCAAGTGCATGGCATTGGTGAAACGACTCGGCTCGACCAGCAGTTCGGCGCATTGCTTGCGCCACTTCGCCAGGTCTTCGGCGGTGGGTGCCGCTGCCGGCAGCAAGCCTGCGTGGACACGGTTCATGCCCCACGGCCAGATCAGCGACTCGGCGGGGTGCCAGAGGTCGGGCATGGCGTGTTGGCGTGCGCTGTTGGCGGCTTGCTGGTGCAGTTGTTGCTGCAGCTCGTCCATCGGCATTTGCAGGTAAAGGCTGGTCAGGTACTGCCAGCGCTCACTGTGGGGGCTGTCCCAGGCGTGTTGCGCCGACAGCGCCAGCCCGTTGGCCAGCAGCACGGTGTTGGCCGGTTGATTGAGCCAGCGGCGCAGGGTCGGATCGTCATCGAGGCGGTTCTGCTGGCGCAGTGGATGCTCGCTGTCACGGGCAATACGCAGGACCTTCACCAGTTCCCGCTGCTCGGTGAGCAGCAGTCGATAGCCTTGCTGCACCCAGATCGGCAGGTGCCAGACCTCCACCAGTGCCTGGCCAATCTCCAGCAGGCGTACGCCAAACAGTTGCTGTTCGACTTTGCGTGCCGATTCACCTTTATGGATGACCCGCAGCTCCCAGTCTTCGAGCAGTTTCGGATGGGTCAGCGCCAGCGGCCACAGGGGCGAAAGAAACAGCAGGCTGCCCCAGTGGATGTCCTGCCACAGGCGCGCCAGGCGACTGGCAAAAAAGCCGTTGGCCTGTTGCGTGGCGTGCTGGCTGATCATCTGCAACTGACGCAGGGCTTTGGGAATCTCGGACTGGGGTTCGGCGGGCAGGCGCGCGAGCAGTTCTTCGGTGCGTTTCAGGCCGAGGCGATTGATCGCAACTTCAAGGTTTTCCGCAGGCTCGGTCATGCCGCCGTGGGTATGCCGGTTGGCTTCGCGAATCACGCTCAAGGCCAGGGCCGGGCTGCCTTGCATGAGGTCGGCGATATCGCGCAACGAGCTGCGATTGTCGCGGATGGCCTTGCAGACCCGGTCGTGGCTGGCTTGCGGAACCGGCAGGCGCACGCCATCGAGAAGCTTGACCCAGCCTTCGAGAGTGGTCGGTTTCGGGGTTGGGGCGTTCGTTTCGTTAACCATGGTGGGAGGCGATCATCGTCAACAGTACCTGTGCCCGCAAGGGGTCAAATTAGCTTTTCGCCTGAACTGGCTATAGTCTGGCGCAGTTTTGCCGATAAGTAGAAGAAGAGATTTTTTAACTTCCGAATATGACCTTGAACCCGACTCAGTAAGTGCTCTCCTAACCTATGGCTAAAATTATCGGCATCATCGTCGTATTCGCGAGCGTGCTCGGCGGATACGTGCTTTCCCACGGCAAGATTGCCGCCCTGATCCAGCCTTTCGAGGTCATGATCATCGGCGGCGCGGCCCTCGGCGCCTTCTTGCAGGCCAACCCCGGCTATATGACGATGCACGTGCTCAAGAAGTCCCTGAGCATGTTCAGTTCGCGTTTCAACCACGCCTTCTACCTGGAAGTGCTGGGCCTGATCTACGAGATCCTCAACAAGAGCCGCCGCGAAGGCATGATGGCCATCGAAGGCGACATCGAAGATGCCGCCGCGAGCCCGATCTTCGCCAAGTACCCGACGGTGCTGAAGGACGAGCGCATGACCGCGTTCATCTGCGATTACCTGCGCATCATGTCCTCCGGCAACATGGCTCCCCACGAGCTGGAAGGCTTGTTCGACATGGAGCTGTTCAGCCTCAAGGAAGACCTTGAGCATCCATCCCACGCCGTCAACGGCATCGCCGATGCCATGCCTGGTTTCGGTATCGTCGCGGCGGTACTGGGGATCGTGGTGACCATGGCTTCGTTGGGTGAGGGCGACCAGAAGTCCATCGGCCTGCACGTCGGTGCGGCACTGGTGGGTACCTTCTTCGGTATTCTCGCCGCCTACGGCTTCTTCGGCCCGCTGGCCCATTCTCTGGCCCACGATGCCAAGGAAGAGCTGAACGTCTACGAAGCCATCAAGGCCTCGCTGGTGGCTTCGGCTTCCGGCATGCCGCCATCGCTGGCCGTGGAGTTCGGGCGCAAGGTCCTGTACCCGGCGCACCGTCCAAGCTTCGCCGAGCTGGAACAAGCGGTTCGCGGTCGTTAGTGCTTTGTTTCGCAAATACGCTCCTTTTTGGCGAGTGACTGTTGTTGCCAGACAAGGCGCCGCGACGAGTCATAGCCCGCTATGGCGAGGAGCGGCAACGCAGTATGGCGACAACAGGCACCGTCAAAAAGGAACAGTATTTGTGAGACAGAGCACTCTCCATGGAAAATAACCAGCCGATAATCATCAAGCGCGTCAAGCGCATCGCCGGCGGGCATCACGGGGGCGCGTGGAAAATCGCCTTCGCCGACTTCGCCACGGCGATGATGGCGTTCTTCCTGGTGTTGTGGCTGCTGTCCACCGCCACGCCGGAACAGAAGATTGCCATCGCCGGTTACTTCAAGGACCCGATCGGCTTTTCCGAAAGCGGCACGCCCTACATCATCGATCTGGGCGGCACACCGACCCTGGCGCCGGAAAACACCCTCAACCCGGAGGTGAAGTCCCAGCCACAACCGGACAAGGTCACCATCGATACCGATCAGGTCGAAGGCATGGCCGAGCAGGTCGAAAAAGAGCGCCTCGAACTGTTGCTGCAAGAATTGCAGAACAAGGTCGAAGAAAACCCGCAGATGCAGAAGTTCAAGGACCAGATCCTGTTCGAGATCACTCAGGACGGCCTGCGCATCCAGATCATGGACGCGGAAAACCGCCCGATGTTCGACTCAGGCTCAGCTCGCTTGAAGCCGTATTTCGAAGACATCCTGCTGGCCATGGCCGACACCATCAAGGCGGTGCCGAACAAGATCAGCATCAGCGGCCACACCGATGCCAAGCCATACACCGGCACCGGTGATTTCGGTAACTGGGAGCTTTCGGCCAATCGTGCCAACGCCGCACGGCGTGCGCTAGTGGCGGGCAGCTATCCGGATGCTCAGGTGGCACGGGTGGTCGGCTATGCCTCGTCGGCCCTGTTCGATCGCGAGCATCCGTTCAACCCGGTGAACCGCCGTATCGACATCGTCGTACTGACGAAAAAAGCCCAGCGTGCGATCGAAGGCTCGCAAGGCGCGGAGCCTGCTCCTGATGCACCGCAAGGTTCGGCCGCTCCGGGAGCTGCACCGGCTGAGCCGGTCGACCCGAACGCGTTGCCGGCGGACAAGGAACCGCTGCCGGCTCATGAACTGCGTGAGCGTCTGAACCTGTTTGATGGCCCGGCGCCGAAACCGGGCGAGCCAGCCAAACCGGCTGAACCGCCCAAACAGTGACCGATAAAAAAGCCGACAGCGATGTCGGCTTTTTTGTCGGCGTTTTCTACGTTAAAAGCCGCGGATGACTCGGGACTTGAGGTCGGCGTGAAAGCGATCCGCATTGGATTTGTTGACGCTGCGCACCGACTCGCTACCGGTCACCGAATCCAGTGACATCGAACGCTTGAGCGTCGACTCGTTGCGATAGGCATCGATAAAGAAGTCGATGTCCCGGTCGCTGATCAGCTTCGGCCATTTATCTAGGTACAGCGGCAGCTCGGTCGGGCCGGTCTTGAACGAGCAGATACGCCGATTAGTGATCGTCGCCTCACCGATTTCGAACGGCACCCACCAGGACAGCGCGGTTTTCTCCGATACCACTGCCAGCAGGTGCGTGCATTCGCTGATGTTGCGGGTGATCACCCCGGTGATGTCGTCGGTGGTCTGGGATTCGGCATCCAGCACGTCGAGGTAGGTCTTGATGTTGGCCTGGATCAGGCGTGTGTTGATGTGAACCGCGTGGGCGCGGTCCATGTGGCGGTAGCTGATAAACACTGGCATCAGAAATGTCCCTTGATCGCGAGTTCGCGGTAATAGGCGCCGAGGGCGGTGAGGCGGCAGCCGGTGGCGTGGATGGCGGCGTAGTACATGTGTTCGGCGTCCACCGGTTCGACCAGGCTGTGGCGGTTGCACTTTTGCAGTTGGGCGAAGACCTCGCCCTGTTCCGGGTTGAACTCGGGTTCGGTGGGCTCAAAGCTGGGGGCGAGGGGGTACACCGACTCCGCTTCGGCAAACCATTCGGGGAGTTTGCGCAGGATCTCCTTGGGGATCAGCGGCGACACTTCGCGCAGGGAGATGAACTGCGACACGTTGGTCTTGAACACCGGACGCTGTTCCCAGGCATCGAGGGCGTTGTCGACAAACGAATAAAGGCTGCCGGGGGTGATCTTGCCCAGGATGTTCGCTGCGCCACCGTGCAGGGCCTGGAGCAACAATCCGGTGAACACACCGTGCTGCACGCCCTCCATCGCCGGTTCTTCCTTTTTGCAGGCGGTCAGGATGGTCATGCCTTCGCCGACCACGCTGCCCTCACTGCGCAGGGCGCGCAGTTCGCCGGCCGAACCGCTCTGGCAACAGTCGAGAATGATCACTTTGTTCTTGATCTTCGTGGCCTTGCTCGCCCAGTTGAGAATGTCGCTGAGGCGAATCCCGTCCTTGGCACTCTTGTAATCCTGCGGGATCAACATGCCTTCGTCGGTGTCAGTGTCGAAGCTGCCGTGGCCGGCGAAATACAGCAGCGCGACATTGCAGTCCCCGGCAAACAGCTCACGGATCTGGTCTTCGAGTTTTTCCCGACTCAGATAGTCCTCGGCGGAGGTCAGTACGATGTTCTTGAAGTTCGGATCGCCATTGGCGTCGGTCTTGAGCACGGAGGCCATGGCCATGGCGTCATTGCTGCAGCCGCTCAGGCGTGACACATGGGTGTAGTCGTTGATGCCGATAAACAGTCCCTTGCGCATGGTTACACCGCCGTATGCTGGCGGATCGCATCGATGATGCTGTTGGTGTTCCACGCACATTCGGCATGTGCCGCGTCACGTACCACCGTGGAAATGCGCTCGGCACCGAACGGCTTGATCGCAATGATCACCTTGCCCATGCGCTTGGCGATCTCGATTTCCTTGTTGATCCACTTGCTGTAGGTGGAATACATCCCGGCCATGATCAATACCGCCGAACACGGGCGGATCTTGTTTTCGATGGCCTCCTCAAGTTGTTTGTCGGTTTTCGCGCCGACAATCGGGTTGTCCGGCGGTACCGAAAAATTCTTGTACGTGAAACCGGGCTTGGCGTTGAGCAGGCGCACGAGATTGTCGTGGGCGTCGGAGTAGTTCCACGAGTGGCTGATGAACAGGTGGTAGGTTTGCATGGGTGTCCCTCGGAGTCGCTGGAGTGCGAAGAGGGTTTGAACTTAGGCGAATGCAGCGCGGCCACAAGGTGTCGGCGCGGAAAGAGAAATGCCCTACAAGCGAGGGTGCGTACGTCTTACAGAAAGGTCTGATGTTTAAGAGGGGGGGGAAGATCCAGCCGTCGGCCGCCCCGCTGAAGGCAGGGCGGTCGGCACGTCTGTTTAGTAGCCGTTTTCCGGCAGGCTGGCGATGATCGAGCGGTAGCTGTTCATCCGTTGCTGCTGCACGCGGCCGTCTTCCAGGGCCTTGAGCAGGGCGCAACCCGGTTCGCGGTCATGCTTGCAGTCACGGAAGCGGCAGGTGCCGAGGAGGTCGTTGAACTCGATGAAGCCGGCTTCGACGTCGGCACGGCTGACGTGGCCCAGACCGAATTCGCGGATACCCGGGGAGTCGATCAACTCACCGCCGCCGGGGAAGTGGAACAACCGCGCGGTGGTGGTGGTGTGGGTACCCTGGCCAGACAGCTCGGACAACGGACCGACGCGGGTTTCGACTTCCGGCAGCAGGCTGTTGACCAGCGATGACTTGCCGACACCGGACTGGCCGACGAACACGCTGATGCGTCCGTCCAGCTGCGTCTGCAACTGCTCCATACCGTTGCCGTGGTGCGCCGACACTTCCAGCACCGGATAGCCCAGGGTGCGGTATACGGCGAGCAAGGCGTTCAGTGCAGGAGCGTTGTTTTCGTCGATCAGGTCGAATTTGTTCAGCAGCAACAGTGGCTTGATGCCTGCATGTTCGGCCGCCACCAGGTAACGGTCGATCAGGTTGGCATGGGGCTCGGGCAGCGGTGCAAACACGATGACGATCATGTCGACGTTGGCCGCAACCGGCTTGAGCTGACCACGGCTGTCAGGACGACACAGTTCGGTGTTGCGCGGCAGTTGCGCCACGATCACGCCGATGCCCTGGTTGCCGGCACGCCAGACCACCTGATCGCCGGTCACCAGCGCCGGCAGGTTGGCGCGCAGGTGGCAACGGAACACTTGGCCGGCCAGTTCGCCATCACGGGCCTCGACTTCGACCTGCACACCGAAGTGCGCGATCACCAGACCGTGCTGTTCCGGGCCCAGATCGCCGCCCTCAAGCGCCTCGACGGCCGAGGACTCGCGTTTGGCGGCGCGGGCAGCGCGTTCGCCCTGAATCTTTTCGATGCGCCAGTTTTGACGACGATTGAGTTGGCGTTTGGCCATGGGTGTTCCGTATCAAGAATGCAGCGATTAGGTAAAACGGCCGCGAGTTTAGCACGCCCGGCCACCGGCCTAGGCTAAACTGCGCAGCATTGCCTAGGAGCCGACACATGCAAAACCCACAGAACCTGATCTGGATCGACCTGGAGATGACCGGTCTGAACCCTGACACGGACGTCATCATCGAAATGGCCACCATCGTCACCGACAGTGACCTGAACACCCTGGCCGAAGGCCCGGTGATCGCCATTCACCACAGCGACGAAATCCTCGCTGGCATGGACGAGTGGAATACTCGTCAGCACGGCGGTTCCGGGCTGACCCAGCGGGTTCGCGACAGCCGCGTCAGCATGGCCGAAGCCGAAGCCGAAACCATCGCCTTCCTGGAGAAGTGGGTGCCGAAGGGCAAGTCGCCGATCTGCGGCAACAGCATCTGCCAGGACCGTCGCTTTCTTTATACCCACATGAAATCTCTGGAAAGCTATTTCCACTACCGCAACCTCGACGTTTCCACGCTCAAAGAACTGGCTGCGCGCTGGGCACCGGATGTGCGTGACAGCTTCAAGAAGGGCAGCACCCACCTGGCGCTGGACGACATCCGCGAATCGATCGCCGAGTTGCAGCACTACCGCAAGCATTTCATCAAGTTCTGATACGGCCCACGGTCCTTATGTAGGAGCTGCCGCAGGCTGCGATCTTTTGATCTTGAACACCAAAGTCAAAAGATCGCAGCCTGCGGCAGCTCCTACAGGGGGGGGTTGTAGGCTTTGGTGAAGTGAGTAGACTGCGCGCCTTTTTGCAAGGATCGCCACCATGCTGCTGATGCTCTATCTGATCGCCATCACCACCGAAGCCATGACCGGCGCCCTCTCTGCCGGCCGTCGCGGCATGGACTGGTTCGGTGTGGTGCTGATCGCTTGCGTCACGGCGTTGGGGGGCGGTTCGGTACGTGATGTGCTGCTCGGGCACTATCCGCTGACCTGGGTCAAACACCCGGAATACCTGGTGCTGACCACGGCTGCCGCCATGATCACGGTGTTCACGGCGCGCTGGATGCGCCATCTGCGTTCACTTTTCCTGGTGCTCGATGCCATGGGGCTCGTAGCCTTCACCCTGATCGGCTGCATCACCGCCCTGGAAATGGGCCATGGCATGTTGGTCGCCTCCGTCAGTGGCGTGATCACCGGCGTTTTCGGCGGTATCCTGCGGGACATTTTCTGCAACGATATTCCGCTGATCTTCCGGCGTGAGCTCTATGCCAGCGTTTCGTTTGCGGCGGCGTGGTGTTACATGCTGTGTATCTACCTGCAATTACCCGATGGGCAATCGATTCTGATCACCTTGTTCGGCGGTTTTCTGCTGCGCTTGCTGGCGATTCGTTTTCATTGGGAAATGCCGAAGTTCGTCTACAACGACGAAGCCTGACGTTCAGCGTGTTGCCGCAATGCCCACTCGACATGCTCACGCACCAGTTCCGAAGGGTGCTCCCGACGAGCCTTAAGCGCCTCCAGCACCGGAATCGTTGAAGGCGCATTCCCCAGCCCCACCGCCAGGTTGCGCAACCAGTTTTCGTAACCGGTCCGGCGTAGCGGCGAGCCTTCGGTGCTGCTCAGGAATTTGTCCTCATCCCACATGAACAGTTCCGCCAGTCCGGCATTGTCCAGATTGTGCCGCGGCTTGAAGTCGCCTTCACCGGACGGGCGGGCGAAGCGGTTCCACGGACAGACGATCTGACAGTCATCGCAACCGAACACCCGGTTGCCGATCAACGGTCGCAAATCTTCAGGGATCGCGCCTTTGAGTTCGATGGTCAGGTAGGAAATGCAGCGTCGGGCATCCAGCACATAGGGGCCGACGAAGGCGTTGGTCGGACAGATGTCGAGGCAGGCGCTGCACCGCCCGCAATGTTCGGTGGCGTGGGGCGGGTCGACTGGTAGTGGCAGGTCGACGAACAGCTCAGCGAGGAAAAAGTAACTGCCGGCCTTGCGATTCAAGACCAGGGTGTTTTTGCCGATCCATCCAAGACCCGCCTGTTCGGCGATGGCTTTTTCCAGCACCGGGGCACTGTCAACAAAAGCGCGGAAGCCAAATGGTCCAATCTCGGCCTGAATCTTTTCTGCCAGTTGCTGAACGCGTTTGCGGATCAGCTTGTGGTAATCGCGACCCAGGGCATAACGGGAGACGTAGGCTTTTTCCGGTTGGGCGAGCATTTTTGCCATCTGCGTGTCGCCGGACAGGTAGTCCATGCGCAGGGATACCACGCGCAACGTACCCGGCACCAGCTCTTCGGGGTGCGAGCGTTTGCTGCCGTGGGCGTCCATATAGTCCATTTCGCCGTGGTAGCCAGCTTCGAGCCAGCGTTCCAGGTGCTGCTCATGCTCGGCCAGGTCGAGGCCGCTGATGCCGACTTGCTGAAAGCCAAGCTCACGGCCCCAGTCCTTGATGGATTGGGCGAGGGCGGGCAGGTCTGTGGTAATAGCGGGCATGAGACGAGAGAAACCGGAGCTGAGGTGCGTATAATTCTGCCAGACATCGGAGCCCGAAGACGCATGCCGCACACTAAAGATGAATTACCCGACGCGCTGTACAGTGCCGCCCAGGTGCGAGCGCTCGACGCGAGCCTGATCGCCGCCGGCACAGCGGGCTTCGAATTGATGCAGCGCGCGGCGCGGGCGACGTGGCGGGCGCTGGTGCGGCAATGGCCGACCGCGAACGAACTGAGCGTGCTGGCCGGGCATGGCAATAACGCAGGCGACGGCTACCTGGTGGCTGTGTTGGCCCAGCGTGCCGGTTGGTCGGTGCGGGTGCTGGCGGTGGGGGATCCGCAGCGCTTGCAGGGGGATGCGGCGTTGGCCCATGCCGAGGCGGTGTCCGAAAACGTGCTCATCGAGCCCTGGACGGCACAATCCGGATTGCGCGGCATCGTGCTGGATGCTTTGCTTGGCACCGGTCTGAGCGGTGACGTGCGTGATCCCTATGCCAGCGCCATCGTCGCGATCAATGCCAGCGGGCTGCCGGTTGCGGCGGTGGATATTCCGTCAGGGTTGTGTGCGGATACGGGGCGCATCCTTGGTCATGCCGTGCGTGCCGACCTGACGGTCACGTTCATTGGCTTGAAGGTGGGGTTGTTCACCGGCGAGGCGGCCAATGTGGTCGGTGAGCTGGTGTTCAACGACTTGCACGCGGACCCACAGCTAATAGAAGGCGCTGCTTTCTCCGCCCGTCGCCTGACCGCTGCTAATCTGCCGCGTCCAATGGCGCGGGCACAGGCTTCCCACAAAGGTAAGTTCGGCCATGTGTTGCTGATCGGTGGCGACCGTGGGTTGGGTGGCGCGATCCTGCTGAGCGCGCAAAGTGCGCTGCGCAGCGGAGCGGGCATGGTGTCGGTGGCGACCCGCAGCGAACACGTGTCCGCCGCGCTGGCGCGGATCCCCGAGGCGATGGTGCTGGGCACTTCGTCGGCCAATCAATTGATGGGGTTGCTTCAAAAAATTTCTGTGTTGGTTGTCGGCCCGGGGCTGGGCCAGGCTGGATGGGGGCGCAGCTTGTTGTCGGCCGCTGCCAATGCACCGCTGCCGCAAGTCTGGGACGCCGATGCGCTGAACATGTTGGCCGGGGAGCGTGTGAGTTTGCCCGGTAATTGCGTGATCACTCCGCATCCGGGCGAAGCGGCACGCTTGCTTGGGGTGAGCACTGCCGACGTTCAGTCTGACCGTCCCGCCGCAGCCCATGCCTTGAGCAAAAAATATACAGCTGTCGTCATCCTGAAAGGTGCCGGCAGCCTGATCGCCCATCCCGATGGGCGTTTGGCGCTGTGTCATCAGGGGCACCCGGCCATGGCCACCGCCGGTTTGGGCGATGTGCTGGCCGGTCTGGTCGGCGCATTGCTGGCCCAGGGCATGGAGCCATTCGACGCAGCCTGCCTGGCGGTCTGGCTGCACGCCAATGCCGGGGCGCAACAAGGAAAGTCGGGCCGTGGGCTGGCGGCCAGTGATCTGATCCCAGCCATTCGTCAATTGTTGGAGGAGCAAGCACCGTGTCTGAAGTAACCCTGTATCTGGCCGATGAGCTGGCCATGAGCGACTTTGGCGCACGCATTGCCCGAATCACCCAAGGCCATGGCCTGATCTTCCTTGAGGGTAACCTGGGGATGGGCAAAACCACGTTGTCCCGAGGCATCATCCGCGGTCTGGGGCATGTCGGGGCAGTCAAAAGCCCGACCTTTACCCTGGTTGAGCCCTACGAGATCGGCGACATTCGCGCCTTCCATTTCGATTTGTACCGTCTGGTCGATCCGGAAGAGCTAGAGTTCCTCGGTATCCGCGACTACTTCGAAGACGATGCCCTGTGTCTGATCGAATGGCCCGATAAAGGTGCAGGCTTTTTGCCAAAGCCTGACCTGACCATTACCATTAGCCCGCAAGACAGCGGGCGTTCGCTGAAAATTTTATCCCAGGGCTCGCGTGGCGAGGCCTGGTGTGCCGCTTTGGCATTGGAATCCAAATAGATGATGGGGTTAGGTATGCGCTTTCGCGCGTTGGTGGCTGCCGTAGGGGTGTTGTTTTTGGCGGTGACCGTCGACGCTGTGGCCGATTCGAAGGTCAACAGTGTTCGTCTGTGGCGGGCACCGGACAACACGCGACTGGTGTTTGACCTGACCGGCCCGGTGCAACACAGCGTTTTTACCCTGACGGCTCCGGATCGCCTGGTCATCGACATCAATGGCGCGACCCTCGGTGCGCCGCTCAACGTCAATACCTCGAACACTCCGATTACCGCCATGCGCTCGGCCCAGCGCACGCCGACCGACCTGCGGGTGGTCATCGACCTGAAAAAGGCCGTGACGCCGAAAAGCTTCTCCCTGGCACCGAACGCCCAGTACGGCAACCGGTTGGTGGTCGATCTGTTCGATAACGCCGCAGACGCCGCGCCTCCTCCAGCGCCGACACCGTCGGTCGCGACTGTGCCTGCCGTACCGGTCACGCCGACGGAGCCTGCTATCAAATTGCCGCCAGCCCCGGCCGGCAAACGCGACATCATTGTGGTGATCGATGCCGGTCACGGTGGCGAAGATCCGGGGGCTTCCGGCTCCCGAGGCCAGCGCGAGAAAGACGTGGTGCTGCAGATCGCCCGCGAAACCCAACGCCAGGTCAACGGCATGAAAGGCTTCCGCGCCGAACTGACGCGTACCGGCGACTACTTCATTCCGTTGCGCGGCCGTACTGAAATCGCCCGCAAGAAAGGCGCCGACCTTTTCGTCTCGATTCACGCCGACGCCGCGCCGTCTGCCGCTGCATTCGGTGCGTCGGTGTTCGCCTTGTCCGACCGTGGTGCCACCTCGGAGACCGCCCGCTGGCTGGCCGACAGCGAAAACCGTTCCGACCTGATCGGTGGTGCCGGCAACGTCAGCCTCGATGACAAGGACCGCATGCTCGCCGGCGTACTGCTTGACCTGTCGATGACGGCATCCCTGACATCCAGCCTGAACGTTGGCCAGAAAGTCTTGAGCAACATCGGCCGGGTGACACCGCTGCACAAGCAACGGGTTGAGCAGGCCGGGTTCATGGTGCTGAAATCGCCGGACATACCGTCGATCCTGGTGGAAACCGGGTTTATCTCCAACGCCAACGAAGCCTCCAAGCTTGCCGCGTCGAGCCACCAGCAGGCGCTGGCGCGTTCAATCAGCAGCGGCGTGCGCCAGTTCTTCCAGCAGAACCCGCCACCGGGCACTTATATTGCCTGGCTGCGCGACTCCGGCAAGATTGTGCAGGGGCCGCGTGATCACCGCGTCAACCCGGGCGAGACCCTGGCGATGATCGCCGTGCGCTATCAGGTTTCGCCCGCGACCCTGCGCAGCGCCAACAACCTGTCGAACGATGAGCTCAAGATCGGTCAGCACCTGACCATTCCGGGCACTGAACTGGCGGCCAAAGAATGAATCAGGTCGTGAACAACGGCGCGCGAATCGAGCTTCTCAGCCCGCGACTGGCGAACCAGATTGCCGCGGGTGAGGTGGTCGAGCGGCCGGCTTCGGTGATCAAGGAACTGCTGGAAAACAGCCTGGATTCCGGCGCCAAGCGCATCGACGTCGATGTGGAGCAGGGCGGCGTCAAGCTGCTGCGGGTGCGCGACGATGGCAGCGGCATTTCCGCCGATGACCTGCCGCTGGCCCTGGCCCGTCACGCCACCAGCAAGATCCGCAACCTGGAAGACCTCGAACAGGTCATGAGCCTGGGGTTTCGCGGCGAGGCCCTGGCATCGATCAGCTCCGTTGCGCGCCTGACCCTGACTTCCCGCACCCGCGACGCCGATCAGGCCTGGCAGGTCGAGACCGAAGGTCGTGACATGGCGCCCCGCGTGCAGCCTGCGGCCCACCCGGTGGGCACTTCGGTTGAAGTGCGCGACCTGTTCTTCAACACGCCAGCGCGGCGCAAGTTTCTCAAGACCGAAAAAACCGAATTCGATCACCTGCAAGAAGTGATCAGGCGCCTGGCCCTGGCGCGCTTCGATGTGGCGTTCCATCTGCGCCACAACGGCAAGACCATCCTCAGCCTGCACGAGGCCCATGATGATGCGGCCCGTGCCCGGCGCGTGGCGGCGATCTGCGGTCCGGGTTTCCTGGAGCAGGCATTGCCGATCGAAATCGAGCGCAACGGCCTGCATCTATGGGGGTGGGTCGGCTTGCCTACCTTCAACCGCAGCCAGGCCGACCTGCAGTATTTCTTCGTCAATGGCCGTGCGGTGCGCGACAAGCTGGTGGCCCACGCGGTACGCCAGGCCTATCGCGACGTGCTGTTCAACGGTCGGCATCCGACGTTTGTGCTGTTTTTCGAGGTCGATCCGACCGGCGTCGACGTCAACGTGCACCCGACCAAGCACGAAGTGCGCTTCCGTGAAGGGCGCATGGTTCACGATTTCCTCTACGGCACCCTGCACCGCGCCTTGGGCGATGTGCGCCCCGACGATCAGCTGGCAGCGCCGGTCGCCACGGCCATCGTCCGGCCTACCGGCCTTGAAGCCGGTGAATTCGGGCCCCAGGGCGAAATGCGCCTGGCCGCCAATGCGCTGCTGGAACAGCCACAGGCTCAGCCGTCGTTCAATACGCCGGCGGGCTCGGGTTCGGGCGCGGGTTATCAGTATCAATACACGCCGCGACCGCAGTCCGGTGTGCCTGTCGCCGAAGCGCAGGCTGCCTATCGCGAATTTTTTGCGCCGCTGCCCGAGGCCAATGCCGTCGCGCTCCCGGAGGGGCAGGACGACATCCCGCCGCTGGGTTATGCACTGGCCCAACTCAAGGGCATCTACATTCTTTCGGAAAACGCCCAGGGACTGGTGCTGGTGGACATGCATGCCGCCCACGAGCGGATTATGTATGAGCGTTTGAAGGTGGCGATGGCCAGTGAGGGCCTGAGCGGCCAGCCGTTGCTGGTGCCGGAGTCCCTGGCTGTCAGTCAGCGTGAAGCCGATTGCGCCGAGGAACATGTCGCCTGGTTCCAGCGCCTGGGCTTTGAATTGCAGCGCCTGGGCCCGGAAACCCTGGCGATCCGGCAGATCCCGGCACTGCTCAAGCAGGCCGAGGCCAACCGGCTGGTCGCCGACGTCTTGGCTGACCTGATGGAATTCGGCACCAGTGACCGCATTCAGGCGCACCTGAACGAATTGCTCGGGACCATGGCCTGCCACGGCGCGGTTCGTGCGAATCGGCGCCTGGCCTTGCCGGAAATGAACGGTCTGCTGCGTGACATGGAAAACACCGAACGCAGCGGTCAATGCAACCATGGCCGACCGACCTGGACCCAACTGGGCCTGGACGATCTGGACAAACTGTTCTTGCGCGGTCGTTGATGAGCCAGTTCCCACCTGCGATTTTCCTGATGGGCCCGACCGCCGCCGGCAAGACTGACCTGGCCATCGAGCTCACAAAGGTCCTGCCTTGCGAGTTGATCAGCGTCGATTCGGCGCTGGTCTACCGTGGCATGGACATCGGCACCGCCAAGCCCTCCAAAGAGTTGCTGGCGCAATACCCGCATCGTCTGATCGACATTCTCGACCCGGCCGAGAGCTATTCGGCCGCGGATTTCCGCCGTGACGCTCTGGAAGCCATGGCCGATATCACCGCGCGCGGAAAAATTCCGCTGTTGGTGGGCGGCACGATGCTCTATTACAAGGCTTTGGTTGAAGGTCTGGCGGATATGCCGGCCGCCGATCCCGAGGTCCGCGCGCAAATCGAAGAAGAGGCTGAGCGCCTTGGCTGGCAAGCCTTGCACGACCAGTTGGCGGTCATTGACCCGGTTTCCGCGGCGCGGATTCATCCGAACGATCCGCAGCGTTTGAGTCGAGCACTGGAAGTTTATCGTGTCAGCGGTCAGAGCATGACTGCCCTGCGTTTGCAACAAAGTGCGCAAAGTACTGAAGCAGCCGCTTCGGGACACCAACAATTGCCCTATACTGTCGCGAACTTGGCCATTGCTCCGGCAAATCGTCAGGTACTTCACGAGCGAATTAAACAAAGATTCACTTTAATGTTGGAACAGGGATTCATTGACGAGGTCGTAGCCCTGCGTAATAGAGGTGACCTGCATGCCGGGATGCCGTCTATACGTGCAGTAGGCTACCGCCAGGTCTGGGACTACCTGGATGGCAAGCTGACGTCAGCCGAGATGCAGGAGCGTGGAATCATTGCCACGCGCCAATTGGCGAAACGCCAGTTCACCTGGCTGCGCAGTTGGACTGATCTGCATTGGCTGGACAGTCTGGATTGCGACAATCTGCCGCGCGCCTTGAAATACCTTGGGACCATCTCCATATTGAGCTGAGTCCTTGCAATTGCCGTCTATCCTTGGGGGTGTGGCGGCCAAAGCCATCTGATTACCTATTTTTTATATTGAATCCTTAAAGGAGTGCGGCACATGTCAAAAGGGCATTCGCTACAAGACCCTTACTTGAATACTTTACGTAAAGAGAAAGTTGGGGTGTCCATCTACCTGGTCAACGGTATCAAGCTGCAAGGCACGATCGAGTCTTTCGACCAGTTCGTTATCCTGCTGAAAAACACCGTAAGCCAGATGGTCTACAAACACGCTATCTCTACAGTGGTGCCGGTTCGTCCAATTCGTCTGCCTAGCGCAACCGAATCCGATGCAGGTGACGCTGAGCCAGGTAACGCCTGATAGGAGTCTCCTTTGTTCTTTGAGCGCCACGGTGGTGGTGAGCGAGTCATCCTCGTTCACTTGGATGGACAGGACCCTGAGGCGCGCGAAGATCCGCAGGAGTTTCAGGAACTGGCTAATTCGGCGGGTGCCGAGACCGTTGCGTTTTTTAACGTGCCGCGTCATCGGCCAACCGCCAAGACCCTGATTGGCAGTGGCAAGGTCGAGGAACTGCGCGACCTGGTCAAAGCCGAGCAGGCCGATCTGGTGATTTTCAATCACATCCTCACACCCAGTCAGGAACGTAACCTCGAACGTGTTTTCGAGTGTCGCGTGATCGACCGTACCGGTTTGATTCTCGATATTTTCGCCCAGCGCGCCCGTACCCATGAAGGCAAGCTCCAGGTCGAACTGGCCCAGCTTGACCACATGAGCACCCGGCTGGTTCGTGGCTGGACTCACCTTGAGCGCCAAGGTGGCGGTATCGGTATGCGTGGCCCGGGTGAAACCCAGCTGGAAACCGACCGCCGTTTGCTACGGGTTCGCCTGCGGCAGATCAAGGGGCGGCTGGAGAAAGTGCGCAGCCAGCGCGAACAGTCGCGCCGTGGCCGATCGCGTGCGGATATTCCTACCGTGTCGCTAGTGGGGTACACCAACGCCGGTAAGTCCACGCTCTTCAATAACGTGACGAAATCCGACGTCTACGCAGCTGACCAATTGTTTGCCACGTTGGACCCGACCCTGCGTCGTCTGGATATAGACGACCTGGGGCCGATTGTCCTGGCGGACACTGTGGGTTTCATTCGCCACTTGCCCCACAAGCTGGTCGAAGCATTTCGGTCTACCCTCGAAGAGTCGAGCAACTCCGATCTGTTGTTGCACGTGATCGATGCGGCCGAACCGGATCGCATGTTGCAGATCGAGCAGGTAATGGTGGTGCTCGGCGAGATTGGTGCTCAGGACTTGCCGATCCTCGAGGTCTATAACAAACTCGATTTGCTTGAAGGCGTTGAGCCACAAATCCAGCGCGACGAAAACGGCAAGCCCCAACGGGTCTGGCTGTCGGCGCGTGATGGCAGTGGTCTGGAATTGCTTGAGCAAGCCATTGCCGAGTTACTGGGCAGTGATTTGTTTGTCGGTACCTTGCGCTTGCCGCAACGATTCGCTCGACTGCGTGCGCAGTTCTTCGAACTCGGTGCGGTGCAGAAAGAAGAACACGACGAAGAAGGCATCAGTTTGCTGGCCGTTCGTTTGCCCCGGGTCGAGTTGAATCGACTGGTAAGCCGCGAGGGATTGCAGCCGATGGAATTCATCGAGCAACACACTTTGCAATAAAAGCCTGAGAAAGCGGTTGTGCCGTGGTGACAGGCATTCTGTAGCATTGGTCGGCGCGCCGTGGGTGCGTCTTTGCTTTATCAGATGGAGAGCGCTATGGCTTGGAATGAGCCGGGTGGCAACTCGAATAATCAGGATCCTTGGGGTGGCAAGCGTCGTAACAACGGCGATCGCAAGGGGCCACCGGATCTCGACGAGGCCTTCCGAAAGCTGCAGGAAAGCCTGAACGGTTTGTTCGGTGGCGGTAAGAAACGTGGTGGTGACGATGGTGGTGGTCCGGGCAAGAGTGGCGGCTTTGGCGGCCTGCTCGGCATCGGCCTGGTCGTGTTGGCCGCCGTTTGGCTGTACAGCGCGGTTTATGTCGTCGACGAGCAGGAGCAAGCTGTAGTGCTGCGCTTCGGCAAGTACTACGAAACCGTGGGGCCGGGCCTGAATATCTACTTCCCGCCGATCGACAAGAAGTACATGGAAAACGTCACGCGTGAGCGTGCCTATACCAAGCAGGGCCAGATGCTGACTGAAGACGAGAACATCGTCGAAGTGCCGCTGACCGTGCAGTACAAGATCAGCAACCTGCAGGACTTCGTGCTGAGCGTCGATCAGCCGGAAATCAGCCTGCAGCACGCGACCGACAGCGCCTTGCGCCATGTGGTGGGTTCCACCGCGATGGACCAGGTCCTGACCGAGGGTCGTGAGTTGATGGCCAGCGAGATCAAGGAGCGTCTGCAACGCTTCATGGACACCTATCGCACCGGTATCACCGTTACCCAGGTCAACGTACAGAGCGCAGCGGCACCGCGTGAAGTCCAGGAAGCCTTCGATGACGTGATCCGTGCCCGTGAAGACGAGCAGCGTTCGCGCAACCAGGCCGAAACCTATGCCAACGGCGTCGTGCCGGAAGCTCGTGGTCAGGCCCAGCGTATCCTTGAGGATGCCAACGGTTACCGTGACGAGACTGTCTCGCGCGCCAAGGGTGAGGCCGATCGCTTCACCAAGCTGGTCGCCGAGTACCGCAAGGCCCCTGAAGTCACCCGCCAGCGTCTGTACCTGGACACCATGCAGGAAGTCTTCACCAACACCAGCAAGGTTCTCGTGACCGGCAACAAGAACGGCCAGAACAACCTGCTGTACTTGCCGCTGGACAAGATGGTCGAAAGTGGTCGCAGCACCAGCACTCCGGTGACCAGTGCGGCAGCCACCAGCAATGAAGCGAATGCGCGTGCGGCAGCTGATCTGCAGCAACAGCAAGCACGTACCAGGGAGAGTCGCTGATGAGCAATAAATCGCTGATCGCCCTTATTGTCGGCGTCGTCGTGGCGATCGCTGCCTGGAACTGCTTCTACATCGTGGCTCAGACCGAGCGTGCGGTGTTGCTGCAGTTCGGTCGCGTGGTCCAGACCGATGTTCAGCCAGGCTTGCATGTGAAAGTGCCTTACGTTAACCAGGTGCGTAAATTCGACGCACGCCTGATGACGCTGGATGCACCGACACAACGCTTCCTGACGCTGGAAAAGAAAGCCGTGATGGTCGATGCCTACGCCAAGTGGCGCGTGAAGGACGCAGAGCGTTACTACACCGCGACTTCCGGTCTCAAGCAGATCGCCGACGAGCGTCTGTCCCGTCGTCTGGAATCGGGCCTGCGTGACCAGTTCGGTAAGCGCACCCTGCACGAAGTGGTGTCGGGTGAGCGTGATGCGCTGATGGCGGATATCACGGCTTCGCTGAACAAGATGGCCGAGAAAGAGCTGGGCATCGAAGTGGTCGATGTTCGGGTCAAGACCATCGACCTGCCCAAAGAAGTGAACCGCAGCGTGTTCGAACGTATGAGCACCGAGCGTGAGCGTGAAGCTCGCGAGCACCGCGCCAAGGGTAACGAGCTGGCCGAAGGCATTCGTGCCGACGCCGATCGTCAACGTCGCGTGCTACTGGCTGAAGCCTATCGTGAATCCGAAGAGGTTCGCGGTGACGGCGATGCCCAGGCAGCTGCGATCTACTCCAAGGCCTACGGTCAGGATCAGGAGTTCTACGCGTTCTACCGTAGCCTGCGAGCCTACCGTGAAAGCTTCGCGAACAAATCCGACGTATTGGTCCTCGACCCAAGCAGCGACTTCTTCCACTACCTGGAAAAAGCCAAGCCTTGATACGGCGTTGACCTGATTTATCCCCCGCCGGGCGGCTAAAACCTCTGGCGGGGTGATCCTTTGGGAAAACGTGTGTATGATGCGGCAGCCGGGAAATTCCCGGCTTTTTTGCGTCTGCATGTTTGATTGCTGTTTTAAAGCAGATGCCGGGCCGATTGGCTCGACAGTTTTTCGAGGAAAGTGGTTGGCGAAGCCGGTAGAAGGGCTTTTCGCTCCGTCGCTCATGCGCGTGGTTTGTGCGCAAGCCGATCATTTTCTGCTTCACTCAAGGCTCGCCGACAGGCTGGTCGCCCGGAGATAGGGGAAGGCGTAATGGCAACGGTAGACCGCTGGCTTCTGCCAGATGGCATCGAAGAAGTACTGCCACCGGAAGCTGCGCGCATTGAAGTCGCGCGTCGTCAGGTGTTGGATCTGTTCCAGGGCTGGGGTTACGAGTTTGTCGTGACTCCCCATATCGAGTACCTGGAATCCCTGCTGACCGGCGCGGGCCAGGACCTGGATCTGCGCACCTTCAAGGTCATCGACCCGCAATCGGGCCGTCAGATGGGTTTCCGTGCCGACATCACGCCGCAAGTGGCGCGCATCGATGCGCATACCCTGCGTCGTGAAGGTCCAAGCCGCCTGTGCTATGCCGGTAGTGTCCTGCACGCTCAGCCTCGCGCCTTGTCGTCCTCGCGCAGCCCGATTCAACTGGGTGCCGAGTTGTACGGCGACGGCAGTCCGAGCAGCGACGTCGAAGTCATCAGCCTGATGCTGGCCATGCTGCAACTGGCCGATGTGCCGGATGTGCACATGGACCTCGGCCATGTCGGTATCTACCGTGGCCTGGCCCGTGCCGCCGGTTTGTCCGGTGAAGTCGAGCAGCAGTTGTTCGATGCCTTGCAACGTAAGGCCATCGACGAGGTCATTACCTTGACCGAAGGCTTGCCTGCCGATCTGTCGGGCATGCTGCGGGCGCTGGTCGACCTGTGTGGCGGTCGTGAAGTGCTGGCTGCAGCCCGCGAGCGTCTGGCCAAGGCGCCGGCACCTGTTCTGGCCGCGCTGGACGACTTGCTGGCGATTGCCGAGCGGCTGTCCGTGCGTTTCCCTGAGCTGCCGCTGTATTTCGACCTGGGCGAGCTGCGTGGCTACCACTACCACACCGGTGTGGTGTTCGCCGTGTTCGTGCCGGGTGTTGGCCAGTCCATTGCCCAGGGCGGTCGCTACGACGACATCGGCGCCGACTTCGGTCGCGCCCGTCCGGCAACCGGCTTCTCCACCGATTTGAAAACCCTGGTGACCCTGGGGCGTGCTGAGATCGAGCTACCGTCTGGCGGTATCTGGATGCCTGACAGTACGGATGCGGCACTCTGGCAGCAGGTTTGCCAGTTGCGCAGTGAGGGTCAGCGTGTCGTTCAGGCCTTGCCTGGACAACCTTTGGCCGCCGCCCGTGAAGCGGACTGCGACCGGCAATTGATTCAGCAGAACGGGCTTTGGCAAGTATCGCCACTGGCTTCTTGAGTTTTCCTGCCGGCTGCTGCCGGCACCAAGTTTGCGCGAATGAGGACAAGTGTTATGGGTAAGAATGTCGTAGTCCTGGGCACCCAATGGGGTGATGAGGGCAAAGGCAAGATCGTTGATCTGCTGACCGAACATGCTGCCGCCGTAGTGCGTTACCAAGGTGGCCACAACGCTGGCCACACTCTGGTGATCGACGGCGAGAAGACCGTCTTGCACCTGATCCCGTCGGGCGTGCTGCGCGAAGGCGTGCAGTGCCTGATCGGCAACGGCGTGGTGGTTGCACCTGACGCCCTGCTGCGCGAGATCACCAAGCTGGAAGAAAAAGGTGTGCCGGTGCGCGAGCGCCTGCGTATCAGCCCGTCCTGCCCGCTGATCCTGTCCTTCCACGTAGCGCTGGACCAGGCTCGTGAAAAGGCCCGTGGCGAGCTGAAGATCGGTACCACCGGTCGCGGCATCGGCCCGGCCTACGAAGACAAGGTTGCACGTCGTGGCCTGCGTGTGGGCGACCTGCTCAACATGCCGCGCTTTGAAGACAAGCTGCGTGAACTGGTGGATTACCACAACTTCATGCTGGTGGGTTACTACAAAGAGTCAGCCATCGAATTCGACAAGACCCTGGCCGAATGCAAAGAATACGCTGAGCTGCTCAAGCCGCTGATGCTCGACGTGACTGCCGAGTTGCACGACCTGCGTCGCGCTGGCAAGGACATCATGTTCGAAGGCGCCCAGGGTTCGTTGCTGGACATCGACCATGGCACCTACCCGTACGTGACCAGCTCTAATACCACCGCTGGCGGCGTTGCTACCGGTTCGGGTGTTGGCCCCATGTTCCTGGACTACATCCTGGGCATCACCAAGGCTTACACCACGCGTGTAGGTTCGGGTCCATTCCCGACGGAGCTGTTCGACGAAGTCGGCGCGCACCTGGCTAAACAAGGTCACGAGTTCGGCGCGACTACCGGCCGTGCTCGTCGTTGTGGCTGGTTCGACGCTGTTATCCTGCGTCGCGCTATCGATGTGAACAGCATCTCGGGCATCTGCCTGACCAAGCTGGACGTGCTTGACGGTCTGGAAACCATCAACATCTGCGTCGGCTACAAAGATGCAGAAGGCAAGGCCGTTGCCCCGACTGATGCTGACAGCTACGTGGGCCTGCAGCCTGTGTACGAAGAAGTGCCGGGCTGGACCGAGTCGACCGTGGGCGCCAAAACCCTGGAAGAGCTGCCAGCTAACGCTCGTGCTTACATCAAGCGCGTCGAAGAGCTGATCGGCGCGCCGATCGACATTATTTCGACGGGCCCGGACCGCAACGAAACGATCGTCCTGCGCCATCCGTTTGCTTGATAAGTTGTTGATGTAAAATACAAAGGCCCCTTAATTGGGGCCTTTGTCGTTTATGCCTGTTGGACGGCATGACCTTTGCTATTAGCTTTGCCTAAAACGTCACTTTTGGCGTGCCATCAATTTAATGGCGCTTTTGCAGAGGGATATCAAGTGTCGGCCGTTCTCTCATTGTTACAAAGCCGTTTGTTGCGGCCCGTGTTCGTTACCCTTGGTATCGCCCTTTTGGTGCAGGTGCTGGTAGCTGTCGCTCTGACCCGGAGCACGGTGACCGCGCTGGAGGCCGATCTGGGCATGCGCCTGGGTGCGGACAGCCAAAAGCTTTCCGCTGAGCTTGAGCAGGCGGGGCGCGAAGTCACGTCGAGCCTCGACAGTCTCTCCACCAGTACCCGCCAGCGCCTGACGGCCGGTTTGTCCTCGCGACTGAAGGACGAGCAGGCGCAGTTGCGCGCAACGCTGGAAAAAGACCTGAAGGACTCCGCCGGCGACATGGCGCAGCTTCTGGCTTCCGTCGCGCCCCGCGCCATGTGGGACAACGACGTTCCGACACTTTCCGAGTTCGCTCGCCGCGCCCAGCGCAATCCCAACGTGCTGTTCGTGGTGTATGACGACGCCACCGGCCAGCACCTGACGCGCTACCTCAACCGGGAAAACCCGATCAACAAGGCGTTGCTGGAAAAAGGCCAGGGCGAGCGTGCGCTGGACAAGGTGCTGGATGCGGCGAAGAACGATCCTTCGGTGTTCTACATCGAGGCCCCGATCAATCCTAACGGCGTAGAAATCGGCAAAGTCCTGATGGGGGTCTCGACCGCTTCGGTGGAGACTGACTTGGCGGCCCTCGACAAGCGCTTCTCGGCCTTGATCGCCAGCAGCGATCAACTGGTGGGTGACAGCCTCAAGGGCGCGGCCGCCGACAGCGCCACGGCCATGCGCTCGCGCCTGCAGTCGGCGCAGTCCACGGCGGCTGAAATGAAGGCCAATACCACCAGCACCGTGCAGGAAGCCGCTACGACATTGCGCTGGCGCATCGGCGTGTGTCTGGCGGTGGTGGGTTTTGGTGTCCTGCTGTTGTTGGCGGTGGTACTCGGTCGCCGAGTGGTCAATCGCCTGAAAATGCTGATCGTTGCCATGGATGACCTGGCGGCGGGCGAGGGTGATCTGACCAAGCGTGTGCAGATCAACAGCAAGGATGAAATCGGCGACATGGCCTCGGCGGTCAATCGCTTTGTGGATAAGTTGCAGCCCATCGTGCGCGAGGCCGGTGATGTAGCCCAGCGTACCGGCGTGGAAATCGGTGCCATGACTTTGCGCAACGCCGGTGCGGATGCGGCGGCTGGCATGCAGCGTGATGAGGTGGCGGAAAGTTTGCGCGCCTTGTCGCAAATGGCTGATGAGGCCCAGTCGGAAAGCCACGCCATGCAGGCGGCGCTGAAACAGGTGGTGGATATTCGTCAGGCGACTGACGAAAACACCCGGACCTCGGCGAAAGTCGGCAGCCTGATCGAGGCGTTGGCGGGTCAGGTCAACACTGGCGCCCAGGTGATCGAGCGTCTGGCGCAGCAAAGTGAGCAGATTGAGGTGGTGCTGACAGTGATTCACGGGATCGCCGAGCAAACCAACCTGCTGGCGCTGAACGCGGCGATTGAAGCGGCGCGTGCCGGCGAGACCGGGCGCGGGTTTGCCGTGGTGGCCGATGAGGTACGGGCGCTGGCGAGCAAGACACAAAGCTCCACCGGCGATATTCAGGCGCACATCGTCGCGTTGCAGCAAGGCGCGCGTGAAGCGGTGGCGGCGATTGGTCAGGCCGGGCGCCAGGCCAATGAGGGTTTGCTGGTGCTGCGCGACAGTGCGCGGTTGCAGCAGTCGGTGCAGGCATCGGTCGAGCAGGTCCATACGGCGATCGGTCTGGCCACCCAGGCGGCGGCGCATCAGGCGCAGGGCGCGCAGGCAGTGCGGGGGCGGGTCCAGACCATTCACGCCCAGGCCGAGAAGGCGGCGCAGGCAGTGGTGGAGACCACGGCGAGCGGTAAGGTGCTCGATGGTCTGGCGGCGCAGTTGAAGGCGAGTCTGGGGCAGTTCAGGGCTTAAAAGATCAAAAGATCGCAGCCTTCGGCAGCTCCTACAGGGGGCTTTGCGTTTCTCTGTAGGAGCTGCCGAAGGCTGCGATCTTTTGCTTTGTCAGCGGCTTAGATACATCCGGGTCGTCAGCAGATAGACCGGCAACCCCGACACCACTATCAACAACGCCGCATAGGGCGCCGCCGCCGCAAACTCCACGTTCGCGGTATGCGCCCAGACTTCCGTCGCCAGCGTGTTGAGTCCGGTTGGACTCAACAGCAAGGTCGCCGTCAGTTCCTTCATCGCATCCAGGAACACCAGGGCAAAAGCCGCCCCCAGCGCCGGGAAAATAATCGGCAGTGTCACTCGGCAGAAAGCACTGAATGACGAGGCGCCCAATGTGCGTGCCGCCTCCTCAAGTTGTGGCGCCGCCTTGTTCAGGGCGGTGCGGATCGGCGCCTGGGCCAGTGGCAGAAACAGCAGGGCATAGGCGATCAGCAGCAATGCCGAAGTCTGGTAAAGCATCGGCACGTAGTGCAGGGCGAAATACACCAGAGTCAGGGCAATGACCAGTCCCGGCAGCGCATGCAGCAGATACGGCAGACGCTCGGCCCAGATCGCCAGCCGGCCTTTGTGGCGCACGACCAACAGGCCGACTGGAACCGCCAGCACCAGGCACAGCGCCGCGCCACCCAGCGACAGTGCTAGGGATGACAGCAATGCTTCGCCAATTGCCGCCGCGGGAAAGGCTGCCGATGATCCCACCGCAAGCCAATAGGCCAGCATGCCCAGCGGAATCCCGCTGCCAATGATTGCCAGCAGCAGGCAGTAAAACTGTCCCGCCATGGCCCATGGGCCCAGTTGAACCTGTTCCGCGCGTCGCGCCGCACCCTGGCCGGTGCGCACGTGTCGACCCTTGCCGCGCACGCGCAACTCCAGCCACAGCAGTGTCAGGCACAACATCAGCAGTACGGCGGAGAGCATTGCCGCGTTGGCATTGCTGAACTCCAGTTCGAACTGTTGATAGATCGCCGTGGTGAAGGTTTGCAGGCCGATGATCGACAAGGCGCCGAACTCCACCAGCATGTGCAGGGCAATCAGCAGCGAACCCGCCAGCAGCGAAGGCCAGAGCAGGGGCAGGGTGACCTTGAAAAATACGCCCCAACGATTCTGCCCCAGCGTGCGCGCGGACTCTTCGAGGGATGGGTCAAGGTTGCGCAGTGTTGCCGCCACGGGCAGGAAAATCAGCGGGTACTTGGACAGGCTCATTACCAGGATAGCCCCGCCAAGTCCCTCGAAATGAGCGCTGAGGGAAACCCAGGTGAAGCTGCTGACAAAGGCTGGAACGGCGAACGGCAGGCAGAGGATCACGCCCCACAATCGTCGACCCGGCAGATTACTGCGCTCCAGCAACCAGGCCAGCGACAGGCCGATTACCCCGCAAACAGCGGTGACCCCAATCATCAGTGCGAGTGTGTTGCGCAGCAAGCCGAACACATAAGGTCGCCAAAGCAAATGCAGCGCTTGTGCCCAGCCCGCCTGCCAGGCTTTCAGGCCGACATACAGCAGAGGCAGGAGACTGAGCGCCACCAGCAGCAACACAGGCAATATCAGCCAGATAGACGGCCGCTTGCGCCGTGGTGCGCAGGCGTGATGCGCGGACAGTGAGGCACCCATCAATTCAGGCCAACATCGCGTTCCAGGTCCAGCGCTTCTTCGGCGTTGCCGAGGTCGGCAGGCGTGACTTTTGGTGCTTCCAGTTCGCTGAATGGCTTGAGCCCGCGATCTGATTCCATGCCTTTGTGCAGCGGGTATTCGGCGGTGGTCTGGGTGATCACGCGCTGGCCTTCTTCACTGGCCATGTAGGCGAGCAATTGCTGGGCTTCTTTTGGATGTTTGCTGGATTTCAGGACGGCAGCGCTGGAAACGGTGATCAGCCCACCGACATCGCCGCCAGTGAAGTAATGCAGCTTCGAATCGAGCTGGCCTTTTTCACGCTGCAGGGCGAACCAGTAGTAATTGTTCACCAGCACGGTGGCGACTTCGCCATTTTCCACCGCTTTCAATGCAACCATGTTGTTGCTGTAGGTCTTGCCGAATGCGCGCAGACCAGTCAGCCACTCTTCGGCTGCGTCCATGCCGTGGACCTTGATGATCGCCACCGCTTGTTCCTGGAAAGCGCCGCTGGTAGGAACGAAACCGACCTTGCCTTGCCATTTCGGATCGGAGAACTCCATCACCGAGGTCGGCAGGTCTTTTTCATCGATCAGCTTGGGGTTGAACGCAACGACGCGCACCCGGGCGGTCACGCCAATCCAGGTGCCGTTGCCAGCGACGTATTCCTTTGGCAGAACGGCCAGCGTGGCGTCATCCGTCTTGGCCAGCAGGCCTTGTTCGCCGAGTTTGTTCAGTGGCGGCGATTCTTCGGTGTAGATCACGTCGGCGGGGGAGCGATCGCCTTCTTCGACGATCTGGCTGGCGAGCTGGTTGCTACTGCCTTTGCGCACATTGACGTGGATCCCGGTCTTGGCTTCGAAGGCTTTGGCGACTGCGTCGCCGACTTCTTTGTGCTGGCCGTTGTAGAGGGTCAGGGCAACCGGGTCGGCGGCTTGGGTGAGGGGAGTGGCGAGTGCCAGGCCGAGGAGGGTGGTGATCAGGCCGCGGCGCAGGGTATTTCGAAACATCATTCGCAGGGTTCCTCACTGTCACATTGCAAAAACTTGTAACAATGATAAACGATATTGCTTCTCAAATGCGCTTTGTGAGGTGAGCTCCTACAGGGGGCGTGTGTGGTTTTCAAATGCCAGAAACGCAAAAACCCGCTTTCGCGGGTTTCTGTGAAATCCAAGGTCTTGACCTTGGATTTGAATTGGTGCCCAGAAGAAGACTCGAACTTCCACGACCTTGCGGTCACCAGCACCTGAAGCTGGCGTGTCTACCAATTTCACCATCTGGGCATTCATCTTCAGCGTTGCCGCTGTTGATGTGGCGCACTATACGGAGAGCATTTTGATCTGTAAACCCCTGATTCTAAAAATAATAAACCAGTGGTCAAAAATGCAAAAACCCGCTTTCGCGGGTTTTTGTGTGAGCCTTGAAATTGAACTAATCTCAAGCTCGAAATTGGTGCCCAGAAGAAGACTCGAACTTCCACGACCTTGCGGTCACCAGCACCTGAAGCTGGCGTGTCTACCAATTTCACCATCTGGGCAGTATCGGCAACGTTGTCCGTCGTCGATGGCGCGCACTATACGGAGCGTCTTTTTAACTGTAAACCCCCGAGGTCAAAAAAACCTGGAAAATTTCGCCAGTGGTCTACAAAACTGCTTTGCGGTGTCGATACAGGGCTTTAGATGGGTCGTCTTAGCCTGAAATTTCCCGTTTCATTACGCCTATGCCAAACTAACCCGCATATAGACAAGGTGAAAACTCTCTAATGGCCGATTGGCAGTCCCTCGATCCCGAGGCCGCTCGTGAAGCGGAAAAATATGAAAACCCTATTCCTAGCCGCGAATTGATCCTTCAGCATCTTGCTGATCGAGGTTCGCCTGCTAACCGCGAGCAACTGGTCGAAGAGTTTGGTCTGACCACAGAAGACCAGATCGAAGCCCTGCGCCGCCGTCTGCGCGCCATGGAGCGCGATGCTCAACTCATCTATACCCGTCGCGGCACTTATGCGCCGGTGGACAAGCTTGATCTGATCCTGGGTCGCATCAGCGGTCACCGCGACGGCTTCGGCTTCCTGGTGCCGGACGACGGCAGCGATGACCTGTTCATGAGCCCGGCGCAGATGCGTCTGGTGTTCGATGGTGACCGTGCCCTGGCCCGTGTATCTGGCCTGGACCGTCGCGGTCGCCGCGAAGGCATGATCGTCGAAGTGGTGTCCCGCGCTCACGAAACCATCGTCGGCCGCTACTTCGAAGAGGGCGGCATCGGCTTCGTGGTTGCCGACAATCCGAAGATCCAGCAGGAAGTGCTGGTGACGCCAGGTCGTAACGCCAACGCGCAGATCGGTCAGTTCGTCGAAGTGAAGATCACTCACTGGCCGACGCCACGCTTTCAGCCGCAAGGCGATGTGGTTGAAGTCGTGGGCAACTACATGGCGCCGGGCATGGAGATCGATGTCGCCCTGCGCACCTACGACATTCCTCACGTCTGGCCTGACGCCGTGCTCAAGGAAGCCGGCAAGCTCAAGCCGGAAGTCGAAGAGAAAGACAAAGAGAAGCGCATCGACCTGCGCCATCTGCCGTTCGTCACCATCGACGGCGAAGATGCCCGCGACTTCGATGATGCGGTCTATTGCGAAGCCCGTCCGGGCAAGCTGCGCCTGTTCTCGGGTGGCTGGAAGCTGTACGTGGCGATTGCCGACGTATCCAGTTACGTGAAGCTCGGTTCGGCGCTGGATGCCGAAGCGCAGGTTCGCGGCAACTCGGTGTATTTCCCCGAGCGCGTGATCCCGATGCTGCCTGAGCAGCTGTCCAACGGTTTGTGCTCGCTGAACCCGCAAGTCGATCGTCTGGCCATGGTTTGCGAGATGACCATCTCCAAATCCGGCGAAATGACCGACTACTGCTTCTACGAAGCAGTGATCCACTCCCATGCCCGTCTGACCTACAACAAGGTCAGCGCCATGCTGGAAACGCCGAAAGCCACCGAAGGGCGCAAGCTGCGCGGTGAGTACACCGACGTTGTGCCGCACCTCAAGCAACTGTACTCGCTGTACAAGGTGTTGCTGGCGGCCCGTCACGTACGTGGCGCGATCGATTTCGAAACCCAGGAAACCCGGATCATCTTCGGTTCCGAGCGCAAGATCGCCGAAATCCGTCCGACCGTGCGCAACGATGCGCACAAGCTGATCGAGGAATGCATGCTGGCGGCCAACGTGGCCACCGCCGAGTTCCTTAAAAAGCACGAAATCCCGGCGCTGTATCGTGTCCACGATGGTCCGCCACCGGAGCGTCTGGAAAAGCTGCGCGCCTTCCTCGGCGAGCTCGGCCTGTCCCTGCACAAAGGCAAGGACGGTCCGTCGCCGAAGGATTACCAGGCATTGCTGGCCGGTATCAAGGATCGTCCGGATTTCCACCTGATCCAGACCGTCATGCTGCGTTCGTTGAGCCAGGCGGTGTACAGCGCCGATAACCAGGGCCACTTCGGCCTGAATTACGAGGCGTACACCCACTTCACTTCGCCGATCCGCCGCTACCCGGACTTGCTCACGCACCGGGCGATTCGCAGCGTGATCCATTCGAAACAGAACACCCCGCACGTTCGCCGTGCCGGTGCGATGACCATTCCGAAAGCGCGCATCTATCCGTACGACGAAGCGGCCCTGGAGCAACTCGGCGAGCAGTGCTCGATGAGCGAGCGCCGTGCCGACGAAGCGACCCGCGACGTAGTGAACTGGCTCAAGTGCGAGTTCATGAAAGACCGCGTGGGCGAATCGTTCCCGGGTGTGATCACCGCCGTGACCGGTTTTGGTCTGTTCGTCGAGCTTACAGACATTTATGTCGAAGGCCTGGTGCACGTCACCGCGCTGCCGGGCGATTACTACCACTTCGATCCTGTGCACCACCGCCTGGCCGGTGAGCGTACCGGTCGCAGCTTCCGCCTGGGCGATACCGTGGAAGTGCGGGTCATGCGCGTCGACCTCGACGAACGCAAGATCGACTTCGAGATGGCCGAGAAAACCATTAGCGCGCCGATCGGCCGCAAGAAGCGTGGCACCGAAAGCACCGCACCCGCAGCGAAAGTCGAAGCAGAACCGGCCCCGGCAAAAACCGGTCGTCGTCCTGCCAAGGAAAAGGCTGTAGAAGCCTATCGTCCGAGCGATGCGGCGGCGAAAAACGCCGAAGTGCGCAAAAGCCGTGAAATGAAGCAGGCGTTGCTGGCCGGTGCGAAAAGCGGCGGTAAAGCGGCGTCTGGGGGAAAGACCAGTCGGTCGACGCCTGACAAGGCCGTCGGCGGCAAGCCAGCCAAACCGAGCAAACATCGTAAAGGTCCGCCAAAAGCGGGCTCGGCTCCAGCCAAGAGTGGCGGGGCGCGTAAACCTAAGGCCAAGCCATGAGTCAGTTGGAAAAGATCTACGGCGTACATGCTGTAGAAGCGTTGTTGCGTCACCACCCGAAACGCGTGAAGCAGATCTGGTTGGCCGAAGGTCGCAATGACCCTCGGGTCCAGACGCTGATCGAACTGGCCAACGAAAACCGGGTCCAGGTCGGCCAGGCCGAGCGCCGTGAAATGGACGCCTGGGTTGAAGGCGTGCACCAGGGTGTGGTCGCGGACGTGAGTCCGAGCCAGGTCTGGGGCGAGGCGATGCTCGACGAGTTGCTCGATCGCACCGACGGCGCGCCGTTGTTGCTGGTGCTCGACGGCGTGACCGATCCGCACAACCTCGGCGCCTGCCTGCGTTCCGCCGATGCGGCGGGTGCGCTGGCGGTGATCGTGCCGAAGGACAAGTCGGCGACCCTGACTCCGGTTGTACGAAAAATCGCCTGCGGCGCGGCGGAAGTGATTCCGCTGGTTGCCGTGACCAACCTGGCGCGCACTCTGGAAAAACTCCAGCAGCGCGGCTTGTGGGTTGTCGGTACGGCCGGTGAAGCTGAGGTCAGCCTGTATGATCAGGATCTGACCGGCCCGACCATCCTGATCATGGGCGCTGAAGGCAAGGGCATGCGTCGCCTGACCCGCGAGCATTGCGACTACCTGGTGAACCTGCCGATGGCCGGCAGCGTCAGCAGCCTCAACGTTTCCGTGGCGACCGGCGTTTGTCTGTTCGAGGCGCAGCGCCAGCGCAGTGTCAAAGCCAAGGCTGCTGCCAAGAAATCCTGATCCACGCAGGCCCCCGTAGGAGCTGCCGAAGGCTGCGATCTTTTGATCTTGAAAATCAAAGTCAAAAGATCGCAGCCTTCGGCAGTTCCTACAGGTGTTCGGCATGTGGTTGAGGTGATTGTTCAAATAATCACCAATTACCTTGCACCTCCCTCGCCCCTTCTCTACAATTGCGCCCCTTGCTGCGATGGCAGGCACCAACGTGTCTAGCGTCCGCAAGTCCATAAGTGTCATTCACTCCTTGTCTGACCGCTTTTGAGCGGCAGGCTACAACCCGTAAGGAGCATTCATGCGTCATTACGAAATCATCTTTTTGGTCCACCCGGATCAAAGCGAGCAAGTCGGCGGCATGGTTGAGCGTTACACCAAGCTGATCGAAGAAGACGGCGGCAAAATCCACCGTCTGGAAGATTGGGGCCGTCGTCAACTGGCCTACGCAATCAACAATGTTCACAAGGCTCACTACGTGATGCTGAACGTTGAGTGCACTGGCAAGGCCCTGGCCGAGCTGGAAGACAACTTCCGCTACAACGATGCAGTGATCCGTAACCTGGTCATCCGTCGCGACGAAGCCGTTACCGGCCAGTCCGAGATGCTCAAGGCTGAAGAAAACCGCAGTGAGCGCCGTGAGCGTCGCGACCGTCCTGAGCACGAAGGCGCTGAAAGCGCTGATAGTGATGACAGCGACAACAGCGATAACGCTGACGAGTAATCCACGGACCTTTTAAGGAGCCAATTACATGGCACGTTTCTTCCGTCGTCGTAAATTCTGCCGCTTCACCGCTGAAGACGTGAAAGAGATCGATTACAAAGATCTCAACACTCTGAAAGCCTACGTATCCGAGACCGGCAAAATCGTTCCAAGCCGCATCACCGGTACCAAAGCTCGTTATCAGCGTCAGCTGGCCACCGCTATCAAGCGCGCCCGCTTCCTGGCCCTGCTGGCCTACACCGACAGCCACGGCCGCTGAGACCGGGCAGTCGACACGTAGCAAAGGATTGAATGCATGCGGGCCATAGCTGAGTTCATCATGCGCGGCCGTATGCAGGCCACTCTGGTAGTGGCTGGATGCGCGGCATTGCCGTTGTTGTATTGGTTGGGTGCTGCCGCCGGATGCCTTGTGCTCCTGCGGCGCGGATTGAGGGACGCCTTGGGCGTTCTTGCTCTGGGACTGCTGCCGGCATTGGCCTGGTGGCTTTACTCCGACGACCCACGGGCACTTCTGGTGCTGCTGGGGTCTGCGAGCCTTGCGTTGGTTTTGCGCGCAAGCGAGTCCTGGAACCGCGTGCTGCTGGTCAGCATAGCGATGGGAGTGGTGTTTTCAGTGGTGTTGGGGACAGCTTTTGCTCCCCAGATCGAGATGCTGGCGCAGGCTTTGATCAAAGTCATGCCGTCGCTCCTCGGCGATGTCTACCAGAAGTTGTCGGTAGACGAACAAGCGCGTTTCGCGTCCCTGATTGCACCGGTCCTGACCGGCCTGATTGCGGCGTTGTTGCAAATCGTCAGCTTGCTGAGCCTGCTTGTCGGGCGTTACTGGCAGGCGTTGTTGTACAACCCGGGCGGTTTTGGTCGCGAGTTTCGCGCCATCCGCATCCCGCTGTTGCCAGCGATGTTGCTGCTGGCGTGCATGCTTCTGGGGCCGAATCTCGGTTCACAGATGGCCATGTTGACGCCGTTGTGCAGCGTACCGCTGGTGTTCGCCGGGCTGGCCCTGATTCATGGGCTGGTGGCGCAGAAGCGACTGGCCAGGTTCTGGCTGGTGGGGTTGTACGTGACGCTGTTGCTGTTCATGCAGCTGATCTATCCGTTGCTGGTGGTCCTGGCCATCGTCGACAGCCTGATTGATTTTCGCGGTCGTTCGGCACCGAAAGATGCCGATAACGCGAACGGTGAAGGTTAAAAGTTAAGAGGATTTTCACATGCAACTGATCCTTCTGGAAAAAGTCACCAACCTGGGCAACCTGGGTGACAAAGTGAACGTTAAGGCTGGTTACGGTCGTAACTACCTGCTGCCTTACGGCAAAGCTACCGCTGCGACCCCAGCCAACCTGGCTGCGTTCGAAGAGCGTCGCGCTGAGCTGGAAAAAGCTGCAGCAGATCGCAAAGCATCGGCTGAAAGCCGCGCTGCCCAACTGGCCGAGCTGGAAGTGACCATCACTGCCACCGCTGGCGACGAAGGCAAGCTGTTCGGTTCGATCGGTACTCACGACATCGCTGACGCACTGACCGCCTCCGGCGTTGAAGTGCAGAAGAGCGAAGTTCGTCTGCCGAACGGCACCATCCGCAACGTAGGCGAATTCGACGTAGCCGTGCACCTGCACGCCGAAGTTGAAGCCACCGTACGCGTTGTCGTGGTAGCAGCTTAAGCAGCACTTGTCGGCTGGCACCCTCGGGTGCTTGCCGGTAACATCGGGCACGATCCTGTTTACAGGTCGTGCCCTTTGTCTTTCTGATTCCTCCAATTTCAAGTGGCCATGAACGATATCTCCGCTCCTGAGCAATACGATCTGCAAACCGCCGCGCTGAAAGTGCCGCCGCATTCCATCGAAGCCGAACAGGCTGTACTCGGTGGTCTGATGCTGGACAACAACGCCTGGGAGCGTGTGCTCGATCAAGTCTCCGACGGCGATTTCTATCGACATGACCACCGCCTGATTTTCCGTGCGATCGCCAAGCTGGCCGATCAGAACATGCCGATCGACGTCGTGACCCTGTCCGAGCAACTGGACAAGGAAGGTCAGACTTCTCAGGTCGGCGGGCTCGGTTACTTGGGCGAACTGGCGAAAAACACCCCGTCCGTCGCCAACATCAAGGCCTATGCGCAGATCGTTCGCGAGCGGGCGACGTTGCGCCAGCTGATTGGTATCAGTACCGAAATCGCCGACAGTGCGTTCAACCCTGAAGGTCGCACCGCCGCCGAGATTCTTGACGAAGCCGAACGGCAGATCTTCCAGATCGCCGAGGCCCGGCCAAAAACCGGTGGCCCGGTGGGCGTCAACGACCTGCTGACCAAGGCTATCGACCGCATCGACACCTTGTTCAACACCGACAACGCCATTACCGGCCTGTCCACGGGTTACACCGACCTCGACGAGAAAACCAGCGGCCTGCAACCGTCCGACCTGATCATCGTCGCCGGCCGTCCATCGATGGGTAAAACCACCTTTGCGATGAACCTGGTGGAAAACGCCGTGTTGCGCAGCGAGAAGGCCGTCCTGGTTTACTCCCTCGAGATGCCAGGCGAATCGCTGATCATGCGTATGCTGTCCTCCCTTGGCCGTATCGACCAGACCAAGGTCCGTTCCGGTCAGCTTGAAGACGACGACTGGCCGCGCCTGACCTCGGCGGTCAACCTGCTCAACGACCGCAAGCTGTTCATCGACGATACCGCCGGCATCAGCCCGTCGGAAATGCGCGCGCGGACCCGCCGTCTGGTGCGTGAACACGGCGAAGTCGGCCTGATCATGATCGACTACCTGCAACTGATGCAGATCCCGGGTTCCAGCGGTGACAACCGGACCAACGAGATTTCCGAGATCTCCCGATCCCTGAAAGCCCTGGCCAAGGAATTCAACTGCCCGGTGGTGGCACTTTCCCAGCTCAACCGTTCCCTGGAACAGCGCCCGAACAAGCGCCCGGTGAACTCCGACTTGCGGGAATCCGGAGCGATCGAGCAAGACGCCGACGTGATCATGTTCGTGTATCGCGACGAGGTGTATCACCCCGAGACCGAGCACAAGGGCATTGCCGAAATCATCATCGGCAAGCAGCGGAACGGGCCGATCGGCTTTATTCGCCTGGCCTTCATCGGTAAGTACACCCGCTTCGAGAACCTGGCGCCGGGTAGCTACAATTTTGATGATGACGAGTAATTTGTAGCGACTGATCGGTCCTCATCGCGAGCAAGCTCGCTCCCACAGGGATCACATTGAACCTGTGGGAGCGAGCTTGCTCGCGATGGGGTCACCGCAATTTCCGACCACAGCCGTCGGAATTGGTCAAAATTTGTGCTATATTCCGCGCCCGCGAAATTCAATGAAAGCCAACACCGGTTATCGACATGCAAGCAGCCAAGCCGTTATTTGACTATCCCAAGTACTGGGCCGAATGTTTCGGGCCAGCGCCGTTCCTGCCCATGAGCAGGGAGGAGATGGATCAGCTCGGCTGGGATTCCTGCGACATCATCATCGTCACCGGTGACGCCTACGTCGATCACCCGTCGTTCGGCATGGCGATCATCGGCCGGCTGCTGGAGTCCCAGGGTTTCCGCGTCGGGATCATTGCCCAACCGAACTGGCAGTCCAAAGACGACTTCATGAAGCTCGGCGAGCCGAACCTGTTCTTCGGTGTCGCGGCCGGCAACATGGACTCGATGATCAACCGCTACACCGCCGACAAGAAAATCCGTTCCGACGATGCCTACACGCCAGGTGGCCTGGCCGGCAAGCGTCCGGACCGCGCCAGCCTGGTCTACAGCCAGCGCTGCAAGGAAGCCTACAAGCACGTGCCGATCGTGCTCGGCGGCATCGAAGCGTCCCTGCGCCGCATCGCCCACTACGACTATTGGCAGGACCGTGTGCGTAACTCGATCCTGATCGACGCCAGCGCCGATATCCTGCTTTACGGCAACGCTGAGCGTGCGATTGTCGAAGTCGCCCAGCGCCTGTCCTACGGCCACAAGATCGAAGACATCACCGATGTGCGCGGCACCGCGTTCATCCGTCGCGACACGCCGCAGGGCTGGTACGAAGTGGACTCCACGCGTATCGACCGTCCGGGCAAGATCGACAAGATCATCAACCCGTACGTGAACACCCAGGACACCCAGGCCTGCGCCATCGAGCAGGAAAAAGGTTCGGTCGAGGATCCGCAGGAAGCCAAGGTCGTGCAGATCCTGGCCAGCCCGCGCATGACCCGTGACAAGACCGTGATTCGTCTGCCGTCGGTGGAAAAGGTCCGTAACGACGCGGTGCTCTACGCCCACGCCAACCGCGTGTTGCACCTGGAAACCAACCCGGGCAACGCCCGTGCGCTGGTACAGAAGCATGGCGAAGTCGACGTCTGGTTCAACCCGCCACCGATTCCGATGACCACCGAAGAAATGGACTACGTGTTCGGCATGCCTTATGCGCGCATTCCGCACCCGGCGTACGGCAAGGAGAAGATCCCGGCCTACGACATGATCCGTTTCTCGGTGAACATCATGCGTGGCTGCTTCGGCGGCTGCACCTTCTGCTCGATTACCGAGCACGAAGGCCGGATCATCCAGAACCGTTCCCACGAGTCGATCATTCGCGAAATCGAAGAAATTCGTGACAAAGTCCCGGGTTTTACCGGCGTGATCTCCGACCTCGGCGGCCCCACCGCGAACATGTACCGCATCGCCTGCAAGAGCCCGGAAATCGAATCCGCGTGCCGCAAGCCATCGTGCGTGTTCCCAGGTATCTGCCCGAACCTGAACACCGACCACTCGGCGCTGATCCAGCTGTACCGCAGTGCCCGTGAGTTGCCGGGTGTGAAGAAAATCCTGATCGCTTCCGGCCTGCGTTACGACCTCGCGGTCGAGTCGCCGGAGTACGTCAAGGAACTGGTGACCCACCACGTCGGTGGCTACCTGAAGATCGCCCCGGAACACACCGAGGAAGGTCCGCTCAACCAGATGATGAAACCGGGCATCGGCAGCTATGACAAGTTCAAGCGCATGTTCGAGAAGTACTCCAAGGAAGCGGGCAAGGAGCAGTACCTGATTCCGTACTTCATCGCGGCCCACCCGGGCACCACCGATGAAGACATGATGAACCTTGCCCTGTGGCTCAAGGGCAACGGCTTCCGTGCCGACCAGGTGCAGGCGTTCTACCCGTCGCCGATGGCCACCGCCACCGCGATGTACCACTCGGGCAAGAACCCGCTGCGCAAGGTCACCTACAAGAGTGACGCGGTAACCATCGTCAAGAGCGAAGAGCAGCGTCGTCTGCACAAGGCGTTCTTGCGTTATCACGACCCGAAAGGCTGGCCGATGCTGCGTGAGGCACTGACCCGCATGGGTCGCGCCGACCTGATCGGGCCGGGCAAGAACCAGTTGATTCCTTTGCACCAGCCGTCGACCGACAGCTACCAGAGCGCCCGGCGCAAGAACTCGACGCCGGCCGGCAGCCACAAGGTTGCAGGGGAAAAGACCACCAAGATCCTGACCCAGCACACCGGCCTGCCACCACGTGCCAGCGATGGCGGCAACCCGTGGGACAAGCGCGAACAGGCCAAGGCCGCGGCGTTCGCCCGCAACCAGCAGGCGGCCAAGGAACGCAAGGACGCGGCCAAGGGCAAGGGGCCAAAGCCGACCCGCAAGCCGGTCGTGCCGCGCTAAACCTCGCTTGAGCTGAACAGAACGCCAACCTTCGGGTTGGCGTTTTGCATTCAAGGCTGAAAGGTTTGTTGGAGCCACTGGCCCCTTCGCGGGCAAGCCCGCTCCCACAGGTTATTGGGGTTGCCCGCAGTTTTGTGTTCACAGCAAAACCCTGTGGGAGCGGGCTTGCCCGCGAAGAGGCCGGAACTGCCAACTAATTTCTGTCTGATCGCCACATTTATGTGCACCTGCGTCAAACCATTTCCCTGCATCGCCCGATTTTGGTGCTGTACTGCCTCAGGCAACCGAAGAAAGCGCCAGTGCTGCTGGATGGCATAAGTCTTGCGCGCTTTCCCATACGCTCAAGGCTCGCAGGAGGCACGCCGTGTCGATTCATGTCGCATTGCACCACGTCACGCATTACCGCTATGACCGCGCTGTCGAGCTCGGCCCGCAGATTGTTCGCCTGCGTCCCGCTGCCCACAGCCGCACGCGGATTCTGTCCTATGCGCTGAAAGTCTCCCCCGAACAGCACTTCATCAACTGGCAGCAGGACCCTCAGGGCAATTACCTGGCGCGGCTGGTGTTCCCGGAAAAAACCGAAGATTTGCGAATCGAAGTCGATCTGCTGGCCGAAATGGCGATCTTCAATCCGTTCGACTTCTTCCTCGAACCCTACGCGGAAAAAATCCCCTTCACCTATGCCGCGGATGAGCGCAAGGAGCTGGCGCCGTACCTGGAAACCCTGCCCCTGACGCCGAAGTTCAAGGCCTACCTGGACGGCATCGACCGCACTCCGTTGCCTGCCGTGGACTTTCTCGTCGCGCTCAACCAGCGCCTGAGCGAAGACATCGACTACCTGATCCGCATGGAACCCGGCGTACAAACACCTGAGCACACTCTCGATCAGGCCTCCGGTTCGTGCCGCGACTCCGCGTGGTTGCTGGTGCAATTGCTGCGCAACCTGGGGCTGGCGGCGCGTTTTGTGTCGGGTTACCTGATCCAGCTGACCGCCGACGTCAAAAGTCTCGACGGGCCGTCCGGCACCGAAGTGGATTTCACCGACCTGCACGCCTGGTGCGAGGTGTACTTGCCCGGTGCTGGCTGGATCGGCCTGGATGCGACTTCCGGGCTGTTTGCCGGTGAAGGACATATTCCTTTGGCCTGTAGTCCCGATCCGTCCTCAGCGGCGCCGATCAGTGGCCTGGTGGAACCCTGCGAGTGCGAATTCAGCCACGAAATGTCCGTGGAGCGGATTTGGGAGGCACCACGGGTCACCAAGCCCTACACCGACGACCAGTGGCTGGCGATCCAGGCCCTGGGCCGGCAGATCGATGCCGACCTGCTGGAGGGTGATGTACGCCTGACCATGGGCGGCGAGCCGACCTTCGTGTCCATCGATGACCCGGACGGCGCCGAATGGAATACCGCGGCATTGGGGCCGGATAAACGACGGTTGTCCTCCGAACTGTTCCAACGCATGCGTAAACACTACGCGCCCCAGGGGCTGGTGCATTTCGGGCAAGGCAAGTGGTACCCCGGCGAGCAACTGCCGCGCTGGTCGCTCAATTGCTACTGGCGCCGTGACGGCGTGCCGATCTGGCACAACAGCGCGCTGATCGCCGACGAGCAGGAAGACTACGGCGCCGACGGAGCACTGGCCGGGCGTTTTCTGGCGAGTGTCGCCGAACGCCTGAAAATTCCGACACGCTTTGTTTTTGCGGCCTACGAAGACAATTTCTATTACCTCTGGCGCGAAGGGATGCTGCCGCAAAACGTCAGCGCCGAAGACTCGCGCCTGGAAGAACCTCTGGAGCGTGCGCGCCTGCGCAAAGTATTCAGCCAAGGCCTGGACAAGGTGATTGGCCAGGTCCTTCCATTGGCGCGCACTGCCAAGGGCGATCAATGGCAGAGCGGCCGCTGGTATTTGCGCGACGAGCACTGCCGACTGGTGCCAGGGGACTCGCCGCTGGGCTATCGCTTGCCGCTGGGTTCGCAACCCTGGGTGAAAGCGGCGGAATATCCGTTCATTCATCCGCAAGACCCGAATCAAGACTTCCCGCCGCTGCCCGACACCACGCAACTGCAAAGCCAAAGCGAAGCTGCCGAGGTGCAGGAACGCGCACCGAAGATCGACGAGTCCGCCGACTGGCTGACCCGTACCGCCTTCTGCGCCGAGGCGCGGGCGGGTCGGTTGTACCTATTCATGCCGCCGCTGGAACGGGTCGAGGACTATCTCGAACTGGTCGCTGCCATCGAAGCCACCGCCGAAGAGCTGATGTGCCCGGTGTTGCTGGAAGGCTACGAGCCGCCGAGCGATCCACGCCTGAGCAACTTCCGCATCACCCCGGATCCGGGGGTGATCGAGGTCAACGTGCAGCCGTCCGCGACCTGGGATGAGTTGGTCGAGCGCACAGAATTCCTCTACGAAGAAGCGCGCCAGACCCGGCTGACCACCGAGAAATTCATGATCGACGGCCGACACACCGGCACGGGCGGCGGTAACCACTTTGTGCTGGGTGGCGCGACGCCGGGGGACTCGCCGTTTTTGCGTCGCCCGGATCTGCTGCGCAGCCTGATCAGCTACTGGCACAACCATCCGTCGCTGTCCTACCTGTTTTCCGGATTGTTCATCGGCCCGACGTCCCAGGCGCCCCGTGTCGACGAAGCGCGCAACGATGCCTTGTACGAGTTGGAAATTGCCTTCGCACAGATGCCTGAACCGGGTGAAGAATGTCCGCCATGGTTGGTGGACCGGCTGCTGCGCAATCTGCTGATCGATGTGACCGGCAATACCCACCGTGCCGAGTTCTGCATCGACAAACTCTATTCGCCGGACGGTGCCACCGGGCGCCTGGGGTTGCTGGAGCTGCGTGCGTTCGAGATGCCGCCCCATGCCCGAATGAGCCTGGCGCAACAGCTGTTGCTGCGGGCGCTGGTCGCGCGGTTCTGGCGCGAGCCCTATGCACCGCCGAAACTGGCGCGCTGGGGCACGGAGCTGCACGATCGCTTCCTGTTGCCGCACTTTATCGAGCAAGACTTCGCCGATGTCATCGTCGACCTCAACGCCGCCGGTTATCCGGTGCGGGCGGAATGGTTCGCCGCGCATCTGGAGTTCCGTTTCCCCAAGGTTGGCGACTACGCCGTCAGCGGCATTGCATTGGAACTGCGCCAGGCGCTCGAACCCTGGCACGTGCTGGGCGAAGAGGGCGCCATGGGCGGTACGGTGCGTTACGTGGATTCGTCGCTGGAGCGCTTGCAGGTCAAGCTCAGCGGCTTGCCGCCCCAGCGTTATCTGCTGACCTGCAACGGCATTCCGGTGCCCTTGCAGCCCACCGGACGTGTAGGCGAATTCGTCGCGGGCGTGAGATTTCGCGCCTGGCAACCGGCCAACTGCCTGCAACCGACCATCCCGGTGCACGCGCCGCTGGTGTTCGACCTGCTCGACACCTGGATGCAGCGCTCGCTGGGCGGTTGCCAGTACCACGTGGCCCATCCGGGCGGGCGCAACTACGACAGCTTGCCGGTCAATGCCAATGAAGCGGAGAGCCGGCGAATGGCGCGGTTCTTCCGCATCGGACACACGCCGGGAAAACTTCCTGTACCCAATGTGGAAATTAATGACGAGCTACCTATGACACTCGATTTGCGACGTTTCTAAACCGTACGCGACGCTCGGATTTTTCGTATATCCGGGCGTCACGAGCCTGCGTTAGTCTGACCGTTCATTGCTGTCTGCCGAGCTTTCCATGCCTGACCTGCTAGACCGCTACCCGCTGACGGCGGGCACCTATCACGAACTGCTCGACGACAGTGGCGCCGTGCGCCCGCACTGGTGCCGGCTGTTTGAGCAGTTGCAACGCAGCACGCCGGCGCAGCTGGTGCAGCGTCAGGCCCTGCTGACCCGGCAGATTCAGGAAAACGGCGTTACCTATAACGTCTATGCCGATCCCAAGGGTGCGGACCGGCCGTGGGAGCTGGACCTGCTGCCCCATGTCATCGCAGCTGATGAGTGGCAACAGTTGTCGGCGGGCATCGCTCAGCGGGCGCGCTTGCTCAATGCCGTGCTGGCTGACCTTTACGGTCCGCAACGGCTGATTGCCGAAGGTCTGCTGCCCGCCGAGCTGGTGTTCGGTCACAACAACTTCCTTTGGCCCTGCCAGGGTATCAGCCCGCCCGACGGGGCCTTTCTGCATCTGTATGCCGTGGATCTGGCGCGCACACCCGATGGTCGCTGGTGGGTGACGGCGGATCGTACCCAGGCGCCTTCGGGAGCCGGGTATGCGCTGGAAAACCGCACGATTGTGTCCCGGGCCTTTCCCGAGTTGTACCGCGATTTGAAAGTGCAGCACCTGGCCGGGTTCTTCCGCACCTTGCAGGAAACCCTTGCCCGTCAGGCCCCGAGTGACGGGGACGCGCCGTTGGTGGTACTGCTGACACCGGGGCGTTTCAACGAAAGCTATTTTGAACATTTGTATCTGGCTCGCCAGCTCGGTTATCCGCTGGTGGAGGGCGGCGACCTGACGGTGCGCGACGCCACGGTCTACTTGAAAACACTGAGTGGCCTGCGTCGGGTTCACGCGATCATGCGTCGGCTTGATGACGATTTCTGCGACCCGCTGGAACTGCGTACCGACTCAGCCCTCGGCGTGCCGGGCCTGCTGGAAGCCGTGCGGCAGGGGCGGGTGCTGGTGGCCAACGCCCTCGGCAGCGGAGTGCTGGAGTCGCCCGGTTTGTTGGGCTTCCTGCCGAAGATCAATCAATTCCTGTTTGGCGAAGAACTGATCCTGCCGTCCATCGCCACCTGGTGGTGTGGCGAAGCGCCGGTTCTGGCCCAGGCCCTGGAGAAACTGCCGGAACTGCTGATCAAGCCGGCGTTTCCGTCCCAGAGCTTTGCTCCGGTATTTGGCCGGGATTTGAGTGAAAAACAGCGCCAGGAACTCGCCGAGCGCATGCAGGCTCGGCCCTACGCCTATGTGGCGCAAGAACTCGCGCAGTTGTCCCAGGCGCCGATCTGGCAAGCCGAAGACGGTCAATTGCAACCCCGCGCCATCGGCATGCGCGTGTATGCGGTGGCCAGTCGCGTGGGATATCGGGTATTGCCCGGTGGCTTGACCCGGGTCGCCGCCCAAGCCGATGCCGAAGTGGTGTCGATGCAGCGCGGCGGCGCCAGCAAGGACACCTGGGTGTTGGGCGAGCGTGCGCCCAGTGGCGAACAATGGAAGGCCCAGCGCAACATCGGCGTTCACGATCTGGTGCGGCGCGATCCGTACCTGCCGTCGCGAGTCGTGGAAAACCTGTTCTGGTTCGGTCGTTACTGCGAGCGTTGCGACGACAGTGCCCGTTTGCTGCGCATCATGTTGGCGCTCTATGTCGACGGCGACGACCCGCAAGCCCTGCAGGCCGCTGTGGACCTCGGCGAACGGCTGATATTGCTGCCCGAGGAGGGCGAGTTGCAGGAGCGCCTGTTGGCGGCGTTGCTCGGTGATGACTGGCCGTTCAGCCTGCGTTCCAACCTGCAGCGCTTGCAGTGGGCTGCTTCGCAGGTGCGCGGCAAGCTCTCGCGGGAAAACTGGCAGGCGCTGGTGGAGTTGCAGCGCGAAGCCATGGAGCTGGAAACCGAAGAGCCGGATTTCGGCGAGCTGCTGGATTTCCTCAACCGTCTGGTGATGTCCCTGGCGGCGCTGTCCGGCTTTGCACTGGACGACATGACCCGGGACGAAGGCTGGCGTTTCCTGATGATTGGCCGACGGATCGAGCGCCTGCAATTTCTCAGCGGCAGCCTGGCGGCCTTCCTTCGGGGCGCCGGGGCTTTTGACCAGGCCGGGCTGGAATGGCTGCTGGAACTGGGCAACAGCAGCATCACCTACCGTTCTCGATACCTGGCGGTGGCACAGTTGATCCCGGTGCTCGACCTGCTTTTGCTCGACGAGCAGAACCCTCATGCCGTGTTGTTCCAGTTGAAACTGGTGACCCGCACCCTCAAGCGTCTCAACGATGACTTTGGCGTGCCGCGTGAAGCCGCGTTGCCACAATTGGTCGAGCGTCTGGCGCGATTCGATCTGGGCTGCCTGGAAAACCCGCTGTTCGGCGACGCCAGTGTTCGCGCCGCCATCGAGGGGCTGGCCGCGCTGCTGCAAGAGATCGCCGACGCCAGCGGGCAGGTTTCCGATCGCCTGGCGCTGCGGCATTTCGCCCATGTCGATGATGTCAGCCAACGCACGGTGTCCGTCTGATGAGTGCTCATTACCAGATTTTCCACGACACCCATTACCACTACGACAGCCCGGTGTCCCTGGCCCAGCAACTGGCGCATTTGTGGCCGCGGCCTTGTGCCTGGCAGCGCTGCACCGACCGGCAATTGCAGATCAGCCCCGAGCCGACCTCGCGTCGGGATGAACTGGATGTGTTCGGTAATCCGCTGACCCGGCTGGCGTTCGAGCGTCCTCATGATGAATTGCTGGTCAACGCCAGCCTGACCATTGAAGTGCTGCCCCGGCCTGCGTTGGACTTCAATCGGTCACCCGCGTGGGAACAGACCCGTAGCGCGCTGACCTACAGCAGCCAGCCGCTGTCGCCCGAGCTACTCGAAGCCTGCCGATACCGGTTTGAATCGCCGTATGTGCATTTGAAGAAAAACTTCGTCGAGTTCTCGCAAAGCTGTTTTCCGCCCGGTCGAGCGTTATTGCTCGGCGTGCAGGCGCTGATGGAGAAAATCTTCAGCGAGTTCACCTTCGATGCCGAGGCGACCCAGGTGGCGACGCCGCTGGTGGAGGTGCTGGAGCGTCGGCGCGGGGTCTGTCAGGACTTTGCCCACCTGATGCTCGCTTGCGTACGTTCCAGAGGGTTGGCGGCGCGCTACATCAGCGGCTACTTGCTGACTCAGCCACCCCCGGGCCAGCCTCGGCTTATCGGCGCCGATGCGTCCCACGCCTGGGTCTCGGTGTTTTGTCCGGTGCTGGGGTGGGTGGATTTCGATCCGACCAACAATGTGCAACCGGCACTGGAGCACATCACCCTGGCCTGGGGCCGGGATTTTTCCGATGTGTCGCCGTTGCGGGGGGTGATTCTGGGTGGGGGCAACCATGATCCGGAAGTGCGTGTGACCGTGATGCCACTGGATTAACGCAGGTCAAAATGTGGGAGCGGGCTTGCTCGCGAAAGCAATTTCATATTCAACAAGGATGTTGCCTGACACTGCGCTTTCGCGAGCAAGCCCGCTCCCACAGGGGGTGTGCAGTGGTTTCTGGAAAGGGGTATTTCAGACTGGCCTGTGAGGGTCGACAGCAAAGCTGCCAACCCTGGACACAGATCCGGTGGGCCTGATCAGGTTATCGGGCCCGGAGGTTCTCAGGCGTCAGGCGCCGAGTCTTTCGGTGCATCAACATCGTCTTCTGCCGCCACTTCACCCTCAGGGTTCAGTGCCGCTTCTTCAGCTGTAGCTTTCTTGCGCTGAAGCTTTTCCTCTTTCTTCTGCTCCTTGGCCAAGTCTCTCTGACGTTTGGCGAAGGAATAATTAGGTTTAGCCATGGGCGATCCTCTGGGGTCGAAGGTGAGGTTGAGCGGCGCATATTCTGCCCTGTATCGGTGCCGAGCCGTTAGCTGGGTTTTTGCTCGGCCCATTTTGGCGCTACGGACGGTTGCCAGGCATCCAGAGCATCGAGCAGGGTTTGCGGCGATTCGCTCACTTGCAGCATGTCACGGTGCTGCCCGCGAACGAAGCCTTCGCCGACGATGTGATCAAGAAAAGACGTCAATTTGCTGTAGAAACCGTTCACTTCCAGCAAACCCAGCGGTTTTCCGTGGTAGCCGAGCTGGCCCCAGGTCCAGACTTCGAACAGTTCTTCGAGGGTGCCAAGGCCACCGGGCAGCGCGATAAAGGCATCGCTTAGCTCGGCCATCCGGGCCTTGCGCGCGTGCATGCCATCGACGACTTCCAGGCGAGTCAGGCCGCTGTGGCCGATTTCCTTGTCCTTGAGGCTTTGCGGGATGATGCCGATCACTTCACCGCCGGCCGCCAGGGCCGCATCGGCGACGATGCCCATCAGGCCCACGGCGCCACCGCCATACACCAGGGTCAGCTTGCGCTCGGCCAACGCCCGGCCAAGGGCCACGGCTGCTTCGCGGTAAGCCGGGTTGGTGCCGGTGCTGGCACCACAAAATACACAAACGGATATTAAAGACATGCCTTGCTCCATGGTCGATCAGGGCCACAGAGTAAAGGCAGGCGCACGGCACTCCAAGGGCTAGACTTGTTGTTCCGGAGTTTCGTACGTACCGCTGGCGCCGCAGGCATAGGCGGCGAGCAAACTGCACAACAGGCTGTTGATTGACATGACAGACGTTCCATTTGAAGGGGGACGGTCTGATGATAGGCCCGGGCCAGACGCTTGGCCGGTAGATATTTCGCATCGGTGTCATAGCGCGAAAGTTGTATACAATTTTTGATTCAAGTCATATGAACTTGCGAGGTTTTCAGGCAGTCTTCTGTTTATTCGCGATTTCGTTAACCCTGCCTTGGAGATTCACCATGTTTGCCAAACTTGTTGCGGTATCCCTGTTGACACTGGCCAGTAGCCAATTGATGGCTGCAGAGTGCAAAGTCACTGTCGACTCCACCGACCAGATGTCTTTCGACACGAAGGCCATTGAAATCGACAAGAGCTGCAAGACGTTTACCGTGGAGCTCAAGCACTCCGGCAGCTTGCCGAAGAACGTCATGGGCCATAACTGGGTGCTGAGTAAAGAAGCCGACATGCAGCCGATCGCCACCGACGGCCTGAGCGCCGGCATCGACAAGAACTACCTGAAGGAAGGCGACGCCCGCGTGATTGCCCACACCAAGGTCATCGGCGCTGGCGAGACAGACTCGGTGACCTTCGATGTGTCCAAGTTGGATGCGGCTCAAAAGTACGGTTTCTTCTGCTCGTTCCCGGGCCACATCTCGATGATGAAAGGTACGGTTACCCTGAAGTAATCGAATCGCAGTCATAAAAAAAGCGTCCTTAGTGGACGCTTTTTTTGCACTTGTAGGAGCTGCCGCAGGCTGCGATCTTTTGATCTTGAACATCAAAAGATCGCAGCCTCGTTTTACTCGACAGCTCCTACACGCTCCTGCGCGCAGGCGTTACGGCGCAAACGGCATCACCCGCTTGTGATGGGTCTTGTTGTACGTATCAACAATGATCTTGAACGCCTCTTCACGCACCGGTTCGCCGTGCAGGAAGGCGTCGATCTCGGTGTAGGTCACGCCGTGGGAGGCTTCGTCCGGTTTGCCCGGCGACAGGTCTTCAAGGTCGGCGGTCGGGACTTTCTCCACTAGCGACTCCGGCGCGCCGAAGCTGCGGGCGATGGCGCGGACCTGGTTTTTCACCAGGCCACTCAGTGGCGCCAGATCGCAGGCGCCGTCACCGAACTTGGTGAAGAAACCCATCACCGCTTCCGCCGCGTGATCGGTGCCGATCACCAGGCCATGGGCCGCGCCGGCGATGGTGTACTGGGCGACCATGCGCATGCGCGCCTTGGTGTTGCCGAGCACGAAGTCCACCGACACCGCATGTTTGCCTTCGAAGGCCGCCACTTCATTGGCCAGGGATTTGACCGCCGCGCCGATGTTCACGGTGTGGCGCTCGTCCGGCTTGATGAAATCCACCGAAGCCTGGGCGTCGTGCTCATCGAACTGGGTTTCGTAGGGCAGGCGCACGGCGATGAACTTGTAGGCGGCATCACCGCTGCGCTGGCGCAGTTCACGGACGGCCCTTTGGGCCAGCAGGCCAGCGGTCAGGGAGTCGACACCACCACTGATGCCCAGTACCAGGGTCTTGAGCCCGGAGTTGACCAGGCAGTCCTGAATGAAGGTCACCCGCCGGGCGACTTCGGCCTCAAGGGCGGCTTCGTCGGCGAATGGCGGCTGGACCTTGAGCTGTTCAGCAATCTCACGCTGTACGGCTTGCATGAATTCACTCCTTGCTTGATGTACTTGAAAGGGTGGCAGGAACCTGGAAAACGTGTCGCAAGTAAGCGACGAAATTCGGGTCTTTGCAGTGCGTCTTGCCTGGCTCGTCGGAGATCTTCGCCACCGGCTGGCCGTTGCAGGCGGCCATTTTAAGCACGATGCTCATCGGTTCGACACCCGGAATATCACAGGTCAGGTTGGTGCCGATGCCGAAGCTGACATTGATCCGACCGCGCAGCGCCCGGAATATTTCCAGGCACTTGGGCAATGTCAGGCTGTCGGAGAAGGTCAGCGTCTTGCTCATCGGGTCGATGCCGAGCTTGTGATAGTGGGCGATGGCTTTTTCCGCCCAGACCACCGGATCGCCTGAATCGTGGCGCAAACCGTCGAAAAGCTTGGCGAAAAACAGATCGAAATCGCCGAGGAAGGCATCCATGGTGATGCAGTCGGTCAGGGCAATCCCCAGCAGGCCACGGTATTCGCGGACCCAGCAATCGAGGGCGGCGATCTGGCTGTCGATCAGCCGCGGGCCGAGTTGTTGGTGCGCCATGATCCATTCGTGGGCCATGGTGCCCAAGGGTTTCATGTCCAGTTCCCGGGACAGATGCACGTTGCTGGTGCCGACGAAGCGTCCGGGGAAATCGTGCTTGAGCACGTTCACCACTTCTTCCTGCACCCGATACGAGAAGCGACGGCGGGTGCCGAAATCGGCCACCTGCAATTCCGACAATTCATCACTGCTGGCGTTGGCACTCAGCCAGTCGAACTTGCGGTAGAGCTGCTCGCGGGCCTGCTCCAGCACGACTTCGCGGTAGCGATAGCGGTTGCGCACCTCGCTGACCAGGGCCAGCAGCGGCACTTCGAACAGGATCACATGCAGCCAGGGGCCACGCAGGCGGATAAACAGCTCACCGTTTTCGATGCCGGTGTGGATGTAGCGCAGGTTGAAGCGAAACAAACCGAGAAAACGCAGGAAGTCCGGCTTCAGGAAGCTGATGCGCTCCAGAAAGCTCAACTGGTCGGCGCTCAGGCTCAGTTCGGACAGGCGCTCGATCTGGAAGCGGATTTCCGCCAGATACGGGCGCAAGTCCTCGCCGTTACGGCACCGAAACTCCCATTCGACTTCGACGTTCGGGTAGTTGTGCAGCACCGCCTGCATCATCGTCAGTTTGTAGAAGTCGGTGTCGAGCAGGTTCTGCACGATGCGATCGGCAAACACACTCTCGCTCATAACGGGAATCTCCAGCGTTGCAGCGGTATTGATCGGTGGCGCTAGTGGCGCATATCAGTAGCAAGGAATGCCAGCGATTTCTTGGAACGCAGCGGATTCCACAGGGATTGTGCAGGGGCTTAATGTTGCACCGCCTCCGGGCTATCGATCTGCTCCAGCATCCACTTCACAAAGTCCCGCACCTTGGGCACTTCCGCCGAGTGCTCCGGGTATGCAAGGTAATAGGCGTCGGTGCTGGGCATTGCATGCTGCCAGGGAATGACCAGCTTGCCGTCAGCCAGTTCTTCCTCCACCAGAAAACGCGGCAACAACGCTACGCCGCAACCGACCTGGGCGGCGCGGATGCACATATAAAAGGTTTCGAAGCGCGGGCCGTGGTAGCTGTGCTCGGTGTGGTAGCCCTGATGGTCGAACCAGTCATGCCAGGCCTGGGGGCGGGAAGCGTTTTGCAGCAGGACCAGGTCCGTCAGTTGCGTCGGATCGGTAAACGGTGTGTCCGGCAGGCTGCCAGGGGCGCACACCGGCACCAGCTCTTCGCCGAACAGCTTCAGGCATTCGGAACCCGGCCGCGAACCCTGGCCGAAATAGAACGCCAGGTCGCTGCGACCTTGCAGCAAGTCGTCGGCTTCCTGTTCGCTGCACAGGTCCAGGTGGATCGACGGATGCCGCAGGCGCCAGCCTTTCAGGCGCGGCACCAGCCAGCGTGCGCCGAAGGTCGGCGGTGTCGAGACGCGCAGGACTTCAGTCTCGCCGCCGTAGGAACGCAGGTAATGGGTCGACATCTCGACCTGCGTGAGGATTTTTCGCACCTCAACCAGGTACAGGTCGCCAGCCGGCGTCATCTGCAGGCGTCGGCGCACCCGGCGAAACAGCAGGTGCTGCAACAGCTCTTCGAGTTGTGCGACCTGTTTGCTCACGGCGCTCTGGGTCAGGTTCAACTCTTCGGCGGCCCGGGTGAAGCTCAAATGCCGGGTGACGGCCTCGAAGCACTGCAACGCAGCGATCGATGGCAAGTAGCGTTTATTCAGCATGGGCGGTCCTTGGTTCTTGTCTCTTTATTGCCAGCAATGCACAGCATGAATAAACGGAATGATATCTCTCTTAATGGTCGTTTGTTGAGTAACCTCCGGGCAGCTAAAACTACAGGTCTGATCAGCCGTGAATTTCCGGCTGCACGTGTTCTGTCTTTTGCTTGAGGAGTGACCCATGGTTGCCGCATTGCTTGATCGTCTAGGTGTGAACCCGGCCCTGTACCAGAACGGCAAAGTGCCGGTGCATTCGCCGATCGATGGCAGCACGATTGCCGCCGTGAACTGGGAGGGCGCTGCTGAAGTCGAGCAGCACATCAGTCGCGCGGATCATGCGTTCGAACTGTGGCGCAAGGTCCCGGCGCCGCGCCGTGGCGAGCTGGTACGGCAACTGGGTGACATCCTGCGCGAATACAAGGCCGACCTCGGCGAGCTGGTGTCCTGGGAAGCCGGCAAGATCACCCAGGAAGGCCTGGGTGAAGTTCAGGAAATGATCGACATCTGCGACTTCGCCGTCGGCCTGTCACGCCAGTTGTACGGTTTGACCATCGCCTCCGAGCGTCCTGGCCACCACATGCGCGAAACCTGGCATCCGCTGGGCGTTGTCGGGGTGATCAGTGCATTCAACTTCCCGGTCGCGGTATGGGCCTGGAACGCCACGCTGGCGCTGGTCTGCGGCAACCCGGTGATCTGGAAGCCGTCGGAAAAGACCCCGCTGACCGCACTGGCTTGCCAGGCGCTGTTCGATCGCGTGCTGAAGAACTTCAGCGATGCCCCACCGTACCTGAGCCAAGTGATCATTGGCGGTCGCGATGCCGGCGAAGCCCTGGTCGATGATCCGCGTGTCGCGCTGGTCAGCGCCACCGGCAGCACCCGCATGGGCCGTGAAGTGGCACCGAAAATCGCCGCACGTTTCGCCCGCAGCATCCTGGAACTGGGCGGCAACAACGCAATGATCCTCGGTCCAAGCGCCGACCTGGACATGGCCGTTCGCGCGATCCTGTTCAGCGCCGTCGGCACCGCCGGTCAGCGCTGCACCACCCTGCGTCGCCTGATCGCCCATGAGTCGGTGAAAGAGGAAATCGTCACCCGCCTGAAAGCGGCGTACTCGAAAGTGCGTATCGGCCATCCGCTGGAAGGAAACCTGATCGGCCCGCTGATCGACAAGCAAAGTTTCGACAACATGCAGGATGCGCTGGAGCAGGCCTTGAGCGAAGGCGGCCGGGTGTTTGGCGGTGAGCGTCAGCTGCAAGACAAGTTCCCGAATGCCTACTACGTTTCACCGGCCATCGTCGAAATGCCCGAGCAGAGCGATGTGGTGTGCCACGAAACCTTCGCCCCGATCCTGTACGTGGTCGGTTACAGCGACTTCCAGGAAGCCCTGCGCCTGAACAACGCCGTGCCACAAGGCCTGTCCTCGTGCATCTTCACCACCGACGTGCGTGAAGCCGAGCAGTTCATGTCGGCGGTGGGCAGTGACTGCGGCATCGCCAACGTCAACATCGGCCCGAGCGGCGCGGAAATCGGCGGCGCGTTCGGTGGCGAGAAAGAAACCGGCGGCGGTCGTGAGTCCGGCTCCGATGCATGGCGCGGCTACATGCGCCGCCAGACCAACACCGTGAACTATTCGCTGGAGTTGCCGTTGGCGCAGGGCATCACCTTCGATTAAGTATTGATTGTGAAGCTGGAAAGATCGCAGCCTTCGGCAGCTCCTACGGGACTGTGGCTGGCTGCGATTTTGTAGGAGCTGCCGCAGGCTGCGATCTTTTGGCGGCGACAACGAGGTGGGTTAGGTTTCTGTTGGAGTCTGGCAATGCCGTTACGCGAAGAGTGTCTGTGGGAAAAACTGACGCCGCAAAGGCCGGACAATTCGGCCCTCAAGGGTGAGGTTTCAGTAGATGTCTGCGTCATCGGCGCCGGATTTACCGGTTTGTCGGCGGCGGTGCATCTGCTGGAGCAGGGCAAGTCCGTTTGTGTGCTGGAGGCCCATCGTGCCGGCCATGGTGGTTCGGGGCGCAACGTCGGGCTGGTCAATGCCGGGATGTGGATTCCCCCGGACGAGATCGAAGCCGGGTTTGGCGAGGCGGTCGGCAGCCAGCTCAACCGCATGCTGGGGGCGGCGCCTTCCCTGGTGTTCAGCCTTGTGGACAAGTACAACATCGATTGCCAGTTGCGCCGCGAAGGCACGCTGCACATGGCGCACAACGCCCGTGGCGAAGCCGACTTGCGCAGTCGTGAAGAACAATGGAAACGACGCGGTGCGCCGGTGGAATTGCTCACCGGCCAGGCCTGCGAACAAGCCACCGGCACGAAAAAGATCGCCGCCGCGCTGCTCGATCGCCGCGCCGGCACGCTCAACCCGATGGCCTACACCACGGGGCTGGCCAAGGCGGCCATCGGCCTGGGCGGTCAATTATTCGATCATTCCCCGGTCACCCGACTCGAGCGTCAGGGCCAACGCTGGTCTGTGCAAACCGCCCAAGGCTCGGTCATGGCCGAGAAAGTGGTGATTGCCTCCAATGCCTACACCGAGGGCGACTGGACGGAACTGCGGCGCAATTTCTTCCCCGGTTATTACTATCAGGTGGCCTCGGCCCCGCTGACCGAAGAGGCCGCCCGGCAAATTCTGCCCGGAGGACAGGGTTCCTGGGACACCCGACAGGTGCTCAGCAGTATCCGTCGAGACAAGGACGGTCGCCTGCTGCTTGGCAGCCTGGGTAATGGCAATCAGAAACCGGCCTGGTTCCTCAAGGCCTGGGCCGACCGGGTGCAGCAACATTACTTCCCTTACCTGAAACCGGTGGAATGGGAGTGCACCTGGACCGGTTGCATCGCCTTTACCCCCGATCATTTGATGCGCCTGTTCGAACCGGCGCCCGGTTTAGTGGCAGTCACCGGTTACAACGGCCGGGGCGTGACCACGGGAACAGTGGTCGGCAAGGCCTTTGCCGATTACCTGTGTAACGGAAATCCTCAAGCGCTTCCGATTCCTTTCGCGCCCATGCAGCCATTGGCCGGGGTAGGGTTGCGCAGCTGTCTGTATGAGGCGGGATTCTCGCTGTATCACGCAGGCCAGTGCCTGCGGATCGTGATCTGAAGGTTGTTTTTTGCAGTGGGGAGCGGCGCTTTTTCGATCTGCGGCTAGCCTGTAGTGGTGCGGGTTGTAGCAGTCTCGCACCAGCAGTGTGCACTTCGGTGACGCACGTTGTTACAGGCTGGTTGCACGTCGTTTAAAGCCGCGGTTGCAATGATGGCGCAGTCGGGTTGCGCCTCAAAAAAATAATGGTACTACCTTCAGCGGTTTAGACGGTTGCACGCCCAATGAAAATGGGATCGAAACAGTCGAAATAACAAGAAAGCAGCGACTTTTTTCAGAATAAAAAACCGATGGCACGGCCCTTGCTCTGAGCATTCAGTGAAGTCGCAGTGCCAATTAAAAAAACCATGGAGCACCACCTCATGTCCCAGACGTTTTACAAGAAAGGTTTTCTGGCCCTCGCAGTGGCAACTGCGCTGGGTGTTTCTGCGTTTGCTCAGGCTGACATCAAGATCGGCGTAGCGGGACCCATGACTGGCGCCAACGCGGCATTTGGCGAACAGTACATGAAGGGTGCACAGGCCGCGGCCGATGCGGTCAACGCGGCGGGCGGGGTCAACGGGGAAAAAATCGTACTGGTCAAGGGCGATGACGCCTGCGAACCGAAACAGGCTGTGACGGTCGCCAAAGACCTGACCAACCAGAAAGTCGCCGGCGTGGTCGGTCACTTCTGCTCCTCGTCGACCATCCCGGCTTCCGAGATCTACGACGAAGCGGGCATCATCGCAATCACTCCAGGCTCCACCAACCCCGCCGTTACCGAACGCGGCCTGAGCGCCATGTTCCGTATGTGCGGGCGTGACGACCAGCAAGGCATCGTGGCCGGCGACTACATCGTCGACGTGCTCAAGGGCAAGAAAGTGGTCGTGCTGCACGACAAGGACACCTACGGCCAGGGCCTGGCGGATGCCACCAAGGCTCAGCTGGTCAAGCGCGGCGTAACGCCTGTGCTGTATGAAGGCCTGACCCGTGGCGAGAAAGATTTCAGCACCATCGTGACCAAGATTCGCGGCGCCGGCGCTGACGTCGTCTACTTCGGTGGCCTGCACCCGGAAGCCGGTCCTCTGGTGCGTCAACTGCGTGAGCAGGGTCTGAAAGACGTCAAGTTCATGTCCGACGACGGCATCGTGACCGACGAACTGGTGACCACCGCTGGCGGTCCGCAATTCGTTGACGGGGTGCTGATGACCTTCGGCGCCGACCCACGCCTGCTGCCAGACAGCAAGACCGTGGTAGACGCCTTCCGCAAGGCCGGTACCGAGCCTGAAGGCTACACCCTGTACGCCTACGCTTCGGTCCAGGCCCTGGCAGCAGCCTTCAACGGCGCCAAGTCCAACAAGGGCGAAGAAGCGGCTGCATGGCTGAAGAAGAACCCGGTCAAGACCGTCATGGGCGAGAAGACCTGGGACAGCAAGGGCGACCTGAAAATCTCCGACTACGTGGTTTACCAGTGGGACAAGGATGGCAAATACCACCAGCTGGAAAAACAGAAGTAAGGGCTGACTCGATCAACTGACCCACAGTTCTCCTGTGGGAGCGAGCTTGCTCGCGATTACGGACTGACAGGCGACAACTTTGTTGAATGTTCAACCGCTATCGCAGGCAAGCCAGCTCCCACAGGGTCCGTGGTGGCCTGCCTGATCGTGGCTGACATTGCTCCGACGTAAATCTGTATTTTCCTTAGAAGAACCGCACAGCCACATGTGCAGGTTCTCATTGCGTGAGATTGCGTTATGGATGGTATTTTCCTGCAGCAACTGGTCAACGGCCTGACCCTCGGGTCGGTCTATGGCCTGATCGCCATCGGCTACACAATGGTCTATGGCATCATCGGCATGATCAACTTCGCCCACGGCGAGGTTTACATGATTTCCGCTTACCTCGCGGCAATCAGTCTGGCTCTGCTGGCTTACTTCGGTATCGAATCTTTCCCGCTGCTGATGCTTGGCACACTGATCTTCACCATCGTCGTCACGGCGGTGTATGGCTGGGTCATCGAGCGCGTCGCCTATAAACCCCTGCGTAACTCTACCCGACTCGCACCGCTGATCAGTGCGATCGGTATCTCCCTGATCCTGCAAAACTACGCACAGATCTCCCAGGGCGCGAAGCAACAAGGCGTTCCGACTCTGCTCTCAGGTGCCTGGCGCGTTGATATCGGTACCGGTTTCGTTCAGTTGACCTACACCAAGGTCTTCATTCTGGTCGCAGCGTTCGTCGGGATGGCCGCGCTGACCTACATCATCAAGTACACCAAGCTCGGCCGCATGTGCCGTGCAACCCAGCAAGACCGCAAGATGGCTTCGATCCTGGGGATCAACACCGATCGGGTGATTTCCTACGTGTTCATCATTGGTGCAGCGATGGCGGCCCTGGCCGGTGTGCTGATCACCATGAACTACGGCACATTCGACTTCTATGCCGGCTTCATCATCGGGATCAAGGCGTTCACCGCCGCGGTGCTCGGCGGGATTGGCTCACTGCCCGGCGCGATGCTCGGCGGGATCATTCTCGGGATTTCCGAGTCGCTGTTTTCCGGTCTGGTGAACTCGGACTACAAAGACGTTTTCAGCTTCTCGCTGCTGGTCCTCGTTCTGGTCTTTCGGCCTCAAGGCCTGCTCGGCCGTCCTCTTGTGTCGAAGGTGTAAGCGATGTCTTCAACCACTAAAAAAACCATTGATATCAAAAAAAGTCTGGTTGACGCGATTCTTGCCGGCCTCATTGCCCTGATTGTGTTCGGGCCGATTGTCGGCGTCGTTCTCGATGGCTATGGCTTCAACCTGGAAACCACCCGGGTGGCGTGGATCGTGGCGATCGTCATGGCCGGCCGCTTTGCCCTGAGCATGTTCCTGCAGACATCCAAGGGCCTGAAAATCCTCGAAGGCTTTGAAACGACAGGCTCCGGGGTGCATGTGCTCGCGCCGGACTACAAGTCGCGGTTGCGCTGGATCATCCCGCTGATGATCGTCATCGCCGTGGTGCTGCCGTTTTTCTCCAACTCCTACCTGCTGGGCGTGGTCATCCTCGGGCTGATCTACGTGCTGCTGGGGCTGGGGCTGAACATCGTGGTCGGCCTGGCCGGCCTGCTCGACCTCGGTTATGTGGCGTTCTACGCCATCGGTGCCTACGGCCTGGCGCTCGGTTATCAATACCTTGGCTTGGGTTTCTGGACGGTGTTGCCGCTGGCGGCGATTACCGCGGGGTTGGCCGGCTGCATTCTCGGCTTCCCGGTGCTGCGCCTGCACGGTGACTATCTGGCGATCGTGACCCTGGGCTTCGGCGAAATCATTCGCCTGATCCTCAACAACTGGTTGTCGCTGACTGGCGGCCCGAACGGCATGCCGGCACCGCTGCCGACCTTCTTCGGCCTGGAATTCGGCAAGCGGGCCAAGGATGGCGGCGTGCCGTTCCATGAGTTCTTTGGCATCGCCTACAACCCGGATGTGAAGTACTACTTCATCTACGCGGTGCTGTTCCTGGTGGTGCTGGCCGTGCTGTACATCAAGCATCGCCTGACCCGCATGCCGGTCGGCCGCGCCTGGGAAGCCCTGCGCGAAGACGAAATCGCCTGCCGCTCCATGGGCCTGAACCACGTGCTGGTCAAGCTCTCGGCGTTCACCATTGGTGCCTCGACGGCCGGTCTGGCCGGGGTGTTCTTCGCCACCTACCAGGGCTTCGTCAATCCGACCTCGTTCACCTTCTTCGAATCGGCCCTGATCCTCGCCATCGTGGTACTGGGTGGCATGGGGTCGACCATAGGCGTGGTGATTGCCGCCTTCGTGCTGACCGTCGCCCCTGAGCTGCTGCGTGGCTTTGCCGAGTACCGAGTGCTGCTGTTCGGCATCCTGATGGTGTTGATGATGATCTGGCGACCGCGCGGCCTGATTCGGATCAGCCGTACCGGTGTGACCCCGCGTAAAGGAGTAGCGCCATGAGCGAAGTCGTACTCAGTGTAGAAAAGCTGATGATGCACTTCGGCGGCATCAAGGCGTTGAGCGATGTCAGCCTGAAAGTGCACCGCAACTCGATCTTCGCCCTGATCGGCCCAAACGGCGCCGGCAAGACCACGGTGTTCAACTGCCTGACCGGTTTCTACAAAGCTTCCGGCGGCAAGATCGAACTCAACATTCGTGGGCAACAGACCAACGTCATCAAGTTGCTGGGCGAGCCGTTCAAACCAACGGATTTCGTTTCGCCGAAATCCTTCGCCAGTCGGCTGTTCTACAAGGCATTCGGCGGCACCCACCTGGTGAACCGTGCTGGCCTGGCGCGGACCTTCCAGAACATTCGCCTGTTCAAGGAAATGTCCGTTCTGGAAAACCTGCTGGTGGCCCAGCACATGTGGGTCAACCGCAACATGCTGGCCGGCATCCTCAACACCAAGGGCTATCGCAAGGCCGAAAGCGATGCACTGGACCACGCGTTCTACTGGCTGGAAGTGGTGGACCTGGTGGACTGTGCCAACCGCCTGGCCGGTGAACTGTCCTACGGCCAGCAGCGCCGCCTGGAAATCGCCCGTGCCATGTGCACCCGACCGCAGATCATCTGCCTCGACGAACCGGCCGCCGGCCTCAACCCTCAGGAAACCGAAGCGCTGAGCGCGATGATCCGGCTGCTGCGCGACGAGCATGATCTGACGGTGGTGCTGATCGAACACGACATGGGCATGGTAATGAGTATCTCCGATCATATCGTGGTGCTGGACCACGGCATCGTCATCGCCGAGGGCGGACCCGATGCGATTCGTAACGATCCGAAAGTGATTGCGGCCTACCTGGGCGCCGATGAAGAGGAAGTGGTGCTATGAGCCAACCCATCCTCGAACTCAAGGAACTGGACGTGTTCTACGGGCCGATCCAGGCCCTTAAAGGCGTCTCGCTGCACATCAACGAAGGGGAAACCGTCAGCCTGATCGGCTCCAACGGCGCCGGCAAGTCGACTCTGCTGATGTCGATCTTCGGCCAGCCACGGGCAGCCGACGGGCAGATCCTCTATCAGGGCGTGGACATTACCCACAAGTCGTCCCACTACATCGCCTCCAACGGCATCGCGCAGTCGCCGGAAGGGCGGCGGGTGTTCCCCGACATGACCGTCGAGGAAAACCTGCTGATGGGCACCATCCCTATCGGTGACAAGTATGCCAAGGAGGACATGCAGCGCATGTTCGAGCTGTTCCCCAGGCTCGAAGAGCGGCGTACCCAGCGGGCGATGACCATGTCCGGCGGCGAGCAGCAAATGCTCGCCATCGCCCGGGCCCTGATGAGCCGGCCCAAGTTGTTGCTGCTCGATGAGCCGAGCCTGGGCCTGGCGCCGATCGTGGTGAAGCAGATCTTTGCAACGCTACGGGAACTGGCCAAGACCGGTATGACCATCTTCCTGGTGGAGCAGAACGCCAACCACGCCCTGCGGTTGTCGGACCGGGCGTATGTGATGGTCAACGGCGAAATCCGCATGACCGGCACCGGCAAGGAGTTGTTGGTCAACGAGGATGTGCGTAACGCCTATCTCGGCGGGCACTGAGTCTGCTCTGTCATGCACAAGCCCCGGCGCGCAATCGCCGGGGCTTTTTTACATCTCCAATAACCCACTAATCCCTGTGGGAGCGAGCTTGCTCGCGATAGCGGTGTGTCAGTCACCACGATGCAAGCTGTGCCCCGGTCATCGCGAGCAAGCTCGCTCCCACAGGGTTTTGGCATGCCTGCGGGAAATTGTGGAAAACAATATTCCCAAGCTCCGAAACCGCGACATAAAGCCGCTGCAAATAGTTGTTTTGTCACAGTTTTGACTTGTCCCCGTTTACTGTGGAACCGGCTGTGAATAACGTGGGAGTAGCTGGCTGGAGGCCTTTTAAACCGTGGCTTGCAGAGGGGTGGTTGTTTTTTGATCAAGTGTTTTTGCGCAGCTTGAAGGCCGCTTTGTCAACCTTTTTGTTCCGGGCGCAAGAGCGTGAAATCGGGGTGGACAAGCCTGTGGATAAGTCTGTGACTAAACTCTGGAAAGACTCGGCTGAAGGCCGTGGTTACTGGCTTGGCGCCATCGTCGGTTTGACCCATCAGTCATGAAAATGGCCAAGGGCTACACAGCAGGCGGTCGAGGGTCAAGCGAAAAAGTTTCAAAACCCCGCGCAAAGCCTTGTGGATAGCGGCTTGCAGCTTTTCCACTTGCCCCCAAAGACTGTGGACCGGCCTGTGGATAACGTGCGCGCACATGGCTGTAGGCCGCGCTGGTCAAGGGCTTGCCGGGATTGAGCGTTTTTTGAACAGATTGAACGGTGGTTGCCGCTGTGAACAAGGCCGGGCATGCTGCCTGCTGATTTTCTATTCCAATGGCTGGCGATCAGCCGAAGCAAGGAGAACACGATGTCCAACACCCTGTTTATTACCGGCGCGACCTCCGGTTTTGGTGAAGCCTGTGCCCGTCGTTTTGCCGAGGCCGGCTGGAAACTGGTGCTGACTGGCCGTCGTGAAGAGCGCCTCAATGCACTGTGCGCCGAGCTGTCGAAGCAGACCGAAGTCCATGGCCTGGTGCTCGATGTGCGCGATCGCAAGGCCATGGAGGAGGCGATTGCCAATCTGCCGCCATCCTTTGCCAAACTGCGCGGGTTGATCAACAACGCCGGGCTGGCCCTGGGGGTTGATCCGGCGCCCAAGTGCGACCTGGACGACTGGGACACCATGGTCGATACCAACGTCAAAGGCCTGATGTACAGCACCCGTCTGCTGTTGCCGCGCCTGATTGCCCATGGTCGTGGTGCCGGTATCGTCAACCTGGGGTCCATTGCCGGCAACTACCCGTACCCGGGCAGCCACGTTTATGGCGCGACCAAGGCTTTCGTCAAGCAGTTCTCCGTGAACTTGCGCTGCGACCTGCAAGGCACGGGCGTACGGGTCAGCAACATCGAACCAGGCCTGTGCGAGAGCGAGTTCTCGCTGGTGCGTTTTGCCGGTGACCAGGAGCGCTATAACGCCACTTACGCCGGTGCCGAGCCGATTCAGCCGCAGGACATCGCCGAGACCATCTTCTGGGTGCTCAATGCCCCGGCGCACATCAACATCAACAGCCTGGAACTGATGCCGGTCAGCCAGACCTGGGCCGGGTTTGCAATCGAGCGTAAGTCTTAAGACCGCGTAACGGCCCTTCGCGGGCTTGCTCCGGGCGGCGCTCCGACGAAGGGGGCGGAACTGGCAGTGCAAGACATCAGCTAGACTCCTCACCCAACAACTCCGCCACACCCGGCGGTCTAGAGGTATTAGAGGAGATCAAGTGAGTAATCGAGGCGAGCAGTCGCTGCTCAAACAATCGACCTTCCTGATGCTTGCCGTGACATTCGCCGGGATCATCACCGGGTTTGTTTCGGGCGCCCAATCCATCCTGTTCGATGGCTTCTTTTCGTTGATCGCGGCCTTCATCAAGGTCCTGATGCTTATTACCGCCCGGCTGATCGCCAAGGAAAGCAACCAGCGCTTCCAGTTCGGATCCTGGCACCTGGAGCCCATGGTGCTGGTGATCGAGGGCAGCTTCATTTTCCTGGTCGCCGTTTATGCCTTTCTCAACGGTGTGTTCGGCATCATCAGTGGTGGCCGCGAGGTCGAACTGGGGCTGGTGATTTTCTACGCGGCGTTCTTCACTGTCGTTGAGCTCATTTATTTTTTCTACGTCCGCCAACGCAATCGCACACTCAACTCATCGCTGATCCAGTTCGACAACATCAGTTGGCTGGTGGACGCGATGCTGTCGGCGGGCCTGCTGGTGAGTTTTCTCATCGCGCTGCTGCTCAAGACTCAGGGTTATGACAAGTGGGCGGTGTATGTCGACCCGATGATCCTGATCCTGCTGGCCCTGGGCATGCTCCCCCCGGCGTTCAAAATCCTCGGACCGGCCTTGCGCGATGTGCTGGGGATCGTCCCGGATCAACTGGACGACAAGGTGCGTCAGGTGATGGAGGTGGCGAAGGTCGAGCATGGTTTCGACGATTACATTTCCTACGTGCAGAAACACGGCAGGGCCTGTTTTATCGAGATTCACATCGTATTGCCGAAGGATTACTGGCTCGACGGTGTGGGGCAACTGGACAGTTTGCGCGAGGAAATTTCCGCGAAGCTTGGCGAGCCGGATGCCGCGCGATGGCTGACCATCAGCTTTACCGGCGATCGCAAGTGGATTGAGTGATTGGACTCCCCCTCGCCACAAAGTCAGCCGAGATATTGCGCCAGCCCGCGATAACAGGTCGCCAGGTGATAGGGCGTGGTCGAAGGCATGTCGCGGCGGCTGACTTCACCGTGCTCGTCACGGCATTCGTACCAGCCGCCGGCATGCAGCGAGCGCTGCTGCAAGGCTTGCAATTGACGCAGTACAGCCACTTCGCTGTCCGGACGCAGCGTCAATGCGCGCAAGTACTCGGCCTGGGCCCAGATACGCTGCGTGGCATCCCGCACGCCGCCCTGCGCTGCGAAGTCGAGCATCGCCCGCACGGCACCCGTCTGCTGATCGACGCCCGCTTGCTCGGTAAAGGCAAAAGCCCGCTCCAGATCGGCATGCAGCGTCGAATTGCGTAACAGCGCCGAGGATTCCAGCAGGAAATACCACTCGAACTGATGCCCCGGTTCAAACCAGTTATCCACAGACCCCAGCGGCTTCTCCATCAACACGCCGTGCTGCGGATCGATGAAGCGCGCGTGCATGGCTGTGCATAACTCGACGAGCGCCTGTTGCACGTCGGGGTCTTCGCGCACCGACAGGGTGGCGAGGAAAGCTTCGGCCAGGTGCATCAGCGGGTTTTGCAATGGGCCGCTGTCCAGCGACGACCAGTCGCGCTCGAGCGTGGCTTCGTACAGGCCGTCGTCCGTGGCGAAGCGCTGCGCGACCACTTCCAGCGAGGCGTTGAGCACCGACTCCACCAGCGGCTCGCGGACCTTGTCCCAATAATGGGCGCAAGCGAACAGGATGAAGGCGTGGGTGTAGAGGTCCTTGCGCTGATCCAGCGGCGCACCTTGTGCATCGACGCTGTAGAACCAACCTCCGTGCTCGGCATCGTGAAAGTGCCGCTGCATCGAGCGGAACAACGCGGCGGCACGCTCTTCGGCGCCCGGCACCTGACCGATCAGGCCGGCAAACAGATACAACTGCCGCGCACAGGCCATGGCTCGGTAGCGTTGCGCTGGCAGCGGTTGGTGTTCGGCATCCAGCGCCTCGTAGGGCAACGCCATGTCGGCGTTCCAGCCCGGACCTTGCCAGAGCGGCACGATGACGTTCAGGAAGTGCTGTTGCACCGAGGCGAACAGGGCGGTCAATTCGGGCTGAGAGGCGGAGCGGGAAACAGGCGGCATTGGCTGGCGTCGTCACGGCAGGGGCGATTGCGCGACATGTTAGCAGAGAGGCTGACTCGACGGATGCGATCCTCGTAGGAGCTGCCGCAGGCTGCGATCTTTTGATGTGGATTTTGAATGCAAGATCAAAAGATCGCAGCCTGCGGCAGCTCCTACAGGGAGGGGGTTAGCCCGCCAGCAACCACACCCCGGTCGCCGCCGAAGCCGCGCCTGCCAGTCGAACCAGTGGCGCAGCTGCTTGCGGCAACACCCGCACGACTGCATAACCCGCCGCATGCAACACCGCTGTCGCCACCACAAACCCGACGGCATAGGTCCAGGGACTCGACATGTCCGGTAGCTCAAGACCATGGGCCACGCCATGGAACAGCGCAAACAACGCAGTCGCACCCACCGCCATCACCAACGGTGGACGCACCGCCAAGGCAACCGCCAACCCCAAAGCCAACACGGAAGCGGCAATTGCGCCTTCCAGTCCCGGCAGGTTCAATCCTTCAAAACCCAACAGCCCGCCAATCAACATAGTGCCAACAAAGGCGCACGGCAGCGCCCAACGCGCAGCACCTTGCTGCTGCGCCGCCCACAGGCCGACGGCGAGCATCGCCAGCAAGTGATCGAGGCCGCCAAGCGGATGGCTGATGCCGGCGATCAAGCCGTTGTCGCCATGCCCCGGATGGGCGAAGGCGAGGGTCGGGGCCAGCAGCAGGGCCAGGGCGCCGAGAATGCGTTTGAGTGTCATGGATAAGCTTCCTTGTTGATAAGTCTTGATCAGGCCGCGGTCAGCAAACCCTGGCGTTCGATGAAGGCGATGATTTCTTCCAGGCCCAAACCGGTTTTCTGATTGCTGAACACGAACGGCTTGCCGTTGCGCATGCGCTGGGTGTCGCTGTTCATCATCTCCAGCGAAGCACCGACCAGCGGCGCCAGGTCGATCTTGTTGATCACCAGCAGGTCGGATTTGCAGATTCCCGGCCCGCCCTTGCGCGGCAGCTTGTCGCCGGCCGAGACGTCGATCACGTAGATGGTCAGGTCCGACAGTTCCGGGCTGAAGGTCGCGGAGAGGTTGTCGCCCCCAGACTCCACGAGAATCAGGTCCAGCCCCGGAAAACGTCGGTTGAGCTGATCCACGGCTTCGAGGTTGATCGAGGCGTCTTCGCGGATGGCCGTGTGCGGGCAGCCGCCGGTTTCCACGCCAATGATGCGTTCCGGCGCCAGGGCTTCGTTGCGCACCAGAAAGTCGGCGTCTTCGCGGGTGTAGATGTCGTTGGTCACGACGGCCAGGTTGTAACGCTCGCGCAGGGCCAGGCACAGGGCCAGGGTCAGGGCGGTTTTGCCGGAGCCGACCGGACCGCCGATGCCGACGCGCAGGGGTTGTGTGTTCATGTGATTCTCCAAAATAGGGGCCCTAGGAACGGAACAGACGGCTGTACTGGCGCTCGTGTGCCATACACGCCAGGGACAGGCCGAAAGCGGCGCTGCCGTAGTGATCGGGATCGATTCGGGTGGCGTTCTGTTGCGCTTGTTGAAGCAGTGGCAACAGTTCGCTGGTCAGGCGTTGGGCGGCCTGCTGACCCAGGGGCAGGGTCTTCATCAGCACGGCCAACTGATTTTCCAGCCAGCTCCAGAGCCATGCGGCCAGGGCGTCCTGCGGGCTGATCTGCCAGGCGCGTGCGGCCAAGGCCCAACCCAGGGCCAGATGCGGCTCGCTGCGTTGATCGAGGAAGGCACGGGCCGGCGCGTCGAGTTCCGGCAAGCCATTGAGCAATTGCTGCAACGAGTAGCCCATCTGCCGGCTCTCCTGATGCAGCTCGCGAGTTTCGCGACTGGCGCGATGCGCTTCACAGTTCTGCAGCAACTCGTCCCAGTTTTCCTCGCTGGCGGCCACGCAATGGGCGAGCAACAGCGGCGCTTCGAAGCGCGCCAGATTCAGCAGCAACTGATCGCTGATCCAGCGTCGCGCACTGTCGGGGTCGTGAACACGGCCGTTATCCACAGCCATTTCCAGCCCTTGGGAGTAGCTGTAGCCGCCAATCGGCAGTTGTGGACTGGCCAGGCGCAGCAGCGCCCAGGCCGGGTTCATGTGCGTACGCCGAACTGGTGCAGTTTCGGCGCGTAGTTGAAGTCTTCATCGCCGTGGCGAGAATGATGATGACCACCGCCGTAGGCGCCATGTTCCGGCTGGAACGGCGCCTCGATGTTCACGGCAACGGCACCGAGTTGTTCGAGCATGGCCTTGAGAACGTAATCGTCGAGCAGGCGCAACCAGCCGTCGCCGACCTGCAGGGCAACATGGCGATTGCCCAGGTGATAGGCCGCCCGGGTTAATTCGAAGGCACTGGCGCAGGTGACGTGCAGCAGTTGTTCGGGGCGGGCGCAAACGCGCACGATTCGCCCGTCTTCGGCTTGCAGGCATTCGCCATCATGCAATGGCGGCTGGCCGCGCTCCAAAAACAACCCGACGTCTTCGCCTTCGGCACTGAAACAGCGCAAACGGCTTTTGCTGCGGGCTTCGAACGTCAGGTGCAGTTCGGCAGCCCAGGCGGGTTGAGGGTCGATTCTGCGATGAATCACCAGCATCGGAAGGCTTCCAGCAATGGACAATGCTCAGGCTAGAGCAAGGGGCTTGCCAATCGACATGATGCGTAGGAAATGGCTGACGGAGATGTGGGATGCGCGACGATGGGGTGAGCTTTTTGGTTGAAGTTGGTGCGTTGTTTTTGATTTTTGCACCAGGTTGAAGCGATCAAGCTCAATGTGGGTTTTGGAGCAGTCTGAAACGAGGGGCGTTACTCAGTACTTCCAAGCCCTTGCCAATGCTTGAGGCCGATAAAGATGAATCGCAACTGCTGGGTGATTTTTGCCTGGGGCGTCAGGTGCTCGGGCAAGGCCTCGGTTGGCGGGTCGATGATGTCTGGCAGAGTAGCGAACACGCTCTTGACGATCAGGTCCGCCATGACGCTGAGGTCGGCGATGCCCAGATGCTGCAGTTTCGGCATCAGTGACAAATCCGCCGCCAGGTCCGAGCTGATGTTTTCACGCAAACGGCCGATGGCCTGGCGCACCGGTAGCGAACCGCCGTATTGCTCGCGTGCGAGAAACAGGAACTGCGATCGGTTGGCGCTGACTACGTCGAGAAAGATCCGCACCGAGGCATCGATGATGCCGCCCATCACGAATTCGTTGTGTCGTACCAGGCGAATGGTTTCGCGGAATGTCTGGCCGACTTCGCTGACCAGCACCAGGCCCAATTCATCCATATCGGCAAAATGCCGATAGAAACCGGTCGGTACGATCCCGGCGGTTTTCGCGACTTCGCGCAGGCTCAGGCTGCCGAATCCTCGGCCGCCATCCATCAGGCGCCTAGCAGCGTCCATCAGGGCATTACGGGTTTGTTGTTTCTGTTCGGCGCGGGGCAGCATCGCAAGGGCGTTTTCTGGACAGGGACGCGGCGCACTCTAGCAAATCGGCTTTGCCGGCGTCGAACGACTGTGGGGGATCAAGCGGGAGAAGTGCCGCATCTATCAAGCGGACCGCTGAAAAGTCAAAAGCCCAATCCGGGGATTGGGCTTTTTTTCAGGGCGGCCATGGGGCTTAGCTCACGGCGCTGTTGCGTTCGATCACACGGTCACCACCACCTTCAGCGAGGGTTTGACCTTGTGGAGTACGGTCGGAGCCATCAGCAGCGAGGGTCTGGCCTTGTGGGGTGCGATCCGAACCATCAGCGGCAAGGGTCTGGCCTTGTGGGGTACGATCGGTACCATCAGCGGCAAGGGTCTGGCCTTGTGGGGTGCGATCGGTACCATCGGCTGCCAGGGTTTGGCCCTGAGGAGTACGGTCCGAGCCATCCTGAGTGATCAGGCCTTTTTCTTTCAGGCGATCATTGCCGCCTTCGGCAAGGGTCTGGCCTTGTGGAGTACGGTCGGAGCCATCGGCGGCAACGGTCTGGCTGAACGCCGAGTGGTCTTGTTTCACTTGTGGGGTGGCCTGGTCAGCGGCTGGCAGGGCAAAGGCAGTGCTGGCCAGCATCGAGAGTGTAAGGCTAAGCAGTAATTGGCGTTTCATGATCGTTGTGCTCCTCGGGGGTGCGAAAAATTGGGTACGAGAGCAATGCTACTCTCGATAAATCGATATGAAAGTTCATAAACGCAATGGTAATAATCAATGGAATTGATTGTTTGCTGCGAAGGCTCTAAACCAGGCGTTTCAGGCGAGTTGTCCTGCCCCGAAATGGGTATTTTCGACTCATCTTCGACAGGCAGTAGTGCGGGGGGCGGTAACGCTGAATGACTGATTGGTCAGCTTTTGACTGGATGAATTCAGCGAAATCGGTCTTTCGATTAAACCTGCCGGGTTTTTATCAGTCGTAACTCTCATGGCGAGCCGTTTGCGGCTCACCGTTTCACATGTGCGTCGCAATCGGGACGCTCAGTCGTATCAGGAGCCCTGTGCAATGACGCGCACTCAAAAGACGTTGGTCTGGACCCTTTCCACTTTCCTTACCTTGTTGATGGTGCTGGTGCTGATCATCGTGTTTTTTGACTGGAACCGGATCAAACCGCCGCTCAACGCCAAGGTTTCCGAAGAGCTGCACCGCGCCTTCGCCATCAACGGCAATCTGTCGGTGGTCTGGCAGCCCGAGCCCGATGAAAGCGGCTGGCGCGCCTGGGTGCCGTGGCCTCATGTGGTGGCCGAAGACTTGAGCCTGGGCAATCCTGACTGGTCGAAACAACCGCAGATGGTCACCCTCAAGCGGGTGGAGCTGCGTATTTCACCCCTGGCATTGCTGGCGCAGCGGGTGGTGATCCCGCGTATCGATCTCACCGAACCCAATGCCCAACTGCAACGCCTGGCTGACGGGCGCGCCAATTGGACCTTCAAATTCGACCCGAAGGACCCGGACGCCGAGCCTTCGAGCTGGGTGGTGGATATCGGTGCGATTGGCTTCGACAAGGGCCATGTCACCCTCGATGACCAGAACCTGAAGACCCAGCTCGACGTGCTGATCGATCCATTGGGCAAACCGATCCCGTTCAGCGATATCGTCGGCGACAAGGCGGCGAAAGCCGCGCAGGAAAAGGGCTCGTCACCCCAGGATTATGCGTTCGCCCTCAAGGTCAACGGCCAGTACCACGGCCAGAAACTCGCGGGCCAGGGCAAGATTGGCGGGCTGTTGGCGTTGCAGGACGCGGCACGGCCGTTTCCGCTTCAGGCACAGGTAAAGATCGCCGATTCCAGCGTTGAACTGGCCGGCACCCTGACCGATCCACTGAACCTGGGTGCCCTGGACTTGCGCCTGAAACTGGCCGGCACCAGCCTGGGCAACCTCTACCCGCTGACCGGCGTGATCCTGCCGGACACGCCACCTTATGCCACCGATGGCCACCTGATCGCCAAGTTGCACGAGGCAGGTGGTGCGGTGTTCCGCTATGAACAATTCAACGGCAAGATCGGTGAAAGCGACATCCACGGCAATCTGACCTATGTGGCCAGCCAGCCACGGCCAAAACTCAGCGGCTCGCTGCTGTCCAATCAATTGCTATTCGCTGACCTGGCGCCGCTGATTGGTGCCGACTCCAACGCCGAACAGAAGGCCCGGGGCGGTGACAGCAAACAGCCGGCGGACAAAGTGCTGCCGGTCGAAGAGTTCAAGACCGATCGTTGGCGCGATATGGATGCTGATGTCGAGTTCACCGGCAAGCGCATCGTGCACAGCGAAAAGCTGCCGTTCAACGACCTCTATACCCATCTGGTACTCACCGATGGCGTACTCAGCCTCGAACCGCTGCGTTTCGGCGTGGCCGGCGGCAAGCTGGATGCGCAGATTCGCCTGAACGGCCACGCCGATCCACTGGAGGGTCATGCCCAACTCACGGCCCGAGGCTTCAAGCTCAAGCAGTTGTTCCCCGGCTTTGAACCGATGAAAACCAGTTTCGGCGAACTCAACGGCGATGCTGATATCAGCGGGCACGGCAATTCGGTGGCCAAACTGCTGGGCAGCGCCAATGGCAATCTGAAAATGCTGATCAACGATGGCGCCATCAGTCGCGAGTTGATGGAGCTGGCGGGCCTGAACGTCGGCAACTACGTGGTCGGCAAAATCTTTGGCGACAAGGAAGTGAAGATCAACTGCGCGGCGGCCGACTTCGGTATCCAGTCCGGCCTGGCGAGTACCCGCCTGTTTGTGTTCGACACCGAGAACGCCATTGTTTACATCGATGGCACGGCGAACATGGCGACCGAACAACTGGACCTGACCATCACCCCGGAATCCAAGGGCTGGCGCCTGATTTCATTGCGCTCGCCGCTGTACGTGCGCGGCAAGTTCATCAAGCCCGATGCCGGGGTCAAGGCCGTGCCGCTGATGTTGCGCGGAGCCGGGATGGTGGCGCTGGGCGTGATCGCCGCACCGGCGGCAGGGTTGCTGGCGCTGGTGGCGCCGAGTGGGGGGGAGGCGAATCAATGCGCGCCATTGCTGGAGCAGATGAAGGCGGGCAAGGCGCCGAAGAGTGTAGAGAGATGATCTGGCGGTAAATGCTGGAAACTTGGTTGCGGACTATTTGAATTAGTCTCGGATGATCAGCTGTGTTTTTTCTGGTGCGTTTGATTTTCATATTTTTATCTTGGGGTGGGTAATGAAGTGTTATGTTTGTTTGGTGGCTATTATTCCTCAACTTTATTAAGTTTTGATCGCCAGTCACAAGGCTGGTCTTGCAAGTGATATTTATTTTTAAATATGGAGATTTATATGAGTATTATATTGCCGAGCTTTGAAGAGAGTCAGGCGTTTTTTGAAGGGGCAAAGCTTGCAACACAAAGTGTTAGATTTGCTCGTGCTCAGGTCATTACTCAGTCGGAGGAAGTGGGCGTAAAAGAGCAAGATGTACTGGTCGGCAAAGAAAGCCCTACGATTATCGGATTTACAGATAATCTCGATGAAGATAAAAAACAAGCAGCGGCAGACAGTATTCATTATGCGGAGCGCTATGCTGACGGCAATTCAGATATTAAGTTGACGCCAATTGACTGGCATGAGAAGTATCGTGAGGCCATGAAGCATTGTGGTTGGACATTGATCAATAATAAGTATGAGGATCATGTCAGTAAGCAGGTTAATGTTACGATGGACGTTATTGTCATGGACATTATAAAAACTGTTGCCGGAAGGAATGCACCAGCGATGCTGAAATTGCTGGATGGAGTCCTGGGCAAGGTGAAAGATGAAGAGCAACTGATCACTTTGTTTGATAATAATAGCAAGAGCGGAAAAAACGCGGAGTTCAGAATTGTACCCTGCTTGCAATCCGAGGGCGGTACCGCTATCACCGCTTACCTAGCTGTCGATTGTGAGCTCAAGACGCAGCAGGGCGGCGCCTGGTTTTGGACGTGGAAGCTTTCGGAATTAAAAATGAAGAAAGTAGCTACCATGGTTGAACTCAATATGCGGGTGCATGAGCGCAATAGAGACCTCATATATGCGGCGCTTGATAAGAGTTCGGAAGATTTCTTTGCGGGCGCCAAGCTTGGATAAGTGAAAGGCTGCACGCGGGTTACTGAAAAGGCAACCCGCGTCGGCTTACTGCTCTACGGAGGTTGTTAATGAATAAGGATATTGTTTTTTTGGTCGCGGGGGATCCGTTGTCTATTTCAACCGATATTCCAGCTTTTTGGAGGAAGGAGGCTCTGAATTCGTTGCTTTACTCTCGCCTGTATGCGAATTCGAAGGTTGACAGGTTTGTTGCTCCTGATCAGTGGTATAAAGATTTTTCAAATGCAATGGAAAAAGTTAAGTGGAGGCGTGAAGCATATAAGAGTTATAGCTTTGAGCCGGAGGTTGGCGCGGTTGTTGTGCTGCAAGATTTGGTTGGTGCAAGACTTGGCAGTCTCTTTGGCTTGAGTCAAGCTCCGCAGTTTGAGCGCTTGATGGCTTCTGTTGAAGATTCGCTCAATACGGAAGTGGTGGGTGCGAAACTTAGGCAGCGTGCGGTGGTGAGTGCGCCGGGAGAGAAAGATTCAGTTATTTCAACTATTGCGTTGCAGTTGAGTTTTGTGGGGGCGGGGCCGGCTGTTTATTCGGCGTTTGTTCATTTTGGAACGATTGAAGACGTTGAGGTTGATTTTATCAATCAGCGATTTGTGGGCGAGCATATTGTCGGTAAGGTCAGTATTGACGTCTCGAAGCAACTGCTGAACAAGGCGGGATATGAAAAAGACCGGATGCTGGACCAGATACTGAGTAAACTCCCTGATTCAACGGACAAGTATGTTTTTGACATTACTTCACAACGTATTTGATGCCGATAGCCAGTCACTGGAAAATCCGGCAGGGTCTGCTGCGTGCGGCCTGTTTGCAAGTGTTGCCCACGTTTGGCAGTGGTCCCTGCGGGGCAGCACTCATTGCAAGGGATGCCCTGACAAACGCGCCTCTTCTGCGAGCCATTGAAAAAACGCCCGAACCGGCGGGTGTCGCTCACGCCCCGGCACGCACAACGCGCTGTAGCCGGCACCGTCGACCTGAATTTCGCCTCGATAAGCGACCAACAACCCACTGGCCACGCTTTCCGACACCAGAATATTGCTCGCCAGCACCAGACCTTGCCCGGCAATCGCCGCTTGTAGGGCGTAGTGCTCTTCGTCGTATTCACGCACGGCGGGCGGGCCACTCAGCCAGGTTTCGCCGGAGCGGGCGCACCAGGCTTCCCAGCCATGGGCATAGAGTTTGGAGTTGTGCCAGCGCACGCTGATCAGCGTGGGGGGGCGACTCGACGCCAGGGCCACTTGTTCGGGCGAACCGTAGACACCGAAGGATTCATCGAACAGGCACTGGCCGTACAGGTTGGGGTAATCATCGAGGCTGTAGCGCAGCACCAGATCGACACTGGCGTCCTGATGCAGATCGATGACCTCGCAGTGGGTATCGAGGCGCACGTTGATGTTCGGGTGACGGGCGTAGAAGCGTCCAAGCCGTGGCACCAGCCACAGGGCGGCGAAGGCGGCGGTGGTGGAAACTGTCAGGTTGGCGCCGCTGCGTTGTGGGCGCAGGGTATCGACACTTTGCGCCACTTCGAGGAAAGCACCGTGCAGGCTCTGGAACAGCCGTTCGCCGCATTCGGTCAGGCGTACCTGGCGTGGCAGGCGCTCGAACAACGGCACACCGAGCCAGCTTTCCAGGGAGCGGATCTGGTGTGACACCGCCGTCGGGGTGACGGACAGTTCTTCGGCGGCAGCCTTGAAGCTCAACAGGCGTGAGGCGGATTCGAAGGCCCGCAGGGCGGTCAACGGCAATGAGGCAAACATTCAACACTCCATGGATGAAATAGATTCATCCAGACTGATTTCTTCTCATTTGAACGAGGACGTTGGTCAGCTTCAAGCTGCAAGCCACAAGCCGTTTGAGTTTAGTCCTGAGGAGAGACAGATGAGTAGAATTCTTGCTGTTCACGCCAGTCCCCGTGGTGAGCGTTCGCACTCCCGGCGTTTGGCCGAAGTGTTTCTAGCGGCCTGGCAGGCCCGTCATCCACACTCACAGTTGACCCGACGCGAAGTCGGTCGGACGTTGATACCGCCGGTCAACGAGGCATTCGTGGCTGCCGCGTTTTACCCCGAGCCCGACGCTCGGCCGCTGTCGATGCAGGCTGACCTGGCCCTCAGTGACGAACTGGTTGGCGAACTGCTTGGCCACGATGTGTTGCTGATATCCACACCGATGCACAACTTCAGCGTACCCAGCGGTCTCAAGGCCTGGATCGATCAGATCGTGCGGGTCGGGGTGACCTTCGATCACAGCCTGGACAATGGCGTGGCTCAGTACGAGCCGTTGGTACAGGGTAAAAAGGCCCTGATCATCACCAGCCGTGGCGGCTTCGGTTTTGGCCCGGGTGGCGAGCTCGAAGCCATGAACCATGCCGATACGCTACTGCGTACGGTGCTCGGATTCATCGGCATCACGGACGTCACCGTGGTGGCTGCCGAGGGCGAAGAGTCCACCGAGCGCAGCTTTGAAATATCTGCCGCCGAGGCTGAGCAGCGTCTGTTGGCGCTGGCCGGGGAGTTCTAGGTGGCCTGGCTGTTTCTGCTGGTCGCCGCCGGGTTCGAAGTCACCTTCGCCATGGGCATGAAGTACGCCGAGGGCTTCACCCGTCTCTGGCCTTCGCTGATCACCGTGGTCGCCGCTGTGGGCGGGATCTACTTCCTGACTCTTGCCATGCGCGAGTTGCCGGTGAGCATCGCATACCCGATCTGGACCGCCATCGGTTCGCTGGGCACGGTGTTTCTCGGTTTCGCGCTGCTGGGTGAAAGCCTGAGCGTGATCAAGCTGGTCTCGGTCGGGCTGATCGTGGCGGGCGTGGTGGGGTTGAAGTAGGGCCGATGACATAGACTTGTCGTCGAGTTGTCATCTTCGCAGGCTTAGCTTGGCGGATGTCTTGCATCCCGCCTTGCATCAACACCCGACCACAAGGATGTCCACCCATGTCGCAAGGTTCTGCCCCGCGCTACCCGCTGGTGTTGGTCCCGGGAATGCTCGGGTTCATCCGGTTGGTGCTTTATCCGTACTGGTACGGGATCGTCGAGGCGTTGCGCCGTGGTGGTGCGGTGGTGTTCGCGGTGCAGGTCTCGCCGCTCAATTCGAACGAAGTGCGCGGCGAGCAATTGCTGGTGCGTATCGACGAAATCCTGCGGGAAACCGGAGCCGCCAAGGTCAACCTGATCGGCCACAGCCAGGGCTCGCTGACCGCCCGTTATGCAGCGGCAAAGCGTCCTGACCTGATCGCTTCGGTGACCTCGGTGGCGGGGCCGAACCACGGTTCGGAGCTCGCCGATTACCTGCACGAGCATTATCCCCATGACAGCGTCCGTGGTCGTCTGCTGAGCGTTTTGCTACGGATGATCGGGGTGCTGATGGGCTGGCTGGATACCGGTTACCGCGGGCCGAAGCTGCCGGTGGATATCCATGCGTCTCATCACTCCCTCACCAGTGCTGGCGTGGCGCTGTTCAACCAGCGTTATCCACAGGGCTTGCCTGACACCTGGGGTGGTCAGGGGCCGGAGCAGGTCAACGGTGTGCGTTATTACTCCTGGTCCGGCACCTTGCAACCGGGCATTACCGATCGCGGGCGCAATCTGTTGGACGGCACCAACCGCACTTGCCGGCTGTTCGCTAAAACCTTCGTCCGCGAAGCCGGGCATTGCGACGGCATGGTCGGGCGCTACAGCTCGCACCTGGGCACGGTGATTGGCGATGAGTATCCGCTGGATCACTTCGATATCGTCAACCAGTCGCTGGGGCTGGTGGGCAAGGGGGCCGAACCGATCCGGCTGTTTGTCGAGCATGCGGCGCGGCTGGCGGCGGCAGGCGTCTAGACCGCCTGTGGCGAGGGAGCTTGCTCCCGTTCGACCGCGCAGCGGTCGCAAATCGATCATTGAGTCTTGGGTGAATGAATAGGGGCTGCTGCGCAGCCCAACGGGACGGTGCGGCGATCCGACAAGCTCCCTCGCCACAAAAAGCTAGGCGCGACCCAATACCGTCGTCCATCGCTCGGAAACAATCACTCCACCCAAGGTCAATACCCCGCCCACCAGGTGATACAGCGCCAGTTGTTCATGCAGCACCACCGCCGCAATCAGGGCGGTAATCAGCGGCAGCAAATTGAAGAACTGTGTGGTCCGGCTCGGTCCCAAACGCACCACGGCCTGCATCCACGCCAGCGGCGCGACCATCGATGCCAGCAGGCAGGCGTACAGCACCAGCGGAATGTTCTGCAGGGTCGGGCCAACTTTCGGTGAGGCGATGAACAATGGAAACAGCACCACCACGGCCACCAGCACCTGCAGATACAAGAGCACCAGCGGCGGCAGTTTCAGTTGCCATTTTTTCAACAGGGTGCTGTAGACCGCATAGGCCAGGGTGGCGATCAGCATCATCGCGTCGCCCAGGTTGACCCCGTGTTCCAGCAATGTGCCAAGGCTTCCGGACGACACCACCACCAGGACACCGGCAAACGACAGTACCGCACCGGCCAGGGCGCCCATGGTCAGGCGCTGGCCGAGACTGATGATCGCCATGGCGAGCGACATCAGCGGCATCAGCGACAGGATGATGCCCATGTTGGTGGCCGAGGTCAGGCTCGCGGCGAAGTACGCCAGGCTTTGATAGACCGCCATGCCGAGAACACCGAGGACAAAGATCTTGCCCAGCTTTGGGCGGATCAGTGGCCAATGGGCGAGCACCGGTTTGAGCATGAAGGGCGTGAACAGCAACCCGGCCAGCAGCCAGCGGTAGAAACCGATCTCGGCGGGGAAGATCGCCCCGGCCGACATTTTGGTGATCACGGTGTTGCCGGCCCAGATAAAAATGGCCAGCAGGGGATAAGCGTATTGCATCGGGAAAAACCAGAACGTTAATGAAGGGCAATTATCCTCTTGTCTGGATGCAAGCCTATACTTCGATCCAGACAACCGGCCCCTGATGACGGACAGCATGAGCAGTAAACACATCGACCTGCTGGATTTCAGCGAACTGCCGTCGGCGGTGTACTTCCGCTACGCCGATTTCGACGCCCACGAATACGCCGCGCCCCATCGACATCCTTGGGGGACGCTGGAATATGCCGCCCACGGCGTGCTGCACATGGACGTCGAGGGCAGCCGCTTCATGTCGCCACCGCAATACGCGGTGTGGGTGCCGCCGCAGATCGAGCACAGCTTCTACAGCCACCAACCGGTCAACTACCGCGCGGTGTGCCTGGCACCCAAGGTCTGCGCCGACCTGCCGCCGCGAGCCTGCACCCTGGCCATCAGCGACGTCCTCAAGGCGATCCTCAAGGACTTCGCCGCCCGGGACGTGAAAATCCCCGAACAGGCCGCCGACCAGCGTCTGGCCCAGGTATTGGTGGACCAGTTGCAACAGGCCCCGGTGCACGAGTGCTACCTGCCCTATGCCAGCAGCCCCGGATTGCTCGGGATCCTGGAAGCGCTGCAGGCCGAACCGGGGGACAATCGGCCGCTGTCGGAATGGGCCGCACGCATCCATGTCAGCGAGCGCACCCTGGCGCGGCAGTTCGTGCGGGAACTGGGCATGAGTTTCGGTGAGTGGCGCCAGCGCCTGCGTTTTCTGGCGGCGATCGAAGCGCTGGACAGCCCGCGCAGCATTCAGGAAATCGCCTTCGACATGGGCTACAGCACCGGCTCGGCGTTTATCGCGATGTTCCAGCGCCAGGCCGGATGTACGCCGGAGCAGTATCGGCGCAGCCATCTGGAGAACAGGAAGGTGTAACAGGGGTTGTCTACACTCCAGTGCAAGGCCACGCCCCTCGGTGTGGCGACCAGGAGAAAACTCCATGAAGATGATGCGTGTCCCTTTGTTGATGATCGGTTTGCTGCTGTGCTCCCAGGGCTTTGCCGCCAATACGGCCCAGCAAGAGAAGATGACCACCTGCAACGCCGACGCTACGGCCAAAAGCCTCAAGGGCGACGAGCGCAAAGCTTTCATGAGCACCTGCCTGAAGGCGACTGCGCCGGCAAACGATGCTGGTAAGACCTTGACCCCACAGCAAGAGAAGATGAAGACCTGCAATGCCGACGCCGCCACCAAAGCCCTTAAGGGGGATGAGCGCAAGGTGTTCATGAGCGATTGCCTGAAGAAAAAATAAACTAGGGCTGAAAAATTTTGGAGCTGTGAGGGCCCCATCGCGAGCAGGCCAGTCGAGGCACTGCAAACATCCAGGGCCCCCACTAAGGTCGCCCCACACAATCCCTAGTGCTCGCACCGGATCGCTGGCAGACTGCCAATCCTTTTTACGCCGTTCGTTTTTGAGGCTGTATGCCAACGTTTTCTCAGCGTCAAGTCTTGCTGGTCATCAGCTGGGTCATCATTTTTGGCGGGCTGCTGCTGGTCCTGCCGCTGCGGTTGCTGCCCAGCCTGCTCGCCGGATTGCTGGTGTTCGAACTGGTCAACATGCTCACCCCGCAACTGCAACGGCTGATCGAAGGCCGGCGTGCGCGCTGGCTGGCGGTGGCATTGTTGGGGACTCTGATTGTCAGCGTGCTATCGCTGATCTTTGCCGGTGCCTTCAGCTTCCTGCTGCACGAGGCGGAAAACCCCGGTGCCTCCCTCGACAAGTTCATGGGAGTGGTCGACCGCGCGCGCGGGCAACTGCCGCCGTTCATCGACGCCTACCTGCCGGCCAGTGCCGCGGAGTTCCGCGTGGCGATTGGCGAGTGGGTCAGCAAACACCTCAGCGATTTGCAATTGGTGGGCAAGGATGCGGCGCACATGTTCGTGACCTTGCTGATCGGCATGGTGCTGGGTGCGATCATTGCCTTGCAGCGTGTGCCGGACCTGACCAAGCGCAAGCCGCTGGCTGCGGCGCTGTTCGAGCGCCTGCACTTGCTGGTCCAGGCGTTTCGCAACATCGTGTTCGCCCAGATCAAGATTTCCCTGCTCAACACTGTCTTCACCGGGATTTTCCTGGCGGTGATCCTGCCGATGTTCGGGATCAAGCTGCCGCTGACCAAAACCCTGATCGTGCTGACCTTCCTGCTCGGCCTGCTGCCGGTGATCGGCAACCTGATGTCGAACACTTTGATCACCATCGTCGGTTTGTCGTTGTCGATCTGGGTCGCTGTGGCGGCGCTGGGTTACCTGATTGTTATCCACAAGCTCGAATACTTCCTCAACGCGCGCATCGTCGGCGGGCAGATCAGTGCCAAGTCGTGGGAGTTGCTGCTGGCGATGCTGGTGTTCGAGGCCGCGTTCGGCCTGCCGGGGGTAGTGGCGGGGCCGATTTACTACGCGTATCTGAAGAGTGAGTTGAAGCAGGTGGGGATGGTTTGATCTGCTTCGGATCTAGATGTTGATCAAATTGTGGCGAGAAAGCTTGCTCCCGCTGGGTCGCGCAGCGGCCCCCTTATCCCTGAAAAGAAGGGAACTGCTGCGCAGTCCTACGGGAGCAAGCTCCCTCGCCACAGAGATTGTGGTCAGTCCATAGAGCCGTAGCGCTTGGCCGCTTCAATCGCCAAACCGCTACCGATACTGCCAAAGATGTTCCCTTCCACATGCCGCGCCTTCGGCAACATCGCCGAAACACTGTTGCGCAGCGCCGGAATCCCGCTCGAACCACCGGTGAAGAACACGGTATCGACCTGGTCGACCCGCACGTCGGCGTCCGCCAGCAGTTGGGTGACGCTGTTGCGCACCCGCTCCAGCAGGCTGTCGATGGCCGACTCGAACAGCGCCCGGCTCAGGTGCACGCTCAGGCCCGCTTCAATGCGGTCCAGTGGCACGTGGCGATTGTCGGCGTGGGTCAGCTGGATCTTGGTTTCTTCCACTTCCATGGCCAGCCAGTGTCCGGCACGCTGTTCGATCAGCTTGAACAGGCGGTCGATACCGCCGGTGTCTTCGATGTCGTAGCGCATGCTGCCCAGGGCCAGTTGCGATTTTTGCGAGTACACCGAGTTGATGGTGTGCCAGGTCGCCAGGTTCATGTGGTGGCTGGTGGGCATGTAGGCGCCGCTCTTCATGCGGCTACCGTAGCCGAACAGTGGCATCAGGCCTTGCAGGCTGAGCTGTTTGTCGAAGTCGGTTCCGCCGATGTGCACACCGCCGGTGGCGAGGATGTCTTCGTGGCGGTTATCCACACCCCGACGCTCCGGCGACAGGCGCACCAGGGAGAAGTCGGAGGTACCACCGCCGATGTCGACGATCAGCACCAGCTCTTCTTTCTCGATGGTCGACTCGTAGTCGAACGCGGCGGCAATCGGCTCGTACTGGAACGAGACCTCCTTGAATCCGATCTTGCGCGCCACGTCGACCAGAGTGTCTTCGGCTTCCTTGTCGGCCATCGGGTCATCGTCGACAAAAAACACCGGGCGACCCAGCACCACTTCTTCGAATTCCCGACCGGCGGACGCTTCGGCGCGGCTCTTGAGCTGGCCGATGAACAGCCCGAGCAGGTCCTTGAACGGCATCGCCGTGCCCAGGACGCTGGTGTCGTGCTTGATCAGCTTGGAACCCAGCAGGCTCTTGAGCGAGCGCATCAGGCGGCCTTCGTAGCCTTCCAGGTACTCGTGCAATGCCAGCCGGCCGTACACCGGGCGACGTTCTTCGATATTGAAGAAGACCACTGACGGTAGGGTGATCTTGTCGTCCTCCAGCGCGATCAGCGTTTCCACGCCGGGGCGCAGCCAGCCGACGGTGGAGTTGGACGTGCCAAAGTCGATACCCAAGGCACGGGCTGGAGATGCGTTGTTCATGTCTTTCAGGTTCCGGTTAAAAAACGGCCGCGCAGTGTATGTCAGAGCGCGCCAGATTCGAAGGCCGGTTATCTGCTAATTCTTCGCGGACAATGCCTTGAAAGATGGGTGATCCCCCCCAAACTACCCTGCATCAACCGGACAGCCGCGGGAGTGCTCGCAAGAAGCCCCGCCTGCTGCCGATAAACTTCTGCCGCGCCGCCCGGTCACAAACTTGAGATCGGTCAAACCAATGGCTGCAAACAAGCGCATGCTGTGGCCTGTGGCGCGATTCTGATAACGGATGGTGATTCCCTCGATGGACTTCAAAGACTATTACAAGATTCTCGGTGTGGAGCCGACCGCAGACGATAAGGCGATCAAGGCCGCCTATCGCAAGCTGGCGCGCAAATACCACCCCGACGTCAGCAAGGAAAAGGACGCCGAGTCCAGGTTCAAGGACGCCTCGGAAGCTTATGAAGCGCTGAAAAGCGCCGACAAACGCGCCGAATACGATGATTTGCGCCGCTATGGCCAGCACGGCCAACCGTTCCAGGGACCACCAGGCTGGCAAAGCCGTGGCGGTTTCGGTGGCGGTGGCCAGGACACGGGCGATTTCTCGGACTTCTTCAGTTCGATCTTCGGCAACCGTGGGCCTGGTTTCAGTGGTGGTGGACAGTCGCGTCGCAGTACCGGACGTCGAGGGCAGGACGTGGAAATGGAGCTTGGGGTTTTTCTCGAAGAAACGCTGTCGACCGAGTCGAAGAAGGTCACCTTCCAGGTGCCGCAGTACAATGCGGCCGGCCAGCATGTGAGCAACACCAGCAAGAGCCTGAACGTGAAGATTCCGGCCGGTGTGAGCGACGGCGAGCGCATTCGCCTCAAGGGGCAGGGCGCTCCGGGCGTGGGTGGCGGGGCCAATGGCGACCTGTACCTGACGATCCGTTTTGCGCCGCACCCGAAATTCGACGTCGAAGGCGAGAACCTGATCATCACCTTGCCACTGGCACCGTGGGAGCTGGCGTTGGGCGCTGAAGTCGCGGTGCCGACCCTGACCGGCAAGATCAACCTCAAGGTACCGGCGGGCAGCCAGAATGGCCAGCGCATGCGTGCCAAGGGCCATGGCCTGATGAACAAGGCCGGTGAGCGCGGTTATCTGTTCGTGCAACTGAAAGCCGTGATGCCGAAGAAATCCGACGAGGACATCAAGGCCCTGTGGCAGGAGCTGGCAAAAAAAGCCGCGTTCGACCCGCGAGAGCATTTTTGATCCCATGGAACCAAGGAGTCACTGACTATGAGCAGTCCCCTGATCGTTCAACTGGACATGGCAGAATTCTGTGAGGCGGCCGGGCTGTCGGACGTCTACGTGATCGAAATCGTCGAGCACGGCATCCTCGAACCTCAGGGCGCCCAGCCCAAGGACTGGGTTTTCAACGACTACGAGCTGACCCTGGCCAAGCGCGCCGCCAAGCTGCGGCGCGACCTTGACCTGGAATGGGAAGGCGTCGCCCTGGCGCTGGACCTGCTCGAAGAAGTCCAGCAACTGCGGGCCGAGAACCGCATGCTCAAGCAGAGGTTGGGGCGGTTGGTGGTGGAGTAACTCAAAGAGTGGCACCCAGCCTGTGGCGAGGGAGCTTGTCGGATCGCCGCACCGTCCCGTTGGGCTGCGAAGCAGCCCCAAAAACATCCAGTCAGCACATTTCAACAGGTTCAGCGCAATTGCAGGGCTTGCGACCGCTTCGCGCTCGAGCGGGAGCAAGCTCCCTCGCCACAAAAGCCTCCCCTCGGCAAACGTCTAGACCTTCCTCGGCAACACCACGGTAAACGTCGTGCCATCTATCTCACGGGAACTGACTTCAATCGTTCCCTGATGCGCATCAACCACTTCCTTGACGATAAACAATCCCAACCCAAGGCTGGTCGTCGGCTCGCCGAGTTCTTCGCTGGCACTGCGCACCAGCGGGTCGAAAATCGTCGGGATCGCATCGCAGGGGATCGGGGCTCCGTCGTTGTGCACCGTCAGTCGGACGCTGTCAGCCTCGCCCCTGAGGCGCAGCGTCACTTCGCGTTTGCTTGAGCCGTGCTGCAAGGCATTGCCGATCAGGTTTTGCAGCATCTGATCGAGCCGGCGCGGGTCCCAGGTGCCGCGGGTGTCGCCCTGCACATCCAGGGTCGGATTGCATTCCGGTTGACTGGCACAGGCCCGGGCAATCGCTTCGCGCGCGGCTTCGGCCAGGTCCATGGGCGCCAGCTCGATCGGCAGGCGCTTGCCCAGGCGGCTGCGCACCAGTTCCAGCAAGTCCCCGACCATCACCGCCAGGTGCCCGGTACTGCGCAGGATATTGACCGCGCACTTGAGCGCATCACCGTCGAGCTCGGCTTTGCGCAGCAGCAGTTCAGTGGACATGCTCACCGCCTGCAGGGGCGCGCGCAGGTCATGGCCGAGGATCGCCAGAAAAATGTCCCGTGAACGATTGACCTGCTCGGCATATGTGGCCGTGGATTCGGCGAGGGCTTCGTCGATGGCTTCGTTGAAACGTATCATGTCCTGGAAGTAGGCCAGGTCAGGCGATTGCAGGCTGTTGACCCACAGGCGGATGACACAGGCGCGCAGGTGACGGAATTCGCTGGTCATCTGCACCAGATCAAAACCCACGGTGTGACGCAGTTCGCCGTGGCTGGCGCCGGCCTCGTCGAGGCTGGGGGTTTTCTCCGGTCCTTCGCCGCGCGCCTTGGCCGCCTGTTCGGCAGGTGTCTGGGGTTTGCACATGTCCCGGGCCGCGGCCAGCAGGATCGACCGGGCATGGTCGCGCAAGGCGGCGCTATCCATGTTTTCGGCGGCCGGGGTGATGGTTTTGGCGAACAGCTCCCACTCATCGACGATGCGATCAACGTGTAACACGATGAATTCGGAAAGACGCATGGCGGTTACCTGTTTATGAATCGGGGGCGGCGAGTCGAATAGTAGTCCCTTTGCCGGAAAAAACACGACCGCTCATGCAGTGGCACAGGCGGACGTGCCGATGGCGGTAGATATATGTTTTTGGCTCCCTGAATTTCGATCCCCCGGAGCCATTTCGGGGGGGCGGCCAAGCAGTTATTTGGACTTTTGTTTCAGGTGCAGGTGAATAAGCTGGTGGTTCTTTTCCTGTCATCAAGGTGATTCAAAAGTGTCTGACTTGCATGGAAGCAACTCACAGAAAATACCGGACGGAGTGTCCATCGATAGTCACGGGATACATTACCGTCGTGCAAATGACGTGATACCGGGAGCCATCAAAAATGCGCCGGTAGAGAGGTTGAAGTCCCTGCTTGCGCTCGAGCCGCAAATGCCCGAGTGGTATAGCGGCGCGCGGGAAGTCGACCGTCAATATCTCAAGCGGTTGATTGATGAACGTTGGCGTTTACAAGACGTACTGGACCAGACCCGGGGCGAGTTGAAGCATGACATCAACGCCTTCGCCGAACCGCTGCTCAAAACGGCTTTGCAATCGAAATTCACCACGGTCGAGAACTTCAACGAGCTCACCGTACAGCTCGAGGTGCCGAGCAAGTTCATTATCGGCATCGATACCGGGGCCAGTCGTGTGCGCGAATCCACGTTGCTGGAAGCTGCGCTGCACAACTTCGAACAAGACGAAACGGCACCTGACGCGTTGCGCAACAGTTCCGGTGTTTACCGCAGGGACAGTCGGGGCAGTCTCAGCCTTGAACCGGCCATCACCCTCCCGGCGTTTGCAGCCTTGTGCCGAAGCCTGGATATCGGCGGGCAATACCGACGACACATCAAGTCCGTCCTGTTACCCAGTACCCCACAGGCACAACGGACCTTGCAGCGGGATTCGGTGGCCAGTGAAAAGTCGGCTTTTCATGTGGCGGCGCTGATTGCCCGATTGAGGGGGGATATCAGTGACCATGCCTTCGGAACATTGAACAAGGTGCGTGAGGGCCAGGCAAACATCGAACTGTATAACCAGCCATTGCTTTGTCATCGGTTGTCGCTGATGGGCTTTCGAATGACTGGCATCGTGCTGTTCAGCGCAGTCATTGAGCCATCGCAAGTAAAACGCGAAGTTGAAGCGTTGACGCCGGAGCTGTTGAGTTTCTGGATAGACTGGTCGCGCCGCCTCTCGGTACTGCCGGGCCAGGCATATGATCAATTCAAACTGTTGCAAGCCTTCTTTGCCAATGGACCGCAGGGGCTGAGCGATGAACTGTTGCGCCGCGAGGATATTTATCAACAAAGTCGTTTGACCGGTTCGTTGATCGCCTATGTCCCGGATGATCCGGAGCATCCCTTCAGGGAGTATCCGTCGCTGACAGCGTTCATGAAAACGCTGCTCGGTCAGTTGAGAAATGCCGATTACCAAGCCTTTTTCAGCCGTTTTGTAGCTCAGAAGGACAAAGGACTTTTTTTCTCCCGGGTCAACGAACGACTCACGACCTACGCCTGGCACGAGCGCGAGCCGCTCGACATGGGGCCGTGGTGGCGTGAAACCGCGGTTGAAAACCCCGATGCGGAGCCCATCACCAACCAGATTACGGGTGAACTGTGGGTGGCGCTGTTTCTGGAGCGCCGCGACAAGGCCATCGCCGATGCCAGGCTCATTGCCGTGCCGACTGACGACGAGGATGCCAATGCACGCTTCAAACGCTTGACCAGTTACCTGTCGATCGGCTGGAACGTATTCAATTTTGCCGCAATGCTGGTGCCCGGACTGGGCGAAGCCATGCTCGGTATCATGGTCGCGCAGATGCTCGCCGAGGTCGCCGAAGGCATCGAGGACTGGAGCAAGGGCGACAAGGAGCAAGCCTCTGCCTACTTCAATGGGGTCTTGATCAACTTCGCGCAATTGGCACTCATGGGTGCCGGGCATGTACTGCCCGGCACCGGCGTCACGCCGATCAAAGTGTCGCCGTTTGTCGAGGGCCTCAAACCCGTGGAAGTCGGCGGCAAGGAGCGTTTGTGGAGCCCTGACCTCGGTCCCTATGAACAGCCGATCGTGTTGCCCGATGGAGCGAAGGCCAGTGACACAGGGCTGTACCGTCATCAGGATCAGGACCTGCTGCGCCGCGATGACAAATGTTACGCAGTCAAACAAGACCCGGCCACCGGCCGGCATCGACTTCAACACCCGACTCGCGCCGATGCCTATCAGCCGCTGGTGGAGCACAACGGTGCCGGCAGTTGGAAGACGGAGCTCGACCAACCGCTCGAATGGGACAGGAGGCAGATACTCAGGCGTCTGGGCGCTTCGGTGGATGGACTTTCCGATGAAACCCTGGAGCAGATTCTGACCGCCAGTGGCGTGCACGAAAATCTGCTGCGCCGGCTTCACGTCGAACAGCAGACCCCTCCCGCACTGTTGGCCGATACCCTCAAGCGCTTCAAGGCCCATACCGATGCGCAAGCCTGCGCGGAGCAGATTCTGGCCAACCGGATCGGCGAGGAATGGGCCGATTACGCCGTGCGAATCATGACCGAAATGAGGGGCTGGCCCGATGACAAGGCCATTGAAGTCTTCCAGGGGCCGGGACTGACCGGGAAGGCGATCAAGGACGGTTATGCCCAGGCGTTACCGGCCAATACGTTGCAGATGAGCTGGTCCGACCTGCTGGCGGGGGCGCTGCCCGAGCGCGTGGTGGGGTTCCTTGATGAACAGGCGCTTCGTGAACTGCTCGGCGAATGGTTATCCGGTGACTCGCAGAAGCGTACCGAAGCGTTGCGCGAACAATGGGCAACACGGGTGGGGCAGCGCAAGCGCAAGTTGTTCGACCTTCTGTACAGTCGTCGGACCCGTTCGGACGATCCCTTGGTGAATCTGCTCAAGGGGGATTTTGCCGAAATCTCGCTCAGCCAGGCGCAAGAGTTGCTGGGTGAGGCGCATCCTTCGGACGTACGACACCTGAACGAAAAAAAACGCGTGCCCTTGCGCCTGGCGGAACAAGTCCGCAAGGACGCCGAGCAATTGCGGATGACACGGGCCTATGAAGGCCTTTACCTCGATGCCTTGCATAACGCTGATACCGCGCGCCTGGAGTTGCACTCCCTGGCGGCCTTGCCAGACTGGCCGGCGGATGTGCGTCTGGAGGTTCGTAAGAATTCATTCGAGGGAACGTTGACCGACAGTCTCGGCCCCGTCGACGCGCCGATCCGCAAAGTGCTGATTCTGGGTGAGGATGGCAAATACGAAGCGCGCGACGACAGCGATCAACACCTGCACGGCGCGGACAATGTGTATGCCGCGGTGCTGCATGCGTTGCCGGATTCGCAACGAACGGCCCTGGGCTTCGGCATCAACGAGGCCGCGCGGCTGGAGCAAACGATAAAGGCACATCCGCTGGATCGTCAGGTATTTGAGCCGATTCTGCGGGACAACCCGAACTTCAAGCCGACTTACGATCCGACCGTCATGCGCCTGCGCGGCGGCATGCGTGGCTATGCTCGACAAGCACCGAATGGCATGGGGTTGCGGCGACGGGCTCGTGCGCTGTATCCGGGTTTTACCTCGGAGGAGGTCGAGACGCTGCTGGCGGAGGTACGCCAGGGCGAAGGTACGGCGCATGAACGACTGGCCGTGCTCGAGGCCGAGTTCAACCAGTTGAACCGCGCCCTGCAACGCTGGTTGGACTCGCCGACGAAGTCCTTTCGTTTTAGCCCGGCGGGCATGGCGGAGTGGCGTGCGCGAAACAATATCTACAAAGTACTCAGGCAATGCTGGCAGCGCACCGGGCCCGAAGGTATGGAAGCGGTGGGTGTGCTGCATCCGCAGTCCTTGAGGTTCGACAATATTCCAAAGTTGAGCGAGCTTCTGGATACCCTGCCGAAACTGGAGGCCAACTTCGATCATGTCACCGAGTTGAGCCTGAGCGGGGGCCGGTTGCGCGGCGAGCACATGTCATTCCTCGACTCGTTTCACCAGGTGCGCTATCTCAATCTGCAAGAAAATCTGCTGACGGAGCTGCCGCAGGCGGTGGAGGACATGCCCCATCTCACTTGCTTGTATCTTGGTGGCAATAACATTGAACTGGATGCATTGGCGGTAGACCGCCTGAAGAACTTGACGCGCATGATGTTCCTGCACATGCACGGCAACCCGCTGAAGCTCATTCCGAACATCAGCCGAATGCCGTATTTGCAGGTGCTGTTGCTGGGCGAAACAGGGCTGGACAGCTGGCCTGTCGGTTTGTTTTCGCAATCGCGGCCGCGCAGTATTTATCTTGATCTGAGCGGTAACCCGATCAGCCGGATACCCGAGGTCGCGCCCGGTTCATTTCGAGCAGAGCTATTGGCGCGTACCGTGATCAGTCGTTCCCCGCGCTGGATCTCGCCGGAGGATCTCGAGATCCTCAAGTCTTACATCGAGTCGGTTGGCATGGATCCGGAACGTCCCTATCCGCCTCGCAGCGTAATGGATAGCAAGAACTGGAAGTCGGGCATGACCGAGCGGCAATGGCAGATAAAACAGGAAGTCTGGGATGCGGTCGAGGATGAATTCGATTCAGTGCCGTTCTTCAATGAAATCCGCAGGCTCACCGAATCCGCCGACTTCAAGGCCGGCGGGACCTATCGGTCAGAACTGACCGGCAAGGTCTGGCGCATGCTCGAAGCCATGGCCAGCGACAGTGAACTGCGCATCAGGCTGTTCAGCGAGGCGGCAACCCCCACCGAGTGCGTGGATGGCGGTACACAGTTGTTCAATGCCATGGGCGTGCAGGTGTTGGTCCACGAAGCTTACGCCCTGGAGCGTGCGGACCTGATCGAAACGCAATTGCTGGAGCTGGCCCTGGGCAAGTCCCGGCTCGATGAACTCGGTGCCATTGCCCGTACGCGTGTTTCTGAACGGTGGGCGAAGGGAGAGCGGTACCGCCGCTACGACGCCGATGGCGAAGTGACCGGCACTATCGATGAAGTGGAAGTGCACCTGGCCTACATGACCGAACTGGCGGAACGCCTGGATCTGCCGTGGCAGGCACGGGGCATGCAGTTTCGCAAGATCGCCAAGGTGAGCAAGGAGATGATCGAGGCAGCGTTCCAGCGGATCAAGGCGCTGGAGGAGGGCGAGTTGCTGATTGATCGAATCGTTGAACAACCGCTCTGGCGAACCTGGCTGGAGTCGACTTACCGCGAGGAATTGAATGGCTTGAAGCGCCGGATCGACGCGACCATCGATTTGCAGGATGCGTTGCAGCGCAGGGCCGAAGGCACGGGGCTGACCTCCGAGGAAAAGGCTGCGGTGGAGGTGGAAATCAAAGGGCTGTGCAGTGAATTGGGCAAAAGTGAAGCTGACTTTGCCGATGGCAAGCTGATGACTGACGAGCAATATGTTCAAGCCTTGGAAGACATCGATCTGCAGATTACGCAGTTGCTGAAAAAACTGACACGCGAAGCGATGATTCGGGCCAAGCTGGATCGGCTGCGGATTGAAACCGCCCAGTAACCACGGAAAAAACAAAAGCCTCGCCACAGGGTGTGCGAGGCCTTTGCTCGTGTCGTGGTTGCCGGGTCAGAACAGGAAGTAACGCTGGGCCATCGGCAAGGTTTGCGCCGGCTCACACCACAGCAACACGCCGTCGGCCTTGACCTGGTAAGTCTGCGGATCAACGTCGATGTCCGGCAGGTAGTCGTTGTGAATCAGGTCGGTTTTCTGCACGTCACGGCAGCCTTTGACCACGGCGATTTTCTTCTTCAAGCCCAGGGCTTCGGGCAAGCCCGCCTCCTGCGCGGCCTGGCTGATGAAGGTCATGCTGGTGGCATGCAGTGAGCCGCCGAAGCTGGCGAACATCGGGCGGTAGTGCACCGGTTGTGGCGTCGGGATCGAGGCATTGGCGTCACCCATCAGGCTGGCCGCAATGGCACCACCCTTGAGAATCAGCGTCGGCTTCACGCCAAAAAACGCCGGGCGCCACAGCACCAGGTCGGCCCATTTTCCCACTTCGACCGAGCCCACTTCATGGCTGATGCCGTGGGTGATCGCCGGGTTGATGGTGTACTTGGCGATGTAGCGTTTGGCGCGGAAGTTGTCGTTGCCCTCGCCATCACCGGGCAACGGGCCGCGCTGCTTTTTCATCTTGTCGGCGGTTTGCCAGGTGCGGGTGATGACTTCGCCGACGCGGCCCATGGCCTGGCTGTCGGAGCTGATCATCGAGAACGCACCGAGGTCGTGGAGGATGTCTTCGGCGGCAATCGTCTCGCGGCGGATGCGGCTTTCGGCGAACGCTACGTCTTCGGCAATGCTCGGGTCCAGGTGATGGCAGACCATCAGCATGTCGAGGTGTTCATCAATGGTGTTGCGAGTGAACGGCCGGGTCGGGTTGGTGGAACTGGGCAGCACGTTGGCAAAGCCGCAGGCCTTGATGATGTCCGGCGCATGACCGCCACCGGCACCTTCGGTGTGATAGGTGTGAATGGTGCGGCCCTTGAAGGCGGCGAGGGTGGTTTCGACGAAGCCGGATTCGTTGAGCGTGTCGGTGTGGATCGCCACCTGGACGTCGTACTGGTCGGCGACGCTCAGGCAGTTGTCGATGCTCGCCGGGGTGGTGCCCCAGTCTTCGTGCAGCTTGAGGCCGATGGCGCCGGCCTTGACCTGCTCGATCAACGGTTCCGGCAGGCTGGCGTTGCCCTTGCCGGTGAGGCCGATGTTCATCGGGAACGCGTCGGCGGCCTGGAGCATGCGTGCCAGGTGCCACGGCCCGGAGGTGCAGGTGGTGGCGTTGGTGCCGGTGGCCGGTCCGGTGCCGCCACCGATCATGGTAGTGACGCCGCTCATCAACGCTTCTTCGATCTGCTGCGGGCAGATGAAGTGGATGTGGGTGTCGATGCCGCCAGCGGTGAGGATCATGCCTTCGCCAGCGATGACTTCGGTGCTGGCGCCAATGGCGATGTTCACGTTGGGCTGGATGTCCGGATTGCCGGCCTTGCCGATCGCCGCGATGCGCCCGTCCTTGAGACCGACGTCAGCCTTGACGATGCCCCAGTGGTCGATGATCAGCGCGTTGGTGATCAGGGTGTCGACCACCTCGGCGGCCAGCAACTGGCTCTGACCCTGGCCGTCACGGATGACTTTACCGCCACCGAATTTCACTTCTTCGCCGTAGGTGGTGAAGTCCTGTTCCACTTCGATCCACAACTCGGTATCGGCCAGGCGGACCTTGTCACCGACAGTGGGACCGAACATGTCGGCGTAGGCTTGACGGGAAATCTTCATGTGTTCGCCTTGGAATTCAATTGATTTTGAGACCGCTCGCATTACTCGCTATCGCAGCCTCGCTGCGCTCGGCAGCTCCTACGGGTGTTCACACTGCATTCGCGCGCCCGGTCTCTGTTGGGGCTGTCGAGCGAAGCGAGGCTGCGATCTTTTGGGAGCACCGCATTTGTCAGTCGAGATCACCCATGATCCTGCCGGCAAAGCCGAACACCCGGCGATGCCCGGCCAGGTCCACCAACTCCACCTCGCGGCTCTGCCCCGGTTCGAAGCGCACGGCGGTGCCGGCGGGTATGTTCAAGCGCATGCCGCGGCTGGCGGCGCGGTCGAACGTCAGGGCGTCGTTGGTTTCGAAAAAGTGGTAGTGCGAGCCGACCTGGATCGGCCGATCGCCACTGTTGGCCACTTTCAGGCTGATCGTGCGCCGGCCGGCGTTGAGTTCGATCTCGCCGGGCTGGATCTGGTATTCACCGGGAATCATCAATGGGCTCCTTGGAGAATCTTGTAGTACAGGGCGGTCGGCTTGTAGCGGCCGCTCGGGTCGCAGGCGTAGTCGGGGATTTCACCGGCGCGGGTATAACCCAGCGATTGGTAGAAAGCTTCGGCGGGCGAACCGGCTTCGGTGTCGAGGTAAAGCATGCCGCGCTTGTGCTGCAGGGCAGCGGCCTCCAGGGCGCTCATCAGTTGCTGGCCCAGACCACGACGCCGCGCATGTTCGCGAACCAGCAGTTTCTGCACTTCGCCACGGTTCAGACCGTTGGCTTTCTGGCACAGACTCAGCTGTACGCTGGCCTGCACCTGCTCGTCCTTGACCACCACCCATAGCAACACATTGCCCTTGTTCAGGTTGTCCTGGACTTCATCAAAATAGGTATGGGCCTGGGTCGCATCGAGGTCAGCCATGAAGCCGACACTGGCGCCATAACCGACGGCATCGAGCAGCAGATCGATCAGGCCCTGGCGATAATGCGCAAAGCTTTCAACGTTGACTCGTCGCAGTTGGGCGGGGTTCATGGGCGATCACTCCTTGTTGGCGGCGGGTGGTTGCGCGCCAGGATTGAGGGTCAGTTGCATGAAGGTCAGGTCCAGCCAGCGGCCGAACTTGGTGCCGACCTGAGGCATTTGCCCGGTGGTGATAAAGCCGATGCGCTCATGCAAGCGAATGGAGGCGGCGTTACCGCTTTCGATGGCAGCAACCATCACGTGCTTGCCGCAGCCTTTGGCGCGCTCGATCAGCGCATCCATCAGTTGTGGACCGAGGCCGTTGCCGCGCTGGTCGCTGCGCACATAGACCGAGTGCTCGACGGTGTGGCGAAAACCGTCGAAGGGTCGCCAGTCGCCGAACGAGGCGTACCCGAGCACCGTATTGTCGGCATCGACAATCACCAGGACCGGATAAGCCTGGGAATGCCGGGCGTTGAACCAGGCCTGTCGATTGCCGAGGTCGACCGCCTGTTCGTTCCAGATCGCCGTGGTGTTGAGCACCGCGTCGTTGTAGATGTCGCGAATGGCTGGCAGGTCGGCATGCTCGGCATCGCGGATGTGGTAAGTCATGGCGCGGCCTCAGGCGATGGGTTGGTGGACGGTGACCAGTTTAGTGCCGTCGGGGAAAGTGGCCTCGACCTGGATTTCCGGGATCATTTCCGGGATGCCATCCATCACTTGTTCGCGGGTCAGCAGGGTGGTGCCCAAGTGCATCAGGTCGGCCACGGTCTGGCCGTCGCGGGCGCCTTCAAGCAGGGCTGCGGAGATGTAGGCCATGGCCTCCGGGTAATTGAGTTTCACGCCGCGAGCCAATCGCCGCTCGGCCACCAGGCCGGCGGTGAAGATCAGCAGCTTGTCTTTTTCACGTGGGGTCAGGTCCATCGTAGACATCCATAATCGGCAGTTAAAAGGTGTGGGACCTGTGAGTACAAATCCCCTGTGGGAGCGAGCTTGCTCGCGATGGCGTCGGCACATTCAACAAAAATGGTGCCTGATACATCGCTATCGCGGGCAAGCCCGCTCCCACAGAAAGCATGATTCAGGTGTTCCATATTCGTGGAGGTATTGCTTCGCGGCCAAGCAGCGCAGGCCTGAGCAATCGCCACAAATCAATCAGCCACCCCCGCGCCAACAACGCTTCACTGGCCAGGCACCGTGCAACCAGCAATCCCGGCAACTGCGAAAGATCCCCGCGCACGTCGCTGGGCAGCGAGCGGCAGGTTTCCAGCAAGTCGCTATCGATTTCCCCGGTCACCAGCAACGTCGCAAATACCGGTCGCCCATCGAGCCCGATGGGCGAATCCAGCAAGCCGTCCGCCCCGACAATGCGCTGGCGTTCGTGCCAGAGCAACTGGCCGTCGCGGCGGATATCCAGTTGCGCCTGGAAGTACCCGAGATCGAAGCGCTCGCCACTGGCCGGACGGCCCAGGGCCACGACGTCCCAGTAGAACAGTCGCGCATCGCCTTCAAGGTTGATGCAAGTGCTGAGTTCAGCCTGGGCCGCGCTGAAAATGATCGTCTCCTGGGGCAGCCATTCCAGTGTCGCACCGGCCGCCACCTTCAACTTCAGCTGCTGATAGGCGGGGCCGGCGGCGCGATACCACTTGGCCGCGCCGGGGCTGGTGATTTGTGCCCAGGCATCGCGCTCGACGCTGGCCGAGATGTCCAGCCGATCACCGCCGGCAATTCCACCGGGCGGGTGGACGATGATGTGCTGGCAGACTTCCGGCCCTTCGGCATACAGGTGTTTTTGCACCCGCAACGGACCTTGGTGTCGACGCTGGACCGGGCGCGTGCTGTCGTCGAATCGTGCGTAACCCAGCTCCAGCTCGGCGTGCCAGCTGGGGGTAAACAAGGCACCAGAAGCGGGAAGAGTCATAGTCAGTGCTTATCGTGAGGACATCACGATGGTTGCAAAGGCTGTGCCGCAAGGTATCGCAGCAGGAGGCGGTTATTGCCGGATTGAGCGCACCAATAGGGGGAGACTCCTGAAATGTAGAGAACCAAATTGGTGCATTGTCCCTTTTTAGACATACCGGAGTATGCAGAACAGACTGCCCGGTCTTACCCCCGCTACAGCGCAGATCAGATCAAGTTGCATCAGGCGTTGCCTTCGACAGTCGATCTCGCGACAGCTTTCAGGCATGTCGATGTCTTCAAGAACAATTACACCTCAAGTCACGATGGTTCTTTGGTGGCCTACTCCATCAATCCACAAAACGCATCCGGCAATCCTGGATTCGGGCTGGGTTCCACGCCCGAAAGTCGAATCAAGAGGATCGTGACCATTGGCTCAGATCGTGACTAGCCCACGCACGCCCTCGGCCTCCATGTTTTCCCCGCGACCCTGTTGCACGATTTCGCCCCGGGACATCACCAGGTATTGGTCGGCCAGTTCGGCGGCGAAATCGTAGAACTGCTCGACCAGCAGGATTGCCATGTCGCCCCGGGCCGCGAGCTTTTTGATCACGGCACCGATCTCCTTGATCACAGACGGCTGTATGCCTTCGGTGGGTTCGTCGAGGATCAGCAGGCGAGGGCGGCTGGCCAGCGCACGGCCGATAGCCAGTTGTTGTTGCTGGCCGCCGGACAGGTCACCCCCCCGGCGTTGCTTCATTTGCAGCAGCACCGGGAACAGCTCGTAGATGAACGCCGGGACTTCCTTCGCTTCGCCGCCGGGAAAGCGCGACAGGCCCATCAACAGGTTTTCTTCCACGGTCAGGCGGCCGAAGATCTCCCGGCCTTGCGGTACGTAGGCGATGCCGGCATGCACACGCTGGTGCGGCTTGAAGGCGGTAATCGGTTTGCCTTCCCAGTTCACTGCGCCTTCCTTGGCTGGCAGCAGGCCCATCAGGCATTTGAGCAGGGTGGTCTTGCCCACGCCGTTTCGGCCGAGCAGGCAGGTGACTTCGCCGACCTTCACATCAAACGTCAGGCCGCGCAGGATGTGGCTTCCGCCGTAGTACTGGTGCAGTTTTTCGACTTGCAACATTTCCAGATTCTCCTCAGACCCCCCTGTGGGAGCGGTGTTCACATGTCTATCGACCGAGATAAACCTCGATCACCCGCTCGTTATCCTGCACTTGTTCCAGCGACCCTTCGGCCAACACGCTGCCTTGATGCAACACGGTGACGTGATCGGCAATCGAACCGACGAAGCTCATGTCGTGCTCTACCACCATCAGTGAGTGCTTGCCGGCCAGGCTCTTGAACAGCTCGGCGGTGAACTCGGTTTCGGCGTCGGTCATGCCCGCCACCGGCTCATCGAGCAGCAGCAATTGCGGGTCCTGCATCAGCAACATGCCGATCTCCAGGAACTGCTTCTGACCGTGGGACAGCAAACCGGCGGGGCGGTTGACCGATGGGGTCAGGCGAATGGTCTCGAGTACTTCGGCAATGCGGTCTTTTTGCTGGCCACTCAAATGTGCCCGCAGGCTGGCCCACACCGACTTGTCGGTTTTCTGCGCCAGCTCCAGGTTTTCAAACACGCTCAGCGCTTCGAACACCGTCGGTTTCTGGAACTTGCGACCGATGCCGGCCTGTGCGATCTGCACTTCGCTCATTTGCGTCAGGTCCAGGGTTTCGCCGAACCAGGCCTTGCCGTGGCTGGGCCGGGTCTTGCCAGTGATCACGTCCATCAGGGTGGTCTTGCCTGCGCCGTTGGGGCCGATGATGCAACGCAGTTCGCCGACGCCGATGTACAGGTTCAGATTGTTCAGGGCGCGGAAGCCGTCGAAGCTGACACTGATGTCTTCCAGGGTCAGGATGGTGCCGTGGCGCGTATTCAGGCCTTTACCGGCACGCTGACCAAGACCGATGGCATCGCGGCTGCTGCCGGCGTCGCGGTTGGGTTCCAGGGGTGGAAAGAACGCCGGTTCGAGCATGAATTCAGCGGTTGCAGTGACTCTCATTGCTCACCTCTTTTCTTCAACAGACCGATTACGCCCTTGGGCAAGTACAGGGTCACGACGATGAACAGCGCGCCGAGGAAGAACAGCCAGTACTCGGGAAACGCCACGGTGAACCAGCTCTTCATACCGTTGACCACGCCGGCACCGAGCAACGGACCAATCAAGGTGCCACGCCCACCCAGTGCCACCCAGACGGCCGCTTCGATCGAGTTGGTGGGCGACATTTCACTCGGGTTGATGATCCCCACTTGCGGCACGTACAGCGCACCGGCCAGGCCGCACAACACCGCGCTCAACACCCACACGAACAACTTGAAGCCACGCGGATCGTAGCCGCAGAACATCAGGCGATTTTCCGCATCGCGCAGCGCGGTCAGCACCCGACCGAACTTGCTTTGCGCCAGGCGCCAGCCGATGTACAGGCTCGCCACCAGCAACAGCACCGTGGCGAAAAACAGCACGGCGCGGGTACCCGGTTCGGTGATGCCGAAGCCAAGAATGGTGCGGAAGTTGGTGAAGCCGTTGTTGCCGCCGAAGCCGGTTTCGTTGCGGAAGAACAACAACATGCCGGCGAAGGTCAGGGCCTGGGTCATGATCGAGAAATACACGCCCTTGATCCGCGAGCGGAAGGCGAAGAAGCCGAACACCAACGCCAGCAGCCCCGGCGCCAATACCACCAGGCACAGGGTCCAGAGGAAGCTGCTGGTGCCGGTCCAGAACCATGGCATTTCGGTCCACGACAGGAAGGTCATGAACGCCGGCAAACCATCGCCCGAGGCCTGGCGCATCAGGTACATGCCCATGGCATAGCCGCCGAGGGCGAAGAACAGGCCGTGGCCCAAGGACAGCAGGCCTGCGTATCCCCACACCAGATCGAGCGCCAGGGCGACGATGGCGTAGCAAAGGATCTTGCCCACCAGCGTCAGCGTATAGGCGGAAACATGCAGCGTGCTGTCCGGCGTTAACAACGACAGCAGTGGTAACGCCAGCAGCAAAACGAGGATCACCGCGCCGATGGCAATCGTGACTTTGGGGCCGGCCTTTTGTGTAGCCTTGAGCATCAGGGGCTGGTTCATCAGTCGATCACCCGTCCTTTGAGTGCGAAGAGGCCTTGCGGACGTTTCTGGATGAACAGAATGATCAGCGCGAGGATGAGGATCTTGCCGAGCACGGCACCGATCTGCGGTTCCAGAATCTTGTTGGCGATGCCCAGGCCGAACGCAGCAAAAACACTACCGGCCAACTGCCCGACACCGCCGAGCACCACCACCAGGAACGAGTCGATGATGTAGCTCTGGCCGAGGTCCGGGCCGACGTTGCCGATCTGGCTCAGGGCCACGCCACCGAGACCGGCGATGCCCGAGCCGAGGCCGAAGGCGAGCATGTCCACGCGCCCGGTCGGTACTCCGCAGCAGGCGGCCATGTTGCGGTTCTGGGTGACGGCGCGAACATTCAGGCCGAGGCGAGTCTTGTTCAGCAGCAGCCAGGTCAGCACCACCACAAACAACGCAAAGGCAATGATGACGATGCGGTTGTACGGCAGCACAAGGTTCGGCAGCACTTGAATGCCGCCCGACAACCAGGCCGGGTTGGCCACTTCGACGTTCTGCGCGCCGAACACCAGGCGAACCAGTTGAATCAGCATCAGGCTGATGCCCCAGGTGGCGAGCAGGGTTTCCAGCGGACGGCCGTAGAGGTGGCGAATCACCGTGCGCTCCAGCGCCATGCCGATGGCCGCGGTGACGAAAAACGCCACCGGCAGCGCGATCAGTGGATAGAACTCGATGGCCTGCGGCGCGAAGCGCTGGAACATCAGTTGCACCACATAGGTCGAGTAGGCGCCGAGCATCAGCATCTCGCCGTGGGCCATGTTGATCACGCCAAGCAGGCCGAAGGTGATCGCAAGCCCTAATGCCGCGAGCAGCAGGATCGAGCCAAGGGACATGCCGCTGAAGGCCTGGCCGAGCATCTCGCCGACCAGCAGTTTGCGTTTGACTTGAGCGAGGCTGGTTTCGGCCGCAGTGCGTACATTGGCATCAGCCTCAACGCCAGGATCGAGCAAGCCTTCGAGGCGAGTGCGGGCTAGCGGATCACCGGTTTCGCCGAGCAAGCGCACAGCGGCGAGGCGCACGGCCGGATCGCTGTCGACCAGTTGCAGATTGGCCAGGGCCAGGCTGAGGGCGGGATGAACGCTCTCGTCCTTTTCGCCCGCCAGTTGCTGATCGAGGAATTTCAATTGCGCCGGCTTGGCACTTTTCTGCAATTGCCGCGCGGCGGCCAGACGGAGTTTAGCGTCGGCGGCAAGCAACTGATGACTGGCCAGGGCCGTGTCGATAAGACCCCGCAGGCGGTTGTTCAGGCGCAGGGTTTTTGGCTGGCCGTCGACGGTCAATTCGCCGAGTTGCAGGGCGTTGATCAGTTCGATACGGGCCGGATCGGGTTGCGCGGCCCAGATTTCCAGCAGCCGGGCTTGCTGCACGGGATTGGCGGCGACGAAGTCTTCGGCGTCACCGGCGTGGGTGGCCATCGGCAGCAAGAGCGCGATCGCCAGAAGAAATCGGTACAGGGCAGTGGGCATAGAGAGTCGCCTTGCTCGGACTAAATGTGGGAGCGGGCTTGCTCGCGAAAGCGGTGTGTCAGTCACATAAATGTTGGATGTGCCGCCGTCTTCGCGAGCAAGCCCGCTCCCACCGGGAGTTGTGTTGGGCCTGAACTACCGTCAGGCCCAATGGCTCAGTTACTCTTCACCGCATACTCCGGCTTCTTGTCGTTGCCCGGGATGAACGGGCTCCACGGCTGGGCGCGGATCGGCCCTTCGGTCTGCCACACCACGTTGAACTGACCGTCAGACTGGATCTCGCCGATCATCACCGGCTTGTGCAGGTGGTGATTGGTCTTGTCCATGGTCAGGGTGTAGCCGGACGGCGCGGCAAAGGTCTGGCCGGCCAGGGCTTCGCGGACTTTGTCGACGTCGGTGGACTTGGCTTTTTCCGCCGCTTGCGCCCACATGTGGATGCCGACGTAGGTGGCTTCCATCGGATCGTTGGTCACCGCCTTGTCGGCGCCCGGCAGGTTGTGTTTCTTCGCATAGGCTTTCCAGTCATCGACGAACTTCTTGTTCACCGGGTTCTCGACCGATTCGAAGTAGTTCCACGCCGCCAGGTTGCCCACCAGTGGCTTGGTGTCGATGCCGCGCAGTTCTTCTTCGCCAACCGAGAACGCCACGACCGGAACGTCGGTGGCCTTTAGGCCCTGGTTGGCCAACTCTTTATAGAACGGCACGTTGGAGTCACCGTTGACGGTGGAGATAACCGCCGTCTTGCCGCCAGCCGAGAACTTCTTGATGTTGGCGACGATGGTCTGGTAGTCGCTGTGACCGAACGGGGTGTAGACCTCTTCGATGTCCTTGTCGGCCACGCCTTTGGAGTGCAGGAACGAACGCAGGATCTTGTTGGTGGTGCGCGGGTAGACGTAGTCGGTGCCGAGCAGGAAGTAGCGCTTGGCGCTGCCGCCTTCTTCGCTCATCAGGTATTCAACGGCGGGGATCGCCTGCTGGTTCGGCGCTGCGCCGGTGTAGAAGACGTTCGGCGACATTTCTTCGCCTTCGTATTGCACCGGGTAGAACAACAAGCCGTTGAGTTCTTCGAACACCGGCAGTACCGATTTGCGCGACACGGAAGTCCAGCAACCAAACACCACGGCGACCTTGTCCTGGGTCAGCAACTGACGACCCTTCTCGGCGAACAGCGGCCAGTTCGATGCAGGGTCGACCACCACCGGCTCGAGCATCTTGCCGTTCACGCCGCCCTTGGCGTTGATCTCGTCGATGGTCATCAGCGCCATGTCTTTGAGCGACGTTTCGGAGATCGCCATGGTTCCGGACAACGAATGCAGAATACCGACCTTGATGGTCTCGGCCGCCTGGACAGTCCAGGTCATGCCCATCGCGGCAATGGATGCCGAGAGTGTGAAAGCCTTGATCAAACTGCGACGCTTCATTGTGCGATCTCCATGAACTTATGAGTTTTCTTGGTTGGCAGATGCGGACTACTGAAGCTGTGTTTTGCAAGGGCTGTGCCCGGTCGGCAAAAGGCAGGGGAATGTCGTTTTAGAGCGGTTGCGCGGTTTGAGGGCGCACCATGAAGGGACGAGGTCGGGGCCGTGGTGCGAGGAGGTGCGTCATTGTGGTGCTGCCGCATGGCGGCAGTTGCGGGACAATGGTGGTCAGTTCACGCCGGGCCAGGAATCCACATACTTGATGGTGAAGTCAGGGTAGGAGTCAACGATCTGGATCTTGTAGTCGGGGTACTGGTCGACAATCTCCCATTTACCGACGGAGTCGGGCCACTGAGTGACTTTCTGGACTTTCAGATCAGGCCAGCTGTCGTCAATTTTCACCTTGTAGTCAGGGTAAGAATTGACGAACTGAATCTTGCCGTAAATTTTCGAAACATCGACCGTGGTGTCAGCCAGCACGGTGCCGGTGCCGAAAGCCAACAACGAGAGAACAAACGTTTTCAACATGGAACTCATCCTGAGATTATGCGGACTCGCAGTCTAAGGGCAGATCATCGACGGCGCATCAAATCGATAAAAAACAGACGCCATCGCGAGTGGCCCGCTCCCACAGGACTCAACGATGGCGTATCAGCGTCGTAAACGGGGACCGTCAGCTTTTAATGCAAGTTTCAAAGCCATGCCCGCCACCCTCGTACTCCGGACCGTAGTAGTACTTGGTGAATGAAGCTTTTCCGTCAGGGGTTGTAGCGAGTTTCGCAATCCCGACGCCGTAATCCTTGAGCGACGGATCCGTATGGGCAAAGTAAATCGCCAGGGAACTCAAGTTGGCGGCAGCAAATCCTTCATATCGGGAGTTGTCGAGCAACGTCAGCGTAAAACCGTAGGCACCGTGTTCGCCGGTACTTTGTTCGGCATTGAGCTTCATCTCGACAACACCTTCAAACGCACCGATATGACTGTCCATTCCGGTGCATTGATACCGACCGCTGTAGTCAACGCCAGTAAAGGGTGGCTGCACTGCCCATGCGGGCGCTGAAACAAGTGCAATGGATGCGATGAACTTCTTGAACATGTTTACCTCTTTCCGCTCTTGTAAGAATTGTGGCGATTAAGTTGTAGGAATAATCGTCATTGAAGTGCGCGAGCGTTTTATGGGTGAGCTCGCGAGTGCGGAGTATGAACATGATGGTGAACTTGTTAAGCGTTAACTCAATACGAGTTTTTTCCAAGCGTAAATGCAGTTCTGAAATTTTTTAATTAACCATGGCGTTAACGACGTCGCATCAGGCCGATGAAGAACAACCCGCCAATTGCTGCGGTGGCAATACCGATAGGCAAGTCTTCGGGGGCGATCAGTGTCCGGGCGGCAACGTCGACCCAAACCAGAAACACGCTGCCGAGCAACACGCACACCGGCAGCAATCTTCGGTGTTCAGCCCCGACCAGGCGCCGCGCAATGTGCGGCACCATCAGCCCGACAAAACCGATCGAGCCGCTGATCGACACCAGCACCCCGGTCATCAATGACGCAATCAGAAACACTCGCAGGCGCACGGTACGAGCATTCAAGCCCAGGGTCACCGCTGTTTGCTCGCCGGCCATCAGCGCATTCAGTGGTCGCGCCATGCCCAGCAATAACATCAACCCAAGCAACACACTGGCTGTCGGCACCTCCAGCAGCTCCCAGCGAGCCAACCCGAGCCCGCCGAGCATCCAGAACATCACCGCCGAACTGGCTCGATGGTCGCCCATGAACAGCAGCAAATTGGCAATCGCCATCATCACAAAGGACACTGCCACGCCGCACAGCAACAAACGATCACTGTCGAGGCGACCGTGGCGGCTGGCGATCATCAGCACCACCAGCATGCTCAGCAATGCACCGATAAATGCCGCGATCGGCAAGGTCAGCAGGCCAACGATTTCGCCCACATGCAACACCACGATGACTGCGCCCAAGGTCGCGCCGGACGTGACGCCGAGCAGGTGCGGGTCGGCCAAAGGGTTGCGTGTGACCGCTTGCAGCACCGCGCCGATCAGCGCCAGCCCGGCGCCCACCAGCGCGCCGAGCAGCATGCGCGGCACACGAATCAGCCAGACGATATGTTCCTGTCCGGGGTTCCAGTCCGACACACCGAAGCCGAACAGTTTGTGCAACAGGATGCGCCACACCACATCCAGCGGCACCCGCGCCGGGCCGAAACCCAGGGACACCACGCACGACACCAGCAACAGGGTGCCGAGGGCGATCAGCAACAGGGCGTAGCGACGGTTGATCATTCGCCGTGGAAACCCTTGGCCAGGGTGGCGACCGCCAGTACGTTATCGATCCCCGGCGTGGCCTGCACGTAAGGGATGACGATGAAACGCCGGTGCTTGATCGCGTCCACCGATTGCAGAGCCTTGTTGCTCAGCAGGAATTGAATCTTCTGCTCGGCAGTGACTTCGCTGTAGTCGACGATCACGATCACCTGCGGGTTGCGTTCGACCACGGTTTCCCAATTGACCCGGGTCCAGCTCGCTTCGACATCCTCCAGGATATTGCGCCCGCCAGCGGCATCGATCAGCGCTTGTGGCATGCCCAGTCGCCCCGAGGTCATGGCCCGGTCTTCGCCGCTGTCGTACAGGAACACCCGCGGTGTTTGCGCGGGCAGGCCTTTGCGAATATTCGCGACTTGCGCCTGCATGTTCGCGATCAGGGCATTGGCGCGGTCCTGCACGTCGAAGATTCTGCCGAGGTTGCGCAGGTCGTTGTAGGTGTCTTCGAGGCTGGCCGGCGGGCGCTTCATCACGAAGGCACAGGATTCGCTCAGCTCATACACATTGATGCCCAGCGGTTGCAGGGTTTGTGGCGTGAGGTCGCCGCCGATGCGCATGCCGTAGTCCCAGCCGGCGAAGAAGAAATCGACGTTGGCATTGAGCAGGGTTTCCACTGACGGGTACTTGGCCGCCAGTTCCGGCAGGCCTTCGAGAATGCCCTGCATCTCGGGCGTCACGGCCTTCCAGCCACTGATGCCGCTGTAACCGGCCATCCGGGGCTTGAGGCCGAGGGCGAGCATCATCTGGGTCATGTTGATGTCGTGGCTCAGGGCGTGTTGCGGTGCCTGCTTGAAGGTCACCTCGCGGTTGCAGCTTTTGATTGTCAGCGGGTAACGGGTGGCTTCGGCCAATGCCTGGGCGCTGCCCAGCAGCATCACGAGTGGGAGGCAGGAGCGCAGCAGGGAACGCAAAGTCATGGTTGGGTTATCCAGGTGATTCGTGGGTAGCCGTGCAGTGGATGTTCATCGATCAGCGCTTGGACGCCGAACACATTGCGCAGCAACGCAACCGTCAGGACGTCTTTCGGTGTGCCGCTGGCGACGATACGACCATGGTTGATCACGTACAGCCGATCACAAAAAGCCGCCGCCAGATTGAGGTCGTGGATGCTCGCCAGGGTGCCGATATTCAGGCGTTTGACCAACTGCAGCAGCTCAAGCTGATAACGCGGATCGAGGTGGTTGGTCGGCTCGTCAAGGATCAGCAGTTGTGGTTGCTGGGCCAGGGCGCGGGCGAGGATGACCCGCTGCTTTTCACCTCCGGAGAGGGTGGCGAACCCGTGGTCTTCGAAGCCATTGAGGCCGACGGACTCCAGGGCCTGATTGATCAGGTCGCGGTCTTCAAGGGTATCGCCATCAAACAAGCTTTTGTGCGGCGTGCGGCCCATGGCGACCACTTCCTCGACGGTGAGGCCGAACGCATCAGGGAATTCCTGCAGCACTACGGCGATGCGTTGTGCGCACCAGCGTGAGGATTGTTTCCAGACGTTCTGGTGATCGAGCCTGACTTCGCCGCTTTCCGGTTTACTGAAGCGCCAGGCACACCGCAACAGGCTGGTCTTGCCACTGCCGTTGGGGCCGATCAGCCCGACGAACTCACCGGCGGCCACGTGTAGCGAGGCATCACGCAGCTGGAATTGATGGTGGCAATGGCCGTGACCCAGAGGGGACCAGGTGAGGTTTGTGAGGTTCAGCGAGGTCATGCAGTGGCTCTTGAGGTGATGCTGATGGCCCCTTCGCGGGCAAGCCCGCTCCCACAGGTATTGCGCAAATCCTGTGGGAGCGAGCTTGCTCGCGATGGGGCTGAGGTGATGCGCGGGGAGTTTACAGTGCCTTTCGCCCCGCGCATCTCGCCTGTTTCATGATGAAGATGAGGCGCTCTCAGTCTGCCGGGTGAAACGTGACAGCAGCACGCGATCGAACACCCATACCACCACCAGCGAAGCGCCCACCATCGGGAAGGCTACCGCCAGGGCGAACATGATCACCATCGCGGTTTTCCATTTCGGCAGGTCGTGGCGTAGCGGCGGCACGCCGAGTTTTCCTTGCGGGCGGCGCTTCCACCAGATCACCACGCCGCTGACCGCGCTGAGCAAAATCATCAAACAGATCAGCAACACGACGATCTGGTTGAACACGCCGAACATCTTGCCTTCGTGCAACATCACGCCGATTTCCGTGGCGCGGGCGACGCTGCCGTATTGCTCGAAACGTACATCGGCCAGGACCTTGCCGGTGTACTGATCGATGTGCAGCGTGGCGTCATTGCGCGGGTCGTCGGCGAATACGGCGATGGTGAACACGCCGGTTGCAGTGGTCGGCAGGGTGATGCTGTAGCCCGGTTCGACCTTGCGCTCGCTGGCAATGTTTTGTACGTCCTGCAGGCGGATGGTCGGCGATGCCGGACCGGCCGCTGCGCTGTCGTGGGCCATGTGCCCGGCATGGTCGCCGGACATCGGCATCGGTGTGTTTTCCATGGCCCACGGCACGGTCTGGCGGGTGGCGGTGTTGAGGCTGCGCGCCTCGACGTCGGACTTCGGCACGTCATCCCACATGGCTGCCGGGAACACGTTCCACACTTCGGCGTACTGCTTGCCCCAGAAGCCGGTCCAGGTCATGCCGCTGAGCAACATCACCAGCAGCAGGGACGCGCCCCAGAATCCGGTGACCGCGTGCAGGTCACGCCACAATATGCGACCACGACTGTTCAGGCGCGGCCACAAAATGCCTGCCGCCTGACCGCGCGGCCACCACAGGAAAATGCCGGACACCACCAGCACCACGCCCCAACCGGCGGCCAGTTCGATCAGTCGGTCGCCAACGGTGCCGATCATCAGCTCACCGTGAATCGACCGGGCAATGGCTTGCAGGTTCTTCTTGGCGTCTTGTTCGCCGAGGATGTCACCGTGGTACGGATCGACGAAAACGTTCAGCTCCTTGTCATCGTTGAGTACGACAAACTGCGCGCTGCGCTCGGCGTTGACCGGCGGCAGGTATTGGGTGACCTGGCCTTGTGGATAAGCCATTTTCACCCGTGTCAGCAGGTCGTCGGCCGAGACGGTGTGATGACCGGCCGGAACCTTGAGCAGGCTGCTGTACATCAGCGAGTCGAGCTGCGGTTTGAACAGGTAGACGGTGCCGGTCAGGGCCAGCATCACCATGAATGGCGCAACGAATAATCCGGCATAGAAATGCCAGCGCCAGGCCAGGTTGTAGAAATTCACTTTGGGCTGTTTCATCACGTGTGCTCCGCTTGGCTGGATCTTTTTTAGTTGTTTGTTTTGCGGTTGCTGTGCAACCGATCGCGAGCAGGCTCGTTCCCCTGTAGGAGCGAGCTTGCTCGCGAAGCTTTTAGAAACTCATATCCACCTTGGTCCAGAGCGTTCGCCCCGGCTCCTTGATGGCTTGCGGGTCATTGGCCGGATAGCCGAAACCGGCGTTGCCGGCCAGATTCAAGTGCTCGGCGTAAGCCTTGCCGAACAGGTTGTCGACGCCGCTGCTGACCTTCCAGTTGCTGTTGATCCGATAGGCACCGTTGAGGGAGAACACGCCGAAGCCCGGCGTTTTGCCGAAGTCCTTGCCGACCACGTTGCCCTTGTTCTGGTCGATGCGGTTTTGCGCGGCAACCACTCTCCACAGTGCGCCGGCGCTCCAGTTGTCTTCGCTGTAGGTCAGGCCGAAACGGGCATCCAGCGGCGGCATTTGTGGCAATGCACTGCCATCGCTGCTGTTCTTGCCCCAGGCGTAGGCCAGGGTCGCGTCGGCTTTCCAGTTGTCGGTGAGGTTGTAGGCGGCGCCCAGTTCACTGCCCATGATTCGCGCGTCGATGTTTTCGGCTTGCGAGGTCGTACCCATCATCGTCGGGGTGTAGTTGAACAGGATGTAATCGCGCACCTGCCCGACATAAGCCGATGCCCAGGCTTCGAGGTCTTCGGTCTTGTATTGCAGGCCGAAATCGAGCTGGGTGGTTTTTTCCGGCTTGATCGAATCGAAGGCATTGACCGAACCGGCGGGGCCGGACTTGGGTGAAAACAGCTCCCAGTAATCCGGGAATCGCTGGGTGTGACCGAGGCCGGCATACAAGGTGGTCGGGCTGTCGGCCAGGTCATGCTCGTAGCGGATGAAACCGCTGGGCAGGGTATCGGCGCGGGTGTCGTCGGCGGTCGGATTCGGGCGGGTCATCATGCCCGAGCCGATGGTCTGCCGAAAATCCTTGGCCGAGGCACGGTCCAGGCGTGCGCCGCTGATCAGGCGGTCACGGTCGGCGGCGTACCAGGTCAGTTCGCCGAACACGCCGTAGTTATGGAAGTCGGCATCCTTGGTGTACGGCAGGTCCTTGTAGGTGTCGACACCCATGGCGCCACGCTGGCGATGCTCGTTGGTCTGCGCGTCGATGCCGCTGATCAGTTGTACATCGGCCCAGCGCCAGGTGCCCTTGACCCGTGCGCCGAGGGTGCGGCGGTCGACGTTGGAGGCCATGGGCCCGGACATCATTCCGGTACCGGACGGCGTGCGCAGGGTGTAGTTGTCCATCACGTGGTCGGCGTAGTTGTAGTAGATCTGCGCCTCGACCTTGTCCAGAACCTCGCCGATGTTGGACTGCTCGAAGCGCAATCCGAGGCTCTCGCGCAGGAACTGCGAGCCGTCCATGCCGCGCCCGGCGTAGCGGGCTTCACCATCGCCACGGCCGGCGGTCAGTTCCAGCAAAGTGTCGGTATTCGGCGTCCAGCCGATGGCCACGTCGCCGTTCCATTTGTCATAGCGCGACGCCACGGTGTCGTTGTTGCCGTCCTGGTAGTCGTCGGAGTGCGCGGTGTTGCCGATGACCCGCACATAACCCGATTGTCCGCCGGCTGCGGCGTCCACCAGTTTGTCGAAGCGACCGTAGGAGCCGGCCAACACGCTGGCGTTGACCCGCGTGCCGAGTTCGCCGAAGTGCTCCGGCTCGCGATCGAACAGGATGGTCCCGGCCGAAGAACCCGGCCCCCACAGCACGGTTTGCGGGCCTTTGATCACGGTGAGTCTGTCGTAGGTTTCCGGCGAGATGTAGGAAGTCGGAGCGTCCATCCGGCCCGGGCAGGCGCCGAGCATCATGCTGCCGTTGGTGAGGATGTTCAGCCGCGAGCCGAACATGCCGCGCAGCACCGGGTCACCATTGGTGCCGCCATTGCGCACCATGGCAAAGCCGGGGATGGTCTTCAGGTAATCGGCGCCGTCGCTGGCCGGCACCGGTTGGCGCGGGTCCTTGGGGTTGGTGACGATGGTCAAGGGCGAGCTGGGCGCCACGGCGGTAATCACCGTCGGGCTCAACTCTTCACTATGACCGGCGTGATCATCGGCCAGCGCAGAAGGCGCCAGCAAAGCACCGCACAGGATGGCGGTGGCGTGCCTGAAACGAACGCCGGATTCGTTCAGGGCATAAGAGGCTTGGGCAGGGCTCAAGCACGGGACAGCGGAAAACCTGGACATGACAATTTCCATCGAACAGTCGTAAACGACACGGCCGGCAGCCTGAAGCTGTCCCTGTGGGAGCGGGCTTGCTCGCGAAAGCGGTGCGCCAGACAACATCAACGTTGACTGACACTCCCTCTTCGCGAGCAAGCCCGCTCCCACAGGTTGCGTTGGCTGTCTTGCGGGCCGTGTGAAATCAGAAGTGAGTGTTTACGCGACGATGGGCGGGGCGCGGGTGCGGGCGCCGGGGAAGAAGGTTTGCCGGGCATGGCCCAGGCGCACAGAGGGTGTAGTGAAGGTGTTGACGGGCGGGATGACGAAGTTGGCGAAAGACACGCCACCGGTCAGCGCCGGGCAATTGAACAGCAGGCTGCAATAGCCGCACTTTTCCCACAGCACATGGTGCCCGGGGGCTGGCGGGCAATGCTCGGCGTTGGCTTGCGTGGCATGGTCGGCATGCTCCATTGCCGACATGTCCATCGGCATGTCCATGCTCATACCCGCAGGCATGGTCATCGACATGGCGCGCGAATCCATCGGCATCGACTGGGAAATCAGCGGACCGATAAAGATCATCAACATGGCGAACAGGCTGATCCAGCTGCCGCGTGTCAGGCTCAATGCCTGATTGCGTGACCTGGATGACCTGGATGACCTGGCGCTAAGCGGGCGCATGGGCGTATTCAGCGCGGGTGGTTATTGCGCGTGCTTGTGTTCTTGCATGGCGTCCGGCGCCTGTTTCTGCACCGCGACTTCGACTGTCACGTCACCGGACTTTTCGAAGTGCAGTGTCATGGGGAAGCGCTTGCCGTCAGTGAGCAGGCTGCGGTCCTTGAGGTTCAGCAACATCACGTGATAGGCCATTGGTGCGAAGGTGACCTCGCCACCGGCGGGCACTTCCACGCTCGGTACGTGCTGCATTTTCATCATGTCGCCTTGCATCACGTGCTCATGCAGTTGCGCTTCGCCCGCAATGGGGGTGTCGACGCTGAGCAGGCGGTCGGCGGTCTGGCCTTGATTGTCGATCACGAAATACGCCGCAACGGTGGGCGCATTGGGTGGCAACTCCTGGGACCACGGATGCGCGATTGCCAGTTCGCCGACCTTGTATTCGTGTGCATTGGCAAAACAGGCAGGCAGCAGTAACGCAGCCAGAACGATGAGTTTGTTCAACATGGCAGTTCTCCGGAACGATTTAAAACGCAGTCAATTGCGAGAAAAAATCACACCAGAGGGGACGCGCGGGGGTTGAGACTCGGCCATTGCTGGCGCGGTGACGGGCTGTCGAGGGCGGTGGCGGGTAGGCTTCGGTTGGATTCGAAGTGCGCTAAATACAGCTGCGGCGAATGCCCCGGCAACGCCACCAATGGCGCAGAACCGGAGCAACACCAGCAATGCTGCATGTTGGAATGATCGTCGTTTTGCGGGGCTTTCTGTTCAAGGTCACCGATGGAAATCGCCACCATCCTGGCGCCGCTGGAGCTGCAGAAACTGCCCCACAACAACTGCTCGGCAGGTGAATTAGCCGTTTTTGCCATCGCTCCGGACATCGGCATGGCGAGCATGTTGAACAGCACTGCGAAGCAGGCTATCCAGGCAATTGCGAGCCGTTGTCGGGACATGGCACAAAATCCGTTTGGGTGGGCGATCAGGCGCGGGCTATTTAGCCTGATCAGGGCCGATAAGTAAAAAGGCGACGTGCGGTTTGGTGTCGCAGCGCCATCCTTTCGTAGCCTTCATAATAGTCGTGAATTTCAAAGCGTCAGTAGTGCTGGAGCTTTGTTCAGAATCCGCCGGACTATAGGGTGGAGACCTGGAGTGGATAATCCGTGTACTCCGAAGGTGTCGTAGGAAAAGTCCCGGCGGACGGGGGATCAGGAGCCGTCGAAGAGCGACAGGGTCGTCAGGATTTCTGTCACACCCTCAAACTCCCGATCAACTCCCGGCAACACCGGCCGCTTCAAGACAATCACCGGTACCCCACGCTCACGCGCCACTTCCAGCTTCGGCTCGGTCGCCGTGCTGCCGCTGTTCTTGCTGATCAGCACGTCGATGTTTCGCCGTTCGAATAACTCACGTTCATCGTCGATCAGGAAGGGCCCACGTGCGCCGATCACTTCGCAGCGCTCGTTGCCCGGGTACACGTCCAGTGCGCGCAGGGTCCAGAATTGCTCCGCAGGAATTTCGTTCAGGTGTTGCAGGGGCTCGCGACCGAGGGTGAACAGCGGTCGACGGAAGGGCTTCAGGGCATCGATCAGTCCGGCCCAATCGCTGACTTCCCGCCAGTCATCACTCGCCTGGGCTTGCCAGGCCGGACGGCGCAGCGCCCAGCAGGGAATGCCGCTCAAGCGCGCGGCGGTCGCGGCGTTCTGGCTGATACTGGCGGCGTAGGGGTGAGTGGCGTCGAGCAGCAGATCGATGCCTTCATCGCGAATGAATTGCGCCAGGCCTTCGGCACCGCCGTAGCCGCCGACGCGCACCTGGCATTGCAGATCGGTCGGCACCCGACCGACACCGGCCAGGCTGTAGATATGCTGCGGTCCCAGCGTGCGGGCAATCGCCATGGCTTCGGTCACGCCGCCGAGCAACAGGATGCGTTTCATTGAAATGCTCCGGCATGGCCAACGATCCCGCCCTGGCGATCGATGGCGAAGACTTCCACCTGAACCTGCGCCGGCACGACGCTACGGGCAAAGTCCAGGGCGTGCTGACAGACTGCATCACCCAGGGCGACCCCGGCTGCGGCGGCCATGGCCAGCGCCTGCTGGCTGGTATTGGCCTCGCGGATGTTTTGCTGCAACGCCGCATCGGCGCCGACCTGTGCTGCCCATAACGCCAGTTGCGGCAGGTCGATGCTCGAATGACGGCTGTGCAGATCCATGTGCCCGGCCGCCAGTTTGCTGATCTTGCCGAAACCACCGCACAGGCTGAGTTTATCCACCGGTACTTTGCGCAGGTGCTTGAGCACGGCACCGACGAAGTCGCCCATTTCGATCAAAGCGATTTCCGGAAGGTTGTAGACCCGGCGCATGGTGTCTTCGCTTGCATTGCCGGTGCAGGCGGCAATATGCAGGTAACCGTTGGTTTTCGCCACGTCGATGCCCTGATGGATCGAGGCGATGTAGGCCGCGCAGGAAAACGGCCGGACGATGCCGCTGGTGCCGAGGATCGACAGGCCGCCAAGAATGCCAAGGCGCGGGTTCATGGTTTTCAGTGCCAGTGCTTCGCCGTTCTCGACATTGACCGTGACCTCGAAACCACCGCTATAGCCGAGTTCGTCGGCCAGTCGGACCAGGTGTTCGCTGATCATTTTTCGTGGCACCGGGTTGATCGCGGGCTCGCCGACACCCAGCACCAGCCCGGGCCGGGTCACGGTGCCGACGCCGCGACCGGCCTTGAAGCGTGTCCCCGGTTCGCTGCTCAGGCGTACCTGGGAGTAGAGCAGGGCACCGTGGGTCACGTCCGGATCGTCACCAGCATCCTTGAGAGTTCCCGCTTCGGCTCCGTCCTCGGTGAGGCGGCAGAACTCCAGGCGCATCTGCACCTGCTTGCCTTTGGGCAATACGATTTCCACCGCATCGGCCTCTGTGCCAGCCAGCAGCAGGCGCGCGGCGGCGAGGCTGGTGGCCGTGGCGCAGCTGCCGGTGGTCAGGCCACTACGCAGGGGGGCGGGTTGTTCGGCTGTTTCGTCACGCATCGAAGGGTTTCGTCACATCCAGCAAGGTAATCGGCAAGGCCTGGCGCCAAGTGTCGAAGTCACCCAGAGGTTGTGCTTGCGCGATATGAATGCGGGTCAACTCCCCGCCGTGTTGCTCGCGCCAGGCCATCAGGGTCATTTCACTTTGCAGGGTGACAGCGTTGGCAATCAACCGGCCTCCGGGTTTGAGTTCGGCCCAGCAGGTATCAAGCACGCCTTCTCGGGTGACGCCGCCCCCAATGAAAATCGCATCCGGTCGCTCCAGGCCGGCCAAGGCCTGTGGCGCATTGCCGCGAACCAGTTGCAGGCCGGGAACACCGAGGGCATCGCGGTTGTGTTCGATCAACCCTTGTCGGCCTTCATCGGCCTCGATGGCCAGTGCGCGGCAAGCGGGGTGGGCGCGCATCCATTCGATGCCGATCGAGCCACTGCCAGCGCCAACATCCCACAACAATTCGCCGGGGATGGGCGCCAGGCGCGCGAGGGTGATGGCGCGTACATCGCGTTTGGTCAGTTGGCCGTCGTGTTTGAAGGCAGAGTCCGGCAGGCCGGCCAGTCGCGACAGGCGCAGCGTGTTCGGCTCGGCGATGCACTCGATGGCGATCAGGTTCAGGTCGGCGATCAAAGGATCGCTCCAGTCATTGGCGATACCGTCGACACGCCGCTCGGCTTCACCGCCCAAATGTTCGAGCACGGTTATCCGGCTCGGACCGAAACCACGTTCACGCAGCAGTGCGGCGATGGCGGTGGGGCTGCCGCCGTCGTTACTCAACACCAGCAAGCGCACGCCGCTGAACAGTTGCGCGTTGAGTGCGGCGACGGGGCGGGCAACCACCGACAACGTGACCACTTCCTGCAAGGGCCAACCCATTCGCGCCGCAGCCAGCGAGCAGGAGGAGGGCGCGGGAAGCGTCAGCATTTCGGCCGAGGGGAGTTGCCGGGCCAGGCTGGCGCCGACGCCAAAGAGCATCGGATCGCCACTGGCCAGGACGCAAACGGGCTCGCCACGCCTGGTCAAAACCGCTTCAAGGGTAAAAGGGCTTGGCCACAATTGCCGTTCCCCACGGATGCAGGCTGGCAGCAGATCCAGCTGCCGTTGACCGCCTATGATTCGCGAAGCGTTCAGCAGGGCATGCCGGGCATTTTTTCCAAGCCCCTTGAAGCCGTCCTCTCCGATGCCTACTACTGTCAGCCAGGGGGTCATGCTGTTCCTCATCTCTCAATCGAAGCCAACTCGCGGTGCCGGTCTGTGACGGGCGGGCGGTTGCGCATCATACCGCGGTGCGGCATTCGCCTGTTGTCATTGGGTGAAAGCGCGCTTTTTACATTGATGGCAGTTTCAAGTGTCAGGATACTCAAACGGATGATCGTTTTCGCAGGTCGAATCTCTTCATGGTGATCTCGTGAAGCTTTTTTTCAATCAGCGATCTTTTACTGTCGAGTTTGTGTTTGTCCAGTTTAAGGCTAGCCCGTCGCTGGATGATTTGTGCATCCTGGTCTTCCCAGTCCCAGAACAGGAAACTGCTTTCTCTTGTGTGCGTTACCAATTCAAGATTAAAGACAGCTATCTCGAGAACCCCCCTCGAATTGTACCGTGCAGGTATTACCTGAAAGCTTTCTCCCATAAGGCTTTCTTCATCCAGTGAAAACATTGCCGGTTTGTCGGGCTTCAGCGCGTCGAGCGTGTCAATCATGGCATTCCCTTGTCGGGAGTCCTTCATGCCTTGAGCACTTTGGACCAGGAAGTCCGCAATACTGTGGGAAATGACGCTGCGAGTGCGGGTGAAAATCGCGTCTTCAAAGACAGACCAACCTATGAAGTCCAACGTATTTACATATTCATTTAGCCACTTTGAAGGATCAGCAAAGCGGCTGCAAAGCATGTCCGCGGACTTTGTGGCTATCTGCGTGCACTGGGTCAGGTTTTCGTAATCTTGTAGTGAGAATTCACCTATATGTGAAGTAAGGCTGTTTCCAGTTAACATTCCGGCTGTTTTGTTTGTGGCCATATGTTGCTCCTGATATTTGGCTGTAACGCATATTTGTTGTCGTTACTTGAAAGTTAAAAAGTACAGGAGTCGATAGGCGGTTGAAATAAGAGTGGGTTGTGAAGTTGATTCTTGTTGTTAGTGTTCTGTGTCAGGCACGAGCAAGTTCGCCTCCCGCGTCAGACGAAAAATCCGCCGCCGGGTCCAAGCGCTTTTCGTCGTCCAGCTGCCCGGACTTTTCATCCTGCCATGCAAAACAGGCATAATGCTGCCCTTCGTCTCGTTCCGGTCATCCAGTGAATTCTCGTCAGAAATCCAAGCCCTTACGCCCTTCGGCCTGTCCCGGATTGCTGCGTATCGTCCAGGCGTTGGACGGCGGTATTTGCCGAATCAAACTCAACAGTGGTTCCATCCGTGCACAGCAGGCCGTCGCGGTGGCCGATGCAGCCGAGCGATATGCCGGTTGCGTGATCGAAGCGACCAACCGCGCCAACTTGCAGATCCGTGGAATCGGCAGCGAACAGGCAGCCGTGATCGACTGCCTGCTAGCCGCAGGATTGGGGCCGAGCAATGCGGCGGGCGACGATGTGCGCAATCTGATGCTCAGCCCCGCTGCCGGGTTCGATCGGTTGATGCTGTTCGATACCCGTGCGTTGGCCGAGCGGATTTTGGCCACGGTGCAAGAGCACGAACGCTTTCACGATCTCAGTGCCAAGTTCGCCGTGCAACTCGATGGCGGCGAGGCCTTGGCGATGCTTGAACATCCCCACGACCTGTGGCTCGCGGCCTTTGAGCAAAACGGTGAGCGACGCCTGGCGTTTGGTCTGGCCGGATGCCCGACTGACTCACCGGCAGGATCGGTTGCGCTCGACGATGGCCATGACCTGGTCGTCGCGGTGCTTGAGTTGTTCCTCGAATTGGCACGCCCCGAGCAGACGCGGATGCGTCATTTGCTGACCGAGTATTCGCTCGAGCACTTTATGCTTCAGCTGGACGAGCGTGTATCGATGCAGACGGTTGTCGATTGGCAGCGGATTTCGCGTGGCAGTGATTTGCACATTGGCGCACATCCCCAGGCCGAGTCCGGTGTCGTCTACGTAGGGGCCGTCCCGCCATTGGGGCGGCTCGACCCGACGATGCTGCGCGGTGTGGCACAAGTGGCATGCGAGCTCGGTGATTCAAGCTTGCGCTTCACTCCCTGGCAAAGTCTGCTGGTGCCCAATGTCCGCACGGAAAATGCCGCCGAGGTCATTCGGCAATTGCAGTCTCTTGGCTTGCAGTGCGAAGCCGATCAGCCATTGTCCCGACTGATCGCCTGCACCGGCTCAAACGGTTGCGCTAAAGGCCTGGCCGAGACCAAGGGCGATGCCCTGCAACTGGCGGCGCTGCTGCACCGCCATGGGCCGGCACTGAACATTCACCTGAGCGGCTGTCCGCGTTCCTGCGCCGCCGCACATATCGCACCTGTCACGTTGCTGGCCGTCGCCCCCGGCCACTACGATCTCTATTTTCGCGATGCAGCGCAACCGGGTTTCGGCGCGCTGCACGCACGCAACCTTACTATTGAAGCGGTCGCGACCTTGCTCGACGCCCGCTCACGGAGCCCCCTTGATGCTTGATTACATCCGCGACGGTCAGGAGATCTATCGCAACTCCTTCGCGATCATTCGCGCCGAGGCCAACCTCGACCGAATCCCGGCCGATCTGGAGAAACTCGCGGTCCGTGTCATTCACGCCTGCGGCATGGTCGATGCCATCGACGGCTTGCAGTTTTCCGAAGGGGCGGGCAAGGCCGGGCGTGATGCGCTGGCGGCCGGTGCGCCGATTCTGTGCGATGCGCGGATGGTCTCCGAAGGCGTTACCCGCGCGCGCCTGCCAGCGAACAATCCGGTGATCTGCACCTTGCGCGATGAGAGCGTTCCGGAACTGGCCCGTGAATTGGGCAATACCCGCTCCGCCGCTGCGCTGGAGCTGTGGCGTCCGCATCTTGAAGGCAGCGTGGTGGTGATCGGCAACGCACCGACGGCGTTGTTCTATCTGTTGGAAATGCTCGACGCCGGCGCGCCGAAACCGGCGTTGATCCTCGGCTTCCCGGTGGGCTTCGTCGGTGCCGCCGAATCCAAGGCTGCGCTGGCGGCCGACAGCCGTGGCGTGCCTTTTGTCATCATGCAAGGTCGCCTGGGCGGAAGCGCCATGGCCGCCGCCGCTGTCAATGCCCTCGCCACGGAGATCGAATAATGCAGCAACCTGGACGTTTGATCGGCCTCGGCGTCGGCCCTGGTGATCCGGAACTGATTACCGTCAAGGCCCTGCGCTTGCTGCGCGAGTCGCCGGTAGTGGCGTACTTCGTGGCCAAGGGCAAGAAGGGCAACGCCTTCGGCATCATCGAGGCGCATCTGCAGGAAGCACAGAATCTGCTGCCACTGGTGTACCCGGTGACCACCGAAGCCTTGCCGGCGCCGCTGTCCTATGAGCAAGTGATCAGCGACTTCTACGATGACGCGGCCACAGAACTGGCCGCGCATCTCGATGCGGGCCGCGACGTGGCGGTGATCTGCGAGGGCGATCCGTTCTTCTACGGCTCCTACATGTACCTGCACGACCGGCTCGCCCAGCGCTATCAGGCCGAAGTCGTGCCCGGCGTATGCTCGATGCTTGGCGGCGCCTCAGTGCTCGGTGCGCCGCTGGTGTATCGCAATCAGAGCCTGTCGGTGTTGTCCGGTGTATTGCCGCACGATGAACTCAAGCGTCGCCTGGCCGATGCCGATGCCGCGGTGATCATGAAGCTGGGGCGCAACTTTCCCAAGGTTCGCCAGGTGCTGGAAGAACTCGGTCTGGCCGAGCGCGCGTTGTACGTCGAGCGCGCGACCATGGCCAATCAGAAGATCGTGCCGCTGGATCAGGTCGAGCCGATGTCTTCGCCGTATTTCTCGTTGATCATCGTTCCCGGCGAAAGGTGGCAAGGCTGATGACCCGTCCAGTTCCGGCAATTGTCATTCTCGGCAATGGCAGCCTCGCTACCGCACGCAGCATTCAGCAGGTGTATCCCGACGCCCTGATCCACGGCCTGGCCGAACGGGTCGAAGGCGCGGATCGGGTCTATCACGAATTCGGTGCGACCCTGCGCGAGCTCTATCAACAGGGTGCACCGATCATTGCCCTGTGCGCGGCCGGGATCGTGATCCGCACGCTGGCGCCCTTGCTGCTGGAAAAAGGCGCCGAACCACCGGTATTGGCAGTGGCCGAAGACGGCAGCGCCGTGGTTCCACTGTTGGGTGGTCTTGGCGGAGTAAACGTGATGGCGCGGGAGATTGCCGCCACGCTGGAAGTCGCGGCGGCGATCACCACCAGCGGCGAGTTGCGTTTCGGCACGTGCCTGCTCAACCCGCCCAGTGGTTATGCCCTTGGCGACCTGGAACTGGGCAAGCGTTTCGTTTCCGATTTGCTCGCCGGCGAAACCGTGCGTATCGAAGGCGAGGCGCCGTGGCTGGCGCAGGCGCAATTGCCTGAAGATGTGCAGGCCCGACTGGCGGTGCATGTCAGTCATGCCGAGCGCGAGCCCGCTGCCAATGAATTGCTGATTTATCCGCGCAACGTGGTGGTGGCTGTCAGTGCTGGGGTGAGCAACGTCGCGACGACGGTTCGCGAGGCGTTGCATCAAGAAAAAATCGCCACGCAATCGCTGGCCTGCCTGCTGGCCGCCGACACCGAAATGGCCGACCCGGCGTTACATGAATCAGCGCTGGAACTCGGTGTGCCATTGCGCTTTACCCGCGCAGAGAGCGTGGTTGGCGAATGTCTGCGCACGGCCATCGACCAACCCGTTTCCATCCTTGGCGATGACACCGTTGCCATCGCAGTGGCAGAGCAGCCGCTGGACCCGTTACAGATCGGCCGCCCGCGTGGGCGTCTGGCGGTGATCGGCCTCGGGCCGGGCGCTGCCGAACTGATGGTGCCGGCGGTGAAGGCCGAACTGGCCCGCGCAACCGACGTGCTGGGTTACGAAACCTACGTGCGCATGGCCGGTCCGTTCCGTGCCGATCAGGTGCAGCATTGCACGGACAACCGCGAAGAAATGCAACGCGCCCGCCACGCCTTCGAACTGGCGGCCCAGGGGCGCTCGGTGGTGGTGGTGTCGTCGGGCGATCCGGGCGTCTTCGCCATGGCAGCGGCGGTGCTGGAAGCGCTTCACGAATCTGCCGATGCCAGTTGGCACAACGTCGATCTGGAGATGCTGCCGGGAGTCTCGGCCTCACTGGCGACGGCTGCCCAGGCCGGTGCGCCGTTGGGGCATGACTTCTGCGTGTTGTCGCTGTCGGACAACCTTAAGCCTTGGTCGATCATCGAAAAACGCCTGGACCTGGCCGCGCAAGCCGATCTGGCGCTGGCGTTCTACAACCCGATTTCGCGTTCGCGGCCGTGGCAGTTGGGCCTGGCGTTGGATATTGTCGCCCGGCATCGTGTGCCTGAAACGCCGGTGGTGCTGGGGCGCGATATTGGTCGTCCAGGCCAGACCTTGCGCGTAACAACGCTCGGTCAGTTGACTCCCGAGCAGGTCGATATGCGCACCATGGTGCTGGTGGGATCGTCTACCACCCGGGTATTCCCTCGCACGGACGGCCGCTCCTGGGTTTATACGCCCCGCAGTTATGGCGATAAACTTACTCCAATTCCTCAGTAAGTTACTTTTTACTATATAAACGCCTTGATCATGAGTCGCTGTTCATGATCAAGGCGTTTATTGGTGTGACTGATCTCTATTAATCGAAAAACATGGTTATTCCTACATACTCTGTATTTTACTGAGCTTGTGGGATTTATTTTGCTGCGTTAGTTTTGGCGTACTCCCCAGTGAGGGAGTAATAACTAACAAAGGAATGATGTATATGGATATTTATCAAAGCTCTGTTAGTCCAGAGCATAGTGCTGATTTTGTCAGGGGGTGTATTCAAAAACGCCAACCTGCACTGGTCGCCAAGGCCCGTGTTAAAAGGCACGTGCTGGCCGAGGCGTCCCGCCCGAACAAGGAGTTGGATGCGTTGGTGCTGGGCAATAGTCTGATTGGTTATGGCGATCAGATCAGTCTTGAGAACATGGCGATTATTGAAAATATAATCACCATGTCCAGAATAGAGGCGAACTATGAAGTGCCGGGTGGTAACGATCCAAAAGCCTGGTATCACGCCTTTACCCAATGCATGGAAGATCTCGGGTGTTTTGTTCCTGACAAAGGATTTTCCAAGTACGCGTCGAGTTCGCTGAATATTACCATTGATAATGTTCTGGTCGATATTGTCGAGGCTGCCGTGGAAGCCGCGAAGGCCGCTGTTCCAGGTGCGTCGGTGCTCAGTGCGGTAACGAACTCCACGCTGACCGCGTTGAAGTCGGAGCCGGAGGCCATCCAGCTGTTGAACCTGGAGTCGAAAAAAGCCGAAGGCGTGCGGTTATCGACGATACCCTGCGAGCAAATGCCGAATGGCCTCATCCTGGTCGCATTGGCCGCAGTCGACCATAAGGGCGGTGGCCGCAATGACGGTATCCTGTTTGTCGACTGGAAAGTCTCGAGTCTCGATATTTTTCACGGGAAGGCCTTCGTCACGTTTAACCCTGCCCGCTATGCGATGATCAAGACAGACATGGAAGAGTACCTTGGCGAGCATCGCAAAGAGGTGCTGGTCAAGCGTTTCAGCCGGCGTCGTTAAAACCGGTTGAAGCGTCAGGGAACCAGATACCCCTTCACCCCAGTGAAGATAATCTGTGCCGCCAGCGCACACACAAACAATCCCATCAACCGGCTGACAATCTGCAAGCCCTGGTCGCCGAGTATGCGTTCGATGCGGCTGGACAGATAAAGCACCACCCCCACGGTAAAACTGGCCAGGGCAATGCTGACAATGGCCGTGAGCTTGTCGTCCCAGTGCGGCTGGCTCACGCCCATCACCAGCAAGGCACCGATGGTGCCGGGGCCAACCGTCAGCGGGATGGTCAGCGGAACGATGGTGACATCCTGCTGCACGTTATCGGTCTGTACTGCCGATTTGCCTTGGGCCATGCCCAGTGCCGAGATGAACAGCACGCTGCCGGCACCGATACGAAAGGCATCCACGGTGATGCCGAAAACACTGAAAATCACCCGGCCGAACAAATACAACAGCACACTGGAGACCAGCGTGGCGACCGCTACTTTCCAGGCCAGCCGACGCTGTTCCTTGCGCGAGTAACCACGGGTCAGGCTGATGAAGCAGGACAACACGAAGAATGGGCTGTAGAGCACCAGCATCTTCAGGTAAACACTGAACAACACATGGAGCATGGTGCCGGGCTCACTGGCGAGGGAAGTCGAGGGGGGAGTCTATCAGGGGTTGCGCAGTCTGTCGGCTCAGGACGTTTGGGTTGTTGCGCGATTGTGCTGGTCACGCTGGGCGACCCAGTGCTCGATCAATTCACGCAGCTGCGACAGTTCCACCGGCTTGGCCATATGTCCGTCCATGCCGGCCTGGCGTGCACGCTCTTTGTGTTCGGCCAGGATATGGGCAGTCAATGCCACCACGGGGGTACGGACCCGCTGATTGCCGACTTCCCAGGCACGCAATTGCTGGGTGGCCGAGAAGCCGTCGAGGATCGGCATTTCACAGTCCATCAGCACCAGGTCGTAACGTTGGGCCTTCATTGCCTGTAGGGCCTCTTCGCCGTTGCAGGCGGTATCCGGTTGCAGGTTGAGCTTGCTCAGCATGCCGCGGATCACCTTGGTCGAGATGCTGTTGTCTTCGGCCACCAGGATGCGGAAGTCGCTGGGGACCTTGACCGGTAGTGCCGGGCCGTTTGGCAGTGGTTGCGTGACGACCAGGCCTTTGTTGCGTTGGGTCAGCTCGTCGGCCAGGGTGGTCTTGAGGGTGTAGCCGGCCACCGGTTTGGCGAGGATGCGCTTGATCCCGGAGTTGCGCGCGATGATCTTGCTCGGCGCATTGCTGATGCCGGTGAGCATGATCAACAGGATGTCATGGTTCAGGCTGGGGTCTTCCTTGATCTTGGCCGCCAGTTGCATGCCGGTCATGCCGGGCATGTTCTGGTCCAGCAGGACCACATCGAAGTAATCGCGCAAGTGAGCCTTGGTGCGCAGAAGGGCCAGCGCCTCCTTGCCGGAAGACGCGGCGCTGACGTTCAGGCCCCAGGCGCTGCACTGCTGCACCAGCACCTTGCGGCAGGTGTCATTGTCGTCCACCACCAATACCCGCGCACCCTGCAGCGGGCCGTCGAGGTCGGAGGTCGGGTGCTCGAGACGATCCGGGTCCAGCGGCAGGGTCAGCCACAGGGTGCTGCCCTGGTTGTTGCCGCTCTTGATCCCGAATTCCCCCTGCATCAAGCGGATCAGCTGGCGGGCAATTACCAGCCCCAGGTTGCCGCCCAACTGGGTGGCTGAAAGAAAATGCCGGCTGTGCAGTTCGGCGTGCATCAGGGCGTCGCGTTCTTCGGCGTCCATGGGCTCGCCGCTGTCCTGCACGGCGATACGCAGGCGTGGTTTGGTGTTGCGCTCGTCGAGCGCAACGACGATCAGGATTTCGCCTTCATCGGTTTTTTTCAGGGCGTTTTCAAGCAGGCTCAACAGCGTCTGGCGCAAGCGTGTCGGGTCACCGCTGATCACCCGGGGCACTTGCGGCTGGATGAAGCTGATCAACTCGACGTTTTGCTGCTCGGCCTTGGCGCGGAAGATGCTCAGGCAATCCTCGATCAGTGCATTGAGGTCGAACTGCACATCGTCCAGTTCGATCTGTCCGGACTCGAGTTTGGAGATGTCGAGAATTTCGTTGATCAGTGTCAGCAGCTCGTTGCCAGCGCTGTGGATCGTCTGCACATAGTCGCGTTGCTTGACCGATAGCGGTGTGCCCAGCAGTAGCTCGGTCATGCCGAGGACGCCGTTCATCGGAGTGCGGATCTCATGGCTGATCTTCGCCAGGAACTCGGCCTTGGCGTTGATCTCGGCGTTGCTGGCTGCCAGGTCACGACTGATGCTGAAGCGGTCTTCGGTGATGCGGCGCTGGCGCTCGCTCAACGCAATGCTCATCAACAGGCCACTGATGCAGATGAACACCAGCAAGATGGTGATCAGGCCATGGGGTTCGACCAGGGTCAACCCCAACAGGGCGGGCAGGATGACCAGTGTCCCGAGGTTGAACACCACCATGGCTGCCACGAAGAGGCGAGCCGGGCGATAACCTTTTTGCCAGTGATAGGCGCTGATGAACAGCATGCTCAGGCCTGCCAGCGCTACCAGACCGTAGGTAATGAAGTTCAGCGGCAAGGTATTGACGAACAGCAGCATCAGGCCGCAGGCGGTGATGAGCAGGATCTCGCCAAGCAGCAACCGGTTCAGCGGATGCGGCCCGAGCGGGGCGAAGAAACGATAGGCAAGCATCAGGCCGCAGGGCGCAGTCATTATCAATGCCAGGTAAGCCCCCGGCGTTTGCAGTGCATGCCAGTCCGGCAGCCAGGGACCGGCCAGGTTCAGCAACAACAGCAGGCTGAGCATCAATAACCCTTCGCACGTCGCCAACCAGAGGGCGCTGCGCGAGCGGGTGTAGGTGTAGCGGATGAGGTTGTGCAGGATCAGCATGGCGATGCAACCGAACAACAGGCCATAGATCAGGGTCTGGTTCTGGTTGGCGGCCGAGAGGATCGCCGATTGCAGGGTGATATAGGGCCGTAACTGGTGGTCGGAGGCCAGTCGCAGGTACACGTCGAGGGGGTTGTCGCTTTGCGGCAGGGCCAGCATGAAGTCGCTGCTGGGCAATGGTCGCTCGGATTGGGGGCGTTCGTTGCCCGTGCTGGATTGATCGATCAGCTTGTCGCCGTCCAGAACGAACATGTTGAACTGGCGCAGGTCAGGCGCGAACACGCGCAGCAACTGTTCGTGTTTGCCCGGTGCAAGCCTGAATCGCAACCATAGCGCGCCATCGGGTTCGGCTGCGGTAAGGCGGTCGAGTTCGATAGGGCTGAATTGATTGGTGTAGCGTGCGGAACGGATGTCGCTCAGTTGCAGATCGCCCTGTTCGTCGAGCAATACCGCCCAGCCACTGCCTTGCGCGGCCTGGGCCGGAAGCATGCAGAGCAAGGTCAGCAAAGTGACGGTCAAGCTTATGGCAATCCTGAGCCAGCGCACGGCGAAATCCCTTCGTTAGGTTGATGCCAGAATATAACGATGCGCGGCGCCGGAATAGCCAGGCAATAAACGGTGTTCATTGCCTGGCGCGGTGCATACCTTATTCCTGATTTTCGCCACGCTCGCGGGCAATGGCGCGGTAGCCAATGTCCTTGCGATAGAAGCAGCCTTCCCAGTCAATCGAAGCCGCCAGCTTGTAGGCCTGCTGCTGTGCAGCATCGACGCTGGCACCCATGGCCGTGGCGCAAAGCACCCGACCACCGGCCGTTACGACTTGACCGTCCTTGAGCGCAGTACCGGCGTGGAAGACTTTGCCTTCCAGTGCTGCCGCTGCGTCCAGGCCATTGATGGCCGCGCCTTTGGCGTAGTCGCCAGGATAGCCGCCGGCGGCCAGCACGATGCCGACGCTCGGGCGTGGATCCCATTGTGCTTCGACCTTGTCCAGCGCCTGGGCCAGAGCGGCCTCGACCAGCAGCACCAGGCTCGACTGCAGGCGCAGCATCACCGGTTGGGTCTCAGGGTCGCCGAAGCGGCAGTTGAATTCGATGACTTTTGGGTTACCAGCCTTGTCGATCATCAGACCGGCGTACAGGAAACCAGTGTAGACGTTGCCCTCCTCGGCCATGCCGCGCACGGTCGGCCAGATCACCAGGTCCATGACGCGCTTGTGCACTTCGGCGGTAACCACCGGCGCCGGGGAGTAAGCACCCATGCCACCAGTGTTTGGACCGGTGTCGCCGTCGCCGACGCGTTTGTGGTCCTGGCTGGTGGCCATCGGCAGCACGTTCTTGCCGTCGACCATCACGATGAAACTGGCTTCTTCGCCGTCCAGGAACTCTTCGATGACCACGCGCGAACCCGCATCGCCAAAGGCATTGCCGGCCAGCATGTCGCGCACGGCGTCTTCGGCTTCGGCCAGGGTCATGGCGACGATCACGCCTTTACCGGCGGCCAGGCCATCGGCCTTGATCACGATCGGAGCGCCTTTTTCACGCAGGTAAGCCAGGGCCGGCTCGATCTCGGTGAAGTTCTGGTAGTCGGCAGTCGGGATCTTGTGGCGCGCCAGGAAGTCCTTGGTGAAGGCTTTCGAACCTTCCAGCTGCGCAGCGCCAGCGGTCGGACCGAAGCAATCCAGGCCACGGCTGCGAAACAGGTCCACAACACCGGCAACCAGCGGCACTTCAGGGCCAACGATGGTCAGGGAAACGTTTTTCTCGGCAAAGTCTGCCAGTTGCTCAAGCGCCAGTACGTCGATGGCGACGTTCTCGCACTTGGCTTCGATGGCGGTACCGGCGTTGCCCGGAGCCACGAATACCTTCTGCACGCGCGGATCCTGAGCCACTTTCCAGGCCAGGGCGTGTTCACGGCCACCGCTGCCAATGATCAAAACATTCATTTCAAAAACCTCGGATGACGCTAATTCTGTTTTAGAACCTAAAGCGCTTTACGCCTTAGGAGGTTGCAATGACGCCGGTAGATGCAAGGCGGAGCCCACCTCGATGAGCGGAGTTGCCTTTTGGCAATGAGCATCATCGAGGTGGGCTCCAACGCAGCAGATGCCGGCGTCAGTGCGACCGTTGCCGTATTAGTGACGGAAGTGGCGCATGCCCGTAAAGACCATCGCGATGCCGGCTTCGTCGGCAGCAGCAATCACTTCAGCATCACGCATCGAGCCGCCTGGCTGGATCACGGCAGTCACGCCCGCCTTGGCCGCATTGTCCAGACCGTCGCGGAACGGGAAGAAAGCGTCGGAAGCCATCACCGAACCGGCTACCTGCAAGCCCGCGTGCTCAGCCTTGATGGCAGCAATACGCGCGGAGTTCACACGGCTCATCTGACCGGCGCCGACACCGATGGTCTGGCGATTCTTGGCGTAGACGATGGCGTTGGACTTAACGTACTTGGCGACTTTCCAGGCGAAGATCAGGTCGTGGATCTCTTGCTCGGTCGGGGCGCGCCTGGTCACGACTTTCAGGTCGTCGGTGCCGATCATGCCGATGTCGCGGCTCTGTACCAGCAGGCCACCGTTGACGCGCTTGTAATCCCAGGCAGCAGCGCGGTCAGCCGACCACTCGCCGCAGGCCAGCAGGCGCACGTTGGCTTTGGCGGCGACGATGGCGCGGGCCTCTTCGCTGACGCTTGGGGCAATGATCACTTCGACGAACTGACGCTCGACGATGGCCTTGGCGGTCTCGGCGTCGAGCTCGCGGTTGAAGGCGATGATGCCGCCGAACGCGGATTCGGTGTCGGTAGCGTAGGCCAGGTCGTAGGCCTTGCGGATGCCGCCTTCGGCATCAGGGCTGACAGCCACGCCGCACGGGTTGGCGTGCTTGACGATCACGCAGGCTGGCTTGACGAAGCTCTTCACGCATTCCAGCGCAGCGTCGGTGTCCGCCACGTTGTTGTACGACAGTTCCTTGCCTTGCAGTTGGGTCGCGGTGGCGATGCCCACTTCGGCAGGTTTGGCTTCAACGTAGAACGCCGCGCTCTGGTGCGGGTTCTCGCCGTAGCGCATTTCCTGGGCCTTGATGAACTGGCTGTTGAAGGTGCGCGGGAACTCGCTGCGACCGGAGGTCGAGAGGGTTTCAGCCGCCTGGTTCACGGTGCCCATGTAGTTGGCGATCATGCCGTCGTAGGCGGCGGTGTGCTCGAATGCCTTGAGCATCAGGTCGAAACGCTGAGCGTAGGTCAGGCCGCCGGCCTTGAGGTTTTCCAGGACGCTGGCGTAGTCGCCGGCATTGACCACGATGGCCACGTCTTTATGGTTTTTTGCTGCCGAACGGACCATGGTCGGGCCGCCGATGTCGATGTTCTCGATGGCGGTCGGCAGGTCGCAGCCTGGCTTGTTGATGGTGGCTTCGAACGGGTACAGGTTGACCGCAACCAGGTCGATCGGCTTGATGCCATGCTCGTTCATGATGGCGTCGTCGATGCCGCGACGACCGAGGATCCCGCCGTGGATTTTCGGGTGCAGGGTCTTCACCCGGCCGTCCATCATTTCGGCAAAACCTGTGTAGTCCGCGACTTCCACTGCGGCAACGCCGTTGTCCTGCAGCAGCTTGAACGTCCCGCCGGTGGAGAGGATCTCGACGCCCAGGGCTTCAAGCTCCTTGGCGAATTCGAGGATCCCGGTCTTGTCGGAAACGCTGATCAAGGCGCGGCGGATCGGCAGGCGGGTAGTCTGGTCGGTCATCTCAATTTCCATCAAAAGCAAAGGAAGTCAGCAAAAAAGGCGACCGGTTTTACGCGGGCGCCTTTCTGGTTTGATTGAATGCTTACAACAAATCGTACTGCTTGAGTTTCTTGCGCAGCGTGCCCCGGTTAAGCCCGAGCATCTCGCTGGCCTTGGTCTGGTTGCCCTTGACGTAGTTCATCACGCACTCGAGCAGGGGAGCCTCGACTTCGGAGAGCACCAGGTTGTACACATCCGTGACGGCAGCGCCCTCAAGGTGGGCGAAATAATTGTGCAGCGCCTTCTCGACACTCCCGCGAAGGGTCTGGCCTTCTTCGCTTGGCGTATTGAGGTGCTGTTTCAAATTCACGTTGTCGCTCACGGGTGTTGTTCCACTCACTAAAGTCTCGGTCATCATCGTCATGCGGCCACCCACTCTCCGTCCCCTGTCAGGCTCTTGTAACGCTCGGCGAAAAATCCCCGAACGTTGGCGCATTGTGCATCCGTACCATCCAAACGATTGAAGTGGGCGCGAAACTCCCTGGCGCCCGGCAGGGTTGCGAGATACCAGCCCACATGCTTTCGAGCAATGCGCACGCCCATGACATCACCATAGAAGGCGTGCAGGGCAGCCAGATGCTCTAGCAGAATGCGTTCCACCTCGATCAGTTCCAGCGCCGGGAGCTTCTCGCCGGTGCGCAGGAAATGGTCGATCTCGCGAAAAATCCATGGCCGCCCCTGGGCAGCCCGGCCAATCAACAGGCCATCGGCACCGGTCGCGTCGAGCACGTACCGGGCTTTTTCCGGCGAATCGATATCGCCATTGGCGAAGACCGGAATCGACACCGCCTGCTTGATCGCGGCAATGGTGTCGTACTCGGCAACACCTGTGTACAGGTCGGCACGGGTGCGGCCATGCACCGCCAGCGCCGTAATGCCTGCCTGTTCGGCGATCTTTGCCACCGTCAGGCCGTTCTTGTTGTCCCGGTCCCAACCGGTCCGGATCTTCAGGGTAACCGGCACATCGACCGCAGCCACGACGGCCTGCAGGATCTCGGTTACCAGGGGTTCATCCTTCAACAGCGCGGAACCGGCCGCCTTGTTACAGACTTTTTTTGCCGGACAGCCCATGTTGATATCAATGATCTGTGCACCCATTTCAACGTTGGCACGGGCGGCGTCCGCCAGCATCTGCGCGTCCCCACCGGCGATCTGTACCGAGCGAGGCTCGGGATCACCTTCGTGGATCATGCGCATGCGCGACTTGCGGGTGTTCCACAAACTCATGTCGCTGGTGACCATTTCCGAGACGACCAGTCCCGCGCCCAAGCGCTTGCACAGCTGACGAAAGGGCTGGTCGGTGACTCCCGCCATGGGGGCGAGAATCAAGCTGTTATGTAATGTGTATGGGCCGATGCGTACCGCCGACATAGGACTTCCCTGTTGTGGGGCCGGATCATGAGAGTTCGAAAAAGGGTTGGCATGATACCCGCTCTCGATGACTGGATAAAGGCTGAATTGAACAAATTCTGAACAGTTATTCTGTTATTACCCGTGGTTTGGTTCGCCTGGGGCAGTCAGAAAGCCGGCGTGAATCCGGGAGCAATGAAGCGTTTCACTCCGGAGAGTGAAAGCTCAGACTGTAGTTCACGGCCTTGGCACCTGGGTCGAGAATGTCCAGGGCGATGTGGATCGGCGTTTGCGGAGGCATTTCCGCCATGCCTTCGAGATCGCCATTGAGGTACTCGCCAGGCTTGAAGCGACGACTGGCGATAAGATGGCCATTGAGGTCGGCGAAGCGCAGCTCCAGCAACGGGAAGGGCTGGGAGAAGGGCGCGCGGTTATAGATGATCGCATCGACCACCAGGGCGCCATTGAACTCGGGATGGCTACGTACCACCAGGTTGCTGCTCTTGATCTTCGCGATGTCGACTTTGGAAGGCACGGTGCAGCCGATTTGCGGGCACAGTTGCTGGAACCACGGGCGATATTGATCCTGTCGCGCCAGTTCGTCGAAATGGTAGGCAATGTACTGGCCGGCGAGGGCGCCAGCGGCAATCAGCACCAGCAGCAGCCAGAACAGGCGTCGGCCCCAGGGCGAGCGGCGTTTTTGCCAGTCCAGTTGCAGCGGGTCGTCGGTCAGGTCTTGCAGCACTTCGGCACGCACGCCCGGTTCGCTGCGTTCGCGTCGCTTGCGCAGCGGTTCGATCGAAGGCAGGTTGTCGTCGATTTCCCTCTCGTCGGCGGCCGACAGGCGTTCGTGGTTCAGCGGTGCATCGAGAGGGTCGTGCAGTCGCAAATGAGGTGGCTGCGATTCTTCGTCGAGATCAACCGGTTCCAGGGACAGCGAAGGTTCGGTGCGCGAGGCTTTGCTCGGTTCGACCGTCGGCTCTGGCGTTTCAAGGCTGTCGAGCGGTTCGTCGAGTTGCGCACGATCGGCCGCCGACTCACTGAACAGGCTGTCGGACCACGGCTCCTCGTCATCCTGCCCGGTGCTGTCGCGACGGGCACTCAGCGAGTCGTCGCGATGGCGGCCGAGTTCGGTGGTCGGCTGGATTTCCCGCTGCTCGAGCCGGGCGAGCTCTTCGTCGAGGTCGAGACTGTCCAGGTCCAGTTCGGTCGCGCTCCATTGCTTTTGGCTGATGGCGCGCGGTGGTGATGGCTCAAGGGGCTCCTCAGGCTGCACGGGCGTCGTGACCGGTGATTCCTTGCTCGCCTGCTCAAGCAATTGCCTGGCGGCATTGAACACCTGCAGGCAGGAGCCGCAACGAACCACCCCGCGAGCCACGCTCAACTGGGCATGGCTGACGCGGAAGCTGGTTTGGCAATGCGGGCACTGGGTGACGAAGCTGTCGGTCATGCGGCGATCCGGATTATGCAGACGCTCATTCTAGCGCCGACGGCCAGTGATGCGCACCCAGCCATCGCGATTGGCGATCGGGTCCAGATCGAAGTCCTTGGTGTAGGCGGCAGCGACTTCATCGCCCTGTTCGGCGAGGATGCCCGACAGCGCCAGGCGACCGCCCGACTTGACCAGGCCCGACAGCTGTGGCGCCAGGGACACCAGCGGACCGGCGAGAATGTTGGCCACCAGCACGTCGGCCTGCACCTGCGGCAGGTCTTGCGGCAGATACAGCGGGAACAGGTGGTCGGCGATGTTGTTGCGCCCGGCGTTGTCGCGGGAGGCTTCCAGCGCCTGCACGTCGATATCGGTGCCGACGGCTTCCCTGGCGCCCAGCAACAGTGCGGCAATCGCCAGAATCCCCGAGCCGCAACCGAAGTCCAGCACGTTGCAGTCTTTGAGGTCCTGACCGTCGAGCCATTCCAGGCACAGTGCGGTGGTCGGGTGGGTGCCGGTGCCGAACGCCAGGCCCGGGTCCAACAGCAAATTCACGGCGTCAGGTTCTGGTGCGGCATGCCAGCTCGGCACGATCCACAGGCGCTGGCCGAAACGCATTGGCTGGAAACCATCCATCCAGCTGCGTTCCCAGTCCTGGTCTTCGATCACTTCGCTGTGGTGCTCGGGTAGCGGGCTGCCGGTCAGCAGTTCCAGATGGGCCAATACCGGGCCTGGCTCGGTGCCACCTTCGAACAGGGCCAGCAGGTGCGTGTGCGACCACAGCGGCGTGGTGTTGAGTTCCGGCTCGAAGATCGGCTGATCTTCGGCGTCCATGAAGGTCACCGACACGGCGCCCACTTCAAGGAAAGCGTCTTCATAGGTTTCGGCTTGTTCTGGGCTGATGGCGAGACGTACTTGCAGCCAAGGCATGGCGGGCACCTTTGAAAAATATTGATTGCAGCCTGGCGGGCTGCGAGAAGGACGCAAGTTTACGCGAGCGCGGGGCAGAAGACGACTATAGGGGTGAAGCAAAAAGATCGCAGCCTGCGGCAGCTCCTACAGGGGAACGCATTTCAAATGTAGGAGCTGCCGAAGGCTGCGATCTTTTGAACTTAAACAACAAAGCCGCCCGAAGGCGGCTTTGTCGATGGGGTCGAAGCTTAGTGCTTCTCGCCAGCCAGCTTGTGCTCGAGGTAGTGAATGTTCACGCCCCCTTTGCAGAAGCCTTCGTCGCGGGTCAGGTCGCGGTGCAGCGGGATGTTGGTCTTGATCCCGTCGACCACGATCTCGTCCAGCGCATTGCGCATGCGCGCCATGGCTTCGTCACGGGTTGCCCCGTAGGTGATCAGCTTGCCGATCAACGAGTCGTAGTTCGGCGGAACGGCATAACCACTGTACAGGTGCGAGTCGACGCGAACGCCGTTGCCGCCTGGGGCGTGGAAATGCTTGACCGTGCCCGGGCTCGGCATGAAGGTTTTCGGGTCTTCGGCGTTGATCCGGCATTCCAGCGCGTGCCCGCGGATGACCACGTCATCCTGGGTGAACGACAGCTTGTTGCCGGCGGCGATGCTCAGCATCTCCTTGACGATGTCGATGCCGGTGACCATTTCCGAAACCGGGTGCTCTACCTGGACACGAGTGTTCATCTCGATGAAGTAGAAGCGACCGTTTTCGTACAGGAACTCGAAAGTGCCAGCGCCCCGGTAGCCGATGTCGATGCAAGCCTTGACGCAGCGTGCGAGTACTTCCTCACGTGCGTTTTCGTCGATGCCCGGTGCTGGCGCTTCTTCGAGAACCTTCTGGTGACGGCGTTGCAGCGAGCAGTCGCGGTCGCCCAGATGGATAGCCTGGCCCTGGCCATCGGAAAGGACCTGGACTTCCACGTGACGCGGGTTGGTCAGGAATTTTTCCAGATAGACCATCGGGTTGCCGAACGCCGCGCCAGCTTCGGTACGGGTCAGTTTCGCGAAGGAGATCAGGTCTTCTTCTTTATGCACAACGCGCATGCCGCGACCACCGCCGCCGCCAGCGGCCTTGATGATCACCGGGTAACCGACTTCGCGACCAATGCGCAGAGCGGTTTCTTCGTCTTCCGGCAGCGGGCCGTCAGAGCCCGGAACAGTCGGAACGCCGGCAGCGATCATGGCGTGCTTGGCCGATACCTTGTCGCCCATCAGGCGAATGGTTTCGGCTTTCGGGCCAATGAACGCGAAGCCGGAGTTCTCGACCTGCTCGGCGAAGTCGGCGTTTTCCGCAAGGAAGCCGTAGCCCGGGTGAATGGCGGTAGCGCCAGTCACTTCGGCCGCGGCAATGATTGCCGGAATGTGCAGGTAGGAGTGGGCGGCCGATGCCGGACCGATGCAGACGGATTCGTCTGCCAGGCCCAGGTGCATCAGTTCCTTGTCGGCCTTGGAGTAAACGGCGACGGTCTTGATGCCCATCTCTTTGCAGGCGCGCAGGATCCGCAGGGCGATCTCACCGCGGTTGGCGATCAGAACTTTTTCCAACTTCGCAGTCATCAAAGGCTCTCCGCGGTTCAAACGATGGTGAACAGCGGTTGGTCGTACTCAACCGGCTGGCCGTCTTCGACGAGGATGGATTCGATCACACCGCTGGTTTCAGCTTCGATGTGGTTCATCATCTTCATGGCTTCAACGATGCACAGGGTGTCGCCTTTCTTCACGGTCTGGCCGACTTCGACGAAGGACGGCGAGCTTGGCGAAGACTTGCGATAGAAAGTACCGACCATCGGCGAACGGGCAACGGTGCCGTTCAGTGCTGGCGCGGCGGCGGCAACAGGTGCGGCAGCGGCAGCCGGAGCGGCGGCAGCGACAGGCGCGGGGGCCGGAGCGTGCATTGGAGCTGGCGCGTAGTACTGCTGAGCCGGGGTCTTGCTATGACGGCTGATGCGTACGGACTCTTCGCCTTCCTTGATCTCGAGCTCGTCGATGCCGGACTCTTCCAGCAATTCGATCAGTTTCTTAACTTTACGGATATCCATGAATCATCAACTCCCAAGGGTCGGTCAGGGGCGTTTAACGCTTGTTGTTCAAGCTGTTGCCTGTATTTGAAGCTGCTCTAGGGCGGCCTCCAGGGCCAGTCGATAACCGCTGGCGCCAAGGCCGCAGATCACTCCCACCGCTACGTCGGAGAAGTAAGAGTGATGGCGGAAAGGTTCGCGTTTGTGCACGTTAGACAAATGCACTTCGATGAATGGGATGCTCACCGCCAGCAGCGCGTCACGTAATGCGACACTTGTATGTGTAAAAGCTGCTGGGTTGATCAGAATGAAGTCCACGCCTTCGCTGCGGGCAGCGTGGATGCGGTCGATCAATTCGTACTCGGCGTTGCTTTGCAGGTGCAGCAAATGGTGACCGCCTTCGCGGGCACGGCGTTCCAGGTCCTGGTTGATCTGAGCCAGCGTCGTGGCGCCATAGGTGCCCGGTTCACGAGTGCCGAGCAGGTTCAGGTTGGGTCCGTGCAGAACGAGTAACGTCGCCATCGGCGGTTCCTATGTTATCTGTGAGCAATTGTCAGAACCCGGCGACTATGCCGCAAAGCCTTTGTGACTGTCCAGTTCTCTGCAATAGCCAGCACGATGACCGATGTTTGCGCGAAATATATGACTGCTTGATTAAATTTGGTCATTCGCCCTGGCAACACGTTCGGCGAAGTCCCTGGCGTTGATCTCGCCGATCACCCGAACATCGGCGCGTTCGACACCGTCCTTGCCAAAAAACATCAGGGCCGGTGGCCCGAACAACTGGTAACGGTCGAGCAGGGCGCGTTGCTCGGCGTTGCTGGCGGTGATGTCGAAGCGAATAAGCCGGTAGCCCTTGAGGCGTTCGATGACGACAGGGTCGTCCAGCACCTCACGCTCGATGACTTTGCAGCTTATGCACCAGTCGGCGTACCAGTCGAGCAGCAGCGGTGTGCCGGATGCGCGTGCGTCGGCGAGTGCTCGGTCCAGATCGGCCGGCGTGCTGACGGTTTGCCAGGTGCTGGCGTTTTGCGCGGGGCCGTTGTTGGCAACGATACGGGGCTGGCCGATCGGGTTGAGCGGGTCGGACTGGCCGCTGAAGGCGCCGTACCAGCAGGCCAGTGCGTAAAACAGCAGGAACATGCCGAGCAATTGGCCCAGGCGTTTGCGCGGTGGTTTATAGACGAACTCCAGCGCTCCCATGAACAGGCCGACGCCGCCGGCCAGCAAACCGATGAGCAACAAGGTGACCTGACCCGGCAAGACGCGGCTGAGCAGGCCGACGGCCAACCCGAGCAACAACACGCCAATCGCGTTTTTCACGTAGACCAGCCACGGACCGCTTTTCGGCAGCCAGGCTGCGCCACCGGTGGCCACCAGCAACAGCGGCGCGCCCATGCCGAGGCCGAGCATGAACAGTTTCAAGCCGCCGCCCAAGGCATCGCCACTGGCGCTGATGTACAGCAGCGCGCCGGCCAATGGCGCCGAAACACAGGGTGAGACCAGCAAGCTGGAGACCACGCCCAACACTGCGGCGCCCCACAATGACCCGCCTTCGGTGCGGCCGGCGATGCGGTCCAGGCGACTGCTGATGGCGTGCGGCAACTTGAGCTCGAACACGCCGAACATTGCCAGGGCAAACACGGCGAAAAACATCGCGAACGGCACCAACACCCAGGCCGACTGCAGTCGCGCCTGCAGATTGAGTTGGGCACCGAACAGGCCCATCAGGGCTCCGAGCAGGGCAAAGCAGGCGGCCATTGGCAGCACATAGGCCAGCGACAGATTGAAGCCGCGCCAGCCACCGACCTGACCGCGCAGTACCACGCCGGACAGGATCGGCAGCATGGGCAGCACGCATGGCGTGAACGTCAGGCCCAGGCCCGCGAGGAAAAACAGCGCCAGTTCGCGCCAGCTCCATGGATAAACCGTCGCCGGAGCACCGCTGCCGTCGATGCTCAGGCGCTCGGTTTCCGGTGGATAGCACAGGCCTTTGTCGGCGCATCCCTGATAGGTCACGACCAGGGTGAAGGCGCGTTGGTCGGTGCGCGGCAACTCGACGTCGAGAATGTCGTGATAGACCTCGACATCGCCGAAGTATTCATCGTGCTTTTTCTGACCGTCGGGCAGTTTCGCCGCTCCGAGGGCGACATCGGCCGGATCGGCGCGAAATTGAAAGCGGTGGCGGTAGAGGTAATAACCTTCGGTGGCGACGAAACGCAGCTTTATCGATTGCGGCGTGCTCTCTACCAGGCTCAGCCGGAAAGCTTCGCGCACCGGCAGGAAGTCGGCGCTGTTGTTGATCGAGCCCAAGGTGGAGTTGGGTCGGTTCTCCAGCAAGCCAGTGGCGCTGGCCGGCAGGGCGAACACTAAAAACAGCAGGCAAAGCAAACGGCGCATGACGATCTCGCGTATCGGAATTGGGGGGATGATAGCTGAGAGAGCATGGTCACATCGAACTGCGTAGGAGCTGCCGAAGGCTGCGATCTTTTGATCTTGCTCTTGAGAGGCAAAGTCAAAAGATCGCAGCCTTCGGCAGCTCCTACAGTGAAAGCGATTTATCAGACGCGGAAGGCCTGAACGGCCGTATGCAATCGCCCACCCAGCACCAGCAAATTCTCCCCTTGCTCACGCCCTTGGCCAATGCGCAGCAGGTTATCCCCGCCCAGCTGGTGAATCCGCTCACTGTGGTCCCGGATTTCGCTGACAGCGCCGCTTTGCTGGGCGGTGACATCAGCAATGCGTACCGCCGTGGCGGAAATGGTCTGGATCGCCCCCACGATCTTATCCAGTGCCCCATCCGCGGCCTGGGCCTGGCCGGCGGTCGCTTCGGCATGTGCGACCTGGGCGCGCATGCCTTCCACCGATTGCCGCGCGGCGGTTTGCAGTCCTGCGATCAGCGTCTGGATTTCTGCCGTGGCCCCGGCGGTACGTTGCGCCAGTGAGCGCACCTCTTCGGCCACCACTGCAAAGCCTCGGCCCATTTCCCCGGCCCGGGCCGCCTCGATGGCGGCGTTCAAGGCCAGCAGGTTGGTCTGGTCGGCAATCGAGCGGATCACCGTCAGCACGCCGCCGATGGTGGCCGACTCTTCAGCCAGGTGCTCAATCATTTGCGCATTGCCTTGCACTTCATCCACCAGCGCATGCAGACCCGTGAGGCTCAGGCCGATGACTTTCTGTCCGTGCTCCACGGCCAGGCCGGCGTGGCGGCTGGCGTCGGCGGCCTGGCTGGCATCGCCGGCGACTTGTTGAATGGTCGCTTCCAGTTCGCTGAGGGAGTCGCGGATCAGTGCCGTGTCACCGGCCTGATGCTCGGCACCGTCGTGCAGGTCGTTGCTCAGGTCGGCCAGGGTGCGGCTGCTGTCGGCCACCTGCTCGGCGTTGCGGCGAATGGTCCCCACCAGGTCCACCAGATAGGCGCGCAAGCGGTTGAGGGAGGCTTCAATGTCATGCAATTCGCGGTTGGTGCTGCCCAGTTGAATGTCGCGGCTGAAGTCGCCTTCGGCCCAGGTCGAGAGGGCCGGGGCGAGGTTGGTCAGGGTTCGGGCGAGTTTGCGCTGCAGGGTGTCGATCAGCAGGGCGATCAACAGAATCAAGCCGATCATCACGCCTTGCATCACCCGCACTTCACCCTGGATCTGCCCGTGCTGGGCGCGTACTACCGGTTCCAGCCCGGCAATGGCCTGTTGCACGTCGGCGATTTTCAGGTGGGTCGCCGCGCTGAGGTCGGCGCGCTTCTGGATTTGATCGCGGGTGCGCGAAAGCTCGGCCGGGTAGCGGGTGAGCAGGCTGTTGAGCTCACGCTTGAGGCCCACGCCGGCATCTTCGGCAACGGTTTTTTCCGTGTTCTCAAGGCCCATCATCGAGGCGAAATCGTCGGTGTTCGATTCGCTGCTGGTGGCTACGCCGAGCAAAGGCAGGGCGTCCAGTTTTTCAGCCTGGGTGCGGATGTTGGTCACTTCGCGTTCGACATCGGAGGCCAGTTCACTGCGGCCGCTGCTGACCAGTTTGTCACGGGCCAGGGACAATTTGCCCAGGTGTTGCGATGCGGTGAGCAGCGGCGTCAGGTAAGCCGCATTGCCGCTGGCGTACTGGCTGAGTTGATCGAGACTGGCGCCCAGTTCCCGCTCGGCCTGCAGCAGCAAGGCCTGCGGATCGCCTGCCAGCTTGCCGGCGGCCAGCAGGTCGGTCTTGCTGAATTCTTCAAGGGTCCAAAGGCTTGGGCGTAACGCCTCGGCCAGGGCCGGTGGCAATTCGCCGAGTTCTTTTTGCAGGCTGTCGATGCCTTGAGCGGCAGTGCTCAGGCGCAACGCGTCGCCGCTGCCCAGGTAATCCTCGACACTGCGGACGACGTCATTGTGAAATTGCTGCGACAGGCCCAGGTAGCGCTCCATTAATAGATACGGACGCTCAAGGGCTTTCTGCGACCACCACAGCGTAGCGCCGAGGGCCACGCACACGGCCACCAGAAGGAGGGTATTGAGATTGGTCAGCAGCTTCAGGCGCATCACGGACTACCAACGGCAGAAATGGTAAGCGCCTGAAGTTATTGCGTTTCTGTTACAGGCTTATGACCGTATCGGTCGATTCCGATAAAAAAGTGGCACTTTGCTTTGATGTCCGGGCCGCCTGGACGCGATTGCGTCCGCCGTGTTTGGCGCGGTACAGCGCTTCGTCCGCCTGGCTGGCCATCATCAGGCTGTCGGAGCTTTCGCAAAGCTCAACCACTCCGGCGCTGAAGGTGCACCACAGATCATCGGGTTGCGCGGGGTAGTGAATCTCGGCAAAGCGCTGACGGATTTCATCGAGCACGTTGTAGGCCGCTTCGATATCGGTGTCCGGCATGACGATGGCGAATTCTTCGCCACCGTAGCGGCCGATGAAGTCGGTTTTGCGCAGGCGTTGCTTGAGAAACAGCGCCAGGCTCTTGATCACCCGGTCGCCCATGGGGTGGCCGTGGCTGTCGTTGACCCGTTTGAAGTGGTCGATGTCGAGCATGGCAAAGCTCAGCGGCTTGCTTTCGCGGCGGGCGCGGAACGAGCAGTCTTCGAGCAATTGCAGGATGTGCGTGTGGTTGTACAACCCGGTGAGGCTGTCGCGGACCATCCGTGCCTTGAGGTTGCGTGCCCGGGCCGCACGATTGCGCACGGTGGTGATCAGGTGCCGGGGCTTGATCGGTTTGGTCAGGAAGTCATCGCCGCCTTCGCTCATGGCGTCGAGTTGTTTGTCCAGGTCGTCTTCGGCTGACAGGTAAATGATCGGCACGCTGACGTAACGGTCGTTATGGCGAATGACCTTGGCCAGTTCCGTACCGGTGCAGGCCGGCATGTACATGTCGAGGATGATCAGGTCCGGCTGGAAGTCCGCCAGTTCGGCCATCGCCTGGATTGGCTCGATCAAGGTGCGGGTGACGATCCCTGCGCTGTTGAGCAAGCGCTCGGTGTGCAAGGCCTGGGCGCGGGAGTCGTCGATGATCAGTACTTTATAAGGCTCGTACTGGGCGACGCAGGTCAGGACCTCGATCTTCTCCAGCAGGCTCGACGCTTCGAGGGTGCCGGTGAGGAATTCCTGGCCGCCGGCGCGCACGGCTGCCAGGCGGGTCGGAGTGTCGGTTTCGTGCAGGCTGAAGAACAGCAGTGGCAGTTGATGATCGAGGCCTTCCTGGGCTTCGGCGGCCAGTTTCAGGCCGACGCCGGTGCCACTGAAGTCCACGTCCATGACAATCGCCGCCGGCAGGCGCTCGACCATCGATGAGCGAAACGCGTCTACGCTGTCCAGGGACTGGGCGCTGAGGCCGAAGAATTCCAGTTGCTTGGCCAGGCGCTCGGCACGGTCGTGATCCTGCAGCATCACGTAGATGGGCTTGCGCAGCGGCGGCAGGAAGGTTTGATCGAGTTGGTCGCCATGGCGCAGGCCGGTGCGTGACAGGCGCTGCATCAAGCGATTGAGATCGGTGATCAGGCCGCTGCTCAGGCGTCCGCGATTGGCGTCGACTGCCTCAAGGGACTGACCGATGTAGCGTGCCAGTTGCGTGTGTTCCGGTTGTTCGAAGCGCTCGGCGAAACGCAGCAGGCGCAGATTGGCCTCGCTCAGTTCCGAAAGGTCGGCGGTGGACCACTCACTGCGTTGCAGGCGCTGCCATATCTCAAGAATCTGACGAGCCTGATGAATTACCCGCTGGGCAAAGTGGTGCTTGAGGCGCTCGCGGCTGGGATCTTCTGGCTCGGTCATATCCTGACTACTAGTTAGGGTGCACACTGAGGTCGAGTGGTGGCTCTATGCTAGCACCACTTATCCATTGCATGAGTGCTGTACGTCAATAATCTGCAATGTGACTTCATTCAGTTTGTGACTGGTCGGTCTTGTTCGAGTCTTTCAAGTCGCGGTTCGCAAGGGGCATAGTGCTTGAATCAGGGCACTTGGCGGGTGCGGGGCGGAAATGGACGAGCAGCTGACAACTGGTCATTGATGATTTTTTACCGGTGCTGATCGGTCCGGTTTTTTGGATTTCAGAGGGTCGGGGATTCCCTTAGGGTGGCAATCCAAACCATTAGGGGGGGATTTCGATGGTCGCGACGTCGTCGGCTGCACAGGTACTCCTTTGATCTGCAAGCCCGGTAATTTTTCGCATCGGTGCGATGGCGGGTGCCGGGCCAAGGCACGTTGTTGTATGGTTGTGGTCGAACCGTTGAACTCAAGAGCTTGAAAGGAAATCGCCATGCTGGACTGGAAGAACCGCACAGACAGTGCGCCTGAACGTGCCGCTGAACCGAAGTCGGAGACCCGCAGTTATCTGGGTGGTCTGTTGTTCAGCCGGGCGCTGGCCACTCTGCTGGGCATCTACCTGTTGGTGGCGAGTGTCCTGGGCTGGTACTGGAGCCAGGAGCCGGCGCTGTTCCCGGTCCAGCAAACCGCGCAACTGGCGGCCGAGAAAGAAGGCAAGCAGATGGTCGTCGGCTACACCACGGTGGAAACCCTCAAGACCGTCGCCGGCACCTTGCTGACCAAGCCAGGCGGCTATATTTCCAACGACCGATTCCCGCCAGGCCTGTGGATGGACAACATGCCGAGCTGGGAATATGGCGTGCTGGTGCAGGTCCGTGACCTGAGCCGGGCACTGCGTAAAGACTTCGCCCGTTCGCAGTCGCAGTCGGCTGAAGACGCTGACCTGGCCAAGGCCGAGCCGCGTTTCAACTTCGACAACAAGAGCTGGGTGCTGCCATCCAGTGAGTCCGAGTACCAGGAAGGCATTAATTCCCTGAGCCGCTATCAGGCGCGCCTGTCCGATCCAAACCAGAAGAGCGCGTTGTTCTATGCCCGCGCCGACAACCTGAACAACTGGCTGGGTGACGTCGGCACCCGTCTGGGCTCGCTGTCGCAACGGCTGTCGGCCAGTGTGGGCCGGGTCAAGCTCAACACTGCGCTGAAAACCGAGGTGGTGACGCCGGGTGTGGCGCCGCAAGTCGATGAGGAAATCGTCGAAACCCCATGGCTGCAGATCGACAACGTGTTCTACGAAGCTCGCGGCCAGGCCTGGGCCTTGTCGCACTTGTTGCGCGCCATCGAAGTCGACTTCGCCGATGTGCTGGCCAAGAAGAACGCCACGGTCAGCGTGCGCCAGATCATTCGTGAACTGGAAGCGTCGCAGGAGCCGGTGTGGAGCCCGATGATCCTCAACGGCAGCGGCTTCGGCGTATTGGCCAACCACTCGCTGGTCATGGCCAACTACATTTCCCGGGCCAACGCCGCGGTGATCGATTTGCGCCAATTGCTCAATCAGGGCTGAGTCATGGTCGATAACGCCAGGGAAGCCGCGCACCGTGCGGCCTCCGATGCCGAACAGATCGCCTGGGTCGACGAACAGGACAACCTGCTCGGAGCCCTGGTCCGTTCCGATTTGCGCGAGCGCGGGCTGATCGGGCGCGGCACCTACATTATGTTGTTCAACTCCGCTGGCGAACTGTGCGTACACCGACGCACCCTGAGCAAGGCGATCTATCCCGGTTACTGGGACGTGGCGGCGGGGGGCATGGTGCTCGCCAGTGAAACCTACGCCGAGTCGGCGGCAAGGGAGCTGGAGGAAGAGCTGGGCGTAAGTGGCGTGGAGCTGACTGCCCATGACCACTTTTTCTTCGAGGACACCGGCAATCGCCTGTGGTGTTCGGCGTTTTCAGCGGTATGGGACGGACCGTTGATCCTGCAACCCGAAGAGGTGCTCGAAGCGCGCTTTATCCCCGTCGATCAGGTCATGCTGGAAATCGAGCAAAAGCCTTATTGCCCGGACTCTCTGGCAGCGTTGAAGCGCTATTTGCGCTCACGCCGGATCGACGTCGCAAAACAGCTATAAATTGGCGCCGATTGGCTCTTAGCAATCGGCGTTTTTGCCGTTACACTGCGCGACCTTTTCAAGCTGAACCGGCATTGCCCGTTGTAGGAGCTGCCGCAGGCTGCGATCTTTTGACTTTGCTTTCGCGTCGAAATCAAAAGATCGCAGCCTCGTTGCACTCGTCAGCTCCTACAAAGAGTCGTACCGTTTCAGTAGCGCTGCCCCTGCCTGAGTGGGGCTTCGCGGTCGATAGCCTTCCCAAGTGCTGCGACCAGTCTTTGTCCTCCGAAGAGGATTGCCGGTGGCCAAAAAAGCCGCATCCTTCGCCGCCTTGGGCGGCCTGGTATTTTCCACCGACGCAGGTCGTCATTGCCCGGAATGCAGTAAGCCGGTGGACGCCTGCATCTGCAAACAGACCGTTATCCCGGCCGGCGACGGCATCGCTCGCGTGCGTCGCGAAAGCAAGGGCCGTGGCGGCAAGACGGTGACCACCATCACCGGCGTGCCGTTGGCTGAAGACGCGCTCAAGGACCTGGCCACGACGTTGAAGAAACGTTGCGGTACCGGTGGGGCGCTGAAAGACGGTGTCATCGAAATCCAGGGCGATCATGTCGAGCTACTCTTGGCAGAACTGATCAAGCTCGGTTTCAAGGCGAAGAAGTCCGGCGGCTAGCAGCCTCTGTGAAAACCACCTGCGGCTTGATCCGGTCCTGATGACATTCAGGTCCGGCATCGTCTACATGGTTTTCACAGAGCCTGTTCATGACCGGTATCTAAACTCACTGCGGTCGGCGGGGTCTATTGCCTCGTTGACGAACCGTCATTTTCATTCTTTAGACTGCGCCGGCCTGAACCCAGGCGACGCACTATGACTTCTTTATAGGGGACTTCGATGTCCGTACGACGCACACGCAAAGACGATGGCAGCCAATGGACAGTTGCGGACAGCCGCAGTGTTTACGGGATTCGCCATTGGGGGGCCGGGTATTTCGCGATCAATGACGCCGGTCGCGTCGAAGTTCGTCCGAACGGTCCGAGCAGCTCGCCTATCGACCTGTACGAGCAAGTCGACCAGCTGCGCAAAAGCGGCCTGTCCTTGCCGTTGCTGGTCCGTTTCCCGGACATCCTGCAAGACCGCGTGCGTCAGCTGACCGGCGCGTTCGATTCGAACATCGAGCGTCTGGAATACCAGAGCAAATACACCGCGCTGTACCCAATCAAGGTGAACCAGCAGGAAGCGGTGATCGAGAACATCATCGCTACCCAGAACGTTTCCATCGGCCTGGAAGCCGGCTCCAAGCCTGAGCTGCTGGCAGTGCTGGCATTGGCGCCGAAGGGCGGCACCATTGTCTGCAACGGCTATAAGGACCGCGAATTCATTCGCCTGGCGTTGATGGGCCAGAAGCTCGGCCACAACGTGTTCATCGTGATCGAGAAAGAATCCGAAGTCGGCCTGGTGATCGAAGAAGCCAACTCGCTCAAGGTCAAGCCTCAAGTCGGCCTGCGCGTGCGCCTGTCATCCCTGGCCTCGAGCAAGTGGGCGGACACCGGCGGCGAGAAATCCAAGTTCGGTCTGTCGGCGGCGCAACTGCTGTCGGTGGTCGAGCGTTTCCGTGCGGCCGGCCTGGACCAGGGCATTCGCCTGCTGCACTTCCACATGGGTTCGCAGATCGCCAACCTGGCGGACTACCAGCACGGCTTCAAGGAAGCGATCCGTTACTACGGCGAGTTGCGCAACCTTGGCCTGCCGGTGGACCACATCGACGTCGGCGGTGGCCTGGGCGTTGACTACGACGGTACGCACTCGCGTAACGCCAGTTCGATCAACTACGACATGGACGACTACGCCGGTGTCGTGGTCGGGATGCTCAAGGAGTTCTGCGATGCGCAGAGCCTGCCGCACCCGAATATCTTCTCCGAAAGCGGCCGTTCCCTGACCGCGCACCACGCCATGCTGGTGATCCAGGTGACCGACGTCGAGAAACACAACGACGACGTGCCGCAGATCGAGAACAAGGAAGCGCTGCCGGAAACCGTGCAGTGGCTGGTGGACCTGCTGGGTCCGACCGACATCGAAATGGTTACCGAAACCTACTGGCGCGCCACGCACTACATGAGTGATGTTGCCTCCCAGTACGCCGACGGAAAGCTGACCCTGGCCGAGAAAGCCCTGGCCGAGCAATGCTACTTCGCTGTTTGCCGTCGCCTGCACAACTCGTTGAAGGCACGCCAGCGTTCCCACCGTCAGGTGCTGGACGAACTCAACGACAAGCTGGCCGACAAGTACATCTGCAACTTCTCGGTGTTCCAGAGCCTGCCGGACACCTGGGCCATCGACCAGGTCCTGCCGATCATCCCGCTGCACCGTCTCGACGAAGAGCCGTTGCGTCGCGCGGTGCTGCAAGACCTGACCTGTGACTCCGACGGCAAGATCAACCAGTACGTCGACGAGCAGAGCATCGAGACCAGTTTGCCGGTGCATGCCCTGAAGGAAGGCGAGGACTACCTGTTGGGTGTGTTCCTGGTCGGTGCCTACCAGGAAATTCTTGGCGACATGCACAACCTGTTCGGTGACACCGACTCGGTGAACATCTACCAGAACGCCGACGGCAGCGTGTACCACGCCGGTATCGAAACCCACGACACCATCGAAGACATGCTGCGTTACGTGCACTTGTCCCCGGAAGAACTGATGACCCACTACCGCGACAAGTGCGCCAGTGCCCGCATCAGCGCCACCGAGCGAACGCAGTTCCTCGATGCCTTGCGTCTGGGGCTGACCCGTTCGTCTTACCTGTCTTCCTGAGGTAAGGGGCACGCTCATCAGGTTGTCTGAAAATTTTCCGTTCGCTGCGGAAATTTCAGATGACCTGGTGCGGCAATTCTTCTATTCCAGACGAAATTTCCAGCATCTTCGACAACCCAGCGCATTTGGTCTTCTTTTCGCGTAGGTTATTTCCTAATTTGTATTTCGGCACTCTACTCGGCCATGTCTCTCAGCGAGAATCCCCGGCCGCCCCTCCTGTAGAGAAACGCCGATGTTCAATCCAGTCAGCGAACCTTCATTTCGTCTGGATGTAGCAGGTCTGCCCGACTCCTTAGAGGTCCTGGCCTTTACCGGCAGAGAAGCCATCAGCGAGCCGTTCGTGTTCGACCTGAATCTGCTGATCGATGACCCGGAGCTTGACCTTGCCAGTTTGCTGTACCGCCCGGCCTCCCTGCATTTCGGGCCAGCCGAAAGTCACGTGCATGGACAATTGCATGAAATCGTCCAGCGCGATCACGCCTCGGCACCCCGGCTCTGTCAGGTGCGCCTGGGGCCAAGACTGGCTTGCCTGGCCCAGCGTTTCAGCCAACGAATCTTCAGCGCCCGTTCAGTGCCACAAATCCTCGACCAGGTGCTCAAGGAGCACGGCATTACCGGCATGGATCGACGCCTGGAACTAAGCGGCGAATACCCACCCCGGGATTTTTGCACGCAATATCGAGAGTCAGACCTGCAATTTCTCCAGCGACTGTGCGCCCGGGAAGGGCTTCACTACCACTTCGAACACGGGGCCCGCGGGCACTGTGTGGTGTTTGGTGATGACCGGCAGCATTTTCCAACCGGCGAACCTGCGGTATTGCGCGGCGAAGGCGAACGGCCGGCGGTGCGGCAGTTCGAACGCCAGCGCCGCGGTGGAACAGCGCTGCAGAGTGCCGAATGCCGGACGGACCTGACGACCTTGCGCAGCGGTCGGTTGATGCCGTTGTCCGGTCACCCGGCTGCCGATTGCAATCGGCTCTGGTTGCTGACCCACGTTGAGCATTGGGGCAGCCAGGATACGACGACGCCCTACTACAATCAGGCCCGTACCCTGCAGTGGCCGGCACCCATCGAGCCGCCCTGTGCGACGGTCCAACCAAGGATGCATGGCCCGCAACGGGCGTGGGTGGTCGAGGTCGATGAGCCCGGCCCCGACCCGGCAAGGCCGGTACCGGTGCAATTCGACTGGCTTTATCAGGGCGAAGGTGCGGCGCCCAGTCATTGCTGGCTGCCCCTGGCCAGGCAGTTGCAGGCCTCGACGTTATCGCCGTTGCGGGAAGGAACTGAGCTGGTCGTGAGTTTTTTCGAGGGCGATCCCGATCAACCGCAGATAACCGGGGTGCTGCATGCGCCGGCAACGGTTGAAGCGGTGGACGCTGTCACCCCCGAGCCGGGCTGCACCCATCATGAGGGCGTGGAGCAATGGTTGCGTTCGGGGGAGCCATTGCTGATGTTGTGCCTGCTACCCGGTGGCGGCAGTTTCAACCATTGCGCACAGGCTTTGTGTACCTGTCGTCTGGCGACGCAGCTTGGCCAGAGCTCTGGAGCATGATCGCCACATGCACGCCCGAGGCGCCCCCGCAGTGGCTGTTGCTGGATGTGCCGGGCACGCCGCAGGCGGGTGTCACACTTCGGCAGATGTTTGCCCAGGCCCGATGCTTCGGGTTGTTCGAAGGTACGGAGTGGCATGCGCTGCATGAACAGGGGCCGGTCCTGGTCGATCTGCACACCTGCCCGGCACTGGCCGATTTATGCTTCGTCGACGGACAACGCTGGCCCGGATTGCTGATGCACAGTGAAGCCGGCACTGCGTTGTTGCTGGCGCATTTGCGACGCATGCTCACGGTCACGCTTGGTCTGCACCGGGCCCTTTTGAATTACTACAACCCAATCACGGCCAGCTATTTTTTCGATGCCTGCGATGCCGTTGAGCTGAGTCGCTGGCTAGGGCCTATCCACCAGTTACGCTGGTTCGGCGGTAGTTGGGGCGACCGCGCGATGGGATGTCAGGGCTGGCAGCGCTTGTCCAACCCGGGGTTGGCGGTCAGCCCGTTGGCCGTCGAGGAAAGTCTAAGCGCCGGGCAGCAGGAAAAACTGCAAACCTGCCTGCTCGAACAGCATGCCTGGCGCTGGAACCGATCCACCGGTGTCGATTTCCTTCGTCTGTGGACCTATGTGCAGGAAGGGCTGGCGCTGGCTTTCAGCGAGCGCCCGGTACTTGATGGCTGGATATGGCTACGCCTGCAGCACCCCGATGCCGTGCCCATGCAGCCGCTGCCGGGCGGGACTCAACAGGAGCGACTCGATAGCCTGCGTCGGCTGTGGCAGAACGAACCACCCTGGCCGTGAGGGCCGAAATTGATTGCCGGGGCCGCGCCCGATCAGTGAATGCTGCCGGCGAACCAGCCATCGTTTCGGCGCAGGCGCCAGGCGATCACACCGAGGGTCAGACTGCGCAACAGCATGAACAACAGAAAGGTTATCCACAGGCCATGGTTGTCTCCGCCTTGCAGCGCCCAGCCGAAGGGCACTACCAGCGCTACGGTGAGCAGCATGCCGTTGCGCATTTCCCGGGCGCGGGTGGCGCCGATGAACAGGCCGTCGAGCAGGTAACTCCAGACGGCAATCAGCGGCAGTACGGCGAGGTAGGGCAGATAGATGAAGGCGGTGTCGCGCACACTTTGAATGTCGGTCTGCATCTCGATGAACAGATGCCCGGCGAACAGAAACAGCGCGGCAAAGCCCAGGCTTGCCAGCAACGACCAGCCACCGGCCACCACCAATGAACGGCGCAGGGCATCGCGGTCACGGGCGCCAAGCGCATGTCCGCACAGGGCTTCGACGGCGTGGGCCAGGCCATCGAGGGCGTGGGCGGTCAGCAGCAGACCATTGAGCAAAAGAGCGTTGGCCGCGACCGTGGCGTCGCCCAGTCGTGCGCCTTGCACCGTGATCAGGAAGAACACCGATTGCAGCGCCAGGCTGCGGATGAAGATGTCGCGGTTGACCGCCAGCAGTGGCCGCCAACTCTGCCACAGCGCCAATGCTGCCCAGACGATATGGCCGGGGTAGGCGCGCAGGGCTTTGCGGGTCATCAGCAAGCCAATCAGTGCACCGGTCCATTCGGCAATCACCGAGGCCCTGGCCGCACCGACAACGCCCCATTCCAGGCCGAGGACGAACCACAGGTTCAGGGCAATGTTGACCAGGTTGGTGCTCAGCAGAATCGCCAGGGGCGCCCGGGCGTTCTGGGTGCCGAGAAACCAGCCGACCAGTGCATAACTGGCGAGCGCTGCCGGCAGGCCGAACAGGCGGGTGTGGAAGAACTCGCGGGTCAGTTGATCGAGCTCCGCCGACGGTTGCATGAAGTGCAACGCGACCCCGCTCAAAGGCACGCCCACCGCCCCCAGGACCACGGCCAGGCCAATGGCGAGCAGCAGGCCCTGCAAGAGAATCTGCCGCAAGGCCGCGCCATCCCCGCGCCCGGCCGCCTGGGCGGCGAACCCGGTGGAGCCCATGCGCAGAAAGCCCATGGCCCAGGCGAGGAAGGTGTACAGACTGGCCCCGACCGCGACGGCGCCGAGTTGGTGGGCATGAGGCAGGTGACCGATGACGGTGCTGTCGACCAATGCCACCAGCGGTACGGAAATGTTTGAAAGAATCATCGGCGCAGCGAGCGCCCAGACCCGGCGATGGGTAGGGCGGTCGCGCCAGTCGGCGGTCAGGTTGGACATGCAGGCTCCTTGGGGGAGCGGGCATTGTAGCGGCACATCGAGAGCAAACCGCGATCAAATGTGGGAGCGGGTTTGCTCCCACAGGTGTCCAGTGGTGTCAGTGGATGATCCAGCTGAGCAACCAAAGCCCCAGCACCAACCAGATGATCCCCATGATGAACGATGCATTGAGAAAGGCGCGGATCGCCGACCACAGCAGTATCAGCCCGAGGATCAAGGTCACGATGCTGATGACCGAGGTATCCATGCCCAGCGCCTGGGACAGGCCTTCGACAAAATTGCTGCTGGCGTTGCTCAACAGATTGAACAGCCCGCTGAGGGCATCAACGATGAAGCGGATGATCGAGCCGAGTACCTGGCCGAGCCATTCGGAAAAACCTTCTACCTGCATGGAGTGAACGTCCTGATTAAAGAGAATTGAGTCTTGGGCTGTCGATCATGCTGCCGAGTTCCCACAAGCATAGAGGGTTGCACGCAGAGCGTGCACCTTCTGCCCCTTGCCTTCACCTGTGATCCCCCCGAAGCTATACGCCTTCAGGAGAGCCCGATGAACCTTGTTGAACTGACCGAACGCCTGCACGCCATCCGTGACCGCAATGACTGGCGGCAATTTCACAGCCCGAAAAACCTGGCCATGGCCGCGAGCGTGGAAATGTCCGAACTGGTGGAAATTTTCCAGTGGCTGACCGAAGACCAGTCACGCCAGTTACCGGCGGACAAACTTGCCCACGCCGGGCAGGAAGTCGGTGACATCGTGCTTTATCTGTTGCTGTTGTGCAGCGAGCTGGGCCTGGACATGGAAGCCGTGGTGCGCAGCAAACTGGCGGACAGCGAACGGAGGTTCAGCTGATGAGCGACCGTCATTTCGATCAACTGGCGACCCGTTTCGCCGAAAAAATCTACGGTGGTGCCAAAGGCGCGATCCGTCTCGCGGTGTTGCAGGCCGACCTGACCGAAATCCTGCCCGACCGGCCGCTGCGCGTGCTGGACATCGGCGCCGGCCTTGGCCACATGTCGTTGTGGCTGGCCCAGCGCGGCCATCAGGTGACCCTCGCCGAGCCCGCCGAGCCGATGCTTGAAGGCGCCCGCCAGCGCTTTGCCGAAGCCGGGCAGAGCGCCACGTTCATTCAGGCACCGTGGCAGGAGCTGCTCGGGCAGCTCACCGAGCCCTACGACCTGGTGCTGTGCCACGCCGTGCTGGAATGGCTGGCCGAACCCCACGCCATCCTGCCGGTGCTGCATCAACTGACCAAGGCCGACGGCTGGCTGTCCCTGGCGTTCTATAACCGCGACGCGCTGATTTATCGCAACTTGCTCAAGGGCCATTTCCGCAAGATGCGCAAGAACGACATGGCCGGTGAAAAGCAGAGCTTGACCCCGCAACAGCCCCTTGATCCGCGCGAGCTGGCGGCGCAACTTGAAGGTCTGTGGAAGGTCGAAACCATGAGTGGCGTGCGGGTTTTCCACGATTACATGCCAGTGGAGTTCCAGGCCCGCGCCGAGCTGGCGGACCTGCTGGAAATGGAACTGGCCCACCGTCGTCATCCGGGCTTTGCCGGGCTTGGGCGATATTTGCACTGGATCTGTCGGCCTGTCTGATCGGAGCACGCAATGAAAAGTCATTCAGGTGTGCTGGTGTTCTGCCTGGGGCTGGCGGCCTGTCAGGGCAGCAACCCCTATGTCGCCACGTCCAACCCATTGCCACCGGCGCCGCCCCAGGCCGCCAAGACCTTTGACCGCAGCGCTTACCCGGCAGCCCCCCGTGACTATGGGCGCTACCGCAGTTGGGCGTGGCTCGACGGGCATTTGCCACCGGGCACCGCCTGGGCCGACTCGGCGCAGATCGCCGAAGCGGTCAGCAATGCGCTGGATCAACGCGGCTTGCGCCCGCTGCACGATAATCGACCGGCCGACCTGTTTGTCAGCGCCGACCTGCGGATGGAAACCCGCTTGCGCCAGGTTCAGGACGACTATTACGGCGGCGGTTATGGTGGCTACAACGGCTATGGCCCTGGATATGGCGGGTACGCCACTGTACCGGTCGTTCGTACCTATCAGGAGCAAGTCGTAGTGGTTCAGGTGGATATGTATGACGCCAGGAGCGGCCAGCCGGTGTGGAGCGCCAGCGCTGAAACCGGCAACCGGGGCAGCGAAAGCGAGCGGGCCGATGCCATACGGCAGGCTGTGGAAAAGGCAATGTCGGCGTATCCTCCCAGTTAGCTTCTTATCGAATAAGAAGCATTTCGCAGGATCATGCCTTCAACCGGAGACTCATCATGTTCCGCCGTTTTGTTTTACTGGCAGTGGCCGCGCTACTCAGTGCCTGCGCCGCCAACCAGGTCAATCATGACTTCGACGCCAGCCGCGACTTTGCTGCCTATCGCAGCTGGACCTGGAAAGAACCCGCCCTGCAATACCGTCCCGATGATCCACGGATCAAGAGCGACCTGACCGAACAGCGCGTCCGTCAGGCGGTTGCCGATCAACTGGATCAGCGCGGTCTGCGCCCGGCCGCCGCAGGCGCCAAGGGCGATTTGAATGTACAGACCTACCTGATTGTCGAAGAGCGGCAACAACAGGTGACCACCAATTACGGCGGCGGCTGGGGTAACCCGTGGTATGGCTACTACGGCGCCCCCATGTATAACGAAACCCGCAACGTCAGCTACAAAGTGGCGACCATCCAGATCGACCTGCTCGATGGCAAGGACGGCAAGCTGGTGTGGCGTGGCAGTGACGAACAGATACTCAGCCGCACGCCGAACCCGACCGATCGTCGCGATGCCATCTGGGAAACGGTCACGCGGATATTGGCTAACTACCCACCGCACGCATCCTAGAATCAGCCAGCCCCTGAACCCCTGTGCCTCACAGGGGTTTTTTATTGCCTGAACTGGCAAGTTGCCAGCAGTCTCGGCCGCCCTTGTCTACACTGCTTTTCACCAACGGAGGTTGCGCCCGGCCGTGCGCCGGCAAAGGAGTGCGCCATGTCTCCCCGCCTGCAGTTTTGCGGCCCGGCCCGGCAACGGGGGGCGATCGGCTTGATGGCTGCATTGACCCTGACTCTGGCGTTGGCATTCATGTTGTTGGTGGTCGATACCGGCAGGCTGTATCTGGAAAAACGCAGTTTGCAGCGCGTGGCAGACATGGCCGCCCTTGAGGCTGCCACCAGGGGGGGAGACTGTTCCGGCGGCTCAACCGCTAACACCTATGCCACGGCCAGCGCGCAACGAAATGGTTTCGCCATTCCCTCCACTGGACGCGTACTGGCTGTGGCGTGTGGTGCGCTGACCCTGGATGCCAACAACCTTCGGGTATTCGCTGCCGACCCAAGCAAAAGCGAGGCTATCCGGGTTATTGCCAGCCATGTCGTGCAACAGAGTATTGCCGGCGGCATCGGCGCGTTGGCCGGCGGCGCACCGGCGGGCTCAACGCTGACGCTGAGCGCTACGGCGGTCGCTGCGTTGCCGCCTCCCCTGGCTTCATTGACGATCCGCAGTGCGGTCCTGACCTTTGATACCAGCAAGGCCGCCATTACCAGTCTGCTTTTCGGAGGGTTGCTGGGAGGCAACGTCAGTATCAGTGCGGCGGGCTGGAACGGGTTGGTCAATACCGACATCAGCCTGCTCGGCTACCTCAACCGGTTGAAAATCGACCTCGGCCTGACTGCGGTTGGCTACGATCAGGTACTGGGTAATACGATCAATGTCAGCCAGTTGATCCAGACCGCCATCAACGTACTGGACCCCAACGGCACACTTGGAGCATCTGCAACCATTGTCAGCCTGCAAGCGTTGAAGGTGGCAGCGGGTACGACGTCCGTTGTGCTGGGTAACATGTTGCATGTTGAAAGCGGCACCGACATCTCGACCCTTGCCGTGAACCTCAAAGCCTTCGATCTGATTGAAGGGTTTGTACAACTGGCCAACAAGAAGAATGCCGCGGTCGCGACCTTGCCGATCAACATCGCTGGCCTGGCGCAGATCACGGCACGGGTGCAGGTGATGGAGCCCCCGCAACTGTCGGCCATCGGCAATCCAAAAAACGCGGCATTGGCCCCTTTGGGCCCCAACCGCATCTATGTACGCACGGCTCAGGTCAAGACGTTGTTGTCGATCAACCTGCCCGTGCTGGACGCCATCACGCCTCTGGTCAACGCTGTCATCGATCTCGCTTCACCCCTGGCCAATATCCTGAACTCATTGTTTGATTGGGACCTGGTGGGCGTTGTCAACGAATTGACCTGCGCGGTGCTCGTGCCGTGCGACACGCCGGAAATCAAGCTGTTGCCACCTCCGATACGCATCGACGTGGCCCTGGAGGCGGCCGGTGCCTGGAGTTATGTCACGGCTTACAGTTGTGTGAGTACGACGAACAAAAGCCTGACGACCAGCACCACCACCACGCTGATCGGTTTGAAGATCGGGCAGATCAATCCCGCCGATGTGTTTGGCTCACCCACTGTTCCACCCAGCAACCACGTCAATCCCCTGAAGGTCATCGACATCGGCGTGCAGACCTGCAAGCGGCTGCTGATCCTGTCCCTGACCTGCTACAACCATCAGCCCGGTGTTGGCGGCAGCATCGATCTCATGGTCAACACTGCGGTTGCCCAAAATGCCAACATCCCCCACGTCTATTCCGCACCGGCGGCTGCCAACCTGCCGGAGATCAATCAGCCACCGTTTTACTACGCCTTTACCACGACCAACATCGTCAACAGCCTGAACACCACTGTGAGTAACCTTGGTGTGAACATGTATGGGCCGTCGGGCAGCATCGTGGGAGGCTTGGGCAGTATTTTGAGTGAGGTCACGACTGCGTTGGTCAATGCGATCAATACGGTACTCAGCCCGTTACTGGATACGCTGATCAATACGTTGCTGGCGAGCCTGGGGATCGACCTGGACAAAGTCGAAGTGGGTGCCAACCTCAGTTGTCATTCGGGTCGAGCGGCGCTGGTGATCTAGTCCGGCGTCACAATCGGCAGTTCGATGCAGAAACGCGCACCTTCGCTGGTGTTTTGCACGCTCAGTTTTCCGCCCATGTGCTCGACGATGCCGTAGCTTACCGAGAGCCCCAGACCGGTGCCGACACCCACCGGTTTGGTGGTGAAGAACGGCTCGAAAATCCGCTCCAGCAAACGCGGGTCGATTCCGCCGCCGTTGTCCTCGACCCACAGGCGTACCGAGTGCGTATCCCGTTCGGTATACAGCGAAATCCACGGTTTGAAATCGGGGTTGGCCTCGCGCTTGCCGAGCAATGCATCACGGGCGTTGACCATCAGGTTGATCAGCACCTGCTCAAGCTGATCGACGTAGCCGCGCACCAGCACTTCAAAACCGGTCTCGCTGATGCGCAGGTCGACGCCTTTGCCGCGCATTCCTTCGGACAACAGCGCCAGCGTGCCTTCGATGGCCTTGGCCGGGTTGAATGGCTGCTGCTCGATTTCCGAACGGCGGCCGAACACCCGCATGTGGTCCACCACCCGCGCGGCGCGCTGCACCTGGGTGTCGATGCGAGTGAGCTTGTCGATCAGGTAATCGACCTGTACATCACCGTTATTGAGGCGCTTGAGTACGTTGACGATGGCCATGCGCATGACGTTCAGCGGCTGGTTGATCTCATGGGCCAGGCCAGTGGCCATTTCACCGAGGGTGGCCATTTTCGCGCTTTGTGTGAGCTGCTGCTGCGAGCGCCGCACCTCGGTGTTGTCGCGCCCCACGGCCTGGACCTCGAGCAACCGGCCCTGTTCATCGAACACCCCGCGATCGGACCAGACCCACCAGGCGTGTTCGCGGCCGGGCAGTTGCAGGTTGATCTCGGCGGTACTGACCGGAAATTCGGGGCTCAACTGGTCCAGCCGTCGAGTGAATGCCTCGCGCTGTTCCCTGGACATCCAGTTGCCCAGATTCATCCCCGGCAATTGCTCGGGCGCCAATTCCAGGTAGGTGGCCAACGGGCGGTTGCCGAAGGTCAGCGTCAGATCCGGCTGGTAGCGGCAGATCATCGCCGGCGAGTCTTCCACCAGAATCCGGTAGCGTTCTTCACTTTGCCTGACCTGTTCAGTGGCCTGGGTCGCTTCGGTGATATCCAGCCACAGGCCCACGGCTTCCACCGGCAAGCCGAGGTCGTCGCGCAACAACTTCGCTTCGTCCAGCAGCCAGTGATAGTCGCCGCGACTGTCGCGCAACCGATAGCGGGCGCGCACCGAGCCTTCACGCAGCAACAGCCGCGTGCGCTCGAAATACTGCGGGCGGTCGTCGGGATGTACCCGTTCAACCAACGCCCCGGGCGCACAGTCGGCGAGGGTCCAGCCGAGCAGTGGCAACAGGCTGTCGCTGAAGAACACCGGTTGCAACACACCTTCGACATAGCGCTGTACGTAAATCACCGCCGGAGAGCTGGCGATCAGATTGTCCAGGCGTGCGCGGGCGGCGGCGGCGATCTGCTCCTGGTTCTTTATGTCGCTGATGTCGAGCATGAAACCCACCAGCCGACGGTTTTTCCCCGCGCCCAGGGCCTGGCCTTGCAGGCGATACCAGATGGGTTCGGGCGCATTGTAGGGGCGATACAGGCGCACACACAGCAGCAGGGGAATGCCCTGCGTCTGCAAGTCTTTCAGGCGCATGCGCAGCTCTTCGCGGTCGACGGGATACACCTGTTCGAGCCAGTCCTGCACGGATAAACGCGATGTTCCAAGGTTCAGGGTGGTGACCAGCGAAGGCGCCAACTGAACCTCGTCGCTGTCGCTGAAGACTTCCCACCAGCCTGTTCCCAGCAAGGCTTGCAGCGATTCCAGGCGTTCCAGTTGCAGATGATGCCGATGCTCGCGCAGGCGCCCGAGCAAGGGGCTGGCGAGCGCGGCGGTGATTTGCAGCCAGTCGCGTTCCGTGACATCGGGGGCGCGTTGTTGCGCCGTGAAGAAACCGCACAGCAACCAGGCAACCACCCCTTGCGCATCGTGATAAGGCACGGCGAAGCCATCGGTATTGCCGAACGTGCCCTGCAGGCGCGGGTGTTCGCGCGGGGTCAGGTGCTGCGGTGCGGAGCCGCTCAGACTGTCCAACCCCGTGCCCAGGCGTTGACCGTTTTGCCAAAGTTGCGCTGCATCAAGGGCCGCGTAGTGCTGGTAAATTTGCCAACCCTGTTCCTGCTCATCGAGCAAGGCCAGGGCAATGCACGGGATCTGAAAGCGCTGGGCCAGGCTTTGCAGTTGTTCGGCCAGCATCTCGGGCAGGCGAGTCAGGCTACACAGGCGCAACTGTCCGGCGATTTGCAGCGCCAGCACCTGGCATTGTTCGCGGTTGCGCGATTGCCGGCGTTCGAGCAGCAAGTCACCGATGTCCAGCATCTGCAACAGCCAGGCATCGGCCAAGGGTTGCACCCAGCCGCGCAAATGTAGCGGCGGACCGTTGAGGCTGCAGAAGTCCAGGTCCAGGGTTTGTCCCTGCCAGTCCGCTGGCGAGCCTTCGATGACGAGGCTGCTGTGGGGCAACAGGAAGTCGAGCAGGTGCGGTGCCTGTGCGCTGGGGGGATGCTGGGCCAGCAAGTGCCGCAGCGGACCGCTCAATTGAACGACACGCCCCTCGGCATTGAGCTGCATCTGCAATCCGAAGCTGTGCACCTGCAGTGCCTCCGGCGGCTCCGGTGGCGGCGGCGGGTGTCGGTGGAGCAGGCGCCCGAACAATTTGTCCCCGGCACTCAAAATTGCAGGCTCGCACTGGCCGTGAGGGTCGCCGGCAGATTGGGTACCTGACCGATGCCGGGCAGGTTCAGGAACGGGATGACGGCGCTGATTTTATTGGTGGGGTAACTGATGCGCACTGTCAGCAAGCCGCCCACATAAGTGACGGTGGCATCAGTGGCGACATTGAAGTTCAGGGCCGGCGCAATCCAGGCCGTTTGCGTGGTCAGCTCCGTCTTGGCGCGGGCGATCAGCGCGGCACTGTAACCCGGGGTGGCGGGGTCCAGCGCCACGCTGCGGCGTACGGCTTCGGCGGTCGACTGGTTGAATGACTGCATCAACAGCAGCGGCAGGCTGTAGCTGATGATGCCGTAGAACACGCCAAAAAAAATGATGAACACCAAGGCGAATTCAATTGCGGCGGCACCTTTTTGTTTGTGGGGGAGGCTGGCTTTCATGAGTGCGTCTACCCTGACCAACACTGAGTAATGTCAGCATAGAATCATTCAGCCAAAACGGACGTTTTTTACCGAATGCAGAGCTTTGTCCTACTGATCTGGCTGGCGCTGTGCGCCGCACAGGATGCCCGGCAACGGCACATCGTCAACGGCCTCACCCTGGGCGGCGGTGCCCTGGCCCTGGCATGGTTGCTGTGGAGCGGCACGACCTGGCTGGGTGCCGAGGCACAACAGGGTGGCTGGGCCTTTTTGTTGGCCCTGGGCTTCACGCTACCGGGCTATGCCATGAAGCGAATGGGTGGCGCCGACGTGAAACTCATGGCCGCCCTGGCTCTTGCGACGGACGGTATGCACGTGCTCGGCACGTTTATTGGCGCCGGATTGGCCAGCGTTTTCTGGCTGCTGCTGGCGCCAAGAGTCTGGCTTCATATGGGTCAAGGGCTTAGAACCCATCTTTTTTACATGGCACCTGAACTGTCAAGGAAGCAGCCATTTGCACCCTTCGTGCTGGTGGGGCTGATTCTGACATTTGCCTGGTTCCGCTAGCCGACCCTTTTGTGTACATAGCCGCAAACTACGTCTACTTTTCAGACAGAAGTTGTACAGCCGCTGGCTGTCGCTGAGGGACGGGTCAACCTTTGACCTGACAGGGAGTTACTCGTGAGCAAGTTTACTTCGGCAGTAAAAGTCCTTGTGGTCGACGATGCGCCATTGATCGTTGAAGAGCTTTGCGAGTTTCTGGAGGGCAAAGGTTACCGTTGTGTTCCCTGCGAATCGGGCTATCAGGCGATCGAGCGTTTCAACGAAGACCTCGATATCGGCCTGGTGCTACTGGACCTTCACATGCCCGGCATGGACGGTATTGAGCTGATGCAGGAGTTGCAGCGGCTATCGGGCAAGCACCGGGCGTTCGAGGCGATCATGCTCACCGGGTGTGCCGACAAGCAGGATGTGATCAAGGCCCTGCGCGCTGGCGTTGCCGACTATTACCAGAAGCCGATCGATCTGGATGAGTTGTTCGAGGGGTTGCAGCGGCAGGAAGTGGCCTTGCAGGAGAGGCACAAGAACCTGCAGTTGGGGCATTTGAATCAGAAGCTGCAGTATCTGTCCGAGTCGATCGATGATCTGTACCAGGATCTGGACAAGGTTCGGCGTGGGCCGCATGCGGCTGACGCGGGTGTCGCTGATGGTGATGCGGTGGAGGTTCCGGCGATGTTCAATCAGCTGTCACCGCGGCAACTGGACGTGGCGCGGTTGGTGGGCAAGGGGCAGACCAATTATCAGATTGCCTGTGAGTTGGGGATTACCGAGAACACGGTGAAGTTGTATGTGTCGCAGGTGTTGCGGTTGACGCATATGCATAATCGGACGCAGTTGGCGTTGGCCTTGTCGCCCAGTGGGACCGTGGGGCGGCAGCGGGTTACGGCGCACTGAGGCTTGGCGGCCTCTGGGCCGACCATGCTGGTGGTTTAGGTTGAGTACATATCCGTTGCTGCGGTAACGGCTGCTTATGGTTCCGCTCTTACAGCGGGTCACTTTTGGCAAACGCCCCAAAAGTAACCAAAAGGTCTCGCCCCTTACGTACGGCCCCTCGCTTAGGCTCGGCGTTCCTTCGCTGCGGTATTCATCCGGGGGCATTGCCCTCCGGTCGGCTTCGCTTCGACCTACATGCAATGAGTTCGACTGCGTCGAACGGCGCTACGCGCCAATCCCCGGATAAACACCTCCGCTCAGCCTTCCGAGGGGGCGGGTGGATCAAGATCAAGAGCTGCAGGCGAGCTAACGCTCGGCCTGATGAGTGGTGAAGAGCGACGCGGTGTACGCCGACCTGTCTTTGCCTTTCTGTGGGAGCGGGCTTGCCCGCGATGACGTCCTTTCAGCCAACACATTCCTGTGTAGTTTTCCTCAAACCCCTGGGAAATCTCCGACACGCTTTTCAGGTTGTCCGTCGGAAGCGCGATCTCTAGCCTTTGTCGGTCGCTGCAAAATCAGTGACCGGGCTGTCGCGGCCTTTTAGTCTACTTGGTGCATAATCCACCGGCTCAAACCGGAGCGCTTCGGTGCTTGTCGTTTGATGTAATGGTGGCTGTGCGCGGGATACCTTCGGGTATGCCGGGTTTCCAAGTAGCTCGGTCCGCGACCCCGCGTACAGCTGCCACCCTTGATTGCTGTCGCGGCGATCAGTGGCAGCTCCATCTCATACTTGGAGCTTCACCATGATCAAACCCACCCCAAATCCCCCAAAACCTGTCACCCACAAGCCAGGCACGATGTTTGTCATCGCCCCGAATATCGACACCGAAACCCTGCTGGCCCACGCCTGTGAGTCACTGGCGTCGGCGAGTGTGATGGCGAGTGATTTCGCTGGGTTTCTGCAGGGCTCGCAGCGCAATACGATGCTGGGGATTGCGCAGGTGATCATGCTGGGTGAGCTGGCGGTGAATCGGGCGCTGGATAATCTCGATCCGCAGGATTAGTGCCCAAAGGACCTGGCCAGGGCCGTGAAGCCCGGGCCGGCCAGGACGATCAATAACGCCGGGAAGAGAAACAGCATCATCACCACGGACATTTTGGCGGACATTTTGGAGATGTATTCCTGCAGGCGCGTCAGGCGTCGGTCGTCGAGCAACTGTTTGAGCGCCAGCAGGGATTTCATCGCGCCGCCACCCTGATGGATCAATTGTTGAAGGATCACGCAGGTGTCGGTGAACTCGTCTACCGCAAGCAAGCGGGTGGTCTTGTTCAACTCTTCGCCCAGTTCCAGGCCGGAGTCGACGCGGGTCAGAATCAGGCGCAGTTCATGGGTCAGGACGGGCAGCAACTGCCTGCCCTCCTGGCTCAGCACACGCAGGGATTGCTCCACCGCCATGCCGGATTCGAACAGGGTGCGCAGCAGTGCAATGAAGGTCGAGGTTTCGGTGGCCAGTTGTTTTTGCCGACGCTGTGCGGCGGCGGCCAGCCAGCGCTTGGGCAACAGATAGCCGGCGCTGGTGGCGAGCATCGGGGCGATCCAGTGGTTCTCCACATTCGGGAAGAACAGCCCCTGGATCAGCAGGCACAAGGACAGCGCCAACATCGGCACACCCACCTGCAAGGCGGCGAACAGCGAGCGTTGGCGTACGCTGCGCCAGCCCAGGCGGTTGAGCAGGGCCTGGGTTTCGTTGTCCATTTTGACCGACTGCTGCCCCAGCCGACTGGCTCCCAGGGCATGCAGCAGTTGGGTGAGGTGGCTATCACCGGGCGCCTTGCCATCGAGGCGCTGGGCCACTTGGCGTGCCCGTCGGCTTTGGTCCAGCAAGGCGCTGAGCAACAACAGCGCAGCCCCGAAAAGCAGCAGTGCGCTCACCAGCAAGAGCATCGTCATATTCATAGGCTACGCAACATGCGCCAAAGCGCCAGGCAACCGAATACCTGAAATCCGAAGGCACTCGCCAGCATGATTTGCCCCGAGCTGTCGTGCCACATGGAAAGCAGGTAGGTTGGATTGGTGAGTAGAAAGTAGCCAGCGACCGAGACCGGCAGCAGGGCCAGGACCACGGCAGTGATGCGGGTTTCGCCGGTCATGGCCTTCAACTGGCGAGCCGCTTGCTCGCGCTCGCGGATCATCTTGATCAGGTTTTCCAACAGCTCACTGGCATTGCCGCCGTAGTGGTGGTTGACCTTCAAGCCGAGTGCGAGCAGGCGTAGTTCGTCTTTTTCGTACAGTTCGGCGAAGTCCGAAGCGGCGTCTGCCAGGCTGACCCCCAGTTGCACATTGCGTTGAATCCGGCCCATCGCATTTTTCAGCGGGTGTTCGGCCGCATCGATGGCGCCGAGCACGGCATCGGCCAGGGTTCGCCCGGACTTCAAGCTGCGTACGGCATGGTCGAGCAGCATCGGCAGTTGGTCGATCATGCGACTGAGGCGACGCTGATAACGCCAGCTGACGAATAGTCGTAGCACCACCGGAGGCACCAGCAGCGCCAGTAGCGCGCCGATCCAGCCACCCAGGGCAATCCCCAGCAGCACCCCGAGTATCCAGAACACCAGCCATTGGCCCAGGCGTTCGGTGGGGCGTCCGAGACCGGCACGCAGGAACGCCCGCTCAAGGCCCGCCCATGATGACTTCTGCACGGCCCGAAGCGGTTGTCCCTGGTTCAGGCGTCCCAGAATCCGTTCGTTGCCGGTCTGGCGCAAGCCGCTATAGAGCAGGCGCAGCGCCAGGCCGAGAAAGATCAGGCAAACGAGGATGAGCAGCGCCGGTTTGAGCATGCCGTGACCTCAGTACGCCGAGGGAGACAGCGCCGAGTCCCGGCGCAATTTGTCGCCAGCCGGGTTCACGGCTTCGCGCAGGAAACCAAATCCGGTGTGGCGGTCGAAACGGAACAGTGTGTTGGTGACATACACGTCGTCGCGCACACCAACGACTTCCACCACTTCACTGACGCAGCGGCGACCGTCGGGCAGGCGCGTGAGCTGGATGACCACGTCGAGCGCCGCGCAGATCATTTGTCGCAGGGTGCGTTCGGCGATGCTGCGACCGGTCAAGCCCACCAGGGTTTCCAGGCGCAGCAGTGCATCCTGGGCGTTGTTGGCGTGTACGGTACTCATCGAACCGTCGTGGCCGGTGTTCATCGCGGTCAGCACATCGACCACTTCGACGCCGCGAATCTCACCGAGGATGATCCGGTCCGGGCGCATCCGCAGGGCGTTGCGAATCAGGTCGCTGGCTTTCACCTCGCCATGGCCTTCGGCATTCGGTGGACGGGTTTCCAGGCGCACGACGTGAGGGTGGCCCAGTTGCAGTTCGGCGACGTCTTCGATGGTGACCAGTCGTTCGTGGGGGTTGATCAACTGGCTGAGAATGTTCAGCAGCGTGGTCTTGCCGGTGCCGGTGCCGCCGCTGATCAGGATGTTGCAGCGCTTGCCCACGGCTTCATGAATGAATTCGAAGATCCCGTGATCGATGGTTTGCATCGCGATCAGGTCGGAGCTTTTGAGCATGTCCTGGCGGAACTTTCGGATCGACAGGCACGGGCCATCGAGGGCAATCGGCGGAATGATGGCGTTGACCCTGCTGCCGTCCGGCAGGCGCGCGTCGACCATGGGCGAGGACTCATCGAGACGTCGACCCAGGGGCGCGAGAATCCGTTGCATGACACGTTCGACGTGGTGCGAATCGATAAAGCGCAGGTCACTCAAGTGCAGCAAGCCTTCGCGTTCGACAAATACCCGGTGCGGCCCGTTGACCAGAATCTCGGTCACCGTCGGGTCGCGCAGCAGTACTTCCAGAGGGCCGAAACCGGTGAGTTCGTCGACGATCTCTTCGGCCAGGCGCTCCATTTCATAGCGGGAAATCGCCAGGTGCAAACGCGCGATGTACTCGGCCACCTTGTCGATCACGAACTGCGACAGCGCCTGGCGCGAACCCTCCAGCAGGTTTTTCCCCGACTCTTCGATGGCGTCGATGATGTAGCGGTGCAGCACCAGTTTCAGGCCTTCGTGGTCGGTGTTGCCGATTGCGCCGCGATGGGGGGAACCGAAGAGTTTTTCACTGCTCATTGTGCGCCCCTCAAGCGGTTGAACCAGCCGGTCTTGGGTTTGGCCAGGCCTTCGGAATGCTTGGCCAGGCGCTCGCCGAGGGCGCGCAGGCCCTGGGTGAGGCCCTCGCGTGGGGCCAGTTCGAACAGGGTCAGGCCCTGGTTCTTGGCGTTGAGCCGCACTTCCGGGCTGTAGGCGAGGGTGGCGATGATCTCCAGGCCGAACGTCTTGCCCAGGGTGTCGGAGTCCGGTGCGACGCTACGCAGGTAGCGGTCCACGAGCAGTTTGGCGTGATCGAGCTTCATGCCTTTTTCGCGCCACAAGTTGAGCACCGTGAGGTTGCGGCGGCAGTCGAGCACGTTCTGGTCGGTGTACCACAGCAGTTTGTCGCAATGGCTGACGAAGGTGCGCAGCGCCTCACTGTCGGGTTGACCTGTGAGGTTTACCACGATGTGCTGGAAGTGTTGGCGCAGGGCGCTGAGCAACATGTACAGCTCGGCGGCGCTGGTGTGTTCCAGCGGTTCATCGCCACTGGCGTAGGCGAGGATGCGCAGCCCGGCTTCGCAACTGGTGAAGGCGCTGTCGATCAGTGTCGCGTCCAGGCGTCGCAAGTGGCGCAATGCATCGCCGAAATGAAACGAGCTTTCAAGGCCCAGCAGCGCCAGGCTATCGCCCCGGGGTAATCCAAGGTCCAGCAGCAGCGTGTGCTGACCGCTTTTTTGCACCACTTGCGCCATGTGTGTGGCCAGCAACGCGCCGTCGGCGCTGCTCTGCACGCCATACAGCACGGTCAGGCGGCCAAGGTGCGTGTTCGGCGCGACAGCGGGCAGGCGTTTGCTCAGGCGTCGCACCAGCCCCGCGACTTCACTTGAGCGTGAACCATAGGCCACGAAGTCCCTGGCCCCGGCACGCATCGCATTGAGTACAAGCTGGTTGTCCATGCCGTCGCCCAGCGCGACGATCGCCAGCATCGGTTTGGCTTCCAGTGCGCTTTCGATCAACGCGCTTTGGGTGACCACGTGGTCGCGGTCCAGGCCGATGAACACCAGGCTGGCGCAGGTCACGTCCACCAGTGCCAACAGTTCGTCGAGGCTGCCGCCACCGGCGCTGACCACCTGGCCCAGGGGCGCAAGGGCACCTTGCAGCCATTCCAGGTCGGTGCTGTTGCGCGTGATCGCGAGGAAGGTTTGACTCAGGTTCTGGCTCATTGCGGTAACTCGCTACGTGATACCGCACTCGCCGGCAGGCCGCCGAGCAAATTGGCCCGGATCAAGCCGTTGAACAATGGCGTAAAAGGTCTGCGCATGGAAAGGCATCCTTGCTCGACTCAGGGTGTTTGTTGGGTGATCTCGTTACCGCGAATGACTTCCACGCTCTGCTTGCGCGGCGCGGCGCCAGAGCTGGTGGTGACAGGTTTGGGTGGCCCGGTCATGGCCAACTGGCTGAATTGCAACAACTCGCGGTTGGCATTGGCCAGGTTGGCGGCAGAGCCGCTGTCGCCGGCCCAGTAACGCGCCAGGCGTTTTTCATCGGCGCTACGCACGGCCAGGCGCAGCACGCCGGCCTGGGTCGCGAGCATCAGGCGGCTCACCAGTTGTTCAGGAACGGCGAGCAACACGGTCCGCGCCGCGGCGCGGGATTGATCCTGTTTGAGTTTTTCATCGGCGTTGCGCGCCGGGCTGGAAGGCTGGCCGTCGTTGGTCAACCCCAATTGCTCGCCGACCCCGAGCACCCGCAAGGCCGGCACCACGAGTTGAGCCGTTGGCTGAGGATTGAGGGTGTCCATGCGCAGGAACAGCAGCACATCGACATAGTCCCCCGGCGTCAGTTGCCCGCCGACTATGACCACTTCGTCTGTGGCGACCGCGAGGGCGCGCTCATTGGGGCGGATCATCCGCGACAGCTTGCTGCCGGCTTCGAAGCTTTCGTCGTTGAGCCAGCTGCCGGCGGTGAGGGCGCGCCAGGGGGTACGGCCAATCGCCTGGTCGAGGCTGGTCAGGCTGCCGACCGGGGCGGTGTGCAACTGTTCCAGGACGACATCGGCGGGGGTGACCGGGGTATATGGCGCGACATCGTTGACCAGCACGACCACCGGATGGCGGGTCGGGTCATTTGCCGACAGAGGTGCCTGTGGGATGGCCAGCGGTGCATTGGCGGTGGATTGGGCAACGGCCTCGGGGGCCGGTTGGCGACTCAATGAGAGTCCCCAGTAGCCGGTAATGATGGCGCCGACCAGAAACAGTCCGGCGAGGCCCAGAGTGACACGGCTGTTCATGAAGGCTCTCCCTTTCCTGCTGCGCAAACCTCGTCAAGTCCAACGAGACAACTTCGCAATCAGGCAGCTATGAACATGGAACTATTTCGCTATTTGACCGTAGCGCAGGTAGAGCAAAATGCCATTAGTGCGGGGAAAATATCTAACGGAAGTGCAAAGTTGCGATAAAACGACCTGTTTTTGACGTCAACGAAACGGTTAATGCTTTCGTATTAATGCGTATTTACAGTTGTTGGGCCTGGGAATGCCGACAATGCTGGTGCTGGCACTGGGGAATCATGTTGCGTCCGTGCAACACCCGTCGTCGTCCAGGAGAAATGCCATGTCTTTTTCCACGCTTGTTTTGAAGGTCGCTGCCGAAATCGCATATTACAAAGGCTTGATCAAGGATACCGAGGGGGCTTCAGGTATTGAGTACGCGGTTATCGCTGCCATGGTCGCGGTGGTTATCGCCGGGCTCAGTTCGGGCGTTGGGGATGATATTAGGACGGTGTTCGGCAATATCAGGACTGCACTGGTCCCTAGTTCCTGATTAAGGCATCGGAAATGCTGAAATCGGGTACTAACATCAGCGCTTCGTCCATTGCAGGTGTTACCTCATGAACACTCACGCACAGCCACGCCAACAGTTGCTTCTGGTGGATGACGAAGAGGACGCATTGCTTGAGTTGGCTGAGTTGCTGGAGGGTGAGGGGTTCAACTGCTTTACGGCCACTTCGGTCAAGCTCGCGCTGCAGCATCTGACCCGGCATCCCGATATCGCTTTGGTGATCACCGATTTGCGCATGCCGGAGGAGAGCGGCATGTCGTTGATCAAGCGCTTGCGCGAGCATACGTCGCGCCAGCATTTGCCGGTGATTGTGATGTCGGGGCATGCGGGCATGGATGATGTCAGTGACATGTTGCGCTTGCAGGTGCTGGATCTTTTTCGCAAGCCGATTTATCACGTGCGGTTGTTGGAGACGCTCAATAATCTGTTTCCTCAGCCGCAGGTTTATCTGGTCAAGCGTTGACTTGGCGGCCTCTGGGCCGACCATGTTGGTGGTTTGGGTTGAGTACATATCCATTTCTGCGGTAACGGCGGCTGGCGGTTTCGCCCTTACGGCGACTCACTTTTTTACAAGCGCCTAAAAAAGTAAGCAAAAAACGCTCGCCCCTTACGTACGGCCCCTCGCTAAGGCTCGGGGTTCCTTCGCTGCGGTATTCATCCGGGGGCATTGCCCTCCGGTCGGCTTCGCTTCGACCTACATGCAATGAGTTCGACTGCGTCGAACGGCGCTGCGCGCCAATCCCCGGATGAACACCTCCGCTCAGCCTCCCGAGGGGGCGGGTGGATCAAGATCAAGAGCTGCAGGCGAGCTAACGCTCGGCCTGATGAGTGGTGAGAAGCGGCGCGGTGTGGGCTGCTCTGCCTTTGCTCTTCTGTGGGAGCGGCGGTGTGGCGATCCGACTTGCCCGCGAAGACTGCCTGCCGGCCGACCTGAACCTGGTGGATGTACCTTGAACCTGTGGGAGCGGGCTTGCCCGCGAAGGCGGCCTGCCAGCCGACCTGAACCTGGCGGATGTACCTTGGCCCTGTGGGAGCGGGCTTGCCCGCGAAGGCGGCCTGACAGCCGACCTGATTTTTGCAGATGTCCCCAATCCCTGTGGGAGCGAGCCTGCTCGCGAAGGCGGCCTGACAGCCGACCTGATTTTTGCAGATGTCCCCAATCCCTGTGGGAGCGGGCTTGCCCGCGAAGGCGGCCTGAAAGCCGACCTGATTATCTGAGTGTACGCAGCCCATCAGGAGCACGCTTCCTCACCATAAATATCAGCCGTTCAGGCCACCGGTCGCCAATGCCCGACCATATGCTCCAGCTCCCCGAGACCCACCAATTGAAAGTCCCCACTCGGCCCCGGCGCACTGGCCAGCAACGTCACTTCACTGGGTAACCGTACCGGCTTCTTGAACTGCACTTCGATCTCGACATTCGCCACAGGCAGATGCCCGGCCAGCGCAGCCAGGGTGCGCGCCTTGTTCCACAGACCATGGGCGATGGCGGTCGGGAAGCCGAAGAGTCGGGCGCTGGCCGCGCTCAGGTGAATCGGGTTGTAGTCGCCGGACACCTTGGCGTATTGCCGGCCGATGTCCGAGGGCGCTTTCCAGTGCTCGACTTCGCTCAGGGCCAGGCTCGGTACCAGGCTCTCTTCGAGCGGTTCGCCCTCGAGTTTGACGCCGCGACAGAGCATCCGGCTTTCTGCTTCCCACAACGGGCCCAACTGATCGTCGAGTATGGTCAGCAAATCGAACGTTGCGCCTTTGGCGTGGGGTAGCAGGTTCTGCACTTGCACGCTGACGCGCACCCGACTCACCCCGCCCATGGGGCGCAGTACACGAATGCGGTTGCTCAGGTGAATCAGACCCAACAGCGGGAACGGGAAGTCCCTGGCTGTGAGCAGTTGCATCTGCAAGGCAAACCCGAGGATGTGCGGGTAGGTCGGCGGCAGCAGGCCGTTGTCGGCGAAACCACAGACCTTGCGATAGGCCGCCAGGCGCTTGGGATCGACTTCGACCCAGCAACGCAACCCCGAATCGGGCAGGTGGCTGCCAGTGATTTTGCGCCGTGTCGCCGCTCGTGCGTACAACCCCGGCAGGCCGGGTTCGCGGTTGAGTGTGTGCCAGTCGGTGATCATCCTTAAGCTCCCAGAACGCTTTGCCCACATACGCGCAATGCTTGCCCGGTGAACGCGCCGGTGCCCGGTTGCGCGAGCCAGGCCACGGCCTCGGCGACGTCCTGCGGCAGGCCGCCCTGGCCCAGCGAACTCATGCGCCGTCCGGCTTCGCGCAGGCCGAAGGGAATGTGTGCGGTCATCTGCGTTTCGATGAACCCCGGCGCCACGGCGTTGATGCTGATGCCGCGCTCTTGGAGCAGCGGCGCCCAGGCTTGTGCCATACCGATCAACCCGGCCTTGCTCGCCGCGTAATTGGTTTGCCCGCGATTGCCGGCGATGCCGCTGATGGACGCCAGCAGGATCACCCGGCCGTTGTCGTGCAGGGTGCCGCTGTCGAGCAGGGCTTTGGTCAGCACTTGCGGCGCATTGAGGTTGACCGCCAGCACCGCGTCCCAGAATTCCGGGGTCATGTTGGCCAGGGTTTTATCCCGGGTGATGCCGGCGTTGTGCACCACGATGTCGAGGCCATCGGGCAATTGTTCGATCAACTGCACGGCGGCGTCTTCGGCGCAGATGTCGAGGGTGATGCTGCGCCCGCCGAGGCGCGCGGCGAGCGCTTCGAGATCGGTTTTGGCCGCAGGCACGTCAAGCAGGGTGACGTCGGCACCATCACGGGCCAGGGTTTCGGCGATGGCGGCACCGATACCGCGTGCTGCGCCGGTAACCAGAGCCTTGCGCCCGGCGAGCGGGCGTGTCCAGTCGGTGACTGGCGTCGCGCACGGATTCAAGCGAATGACCTGCCCGGACACGAAGGCGCTTTTCGGCGAGAGGAAAAACCGCAGCGGGCCTTCCAGCTGCGCCTCGGCACCTTCGCCGACGTAGATCAATTGCAGGGTGGCACCGCTGCGTAATTCCTTGGCCAGGGAACGGCCGAAACCTTCCAGGGCACGCTGTGCACTGGCGGCGAACGGGTCGCGCAGGGTTTGCGGGTCACGCCCGAGAATCACCAGGTGCGCACAGTGTTCGAGGTTCTTCATCAGCGGCTGGAAAAACTCGCGCAGTTGCTTGAGCTGATCGGTGTGCAGCAGGTCACTGGCGTCGAATACCACGGCCTTGAGTTTCGGTCCGTGGCCGGGAATCCAGGCCGTGGCCATCGAAGGCTCGGTGCCGTAGCTGTAGATCGCGTCGGTCAGGCGGTTGGCGAAGGCGTTGACGTGTTCGGTCAACGGCCCGCCGCCGATCAGCAGTGCGCCTTCCACAGGTCGCAACCGGCCCGCTTGCCAGCGCTCAAGCCTGGTCGGCGTCGGCAACCCCAGGGCGCCGACCAGGCGGTGGCCGATGGACGAATTGGCGAAGTCGATATAGCGGTCAGACATGGAACGCGCTCCGAAAGCTGGGGATCAAAGTGTGGACCACGAATGGCGATCAGTCGTTCGATCCACGAGATAAGGCCTACGCTTGGTCATTGTAGGAGCTGCCGAAGGCTGCGATCTGTTGATCTTGATTCCAAAAAAGCCAAGTCAAAAGATCGCAGCCTTCGGCAGCTCCTACAGGGGGAGTTTCAATTTTGGCAATTTCATCAGGAGCTTTTCATGACCCAACTGCGCCGCGTCGCGATCATCGGCGGTAACCGGATTCCCTTCGCCCGCTCCAATGGCCCCTACGCCACGGCCAGTAACCAGGTGATGCTCACCGCCGCCCTCGAAGGCCTGATCGAGCGTTACAACCTGCACGGCCAGCGCATCGGCGAGGTGGTCGCCGGGGCGGTGCTCAAATTGTCGCGGGACATGAACCTCACACGTGAGTGCGTACTGGGTTCGCGACTGTCGCCCGCCACCTCGGCCTATGACATCCAGCAGGCGTGCAGCACCGGGTTGGAGGCCGCGCTGCTGGTGGCGAACAAGATTGCCCTGGGGCAGATCGACTGTGGCATTGCCGGTGGCGTGGACACTACCTCGGATGCGCCGATCAGCGTCAGCGAAGGCCTGCGCAAAATACTTCTGCAAGCCAACCGCGCGAAAACCACCGGCGACAAACTGAAAACCTTCCTGCAGTTGCGTCCCAAGCATCTGCTTCCTGAATTCCCGCGCAACGGCGAGCCGCGTACCGGGTTGTCCATGGGACAGCATTGCGAGTTGATGGCGCAGACCTGGGACATCCCGCGCGAAGCACAGGATCAATTAGCGTTCGAGAGCCATCAGAAACTGGCCGCGTCCTACGCCGAGGGCTGGCACAACGACCTGATGACACCCTTCCTGGGCCTGACCCGCGACAACAACCTGCGCCCGGACTCCACGCTGGAAAAGCTCGCCGCGCTCAAGCCGGCCTACGAGAAAAGCGCCAAGGGCACCCTGACCGCCGGCAACTCCACGCCACTGACCGATGGTGCGTCACTGGTGCTGTTGGGCAGCGAGGAATGGGCCAAGGCACGCGGCTTACCGATCCTGGCCTACTGGCGTGACGGCGAGGCGGCGGCGGTGGATTTCGTCAACGGCGCCGAGGGCTTGTTGATGGCACCGGTCTACGCCGTGCCCCGGTTGCTGGCGCGCAATGGCCTGACCTTGCAGGACTTCGACTACTACGAAATCCACGAAGCCTTCGCCGCGCAAGTGCTGTGCACCTTGAAGGCCTGGGAAGATCCCGAGTACTGCAAAACCCGTCTCGGGCTCGATGCGGCGCTGGGCTCGATCGACCGCAGCAGGCTCAACGTCAAGGGCAGTTCATTGGCGGCGGGGCATCCGTTTGCCGCTACGGGCGGGCGCATCGTCGCCAACCTGGCGAAGTTGCTGGATGTGGCGGGCAAGGGGCGGGGACTGATTTCGATCTGCGCGGCGGGCGGGCAGGGCGTGACCGCCATCATCGAACGCTGAACACAGAACAACTGTGGGAGCGAGCTTGCTCGCGATGGCGGTGTGTCAGTCAACAAAGATGTTGAAACTGGTGGCCTCATCGTCGGAACGCCGCCCGGAGCACGCTCGCTCCCACAGGGTTTGGGGGTATGGCGACTAATTAGGTCCGGAACCTGCGCACCAACCCGTCCAGCTCACTGGACAACCCGGCCAGGCTCTGGGAGTCCAGGCGCGCCGAGTTGGCCAGTTCCGCCACCAATTGCGCATCGCCATGGATCTGGCTGATGTGCCGGTTGATGTCTTCGGCCACTTGATGCTGTTGTTCCGCCGCCGTGGCGATCTGGGTGTTCATGTCGCGGATCACGTCCACCGACTCGCGGATCTGTCCGAAGCTGTTGCGTGCCTCGCCGATGCGGGTCACCGATTGCTGGGACACTTCCAGGCTGGCGTGCATCTGATGGGCCACCTGGCTGGTGCGTTTGGCCAGATTGCCCAGCAGTCCGTCGATTTCCGCCGTGGAGTCGGCGGTGCGCTTGGCCAAGGCCCGCACTTCGTCGGCCACCACGGCAAAGCCGCGTCCCTGTTCACCGGCACGGGCCGCTTCGATCGCGGCGTTCAGCGCCAGCAGGTTGGTCTGTTCGGCGATCGAGCGGATGGTCCCCAGGATCGACTGAATGTCGTTGCTGTCGCGTTCGAGCTGTTGCATCGACTGGGCCGACTGTTCGATTTCCTGGCTCAGGCGATCCACGCTGTTCACCGCCGCGTCGATCTGCTGCTGACCTTCGCGCGCCTGGCGCTGGCCACTGTCGGCAGACTCCGCGGCCTGGCTGCAAGAGCGCGCGACTTCGTTGGCGGTGGCGACCATTTCGTGGAACGCCGTGGAGACCATGTCCACCGCTTCACGCTGGCGTCCGGCGGCTTCGGCCATGTCGCTGGAGACCTGGGTCGAACTCTTGGACGTGGCGAGGATCTTGCCCGCCGCGCCGCCGATGTTCTGGATCAGGTTGCGAATCGCGGTCAGGAACTGGTTGAACCAGTTGGCCAGTTGCGCGGTTTCATCGTTGCCACGGATTTGCAGGTTCTGGGTCAGGTCGCCTTCGCCCTGGGCGATGCCTTCCAGGCCGCTGGCCACGCTGCGGATCGGGCGCACGATGAGGCTGGCGAAACTGGCGCCGACGACGGCGAAGATGACAGCCAGGACGGCGGCGATGATGGCGATCAACCAGGTCAACTGGGTCGCGGAGCTCATCACGTCGTCCTGTTTGATCAGGCCGATGAAGGTCCAGCCCAGTTGCTCCGATGGCCAGACGTTGGCCATGTAGTGCTCGCCGTTCAGCTCCACTTCCACCAGGCCCTTGCCGGCCTTGGCCAGTTGCGCGTAGCCGTCGCCAAGGCTGTTCAGCGGTTTGAAGTTGTGTTCCGGTTGTTTCGGGTCCACCAGGACCATGCCGGTGTTTTCCAGCAGCATCAGGTAGCCGGTTTCACCGAGCTTGATCTGCTTGACGATTTCGGTGAGCTGCTTGAGCGTCACGTCGATGCTGACCACGCCACCGTTGGTGCCCAGTTTGTTGTCGATGGTGCGCACGGTGCTGACGTAGGTCGCGTCGTCCTGGGCCCAGTAGTAAGCCTCGGTGCGGAACGGCTTGCCCGGTTTGGCCTGGGCGGCCTTGTACCAGGGGCGCTGGCGCGGGTCGTAGTTATTGAGCTTCGGATCATCCGGCCACGACACATAGCCGCCCGCCGCGGTGCCGAGGATGGCATAGGCATAGGCCGGGTGGCTGTTGCCCAGGTCCTGGAGCAGGGCGAAGACTTTTTTGTCCGCCTCGCCCTGGGGGACGCTCTCGGCGTTGGCGGCCATGTAAGTCTTGAGGCTGTCGTCGGAGTTGCGGATCAGCGGTTGCTTGGCCAGGTAATCGACGTTCTGGCTGATGCCGTCAAAGAACAATTGCATGGCGTTGCTGACCTGACGAATCTCGCGGGCACTGCCGTCGACGAATTCGTCCCTGGCATCACTGCGCAGGTTCAGCACAACGAGGGTGGCGACCAGCACCACGGGCAGGCAGGCGATGATTGCAAACGCCCAGGTCAACTTCTGTTTGATGTTCATCCGCGCTCCAGATTTTCTTGTCGGCCCACGCAGTGCAGATGACTCGCGGTTTATTGGCAGCCGTAAACGTTCTTGGTCAACCCGGATCCTTGAGTGCGGCATCGCTATTGTTGGGGGAGCGATTGTCGGACAAATCACTTTGTCACTTAGGGCTTCGGCCGTTGTCGGAGGAAATTGAGGTCTGTTGGGAAAAATCCTACGGAAGGCATGAGTTGTGTTGTCAGCTTCTGTCGCAATTGCCCTCAATGCCCCTGCACAACAAGTGACGCAGGCTCGGCTATGATCTGGAACGACCCATGGCGGTCGTCGGTTTTACCTGATGAAATCGGTACATTGTGTGCATCTGCAATGTTCATAAGTCGGCAACCCCTCCCCCCCGTGAGTGGATTGCCGTATAACGAATGACTTTCGCGTGTTTGGTAATAAAGGACCCACAATAAAAGCTGATGAAGACTCCAAAACGCATTGAACCCCTGATCGAGGACGGTCTGGTCGACGAGGTGCTGCGCCCACTCATGAGTGGTAAAGAAGCAGCTGTTTATGTGGTGCGCTGCGGCAACGAGTTGCGTTGCGCGAAGGTCTACAAGGAGGCGAATAAACGTAGTTTCCGTCAGGCGGCCGAGTACCAGGAAGGCCGCAAGGTGCGCAACAGCCGTCAGGCCCGTGCGATGGCCAAGGGCTCCAAGTTTGGCCGCAAGGAAACCGAGGACGCCTGGCAGAACGCCGAAGTGGCGGCGCTGTTCCGTCTGGCCAATGCCGGTGTGCGGGTGCCCAAGCCGTTCGACTTTCTCGAAGGCGTGCTGCTCATGGAGCTGGTGGCCGACGAGTATGGTGATGCCGCGCCGCGTCTGAACGATGTGGTGCTGGAGCCGGATCAGGCCCGCGAATATCACGCGTATCTGATTTCCCAGATCGTGCTGATGCTGTGTACCGGTCTGGTGCACGGCGACCTGTCCGAGTTCAACGTGCTGCTGACGCCGACTGGCCCGGTGATCATCGACCTGCCGCAGGCGGTTGACGCGGCGGGCAACAACCACGCGTTCAGCATGCTGGAGCGGGATGTGGGCAACATGGCGTCCTACTTCGGGCGGTTTGCGCCGGAGTTGAAGAAGACCAGGTACGCCAAGGAAATGTGGGCCTTGTACGAGGCCGGCACCTTGCACCCGGCCAGTGTCCTGACCGGCGAGTTCGCCGAAACGCAAGAGCTGGCCGACGTGGGCGGCATCATGCGCGAGATCGAGGCCGCGCGCCTGGATGAAGAGCGCAAGCAAGCCGTACGCGCGGCGGACGATGCTCCGCCGGGCAAGACCGAAGAACCGCCTCCGCCATGGATGCAGTGATCGGTTAAAGAAAAACCCGGCTTCGGCCGGGTTTTTTGTGCCCAACTGGCAATCCCTTGTAGGAGCTGCCGAAGGCTCGGTCCGCGCTCGGGCGATCTTTTGATCCAGATTTTTTAAGATCAAAAGATCGCAGCCTTCGGCAGCTCCTACCTATAGGCCTATTTCAGGGGCAACACCCCGACTCCAGATTCTTCAGAATCGGGCAATCCGGCCGATGATCGCCATGGCAGTGCTCGACCAGGTCCTGCAAGGTGTCGCGCAACTGGCCCAACTCGCGGATCTTCTGGTTCAACTCGTCGATGTGCTGGCGGGCCAACGCTTTCACATCGGCGCTGGCGCGCTGGCGGTCTTGCCAGAGGGTCAGCAACTTGCCGACTTCTTCAAGGGAAAACCCCAGGTCCCGCGAGCGCTTGATGAACGCCAGGGTGTGCAGGTCGTCATCGCCGTATACCCGGTAGCCGCTGTCGGTGCGATGGGCTGCCTTGAGCAGGCCGATGGATTCGTAATAACGGATCATCTTTGCACTCAGGCCGCTGAGGCGGGCCGCTTGGCCGATGTTCATCGGTTGTCCTCCAGGTCCTTGGGTTTCCAGGTTTTCAACAGTAGCGCATTGCTCACCACGCTGACGCTCGACAACGCCATGGCCGCACCGGCCAGCACTGGATTGAGGAAGCCGAACGCCGCCAGCGGAATGCCGATCAGGTTATAGACGAAGGCCCAGAACAGGTTCTGCCGGATCTTGGCGTAGGTCTTGCGGCTGATCTCCAATGCGGCCGGCACCAGTCGCGGATCGCCGCGCATCAGGGTGATGCCGGCCGCGTGCATGGCGACGTCGGTGCCACCCCCCATGGCGATGCCGATGTCGGCCGCGGCCAGTGCCGGGGCGTCGTTGATGCCGTCGCCGACCATTGCCACCACGCCGGTTTGTTTCAGTGCGGCGACTGTGGCGGCTTTGTCTGCCGGCAGCACTTCGGCATGCACATCCTGGATGCCCAGCGCCTCGGCGACCGCCTTGGCGCTGCCTCGATTGTCGCCGGTCAGCAGGTGGCTGCTGATGTTCCGTGCGTTCAGTTGTTGCACCGCTTGCAGCGCGCCGGGCTTGAGGGTGTCACCGAAGGCGAACAGGCCCAGCACCTGTGGTTCGGGGGATTGTTCGATCAGCCAGGACAAGGTCCGGCCTTCGCTTTCCCACGCGGTCGCCGAATCAGCCAATGGCCCTGCATGCAAGCCGCTGTCTTCCAGCAGGCGCCGATTGCCCAGCGCCAGGCGACGCCCATCGAGGTTGCCGGCGATACCACGACCGGTCAGGGACTGGCTGTCGCTGACATCGGCCACCTTCAATCCACGCTCGGCACAGGCATCCAGAACAGCCTTGGCCAGCGGGTGCTCACTGCCGCGTTGCAGGGCGCCGGCCAATTGCAGCAGGCTCGCCTCATTCCCGTCGATGGCACTCAGATGAGCAATGCGCGGGGCGCCGGAGGTCAGGGTGCCGGTCTTGTCGAACACCACCGCGCTGACTTCATGGGCACGCTCCAGTGCTTCGGCATCTTTGATCAGAATCCCGTGGCGCGCCGCTACACCGGTTCCCGCCATGATCGCCGTCGGCGTGGCCAGGCCCAGGGCGCACGGGCAGGCGATCACCAGCACCGCCACGGCATTGATCAGCGCGGTCTCCATCGGCGCGCCGTACAGCCACCAGCCGATCAGGGTGGCCAGGGCAATCAGCAGCACGGTGGGCACGAATACCTGGCTGACTTTATCCACCAGTTTCTGGATCGGCGCTTTTGCGGCCTGGGCGTCTTCCACCAGACGGATGATCCGCGCCAGTACGGTTTCCGCACCGAGGGCCTGGGTGCGCACCAGCAACCGGCCTTCACCGTTGATCGCGCCACCGGTGACTTTGTCGCCGGGCTGCTTGGGCACCGGCAGGCTCTCGCCGCTGATCAGGGCCTCATCGGCGTGGCTCTGGCCTTCAACCACTTCGCCGTCCACCGGGAAGCGTTCGCCGGGTTTGACCATCACCAGGTCATTGAGGCGCAGGGCGCTGATGGCGACGTCTTGCTCGTGGCCATCGGTCACCCGGATCGCCCGTTCCGGGCGCAAGGCTTCGAGGGCTCGGATGGCGCTGGCGGTCTGGCGCTTGGCGCGGCTTTCCAGGTACTTGCCCAGCAGCACCAGGGCAATCACCACCGCCGAGGCTTCGAAATAAAGATGCGGCATGCGCCCGGCGGCGGTGGCCCATTCGTACAGGCTCAAGCCATAACCGGCGCTGGTACCCAGGGCCACCAGCAGGTCCATGTTGCCGGCTCCGGCACGCACGGCTTTCCAGGCGGCGACGTAGAACCGCGCACCGAAGATAAATTGCACCGGCGTGGCCAAGGCGAATTGCGCCCAGGCCGGGAGCATCCAGTGCACACCGAATGGCTGCAGCAGCATCGGCAATACCAGTGGCAAGGCGAGGGCAAAGGCGATGATCAAGGCCAGGCGTTCGCGGTGCAGGCGCTGTTGCTGATTGTCGGTTGGCGGGTGTTCGGCTTCCCAGATGCTGGCGCTGTAGCCAGCCTTTGTCACAGCGGCGATCAAGGTCTGCGGATCGACCTGGCCGAGCAGTTCAAGGTGGGCGCGTTCGTTGGCCAGGTTGACGCTGACGCTTTTCACACCGGCCACCTTGCCCAGCGCACGTTCGACCCGACCGACGCAGGACGCGCAGGTCATGCCGTCGATGCTCAGTTCCAGGCTCTGTTGCGGCACGCTGTAGCCGGCCTTGGCCACGGCATCCATCAGGGCCGGCAAGCTGTCGCTGGGTGCCTGGACCCGCGCCTGCTCAGTGGCGAGGTTGACGCTGACGGCACTGGCGCCAATGACTTTGCTCAAGGCGCGCTCGACCCGCCCGGCGCAGCTGGCGCAGGTCATGCCGGCAATCGGCAGGTCGAACGTGGTGGATTCGGACATCGGTCGCACTCCCTGTAGTAGATGACCACAGGATCAACCTTGCCATGCTGGCAAGGTCAAGTGCCATGATTCAGATCAAGCCGCCGCTCAGTAGCCGAGACCGGTGCGCTTGAGGTACATCCCTTCCTGCGTCATCGCGATCCGGTACTTGAGCACATCCCCGGCCTTGAGCTGGATATCCTGTGAGCCCGGAGCGAGCATGCCCGGATTGCAACCCGGCATCTGACCCGGAAGCAACTTGAGGCGCAGCGAGACGATGCCCGGCGGCAGGTTGAACGAGGTGCTCTGTTCCTGAAACAGTCGTGCCGCCAGTTGATCCTGGATGTACACACCGATCTCGCAGCTGGTCGCGACTTCCAGGCGCTCGCGGGAAATGATCAGCACGCCATAATCCTGAGCGGCATTGACCGAAGGCACGGCGGCGAAAAGGCTGAGAAAGCCAAACAGGCTGAAAACTGACCAGCGCATGGCTGAATCTCCTGAGTTCGAGTCATTGATGGACGCAGCTTGGCCGAGCGTCGCGCCGATTGCCAGCCCGGCAGCTAACTTCAGAACTTGACCTTGCCATGGTGGCAAGCTCGAAACTGGGCTCAACCCTCGGAAAAGGAGTCATCCCATGCAAGTGTTCAACGTTGAAGGCATGTCTTGTGGTCACTGCGTCAAGGCCATTACCCAGGCAGTCCAGGCTAAAGACCCTGCGGCCAGTGTGCGGGTCGATCTGGCGGCCAGGGAGGTCGGTGTCGAAAGTGCGCTGACCGCCGAACAGGTGATCGAGGCGATCAGTGAAGAGGGTTACGGCGTCAAACTGGCCTGAATTTGATAGTTAGCGAGCTACCGGAATGTTCAAGGCGTCCATGCGCGGCTAGACTGTCGGGCTGCCGACTTCTGCCCCACTGGATGCCTGATGAACTTTCGTACCATTCTGATTCTCGGCGCCTTGAGCGCTTTCGGTCCGCTGGCGATCGATTTCTACCTTCCGGCCTTCCCGGCCATGGCCCAGGCTTTCGGGACGGACGAAAATCACGTTCAGATGACGTTGGCGGTGTACTTCCTCGGCTTGTCCATCGGTCAGTTGGCCTATGGCCCGGTGGCGGATCGTTTCGGGCGACGCATTCCGTTGCTCATCGGTGTCGGCCTGTTCACCGCTGCATCCGTGGCGTGTGCCTATGCACCAAGCCTGGAATGGCTGATCGGCGCGCGTTTCATCCAGGCGTTGGGCGGCTGCGCGGGGATGGTGATATCCCGGGCGGTGGTCAGCGACAAGTGTGATGCGGTAGGGTCGGCGAAAGTCTTTTCGCAGCTGATGCTGGTGATGGGGCTTGCCCCCATCCTCGCGCCATTGCTGGGTGGGTTGCTGGTCAACACCACAGGCTGGCAGTCGATCTTCCTGGCCTTGACCGGTTTCAGTGCGCTGGCGGGGCTGGCGGTTGCGACGGGATTGCCGGAAAGCATGCCGGCCCACATGCCGCGTCAACCGTTGTCGGGTGCGCTGCGTCAGTACGGCCGGTTGTTGGCTGACCCGATATTTCTTGGCCATGCCCTGACCGGGGGCATCGCCATCGCCGGGATGTTTGCCTACATCGCCGGTTCACCGTTCGTGTTCATCAAACTCTATGGCGTCCCGGCGGAACATTTCGGCTGGCTGTTCGGCATCAATGCGGCGGGCTTCATTCTGGTGGCGCAGGTCAACGCCCGCTTGCTGGCCAAACGTGGTCCGGCGTTTTTGCTGGCGCGCGCCGTGTGGGTTTACCTGGCGGCCGGACTGACGCTGTTCGCGATCAGCTCCCTGCACACCGCTCAACTGTGGCCGGTGTTGCTCCCGTTGTTCGTCTGCATTGCCAGCCTCGGCTGCATCCTGCCCAACGCCTCGGCCTGTGCGATGAACGGGCAGGGCGCACGGGCCGGCAGCGCGTCGGCGCTGCTCGGTTGCCTGCAATTCAGCGTGGCTGCCGGCGCCTCCGCACTGGTGGGCGTGCTGCACGACGGCAGCGCCGTGCCCATGGCCATGGTCATCAGCCTGTGTGGAATTCTAGTGGTGAGCGCAGCGGTGCTCACCCGGCGTTTGCAAAATGCCCGGGCGTTGGCGCAAGCCCAGGTTTGAGGCCGGAGTCAGCCGGCTGCACGCTGCGCAAGGAGGACGGGAATCTGGTGAGGGGCCTGGATGCGGGCTTCAAGGGTGCGCGTGAAAGCGCGCGCTTCTGCTTCGCTGCGGAACGTCACAGCATGTTGGTCTAAGCGAACTTGCCATTGGGATTTTGCCAGTTCTTTTATCAGGATCTTCATAGCCGAACTCCTCTCGCAAAAGATGTCTCGTAAAAGAATGCCTCGCAGGAGATTCGATTGTAGTCCCGTATACGGTCACCATTGTGACAAGGATCAACTGTCTGACTGACGGTTTGTAACTAAAAAAAACGCGGCTTTTTCGAGGGGGCCACAGAGGCTGCCTGCGACCGGGATTGCCCGGTCGCAGGCGGAAAACAGCGGAAAGCGATGAAATCAGCGGTGGTTTTTTTCTGCGCTTCAGAATCCTTCCAGCACAATCTTGCCCTTGGCCTTGCCGCTTTCCAGCAGGGCATGGGCCCGGCGCAGATTGGCCGCGTTGATCGTCCCGAAGTGTTCGCCAACCGTGGTTTTCAATGTCCCGGCATCGATCAACCCGGCGACGCGATTGAGCAGGTTGTGCTGCTCGATCATGTCCGCGGTTTCAAACAGCGAACGGGTGTACATGAACTCCCAGTGCAGTGACAGGCTCTTGCGCTTGAGCTTGGTCACGTCCAGCGACTTGGGATCATCGATCAGCGCCAGTTTGCCTTGGGGTACCAGAGCCTCGATCAGTTGGTCCAGGTGCTGGTCGGTTTGCGTCAGGCTGGCGACGTGGGTGACCTGATCCACACCGGCGTGCTTGAGTGCTTCGCTCAGTGGCTGGCTGTGGTCGATCACCAGGTCGGCGCCCAGCTCTTTTACCCAGCTTTGGGTTTGCGCACGCGAAGCGCTGCCGATGACTTTCAGGGCCGTCAGTTGGTGAGCCAGTTGCGTAAGAATCGAGCCCACGCCACCCGCCGCGCCGACGATCAACAGGCTCTGGCCTTCATCGGTTTTGCCTTCGGCTACCTGCAAGCGCTCGAACAACAGTTCCCAGGCAGTGATCGCGGTGAGCGGCAGGGCAGCGGCTTCGGCGAATCCGAGGGTCTTCGGCATGTGGCCGACGATGCGCTCGTCCACCACATGCAACTCGCTGTTGCCGCCCGCACGGGCGATGGAGCCGGCGTAGAACACCTTGTCGCCGATCTTGAACAGCGTCACTTCACTGCCCACGGCCTTGACCACACCGGCCACGTCCCAACCCAGCACCTTGGCCGCGCCGCCCTCAGGCTGGACGTTCTGGCGCACCTTGGTGTCCACCGGGTTGACCGAGATGGCCTTGACTTCCACCAGCAAGTCGCGGGGGCCGGCGACCGGCTCCGGCAGTTCGATGTCTTGCAGCGCCTGGTCGTCACTGATCGGCAACGAGGCGTAGTAGGCAATGGCTTTCATGGGCGGCTCCGGAACACTGATAAAGAAGAGATTCGATGGGGCAGATGATTGGCTATTTCTACTGAAGATAAAACCGGCTAAAAGAGCAGTCTCTTTCAATATTTTTTTGATAATCGGAGCTCTGATGCTGCGTTTCGATGACTTGCAGTTGTTTGTCCGGGCGGCGGACCTGGGCAGTCTGTCCGCCGCTGCGCGGGGCATGGACATGTCGGCGGCGGTGGCCAGCGCGGCGCTCAAGCGCATCGAACAACAACTCGGCGCCCGATTGTTGGCCCGCTCGACCCGCAGCCTGCGCCTGACCGCCGAAGGCGAGGGCTTTCTCGAATACGCCCGCGCGGCCCTGAGCAATCTCGACGAGGGCCGGCGATTGCTGGCCAGTGGTCAGGACCAGGTCAGCGGGGTGCTGCAACTGTCGGCGCCATCGGACTTTGGCCGCAACCTGCTGCTGCCCTGGCTCGACGAGTTTCAACGCGAGCATCCGAAACTCACCGTGCGCCTGCTGCTGGGGGACCGCATCGCCGACCTGTTCCGCCAACCGGTAGACATTGCCCTGCGTTACGGAGAACCAGAGGACTCCAGCCTGGTGGCGCTGCCCATCGCCCCGCAGAACCGCCGGGTGTTGTGCGCCGCTCCCGGCTATCTGGCCCGGCATGGCGAGCCGCGGCATCTGGAGCAACTGGCACAGCACAATTGCCTGTTGTACATGCTCGGCAGCCGGGTCCACGATCACTGGAGTTTTCACGACGGCAAGCGCGAAGTCAGCCTGACCGTCAGCGGCGATCGTTTCAGTGACGATGCCGATGTCGTGCGCCTTTGGGCCGTGGCAGGTGCCGGGATCGCTTACAAGTCCTGGCTCGATGTGGCCGCCGATGTACTGGCCGGCCGCTTGAAGGTGCTGATGCCGGAACTGCTCTGTGAGCGCGCACCGTTGAATCTGTTGTGCGCCCATCGCGCACAGTTGAGTAAGCCGGTGAACCTGTTGCGTGAAATGCTTGCCGGACGATGCGCCCTTTTGAGTAGTCAATTTCCGGGCTTATCGGATATCGATCATTAGTCGCACGAAAAAAGAGAAATTTCCCTCAGGAACGATCACCACCTACGCCGGGCGGAGGAAAGGATCCGCCGACCAACCCGCATATACTAGCGCCCTCATCATGTCAGTAGCGTCGATCCCCAATGGCGGGTCCACGTTCGAGTCGGCCCGGCTGAACGTCATCCTTCTGGCCTACGCAGCATCGACCAGGCAGCGCAAATGAGTGAGCAAGGCGTTGCCGGGCTTATGGCAGTTTCCACGGATTGGCCGACGACACATTACTGGTCAAGATTTCTCTGGGCAGTAGACGAAACGATTCAACAGGGAGTGAATACATGGAACATGCACCTTGCATCAGCCAGATCGCCACGTTGCTGGCTGACCCAAAGCGCAGCGCAATGATGTGGGCCTTGATGGATGGTTCGGCGCGAACAACCGAAGAGTTGGCATTGCTGGCCGGTCTGTCATCGTCGTCGGCCAGTGCACATTTGGGGCGTTTGTCGGCCGGAGGTCTGCTGAAGGTTGAAAACCGCGGCCGCAAACGCTTCTTCCGCCTGGCCGCTCCCGAGGTCGGGGCGGCAATCGAAGCACTGGCCAGCGCGACCTTCGCCAGCGCCCCCCAGGATATTCCGGACGTATTCAAGCGCAATGCGCCTCTGGTCAAACCCCGGGCGGTGCGTTCGCCATTGTTGAGTGCCCGACTGTGTGACGATCACATGGGAGGCACCCTGTCCGCCGATCTGTATCAGCGACTGCTGGAGGCTGGCTGGATCGAGCACTTCGATCAGCGGGTCACGGTCACCCTCAAGGGCGCGACGGAATTGGCGGCACGGGGAGTGTTCATCCAGGCGCTGACCCATCACAACGGCAGGGTTGCCTGCGCGTGCCCTGACTGGAGCGAAAGACGTCCGCACTTGGGTGGCTCGCTGGGCGCGGCATTGTTGCAGTTGTTCATGCAGTCGGGGTGGTTGAGCCTGCCCAACGATTCCCGAGCCTTGCAGGTGACGGCTTCCGGGCAACGCGAGATCTGTCGCTTTGCCCGGGAAACCGAGTTGGAGATGGCGCTTTAGTGCACCGTTGCGGGAGCGAATGTACTCACTCCCACGGGGCATTGGCGCCGAACCTTACGGTTTCACCAACCGCGCATCGAGGCTGTTCTGCGCCAGGCGCCTGGCCTGATCCTGGGTCATGCCCAGATGGGTGTGCAGTGCATGGAAGTTCTCGGTGACATAGCCACCGAAGTACGCCGGGTCATCGGAGTTCACGGTCACTTTCACGCCGCGTTCCAGCATGTCGAGGATGTTGTGCTGTGACATGTGATCGAACACGCAAAGCTTGGTGTTCGACAACGGGCACACGGTCAGCGGGATCTGCTCGTCGATGATTCGCTGCATCAGGCGTTCGTCTTCGATAGCGCGCACGCCATGGTCGATTCGCTGGATTTTCAGCAGGTCGATGGCTTCCCAGATGTACTCGGGCGGGCCTTCTTCACCGGCGTGGGCGACGGTCAGGAAGCCTTCGTGACGGGCACGGTCGAACACGCGCTGGAACTTGCTTGGCGGGTGGCCCATCTCGGAGCTGTCCAGGCCCACGGCGACGAACGCATCGCGGAACGGCAGCGCCTGGTCGAGGGTTTTCTGTGCTTCGTCTTCGCTCAGATGGCGCAGGAAGCTCAGGATCAAGCCACTGGTGATGCCCAGTTGCTGCTCACCGTCCTTGAGCGCGGCGGCGATGCCGTTGAGCACCACCTCGAACGGGATGCCACGGTCGGTATGGGTCTGCGGGTCGAAGAACGGTTCGGTGTGAATCACGTTCTGTTCCTTGCAGCGCAGCAGGTACGCCCAGGTCAGGTCATAGAAGTCCTGGGACGTGCGCAGCACATCGGCACCCCGGTAATACAGGTCGAGGAACTCCTGCAGGTTGTTGAAGGCATACGCCTTGCGCAAGGTTTCGACGTCGTTCCATGGCAAGGCAATCTTGTTGCGCTCGGCCAGGGCAAACAACAGCTCGGGCTCCAGCGAGCCTTCCAGGTGCAGGTGCAATTCTGCCTTGGGCAGGGCGTTCAGCCAGTCGTACATAATTCTTTTCTCATCAGGTGCAATGGTCGCCATTCTACAGAGGGTTGCCGCAACAATTGGTAAAACCTGACCAGGCGGTTCATCACATCGTTTCCAGTTCCCGTCGATAAGCGTAAGTATCGGCGAAGCGCGAGAGCAGGAACTCGGCGCAGGTGGTGGCCGGATATTTCGCCGGGTGCAATGCGTCCTGACAGCCGGGCAGGCAGTCGATGCGGGTGTCCGGGTGCGGTTCGGCGAAAAACGGCATCGAGTAACGATCCACGCCGAGGGGGCTGATCACCCGGTGCGGCGTCGACAGGTAACGGTCGTTGCTCCAGCGCGCCATCATGTCGCCGAGGTTGACCACGAACGTACCTTCGATCGGCGGTGCGTCGATCCATTCGCCTTTGACGTTGCGGACCTGCAAGCCACCGGCGGCGTCCTGATAGAGCAGGGTGATACAACCGTAGTCGGTGTGCGCCCCGGCACCTTGCTGCTCTTCGGAACTGGCGGTGTGGCGCGGCGGGTAATGAATCATCCGCAGTACGCTGACCGGGTCATTGAAACGTGTGTCGAAGAAATCGCGCTCAATCCCCAGCGCGATGGTCATGGCCCGCAACAGTGTTTGCGCCAGGGCTTGCATGTCGATGTAGTGCTGTTCCATCAACGCTTCCCAGCCGGGGATGGACGGATGGCGATTGGGCCCGCGCAAGGGTTTTTCCGCCAGTACGTCAGGGTGCCCGGCCGGCAGGTGCAGGCCCATGTCGAAGGTTTCCTTGAGGTCGCTGGGCTTGCTTGGGTCCAATTGCTCGGTGGCAATGGCGCCGTAACCGCGATGGTGACGGGTCTGGGTGATGTCGATCTTGAGCTTTTCGGCGGTGGGTTGGGCGAAGAAGCGCTTGGTATGGTCAAGCAGTTCGTCGATTCGCGCAGTGCTGATCGGGTGGCCCTTGATGTAGAAAAATCCCCACTCGCGGCAGGCGAGGTCGATTTGCCCGGCCACGGCTGGCCAGGCGGATGGGTCGTCGCTGTAGAGCGGGGTAATGTCGATGATGGGGAGTTGGTTCATGCGCAGTCCTTAAGAACGCTGAAGATCCAATGTGGGAGCGGGCTTGCTCGCGAAAGCGGTGTATCAGGCGACATCTATATCGACTGTGATGACGCCTTCGCGAGCAAGTCGGATCGCCGCACCGCCGCTCCCACAGGGGAGTTGTGCTGTGGCTGAGAACTTACTTCGGAATCTCGGCCTTCATGCCTTCCACGTAGTAATTCATCGACGCCAGTTCCGCCGTGGTCGCGCTCGCGCCCGCCGGGATTTTCTCGACCCCGGCCTGATCCTTGATCGGCCCGGTGAACAGTTGCAGCGCACCGCTCTTGATGTCGGCAATGAGCTGCTCGGCTTCGCTCTTCACCGACGCAGGCACCAGGTCGCTGATCGGCAGCTCAACGGTGCCTTCCTTCAAACCGCCCCAATAGTCCTGGGGTTTCCAGTCATGGTCGATCACGCTTTGGGTTGCCTGGACGTAGTGCGGGCCCCAGTCGTTGACGATGGAGGTCAGCACCGCTTTCGGCCCGAAGTGCGCCATGTCCGAAGCGTAGCCCACGGCATACACGCCGCGACGTTCGGCGGCCTGGATCGGCGCGGGGCTGTCGGTGTGCTGGAACACCACGTCCACGCCCTGGTCGATCAGCGCGTTGGCGGCGTCCGCTTCCTTTCCCGGATCGAACCACGAGTTGACCCACACCACCTTGATCTCGGTGCCGGGGTTGTACTTGTTCAGGGCCAGTTGGATGGCATTGATGTCGCGGATCACTTCCGGGATCGGGAACGAGGCGACGTAGCCGATTTTTTTGGTCTTGGTCATCTTCGCCGCGAGGAAGCCACCGACGTAGCGGCCCTCGTATGTCCGCGCCAGGTAAGTGCCGAGGTTCTTGTCCTGCTTGTAGCCGGTGGCGTGTTCGAAGGTCACCTTGGGAAACTGTTTGGCGACTTTCACGGTCGGGTTCATGTAGCCGAAGGAGGTGGTGAAGATCAGGTCGTATTTGTCCTTGGCCATGTTGCGGATCACTCGCTCGGCGTCGGCGCCTTCGGCGACGTTTTCCACGTAGTTGGTGGTGATCTGCGAGCCGAGTTTTTCCGCGAGTTCCTTGCGCCCCTGTTCATGCTGATACGTCCAGCCGTGGTCACCGATCGGACCGATATAGACGAAGCCGACTTTCAGCGGATCGGCGGCTGCGGCGGTCAGGCTGGCGCTCAAACCGATGGCTGCCGCAACGGCGCAAAGCAGCTTCTTCAACGGACGGTTGTGCATGAATTGGAACTCCATTTTGTTGTGAGGTTGGCTGGGCTCTCTGGCTTGCACAGGGCAATGCAAATTGCTGACCAACAAGACAACAAAACATGAATCCGCGGTGATGCTATCGCGAGCAGGCTCGCGACAGGTCCTTGAAGTCCGATAACAGTGCATGTCCTTGCACGGTTGCCATCCACTGGTGCGCCAATCCACAAAACCAATGTGGGAGCAAGCCCGCTCCCACATGTTTTACTCGGTGTTTGTCAGGTCCCTGCAATCAACTGTCGAGCCGCCTGGCTGTGGTCAGCAATCAAGCCTTTCAGATCCAGCCCTTCGACCTGCCCATCGATCACCCGCCACTTGCCGCCGACCATCACTCGATCCGCGCGATCAGCACCACACAACAGCAGCGCCGAGACCGGATCATGACTGCCGGAGAAGCGCAGTTCATCGAGCTTGAACATCGCCAGGTCGGCCTGCTTGCCCACCGCCAATTCGCCGATATCGGTACGGCCCAGCAGGCTTGCCGAACCCTTGGTCGCCCAGCCCAGCACGCGCTCCGGGGTGATCTTCTCGGCGCCGTAGCGCAGGCGCTGGATGTACAGGGCCTGGCGCGCTTCGAGCATCATGTTCGAGGCATCGTTGGACGCCGAACCGTCCACGCCCAAACCAAGCAAGGCACCGGCATCGGTCAATTCGATGCTCGGGCAGATGCCCGAAGCCAGGCGCATGTTCGAACTCGGGCAATGGCAAATGCCGGTGCCGGCGGCGCCGAGGCGGGCGATTTCGTCCGGGTTGAAATGGATGCCATGGGCCAGCCAGGTGCGCGGGCCGAGCCAGCCGACACTGTCCAGATAGTCCACGGTGCGCAGGCCGAAGCGTTGCAGGCAGAAATCCTCTTCGTCGAGGGTTTCTGCCAGGTGGGTGTGCAGGCGCACGTCGAGTTTGTTCGCCAGTTCGGCGCTGGCCGACATGATTTCCGGCGTCACCGAGAACGGCGAGCACGGTGCCAGGGCGATCTGGATTTGCGCGCCGTCACCGCGTTCGTGGTACTCGGCGATCAGGCGCTGGCTATCGGCGAGGATCACTTCGCCTTCCTGCACGGTCTGTTGCGGCGGCAAGCCACCGTCCTTTTCGCCGAGGCTCATGGAACCGCGGGTGAGCATGGCGCGCATGCCCAGCTCGCGAACGCTTTCGACTTGCACGTCGATCGCGTTTTCCAGACCTTCCGGGAACAGGTAGTGGTGGTCGGCGGCGGTGGTGCAACCGGACAGCAGTAATTCAGCCAACGCGACCTTGGTGGCGAGGGCGAGTTTTTCCGGGGTCAGGCGTGCCCAGACCGGGTACAGGGTTTTCAGCCACGGGAACAGCGGCTGATTGACCACCGGCGCCCAGGCGCGGGTCAGGGTTTGATAGAAGTGGTGATGGGTGTTGATCAGGCCCGGCAGGATCACATGTTCGCGGGCATCGAACACTTCATTGCACGGGGCGGACGGTTGTTGACCGGCGCCGAGTACTTCGACGATCAAACCGTCTTGCAGCACCAGGCCACCACGGGCATCGAGACCGTTGGAGGTGAAAATGGCGAGGGGATTCTTTAACCAGGTACGGGTCGCAGGCATGTTGGCCGGCTCCTCTGAAAGTTGGGTTCAGGGTTGCCAGCTCAGTGTTGCCCTGTCTGCTGATCCAGGTTCGCCGGGGAGGCGAGGTGCGAAGTGTCGATCAAAACGCTCTGGCGGGCAAGCCCAACCCGACAGGACAACACCCCCCTGTGGGCGGCGGTGATTACCAGGGAATGGTTTCGCCCCGGTAATTGATGAAGTGATGCCCGCCCTTGCCGACATACGCATTCACCTGATCGACCAGGCCACGGGTGCTGGTTTCCACGTCAATGTCCGCGCCTTCACCCCCCATGTCGGTTTTCACCCAGCCCGGGTGCAGCGACAGCACGGTGAGCCCGGTTTCGCCCAACTGAGTGACGAAGCTGTTGGTCATGGAATTCAGCGCCGCCTTGCTGGCCTTGTACAGGGCCAGTTCCGGCGCATCGGGCATGGTCACGCTGCCCAGCACCGAACTCATGAACGCCAGCACGCCGGTATCCGGGCGGATCCGGTCGACAAAACGCTGGGCCAGGTTGATTGGCGCCACGGCGTTGGTGAAAAACAGCTGGCCGACTTCGGCCATTGTCGCGCCGCCGTTCGGCGTCTGGACATCCGGCCCCTTGACCCCGGCATTGACGAACAACAGGTCAAACACATCCCCCTTGAGTTGTTGGCTCAGGGCGGACACCGCCTGCTGATCGTCCATGTCGAGCTTTTCGATCCGCACATCGCCCAGGGCCTGCAAGGCTTCGGCTTTTTGCGGGTCGCGCACGGTGGCGGTGACTTGCCAGCCATCGGCCAGCAGGGTTTTCACCAGCCCGAGGCCAAGCCCCCGGGAGGCGCCAATGATGAGTGCGGTTTTTGCCTTGGACATGAGTGGCTTCCTTGAAAGGTCAGGATTGTGGATTCAATGGACACTGTTGCCCGAGCCGTTGTTGCAACTCTTCGCGCAGCGCGCCGAGTTCGGCCATGCGGGTTTCGATCAGTTTGAGTTTGTCTTGCAGCAGCTGCGTGACGGCGGTGTCCGGATCGGGCGATTGCCAGATTGTAGCGACGCTGTTGCCGATCTCGCCGAGGGTAAAGCCCAGTCGTTGAGCGGTCTTGATGTATTGCACCAGTTGCACCACGTCTGGCGGATAGTCGCGATACCCGTTGGCGCTGCGTTGTGCCGCAATCAATCCGCGCTGCTCGTAGAAGCGCAGCGTGTCGCGGCTGACGGCGCTGGCCTGGGCTAATTCACCGATGCGCATCATGACGTCTCGAGGGGGCTTGACCCTGGAGCATACTCCAGGCTTTAGCCTTGTTGCTCCCTGGATTGATGGAGCAATGTCGATGTGGACTACAACGCAATATCGCCGGTTGGTGCAAGGCAGTGCCTGGTATGACCTGATCGTGACGGTCGCGTTCGTCACGCCGTGGAGTTTTGCTGCGTTGCATGGTCTTTTGACGGGGGTGAGCCAGGCGCTGAGTTTGCCCGGTGAGCTGCCACCGTTCGAACCGGTGCACATGCTGATGGCGAATCTGCTGGGGTCGATTGTCTGCGTATGGGCGGTGCTGCGGATTCGTGATCCGCAGCAGGTTTATGGGCGCTATGACGCCGTGGCCAGGTTTCTGTTCTCGACCTGGCAGGGTTATGCCCTGATCCAGGGCGCGAGTTCGCTGCTGGTGGTTTTTCTGGTGTTTGAATTGGCATGGGGCATTGCTCAGGTGTTGCCAGTGCGGACGCCATCGCGAGCAAGCTCGCTCCCACAAGGTTCTGCTGTGTGATCTGAATTGTTGCCATGCCAGCGATCCCTGTGGGAGCGAGCTTGCTCGCGAAGAGGCCAGACCAGACAACCACTAATGCCCAGCCTGCCACGGCTGCCCCAATGACACTGGCGCATACAACCGTGTGCGCAGCGCATCCCGTGACAGCAGCACCAGCACCACAATGGTCGCGACATACGGCAGCATCGCCAGCAGACTGGACGCAATCGCCAGTCCCAATCCCTGCGCCACCAGGTGCAGGATGCTGGCGAGCCCGAACAGGTAGGCGCCGAGCAGCAGGCGCCACACCCGCCAACTGGCGAACACCACCAGCGCCAGGGCAATCCAGCCACGCCCGGCGCTCATGTTCTCCGCCCACATTGGTGTGTAAGCCAGGGACAGATATGCCCCGGCCAACCCAGCCATCGCACCGCCGAACAACACCGCCAGCGTGCGCACAGCCAGCACCGGCAAGCCCATGGCGCTGGCCGCATCCGGGTTTTCCCCGACCGCCTGGATGATCAGCCCGGCGCGGCTTTTCAGAATCACCCAGGCCACCAGCGCAAACAGCGCGAACGACAGATACACCAACAGGTCCTGGGCAAACAGCATCCGCCCGATCAGCGGGATTTCACTCAGGTAGGGAATCGCCATCGGCTCGAACCCCGCCAGCGGTTTGCCGACCCACGCTGAGCCGACGAAGGTCGACAGGCCCACGCCGAAAATCGTCAGGGCCAGGCCGGTGGCCACCTGATTGGCGTTGAACACCAGCGCCACCAGGGCAAACAGCGATGACAACAGCATCCCGGCGAGCATCGCCAGCAACACGCCGAGCCACAGGTGGCCGGTGTTGAACGCGACGATGAAACCGATCACCGCGCCAAACAGCATCATGCCTTCCTGGCCGAGGTTGAGGACGCCGCTTTTCTCGCAGATCAGTTCCCCCAGCGCCACCAGCAGCAACGGCGTACCGCAGCGGACCATGGCGTAGAAAATATTGCTCAGCAGATCGATATCCATCACAGCGCTCCTGCTTGTACGGCGGTGGTTTGTGCGCGGCGGGTCCAGCGCAGGTTCAAGCGCGGTCGGTAGAGGATCAGCACATCACTGGCCAGCAGGAAAAACAGCATCATGCCCTGGAACAATTGGGTGATCGCTTGCGGCAGGTTCAGGCTCATTTGCGCGCTTTCGCCGCCGATGTACAGCAGCGCCATCAACAGGCTGGAAAACAATATGCCGACAGGATTCAGACGGCCGAGAAATGCCACGGTGATCGCCGCATAGCCGTAGCCCGGCGAGACCTGCGGCACCAGTTGGCCGATGGGGCCGGTAACTTCGCAAACACCGGCAAGCCCCGCCAGGCCGCCGCTGATCAACAGAGCGAGCCAGATCAGACGCTTCTGGCGAAAGCCGACGAAACCGGCGGCCCGCTTGTCCAGCCCGAGCACCTTGATCTGGAAACCGACAAAGCTTTTTTGCAACAACACCCACACGGTCACCAACACGAGCAGGGCGAAGTAAACCCCGGCGTGGACCCGGCCATTTTCCATCAGCAGCGGCAAGCGGCTGGCGTCGCCGAACATCGCCGATTGCGGAAAATTGAAACCTTCCGGATCTTTCAGTGGCCCGTGCACGCAATACAACAAAAGGTTCAGGGCGATGTAATTGAGCATGATGCTGGTGAGGATCTCATTGGCGTTGAAGCGCGTGCGCAACCACGCCGTCAGCCCGGCCCACGCAGCTCCGGCCAAGGTGCCGGTGAGCAAGATCAGCACCAGCGCCCAGCGACTTTGCATGTCGACGATGTTCACTGCCAGCGCACTGCCGGCCAACGCACCGAGCAGCAGTTGACCTTCGGCACCGATGTTCCAGATGCGCGCCTGATAGGCGACGGCCAGGCCCAATGCGCAGAGCAGAATCGGCAGGGCTTTGACCAGCAGTTCAGATACGCCATACAGGTCGCTGACCGGTGCAATCAGCAAGGTGTGCAAGGTCAACAGCGGGTCGTGCCCGAGCGCGATAAACAATAAGGATCCACAGCCCAGGGTCAGTGCAGCCGCCAGCAACGGCGAGCACCACAGCATCAGGCGCGATTGCTGGCCGCGGGGTTCAAGAGAAAGCAGCATGTGACACTCCGTTAACGCGTGGCGGATGCGAGTGATTGAGGGGCACCGAACTGGCCGGCCATCCAGCCGCCGACATCGCTCAGGCGGGTATCGACGGTAGCGTGGAGCGCCGACAGTCGACCGCCGCACAGGGCGCCAAGGCGGTCGCTGATCTGGAACAGTTCGTCGAGGTCTTCGGAGATCACCAGGATCGCCGCGCCGGCATCGCGCAAGGCAATCAAGGCGCGGTGAATGGTGGCGGCGGCGCCGACGTCCACGCCCCAGGTCGGGTGTGCGGCGACCAGCAGTTTCGGACGCTGAAGGATTTCCCGGCCAAGGATGAATTTCTGCAAATTGCCCCCGGACAGGCTGCGGGCCGGCGCCTGGCTATCGGGTGTCTTGACCCCGAAACGGCGGATGATTTCCTCGGCCAGTGCTTCGACTTTGCCGCGCCGGATCAGGCCGTTGCTCACCAATCCTTGCTGGAAAGCGGTCAGCAGCGCGTTGTCCGCCAGGCTCAGCTCCGGCACCGCACCATGACCCTGGCGTTCGGCGGGGACGAACGCCAGGCCGAGTTGGCGGCGAGCATCGGGACGCAAATGGGCGACTGGCTCCCGGCCAAAACTTATCGTTGCGCTGGCGTTGCGGGGCAACAGTTCTTCGCCGCTGAGCAAGGCCAGCAACTCATCCTGGCCATTGCCGGCGACACCGGCGATGCCGACAATTTCACCGCGGCGCACTTCAAGGTCGATGTTGGCAAGCGAGCAGCCGAACGGGTCCGGGTTGTGCCAGGACAAGCCACGGACATCAAGGAACGCATCACCTCCGGTAACCTTCGGATAGTCAGCGATCAACTCCGCGGCTTCACCGACCATCAAGCGCGCCAGTTGCTGATCCGAACACTCGGCCGGCACGCAATGCCCGGCCACCCGACCGCCTCGTAAAACCGTTGCACTGTGGCACAACGCGCGCACTTCCCCGAGCTTGTGGCTGATGAACAAAATGCTGCAGCCTTCGGCGGCGAGCCGGCGCAGGGTAACGAACAAGTCATCGGCCTCCTGCGGGGTCAGCACTGAAGTCGGTTCATCGAGAATCAACAGACGGATGTCCTGCATCAGGCAGCGAATGATTTCCACCCGTTGCCGTTCACCGATCGACAGGCTGTGGACAAGTCGCTCCGGTTCCAGCGCCATGCCATAGCGCCGGGACACTTCGCGAATCTTCGGCTCAAGCTGTCTGGGCGTGCCTGCCGCCGCGCCCATGGCCAGGGCGATGTTCTGCGCCACGCTCAGGGTCTCGAACAGCGAGAAATGCTGGAACACCATGCCGATTCCCAAACCCCGGGCCTGGGCCGGGTTGCGCAGGCTCACCCGCTGACCTTGCCAGATCACTTCGCCGGAATCGGCGTGGGTGACGCCGTAGATGATCTTCATCAGCGTGCTTTTTCCCGCGCCGTTTTCCCCGAGCAGGGCATGGATCTCGCCAGGGGCAATGGTCAGGTCGATGGCATCGTTGGCCAGGCAACCGGGGTAGCGTTTGCTGATTCTGCGCAGTTGCAGGCGCGGAACCGTATCGGGGATTGGAGCGTGATTGGGCATGACAGGCTCAGTGCTGTTGGACTTGTGCCTGTGGATAAAGCAATTTTCTGGCCATTAGGTCAGGAAAACCTCGAAGCCCTGCGAGTAGAGGCGTTGAGTACGCAGCTTTCGGATGCGCTACGCAGAGTCCGGCACCACATGGGGGCAATGGCGCAAATCAAGCCCCTATTTTGCTCGCGTGCTTTTGCTCAAAAAATGAGCAATCAACCACAAGCCATACCGTGCAGGGCGCCGAGACGGCCATGAACGGGTTATCCACAGATTGCTCCACAGTATTTGTGTGCAAGCTCAGAGCACGGGCATAAGCACTGAGTGGCTTTCTTCTAAAGGCGATAAACCGTTGTAACTGTTTGTTTTTATTTGAATTTGATGTGCTTGATGGCAGATTGGACGAAAATTGAGCAAAGTCCGCAAAGCCGCATGACAGAAGGGTTACAGCGGTATGTGCTCAGGTTATCCACAGCCGGGTGCACAGCAGATGTGGGCAAATATGGAATAAGTGAAAAGCCGGCGTGCCCCAAAAGATCGCAGCCTGTGATTCAGCGCTGTAACAGAATGCGCCCGCGACTCAAATCGGCCAGTTGTGACTGCAAGGTGTCGATCTGCGCATCGCCCACGGCCAACAGCAACTCGACACCATTGGCGGTGAAGCTCTCATCCACAACCAATCCACCTGCCTCTGCCACCCGCAGCTTGACCAGGGCCAGCTCGGCAAATCCGCACGCGCAACGCAGCGGAACCCGGCTGATCAGCTCGATCTTCGGCGCAGCTTGCAGGCATTTGTTTGCACCCCCGCCATAGGCTCGGGCGAGCCCCCCGGTGCCCAGTTGGATGCCGCCATACCAGCGAATCACCAGCACCGCGACCTGATCGCAATCCTGTGCCTCGATCGCTGCCAGAATCGGCCGGCCTGCCGTACCGCCGGGCTCGCCATCATCGGTGCTGCGATACTGATCGCCGAGTTTCCAGGCCCAGCAGTTGTGCGAGGCATTCAAGTCGCTGTGCTGTTCAATGAACGCCTGGGCCTCGGCCGGGCTGGAGATCGGCGCGGCGAAGGTCATGAAGCGGCTCTTGCGAATCTCTTCGCGGTATTCGCAAAAACCGCTGAGGGTAAATGGCATAAGTGCTTAGATGGCAGGTTTCAGGCCGCAGCCCTTGAGAATGATGCGGATCAGGTTATCCCCGGCGTCTTCCATGTCTTGCTTGGTCAACCTGGTGCGCCCGGTGACGCGGCAGATCTGCGTGGCGAAGTCGGCGTAGTGCTGGGTGCTGCCCCACAACAGGAAGATCAGGTGCACCGGATCGACCGGGTCCATTTTACCGGCGTCGATCCACGCCTGGAATACGCCCGCACGCCCCTGGAACCAGGCGCGATAATCCTGGTTAAAGTACTCGGTCAGGCACTCGCCGCCGCTGATGACCTCCATGGCAAAAATTCGCGAGGCTTGCGGCTGGCGTCGGGAGAACTCCATTTTCGCGCGGATGTAGCGGGTCAAGGCTTCGCTCGGATCGTCCTCGGCGGTGAGGGTGTTGAAGGTACTGTCCCACAGCTCGATGATGTTGCTCAGCACCGCCACGTACAAACCAAGCTTGTTGGTGAAGTAGTAATGCAGGTTCGCCTTGGGCAGCCCGGCATTCTGGGCGATGGTGTTCATGCTCGTGCCTTTGTACCCGTGACGGGCGAACTCGTCTTCGGCGGCTTTGATGATGGTCTCTTCGTTTTTCTGACGAATGCGGCTGACGGGTTTTGCGCCGTGGGCAGGGACTTCAAAGGTCATAGGCACTTCCGAGAAGATGAGTGGGTGCGGCCAGTGCGTTGATAGCGTACCGGCAGGCTACAGACAAGTCTTTCAGCGCGTCGCCGCCAGACTCTCCAGAAAGCTTTCCAGCACAAGATGTGGGCGACGACCCTTGCGGGTGACCGATGCAAGGCTGAGATCATAGAAACGCGTTTTGGCTTTCAATGCGCGCAACCGGCCTTGCTGCACCCAAAGACTCGCGTAGTGATCCGGCAGGTAACCGATGTAGCGCCCGGTCAGGATCAGGAACGCCATGCCTTCGCGGTCCGAGGCGCTGGCGGTGCAGTTGAGCGCCTGGTAGTGAGCCTGGATTTCCGCCGGCAAACGGAAGGTGGGTGCGATGGCGTCCTGACTGTTCAGGCGTTCGTCGTCCAGCTGCTTGTCGTCGACATAAAACAGCGGGTGCCCGACTGCGCAGTACAACAGCGACCGCTCGCTATACAGCGGTTGATACTCCAGCCCCGACAGTGCGCTGGCCTGCGGTACCACGCCGACGTGCAGGCGACCGTCGAGCACGCCTTGTTCGACTTCATTGGGCGCGATCATGCGGATCTGGATCTGCACGTCCGGGCCGCGTTCTTTCAATTGCGCAAGGGCATGGGTGATGCGCATGTGGGGCAGGGTGACCAGGTTGTCCGTCAAGCCGATGATCAATTCGCCGCGCAAGTGCTGGTGCAGGCCATTGACCTCGGTGCGGAAGCTTTCCAGTGCACTTAACAGCTGCAACGCCGATTGATAGACCTCGCGGCCTTCTTCGGTCAGGGAAAACCCGGCACGTCCCCGTTGGCACAGGCGCAGACCGAGGCGCTGCTCCAGATCGCTCATCTGCTGGCTGATCGCCGAGCGCCCGATGCCCAGTACGGTTTCCGCCGCAGAGAAGCCGCCGCATTCCACCACGCTGCGGAAAATCCTCAGCAGGCGAATATCAAAGTCGCTGACCTGGGCCAGCGGATCGGGACGACGAGAGCTCATGCGGGTTACTCAAAAGTTTAGTAATGGGCTGACTGAACATTAGAAGAGTTGCATTTCACAGACTTTATCTCCGTGGCAATTTAGCTGCAACAACGGTTTTCAATCATTACGCCGCTTATTGCCTTGCGAGGTTTTGCCCATGAACTTGCCTGAAAACGCCCCGACTTCCCTGGCCAGCCAGCTCAAGCTCGATGCTCACTGGATGCCTTACACCGCCAACCGCAACTTCCAGCGCGATCCACGGCTGATCGTTGGCGCCGAAGGCAGCTGGCTGATCGACGATAAGGGCCGCAAGGTATATGACTCGCTGTCCGGTCTGTGGACCTGTGGCGCCGGGCACACCCGCAAGGAAATCCAGGAAGCGGTCGCCAAGCAGCTGGGCACCCTCGATTACTCGCCAGCCTTCCAGTACGGTCATCCGCTGTCCTTCCAGCTGGCTGAAAAAATCACCGACCTGACCCCGGGCAACCTGAACCACGTGTTCTTCACCGACTCGGGCTCTGAGTGTGCTGACACTGCCGTGAAGATGGTCCGTGCCTACTGGCGCCTGAAGGGCCAGTCGACCAAGACCAAAATGATCGGCCGTGCCCGTGGTTACCACGGTGTGAACATCGCCGGCACCAGCCTCGGTGGCGTAAACGGCAACCGCAAGCTGTTCGGTCAGGCGATGATGGACGTCGATCACCTGCCGCACACTTTGCTGGCAAGCAACGCTTACTCCCGTGGCATGCCGGAGCAGGGTGGTATCGCCTTGGCTGACGAACTGCTGAAGTTGATCGAACTGCACGATGCGTCGAACATCGCGGCAGTATTCGTCGAGCCATTGGCCGGTTCCGCTGGCGTGCTGGTTCCGCCTCAGGGTTACCTCAAGCGTCTGCGTGAAATCTGCGACCAGCACAATATCCTGCTGGTGTTCGACGAAGTGATCACCGGTTTCGGCCGTACCGGCACCATGTTCGGTGCTACCACCTTCGGTGTGACCCCGGACCTGATGTGCATCGCCAAGCAAGTCACCAACGGTGCGATCCCGATGGGCGCGGTGATTGCCAGCTCCGAGATCTACCAGACCTTCATGAATCAGCCGACACCTGAATACGCGGTTGAATTCCCCCATGGCTACACCTATTCCGCGCACCCGGTGGCTTGTGCCGCTGGCCTGGCAGCACTCGACCTGCTGCAAAAGGAAAACCTGGTGCAGAGCGTGGCCGAAGTCGCGCCGCATTTCGAAAACGCGCTGCACGGTCTCAAGGGCACCAAGAACATCATCGACATCCGCAACTTCGGCCTGGCCGGCGCGATCCAGATCGCCCCTCGTGACGGCGATGCCATCGTGCGTCCGTTCGAAGCCGGCATGGCGCTGTGGAAAGCCGGGTTCTACGTACGCTTCGGCGGCGACACCCTGCAGTTCGGCCCAACCTTCAACAGCAAGCCGCAGGACCTGGATCGTCTGTTCGACGCGGTCGGCGAAGTGCTGAGCAAGATCGACTGATTTCTCCTTCTATATACCTACAAGCAACAGGTGCTCCGAAGCGAGCACCTGTGGACAACTTTTCAGGAGCTTCCATGAGCGTTATTCCGCATTTGATCAATGGCGAACTGGTGACCGAGAACGGTCGCGCGGTTGATGTGTTCAACCCGTCTACCGGCCAGGCTATCCACAAGCTGCCGCTGGCGACCCGCGAAACCATCCAGAGCGCTATCGACGCGGCCAAGGCTGCATTCCCGGCCTGGCGCAACACGCCGCCGGCCAAGCGTGCCCAAGTGATGTTCCGCTTCAAGCAACTGCTGGAGCAGAACGAAGCGCGCATCTCGCAATTGATCAGCGAAGAGCACGGCAAGACCCTGGAAGATGCTGCCGGTGAATTGAAGCGCGGCATCGAGAACGTCGAGTTCGCTTGCGCGGCTCCGGAAATCCTCAAGGGCGAGTAC
>NZ_CP178857.1:662500-2165000 GCF_047345015.1 Pseudomonas monachiensis
CATGAGTAACGACAATGGGTGTGAAAAACACCCACGCCGAAAGACCAAGGTTTCCTGCGCAACGTTAATCGACGCAGGGTTAGTCGGTCCCTAAGGCGAGGCTGAAAAGCGTAGTCGATGGAAAACAGGTTAATATTCCTGTACTTCTGGTTATTGCGATGGAGGGACGGAGAAGGCTAGGCCAGCTTGGCGTTGGTTGTCCAAGTTTAAGGTGGTAGGCTGGAATCTTAGGTAAATCCGGGATTCTAAGGCCGAGAGCTGATGACGAGTGTTCTTTTAGAACACGAAGTGGTTGATGCCATGCTTCCAAGAAAAGCTTCTAAGCTTCAGGTAACCAGGAACCGTACCCCAAACCGACACAGGTGGTTGGGTAGAGAATACCAAGGCGCTTGAGAGAACTCGGGTGAAGGAACTAGGCAAAATGGCACCGTAACTTCGGGAGAAGGTGCGCCGGTGAGGGTGAAGGACTTGCTCCGTAAGCCCACGCCGGTCGAAGATACCAGGCCGCTGCGACTGTTTATTAAAAACACAGCACTCTGCAAACACGAAAGTGGACGTATAGGGTGTGACGCCTGCCCGGTGCCGGAAGGTTAATTGATGGGGTTAGCTAACGCGAAGCTCTTGATCGAAGCCCCGGTAAACGGCGGCCGTAACTATAACGGTCCTAAGGTAGCGAAATTCCTTGTCGGGTAAGTTCCGACCTGCACGAATGGCGTAACGATGGCGGCGCTGTCTCCACCCGAGACTCAGTGAAATTGAAATCGCTGTGAAGATGCAGTGTATCCGCGGCTAGACGGAAAGACCCCGTGAACCTTTACTATAGCTTTGCACTGGACTTTGAATTTGCTTGTGTAGGATAGGTGGGAGGCTTTGAAGCGTGGACGCCAGTTCGCGTGGAGCCAACCTTGAAATACCACCCTGGCAACTTTGAGGTTCTAACTCAGGTCCGTTATCCGGATCGAGGACAGTGTATGGTGGGTAGTTTGACTGGGGCGGTCTCCTCCTAAAGAGTAACGGAGGAGTACGAAGGTGCGCTCAGACCGGTCGGAAATCGGTCGTAGAGTATAAAGGCAAAAGCGCGCTTGACTGCGAGACAGACACGTCGAGCAGGTACGAAAGTAGGTCTTAGTGATCCGGTGGTTCTGTATGGAAGGGCCATCGCTCAACGGATAAAAGGTACTCCGGGGATAACAGGCTGATACCGCCCAAGAGTTCATATCGACGGCGGTGTTTGGCACCTCGATGTCGGCTCATCACATCCTGGGGCTGAAGCCGGTCCCAAGGGTATGGCTGTTCGCCATTTAAAGTGGTACGCGAGCTGGGTTTAGAACGTCGTGAGACAGTTCGGTCCCTATCTGCCGTGGACGTTTGAGATTTGAGAGGGGCTGCTCCTAGTACGAGAGGACCGGAGTGGACGAACCTCTGGTGTTCCGGTTGTCACGCCAGTGGCATTGCCGGGTAGCTATGTTCGGAAAAGATAACCGCTGAAAGCATCTAAGCGGGAAACTTGCCTCAAGATGAGATCTCACTGGGACCTTGAGTCCCCTGAAGGGCCGTCGAAGACTACGACGTTGATAGGTTGGGTGTGTAAGCGCTGTGAGGCGTTGAGCTAACCAATACTAATTGCCCGTGAGGCTTGACCATATAACACCCAAGCAATTTGACTACTCGAAAGAGCATCAGATTGCGGTGTGTGAAGACGAAACGAACCGAAAGTTCGAGATACTCACAAAACACCAAACTATCACATACCCAATTTGCTGAAGCGAGGCCATCCGGCCACGACTCAGTACCCGAATTTCTTGACGACCATAGAGCGTTGGAACCACCTGATCCCATCCCGAACTCAGCAGTGAAACGATGCATCGCCGATGGTAGTGTGGGGTTTCCCCATGTGAGAGTAGGTCATCGTCAAGATTAAATTCCGAAACCCCAATTGCGAAAGCAGTTGGGGTTTTGTTTTTGTCCGCAGGAAAGTTCGCACAGCAACAACGAGCAGGTTCACGCTGTCACCGTCTCCCGACAATGCTAAGGTTCGCCCCTGGCGTTTGTATTTTCCAAGGAAGCCTTTATGCCGGACGCGACGTCCCTCAGTGCTGGTTTTATGGTGGTTCACGGCAACCGCCTGGACGAATTGCGCAGCCTGGTGGTCAGCTGGATGCGGCGCTACCCGCTGGCTCCCCTGGAGAATGAAATCGCGTTGGTGCAAAGCAATGGCATTGCCCAATGGCTGAAGCTGGCACTGGCGGAAGATGCTGAAGACGACGACATGGGAGGCTGCGGAATCGCTGCCGCCATCGACGTGCAGTTGCCCGGCAGCTTCATGTGGCAGCTCTATCGCATGGTCCTTGGCCGCGACGAAATCCCGGTCAATTCCCTGCTCGATAAAGCCCCGCTGACCTGGCGTCTGATGCGCCTGCTGCCGCAGTTGATCAACCAGCCGCACTTCGAGCCGCTGCAACGTTTCCTGACCCACGACACCGATCTGCGCAAACGTTATCAATTGGCTGAACGTCTGGCGGATCTGTTCGACCAATACCAGGTGTACCGAGCTGACTGGCTCGAAGACTGGGCGCAAGGTCGACATCAAACACGAAACGCCAGGGGCGAAACCAAACCCCTGACCCCGGCCAATTGCTGGCAGGCTGAGCTATGGCGCGCCCTCTTGCTGGACGTGGGAGAAGAAGGCATGGCGCAAAGCCGTGCCGGCGTCCATCAGCGATTTGTCGAGCGCATCAATAACCTCGAAACAGCTCCCAAGGGATTACCCTCGCGAGTGATCGTTTTCGGGATTTCTTCGCTGCCTGCCCAAGCCCTGGAAGCACTGGCGGGACTGGCGCGATTCAGTCAGGTCCTGCTGTGCGTACACAACCCCTGTCGTCACCATTGGGCGGACATCGTCGCCGATAAAGACCTGCTGCGCCATCAATACAAGCGTCAGGCCCGCAAGAGCGGCATGCCGGTAGTCATCGATCCGCAAACCCTCCACCAACATGCTCACCCGCTGTTGGCCGCTTGGGGCAAGCAGGGGCGGGACTACATCAACCTGCTCGACAGTTATGACGATCCCAGCAGCTATCGTTCGGCATTCCGCGACGGGCGCATCGACCTGTTCAGTGATGGTCTGCCGCTGAACGTGCTCAACCAGTTGCAGGACGACATCCTCGAGTTGCGTCCCCTCAACGAGACTCGGGAGCATTGGCCGGCCATCGATCTTGAACAGGACGAATCGATCCGTTTTCACATCGCCCATAGCGCCCAGCGAGAAGTCGAGATCCTCCACGATCAGCTGCTAGCACGTTTCAGCTCCGACCCGACATTGCGGCCCCGGGACATCATCGTCATGGTTCCGGACATCGACACCTACGCCCCGCATATTCGTGCCGTGTTTGGTCAGCTTGACCGCCAGGATCCGCGTTTCATTCCGTTTACCCTGGCGGACCAGGGCCAGCGCGGTCGTGATCCATTGCTGATTGCTGTGGAGCACTTGCTCAAGCTGCCTGACAGCCGATTCCCCGTCAGTGAGATTCTCGATCTGCTGGACGTCCCGGCACTGCGCGCTCGTTTTGGCGTTGAGGAGCGTGACCTGCCGACGCTGCACCGCTGGATCGAAGGTGCCGGCATTCGCTGGGGCATGAATGCCGAGCAACGTGCCGGGCTCGGGTTGCCCAATGAACTGGAGCAAAACAGCTGGCGATTCGGCTTGCGACGGATGCTGCTCGGTTATGCCGTTGGCAGCGCCGATGCTTATGAGGGGATCGAACCCTACGACGAGATCGGTGGTCTGGACGCTGCGCTCATCGGTCCGCTGGTTGCGTTGCTCGACGCGCTGGAAATGGCTCACCACGAGCTCTCTCAGCCAGCATCGCCGGGGCAATGGGGCTTGCGCTTGCAGGCTTTGGTGCAGTTGTTCTTCCTTGCCGGTAACGAACACGATGACTACTTGCTGGCCCAACTCGAAGAGCTGCGCGAGACCTGGCTCGAGACCTGCGAGTCAGTCGGGTTGCAGGACGAGTTGCCGCTGACCGTCGTCCGCGAAGCCTGGCTTGCAGGTCTGGATCAGGGCCGTTTGTCCCAACGTTTTCTGGCCGGTGCGGTCAACTTCTGCACCTTGATGCCCATGCGCGCCATCCCGTTCAAACTGGTGTGCCTGCTGGGCATGAATGACGGCGATTATCCGCGCGCGCAACCGCCGCTGGATTTCGACCTGATGGGCAGTGATTACCGTCCGGGTGACCGCTCCCGGCGCGAAGACGACCGCTACCTGCTACTGGAAGCCTTGCTGTCGGCAAGGGACCAGCTCTACATCAGTTGGGTGGGCCGTAGCATCCGCGATAACAGCGAGCGGCCTGCCTCGGTGCTGATTGGCCAACTGCGTGACCACCTGGCCAGCGGTTGGCGATTGCTGCAAGGCGACGAGGATCTGCTGGAAGCCATGACCCGGGAACACCCATTACAACCCTTCAGTGCTCGCTACTTTCACGACGGTGATGAGTCGTTCAGCTACGCCAGCGAATGGCAGGTGCTTCATCAGGCGGCAGAGCAACAGGCAAGCGCCGAAGTGCTCGCGCCCCACGTCCAGGACGAACCTCTGAGTCTCGGTCAGGTGCAGGATTTCCTGCGCAATCCGGTACGGCACTTTTTCAGCCAGCGGCTGAAGGTCTTCTTCGAGGCGGCAGAAGTGCCATTGGCCGATGAAGAGCCCTTTGTCCTGGATGCGTTGCAGCGTTACAGCCTCAGTGACCGTTTGCTCGAAGCGGCGCTGGCAGATCCTGGAAATTCCGGGCAGGCACTGCAGGATCAGGCGAAACGTTTGCAGAACAGCGGGCTGCTGCCCATGGCCGGATTCGGTGAGTGCCTGCAACGCGAATTGATCGAGCCATTGCCTGACTTGCTGCAACGCCACCAACAGCTCCTGGCGTTGTGGCCAACCCCCCTCAGCAGCGCGTTGCCCGTCAGTCTTGAACTGCAGGGCCTGCACATCGAGGGCTGGCTCAGCGGTCTGCATCAGCGTGCTGATGGTGGTTTGTTGTCTGTCACAACGATCCCCAACAGTATCGGCTCGATCAAGTCGCGCAAATGGCATCGCCTGACCCGCCCATGGGTCAATCATTTGATGGCTTGTGCCAGTGGCATGGCCTTGACCACCGCATTGGTGGCGAGCGACGACAGTCTGTTGCTCGGTCCACTGGAGCAGTCCACGGCGCGGACAATTCTCGGTGACCTGTTGATGGCCTGGCAGTCGGGTATGCGCCAGCCTCTGCCGATCGCGGTCAAGACAGCCTTCGCGTGGCTGGGGCAAACCGATCCGGTCAAAGCCCAAGCCGCTGCGCGCAAGGCCTATGAAGGGGATGGGCAGACGACGGACGGAGAGCGTCGCGAAAGCCCGGCACTCGCGCGCCAATTCGCCGATTACGATGCCTTGGTCGCCGACGAGACGTTCCCCCAGTGGTGTGACGCGCTCTATCGCCCGCTTCTTGAAGCACCCTGGCGTTCACTGTCCAGCGAGGAGTCGCGCTGATGAGCACGAAGACACCGCTGGCCCTGGCATTCCCGCTGCGCGGCAGCCAACTGATCGAAGCCAGCGCCGGGACCGGCAAGACGTTCACCATTTCCGCGTTGTACCTGCGCCTGGTGCTGGGCAATGGCGGGGAGGACAGTGGTTTCGGACGAGAACTGTTGCCGCCGCAGATCCTCGTCGTGACCTTCACCGACGCCGCGACCAAAGAGCTGCGCGAACGCATCCGCACGCGGCTCGCCGAGGCCGCACGCTATTTCCGCGATGAAACCCCGGCCCCCGACAGCCTGATTGCCGAGTTGCGTGATCAGTACCTGCCCGAGCAATGGCCCGGCTGCGCAAACCGCCTGGATATCGCCGCCCAGTGGATGGACGAGGCAGCGGTGTCGACCATCCACAGTTGGTGCCAGCGTATGTTGCGCGAGCACGCATTCGACAGCGGCAGCCTGTTTACCCAGACCCTGGAAACCGACCACAGCGACTTGCTGGGGGAGGTCCTGCGCGATTACTGGCGGCTGTTCTGTTACCCGATGCAAGGTGACGCCTTGAATTGGGTGCGCGGCAATTGGGGCGGGCCGGCGGCGCTGCTGCCGCGGATTCGTGCGCTGTTCGCCAGCGAGCGGGATGCGCATGAAGGGAAAGAACCCGCCGAAGTGATTTCGCAATGCCTGCAAGAACGACGGACGGCCCTGATCGAACTCAAGAAACCCTGGCTGCAGTGGGCGGACGAGTTGCTTGTCATCTGTCACCAGGGCGTTGCCACCAAGGCTGTCGACGGTCGCAAGATGCAGGCACGCTATTTCGAGCCCTGGTTTGAAAAGATCAAAGCCTGGGCCGAAGACGAATCCCTCGAGCAACTGGATATCGGCACTGGCTTCACTCGCCTGACCCCGGACGGCATGGCTGAAGCCTGGAAGGGTGAGGCGCCTCGACATCCGGGGCTCGATGCGATGGCCGGACTCAAGGCCTGTCTCGATGGGCTGCCAACGCCTGATGCCGCCGTACTGCAACACGCGGCCCGCTGGGTCGGGGCGCGATTCGAGGAAGAGAAGCGCCGCCGCGCGGAAATGGGTTTCGACGACATGTTGCTGCGCCTTGATGCGGCCTTGCAGTCCGATGGCGGCGAACGCCTGGCAACCCTGATTCGTGAACAGTTTCCGGTCGCCCTGATCGATGAGTTCCAGGACACCGACCCGGTGCAATACCGAATCTTCGAGAGCATCTATCGCATTGAAGAGAACAGCCCCGAGTGTGGCCTGTTCCTGATCGGCGACCCGAAACAGGCGATCTACGCTTTTCGCGGTGCGGACATCCATACCTACCTGCGCGCCCGCCAGGCCACCACCGGCCGCCTGCATACCCTGGGCACCAACTTCCGCTCAAGCCATGGCATGGTCAACGCGGTGAACCATGTGTTCGAGCGCGCCGAGGCACGGGAGTCGGGCCGCGGCGCTTTCCTCTTCCGACAGAAGAATGGCGACAACCCGGTTCCTTTCACGCCGGTTGCCTCCCAGGGTCGCAAAGAAGTCTTGCGCATCAATGACCAGGCAATCCCGGCCTTGAACATCTGGCACTTGCCGGCCGAACAACCGTTGTCCGGTGCGGTGTACCGGCAACACCTGGCGGCTGCCTGCGCCAGTGAAATCACGGCGTTGCTCAATGGCGGGCAGCAGGGGCATGCGGGGTTCTCCCAGGACGGCAAGGCCTTCAGGGGCCTGCTGCCGGCGGACATCGCCATCCTGGTACGCGATGGCAAGGAGGCGCAGGCGGTTCGTGCGCAATTGGCCGCCCGTGGCGTGCGCAGTGTTTACCTGTCGGACAAGGACTCGGTGTTCGCCGCCCAGGAGGCGCATGACGTGCTGACCTGGCTCAAGGCCTGCGCCGAGCCGGATGTCGAGCGACCGCTGCGGGCCGCGTTGGCCAGCATCACGTTGAACCTTTCGCTGACTGAGCTGGAGCGACTGAATCAGGACGAGTTGGCCTGGGAATCCCGGGTCATGCAGTTCCGTGGCTATCGCGAAGTATGGCGCAAGCAGGGCGTACTGCCGATGCTGCGACGCCTGCTGCACGACTTCCGCCTGCCCCAGGCGCTGATCGCCCGCAGTGACGGCGAACGCGTGTTGACCAACCTTCTGCACCTTTTCGAACTGCTGCAACAAGCCGCCGCGGAGCTTGATGGCGAGCAAGCCCTGATCCGGCATTTGTCCGAGCATCTGGCGTTGTCCGGGCAGGCTGGCGAAGAGCAGATCCTGCGTCTGGAAAGTGATGAGCAATTGGTCAAGGTCGTGACGATTCACAAGTCCAAGGGCCTTGAATACCCCTTGGTGTTTCTGCCGTTCATTTGCTCGGCGAAACCGGTGGATGGCAGCCGCCTGCCGTTGCACTACCACGATGAATCCGGCAATGCCCAGGTCACGTTGAAACCGACGGCAGAATTGATTGCCCTGGCTGACGATGAGCGTCTGGCCGAGGATCTTCGCTTGCTCTATGTCGCCCTGACCCGGGCGCAACACGCCTGCTGGCTGGGGGTGGCCGACCTCAAGCGCGGCAACAACAATGGCTCGGTGCTGCATCTGTCGGCATTGGGTTATCTGCTGGGCGGCGGTGCGCCTTTGGCCGATTCCCCGGCGTTGCAGCTTTGGTTGCGGGACCTGCAACAGGACTGCCCGGCGCTGGCGTATGCCGAGATGCCTGAAGCGACAGCGGAGCATTACCAGCCACCGCAAAACGACGCAGCGCTGCTGGTTCCGCTGGTTCCGAAACGCAAGGCCAGTGAAAACTGGTGGATCGCTTCCTACAGCGCGTTGCGCATTGGCGACACCCTGAGTGTCGGCACGGACGAGGCGCCGGAGAGCCCGCAGGCGCAAAAACTGTTCGACGACGAGCGCCTCGACCCGCAGGCCCCCAGGGAAGTGGTGGCCGGTGGCGGCGATATCCATCGCTTCCCGCGCGGCCCGAACCCCGGCACCTTTCTTCATGGCTTGCTCGAATGGGCGGGAGGCGAGGGTTTTGCTGCGGCACCACAAGAGGTGATCGACGCCATTGCCCGTCGCTGCAACCGTCGAGGCTGGGAGGGCTGGATCAGCACCTTGAGTGACTGGCTGCAGCATCTGCTCAAGTCGCCGTTGCAACTGGGCGGCGGACAGGCACCGGTGATATTTGGCCAGTTGACGCAGTACCAGGTCGAGATGGAGTTCTGGTTCGCCAGCCATAAGGTCGATGTGCTCAAGCTCGATGCGCTGGTGTGCCAATACACCCATAACGGCGTGGCCCGGGTGGCCGCGGAACCGGTGTTGCTCAACGGCATGTTCAAGGGCTTTATCGACCTGACGTTCGAACATGACGGCCGCTATTACGTGGCCGACTACAAATCCAACTGGCTCGGCGTCGATGATGCGGCCTACACCGCGCAGGCCATGGAGCAATCGATTCTCGACAACCGTTATGACCTGCAATACGTGTTGTACCTGTTGGCCCTGCACCGCCAACTCAAGGCGCGGCTCGCCGATTACGACTACGACCGGCATGTCGGCGGTGCGTTGTACCTGTTTTTGCGCGGTACGCGCGCGGCCAGCCAGGGGGTGTTTTTCGCCCGGCCGCCAAGAGAGCTGATCGAACGCCTGGACAGGCTGTTCCAGGGCAAGCCAGAACCCAAGGCCGAGCCCGCCTGGGAACAGGGAGTACTGTTATGAGTCGCACATTCACCGATTTGTTGCCCACATCGCTGGCAGCCGAAAGCCTGGCCGATCTGGTGCCGCTGAGGCGTGCCGACGACTTGCTGTTATTGCTCACGCGTTGGGTCGAGCGTGGCTGGTTGCGCGCGCTGGACAAAGCCTTTGTGGCGTTTCTGCATGAGCTGGCCCCAGAGGATGATCCGCTGGTGTTGCTGGCAGCCGCGCTGACCAGCCACCAGTTGGGCCACGGGCATGTCTGCCTCGACCTGTTCGAGACGCTGAAAGAACCGGACTTCGCCCTGTCGCTGCCACCCGAAGGTGACGTGCAAGGCGGCGCGATGCTGCTGCCCTCGCAATTGCTGGGATCGCTGGACGGCGCTCATTGGTGCAAGGTGCTGGCCGCCAGCAACCTGGTCGCGCTGGCCGCTGACAGTCGTGACAACGTACGCGACCGGCCTTTGGTGTTATCGGGCAAGCGCTTGTACCTGCGCCGCTATTGGGCCTACGAGCGGCGGATCGACGTTTCCTTGCGCGAGCGTCTGACGGAACACGAATCCACGCCGAGCGACCTGCTCCAGCGCCTCACCGGTTTGTTTGGTCCAGCCCGGCCGGGTGAAGTGATCGACTGGCAGAAGCTGGCCTGCGCCCTGGCGACACGCAGTGCCTTCAGCATCGTCACGGGGGGGCCGGGAACCGGCAAGACCACCACCGTCGTACGCTTGCTGGCGTTGCTCCAGGCGCCGGCGGTCGAGGCCGGCATGCCCCTGCGCATTCGCCTCGCCGCGCCTACCGGCAAGGCCGCGGCGCGTCTGACCGAATCCATCAGCCAGCAGGTCCGGACCTTGAAGGTCACGGAGGACGTTCGGGAAAAGATCCCCTCCGACGTCACCACCGTTCACCGCCTGCTCGGCAGCCGGCCCGGGACTCGTCATTTCCGTCATCACGCGGGCAATCGCCTGCCGCTGGATGTGTTGGTGGTGGACGAGGCCTCGATGATCGACCTGGAAATGATGGCCAACCTGCTCGATGCCTTGCCGCCCCATGCGCGCCTCGTGCTGTTGGGGGACAAGGACCAATTGGCGTCGGTAGAGGCCGGTGCGGTATTGGGGGATCTGTGTCGCGACGCGGAGGCTGGCTGGTACAGCCCGCAGACACGCCGGTGGCTGGAAGCCGTCAGTGGCGAAAACCTGCAGGCCAGCGGATTGCAGGAGGATGCGCAGGGCACTCATCCATTGGCTCAACAGGTCGTGATGTTGCGCCATTCCCGGCGATTCGGTGAAGGCAGTGGCATTGGCCAACTGGCTCGCTGGGTCAACCAGCAGCAACCCGATGAAGCCCGCAAGTTGTTGTCGGCGCGCAGCCATGACGATGTGCATTGCCTGTCCCTCAAGGGGGAGCAGGATCGGGCCCTGGAACGCTTGCTTCTCGACGGCCATGGTGAGGGGCCGCAGGGTTATCGACATTACCTGAGCGTGCTGCGCAATCAGCGACCGCCACTGGACAGCCCGCTGGAAGATTCACGCTGGATTGATTGGGCTCGACAAGTGCTGCAGGCTTTCGACGCGTTCCAGTTGTTATGTGCCGTGCGCAAGGGGCCATGGGGTGTAGAGGGCTTGAACCAGCGGGTGACGGAGGCATTGCTCAGGGCGCGCCTGATCGACAGCGACCAGCAGTGGTACGAAGGTCGCCCTGTGCTGATGACCCGCAACGATTACGGGCTAGGGTTGATGAACGGCGATATCGGCATCGCCCTCAAGCTCCCGGAGCAGGAAGGCCAGGGGACTGGAAGGCAGGTTCTGCGTGTGGCATTCCCACGCAATGATGGCCAGGGTGGCGTGCGATTTGTCCTGCCCAGCCGCCTGAATGATGTCGAAACCGTGTACGCCATGACCGTGCATAAATCCCAGGGCTCGGAGTTCGCGCATACCGCGTTGATTCTTCCCGATGCCTTGAATCCGGTACTCACCAAGGAATTGATCTACACCGGCATTACCCGGGCCAAGGACTGGTTCACCTTGATCGAGTCCCGTGCGGGGGTGTTTGAAGAGGCGGTGAAACGCCGGGTCAAACGCTTGAGCGGGCTGATGCTGGAGCTCAAGGACGGCAGCGAGCCGACAGGTTGAAAGGTCAGTAACAGGCTGTAGGAAAATGTCCGAGGCTGCGTAGTACGTGGCCTCGCTGGCATTTCCTCGCTGTGCTATCGTTGCGGCATCATTTCGCTACGGTCAAAGAGTATCCCTGCATGAAGGTGGCTGTCAGGACGACAGAGTGCGTCGTTGGCTGTAGAAAAGCGCTGCTTGCCATCCTTCTTTGTCTGCTGGCCAGCGTCGTTTTCGCTCAATCGCAAGCCCCGGTGGGCATGGCGGACCAACGTGCCAAAGCGGTTACCCAGGTAGTCCTCGGAATCCTCAGCTATGCCCGCTGGCCCGTCGAGCCTTTGCTGCTGCGCTTGTGCCTGGTCGGCCCTACCGAATACACCGACGACCTGGTCAAAGGCACGACCCAGGCGACCGGTCGACCTGTCGCGGTGCAGCGTTTGTTGGCCGACAACCCTTCGATTGTCAGTGACTGCGATGCGGTTTATATCGGCAAGCTGACCGGCGTAGAACGCAGCCGATTGTTTGCCGCGTTGATCGGGCATCCGGTGTTGAGCATCAGTGAGAGCGACGAGCAATGCACCGTCGGCAGTCTGTTTTGCTTGCGGGTCAGCGACGAGCAGGTGTCGTTCGAGGTCAATCTCGACTCTGTCGCCCGCAGCGGCGTACGCATTCATCCGAGCGTGCTGCAACTGTCCCGTCGCAAACCGGCGGCGCCATGAAAATACTGAAACGGGGCAATCGCCCGACTTTGCATTCGGTCATCGGTCGCGGCAACCTGCTCGTTGCGCTGGTAGGCGTCGCCATGGCCAGTGTTTCACTGACGTTGCTCGGTGTGCTGGCCTTGCGCGTGTACGCCGACAACAACCTGCACCTGATCGCCCGCTCGATCAGCTACACCGTGGAAGCCGCGGTGGTGTTCGACGACAAAACCGCCACCACCGAAGCGCTGGCGCTGATTGCCTCCAACGAAGAGGTGGCCGACGCCCAGGTGTTCGACCAGCAGGGCCAGTTGCTGGCCCGCTGGCAACGACCGGAAACCGGTTGGGTGTCCGATCTCGAATTGCACATCGCCAAAGCGTTTCTGGAAGAACCCATGAGCATGCCGATCCTCCATCAAGGGCGGGAAGTCGGCAGCATCAGGCTCACCGGTCATGGCGCCAGCCTGATGCGCTTTTTGCTCAGCGGTCTGGTGGGCATCATCTTGTGCACGGCCATCAGCGCCTGGGTTGCACTCTTTTTGGCGCGCCGACAACTTCGCGGGATCATCAAGCCCCTGCGCAACCTGGCCGCCGTCGCCCACGCCGCGCGCATTGACCGCGCCTTTGACAAGCGAGTGCCGCCCGCCGACATTGCCGAACTGGATAATTTCGGCAACGACTTCAATGCCCTGCTCGATGAGCTCGAAGCCTGGCAGTCGCACCTGCAAAGCGAAAACGAATCCCTGGCTCACCAGGCCAACCACGACAGCCTTACCGGATTGCCCAATCGGGCGTTTTTCGAAGGTCGCCTGATGCGCGCACTGCGCAGCGCCAACAAGCTCGGCGAGCGAGTGGCGGTGCTGTTTCTCGACAGCGATCGCTTCAAGGAGATCAACGACAGTTTCGGCCATGCGGCGGGCGATGCGGTGTTAGTGGCCGTGGCCAATCGGGTTCGGGCGCAACTGCGCGAAGGGGACCTGGTGGCGCGCTTGGGTGGCGATGAGTTTGCCGTGCTGCTGACGCCACTGCACAAGACCGAAGACGCCGAACGGATTGCCGACAAGATTCTGGCCAGCATGGACATGCCGATTCCATTGCCGGGCAGTACCCAGGTACTGACCTCCCTCAGTATCGGCGTCGCGGTGTACCCGGATCATGGCGCAACGCCGGGTGCCCTGCTCAACGCCGCCGATGGCGCGATGTACCAGGCCAAGCGCCTGTCCCGAGGCGCACAGTACACGGCAGGGTCGGAGCACCCTGCCGCCGATGTTCAAAACAGGAGCTGATTTACGTGTTCACTTTCAACCCGCGTTCCCTGCGTTTTTTCACCATGACCCTGCTCGTGGCCTTGCTGGGCCTGGCCGGTTGCCAAACCACTCCCAAAGGCCTGACCCCGGCGCAAATCGCCGTGCTGAAACAGCAGGGGTTCGAGCTGACAGACGATGGCTGGGCTTTCGGCTTGTCCGGCAAGGTCCTGTTTGGCAGTGACGACGACAGCCTGAACAAGCAGAGCACCGACATCGTCGAACGCATCGGCAAGGCGCTGTTGGGGGTGGGTATCGAGCGGGTACGGGTCGATGGCCACACCGATGCATCGGGCAAAGAGGCGTACAACGAGCAACTGTCCATGCGCCGGGCGAAAAGCGTGGCCAAGGTGCTCAACACCGTCGGCATGAAACAGGAAAATATCCAGCTGCGTGGCCTGGGCAGCAGCGTGCCGGTGGCCAGCAACAGCACATCCAGTGGCCGCACCGAAAATCGCCGGGTGGCGATTGTGGTCAGCTCCGACTAATCGGCAAATAGCATCTCCCGACTTTCGCCCATCAACAGGCCCTGATTGCGCTCCGTGACCTCATGAATGTAATTGCGAGATGTAAAAAACCCCACCGGAGTGGGGTCTAAAGCGTTAGTTCTGGAATTGCATCTTAGCGCCCCAATACTGTCTCTCTCGCGGCTTTCTTCCACTCGACTGGGGCAGCCTCACTAATGGATACGAAAGCTTCATAGGTGGAAATACCAGCTATAGCAGCGGCAGCATCGATACTGTCACGAGCATATTTGACAGCAGCCTCTCTCACTGCGCCCGCTGCGAATACTACGGTCCAGAGCGTTGTGAGCTTGTGCTTCGTAAAATATTTTTTCTTCAGCTCTTCATTGAATTTGGTGCGAGCTGTTGAGCTTACGCCGTTATCCAAATCGACCGTTACGACTGCATGAAAGGGCATGATTCACTCACCCCGCGCTTTGTTGGCTTGAGATACAACAGAGCCCGCTAGGGCTTTCGTGTCATCGCTGTACTTTTCGCTTTGGAGCACTTTGCCTGCCTTGGCTTCCATTTCAGCACCTGTTTGCTTACCGGTGCTGGATTGGGACAACACCGAAGCTGCAAGGCTCTTCGCGGTAGCCGAGGCATTGGGATTACGCAGGGTTTCAGAGGCCAGCTTGGCCGATTTCGATGAGGATTGCTTTGTATTGTTGGGCATGACATTTAATCTCTTGGATAAGGACAAATTTGTCAGCCCCAAGGATTACCGGCCAGCAGAGAACCGTTGACGATCCCGTCAATGTTTGGCTCAATGCAATCCCCCTAGGGCTAACGTAATCGCTACTGTTTAGCTTTAGTAGGTGCGGGTGGTTGTGCTTCGGTCTCCACAACTAGAACACGATCACTCGCAGACTTTTCTAAGCACCTCATTCGAGGTCAGCAACTAACGACAAACCCTATATCTAGGGTTTTTTTGTCGTCTGGGTACAAGATAATGCGTTTTTGGGGGGGTTGCAACGTACCGCCTGTGGATAAACCTGTGCGTAAATTGTGTGTGAAAGAGGGAAGCAGCGTGTAAGCCGCTACACCGCTGGATCGGAGCTTTTTTCAACGATTTTCAACAAATAAAAAGTCTGGTCAGCTTTTTAAACGTGCGGACCTTATCCTAAATTTCGGCTCAAAAAGGATTACTGCCAGACCACGCATTCGCCTTGGACTCAGGGCTGCTCATTACGCTTACCGTAGTCCCCATAGACATAAGTTATCTTACTGGCAGCCCCCGTCTCTGCCTTTGAAAGAAGTGCTCCGTACGCTGGTGTCACAAGTGCTGTTACAACCTTTGTCACAAGTCATTGCAACGGTGTGTCCCGCGTCGTTCGATGAGGTCACCTGATTCCTGAAGAACTATGTGTCGGCGAACAACATCTCCCGACTTTCCCCCATCAACAGCCCCTGATTCTGCTCGGTGACCTGGCGGATGTAATCCCACAACAGGGTGATCCGCTTGAGCTTGCGCAGGTCTTCGCGGCAGTACATCCAGAACTGCCGAGTGATATTGATTTCCTGTGGCAACACCGGCAGCAGCCGCGGGTCCTGGGTGGCGAGGAAGCATGGCAGGATCGCCAGTGAGCGTCCTTGCTGCGCGGCCACGAACTGTGCGATCACGCTGGTGCTGCGCAGGTTGGCGCTGGCGCCGGGCAATACGTTGGCCAGGTACAACAGCTCCGAGCTGAACGCCAGGTCGTCGACGTAACTGATAAATGAATGCTTGGCCAAATCGGCTGGTTTGCGGATCGGCGGGTGGTTGTCCAGATAGTCCTGGGTCGCGTACAGCTGCAATCGGTAGTCGCACAGTTTGCAGCAGACGTACGGGCCATGCTCCGGGCGCTCCAGGGCGATGACGATGTCGGCCTCGCGCTTGGACAGGCTGATGAAGTGCGGCAGCGGCAGGATGTCCACCGAGATCGCCGGGTAGGTGTCGACGAAGTGGCTCAGCTGCGGTGTGATGAAAAAACTGCCGAAGCCTTCGGTGCAGCCCATGCGCACATGACCGGACAGCGCCACGCCAGACCCGGAAACCTGCTCGCACGCCATGTGCAAGGTACTTTCGATCGACTCGGCATACCCCATCAACCGCTGGCCTTCGGCGGTCAGGACAAAGCCGTTGGTCCGGGATTTTTCGAACAGCAAGGTGCCCAGCGCGGTTTCCAGGGAGCTGATGCGTCGCGACACCGTGGTGTAGTCCACCGCCAGGCGCTTGGCCGCGGTGCTGGCCTTGCGGGTGCGGGCGACTTCGAGGAAAAACTTGAGGTCATCCCAGTTCAGCGAACCGAGGGAGGTGATGTTTTTTTGCATGTTGGACCGGTTTTTATGTGCGTTCTTATCAGAAGTTTGCACATCTATACTCCAAAAACAGTCCGACAACCAATTCGCGACACATGGCTCATCTCAGGGCGACTATCTCGCCCCGGCTCCCAAGATAGCTCTCAATAAAAAAAGCAAACATCCGGAGACCCACATGAACGTATCGCTCACGCCCACCGACACCACCGTACAAAAGGTCAAGTTGTTGATCGACGGCGAGTGGGTCGAATCCAAGACTACCGAATGGCACGACATCATCAACCCGGCGACCCAGCAAGTGCTGGCCAAAGTGCCGTTTGCCACCGCTGAAGAAGTCGACGCGGCCATCAGCGCGGCCCATCGAGCCTTCCAGACCTGGAAGCTGACCCCGATCGGCGCCCGCATGCGTATCATGCTCAAGCTCCAGGCGCTGATTCGCGAACACTCCAAGCGCATCGCCGCGGTCCTCAGCGCCGAGCAGGGCAAGACCATTGCCGATGCCGAAGGCGATATTTTCCGTGGCCTGGAAGTGGTCGAGCACGCTTGCTCCATTGGCAGTCTGCAAATGGGCGAGTTCGCTGAAAACGTCGCCGGTGGCGTCGACACCTACACCCTGCGCCAGCCAATCGGCGTGTGCGCCGGCATTACCCCGTTCAACTTCCCGGCGATGATTCCGCTGTGGATGTTCCCGATGGCCATCGCCTGCGGCAACACCTTCGTGCTCAAACCGTCCGAACAGGACCCGATGTCGACCATGCTTCTGGTGGAGCTGGCGATCGAGGCGGGCATTCCGGCCGGCGTGCTCAACGTCGTGCATGGCGGCAAGGACGTGGTGGACGGGCTCTGCACCCACAAGGACATCAAGGCGGTTTCCTTCGTCGGTTCAACTGCCGTCGGTACCCATGTGTATGACCTGGCAGGCAAACACGGCAAGCGCGTGCAGTCGATGATGGGCGCGAAGAACCACGCCGTGGTGCTGCCGGACGCCAATCGCGAACAAGCGCTGAATGCGCTGGTGGGCGCCGGTTTCGGTGCTGCGGGTCAACGCTGCATGGCCACCTCGGTGGTGGTGCTGGTGGGCGCGGCCAAGCAGTGGCTGCCGGATCTCAAGGCGCTGGCGCAGAAGCTCAAGGTCAATGCCGGCAGCGAGCCGGGCACCGATGTCGGCCCGGTGATCTCGAAAAAGGCCAAGGCGCGGATTCTCGACCTGATCGAAAGCGGCATCAAGGAAGGCGCGAAACTGGAGCTGGACGGTCGCGAGATCACGGTTCCCGGTTACGAGAAGGGCAACTTTGTCGGCCCGACCCTGTTCTCCGGCGTGACCACCGACATGCAGATCTACACCCAGGAAATCTTCGGCCCGGTGCTGGTGGTGCTGGAGGTCAATACGCTCGACGAGGCCATCGCCTTGGTCAACGCCAACCCGTTCGGCAACGGCACGGGTCTGTTCACCCAGAGCGGCGCGGCGGCACGTAAATTCCAGAACGAAATCGACGTCGGCCAGGTCGGCATCAACATCCCGATTCCGGTGCCGGTCCCGTTCTTCAGCTTCACCGGTTCGCGCGGTTCCAAGCTCGGCGACCTCGGCCCGTACGGCAAGCAAGTGGTGCAGTTCTACACTCAGACCAAGACCGTCACCAGTCGCTGGTTCGATGACGACAGCGTCAACGACGGTGTGAACACCACCATCAACCTGCGATAAGGAGCCGGACATGAAAATCGCTTTTATCGGTCTGGGCAACATGGGCGCGCCAATGGCGCGCAACCTGATCAAGGCCGGCCATGCACTGCGCCTGGTGGACCTGAACAAAGCCGTGCTGGCGGAACTGGAACAACTGGGCGGCAGTATCAGCCCAACGGCCCGCGAAGCTTCAGAAGGCGCCGAACTGGTCATCACCATGCTGCCTGCCGCTGTGCATGTGCGCAGCGTGTGGCTGGGCGAAGACGGCGTGCTCGCCGGTATCGGCAAAGGTGTTCCGGCCGTGGATTGCAGCACCATCGATCCGCAGACCGCGCGGGACGTTGCCACCGCCGCTGCCAAACAGGGCGTGGCCATGGCCGATGCGCCGGTTTCTGGCGGCACCGGTGGTGCAGCCGCCGGGACGCTGACCTTCATGGTCGGCGCCACGCCTGAACTGTTCGCCACCCTGCAACCGGTACTGGCGCAAATGGGCCGCAACATCGTCCATTGTGGTGAGGTCGGCACCGGGCAAATCGCTAAAATCTGCAACAACCTGTTGTTGGGGATTTCCATGGTCGGCGTCAGCGAAGCCATGGCGCTTGGCGATGCATTGGGCATCGACACCAAGGTGCTGGCGGGCATCATCAACAGTTCCACCGGGCGTTGCTGGAGTTCGGAGATGTACAACCCGTGGCCGGGCATCGTCGAAACGGCGCCGGCGTCGCGCGGCTATACCGGTGGTTTCGGTGCCGAACTGATGCTCAAGGATCTGGGGCTGGCCACTGAGGCTGCGCGTCAGGCGCACCAGCCGGTGGTTCTCGGCGCGGTGGCCCAGCAGTTGTATCAGGCGATGAGTTTGCGTGGGGAGGGTGGACAGGACTTCTCGGCGATCATCAACGGCTATCGCAAGCCGCAATAAGGGATATTTCCGGGAATCCGCGTCGGGTGGATTCCCGGTTTTTTAATTTGGCAAGAAAAGATCGCAGCCTTCGGCAGCTCCTACAGGGGAATGTATACACCCCGTAGGAGCTGCCGAAGGCTGCGATCTTTTGCTTTGTCAGGCAAACACGAAATATTTGCGCACGGTTTCCACCACTTCCCAGGTGCCTTTCATCCCCGGTTCAACGACGAAAATGTCGCCGGCGCGCAGGTGGATCGGCGCCATGCCTTCCGGGGTGATGATGCAGTAGCCTTCCTGGAAGTGGCAGTACTCCCACTTCACGTATTCCACGTACCACTTGCCCGGCGTGCAGATCCAGGTGCCCATGATCTTGCTGCCGTCTTCACTGGTGTAGGCATTGAGGTTGACGGTGTGCGGGTCGCCTTCGAGTTTTTCCCATTTGCAGGCGTCGAGTACGGGCAGCGGGTGGGTGTCGCGAAGAACGGTAATCGGTGCGGTCATGATGACTCCGGGCAGTGGGCTCAAGAACTGAAGTCGCACCCTATAGCGCCTGCCCAACCCTCAGTTGTCTGTGCTCGACACTGAGCTGTCCAGAAACGCACGTTCTTCAATTCCGGTTCAGTGGGCAGTCGAGCCTGGATTGTTCGAGGCTGTTCTCGAATTCGACCAATTGCGCGTGCTGTTGCGACAGCGCCGCTATCCGCTCGGCGATTTCCTGCTTTTTGCTGGCGAGGACCTGGTGTGCCCGCTCCCATGGCAACTGCGGGCCCTGATGGCCGGCGAAGACCGACTGCAATTCCTTGAGCCTGAAGCCCAACTGTTGTGCACATTTGATGAACATCAGCAGATCGACGCTGTGCTGGTCATAGATGCGGTACTTGCCCAAGCGGCGAGCGGCAGGCAACAAGCCAATCGACTCGTAGTGACGGATGCTTTTGACCGTGGTACCGGAACGTTGCGCGGCTTGGCCGATGTACATGGGAAGGTCCTTTTCTCCGAGGATAGAGCTCGGCGCATTATCGACCGACTCAAGCGCTGGCGATAGCTTCGGCTTGCCGCAACCAGGCCGCATGCCGGTCTACGCTGGCGCCGAGAATTGGCCCGAAGGTGAGGGTTCGGGTTGGCTTGATGCCACAGAACTCCAGCGTGGTTTTGCGGACCTGATGCAAACCGGGCATGCGGTAGATCCAGCGGTAGTACCAGGGCGGTGTGTCCATGGTCACCAGCAGGTGGGCGGTTCGGCCGCGCAGGAGTTTGTCGGGGAAAGCTTTGCCCTGGCGATACTTGAAGGCAAAACCCGGCAAGAACACCCGGTCGAAAAAGCCCTTGAGCAAGGCCGGTACGCCACCCCACCAGATCGGATAAACCAGCACCAACAGTTCGGCCCAGAGGATATCGGCCTGGGCGTTACGCAAGTCGGCTTCCAGCGGCTGGACCTGTTGATAGCCTTCGCGCAGCACCGGGTCAAAATCCATGCTGCCCAGAAACAACGGCCGCACTTCATGCCCGGCGCGCATTGCCGACTGTGTGTAACGCTCGGCAAGGGCGGCGCAGAAGCTGTTGCTGGACGGATGCCCGAGTATCACCAGTATTCGCTTACCCATCATCGCTGTCCTTGAGGATCAAACCTCAAGGATAAAGTCTGCCCCTCAGGGGAGAGTCAAGGCGTGCAGCAGGGCCTTGGCATAGCCGGGCAATGCGGCGAAGTCCCGGGCGCAGAGCAACAGTTTGCGTTGGCCCCAGGGTTCTTGCAGGGCGAGGCTTTTGAAGGACAGTCCACCTGACCTGCGTTCGACCGCGGCCAGCGGTACGATTGCCAGTCCAGCCCCTCGGGCGACCATGCGCATCACGCCATCGAAGCCGTCGGCGCGGATGCGAATCTGCATGCGCAGGCCGGCGTGCAGCGCCTGTTCCTCCAGGTACACCGCCAGGGCGCTATTGGCATTCAGGCTGACGTAGTCGTGATGCAGCGTGTCGGTGAAGCTCACTGAGGTCGCCTGGGCCAGGGGATGTTCCCGGGGCATGATCAGCACCAACGGATCATCGCGGAACGCTCGCGTCTGCAGGTCCTCGGTGTCCACCGCGTCGGACACGATGCCGAGGTCCGCCGCCCCTTGGCGCAAGGCATGGGTGATGCGGGTGCTGGGCAGTTCCTGCAGGTCGATGTCGAGGTTGGGATGGCTGTGCAGGAAGTCCGCGAGCAACTCTGGCAGGTACTCGGTGATCGCCGTGGTGTTGCACAGCAGCCGCACCTGGCCTTTGACGCCCTGGGCGTATTCGGCCAGTTCCTGTTGCAGGCGTTCGGCCTGTTGCAGCAGGACCCGGGCGTGTCGGGCCAGGGCATTGCCGGCCGGCGTCGGGCTGACCCCACGACGATTGCGCTGCAGAAACTCGACGCCCAGCGACGCCTCCATGGCGCGGATGCGCGCACTGGCTGCCGCGAGGGACAAATGACTGCGTGCGGCGCCGGCGGTGATGTTGCCGGTATCGAGGATGTTCAGATACAGGCGCAGGTCGGTCAGGTCGAAGTGCATTACAACAATCCCGAGTTGAATGTTGTCTGGAAGGGCGCCTTCGCGAGCAAGCCCGCTCCCACAGGGGATCGTATTTCTTCTGCGAGAACTCGGTCCCCTGTGGGAGCGGGCTTGCCCGCGAAGAGGCCAGTCGCTTCAGCGAAATTTTCAGCCTCTGTCAAGGCAAGAGGCAGCCTCAGTATATGGCAGATTTTCAATCAACCCCCGCGGGCCCACCATGGCCCCATGAATACACTTTCGGCGTTTTATCAGAATCTCGGATTGGCCCTTTCATTGTTGGTTATCGGCACCTTTGTGCTGGCCGGCATGATCAAGGGCGTGATCGGTCTCGGCCTGCCGACCGTCGCCATGGGTCTGCTCGGTCTGGCTATGGCGCCGACGCAGGCTGCGGCGTTGCTGATCATTCCGGCGACCCTGACCAACGTCTGGCAACTGGCATTCGGCGGGCATCTGTCGGGTCTGGTCAAACGGTTGTGGCCGATGGTGCTGGCGATTTTCATCGGCACCGGGGCGGGCACGCTATGGATCGGCATGAGCGGTGGCCATTGGGTGGTGCGAGGGTTGGGGGCGGCATTATTGCTGTATGCGCTGAGCGGTTTGTTCCTGCCGACTGTGCGCGTAGGGCAGAGCAGCGAACGCTGGCTCGGTCCTCTGTGTGGCGTGCTGACCGGCGTCATCACTTCGGCCACTGGCGTGTTCGTAATTCCGGCGGTGCCTTATCTGCAAGCGCTGGGTTTGAGCAAGGACGAACTGGTGCAGGCGCTGGGCCTGTCGTTCACCGTCTCGACCCTGGCCCTGGCCGGTGGCTTGTTATGGCGTGGCGCGCTCGGCGGGGGCGAATTGAGCGCGTCATTGCTGGCGCTGATCCCGGCCATGCTCGGCATGTGGCTGGGGCAATCGCTGCGCCAGCGGATCAGCGCCCTGTGGTTCAAACGCGTATTTTTCGTTGGCCTGGGTTTGCTCGGCGGCCATTTGCTGATCAGCGGCTAGCGGACGACGGGCTGATCATCTCGATGGCGCGGATCTCGAAGTCCCGCTCCAGGTATTCATCACGCTGCTCGAGGAACTGCTTCATGTGCGGCAGGTTCGAGTGCACGTCGAGGTGGGCCTGGGATTGCCAGATCTCGTAGAAGATGAACAGGGTCGGGTCCTGTTTGTCACGCAACATGTGGTATTCGATGCAACCCGGTTCGGCTCGGCTCGCTTGCACATAGCCGCTGAAAAACGCTTCGAAGGCGTCGGATTTTTCCGGGCGGGTCTTGGCGTGCAGGATAAAGCCCTGGATTTCACTCATCTACATCTCTCCTCAAGTCAGAACTGGCGCCAGTTTAAGGCAACAATCGCTTATCGATTCGTGCTTGTAGGTCAAATGTATTTTGCCAAATCGACGCTTACTCCGCGCAAGGTCGATCGGTACTCTGCCGCCATCCGATTCCCGACCTTCCCGAGACCACCTCCCATGAAAAAAGTCCTGTTGCTCAATGGCGGCAAAAAATTTGCACACTCCGACGGCCGCTACAACGCCACCCTGCATGAAGCCGCATTGAGCGTGCTGGATCGCGGTGGCATGGATGTGAAAACCACTTTCATCGACGAGGGTTACGACATCGCCGAAGAAGTGGCCAAGTTCCTCTGGGCCGACGTGATCATTTACCAGATGCCAGGCTGGTGGATGGGCGCGCCGTGGACCGTGAAAAAGTACATCGATGAAGTCTTCACCGAGGGCCATGGCAGCCTCTATGCCAGCGACGGTCGCACCCGTTCGGACGCGTCGCAGAAGTACGGCAGCGGCGGCCTGATTCACGGCAAGCAATACATGTTGTCGCTGACCTGGAACGCTCCGCAGCAAGCCTTCGACGACCCAACCGATTTCTTCGAGGCCAAAGGCGTGGACGCGGTGTACTTCCCGTTCCACAAGGCCAACGAGTTCCTGGGCATGACCGGTTTGCCAACTTTCCTCTGCGTGGACGTGATGAAGCGCCCGAACATCGAAGGCGACGTGGCGCGTTATGAGCAGCATTTGGCTGAGGTGTTTGGCCTGAAGGCATGACGCTCGGCTACTATCCGATGCAACGGCCAGGAAGATCGCAGCCTTCGGCAGCTCCTACAGGGTTTTGTGTACACCCGTAGGAGCTGCCGAAGGCTGCGATCTTGGCGATTCTTGCCGCGCCGATTCCAAACGAGGACACACGTGAAAGCCAGATCCGATGAATTGCAGGTTTTCGTCTGCGTGATTGAATGCGGGTCGATTTCCGCGGCGGCCGAGCAGGTCGGGCAAACGCCTTCGGCGGTGAGTCGTACGCTGTCGCGGCTGGAGGCCAAGCTCGACACCACTTTGATCAATCGCACCACGCGGCGCATGGACCTGACCGAAGAGGGCAAGTACTTCTTCGAACATGCCAAGCGCATTCTCGATCAGATGGATGAGCTCGAAGAGCGCCTGTCCTCACGCCAGCAAACGCCGTCCGGGCGGCTGCGGATCAACGCAGCATCGCCGTTCATGCTGCACGCCATCGTGCCCTACATCGATGAATTTCGCAGGCTTTACCCCGACATCCAGCTCGAACTCAACAGCAACGATTTGATCATCGACCTGCTGGAGCAAAGCACCGACATCGCCATCCGCATCGGCACCCTGACCGATTCGACGCTGCATGCCCGCTCCCTGGGTTGCAGCCCGCTGCACATCGTCGCCAGCCCGGCCTACCTGGAAAAGCACGGCGCACCGCAAGCCGTGGCTGACCTGGCCAACCATACGCTGCTGGGGTTCACCCAGAACGAAGGCCTCAACCAATGGCCGCTGCGTTATGTGCATGGCGATCGCTGGCCGATCCAGGCATCGATCAGCGCCTCCAGCGGCGAGACCATCCGCCATCTCGCACTGGACGGCCAGGGCATCGCCAGCCTGTCGCACTTCATGACCATCGAGGACATTCGTGCCGGACGCTTGAAAGTGTTGCTGGCCGAGTTCAACAGCGGCTATCGCCAGCCGATCAACGCGGTGTACTACCGCAACTCGCAACTGGCCCTGCGGATTCAATGCTTCCTGGACTTTATCCAGGGCAAGCTGGCCGAATATGCGAGTGCGGATTTCAAGGGCTGATTCGTGATTCCTGCGCAAAAGTGAATTGGGGCGGCAGGGATTTTTCCTCCGGGATCGCTGCCGGATACTCCTTGCATCACTTATCCACGCAGGGAGTTTCTCCATGAACGTATTCGTTACCGGTGCCACCGGTTTTATCGGCGGTTCCATCGCCACGGGCCTGGTCCAGGCCGGCCACAACGTCACCGGTCTGGTGCGCAGCGCCGAACAAGCCGATGAGCTGCGCGCACTGGGCATCACCCCGGTGATCGGCACCCTCGACGACTCCGCCCTGTTGGCCGATCAGGCGCTTGCTGCCGACGCGGTGATCAACGCGGCCAGCAGCGATCATCGTGGCGCGGTGGAGGCCTTGCTCGATGCCTTGCGCGGTTCCGGCAAAGTGTTTTTGCACACCAGCGGTTCGAGCATCGTCGGTGATGCCTCGGGCGGCAAGTCCAGCGACATCCTCTATTACGAAGACAACCTGCCGGAACCGACAGTCGACAAGGCGGCGCGCGTGGCCATCGACAATCTGATCCTGGCGGCGGCCATGGACGGGGTGAACTCGGCGGTGATCTGCAACACGCTGATCTACGGCCACAGCCTGGGCGTGCATCGCGACAGCGTGCAGCTGCCGCGCCTGCTCAAGCAGGCACGCAAAAGCGGGGTGGTGCGCCATGTCGGCACTGGCCGGAACATCTGGTCCAACGTGCACATCGAGGACGTGGTGGCGCTGTACCTGCTGGCGCTGACTGAAAACGTACCGGGCACGTTCTACTTCGTCGAAAGCGGTGAAGCGTCATTCATCGACATGACCACCGCCATGGCCCAGGCGCTGAACCTGGGCGAACCGCAAGACTGGGCGCTCAAGGACGCGGAAGCCGAGTGGGGCTATGAAATGGCCAACTATGGCCTGGGTTCCAACAGTCGGGTGCGCGGCAAGCAGGCTCGGGAACTGTTGGGCTGGGTGCCGAAGCGCACGTCGGTCGTGGAGTGGATTCGCGACGAGATGGTGTGAGTTCGCTTTAGACCGAGTTGCGGCTATCGCGAGCAAGCTCGCTCCCACATTTGATCTGCATAGGGCACGGATTTTGTGTTCGACACAGATCCCTTGTGGGAGCGAGCTTGCTCGCGATGGCGTTTGCGCAGGCACAACGACTGGTCGGTCTGACTGCATTTCCGTAACATCCGCACACTCTTTTTCGTCTCTCCCTGTGTGCGGTTCCCCATGAAAGCAAAACGTCTACGCGCCGATGTCCTGGCCGGGCTTACCACTTCCTTCGCCCTGTTGCCCGAGTGCATCGCGTTCGCGCTGGTGGCCCATCTCAATCCGCTGATGGGGCTCTATGGCGCGTTCATCATCTGCACCCTGACCGCGCTGTTCGGCGGGCGACCGGGCATGGTGTCCGGCGCGGCCGGCTCGATGGCCGTGGTGATCGTCGCGCTGGTGGTGCAACACGGCGTGCAGTACCTGCTGGCCACAGTGTTGCTGGGCGGGTTGATCATGATGGCGTTCGGACTGCTCAAGCTCGGCAAACTGGTGCGCATGGTGCCGCACCCGGTGATGCTTGGCTTCGTCAACGGCCTGGCGATCATCATTGCCCTGGCACAACTGGAGCACTTCAAGAGCGGTGAGACCTGGTTGAGCGGTACGCCGCTGTACATGATGCTCGGGCTGGTCGCGGTGACGATGACGGTTGTCTATGTGCTGCCGCGCCTGACCCGTACGATACCGCCGGCACTGGTGGCGATTCTCGGCGTGGGCCTGGCGGTGTATCTGCTCGGCCTGCCGACCCGCACCCTGGGCGACATGGCGCACATTGCCGGTGGCTTGCCGACGCTGGCGCTGCCGGACATTGCGTGGAACCTCGACACCCTGCGCATCATCGCGCCCTACGCGATCCTGATGGCGCTGGTGGGGTTGCTGGAAACCCTGTTGACCCTGAACCTCACCGACGAAATCACCGAGAGCCGCGGCTATCCGGATCGCGAGTGCGTGGCGCTGGGGGCGGCGAACATCGTGTCCGGTGCGTTCGGCGGCATGGGCGGTTGCGCGATGATTGGCCAGACTATGATCAACCTCAGTTCCGGCGGGCGCGGGCGCTTGTCCGGGATGGTGGCCGGGGTGTCGATCCTGTTGTTCATCCTGTTTCTGTCGCCGCTGATCGAGCGCATTCCATTGGCCGCGTTGGTTGGGGTGATGTTCGTGGTGGCGCAACAGACCTTCGCCTGGGCTTCGCTGCGGGTGATGAACAAGGTCCCGCTGAACGATGCGCTGGTGATCATCGCGGTGACGGTGATTACCGTTTTCACCGATCTGGCCATCGCGGTGCTCTGCGGCATCATCATTGCGGCGCTGAACTTTGCCTGGCAGCAGGCGCGTCAGCTGTATGCCGACAGTCATCTGGAAACCGACGGCAGTAAGCTGTACCGGGTGCATGGCACGCTGTTCTTCGCCTCGACCACACCCTTTCTCAATCAGTTCGATCCGGCCAATGACCCGGCGCAGGTGACACTTGATTGCCAGCACCTGAGTTTTGTCGACTACTCGGCCATCGCCGCGCTGGGCACCTTGCGCGAGCGCTACACCAAGGCCGGCAAGCACCTGCGGGTGCTGCATTTGTCCGAACGCTGCAAGAAATTGCTCAAGCGCGCCCGGATGCAACACGACTGAAATCAAACAGGCAGGCGCGATGAAAATCCGCCTGCCCGATTTTCATTATTTGCGACAACTCATACCTCTTTGCGACACGCCTTACCTCTGTACGAAAATTACTTTCACCTCGTTTGAAAATCGCCTGCCGAAATGTTTTAAGAGTTTCACAAGTATTTCGACGTGACCCTCTCGAGGAGTACCGCATGACCCTGTCCTTCGGCTATTGGCTGCTGGTGTATGCCGCCATCGCCATCATCGCTCTGATCGTTCTGATCGCTCGCTACCGGCTCAACCCGTTCATTGTCATCACCCTGATTTCCATCGGCCTGGCGCTGGTGGCGGGCATGCCGCCGTCCGGTGTGGTGGGGGCGTACGAGGCCGGGGTCGGCAAGACCCTGGGGCACATCGCGCTGGTGGTGGCGCTGGGCACCATGCTCGGCAAAATGATGGCCGAGTCCGGCGGCGCCGAGCAGGTGGCGCGGACCATGATCGACCGTTTCGGCGAGAAGAACGCGCACTGGGCGATGGTGTGCATCGCGTTTCTGGTGGGGCTGCCGCTGTTCTTCGAAGTCGGTTTCGTCTTGCTGGTGCCGATTGCCTTTACCGTGGCGCGGCGCGTGGGCGTCTCGATCCTGATGGTCGGCTTGCCGATGGTCGCCGGGCTGTCGGTGGTGCATGCGCTGGTACCGCCGCACCCGGCGGCGATGCTGGCGGTGCAGGTGTATCAGGCATCGGTGGGGCAGACCTTGATGTACGCGATCCTGATCGGCATTCCGACCGCGATCATCGCCGGTCCCCTGTACGCCAAGTTCATCGTGCCGCGCATTCAGTTGCCGGCGGAAAACCCGCTGGAACGCCAGTTTCTTGAGCGTGAACCGCGCGACAGCCTGCCGGGCTTCGGCATCACCATGGCGACCATCCTGTTGCCGGTGGTGCTGATGCTGATCGGCGGCTGGGCCAACCTGATTTCCACGCCGGGCACCGGTTTCAACCAGTTCCTGCTGTTCATCGGCAACTCGGTGATCGCGCTGTTGCTGGCCACATTGCTGAGTTTCTGGACCCTCGGCCTGGCCCAGGGCTTCAACCGCGAGTCGATCCTCAAGTTCACCAACGAATGCCTGGCGCCGACCGCCAGCATCACGTTGCTGGTGGGCGCCGGCGGTGGCTTGAACCGGATTCTGGTGGACGCCGGCGTCACCGACCAGATCGTCGGCCTGGCCCACGAGTTTCATTTGTCGCCGCTGTTGATGGGCTGGCTGTTTGCCGCGCTGATGCGCATCGCCACCGGTTCTGCCACTGTGGCCATGACCACCGCTTCAGGTGTGGTCGCGCCAGTGGCCATTGGTCTGGGTTATCCCCATCCAGAGCTGCTGGTGCTGGCGACTGGCGCCGGGTCGGTTATCTTTTCCCACGTCAATGACGGCGGTTTCTGGTTGATCAAGGAATACTTCAACATGACCGTTACCCAAACCTTCAAGACCTGGACCGTGCTCGAGACGTTGATCTCGGTCGTTGCCTTCGGCCTGACCGTTGGCCTTTCTTACCTGATTTAGCCGGAGCCACTTGCATGGACATCCTCTACCAGATCCGCGCCCGTCAGGACTCCTTCAGCGCCGGTGAAGGACGTATCGCTCGCCTGATGCTCGACGACGTAGGATTTGCCGCCTCCGCCAGCCTCGATGAGCTGGCGCTGCGGGCGGAGGTCAGCAGCGCCACGCTGTCGCGCTTCGCTCGCACGGTCGGCTGTAAGGACCTGCGTGACCTGCGCTTGCAACTGGCCCAGGCCAGCGGCGTCGGCAGCCGCTTTCTCGACCCGGCGGGCACGCCCGAGCAGTCGGCGTTCTACGGGCAGATCGTGGGCGACATCGAGTCGACTTTGCGCCAGCACCTGGCCGCGTTCGATGAGTCGCGTTTCGCCGATGCGGTGAAGCTGCTGGGCAAGGCGCGGATGATTCACGCTTTCGGCATGGGCGGTTGCTCGACCCTGTGCAGCGATGAACTGCAAGTGCGCCTGGTACGCCTCGGCTATCCGATTGCGGTGTGCCACGATGCGGTGATGATGCGCGTCACCGCCGCCAGCCTCAGCGCTGAACACGTGGTGATTGTCTGCTCGCTGACCGGGATCACCCCGGAGCTGATTGAAACGGTGGAGCTGGCGCGCAACTACGGCGCACGCATTCTGGCCATCACCCGGGCCGATTCGCCGCTGGCGCAGTTGGCCGACATCGTCCTGCCCCTGCAAAGCGCCGAAACCTCGTTCATCTACAAACCCACGGCGGCGCGCTACGGCATGCTGCTGGCCATCGACGTGCTCGCCACCGAGCTGGCGCTGGCCAATCCTGAAGACAATCAAGAACGTCTGCGGCGGATCAAACTCGCCCTCGACGAATACCGCGGCGGCGACGATCACTTGCCGCTGGGAGACTGACATGCAGTACGACACGCTGATTCGCAACGCCCTGATCATCGACGGCAGCAACAGCCCCGGATACCCCGCCGACGTGGCCATTCTCAACGGGCGCATCGAGCGTATCGGCGACTTGCGCGATGCCCGTGCCAGCGAGGAAATCGACGCGCAGGGCCATGTGCTGGCGCCGGGTTTCATCGACGTGCACACCCATGACGACACCGTGGTGATCCGTCAGCCGCAGATGCTGCCCAAGCTCAGCCAGGGCGTGACCACGGTCATCGTCGGCAACTGCGGGATCAGCGCGTCACCGGTGATTTTGCGTGGCGATCCGCCGGACCCGATGAACCTGCTGGGCACGGCCGCTGCGTTCGTTTACCCGACCTTCGGCGACTACCGCGCGGCGGTTGAAGCGGCGAACACCACGCTGAACGTTGCCGCACTGGTCGGCCATACGGCGTTGCGCAGCAATCATCTGGACGACCTGTTCCGCACCGCCACGGTGGATGAAATCAGCGCGATGCGCGAGCAATTGCGCGAAAGCCTGGAGGCCGGCGCCTTGGGCCTGTCCACTGGCCTTGCCTATGCCAGCGCCTTCTCGGCATCCACCGAGGAAGTGATGCAACTGACCGAAGAATTGACCGCGTTCGGGGCGGTCTACACCACCCATTTGCGCAGCGAATTCGAACCGGTGCTGGAGGCCATGGACGAGGCGTTCAAGATCGGCCGCCATGCGCAAAGCCCGGTGATCATTTCCCACCTCAAATGCGCCGGCGCCGGTAACTGGGGGCGCAGTCCGCAGCTGCTGGCGTCCCTCGAACAGGCGGCGAAAACCCACCCGGTGGGTTGCGATTGTTATCCGTATGCGGCGAGCTCTTCGACCCTGGACCTCAAGCAGGTGACCGATGCCCATCGCATCACCATCACCTGGTCGACGCCGCACCCGGAAATGGGTGGCCGCGACCTGATGGACATCGCCGCCGAATGGAATGTGCCGTTGCTGGAGGCCGCTCGCCAACTGCAACCGGCCGGTGCGGTGTACTACGGCATGGATGAGGCGGATGTCCGCAGAATCCTCGCGCATCCGCTGTCGATGGTCGGCTCCGACGGCTTGCCGGAAGATCCGTTTCCGCACCCACGGTTGTGGGGCGCATTCCCTCGGGTGCTCGGACATTTCAGCCGTGACGTAGGACTGTTCCCGCTGCACACCGCCGTGCACAAAATGACCGGGTTGTCGGCGGCACGCTTCGGTTTGAAGGCGCGCGGTGAAATACGCGAAGGCCATTGGGCTGACCTGGTGTTGTTCGATCCGGCGACCATCCGTGATGTCGCCGATTTCAACGATCCGCAGCGGGCGGCGCAAGGCATCGAAGGGGTATGGGTCAACGGTGTGTTGAGCTACCGCGATGGCCAGGCCAACGGGCGCAGGGAAGGGCGGTTCCTGGCCCGGGAAGGGGATTTGCGCACGGGTTTTCAGTGAGTTTCGAGGACTGCGTCAAACCCGGTGGGTTTGGCGAAACTCGCCGGGCGGCATCCCGCGCCGGCTTTTGAATGTGCGGTGAAACGAGCGGGGTTCGGTGAAACCCAGGTACTGGGCGATGTCCTGGATCGGCAGGGTGCTGTTGAGCAGGTAATGCTCGGCCAGCTCCTGGCGCAGGTCATCGAGGATCTGCTGGTACGACGTACCGGCCAGATGCAGTTGGCGTTGCAGCGTGCGCACTGACACGGCGAGATGCTCGGCCACCTGCTCTTTGCGGGGCAGGCCTTCCTTGAGCAACTTTCGCAGGATGCTTTTGACCCGCTGTTCCAGCGACGCGTCCTCCAGAGTGGCCATCAATCCCTGGGCATGTTCTTCCAGCGTGCGCAGCAATTGCGCATCGGCCTGGCGCAATGGCAACTGCAAATACGGCAACGGGACAATCAGCGCCGAATAAGGCTGGTCGAACAGTACCGGACAGTCGAAGAACTGCTCGTACTCGGCCAGCGTCGTGTCGGCGGGGCAGGCATGTTCCAGCCAGACGGCGGCCGGCGACATCTGCGTGTCGGCGATCCAGCGCGCGTATTGCAGCCAGGAACCGAGCACGTTTTCCACCAGGTGCCGGCGAATTCGCGGGCGCTGATGGCGGCATGTCCAGATCAGGTGCACCTCGCTGCCTTGCACCTCGGCGCGGCTGACGCCCATGTCGCCCACCAGTTTCTCGAACGGCATGATGCGGCTCATGGCGTCGCCCAGTGTCGCGCAGTTCATGGTGATGTAGCCCAGCACGCTCCAGGAGTTGGGCAACACGAACCGCGCGGCGTTGAGACCGAACAACGCATCGCCCGAGTGTTCGCAGAAGTAATCGAGCAGCCGTTCGTGGGCCTCACCCGGCAACCGCAGGCTGTTGTCACTCAACTGCTGTGCCTGCAACCCGGCAGCCGCCAACGCAGGCTCGATGGTCATGCCCAGTTGTTCGGCATGACGCAGGTATTTGAGCAGCGGCGGAACTGAAGTGAAGCCCAGGGATTGCATGATCGTATTCCTTTGATCAAGGCCCGCGTGCGCGGATGAATGCCCTGAAAGGTAATTTGAAACCACGGCTAAAGTAAATGGCTGACGCCTGCGCGACGTTTGACTCAATTGGCTACTCGAACTGGCCCGATGCGACCGTGACACTTTCGGGCGGCTGACTAGTATGGGGGCCTGAAATATCACTGATCAGAACCGCAAAAGGACACACGCATGCGACGCTGGAACGGCTGGGGAGATGCAACCACGGTGGTCGAGCTGCCGGCCCAGGGCGCGAGTTTTCTCGCCCGGCGGGTGGGTGACGGTCGAGCGCTGCCCGATGCGACGCTTGAGGCGGCATTGGCCCGCGTGCCCCCGTCGCGGTTGCAGCAACACTTCTTGTACAGCGTGGATGCCCATGATCGTTTGCTGCATGCGCGGGGCCAGAGCCTGCCGGACTGGCTGGCGTTGCGTGAGGGCGCGCTGGGAAATTATCCCGACGCCGTGGCCTATCCCACGAGTGCTGAACAGATTCGCCGGTTACTGCTGCTCGCCCATGAACAGGACCTGTGCCTGATTCCTTATGGCGGCGGCACCTCGGTGGCCGGTCACATCAACCCGCCGAGTTCCGCGCGGCCGGTGGTGACGGTTTCCCTGGCCCGCATGAATCGCCTGCTGGACCTCGACGAAGAGAGCCTGCTGGCCACCTTCGGCCCCGGCACCAGTGGACCGCAGGTGGAAAGTCAGCTGCGTGCCCGTGGTTACACCCTGGGGCATTTCCCGCAGTCGTGGGAGCTGTCGACCCTGGGTGGTTGGGTCGCCAGCCGCTCCAGTGGCCAGCAGTCGCTGCGCTATGGGCGGATCGAGCAACTGTTCGCCGGCGGCACCCTGGAAACCTTTGCCGGCCCTTTGGACATTCCCTCCTTTCCGGCCTCGGCGGCCGGGCCCGATCTGCGCGAGGTGGTGTTGGGCTGTGAGGGCCGTTTCGGGATCATTTCCGAGGTGAAGGTGCGGGTCAGCGCACTGCCCGCCGATGAGCGTTTCTATGGTGTGTTTCTGCCCGATTGGCCCAAGGCGCTGCAAGCTATCCGCCAGTTGGCCCAGGCGCGCGTGCCGCTGTCGATGTTGCGCCTGTCCAACGCGGTGGAAACCGAAACCCAGTTGGCGCTGGCCGGTCACCCGCAGCAGATCGCCTGGCTGGAAAAGTACCTGGCCCTGCGTGGCGCCAGCGCGGGCAAATGCCTGCTGACGTTCGGCGTGACCGGCAATCGTCGGCAAAATGCGCTGTCCCTGCGTCAGGCCCGGCAGCACCTCAAGGCGTTCGGCGGGGTGTTTACCGGCACCTTGCTCGGCAAGAAGTGGGCGCAGAACCGTTTTCGTTTTCCCTACCTGCGCGAGAACCTGTGGAACGCCGGTTACGTGGTGGACACCCTGGAAACGGCCACTGACTGGAGCAACGTCGACAACCTGCTCACGCTGATCGAAAACAGCCTGCGCGACGCCTTGGCTGCCGAAGGCGAGCGGGTGCATGTCTTCACCCACCTTTCCCATGTCTACGGCGAAGGGTCGAGCATCTACACCACCTACGTGTTTCGCCCGGCGGCGGACTATCCCGCCACCCTGGCGCGCTGGCAGGCCCTCAAGCACGCGGCCAGTCAGACCATCGTCGACAACCATGGCACCATCAGTCACCAGCATGGCGTGGGCAAGGATCACGCACCGTACCTGCGGCGGGAGAAGGGCGCGCTGGCGATGGACACCCTGCAGGTATTGAGTCGGCATTTTGATCCGGCCGGGCGACTGAACCCTGGCACGCTGTTGCAGGAGTGACGGCGCCATGAGCCTGGACTGGAACGCGGCGTGGCGACAGCGGGTGCTGCCGACGCTGGCGGATGAAACCTGGGACCTGATCGTCATCGGCGGCGGCATCAGCGGCGCCGGCATCCTGCGCGAAGCTGCGCGCCGTGGCTGGCGTTGCCTGCTGCTGGAACAGCGCGATTTCGCCTGGGGCACCTCCAGTCGCTCCTCGAAAATGGTCCATGGCGGCTTGCGTTACATCGCCAAGGGGCAGTGGCGCCTGACCCGCGACTCGGTCCGTGAACGCCAGCGCCTGCTCGACGAAGCGCCGGGGCTGGTGGAACCGATGAGTTTCATGATGCCGCACTACCGTGGCGGCTTTCCCGGACCTCGGATGCTGGGTGGTTTGTTGTCCGTTTATGACGCCTTGGCCGGGCGGCGCAGCCATCACTTCCATGACGCGCAACAACTGCGTTATCTGGCGCCCGGGGTGAAGGAACATGACCTGCTGGGCGGCACCTGTTTTATCGATGCGCTGACCGATGATGCCCGTCTGGTGATGCGCGTATTGGGCGAGGCCCGGGCCGACGGTGGCGTGGTGCTCAACGGCTTGCGCGTGCAGCAATTGCTGCGTGAAGAGGGGCGCGTTTGCGGGGTTCAGGTCGAAGACTGCGAGGGCGGCGGATTACTGACATTGCGTTGCGGTGTGCTGGCCGTGGCCACCGGCGCGTGGGCCGAGCGCTTGCGCCTGCCCGATGCCCCTCGCCAGTTGCGCCCGTTGCGTGGCAGTCATCTGTTGTTGCCGGGCTGGCGCCTGCCAGTGGCGCAAGCCTTCACTTTCCTGCACGAGCGCGACCGTCGACCAGTGTTCGTTTTCCCTTGGGAGGGTGCCACGGTGGTCGGCACCACGGACCTCGATCATCGCGAGGATCTGGATGAGAGCGCGAGCATCAGCCTGGATGAACTCGACTATCTGCTGGCGGCCTGCAGCCAGCAGTTCCCCCAGGCCGAAGTGGTCGCTGCCGATGTGCTGTCGACCTGGTCGGGTGTGCGCCCGGTGGTGGGCAGTGCGGCGGGTGAGCTCAAACCGTCGAATGAAACCCGCGAGCATGTACTGTGGCAGGAGCCGGGTTGCGTGACCCTGGCCGGCGGCAAGCTGACCACCTTTCGCCCTCAGTCCATCGAAGTGCTCAAGGCCTGCGCGGCCATGCTCGATCGTCCATTCGTTGATGACGCCGCGCCGGTGTTCGCCGCTGTGCCACCGTTGGCGATACCGGGGCTCAGCGCCCATCGGTGGCGGCGCCTGGCCGGGCGGCATGGCCGTGACCTGCCGAGGCTGGCGAAGCTGATCACCGAACTGGGCCACGACACCATCGGCGGCACTGACACCTTGTGGGTGGAACTGGCCGTTGCCTGCGATGCAGAAATGGTCCTGCACCTGGATGACCTGCTGCTGCGCCGAACCCGCCTTGGCTTGTTGTTGCCGCGCGGTGGCGAGGATTATTTCGCTGCCATTGGCCAACTCTGCCAACCGCGACTGGGCTGGGACGATGAGCATTGGCAGCAGGAATTACAGCGTTATCGGGCGTTGTGGCAACGCCATCATGGTTTACCGGATGCCGCGCATTGATGCCCCTTGAAGAGAGCTCCATGGATAACCACCCGAACAAGCGTTACCTGTTGGCCATCGACAATGGCACCCAGAGCGTGCGCGCGCTGCTCTTCGACCTGCAGGGCAATCTGCTGGGCAAAGGCAAGGTCGAGTTGCAGGCCTATTACTCGACTCAACCCGGCTGGGCCGAGCAGGACCCTGAGTATTACTGGGCAAAACTGGGTGAAGCTTGCCAGCAGTTGTGGACGCAGACCGGCATCGATCGTTCGCAGATTGCCGGAGTCTCCCTGACCACCCAACGCGGCACCGTGATCAACGTCGATGCCCAGGGCAAGGCGCTGCGTCCGGCGATCCTGTGGCTCGATCAACGCCAGGCCGAAGTCAAGGGCGGCATCAAGGGGCCGTGGGGCTGGCTGTTCAAACTGGTCGGCGCGCAAGCCACGGTGGACTACTTTCGCGCCCAGGCCGAGGCCAACTGGATCGCCCGCAATCAGCCTGGAGTCTGGGCGGCGACCGACAAGTTTCTGCTGCTTTCGGGGTTTCTCACCCACCGCCTTTGTGGGCGCTTTGTCGATTCGGTGGGTTGTTGCGTCGGTTACCTGCCGTTCGACTTCAAACGCCTGAAATGGGCCGCCCCCACCGACTGGAAATGGCAGGCGCTGGCGGTGCGTCCCGAGCAACTGCCGAGCCTGTACAAGCCTGGTGAAACCCTCGGCCATATCAGCGCCGAGGCCAGCCGCCACACCGGCATTCCCGAGGGGCTGCCGCTGATCGCCGCAGGTGCCGACAAGGCCTGCGAAGTCGTGGGTTCCGGTGTCGTCGACCCAGGCACCGTGTGCCTTTCCTACGGCACCACGGCGACGATCACCAGCACCCGCTCGCGCTACCTGGAAATCGTCCCGTTGATTCCGCCTTACCCGTCCGCAGTGCCGGATCAATACAACTGCGAGGTGATGATTTATCGCGGTTACTGGATGGTCAGCTGGTTCAAGAACGAGTTCGGCCTGCGGGAAATGCAGCAGGCCAAAGCCCAGGGCGTGGAGCCCGAGCAACTCTTCGATGCGCTGGTCGACGCCGTGCCGCCGGGTTCCATGGGGTTGATGCTGCAACCCTACTGGTCGCCCGGCATCCGCGAGCCGGGTGTGGAGGCCAAGGGCGCGATGATCGGCTTCGGCGACGTGCATACCCGCGCCCACATTTACCGGGCGATCCTCGAAGGCCTGGCGTATGCCTTGCGTCAGGGCATGGAGAAAATCGAGAAGCGCTCGAGGGTCTCCATTACGCGCTTGCGTGTTGCCGGAGGCGGTTCGCAGAGTGATGCCGCGATGCAACTCACGGCGAACATTTTCGGCCTGCCGGCCGAGCGTCCGCATGTCTACGAAGCGTCCGGCCTGGGCGCGGCCATTTGCTGCGCGGTGGGCCTGGGGCTGCACGCGGATTTCCCCACGGCGATGGCCGCCATGACTCGGGTCGGTGCGGTATTCATGCCGCAACCCGAGGCGCAGCAGATCTACGAGCGACTGTACAAAGAGGTCTACCTGCGCATGTATCGACAGCTCAAGCCGTTGTACCAGAGCATCCGCAAAATCACTGGTTACCCGGCCTGAAAGAACACCGCAGATCTCCCCTGTAGGAGCTGCCGAAGGCTGCGATCCTTTGATCTTCGAGTCCGCCAAAATCAAAAAATCGCAGCCTTCGGCAGCTCCTACAGAGAACCATAGGCAACTTTGCACGTGGCGCTATCGGAGAACTTTTCTGGTGAGATTGGACAGTGTCAGGGGCAGGGTCGGTTGTTAGGCTCAACCCCCACGGCACATCCAATAAGAACCAGGCAATGAAGCTGACATTCCTCCTGTTGCTGCTTTGTGCAACGGCCCCTACTGCCTGGGGCTGGTCGAACCATACAGTGGGCAGCTACCTGGCGTTGCAGGATCTGCCGACGTTGCGTGATGCGCCACAGGTCGAAGTCGAGCCGCTGGAGCAGTTTCTTTCGCAGCAATACCAGGCCGTGAGTGCGCTGCTCGATGAGCAGGAAAACTTCGCCCGAGAGCACTTCACCCAATACCCGCCGCGCCCCGACAACCTGCGATTGCCGGCCATGCCCGGGGACAATCTGCGCCACGACTTCCTCACCGCACTGCGCATCAATCCCGGGGTTCATCTGGCGATGGTCATCCAGCCGCTGCCGGGCAAGGATCTGCCCGAGCGTGAGCACCTCAAGGCCGAACAAGTCATGGTGGAGCAGACGCTTTCGCCGTGGACTCGCCAGCGCTTCATCCGCGTCACCGACAACGAAAAAGTCGCGCCCCTGGCCGTGTTGGCCAGCGCCGCCGATGAGCCGGATTACGGCCACGACATCAACCTGTTCAGCGACAACCCCGGCGACGTCGGCGCGTTGTACGGCTTCGGCCCGCAGCCCTTCGGTGACGCGCGGTTTCAGTACAGTTCCCAGGCGCCTTTCCATATGGGCTTCTTCCATGAAAATCCGGTGGTATACGCCGCCGCCGGATTTCTTCAGCGCAGCTGGCCGGACTGGCGCGCCTACCAGTACATGGGCTTGGCGCGACTGGCGTTTGCCACTGGCCATCCCTATTGGGGTTATCGATTCCTAGGTTGGGGCCTGCACCACGTTCAGGACCTGACCCAGCCTTATCACGCCAAGCCGCTGCCCGGTGTCGAACTGGCGAGCCTGCTGGTGCTGGAAGGCAAGGCCCTGGCCGGCTTCGATGCGGACAAGCATGCGGCCATCGAACGGGTCGCCACCCGGCACATGGAAGTGGAGAAGTATCAGTCGGCCTGGCTTCGTCGCCTGCTGCGCGCCGGCCAGGCACACCCGATGCTCGACGTTTATGCCGACTCTGCACAGGACGCCCGTTATCCGCCGTACTCGGTGGACTACCTGCGCGAAGTAGTGAGTGCCGAGTCCGTCGACGAATCGGCGGTATTTGATGAAGCCATCGGCCAGTGGCTGGACACGGCACCGATCACCAGTGATTTCAGCGGCGGCAATCAGCTGCAGCGCGAAGACTTCGACCATCCGGCACTTAACCAGCAGCTGTTCAAACTGCTGGGGCATTTCGGCGCCCACAGCCGGATTTACGCCCGTGCGGGAATGGCGCCACAGCCATCGCAGCAATAGCTTCAGAACACAAAAACAATAAAACCAGGGAAAGAGGAAAGGATCATGAGCACTCGATTTCGCCTGTCTGGCGCGGCGCTTCCCGGCGTGGGCCTGGCAGGGCTGCTGCAACTGTGCGCGGTCGACGGCGTGCAGGCCAAGGAGTTCAGCGTGCTGGACAACCAGATCACCGGTTCATTCGACAGTACCCTGTCTTATGGCCGTTTGTGGCGGGTCCAGGGCCGGGACAAGAACAACGATGACGTCAACACCAACGACGGCAATCGCAACTTCGACACCGGGCTGGTTTCCGAGGTGTACAAGATCACCTCGGAGCTCGAGGCCAACTATCAGAACTACGGGATGTTCGTGCGCGGCACCGCGTTCTATGACACCCAACTGATGGACAAGCGCAACGATTACTACCGCAACAACAACCCGTCGCAACCCAGCCAGAGTTTCCCGCAGGACGACCACTTCACGGACCAGACCCGCGATATCGCCGGCAGCCGGGTGGAGATGCTCGACGCCTACCTCTACGGCAACTGGGACGTCGCGCAGATGCCGCTCACGGCACGCATAGGGCGCCAGGTGTTCAACTGGGGCGAGGGGATTTTCTACCGTGGCGGGATCAACACCACCAACCCGGTGGATGCGGCCAAGTACCGTCTGCCCGGGGCTGAAGTCAAGGAAGTGCTGGTACCGGTGGAAGCGCTGAGCTTCAACATTGGCCTGACCGACAGCCTGACCATGGAAAGCTTTTACCAGACGAACTGGAAGGAAACCCGCATCGACCCGGTCGGTACGTTCTACTCGCAGACGGACCTGTTCGCCGACGGCGGCAACACCGCCTACAACAACTTCAGCGGTACCGCGCTGGACACCCCGGTGCCTGGCTTCGGCAACGTGATCGATCTGTACAGCGCGCTGGGCAACAACCCGTTGCTCAACCAGGCCCTGAGCACCACCGGCCTGTACGCCAACGGGGTCACCCCGGCCTTTGGCAACACCGTCAAAGTGGCCACGGTCGGCAAGGATTTCAATGCGCGCAACGACGGCCAGTTCGGTTTCGCTTTTCGCTACATCGCAGAAGAACTCAACAGCACCGAGTTCGGGTTGTACATGGTCAACTACCACGCCAAGGAGCCGACCATTTCCGCCGATCTGGGCGGGTACCAGGGCATCGACATGAATGCCCTGACCAACCTGTTGACCGGTGTCGCCGGCAGCCAGGCGGGGCAATTGGCCAATGGCCTGGCGACCATGGATGTGCTGGGCAATATCCAGGCGCATCGGCGCTACGCCGAAGACATCCGCATGTACGGCTTCAGTTTCAACACCACCCTGGGCCAGGCGTCGGTGTTCGGTGAAGTGGCCTATCGGCCGAACCTGCCCATCGGGGTCGCCGCCACCAACGACCTGATCGGCGACCTGGCCAACGGCGCCGCTGCAGCGGCAGGCGGCCAGACCATCAACATCGGCGGGCAGCAGGTCACGCTCGACAGCCAGATCAATAACGCCGAGCGGGTGGAAGCGTTCAATACGTCCCTGGGCACCATTTACAACTTTGGCCCGAGCCTGTCATTCGACTCGCTGTTCGGCGTATTCGAGCTGGCGTCCGAGCACCTGCGCGGCAGCAGCCTGCAATACACCGCGTATGACGGCAGTACCCGTTACTACGCTGGCACCGGAAACTTTTCCTATGTGTCCGGCGGCGAGCGCAGCGACCAGGTCAACCGCAACTCCTACAGCTACACCGCGATGCTCAACGGCACCTGGAACGACGTGTATGCCGGGGTCAACGTCTCGCCTTATGTCGTCTACAAGGATGACTTCGAGGGCAACAGCTACCAGGCGGGCAACATCATCGAGGGCCGCAAGGCCTACACCCTGGGGATCAAGGCCAACTACCAGAACAAGCTGGAGGCCGAGCTGCAATACACCGAATTCTACGGCGGCGGGCAGGACAACGGCCTGCGTGATCGCGACAACGTCGGCTTCAACCTCAAGTACTTCTTGTGAAAGCTCATTCCCCTGTGGGAGCGGGCTTGCCCGCGATGGCGGCAGCACATTCGACATCCATGTTGACTGATCCACCGCTATCGCGGGCAAGCCCGCTCCCACAAGGACTGGGTGCAGTGCATCTGCCTTTAATTCGGAGAACGATCATGTTTCACACTTCACAACTGACCAAGACCACGCTGGCGCTGTTCCTGAGCCTGGCCGCCGGCAGCGCACTTGCTGCGATCACGCCCCAGCAAGCCGAGCAGTTGAAAACCACGCTGACGCCGCTGGGGGCCGAGCGTGCCGGCAACGCGGCCGGGACCATTCCGGCCTGGAACGGCGGTATCACCCAGGCGCCGGCAGGCTACAAGCCGGGCCAGCATCACCTGGACCCCTATGCGGCGGACAAGCCGCTGTTCACCATCACCAAAGCCAACCTTGAACAGTACAAGGCCCACCTCAGCCCGGGTCAGATCGCACTGTTCAACAGCTACCCCGACACCTTCCAGATGCCGGTCTATCCCTCTCGCCGGTCGGGCTCGGCACCGCAGTGGCTGTACGACAACACCTTGAAAAACGCGACCTCGGCCAAGCTGCTCGATGGCGGGACCGGTTTTGCCGAAGGCTACGGCGGTGTGCCGTTCCCGGTGCCCAAGGATGGCATCGAGGTGCTGTGGAACCACATCACCCGTTATCGCGGCATCTATGTGGTCCGTCGTGCTTCCGAAGCGCCGGTACAACGCAACGGCAGCTTCGCGCTTGTAACCTCGCAGCAAGAGGGGCTCTTCAACTATTACCGCCCGGGTGGCCAGTTTGCCGACCTGAAAAACATCCTGTTCTACTACCTGGCATTCGTGAAGAGCCCGGCCCGGCTGGCGGGCGGTGCGGCATTGGTTCACGAGACCCTGGACCAGCTCAAGGACCCGCGCCAGGCCTGGGTCTACGACGCGGGCCAACGCCGTGTACGCCGGGCGCCGAACCTCGCGTATGACACCCCGATCGCCTCATCCGACGGCCTGCGCACGGCGGACGATACGGACATGTTCAACGGCTCGCCAGACCGCTACGACTGGAAGCTCAAGGGCAAGCAAGAGGTCTACATTCCCTATAACAATTACAAAGTCGGCAGCCCTGAGGTGAAGTACGAGCAGTTGCTCACACCGGGCCATCTCAACCCGCAATTCACCCGTTATGAGCTGCATCGGGTCTGGGTGGTCGAAGGCACGCTCAAGCCGGGTGCGCGGCATATCTATTCCAAGCGCGTGCTGTTTCTGGACGAGGACAGTTGGGGCGCCGCCCTGGTGGACCAATACGACGGGCGAGGGGAGTTGTGGCGGGTGTCGATGGCCTACCTGAAAAACTTCTACGACCTGCCCACCACCTGGAGCGCACTGGACGTATTCCATGACTTGCAGGCGCGTCGTTACTACGTGCAGAACCTGGACAACGAAGAGCCGGCCACAGTGGACTTCGCCCAACCGGTGCCGGAAGACGCGTACTTCATGCCGTCGGCATTGCGCCAGCGTGGGACGCGGTAAGCGGCGCAGCACACCCTTTCAGATGCAGTCTGTGAGAACGCAATCACGAGCGGGCTCGCTTCCACAGGGTTTTCAGAGCCGTTCACAGATTCTATGTTCGACTCTTTACCTGTGGGAGCGGGCTTGCCCGCGAATGGGTCTTCCAATCACCGTGGGTATACGGTCAGACGCGGAAGTGGCTCACCATCTGCTGCAATTGACCACCCAACCGCGCCAGTTCAATGCTGGACTTGGCGGTCTCATCGCTCGCCGCTGCGGTCTGTTCGGACACATCGCGCACGTTGATGATGCTGCGGCTGATCTCTTCGGCCACGGCGCTTTGCTGTTCGGCAGCGGCGGCGATCTGCTGGTTCATCGACTGGATGTTGGACACCGTGCGGGTGATGTTCTCCAGTGACTCGCCGGCCTTGCGGGTCAGGGCCACGCTGCTGTCGGTGAGGACGCGGCTGTTGTTCATCACCGCCGACACTTGTTGCGTGCCGTTCTGCAGGCCGGCTACCAGGCCTTCGATTTCCTCGGTGGATTTCTGTGTGCGCTGGGCCAGGCCGCGGACCTCGTCGGCCACCACCGCAAAACCTCGACCGGCTTCACCGGCACGTGCCGCTTCGATGGCGGCATTGAGTGCCAGCAGGTTGGTCTGTTCGGCGACGGCCTTGATCACGTCCATGACGCTGCCGATCTTGTCGCTTTCCTTTTGCAGCACGCTCATGGCCTCGGTGGAGCGCACCACTTCGTTGGCCAGGCGCTCGATCTGGGCAATGGCTTCGTTGACCACTTTGTCACCCTCACGGGCTTCGCCGTCCGCCGCCGCAGCGGCTTGCGAGGCTTCTTCGGCGTTGCGCGCGACTTCCTGCACGGTGGCGGTCATCTCGTGCATGGCGGTGGCCACCTGATCGGTCTCGACTTTCTGGCTGTTGACCCCGGCACTGGTCTGCTCGGTCACGGCCGACAGCTCTTCGGCGGCGCTGGCGATCTGGGTCACGCCGTCGCGGATGCCGCTGATCAAGTCGCGCAGGGTCACACCCATGCGCGCGATGCCTTGCTGCAACACGCCGAGTTCGTCGCGACGGGTGACCAGCACGTTGTGGGACAGGTCACCGCTGGCGATGCGATCGACCACCGCCAGGGTTTCGCGCAATGGCCGGGTGATCTGGCGAGTGATGACCACGGCGGCAATGATGCCCACCAGCAGTGCAAGCAACGTGCTGATCAGTTGCAGGGTCCGGGCCTGGGCGCTTTCGGCATCACGTCGGTCGAGCTGGATCTGATACAGCTGATCGCTCTGGGACACGATGGCCGCGCCCTGGTCGGTCATTTCCTTGCGCGCTTGCACCGCGTCATTGCTGGCGGCTTTATAGGCCTGCAAGGCGCTGCGGTAGTTGCCGAGCGCCGTTTCAAGCTGACGCAGGGCGTCTTGCTGGGAGTCGGCGAAATGCGTGTTCAGCGGTTTCAGGCTGGCGATGGCGGCGTCCAGTTGGCCGACGGCTTTTTGCTCGGTCTCGGCATTGGTACTGGCGGTGTAGCCGCGCACTTCGTAGCGCGCCAGCAGGAACGCTTCCTTGGCCGCGGTGATGGCCTGGAACTGTTCGAAGCGCTGGTCGTTCAACGGCATTTGCTGCACGCGGGCATTGATGTCATTGATCAGCGTGTTGGCGGTTTCGGCGTTGGCACTCATGGCGTCGCGGGCGCTGTTGCCGGCGCGATAGGCGCTGCGCATCTTGCCCAGGGACGTCCTGTAGGCGTCGATGACGGCGCCTTGCTCGCGCAGCAGCTTGAGGTTTTCCGGGCTCTTGAACTTCGCCAGCAGGGCTTGCTGCTGGGCCGAGAAGGCGTCGAGGGTAGTCTGTACGTTCTGCGCGGCGGTTTCGTCGCCGTTGGTCAGCATGTATTGCAGGCGAACCACGCGCAGCTTGGTCAGGCCGGCGTTGAGCTGGGTGATGTCACTCATCCAGTTGCTGCGGTCGATCAACCCGCCCAGGCTGGTCCAGCCGGTCAGGGCCAGGACGCAGGTCAGTGCCAGGACCAGGCCAAACCCCAGGCCCAGTTTCAGGTTCACGCTGATGTTGCCGAACCAGCTATTCATCTCATTCCTCCAGGAACTTGGTACTTCTTTATCGTCGGTTGGCTGGAAGATTGTTTTTTTTGGAAGCCGCCAAGCTGTGTAAGCAGGATGTATCGGCAGCAATCCCGGGAGCTGAAAGGATTTTTCCGAACGGATTCTGTAACAAAATTTTTACAGCGCTTTTAAGCTTTTTTTCACAAACGTTTCACCAGTCACCGACGCACGTTTCCTTAACCTGCCGGGATCTAATGAGGCAGTGTTTGCTGGCGAGGCAGCGTGATGTGGAATTAAGACTGAGTCTTTTCGGGATAAAGCGCTCGATCGATCTGAGCCGCTTCGCCCGTTATCGCAACGCTGCGGTAGTGTTGGCCTCGGCGCTGCTGGTGATCCCGTTGACGGTGTTCTTGCTGCGACCTGCCGCCGTTCCGGACCTGGCTCACGGCAATGTGAGCGGTGCACAGGCGTTGATGACCGGATGGGCCAAGGGCGACCTGATCGTTCTGGTGCGCCACGTCGAGCGCTGCGATCACTCCTCGGCGCCTTGCCTGGTTGGCAACGATGGCATTACCGAGCGTTCTCGTCGTGTTGCCGAGAACCTCGGGGCACAGTTCAAACACCTTGGCCTGGGCAAGGTCGATATCTACAACAGCCCGATCCAGCGCACTGCGCAGACTGCCAACTTCATGTTCAACAAGGTTGGCACGGGGGAAGACTGGCTGATCAGTTGCAAGGGCACCATGCTGCGCGACGCGCTGGCGCACAAGGTGGCCGGGCGCAACATGATTCTGGTGACCCACAGCGAATGCATGGACCAACTGGAAAAAGAGCTCCATTTGCCGACTTCGACCCTGGGTTACGGGGCCTCTCTGTTTATCTCCGCCGAATCGCCACAGGCTCCGCGCATGCTTGGCTTTATCGAAGCATCGGATTGGCCGACGGTGACGCCCCGTTGAATTTCACCATCCCTTTGAATCAGGACTGAGCATGCTGACCGCTTCCCGCTACCGCTTTTACTGGATGAATTTTGGTATTCCGCTGGCCTGCGCGGTCGCGGTATTCCTGATGTTCGACATGACCAGCATCGACATCGCTTTCAACAATTACTTTTTTGATCCGGTGACGCAGACGTACCCGTTGGACCAGGTCCATCTGTTCGAAAAAATCACCCACAAATGGGCGCGAATCATTCCGAACTGGACCGGCGAAATTGCGATTATCGGTGCCTTGCTGTCGTTTCTCTGGCCACGCCTGAAGGCTGAAAAACACGCGAAAATCATCGCCTTCCTGGAAAAAATCAAAGTCGCACCGATACTGCGCTTTGCCAACCGCCATCGACGCGATTTTCTCTACGTGGTGTTCGCGTTCTCCATCAGCACCGGGGTGATTCACTACCTCAAGGGCCACACCAGCGTGTATTGCCCGATCGAGACGACCCTGTACGGCGGCAAAATGGAGCACGTCGAGTGGTACGAGAATTTCGACCTGCTGAAAGTCGCTGGAGAGGGGCGCTGCTGGCCGGGCGGACATGCGTCGGGCGGCTTCACCATGCTGGCGTTGTACTTCGTGGCTCGCCGTTATCGCTGGCGCTATTCGAAAGCGATCATGTACGGCTCGCTGGCACTCGGTTTCATCTATGGCACCACGCGAGTATTGCAAGGGTGGCACTACATGTCCCACACCTTCTGGGCCGGGATCTTCGTGTGGCTGGCGTGTTTGCTGACGGCGCTGGCGTTTTACGGGCGAGCGAGGCTGGAACAGCCGGTGCTCACCAGAGCGGAACAACCGGTGTTGGCGACTCAGACTCAACCTGTGAATTGAGTCGTTGTTGAAGCGCAAAACCCGCATCTCGAAAGGGGCGGGTTTTTTGTTGCCCGAGGAAACCTTCAGTGAGTCTCGGATTGCGAATTCGCAGACAAAAAAAAGCCCGCGGGAGGGCGGGCAAACCGTAGTTTCTTGAATGAGCGAGGGCAATGTACAGGCTGGCGTGAGGGGGTGGGGTGAAGAAAAATTCATCTGGATCAAAGCCCTGTACCAGAGCTTGCGACACCGCTACGGCAAATGATCCGCGGCAAGGTCGACCTCCGACCGGGCACGCAAGCGGCCCTTGCGGCAGCGTTGGTGTCGATTGTGTTGGGGATATTGGTGGGGGGAGACGGGGTGTAAGGCAAATTCGCAATAATGTTCTGTATACGATACATTTAAATATAAATGTCACGGTAACTGAACATGGAATACGTCCTGCTGATATCCCGACTCGGTAGCCAAATACGTGAAACGCGTATCAGGCGCGGTCTGACACAAGCTCGACTTGCTGAGCTCGCCGGTTTGACGCGGCAGAAAGTCATTGCTGTCGAGCAGGGTGTCGATACTGTTGCCATGAACGCTTACGCAAGAGTCTTGAGCGCTTTGGACTGCCAGCTCACCGTTATACCGGCGGCCATGCCGACCCTTGAAGAGCTTGGGGAGTTGTTCGAATGAAAATGACCTCCCTCAAAGTCAGTACCCCAGAGGGCCATAGCGGCCGAATCCTCACCAGCGGCGATAATTATATTTTTCGCTATCTAGAAGACGCTTTACCCAACACCTCCATCAGTCTGTCGATGCCCGTGCGGGCTGACGAGTTTCGTCGGCGGGATCTGCATCCCGTATTCCAGATGAACCTTCCTGAAGGCTATATGTTGGAGCAGTTGCGCAATCGCCTGGCGAAAACCGTAAATGTCGATCCAATGTTGTTGCTTGCTCTTTCTGGCAGCAGTTCGCCAATTGGCAGGATTCAGGTGCATTCCGAAACCGTTGATGCCCTGCTTGGCGAACAGCAGTTCCCTGGAGAAAAACTCGAAGAAATTCTCACCTGGGATGGAGCGGAAGATATCTTCGCCGACCTTCTTGACCGCTATATTTTACGGGCAGGTATATCGGGTGTTCAGCCGAAGGTTTTGGTGCCTGAGCAGCAAGATTTCGAATTGCGACGAGCCACCTCGAAAACCTCTGACTTGATAATCAAGAGTGGCCGGGATGAGTTTCCAGGACTGGCCATCAATGAGTTCCTTTGCATGTCCATTGCCAAGGAGGCGGGCATTCCAGTCCCGCAGTTTTACCTGTCCGACAATGCAAGGCTGTTTGTCATGCGTCGCTTTGATCGGGACGACCAGCTTAACCCGATTGGATTCGAGGACATGGCCGCACTGATGGGGCTCTCGGCCGATCAGAAATACAGCAAAAGCTATGCTGCCATAGCCAAAGCGATTCGGCTGTTTTGCCCGGCAAACAATCAACGAACCTCGCTTGATCAACTTTTCGATTACATAGCGCTGAGCTGCATCGTTGGGAACGGCGATGCTCATTTAAAGAACTTCGGCTTGCTCTATTCGGAGCCGACCCAACGTGACGCGCGCCTCGCGCCGGCATACGACATCGTTAATACGACGGCCTATATCCCTGAAGATGTTTTGGCGCTAGACCTTATGGGTAACAAGTCGTTGTTTGCTTCCCGTCAGGGGTTGTTGGAGTTTGCACAGACGTGTGAGGTGGAACATCCTGAGTTGCGGATTCAGCGATTGCTTGCGGCAGTTGAGTTGGTGCTGAAGCGCTACCCTGAGTTTCGGGAGCAGGCGCCTCATGTGGTGAAGGCAATACAGCACGCGGCAGCCCCTTTCGCCCTGACGTTTGGGTAGTTTCAACATCAATTAAAATGGGCGATTTCAGGAAAGTCGCCCATTTTGTTTTCCGAGATCAAACCTGCATCCGCAACCGCCGCCCAACCACATCCAGCAAATCGCATCCATCGCGCAGGGACGTGACCAGCACCCGCGCCAGTTCGCTGTAAACACCCTCATCAGCCGCGAAACTCTCTAGCAATTGCGTCGCGGTTCGAATGCGGTAGGCAGCTGTTTCATGCAGTACATCCAGTGGTGCTTCGGTGTCGATCAGCAGCGACGCGATGGTGCAGTCGATGCCGGTCATCGGCATGTATCGATCCATCTCAAGCCTCCACTTCGTCGAGTGGCGCGATGTTGTCCAGTGCCCGGTTCACCAGCAATTGCGCCAGCACGGCCAACTGCTGGATCGCCAGGGCGATGTTGCGAGGCGAACTCTCAAGCTCGCAGGCAAGGTCGGTGCTCATGACGTTGAGCGAGGCCAGGGTTTCACTGGCGTGGGTGAGCAGGGCCGGTGTGTCGATGTTGGGGCGCAGGGTGAAGACGTGGCTGATGGGATCTAGGTGATTGGGGTCGCGGAGGCGGGCGCTGATGGTGGGTTCGGTGGTTTTGGAGAGTTGGGATAAGTCGGGTGTTTCGATAGTCGAGTCGGGTGGATTTGGGGCTGTTTTTTTCATGATGGAGATCCTGGTCTATTCATAGGAGCTGCCCCGGTTTTCAGTCTGTCAAAACTGGTCACTGATTTGCAGCGACCTCTAAAGGCTATCTGTGAGGTGCAGCATCCGCCAGTTCATGAAAGGCGACGCGTTTTGCGGGAAATGTCCTAGGACGCGGTGAAGTCGTTGCACCGATCACAGGTCACTCGATTTCACCGTGTGCTTGAAATGATGCTCCCAAAGCCTGACCCCCAACCTACCCGTCCGGTCCAGCGATGACCCCACCGTCAAATCCGTGATCAACGTCGGCTGCAAACCCGCATCAAACAGCGCAAACCCCGCCGCCAGGCAGCAGGTTTCGGTCTGCAGGCCGCACACCAGCACGCGTTTGACGTTGAGGCTTCTCAGGTAGTCGATGGTTTCCGGTGTGGGCGCGTAGCCGTGCTTGATAAAAATGCGGTCGGCCGGGATCAGGCTGTCATCGTCCGGCGCGGGGTGCCAGCCGAGCTGTTTTTCGAAGGGGGTTATGGACTCGTCGTGGCGCTCGACCGTGGCGATACTGGGCAGGGTGCCGATGAGCGCCTGGATACCGTCGATCAACCACTGGGGCGGGGCGAAGCCGGGTTGTACGTCGATGATCAGGAGGGCTTGGCGCATGGGCTTCTCCGAGGTGATGGCAGTGTTAGGGGCGACTGTGCACATAGCGGCATCGCGCGACTGTCCATGTAACCCTATCGTCAGATTTCACCTGCCACAAAGTGCTTTTGTGAGTTGTGAGCGTACGATGTAACTCACGTTTTCGCGGAATTCCTGGGGGGGAGCGAACGAAGCGACTGAGTGATATGGCTTTGGAGAAAAATCATGACTCGCAAGCACTACTTGAAAGCCCTGGCGATGCTGCTCATCGCCACTGGCGTGCAGTGGGTGACGCTACCCGCCTACGCGACCGAGCAGGGTCAACAACGGCGTGAAGCTCGCGATACCAGGCAGGAAGGGCGCTCCACTGCCCGGCAAACCAAGGATGATTGTAGAAAAGGCAATGACAAGAGCAACGTAGACTGTCGCCAGGACAAGCGCAGCACCAAGCAGGATACCCGTCGCACAGCCCGGGACATCAAGTACTGATCGTTGGTGTGGGTTCTTCTTCAGACTGTTGCAGGGCTTGTGATACGCCCAGAAACAACGAAGCCCGCACGGGGCGGGCTTCGTTGGTGTCTCAATTGGTGGGCCGGGGTAATCTGAATTGGCTCAGTAACTTATTGATTCATAACATTAATAGCGATTTTAATTTTTAGTTGGAATACCAATTGGAATACTGCATTCCACTGGACTACCCGTTTGCATTCGATCTGCCAGCACTCTTCGTAACCATGATTGGCAGTGAACTGCCCATAGCTTCCGGTGGCGACAGGCAGAAATCGGCCGATTCTGTTGAAAAAAAATCGGCAATGGTTTCCGCAGCAGAAAAGCATGCGTCTGAGATTGAAATCATTACTTTCGAGAGAGGTTGCTGGACTCAGATTTCACGTGGCGGCGTCCTAAAAAGGCGTTTTCACCGATCGCTCTCCTGGCCTTTTCAGAAAACCGACTTTTTCAACACAGTCGGCCAATAGCGGATGCTTATCCAAAGGTAGCCTCCGGTTGGAAGGGGACGGCGACGACACAACGGATTTTTGCTATGTTCGGTGTTGCGCCACGGGGTGTAGGTGCTCACCTGGCACCGTAGCTCTAAACCAAGCGAATCATGAGTGTGGACGAGGATCACTACAGGCGATTCTCGGACAATCGGGCATGCGAAGATGTTGCTGGCTAGGAATGCAAATAGATCTAGTATCAAAACACGAAAATAAAGGACTACTAAGTTGACCTCTTCACCAGCTACCTTCGACTTTTCAGGTTCGACCACTATCACTGACGAAGGCATTAGAAATCACTTCAAAAGGGATCTCGAACCGTGGCAGCCAATCGCTGAGCTCATATGGAATGGGTTCGACGCAGGAGCTAAATCCGTCCGAGTTATAACTCGCGAAAACGATATGGGTGGAACTATATCTGTTACGGTATTAGATGATGGTGAAGGGATCGACTTTACTAAGCCTATGGATAATTTTAGGCGATTCAATGATTCCTTGAAGAGGCGATCACATTCCACGCACGGTTCTAAAGGAAGAGGGAGGTTAGCGTTCCACAAGATTTGCGCCAACGCCGTTTGGAATACAAAATTTCGTGGCCGAAATGCGATAATCGGCATACAAAGCTCGTCTCTAAGTACGATTAGCGGGCGTGAGATTCCTGAAAATGAACAAAATGCCCTTTTATCCCCTATGCATCAGGGTACATGCGTAGAACTTACAAATTTTATTAATATCCTTCCTGAGCAAGAGAAATTAATCCATCAGTTACAGCTGGAGCTTGGATGGCATCTGGCATTCAATCCTGAGAAAAGCTTGACACTTAATGCTACGCCAATATGCCCGCCTTCACATGTTCTGACGCAGAGCACAATCGACGCTGAAGGTATCGAGTTTTCTGTCGAGCTGATACAGTGGGGCGAAAAACTTAACTCTGAAAAATCCTATACATATCTTAGAGGAAGTGAAGGCATACCGTTGCATCATATGCCTAGCAGCTTGAATCAGAAGCCTGGATATTACACAAGCCTACTGGTTTCGTCTCCTTGGTTGGATGCTTTGTCGGGCGGCGATACTCAATTGCGTTCGACATTCAATGAATTGTCCGCATCAAAAGTCTGGAAAGAGTTTTCCAAGAAACTTTCGGTCTTTACTCAAAATCATTATCAAGAATTTCTCGCGCGGTTAGCAGACGAGCAGATAGAAGGGTTTATTGAAGAGGGTGATTTTCCAGACTATAAAGATATTGACCCTGCGTACTCTAGCTGGCGGCTCGGCAATACCAAACGCATCGTAAAAGGCATCATACTTGCCGACCCAAAGCTATTCAAAAACGGTAACAAAAAACAAAGAAAAATAATAATAAGGCTGTTAGATAAGATTTCCGTATCTAGTGAAAATAGTTCCCTGTTTGAAATTTTAGATAGTGTGTTAAATCTGGATGCCGTCGCTATGGAAAATTTTGCGACGCAAATCAAGCGTGCAAAACTCCAGAATATTATTCAAACCATTGAGTCGCTACAAAAACGTGAGCATGCAATTGCTAGAATCGCTGAAATAATGCGAAATCACTATAGGACAACGCTTGAGACACCTGACCTCCAGGGAGTTATCGAAAGTAACACTTGGCTGTTTGGTAATCAGTATGAAAGCATTGGGGCTGAAGAAGACACGTTTACAAAAATCGCCCAAAATCTTAGAGATTCGGTTAAGGATATTGACCTCGTTGAAAAGGACGATCTTGATGGTGGTGCCACTGTAGATGGCGCTAATCGCCAGGTTGATCTATTCCTAGTAAGAAGGCAGAAGCAATACGACTCTAACAATCAGCCATACTTTAGGTGTGTGATTATTGAAATAAAGCGCCCAAGCGTATCCTTGAACACAAAGCATCTGCGACAGGTGGATGACTATGCCACTATTTTGTCTCGACATCCAGAATTCAACGGTATAAGAACCAAGTATGAAATCGTTCTTGTAGGGCGAAAAATCTCAGAGTCCAATTTTGATATTCAGGAACGACTCAACAATCTGACTGATAAGAATGATCCAGGGCTAATAGGCGCCGGCACCCCCATTAATCCGATTAAAAAATATGTAAAAACTTGGCAAACCATCATCGAAGAATTCCAAATTTCGCACGACTTTATGCTGAGCACCTTGAAAACCCAACGAGACAGCCTAGAAATTGAGTCCACTAAAGATGAACTATTGGAGGCACTCACTGAAGATGTCGAATAGGTACCGATCACGCGGCGTCGTTTGAACGGAACGGCGCTCCTCAGCTGCAACACCCTGTACTATTTCCAGGTGGTGGAGCGGCCTGGCGAACTGAAATCAACGATCTGCGCTAGCATACTCGGCCGCTGATTATGTGCATTCGTTGACAGGCTGCAACCAGCCAGAAGCGGACTGTCTCATAGTCGCGTCCGACTATTGATTTAACCGGCCGATGCAACAGATGACTCAGATACATCATTTTATTGAGTCATAATGCTCAATGCATTGCGCGATACGAGTAAGTAACACGTGGAAGCCCGAAAAATCTATGCTTGATTTTTTCGCTAGAACTACTTTCTTAGCAAAAAATTCTTTCCCATACTCGGTCGCGGGATTCATATCATTTTTGGGATTGAATTTTTTTCCGGAGAGCGTTTCACTTAAAGTTTCTTTCGTGAACCGATCTTCGATGGCTGTATCTTTACCCGAGGTGTCAAGTGGCGTAAATACCACATACAAATTGTGCATTACATGGACAAAGTCTGCCTTGCGCACATCTGCCTTTGCCAAACTTGTTGGATACGGTTGCGCTGGTGTCTTGCCGATAAGAAGACTACAAATTTTTCCGCAGCCACTATCATTATCCAGAACGACGATCACCGGATTGATCGGAGTTGGTGCTTTATAGAATTTGAAATGGTCATCAAATTCCGAGATAAAAGACTGAAGGTATGAAGCTCCGCCGAAGAGTTGGAGTAAAAAACGTGTCCTTGCAGTGTAGTTAAGGAACGACACGAGTAGCTTATACGGCCCAGTTGCGGTCTTCGGCTTAGCCAATTTCGGGTAAAAGGCAGCAAGTCTACTAATCGCTGATTTTAGATAGACGTTGTCGGTCTTTCCTTCGCAAAGAATGGTCGGCTGCTGATTCGCATAAAACAACCGATAGTAAAGAAAACGGCTGAAGGTCCGCTCTCTCCCGCTCAAAAGCTCGCGCGTATTTTGACCATGTTTTGCAAGCGCATACTCAGGGTTTAGCGGCGGCTTTTGACGCAAACGATTATAATAGTCGACTTGGTCAATGAAGTTTAGCTGTCCCTCCAGCTCAAAGACACTCCCATCAACCAAAATTCCGTTTACTTTTTTGGTGAACATGCCATTTTTAAAGAGAGAATGGCACTGGGATTTGACCGTACGCCAATATTCATTTTTTACGTTCGGCTTTTGGTTTACTACTAGTCCGGTAACATCTTGACGAGAATCCTTGTATTGAATCCGCGTTTTCTTTTCGTTTAATCCAAAGCCTGCTCGTCGAATTTGATTTTTAAGCCTTTTTCCGGGGATATACTCTCCCGCCACTTCGGCCATGATTCGTGCTGGAAAGGTTTTTTCCCGAGTCGAAAAAGTGATGTCGTCGGCGTACCTGGAATATGTACAGGAGTTGGCTTTGGCGAGAGATGCGAGCCTAATATCTAACGGGTGCGTGATTAAATTGGTGATGACCGGAGAGCACGGGCTGCCCTGCGGAAGCTTGTTGTCATAGCAAGCAATTTGTGCAAGAACTGTTGCAATATGTGGGTCTAGCAGGAAATTTTTGTTCTGTATAAAAAAACCCCGAACACGCCCAAAGTTGAAACTGTCGAAAAAATCCTTTAAATCCACGTTCAATACATTTTTTTGGTGTAAATGCATCATCGCGTTTGTGATGATCGAACGGTTTCGCACAAAACCATGGGAGAGCGTGGGCTTAAAATCACCATCAACATCCTTCGCCTTATTGATCTCTTCGATACAATCTTGCAAAAGCTCCGAAAGGGATGACTGCAATGATTTCAGGCGATCAGATGGCGCAAAAATTGTTCGAGTTCCGCCACTTTTCTTTGGAATTGTAAAACTCGAATACTGTGAAGAAGGTTTCACCACATACAGCACATGTGTGAGAAAAGTAGCTTTAACACCAAGAATTAACGCAAGCTCACGCTTCGTTCTTATCGCTCGAAGGACGTCGATTTTTCTCATTTTTTCGCTTCAAGCTGGGGAGGGGAAAGTGGCTTATGGGCACTCTTATGCTACTAAGGGACCATTAAGAAGCGACAGGTCTCACAAGGGCAATCCTTACGGACATTGTTTCCACTGATCGCGATACGCGACCCAAAATCTGCCCATAAGCCGCCGCGGAGGCTACCAATTGATGCTCACTTCTGCAATAGCTTGATTGTCCGCCCCAATAGTGGCTGCGCGTTGGAGTTGTGTGCCCGCAGCTGCAAGGATGCTGACTGATAGTTGCCAACGCGGAGCGGCTGTCATGGGTGAGCTTCCTTTATGGACCGTCTTCTGCCTGTCACGAGGGGCTGCAATTGGCCGTTTCGGCCTGTCACGACTAACCGGTTGGGGTTGTTTTTTACCATTGCGACGGTGTTTTTCGAGCAGGTTTATCTGCAAGAGAATATCCACGCTGAGATAGATGAAGGCGGACAAGCGAGCCTGGAAGGCTGCCTACCCACGACTCGAGCGTTCGATCAGCATTTCTCGGTCATCCCCTAATCGCTTCCAGACCAATAGGGCAGTGAGCCGATAGTAATAGCGGGTGGCGTCGGAGTGGTCTTTCAGGTGCTGGGTGAAAAACCAGCGCACATGCTTGAGCTGCCAAGTCCAGGGATTGTCTCGCTGCCATCGCTGTTGAATGGCCGCTTGCATGATTCGGGCTTGGCGTAGGTGTCGTTGCTGCGTGACCTTCGAGCCGGTCAGTACTCCGCTCAGGAACAGCGCCATATCGAAGGGCTTAGTCACGCTCTGCCTCCAATGTAGGCCGACATCACATCGATCCGGTTATGCCCGAGTTCAAGGCTGATCTGTTGTCGCGCCTGTCGATCAAGGTCGCGGTCAATGCGATAGCAGTGACCACCATTGACCGGTGCGGCGTGGCCAGTGAGCTGTTCGTAACGCTCGCAGGCATAGGCCGCGCGCAGTTCATGGAAACCCTTCAGCCCGTGTTCATGCAGCGTTTCTCGGGCGGGGAGCACGGTCTGTTGCAGGAACGCGACGTAGCTTTCGTCTCGGGCCAGCAAGTTGCGGCTGCGGGGCGGCGATGCATGACGAGCCAACTGTAGCGCCGCCTTCACCTCTTCATTGGCCACAACCCAGCGTGGCGCTGAAGCGCCTGAGCGGCCGCCTTTGGTGCCGTCCTGGATGTTGATGCGGCCGAAGTGTTCGGCTTCGCGGCGCAAGCGTGGCAGGTCAGCCAGGATTGCTTCGCGCAGGCGCATACCGGTTGTTCGGGCCAACAGGACAATCGCGGCCACCCGCGCGTGTTGCTGTTCGCCAAGCGCCTCGAGTACTCGCCGCACTTGTTGGTGGTCTTGGCCATCGGGCGCGCGGGTGCGTACGCTCGAGCGCTGCTGTCCCAACGCCTGGCTCGGACTGACGATCCTCACGTCCTGATCACCGCGCAGCGCCGCGAGGGTACGGTTGACGCTGCTCAGGCGGTTCTGCGCCGTCGCGATGCAGAGTTCACCTTGCTGGATCTGCTGGCGCAGATATGCGGCGTAGTCGTGCAGCGTCTGTCGATCGATTTGGCGCGCATCGTTGTAACCGGGGCCGTCCTCTGACCGACACCAACGCACAAACGCTTGCCAGCGATCGCAATGCGCTTTGACCGTGGCGAAGTGGCCGCCGGCAAACAAATCCTTGAGCGCTTGTGGGCCGGCGTAGCTCAGCTGGCGGCCGTAACCAAAGTTGCGACCCTCACGCCGACCAAACAGAGCCATCTTCATCACCGTGTTCGTTTGTTTGTAGAAAGAGCAGCAAGGCTTTCCAGTGAGGGCTGAGTCTGTCCACCTGCTGCCAATGCGTCGGGCGGACCAGAAGGGCGTTTTTGTGGTGTTGCAGCAGTGCTCCTTCCTCACGCAATTGCTCGATCAGCAGGGCGAGGTTGGCAGGCTCCAGGGGTGGTGTGGCGACAGCGGCGACAGTGGCGACAATCCGCGTCGTTTCTGGCTTGGGGCGCGGCGACAGGGTGGCGACAGAGGTGGCGACACGCTGCGATTCTGGCTGCGGTTGATGTTGCGCCTGGTAGCGGCGCACCGCGTCATTGAGGCGGAACATGGCGGACCTCGAAGGTTCTTCCATCGCGACTGCTCAGCCAGCGATGAGTGATCAGCACGACCAATAAAGAGGCGGTATGGTCAGCGCTCTTGCGGGCAAAACGAGGACCGTTGCGATTGACGTCGCGAATAGTGAAGTGGGTCCAACCATTTTGTACCAGCCAGCGCAGCAGCCGATCCGCCTCTTCGCATCGGCTATTGACCGGCGCCTGTTCGGTCAGGCGCTGGATCTCGGCCAGGTAGTAATCCATCAACGTGGAGGCGCGCTGGATGTGCGCTTCGTCCAACGCACTGGCCTCTTCAACCATGGCCAGCGCACCCGCGATGCGCAGTACATTCGCCGCCGCCTTGCCTGCGACAGGCTGGACGCCGGCCAGCTCGCCAAACTCGCCAGACTGGCACTCGATGGTGTCGTGAATATCAATCCAGGCACGACGGGCACGGGGAGTCAGCTCCAGCGTGGCGGGATTGAGGGATCCATCCTTGTGAAGCGACCAGGGCTTTTGCAGCAGGGCGGTGATCCGCTGTTGGTAGCGCTGGACTTTGGCATCTCGGGTCAGGTCGATCGCCTTGTAGAGTCGTTGGCCGGCCAAGCGCTCTGGCCAACTGATCAGGCAACGGCCGAGGATGCCTTGGCCATTGATCACAGGGTCTTTGAACAGCTGGTTGGCCAGGTAGGGTTGCAGCATCAGGTGCAGGCTGAGACGGCGATCATAGGCACGCAGGCTTTCCCCAGCCATGGAGCGTGCCCGATCGATCGGGCTGCCATCCCACAGTGTCGACAAGGTGGTGATCGCCTTGAGCAGGTTCTCTTTGCTCATGGTGCTGCTGCCCAAGAACTGGCCACCTTCATCATTGAACAAGCCCATGCTGGGCAAGCCCTGACACAGGCTTTTGACCAGGGCCTCAATGGTGGGCTCGGCAATGATCAGTCTCGGTGGTACCGGCTCGGACAGCTCACCGCTTTTCGCCTCAGCACGCTCTGTTGAGGTTTTGGGTTTGGTCATTCTGGTAGCGGCGCGATAGGCTTTGAGTTTTTCCGCATACAGGGTCCACTGTTGTCGTTCCCAGTCGCGCGCCGCCTTCAGGGCCAGATGGTCCACCGCGCTTTTGCGATCACCCGAGGACGCCACCGTCAGTAGGTAAAGGGACAACGGATAGGTTCGGCCGTCGAGTTGGGCATTGGCATGACCCTGGCTCACCAGGGCGACGCTGGCCAGCACCGATTGTGCAGCCATGGCGCAGGGCACGCCGATCACCTCGGCCAGTCGTTCGACCGCAGGGCCCAACAGATCCCCGAGTGCTTCGACCGGGTAGGGCAGTGGCGCCTGCTGGTACTCCAGCAATGGTTGTGGGGGCTCGAACGCTTCGCACAGTTGCATCGAAATTCTCCTGAGATTATCGACTTCGTCCTCACTCATCCCGCCACGGTTGTTGAGTGTTATCAGGGATCAAGGCCCCTGCGACCTGTGAGGTTTGTCCACTAACGCGGGACTGACGGCTCCTTACGGCCGGGAGCTTGGGCATCTCATGATCTGGCCTCCTGAACACCGATAGCGGTGGGCGGGTGGAGGCTGCACTGGCTGACGAGACCGGTGTCGCAAGACCCTGAGTCGGGTGAAGGCAGTGATGCGATGACAGGGGCATGCCTGACTGTCAGTCAGGTGCAGTCCATTCCTTGGGCTGCGGCACCATCATCTGCATCGCTGTTGCTGGTGACTTCGGTGTTTGTCACGCCGATTGTCACGAGGGGGAATGCCGCAAAGCCTTGTACGAGTTGGGCTGCAGCAGCGGTAGGAGTGCCCGTCTCTTTAGGGAGCAAAGAGACGGGCAAAAGGTTGGCGCAAGAAATGGCCAAGCGGATAAGTTGCTGCAGAACAGCCAGGAGGGGGCATGAGTTGCCGCAGTGGGCATTCTGGAAGAAGTGGCATCCATCACATCACTGTGACCGTGCGAGCCGCCGGACGCTAATCGCACTTGGGGAGAACCACCACGATGTGGCGTAGCCTCAAAGGTTCTGGCTACCTGGGTACTGTCTAGGACAGCGCTGGTACGGTTCTGGTTTAGCGCTCGTTCTGCTTGCGGTCAACCGGATTTGGGGGGGAATCTTGCGCCAATCGGTAGTGCTGGAAGACCTTGGAGGCCGGTGGCTTTCCATGGCCGAGTGGTCGTTTGTCGGTTTTTAATGTGAGCCTGCGTAAATTGCATGGACTTGACCACCCATTTGCATCGTCACTGACCAGTCAATTGCATTCGTGCTGATCAACCGTTTGCATTCGACTTGACCAGCAAACGCCATAGTGACGACCGGCGGAGAACAGCCAAAAGCAGTCACTGAGTGTCTTGCGGGTACGAGGTAATTAACCTCGTTGCCACTCGGCAATTTAATAGTAGCTGCGGATGGAGACGCCCAACGTCGCACGGCATCAGGTGGTGCCCCATCTGCTGGGTTTGGCCATCGACCATGCATCGCATCCTTACAGTAGCCGGCAGTAGGGGTTAGTGCAGCAGCCGATCTGTGTCGAAGCGCCGTAAGCAACAGGATATCTGTGAAGCGTGACCGCACATTGAGCTCGTCTCACAGTGCCCGGCATTCCTCAGACGGGGGCTACCTTCGGGGGGATGGTGATAGCTGGCAGTCTGATGCTAGTGTGCGGCCAGAGATGCATTCCAGAAACCGCCACTACCCGCAGGGAACGCCATGCGATCACTTGGAATCCGCGCAGAGCCCAAAAAGGCGACGTTCGTCATATACGACGATGAAACCAAGCAAATTTTGAACGTCGAGTCCTTGATCATTCCTCAGATCTTGAACAAGCCAGAACAGCTAAAATTCGCTCGCCACAACATTCTCGACATCCTCCGGGAGTACAAAGTTGACGCGGCGGGCATTCGGGTCGCAGAGGGCAACGCGCAGAACCAAGACGCTGACCGGTTGTACCTGGAGGCCGTGTTCATGGAGTCGTTCGCAAGCAGCAGCATCAAAAACTATTTTGTGGGACGAAAGACAAGTATCAGCGCGCGGCTGGGCATCACCTCTGCTCAGTTTAACTCGATCGTGAAATGCGAGACTGAGCTTGAGGGCGTGGAAGGCTGGCCGGCAGGGAGGGCACAGACTGTTCGAGAGGCCATTCTCGTAGCCATAGGAGCCGCCAAATGATCATTCCATACCAGACGGCCCAGGTTTCTTTCCAGAGGAAGGAGCGTATTGGCGAGAATGGTGAGAATTCCGAGGTGTACGTCGTCCATGACGAGCACCTGGATGCCGAGCTCGTGGTAAAGCAGGTCAAGACTGACGGATTCAATGAAGAGCGGTACCTGCTTGAAGCTCAGTTGCTCTACAAAAGCACGCATCCGTATGTGGTGCAGGTGCTGTACGCCTGCAAGGACGCGCAGCACATCTACATGGCCATGCCCTACTACCGGAACGGATCGTTGCACCAAGTCGCTGAAGCACAGGGGCTGACCTGCAGGCAGCTCATCCGCTACTCAATGCATTTCCTCAGCGGGCTGAACAACATCCACTCCAAAGGGTTGCTCCACTTCGACATCAAGCCAGACAACATCTTAATCTCCGACAGTGATGAGGCCTTACTTTCTGACTTCGGCTTCGCCAAGATCATGGATGAGGATGGATTCGCTACGCCTGAGGCGACCTACCGCTACCATCTGCCACCCGAGAGTGCTCACACGCGTGACTTCAATAACAGTGCAGATATTTATCAGGTCGGCTTGACCCTGTACCGTTTGCTGGCTGGCTTGGACGCTCTGGAGAATCAACGACGTGCATTCGGAAATGGTGCTGAATTGGCGGGTGCTCTACGCAGCGAAACCTACCCAGATTTGTCGCAGCTGCCTCGGCATGTTCCGAAAAAGCTCAAGACCATCATCAAGAAATGCTTGAAGTTTGATCCCGATACACGCTATCAATCAGTAATAGATTTACTGAATGGCCTGTCGTCCATCGAAGATTTAGGCTTGGATTGGCGTTTCTCTACAGTCGGTAATGTACAGCGCTGGGAAAGCATTTCGTCGGACGGAACGACCCTTTTGGTAGAGGTGTCCGATAATGGCCAATGCACAGCCCAGAAGAAGACGGCTGGCGGAGCTTTTCGCAGGAAAGCCAATCTCTGCGAAGCCAACCCAACCCCGGAGCGAATCCATGAAATCCTCATGTCATCAGACTGGTAAGCCGACAGGAAAAAAGGGTGGTGACGGGTATCTGACCAGATCCCAGGTCTCCACAGGACGTAGCCAGACCAGCTCTGGTCGCGTTCGCTCGTCCGTTCCGCTGGTGAGCGTGGACGACCTCATGGGTGATTCGAAAATCATCTACCATCGCCGCTGACCCTTCTAGAGCCCTTTGTAAGCGCGGTGTGGGGGGCAGTTATTCCCATGCATGTTCGCCTCAAGCAGTCAGCCTTGGGCTTCGCGAAAGGCTTTGAAATCCCTCCCAAATAGCCTGACGTAGATCGACTTTTCGGACGATACTTTTGTGCAGTCATGCCGCTCTCCGCAGCGAGATACAGTTCGGCCGATACCATCGATATAGGTAATCTCTAGCCGCTTGCTTCGAGCGGCAGCTTCACGCCCTGAGGAAGTCAGTCAACTCGAATCGCGGTTCTTCAGGAGCGGTGAACCGCGCTCAATCGCGAGCAAATGAGCGCACTGGAACGGGCACTGACGCCGTCAACTGAGCGGTGCGAGCAGGCATCGCGTGTGGTTGCGGCAATCAGCCATTGTGCTGGCCCGTTTACGTAAGCTTTTGCTAGGGTGCAGAGTCTTGAGCCGCCGCGACACCTCTCAGCAGCCAGTTCCCAAATTTTAGGTACACCTCCTCTGCATTCGTCAGCATATGCGGTGGGCCATCCACAATGTGGTCGGCGTATTCCAGCAGAAACGGAAAATCTTCTTAAGGATTTCCTTAGGTAGCGGGTGGTCGCCTTCAGATGTGGGTGGGTTTACAATGAAGGGCGACTCGTTCCCGCTGCTATATCACGTCTATTTACTGGGCGAATCGAGCTCAAAGCCACCCTTAATGATGAAGGTACGTAGCAGGTCAGCTGACTTAATATTCACTTTAAAAGCAGCGATGTCTTGTCCCTCTAGCGTCGTGAAGTAGGCTTTGGCTTTTTCCTTGTCGATTGAGGCCAATAGCGCATCGAAGCGGCCGTATTCATTTAGGTTGGCTTCAGTCGTTCTGGTATTCATCAAAGCATTCAGTTTCCCAACATCCACACCCAAGCGTTTAACAATGGTTTCGATCTCTCGATGCTTTGCTTGCGCTTGGTAATCGGTAAGGTAGTCACGGAAGATTCGGGCAGGATCAATCACCACATCACCACGCTGAATATCGCGCAGAAATATCTCGGCGAACTTCTGTTCCTCTTGCGAGAGTGATGCGAACGAGCGTTGCAACTCGCTCAATGTGGCTTCTCGTGCTTCTGCATCGCCACTTTGCAAAACCTTCAGGTATTTTGCAAAACGCGAATTCATATAGTCGGCGTCGATCTTGCCGGTATCAATTTCTGAGATGTGGCTGTCAATCTCAAACGGCACCTCTTCCCCGCCGCCACCACCACCGATGCTGCCCAGTTCTTTGTAACGCTGCAGCAGCGTAAAATATTGCTGCTGAGTCACTTCGAGAGTTACTGCGCAGGCCCCCTCATACGGGTACTCGGTTTTATCCCAGGTGAAGCCCTGGATTCGGGCAGCCTCAAGAATGCCGCTGAAGGTCTGAAAGTGTTTAGCAAATGTAGCTCGTTCAGTTGGGTCCTCGGGGAGTTTTTTGAAGTCTACAATCCCCGCTGCCGAAAAAATGGCGCTGATCTCGGCAAAACAGGCATTTAGCCGCGACACATTGCCGGCCAGCTTGTCGGCAAATAGGCCCATTGGCTTATCGCCGGAATACAGTTTTACTGCGTCATTCACATTCCGCTGCATGGTGTGCGGCTTGCGGTAGTAGCGGATGGTGCCAAACGGTTTGTCTGGCCCAAACAGGCGATTGGTGCGAGAGAAAGCCTGAATGATGTTTTCGTACCGCAACACTTTATCCAGATACAGCGTGTTGACCCATTTGGAGTCATACCCCGTCAGCATCTGGTCCACCACAATCAACAGGTCTAGCTGTTGATCGGGGGTTGTCTCGATACGGGTATAGGGTCTTTTGTGCGCCAATCTGACGGCAATGTCCTTCTTGAAGCGCGCATGGCTGGCAAGGTCAAAGCTTTGCCCATAGGCCGCGTTGTAATCCTCCAGAATCTCCACTAGGCCGTTGGTCTTGAAGGCTTGATCATCCGCGCCGTCATCATCGTTGTCTATATTCGGGTCAAACAGCGAAGTGACTTTCAACTGCGGGCATTGTGCTTTGCACAGCCGGTAATAAGTAATGGCCTCGCGGATGCTGTGGGTAGCAAAGATCGAGTGGAATTTGCCGTTTTGGCTTAGCGTCAGCCAATTATCTGCAATATCCTGCACCACCGCGTGCCGGTGCTTATCTCGGCTGTACTGGCTATTGGACAAATAATCTTCAATCCCTCTTTTGTAAACACCCGCTTTATCCCGAAAACCTGCCATGGGTACATCGCTTATATAGCGGTTGAAAACAGCTTTCTTTCTCGGGTTTGCCAAGGCCTCGGCCACGGAGGCCGCTTTGGCTTTTTCCAGCGCCACGGCTTGGCGCAGATCGCGGTCACGATAAGTTTTGACCTGATAAGGGTCAAAACCCAGCACATTCTTATCGCGGATACCATCGGCAATGCTGTAACGGTGTAATTCGTTACCAAACACATCGGCGGTGGTGTTGTCCTTACGCGTGTTTTCCTTATGGATCGGGGTGCCGCTAAAGCCAAACAACACCGCGCCTTTAAAGCTCTTCTTGATATCGATCAGCATATCGCCAAAGGTTGACCGGTGGCATTCGTCAATGATGAACACAATGCGCTTGGCCCGTATTTTTTCCAGATCATGTGCCTTCAGGCCGTCTTCTTCATCTTTAAGGCGGCTCATTTTCTGGATGGAGGTCACAATCAGCGTAGCGGCCGGGTCGGTGCTTTTCAGCGTACTGACCAGCACGCCGGTATCTTCAGTGGCCTGAACCGCGGTGCCATCGCCGGCAAAGTCACGATACGCCAGCAGCGTCTGGGTGCCCAGCTCGATGCGGTCGAGCAAAAACACCACCTTGTCTGCATCCTTGGCATTGGCAATCAGCTGGGCGGTCTTGAAGCTGGTCATGGTTTTGCCCGCGCCGGTTGTGTGCCAGATAAAACCGCCCAATCGATCGGAATTTTTCCAGTCGGTTTTGGCTACCTTGTCGGAAATGGAATGTGCGGCGTAGTACTGGTAGCTGCGCATCACCTTCAACACACCGTCAGACTCATCGGCCACGGTGTAAAAACCAATCAGCTGGTGCGCCATGGGGATGGATAACAAGGCCGAGATGAGCGATTTCCAGTGGTTGATCGGCTCGTTGTTAAAGTCTGCCCAGTGGAAGGCATAGTCCTTATTAAAGCTGCCATCCGGCCCCGGGTTGGCAAAGTAGAGCGCCTCTTCCGGTTCCATCGCCACAAACACCTGCACCAGCGATAACAGCCCGGTAAACATGCCTTCGCGGGCATATTTCTGGATTTGGCCATAGGCTTGGCTGACCGGTACCCCGCTGCGCTTTAGCTCCAAATGAATCAATGGCATGCCATTTATCAGCAGTAACACATCGCCGCGCCGGTCGTTCAGCAGTGGCGAGCTGCGCGCAAAACGGGGCTGCTGTACAATCTGGTAACGGCTTTGACCGGCGGCGATCTCGTGCCGGTCGTAAATTTTCAGGCTGATTTCTTTGCCAAAGTGCAGCATATCGTCCGGATTGTCGCGCACGATGGCGACGGTTTTGCCGTTAATCAGCCCGTTCAATTTCAGCGGCGTGCGCAGCGCGCTAATCTGCTCCATGATTTGCTGCATTTCGCCATCAGTCAGGGCTACATTGTTCAGCCGGTCAATGCCGCGATTGTTCTCGAACAAAATCCGCGCCCAGTTGGCCAGCAAATCCTGCTCGCTCGGGTTTTTGATCACCTCTGGCTCCCACCCACGCTGACTTAGCTCGTGAGTTACGGCCTTTTCAAAGTCGGTTTCTTTGGCAAAGGTGCTCATGCGGATGTTCCTTGTTCTGTCTTTTTCATGGAGGGGTTGGCAGTGTTTAAATAAACATCTTCCCAAGGCAGGCGGCTTTGACTTGCTTCAGTTTTTTTTGCTGCGTGGCGTGGTGGGAAATTAGCTCGTCAAGTTGGCTGAAATAGAGGCCGATTTTTTGTTGCTCCTCGAGGTCTGGAACATAAGTGCCAACCTCATTAATTGCCGTTTTTGATAAGCTGGGCACGCCAGTCGATTCGTCGTATTTCTTCCAGTCAATTTTCTGGAAAATGCTGTGTATGAAATCTAGATTGTGGCCTTTTTTGGGAGTGGCATAAAACAAGGTGTCAACAGTCCAAAAAGGGCATCTCAATAAATATGGCTTGTCTATGGTTCCCTTTCGACCGATCCCAACAGCATCCTTGTCGTATGATAACGCTTTGTCCACGCTTAGCATGTAACCACCAGTTCCATATACCGGTATATTTCCAGCAGACAAATGTTTGTAATCACGCCCTGAGCATACCTCCACGATATTTTCCAACCGTTGCTCAGCCCACTTCCCCTCAAATCCCTTAAAACGAATTTCCGGCGTAGTGGCGCCGGCGTGTGGGAACATCTTTTGCAGCATTGCCTGCTTAAGCGTCAACAGCTTATCGTGCTTGTATTGATGCAGCTGAATCAGTTGATCCAGCTCTTTGAAGTGCGAGCATATTTTCTCTTGCTCGATTTTACCCGGAATTGTTACAACTCGCTTTTTCCAGTCGGCGACGTCAAAAAATAGTTTTTCAATATCCACGCCGTACGAACTTAGAAAAAACTTTCGTTTCATCGCGGACAGACCGGACAATATTGTAAGAAATTCCGTAGATATGTCTTTACTATTTGTTGCAATAAGGTACTCATTGGAGACAATTGCATTATTCAAATGCGCAGGAACCATCCCGGTTGCACCATGCACGACCTGGCGTTTGGAAATGACAAAATCCCCAGTTTGAAGCTGAGAGTAGTTTTTTACCAAAATATTGCGGCCAAATAAATGACCGCGTGAAACTATGCCCTCATTACGGCGTTTAACTGTAATTAGTTCATATTGCTGATTGTCTTCTAAGACGATGGTACGTTTCACTTCGGAGAGAATGGCACCAACCGTTTTTTCTTTCCAATCTTCAACGTAGTCACTGAATCGAACCTGCGGCACCTTGCAGTCTTCACTCCTGCTCATGATTATTTCCCATCAGCAAGGTTTTCAGTTCGCTTAAGCCTTTGAGGTCAAACTCATTGCCCTCCAGCTCGCCCAACATGCCTGCCAGTTCGCGTTCGCTTTGCCGGATGGCGAGTGCGTTGTCGGCATAGGTGATGCGGTATTTTTCCACCAAGGCTTGCAGCTTGTTGCTTAGGGCATCCATCTGCTGGCCCGGCAGGCGCTGCAGTGCTTCTTGCAGCGGGGTAATCCATTTACGTTCCAGCAGGTGGTGCACTTGCGCATCGCTCAAGCCTTCGATGGTGGATTTGGTCAGCAGATGCAATGCTTCGGCTTGTTTTTTGACCGTGGCCTTGAGTGTTTTTTCTTGCGCTAGCAAATCAGCCGCCTGGATGATTTTTACCTCGTAGCTGTCAGCGGCAAAGGGGGCAGATTTCGCTTGCTCTGCTTTGAACTCTTTGGCTTCTTTGGTAACGACGGCGGGCACGAATTTGTCGCCAGAATCGTTAACGGCTTCGCTGCTTTTTTCTTCTTCACCGAGGCTGTCGAAAGTTTCGTCTATCGCGCCACCGATTTCGGCCAGACGGTTTTCCTGTTGGTGCAAGTCGGCCAGTTGTGAGTTCAGGAAGGTGGCTTGCACCAGCTCGAAGGGCATGATTCGGCCTTTCCAGCCGTCCTGCACTTCCACGTCTTTGCCGTCTTTTTTCTTGGTGACAAGGTTGGGGTCCACCACGCGGGTGGCGGAAAAACCTTCGGTTTGGATGATCTCCAGATCCACGGCAATCTGCTGCCATTGCTCGGCCAGCAGTTGGTAGGCTTGGTATTTGTCTATTAGCGGCAGTGGGGCTAGGCGGTTGAAAATTTCTTCGCCAATTTGCGCCTCCTGCTGGGGCACCTGCGTGGTGTCGATATTGTCGATCAGGCGCTGTTTGAGATGGGCAGGAAAATCAGCAAACGAGCTGGTAAAGCGAGCAGTAAATTGCTGCACCTCGGCGTGGGTGTGGATGGCTTGGGCTAAGTCGTCCACTTTGGGCGCTGCGTAGGGTGTGCCGTTGTCGGCAAACAGCGTGGCGCGCAGGCTGGGCAGGGCCTGCCAGTAGTTGGCGAGTGAATCGAGTTCGCTGTGCGGTATGCCGCCGAACATGGCTGCATAAAGATCCCAGCTTTCGGCAGGTTCGGAGGAGTCGACATATCGCGGGATATTGAGGTTGTAGTCTGTGTCGCGGACTTGCTGTTTGCTGACCACGCGGCTGTAGCCCGGCACAGTAAGCCGGCCAATCACGGTATCGCTGATTTTCTTAATGTCGCAGGCACGCAGTTTGTTGCTTTTGCCCTCTTTGACGAAGCCTTTGGAGGCATCCACGATCAGCACGTCGCTCTTGGTGCGCTTTTGCTTGAGCACCAGGATGATGGTGGAGATACCGGTGCCAAAGAAGATGTTGGCTGGTAGGCCGATGATGGTGTCGAGGTGGTCGTTTTCGATCAGATTTTTGCGGATGGCACCGTCTTCGCCCCCCCGAAACAGCACTCCGTGCGGCAGGATAATCGCCATGATGCCGTCAGGCTTAAGGTGATAGAGGTCGTGCAGCAAAAAGGCGTAGTCGGCTTTGGATTTAGGGGCTAAGCCAAAGCGGGCGTAACGGGGGTCGCTGCCTTTGTGCTGCGGGTCCCACTTTTGCGAGTAGGGTGGATTGGAGACCACGGCATCTAGATAGAGCGGGTTATAGGAGTTGATCGGGTCGCTGTCGTCAAAAAATGGCCAGTCGTCTTCCAGCGTGTCGCCGTTGCGGGTAACGATGTTGGACGGGAGTATGCCGCGCATAATGAGGTTCATGCGGGTGAGGTTGTAGGTGTTTTCTTTCAGCTCTTGGGCGAAGTATTTGATATTGGCGTCGTTGCCCATGTACTTGGCAATCGACTTGCCGATGTTGAGTAGCAAGGAGCCCGAGCCACTGGTCGAGTCGTAAATGTCGATTTTGTCCTTACCCTTCACATGGTTGGCAATAATCTCGGACATCAAGACCGACACCTCATGCGGGGTGTAAAACTCGCCTGCTTTCTTGCCGGCGTTGGCGGCAAACATGCTGATTAAGTATTCGTAGATGAAGCCGAGTACATCGTAGCCCTGGCGGCCATCCATCGGGATGTCCTTGATCAGCTGAATCAGCTCGCTGATGGCTTTGGTCTGCTTGGCCGTCGTGTCGCCCAGCTTGCTCAGGCCGGTTTCCAGCGTTTTGAAAATGCCGTCGAAAAGTCGCTTGTGATCAGCATGAATCAGGCGGTTGAAGGCGGAGAGTGCATCGCGCACATTAGATACTTGAAAATCGCCGCCTAATTCCAGCCAGGTGGAGAACAGGTGCTCGTATGCAATGAAGTAGCCAAGATTACGCTTGAAAAAATCGACCGTTTCCTGATCTTCCTCCGAAAGGCTCTTGATATCTTCTTTACTCAAGTCCTGGCTATTGGCAAAGCGTTCAAGCTTATCCGAAAGATATTTGTAGAAGATAAAGCCGAGGATGTAGTCCTTGTATTCATTGGCTTCGATTTTCGAACGCATCTGGTTGGCGGATTCCCAGATTTTTGCCGCTAGTTGTTGCTTATTCACTGTGAGTCCTATTCAAGGAAATTTGAGTTTTCGATTGGAGGTTTGCTCAGGGATTTTTGAATCGCCCCGGCTTGCCGCCTCGAGTCATGCTGCTGATCAGGTTGTTGGCCTTTCGGCTCGGCCAGCCAAGCGCAGTAGCCACGGGACACACGTGGAGTCTCTGGCAAAAACGTCGTAACGGGTATTCCACCGACGGCTTACTGATGAAGGCGTACTTCCGCCGGACTCCTTGGCGAAGTACGCGGCGGACTTTTTTAGGATGTCGCACTCTTCGGGCACTTGCGTGACCTCTTAGATCTTGAATTCTTCGGTAACGCTGGTTGCTCATGGCATCTCATAGCGGGCCTCATTATGAGGCTTGGAGGTGTCTACGAGATAGGGGCGATTCAGGGAATAGAGGTCGATGATACCTAGGAAATGGCCGAGCAGACCGAGGTTTGACTGTCCTCCCCGACGGCTGCGGCTAGACCGTCGCCGTCCGATTCGTGCCGGAAAGTCGCCAGAGTCAGCATTTGGCCGATTCTTGTCTGTCGCCACCGACAGCTATGGGGCGGTTGCAGTCCTTCAGTGCTTGGCTGACGCACTCGCGGCTGAGTGGCATCCGCTGACATCCATCAACTGCAAACGGTTGGTCAGCGCGAATGCGAGTGACTGGTCAGTGGCAATGCATTTAGGTGGTCAAATGAGATGTAATTACGCATAGCCCATGCGAGTGGGAATGCGGAGCCTTCCCGCTCGCGTGGGCTTGGCCGAGAAAGCCCCAAGAGCGAGGCTTACTGCGGCGACAGTCGCCACTTCTGTCGCCATGCTGCAAACCAGGTATTACGCGGGTTGTCGCCGGTGTCGCCGCTGTCGCCAAATCAACCATCACTCTATCTGGAGAGTCATCCTCGGTTACTGGCGGCGTCTGGTGAGCGCTCACCGTATCGGCACGACGTTGTGGTCCCTGGTTTGATTGATCGCAGATGCCGACAGGTTGCCAGTGGCCGCTTTCTGGATGTGCTCACTCCACCAAGCCATCATCGGACGCCGGCGCTCGATGTAGTCAGCTCGGTTGTAAGCGCTTCGGACTTCGTCCTTGTCGACATGCGCCAGCGCGACTTCGATCAGCTCCGGATCCCAGCCATGCTCGTTCAGGATGGTGCTGGCCATGGAGCGCATGCCGTGGCTGACCAAGCGGTCCTGGAAGCCCATGCGTTTCAACGCCATGTTGGCGGTCTGGCTGTTAGCGTGGGTGCGCGGATTTCTATCTGCCGGGAACACGTATTCCCTGTGACCGCTGAGGGGCTTGAGCGCCTCCAGTAACGCGAGTGCCTGTTCGGTCAGCGGGATGGTGTGTGGACGACGCTTTTTCATGCGCTCCGGCGGGATGGTCCAGATGCGTTTGTCGAAGTCGATGTCTGCCCATCGAGTGGTAGCCGCTTCGGCAGGGCGAGTCATGGTGTGCAGTTGCCATTCGATCAGGCAGCGGGTGATCCGCTTGATGCTGGCGTTTGCGATTTCGATCATGAGCTCGGAAAGCTCATCGGGTCGTAGCGCGGCCATGTTCTGTTTCTTGGGTTTCTTGAATACTGCGCGAATGCCACTGAGGGGGTTCGCAAAGATCAGTCCTGAATTGACCCCATAGGTCATGATTTCGTTGAGCCGTTGGCTCAATCGCTTCACTGTCTCGAGGCTGCCTTTGGCTTCGATTGGGCGAAGCAGTTCGATGACCATCGGTGCGGTAATTTTCGAGAGCGGCGTTGTTTTCAGGTCTGGAAATACGTGCAGCGTGAGCGATCGCCAAATGTCCTCGGCGTACGCTGGCGTGACAGAGTCCTTCTTCAGCTCGAACCAGGCGGTGGCCACGTTCTCGAACGTATGTTCCGTCTCCGCTCGTTTGGCTTCGTCCTGTGCATTGCGTTGCACCTTGGGATCAATGCCTTGTGCAAGCAGCTCGCGTGCTTCCACCACTTTCTTCCTGGCGTTCGCTAGCGAGAGCTCTGGGTACGTGCCCAGCCCCATATTGATACGGTTTTTGGTTATCGGCTCGCGGTAGTTGAAGTTCCACAGCATCGAGCCATTGCTCCTGACTCGGAGCTGAAGGCCGTCACCATCGCTGAGGACGTAATCCTTGTCTTTTGCCTTGACTGCCTTGAGCTGGCGGTCGGAAAGGCGAAGGGCTGGAGCAGGCATGAGAGCTACCTCTGACACCGTTTTGGTATTCCAAAAAATAGCACCGGATGGCTTGGAATACCATTTGGAATACCCAAACGGCTGGAACTCAAAAAACCTCTCCAGCGCCCAGTAGCGCTTAAATCCTTGATTTCACTGGATTTCAGGCACAAAAAAAGACGTCCGTGGACGTCTTTAGATGATGAAGTGGTGGAGCCGGGGGGATTTGAACCCCCGTCCGCCAGTACTCCGCTGTCGGTACTACATGCGTAGCCGTGTCTATTAAGTTAACCCTCAGCGACCCGACGGGCAGGGTGCTTTGGGCGAGTTGTGTAAGTTTTAGCCGCTTCGTCCACAACGTACTGCACGGCGATTCTGTTCTATATGACAATCACTTTGGGTTTACAGACATCCCCTGGTGATTGCTGGACCCGAAGGTACCAGAAGCTCAGGGCTAAGGCTGCTTACGCAGCGAGAGCGAATTCCTGGCCGTAGTTATCGTCATTGGCAACTATAAGTAGTTGCAACAGTGGATTTACGAGTTCTGTTACCAACTCGGCATGCACCTAAAGTTTCGCAACCGGCGTCGAATCCTAAACGGCCCCGAGCCTGATGCTCTGTGAATCAAGTGAGCAGCAGGCCTGTACAGTGTACGTCATCACGCCCCGGAAGGCCAACCCGAAGGTTGACCGCCACAGATCATGGGTTTGGTTGGTTGCCCTGACTGTCAGCAAGTGCCAATGCCTGGGTGGCCTCGGTGACGCATTTTTTGTCGTCCCCGGAGGCTTGTGAGGCTTCGGCGCTGGACATCAGCCTTTTGATCTCCATTGAGGTGTTTGTGGCGGTCGCCGGCAGCGCATTCACTTTGCCTTTGAGCTCTTGCAACTTGCTCGTACAAAGGTTGTTGTCCGCAGCAAATACAGGAGAGGCCAGCATGGCGGCAGCAATGAACAGGCCAGCGAGTGTGGTGCGTTTCATGGGTATCTCCTTGAGCTGATGGTCTCGGTGCTGGCGTATGAGCGGACAGCCAGGCCAAGCCCGAAAAATCAGCCACGATCTGATGGGGCTTACCTCAAAGACTGCGATTCAACGCAAGAATTCGGTTTTTTAAGAAAGTGTGTCGAGCTTTTCCAGCGATGGTAGGCAAATTTCCAGACCCCAGATGCAACAAAACCCGCAACTGGCGGGTTTTGGTTTGCTTCGTAGCGGGTGCAGCCGGGCTTTGAACTCCCGGCTGCCTGTACTCCGTTGTTGATGTACGCCAGCGTGGCGCGGAAGGCCAACCCGGAGGTTGGCCGTGAACCGGGTTACTTCCCGCCTTTTTTCGAGTCGGTGACGGCCTTGATGATGTCGTTGGTCTCGGCGATGCAATCATCAGTGCCTTCCTTGGTGCCTTTTGCCTGGTCGGCTTTGGCTTGCTCGACAGAGGCTTTTACCTGGTCAGTCATTTCCGGAGGAATCTGTGCCTTGCCGTTTTCGATGGTTTGCAGGTTGACCGCGCATAGGTCTTTTTCGGCCGCAAACGAAGTGGAAGCCATCATGGAAGCAGCAACGAACAAACCTAACAGCACAGAACGATTCATGTGTTTCTCCTTGAACTGAAGGTCCAGCATTGCTGGCCATCAAATCGGTTTACCGAGTTTTGGGAAAATCCCGCATTTGCGGGGCTTGATCAGTGGACTGCGGTGGCACATCAGGGTTCTTTTTTTCTGTAGAGCTGTCGATTCCGACAAGAAGCGTTAACGAAGGGCACCTTTATGCACCCTCCTTTAGATCCTGCTATCAGGGCACCCTAGCCTGGGTAACGCGGTCCACCAGATAGACTAGTCCGTGGTAGTCAATGCCGCCATGTTGCGTCAGACCGATCTCACAGGTGCGGCTGGTGGAAATCCCCTCGCTGCACTGTTTCACCGCGTCCTTGAGCGTGCGCAGCGAATGGGCGTTCAGCTCCGGGGTGGTGAAACCCTTGTCGCCGGCGAAGCCGCAGCAGTGGATACCCTCGGGAATAATCACGTTTTTGCTGCACTTGCGCGCCAGGTCGATCAACGCCTGGCTTTCTCCGAGGTGCTGGGTGCTGCAGGTTACGTGCACGGCGATCGGCGCCTCCTGAGGCTTGAAATCCAGGCGGTCCATCAGGTGTGTACGGATGAAGCGTACCGGGTCGTACAGGTCCAGACGGACTTCACCGAGGTCTTGAACCAGGCGCAAGGTGCAGGGGCTGGTGTCGCAGTAGATCGGGTCGAGCCCGCCACGGCTGGCGTGGAGCAGGGCGCCGATCAGTTCCTGTCGTTTGTGCTCGGCTTGCTCGGCGTAGCCTTTGGATGCGAATGGCTGACCGCAGCACAGATTGTCCAGGTTGTCCGGGAACACCACCTGGTAACCGGCCTTTTCCAGCAGGCCACGGGTCTTGTCGTGCAGCGACATTTGCTCCGTATCGCCGGCTGCCGGACCCATGGCGCGGGACACACAGGCCGCCAGATAGACCACGCGCGGGCGCGCGTCCATCACCGTCGGGCTGAAGCGAATGGCCTTTTCCGGTTGCGGCATCGCGTTGGTCCATTGCGGGACCTGACCCTTGGACAGGCGCGTCAACGTCGCCGACAACTTCGCCAATCTCGGCGCCCCCAGCAACATCCGCGCGCCATTGGCCACGTGCAGGGTGAAGCGTGCACCTTGAAGTGCCGTGGCGAAATTTCCTTCGAGCCAGTTGGCGGTTTTCGTATGCGTCGCCTTCCGGCTACGCAGCTTTTTCACCAGCTCGCCGGTATTGATGCCTACAGGGCAACGCTGTGCGCACAGGCCGGTGGCGGCGCAGGTGTCGATGCCTTGATAGTCGTAGGCGGCTTCGAGTTCGGACGTATCGATGCCCGCGCGTTTCTTCGCCTGGATGTCGCGCCAGATCACGATGCGCTGGCGCGGGCTCAGGGTCAGTCCTTTCGACGGGCAAACCGGTTCGCAGAAGCCGCATTCGATGCACTTGTCCACAATCTCGTCAGCGGCGGGCAAGGGCTTGAGGTGCTTGAGGTGGATCTGTGGATCTTCGCTGAGCACCACGTCCGGATTGAGAATGCCGTTGGGGTCGAGCAGTCGTTTGAGTTGCCACATCAACTGGTAGGCATCGCTGCCCCATTCCAGTTCGACGAACGGCGCCATGTTTCGCCCGGTGCCGTGTTCGGCTTTCAGCGAACCGCCGAACTCCACCGCCACCAGTTGCGCCACGTCGTCCATGAACGCCTGATAGCGCGCGACTTCTTCCGGGCTGTTGAAGCCTTGGGTGAAGACGAAGTGCAGATTGCCTTCCAGGGCGTGTCCGAAAAGGATCGCTTCGTCGTAGTGATGTTTGTCGAACAGTTCGATCAGGCGGTTGACGCCGATAGCCAGTTGTTCGACCGGAAAGGTGACGTCTTCGATGATCACCGTGGTGCCGGTCTTGCGCACGGCGCCGACGGCCGGGAAGGTGTCCTTGCGGATGGCCCAGAGACGGGCGTTTTCCTGCGGGTCTTCGGTGAAGTCGACCTGCTTTTCCACCGGGAACGCCTTCAGCGACGCCATGATTTGCGCCAGTTGTTCATGCAGCAAGGTGGACGACGCGGCGCGGGATTCGATCAGCAAGGCGCAGGCATTGTTCGACAGATGCTGTACGAAAGCGGGCATGCCGGGTTTGTTCTGTACCGAGCGCAGGCTGCGTCGGTCCAGCAGTTCCACGGCTGACACCGGTTGGCTTTTCAGCACAGTCACAGCGTTGCAACAGGTTTCGACATCCGGGAACACGATCAGCGCCGAGGCTTTATTCGGGTGGTCGATCACGGTGTCGTAGGTCACGGCACTGATGAACCCGAGCGTGCCTTCGGAGCCCACCAGCAAGTGGCTCAAGATATCCACAGGCTCGTCGAAATCCACCAGGGCATTGAGCGACAGGCCGGTGGTATTTTTCAGACGGTATTTGTGGCGAATTTTCGCAGCCAGTTCGGCGTTTGCCCGGGTCTCGCGGCCCAGAGACGCCAAGCGCTCCAGCAGGGCGGCGTGGCTTTGGCGAAACGCCGCGACACTGGCGGTATCTTCAGTGTCGAGACGACTGCCGTCGGCCAGCACCAGACGAATGCCGGCCAGGGTGTGATAGGTGTTTTGCGCCGTGCCGCAGCACATGCCGCTGGCATTGTTGGCGACGATGCCGCCGATCTTGCAGGCATTGATCGAGGCCGGGTCCGGGCCGATCTTGCGCCCGAACGGTGCCAGCCAGGCATTGGCCTGGGCGCCGATCACCCCCGGTTGCAGGCGGATTTGCGTGCCTTGGCCGCGGATCTCGCGAGCGTTCCAGTTATCCCCCAGCACGATCAATACCGAGTCGCTGATGGCTTGGCCGGAGAGGCTGGTGCCGGCGGCGCGGAAAGTCACCGGCACCTGATCCCGTTGCGCCAGTTGCAGCAGTGCGACCACTTCGTCTTCGGACTCGACGCGGATCACCAGTTGCGGAATCAAGCGATAGAAGCTGGCGTCGGTGCCGAAGGCCAGGGTCGACAACGGGTCGTCGAAACGTCGCTCTAGGGGGATCAGTTGCTGTGCATCACGCAGGAAAGCAGCCGGTAGACTCATTGGTCCTCCAGGATCAGTACCACCAGGTCCTTCGGACCGTGGGCGCCGTACGCCAGCACTTGTTCGATGTCGGCGGTTTTCGACGGGCCGGATACCAGCAACGCGTTGGTCGGCATGCCCTGGGCCCATTCGAATTCCTGCTGCATTTGATAGAAGTTGTCGCGGATTTCACTGGCCTTGAGCAGGGCGAAATGCATCGGTGGCACCAGGCTCATCAGGCGTGGTTCTTCCCGGGTCGGCCAGAGAATAAGGCTGCCCGTGGCTGCGATGGCGCCGAGGGTTCCAGTGATGCTCGCCGGGGTGTCGTTGAACAGCTCGGCTTTCCATTCTTCAACCGGACGGTCGTAGGCCTTGAGCATTGGCAGGCCGGGATTATTCGCCCAGTGCTGCGTGATCCGTTGACCGTGGGGCGTTGTCGGTGCGATCAGCAGGCTTGGCAACTGGCGGTCCTGCAGCAACTGCGCGAGTAGCGTCGGCCACTCTTGGCCGGACGTCAGATGTGTTTCCGTGTGCACCGCTTCCATCAACTTGCGCAGTTGCGCAATGCGCTGCTCAGGGGCGTAGGTGTAAGGCTGGGTCACCAGATCGACATCGAAGTTGTCGGCCACTGGCGTGGTGCCTGTCAGGCTTTTGCGCAGTTTCGCGAGGATATTTTGCTTGGCGCTCATCAGCGGTCTCCCTGTTTGGCCAGATGTTCGCGGGCCATGTCATGCAGCGAGCGGGCAGCGGGTTTTGGTGCGCTGTGGTTTTGCGTCCATGGGCCGACGTTGCTCGGCGTGAGGGCGCGCAACCGGGTGGCGAAGAAACCGAACAGGCGATACAGCGTCGGCGAGCTGTTGAGCTTGGCCCAGGCGTTCCAGATGAACCGCTCCTTGCGCGAATACTTGCTGCCCTGACCGCGCATCACTTGATGGGGGCTGTCCGGGGCCTTGACGTTCTCTTCCCGCAGGCGTCGCAGCAAAGCAGGGATCGGGATTTTCACCGGGCAGACTTCACCGCAGGCACCGCACAGCGAAGACGCGCTCGGGTGATCCGGGACTTTCGCCAGGCCGACCATGTGCGGGGTGATGATTTTTCCGATAGGGCCGGGGTAAACCTCCCCATAGGCATGGCCGCCGATTCGGGTGTAGACCGGGCAATGATTCATACAGGCGCCGCAGCGAATGCAGTTCAGGGTCTGGCGCAGTTCGCTGTCGGCAAAGGCCTGGCTGCGGCCGTTGTCGAGCAGTACCAGGTGTACTTCTTGAGGGCCGTCGAGCTCATGCTCCTTGCGCGGACCGGAGATCATGTTGACGTAGGTGGTGATCGGAATGCCCAGGGCCGAGCGGGTCAGCAATGACAGCAACGGCACCACGTCGCGCAGGTTTTCCACGACTTTTTCGATACCTGTGACGGCGATGTGTACCGGAGGCACCGTGGTGGTCATGCGACCGTTGCCTTCGTTTTCCACCAGCAGCAGGGTGCCGGTTTCGGCCACGGCGAAGTTGACGCCGGAGACGCCGATGTCCGCTTCGAAGAATTTCTGCCGCAGGACTCTGCGGCCGATCTGAATGAGTTGGTCTACGTCCTTGGTGTATTCCACGCCAAGTTTGTCATGGAACAAGGACGCGACCTGACCGGCGTTCTTGTGGATTGCCGGCATGATTATGTGTGAAGGCTTCTCGTGGTCGAGCTGGACGATGTACTCGCCCATGTCCGATTCCAGGCATTCAATGCCCCGATCAGCGAGGAAATGGTTCATCTCCATTTCTTCGCTGACCATCGATTTGCCCTTGATCACTTGCCGCCCCTCGTGAGCGCGGATGATCGAGAGGACGATGCCATTGGCCTCGTCCACCGTTTCCGCCCAGTGCACTGTCACACCGTTGCGGGTCAGGTTCTGTTCCAGTTGCTCGAGCAGGTCGGGCAATTTGGAGAGCGCGCGGGCACGGATTGCATTGCCCAGTGCGCGCAAGTGTTCTCTTTCATGGGCATCGCTGAACGCCGCTGCCCGTTTGGTCATCAGTGAATCCATCGCCTTGCGAAAGTTGCCTCGCAATTGCGCGTCACCCAGCGCGTTGTGGGCGCGGGTGCGGAAATCTTCTTCTACGGCAACCGTAGGAATAATCGTCGAGGTGCTCATTTCGCACCTCCGGTTCGCTGCCAGAGGAAACTGGCCAGATGCTGACCGCGCAACGCTTCCTGCTGTTTTTCCAGCGAGCCGTTGATGTTCATCAAACAGCCGCAGTCGGCACTCAACACCTTGTGCGCGCCGGATTCCTTCAGCGCCCGGGTCTTGTCAGCCACCATCGCGCCGGAAATGTCTGGCATACGGACGCTGAATGTCCCGCCAAAGCCACAGCACTCACTTTCGTGATCGTGATTGACCCGCTCCACATTGCTTAGTTGCGACAACAACTCGCGGCCGTGCAGGTGGGTGTTCATTTCACGCCGTGCCGAGCACGAGGTGTGCAGCGCCACTTTTACCGGCTCGCCGCTGTCCTTGAGCTGCACCTTGCAGACAAACAACAGAAACTCGGCCAGCTCGTAGGTCCTGGCCGCCAGGGCCTGGACCTGTTTCAACGTGTCCGGCTCGTCCTTGAACAAGTCGGCGTAATGTTCGCGCAGCATGCCCGCGCAAGAACCTGACGGCACCACCACCGGATAGTCGCCGGCAAACAACGCCAGTTGCGAGCGCGCCACTGTCCGTGCCTGTTCGGTGTAACCGGAGGTGTAGGCCGGTTGGCCGCAGCAGCTTTGCCCTTGCGGGTATTCGACACGAATGCCTTCGCGCTCCAGCAGGTGGATCGCATCCATCCCGGCTTGCGGGTAGAACAGATCGACTACGCAAGTCCCGAACAGGTAGACCCGTGACGGTTTCTCGCTGGGGTATTGCCGAGGCTCGGGCAGTGGCGGGGCGACACGGGTCGCATTCGGCACGGCGTTGTAATAAAGCTCGCTCATCAGGCGGTCTCCGGGTGGTCCCGGTTATTCGTCTGTCGAGGCTGCTGAATATAGAGCCGGAAGCTTTCAGTAGCCTTACAGACCGGGGTGTGAATAGCGGACGCCGGGGGCGTGGCCCGGCGTCGGTTTTTATCGTGTTGCCTGTAGCCCTTAGTGCACCAGCATGCCGGTGAACCAGTAGGCCTGGGCCAACGTGATCAAGCCGACAATCGTTGCAAAGAATAGGCTGTGCTTGAGGGTGAAGCGGAACAGATCCGATTCTTTGCCCACCAGACCGGTCGCGGCACAGGCCACGGCGATCGATTGTGGCGAGATCATCTTGCCGGTCACGCCACCGCTGGTGTTCGCCGCCACCAGCAAGGTGTCGTTGACACCGATCTGGTGCGCAGTGGTCGCTTGCAGCGAACTGAACAGGGCGTTGGACGAAGTATCGGAGCCAGTGAGGAACACGCCCAGCCAGCCGAGGAAAGGCGAGAAGAACGGGAACGCCGCGCCGGTGCCTGCCAATACCAGGGCCATGGTCGAGGACATGCCCGAGTAGTTGGTGACGAAAGCGAAGGCCAGCACCATGCCGATGGACAGGATCGGCCAGCGCAGTTCGTAGAAGGTCTCCTTGAAAGTGGTCAGACCAGTTTTGATGTTGATCTTCAGCACCAGCATGGAGATCAGGGCCGAGAAGAAAATCGCCGTGCCGGTGGCGGAAATCGGGTCCAGTTTGAACACTGCCGGAAGGGCGGTTGGCGCGGTTACGATCGGTGCGACCTTGATCACCATCTGGTCCAGGTGCGGGATGGCGAAGTTGAATACGAAGCTGTACATCGCACCGCCGGCGGCGAACATCGCCTTGAACGGCTTCAGGGTCCAGATGGTGACCAGTACGGTCAGGATCAGAAACGGCGACCAGGCCTTGAAGATTTCCCCGAGGCTGTAGGGCGAAGCCACGGTGGTGCGTTTCTGGCCGAAACCACCGACGCTGGCGCTCACCACAGAGGCCGATACAGCGCCGACGATGTGTTGGCCGGCGGCGCGTTTTGGTTGCCAGACTTTCAGGAACAGGGTCAGGGAAATCAGACTGGCCAGGGCTGAGGTGATGTCCGGCAGTTCCGGGCCGATGAAGTTCGAGGTGAAGTACTGGGTCACGGCAAAGCTCAAGCCGGCCACCAGGGCTGCCGGCCAGGTTTCCCGCACACCGCGCAGGCCGTCCATCATGAACACCAGCCAGAATGGCACGAACAACGACAGCAGCGGCAATTGGCGACCGGTCATGGCGCCGATCTTGAACGCGTCGATACCGGTGACTTGGCCGGCAACGATGATCGGAATGCCCAGGGCACCGAATGCCACCGGCGCCGTGTTGGCGATCAGGCACAAGCCAGCGGCGTACAGCGGGTTGAAGCCAAGACCTACCAGCAGCGCAGCGGTAATCGCCACGGGTGCGCCAAAACCGGCTGCACCTTCGAGGAAGGCGCCGAAGCAGAAACCGATCAGCAGGACCTGCAGGCGCTGGTCATCGGTGATCGACAGGACCGAGCTGCGGATGACTTCAAACTGCCCGCTCTTGACTGTCAGTTTGTAGAGGAATACCGCTGCCACGATGATCCAGGCAATCGGCCACAGGCCATAGGCGAAGCCATACCCGGCGGCGGCGAACGCCATGTCGACCGGCATCTGGAAGGCGAAGATCGCCACCAGGATCGACAAAGCCAGGGTGATGCTGCCGGCCACATGCCCTTTGAGGCGGAACACGGCCAAAGCCAGGAAGAAAAACACGATGGGGATGACGGCGGCGAGTGCGGACAGGCCGAGGCTGCCGAGCGGGGTATAGAGCTGTTGCCAGGTTTGCATATGGGGTGGCCCCTAATTGTTGTTGGTCAGGCACTGATCAGCGTTCTTGGATAATTGGTAAGACCAATTTACAATCGCTGTTGGCTAGGGTAAAAGCCTTGTAGGCGGTGTGTCAATTTGCCGCCCTAAAACTTTTGTCGAATGCGAAGTGCGCAGGTCGTCTGCCTGGTATGACCAAATGCGTTGTGGCAGGTGCTGGCGCGGCGCCGATAGGCCAGAATAGAGCGCCGGCGAGCCGTCGGATCGTGGAGTAATCGAGTTATGGGGTTTGATCAGATTCGTCAGCGCCGTTTGTCTGACGATATTGTCGAGCAGCTTGAGGGCATGATCCTCGAGGGCACGCTCAAAGCGGGTGGGCGCTTGCCGGCCGAGCGCGCGCTGGCCGAGCAATTTGGCGTGTCTCGCCCTTCGTTGCGCGAAGCCATTCAGAAACTGACCGCCAAGGGCCTGCTGGTCAGTCGCCAGGGTGGTGGCAACTATGTGGTGGAATCACTGGGCAGCACCTTCAGTGATCCCTTGTTGCATCTGCTGGAAAGCAACCCCGAGGCGCAACGCGATCTGCTGGAGTTTCGCCATACGTTGGAAGCGTCTTGCGCCTACTATGCGGCGCTGCGTGCCACGGATGTGGATCGCGAGCGGCTGACCGCGGCATTCAACGAATTGCAGGACTGTTATTCGCGTCACGAAGAAGTGAGTCGTGCCGAAGAGGGTGCGGCGGACGCAAGGTTTCACCTGGCGATTGCCGAGGCCAGCCACAATGCCGTGTTGCTGCACACCATTCGCGGGCTGTTCGATCTGCTCAAGCGCAACGTGGTGACCAACATCGGTGGGATGTACAAGCAGCGCACTGAAACCCGCGACATGCTGATCACGCAGCATCGAGAGTTGTATCAGGCGATTATCGAAGGGCATGCGGAGCAGGCGCGGGAAGTTTCCAGTCGGCACATTCTGTATGTGCAGGAAGTGCTGGAAGAGGTGCGTCAGGAAGTGCAGCGCGTGGCCCGGGCGGAGCGGCGCAAGGGGATGTGACCGTTTAATGCAAAAGATCGCAGCCTTCGGCAGCTCCTACATTGGAATGCGTTCCCTGTAGGAGCTGCCGGAGGCTGCGATCTTTTTATTCGCGCCGCAATTCGCAGGCAGAAAAATCAGTCTTCCTTGCCCTTGTTGCGCACCGCACGCTGCAACTCGCGACCGGCATCGCGTTCGCGTTCGGTATCGCGCTTGTCGTATTCCTTCTTGCCCTTGCCCAGGGCGATCTCGCACTTGACCATGTGCTTGCTCCAGTACCAGGACAGGCACACGCAGGCGTAACCCTTTTGCTGCACGGCCGCGGCCAGCTTTTCCAGCTCGCGCCGGTTGAGCAGCAACTTACGGGTGCGCACGGGGTCGGCGATGACGTGGGTACTGGCGGTCGTCAGGGGCGTAATGTGGCTGCCGAGCAGCCAGGCTTCGCCATCCTTGAGCAGCACGTAGCTGTCAACCAGCTGCAGCTTGCTTGCCCGCAGACTTTTTACTTCCCAGCCGGCCAGGACCAGACCAGCCTCGAAACGATGCTCGATGAAGTAATCGTGTCGCGCCTTTTTGTTTTGCGCGATGGTCCCTGTTGGGTGTTTCTTCTGTTTAGCCATAGGGGCGGCATTATAGGGAGTTGCACGCGAGTCGGCTACGGTGTTGCTACGTGCTTGAGCAGGTTGATTGAATCCCGGACAATGCGGCCTCTTTTTTGAACGCTTGGGCGTGATAACGATGTCGACAGACAAGGTTTCTGTCCACGGCAGTTGGGCTAGCCGCTGGGTCTTCATACTCGCCGCGACCGGTTCGGCCGTGGGGCTGGGTAGTATCTGGAAATTCCCGTACATGGTCGGCGTCTATGGCGGCGGTGCCTTCGTGCTGATGTTCCTGGCCTGCATCGCGCTGATCGGGGTGCCGGTCATGCTGGCGGAAACCCTGATCGGCCGGCGTGCCCGGCAGAGCCCGGCCAATGCCTTGAAGATCCTGGCGACAGAGGCGGGGCATTCGGCCAAATGGTCCTGGGGCGCTTTTGCCGGGATGATCACCGCGTTGCTGATCCTGTCGTTCTACAGTGTGGTCGGCGGCTGGTCGCTGGACTACATCATCGACATGGGGCGTGGCGATTTTCAGGGGGCGACGCCTGATCAGGTGGGGGCTTACTTCGGCAATGTGATCGCCGATCCCTGGCGCCTGACACTTTGGCACACCATTTTCATGCTGTTGTCCGCGGTGGTGATCGCCAAGGGCGTGGTTGCCGGGCTTGAACGCAGTTTGCGCATCATGATGCCGCTGCTGTTCGTGATGATCCTCGTGTTGTTGGGCTACAGCATGACCACCGGGCATTTCATGGAGGGCGTGCATTTCATGTTCGACTTCCACCCGGAAAAGGTCATGGACGGCTTGTTGCCCGCGATGGGGCATGCGTTCTTTTCCCTGAGCGTGGGCGTCGGCTCGATCATGATCTACGGCGCCTACATGCCGAAGAACTCGTCGATTTCAGGGACGGTCGTTGGCGTGGCGCTGCTCGATACCTTCGTTTCCCTGGTGGCCGGCCTGGCATTGTTTCCGATTGTTTTTGCGGCGGGCCTGAATCCGAGCGAGGGGCCGGGGCTGATGTTCGTCAGCCTGCCGTTTGCCTTCGGTAACGTGGCGTTCGGGCAATTGATGGGGGTGGTGTTCTTCGTGCTGGTGGCGGTCGCTGCCTGGAGTTCGGCGATTTCCCTGCTTGAACCGATGGTGGCCTACCTGGTCGAGCGCACTAAAGTGAGCCGAGCCTGGGTCACCTTCTGGCTGGCGTTCAGCTGCTGGTTTGTCGGCCTGGGCACGGTGTTCTCCTTCAATATCTGGAAGGAGGCGAAGTTCTTCGTGAACGAAGGCGGGATGTTCCACCTCTACCAATGGGGAGCCGCCGGTGGTCTCGACTTCTTCGGTGTGATCGATTTCTTCACTTCGCGACTCATGTTGCCGCTTGGCGGTTTGTGTTTCGTGGTGTTTGCGGGCTGGATCATGGGGCGCGAAGCGGTGCGCGACGAGTTGTCGATCCGTAACCCTGCGCTGTTTGGCCTGTCCTTGTTCTTGATGCGCTATGTGGCGCCCATCGGCATTCTCGTAGTGTTTGCCGCCCAGCTGTGGAAGTGACGCTGACATGACGACACACATTTCACGTTCGGCCTTGCTGCCGTACCCGGCACAAGCGCTGTATGACCTGGTCAACGACGTGGCGCGCTATCCGGAGTTTCTGCCGTGGTGCTCGTCCGCCGAAGTCCTGGAGAGCTCACCTGAGCATATGCGGGCGAGCGTCGGCGTGGCGAAGGGCGGCCTCAGCCAGCATTTCGTGACGCGCAACACGCTGGTTCCGGGGCAGTCGATCGAAATGAACCTCGAAGAGGGCCCTTTCACCCAATTGCATGGCATCTGGGTATTCAAGGCGTTGACCGACAAAGCCTGCAAGATCAGCCTCGATCTGTCGTTCGATTATGCCGGGCCGCTGGTTCGTGCCACCTTGGGACCGCTGTTCAATCAGGCGGCCAATACTTTGGTGGATGCGTTCTGCCAGCGCGCCAAGCAGATACATGGTTGAGGTCATGATTGAAGTCGAGGTGGTCTACGCGGCCGAAGACCGTCAGGTGCTGCTGACAGTGACCGTGCCTGTTGGAACGACCGTGCGGGCGACCTTGCTCAGGTCGGCCGTGGCTGAAGAGTTTCCGGAACTGGATCTGGCCCATTGCCCTGTGGGGATCTTCGGCAAGGTGGTAGCTGATCCGGAGAGTCGGGCAGTCCAGGCTGGGGATCGCATCGAGATTTACCGCCCGTTGCTGGCCGATCCGAAAGAGGTGCGCCGACTGCGTGCGGCGAAAGCGGCCGAGGCCAAGGCGCGGAATCAGTGATTGGCTGGAACGCCAGACAATAAAAAGCCCGGGCATGCCGGGCTTTTTATTGCGTCGCAAATTATTGCGGCGAGGTGTCCAGTGGTTGCGGCGTCGGGACCGGAACGGTTTCTACACCGTCGACGTCCTTCTGGATCTGATCCAGCAACGAACCTGGCTTGACCGGTTTTTCCGGTTTTGGCTTCTCGACGTTTTCTGCCGGGGCGGCCACTGTCGTGCCGCTGTCCTTGCCGAGAATGGCTTCGTCACGGCTCACGCCTGGCATGAAATCACCAGAGAGGCTGACAAGCTGATCATTTGGGTTGAAGATAACGCTGACGCGTTCCTGTTGGCGTTCACCGCCACCCGGTTGCAGGCTGTACAGATAATCCCAGCGATCGGCATGGAACGTGTCGGTCAGCAGAGGGTTGCCCATGATAAACCGTACTTGCTTACGGGTCATTCCCGGGCGTAACTGGTCTATCATGTCCTGCGTGACGACATTGCCCTGCTGGATGTCGATTTTGTAAACCCCGGGGAATGAACAACCGGCGAGTGCGAGCAGTCCCACAAAGGTGAAACTGGTTAGCAAGAGCTTGGTGTTTTGCATCGGTGGGCGACTTCCACTATCTTGGCTGGGACAACGTAAACGCCGATCATACCCGCATTAAGAGAAGCTGCGAAGCAGCATCGCGAGAAAGCTGACCATGGTTGAAAATAGCGAACTACGCAAAGCCGGCCTCAAAGTGACCCTGCCACGGGTCAAAATTCTGCAAATGCTCGATTCCGCCGAGCAGCGCCACATGAGTGCCGAGGATGTCTACAAGGCCCTTATGGAGGCTGGTGAGGACGTCGGTCTGGCCACGGTTTACCGTGTTCTGACCCAGTTCGAGGCAGCTGGCCTTGTGGTGCGGCACAACTTCGATGGAGGCCATGCGGTCTTCGAGCTGGACGACGGAAAGCATCACGACCATATGGTCAACGTCGAAACCAGCGAAGTGATCGAATTCTTCGACGAAGAAATCGAGCGGCTTCAGAAAGCAATCGTCGACAAGTATGGCTTCGAGATGGTTGATCACAATCTGGTGCTGTACGTGCGCAAGAAAAAGTAAGCATGTCGCGCGAACTCAGGTTCGCGAAACGAACGAAGGCGACCCCAGGGTCGCCTTCGTGCTTTCTGCCTTTATTTATTCAGGCTTTTGCGGCCACCACCATTTTTTTGGCGTGCGCCAGGGACTCCTTGGTGAGATCGATGCCCCCCAGCATCCGTGCGACTTCTTCGACGCGGTCGTTTTTGCTCAATTTGGAAACAGCCGTGCGGGTGGCATCTTCGCCGCGCACTTTATGCACAAATAGATGTTGATGACCTTGCGCTGCTACTTGCGGCAAGTGCGTCACGGTCAGTACCTGCCCGCGTTCTCCGAGGCGCCGCAACAGTTGGCCGACGATTTCTGCTGTCGGACCACCGATACCAACGTCTACTTCGTCGAACACCAGGGTCGGTACGCGGGAGGTCTGCGCGGTGATCACCTGGATCGCCAGGCTGATCCGTGACAGCTCGCCTCCGGAGGCGACTTTTGCCAAGGCTTTCAAGGGTTGGCCCGGGTTGGCGCTGACCAGCAGTTCAACCTGTTCAAGTCCGTTAGGCAGCAGTTCGTCGCTGCTGTTTGGGCGCAGTTCGATGGTGAAGCGCCCGCCAGGCATGCCCAGGCGCTGGATTTCCAGCTCCACGGCGCTGGCCAGGCTGCTCGAGGCCTGATGACGCAGGTCGCTCAGTTCCCGAGCCTTTTCCTGATAATGACGAGCGTATGAAGACAGTTCGTCGCTCAGCCGCTCGATGGATTCGTCGTTGGCGTTGAGGGTTTCGATTTCATCCAGCAGTTTCTGCTGCATCTCTGCGACTTCGGTCGGCTGGATGCGGTGTTTGCGCGCCAGGGTGTAGATCGCGTCGAGGCGCTCTTCGAGGTATTGAAGGCGCGACGGATCGGCGTCGAAGTTGTCGAGGAAGCGGTTCAGTTCACCAACGGCCTCTTCAACCTGGATCTGTGCGCTGGTCAGCAAGCTGCTGGCTTCGCCCAGTGCACCGATCGTACTGTTCACGCTCGACAGGCGGTTGAGGCTGGCGGTGAGGGCGTTCAGGACATTCCCGGAATCGCTCTCACTGCATTGCTCGACGACTTGTCGGCAGATGCCGAGCAGGGTCTCGGCGTTGGTCAGGTTCTTGTGTTCCTGCTCGAGCTGCTCCAGTTCGTTGTCGCCAAGGCCAAGGTTCTCCAGCTCCTCGAGTTGATAACTGAGCAACTGATGGCGGGCGCGTTGCTCATCGCCGGAGTTGGAGAGTCGCTCCAGTTCCTGGCGGGTCTGGCGCCAGCGCTGGGCGGCGAGTTGAACCTGGCGGGCCAGATCGGTCGCGCCGGCATATTCATCGAGCAGGCGACGGTGGGTATCGGTCTTGAGCAGGGATTGGTGTTCGTGCTGGCTGTGAATGTCGATCAGCAGTTCACCCAGCGCCTTGAGGTCGCCAAGCGGGCAGGGCGTGCCGTTGATGTAGCCACGCGAGCGCCCTTCGGATGTGATGACCCGGCGCAGGATGCACGGGCCGTCGTTTTCGAGGTCGCGTTCGGCCAGCCAGGCGCTGGCTTCCGGAATGTCGACCAGATCGAAGGTGGCCAGGATATCGGCCTTGTCGGCGCCGGGGCGGACCACGCCACTGTCGGCGCGATCGCCCAGGGTAAGGCCCAGCGCGTCGAGCATGATTGACTTGCCCGCGCCGGTTTCCCCGGTGATCACGCTCATCCCGCGATCGAGTTCGAGATCGAGATGTTCAACGATGGCGTAGTTGTGTACGGACAGGTGCACCAGCATATGGGCCGCTCCCAGGTGTTAGGTCTGGTTATTTATACAGTGTTTTGTTTCCGGCTGACAATGCCCCTCGTTAGCTCGATTCGCTCGGTCCGACGAAAGCCTTATCGCGGCCGGGAATGACAAAGCAGTTGTTTTTTGTAGGGTTAATCGTCGGACCCCCTTGAAGCCGGATTTTGCGGCCCCATATAGCTGGGCAGAAGCGCGAGTTGAGCTCGCGGACGAAATTGAAAGGAGAAATCTATGGCTGACGAACAGACAGTGGATACGCAAAACCCAGACGCCAACCAGGCGCCCGAGGCTTCGGGTGATGACCTGGCGGCTCGTGTACAAGTGCTCGAAGAGCAACTGGCAGGCGCTCAGGATCAGGCTTTGCGTGTAGCCGCCGATCTGCAGAACGTCCGCCGTCGCGCCGAGCAGGATGTGGAAAAGGCTCACAAGTTCGCGCTGGAAAAATTCGCCAGCGACCTGCTGCCGATCGTCGACAGCCTGGAGCGCGGCCTGGAACTGTCCAGCCCGGACGACGAAAGCATCCGTCCGATGCGCGAAGGCATCGAGCTGACCCTGAAAATGTTCCACGACACCCTCAAGCGTTATCAGCTTGAAGCGATCGATCCCCATGGCGAACCGTTCAACGCCGTTCACCATCAGGCGATGGCCATGCAGGAAAGCGCTGACGTCGAGCCGAACAGCGTTCTGAAGGTGTTCCAGAAGGGCTATCAGCTCAATGGCCGCCTGCTGCGCCCGGCGATGGTCGTGGTCAGCAAGGCGCCTGCGCCGGTTTCGCCTTCGATTGACGAGCAGGCTTGAAATCCGCCGCAAGGCCCCCATTTATAAGTCAAGCGTTTAAGTGCTACCGCAGTTAGCCACCACTGCTGCGGCAACCAAATCCAAAGTTTCGGGAGAGTGAACATGGGCAAAATTATCGGTATCGACCTGGGGACTACCAACTCCTGCGTCTCCGTGCTGGAAAACGGCAAGGCAAAAGTTATTGAAAACGCTGAAGGCGCGCGTACCACGCCGTCGATCATCGCTTACGCCAACGATGGCGAAATCCTGGTTGGCCAGTCGGCCAAGCGTCAGGCCGTGACCAATCCGCATAACACCCTGTATGCGGTGAAGCGTCTGATCGGTCGTCGTTTCGACGAAGAAGTCGTGCAGAAAGACATCCAGATGGTCCCTTACAAGATCGTCAAGGCTGACAACAGCGACGCCTGGGTTGAAGTGAACGGCCAGAAAATGGCACCGCCACAAATCTCGGCTGAAATCCTGAAAAAAATGAAGAAGACCGCCGAAGACTATCTCGGCGAGACCGTGACTGAAGCGGTGATCACCGTTCCGGCCTACTTCAACGACAGCCAGCGTCAGGCCACCAAAGACGCCGGCCGCATCGCTGGCCTGGACGTAAAACGTATCATCAACGAACCAACCGCAGCCGCTCTGGCTTACGGCATGGACAAAGCCAAGGGCGATCACACCGTGATCGTTTACGACCTGGGTGGTGGTACTTTCGACGTTTCCGTGATCGAGATCGCTGAAGTCGATGGCGAGCACCAGTTCGAAGTACTGGCCACCAACGGTGACACGTTCCTGGGCGGTGAAGACTTTGACATTCGTCTGATCGACTACCTCGTCGACGAATTCAAGAAAGAAAGCGGCATGAACCTCAAAGGCGACCCGCTGGCCATGCAGCGCCTGAAAGAAGCCGCTGAAAAAGCCAAGATCGAACTGTCCTCGAGCCAGTCGACCGACGTGAACCTGCCGTACATCACTGCAGACGCCACCGGTCCTAAGCACCTGAACGTGAAGATCTCCCGCGCCAAGCTCGAAGCGCTGGTGGAAGACCTGGTTCAGCGCACCATCGAACCTTGCCGCATCGCAATGAAAGATGCCGGTATCGACGTTGGCGCGATCAACGACGTGATCCTGGTGGGCGGTCAGACCCGTATGCCACTGGTTCAGAAGCTGGTCACCGAGTTCTTCGGTAAAGAAGCTCGTAAAGACGTCAACCCGGACGAAGCGGTTGCCATGGGTGCTGCCATCCAGGGCGCGGTACTGGCTGGTGACGTGAAAGACGTTCTGCTGCTCGACGTCAGCCCGCTGACCCTGGGTATCGAAACCATGGGTGGCGTGATGACCGCGCTGATCGAGAAAAACACCACGATTCCTACCAAGAAATCGCAAGTGTTCTCGACTGCCGACGACAACCAGGGCGCCGTGACCATTCACGTGCTGCAAGGCGAGCGTAAGCAAGCCGCACAGAACAAGTCCCTGGGCAAGTTCGATCTGGCCGACATTCCACCAGCTCCACGTGGCGTGCCACAGATCGAAGTGACCTTCGACATCGACGCCAACGGCATCCTGCACGTAGGTGCGAAGGACAAGGCTACCGGCAAGACTCAGTCGATCGTGATCAAGGCCAACTCCGGTCTGTCCGACGAAGAAATCGAGCGCATGGTGCGTGATGCCGAGGCGAACGCCGAGGAAGACCGCAAGTTCGAAGAACTGGCCGCTGCCCGCAACCAGGGTGACGCACTGGTTCACTCGACGCGCAAAATGGTTGCCGATGCCGGCGATAAAGTGAGCGCTGAAGAGAAGACTGCAATCGAAGCGGCCGTAGTTGCTCTGGAAGCCGCTGTTAAAGGCGACGACAAGGCTGCTATCGACGCCAAGGTTGAGGAGCTGTCCAAGGTCTCCGCTCCAGTGGCGCAGAAGATGTACGCCGAACAGGCTCAGCCTGCTGAAGGCGCTGCACCGCACGACGACAAGGCGGAAAAGGCTGACGACGTTGTCGATGCCGAGTTCGAAGAAGTCAAAGACCACAAGTAAGTTGTTGGTCGGCCGGTTGACTGCCTCAAGGCGGTGACTGGTAGGATGTCGCCGCGCGGGAGCTTGCTCCCGCGTTGGCGTATCTGGAATACGCGAATTTTTACAGCATGCGACAGCGGTCGCGTGTTGTTGGTATGGCCGGGAATGCTCCTGCTTTTCGTGCCGCAAGTACCGCAAGAATCAAAGACCAGGATCGTTGAATTGACGTGAGTTGGGTCCGGGCCTGTATTGGGGCTCAACGAGTTCGGCAAACTCAGGAGGGTTTTGTCGGACGTCCTCAAGAGTGCAAAGACTTATGGCAAAGCGTGACTATTACGAAGTGTTGGGTGTTGAGCGTGGCTCAAGCGAAGCGGACCTGAAAAAGGCCTACCGTCGCCTGGCAATGAAGCATCACCCGGACCGTAATCCCGATGACAAAGCGTCGGAAGACATGTTCAAGGAGGCCAACGAGGCCTACGAAGTGCTGTCCGACTCCAGCAAGCGCGCGGCATACGACCAGTATGGCCATGCCGGTGTCGACCCGAGCATGGGTGGCGGCGGTGCCGGTTTCGGTGGTCAGAACTTCTCCGACATCTTTGGCGATGTCTTCAGTGACTTCTTCGGTGGTGGTCGCGGCGGTTCCCGTGGCGGCGCTCAGCGCGGCAGTGACTTGCGCTACACCCTGGAACTGGACCTCGAAGAAGCGGTGCGCGGTACGACCGTGAATATCCGCGTTCCGACGCTGGTCAACTGCAAGCCTTGCGACGGCTCCGGTGCCAAGAAGGGTTCTGCGCCCGTGACCTGCCCGACTTGCGGCGGTATCGGCCAGGTGCGCATGCAGCAAGGCTTCTTCTCGGTGCAACAGACCTGCCCGCGCTGCCATGGCCAGGGCAAGATCATTTCCGATCCGTGCGACTCCTGCCACGGCGAAGGTCGTGTCGAAGAGTACAAGACCCTGTCGGTGAAAGTGCCGGCCGGTGTCGATACCGGTGACCGCATTCGTCTGTCCGGTGAGGGCGAGGCGGGTGCCCAGGGTGGGCCGACTGGCGACCTGTACGTGGTGATCAATGTGCGCGAGCACTCGATTTTCCAGCGCGATGGCAAGCATCTGTTCTGCGAAGTGCCGATCAGCTTCGTCGATGCGGCGCTGGGTGGCGAGCTGGAGATTCCGACCCTTGATGGTCGGGTCAAGCTGAAGATTCCTGAGGGGACCCAGACCGGCAAGCAGTTCCGTGTACGTGGCAAGGGTGTCGCGCCTGTGCGTGGCGGTGGTGCTGGCGACTTGATGTGCCGTGTGGCGGTCGAGACTCCGGTCAACCTGAGCCGTCGCCAGCGTGAAATGCTCGAGGAGTTCCGTAGTTCGCTGGCGGATGACAACAGCCATTCGCCAAAAACCACCGGTTGGTTCGAAGGCGTGAAGCGTTTCTTCGGCGATTTGTAAGGAGGCAGGCATGCGACGTATTGCAGTGATGGGCGCCGCCGGGCGCATGGGCAAGACCCTGATTGAAGCGGTGCAGCAAACTCCGGGCGCCGGTCTGACGGCGGCGGTGGATCGCCCCGACAGCACGCTGGTCGGCGCGGATGCCGGTGAGCTGGCTGCGCTGGGTCGTATCGGCGTGCCTCTGTCCGGTGATCTGGATCGGGTGGTCGACGAGTTCGACGTGCTGATCGACTTCACTCACCCGACGGTGACCCTGAAGAACCTGGCTTTCTGCCGTAAACACGGCAAGGCCATGATCATCGGTACCACCGGTTTCAGCGTTGAAGAGAAGCAACTGCTGGCGGAAGCGGGCAAGGACATTCCGATTGTCTTCGCGGCCAACTTCAGTGTCGGGGTCAACCTGTGCCTGAAGCTGCTCGACACGGCCGCTCGCGTGTTGGGCGACGATGTCGATATCGAAATCACCGAAGCTCACCATCGGCATAAAGTCGATGCGCCGTCCGGCACTGCCGTGCGCATGGGCGAGGTGATTGCCGATGCGTTGGGTCGCGACCTGAAGAAAGTGGCGGTGTACGGTCGTGAGGGGCAGACCGGCGCTCGTGAGCGCGAGACCATTGGTTTCGCCACCGTACGCGCTGGCGACATCGTTGGTGACCACACCGTGCTGTTCGCTGCCGACGGCGAGCGTGTCGAGATCACCCACAAGGCTTCCAGTCGCATGACGTTCGCCAAGGGCGCGGTACGTGCTGCTTTGTGGCTGGACGGGCGCGAGCCTGGCCTTTACGACATGCAAGACGTGCTCGATTTGCGTTAATATGCACCCGAAATCGGGCTCGCGCACCGCGTTTGAGCCCGGTTTTGTTCCGCCAAGCGACGTCCTGTCGCATTCTCCAGCCTTTAAGGCTCATTGGCGGTAGACCAAAAAAGCCTTTTTCTGTAAGCTACAGCTTTAGTGTGTCCACTAAAAGCGCGCAGAATAATTCAGTGAAGAAGCGGGGTGACGTGTCCATACGTCACTCCGCTTTTTTACAACCTGCGATCGCCCTTTCAGGCTTTATTTACGGGAGGTCTTCTTGACTAAGCCAGCCATACTCGCCCTTGCTGATGGCAGCATTTTTCGCGGCGAAGCCATTGGAGCCGACGGTCAAACCGTTGGTGAGGTGGTGTTCAACACCGCAATGACCGGCTATCAGGAAATCCTTACCGATCCTTCCTACGCCCAACAAATCGTTACCCTGACTTACCCGCACATCGGCAACACCGGCACCACGCCGGAGGACGCCGAGTCCAACCGCGTCTGGTCTGCCGGCCTGGTCATTCGTGACCTGCCACTGGTGGCGAGCAACTGGCGTAACACGATGTCCCTGTCCGACTACCTGAAGGCCAACAATGTTGTGGCCATCGCCGGTATCGACACCCGCCGCCTGACGCGCATCCTGCGTGAAAAAGGCGCGCAGAACGGCTGCATCATGGCCGGTGACAACATTTCCGAAGCTGCCGCCATCGCCGCCGCCCAGGGTTTCCCTGGCCTCAAGGGCATGGACCTGGCGAAAGTCGTCAGCACCAAGGAAAGCTACGAGTGGCGCTCGACTGTCTGGGATCTGAAAACCGACAGCCACGCAACCATCGAAGCCTCCGAGCTGCCGTACCATGTGGTTGCCTACGACTACGGCGTCAAGGTGAACATCCTGCGCATGCTGGTCGAGCGCGGTTGCCGCGTGACTGTCGTGCCTGCGCAAACTCCTGCCGCCGATGTGCTGGCGCTGAAGCCGGACGGCGTGTTCCTGTCCAACGGCCCTGGTGATCCGGAGCCTTGCGACTACGCGATCCAGGCGATCAAGGATGTGCTGGAAACCGAGATCCCGGTCTTCGGTATCTGCCTCGGTCACCAGTTGCTGGCCCTGGCCTCCGGCGCCAAGACCCTGAAAATGGGGCACGGCCACCACGGTGCCAACCACCCCGTCCAGGACCTGGACAGCGGTGTGGTGATGATCACCAGCCAGAACCACGGTTTTGCCGTAGACGAAGCGACCCTGCCGGCCAACGTTCGCGCGATCCACAAATCGCTGTTCGACGGCACCCTGCAAGGTATCGAGCGTACCGACAAGAGCGCCTTCAGCTTCCAGGGTCACCCGGAAGCCAGCCCTGGCCCGAACGACGTAGCGCCATTGTTCGATCGCTTCATCACCGAGATGGCCAAGCGACGCTGATCGCTCGCCCTGATGTAGCAAAGCTTGAGGGTGGCCCCGCACCGGCGGCCCCCTCAAGGCTTCAGAGATTGAACAAGACGGCTTGCCGACTGACCTGCGGATTTGAGTGACAAACCCATGCCAAAACGTACAGACATTAAAAGCATCCTGATTCTCGGCGCTGGCCCGATCGTGATCGGCCAGGCCTGCGAATTCGACTACTCCGGCGCCCAGGCCTGCAAAGCCCTGCGCGAAGAGGGTTACCGCGTCATCCTGGTGAACTCCAACCCGGCCACCATCATGACCGACCCGGCCATGGCCGACGCCACCTACATCGAGCCGATCAAGTGGCAGACCGTTGCCAAGATCATCGAGAAAGAGCGTCCGGACGCGCTGCTGCCGACCATGGGTGGCCAGACCGCTCTGAACTGCGCCCTGGACCTGGAGCGCGAAGGCGTTCTGGAGAAGTTCGGCGTAGAGATGATCGGTGCCAACGCCGACACCATCGACAAGGCTGAAGACCGCTCGCGTTTCGACAAGGCGATGAAGTCCATCGGCCTGGCGTGCCCGCGTTCCGGTATCGCCCACAGCATGGAAGAGGCCAATGCGGTCCTCGAGAAGCTCGGCTTCCCGTGCATCATCCGTCCGTCCTTCACCATGGGTGGCACCGGTGGCGGTATCGCTTACAACCGTGAAGAGTTCGAAGAAATCTGCGCCCGTGGTCTGGACCTGTCGCCGACCAAAGAGCTGCTGATCGACGAATCGCTGATCGGCTGGAAAGAATACGAGATGGAGGTTGTCCGCGATAAGAAGGACAACTGCATCATCGTCTGCTCCATCGAAAACTTCGACCCGATGGGCGTGCACACCGGTGACTCGATCACCGTGGCTCCTGCACAGACCCTGACCGACAAGGAATACCAGATCCTGCGTAACGCCTCCCTGGCGGTACTGCGCGAGATCGGCGTGGAAACCGGCGGTTCCAACGTTCAGTTCGGTATCTGCCCGAACACCGGCCGCATGGTCGTGATCGAGATGAACCCGCGAGTATCGCGTTCTTCGGCCCTGGCTTCGAAGGCCACCGGCTTCCCGATCGCCAAGGTCGCGGCCAAGCTGGCTGTGGGTTACACCCTCGACGAGCTGTCGAACGACATCACCGGCGGCAAGACCCCGGCGTCCTTCGAGCCGTCCATCGACTACGTCGTCACCAAGTTGCCACGCTTCGCTTTCGAGAAGTTCGCCAAGGCTGACGCGCGCCTGACCACCCAGATGAAGTCTGTCGGTGAAGTCATGGCCATCGGCCGTACCTTCCAGGAATCCCTGCAGAAAGCCCTGCGTGGCCTGGAAGTGGGCGTTTGCGGCCTGGACGAGAAGGTTGATCTGGCCAACCCGGAAAGCATGAGCGTACTCAAGCGCGAGCTGACCGTGCCGGGTGCCGAGCGTATCTGGTACGTGGCGGACGCCATGCGCGCCGGCATGACCGTCGAAGACATCTTCGGCATGACCATGATCGACCCTTGGTTCCTGGTGCAGATGGAAGACCTGATCAAGGAAGAAGAGAAGGTCAAGACCCTGGGTCTGACCAGCATCGACCGCGATCTGATGTTCCGCCTCAAGCGCAAAGGCTTCTCCGATATGCGCCTGGCCAAATTGCTGGGGGTGACCGAGAAGAGCCTGCGCGCTCACCGTCACAAGCTGGAAATCTTCCCGGTCTACAAGCGCGTCGACACCTGCGCCGCCGAGTTCGCCACCGATACTGCCTACCTCTACTCGACGTACGAGGAAGAGTGCGAAGCGGCGCCATCGGGTCGCGACAAGATCATGATCCTGGGTGGCGGTCCGAACCGTATCGGCCAGGGCATCGAGTTCGACTACTGCTGCGTACACGCGGCACTGGCCCTGCGCGATGACGGCTACGAGACCATCATGGTCAACTGCAACCCGGAAACCGTTTCCACCGACTATGACACTTCCGATCGCCTGTACTTCGAACCAGTGACCCTGGAAGACGTGCTGGAAATCGTTCGCGTCGAGAAGCCGAAAGGCGTGATTGTCCAGTACGGCGGCCAGACTCCACTGAAGCTGGCTCGCGCCCTGGAAGCCGCCGGCGTGCCGATCATCGGTACCAGCCCTGACGCCATCGACCGTGCCGAAGACCGTGAGCGCTTCCAGCAGATGGTCCAGCGCCTGAACCTGCGTCAGCCGCCAAACGCCACCGTGCGCAGCGAAGACGAAGCGATTCGTGCCGCCAGCAAGATCGGTTACCCGCTGGTGGTGCGTCCGTCCTATGTACTGGGCGGTCGTGCGATGGAAATCGTCTACGAAGAAGAAGAACTCAAGCGCTACCTGCGCGAAGCGGTGCAAGTGTCCAACGACAGCCCGGTGCTGCTGGACCACTTCCTCAACTGCGCCATCGAGATGGACGTGGATGCGGTCTGCGACGGCAAAGACGTTGTGATCGGCGCGATCATGCAGCACATCGAGCAGGCTGGTGTTCACTCCGGTGACTCCGCGTGCTCGCTGCCGCCGTACTCGCTGCCAGCGCACATCCAGGACGAGATGCGTGACCAGGTCAAGAAAATGGCCCTGGAACTGGGCGTAATCGGCCTGATGAACGTTCAGTTGGCGCTGCAAGGCGACGACATCTATGTCATCGAAGTCAACCCGCGTGCTTCCCGTACGGTGCCGTTCGTTTCCAAGTGCATCGGTGTTTCCCTGGCAATGATCGCGGCTCGCGTCATGGCCGGTAAGACCTTGAAGGAAATCGGCTTCACCAAGGAAATCATCCCGAACTTCTACAGCGTGAAAGAGGCGGTGTTCCCGTTCGCCAAATTCCCTGGCGTTGACCCGATCCTCGGCCCGGAGATGAAGTCCACCGGTGAAGTGATGGGCGTGGGCGACACCTTCGGTGAAGCGTTCGCCAAGGCCCAGATGGGTGCCAGCGAAGTGCTGCCGACCGGCGGTACTGCGTTCATCAGCGTACGTGACGACGACAAGCCGCTGGTTGCGGGCGTGGCCCGTGATCTGATCAACTTGGGCTTCGAAGTGGTTGCCACTGCCGGTACTGCCAAGCTGATCGAGGCGGCAGGCCTGAAAGTGCGCCGTGTGAACAAGGTGACCGAAGGTCGTCCGCATGTGGTCGACATGATCAAGAATGACGAAGTCACGCTGATCATCAACACCACCGAAGGTCGTCAGTCGATCGCTGATTCGTACTCCATTCGTCGTAATGCCTTGCAGCACAAGATTTACTGCACCACCACCATTGCTGCTGGCGAAGCCATCTGTGAAGCGCTGAAATTCGGTCCCGAGAAGACCGTGCGCCGCTTGCAGGATCTACACGCAGGATTGAAGGCATGAGCATAACGAAGTACCCAATGACCGTTCAGGGCGCTCGCGCCCTGGAAGAAGAGCACACTCACCTGACCAAGGTCGTTCGTCCGAAGCTCAGCCAGGACATCGGTACGGCCCGCGAGTTGGGTGACTTGAAGGAAAACGCCGAATACCACGCTGCCCGTGAGCAGCAGGGTATGGTCGAGGCGCGCATTCGTGACATCGAGGGCCGGATTCAGAATCAGGTCATCATTGATGTCACGACCATTCCTCACACTGGCAAGGTTATCTTCGGTACCACCGTCGAAATCGCCAACGTCGAGACTGATGAAAGCGTCACTTACCACATCGTGGGTGAGGATGAAGCTGACTTCAAACTTGGCAAGATTTCGGTCGGCTCGCCCCTGGCTCGTGCCTTGATCGGCAAGGAAGAGGGCGATGTGGTTGCGGTGAAAACGCCAAGTGGCGTTATCGAGTACGAGATTGTCGAAGTTCGCCACATCTGAAAGCCGGCGCCCGTTTCATGCGGGCGCCATGCTTTGGCAACTGACCCAGATGTTGTGGGTCGGCGGCCTGTGGCTGTTGCAAATCGGTCTGTTGCCGGTGCTGGGGCGAATTGGCCTGGCGCCGCTGCTGATCGACGAAATCGCAGGCATGCTCAATACGCTGGTAGTGGGATTCGCTACGGCGTGTGTGATTTTTCAGGCTTTGGTGCTGGTTAAGGCCGAGGGCCGTGCCAGTCTATGGCGGGATATTCGCGGGCAACTGCTGTTGATGGCGCTGTGTGCGTGCGCGATGTACTTCGCGGTGCGTTTCGGCTGGCCGGATGCGCTGCGTTGGCAGGCGTTCAGCTATCTTGTCCTGGGCTTTTCCGGGCTGGTGCTGGTGTTGCAGCCGGTGCCGGGATGGAGTGGCAGGGTGCGCGAAGCACACCCTTGACCCTTGTCATCACTTGAAGCGATGGACGTTCGACAGCTGCTTGTTGACGCTGAAGTTCTTGCGGTAGATCAGTGCCATCTTGCCGATGACCTGGACCAGATCCGCTTTGCCGACCTTGCAGAGCTCTGCAATGGACGCCAGGCGCGATTCGCGATCGAGGATGTTGAGCTTGATCTTGATCAGCTCGTGATCCGCCAATGCGCGTTCGAGTTCGGCTAACACACCTTCAGTCAAACCATTGTCTGCCACAATCAATACTGGTTTCAGATGGTGGCCAATGGATTTGTACTGTTTCTTCTGCTCTTGAGTGAGCGGCATAATCTGACCCCTGCGTCTGATCTTGTAAAAAGCGGCGGCCAGTTTACCCGAGCGAGTCCGGGACCGCCCAGTTAATCACGACCCGTTTTATTTCCGAGGTATCCCGTGGCCCGTTCCAAGACAAGCCTTAACTGGCTGAAAGAACATTTCAACGACCCATTCGTCAAAATGGCACAAAAAGACGGGTACCGTTCCCGCGCCAGCTACAAATTGCTGGAGATCCAGGAAAAGGATCGTCTGATCCGTCCGGGCATGAGCGTAATTGACCTTGGTGCGGCTCCCGGTGGGTGGTCCCAGGTGACCAGTCGTCTGATTGGCGGGCAGGGTACGCTGATCGCTTCTGACATTCTGGAAATGGACAGCATCCCGGACGTGACCTTCATTCAGGGCGACTTTACCGAGGACGCCGTGCTGGCCCAGATCCTCGATGCCGTCGGAAATAAGGAAGTAGACCTTGTGATTTCCGATATGGCCCCCAATATGAGTGGATTACCGGCCGTAGACATGCCACGAGCGATGTTCCTGTGCGAATTGGCACTGGATCTTTCGACTCGGGTGCTCAAGCCCGGTGGTGATTTTTTGATCAAGATCTTCCAGGGCGAAGGCTTCGACGAGTTCCACAAGAGCGTTCGCCAGCAGTTCGACAAGGTGCAGATGCGCAAGCCGACCTCGTCGCGCGACCGTTCTCGCGAGCAGTACCTGCTGGGTCGCGGTTTCCGCGGGCGCAGTGAAGGTTGAGTGAATTTTCGATCAGGGTGATAGGTTTTTTGTATTACGCCTTGTCAGAATTAGCGAATATTGTGTAGGAAGTGTTTCACAAAGGGTTACAGACGGCGCCTGCCAAGTTGTAGGTAATGTAGTAAGTTAGGCCGGTGAATATCATGCGAAGCGCGCGTCAGTAGCGGAGCTTGCTTCAGAGGGTAGTTAATTGAACGATATGGCAAAGAATCTGATCCTGTGGTTGATCATCGCGGCTGTCCTGGTGACGGTGATGAACAACTTCTCCAGCCCTAACGAGCCGCAGACCCTCAACTATTCCGACTTCATCCAGCAGGTCAAGGATGGCAAGGTCGAGCGCGTGGCGGTTGATGGCTACGTGATTACAGGCAAGCGCAACGATGGCGACAGCTTCAAGACCATTCGTCCCGCGATCCAGGACAACGGCCTGATCGGTGACCTGGTGGATAACCACGTCGTAGTCGAAGGCAAGCAGCCTGAACAGCAATCCATCTGGACTCAGCTTCTGGTCGCCAGCTTCCCTATCCTCGTGATCATCGCCGTATTCATGTTCTTCATGCGGCAGATGCAGGGCGGTGCCGGTGGCAAGGGCGGGCCGATGAGCTTCGGTAAAAGCAAGGCGCGCCTGCTCTCGGAAGATCAGGTGAAAACGACCCTGGCTGACGTCGCCGGTTGCGACGAAGCCAAGGAAGAAGTCGGCGAGCTTGTCGAGTTCCTGCGTGATCCGGGCAAGTTCCAGCGCCTGGGTGGCCGCATTCCTCGCGGTGTGCTGATGGTCGGTCCACCGGGTACTGGTAAAACCTTGCTGGCCAAGGCCATCGCTGGCGAAGCCAAAGTACCGTTCTTCACCATCTCCGGTTCCGACTTCGTCGAAATGTTCGTCGGTGTTGGTGCCAGCCGTGTTCGCGATATGTTCGAACAGGCCAAGAAGCACGCTCCATGCATCATCTTCATCGACGAGATCGACGCCGTTGGTCGCCATCGTGGTGCTGGCATGGGTGGTGGTCATGACGAGCGCGAGCAAACGCTCAACCAGTTGCTGGTTGAGATGGACGGCTTTGAGATGAATGACGGCATCATCGTGATTGCCGCGACCAACCGTCCTGATGTACTGGACCCTGCGTTGCTGCGTCCGGGCCGTTTCGACCGACAGGTTGTGGTCGGTCTGCCGGACATCCGTGGTCGCGAACAGATTCTCAAGGTTCACATGCGCAAAGTGCCGATGGGTGACGACGTTGCCCCGGCCGTGATCGCTCGTGGTACTCCAGGCTTCTCCGGTGCTGATCTGGCCAACCTGGTGAACGAGGCGTCGTTGTTCGCTGCCCGTGCCGGCAAGCGCATCGTCGAAATGAAAGAGTTCGAACTGGCGAAAGACAAGATCATGATGGGTGCCGAGCGCAAATCCATGGTCATGTCCGAGAAAGAAAAACAGAACACGGCTTATCACGAAGCGGGCCACGCCATCGTGGGTCGTGTCGTGCCTGAGCACGATCCGGTGTACAAGGTGTCGATCATCCCGCGCGGTCGTGCGCTGGGTGTGACCATGTTCCTGCCGGAAGAAGACCGCTACAGCCTGTCCAAGCGCGCACTGATCAGCCAGATCTGCTCGCTGTACGGCGGTCGTATCGCTGAAGAAATGACCCTGGGCTTCGACGGCGTGACCACCGGTGCCTCCAACGACATCATGCGCGCCAGCCAGATTGCGCGGAACATGGTGACCAAGTGGGGGCTTTCGGAAAAACTCGGTCCGTTGATGTACGCCGAAGAAGAGGGTGAAGTGTTCCTCGGTCGCGGCGGTGGCGGTCAGGGTGCAAGCTTCTCTGGTGAGACAGCCAAGCTGATCGACTCCGAAGTGCGCAGCATCATCGATCAGTGCTACGGCACGGCGAAGCAGATTCTCACGGACAACCGTGACAAGCTCGATGCGATGGCCGATGCCTTGATGAAGTACGAAACCATCGATGCCGAGCAGATCGACGACATCATGGCGGGTCGTTCGCCTCGCGAGCCGCGCGACTGGTCGGGTGGCACGGGCACTTCCGGTACCCCGCCGGCGGTGCAGGATGAGCGTCCGGAAACACCGATCGGTGGTCCTGCTGCTGACGTATAAGGTTTGAAATGACTTCTGTTCAGTCCTCGACCCGGTTGCCTTGCGGCAACCGGGTTCTTGATTTGGCCCAGACGCATGTCATGGGTATTCTTAATGTCACTCCTGATTCTTTCTCCGATGGCGGCCAATATAGCCAGCTCGACGCGGCCATGCGCCACGCCGAAGCCATGGTGGCGGCCGGCGCGACGCTGATCGATGTCGGTGGCGAGTCCACTCGTCCCGGTGCCAGAGTGGTGTCACCACTGGAGGAGCTGGAGCGCGTAGCCCCTATCGTCGAGCGCATCAGTCGCGAGCTGGATGTGATCATATCGGTCGATACCTCAACGCCAGCCGTCATGCGTGAAGCTGCGCGCCTGGGTGCCGGGTTGATCAATGACGTACGTTCGTTGCGTCGTGATGGTGCTCTGGATGCAGCGGCAGCCACCGGGCTTCCGGTTTGTCTGATGCACATGCTGGGCGAGCCGGGCGATATGCAGGACAATCCGCAGTATCAGGACGTTACAAGGGAGGTTGGAGAGTTTCTCGCCGAGCGCATGCATCAGTGTTCATTGGTGGGTATTCCCGCTGAGCGGGTCATTCTTGACCCCGGCTTTGGCTTCGCTAAAACCTTGCAGCACAATCTAAGCTTGTTCAAACATATGGAGGCCTTGCATGCCTTGGGGCGGCCCTTGTTGGTCGGGGTTTCTCGAAAGAGCATGATTGGTCAGGCGTTGAGTCGTCCGGTGGGGGACCGACTGTATGGCGGTTTGGCGCTCGCGGCGCTGGCTTTGGCGAAAGGTGCGCGTATATTGCGCGTCCATGATGTAGCCGAAACAGTGGATGTGGTGCGGATGATCGCCGCAGTGGAATCAGCCGAATAAGAATGATGGAGCACTTATGAGCAAAAAATATTTTGGCACCGATGGTATTCGTGGACGTGTTGGTCAATACCCGATTACCCCTGATTTCATGCTCAAGCTCGGCTGGGCTGCTGGCATGGCTTTCCGCAAGATGGGCGCCTGCAAGGTGCTGGTCGGCAAGGACACTCGAATTTCCGGCTACATGTTTGAGTCGGCGCTTGAAGCAGGGCTGACGTCGGCAGGTGCCGATGTGATGCTGCTGGGGCCTATGCCGACTCCGGCAATCGCCTATCTGACGCGTACTTTTCATGCCGAGGCAGGCATCGTCATCAGTGCGTCGCACAATCCGCATGATGATAATGGCATCAAGTTCTTCTCCGGCAAGGGCACCAAGCTCCCGGATGAAGTCGAACTGATGATCGAAGAGTTGCTCGATACGCCGATGACCGTGGTTGAGTCGAGCAAGATCGGCAAGGTTTCGCGAATCAACGATGCGTCGGGGCGCTATATCGAGTTCTGCAAGAGCAGCGTGCCGACCGGCACCAGCTTCACGGGCCTGAAGATCGTCATCGACTGCGCTCACGGCGCGACCTACAAAGTGGCGCCGAGCGTGTTCCGCGAGTTGGGCGCTGAAGTCGTCGTGCTGTCGGCGCAACCCAATGGATTGAACATCAACGACAATTGCGGTTCGACCCATATGGGGCCGCTGCAGGCTGCCGTCGTGGCTGAGAAGGCCGATCTGGGCATTGCTTTCGATGGCGACGGTGACCGCGTCCAGATGGTCGATCACACCGGTGCGGTGGTGGATGGTGATGAGCTGCTGTTCATCATTGCCCGTGACCTGCATGAGCGCGACAAGCTTCAAGGCGGCGTGGTCGGAACCTTGATGAGTAACCTGGGGCTGGAGCTGGCCCTGGCTGACCTGGGTATTCCATTGGTGCGTGCCAACGTCGGTGACCGCTATGTCATTGCCGAGCTGCTGGAGCGCAACTGGATCGTGGGTGGTGAAAACTCCGGGCACATCGTGTGCTTCAGTCACACCACCACCGGTGATGCAATCATTGCGGCGCTTCAGGTGTTGATGGCGCTGCGATCGCGTGACGAAAGTCTGGCGCAATCCCGGCAGGCGCTGCGCAAGTGCCCTCAGGTGTTGATCAATGTGCGATTCGGTGGCGGCGCAAGCCCTCTTGATCATCCGTCGGTCAAGGAAGCCAGCGAGCGGGTGACCAAGGCCATGGCGGGTCGCGGGCGTGTGCTGTTGCGCAAGTCAGGAACCGAACCGCTGGTGCGTGTGATGGTCGAAGGCGAAGACGAAACGCAGGTTCGTGGCTATGCCGAAGAGCTGGCAAAACTGGTTACTGAAGTTTCTGCCTGAATTCGGCTTGCCAGCCATGATTGTGTTGGGTAACATCTGCGCCCACTTTGACCGACGAGGTACAGCATGCGTCGCCCTATGGTAGCTGGTAACTGGAAGATGCACGGTACCCGCGCCAGCGTCGCTGAGCTGATCAACGGCCTTCGTGACTTGGCGTTGCCGAGCAGTGTTGATGTCGCGGTATTCCCGCCTTTGCTGCATATCAATCAAGTGATTGATGGCCTGGAAGGAAAGTCGATTTCGGTCGGTGCGCAGAATTCTGCGGTGGAATCCGGACAAGGTGCGTTGACCGGTGAAGTTGCACCGAGTCAGTTGGTGGATGCAGGTTGTTCCCTGGTACTTGTCGGGCACTCCGAACGCCGCCAGATCATGGGCGAGCAGGACGCAGTGCTGATCCGCAAGTTCGCAGCGGCACAGGCATGTGGCTTGATTCCGGTGTTGTGCATAGGGGAGACCCTTGAGCAGCGTGAAGCCGGAAAAACTCTTGAGGTTGTCTCGCGTCAGCTGGGCAGTATCATCGAGGAGCTGGGTGTTGGTGTCTTTGCCAAGGCAGTGATCGCTTACGAGCCGGTCTGGGCCATTGGCACCGGGCTGACTGCAACGCCACAACAGGCGCAGGATGTGCATGCAGCCATTCGCGCCCAGTTGGCGGCAGAGAATTCTGAAGTCGCACAAGGTGTGCGGCTTCTATACGGCGGCAGCGTGAAGGCGGCCAATGCGGTCGAACTGTTCGGCATGCCGGATATCGATGGGGGTCTCATTGGTGGGGCTTCCCTGAATGCAGATGAGTTCGGTGCGATCTGTCGCGCCGCGGGAAACTGAAAAAATGCTGGAAACAGTCGTAGTCGTTTTTCATCTGCTGGGTGCATTGGGCGTAGTAGCTCTGGTTTTGCTGCAGCAGGGTAAAGGTGCGGATGCTGGCGCGTCTTTCGGAGCAGGTGCTTCAAATACTGTGTTCGGAAGCCAAGGTTCCTCTACCTTTCTTAGTAAGTTTACTGCTATACTTGCCGCAGGTTTTTTCATAACCAGCTTGGGGTTAGGTTACTTTGCTAAAGAGAAGGCTCACCAGCTGACTCAAGTAGGTCTCCCAAATCCAGCGGTACTGGAAGTTCCAAAGCAACAACCGGCTTCTGATGATGTCCCGGTGCTTCAAGAGCAAAAGTCGGCTACTCCAGCGACTGACGTGCCTCCAGCTCAAGAGCAGAAGTAAGAAGGGTTTCAAACGTAGTATTGCCGAGGTGGTGGAATTGGTAGACACGCAACCTTGAGGTGGTTGTGCCCATAGGGTGTAGGGGTTCGAGTCCCCTTCTCGGTACCAATTAGTCAGGAGAGCCCGCTGTTGCGGGCTTTCTTGCAGGTGGAAGGTTACATTGACCCTGTAGGGGATCGGTCGTATACTTCCGCCCCAGCTTTGTCGCGGGGTGGAGCAGTCTGGTAGCTCGTCGGGCTCATAACCCGAAGGTCGTCGGTTCAAATCCGGCCCCCGCAACCAGTTTAAGGAGCCCCTTTTAAGGGGCTTTTTGTTAGCTGGACACTTTCAACGCCGCTGTTCGACGGCGTTTCAAGGATGGGCGTTTCGCCCATTTTTTTATTTTGCATAGCATGCACATACATGCACTAGGGGGTTCAGGTGTCGAGCAAGCTAGAAGAGTTGCAGGCCTTGCTGGCCCCGGTGGTCGTGGCCCTAGGCTATGAATGCTGGGGTATCGAGTTTTCGGCTCAGGGTCGTCACTCGATGTTGCGCGTTTATATCGATAAAGAAGGCGGCGTGCTGGTGGACGATTGCGCCATCGTCAGCCGTCAGATCAGCGGTGTGCTGGATGTTGAAGATCCAATCTCCGTTGAGTACACCCTTGAAGTTTCCTCGCCTGGCATGGAACGCCCTCTGTTCACTCTTGAGCAGTTTGCAAAATTTGCCGGTGAACAAGTGAAGATCAAGCTGCGCTCGCCTTTTGAAGGACGACGCAACTTTCAGGGCCTTCTGCGCGGCGTAGAAGAGCAGGATGTCGTGGTGCAGGTAGATGACCATGAGTTCCTGTTGCCGATCGATATGATCGACAAGGCCAACATTATTCCCAGTTTTGACTGAGGCGTGCCAGATACTGCGGATCCCGCGGATCCAATGGCTTGCGAAAGGCGAGGCGTACGATGAGCAAAGAAGTACTGCTGGTTGTTGAGTCGGTATCCAATGAAAAGGGCGTACCGGCAAACGTGATTTTTGAAGCGCTGGAGCTGGCCCTGGCCACTGCTACCAAGAAGCGTTTCGAAGACGAAGTTGATCTGCGTGTGGAAATCAACCGCCACACGGGTGCATACGAGACATTCCGTCGCTGGACGGTCGTCGAAGAAGCAGACCTGGACGATCCGGCCATCGAAACCTGGCCGAGCAAGGTTGCCGAAACGCATCCTGGTGCCAAGGTCGGTGACGTCGTAGAAGAGAAGATCGAGTCCATCGAGTTCGGCCGCATCGCTGCACAGACTGCCAAGCAGGTCATCGTGCAGAAAGTTCGCGAAGCCGAGCGCGCTCAGGTTGTTGACGCTTACCGCGAGCGCCTGGGTGAAATCATCTCCGGCACCGTGAAAAAAGTCACCCGCGACAACGTGATCGTTGATCTGGGCAACAACGCTGAAGCGTTGCTGGCCCGTGAAGACATCATTTCTCGCGAAACTTTCCGGGTTGGCGTGCGTCTGCGTGCGCTGCTCAAGGAAATCCGCACCGAGAACCGCGGCCCGCAGCTGATCCTGTCGCGTACCGCGCCGGAAATGCTGATCGAGTTGTTCCGCATCGAAGTGCCGGAAATCGCCGAAGGCCTGATCGAAGTAATGGCTGCGTCCCGCGACCCGGGTTCGCGCGCCAAGATCGCGGTCCGCTCCAAGGACAAACGCATTGATCCGCAAGGCGCTTGCATCGGTATGCGCGGTTCGCGCGTCCAGGCAGTGTCCGGCGAGTTGGGCGGTGAGCGTGTGGACATCGTCCTGTGGGACGATAACCCGGCTCAGTTCGTGATCAATGCAATGTCGCCGGCTGAAGTGGCGGCAATTATCGTTGACGAAGATGCCCATGCAATGGACATCGCCGTTGGCGCAGACAATCTGGCTCAGGCCATCGGTCGCGGTGGTCAGAACGTGCGTCTGGCCAGCCAGTTGACTGGCTGGACCCTGAACGTGATGACCGAATCGGACATCCAGGCTAAGCAGCAAGCAGAAACCGGCGACATCCTGCGCAACTTCATCGACGAGCTGGAAGTCGACGAAGACCTGGCACAGGTGCTGGTAGATGAAGGCTTCACCAGCCTGGAAGAGATTGCCTACGTACCGTTGGAAGAAATGCTCAACATCGACGGCTTTGACGAAGAAACCGTCAACGAGCTTCGCGCTCGTGCCAAGGATCGTTTGTTGACCAAAGCCATCGCTACTGAGGAAAAGCTGGCAGACGCCCATCCGGCCGAAGACCTGCTCTCGCTTGAGGGTATGGACAAGGATTTGGCGATGGAACTGGCGGTGCGCGGCGTAATTACCCGCGAAGACCTGGCCGAGCAGTCTATTGACGACCTGCTCGACATCGACGGCATTGACGATGATCGTGCCGGCAAGTTGATCATGGCCGCCCGAGCCCACTGGTTCGAGTAATTAGGCGCGGCCTGAGGAGAGAAGTGCATGACGCAAGTCACGGTGAAACAACTGGCCGATGAGGTCAAAACACCGGTAGAGCGCCTGTTGCAGCAGATGCGTGAGGCAGGTCTGCCGCACACCGCCGCCGAAGAACATGTGACTGACAGTGAGAAGCAATCGTTGCTGACTCACTTGAAAAGCAGCCACAAGGCGAAAGTGGAAGAACCACGCAAGATTACGCTGCAGCGTAAAACCACCAGCACCCTGCGTGTTGCTGGCAGCAAGAGCATCAGCGTTGAAGTACGCAAGAAGAAGGTCTTCGTACAGCGCAGCCCGGAAGAAATCGAAGCCGAGCGCAAGCGTGAACTGGATGAACGTCGCGCAGTAGAAAATGCTGCTCGTCAGAAGGCTGAAGAAGAAGCCAAGCGTCGCGCCGAAGAAGAAGCGCGTCGCCAGCCTGCTGCTGCGTCGACCGCTCAAGCCGTACCTGTTGCAGCGCCTGCTGCGGTGGCCGAGCCAGTTCGCGAAAGCGCACCGGTTGTGGCGGCTGCTCCAGCGCCTGCGGCCGATACCCGCAAGCGTGACGAACAGCGCCGTCCGGACAAGCCACGTGCCGACGACAGCAATCGTCGCGGTAGCGGCGATGGCGAGCGCAAAAACGCTCCGCATCGTGCTTCGGTCAAGGAAAAGGCTCCGGCTCCACGTGTTGCCCCACGTACTACCGACGAAGAAAGCGATAGCTTCCGTCGTGGTGGTCGCGGCAAGGCCAAGCTGAAGAAGCGCAACGCCCACGGTTTCCAGAGCCCTACCGGCCCTGTCGTGCGCGAAGTGAAGATCGGCGAAACCATCACTGTTGGCGATCTCGCCCAGCAGATGTCGGTGAAGGCTGCTGAAATCATCAAGTTCATGTTCAAACTGGGTACTCCAGCGACCATCAACCAGGTACTGGATCAGGAAACTGCCCAGTTGGTTGCCGAAGAACTGGGCCACAAAGTGACCCTGGTCAGCGACACCGCCCTGGAAGACTCCCTGGCCGAGTCCCTGAAGTTTGAAGGCGAGGCAGTTTCCCGTGCACCAGTCGTGACCGTAATGGGCCACGTTGACCACGGTAAGACTTCCCTGCTCGACTACATCCGTCGTGCCAAGGTTGCTGCTGGCGAAGCCGGTGGTATCACCCAGCACATCGGCGCATACCACGTTGAAACCGACCGTGGCATGGTGACGTTCCTCGACACCCCTGGTCACGCTGCGTTTACCGCAATGCGTGCCCGTGGTGCCAAGGCGACCGACATCGTGATCCTGGTGGTTGCAGCGGACGACGGCGTGATGCCGCAGACCATTGAAGCTGTCCAGCACGCGGTAGCGGCTGGTGTGCCACTGGTTGTTGCAGTGAACAAGATCGACAAGCCAGGTGCTGACCTCGATCGCATCCGTAGCGAACTGTCGGTTCACGGCGTGACGTCGGAAGAGTGGGGTGGTGACACTCCGTTCGTACCGGTCTCGGCGAAGATGGGTACTGGCGTCGACGAACTGCTCGAAGCCGTATTGCTGCAAGCCGAAGTTCTGGAACTGACTGCAACTCCTTCGGCTCCTGGCCGTGGCGTTGTGGTTGAGTCCCGTCTGGACAAGGGCCGTGGCCCGGTGGCTACCGTTCTGGTTCAAGACGGTACCCTGCGCCAAGGCGACATGGTCCTGGTCGGTTCGAACTATGGCCGTGTACGTGCCATGCTCGACGAGAACGGCAAGCCAATCAAGGAAGCCGGTCCGGCCATCCCTGTCGAGATCCTCGGCCTGGACGGTACCCCGGATGCTGGCGACGAGATGAGCGTGGTTGCCGACGAGAAGAAAGCCCGTGAAGTGGCTCTGTTCCGTCAAGGCAAGTTCCGCGAAGTCAAGCTGGCCCGTGCTCACGCCGGCAAGCTGGAAAACATCTTCGAAAACATGGGTCAGGAAGAGAAGAAGACGCTCAACATCGTCCTCAAATCCGACGTCCGTGGTTCGCTGGAAGCGTTGAACGGTGCCTTGAACGGCCTGGGTAACGACGAAGTGCAAGTGCGTGTAGTGGGTGGCGGTGTCGGTGGTATCACCGAATCCGACGCCAACCTGGCACTGGCCTCCAACGCTGTACTGTTCGGCTTCAACGTGCGTGCCGATGCCGGCGCGCGCAAGATCGTCGAGCAGGAAGGTCTGGATATGCGTTACTACAACGTGATCTACGACATCATCGAAGACGTCAAGAAAGCCCTGACCGGTATGCTCGGCAGCGATGTTCGCGAGAATATCCTGGGTATCGCCGAAGTGCGTGACGTGTTCCGTTCGCCGAAGTTTGGCGCGATCGCCGGTTGCATGGTTATCGAAGGTGTTGTGCACCGTAACCGTCCGATCCGTGTACTGCGTGAAGACATCGTTATCTTCGAAGGCGAGCTGGAATCCCTGCGCCGCTTCAAGGATGACGCTTCCGAAGTACGTGCCGGCATGGAATGCGGTATCGGCGTGAAGAGCTACAACGACGTCAAGGTCGGTGACAAGATCGAAGTCTTCGAGAAGGTGCAGGTTGCTCGCAGCCTCTAATTCGCGCACTTCAGGAGCCGTGACGGGTCGTCGCATGCAAATGCGCAGCTCGTCACCAGGACTCTAAACGCAACGCCCGGTCTGGCTTTTGTCAGGCCGGGCGTTTGCCGCTTTCAGACCTCACGGGTTTCACCGTGGGGCAGTAACAGGTAACAAGACATGGCAAAAGAATATAGCCGTACCCAACGCATCGGCGATCAGATGCAGCGCGAGCTGGCACAACTGATCCGTCGTGAAGTCAAAGACCCGCGCGTCGGCCTGGTCACCATTACCGCAGTGGAAGTCAGCCGTGACGTCGGTCACGCCAAGATCTTCATCACCGTGATGGGGCAGGACAGCGCCGAAGAAATTGCACAAAGCATCAAGGTGCTCAACTCCGCCGCCGGTTTCCTGCGTATGCAGCTGGCTCGCGAGATGAAACTGCGCAGCGTTCCACAGCTGCACTTCCACTACGACGAAAGCGTCGTGCGTGGTGCGCATCTGTCGGCATTGATCGAGCGCGCAGTGGCTGAAGACAATCAGCATCCGGTTGCGGCAGAAGCCGAAGACACCAAGGAGTAATCGGTGGCTCAGGTCAAACGTATCCGTCGTAACGTCAGCGGCATTATCCTTCTCGACAAGCCGCTGGGGTTCACCTCCAACGCGGCCTTGCAGAAAGTTCGCTGGTTGCTGAACGCCGAAAAGGCAGGTCATACCGGCAGTCTCGATCCCTTGGCCACCGGCGTGTTGCCGCTGTGCTTTGGCGAGGCCACCAAGTTCTCACAATACCTGCTCGACTCCGACAAGGGTTATGAAACCCTGGCGCAACTGGGCAAGACCACCACCACGGCGGATGCCGAGGGTGAAGTTTTGCAGGAACGCCCGGTGACCGTTGGTCGCCCCGATATCGAGGCTGTACTGCCGAAATTTCGTGGGCAAATCAGTCAGATACCGCCGATGTACTCGGCGCTCAAGCGTGATGGCCAGCCGCTGTACAAGCTGGCTCGTGCAGGCGAAGTAGTGGAGCGCGAACCGCGTTCTGTTACTATTACGCGCTTGGAATTACTGGCCTTCGAAGGTGATACTGCGCGGCTGGCGGTGGATTGCACTAAAGGCACCTATATCCGCACCCTGGTGGAGGATATCGGTGAGCAACTCGGTTGTGGCGCTTACGTTGCAGAACTGCGACGTACCCAGGCCGGGCCATTCACCCTGGCGCAGACGGTTACCCTCGAAGAGCTGGAAGCGGTACATGCCGAAGGCGGCAACGAAGCGGTCGATCGCTTCCTGATGCCATCGGACAGCGGCCTGCTGGATTGGCCACTGTTGCAGTTCTCGGAAGCGAGTGCGTTCTACTGGCTCAACGGCCAGCCGGTACGTGCCCCGGATGCTCCGAAGTTCGGCATGGTGCGGGTACAGGATCACAATGGTCGCTTCATCGGTATCGGTGAAGTGAGCGAAGACGGGCGCATCGCGCCGCGTCGACTGATTCGGTCAGAATGACCGAAACCAGTCTGTGTAACAGCAGGCTGGCGAGGGTGGCTGTCAACAGGCACGGTCACTACTCATTTTTAGATACAGGGATTTGTCCCTGGCCTGTTGAAACTGTTTTTCGACAAACAGTTTCCTGATAAAAGGATTGCCTCATGGCTCTCGACGTTCAAGAAAAAGCTCAAATCGTAGCTGACTACCAGCAAGCTGTTGGTGACACCGGTTCGCCAGAAGTGCAAGTTGCACTGCTGACCGCCAACATCAACAAACTGCAAGGTCACTTCAAGGCCAACGGTAAAGACCACCACTCCCGTCGTGGTCTGATCCGCATGGTTAACCAGCGTCGTAAGCTGCTGGACTACCTGAAAGGCAAGGATCTGGGTCGCTATCAGACTCTGATCGGTCGCCTGGGTCTGCGTCGCTAATAAGCGATTGCGCTAGAGGTTGGTTGTCTGTCGTGCACCAGCGGGTTTCCCGTTGGCGCATGGCAGGCTCCCAGCCTCAAGTTTTATCTGGATACCTGCTTTGCCTGAGTAGCACCTGGACAAACCGGTCGGGCCGATTCCCGACATTGCCCAAGAATTTCGCAAGAAACCAGTTCCCCCAAGAGCCACAAAGAAGGTAGGACACCGTGAACCCGGTAATCAAAAAATTCCAGTTCGGTCAGTCGACCGTTACCCTCGAGACTGGCCGTATCGCCCGTCAGGCCTCCGGCGCAGTATTGGTCACCGTTGACGACGACGTCAGCGTATTGGTGACCGTAGTCGGTGCAAAACAAGCCGATCCAGGCAAGGGCTTCTTCCCTCTGTCTGTTCACTACCAGGAAAAGACTTACGCTGCCGGTAAGATCCCTGGCGGTTTCTTCAAGCGCGAAGGCCGTCCTTCCGAGAAAGAAACCCTGACTTCCCGACTGATCGACCGTCCGATCCGTCCGCTGTTCCCCGAAGGCTTCATGAACGAAGTGCAGGTTGTCTGCACCGTCGTTTCCACCAGCAAAAAGACCGATCCGGACATCGCTGCGATGATCGGTACCTCGGCTGCTCTGGCAATCTCCGGCATTCCTTTCGATGGCCCGATCGGCGCTGCCCGCGTTGCCTTCCACGAAAGCACCGGCTACCTGCTGAACCCGACTTACGAGCAGCAAGCTGCTTCGAGCCTGGACATGGTCGTTGCCGGTACTTCGGACGCTGTGTTGATGGTTGAATCGGAAGCCAAAGAGCTGACCGAAGACCAGATGCTGGGCGCGGTACTGTTTGCTCACGACGAGTTCCAGGTTGTGATCAACGCCGTTAAAGAACTGGCCGCTGAAGCTGCCAAGCCAACCTGGACCTGGGCTCCTGCGCCAGAAGCCACCGAACTGCTGGGCGCTATCCGTGCCGAGTTCGGCGAAGCGATCTCCCAGGCCTACACGATCACCGTCAAGGCCGACCGTTACGCTCGCCTGGGCGAGCTGAAGGATCAGGTCGTTGCCAAGCTGTCCGGTGAAGAAGGCCAGCCTTCTTCCAGCGAAGTCAAAGCAGCCTTCGGCGAAATCGAATACCGCACCGTTCGCGAAAACATCGTTAACGGCAAGCCACGTATCGACGGTCGCGACACCAAGACCGTACGTCCGCTGAACATCGAAGTCGGCGTTCTGCCAAAGACCCACGGTTCGGCTCTGTTCACCCGTGGTGAAACCCAGGCTCTGGTAGTCGCGACACTGGGCACCGCCCGTGACGCACAACTGCTGGACACCCTGGAAGGCGAGAAAAAAGACCCGTTCATGCTGCACTACAACTTCCCTCCGTTCTCGGTGGGCGAGTGTGGTCGCATGGGTGGCGCTGGTCGTCGTGAAATCGGTCACGGCCGTCTGGCCCGTCGTTCGGTTTCGGCCATGCTGCCTGCCGCCGACGTGTTCCCGTACACCATCCGTGTGGTTTCGGAAATCACCGAATCCAACGGTTCGAGCTCCATGGCTTCCGTTTGCGGCGCTTCCCTGGCCCTGATGGACGCTGGTGTGCCGATGAAGGCACCGGTTGCCGGTATCGCCATGGGTCTGGTTAAAGAAGGCGAGAAGTTCGCCGTCCTGACCGACATCCTGGGTGACGAAGACCACCTGGGCGACATGGACTTCAAGGTAGCCGGTACCGCCAAAGGCGTCACCGCGCTGCAGATGGACATCAAGATCAAGGGCATCACCGAAGAGATCATGGAAATCGCTCTGGGCCAAGCCCTGGAAGCGCGCCTGAACATCCTCGGCCAGATGAACCAGATCATCGGCCAGTCGCGTACCGAACTGTCGGCCAACGCTCCGACCATGATCGCGATGAAGATCGACACCGACAAAATCCGTGATGTCATCGGTAAAGGCGGCGCGACCATTCGTGCGATCTGTGAGGAAACCAAGGCTTCGATCGACATCGAAGACGACGGTTCGATCAAGATCTTCGGCGAAACCAAGGAAGCGGCGGAAGCTGCTCGTCAGCGCGTTCTGGGCATCACCGCTGAAGCCGAGATCGGCAAGATCTATGTCGGTAAGGTTGAGCGCATCGTCGACTTCGGCGCATTCGTCAACATCCTGCCGGGCAAGGACGGTCTGGTTCACATCTCCATGCTGAGCGATGCTCGCGTTGAGAAAGTGACCGACATCCTCAAAGAAGGCCAGGAAGTGGAAGTACTGGTACTGGACGTGGACAACCGCGGCCGTATCAAGCTGTCCATCAAAGACGTGGCGGCAGCCAAGGCTTCGGGCGTTTAATCACGCCTCACGCCTGACCGCTTCAACGTTATAAAAAATGCCCCGCAGTGAAAGCTGTGGGGCATTTTTTTGTCTGCAGGAAATTGAGACGTTCCGGAAGTTGCCTGCCCCTGAAGTCAGTGCTAGGTTTAGCCCACCGCCCGTGTAGCTCAGCCGGTAGAGCAGCGCACTCGTAACGCGAAGGTCGCAGGTTCGATTCCTGTCTCGGGCACCAGCAACACTTGTTTTCAGATGATCCCGAATGGTTCTGAAGGCCAGAAAAACCATGCTTGATACGGTTTTTTTGCGTCAGAGAGATCCTTGATGATCCAGATCCATCTTCCATTCCCCAGATCAACGAGAACGCCATGACAATAAAAGAATTGACCCAAGAAGCCCGACACGAAGAAGCACTGAAAAAGTACGTGCTGGATGTGCCGGATCTGATGGAGGAGATCAAGGACCTGAGTCCCGATGATCAGAAAGACCAGATTCAATGGGCTTTCGAGGACGAGGCGGAAGCCCAGGGCCTGCAGCCGTGGGAGCTGACGCTCAAGTACACCTCAACGCCGGAAGAATACGAAGCAGAACGCCTGAAGCTGCACAAAGAAGCGGCCGAGGTGTTGGGCGTCGAGTGGGAAGAGTACTGCGAGATGAACAATCTGGTGGTCTGACAAAAAACGCCAGCCTTGAAGAGGCTGGCGTTTTTCATGCGGCGCGGCGCGATCAGAGGCTCAGTCGCATCGACAGGTCTACCGCCTTCACATCCTTGGTCATCGCACCAATCGAAATATAATCCACCCCGGTTTCGGCGATGGGCAGCAACGTATTTTCGTTGATCCCGCCGCTGGCCTCCAGCTTGGCCTTGCCGGCGTTCAGGCGCACGGCTTCGCGCATGTCGTCCAGGCTCAGTTCGTCGAGCATGATGATGTCGGCACCGGCCGCCAGCGCTTCTTTCAATTCATCCAGGCTTTCCACTTCAATCTCGACCGGTTTGCCCGGGGCGATCTTGTGCGCGGCGGCGATGGCCTGCGCGATGCCGCCGCTGGCGGCGATGTGGTTTTCCTTGATCAGGAAGGCGTCATACAGGCCGATGCGGTGGTTATGGCAACCGCCGCAGGTTACGGCGTACTTTTGCGCCAGGCGCAGCCCCGGCAGTGTTTTGCGGGTGTCCAGCAGCTTGACCTGAGTCTCGGCCACGAAGTCCGCCAGGTATTGCGCACGGGTCGCCACGCCGGAGAGCAGTTGCAAGAAGTTGAGGGCGCTGCGTTCGCCGGTCAGCAGCGAACGTGCAGGGCCTTCGAGGTGGAACAGCACCTGATTGGGTGTCACCCGTTCACCGTCGGCAACCTGCCAGTGCACCGCCACCCGTGGGTCCAGTTGCCGAAACACGTTATCCACCCAGGCGGTGCCGCTGATGACGGCCGCATCGCGGGTAATGATGGTGGCTTTGGCCAGGCGTTCGGCCGGGATCAACTGTGCGGTGATGTCGCCGCTGCCGATGTCTTCACGCAACGCACGGCGCACGTTGGCTTCGATTTCGGCGGTCAGATCGGCGAGACGTAGATTCGGCATAACGGACTCCACAAACAAAGTGGCTCGATTATAGGGCCATGGCACGGACCAACCCAAGGCATCAGAGCGTTACGTTGGCACTGGCGCCTGCATTTGGTCGAATCCCTGCCGTTGTCGCGTTGTTCATTGTTGCCGAGCAAACGCCTGTTTGAGAGCTGATGCAGAGTCTTCTGGCGCAAAGGGGAGCTTTTCAAGATAATCCGCCTTGTATTTGACGTCATGAGTTTGACGAGTCGAAGCAAAACCGTTCCTGGGAGACCGAATGCACAACGACGGGAATGTAGTGCCTTTGCACAAGGCAACTACCGACCAGGTGGCTCACTCGCCACTCGCCCGCCTGCCGGCGATTCTTCTCCAGGTTCGCGACAAGGCCGCGCAACAGCTGCGGCACGGATTGCAGGCGTTGTTCGATAACGCCGACGACACCCTCTTCGAAATGGCCGACCGCGCCCACTGTGACGTCGAACAGAACATCTTCTTTCAAGCGATGCGCGATTTGCGCCTCAAGCGCAAAAGCATCGAACGGGTTTTTCTCGAACAGTTTTTCGCCGCGTTTATCCGTCTCGCCCAATACGAAAGCGTGCTTGCGGCTTTGCCCCAGACCCTGGATACCAATACCTCGACGGTGCAACCCGATGACGAGCGCGAGCGCACGGTCGCGGTGCAAGCGATGGTCAACCGGGTGCTGGACCGCGACGGTTTCGCCTTGGACCAACTGACGGCCCGGCTCTGTGCCTTGTTGGGCAAGGAGCCGGGCGATCTGCACAATCCCCTGGGTCCGGCGATGTTCTGCGAGTACTTTTTGCAAGCCGCACGCCAGTTGGGGCTGGAGATCAAGGTCAAGCTGATCATCCTCACTTTGTTTGAGCGCTATGTCCTCAGCGAGGTCGATCAGCTTTACGCAGAAGCCAATCAGTTGCTGCTCGCCACCGGTGTGTTGCCCGACCTGAAACCGGCCCCGGTGCGTCGCACCACGGACCGACCTGACCAAAGCGTCACGGGCGGACTGACCGACGAGGGCCCCGATCCGATTTCCACGCGAGATCTGTTGCGCCTGCTTTCGCACTTGCAGCAATACGTGCCGGCACCGGCGGCCGTCGATGATTTCGATCTGCGCAACCAACTCGAACTGTTGTTGACCCGGGTCAGCGTCAAAAGCGGCAGGTCGCGGGTTTTCGGGGAGGCCGATGAGGATGTGATCAACCTGGTCGCCCTGCTTTTCGAATGCATGCTCGATGATCGCAACCTGCCGGACTCCCTCAAGGCACTGGTCGGCCGATTGCAGATTCCACTGGTCAAGGTGGCGCTGCTCGACAAGAGCTTCTTCAGCCGCAGCAGTCATCCGGCGCGACGTCTGCTCAACGAAATCGCCAACGCGGCCATGGGGTGGGGAGCCTGTGACGATCATGACCGTGACAGCCTCTACGTGCGCATCGACCAGGTCGTACAGCGCCTGTTGAATGACTTTGTCGATGACCCGGCGATATTTTCCGAATTGCTGGCTGATTTTCTCGCGTTTACCCAGGACGAGCGCAGCCGCACCGAGCTGGCCCCGGAGCTGCGCAACGGCGTGGCGCGAATGCTTGACGATACCTTGCTGTTCGAGCGGGCACTGGAGTCGGTGATCGGCAACCTAAAGCGTCTCAATCGCGGCAAGTGATCGCGCCCCGGGGGATTATCGCGGCATACTGTGCCAATACTGTCGACATTGAAGGAATCGGTATGCAGTTGGACCCCGCGAGCGGTTGGATTCAGGGTGCGCATGTCTGCCCCTCACCCAACTTCAATGCGCGCCCCACAGGCGAAATTTCCCTGCTGGTGATCCATAACATCAGCCTGCCGCCGGCGCAGTTCGCCACCGGCAAGGTGCAGGAGTTTTTCCAGAATCGTCTGGATGTCACCGAACACCCCTATTTTGAAGGGATCGCGGATTTGCGGGTGTCGGCGCACTTTCTGATCGAGCGAGACGGTACTGTCACCCAGTTTGTTTCGTGCCTTGAGCGTGCGTGGCATGCGGGTGTCTCGTGCTTCGAGGGGCGGGAAACCTGTAACGATTTTTCCGTGGGCATCGAGCTCGAAGGCACGGATGATCTGCCGTTCACCGACGCGCAATACAGCGCGTTGACAGCCCTGACCCGCCAGTTGCAACAGGCGTTCACGGCAATCACCACAGAGCGCATCTGCGGGCACAGTGACATTGCACCGGGGCGCAAAACCGATCCAGGGCCGGCGTTCGACTGGGCACGCTATCGTGCCGCCCTGGCACAAGAGGAAGGACGATGAGTTTTCTGGTGTTGCTGTTGGCGGTGTGGATCGAGAAGTTCTCGGCCCTGCGCCATCGGGTTCAGCGTGATAATGGCTGGACACACGAGCTGAACAAGCTTGAAGCCAGCCCGCGACTTTCGAACCGACCATGGCTGGTGCTGGCGGCACTGGTCTTGTTGCCGGTGGCGTTGCTGGCTTTGCTGCTGGTTGTCATCGAGCCGGTGGCCTATGGGTTGTTGGCGTTGCCAATTCATTTGCTGGTGGTGATCTACAGCCTGGGGCGCGGTGATCTGCTGGGCGATCTCGGGCCGTTCCGCGATGCCTGGCGTCGGGAGGACCTGCAAGCGGCGGCCCATGTCGCCAAGCGCGACCTGGATATCTGCGCAGACAATGGTGAACAGCTACTGGAACAGGTCGAAGGGCATTTGCTGTGGGAGGCCTACCAGAGCTTTTTCGCGGTGATTTTCTGGTACTTCCTGTTGGGTCCGGTCGCGGCGCTGAGTTATCGCCTGCTGGCGCTGGCCGAAGAGCACGGGAAAAACCCGGCGGTGGTCGAGCGCGCCGGGCAACTGCGTCACGCCTTCGACTGGTTGCCGGTGCGCCTTCTGGCGGCGAGCCTGGCGTTGGTCGGCAATTTTGTCGCGGTCAGTCGGGTCATGCTGCATGAGCTGCTGAACTGGAATATCAGCGCCGCGCAATTGATCGTGAAAGTCGGGCTGGTGGCCGGTGAAATTCCGGCGCCGGTGGCTGGCGTGGAAGGTATCAACAATCTGGACCGTATCTGGGCGCTGCTGCTACGTGCGGCGGTGCTCTGGTATGCCGGGTTTGCGTTGTGGACGGTCCTGCATTAGTCCAGCAGTCAGAGCCATTGTGGCGAGGGAGCTTGCTCCCGCTGGGCGACGCAGTCGCCCCCCATTCAATTCAACAACGACTGCTGCGCAGCCGGACGGGAGCAAGCTCCCTCGCCACAGGGGCGATTACTTGGTCGTAGGGCTTCGCGCTGTCGTTAACCTTAAGTTACAAAACCTCCTGCCGATTTAAGTTATACAGAGATAGCGTCGAATAGTGGCTATCTGCCGTCTGTCTGCGCCTGCCAATAAAAAAAATAAGAAACTGAAGGGAGACATCCAGTGAAGAGCTTGCTCTATCCCGCTGTCGCACTGATGAACCGCCTGAGCTTCGGCATGAAGTTCAGCCTGATCAGCGTACTGTTCCTGGTGCCGATGCTGGTGACCAACTTCTATCTGGTGCGTGACTCCTACCGCGAATTCCAGGGCACGCGCATCGAACTGCAAAGTCTCGACCTGTTGGGCAGCAGCCTGGCGTTGCGGCGTGATCTGGAAACCCTGAACAACCTGGTGCAGATCAATGTCAGCCTCGGCCAATCCGGCAAGGCCGGCAATGTCGAATCGAAGATCAGCGCCCTTGAGCAGAGTATTCTGACTCGCCTGCAAGGGCTGGCGGCGATGACCAGCGACCCGGAGCAGGTCGCGGTGTTTGATGGCAAACGCGATGAAATGATCGCCGCGTTCAAGGCCCAGCAAACGGAAAACTCCCTGCAAAGCAAAAGTGCCCTGATCGGCAAGCTGGTGGGCAGCGCGCAGATTTTCAGCCAGCTCATCACCAGTCAGTCCGGCCTCAGTCGCGACAACCAGAGCGACATGCGCCAGTTGAGTGAGCTCGTCACCCTCGTCACGCCACGAGTCACCCAGCTCCTGGGCGAAGGTCGGGCAATGGGGTCTTACTCGTTGGGGCAGGGGTTCATCAACTCGGCTTCGAGTACCCGTTTCGATGAGTTGCTGGCGCAGATTGAAAAGCTCCAGGCCGAGTATGGCCTGAAGTTGCAGGATGCCCTGGGTTCCAGCAAAGCCGCACGCGATAACCTGGCCGCTCAGGCCGATAGCAGCCGGGCATCCTTGAAGAAAGCCAGCGAGCTGTTCGAAGAACAAGTGGTCATGGCCGATACCCTCGACGCGCCGTGGCAGGGTTTTTACGATCAGGTCAGCGCCCTGATGGACCAGACCTACCAACTCAACGAAGCCACCCTGAAGTATCTGGGCCCGCAGTTGCAGCAACGCCTGGAGCAGAACCGCACGCACATGGTCTTGCAGGCCGTGGCGCTGTCAGTCGTGTTTGTGTTGATCTTTTATCTCTACGGCGCGTTCTACGTCTCGACCCGCACCACGCTCAAGCGCCTGGGCGCGGTGATGGACAAGGTGGCGGCCGGCGATATGACCGTGACCTTCAGCGCCCATAGCCGTGATGAGCTGGGGGAGTTGGGCGAGGTGTTCAACGGCACCGTGAAAAAAATCCATGACCTGATCGAGCGGGTGGGGCAGACCGTCAGTGAAGTCGAGCGTCAGGCCGGGCAAGTGGAAAGCGTTTCCGCGCAAAGCAACCAGGCCGTCGCCGGGCAGCGCACGCAGATCGAACAAGTGGCCACGGCCATGAACCAGATGTCGGCCACATCCCAGGAGGTCGCGCGCAGTGCCGCCGCGGCGGTGAGCAGTGCCCACAGTGTCAACGATGAAACCATCAGTGGCCGCGGCCTGGTGGAGTCGCAACAAGGCAGCATTGCCGCGCTGGCCAACGAGATCGATCAATCGGTACTGGTGATCAACCAACTGGCCAGCGACAGCCAGTCCATCAGCCGCGTGCTCGAAGTGATCAAGAGTATCGCCGAGCAGACCAACCTGCTGGCGCTCAATGCCGCCATCGAGGCGGCACGGGCCGGCGAGCAGGGGCGTGGTTTCGCAGTGGTAGCCGATGAAGTCCGGACCCTGGCCAAACGAACCCAGCAATCGACCGAAGAAATCGAGCAGATGATCGCCAGGCTCCATGGCGGTGTCGGCGCGGCGGTCAAGGCCATGGGCACCAGCCATGAAATGGCCAGCGGCACGGTCGGGCAGTCGGAGAAGGTCCAGCGGGCGCTGGAAAACATCCTGGGCGCGGTCGGCATGATCGTCGACCAGAACCAGCAGATTGCCGCGGCCGTGGAGCAGCAAACCGCCGTGGCCCACGACATCGACCAGAACATCGTCGAGATCAATCGCGCCGGCGAGCGTACCGCTGAAGGCGCACATCAGACCGAAGATGCCAGCCGGGCGTTGTCGGCCCAGGTCGTGGAGTTGAAGCAGTTGATCAGCGCATTCCGGGTCTGAAATTCTCCTCGGTACCCTGTGGGAGCGGGCTTGCTCCGGGCGGCGATCCAATGAAAGCGATCTTTCAGTCACATTGATGTTGAATGTGCCGCCGTCTTCGCGGGCAAGCCCGCTCCCACAGTTGGCGGGTGCTGGCAGTCATGACCAGTTAAACAACTCGCAGGCATTGGCCGTACTGGCCGCGGCCAATTGCTCGGGGCTGATTGCCATGATGTCGGCCAGTGCCGCGCAGATCGCTGGCAGGTGTGCGGGGCTGTTGCGCTGGCCGGGGAACATGGCAGGGGCCATGTCCGGCGAGTCGGTTTCCAGCACCACAGAATCCAGTGGCAGCTCGGCGAGCACGCGGTGCATGCGCAGCGCCTGCGGCCAGGTCGCGGCACCGCCGAGGCCCAGTTTGAAGCCAAGCTTGATGTATTCCCGGGCTTCTTCCTTGCTGCCGGCAAAGGCGTGGATGATGCCGGCCCGTTTCAGGCGAAACCGTTTGAGCGTGGCAATCACCGCCGCATGGCTACGCCGCACATGGATCAAGGCCGGAAGGTCGAAATCCGCCGCCAATTGCAATTGCGCCTCGAACAACGCCTGCTGGCCGTCGCGGTCCAGGGTTTCGATGAAGTAGTCCAGGCCGATCTCGCCGACCGCACACAGTTGCCGATGGCCGGCCAGGCGAGTCAGCCAGTCGCCGAGCTCGCTCAGGTGTTCCGGTTGATGATCGTCCAGGTACACCGGGTGCAATCCGAACGCGGCGTGCAGGTCGGGGTCACTCTGCACCAACTCCCAGACCCGCTGCCAATTGGCCTGATAAACCCCCAGCACCACCATCCGCCGCACTCCGAGGGCGCGGCTTTCGGCCAGCAGGGCCTGACGGTCGGCGTCGAAGTCTGGAAAGTCCAGATGGGTGTGGGTGTCGATCAGCTCCACGGTTCAGTCCTGGCGAATACGCTGCTTGAACGTGCGCGCGATGGCTTGCACGCCGGGCCGGTAATCCGACTGCTCGATGGCTGCCAGGGCCAGCGCGAGGGCCTTGTCGGCGATCAGCTGGTGTTGCTGGGCCATGGCGTTGACCGGCAGCGGCAGGAAGTCCAGCAACTGGGTGTCGCCGAACGTGCCGAGGCGCAGCGGGCGGTTTTTCAGCGGGAAGTCGTGCAGCGCATCGAACACGCCCTGAAGCAGCACGTAGGATGTGGTCACCAGGGCATCGGGCAAATGGCCCAGGCGCTGCAGCAACTCTTCCATCAATTGTTTACCGCACTCGCGGCTGAAGGACTCACCTTCTTCGATCAGCACCTCACCGTTGAACCCGGCGAGCGCCTCTTTGAAGCCGGCGGAGCGTTCCTGACTGATGCTGAGCTCCGGGCGGGCGCCGATCAGCGCGATCTGTTTGGGCAAGGGATCGAGCAGGCTGCGGGTCAGTTGCAGGCTGGCCTCGCGGTCGTCACTGATCACCGAGCAGAAATGCTCGGGTTCCATGACCCGGTCGATGGCGATGATCGGAATGCCCTTGGCCTGCAATTGGCGATAACTGTCGTCGCCGGCCGGCAGGCAGCTGGCAACGATCAGTGCGTCGCAGCGCCGGGCGCGGAACAGTTGCAGCAGTTGCCGTTCGCTGTCCGGTGCATCGTCGGAACTGGCGATCAGCAACTGATAGCCCCGGGCCCGCGCACCTTGCTCCAGCAATTTGGCGATTCGTGCGTAACTGGGGTTTTCCAGATCCGGCAGAATGAACCCCAATGTGCGGGTGTGCCGGCTGCGCAAACCGGCAGCCTGTGGGTTAGGCGTGAAGCCATGTTGTTCGACGACCGCGCGCACGCGTTCGACGGTAGCGCTGCTGATGCGCTGTTGTTCGGCCTTGCCATTGATGACATAGCTGGCGGTGGTGACGGACACACCGGCCAACTGGGCGATATCACTGAGTTTCAACCCGCTGTTTCCTTGTTTTTTCGAGATTGCCTCGACATTTTCGTCAATCCTAACCGATTAAGGCAGGCGACCATTGTCGCAACGCATCCGACAAGTTGGACTTCAAGGATGGGCCAATATCGAGTAACGTGCCAATCGATCTAGATTAAACGTTTCAGCAGGCGTATTTTCTACGTTTTAGGCGCCTTTGGCCGGTTCTGCCGTGAAACCGCCAAAAGCGATGACCAAGCGCCTAAGCTGACTCATTCAAAACAATACCTGGTGCCCCAAGGCGCCAAAAAGGAGAAAGCATGCTCGAGCTCACTGTAGAGCAGATTTCCATAGGCCAATCGGCTGTGGATAAGTCCGCAGCGCTGCAATTGCTGGCCCGGCATCTGGTCGCCGACGGCCTGGTTGCCGAGGGGTATCTCGCCGGTTTGCAGGCACGGGAAGCCCAGGGCTCGACCTTTCTCGGTCAAGGTATTGCCATCCCCCACGGTACGCCCGAAACCCGCGACCTGGTGTTCACCACCGGTGTGCGCCTGATGCAGTTTCCCGATGGCGTGGACTGGGGCGACGGTCATATCGTTTACCTGGCGATCGGTATCGCCGCCAAATCCGATGAGCATCTGCATCTTTTGCAATTGCTCACCCGCGCCCTCGGCGAGACTGATCTGGGCCAGGCCCTGCGTCGCGCCGGTTCCGCCGAAGCCTTGCTGAAGTTGCTCCAAGGCGCGCCGCAGGAGTTGGCGCTGGATGCGCAGATGATCGGCCTCGGTGTGGCGGCTGAAGATTTCGAAGAGCTGGTCTGGCGCGGCGCACGCTTGTTGCGGCAGGCCGACTGCGTGAGCAACGGTTTCTCCGCCGTGTTGCAACAGGTCGAAGCGCTGCCCCTGGGCGATGGCCTGTGGTGGCTGCACAGCGAGCAGACGGTGAAGCGTCCGGGCCTGGCCTTTGTCACCCCGGACAGACCGCTGCGCTATCTCGGCCAGCCACTCAATGGACTGTTCTGCCTGGCCAGTCTCGGTGAGGCCCATCAAGCCCTGCTCGAACGCCTGTGCGCGTTGTTGATCGAAGGACGTGGCCATGAGTTGGGCCGCGCCACCAGCAGTCGCAAAGTCCTCGAAGTGCTCGGTGGTGAAGTGCCCGCCGACTGGCCCAGCGCACGAATTGCATTGGCCAACGCCCACGGTCTGCATGCGCGGCCGGCGAAAATCCTCGCGCAACTGGCAAAGAGTTTTGAAGGTGACATCCGCGTGCGCATCGTCGATGGCCACGACAGCGCGGTATCGGTAAAGAGCTTGAGCAAGTTGCTCAGCCTCGGCGCCCGTCGGGGGCAGGTCCTGGAAATCATCGCCGAACCGGGCATCGCGGCGGATGCGTTGCCGGCCTTGTTGGCCGCCATCGAAGAAGGCCTCGGTGAGGAAATCGAACCGCTGCCGCCGGTAAGCCAGGTGCACGAAGTGGTTGCCGATATGGCTGAAGTGGTCCTCGCCCCGATATCCGGCAGCGTGGTTCAGGCGATTGCCGCCGCTCCAGGGATCGCTATCGGCCCGGCGCATATTCAAGTGCTGCAAACCATCGGTTACCCGTTGCGTGGCGAATCCGCCGGCATCGAGCGTGAGCGTCTCCAGCAAGCCCTGGCGCAGGTACGCCGTGACATCCAGGGCCTGATCGAGCGCAGCAAGAGCAAAGCCATCCGCGAAATCTTCATCACCCACCAGGAGATGCTCGACGACCCGGAACTGACTGATGAGGTCGATACGCGCCTCAAGCAGGGCGAAAGCGCCGAGGCGGCGTGGATGGCCGTGATTGAAGCGGCGGCCCGGCAGCAGGAAGCATTGCAGGATGCCTTGCTCGCCGAGCGAGCGGCCGACTTGCGCGATATCGGGCGTCGGGTGTTGATGCAACTCAGTGGCATCGAAACCCCGAGTGAACCGGACCAACCGTACATTCTGGTGATGGACGAGGTCGGCCCGTCCGACGTCGCGCGTCTGGACCCCGCTCGCGTGGCGGGGATTCTCACCGCCCGGGGTGGCGCAACTGCGCACAGTGCGATTGTCGCCCGGGCGCTGGGCATTCCGGCACTGGTCGGCGCCGGCCCCGGCGTGTTGCTGCTGGCGCCGGGCACGCCGTTGCTGCTCGATGGCCAGCGTGGTCGCCTGCATGTGGACGCTGACCCGGCGACCTTGCAGCGCGCCACGGTCGAACGCGATACCCGCGAGCAGCGCTTGAAGGCGGCTGCGGAACGGCGTCATCAACCGGCGCTGACCACCGATGGCCACGCCGTCGAAGTGTTCGCCAACATTGGTGAAAGCGCTGGCGTGACCGGCGCGGTGGAGCAGGGCGCCGAAGGCATAGGCCTGTTGCGCACCGAACTGATTTTCATGGCCCACCCGCAAGCGCCCGACGAGGCGACCCAGGAAATCGAGTACCGCCGCGTCCTCGACGGTCTGGCCGGGCGACCGCTGGTGGTGCGCACCCTCGATGTCGGTGGCGACAAACCGCTGCCGTACTGGCCGATTGCGAAGGAAGAGAACCCCTTCCTCGGCGTGCGCGGCATTCGCCTGACCCTGCAGCGCCCGCAGATCATGGAAGCGCAACTGCGCGCCTTGCTGCGGGCTGCCGATAACCGTGCGCTGCGGATCATGTTCCCGATGGTGGGCAGCGTCGACGAGTGGCGCCAGGCCCGTGACATGACCGAACGCCTGCGCCGGGAAATCCCGGTCGCCGACTTGCAATTGGGGATCATGATCGAAGTGCCGTCGGCGGCATTGCTGGCGCCGGTGCTGGCCCGGGAGGTCGACTTTTTCAGCGTCGGTACCAACGACCTGACCCAATACACCCTGGCCATCGACCGTGGCCATCCGACGCTGTCGGCCCAGGCCGATGGCTTGCATCCGGCGGTGCTGCAACTGATCGACATCACCGTGCGCGCGGCCCATGCCCACGGCAAATGGGTCGGTGTATGCGGTGAGCTGGCGGCCGACCCGCTGGCAGTGCCGGTGCTGGTCGGCCTCGGGGTGGATGAACTCAGCGTCGGGGCGCGCAGCATTGCCGAAGTCAAGGCGCGGATTCGCGAACTGGACTTCACTCAGACTCAAACCCTTGCCCGACAGGCCCTGGCCGTGGGCAGCGCCAATGAAGTGCGCGCATTAGTGGAGGCCCTGTAATGGCCCGGATTCTTACCCTGACCCTCAACCCGGCGCTGGACCTGACCGTCCAGTTGCCGCGCCTTGAAGCCGGCCAGGTCAACCGCAGCGATGTGATGCACACCCACGCCGCCGGCAAAGGCGTGAACGTGGCGCAAGTGCTGGCGGACCTCGGGCATCAGCTGACCGTCAGTGGCTTTCTTGGCGAAGACAACCTGCAAGCGTTCGAAACATTGTTCGCCAAACGCGGTTTTGTCGATGCCTTTATCCGTGTTCCGGGCGAGACCCGCAGCAATATCAAACTGGCGGAAAGCGAAGGGCGCATCACCGACATCAACGGGCCGGGGCCGCAGGTCAGCGAAGCGGCGCAGCAGGCCTTGATCGATCGACTGGAGCAGATTGCCCCGGGCCACGATGCGGTGGTTGTCGCCGGAAGCTTGCCATTGGGCGTCAGTGCTCAATGGTTGCAGGCGTTGATCTTGCGCTTGAAAAACCTGGGGCTGAACGTCGCCCTCGACACCAGCGGCGAGGCGCTGCGTGCAGCGCTGAAAGCGGGGCCGTGGCTGATCAAACCCAACACCGAAGAGCTGGCCGAGGTGCTGGACTGCGAGGTTGTGTCGGTCAGTGCCCAGGCCTTGGCGGCGGAGCGCTTGCACGCTCAGGGCATCGAGCATGTGGTGATTTCCCATGGTGCCGAGGGTGTGAACTGGTTCAGCGTCGGTTCGGCACTGCATGCCACGCCACCCAAGGTCAGCGTCGCCAGCACGGTGGGCGCGGGTGATTCGTTGCTGGCTGGGATGCTCCACGGTTTGCTCAGTGCCGATACGCCTGAGCAGACCTTACGCACCGCCACGGCGATTGCCGCGATGGCAGTGACCCAGATCGGATTCGGCATTGGCGACGCAGCGCAACTGGCGCAGCTCGAACAGGGTGTGCGCGTGCGTCCCCTGACAGAACAATAAGAGGGTTTGTCATGAAGTTAGCCATCGTTACGGCCTGCCCGAACGGCATGGTCACCAGTGTGCTGTGTGCCCGGCTGCTCGATGCCGCGGCCCAGCGCCAGGGCTGGAGCACCAGCGTCGAAGTCACAGATGCCGCGCATCCCGAAAAACAACTGTCGGCGGCCACCCTCGATGCGGCCGAGTGGGTACTGCTGGTGACCAGCGCGCCCGTGGACATGTCGCGGTTTGTCGGTAAGCGGCTGTTCCAGAGCACTCCGGCCCAGGCCCTGCAGGATGTGGAAGCCGTGCTGCAGCGAGGAGCGCAGGAGGCTCAGGTTTACGCCGCTGAAGTGTCCGTCGTCGAACCGGTGGCGGTCGTCGAGAACGCGCCGCGACTGGTGGCCGTCACCGCGTGCCCGACGGGTGTCGCTCACACGTTCATGGCCGCCGAGGCCTTGCAGCAAGCGGCCAAGCGCCTGGGCTATGACCTGCAGGTGGAAACCCAGGGGTCGGTCGGTGCGCGCAATCCGTTGAGCGCGCAAGCCATTGCCGAAGCCGATGTGGTGCTGCTGGCGGCCGATATCGAAGTCGCCACCGAGCGTTTCGCCGGTAAGAAAATCTATCGCTGCGGCACCGGCATTGCTCTCAAACAAGCTGAAGCGACCTTGAAAAAAGCCCTGGCCGAAGGCCAGCAGGAAAGCGCTTCGAGCACCGCCAAGACAACGGCCAAACAAGAGAAGACGGGCGTCTATAAACACCTGCTGACCGGCGTGTCGTTCATGTTGCCGATGGTGGTGGCCGGCGGCTTGATGATCGCCTTGTCGTTCGTGTTCGGCATCACTGCATTCAAGGAAGAGGGCACGCTGGCGGCGGCGTTGATGCAGATCGGCGGCGACACTGCGTTCAAGCTGATGGTGCCTCTGTTGGCGGGTTATATCGCCTATTCCATTGCCGACCGTCCTGGCCTCGCGCCGGGGATGATCGGCGGTATGCTGGCGAGCACCCTGGGCGCCGGTTTCATCGGCGGGATCATCGCCGGTTTTCTGGCTGGTTATGCGGCCAAGGCGATCAACCGATATGCGCGGTTACCGCAAAGTCTCGAGGCGCTCAAGCCGATCCTGATCATTCCGCTGCTGGCGAGTCTGTTCACCGGGCTGGTGATGATCTACGTGGTCGGCAAGCCGGTCGCCGGGATGCTTGCCGGGCTTACGCATTTCCTCGACAGCATGGGCACCACCAATGCGATTCTGCTCGGTGTGCTGCTGGGCGGCATGATGTGCGTCGACCTCGGCGGGCCGATCAACAAGGCAGCCTATGCGTTCTCGGTGGGCTTGCTGGCGTCGCAGAGCTACGCGCCGATGGCGGCGACCATGGCGGCCGGCATGGTGCCGCCGATCGGTCTGGGCATCGCCACGTTCATTGCCCGGCGCAAGTTCGCCCAGACCGAGCGCGAAGCCGGTAAAGCGGCGCTGGTGCTGGGGCTGTGCTTCATCTCCGAAGGGGCGATTCCGTTTGCGGCCAAAGACCCGCTGCGGGTGATTCCGGCGAGCATCGCCGGCGGTGCGCTGACCGGTGCGTTGTCGATGTACTTCGGCTGCAAACTGATGGCGCCCCACGGTGGGTTGTTCGTGTTGGCGATCCCGAATGCGATCAACCATGCGCTGCTTTATTTGTTGGCGATTGTGGCGGGGAGCCTGTTGACGGCGGTGGTGTATGCGCTGGTGAAACGGCCGGAGATGGTGGAGTTGGCACTGGAGCCGGCCAGGGCCTGACACCATTAACTGTGGTGTTGGCGGGATCTGTGTCATGCCAGGGTCATAGGGCCATGCTTTAGTTTTTCCTTTTTCAGGGAGAACACCATGAGCGATTTCAACCTCGGGCGCCGTCGTGTCATGCAAGCGGTCGGCGCCGGGCTGTTGTTGCCGGGGCTGGCGCCGGCGGTGATCGCTTCGGTCAAGGATCGGCCGCAACTCACCGACGGCGTGCAGTCCGGCGACCTGCTGGGCGACCGGGCGATCATCTGGAGCCGCTGCGACCGCCCTGCGCGGATGGTGGTGGAGTGGGACACCCGCAGCCTGTTTCCCAACCCTCGGCGATTCGTCTCGCCCCTGGCCGATGCACGCACCGATTTCACAGCCCGGGTCGAACTCACCGGGCTGCCCGCCGATCAGGCGATTTTCTATCGCGTGCAGTTCGAGGACGCCCAGAGCGGCGTTGCCAGCGAACTCTGGTTCGGTCACTTGCGCAGCGTGCCGCAAACCCGCCGTGACATCCGTTTCGTCTGGAGCGGCGACACCGTCGGCCAGGGCTTCGGCATCAATCCGGACATTGGCGGCATGCGCATCTACGAAGCAATGCGCCTGCGCCTGCCGGACTTTTTTATCCACAGCGGCGACACCATTTACGCCGACGGCCCGATCCCGGCGCAGCTCACCACGGAAGACGGCCGGGTATGGCGCAACATCACCACCGAAGCCAAGAGCAAAGTCGCCGAGACCCTCGATGAGTATCGCGGCAATTATCGCTACAACCTGATGGACGAAAACATCCGTCGCTTCAACGCCGAGGTCCCGCAGATCTGGCAGTGGGACGACCACGAAGTGGTGAACAACTGGTCGCCGGGCAAGCAGCTGGATGCGCGTTACCAGGACAAGGATATCCACAGCCTGGTGGGCCGCGCACGCCAGGCCTGGCTCGAATACGCGCCAATGCGCTTGCAGAGCGGCGATGGTGGCGGGCGGATCTATCGCAAGCTCGGTTACGGCCCGCTGCTCGATGTATTTGTACTCGACATGCGCAGTTATCGCGGTGCCAACGATGACAACCTGGGCGCTGAAAAACCCTTCCTCGGGCGTGAACAACTGGACTGGCTCCAGCGCGAAATGCAGGCGTCGAATGCGCAATGGAAAGTCATCGCCGCCGACATGCCTATTGGCCTGGGCGTACCCGACGGCGAAGTCAGCCCCGGTGTCGCGCGCTGGGAAGCGGTGGCCAACGGTGACCCAGGCTCGGCCCAGGGGCGTGAACTGGAAATCGCTGAATTGCTCGGTTTCCTGCGGGCGCAGCAGGTGCGCAATTTCCTGTTTCTGACTGCGGATGTGCATTACTGCGCGGCCCATCATTACCACCCGGATCGGGCGGAGTTCCAGGATTTCGAACCGTTCTGGGAGTTCGTCGCCGGACCGTTGAATGCCGGTAGCTTCGGGCCTAATCCGCTGGATAAGACCTTCGGCCCCGAAGTGGTGTTCGAAAAGGCGCCGCCCGCGCAGAACGTCTCGCCGTTTGCCGGCTTTCAGTTTTTTGGCGAGGTGAATATCGATGGGCAAACGGGGGAGTTGAGCGTGGTGTTGCGGGATCTGGACGGGGTGTCCGTATTCGAGCGCAAGTTGCAGCTGGTTTGACCAACATTCAAGCCACTGTGGGAGCGAGCTTGCTCGCGATTGCGGTCTGACAGCCAACAGATTTGTTGAATGTAAAACAGTCATCGTCGGAACGCCGCCCGGAGCAAGCTCGCTCCCACAGGGAACTCAGTGAATCAGTACACGTCGCGGCGGTAGCGGCCCTGTTCGATCAGGCGCTCCACTTCGTCGGCGCCCAGCACTTCGTTGAGTACCTGGTCCACGCCCGAAGCCATGCCTTGAAGGCTGCCGCAGATGTAGATCACCGCACCATCCTCCAGCCACGTCTTGAGCTCGGCTGCCGATTCACGCAGACGATCCTGTACGTAAATCTTTTCGGCCTGGTCGCGGGAAAATGCCAGGTCGAGACGCGCCAGGTCACCATTGATCAGCCACTCCTCCAGCTCCTTTCGGCACAGGTAGTCGTGCTCGCGATGGCGCTCGCCAAACAGCAGCCACTGACGTTGCTGACCATCGGCAATCCGGGCCTTGAGCAGGCTGCGCAACCCGGCCAGCCCCGTGCCATTGCCCAGCAGGATCATCGGCACCGGTTGGGCCGGCAGATGGAAACCACTGTTGCGCCGCACGCGCAGGCTGATGGCGCTGCCCACCGGCGCGTGTTCGGTAAGCCAGCCGGAACCGACACCGAGGTTGCCGTCGGCATGCACTTCCTGACGCACGATCAACTCCAGCACGCCATCGGCCGGGATCGACGCAATGGAGTACTCGCGCATGGCCAGCGGCACGAGGGCCTCTGCCAACGCTTGGGCGTGCAGGCCGACCAGGTGGGCGCGGTTCTCCGGCAACTGGCGGCTGGCCAGGGCCTGTTCGAGGGTTTCTTCCAGGCCGTTGAGTCGCACCTTGGTTTCACCGTGGATCCCCATGCCGTCGAGGAAGTGCTCGATGGCCCACGGGCAATTGCGCGGCATCACTTCCACCAGGTCGCCCGCCAGCCAGCTGCTGGTGGAAGGCGGCTTGAGGCCCAACAAGTACACCGGCGAACCGCTGCTGTCCGGGTTGAGCAGTTCACGATGCAGCAGGGTCCAGTTGTCGTAGCTGGGCGCTTGCCAGGTATCAACGGGGGCCTGGCCGGTCAACAGGCCCAGTTGCTGTTGCCAGTGGCACAAGGCGTAAGGGTCACCGCTATCGACCTCCACCGGGGCGAACAGGGTCTTTGCACCCTGTTCGCCCAACCAGGCATGCAGGCGTTTGGCGAAACCGCAGAAGTGTTGATACTGCCGGTCGCCCAACCCAAGGACGGCATAATTCAGGCGTCCCAGGCTCGGTGCCCGGCCCAGTACCTTGCGCTCGAAACCGCGGGCGCTGTCCGGTGCTTCGCCGTCGCCGAAGGTGCTGACCACGAACAAGGCATTGTTCGATTCATGCAAGTCCTGCTCGCTGACGTCCGCCAACGGCTGCACTTTGACCGGCAAGCCTGCAGCCTGCAATTGCCCGGCGGTCTGCCACGCAAGTTGCTCGGCAAAACCACTTTGGCTGGCGAAGCCGATCAGCCACGCCGGCGCGTCGCTGGCGGTTTGCACCAGGTCTTTGCGCGCATCCTTGATCTGGCGTTTTTTGCGCCGACGATCCAGGTACAGCATCCAGCCGGTGATGAAGAACAGTGGCATGGTCAGTGAGGTGATGGTCAGGAGGATGCGCCCGACGATGCCGAAGTAACTGCCAACGTGCAGCGCATAGATGCTGGTCAGCAACTGCGCCTTGAGGCTCTTGTCGCTGTAGCGATCCACCCGTTTGACCACCCCGGTGGCCGGGTCGAGGGTGATCTGGTTCAGGGCGCGGTCGTGAGGCGAAGTTTTCAGCAGGAAGAACACGGTCGCCGGTTGACCGGCCACGGGCGGCATGCGCACGTTATAGGAACTGAGTTGCGGGCCGGCCGCGCTGTAGATGCTGCTCCACATCGCCGCGTAATCGGCCGTCGGTGCCGGACCGCTTGGCGCAGGCCCGCGTCCGCCGCGAACGCGTTCGCTCTGCGGTGAGTCGGAGAGCAAGCGGGTCAGTCCCTTGTTGTACCACTCGTAGGACCAGGACAACCCGGTCAGCGCCGCCAGGAGGTAAAACACCAGGCACCAGGTACCGGCCACCGAGTGCAGGTCCCAGTTGAAACTGCGGCCCTTTTTCTTCCAGTCCAGGGTCAGCCAGGCACGCCAGCTTTTCCACTGGCGAGGCCAGCGCAGGTACAGGCCGGACAGGCAGAAGAACACCAGGATCAGCGTGCACGCGCCGGTGATCTGCCGACCCGTGTCGCCCATGGCGAGGAAGCGGTGCAGTTGCAGCATCAGGCCGAAGAAGCCCTGGCCGGAGGCATCGCCAAGGAACTCGGCGGTGTACGGGTCGAAGTAGCGCATCTCGCCACGGCGCTCACCCGGCGGCGGGGTGAACCACACTTTGGCGGCGTTGCCGCTGTCGGTTTCCACCGTGAGCATCGAGACTTTTTTGCCCGACACGGCTTCGATGTGCTCCACCAGCTCGACAGGCGGCAGCACACCGGCGACCTGTTTTTCGACCTGCAATACAGACGGGTTGAGTGTGCTCAGGATTTCATCCTGAAACGACACCGCCGCCCCGGTGATGCCCATAAGGGCCAGGACCAGCCCGGCGCTGATGCCGAAAAACCAGTGCAACTGGAACAGGGTTTTCTTCAACACGTCGCTCGCCTTGTTCGTTCAAGTTGATTCATCACGGCGCGCATTATGCCGTGGGGTTGTCGAGAAGCATTCTTTTTTACGCACAAAAGCCCCGTTCATGTGGATGAACGGGGCCCTGCCCAATGTAGGAGCTGGCGAAGCCTGCGATCTTTTGATTTTTGGCGATTTAAGCTTCGCTAAACATCAGGATCAAAAGATCGCAGCCTCCGGCAGCTCCTACGATCAGAAGTGGAAGTTGGTGCTCAGCAAAGCGGTACGACCGGCCGCCTGGTTGGCGAAGTGAGTCGAGAACGCCTTGTCGTAGTAGGTTTCGTCGGTCAGGTTCTGCACGTTCAGTTGCAGGTCGACGTTCTTGGTCAGCTTGTAGGCCGCCATCGCGTCGTAACGAACGTAGGAATCGACCATGGTGGTGTTGGCGGCACTGCCGAACACGTCATCGACATAGAACGCACCGCCGCCGATGGTCAGCCTTGGCGTGACCTGATAGGTCGTCCACAGGCTGGCGCTGTTTTTCGGCGTGTTAGGCAGTTCGTTGCCATCGTTGGCTTTGTTTGCCGGCATGTCGCCGCCATCGACTTGTTCACTGTCCATGTAGGCATAACCGGCGAAGACCTGCCATTTGTCGGTGAGCTTGCCGGTGGCCGACAGTTCGACACCTTGAACGCGGGTTTTGCCGACGTTTTCGTACGTCGTGGTGTTGGTCTGCACACGAGCGTTTTCTTTCTCGGTGCGGAAGATGTCGGCGGTCAGGGACAGACGATCATTCAGCAGGTCCCACTTGGTGCCGATCTCGTAGTTCTTGGTGGTTTCCGGCTCCATGTCGCTTTTCAGCAGGTTGCCGTTGCGATCCGGCGTGCCGCCCAGCGGGTTGCCTTCCGAACCTTCGCCCAGGGTGTTGCCCGGTGGCGTGGCAGATGTCGCGTAGGACGCATAGATGCTGCCGTTTTCGGCTGGTTTGTACACCACGCCGAACTGACCGGTAACGAATTCGCTGGTGTCATCGCCTTTGGACGTGGTCACGCTGGAACCGTTGAAGGTTTTGTAGTCGGTGTCGAAATGGTCGTAGCGCAGCCCCATGTTCACCAGCCACTGTTCGGACAACGTCAGTGTATCGAACACATACAATGCGTAGGTGTTGGCCTTGGTTTCGGTGCCCGCATAGTTGCGCGAGATGGCGCCGCTCCACGGATCATTCGGGGTCGGGTTGGACAGCGAGGTACAGTTGTAACCGCTTGGCGCGCCGATCATTGCCGGCGAGCAGTTGGTGGTTACCGCTGCTGTTCCCGGGGTGGTGTCCGTGTTGACGTTGTACGAGGATTTTTCACTTTCCTCATGGGTGTATTCGACACCGGTGGAGAAGCTGTTCTTGAATCCGGCGATGTAGACATCACCAAACAGGTCGGTCTGGTTGGTGGTGGTCTCGGTGTTGCTCACGCGGGTGTTCGCCCGACGCCAGACACTGCCGTTGTTGACGTTGCCTTTACTGTCGTCAGGCTGGGTCAGGATGTAGTCCTGCATGCTGGAGCCGTGACGCAGGGTGTTCTTGATGGTCAGCGAGTCGCTCAGGTCGTGCTCGATGGCGAAGGTCGCCGTGTCGGTGCGGGTCTTGCGGAAGTCGCGATCGGTCAGGCCATAGAAATTGCTGCTGTCGCCGCCGTCATTCGGCTTGTCCGGGTTGGATTTGGTACGGGCGGCCGAGCCTCCGGTCGGGATGCTGTACGGAATACCCGAGTCCGGCAGGTCGTTGCTTTCGAGGTGGTAGTAGTCGAGGTTGACGCGGGTGTCGGTGCCCAGGCCGAAGGCCAGGGACGGTGCAACACCCCAACGGTCGTAGTTGACGCTGTCACGTCCGGCGACGTTGCTCTCGTGGCTCAGCAGGTTCAGACGGCCGGCGGCGGTATCGGTGAACTGGTAGTTGCCGTCAAAGGTGTAGCGCTGGGTCTGGTCGGAACCCCAGGTGAAACCACCGTCGAGCGAGTCGCCCAGGTGAGCTTTCTTGCTGACCAGGTTGATGCTGCCGCCCGCAGCGCCACGGCCGCCGATGGCGGAGTTCGGGCCCTTGCTGACTTCGATCGATTCAACGGCGAAGATTTCGCGGCTCTGGGAACCGGTGTCGCGCACGCCGTCCAGGTAAGTGTCGCCCTGGGCGTCGAAGCCGCGGATGAATGGACGATCACCCTGGGGGTTGCCACCTTCACCGGCACCGAAAGTGATGCCAGGAACGGTGCGTAGCGCGTCCTGCATATTGAGGGCGCCGGTGTCTTTGAGAACCTGTTGCGGAATGACGGTTACCGAGCGCGGCGTGTCGATCAGCGGCGCGGTGTACTTGGGCGAGGAGGCTTTCTCTACGTTGTAGGTTGTCTCGTCCTGGGCTTCGCCGGTGATGGCGGTGGCGCCCAGCGAAATCACTTTGTCGGGGGCTTTTTCGTCGGTTTTTTCCGCCGCGAAAACCATGTGGCCCGCAGACCCGGCAGTTATCGCCATGCCGATGGCCGATGCGAGCAGACGTGGTGAACTGACCGGTACTTGTGGTTGTTGACGCGACATTTGAATTCCCCTCCCCAAGGATTTGAGGCCGCGGAATATAGTGTAAATAAGTATTTGTAACAATTGCGAAACATTACTATTCGCACTGAATTTACAATCTTTACAATTTAACCTTACGGTTTCTGCTGACTCATTCGTCAGATGTGTTTTACACAGGCAATAAGAATCAATACCATTGGCGCTCCTTTGTATTCAGGTGTCTTTGTCATGCTGCTGCACATTCCCGGCCTGTTTGAAAAAGACGAGGTGCAGCGCATTCGCGAGGCTCTGGAGCAAGCCGATTGGGCCGATGGAAAGATCACCGCCGGCTACCAGTCGGCCAAGGCCAAGCACAATTTGCAGCTGCCCGAAGGGCATCCGCTGGCCAAGGAGATCGGCGCGGCGATGCTGGAGCGGCTGTGGAAAAATCCGCTGTTCATGTCAGCAGCCTTGCCGCACAAAGTCTTTCCACCGTTGCTGAACTGTTACACCGCCGGTGGCAGTTTCGACTTCCATATCGACAACGCGGTGCGTCAGCCCAAGGGCGGCATCGAGCGGGTGCGCACGGATTTGTCCGCCACGCTGTTCTTCAGCGAGCCGCAGGATTACGACGGCGGCGAGCTGGAGATCCAGGACACCTTTGGCACTCAACGGGTGAAGCTGCCTGCCGGCGACATGGTGCTTTACCCAGGCACCAGCCTGCACAAGGTCAATGCGGTGACACGAGGAACGCGACTCGCCTCGTTTTTCTGGACGCAAAGCCTGGTGCGTGAAGACAGCCAGCGCGCCCTGTTGTTCGAGATGGACGGGGCCATCCAGCAACTGACCCGCGATGTGCCCGATCATCCATCGCTGATCCGCCTCACCGGTACCTATCACAACCTGTTGCGGCGCTGGGTCGAGGTGTAAGTGGCGGATTTCCGTTTACGCCGCGAGGAAATGCTCGACGGTGAGCGCCTGCGCGCGATGCTCGACGAAAGTCCGGCCCGGGCGGCCCAGGCGATTCTGATCGCGGCCCGCGAAGACGTCCTCGATGCGCAGGCGTTGCTCGGGCAGATTTTGCTGGACGGGCAGGGCATTGCTCAGGATCGGCCGCTGGCACTGCGTTGGTTCGATATCGCCGCGCGACGCGGGCATGTGATGGCGCGCAACATGCTCGGCCGTTGTCATGAGCATGGTTGGGGCTGTGCTGCCGATACATCGCTAGCGGCCAGGCATTACCGACTTGCCGCCAGTGCAGGGCTGGATTGGGCGATGTACAACTACGCCAATCTGCTGGCGACCGGTCGCGGGGTGGTTGAGGACCAGTTTCAAGCACTGAGTCTCTATCGCCGTGCGGCTGAGTTGGGCCATGCAAAATCGATGAATCTGTTGGGACGGTATCTGGAAGAAGGGCGGGTTTGTCCCGCGGATCCGGCTGCGGCTCGTAACTGGTATCGACGTTCGGCCGAGGGTGGGGATTTTCGCGGGCAGTTCAGCTTTGCAGCGGTCTTGACCGACGAAGGGAATATCGAGGATGCGTTGCTCTGGCTGCACAAGGCGCTGGCCGGGGGGAATCTGAATTTTCTGCGGGTGGCGAGTCAGGCGCTGATGGACGCGACCGATCCGAGGATTCAGGCACTGGCCGACGATTACGCTCGCCGCTGCGCCGATCTGCAGCGAACTCAATCCATGTAGGAGCTGCCGAAGGCTGCGATCTTTTGACCTTTAGAAGCAAGATCAAAAGATCGCAGCCTTCGGCAGCTCCTACCGAGGCGAATTTCAGGCACAAAAAAACCCATGACATGTCATGGGCTTTTGTTTTCTACGCAGTATTTACACGTAGAACGACTTCAGCGGCGGGAAGCCGTTGAATTCAACAGCGCTGTAGCTGGTGGTGTACGCACCGGTCGACAGCCAGTACAGGCGATCACCGATGGCCAGGTTCAGCGGCAGGCCGTACTTGTAGTTTTCGTACATGATGTCGGCGCTGTCGCAGGTAGGACCGGCGATGACCACTTCTTCCATCTCGCCTTTCTTCTCGGTCCAGATCGGGAACTTGATGGCTTCGTCCATGGTTTCGATCAGGCCGGAGAACTTGCCCACATCCGTGTACACCCAACGCTCGACGGCGGTACGGGATTTACGCGCAACCAGCACCACTTCACTGACCAGGATGCCGGCGTTGGCGATCAGCGAACGGCCTGGTTCCAGGATGATTTCCGGCAAGTCATCACCGAAGTCTTCCTTCAGGAAACGGATGATTTCCTCGGCGTAGGTTTCCAGGCTGTTGGTGCGGGTGATGTAGTTGGCCGGGAAGCCGCCGCCCATGTTGATCAGCTTCAGATGGATGCCGTCTTCTTCTTTCAGACGCTCGAAGATCACTTTGACCTTGGCGATCGCGGCGTCCCAGACGCTGATGTCGCGCTGTTGCGAGCCAACGTGGAACGAGATGCCGTAAGGCACCAGGCCCAGGTCGCGAGCGAGGATCAGCAGGTCCATGGCCATGTCGGTCTGGCAGCCGAATTTGCGCGACAGTGGCCAGTCGGCGGTGGTCGAGCCTTCGGTCAGGATGCGTACGTAGACTTTCGAGCCCGGAGCGGCCTTGGCGATGTTGCGCAGGTCGGCTTCGGAGTCGGTGGCGAACAGGCGCACGCCCTTCTCGTAGAAGTAGCGGATGTCCTTGGACTTCTTGATGGTGTTGCCGTAGCTGATCTGGTCGGCGCTGACGCCGCGCCCCAGCACTTTGTCCAGCTCATAGATAGAGGCGATGTCGAAGCTCGAACCTTTCTCTTTGAGCAGGTCGATGATTTCCACGGCCGGGTTGGCCTTGACCGCGTAGTAGACCTTGGCGAATTCGAAACCGGCGCGCAGGTCGTCATAGGCCTGGCTGATCATCGCGGTGTCGATCACCACGAATGGGGTTTCCTGTTTGTCGGCGAACGCCTTCATTTTCTGAAAGGTTTCACGCGCGAAATAGTCTTCGACCTGGATCGACATACCTGGGAGCTCCTAAAGGCAAACGTTGTTAATCAATGGGTGCAAATGAACGTCCTCCGTATCCCCACTTTGGTTCGCCTACTTCCCAAGGCATGTCGCCGAAAGCAAAAAGGCCATGGGAAGTGCAGCTTTCCCTTGGCCTTGCTGTCTCGTCGTCAGTACTTGAGCCGGATGGATCGTTTCCAGCATGGACGTTCGGCGCGAACTTTAGGGCGTGAGGGGCTTGAGATCAACAAAAAATGTCGCGTTTTTGCACTCTTCTGACGCGCGTTGCGGGCATCACTCTTTGTAACCGACCCAGATGACAGTCGGATGTTCCCGAGGAATTATGAAGTGTTAAGAATACCTGCACGTTCAACGCTTTTGTGCGCTAAGTCGCTAGTGAATACGATAGCGTCAACATCGGCGACGTTGGCTGCGAAAAGGTGAGTTGAGAGGGGATTTGACCATTCTGGAGCGTGTTTCCGGACTGATTTTGCAGACGCTACTGTTGATATTTTTTTCCGGCCTGCGAATCACTGGAAAATTGCATGGAACCTGTGGGAGCGAGCTCGCTCCCACAGGGTTTGTATTTTTACCGGGTAATGTGAGCTGTCAGGCGACCACTGCCTCGGCAGGCGACACGATGTTGGTCTTCATTCCTCGCGAACGACCTGAGCTCAAGTAAGCTGCAATCGACTCCTGCGTCACCTCACCCAAAAACACCCGCTCGGCATCCATCACCGGCAACCACGCTCGATTGAACTCGTACATGCGCGACAGCAGGATGCGCAAATGTTCGTCGTACGCCGCCGTGGCATTGAACTCGCGTTGGTACTGCGCGCAGGTGCCGGTCTGACGGTGCAGGTCGCGACGTCGTACGTAACCCAGGGCTTTATTCTCGGCACAAGTGACCACCACATAGCGTCGGTCATGCTCGTCCATCAACTCCAGCGCTTCAGCCACCGGGGTTTGCGGGCTGACGGATGGGGCGTTGTCCGCCGCGTCTTCGGCTTTCACCAACAGCAGACGCTTGAGCGTGCTGTCCTGTCCGACGAAGTTGCTGACAAACTCATCCGCCGGATGCGCGAGCAGAGTGTCCGGGTGATCGATCTGCAGCAGCTTGCCGGCGCGGAAGATCGCAATCTTGTCGCCGAGCTTGATAGCCTCGTCGATGTCGTGGCTGACCATGATCACGGTCTTGTTCAGCGCCCGCTGCATTTCGAAAAATTCGTTCTGGATCATCTCGCGGTTGATCGGGTCGACCGCACCGAAGGGTTCGTCCATCAGCAACAGCGGCGCATCGGCGGCCAGTGCGCGAATCACGCCGATCCGCTGTTGCTGCCCACCGGACAATTCCTGTGGGTAACGATGCAGATACTGCTTGGGTTCGAGCTTGATCATGCTCATCAGTTCGCGGGCGCGGTCGTGGCATTTCTGTTTATCCCAGCCGAGCAGCTTCGGCACCACCACAATGTTCTCCTCGATGGTCATGTTCGGGAACAGGCCGATCTGCTGGATCACGTAGCCGATGTTGCGGCGCAGGGTCACTTCGTCGAGGCCGGTGGTGTCTTCGCCGTTGATCAGGATCTTGCCCGAGGTCGGTTTGATCAGGCGGTTGATCATTTTCAGCGTGGTGCTTTTACCGCAACCCGATGGCCCGAGGAACACGCAGATTTCGCCTTCATTGACGGTCAGGCTTACCGAGTCCACGGCTTTCACATCTTTGCCGTTGCTTTGGAAGGTCTTGCTGAGGTTTTGAAGTTCGATCATTTCAGGAGTCCTTTTGGAGTCAGCGAACGTTGCAGCCATTGCAAAAGCAGGTCGGCGAAGATGGCCAGCAAACTGACCAGAACAGCGCCGACAATCAGCATCGACATATCGCTGCGGCTGATGGAAGCGAGGATGAGTACGCCCAGGCCGCCGGCGCCAATGGTGGCGGCGATGGTCATGACGCCGATGTTCATCACCACGGCCGTGCGCACTCCGGCGAGGATCACCGGCACGGCGATGGGCAACTCGACCATGCGCAGGCGCTGGCCGAAGGTCATGCCGATGCCGCGGGCGGCTTCGCGGATGCCCGGTTCGACGCTGGTCAGGGCCAGGTAGGTGTTACGCATGATCGGCAGCAGCGAGTACAGGAACACCGCGGTAATCGCCGGCATCGGCCCCAGGCCCTGGCCGAACTTTGAGTAGAACGGCAGCAGCAGGCCGAACAGGGCAATCGACGGCACGGTCAGCAGCACCGTGGCGCTGGCTTGCAAGGGGCCGGCGAGACTCGGGAAGCGCGTCATCAAAATGCCCAATGGCACGCCGACCAGAATCGCCAGGGTCACGGCAATGCCGACCAGGGTGATGTGTTGCCACGTCAGGTGTAAGACCAATGGCCAGTCGAGATGGGAAAAGGCGTTCAGGAATTCCATGACTTTTCCTCCTTAATTGATCGGGTGTTGGCGCAGGAAATCGGCGGCGACGGCTGAAGGACTTTGGTGCTCGACGTCGACCCGGGCGTTGAGTTCGCGCATGGTGTTGTCGTCGAACAGTTCAGCCAGCGGCTTGAGCTGAGCGGCTAATTGCGGATGCGCATCGAGGTAGGCCTGACGCACCACCGGTGCGGCGGTGTAGTCGGGGAAGTAGTGCTTGTCGTCTTCCAGCAGTTTCAGCTTGAAGGCGTTGAGGCGACCGTCGGTGGTGTAGACCAGGCCGGCAAACACCTGGCCGTTACGCAGCGCGGTGTAGACCAGGCCGGCGTCCATCTGCCGGATATTCTTGCGGGTCAGGTTCATGTCGTAGAGCTTGACCATGCCATCCAGACCGTCCGAACGGTTGGCGAACTCGGTATCCAGCGCCACCAGATTGTTGGTCCCGGCTTCCTTGCGCAGCACCGTGTTCAGCTCACTGATGGTGTTGATCCGTGGGTATTGGTCGGCGACGTTCTTCGGCAGGGCGAGGGCGTAGGTGTTGCTGAATTTCGACGGGGTGAGCCAGGCCAGGCCTTTTTTCGCGTCGAGTTCTTTTACTCGTGCGTAGGACTGTTCGCTGTCGAGTTTTTCAGTGACATGGTTGTAGGCCACCAGCGACACGCCGGTGTATTCCCAGAGCATGTCCAGCTGGCCGCTTTCGTGGGCGCTGCGGGCCAGATTGCTGCCCAGGCCGCCGGTCACTTGCACCTCGTAACCCTTGGTACGCAGGTACTGCGAAGTGATTTCCGCCAGCAGGGTTTGTTCGGTGAACACCCGGGCGCCGATGCGGATCAAGGGTTTATCGGCGGCTTGGGCAAATCCTGCGAACAGCAGGACGCAGCCTAGTAAAAAGCTTGATGTTTTCATGACGATTCCTTTGCCGGGGCTTAAGACGGGCGCAAGCCGCGTTCGAGCCAGAGGCGGCTGGCGAGTGTCACCAGGCCGTCGAGCAACAAGGCCAGCAAGGCGGTGCAGGCCGCGCCGAGCAGCAATTGCGGCTGATTGTTCAGGGCAATCCCGGGGAAGATCAGGCTGCCGAGACTGTTGGCGCCGATCAGGAACGCCAGCGGCGCGGTCCCCACGTTGATCGCCAACGCCACGCGCACACCACCGATGATGATCGGCACCGCGTTGGGCAATTCGACTTTCCACAGCACCTGGCGCGGGGTCATGCCGATGCCGACGGCGGCTTCCTTGAGCGACCCCTGAACGTTTTTCAGGCCTTCATAGGTGTTGCGCACGATGGGCAGTAGTGAGGCGAGGAACAGGGCGAAGATGGCCGGACCGCTGCCGATGCCGAGGATGCCCAGGGCGATGGCCAGGACGGCGAGGGGCGGAACGGTGTTGCCGATGTTGAAGAACTGCATGAAGCGTTCGGCGCGGCCGACCATGGACGGGCGGCTGAGGAGGATGCCGGCAGGAATGCCCACGACAAGGGCGGCCAGCATGGAAGCGAGGACGAGAACCAGATGAGCTTGCAGATAAAACAACAAATCGTCGCGGTAAAGTTCGATCGTGTTGATGCCGATCCATTGGATCAGCAGGGCCAGAAGGGCGATTACCAGCGCGCCTCCTATCAGCCCTTTGCCATAGTGGATAGCCACAGGCGGACTCCTTTTTTCAGTCGGCAAACACTCTTTCGTGTGGCAATGCCATTCCTGGCTGCCGAAAAAATGATCGCGATAAGCAGCTCGAACAGGCCGGCAAAGCGGCATGCATCGAGCCATGAGCACAGCCTCGTCAGGCCGATTTGCAGGTGTTTCAGGCCCCCGACGAGTGGTCGTAACGGGGGAGTGGACGTCTCCGGGCTTTAAAAGGTTCCCATCTGCGGGAGCATTTGGCCACTCCTAATGTGCTCAACGGTTCGGTTCTTGGATCAACTTGGGCTATAATCTGCGCCCTTTTTTGAATCACCTGCCAGGCGATTTCCCATGACCAAACAGGCCGCCGAAGTCGCGAAACGCCGCACTTTCGCCATTATTTCCCACCCCGATGCCGGTAAGACCACCATCACCGAGAAGCTCTTGCTGATGGGCAAGGCGATTGCGGTAGCCGGTACGGTGAAATCTCGTAAATCCGATCGCCATGCCACCTCCGACTGGATGGAAATGGAAAAGCAGCGTGGTATTTCCATTACCACGTCGGTCATGCAGTTCCCGTATCGCGAACACATGATCAACCTGCTCGATACCCCGGGTCACGAAGACTTCTCCGAAGATACCTACCGCACCCTGACCGCGGTGGACTCGGCGTTGATGGTTCTCGACGGCGGTAAAGGTGTAGAGCCACGGACCATCGCCCTGATGGACGTCTGCCGTCTGCGTGACACGCCGATTGTCAGCTTCATCAACAAACTCGACCGTGACATCCGCGACCCGATCGAACTGCTCGACGAAATCGAAGCGGTCCTGAAGATCAAGGCGGCGCCGATCACCTGGCCGATTGGTTGCTACCGCGACTTCAAGGGCGTGTATCACCTCGCCGATGACTACATCATCGTGTACACCGCCGGTCACGGCCACGAACGCACCGAAACCAAGATCATCGAGAAGCTCGACTCCGATGAAGCCCGCGCCCACCTGGGTGACGAGTACGAGCGTTTCATCGAGCAGCTGGAACTGGTGCAGGGCGCCTGCCACGAGTTCAACCAGCAGGAGTTCCTCGACGGTCAGTTGACCCCGGTGTTCTTCGGTACGGCACTGGGCAACTTCGGTGTCGACCACGTCCTCGACGCCGTCGTCGATTGGGCGCCGCGCCCGCTGGCACGCGTGGCCAACGAGCGTACCGTGGAGCCGGTGGAAGAGAAGTTCTCGGGCTTCATCTTCAAGATCCAGGCGAACATGGACCCGAAGCACCGCGACCGTATCGCCTTCATGCGTATCTGCTCCGGCAAGTACGAAAAAGGCATGAAGATGCGCCATGTGCGCACCGGCAAGGACGTGCGGATCGGCGACGCGCTGACCTTCTTCTCCTCCGAGCGTGAGCAACTGGAAGAAGCCTTTGCCGGCGACATCATCGGCCTGCACAACCACGGCACCATCCAGATCGGCGACACCTTCAGCGAAGGCGAAGCCCTGGGTTTCACCGGTATCCCGCACTTCGCCCCGGAACTGTTCCGCCGCGTGCGTTTGAAAGATCCGCTGAAATCCAAGCAACTGCGCCAGGGCCTGCAACAGCTGGCCGAAGAAGGCGCGACCCAGGTGTTCTTCCCGGAACGCAGCAACGACATCATCCTCGGCGCCGTCGGTGTGCTGCAGTTCGATGTGGTCGCCAGTCGTTTGAAAGAGGAATACAAGGTCGAGTGCTCCTACGAGCCGATCACGGTTTACTCGGCACGCTGGATCGAATGCAGCGACAAGAAGAAGCTTGAGGAATTCTCCAACAAGGCTGTGGAAAACCTGGCACTGGACGGCGGTGGTCACCTGACCTACCTCGCACCGACGCGGGTCAACCTGGCCCTGATGGAAGAGCGCTGGCCGGACGTGAAATTCCGTGCGACGCGTGAGCATCACTAAGCGCTGAGTTGAAATACCCAAAACCCCGTTTGTGAAAGCAGCGGGGTTTTTTATTGCCTATCACATACTTCTGTGGGTTTTTCGGTGTTAGCTGAATTGTGAATAACCCCTATTCCAAACCAATCTGCCAACCCGCTGCATTTTCCCTCGCTCGATAGCATCCAATCTGGAGAACCCGGCTGATCGGAACTAGATTTGACTCAGCGCCAGACAGGCACTCAACGAAAGGACGGAATCGGCTATGAACAGATTGTTTCGCGTTTTACTGCTGTTGAAGGTGATGGTGATGCTCTCGCTCGGCACTTCGATGGCGTGGGCCGAGTGTATCGATCATGGGGAGCAGGCTTCGAGCGGGCAGGCGGGTTATGCGGGGTTGATGATCGCCAAGTCCGAATCGGAACCGGGAGATCAGGGGCAGGGTGGTGCGGACAACGACGATGACTCGACCACCGACGAGCCGGACACCGATGAAGAAGAGGGCGACAGCCAGACGTAGCCGCTCGATGGCGGGCAAAAGAAAACCCCTTCTACCTGAGTGATGCTCAATCGAGGTGGAAGGGGTTGGGTTAACGCGTATTTACTTGAACTACTCAATCCCTGTGGGAGCGGACTTGCTCCGGGCGGCGTTCCGACGAAAGCGATCTGTCAGTCGACATTGATGTTGACTGGAATGACGCCTTCGCGAGCAAGCCCGCTCCCACATTTTTTATGCCGCGCCGTCGAGGAATTGCTCGGCGTAGTGGCAAGCCACCTGGCGGTTGTCGAGCAGGCGCAGGGCCGGCTCTTCAGTGCTGCAACGCTCGGTGGCGTACGGGCAGCGCTTGTGGAAGGCGCAGCCGGACGGCGGGTTCAGCGGGTTGGGTAGCTCACCGACGATCTTGATTTTTGGCTTGTCCGGATCCGGGTGGATGGCCGGCGTCGCCGACAGCAGCGCCTGGGTGTAGGGGTGCAGAGGGCGTGAGTAAATGTCCTCTTTCGTGCCCATTTCCACCGGACGACCGAGGTACATCACCATCACGTGGTCGGCAACGTGGCGTACCACTGCCAGGTTGTGGGAGATGAACACGTAGGCGGTGTTGAACTCTTGCTGCAAATCCATGAACAGGTTGAGCACCTGCGCCTGAATCGACACGTCCAGCGCCGAGGTCGGTTCGTCCGCCACCAGCACTTTCGGTTGCAGCATCATCGCCCGGGCCAGGGCGATCCGCTGGCGCTGGCCGCCGGAGAACATATGCGGATAACGCTGATAGTGCTCGGGACGCAAGCCCACCTGCTTCATCATCGCCTGGACTTTCTCGCGACGTTCGGAGGCGCTCAGGCTGGTGTTGATCAGAAGCGGTTCTGCAAGCTGATCACCGACTTTCTGCCGTGGGTTCAACGAGGCGTACGGGCTCTGGAATACCATCTGCACGTCTTTGCGCAGTTGCTTGCGCTGGGCCTTGTCGGCCCCGGCAACTTCCTGCCCGGCGATTTTCAAGGAGCCGGAGGACGGTTCTTCGATCAGGGTCAGGGCACGTGCCAGGGTGGACTTGCCGCAACCCGACTCGCCGACGACAGCGAGGGTCTTGCCGGCTTCCAGTTCGAACGACACGCCGTTGAGGGCGCGCACGGTGGCGTGCCCCTTGAACAGGCCTCGGGACACCTCGTAGTGACGGGTCAGGTCGCGGGCGGTAAGAACGACGGCCATTACGCCACCTCCTGGTTCAGCGGGTAGAAGCAGCGAGCGAGGCTGTTGCTTTTCTGGTCAAGGGCCGGACGTTGTTGACGGCAGTTGTCTTTCACGTACGGGCAGCGCGGCGACAGCAGGCAACCCTGCGGACGGTCGTAGCGACCGGGCACGATGCCCGGCAGGGTCGACAAACGCGCGGCGCCGAGGCTGTGTTCCGGAATCGCTTTGAGCAGCGCTTCGCTATACGGGTGCGCCGGGATGTCGAACAGTTGCGGCACCTGACCGACTTCGACCGCCTGGCCGGCGTACATCACGCACACGCGCTGGGCGGTTTCGGCCACGACGGCGAGGTCGTGGGTGATCAGCACCAAGCCCATGTTCTGTTCTTTCTGCAACGCCAGCAGCAGGTCCATGATCTGTGCCTGGATGGTCACGTCCAGCGCCGTGGTCGGTTCGTCGGCGATCAGCAGTTTCGGTTCGCCGGCAATCGCCATGGCAATCGCGACACGCTGGCTCATGCCACCGGACAGTTGATGCGGGTAAGCGTCCATACGGCTGGCGGCACCCGGGATCTCGACTTTTTCCAGCAGTTCGATGGCGCGTTTGCGGGCCGCCTTGCCGGACATTTTCAGGTGCAGGCGCAGCACTTCTTCAATCTGGAAGCCGACGGTGTAGCTCGGGTTCAGCGCGGTCATCGGATCCTGGAAGACCATGGACAGGTCTTTACCGACGATCTGTCGACGCTGACGATTGTTGAGCTTGAGCATGTTCTTGCCGTCGAAGTTCAGGGCGTCAGCGGTGACGATCCCCGGATGCTCGATCAGGCCCATCAGCGCCATCATGGTCACGGATTTGCCGGAACCGGACTCGCCAACGATGGCCAGCACTTCGCCCTTGTCCACTTTCAGGTCGAGGCCATCGACCACTGGCGTGGCGTTTTTGTCGCCGAAGCGAACGTTGAGATTCTTGATTTCTAGCAGTGACATGGGAATCTCCTCAGGCGGCGTTCTTGAGTTTCGGGTCCAGCGCATCGCGCAGGCCGTCGCCCATCAGGTTGATTGCCAGCACGCTGAGCAAAATGGTCAAACCAGGCAGGCTCACCACCCACCAGGCGCGTTCGATGTAGTCGCGGGCCGAAGCCAGCATGGTGCCCCACTCAGGGGTTGGCGGTTGTACGCCAAGGCCGAGGAAGCCCAGTGCGGCGGCATCGAGGATCGCCGAGGAGAAGCTCAGGGTGGCCTGAACGATCAGCGGCGCCATGCAGTTGGGTAGCACGGTGACGAACATCAGGCGCGGCAAGCCGGCACCGGCCAGGCGCGCGGCGGTCACGTAGTCGCGGTTCAGTTCGCCCATCACCGCAGCGCGGGTCAGGCGAACGTACGACGGCAGGGACACCACGGCGATGGCGATCACGGTGTTGATCAGTCCAGGGCCGAGGATGGCGACGATCGCCACGGCCAGCAGCAGGGACGGCAGGGCCAGCATGATGTCCATCAGACGCATGATGGTCGGACCGAGCACGCGCGGGAAGAACCCGGCGAACAGGCCCAGCAGGATGCCCGGAATCAGTGACATCACCACCGACGACAAGCCGATCAGCAGCGACAGGCGCGAACCCTGGATCAGTCGCGACAGCAGGTCGCGGCCCAGCTCATCGGTACCGAGCAGGAACTGCAGTTGCCCACCTTCGAGCCAGGCTGGCGGGGTCAGCAGGAAATCGCGGTACTGCTCGCTAGGATCGTGAGGGGCAACCCACGGGGCGAAGATGGCGCAGAAAATCACCAGCAGCATGAACATCAGGCCGGCGACGGCGCCTTTGTTCTTGGAGAACGCTTGCCAGAATTCTTTGTATGGAGACGGGTACAGCAGGCTTTGATCGACTGCTACCGATGGAATTGGAGTGGTCATGGTCATGATCTCAGCGCTGATGACGGATGCGTGGGTTGGCAAAACCGTAGAGGATGTCCACTACGAAGTTGACCAGAATCACCAGGCAGGCGATTAACAGGATGCCGTTTTGTACGACTGGGTAGTCCCGGGCACCAATGGCTTCGATCAGCCATTTGCCGATGCCGGGCCACGAGAAGATGGTTTCGGTCAGGACCGCACCGGCCAGCAGGGTGCCGACTTGCAGGCCGACCACCGTCAGTACCGGGATCAGCGCGTTACGCAGGCCGTGTACGAACACGACGCGCGCCGGCGACAGGCCTTTGGCCTTGGCGGTGCGGATGTAGTCTTCACGCAGCACTTCGAGCATCGACGAGCGGGTCATCCGCGCGATCACTGCCAGCGGAATGGTGCCGAGCACAATGGCCGGCAGGATCAGGTGGTGCAGGGCGTCGAAGAAGGCGTCCGGCTCGTCGGCCAGCAGCGTGTCGATCAGCATGAAGCCGGTGCGCGGCTCGATGTCGTAGAGCAGGTCGATCCGCCCGGACACCGGGGTCCAGCCCAGGCTCACCGAGAAGAACATGATCAGGATCAGGCCCCACCAGAAGATCGGCATCGAGTATCCCGCCAGGGAGACACCCATCACCCCATGGTCGAACAGGGATCCTCGCTTGAGTGCCGCGATCACCCCGGCCAGAAGGCCCAGGATGCCGGCGAACAACAGGGCGGCCATGGACAGTTCCAGGGTCGCGGGGAACAGGGAGGTGAATTCGCTCCACACACTTTCACGGGTACGCAGGGATTCCCCGAGATCGCCGTGGGCCAGCTTGCCGATGTAATCCAGGTACTGGGCATACAGGGGTTTGTTCAGACCTAGGCGTTCCATTGCCTGAGCGTGCATTTCGGGATCGACCCTGCGTTCTCCCATCATGACTTCCACGGGGTCGCCCGGGATCATGCGAATCAACGCGAAAGTCAGCAGGGTGATGCCGAAGAACGTGGGGATCAATAACCCCAGTCGGCGGGCAATAAAACTAAACATCGTGTGTTGTACCTCATCAGCCGGTTAGGCGTGCCCGGCATGCCTGGGTCAGGAATGCCGGGAGTTTTCTTATTACTTCACCTGGGTGGTGGCGAAGTTATTCGTGGTCAGGGGGCTAATGTGATAGCCCTCTACGTTGTTGCGCATTGCGGTAAACATTCTAGTGTGGGCCAAGCTGATCCACGGTTGGTCCTGGTTGAAAATAAGCTGGGCCTGCTCGTACAGGGCTGCACGCTCGGCCGGGTCGGTTTTTTCCCGGGCCTGATCGATCAGGGCCTGGAACTTGTCATTGCACCAGCGGGCGTAGTTTTCGCCGTTCTTGGCCGCTTCACAACTGAGCATAGGCGTCAGGAAGTTATCCGGGTCGCCGTTATCGCCCGCCCATCCGGCGGAAACCATGTCGTGCTCGCCGTTTTTCGCGCGTTTGAGCATTTCGCCCCATTCCATCACGCGAATGTCGATCTTGATCCCGACCTTGGCCAGGTCGGCCTGCATCATCTGCGCACCGAGCATCGGGTTCGGGTTGGTTGCACCGCCTCCGTTGCGGGTGAACAGGGTGAAGGTGGTGCCTTCCGGTACGCCGGCTTCCTTGAGCAGGGCACGGGCCTTGTCCAGATCGCGGACCGGGTTCTTCAGGGTGTGGTTGTAGCCCAGCAGGGTGTCCGGGAACGGGTTGACGGCGGCTGTTGCATTGCCCTTGCCGAACAGCGCGTTGACAGCCGCTTCCTTGTCGAAGGCGATGTCGATGGCTTTACGCACCCGTACATCGCTAAGGTACTTGTGCGTGGTGTTGATGGCGATGTACGCGACGGTCATCGCATTCAGCTCATCGACTTTCAGCTTGTCGTCTTTCCTGATGCTCGGAATGTCATCCGGTTTTGGATACAGCGCGACCTGGCACTCGTTGGCCTTGAGCTTCTGCAGGCGCACGTTGTTGTCGGTGGCGATGGCCAGGATCAGCGCATCAGCCGGAGGCTTGCCTCGGAAGTAGTCCGGGTTGGCCTTGAAGCGAACCTGGGCGTCCTTGTTGTAGCGCTGGAAGACGAACGGGCCGGTGCCGACCGGCTTGTTGTTCAGGTCGCCGGTCTTGTTGGCCTTGAGCAACTGGTCGGCGTACTCGGCGGAGTAGATCGACGAGAAGGCCATGGCGATGTCGGCCAGGAACGGCGCTTCGCGACGGGTCAGGGTGAACTTGACCGTGTTGTCGTCGACTTTCTCGACGCTTTTCAGCAGTTCCTTGAAGCCCATGCTTTCAAAGTACGGGAAGCCCACGCTCGACAGTTTGTGCCATGGATGATTCGGGTCCAGCTGGCGCTGGAAACTCCAGACCACGTCGTCGGCATTCATGTCGCGGGTCGGCTTGAAGTATTCGGTGGTGTGGAACTTGACGCCTTTACGCAGATGAAACGTGTAGCTCAGACCGTCTTCGCTGATGTCCCAGGAATCGGCCAGTGCCGGAATCACTTCGGTGGTACCGGGCTTGAAGTCTGCCAGGCGATTGAAGATGGTTTCGGCCACCGCATCGGCTGTGACTGCAGTCGTGTACTGGACCATGTCGAAGCCTTCGGGGCTGTTTTCGGTACAAACCACCAGGGGTTTGGCCGAGACACCAACAGCGACACTGAGCAACGCAGCCGCGATGGCCGCACGTAGGGGAAGCATTTTCATCAAGAACCCTCTGCAATCAGTTAAAGGACAAAAGCCGAACGGCCGATCCGTCATTGAATCAGCCGTTCGGCACGGGCATTACAGGATGTTGAACGGAACCGTGGTCACGAGACGGAACTCGTTGATGCTGCCATCAGCCTGGTTTTCGCTGGCACGGTGAGCGGTGTAGGTGCCGCGAATCGTGGTGGCCTTGAGCGGGCCGCTCTGCACGGCGTAGGTCGCGCCGATGCCGTATTCATAGTGGTGTTCGCCATCCTGGGACTGGATGCCATCGTAACCCTTGCCTGCCACGCCGCCGTTGCCGGTGTAGTGAGTACCGTCGATACCCCAGCCGCGAGCCTGGTAGATGTTGAACTTCAGGCCTGGCACGCCGTATTCGGCCATGTTCAGACCGTAGGCAACCTGGAACGATTTTTCGTTCGGGCCGTTGAAGTCCGACAGCAGGGAGTTGGCCAGGTAGATACCGTTGGTTTCGTGCAGGTAGTCGAAGTACTCGTTACCGTTCACTTCCTGATACGAGAGGGTCAGGGTATGGGCCTGGTGGGTCAGGCCGAACGACAGCGAGTAGGTGTCGTTGTCGATATCGCCGATCAGGGCTTTACCGGTTTCCTTGGTTTTGTAGTAGTTCAGGCCGGTGGTCAGGCTCAATACCTGGCTGTCGCCCAGTACGTGGGAGGCGCCGAAGTAGTACTGGTTCCAGATGTCTTCAGCCTGGGTCGCCCAGAGGCTGGTGGTCAGGCTGGCAAATGGGGTGTAGGTGATACCGCCGGTGTGAACGTGGTCGGTTTCGACGATGCCGTTGGCGTATTCGGTGCGGAATTTGCGCTGGCTTTCTTCGGTACGCGGTGAGTTGCGGTCGAAGGTGGCCAGGTCGAAGGCCAGGTTGTTCAGCTCTTCGCTGTGCAGGGCCACGCCCTGGAAGCTCGAAGGCAGTGCACGGTTACCGATTACGTCGACCATCGGGCTGCTGAAGTTCATGCGGCCGGCGGTCAGGGTGCTGTTGGAAACACGGGCCTTGACGTTGGCCAGGCCCAGTTTGCTCCACTGGCCTTGAGCGTCGCCGCCCTCTTTGGTCAGGGTACGGTTGTTGCCCGCGCCTGGACGACTGCCTGGTGCGCCGCCGTTGTTCGACGCCAGGTCTTTGCGGTCCTGGTCCAGGGCGATGGCGTTGTACGCCGCCACTTCAGTGCTGAAGCCCACGGTGCCTTCGGTGAAGCCCGAGTTGTACTTGAGGATGGTGCCCTGGACCCAGTTGATCCGGCGATCGGTCGGGGTCGAAACGCCGTCTTTTTTGTAGGCGAATTTGGCGCCGCGGTGCAGTTGCTCATTGGCGTACCAGTTACGCGTGGTGCCGGTGATCGACTGGCCTTCGACAAAGCCAGTGGCTTCGCTCTGGGCGTTTTTCTCGTTCACGGTAACCGGGGTGAAAGCCTGGCTTTGGGTTTCTGCGTAAGCCGTGGCGGTTACGCTGCTGATGGCCAAGGCCAATAACGCGGTGCTGCTCAGTTTCATGGGTAAAGCTCCTTACTTTCTTTTTTTATGCCGGTCTTTTTTTGTGATCCGGCTATTGGTTTAGAACTCATTCAAGGCATCGCAAACGTTTGCTGTCGGCCAAATTGACAAAAGACGGCAAAGCGTCTGCGTGAGGGCGGAAAATCCGCCCCCCGGCATTTCTGGCTAATCGGTTATTTTTCGATGCTGACACCCGAGAAAACATTGCGACCGAACGGGCTCACCTTGAACCCTTCGATTTTGGCGCTCAGCGGCTGGTTGACCGTTGAGTGGGCGACCGGCGTGATCGGTACCTGCTGCTTGAGGTACTGCTGCGCCTGTTTGTAGAGCAGGGTGCGCTGTTCACGGTCGGTGACGACCTTGGCCTGCTTGATCAGCTTGTCGTAGGCCGGATCACACCACATCGAGTAGTTGTTGCCGCCAATGGCGTCGCAGCTGTAGAGCGTGCCCAGCCAGTTGTCCGGATCACCGTTGTCACCGGTCCAGCCGATCAGGCTGATGTCGTGCTCGCCATTCTTGGTGCGCTTGATGTACTCGCCCCACTCATAGCTGACGATCTTGACCTTGAGGCCGATCTTCGCCCAGTCAGCCTGGAGCATCTCGGCCATCAACTTGGCGTTGGGGTTGTACGGACGCTGGACCGGCATGGCCCAGAGGGTGATCTCGGTACCTTCCTTGACGCCAGCAGCCTTGAGCAGCTCCTTGGCTTTTTCCGGGTTGTAGGCGGCGTCCTTGATCGTGTCGTCGTAGGACCATTGGGTTGGCGGCATGGCGTTGACCGCCAGTTGCCCCGCGCCCTGGTAGACGGCATTGAGAATGCCTTGCTTGTTCACCGCCATGTCCAGCGCCTGGCGCACTTCGAGCTGGTCGAAGGGTTTGTGGCGCACGTTGTAGGCGATGTAGCCGAGGTTGAAGCCAGGCTTCTCGATCAGTTGCAGGGCCGGGTCGCTCTTCAGCGCGGTTACATCGGCAGGGCGTGGATGCAAGGTGATCTGGCACTCGCCGGCCTTGAGTTTCTGCACGCGCACCGAGGCGTCGGTGTTGATGGCGAAAATCAGGTTGTCGAGCTTGACCCGGCTCGGGTCCCAGTAATGCTGGTTGCCGGTGTAACGGATGTTCGAGTCTTTCTGGTAGCTCTTGAACACGAACGGCCCGGTGCCGATCGGCTTCTGGTTGATGTCGCTCGGCTTGCCCTCGGCCAGCAGCTTGTCGGCGTATTCGGCCGAAAGGATGGCGGCGAAGCTCATGGCGATGTTCTGGATGAACGCGGCGTCCACGCTATTGAGCGTAAAGACCACGGTCAGCGGCCCGGTCTTTTCGACCTTGGCGATGTTCTTGTTCAGGCTCATGCCGTTGAAGTACGGAAACTCTGTCGGATAAGCCTTACGGAAAGGTTGTTGCGGGTCGAGCATGCGATTGAACGTGAACAACACGTCATCGGCGTTGAAGTCCCGGGTCGGCGTGAAGTATTTGGTGGTATGAAACTTCACCCCTTCGCGCAGGTGGAAGGTGTATTTGAGGCCGTCCTCGGAAATATCCCAGCTCGTGGCCAGGCCCGGTACGACGTTGGTCGCGCCTTTTTCAAACTCTGCCAATCGGTTGTATAGCGGCTCGGCGGCGTCGTTGTCAGTCGCAGTGGTGTACTGCGCCGTGTCGAAACCGGCGGGGCTGCCTTCGGAGCAGAACACCAGGCTGTTGTTGGCGGCCTGGCTGATGGAAGTGGCGCCCAACAGACCGGTGCCCAGCAAAGCGGATAAAACCAGGGTATGGCGCATAACGCTTCCTTTTCTCTCAAATGTTGTCAATGAGCCGCCGTCCCGTGCGCGGACGTAGAGGCATCACTGATTTCAAACCATGCACACAGCAGTAACCGATGACCCACGCGTGCACTGGTCAGATCCCGACGGTATGAGCCATGGGTCCGGCAGTAAATGCGTAGAGTCCTAAAGACTCGTAGGAAATGGCAACGCGTCCTCGCCCGATGCTGTAGTCAGCTGCGGATTAGGATGTAGGCGAATTCCTGCTTTCTCGGAAGATAAAGCAACGGCGACGTCAGGAACGTCGCCGTTGCAAAATCTTATTTGCTGACGCTGACGCCGTAGAAGGAGTTCAAGCCAAATGGGCTGATCTTGAAGTCCTGCACGTTGGCGCGCATGGGTTGGAACACCGTCGAGTGAGCGATAGGTGTCATAGGCACGGCATCCTTGAGGACGTGTTGCGCCTGTTTGTACAGTTCGGTGCGTTTGCCTTGGTCCGAAGTGCGCTTGGCTTGCTTGACGATGTCGTCAAACTTCTTGTCGCACCATTTGGAGAAGTTGTTGCCTTCCAGCGAGTCGCAGCCGAACAGAACGTTCAGCCAGTTGTCCGGATCACCATTGTCACCGCTCCAGCCAATCAGCATCGCCTGGTTCTCGCCACCTTTGGAGCGCTTGATGTACTCGCCCCACTCGTAGCTCTGGATCTTGACCTTGAGGCCGATCTTGGACCAGTCGGACTGCAGCATTTCTGCCATCAGCTTGGCGTTCGGGTTGTAAGGACGCTGTACCGGCATCGCCCAGAGAACGATTTCGGTGCCCTCTTTGACGCCGGCTTCCTTGAGCAGCTCTTTGGCTTTCTCAGGGTTGTACGGCGCATCCTTGATGGTGGTGTCGTAGGACCACTGGGTTGGAGGCATGGCGTTGACGGCCAGTTGGCCGGCGCCCTGGTACACGGAGTCGATGATCTGTTGCTTGTTGACCGCCATGTCCATTGCCTGGCGTACCTTCAGGTCAGCCAGCGGGTTCGCATCGGTTTGTCCCTTGACCTTGGGCATCACGTTGTAGGCGATGTAACCGAGGTTGAAACCAGCCTGGTCAGGCAGCTTCAGGGTCTTGTCTTCGCGCAGTGCCTTCAGGTCGGCCGGACGAGGGAACAGGGTGACCTGGCACTCGTTCTTCTTCAGCTTCTGGATACGTACCGATGGGTCGGTGGTGATGGCGAAGATCAGGTTGTCGATCTTCACGTCGTCAGGCTTCCAGTAGTCCTTGTTCCCGGTGTAGCGGATGTTGGAGTCTTTCTGGTAGCTCTTGAACACGAACGGGCCAGTACCAACCGGCTTCTGGTTGATGTCGGCGGCCTTGCCTTCCTTGAGCAGCTGGGCAGCGTACTCGGCGGACTGGATCGAGGCGAAGCTCATGGCCATGTTCTGGATGAACGCGGCATCAACGTCCTTGAGGGTGAACTTGACAGTCTTGTCGTCGACTTTATCGATCTTGGTGATGTTGGTATCCATCCCCATGTCAGTGAAGTACGGGAATTCGGTCGGGTACGCTTTGCGGAACGGGTCATCCTTGTTAATCATGCGATTAAAGGTGAACAGCACGTCGTCGGCGTTGAACTCACGAGTTGGCTTGAAGTACGGCGTGGTATGGAACTTGACGCCTTCACGCAGGTGGAAGGTGTAGGTCAGGCCGTCATCGGAGACGTCCCAGCTGGTCGCCAGTCCAGGAATTACCGCGGTGCCGCCGCGCTCGAACTGCGTCAGGCGGTTGAACATGGTTTCTGCAGAGGCGTCGAAGTCGGTTCCGGTGGTGTATTGACCTGGATCGAAACCGGCCGGGCTCCCTTCGGAGCAGAACACCAGGTTAGTCGCTGCTTGGGCGAACGGTGCGCTGGCTAACAAGCTTGCGCCAACTAAGAACGGAATGACCGCGTGTTTAAGCATGGTGGCCTCATGATTTGTTGTCATTTTTGGAATTAGAGGACGACCTCGTGAGTCGTGCCTGCGGATACTTATGCAGGGGCCATACCCAATGCAAGATCCAGAGCGACTACAGGCCTTAAACGGTGGCACGAACGTACCTTAATGTCGCATTTGTATAATTGCTGACGCATTTGACCGTTTGCGCAGCATTTTTACGGTGCAAATGACGCACTTTTAGAGTGCGTTCCTGACTCGGGTTGCTCCTGCGTGGGGCGGGGTGTTACTTATTCATACCCCGGATTGTGGGGTGGGCACGGCGTGAATAAGAGTGGTTATTGTTGCACCGATAGTGGCCAATCGACGGCTTTTCTCGGGTGGACCTATCCAGTTATAGCTCATGCCTGAAAACTGCCAAAAAAAACGGCGATCATTTTTATGATCGCCGTTTTTGTTTACGGGCTATCGATTCAAGGCATCAGCACTTCAATCGAGCCATCGGCGGTCATGCTGACCTGGCTGGTACCGGCCTCGACATCCGGCGTCACCGGTGCGCTGTCCATGGCGGCGGCTTTCATCATCATTGGCGCGCGCATGTAAGGCTGTGGATAACCGTTGCTGTTGAGGTTCAGGTTGACGATTTTGTAGCTCTTGCCGCCCAGAGCATCAGTCGCAAGCTGGGCGCGGGCCTTGAACGCGGTCACGGCATCCTTGAGCAGGGCGTCTTCGCTGGCCTTGCGGGTCGGGGTGGCGATGGCGAAGTCCATGCCGCCCATTTTCAGGTCGGTGAGCAGTTCGCCGGTCAGCTTCGACAGCGCAGCGAAGTCCGAGCTTTCCAGGCGCAATTCGGCACGCTCGCGCCAGCCGGTGATTTTCTGGCCCTTGGTGTCGTAGATCGGGTAGCTGTTGCGACTGCCCTGGCGCAGGGTGATGTTCTTGACTTGCTTGGCCTGGGCCAGCGCCTTATTCATGGTGGTGCTGACATCGGCGGCGAGTTTGGCCGGGTCGGTGTTCTGTTCTTCGGTGTAGAGGGTCACGATCATCAGGTCGCGGGCCACTTCCTGACTGACTTCGGCGCGCAGGGAAATCTGGTTGTAATGAAGCTCGTCGGCGGCCAGGGCCGGGAGGCTGGCGACGGTGCCAACGCTCAGGGCGAGGAGGGCGGCGCTGCGGCGGAATGTGTGCATGAAGGCTCCTTGAAAGGTGCGCAGGGGTATGATCCAAGCCTGCGTGAAACCATCAGACTCTAGCTTTTATGCTCCGGTTCGCACAGTTACAACTTCTATACAGATGGTGCACAGGTGGCTGCTTCGCAGCCAATCGCGAGCAAGCTCGCTCCCACAGTTGACCGCATTCCAATGTGGGAGCGAGCTTGCTCGCGAAAGCGGCCTCATAGACGCTGCAGGCCTTCCTGCCATGTGGCCGTTTGCCGCACTTTTGCCTGTCAGCCCCCGGGCTTGGTTATACTCCCTGCGATCCGCCTGGAGCGCTCATCAGGAGAGCTCATGCTCGCCCCCGTTCAAATCACTTCCGCCACTCGCCAGAACCTCTGGCGGCTGACGTTCATCCGCACATTGGTGCTGGCCGCCCAGGCCGGTTCCGTGGGCCTGGCCTACTGGCTCGAATTGCTGCCACTGCCCTGGTTTCAACTGGCTGCGACGCTCGCATGTTCAATGCTGCTGTGCGTGTTCACGGCCATTCGCCTGCGCACTTCGTGGCCGGTGACCGAGCTCGAATACGCCGTGCAACTGGCCTGCGACCTGTTTATCCACAGTGCGCTGCTGTATTTCTCCGGTGGCTCGACCAACCCCTTCGTCTCCTATTACCTGGTGCCGCTGACCATTGCCGCGGTAACGTTGCCATGGCGTTATTCGGTGATCCTGTCGGGTATTGCGCTGACGATGTACACGCTGTTGCTGGCGCAGTTCTACCCGCTGCAAACCTTCCCGATCGCTCGGGAAAACCTGCAGGTCTATGGGATGTGGTTGAGCTTTGCCCTCGCGGCTGCGGTGATCACCTTCTTCGCCGCGCGCATGGCCGAAGAACTGCGTCGCCAGGAAGAGTTGCGCGCCATTCGTCGCGAAGAAGGCCTGCGCGATCAGCAACTGCTGGCCGTCGCCACCCAGGCCGCCGGCGCGGCCCATGAACTGGGCACGCCGCTGGCGACCATGAGTGTGCTACTCAAGGAAATGCGTCAGGATCATCATGATCCGATGTTGCAGGACGACCTGAGCGTGCTGCAGGATCAGGTCAAGTTGTGCAAGCAAACCTTGCAGCAACTGGTGCGCGCCGCCGAGGCCAATCGCCGGTTGGCGGTGGAGATGCAGGACGTCACCGATTGGCTCGATGAAGCCCTCAATCGCTGGCACCTGATGCGCCCGGAAGCCAGTTATCGCTTCCAGCGCCTCGGCCAGGGCCCGGTCCCGCGCATGGCGCCGCCGCCGGACCTGACCCAGGCTTTGTTGAATCTGTTGAACAACGCTGCCGATGCCTGCCCCGAAGGGCTGCAAGTGACGCTGGACTGGGATTGGGAAAACCTGACCATCAGCATTCGTGACCATGGCGCTGGCGTGCCTCTGGCCATCGCCGAGCAAATCGGCAAACCGTTTTTTACCACCAAGGGCAAAGGCTTCGGCCTGGGCCTGTTTTTGAGCAAGGCCAGCGTGACACGCGCCGGCGGCTCAGTGAAACTCTACAGTCATGAGGAAGGTGGCACGCTCACCGAGCTGCGCCTGCCCCGTGTCGCCCGAGGAAACGAACATGAGTGAAGAGATCCAAGTCGAAGGCGAAGAACTGCCACATTTGTTGCTGGTCGATGACGACGCCACATTCACCCGCGTCATGGCCCGCGCCATGGCCCGCCGCGGTTTTCGCGTCAGCACTGCCGGTTCCGCCGAGGAAGGCCTGGAGCTGGCCAAGGCCGATCTGCCGGATTATGCCGCCCTGGACCTGAAGATGGACGGCGATTCCGGCCTGGTACTGCTGCCCAAGTTGCTGGAAATGGACCCGGAAATGCGCGTGGTGATCCTCACCGGTTACTCGAGCATTGCCACCGCCGTCGAGGCGATCAAGCGTGGTGCCTGCAACTACCTGTGCAAGCCGGCCGACGCCGACGACGTGCTGGCGGCGCTGCTGTCCGAGCACGCCGACCTCGACAGCCTGGTGCCGGAAAACCCGATGTCCGTGGACCGCCTGCAGTGGGAGCACATCCAGCGCGTGCTGACTGAACACGAAGGCAACATCTCCGCCACGGCCCGTGCCCTGGGCATGCACCGCCGCACCCTGCAGCGCAAACTGCAGAAGCGTCCCGTTCGCCGCTGAACCTGCGCTGAATGAATGCGGGCCGTATCTCGCGACAAACCGGACCGATCATCTATGATCGGTTCGTGTGCGTACTTTTCTCTATCGAGCCTTATCCATGAATCAGAACGCTGAGTATTCCGCGGTCAACGACGCCGTGCGCGGGCAGTTTTTTCGCAAAGTGTGGGCGATGATCACGCCTTACTGGCGCAGTGAAGAGAAGGCCAAGGCCTGGACGCTGCTGATCGCGGTGATAGCGCTGTCGCTGATCAGCGTGGGGATCTCGGTGTGGTTCAACACCTGGTACAAGGACTTCTACAACGCCCTGCAAAAGAAGGACGAGGCCGCGTTCTGGCAACTGATCCTGTACTTCTGCGCGATTGCGGCGGTGGCGATCGTCGGCGCGGTGTACCGGCTGTACCTGACGCAAATGCTGACAATCCGCTGGCGGGCATGGCTCACCGAAAAGCACTTTGCACGCTGGCTCGCCGACAAGAATTACTACCAGCTGGAGCAGGGCGGTTACACCGATAACCCGGACCAGCGGATTTCCGAAGACCTCAACAACTTCACCTCCAACACCCTTGAGCTGGGTATCGGGCTGCTGCGCAATATCGTCAGCCTGGTGTCGTTCTCGATCATTCTGTGGGGCGTGTCGGGCAGCATTGAAGTATTCGGCATCACCATTCCCGGCTACATGTTCTGGTGCGTGCTGGTTTATGCGGTGGTCGGCAGTTGGCTGACGCATTTGATCGGTCGTCGCCTGATCGGCCTGAACAACCAGCAACAACGCTTCGAAGCCGACCTGCGTTTCTCAATGGTGCGAATTCGCGAGAATGCCGAAAGTATCGCGTTGTACAACGGCGAGCCGAACGAGAATCGTCGGTTGAGTGATCGCTTCGGGATGGTCTGGCATAACTTCTGGGACATCATGAAAGTGTCCAAGCGCCTGACGTTCTTCACCGCCGGTTACAGCCAGGCCGCCATTATCTTCCCTTTCATGGTTGCCGCCCCGCGTTACCTTTCCGGCAAGATCGAACTGGGCGAGCTGATGCAAATCAGCTCGGCGTTCGGCAACGTGCAGGAAAGCTTCAGCTGGTTTATCAGTGCCTACCAGAGCCTCGCTTCCTGGCGCGCCACCTGCGATCGTCTGTTGAGCTTCCACCAGGCCATGCGTGATAACGAAGAGCGTGCGCCGGCCATCGACGTACAGAATTCGGGCTCGGTGCTGAAGGTGCACAACCTCGGCCTCGACCTGACTGACGGTCGCCACCTGCTGTCCAACGCCGACATGACCGTGGAGGAGGGCGAGCGTGTGATGCTCAGCGGTCGTTCCGGCAGCGGCAAGTCGACGCTGCTGCGGGCGATGGGACATCTGTGGCCGACCGGCCACGGCAGTATTCGTCTGCCATCGGCGCGCTACCTGTTCCTGCCGCAAAAACCGTATTTGCCGATTGGTACCCTGCGTGATGTCCTCAGTTATCCACAGCCCGGCGATACCTATCCGAACGAACGCTACGCGCAGGTGCTGGAAACCTGCCGCCTGCCGCACCTGATTGCCCGTCTCGACGAAGCCAATCACTGGCAGCGCATGTTGTCACCGGGGGAGCAGCAGCGCCTGGCCTTCGCCCGTGCGCTGCTTTATGCACCACAATGGCTGTACATGGACGAAGCCACCTCGGCGATGGACGAAGAAGACGAGGCCACGCTGTATCAGGCGCTGATCGACGAGTTGCCGGGGCTGAGCATTGTCAGCGTGGGCCATCGCAGCAGCCTGAAACGCTTCCACCCGCGGCACATTCGTATCGAGAATGGCCATCTGGTGGACCAGGCCGTGACCGCATAAACACCACAAATCCTGTAGGAGCTGCCGCAGGCTGCGATCTTTTGATCTTGAAAAATCAAAGTCAAAAGATCGCAGCCTGCGGCAGCTCCTACAGGGGTGGTGGTGATCGTACAACCGCGTTGCGCTATGATGCGCTTTCAGCCGCCGATTTTTTCGAGACAGATGTTCACCATGGAAAACCCGAACGACGCTCCACGTCTCCCACGCAAGCGCCGCAGCCTCGCTCAGGAACTGGTGACGGTGCTGTCCGAGCAGATCCGCGACGGTCATCTCAAGCGTGGCGACAAGTTGCCCACCGAGTCAGCCATCATGGATGCCCATGGTGTCAGCCGTACGGTGGTGCGCGAGGCGATTTCCCGTTTGCAGGCGGCAGGGCAGGTGGAAACCCGCCACGGTATCGGCACCTTCGTGCTCGACACACCGAGCCCGAGCGGTTTCCGTATCGACCCGGCGACCGTCGTGACCTTGCGAGATGTGCTGGCGATCCTGGAACTGCGCATCAGCCTGGAAGTGGAGTCCGCCGGATTGGCGGCGCAACGTCGTAGTCCGGAACAGTTAGCCAATATGCGCGCCGCCCTCGACGCGTTGAATGAAAGCGCCGCTCACGCCAGTGACGCCGTAGCCTCGGACTTCGCCTTCCACCTCGAAATCGCGCTGTCCACCGGCAACCGTTATTTCACCGACATCATGACCCACCTGGGTACCAGCATCATTCCGCGCACACGGCTGAACTCCGCGCGCCTGGCCCATGACGACCAGCAGCACTACATGGGTCGCCTGAGCCGTGAGCACGAAGAGATCTACGACGCCATTGCCCGCCAGGATTCCGATGCGGCGCGTGCGGCGATGCGCCTGCACCTGACCAACAGCCGTGAGCGGTTGCGTCATGCCCATGAAGAGGCTGAGGCGCAGCGGGTTTAGGTTTTTTGCTTTTGGTGATGGGTCGCCCGATAAGCCGTCTTCGACTTGCTCGCGAAGGGGCCGCAAGCCATCCCGCAAGACCTTCGATCAGCCTCTTTTGTACTTATCTCCTGCTTCAATCTTCCGACAACGTATCTCCTGAACACCTGTTTTTCGAGGTGTGATCTTCCCTGCGCTCCCCTGAAGAAGCCCTTTAAAACAGGACTTCAACGAATTCTTGTCGAACAATTTTCACCCCCGGCGATGAAATGCAGTTGACGGTTGTATTTTAAGTTGTACGATGACCTACAACTTCAGCGCGGGCTGAACGGTTTCCTCACACAACGTCGTTATCCAGGGTGTTCGAATAATGAATCCACAAGAACTGAAGTCCATCCTCTCTTCCGGTCTGCTGTCTTTCCCGGTTACCGATTTCAATGCTCAGGGCGACTTCAATCGCGCGGGTTACATCAAGCGTCTCGAATGGCTGGCCCCATACGGCGCCTCGGCTCTGTTCGCCGCGGGCGGTACCGGTGAGTTCTTCTCTCTGGCGGCCAGCGAATATTCGGAAATCATCAAGACGGCCGTCGACACTTGCGCCTCCAGCGTGCCAATCCTGGCCGGCGTGGGCGGTTCGACCCGCCAGGCCATCGAATACGCACAGGAAGCCGAGCGCCTGGGCGCCAAAGGCCTGTTGCTGCTGCCGCACTACCTGACCGAAGCCAGCCAGGACGGCGTTGCCGCCCACGTTGAAGCCGTGTGCAAATCGGTCAACATCGGCGTGGTGGTCTACAACCGTAACGTCTGCCGCCTGAACGCACCGCTGCTGGAACGTCTGGCCGAGCGCTGCCCGAACCTGATCGGCTACAAGGATGGCCTGGGTGATATCGAGTTGATGGTGTCGATCCGTCGCCGCCTCGGTGATCGCTTCAGCTACCTGGGTGGCTTGCCGACCGCCGAAGTCTACGCCGCGGCCTACAAGGCGCTGGGCGTGCCGGTCTACTCCTCGGCGGTGTTCAACTTCATCCCGAAAACCGCGATGGACTTCTACCACGCGATCGCTCGTGAAGATCACGCCACCGTCGGCAAGATCATCGACGACTTCTTCCTGCCGTACCTGGACATCCGTAACCGCAAGGCCGGTTATGCCGTGAGCATCGTCAAGGCCGGGGCAAAGATTGCCGGCTACGACGCAGGTCCTGTGCGTGCACCGCTGACCGACCTGACCGGCGAAGAGTACGAAATGCTCGCCGCGCTGATCGACAAGCAGGGCGCGCAGTAATACATCCGATTAAGTAAGGCCGCTGAGCAATCAGCGGCCTTTTGCGTGAGGAGATCTTCAAGTGGCTGATTCAAAGCGTTTCGATAACTACATCAACGGCGAATGGGTTGCCGGTGGCGATTATTCGACCAACATCAACCCGTCCGAACTGAGCGACGCCATCGGTGACTACGCCAAGGCTGACCTGGCTCAAGTCCACGCCGCCATCGACGCCGCCCGTGCCGCGTTCCCGGCCTGGTCCACTTCCGGCATTCAGGCGCGTCACGACGCCCTGGACAAAGTCGGTACTGAAATCCTCGCCCGACGCGAAGAACTCGGCACCCTGCTGGCCCGGGAAGAGGGCAAGACCCTGCCTGAAGCCATCGGCGAAGTGACCCGCGCCGGTAACATCTTCAAGTTCTTCGCCGGCGAGTGCCTGCGCCTGTCCGGCGACTACCTGCCGTCGGTGCGTCCGGGCGTCAACGTTGAAGTCACTCGCGAAGCCTTGGGCGTGGTCGGTCTGATCACCCCGTGGAACTTCCCGATCGCCATCCCGGCATGGAAAATCGCCCCGGCCCTGGCCTACGGCAACTGCGTCGTGCTGAAACCCGCGGACCTGGTTCCGGGTTGCGCCTGGGCCCTGGCTGAAATCATCTCCCGCGCAGGCTTCCCGGCCGGTGTGTTCAACCTTGTGATGGGCAGCGGTCGTGTGGTTGGCGATGCACTGGTCCACAGCCCGAAAGTCGATGGCATCAGCTTCACAGGTTCCGTGGGTGTCGGTCGTCAGATCGCCGTCAGCTGCGTATCGCGCCAGGCCAAGGTCCAGCTGGAAATGGGCGGCAAGAACCCGCAGATCATTCTCGACGACGCTGACCTCAAGCAAGCGGTCGAGCTGTCGGTACAGAGCGCGTTCTACTCCACCGGCCAGCGTTGCACCGCTTCCAGTCGCTTTATCGTCACCGCTGGCATCCACGACCAGTTTGTCGAAGCCATGGCCGAGCGCATGAGGTCGATCAAGGTCGGCCATGCGCTGAAAGCCGGTACCGACATTGGTCCGGTGGTTTCCCAGGCTCAGCTTGAACAGGACATGAAGTACATCGACATCGGCCAGTCCGAAGGTGCGCGTCTGGTCAGCGGCGGTGCTCTGGTGACCTGCGACACCGAGGGTTACTTCCTCGCGCCAACCCTGTTTGCCGACAGTGAAGCCTCGATGCGCATCAGCCAGGAAGAAATCTTCGGCCCGGTAGCCAACATCGTCCGCGTCGCCGACTACGAAGCCGCGCTGGCCATGGCCAACGACACCGAGTTCGGGTTGTCGGCGGGCATCGCTACCACGTCCTTGAAGTACGCCAACCACTTCAAGCGCCACTCCCAGGCCGGGATGGTGATGGTCAACCTGCCGACCGCCGGTGTGGATTACCACGTTCCGTTCGGTGGGCGTAAAGGTTCATCCTATGGATCACGTGAGCAAGGTCGCTATGCGCAAGAGTTCTACACGGTCGTGAAGACCAGTTACATCGGTTCGTAAACGCAATACCTCTGTAGGAGCTGCTGAAGGCTGCGATCTTTGCTTTTGAAGATCAAAAGATCGCAACCTCGTTTCACTCGGCAGCTCCTACAGGGAAATACCAAAGATTCACCCCGCATAAAAATAATCAGTGGGAGTACATCTACATGCAATCGACCAAGCCGACTCACGTCCGCTATTTGATCCTGCTCATGCTGTTTCTGGTGACCACGATCAACTACGCCGACCGGGCTACCATCGCAATCGCCGGCTCCAGCCTGCAAAAAGACCTCGGCATCGACGCCGTTACCCTCGGCTACATCTTCTCCGCATTCGGTTGGGCCTACGTGGCCGGGCAAATCCCCGGTGGCTGGCTGCTGGACCGTTTCGGTTCGAAAAAAATCTACGCACTGAGCATCTTCACCTGGTCGCTGTTCACCGTGCTGCAGGGGTATGTCGGCGAGTTCGGCATGTCCACCGCCGTGGTCGCGCTGTTCATGCTGCGCTTTTTGGTGGGTCTGGCCGAAGCGCCATCCTTCCCCGGCAACGCACGCATTGTGGCCGCCTGGTTCCCGACCGCTGAACGCGGCACCGCCTCGGCGATCTTCAACTCGGCGCAGTATTTTGCCACCGTGTTGTTCGCACCGCTGATGGGCTGGATCGTCTACAGCTTCGGCTGGCAGCACGTGTTCATCGTCATGGGCGTGATCGGCATCATCTTCTCCGGGATCTGGCTGAAAGTGATCTACAGCCCACGCCAGCACCCGATGATCAATGATGCTGAGTTCAAGCACATCGCCGACAACGGCGGCATGGTCGACATGGACCAGGACAAGGGCAAAGGCAAAAAGGCCGACGGTCCGAAGTGGGACTACATCCGCCAATTGCTGACCAACCGCATGATGCTCGGCGTGTACCTGGGCCAGTACTGCATCAACGGCATTACCTATTTCTTCCTGACCTGGTTCCCGGTGTACCTGGTGCAGGAGCGCGGCATGACCATCCTCAAGGCCGGTTTCATCGCGTCCTTGCCGGCGATCTGCGGCTTCATCGGTGGTGTGCTCGGCGGGGTGATTTCCGATTACCTTCTGCGCAAAGGCCATTCCCTGACCTTCGCCCGCAAGGCACCGATCATTGCTGGCCTGCTGGTTTCCAGCAGCATCGTGGCGTGCAACTACGTGGACGTAGAATGGATGGTCGTCGGCTTCATGGCCCTGGCGTTCTTCGGCAAAGGCGTGGGTGCACTGGGCTGGGCGGTGGTGTCCGACACCTCGCCGAAGCAGATCGCCGGCCTGAGCGGTGGCCTGTTCAACACCTTCGGTAACATTGCATCGATCACCACTCCGATCGTGATCGGCTACATCATCAGCTCCACCGGTTCGTTCAAATGGGCGCTGGTGTTCGTCGGTTGCAACGCATTGGTCGCGGTGTTCAGCTACCTGGTGATCGTGGGCCCGATCAAGCGCGTGGTGCTCAAAGAGCCACCAGCGAACGGTACTGAAGCCCCTGGCAAATTGTCTCAAGCGCATTCCTGAGGAGCGGCGTCATGCAGTTGATTGAACATTCCGACTCGCCGCGCTACATCCGCCTGCACGAGCGGGACAACGTAGTGATCGTGGTCAATGATCAGGGTGTACCGGCCGGCACCGAGTTTGCCGATGGTTTGGTCACCGTGGACTTCGTGCCACAAAGCCACAAGGTCACCCTGGAAGACATTCCAGAGGGTGGCCAGGTGATTCGTTATGGCCAGGTCATTGGCTATGCCTTGCAGCCGATCCCCCGCGGCAGTTGGGTCAAGGAAGATCAACTGCGCATGCCGACCGCGCCACCGCTGGACAGCCTGCCGCTGTCCACCGATGTGCCGGCCGCGCAGGCACCGCTGGAAGGTTTCACCTTCGAGGGTTATCGCAACGCCGACGGCACCGTCGGCACGCGCAACATTCTGGGCATCACTACCACCGTGCAGTGTGTGACCGGGGTGCTCGATCATGCGGTCAAGCGCATCAAGGATGAGTTGCTGCCCAAGTACCCGCACGTCGATGACGTGGTGGCGCTGACCCACAGCTATGGCTGTGGCGTGGCGATCACCGCGACTGACGCGTACATCCCGATCCGCACTGTGCGCAATCTGGCGCGCAACCCTAACCTGGGTGGCGAAGCCTTGGTGATCAGCCTGGGCTGCGAGAAATTGCAGGCCGGGCAAGTGATGCACGACAACGACAGCTCGGTGGATCTCAGCGAGCCTTGGTTATACCGCTTGCAGGATTCCAGTCACGGTTTCACCGAAATGATCGAACAGATCATGGAACTGACCGAGACACGCTTGAAGAAGCTCGATCAACGTCGCCGGGAAACCGTGCCGGCGTCCGAACTGATTCTGGGCATGCAATGCGGTGGCAGTGATGCGTTCTCCGGCATCACCGCCAACCCGGCGCTCGGTTATGCCTCGGACCTGCTTCTGCGGGCCGGTGCGACGGTGATGTTTTCTGAAGTCACCGAAGTACGTGATGCCATTTATTTACTGACCTCACGGGCGGAAAACCAGGACGTCGCCCAGGAACTGGTGCGGGAAATGGACTGGTACGACCGCTACCTGGCCAAGGGCGAGGCGGATCGCAGTGCCAACACCACCCCAGGCAACAAGAAGGGCGGGTTGTCGAACATTGTCGAGAAATCCCTGGGATCGATCGTCAAGTCCGGCAGCAGCGCGATCAACGGCGTGCTTGGCCCTGGCGAGCGTTTCAAGCGCAAAGGCCTGATCTTCTGCGCGACTCCGGCCAGCGACTTTGTTTGCGGGACTTTGCAGTTGGCGGCGGGGATGAACCTGCACGTGTTCACCACCGGTCGTGGCACGCCTTACGGGCTGGCCATGGCACCGGTGGTGAAGGTCTCGACCCGGACCGAACTGGCACAACGCTGGCCGGACCTGATCGACATCGACGCGGGCCGAATCGCTACCGGACGCGCCTCCATCGAGGAGCTTGGCTGGGAGTTGTTCCACTACTACCTGGACGTGGCCAGCGGCAAGCAGCAGACGTGGGCTGAAAAGCACAAGCTGCATAACGACATCACCCTGTTCAACCCGGCGCCGATCACTTAAGACCGAGTCGCCTGCTTCGCGAGCAAGCCCGCTCCCACACTGGATTGTCGTCGCGCACAAATTTTGTGTTCGACACTGATCAAATGTGGGAGCGGGCTTGCTCGCGAAGGCGATCTAGCAGGCGCCGAAGTCTTCAGTGGCTTATCATTAGCCCCCTAACGACGCCCACCAAGGTTACCCCCGGCATGCTGGCAATTTTCCTCGAAACCCTGAACATCACCGCGCCGGTGTTTGCCATGCTGTTTCTCGGGGTGCTGCTCAAGCGCATCGACTGGATCAACGACAACTTCATCCACACCGCATCGTCACTGGTGTTCAACGTCACCATGCCGGCATTGTTGTTTCTGGGCATCCTGCATGCCGACCTGCACGCGGCGCTGCAACCGGCGCTGCTGATCTATTTCTCCCTCGCGACCCTGGCGTGTTTTGCCATCGCCTGGGGTTGGGCGATCTGGAAGTGCCCGCGGGAAGACCGGGGGATCTACACCCAGGGCGCGTTTCGCGGTAACAACGGGGTCATCGGCTTGGCACTGGCGGCAAGCATGTACGGCGACTACGGGATTTCCCTCGGGGCGATCCTCGCGGCGCTGGTGATCCTGTTCTACAACACCCTCTCGACCATCGTGCTGGCGGTGTACAGCCCGGTGATCAAGTCCGATCCATGGAGCATCTGCAAAAGCGTGTTCAGCAATCCGCTGATCATCAGCGTGATCGTGGCTGCCCCCTTTGCCTATTTCAAGATTGGCTTGCCTGGCTGGCTGGAAACCTCCGGCCAGTATCTGGCGCAAACGACCTTGCCGCTGGCGCTGATCTGCATCGGCGGCACGCTGTCCCTGGCCGCGCTGCGCAAAAGCGGCAACATGGCGCTGAGTTCAAGCCTGGTGAAGATGATCGGTTTGCCGGTACTGGCGACACTGGGCGCGTGGTTGTGGGGCTTTCGCGGGGCGGAACTGGGGATTCTGTTCCTGTACTTCGGCAGCCCGACTGCCGCTGCCAGTTTCGTCATGGCCCGGGCGGCGGATGGCAATCACGAGTTGGCGGCGGCGATTATCGTGATCACCACGCTGATGGCGGCGGTCACCACCAATGTCGGGATCTTCTTTTTGCAGTGGGGTGGGTGGATTTAAAGGCAAGGGTCAAAAGATCGCAGCCTGCGGCAGCTCCTACAGGAAAACGCATTCCAATGTAGGAGCTGCCGCAGGCTGCGATCTTTTCAAAGCAATAAAATTATTCCGGCTTCTGGTAACTGTCGATCACTTCCTGCGCCGCCCGAAACGCATCAATCGCCGCCGGCACACCGGCATACACCGCGCAATGCAGCAGCGCCTCGCGAATCTCATCCACAGTGCAGCCATTGTTCAGCGCACCGCGCACGTGACCTTTCAATTCCTGCGGGCACTTGAGTGCAGTCAGGGCGGCAAGGGTGATCAGGCTGCGGGTTTTCAGTGGCAGGCCTTCGCGATTCCACACACCGCCCCAGGCGTGTTCATTGACGAAGTCCTGCAGCGGCTGGGTGAACTCGGTGGCATTGCCCAGTGCGCGGTCGACGAAGGCGTCGCCCATCACTTGGCGGCGGACTTCAACGCCGGGTTTTTTATTCTCGGTCATGGGGCTTCCTTCTTATGGTGTTGGCGACGCCAGGCGCGTAGTGACGTGAACAACAAAAACGCCACCAGCGCCGGCAGGACGAAAAACAGCATCAAGTGTTCCAGCTTGCCGGCCAGTGGCATACCGGTGGTGAACGACACCACGTGTAGCCCATACGCCAGGTACAAACCCAGAAACAGCAGGCCTTCGGCGCGGGTCACCCGGTAGCCGGAGTAGAACACCGGCAGGCACAGCGCCGCGACGCCGAGCATCACCGGCAGGTCGAAATCCAGGGCGTTGGGCGACACCGACAGCGACGACGGTGCCACCAGCGCGGTAAAACCGAGCACACCCAGGAGGTTGAACAGGTTGCTGCCAATCACGTTGCCCACGGCAATATCGCGCTCGCCGCGCATGGCCGCGATCAACGAAGTGGCCAGTTCAGGCAGTGAGGTGCTGACGGCGACGATGGTCAGGCCGATGATCCGCTCCGACAACCCAAGATCGGTGGCCACCGCAACCGCCGCGCCCAGCAGCAAGTGCCCGGCGTACACCAGCATCGCCAGCCCGGCGACGATCATCAGCAGGCTGCTCAGCCATGGCGCTTGCCCATGATGGTCATGGCTCGATACCGGCCGTCCCGAATGCCGTGACTGGCGCAGCAACAAGCCCAGGTAAATCGCCAGTGCCGTCAGCAGCATCACGCCGTCGGCCCGGGACAGTTCTTCATTCCAGGCGAGTACGAACACCAGCAGGCTGGCGCCGATCATCAACGGAATATCCAGGCGTACCAATTGCCGGGAAACCCGCAATGGAATGATCAGCGCGGACAACCCGAGGGTGACGAGGATGTTGAAAATGCTGCTGCCGATCACACTGCCGACGGCGATGTCGGCAGTGTGCGCCAGGGTCGCTTGCAGGCTGACCGCCATTTGCGGCGCGCTGCTGCCGAGGGCGACGATGGTCAGGCCGATGATCAGCGGTCGTACGTGCAACCGCGCGGCGATGCGTACGGCGGCGCGCACCATCAATTCGGCGCCGACAATCAGCAGGAACAATCCGCTGAGCAATTCGATCACACTGATCAGGGGTAAATCGGCTAGTCCGAAAATGGTCGGGGCTCCATCGGTCAGTCGTCCAGGGCTTGCACGCGAACCTTCGCAGTGCCGCTGCGCAGCATGCCCAGGCGCTCGGCGGCTTCCCGGGACAGGTCGATCAGGCGGCCGCGGGTGTGCGGCCCGCGATCATTGATGCGTACCACGCAGGATTTGTCGTTATTCAGATTGGTGACCTTCACCCGTGTACCGAAGGGTAGCTGGCGATGGGCGGCGGTCATGGAATTCATGTTGAAACGCTCGCCGTTGGCGGTGCGTTTGCCTTGGTGTTTGGCGCCGTAGTACGAAGCCACGCCGGTTTTGTCGTAGCCATGCGGATCGACGGTGTCGGTGCTGGCGCAACCGGCCAGGAGCGAGAGGAGGGCGCAGGCGCCGAATAGACGTTTCATTCAAGGTTTTCCCGAAACAATTGTGGGAGCGAGCCTGCTCGCGATAGCGTTCTGACAATCAACACATCGTTGAGTGCCGGACCGCTGTCGCGAGCAAGCTCGCTCCCACAGGGAATGGAGCCAGATTTTAGAGCTGGCTCCATCCTCATCAGCCTTCGAGCTTGCTTTTGAGCAGTTCGTTGACCTGTTGCGGGTTGGCCTTGCCTTTGGAGGCTTTCATGGCCTGACCGACGAAGAAGCCGAACATCTTGCCGCGCTTGGCTTCGTCTGCCGCGCGGTATTGCTCGACCTGCTCGGCGTTGGCCGCGAGCATTTCGTCCAGCACCGCCGAAATGGCGCCAGTATCGGTCACTTGCTTGAGACCGCGCTTGTCGATGATCTCGTCCGCGCTGCCTTCGCCATTGGCCATCGCTTCAAACACCACCTTGGCGATCTTGCCGGAGATGGTGTTGTCCTTGATGCGCAGCAGCATGCCGCCCAGAAGCTCGGCGGAAACCGGCGACTCTTCGATGTCCAGGCCTTGCTTGTTGAGCAGACTGCCCAACTCGACCATCACCCAGTTGGCCGCCAGTTTGGCGTCGCCGCCGATGCTCGCGACTTTCTCGAAGTAATCGGCTTGCTCGCGGCTGGTGGCCAGGACGCTGGCGTCATAGACCGACAGGCCGAACTGCTCCTGGAAACGCTCGCGTTTCTGCGGTGGCAATTCCGGCAAGGTGCCGCGCACGTCGTCGAGGAACGAATTCTCGATAACCACCGGCAGCAGGTCCGGATCGGGGAAGTAACGGTAGTCGTTGGCTTCCTCTTTGCTGCGCATCGGACGGGTTTCGTCCTTGTTCGGATCGTACAGGCGGGTCTGCTGGATGACCTTGCCGCCGTCTTCGATCAATTCGATCTGACGCTGGATTTCACTGTTGATCGCCTTCTCGATGAAACGGAACGAGTTGACGTTCTTGATCTCGCAGCGGGTGCCGAACTCGACCTGGCCTTTCGGACGGATCGATACGTTGCAGTCGCAGCGCAGCGAACCTTCGGCCATGTTGCCGTCGCAGATGCCCAGGTAGCGCACCAGCGCGTGGATCGCCTTGACGTAGGCCACGGCTTCCTTGGCGCTGCGCATGTCCGGTTCGGAGACGATTTCCAGCAGCGGTGTGCCGGCACGGTTCAGGTCGATGCCGGTGGCGCCGCTGAATTCTTCGTGCAGGCTCTTGCCGGCGTCTTCTTCCAGGTGCGCGCGGGTGATGCCGACACGTTTGACCGTGCCGTCCTCGAGGGCGATGTCCAGGTGGCCCTTGCCGACGATCGGCAGCTCCATCTGGCTGATCTGGTAGCCCTTGGGCAGGTCCGGGTAGAAGTAGTTTTTACGGGCGAACACGTTGTGCTGGCCGATCTCGGCGTCAATCGCCAGACCGAACATCACCGCCATGCGCACCGCTTCCTGGTTCAGCACCGGCAGCACGCCGGGCATGCCCAGGTCTACGAGGCTGGCCTGGGTGTTCGGCTCTGAACCGAACGTGGTGGAACTACCGGAAAAGATTTTCGACCGGGTGGTGAGCTGGGTGTGAATCTCCAGCCCGATCACGACTTCCCATTGCATGTGTGTCTCCTCAGAAGCCGGTTGGGGTGCGGGTGTGCCAGTCAGTGTTCAACTGGTACTGGTGCGCAACGTTGAGCAAGCGGCCTTCCTGGAAATACGGGGCGAGCAGTTGCACGCCGACCGGCAGACCGTCGACAAAACCTGCCGGCATGGACAAGCCCGGCAGACCCGCGAGGTTGGCGGTGATGGTGTAGACGTCTTCCAGGTACGCAGCGACCGGGTCGCTGTTCTTGGCGCCAAGCTTCCAGGCCGGGTTCGGCGTGGTTGGGCCGAGGATGATGTCGACCTCATTGAAGGCCGCCATGAAGTCGTTTTTGATCAAGCGACGAATCTTCTGCGCCTTCAGGTAATAGGCGTCGTAGTAACCGGCGGACAGCGCGTAGGCACCGACCATGATCCGGCGCTGTACTTCCGGGCCGAAGCCTTCGCCACGGGAGCGTTTGTACAGGTCGATCAGGTTGACCGGGTTTTCACAGCGGTAGCCGAAGCGCACGCCGTCGAAACGCGACAGGTTGGACGAGGCTTCCGCCGGGGCGATCACGTAGTACGCAGGGATCGCGTGCTGCATGTTCGGCAGGCTGATTTCCTTGATCACGGCGCCGAGCTTTTCCAGCTCCTTGACGCTGTTGTGGATCAGCTCTGCGATGCGCGGGTCGAGACCGGCGCTGAAGTATTCCTTCGGCACGCCGATGCGCAGGCCTTGCAGCGAGCCGTTGAGGCTGGCGCTGTAGTCCGGTACGGGCTCATCGATGCTGGTGGAGTCGTTCGGATCGAAGCCTGCCATACCTTGCAACATAATCGCGCAGTCTTCGGCGGTGCGTGCCATCGGGCCGCCTTGGTCGAGGCTGGACGCGTAGGCAATCATGCCCCAGCGCGAAACACGACCGTAGGTCGGTTTCAGGCCGGTGAGGTTGGTCAGGGCCGCAGGCTGACGGATCGAACCGCCCGTGTCGGTGCCGGTGGCCGCAGGCAACAGACGAGCGGCAACCGCCGCAGCGGAGCCGCCGGACGAACCGCCCGGAACGTGTTCCAGGTTCCACGGGTTTTTCACCGCGCCGTAGTAGCTCGACTCGTTGGCCGACCCCATGGCGAATTCGTCCATGTTGGTCTTGCCCAGGGTCACGGCCCCGGCCGCAGCCAGTTTGGCGACCACGGTGGCGTCGTACGGTGCTTTAAAGTTGTCGAGCATCTTCGAGCCGCAGCTGGTGCGAATGCCCTGGGTGCAGAACAGGTCTTTGTGGGCGATCGGCGCGCCGAGCAGGGCGCCGCTCTCACCGTTGGCCCGGCGGGCATCGGCGGCTTTCGCCTGCGTCAGCGCCAGGTCCTCGGTGAGGCTGATGAAACTGTTGAGCTGCGGATCGAGCTGGGCGATGCGCGCCAGCAGGACCTTGGTCAGCTCTTCGGAGGAAAACTTTTTATCGGCGAGTCCGCGGGCGATCTCGGCCAGAGTCAATTGATGCATTGCAGGCTCTTTCCCTATTAGTCGATGACTTTCGGAACCAGGTACAGGCCGTTTTCGACCGCTGGTGCGATGGACTGGTAGGCCTCGCGGTGATTGGTCTCGGTCACGACGTCCGCGCGCAGGCGCTGGCTGGCTTCCAGTGGGTGGGCCAGCGGTTCGATACCGTCGGTATTGACCGCCTGCATTTCGTCGACCAGCCCGAGAATGCTGTTGAGGGCCGAAGTGATGTGTGGAAGATCGGCATCATTGAGGCCAAGGCAGGCCAGATGAGCGATTTTTTCCACGTCGGAGCGTTCAAGCGCCATGGGATTCTCCAGTGGAAAACAAAACGGACCGCGTCCGTGTGTTAGATTGTCGGAACACTACCGCACTTCTACGGTCATAAGGCCGCGATTGTGGGGCTTGGTGCACAGAAAAGCGGCCAATTTAACATATTGGCGCCTTGCCCAAAATCCCTGTCGTTGTTAGAGTTTGCCGCACTTTTTTACCCACGCGTTGCCTAGGGTCCCTTTCCCATGTTCAAGAAACTGCGTGGCATGTTTTCCAGCGATCTTTCCATTGACCTGGGCACTGCCAACACCCTTATTTACGTGCGCGAGCGCGGTATCGTCCTGAATGAGCCATCGGTTGTGGCCATTCGGACACACGGTAACCAGAAAAGTGTCGTTGCTGTCGGCACCGAAGCCAAGCGCATGCTGGGCCGTACGCCGGGCAACATTGCTGCCATTCGTCCGATGAAGGACGGCGTGATCGCCGACTTCAGCGTGTGCGAAAAAATGCTGCAGTACTTCATCAACAAGGTTCACGAAAACAGCTTCCTGCAGCCTAGCCCTCGCGTGTTGATCTGCGTTCCGTGCAAATCCACCCAGGTTGAGCGTCGTGCAATCCGTGAATCGGCCCTCGGTGCCGGTGCCCGTGAAGTGTTCCTGATCGAAGAGCCAATGGCTGCTGCGATCGGTGCCGGCCTGCCGGTAGAAGAAGCTCGCGGTTCGATGGTCGTGGATATCGGTGGCGGTACCACTGAAATCGCACTGATCTCCCTGAACGGTGTGGTTTACGCCGAATCCGTGCGCGTTGGCGGCGACCGCTTCGACGAAGCGATCATCACCTACGTGCGTCGCAACTACGGCAGCCTGATCGGTGAGTCCACCGCCGAACGTATCAAACAGGAAATCGGTACCGCCTACCCGGGCGGCGAAGTTCGCGAAGTCGACGTTCGCGGCCGTAACCTGGCCGAAGGCGTTCCACGGGCATTTACCCTGAACTCCAACGAAGTGCTGGAAGCTCTGCAAGAGTCCCTGGCGACCATCGTTCAGGCGGTGAAAAGCGCCCTGGAGCAATCGCCGCCGGAACTGGCTTCCGACATCGCCGAGCGTGGCCTGGTACTGACCGGTGGTGGCGCCTTGCTGCGTGACCTGGACAAATTGCTGGCCCAGGAGACTGGTCTGCCGGTGATCGTTGCCGAAGACCCGCTGACCTGCGTTGCTCGCGGCGGTGGCCGTGCATTGGAAATGATGGATAAACACACCATGGACCTGCTTTCCAGCGAATAAGTCGCCGGATTGCCTCTATGCTGTTGAGCGCGCAGGCGGCACTTTGCAGTGCTGCCTGTTCGCGTTTATCTTCTGTCAGTCTGCATCCAGGCCGGATTGCTGCCGTATGAATAAACAGAACATTTGCCTGGGAGGAGCGGCTTATTAAACCGCTTTTCACCAAGGGCCCTTCACTGGGCGTGCGCCTGTTGGTGCTGGTCGTGCTATCGGTCGCGCTGATGGTGGTCGATGCCCGTTTCAGTCTGCTCAAGCCTGCACGCAGCCAGATGTCGCTGGTGCTGATGGACGCCTACTGGATCACCGACCTGCCCGGACGACTGTGGGAAGGCGTTGCCAGTCAGTTTGGCAGCCGGACCGAACTCGTCGCCGAAAACGAAAAACTCAAGACTGAAAACCTGCTGTTGCAGGGGCGCATGCAGAAGCTGGCCGCCCTGACCGAGCAGAACGTTCGGCTGCGCGAGTTGCTCAACTCTTCGGCACTGGTCAATGAGAAGGTCGAAGTGGCCGAGTTGATCGGCATGGACCCCAACCCCTTTACCCATCGCATCATCATCAATAAAGGTGAGCGCGACGGCGTGGTCCTCGGTCAGCCGGTACTCGATGCCCGTGGCCTGATGGGGCAGGTGGTCGAGTTGATGCCCTACACCTCCCGCGTCTTGCTGCTGACCGATACCACCCACAGCATTCCGGTGCAGGTGAACCGTAACGGTTTGCGGGCGATCGCCAGCGGCACCGGCAACCCGGAGCGTCTCGAGTTGCGGCATGTGGCCGATACCGCCGACATCAAGGAAGGCGACTTGCTGGTCAGCTCCGGCCTCGGTCAGCGTTTCCCGGCGGGTTATCCGGTGGCGACGGTCAAGGAAGTGATTCACGATTCCGGCCAGCCGTTTGCCATTGTCCGCGCCGTTCCAACCGCCGCCTTGAACCGTAGCCGTTACCTGCTGCTGGTGTTCAGCGACAACCGGACCGCCGAAGAGCGCGTCAACGCTGCCGCCCAGGCTCAGGAAAGCCTGGATGCACAGGGCGGTGGGCCGACCATTCCGGCGACGGTTCCGAAACTGGCCAGCCCTGCAGCCCCCGCTGCACCGGCTGCCGCACCGGCGATTCCTGCCACGGCGGCGCCTGCGGCCACCGCGCCAGCCAAGCCAGCGACCACGCCAGCCAAGCCTGCGGCAGCTAAACCGCCGGCGGCGCAACCCGCTGCCGCGAAGCCTGCGGCCAAACCGCCAGTGTCCGCGCCGGCCACTCCAGTGGGGAGAGAATAATGGGCGGTGTAAAAGCATCCCGAAACGGCTGGATAGTCTGGCTGACGTTTGCCGTCGGCCTGCTGCTGAGTGTTTCACCTCTGCCGCAATTCATGGAAATCCTGCGTCCGTTGTGGCTGGCCTTGTTGCTGGCATTCTGGGCGTTGAACCTGCCGCAGACCGTCGGGATGGTGACGGCGTTTTGCCTGGGGCTGGCTGAAGACGTGCTCTACGGTACCTTGCTGGGGCAGAATGCCTTGATCCTGACGCTCATCACCTATTTGGTGCTGGCGCTGCAGCAACGCCTGCGGATGTTCCCGATGTGGCAGCAGAGCCTGGTGATCCTGGTGATCTTCGGCCTCGCCCAGCTTGTACAACTGTGGCTCAGTGCCTTGACCGGCAATCGTCAGCCGACGCTGGCGTTGGTGCTGCCGGCACTGGTCAGTGCGCTGCTCTGGCCCTGGATCAGTTTCGGTTTGCGCGGACTGCGTCGACGCTACAAAATCAATTAATTCGCTCAGGCATTGGACAGGGAGAGGTCTTGATGAAACGGTTGTACCTCGCCTCTGGTTCGCCGCGTCGACGTGAACTGCTCACGCAGATCGGCGTTCCGTTCTGCGCCGTCAGTGCGGATATCGATGAAACTCCTTTAGCTCAAGAATCCCCGTCGGCCTATGTCGAGCGACTGGCGCGCGGCAAGGCCGAGGCCGGGCGCGGCAGCGTCGTGTCTGACGAACCGTTCTGTGTGCTCGGTGCCGATACCGCCGTGGTGCTCGATGGAAAAATTCTCGGCAAACCGGTTGATCAGGCGGATGCGTGCGCCATGCTGATGATGCTGTCAGGGTGTGAGCATGAAGTGCTGACCGCGATTGCCGTGCTCGATGGCGAACGTTGCGAATCCCGGGTTGTCACCAGCCGCGTGCGTTTTCGGGATATCAGTCGTGAAGAAGCCGTGGCCTACTGGGCCAGCGGCGAACCACAGGACAAGGCGGGCGGTTATGGCATTCAAGGACTGGGTGCGGTGTTTGTCGCCGGGCTCGATGGAAGTTATTCAGCGGTGGTCGGACTGCCGCTTTGCGAAACCGCGGAACTGCTCGGCCATTTCGGCATACCCTGTTGGCAACCCCGGAACGCACACCAAGCAACGTTTTGAACAGATGCGGCCATTATCGTGAACATGCCTGAACGAGACCCTGCCATGAGTGAAGAGATTCTGATCAACATCACGCCGATGGAATCGCGCGTGGCGGTGGTCGAAAACGGTGTCCTGCAAGAGGTCCACGTCGAGCGTACGCAAAAGCGCGGGATCGTCGGCAACATCTATAAAGGCAAAGTCGTGCGGGTATTGCCGGGAATGCAGGCGGCATTCGTCGATATCGGCCTGGACCGTGCCGCGTTCATTCATGCGTCGGAAATTTCCCTGCGCGAAGGCCCTGCGGTCGAAAGCATCAGTGCTCTGGTGCACGAAGGCCAGAGCCTGGTGGTGCAAGTGACCAAGGATCCGATCGGTTCCAAGGGCGCACGCCTGACCACCCAGCTCTCGATTCCTTCGCGTTACCTGGTGTACATGCCGCGCACCGCTCACGTTGGCATTTCCCTGAAGATCGAAGACGAAGCCGAGCGCGACCGCCTCAAGCAGGTGGTCACCGACTGCGTGGCCAAGGAAGGGATCAAGGAGGCCGGCGGTTTCATCCTGCGCACGGCAGCCGAAGGTGCCGGCGCCGATGAAATCCTCATGGACATCCGTTATCTGCGCCGTCTCTGGGATCAGATCAACGCCCAGATCAAAACGATCAGTGCGCCTAGCGTGATCTACGAAGACCTCGGTCTGGCGCTGCGCACTCTGCGTGACCTGGTGAGCCCGAAAATCGAGAAGATCCGCATCGACTCCCGGGAAACCTTCCAGAAAACCACGCAATTCGTCGCCGAACTGATGCCCGAGATTGCTGACCGCCTGGAGCATTACCCGGGTGAGCGGCCGATTTTCGACCTGTATGGCGTCGAAGACGAAATCCAGAAGGCGCTCGAGCGCAAGGTCCCGCTCAAGTCCGGCGGTTATCTGGTGGTCGATCCGGCGGAAGCCATGAGTACCATCGACGTCAACACAGGGGCATTTGTCGGCCATCGCAATCTCGAAGAGACCATCTTCAAGACCAACCTCGAAGCCGCGACGGCCATCGCCCGTCAATTGCGTCTGCGTAACCTGGGCGGAATCATCATCATCGACTTCATCGACATGGAAGATGAAGAGCACCAGCGCCAGGTGTTGCGCACACTCGAAAAGCAACTGGAGCGCGATCACGCCAAGACCAACATCATCGGTATCACCGAGTTGGGCCTGGTGCAGATGACCCGCAAGCGCACCCGCGAAAGCCTTGAGCAAGTGCTATGCGAACCGTGCAATGCCTGTCAGGGGCGGGGCAAGCTCAAGACCCCGGAAACCGTTTGCTACGAAATCTTCCGCGAAATCCTGCGTGAGGCTCGCGCCTATCAGGCGGAAGGCTATCGTGTATTGGCAAACCAGAAAGTGGTGGACCGCCTGCTCGACGAAGAGTCGGGTAACGTCGCCGAGCTCGAAGGATTTATTGGGCGCACCATCCGCTTTCAGGTCGAAACCATGTATTCCCAGGAACAATACGACGTGGTGCTGCTCTGAAGCGTTTCGTCTTGATTGTTCGAGAAGGGCTGGCCTCAGCTTTTTGCAAAACTTTTGCCATGGGAGCCACCTGACATGGATCGTCTGACACGCATTTTGGCTGTTCTGACCCGCTGGGGGCTGGGCCTGTGCGCGTTGGTTTTGGTGTTGATGGCGCTCTACGTCAGCCTTGGCCGGGAGCTGACGCCGTTAGTCGCCGAGTACCGTGCCGACATCGAGACCAAAGCCAGCGATGCCTTGGGCATGCCGTTGCAAATCGGCGAACTCGAAGGCAACTGGAGTGGATTCGCCCCCATATTGATGGCCCGCGACGTGACAGTCGGCGAGGGCGCCAATGCCTTGCGCCTGGATCAGGTGCGCGCGGTACCGGACCTTTGGGCCAGCCTGTTGGCCCGTCAGGTACGCATCGCTCATCTGGAATTCAGCGGTCTGAAGATCAACCTCAAGCAAGCCGAAGACGGTCAATGGGCGCTGGAAGGTCTGCCGGTGAAGCAGGACCAGCCCGCCGATCCGGAGCAACTGCTCAATCGCATGCAGATGATCCAGCAACTGTCGGTGCTCGACAGCCAGGTAACCTTGCAGCCGTTTGGCGAATCGCCGCTGACCCTGACTTACGTCGGCCTGAATCTGAAGGTCGGGGCGTCACGGCAGCGGCTCGACGCACGGCTGACCCTGCCTGACGGGCAACCGGTGGCCATGAGCCTGCGTACCCGTATTCGAGCCAGTCAATGGAAGGACGGTGAAGCCGAGGTCTACCTGAGCCTGCCGCAAAGCGACTGGTCGAAGTGGTTGCCTGAACGTCTGACCCAGCAGTGGAATTTTTCCGAGATCAAGGCCGGCGGCGAGCTGTGGGTGACCTGGGGCAAAGGCACCTTGCAAAGCGCTGCGGTGCGCTTGAACGCGCCACAACTCAAGGGCGCCTATGCCGAGCGCAAGCCGATCCAGATCAATAACCTGGCGCTCAATGGTTACTTCCAGCGCAGTGCCAAAGGCGCGTCGGTGACTCTGGACTCCCTGGCGATGAACTTCGGGGAGACCCGCTGGGAAACGCATCTGCAGCTCACGCAAAACGCCGCCACTAATAAAACCGAAGAACTCTGGCACCTGCAAGCCGACCGGGTTGATCTCACTCCGCTGACCCCGCTGCTTAACGCCCTGGCGCCGTTCCCGAAAGATTTCGCCACGCTCGTCGAGCGGTTAAAAGTCACGGGTGGCCTGCGTAACGTGCTGGTCGACTTCCGCCCCAATGCCACCGACGACAGCAAGTTCGGGTTTGCCGCCAACCTCGACCAGGTAGGCTTCGACGCCTATCACGGTGCGCCGGCGGCACGAAATGTCAGCGGCAGCATCAGCGGTGACCTGGGGCAAGGTGAACTGCGCATGGATAGCAAGGATTTCATGCTGCACCTGGACCCGATATTCGCCAAGCCATGGCAGTACATTCAGGCCAATGCGCGGTTGACCTGGAAGCTCGATAAAGAAAGTTTCACCCTGATCGCGCCGTATCTGAAAGTGCTGGGCGAGGAAGGCAAGATCGCCGGCGACTTCCTGATTCGCCTGCATTTCGATCACACCCGGGAAGACTACATGGACCTGCGGGTCGGCATGGTGGACGGCGACGGTCGCTACACCGCCAAGTACTTGCCGACCGTCCTCAGCCCGGCGCTGGACGAATGGCTGCGCACTGCGATTCTCAAGGGCGCGGTGGATCAGGGCTTCTTCCAGTATCAAGGCTCGCTCAGCCACGGTGCCGCGGACGTTGATCGCAGCATCAGCCTGTTCTTCAAGGTTCACGATGCCGAACTGGCCTTCCAGCCGGGCTGGCCCCATGTCAGCAAGGTCAGCGGCGATGTGTTTGTCGAAGACAGCGGCGTGCGGATTCTGGCCAGCACGGGCCAGTTGCTCGATACGCAGGTCAACGATATCTACGTCAACATTCCCCATGTGCCGACCGGGCAGAACGTTCATTTGTTCCTCGATGGCGGATTTGCCGGCGGTTTGGGCGATGGCCTGAAAATCCTCCAGGAAGCGCCGATCGGCACCGGGCCGACCTTTGCCGGCTGGGGAGGCGAGGGTGACCTGCAAGGCAAGTTGAAGCTGGATATTCCCTTGGCAAAAGGCGAGGAACCGAAGATCCTCGTCGACTTCAAGACCGCCAGGGCACGCTTGAAACTGGCCGAACCTGCGCTGGAACTGAGCCAGCTCAAAGGTGATTTCCGTTTCGACAGCGACGAAGGCCTGAGCGGGCACAACATCAATGCCCGGGCGTTCGACAAGCCCGTCACCGCACGGATTTATGCCGATGGCAGCCCGGGCAGGCTCAAAACCCGGGTGTCCGCGACAGGGCAGGTCGAGGTCAGGAGACTGACCGACTGGCTGAAGGTGACCCAGCCTCTGCCGGTGAGCGGCGTGATCCCGTATCAACTGCAACTGACCCTGGACGGCGCCGACAGCCAGTTGATGGTCAATTCCAGCCTCAAGGGCGTGGCCGTCGATTTGCCTGCACCGTTCGGCATGACTTCCGAGACCGGGCGCGACACGACGTTCCGCATGACGTTGCAGGGCGACGAGCGACGCTATTGGGTCAACTACGGGGATCTGGCGAGTTTCACGTTCGCGGCCCCAGCCAGCAATTTCGCCGATGGTCGCGGGGAATTGTCCCTCGGTGGCGGCGAAGCCGTGTTGCCTGGCACCAAAGGCCTGCGGATACGGGGCGTGCTGTCGGAGCTGGACGTTGGCCCGTGGAAGGATCTGGTGGACAGGTACGCCGGACAAGACCCCGGAGGCAGCGCCAGGCAATTGCTCAGTGGCGCGGATTTCAAGGTCGACAAGCTCAGCGGTATCGGCACTACCCTCGATCAGGCCTCGATCCAGCTGGTGCGCAAGCCTTCTGCCTGGGCGCTGCAACTGGACAGCCAGCAGATCAAGGGCAGTGCCAACCTTCCCGATTCGAAGGCCACGCCAATCGCGATCAATCTTCAAACCGTGCGCCTGCCCGCGCCGGACCCGACCGTGCTGGCCGATGAAAACTCACCGGATCCGCTGGCGTCGGTGGACCCGACGAAAATCCCCGCGATGGACATCACCATCAATCAGCTATTCCAGGGCCAGGATCTGGTGGGGGGCTGGTCGCTGAAGATTCGTCCAACGCCCAAGGGGATCGTGTTCAACTCCCTGGACCTGGGCCTCAAGGGCATTCTGTTGGTGGGCAGCGGCGGCTGGGAAGGCGTGCCGGGTGCCAGCAACAGTTGGTACAAGGGCCGCATCAGCGGCAAGAACCTTGCAGACGTGCTCAAGGGCTGGGGGTTTGCGCCGAGCGTCACCAGCCAGGACTTCTATATGGACGTTGATGGCCGCTGGCCCGGCTCACCGGCCTGGGTGGCGACCAAGCGTTTTTCCGGCACGCTCGATGCGACGCTCAATGAGGGGCAGTTCGTCGAGGTTGAAGGCAGTGCCCAGGCGCTGCGGGTATTTGGCTTGCTCAACTTCAACTCCATCGGCCGGCGCCTGCGCCTGGACTTCTCCGACCTGTTCGGCAAAGGCCTGAGTTATGACCGGGTCAAGGGGCTGCTGGTCGGGACCGATGGTGTGTATGTCACCCGCAAGCCGATCCAGTTGACGGGCCCGTCGAGCACCATTGAACTCGACGGCACGCTGAACATGGTGGCCGATCAGATCGATGCGAAACTGATGGTGACCTTGCCGGTGACCAATAACCTGCCGATTGCCGCTTTAATCGTCGGCGCACCCGCGGTCGGCGGGGCGCTGTTCCTGATTGACAAGCTGATCGGTGACCGGGTCTCCCGTTTCGCCAGTGTGAAGTACACCGTCAAAGGGCCGTGGAAAGAACCGAAGATTACCTTCGACAAGGCTTTTTGAGATCCTTTTGAAAAGGCGCTCGGCAAGCCTATGGAGTAGCATGGCCGCATACGATTCCAGGAGTGCGCCATGTCCGTAGCGGTGATTCAAATGGTCAGCCAGAGCGATGTGCTGGCCAATCTGGCCCAGGCCCGTCGGCTGCTCGAGCAAGCGGCCGACGGTGGCGCGAAACTGGCGGTATTGCCGGAAAACTTCGCCGCCATGGGCCGGCGTGACATAGCCGACATCGGGCGCGCCGAAGCACTGGGTGAAGGCCCGATCCTGCCCTGGTTGAAACAGACCGCACGTGACCTCAAGTTATGGATTGTAGCCGGCACGTTGCCGTTGCCGCCGGTCGATCAGCCGACGGCCAAGGTGCATGCCTGTTCGTTGCTGGTCGATGACCAGGGTGAAACGGTGGCGCGCTACGACAAGCTGCACCTGTTCGACGTCGACGTGGCCGACAATCGCGGCCGTTATCGGGAATCCGATGACTATGCTTATGGCAGTGGGGTCGTGGTGGCGGACACACCGGTTGGACGGGTTGGCCTGACGGTCTGTTACGACTTGCGCTTCCCTGAGTTGTACAGCGAATTGCGCGCGGCCGGCGCGGAACTGATTACCGCCCCTTCGGCCTTCACGGCGGTGACCGGCGCGGCGCATTGGGATGTGCTGATTCGCGCACGGGCCATCGAGACACAATGTTATGTGCTCGCGGCCGCCCAGGGTGGGACGCATCCGGGGCCGCGGGAAACCTTTGGCCATGCCGCCATCATCGACCCGTGGGGGCGTGTGCTGGCACAACAGGATCAAGGCGAGGCCGTGCTGCTGGCCGAACGCGACAGCAGCGAACAGGCGTCCATCCGGGCGCGGATGCCGGTGTCCAGTCACCGGCGCTTTTTCTCGCAGGGCGCCCAGCGACCTGCATCAGAACGACGAATTTAAGGCGTAAAGCATATGAGCGAGTTGTTGTCCTCAGTCAGTGAACACCTGCTGGCGCCCGGTGGCGTCACGATCGAGAGCCTGCAAGGCGTGCTCGGCGACCTGGCCGGGCCGGGCATCGATGCGGCCGACCTGTATTTCCAGGGGCAGATCTCCGAGTCCTGGGCGCTGGAAGACGGTATCGTCAAGGAAGGCAGCTTCAACCTCGACCAAGGTGTGGGCGTGCGCGCGCAATCGGGTGAAAAAACCGGTTTTGCCTACAGCAATGCCATCACCCTGGAAGCCCTTGGCGCGGCGGCGCGGGCCGCCCGTTCGATTTCCCGGGCCGGGCAGCACGGCACCGTACAGGCATTCACCAGCCAGGATGTCGCGCAGTTGTATGCGCCGGACAATCCCCTGGAAGTGCTGACCCGTGCCGAGAAAGTCGATTTGCTCAAGCGAATCGATGCCGCGACCCGCGCCCTCGACCCTCGCATCCAGCAAGTCACCGTGAGTATGGCCGGTGTGTGGGAACGGATTCTGGTGGCTTCCACTGACGGCGGTCTGGCGGCGGATGTGCGCCCGCTGGTGCGTTTCAATGTCAGCGTGATCGTCGAGCAGAACGGCCGTCGCGAGCGCGGCGGTCATGGCGGTGGCGGTCGCACCGATTACCGTTATTTCCTCGGCGAAGACCGCGCCATGGGCTATGCCCGTGAAGCGTTGCGCCAGGCGCTGGTCAACCTGGAAGCCATTCCGGCCCCGGCCGGTACCTTGCCGGTGGTGCTCGGTTCAGGCTGGTCGGGCGTACTGCTGCACGAAGCCGTCGGTCATGGCCTGGAAGGTGATTTCAACCGCAAGGGCAGTTCGGCTTATAGCGGGCGCATGGGCGAGATGGTTGCGTCGAAGCTGTGCACCATTGTCGATGATGGCACCCTGGCCGGTCGCCGTGGCTCGTTGAGCGTCGACGACGAAGGCACGCCGACCGAGTGCACCACGCTGATCGAAAACGGCGTCCTCAAGGGCTACATGCAGGACAAGCTCAACGCCCGCCTGATGGGCGTGGCACGCACCGGTAACGGTCGTCGCGAATCCTACGCGCACTTGCCGATGCCGCGCATGACCAACACCTACATGCTCGCTGGCGAAAGCGACCCGGCGGAAATCATCGCCTCGGTGAAGCGTGGCATCTACTGCGCCAACCTGGGTGGCGGTCAGGTGGACATCACCAGCGGCAAGTTCGTGTTCTCCACCAGTGAGGCGTACCTGATCGAGGACGGCAAGATCACCGCTCCGGTCAAGGGCGCGACCCTGATCGGCAACGGGCCGGAAGCCATGAGCAAGGTATCGATGGTTGGTAATGATCTGTCGCTGGACAGCGGCGTGGGCACGTGTGGCAAGGATGGGCAGTCGGTGCCGGTGGGTGTCGGCCAGCCAACGCTGAAGATTGATGCGATCACCGTGGGTGGCACGGGCGCATAACGACGGGGATATCCCCTGTAGGAGCTGCCGTAGGCTGCGATCTTTACCCAGACAATTGAGTTCTGAGCGAAAGATCAAAAGATCGCAGCCTTCGGCAGCTCCTACAGGACGGGAAGGGCGTTACTCAGCGCAGACCGCGTTGAGTCTCGTCCAGCTCACGGATGTACTTGAAGATTTTACGGCTGGAAGCAGGAGGCTTGTTTTGCGCAACCTCATGCTGGGCCTGACGGATCAGGGAACGCAATTGCTGGCGGTCCGCGTCCGGGTAATCGACGACGAACTTTTCCAGAACGGCATCGTCGCCGGCAATCAGACGATCACGCCAGCGCTCCAGGTTATGGAAGCGTTCGTTGTATTGACGGGTGGAGGCATCGAGTTGATCGAGCAGAACCAGAATGGCGGCAGTGTCCTGATCGCGCATCAGTTTACCGATGAACTGAAGGTGCCGTTTACGCGCGATATTCGCGGTGTGCTTGGGCGCATCGGCCAGAGCCCGACGCATTCCGTCGGTCAAGGGCAGTTTTGCCAGCAAGTCAGGCTTGAGTGTTGTAAGGCGCTCGCCAAGGTCAACCAGAGCATGCAGCTCGCGTTTTACCTGGGATTTGCTTTTTTCTCCCGTATCGAGGGAGTCGTCGTAAGAATCAACCATGGTGGCCGTCCGCAAAGAAACGCCGCCATGATAACCAGTCGGGGGCCGCTTGTCCGGCCCGGTCGCTCGATGACCGTTACCGAAAGCAGAATTTGAGTGGAGAACAGCATGAGTGCAGTTGAAAGCGTCGGCCCACAAGCGTTGCCGGCACTGCAGGAACAAGTCGAGCAGATCATCGCTGAAGCCAAACGCCAGGGCGCCAGTGCCTGTGAAGTGGCGGTGTCACTGGAGCAGGGTTTGTCGACCACGGTGCGCCAGCGTGAAGTCGAAACCGTTGAATTCAACCGCGACCAGGGTTTTGGCATCACCTTGTACGTCGGTCAGCGCAAAGGCTCGGCCAGCACTTCGGCCAGCGGCCCTGATGCGATTCGCGAAACCGTCGCCGCTGCACTGGCCATCGCCAAGCACACCTCGGAAGACGAAGCCTCGGGTCTTGCGGATGCCGCGCTGATGGCGCGGGATATTCAGGATTTCGACCTGTTCCACCAATGGGACATTACGCCGGAACAAGCCATCGAACAGGCCCTGGCCTGCGAAGCCGCGGCGTTTGCCGCCGACAGCCGGATCAAGAACGCCGACGGCACCACCCTCAGTACCCATCAGGGCTGCCGCGTTTATGGCAATAGCCACGGGTTTATCGGCGGTTACGCATCGACTCGCCACAGCCTGAGCTGCGTGATGATCGCCGAGGCCGATGGCCAGATGCAGCGTGATTACTGGTACGACGTGAACCGCCAAGGCAATCTGCTCGCCGACCCGGTGAGCATCGGTCAGCGCGCAGCGCAAAGGGCGGCGAGCCGTCTGGGCGCGCGTCCGGTGCCGACTTGCGAGGTGCCGGTGCTGTTTTCCGCAGAGTTGGCCGGAGGGCTGTTCGGCAGTTTCCTGTCGGCGATTTCCGGCGGCAGCCTGTATCGCAAGTCTTCGTTCCTTGAGGGCACTCTCGGGCAGAAGCTGTTTCCGGAGTGGCTGACCATCGACGAGCGTCCGCATCTGATGCGTGCCATGGGCAGCGCAGCGTTCGACGGTGATGGTTTGGCAACCTACGCCAAACCGTTCGTCGAAAAAGGCGAGTTGGTGTCGTATATCCTCGGCACCTATTCCGGCCGCAAGCTCGGCATGCCGAGCACGGCTAACGCCGGCGGCGTGCACAACCTGTTCGTCACCCATGGCGACGAAGACCAGGCCGCCTTGCTGCGGCGCATGGGACGTGGCTTGCTGGTGACTGAATTGATGGGGCAGGGCCTCAACATGGTGACCGGCGATTACTCCCGTGGTGCAGCGGGTTACTGGGTCGAGAACGGTGAAATCCAGTTCGCGGTGCAGGAAGTGACCATCGCCGGCAACATGCGCGACATGTTCAAGCAGATCGTGGCCGTGGGTAACGATCTTGAATTGCGCAGCAACATTCGCACAGGTTCGGTGCTGATCGAGCGGATGACGGTGGCGGGTAGCTAAGCCTCGGCCGCTGTACAAAAAAAGGCGCGTCACCCATTGGGTGGCGCGCCTTTTTTATTACTACACGGCAAACCCCTTGCAGGAGCGAGCTTGCTCGCGAAGCGGAGTGTCAGGCGACATTGAAGTTGAAAGTGGTGATGCCATCGTCGGAACGCCGCCCGGAGCAGGCTCGCTCCTGCAACGGCTGGGCCTATCTTCTTTTCTGTAGCTTTTATTCGCCTTCGTCGAAGAAGTTGTTGATCAACGCCACCAGCGCATCCAGCGCTTCCTGTTCCTGCTCGCCTTCGGTGCTCAAGTGGATCGTGGTGCCTTTGCCGGCAGCCAGCATCATCATCGCCATGATGCTTTTGCCATCGACCATGGACTCTGGTGTCCGACCGGCCCGGATCTGGCACGGGAACTGACCCGCTACCCCAACGAATTTTGCAGAAGCGCGAGCGTGCAGGCCCAATTTATTGATGATTTCGATTTCCAGAGCAGGCATCGCGATGTGAATCCTTTAGCTGAGGTCGCGGTGGCGGACCTGGACGTTCTTCAGGGATTGTTGCAGCGTCTGCCCCAGACGCTCGGTCAGGTAGACGGAACGGTGATGTCCGCCAGTGCAGCCAATGGCAATGGTGACGTAGGCGCGGTTGCTGGCGGCAAAACGAGGCAGCCACTTTAGCAGGTATGTGGAAATGTCCTGAAACATCTCTTCGACATCCGGCTGTGCCGCCAGGTATTCGGCAACCGGTTGATCGAGCCCGGACTGCTCGCGCAATTCCGGTTTCCAGTAAGGGTTTGGCAGGCAGCGCACATCGAAAACCAGGTCGGCGTCCACCGGCATGCCGCGCTTGAAGCCGAAGGACTCGACCAGGAAGGCAGTTCCCGGCTCGGGCTGATTCAACAGGCGCAGTTTGATGGCGTCGCGCAGCTGGTACAGGTTCAGGCTGGTGGTGTTGATCTTGAGATCGGCAAGGTCGGCAATCGGCCCGAGCAGGGCGCTCTCAACGTTGATGGCTTCGGCCAGCGAACGGTTGGCGTTGCTCAGGGGGTGGCGTCGGCGGGTTTCCGAGAAGCGCTTGAGCAGGGTTTCTTCGTCGGCGTCCAGATACAGCACATCGCACTGGATGTGGCGGGCACGGACTTCCTCGAGCAGGTCGGGAAAGCGTGACAGGTGGCTTGGCAGGTTGCGCGCGTCAATGGAAACGGCGACCAGCGGCTGCAACATCTCGGTATGAACCAGGGCGCGCTCGGCCAGCTCCGGCAGCAGGCCGGCGGGCAGGTTGTCGATGCAGTAGTAGCCGTTATCCTCAAGTACGTTGAGGGCGGTACTTTTACCTGAGCCGGAACGGCCACTGACGATGATCAAGCGCATGATTACTGACCGTTTTGCTCGTTCAGGACAACCTGATACAGGGCTTCGTTACTTGCAGCACTACGCAGCTTTTCACGCACGTCCTTGCGGTCGAGCATGCTGGCGATCTGTCGCAGCAGCTCAAGGTGCGCATCGGTGGCGGCTTCCGGGACCAGCAGCACGAACAGCAGGTCAACCGGCGCACCATCGATGGCGTCGAAATCGATAGGGGCGTCCAGGTGCATCAATGCACTGATGGGCGAAACACAGCCCTTGAGACGGCAATGTGGAATGGCGATGCCGTTACCAAACCCGGTGGAACCGAGTTTTTCACGAGCAATCAGTGCCTCGAAGACATCTTGCATCTCCAGGGCCGGCACTTCGCGGGCGATCAGATTGGCAATTTGTTCGAGGGCTTTCTTTTTACTGCCTCCCGGCACGTTCACCAGGGAACGGCCGGGGGTCAGGATACTTTCAAGTCGGATCATGGGTAGGGAGTGTTAACGACCGGTTGCGCCCTGTAGGAGGCTCTGGGTCTTTTCCTTATGCTTTTTGAGTTGTTTATCCAGCTTGTCGGTGAGTGCGTCGATCGCGGCGTACATATCGGTATGCTCCGCGTTGGCGACCACTTCATTCCCGGGAATATGCAGCGTGGCTTCGATTTTCTGCTTCAGTTTTTCGACGGTCATCGTGACCTGCACATTAGTGATCTTGTCGAAATGTCGCTCCAATCGTTCGAGTTTTTCGCCGATGTAGGTGCGAAGAGGTTCGGTCACTTCCAGTTGGTGTCCACTGATGTTGACTTGCATACAGCTTCTCCTTCGTTGCCAGTGCATAAAGCGGTAGACCAGATGATCTACCACTGGAACGCTGTGGCGTGGCCCTACATCAACCGCTTGCGTTCGCTCGAAGGCGCGATCCCGAGGGATTCGCGGTACTTGGCGACGGTGCGGCGAGCCACCTGAATGCCTTGTGCCTCCAGTAAACCAGCGATCTTGCTGTCACTCAACGGCTTTTTCTGATTTTCCGCTGCAACCAGTTTTTTGATGATCGCCCGGATCGCCGTGGACGAGCATTCGCCGCCTTCGGAGGTGCTTACGTGACTGGAAAAAAAGTACTTCAGTTCATAAATGCCCCGGGGGGTGTGCATGAATTTCTGGGTGGTCACCCGTGAAATCGTCGATTCATGCATGCCGACCGCTTCGGCGATGTCATGCAGGACCAGCGGCTTCATGGCTTCGTCGCCGTACTCCAGGAAGCCGCGCTGATGCTCGACGATCTGGGTGGCAACCTTCATCAGGGTTTCATTGCGGCTCTGCAGGCTCTTGATGAACCAGCGGGCTTCCTGCAGCTGATTGCGCATGAAGGTATTGTCGGCGCTGGTGTCGGCGCGGCGCACGAAACCGGCGTACTGGGCATTGACCCGCAGCCGTGGCACCGACTCCTGATTGAGTTCCACCAGCCAGCGCTCGTTGTCCTTGCGCACGATGACGTCAGGAACGACGTACTCGGCTTCGGTGGACTCGATCTGCGAGCCCGGGCGCGGGTTTAGGCTCTGGACCAGCTCGATGACCTGGCGCAGTTCGTCTTCCTTGAGCTTCATGCGGCGCATCAACTGGCTGTAGTCACGGCTGCCAAGCAGGTCGATGTAATCGCTGACCAGGCGCTTGGCTTCGGCCAGCCAAGGGGTCTTGGCAGGCAGCTGGCGCAATTGCAGCAGCAGGCATTCACCGAGGTTGCGGGCGCCGATGCCGGCTGGCTCGAATTGCTGGATGCGGTGCAGGACGGCTTCGATCTCGTCCAGTTCGATGTCCAGTTCCGGGTCGAAGGCTTCGAGGATTTCCTCGAGGGTTTCGTCCAGGTAGCCCTGATTGTTGATGCAGTCGATCAGGGTCACGGCGATCAGGCGATCGGTGTCGGACATCGGGGCCAGGTTCAGTTGCCACAGCAAGTGGCTCTGCAGGCTTTCGCCGGCCGAGGTGCGGGTGGTGAAGTCCCACTCGTCATCATCATTGCTGGGCAGGCTGCTGGCGCTGGTCTGGTAAACGTCTTCCCACGCGGTGTCGACGGGGAGTTCGTTGGGGATACGCTCGTTCCAGTCACCCTCATCGAGGTTATCAACCGTCGGGGCGCTTTCCTGATAGGAAGGTTCCTGGATGTCAGTGTTGGGCTTTTGTTCGGCGTTGTCGGCCAAGGGATCGGAATTGTCGAAGTCGTCGCCTTCTTCCTGGCGTTCGAGCATCGGATTTGACTCCAGGGCCTCCTGGATTTCCTGTTGCAGGTCCAGGGTCGACAATTGGAGCAGGCGGATGGCCTGTTGCAGCTGCGGTGTCATCGTCAGCTGCTGGCCCATTCTCAAGACTAGCGATGGTTTCATGGCAGGGGCTTAACACCTTATTCGCCGGCGCACATGCGCCATCCACTACAGGGCGCCGGGGCGCCAAACTTAAGCAAATTATATGCCTGAAACTAAAGGGTTTGCCTAGAGCGCTGTAACAATAAAAAACTATAAAGCGGTGTTGCTGCGCTGCCCTTGTTGAGGGCTGACCACGCTTGTCGGCACGGTGAGTGCCCGGGCGATGGCCTGGGCACGACTCAGTGCTTACAGGCGGAACTCATGGCCCAGATACACTTCCTTGACCAGGTCGTTGGCCAGGATGGTCTCTGCGTCGCCCTCGGCGATCAGTTGGCCGTCATTGACGATGTAGGCGGTTTCACAGATATCCAGGGTTTCACGAACGTTGTGGTCCGTGATCAGCACGCCAATGCCCTTGGCCTTGAGGTGGTGAATGATCTGCTTGATGTCGCCGACCGAAATCGGGTCCACGCCGGCGAAGGGTTCGTCGAGGAGGATGAATTTCGGGTTGGTGGCCAGGGCGCGGGCGATTTCCACGCGACGACGCTCGCCGCCGGACAGGCTCATGCCCAGGTTGTCGCGGATGTGGCTGATGTGGAATTCCTGCAGCAGGCTTTCCAGTTCCTTGCGACGGCCGGCCTTGTCGAGTTCCTTGCGGGTCTCGAGGATGGCCATGATGTTGTCGGCCACCGACAGCTTGCGAAAGATCGATGCTTCCTGCGGCAAGTAACCGATACCGGCCTTTGCGCGGCCGTGCATCGGCTGGTGGCTGACGTCCAGGTCATCGATCAGGACGCGGCCCTGGTCGGCTTGCACCAGGCCGACGATCATGTAGAAGCAGGTGGTCTTGCCGGCGCCGTTCGGGCCAAGCAGGCCGACGATCTGGCCGCTGTCGATGGACAGGCTGACATCACGCACGACCTGGCGGCTCTTGTAGCTCTTGGCCAGATGCTGAGCTTTCAGAGTTGCCATTACTGGGCCTTTTTCTCGTCGGTTTTCTTCTTCGGCTGGATCACCATGTCGATACGCGGACGCGCCTCGGTGACCTTGCTGCCTGTAGCGCGACCGGCGCTGGCGAGCTTCTTGTCGGTGTCGTAGACAATTTTCTCGCCTTGGGTGACGTTGTTGTCCTTGTCGACAACTTTGGCCTTGTCGATCAGTACGACGCGATTTTGCGCGGCGTGGTACTGGATCGTCACGCCCCAGCCCTGCACGGGCTTGGTGTCGCCAGCCGTTTGCAATTGCTCGAAGTACGCCAGGTTGCCCACCGAGGTCACTACGTCAATGTCGCCAGTCGGGGTGCGGGTGATGGTAACGGTGTTGCCTGTCACCTTCATCGAGCCTTGGGTGATGATCACGTCACCCTTATAGGTAGCAATACCTTGCTTGTCGTCCAGTTGGGCATCGTCGGCCTGGATGCGGATAGGCTGCTGTTGATCTTCCGGCAGAGCCCAGGCGCTCACGCTTCCCAGTGCTGCGCCCAGACTGAGCAAAATCGGGAGGGTTTTAACGAGCCTCATACTGTCCTCTTACGTTCGATAGCAGGTGTATCCTGCTTTCTTTCAAATACGCTTTCATTCCCTTGCCAGTCGATACACCGCCAGCGCCGTCGATTCTAACGTCTTGCTCGGTCTGCGCATATTGCTGCTGCGGGAACACGGTCATGCGGGTGCTGGTGATCAGGGTTCTACGGTTTTTCTCGTCGAAACGCGTGATGCGCACGTCATCGATCAGTTCGACCTGCGTGCCATCAGGATTGACCTCGCCGCGCAGGCTCTGGACGTGCCACGGGAATTCAGTGCCGCGGAACACATTCAGGTCGGGGTTGGTCAGCAATGTCACCTCGGTCGCCTTCAGGTGCTCGACCTTGTCGGACACCAGATCATATTGCAGCTTGCCGTCGGGCAGGTACTGCACGCTGTGGGCGTTGATGGCGTAATAGTCGATCGCGCTCTCATCGACCGGCGTTACCGGCTTGTCGAGGAAGCGTTCCGGGCTGATGTTCCAGTAGCCAACCGCGGCGAATATTGCCGCGATGCAAGTGAACATCAGGGTGTTGCGAAACTTTTTGCTCAGCATAGTGGGCTCACAGGTACGCCGCATTGGCCGCATCGAGGCGGTCCTGGGCGCGCAGGATCAATTCGCAGAATTCGCGAGCGGCACCTTCGCCACCGCGGGCGAGGGTGATGCCGTGAGCGTGTTCACGCACGAAACCGGCGGCATTGGCCACCGCCATGCCCAGGCCGACGCGACGAATCACCGGCAGGTCCGGCAGGTCGTCGCCGAGGTAGGCCACCTGTTCATAGCTCAGGTTGAGTTGGGCCAGCAGTTCGTCGAGTACCACCAGTTTATCTTCGCGACCCTGATAGAGGTGCGGGATACCGAGGTTTTTGGCCCGCCGCTCGACCACCGGGGTCTTGCGGCCACTGATGATGGCGGTCTGCACGCCGGCGGCCATCAGCATCTTGATGCCCTGGCCGTCGAGGGTGTTGAAGGTCTTGAACTCGCTGCCGTCTTCGAGGAAATACAGGCGCCCATCGGTCAGCACGCCATCGACATCGAACACCGCCAGCTTGATCTGTTTGCCGCGTTGCAGCAGGTCCGCACTCATTACATTACTCCTGCACGCAACAAGTCGTGCATGTTCAAGGCGCCGACCGGGCGGTCGTCTCTGTCGACCACGACCAGCGCGTTGATTTTATGATCTTCCATGATTTTCAGCGCTTCGGCGGCGAGCATCTCGGCGCGGGCAGTCTTGCCGTGTGCAGTCATGACCTGGTCGATGGTAGCGCTATGGATGTCGATGCTACGGTCCAGCGTGCGACGCAAGTCACCGTCGGTAAAGATCCCGGCCAGCTTTCCATCGGCTTCCAGGATCACCGTCATGCCCAGGCCTTTGCGGGTCATTTCCATCAGCGCGTCCTTCAGCAGGGTGCCGCGCTGTACTTGCGGCAACTCTTGCCCGGCGTGCATGACATTTTCCACTTTAAGCAGCAGGCGTCGGCCCAGGGCGCCGCCGGGATGGGAAAAGGCGAAGTCTTCGGCGGTAAAGCCACGGGCTTCCAGCAGCGCGACGGCCAGGGCATCGCCCATGACCAGCGCGGCGGTGGTTGATGAGGTGGGTGCCAGGTTCAACGGGCAGGCTTCGTGTTCGACGTGAACATTCAGGTTCACCTCGGCGGCCTTGGCCAGCGGCGAGCCAGGGTTGCCGGTCATGCTGATCAACTGAATGCCCAGGCGCTTGATCAGTGGCAGCAGGGTCACGATTTCATTGGTGGAGCCGGAATTCGAGAGCGCCAGAATGATGTCGTCGCGGGTAATCATGCCCATGTCACCGTGGCTGGCTTCAGCCGGGTGCACAAAAAACGCCGTGGTGCCGGTGCTGGCCAGGGTCGCGGCAATCTTGTTGCCGATGTGCCCCGACTTGCCCATGCCGACCACGACCACGCGGCCTTTGCTGGCCAGAATCATCTCGCAAGCGCGTACGAAATCCGCGTCGATATGGGGCAGCAGGCCTTGCACGGCCTCTACCTCGAGGCGGATGGTGCGTTGTGCTGATTGAATCAGGTCGCTGGATTGGCTCATGTCAGAAATCGTATAGCCTGATGAAAAGGCGGCGATTATAGCGGTTATGATCGAATCCCTCACGCTAGTTCGTCGCGCATTGCCATCCTTGTTGCCGGAAACCTTCTAAACGGGGCTTTCAACCGGTCATGCAGTTGAACATGTCCTGGCTTTGGCCTTGGGCGCGCAGCCTTTGCAATGCTATAGTTCGCCGCCAGTTCGGCCTGCCCGGGAGGTATGTGCTTTCGGCAGAAAGCCAGGCGTCCGAGTGAGAGGCTGCATCGCAAGGAGTTTAGATGAGTGCCGATAACGCCTACGCGGTCGAGCTGAAGGGACTGTCCTTCAAGCGCGGTGCGCGCAGCATTTTCAATAATGTCGATATCCGTATCCCGCGCGGCAAGGTCACCGGCATCATGGGGCCTTCCGGGTGTGGCAAGACCACGCTCCTGCGTCTGATGGGCGCCCAGTTGCGGCCCACCCAGGGTGAAGTCTGGGTCAACGGTCAGAACCTGCCAAAACTGTCGCGCAGCGACCTGTTCGATGCGCGCAAGCATATGGGCGTGCTGTTTCAGAGCGGCGCATTGTTTACCGACCTCGATGTCTTCGAGAATGTCGCTTTTCCACTGCGGGTTCACACGCAACTGCCGGAAGAAATGATCCGCGACATCGTCCTGCTCAAACTGCAGGCCGTAGGCTTGCGGGGCGCCATCGAGCTGATGCCCGACGAGCTTTCCGGCGGCATGAAGCGCCGTGTTGCTCTGGCCCGGGCGATTGCGCTCGACCCGCAGATCCTCATGTACGACGAGCCCTTTGTCGGCCAGGACCCCATCGCCATGGGCGTTTTGGTGCGCCTCATCCGGTTGCTCAACGATGCGTTGGGCATCACCAGCATCGTGGTCTCCCACGACCTGGCCGAGACCGCGAGCATTGCCGACTACATTTATGTGGTGGGCGATGGTCAGGTGTTGGGGCAGGGGACACCGGACGAGTTGATGAACTCGGATGAACCGCGCATTCGCCAGTTCATGACCGGCGAACCCGACGGGCCGGTTCCGTACCACTTTCCAGCGACGGATTACCGCGCAGATCTTCTGGGGAAGCGCTGATGCGCAGAATTTCATTGATAGAGCGCGTTCGCCGCTTCGGCCAGGCCGGCATCGATGTGTTGGCGGTGTTCGGGCGTTCGAGCTTGTTCCTGTTTCATGCCTTGCTTGGTCGGGGCGGCATCGGTGGCGGTTTCGGGCTGCTGGTCAAGCAGTTGCATTCGGTGGGCGTGATGTCCCTGGTGATCATCGTGGTCTCCGGGGTGTTCATCGGCATGGTGCTGGCGCTGCAGGGCTTCAACATTCTTTCCAGCTATGGTTCGGAGCAGGCTGTCGGGCAGATGGTTGCCCTGACGCTGCTGCGTGAACTGGGGCCGGTGGTGACCGCCTTGCTGTTCGCTGGGCGCGCAGGTTCGGCGTTGACCGCCGAAATCGGCAACATGAAATCCACCGAGCAGTTGTCCAGCCTGGAAATGATCGGGGTCGACCCGCTCAAGTACATCATTGCGCCACGTTTGTGGGCCGGCTTCATTTCCCTGCCGGTGCTGGCGATGATCTTCAGCGTGGTGGGTATCTGGGGCGGCTCGTGGGTGGCGGTCGACTGGCTGGGAGTCTATGAGGGCTCCTACTGGTCGAACATGCAGAACAGCGTGACGTTTACCGAGGACGTGCTCAACGGGATCGTCAAAAGCATCGTCTTTGCCTTTGTGGTGACCTGGATCGCCGTTTTCCAAGGCTATGACTGCGAACCCACTTCCGAGGGGATCAGTCGTGCCACTACCAAGACCGTTGTGTATGCCTCGTTGGCAGTACTCGGCCTGGACTTTATTCTGACCGCCTTGATGTTTGGAGATTTCTGATGCAAAACCGCACCCTGGAAATCGGTGTCGGCCTTTTCTTGCTGGCTGGCATCCTGGCTTTGCTTTTGTTGGCGTTGCGGGTCAGTGGCCTGTCCCCGAGTCCGAGCACCGACACCTATAAACTTTACGCCTACTTCGACAATATCGCCGGTTTGACGGTCAGAGCAAAGGTGACCATGGCCGGTGTGACCATCGGCAAGGTCACGGCCATCGATCTGGATCGCGACAGTTTTACCGGTCGGGTGACCATGCAGCTGGAAAAACGCATCGATAATCTGCCGGCGGACTCCACTGCATCTATCCTGACCGCTGGCCTGTTGGGCGAGAAGTACATCGGTATCAGCGTGGGCGGGGAAGACACCCTGCTCAAGGATGGTGGAACCATCCATGACACGCAGTCATCGCTGGTGCTCGAAGACCTGATCGGTAAATTTCTGCTCAATACCGTTAGCAAAGAAGCTAAATGAGGAACAGTTAAATGATCTCTACCTTGCGACGTGGCCTGTTGGTAATGCTCGCGGTGTTTCCGTTGGTGTCCCATGCCGCAGCGGCGCCTTCGGCGCACGATCTGGTGCAGGACACAACCAACCGTATGCTCGCGGACCTGGCGGCAAACAAAGAGAAGTACAAGCAGGACCCGCAGGACTTCTATACGGCGCTGGACAATATCGTCGGGCCGGTTGTGGATGCCGAGGGTATTTCCAAGAGCATCATGACGGTCAAGTACTCGCGTAAAGCTACGCCTGCGCAGATGAAAACCTTCGAAGAAAACTTCAAGAAGGGCCTGTTCCAGTTCTATGGCAATGCCTTGCTTGAGTACAACAACCAGGGCATCACCGTTGATCCGGCCAAAGACGAGTCGGGCGACCGTACCAGCGTCGGTATGACCGTCAAGGGCAGCAGCGGCGCTATCTATCCAGTGTCCTACACGCTGGAAAAGATCAACGGCGAGTGGAAACTGCGTAACGTCATCATCAACGGCATCAACATCGGCAAACTGTTCCGCGATCAGTTCGCCGATGCGATGCAGCGCAATGGCAATGACCTGGACAAGACCATCAACGGTTGGGCCGGGGAAGTCGCCAAGGCCAAGGAAGCCACCGACAACAAGCCAGGGCAGTCAGCCCAATGAGTGAGTCGGCAGTCCAGATGGACGAAGCGGGCGAGTTGCGACTCAGTGGTGTGCTGGATTACCGCACCGGCCCTGGCCTGCGCGAGCAGGGCAAGGCGCTGATCAAGGCCAGCAAGGCTACGGCGCTGGTGGTCGATTGCTCGGCGGTGACCAAGTCCAGCAGTGTCGGTTTGTCGTTACTGCTGTGCTTTATCCGCGATGCGCAGGCGGCCGGCAAGGCCCTGAGCATCCACGGGATGCCGGAAGACATGCGTGAAATCGCTCAGGTCAGTGAGCTGACCGAGCTGTTGGCGCATCACTAACCCGCATCTATAAGGAAGCCCCCCGTCAGAGTCCTGCTCCGCGGGGTTCGCAGGCGCGGGGCTTTTTTGTATGATGTCCGACCCGCGCGCACAGGGCGCCGATTGAGGTTGAGCATGCAGGCCAACGAAGTTAAGAGCTTTCTTGAAGGAAAGCTGCCCGGAACGAAAGTAGAAGTCGAGGGCGAAGGCTGCAATTTCCAGCTGAACGTGATTAGCGATGAACTGGCGGCGTTGAGCCCGGTCAAGCGTCAGCAGCAGGTCTATGCCCATTTGAACCCGTGGATCGTCGATGGCAGCATCCATGCGGTCACTATGAAATTTTTCAGCAGCGCGGCCTGGGCCGAGCGCACCTGAGCCCAAGGGCGTCGAGATTCTTATGGATAAATTGATTATTACTGGCGGTGCTCGTCTTGATGGCGAAATCCGTATCTCCGGGGCAAAGAACTCTGCCCTGCCGATCCTGGCGGCCACCTTGCTGTGCGATGGCCCGGTGACCGTGGCCAACCTGCCGCACCTGCACGACATCACCACCATGATCGAGCTGTTCGGACGCATGGGCATCGAGCCTGTGATCGACGAGAAACTCGCCGTCGAGATCGACCCGCGCACCATCAAGACCCTGGTCGCACCGTACGAACTGGTTAAAACCATGCGTGCGTCGATCCTGGTGCTGGGCCCGATGGTTGCCCGTTTCGGTGAAGCCGAAGTCGCCTTGCCTGGCGGTTGCGCCATTGGTTCGCGCCCGGTTGACCTGCACATTCGTGGCCTGGAAGCCATGGGCGCAGTCATCGACGTCGAAGGCGGCTACATCAAGGCCAAGGCGCCTGAAGGCGGCCTGCGCGGTGCGCACTTCTTCTTCGATACTGTCAGTGTGACCGGTACCGAAAACATCATGATGGCTGCGGCCCTGGCCAAGGGTCGCAGCGTCCTGCAAAACGCCGCTCGCGAACCTGAAGTGGTCGACCTGGCGAACTTCCTGAACGCCATGGGCGCCAAGGTTTCCGGCGCCGGTACCGATACCATCACCATCGATGGCGTCGAGCGTCTGCACACCACCACGTATAAAGTGATGCCAGACCGTATCGAAACCGGTACCTACCTGGTTGCCGCTGCCGTGACCGGTGGTCGCGTGAAGGTCAAGGACACTGATCCGACCATCCTCGAAGCCGTTCTGGAAAAACTCCGTGAGTCCGGTGCCGAAATCACCTGCGGAGAAGACTGGATCGAACTGAACATGCACGGCAAGCGTCCGAAAGCCGTCAATGTGCGGACCGCTCCGTACCCGGCGTTCCCGACCGACATGCAGGCGCAGTTCATCTCCCTCAACGCCATTGCCGAAGGCACCGGTGCGGTGATCGAGACGATCTTCGAAAACCGCTTCATGCACGTCTACGAACTGCACCGCATGGGCGCCAAGATCCAGGTCGAAGGCAACACCGCCATCGTCACTGGCACCGAAAAACTCAAGGGCGCGCCAGTGATGGCGACCGACCTGCGTGCTTCGGCCAGCCTGGTGATCTCGGCCCTGATCGCCGAAGGCGACACCCTGATCGACCGCATCTACCACATAGACCGTGGCTACGAGTGCATCGAAGAAAAACTGCAGATGCTGGGCGCCAAGATTCGTCGCGTTCCGGGCTAGACCCTGCTGCATGGGCATAAGGACGTGCCCGTTGATTTGTTGAAGTCGAGCCGTTTTCGGCTCGATGTGTGTCCGGCGCCATTTGCGACCGGGCATGAGTACCTTGATAAGGACTGACGTTTCCCATGTTGACCATCGCACTGTCCAAGGGCCGCATCCTTGACGACACCCTGCCGCTTCTGGCTGAAGCGGGCATCGTGCCGACCGAGAATCCGGACAAGAGCCGCAAGCTGATCATTCCCACGACCCAGGAAGATGTACGCCTGCTGATCGTGCGTGCCACCGACGTGCCGACTTACGTCGAGCATGGTGCCGCCGACCTCGGTGTCGCCGGTAAAGATGTGCTGATGGAATATGGCGGCCAGGGCCTGTACGAGCCACTGGACCTGCAAATTGCCCAGTGCAAGCTGATGACGGCCGGCAAGGTCGGCGCGGTCGAGCCCAAGGGCCGCCTGCGCATCGCCACCAAGTTCGTCAACGTTGCCAAGCGCTATTACGCTGAACAGGGTCGTCAGGTCGACATCATCAAGCTGTACGGCTCGATGGAGCTGGCACCGCTGATCGGTCTGGCAGACAAGATCATCGACGTGGTCGACACCGGTAACACGCTGCGGGCCAACGGCCTGGAGCCACAGGATTTCATTGCTGCCATCAGCTCCCGGCTGATCGTCAACAAAGCTTCGATGAAGATGCAGCACGCCCGTATCCAGGCGTTGATCGACACCCTGCGCAAGGCAGTGGAGTCTCGACACCGCGGCTGATTCACCTGCGCGACGTTAAGTCGCGCCCGTCTATCCGCCTCATAGCCAGAATTCTCAGGTGCCCAAGCGGAAACGACTGCTAAGTTAGGGCGCCTGAGTTTTTGCCATTCCTATGAGGCTCTCGCTATGACCGCACCGACTGCAATTCGCCGACTCAACGCTGCTGACCCGGATTTCGCGCATCATCTGGATCATCTGCTGAGCTGGGAAAGTGTGTCTGACGACTCGGTCAATCAGCGGGTGCTGGACATCATCAAGGCCGTGCGTGAGCGTGGCGACGCGGCACTGGTGGACTTTACCCGCCAGTTCGACGGCCTGGACGTGAAGTCCATGGCCGACCTGATCCTGCCGCGCGAGCGGCTGGAGCTGGCGCTGACCCGCATCTCCGTGCCTCAGCGCGAAGCCCTGGAAGTCGCCGCGGCTCGCGTGCGCAGCTATCACGAAAAACAGAAGCAGGATTCCTGGAGCTACACCGAGGCCGACGGCACCGTGCTGGGCCAGAAGGTCACGCCACTGGATCGCGCCGGCCTGTATGTACCGGGCGGCAAGGCGTCGTACCCGTCGTCGGTGTTGATGAACGCGATTCCGGCCAAGGTCGCCGGCGTGACCGAAGTAGTCATGGTGGTGCCGACCCCGCGCGGTGAAATCAACGAACTGGTGCTGGCCGCTGCCTGCATCGCCGGCGTCGACCGCGTGTTCACCATCGGTGGCGCTCAAGCCGTTGCGGCATTGGCTTACGGCACCGAAAGCGTGCCGAAAGTCGACAAGGTCGTCGGCCCGGGCAACATCTATGTCGCTACCGCCAAGCGCCACGTGTTCGGCCAGGTCGGTATCGACATGATCGCCGGTCCCTCCGAGATCCTCGTGGTGTGCGACGGCCAGACCGATCCGGACTGGATCGCCATGGACCTGTTCTCCCAGGCCGAGCACGACGAAGACGCCCAGGCAATCCTGGTCAGCCCCGACGCCGAGTTCCTCGACAAGGTCGCCGCCAGCATCACCAAGCTGATGCCGACCATGGAGCGCGCCGCGATCATCGAAACCTCAATCAATGGCCGTGGTGCACTGATCAAGGTTCGCGACATGGAGCAAGCCATCGAAGTGGCCAACCGCATCGCGCCGGAGCACCTCGAATTGTCCGTTGCCGATCCACAAGCCTGGCTGCCGCAGATCCGCCACGCCGGTGCGATCTTCATGGGGCGTCACACCAGCGAAGCCTTGGGCGACTACTGCGCCGGTCCCAACCACGTTTTGCCGACCTCCGGTACTGCGCGCTTCTCTTCGCCGCTGGGTGTGTATGACTTCCAGAAACGTTCGTCGATCATCTTCTGCTCCGAGCAGGGTGCGTCCGTACTGGGCAAGACCGCTTCCGTGCTGGCCCGTGGCGAGTCGCTGACTGCCCACGCCCGCAGCGCCGAATACCGCATCGTTGACGAAGACTTTCCACAAGGGCAGGGGAACTGAACATGAGTAAATTCTGGAGCCCGTTCGTCAAGAATCTGGTGCCTTACGTGCCGGGCGAACAGCCGAAACTGGCGAAGCTGGTGAAGCTCAACACCAACGAAAACCCGTACGGTCCATCGCCGAAAGCCTTGGCTGCGATGCAAACCGAACTCAATGACAACCTGCGCCTGTACCCGGACCCGAACAGCGATCTGCTGAAGAACGCGGTCGCCAAATACTACGGCGTGCAGGGCAACCAGGTGTTCCTCGGCAACGGTTCCGATGAAGTGCTGGCGCACATCTTCCACGGTTTGCTGCAGCACGATCAGCCGCTGCTGTTCCCGGACATCAGCTACAGCTTCTACCCGGTCTACTGCGGGTTGTACGGCATCAAGTTCGACGCGGTGCCGCTGGACGAGCAGTTCCGGATCAGCCCGGCGGACTACGCCAAACCGAACGGCGGGATCATCTTCCCTAACCCGAACGCACCGACCGGCTGCCTGTTGGCGCTGGAGGCGGTGGAGCAGATTCTCAAGGCCAGCCCGGATTCGGTGGTGGTGGTCGACGAGGCCTACATCGACTTCGGCGGCGAGACGGCAATCACCCTGGTGGACCGCTATCCGAACCTGCTGGTGACCCAGACCCTGTCCAAGTCCCGTTCCCTGGCCGGTCTGCGGGTAGGCCTGGCGGTGGGGCATCCGGACCTGATCGAGGCGCTGGAGCGGATCAAGAACAGCTTCAACTCCTATCCGCTGGATCGTATGGCGAATGTCGGCGCTGCCGCAGCGTTCGACGATCGCGAGTATTTCGACAAGACCTGCGCGTTGGTGATCGAGAATCGCGAGAAGGTCGTTGCACAGCTAAAGGAGAAGGGTTTTGAAGTGCTGCCATCGGCGGCGAACTTCATTTTCGCCCGTCACCCCCGGCACGATGCGGCGGGGCTTGCGGCGAAGTTGCGCGAGCAAGGCGTGATCGTCCGGCACTTCAAGCAGGAGCGGATCGCCCAGTTCCTGCGGATCTCCATCGGCACGCCAGAGCAGAATCAGGCGCTGATCGACGGCCTCGGCGACCTGTAAACCACCGCTGCCCCCTGTAGGCGCGAGCAAGCTCGCTCCTACAAGGGTTTGTATTAGCCGCTTACTCTTCTTCTTTATCCTTGACCGGAGCCGGCGGTGGGCGCAGGCCGACTTCCGCCGTCAGTTTGAGCTCCTTGCCGTTGCGCATCACCTGGATCGCGACCTTGTCGGTCGGCTTGATCCGCGCCACCTGATTCATCGAGCGACGGCCATCACCGGCCGGTTCGCCATCGATGGAAAGAATCACATCACCCAGTTGCAGGCCGGCCTTCTGTGCCGGACCATCGCGGAAAATCCCCGCCACGACAATGCCAGGGCGTCCGGACAAACCGAACGACTCGGCCAGTTCCTGGGTCAGCGGCTGCACTTCGATACCCAGCCAGCCACGAATCACCTGGCCGTGCTCGATGATCGACTTCATCACTTCCATCGCCAGCTTCACCGGGATCGCGAAACCAATGCCCTGGGAGCCCCCGGACTTGGAAAAGATTGCCGTGTTGATGCCGGTCAGGTTGCCGATGGCATCCACCAGCGCACCACCTGAGTTGCCGGGGTTGATCGCCGCATCGGTCTGGATGAAGTCTTCGTAGTTGTTCAGGCCCAGTTGGTTGCGCCCGGTGGCGCTGATGATGCCCATGGTCACAGTCTGGCCGACGCCGAACGGGTTGCCGATGGCCAATGCAACGTCGCCGATGCGGATGTTGTCGGAACGCCCCACGGTGATCGATGGCAGGTTTTTCAGGTCGATTTTCAGAACCGCGAGGTCAGTCTCCGGGTCGCTGCCGATCACCCGTGCCAGGGTTTCCCGGCCGTCCTTGAGGGCCACCACGATCTGGTCGGCACCGCTGGTCACGTGGTTGTTGGTCAGGATGTAGCCTTCCGGGCTCATGATCACGCCGGAACCGAGGCTCGACTCCATACGTTTCTGCTTGGGCGAATTATCGCCGAAGAAGCGACGGAACTGCGGATCTTCGAACAACGGATGGTTGGGTTTGTTGATGACTTTGGTGGTGTACAGGTTCACCACCGACGGCGCCGCGGTGGATACCGCTTCGGCATAAGACACCGGGCCCTGCTGCATGCTGGTGGTTTGCGGCGCTTGTTGCAGATTGACGTCGAGGCTCGGGAGCCCGACCCACTGCGGGTAACGCTGGATTATCAAAAGAGCGACAAGCACGCCGGCCAACAGCGGCCAGCCGGAAAAACGCAGCGCCTTGAGCATTAAGCAGTTCCTGAGAGAGTTGCAGGCGGTATGAGACCGCTCATAATGACGCGCATTATACGAGGCCGCACGCGCCTCTGAACGGGATATTTAGGAGTCTTTTATGGCCGTCGCCCTGAGCACCCTGGTCGAAGAAGCCGACCGCTACCTCAACAGCGCAAGAATCGCCGATTATTGCCCCAACGGCCTGCAGGTCGAGGGGCGGCCGCAAGTGATGCGCATTGTCAGTGGCGTCACCGCCAGCCAGGCCTTGCTCGATGCGGCCGTGGAAGCCAATGCCGACCTGGTGCTGGTGCATCATGGCTACTTCTGGAAAGGCGAGAACCCGTGCATCACCGGCATGAAGCAGCGCCGCTTGAAGACCCTGCTCAAACACGATATCAGCCTGTTGTCCTATCACCTGCCGCTGGACCTGCACCCGGACGTCGGCAATAACGTGCAGCTCGCGAAGCAGCTCGACATTACCGTCGAAGGTCCGCTGGACCCGGACAACCTGAAGATTGTCGGCCTGGTCGGCTCGCTGAATGAGCCGATGATGCCCATGGATTTCGCCCGCCGTGTGCAGGAAGTGATGGGGCGTGAGCCGCTGTTGATCGAAGGCAGTGCAATGATCCGCCGCGTCGGCTGGTGCACCGGCGGCGGCCAGGGTTACATCGACCAGGCCATTCTGGCCGGCGTCGATCTGTACCTCAGCGGCGAGGCTTCCGAGCAAACCTTCCACAGTGCCCGGGAAAACGACATCAGCTTCATCGCCGCCGGTCACCATGCCACCGAGCGCTACGGCGTTCAGGCGCTGGGGGATTATCTGGCCCGTCGGTTTGCGCTGGAGCACATCTTCATCGATTGTCCGAATCCGATTTGACTCTGTCCGCAATGTGATCGCTCCCGTAGGAGCTGCCGAAGGCTGTGATCTTTTGATCTTGAAAAATCAACGTCAAAAAATCGCAGCCTTCGGCGGCTCCTACGTAGGGTGGGCATCCCAAACGGGCAGGCATATTCATATGCTCTTTCGATCTAGTTAGCGTCCTGATTAGAAGAGGTCGCTGTGCTAGGATCCCCGCTCGAACACGGCCCGCTGGCCGTTCATAAGAAAGCTTTCGTGAGTAGCCATGGTCGACAAACTGACGCATCTGAAACAGCTGGAGGCGGAAAGCATCCACATCATCCGCGAGGTGGCCGCCGAGTTCGACAACCCGGTGATGCTGTACTCCATCGGTAAAGACTCCGCCGTGATGCTGCATCTGGCACGCAAGGCGTTCTTCCCGGGCAAGCTGCCGTTTCCGGTGATGCACGTCGACACTCGCTGGAAATTCAAGGAGATGTACAGCTTCCGCGACAAGATGGTCGCCGAGCTGGGCCTCGACCTGATCACCCACGTCAATCCTGACGGCGTGGCGCAGGACATCAACCCGTTCACCCACGGCAGCGCCAAGCATACCGACATCATGAAGACCGAGGGCCTGAAGCAGGCACTCGACAAGTATGGTTTCGACGCAGCATTCGGTGGCGCCCGTCGCGATGAAGAGAAATCCCGCGCCAAAGAGCGCGTGTACTCGTTCCGCGACAGCAAGCACCGTTGGGACCCGAAGAACCAGCGTCCCGAGCTATGGAACGTCTACAACGGCAAGGTCAACAAGGGCGAGTCGATCCGCGTCTTCCCGCTGTCGAACTGGACCGAGCTGGACATCTGGCAGTACATCTACCTGGAAGGCATCCCGATCGTTCCGCTGTACTTCGCCGCCGAGCGTGAAGTCATCGAGAAGAACGGCACGCTGATCATGATCGACGACGAGCGCATCCTCGAGCACCTGAGCGATGAAGACAAAGCCCGCATCGTCAAAAAGAAAGTGCGTTTCCGTACCCTTGGTTGCTACCCGTTGACGGGCGCGGTGGAGTCCGAGGCCGAAAGCCTCACGGACATCATTCAGGAAATGCTCCTGACGCGAACTTCCGAGCGCCAGGGCCGTGTCATCGACCACGATGGCGCCGGCTCCATGGAAGACAAAAAACGTCAGGGTTATTTCTAAGGGGTTGTCATGTCGCACGTATCTGATTTGATCAGCGAGGACATCCTCGCCTACCTGGGCCAGCACGAACGTAAAGAGCTGCTGCGCTTTCTGACCTGCGGTAACGTCGACGACGGCAAGAGCACCCTGATCGGGCGCCTGCTGCACGACTCCAAGATGATCTACGAAGATCACCTGGAAGCCATTACCCGCGACTCGAAAAAGGTCGGCACCACCGGTGAAGACATCGACCTGGCATTGCTGGTCGACGGCCTGCAGGCCGAGCGTGAGCAAGGCATCACCATCGATGTCGCGTACCGCTATTTCTCCACCGCCAAGCGCAAATTCATCATCGCCGACACCCCGGGCCATGAGCAGTACACCCGCAACATGGCCACCGGTGCCTCCACCTGTGACCTGGCGATCATCCTGGTCGATGCACGTTACGGCGTGCAGACCCAGACCCGTCGCCACAGCTTCATCGCCTCGTTGCTGGGCATCAAGCACATAGTCGTCGCCATCAACAAGATGGACCTCAAGGGCTTCGACCAGGGCGTGTTCGAGTCGATCAAGGCCGACTACCTGCAGTTTGCCGAAGGCTTGAAGCTCAAGCCGACCAGCATGCACTTCGTGCCGATGTCGGCCTTGAAGGGCGATAACGTGGTGAACAAGTCCGAGCGCTCGCCGTGGTACACCGGCCAGTCGCTGATGGAAATTCTTGAGACCGTGGAAGTGGCGGGCGATCGCAACTTCACCGACCTGCGTTTCCCGGTGCAGTACGTCAACCGTCCGAACCTGAACTTCCGTGGCTTCGCCGGTACGCTGGCCAGCGGCATCGTCAAGAAAGGCGATGAAGTCGTAGTGCTGCCGTCGGGCAAGAGCAGCCGCGTGAAGTCCATCGTCACCTTCGAAGGTGAACTGGAGCACGCCGGTCCCGGTCAGGCAGTCACGCTGACCATGGAAGACGAAATCGATATCTCCCGTGGCGATCTGTTGGTTCACGCCGACAACGTGCCGCCGGTGACCGACAGCTTCGAAGCGATGCTGGTGTGGATGGCTGAAGAGCCGATGCTGCCGGGCAAGAAGTACGACATCAAGCGCGCCACCAGTTACGTGCCGGGCTCTATCGCCAGCATCGTCAACAAGGTCGACGTGAACACCCTGGAAGAAGGTCCGGCCAGCGCGTTGCAGCTCAACGAAATCGGCAAGGTCAAGATCGCGCTCGATGCGCCGATTGCCCTCGACGGTTACGACAGCAACCGCACCACCGGCGCCTTCATCATCATCGACCGCCTGACCAACGGCACCGTTGGCGCGGGCATGATCGTCGCCCAGCCTTTGGCCCATGGCACCAGCACACACCACGGCAAACTGGCCCACGTCGCCACCGAAGAACGCGCACAGCGCTTCGGCCAGCAACCGGCCACCGTGCTGTTCAGCGGCTTGTCGGGCGCGGGCAAAAGCACCCTGGCATATGCCGTTGAACGCAAGTTGTTCGACATGGGCCGTGCGGTGTTCGTACTCGATGGCCAGAACCTGCGTCACGACCTGAACAAAGGTCTGCCACAGGATCGCGCCGGGCGTACCGAGAACTGGCGCCGTGCCGCACACGTTGCGCGTCAGTTCAACGAAGCCGGTCTGCTGACCCTCGCGGCGTTCGTTGCGCCGAGTGCCGAAGGTCGTGAACAGGCCCGGGAACTGATCGGCAAGGAGCGTCTGCTGACGGTCTACGTCCAGGCTTCGCCGACAGTCTGCGCCGAGCGCGATCCGCAAGGTTTGTACGCGGCGGCCGGGGATAACATCCCGGGCGACTCCTTCCCGTACGACGTACCGCTGGATGCCGATCTGGTGATCGACACCCAGTCCGTGTCCCTGGAAGAAGGCGTCAAGCAAGTGCTGGGTCTGCTGCGTGAGCGTGGTGCGATCTAAGCCTTAGCTGCAAAATGAAAAACCCGCCGATGAGTGATCATCGGCGGGTTTTTTGTGTCTTTCAGATCGTCAAAAGATCGCAGCCTTCGGCAGCTCCTACATTGGTTCGGCGTACATCCTGTAGGAGCTGCCGAAGGCTGCGATCTTTTGATCTTAAATCTGCGGATACTCGCGATGCATCTGTTCCAGCAACGCATCCTTGTCCTGCCACAACTGATTGATCCAGCCCTGGAACTGCAGGCGGTATTCGCCGTCCTGGTCATAGTTCTTGCCAATGAATTGCGGCGGAATCTTCAGCTCTTCAAAGTGCACCACCACATCCGCCACGTTCCCGCACAGCAAGTCCCAGAAACCCGGGCGCCCGGCGGGGTAGTGGATGGTCACGTTGACCAGGGATTCAAGCTGCTCGCCCATCGCATCCAGCACAAAGGCAATGCCGCCGGCCTTGGCCTTGAGCAGGTACTTGAAGGGTGACTGCTGTTGCTTGTGCTTGCCCTCGGTGAAGCGCGTGCCTTCGACGAAGTTGAAAATGCCCACCGGGTTGTCGCGAAATTTCGCACAGGTCTTGCGGGTGGTTTCCAGGTCCTTGCCTTTCTTCTCCGGGTGCTTCTCCAGATAGGCCTTGGAGTAGCGCTTCATGAACGGAAAGCCCAGCGCCCACCAGGCCAGCCCGATCACCGGAACCCAGATCAGCTCCTGCTTGAGGAAGAACTTCAGCGGCTGAATGCGCCGGTTGAGCACGTATTGCAGCACCAGGATGTCGACCCAGCTCTGGTGGTTGCTGGTAATCAGGTACGAGTGCTGATAGTCGAGGCCTTGCAGGCCGCTGATATGCCAGCGCGTGCGGCGTACCAGGTTCATCCAGCCTTTGTTGAGGCTGATCCAGGCTTCGTGGGTATGGCTCATCAGCCAGCCCGCGAGGCGCTGGGTGAGGGCGAACGGCAGTACCTTGACGAGTGCCACGCAGAACAGGAACGAACAGAGCAAAATCGTGTTCAGTGCCAACAGCAGCGAGGCGATCACGCCCCGCAACGGGGCGGGTAGGAAGTCCAGCATTTACACATCCATAGGTCGGTTGGCGGCTTGGATCGCGGTCAGGGCGATGGTGTAGACGATGTCATCGACCTGCGCCCCGCGGGGCAAATCGTTCACCGGTTTGCGCAAGCCTTGCAGCATCGGCCCGAGGCTGACGCAGTCGGCACTGCGCTGTACGGCCTTGTGCGTGGTATTGCCGGTGTTGAGGTCTGGGAACACGTAAACCGTGGCACGACCGGCCACCTGACTGTTCGGCGCCAATTGCCGGGCCACGCTTTCGTTGGCGGCGGCGTCGTATTGCAGGGGGCCGTCGATCAGCAGCGAGTGCTGTTGCTCATGGGCGAGCAGGGTCGCCTCGCGGACCTTCTCGACTTCTTCGCCGCTGTCCGACTCGCCGCTGGAGTAGCTGATCATCGCCACCCGTGGCGTGATGCCGAAGGCGGCGGCCGAGTCAGCGCTTTGCAGGGCGATCTCGGCCAGTTCGCTGGCACTCGGGTGCGGGTTCATCACGCAGTCGCCGTAGACCAGCACCTCTTCCGGGAACAGCATGAAAAACACCGAAGACACCAAGGTGCAGCCGGGTGCGGTTTTGATCAGTTGCAGGGCCGGGCGGATGGTGTTGGCGGTGGTGTTGATCACGCCCGACACGAGGCCGTCGACTTCATCCAGGGCCAGCATCATGGTGCCGATCACCACGGTGTCTTCCAGTTGTTGCTCGGCCATCGGCGCGTTGAGGCTTTTGCTTTTGCGCAGCGCGACCATGGGCTCGACATAGCGCTCGCGGATCGAGTCCGGATCGATGATTTCCAGTCCCGGCGGCAACTCGATACCCTGGGCGCGGGCGACGGCCTGCACGTCCTCGGGCTTGGCCAGCAACACACAGCGAGCGATGCCACGGGCCTGGCAGATCGCGGCGGCCTGCACGGTCAGCGGCTCACTGCCTTCGGGCAGCACGATACGCTTGTTGGCCGCCTGCGCACGCTGGATCAATTGATAGCGGAACACCGCTGGCGACAGGCGCATTTCCCGTGGCGTACCGCAGCGTTGGTGCAGCCAGTTGGCATCGAGATGGCCAGCGATGAAATCGGTGATGATTTCGGCGCGCTCGCGATCGTCGATGGGGATTTCCTTGTTCAGGCCGTTGAGCAGGTTGGCGGTGTCATAGGAGCCGGTACTCACCGACAGCACCGGCAACCCGGCCTGCAGGGCGCCACGGCACAGGTCCATGATGCGCGGGTCGGGCAGGGTGTCGCTGGTCAGCAGCAGGCCGGCCAGCGGTACACCGTTCAAGGCCGCGAGGCTGACGGCGAGGATGATGTCGTCGCGGTCGCCAGGAGTCACCACCAGCACGCCGGGCTTGAGCAACTCCACGGTGTTGCGCATGGTGCGGGCGCAAATGATGATCTTGGTCATGCGCCGGGTTTCGTAATCACCGGCGTTGAGCACTTGCGCGCCCATCAGGTCGGCAACGTCGCGGGTGCGCGGGGCGTTCAGTTCCGGCTGGAACGGAATGCAGCCGAGCAAGCGGAAATCACCGCTGCGCAGCAAGGGCGAATGCTCCTTCAGGCGCGTGGCGAAGGCTTCCATGCTTTCCTCGGTCTTGACCTTGTTGAGGATCACACCGAGGACTTTCGGATCTTTCGGGCCGCCAAACAATTGCGCCTGCAACTCGACGCGACCGGAGAGTTCGGTCAGCACTTCGTTTTCCGGCGCCGAGACCAGGATCACTTCGGCGTCGAGGCTCTTGGCCAGGTGCAGGTTGACCCGCGCGGCGTAACTGGCGCTGCGGGTCGGTACCATGCCTTCGACAATCAGCACGTCCTTGCCGATGGCCGCCTGCTGATAAAGGGCGATGATTTCTTCGAGCAACTCATCGAGCTGACCGTCGCCGAGCATGCGCTCGACATGGGCCAGGCCCAGGGGCTGGGGCGGTTTCAAACCGTGGGTACGCGCCACCAGTTCGGTGGAACGTTCCGGGCCGGTGTCGCCCGGATGCGGCTGGGCAATCGGCTTGAAAAAACCGACCTTGAGGCCGGCGCGCTCAAGGGTACGCACCAGCCCGAGGCTGATGGAGGTCAGACCCACACCAAAATCGGTGGGCGCGATAAAAAAAGTTTGCATGCGGATTCTCTAAAGGTGCATTGCAAAGGCGATGACCTATAACTGGTCGTCTACCGAAATTCAGTCGCCAAGGTTATCGCTAACCGAGCCTTGTGCGCACCAACCACAATCAAAGGGTTGGCCTATTTTTTCCTGGCGCTGCGCAGGGTCCGTGACCCAGGCACGGGATTGCCATGGCGGCTGGTGCCGCAGGTGCTGGGTGTGGCCGCAGGAAAGCTCGGCCACCCAGTGCCCGTCCTCGTCCTGATGGAAGCCTGTGATCGTCGAATCCCGTCTGTCCGGGTTGTGTTCGCTTTCGGACGATTGCTTCGCTAAACTTGGCCTTTCAATCTTCTTATGCAAAAGGTCTCGCCCCATGCTGATCGCCGCCAATAAGGCTGTCTCCATCGACTATACCCTGACCAACGACGCTGGTGAGGTCATCGACAGCTCCGCCGGCGGCGCGCCGCTGGTCTACCTGCAAGGCGCAGGCAACATCATCCCGGGCCTGGAAAAGGCTCTGGAAGGCAAGGCTGTCGGCGACGAGCTGACCGTAGCCGTAGAACCTGAAGACGCTTACGGCGAATATGCTGCCGAACTGGTCAGCACCCTGAGCCGCAGCATGTTCGAAGGCGTCGACGAGCTGGAAGTGGGCATGCAGTTCCACGCCTCCGCTCCGGACGGCCAGATGCAGATCGTAACCATCCGTGATCTGGACGGCGACGACGTCACCGTCGACGGCAACCACCCGTTGGCCGGTCAGCGCCTGAATTTCCAGGTCAAGATCATCGACATCCGTGACGCCAGCCAGGAAGAAATCGCTCATGGCCACGTCCATGGCGAAGGTGGCCATCACCACTGATTTCTGCGCTAAGCTCAGATAACTGGAGAGGCGCCCTGTGGGCGCCTTTTTAGTCTGCGGCCGTCCCTGACGACACCGACAAGTGGCTGTTTCGAGAAGAACACGGGAATCTGGAGTACGCCATGAGTGCTTTTCACGACCTTAAATTGACAGCCCTGGATGGACAGGAGCTACCTCTGGCGCCTTTCAAAGGCCAAGTCGTACTGGTGGTCAACGTTGCCTCCAAATGCGGCCTGACCCCGCAGTACGCGGCGCTGGAAAACCTCTACCAGCAATTCAAGGCCAAGGGCTTCAGCGTCCTGGGCTTGCCGTGCAACCAGTTTGCCGGGCAGGAACCGGGGACCGAACAAGAGATCAAGGATTTCTGCAGCCTCAACTATGGCGTGACCTTTCCGTTGTCCAGCAAGCTGGAAGTCAACGGGCATGAGCGTCATCAGTTGTACCGTTTGCTGGCGGGCGAGGGCGCGGAGTTTCCCGGCGACATCACCTGGAACTTCGAGAAGTTCCTGTTGGGCAAGGACGGCCGTGTACTGGCTCGGTTCTCGCCGCGTACGGCGCCCGATGATCCGACCATCGTTCACGCGATTGAAAAAGCGCTGAGTTAAGCCAGAGATCAAGATCAGGGGATCGCAACCTTCGGCAGCTCCTACGGCGAATGTGTACCCGTAGGAGCTGCCGAAGGCTGCGATCTTTTGCTTTCTGCCTTTTGACTCTTAATCACCGAAATCAATAATGCTGTTCAATGGGTTGGGCACTCCATATTATAGCCGTCATAAAGTCATTCTTCCGTGGAGCGTCCCATGTCCGTCAAAGCCCTGTTCAAACCGTTCCACCTCGGCACCCTCGAATTGCCGACCCGTGTCGTCATGGCGCCGATGACCCGCTCCTTTTCCCCGGGCGGTGTGCCTAATTCCAAAGTGATCGAATACTACCGTCGTCGCGCCGCTGCGGGCGTCGGCCTGATCATCACCGAAGGCACCACCGTCGGTCACAAGGCTTCCAACGGCTATCCGAACGTTCCGCATTTCTACGGTGAAGCGGCCTTGGCCGGCTGGAAGAAAGTCGTCGACGCCGTTCACGCCGAAGGCGGCAAGATCGTTCCGCAGTTGTGGCACGTGGGCAGCGTGCGCCGGATCGGCACCGAGCCGGACGCCAGCGTGCCGGGTTATGGCCCGTCGGAAAAACTGAAGGAAGGCCAGGTTGTGGTGCACGGCATGACCAAACAGGACATCCAGGATGTGATCGCCACGTTCGCCCAGGCTGCCAAGGATGCCCAGAGCATCGGCATGGACGGCGTGGAAATCCACGGAGCCCACGGTTATCTGGTGGATCAGTTCTTCTGGGAAGGTAGCAACCAGCGTACCGACGAATACGGCGGCAGCCTGGCCAACCGTTCGCGCTTCGCCATTGAGTTGATTCAGGCCGTGCGTGCCGCGGTCGGTGAAGGTTTTCCGATCATCTTCCGTTTCTCCCAGTGGAAGCAGCAGGACTACACCGCGCGTCTGGTGCAAACCCCGGAAGCCTTGGGCGAGTTCCTCAAGCCGTTGGCCGACGCCGGCGTGGATATTTTCCACTGCTCGACCCGCCGCTTCTGGGAGCCGGAGTTCGACGGTTCCGAGCTGAACCTGGCCGGCTGGACCCGCCAACTCACCGGCAAACCGACCATCACCGTGGGCAGCGTCGGCCTGGATGGCGAGTTCCTGCAGTTCATGGTCAACACCGACAAGGTCGCGCAGCCCGCCAGCCTGGAAAAACTGCTGGAGCGCCTGAACAACGACGAGTTCGACCTGGTGGCGGTCGGTCGTGCCTTGCTGGTGGACCCGGACTGGGCGCAGAAAGTGCGCGACGGCCGTGAGGAAGACATTCTGCCGTTCAGCCGTGAGGCGTTGATGTCGCTGGTTTAAGCGGCGAGCGGGAAGGCCTCATCGCGAGCAAGCTCGCTCCCACAGGTTCTGCGGTGATCACCAATCATGTGTGAATCAAGAACCCTGTGGGAGCGGGCTTGCTCGCGAAGACCGACTCAAGAACACTGCAAAATCAAGGAACAATCGGTGCAATCGGCACCACCATCTCCCCGGTGCAGGCCCCGCGCAACTGCCCTTCGAACTGCTCGATGATCGTCGCCCAACCCTGGCGACTGGCATGTTGGCGTGCATTGAGGCGCACATTGCGCAAGGCTTCCCTTTCCTCCAGCAGCCATGCCGCTGCATCGCAGAACGCTTCTTCATCCCCCGGCATCGCCAGCACACCGTTGTAGCCATGACGAATATGCTGGGCGGCTGCCGCCTGGTCGTAGGCCACCACGCCAAGCCCCGAAGCGAGTGCTTCAAGCACCACATTGCCAAAGGTTTCGGTCAGGCTTGGAAATAGGAACACGTCGCCAGAGGCGTAGTGACAGGCCAGGGCTTCACCCCGTTGGGTGCCGCAGAAAATCGCCTCGGGCATTTCGTTTTCCAGTTCCTGGCGCTGCGGGCCATCGCCGACCACGATCAGTTTCAGCGTGCGCTGTGGATAACTCGCCTTGAGGGTATTGAAGGTGCGCTTGAGCAAGCCGAGATTCTTTTCCGGGGCCAGGCGTCCGACATGAATGACGGCGATGTCTGCTTCGGCCAGTCCCCATTGCTCGCGCAGGGCACTCAAGCGTTTGGCCGGGTGAAACAATTCGCTGTCGACCCCACGGGACAGCAACGCCACTCGCTCGAACTGACGTCGCTCCAGTTCCAGGCGCTGGCTGACGCTGGGCACCAGGGTCATGGTCGAACGGTTATGGAACCAGCGCAGGTAGTGGGTCAGCAGGCGCGTGAGCAAACCAAACCCGTACTGGTTGGAATACTGCTGGAAATTGGTGTGGAAACCGCTGACCACGGAAATCCCCAGTCGCCGTGCCGCACGTAGCGCAGAGAGGCCCAGCGGGCCCTCGGTGGCGATGTAGAGCACATCCGGGCGGTGACGCGTCCAGCGCCGCAGCAGTTTGTGCATCGACGACTGACCCCATTGCAGGCCGGGATAGCCCGGTAGCGGCCAGCCGCGGCACAGCAGCAATTCATCGTCGCTGCCCAACTGCTGGTCGCAGCCCTGACGTGGTCGCACCAGCTCCACTTGATGCCCGCGCGCGCGCAAACCGTCGCACAAGCGACCCAGGGTATTGGCCACGCCGTTGATTTCCGGTGGGAAGGTTTCGGTGATCAGGGTGATATGCAGAGCTGTCGTCATGACCCCAGTGTCGACCGGGGCCATGTCGTCAGTGTGACGTCAGGATGATGGATTTATGAATTAGCGCTGGGTCACCAGGTTTTCCGCGCCGCGTTCACGCACCCAGAACAGCGTCGCCCCGGCCACGGCCGCCGGCATCATCAGGATGTTGACCACCGGGATCAACAGCACCAGGTACACGCTGCCGCCGAAGCTCATGCTCTGCCAGCGCTTCTGCCGCAGCCAGGCGAGCATTTCGTTCCAGCCCAGCTTGTGGTTGTCCGCCGGGTAGTCGATGTACTGGATCGCCATCATCCACACTCCGAACAATAGCCACAGCGGCGCGGCGATGATGTTCACCACCGGGATGAACGAGAGGATGAACAACCCGACTGCCCTGGGCAGGAAGTAGCCGAGCTTGCGCATTTCCCGGGCCAGGGTGCGCGGGATCATGGCGATCAGCTCACCCCAGCTGAAGGCCGGGAAATCATCGGTGCCGCGCACCACCACTTCGACTTTCTCCGCGAGGAAACCGTTGAACGGCGCGGCGATGACGTTGGCGAGCATGGTGAAGGTAAAGAACACCATGAACACCACAAGCACCACGAAAATCGGCCAGAGGATGTAGCTGAGAAAACTCAGCCAGTCGGGCAGGGAGGGCATCAAGGTATCGACCCACAGGCTGAATTGATGGCCGGCCAGGTAGATCAATCCGACGAACAGCACCAGGTTGATTGCCAGCGGCAACAGCACAAACAGACGCAGGCTGGGGCTCAGCACCAGCTTGAGGCCTTCGCGCAGGTATTGCGGGCCGGACAGGACAGGGGCGGGCATAAGAGGCTCCAGGCAGAGGGAAAACGCGCCGACCTTACCGGCTTTGCTTCACAGGCGAAAGCGCGATGGAGGTATCGACATTCACTGTAACAAAGACGTCGATATCATCGGCGAGATGGCATAGAGACCACCTATGAGCTGGATTGTTAAACCGTATTTCCTTAATCTTCGCCCCCTCGATACGCTGCACCCAATCTTTTTACAGGACGGTCGGGTTCAAGCCTTCCCCAAGTGCTTTCAACCGTTCTTTTTTATTCCAGCCGGCAATCCGGCGTTCCGCGCCAGGTATTCCGGGCCGGTCAACAGGAGCAGGTCATGTCTGAAGTCCGTCATTCGCGAGTGATTATTCTCGGTTCCGGCCCTGCCGGTTACAGCGCCGCGGTCTATGCCGCTCGTGCCAACCTCAAGCCACTGCTGATCACCGGCATGCAGGCCGGCGGTCAACTGACCACCACCACCGAAGTCGACAACTGGCCGGGCGACGTCCATGGCCTGACCGGCCCGGCGCTGATGGAGCGGATGCGCGAGCACGCCGAGCGCTTTGAAACCGAGATCGTGTTCGATCACATCAATGCCGTCGACTTCGCTGCCAAGCCATACACCCTGACCGGCGACAGCGCGACTTACACCTGTGACGCGCTGATCATCGCCACTGGCGCCAGCGCTCGTTACCTGGGCCTGCCATCGGAAGAAGCGTTCATGGGCAAAGGCGTTTCGGCCTGCGCGACCTGCGACGGTTTCTTCTACCGCAACAAGCCTGTGGCTGTGGTCGGCGGCGGCAACACCGCTGTTGAAGAAGCCCTGTACCTGGCCAACATCGCCAGCAAAGTCACCCTGATCCACCGTCGCGAAACTTTCCGCGCCGAGAAGATCCTGATCGACAAGCTGAACGCCCGTGTTGCCGAAGGCAAGATCGAGCTGAAGCTGAACGCGACCCTGGACGAAGTACTGGGCGACAACATGGGCGTGACCGGTGCCCGCCTGAAGAACAACGACGGCAGCTTCGACGAAGTGACTGTCGACGGCGTGTTCATCGCTATCGGCCACACTCCGAACACTTCGCTGTTCGAAGGCCAGTTGACCTTGAAAGACGGTTACCTGGTAGTCCAGGGCGGCCGTGAAGGCAACGCCACTGCCACCAACCTCGAAGGTATCTTCGCCGCCGGTGACGTGGCGGACCACGTGTACCGTCAGGCCATCACCTCCGCTGGCGCCGGTTGCATGGCGGCACTGGATGCCGAGCGTTACCTCGACGATCTGCAGAACGCTTGATTCTGCTTTTGTTGAACTGAAAAAACCGGCTTCGGCCGGTTTTTTTTGCCCGCGATTTACCACCCGATCACATTCCAGTGTGGGATTGTGTTCAGGTCAGTCTTGCCAGGCATGCCTCAAGGATGTCCAGCCCTTCCTCCAACACTGACGCCTCGATGGTCAGCGGCGCCAGCAGCCGGATGATGTGCCGCGATTTGCCGCTGGGCATCAGCAGCAGGCCTGCATCCCGCGCCAAGGCGAGCAGTTGGGTCAATTGCGCTGATGCGGGTGAGCCATCGGCGTTGATCAGCTCGATACCACGCATGGCGCCGACACCCGTCAGGCGTCCCAGGTACGGCGTCAGGTTGTTCGTGCGCCAGGTTGCATGGCGACCGACAATCGCTTCTTCCTGTTGGGAGCCCCAGGCATGCAGGTTGGCATCGGTCATTTCATCCAGGGTTGCCAGTGCCGCTGCGCAGGCGATGGGATTGCCGGAGTAAGTGCCACCAAGCCCGCCCTTGGGCAGGTTGTCCAGCAGCGACTTGCGTCCGACCACCGCACCCAGCGGCACACCGCCGGCGATGCTTTTGCCGAGCAGGATCAGGTCCGGCTCGATGCCCAGCCGCGAGAACGCGAAGCGCTGGCCGGTTCGGCCGAAACCGGACTGGATTTCATCGGCGATCAGCACGATGCCCTTGTCGTCGCAGAACTTGCGCAGTGCCTGGGCGAACTCGACATCCATGGCCACGAAGCCCGCTTCGCCCTGCACCGGTTCGACGATAAAGCAGGCGACGTCTTCGACATCAATCTCGACGCTGAACAGGCGCTCCATGGCTTTGAGGGCCTCGGCACAGGTGACGCCGTTGTCCTGGCTGGGGAAGGGCAGGTGAAACACCGGCCCCGGCAGCACGCCGACTTTCTGTTTGTAGGGCGCGACTTTGCCATTGAGGTTGAGTGTCGCCAGGGTGCGGCCGTGGAAAGCGCCGTCGAAGGCAATTACAGCGGTGCGACCCGTTGCGCCACGGACGATCTTCAGCGCGTTCTCAGCCGCTTCGGCGCCACTGTTGGTCAGCATGCCGCTGACCGGGTAATCGACCGGGATAAAGGCGCTGAGGCGGTCCATCAAGTCGATGTAAGGCCTATGAGGCGCGGCGTTGAACGCGTAGTGGGTCAGTCGGGTGGCTTGTTCGCGAATGGCTTCGACGATGCGCGGATGGCAATGGCCGAGGTTTAGCACGCCGATGCCGCCGACAAAGTCGATATAGCGCTTGCCATCGGTGTCCCAGACCTCGGCATTCTTGCCGTGGCTGAGCGTGACAGGGTGAACGATGTTGATCGACTGGCTGATGGTTTCGCTGCGCATGGAGGATCGGCTCGGAAGAAGGAGGACTTCTTTTTATCTAAGCCGTGAGCGGTGGTACGGGGCAAACGAAATAAAGTTGCCGGGTCAATCTTAAAAGTCGGAATGTGCAGGGTGAAACAATAGAGATCAAAAGATCGCAGCCTTCGGCAGCTCCTACATTGAGGTTTGATTCCCTGTAGGAGCTGCCGAAGGCCGCGATCTTTTTGGTATCAGCGGCGGGTCAGTGGCTGCTGAGCGAATTTCACACCAGCCAGGCCATGGGCAATCAACGCGCGGATGTTGGCGTGGTCGCTGCCTTCAGGTGTGGCAACGACCGAACGGTAATGCTCGCCAAAAGCCAGCAGTGCTTCTTCATCGCTCAAGCCTTCGAGCAGCGCCAGGCCCAGGGTCTTGCACGAACCTTCGTTCTGTCCGGCCGCGTTTTCCACGCCACCGTTGTTGAACACCTGAGGTTGGTAGTCGTAACCGGCGGCGATGAAGGCCAGGGTATCGGCGAAGGCGTGTTCGCCGGTCTTGAGGCTGGCACGCAGGGTGTTCAAATCACTCATTGGGTTTTCCTTTGGCGAACGCCGCTTGCTGGTCGGCGCTGGCTTCTTGCTGATATTGGGCTTTCCATTCGGCGTACGGCATGCCGTAAACCACTTCGCGGGCTTCGTCGAGGCTGACCTCGATCTGGCGGTCGTCGGCCGCCGCCTTGTACCACTTGGACAGGCAGTTGCGGCAAAAACCCGAGAGGTTCATCAGGTCGATGTTCTGTACATCCTTGCGGCTGTCCAGGTGGGCCACCAGCCGGCGAAAGGCGGCGGCTTCGAGTTCCAGGCGTTGTTGATCGGTCATGGCGGTCTCTGCGAGTCAGCTTCAAACGGCACGCTTGAAGCTGCAAGTTGGATGGCGGTGGCTGCAAGTTTACAGCCTGGCGCTTGTGGCTTGAAGCTAGCGGCTCGCTGCAAGCGTAATCGATACCGACTCGGCGAATCGCAGCGCGTGGGGCTTGTCGACCTCGACCTCGGCGTACAACACCGATGCGTTGGCCATCACCAGGTCGAGAATTTCCTGGGTCAGGCGTTCGAGCAGCGCAAAGCGGTTGCCTTCCACATGGGCGATGATCGCCTTGGTAATCGTGCGGTAGTTCAACGCGTGATCGATGTCGTTGTCCCGCACTGCTTCCTGGGCTGCGTACAGAATGGTGAGGTTGATCAGCACATCCTGCTTGTTGAGGATTTCATCCTCGTTGATGCCGATGAAGGTACGCAGGCCCAGGTCTTTGACCCGGATGCGTGCCATGCCTGGCTGAAGTTGTGGCATTGCTACTTGCTCCGTCCAATCAATTGCAGGAACTCCTGACGGGTGTTGCTCGACTCGCGGAAGGCGCCGAGCATCACCGAGGTGTTCATGGTCGAATTCTGTTTCTCGACGCCGCGCATCATCATGCACATGTGCTGTGCCTCGATGACCACTGCGACACCAGCCGCGCCGGTCACTTGCTGCACCGCGTCGGCGATTTGCCGGGTGAGGTTTTCCTGGATTTGCAGGCGCCGGGCGAACATGTCCACCAGTCGCGCGATCTTCGACAGACCCAGCACCTTGCCGGTTGGAATATAAGCCACATGCGCCTTGCCGATGAAGGGCAGGATGTGATGTTCGCAAAGCGAGTACAGCTCGATGTTGTCGACGATCACCATTTCATCGTTGTCGGAGGCGAACAGCGCGCCATTGACGATCTCTTCGACACTTTGCTCGTAACCATGGCAAAGGTACTGCATGGCTTTGGCCGCACGCGTCGGCGTATCGAGCAAACCCTCGCGGTCGGGGTTTTCACCGAGACCGATGAGGATCTCTCGATAATTCTGGGGCAGGGATAACGTCATGGAAAATCCTCGCGGGACACTATTTGATGTGCCTTCCGCCATTGACGGTCAGTGTGGTGCCGGTGACATAAGGGTTGTCGAGCAGGTAGCGCAGGCTCTGGTAGACCACTTCGCAGCCGGGTTCGATGCCCAGCGCGGACTTGGCCAGCGCCTTGGCGCGGTAGGCCGCGTCGTCCTCAGGGTTGAACAGTAGCAGGGCCGGCGCGATCCCGTTGACCTTGATGGCCGGCGCGTACCTGGCGGCGAAGGACAGGGTCAGGCTGTCGAGCCCGGCCTTGCTGGCGCAATAGCCGATGTGCTTGCTGCTGCCCTTGCGGGTCACGTCATCGCTGATGTGCACGATGTCGGCGGGGCTTGAGCGTTGCAACAGATCGGCGCAATGCAGGTTGATCAGGTAGGGCGCCAGCATGTGCACGCTGAACATGCGAGTGAATGCCGCGGCGTCGGTATCTGGCGTTTCGGCCAGCCATTCGGAGGCGTTGTGGACAATCGCCCGCAAACAGTCGGTATGGGTTCTCAGTTCGCTGATGAAGGCGAGGATCCCGGCCTCGCTGGCGAAGTCCGCGAACACCGCGGTGGCCCCGAGGTCGCGCAGGGCTTGTACGCCGGGGCGCTCGTTGCGGTAACTGAATATCACCCGATGGCCATCTTCCAGCAATCGCCGGGCGCAGTGCAGGCCGACACGCTGGCCGGCGCCGGTAATGAGGACAGGGGCTGCGGAAGAAGTCATGAACGGCTCGCATCGCGGTGAGAGCAAAACTATACCAGCGAGGAGTCGTGAGATGTCTCGGAAAAGATCGCAGGCTTCGCCAGCTCCTACTAATCGACAACAGATGACGGCCCGTAGGAGCTGGCGAAGCCTGCGATCTTTTAACGATTTTGCGGTACTGAGGTCGTGGGCAATGGACGTACCGGCGTGCGGTTAAGCCAGCCGGCCAGCAAACGGGTCGACAACGGAATGAACAAATAAACCATCAGCGGCGTCAGGCACAGCGTGCTGAGCAATACCCGCGGCAGCAGGCTCATGTCGCTGATCAGCGGACCCAGCACAAAGTTGAACAGCAACGAAACCGGAAAGAACGCCAGCCAGATCGCCACTGCCTGTTTCCAGCGCGGCGGGCGTTGACCGACGGCACCGAACCAGCCCTCGATGCCGCTGACCCGGTGTTCTGTCGGGTGGGCGAACAGGTCGCTGCCACGTGCCAGCCAGGCAGTGCGCGAGGCCGAATGCTCCCAGGCGTGCAGGGTCTGCTCGTCGGCGAAGCGGAAAATGATCTGGAATTCGTCGTCCTCGGGCGGCGGAGCGAGCACACCGGAGCCGAGATAACCGGGAAAATCGGTGGCCAGTTGTTCGCCTTCGCGCAGCCAGGCAATCAGGTCCTGGTAACGTCCATTGGCAACACGGCGAGCAACCATCAGCGTGACGGGAGGGGTAGACATTGTGTATCTCCGTAAGGCATTTGCGTCGCTCCGGATAGGAACTTCGCCAGGCACAGCGCCGGGGTGGTGGGCTGCGACTCGAAACAAGCAAGGATTATTCCTGATTCCGTCCCTGGCATCTGTGACCTTGATCCGTTGATTGGCGGTATCGATTTTTTACGGAAACTTTACGGGGCAGGGGCGTTAGAATAAGGCTCGGACGATACAGGGATGTTTCAACAGGATGCCCATAATTACAGACGTCGCTTCAGGCTCCACGCAGGCCGTCGCTCTCGAACAGGAAGAACTCTTTCCCATTCGCGAGGTGGCGCGACTGACAGGTGTCAACCCGGTCACGCTTCGAGCCTGGGAGCGCCGATATGGCCTGATTGCTCCAACACGCACCGATAGTGGGCATCGCCTGTATTCGATGTCCGATATCGAGCGTGTCCACAGCATCCTTGGCTGGATCGAGCGCGGGGTTGCCGTCAGCAAGATCGGCAAGATACTGGCCAGGACCAAGCCGCTCCAGCCGTTGTCGCACATCATCCCCAGCAGCCTTGTGGAAGCCGATTACGCTCAGTGGCGGCAGCAGGTGCTTGCTGCGGTCAACGGGTTTGACGACCTTCGGCTGGAGCAGGTCTACGGGCAGATCTTTTCCAGCTACTCCCTGCCGGTGGTGTTCCAGGACATTCTGATCCCCGTCTGGAAGCAATTGTTGCAACGCCAGGATCAGTTCGGTGGAACCAGCGAGTGGCTGTTCCTGGATGGCTTTCTGCGGTCCCGGGTAGTGCAGCGTCTATTGTTGATGCGCGAAAAACAGCCGCGTGGCGTGGTCATTTGTGCTCTGGATGGCAATTGCCGGGAACTGGAACTGCTGGTCGCCGCGCTGTTCCTGAGTTCCGGACCATTGGCCGTTCGTGTACTGAACATGGGCCAGCCATTCGAGGAGCTGGCGCTGATGTGTGAAAGGATCAAGCCCCTGGCACTGGTGCTGTTTTCCAATCATGCGCCTGCTCCCGAGTTGCCGCGGCGCCTGAATCGCCTGGCCATGAGTCTGGAGTGTCGGTTGTTGTTGGCCGGCGATGCTTGCGACCTGGTACAGGAGAGCCTGGCCGGGTCATCGATCGGTTGCCTGGGCAATGAAGGGGAGTTCATGAGCCAGCGTCTGAAGCAGTTCCTGGCGGGTACTCTGGATACTTGAAGTTCAGAGATGCAGCGTTGGATGAGTCAAACGATGCTGTTGCAGGATGAACTGGCGCAGACGCTCGGTTTCGTCCGTATCGCCCTGGCTCAGTTGATAGGCGTAGAAGCCCTTTTCGTTTTCTTTCTCGAAGGTGCCGCGCAAGGCAATCCGCTCGTAGCCTGAGGGGCTGAACCACAAGGCGAAATGCTTCGGCGGTTTGGTCTTGTTGCGAGCTTCCAGCAAAACCCCTTTGCACGACACTTCGTGTACCCACAGGGTGCCGGGTTGACCCTTGGCGTTTTCCAGCGCTACCGGTTCGTCCAGCACCAGGCGCCAAGGCCGGACCATCGGGCCGTCTTCATAGATGCTCGGTACGCCGAGACGCAAATGCAGCGCATGGAACTCGTCTTCCACCAGGTGCAGGGGGAAGGTCATTTGCTGGTTTTCGAAGCTGGCTTGAATGGTGACCTGCTCATGGGCCGCCAGGCGAGTGAGCAGGTCACGGATTTGCGAACCACCGTTGACGAGCAGGCTCGACGTCGCGTCCCGCACATTGAGTTGCGGGTTGTGTTGCATGGTCTGGATGAAATCCAGCTCATCCTGGGTCAGGAGCGCGTCGCGTTGCATGGCCAACTCGAAGGATATAGTTACAAAATCATTGGTGATTGTAGTTACTGACCATTAATTCCGGGTTTCGTTTGCGCCGTTCGTCGCCTTGAGCGCGGCAAGCTCGGCCTGGAGTTCAGCCAATTGCCCTTCCAGCTGTGCCACGCGCTGTTGCGCCTTGACCTGTACGGTGACGTCTTTCTGCACTCCAACGAAATAGGTTTGCCCGTCCGCCGGATTTTTCACCGTTGAAAGGGACAGCTCGTTCCAGAACGGTGTGCCGTCCTTGCGGTAGTTGCGCAGTATTTCCCGGCAGGATCCTTCGCGGTTCAATGCATCGCGAATCAATGGCAGGGCTTCCTGATCGCGGTCTCCCGACTGCAGGAAGCGACAGTCCTGATAGAGGATTTCTTCACTGGAATACCCCGTCAGGCGTTCGAACGCGGGGTTGACGTAAATGAGGATCTTGTCCTGTTCACCTTCCTTTTCGGCAATCACGATACCGTCATTGGAGGCGTTGATTACCATTTGCAGCAGTTGTGCATTAATCATCGGAGTATCCTTTCCTGATTGATTGTCGATTGCATTCTAAAAGAACTATCACGACCGTGCTGTTAATATCCGGGTCTTTTACTCGGATTCAGGATCAGATTGATGAAAGTCGCCATCATTTCCGGCTCGGTGTACGGCACGGCCGAAGAAGTTGCCCGCCACGCCGCCAGCCTGTTGAAAGCCGCCGGTTTCGAAACCTGGCACAACCCCCGTGCGACCCTCGCCGACGTCCAGGCGTTCGGCCCCGAAGCTTTTCTGGCGGTGACCTCGACCACCGGCATGGGTGAGCTGCCGGACAACCTGCAACCGCTGTATTCGACCATGCGTGACCAGTTGCCAGCAGCCTGGCGCGGTTTGCCGGGCGCGGTGATCGGGTTGGGCGATGCGAGCTATGGCGATACTTTTTGTGGCGGCGGCGAGCAGATGCGCGAATTGTTCGGTGAGCTGGGCATTCGCGAAGTACTGCCAATGCTGCGCCTGGATGCCAGCGAGAGCGTGACCCCGGAGACGGACGCCGAGCCTTGGCTGGCGGACCTGATCAACGCACTGCGCGACTGACCATTGCCACGACACCCACGCCAGTCATGGTTCTGACAGTGCGCTGAAAACGGCCTGTCTGACCCTCGCTGGCGCCGGTCAATTGACATGGATCCAAGGCGGCAGAACGGCTGACTCGCTGGGTCATCAAGCTGGCTGCCAATGCAACTACAGGAACCTCAAGGGCTGGCTAGACTCGGTAAAGATAGGAAACACTCCATCATAAAAACACCGAGGCTTCCTGCCGTGACCGTCGCCCCCGTCCAATCATCTCCGAGTGTCAAAGACCAGGTCAGTGCTGCCGAGTGGCAGACCCGCATTGACCTGGCAGCCTGTTATCGCCTGGTCGCCCAGCATGGCTGGGATGACCTGATCTTCACCCATATCTCCGCCAAGGTGCCCGGCACCGAAGATTTCCTGATCAACCCGTTCGGGTTGATGTTTCACGAAATCAGCGCGTCGAGCCTGGTCAAGGTGGATCAGGCCGGCAACAAGCTGATGGACAGTCCTTACGAGATCAATCCGGCGGGTTACACCATCCACAGCGCCGTGCACGAAGTCCGCCACGATGTCGTCTGCGTGCTCCACACCCACACGGCTTCGGGGGTTGCGGTGTCGGCACAGAAGCAGGGTGTTCTGCCGATCAGCCAACAGTCATTGTTCGTGCTTTCCAGCCTGGCCTACCACGCCTACGAAGGCGTGGCGCTCAACCATGAAGAGAAAGTGCGGCTACAGGCCGACCTCGGTGAAAACAATTTCCTGATGTTGCATAACCACGGTTTGCTCACCTGCGGCAGCACCATCGCCGATACGTTCCTGATGATGTTCACCTTTCAACGTGCCTGTGACATTCAGGTCATGGCGCAAAACGGTGCCGCTGAGCTGATCGCCATCGAACCGCAGATCCTGGCCGGCGCCAAAGCCATGATCGCGGGTGTCACCCGAAGTGCTCAAGGAATGGGCGGAGCGCTGGCCTGGCCGGCGCTGCTGCGCAAACTCGATAAACTGGACCCGGGTTATAAACTCTAATGGCACTCGCCGAGATCCCGCTGTGTGTCTGGCGCAAACGCAGCCAGGCGTTCGTGTTCCGTGGCCAGACCATCCGTTACTGGACAGCAGGGCAGGGTGAACCGTTGTTGCTCATTCACGGCTTTCCGTCCGCCAGTTGGGACTGGCATTACCTGTGGCAGCCATTGGCCCAGCGCTTTCGCGTGATCGCCTGCGACATGCTGGGCTTCGGCGATTCGGCCAAACCGGTGAATCACGAATACAGCCTGCTGGAGCAGGCGGATCTGCAGCAGGCACTGCTTGAACACCTGAATGTCGAGCAGCCAGTGCACCTGCTCGCCCACGATTACGGTGACAGCGTGGCCCAGGAACTGCTGGCCAGGCATTACGAATCGCGGTTGGAACTGGCCAGTTGCGTGTTTCTCAACGGCGGGTTGTTTCCGGAAACCCACCACCCGCTACTGATGCAAAAACTCTTGCTCAGCCCGTTGGGCTGGATGATTGGCCGCGCCTTCAGTCGTGATGGCCTGGTGAGAAGCTTTCGGCAGATTTTCGGCCCGCAAACCCGTCCCAGTGAAAGCCAGATGGATGACTTCTGGAGCCTGGTCGAAAGCCAGCGCGGGCCACGGATCATGCACAAATTGATCGCCTACATCCCGGAGCGACGCGTCTGGCGCAACCGCTGGGTGAGCGCGATGCAACGTGGTGAAGTGCCGCTGCGAGTGATCGATGGCGGGGTCGATCCGGTCTCCGGGGTGCACATGGTCGAGCGTTACCGTGAGCTGATCCCGGATGCGGACACAGTGGTATTGCCCGACATTGGCCACTACCCGCAGATCGAGGCGCCCTGCGAGGTGCTCAAGCATTACCTGGTGTTTCGCGATCAGCTGCTCTTGCCGCCGCGCAAGGTGGCGTGTTCCTGAATCGCAGCGTTGAATCTGTCCTTCTTCTGTGGGATCGCGTCATCCTGTCCGACACGATCATCATCCCCCAGCCTTATCGCGCACCATTCAGCCTCCCCCGTGTTCATTGTGACCCGCTACGCCGTGCCTGAAACTCGGACTCACTGTCCCTTGGCCTGCTGGAGTCCCCCATGAATGAGTCTGTGCGCTTCGAAGATAAAGTCGTGATCATCACCGGAGCCGGTGGCGGCCTGGGACGGACGCATGCACTTCTGTTCGCCAAACAGGGCGCCAGGGTGCTGGTCAACGATCTTGGCGGCTCGGCCCAGGGCGAAGGCGCCAATGCCTCGGCCGCCGACCGCGTGGTCGCAGAGATCCGCGAGGCTGGCGGCATTGCCGAAGCCAACCACGACTCGGTCACTGACGGTGACAAACTGGTCCAGCACGCCCTGGACGTCTTCGGTCGCGTCGATGTGGTTGTCAACAACGCCGGGATCCTGCGGGACAAGACCTTCCACAAAATGGATGACGCCGACTGGGACCTGGTTTACCGCGTCCACGTCGAAGGCGCCTACAAAGTCACCCGCGCCGCCTGGCCGCATATGCGCGAGCAAAACTACGGCCGGGTGATTTTCACTGCGTCGACCTCGGGCATCTATGGCAACTTTGGCCAGTCCAACTACGGCATGGCCAAGCTCGGTCTCTACGGCCTGACGCGCACCCTGGCCATCGAAGGCCGCAAGAACAACATCCTGGTCAACGCCATCGCCCCCACCGGAGGCACGCGCATGACCGAAGGCCTGATCCCGCCGCAAGTCTTCGAACAGCTAAAGCCCGAACTGGTCAGCCCGCTGGTGGTGTACCTGGCCAGCGAGAACTGCCAGGAAACCGCCGGTCTGTTCGAAGTCGGCGGCGGCTGGATGGGCAAGGTCCGCTGGGAGCGCAGCCTCGGCATCGGTTTCGATCCACGGGCCGGTTTCTCCCCGGAAGACGTGGCGGCGCACTGGCAGCAGATTTGCGACTTCGAAGGCGCGGCGCACCCGAAGGACAACATCGAGGCGTTGAAGGAAATGATGGGAAACTTGCAGAAGTATTCGCTCTGAAAGCGCCGGCAAGGTCACATTGACCGACCTTGCCGGTTGTTGCATTTGTCGGCTGCAAAGCCGTTTGCCAATGGTCAGCCCGGGAAGTATTTGACTACCAGCGCCTTCAGGTTGGCGGCTGTTTGCGCGTCCATTTTTCCATCGAAGTTTTCCGGGCGAAAATGTAACTGGAATGCCCGCACCAATTGTTGAAAACCGCCTTCCGTGGACGCGCCCGAAACATCGTATCCATAGGTTTTGAACAGCCCCAGCAATTCGCTTCGGGCTGGAGCGCCGGATGTGTTGTATTGGCGCAGATACTCGTCCCGAGTGCTTTCATCGAACCAGGCCCCGACTCCTTTCAAGTAAAGCTCCCGCCAGGGAAGCATCGGTCCCGGGTCACTTTTGCGGCCGACCGAAACATCGGAGTGGCCCAGAACCTGGGTCGGCGTGATATCCGGGTAGCGATTGAGGATATTCAGCGCCAGTTGTTCAATCGCGGCAATCTGCTCGGAGTGATACGGCGGGAAGGTGAATTTACCTTTGTTGTCGGTTGCCAGATTCACGACTTCAATGCCGATGGACGTGTCATTCAGATTGCTGCGGCTGCCCCACTGACTGACACCCGCGTGCCACGCGCGATGGGTTTCATCCACCAGGTTGAAAACTTCCTGCCCGGTATAGCCGGCTTTCAGGTAACTGGGGTCCGTGATATCTGGAACCAGATAGTGCGCGCTGACATTCGGGCCGGTCAGGGCACTGACAGAACTTGCAAAGTCAGCGGCCGTGTAGTGAAGAATCAGAAAGCGGATTCGACTGTTGAAGCTTCGGGTGGATCGATAGTGGTTGTAGTTGATGGATTTCATGTTTGCACTCGCAATAAGTAAGTTTGAAGTCGGACGAAGATCAAAATCGTTCGCCGACTTGCTGTTCAACTTAAAGACTCGAGTGCTTTTGGTGTTTACCTATGCTTGTAGGTACTTTCTGAAAGAAATGTAGGTATGTGAAGTTTTGACTGGCAGCTGTTACTCATCAAGAACCATCGCCCATAAAAAAGGCCGCTGCAAAGGCAGCGGCCAAAGTAAGACGTTGGATCAGGAGCTACAAATCAACGTCAGTGAACACGGGGTGACGAACCGAATACTCAATTCATCTGAAATCTTTCAGTCACGGCGCAGGCCAGTACATCTACATCGTGCCTTGCGGTGGATTACCGTGGCAGCCAGGCAAGAATAAACCCTCTGTACTGTAGGAAAAATACCAATTCCCGACATGCACTGTTGCAGCCCCGGCAACAGTCGGGATTCGGCTGCTCGTCGTCTGTGCCTGTCATCCTTTAGAGGTACACCACGAATACCTCCTTGGTGCGCTTATCGACCCCGAAGTCCGGCAGTAGGGTGAGGCCTTCTGTCACTCACCGGGGAAGACGCATGACAAAAACAACAATGCGCGCCATCTTCACACCACAGGCGCTGGCGGCTGCGGTCGCCTTGGGTTGCTGTGCCCAGGCGCAGGCCATTTCGTTCAACATCGGGGAAATCGAGGGGACATTCGACTCCTCGCTGTCGGTCGGCGCGAGCTGGGGCATGCGTGATGCGGATGACGCCCTGGTGGGCACCGTCAATGGCGGTTCCGGCCAGTCTTCGACCGGCGATGACGGGCGATTGAACTTCAAGAAGGGTGAAACCTTCTCGAAGATCTTCAAGGGTATTCACGACCTCGAACTGAAGTACGGCGACACCGGTGCGTTTGTGCGTGGCAAGTACTGGTACGACTTTGAACTCAAGGATGAAAGCCGCCCCTTCAAGGACATCAGCGATCACAATCGCAAAGAAGGCGCCAAGTCTTCAGGCGGGCAAATCCTCGACGCATTCGTCTATCACAATTACTCCCTCGCCGATTTGCCAGGCACGGTCCGCGCCGGCAAGCAGGTGGTCAGTTGGGGCGAGAGCACGTTCATCGGCAACTCGATCAACAGCATCAATCCGGTCGACGTGTCCGCGTTCCGTCGTCCCGGCGCCGAGATCAAGGAGGGCCTGATCCCGGTCAACATGCTGTTCGCCTCCCAGGGCCTGACGGAGAAGTTGACCGTGGAAGGCTTCTATCAGCTGGAATGGGACCAGACGGTCGTCGATAACTGCGGCACCTTCTTTGGTGTCGATGTGGTGGCGGATGGTTGCAACAAGGGCTACACCGTCGCCAATCCGGCCATTGCGCCGTTGCAGCCGATTGCGGCTGCCTTCGGCCAGGGCTTCGAAGTCAGCAAGGAAGGGGTGATCGTTCCCCGTGGCGGCGACCGCGATGCCCGGGATTCCGGACAGTGGGGTACAGCGTTGCGCTGGTTGGGGGATGACACCGAGTACGGCTTGTACTTCATGAATTACCACAGCCGTTCACCGAATGTCGGGACCACCACCGCCGGCCCCGGTACGCTGGCAAGCATTCCGGGGATCGTTGCCGCCGCCAACCGCATCGCCCCCGGCAGTGGTTCGGGCCTGGCCCAAAGCGTGATGCTCGGTCGTGGCCAGTATTACCTCGAATACCCGGAGGACATCCGCCTCTACGGCGCGAGCTTCTCCACCACCTTATCCACCGGCACCGCGTGGAGCGGGGAAATCAGCTACCGCCCCAACCTCCCGGTGCAGGTCAACACCAATGACCTGACCCTGGCCATGCTCAATCCGATTGCGGGTGGTGCGGCATCGCCCATCGCCACGTCGCCCGGGGCTGACAACAAGGGTTATCGCCGCAAGGAGGTGACGCAGATCCAGAGCACCCTGACGCATTTCATCGATCAGGTCGCGGGTGCGGATCGCCTGACCCTGGTGGGTGAGGCCGGGGTGGTCCGGGTCGGTGGACTGGAGTCGCGCGGCAAACTGCGCTATGGCCGCGACTCGGTGTATGGCCAGTATGGTTTCGGCGGCGATACCGACGGCTTCGTGACCTCGACTTCATGGGGTTATCGCGGCCGGGCCATCCTCGACTACAACAACCTTATCGCCGGGATCAACGTCAGGCCCAACCTCTCGTGGTCCCACGACGTCGCAGGCTATGGCCCCAACGGTCTGTTCAACGAAGGCGCCAAGGCCATCAGCCTCGGGGTCGATGCGGACTATCGCAACACCTACACCGCGAGCCTCAGCTACACCGATTTTTTCGGCGGGGACTACAACGTCCTCACCGACCGTGACTTCGTGGCGTTGAGCTTTGGTGTGAACTTCTGATCTGGCTGAAAAGGATGATTTCAATGCGCAAGATGATTCTGCAATTGGGCACCGTTCTGGCCCTGAGTCTGCTGGCCGCCAACGTGATGGCCGCGGTGTCGCCGCAAGAAGCCAACAAGCTCGGCACCAGCCTGACCCCACTCGGTGCCGAGAAGGCCGGCAATGCCGATGGCTCGATTCCGGCCTGGACCGGAGGCATCCCGAAAAACGCTGGCGCGGTGGACAGCAAGGGTTTCCTGGCTGACCCCTTCGCCAACGAAAAGCCCTTGTTCGTGATCACCGCGGCGACCGTCGACAAGTACAAGGACAAGCTCTCTGACGGCCAGGTCGCGATGTTCAAGCGCTATCCCGAGACCTACAGGATTCCGGTCTACCCGAGCCATCGCACTGTGGCGTTACCGGCAGAAATCTATGAGTCGGCCAAGCGCAGCGCGCTGAACGTAACACCGATCAATGACGGTAACGGTCTGGCCAATTTCACCGGCAATCGCTACTACGCATTCCCGATTCCGAAGAATGGCGTGGAAGTGATCTGGAACCACGTCACTCGTTACCACGGCGGTAATCTGCGCCGCACCATCACCCAGGCGACACCACAATCCAATGGTGACTTCACCGTGATCCGCTTCAAGGACGAGGTCGCCGTGCCGTCGTTGCTCAGCGATCTGAAACCGGGCAGCGACGATAACGTCCTCAACTACTTCAAGCAGGAAGTGACCGCACCGGCGCGGCTGGCGGGCAACGTGTTGCTGGTCCACGAGACCCTCGACCAGGTCAAGGAGCCGCGCAAGGCCTGGATCTACAACGCAGGCCAGCGCCGGGTACGGCGTGCGCCACAGGTTGCTTATGACGGCGTCGGCACCTCGTCCGACGGCCTGCGCACCACCGACAACTTCGACATGTTTTCCGGCGCACCGGATCGCTACGACTGGAAACTGATCGGCAAAAAGGAGATGTACATCCCCTACAACAGCTACAAGCTCGACTCGCCAAACCTCAAGTACACCGATGTGATCAAGGCCGGGCACATTAATCAGGACCTGACTCGCTACGAGTTGCACCGGGTCTGGGAAGTCGTCGCCACGGTCAAGCCGAGCGAACGCCACGTGTACGCCAAACGCCACATGTATATCGATGAAGACAGCTGGCAAGTGGCGCTGGCCGACCACTACGATGGGCGTGGTCAACTCTGGCGCGTCGCCGAAGGGCATGCCCAGTTCTACTACGATCACCAGGTACCGGCCTACACCGTCGAAGCGCTGTATGACCTGATTGCCGGTCGCTACATCGCCCTTGGAATGAAGAATGAAGAGAAGCGCAGCTTCGAATTCAACATCGATGCAAAAGCGGGGGACTACACGCCAGCAGCCTTGCGTAGCACGGGGGTTCGGTAGGTTTCCTACAGGCTCCTACACAAAAGGGTGACTTTGCGGTCACCTTTTTTATAGCGGTCGATCAGTGTGTTGAATACTTCTTCAACAAGCGCTCGGGAGGGGGCTAGGGTGGCGCCAGAATTATAAAAAAGGCGCACCACAATGACTGCAATGACGCACTGTCTGGACCGCCCTGGCTTCCTGCCCCGACTGTCGTCCCATCATCTGTCCCGCGAGCGGCTGATCGAGCCCATGCTGGTTTCGACTGCGCGGGTGAAGTTGCTTTGCGCGCCGGCCGGTAGTGGCAAGAGTGCATTGCTCACCGAATGCCTGCTGCGGGCGCCGGAGCACGTTCGGGTCTGTTGGCTGCCGCTGGCGGGGGCGTCGTTGAGCGCCGCCGATTTTTTGTTGCGCCTGACGCAAGCGCTGGGCCTGCCCTCGACGGATGAGCCCGGGCTGCTGGCGTATCTTGCCCGATTACAGGCGCCGACCTGGCTGTTTCTCGATGATTACTGCCGGGCACCCGATCCGGAACTCGACCGGATGCTCGATCGTCTGTTGGCCGTCGCCAGCCCGGCACTGACCTGGTGGCTGGGTTCCCGTCGACGACCGCCCTGCAACTGGCCGCGGCTGCTGCTCGATGATGAGTTGTACGAGTGCGAAGCCCGGGCGCTGGCGTTTACCGAGGCCGAGGTCGGGCAGTTGCTCGGTCATGTCGAGCCGAGCCTGGCGGCGCAAACCGCCAAACGGGTGGTACAGCGCAGCGGTGGCTGGTGCGCTGGCGTGCGGATCGCGTTGCTCAATGGTTGTCCGTGGTCGGGTGAGCAGGGGCGTTCGGCGACATTGCTCGATTATCTGCAGCACGAATTGTTCAACACCTTGCCGCCGGAACTGGTTGAGGTCTGGCAGGTGCTGGTTCATCTGCCTCGCTTCAACGCCAGCCTGTGCGAGCATCTTTTCGGTACGGGTGAGGGCGCGCAGTGGCTGCACGCGTTGCAGGACATGGGCTGCTTCATTGAACCCTGGGAAGACTCCGTCGAGTGGTTGCGAATCTTCGAGCCACTGGCCCGGGAGATGCGTGAAGAGCCGACCCCGGCCGGACGATCCTGGCATCGCCGCGCGTGCCAGTGGTTCAGTGCCGAAGAAGACTGGCAGGGTGCCTTCGAGCAGGCGTTGCTGGCGCAAGAGCACGAAGTCGCGGTCAGCCTGATGCAACACTTCAGTTTTGAGCATCTGTTCAAGCGTCAGAACGTCAGCTGGTTACTCAAACTGCACGAGCAACTGGGTGAACAGTTGACCCTGGGCACGCCGCAACGGGTGGGGTTGATCACCGCGGCGTTGCTGTTTGCCGGGCGTTTCGAGCAGGCGGCTGCCTGCATTGGGCAACTGTCCCGATTTGCCCCGCAACCGACGGCATCCTTGCAACGGCAACTGCTGGCACGTTGGCAGGCGCAACAGGGCTGGTTGCTGCATTTGCAGGGACGCCTGCCGGCGGCACGGGCGCATTTTATCGAGGCGCTGGGCGAGTTGGCGGCCGAGGCGTGGCCCGCACGGTTACTGTGTCTGTCCGGGTTGACCCAGCAAGCGCTACTCAACGCCGACCTCGATGCCGCCCAGGCCTTCAATCGTGACGCCCTGTGCCTGGCGCGGGCACAAGGCTCGTTGCTGTTTGAAGGCTTGCTCGAACTCGATCATGCCCAGTTGCTGGAGCAGCGTGGTGCGCCGCGGCGAGCAGCGCAGTTGCTGGCCGACATCCATGAAATGCTCGGGCGACAGGCCGATCGACCGACGCCGCTGCTGGGACGAATCGCCCTGCGGCGTGGTCGGTTGGCCCTGTGCCAGGGCCAGGATGAATTAGCCGGGGAATGTTTCCAGGCGGGCCTTGATGACTGTTTGCACAGTCAGGACAAGCACGTGTTGTACGGATTTTTGGGGCAGGCGCAATTGGCGGCCAATCAACGCGACTATGCCCATGCGTTTGATCGTCTGCGCGAGGCCGAACGGTTGATGCAGCAACGGCAGATCCCCGACACGGTATATCGCGGGGTGCTGCTGCAAATCAGCAGTCATTTCTGGCTGCAGCAAGGGCGCCCGGAATTGGCCCGGGAAGCGTTGACCCGAGTCTTGCGTCATTACCGCGGGGCCCACGCGCGCCAGGCACCGCCGGCCACGCTGCACTTGATTGCACGTATCGAATACCAGCTGGTGTTGGCCGAAACCCAACTGCAACTGGTGCAACGTCCATTGGATCGACTCAGGGCGTTACTCGAGCACGCACAACAACACGCCATGCTGGCGCTGGAAACGGAACTGCATTTGGCGATCAGCGAAGTGGCGGAGCTGACGGGTGAGCCGGACATGGCCCACGCAGCTCTGCAGGCCGGTCTGGCGTTGGTCAAGCGTTGTCAGGGGCAACAGGCATTGCGTGATTTGAACTTGCGCCAGCCGAGCCTGATCTGTCGATTACAAGGCGAGGAGACGGTGACCGCGCTGGCCCTGGATGCCAGCCTGCTGAGCAGTCGGGAGCTGGAGGTGCTCGGCCTGATTGCCCAGGGTAATTCCAATCAGCAAATTGCCGAGCAACTGTTCATTTCTTTGCATACGGTGAAAACCCATGCCCGGCGCATTCACAGCAAGTTGGGTGTGGAGCGGCGGACACAGGCAGTTGCCATGGCGAAGAAGTTGGGGTTGATAATGCAGAGTTGGTAGTTGTTTGTTTTTCGTTTGGAAATGAATTAAAACATACGGTTTCGTGCATAAATAACCGTGTTGATTAGTATGGTTGTCGGCGCTGACCAATTTGCGTGCATTGCGCGGTGGGTTGATTAATATGTTCGATAGTGCTCGGTCAAGGTAATGTTTGTCAGGGTACTAGTGCGCTAATAACTATTAATTATGGAGCTTTAAGGTATGGGGCAACTGACAAGGGAGTTGGTGCGGGCCAAGCTGCACGCAAGGCTCGGTGGTCGCGGCATTGATGTCGATAAGGTATATATCAATGCAATTGCGTCGGCTAACGATTCGACGGTTATTTACTCTCAATCACTGGTATGGGCATTTTTCCTTAAGTTGCAGGACAGTGAGGTCCCAAGATTCTCCAGTGAGAATCTTGGGATCTTTTCCGAACCGTACACCTTTGACCGGAAATATCGTTTCGATGGTGTGAAACTTGATGAGCTCAATGAAATGGGTGCAGCAATTGCCCGGGATTTACTGAGCTGATTGGTGGTTCTATCAAAGTAGTTGTGCCAACCCCTTGGTTGGCACAGCTGCCGCAATCAGGTTGCGGATACGGCGGGTTCAAAACCCAAGCGCCAGCTGACCGCATGGCTGGCGGATAACAGACGCTGCGCCGCCGGACCGTTTTCATCGGCATGGAACAACGATGTCGGCCCCACCACCGTCAGCACGGCAACCACTCTGCCCATCGCGTTGAACACTGGTGCCGACAAGGCATCCACCCCTGGCAGCAGCAAACCATGTACATGGTGCAAACCGCGTGCGCGGATTTGTTCGCACTGGGCCGCATAGGCCTGATCGTCTGCCAGCGCGTGGGCTGCGTGGGACTGCAATTCCTGCACGCGCAGATCCTCGGTTTCGCGTTTCGGCAGGTAGGCGCCAAACACCAGTCCCGTCGAAGAACTGAGCAACGGCAACACCGAACCCAGTTGTGTCACCACCGTCACCGCACGCACCGCCGGTTCGATATGCACCACGGTTGCGCCCTGATTGCCCCATACCGCCAGGAAACAGGTTTCGTTCAAGTCGTCGCGCAGTTCAGCCAGGGGCAGGGCGGCGACTTTTAGCACGTCCATGCTGTTGAGAGCCGCCAACCCTACGCGCAGGGCTTCGCGGCCCAGGCCGTAATGGTTGGTGGCGGCGTTCTGTTCGGCGAATCCACTGGCGATCAAGGCCTGCAAATAGCGGTGAACCTTGCTCGCCGGCATCTGCACGTGTTCGGCCAGGCGCGACAGCGAAGTCGAAGGCGACAACTCGGCCAGAGCCTTGAGGATGTCGGTGCCAACCTCGGCCGAGCGGACTTTCTGTTTACCGTTGTTGTCGCTGGTTTTTTCCATGGTGGCTGGGATCCCGGGACGAATGGGCGTCTTTATAGCTTGACGGTCAATACCAATCAAATTACGTTATGCGTAATCAAATTACGATAAAAACAACCCGGGCGTGCCTCGACCTCTGCAACAGAGCGAGCGGCCACTGCCGACTCCCTGTTCAGGAGGCTCCATGAACCCCGATTCAACGATGCCAGCGCTGGCCTACCAGTCAGGCTTCGGCAACGAATTCAGCAGCGAAGCGTTGCCCGGCGCACTGCCTGTCGGCCAGAACTCCCCGCAAAAAGCCCCGTACGGTCTTTACACCGAACTGTTCTCCGGCACGGCGTTCACCATGGCGCGCAGCGAAGCGCGGCGGACCTGGATGTATCGCATTCAGCCGTCGGCCAATCACCCGGCATTCGTCAAACTGGACCGGCAACTGGCGGGCGGCCCGCTGGGTGAGGTGACCCCCAACCGCCTGCGCTGGAACCCGCTGGACATTCCTGCCGAGCCGACCGATTTCATCGACGGCCTGGTGAGCATGGCCGCCAACTCGGGCGCAGAAAAGCCGGCCGGGATCAGCATCTACAACTACCGCGCCAACCGTTCCATGGAGCGCGTGTTCTTCAATGCTGATGGCGAGATGTTGCTAGTACCTGAACTGGGGCGCCTGCGCATCGCCACCGAACTGGGCGTGCTTGAACTCGAACCGCTGGAAATTGCCGTACTGCCACGCGGCCTTAAATTCCGCATCGAATTGCTCGATCCGCAAGCCCGCGGTTACGTCGCCGAAAACCATGGCGCGCCCCTGCGTCTGCCGGACCTGGGACCGATTGGCAGCAATGGCCTGGCCAATCCACGGGACTTCCTGACCCCGGTGGCGGCCTACGAAAACCTGCAACAACCCACCACGCTGGTGCAGAAGTTCCTCGGCGAGTTGTGGGCCTGCGAGCTCAATCATTCGCCACTCAACGTGGTCGCCTGGCACGGTAACAATGTGCCGTACAAATATGACCTGCGCCGTTTCAACACCATCGGCACCGTCAGTTTCGATCACCCCGATCCGTCGATCTTCACCGTGCTGACCTCGCCGACCAGCGTTCACGGCTTGGCCAACCTCGACTTCGTGATCTTCCCGCCACGCTGGATGGTGGCCGAGAAAACCTTCCGTCCGCCGTGGTTCCATCGCAACCTGATGAACGAATTCATGGGTTTGATCCAGGGCGAGTACGACGCCAAGGCCGAAGGCTTTGTGCCGGGCGGTGCTTCGTTGCACAGCTGCATGAGCGCCCACGGTCCCGACGGCGAGACGTGCACCAAAGCGATCAACGCGGACCTCAAGCCGGCGAAAATCGACAACACCATGGCGTTCATGTTCGAGACCAGCCAAGTGTTGCGCCCAAGCCGTTTCGCCCTCGATTGCCCGCAACTGCAAAACACTTACGACGCCTGCTGGGCTACGTTGCCCGCCACTTTCGACCCGACCCGGAGATAACCCATGACGCAGACTTCCATCACACGCAGCTGGGTTGCATCCGCCAACGGCCACGCGGATTTCCCCCTGCAAAACCTGCCACTGGGCGTGTTCAGCCTCAACGGCTTGGCACCGCGCAGTGGCGTGGCCATTGGCGAGCATATCTTTGATCTGCAAGCAGCCCTTGAGGCCGGATTGTTCGATGGCGCCGCGAAGACTGCCGTCGAGGCTACCCGTGGCGGCCAGCTGAATGCGTTCTTCGAACTGGGCCGCGAGGCTCGCGTCGCCTTGCGCGAGCGTTTGCTGGAACTGTTCGCCGAGGGCAGCACCCTGCACGGCAAGATCGAAGCCCAGGGCGCAAAACTGCTGCCGCTGGCGGCGGATTGCCAGATGCACCTGCCGGCGAAAATCAACGACTACACCGACTTCTACGTCGGCATCGAGCACGCGCAGAACGTCGGCAAACTGTTCCGTCCCGACAACCCATTGCTGCCGAACTACAAGTACGTGCCAATCGGCTACCACGGTCGTGCGTCGACCATTCGCCCGTCCGGTACCGACGTACGTCGCCCGAAAGGCCAGACCTTGCCGGCCGGTCAAACCGAGCCGACCTTCGGTCCTTGCGCGCGCCTGGACTACGAACTGGAACTGGGTATCTGGATCGGCCAGGGCAACGACATGGGCGACTCGATTGCCATTGGCGACGCCGCTGATCACATCGCCGGTTTCTGCCTGCTCAACGACTGGTCGGCACGGGATATCCAGGCCTGGGAATACCAACCACTGGGACCGTTCCTGTCGAAAAGCTTCATCACCAGCATCTCGCCGTGGGTGGTCACCGCCGAAGCGCTGGAGCCGTTCCGTCGTGCCCAGCCTGCGCGTCCCCAAGGCGATCCGCAGCCGCTGCCGTACCTGCTCGATACGCGCGATCAGGCTGCTGGCGCGTTCGACATCGAGCTGGAAGTATTGCTGCTCACCGAGGCCATGCGCGAACAGAACCTGCCAGCCCATCGCCTGACCCTGAGCAACACCGGACACATGTACTGGACCGTGGCGCAAATGGTCGCGCATCACAGCGTCAACGGCTGCCAATTGCAGGCCGGTGACTTGTTCGGTTCGGGCACCTTGTCGGGGCCGCAGAACGGTCAGTTCGGCAGCCTGCTGGAAATCACCGAAGGCGGTAAAAAGCCGATCGAACTGGCCTCGGGCGAAGTGCGTAAATTCCTTGAGGACGGTGACGAAATCATCCTGCGCGGCCGTTGCCGCCGCGACGGTTTCGCCTCCATCGGTTTCGGCGAATGCCGCGGCAAAGTGCTGCCGGCACGCTAACAGGAGCGGGGCATGGAACTCTATACCTACTACCGTTCGACGTCCTCGTACCGGGTGCGTATCGCGTTGGCGCTCAAGAGCCTGGATTATCAATCCTTGCCAGTCAACCTGATCGCACCCCTGGGTGGCGAGCATCGACAGCCGCCTTATCTGGGCATCAACCCGCAGGGCCGCGTGCCAGCCTTGCGCACCGATGAAGGCGAGTTGCTGATCCAGTCTCCCGCGATCATCGAGTACCTGGAGGAGCGTTATCCACAAGTGCCACTGCTGTCCAAAGACCTGGCTGCCCGTGCCCACGAGCGCGGCGTAGCGGCAGTGATCGGCTGCGATGTGCACCCGCTGCACAACGTCAGCGTGCTCAATCGGCTACGCCAGTCGGGCCACGATGAACCGCAGGTGGTGGAGTGGATCGGTCACTGGATCGGGCAGGGGCTTTCCACGGTGGAGCAGTTGATCGGTGATGAGGGTTACTGCTTCGGCCCCGAACCCGGGCTGGCGGACGTCTACCTGATCCCGCAGTTGTACGCGGCCGAGCGGTTCAATGTTTCTCTTGAGGCTTACCCTCGGATTCGGCGAGTGGCGGCATTGGCGGCGACGCACCCGGCGTTCATAAAGGCGCATCCGGCGAATCAGCCAGATACGCCATAACGCCTCACACCGCTCCCACAGGTTTCAGTGGTGCATACAAATACTCGTCACAGCGCAAAATAAAGGTGGGAGCGGCGGTGCGGCGGTCCGACTTGCTCGCGAAGAGGGCGTGCCAGTCAACAATTATGTGGCTGACACACCGCTTTCGCGAGCAAGCCCGCTCCCACAGGGTTTTTGTAATCAGTGAACGATGGAATTCGGCGGCAAATGCCCCAGCCTTTCCGTCAGGCGAATCCGCTGGATCGGATCGTCGCTGAGCAGCAACGCATGCTCCAGGTCAAAACGCTCGGCGTTCGGGCAGTCCAGCCGTTGGTACAGGCTGGCCCGGGCCAGATAGTCGGCCGCAGTGGCATTGCCCAGTTCCAGGACGCGCTCGGCGTCGATCAAGGCATTGATGAAATCGTCGTGGGACAGGTACAACTGGCGCAGGTTGCGCGACAACCGTTGCAGCATCTGCACCGGCTCGGCGGTTGTCAGGTGATCGGCGTTGAGCTTCATGTTCGGGCCATACTGGCGCTGCAGCAGTTCCCGACAATCGTTCGGATAAAGGCGACGGCCACCGCAGGGGTCGAGCAAATGATCGGCGCCCGGCACCCGCAGCAGGAAATGCCCGGGGAAGTTGACCCCGACCATGGGAATCTCCAGGCCCCTGGCCAACTCCAGCGCAATCAGCCCCAGCGTCAAGGGTTGCCCTCGTCGGCGCTCCAGTACTTTGTCCAGCAGTGCCACTTGCGGGCGCAAGGGGGTGAAGTCGTCCTGGGCGAAGCCAAGGTCATTCAAGCGCCGCAGCAGCGGCTGGGCCAGTTCACTGACCGGCAGCATCGGCAAGCCGCCACTGACCCGTTGTTGCAGCTCCTGAAAATCGGCCAACAGTGCTTGCGGCTGCACCTCGCTGTCGTGCTCGGCCGCAATCCACAGTGCCGCCTCGAACAGCGCGGGCGGTGAACGTTGCAGGCAGGCGAAGAACGATTGGCGCGGGGTCATCAAAATCTCCGGGCAATGCCTCGTTTTAGCCCCCTCTCCGGCGTTCGTCCAGTGCTGTAAAAGGGCGACCACAGGATATTTCCGAAAGTCTGCATCGGGACCGTGCTTATTCCGGTGCGCTTCTGCAATTTTTGGGCGCAAGCCTATACTGGCGTCTACAAGAAGTGATTCGGGAGCCTTACGATGTTCGCTCTCATGCAAAGCACTCGCCTTGAATCGCTGCATCTGAGCGTTGACTCGGTCACCGGGTTGAAGGCGGTCATTGCCATTCATAACAGCCGGCTGGGGCCTGCCCTGGGCGGTTGTCGTTACCTTGCCTACCCCAACGACGAATCGGCGGTCGAGGATGCTGTGCGCCTGGCCCAGGGCATGAGCTACAAGGCTGCGCTGGCTGGCCTGGCCCAGGGCGGCGGCGTGGCGGTGATCGTGCGCCCGGCCCATGTGGAAAACCGCGCGGCATTGTTCGAAGCCTTCGGACGCTGCATAGAACAGCTCGAGGGCCGCTACATCACCGCCATCGACAGCGGCACCTCAGTGGCGGACATGGATTGCATCGCCCAGCAAACCCAGCACGTCACCAGCACCACTTCGGCGGGTGACCCCGCGCCCCACGCGGCGATGGGCGTGTTCACCGGTATCCGCAGCACCGCCATGGCCCGGCTCGGCAGTGACAACCTCGAAGGCCTGCGCGTTGCCATCCAGGGCCTGGGCAATGTCGGGTATGCATTGGCCGAACAGCTGCACGCCGCCGGTGCCGAACTGCTGGTCAGCGACATCGATCATGGCAAGGTGCAATTGGCCATGGAGCAACTCGGCGCCCACCCGATTGCCAACGACGCGCTGCTCAGTACACCTTGCGACATCCTCGCGCCCTGCGGACTGGGCGGAGTACTCAACAGCCATACCGTGACGCAGTTGCGATGCTCGGCGGTGGCCGGTTCGGCGAACAATCAGCTGACACATCTGGATGTCGCCGACCAACTGGAACGCCGGGGCATCCTGTATGCGCCTGATTACGTGATCAACGCCGGTGGGCTGATTTACGTGTCGCTCAAGCACCGCGGCGAAGAGCTGCCGACCATCACCGCACACCTGTCGAAAATCAGTTCGCGCCTGACCGAAGTGTTCGCCCACGCCCAGGCGGAAAAACGCTCCCCCGCACGGGTGGCCGACGAGTTGGCGGAGAAAGTGTTGTACCGATAGAAGCTCGGGCGATCTTTTTTGTAACGGGCATGAAAAAGGCCCTGGGTCATTCGACTCAGGGCCTGTTCAATTCGGGCTTTGCCTACTTGGCGGCTTTGGGGGCCTTGGCAGGCTTGGCCGGGGTGACAGGCTCAGCGGCCTCAACCTCTGCAACAGGTTGTGCGACTTCAACCGGCGCGCTGAGCAGTTCGGACAGGGCATCCGGCTGGCTCTTGAACGCCTTGGCGAATACGTCGCGATTTTTCGCCATGTAAATCCCGGCTTCTTCCACTTGCTGCTCGGTCAGGGACGGAACGGCTTTCTGTAACACTTCAGCCAGCAATTCGGCCAGTTCGAGCATTTTGTCATGACGGTCAGCTTCGGCTTTATCCATGAACAAGCGCTCCAGATCTCGGCTGCTGCGGTATACCACTTCGACGGCCATTCACCACCTCACATGCCTTCACATTGGTTGTCGATTTCGACTACTGTATCTATATACAGCTAAAGGATAAGCGAAACCCTGTCTTTTGGGTAGTGGCTTTTTAATGTAGACCGGATTCGGGATTTGTCAGGCAAGGCGTGCGCAGGTGCGACCAAACGCCACGGCGCGTAATCCAGAGCGGCTCGCCATCATGGGCTGGCCTTTTTTCTGCATGCAGGAAAACCGTCACGTCCAACCCGCATCATCCGGTCGAATCGACCTAAGGAAGCAGCATCGTGAAAATCAACTGGGCCGAAAAACTGCGGCAGAACGTGCATGAACTGGCCGAGTCCCTGGGCAATCTGTTCGTCGAAACCTTTCACTACCTGGCGTTGTTCGCCATTGGTGCGGTGACCGCGTGGGCGGCGGTAATGGAGTTTCTCGGGATGATCGAAGAAGGGCACATCAAGATCGATGACATCTTGCTGCTGTTCATCTACCTGGAACTGGGGGCGATGGTCGGGATTTACTTCAAGACCAACCACATGCCCGTGCGCTTCCTGATCTACGTGGCGATCACCGCGCTGACGCGGCTGCTGATTTCCAACGTTTCGCACCACAACCCGCCGGACCTGGGGATCATCTACCTGTGCGGCGGGATTCTGCTGCTGGCGTTTGCGATTTTGGTGGTGCGTTACGCTTCGTCGCAATTTCCTTCGGTGAAGATCGAGAACCCACATCGCAAGACCGGTGCGGGCTCCAGTGAACATCCGGAAGTAGAAAAGGGCGAGCTTTAAAGCCCCATGGCGGGTCGGGGACGGCCATTGGCTGATGGCGGCGGCAGGCTGCGCGTGCCGCCATCGGTCATGGATTCGAGGATGGCCACGGCGCTGTGGCCCTGCTCGATGGCAATGCCGAACTGGATGCTTTGCACCAGTCGTTTCAGGCGCTCGGGATCATTGCGTTGTTCGGCGCTGATCATGCGTTTTGCGACTACGCGGCCACTGTTGGACAGGGTCAGCATGATGCTGCCATCCAGGCCCTGAATGCTCAGGTTGATCTGGTAATCCGCTGCAAAGGCATCGGTAATGAGCTGAAAAGGGTTGTCCATGATGCGTCACCGCCTGATTGAACGTGCAGTTGTTGACCGGCCGTGATCGGGTTGGTTCGCAATGCCTGACCACCGGCCATCTCGCCATCATTGTTCCAGCAGGGAAGTAGCAAGGCCCATGCCGGAAAATTGTCGGACAAAAAAACCGGTAACAAAAAGGCGGGCACTGAGGCCCGCCTGGTTTTTGTCTGCCTTTGCCTGCCCGTTTCAGGGCAATAACGGCTGGCGTGCAACCAAAATGGTCAACATTCCACCCAGTTCACCGCCAGGCCGCCCCGTGACGTCTCTTTGTATTTGTCGTGCATGTCGGCCCCGGTGTCGCGCATGGTACGGATCACCCGGTCCAGGGAGATGAAGTGCTGGCCATCGCCGCGCAGGGCCATTTGCGTGGCGTTGATGGCCTTCACGGCGGCGATCGCGTTGCGCTCGATGCACGGCACTTGCACCAGTCCGCCAACCGGGTCGCAGGTAAGACCGAGGTTGTGTTCCAGACCGATTTCGGCGGCGTTCTCCAGCTGCTCCGGGGTGGCGCCAAGCACCTCTGCCAGGCCGGCGGCGGCCATGGCGCAGGCGGAGCCGACTTCACCCTGGCAGCCGACTTCAGCCCCGGAGATCGATGCGTTTTTCTTGCACAGGATGCCGACCGCAGCTGCGCCCAAAAAGAACGAGACCACGTCATCGTCAGACGCATCGGCATTGAACTTCATGTAGTAGTGCAGCACTGCCGGAATGATCCCCGCCGCGCCGTTGGTCGGTGCCGTGACCATGCGCCCACCGGCGGCGTTTTCTTCGTTCACGGCAAGGGCGTACAGGTTGACCCATTCCATTGCCGACAAGGTGGACGTAATGACATTCGGCTTGCCGATTTCCTGCAGGCTGCGATGCAGTTTCGCCGCTCGACGCGGCACATTCAGACCGCCGGGCAAGATGCCTTCGTGGCGCAAGCCCTGTTCGACGCATTCGCGCATCACCGACCAGATATGCAGCAAGCCCTGGCGAATGTCTGCGTCACTGCGCCAGGCCCGTTCGTTGGCCATCATCAGTTCGCTCACCCGCAGCCCGTGCTGGTTGCAGAGCTTGAGCAGTTCGGCGGCGCTGGAGAAATCGTAAGGCAGCACCACATCACCGGCCGGTGCGATCCCGGATTCGGCTTCGGCCGCTTCGATGATGAAACCGCCACCCACCGAGTAGTAGGTCTGCTCGAACAGTTCGCCGGTTTCACCGACGGCTGTCAGGGACATGGCGTTGGGGTGGTAAGGCAGGCTTTCGTTTAGCAGCAGGAGGTCGCGTTGCCAGTCGAAGGCAATTTCCGTTACGCCTGCCAGGCACAATTTGCCGGTTTCGCGCAGGGCGTGAATGCGGCTGTCGATGGTGGTCGGATCGATGCGGTCGGGCCATTCGCCCATCAGGCCCATGACGCAGGCGCGGTCCGTTGCGTGGCCGACACCGGTCGCCGACAGAGAACCGTAAAGGCGAATTTCCACGCGTCGCACGTCAGCCAGAAAACCCTGATTGAGCAGCGCTTGGGCAAAGGTTGCGGCAGCGCGCATCGGACCGACGGTATGGGAACTGGACGGGCCGATGCCGACTTTGAAGAGATCGAAAACACTGATAGCCATGCTAAAGCCTGTACATGTAATGGAAGGAAAATCGCTGCCATTTCTGTAGGACAAGCGCAATTTGGGCGATACTGCCTGTCACGATCCTGCGTGACCAACGAAAATTCCTAAGACATCCTTTAGCAGGACTAAACGATGAGCCGTCAATTACACGCCCAGACGTATGTCTGGCTGAACGTGTTTGCCTGTGCCGCGCGGCACCTGTCGTTCACCCGGTGCGCCGAAGAGCTGCACATCACACCGGGAGCGGTCAGCCAGCAGATCCGCCAGCTGGAAGAACGCCTGGGCTTTCGCCTGTTTCACCGTCGCGCCCGCGGGGTGGAGCTGAGCGCAGAAGGCCAACGCCTGGCCATTACCGTCAACGAGGCCTTTGGCAGCATCGACGCGGAATTGCGGCGACTGGATGCGGGCATGATCAGCGGGATCCTGCGGGTGCGTTCGATTCCGTCGTTCCTGAGCAAATGGCTGACACCGCGCCTGCCGCGCTTGCAGCAGCGCTTTCCGGACATCCAGTTGCGCCTGGTGGCCGAGGACAGCAGCGTGCCGTTGCATGAAGGCGACTTCGACCTGGCGATCGACCTCAATGACGGCAGTTATCCGGGCCTGTTATCCACAGCCTTGCTCGATGAACAGATTTTTCCGGTGTGCGCGCCGAGCCTGTTGCGTGGTCGTCCGCCGCTGCACGGTCCGGCAGACCTGATGCACTTTCCCTTGCTGCACGACATCACCGCCTGGCGCGGCAGCTATGAGTACGCGGAATGGGAGTTTTACCTCAATGCCATCGGCTTCGAGGGCGCGGATGTGCGACGTGGCCATACCTTCAATCGCAATCACCTGACCATCGAAGCGGCCATCGCCGGGATGGGCGTGGCGATTGCGCGCCGAACCTTGCTCAATGATGAGTTGGAGCGTGGAGCCTTGATCGTGCCGTTTGGCCTGGCGGTGCCCAATCACAAGCGCTACATGCTGCTTTACGCACCGGGGGCGTTGAGCCATCCGGGTGTGCGTGCGGTGCACGATTGGTTGGTGGAGGAGGCGGGTGCTTTTCGCAGCCTGCACCCGCTGGGGGAGCAGCAGATGTGAGGAATTTTGGCGGGTAAGCAGGGCGACCCGACTCCCGACAGTAACAGCGCTTTTGCTCGTTGTCCGGCTTTTTTTGCGTATGAATATTTATCTTTTTTCAGGGGTTGAATTGTTCAGCGTACAGACCGATTGTGTAAGTAAGAGGTCACGGTGATGACGCCCAAGGGCTTAGCTGACCGGCCTCTCGCGAGCTAGCTGAAATAAGGGATGAACTATGCAAATCCAAGTCAATAGCGATAACCATATTCAAGGCAGTAAACGACTGGAGGAGTGGGTACGTACGACCATTGAGAGCACGCTCGAACGCTACGAAGAGGACCTGACACGAGTCGAGGTCCACCTGCGGGACGAGAACGGCGACAAGCCGGGTCCCCACGACATGCGCTGCCAGCTGGAGGCGCGGCCAAAAGGCCATCAACCGGTTTCCGTCACCCATAAAGCCTCCACCATGGAGCAGGCGATCGACGGAGCGGCCACCAAACTTGAACATGCGCTGGAGCATATGTTCGGCAAATTACGCGGAAAACGAGCCAATGTGGTGCCCATCGAGAGCGCTGCCCATGCCGACCATCTGCTGGAAGAAGAGTTTCTTGAGAACGAACAGGCAGCGCTTAACGGCTGACACCTGATTCACTTTTTTACCTTTCCATGAAAACGGGCCTGCATTGCAGGCCCGTTTTGTTTTCGGTGGCTTTTGGATTCCATGGTCATTGACTGGCTGTGGGGCAGCCAGGTTTGCGCTGCAATCAACGCGCGTACATAGAGGGCTACACCCGATCCTTTTGCATGTGAGAATATTTATCATTATTATCGCGGCCTGCCGGCCCCCTGACGCTGTCGTGGCCTCACCGGTTTTCAGGTCGAAACATGAACGATGATCACTCTGCCCCCCGACCCCCACGATATCGAGCACGATCAACAGCGTGGCGACCGTGCGCATTTTCTCCAGGTGTTTCTCTCCCAGCGTTCGCAAATGGAAGCACTGGTGAGTCGGCGTGTCGGTTGCCGGGCGACGGCGGCTGACCTGGTACAGGATTTGTTCCTGCGTTTCTGGCGGCGGCCGCTGGTGCAAGTCGAGGAACTCAGCACCTACCTGTTGCGCTGTGCCGGCAACATCGCCATCGACCATTTGCGCAGTGAAGGCACGCGGGGCCGGGCCAGCGAAGGCTTGATGGTGGAACCAACGGACGGCGATGGCAGCGGACCGCAAGCGGCACTGGAGGCGGGCAACGATTTGCGCAACGTCGAAGCCGCGTTGCGCGCCTTGCCGGAGCGCACGCGGCAGATCTTCTTGCTCAATCGCATTCACGGCCGCAAATACGCCGAGATCGCCAAGGCCATGGGCTTGTCCCAAAGTGCCGTGGAAAAACATATGATGCGCGCCCTCGAAGCCTGCAAGGCCAGCCTTCGGGAGCCCGATCCGCGTACGCCAGGGAAAGCACCGTGAACCACTTCGAACGCGTCGTTCCGACACCTGCGCAGGAGCAGGCCGCGCAGGGCTGGCTGAGCCTGTTACATGACCAACCCGGCAGGGGTGACCAAGTGAAGTTCAGCCAATGGTTGCAGGCCGACCCCGCCCATGCCGAGGCCTATGCCCGGGCGCAGGTCCTGTGGGAGTTGAGCGAAGGGCCGGCGCGCACACTTGCCAATGAAGACGCTTTTGCCTTGCAGGGGTATCTCAACGCCATGGACAAGCCGCGGCGCAGCACGGTTGGGCGCTGGTCCGGTGTGTTGGCGATGGCCGCATGTCTGCTGTTGATGATCAGTCTCGGCACAGGCTGGCAGCCGATGCGCTGGATCGATGACCTGGGGGCGAATTACGTCTCGGCACCGGGAGAAATCCGCACCGTCACCCTGGCCGATCAGTCACAGGTGACACTGGATGCCGACAGCGCCATCGCCGTGGATTTCAGTCGCGGGGAGCGACATGTGCAACTGCGTCGTGGCACCGGTTTTTTCAGCGTGACGCATACGGGGGAACCCTTTGTTGTCGATGCGGAACAAGGCCAGGCGCGGGTCTTGGGGACGCAGTTCGAAGTCCGTTTGCAGCCCCACGGTGCACAGGTCACGGTGCTGTCCGGCCGAGTGGGCGTGACGGCGGACCAAAACGCCGAACAGCAAATTCTTACCGCCGGCCAGCAAGTGGCCTATGGCGAAGGCGCGGCGCAAACGCTCCACGCGGTAGACAGCGAAGCGCAGTTGGCCTGGCGCCAGGGCTGGCTCAATTACTACAAGGCGACGCTGGCCGATGTGGTGCGGGATTTGGCGCGCTATTACCCCGGGCGGATCTTGATACTCAACGATGAACTGGCGATGCGCCGGGTCAGTGGCAGCTTTCCGAGCAGGAACCCGCAGGCGGTGTTGAGTTCGTTGCAGGGAGTGTTGGGGTTTGAGCAGCATCAGGTTATGGGGCATCTGATTATTTTGCGTTGAATCGATTGGCCCCATCGCGAGCAAGCTCGCTCCCACAGGTATTGAGTCGGTCACAGTATTGGGGCAACACATAACCCTGTGGGAGCGAGCTTGCTCGCGATGACGGCCGAACAGGCACCCAATAACTCAATGTAAAAATATTTTCATTTTTTTGCTGAGGTAAACCCGATTGCCATTCGTGTAGTGACTGAAACTGCGAGTCATTCGCATCCGCTGCGGTTCTACACAGGTCATGAGTCATGAAGTCCAGGGCAAAATCGGGGTCGATCAATCAATGGTTGGGTGTGTCGGCGTTGAGCTTTTTGGCAATGGCGTTGTTGGCGCCGAGCGTGGCGCTGGCCGCAGAGGCTGGCAGCAGTCAGTCCCGTGGGCAATTCAATTTCGCACTGGCCGCCAAACCGTTGCCCCAGGCCCTGAGTGATTTCAGCCGAGTGACCGGCATCAGCGTCGTCTACACCGATGAAGCGCCGTACGGTCTCAATGCGCCGGCCATCAATGGCCAGATGAGCGCCGAACAGGCTTTGCAACGTCTGCTCACCGGTTCGGGTTTGACCTTTCGTCGCACCGACGGCCACACCATCGCACTGGAACCACGGCCGACTGAAGGTGCGTTGAACCTGGGGGCGACCACCATCACCTCGGTGATGGATGACTCCATGAGCTATCAGCCGCCGCCGACCTCTTCGGTGATGCGCTCCTCGGCCCCGGTTCAGGAAATCCCGCAGACCATCAATGTCGTCCCGGCCCAGGTCATCCGCGACCAGGCGCCGCGTAATCTCGATGACGCCCTGGCCAATGTCAGCGGCATCACCCAGGCCAACACCTTGGGCAGCACCCAGGACTCGGTGATGGTCCGCGGCTTCGGCGACAACCGTAACGGCTCGATCATGCGCGACGGCATGCCGATCGTGCAGGGCCGTGGCCTCAACGCCAGCGTGGACCGGGTCGAAGTGCTCAAGGGGCCGGCCTCGTTGCTCTATGGCATCCAGGATCCGGGCGGCGTGGTCAATATGGTCAGCAAGCAGCCCGAGCTTGAGCAGTACAACGCACTGACCGCGCGCGGTTCGAGTTATGGCGACGGCAAGAGCGGCAGCGGCGGCGGTCTCGACAGCACCGGAGCCCTCGGCGATTCCGGACTGGCCTACCGGATGGTTCTGGACTACGAAGATGAAGATTACTGGCGCAACTTCGGTGTGCATCGCGAGAGCCTGATCGCGCCTTCCCTGGCCTGGTATGGCGAAAGCACCACGCTGCTGTTCTCCTATGAGCACCGCGAATTCCTCACACCGTTCGACCGCGGCACGCTGATCGATCCACGGACCAACCATCCGCTGGACATCTCGCGCAACGAGCGTCTCGACGAACCGTTCAACAACATGGAAGGGCGTTCGGATCTCTATCACTTCCAGGCCGATCACGAACTCAACGACAACTGGAAAGCCCATTTCGGCTACAGCTGGAACCGCGAAACTTACGATGCGAGCCAGGTGCGCGTGACCGCCATCGACACTAAAAAAGGCACTCTGACCCGCAGCATGGATGGCACCCAGAATGCGATCAGCACCGACCGGTTCACCACTGCGAGCCTCGAAGGCAACGTGAACGTGCTTGGCATGCAGCACGACCTGCTGTTCGGCGTCGATGACGAGTATCGCAAGATCTACCGCGAAGACCTGATCCGCCAGAAAAGCCTGACCACATTCAGTTACGTCAACCCGGTCTATGGTCGGGAAGTGGCAGGCACCACTGTCAGTGCGGCCGACAGCGCGCAGACCGATGAATTGCGCAGCGATTCGGTGTTCCTGCAAGACTCCATCCACCTCACCGATAAGTGGATTCTGGTGGCCGGTGCGCGTTTCCAGGCGTACGACCAATACGCCGGCAAAGGCGTGCCGTTCCACGCCAACACCGACAGCAACGGGCAGAAATGGGTACCGCGCGCGGGCCTCGTGTACAAGTACACCGATGCCTTGTCGTTCTACGGCAGCTACACCGAATCGTTCAAACCCAACTCCACCATTGCGCCATTGAGCGGCAGCAGTACCGTGCTGGACGGTGGTATGGCGCCGGAAGAAGCCAAGTCCTGGGAGCTGGGTGCCAAGCTTGATCTGCCGGGCCGCGTCACCGGCAACATCGCGCTGTTCGACATCAAGAAACGCAATGTGCTGGTGGCCAATGCCGAAGGTCCGACCACGATTTACAGTGCCGCTGGTGAAGTGCGTTCCCGTGGCCTGGAAGTGGATCTGAGCGGTCAACTGACGGATCGTTGGAGCATGATCGGCAGCTACGCCTACACCGATGCCGAGGTTACCGAAGACCCGGTTTACAAAGGCAATCAGTTACAGAACGTGGCGAAGAACAGCGGCTCGTTGTCGGCTGTTTATGACTTCGGCAGCGTCATTGGCGGCGATCAGCTTCGGGTTGGCGCCGGGGCGCGTTATGTGGGTGAGCGCGCGGGCAATGCGGTGAACGATTTCGACCTGCCGAGCTACACCGTGGCCGATGCGTTCGCCACTTACGACACCAAAGTCGAAGGGCAGAAGGTCAAGTTCCAGCTCAACGTGAAGAACCTGTTCGACCGCACCTACTACACCTCGGCGGCGAGCCGGTTCTTTGTTTCGATGGGGGATTCGCGGCAGGTGACGTTGTCGAGCACCTTGGAGTTCTGACGACAGGCGGCGTCATCGTTCTTCGTCGGAACGCCGCCCGGAGCCGGCTCGCTCCCACAGGGAAAAGCAGTCCAAAGGTGGGAGCGAGCCTGCTCGCGATGGCGGCCTGAAAGGAGCCGAAGATCCCGGATCTAGCGCAAAAACGCCTGCCGATACTCACCGGGCGTCCCGCCAAGTGACTGGCGAAAGCGATTGGTGAAATGGCTGGCACTGGAAAAGCCGCAAGCCAGTGCAATCTCCCCCAGTGGCTGCGAGGTCGTGCGCAGCAACTCCCGCGCCCGGTCAAGGCGCCGCGCCAGCACGTACTGGTGGGGTGGCAAGCCGAAGCTTTCGCGGAACATCCGCGCAAAGTGGTACTCGGACAACGCGCACAACGCCGCCAATTGACCGAGGCTGATGGCCTCGTCCAGATGGCTGTCGATGAACTCCACCAGATACCGACGCTGATGCGCGGCCAAGCCGCCTTTAAGGCGCAAACCCTGGCGTACGCTGACCTGGTTGAGCAGGGCATGGCTGAGCAGTTCGTGAGCCAGGCTGCTGGTGAGCAGGCGCTCGCCCGGCTCATCCCAGTTCAAGGTGATCAACTGCCGAAAGCGTAGCGCCTGCTGAGGATCATCAAGAAAAGTCTGCTCGCGCAGCTGCATTTCCCGTGGCTCGCGATCGAGCAAGGTGATGCAGCCGAGGGCAAATTGTTCGGGGCTGAAATACAGGTGCGCAAGGCGAATATCGCCGTTGATCACCCAGCCTGACTGGTGATCGGCCGGGAGGATGCACAGTTTGTCCGGACCACCCTTGTTACCGGGCTGGTCACGGCGAAAGGTGCCGGTGCCGCCGGCGATGTAACAGGACAACGTGTGATGGCTGGGCGCTTCGTATTCCTGGGCGTCGTGGTGATTGCTCCACAAGGCTGCGGACAAGCCGTCACCGAGCTCGGCGCTATGCTCAAGGCGAGCATTCGGCGAACGGTTGAGGGCTTGAAAGACTTGCAGGTTGTCCAGTGCGGCCATATGGGTTCTCTCCAACGCCTTGCATCCTACTCCGTAGACGCGTGCCTGCCAGCCTGTCGCCAGACAAAAGCGCAAGTTTATGCAAGTGCGCCCAGGCGTGGCGCCGGAGACTGGGCTCATATCGAGGAGCCTTAGTCATGAACCTTTCTTTGTACCTGCTGACCGTGTTGATCTGGGGGACCACCTGGATTGCCTTGAAATGGCAACTGGGCGTGGTGGCCATTCCCGTGTCGATCGTCTATCGCTTCGGCCTCGCCGCGCTGGTGCTGTTCGTGATCCTGCTGCTCAGCCGACGCCTGCAAGTGATGAACCGTCGCGGGCACCTGATCTGCCTGGCTCAAGGCTTGTGCCTGTTCTGCGTCAACTTCATGTGCTTCCTCACCGCGAGCCAGTGGATCCCCAGCGGTCTGGTGGCCGTGGTGTTTTCCACCGCCACCCTGTGGAATGCCCTCAACGCGCGGGTGTTCTTCGGTCAGAAAATCGCCCGCAATGTGCTGATGGGCGGTGCGTTGGGCCTGCTGGGGCTGGGCTTGCTGTTCTGGCCGGAGCTGGCTGGGCATACCGCCAGTGCGGAAACCTTGCTCGGTCTCGGTCTGGCCCTTTGCGGCACCTTGTGTTTCTCGGCGGGCAACATGCTTTCGAGCCTGCAACAGAAGGCCGGTCTCAAGCCGCTGACCACCAATGCCTGGGGCATGGCTTACGGGGCGGCGATGCTAACCGTGTGGTGCCTGGTCAAAGGCATTCCCTTCGACATGGAGATGAGCACGCGTTACATCGGGTCACTGTTGTACCTGGTGATTCCGGGATCGGTGATAGGGTTCACCGCTTACCTGACGCTGGTCGGGCGCATGGGGCCGGAACGTGCTGCCTACTGCACTGTGCTGTTCCCGGTGGTGGCGCTAAATGTCTCGGCGTTCGCCGAGGGTTACCAGTGGACCGCTCCGGCACTGGCGGGGCTGGTGATGGTCATGTTGGGTAATGTGCTGGTGTTTCGCAAGTCCAAGGCAAGTGCCGCTCCGGTGGCGGGCAAGCTGGCCTGAAACTATTCAGGTATCCTTTACCGCCAACAGATAAATAATACCGAAGAACATGTATTCAATGTGGGTTTGTGCCCATTCAAAGGCGTTGGCCTGTTTGGAGTACTCTAAGTCAAACCATTCGTTTAGTATGATGATGTAGAAAATCTGATACGCAAAAATGGCTGTAATAAAGCCTATTATGGAAAATTTTTTGGCTTCGTTGAACTCGCCGTGTGGTGCGCCGAGTTTGCGGTAGAGTTGATAAACTCCAACTATGAAGCTGCATGTGAATATGGTCTCTAGTGTTATCAGTGCCCAGTAAAAACGGTGGTGAAAAAGGGTTGAGCTGATAGCGCGGTAACGGCGGGAGTCATTGCCGACGGTGTCGCTCATGCTGATGATTCGCCCGATATACTCGGCGTATGCAGTGTAGTCGGTAATGTTGTTGATAAGGGTTGTTGTACCGAATAATGCCGCCATGAAGACAACTATTAATTTGCTCCGCCTTACTAGGCAGGCAGTGGTGAAATAGCTCATGCAGGATACTCTCCGAATGTACGATTGATGCGTTTTTGTCTTTCGGAGTTTATAGGGGTTTGGATGGTGTGGGGGTGAAGAGTGGTTTGCAGGTTATGTCGCTTGTTATATGGGCTGGACGGTAAATTGTTTGAGGGAGATGATTCCGGATTGTATATAAAGTGGCACGCCGATTATGACGTGCCATTGTTTAATCAGACTTTCCACACCTGCGGATTGACCAGATCCTGCGGCCGTTCACCCAGCAAGGCACTGCGCAAGTTGGCCAGGGCACGGTTGGCCATGGCATCGCGGGTCTCATGGGTGGCCGAGCCGATGTGCGGCAAGGTCACGGCGTTTTTCAGCTGGAACAGCGGCGACTCGGCCAGCGGTTCTTTTTCGTATACGTCCAGCCCGGCACCACGAATGCGGTTGTTTTGCAGCGCTTCGATCAGCGCCGGTTCATCTACCACCGGACCGCGGGAAATGTTCACCAGAATGGCACTCGGCTTCATCAGCGCCAGTTCTCTGTGGCTGATCAGATGCTTGGTTTTCTCGCTGAGCGGCACCACCAGGCAGACGAAATCGGCTTCGGCCAGCAATTGATCGAGGCTGCGGTACTGTGCGCCGAGTTCCTGTTCCAGTTCGGTCTTGCGGCTGTTGCCGCTATAGATGACCGGCATGTTGAAACCCAGGCGACCGCGTCGGGCGATGGCCGCACCGATATTGCCCATGCCGATGATACCCAGGGTCTTGCCGTGCACATCGCAACCGAACAGCTGTGCGCCGACAGTGGCCTGCCATTGCCCGGCCTTGGTCCAGGCGTCAAGTTCGGCGACGCGACGGGCGCTGCTCATCAACAGGGCAAACGCCAGGTCGGCGGTGCTTTCGGTGAGCACATCCGGCGTGTTGGTCAGCATGATCCCGCGTTCGTTGAAGTAGGCCAGGTCATAGTTGTCGTAGCCCACCGAGACGCTGGACACCACTTCCAGGCTGGTGGCGTTCTCCAGCTGCGCACGACCGAGTTTTCGGCCTACACCAATCAAGCCATGGGCATGGGGCAGGGCTTCGTTGAACTGGGCATTGATGTCGCCGTTTTTCGGATTAGGCACGATGACGTCGAAGTCTTGTTGCAGGCGTTCAACCATTTGTGGAGTGACGCGGCTGAATGCAAGGACGGTCTTTTTCATGGAGGGCGGGCTCGTCGGGCGGTGAAGAATGATGAGCACGCTAACATTCTTCACGGGATTTGTGCGAGTCGTCAGGCGGTCAATGCAAGCTTGCAGCTTGCCGAGCTCCATCCAGTTATACTGCCGTACTTCTTATACTGTGGCATGCGGCTCACTCACCGGGCCCGACACTTCATGCACCACCCGGAGCTTTCATGACTTCCCCGAAACAACCGCCAGTCGCCGACGCCCTGAGCGACGTGCAGGCCGAGCTGCCAGACAGCGTCGACTCCAGCGCCGATAGCGAAACCAAAGCCGAGATCCCGGCCTTCAGATTCCCGTTCAAGCCGGGTGAGCTGGCAGCTGCCAAGGGCTCCAACCAGCCGTGGTACAAGAACGGCGCCAAGAACGGCCACACCAAGACGCCGGGCATGGCACCACCGGGGACTCGTCGGTCGATGGGTAAGCGCTGAGTCGTTATCTCTGCAGTGCCTGATCTGCCGTCTTCGCGAGCAAGCCCGCTCCCACATTTGGAATGCAATCCCCTGTGGGAGCGAGCCTGCTCGCGATGGCGTCGTGTCAGAGCGGTATCGGTTCCCGGCGAACCGCGCGCATCCCGACGCTTTCATACAAGCGCCGCGCCCGAAGGTTGTCTTCACGTACCTTCAGATCCACGAAGCCTTCACGCCGCTGCTGGAACACCTTGAACGCCTGCAACAACAGTGCACGCCCCAACCCCCGGCCCTGAAACCGCGGATGCACCACCAGGTTCTTGATATAGGCACTGGTCCAGCACTGGCAAACACCCACTACTTCCCCAGCATCCAGGGCAATGAAGCACAGGGCCGGGTCGTATTCCGGATCGGTTTCGAACTGCCGTTGCCACATCTCCAGCGCGGCTACGCGACCACCGCCGTCGAGATAACCGAACTCCATCAACCGGTGCACGGCGGCGCCCAGTTCGGGGCGGTACTCGCTCAATTGCAGGCCGGCTGGCCAAGCGGGGGACGGCACGATTAAAGAGAGGTCGCGCCGCATCAGCCAGCAGAATTCTTCGTTCAACACTCAATAACCCTGTTCGGCGACAGCCTTGGCCGCGGTAATCAGGCACTGGGTCAATTCCGGCGAAGAGAATTTGGTCAGCACCGCGTTCGCTCCTGCCAGTCGTGCTTTTTCGGCGTTCATCGCACTGTCCAGCGAGGTGTGCAGCAGTACATAAAGATGCGCGAAATCCGGGGTTTCCCGCAGGGAGCGGGTGAAGGCGTAGCCGTCCATCTCCGACATCTCGATGTCCGAGACGATCAGGTTGATCTGTTGCGCGGTGCCTTGCAGGTCCAGCAGGCAGTCGATGGCTTCCTTGGCGCTGCGGGCGGTATGGCATTGCAGGCCAAGGTTACGCAGGGTGTGCACCGATTGCTGCAAGGCGACCTGGCTGTCGTCAACCACCAGGATGCGCGCGTTGCCGAGCAGTTCGGCGTCTTCCATGCTCAGCTCGGTCGGCGCCATTTCGATTTGTGCCGGGGCGATGCCGTGGATGACTTTTTCGATGTCCAGCACTTGCACCAGAGTGCCATCGACTGACGTTACGCCGGTGATGTAGGCGCGCAATCCACCGGAGCCGAAGGGAGGAGGGCGGATGTCGGTGGTCAGGCAGTGGACGATCTTGCTCACGGCCTGCACATGCAGGCCCTGCTTGGAGCGGCTGACGTCGGTGACGATCAGGCAGCCGCCATTCGGGTCTTCCAGCGGACGCTCGCCAATGGCACGACTGAGGTCGATCACCGACAGCGAGGCGCCGCGCAGGCTGGCGATGCCTTTGACGTGGGGGTGCGACTCCGGAAGTTTGGTCAGCGGCGGGCAGGGAATGATTTCACTGACCTTGAGCAGGTTGATTGCCATCAGCTTGCCGCTGCGCAGGGTAAACAGCAGAAGCGAAAGTGAGTCTGCGCGGGCTTTGGTGGAGGACATAGGAACCTTCTCTGGAAAAAGGTGACGGGCAATCCAGGGATCGCCAATGACTTCGATGCCGGGTTATCGACTTGTCGGGGGCAGGCTTTAGGGTCAATACCTATCTCGGACCAAATGGTGGACCTTTGTGGCGAGGGAGCTTGCTCCCGCTCGGCTGCGCAGCAGTCGCAAAATCGTCTTGCCTGAAACTGTGCACTGCCGGATCTGGGAGCGCTTCGCACTCCAGCGGGAGCAAGCTCCCTCGCCACAGGATGCTCACTTCATGCCGAGTCTTTTGGCCATCCGCCCCAGGTTCGCCCGATCCAGGCCCAGCTCACGGGCCGCGCTTGCCCAGTTGTTGTTGTGCCGCTCCAGGCAGGCACCGATCAATTGACGCTGATAATGCTCGGTGGCTTCGCGCAAGTCGCCGGTCACCGCTTGCGTGAGGGTAGCGACGGGTTGCTCGGCAGCGGCTTCAACGCTGGCATTGGGCAAGTCCAGGTCGGCGGCGCTCAAGCTGAGAATTTTCGGCCGTTCCTTGCAATTGCCCAGGGCCTTCAAGGCGCTGCGGCCGATCAAGTGTTCAAGCTCGCGCACGTTGCCGGGCCAGTCGTAGGCCAATAGCGCGGCCTGGGCGTCGCTGGTCAGGCGCAGGCTGTTGAGGCCCATGCGCGAACGGTTCTGCTCCAGGAAGTAACCGCTGAGCAGCAGCACATCGCGCCCGCGATCGCGCAGGGCCGGCACCAGCAGTGGATAAACGCTGAGGCGATGGTAGAAGTCGGCGCGGTAACGGCCGCTGCGCACTTCTTCGGCGAGGTCACGGTTGGTCGCCGCGATCAGGCGCACGTCGACCTGATGCTCCTGGTCCGAACCCAGTCGCTGCAACTGGCCGCTCTGCAGCACTCGCAACAACTTGGCCTGCACGGTCAGCGACAACTCACCGACTTCATCGAGGAACAGCGTGCCGCCATTGGCCAGTTCGAACTTGCCGCGGCGGTCGTTCATTGCCCCGGTAAAGGCGCCGCGAACATGGCCGAACAACTCGCTCTCCACCAATGTGTCGGGCAACGCGGCACAGTTGAGGCTGATAATCGGTTTGTCGGCGCGGGGCGAGGCCGCATGGATGGCCTGGGCCACCAACTCCTTGCCGACCCCGGTTTCACCGGTGATCAACACGGTCAGGTCGCTACCGCCCACCAGGCTGATTTCTTCGACCAGACGCTTGTGGGCCTTGCTCTGGCCGATCATTTCGCGATTCTGCTGGCCGCTGGCCTGGCGGTAGACCTCGGCGCGTTGATGTTCATCTTCGACCCGGTTGTTCAACCGCTCGATGCGCTCGGCGGCGTTGACCGTGGCCGCTGCAAGGCTGGCGAAGGCTTGCAGGGCATCCAGTTCGATCGGTTCGAAGCGCTCCGGGTCGAGGGCATCGAGGGTCAGCAGACCCCAGGGGCGCTCGTCGATGAACAGCGGGCAACCCATGCAGTCGTGGACTTCCAGATGATCATCCAGGCCATCGACCAGGCCGTCATAGGGGTCAGGCAAGTTGCTGTCGGCAGCGAAACGGGTCGGGCCGGGGCCGCTGAGCAGCGCTTCGAAGCGCGGATGCTCGCTGACCTTGAAGCGCCGGCCGAGGGTGTCGGTACTCAAGCCGTCGACGGCCAGCGGCACCAGCCATTCACCATCAAGGCGCAGCAGGGCGGCGGCATCGCACGGGAGCAGGGCGCGCATGGCTTCCAGCAAGCGTCGATAACGCTCACCTTCGGGCAGTTCGCGGGACAGGTCGGAGACCAGGGGCAGCAGGGCGGTGAGCAGTGATTTTGCAGTCATAGTGACTCCGTGTAGTCGGTATGACTATAAAGCAGGCAGTGTCTAAATGACTATTAAGTTGTTAAGGTATTGATTTATAAGAATTAAATAGTTGGCACGAAAGCTGATACGCATAGGGTAATCCGTTAGCAACCCAAGAAGATCAGGAGTCACCTTATGCTGAGCGCTCAAGACCGTGCCATCGTCAAATCCACCGTGCCGCTGCTTGAAAGCGGTGGTGAGGCGCTGATCACGCACTTCTACCGCATGATGCTCTCCGAATACCCGGAAGTCCGCCCGCTGTTCAACCAGGCCCACCAGGCCAGCGGTGATCAGCCGCGTGCGTTGGCCAACGGCGTATTGATGTATGCGCGCCATATCGACCAGCTCGACCAGTTGGGCGACCTGGTGGCCAAGATCATCAACAAGCACGTGGCCCTGCAGATCCTGCCTGAGCACTATCCGATTGTCGGCAGCTGCCTGCTGCGGGCCATCGCCGAGGTATTGGGCGAAGAGATCGCCACCCCGGAGGTGATCGCGGCCTGGGGCGCGGCCTACGGCCAGTTGGCGGACATCCTGATCGGTGCCGAAACCAGCATCTATGACCAGAAGGAACAGGCACCGGGCGGCTGGCGCGGGGCGCGGGAATTCATCGTGGCAGGCAAAGTCCAGGAGAGCGCCGAGATCACTTCGTTCTACTTCGAGCCCGCGGACAAAGGTCCTACCCTGCTGGCAGAACCCGGCCAGTACATCGGCATGAAACTGATCCTCGACGGTGAAGAGATCCGTCGTAACTACTCGCTGTCGGCGCTGGCAAACAAAGGCCAGTACCGCATCAGCGTCAAACGTGAGGACGGTGGCCGCGCTTCCAGCTTCCTGCACGACCAGTTGCAGGTTGGCGCCAGCATCGAGTTGTTCCCACCATCGGGCGATTTCGTCCTGACGGCCAGCGACAAGCCACTGGTGCTGATCAGCGGTGGCGTCGGCATCACCCCGACCCTGGCAATGCTCGAAGCGGCGCTGGAAACCCAGCGGCCGGTGCATTTCATCCACTGCGCGCGCAACGGCAGCGTCCATGCCTTCCGCGACTGGATCGACGGCCTGGCCGAGCGTCACCCGCAACTCAAGCGCTTCTACTGCTACGCCGAAGATGACGGCGTGAGCCCGGCAGCGCACAAGGTCGGTTTGTTGAGCCAGCAGCAGCTGAATGCTTGGCTGCCGGAGCAGCGTGATCTGGATGCCTACTTCCTGGGGCCGAAAGGTTTCATGTCGGCCGTCAAACGCCACCTGAAAGCCTTGGGGGTGCCGGAGAAGCAGAGCCGTTACGAGTTCTTCGGGCCGGCAGCGGCGCTGGAGTAACCCCTAATAAAGATCGCAGCCTTCGGCAGCTCCTACAGGATGCAATCCATTCCGATGTAGGAGCTGCCGGAGGCTGCGATCTTTTGATCTTTCTGGTTAAAAGTTAATCCCTCCTTAACCGTCCTGTCGTCTATTCCCTGCGACATCCCCCTTGCTACGCGCCAGCTCTCAAAGATCAGGCCAGCGTGTAGACTGGCGGGCAATCGATATCTTGAAGGGAAACGCGATGAGCGATGAATCCATGCGGTTGGGCCGTGAACGGCGCTATCTGGTGTTGCTGGGCATCATTTGCCTGGCGCTGATCGGCGGTGCGCTGTACATGCAAATTGTTCTGGGCGAGGCCCCTTGCCCGCTGTGCATCCTGCAACGTTACGCGTTGCTGCTGATCGCGATCTTTGCCTTCATCGGCGCGGCCATGCGCGGCCGTCGCAGCATCACGGTGTTTGAAACCCTGGTGGTGATCTGTGCTGTGGCAGGCGCAGGCGTTGCCGGGCATCACGTCTATACGCAGTTTTATCCGGCGGTCAGCTGTGGCATCGATGTGTTGCAACCGATTGTCGATGACTTGCCGCTGGCGAAGATCTTCCCGCTGGGTTTCCAGGTCGACGGTTTCTGCTCCACGCCATACCCGCCGATCCTCGGCCTGTCGCTGGCGCAGTGGGCGCTGGTCGCCTTCGTGCTGATCGTGGTGCTGGTGCCGTTGCTGACCTCGCGTAACCGCAAAGCGCTGCGCTGAGTTCATCTGCCGCCACGCATTGTCGGACAAAAAAAGCCCCGGTCCTCGAAGAGAGGGCCGGGGCTTTTTTTGTCGTGCAGAGCACATTTCAGAGGCCGGGTAAAAAGACCGTGACGGGCGGCAATCAAGGGTGCGACACATGTGCGACATGTTGTCACAGAGTCGGTGTCGCAGGGCGTTCGAGGAGGCCGGATTGGTACATGGAAACGTAACGAAATCGGGTTGTTTTGCAGGCGGGCGGTTTTTTCCATTGCAGGCACGAACAGGCAGTTTTAACAGGCTCTGGCGAATGCCCGGAGCCCCCGTCATATCGGGCCTTGGGCAAGGTCAAGGGCAGAGAAGAGGGACTGGATACTGTCTGAACCGTGGGTGGAAGGCCTACTTATTTTGGTGTTTTTGTTGAGAATGAATTTCGATAAGATGCGCCACTTTTGCGAAAACGGTTAATGATTGTTGCCGGTTCGGATAAAAATTATTTCGGGATGAGACATGGTTTATAAAACGTTACATATCTACAATCGCCCGCACTGAATTCCCGGCACTGCTCAATTCTTAACCAGAGGTGAGCAGGAACAGGGTGTCGAGAGGTCTGGTGGCTTCATGCGATTCCCAGGTGTCGGAGCCTCCAACTACCCGCACCAAATGGAATTGGTCTGTAACAAGGCCTTTGACCACGTATTCGAATAAGAACTCACCGCAGGCCCGGGATTTGTCGTACAGCGTCTGACGCACGACGGGCATGCCCTTATTCAATCCAAGAAAAATGCCAACCCTTGGCAGGGTGAAGTGTTGGCGATCAAAACCCAACTGCATTGCGCAAGCTGCTTTAGAGGTCGTGAGATGAGTAAAAACAGGTACCCCAGACTACTAGGCTTATTGCCGCTGATCGGCACGTTGTTGCTGTCAGGCTGCAACATGACCTTGCTCAATCCCAAGGGCCAGGTTGGTCTGGACGAGCGAAACCTGATCATCACCGCAACGCTGCTGATGCTGTTGGTCGTGGTTCCGGTCATCGTCATGACCTTCCTGTTCGCCTGGAAATACCGCGCGTCCAACACCAACGCCACCTACACCCCGAAATGGAACCACTCCACCAAGATCGAGATCGCGGTGTGGGCTGTTCCAGTGCTGATCATCATTGCCCTGGGTTACGTCACCTACAAGTCGACCCACGCCCTTGACCCGTACAAGCCGCTGGAATCCGACGTCAAGCCTGTGACCATCGAAGTGGTCGCGCTGGACTGGAAGTGGCTGTTCATCTATCCGGAACAAGGCATCGCCACGGTCAACAAGATCGTGTTCCCGGCCCACACCCCGATCAACTTCAAGATCACTTCCGACGCCGTGATGAACTCGTTCTTCATCCCTGCGCTGGGCGGCCAGATCTACGCGATGGCGGGCATGCAGACCAAACTGCACCTGATCGCCAACGAAAACGCTGAAATGGACGGTATCTCCGCCAACTACAGCGGCGCGGGTTTCACCGGTATGAAATTCAAGGCGATCGCCACTTCCCAGGAAGATTTCGACGCTTGGGTAAGTGAAGTCAAAAAGGCACCTAAACAGCTTGAACAAGCTGAATACGCAGCCCTTGCCAAGCAGAGCCAGAACAACCCAGTCGAGCTCTACTCCTCGGTGACACCGAACCTGTTCCAGACCATCGTCGACAAGTACGAAGGCATGAAACCGGGTCCGAAAGTGAAGCACGAGAAAGAAGAGAAAGAAGTGGCCGCTACGCAAGGAATGGACATGAACGCGCATTCAGCTGCCGGGGCAGAGGAGTAAACGATGTTTGGTAAATTAAGTTGGGAAGCGGTCCCGTTCCACGAGCCGATCGTAATGGTGACCATCGCCATGATCGCGCTCGGCGGTCTGGCACTGTTCGCGGGTATCACTTACTTCAAGAAGTGGACCTACCTGTGGACCGAGTGGCTGACGTCGGTCGACCACAAGAAAATCGGCGTGATGTACATCATCGTCGCCATGGTCATGCTGCTGCGCGGCTTCGCCGACGCCATCATGATGCGTACCCAGCTGGCCATGGCCACCGAGGGTTCGCCTGGCTACCTGCCACCTGAACACTATGACCAGATCTTCACCGCTCACGGTGTGATCATGATCATCTTCATGGCGATGCCATTCTTCACCGGCCTGATGAACCTTGCAGTGCCGCTGCAGATCGGCGCGCGTGACGTTGCCTACCCGTTCCTGAACTCCCTGAGCTTCTGGCTGCTGGTATCCGGCGTAGTGCTGATCAACCTGTCCCTGGGCGTCGGCGAATTCGCCAAGACCGGCTGGGTTGCCTATCCGCCGCTGTCGGGCCTGCAATACAGCCCTGGCGTGGGGATGGACTACTACATCTGGGCGCTACAGCTATCGGGCCTGGGTACGACGCTGACGGGGGTCAACTTCCTGGCCACCGTGCTGAAAATGCGTACCCCTGGCATGAAGCTGATGGACATGCCGATCTTCACCTGGACCTGCACCTGGGCCAACGTCCTGATCGTGGCTTCGTTCCCGATCCTGACCGCTACCCTGGCACTGCTGACGCTTGACCGTTACATGGATTTCCACATTTTCACCAACGAACTTGGTGGTAATCCGATGATGTACGTGAACCTGTTCTGGGCATGGGGTCACCCTGAGGTGTACATCCTGATCCTGCCAGCGTTCGGTATCTTCTCCGAAGTCATCTCGACCTTCACCGGCAAGAAACTGTTCGGCCACCACTCGATGGTCTACGCATCGGGCGCGATCTCGATCCTGGGCTTCATGGTTTGGCTGCACCACTTCTTCACCATGGGTTCGGGGGCCAGCGTCAACGCCTTCTTCGGTCTGGCGACGATGCTGATTTCCATCCCGACGGGTGTGAAGCTGTTCAACTGGCTGTTCACCATCTACCAGGGCCGTCTGCGTTTCACCAGCCAGGTGCTGTGGACCCTGGGCTTCATGGTGACCTTCGCCATCGGCGGCATGACCGGCGTACTGCTGGCCATCCCGGGTGCCGACTTCGTTCTGCACAACAGCCTGTTCGTGATCGCGCACTTCCATAACGTGATCATCGGCGGTGCGGTATTCGGTTACATCGCAGGTTTCGCGTTCTACTTCCCTAAAGCGTTCGGCTTCAAGCTGCACGAAGGCTGGGGCAAGGCAGCATTCTGGTTCTGGATCAGCGGCTTCTTCGTCGCGTTCATGCCGCTCTACGCTCTGGGCTTCATGGGCATGACCCGTCGCCTGAACGCCACTACCAACCCTGAGTGGGTGCCGTACCTGTACGTTGCCATGTTCGGCGCGGTGATGATCGCCGCGGGTATCGCTTGCCAGCTGATCCAGCTGTACGTCAGCGTGCGTGACCGCAACAAGCCGGAAAACATGTGCGAACACGGCGACCCGTGGAATGCACACACCCTGGAATGGTCGACCTCGTCGCCACCTCCGTTCTACAACTTCGCCGTGCTGCCAAAAGCCGACGTAGTCGACCCGTTCACCGAAGCCAAGGAAAACGGCACTGCGTACAAGGCCCCGGCCAAGTACGAGCCGATCCACATGCCAAACAACACCGCCACCGGTGTGGTCATGGGTGCTCTGTTGACCGTGTTCGGTTTCGCGATGATCTGGCACATCTGGTGGCTGGCAATCGCTGGCCTGGCCGGCACCGTGATCTACTTCGTGATCCACGCGGCCCGTGATGATCAAGGCTATATGGTGCCGGTCGACGTGATCGAGCGCATCGAAGCCGAGCAGCACAAGCGTCTGGTAGCGGCAGGGAAAATCCCGGCCACCGCCACCCGTGTTGAAACCTCGTTGGAACAGGCTTAAACCATGTCGAACTTAGTGACCAATGCTGGACACACCCATGTCGATGGACATGGGCATGATGACCATCACCACGACTCGGGCGAGATGACCGTATTCGGTTTCTGGCTCTACCTGATGACCGACTGCATTCTGTTTGCGTCGATCTTCGCGGCGTACGCGGTACTGGTTAACAACGTAGCGGGTGGCCCGTCGGGCCACGACATCTTCGAACTGCCATACGTACTGGGCGAAACCGCCCTGCTGCTGTTCAGTTCGATCACCTACGGCTTCGCCATGCTGGCGTTCTTCCGTGGCAACAAGAAGCAGGTCCTGGGCTGGCTGGCCATGACCTTCCTGTTCGGTGCCGGCTTCATCGGCATGGAGATCAACGAGTTCCACATGTTGATCTCCGAGGGCTACGGCCCTAGCCGTTCCGGCTTCCTGTCCGGGTTCTTCACCCTGGTCGGCACCCACGGTCTGCACGTGACCAGCGGTCTGATCTGGATGGCGATCATGATGTATCAGGTGCAGAAAAACGGCCTGACGGCGACCAACAAGACCCGTCTGAGCTGCCTGAGCCTGTTCTGGCACTTCCTGGACGTCGTGTGGATCTGCGTATTCACCGTTGTTTATCTGATGGGGACTATGTAAATGGCTAACACAGCTCATTCCCAAAATGGCCATGACAGCCACGACGCCGGTCACGGCAGCGTCAAGTCCTACGGCATCGGTTTCATCCTGTCGGTGATCCTGACCCTGATCCCGTTCGGGCTGGTGATGTACCCGACGCTGCCGAAGTCGATCACCCTGATGATCGTCGTCGCGTTCGCAGTCATCCAGGTGCTGGTGCACCTGGTGTACTTCCTGCACCTGGACCGTTCGGCCGCGCAGCGTAACAACGTGATTGCGTTTGTCTTTGCCGCGATCGTGATTGTCCTGCTGGTTGGCTTGTCGCTGTGGATCATGTTCAGCATCCACACGTTCATGATGGCGAAGTGAGGAAGATCCGCATGTCCCTTAAGCACTTTATCCAAATCACCAAACCGGGGATCATTTTCGGTAACGTGCTTTCTGTGGCAGGCGGATTTTTCCTGGCCTCCAAAGGGCATGTCGATCTGGCCATCTTCCTGGCCGCCATGATCGGCACGTCCCTGGTGGTTGCCTCCGGTTGCGTGTTCAACAACTGCATCGACCGCGACATCGACATCAAGATGGAACGCACCAAGAACCGCGTGCTGGTCCAGGGCTTGATCTCCCTGAAACTGGCCCTGATCTATGCGACCGTCCTGGGTGTTGCCGGCGTTGCCCTGTTGTACAAGGTGGCCAACCCGTTGGCCGCGTTGTTCGCGGTAATCGGCTTCGTGATCTACGTCGGCTTCTACAGCCTGTACCTCAAGCGCAAGTCGGTTCACGGCACGCTGGTGGGCAGTCTGTCGGGTGCCATGCCGCCAGTGATCGGTTACGTCGCAGTCAGCAACACCTTCGACATGGCCGCGCTGACCCTGCTGGTGATGTTCAGCCTGTGGCAGATGCCGCATTCCTACGCCATCGCGATCTTTCGCTTCAACGATTACCTGGCCGCATCGATTCCGGTGCTGCCAGTGAAGCGCGGCATCCAGGTGGCCAAGAAGCACATCCTGCTCTACATCCTGGCCTTCCTCGTGGCGACCTTGATGCTGACCTTCAGCGGTTACGCCGGCATGAGCTACCTCGCCGTCGCCGCGGCCATGGGCATGTACTGGCTGTACATGGCCTGGACCGGCTACAAGGCAGTGGATGACACGGTCTGGGCACGCAAGCTGTTCGTGTTCTCGATCTTCACCATTACCGCGTTGAGCGTGATGATGTCCCTGGACTTCAAAGTGCCGAGCGAGTTGCTGCTGACGTACGCGCCTTAAGGTTTAGATGTTGTAACGAAAAGCCCCGCCTTCGAGAGAAGAGCGGGGCTTTTTATTGTTGTTTTCAAATGAATCGAGTTGCCGCCATCGCGAGCAAGCTCGCTCCCACATTGGACTAGCGTCATCGCTGATATCGAGCACGACGCGGACCCTGTGGGAGCGAGCTTGCTCGCGATGGCGGCGGCGCGGAGTACCTCGTTCATCGAAATTACAGCCCATCTCAAAGAGCACTCTTGGTTTGCTTAGCTATAAGCAAGTTGCCTATAGTTACAAGTCGATACCACGAGGTACCCCATGAAAAAACGCGACCTGTTTGCAGAGTTGATGCAGGGCGTTGATGAGATGGCGGCTCAACGCGAAGGCAAGATTACATTGCGCAATACGGTTGTGGAGGACATCCCTGCATCAGAGGTGGGGGCGCAAGAAATCGTTGCGCTACGGGAAAAGCTGCACATGTCCCAGGCTGTTTTCGCCAAGCGAATTCGAACCAGTCCCAGCACCCTGAGAAACTGGGAGCAGGAAAAGTCGAAGCCCAATGCTCAGGCCGCCTTGCTGATCAGGTTGGTTGAGAAGTTTCCGGATATGGTTGATCGACTGGCAGTCGTCTGATCACATCGTCGAATATCTGAAAAGCCCCGCGTTTCAAACGAAACGCGGGGCTTTTTCATTTATGTGCGGTTGTTACACGGTGCGTCGAGCACTTTCACCACGTCATCGATGATTGCCTTGCTCATGTCCTGCAAAAAGTGCGAGGCCCAGGCGTGCCGGTCGGAGTCGCGAACCATGGCGGCGTCTGAGGCGAGGAGTTTGGCGATATGGAGGAGGTCGGAGGCGTGGTAGAGGGCTTCGATCACCGGGACGCCGGCGTTGATGCGAAACAGTGGTTCGTTGGCGTGGTAGGAGAAGGGGGTGAGGCCGATGGTTTTGAGGTCTTGGGGATTGGTCATTGGGCTTCACCTCTTACTGGGCTGGAGGTGGAGGGGCATGACTGGTGTAGCAGACGGATCGATAGCGTTCATGAGTAAAACTCCCGTATAAAATTGAGAGCTACCACGTTCGTTCTCAGGCGAATGGGTGGCAGCTATGCGCGGGCTGAGAAACCGGAGATACAGGAATCCGGCAGACCCGAAGGTCTCCCACGCACAGCCGCCATTGCACGAGTGTGTAGACACAAAAAAGCGCCGGCAATCGTGATTGGTGGCGCTTGTGCGCCCGTATTTTACCCGGGTTCTCAGGCCCGGTCGCTGAATTGGCAGCGACCGGGCGAAGTTAGCCGGCAAGGATGAGGTCGGCAATCGTAGCGATCTGGTGGCCGGGGATGGCCGGGACACCGCAGACCCTGTGGGAGCGGGCTTGCCCGCGATGGCGGTGTGTCAGGCAACATTGATGCTGGATGTGACGGCCTCATCGTCGGATCGCCGCCCGGAGCAAGCCCGCTCCCACAGGGTCGAGGGCAGTCAGCTATTTTGGGGGATTATCAAGCAACCGGAAAAACCGCTCCCGCACTTGCAGGCTGTCACTATGAGCCACATTGAATCGCAGGAACTGGCTGGCATCCGGCCCTTTGCTCAGCAAGGTGCCCGGCGCCAATACCATGTTGTTCTCCAACCCCTGGCGAGCCAGGTTCTCGGCATGCAAGCCGTCCGGCAACCGTGCCCAGATAAACACACCTTCGCCGGGCAACGAGGAAAGCGAACACCCGGCCTGCGCCAGCCAACCGGCCACACGGCTATTGGATTCATACAACCGATCTACCGTGCGACGCGCATGCTTGGCATAGCTGCCGTCGCTGAGCATGGTGCAGGTGATCTGCTCTGCCAGTTCCGAGGTCACGCCGCCGCAGGCCATTTTCAGGGCGACCATGCGCGCCGCCAGTTGCGGCGAGAGCACGGTGTAGCTGACGCGGCTGTTGGCGGTCAGGGTCTTGGAGAAACCGGAGACGTAACTCACATGATCCAACCCACTGGCGGCCAGGCGCGGGGTGCGGCGTTGCTGGATGTCGCAGTACAGATCGTCTTCGACGATGTGCAAGCCATAACGGTGGCTCAGTTCCAGCAAGCGGTAGACCTGGGCCGGGGTGAACGAGTGACCGGTGGGGTTATGCAGCGTGCTGTTGGTCATGTACAGCACGGGTTTGTGGGCGATCAGCAGTTGCTCGAACGCGTCGAGGTCCATGCCGTCGCAATCCCGGGCGATGGTGATGACTTTGGCTCCATGCAACGCCAGGTTGGCGTGCATGTTGAAGTAGCAGGGGTCGTCGAGCAGCACGGTGTCGCCGGGTTTGACCAGCAGGCGCATCAGCAGGTCGATGGCCTGCATGGTGTTGGCGGTGGTGATGATCTGGTCCACCGACGCCTCGATGCCGAAGGTTGCCAGTTTGACCCGCAGGGCCTGGCGCAACGGCAAGTAACCGCCGGCTACGCCGTACTCGCCCATGCGCAACGAAGTTGCTCGCAGGGTGGCGCGCACGGCTTTCTGCAATTCTTCGGCGGGTAGCCACGAGGTTGGCAGAAAACCGCAGCCGGGGCGCAGCGCACCGTTGTCCAGCAGCAAGGCGCGACGAATCACGCTGAGGGTGTCCTGGGGTTGCAGGTCCGGGCCGGTGCCGCTTTTGAGCGCCGCTTCGGAGCGGTGCACGTAATGCCCGGAGCCCTGGCGAGACACCACCAGCCCCTTGGCGCGCATACGATCCAGGGCATCGACCACCGTGGACTTGCCCACGTTCATCAAGTCGGAGAGTTCGCGAATCGGCGGCAGCTTGGCGCCGTGGGGCAGGCCCCCGGTGCTGATGGCTTGCGTCAGCTGATCGACGATCTGCTGCACCAGCGGCGCGCCGGGCTGGAATTCAATGGCGGCGATGACTGCGCGTTGAACCTGCATTTTACTGGTCTCTCCGGCAGTAAAGTTCGTTGGATTCTATACGAACTTGCCCTGATCAGGACAAGCCTCTCTCTCTACCATGCTCTTACAGACTTTTCTGAATGTCGGCCTTTGTCGGCGGGCGTTCACCCGGTTCTTGAGGTGCTGCATGAGTGTCGAAACAGCGGTCGCGGTGGCTAAACCGGTCATTAACCTGCGGTTATTCACGATCCGGATCATCACCGCCGTCTCGCTGTTCGCGGTACTGGGCAAGGCCAACGTCTGGCTCGACACGGCCACCAACAGCATCCTGGCCCTTGGGTATCGCGCTTTGTTGCTGCTGTTGCCCCTGACTTTACTGGTGCTTGGCCGCCGTTCCCTGAGCGTCACCCTGCTGTGTGCCGGCCTTGGCCTGGTGCTGCTGGCGCTGACCAGCAATCAAGGCATGGTGATGTTTGCTGCCGCGCTGTTTGCCTACGGCATCGCCATTGCCGGTTACCTGATCAAGAGCGAAGCGGCCCAGACCAAGGAAGGCGCGGCCTACAACCGCGTGGCCATGAACATGGGCAGCCTGGTGGCCGGTTTGATCCTGCTGTCGCCGCTGCTCACGCCGACGATGTTTTTCCTTGGTGCGGCGGCCTTCGTTTTGCTGTGCCTGCCGATCGCCCTCGGCGCGACCTTCACCACCGAGCCGGTGGTCTCCCGCCCGGCCAGCCAGACCGGCAGCAACTGGGGCAACAAACTGCCCTGGGTGATCGCCGGCATCATCATGGGCATCAAGCTGTTCGGGGTGTTCTCGATCCTGCCACAGGCAATCCTGCTCAAGACCGGCGAACTGCCGGCCTGGTACGGCTTGATGCTGATCCTCAACAGCGCCGTGGTGGTGTTCGCCCAGGTGCCGGTGATGAAGCTGATCGAGCGCACCGGGCGCTTCAAGGTCGTGTCGGTGATCGCGATCATCGTCGGCGGTTTTGCGGTGCTGTCTTCGCCTGCAGCGTTCCACGTCGAAACCCTCGCCGGGGCGTTGGTCTGGGTGGCGCTGCTGTCCATCGCCGAATGCGCCTTCAGCTACCTCGATTACTTCTCGGTCAAGCAAAACAACATGTTCGTCAAGGAAGTGTCCCTGGGCGTCGGGGCCGGGCTGACCGTATTGATCATGCGGGTGGTGCCGGCGCCGTACAACGCGCTGGTGCTGGCCGCCATCGGTGCCGCTGGGATCCTGGCCTGGTACTGGTTCAACCGTAAATCCAATGCGTCGTTGCATGACTGAGTCATCGCCGTTGCGGTTTTCACCTTGCAGGTCGGGGGCATTATGAATACGACTTCATGCGTAGTAGTGGTCGGTTACAACGGCAATCGGGTGCACGACATCCAGAAGCTGCGCGAGCTGTGCAAGTCGCTCTACAACGCCAGGCTCATCCTGCTGGTCGAGAAAATTCAGCCCCACGACGACCAGGTGGCCGATCACGTCTGCAGCACTTCGCTGGCCGAAGACGATGTGGCGGCGTCCCTTGAACTGGTGGTGGGGTGCCTGAATGCCGACAGCTGGAAGCTGATCGGCGTACTGCCGTTCTCCGATCGCGGCGTGCTGCTCGGTGCAGCGCTGGCCACTCACTTCGGCCTGCCGGGCATTACCCCTGGCGAAGCGCGGGCGGGCCTGGACAAGCAGATCTTCCGCCAACTCGAAGCGACGGCCAGCAGTGCCCCCGAAGAATACCGGCCAGTGTTTTCCGCGCGGGTCGCAAGCCTGTCGGAACTGCGCCAGCGCGTCGTCGAACTGGGCGGAAAAGCCTTCATCAAGCCGGCCTGCGAAGGTGCGAGCCGGGGCTGTCGTGTCATCCACCACCCTTCGGAATGCGATGACGCCTGGCTCGCCCTGAAGCCTTACCGCGAAGGCGGCATCGTCCTTGAAGAGCTGGTGGAGAATGCCCGGGAATACAGTTGGGACTGTGTGGCCGGCAGCACCTGGGTGACGGAAAAAACCACCACCGAAGGCGCCTACCGCGCCGAGATCCAGCAAGTCGTGCCCGCACCGCTTGCGCCTGAGGTACAGGCGCGTTTGATGGCAGCCGGTCGGCATATGGCGGGCTTGGTATCCCTGGCCAATGGCGCCTGGCACAACGAAGTGTTCCTGCGCCGCGACAACCTGACCTCGGCCGTGGAAACCAACATGCGCCCCGGCGGCATGCACATCTGGGACCTGGCCAAACGCGCCTTCGTCAATTTCGATCCGTGGGAACGTTGGGTGCGCTGGGCAGTGGAAGGCCAGAGCGAACAGCACGAGCCAGTGGCCCGCGGTTATTGCGGCATCCGCCTGCTCAGGGCGCCGGCCGGCGGCATCCTGCGCGCAACGCCTGACATCGAGGCCCTGGCCCGCGCCCTGCGCATCGAGCTGGTGGAGGGGCAGTACGCCAGGCGTGTCGGTGACTCGGTCAGCGCGCAGATCAAGGACAACTTCTCATTCATCGGCCACATCGTGCTGTTCAACGAACACTACGGGCAACTGAGCAACGACCTGTTGCGCCTGACCGAGGCGATTGAGTCACGCATTGAGGTGACTTGCCTGGCACCGGCCACCCGCGCCGTGTGTTGAGCCGGCAAGCAACCGTTTTTTTTTGCATTACTGATCTAGAGGGTTCGATCAATGATCCAGCACATGACCTGCGATGAACGTTTCATCGCCCTGGCCAAAGAGTTTGGTTATGACATCTACGGCGAAAACACCGCAGGCGGACATTACGCGCCACTGATCCGTCATCACGATGAGCTGTACATCAGCGGCCTGGTGCCGCGCATGAACGGCAAGATCCATTACCCCGGCCGCGTCGGGCTGGATCTCACCATGGCCGATGCGCAAGCGGCCGCCAGCATCAGCGCGATGCGCGGGCTGGCGTTGATCGTCGATGCCATTGGCTCGCTGGACAAGATCAAGTCATTGATCCGGGTAACGGTCTATGTGAAGTCCACTGCGGACTTTGTCGATTTGAGTGAAGTGGCCAACGGCGCCTCGGATGTGTTCAGCCATGTGCTGGGCGATGCCGGTAAACATACCCGCACTACAGTGGGTGTTTATCAGTTACCCAAGAATGCCGCGATAGAAGTGGACATGATCGCCGCCTTGCGCCCATCGGTTTTGTAAGTTGTTTCCAGACTTTACAGTGCTGAATAGTTAACTTAAGGTTTGGCGCTAGAGTATGGGTAATAATAAAAAAGGGCGTGCGAATGGATAACTTTCAAGGTGCGTTTTTTTCATATAAGGACTTTCGTCAGAGCCTGCACCATCGAGCGCCAAGTCCCAAGGTATGGAAAGGCACTGAACTGGCGGGTATGCGTCAGACCCTTGAAGCCGGTGACGTTGATATTGTTGCGCTGGCTCACGACAAGAGCATTGCGGGCTGTGAAGTGACACCTGGCATGGCGATCGCCATGCAATGGCTGAACCCCGGCGTGACGCTCAACGGCCATGCCCATTCCTGGTGGCATCTGTTTGTCATCCAGTGCGGCAGCGGCGTGTTGACCCTCGGCGATGCCGACGGGGTCAATGTCAGCAATGGCGACGTGCTGCTGGTACCGGCCTGGACCAGACATGGCTTCGTCAACAGCAGCAGACACGAACCCCTGGCGATGCTGAACATGAGCAATATGCCGCAAATGGCACTGCTCTCGAACTTTGCCGACAGCCATGGCCTGATCACCACCCAACCGTAATTTTTCGGCGCATCAGCCGCCCAGGGAGCCCACCTTCGTCGGCTCCCTTTTTTTGTTTTTCAGACCTGCCCCGGTATCGCCTTTTGCAGCGTTATTACCGGGATTCTGGCTGCGTATCTGCCGCTGGAAAACAACTTTCTGTATCGATTGAAACGGACAAATTCTGTATCTATTCAGCCTTCATTCAACTAACTACGATCACTCCCAATGCACGTCAATCCCTGCAGTTGGTCAATGGAGTGTTCTATGGAAAACAGGAAGCTAAAACTGTATGTCGGCGCCGATCATGTCAGCGCCTTTGCGATGTCGGCTTTTGTGGCGCTCAAGGAAAAGCAACTTTCATTTGAACTGGTTACTGTTGATCTAAAAGCGCGCGAAAACTATCTGCCGAGTTATCGCGATCTTTCGCTGACCTGCAAGATTCCAACGTTGGTTCACGACGATTTTGCCTTGTCGGAATCATCGGCGATTGCCGAATACCTTGATGAACTCTCCCCGGGGCATAAAAAACTCTATCCGCAGGACCTCCGTCAGCGTGCCCGTGCCCGTCAATTGCAGGCCTGGTTGCGCAGTGACTTGCTGGTGGTGCGCAAGGAGCGCCCGTTTGACCTGGTGTACTTCGGCAAGAAAAACACCGCGCTGTCCGACGAAGCCCAAGCTGCCGTCGAGCGCCTGTTCTTCGTCGCCGGGCATTTGCTGGAGGAGGGTGCCGAGCATCTGTTCGGTGACTGGAGCATTGCCGACACCGACCTTGCAATCATGCTCAACCGACTGGTTGCCAACGGCGATCCGGTGCCTGCACGGCTCGCGGCGTATGTGCGCCGCCAGTGGGATCGCGACAGCGTCCGGGCGTGGATGGACATAGAGCGCAAAGCGCCGGCCATCGCGTAACGACACTCAGGGCAATCACCAGGAGCGCGGCCATGCAAGGACTGTCAGAGCACGAACGCTACAAACCCTATAACTCACGCACCATCCGCGACTCACCCTACTGGCACAAGCTGGCGCCGGCGTTGCAGGAGGCCATGACCGTGGTGGCCCGGGTCATGCCGTTTCGCACCAACGAATACGTGCTGGGCACGTTGATCGACTGGAACAACATTCCGGACGATCCGGTTTTTCGCATGACCTTCCCCCACAAGGACATGTTGCTGGCGGAGGAATATGCCTCGCTCAAACAACTGATCGAACTGGATGACCGCGCAGCGATCAAGCGTCGGATCGAGGCGATCTGGCGGCGCATGAACCCGCATCCGGCCGGGCAGTTGACCCACAACGGTGTCACCCTCAATGGCAAAGTCCTGCCGGGCATCCAGCACAAGTACCGCGAGACCGTGCTGTTTTTCCCCGGTGCCGGTCAGACCTGTCACGCGTACTGCACCTTCTGTTTCCGCTGGGCGCAGTTCATCGGCGAAGAAGAGCTCAAGTTCAATGCCCGCGAGTCCCAGGAGCTGGTCAGTTACCTGAGGGTGCACAGCGAAGTGACCGACGTGCTGATTACCGGCGGCGACCCGATGATCATGAACACCCGCTCCCTGGCCGGTTACATCGAGCCGCTGTTGGATTTGCCACACCTGAAGAACATCCGCATCGGCACCAAGTCCGTGGCGTACTGGCCGCAGCGTTTTGTCAGTGACAAGGATGCGCCTGAACTGCTGGAGCTGTTCCAGCGCATCGTCGCGGCGGGGAAAAACCTGTCGATCATGGGCCACTACAACCACCCCGTGGAGATCCGTCAGACCATCGCCCGCCAAGCCATCGAGCGCATTCGCTCGACGGGCGCGACGGTGCGCATGCAGGCGCCGCTGATCCGTCACATCAACGAAAACCCCGCCGATTGGGCCGCGCTGTGGACCGAAGGGGTACGGCTTGGGGCCGTGCCTTATTACATGTTCGTCGAGCGCGATACCGGCCCCAGCCACTATTTCGCGATGCCGCTGGCCAGGGCCTTCGAGATCTTCCAGGCGGCGTACCGCACGGTGTCGGGGCTTGCGCGCACGGTGCGCGGGCCGTCCATGAGCACCTTCTACGGCAAGGTGTTGATCAACGGCATCGAGACCGTCGCCGGGGAAAAGGTTTTCGTCTTGCAGTTCCTCCAGGCACGCAATCCGCAATGGGTGTTGCGCACCTTCTACGCGCGCTTCGATCCGCACGTGACCTGGTTCGACGACTTGCAACCGGCCTTCGGCGAGCGTTCGTTCTTCTTTCAGACCGAGCTCACCGCCGTGCCGGAATTGATACCCGTGTTGCTGGAAACGGCGTAGGAAAAATCATGAACAATGGGGAGATATGGATATGAGCAGTATCCCGTTTGATCAGCGCGAGGGCGTTATCTGGCTCGACGGTGAGTTCGTCGAGTGGTCCCGGGCGCAGTTGCATGTGCTGACCCATGGCCTGCATTACGCGAGCACCGTGTATGAAGGCGAGCGGGTCTACAACGGCAGGATCTTCAAGCTGCGCGAACACAGCGAGCGCTTGTATCGCTCGGCGCAACTGATGGACTTTGCCATCCCCTTTGAGCTGGCTGAACTGGAGGCGGCCAGCCACGAACTGCTGCAACGCAACCAGGTCGTTGACGGTTATCTGCGCCCAGTGGCCTGGCGCGGCAGCGAGATGATTTCCACCTCGGCGCGTTTCAACCGTGTGCACGTGGCCATCGCCTGCTGGCAATGGCCGAGCTATTTCGACCCGGCGGCGCGCATGGCCGGCATCCGCTTGAAAACCGCGAGCTGGCGTCGTCCGCCACCGAGCAGCAGCCCCTTCGAAGCCAAGGCCTCCGGGCATTACCAGATCGCCACGCTGAGCAAGCACGACGCCGAGAACACGGGCTACCACGATGCGCTGATGCTCGACTGGCGTGGCCATGTTGCCGAAGCCACCAGCGCCAATGTGTTCTTCGTCAAAGGCCGGACGCTGCACACGCCGCTGCCGGAATGTTTCCTCAACGGCATCACCCGCCAGACGGTGATCGAACTGGCCAGGGCGCTGGACTACCAGGTGGTCGAACGCACGATTCTGCCTACGGAGCTTGGCGACTTCGATGAGTGTTTTCTCACCGGCACCGCCGCCGAAATTACCCCGGTGCAGAGCATCGACGAGCAGCGCTATCGACCGGGTGACGCCTGCCGCGACTTCATTGCCGCGTACACCTCAACCGTCAACGCCGGATAACCCGCCAGGAATCTCACCATGTCAGACCAAGGGATTGTTGCGTCTCAACCTTGCATTTCGCTCGGCCATCGTCATGAAGAACTGTCGACGTTGGGCTGGACGGTGTTGACCCCGGACGAATTTGCCGATGATGTCGTAGGCACCTTGAGCGAATTCGGCCCGATTATTCCGCAGTTCAACGGCCAGATGGCCTTTGCCATTACCCGCAAGCCGGGTTACGAAGACTTGCCGTATTCCCAGAGCATGAACGGCATCGGCCCGCACACTGAAGCGCCAGTGTACGGGCCGCCGCCGCGCTACCTGGCGTTGCATTGCCATAAACAGGCCACGTGCGGCGGTGGGCACACCGGTTTGGTGGACGGTTATGAATTTCTCAAGTTCCTGGAGCGCAGTGAACCAGAACTGCGTGAGTGGCTGGATGACTCGCCGGTAGAATTTGTCGCCACCGCCAAACCGGGTGAACCGGGACAGCGGCGGGTCAAGGAATACATCCTCACGCCTACGCAAGACGGGGATATTTTCCGCTTCAGCTACAACCAGTTTCACTACGGCGACGTGAATCCGTCCAGGGAAGCCCTGCAGCAATCGCTGGTGACCAACAGCACCTCGCCACTGGCCAGGTTTGCCGTGCTCGGTGAAGCGTACTTCGTCGAGCACAACATTGCGGTGCTGATTCCCGACGGGTGCCTGCTGATTTGGGACAACTGGCGAATGATCCACGCCCGCAGTCGTTACACTGACCCGGCGCGCAACCTGACCCGCTATTGGCTGGCCTGATTTTTCCGTCGCCCTTCATTCTTTTGGCGTACCCCTTGGCGGGTACGCGTCTTACAGGTATCGCGTCATGCAGACAGCAATCGAGATCGCCCAGGTCGATCATCAACTGATCGTGCGGCTCAACCAGGGCTGGACCAAGCGCGCCTCCGTTTGTGATCCGGACAGGGCCCGGATCAACGAAGTGTTTGACCCGCTACGACCGGATTACCCGGAGTGCATGGTGCCGTTCTTCCACCATCCGAAATTCCAGGCCTTGAGCGACGAACTCAAAAGCAGCGTGGTGACCTGGGGCTGGATCGGCTACAACCTGCGCACCATCACCGCCGAAGAACATGTGGTCAATCCGGCGCTGAGCGTCATCGCCAATCAGTACCTGGGCAAGGATGACTGGCATTTTCGCGAGGCCATGCAACAGACCCTGATCGACGAGCACTACCACACGCTGATGCACCTGCGGGCCATCGAGCGGACCAAGCTCGACCGGGCGCTGGATCAGGATCTGGACTTGCCGCCGTCCGTCACGTACCTGCGCCTGAAGGCCCAGCGTGAAGCACTGCCCGAGCAATGGCAGCGGGATCTGGCGGCGATCACTTTTGCGGTGGTGGCCGAGATCAGCGTCAACGCCTATCTGGACTTGCTGGCGGACGACCAGACCATCCAGCCGCAGAACCGCCGGGTGGCCGAACTGCACAACCGTGATGAGTACGCCCACAGCAAGGTGCTGGCCGAAGTGTCCAAGGTCATGTACGCGAACATGCAGCCCATGCAGCGGGAATTTTTCGCACGCAACCTGTCGGTGGCGCTGAGTGCTTTTATCGCTCAGGACTACTCGATGTGGGAGGCGATTCTGACGCAGCTCGGGGTCGAGGATGCGGCGCTGATCATTGCCGACACCCGCGAGAGCAACAAGAGCGCGACCATCATGCGCGACTACAGCGGCCTGCATAAGCTGGCTCAGGACCTGGGCATCAGCGAGCAGATCGATTTCGATTTCCGCCCGACCCTCAAAACCACGGCGGTCGCCTGAACCCGGAGGTGTCCATGTCTGCTCCTGTATACGAAGTGTTCGCTATTCGCGTCGGCGCAAACGCCCAGCGCAGCGCCAGGGAGAACTTTCTCTACGACGCCTGCTGCGGTGATCCGAATGCACCGATGCCGCTGGACTACTACTTCTGGGTCATCCGCAACGAGCAGCAGGTGATCGTGGTCGACACCTGTTTCCAACCGGCCACGGCGCACCGGCGCAATCGCCAGATGTATCGCCTGCCGGAAGAGTCCCTGCGGCAACTGGACATCGATCCGGCCCGGGTCGAGCATCTGATCCTGACCCATTTGCACTGGGATCATGCCGGTAACCTCGGGCTGTTCCCGAAGGCGACCGTGCATCTGCAGGAAGCGGAACTGCGTTTCTGCACCGGGCCGAAAATGGCTCATCGCACGGTGAACAAAACCTACGAAGTCGAGGACGTGATGTCGGCGTTGCCGCCGCTGTTCGAAGGGCGGATGCGTTTGCACAATGGTGTTGTCGAGGTCGTTGCGGGCGTGACCTTGCACCCGGTGGGCGGACATACGCCGGGCAGTCAGGTGGTGCGGGTGAACACCGAGCGCGGCTGGATCGTGCTGGCCTCGGATGCCGCGCATTTGTGGGTCAACATTCGCGAGCGCAGTCCGTTTCCGATTCTCGATGACCTGGCGCAAACCCTCGAAGCCTTCACCGAAATCGACCGCCTGGCCGGCAGCGAAGACCACGTCATCCCCGGCCACGACCCGCTGATCGCCGAGCGTTTCCCGCACTGGAATGACGACCCGCATATCATTTGCCTGCACCAGAATCCGCTCTGAAGATCACCCGAAAACCTGTGGGAGCGGGCTTGCCCGCGAAGACGGCAGCACATTCAACATTGATGTGACTGACACACCGCTTTCGCGAGCAAGCTCGCTCCCACAGGATCGCGTTCAACCTTGATGTAGCAAGCGCCCCAAGGTCTGCACGGCCTCGTCAATCCGCGGCGAGAACGGCGCGCCACAGCCAATGCGCACAAAGTGATCGAAACGCCTGGCATTGGAAAAGATATCCCCAGGGGAAATCTGGATGCCGACCTTCAACGCATCATGAAAAAACGTCATCGATGAATACCGGCGAGGCAGTTCCACCCATAACAACGTGCCGCCCTGGGGGTTGGTCACGTGGGTGCCGAGGGGGAAGTAGCGAATGATCGCTTCGCTCATCTGTTGACGTTGTTGGGTCAGGGCTTTCCTCAACCGCCGCAGGTAGCGCTCGTAGGACGGTGTGCGCATGAATTCGCTGGCCGCCAGTTGCGACAACGCCTCGCACCCTCGTGACTGCGCGTGCTTGAGCATCTCCACACGGTCGTGCCATTTGCCGGCGCTGATCCAGCCCAGGCGCATGCCCGGTGCCAGGGTTTTGTTAAGCGAGGCGCAATGGATCACGTTATCGGTGCTATCCCAATGTTTGAGCGTGGACAGCGGCTGCTCGGTGTCCACCAGGTCGCCGTAAGTGTCGTCTTCGATCAGCACGGTGTCGTGCTCGGCGCACAGTTTCACCAGCCGCGCCTTGTTGGCGTCGGGCATGATGCTGCCCAACGGGTTTTGCAGGTTGGGAATGACGATCAGCGCCTTGACCCGCTCGGGGCCTTGCAGCAGCCGTTGCAGGGCCTGCAGATTGAGCCCGGTGTGGGCCGAGGCCGGGACTTCCAGCACGTGCAGGTTCAGGCTTTCGAGAATTTGCAGCAGACCGTAGAAGGTCGGTGACTCCACGGCCACGGTGTCGCCAGGGCGGGTGACCGCACGCAAGGCCAGGTTGATCGCTTCGGTGGCGCCGTTGGTGATCACGATCCGCTCGGGGGGCAGGTGAGTCTTGCTGGCCAGAGCACGCCGGGCCAGGATATTGCGCAGTGCGCTGTTGCCGCAGGCGCCGCCCGCGGTACCGAGCAGGCAGGCGTCGTGGCGCAGCGCCTTGATCATGTTGTCTTGCAAGGTCTTGAGTGGGTAAAGCTCAGGCGCGCAGTAGGCGCTGGCGAAGTTGACCTTGATCGTCGCGCGCTGACTGGCCTTGAGCACCGCGCAGACCTGTTCATGAATGCCGACATATGCGCGGATATCCAGCGCTGGCGCCAGGGCGATCGGGGCGGGCCTGGACAGGGTGTCGGGCTTGCGAATGTAGTTGCCGGAGCGCGGCCGGGCTTCCAGCACACCGCAGTCTTCCAGCTCCCGGCACACCTGCACGGCGGTCGACAGGCTGACGGCGTGTTTTTCCATCATCAAGCGGATCGAGGGCAGGCGTTCACCGGTTTTCAGGGTGCCGCTGCGGATAGCGTCCAGGTAGTGGTTGGCCAACTGGCGATACAAGGGGGGCGTGTTCATGATGACCTCGGCAGTTGCACCACTGAGGACTGGGCTGGAAAGTGAGTTGACGCTCCCCGCAGGCGGACCCGTGGTGCTCATGGGTGAAGGGAAGTGGTGTTCTACGTCGATACTGGAAGAGTAATCGCGGTTTTGCCCGAATCACGGGCAATAAAAAGCCCCGCTCTGATGGCGGGGCTCTTGAGTGGGGCTGTGAAGTATCTGTGGCGAGGGAGCTTGCTCCCGCTTGAGTGCGGAGCACTCACAAAATGTCGGCAAGTGTTGTCAGATTTTTGGGGCCGCTACGCAGCCCAGCGCGAGCAAGCTCGCTCGCCACAAATGCGGGCGGTCGCCTTACTGTGCGGCGATGGAGTAACCATCGAACGCGGTCTGCTGCTGCAGGGCAGTAATGATGTTCTTGCGGTTGACCGCTTGCTCGGCGCCGCTGTTGTCCAGGAACGTTTCGCTTTCCAGTTCCGCTTCGTCGCCTTCGCCAACGAAGGTGAAACCGAGGAATTCCAGGGCTTCACGGTCGACGTTCAGGCGCGAGCGCGGGGTGCGCAGCGGCAAGGTGACGCTCATGCCGTCCTTGCTGATGGTGAACACTTCGACTTCTTTCTTGGCCTTGGCGGCTTTGCTCTTGCCGCCGCTCGGGTTGCTGATGGCCTGGTGGGTCTGGTTCAGCACCTTCAGGGCCAGGCCGTAGACGATTTCCTGGAACGCCGGGTCGTCCTTGAAGCTGGACAGGATGCGGCTGATCGGGAATTTGCTGCTCAAGTCTTCGAGGGCGGCGATGTCCGCGGCCTCGGCGTCCTTGAGTTGCTTGAGCTGGCCCATCAGTTCGTAGGCTTTGTCATCGTCGAAGCTGTCGTGGGCCTGACGGATGGCGGCACGCAGTTCGCGGATCTGGTCGCTTTCGCGGGTGGACTGGAAAGCGTCCAGCACCATCTCGCTGATGGTTTTTGCCTGAGGCACGTGTTGTGAAAGATTGATGGAGTTTTCGTATTCCGCTTTGGACGACAGGGTGGCTACGGTTTCAGCGGTATTGGAATCGGACATTGAAATTTCACTACTTCTATAACTTGAATTGGGGCGAGAAAGCCCAGGGGCTTTTTCAGGTCGCCTAATCTATTGGACCGGGGCGGCGTTGTCACGGATCAACGGGCGGCTGGTCATTTTTTTGCCTTTCTGTGGGAGCGTTACAGGGTGTCCTGCCAGGTCTGGCGGGACGATTGCAGTTGCGTCTTGACCCAGTTGCTGAAGGCCTGGACTACCGCGCGGTCCGCCTTTTGCGGGTCGGTGGCCAGGTAGTAACCACGGTGCAGATCGATGCTGATGTCGAACGGTCGCACCAGCAAACCCTTGGAAAGGGCATCGCCACTGATCAGGGTGTCGCCAATCGCGATGCCCTGGCCGGCAATGCAGGCGGACTGTGCGCAGTGGGCATCGGAGAACAGGATGCCGCTCAACGCATTGACCCCCGAAGCGCCGGCGGCGGTCAGCCAGATGCGCCAGTCCGAGTAGTCGGTCATGTGCAGCAAGGGGTAAGTGCTGAGCTCCTGCGGGTTTTTCAGTCCGCCCAGGGCGTTGATCAGGCGTGGGCTGCACACCGGGAAGAAGCGCAAAGCCACAATCTCTTCAACATTCATTTGCGGCCAGTCGCCGATCCCGTAGGCGATGAACAGATCGACGTTGGGGTTGTTGGTGTCGTCCGGCGTGCGCGGGGAAATCAGCTGCAACTGCACTTGCGGGTACTGCCGCAAAAACGCACCGATGTGGTGGCACAGCCAATAGGTGGCGAACCCCGGCGCGCAACTGACGCACAGCCGGCCGGAGATTTCCTGGTCGTCGATCAACTGCCCGGCATCGAGCAGGTTCAGCAGAATTGCGTGCACCTCCCGCGCATAACGCTCGCCCTGGTACGTCAGGCCAATGCCACGGCCGATCCGTTCGGTCAGGGCGAAGCCGACACACTCCTCCAGCTTGCTGATCTGGTGGCTGATGGCGCTGCGGGTCAGGTTCAGCTCACGGGCCGCGACCGACACGCTACCTGTGCGGGCAACCGCATCCAGCGCACGAAGGGCTGTCATCGAAGGAAATCGCATAAATCATCCCGTTCAAAGGTGGAAGAAAGGCCTGCAGATACCGATCACCGATGGCTTCCCTTATGGTGAGGTAAATCGAACAGTCAGGCCAAAAAAAATCGATTGTTGTATCGGTTGATTCAACAATACTAGCGCTAATTGTCATCGGCCGGTCAGGCCCACCCTCAAACAGGGTGCTGCCCGCGACCTTTCCTGCTGACGAAAACAACAACAGTTTTTTCAGGTTCCCGACTCGCCTGGCGCCCGGTGGACCTTTCAATCTCCTGAACTCGAAGGTGGCTGACATGGCTGAGTCCGACAACTTTTCCTCTACCCATTCCACGCAGGGGACTTACGCCGACCTGATCCTCGCCAACGGGCGTATCTACACTCAGGACCCGGCCAACCCGTGGGCCGAGGCCGTGGCCATCCGCGACGGCAAGTTGATCGGTGTCGCCAGCCTCGGCCAGATCGAGATGTTCAAGGGCCCGAACACCCGCGTGCATGACCTGCAAGGCGCGTTCTGCATGCCCGGCCTGCACGACATGCACACCCACCCCGACCTCGCGTTGGCGCCGCGCTACAGCGACGACCTCGACGTCGGCATCGAAGACCCGACCCCGGAGCAACTGCGCGAAAGCATCCTTGCCTACGCCGACAGCCATCCCGGCGACGGCTGGATCTACGGTCAGTACTGGGTGCGCTACACCTTCCGCGAAGCGGGTTTGACCCCGGGCCGCGCCTGGCTCGACAGTGTCATGCCGGACCGTCCGGTGGCGCTGCTCGATCGCATGTGGGGCACCATGATGGTCAACTCCAGGGCCCTGGAACTGGCCGGCATCGATGGCAACACCAGCGATCCGCGCAACGGTTACTTCGAGCGTGACGAACTGACCGGCGAACCGACTGGCCTGATGATCGACGGAGCCTACGCGATGATCCACGCCGCGATGCCGCCGACCCCGGTCAGCGTGCTGCGCCGCGCCTATCGCGATGGCGTGCATTTCCAGAGCTCACGCGGCGTCACGGCGAGCAAATACGTGCACGTTTGCGAACAGCGTTTGCAGGCCCTCAAGGAACTGGACGACAGCGGCGAACTGACGGTGCGCATCGAAGCGGCGATCAGTTGGCAGGACGACATTTTCCCGGTGCGTCGTCGCTGGGAACTGCTGGCGGGCGAGCGTCACTACTACCGCAGCGCACGCCTGAGTGCCAACGCGGTGAAGTTCCACTTCGACGGCACGGTCGAGCCGAAGTCTTCGTACCTGCTGACCCCATGGCCGCAGGAATCGAGCTGGCGCGGCAAGCTCAACCTGACCCCGGAGCACATCACCGACATGGTGGTGGACATGGATCGCAAGGGCATCCGCGTGATTGCCCATTGCACCGGTGACGGTGCGTCGGACGTGTTCCTCGATGCCGTGGCCGAGGCCCGTCGTCGCAACGGTTTCAGCGGCGTGCGCCACCAGTGCGCCCACAGCACCTTGTTGCACCCCGGTAACCTGCCGCGCTTCAAGGAACTGAACGTCATCGCCGAATTCTCCCCGGCCGCCTGGTACCCGACACCATTCGCCAGCGGTGCACGTTCCGGCTACGGCCAGGAGCGACTCAAGCGCATCTACGATTTCAAAGGCGTGCTCGCCGCAGGCGGCACCGCGGTGATGGGCACTGACTGGCCGGTGGCGTCCATCGACCCGTGGCTGGCGCTGGAAACCATGATCACCCGGCAGAACCCGTGGAACGACGACCCGGCCTGCTTCGGCGACCCGATCAGTCTCGAACAGGCACTGACCGTGATCACCAGCAACGGCGCCGTGGCCATGGGCCTGGAACACAGCACCGGTAGCCTGCAAGTGGGCAAGGCGGCGGACCTGATCGTCATCGACCGCGACCTGTTCGCCGAGCCGGCGCGCAACTACATCCACAAGACCCGGGTGCTGCTGACCTTCGTTGAAGGGCAACTGGTCTACGACCGTCATTCGACGCTGCAAGCCTTGGGCCTCAAGGCGGTGTGGCAGGGCGAACCACCGGTGCTGGAGGGCAAGGCAGAATGACTTCCCCACGCATTGCCGTGACCGTCGTCTCGGGGTTTCTCGGCGCCGGTAAAACCACGCTACTCAACCGCATGGTGCGCCGTGCCGAAGGCAGTCGGCTGGCGGTGATCGTCAACGACTTCGGTGAGCTGAACATCGATGCGGCCATCGTCTCCGAAGTCTCCGACGCGGTGTACAGCCTGCAAAACGGCTGCATCTGCTGCACCGTGCAGGAGGACCTGCTGGCGCAACTGGGCAGCCTTGCTCAATTGGAACCACGGCTGGAGCGCATCGTCATCGAGTGCAGCGGCGTGTCCGATCCGCAGCGCATCGTGCAGACCCTGGCTTATCCACAGCTGCGCAGCCAGATGCAACTGGACATGGTGATTACTGTGGTCGATGCCACCCGTCATCTGCAACTCGATGGCGAGTACGCGCGGCTGGCCCGGGCGCAAGTGGCGGCCGCCGACCTGCTGTTGCTCAACAAGATCGACCTGATCGACGAGCCGCAGTTGCGGGCGCTGCGCGAGGTGTTGGGCCTCAGGACTCGAGTGCACGAAAGCGTGCAGGCGCAGTTGCCCGATGCGCTGTGGCTCGACACCGATCTGGAGCTTGAGCCGCGCACAGTGAAACCGCTGGCACGGGTGTCCGATGGCGATCACGGCGATATGTTCAGCAGTTGGCTTTGGCAAAGCGACCAGGCGCTTGATGCCGAGGGGTTGCGGGGCTGGTTGCAGGCGCTGCCCGGCGATGTGTTTCGGGTCAAGGGGCTGGTGAAGCTTGCGCAGGGCAACAAGGCCCACTGGCTGCAACACGTCGGCACCCGCAGTCAGTTTCTGCCGGCCACGGATGAAGCCCAGGCAAAGACCACACGCCTGGTGTGTATTGCCCGCCGTGGTTTCGACGGCTGGGAAGCCTTGGGGCAGGGGCTTGAGGCCTGCACCGTGAAGGTGAGCGCATGACTGCGGCCGGGCTGGCCTCTTCGCGAGCAGGCGCCTCGGTCAGTCAGGCCTGCCTCGGTGTATTGAGGTTCATCGAGCGCACCGCCAATGCAGTCGCCGTTTCCTCATCGATCGGCAACGAAAACCGGAACGTCGCCCCGCGCCCCGGCACGTCGATCAACTGAATCTCGCGTCCGTGCAATTGCAGGATGCGATGCACGATCCGCAGCCCCAACCCGCCATCGCGCCGTGCGCCGCCGATATTGAACGGGCGCAGGAATAACCCTTCGCGCAGTTCCGGGGCGATGCCGGGGCCGGTATCGCTGACCGTGACTTCGATGAATGAGCCTTGCGGGCGCAGGTCCAACTCGACCTCACCACCGGCCGGGGTATGGCGCAGGGCGTTGTCGAACAGGTTGGTCAGCACCCGCTCGATCAAGCCGAGGTCCGCGCAGGCCGCCGAGGCATTCGGTGCGAAGGTGGCCTTGAGTTCGACTTTGCGCGCTTCGGCGCTGAGTTCGAATTTCTGGAAGATGTCCTGGGCCAGGTCAGTCAGGGAAAAGCGTTCCAGCACCGGTTGCACGAAGCCGTGTTCCAGCCGCACCAGTTCCAGCAGCGACTGCGCCAGACCGCCGACCTTGCGGCTCTGGTCCAGGGCGATGCCCAGATAGCGACGGCGGTCGGCAGGGGACAGCGTGGCGTCCTTGAGCGACAGGGTTTCCAGATAACCGTGCAACGAGGCCAGCGGCGTGCGCAAGTCGTGGGAGATGTTAGCCACCAGTTCGCGGCGTTCCTGATCCTGGCGGGTCAACGAACGCCATTGTTCGCCCAGGCGTGTCTGCATCTGCCGGAACGCGGCATCGAGCACGGCGATTTCATCGTGGCTGGCGGCTTTTTCCACCGTGACGGGCAGGGCCGGGGTGACCGGCACGCCATCGATGTCGAACTGGCTGACGGTTTCGGTCAGGCGGCGCAACGGCCGGGTAATCAGGGCAAACGCCGTGAGACCGGCAATCAGGCACAGCAGTGCCACCAGGCCGATAGACAACAGCGCTGTGTTGAGCGCCGCGCTGGTTGCACCGCGTTCGGACAGTCGATCATGGTCTTCACCGAGCAGCACCACGTAGAGATAACCGGCCGGTTTTCCATCGACCTTCAGCGGCGCAGCGCTGAACACCTTGCGCGCATCGACGCTGCGCGGGTCGTCGCCGAGAATCGGCAGGGCATCGCCGCGCAACAGGCGCTGGATCGGTGCCAGGTCGATCCGCTCACGACGGATCCGGCCCTCGGGCGCGGCGCTGCCGACAATCTTGCCCGTGGAATCGAGCAGATACACCTCGACGCTCGGGTTGACCTGCATCAGTTTGCTGAACAGGTCACGCACGGCATTGGGCATCAGGCCCTGGGTGTCCATCAGCACCGTGTCACTGGCGATGTGCTGCGCCAGGTCCCGGGACAAGCCTTGCACCACTTCCTGCTCATGCATCTGGTTGGAGCGCACCTGCAACCACGCCGACGTGCCGCAGCACACCAGCAGCAGTACGGCGAACACCAGGGACAGGCGTTGCGTCAGGGTCAGCCTCATGGCTGCGGCTCCTCGCCTGTGGCGAATTTGTAGCCGCGGCCCCAGACCGTGAGGATGCGCACCGGTTGCGCCGGGTCGGCCTCGATCTTGGCGCGCAGGCGGTTGATGTGGGTGTTGACCGTGTGCTCGTAGCCTTCGTGGCTGTAGCCCCACACGGCATTGAGCAGGTCCATGCGCGAAAACACCTTGCCGGGCTGGCGGGCGAAGAAATATAGCAAGTCGAACTCCCGGGGCGTGAGGTCCAGGCGCCGTCCGTCGAGGGACACATCGCGGGTGATCGGGTCGATGGCCAGGCCGTCGGTGAGCAGGCTGCCGGCGTCCATCTTCAGGTTGCGCGCCATGGCATCGACCCGGCGCAGCAGCGCTTTGACCCGGGCCACCAGTTCGAGCATGGAAAAGGGCTTGGCCAGATAGTCGTCGGCACCCAGTTCCAGGCCGAGAATCCGGTGCACTTCGCTGGAACGCGCGCTGGTGATGATGATCGGCGTGTAGCGGGCCATGGCCCGGGCGCGGCGGCAGATTTCCAGGCCGTCGACACCTGGCAGCATCAGGTCGAGGACCAGTGCGTCCCAGTTGCCCTGTTGCAGCAGGCGCATGCCTTCATCGCCATCGGCACTGTGCACCACCTCGAACTGTTCATCGCGAAGATGCAGGCAGATCAGGTCGGCGATGTGCATATCGTCCTCGACCACCAGGACGCGTTTGGTCTGTTCCATACAGCTCAATCCTTCAGTGCGATGCACGCATGATGCGCAATACCCCTACTGTTCGGGCAGAAGCATTGTGCGGGTTTTTCGGGGTCTGAGTTATCACGAATTGTTTAACTTCCCGTGAGGATTTGGCGATCACCCAAAGCCTAGGCTGTGTTCCATGAAACACCCCCGGATTTTTTGGAGACGAGCATGTTTTCACGACGGCAATTTCTTTTAGTGAGCGGCGGACTGGGGGTGGCAACCCTGGCAATCGGCCTGTTGCCGAAGTTTTCCACAGGCACTGCACTGATCAGTGAGGCCAGCGCGGCCGAGGCGTTCGAAGTGACCCACAGCGACAGCGAATGGCACGCGATCCTCAGTGACGAGCAGTACGACATCCTGCGCGAAGAGGGTACCGAACGCGCCTACAGCAGCCCGCTGAACAACGAGCACGGTGATGGCACCTTCGTCTGTGCCGGTTGCGAGTTGCCGCTGTTTTCCTCGGCGACCAAATTCGACAGCCGCACCGGTTGGCCGAGTTTCTGGGCACCCCTGGACAAGGCCGTGGCGACCCGCCAGGACCGAGCGTTCGGCATGGTCCGCGAAGAGGTTCATTGCCGGCGCTGCGGCGGGCATCTGGGGCATGTCTTTGACGATGGCCCGAAACCCACTGGCCTGCGTTACTGCATGAACGGCCTGGCGATGAAATTCGTGCCCAAGACGGTGTGATTCCCTACCACTCACTTTTTGCAGGTAATCGCCATGTGGCTGCTGGTCCTCGCTTATCTCGGTGGTGTGCTGACGATTGTCAGCCCGTGCATTCTGCCGGTGTTGCCGTTTGTCTTCGCCCGCACCGGGCAACCCTTCGTCAAAAGCGGGTTGCCGCTGCTGGTGGGTATGGCGCTGACCTTCGCATTGGTCGCCACGTTGGCGGCGGTGGGCGGTGGCTGGGTGGTGCAGCTCAACCAGTACGGGCGCTGGCTGGCGCTGGTGTTCGTGGCGCTGTTCGGACTGACGTTGTTGCTGCCGCAATTGGCCGAGCGCCTGACCCGACCATTGGTGGCGGCGGGCAGTCGTTTGTCGGTGGCGGCGGGCGCCGATTCGCGGCCACGTCCTGGTGCTTCGTTGTTGATCGGCGTGGCCACCGGCTTGCTGTGGGCGCCCTGTGCCGGGCCGATCCTAGGTTTGCTGTTGACCGGTGCGGCGTTGCAAGGCGCGAGCATCCAAACCACCTTTTTGCTGCTGGCGTATGCCGCCGGCGCTGCCACATCCCTCGCGCTGGCCTTGTTGCTGGGCGGCAAAGTCTTCACCGCGATGAAGCGCTCGATTGGCACGGGCGAATGGCTGCGTCGCGGTCTTGGCGCGACGATGTTGGCTGGTGTGGCGGCGATTGCCCTGGGTCTGGATACGGGGGTTCTGGCGCGGATTTCCACGGCGTCGACCGGTGGTATCGAGCAAGCGTTGGTGGAGAAGCTGAGCGGCAAGTCGCCGCGTAACAGCGCGGCGCCGAATGCGATCGCCGAGGGTGCGGTGCAAGTGGCTGGCAAAACCCCGGGCACCTTGCCGGTCGAGGGCAACCTGCCGCCACTGGACGGCGCCGTGCAATGGCTCAACTCGCCACCCCTCGATGCCCAGGCCTTGAAAGGCAAGGTCGTGCTGGTGGATTTCTGGACCTACTCCTGCATCAACTGCCTGCGCTCGCTGCCCTATGTGAAGGCCTGGGCCGAGAAGTATCGTGATCAGGGCCTGGTGGTGATCGGCGTGCATGCGCCCGAGTTTGCCTTCGAGCGCGACGTCAGCAACGTCACCAAGGCCATGAAAGACCTGGGCATCAACTACCCGGTGGCCATCGACAACGAGTTCAAGATCTGGCGCGCCTTCAACAACGAGTACTGGCCGGCGCATTACTTTGCCGACGCCCAGGGACGCATTCGTTATCACCACTTCGGCGAAGGCGCGTACGCCGAATCGGAGCGGGTCATCCAGCAATTGCTGCGCGAGGCGGGGGCGGCCAAGGTTGCGGACGGGCTGATCAGTGCCCAGGCCGAGGGTGTGCAAATGGCCCCGGACAGCGACGCCGTGCAGTCGCCGGAAACCTATGTCGGCTACCAGCGCGCGGAACATTTCGTATCGCAACCCGCGCTGGTGCCGGACAAGGTCGCGGCCTACAACCCGCCGGCGCAATTGGCCCTCAACGACTGGAGCCTGGGCGGCCAGTGGCATGTCGGCCCGGAGCGGGCCACCGCCAGCGCCCCGGCCAGTCGCATCGTCTATCGCTTCCACGCCCGTGACTTGCATTTGGTGCTCGGCCCTGGCGCCGATGGCAAGCCGGTGCGCTTCAAGGTGCTGATCGACGGCAAGGCCCCCGGCGATGACCACGGCATGGACGTGGCCCCCGATGGCAGCGGCACCGTGACGGACCAGCGCTTGTATCAACTGGTGCGCCAGAGCGGCGGCGTGACCGACCGGACCTTCAGTATCGAGTTTCTTGACCCGGGTGCGTCGGCTTACGCCTTCACCTTCGGCTGATTACTTTCCTGCGCTTGAGGAGTTCGCCCCATGAAAACACTCATTACCTGGCGCCGTGCCCTGCTGGGGCTGGCAGCTGCCGGCATCATCAGCCAATGCTCGGCTTTCTCCTTCGGTGGTGCCGAAGAGGGGGTAGTCCTTCCACCGCCGGCCTTCGACGAAACCACCCAGGCCCGCAGCGAAACCGCGGTGTTTGCCGGCGGCTGCTTCTGGGGCGTCCAAGGGGTGTTCCAGCATGTCAAAGGCGTGAAGAACGCCGTCTCCGGCTACGCGGGCGGGGCGGCAAACACCGCGCAGTACGAGCGCGTCAGCAACGGCAATACCGGCCATGCGGAGTCGGTCGAAGTGACCTTTGATCCTGCTCAGGTCAGCTACGGCACCTTGCTGCAGATCTACTTTTCAGTGGCGCACAACCCGACCGAACTCAACCGCCAGGGACCGGACAGCGGCACCCAGTATCGCTCGGCGATCTTTACCAAAAGTGCCGAGCAGCAGCGGGTCGCACAGGCCTACATCGCCCAGCTCGACGCCGCCCATGCCTTCGACAAGCCGATCGTGACCAAGCTGGAAACCTTCAACGGTTTTTACCCGGCGGAGGAGGAACATCAGGACTTCCTGACCGAACATCCGACCTATCCATACATCGTGATCAACGACTTGCCGAAGGTCGCGCAGTTGAAGCAGCTGTACCCCAATCGTTATCAGGAACAGCCGGTGCTGGTGAAGGCAGGGATGTAAATGCATGGCCTAGTCGGCGGACGGGTGCTTGCCCCATCGCTGTACGGCGAATTCGACGAAGCGCCGCAGCTTCGGCAAACGGTGGCGATCCTGGGCGTAGACCAGGTGCATCGGCCGGCTGGGCGGGCAGTAATCGGGCATCAGGGCCAGCAGCTTTCCGTCCTTGAGGTCCTGCTCGACCAGGGCGTCGGGCATCATCACGATGCCCATGCCGGTGCGCGCTGCCTGATGCAACCCCGCCGAACTGTTGATCAGCATTGGTCCGCCGACCCCGACGCTGACTTCGCCATCGGGACCGGCCAGGCGCCATTCCTTTTGCACCGATTGCCAGTCATCCCCGGCCGGATAGGCAAAGGACAGGCAGTCGTGATGCCGCAGGTCTTCAGGCGTTTGCGGTGTGCCGCGCCGGGCCAGGTACTGCGGTGACGCGCACATGGTCAGGGTGTAGTCGATCAGCGGGCGGGCGATCAGGTTGGAGGGCTCCAGCGCGCCGAGGCGAAACGCCACATCCAGACCATTTTCCAGCAGATCCGGGCGCCGGTTGGTCAGGACCACGTCGAGTTTCACCCGCGGGTTTTGCCGGCTGAACTCACTCAGTGCCGGCGCCAGGCGTTCGGTACCGAAGGTCAGGGGCGCGGTGATGCGCAAGATGCCGCTCGGTTCGTCCAGCGCCTGCTCGGCCAGGCGCTCGGAGTCGGCCACCAACCCCAACACTTCCAGGCAGCGCTGGTAATACGCGGTGCCGAACTCGGTCAGCCGCTGGCGCCGAGTGGTGCGGTTGAGCAGGCGTACACCCAGCCGTTGCTCCAGGGCCTTGAGGTGATTGCCGACCATGGTCGTGGACATTTCACACTGCAAGGCGGCGGCGGTCATGCTGCCGGTCTCCACCACTTTCACGTAGACAGTCATTGCCTGGAACAGGTCCATTATCAAGCTCTGCTTTTAAATGATTGAAGTTTTTCGGTGTTTATCCAGTTCTGGTGGCTAACCATACTGCAAAAACACCGACCCTTGCTGGAGCTTGATGTCATGACCGCCGCCTGCCTGATGAGCACTTACCAACCCTTGGCCTTGAGTTTCAACAAGGGCCTGGGCACTCGCCTGTGGGATCAGGGCGGTCGCGAATATCTGGATGCGGTCGCTGGTGTGGCGGTGACCAATGTCGGCCACTCCCACCCGAAAATCGTTGCCGCCATTACCGAACAGGCCGGGTTGTTGCTGCACACCTCGAACCTCTACAGCATCGACTGGCAACAACGGCTGGCGCAGAAACTGACGCGGCTGGCGGGCATGGACCGGGCGTTCTTCAACAACTCCGGGGCCGAAGCCAACGAAACCGCCCTGAAAATCGCCCGGCTGCATGGTTGGCACAAGGGTATCGAGCAGCCGCTGGTGGTGGTCATGGAGAACGCGTTCCATGGCCGCACCCTTGGCACCTTGTCGGCCAGCGACGGCCCGGCGGTACGCCTGGGGTTCAACAAGCTGCCGGGGGATTTCGTCAAAGTACCGTTCGGCGACCTCGACGCGCTGGACAAGGTGCAACAGGCTTTTGGCTCGCGGATCGTGGCGGTCCTGATGGAGCCGATCCAGGGCGAAAGCGGCGTGCAACTGGCGCCACCGGGTTATCTCAAGGCCGTGCGCGAACTGTGCAACCGGCGCTCATGGCTGATGATGCTCGATGAAATCCAGACCGGCATCGGCCGCACCGGCCAGTGGTTCGCGTTCCAGCACGAAGGCATCGTCCCGGACGTCATGACCCTGGCCAAAGGCCTGGGCAACGGCGTGCCCATCGGCGCGTGCCTGGCCCGTGGCAAGGCGGCCGAACTCTTCACGCCGGGCAGCCACGGCAGCACCTTTGGCGGTAATCCGTTGGCCTGCCGGGTCGGATGCACCGTGCTGGATATCGTTGAAGAACAAGGCCTGCTGGAAAACGCCCGGCTTCAGGGGGAACGCCTGCTCGAAAGATTGCGCACAGAACTGACGGGCAACCCGAACGTCTCGCAGATCCGCGGCCAGGGCCTGATGATCGGCATCGAACTCAAGCAACCGATCCGCGACCTGAGCCTGATCGCCGCTCGGGATCACGGCTTGCTGATCAACGTCACGCGGGGCAAGACCATCCGCCTGCTACCGCCGCTGACCATTGATGAGCGGGAGGTGGAGATGATTGTCAGAGGGGTGAGTGGGGTGGTGAAAGCGGGCTGAAGTTCGGCTCAGTAATGGTATCTGCACATCACGACGCGTATTTCGCCGTCTTCAACGGCGTAGACCAGACGATGTTCAGCCGTAATCCGGCGTGACCAGAATCCGCTCAAGTTATGCTTGAGCGGTTCGGGTTTTCCCAGACCGTCGAAAGGCTCGCGCTGGATAGCTTTGATCAACAGGTTGATACGTTTGAGTCCTGCCTTATCGTTCTGCTGGAACCAGAGATAATCGTCCCAGGCTTCAGGGGTGAACTCGATATTCATTCTTCAATCAGTTGCCTGGTTTTGGTTTTGCCCGCTCGCAGGTTACCGATTGATTTGATCAGGCGTTCAGCGTTGGCTGGGGAGCGCAGCAGATAAGCTGTCTCTTCGAGAGCGTTGTATTCGGCCAATGACATCATCACTACCGGCTCGCCTTTCTGACGGGTTACCAGTAGCGGGGCGCGATCTTCATTCACCCGGTCCATGGTTTGCGCCAAGTGTGCCCGAGCGTTGGTGTAGTTGATGGTTTCCATGTGATTGTCCTCGCTTGATGCAGAGAACGTACAGAAATGAGTACATGTTAGCAAGGCGATACCTACGAGTGGTTGTTGCGTGGAAAGTGCATCCACGCTTGTGTCGAGTATCGCCGAATGTTCCTCAGGACGTTTCCGTGACTGATGTAATCCCATCCTGAGCTACACGCCATCCATCAGGATTGTCTGACCACAGCTGCAAAAATTTACGAGTGATGAACCAGCGCCGCGATTTCCTCCCGATCCCGCAGACGGATTTTCCCACCGCAAAACTCCTCGAACAGTCGCTGATGCGCCGCAAACCCACTTGACCCCTGCCGCTGGCGATAACTGCCCGCCCACTCCAGCAAGGCGATCAGCAACAGGTCCTGCTCATCGCGCCCAGCCTCGCGTTGTCGAATGTTGGCCACGCAATCCTCGTCCCCGACGCTCAGCCAGATCAGCGCAGTCGCCCGTGGCAGGAGTTCGCAGGCGATCCAGCCATACACGCCTTCGATCACCCAGCGCTCTTGTTCGGCCGCGATCCGCGCCATGGTCAATGCTTCGGCGCGGGGGCGGGGGATGCTGTGTTCGTCGGATAGCCAGTGAATCCGGTCGAGATCGGTCCAGGGCAGCTGCAAGCGATCCGCCAGCCGTTGCGCCAACCAACTCTTGCCGGACCCTGAATTACCGATGATCAAAGTGCGGCTCAGATCCAGTTCATGTGCATTGCGAAATTTCATCTTCATTCGCTGGCGTCCCCCCGGAAGAACCCACAGAATCGACCCTCACTCAAGGGGAAGGAGCTCCATCAGGTGTGGGTTCGAATTGCGTTATTCATGACGTTAGGCATGGCTTCAGGCGTAAATGCTGCAACGCAGACACCGGGCATTGCCGGGCACTACAGGCTGCAGGCCAGGGAGATCGTCTCCAGGCTGTCGCTGGCACCGGACAACACCTTTGACGCCATGATCGAGTATGCCGGTGCCGAAGGCTCCGCCAAAGGTCGCTGGAAGCTGGTCGACAACACCCTGACCTTGACCAGTGATGCGGTCGAGCCGCCCGCTGAAAACCTGTTGTTCAATTTAAGGCGTACCCACAGTCTGGCAGACCTTAAAGACGCGCATCAGCCCGACGGCGGCGACAGGTTCAAGCAGGCGCAAAGCAACTATGTGCTGAACCTGCGTTACGCCCGCTCCAGCCCTGTGCCGAGCATCGCACCGGTGATGGTGTCGTTCGAGTTCACCCAAGGGCCAGCCACGCAACTGCTGTGGAATAACGCGGTGGGCCGACAGCTTTACCTGCCGTATTCCGAGCAGCGAACCCTGACCCGGGTTGGCCTGCAAAGCAGTGCCGACCAACCGCAGCAATGGTTTGCCATCGCCCCCCAGACACGCACCCTTACCTTGAACTGGAAGGTTGATCGCACGACCGGGCAAATGACCTACGACAAACCGGATGAGCTTGGCCTGATGCAGTCGCAACAGTTTTTTCGCAACGCCCCCAAAGCGCTGGCGCAGATTGACCGCAACTACATCCTGACCCTGCTCTACGGCGTGACTGCTGAACCGCCGGCGATCAAGCCTGTGGATATCTATTGGTCGTTCGATGACGGTTCACAAACATCGCAACGCTGGACGGATTCGCGGCAACAGCAACTGCTTATGCCGGCACCCGTGGGCAAGACCCTGAAAAAACTCGGTGTGCAGTTGAGCAACGAACAGAGCCCGCAATGGTTCGAGATCGCGGCAGACAGCCGGGCAATCGACCTGATGTGGGATGAACGCGTCAACCCCGCGCAGATGCGCGACTTGTCCGGGGTCTTCAAAACCATCGAGCTAGAGGTCAAGGGCGACTGCCTGGCGGTGGACCTGGGCAATGGCCTGGCGTGTTATCGCCAGTAGGTTCAGTCGCTGTGCTCGGGGGCAATCATCCGGGTCTTCGGCGAGCCGTTCGAGTTGTGCTGATAGATGGTCTGCGGCTGCCCCAGGTCATTGAAATACACCTGGCCGATCCCCGCCGAGTTCCATAGCCGCTCACCGGCTTCGGCGTGCTCGGGCACATGCGGCACGATGCGCATGCGTCGACGCTTGGTCAGCCAGTTCAACGGTGAGCGTGGCGAGTACAGCCAGCGGTTGAGGCGGTCGAACCACTCGAGCAGGGTGGCCGGGAATTCATTCTTGATGCCGCTGCTGGTGACCTGCCAGATGCGCGGCCCGGCCTTGCGGTGGCGGATCAGCACTTCGTAGACGAAGGAATAGTGCACATCGCCCGACAGCACCACGTAGTTACCCGGGGTGCGCGAGTGGCGGAAAATATTCAGGATCACCTGTGCCGCGCCGCGATGGGCCATCCAGTTTTCCGCGTCCACCAGCAGTGGATAACCGCACCAGCTGAATACCCGCTGCACGGTTTCAATCAGCTTGACGCCGAAGATCGGTGCTGGCGAAACGATGATCGCACTCGGGTGGTCCAGCAGTTCCTGTTGCAGTTCACTGAGGGCTTCCCAGTCGAGCAAACCGGAAGGCTGCTTGAGGTTCATTTCGCTGCGCCAGCGTCGGGTGCGGGTGTCGATCACCACCATGGCCGGGGTGGTCGGCAGCACGTAATGCCAGTGCTGAAACTTCAGCAGATCACCGATCAAATCATCCTGAACCGTACTGTCGAGGTGACGGTCGTGTGTGCTGGTGCTCAACGCTCCGGCCTTTTCCAGCACCGCAGTGAACGCATCCGGATTGTTGCCCCAGCCCTGGCACAACATATATGCCAGCAGCGCGTTGCCGATGATGCGCCGGGAGAACGGATGGCCGTAGGCGGTTTCCTCCCATTGCGCGCTAAGGTTCCAGTCATCGGTGATGTCGTGGTCGTCGAAAATCATCAGCGTCGGCAGATGCGCCAGTGCCCGCGCGACGCTGCCAAGGCCCGCCTTGAAGGCATCGATGTGCGTCTGTTCAAGGCTGTAGCGCTTGAGCCGCTCCGGCGTCAGCGTCGGTGCCTGGGGCGCGATCAGGGTCCAGGGCACTGGCGACCAGACCAGCACATACATGGCCATGACTTCGGCGAAGGTCACCAGGTGATTGTCGGCACTGCTGCTGGTGAAAATCGGCTTGCGCGCGCCACCGAAAAATCGCTCGCGCAGGGTTTCATTGCTTTGCAGTGCCGGCAGCAGATCAGCACGGTGGTAGTAACTGGCCGGATGCTCGTAGAGCCTGGCGCTGTCGCTGACCACGGCGCCTTCGAGGTGTTCGCCGAACAGGCCCAAACGTTCGATCAAAGCGTGAATCGCCCGCAACATCGGCCCCGCGACATCGTCGGCGTAGACCTGATCGCCCGTCATCATCAGCAGTGCCGGGCGCTCCCCGGCGGCGTGTTCCTGCGCCAGTAACTGGTCGACGCACAGCAAGCCGTCTGTCGCCGGGTGATGAGGCTTGCGGCAAGAGCCGTGCAGCAACTGGTCGACCCGAGCGCGCAGGACGAAGTTCGGGCAACGGGCATCGCCATACAGCAGGTGCGGCGCCCAGTCGGCGATGCCTTGTTCTGTGCCATCGATCAACAGGTCATAGTCGACCGACTCGTCCCGGGGCAGGGCGCCGTCGAGTTGTACATCGATCAAGTGCACAAAGGCATGGGCACCCACTGCAATCACCGTGCATTGACCGGCATCCAGGCGGATATCGCCGACGCCCTGCAAGCGCAAGGTCAGCGCCAGCGCCCGGGAACCCACCAGCCACAGCACCAGCCGCGTGGGCTCCAGGCGCCGCAACAGCGGGCCGGCCAGGACTGGGGGCAAGGCATGATCATCAGGCAGTGGCAGCGTTTCGGACATCCGGGTTCAAGACTCTTGGGGCGTGGAAGCGGGCGATGATAGCGCAGGTGGTGGTGGGACTGGCCAGACGATCCCGTTTCTGTCTGTCACCAAATGAAAAGCCATTGTCGTCTGATGAGAAGCGTCCCGACAGGCCTCGTCCTACAGTCCAATCAGCGCAATTCGATGCAACACGCCCATATTGCAGATTGGAGAATAAGAAAAATGGCCAAAGCCGTACGCTTCTACGAAACCGGTGGTCCCGATGTTCTACGTTATGAGGACGTCGAAGTCGGCGAACCCGGTCCGGGTCAGGTTCGCCTTCGCCATGTGGCGGTTGGCCTGAACTATGCCGACACCTACTTCCGCAACGGCACCTACCCGATTCCGATGCCCAACGGCATGGGCGTCGAGGCCTCTGGCGTAGTCCAGGCCGTTGGTGAAGGGGTTACCAACGTCGAAGTCGGTGATCGCGTCACCTACACCGGTTTCCTCAACACCCTCGGCGCCTACAGCACCGAGCGCCTGATCGCGGCCGCGCCGTTGATCAAGCTGCCGGAAACCATCAGCTTCGAGACTGCTGCCGCGATGACCATGCGTGGCCTGACGTCCTCGTACCTGATGCGCCGCATCTATGACTTCAAGCCGGGCGACAGCATCCTGTTGCACGCCGCCGCTGGCGGTGTCGGCCTGATCGTTTCGCAGTGGGCCAAGTTGCTGGGCCTGAACGTGATCGGCACGGTGTCGACCGAGCAAAAGGCGGAAATCGCCCGGGCTCACGGTTGCGACCATACGATCAACTACAGCCATGAAGACGTCGCCGCTCGCGTTCGCGAACTGACCGATGGCGTGGGCGTCAATGTGGTGTTCGACAGCGTCGGCAAGAACACCTTCATGGGTTCGCTGGATTCGTTGAAACCCCGTGGCCTGATGGTCTGCGTGGGTACTGCTTCCGGACCAATCCCGGCGTTCGACCCGGTGATGCTGGCGATGAAAGGTTCGCTGTACCTGACCCGTCCGGCCCTGGCCAACTACATCAGCGACCCGGCCGAAAAAGCCGCGCTGGCCGGTGAGTTGTTTGACCACGTCGGCAGCGGCCGGATCAAGATCGAGATCAACCAGCACTACGCCTTGCAGGACGCCGTGCAGGCCCATCGCGACCTTGAATCGCGCAAGACTACCGGCTCATCGATTTTCGTCGTTTAGGGAGCGGCCAGCCATGAAAGTCGAACAATTGACCTGCTCCATCGGCGCCGAACTGATCGGCGTCAATCTGGCCGACGCGGTACACGACGACGGTCTGTTTGCCGAGATCCGCGCCCAGTTGCTCAAGCACCGCGTGGTGTTCCTGCGCGATCAGGACATCACCCGCGCCGAGCACGTAGCTTTTGCCCGGCGCTTCGGCGAGCTTGAAGATCACCCCGTCGCGGGCAGCGATCCGGAGCATCCGGGTCTGGTGCAAATCTACAAGCGTCCGGACCAGCCGGCAGACCGCTACGAAAACTCCTGGCACAGCGACGCCACCTGGCGTGATGCCCCGCCGATGGGCTGCGTATTGCGTTGCCTGGAGTGCCCGCCGGTGGGCGGTGACACCATGTGGGCCAACATGGTCGAGGCCTACGCACGTTTGCCCGAAGACGTGAAGGTCAAGATCGCCGACCTGCGTGCGCGCCACAGCATCGAAGCGAGCTTCGGCGCCGCCATGCCGATTGAAAAACGCCTGGCACTCAGGGAGCGGTTCCCGGATGCCGAGCACCCGGTGGTGCGCACTCACCCGGAAACCGGCGAGAAAGTGCTGTTCGTCAACGCCTTCGCCACGCACTTCAGTAACTACCATACCCCGGCGCGGGTAAGGTTCGGCCAGGACGCCAACCCCGGCGCGAGCGAGCTGCTGCGTTACCTGATCAGCCAGGCGTACATCCCCGAGTATCAAGTGCGCTGGCGCTGGAAGCCCAACAGCATCGCCATCTGGGACAACCGCAGTACCCAGCATTACGCCGTCATGGATTACCCGCCTTGCCATCGCAAGATGGATCGCGCCGGGATCATCGGCGACAAGACTTACTGATCCACGCCTCTGCATTCGCTCTCGTAAACACGCCTGCCCGGCGCGACTCCGGGTGGGCGGGACAATCATAAGAACTGGAGTAACCCATGCAATTTTTCGACGATTCCCTGCACCCCGAAAACATGGAAAAGGTAGTCATCACCGTGGCCCCGTACGGCCCGGAATGGATGCCGGAAGATTTCCCGGAAGACATCCCGCTGACCATGGACGAGCAAGTCCAGAAAGCGGTCGAGTGCTATGAAGCCGGCGCCACCGTGCTGCACCTGCATGTGCGTGAACTGGACGGCAAGGGCTCCAAGCGCCTGTCGAAATTCAACGAGCTGATCGCCGGTGTGCGTGAAGCCGTGCCAGACATGATCATCCAGGTCGGCGGCTCGATTTCCTTCGCTCCGGAAAGCGATGGCGAAGCGGCCAAGTGGCTGTCTGACGACACCCGTCACATGCTGGCCGAACTGACCCCTAAGCCGGATCAGGTCACCGTGGCGATCAACACCACCCAGATGAACATCATGGAGCTGTTGTACCCGGAGTACCTGAAAGGCACTTCCCTGGACAACCCGTTGATCCATGCCGCCTACAGCGAAATGACCGTACCGGCAGGTCCGGGCTGGGTTGCCGAGCACCTCAAGCGCCTGATGGACAACGGCATCCAGCCGCACTTCCAGCTGACCGGCATGCACGCCCTGGAAACCCTCGAGCGCCTGGTGCGCCGTGGCGTTTACAAAGGCCCGCTGAACCTGACCTGGATCGGCATCGGCGGCGGTTTCGATGGCCCGAACCCGTTCAACTTCTTCAACTTCATCCACCGCGCGCCGGACGGTTGCACCCTGACCTCCGAGTCGCTGCTGAAAAACGTCATGCCGTTCAACACCATGTCGATGGCCATGGGCATGCACCCGCGTGTGGGCAACGAAGACACTATCATTGACCACAAGGGTGACCGTTTCGGCTCCGTTGCCCAGATCCGGCAAACCGTGCGCATTGCCCATGAACTGGGCCGTGAAATCGCCACCGGCAAAGAAGCCCGCGAGATCTACCGCATCGGCGTGCAGTACGAAACCATCGAAGAAACCCTGTTGGCCAACGGCATGGCCCCCAACCGCAAGGCTGGGCAGAAAGGTACTCCGCAACGCGGTTGACCGTGGGTCGGGACGAGAGGCCGTGACCTCTCGTCCGCCTGACCGTTACACGCTTGATAACAAAAATAAAACAAAGCTATTGAGGAGGCTGCATGGCCTTTCACCCAATCGCCGCTGACGATGACGACTCCAGCGGAGTCGGCGTTGCGCGCCAATATGCCTGGATCGTCTTTGCCTTGACGTTCGGTCTGTTGATTTCCGATTACATGTCGCGTCAGGTGCTGAACGCGGTATTCCCGCTGCTCAAGAGTGAGTGGGCATTGAGCGACGGACAGCTGGGTCTGCTCAGCGGCATCGTTGCCCTGATGGTCGGCCTGCTGACGTTTCCCCTGTCGTTGATGGCCGACCGTTTCGGCCGGGTCAAGAGCCTGGCGCTGATGGCGTTCCTGTGGAGCGTGGCGACCCTGGGTTGCGCGCTGGCCCAGGACTACCAGCAGATGTTCATCGCGCGGTTCATGGTCGGCGTCGGCGAAGCCGCCTACGGCAGCGTGGGCATCGCGGTAGTGATTTCGGTGTTCCCCAAACACATGCGGGCCACCCTGGCCAGTGCCTTCATGGCCGGTGGGATGTTCGGTTCGGTGTTGGGCATGGCTTTGGGTGGTGCGATCGCCGCCAAGCTGGGCTGGCGCTGGTCGTTCGCCGGCATGTCGCTGTTTGGCCTGTTTCTGGCGGTGCTCTATCCGCTCATCGTCAAGGAAGCGCGCATTGCGCCCAAGCGTGCAGCTCAGTTGGCGAACAAGGTGGCAGCGGTCAAGCGTCCGTTGTCTACGTTGTGGTCCAGCCGTTCGGTGGTGGCGACCTACATCGGCAGCGGCTTGCAGTTGTTCGTCGGCGGTACGGTGATGGTGTGGATTCCCAGCTACCTCAACCGCTACTACGACATGCCCACCGACAAGGCCGGTGGCATGGCGGCGATCATCGTGTTGTGCAGCGGCGCGGGGATGATCCTGTGCGGCATGCTCAGCGACCGCCTGTGTCGCAACTCGCCGGAGCGCAAGGTCAGCCTGGCCATCGGCTTTTGCCTGGGCAGTTGCCTGCTGCTGTCGGCGGCCTTTGCCTTGCACGCAGGGCCGGTGCAACTGGCGCTGATCTGTCTGGGCATGGCGATTGCCACCGGCACCACCGGCCCCGCCGGCGCAATGGTTGCCAACCTGACCCATTACTCGGTCCACGGTACGGCGTTCGCCACGCTGACCCTGGCCAATAACCTGCTGGGGCTGGCACCCGGGCCGTTCCTGACTGGCCGTGTGTCCGACCTCATCGGCCTGCATGCCGCTTTCCAATTAGTGCCACTGGTCAGCCTCGCGGCGGCAGCGGTGTTCTTCTATGCCAAGTGTCATTACCAAAAAGATATCGCCCGGCTTGAGGGTCAGAGCTTGCCTGAGCCCGTCAGTGCCGCCGGGATAGAGGTGAAGTTGTGAGTCGTCGTTTACGTATTGATGTGTTTTTCGATTTTATCTGCCCCTGGTGCCTGATCGGCAAACGCCAACTGGAGCACGCGCAGGTGCAGTTTCGCAGTCGCCACCCGGATGTGCAGATCACTACGGTGTGGCACGGTGTGCAGTTGCTGCCGCAGATACCGGTGGAAGGTGAACCCTTCGCCGATTTCTATCGCAAGCGCCTGGGCAATGCCGACGCAATGACCATGCGCCAAAACCAGGTACAGCAGGCTGCCAGTGCAGTCGGACTGGCCATCGATCTCAGCCGTATCGAGACGATGCCCAACACCGCCGACGCCCATCGCTTGTTCGAGCGTGCCAGCGCACTGGGTAATGCCAGCCAGCGTGAAATGTTGCTCGAACGACTGTTCGCCGCTTATTTCCTGAGGCGCGAAAACCTCGGTTGCCGTGAGACCTTGCTTGCCATCGCCCGCTCCTGCGGCGTGTCCCAGGACGGCTTGCTCGATTGCCTGAAGGGCGATGCCACGCCGTTTGAAGGCTCCCCTGGCGCGACCAGTGGTGTGCCGAGCTTCAAATTCGACAACCGCCTGACGGTGATCGGCGCACAACCTGCCCAGGCGCTGCTCGGGGCCATGACCGAAGCCCTCAAGGAACATGATCGCGAGCGGCAACCGGCATGACCCGGCGCATTCCCGTGCCAGCCGGCAAGTACCCGCAGGCCGGTGGCCGGGCGCTGTTCGAATTCGAAGACAAAAGCCTGGCGCTGTTCAACGTCGACGGGCAGTTGTTTGCCATTGACGACAGCTGCCCGCACCAGGGTTCTTCGCTATGCGCAGGGCGTCTTGAGGGCCGGGTGATTCAATGCCTCGCCCATGGTTTGCGCTTCGATTTGCACAGCGGTTACCTGCTCAATTCCAGGCAGGTCAAAGTCACCAACTACCCGGTCGAGATCATCGACGGCCAGGCGTTTATCGTCATCGCAACCGAGGAGTCCGCGCCATGAGCGCCATTGCTCTCACCCGTATCCACACTCGCACGCGCGAACTGGCACCGGGGCTTATCGTCAGTCTGATTGTCGCGGCCGCCGCGTCGTTTCTGTCCGAGCACTACGGTGCGCCGGTCATGCTGTTTGCCTTGTTGCTGGGCATGGCCCTGAATTTTCTCGCCGATGACGGCCCCTGCAAGGCCGGTATCGAGTTCACCGCCCGCACCGTGTTGCGCATTGGCGTGGCACTGCTGGGCATGCGCATCACACTGGAGCAAATGGCGGCGTTGGGCTGGAAGCCGATAGCGCTGGTGGTGATCCTGGTGGTGGTGACCATCAGCGTGTCGGTGATCGCCGCCAAGGCCCTGGGCTTCCAGCGCCTGTTCGGCATGCTCACCGGCGGCGCGACGGCCATCTGCGGTGCCTCGGCGGCCCTGGCACTGGCAGCGGCGCTGCCGAACCATCCGCAGAAAGAGCGCGCCACACTGTTCACGGTCATCGGCGTTTCGGCGCTGTCGACGCTGGCAATGATCGTCTACCCGATGATCGCCAACTGGCTGGAGTTGTCACCGCAGGTGGCGGGGGTGTTCCTCGGCGCCACGATCCACGACGTGGCCCAGGTGGTCGGTGCCGGCTACAGCATGTCGACCGAGACCGGCGACACGGCCACGGTGGTCAAGCTGATGCGCGTTGCCATGCTGCTGCCGGTGATCGTCACCGCGGCGATGATCACCCGCATGCAAGGCGCCGATCCGACGGGCAAGCGCCCGCCGCTGTTGCCGTGGTTCGCCGTCGGCTTTCTGATTCTGGCCTGCATCAACAGCACCGGCTGGATAGCGCCTGCGGTGCAGGGATCGGTCAACGAACTGTCGCGCTGGTGCCTGGTGATTTCCATCAGTGCCCTGGGCATGAAGACCCGGCTCAAGGAGCTGGCGGCGGTCGGGATCAAGCCGATTCTGCTGATGGTCGGGGAGACGGTGTTCCTGGTCGTGCTGGTGCTGTTGTTGCTGCGTTGGGGCCTCTAATTGGCAGGCTGACACAAAACCTGTGGGAGCGAGCTTGCTCGCGATAGCGGTTTCACATTCAACACTCATGGCGGCTGACACACCGCCATCGCGAGCAAGCCCGCTCCCACAGGGGTGGTGTTCCAACTTCGCGCATTCTGGGCATGAAGACCCGGCTCAGGGAGCTGGCGGCGGTCGGGATCAAACCGATTCTGCTGATGGTCGGGGAGACGGTGTTCCTGGTGCTGTTGTTGCTTCGCTGGGGGCTCTGAACGTCGGTTGATACAAAACCTGTGGGAGCGAGCTTGCTCGCGATAGCGGTTTCACATTCAACACTCATGGCGGCTGACACACCGCCATCGCGAGCAAGCTCGCTCCCACAGGGGTGGTGTTCCAACTTCGCGCATTCTGGGCATGAAGACCCGGCTCAGGGAGCTGGCAGCGGTGGGGATCAAGCCGATTCTGCTGATGGTCGGGGAGACGGTGTTCCTGGTGGTGCTGGTGCTGTTGTTGCTTCGCTGGGGGCTCTGAACGTCAGGCTGACACAAAACCTGTGGGAGCGAGCTTGCTCGCGATAGCGGTTTCACATTCAACACTCATGGCGGCTGACACACCGCCATCGCGAGCAAGCTCGCTCCCACAGGGAATGGTGTTCCAACCTCGCGCTTTCGCGGCGACTGTACCAGCAGTCGCCGTTTTTTTTGCCGGGCTGTCAGGACGGTTTCGTCCCCGTCTGTTTTTGCGCGCGCCACGTCGCCGGCGGCATGCCGAACTGGCTGATGAACCAGCGGGTAAACGAACTTGCCATGGAATAGCCGAGCATGTCGGCAATGCGGCTGAGGGAGTAGTTCGGGTTGTCCAGGTAACGCAGCACCAGATCGCGACGCACATCATTGATCACGTCATTGAACGCGCAGCCGTCGTCCTTGAGGCGGCGTTGCAGGGTGCGCACGTTCATGCCCTGGCTCTGGGCCACCTGCTCGATGGTGGCGCGCCCCATGGGCAGCAGCAGGTAGATGGCCTTGCGCACCTCGAACAGCATCGAGGCGCCTTCGTGGTTCTGCAGCGAGTCGAGGTAGCCCTGGGCATAGCGGGCCATGGCCGGGTCGGCGTTGGGGTTGGTCATGTCGAGGCTGATGTCTGGGCAGACGATGCCGTTGAACTCGCTGCCGAACTCCAGGTTGCAGCCGAACAGGCGGCGGTGCAGGTGCAGGTTGTCCGGTGGCTGGTGCATGAAGTTGACGCTGTAGGGATGCCAGTGTGTGCCCAGCAGGGCCGAGCACAGCCGGAACATCACGCCAATGGCCAGCTCCGTGGCCTGGCGGCTGGGCATCGGCGATTCGGTGACCACCTCTTCGCGAATGATCACCATCTTGCCGGCCTCCTCGATGAAGATGGCCAGCGAGTCATTCATCAGGTGCCGGTAATCCACCACCACCTGCAAGGCATCGCGCAGGGTGCGCTGGTGGCTGAGCAGCAGGCTGACCACGCCGAAGTCCGAGAGCTGGCGCGACTCGGCCATGCTCAGGCCGAAGGTCTGGCAGCCGCTGGCGGTGGCCGAGTCTTCCAGCAAGCGCACGGCGGCATCGATATGGATACGGTGTTCAGGGGCTTGCAGTTGGGCCCTGCTCAGGCCGACAGCGGCCAGCACGTCGCGCGGGTTGAAACCCAGGTACTGGGTGACCTCCAGGTAGTTGGTCAAGACGGCGGCGCGAACAAGCTTGGTCATGCAAAGTCTTCCCTGGGCCGATGGCGATTGGCGTGAGCGTGGCGACTATATCCAGCGTATCAACAGTTGAACAGTTGTCATGTCGTTGATGGAATTCATGCTGGCCGGTCACCAGTCTTCTACGCTGCATGGAGCCACCGGCGCTCATCCGTTGATTACAGTGACCTTGCGCCGACCTGCGGGATTTTTCGACCGGTGGTCGCGCTGTCAAAGTGTCCGACAATTTGTCATCAAAAGAAAAGTGCATGACGTCCAATGTAAAGCGCTTCGGGTGGGCGCTCTTTAATGTCGACCCTACAAAAAGCCCCTGGCGAATACAGCCAGTCGAGTTATCGAGAAAGCGAAGGTGTTGACCGTGGACAAACTGCAAACTGCCGCCACCGTTCTGATCGTCCCAGGCCTGCGCGAGCATGTGGCCGAACATTGGCAAACACTGCTGGCCGCCAGGCTGAGCAACGTGCGCAGTGTGGCGCCGCTTACGACCGACAAGCTCGATTGCATGGCCCGTGTGCGGGCGATTCAACACGAACTCGAACAAATCGACGGCCCGGTGATTCTGGTGGCCCACAGCGCAGGTGTGCTGATGGTCGCGCACTGGGCTGCGCACTACAGCCGTCCGATCAAGGGCGCCTTGCTGGCCGCGCCACCGGACCTCGATGCGGTCTGGCCGTCAAACTATCCATCGTCCGAGACCCTGCGTAACCAGGGCTGGAATCCTCTGCCACAAGATCCGCTGCCATTTCGCAGCATCGTGGCCGGCAGCACCAACGATCACCTGGCCAGTCTTGCCGCGGTCACCCGCATGGCAGAAGGCTGGGGCGCCGAATTGCGCAATCTGGGCGAAGTCGGTCATCTCAATCCGGCCGCAGGATTTGGCCACTGGCAGCAAGCTGAAGCACTCATCCTGGAGCTGGATCGCTAGTACAAGGAGCTGGACTGGCAGTACGCCAACCGGCATTTGCCCTCATTCCTTAAACGCAAGCCCGAAGAGGTTTGTGCGAGGGCGGCTGCGCTTAAAACAAAGACAAAAAGGCGGAGACAACGCAATGCACAACAATAAGAGTCACGGCTTCACCGCGCCACGCTACACCTTGCTGGCCTCGGCCATTTTCGCGGCAACCGTACCGATGGCCCATGGGGTCGAGATCGAGACGGGGAATCCGGACTGGAACGTACGCGTGGATAACACCATCAAGTACAACTACGGCGTACGCACCGAAAGCGCCGACAAGCGCATGCTGGCAACGCCGAACAACAACGACGGCGACTACAACTTCCGCAAGGCCGGTACCAACATCACCAACCGTGTCGACCTGTTGACCGAAATGGACGTGGTCTACAAGAACGCCATGGGCTTTCGCGTCAGCGCCGCCAGCTGGTACGACAAGGCCTATGACAACACCGGTTCCAACTCCAACCCGTTCGTCAACGGCAACGATGCGCGATCGGGCCTGATCGCCAACGACCCGCGCCTGGCCGGGGTCACCCATGACAACGTCGGCAACGGCAGCCCGCACCTGAGCAACTATGCCCAGCGCTACTACAGCGGTCCTTCGGGCGAAATCCTCGATGCCTTCGTGTTCTACAGCACCGAAGTGGGCGAGGAGTCGATGTTCAGCGCCAAGGCCGGTCAGCACAACGTGTTCTGGGGCGAGACCATTCTCAACCCGGTGCACTCGGTCAGCTACGGCCAGTCCGGCCTCGACCTGGCCAAGCTCGCCGCTTCGCCGGGTACCGAAGCCAAGGAACTGTTCGTTCCGCGTAACCAGCTGTCGATGTCGTTCACCATCAATCCCGAGCTGACCGTGGGTGCCCAGTATTTCCTCAATTGGGATGCCGCGCGTCTGCCGGAAGCGGGCACCTACTACGGTGGTTCCGACCTGGTCGGCTTCGGCGCGCAATCGTTCCTGTTGGGCAACACCAACGGCGTGGTACCGGGCAGCCCGCTCGGTTGTGGCCTGGCGCCGTGCAACGCCTTGACCAATGTGCGTCGCGGCAAGGACCTGACCCCGCATGACAGCGGCGACTGGGGCGTCATGGCCAAATGGTCGCCGGCCTGGCTGGATGGCACCCTCGGCGTTTACTACCGCGAAACCTCGGAAATCCTGCCGCAAGCCTGGCTGGACGCCCGGGGCATTACCTCGGCCAACCCGAACGGCACCCGTCCGGCAGGGCAAGTGCCTGCGGTGATCAACACCCTCAACTCGCTGGACACCGCCACCTATCAACTGGCCTATGCCGACAACATCAAGATCCTTGGCCTGAGCCTGTCCAAGGACGTGGGTGGAATCAGCGTGGGTTCGGACCTGAACGTTCGTCACAACATGCCGCTGGCCAGTATCCCGGCGATCGTCAGTACCCGCAGCCCGCTGGGCCTGGGTCAAGGGCTTGGGCTGCTGCCTGCGCGTTCGGACGCCACCGGTGTGGTCTATGACGCCCCGAGCCGTGGCGACAGCATGGCCGCCACCGGTGACACCTTGCACTGGACGCTCAACGGTCTGATGACCCTGCCGAAAACACCTGTGTTCGACCAGGCAACCGTGCTGGCCGAGCTGTACTACAGCAACCTGCTCAAGCTCGATAGCGAAAACGAGGCGCTCTACAAAGGCAAGAGCAGCTATCGCGGCATCGACGCGCCGACCCGTGACAACTGGGGTCTGGCCGTCAACTTCACACCGACCTGGTACCAGGTATTCCCGGGTGTCGATCTCAACGCGCCGATGTCGGTCAACGTCGGTCTCGACGGTGTGTCGCCGGTCTCCGGTGGCGGTGCCAAGGACACCGGCAACTATGCCGTGGGCGTGGGCGCCATTGTGTACAACAAATACTTTGTCGACCTGAAGTACGTGGACTCCTTTGGCGAAACCGACAAGTGCAACAAGAGCGGTGTAAGCACCGGCCCAACCGGTGGTGACGGCTCTACCCCGAACGCCTTTAGCGGCAACGAAAACTACGCCTGCTACGCCGGTGGCTACTCGTCCTTCTCCGGAGGTGGTGCCACGACTGAGGACCGTGGCGCCGTGTACCTGACGATGAAAACTACATTCTGATTCACCACTGATTTGCTTAACGCAAGCAGGAGAATAACAAGATGAAATTTGTAAAAACCGTGTTGGCCGCTTCGCTGGCCATGGTCTTCGCCGCTCAGGCACAGGCTGCTGTTTCACCTCAGGAAGCTGCCAGGCTTGGCACCAGCCTGACCCAGGTAGGGGCTGAAAAAGCCGGGAACGCTGATGGTTCCATTCCTGCCTACAACGGTGGCTTGACCACGCCGCCGGCCAGCTTCAAGGCCGGCGACAGCATGCGCCCGGATCCGTTTGCCAGTGAAAAGCCTGTGCTGGTGATCGACGGCAAGAACGTTGATCAGTACAAGGGCCTGCTCACCGCGACCACGGTAGAACTGGCCAAGCGTTTCCCGACGTTCCGTGTCGACGTGTTCCCGACGCACCGCACCGTTTCGCTGCCCCAGGCGATTCTGGACAACGGCGTGAAGAACGCCAGCGGCGCCAAGTCCCTGGAAGGTGGCCTGGCCATCGACAACGTCCTGCCGGGCATTCCATTCCCGATTCCGCAGTCGGGCAACGAAGCGATGTGGAACTTCCTGTTGCGCTACCAAGGCGTCAGCATCAGCTCCAAGTACGACTCCTGGAACGTTGACTCCGCGGGCGTTCCCAGCCTGGCGACCACCGGGCAAGCGAACATCTCCTACCCGATCTACGAAAACCTCTCGCAGCCGATCAGCAGTGCCGACGTGTACTACCAGATGAAGCTGGCGTACACCGGCCCTGCGCGCCGGGCCGGCGAGGCGATCATGCTCAAGGATGCCGCCAACCCGTTGCAGCAACCGCGTCGCGCCTGGCAGTACTTGCCGGGGCAGCGTCGAGTGAAACTGGCGCCGAGCCTGGCTTACGACACGCCAAACCCGGGGACCGCCGGTGCGGGCACCTACGATGACGTGTTCGTGTTCAACGGTGCGCTGGATCGCTACGACTGGAAACTGGTCGGCAAGCAGGAAATGATCGTGCCGTACAACACCTACAAACTGACCTACGTGCAGGATCCGAAGTCGCTGACCACCGCCAATCACCTGTCACCTGACTTCGTACGCTGGGAAAAACACCGCGTCTGGGTCGTTGAGGGCAACCTCAAGGCCGGTGCCCGTCACATCTACGCCAAGCGCCGCTTCTACCTCGACGAAGACAGCTGGACCGCTTTGGCCTCGGATCAATATGACGCCCGTGGTCAGCTCTATCGCGGTTCCTTCGCCTTCCTGAGCCAGAGCTACGACAAGCAGGTGCCGGATTCGACGCCCTTCATGATCTACGACCTGGTCGGCGGTTCCTACAACATCAACGGTGTAGTCGGCCCTTACGGCGGCATCAAGTACATCGAGCCGCTCTCCAAGGCCCAGTGGTCTTCGGAATCCCTGGCCGGCGCCGGTATTCGCTAAGCCAACCGCAAAAAAGCGCAAGTTCGGTCCACTGCCCACAAGGCAGTGAGACCGTGCGGCGGTCGGTGCGTGCCGATCGTCACGAACGCAAGGTTTGAACGTCAGGCACACCGATGATGTGTACCCCGACGCGGTTTTCCGAAGAGGACGCAGTATGTGTTCGTATAAAAATAATATGTTGCAGCTAGCGTTTGGCGTTGTGCTCGGCCTGTCGCAGGGCATTGCCCAGGCGGCCGATTACGTCGATGTGCTGGACCTGCCCGCCAGGGTCAGTGCCTTGGCCATCAACAGCCCGTTGTCCGGTATGACTCGCGCCGGCGAGCGCGTGATTACCGTCGGCCAGCGTGGCCATATTCTGTTTTCCGATGATTCGGGAAACCACTGGCAACAGGCCGCCGTACCGGCCAGTGCCGACCTCACTGCGGTGAATTTTCCGACCGCCACCCAAGGCTGGGCGGTGGGCAATGACGGCGTGGTGCTGCACAGCAGCGACGCCGGCGCGACCTGGCAAAAGCAACTCGACGGTCGTCAGATCGGCGCCTTGCTGGTCAAGCATTACACGGCGCTGGCCAGCGCCGAACCGGGCAATGAGCAATGGCCGCTGCTGGTCGCCGAAGGCCAGAGGCTGGCCGATCAGGGCGCGGATAAACCGCTGCTCGGCGTCTGGTTCGCCAACGACAAGACCGGCTACGTGGTCGGCGTGTTCAACCTGATCCTGCGCACCGACGACGGTGGCCTGACCTGGACCCCGTTCCAGGACCGCACCGACAACCCCCAGGGTTTCCACCTCAACGCCATCGCCTCCACCGGCGACAGCCTGTACATCGCTGGCGAGCAGGGCCTGTTGCTCAAGTGGGACGACAGCGCCCAACGCTTCAATGCCGTGCCGACGCCTTATCAAGGCAGCTTCTTCGGTGTGCTCGGCAAGCCCGGCGAAGTGCTGATCTACGGCCTGCGCGGCAACGTGTTGCGCAGCACCGACGGCGGCCAGAGCTGGACCGCACTGGACACCGGCCTGCACGTCAGCATCACCGCGGGCCTGATCGATGCCCGTGGCAATTATCGCTTGTTCACCCAGGGCGGGCAGATGCTGGTCAGCCAAGGGACGGGCGCGCAGTTGCGTCTGAAGCAGCAACCGGCACCGACCCCGGTCGCCGGCGCCACCCAGTCCGCCGCCGGCGCCTTGGTGCTGGCCGGCAGCCGTGGTGCCCGGACGCTGTCCGCCGATCCAGCCCTCGAACCCTAAGAGCGAGAACCCAGACATGGGCAATATCAAACAAGACGCCATGCCGGTGATTCGCGATCTGCGTGATTTCGACCACCGCTCCGGCAACCTCCTCGAGCGGCTGGTGTTCAACTACCGCCCGCTGTTCATGCTGCTGATGGCGCTCGCTACCGTGGTGCTGGGCTTCATGGCCGTGACTCGCCTGGAGTTGCGCCCAAGCTTCGAAAAAATGATTCCCCAGAGCCAGCCCTACATCCAGAACTTCCTGGAAAACCGCGCTTCGCTGCGCGGCCTGGGCAACTCGGTGCGGGTGGTGGTCGAGAACACCCAGGGCGATATTTTCGACCCCGAATACCTCGACGTGCTCAAGCAGGTCAACGACCAGTTGTTCCTCACCGAAGGCGTCGACCGTGCGTGGATGAAGTCGCTGTGGAGCCCGGCGGTGCGCTGGACCGAAGTCACCGAGGACGGTTTCCAGGGTGGCCCGGTGATGCCCGACACCTATTCCGGGCAGCCTGAGCAGATCGAACAGTTGCGCCAGAACATCTCCCGCGCCGGTGTGGTGGGCAGCCTGGTGGCCAGCGACTTCAAGTCGACCATGCTGATCGTGCCGCTGATGGACAAAGCTGCCGCTGGTGGTCAACGCATCAACTACCACGCGTTCTCGCAGATGCTCGAAGAGCAGTTGCGCGACAAGATCGAATACGCCGGCGACAGCGCTGCGCGTAAATCCGGCGTCGAAGGCACCGGCCATTACAAGGTGCGGGTGATCGGCTTCGCCAAACTGATGGGCGACCTGATCGACGGCCTGATCCAGGTGATGATGTTCTTCGGCCTGGCCGTGGTCACGTCGCTGATCATCATCTACGGCTACACCCGTTGCGTGCGCAGCACCCTGCTGGTGGTCGGCTGTTCGCTGATCGCGGTGGTCTGGCAACTGGGCATCGTCGCCTGGCTCGGCTACGCCATCGATCCGTACTCGGTGCTGGTGCCGTTTTTGATCTTCGCCATCGGCGTGTCCCATGCCGCGCAAAAGATGAACGGCATCATGCAGGACATCGCCCGTGGCACCCATAAACTGATCGCTGCGCGCTACACCTTCCGCCGTCTGTTCATCGCCGGTGTCACCGCGCTGTTGGCCGACGCCGTGGGCTTCGCCGTGTTGATGCTGATCGACATTCCAGTGATCCAGGATCTGGCGATCACTGCCAGCATCGGCGTCGCGGTGCTGATCTTCACCTCGCTGTTGCTGATGCCGGTGGCACTGTCCTACGTTGGTGTCGGCGCGAAAGCCGCCGAGCGAGCGCTGAAAATCGACAACCGCGCAGAGAAGCACAAAGGCTTCGGCAGACTGTGGGACGCGCTCGATCGCTTCACCACGGCCAAATGGGCCACGGGTGCCGTTCTGGTCGCGGTGTTGATGGGCATTGGCGGTTTCGTGGTCAGCCTGGACCTGAAGATCGGCGACCTGGAAAGCGGGGCGCCGGAGTTGCGCGCCGACTCGCGCTACAACCGCGACAACGCCTACATCACCCAGCATTACGCGCTGTCCAGCGACCTGTTCGCGGTGATGATCAAGACGGCGCCGGAAGGCTGCCTGAACTACAAGACTTTGGTCCTGGCCGACCGCCTGGCCTGGGAGCTGCAACAGTATCCGGGCGTGCAGGCGACGTCTTCGCTGGTCAACGCGGTGCGCCAGATCACCGCCGGCACCTACGAAGGCAACCCCAAGCTCAACAGCATCCAGCGCAACCAGGACGTGCTCAACTACGCCGCCCAGCAAGCCTCGGTCAACTCCCCGGAGCTGTTCAACACCGACTGCTCGCTGATGCCGGTGATCACCTTCCTCAAGGATCACAAGGCCGAAACCCTGGATGCCGTGGTGGCGATTGCCGACAAGTTCGCCAAGGAAAACAGCACCGAAGATCGCCAGTTCCTGCTCGCCGCCGGGACTGCCGGTATTGAAGCCGCGACCAACATCGTGGTGCGTGAAGCCAACCGCACCATGCTGCTGTACGTGTATGCGGCGGTGACGCTGTTCTGCCTGATCACCTTCCGCAGCTGGCGCGCCACGCTGGTGGCGTTGTTGCCGCTGGTGCTGACTTCGATCCTCTGCGAAGCCTTGATGGTGGCCATGGGTATCGGCGTGAAAGTCGCGACCTTGCCGGTGATCGCCCTCGGCGTGGGCATCGGCGTCGACTACGCCTTGTACTTGCTCAGCGTGCAACTGCACTTCCAGCGCCAGGGCCTGCCGCTGTCCGAGGCCTACCGCAACGCCGTGTCCTTCACCGGGCGCGTGGTCGGGCTGGTGGGCATCACCCTCGCCGCGGGCGTGGTGTGCTGGGTCTGGTCGCCGATCAAGTTCCAGGCCGACATGGGCATCCTGCTGACCTTCATGTTCCTGTGGAACATGCTCGGCGCGCTGATCCTCATTCCTGCGCTTTCGTACTTCCTGCTGCGCGAACGGGCCCCTCAGCCCGGTTCTGTCGCGGCAACCGAAACCACTGAATCCACTGAACGTCCCGGCATGCCGCATGCCGTGACCACTTCCGAGTAAGCCAAGATGTCTGATTACAAAGCTCCCCTGCGCGACATGCGCTTCGTACTCAACGAGGTTTTCCAGGTGTCCCGGCTGTGGGCACAATTGCCCGGCCTGGCCGACGTGATCGATGAAGAGACCGCCGCCGCCATCCTCGAAGAGGCCGGCAAGATCAGCGGCGAAGTGATCGCGCCACTGAACCGCGCCAGCGACGAACAGGGCTGCACCTGGAACGACGGCGCGGTCACCGCCCCGGACGGTTTTGCCCAGGCCTATCAAGCCTTCGCCGAAGGCGGATGGGTGGGTGTCGGCGGTGATCCGCAGTACGGCGGCATGGGCATGCCCAAGGCGATTTCGGCGCAGGTCGAAGAGATGGTCAACTCGGCCAGCCTGTCGTTCGGCCTGTACCCGATGCTGACCGCCGGCGCCTGCCTGTCGATCAAGGCCCACGCCAGTGAAGAACTGAAAGCGGCTTACTTGCCGAACATGTACGCCGGCACCTGGACTGGTTCGATGTGCCTGACCGAAGCCCATTCCGGTACCGACCTGGGCCTGATCCGCACCAAGGCCGAACCCCAGGCCGACGGCAGCTACAAGGTCAGCGGCAGCAAGATTTTCATCACCGGCGGCGAGCACGACCTGACCGAGAACATTATCCATCTGGTGCTGGCGCGTCTGCCCGATGCACCGGCCGGACCGAAAGGCATCTCGCTGTTCCTGGTGCCGAAAGTGCTGGTCAACGCCGACGGCTCGCTGGGTGAAAACAACGCGCTGTCCTGCGGCTCCATCGAACACAAGATGGGCATCAAGGCCTCCGCCACCTGCGTGATGAACTTCGACGGCGCCACCGGCTGGATCGTCGATGCGCCGAACAAAGGCCTGGCGGCCATGTTCACCATGATGAACTACGAGCGTCTGGGTGTCGGCATCCAGGGCCTGGCACAGGGCGAGCGTTCGTACCAGAACGCCGTCGCCTACGCCCGTGACCGTCTGCAAAGCCGCGCACCGACCGGCGCGCAGCACAAGGACAAGGCGGCCGACCCGATCATCGTGCACCCGGACGTGCGCCGCATGCTGCTGACCATGAAAGCCTTGAACGAAGGCGGCCGTGCGTTCTCCAGCTACGTGGCCCTGCAACTGGACATCGCCAAGTACAGCGACGACGCACCGACACGCCAGCGCGCGCAGGACTTGGTATCGCTGCTGACCCCGGTGGCCAAGGCCTTTCTCACCGACATGGGCCTGGAGACCACCATTCACGGCCAGCAGGTCTTCGGCGGCCACGGCTACATTCGTGAGTGGGGCCAGGAGCAACTGGTGCGCGATGTGCGCATCACCCAGATCTACGAAGGCACCAACGGCATCCAGTCGCTGGACCTGGCCGGACGCAAGATCGTCGGCAGCGGCGGGGCGCTCTACCGTTTGTTCGCTTCGGAAATCCGCAACTTCACCGCCACTGCCGGCGCGGACCTCGGCGAGTTCACCCAGCCGTTGAACGCCGCCGTCGACACCCTCGACGAGCTGACCGCGTGGCTGCTCGACCGAGCACAAAACAACCCGAATGAAATCGGCGCGGCCTCGGTCGAGTACCTGCACGTGTTTGGCTACACCGCGTACGCCTACATGTGGGCGCGCATGGCCAAGGCCGTCATGAGCGGCGATGCCGAGGACGATTTCTACACCAGCAAACTGGCCACCGCGCGTTTCTACTTCGCCCGGTTGCTGCCGCGTATCCACTCGTTGAGCGCATCGGTCAAGGCCGGCAGCGACTGCCTCTACGAGCTGCAAGCCGATCAGTTCTGATCGAAAGGACAAGGAACCTTAAACATGATGGCGACAAAAATAATTCCACCCGCCGACGGCGCCTATGCCTATCCCTTGCTGATCAAGCAACTGCTGCTGTCCGGCGTGCGCTACCAGCCGGGCCGGGAAATCGTCTACGCCGACAAGTTGCGCTACAGCTACGAGACCCTCAACAAGCGCATCCGCCGCCTGGCCAATGCGCTGACGGCGGCCGGGGTCAAGGCCGGTGACACCGTGGCCCTGCTCGACTGGGACAGCCACCGCTACCTGGAATGCTTCTTCGCCGTGCCGATGATCGGCGCGGTGCTGCACACGGTGAACATTCGCCTGTCGCCGGAGCAGGTGCTGTTCACCATGAACCACGCCGAGGATGACCTGGTGCTGGTGCATGATGATTTCCTGCCCCTGGTCGAGCAGATCCACGGTCGGCTGGAAACCGTAAAAGGTTACCTGCAGCTCACCGATGACGAGGCGACCACCACCTCGCTGCCGGTGCTGGGCGAGTACGAGCACCTGTTGTCCCTGGCCCCGGAGCAGTACGACTTCCCCGATTTCGACGAGAACTCGGTCGCCACGCTGTTCTACACCACCGGCACCACCGGCGACCCGAAGGGCGTGTACTTCAGCCATCGGCAACTGGTGCTGCACACCCTGAATGCCGTCGGCACCCTGGGCGCCTATCAGGGCCAGCCGCTGTTGCGCTCCGACGACGTGTACATGCCGATCACACCGATGTTCCACGTGCATGCGTGGGGCGTGCCGTATGTCGCGACCCTGATGGGCATCAAGCAGGTCTACCCCGGCCGCTACGAACCCAACAGCCTGGTCAAGTTGTACCGCGAAGAGAAGGTGACCTTCTCCCACTGCGTGCCGACCATTTTGCAGATGATCCTCAACTGTGAAGAGGGCAAGGCGACCCGTTTCGACGGCTGGAAAATGCTCCTGGGCGGCAGCGCGCTGACCCTGGGCGTGGCCAGCGAAGCCCATGCCAAAGGCATGGTGGTGCACGCCGGCTACGGCATGTCCGAGACCTGCCCGTTGCTGTGCCTGACCTACCTGCGCGATGAAGACCTGCAGCTGTGCGCCGAAGCGCAACTGCCGATCCGCATCAAGACCGGCACGCCGGTGCCGATGGTCGACCTGAAGATCATCGACGCCGACGGCAACGATGTGGCCCATGACGGCGAGTCGCTGGGCGAGATCGTGGTGCGCGCACCGTGGCTGACCCAGGGCTATCTGAAAGCCCCGGACCAAGGCGCGCAGCTGTGGCACAACGGCTGGCTGCACACCGGCGACATGGCCTCGATCGACAAGCTGGGCGGCGTGGAAATCAAGGATCGCATCAAGGACGTGATCAAGACCGGCGGCGAGTGGATCAGCTCACTGGAACTGGAGAGCCTGATCAGCGAACACCCGGCTGTCATGTCGGTCGCGGTGGTGGGTATCGTCGATGAGCAGTGGGGCGAACGCCCGATGGCCATGGTCGTTTGCGAACCGGGGCAATACCTCGACCGCAAGATCCTGGAGGTGCATTTGCAAGCCTTCGTCGACGGCGGGCGCATCAACAAATGGGCGATCCCCAAGCAGTTCAAGTTCGTGACCGAAATCCCCAAGACCAGCGTCGGCAAGATCAACAAGAAGCTGATTCGGGAAACTGAAGCGAACTGAGGGATACGCCTGCCACTGTCGTTGTAGGAGCGAGCCTGCTCGCGATGGACTGGAGAGCGCTGCGTTTAACCAGGAATACATGCGTTATCGTTAACGACCATCGCGAGCAGGCTCGCTCCTACATAAATCCACCGATAGCGGGCGGTTTCTGGATAGCCCGGTCGGCGTCATCTTTGTCATAGTCCTGGCCAAAGATAACGCCCCGTCGGTCGCGGTTTTCAGCGCTTGTGCCAAGCTGAACGGGGTATTGAACCGCCACGCATTCAAATGCCGGCCAGTCAGACCCAAGGAAGCCCACGACATGAACCTCGCCCGTGCATCAAACGTTCGCAAAGAGTTCTACAAAGCCGTCTGGTTCTATTTCAAAGTGGTGTGGCCGATCTTCTCGATACTGCTGTTAGTGATCGTTGCGTTTGGCCTCATCATTGCCCAGCTGGAAGGCTGGGGGCCTTTTGACGGCATCTACTTCGCCTTCGTGACGGGCCTGACCATCGGCTATGGAGAGCTGGTGCCCAAGCTGGGTGTGTCGCGAGTGCTGGCGATCCTGCTGGGTTTCAACGGCGTGCTGATGACCGCGACATTCGCGGCGATCAGTGTCCGGGCGATTGAAGTGACGGTGACGGCGTCGCGGCAGAAGGACGTCGAATAGGGCGGTGATGGCTACGGCCGGTTTAAATGGCCGCAGCCTCCGAGGCTCAGTGCGAGTGTCGGTGATGGATGTCGGGAAAGTGCGGGTGACTGTGGACGATCGGTGAGTGTTGGTGCACATGGTTATGGGGTTGCACACCATCCCACTCAAAGGCATGTTCATGCTGATGATGCTCATCGTGGACATGCTTGTGGTCGTGGATTTGCGGTTCGTGCTGATGCTCGTGTGAGTGACTCTCGGTCAGATGAATCCAGACCCCAAGCCCCATCAGGCCGGCAGCGATCCAAAACACCCACGTCACGCCTTCACCGAAAAACAGGATCGCTATCGCGGCTCCCAGGAACGGCGCCGTGGAAAAGTACGCCCCGGTCCGCGCCGTACCAAGCCCCCGCAACGCCAGGACGAACAGCACCAGACTGACGCCATACCCCAAAAAGCCCACCAGCAGGGTTGGCCCAAGAAGCGACCACTCTGGCAAGTGCATACCCAGCGCGATCCCCAGCGCGCAATTGACGGCCCCTGCCACCAGCCCTTTGGTGCCAGCAATAAACAACGCATCCGACGCAGACACCTTACGTGTGAGGTTGTTATCAATGGCCCAACAAAAACAGGCCACCGCCACCGCGACAGGCCCCAACCAGCCATGAACCTCTGCCGAAGTGCGAGGCCACGCCTACAACACGCCCCCGGCAACAATGGCCACCATCCCCGCAACAATGCGCCGGTCAGCGTTCTCCCTGAAGACCACCCACGCCATCAGTGCGGTCAACACGGCTTCCAGGTTCAGCAACAGTGATGCGGTGGTGCCGGAGGTGAGGGTGAGTCCAAACATCAATGAAACCGGGCCCAGTACGCCACCGAACACAATGGCCCCGATGAACCACGGCCATTCAGGGGCTGTCAGGCCTGTCGGCTGCCAGCCACGATCACGGATCAGGCGGGTTAGCGTCAGCCCGACGCCGCTGCCCAGGTAGAGCAGGCCGGCGAGGAGGATGGGGGATACGTTCAAGCCTAGCCACTTGGCCAAGGGCGTGCTGGCGCCGAACAAGGCAGCAGCGCCCAAGGCGTAGAGAATGCTTTTGGTCATTGTGGTTCCGGGGCTCAGGGGAGGCAGTTGTGAACAGGATACGCTTAGTGCCGCAAATGAGCGCCTGTGGCCTGTCCACTTATGCCTGGGTATTCATTAATACCAGCCACAACACAACCCCCCTGTGGGAGCGAGCCTGCTCGCGATGGCTGCGTAACATTCAGCATTTGTGCTGGCTGATACACCGCTATCGCGAGCAGGCTCGCTCCCACAGTTTTTTGCAGCCAGCAGGCTAAGCCTCCCAACCCGCCCCAGTCACCGCCGCCTGCACCAGCGGGTGCAAGTCCGCCCCCTGGTGATCCGTCTGCCAGGCCAGCAACTCCTTGCGCATGCTCGGCGCCCAGTACATCTGCATATGATTGCGCACGCTGAGCACCGCCTGTTGCTGGTCCGGCTGGCTGGCGAAGTACTCGGCGATCTGGTTAGCCATCTTGATCAGGTTGTCCGTGCTCATCGGCGTACCTCCGCTTTCGCGCCACGGGCCTGACGACGTTCATCGAGCAAACGTTGCTGTTCCTCGCTGAACTCCTGGAAGCGCTTCTGCCATTCCGAAGGGTGATAAACCCGGCTGACTTCCACGGCGGTGACCTTGTACTCCGGACAGTTGGTAGCCCAGTCCGAGTTGTCGGTGGTGATCACGTTGGCCCCCGATTCCGGGAAGTGGAAGGTGGTGTACACCACGCCCGGGGCAACCCGTTCGGTGATCCGCGCCCGCAGCACGGTCTGCCCGGCGCGGCTGCCGATGCCGACCCAGTCACCTTCGCTGATGCCACGGCTCTCGGCGTCGGTCGGGTGGATTTCCAGGCGATCTTCGTCATGCCAGGCGACGTTTTCGGTGCGCCGGGTCTGGGCGCCGACGTTGTACTGGCTGAGGATACGCCCGGTGGTCAACAGCAGCGGGTAGCGACTGTTGACCTTTTCCTCGGTCGGCACGTAGCCGGTGAGCATGAAGCGTCCCTTGCCGCGCACAAACTCTTCGATGTGCATGGTCGGCGTGCCGTCCGGTGCCTCGGCGTTGCACGGCCATTGCAGGCTGCCGTGGCGCTCAAGTTCGGCGTAGCTGACGTTGGTGAAGGTCGGCGTCAGGCTGGCGATTTCATCCATGATTTGCGATGGATGCTGGTAATTCATCGGGTAGCCCAAGGCATTGGCCAGGGCCACCGTGCCTTCCCAGTCGGCCTTGCCGCCCAGCGGGTCCATGACCTTGCGCACCCGGGAGATGCGTCGCTCGGCGTTGGTGAAGGTGCCGTCTTTTTCCAGGAACGAGCAGCCCGGCAAGAACACATGGGCGAACTTGGCGGTTTCGTTGAGGAAAATGTCCTGCACCACTATGCATTCCATGGCCGACAGAGCCGCGGTGACGTGCTGGGTATTGGGGTCGCTCTGGGCGATGTCTTCGCCCTGGCAATACAGGCCCTTGAAGCTGCCGCCCAAGGCTGCCTCGAACATGTTGGGGATGCGCAGGCCCGGGTCGGGTTGCAGGGTGACGTTCCAGGCCTGTTCGAACTGCGCCCGCACCACCTCATTGGAGATGTGCCGGTAACCGGGTAACTCATGGGGGAAAGAGCCCATGTCGCAGGAGCCCTGCACGTTGTTCTGTCCCCGCAGCGGGTTCACGCCCACGCCTTCGCGGCCGATGTTGCCGGTGGCCATGGCCAGGTTGGCAATGCCCATCACCGAAGTACTGCCCTGACTGTGCTCGGTGACGCCCAGGCCATAGTAGATCGCCGCATTGCCACCGGTGGCATACAGGCGCGCAGCGGCACGGATGTCGGCAGCGGGTACACCGCAGACAGGGCCAAGGGCTTCCGGCGAGTTTTCCGCACGGCTGACGAACTCACTCCAGACCGCGAAATCACTGCCCTCGCAACGGGCGTCGATAAAGGCCTGGTTGAGCAGTCCTTCAGTGACAATCACATGAGCCAAGGCGTTGAGCATGGCGACGTTGGTACCGGGGCGCAGGGCCAGGTGATACTCGGCGCGGGCATGCACCGTATCCACCAGATCAATGCGTCGTGGGTCGATGACGATCAGCCGCGCCCCTTCACGCAGGCGACGTTTGAGTTGGGAAGCGAACACCGGGTGGGCATCGCTGGGGTTGGCGCCCATCACCAGGATCACATCGGCCTGCATCACCGAGTCGAAACTCTGGGTGCCGGCGGACTCGCCCAACGTCTGCTTCAAGCCATAGCCGGTTGGCGAGTGGCAGACCCGCGCACAGGTGTCGACGTTGTTGTTGCCGAAGGCGGCGCGCACCAGTTTTTGCACCAGGTAGGTTTCTTCGTTGGTGCAGCGGCTGGAAGTGATGCCACCAATGGAATCGCGGCCATATTTTTGCTGCAACCGACGGAACTCGCTGGCGGCGTAAGTCACCGCTTCATCCCAGCTGACTTCCTGCCACGGATCGTTGATGTGCTTGCGGATCATCGGCTTGGTGATGCGATCCGGGTGGGTCGCATAGCCCCAGGCAAAGCGCCCCTTGACGCAGGAGTGGCCGTGGTTGGCCTGGCCGTTCTTGTCCGGCACCATGCGCACCAGTTGGTCGCCTTTCATCTCGGCGCGGAACGAGCAGCCCACGCCGCAATAGGCACAAGTGGTGATCACGCTGCGTTCCGGTTGACCCAATTCCACCACGCTTTTTTCCATCAGCGTCGCGGTAGGGCAGGCCTGCACACAGGCACCGCAGGACACGCATTCCGAGTCGAGGAAGTTATCCCCACCGGCAGCGGCCACCCGGGATTCAAAACCGCGCCCGGTAATGGTCAGGGCGAAAGTACCCTGTGTTTCTTCACAGGCGCGCACGCAGCGATTGCAGACGATGCACTTGCTCGGGTCGTAATCGAAGTAGGGGTTGGAGGTGTCTTTCACGTCCTCCAGATGGTTCTCGCCTTCATAGCCATAACGCACTTCCCGCAGGCCGACCTGACCGGCGACGGTTTGCAGCTCGCAGTTGCCGTTGGCCGAGCAGGTCAGACAGTCCAGCGGGTGATCGGAAATGTACAGCTCCATGACGTTGCGCCGCAGGGTCGCGAGCTTGGGCGTCTGAGTGTGCACGCTCATGCCTTCGCTGACCGGCGTGGTGCAGGACGCCGGATAACCGCGCATGCCGTCGATCTCCACCAGACACATGCGGCAGGAGCCGAAGGCTTCCAGGCTGTCGGTGGCACAGAGTTTGGGAATGGTGGTGCCCAGCAGCGCGGCGGCGCGCATCACCGAGGTGCCTTCGGGCACGCTGATGCTGCGGCCGTCGATATTCAGGGTGACTTGCACCTGGCTGTCGCGGGCTGGCGTGCCGAGGTCGATATCGGTTTTCGGGTCGAAGAGAGTGATCATTGTTCGGCCTCCGAGGCTTGCAGACCGAAGTCAGCGGGGAAGTGCTTGAGGGCGCTGGCCACGGGATAAGACGTCATGCCGCCCAACGCGCACAGCGAACCGTATTGCAGGGTGTCGCACAGATCCTTGAGGATGATCACCTGCTCATCGCGACTGTTCTGGTCAGGCGCGGCCAACAGACGGTCGATCACCTCGACGCCACGGGTCGAGCCGATACGGCACGGGGTGCATTTGCCACAGGACTCCTCGGCGCAGAACTGCATGGCGAAACGCGCCATGCGGGCCATGTCCAGGGTGTCGTCAGCCACCACCACACCACCGTGACCGAGCATCGCGCCGATGGCCATAAAGGCTTCGTAATCCAGCGGCGTATCGAATTGCGAAGGCGGCACCCAGGCGCCAAGCGGGCCACCCACCTGTGCGGCTTTCAGCGGCCGACCACTGGCGGTACCGCCGCCGTAGTCTTCCACCAGCTCCCGCAAGGTCAGGCCAAAAGCCCGTTCCACCAGCCCGCCGTGACGAATATTGCCCGCCAGTTGAAACGGCATAGTGCCCAGGGAGCGGCCCATGCCGTAGTCGCGATAGAACTGCGCACCCTTGGCCAGAATCAGCGGCACCGAGGCCAAAGTCAGCACGTTGTGCACCAGCGTCGGCAGGCCGAACAAGCCCTGCAATGCAGGAATCGGCGGCTTGGCGCGGACGATCCCGCGCTTGCCTTCGAGGGAGTCCAGCAGCGCGGTTTCTTCACCGCAGATATAAGCACCGGCACCGACGCGCACTTCCATATCGAAAGCCTGGCCACTGCCGCCGACATCGGCGCCCAGGTAACCGGCCTCTCGGGCGATGTTCAACGCTGCACGCAGCGTGGCCACGGCATCCGGGTATTCCGAGCGCACATAGATGTAGCCGTAAGTGGCGCCGACGGTAATGCCGGCAATGGCCATGCCTTCGATCAGCAAGAAGGGGTCGCCTTCCATCAACATGCGGTCGGCAAAGGTGCCGGAGTCGCCTTCGTCGGCGTTGCATACGATGTACTTCTGCGCAGCTTGAGTGCCGCGCACAGTGCGCCATTTGATCCCGGCCGGGAACGCCGCACCGCCACGGCCACGCAGGCCCGAATCGAACACCGCCGTCGCGGTCTGCTCGCCGCCAATGGCGATGGCCTGGGTCAAACCCTCGAAACCGCCGTGAGCCTGGTAATCCTCCAGCGACAGCGGCCGGGTAATGCCGGCGCGGGCGAACAGCAGACGTTGTTGAGACTTGAGATATGGCAACTCCTCCACCAGGCCCAAGGCCAACGGATGAGCGGACGGCTCGCCTTGCAGCGCATCAAGCACCGACGGCACATCGGCCGCCGTCAACGGCCCAAAGCCGATCCGACCTTGCGGACTGTCCACTTCCAGCAGCGGTTCCAGCCAATACAGGCCGCGCGAACTGGTGCGCTGCAATTCCAGCGGCAAGTTACGTTCCCGGGCCTGAGTGATCAGAGCCACTGAAACCTCATCGGCACCCACGGCACGGGCAAGGGAATCACAAGGCAGATAAAGAGTCGGCATCACGCGTCCTCCCGGCAAGCGTCAAGCAACGCATCCAGCCGCTCGGCACTGAGCCGCGCATGCACCCGGCCATCCAGCTCCAGCGCCGGCGAACAGGCACAGGCGCCGAGGCAATACACCGGACGCAAACTGATGCTGCCATCGGCACTGCTGCCGTGATCGTCCAGTTGCAGACGCTCGCGCAACTGCGCGGCAAGCTGCTCGGCGCCACGGCTCTGGCACGACTCGGCCCGGCACAGCCGCAGGATATGCCGCGCGGGCGGCGCGGTACGGAAGTCATGGTAAAAACTGATCACCCCACGAACCTCGGCCTGGCTCAGGTTGAGGGCATGGGCAATCTCGGGGACGGCAACATCGGGGACGTAACCGATGCGCTCCTGAATATCATGAAGAATAGGCAACAGCGCACCCGGGGTGCCCTTATGGCGCTCCAGCAGACTGTTGACCACAGGCAGGTGCAACATCTCATCAGGCATTCAGCAATCCTCACGGTCACGGACAAACCAGGCGGTTGTCGGTTGTCCGAAAGTGTCGGCTGCGGCATTCACACCACGTCACGGTATCGTGGCATCTACAGACCGTCGGCCAGGGCACCCTGAGCGGGCATCTTGTTGCGCCCGGCACGGTCTTCGCCGCACCTCAATAGGGGCATAAAAGCCAGATTGCCACGCGGCCCTTGATTCGGCCGCACCAGAGCGACGTGTTTGGTTCTGTCTACGACCTTGTATTGAGTCTAGAAGAATGAGGGGTGAGGCGCCGTGCCAGAGGGGAGGTTGCTGGAGTTATGCACAGCGGATTGCCTGTGGAGAAGGTGGCGATCAAGGCCACTGGAAGCACCCGGAGGCTGGATAAACCGAAGCCAACCCGTTCCTGCTGGCGACGTTGACATTAGCCTACGACAGCATTTATCCCAATCGCGCCCGATCCTCTGGTGCTGGCTCAGTCCGGCATTACGTTCGGGCCTTCTTGTTTATGGAGCATGGAAGTTGCCTAAGCCTGCCCCTCCGAAGCTTTCCTTACGAAACCATCGGGGCGAATCCCAAATACCAATAAACACACAAAACCCCTGTGGGAGCGGGCTTGCTCGCGAAAGCGCCAGCCTAGCCACCATCAATGCCGATGGTGCACCGCAATCACAACCCAGTCACCCAGTCGGGCCAAATAATGCCAGTCAGCTCACCGCAATCCCTGTGGGAGCGAGCTTGCTCGCGATAGCGCCAGCCCAGCCAACATAAATGCTGAATCAGCTACCACCCTCGCAAGCCACCCACCCCCCACAGGCCTCAACCACTAACCCTCAGCCGTCGCCCCCGCCGGCTTGGCTACCGGCGCACAAGCCCGATCCCGAGTAAGCACCTTCACCGCATCATCCACCAACGCCTTGCTCATCGAAGTCAGATAATGCGCAGCCCAAGCATGCCGGTCAGTGTCTCTGGCATAAGCAGCATCTTCAGTGAGGGTCTTGGCCAGGAACAGAAAATCAGAGGCCATGGATAACGCATCGCCAAGAGGAACCCCGCGAGTGACATGAAACAGCGCTTGATCCGCGCAGTAGATGGCCGGTGTCAGGCCGATGGTTTTGAGTTCAGTTTGTTCAGTCATTGGCCACCTCCGAGGATGGAGAGGCAATGGGGAAGGGTGTTACGCGATTGGGAATTGCGTAGAGGGGAAAGCCAAATTTCAAACGGATTCATACTGCGCATAGTGAAGCTCCTTAATTTGAAGAGCTGCCGCATTCGTTACCAAGCGAATGGGTGGCAGCTGTGCGCAGGTTGGTAAACCGGGAAATCAAGGAAACCGGCACGTCCGAAGACGTCCCACGCACAGCCGCCATAACGCAGATCGCAGGCGAAAAAAAAGCGCCTGCGAACGTATGGCACTGTTGCGCAGTGATTTACCTCGGGTTACCAAGCCCGGCCGCTGAATTTGCAGCGACGGTGGGGAGGGTATCGTGCAGGTCGTTTTGCTGCAACCTGCGAGAGCGCTGGGTGATTATGTGGTCAGTCTTTGGGATATCCGCGTGATGACGACGCTGCGGTGTTCTGGAAAACGGGCAATGTCATCTGTCCGCGGGTTACATATTTGCGCTTCGGGTCGTTGCGCATTTACCTCATAATCGCACGCTCCTACCGTTCTGCTTATCGACTAATCTGTAGTCGCTGCCACCAGACCTCAAACAGCCAAGGAGAAAGGCAATGCCAGATAGCTGGAATCAGCGTCAATCGAGTGCATCCACCAAGCATGCCCTCGAACGCCTGCCGGCCACATCTGATTTGCCTGCGACCCTATGAGTCAAGCTGCCTACGTCAATCCAAGCCTGCTCACCTGGTCTAGGGAGCGCGCAGGTCTCTCCACTGAGCAGGTTGCTAAAAAGCTGCCAGTGAAACCTGATCGAGTTCAGGAGTGGGAGGCTGGCGAGGCCAAGCCAACATTCCTTCAGGCTCAAAAGTGGGCGAGTGTCGCTCACATCCCTTTCGGATTCCTGTTTCTACAGCAGCCTCCCGTCGAACAACTGCCTTTACCTGATCTGCGGACAGTGGGAGGGATTGCTCCTCAACGTCCCACTTTGGAACTGTTGGATACCGTAAGGGATGCCATACGTAAGCAGGACTGGTACTTGGAGTATCTGCAACACCAGGAGCATCAACCGCTGACATTTGTAGGTCGCTTCAGTAGTCGATCTCAAGTCAGGGAGGTAGTGGACGATATCCGCCGGGTCCTCGGCGTGAACCCCGACATTGCTCGATTGGATTACGAAAAATACAGCCGTGCCTTGATCGAAGCTGCTGAAGCGGCTGGCGTTTTGGTTATGCGCAGTGGAATTGCTTTAGGGAACACTCACCGCAAACTGGAAGTGAGCGAATTTCGGGGTTTTGCCATCAGCAATGCCTACGCCCCCGTCGTCTTTATCAACAGCTCCGACGCTCCCACCGCCAGGCTGTTCACCTTGCTTCACGAGCTGGCCCATATCTGGATTGGTAGCAGTGGCGTGTCTGACGGAAATACCGCCAATGGTCGAGACGAGGAGCGTTTCTGCAATGCAGTTGCAGGTGAGTTTCTGGCTCCCGAAGCCCAATTTCGCGCCCTGTGGAACCCTGATGTTAACTGGGAAGACAATTTAGCTCCTCTAGCCACTCGGTTTCACATCAGTAAATTGGCGATCGGTCGCCGCGCATTGGATCTCGGACATATAAGCCAAGCGCAATACAGCGCTTACTATCGAATGATCCTCAAGGCTTTCCAGGATGAAAAAGGTGGAGCGGGTGACTATTACCGTAACGCTACCGCGAAAAACAGCCCTCGCCTAAGCAAGGCCGTGCTGACTGAAGCAATGAGTGGCCGGATGCTGCTGCGCGAGGCGGGGCACTTGCTCGGCGTGCAACCTGCCAAATTAAGGACTCTCGCCAGCAAGATTACGGAATGAATCATTTACTCGACGCTAACACACTGATCGAAGCGAAGAACCGTTACTACGGGATGGCTATCTGTCCTGGATTTTGGCAATGGTTATTGCTGAAAAATAAGGCATTGGATTTAGCCAGTATCGCACCTGTAATGGATGAGTTAACAAAAGGGCATGACGATCTGGCGGGTTGGGCGAAGGACAATTCTGATTTCTTTCACTCCACCACCGATCAGGATACGCAACTGGCATTCGCGCAGGTTGCGGGGCTTGTGGCAGATCAAGCGCCGAAGATGAAAACAGGCGCTATGGAAGAATTTTTAGCGGGTGCTGACCCTTGGTTAATTGCGAAAGCGATGACTACAGGGGCTACAGTCGTTACTCATGAAGTGCTGAATGTCGAGGCTAAACGAAAATTCATCATTCCCAATGTTTGTAAGGAGCTGAACGTTCCTTTTTTGAATACATTTGAATTGTTGCATAGGCTTGAAGCAAGGTTTGTGTTGCCTGCTTGAGATCGGTTGCTTGCTAAAATCTCGGGCCGATAAAGGGGCCGGATTTCTTACGCCAGTGAAAATAAACCTATCCCTGTTCTGCTCTCTCTGTTGCCACTTTTTTTGTCAGCTCTTTCTTATATTTAAATTGGCTGTCCAAGGTGTCGGTAGATTGGCAAGTGAAGCTAAAGGTTTGAGCTTGATGCTCTCATACATAGGGAGTGGAAATACGATTTCCGAGCCAGTGGCAGTGTTTCGTTCGCCTGGAATGTATGTAAAGTCTTTGCCTGGTATTTTGGTTTGGTAATTTTTTACGTGGACTTCGAATATAGTGGGTGGTTTTCCCGCGATATATGATGTATTGGCTATGGCAGGATCGTAAGAAAAGTCTTCGTAGGGGAAGAGTGGTTGTTTTATTCCTTTGTATTCACGCTCAATCGAGGTTTTGGCATAATTTCCTGCGAAGTCAATATCCAGTGTTGTATAAAAACCTTCTCCGTGCTTTTGTCCGTTAGCGGACCCAGCGTGCTTTATATCGAGTCCTTTTTCGAAGCTTGCTATATGCTTGCTTGAAGATCCATGAAATCCCGCCAGTGTGTATCCATCGGGAGTTGAGTTCGCAGTGTTTATACTCATATGCGTTGACGGGAGGATGTGTGGGCGGGGTATTTTTAATCTTGGTTTGTGTTTTATAAGTGCATCTACAATAGACTGCATCAGCAGTGGCTTATGGCCTGTTGGGTCTCTGCTATTGATTGGGTCACCCAATACATAAGCGTAAGAATTCAAACCGCCTCTGCCAAATGGACTAAAACTATCCGGGCTGTTAAAGCGCATCAACACTGGATTAAACGCTCGATATCCGTTCCCCAACAAATAATGCCCAGTCAGCGGATCCGGTCGCTCGCCATTAAAGCCAAGCAGGCTGAGTAGCCCACTTGTAGAGGGGCTGTGACCGTAGGGCGAATAGGCGATAGATTGTGGGTGATGATTGGTCTTGGTTGTCTGCAATATCGAGCGCTGTTGATCGTTGGCCAGAAGTGTGGTGTGGTGCACATCACCGTCAGTTTGCTGTTGCGCCAACAACTGGTCGCCGTGTTGGACGATGGAATAGCTTATCTTCCCCTGTATCTCTGTGCTCAGGCGGTTTTTGCAGTAGAAACGCTGGTGCTCTTGCTCGCCTGGCATCATGTTACCGACCAGCCGGTCGAGAGCATCATAATGATAATGGCACAGCAGAGTTCCTTATTGGGCTGTCATGGGATGAACACCTCGGAAATCCTAAGTGAAGGAGTTCAGTATTGAATGACTAGCGAGATTGGGGTACTAGCAGAACTGATAGATCTACTGCGCAAGTAGCAGGTTAGGCAACTGCAATTCGAGATGTCTCGACAGCGGATGATGGTCATCTCATTGGATATCTTTCAGATAATCCTTGAGCGCAACGAGCGGGGCATCAAGCAGTTCAATCGTCTGGCTACTGGAAAATTCAGCTGCGAGTCTCTGCAACTCCCGCCCCAACGGCTTATCCACACCCCCAATGGCCTCCAGCGCTAACCCCACACACTCATCCACCTTCAACTGAATCGTCTCAACATCCCCCCGCCGCACCAGCAGCTCAAACACATCCCGCTGATAGTCACCCATGACCAGATCGTCACGCAAAATCGGGCTTGAATCTTCCGATTCATAAGCCAGTTTGAGGGAGAAAAGGGCGACGGTTTCAAGGTGCAATTCCATGGGGGGAATCCTTGTGAAATGTTCTTCCGGCGAGGAGGGCAGAAGAGAAGCGAGATCAAAAGATCGCAGCCTTCGGCAGCTCCTACAGGTCGGCGCGTTTGTCGGTGGGGTGTCAGGTGCTTTTCTGCAGGCGAAAAAAAAGGCCTTGCAAAGCAAGACCTTTCTTAATTTTGGTGCCCCGAGGGAGACTCGAACTCCCACTCCTTTCGAAAACGGATTTTGAATCCGCCGCGTCTACCAATTCCGCCATCAGGGCTCAATGGCGGCGAAGTATAGAGATGAGATAACCGCTGGTCAATCAGGTACATGGAGAATTTTTGATATTTCCGCTAGACTTCCCGGCCCTGCTAGACGACACCCCATCATGCGCGTTGCTGACTTTACTTTCGAGCTCCCTGATTCGCTGATCGCCCGCCATCCGCTGGCCGAGCGGCGCAATAGTCGCCTGTTGACCCTGGATGGGGTCAGCGGCGCCCTGGCACACCGTCAATTCACTGATTTGCTGGAGCATTTGCGCCCCGGCGATTTGATGGTGTTCAACAATACCCGGGTGATTCCGGCGCGGCTGTTTGGCCAGAAGGCTTCCGGCGGCAAGCTGGAAATCCTGGTGGAGCGGGTGCTCGACAGTCATCGTGTGCTGGCCCATGTGCGTTCCAGCAAGTCGCCCAAGCCGGGGTCGAAGATCCTCATCGACGGCGGTGGCGAGGCCGAGATGTTGGCGCGTCATGACGCGTTGTTCGAGTTGGGCTTTGCCGAAGAGGTGTTGCCGCTGCTCGACCGTGTGGGGCATATGCCGCTGCCTCCTTATATAGACCGCCCGGATGAAGGCGCCGACCGTGAGCGTTACCAGACCGTCTACGCCGAGCGTTTGGGCGCGGTGGCGGCGCCGACGGCGGGGCTGCATTTCGATCAGGTGCTGATGGAGGCGATTGCCGCCAAGGGCGTCGAGACTGCGTTCGTGACCTTGCACGTCGGCGCTGGCACGTTCCAGCCGGTGCGCGTGGAGAAGCTCGAAGATCACCACATGCACAGCGAATGGCTGGAAGTCGGCCAGGACGTGGTCGATGCCGTTGCCGCCTGCCGCGCTCGCGGTGGTCGTGTGGTGGCGGTGGGGACCACCAGTGTGCGCTCCCTGGAAAGCGCCGCCCGCGATGGCGTGCTCAAGCCGTTCAGCGGCGATACAGACATTTTCATTTACCCTGGCCGGCCGTTTCATGTGGTCGATGCCTTGGTCACCAATTTCCATTTGCCCGAATCCACGTTGTTGATGCTGGTTTCGGCGTTCGCCGGTTATCCCGAAACCATGGCTGCCTACAAGGCCGCCGTGGACAACGGTTACCGCTTTTTCAGCTACGGTGATGCGATGTTCATCACGCGTAATCCTGCGCCGACTGCCCCTAAAGAATCGGGCCCAGAGGAAACAGTATGAGTCGCACCTGTCGTATGTCTTTCGAGCTGCTGGCCACTGATGGCAAGGCTCGTCGCGGTCGTTTGACCTTCCCGCGCGGTACCGTCGAGACCCCGGCCTTCATGCCGGTGGGCACCTACGGCACGGTCAAGGGCATGCTGCCACGGGATATCGAGGCGACTGGCGCTGAAATCATTCTGGGCAACACCTTCCACCTGTGGCTGCGCCCGGGCACGGAAGTGATCAAGAAGCACGGCGACCTGCACGATTTCATGCAGTGGAAAGGCCCGATCCTGACTGACTCCGGCGGTTTCCAGGTGTTCAGCCTGGGCGCCATGCGCAAGATCAAGGAGGAGGGCGTGACCTTCGCTTCCCCGGTCGACGGCGCCAAGGTGTTCATGGGCCCGGAAGAGTCGATGCAGGTCCAGCGTGACCTGGGCTCCGACATCGTGATGATTTTCGACGAATGCACGCCGTACCCGGCGGACGAAGACGTCGCCCGTATCTCCATGGAATTGTCCCTGCGTTGGGCCAAGCGTTCCAAAGAAGCCCATGGCGACAACACGGCGGCGCTGTTCGGCATCGTGCAGGGCGGCATGCACCAGGACCTGCGCATGCGCTCCCTGGAAGGCCTCGACAAGATCGGCTTCGACGGCCTGGCCATTGGCGGCCTGTCGGTGGGCGAGCCGAAGCACGAGATGATCAAGGTGCTGGATTACCTGCCGGGCATGATGCCGGCTGACAAACCTCGTTACCTTATGGGCGTTGGCAAACCGGAAGACTTGGTTGAGGGTGTGCGCCGCGGTGTGGACATGTTCGATTGCGTGATGCCAACCCGTAATGCCCGCAATGGGCATCTGTTCATTGATACCGGCGTGCTGAAGATCCGTAACGCGTTCCATCGCCATGATGATTCGCCGCTCGATCCGACCTGCGATTGCTATACCTGCCAGAACTTCTCCCGCGCTTATCTGCATCACCTGGACAAGTGCGGCGAAATGCTGGGAAGCATGCTCAATACCATCCATAACTTGCGTCATTATCAAGTGCTTATGGCTGGTTTGCGCGAGGCTATTCAACAGGGTACATTGGCCGCCTTTGTCGATGCCTTCTACGCCAAACGCGGGTTACCTGTTCCGCCTTTGGACTGAGTTTTCTGACCCCAAGATTCAACATTTGCAACTGGAGTGCTAAATGAGCTTTTTTATCTCTAATGCCATGGCTGACGCCGCTGCACCTGCTGCTGCCGGCCCAATGGGCGGCGGTTTCGAGTGGATTTTCCTGGTCGGTTTCCTGGTCATCTTCTACCTGATGATCTGGCGTCCACAGGCCAAGCGCGCCAAAGAGCAGAAGAATCTGCTGAGCAGCCTGCAGAAAGGCGACGAAGTTGTGACCACCGGCGGCATCGCCGGCAAGATCACTAAAGTTGCAGACGATTTCGTTGTTCTGGAAGTTTCCGACACCGTCGAAATGAAATTCCAGAAAGGCGCCATCGCTGCCACGCTGCCAAAAGGCACGCTCAAAGCGATCTAAGTTTCAACTTCATATTCAATCGACGGGGCGCGCAAGGCGCCCCGCGTCATAAACGGGCGGCGTGATGCTGAACAAATATCCTCTGTGGAAATACATTCTGATCCTGGCGGTGCTGGCGGTCGGTCTGATTTATTCCGCTCCCAATCTTTATCCTGATGACCCGGCCATTCAGGTCAGCGGTGCAAGCACTGCACTGCAAGTCAATCAGGCTGATCTGGATCGTGTGAGCGCTGCGCTCAAGGAATCCGGGATCAACGTCAAGGCTGCCACCCTGGCTGCCAACGGCAAGGGCGGCCTGATTCGCCTGACCAAGGCTGAAGACCAACTGCCGGCCAAGGACGTTGTCCGCAAGGCGTTGGGTGATGACTACGTCGTTGCATTGAACCTGGCACAAACCACACCGCAATGGCTGCGCAGCCTCGCCGCGCACCCGATGAAGCTGGGTCTGGACTTGTCCGGTGGTGTGCACTTCCTGCTGGAAGTGGACATGGACAAAGCCCTCGACGCACGCCTGAAAGTCTACGAAGGCGACGTCAAGAGCCTGCTGCGCAAAGAAAAACTGCGTTATCGCAGCCTGCCGCAACTCGATGGTGCCATTCAGCTGGGCTTCTCTGATGAAGCGACCCGCGAACAGGCCCGTTCGATCATTCGCAAGAACTTCAACGATTTCGACATTGTTCCGGCCGACCTCAATGGCCAACCGGTGCTGCGTCTGGCGATGACCCCGGCCAAGCTGGCGGAAATCCGCGAATACTCCATCAAGCAGAACTTGACCACGGTACGTAACCGCGTCAACGAGCTGGGTGTTGCCGAGCCGATCGTCCAGCGTCAGGGCGCCAACCGCATCGTGGTTGAGCTGCCAGGCGTGCAGGACACCGCCGAAGCCAAGCGTATCCTCGGCAAGACGGCCAACCTCGAGTTCCGCCTGGCCGCTGAGCCTGGCGCTTCGAAAGCCACTTCCGAATCCTTCGAGTTCCGCGAGGGCAACCGTCCTCCTGCGCTGATCGAGCGTGGCCTGATCATCACCGGTGACCAGGTCACCGACGCCAAGGCTGGCTTCGGCGAGCACGGCACCCCGGAAGTGAACATTCGTCTGGACGGTCACGGCGGCGAGCTGATGAGCCGTGCGACCCGTTCGAACGTCGGTCGCAGCATGGCGGTGATCTTCATCGAGCAGCGTCCGGTTACCACCTACACCAAGCAGATGGTCAACGGCGTCGAGAAAGACGTGGCGGTCCAGAGCTTCAAGGAAGAGAAGAAGATCATCAGCCTGGCGACCATCCAGTCGCCGCTGGGTGCTCAGTTCCGCATCACTGGCCTGAACGGCCAGGGCGAGTCGTCCGAACTGGCGCTGCTGCTGCGTGCCGGTGGTCTGGCTGCTCCGATGTACTTCGCTGAAGAACGCACCATCGGCCCGAGCCTGGGTGCCGACAACATCACCAAGGGTATCGATGCATCGCTGTGGGGCATGCTGTTCGTCTCGCTGTTCATCATGGCCATCTACCGCTTCTTCGGCCTCATCGCCACCGTCGCACTGGCGGTGAACATGGTGATGCTGCTGGCCCTGATGTCGCTGCTGGGTGCAACGCTGACCCTGCCGGGTATCGCCGGTATCGTGTTGACCATGGGTATGGCGGTCGACGCCAACGTGCTGATCTTCTCGCGGATCCGTGAAGAGATCGCCGCCGGCATGACCGTGCAGCGCGCAATCAACGAAGGCTTCGGCCGGGCATTCACCGCGATTCTCGACGCCAACCTGACAACACTGTTGGTCGGCGGCATCCTCTTTGCCATGGGCACAGGTCCCGTCAAGGGCTTCGCAGTGACCATGTCCCTCGGGATCTTTACCTCGATGTTCACGGCCATCATGGTGACCCGCGCGATGGTCAACCTGATCTTCGGCGGTCGTGACTTCAAGAAGTTGTGGATTTAAGGGGCTGCCATGTTACGTACAATCAACTTCATGGGCGTTCGCAACTTTGCGTTCGGCGTCACATTGTTCCTTACCGCACTGGCGTTGTTCAGTGTTGCCACCAAGGGCATGAACTGGGGCCTGGACTTCACCGGCGGTACGCTCATCGAGCTGACCTACGAGCGTCCGGCCGACGTCACCCAGGTGCGTGAGCAGCTGGTGAAATCGGGTTATCACGAAGCCATCGTGCAGAACTTCGGTGCAACCACCGACCTGCTGGTGCGCATGCCTGGCGAAGACCCGCAACTGGGTCACCAGGTAGCCGAGGCCTTGCAGAAGGTCGGTGGCGAGAACCCGGCGACGGTCAAGCGCGTCGAGTTCGTCGGCCCGCAGGTGGGTGAAGAGCTGCGCGACCAGGGCGGCCTCGGCATGCTGATGGCGCTGGGCGGCATCCTGATCTACCTGGCTTTCCGCTTTCAGTGGAAGTTTGCGGTCGGTGCGATCGTTTCCCTGATCCATGACGTGATCGTGACCATCGGTATCCTGTCGTTCTTCCAGATCACCTTCGACCTGACGGTGCTGGCGGCGGTACTGGCGATCATCGGTTACTCGCTCAACGACACCATTGTGGTATTCGACCGGGTTCGCGAGAACTTCCGTGTACTGCGCAAGGCCAGCCTGATCGAGAACATCAACATCTCGACCACGCAAACCCTGCTGCGGACCATGGCGACTTCGATCTCCACCCTGCTGGCGATCGCGGCCCTGCTGTTCTTTGGTGGCGACAACCTGTTCGGCTTCTCCATCGCCCTGTTCATCGGTGTTCTGGCGGGTACTTACTCGTCGATCTACATCGCCAACGTGGTGCTGATCTGGCTGAACCTGAGCACGGAAGACCTGATTCCTCCGGCCAATACCGAGAAGGAAGTCGACGACCGTCCTTGAAGGCAAAGTCTTCAAGCGATGTAGTCCAAAAAAGGCGCGAGTTGAACTCGCGCCTTTTTTTGTGCTCCAAGGCTGGGAGAAGCGCGGACACGTTCCGCATGTGATGGTCCAGGAGGTTCATGTGAACAAGTCGATGCTGGTTGGTGCTGTACTGGGTGCTGTCGGTGTAACTGCCGGGGGTGCTGTGGCCACCTACAGCCTGGTTAAACAAAGCGGTCCTGAGTTTGCTCAGGTTCTAGCCGTTGAACCGGTCAAGACACAAATCAAGACTCCACGTGAAGTGTGCAAGGATGTAGCGGTCACCCGGCAGGCGCCGGTGAAAGATCAACACCAGATCGCCGGTACGGTGGTCGGTGCATTGGCAGGTGGTTTGCTGGGTAACCAGATCGGTGGCGGCAGCGGTAAGAAGATCGCCACGGTCGCGGGTGCTGTCGGTGGTGGTTACGCCGGCAACAAGGTGCAGGAAGGCATGCAAGAGCGTGACACCTACACCACGACCCAGACCCGTTGTAATACGGTGAATGACATCAGCGACAAGGTCGTGGGTTACGACGTGCGCTATTCGCTGGACGGCAAGGAAGGCAAGGTGCGCATGGATCGTGATCCAGGCAACCAGATTCCGGTGGATAAGGAAGGCAAGTTGATCCTGTCTGAGAATCAGGCGGCTCAGTGATCTGCTGATGCCGGATTAAAAAAAGAAGCACCCTGCGGGGTGCTTTTTTTGTGCCCACGATTTATGCATCACCGCCAACCCTCTGTGGGAGCGAGCTTGCTCGCGATGACGGTGTCACATTCAGCATATGAGGTGACTGATACCCCGCTATCGCGAGCAAGCTCGCTCCCACAGGGGGTTGTAGTGTTTTGAAGGGCGATTTTCAGGCATAAAAAAAGCACCCCGAAGGGTGCTTTCTCTGTCGCTGGAAGCTTAGCGCTTCAGCGAGGCCGGCAGGTGCGGCTGGATCGCCGTCAGCACTGCCTTGAAGCACTTGGTGTTACCGGCAACGACGTGGCCTTTCTCAAGGAAGTCGTGACCGCCGGTGAAGTCGCTCACCAAACCGCCAGCTTCCTGGATCAGCAGGGCGCCTGCAGCCATGTCCCATTCGGACAGGCCCGATTCCCAGAAGGCGTCGAAACGGCCGGCAGCCACGTAGGCCAGGTCCAGGCTCGCGGAACCGGCGCGGCGGATGCCGGCGGTCTGGCCAACCAGGGCGCGGAACATGCCCAGGTAGTTGTCGAGGTTGTCCATCTGGTCGTCACGGAACGGGAAGCCGGTACCCAGCAGGGCGCCGTCCAGGCTGGTGCGACCGCTGACGCGCAGGCGACGACCGTTCAGTTGGGCGCCGCGACCACGGCTGGCGGTGAATTCTTCCTGGCGAACCGGGTCCAGGACAACAGCGTGTTCCAGGCGACCGCGGTATTTGCAGGCGATGCTGACAGCGAAGTGAGGGATGCCGCGCAGGAAGTTGGTGGTGCCGTCCAGTGGGTCGATGATCCACAGGTACTCTTCGCCTTCGATGCCGGAGCCGGCGTGCATACCGGTCTCTTCACCCAGGATCGAGTGATTAGGGTAGGCCTTGCGCAGGGCGTCGATGATTTTCTGTTCGGCGGCGCGATCCACCTCGGATACGTAATCCTTGGCGTCTTTTTCGTCGACCTTGATGGTATCCAGGCGCTCGATGGAGCGGAAGATCAATTCACTGGCGCTGCGGGCGGCGCGCAGCGCGATATTCAGCATGGGCTGCATGGATGTGTCACCTAAGGTTGTTAAAGAAAGCCGGGCATTCTATCAGAAAGTTTCTACAGGAGAAGGACGACGTTCGCTTTCATGGCTTAACGGTAGCTACAGCTGTAAGATTCCGCTCCCGATTATCGTGTTCGAGAGCGCCTCCCTTGCTGCAAAACATTCGTGTCGTCCTGGTCAATACCAGCCATCCGGGCAATATCGGCGGGGCTGCGCGTGCCATGAAGAACATGGGGCTGTCGCGGCTGGTGCTGGTCGAGCCTCGTCAGTTCCCGCATCACGAGGCTGATGCTCGTGCTTCCGGTGCCGGGGACATCCTTGAAAACGCGCAAGTCGTCGCCACCTTGGAAGATGCCTTGGTCGGCTGCAATCTGGTGCTTGGCACCAGTGCCCGCGACCGGCGTATTCCCTGGCCGTTGCTCGATCCCCGCGAATGCGGCACGAAAGTGGTCGAGGAAGCCGGGCAGGGCGCCCAAATCGCCTTGGTGTTCGGTCGTGAAGATTCCGGCCTGACCAACGAAGAGCTGCAGCGATGTCATTATCACGTGCACATTCCATCAGACCCTGAGTTCAGTTCGCTGAACCTTGGGGCGGCGGTGCAGGTGTTGGGTTATGAAGTGCGCATGTCCTGGCTGGCGGCCCAAGGCCGGCCGAGCAAGGTCGAGAAGGAAGAAGTGGCTTCGGTCAAAAGCGCGGAGCTTGCGACCATGGACGAGCTGGAACGATTCTATGAGCACCTGGAGCAGACCCTGGTGGCCATCGAATTCCTCGATCCGGAAAAGCCACGGCACTTGATGGCGCGCCTGCGCCGGTTGTACGGACGCAGCTCGGTCAGCCGGGCGGAAATGAATATTTTGCGTGGCATCCTCACGGAAACCCAGAAAGCGGCCCGTGGTGAGCTCCTTAAGCGGAAGGATTAATGATGTTCGAGCGTTTGCGTGAAGATATCCAGAGCGTATTCCACCGAGACCCGGCGGCGCGTAACGCTTTTGAAGTCCTGACTTGCTACCCCGGCATGCATGCCATCTGGATTCACCGTTTGTCGGCGATGCTGTGGCGCGCTGACCTGAAATGGCTGGCGCGGCTGGTGTCGAACTTCGGTCGCTGGTTGACCGGGATCGAGATCCATCCGGGTGCCAAGGTCGGTCGTCGCTTCTTCATTGACCATGGCATGGGCATCGTCATCGGTGAAACCGCCGAGATCGGCGATGACGTGACTATTTACCAGGGCGTGACCCTGGGCGGCACCAGCTGGAACAAGGGCAAGCGTCACCCGACCCTGGGTGATGGCGTCGTGGTCGGGGCGGGCGCGAAGGTGCTCGGTCCGTTCACTGTCGGTGCCGGGGCCAAGGTCGGTTCCAATGCGGTCGTGACCAAGGAAGTACCGCCGGGTGCCACTGTAGTGGGGATTCCGGGGCGGATCATCGTCAAGCCCGACGAAGAGCAGGACGCCAAGCGCAAGGCCATGGCCGAGAAAATCGGCTTCGATGCCTACGGCGTGACTGAAGACATGCCCGACCCGGTGGCTCGCGCCATCAACCAATTGCTCGATCACCTGCAGGCGGTCGATGGGCGCCTGGAGGGGATGTGCGGGGCGTTGAAGGATCTGGGCAGCAATTACTGTGCGAAAGATCTGCCTGAACTGCGCGAAGAAGACTTTGCCTGTGTGAAGGACAAGGGTCAGCAGACTGGCTGATGCCTTTGTGTAGGAGCTGCCGAAGGCTGCGATCTTTTGATCTTAGAGGGCAAGATCAAAAGATCGCAGCCTTCGGCAGCTCCTACGCAGGTCGCATTTAGACAATGGCAGAGCGCCGACCGGTGTGCCATTACGCCACAGACCCTGCTATGATGCGCCCGCTCTTTTGCGGGTAATCCCGACTAAAGTACTAGGTCTAATAGTTGACTTAAATACTCGGGAATTGCATACTCGCCTCATTCCGAACTCCGTGGTAATTGTCCATGCGACTGACTACAAAAGGCCGATACGCCGTGACCGCCATGCTTGACCTGGCGTTACACGCGCAGCACGGGCCCGTGTCCCTGGCCGATATCTCCGAGCGCCAAGGCATCTCCCTGTCCTACCTCGAGCAGCTTTTCGCCAAGCTGCGCCGCAGCAACCTGGTGTCCAGCGTTCGCGGTCCGGGCGGTGGCTACCAATTGTCCCGCGACATGCAGGGCATCCAGGTCGCCCAGGTGATCGATGCGGTGAACGAATCGGTCGATGCAACCAAATGCCAGGGCCAGGGTGATTGCCACTCCGGTGACACTTGCCTGACTCACCACTTGTGGTGTGACCTGAGCCTGCAGATCCACGAATTTCTGAGCGGTATCAGCTTGGCTGACCTTGTGACTCGCCGTGAGGTGCAAGAAGTAGCCCAGCGCCAGGACCAACGCCGTTGCAACAGCAAGGTGCCACGCCTGGACAAGATTGAAGCGTCCGCCGTCGAATGACTGCCAGAGAGCTAGCGGCACGCCAGCCAGCCTGATTTAGGAGATAGTCCATGAAATTGCCGATTTACCTTGATTACTCTGCGACTACCCCGGTTGATCCGCGTGTCGCGCAAAAGATGAGTGAATGCCTGCTGGTCGACGGAAACTTCGGTAACCCGGCGTCCCGTTCCCATGTGTTCGGCTGGAAAGCCGAAGAGTCCGTCGAAAACGCCCGTCGTCAGGTGGCCGATCTGGTCAACGCCGACCCGCGTGAAATCGTCTGGACCTCCGGTGCTACCGAGTCCGACAACCTGGCAATCAAGGGTGCGGCACATTTCTATGCCACCAAAGGCAAGCACCTGATCACCACCAAGATTGAGCACAAGGCTGTCCTGGACACCATGCGCCAACTGGAGCGTGAAGGTTTTGAAGTGACCTACATCGAGCCTCGTACCGACGGCTTGGTAACTCCTGAGATGATCGAAGCCGAACTGCGCGACGACACCATCCTGGTTTCGGTCATGCACGTGAACAACGAAATCGGCACCATCAACGACATCGCAGCGATCGGCGAACTGCTCCGCTCCAAGGGCATCCTGTTCCACGTCGACGCCGCCCAGTCCACCGGCAAGGTCGAGATCGATCTTTCGAAGCTGAAAGTCGACATGATGTCGTTCTCCGCCCACAAGACCTACGGTCCTAAAGGCATCGGCGCCCTGTACGTAAGCCGCAAGCCGCGCGTACGTATTGAAGCGACCATGCACGGTGGCGGCCACGAGCGCGGCATGCGTTCCGGCACCCTGGCGACCCACCAGATCGTCGGCATGGGTGAAGCTTTCCGCGTGGCCAAGGAAGACATGGCTGCCGAGAACGCACGCATCAAGGCGTTGAGCGACCGCTTCTACAAGCAGGTCGAGCACCTGGAAGAGCTGTACGTCAACGGCAGCCTGACCGCCCGCGTTCCGCACAACCTGAACCTGAGCTTCAACTACGTTGAAGGCGAGTCGCTGATCATGGCGCTCAAGGATCTGGCGGTTTCGTCCGGTTCGGCCTGCACCTCGGCGTCCCTGGAGCCTTCGTACGTACTGCGCGCCCTGGGCCGCAACGACGAACTGGCACACAGCTCGATCCGCTTCACCTTCGGCCGTTTCACCACCGAAGAAGAAATCGACTACGCCGCGCAGAAAGTCTGCGAGGCCGTTACCAAGCTGCGCGCTCTGTCGCCGCTGTGGGACATGTACAAAGACGGTGTCGACATTTCGAAAATCGAGTGGGCGGCACACTGATTTCAAGTCGCCGCAATCAGCCCTGTAAACTCAGGTTTCAGGGCTTCAAGAGCGACTCTCTGATGAGTGAGGATTAAGAATCATGGCTTACAGCGAAAAGGTCATCGACCACTACGAAAACCCGCGCAACGTCGGCAAGATGGATGCGCAAGATCCTGATGTCGGCACCGGCATGGTCGGCGCTCCGGCGTGCGGCGACGTGATGCGCCTGCAGATCAAGGTCAACGACGCCGGTATCATCGAAGATGCCAAGTTCAAGACCTACGGCTGCGGTTCGGCTATCGCTTCCAGCTCCCTCGCCACCGAGTGGATGAAGGGCAAGACCCTGGACGAAGCGGAAACCATCAAGAACACCCAGCTGGCTGAAGAACTGGCCCTGCCGCCAGTGAAAATCCACTGCTCGGTACTCGCTGAAGACGCCATCAAGGCGGCCGTTCGCGATTACAAGCAGAAGAAAGGCTTGATCTGATTTTCGAGTTTTGGCGACGAGTAAGGAGTCACCGATGGCTATCAGCATGACAGAAGCGGCTGCTCGACACGTGCGGCGCTCCCTCGACGGGCGCGGCAAAGGTGAAGGGATTCGTCTGGGTGTTCGCACCACGGGCTGTTCCGGCCTTGCCTACGTGCTGGAGTTTGTCGACGAGGTGGTTGCAGAGGACCAGGTGTTCGAAAGTCACGGCGAAAAAGTGATCATCGACCCGAAAAGCCTCGCTTACCTGGACGGCACCGAGCTCGATTTCGTCAAGGAAGGGTTGAACGAAGGCTTCAAGTTCAACAACCCCAACGTACGCGGTGAATGTGGCTGCGGCGAAAGCTTCAACATCTGAGGCTTGTCGTGGGTACTCCTTGTCATTTCGCTTTATTTGAGCTGCAACCGAGTTTCGATCTGGACCTCGATCAGCTGGCTACGCGCTACCGTGAGTTGGCGCGCAGTGTTCATCCGGACCGCTTTGCCGACGCTTCCGAGCGTGAGCAGCGGTTGGCGCTGGAGCAATCCGCGAGCCTCAACGAGGCCTACCAGACGCTCAAGAGTCCACCCAAGCGCGCGCGTTACCTGCTCGCCTTGAATGGTGGCGAGCTGCCGCTGGAGGTCACGGTGCATGATCCGGAGTTCCTTCTGCAGCAGATGGAGCTGCGTGAAGAGCTCGAAGACCTGCAGGACAGCGCCGACCTCAATGGCGTTGCCGTCTTCAAGCGTCGCCTGAAGGCTGCCCAGGATGAACTGAACCAAAGCTTCGCAGCTTGCTGGAACGATGCCGCGCACCGTGAACAGGCCGAACGCCTGATGCGGCGCATGCAGTTCCTCGACAAGCTCACCTACGAAGTGCGCCAGCTGGAAGAGCGCCTCGACGATTAACCCAGTGCCGCTCCGGTCGCACGCCTGATATACAGATAAGTCCTGATAACGATGGCCCTACTGCAGATCGCCGAACCCGGCCAAAGTCCTCAACCGCACCAGCGTCGTCTGGCTGTGGGGATCGACTTGGGCACTACCAATTCGCTGGTCGCTGCATTGCGCAGTGGTCTTTCCGAGCCGCTTGCCGACGCAGAAGGGCAGGTCATCCTGCCGTCTGCCGTGCGCTACCACGCCGATCGCGTCGAGGTGGGCGAATCCGCCAAGCTGGCTGCCGCTACCGATCCCTTGAACACTGTGCTGTCGGTCAAGCGCTTGATGGGTCGTGGTCTGTCCGACGTCAAGCAGCTTGGTGATCAGTTGCCGTACCGCTTTGTCGGTGGCGAGTCGCACATGCCGTTCATCGACACGATCCAGGGCCCGAAAAGCCCGGTGGAAGTCTCCGCCGACATCCTCAAGGTCCTGCGCCAACGCGCTGAAGCGACCCTGGGTGGTGAGCTGGTGGGCGCGGTGATCACCGTTCCGGCCTATTTCGACGACGCCCAGCGTCAAGCCACCAAGGACGCGGCCAAGCTGGCCGGTCTGAACGTGCTGCGTTTGCTCAATGAGCCGACCGCTGCGGCCGTGGCTTATGGTCTGGACCAGCACGCTGAAGGCCTGGTCGCGATCTACGACCTGGGCGGCGGTACCTTCGATATTTCGATTCTGCGCCTGACCGGCGGTGTCTTCGAAGTTTTGGCCACCGGTGGCGACAGCGCCCTGGGTGGCGATGACTTCGACCACGCGATCGCTGGCTGGATCATCGAGAGCGCCGGTCTGTCCGCCGACCTCGATCCGGGTGCGCAACGCAATTTGCTGCAAACCGCCTGTGCGGCCAAGGAAGCCCTGACCAATGCTGCGGCCGTTGAGGTTGCCCATGGCGACTGGAAAGCCGAGCTGACCCGCGAAGCCTTCAATGCGCTGATCGAGCCAATGGTTGCTCGCAGCCTGAAAGCCTGCCGCCGCGCTGTTCGTGATTCCGGTATCGAACTGGAAGACGTGCACGCCGTAGTCATGGTCGGTGGTTCGACTCGCGTGCCTCGCGTTCGCGAAGCCGTCGCCGAAGCCTTCGGTCGCCAGCCGCTGACTGAAATCGACCCGGATCAAGTGGTAGCCATCGGTGCTGCGATCCAGGCCGATACCCTGGCGGGCAACAAGCGCGATGGCGGCGAACTGTTGCTGCTGGACGTGATTCCGTTGTCCCTGGGGCTGGAAACCATGGGCGGCCTGATGGAGAAGGTGATTCCGCGCAACACCACCATCCCCGTCGCCCGCGCCCAGGACTTCACCACTTATAAAGACGGCCAGTCGGCCATGGCCATCCACGTATTGCAGGGCGAGCGCGAGCTGATCAGCGACTGCCGCTCCCTGGCGCGCTTCGAGCTGCGCGGCATTCCGGCGATGGTGGCTGGCGCGGCGAAGATCCGCGTGACCTTCCAGGTCGACGCCGACGGTCTGCTCAGCGTTTCCGCCCGTGAGCTGGGTTCGGGAGTTGAGGCCAGCATCCAGGTCAAGCCGTCCTACGGTCTGACCGACGGCGAAATCGCCAGGATGCTCAAGGATTCGTTCCAGCACGCCAATGACGACAAGGTTGCCCGCGTACTGCGCGAGCAGCAGGTCGACGCCCAGCGCCTGATCGAGGCGGTACAGGCTGCCCTGGAGGCCGATGGCGAGCGCTTGCTCGATGCCGAAGAGCGCCTGGTCATCGACATGCAGGTGCAGGAACTGACCGAACTGATGAAAGGTACCGATGGTTACGCCATCGAGCAGCAGACCAAGCGTCTGTCGCAAGTGACCGACGCCTTTGCTGCCCGCCGCCTGGACTCGACGGTGAAAGCCGCGCTGGCGGGGCGCAACCTGAATGAGATTGAGGAATAACGATGCCGCAGGTCATTTTTCTGCCACACGAGAAGTTTTGCCCCGAAGGCATGGTTGTTGAGGCTGAAACAGGTATTTCCATCCTCGAACTGGCCCATGAGCACCACATCGAGATGGAAAGCGCTTGCGGCGGCGTCTGCGCCTGCACCACCTGCCACTGCATCATCCGCGAGGGTTTCGACTCGCTGGAAGAGGCTGACGAGCTGGAAGAGGACTACCTTGATAAGGCTTGGGGTCTTGAGCGCGAGTCCCGTCTGGGGTGCCAGGCCAAGGTCGGTACCGAAGACCTGACCGTCGAGATTCCGAAGTACTCGCTCAACCACGCAGCCGAAGCACCGCACTGATTCAAGGAATTGTCATGAAACTCAAGTGGACTGATGTGCTGGAGATCGCGATCCAGCTGGCTGAAAGCAAGCCCGACGTGGACCCTATGTCGGTCAACTTCGTCGATCTGCGTAAATGGGTGATGGAACTGCCCGATTTCGACGACATGCCTGAGCATTGTGGCGAAAAGATCCTGGAGGCCATTCAGGCCCACTGGATCGAAGAACGCGAGTAGGAGCTGACTCGCGAAGCGAGGCTGCGATCTTTTCCATCCGCTTGAGTTTCAAGCACGGGATCGGGATCAAAGGATCGCAGCCTTCGGCAACTCCTACAGAAGGTAGGCGTCGCGACCGTCACTCAGTTAGGCAATACCCGAGAACCCGCGTATAATTCGCGGGTTTAATTTTTCGTAAATTACCGTTTCTGGAGTTACACCATGGCTGTTCAACGTACTTTCTCCATCATCAAGCCTGACGCCGTTGCTAAAAACGTGATCGGCGAGATCACCACTCGTTTCGAAAAAGCTGGCCTGCGCGTTGTAGCTTCGAAACTGAAGCAACTGTCCAAAGCTGAAGCCGAAGGCTTCTACGCTGAGCACAGCGCTCGTGGTTTCTTCAACGACCTGGTTGCTTTCATGATCTCCGGTCCGGTTGTCGTTCAGGTTCTGGAAGGCGAAAACGCTATCGCTCTGAACCGTGAGCTGATGGGCGCTACCAACCCTAAAGAAGCTGCTGCCGGCACCATCCGTGCTGACTTCGCTGACTCCATCGACGCCAACGCTGTACACGGTTCGGACTCCGAAGCCGCTGCCGCTCGCGAAATCTCGTACTTCTTCGCAGCTACTGAAGTAACCACTCGCTAAGCATTGGCTTAAGAGTGAAGGTGAATCCATGACTACATCGACTGTAAAAACTAACCTGCTGGGTCTGACTCAGCTGGAAATGGAAAAATTCTTCGACTCAATCGGGGAGAAGCGTTTCCGTGCCGGTCAGGTAATGAAATGGATTCACCACTTTGGTGTCGATGATTTCGATGCCATGACGAACGTCAGCAAGGCCTTGCGCGAAAAGCTCAAGACTGTTGCCGAGGTCCGTGGTCCGGAAGTGGTCAGCGAGGACATCTCCAGCGACGGCACCCGCAAGTGGGTGGTGCGCGTGGCGTCCGGCAGCTGCGTCGAGACCGTATACATTCCCCAGGGCAAGCGCGGTACCTTGTGCGTTTCGTCCCAGGCAGGCTGTGCCCTGGATTGCAGTTTCTGCTCCACCGGCAAGCAAGGCTTCAACAGCAACCTCACCGCCGCCGAAGTCATCGGCCAGGTGTGGATTGCCAACAAATCCTTTGGTAGCGTCCCGGCAACCGTCGACCGTGCCATCACCAACGTGGTGATGATGGGCATGGGTGAGCCGCTGCTGAACTTCGACAACGTCGTCGCGGCCATGCATCTGATGATGGACGACCTGGGCTACGGCATTTCCAAGCGCCGTGTGACCCTGTCGACCTCCGGCGTGGTGCCGATGATCGATGAGCTGTCCAAGCACATCGACGTCTCCCTGGCGTTGTCCCTGCACGCACCGAATGACGCATTGCGTAACCAATTGGTGCCGATCAACAAGAAGTATCCGCTTAAGATGCTGCTCGAGTCGTGCCAGCGCTACATGTCGAACCTCGGCGAAAAGCGCGTGCTGACCATCGAATACACCTTGCTCAAGGACATCAATGACAAGGTCGAGCACGCCGTGGAGATGATCGAGCTGCTCAAGAACATCCCGTGCAAGATCAACCTGATCCCGTTCAACCCGTTCCCGCACTCCGGTTACGAGCGCCCGAGCAACAACGCCATCCGGCGTTTCCAGGATCAGCTGCATCATGCCGGCTTCAACGTCACCGTCCGCACCACCCGTGGTGAAGACATCGACGCGGCCTGTGGTCAATTGGTAGGGCAGGTGCTGGATCGCACCCGTCGCAGCGAACGTTATATCGCCGTGCGTGAACTCAACGCCGAGAACGATGTAGCGCAAGACGCCGCGAAATAACCGAGAGAGGATCTCTATGTCCCTGCGCTTTGCGCTGCTTTTGCTGTTGGCCAGCCTGTGTGCTGGCTGCGTGCTTTCGGGCGACTACAACCCGATGAAGACCAGCAAGGGCCGTGATGAGGCGCGTGAGGCGTACGTGCAACTTGGTATCGGGTATTTGCAACAAGGCATGACCGAGCGCGCCAAGGTTCCACTGAAGAAAGCGCTGGAGCTCGATGGCTCCGACCCTGATGCCAACGCGGCGCTGGGGCTGGTGTTCCAGGCCGAGATGGAACCGGAACTTGCCGACGAGCATTTTCGCAAGGCGCTGGCTTCCCGTCCCGCCGATGCACGAATCCTCAATAACTACGGCAGTTTTCTGTTCGAGCAGAAACGTTACAACGAAGCCTACGAGCGCTTCGAGCAAGCCGCTGCCGATACCCTGTATCCTGAGCGTTCGCGGGTGTTCGAGAACCTGGGCATGACCGCTGCAATGCTCGGTCAGCGCGATCTGGCCCAACAGCAACTGGAAAAAGCCCTGCGCCTGAACCACCAACAACCACGTGCATTGCTGGAAATGGCTGAGTTGTCTTACGAAGACAGGCATTATGTGCCCGCGCGTGACTATTACGACCGTTTTAGCCAGCTCTCCGAACAAAATGCACGTAGTCTATTGCTCGGCGTTCGGCTGGCAAAAGTGTTCGAAGACCGCGACAAGGCCGCAAGCAAAGGCCTGCAACTAAAAAGACTCTATCCCGGTACGCCGGAATATCAGCAATACCTGTCGGAGCAATGATGAAAGCGGCGCATCCCGAAGTTGTAGCAGCGAATCGCGTAAACCCCGGTGAGACTTTACGCCAGGCCCGCGAAAGCAATGGCTGGTCGCTGGCCGAAGTGGCCCTCAAGCTCAACCTCACCACCACTTCCCTGAGCAATCTGGAAGCCGGCGCCTTCGACAAGCTGCCCGGGCATACGTTTGCTCGCGGTTACATTCGCGCCTATGCCAAATTGCTCGGCATGGACCAGGCCGTTCTGGTCCAGCAATTCGATCAATCCACCGGTACCGACTCCCAGGGCAGCAATGTTCACAGCCTGGGTCGTATTGAAGAGCCTGTGCGGGTTTCCCACACCATTTTGCGAATCGTCAGCCTGCTGTTGCTGGTCGCGGTGATCGGTGGCGGGTTCGTCTGGTGGCAGGATCAGACCTCGATGCGCACCAAGGACCTGATCGGTCTGGCGCCAGAACACGTTGAAGTCGAAGGCGCCGACGGTACGACACAGATTCATCCGCTGGACGAGCCGGAAGACCAGGCCGTCGCGGAAGGTCAATCCGACGGCGGAACCGCCCTCGCGCTGCCACAGGCCGACGCTGCGGCCGAAGCACCAGAACAGGCTCAAGTGACTGCGCCAGCCGCCCCGGCAGCGCCGACCGCGCCAGCCGCACCTGCCCATACCACCGCGCCTGTTGTCGCAGCACCGGTGATCCCGGCAGCTCCAGTCGTTCCGGCCCCGGTGGCGACTGCACCGGTAACCGCTCCTGCTCAAGCCGCGCCAGTGGCCGGTGAAGGCCAGGTCCAGGTGCAGTTCACCTCCGATTGCTGGACACAAGTGACCGACGGTAGCGGCAAGGTGCTGTTCAGCGGTCTCAAACGCAAAGGCGACAGCCTGGCAGTCAATGGCAAGCCTCCGTTTGCCGTGCGTCTGGGCTTTGCCCGCGGCGCTCAGGTCAGCTACAACGGCCAGCCGGTCGATGTCGCTCCGTTCACCAGTGGCGAGACTGCTCGCCTGAAGTTGGGTCAATAAGTCATGCACGGCGAATCTCCAATCAAACGTCGCGAATCCCGCAAGATCTGGGTCGGTAACGTGCCTGTTGGCGGCGATGCGCCTATCGCTGTGCAGAGCATGACCAACAGCGACACCAACGATGTCGCGGCCACGGTCGCGCAAATCAATCGTCTGGAAGCGGCCGGCGTCGATATCGTGCGGGTCTCCGTACCGGACATGGACGCCGCCGAAGCCTTCGGCAAGATCAAGCAGCTGGTCAAGGTGCCTCTGGTTGCCGACATTCACTTCGACTACCGGATCGCTCTGCGCGTCGCCGAACTGGGTGTCGATTGCCTGCGGATCAACCCGGGCAACATCGGGCGCGAAGACCGCGTGCGTGCAGTGGTGGACGCCGCCCGTGACCGCGGGATCCCGATCCGTATCGGCGTGAACGCCGGTTCCCTGGAAAAAGACCTGCAAAAGAAATACGGCGAGCCGACCCCGGCGGCGCTGGTCGAGTCGGCCTTGCGCCACGTCGAGCACCTTGAACGCCTGAACTTCCAGGACTTCAAGGTCAGCGTGAAAGCCTCCGACGTGTTCATGGCCGTCGAAGCCTACCGCTTGTTGGCCAAGGAAATCGTCCAGCCGCTGCACCTGGGCATCACCGAAGCCGGTGGTTTGCGTTCCGGCACGGTGAAATCTGCCGTGGGCCTCGGTATGCTGCTCGCCGAAGGGATTGGCGATACTATCCGCATCTCGTTGGCGGCCGACCCGGTCGAGGAAGTGAAAGTCGGCTACGACATTCTCAAGTCCCTGCACCTGCGTTCCCGTGGCATCAACTTCATCGCCTGCCCGAGCTGCTCGCGGCAGAACTTCGATGTGGTCAAGACCATGAACGAGCTGGAAGGGCGTCTCGAAGATTTGCTGGTGCCGCTGGATGTCGCGGTGATCGGTTGCGTGGTCAACGGCCCTGGCGAAGCCAAGGAAGCCCATATCGGCTTGACCGGCGGCACGCCGAACCTGATTTACATCGACGGCAAGCCGTCGCAGAAACTGACGAATGACAATCTGGTGGATGAGCTTGAACGCTTGATCCGCCAGAAAGCGGCCGAAAAGGTCGAAGCTGACGCTGCCGTTATTGCGCGCGGCTGAACCTGACTGAAGAGCCGAACGAATTTAAGGATTTAAAGTGAGCAAGTCATTGCAAGCCATTCGTGGCATGAACGACATCCTGCCCGAACAGACCCCCCTGTGGCGTCATTTCGAAGGCACCGTTTCGCGCCTGCTGGATAACTACGGTTACAAGCAGATCCGCATGCCGATCGTCGAGTTCACCGAGCTGTTCAAGCGTTCCATCGGTGAAGTGACCGACATCGTCGAAAAAGAGATGTACACCTTCGACGACCGCAACGGCGACTCCCTGACCCTGCGCCCTGAAGGCACGGCGGCCTGTGTGCGCGCGGTGCTGGAACACGGCATCACCGGCGGCGGCCAGGTTCAGAAACTCTGGTACATCGGCCCGATGTTCCGCCACGAGCGTCCACAGAAAGGCCGTTATCGCCAGTTCCACCAGATCGGTGTGGAGGTGTTCAACCTCGACGGTCCGGACATCGACGCCGAGCTGATCGTGCTGACGTGGCGCCTGTGGGGCGAACTGGGCATCCGCGATGCGGTCAAGCTCGAGCTCAACAGCCTGGGCACCAGCGAATCCCGTGGTCGTTATCGCGAGGCACTGGTGGAGTTCCTGTCCCGGCATCTGGACAAGCTGGACGAAGACAGCCAGCGCCGCCTGAAGACCAACCCGTTGCGCGTCCTGGACACCAAGAACGCGGAGACACAGGCGATTCTGGTCGATGCGCCGAAAATGGCCGACTACCTCGACGAAGAATCCCGCGTGCACTTCGAGGGCCTCAAGGCTCGCCTGGACGCCGCCGGCATTCCTTACGTGATCAACCCGAAGCTGGTTCGCGGGCTGGATTACTACAGCAAGACCGTTTTCGAATGGGTCACCGACAAACTCGGCGCCCAGGGCACCGTGTGTGCTGGTGGTCGTTACGACGGCCTGGTCGAGCAGATGGGCGGCAAGCCGACCGCCGGCGTTGGCTTTGCGATGGGCATCGAACGCCTGGTGCTGTTGCTCGAAACCCTGGAGCAGATCCCGCAAGAGATCTCCCGTCAGGTCGACGTCTACCTCTGCGCTTTCGGTGAAGCCGCCGAACTGGCTGGCCTGACCCTGGCGGAGCGGGTTCGTGACCAGTTGCCCAACCTGCGCCTGCAAGTGAATGCCGGCGCCGGCAGTTTCAAAAGCCAGTTCAAGAAGGCCGACAAGAGCGGTGCGCTGTACGCGCTGATCCTCGGTGACGACGAAATGGCCCAGCAAGTGGTAGGTTTCAAACCCCTGCGTGGCCAGGGCGAACAACAAAGCATTGCCTGGGATGCGCTTGCAGCGCACCTGGCCACCTGCGTCGTGCAGGGTTGAAGCTGTCTAAACAGCCGAATTAGCGATTAAGGAGTATTGGGGTGTCGAGTACCGAAGACGAACATTTGATGGAATTGAAGGAATGGTGGTCACGCAACGGTAAGCCCCTGGTCACTGGTGGCCTGTTGGCGCTGGTCATCGTGTTCGGCTGGCAGGCGTTCCACAAGTATCAGAGCAATCAGTCGCAAGGCGCCTCGATTCTCTATCAGCAATTGCTCGAAACCACGCTGACGCCTGACGGCAAGCCTGACGCGGCCCGTGTTTCGGACCTGGCCGGCAAGCTCAACAGCGAGTTTGGCGGCAGCGCCTACGCGCAGTACGGCAGCCTGTTCGTTGCCAAGGTAGCGGTCGACAGCGGCAAGCTGGACGACGCGGCCAGCGAGCTCAAAGCCATTGTCGCCAAGCCGGCCAACCCGGCGCTGGGCGAAATCGCCCGTCAGCGTCTGGCCCAGGTACTCGGCGCGCAGAACAAGGCCGACGAAGCACTGAAGCTGCTCGAAGGCGATGCCGACAAGGCATTCCTGGCCACTCGCGAAGAACTCAAGGGTGACCTGCTGGTGCAGCTGGGTCGTACCGACGAGGCTAGCGCGGCGTATCAAAAAGCCAAGGCGGCACTGTCGGATGAAGCGGCGGTCGGTGGCCTGCAAATCAAGCTGGACGACCTGGCCAAAGGGGATGCGTGACGTGATTCGTTGGAAACATGCAGCATTGCTGGCCCTGGCCATTTTGGCCGCGGGTTGCAGCAGCAACAGCAAAAAAGAACTGCCTCCGGCCGAGCTGGTCGACTTCAAGGAAGAAGTGGTTCTGCACAAGCAGTGGAGTCGTTCGATCGGTGACGGTCAGGGCGAAACCTACAACATGCTGGTTCCGGCCATCGATGGCGATACCATCTATGCCGCCGACGTCACTGGCGTGTTGATGGCAATGGACCGCAACACCGGCGACGTCAAATGGAAGAAAGACCTCGAACTGCCTGTCTCCGGCGCCGTTGGTGTTGGTTACGGACTGGTCACCATTGGTACGATCAAGGGTGAAATCGTTGCCCTGGACGCGATCAACGGTGAAGAAAAGTGGCGCGCTCGCGTGTCCAGCGAAGTACTGGCGCCGCCAGCCAACAACGGCGACGTCGTGGTGGTTCAGACCCAGGACGATCGTCTGATCGGTCTGGACGCCTCCACCGGTGACCGTCGCTGGATCTATGACAGTACGCCTGCGGTACTGACCCTGCGCGGTACCAGTGCGCCGATCGTGACCAACCGCCTCGCGGTGGCTGGCCTGTCGACCGGTAAAGTGGTTGCCGTGGACATCACCAACGGCGTACCAGTGTGGGAACAGCGCGTAGCGATCCCGCAAGGCCGTTCGGAACTGGAGCGCGTGGTCGACATCGACGGTGGCTTGCTGCTGTCGGGCGAGACGCTGTATGTCGCCAGCTATCAGGGGCGCGTTGCCGCTCTGGACCTGCAAAGCGGCCGTCAGCTCTGGCAGCGTGATGCTTCCAGCTATGCCGGTGTCGCCCAGGGTTTCGGTACCGTTTATGTGAGCCTGTCTTCGGGCACCGTTGAAGGCGTCGATGAGCGTTCCACCACAGCCTTGTGGAGCAACGACTCGCTGGCCCGCCGTCAACTGTCGGCTCCGGAAGTGTTCTCCAGCTACGTTGCAGTCGGTGACCTGGAAGGTTACCTGCACCTGCTGAGTCAGGTGGACGGTCGTTTCGTCGGCCGCGAGCGCATCGACAGCGACGGCCTGCGTGCCCGTCCGCTGGTGGTGGGTGACACGATTTATGTGTATGGCAACAGCGGCAAACTGGAAGCCCTGACCATCAAGTAACGACTATGCTTGGGGTTTAACCCCCAAGCGGCCCCGGTTTACCGGGGTTTGCAGCGCTTTCAAGCGTTGCCCCGAGCACCAGCCGCTGCCTCGCAGCGGCTTTTGTATTTTCTGAAATAACGAAGTGGAGAGCCGCATGGTTCCCGTAATCGCCCTGGTGGGCCGACCGAACGTCGGCAAGTCCACCTTGTTCAACCGCCTGACCAGGACTCGTGACGCCATCGTCGGCGACTTGTCCGGTCTGACCCGTGATCGCCAGTACGGTGAGGCCAAGTGGCAAGGGCGTTCCTACATTCTGATCGACACCGGCGGTATCTCCGGTGACGAACACGGTATGGACGAAAAGATGGCCGAGCAGTCGCTGCTGGCCATCGAAGAAGCGGATGTCGTTCTGTTCCTGGTAGATGCCAAGGCCGGTTTCACCGCCGCCGACCAGATGATCGCCGAGCATTTGCGCAAACGTAACAAGCGTTCCTACGTGGTTGCCAACAAGGTCGACAACATCGACCCGGAAATGGCCCGCGCCGAATTCGCTCCATTGGGCATGGGCCACGCGATTCCAATCGCTGGTGCTCACGGTCGTGGCATCACCCAGATGCTGGAAATCGCCTTGAGTGACTTCCCGAAAGACGATGACGAGCTGGAAGAAGGCGAGGAAGAAGACGTCGCCGAAGGCGAGGAAGCCAAGCGCATTCCTGGCCCGAGCGAAAAAGACGGGATCAAGATCGCCATCATCGGCCGTCCGAACGTCGGCAAGTCGACCCTGGTCAACCGCATGCTCGGCGAAGACCGGGTAATCGTCTACGACCAACCCGGCACCACCCGCGACAGTATCTACATCCCGTTCGAGCGTAACGACGAGAAGTACACGCTGATCGACACCGCCGGTGTGCGCAAGCGCGGCAAGATCCACGAAGAAGTCGAAAAGTTCTCCGTGGTCAAAACCCTGCAAGCGATCAAAGACGCCAACGTGGTGATCTTCGTGATGGACGCCCGCGAAGGCGTGGTGGACCACGACCTCAACCTGCTGGGCTTTGCCCTCGAGGCCGGTCGTGCGTTGGTCATCGCGATCAACAAGTGGGACGGCATGACGCCGAGCGAGCGCGACTTCGTCAAGATCGAGTTGCAGCGTCGCCTGTTCTTCGTCGAGTTTGCCGATATTCACTTTATCTCGGCACTGCACGGCACCGGCGTGGGCAACCTCTACGCCTCGGTACAGAACTCGTTCAAGTCCGCGGTTACCCGCTGGCCGACCAGCCGCCTGACCCAGATTCTGGAAGACGCGGTCAGCGAGCACCAGCCGCCGATGGTCAACAGCCGCCGGATCAAGCTGCGTTATGCCCACCTGGGTGGCGCGAACCCGCCGATCATCGTGATTCACGGTAACCAGATCGAGAAGGTGCCGAAGTCCTACGTGCGTTACCTGGAAAACACGTATCGCCGTGTGCTGAAGCTGGTCGGTACGCCGATCCGCATCGAGTTCAAGGGTGGCGAGAACCCGTACGAAGGCAACAAGAACACGCTCACCGACCGTCAGGTCAACAAGAAGCGTCGCTTGATGTCGCACCACAAGAAGGCCGACAAGAAGCGTCGCGACAAGCGCTGATCGAGGTTTTTCCCGTGGGATGGAAAGGGCGCCAATGGCGCCCTTTTTCATGCCTGCCGTTTGGGCTATCCTCGGACTCCCCCGCGCCGCCGTAGAGCCGGGTGTAGAGCAGGGAACCACCGATGATCACCAGCAAGCTGCCGAATGTCGGCATCACTATCTTCACTCAGATGTCTCAGCTCGCGGCACAGACCGGCGCGCTCAATCTGTCCCAGGGCTTTCCCGATTTCGCGGCCCCGCAGGCCCTGTGCGATGCGGTCGGCCGGCATATCGCCAGCGGCCATAATCAATATTCGCCAATGACCGGGCTGCCGGTGTTGCGTCAGCAGATCGCGGCGAAGATCGCCCGCAGTTATGGCGCACAGGTGGATGTAGATACTGAAGTGACGGTTACCCCCGGTGCGACCGAGGCGATTTTCTGTGCCATTCAGGCGGTTATCCACAGCGGTGACGAAGTCATCGTGTTTGATCCGGCATACGACAGCTACGAGCCTTCGGTGGAGTTGGCCGGCGGTCGTTGCGTGCATGTGCAACTGGGCCTGAACGACTTCAGTATCGACTTCGAGACGCTTGCCCTGGCACTCAGCCCGCGTACGCGAATGATCATCCTCAACACCCCGCACAACCCCAGTGGCGCATTGATCAGCCGTGCCGAACTCGACCAGTTGGCAGACTTGATCCGCGATCGCGACATCTACGTGATCAGCGACGAAGTCTATGAACACCTGGTGTATGACGGTGTGCCCCACGTCAGCGTGCTGAATCATGAAGAGCTGTATCAGCGTGCCTTCGTGGTCAGCTCGTTCGGCAAGACCTACCACGTCACAGGCTGGAAAACCGGCTATGTGGTTGCACCACCGGCCCTGACGGCGGAATTGCGCAAGGTGCACCAGTACGTGAATTTTTGTGGGGTGACGCCGCTGCAATATGCATTGGCCGATTACATGGCCGAACATCCCGAACACGTCGAGGAGTTGCCGGGTTTCTATCAGGCCAAGCGTGATTTGTTCTGCGATCTGCTGCTACCGTCGCGTTTCAGCTTCACCCGGGTGACCGGCACCTATTTCCAGTTGGTCGATTACTCGCAGATCCGCCCGGATCTCAATGATGTCGAGATGGCCCTGTGGATGACCCGCGAGCACGGCGTGGCCAGTATCCCGATCTCGGTGTTCTACCAGACGCCACCGGTCGGCCAGCGCCTGGTGCGGCTGTGCTTTGCCAAGCGTGAGGAGACCCTGCGTGAAGCAGCGGAAAAACTATGCGTGATCTGAGTGCATTGCCCAAGCTGACCGTTGCGCTGATTCAGACGTCCCTGGCCTGGCACGACCGCCAGGCCAACCTCGAGCATTTCGAGCCACTGCTGGAGCAGGCTCGCGGCGCCGACCTGATCATTCTGCCGGAGATGTTCACCACCGGGTTCTCCATGGAATCCGAGGCCCTCGCCGAAGCGGAAAACGGCCCCACCAGCAAATGGCTGCGGGTCCAGGCGGCAAAGCTTGATGCGGTGATCACCGGCAGCGTCATCGTCCAGGCCGTCGACGGCAGCCATCGCAATCGCCTGCTGTGGGCGCGCCCGGATGGCGAGGTGTTGCACTACGACAAGCGTCACCTGTTCCGCATGGCCGGTGAGCATAACCACTACACCCCCGGCGAACGCCAGGTGCAGTTCGAGCTCAAGGGCTGGCGAGTGCGGCCGTTGATCTGCTACGACCTGCGCTTCCCGGTGTGGAGCCGTGACGCCCAGGACACCGACCTGCTGCTGTACACCGCCAACTGGCCAGGTGCGCGGCGCCAGCACTGGAACCGCTTGCTGCCGGCGCGGGCGATCGAGAACCTGTGCTATGTCGCGGCGGTCAATCGCATCGGGACTGATGGCAAGGGCTTTGCCTATACGGGTGACAGTCAGGTGCTGGATTTTCAGGGCGAGACGCTGCTCAGTGCCGGAGAGGCAGACGGGGTGTTCACGGTGGTGCTGGATGCGGCTGAGCTGGCGGCGTATCGCACGCGGTTTCCGGCGAATCTGGATGCCGATACCTTTGAGTTCATCTGATATTCCGGTGTACTCCAAAAGATCGCAGCCTTCGGCAGCTCCTACAGGGGGTCGCGTTCCAACGTAGGAGCTGCCGAAGGCTCGGGCCGCGTTCGGACGATCTTTTGATCTTAAAGCCGCACAAACGAAAAGGCCCCGAGGTTCACACCCCCGGGGCCTTTTGCATTTCAGCGATGGCTTACGCCGCTTTCGCTTCCGGCTGGCTCAGCGAGCGGTTCAGCGCACTGAACAGGGCCTTGAAGCTGGCGGTGGTGATGTTTTCGTCGATGCCGACGCCATGCACCGCACGTTCGCCATTCACTCGCAGTTCAATGTAGGCCGCGGCCTTGGCATTGGTGCCCGCGCCGATGGCGTGCTCGTTGTAGTCCATGATTTCCACTGGTACCGGCAGGCCGGCCACCAGCGCTTCCAGGGCACCGTTGCCCTTGCCGCGCCAGTGCAGGTTGGTCTCGCCCTGGCCTTGGCTGGCCACTTCCACTTCAACGGCGCTGTGACCGTTTTCTTCCTGCAGGCGATGGCTGACCAGCGCGTACGGGGTGTTGGCCTGCAAGTACTCGCTGTGCAGCAGTGCGTGGATCTGCTGGGCGGTCATTTCCAGGCCGAGGCGGTCGGTTTCACGCTGCACGACCTGGCTGAACTCGATCTGCATGCGACGCGGCAGGCTGATGCCGTACTCCTGCTCCAGGAGGTAGGCGATGCCGCCCTTGCCCGACTGGCTGTTGACGCGGATGACCGCCTCGTAGCTGCGGCCGATGTCGGCCGGGTCGATCGGCAGGTACGGTACTTCCCACAGTGCATCGGATTTCTGCTGGGCGAAGCCCTTGCGGATCGCATCCTGGTGCGAGCCGGAGAATGCGGTATGCACCAGGTCGCCGACGTACGGGTGACGCGGGTGCACCTGGATCTGGTTGCACTCTTCGACGACTTTGCGCACGCCGTCGATGTCGGAGAAGTCCAGCTCAGGGTTCACGCCCTGGGTGTAGAGGTTCAGGGCCACGGTCACGAGGTCGACGTTACCGGTACGCTCGCCGTTGCCGAACAGGCAGCCTTCGACACGGTCGGCACCAGCCATCAGGCCCAGTTCGGTGGCGGCAACGCCAGTGCCACGGTCGTTGTGGGTGTGCAGGCTGATGATCACGCTGTCACGACGGTTGATGTGGCGGCCGAACCATTCGATCTGGTCGGCATAGATGTTCGGGGTCGCGCATTCCACCGTGGCCGGCAGGTTGAGGATCATCTTGTGCTCGGGCGTCGGGTTCCAGACCTCGATCACCGCGTCGCAGACTTCCTTGGCGAACTCCATTTCGGTGGCACTGAAGGTTTCTGGCGAGTATTCGAAGGTCCACTCGGTGTCCGGCTGCATGGCCGCGTATTTGACGAACAGCTTGGCGGCGTTCACGGCGATGGCCTTGACCCCGTCCTTGTCCTGGTTGAAGACAATGCGGCGGAAGGAAGGGGAGGTCGCGTTGTACAGGTGAACGATGGCTTTCTTCGCGCCGCGCAGGGATTCGAAGGTGCGCTCGATCAGGTCTTCACGGCCCTGGGTCAGCACCTGGATGGTGGTGTCGTCCGGGATGTGGTTGCCTTCGATCAGGGTGCGGACGAAGTCGAAGTCGGTTTGCGAGGCGGCCGGGAACGACGCTTCGATTTCCTTTACGCCGACCTGCACCAGGGTTTTCCAGAAGCGCAGCTTCTTGACGGCGTCCATCGGCTCGATCAGCGACTGGTTGCCGTCACGCAGGTCGGAACTGCACCAGATCGGCGCGGCGGTGATGGTTTTCGACGGCCAGGTGCGGTCCGGAATGTCGATGGTCGGGAACGCGCGGTATTTCGAAGACGGGTCTTTGAGCATGCTCATCGGGAAATCCTTATTGTGTTGGCCGAAAAAAGGCGGCCTGCCGGTGGATCAAAAGTTCTTGGAGTACAGCCTGGGACGAGACACCACGATTCAGCCCGGCAGTCGTGCACTGACGAGGCACAGGCTGCGGTGCTGGCGGAGCTGAATGAGGGTGTGAGAGGTTTTCATGCCTTCAACCCTAACCTTGGGGGGGAAGGTTGGCAAGCAGTCGAAAAAAATTGAGAGGAATACTCGTGAACGGGTATTTATCGAGATTTTATTGCTGTGATTGGCGGTGATTGTTTTGTTGTTTGCGCGAGGTTTGAGTGGTGCGCAATTGATGAGGTGACACTGCCGGACTGCTTTCGGTGTCTGTGATATTGCCATCGCGAGCAAGCTCGCTCCCACAGGTACAGCGCAATCCCTGTGGGAGCGAGCTTGCTCGCGATGAGGCCAGAGGCCTTATTTTGGAATCAGGGCTGAAACGCACCAATGAAGATTGCCGGATCGACCCGCGCATCGTTCAGGCTGATGTTCCAGTGCATGTGCGGTCCGGTCGCGCGGCCGGTCGCACCGACTTTGCCGACCACGTCACCACGGGCCAGTGGCTGTCCCACCTTCACGTCGATTTTCGACATGTGGCAGAACATGCTGATGAAGCCCTGGCCATGGTCGACGAACACCGTGTTGCCATTGAAGAAGTAGTTGCCGATCAGGATCACCTTGCCGGCAGCCGGGGTTTTGATCGGTGTGCCGGCGCCCACGGCGAAGTCCAGGCCAGAGTGGGGGTTGCGCTCTTCACCGTTGAAAAAACGGCGCACGCCGAACTTGCTCGACAGCGGCCCGTTCACCGGTTTGTCCAGCAGCAGGTTGCTCGGGGTGTTGGGGCTGAACGTGCGGTAAGCGGCAATCTGTTCGGCCAGTTCACGCTCGATGCGCTTGAGGTTCTCCGGGTCCGGATTGACCTGCTGGGTGTTCTTCAGGGTGATGCGCTGTTCCGGGTATTTTTTGTTGCCAACCGTAAAATTCAGGTTACGACCGCCGCTGCTGACCGATTGAGCCCCCGGCTTGACCGTCAGTGGCACGCCGACAATGGCCAGCCAGTTGTTCTGTTCCTTGACTACCAACACCGGTTTGCCTTGATAGGTGGCTTTTGGCGCCTGGGCGGACGTGCCCAGGTCCACCACCGCCACGCCGCCCGGCACCGGTTTGTTCAACTGGCGGGTGATGTAGCTGTCGGCGTGGGCGTTGAAGGTCAGGAGCAGTAACAACAATGGAGCAAAGAAGCGCGGCATGGATCAATCCAGTAAAGAAAGGGTGACGGGCGTCAGGTGATTGTCTTCGACCCGCACTTGCAGTTCGCCTTCGCCCAGTTTGGCCTTCAGGCGCTGGCCGGTATGGGTTTGCGCGGCGTTGCGGATCGCGTTGCCGCGCTCGTCCAGCAAGATGCTGTAGCCACGGCCAAGGGTCGCCAACGGGCTGACCACATGCAGTGTCTGCATCTGGCTGTGCAGTTGCAGGCGACGGTTCTTCAGCCCTTCGCGGATAGCGCGCGGCAGGCGTTCGGCCAGGCTGTCGAGGCGCTGGCGCAGCATTGCCAGTTGCCGGCCCGGATGTTGTGCGGCCAGACGGGTTTCCAGGCGGATCAAGCGTTCGCGACGGGTGTTGAGGCTGCGCTCGAACGCGCGGCGCATGCGCATGTCCAGGTCATCCAGGCGTTGCGCTTGTTGGCGCAGGCGCTCGCCGGGATGGCGCAGGCGTCGGGAAATGCCTTCCAGGCGCAAGCGATCGCGCATCAAACGGTCACGCATGCGCATCACCAGCCGTCGGTGCAGGCTTTCGACCCGACGCACCAGATCGCTGGAGTCCGGTGCCAGCAATTCGGCGGCAGCGGAAGGGGTGGGCGCGCGTACGTCAGCCACGAAGTCACTGATCGACACGTCGGTTTCGTGGCCGACCGCGCTGACAATCGGTGTCACGCAAGCATCCACGGCGCGGGCCACGGCTTCTTCGTTGAAGCACCAGAGGTCTTCCAGGGAACCGCCACCCCGGGCCAGGATCAGTGCGTCGAAACCGCGGGCATCCGCCAGTTTCAGGGCGCGGACAATCTGCGCGGTGGCTTCGCGGCCCTGCACGGCGGTAGGGATCAGCGTCAGTTGTATTTGCGGTGCACGGCGGCGGAACACGCTGATGATATCGCGGATCACCGCCCCGGTGGGCGAACTGATGATGCCGATGCGTTGCGGATGCGCCGGCAACGGCACCTTGCGTTCGGCACTGAACAGGCCTTCGGCGCTGAGCTTTTCCTTGAGTGCATCGAAGGCCAGGCGCAAGGCGCCGTCGCCGGCCGGCTCCACGGTGTCGAGGATCAGCTGATAATCACCGCGCCCCTCGAACAGAGAGACCTTGCCGCGCACCTTGACCGCCAGACCGTCCTTCAAGGCCTGGCGAACCCGTGCCGCGTTCTGCCGGAACAGCGCGCAACGCACCTGGGCGCCGCTGTCCTTGAGGGTGAAATACACGTGGCCGGACGCCGGGCGGGCGAGGTTGGAGATTTCGCCTTCGACCCAGATGTTGCTGAACACGTCTTCGAGCAACACCCGGGCGCGGCCGTTGAGCTGGCTGACGGTCAGGACTTCGCGGTCCAGGCCGAGTCTTGCAAAGGGATCTTTAATCATGGGGCGCAGTTTAAAGGCATTTTCCAACTGAATGCACGATCCCTTGTAGGAGCTGCCGAAGGCTGCGATCTTTTGAATTTGCTTTCAAAAGCAAAAGATCGCAGCCTTCGGCAGCTCCTACGGAGATAACGGATATTCAAGGAAGGTGTACGTGCTCGAGTTGTTGAATCAATGGCCCTTCGGCCCGCTGGACTGGCTGGTGATCGGTGCAGGCGTCGCCCTGGCCTACATCGTGTTCGGCATCGCCGGTTTTGGCACCGCACTGGTGGCGGGGCCGATTCTGATTCTGTTCATGCCGCTGTCCAAGATCGTGCCCTTGCTGGTGTTGCTCGACTTTGTCGCGGCATTCGGCAATCTGTTGCCTTCGCGGCGTGATGTGGCGAAACCGGAACTTCTGCGGTTGCTGCCGTGCATGGCGGTGGGGTGCACCCTCGGCGTGATATTCCTGCTGAACCTTAAGTCCGACCTGTTGCTGCTATTGATGGGGCTGTTTATCAGTGCCTATGCGATTTACAGCCTGTGGATAAAGGTCCGTCCGGCGCAGTTGTCCGCCGCGTGGGCGCTGCCGATGGGGACGGTGGGCGGGATGTTTGGCGCGTTGTTTGGCAGCGGCGGCTTTCTCTATGCGATCTATTTGAACAGCCGATTGCCCAAGGAGGCGGCGCGGGCGACCCAGAGTGCGCTGATCAGTTGCAGTACGGTGGTGCGTCTGAGCCTGTTTGCCATCGCCGGTGTGTATGCCGATTTGCCGTTGCTGGTGCTTGCGGTTTGTCTGTTGCCGGCGATGGTGCTGGGGCTTTGGGTTGGCCGGAAGTTGACCATGCGCCTGTCCCGCGAGGCGTTCGTGCGGCTGGTGACGTGGCTGGTGCTGGCCAGCGGAATTGCGTTGATCGGGCGTTACTTGAGCACCTGAAGATTCAACCTGTGGAGAGGGAGCAAGCTCCCTCTCTACTATTCAGTCGTTGTACTGGCTCAACAACCGCTCCAGTCGTGCACTGAGGCGACGTTTGATTTCGGTCTCGATGTGCGGGGCGAAGTCGTCGATCACGTCTTGCATGATCAACTGCGCGGCGGCGCGCAATTCGCTGTCCAGGTGCAGCAGGTCATCCGGGTTCTTGCTGGCGGCAGGCGCCGGCGTTGCCATGGTGACGGGTTCAACGATGGGGGCAGGGGTTGTCGGTACGACAGGGGGCGAAGGCTCGCTCACGGCGTCGAACAACATGGGAATCTGTTCCTGGTCACCTTCCTCGACCGTGTCGGTCAGCAGGGGCGGTTGCAGGTTGTCATCGCCGAGCAATTGGCGGATCGACTCAAGGTCGTCCAGCAGGTGCGCGGACTGTTGCAGCGGTTTTGGAGTGTCCATTGGAAGGCTCAGAGTCGCTGTAAACGGTGATCTTGCAGAGGATAGCCCTGTTCGCGGTAGAAACGGAAACTCTCCCGCGCGGCCGCTCTGATCGTCGGATCCTCCACCACCACTTCCGCCACCCGGGCGAACTTGTTGGCGAAGGCCGGGACCTTCAGGTCGAGATTGACCAGCAAATCCTGATGCTGACCACAGTCATCGCCCAACCCCAGGACAATAAAACCTTCAGGTTCGCTGTCGGCAGGGCCGTGGGGCACGAAGCTTTCACCCTTGAACGCCCACAGCCGCGCATCGAGATCGTCACGCTGGGCCGCGTCGCTGCAATGCAGGTAGATGCGGTGGCCCATGCGCCAGGCTTTCTCGGTGAGCTTGCAGGCAAAGTCCAGGCGTGCCGAAGGATCGGCGCTGGGCAGGATATAGAAGTCGACTTTGGTCATTGCGGTTCCAGAGCGGCAAGCGGCGTCACCGCAGAGTGACGCCGCCGCCCATCAACGGTTTCAGGCTTTGGCGCGGTCCAGCAGGTATTGGGTCAGCAGGGGAACCGGACGGCCAGTGGCGCCCTTATCCTTGCCGCCGCTGGTCCAGGCCGTGCCGGCGATGTCCAGGTGCGCCCAGTTCAGGTTCTTGGTGAAGCGCGACAGGAAGCAGGCCGCGGTGATGGTGCCGGCTTTCGGGCCGCCAATGTTGGCGATGTCGGCGAACGGGCTGTCAAGCTGTTCCTGGTACTCATCGAACAGCGGCAGTTGCCAGGCGCGGTCGTCGGCAGCTTTGCCGGCGCTCAGCAGTTGGCCGATCAGTTCGTCATTGTTGCCCAGCAGGCCCGAGGTGTGGGAACCCAGGGCAACCACGCAGGCGCCGGTCAGGGTCGCGATGTCGATGACCGCTTGCGGCTTGAAGCGCTCCGAGTAGGTCAGGGCGTCGCACAGCACCAGGCGGCCTTCGGCGTCGGTGTTGAGGATTTCCACGGTCTGGCCGCTCATGGTGGTGACGATGTCGCCCGGGCGCGAAGCGTTGCCGCTCGGCATGTTCTCGGCGCAGGCCAGGATGCACACCAGGTTGATCGGCAGCTTCAGTTCGAGCACGGCACGCAGGGTACCGAACACGCTGGCGGCGCCGCCCATGTCGTACTTCATTTCATCCATGCCGGCACCTGGCTTGAGGCTGATGCCGCCGGTGTCGAAGGTGATGCCCTTGCCGACCAGCGCGTACGGCTTCTCGGATTTCTTGCCGCCGTTGTACTGCATGACGATCAGGCGCGGAGGCTGGGCGCTGCCCTGGCCGACGGCGTAGAACGAGCCCATGCCCAGGGCCTTGATCTTCTTCTCGTCGAGGACTTCGACTTTCAGGTCCTTGAATTCCTTGCCCAGGTCTTTGGCCTGCTCGCCGAGGAAGGTCGGGTGGCAGATGTTCGGCGGCAGGTTGCCCAGGTTGCGGGTGAAGGCCATGCCGTTGGCGATGGCGGTGGCGTGGGCCACGGCGCGTTGCACTTCGGCCTGGGCAGCCTTGATGGTCAGCAGGGTGATTTTCTTCAGGGCGCGGGCTTCGGCTTTCTGGCTCTTGAACTGGTCGAAGCTGTACTCGCCGTCCACCAGGGTTTCGGCCAGCAGGCGGGTCTTGCCATAGCTGTCGCGGCCTTTGACCACGACTTCGTCGAGGGCCAGCACCGCGTCGCTGCCGCCCAGGCCTTTGAGGGTGTTGAGGATGCCGGCGATGATCTTGCGGAACGGGCGGTCACCCAGCTCGTCGTCCTTGCCCACACCCACCAGCAGTACGCGCTCGGCCTTGAGGTTCGGCAGGCTGTGCAGCAACAGGCTCTGGCCAACCTTGCCGGCCAGGTCGCCGCGCTTGAGCACAGCGCTGATCGCGCCGCCGCTCAGTTCGTCGAGTTGTCGGGCAACAGCGCCGAGCTTGCGGCCTTCGCCAACGGAGACCACGAGAGTGGCGGTCTTCAACGTTTCGGGGTTGACGCTTTTTACAACCAGTTCCATGTCCGGGTCCCTGAATTGATGGTTATCACGCATGCGCCCGACACCTTATGTGCGTCGATTGCTTATAAACAGAAAGGCGCCAGGATCGACCGGCGACAAAGGCCGCAGTTTGAACCTCGCTACCGGCGGCTGACAACCCTCGGTTGTACGATCTTCAACGCTTTGACAGGCTGCTTGAGCTTGTGCAGTGACAGGCGCACCCAATCACAGGATAATGCGCCATCTTTTTTCGGCGGCTCTGCCTTGCGGGCCGGCCGATACGTTTGCTTGTTTGGCCGCCTTAGCCTGACAACCCTGGAGTGTCTGGTTTGATCGTCTTCCGTTATCTATCCCGCGAAGTCCTGTTGACCTTGAGCGCCGTCAGTGCCGTGCTGCTGGTCATCATCATGAGCGGTCGCTTCATCAAATACCTCGCCCAGGCGGCTTCAGGCCTGCTGGATCCGGGTTCGTTGTTCCTGATCATGGGCTATCGCCTGCCGGGGTTCCTCCAGCTGATCCTGCCGCTTGGGCTGTTTCTCGGGATCCTGCTGTCCTACGGGCGCCTGTACCTCGAAAGCGAAATGACCGTGCTCTCGGCCACCGGCATGAGCCAGCAGCGGCTGTTTTGCATGACGCTGTTCCCGGCCACTCTGGTTGCGCTCCTCGTGGCGTGGCTGAGCCTGAGCCTGGCGCCACAGGGGGCCAATCAGTTTCAGTTGCTGCTGAACAAGCAGGATGCCCTGACTGAATTCGATACCCTGGAGCCTGGGCGCTTCCAGGCTTTGCGTGACGGCACCCGGGTCACCTACACCGAGAGCATGTCCGATGACCGCGTCAATCTGGGGGGTGTGTTCATCTCGCAAAAAAACATCAGTTCCAATAACAAGGATCGCGGGATTTCTGTGCTGGTGGCGGAAAAGGGTCGCCAGGAAATTCGTCCGGACGGCAACCGCTACCTGATCCTTGATAACGGCTATCGCTATGACGGTAGTCCGGGGCAGGCTGACTACCGGGCGATCAAGTACGACGAGTACGGTGTGTTGCTGCCAAAGCCGGAAGTCAGTGACGAAGTCACCGACCGTGACGCGATGCCGACCCGTACCTTGATCGGCAGTGAAGACATTCGCATGCGCGCCGAACTGCAATGGCGTATGTCTCTGCCGTTGCTGGTGTTCATCGTGACCCTGATGGCGGTGCCACTGTCGCGGGTCAATCCGCGCCAGGGCCGATTCCTCAAATTATTGCCGGCGATTCTTCTCTATATGGCTTACCTGACCATTCTGATCGCCGCCCGCGGTGCCCTCGACAAGGGCAAGATCCCCGCGATGTTTGGCTTGTGGTGGGTGCACGGGATTTTCCTGTCCATCGGCCTGGGCTTGCTCTATTGGGAACCCTTGCGCTTGAAGAGGGCGAGTCGCCGCAGCGCGCTGGAGGTGGCCCGTGGTTAAGCTGGATCGCTACATTGGTAGCAGTGTGTTCATGGCGATCCTGGCGGTGCTCGGGATCATTCTTGGTCTGGCGACACTGTTTGCCTTCATCGACGAGATGGGTGAAGTCAGCGATACCTACACCTTGGTCGATGTGCTGAGTTATGTGGTGTTGACCGCTCCGCGCCGGATGTACGAAATGCTGCCGATGGCTGCGCTGATCGGCTGCCTGATCGGTCTTGGCAGCCTGGCCAGCAACAGTGAGCTGACCATCATGCGCGCCGCCGGTGTGTCGATCGGCCGGATCGTCTGGGCGGTCATGAAGCCGATGCTGGTATTGATGCTGGCCGGTGTGCTGGTCGGTGAGTACGTCGCTCCGCCTGCCGAAACCATGGCGCAGGCCAATCGCTCGCTGGCACAGGGCAGCGGTGATGCACAAAGCGCCAAGCACGGCTTGTGGCACCGCCAGGGCGATGAGTTCATTCACGTCAACTCGGTGCAACCCAACGGCATCCTGTACGGCGTGACCCGCTATCGTTTCGACAACGAGCGGCACATGCTGTCGGCGAGCTTCGCCAAGCGTGCCGAGTTCGACACCGATCACTGGCAGTTGACGGATGTCACGACCACGCTGTTCCACGAGCGCAGCACCGAAGTGGTTGCGACCCCGCAAGAGCGCTGGGAAGTTGCGTTGAGCCCGCAGTTGCTCAATACCGTAGTCATGGTGCCGGAGTCGCTGTCGATCAGCGGCCTGTGGGGTTACATCCACTATCTGGCGGACCAGGGGCTGAACAATGGCCGCTACTGGCTGGCATTTTGGGTCAAGGTGTTGCAGCCGCTGGTGACTGCCGCCCTGGTGTTGATGGCGATTTCCTTCATCTTTGGTCCGCTGCGTTCGGTGACCCTGGGTCAACGGGTGTTCACCGGCGTGCTGGTGGGTTTCACCTTCCGCATCGTTCAGGATCTGCTGGGGCCTTCGAGCCAGGTATTCGGCTTCCCGCCGTTGCTTTCGGTGCTGGTGCCGGCGGGTATTTGTGCCGTTGCGGGGCTCTGGCTGTTGCGTCGAGCCGGCTGATGGCGGGCATTTTCCGACCGCTTTGACGTTAAAAAACGCCCTTGTCGCAAGACCGGGGCGTTTTTGTAGGCACCGTCTGACCTGCGAACGTGACGCTCGCGCCGTGGATCAGGTACAATTCCCGGCTATTTTTCGGCGGGCTATGCCTGCAGCCTTTTTGAGTGTTGATCCGTGAGTGATTTGAGTCATATCCGCAATTTCTCCATCATCGCCCACATTGACCATGGCAAGTCGACGCTGGCCGATCGCTTCATCCAGATGTGTGGCGGCCTCGCCGAGCGCGAAATGGAAGCCCAGGTCCTGGACTCCATGGACCTTGAGCGTGAACGCGGGATCACCATCAAGGCGCACAGCGTCACCCTGTATTACAAGGCTCGCGACGGTATCAACTACCAGTTGAACTTCATTGATACCCCCGGCCACGTTGACTTCACCTATGAGGTGAGCCGTTCGCTGGCCGCCTGTGAAGGCGCGCTGCTGGTGGTCGATGCCGGTCAAGGCGTTGAAGCGCAGTCGGTTGCCAACTGCTACACCGCGATCGAGCAGGGCCTGGAAGTGATGCCGGTGCTGAACAAGATCGACCTGCCACAGGCCGATCCGGACCGTGTCAAAGAAGAAATCGAAAAAATCATCGGCATCGATGCCACCGATGCGGTCGAGTGCTCGGCCAAGACCGGCCTGGGCGTCGACGAAGTGCTCGAGCGCCTGGTCGCCACCATTCCAGCGCCGACCGGCAACTACGAAGATCCGCTGCAAGCGTTGATCATCGACTCCTGGTTCGACAACTACCTGGGCGTTGTTTCCCTGGTACGCGTGCGCCACGGTCGTGTGAAGAAGGGCGACAAGATCCTGGTCAAGTCCACCGGCAAGATCCACCTGGTGGACAGCGTCGGTGTATTCAACCCGAAGCATACCCCTACCGCTGACCTGAAGGCCGGTGAAGTGGGCTTCATCATCGCCAGCATCAAGGACATTCACGGTGCGCCAGTGGGCGACACCCTGACCTTGAGCTCGACGCCGGACGTTGACGTACTGCCAGGCTTCAAACGTATTCAGCCGCAGGTTTACGCCGGTCTGTTCCCGGTCAGCTCCGACGACTTCGAAGATTTCCGCGAGGCGCTGCAAAAGCTCACGCTCAATGACTCGTCCCTGCAGTACACCCCGGAAAGTTCCGATGCCCTGGGCTTCGGTTTCCGTTGCGGGTTCCTCGGCATGCTGCACATGGAAATCATCCAGGAGCGCCTGGAGCGCGAGTACAACCTGGACCTGATCACCACGGCGCCGACGGTAATCTTCGAGCTGCTGCTCAAGACCGGCGAGACGATCTACGTCGATAACCCGTCGAAGCTCCCGGACCTGTCCTCGATCGAAGACATGCGTGAGCCGATCGTGCGGGCCAATATTCTTGTGCCGCAGGAGCACCTGGGCAACGTCATTACCCTGTGCATCGAAAAACGTGGTGTGCAGGTTGACATGCTGTTCCTCGGCTCCCAGGTACAAGTGACCTACGACCTGCCGATGAACGAAGTGGTGCTGGACTTCTTCGACCGTCTGAAGTCCACCAGTCGCGGCTATGCTTCGCTGGACTACCATTTCGATCGTTATCAATCGGCCAGCCTGGTGAAACTGGACGTGCTGATCAACGGTGACAAGGTCGATGCCCTGGCGCTGATCGTGCACCGTGACAACTCGCACTACAAAGGTCGCCAGCTGACCGAGAAGATGAAAGAACTGATTCCGCGGCAGATGTTCGACGTAGCAATCCAGGCCGCCATTGGCGGGCAGATTGTGGCGCGGACAACCGTCAAGGCGCTCAGAAAGAACGTATTGGCCAAATGCTACGGTGGTGACGTCAGCCGTAAGAAGAAACTGCTGGAGAAGCAAAAGGCCGGTAAGAAACGCATGAAGCAGGTCGGCAACGTGGAAATTCCACAGGAAGCCTTCCTTGCCGTGCTCAGGTTGGATAGTTAGGTCCTATGTCGCTAAATTTCCCGCTGTTGCTGGTCATTGCCGTGTTCGTCTGCGGCCTGTTGGCGTTGCTCGATCTGTTGATCCTGGCCCCGCGTCGGCGTGCCGCCATCGCTTCCTATCAGGGCAGCGTCAGCCAGCCTGACATGGTCGTGGTCGAGAAGCTGAACAAAGAGCCGCTGCTGGTTGAATACGGCAAGTCGTTCTTCCCGGTGTTGTTCATCGTGCTGGTGCTGCGTTCGTTCCTGGTGGAACCGTTCCAGATTCCTTCCGGTTCGATGAAGCCAACCCTGGATGTCGGCGACTTCATCCTGGTGAGCAAGTTTTCCTACGGGATCCGCTTGCCGGTGATCGACAAGAAAGTCATCGAAGTCGGTGATCCGCAGCGCGGTGATGTCATGGTGTTCCGCTACCCGAGCGATCCGAACGTCAACTACATCAAGCGTGTGGTTGGTTTGCCGGGCGACACGGTTCGCTACACCGCCGACAAGCGCCTGTTCGTCAACGGTCAATCGATCGCCGAGCAACTGGTCGGCTCCGAGCCGGGCACGTTGGGCAGCGCCGAGCTCTACAAGGAAAAACTCGGTGCGGCCGAGCACATGATCCGCAAGGAAATGAGCCGCTACCGCGCCATGCCGGACCGTTCGTGGACCGTGCCGGCCGGGCACTACTTCATGATGGGCGACAACCGCGACAACTCGAATGACAGTCGCTACTGGGATGATCCGAACATTCCCAAGGATCTGCTGGGCATGGTTCCCGACAAGAATATCGTCGGCAAGGCCTTTGCAGTCTGGATGAGCTGGCCGGAACCCAAACTCAGCCACCTGCCGAATTTCTCGCGGGTTGGCCTGATCAAGTAATCAGACACGGCGCTGTGAACACAGCGCCGAATGCATTTCTGGAACCGGCACAATGGGCGCCAGAGGCATGCAAACAATGATATTCAGGACGTTATTTTTGAACACAGCTTTAATTGTCCCAAGCCTGCGCCGCCTTACGGCGATGGCGGTGGAATCCAGCCACGAACTCAGCGTGGGTAAACCGTGAGCGTCTCCTTAAGCCGTCTAGAGCGTCAGCTCGGCTACACCTTCAAGGATCAGGAACTGATGGTCCTGGCCCTGACTCACCGCAGTTTTGCCGGGCGTAACAACGAACGCCTGGAATTCCTCGGTGACGCCATTCTCAACTTCGTCGCCGGCGAGGCGCTGTTCGAGCGCTTTCCGCTGGCTCGCGAAGGCCAGTTGTCGCGTTTGCGCGCGCGCCTGGTCAAAGGCGAGACCCTGGCCGTACTGGCCCGTGGTTTCGATCTGGGCGAATACCTGCGCCTGGGCTCGGGCGAGCTGAAAAGCGGCGGTTTCCGTCGCGAGTCGATCCTGGCCGATGCCCTCGAAGCGCTGATCGGTGCGATCTACCTCGATGCCGGCATGGAAATGGCCCGCGAGCGTGTGCTCGCCTGGCTTGCTGGCGAGTTCGAAGGCCTGACGCTGGTCGACACCAATAAAGATCCAAAGACCCGCCTGCAGGAGTTCCTGCAGTCCCGTGGTTGTGAGCTGCCGCGTTACGAAGTGGTGGATATCCAGGGTGAGCCGCATTGCCGGACGTTCTTCGTCGAATGCGAAATCATCTTACTGAATGAAAAAAGCCGAGGTCAGGGTGTGAGTCGTCGTATTGCCGAACAGGTAGCGGCCGCCGCAGCACTGATTGCCCTGGGTGTGGAGAATGGCAATGACTGATACAAACGCAACTCGCTGTGGCTATGTTGCCATCGTCGGCCGTCCGAACGTGGGCAAGTCCACGCTGCTGAACCACATCCTGGGTCAGAAGCTGGCAATCACCTCGCGCAAACCGCAAACCACCCGTCACAACATGCTCGGTATCAAGACCGAGGGCGATGTGCAGGCGATCTACGTCGACACCCCTGGTATGCACAAGGGTGGCGAGAAGGCCCTGAACCGCTACATGAACAAGACCGCTTCGGCGGCGTTGAAAGACGTCGACGTGGTGATCTTCGTGGTCGACCGCACCAAGTGGACCGAAGAGGACCAGATGGTTCTCGAGCGCGTCCAGTACGTGACCGGCCCGCTGATCGTGGCGTTGAACAAGACCGACCGCATCGAAGACAAGGCCGAGCTGATGCCGCACCTGAGCTGGTTGCAGGAGCAGTTGCCGAATGCGCAGATCATCCCGATTTCCGCACAGCACGGGCATAACCTCGATGCTCTGGAGCGCGTGATCGCCGAGCACCTGCCGGAAAACGATCACTTCTTCCCGGAAGACCAGATCACCGACCGCAGCAGTCGTTTCCTCGCCGCCGAGCTTGTGCGCGAGAAAATCATGCGCCAGATGGGCGCCGAGCTGCCGTACCAGATCACCGTCGAAATCGAAGAGTTCAAGCAGCAGGGCAAGACCCTGCACATCCATGCCTTGATCCTCGTCGAGCGCGATGGCCAGAAGAAAATCATCATTGGCGACAAGGGCGAGCGCATCAAGCGTATCGGCACCGAAGCGCGCAAGGACATGGAACTGCTGTTCGACTCCAAGATCATGCTCAACCTGTGGGTCAAGGTTAAGGGTGGCTGGTCCGATGACGAGCGTGCGTTGCGTTCGTTGGGTTACGGCGACCTGTAACAGGCTTTAAAGATCAAAAGATCGCAGCCTTCGGCAGCTCCTACATGAGATGGTGTGTACCTGTAGGAGCTGCCGAAGGCTGCGATCTTTTTGCAATCCCTGACAGGTAAATCCATCACCATGTCGACCACCGCTCCCATCGCCCAGCCCGCCTACGTCCTGCACTCCCGCGCCTACCGTGAAAACAGCGCGCTGGTGGACTTCCTCACGCCGCAAGGCCGGTTGCGGGCGGTGTTGCGCAGTGCGCGGGGCAAGGCCGGGACGCTGGCGCGGCCATTCGTGCCACTGGAAGTCGAGTTCCGGGGCAAGGGCGAGCTGAAGAATGTCGGGCGCATGGAAAGTGCCGGGGTTTCAACCTGGCTCAATGGCGAGGCGCTGTTCAGTGGGCTTTACCTCAATGAGCTGCTGATTCGCCTGTTGCCCGCTGAAGATCCGCTCCCTTCGGTGTTCGATCACTACGCCGCCACCTTGCTGGCCCTGGCCGAAGGTCGACCACTGGAGCCCTTGCTGCGCTCCTTCGAATGGCGCTTGCTCGATGACCTCGGCTACGGGTTTTCCCTGACGACTGATATTCATGATCAGCCCATCGCGCCGGACGGCCTCTACCGTTTGCAAGTGGATGCAGGGCTTGAGCGGGTCTATCTGCTGCAACCGGGCCTGTTCAACGGCGTCGAACTGCTGGCCATGGCTGAGGCCGACTGGTCCGCCCCTGGCGCCCTGTCTGCCGCCAAGCGCTTGATGCGCCAGGCGTTGGCCGTTCACTTGGGCGGCCGTCCACTTGTCAGTCGCGAGCTGTTTCGCAAGCCCTAGTCTCCCCGTATGCTGTGCACCGAACTTTCTCTTCTTCTGGAGCGCTTTCCGTGACCACCAGCACCCGCATTCTTCTTGGCGTGAACATCGACCACGTTGCCACCCTGCGTCAGGCCCGGGGCACCCGTTACCCGGACCCGGTCAAGGCTGCACTGGACGCGGAAGAGGCGGGCGCCGACGGCATTACCGTGCACCTGCGCGAAGACCGTCGGCACATTCAGGAACGCGACGTTCTGCTGCTCAAGGACGTGCTGCAAACCCGCATGAACTTCGAAATGGGTGTCACCGAAGAAATGATGCTGTTCGCCGAGCGCATCCGCCCGGCACACATCTGCCTGGTGCCGGAAACCCGTCAAGAGTTGACCACCGAAGGTGGCCTGGACGTGGCGGGGCAGGAAGCGCGAATCAAGGCCGCGGTCGAGCGCCTGTCGAAGATCGGCTCTGAAGTGTCGCTGTTCATTGACGCCGATGAGCGCCAGATCGAAGCCTCCCGCCGAGTCGGCGCGCCGGCCATCGAACTGCACACCGGGCGTTATGCCGATGCCGAGACGCCGACCGAAGTCGCCGAAGAACTCAAGCGTGTGGCCGATGGCGTGGCTTTCGGCCTGGCCCAGGGGCTGATCGTCAATGCCGGCCATGGCCTGCACTATCACAACGTTGAAGCCGTGGCGGCGATCAAGGGCATCAACGAGCTGAACATCGGCCATGCGCTGGTGGCCCATGCGCTGTTCGTTGGCTTCAAGTCGGCTGTTGCGGAGATGAAGGCGCTGATTCTGGCGGCGGCGTTGAAGGGTTAAGAGCAAAAGATCGCAGCCTGCGGCAGCTCCTACAGGTGAACACATAACCCTGTAGGAGCTGCCGCAGGCTGCGATCTTTTGCTTTTTAGAGCGGGGCGGGCTCTTGAGCTGGCTTGGTCTTGTCGATCCCCGGAACAAGCAGCTTGCCCTCGGCGACCTGATCGCCCTCAAGCTGCGGCTGCGTGACCCAGGTCAGGATGTCGTAGTAGCGACGGATGTTCGCCACGAAATGCACCGGTTCGCCGCCACGGGCGTAGCCGTAACGGGTTTTGCTGTACCACTTCTTTTCCGACAGGCGTGGCAGGATCTTCTTCACGTCCAGCCATTTGTCCGGGTTCAACCCTTCCTTGGCGGCCAGTTTGCGGGCGTCGTCGAGGTGACCGCTGCCGACGTTGTAGGCGGCCAGGGCGAACCAGGTGCGATCCGGTTCCTGGATCGAGTCGTCCAACTGGTCCTTCATGTAGGCCAGGTACTTGGCGCCACCCATGATGCTCTGCTTCGGATCGAGGCGGTTGGACACGCCCATGGCTTGCGCGGTGTTCTGGGTCAGCATCATCAGGCCACGCACGCCAGTCTTGGACGTGACGGCCGGTTGCCACAACGACTCCTGATAGCCGATCGCAGCCAGCAGGCGCCAGTCGACTTTCTCCTTCTTGGCGTAGGCCTTGAAGTGCTGTTCGTACTTGGGCAGGCGTTGCTGCAAGTGTTGGGCAAAGGTGGTGGCGCCCATGTAGCCGAGGACATCGACATGCCCGTAGTAGCGGTCCTTGAGGCGTTGCAGGGTGCCGTTCTTCTTGACCTTGTCGAGGTAATCGTTGATTTCGTTGAGCAGGCTGTTGTCCTCGCCCGGGGCGACGGCCCAGCTCTGGTTGCTCGCGTCACCGAGGTCGAAGGCGACCCGGATGTTGGTGAAGTACACCTGGTTCATCGCCACTTCGTTGGAGTCGACCAGTGTCAGGTCGATCTGGCCTTCGTCGACCATGCGCAGGAGATCGACGACCTCGACCGCGTCGGACTCTTCGTATTCAATGCCGGGAAATTTCTGCTTCAGTTGCGCGAGTTGTTCGGCGTGGGTGCTGCCCTTGAGCACCATGATCTTCTTGCCCACCAGATCCTTCGCATCGGTCGGCCGGGACTGGCCGTTGCGGTAGATGATCTGCGGGGTGACTTCCAGATAGGAGTGGGAGAAGCGCACCTGCTTCTTGCGCTCTTCGCTGCTGACCAGGCCGGCAGCCGCCAGCACCGGTCCGTTGGGCTTGCCGACCTGGTTGAACAGGTCATCGAGGTTGTCGGCGGTCTCGATCTTCAGCTCGACCCCCAGATCGTCGGCGAAGCGCTTCACCAGCTCGTATTCGAAGCCGGTTTCACCGTTGCGATCCTGAAAGTAGGTGGCGGGGCTGTTTCGGGTAACCACCCGCAGCACACCATCCTCCTTTACGCGCTCGAGCGTGTTGGGTTTATCAACACAGCCACCGAGCATCAGGAAGAGTCCGGTTGCGATCAGCCATTTGGCGTACCGCGGACGCAAAGCCGTTGGGAAAAACATCTGCGCAGTATACGCAAAGGACCACGGGCGCCATATCTCGACAGTGAGGGGCTAGTCTGCTAGAGATCACAAAACCGGCCGAAACCCCGCAGGAATGGGCCTTTTCTGCATTTTGTTACAGTAAAAATAAGCTGTCGTCACACGCCCAATTAACCTGACTTTCGAGGCAGAAACACAGATCGGCACCCGAGTGCAACCGTGCGTAGCGTTTCGGGTGATGTCGCGGGCTGTTTAGGCTAGAATGCACGGCCTCAAAGCACACCCCTTCCCGAGGCTGTCCCGAAGATGTTGATCCTGCGCGGCGCTCCTGCCCTTTCTGCCTTTCGCCACAGCAAGCTCCTTGAGCAACTGAGCCAGAAGGTTCCGGCTGTCAGTGGCCTGTATGCTGAATTCGCTCACTTCGCCGAAGTTACCGGCGTCCTGACCGGCGACGAACAGCAGGTGCTTGCGCGCCTTCTGAAGTACGGTCCAAGCGTTCCGGTACAGGAACCGACCGGTCGTCTGTTTCTGGTACTGCCGCGTTTCGGCACCATCTCGCCGTGGTCGAGCAAGGCCAGCGACATCGCTCGCAACTGTGGCCTGGCGAAAATCCAGCGTCTGGAGCGCGGTATCGCGTTCTACGTGGCCGGCCAGTTCAGCGACGCTGAAGCCCAGCTGATCGCCGACGGTCTGCACGACCGCATGACCCAGATCGTCCTGGGCAACCTCGAACAGGCCGCCGGCCTGTTCAGCCACGCCGAGCCAAAACCCCTGACCGCGATCGACGTGTTGGGTGGTGGCCGCGCCGCGCTGGAAAAAGCCAACACCGAGCTGGGCCTGGCCCTGGCCGAAGACGAGATCGACTACCTGGTCAACGCCTTCGTCGGCTTGAAGCGCAACCCGCACGACATCGAACTGATGATGTTCGCCCAGGCGAACTCCGAGCACTGCCGCCACAAGATCTTCAACGCCAGTTGGGATATCGACGGCGAGAGCCAGGAAAAAAGCCTGTTCGGCATGATCAAGAACACCTACGTGATGCACAGCGAAGGCGTTCTGTCAGCTTATAAGGACAACGCTTCGGTGATCGTCGGCTCCGTGGCCGGTCGTTTCTTCCCGGACCCTGAGACCCGCCAGTACGGCGCGGTGCAGGAACCGGTGCACATCCTGATGAAGGTTGAAACCCACAACCACCCGACCGCGATTGCTCCGTTCCCGGGCGCATCCACCGGTTCCGGTGGCGAAATCCGCGACGAAGGCGCGACCGGCCGTGGCGCCAAGCCGAAGGCTGGCCTGACCGGTTTCACCGTGTCGAACCTGCAGATCCCGGGCTTCGAACAGCCGTGGGAAGTGCCGTACGGCAAGCCTGAGCGCATCGTTACCGCGCTGGACATCATGATCGAAGGCCCGCTGGGCGGCGCTGCGTTCAACAACGAATTCGGTCGTCCGGCGCTGACCGGCTACTTCCGTACCTTCGAACAATCGATCACCACCCCGCACGGTGACGAAGTTCGCGGTTACCACAAGCCGATCATGCTGGCTGGCGGCATGGGCAACATCCGTGAAGAACACGTCAAGAAAGGCGAGATCCTGGTCGGCTCCAAGCTGATCGTGCTCGGCGGCCCGGCGATGCTGATCGGCCTGGGCGGCGGCGCGGCTTCCTCCATGGCCACCGGTACCAGCTCGGCAGACCTGGACTTCGCTTCGGTACAGCGCGAAAACCCGGAAATGGAACGTCGCTGCCAGGAAGTCATCGACCGTTGCTGGCAGCTGGGCGACAAGAACCCGATCAGCTTCATCCACGACGTGGGTGCGGGCGGTCTGTCCAACGCCTTCCCGGAGCTGGTCAACGACGGCGACCGTGGTGGCCGTTTCGAACTGCGCAACATTCCAAACGACGAGCCGGGCATGGCCCCGCACGAAATCTGGTCCAACGAATCCCAGGAACGCTACGTTCTGGCGGTCGGTCCGGCTGACTTCGAGCGCTTCAAGGCCATCTGCGAACGCGAGCGTTGCCCGTTTGCCGTGGTCGGCGAAGCCACTGCCGAACCGCAGCTGACCGTGACCGACAGCCACTTCGGCAACAGCCCGGTGGACATGCCACTGGAAGTGTTGCTGGGCAAGGCTCCGCGCATGCACCGTTCGGTGGTTCGTGAAAGCGAGCTGGGCGACGATTTCGATCCGTCGACCCTCGACATCGCCAACTGCGTCGAGCGCGTCCTGCATCACCCGGCCGTGGCGAGCAAGAGCTTCCTGATCACCATCGGCGACCGCACCATCACCGGCCTCGTGGCCCGTGACCAGATGGTCGGCCCATGGCAGGTTCCGGTGGCCGACGTTGCCGTCACCGCCACCAGCTTCGACGTCTACACCGGTGAAGCCATGGCCATGGGCGAGCGTACTCCGCTGGCACTGCTGGACGCTCCGGCGTCGGGCCGCATGGCCATCGGCGAAACCCTGACCAACATCGCTGCTTCGCGCATCGGCAAGATCTCCGACATCAAGTTGTCGGCGAACTGGATGTCCGCAGCCGGTCACCCGGGTGAAGATGCACGCCTGTACGACACCGTGAAAGCGGTCGGCATGGAGCTGTGCCCTGAGCTGGGTATCACCATTCCTGTGGGCAAGGACTCGATGTCCATGGCCACCCGCTGGAACGATGAAGGCGTGGACAAGTCCGTCACGTCGCCGATGTCCCTGATCGTGACCGGTTTCGCGCCAGTGACTGACATCCGTCAGACCCTGACCCCGCAACTGCGCATGGACAAGGGCACCACCGACCTGATCCTGATCGACCTGGGCCGTGGCCAGAACCGCATGGGCGCCTCGATCCTGGCACAGGTTCACGGCAAGCTCGGCAAGCAGGCTCCGGACGTCGATGACGCCGAAGACCTGAAAGCTTTCTTCGCGGTGATCCAGGGCCTCAACGCCGACGGTCACCTGCTGGCCTACCACGACCGTTCCGACGGTGGTCTGCTGACCAGCGTTGTCGAGATGGCGTTCGCCGGTCACTGTGGCCTGAGCCTGAACCTCGACGGTCTGGCGGAAACCTCCGACGACATCGCCGCCATCCTGTTCAACGAAGAACTGGGCGCCGTGATCCAGGTTCGCCAGGACGCTACCCCGGACATCCTCGCGCAGTTCAGCGCCGCCGGCCTGGGCGATTGCGTGTCGGTGATCGGTCAGCCAATGAACAATGGCGAGATCAGCATCACCTTCAACGGTGACACCGTGTTCGAAGGCCAGCGTCGTCTGCTGCAACGCCAGTGGGCCGAGACCAGCTACCAGATCCAGCGTCTGCGCGATAATGCCGACTGCGCCGAGCAAGAGTTCGACGTGCTGCTGGAAGAAGACAACCCTGGCCTGAGCGTCAAGCTGAGCTACGACATCAACCAGGACATCGCCGCGCCTTACATCAAGAAAGGCATTCGCCCACAGGTTGCCGTACTGCGTGAGCAGGGCGTCAACGGTCAGGTGGAAATGGCGGCTGCATTCGACCGCGCCGGTTTCAACGCGATCGACGTGCACATGAGCGACATTCTGGCCGGCCGTGTCGACCTGAACGAGTTCAAGGGCATGGTCGCTTGCGGTGGTTTCTCTTACGGCGACGTACTGGGTGCCGGTGAAGGCTGGGCGAAATCCGCGCTGTTCAACAGCCGTGCCCGCGATGCGTTCCAGGGTTTCTTCGAACGCAACGACAGCTTCACCCTCGGCGTGTGCAACGGTTGCCAGATGATGTCCAACCTGCACGAGCTGATCCCGGGCAGCGAGTTCTGGCCGCACTTTGTGCGTAACCGTTCCGAGCAGTTCGAAGCCCGTGTTGCCATGGTGCAGATCCAGGAGTCGAACTCGATCTTCCTGCAAGGCATGGCCGGTTCGCGCATGCCGATCGCCATCGCCCACGGCGAAGGCCATGCCGAGTTCGCCAGCGAAGAAGCACTGCTGGAAGCCGATCTGTCCGGTTGCGTGGCGATGCGTTTCGTCGACAACCACGGCAAGGTCACCGAAAGCTACCCGGCCAACCCGAACGGTTCGCCGCGCGGGATCACCGGTTTGACCAGCCGCGACGGTCGCGTGACCATCATGATGCCGCACCCGGAGCGTGTGTTCCGCGCCGTGCAGAACTCGTGGCGTTCGGACGACTGGAACGAAGATGCACCGCTGATGCGTATGTTCCGTAATGCTCGGGTCTGGGTAAACTAAAAGCGGGTGAACCAAGCGCCGTGTACAAGCTCAGCTTTTTTGTTCCAACCAGTCACGTCGAAGACGTGAAGAGTGCCGTATTCGCCGCCGGTGGCGGTCGAATCGGTGCTTACGACCACTGCGCATGGCAGGTGTTGGGCCTGGGCCAGTTTCGTCCACTGGATGGCAGCCAGCCGTTCATTGGCGAGGCCGGGCAGGTCGAGCAGGTCGAGGAATGGAAGGTTGAGCTGGTGGTGGCCAATGAGTTGATTCGTTCGGTGGTGGCGGCTCTGAAACAGAGCCATCCCTACGAGACGCCGGCTTATGAAGTGTGGCGGTTGGAGGATTTCTGATCTTCCTGGCTGCTGAAATGAGAAACCCGCTGAAAGAGATTTCAGCGGGTTTTTTATTGCCTTGAGTTCCCCTCCTACAATATGTGCGTCGTAGATTAAACCTTGGCACTCACCTCACTGCGATTGACCAACGCTTCCAGCGCATCACTCAAGCTCGACGCCTTGTCGCCAATCAGCAGATGCCAGATGCCGCCTTCAAGCTGGCTGACACCCTGGCAGCCCAGCGCTTTCAAATCACACTCCGACAGCGCCTTGCCATTGGCTAGTTGCAGGCGGATGCGGGTCATGGCGACGCAATCGAGTTGCAGCACATTGTCGCCACCCCCCAGGGCATTGAGCCATTGCTGCGCCTCGGGTGTCGCCACGGCGGCAGGTGGCGCTGCTTCGGTTTCCGCCGCTGGTGACGACACCAGGGCGCGGCCCAACGCCGGCATTGCCAGGCGAATCTCATCGGCGATGACATCGGCCATTGGCCCGACCACCACCTGCAAACTCCCGCCCTTGCCGGGGCGCACCACGGCCATGGCGCCGAGCGCTTTCAAATCGGTATCCGAGGCCTTGTTGCGATCCACCATGTCCAGGCGCAAGCGGGTGGTGCAAGCGCCGACGGTGATCAGGTTTTCGGCTCCGCCCAAGGCCTTGATGTAAGCCCCGGCGCGTTCATTGTCGGCCACCTTAACCTGCGGGCTGGCAGCGCTGGTTTCGCGGCCCGGTGTCTTCAGGTCGAAGCGGCGGATACAGAAATCAAACACCACGTAATAGATCACCGCATACGCCAGGCCCACCGGGAACACCAGCCAGCCGTTGGTGGACTTGCCCCAGCCAAGGATCATGTCGATGAAGCCGCCGGAGAAGGTGAACCCCAGGTGGATGTTCAGGGCATTGGTGATGGCCATCGACAGGCCGGTCAGCAACGCATGCAGCAGAAACAGCAGCGGCGCGAGGAACATGAAGGCGAATTCGATCGGCTCGGTGACGCCGGTCAGGAACGCGGTCAATGCCATCGACAGGAAGATCCCGCCCATTACCTTGCGCCGCTCCGGCAGGGCGTTGCGGTACATCGCCAGGCAGGCGGCGGGCAGGCCGAAGATCATCATCGGGAACATGCCGGTCATGAACTGGCCACCCTTCGGGTCGCCGGCGAAGTAGCGCGACAGGTCGCCAGTCACCAGTGCGCCAGTGGTGGGGTCGGTAAAATTACCGAACACGAACCACGCCATGTTGTTGAGGATGTGGTGCAGGCCGGTGACGATCAGCAGGCGGTTGAACACACCGAAAACGAACGCGCCGAAGCTGCCGCTTTCCATCATCAGCGTGCCGAAGCTGTTGATGCCGTGCTGGATCGGCGGCCAGATGTAGCCGAACACCACGCCCAGCCCCACGGCGGCGAACCCGGTGACAATCGGCACAAAACGCCGGCCACCGAAGAACGCCAGGTACTCCGGCAGCTTGATGTCCTTGAAGCGGTTGTACAGCGCGCCAGCCATCAGGCCGCTGACGATCCCGGCAAGCATGCCCATGTTGATGCTCGGGTCGAGCACCTTGAGGGTGGAGATCATCACCAGGTAGCCGATCACCCCGGCAAGCCCCGCCGTACCGTTGTTGTCCTTGGCGAAACCGACCGCGATGCCGATGGCGAAGATCATCGCCAGGTTGGCGAAGATCACCTGGCCAGCGTCGTGGATGATAGCGATGTTCAGCAGGTCGGTATCGCCCAGGCGCAGCAGCAGGCCGGCAATCGGCAGGATCGCGATCGGCAGCATCAGCGCGCGGCCGAGGCGTTGCAGGCCTTCGATGAAAAGTTGGTACATGGCGGTTCTCCGTGGATTTTTGTTCTTCTTTTGTAAAGAGCTCAGCTCAGCGGCCAATGCTGGTGGCAGGCGTGACGCACCGCGCTGGCGCTGCCCAGCTTGAGCAGATCCTGGCTGATGCGCCGGCATTCGCTGGCGTCGAGGTGACGCACGCGGTCCTTGATTTCACCGACCTGTACCGGGCTCACCGACAACTCACTGACCCCCAGGCCGATCAACACCGGCGTGGCCAATGGATCGGACGCCAGTGCACCGCACACACCCACCCAACGGTTGTGCTGTGCCGCACCGGCGCAGGTCTGGGCGATCAGCCGCAACAGTGCCGGGTGCAGCGCATCGACGCGCGCAGCGAGCCCGGCGTGGTCGCGGTCCATGGCCAGGGTGTATTGCGACAGGTCGTTGGTGCCGATGGACAGGAAGTCCGCGTGTTCGGCCAGTTGCTCGGCCAGCAGCGCGGCGGCCGGCACTTCGATCATCACCCCCAGCTCCGGACGTTGTGCCAGGCCAAGTTCACTGCACAAGGCGTCGAGGCGCTGGCGGATGTGCAGCAGTTCATCGACTTCCGTGACCATCGGCAGCAGGATCCGGCAGCGTGACAACGGGTTGAGGTGCAACAATGCGCGCAGTTGCTGGTCGAGTAGTTCTGGACGGACCTGAGCCAGGCGAATGCCGCGCAGACCGAGCACCGGATTGGCCTCGGCGGGCAGTGGCAGGTAGTCCAGTTGCTTGTCGCCGCCGACGTCGATGGTGCGGATGATCACCGACTTGTCGCCCATGGCGTCGAGCACTGCTTGATAGGCGTGGTGCTGTTCCTGTTCGTCGGGGGCGGTGTGGCGGTCGACGAAGAGAAACTCGGTGCGCAGCAAGCCGACGCCGTCGGCGCCATTGGCCAGTGCGTCTGCCGCTTCCGTGCTGGACGCCACATTGGCAGCGACTTCGATGCGCAGGCCATCGCTGGTCAGCGCGGGTGTGTGCGCCTGGGCCTGCTGTTCGGCCCGGCGTTGTTGCTGTTGCTGTTGCAACTGGCGCACGTCGGCCAGGCGCTGTGTGCCGGGTGTCAGTTCGAGGCGGCCACCGTCGGCGTCCAGCACCACCGGTTGCCCTTGTTGCTGATCGAGCAGCGTCGAGCCCAGTGCGACCAAGCATGGCAGGCCTTTGCCCCGGGCCAGAATCGCCACGTGAGAAGTCGCGCCGCCTTCGGCCATGCACAGCCCCGCGACGCCTTGCTGGCTCAGCTGCAGTAAATCCGATGGCGTCAGTTCATGGGCCGCGACGATGGCGCCGGCCGGCACATCGTAATGCCAGGTATCGCCGAGCAACGCGCGCAGCACCCGTTGCTTGAGGTCGCGCAGGTCGTTGGCGCGTTCGGCCAGCAGCGTGCTGCCGGTTTGCTGGAGGACTTCGCATTGCGCGTCGATGGCCTGGCTCCATGCGTGGGTCGCGGCTGTACCCTGGGCGACGGTTTGGCTGGCGGCGTCCAGCAGGGCCGGGTCTTCGAGCAGTGCCAGGTGCGCGGCGAAAATCGCCTCTTCAGCGGTGTCCTTGTGTTTTCTCGCCAGGGCCAGTGTGTGCTCGATTTCGCTGCGCACCTGGCTCAGTGCCGCGTCCAGCACGTGCTGTTGTTGCTGCGGATCATGATGGCCGGCATCCACCGGCAGGCTGATCGCATTCAGGCGAAACAGCGGCCCGCCGACCAGCCCGGGCGCGGCGCAGACACCGTGCAATACGCCGGCTTCGGCGGGGCGATTGCGTTGGGCAATCGTGGCTGGCGCGGCGGCGTGATGGTCTTCGGCCAGGGCTGTGGATAACGCTGTCAGCAAGGCTTGCAGCGCGGCTTCGGCGTCCGGGCCCTGGCAACTGACCTGGACCTCCGCCTGTTCGCCGATGGCCAGTCCCATCAGGCCGATCAGGCTGTCGCAGGTGGCCGACTTGCCGGCGAAATGCAGCTGCGACTTGCTTTTGAAGCCTTGCGCGGTCTGACGGATCAACGCCGCCGGCCGCGCGTGCAGGCCGCCACGGTGAGCAATGCGCACCAGACCGACAATCTCTGCGCCGGCAAACTCGGTATCCACCTGTGCGCTCGACGTCTGTCGACGAATGATGTGCAGCAGCGGCTCGCCGACCTTGACCGACTTGAGGGTGATGGGCCGTGCCTGAAAGTCCTGGCTATTGGTGAGGATCAGCAGGCTGACCAGGCTCTTGCACTGTTGCGCGACCTTGTCCAGGTCGTAGCGCAGCAGCGGCTGGCCGTTGGCGACGCGCGCGCCTTCCTTGACCAGCATCGAGAAGCCCTGGCCCTGCAACTCGACCGTGTCGAGGCCCAGGTGCAGGAGCAATTCCGCGCCGTTGTCGGCACGCAGGGTTAGCGCGTGACCGGTGCGGGCGACATGCACCACCACGCCCGCGCAGGGGGCGTGGAGCGTGTCGTTGAGCGGATCGATGGCGATGCCGTCACCCATGGCGCCGCTGGCAAACACCGGGTCCGGGACTTTGGCGAGCGTGAGCACCGGGCCGCTGAGCGGGGCGCTTAAGGTCAGCTCTTTATTGTTGTTATGCATGGCTCGGTCTCATCAAAAAATACGGTTCGGATCAACCCACTCCCTGTAGGAGCTGCCGAAGGCTGCGATCTTTTGATCTTGTCTTTAAAAAGATCGCAGCCTCGTTTCACTCGACAGCTCCTACAGGGGAATTCGCACCCCTGGCTCAATGGGTGCGTGTCACTTTGCTCAGGTGCCGTGGCTGGTCCGGGTCCATGCCACGGGCCACGGCCAGGCCGGCGGCCATCACGTAGAAACTCTGGATCGCCAGAATCGGGTCGAGGGCCGGGTGTTCGGCACGGGTCAGGGTCAGGTCGCGTTCAAGCACGTCATCCGGTGCGGCCAGCAGGACACGGGCGCCGCGTTGGCGCATGTCGGCGGCCAGGCTCAGCAGACCGGCCTGTTCGGCACCCCGTGGGGCAAACACCAGCAGCGGGTAGTTGTCGCCGATCAAGGCCATCGGGCCGTGACGAACTTCAGCGCTGCTGAAGGCTTCGGCCTGGATCGCCGAGGTTTCCTTGAACTTGAGCGCCGCTTCCTGGGCAATGGCGAAACCGGCGCCACGGCCGATCACCATCAGCCGCTGACAATCGCGCAGGGCGTCGATGGCCGGGCTCCAGTCCTGTTGCGCGGCGTGGCGCAGGCCATCGGGCAAGGCAGAGCCGGCCTCGAGCAATTCGGCGTCTTCTTTCCAGTGGCCAATCAGCCGGGCGCTGGCGCTGAGGGTGGCGATAAAGCTCTTGGTCGCGGCGACGCTGCTTTCGGTGCCGGCACACAGTGGCAGGCTGAATTCACAGGCGGCCTCCAGTGGCGACTCTTCGGCGTTGACCAGCGAAATGCTCAGGGCACCGCGCTTGCGCAACAGGCGCAGGCTGTTGACCAGGTCCGGGCTTTGCCCCGATTGCGAAAAGGCGAATGCCACCTGGCCACTGACCTTCAATGGCGCCTGCTGCATGGTCACCACGGACATCGGCAGCGACGCCACCGGGATGCCCAGCAGTTGCATGGTCAGGTAGGCAAAGTAACTGGCGGCATGGTCGGAGCTGCCGCGCGCCACGGTCATGGCCACTTGCGGCGGCTGACGACGCAGGCGCCCGGCGATCTCAATCATCTGCGGGTCGAGTTTTTGCAACTGGGCCTGCACGGCCTCGAACGAGGACAGCGCCTCTTCAAGCATTTTTGAAGTCAATGTCTTCTCCTTCGACCATCACGGCGGTCAGTTTCAGTGAGCGATCCAGCCGCACGCAGTCGGCCCAGGCCCCTGGTTGCAGGCGCCCGCGTTCGGTGATGCCGAGGTAGTCGGCGGGGAATTGCGACAGGCGCTGCGAGGCTTCGGCGAGGGGCAGGCCGATCTTCACCAGGTTGCGCAGGGCCTGATCCATGGTCAGAGTGCTGCCGGCCAGGGTGCCGTCGGGCAGGCGCACGCCGCCCAGGCATTTGGTCACGGTGTGGCTGCCGAGCTTGTATTCACCGTCGGGCATGCCGGCGGCGGCGGTCGAATCGGTGACGCAATACAGGCACGGAATAGAGCGCAGGGCCACGCGGATGGCGCCGGGGTGCACGTGCAGCAAGTCCGGGATCAGTTCGGCGTATTTGGCGTGGGCCAAGGCTGCGCCGACGATCCCGGGCTCGCGGTGATGCAGAGGGCTCATGGCGTTGTAGAGGTGGGTGAAACTGCTGGCGCCGGCCTCCAGCGCGGCCACGCCTTCCTCATAACTGCCCAGGGTGTGGCCGATCTGCATGCGGATGCCGCGGCTGCTGAGGTCGCGGATCAAGGCGTCGTGACCGGCGATTTCCGGGGCAATGGTGATCACACGGATCGGCGCGAGCGCAAGGTACGCTTCGACTTCGGCCATCAGCGCGGTGTGGGCGAAGTTGGGTTGCGCGCCGAGTTTGCCGGGGTTGATGTAGGGGCCTTCGAGGTGCACGCCGAGCACCCGGGCGCAGCCTTGGGGCCGCTGCTCACAGAATTCGCCGACGGCCTGGAGCACGCTGGAGATTTCTTCGCTCGGTGCGGTCATGGTGGTGGCCAGCAGCGACGTGGTGCCGAAGCGCACGTGGGTACGGGTGATGGTTTCGAAGGCCGGCGCGCCTTCCATGATGTCTTTGCCGCCGCCGCCGTGAACGTGCAGGTCGATGAAACCCGGCAGCAGGTAGGGCAGGTCATTGTCCGCCGGATCGCAGGGCTGGCCTTCGATCGACACGACTTTGCCGTGTTCGTGCACCAGTCGGCCGCGAACCCAGCCGTGGGCGGTGAGGATGTTGTCTTCGGACATGATCGGGGTCTCGGTGTTTGGCGACGCAGTTCTTTATCTACGGAGCTCTTTATCTTCGAAGCTCTTTATCTGCGGAGCTCTGCGACAAAGTCGTAGTAGTCGTTACGGCAATAGGTGTCGGTGACTTCGATGGGCGTGTTGTCTTCGAGGTAGCCGACCCGGGTCATCAGCAACATGGCGGTGCCAGGAGTGATGCCCACCAGTGCGGCGAACTCGTCCGAGGCATTGATCGCCTGGATGTGCTGCAGGGCGCGGACCACCGGCTTGCCGATGCCGTCGAGGAATTCGTAGAGGGAATCGCCCACCGCCTGGGGCTTGGGAATGATCGAGGCGGGCAGGGTGCTCATCTCGATGGCCATCACCGTGTCGTCGGCCTTGCGCAGGCGTTTGAGGCGCGCAACCTTGTCGTTGGGCGACAGGCCGAGGCGGATCAACTCTTCGTGGGTCGGCAGGGTGATTTCCCGCTCCAGCCATTGCGAACCGGGCACGAAACCCTTGAGGCGGAGCATTTCGCTGAAGCCGGAAAGACGCGACAACGGTTGTTCGAGGCGCGGCGTGATGAAGGTGCCGGAGCCTTGGTTGCGGCGGATCAGGCCTTGCTCGAACAACACTTCCAGCGCCTTGCGGGCGGTGACGCGGGAGATGCCCAGCGCCTCGCTCAAATTGCGTTCCGATGGCATCGCCTGCTCGGCTTTCCACTGGCCGGCGTGGATCGCCGCTTCCAGATTGCGTGCCAGTTGCAGGTACAACGGCGTGGGTTGGGTGTCGTCGGGGCGCAGGGCCTGGAGATCGTTCATGGCGGGTGTCCGGGGCGGATATTGGAATGTTTTTGCCCGTGAATGGGCAAAAACTAATACCACTTGAATACCATGTCAACGCCGGAGCTTTGCTGTTTGTGTAGGAAGTGCTGCCTTGTCGACTGCTTGAAATGGAGGTTGGTTTGAAGTGGTATTAGTGGTGGGCTTTGAAGCGACAAAGATCGCAGCCTGCGGCAGCTCCTACAGAGCGAAATGGTATTCACCCTGTAGGAGCTGCCGAAGGCTGCGATCTTTTGAATTTATTTTTTGCGGGCGACCAATGGTCGTGGGGAATTACGGGCGGATTTCGATCATCGTGCCGTCCGGCACCAGGTTCCAGACTTCGCGCATGTCCATGTTGCGCATGGCGATGCAGCCGTCGGTCCAGTCCAGGGTGTGGAACAGGTCTTCGGGCGTGTCTTCGCTGTCCGGAGTGCCGTGGATCATGATCATGCCGCCGGGCTCGACGCCTTCACGACGGGCGCGGGCAGAGTCGCTGATGTTCGGGTAGGAAATGTGCATCGCCAGGTTGAAGCGGTCGCTGATCTTGCGCCAGTCGACCCAGTAGAAACCTTCCGGGGTGCGCTTGTCGCCTTCCATCAGCTTGGGCCCCTTGGGACGCTTGCCCAGGGAAATGCGATAGGTCTTGAGCGGCTTGCCGTCATTGATCAATTGCAATTGATGGGAAGACTTGAGAATCAGAATCTTCTCGATGACCTTGCCGTCCAGGGTTTCCACGGCAGAAGCCTGGGACACCGTGACGAACGACAAACAGAACAGGGCAAGCAACCAGCGCATTGAAACGATTCCCCAGGAGGTGTCGCGACTATTTATGTATAGAAGTTTTTGCAGGAGCTGCCGCAGGCTCGTGCCGCGTTCAGGCGGTCTTTAGGCGCCTTTGAGTGATGCCGCGATGACATCAGATAATGGCAGGCTGAGCAAGTGGCGGGATCGATTCAGACCGAACGGGATAGACCTCGGTCCGCCGGTCAGCGAAGAAGCATTCTAAGGTACGGCCCACCGTGCGGAAAGCCAGCTCATCCCATGGAATGTCCGCTTCGTCGAATAGTTGCACTTCCAGGCTCTCGGGGCCGGCAGAAAAGTCCAGGTCCGCAAGTGTGGCACGGAAGAACACATGCACCTGGCTGATGTGCGGCACGTCGATCAGGGTATAGATGCTCAGGTTGCGCACCCGGGCGCAGGCTTCCTCGGCGGTTTCGCGAATGGCGGCCTGTTCGATGGTCTCGCCGTTCTCCATGAAACCGGCGGGCAGGGTCCAGTAGCCGCGACGTGGCTCGATGGCCCGCCGGCACAACAACACCTTGGTGCCCCAGGTCGCCACGCAACCGGCGACGATGTTGGGGTTCTGGTAGTGAATGGCGTGACAGCTGTCGCAGACAAAACGCAGGCGCGAATCGCCTTCGGGAATGCGCTGGGTCACCGGGTTACCGCACTGGCTGCAAAATTTCATGCTGGGGTTCCTGAATGCTGCGCCTATCTTGGCGTGCGGCAGTGCCGGTCGGCAAGTTGTCGTTTCGCGACATGGGGCGGTTGCGGGGGTTGGGCGACCGCAGCGATTGGTGCATGATGCCGGGTAAGGCACAGATCGAGAACACTCATGCTGGACGAGCTACTGCATCGGGTTAGTCACCACACACCACGCATACTGGAGACCGACCGTCGTTTTCCCGAGGCCGCGGTGCTGGTACCCATCACCCGCAGTGACGAGCCCGAGCTGGTGTTGACCCTGCGTGCCAGCGGCCTGTCGACCCATGGCGGCGAAGTCGCCTTCCCCGGCGGACGCCGTGACCCCGAAGACCCTGACCTGATTTTCACCGCCCTGCGAGAAGCCGAAGAAGAGATCGGCCTGCCGCCCGGGCTGGTCGAGGTGATCGGCCCGCTCAGCCCGTTGATCAGCCTGCATGGCATCAAGGTCACGCCCTATGTCGGGGTGATCCCGGATTTTGTCGAATACCGGGCCAACGACGCCGAGATCGCCGCGGTGTTCAGCGTGCCCCTGGAGTTCTTCCGCAAAGACCCCCGCGAACATACCCATCGCATCGATTATCAGGGCCGCAGCTGGTACGTGCCGAGCTATCGCTTTGGCGAATACAAGATCTGGGGGCTGACGGCGATCATGATCGTCGAGTTGATCAACCTGCTGTATGACGCCAAAATCAGCCTGCATCAGCCTCCCAAAAGCTTTATCAATATCTGAAGCCATCGTTCGAATGGCCTGAATCCTGATTTTGCTGACAAAAAGCCTGCCTGAGCCTTGAGGAATACCACAATGAAATACCGCCTGGGCGACGCCCGCGTCGAAACCCATCCACAGAGCTGGGTCGCACCCAATGCCGTGCTGGTGGGCAAGGTCAAACTGGAAGAGGGCGCCAACGTCTGGTTCAACGCCGTATTGCGCGGCGACAACGAGTTGATCCTGATCGGCAAGAACAGCAACGTCCAGGACGGCACCGTGATGCACACCGACATGGGCTACCCGCTGACCATCGGCACCGGCGTGACCATCGGCCACAACGCCATGCTCCACGGCTGTACCGTCGGCGACTACAGCCTGATCGGCATCAACGCGGTGATTCTCAATGGCGCGAAGATCGGCAAGAACTGCATCATCGGCGCCAACTCGCTGATCGGCGAAGGCAAGGAGATTCCGGATGGATCGCTGGTCATGGGGTCGCCTGGCAAAGTGGTGCGCGAATTGACCGAGCCGCAGATCAAGATGCTGGAGGCGAGTGCTGTTCACTACGTGCACAACTCGCAGCGTTATGCCCGCGATCTGGCCGAGCAGGAAGAATGACTGCCACTGAACGCCCGGTTGCATCGCCCTGCGTGAACATTTGTGCGCTGGATGACGATGACATCTGCACCGGTTGCCAACGTACCGTGGAAGAAATCACCCGCTGGAGCCGCATGGACAACGACGAACGCCGCAAGGTGCTTGGGTTGTGTCATGAGCGGGCGAAGTCCAGTGGGTTGGTGTGGATGATCGGCAAAACGCCTGGTCAGTAATAGAAGATCAAAAGATCGCAGCCTCCGGCAGCTCCTACACCGATCCTTGTAGGAGCTGCCGGAGGCTGCGATCTTTTGACTTTGAGGTCAGCTGAAGTACCCTGTGCACAAAATTGACAGGTACTTGTACACGCCATGCTCTTCCTGATCGCCTACATCAGCAGCGTCGTGCTGATCAACTACGCCTTTTCCACCGCGCCGCACCTGGACATCATCTGGTCGGCCTGGGGTGGGCTGGTGTTTGTGTTGCGCGACATGGTGCAAGCCCGATTCGGGCATGGCGCCCTCGCGGCGATGCTGGTGGCGCTGGTGTTGTCCTATGTTACCTCCGATCCGTCCATCGCCCTGGCCAGCGCCACGGCGTTCGCGGTATCCGAGTGCATCGACTGGCTGGTGTTCAGCATCACCAAACGCCCGCTGCACGACCGTCTGTGGATAAGTTCGGCCCTGAGCATCCCCCTCGATACCTTTATCTTTTTCGGCATGATCGACGCCCTGACGCCGGGGGTGATCCTCACCGCCCTGGGTTCGAAGTTCGCCGGGGTCACCGCCGTGTGGCTGATCATGGCCTGGCGCCTGCGCAAACAGGCTGTCGTCAGCTGAAGTTCATGTAAAATGCCGCGCTTTCTCCCCATGGGAAGCGCGCATGGCGACGCGTCCCTCGATGATCCGCTCCTTGAGGACCTTCAGATGACCCGTATCGGAACCCCATTGTCGCCCACCGCGACCCGCGTATTGATGTGTGGCTGTGGCGAGTTGGGCAAGGAAGTGGTGATCGAGCTGCAACGCCTGGGCGTTGAAGTGATTGCCGTGGACCGCTACGCCAATGCGCCGGCCATGCAGGTGGCGCACCGCAGCCACGTGATCAACATGCTCGACGGTGCTGCCTTGCGCGCCGTGATCGAAGCCGAGAAACCGCATTTCATCGTCCCGGAAATCGAAGCCATCGCCACCGCGACCCTGGTGGAGCTGGAAGCCGAAGGCTTCAACGTGATCCCGACCGCCCGTGCCGCGCAATTAACCATGAACCGCGAAGGCATCCGTCGCCTGGCCGCTGAAGAGCTGGACCTGCCAACCTCGCCGTACCACTTCGCCGATACTTTCGAGGACTACAGCAAAGCCGTTGAAGACCTCGGTTTTCCATGCGTGGTCAAGCCGGTCATGAGTTCCTCGGGCAAGGGCCAGAGCCTGCTGCGCAGCATCGATGACGTGCAGAAAGCCTGGGACTACGCCCAGGAAGGCGGCCGTGCCGGTAAAGGTCGGGTGATCATCGAAGGTTTCATCGATTTCGACTACGAAATCACCCTGCTGACCGTGCGCCACGTCGGCGGCACCACCTTCTGCGCACCGGTCGGCCACCGTCAGGAGAAGGGCGACTATCAGGAATCCTGGCAGCCACAAGCCATGAGCCCGGTTGCCTTGGCTGAATCCGAGCGTGTCGCCAAGGCTGTGACCGAAGCCTTGGGTGGCCGTGGTCTGTTCGGCGTCGAGCTGTTCATCAAGGGCGATCAGGTGTGGTTCAGTGAAGTCTCGCCGCGCCCGCATGACACCGGCCTGGTGACCCTGATCTCCCAGGACCTGTCGCAGTTCGCCCTGCATGCCCGCGCGATTCTGGGCCTGCCGATCCCGTTGATCCGTCAGTTCGGGCCTTCGGCCTCGGCGGTGATCCTGGTGGAAGGGCAGTCGACCCAGACCGCTTTCGCCAACCTGGGTGCTGCCTTGAGCGAACCGGATACCGCGCTGCGCCTGTTCGGCAAGCCTGAAGTCAACGGCCAGCGCCGCATGGGCGTGGCCCTGGCCCGCGACGAATCGATCGAAGCCGCCCGCGCCAAGGCGACCCGTGCTTCGCAGGCGGTTGTCGTAGAGCTGTAAAAACTCTCTCGGGCAGGTCTGTAACCCACAGGTTCAGTGGTCCGGCCCGACTTTACGGGTCGACCTATAATTTGTGAATGCTCAAGTTCCTTTATTAAAGCTCCAGGCCTGTACCTCATGAATTCCCAAAGCATCATCGTCCCGAAAATCTCCACCCTGCCGGTACACGAACCCCGGGCCCGGGCCGTCGTGCGCTGGCTGGTGCGCAAGAACATCATCGAGGAAGAGCTGACCACCTGTGGCCGCACCGGCAATCGCATGGCCCACGCCATCGCCGACGGTGCCCGCGCAGTGGTCCTGCACCCCGAAGCCCTGCCGTTCGGCGAGCCGATCAATGGCCTGGAGATCATCACCAAGCGCTGCATCTATACGCCAGCCAAGGGTTTCCTTGAAGAGGCGGGCTGCGCCGAGTGCCGCAAGGAAGTGGGTGAAGCCCTGTTCGAAAGCCTGGAAGACTGGATGCCGGGGCGCACCGACAACTTCACCTGCCCCGAATGCGGGCATGAAGACGACATCAACGGCTTTCTGTTCCTGCAGGAATGCGGCTTCTCCAACCTCGGTTTCATCTTCAATAACTGGGCCGAAGCCGGGTTCAAGCAGAGCTTTATCGATGAGTTCGCCGATTGGCTCGATCAGCCGGTCAGTTGGGTGAAAGTCGAACTCTAAACGCCGTATTCCCCTGTAAGAGCTGCCGCAGGCTGCGATCTTTTGATCTTGTTTTGTGAAAATCAAAGTCAAAAGATCGCAGCCTTCGGCAGCTCCTACGAAAAGCCCAAATCCCCGTATATCTGTAACATCGATAATAGACAGAGTTTTACATTGAACCCGAGGGGGTGTCTGACTATAATGGCGCGCTTCCATTTTCCCGCTCGGGAGCCCCCGCGATGCTGCGTATCAGCCAAGAAGCTCTGACATTCGACGACATTCTCCTAGTGCCCGGTTATTCCGAGGTGCTTCCTAACGAAGTCAGTCTCAAGACCCGCCTTACCCGTGGCATCGAGCTGAATATTCCACTGGTCTCCGCCGCCATGGACACCGTCACTGAAGCCCGTCTGGCAATCGCCATGGCTCAGGAAGGTGGTATCGGTATCATCCACAAGAACATGACCATCGAGCAGCAAGCTGCCGAAGTCCGCAAGGTCAAGCGTTACGAAGCCGGTGTGGTCAAGGATCCGATCACCATCGTCGCCGACGCCACCGTGCGCGAATTGTTCGAACTGACCCGCATGCACAACATCTCCGGCGTTCCGGTGCTGCACAATGGCGACCTGGTCGGCATTGTCACCTCCCGTGACGTGCGTTTCGAGAACCGTCTGGAAGCCACTGTCCGTGAAGTGATGACGCCTAAAGAGCGTCTGGTCACGGTCAAGGAAGGCGCCGACAAGAACGATGTGCGTGAATTGCTGCACAAGCACCGCATCGAACGCGTGCTGATCGTCGACGACAAATTCGCCCTCAAGGGCATGATGACCGTCAACGACATCGAAAAAGCCAAGGCTTACCCGCTGGCCAGCAAGGACGATCAAGGTCGTCTGCGTGTTGGTGCTGCAGTCGGCACCGGTAAAGACACCGGTGACCGCGTTGCTGCACTGGTCGCCGCCGGCGTTGACGTGGTGGTGGTCGACACCGCTCACGGTCACTCCAAGGGCGTGATCGACCGCGTTCGCTGGGTCAAGCAGAACTTCCCTGAAGTGCAGGTCATCGGCGGCAACATCGCCACCGGCGCTGCCGCCAAGGCCCTGGCCGAAGCTGGCGCTGACGCAGTCAAGGTCGGTATCGGCCCTGGCTCGATCTGCACCACCCGTATCGTCGCCGGTGTCGGTGTGCCGCAAATCAGTGCCATCGCCAACGTCGCCGCTGCCCTTGAAGGCACTGGCGTACCGTTGATCGCCGACGGCGGCATCCGTTTCTCCGGTGACCTGTCCAAGGCCATCGTGGCCGGTGCTTCCTGCGTGATGATGGGCTCGATGTTCGCCGGTACCGAAGAAGCGCCGGGCGAGATCGAACTGTTCCAGGGTCGTTCGTACAAGGCTTATCGCGGCATGGGTTCGCTGGGCGCCATGTCCCAGGCCCAAGGTTCCTCCGACCGTTACTTCCAGGACTCCTCGGCAGGCGCCGAGAAGCTGGTTCCGGAAGGCATCGAAGGGCGTGTTCCGTACAAGGGCACCCTGAGCGCGATCATCCATCAGCTGATGGGCGGCCTGCGCTCCTCGATGGGCTACACCGGCAGTGCCGACATCGAAGAGATGCGCACCAAGCCTGAGTTCGTGCGGATCACCGGCGCCGGCATGGCCGAATCCCACGTTCACGACGTGCAGATCACCAAAGAAGCGCCAAACTACCGCGTAGGTTGAGCCTTCAAGCAACAAGCTAAGCAACCGGGGCTGTTTTATTCAGCCCCGAGTTGTTTCTGAATCACGACTGTTTCCGAATTTTTTAGACGAGACTGAATCATGGCCCTCGACATTCACGCCCACCGCATCCTGATCCTCGACTTCGGTTCCCAGTACACCCAGCTGATCGCCCGCCGCGTGCGTGAAATCGGCGTGTACTGCGAACTGCACCCGTTCGACATGGACGAAGATGCGATCCGCGAATTCGCCCCTAAAGGCGTCATCCTCGCCGGCGGCCCGGAGTCGGTTCACGAAGCCAACAGCCCGCGCTGCCCGCAAGCGGTTTTCGATCTGGGCGTGCCGGTCTTCGGTATCTGCTACGGCATGCAGACCATGGCCGAGCAACTGGGCGGCAAGGTTGAAGGTTCCGAGCTGCGTGAGTTCGGCTATGCCCGCGTTGACGTGGTCGGCAAGAGCCGCCTGCTCGACGGCATCGAAGACCACATCGACGCCGATGGCCTGTTCGGCCTCGACGTATGGATGAGTCACGGTGACAAGGTCACCCGCATGCCGGAAGACTTCCACATCCTGGCCAGCACCCCGAGCTGCCCGATTGCCGGCATGTTCAGCGACGAGCGTCGTTACTACGGCGTGCAGTTCCACCCGGAAGTGACCCACACCAAGCAGGGCGGTCGCATCCTGTCGCGTTTCATCCTCGACATCTGCGAGTGTGAAGCACTGTGGACTCCGTCGAAAATCGCTGAAGACGCCATCGCCCAGGTTCGCGCCCAGGTCGGCACCGACAACGTCCTGCTCGGCCTGTCCGGCGGTGTGGACTCGTCCGTGGTTGCCGCGCTGCTGCACAAGGCCATCGGCGACCAGCTGACTTGCGTATTCGTCGACAACGGCCTGCTGCGCCTGCACGAAGGCGAGCAAGTGATGGCCATGTTCGCCGAGAACATGGGCGTCAAGGTGATCCGCGCCAACGCTGAAGAGCAGTTCCTGGGCAACCTGGCCGGCGAAGCCGACCCGGAGAAGAAGCGCAAGATCATCGGCCGTACCTTCATCGACGTGTTCGATGCCGAATCCTGCAAGCTCGACAACATCAAGTACCTGGCCCAGGGCACCATCTACCCGGACGTGATCGAGTCGGCTGGCGCGAAAAGCGGCAAGGCCCACGTGATCAAGTCGCACCACAACGTGGGCGGCCTGCCGGAAGAAATGAACCTCAAGCTGGTTGAACCATTGCGCGAGCTGTTCAAGGACGAAGTCCGTCGTCTGGGCCTGGAACTGGGCCTGCCGTACGACATGGTCTACCGTCACCCGTTCCCGGGCCCGGGCCTGGGCGTGCGCATCCTCGGTGAAGTGAAGAAGGAATACGCCGACCTGCTGCGTCGTGCCGACCACATCTTCATCGAAGAACTGCGCAAGGCCGACTGGTACCACAAGGTCAGCCAGGCATTCGTGGTGTTCCAGCCGGTGAAATCGGTTGGCGTGGTGGGCGATGGCCGTCGTTACGCCTGGGTCGTGGCCCTGCGTGCCGTGGAAACCATCGACTTCATGACCGCGCGTTGGGCACACCTGCCTTACGAACTGCTGGAAACCGTCAGCGGCCGCATCATCAATGAAATCGAAGGCATCTCCCGCGTCACCTACGACGTGTCGAGCAAGCCGCCGGCGACCATTGAGTGGGAATGATCGTATGAGCCTGTGAAGCCAGGCTCAAATCGATTATGCCAAGAAGCCCCGGGTCGAGAGACCCGGGGCTTCTTGCGTTTCAGGGGATGCGTGTGGGTTTCAAGCCGTTGCGGCGCAGTGCATCCGAAAGGTCGGCCAGGCTGGCAAATCGCTTGCAATTGATGCTGCCCCACTGTGGGCGCTCGATGTACACGCCTGTGGCGTCGGCGTGGATGAGTGTGCGTACCAGTGAGCCGTCGCGGGCGCGGTGAACCAATTCGAGCTGGTTGCCGTACTTCTCGATGCTGAGCATGCCCGGTTGATTGAGTGCAGCCTCGAGTACCAGTTCCCTGGCAAGCTCGGGGGATTCCACTTTCAGGAGCAGGTCGTTCTTGACGATGTATACGGTGGTGTCCGTACCGCTGCTTCCGGATTCTCCCGGATCTGGCTCAATGCTCGTGGGCTGGGCGATCTCGGCACTTTTTACCCGCAGTCCGATGCCACCTTCCAGTTCACTGATGCCCGCGACCCCTTCCCAGGTATTGGAGTGGGTATTGCCAACCAGTGCAATCCAGCGATGGGGGCCTTTGGCAGCCTGGTCACTTTCAATGATGATCTTGCTGAAGAAATTCATCATTTTGTGCCTGTGGAAGGGGGTTACTTCATGCATGTTTTCGACGCGATAGCTGGCAGCGCAGTCGATCGCCTGCACGCGAATGTGGTTTTTGCGTGCAGCCTTGACCACTTTCAGAAAGGTAAAACGGCCAGTGGGGTCGGTGTGGTGACCCTTGTCCAGATTGTTGAGGTAGCTCTCCAGATCTTCCGAGAGGACGCCATCGCTATTGAAAATATCCAGATCCACCTGGTGAAAGTCGTTGAACAGATGCTCCATGTACAGCGTCTTGACCTGCTGCTTGGCGAGTGTCCCCATGTTCTCAATCAGGAACTGTTTGCTGCCAACGCTGGAGTGGCTTTCGCCGATCACCAGGGAGGGTGATTCTTTGTACAGTGCCTTGATGATGTCCTTGGTTCGGTTCACCGGGCCAAAGTTCGGAACAGTTGGCCTCGGGGGCAGTTCCGGGAGGTTTTGGTAGTAGGCCTGAGCGTCTCGATACAAGGTTTTTCTCAGGGCTTTGAACTGCACCAGGGGGCCGCCGGGATTAGAAATGTCATCGAAATCGTCACTGAGTGCACGCAGAGAGTTAGCGTCAACGGTACTGACGTACGGCTGCAACTCAGTCCGCAGCGCCTGGGGCACGTCATAAGCCGTGGTGGGGCTGGCTACGTCGGGCAAAGGATCTGGCGTCCGCCCCCATGGCCAGCGTCCGAAAATTTTACCGCCGCCATACAGCCCGGGCCGGGTCAGGAGTTCCCATTCACCCTCGGCGTTCAAGCGAACCGGCAGGTTGCGGAAAAAAGAAAACGGGTTGGCGGGGTCGATGATCACCCAGGTCTTCATTTCGTTGACGTAGCGCACCAGGTAGTAGGAATTGTCGATTCGGATGTAATTTTCGCCTCTTGGTGTTTGGTAAACGTTGCGGTATTGGCCTTCGTCGGCCACGACCTCCATCCCATCGAGTACTTCATTGGTCTCGAACGGAGCCAGCGGGTTTTCACCTTCCAGCACATAGGCCCGGCCAGGGGCGGCGACAGTGATTTTCGGCGGGGCGCCAGTGGGGTGTTCGATTTCGTCGGCGAGGTTCTCCTGGGGGGTGAACTCATCGTTGGCTTCATCGACCTCCGCTATTTCGGCCGAGCCGCCGAGCGCCAGTGCATTGAAGAGGGTTTCGATGCTGCTGGAGATGGCGCCGAGCACACCGGCCTTGCGATCTTGGGCATTCTTCCCGTTGACGGCCTGGTCGATGTTCAGGCCGATGTTGGCCAGGCCGGCGCCGACGGCCGCCAGGGCCACCGGCCAGCCCGCCACGGCCATGGCCCCAAAGAGGCGGGTGACGGTGCTCAGGTAGCCGACCCACATTTTTTCCCGTAGGTCGCCATTGGAGCGCAGGGACAGATCGGCATCGTCGAACATACGCTCCCTGACCGAGTCACGGATCCAGCTGAAGGTGTCAACGTTGATGTCAGGTGCGTCCTGATCGAACAGGCTGCTGTCGTATTTGCCCCAGGTCGAATACAACAGGTCGATGGTGTGATTCAGGCCGACGTTGTCGCCGTCCTGTTGTTGCGCCGACAGTGGAAAGTGCGCCATGAACCGGGCGCGATTGTCCGGGTGATTGTTCTGGCACAGCAGCCACCAGTGCAGGTCATGGGAGGTTTCGAACACATGGAAGGCATCTGTTTCGCCAGGTGTATACAGGATCTGCCGACCCTGGCGGTCGATGATGCGCAGTATGTCGCAGGCACGGTAGTTGCCGATGTACAACGGCGCGACCCGCAACCCTTCGGCAGGCGGCTCATGGGCGTGGAGCAAATCGAGGGTGATGGGCCAGGAGAGATGGCCGGCCACGGCCTTGAGCACGGTCTTGAGGTTCTCGTTGCTCAGGCGTGAGCCGTCGTGTTCCTCCAGCGCCTTGGAAATGAAGTTGAGCTTGGCCAGGGTTCGGAAGTTGTCCGAATGCCGGCGCCAGAAGGCGCTCATCTTGTCCCAGTAGCGGTCGTGAAAATTGATGCGCCACAGGTCCTTGATGACCTTACTCGGATACATCTTCACTTCGTTGGTTTCGTTGTAGATCCGGGCGTTCGCTCCCTCGTTGTAGAAACCGCCGTCACTGTCCAGCAGGTCGGCGTTGTCCTGGTCATGGGCTTGAAAGCGCTGGATCACCAACTGCGGCAAAGTCAGCGACTCAATGGGCTTGGGGTAGTGTTCCCAGAACAGGAAGGCCTTGGTGCTGGTCACCGAGGTGTTGTCGAAACGGTGCCACCAGATCTGGTCCGGATCGATGTGCCGGATGCCGTACTTGTCGAGAATGCCCTGGGCTTCGATATGGGCCATGTCGTGCATGTCGGGGCACGCTTCCACGAACGGAGTCACCAGGTCTTTGAGGGCCTGCACGTCCTCGGGGTTGGGAAGTAGGAATTGTGAGTTTGTATCTGAAGAATTCATTTCTCTCTCCTTGAGAAATAGATGGGTTTGAAGTCGGCACTATGCCCGCGGACTACAGCCGGATCTGTAGGAATGACGGCGCACGGTGTCAGGTATTGATGGATCGGTGCTGTCAGAGGAGGTGCCGAACAGATTGCGGTCCCGCTGCGGCCCGCCGCCGCGCCCTCTTTGCTGTTTCTTTCACAACTGCGGGTGTATCGTATTCGCCTTTTGCGGGCCCCCGGGCCTGTCGCTGAAACGTGAGGTAGTTGAGTTCATGTCGTTTACCCGTCGCCAAATCCTCGGTGGCCTGGCCGGTCTTGTTGTCGTTGGTGTCGGTGCCGGGGGCGCGTCGCGTTACTGGCTGGGCAAGATGGCTGACGCCGAGGCGGGCCACGACTACGAGCTGATCGCGGCGCCGCTGGACGTCGAACTGGTAGCGGGGCACAAGACCCTGGCCTGGGCCTTCGGTCCGTCGGCGCCGGGCACCGAATTGCGGGTGCGCCAGGGTGAATGGCTGCGGGTGCGCTTCATCAACCATCTGCCGGTCGCCACCACCATTCACTGGCACGGCATCCGCCTGCCGCTGGAAATGGACGGTGTGCCTTACGTGTCGCAATTGCCGGTGCTGCCGGGTGAATACTTCGACTACAAATTCCGCGTGCCGGATGCCGGCAGCTACTGGTATCACCCGCATGTGAACAGCAGTGAGGAGCTCGGTCGTGGCCTGGTCGGCCCTTTGATCATCGAGGAACGCGAGCCGACCGGGTTCAAGTATGAAAAGACCTTGAGCCTCAAGAGCTGGCATGTCGACGACGTCGGTAATTTCGTCGAGTTCAGCATCCCCCGTGAAGCGGCCCGTGGCGGTACGGCGGGGCGCCTGGCGACCATCAATGGCGTGCCGCAAGCGGTGATCGACCTGCCGGCCGGGCAGATCACCCGTGTACGCCTGCTCAACCTCGACAACACCCTGACTTATCGCCTGAACATTCCCGGCGTCGAAGCGCAGATCTATGCGCTGGACGGCAACCCGATCGAGCCACGACCATTGGGCAAGGAATACTGGCTTGGTCCGGGCATGCGCATTTGCCTGGCGATCAAGGCCCCGCCGGCCGGTGAGGAGTTGTCGCTGCGCAACGGCCCGGTGCGCCTGGGCACGTTCCGTTCGGTGGCCAACACCGATGCGCCGACCGAGTGGCCGCCGGCACTGCCGGCCAACCCGATTGCCGAGCCGGACCTGGCCAATGCCGAGAAACTCAACTTCAATTTCGAATGGGTTGGTTCGGTGTCGGTCAACGTCGACAACGGCAAGCCGCCGAGCCTGTGGCAGATCAACGGCAAGGCCTGGGACATCACCGACAAGACCTGCACCGACCGCCCGATTGCCAGGCTCGAGAAAGGCAAGAGCTACATTTTCGAATTGAAGAACATGACTCAGTACCAGCACCCGATTCACCTGCACGGCATGAGTTTCAAGGTCATCGCCTCGAACCGGCACAAGGTCATTCCGTATTTCACCGACACCTACCTGCTGGGCAAGAACGAGCGCGCGCAGGTAGCGCTGGTGGCGGATAACCCGGGTGTCTGGATGTTCCACTGCCATGTGATCGACCACATGGAAACCGGCCTGATGGCCGCCATCGAGGTGGCATGATGCGTCAGATTCGTCCCGCCGCCATCATCGACCGCAGCCGTGATCGCGAATTCATGCGTGAGGCCCTGGCACTGGCAGCCCAAGGCGCAGCCCTAGGCGAAGTGCCGGTGGGCGCGGTGCTGGTGCAAGATGGAGAGATCATCGGTCGCGGCTTCAACTGTCCGATCACTGGCAGCGATCCGAGCGCTCACGCCGAAATGGTCGCCATCCGCGCCGCCGCCCAGGCGGTTAGCAACTATCGCCTGCCGGGCAGCACGCTGTATGTGACGCTGGAGCCGTGCAGCATGTGCGCAGGCCTGATCGTGCATTCGCGGATTGCGCGGGTGGTGTACGGGGCGCTGGAGCCGAAAGCCGGGATTGTGCAGAGCCAGGGGCAGTTCTTTACCCAGGGATTTTTGAATCACCGGGTGTTGTATGAAGGCGGGGTGTTGGCGCAGGAGTGCGGGGCGGTGCTCAGCGAATTCTTCAAGGCCCGGCGCGCAAAACCTGCAGACTGAACACCGTATCCACATTTTGATCTCCGTTGATCGGGGGATTGGGGTTTACTTACGCGCCACAATCACCGCCCGCATCGGCGCCGGCAGCCCTTCAACGGTCTTGCTGTGATCCTCTGGATCGAGGAAATCACTGAGCGACTGATACTTCATCCACTCCGTCCCGCGCTGTTCCTCGACCGTGGTGGTGCTGACGTCCACGCACTTCACATCCGTGAACCCGGCACGGCGCAGCCACAGCTCCAGCGCCGGCACCGACGGCAGGAACCACACATTACGCATCTGCGCGTAGCGGTCTTCCGGTACCAGCACCTGATGCTTGTCGCCTTCGACCACCAGGGTTTCCAGCACCAGTTCCCCGCCCTTGACCAGGCAATCCTTCAGCGCCAGCAAATGCTCGATGGGCGAACGGCGGTGGTAGAACACCCCCATGGAAAACACTGTGTCGAAACCTTCGAGGTTCGGCGGCAGGTCTTCGAACGGGAAGGGCAGGTGCCAGGCATTCGGCTCGGACAGGTAGCGTTGTACCGCCTGGAATTGGCAGAAGAACAGCCAGTTCGGATCGACACCGATCACGCTGTTGGCGCCGGCGCCGAGCATGCGCCACATGTAATAGCCGTTGCCGCAGCCGACATCGAGGATGCGCTTGCCCTTCAGGTCCAGGTGCGGGGCGACCCGCGACCATTTCCAGTCCGAGCGCCATTCAGTGTCGACGTGCACGCCGAACAGGTCGAACGGCCCCTTGCGCCATGGCGACAGGCCCATCAGCGCGGTGCGCATCTGTGCGCGGGTTTCTTCGTCGCAATCGGTGTCCAGTTTCAAGCCATTGAGCAAGTCGACTTCGCTCGGCTGGATCTTCGGCAGGGCGTCCAGCGCGCTTTGCCAGCGCTCCAGGTCGCCGTGGCCCTTTTCCATTTTCTTGTCGAGTTGCGCTTGCAGGGTGTTGGCCCAATCGGCCAGCGGAGTACCGGCCAGACGGCGGGCGAGGGGAGACAGATCAATCATGGCAAGGCAATCAACGAGGCAAAGTTAAGACACTGGAACCACGGCACGACTTTCGAGAACCCGGCGGCCAGCAGGCGTTCGCAGTGTTCTTCGAGGCTGTCGGGCTTCATGACGTTTTCGATGGCGCTGCGCTTCTGGGCGATTTCCAGCTCGCTGTAGCCGTTGGCGCGTTTGAAGGCAATGTGCAGGTCGGTGAGCAACGCGTGCTCCTGCTCGTCTTCGAAGCGCAGTTTTTCCGAGAGGATCAGCGCACCGCCGGGCAACAGCGACTGACGGATGCGCGACAGCAACGCCGTGCGTTGGTCCGGGGCGATGAATTGCAGGGTGAAGTTCAGCGCGACCACCGAGGCCGGCTGGAACTCCAGCGCGAGGATATCGCCCTCGATCACTTCCACCGGCAGCAACTCCTGGAACATCGAATCCTGCCCGTTGAGGTACTCGCGGCAGCGTTCGACCATGGCCGCGGAGTTATCCACAGCAATGACGCGGCAACCGTCGGTGCGCACATGCCGGCGCAGGGCCTGGGTCACGGCCCCCAGGGACGAGCCCAGGTCGTACAACACGCTATTGGGCTGGGCGAACTGGGCAGCGAGCACGCCGAGGTTTTCGACAATGGTCGGATAACCCGGTACCGAGCGCTTGATCATGTCCGGGAACACCCGCACCACGTCTTCGTTGAAGGCGAAGTCAGGCACCTGGGCCAAAGGCTGGGCGAAAAGGCGATCGGGTTCTTTGCTCACGGCGGTTCCAGCGGTGTAGTTGGAAAAGGCCGGCATTTTAGCCAAGTTGGCGCGGGGATGCGCGGGTTGTCTGATAAACCGCCAAATCAAAAGATCGCAGCCTGCGGCAGCTCCTACCCTGGGAATGCGATCCCTGTAGGAGCTGCCGCAGGCTGCGATCTTTTTCTCATGCTGATTGCGTTTTTTTGCTGAAAGCCGAGGCAGTGATACCCCATTGCCCCAGCCAGTAACTGAGGATGATCACATAAGGCGCCGCATCAAACGGCGCCACAAACCGGCTGATGCCGATTACGCTGTCGGAGAACACGAACGCCACTGCACCTGCCGCCGCCAACAACGCCGAACGCTTGGGCACGTCGGTGCCGAGTCGGGCCAGGGCGCGCCAGAGCATGGCGCTGATCGCCGTGCCATAGACAATCACGGGCACCAGCAATGGGCCGAGGCCGTTGGAAATCAGAATCCCCAGCAAGACGGCGCCGACACCGAGGGCCAGCACCAGCGGCAGCACGGCCAGGCGTCGGCAATCGCTCAGATAAGCCTTGAGATAAGCCAGATGCGCGACCAGAAACGCGCCCAGCCCAAACACAAACAAATCCCCCGGCCAGGCCAGCAACACATCGCCGACCAGGGAAAAAATCAACCCCAGGCTGATCCAGCGCCGATATTCGCCGGGCGGTGCGTCGTGCAGCCAGCCGAGCAGGGCCAACACCGGCAGCGGCTTGACCAGCAGGCACAGCAATGACGCATGCACGCTCAAGCCATAAAGGAAGGTCACCGCGCCCATCAGCGCCAGAATCAGCCAGCCCACGGTCAGTTGACCGAGATCGCGCAGTCGAACGAATCCACCGGCAGCACTTCCGGCGCCCATGGTTGTTGCGAAGTTAAACGCAAACGCCCGCTGCCGGGCGCAAAAGCCTGAAAGCGCCAGGTCGAGACCCCGGCCGCGCCGACGATGCCGGCATCTTCCGGATTTCGATAAACCTCTGGCCCCAGGGGGTGCAGTACGCCGCCGGCCGAATCCTGGATCGCCCAGCGATAGCCCGTGGTCGGATTGCTAGGCAGGGTCAGGATCAGGTTTTGCCCGTTGCTGAGCCGCACCGGACATTCGCTTTGTTTTTCCACGGTCACGTTGTGTGCAGGTTGCGTGGCGCATCCGGCCAGCAAGGCGAGGGCGAGGGGGGCAAGCAGGCGAATGGGGGACATGGATTCAGGGGCTCCGGCGTTCACGACGAACGGCGAGCATAACCGAGATGAGACAAAGTGTGACAGTCAGCCTGGACAGTGGTGTCAGGACTGACGCCTTCGCGGGCAAGCCCGCTCCCACAGGTAATTGAGTCGGTCACAAAACTTGTGTGCACCCTCAATCCCTGTGGGAGCGGGCTTGCCCGCGAAGACGGCAGTACAGGCGCTACACGAGCATCAGAACAACACCTTCGCCACATCCGCAAAGCGCTTGGCAAAGTGCACGGTAATGCCTTCCTTCAGATACTCCGGCAGCTCCTCGAAATTGCCCTGGTTGGCCTCCGGCAGAATCAGTTCGAAAATCTTCTGCCGCCGCGCCGCAATCACTTTTTCCCGCACGCCGCCAATCGGCAGTACATGGCCGGTCAACGTCAGTTCGCCGGTCATGGCCACGCCTTTTTTCGGCGGCTGGTTGCGCGCCAGCGATAGCAGGGCGCTGGCCATGGTCACGCCAGCGCTCGGGCCGTCTTTCGGGGTGGCGCCTTCCGGCACGTGCAGGTGAACGAAGGCTTCGTCGAAGAACTTCGGATCGCCGCCAAAGGACTTCAGGTGCGAGCTGACGTAGCTGTAGGCGATTTCCGCCGACTCTTTCATCACGTCACCCAACTGCCCGGTGAGCTTGAAGCCACGGTTGAGGGTATGGATGCGCGTGGCTTCGATCGGCAAGGTGGCGCCGCCCATGCTGGTCCAGGCAAGGCCGGTGATCACGCCGACACCCGACAGCACCTGCTCGTTGCGGAACACCGGTTTGCCGAGGGACGTTTCGAGGTCTTTCGGGCCGAGCTTGATCACCGCCTTTGGGTCGTCGAGCAGTTTCATCACCGCTTTGCGCACCAGTTTGCCGAGGTTTTTTTCCAGCTGGCGCACGCCGGCTTCACGGGCATAACCGTCGACCAACGCCTTGAGCGCACTGTCGGTGATGCTCAGGCTGCCCTTGGACACACCGGCTTTCTCAAGCTGCTTGGGCCACAGGTGACGCTTGGCGATGGCGACTTTTTCTTCGGTGATGTAGCCCGACAGACGAATCACTTCCATCCGGTCCAGTAACGGGACAGGGATCGAGTCGAGAGTGTTGGCGGTGCAGACGAACAGCACCTTCGACAGGTCCATCCGCAGGTCCAGATAGTGGTCGAGGAACTCGACGTTCTGCTCCGGATCAAGGGTTTCCAGCAGTGCTGAGGCCGGGTCGCCCTGGTAGCTCTGGCCCATCTTGTCGATCTCGTCGAGCATGATCACCGGGTTCATCACTTCGACGTCTTTCAACGCCTGAACCAGTTTGCCCGGTTGTGCGCCGATGTAGGTGCGGCGATGACCCTTGATCTCGGCTTCGTCGCGCATGCCGCCAACGCTGAAGCGGTAGAACGGCCGGCCCAGGGATTCGGCGATGGATTTGCCGACGCTGGTTTTACCAACGCCCGGCGGGCCGACCAGCAGCACGATGGAGCCGCTGATTTCGCCTTTATAAGCGCCGACTGCGAGAAATTCGAGGATGCGGTCCTTGATGTCGTCCAGGCCTGCGTGGTGTTTGTCCAGCACCTTGCGCGCGTGCTTGAGGTCGAGTTTGTCCTCGCCGTACACGCCCCAGGGCACCGAGGTCGCCCAGTCGATGTAATTGCGGGTCACCGCATACTCCGGCGAGCCGGTTTCGAGGATCGACAGCTTGTTCATTTCCTCTTCGAGGCGTTTCTGCACCTGCGTCGGCAGGACTTTGCCCACCAGCCGCTGCTCGAACTGTTCGAGGTCGGCACTGCGGTCGTCCTTGGTCAGCCCCAGCTCCTGCTGGATGACCTTGAGTTGTTCCTTGAGGAAGAACTCGCGCTGATGTTCGCCGATCTTGCGATTAACTTCGGCGGAAATCTCTTTTTGCAGGCGCGCGACCTCGACTTCCTTGCGCAGCATCGGCAGGACTTTTTCCATGCGCTTGAGCATTGGCACGCAGTCGAGCACTTCCTGCAGCTCGCTGCCGGTGGCCGATGTCAGCGCGGCGGCGAAGTCGGTCAGCGGCGACGGATCGTTGGGGCTGAAGCGGTTGAGGTAGTTCTTCAGCTCTTCGCTGTACAGCGGGTTGAGCGGCAGCAGTTCCTTGATCGCATTGATCAGCGCCATGCCGTAGGCCTTGACCTCGTCGGTCGGCTCGGTGGGCTGGTGCGGGTATTCGACTTCCACCAGGTACGGCGGGCGGTGATGCTTGAGCCAGGTCTTGAGGCGGACGCGGGTCAGGCCCTGGGCGACGAATTGCAGCTTGCCGTTTTCGCGGCTGGCGTGGTGCACCTTGACCAGGGTGCCGTAGAGCGGCAGGGCCGAGGTGTCGAAGTGGCGCGGGTCTTCCAGGGGCGTGTCCATGTAGAACAGGGCCAGGGAGTGGTGTTCGGACTTGGCCACCAGGTCCAGGGTTTCGGCCCACGGTTCTTCGTTGACGATGACCGGCAGCACTTGGGCCGGGAAGAACGGGCGATTGTGAATCGGGATGATGTAGACCTTGTCCGGCAGGTTCTGGCCAGGCAGGGCCAGGCCTTTACCAGGTTTGTGCTGTGTGGCGTTTTCCGGATCGGCGTATTCGCTCGGGTCTTCGGGGAATTCCTGCTGGTCGCTCATGGGGGTACCTGCGCAATGGGTATGGGTCTTAGATGGGGCAGGTTGGCGGTGGTTTCAACGGTCATTTTCTGCAATGCCGTGTTTCGAAGGCGTGTTCAGCGCAGAGACAGGTTAGCTGAACCATGGCCGTGCGCGGTCAAAATGTGGGAGGGCGATGTGGCACAAAAAAGGCGACGTCCTCACGGGCGTCGCCTTTGGTTTTACTGCCGCGAAAACTTACTCGGACAGTTTGTACGCAATCACATAGTCACCCATCTTGGTGCCCAGTGAGCCGTGGCCACCGACGACCAGCAGCACGTACTGCTTGCCGTCCTTGCCGGTGTAGGTCATCGGCGTAGCCTGACCGCCAGCCGGCAGGCGCGCTTTCCAAAGCTCGCTGCCGGTGTTGACGTCATAGGCGCGCAGGTATTGATCCAGCGTGCCGCTCAGGAAGCCAACGCCGCCGGCGGTGACCATCGAGCCGCCCATGCTTGGCACGCCGAGTGGCAGGCCGATAGGCAATGGCGAGCTGTCGCGGCTGGTGCCGTTCTTGCGCTTCCACACGACTTTGCCTGTGGTCAGGTCGATGCCGGCCACGTAGCCCCAGGCCGGAGCCTGGCACGGCACGCCGAGCGGCGACATGAACGGGTGCATGATCACCGCGTAAGGGGCGCCCGTGTTCGGTTGCACGCCTGCGGTTTCGCTTTCGCGCTTGCTGTCGGCCGCGACTTCGGCGCGAGGCACCATCTTCGAGACGAAGGCCATGTAGTTCGGGCTGGTGAACAGCATCTGGCGAACCGGGTCGACCGAAACGCCGCCCCAGTTGAAGACGCCGACGTTACCCGGATAGATCAGGCTGCCCTGTTCCGACGGCGGGGTGTACTGGCCTTCGTAGCGCAGTTCCTTGAACTGGATGCGGCACAGCATCTGGTCGAACGGGCTGGCGCCCCACATGGCTCTTTCGGTCAGTTCCGGGGCCAGCAGGTTCAGGTCCGAACGGGCCTGGGTCGGCGCGGTGTGGTCACCTTTCACGGCGCCTTGCGGAGCCGGGATTTCCTTGATCGGGATGATCGGCGTGCCGTCACGACGGTCGAGGACGTACAGGCTGCCTTGCTTGGTCGGTTGGATCACTGCCGGCTTGATGCCGTCGGCGGTTTTCATGTCCAGCAAGGTTGGCTGGCTGCCGACGTCCATGTCCCACAGGTCATGGTGAGTGAACTGGTAGTTCCAGCGCACCTTGCCGGTGGCCAGGTCCAGTGCGACCAGGCCGGCACTGAACTTCTCGGCGCCCGGGGTGCGGTCCGCGCCCCACTGGTCAGGGGTCTGGTTGCCCAGTGGCAGGTAGACCATGCCGAGTTTTTCGTCGACGCTGGCCAGCGACCACATGTTGGCCGAGTTGCGGCTGTAGTGTTCGCCCTCTGGCAGCGGTTCGGTCGCGTCGGGATTGTTGCTGTCCCAGTTCCACACCAGATGACCGTCGTGTACGTCAAAGGCACGGATCACGCCGGATGGCTCGTTGGTCGACTCGTTGTCGGTGACGTGGCCGCCCATGATCACCAGGTCACGGGTGATCGCTGCCGGCGAGGTGGAGTAGTAGCCACCGGGGGTGAACGGTCCGATGCCTTGAGTCAGGTCAACCACACCGTTTTTACCGAAACCTTCGCAGACCTTGCCGGTGTCGGCATTGAGTGCGATCAGGCGTGCATCGGCGGTTGGCAGGTACAGACGACGCGGGCAGGCCTGGGCGACGGCTTTGCCGGCCTCGGAAATCACTGCCGAAGCAGCGTTTTCAGACTTGGCGTAGGCTGCTTCGTCGTAGTACGACACGCCACGGCAGGTCATGTGGGCGAAGCCCTTGAAGCCCACCGGGCTCTTGATCTGCGGGTCGAAACGCCACAGTTCCTTGCCGGTGTCCGGGTCCAGCGCCAGCACCTTGCTATGGGCCGTGCAGGCGTAGAGCATGCCGTTGGCCTTGAGCGGGGTGTTTTCGTTGGTCAGTTCCACCGGGTCATCGGCGGTCGGCAGATCGCCGGTCTGGATACGCCAGGCTTCTTGCAGCTTGCCGACGTTGGCCGGGGTGATCTGCTTGAGCGGCGAGTAGCGGTCACCGAATTCGCTGCGGCCATAGGCCTGCCAGTCGCCTTCGGGCATCTGCGGCGCGGTGCTGGTCATGTCTGCGGTATCGCGGCCCAGTTCGCCCAAGGTCTCGCCCGGATGGGTGAACTGGCTGGCCACGGCGGTGGCGCCTGCCAGGACCACGGCCACGCCCAAGGCGCCAGTGCCCATGGGGGCAGGGCCGTTGATCAGCAATGGACGACGGAACCACGGCAGCAGCATCACCACACCGAGGGCGAACCACAGCGCCAGGCGCGGCACCAGTTGCCACCAGTCCAGGCCCACTTCCCACAGCGCCCAAACAGTACTGGCGAACAGCACCAGTGCGTACAGGCCCAGCGCCGCACGACGGGCGGCGATCAGCAAGACGCCGCTCAGCGCGATGCCGATACCGGCCAGCAGGTAATACAGCGAGCCGCCGAGCATGCTCAGCTTGATTCCCCCGGCCAGCATGGCCAGGCCCATCAGTAGAAGCAGGATGCCGAGCAGGGTCGGCAACAGACGGCTTCGACCCAAGGCACTATCAGTGCTCATAGTGTGATTCTCCGTGATGTTTCATAGAGTCCCGCGCAAGTTCACTGTAGATGACGATCCGGCGCGGGCGTGGTTCAGATAAAAGCTGTTGGGTTCACGCAATCCCTTGTGGGAGCGGGCTTGCTCGCGAAAGCGGTGGTTCAGGCAGCACAAATGTTGGCTGTGATGACGCCTTCGCGAGCAAGCCCGCTCCCACAGGGTTTTGTGGTGTTTTTTAGAACGAGGACTGGACCTTGATCCCGCCGATCAGCGCGTCATCGACCTCGTTCACGCCACCGGGATGGCGGATGTATTGCAGGTTCGGGCGCACGGTCAGCCAGTGGGTCACGTGCACGCCGTAATAGAGTTCGGCGCTGTATTCGGTGTCCTGGGGCGGCAGGTAGGACGGATTGTCGTAGTCGAAGACGACATTGGCCTGGTTGGTCGCCTCGGCGTTCTTGCGATAGGCCGGGTTGACGTGGACGCGGGCCATGGCAAAGCCGATGTCGTCCCGGGTGCGCGCGTCGAACGGGCCTTTGTAGACGAGGCCGGCCTGGACGTAGTTGTCGATGGCGTTGGTCTTCTTGTCGTGCATCGTGCCGTTGGCGAACAGGCTCAGGCCACGGGAGTGGTCGCTGGCGATACTGGTGACTTGCTGCTGAAGACCCAGCCACACGCCGTGTTTGCTCGACGCGCTGCGGTAGGCTTCGCCGCTCAGGGCGGCAGGCTGGCCATTGCTGTCCTTGTAGACGTCGGTGGCGCTGGCGCTGCTGTAGTAGTAACCGGCGCGGTATTCACCCGGCAGGCCGTTGAGTTTCGGCGTCCACACCAGCTCCACCGGCACGACCGCGCCCTGGGTGCCGCTGCCGCTGAGCTTGAAGCCGTTGTCGCGGTCAAGGTTCGACGGGTTCTGTTCGTACGCGCCAACCTGTGCATAAAGCTCAGGCGTCAGGTGATATTTGACCCGCATCGCCCACTGGCTGACCGGCCAGTTGTACCAGATGTCGCCCGCCCAGTTGCCGACCTGGGAACCGCAGAACGCCAGGTTCTGGAAGTCGCAGGGGAAGCTGTTGAAGTCTTCGCCTTCGCCGAATCGGCCGACCTTGATGTCGAGTTTTTCATCGAGGAATTTCTGCTGGTACCACATCTGCGTCAGGCGCCAGGTCTGGCCGCGGCCCCAGACTTCCTGGGCCGAGGTGAAGCCGCCGACACGCGGGTCGTTGATGCGGTCGTTGCTGATGTTGTTGCCGCTGCGTTCGGTGATGGTCAACTGGAACTCGGCGTCGTCCCAGCCGAGGATCTTCTGCAAGTCCAGGTGAGTGCCCAGGCCGAACTGGTCGCTGTAGCGCGCCGTGCGGTCGTGGTCGTAGCCGCCGTGAAGATTGCTGCCCATTTCACCGGTGTAATCGACTTTGAAGTCGTAGCCTTTTTCCGCGAGTTCTGTGCGAGTGCCATTCCAGTCACCGAGCATCCACGGTGAATCGCTATCGAAGGCAGGTGCCGCCTGAACGCAGGAGGCAAGGCCCAGCGCGGTGAGGCCACCGATCAGGGGCAGGATGTTTCGCTGGGCAGCAGTTGCAAAGACAGCGCTGTCTCGCAAAGATTTAAAGTCAGGCATAGAGACGGAGTTCTTGATCTTTTTCTGGGGGATAAACGGAAAGCAGCAGGCGTGAAGCGAAAGCAGAAGCGTTTCAGCAGGCAGCGGGGTGCAAGGATAATGTTCTGTTACAAATAGAGAAAGTGCTTTTGCTGACATGCATCGTTTCGGATTTGGTAACAGTGACAAAAGATCGCAGCCTGCGGCAGCTCCTACAGGATACGGATTCCAATGTAGGAGCTGCCGCAGGCTGCGATCTTTTCCGTTTCACCTACATTTAACGTAAGGTGCGCGGCTTCCAATTCCCACTCTGCTCGAAGGCCCGGCATGACCGAACACAATACCGATCCGTTGCATGGCGTGACGCTGGAACAGATCCTCAACGCGCTGGTTGAACACTACGAGTGGTCGGGGCTGGCCGAGCGCATCGATATCCGCTGCTTCAAGAGCGAACCGAGCATCAAGTCGAGCCTGACGTTCCTGCGCAAGACTCCGTGGGCGCGGGAGAAGGTCGAACGCCTGTATGTGAAGTTGATGCGCACCAAACGACCGCTTTGAACATGGCCGACCCGTCTGCGTTACGCCGTCGTTTTGTGGCCGTGGCTGCCATGCTCGGCTGGGCGGGATTGAGCATCCAGATGTACCTGATTTTCCATTCGCGCTGGACGCTGGGCGCCAGCCTGATCGGCGGGCTGGTAAGTTTTTTCAGCTATTTCACCGTGCTGAGCAACACCCTGGTGGCGACCGTGCTGACCTGTGAATGGACATCCCGCGAGTCAGCCGCGCGGCGCTGGTTCCTGCAGCCTTGGGTCAGCAGTGGCATTGCCGTGAGCATCGCGGTGGTGAGCCTCGCCTACAACCTGCTGCTGCGCCACTTGTGGCATCCCGAGGGCTGGCAATGGCTGGCCGATGAGCTGTTGCACGACATCATGCCGTTGCTGTTCCTGGGGTATTGGTGGCGTTGTGTGCCCAAGGGCACATTGCGCGTGTGGCATATCGCGCTGTGGGTGATTTATCCGCTGCTGTATTTCGCCTATTCACTGTTGCGCGGGCATCTGCTGGCGGTTTACCCGTATCCCTTCGTGGATGTGGACAAACTGGGTTATCCACAGGTGTTCATCAATGCCGGCGGGTTGTTGGTGGGTTTTGTGGTGATTGCGTTGCTGGCGATCGGGCTGGATCGGTGGCGGGCTCGGAAGTGAGCAACCATGGAAAGTTTGAGCACCTTTGTGGCGAGGGAGCTTGCTCCCGCTCGGCTGCGAAGCAGTCGTAAAATCTGTTCATTGGGTTTTTCAGATAAAACCAAGTAGCAGGTTTTGGCACTGCTGCGCAGTGCAACGGGAGCAAGCTCCCTCGCCACAGAACATCCGGCCCACCTATGGATGATCTTTATTCTTCGCCGCAGTCAGCCAATTTCCAGTAACCCACCGCCTTGACGAACTGCTCGTCCAGCCCGTGCTCATCGAGCAACACCCGGCGAATCTGCCGCGACACCTTGCTCTCGGTCGCCACCCACGCGTACAGGCTGCCGGCAGGCACCTGGATCTGGCGCACGGTGCTCAATAAATGATCTTTGCCACCTTCGCGCAGCACCCAGATCACATTGACCTCGGCCGCACTGTGCAGCACCTGCTGCTCCTTGCCGTTTTCCACTTCCACGATCACCAGCGCACGGCGGTTGGCCGCCAGGCCTTCCAGGCGCCGGGCGATAGCGGGCAGGGCGGTTTCGTCGCCGATCAGCAAGTAGCTGTCGAAGATGTCCGGGACGATCATCGAACCCCGGGGCCCGCCGATGTGCAGGAACTGCCCGGGTTGGGCCTGTGCCGCCCAGGTCGAGGCCGGGCCGTCGCCGTGCAGCACGAAGTCGATGTCCAGTTCCAGGGTGTTCAGGTCATAGCGGCGCGGGGTGTAGTCGCGCATCTCGGGCAGCGGACCGTTGTCCTTGCCGGCGCCCAGCACCAGGTTTTCCAGGGCCGCGGCCTGCTCGGCGTTCTGCGGGAACAACAGTTTGACGTGATCGTCCGTGCCCAGGCTGACGAAGCCTGCCAATTCAGGGCCACCCAGGGTAATCCGGCGCATGCGCGGGGTCAGGTCGACCACGCGTAACACTTCCAGGCGACGGCGTTTGATTTCGTGCATGACACGGTGAATGGTTGAGGCGATCACTTCAGTCATTCGGCGTTCTCCTGAACGGGTTGAACGGCGGGGCCGTCGACGATGGCTTTGGCGGTGTCGTTGAGCAGGTCGCGTACCCGCAGGATTTCGTCCGGGCTCCAGCGTCCATGGTGCATTTGCAGGGCGTGGCGCAGGTTATGCACAGCTTCGTGGATCTCTGCCGGACGATCATGGCCGCGCAGTGAACGCTTGCTGACGTCGATGCGCATGCGCACGCCATCCAGTGCTACAGCTTGCTCTTGCAGGAACAGACGTCCGGCATCGGTGATGGTGTAGCGTTTTTTTCCGCCTTCGGCGTCGCCCAGGATCAGTTCGCTTTCTTCCAGGAACGTCAGGGTCGGGTAGATCACGCCGGGACTGGGACAGTAGGCGCCGTCGAACATGCCTTCGATCTGGCGGATCAAGTCGTAGCCGTGGCACGGCTGTTCGGCGATCAATGCCGGCAGCAACAACTTCAGATCACCGGGGGCAAATACCCGGGGGCCGCGACCACCGCGTTCGCGGGCGGGACGTTTCTCGAAGCCGTCGCGGCCATCGCCGTGCTCACGGTGGGGGGAATGATGGTCTCTCATTTTCTGCTTTCTCTCGTCGTGTTTAGATACAACTTAAGATATATCTTAACGATCTGGCAACGGCTCCCGACCAACGGCATTCCCCCGCGTCGACCCTGGCTTGAAGGTCAAATCGAAAAAATAGTGCTTATTAGTACAGGTCAAACCTCCAGAATTAGTGTTAACTCTCTAATGTGTTAGTTTGCTCCATTGTTTACTTGGGTTGTGGTATTGGTCTTACAGAAGTTGCTTTGCTAATATCTCGAGTGTCATGGCGGGCAGGGCGCCATTTGTAGTCTGCCTCTTACAGTCAAACATTGGGTTTGTAGTTGTTTTGGCTTTTTTCTTTCTGCGGTGATGGCACTCCGGCTACGCACTTGCAGGAACTTTCTTGCTTACTTTAAAGATAAATTGATTGATCATCTTTCGGCGTTGAAAGTTCAGCTGGGCAAATGGCTGCTCGTGACGGTTTTTGCTCGGCATGAACTTTCAATACGTCATCCTTTTAAAAACACAGGTACTGAAAGATGTTCAAGAAAATCGCGTTCGCTGCTCCCCTGGCTGTTCTGGCTCTGAGTTCTTCGATGGCGTTTGCCGCAACCGAAGCCCGACACAACATCAGTCTGGTTGCTACTGTCAATGCTGACGACTTCTATGCGGTGCCGGTTGACTCTGATCTGGTAAACAAGGATCAGGATATGAGCTACAACCCCTCTACCAATTCCATGAGAACCGTGGATGGTTTTTTTGATGTGCTTCATACCGCCGGCAAGGTCAACGCACGACTTGAAGGCATCCCGAAGCTGATTGCCGGTAACAAAAGCATCGACTTGAAAGTCGAGCTCAATGGCAAGGCTCTAACAACTACTTCACAGGAAGTTGTTGGTGATGAAGAGTCCAATACCCGTTATCGCGCACCCTTCAAAATCAGTGCGGTTACCACGCAAAAACCTGATGCAGGTGATTACACTGGCGTCGTGATGTTGGTTGTCGAGCCCTCGGTCTAAGTAATATCGGCGACGGCAAACCGTTTACTTATATCAAGTGACGTTCTCGGTCGGCAAACTTTCCGGTTTGTCGGCCGTGTTTGAACTCCTTTGCAATTAGAGAGCCCGTTCATGTTCCCGATGACGCCCATCGCGGCAGCGCTTGCGCTGCTGTTATGTAGCAGTGCATTTGCGGCGCCCACTTCCGTTGATAACACGCCGCGAAGTTTGCTGGCGCAGGCCAAGGGCTTGCCGGCCGAGTTCGAGGAGCATTTCTTCGATGTTCCCTTGGCGGTTCGGGTTGAACTCGATCAACTACCGCTGGGTGAGGCAATGATTGTGTTGTCCCGTGATGACCAGGTGACGCTGCTGGATTTCAACGACACCAGCGAAAGCCGTTTCAGCGCGAGTGAGCGTGATACCTGGGCCGATGTTCTCAAACCCGGTGTGACGCTGGGCACCTGCACGGGCCAATGCCCGGAGCAGATGCTGGCGGTTCACTACAACCTTGAAAATTCATTGCTGTCGATCGTCACTGAAAATGCCGAGCGCGACAGCGAAGCCAAGCGTTACTACGATCAGCCCGAAGGCGGCAGCAACGGCCTGATGGTACGTAACCAGCTCAACCTCAATGGCGGTCAGGATCAGGACCTGGGTGGTCGTTTCGGCCTGGAGGCCAGCGGCAGCCTGGGCAACTGGAGCCAGACCTTCAACATGCAACTGTCCCGTCTTGGCGGTCCGGACAACAAGACCTACCACGCAGTGCACGAGCTTTATAGCCAGCGTGAACTCGAAGGCCGTTTTTTCCGCCTGGGCTACTTCACCCCCAACTCCGAAGGCCTGACGCGCGAGCCCCGTTCGTTCGGCGCCAGCCCCGATACGGCGGTGGGCGTGATGTTCGGCAGTTCCGACAGCCTGGCGATCGATAGCCCGAAACCCAGCGTCTATCCGGTCTATGTCACGGCCAACCGACAGGGCTCCGTGGAAATTTACCGCGACGGCTTACTAATCAATACCCAATCGGTCCCGGCCGGTTTGCAAACCCTCGACACCCGTCCGTTGCCCGGTGGCATTTACGAGGTGGAAGTGCGGTTGATTGAAGACGGTCAAATCACATCGACCACCCAGGAATTGATTTACAAACCGAACAATTGGCGCAACCACGATGAGCGTTGGCGCTACAACCTGTTTGCCGGACAGGAAAGCAAACTGCTGAGTAACTGGGATGATCAGGACAGCGGCGATGCGACCGTGGGCGCCTCATTCAATTACTTGCTGCACCCGAGGGTGATACTCGGACTGTCGGCACGCCAGATCAGTGACAAGCTGCAGTACGGCAGCTCCATCGATTGGAGCCTGGCCAACAGCGTCAGCCTCTACGCCAACCTGTACCAGACCGAAGACCATGGTACCGGCGCCGACCTTCAAGGCTTGTATAACTATGGCGCCGGCAGTCTGGTGATTAGCCACAACCGCAGTTGGCTCGACACTACCAACACCTACGAAACATTACCCGACGGCACCCGCGTGCGTCAGCGCAATGTGTTCACCGGCCAGACCAGCAACTCTTCACTGGCGCTGAACCACCGGATCAGCCGCAAAAGCTCGCTCAACGCACGGGTGTCCCATAGCGAGGGCAACGTCGAAGGTGTCGGCGTGGACCTGGGCTGGACGCAACGCACCGTTCTGTTTGGCAGCGATGCCAACTGGCGGCTCTCGCTGTTCGATCGTCCGGGCAGCTACAGCAGTGGTGATGCGCGTAATCGCGGGGTCGATCTGACCATCAACATGGCGCTCGGTGGCCCGGGGCAGCAGGTTTCCGGCAGCATCGGCAGCCGCACCGCCCGTGATGGCGGCCGTGATAACAACGCCTCCCTGGGGTGGCGAAAGGACCTGCAAGACCACGTGTTGCAGAGCGTATCGGTGACCGCGCTCACCGATACCTACGGTGTCGGATTGTCGAGCCTGGCGAACTTTCGCACCGATGCCATCAACGGTGACGGGTTTATCCAGCGTTCGTCCTTCAACAACAATTTCACCGGTGGTTTGAACCTCGACAGCACGCTTGTCGTTGGAGCGCAGCGCATGGCACTGACCAGTCAGCATCAAGGCCGCGGCGCCGGGATGATTGTCGATGTCGAGTCCGACATCGACGGCATCGCTCTGCGTGCCGACGACCTCAGCGGCGGCAGCGCTGCCTTGCGTCCCGGACGCAATTTCATACCGCTCACCGCTTACAAAAACAGCTCGGTGAGCTTCGACTTCGAAGGCAACGACGTCCCGGCGGCGAGCATTGAACCGGCACGCACGCGCTATCACCTGAACAAGGGGGGCGTGGAGTACCGCAAGATCCGGGTCATGAAAACCCTGACCGTGCTCGGCCGCTTGCTCGACCCGCAAGGACAGCCGCTCAAAGGCCATCACGTCATCAACCACGCCAGTCGTGGGGTCAGCGAAGTCGACGGCTTCTTCTCCATGGAAATGAATGCCGGCTCGCCCACCCTGGAAGTGCGTTACGCGGACCAGTTGCTGTGCCAGTTCCGCCTTGATGTCGACAAGCATCGCAGTGAAAACAACGTGCTGATGATCGGTGATCTGCGTTGTTCGCCGGACACGTTGGCGGATGCCACTTCCAACCGGCGCACGGCAGGTTGAGCGGCCCCGATTCCGATGTTCAAGAGAGTGTGATCATGAAACCTACGTCTACATGTTCCCGCCTGCTGCGGCGCAGTCGCTGGCTGGGGATGCTGGCCGTCGTCGCGGCGCCTTCGGCCCAGGCGGTGAATCAGGAGATCCGGGCGCTGTTCACCCCGGACTCTGCCAACCCGCAACGAAATCTGTTCGTTAATAAAACGCCGGTCAGTGGCTATTGTGCCGACTATCCCAGTGAATGCCGGGACAACGAGACCTTCAGCATTCGCCTGCCCATGCGTTTCGAGTCGGCGAGACCCATGCAACCCAATGCGTCGCCGCGCAACAGTGCGATGTTCAGCATTCCGGCCCTGTGGCGTCCGTTAACGGTGACGAACAGGGAAACGGGCGAAACGGAAACCGTCGAGGTGCGTATTGCCGGTTTTGGTTCCCGATACATACTCAGTGATACCGCGGTCAATCTGACAGGTGCCGCGACAGCCATTGAAGGGCATCGGGCCTTATGGGGCGGTCCGGGGGGAGGCTGGGTAAACGCGGCACCTCCCTGCACCTACAGTGGTGTGGGAATGTATTCGGACGACTACTACCGGTTCTTCTGGAAGACTCCGGTACAAGGGACTTGCGTCAAGACGGCGAGTTTTCCGATACCGGCCATGACTTATGACTACCTGGACTTCTCCTATGAACTTAAAACCCCCAATCCGCTGACGATGTCGTCCGGACTTTATACGGGGGACTTGAGTTATCGCATTGGCCCCGGTGGTGACTTCGACATGGGCGATGTGATGTTGCCGACCGACCGCGATTTGACTCTGAATTTTGTGCTGGATGTTCAACACACCCTCAAGGTCGACATTCCCCCTGGCGGCGAAAGAATCCAACTGGTCCCGGCGGGCGGTTGGCAAAGCTGGTTGCAGGCGGGGCGTAGACCTGTGCGTTTGTTTCGGGACCAGACGTTCAATATCTCCGCGTCTTCGCGGTTCAAGATGCTGCTGGAATGTGAGTTCGGCAGTTTTCTCTACGACTGCCTATTGGATGATCGAGTCTCCAAACGAGGGGTTGAATTACGCGTTAGCGTCAGCCTGCCCAATGGCCTGACTGATTTGGCCGGCCAACCCGTCAGGCAAATGCGCCTGAGAACGGGTGCGGCTAACGCATTGCAGTTTCAACCAGGCTTCTACATCGATAGAGCGCCAGGCGTACTGCACTTTGAAGTACCGCCAAACCAGATGGAGTTCATGTTGGAACCAGGCGCCGGGCCATTCTACAGGGGCAGCGTCACCGTGATCTGGGACTCGGAAGTTTGATGGGCCGTATAGCGATAACTTGTTCCGGGGTTGCATTCAATGTCAGGAGATTCAATGGTATGAAACGGCTATGGGTATTGTTGGTTTTGAGCGGGTTTTCCTTTGGTATTCAGGCCGGACCACAAATCAACGTCGGAACGGTTTACGATTACCTCGACACCGACAAGAGCACCTACCTCAAACGCGTGTTCAACAGCGGTGACAGCACGGCGTTCGTCAAGGTCAGTATCCTGGAAATCATCTACGACGCCGATGGCAGCCCTCGTGAAATTCCGGTCAAGACCCAGGCGGATGGCAGCGGTCGGGATGGCTTGATGGCCAGCCCCGCGCGACTGATCGTGCCGGCCAAGGGCATGCAGGGCACGCGCCTGTTGCACATGGGGGCTCGTGACACCGAGCGTTATTTCCGCGTGCGCTTCGTGCCGGTGGTGCCGGAGAAAGAAGACGAATTCGCCGTGTCGAGTGAAGAGCGCGATGCCTACAAAGAGAACCTGTCGGCGGGGGTCAACGTGATGACCGGGTTTGGCACGGTGTTTTTTGTCCGGCCGAAAAACAGTCGCTTCGACAGCGTGATCGATGACAGTCCCGGCATTTACCGGCTGCGCAACAATGGCAATACCGTGGTGCTGATCGATGAATTTCGCAACTGCTCGCTGAAAAACGAAAGCGAGTGTGAGCCGACCACCAAGCACCACGTTCTGGCCGGTAAAACCTTTGAGTTCGAGAAAAAGCCCGGCCGAGAGTATCGCTTCAACCTGGTGGAAGGCGCATCGAAAAAAACGCTGCGCATCGCCAGCCAGTAATACCGGGAGGGGCGAGTCACCTTGGCTGGCTCGCGGTATTTTTTGACGCAACAGGTACCTGACATGATCAAGCAATCGACCATCGCGGCGTGGATGAGCGTGATGGCGCTGATAAGTACCCAGGCTTTTGCGGCCCGGGAAGAGCGCACGTTCGAGGTGTCGGTGGATATCCCGACGCTGGGGTTTTACATCATTCCGGCCGAGTCGAACTGGATACACCTTGAACAGACGTTAGCGTGGAACATCCATACGAAGACATTGGAGGGGCTGCGCAAGAATTTCGACGTCAAACACGACACCAGCGCGATTGAAGCACGGTTGGAAGCAGAGCCTTACCTGTCCAACGGGCGTGACGATCAGAACATCTATTTGCGCGTCAGCTTCAATGGCAAGGAGTTGAGCCATGACCCACAGCCACGGGAAGTGCTGACTGCCGCGCAAGCAATCGCCGGTGGCCGCTTTCCCTTGGAGATCGTGCCGAAAGTGCCTGCCGGTGGATACAAACCGGGGGTTTATTACGGCAATGTGCAACTGATATTCATCGCCGCTGCACCTTGATGTGCGGCAGCCTGACAAGTCAGGCTGCCTTTGGCTTGCTTTATGACTTTTATTGGCCGGCTTTGCGCAGAGCCTCTCGGGTCAGTTGTCTCGCCAGCTGTTTCTCCTCGTCACCCAGATCGACGAGGAAGCGATCGAAGTCAGATTCGCTGATCGGCTCATCGGCAAAGACTACGGTCTCTGGGACGGGCAGATCGTTGATGAGCTCCCTGAGCCGGTTGCGCAGTTCGGCTTTCTCAACGTCCGACGTCGACTCGAGCCACTGACGCTGGGTTGTGCGCAGTTCCTCCAGTTTCTCGTATTTGCTCTGGTAGAGAAGTTTGTTCGTCTGCGTTTCAACAGGCCAGGTTTCACGCAGATAACTCTCCCAGAAGTCCTGTTCAAGCATTGTGTTGATCAGGCCGTCGCCTTCACCCAGAGCCAGCACCGTGTTATACGCCTCATCGATCATGGCGTCAGTAACGCCGGCAACCGGTCGATACAGCATGCCTTCGGATTGCCACGGCAAGTTCAACCGCGAGGCGAGACCTGTCTGGTACGCCAGGTAGATTTCGACGTCATCAGGGGTGCCGCCACGACTGGCAACGTCAGCCCGGGCGATTTCGTTGACGTGCTCCAACCGTGCGGCACCTTTGGCAAGGGTCACCAGTTTGCGTTGAAGCTGCGCCGGATCGGTGGAGTACGAATAGGCCTCGGAGGCGAGCACGCGAATGCCCATGCTGTTGAACAACTGAGCACCGGCATCGGCACAATCGACCGGGGCAATGGCCATGGTGTAGAGCTGTTCGCGCAGCTGAGTGTCGATGTACACGGCATCGACCATGCGTGCCATACGCTGTACCAATTGCCGGCGAACAGGGCCACCAGCGGCAAAGTCCGACGAGCTTTCCTGTTTGAGCACGGCTTCAATAAACGCATGGGACCGGGGGTCGTCGGTCAGTTCCCGGAAAGAGACGACCCGTTCTACCCCAAACCCGGGTACATCGGCCCAATCATCGGCAGTGGCGCCGTAGTCCGTCGGGTGAGGAATCACCAGTGGCTCGGGAGGCAATCCAACTGAGCGACGAATCTCCTGGTATCGCAGTTGGTTCATCTCCGACAAATCACCGACGTTGAGTCGGGTGCGGGCAATGACCCAGGCTTCTGGCCTGCCGGGTACCACCTCGGGAATAACGCTGAGGGGATTGTCCCGCATATCCAGGAAAAACCCCCTTGGGCGGGTTTTGGCCAGGGTGCCGTCGGGCCAGGTGGCCAGGCCCGTGTTTTTCAAGGCTACGACCTTAAGTCTCGGCATACGACCAATGTCCGGTGCCATCGCCAGAGGGTTGCCTTCGAGCCTGAGTATTTCCAGGAAGGTCAGTTGCTTGAGTCGCAGGACTGCGCTGGCATCGAACACAATCTGGTTATCACTTAACTGCAGGCGTTCCATGCGGCGCATGTTCCTGATGCTGTCGGGTAGCCGCTTAAGGTCGCAGTTTCGGGCGCTGAGTTCGTGAAGATTTGGGAAGTCTTTCAGCAAGCCATTGAACTCGCTGGAAAAATAAGTTTTGTCGAGTTTCAGCACGTTGACTTTGTCGAGGAACTTTCTCAGCTCGGGAGGCCGCTTTGACCACCAGGTCTCCAGGTCCAGTGGCAGCATTTCTCTGGACAGGTCGAGCGCATAGTTGTCCAGGTCGAGACGGCTGCCGAGTCCGGTTTTTTTGCGCTCGAAACATTCGATTAGGCGCTCGGCGATATGCTGTCCGCCGCCGTCACGAAACTCGTTGCTGCCAGGCCCCCACGTTTGCGGTTGCTGGTATTCCCAGCGGTTGAGAATGACGCGCAGTTCATCGAGTTCATCTTCGCATTGCTCAATGGCTCTCAGTGCATCGCCTCTAGCGATCAGGGCGTCGGCAAACGTGTCGACCTCATGCTCGCTGAAGTCCGAGTACAGGTCCTGAATGCGTTCGTGCAGGGTTTCGCCGGCTCTACTGGTGGAGGCGCCTCGCACCAGCAAGAGTGTCTCATGCTCGGCCACGGCGCGAATGGGAGGCGTGGCCAGAACCGCCCGGCGCTCGCTCGGTGTCTCGATCTTGGCGATGATCCAGTGCTTGAAGAACCCGACATCCCCCGCTCGATATCCAATCGCTCTGCGCCCATCCCGGCCCATGGCCTGGAGCAGGGCAGGAAGAAAATCATCGGCCGCATGGATCAGTTGGTCCTCGGTGTCGCGCACTTCGTATTTTCCGGATTCGTTGCGCACCATGACCCTTACTTGTGCTGCATCTTCGGGCCCTGCGCTGCATCGCAGTTCGCCGTCGAGCGCGCCCTGGCGGATTTCGATGCGTAGCTTGCCGAAGGTATCGGTTTGCATGCGCAAGGTGCCCAGCACCAGGCGTTCGGTATCACCACTGACCAAAGCGTTGTCGTACAGGCCATGGGCGGCGCGCACCGCCTGGGTCTCGAACTGGAGTTCCCGGGCCTGGCATCTCAGGCGCAAGGGCAGGCGTTTGTGCCGGGTCATCTGCTGGAGTTCCGACGGGGTGGCACCGGCGAAGATTTTTTCCGCGACGGGTTCAGGCAGTTCGGGATAATCGCTGAACAATGCAGCCATTTCAGGGGGTAACGCAGGATGCGGATTCACCGGTGCCCCCAGGCGTTGCAGGGTGTCGGTCAGCAAAGGCGGCGGCGGGGCGTGCTCAATGTGCATCCTGCGCAGTTCGGCCTCTTCAGTGCCGCTGATCTGACGGATCCGCTCCAGTTGCGTGTCGCTGAAGGCATCGGTTGTATGGCCCAGGCGTCGCATCAGTGTCGTGCCTTCCCACTCGCGCGGGTTCTCCGTTTCGCAGACCCAGGCACCCTGGCCGTTGTGTCGCAGGGTCGGTGCATAGGCATCGAACCGCTGCGGATGGCGTATGCGCTGTTGCCCGGTAACCGGGTCGTCCAGCACATCGAAGTGTTGATCGTTCAGGCGCAGAATTCGCTGGCCGTGATACTGGTGAATACCCTGTCCATCAGGCCGTGCATCCGCTGGCAAAACCACGTCGGCTTGATGATAAGGGCTCAGGTCAGGGTTCCACAGCCGTGTCTCGCCGTTTGCCAGCTGCACCGGTTTCAGATTTTCGAAAAACGGCGAGAGCTTCGCTCGCGCGACATTGCCGATTGCGCCGCCCGCCGCAAATGTCCCCAACTGGATGACGCTTTCCAGCACGTTGATGGTCTGTTCCGCCGCCTCGGCAAAATGACCTTCGGCCAGGTCGACGATACCCTCGACCACTTCATCGGTCAGTTGATAGGCAGTGTAGGCCAGCATCAGTTCGCCCAGGCCGGGGACAAGTGGCGTCGCCACCAGCAGCGCGACGTTGAAAATGTCCGAGAGCATTTTTTCCAGGTTATCCCACCAGGCCCAGCGGGCCATGCGATCGGCGTACTCGGTGGAAATCGCGATTTCCCGCCCATCGTTGAGAATCTTGTTGAGCTTCTGTTGGTAGTAGTAGCCCCAAAGATCATTCTTGAAAACTGTCTCTCTGTCGGTCCTGACGCTCGACAGGCTGAACCTCAGGTCGGGGTTGGCCACGGGGGTTTCACGCCAACTGGGCAAGTTGGAGCCAGGTGGGGCCGGCTGCCATTTGATTTTACTCAGGCGATTATTGAGTCCGGCAAAGAACGGTCCGCGTTGCTGATGGGGCACGAACTGGCTGAAGTACTGTTGATAGCTTTTGCTGGAGGTGCCGTCGCGCAGCTGGCGTGTCAGCTCCGCCATGAAATCCAGCGTCGACGGGTACAGCTTGAGCGGATGCTCCGGATCATGGGGAACATACGCCAGGACCGGGACGGTGCTTGTCGAGGTGTATACATCGGGGGCGATCAGCACAATGCCAACCAGGCGCGTGTCCATCATCGACAGGTTGTAATAACCGACCGGCTGCCCGCGCCATTGCATTTTCAAGCGATCGTTGAGCATGCCTTGCACGACGTCATAGGCCTCCTGGTCGATGTCCTTTTTCATCAGGGCCATTTGTGCCGCAACATTCAACGCGCTTTTCTGACTGCCAATGACGATGTAACGCAGGTAGTTGCTCGCGACCCTGTTGGGCGACAGCAAAAACTCGTTCAGGTGCTGTTGGTATCTGGCACCGATGTTCAGTTCACGGCACAGTGATTTGAACTGATCGATGCTCAGTTTGTGCTTGAGGTGTTTGACCCAGAAATGCCCGCGAGCGTTAGGGCGGGTGATGAATTCGGAGTCTTGGTGAAACGACTCGTCGAGCGAAAAATTATGTACGGCGGCGTCCAGCAGCGAGACGGTTCGGCTGGTGGTGCCGCCGGAAAAATCATGCACCCACCAGGATGTTTTCACCGGTGCATACAGTTGTAGCCAGGTCTGCTCGACATCGTCGTCGACGCCGAAGCGGTCTTTCAGCGCGTGTTGCAGGATGGGCCGGGCAAACGCGTAGACATCCTGCAACTCGCTCAGTGCGCGATCTACCTGGTTTTGCGCAGTCCAACTGAGCCTGATGTCATTTTTCAGTTTTTGCTGCAGCGCCCGGGTGGCTTCCCGTAGCGGGTCTGGAAGGATCACCCTGTCGGCTTTCAGTTCGTTGACACGAGCGATGGAAGTTTCTTTCAGCCAGTAAGGGATAGCCTGTTTGACCCGCTCAAAGTGGATACTTTTATCGGCCGGATCGTCGGCGAGCGAGTCTGGAGTTTTATCGGGGTTGGGCATTGTCTGATCGTCCGTTGATCAAAAATGGAACGAAGAGACTAGGTACGCGTGGCCCCCGAAAAAAGCTCAAAAAATGGTTTGAAAGGGCGCGGTTTTTGCCCCGAGTCCCCCAAAATCAGAGAGTGAAAAATAAATAGTTACCGCCACCCCGGCAGCGTTTTTTTGTAATGGTCAGCGCACAGCCGTTGCCTGGGTTGGCTGGCACATCGTGTGGGAGCCCGGTTGCAGGTATGGCGTCAGAATCGGTGCCATGCCCTTGAGCACCTGCACCGGCAACGCCGAGGTGAAGGTGAAGCTTTCCGCCGAGCGGCCCGGCACGAACGCCGTCAGGGTGCCGAAGTGGCTATCGCCGATGTAGAACACGAACGTGGCCGTGCGGTTGAGCGATTTGGAGCTCAGGATCCGTCCGCCGGAGCCGATGGCTTCGATGCGGTTGTCACCGGTACCGGTCTTGCCGCCCATGGCCAGCGGGCTGCCATCCGGCAGTTTGAAACTGCCGGCCACGCGTTTGGCGGTACCGGCATCCACCACTTGTGAAAGGGCTTCGCGCATGGCGCTCGCCACCTCGGATGGCATCACCCGTTTGCCGACGTCCGGGTCATTGACCAGTTGGGTTTCATAGGGGGTGTTCGCAGCGAAATGCAGGCTGTCGATGCGCAGGGTTGGCATGCGCACTCCATCGTTGAGGATGGTGCCGATCAATTCGGCCAGGGCGGCGGGGCGGTCGCCGGAGCTGCCGATGGCGGTGGCCAGCGACGGCACCAGGTGATCGAACGGATAGCCGACTTTCTGCCAGCGCTGGTGGATGTCCAGGAAGGCTTCGATCTCCAGCATGGTGCGGATGCGACTGTCGCGGGCGCCCTTGTGCCGGCTTTTGAACAGCCAGCTGTAGACCTCCTGGCGCTCGAACTGGCTGGCTTTGACGATGTCGCTCCACTTGGCGTCGGGGTGATTGAGCAAGTAGCCCATCAGCCACAGGTCCAGCGGGTGGACCTTGGCGATGAAGCCCTGGTCTGGCAAGTCGTAGGCGCCGGGACCGTAGGATTCGTAGAGCCGCACCAGACGTTCGTCGGTGAGTTTTTCCGTGAGCGTGGCGCCCTTGAGGTGCGAGCGCACAAAGGCGTTGAAGCTTTCCTGGCTGGCCTGCGGCAGCAGGTAGCGGTGCACGGCGGCCATGCGGATCGGGGTCGGGCGCATGCTGTCGAGGAAGGTGTCGAGGCGGTCCTGGGTGTCCTTGTTCTTGTACTTCTTCCAGAACTTGAGCAGGAATGAAGTGCCCTCGCGGTCGGCAAATTCGGCCAGGTACTCCTGGCGCCGCGGGTCGCGGTCGTCCTTGAGCAATTCGGCACTGCTGTTGGGGCCGGAGTAGATGGTATAGCGCACCAGGTCTCGCATCAGGCGAATGAACGGCAGGTTGATCGACTCGCGCAGGGCGTCGCGCAGGGGCGGTATCCGGCCGTTGTCTTCCTTGCGGAAGTTGTTGAACACGTGCAGGCCGCCACCGGTGAAGAATGCCTCGCCGGGGCTGGCGGAGTATTTGCGGTCCAGGGCGGCGCCGAGCATTTTTTTCAGGTCGCGGTCCTTGTTCTCGATCAGGTAATCGACCGCCCAGCGGCTCAGGCGGTCCTGATCCGGTACGTCGACTTTCTTCAGTTCCGGAATGGTCATGCCGACGTATTTGTCGTGCAGCTCGGCGATGATTTGCAGGTAGGTGGTCAGCACGCGCATTTTCGCGGTGGAGCCCAGTTCCAGTTTACTGCCTTCGTTGATGTCGAATGGCTGGTCGGTGCTGTCGGTCTGTACCCGAACCCGCGAGCCGTCCGGGGTCAGTTCGAACAAGGTGAAGCTGTAGCGCACCTGGGTGGTGCTGGTGGTGGTCAGGAGGCGTTCGCCGATCAGGCCGATTTGCGTGGCAAACTCAGGGTCGGCGAGTTTTTTCAGGTACGCGGTGGCCTCGCTTTGCAACTCGCCTTGCAGGGTGCTGGTGGCGGAGAGGTCAAGGCGGTCGAGGTCATACAGCGGGCGATTGAGCATGCCGGCCAGACGGCTGCGCGCGACACTGATGCCCTTGTTGGTTTCAATCGGTTGAATGGTCGGCTGGGTGGCCCAGTCGCGGTAGGTCACTTTGCTGGCCAGGGCGGCGGTGGCGAACTCGGCGTCGATCACATGGTTTTGCGCCAGCAGGCGAATATGGCTGTCGGTGAGGTCAGCCAGTTCATCGTGACCTTTGACCAGGTAGTGCGACGGGCGGCGCTGGGCAATCATCAACGACAGCATCTCACGCAGGGCCAGGCCTTTTTCCGCCATGGTTTTTGGATCCGTCGCGGTGCTGGACAGCGCTTCGTTGGCCTGATTGAAGTCGGTGCCGTACCACACGCGCAACCCTTCAGCCATGCCATGCACTTCACCGTGGCCCGGTACGGCCGACAGCGGCACACTGTTGAGGTAGTCGCGAACCACGTTCTGCCGGGCTTCAAGGGTTTGTGGCCCGGCCTGGTAGGCGCGTACGGTGGCGGAAATCATCTGGCGAATCTTCTCCGCGCCATTGACCGTCAAGCCATCGGGGGAATGCCGGTACTTCTCCAGTTGCGTGGCCAGGGTACTGCCACCGGCGGATTGACCGGGTACGTGCAACATCTTGGCCAACTGGGACCACGCCGCCATGCCGAATCGCGGCCAGTCCACTGCCGGGTTGGCCAGCGGTTGTCTGGGGTCGAGCAGGAAGCGGTTCTCGATGAACAGCAGGCTGTTGACCACCACCGGCGGGATCGAGGCAAAGGTCGAGTAAAGCTGCTGTGGATAGTTGTACTGGTACAGCGGCGCTGCGCGGCAATCGGTGATCGATAGCCCGGCCTGGATTTTCTCGGCATAAGGCACGAACAGGCCCTTGTCGCTGTATTTCAACAGCGCCGGGGAAAAGCGGGTTTGTGCTTCGACGACGAAATCACGCTTGATCAGGCGCGGCAGGAACTCATCCAGCGAGCTGTAGCCCAGGCGCCGATCGAACGGACCGTCCCCTGGATAGCGAATCGCATCGCTGGGGCCGGGTTTGAGCTCATAGCTCAGGGACGCGGCGTATTTGCTGACCTCCTGGGCCTGGAACTTCGAGGTACGCATCTCCCTCGCGGCGGAAAGCCCCGCGACAACCGCGATTATCAACAGTAATAGCCAGAACGCTCCCCATCCGTGCCTGGAGCGACGGGGTTTTTCAGGTGTAGGCGCTTCATCCTCTCGTTCATTCGGAACCACGGTTTTACTCGAATCGGTTTGCCACAAAGCGCCCATAGTCGACTGATCCATTCACGCAGATTGATCGGACTTGAATGAAGCTTAGACGGTGGTTGGCGAGGGTGAAGAAAATGTGAAGGGTAAAACGTCGGGTAATGGCCTCTTTTTGTGGCGAGGGAGCTTGCTCCCGCTGGACTGCGAAGCGGTCCCCATACCAGCAACTCTGATCTGTCTGGACGATCTGGTTTTTTGGTTTGCGACTGCTGCGCAGTCGGACGGGACGGTGCGGCGATCCGACAAGCTCCCTCGCCACAGTAGGCAGGAGGGCTGAAACACTTGAACTAGAGCTTTATAGGCTTTGGCTGGGGGCATGACGATGCACCAATGCTGTGCAATACTCCGCGCCCTTTAAATAGCGAAAATTCATACAAAATCCAGTTGATGCCCCTCCGCAAGTCGGGTTATTGCCGGGATTTATGACTGAATTTAGTGGTTTATAGAGTGAATATCTCTGCCGTCAGCTTTTTATACTGCACGACCCGCTGATCCTGCAGGTTTTGTCCTACAGGACGGTTCTGCTTACAAAGCAGGCCCGGTTACGCGAAGCCATTGGCCTATCGGTCGGCGGCTTCAAAGCTCGGTGGTCATATCCAACAACAAGATGAGGTGCCCCTTATGCCCGTAGGCAATCACCAGCCCCAAGGCGAGACCGCTCAGGGCGGTCCGCTTAAACGCGAACTCGGCGAACGGCATATTCGCCTGATGGCGCTCGGTGCCTGTATCGGCGTCGGCCTGTTCCTGGGCTCGGCCAAGGCCATTGAAATGGCCGGCCCGGCCATCATGCTGTCTTACATCATTGGCGGTCTGGCGATCCTGGTGATCATGCGCGCCCTCGGCGAGATGGCCGTGCACAATCCGGTCGCCGGCTCGTTCAGCCGTTACGCCCAGGACTACCTCGGCCCGCTGGCGGGATTCCTGACCGGCTGGAACTACTGGTTTCTGTGGCTGGTGACCTGCGTCGCGGAAATCACGGCCGTGGCGGTGTACATGGGCGTCTGGTTCCCCGATGTGCCGCGCTGGATCTGGGCGCTCGCCGCGCTGATCAGCATGGGCTCGATCAACCTGATCGCGGTCAAGGCCTTCGGTGAATTCGAGTTCTGGTTTGCCCTGATCAAGATCGTCACCATCGTTGCGATGGTGTTCGGCGGTATCGGCATCATCGCCTTCGGTTTCGGCAACGACGGCGTGGCCCTGGGGATTTCCAACCTGTGGACCCACGGCGGCTTCATGCCCAACGGCGTGCAAGGCGTGTTGATGTCCCTGCAAATGGTGATGTTCGCCTACCTGGGCGTGGAGATGATCGGCCTGACCGCCGGTGAAGCGAAGAACCCGCAAAAGACCATTCCCGACGCCATCGGCTCGGTGTTCTGGCGGATTCTGCTGTTCTACGTCGGTGCGTTGTTCGTGATTCTGTCGATCTACCCGTGGAACGAAATCGGCACCCAGGGCAGTCCGTTCGTGATGACCTTCGAGCGCCTGGGCATCAAGACCGCGGCGGGCATCATCAACTTCGTGGTGATCACCGCGGCGTTGTCGTCCTGCAACGGCGGTATCTTCAGTACCGGGCGCATGCTCTACAGCCTGGCGCAGAACGGCCAGGCCCCGGCGGGCTTTGCCAAGACCTCGAACAATGGCGTTCCACGTCGTGCATTGCTGCTGTCGATTGGCGCGTTGCTGCTGGGCGTACTGCTGAACTATCTGGTACCGGAAAAGGTGTTTGTCTGGGTGACGGCGATTGCCACCTTCGGCGCGATCTGGACCTGGGCGATGATCTTGCTGGCCCAGCTGAAATTCCGCAAAGGCCTGAGCGCCAGCGAAGCGGCTGGCCTGAAATATCGCATGTGGCTGTACCCGGTCAGCTCGTACCTGGCGCTGGCGTTCCTGGTGCTGGTGGTGGGCCTGATGGCGTACTTCCCGGACACCCGCGTGGCGCTGTATGTGGGCCCTGCGTTCCTGGTGCTGCTGACGGTGTTGTTCTACGTGTTCAAGCTGCAACCGACCCATGTTGCGCAAGGTGCGGCGCGTTCGGCTTCGTAAGTCGTAATGCCTGAAAGACAAAAGCCCCGGTCGTAAATGATCGGGGCTTTTTGGTTTTGAAGAGCAAATGATCGCAGCCTGCGGCAGCTCCTACAGGAGGATGCGGTCTGATTCTGTAGGAGCTGCCGCAGGTTGCGATCTTTTGATTGTCTGGTTCAAACGCTTGTTGAACTCCAGCCACGCCGCCAGCAACGCCATCAACCCGGCGCCCACCAGCGCCGTGAAGATCTGCATGGCAAAAGCATCGTCGGTCAACGCATTGACCATGTCCGCCAGGGGCGCCAGCAGCACGCCCAGACAGAAAATCTCCAGCGAGAAACGGCCCATGCGGCAACTTTGCTGCGCCAGCCAGTTTTGCGTCCATCCGCTGTCGGGAATCAGTTTCGCCGTGACGTAGGCCAGTGCGAGGAAATGCAGCAGGCGCACGGGTGACAGGTCGGTCTTGCTGATGGGGTACAGGATGTTTTGCAGGCTCGCCGGCACCACGGCATCGTGTATGTCCGGCCAACGCCACAGCACGGTCAACACACCCGCGACCACGACATACAACGCCGCACCGACAAACAACGGCTGGCGAACCAGTGGGCGGGATTCGGGCAGGCGCGGGCGCTGGCTGTGAATCGCAGCGGCACCGCCGAGCACGAACAGCAACTGCCAGGCGACCGGGTTGAAATACCACACGCCGTCCTTGATGGCGGCCAGGTTCCAGCCAGCCAGCGGCACCATCAGGTACAGCGCCAATGACATCGCGACCACCACCCAGGCCTGGCGCACCAGCAGGGGCAGCGCAAGGGGCAAGCCCGCCAACAGCACGATGTACAGCGGCAGCGGGTCCATCAGGTTCGGCTTGAAGCGCAACAGCAGTTCATCGATCAGCGCCTGCTGCGGGTTGCTGATGAAGTGATGCATGCCCATTTCCTCCACCAGGTCCCGTGTTTCCACGTGGCTGTTGGCGAAAAACACAATGCCCATCAGCATCGCCAACAGGAAGATGTGTACCACGTAGAGCACCCACGCCCGGCGCAGGATTTTCACGCAGGCGATCAGAAAGCCTTCGCGCGCCAGGACTTTGCCGTACGCCAATACGGACGCGAAGCCTGCCAGGAACACGAAAATCTCGGCTGCATCGCTGAAACCGAAGTTACGCAGGGTGATTTGCCCCAAGGGGTTGTGGGGCACGTGATCCCAGAAGATGAAGATCAGTGCCAGGCCACGAAAAAAGTCGATCCGGTGATCGCGCGCTAAGGTCATGACAGCAGGCTCGTAACAACGGGTGAAAATGGGATTGGCCACAGGCGCAAAGGCCATGTGCCCGATCGGCGGCGCGCAGGGTGGACTGATTCGCGGGCAATTGCAAAGTCGGGATATTACCGGATGTCTCGGGCGTTGCTTCAAGGCTCAACCGCTGGTCTGAAAGGTCCAACAACCTGCGATTTCTGACAGTAGACAGGCTCAAATACTATTGAATGCAACGTTCTGGAAGCGGGAGCCTCCCATGAGACTGTTGTGGAAAGGTCTGTCCAGTTACACGGTGATCGGGGTCGCCAACACCCTGATTCACTGGCAGATCTTTTTCCTGCTGAGCGTGGCGGCCAGCCTCAGCCAGGCGGTCAGCAACCTGGCTGCCTTTTGCGTGGCTGCGTCGTTTTCCTTCTACATGAACGCGCAATTTACCTTCGCCGCCAGTGCCACGGTCGCGGGTTATCTGCTGTTTCTTTTGGGCATGGGGGCATTGAGCCTGGGTGTCGGTCATCTGGGCGACATCTGGCGATTGCACGGTTTGTTCACCGTGGCCCTGTTTTCGGCGTTGAGCCTGGTGTTCGGTTTCCTGTATTCCAAATACGTGGTGTTTCGTGAGCGTGATCGATGAAAATCTCGCTCATTGTCCCGGTGTTCAACGAAGAGCAGTCCATCAACCTGTTTTATCAGGCGGTGCGACGGGAGTTGAGGCTGGGTGACACCGAAGTCGAGATCGTGTTCATCAACGACGGCAGCTCCGACCGCACGGCCGAACAGGCTACGGCTCTGGCCCAGGCGGATGATCGGGTCATGCTGATCAATTTCTCGCGCAACTTCGGCAAGGAGCCGGCACTGTTTGCCGGCCTGGAATACGCCAGTGGCGATGCCGTGATCCCGATGGATGTCGACCTGCAGGACCCGATCAACGTCATTCCGTTGTTGATCGAGCAATGGCAAAAGGGGGCCGACGTGGTACTCGCCAAGCGTCGCAGCCGGGCTGACGACGGCTACCTCAGGCGTCACAGCGCGTCGATTTTCTACCATGTGCTCAATCGCATCGCCTACACCCGCATCGAGGAAAACGTCGGGGACTTCCGGCTGATGGATCGCAAGGTGGTCGACGTGATCCGGTCCTTGCCCGAGCATCAGCTGTTCATGAAAGGCGTGCTGTCGTGGGCCGGGTTCAACACCGTGGTGGTGGAGTTCGAGCGGCCAGGAAGGGTGGCGGGGAGCAGCAAGTTCAATGGCTGGAAGCTGTGGAACCTGGCCCTGGAAGGCGTGACCTCATTCAGCACCGTGCCGCTGCGCTTGTGGACTTACGTCGGTGGCGGCATTTCGATTTTCGCGGTGCTCTATGCGGTGTACATGGTGCTGGACAAGATTTTCTTCGGCAACAGCGTCCCCGGTTATCCGTCGCTGATGACTGCGATCCTGTTTCTCGGCGGCGTGCAGTTGATCGGCATCGGCATCCTCGGCGAGTACATCGGTCGCATCTACATCGAGGCCAAGCACCGGCCGCGTTATGTGATCAAGGACATCGTCGGCGGCAAAGACCGGGGCGGGCGTTAGCATGGGCCGGTTCAGCGACCTCTTCGTTCGCGAGCTCAGCCGGCACCAGGTCTGGCGGTTTTTTCTGTTTGCCACCCTGGTGTATATCCTGCCGTTGATCCTCGCCGATTATCCCTACATCGATGACAACTGGCGCTCGCTGTCGGCGGGCATGGCCTGGGCCGAGCAGGGCCGACTCTTCGCCCAGCTGTTCTACAACGCGCTGACCTTCAGCCATGCCGCGCCGAACATCTTTCCCTTGCCCTTGCTGATCGCCACGCTGGCCATGGCGTCGGCGCTGACCAGCCTGACGCTCCATTACTTTCACAAGCCAAGCGTCGCTTGTTGCCTGGTACTGTTGCCGCTCTGGTACAACCCGTTCTTCCTGCAAAACCTGTCCTATCAATACGACGGTCCCACCACGACCCTCAGCCTGGTGGCAGTGATCTACGCCATCACCTTTCGTCACCCGTGGCGTAGCGTGCAATGGCTGGTGCCGGCGTTCCTGATTGCATTGGCGCTGGGGTTGTATCAGGTCAGCCTGAATGTGTTCCTGGGCCTGTGTTGCCTGGAGTTGCTCAGGGCCGCCAACGATAAGACGGCCCCGTTGCCATGGCGCGACCTGCTGGGCTGGAAAGCCGCCCAGGTCATCCTCGGCGGGTTGATCTACAGCGTCAGTGCGGGTCCGTACATGGACTCCAATCGCACATCGTTGCTCGATTGGACGGCGCACCCTTTTTTGCAGATTCAGATCAACATTGCCCGGGTCCTGGAAAAAGTCGTGCTGCTGTTCCATGGCGGATGGCTCTGGGTGTTCGGCGGGTTACTGTTGATCGCGATAGCCGGGGCAGTGCGGTTGGGATTGAACATAGCGGTGCGCCAGGACGGTGGGCCAAAGAAGCTGTTGATCGGCCTGATGTGTTTGCTGACTTTGCCGGTGGTGACGCTGCTGGTGTCCGGTGTCGCGCTGTTTTTTCGCGACTTCAACGAAGGCGCCCGCACCTTGATGGGCTTCGCCGTGTTGTTGGTGTTGCTGTTCTACCTGGGGCATCTGGCGCTGGCCTCGATCCATGAGCGGCTGCCGCTGCTGTTGATGATTCCCCTGTTGGCCATGTTGTCGCTGTCGTTCGCCTATGGTCGGGTGCTGACGGTGCAGAAAACCTTTGCGTCCACGGCACTGGCCGGTCTTGCGTACGACATCGCCAGCCACCAGTCGCTTCGCGAAGCCAGGCGGATCTACATCTCGGTGAGTTATTCCGACTATTGGTTAGTGGCGGCGGCAGGCTCATTCAAGCAGTTGCCGGTGCTGCACTATTTGCTCAATACCGACTTTTACATGCTGGCCGAAAACCTGCCGAAAGCGGGGATCACCAACGTGGTGGCGGAGCAGGAGCGGCGCAACGCGACGCGGGTCGGGTACCAGGGCTATCCGGCGCTGGTGGACAGCCAGTTCTACCGGATTTACCTGATCGGTGATTACGGTTTTATCGTGATGAAGGAACCGACCCCGAGCAAAACACTGCGCTGGTAATGCGCGATTTTGATCGGGGTGGCGAAGTCATGCCGCCGCTATGTCATTGGGCTCGAAACTGTCGGCCCGGGCCATCTGCCACATCCGCGAGTAGAACTCGCCGTTCACTTCGCCAGTCAGCAATTCCCCCGGTTTGAGGAACACGTGCAACTGCGAGAACAATTTGATCTCGGTCGCCGACATGCGTCGCACCAGATGCTTGGCTGACAGCTGTGACGGGTGTTCGAGGCCGGCGGCGGCGAGCATTTCCGCCAGGGCCTTGAGGGTGTTGCGGTGGAAGTTGAACACGCGCTGGGCCTTGTCCGGAACCACCAGCGCGCGCTGGCGCAGGGTGTCCTGGGTGGCGACGCCGGTCGGGCATTTATTGGTGTGGCAGCTCTGCGACTGAATGCAGCCGATGGCGAACATGAAACCGCGCGCCGAGTTGGCCCAGTCGGCGCCGATGGCCAGCACGCTGGCGATGTCGAAGGCGCTGACGATCTTGCCGCTGGCGCCGAGCTTGATCTTGTCCCGCAGGTTCAGGCCCACCAGGGTGTTGTGCACGAACAGCAGGCCTTCGCGCATCGGCACGCCGATGTGGTCGGTGAACTCCACGGGCGCGGCGCCGGTGCCGCCTTCCTTGCCGTCGACGACGATGAAGTCCGGGAGGATGCCCGTCTCCAGCATGGCCTTGGCGATGCCCATGAACTCCCACGGATGGCCGAGGCAGAACTTGAAGCCCACCGGTTTGCCGCCGGACAATTCACGCAGTTGCGCGATGAAATGCATCATTTCAATCGGCGTGGAAAACGCAGCGTGGCGCGACGGTGACACGCAGTCCTCGCCCATCAGGATGCCGCGGGTTTCAGCGATTTCCCGGGTGACCTTGTGCTTGGGCAGGATGCCGCCGTGGCCGGGCTTGGCGCCCTGGCTCATCTTGATTTCGATCATCCGTACCTGCGGCGTCCGGGCTTGCGCCGCAAAGCGTTCCGGGTCGAAACGGCCGTCGCTGGTGCGGCAGCCGAAGTAACCGCTGCCCAGTTCCCAGGTCAGGTCGCCACCGTTTTCCCGGTGATAGGGGCTGATGCTGCCTTCGCCGGTGTCATGGGCGAAGTTGCCGAGCTTGGCACCCTGGTTCAGCGCGCGGATGGCGTTGGCGCTGAGGGAGCCGAAACTCATGGCCGAGATATTGAACACTGACGCCGAATACGGCTGGGTGCACTGCGGGCCGCCGACGGTGACGCGGAAACTGCTCGGGTCGCTCAAGGGCGCGGGGCGCATGGAGTGGCCGATGAATTCGAAACCCGACTGATACACGTCAATCAGCGTGCCGAAGGGTTTGTCGGCGGTTTCATTCTTGGCCCGGGAATAGACCAGCGAGCGCTGGGCCCGGGAGAAGGGCAGGGCGTCACTGTCGGATTCGAGCAGGTACTGGCGGATCTCCGGGCGGATGCCTTCGACCAGGTAGCGGATATTGCCGAGGATCGGGTAATTGCGGCGCACTGCGTGGGGGCTTTGCAGCAGATCGAACACACCGATCAGGCTGAGGACAGCCGTGACGGCGGTGATCGGCCAGAGCCAGTCATAGTCAAGAAAAGGCAGGCTGGCGAGGGTGAATATCACGCAGGCGGCAAAGAAGGCGTAGCGGCTCAGGAGTGACAGGCTCATACGGTTTCCTTGGGTTCGGACTCGAGTTTAAAGATCGCAGCCTTCGGCAGCTCCTACAGGGAATGCGATCCATGTAGGAGCCGCCGAAGGCTGCGATCTTTTCAGGCATTTTGTGCCTGGAGAAAAATCGAAAACAGCTCGGACTGGGATTTGATCCCCAGCTTGCTGTACATGTGTTTCTTGTGGACTTTCACGGTTTCGACAGAGATTTCCAGCTTACGGGCGATTTCTTTACTGGAGCAACCGCTGAGCATCAAACGCCCGACATCCAGCTCCCGGGCCGTCAACTGCGCGCCTTTGAGCTGCTGCACCGAGGCTTCCAGCTGTACCCGCCAGTCGGCGTGTGGCGGTGCGGGGGCCAGGGCCACGGCTTCGTTGATGTCGTAGGGTAGACGCTGGCGCAACAGGCCGAGCACCCACGGCTGGATCAGCGACAACAAGGCGATCTGCTGGCCGCTGAAGCGCTGCTTGCTACCCAGAGACAGGCACAGCGTGCGGTCGCCTTCGAGCTGGCAATTGAACTGGATTTCATCGGCCACCACATTCAGGCGAAAGTAGCGCTGGTAATACTCGGTCAGCTCGAAGTGCTCCGGGGCTACTTCCGACAGACGATAAAGCCCGGTGCGCGACTGCTCGCGGCAGGCGATGTAGAAGGGGTCGAGCAGGTACAGGCCGCGCAGGTAGTCCTGGAACAACTGGTCGGGGCTGCCGTTTTCACCGGGGCATTCGGCGAACACTTGCGGGCGCTGATCGGCACTGAAAAGCAGCGCCACCCAGCTGTCGAAGGGTACGTACTGGTCCAGCAGGCGTACAAGCCGGGTCCAGAAATTGGGCTTGTCCAGGGCGTCGATCAGTTGCCCCACCGAGCGGTGCCAGGCGATGTCGTCCAACGAGAGTGTCATGCATCTACCCCTATCGTGTTACCCCAGCGGCGTGATTCCCCGCCCGGTTGCTTGGTGCGCATACTGGCGCACAGACACCGACCGGGCAATCTTTCTGCCGCCCGGCCCATGACAAGGAATACCCATGAAGGTCGAACTCGCCCAATTGGCAGGCCGTGACAACGACACGGCCTACAACCTCGAACGCACTCTGGCGGCGATGGCTGCGTGTGCAGCCGATACGCAACTGATCCTGTTCCCCGAAGGCCACTTGATGGGCTTCCCTTCGGCCGAGTCCGTGGCCGAGGTGGCCGAACCACTGGACGGCCCGTCCGTCAGCGCGGTAATCGCCGCCGCCCGCCAGCGCAATATCGGCGTGGCCATCGGCATGGCCGAGAACGACAACGGCCGCTTCTACAACACCACGCTGTTGATCACCCCTGAAGGCATCGCGCTGAAGTACCGCAAGACTCACTTGTGGGCCTCGGATCGCGGCGTCTACGAGGCGGGCGATCGCTACGCCACCTGCCTGTGGAACGGCGTGCGCGTGGGCCTGCTGATTTGCTACGACATCGAATTCCCCGAAAGCGCCCGTGCCCTGGCGCAACTGGGGGCCGAACTGTTGATCGTCACCAACGGCAACATGGACCCCTACGGCCCGACCCACCGCACCGCGATCATGGCCCGCGCCCAGGAAAACCAGGCGTTTGCGCTGATGGTCAACCGGGTGGAAGAGGGTGACGGTGGTTTGCTGTTTGCCGGCGGCAGCGCATTGGTCGATCCAATGGGCACCTTGTTGTTCGAAGCCGGACGCGAGGAAGGGCAGTTTGCGGTCGAGCTGGACCTGAACCAGCTGACGGCGGCACGCCAGGATTACCGTTATCTGGATGATCAGCGGCTGAGGTTGCCGGGGGAGGTGGTTGAGCAGGCGGGTGGGCTGCGGGAGCTGCTGATTCCTTCGAACTGAACATCAAAAGATCGCAGCCTTCGGCAGCTCCTACAGGTAAATGCGTTCGGCGTAGGAGCTGCCGAAGGCTGCGATCTTTTCAGGCTTTCAACTGGATTCAACGCCAAAGAACAACAACGCAACACCCGTAATTTGCGCCGAACTCGGCTCTGCCATAAATCCAATAAAATCCGGAGTAGTCGCTCATGGCTCGTTTGCAACGCACCCTGTCACTAGGGTCGGTGGTGCTGTTTGGCATCGCCTACATGACGCCGATCATTGTGCTCGGCACCTTTGGCATCCTCGCCCAATCCACCGCCGGCATGGTGCCGGCCGCGTACCTCGCGGCGCTGGTGGCGATGTTCTTTACCGCCATGAGCTACGGGCGCATGGCCTCGGCGTTCCCGGTGGCCGGCTCGGCCTACAGCTACGTGCGCAAGGCCATCAGCCCGAGGCTCGGGTTCATCGCCGGTTGGGCGGTGCTGCTCGATTACCTGTTCCTGCCCATGGCGATCTGGCTGATCGGCGCGGCTTACCTCAACTCCGCATTCCCGGCGGTGCCGCAGTGGATCTGGGTACTGGCGTTCATCGGCATCACCAGCGCGATCAACATCGTCGGCCTGAAACTGGCCAACGGCATCAATGCCTTGCTAATGCTGGTGCAGTTTCTGGTACTGATCGCCTTCGTCGCACTGTGCGTGCATTACGTCGGCGGTGATGCAAGCACGCCGTTGTGGTCGATCAAACCGTTCTTCAATGGCGACATGCAGATGCCGCTGATCATGAGCGGCGCGGCCATCGCCTGTTACTCGTTCCTGGGCTTCGACGCGGTCAGCACCCTGACCGAGGAAACCCGTGATCCACGCCGCACCATTCCCCGGGCGATCATGCTGATCACCCTGATCGGCGGGCTGATTTTCGTCGGTGTGTCGTACTTCGTGCAGGTCGCCCATCCGTCGTTCCAGTTCGACAGCGTCGACTCGGCGGCCTATGAAATTGCCCGCAACATCGGTGGCGACCTGTTCGTCTCGATCTTCCTGATCGGCCTGATCGTCGGCCAGTTCGCCTCGGGCCTGTCGGCCCAGGCCAGCGGTTCGCGGCTGCTGTACGCCATGGGCCGCGACGGCGTGTTGCCGAAGTCGTTTTTCGGCACCTTGCACGAACGCTTCGGCACGCCGATCAACAGCATCCTGCTGTGCGCGGTGGTGGCGTTGCTGGCACTGAAACTGGACGTCACCACCTCGACCTCGTTCATCAACTTCGGCGCGTTCCTGGCGTTCAGCCTGGTGAACCTGTCGGTGATCTTCCATTACTGGATCGGTGGCGAAAACAAAGGTCTGCGCGAGTTCGTGTTGTTCCTGCTGTTCCCGTTCATCGGCCTGGCAGCGGATTTGTGGCTGATGGTCAGCCTCGATCACCTGGCGATTTACCTGGGCTTGAGCTGGCTGGCAATCGGCGTGGTGTACCTGGCGGTGCTGACCGGCGGGTTCCGTCGGCAGCCGCCGGAGATGGACTTCCAGGAAGCGCTCTGAGGCGCCGTCAGGCGGCCGGTCGGGTCTGGCGTAGCGGTAGTTGTACGCGAAACGTCGTCCCGCTCCCCAGCTCGCTGCTCACCGAAATATCGCCACCGTGTTTTTTCACAATGCCATAGGACAGGGACAGGCCGAGCCCTGTCCCTTGGCCCACCGGTTTAGTAGTGAAAAACGGATCGAAGATTTTTTGCAGGGTGTCGGGCGCGATGCCTGATCCTGTATCGGCGATTTCGATCCATGCCGTCTCGCCCTGCGTCCCGGTGCGAAGGGTGATGGTGCCGCGTTCGGGGCCCATGGCCTGCGCGGCGTTGACCACGAGGTTCATGATGACCTGGTTGATTTGCGACGGCAGGCACTCGATTTCCGGCAGCACCTGATAGTCTTTGACTACATCCGCCTTGTACTTGAGTTCGCTGGCGACGATGTTCAGTGTCGACTCGATGCCCTGTTGCAGATTGGCCCATTGCCATTCCTGATTGTTGTCGATCCGGGAGAAGTCTTTCAGGTCCCTGACGATCTGCCCGACCCGGCTGATTCCCTCCTTCGACTCTTTGATCAGCAGCGGCACATCCTCGCGCAGATACTCAAGTTCGATCTGCTCGCGCATGTGCTCAAGTTGCAACGCTGTCTGGCTGCCCGCCAGGACCTGTTCAGCGCTGTGATAGGCGTCGAGCATGGTCAGCAATTGCTGAAAGTAACCGTCAAGAGTGCCAAGGTTGGAGGAGATGAACCCGATCGGATTGTTGATCTCATGCGCGACACCGGCCGCCAGTTGGCCCAGCGAAGCGAGCTTTTCCGATTGCACCAACTGGCCTTCCAGTTGCTTGCGCTCGTCGATTTCCCGCTGCAAAGCCTCGCTGGCCTGCTTGAGCTGGGCGGTGCGCTGATCCACCAGGTGTTCCAGGTGATGCATCTGCAGCGAGGCCCGTTCGGTCATTTCCCATTTGGTCAGCAAGGTGTTGGCCATCTGCTTGACTTCGATATTGTCGAACGGTTTCTTCAGGATCAGCAGCCGGTCATGGGCATTCAGACGATTGAGCAGATCGTCCCAGGAATAATCGGAGTAGGCGGTACAGACCACCACCTGTAATTGCGGATCCTGCTGCCACAGGTGTTCGATGGTCTTTGCCCCGTCCCAGCCGTCGGGCATACGCATGTCGACAAACGCCAGCGCGTAGGGGCGTTGTTCCTGCAGCGCGAGGTTGAGTTTGCCCAGGCCTTCTTCGCCACCATAGGCCGAATCCAGTTCGAAAATCGGGCGCTCGGGTTGGGTCTGTTCGCCAAACAATGCGGCCTCCATCTCGTCGAGTTCTGCCGAGTGAGCCTGGGGCGGGGCGAGGATCTTGCGAAAATCGTCGTGGATCGACGGCATGTCGTCGATTAACAGAATGCGGCGGTTCGAGAGCTCACTCATGCGTTCTCCGTTACGGTGATCAGCGGTATCTGCAAGGTAAACAACGCGCCAAGGCCGGGGCCGTCGCTATGGGCGGTGAGGTGGCCATTCATCTCGATGGCCGCCAGCGCGCAGCTGTGCAGGCCGAAACCATGACCTTCCTTGCGGGTGGTGAAACCGTGGGCAAAGATCCGCGTCATGTTTTCCGGGGCGATACCTTCGCCATCATCCCTGACGCTGATTTCCAGGAAAGTGTCGTCGACGATTCGCACACCGAGGGTCATTTCCCTTGAGCGGTTGTTGAGGTCGGACATTGCGTACTTGGCATTGCTGATCAGGTTGATCAGGATCAGCAGCAAGCGGTGCTTGTCCCCCATCACCTGAGGCACCTCGCTGTATTCCTTGATCACCGTGACGTGATGCCGGGCCAGCGCACCGGTATTCATGCGCAGTGCGTCTTCGAGCAGTTCGCTGATGTACAGCGGTTCGGTGATGCTGTTGGCCCCGGCATAGGATTGCTGGGTGGCAACGATGTCCTTGATATGGTCGACGCTCTTGCTCATCTGACCCAGTTCGTCGGCCATCTCCTGCTGTTCCTGGGCGATGGCGCCGACCAGTTGATTGAGATAACCGGGCAGTAGCTTGCCCTTTTCGTCCTCGGTCAGGAAATGGCCAAGATCCTCCGGATGGCCGTTGATCAGTTGCATTGCCTTGCCCAGTCCGAGGGTCTTGCTGCTGCGAAGCTTTCGAGCAATCAGGTCGGCAGAGATGTTCACGCTATTGAGCACGTTGCCGACGTTGTGCAGCACGTTGGTCGCGATTTCGGCCATGCCGGCCTGGCGCGCGGCGCCGAGCAGTTCGCTCTGGGCATTCCTGAGCTCGCGGGTACGTTCCTCGACCCGCTGTTCGAGCACGTCGTTGGCGGTTTGCAGAGCATTGTTGACCCGGTTGATCTCGGCGAAGCTGCGGATCAGCCGAAATGCCAGCCACATCAGCAGCAATACCAGCAGGCCGGAAAACACCAGCAGGTAGAAATGGTATTTCTTGTCGATTTTCTCGGACCGTTGCTGATCCAGGTTGAGCATGTTGGTGATGTCGTCCAGACGATCCGCCACGGGAACCGCTTCGATGTCTTCGAGCAAAGCGTTGACAAGCGGCTGCTCGCGCAGGATCAGGGCGACGTGATTGCTGAGGATCCTGATCGGGGTATGAAACTCCCCAGGCAAGCGTTGCGCGTTCACCGCCAGTTTGCTCAGCCCCACCTGAATGTCGGCGGCTTTGTCGACGGAGGTGACCTGGGCGAACTCCAGGGCACTGAGCAACAGGTCATAGGTATCGGTGGCGATGTTTTGCACTTGCAGCTTGTCGAGGTCAGGCAGGTCGGCCAGTTGCGCCTGGATGTCGTCCTCGGCGGTGGGCAGGAAGGCCAGCGAGTTGCGCAGCAAGGCGTTGTGCGACTTGAACTGCTCCACCAGTCGGGTCTTTTCCTGCATCGCCTGCAGAAAAGCCTCGTGGGCATCGCTCCATTGCTTTGAGTCGTTGCGCCCATGACCTGACTCCATGGTATCGAACTGCTCCCATAGCCGGTTCATCTCGTTCATTGGCGAAACCAGAGGGTCGTAGTTATGCGAAATCGCCACCCGGGACTTGAGGACCTCGTTTTCCCACTGGGCGTCCTGCTGTTTCATCAGGCGGATCAGATCCCGGGATTCCGAGTAGGTCACGGTCTGTTCCGAGTTGGATTTGAAGTACAGAAAAACCAGGGTCGAGGCCAGGAGCACGGCGACGAGCGCGAGTAACAGCAGGCTGAAGCGGCGTGAAAGCTTTATCATGACTTGCCCTTCCATTCGCCGGTCAGGGTCTTGAGAAACTTCACAATCAGCGCTTTGTCTTCAGCGCTCGGCATGCGCCCCAACTGGTACTGGAACATGACGTCCACGGCTCTTTCGAGGGTGGGCGCCGAGCCGTCGTGAAAGTAGGGGGCGGTCAGCGCGACATTGCGCAGGCTCGGGACCTTGAACACCGAGCGGTCCGCTTCGTCACCGGTAATGTTGAACCGTCCCTGGTCAGCGACGGTCGGGTTGCCGCGATCGGCGATGTAATCACCGAACACCCCGAACTTCTGGAACATGTTGCCACCGATGTTCACGCCCTGATGACAGGCTATGCAGCCGTAGTCCTTGAAGCGCTGATAGCCGTATTTCTCGTCGAGGGTCAGGATGCTTGTATTGCCCAGCAGGTATTGATCGAAACGGGATCCGGGCGTCAGCAGGGTGCGCTCGTAGGCGGCCAGTGCGCTCTGTATATTGGCCTTGGTCACTGCCTTCGGGAACGCCGCGCTGAAGCCTGCGCGGTAGTCTGGATCCTCGTTGATCCGCTGGATGATGGTGTTCCAGTCGCTGCCCATTTCGTGGGGACTGGTAATGACGACGTTGCTTTGCGCCTCGAGCGTTTCGACGCGGCCGTCCCAGAATTGGCGAAAGTTGAGGCTGGCGTTGAATACCGTTGGCGTGTTGATCGATACCGGTTGTCCATCGAAGCCGAGGGAAAGCGCGCGGGTGTCGGCTCCGCTCTTGTCCAGTTGATGACAACTGGCGCAGGACAGGGTGTTGTTGACCGACAGGCGCGGATCACTGAAGAGCTTGCGACCGAGTTCGACCTGAGCGGGGTTCTGTTTCGGTATCTCGGGCAACGGTTTGAGCGGTTCGTCCAGCGGCGCGGCACCGGCGATAGCACTGAGCCCGTAAAGCAGGATCGCAAGGGAGTGGGGGACAAGGGAGATGGGCCATCGTCTCGCGAATTTACCGCCGGACTGTCGTGTCTGCCTGTTCATGAGTCGTCTCGCTGTTCTGCCCAGCCAACGGCCAGCAGCCGCGCAAAAGAGTCTGCCGGCAGGGCCTTGCTGAAGTAGTAACCTTGGCCTTCCTCACATTGATGGGCCTTGAGAAACGCCAGTTGTTCCTCGGTCTCGACGCCTTCGGCGATGACATTCAGATCGAGGCTCCTGCCCAGGCTGATGATCGCGCTGACCAGGGCGGCATCGTTGGTGTCATTGCTCAAGCCACGAATGAACGACTGATCGATTTTCAGCACATCGATGGGGAACCGGCGCAGATAGCTCAAGCTGGAATAACCGGTGCCGAAGTCATCGATGGCCAGCCGCACTCCTAGCGTCTTCAGCCGGTTCAGCGCGGTCATGGTCGTTTCAACGTTCTGCATCAGTACCCCTTCGGTTATTTCCAGTTCCAGCAGGCAGGGGGGCATTTCCGTTTGTTGGAGTATCTGTTCGATACCTTCGACGAAATCACGTTGGCGAAAGTCGATGGCCGATGTGTTGACTGACATGCGGATCGCCGGCAGGCCGGCTGCTTGCCAGCGTTGTGCCTGACGACAGGCTTCGGCCAGAACCCACTTGCTCAGTGGCACGATCAGGCCGCTGTCTTCGGCCACGGGGATGAACTCGGACGGATAGACCAGGCCATGCCCGGGTTTTTGCCAACGCACCAGCGCCTCCGCACCGACTACCCGTCCGCTGCTCAGTTCGATTTTCGGTTGGTAGTGCAGGACGAATTCGTGCCTTTGCAGGGCCTGACGAATGCCCGATTCGATGCTCTGCTGCTCCCTGGCACGCTGGTTCATGGCTTCGATGAAGAAACCGATGTCGTTCGGACCGCTCTCCTTGACATGGCGCATGGCGGACTCGGCTTTTTTGATCAGGTCAATGGCCTCGAACCCGTCATCGGGGTAAACGCTGATACCCAGGCTGGCGGTGATGCTGATCTCTTGGCCGGCGATCGACTGTGGGCTGCGCACGGCACTCAGCAGTTTTTCGGCGATGCCGCGGGTCTGCTGGGGGTGGTTGATGTCGCTGAGGATCACCACGAATTCGTCGGCGCCATAGCGAAAGACCGAGTCGGACTCTCGCACGTACTTGAGCAGTTGTTGCCCGACCCGGTTGAGCATTTCGTCCCCGGCCGGGTGGCCCAGCGCGTTGTTGATGCGCTTGAACCGATCCAGTCCGAGAAACATCACCACCAGGTGCTTGTCATGGCGTCGGGCAGCGGCCAGCGACTGGCTCAGGCGATCACCCAGCAAAGTGCTGTTGGGCAGCCCAGTGAGGGCGTCGTACTGCAGCAGGTGCGACACCTTGAGCAGTTCGTGTACCCGTGCCTCGATGGTCTGCTCAAGGCTCAACAACTTCAGCGCCGCGTCCTGTGCCAGTTGCCATTTCCAGGTCAGGGCATTGGCCATCTGGCGGATTTCCAGGGTATCGAAAGGTTTTTTCAGAATCAGCAACTGGTCACCGAGCTCCAGTCGTTCGGCCATGGCTTCCCAGCTGTAGTCGGTATAGGCGGTGCACAAGGCAATTTGCAGGTTCGGGTCGGCATTCCACAGGTGTTCAATGGTTTCAAGACCGTCCCAGCCAGGCGGCATACGCATGTCGATAAACGCCAGGGCATAGGGGTGGCCATCGGCCAGTGCGCGTTCGACCAACGCCAGGGCTTCCTTGCCCTGGTAGGCGGAGTCGAGCTGGAAGTTGAGGCGCGAAGATTGCCGAGTCCCGAACAGTGAGTGTTCGAGACTGTTCAGATCCGCTTCGCCGTCGGTGTTCGGGGTGAGGATTTTGCGAAAATCGGCATGGATCGCCGGTGTATCGTCGATGATTAGAATACGTCGGTTGGTCTGGGAGAAAAGTGTTTTCATTCCTCATCCTCCCTGGAGGATGGGGGCGCCATGTTCCCGTCCTTGAGCAACCGGGCCGCTTGTTCCGCGCTTACGGCCTCGCTGAAGTACAGGCCTTGTGCGCTTGGCAGCGGGGCGGTTGACGCTGGCGTGCGGGGCCGATCCGATGGCTGGACGCCTTCGGTAATGATGCCGATTCCCAGGTCCCGGGCGAAGTTGACGATTGCCCGCAGGCTGTTGGCGCCAGCCGCATCCTGAGTCGCGCCGTCGATAAAGGATTGGTTGAGCTTCAGGTGATTGACCCGGTAGGTTTTCAGGTAATCGAATGATGAATATTCGGTGCCGAAATCATCGATGGCGATTTTTACCCCCAGCTCACGCAGTCGTGGCAGCACATCGTTTTGGGTCCACTTGGTTTGTGCCAGAGTCGCTTCGGTCACGTCGAAACGCAGGTCCCAGGGGGCGAGTTCCCAGCGCGCAGTGGTGCGCAGCACGTCGTAAATGAGCTCCGGACCACTCTTTAGCTGCGCCAGGGACAGTTTGATCGCCATCACGGGGGGCGCCATTCCCTCGTTACGCCACAGGCTCATCTGCCGGCAGGCCTGATCCAGCACCCAGCGCCCGAGAGGGATGATGGCACCGGTCTTTTCCGCCGCGGGCACGAAAGCCGGCGCCAGCAGTTCGCCGCGCCGGGGATGACACCAGCGCACTTGCGCTGCCATGCCCAGGATCCTGCCGCTGTGCATATCCACTTCCGGAACGTAATGCAGCGCCAGTTCATCGCGCTCGATGGCCGTCATCAAGTCATTGGCGATGGCCATGCGCTCGGCCACTTCTTGGGTGATCTCCTGCGAGTGGAAGTGATATTGGTTGCGGCCCATTTCCTTGGAGCGGTACAGCGCCATGTCCGCCTGGCTCAGCAGGCTGTCGGCGTCGAGGCAGGCGACGCCGTAGCTACTGATGCCTATGCTGACTGAAATATGCAGAGCATTGCCGGCGAGGTTGTACGGCGTCAGCAGCGCATCGCGGATATTGGCCGCCATGGCGGCGGACTGGGTCGGGTCGCTGACGTCCAGTTGCAGGATCGCGAACTCGTCCCCGCCCAGGCGTGCCACCACATCGTTTTCCCGCACGCCGAATTTGATGCGCCGGGCCACTTCCTGCAACAGCAGATCACCCACCGGGTGGCCGAGGGTGTCGTTGATCCGCTTGAAGTGATCAAGGTCCAGATAAAATACCGCGAATGCCTCTGCGCCTCGACGTGCGGCAGCAAAGGCCTGATGCAAGCGTTCGATCAGGGTGGCGCGGTTGGCCAGGCCGGTGAGCCCGTCCGTGCGGGCGAGCAGGGCCATTTTTTCTTCGGCCTGCCGGCGTTCGGTAATGTCGAGAATGATCCCCTCGACTTCCAGCAGGCGACCGTCATGGTCGCGTACGGGAATGTAGCGGTTCTCTACCCAGCGCCATGCTCCCTGGCCGGTGCGCAGGCGAAATTCAATCGAGGCGCCCAGCGCATGACGGTCCAGCACCCGGGCCATGGCCGCATCGACACTGGCCTGGTCTTCCGGGTGGATCAACTGCTGGGCCCAGTTGGCCGAGCCCACCAGATCGGCGGCGACGTGTCCGTAGCGGGTGATGTTATGGGAAATGTACATCAGCGGAAACGACGGTTCGCCACGCAACCGGTAAAGGATGGTCGGGCTGTTCTGCACGATGATATTGGCGTCGGACAGTTCCCGGGTGCGTTCCTGGACCGCTTGTTCCAGCAGGTTCATCTTGAGCGCGGCGTCTTCGGTCATCTGCCATTTGACCGTGAGGGCGCTGGCCATCTGGCGTATTTCAATTGCATCGAAGGGCTTCTTCAGAATCAGCAGGCGGTCGTTCAGCGCCAGCCGTCGGTCGATGTCCTCCCAGGAGTAGTCGGAGTAGGCAGTGCACAGCGCCACCTGCAGTTTGGGATCGACCTGCCACAACCGTTCGATGGTCTCCAGGCCATCCCAGCCTGGTGGCATTCGCATGTCGATGAAAGCCATGGCGTAGGGGCGATCGTTCGCCAGGGCGGCTTCGAGTTTGTCCAGGGCTTCGCGGCCCTGGAAGGCCGAGTCCAGTTCAAAGTGTTGGGCCGGTGTGGTGGACAGGGTGCCGAACAGGAGGTTTTCGGTTTGCCCCAGACTGTCATCCTCGACAGTGGCCGGGCTGAGTATCTTGGCGAAATCGGCATGAATCGACGCGGTATCGTCGACGATGAGCACACGACGATTGATGCGCGTCTGCCAGGTGTTCATGGGGCGGTACCGGCAGGAGTACGCGCGTTCATTTTCGGGAGCATCCTTTTCCCTCGTCACATGGCTGCCAGCAGGCCGGTTGTACAGTCCATTGCGTTGAGCATAGTCGCCATTGGCCATTTTGCCCGCAGAACTCAAAACAATAATTAGCGCGAGCGATACGGAAAATCATCTAGCCTGTCATTCAAGCGTAGGCGGGAAAGACGGTAGGCCCGCGCTGCCTGTCACACTAAATGACTCGCTTGAGACCATGCCATGGAAGAGCAATCCGTACCGATGTTGAACAGTCGCCCCAAAGTGTTGCTGGTCGATGATGAGGAGCCGATCCTCAACAGTCTGCGTCGCCTGTTGCGCGGCCAGCCCTACGAGGTGTTGCTGGCCACCAGCGGTGCCCAGGCGTTGGAAATCATGGCGTTGCAGCCAGTGGATCTGGTGATGAGCGATGCACGCATGCCCAATATGGACGGCGCCACGTTGCTGGCCCATGTCCGTCAGCGCTATCCCGCGACCATGCGGATCATGCTCACCGGCTATGCAGACCCCTCGGCGATCATCAAAGCCATCAATGAGGGGCAGATCCACCACTACATCAGCAAACCCTGGAATGACGACGAAATGCTCCTGACCCTGCGCCAGGCCCTGGACCACCAGCATTCGGAGCGTGAGCGCCAGCGCCTGGAACAATTGACCCGGGTGCAGAACGACCAGCTCAAGTTGCTCAACAGCACACTGGAAAAACATGTCGCCGCCCGCACCGCCGAATTGCAGCAGACCGCCGACATGCTCGACCTGGCTTACGAGGAGCTCAAGCACAGCTATGTCACCGGCACCGAGGTGTTCTCGCTGTTGGCCAATCTGCGCCTGCCATCGGCCAAGCAGACCAACCGGCAGATCATCGAACTGGTGCGCGGGTACTGCACGGAACATGGGCTGGATGAAGCTGCCAGCCGCGACCTGGCCATGGCGGCCGCTCTGTACAACATCGGCAAGCTGAGCTGGTCCGACAGCATGATGGTCACCCCTTCGGATCTGCTGAGGCACACTGACCGCGACCGCTATCGTGGCTATCCGAAGCAGAGCGAATCGCTACTGATGACCCTGGACCCGATGAAGGACGCGGCGCGGTTGATCCTGCACCATCAGGAACGCTGGGACGGCAGTGGTTTCCCCGACCGGCTCAAGGGCAAAGCCATTCCGTTCGGATCGCGATTGCTGAAGCTGGCGGTCGACTTCGTCGAGTTGCAGCGAGGATTGATTCTCGAACGACAGATGAACAGCGACGAAGCGCTGCTCTACCTGCGCCAGTACGCCGGACGGCTTTACGATCCTGACCTGCTCGAAGATTTCATCAAGGTATGCACCACATTCCTGAGCGATATCACCCTGGCCGATCCGCAGGTCAAGGTCCTGACCACCCGGGAACTGACGGCCGGGATGATGCTGGCGCGCAATCTCAACGCCGATAACGGCATGCTCCTGCTCAATGCCGGCAAGGTGTTGAACGGGCCGCTGGTGGAAAAACTGATCGCCTTCGAAGCCATGGAAGGCGGCAAGTACAGGATTTTCGTGAAGGTCCCGCAGGATACGCCGGAGCTGGTTCAGGCCAAGGCATGACGGCGGACGGTCGGACATGGGATCCTAGTGATTTCCACCAGGGTCCATGGCTGACACATGACATCTGTATCCGCTGTTTTACCGCGTATTATCCATATCGCCGCCGCCCTGCTGATCGGCCCTGATGGCCGCACACTGCTGGTGCGCAAGCGTGGCACCACGGCGTTCATGCAGCCGGGTGGCAAGATCGAGCCCCATGAGTTGCCGGTCCACGCCCTGGCCCGGGAACTTGAAGAAGAGTTGACTCTGGACATCGACCCGGCGCAGGCCGTTTACCTCGGTCACTTCTCGGCACCGGCCGCCAACGAGCCGGGTTTTGTTGTACACGCCGAGCTTTTTCAGCTGAACATTGATTCGGATGTCACCCCGCAGGCAGAGATCGAAGAAGTGATCTGGATCGACCCGGCCACCGAAGGCGATGTCAGCCTGGCGCCATTGACACGGGACCTGATCCTGCCGTTTTATCGTGCATCGCTGACTGCGATCGCCTGATCATCACGCAAAGGACTTCGCCCATGATCCCGCTTCAAGACCTGCTGATTTTTGCTGCCGCCGCGTTGCTGATGGTACTGACGCCGGGGCCGAATATGATCTACCTGATCTCCCGTTCGATCTGCCAGGGGCGCAAGGCCGGGGTGATTTCGTTGCTTGGGGTGGTTGCGGGATTCTTCGTGCATCTGTTTGCCGCCGCCGCCGGTTTGACCGCGGTGTTCCTGGCCGTGCCGATGGCCTATGAAGTGTTGAAGTGGGCCGGTGCGTTGTACCTGTTGTGGCTGGCCTGGCAGGCGATCAAGCCCGGTGCGCGCTCGCCGTTCGAGGCGCAGCAGTTGCCCCCGGATTCGTCGCGCAAGCTGATCACCATGGGCTTTCTGACCAGTGCCCTGAACCCGAAAATCGCAGTGTTCTATCTGTCGGTGTTTCCGCAGTTCATCACGCCGGAGCACGGCTCGGTGTTCAGCCAGAGCATCATCCTCGGCCTGACCCAGATCAGCGTGAGTTTCTGCGTCAACCTGCTGATCGCCATGTTTGCCGCGGGCATCGCCTCGTGGTTTGTCAGCAATCCGACCTGGCTGGCGATGCAGCGCTATTTCATGGGCTTCGTATTGTCGGCGCTGGCGCTGCGGTTGATGCTTGAGCAAAAACGGATGGCTTGAGCATGTGGATCGAACGACTGGATGCCAGCCATGCCCTGGACTACCGGGCGCTGATGCTCGAAGCCTACGACCTGCACCCGCAGGCCTTTACCTCGAGCGTGCGTGAGCGGGCGACGATGCCGCTGGGCTGGTGGGAGTCGCGCCTGACCGGCAAGCTGGACCTGGTGCTAGGGGCGTTCGAAGAAGGCCGGTTGGCCGGCATCGTCGGCCTTGCGTTCGAGCCTCGGGAAAAGGCCCGGCACAAGGTGACGCTGTTTGGCATGTATGTGACCGCCAAGGTTCGCCAGCGCGGCCTCGGCCATCAGCTGGTTCAGGCGGCATTGGCCGAGGCGCAGAACCATGAGGGTTTGCGCCTGGTCCAGTTGACCGTCACCGCCGGCAACGATGCCGCGCTCAACCTCTACCAGCGCTGCGGCTTCATCCAGTTCGGCCTGGAACCGATGGCGGTGCGGGTGGGGGAAGATTACTTCGACAAGATCCACATGTGGCGCGAGCTCTGAAGTCACCGCTGATCCCCTGTGGGAGCGGGCTTGGTCCGGGCGGCGTTCCGACGAAAGCGGTGGGTCAGGCAACATCAATCTTGAATGTTATGCCGCCTTCGTCGGAACGCCGCCCGGACCAAGCCCGCTCCCACATTTGTACAGTTTTCCTTCATTAAGAAATCAGCGAACCGCACTAACCCCATCCAGCGTCGAAAACGACGTGTCCTTGGCCGTCAGCAGGAAGTCACGCATGTACGGCGCATCGAGCATGTCGGCGCGGATTGCCGCATACAGCGTGGCGAACAGTCCTTTCTCGCCCAGCCGCTTGGCTTTCACATAGCCTCGCGAGCTGTATTCATGCAGCGCCCAATGGGGCATGCCGCACACGCCGCGCCCGCTGGCCACCAGTTGCATCATCATCACCGTCAGTTCCGAGGTACGGACCTGGGCCGGTTCGATGTCGGCGGGTTCGAGGAAACGGGTGAAGATGTCCAGCCGGTCCCGTTCCACCGGGTAGGTGATCAAGGTTTCCGGGAGCAAGTCTTCGGGGACGATATAGGCCTTGCTGGCCAGGCGGTGCTGGTTGGCCACCGCGAGCATCGCTTCATAAGTGAACAGCGGTACATAGGTGATCCCGGCCAGGTCCACCGGATCGGAGGTCACCACCAGGTCCAGGTCGCCACGGGCCAGGGCCGGCAGCGGGGCGAAGGAAAACCCCGAGGCCAGGTCCAGCTCGACTTCCGGCCAGGCGTCACGGAACTGGTCGATGGTCGGCATCAGCCACTGGAAGCAACTGTGGCATTCAATGGCCATGTGCAGGCGTCCGGCGGTGCCCCCGGCCAGGCGACTGATGTCGCGTTCGGCGGCGCGCAGCAGCGGGAGGGTGGCGTCGGCCAGTTGCAGCAGGCGCAAACCGGCGCTGGTGAAGCGCACCGGTTTGGTCTTGCGCACGAACAGTGGCATGCCCATGCGTTCCTCCAATTCCTTGAACTGGTGGGAAAGGGCTGACTGGGTCAGGTGCAGGCGATCGGCCGCATCCACCAGGCTGTCGGCTTCGCGCAAGGCGTGCAGGGTCTTGAGGTGACGGATTTCAAGCACCGGGGGCTCCATGAGGAAAACTTGTCGATAAATCGAAAAGGTTGAGTTTGTCTCATGTTGGTGCCGCTGTCGACCACAAGCACGGCGGAGCACATTGCGTGCCCCGCCGTTGCTGCTTTACAGCGTGGAAAAGTGTTTGTTGCCCAGCGGTTTGCCGATGTCGCCGCGCCAGATCGCCTCGACCGTACCGCCACTGGCGGCCATGTCCTTCTGCCATTGCAGACCCAGGTTGCGTTGTTCCGGCCGTTTCAGATGGCCTTTGACGAAGTCGCTGAATTGCGGCTTGGCCGAGGTGTAGTGGAAGTGTGCGTACCACAGGGTTTGCGCCGGTTCGTGGCGCAAGTCACGCACCTCGTACTCCTGGAGGAAATCCCGTCGTCCGTCCGGGCGTTTGCCCAGGTCGCGCAAACCGCCTTCCTTGCGGATGTCCACCATCTGTTGTTCAACCAAATAGTCCAGATAACCTTCGGTCGGGGTTTTGCTGTTCATGCTTTGCTCGATGCGCAGGGTGCGCCCCGTGCTCAGCATTTCATCCGCCCGCGTGCGCAACTGTTGCGCCACGGTCTCGGTGGGGGACAACCGTTCGATGGCCTGGGCGCGCAGGGTCAACTCCGCCGCTTCGCTGCTCATCATGTGCTCAAGGTCGACCGGCAGCGTGTTTTGCTGCGCGTAGCCTTTGACTTTGTCGGTATAGGCGTCCGTGCTTCCCAGCCTTTTTCTGGCTTCGCTCAGCAGTGGCCTGACGTCGGTCGGCAGTGCCGGCTGGGCGGATTTCGGTGGTTCGCTCAGGTGATATTTGCCGCTGGAGCGCGGGAGCCAGGTTTCCGTGTGGCCACCAACCCCTTGAATGGTGAAGCGTTTTTGCCGGGAGGCCGCGTCGGTGCTGGCGATACCGATCAACAACTGGTTGTCTTCGGTCTCGAACAGTTGCTGCCCGGGCCGTCCTTCCCTGGGCACCACCGAAGGGCGGGTCCTGATGGCATGGCGCGCGAATTCCTCGACCTTGTCCAGATTGTCCAGAAACGCGGTGACTTGCTCCTGGTCCAGGTGCTGCGAATAACCAATGGTCCAGGCGCCCAGTTGGCGACGGAACTCGGTATAGGTCGCCAGGCAGTCTTCGAGGACTTTGTTGCGCTGGCTGACGGTGGCGCTCACCTGTGGCAGGTGATGCTGTGTCAGTAATGCGCGGCCGACCTTGTTGCGGGCTGTTTTCAACTGCGTGTGGAAGTATATCCAGGACAGGTCGGTCACCGCGTCATAACGGGTGATGATTTCCAGGGTGTGTGCCGTTTTCAGATAGTAGTGATTGGCGTCGCTGAGTTTTTCATTCACGGTCGCCATGTCCGCCACCATCTTCGACTTTTGCGTCCTGTTAGTGATCCGGCGGTTCCAGCGGTTGGCTTCCTCGACCGTCGTACGGAGCTGATCGAAATCTTTGAGAAAGTCTTTGCGGACCAGTTTGCGCTGCGCCATGAGCTGCAAGTGCGCAGCGGTATCAGTGGCTGGTGTGGTGTCTGATCGTGTGACCAATTGATCGATACGGTTGAGGTGCTCCACCAGCCGCTCCTTGACCAGGCCGATTCGTCGCACCGAACGGTCGACGATGATCCAGGCGCAGCGGCTTTGAATGTCTTCGATCTGCACGCGTTTGCGGCCATGGCTGTACAACATCAGCTCATCGAGATTCAGGTATTGGGCCTGGGCAAGGTCGATATCGTTCGCACAGGCGATGTCGGCTCTGGCGCGCGAGGCCGGGCGCTGATCGGGTTCGAGGGCGAAGTAGTGCTCCAGCGTGGCGTTGCTGCTTCGGGTCTGGGTGTCCAGCCGCCGGGTGTAGGCGTCGGCGGTATTGGTCAGGGTCAGTTGTCGACGCAGGGCCCGATCCGTCCACCAGCGCGGCAGCCAGCGGCGTATGGCGACCGGCCAGAGTGGGTCCAGTCCATCGGCCATGTGCCCAAGCACCGCGCCTCCCCCCACGCCGCCGCCTTCGATCACCGTGCCGAATACTGCGTAGTGGGTGTTCCAGTGGCCGGACTCATCCAGGGCGATTGGCTGTTTGTAGGTCCGGCTGCTGGTGCCGCTCAAACGCCAGCGGGGTGGATTGCCTTCCAGTTCGATGCGATAGATTCGCCCCTGGCTGAGCATGAAGTCGCCGTCGGCGTGGTGATACACGTTGCGATAGATGCCTTCGGTGCCCGGTTGCAGGCCGGCGAGTGAAATCATCTGTTCGTATTCATAGCCCTTGAAGCGTTCCAGGGTTCGTTGTGCCTGGCGCTGCGTCGAACCGCGCAGTGCGCCGACGCTCTTGCTCACGGCGCGCAACTGGCGCTGGCGGGTGATGGCAAGCGCTGCCGAAGGTGCCGCACTGGCGCCGGGCAGCAGATCCATGGCCGCGTCGATTAATGACAACAGCACTGCTTCGACCTCGGCCAGCCCGTGGCCGACATCTCCGCGCAAGAACGCCGCCACTGCCAGGTTGGCGCTGCTCCAGGCGTCGTACAAGGCAATCGCCGTGCCGACGAAGGGCACCACGCCCAGCGCCATTTTCAGGTAGTTGAACATCGCGCCGGATTGCAGCGCAACCTGTTCCAGGTACAACGCATCGTTGGAACGAGACGTCGCCCGATGGGCTTCCAGCAAGCGGCCCATGTGCACATTCAACAGATGTGCTGCCAGGGATGTACTGGCTGGCCAGGGCGTACCGACGCCGATCAGGGTGTCGAAGTTTCTCAACCGGGCCTGGTTGATCCGGCTGACGTGGTGGGTGACATCGCCCTTCAAGGCCTGGCCGGCCAGGTAGTTGACCATTGAGCTGCGCAGGCAGTCGTTGAACAGGCGCATCCGAGCGTCTTCAAGACTGTCGAATTGACGCAGAAAAACACCGTCTGGACTGTCGGGCAGATAAAGCAGGGTCAGGCCGCTGATCTGCTCCACGATAAACGTGACGCCGGACAAGGTGCTCGGTCCCTGGCCATGGGTGTCCTTACCGCCCACCGTCAGGTGTGCCGGCAGCAGCTGGATGCGTTTGCCATTGGCGCTGAAAGCGTCACGGTTGTTGGCATCGATGGCAATGTCCAGGACCTGCTGGCCATCGGTATTGATGTCTTTGGCGAGCACGGCGAACTCGCCTTGCAGGCGCAGCATCAGGCGCCAGGGTTCGCTCAGGCATTCGTGGCGGTATTCATTGCTGAAGGTCGGTGCGTGCGAGGTGCCGAGGAAGGTTTCACGGATCAGCGTTTCATACTGTCCGGCCAGGTCCAGTTCGGTGGCCATCTTTCGCAGCCAGGCCTGGGTGATGCCGGTTTTCAGCTTCTGTCGATCTGTCGGATCGCCGCCGCTGGTCTCGACTTGCATGAACGACAGTCGCCACGACATCGCCTGATCAATGTTGCTTTGCGCAAGGTCTCCGAGGGACAGCTTGCTGCGCTGCTCGCTGGCGACCAGCACGTTTTCCTGGGGTGTTCCCGGTGCCGCGCCCTCGATGACGACTTTGCGCCAGGTGGTGGCGTCAGGCACGTCCAGAAGCACGTCAACGTTCCGGCTCAGGCCGAACGCCTGGCGCAGGTGGGCATCAATGGCTTTTTTGCTGAAGGCGTCGCGGGGCGGCAACTCGCGCTCCAGCCATTCATGGGAGCGCTTCATGGCCTCGATGTAGGACTTGAACAGCGTCTTGATCCGTTCACGTTGCACGGTGGGCAGGGCGTCGTGCCACGTCGGCAAACGTGCGGCCAGTGCACTGCTGTGAACTTGCTCGACAATATGCTGGTGCGCCAGCTCTCGGGCTGTGTGGACAGGAACCGTCAGGCAGGCGAGGGTCTGTTCGCGCAGCTTTTCCAGTTCTGTTTCGCGTTGACTGGCGCGAGACGGATCCCGGTTGGCGGAAAGCAGCCGTGCCACTTGTTGTACGCAGCCATGAAGCTGGTTCTGCAAGGCGTATTCGAACGGGTTTGCAGCCAGCGGCAAGAGATGCAGCGCTTGACTGTTGTCGTTGGCCGCCAGTTTGAACAGCGTCTGTTCCAGCGCCTGTCGAGAGGTGAACCGTTGCAGGCCACCGAAACGTCCCGGCCAGTAGAGCAACAGGCTTTCGGTCGAGGACGGCAGCAAGGCCGATGGCTGGGCAAACAGCAATACACCGTCCAGTTCCTGGGTTTGTGTACGGGGGGTATCACCTTCGGTATCCATCATCGACAACACCAGACGCGCCACCACCACTCCGGCCGGGCGTGGTTGATCCGGTGCATCCAGTACACAGATCAACCACTGATGTTCCTCGTGGCTGATCTGGTTCAGGCTCAATTGCAGCTCGGCTTCGGCGCGCAGGCCGTCCAGGCGCGCCTGGTAAAGGGCGGCGTAGTGCGGGCGGTTTTTGTGGCGCAGTTCCAGCATTTGCTGCGCACTGTCGGTGTGCAGCAGCGCGGTTGCGGCGCGGGTGCTGGCCTGCTCGGCCGTCGTGAGCTCGTCCATTTGCCGTTGCAGACGTTGCAGGCGCGGGTCAGTGTGGTTGCCCTGAAAGTTATCGCCCAACAAGGCATCCAGTGCCGTGCGCTGTTGCGCCAGTGCATGGAGACGGATGCCCAGTGGAATATCGGGGCTCAACTGGCCGAACAGGACATCGTCGTCGTTGGTATCCGCGTCCGGCAGGTTGGCGGGCGGGGCCAGGATCAATTCGTTACGCAGTCGATCGCCAGGGGTGACAGGCAACCGTGCCCACAAGGATTGAGCACCGGTCTGCAGTACGCTGCGCTCAAGCACTGTGTAATAGACCCTGAGGGTACCTGTCGGTAGCCGGGGGTGGTCGAACATCTGCGGCTGATGTTCGATCAGCCAGCTTTCCATATCGACTCGGCTTTCAAAGGTCATCCAGGCCGATGGCCGGGAAGGCAAGTACAGCAATTGAGCGACCGGCTGGGCTGTGTCCCGGGTGATGACCAACGCGCCGGATAGTTCGATTGACAGGCCTTTGTCATCCTTGAACTGCATTTGCTCGACGTAATGCCGTGCAGTGGCAGGCGTTGCTGTCTGCACGGGCGGATCGATGAACGCCTGCAATGTCTGGAACTGTTCGACATCCAGGATGCCCCGGGCAAACGCCCATTGGCTCGACGCTTCGAAATGCTGACGATACAAGCGGTTGGCCTGAGCCCGGCGTGACTGATCCGTACCGCGCGCACGGGCATTCCACCAAGTGCTGGCGAGCGGCGACTGCGGATTTTGCGCCATAAGCGCCCGCCACTGTTCACAGCATTCATTCCAGCGCTCCGAGGCGCTCAGGGTCAGGCCTTGGTCCGGGTTCGCGGGCAAAGGAACAACAAGGCCGAAATCGGCCGCTAGGGGGGTGGTTTCGTCAACCATGACGATGAATCTCCAGAAGGCCGGGCCGTGCCGGCGGTGCGGGCATTAGGAGACAGTCGTCAAAAGGGCGGGTGGTACATAGTTATTGCGAGGCTGAATCTGACGCCTGATGACCGCTCGGCACTCTTCATCAAACTGTCATGGAACTGTGGCAGCGCGCTTGAACAAACTTCATCAGACTCGCGCTCTACTGGGGTTCTGCGTTTTGGTGTTTTTCCATGGGTGCTTCATTCCTTTCACGAATCGTTTTGTTGGCCACGCTGTTGTTCGGCCTGCCGTCCATGGCGGCTTCGCGTTGTGACGTCAATGTTCCGACCGAACGGGTGGATCTGGCCCAGGTAAGCCTGGCGTACCAGAGCATCGGCCGTGCGTCCGATCCGGCATTGCTGCTGGTGATGGGCCTGGGCGGGCAATTGATTCACTGGCCGGACGAAGTGGTGGTCGCCCTGTGCCAGCAGGGGTTCCGGGTGATCCGCTATGACAATCGCGACGTAGGCCTGTCAACCTGGCGGCAAGCACCGGCCGAAGCCAACCTGACTTTCGAAGTTTTGCGCTACAAACTCGGATTGCCGGTGTCGTCGCCTTATTCGCTGACCGACATGGCCGAGGATGGCCTGGGCTTGATGGACGCCTTGCACATCGACCAATTCCACGTGCTGGGCGCCAGCATGGGCGGAATGATCGCCCAGCGCATGGCGGCCATGGCACCGCAACGGGTCGAGAGCCTGACCCTGATCATGACCACCTCCGGTGCCGAAGGCTTGCCGGCGCCGAGTGCGGCGCTGGTGCAGTTGTTGGCCCGGCGCGGCGCACCGAACCGCGAAGTGGCCCTGGAGCAACAGGCCGACTTGCTGGCGGCACTGGGCAGCCCGATGGTCACCGACGATCGCCAGGCGCTGCTGCATCAGGCGGCACAGTCCTATGACCGGGCGTTCAATCCCGAGGGTGTGAAACGCCAGATCATGGCCATTCTCGCCGAGCCGAGCCGGGTGGCGCTGCTCAATCAATTGCGGGTACCGGCGCTGGTGGTGCACGGCACGGCCGATCCGCTGCTGCCGGTGATGCACGGGGTGCATCTGGCGGCGCATCTGCGTGGCAGTCAATTGATCCTGATTCCGGGTCTGGCCCATCGCTTCCAGGAGGCATTCAAGGCGCCGTTGCTGGGGGCGGTGTTGCCGTATTTGCGCGAGCACCGTGAAGACACCTCGCACTGGGCGCAGATCGAGCCTGTGGCCGATCGCAACCTCCTCTAACCCCTGATCACCTGTAGGAGCCTCCGGCAGCTCCTACAGAGGTTGTGGGCGATCAGGTTTTGCTCAATGGCTCAGGCCGTACTTTTTCACTTTGTCGAACAGCGTGGTCTTGGCCATGCCCAGTTCCTGGCTGGCCTGGGTCAGGTTGCCGCCGCTGCGTTGCAAGGCGTCGCTGAGCAGGTTGCGCTCGAACGCCTCCACCGCTTCGGCAAAGGCCAGGCCCTGGTTGCCGGCGCCGGCACCGGTTTTCTTGAACGCCGGCAGGCCCAGGGCAAAGCGCTCGGCAACGTTGCGCAGTTCACGCACATTACCCGGCCAGTCGTGGCTCATGAGGTTCGAAACGGTCTGGTTGTCCAGTTCCGGTACCGTGCGGTCGAAGCGCAGGGACGACTGCTGCAGGAAGTGTTCGAACAGTTGCAGGATGTCTTCGCGGCGTTCGCGCAGCGGCGGCAGTTCCAGGGTCACCACGTTGAGGCGGTAATACAGGTCGCTGCGGAACTCGCCGGCCTTGCTCGACTCGACGAGGTCGGATTTGGTCGCTGCGATGACGCGGCAATCCACCGCTACGCTCTGGTTCGAACCGAGGCGTTCGAGGGTGCGTTCCTGCAACACCCGCAGCAGTTTGATCTGCAAGGGCAGGGGCATGCTTTCCACTTCGTCGAGGAACAGCGTGCCGCCGTCGGCGTGCTCGATCTTGCCGATCCGACGTTTGCCCGCGCCTGTAAAAGCGTTGGCTTCGTGGCCGAATATTTCGCTTTCGAACAGGTTCTCCGGCAGGCCACCGCAGTTCAAGGCGACAAACTGCTTGGTATGCCGCCGACTGAAATCGTGCAGGCAACGGGCGACCAATTCCTTGCCGGTGCCGGTCTCGCCTTCGATCAGCACGTTGGCCGAGGTATCGGCAACGTTGGCGATCAGTTCCCGCAGGTTCTGCATGGCCGGCGAGCGACCGATGATCCGCCCTTCGAGGGAATCGCGTTCGGCCAGTTGCCGACGCAACGACGACACTTCCCGCGCCAGGCTGCGTTGCTCCAGGGCGCGGCGGGCCACATCCACCAGGCGCTCCGGGGAGAACGGCTTTTCCATGAAGTCGTAGGCGCCTTTCTGCATCGCGTCGACGGCCATGGAGATATCGCCGTGCCCGGTGATCAGCACCACCGGCAGGCTACGGTCCCGGGCCTTGAGACGGGTCAGCAATTCCAGGCCATCGATGCCCGGCAGGCGAATGTCGCTGACGACGATGCCGGCGAAGTTGTCGCCGACCCGCTCCAGGGCTTCTTCGGCGCTGCCCACGCCAATGCAGGGAATGTCCTCCAGGGTCAGCGCCTGTTGGCAGCCGAGCAGTACATGGGGGTCGTCTTCGACGATCAATACACTAAGGTCGTTGTTCATATTGGCTCGGCGGGAGTGGGGCTTACCAACGGTAAACTGAGGACGAACGCGGTACCACCGCTGGCCGGGTGCTCGACACCCAGGTGACCGCCGGTGGCGGCGGCCAGGCTGGCGGAAAGGGTCAGGCCCAGGCCCAGGCCTTGTTCGCCGGGTTTGGTGGTGAAGAAGGGTTCGAACAGGTGCTTGCGCGCTTCGGCATCGATGCCGTGGCCGTTGTCACGCACCCGCAGGCGGTATTTGCCATCGAACGCTTCGCCTTCGAGCCACAGCTCGGGTTGTGGCTGCGCTTGCATGGCGTCGAGGGCGTTGCCGATCAGGTTGACCAGAATCTGTTCCAGGCGGGTCTGGTCGATCTGCACCTGCACATCGGTGAAATCGCGGTGCAGTTGCAGGTGAATGTTTTCCACCCGGCCGCCGAGCAATTGCAAGGCCGCGTCCACGCCTTTGCCGAGGCAGGCCTGGCCCTTGTCGTCACCGCGCCGGGCGAACGAGCGCAGGCTGGCGGTGATCCGGCCCATGCGGTCGATCAGTTCGTTGATGGTCTTGAGGTTGGTGCTGGCCACGTCGAGCTGGCCGCGTTCGAGGAAGCGCACGGTATTGCCGGACAAGGTGCGCAGCGCTGCCAGCGGTTGGTTCAGTTCGTGGGCGATGCTGGTGGACATCTGGCCGATGGCCGCGAGCTTTCCGGCCTGTACCAGTTCATCCTGGGCGCGGCGCAAGGTCTCTTCGGCTTGCCGGCGTTCGCGGATCTGGCCCTTGAGCCGTTCGTTGCTGGCGCGCAGGTCGGTGGTGCGTTCGGTAATCCGACGCTCCAGCTGACTGTTGGCTTCCTGCAAGGCTTCCCGGGCCGCGAGGCGAGTGGCGATCACCTTGCGCCGCTCGTTCCAGGCGATCAAAAGGAACGCCAGCAGGGCAAACGCCACGGCCACCAGGATCCCCTGGTTGATCGCTTCGCGGCGCAGGTCCTGCAGCGGCGTGAGCAGGGTGAAATTCCACGGCGTATCGCCGAGCGGCCGGGTCTGCGCCAGGTAGCTGATGTTTTCATCGTCGGACACCAGTTCGCTATTGGCCGGGAACGTGAGTTTTTCCACGCCTTCGGACAGGGTTTCCCGGGCCAGCGGCTGCAGTTCGTTGAGCGGGAACCAGTAGTACTGCAGGCTGCGGGCGAGTTTTTCCTTGGTTTCTTCGCTCAGCGGTATCACCGATTTCAAGCGTCGTGCCGGATCGCTGGACAGAATGATGATGCCGTTTTCGTCGCTGACGAAGGCTTCCAGGCGTGCCCGTTGCCAGCGTTCTTCCATGGCCTCCAGACGGACCTTGACCACCGCGACGCCGATGATCTTGCCGTGTTCTTCCAGGCCGTGGGCCAGGTAGTAACCGGGTTCGCCATTGGTGCTGCCGATGCCGTAGAAGCGCCCCGGCTGACCGCGCACGGCGTTCTGGAAATAGGCGCGAAAGGACAGGTCTTCACCCAGGTAACTGTCGACATCGCGCCAGTTGCTGGTGGCCATGACGCGACCGGTGGTGTCCATCACGTAGATGGCCCGACTGCGGCTGCGCCGGTTCAGGCCTTCGAGGTAATCGTTGACCGTCTGCCGGTGTTCCGGAGTCGGGTCGGCCAGCAACTGCGCAACGCTGGTTTCGAGTTCCAGCAGGCTGGGCAGGTAGGTGTATTTGCTGATTTCGCTTTCGACTGCACGGGCGTGCAGTTCCAGCTGGCGCTGGCCGTTTTCGCTGAGGCTGCGGATGCCGTAGTGTTCACTGATCCAGAAGCCGATAAAGCCCAGGCCGATCATCATGGCGATGATCAGCGGCGGCAGGAACAAATGGCGAACCAGACGGGGTTTCACGGCGAGTGATGGCGACGTGGCGCGATAAAGAGTGGGGTCGCATTTCATCACAGATGCCTTGGGTCAACCACAACAACAAGCCCAGAGGACTCCCTGTAGGAGCTGCCGCAGGCTGCGATCTTTTGATCTTTGCTTGTTAAAGGCAACATCAAAAGATCGCAGCCTGCGGCAGCTCCTACAGGGGAGACCGTGAAGCTTTTTAGTGCTGCAGGATCTTGTTGAGGAAGTGCTGCGTACGCTCGGCGCGGGCGTTGATGTCACCGAAGAACTCTTCTTTCTTGCAGTCTTCGATGATCTTGCCGGCGTCCATGAAGATCACCCGGTCCGCGACTTTACGGGCGAAGCCCATTTCGTGGGTCACGCACATCATGGTCATGCCTTCGTGGGCCAGTTGCACCATCACGTCCAGTACTTCGTTGACCATTTCCGGGTCCAGCGCCGAGGTCGGTTCGTCGAACAGCATGACGATCGGGTCCATCGCCAGCGCACGGGCAATCGCCACACGCTGCTGCTGACCGCCGGACAGTTGGCCCGGATGCTTGTGGGCGTGGGCCGAGAGACCGACGCGCTCGAGCAGTTGCAGGCCTTTCTTGGTGGCTTCTTCCTTGCTGCGACCCAGCACCTTGATCTGCGCGATGGTCAGGTTTTCGGTGATGGTCAGGTGCGGGAACAGCTCGAAGTGCTGGAACACCATGCCCACGCGCGAACGCAGTTTCGGCAGGTTGGTCTTCGGGTCGGCGATGGAGGTGCCGTCGACCACGATGTCGCCTTTCTGGAAAGGCTCCAGGGCGTTGACGCATTTGATCAGGGTCGATTTGCCGGAACCGGACGGCCCGCACACCACGATCACTTCGCCTTTTTTGACCTCGGTGCTGCAATCAGTCAGTACCTGGAAGTCCCCATACCACTTGTTGATGCTTTTGATAGAGATCATACGGCGAACCTTTTTTGCAGACGCTTGACCAGCTGCGAGGCGGCAAAGCTGATAGTGAAGTACACGAGACCCGCGAAAATCAGGAACTCATTGGAGCGGCCAATGATGTCGCCACTGGCGCGCGACGCATTGAGGAAGTCCACCAGGCCGACGGCGTAGACCAGCGAGGTGTCCTGAAACAGGATGATGCTCTGTTGCAGCAACAGCGGCGTCATCTTGCGGAACGCTTGCGGCAGGATGATCAGGCGCATCATCTGTCCGTAAGTCATGCCCAGCGCCTGGGCAGCGCCCATCTGGCCCTTGGGAATCGACTGCACACCGGCACGGACGATTTCGCAGAAGTACGCCGCTTCGAACATCATGAAGGCCACGATGCACGAGGCGAACGCGCCGATCGGCGTGTCTTCGCCAGTGATCCAGCGCAGCACGAACGGTACCGCCAGGTAGAACCAGGTGATCACCAGCAGCAAGGGGATCGAGCGGAAATAGTTAACGTACGCGCCGGCGATGTTCGACAGCACTTTGTTGTGGGACAGGCGCATCAGGGCAAGGATGGTGCCGAGGATGATGCCGCCGATCACGCCCATGGCCATCAGCTTGAGGGTCATGATCATGCCGTTCCACAGGCCCGGCAGAGACGGGATGATGCCCGAGAAGTCGAATTCCATCATTTACCCCCTACGGAAATCAGGCCCGGTACGGCGACTTTCTTCTCGACCATACGCATCAGCAACATCAGGCTCATGTTCAGGGTGAAGTAGATCAGCGTTGCCAGGGTGAAGGCTTCGAACAGGTTGGCGGAGAACTCGGCGGTCTGCTTGGTCTGCGCGAGCAGCTCCATCAAACCGATCAGCGAGGCCACGGAGGTGTTCTTGAAGACGTTCAGGAATTCCGAGGTAAGCGGCGGAATGATGATCCGGTAGGCTTGGGGCAGCAGCACGTTCCAGTAGATCTGCGGCAGCTTGAAGCCCATGGCGCGAGCCGCGGATTCCTGGCCCTTTGGCAGTGCCTGGATACCGGTGCGCACCTGTTCGCAAACCCGGGCGGTAGTGAACAGGCCCAGGCACACGACGACGCTGAGGAAGGCCGAGGTGGTCGGGTTCAGATCCTGCTTGTACCACTCTTGCAGGTCGGCCGGCAGCAGGTCGGGTACCAGGAAGTACCAGATGAACAGCTGAACCAGCAGCGGCACGTTACGAAAGAGTTCGACGTAGCAGGTGGCGATGCCCGATACGATGCGGTTCGGCACGGTACGCATGACGCCCAGGATCGAGCCCAGTGTCAGGGCGATGATCCAGGCCGCGATGGCGATGCCGATGGTCCAGGCCAGACCGGACACGTACCAGTCGAAATAAGTCTCGCTGCCCACGCCGGTGGACTTGAAGAACACGCCCCAGTCCCAGTTGTAATTCATTAGGGTCTCCCCTCAGTTCAATCGATGTACAAGTGCCCGCTTGGGGGAAGCTCCGTTCCCTCCTGTCCTTGAGGGACAGGCACACGCTCCCGGCTCGACAGCCACCGGTTCGAGTGTTTCCAAAAAATGCCAGCAGGAAGTGACCACCTCCTGAAAGGGTCAGGGCCCTCTCAGGAGATAAGGTTAGTCAGAAATCAGGACTTCTTGTCGTCAGCCGCTTTATCAGTCGGTTTGGCGATCAGGGCCTTGAGTTCGTCGCTCATCGGGAAGTTCAGGTTCAGGCCTTTTGGCGGGATTGGTTGCATGAACCATTTTTCGTAGATCTTGTTGATCTCGCCCGATGCGTAGGTGGCCTTGATAGCGTCATCCACAGCCTTTTTGAACGGCTCGTCGCCCTTGCGCACCATGCAGCCGTAGATTTCGTAGGACTGTGGAGTGCCGGTCACGGCCCAGTCGCTTGCCTTCTTGGCCTTGGCGGCTTCACCAGCCAGCAGGGCGTCGTCCATCATGAAGGCCACTGCGCGGCCGGTTTCCAGCATCTGGAACGACTCGCCATGGTCTTTGGCGGAGATGACGTTCATGCCCATCTGTTTGTCGGCGTTCATCGCCTTGAGGATGCGCTCGGACGTGGTGCCGGCGGTGGTCACGACGTTCTTGCCGGCCAGGTCAGGGAAATCCTTGTACTTGGAGTCTGCCTTGGACAGCAGGCGAGTACCGATTTCGAAGATGCCAACGGAGAAGTCAACTTGTTGCTGACGCTCGACGTTGTTGGTGGTGGAACCGCACTCCAGGTCCACGGTGCCGTTCTGCACCAGCGGGATACGGGTTTGCGAGGTGACCAGGTTGTACTTGACCTGAAGGTTCGGCATGTCGAGGTCTTTTTTCAGCGCTTCGACGACTTTCAACTGGATGTCGTGGGAGTAGCCGACCGGTTTGCCGGAAGCATCCGCGATATAGGAAAACGGAATGGAAGCGTCGCGATGGCCCAGGGTGATGGTGCCGGACTCTTTGATCTTCTTCAGGGTGCCGGTGAGTTCGGCGGCGAAAACTGGCGTGCTGATCAGAGCGGCAGCAATGGCTGCGCCCAGGATATGGGGAACGATGCGCATCAAATTTTCCTCGACTTTGTTTTTTTTATGGAGCCAGTTCATCGGCCCTTTTGTGCTGCAAAACACCTGAGCGCTATTGAGAGTCGGCGCAAAGGACATTCGTCGAAGAAGTGTAGAGCATGACTCGTGCCAGACCAGTCGAAATTGGTCATAGCATTGATTTGTAAGGGAATTAAATATTTTTTGCGTTGAAATTTCAGTGAGATGATCCGGTTAACCGAACTGACTCGCGGGTCGCGTTCGGAAAACCGAATGGTGGCAGGGTGCTACCCGATCATCAGCTGTACTTGCGCTTGTCCGGCGCTGGCGGGAAGTACTGGTACAACCAGGTTTCACTCAGGGTGCGGTCGTTGGTGCGGATGAATAGACGCAGTTCGACAGGCTCGACGCTGTCATTGGTCGGGTACCAGTCAAACAGGATGCGGTAGCCCTTGATGTCGTCGAGCTTCAGTATGCTGAAATCCTTGACCTCGCCGTTCGAGCAGGTAACGACCGGCTCGATACCCGTACCTTCGGGCAAGCGGTCCAGGCCGCCGCCGGTGAAGTCCACGGCAAAGCGCCGCGCCCACACCGGCGGGTAATGCTCGCCTGGCGCCCAGCCTTCGGTGAAGCCGCCCATGCCCGAACGGGTCGCGTTGACCCGTGCCAACGGCGTTCCGACTGGCGGCAATGCGCTCCAGTAGAGCTTGTAGCCGTAGTTCAGCGAATCCCCCGCAGCCACCGGTTTCTTCGGCGTCCAGAAGGCGACGATGTTGTCCATGGTCTCGCCGGTGGTCGGGATCTCCAGCAGATCGACCGAGCCTTCGCCCCATGAGGTGGTTGGTTCGACCCACAGGCTCGGGCGGCGGCTGTACCAGTCGACGGTGTCCTGATAGCTGGCGAACTCGTGGTCGGTCTGTACCAGGCCGAAACCTTTTGGGTCGGTATCGGCGAAGGCATTGAATTGCAGGGTAGCCGGGTTGTTCAGCGGGCGGCAGATCCACTCGCCGTTGCCGCGCCACATCGCCAGGCGGTCGGAGTCATGGATTTGCGGGTGAATGGTGTCGCACATGCGACGCTCGTGGGTGCCGCAACTGAACATGCTGGTCATCGGCGCGATGCCCAACTGGTCGATGGCGGTCCGGGCGTTGACATGGGCGTCGATCTCCATCACCACGCGCTCGGCCTGGCAATCGATATCGAAGCGGTAGGCACCGGTGGCGCTCGGCGAGTCGAGCAGGGCGTAGACCACGAAGCGGGTGCTGTCCTTGTTCGGTGTCTCGAACCAGAACTTGGTGAAGTCCGGGAATTCCTCACGTTTTTTGGCGTAGGTATCGATCGCCAGCCCGCGGGCCGACAAGCCGTACTGGCCGGTGGCGTCCACCGCGCGGAAGTAACTGGCGCCGAGGAAAGACACGACATCGTGCTTGTCCAGTTCCGGGGCCTTGAACAACTTGAAGCCGGAGAAGCCCAGGTCGCCCTTGAGCTGTGCGGTGTCGACCGTGGTGTTTTCATAGTTGAACAGCGACGGGCGGAAATGCACCTCGCGGGCCATCCGGGTTTTCGGATCGACGCTGTACATGCGCACCGGCTGCTTGAAGCCCATGCCGACGTGGAAGAACTGCACGTCCAACTGGCCCTTGAGCTCTTTCCACAACGAATGATTGCCGTCGTAGCGGATCGCATTGAAGTTCTGCGGCGTCATGGTCGCCAGGGTCGGCGGCAACTGCTGCTTGGTGTCCTGGTAGCGATTGCTGGCGAGCTGCTTGGCCTGGAGCTTCAGCGCCTCGAAATCGAACACGGTAGCCTCGCCATCAGCGGTGCCACTGCTGGCGGCCCAGGCCTTGGCGGCCAACAGACCCGTGGCGGACAAACCGGTGTAGGCCGCGATGGCCATGGAGGCTTTGAGCAAGTTCCTGCGGTGCATAAATACAACCTGTCGTGAGCAATCCCGCGCCGTTCCTGGCACGTGCTGGATCGGAAATATCGGTTCGGACATGCCTTCGGCCAAACACAACGGACTTTTAAACAGATGCCCGACAGCTTAAACCGTTCGATTGCAGAGCAAAATTGATTGATGGCATTGCGCTGGCTCGGCAATGAAACAAGACATGTCGGGAAACAATTCCGACAGGGGTTTCTGATTTACAGGGCATTTCTGCTTTTTTCGACTAATTACTCTAAAAACCGCTTTTCAGCGCCCGGAATATTTCTATTCTGTGCACATGACCGGTTTATGCCCGAAAGACCGGTGCGGTTCAGTCGGCACGATGCGGCTGCTGAATAGGGGGAGGGCGATGCGGTTTTTTGCAGTTTTCTTTGACGTTTAGAAGGACATCGTCCATGTCGAAAGTACAAGGCATCACCGAAATGTTGGGAATCTTTCCGTGTCTGGCCCTGGGGCGACGAAGACGCCGGCTCAATAGCGAGGAAATGAAACTGGTGGAACGCTATCGGGAGCTGTCGGAGAGCGACAGGATCGCGATGAGGTATCTGGTGGATGCGATGAGGAGTGTTTCGAGGTTTTGAAACAATGGGGCATCCCGTCCTGGCTGGATGCCCTCATCTACCAATCCTGGGAACGCTCGGATCGCTGATGCAGCACGCGCAGAACTTGTACCTGGCCTTGGGAAAATCGGTAAGGGGCGATAAAGGGAAAACGGCCAAGTACCAACTCTCGGACATCGGGCATGCCTGAAGGCCTGCCCGAGCCGGGAAACTGTTCCAACAGTTCAAAGGATTGCAGCATCGTGGAAATGATTTCGAGAGCGGCTTTTGCGCCAACTACCTTTCGGTAGTGTTCGTGGATGGCATCGAGATCGCTATCGGCTTTTTCAGTCAGTACTACGCTCGGCACGTTTTGCCCACTTAGCCTTCACGGCATCCAGATCGGTGAGTTTCCCTGCGTCGGCATCGGCGATGCCGTCACTGATGGCTTGCAGATGCCAGGACTCGGCTTCCACATATCGAACCAATGCACGCTTGAGATGGTACTGACGATCTCTGTCGGTCGCCGCAGCCAATAAATCCAGCTGCTGTGCCAATTGTTCTTCGACGCGAAAAGACAAAACGGGTGAGGCCATGATGGCTCTCCTAAGGTGTATACGCTGTAAACGACGTAAACACCCTAGGCCGAGCCAGGGTTTTCGTCAACCGCAGGCGTGCATGGGTTGCACGAAACTCTAGTGCGGCGAACACGAACGAGAGAGAGGGATGTGTTGCCAGATGCTAACGCAACGAGATGGGGTTAACCGACTCAACCCCCGTCGGGGTGATATCCATATTCAATCCTTGTTGGTTTTTTTAGATCACCCCGGCACCACGACGGCACCGGGGCGAATGCCGTTACCGGCTGACTTTCCAGGCATCCCCAGCAGGCGCCATGCCATGGTCATACGGCTTGGCGAACCACATGTAGAGCAGGCCCAGACCAATGACGATGGCGGTACTCAGCACCATCGCGTAGTTGATGTACCACGCGGCATCCGGGGTGCGTGGCCAGGCCATGTTGATGATGGCGCCGACACCATAGACCAGCGCGCCGATGTTCACCGCCCAGCCCCAGGGGCCGAGGGTGAATTTGCCGCTCGGTTTCCAGCCCTTCATGCGGGCGTACAGGGCTGCGAGCACGATCATCTGGAACGCCAGGTAGATGCCGATGGCCGCGAAGCTGACGATGGTGGCGACCGCGTCTTGCAGGAAGAAGCCGAGGATGATGATTAGTGCCGGCAGGACACCGGAGACGAACAGCGCGGCAACTGGAACCTGAGTCGTAGGGGAAATCTTCTTCAGCAGTCGGCTGCCGATGACCATTTCGTCACGGGCGTAGGAATACAGCAGGCGACTGGCCGCTGCTTGCAGGCTGATCACGCAGGAGATGAAGGAAATCATCACCACGCCCATCACCACTTTCGAACCGATCGGGCCGAAGGCGTTGTTGAGGATGGTGGTGACCGGGTCCTTGTCGGTGCCGTTGATCACCGCTTGCATGTCCGGTACGGCCAGGATCAGCGCCAGGCAGGCGAACATCGCCGCGATGCCGCCGATGTAGATGGTCATGCGCATGGCCACCGGGATTTTCTTGCTCGGGTTCGGGGTTTCTTCGGCCACGTCACCGCAAGCCTCGAAGCCGTAGTACAGGAACATCCCCGCCAGCGACGCGGTGAGGAACGCCGGCAGGTACGAGCCGTCGACGCTGATATCGAAGGTGTTGAACAACACGCTGATGGGTTGATGACGCTCGAAAATCAGCAGGTAAACGCCGACGATCACCGCGCCCACCAGCTCGCACAGGAAGCCGAACATGGCAATGCGCGCCAGCACTTTGGTGCCGCTGAGGTTGACCAGAGTGGCGAACAGCGTCAGGAACAGGGCGATGATGATGTTGGTGTTGTTGCTCGGTTCAAAACCCATCATGGCGGCGAGGTACGGACCGGCACCGACCGCAACGGCGGCGATGGTTACGCACAGGGCGATGGAGTAGATCCAGCCGACCATCCACGCCCAGCGTTTGCCCACCAAGCGGCGAGCCCAGGGGTATACGCCACCGGAAATCGGGAACTGCGAAACCACTTCGCCGAAGATCAGGCACACCAGCAGTTGGCCGCAACCGACCAGCAAGTAAGCCCAGAACATAGGTGGCCCGCCTGCGGCCAGGCACAGGCCGAACAGGGTATACACCCCGACCACCGGGGACAGGTAGGTGAAGCCCAGGGCGAAGTTTTCCCACAGGCTCATGCTGCGATTGAAGTTGGAGGTGTAACCGAGTTTGCGCAGTTGCTCGGCATCGCTGTCGGCAAGGGCTGCAGAGAGATCGGGTGATGCACTCATGTGTTATTGCTCCGGAAAATCGGCAGATTTCGGATGTCCGAAACCGTGGCGGGGCCTTGGGGGCGCCGCCCGGATCGGTGGTTATTGTTTTTTTAAGTTGCGGTGAATCCTTGGTGTAAATCGCTGACATCATCCGTGTGTCTGCTGAAAAGATCGCAGCCTGCGGCAGCTCCTACAGGGTGTACGGCGCTCTTTGTAGGAGCAGCCGCAGGCTGCGATCTTTTCGCGGTTAATGCTTGAACATCACGTGCCGCACAACGGTGTAGTCCTCCAGCCCGTACATGGACATGTCCTTGCCATAGCCGGACAGTTTCTGACCGCCGTGGGGCATTTCGCTGACGAGCATGAAGTGCGTGTTGACCCAGGTGCAGCCGTACTGCAGGCGAGCCGACAGGCGATGGGCGCGGCCGACGTCGGCGGTCCACACGGAAGAGGCCAGGCCGTAGTCCGAATCGTTGGCCCAGCCCAGCACCTGCGTTTCATCGCTGAACCTGGTCACCGAGACCACCGGCCCGAACACTTCGCGGCGCACGATTTCGTCGTCCTGCTGCGCATCGGCCAGTACCGTCGGTTCGAAGAAGTAGCCGTTGCCCTCAACCGCCTTGCCGCCAGTGATCAAGCGAATGTGCGGCTGGGCGATGGCGCGTTCGACGAAACCGGTTACGCGGTCGCGGTGTTGCGCGGTGATCAGCGGGCCGAGCTCGGTCGACGGATCATCCTGCAAGCCGTACTTGATACTGCTGACGGCGGCGCCGAGTTTTTCCACGAATTTGTCGTAGATGCCCTCCTGGGCATAGATGCGGCAGGCAGCGGTGCAGTCTTGCCCTGCGTTGTAGAAACCGAAGGTGCGGATGCCTTCGACGGCGGCATCGATGTCGGCGTCGTCGAAGATGATCACCGGGGCCTTGCCGCCCAATTCCATGTGCATGCGCTTGACGCTGTCGGCGGTGCTGGAAATGATGTTCGAGCCGGTGGCAATCGAACCGGTCAACGACACCATGCGCACTTTCGGGTGGGTCACCAGCGGGCTACCGACCGTAGGACCACGGCCGAACACCAGGTTGAGTACACCGGCCGGGAAGATCTCCGACGCGAGCTCGGCCAGGCGCAGGGCAGTCAGCGGGGTTTGTTCCGACGGCTTGAGCACCACAGTATTACCGGCGGCCAAGGCCGGGGCGATTTTCCAGGCGACCATCATCAGCGGGTAGTTCCACGGTGCGATGGAAGCGATCACGCCCACCGGGTCGCGGCGGATCATCGAGGTGTGCCCCGGCAGGTACTCGCCACCGGCTGAACCGCTCATGCAGCGGCTGGCGCCAGCGAAGAAGCGGAACACGTCGGCAATCGCCGGGATCTCGTCGTTCAGCGCAGCGCTGTAAGGCTTGCCGCAGTTGTCCGATTCCAGTTTCGCCAGCTCTTCGCCGTGGGCTTCGATGACATCGGCCAGTTTGAGCAGCAGCAGCGAGCGCTCTTTCGGCGGGGTATGCGACCAGCTGTCGAACGCGGCGTCGGCGGCGCGTACGGCGGCATCGACCTGGGCTTCGCTGGCTTCGTTGATTTCCACCAGTACACGACCCAGGGCCGGGTTGAATACGGGTTGGGCGGGGCCTTCGCCGTTGAGCAATTGGCCGTTGATCAAGAGTTTGGTTTGCATGTTTATCTCCTCTGAATTCTTTGTGTAGGGGGGATGTCAGTTACTTGCCACCACTCCCCGCAACGCTCTCACCACCCCGGGTCAGGTAATAGGCACCAAGAATCGGCAGCATGGTCACGATCATCACCAGCATCGCCACGACGTTGGTCACCGGCACGTCCCGTGGGCGGCTGAGCTGGTTGAGTAGCCACAGCGGCAGGGTGCGTTCATGGCCGGCGGTGAAGGTGGTGACAATGATTTCGTCGAACGACAGGGCAAACGCCAGCATGCCGCCGGCCAGCAGCGCCGAACCAAGGTTCGGCAGGATGATGTAGCGGAAGGTCTGCCAGCCGTCGGCGCCGAGGTCCATCGAGGCCTCGATCAAACTGTGGGAAGTGCGGCGCAAGCGAGCGATGACGTTGTTGTAGACGATCACCACGCAGAAGGTCGCGTGGCCGACGATGATGGTGAACATCCCCGGTTCGATTCCCAGTGTCTTGAAGGTCGCCAGCAACGCGATCCCGGTGATGATCCCCGGCAGGGCGATCGGCAGGATCAGCATCAGCGAGATGCCTTGCTTGCCGAAGAAGTCCCGGCGATACAGCGCGGCCGAAGCCAATGTGCCGAGGACCATGGCGATCAGCGTGGCAATCGAGGCGATCTGCAACGACAGCTTGATCGCTTCCAGTACATCTGGCCGCGAGAACGCCACGCCGATCCACTTCAAGGTGAAACCCTTGGGTGGAAAGCTGAACGCCGCGTCTTCGGTGTTGAAGGCGTACAGGAAGATGATCAGGATCGGGAAGTGCAGGAACACCAGCCCGCCCCAGGCCGCTATGCGTAGCCCGAGGGATGCCTGCCCTTGAGATGAAGAGTCAGAGCGCATCGAAGGCCCCCAGTCGTTTGACGATGGACAGGTAGATGGCGATCAGTACGATCGGCACCAGGGTGAAGGCAGCGGCCATTGGCATGTTGCCGATCGCGCCTTGCTGGGCGTACACCATGCTGCCGACGAAGTAGCCGGGCGGGCCCACCAGTTGCGGCACGATGAAGTCGCCCAGGGTCAGCGAGAAGGTAAAGATCGAACCGGCGGCAATGCCCGGGATCGACAGCGGCAGAATCACTTGCATGAAGGTCTGGCGCGGCTTGGCGCCGAGGTCGGCCGACGCTTGCAGCAACGAAGGCGGCAGGCGTTCCAGCGAGGCCTGGATCGGCAGGATCATGAACGGTAGCCAGATGTAGACGAACACCATGAAGCGCCCCAGGTGCGAGGTCGACAAGGTGCTGCCGCCCACCCCCGGAATCCCCAGAACGAACTGCAGGACCGGTTCCAGCCCCAGATGCTGCACGAACCACTGCGCCACGCCGCCCTTGGCCAGCAGCAGTGTCCAGGCGTAGGCCTTGACGATGTAACTGGCCCACATCGGCATCATCACCGCGATGTAGAAAAACGCCTTGGTCTTGCCGGTGGTGTAGCGCGCCATGTAGTAGGCAATCGGGAACGCGACAATGGCGCTGGCAATCGACACCACAATCGCCATGCCCAGGGTGCGCAGGATGATGTCGAAGTTTGACGGCTGGAACAGTGCGGTGAAGTTCGCCAGGGTCAGGTCGGGGGTGACCGCCATGGTGAAGTCGTCGAAAGTGTAGAAGCCTTGCCACAGCAGCGTCAGCAACGAGCCCAGGTAGATCGCGCCGAACCACAGCAACGGCGGCACCAGTAGCATCGACAGGTACAGGTTCGGCCGGCGATACAACAGGTTGGAAAACCTGCGCAACGGCGAGCCGCCCGACGAGGATTGTGAAATAGCCAAGGTGCTCATCTCACACCCCGCCGGCAAGGGTGTCGTGCAACTGGACCATGGCTTCCCGCGCCCAGCGTGCGCTCAGACGCTGGCCGGTCTGATGTTGCGCGCTGCTGTCGATCCACTGATTGTTGGCCTGGCTGATGTTCAGGGTCTGGCCGTTTTCCAGTTTCAGTTCGTAGCGGGTGGCGCTGCCCTGGTACTGGATGTCGTGGAGCAAACCGCTGACTTCGATCTCGTGGCTGGCCAGCGGGCCTTCGGCGAAGCGCACGTGCTCCGGGCGAATTGAAAATGGCTGCGGATTGCCACTGAGTTGCTTGGCCAGGTCGCCGCGAATCACGTTGGAGGTGCCAACGAATTCCGCCACGAAGGTGGTGGCCGGTTTCATGTACAGGTTGCGCGGGCTATCGACTTGTTCGATGCGGCCCTTGTTGAACACGGCCACCCGATCGGACATCGACAGCGCTTCGGTCTGGTCGTGTGTGACGAAGATGAAGGTGATGCCGAGCTGGCGTTGCAGCTTCTTCAACTCGCCCTGCATTTGCTCGCGCAACTTCAGGTCGAGGGCGCCGAGGGGTTCGTCGAGCAGCAGCACCCGTGGACGGTTGACCAAGGCGCGGGCCAGGGCCACACGCTGGCGCTGACCGCCGGAGAGCTGCACCGGCTTGCGCTCGCCGTAGCCGCCGAGGGCGACCATCTCCAGGGACTCTTCGGCACGCTTGAGGCGCTCGACCTTGCCGATGCCTTTGACTTTCAAACCGTAGGCGACGTTGTCGCGCACGTTCATGTGCGGGAACAGCGCGTAATCCTGGAACACGGTGTTCACGTCGCGCTGGTAGGGCGGCAGGTGGGCGGCCTCTTCGCCATGAATACGGATGGAGCCCGTGCTCGGTTGTTCAAAACCGGCGATCAGGCGCAAACAGGTGGTCTTGCCCGAGCCGGACGGCCCCAGCATTGAAAAAAACTCGCCGTCCTGGATGTCGATGGAAACCCGGTCTACGGCTTTCACTTCGCCGAATAGACGGGAGACGTTGGTGAACTGGACTGCAAGCGTCATGGTGCGGTGCTCCCAAAAGGCGCGCTTTCTTTCAACGGAATCGAGTGTGCTGTGAAAAGATCGCAGCCTGCGGCAGCTCCTACAGATTTTGCATAGGGCGCCACATTTGCGGTGCATGCGATCGGCGTAGGAGCTGCCGAAGGCTGCGATCTTTTGATCTGGTCAGGGGATCAACGACCGCCCATGATCGCGATGTAATCCTGGGTCCAGCGGCTGTACGGCACGAATTTGCCGCCTTCAGCCTGCGGGGTTTTCCAGAAGGCGATCTTGTCGAACTGGTCGAAACCGTTGGTCTTGCAGCCTTCGGCACCGAGCAACTCACTGCCCTGGCACGCCGCCGGCACCGCTGGCAACGAGCCGAACCAGGCCGCTACGTCACCCTGGACTTTCGGTTGCAGCGACCAGTCCATCCACTTGTAGGCGCAGTTGGGGTGCTTGGCTTCGGCGTGCAACATGGTGGTGTCGGCCCACCCGGTGGCGCCTTCTTTCGGGATGGTCGAGGCGATTGGCTGCTTCTCGTTGATCAGGCCGTTGACCTGATACGGCCAGGCACCGGAGGCGACCACGCCTTCGTTCTTGAAGTCGCTCATTTGCACTGTGGTGTCGTGCCAGTAGCGGTGGATCAGCGGCTGCTGGGCGCGCAGCAGATCGAGCACGGCCTTGTACTGGGCTTCGGTCAGTTCGTAGGGGTTCTGGATACCCAGTTCCGGTTTGGCCGATTTGAGGTACAGCGCCGCGTCGGCGATATAGATCGGGCCGTCATAGGCCTGTACGCGGCCCTTGTTCGGCTTGCCGTCCGGCAGGTTTTGCGCGTTGAACAACACGCCCCAGCTGGTGGGCGCGGACTTGAACACGTTGGTGTTGTACATCAGCACGTTCGGGCCCCACTGGTACGGGGTGCCGTAGGTCTGCTTGTTGACCACGTACCACGGTGCATCTTTGAGGCGCGGGTCGAGATTCTTCCAGTTCGGGATCAACGCGGTGTTGATCGGCTGCACACGCTTGCCGACAATCAGGCGCAGGGACGCGTCGCCGGATGCGGTGACCAGGTCGTAACCGCCCTTGGCCATCAGGCTGACCATTTCATCGGAGGTGGCCGCCGTCTTGACGTTGACCTTGCAGCCGGTCTCCTTCTCGAAACCGGTCACCCAGTCGTAGGCCTTGTCGCTCTCGCCACGTTCGATGTAGCCGGGCCAGGCCACAATATCCAGTTGGCCTTCGCCCGCCCCGACAGCTTTGAGCGGCTCGGCGGCCTGGACACTGGCGCTGGCCAGCAGCGCGGTAGTGATTGCACTGAGCAGTGCGGTCTTGTGCACGAACATGGGAATTCCCTCTTCTTCAAATTATGGTCGGGGCAGTTGTGAACGTGGTGAAGCATGCCGTTGGTGGCTTGTTATTAGCGTAGTCAGAGATGCTCGCCATGGCGGGCCATGATGTGCCGCACCACGCTGTAGTCCTGAAGCGAATCGCTGGACAGGTCTTTGCCGTAGCCCGAACGTTTCAGGCCGCCATGGGGCATTTCGCTGACCAGCATGAAGTGGCTGTTGATCCAGGTGCAGCCGTACTGCAAGCGCGCCGCGACCTGCATGGCCTTGTCGAGGTTTTGGGTCCAGACCGAGGAGGCCAGGCCGTATTCCGAATCGTTGGCCCAGTCCACCGCTTGTTCCAGCTCATCGAAGCGGGTCACGGTGACCACCGGCCCGAACACTTCGCGCTGGACGATCTCGTCACTTTGCTTGCAGCCGGCGAGCAGGGTCGGCTGGTAATAGAAGCCGGCACCGGAGTGCACCGCCGCGCCGGTCACCCGCTCGATGTGCGGCTGGCCCAAGGCACGCTCGACAAAACTGGCCACGCGGTCACGCTGGCGGGTGCTGATCAGCGGGCCGATTTCGTTGTCGGCATCGCGCTTGCCGGCGAAACGCAGGCTGCTGACGGCCGCACCGAGCTCGGCCACCAGGCGGTCATGAATCCCGGCCTGGGCATAAATGCGGCAAGCGGCGGTGCAATCCTGGCCGGCGTTGTAGTAGCCGTAGGTGCGCACGCCTTCGACCACGGCCTGAATGTCGGCATCGTTGCAGACGATCACCGGAGCCTTGCCGCCGAGTTCGAGGTGGGTGCGTTTGAGTGTCTTCGACGCGGCCTGCAGAATCTTCTGGCCGGTGACGATATCGCCCGTCAGCGACACCATGCGGATCTTTGGATGGCTCACCAGATGGCTGCCGACGCCTTCGCCGCCACCGCAAACGATGTTGATCACTCCCCGTGGCAGGATCTCGGCCAGTGCCGGGGCCAGGGCCAGGATCGACAGCGGCGTGTGTTCCGATGGCTTGAACACCAGGGTGTTGCCCGCGGCGAGGGCCGGGGCGATTTTCCACGCGGCCATCATGATCGGGTAGTTCCACGGCGCAATCGACGCCACGACCCCGATAGGATCGCGCCGGACCATGCTGGTGTACCCCGGCAGGTATTCGCCGCTGAGCTGGCCGGTCTGGCAACGCACGGCACCGGCGAAGAAACGGAACACGTCGACCGTGGCACTCAAGTCGTCCTGACGGGCCAGGTGCAACGGCTTGCCACAGTTCATGGATTCGAGGCGGGCCAACAGGTCGGCGTTTTTTTCGATGGTGTTGGCGATTTCCAGCAGCAGGTTCGAACGCTGCTGCGGCGTGGTCCGTGACCAACCGGCAAAGGCACGGTGGGCGGCGAGGATCGCGGCTTCGACTTGCTCGGTGCTGGCTTCGGCGATCCGGGTCAGGACTTCCCCGGTGGCGGGGTTGAGAATCGGCTCGACGCAGCCTTGACCGGCAACCAATTCACCATCGATCAACAATGCGGTGAACAACGGGGTCTGCGCGCCAGCCATTTTTCGGGTTCTCGTTTTTTGTGTGGCTTGTTGTGTAGACATGGCAGCGCTCCCTGTAACTGGGGCCCGGCCGTCTTTATTAGATGCACAAGACTAGTTCGCGGGCCCGAGGACAACAAATACTAAATACTGAAGGTGGCGTTCGATTAAATAGATGGCTTACGCCCGCCGTGGGGTTGTTCGCGGGCGACCGTCAGGAACGGGTCCACCAGCGCCGGTCGCGCGGTGCCGCGACGCCAGGCCAGGCCGACATCCAGGGTCTGGCTGAGGTCGGCGATCGGTCGCGCTTCGATGATGTCACCCTCCAGTGACCACGGGCGATAGGTCATGTCAGGCTGGATCGACACGCCCAAACCGGCGGCCACCAGGCTTCGCACCGCTTCGGTGGAGGCCGTGCGCAGGGTGATGCGCGGTTGCAGGGAGGCGGCCGACCACATGCGTTGGGCGTTGCGGTCCATTTCATCGACGTTCAGTTGAATCAATGGCTCGCGGGCCACGTCGGCGAGGTTGATGCTGTCGTGTTCGAGCAGCGGGTGCTGGGCTGGCAGCCATAGCCGGTGCGGCGAGTGGGTCAGGACTTCGGTCTGCAGGGCGTGGCGGTCTTCGAGGTTGGAGAGGATCAACACGCCGACATCGATCTCGCCGCTGACCAGCAAATGCTCGATGTACGGGCGCTCGTCTTCCATCACGCGGATTTCCACGTTGGGGTAGGCGCGCTGGAAACGGGTGAGCAGATCCGCCAGGTAATAACCGGCCACCAGGCTGGTCACGCCGACGATCAGTTGCCCGGCAACCTGGTCGGTGCTCTGTTGCAGGCTGCGCTTGGCATTATCCACCGTGGCCAGGATCAAGTGCGCCTGACGCAGGAACTGATGCCCCTGGTGGGTCAGGGTCATGCCCTTGGCGTGGCGGCTGAACAGGCTGACGCCGATTTCCTCCTCCAGTTGCTGGATCGCCAGGGTCAGGGTTGACTGGGAAATGAATGCGGTTTGCGCGGCGGCCGAGATCGAGCCGGTCTCGGCCACGGCGATGAAGTGACGGATCTGACGCAAGGTCATCATGGGAAAGCACCCGGTGGGCTGTTTTTATCGATTGGCGAGAGTGTATATCTTTTTTTTTGATAGGCCGTCGCAAGCGGCAATGGGCGCTGAGGCATGCAACATCTGGAAGCACTCTCGCCCATGGGGCGGGGGCACTTTCGTTTTAGGCTGGTGGTCTTGGTTTCAGGTTAAACGTCTTTTGGAGGCGGTAAATGAACACCCGTGGATTGCTCGATCAACTACTCAAGTCCGGCCAGGACCTGTTGCAGAACAAGGCCGGCAGCCCGCAGCAAAAGGGCGCGAGCGGTGGCACCAGCGCCCTCGGCAGTTTGCTCTCCGGTGCGAGTGGCGGGGCATTGGCGGCAGGTGCAATGGGTTTGCTGCTCGGCAGCAAAAAGGCCCGTAAAGTCGGGGGCAAGGTCGCGGTCTACGGTGGTCTCGCCGCGCTGGGCGTGCTGGCTTATAAAGCCTACGGTAACTGGCAGGCGCAGCAGGGCGATGCAGCCGCTACGGAGCCGCAAACCCTGGACCGCGTACCGGCCGCGCAAGTCGAACTGCACAGTCAGGCGATTCTCAAGGCGCTGGTGGCCGCGGCCAAGGCTGACGGTCATGTCGATGAACGTGAGCGCGCCTTGATCGAAGGCGAATTCACCCGGCTCGACAGCGACCGGGAACTGCAACACTGGCTGCACGCCGAGCTCAACAAGCCGCTGGACCCGAGCGATGTCGCCCGCGCCGCCCTCTCTCCGGAAATCGCCGCCGAGATGTACATCGCCAGCGTGATGATGGTGGACGAGGAAAACTTCATGGAGAAGGCTTACCTCGACGAACTGGCGCGGCAGCTCAAGCTGGAGCCGGGGTTGAAGGCCGAGCTGGAAAAGCAGGTTCGCCAGGCCTCCCTGTAAACCTTCAGGCTGCATTCGCGAGCAGGCTCGCTCCCACATCAAGTCTTCAGTGATCGCAGATTCTGCATACACCAGAGATTCAATATGGGAGCGAGCCTGCTCGCGATGGCGTTTTCAGCCACACCACCGCCCCTTTTCTGCCCAATCACCCTGGTACCCGTCCCGCCTTTTTTTGACGGGATGAGAAGCGGTGCGCATCCGTCTTATAAATGAAACACCGCCCTCGGCTATACTCCCCGCATTTCGAATCGGCCCCGAGGAATGACTGTGAAGAACTGGACGTTACGCCAACGCATTTTGGCGAGCTTTGCGGTAATTATCGCCATCATGTTGTTGATGGTGGTCGTCTCGTACTCCCGGCTGTTGACGATCGAAAACAGCGAGGCCAGCGTGCGTGAGGACGCTCTGCCAGGGTTGTATTACAGTTCGATGATTCGTGGCGCGTGGTCCGACAGTTATGTGCGCATTCAGGCCATTCTCGGCCTGGAGGAGGGGCAGAGTTTCACTGCCGAGGATGCCGCGAACTTCAAGGGCTTCGCTGATCGGTTGAAAGAGCAGATGGACCTCTACCGTGCAACGATGGGCGACGAAGAAGACAGGGTCGATTTCGCAGCGTTCGAAAAACTTCATGACGACTACCACCGGATTCTGGCCGCGGTGATCGAGTTGCATAAACGCAACCAGAGCGCCGCGGCCGTCAACATGTTCAACAGTGAACTGACCCCGACCTGGGCAGCGGGTCGAATGAAGGTCAATGACATCCTGCGTCATAACAAGACCGTGGCGGACACAGAAATCGCGGCCATTGATGATGCGGTGGTCACCGCCAAAGTCATCATGGGCATTTCCCTGGTGATCGCGGTGCTGGCCGCCGGTCTCTGCGGCCTGTTGCTGATGCGCGCCATCATGGCGCCGATGAACCGCATCGTGAAAATCCTCGAAATCATGCGCACTGGCGACCTCAGCAGCCGCCTGAACCTGGAACGCAAGGACGAATTCGGCGCGGTAGAGACCGGTTTCAACGACATGATGACCGAGCTCACTTCTCTGGTGTCCCAGGCCCAGCGTTCGTCGGTGCAGGTGACCACGTCGGTGACCGAGATCGCCGCGACGTCCAAGCAGCAACAAGCCACCGCCACCGAAACCGCCGCCACCACCACGGAAATTGGTGCGACCTCCCGTGAGATCGCCGCCACTTCCCGGGATCTGGTGCGCACCATGACCGAGGTCTCCACCGCCGCCGACCAGGCTTCCGTGGCTGCCGGTTCCGGTCAGCAAGGCCTGGCGCGCATGGAAGAAACCATGCACTCGGTGATGGGCGCGGCCGATCTGGTCAACGCCAAGCTGGCGATCCTCAACGAGAAGGCCGGCAACATCAATCAGGTGGTGGTGACCATTGTCAAGGTCGCCGACCAGACCAACCTGCTGTCGCTCAACGCCGCCATCGAGGCCGAGAAGGCCGGGGAATACGGACGCGGCTTTGCCGTGGTCGCCACCGAAGTGCGGCGCCTGGCGGACCAGACGGCCGTGGCCACCTACGACATCGAGCAAATGGTGCGCGAGATCCAGTCGGCGGTATCGGCCGGGGTCATGGGCATGGACAAGTTTTCCGAGGAGGTGCGTCGTGGCATGTCCGAGGTGCAGCAGGTCGGCGAGCAGTTGTCGCAGATCATCCATCAGGTCCAGGCGCTGGCGCCGCGGGTGTTGATGGTCAACGAAGGCATGCAGGCCCAGGCCACCGGTGCCGAGCAGATCAACCACGCGCTAGTTCAGTTGGGTGATGCCAGCAGTCAGACTGTCGAGTCTCTGCGCCAGGCCAGTTTCGCCATCGATGAGCTGAGCCAGGTGGCCGTCGGGCTGCGCAGCGGCGTTTCGCGATTCAAAGTCTGATGAGCGAAATCACGGCCAAACGCTCTGTCGTGAAGCAGGCGCTGCATGCCTTGTTTCTGGTGTTTCGCATCGGCAACGAGCGCTATGCCTTGAAGGCTGTCGAAGTGGCTGAAGTGCTGCCGCGCCTGCCGTTAAAGCCAATTCCCCATGCTCCCGGCTGGGTCGCCGGGGTATTCGCCTATCGGGGCGCGGTGGTGCCGGTGATCGACTTGAGCGCACTGACCTTTGGCACGCCTGCACAGGCCCGTACCAGCACGCGACTGGTGCTGGTCAACTATCGCCCGGACGAAACCGCCGAGACCCAGCTGCTCGGGCTGATCCTCGAACAGGCGACTGACACCCTGCGCTGCGATCCGGCGGATTTTCAGCCCTACGGCCTGGACAATCGCCAGACGCCTTACCTCGGGCCGGTGCGCAAGGACGAGCAGGGCTTGTTGCAATGGGTTCGGGTCGGCGATCTGCTGGACGATCAGGTACGCGCCTTGTTGTTCCCCTCGCCGCCAATGGATCCGGCACTGCTGCAGGAGCGGCCATGAACAGCGACCAGCGTTTTTTCGACTTCCTCAAGGAAACCATCGGGCTCGACGTGACCTCGGTAGGGCCGGCGATCATCGAGCGAGCGGTGCGCCAGCGCAGCATCGTTGCGCAAGCCGTGTCGGCCGATGAATATTGGCGCACCCTGCTGGGCTCGCGGGACGAGCAGCAGGCGTTGATCGAAGCGGTGATCGTTCCGGAAACCTGGTTCTTTCGCTACCCGGAGTCCTTCGTCACCCTGGCTAAACTCGCGAGCAAGCGTCTGGCCGAGATCAACAACCTGCGTGCATTGCGGATTCTCAGCCTGCCGTGCTCCACCGGCGAAGAACCGTACTCGATCGCCATGGCGTTGCTCGATGCCGGGCTCAAACCGCACCAGTTCAAGGTCGACGGCCTGGACGTCAGCCCGTTGTCAGTGGAAAAAGCCCGGCGTGCGTTGTACGGCAAGAATTCCTTCCGGGGGGACGACATTGCGTTTCGCGATCGCCATTTCATCGCCGAAGGCGAGAGCTATCGCCTCGATCAGCGGGTGCTCGAGCAGGTGCGCCTGCAGGTCGGCAACCTGCTGGACCCGGCCTTGCTGGCCGGTGAGCCGCCCTTCGATTTCGTGTTTTGTCGCAACCTGCTGATCTATTTCGACCAGCCGACCCAGAAGCAAGTCTTCGAAGTGCTCAAGTGCCTGACCCACGTTGACGGCGTGCTGTTTATCGGACCGGCCGAAGGCAGTCTGCTGGGGCGTTTGGGGATGCGCTCGATCGGGATCCCGCAGTCCTTTGCGTTCAGTCGACAGGGGACTGCGGACCCTGATCCCTTGCCGGTATTCGTTCCTGCACCGCTGCCAGTGCCGCAACCGTTGCGCAATCCACCGCCTGCGCCAGTGCGCAGCCGTCCGTTTGCCCAGGTTGCGCCGCTGCGGCCGGCGCCTGCCAACTCTGGCTCCGACACTGCCGCGCTGCTGGCCAATATCGCCGTGCTGGCCGATGAAGGCAAAAGCGCCGAGGCGCGAGCAGCGTGTGAAAGCTACTTGCGCAGTCATGAGCCGGTGGCCCAGGTCTTTTACTGGCTGGGACTGCTCAGCGATGTGGCCGGCAATACCCTGGAAGCCCAGGGTTTCTATCGCAAGGCGTTGTACCTCGAACCGCAACATCCCGAAGCGTTGATGCACCTGGCCGGTTTGCTGCTGGCCCAGGGCGACGCGATGGGAGCCAGACGATTGCAGGAGCGTGCCGCCCGCAGCGCACGCGCCGCCGACAGTGAGCGTAAACGATGATCGCCGCCGACACCTTTAGCGTCACCCGGGATGCCCAGGCCATCGACGATTGCTGGAATCGCATCGGTATCCACGGCGACAAGTCCTGCCCGCTGCTCAGCGACCATATTCATTGCCGCAATTGTGCGGTGTATTCGGCGGCCGCTACACGCTTGCTCGATCGTTATGCATTGCTGCAGGAAGATCGCGGGACTGTGTCCGTCGCGGTTGAGAGCGAGGTGAAAACCCGCTCGCTGTTGATGTTCCGTCTGGGTGAAGAGTGGCTGGGGCTTGCGACCCGTAGTCTGGTCGAGGTGGCGCCGCTGCAAGCGATTCACTCTTTGCCGCATCAACGTTCCCGGGCCTTGCTTGGCGTGGCGAATGTGCGAGGCGCACTGGTCGCCTGCCTGTCGCTGGTGGAGCTGCTGGGGCTCGACGGCGCCAGCAGCGTGGCCACCGGTGCGCGGGTCATGCCGCGCATGCTGATCATCGCCGCCGATGGTGGACCGGTGGTGGTGCCGGTGGACGAAGTCGACGGGATTCACGCCATCGACGAGCGCACCCTCGATGCCGCATCGCGCTCGGGTACCCAGGCCAGCGCCAAATACACCCGTGGCGTGTTGCAATTCAAAGGTCGCAGCCTGCGCTGGCTGGATGAAGAACAGCTGCTGTCCGCCGTGACCCGGAGCCTTACATGACCCCCGAGCAAATGCGCGACGCCTCTTTGCTGGAGCTGTTCAGCCTGGAGGCCGAAGCCCAGACCCAGGTCTTGAGCGCCGGCCTGCTGGCGCTTGAGCGCGATCCGACCCAGGCCGATCAACTTGAATCGTGCATGCGTGCGGCGCACTCGCTCAAGGGCGCGGCGCGGATCGTCGGTGTCGACGCCGGGGTCAGCGTCTCCCATGTGATGGAAGATTGCCTGGTCAGCGCCCAGGAAGGCCGCCTGTTGCTGCGCCCCGAGCACATCGATGCGTTGCTGCAAGGCACCGATTTGCTGATGCGCATCGCCACGCCGAACAACAACCCGGAGGCTGCGGACATCGAGGCCTACGTGGCGTTGATGGCGCGGTTGCTGGACCCGGCGGCTCCGCGGGTTGCGCCTGCCGCGCCGGTGATGGCCGAACTTCAGCTTGAACCACCCGCGCCCAGGATCGAGCCGCCGACGCCTGCCGTCGAAGCGTCATCGGCGCCGGCTCCGCGCAAGACCAAACGCACCACTGAAAACGGCGAACGTGTGCTGCGTGTCACCGCCGAGCGCCTGAACAGCCTGCTCGATCTGTCGAGCAAATCCCTGGTGGAAACCCTGCGGCTCAAACCGCACCTGGCGACCATGCAGCGACTCAAGCGCATGCAGAGCAACAGCCTGCGCGCACTGGAGAATCTCAATGTGCATCTCAAGGACCACGCCTTGAGCCTGGAGGCCCGGGAAGCCCTTGAGGATGCGCGGCGTTTGCTCGCGCAATCACAGCAACTGCTCATGGAAAAGAATGCCGAACTCGACGAGTTCGCCTGGCATGCCAGCCAGCGGGCGCAGGTGTTGTACGACACGGCGCTGGCTTGTCGCATGCGGCCGTTCGCCGATGTGTTGACCGGGCAGGTGCGGATGGTCCGGGATCTGGGGCGCGACCTGGGCAAGCAGGTGCGCCTGGAAATTGAAGGCGAAAAGACTCAGGTCGATCGCGACGTACTGGAAAAGCTTGAAGCGCCGCTGACTCACCTGTTGCGCAACGCCGTCGATCACGGCATCGAAACCCCGGAGCAGCGATTGCTGGCGGGCAAGCCGGCTGAAGGTTTGATTCGCCTGCGCGCCTCCCATCAGGCCGGTTTGCTGGTGCTTGAATTGAGCGATGACGGCAACGGCGTGGATCTGGAAAAGGTCCGTCGCAGTATCGTTGAGCGAAATCTGTCGCCCGTGGAAACCGCCGCGCAGTTGAGCGAAGAGGAGTTGCTGACGTTCCTGTTCCTGCCCGGGTTCAGTCTGCGGGACACGGTCACTGAGGTGTCCGGTCGCGGCGTCGGCCTGGATGCGGTGCAGCACATGGTCCGGCAGTTGCGCGGTGCGGTGGTGCTGGAGCAGACGGCGGGCGAGGGCAGTCGTTTCCACCTTGAGGTGCCGCTGACCCTGTCGGTGGTGCGCAGCCTGGTGGTGGAAGTCGGCGACGAAGCCTATGCCTTCCCGCTGGCGCACATTGAGCGCATGTGCGACCTGGAGCCGGCGGATATCGTGCAGGTCGAAGGTCGCCAGCATTTCTGGCACGAAGGCCGGCATGTCGGCCTGGTGGCGGCCAGTCAGTTGTTGCAACGCCCGGCCAGCCAGAACAGCGGGCAAACCCTGAAAGTCGTGGTGATTCGCGAGCGTGATGCGATCTACGGCGTGGCCGTGGAGCGGTTTATCGGTGAGCGGACCTTGGTGGTGCTGCCGCTGGATGAGCGTCTGGGCAAGGTGCAGGACATCTCCGCCGGGGCCTTGCTCGACGACGGTTCGGTGGTGCTGATCGTCGATGTCGAAGACATGCTGCGTTCGGTGGAGAAACTGCTCAACACCGGTCGCCTGGAGCGCATTGCCCGTCACAGCAATCAGGTGGTCGAGGCGGCCCGCAAACGAATTCTGGTGGTGGATGATTCCCTGACCGTGCGAGAGTTGCAGCGCAAGCTGTTGCTCAATCGCGGCTACGACGTGGCGGTTGCGGTGGACGGCATGGATGGCTGGAACGCGCTGCGTTCGGAGGATTTCGATCTGCTGATCACCGACATTGATATGCCGCGCATGGACGGTATCGAACTGGTCACGCTGTTGCGTCGGGACAATCGCCTGCAATCGCTGCCGGTGATGGTGGTGTCCTACAAGGATCGTGAAGAAGACCGGCGCCGTGGACTGGATGCCGGGGCCGACTATTATCTAGCCAAGGCCAGTTTTCATGATGACGCCTTGCTCGATGCAGTGGTCGAGCTCATTGGAGGAGCGCGGGCATGAGGATCGCAATCGTCAACGACATGCCCATGGCGGTGGAGGCCCTGCGCCGCGCCCTGGCATTCGAGCCGGCCCACGAGGTGGTCTGGGTCGCCGGCAATGGTGCCGAAGCGGTGCGCCAGTGCGCGCTGGACACCCCGGACCTGATTCTGATGGACCTGATCATGCCGGTGATGGACGGTGTCGAGGCCACGCGGCGGATCATGGCCGAGACTCCCTGTGCCATTGTCATCGTCACAGTGGATCGCCAGCAGAACGTGCACCGGGTGTTCGAGGCCATGGGCCACGGTGCGCTGGACGTAGTCGATACTCCGGCGGTCGGTGCCGGCAATGCCCAGGAAGCGGCCGCGCCGTTGTTGCGCAAGATCTTGAATATTAGCTGGCTGATCGGCGACAAGGGCAATCGCCCGCGCCTGACGACGGCGCCATTGCACCGCTCGGGCTCACGCCAAAGCCTGATCGCCATTGGCTCATCCGCTGGCGGGCCGGCAGCGCTGGAGGTCTTGCTCAAGGGGCTGCCGCGTGATTTCTCTCCGGCGATCGTGCTCGTGCAGCATGTTGACCAGGTGTTTGCCGCCGGCATGGCTGAATGGCTCGGCAGCGCCAGCGGCCTCGACGTGCGCCTGGCCCAGGAAGGCGAGCCGCCGCAAAGCGGCACGGTACTGTTGGCCGGCACCAATCACCATATTCGTTTGCTGAAAAACGGCACGCTGGCCTACACCGCCGAACCGGTCAACGAGATCTACCGGCCATCCATCGATGTGTTCTTCGAGAGCGTGGCCAGTTACTGGAATGGCGATGCCGTGGGGGTTTTGCTCACCGGCATGGGGCGTGATGGCGCCCAAGGGCTTAAACTCATGCGCCAACAGGGCTACCTGACCATCGCACAAGACCAGGGCAGCAGTGCGGTGTACGGCATGCCGAAGGCGGCGGCCGCCATCGACGCTGCCGTGGAGATTCGCCCGCTGGACAAGATAGCGCCACGATTGCTGGAGATTTTCGCCAAATGAGCACCTTTTCCCTCATTCCTGGCTCAGGTAGTACTCAGGTGACCGCACATGACTGAATTACAGCTCGACGACTTCAAGACCGACGAAAACGCCGCCATGGTGTTGCTGGTGGACGATCAGGCCATGATCGGCGAAGCCGTGCGTCGCGGCCTGTCGAACGAAGAGAACATCGATTTTCACTTCTGCGCCGACCCGCACCAGGCCATTGCCCACGCGGTGCGCATCAAGCCGACTGTGATCCTGCAGGATCTGGTCATGCCCGGCCTCGACGGCCTGAGCCTGGTGCGCGAGTACCGCAATCACCCGGCGACCAAGGATATTCCGATCATCGTCCTGTCGACCAAGGAAGACCCGTTGATCAAGAGCGCGGCCTTTGCCGCCGGGGCCAACGATTATCTGGTCAAGCTGCCGGACAACATCGAACTGGTCGCGCGCATCCGCTATCACTCGCGCTCCTACATGACCCTGCTGCAACGGGACGCGGCGTACCGCGCGTTGCGGGTCAGCCAGCAACAACTGCTCGACACCAACCTGGTGCTGCAACGCCTGATGAACTCCGATGGCCTGACGGGGTTGTCGAACCGTCGGCACTTCGACGAATACATGGAACTGGAGTGGCGCCGTTCGTTGCGTGAGCAGAGCCAGTTGTCGTTGCTGATGATCGACGTGGACTATTTCAAGGCCTACAACGACAGCTTCGGTCATCTGGAGGGCGATGAAGCCCTGCGCAAGGTCGCCGCGGCGATCAAGGATGCCAGTGCCCGACCTTCGGACCTGCCGGCCCGCTACGGCGGCGAAGAGTTCGCCCTGGTGCTGCCCAATACCTCCCAGGGCGGAGCCCGACTGGTGGCCGAGAAGCTGCGCCAGACCGTGGCGGCCCTGAAGATCCCGCATAACTCGCCCACCGAAGGTTCGAGCCTGACCATCAGCATCGGCCTGTCGACCATCACGCCGAAAGCGGGCAGCAACTGCCGCGACCTGATCCTGGCGGCGGACAAGGGGCTGTATTCGGCGAAGAACAATGGGCGTAATCAGGTGGGGATCGGGTGATCTGGTGAAATACCACGCTCTGCAGGAGCTGCCGAAGGCTGCGATCTTTTGATCTTCGCCGTTAAAGCAAGATCGCAGCCTTCGGCAGCTCCTACAAGTGCTCGCCGTGACTCCCAAAACCATTCGCCGGTAAACCCGCCATGCGGGCTGCCGGGGCCGCTTGATTACGGTATACTCGCCGGCTTTCAAAAGTTCGCCAACGAGTGCTGCCCGTCATGGAAATCAACCCGATCCTGAACACCATCAAGGACCTGTCCGAGCGCTCCGAAACTATTCGGGGGTATCTTTGACTACGATCAAAAGCATGAGCGTCTGACCGAAGTCAATCGCGAGCTTGAAGATCCGAGTGTCTGGAACAAACCTGAATACGCCCAGGAACTGGGCCGCGAGCGCGCCGCGCTGGCGCAGATCGTCGATACCCTCGACGAGCTGAACACCGGTCTGGCCGATTGCCGCGACCTGCTGGACATGGCCGTCGAAGAGAATGACGAAGGCGCAGTGGGCGATGTCGTCGCCGAGCTGGCCCGTCTCGAGGAAAGTCTGGCCAAGCTGGAATTCCGCCGTATGTTCAGCCACGAAATGGACCCGAACAACGCCTACCTGGACATCCAGGCCGGTTCCGGCGGCACCGAAGCCCAGGACTGGGCCAACATCCTGTTGCGCATGTACCTGCGCTGGGCCGACAAACGCGGCTTCGACGCCACCATCATGGAACTGTCCGCCGGTGAAGTCGCCGGGATCAAGGGCGCGACCGTGCACATCAAGGGTGAATACGCCTTTGGCTGGTTGCGCACCGAGATCGGCGTGCACCGCCTGGTGCGCAAGAGCCCGTTCGACTCCGGCAACCGTCGCCACACCTCGTTTTCCGCGGTGTTCGTCTCGCCAGAGATCGATGACAAGGTGGAAATCGAAATCAACCCGGCAGACTTGCGGATCGACACCTATCGTTCCTCCGGTGCCGGTGGTCAGCACGTAAACACCACCGACTCGGCCGTACGTATCACCCACGTACCGACCAACACCGTGGTCAGCTGCCAGAACGAACGTTCCCAGCACGCCAACAAAGACACCGCCATGAAAATGCTGCGGGCCAAGTTGTACGAGCAGGAAATGCAAAAGCGCAACGCGGCGTCCCAGGCGCTGGAAGACACCAAGTCCGATATCGGCTGGGGTCACCAGATCCGTTCGTACGTGCTCGATGCCTCGCGGATCAAGGATCTGCGCACCAACATCGAACGCAGCGACTGCGACAAGGTGCTCGATGGCGACATCGACGAATACCTGGAAGCGAGCCTGAAGTCCGGGCTGTAAAACACGCAATACAAGATGATCCCTGTAGGAGCTCAGGGGGACGCCTAGTCCCTGCTGAGCAATCCCCGGGCCGCAGGGCCCGGGGGCAACGAACCTGATGGAATATTTAAAGACATGAGCGACCTAGAACTCGACCCGCAAGCCCTGCAACAGGAAGAAAACTCCCTGATCGCCCTGCGCAAGGAAAAGCTTGCTGCCGAGCGCGCCAAGGGCAACGCCTTCCCGAACGACTTCCGTCGCGAAAACTACTGCGAACAACTGCAGAAACAGTACGCGGACAAGACCAAGGAAGAGCTGGCAGAGGCTGCGATCCCGGTCAAGGTTGCCGGTCGCATCATGCTCAACCGTGGCTCGTTCATGGTGATCCAGGACATGACCGGGCGTATCCAGGTCTACGTCAACCGCAAGACCCTCTCCGAAGAAACCCTGGCCGCGGTGAAAACCTGGGACATGGGCGACATCATCGCCGCCGAAGGCACCCTGGCCCGTTCCGGCAAGGGCGACCTGTACGTCGAAATGACCAGCGTGCGCCTGCTGACCAAATCCCTGCGCCCGCTGCCGGACAAGCACCACGGCCTGACCGACACCGAACAACGCTATCGTCAGCGTTACGTTGACCTGATCGTCAACGAAGACGTGCGCCAGACCTTCCGTGTGCGTTCGCAAGTCATCGCCCACATCCGCAGCTTCCTGATGAAGCGTGACTTCCTGGAAGTGGAAACGCCGATGCTGCAGACCATTCCGGGCGGAGCGGCAGCCAAGCCGTTCGAAACCCACCACAACGCGCTGGACATGGAAATGTTCCTGCGTATCGCGCCTGAGCTGTACCTCAAGCGCCTCGTTGTCGGCGGCTTCGAGAAAGTGTTCGAGATCAACCGCAACTTCCGTAACGAAGGCGTTTCGACTCGTCACAACCCTGAATTCACCATGTTGGAGTTCTACCAGGCCTACGCCGACTACGAAGACAACATGGACCTGACCGAAGAACTGTTCCGCGAACTGGCGCAGCTGGTCCTGGGCAGCACCGACGTGCCGTACGGCGACAAGGTGTTCCACTTCGGCGAGCCGTTCGTGCGTCTGTCGGTATTCGACTCGATCCTCAAGTACAACCCCGAGCTGACCGCCGATGACCTGAACGACATCGACAAGGCTCGCGCCATCGCCAAGAAGGCCGGCGCCAAGGTGCTGGGCTTCGAAGGCCTGGGCAAGCTGCAGGTGATGATTTTCGAAGAGCTGGTCGAGCACAAGCTGGAGCAGCCGCACTTCATTACCCAGTACCCGTTCGAAGTGTCGCCGCTGGCCCGTCGCAATGACGACAACCCGAACGTCACGGACCGTTTCGAGCTGTTCATCGGTGGTCGTGAAATCGCCAACGCCTACTCCGAGTTGAACGACGCGGAAGACCAGGCCGAGCGCTTCATGGCCCAGGTGGCCGACAAGGACGCCGGCGACGACGAAGCCATGCACTACGACGCCGACTTCGTTCGTGCGCTGGAGTACGGCATGCCGCCAACGGCGGGTGAAGGCATCGGTATCGACCGTCTGGTGATGCTGCTGACCAACTCTCCGTCGATCCGCGACGTGATCCTGTTCCCGCACATGCGGCCGCAAGCGTAAGTGTTTCAAATAAAAAGCCGCCTTTGAGGCGGCTTTTTATTGCCTGTCTGGTACAAACGTATCAACTTGTTACTTTCATCTGAGAGGAAATACCTGTCGTGATTCGTGCAATAGCTCAAGAAGGTGCAGCGGGTGTCGCCACTGCGGTCGCTGAAAGTGTTCAGTACCAGGGTCGCAAGGCCAGCCGACAGGGCAGCGAACAGCGACGACAGGAAATCCTGGATGCCGCCATGCGCATTGTCGTGCGTGACGGTGTGCGGGCCGTACGGCACCGTGCGGTGGCCGCAGAGGCACAAGTGCCGTTGTCGGCGACCACTTACTATTTCAAGGATATCGATGACCTGCTCACCGATACCTTCGCCCAATACGTGGAACGCAGTGCGGCGTACATGGGCAAACTGTGGGTGAACAACGAGGGCCTGCTGCGCGAGATGATCGACAGTGGCGATGGCAGCCCGCAGGCGCGCTCGAAACTGGCGGACGACATTGCGCGGCTGATGACCGATTACGTTCACCGGCAACTGGTCAATCGCCGTGAGCATTTGATGGCCGAGCAGGCGTTCCGTCAGGAGGCATTGCTTAACCCGCGCCTGGCCGAACTGGTGCGCTCGCATCAGCAAATCCTGTTGCAGGGCTCTTGCCAGCTGTTCCAGGTATTGGGCTCGCGCGAGCCGCATCAGGATGCCAAGGTGTTGACGGCGATTATCGGCCGGATGGAATATCAGGGCCTGCTCAACGTAGACGAGCCTGCCGCCGAAGAGGAAATGCTCGGCATCCTGACGCGCTACATGCACCTGGTATTGGCGTCGGTCTAATCCCCGTAGGAGCTGCCGAAGGCTGCGATCTTTTGATCTTGATCCTTTGAAAAACAAGATCAAAAGATCGCAGCCTGCGGCAGCTCCTACAGGTTAGCTGTGTGTTCATAGGGAGTTTCGAATGAAAGCCTGGCGTGTCGTTGTGATCGCCTTGTCGTTCCTGCTGCTCAGTGGCTGTCTGGTGACCTTCAAGGAGCCGCTGCCTGCCAGCGAACCCGCGCCCAAGGGATTGCTCGGCAAATGGACCAGCACCAATGCCTGGGGCGAGCCGCTCAACCTCGAACTGACCCGCATCGGCGACAACCGCTATCAGGCCGTCAGTTATTACCGGGCCAGGCCCAGGGAGCGGGAGGCCTATCCCTTCACAGTGACGCGCCATGGCAACCGCTGGTATCTGTCGGCGAAGGTGCCGGCACAGTTCGGCGGGCATTTCACCATTGGCGGGTTTGAACTGACCGACAAGCATGAATTGGTGGTCTACAACCTCGACCTCGACCAGATCAACCAGGCCATGAAGCAGAAAGCCCTGAGCGGTGAAAGCTTCCAGACCCACGACGGTGATGGCGTATTGGTCGACAGCCACATGGATCAAGTCGCAGCCTACCTCGACGACCCGGCCAATTCCGATGTGTTCGTCGAAGCCGTGCGCTACCAGCGTCAGGCCAAAGCCAAATAAGCAGTACAAACAGGTTTCTACAGGAGTTTCGGGTGGACGATTACCAACAGTCGATACGCATTTTGTCCGATCGCATCGTGCTGGCGCAGACGCCGATCCGCGTCCTCGATGCGGTCAAGTGGGACGACAACATTCGTAAGGGCTTCCTCAAGGCCAAGGGCAAGGAAATGCCGGCGGTGGACCGCGACTACTACCTCAATCGGCCGCTGGCGTTCGATTCCAGCAAAGTGAAGCTGGAGTTCCAGAACATCGAGCGCGACATCACCCGCCAGCTCGGCCAGTTCAACCCGGTCGGCCAGATCATGCGCCGCATGTGCAAGGAATACCGCATGGTGATCCGCATGCTCGAAGCGCGTGGCACCGAGGATTTCGGCCTGATCTCCCAGGAGTTGTACGGCGCCGCGTCCGACGCGTTCCACGCTGGCGACCCGACACTGTCCGACCTGGGCATGATGTTGTCCGAATACCTGAACAACATCGACGGCCGTGGCGACCTCAAGGATGAGCCAAAGACGCTGACGGCCAAGGATGCGGTCGACCTGTTGCAGCATCGCTTGAACAAGGTGTTTGGCGAAGCCGAGGAAACCATCCGGGTGTTCGAGTCCGACGGGATCGTCGCCGATGCGGCGGCCGGCGCCGATTACATCAAGATCCGCTCCGATGCGATGTTCAACCAGCGCGATGTGCGCGCCCTGGAAGTCCATGAAGGGCTGGTGCACGTCGGCACCACCCTCAACGGCCTGAATCAGCCGATCTGTACCTTCCTCGCCAAGGGCCCGCCATCGTCGACGGTGACCCAGGAAGGCCTGGCGATCCTGATGGAAATCATCACTTTCGCCTCCTACCCGAGTCGCCTGCGCAAACTGACCAACCGCACCCGCGCCATCCACATGGTGGAGGAGGGAGCCGACTTCCTGCAGGTGTTCGAGTTCTTCCGCGAGCAAGGTTTCGAAATGCCCGAGAGCTACAGCAACGCCAGTCGCGTTTTCCGCGGCTCGGTGCCGACAGGTCTGCCATTTACCAAAGACTTGTCCTACCTCAAGGGCTTCATCATGATTTACAACTACATTCAACTGGCCGTGCGTAAAGGCAAGCTGGAGCAGATACCGCTGTTGTTCTGCGGCAAGACCACCCTGGAAGACATGCGTACCTTGCGCCAGTTGGTGGACGAAGGCCTGGTGGTGCCGCCCAAGTACCTGCCGGAACAGTTTCGCGACATGAACGCGCTGTCGGCGTGGATGTGCTTCTCCAACTTCCTCAACCACCTGAGCCTGGACCGGATCGAGGCGGATTACTCGAACATCCTGTGATGCTGTCAAAAGATCGCAGCCTTCGGCAGCTCCTACACTGATCCCCTGTAGGAGCTGCCGAAGGCTGCGATCTTGGCAATTGGAGCTTCACCGAAAATCCTTCCTTCCATCGCGAGGTTTCACCGGATGAGAACCCTCGGCATTCTCTGCCTTCTCCTGGCCTTGAACGGTTGCAGTTCGCTGCTGTTCTACCCCGAACCCGGCCAGTTGTTCACGCCGGAAAAGGCCGGGCTCGAATACCGCACGGTCACCCTGATCACCGCCGATGGCCTCAAGCTGAACGCATGGTGGCTGCCGGCGAAGAAGGGGGTCGAGGTCAAGGGTACGGTGCTGCACCTGCACGGCAACGGTGGAAACCTGCCCATGCACCTCGGTGGGAGCTTTTGGTTGCCGAAAAATGGTTACCAGGTGTTGCTTGTGGACTATCGCGGTTATGGCCTGTCCGAAGGTGAACCCAGCCTGCCGGCGATCTATCAGGACATCGACGCAGCCTTCAAATGGCTCGACCAGGCGCCGGAGGTCAAAGGCAAGCCGCTGATCCTGCTCGGCCAGAGCCTTGGGGGCTCGATGGCCGTGCATTACCTGGTCCAGCACCCTGAACGCCAGAAACAACTGAAGGCTTTTGTCCTCGACGGAGTGCCCGCCAGCTACCGAAGCATCGGTCAGTTTGCCTTGAGTACGTCATGGTTGACCTGGCCGGTGCAGGTGCCGTTGTCGTGGCTGGTGCCGGACGGCGACAGCGCGATCAACTCCATGACGCAACTCAAGGACGTGCCGAAACTGATCTACCACAGCATCGACGATCCGATCGTGCCTCTTTCCAACGGCATCCGTCTGTATCAAGCTGCGCCGCCGCCGCGGGTGCTGCAACTGACCCGTGGCGGTCATGTGCAGACGTTCGCCGACCCGGTCTGGCGCAAGGTCATGTTGCGTTATCTAGATGATCCGCAGCATTTCAACGGCCTGCGCCGGTTGGGTGAAATTCCCAACTATCCGGCACCCCCGAATTCAGAAGATGAACCACCAGAGAGTCCGCAATGAGTGAAGAACGTAACGCTATCCCGCTGATCATCACCGGTATCTGCAGCATCCTCGGCACTGTCGGTGCCCTGTGGTGGTACGGCTACCTGCATTTCGCCAAGCCTGAGGATGCGTTGCTGCTCAACGAATTCACCATGCTCAAGACCGTGCCGGGTGAAGACTACAAAGTCTCCCTGGAACCGGCCGCGCAAGTGGCGCAGTGCATCGATGGCGTGCTGGTGCTGTTCGACATGGAACAGAAAGGCCTGACCGGCGTGCTGGTCGACAGCAAGAAAAAAGCCGTGCGCTGCATGGGGCAGGAAACGCCGCAGAAGCTGGAGCAGTAAACCGGTATTTGTTGGCAATAGAGATCAAATGTGGGAGCAAGCCCGCTCCCACACTGGTTTCGCGCAGTAGCTTGATTATTGGGTGTATGAACTCATCGCCGAACGCGGAATCACCGGCTGATTGTCATTGGAGATGGTCACCTCTACCCGACGGTTCATCGCCCGGCCCGAGGTGCTGCTGTTATCCGCCACCGGATACTCCTTGCCGTAACCCTGGGCGACGATACGCGCCGGATCAACGCCCATCTTCACCAGCGCCGCCCGCACGGAGCCCGCGCGACGTTCCGACAGCGACTGGTTGTGCGACGCCGTACCGGTGCTGTCGGTGTAGCCCTCGACAATCACTTTGCGCTCGGGGTTTTCCTGGAGGTACTGCGCCAGTTTGCTGATGTTCGCCAGGCCGTTGGATTTCAGTTCGGCCTTGTCGGTGGCGAACAGCACATCACCGAAGGTCACCAGCGTCCCGCGATCGGTCTGCCTGGCGTTGAGGCTGTCTTTCAACTGTTTGATCTGCTGGTCACGGGCGTCGAGGCGCGCCTGGGCCCGTTGCGCCGAGGCATCTTTCAGGCTGGCCTCGGCGGTGCGCAGGGCGATGGTCTGCCTGGCCACTTCGACGCGCTGGTTGGTCAAATAGGCTAGCTGGTCGACCTTGGCCGCGTCCTCCTTGTCCCTGTAGGCCTTATCGGCCAGGTCCAGAGAGTCGCTGGCTTCCTTGGTTTCCAGCGCCGCGACTTTGCTGGCCTGCGGATCGGCTTGCAGGCCAGTGTAGTTGTTGCGGGCCTGTTCGAGGTTGGCGTTCGGTGGTGTGGAGCAGGCTGTCAGGGCTACGGTGACAGCCAGCAGGGCAGGGATCATCAATTGATTGGATTTCATGATTTCGTCCTTTTAGTCGAGTGGGAATGCGGGGGGCCGCGCCGCTTACTGAACGGTGCGCTGGCTTTCCTGACGCAATTCCTGAACGCCTTTCTGCGCGTCTTTCACTGATTGTTCGGCCTTCATCGCCTGGGCCTTGCGCTCGGCCACGCGAGCGTCCCACTCGGCCTGTTCGGCGAGCATCCGGGCCTGGTCGTATTGCTTGTCGTGCATGGCAATTTCGGCTTGCTTGAGCTTGTCCTGGGCCGACTTCATTTCCACTGCGGCGAACTCGGTGCCGCCGGCGCTCACGGCGTCGTTGACGGCCGATTGGGTGACCGCGTACTGCTCGGTCGGCGGATTACCGGCGCAACCGGCCAGCACCAGGCAACTGCCCAGGGCCAACGCCACCAGTTTGAGGCTTTGCGAACAGGTAAATGAGGGGGTTCCGGTTCGGGTTTTCATGGTCTTCAACTCCATTGGGCCAGTTCCTGAAAAACGTCGAAGTCCACCCCGGGCAGGGCGCTGAAACCATCAATTGCGGGGTATTTTGAAACGCTCGTCCCAGGCGTGGTTACTTGGGTTGACCCGAGGCTTTTTTTGAAAGTTCAGAGAAAATAGCCGGCTATCGAAAAACTTGGATCAAGTCGACAGCGCCCTTTAGGGCAGGAGAAGTGCGATTTTTTGAATTGGAATACGGGCTAATGTGGGAGCGAGCAAGCCCGTTCCCACAGGTTTTGCGGATGTTCAGTGTTTCTGTTTGTCTTCAGGCACCGACAAGTCATGCAAATGTCGACGGGACAACGCCAGAAAGCGCGGGGTCGGCCCGATGTCTTCGTACAGCGGATCGCCTTCTTCATCGGTGGCAACCACGGTCGTGCCCTTGACGTACGGGAAGCTTCTTTCCAGCTCTTCCAGTGCGGCGCCGATCAGATCGCCGAGCAGTTCTTCGGGATGCCGCTTGGGGTACATTTCGACGAGCGCGGCCAGCCGTGCGGCAGACTCCACGTCCAGATGAATCGAGTAGCCGGTGTCGGTCAGGCGACCCTTGGCGTTTTCTTCCCAGTGGTGGGCAAGCTCGCGGATTTTCATATTGACCTCATTGCGCTCCCGCTCGTGGCAGGCAGAGTGAGTGTCCGGCACTGGCCGGTGACAACCGTTGTACGGCTTACTGTTCAGACTAGCCTCAACAGGCAGGGTTTACAGGCCCTTCGTCGTCTTGCTTGTAAGAACCTGTCTGGGGCGGCACTCTCTTGTTTCTTAGCCGCCCGGATTTTTTGCTGGAGACCTGCTGATGACCGATATTGATGCACGCTTGCGCGAGGACGTTCACCTGTTGGGTGAGCTGTTGGGCAACACCATTCGTGAGCAATATGGCGATGGTTTTCTCGACAAGATCGAGCAGATCCGCAAGGGCGCCAAGGCTGACCGGCGCGGTTCCATGGACGCCGAACTCAGTGCCAGCCTCAATCAGCTGAGCGAAGACGAGTTGCTGCCGGTGGCGCGTGCGTTCAACCAGTTTCTCAACCTGGCCAACATCGCCGAGCAATATCAGTTGATTCACCGTCGCGAGGAATCCCGGGAGGCACCGTTCGAAGCCCGGGTGCTGCCGGAGTTGCTCGCGCGCCTGCGCGCGGAGGGGCATGGCGCCGACTCGCTGGCCCGGCAACTGGGCCGGCTGGAGATCGAGCTGGTGTTGACCGCGCACCCGACCGAAGTAGCCCGCCGCACGCTGATCCAGAAGTACGACGCCATCGCCGCGCAGCTGGCGGCTCAGGATCACCGTGACTTGACCGGTGCCGAGCGCGAACAGATCAAGACCACCCTGCAGCGCCTGATCGCCGAAGCCTGGCACACCGAGGAGATCCGCCGCACGCGCCCGACGCCGGTGGACGAAGCCAAGTGGGGGTTCGCGGTGATCGAGCATTCGCTGTGGCAGGCCATTCCCAATTATCTGCGCAAGGCCGATCAGGCCCTGCACGCCGCCACCGGCCTGCGCCTGCCACTGGAGGCGGCACCGATTCGCTTTGCCTCGTGGATGGGCGGCGACCGCGACGGCAACCCGAATGTGACGGCGGCGGTGACCCGGGAAGTTTTACTGTTGGCGCGCTGGATGGCGGCTGACTTGTACCTGCGCGATGTCGATCGCCTGGCCGCCGAGCTGTCGATGCAGCAGGCCAGCGATGAATTGAAGGCCCGGGCGGGAGACAGCGCCGAGCCCTACCGGGCTGTGCTCAAACATCTGCGCGAACGCCTGCGGGCAACGCGAAACTGGGCACACGCCGCCTTGTCGACGCCCGCGCCGGCGCCGATCGACGTGCTGCAAGACAACCGCGAACTGCTCGAACCACTGGAGCTTTGCTACCGCTCCTTGCACGAGTGCGGCATGGGCGTGATCGCCGACGGGCCGTTGCTCGATTGCCTGCGTCGGGCCGTGACATTCGGACTGTTCCTGGTTCGTCTGGATGTACGCCAGGACTCGTCGCGGCACACCGCGGCGATGACCGAAATCACCGACTACCTCGGCCTGGGTCGCTACGAGGACTGGAGCGAAGAAGAGCGCATCGCCTTCCTGATGCGCGAACTGAGCAATCGTCGGCCGTTGTTGCCGACGTACTTCAAACCTTCCGCCGACACCGCTGAAGTACTGGCGACCTGCCGGGAAATCGCCGCTGCGCCGTCGGCATCCCTCGGTTCCTATGTGATTTCCATGGCCGGTGCGGCTTCCGATGTACTCGCCGTGCAGTTGCTGCTCAAAGAGTCCTGCGTGTTGCGGCCGATGCGCGTGGTGCCGTTGTTCGAAACCCTGGCCGACCTCGACAACGCGGGGCCGGTGATCGAGAAGCTGCTGCTGTTGCCGGGCTATCGCGCGCGCCTGCAAGGGCCGCAGGAAGTGATGATCGGCTACTCGGATTCGGCCAAGGACGCCGGCACCACCGCGGCGGCCTGGGCGCAGTACCGGGCGCAGGAGCGACTGGTGGATATCTGCCGTTCGCACGACGTCGAGCTGCTGCTGTTCCATGGTCGCGGCGGCACTGTGGGGCGAGGCGGCGGCCCGGCCCACGCGGCGATCCTGTCGCAGCCACCGGGCTCGGTGGCGGGGCGTTTCCGCACCACCGAACAGGGCGAAATGATTCGATTCAAATTCGGCCTGCCGGACATCGCCGAGCAAAACCTCAATCTGTACCTGGCCGCGGTGCTGGAGGCGACTTTGCTGCCTCCGCCGCCACCTACGCCCGAGTGGCGCCATTTGATGGACGAACTGGCCGCAGACGGTGTCAGCGCCTACCGCGCGGTGGTGCGGGAAAATCCGCAGTTCGTGGAGTATTTCCGCCAGTCGACGCCGGAGCAGGAACTCGGCCGTTTGCCGCTGGGCAGTCGTCCGGCCAAGCGCCGGGCCGGGGGGATCGAAAGCCTGCGGGCGATTCCGTGGATCTTCGGCTGGACCCAGACGCGCCTGATGCTGCCGGCCTGGCTGGGTTGGGAAGCGGCCCTGAGCAAGGCACTGGAGCGTGGCGAAGGCGAGCTGCTGGGGCAAATGCGCGAGCAGTGGCCGTTCTTCCGCACCCGCATCGACATGCTGGAAATGGTCCTGGCCAAGGCCGATGCCGACATTGCGCAGTCCTACGATGAGCGTCTGGTGGAGCCGAAACTATTGCCATTGGGTGCGCACTTACGCGACCTATTGTCGCAGGCGTGCACCATCGTTCTCGGCCTGACCGGGCAGTCGCAGTTGCTGGCACATAGCCCAGCGACCCTTGAGTTCATCCGCTTGCGCAACACTTACCTCGACCCGCTTCATCTATTGCAGGCCGAGTTGCTGGCTCGTTCAAGAGTGCAGGACGTGGCGCAGGGCAGCCCGGTAGAACAGGCCTTGCTGGTGTCTGTGGCGGGGATTGCCGCCGGTTTGCGTAACACCGGCTAAGGTTTTTGCCGTGGGCTGAGGCGTCCGGCAGGTGAGCCGGATGCCGACGTTTGACGGGGGCAAAAGTGCTGTCAGGCGACAGTTAATGATGGGGTTGCGACTTGGGAAACTGCGCGCAATGGTCGCAAGAGGCAGCGGTTTCTCCGACTTTTGGCGTCTTGTGTGGGCGCAGCCTGCTGTGTATCTTGATCAGCCTTTGACCGTTTGGGCGGTCACGACCCTATTTTTGAGATTGGCCCCACGAGGCGAATCTGACGTTATCCATATAAAAAATTGAGGAGCACATCGATGCGCGTCATTCTGCTGGGAGCTCCCGGGGCCGGTAAAGGTACTCAGGCTAAGTTCATCACCGAAAAATTCGGCATTCCGCAAATCTCCACCGGCGACATGTTGCGTGCAGCGGTCAAGGCCGGCACCGAGCTGGGCATCAAGGCCAAGAGCATCATGGATGCCGGTGGCCTGGTGTCCGATGACCTGATCATCGCACTGGTCAAGGACCGCATCGCCCAGTCCGACTGCGCCAACGGTTTCCTGTTCGACGGCTTCCCGCGCACCATTCCCCAGGCAGAAGCCCTGGTGACTGCAGGCGTCGAGCTCGATGCCGTGGTTGAAATCGCCGTTGAAGACGAAGAAATCGTCCAGCGTATCGCCGGTCGCCGTGTTCACGAGGCCAGCGGCCGCGTGTACCACATCGTCTACAACCCGCCGAAAGTGGCTGGCATTGACGACGTCACCGGTGAAGAGCTGGTACAGCGCAAGGACGACACCGAAGAAACCGTGCGTCATCGCCTGTCGGTCTACCACTCCCAGACCAAGCCGCTGGTTGAGTTCTACCAGACGCTGTCGGCTGCCAATGGCAAGCCTAGGTACAGCCACATCGAAGGCGTCGGTTCGGTTGAAGCGATCACCGCCAAGGTGCTTGCAGCCCTGAGCTGAAAAACCTGACCCGCTGCATCATCCACGGCCCGCTTGCGGGCCGTAGTTGTTTATACTGACGCACTTTTTTCTGATTTCTCTTGTGGATACATCGATGAGCACCTTGCTGGCCCTGGACACCGCGACTGAAGCTTGCTCCGTTGCCTTGCTGCATGATGGCAAGGTCACGAGCCATTACGAGGTGATCCCGCGCCTGCATGCGCAGAAGCTGCTGCCGATGATCAAGCAGTTGCTGGCCGATGCGGGCACCACGCTGCAAGCGGTCGACGCCATTGCGTTCGGCCGTGGCCCGGGGGCCTTCACCGGTGTGCGCATTGCCATCGGCGTGGTGCAAGGCCTGGCGTTCGCCCTGGATCGCCCGGTGCTGCCGGTGTCGAACCTGGCCGTGCTGGCGCAACGTGCGTTGCGTGAACACGGCGCCACTCAGGTCGCCGCCGCCATCGATGCGCGCATGGATGAAGTGTATTGGGGTTGCTACCGCGAAGCGGCCGGGGAGATGCGCCTGGTGGGGGCTGAAGCTGTACTGCCGCCGGAGTCCGCTGCATTGCCGGCCGATGCCGGCGGCGAATGGTTCGGCGCAGGCACTGGTTGGGGTTATGCCGAACGTATCGCCGTCAGCCTGAGCGGGCAGGACGCGGGCATGTTGCCCCATGCGCAAGACTTGCTGACTCTGGCGCGGTTTGCCTGGGAACGTGGCGAGGCGATCGTGGCCGATGAGGCGCAGCCGGTATATCTGCGTGACAAGGTGGCGACGCCCAAGGCGCGTTAAGCCTTTACAGATCGCAGCCTGCGGCAGCTCCTACAGAAGATCGCATTTCCCTGTAGGAGCTGCCGCAGGCTGCGATCTTTTCCAGGCACCACCAATCGTCTTTTTCTAACCCCAGCTTTTAAACCTTTTGTCTTTTATGTGTTCTAGTTATCACTCGGCGGTTTGCGAAGTGGGATATGCGCCACTAAACTGCCATCACTGATTCCGAGTATGCACGTATGCGTATAGACGGCGTTTCCTCTCAGTCCTACCCCATCAAGCGCAAGCCTCGCAAAGACCGCGTGGTGGAAGACGACGCCATTGATATCGAAGGCGAGCTGGAATTCCCGACTGAAGAGCAACTGGCTGCCCGCGCCGCCAAAGCTTCCGCGCAAAAACTGAGCAATCTCCCCGCCCGTCAGCAAGACATGATTTACCACCGTGCCATGAGCAAAAGCGTGGCGACAGCCTTGGCCAGCTACCTGAGCACCGCCGGTTTCGTCGATTGGGAAGCGGATGTGCTGGGTCTCGACCTGTACATCTGATGTTGCTGCCGTATTACCTCGGTTGTCCGTCCTGGAGCGAAAACGCCTGGCGCGACTACCTGTATCCGTCCGACGCCAGACCCGCCGACTTTCTTGATCTCTATTGCCAGGTTTTCAATGCCGTGGAAGGCAACACGACCTTCTACGCGAGCCCGGCTGCCAGCACCGTGCAGCGTTGGGCCGAGACCATGCCCGAACACTTTCGCTTCACCGCCAAGTTTCCCGGCGAGATCAGCCACGGTGGCGATCTGCGCGAGCAACTGACCGCCGCCGAAACCTTCGTGCAATTGCTCAGCCCGCTCGGCGAGCGAGTGTCGCCACTGTGGTTACAGCTGTCGAAAAGCTTCACGCCCCAACGCTTGCCGGAACTGGCCGGATTCATCGATGCCCTGCAGCGGCCGCTGGCCGTGGAAGTGCGGCACGACGAGTTTTTCGCCAAGGGTGACAGCGAACGAATGCTCAATCGTCTGCTGCTGGATCGCGGTGTCGAACGCATCTGTCTCGATCCCCGTGCTCTGTTCAGTTGCACCTCGACCGAGCCCTCGGTGCTCCACGCCCAATCGAAGAAACCTCGGGTGCCACCGCGCCCCGCGGCATTCACGCAATTCCCGCAGGTGCGTTTTATCGGCCATCCGACGCTTGAAGCCAACGATACGTTCCTGGAGCCGTGGGTCGAGAAAATCGCGCTATGGATCGAAGAGGGCCGTACGCCGTACATCTTCCTGCACACCGCCGATAACTTGCTGGCCGCGAAGCTGGCGCAGCGTTTTCATGCCAGGCTGATGCTGCGTTTGCCTGGCTTGCCGGCGCTGCCTGAGCTATACAGAGAACCCGTCGCCGAGCAACTTGGCCTGCTCTGAGGCGGATTCTTTCCCCTCTTCAGGAGCCTGCCCAATGGATGCGCAAACCCTTCGAGCCCAGGCGTTCAAAGCCCTTCATGAACGCCCCGGGGCTTTTGTGATTCCCAATCCGTGGGATGCCGGCTCGGCGAAAATGCTCGCCAGCCTTGGCTTCGAGGCGCTGGCAACCACCAGCGCCGGTTATGCCTTTTCCCAGGGCCGTGCCGATGGCGGACTGACTCTCGACGATACCCTGATGAACGTCCGGGCGATTGTCGCCGCCACCGACCTGCCGGTTGCCGTCGACCTGGAAAACGGCTTTGCCGACAACCCGGCCGACTGCGCGAAAAGTATCTTGCGCGCGGCAGAGGTCGGCGCCGTCGGTGGTTCGATCGAAGATGCCACCGGCCGCGAAGAAGGCCCGATCTACTGTTTCGAACACGCCGTGGCGCGCATCGAAGCCGCTGTGGCAGCCGCTCGCAGTTTGCCGTTCGACTTTACGTTGACTGCCCGGGCGGAAAACTTCCTGCACGGCAATCCCGATCTGGCCGACACCATCCGGCGCTTGCAGGCATTCGCCGAGGCCGGTGCCGATGTGCTCTACGCGCCGGGCCTGCGCAGCGCCGAGGATGTGCTGGCGGTGGTGCGCGCCGTGGCGCCAAAGCCGGTGAATGTGTTGATGTCGGGCGGCTTGAAGCTGACGGTCGCGCAGTTGGGTGAAATGGGCGTCAAACGCATCAGTGTCGGATCGGCACTGGCATTGGCGGCCTATGGAGAGTTCTTTCGCGCCGCCGAAGAAATCCAGACATCAGGTACGTTCGGTTTCACGTCCCGGTCGATGCCCTATCAGAAGGCCAATCAGTTTTTCAAAGGCTGAGGATCAGGCGGCGATGCGCAGGTTCTGCAGGATGATCGGGCGCGCCCAGCCATTGTCGAAATCGAATTGTTTCTGTTGTTCCACCAGCTCTTGCGGCGAGAACGGCGGGAACGGCTTGTCGAGCAGATCGAGTTCGAATTCGGCAATCGGCAGGTGCAGCGGACGCGGTTGCGGGGCAGGGCCACCTTCTGGCAGCGGTTGACCGGCGTTCAATACGATCGGGCGAACCCAGCCGCTTTCGAAGTCCTGCTGTTTTTGCTGGGCGACGATTTCGTCCGCCGGGAACGGTGGGGATGGCTTGTCGGCCAGGTCCATCTCGAATTCGGCGATCGGCAGGAACAGCGGCTCGGGCGGGCGGATTACGTTGTCCTTCACGTCGCATTCGCGCTGGGACACGATGTGGGCCAGCAGGTCGCTGCCGATCGTGGGTTCAACCGGGCTTTCGAGATCGACCGGTGGAAAGTTCAGCGATTGCGGCAGCACTTCACCCGACTGTTCTGCCAGCGCCCGGGCAAAGAAATCCTGCCAGATGTGGCTGACGCCGCTCAGTGCCTGGGTGTTTCGCAGGTTGTAGTCGCCGTAGGGCGAGATAAAACCTGTGATTGTGGGTTGAATGTCTGACATTTCTCTCGGTCGACGCTCAGCTCTGGCAAAATGCTCGATAGTTTTGTTATCGGCCGTTTTTGCCGATCATTAATTTTTTGAGCGTGTTTTCCGATGATTGATCAACCTGCGGCCTGCCGCATCCATGTCCAGGCCCTCGACGCGGCTTTCGAGCCACAAGCCGAACAATGGGCTGAGCGCCTGGGCTTGCCAATGCAAGTGGCAGACGGCGAGTTTGCCTTGCAGGTGGGTGACATGGGCTTGCAGCTGCAACAACTGGGGCCGGATGCGCCGGGGCCGGTGCGGGTGGACTTCGTCGAGGGCGGTGCGGCCCATCGCCGGCTGTACGGCGGCGGCAGCGGGCAGATGATCGCCAAGGCCGTCGGCGTAGCCCAAGGCGTGCGCCCGCGGGTGCTGGATGCCACGGCAGGGCTGGGCAAGGACGCGTTCGTGCTGGCCAGCCTCGGTTGCGAGATGAGCCTGATCGAGCGTCAGCCGCTGATCGGTGCATTGCTCGAAGACGGCCTGGCCCGTGGCGCGGAAGATTTCGACGTGGCGCCGATCGTGGCGCGCATGCGCTTGCTCAAGGGCAATTCGATCGAGGTCATGCGCAACTGGGAAGGCGAACCACCGCAGGTGATCTACCTCGACCCGATGTTCCCGCACCGTGAGAAAACCGCGCTGGTGAAGAAGGAAATGCGCCTGTTTCGGCCATTGGTGGGCGATGACCCGGATGCGCCGGCATTGCTCGAAGCCGCGTTGGTCCTGGCCAGCCACCGGGTGGTGGTCAAGCGCCCGCGCAAGGCGCCGTGCATCGATGGGCCGAAGCCGAGTCATGCGCTCGATGGCAAGTCCAGTCGGTATGACATTTATCCGAAAAAGGCGCTCAAGCCGTAAGACCGAGTCGCCCCCTTCGCGAGCAAGCCCGCTCCCACATTTGATCGCATACTGTCTGACGGAACCGGGTCACTTGTGGGAGCGGGCTTGCTCGCGAATACGCCCGCCCAATCACCATAAACTCACCAGGCTCACTCAGGCCGATAAGCCCGCATAAACAATCCCACCACTTCCTGCACATGACTCTCGGCGGCCTCGTCGTCCAATGGTTCGCCACAGCCGAAGAGCAGCCGGAAATTCGCTGCGCCCTTGAGCAGGCAGAAGAAGTGTTCTGCTGCATTGTGCGGTTTGTCGATGCTCAATGCGCCGCTTTCGTTGACCTTGCTCAACAAGCGTTCCATACCGTGCAGCATGCGCTGAGGCCCGGCCTCGAAGAAGATCAGTGAGAGTTTTGGGTCCTGACTGCCCAAGGCCATGATCAAACGGTGCAGGTTCAGCGATTCGTCACTGTTGATCAGTTGATGAAATCCGCGTGCGATGTTCAGCAGCACGGTTTCCACGGCCACGCCTTCCGGCAGTTCGAAGAACAGCGTCGGCAACTGTTCCTCGCACTTGGCCATCACGGCGGCGGAGAACAGCGTCTCCTTGTCGTTGAAGTGGCTATAGACCGTCAGCTTCGACACACCGGCCTCGGCCGCGACGGCATCCATGCTGGTATTGGCATAACCCTTACTCAGAAACAGCGCTTTGGCCGCATCGAGAATCGCCTGGCGCTTGACCAGATCCTTGGGTCTGCCTGGTCCATTGGGTGCTGAAAGATTGTTTGGCATATTCGTTTTTATTACTGGACTGGTGAGTTTGCTATTAATAACATACTGCTCAGTATAATTATTCAAAGCACCATTAGCGAAAGGTCCTTCACCATGTTCCGCTATGCCTTGCCCCTCGCGTTGCCAGTCACCCTGGCTTTTTTATTGTCTGCGTGCGGTCACGAAGAGGCACCGCAGGTCAGCGTGCGCCCGGCCATGGTGGTCCAGCCAGAGCCTTCGGCGCAGGCCATGGAAAGCTATCCCGGTGAAGTTCGCGCACGGTATGAGCCGGACCTGGCGTTCCGTATCGGCGGCAAAGTCAGCCGACGACTGGTCGATGAGGGGCAGCGGGTCAAGGCCGATCAACCCTTGGCGGAGCTCGACCCCCAGGACGTGCGCCTGCAACTGGAGGCCACCCGGGCTCAGGTCGCCGCCGCCGAAGCCAATCTGAACCTGGTGCGTTCCGAGCGTGATCGCTACAAGACCCTGATGGAGCGCCAACTGGTCAGCCGCTCGCAATACGACAACGCCGAAAACCTCTACCGCTCCGGTGAGGCACGTCTCAAGCAAATCAAAGCCGAATTCAACGTTTCCAATAACCAGGCCAGCTATGCCGTGTTGCGTGCGCCGCAGGACGGTGTCGTGGCCAAGCGCCTGGTGGAGGTCGGGCAAGTCGTGGCTGCGGGGCAAACGGTGTTCACCCTGGCAACCGATGGTGAGCGTGAAGTCTTGATCAGCCTGCCGGAGCAGAACTTCGGCCGTTTCAAGGTCGGTGAGCCGGTGTCGGTGGAGCTCTGGACCCAGCCCGATCAGCGATTCGAAGGGCGTATCCGTGAATTGTCGCCGTCGGCTGATCCAAAATCGCGCACCTTCGCGGCCCGCATTGCCTTCAGTTCCGGCAAGGTTCCTGTCGAACTGGGCCAGAGCGCCCGAGTGTTCGTGCAGGCCGTCGACGTGGTTCCGCTGTCCGTTCCGCTGTCTGCGCTGACAGCGGAAAACGGCGTGACCTATGTCTGGGTCGTCAGTGCCAACAACACCTTGAAGAAAACCCCGGTGCGAATCGGTGCCTTCGGCGAGAAAACCGTACCGGTGCTTGAAGGGCTCAACGCCAGCGACTGGGTGGTGGCCGCCGGTGTCCATGTGCTTCTCGAAGGGCAGCAGGTGCGCCCGGTGGATCGCTCCAATCGCGTGGTCAATCTGGCGGACAAGGAGTAAGCCCCGATGCGCTTCAACGTTTCCGAATGGGCGCTGCGTAATCGCCAGATCGTCCTGTTCCTGATGCTGTTGCTGGCCATCGTCGGCGCACTTTCCTACACCAAGCTCGGCCAGAGCGAGGACCCGCCGTTCACCTTCAAGGCCATGGTGATTCGCACCAACTGGCCGGGAGCGACCGCCGAAGAAGTCTCGCGCCAGGTCACCGAACGTATCGAAAAGAAGCTGATGGAAACCGGCGAATACGAACGCATCATGTCGTTCTCCCGCCCCGGCGAGTCCCAGGTGACCTTCATTGCGCGCGACTCCATGCACTCGGTGGAGATCCCGGAACTCTGGTATCAGGTGCGCAAGAAGATCAACGACATCCGCCATACCTTGCCACCGGGGATTCAGGGGCCGTTCTTCAACGATGAATTCGGCACCACGTTCGGCAATATCTACGCCCTGACCGGTGAGGGTTTCGACTACGCCGTGCTCAAGGATTACGCCGACCGCATCCAGATCCAGCTGCAACGGGTCAAGGATGTGGGCAAGGTCGAACTGCTGGGCTTACAGGACGAGAAAGTCTGGATCGAACTCTCCAACGTCAAGCTCGCCACCCTCGGCTTGCCGTTGGCGGCCGTCCAGCAAGCCCTTGAAGAACAGAACGCGGTGTCCACGGCGGGGTTCTTCGAAACCAGCAGCGAGCGCCTGCAGCTAAGGGTGACGGGGAATTTCCAGACGGTCGACGAGATCAAGAACTTCCCGATCCGTGTCGGTGATCGCACTTTCCGCATCTCCGACGTGGCCGACGTGCGTCGTGGTTTCAACGATCCACCGGCGCCGCGCATGCGCTTCATGGCGCAAGACGCCATCGGCCTGGCGGTGGCAATGAAGGACGGCGGTGACATCCTGGTGCTGGGCAAGGCGCTGGAAGTCGAGTTTGCCCGCGTCCAGAAAAACCTCCCGGCCGGCATGGAGCTGCGTAAAGTTTCCGACCAACCGGCGGCGGTGAAAACCGGTGTTGGCGAGTTCGTGCAAGTGCTGGTCGAGGCGCTGGCCATTGTGTTGCTGGTGAGCTTCTTCTCCCTCGGCGTGCGCACCGGCATGGTGGTGGCCCTGGCGATTCCGCTGGTGCTGGCGATGACGTTCGCGAGCATGTATTACCTTGGCATCGGCCTGCACAAGATCTCCCTCGGCGCGCTGGTACTGGCCCTGGGTTTGTTGGTGGACGACGCGATCATCGCCGTGGAAATGATGGCGATCAAAATGGAGCAGGGCTTCGACCGGGTCAAAGCGGCGAGTTATGCCTGGACCAGCACCGCGTTCCCGATGCTCACCGGTACGCTGATCACCGCGGCCGGCTTCCTGCCGATTGCCACGGCGCAATCGGGCACTGGCGAATACACCCGCTCGATCTTCGAGGTGGTCACCATCGCGCTGTTGGCGTCGTGGGTGGTCGCAGTGGTATTCGTGCCGTACCTGGGGGAAAAACTCCTGCCGGACCTGGCGAAGATTCACGCCGCCAAACACGGTGCCGGTCAACCCGATCCGTATGCCACGCCGTTTTACCAGCGCGTCCGGCGTCTGGTGGAGTGGTGCGTGCGCTGGCGCAAAACCGTGATTCTGGTGACCGTGCTGTTGTTCGTTGCCTCTATCGTGCTGTTCCGCTTTGTGCCGCAGCAGTTCTTCCCGGCATCGGGTCGCCTGGAGTTGATGGTCGACCTGAAACTGGCCGAAGGCGCTTCGCTGAGCAACACTGCCGACGAGGTCAAGCGCCTCGAAGCGCTGCTCAAGGACAAGACCGGGATCGACAATTATGTGGCCTACGTCGGCACCGGTTCGCCGCGTTTCTACCTGCCGCTGGATCAGCAACTGCCGGCGGCGAGCTTCGCCCAGTTTGTCGTCCTGGCGAAAACCATCGAAGAACGGGAAACCCTGCGCAGCTGGTTGATCTCGACCCTCAACGAGCAATTCCCGGCTCTGCGTTCGCGGGTCACGCGCCTGGAAAACGGTCCGCCGGTTGGCTATCCGGTGCAGTTTCGCGTGACCGGGGAGCACATCGAGGAAGTGCGGGCGCTGGCGCGCAAAGTCGCGGCCAAGGTTCGCGAGAACCCCCATGTGGTCAACGTCCACCTGGATTGGGAAGAACCGAGCAAGGTGGTGTACCTGAACATTGATCAGGACCGCGCGCGGGCGCTGGGCGTGAGCACGGCGAACCTGTCGAGGTTCCTGCAAAGCTCCCTGACCGGTTCCAGCGTCAGCCAGTACCGTGAAGACAACGAGTTGATCGAGATCCTGTTGCGCGGCACCTTGCATGAGCGCACCGAACTGTCATTGCTGCCGAGCCTGGCGGTGCCGACCGATAACGGTCGCAGTGTCGCGCTGTCGCAGATCGCGACCCTGGAATACGGCTTCGAGGAGGGCATCATCTGGCACCGCAACCGCCTGCCCAACGTGACCGTTCGCGCCGACATCTATGGCAAAGAACAACCGGCGACGCTGGTGCAGCAGATCATGCCGACCCTCGATCCGATCCGCGCTGAATTGCCCGATGGCTACTTGCTGGATGTCGGCGGTACGGTAGAGGACTCGGCGCGCGGACAGAACTCGGTGAAGGCCGGGGTGCCGCTGTTCATCGTGGTGGTGTTGACCTTGCTGATGCTGCAGCTGCGAAGTTTTTCGCGCACGGCGATGGTGTTCCTGACGGCGCCGCTGGGGTTGATCGGGGTGACGCTGTTTCTGTTGGTGTTCCGTCAGCCGTTCGGTTTCGTGGCCATGCTGGGGACTATCGCGTTGTCGGGGATGATCATGCGTAATTCGGTGATTCTGGTGGATCAGATCGAGCAGGATATCGCGGCGGGGCTCAAGCCTTGGGAGGCGATCATCGAGGCGACGGTGCGGCGGTTCCGGCCGATTGTGCTGACGGCGCTGGCGGCGGTATTGGCGATGATTCCGTTGTCGCGCAGTGTGTTTTTCGGGCCGATGGCAGTGGCGATCATGGGGGGGTTGATTGTGGCCACGGCGTTGACTCTGTTGTTTTTGCCTGCCCTTTATGCCGCCTGGTTTCGGGTTCGCAAAGAGTCGGTTTGAGGGTTTGATCTTGGCGGCCTTCGGGCCGACCAGGTTCATGGTTTTTTGTTGGTTGAGAGGGTAATACGGTTGTCGTTGGCACCTGGGGACAGGCGGCGCCAACGACAACTTCAGCAAAACTGCCGGTTATGCGCCTGGCGAAACACTAACGATGCTCACCACCACATCTTTGACCCACATCATATCCGCGCTCAAATCCACTGGTACAGGTTTCGTGGAGGTGAAGACCACTTGGTCTTCATAGAGGATGTTTGCACTGATGGAGTAGGTGTTCCCGTACTGCAGTTTTGCAAGGTCGTAACTCAATGTGTATTCCATGATGTCGTTATTCACATTGGAATAGATCTCTGTAGCCAGCGTTTTCAGAGCATTTGACTGAGTGGTATCCACTAAGCTGACATGGAGGGACGAGCCAGGTCGAAGGTCAACTTTTTCGAAATAAACCACGTTGCCGGTAATTTCTTTTTCCCTATTCATTTTGATTTCCCTTTCAAAGAATCGTCGGTATTGACGAGTGCTAACCATAGAGTCGACACCACGAATTTTATGTAGGGCAATTCCTGCAATCTGTGACGAAGAGTGTGTTTGATATAGCAGAAACGTTCTCACTTCTACTAAGTCCTTGAGGGGGCGGCCACGGTCCGCGGTAATAGAAAACAACGGAAGACGAAAAAGCCCGCTGACCTTCACAGATTCAGGGGGCTTCTTTGGTATTGCGGACAGATAATAATTACAAGGTTCCAAACACCTACTTCGCCAAACTGGTTGCCGCAGCCGCCGGGTTCTGGCGGATGGTTTCTTCCTGTTTGCCGATCATCTCGAACAAGCCATTCAACGCCTGCTCGGTGACGTAGTTTTCGACGTTGGCATTCGTCGTATCCACTACGCCTGTGGCATGAAATAAGTGGATCTTGCGTCAAGTGTCGATCCGCAGGCTTTCAGGTAGAGGCACCGAAATCTGCAAGATGAACAACATCATTAGGCTTCAGTATCAGTTTCGCTGGATGAAGCCCCAGCGACAGTCGGCGCTGGCCATAGGTCTCAAATGAGCCGACCAGCGTGTAAAGTCGGCCCGGTTTGATCATGGACGGGTCATATTTCAGATAGAAATTAGGCTCCCCGGTCAAGCCGACCCCTTCACACACAAGGGTCTCGTCGTTCTCATCGCTAACGGGTTCAATCAGCTTTACATACAGTTTCGAGTCGGCAGGGTAACCGATCCTCGGCATCCAGGTCTTTTCCACGGCGATGTAGCCCACGGGGCTCAAATAAATATCTGCATCGTGATCCCCTCCTGCCCAGTGGAATTCTCGCTCTATATCCAGCAAGAGCGCGGTGTTTTGGTGGGAAATTTTTACGTTGATGACATAGCGACTTCCGACGGCATTCAGGTTTGAATCGACACTGACACCAAATTTGATGGGACGTACCGAGGGTAGTGTGTTACTGCCCCATATGCCGTGAAGGATCGGCACAGTTCTGTTGGTAATGTTTTGTACTCTGATATTGATGTCGCAGCCTTCCGGTACTTCGTAGTCCGGAGGAAAGTGCAAGAGCGCGTTGATTCTATGTTGCGTCATAATGATTTCCTTATCCGTTGGTTCGTCGAAATGACGAGCGCTGAGCGTATCCCCAAAGCAATCAAGCCTTGCGTAGGAAAAACTCTCTGTGAGAAGGCGAATCGCAGACGGATTTGATCAGAAACGTCCTTGTTTCCGGGAAAGGTGAAGGTCAGTTGCGTTCGACAAAACCCGCCTCATCTTCACTGCTATGCAGCGCACCAGTTCAGGCTTGCTACCACAGCAGTTTCTCGGGGCTTAGAGCGTGCCAAACACCTTCTTCGCCAAACTGGTTGCCGCAGCCGCCGGGTTCTGGCGGATGGTTTCTTCCTGTTTGCCGATCATCTCGAACAAGCCATTCAACGCCTGCTCGGTGACGTAGTTTTCGACGTTGGCATTCTTCGCATCCACAACGCCCATTGTCGCTGCTTGCCCGGCGAACGAGTTGTACTGCTGGGCCAGGCCAACCTTGTCGGTGGCTTGCTTGACGATGGGCAGGAACTTGGTGCGGATTTGTTCGCGGCTGGTTTTGCTCAGGTATTGGGTGGCTGAATCGTTGCCGCCGCTGAGGATGCCCTTGGCGTCTTCCACGGTCATTTTCTTCACGGCATCCACAAGGATCGGCTGGGCCTGGATCACGGCGCTTTCCGCCGCTTTGTTCATGCTGGCTTCCAGTTCGTCGACCTGGTCACCCATGCCGAACTGTTTCATCTTGCTCGCGACTTTGCCCAGCTTGCCCGGCAGTTCGATTTTCACGTCGGGGTTGTTGCTGAATCCGCCCGGGGTGCCGAGTTGTTTGACGGCCAGTTGCGCACCTTGGGTCAGTGCGTCCTTTAGCCCGCCGGTGGCGTCTTTCTGTGACAGGTCGGAGAGGGACAGCGCCAGGGCGTTGGCACAGATCATCAAGCCAGCGCACAGGCCGGCGAAGCGAAGGGTAGGGCGGAACATAGCAACTTCCTTTTTCGAAAAAGACACTTAGTAGCGGGCCGGATCGACGCGGACCTTCAGTGGTTGTGGGTCGGTTCCGTCCAGGCGCACGGCATGATTCTCGGTGGTGATGAACTTCAGTTTGCCGTCGACTTCAATGCGCGCACTTACCGAGTATCGATGATTGGGTTCTACCTTCAGCGGGTCGTAGCTGAGATGGAAGGCCTGTGGCACCTGGCCCTGGACTTGGCCGCGCTGTACGTCGATGACCTTCGCGGGGGCATCGGCGAGTGAAATGTCCTGCAGGCTGACGCTGAGGATCGCCGTCGGCGGCAGGGCGATGCGTTGCAGGTAGAAAACTTCGCCCTCGAGGCTGGCTTTCGGGGCAGGTTGCATGGATTGACAAGCGCTCAGTAAAGCGGCGAGTCCAAGGAGAGAGAGTTTTTTCATGAGGCGGATCCTTGTCATTGGCGCCCGAAGTGGGCCGGCGCCAACAACAATTTAGCGGATTTTTCCGGTAATAACCCCCGGCAATTTTTTGCCTCGCGCGTGAGGGGTTTCTTCAATTATATACTTGAGTATTCAGTCACTTGCGGAGCAAATTTTTTATAGCCGCTCTCATCATTGAAGAAGGTGCGGCTGCCGATAGATGTAGTGGCTCTTTGCTATTATCGGGTGGTTCGATGTGTTTATTAATTAAACAATGAATACAGGTTCGAGGTAGATGTCTTCGTGATGACGAGTGCCATATTGGAAATCGATCGATAGAAGTTCATCGGCCTTGGCGAGAAGCGTCCCGTCGGGAAGAAAAACTTCTGCGACAATTCGGTATGTATCGACAGGGCTTTCACCGGAGTCGCGTTCAATAATGAACTCAAATTCCCACCATTTATGCATCAGCGAGTTTTCTTTGTACGTTTTGATGAGCTTGGATTTATTGTCACTGAGATGTTTGTAAAGACTGGTTTTGGTAGTGTAGTCCGTTTGTATTTCGTATGGGGTTTTGCTGAAAAGAACTTTTCCAGAAATGTGTTTGTTCATCTAGCTATCCTTTTAGTTGAGCCTGGAATAGGCGAGAAGGATGCTAGCTGATCATTGAAGTCTGGTATTTCGCAGAAATACATCCTTTTATTTCTGCGTGGAAACTCAAGTTGTTGTTTATGTGTTCAGCGGGGCTTTTTCCGCCGCACTTTCATTACCGTGCAACGCCACCTGCCGAATCGACAGACGAATCTCTGCCGGCAACACCCGTTTGGCCGCGCCTTCGGCCAGTTCACCGAGCAGTTCGTGATAGCTCAGTTTGCCTGCCTCATCGCGCTTGAGCACGTCGAGGTCGAGCATGGTCTGGATGAAGTGGCGGAACAGGCTCTTGTCGAAGAACTCCGGGGCGTTCAGGCCATGCAGGATCGACAGGCGCTGGGCCATGACCGTGCACAGGTCTTCCAGTTCTTCGGCGCTGATGCTGTTCTGGCCGCTGTTGAGCAGCAGGGACACGGTCATGTAGAAGCGTTGCAAGGTCTGGGCGATGCTTTTCGACAGCAGCGTCAGCAGCACGAAATGCCGCGAGCTTGGCGCCGGGCGCAGGTACAGGTCATTCTCGAAGCGCAGCAGGCCTTGTTCGACGAAGGCCGCCAGCCATTGATCGATTACGGTATCCAGTTCGTCCAGCGACCAGCGAATGAACAACTCCGCTTGCAGGTAGGGATACAGCGCGCGGGTGTAGCGCAGGATCTGTTCACGGCTCATGCGCGAAGCGCTCTGGAAAAAGCTCGCCAGTAGCGCAGGCAGGGCGAAGATGTGCAAAACGTTGTTGCGGTAGTAGGTCATCAGGACGGCGTTCTGCTCGTCCAGATAGAGAATCTTGCCCAGGGCATCGCTCTGCTCGGACAGCAGGTCCATGTCCTTCACATGCTCGATCAGCGCCCGGCCATCGCCTTCCGGCAAGGTGGTGTGCGGCGAGTACGGGACCTTGCGCAGCAGCGCCAGGTACAGGTCCAGCACTCGCGCCATGGCCCGGTCATCCAGCGCCAGCCGGGTGGTCGACAGCAGCGCCAGTGCCACCAGATTGACCGGGTTGATCGCCGCCGCTTCGTTCAAGTGCCGGGCGACTTTCTCGCCGAGGCGGTTGGTGGTTTCGTTGAGCCAGGCGGGTCTGAACTGCGGGCCGAGCTCCTGTTGGCGCCAGTCCGGCTGTTCGCCGTCGAGGAATTCCGCCAGCTTGATCGGCTCGCCGAAGTTCACCGCCACCTGGCCGAAGCGCTGCTTGAGCGCACCAATCACTTTGAAGATATCGAAGATCGACTCTTTCTTCTTGGCCGCACCGCGCAACTCGCCAAGATAGGTTCGACCTTCCAGTACGCGCTCGTAGCCGATGTACACCGGCACGAAGACGATGGGCATGCGCGACGAACGCAGGAAGCTGCGCAGCGTGATCGCCAGCATCCCGGTCTTCGGTTGCAGCATGCGCCCGGTGCGCGAACGGCCGCCCTCGACGAAATACTCCACCGGGAAGCCCTTGGTGAACAGAGTGTGCAGGTATTCGTTGAACACCGAGGTGTACAGCGGGTTGCCCTTGAACGTGCGGCGCATGAAAAACGCGCCGCCGCGACGCAGCAGGCCGCCGATCACCGGCATGTTCAGGTTGATGCCGGCGGCAATGTGCGGCGGGGTCAGGCCGTTGCGAAACAGCAGATAGGACAGCAGCAGATAGTCGATGTGGCTGCGGTGGCACGGCACATAGATCACTTCGTGACCCGGGGCGACCTTCTGCACACCTTCGATGTGATTGACCTTGATGCCGTCGTAGATCTTGTTCCAGAACCAGCTCAGCACCACTTCCATAAAACGGATCGCCGTGTAGGTGTAGTCCGAGGCGATTTCGTTGCCGTAGCGCAGCGCCTGGGCTTTGGCTTTCTCAGGCGAGATGTTCTCGCGCTCGGCTTCGTCGAGGATCGCTTGTTTGACCTGTGGCTGGTTCAGCAGGCCTTTGACCAGGTTGCGGCGGTGGGAAATGTCCGGGCCGATCACCGCGGCCTTCAGGTTGCGAAAGTGCACCCGCAGGATGCGCTGGGCCATGCGCACGGTGCGCTCGTGGCCCTTGTCGTGCTCGATCAGTTCGCGCAGGTGAATCGGCGCGGAGAATTGCACGCGGGTCTTGCGTCCCAGCACGATGACGCTCAGCAAGCGACGCAGGCGCCCGGTAACGGCCCAGCTGTCGGCGAACAGGAGTTTCCATGGGCTGTTTTCGCTGTCTGGCGACTGGCCCCAGAACACACTGACCGGAATGATCTGCGCATCTTCTGCGGCGTTCTGGCTCAGGGCACTGACCAGGCGGGTCAGTGTCGGCGGCGCGCCGCGCTTGTCCTGACGGCCGAGCCAGTCGGGGTCCGGTGTCAGGTAGAAGAACGCGGCAGGTTCCAGCAGGTTGCCCACCGATACCGGCAGTACCGGACGTGGCAGGCCGGCCTTGCTGCATTCGGTGTCGACCACGGCGAGGTCGGTCAGCGAAGGGTTTTGCAGGACGTAGAACACCGGACGACTGCGGTCGAGGTTGAGGGTGAACGACGACTGGTTGATCGTCTCGGAGCGAACCCAGAGATACAACAGTCGGCGCAGGGTGCCAAACACAAGACGGCGGAACGGGGAGCGGGTCATACGGCTTCTGCGTGAGTGAATAAAACCAAGCGTTTGCTCGGGAGGGCGATAGTGTGCCGGATTCGCTTAAAATCGGCAAAAAAGCGGCGAAGTAAACTCCTGTTGAGAGTTTTAACGTCTGTCATATACTCGGCGCTCTGTCGCCGTTGCCCTCATGGGACCGGTATGCGCAGGCTGACGTTCCCGAGGCTTTCCTGCGAAAAGCCCGATCAATAATAAAAAGGGAGTATGAACAAATGGCAACACGCGAAACCGGCAATGTGAAGTGGTTCAACGACGCCAAGGGCTACGGCTTCATTCAGCGCGAGGACGGGGTGGACGTGTTCGTGCACTACCGCGCGATTCGCGGTGAAGGCCACCGTTCGCTGACCGAAGGCCAGCAGGTTGAATACGCGGTGGTGGAAGGGCAGAAGGGGTTGCAGGCTGAGGATGTGGTGGGGTTGTAACTTTCAAGATCAAAAGATCGCAGCCTGCGGCAGCTCCTACAGATGTACACATAACCTTGTAGGAGCTGCCGCAGGCTGCGATCTTTTTGCTTTTATGCGGTTTTCCAGGTGATTTCTTCTTCACCATCGACACTGATGCGAATCCAGCGGTCCGCTGTCTCTTCACCTTCTTCCTCGACCCAGGTGCCCGGTGCGCAACGCACTTCCACGTTCAGCGCGGCAAACGCAGCGCGAGCGCAGGCGATGTCGTCGTCCCACGGGGTCTGGTCGCTTTCCAGGTACAGGCTATTCCACTTGCCGACGGCTTTTGGCAGCCAGGTCACTGGCACGTTGCCAGCCTTGCACTTGTAGGTCTGGCCCTTCTGGACCCAATCGGTGCACGGGCCCAATGCCGCACCCAGCCAGGCGGAAATGGCCTTGTGGTCGACGTCGGCGTCTTTCAGGTAAATCTCGATATCGGGTTGGCGCATGGATGTCCTCACTGCGGGTCTGAAAAATCCATTCGCGGATTTAGCCGGTCTTGAGCATTTGCCCGAGACCAAAAGATAGAAAGTTATTGAAGAACGAAATAATCGTAGCGCATCGACACGGTGACCTCGAACGGCTCGGCCTGTTCGATAACGGCAGCACGACGCTCGGCACTGGCGCGCCAGCCGTGGGGCGTCATGGCCAGCAGGTTGGCGCGGTCCTGACCGCTGACCAGCGTCAGCTTGAACGTCAGCGACTCGCTGTGCGCCAATGCCATGCCTTCCGGCACCAGGTCCAGGTGCTTGTCGTCAATGTACTCGCGCACTTCGTCGTACAGCCGCTCACGCAGTTCCATCAGGTGGCCGCTGGTTGGCCCGACTTTCATCAGGCCGCCGCCAACACTGAGCAGGCGCTTGGCTTCTTCCCAGTCCAGCGGGCTGAAGACACTGGCCAGGAACTGGCAACTGCCGGAAGCCAGCGGCACCCGCGCCATGCTGGCGATCAACCAGGTCAGCTTCGGGTTGCGTTTGCAGGCGCGTTTGACCGCTTCCCGGGAGATGTCCAGGGCATAACCTTCGGCATATGGCAGTGCCTCGGCGATTTGCGCGGTGTAGTAACCCTCGCCACAACCGATGTCCAGCCAGTGCTGCGGTGCATAACCAGCAGCCAGTTCCGCCAGACGCTTGGCCACCGGGGCGTAGTGCCCGGCGTTCAGGAAGTCGCGGCGGGCTTCGACCATCGCCTGGTTATCCCCAGGGTCGCGGCTGTTTTTGTGCTGCACCGGCAACAGGTTCAAGTAACCCTGGCGAGCGCGGTCGAAACGATGCCCGGCGGGGCAGGCCACGCCGTTGTCCACCGCATTGAGCGGCTCACTGCAGATCGGGCACGCAAGCATCAGGCGAGCAACTTGATCAGGGTCTGGTAGTAGATCTCGGTCAGCACGTCGAGATCGGCGGCCAGTACGCGCTCGTTGACCTGGTGGATGGTCGCGTTGACCGGGCCCAGTTCAACCACTTGGGTGCCCATGGTCGCGATGAAGCGGCCATCGGAGGTACCACCGCTGGTGGACGCCTTGGTTTCACGACCGGTGATGTCCTTGATGCTCGCCGACACCGCGTCGAGCAGCGCGCCCGGTTCGGTGAGGAACGGCAGGCCAGACAGCGCCCAGTCGATGTGCCAGTCCAGGCCATGCTTGTCGAGGATGTCGGCGACGCGCTTTTGCAGGCCTTCGACTGTCGACTCGGTAGAAAAGCGGAAGTTGAACACCGCCACCAGGTCACCCGGGATCACGTTGGTCGCGCCGGTACCGGAGTTGACGTTGGAGATCTGGAAACTGGTTGGCGGGAAGAAGTCGTTGCCGTGGTCCCAATGCTCGGCAGCCAGTTCCGCCAGGGCAGGGGCTGCGAGGTGGATCGGGTTCTTCGCCAGGTGCGGGTAGGCCACGTGGCCCTGCACACCGCGCACGGTCAGCTTGGCGCCGAGGGAGCCGCGACGACCGTTCTTGACCACGTCACCCACCAGGGTGGTGCTCGACGGTTCGCCGACGATGCACCAGTCCAGACGTTCCTTGCGCGCGGCCAGGCGCTCAACAACGGCCTTGGTGCCGTGGTGCGCCGGGCCTTCTTCGTCGCTGGTGATCAGGAAGGCGACTTTGCCCTTGTGATTCGGGTAGTCGGTGACAAAGCGCTCGGAGGCGACGGTCATGGCGGCGAGGCTGCCTTTCATGTCGGCGGCGCCACGGCCACAGAGCATGCCGTGTTCGTCGATCAGCGCGTTGAACGGCTCGATCTGCCAGGCCGCCACCGGGCCGGTCGGGACCACGTCGGTGTGGCCGGCGAAGCACAGCACCGGACCGTCGTCCTGGCCGTGGGTGGCCCAGAAGTTATCCACATCTTCGATGCGCATCGGTTCCAGGGTGAAACCGGCATCACCCAGGCGCTGCATCATCTGCTTCTGGCAATCGGCGTCGATCGGCGTCACGGACGGACGGCGGATCAGGTCGATGGCGAGTTGGAGGGTCGGCGAAAGGTCGGCGTGGGCCGTCATGGAAAACTCCGGAAATCATTAGATATGGGCTTTGGCTTTTAATATGGGGGCGGCGGTTCGACGCTTCGACTTGCTCGCGAATGCGGTGTGTCAGTCAACATACTCCTGGACTGTTACAACGCATTCGCGAGCAAGCCCGCTCCCACAGGAATTGTGTGCGGTCAGTACGACCTGTATCACGCCAAGCCCCGCAAAATGGCGCTTATCTTAAAGCAAAACGGCGACCATTGGCCGCCGTTTAGTGCATCCGCAGAGATTTAGACGACAGGTGCCGTTTCAGGTTCGGCGGTCGGTTTCGGCAGCGACGACAGGAACGCCATGATCAGCGCCGCGACGTACGGCAGCGACTGCACCAGCAGCATGGTGACCCAGAAGCGCATGTCGTTGCTCGGCAGGCCCTGCACCAGGAAGATCCCCAGCGCCGCGCCCCACAACAGCAGCATGATGAACATCTCTTCCCGTGCTTCGGAAATCGCCACCCAGAAGCCGTGGTTGTCGGCATTCTTCGGCGTACGGAAGAACGGAATGCTGCTGGTGAAGAAGCCGTACAGCACCGCTTTGGCGATGGTGTGGGACAACGCCAGACCGGCCAGCGCCGCACAGAAGGCATCCTTCAAATTCACTCCGACCGCACGACGGTAGAGGAAGATGATTTTGGCGACTTTGAACACGAACAGCGCCAATGGCGGGATTGCGAAGATCAGCAGCGGCGGATCGACCCGTTGCGGCACGATGATCATCGCCGCCGACCACAACAGCGCGCCGACGGTGAAGAAGATGTTCATGCCGTCCGCCACCCACGGCAACCAGCCCGCGAGGAAGTGGTAGCGTTGGCCGCGGGTCAGTTCGGTGTCCTTGCCGCGCAGCAGGCTGGCGGTGTGACGCTTGATGATCTGGATCGCTCCGTAGGCCCAGCGGAAACGCTGTTTCTTGAAGTCGATGAAGGTATCGGGCATCAGGCCCTTGCCGTAGCTGGTGTGGTAATACGCCGCCGACAGGCCTTTTTCGAATACCCGCAGGCCCAGTTCGGCGTCTTCACAGATGCACCAGTCGGCCCAGCCCAGTTCTTCGAGCACCGAGCGACGGGTCATGGTCATGGTGCCGTGCTGGATGATCGCGTCACGGTCGTTGCGGGTGACCATGCCGATGTGGAAGAAGCCTTTGTATTCCGCGTAGCAGAGCTTCTTGAAGGTGCTTTCGTTCTGGTCGCGGTAATCCTGCGGCGACTGCACCACGGCGATTTTCGGGTCGGCGAAGTGCGGCACCATGTGCTTGAGCCAGTTCGGGTGCACGCAGTAATCGGAGTCAATCACCGCGATCACTTCGGCATCCTTGGCGGTGTGCGGGATCAGGTAGTTCAGCGCGCCGCCCTTGAAGCCGGCCAGCGGTGCGACGTGGAAGAACTTGAAGCGCGGGCCGAGGGTTTCGCAATAATCGCGCACCGGTTCCCAGACCGCCGGGTCCTTGGTGTTGTTGTCGATGATCAGGACTTCGAAGTCCGGATAGTCGAGGTTGGCCAGGGCGTTGAGGGTCTGTTTGACCATCTCCGGCGGTTCGTTGTAGCAGGGCACGTGAATCGACACTTTCGGGCGGTAGCTGGAGTCGCCTTCCACCGGCAGGAACTCGCGCCGGCGCTTGTGCACCCACACCGCTTCGGCCAGTTCATGGGCTTCGGTCAGCAGCACGATAAACACCCCGAGCGCACCGAGGGCGAGCAAGAAGCCCACGGTCAGGCTGAACCAGGTGCTGTATTGTTGGCTGTAGTCGTAACCGATCCACACCAGCACCGAACCGCACAGGAACGCAATGAAGGTCAGGAAGGTGCGACCGCGCTGGCGCAGGGCCGATCCGTCGATCATCAGCAGGGTCAGCGACAACAGCGCCAATACCACCGAGCCAATGGCCAATACGCGCCATTGCGGAATCGCTACCACCGGGCCTTCGAAGTTGAATTTCTGCTGGCGCGCGGCGTTGAACACGCCCCAGTAGGCGCCGACGGAACCTTCGTCGCTGACTTTCCACGGCTGGTCAAACGCTTCGATCACGAAGTAGTTGAAGCCCTGGCGGTTGAGCTTGTTGACCAGGGTTCGCAGGTAGATCGCCTGGTCTGCCGGTGAGGCATCGGCGCCACCGCGCATGCGGCCGTTGCTCGGCCAGCCCACCTCGGACAGCAGCAGTGGTTTTTTCGGGAACATCTTTTTCAAGTCGCGGGCGCGATCCAGGACGAACTGCCCGGCCTTGTCCATCGGGACGAACTCCCAGTAAGGCAAGATGTGCGCGGCGATCAGGTCGACGTGCCTGGCCAGTTCCGGATGTTCTTCCCACACGTGCCACTGTTCGGACGTGGTCACCGGCACTTTCACGGCAGCGCGCACGCGATCGAGCATGACGCTGAGTGCCTGGGCGGTGATTTCCTTGCGGTAAATGGCCTCGTTGCCGACCACCACGCGAACCACGCTGCGCGAGGAATTGGCGATTTCAATGGCGCGGGTGATTTCCCGTTCGTTGCGTTCCTGGTCCGGGCTGATCCAGATCCCCAGGGTTACCCGCAAGCCGAACTCTTCCGCCAGTTTCGGGATGTTTTGCAGGGTGCCATCGACCGAGTAGATGCGGATGTTGTCCGTCAGCTTGCTCATGATCTCCAGGTCGCGACGCATTTGATCGTCGGTCGGGTACTGGTCCTTCTGCGGGAACTGGCCCTGCTGGAAGGGCGAGTACGAGAAGCCGGAGATCTGTTCAGGCCAGTTGGGGGCGGTGACCGGGCGGTTGATCAGCGCCCAGAAGCCGGTAAACAAGGCGGCGATGGCGAGCACCACGACCAGGTTGAGTCCAAATTTACGCGATGACATAGTTATTTCGGGTTCCAAAGACTGTGGAACGAAGGAACGGTTGGCGGTCGCCAAGGGGCGCGCATCCTACACCGGGCATTCTCTGGTCGTACAGCGGACACGGAATTGCCGGACATTGGGCAATCCAAGTCGGTTTAAGTTCTTTCGTTAGAGCGTGTAGGGCGAATCTTTGTTCGATGTAGTTTTCGTGGATGTTGCCCGTTCATAGCGCAATGATGCTCTTGGGCGCCGACGGCCCTATAATGCGCGCCGGTTTTTGGGGTAATGGTCATGAGTACAGAAGATCCGCGGTTTGCTGGCATCGCCCGTTTGTATGGCATCGAAGGCCTTGAGCGCCTGCGCGCGGCCCATGTGGCGATCGTCGGCGTCGGTGGTGTCGGTTCCTGGGCGGCGGAAGCCATGGCCCGTTGTGGCGTGGGCGAGATTTCGCTGTTCGACCTCGACGACGTCTGCGTCAGCAACGCCAATCGCCAGTTGCACGCGCTGGACAGCACTGTGGGCAAGCCCAAGGTCGAGGTGATGGCCGAGCGTCTGCGCGGGATCAACCCGGACTGCACGGTGCACGCGGTGCCTGACTTCGTGACCCGCGACACCATGGCCGAGTACATCACGCCGAACATCGACTGCGTAATCGACTGCATCGACAGCGTCAACGCCAAGGCCGCGCTGATCGCCTGGTGCAAGCGGCGCAAGATCCAGATCATCACCACCGGCGGCGCGGGCGGGCAGATTGACCCGACGTTGATCCAGGTCTGCGACCTCAATCGCACGTTCAATGATCCATTGGCTTCGAAAGTACGTTCCACGCTGCGCCGCGACTACGGCTTCTCACGCACGGTGACCCGCCATTACAGCGTGCCGTGCGTGTTTTCCACCGAGCAACTGCGCTACCCAAAACCGGACGGCAGCATTTGCCTGCAGAAAAGTTTTGTCGGTGATGGGGTCAAGCTCGATTGTGCCGGCGGGTTTGGCGCGGTGATGATGGTGACGGCGACGTTTGGTATGGTCGCGGCGACCAAGGCTGTGGACAAGATTGTCGCGGGTGTGCGGCGGCCGGCGGAGCGGGTCAAGCCGTAGGAGCTGCCGAAGGCTGCGATCTTTTGATCTTCAAGAGCTGTTGTGCCCAAAGGCGCCAAGGATCGCAGCCTTCGGCAGCTCCTACGCGTCGCTTAGGCTACGCATTCGCTGAAGCACCGCATTCAAACCATTGCTGCGGGACTCGGACAACTGCCGCCCCAGCCCCAACTGATTGAACCAGTCCGGCAAATCCACCTGCTGCAACTCGGCCGCCGACAAGCCGTTGACCCGCGCCAGCAGCAACGCCACCAACCCGCGAATCAACCGTGCATCGCTGTTGGCGCTGAATTGCCAGTGGCCATCGCGCAATTCGCCCACCAGCCACACCTGGCTTTCACAGCCGTGCACCCGGTTGGCATCACACATCTGCGCCTCACTCAACGCCGGCAGGCGCTCGCCCCATTGCATCAGCAGGCGTGCGCGTTGTTCCCAGCCGGCCGCTTTCTGAAAGGTGTCCAGTGCCGTCACGGCATCGGCGGGCAGGTTCATCGCAATAGCTCCAGTGCCTGATCCAGGGCTTCGAAGAACCGCTCCAGGTCTTCGGAATCGTTGTACAACGCCAGCGACACCCGAATCGCTCCGGCCAGTTCGAAGCGTTTGAGCAGCGGCATCGCACAGTGATGGCCAGCACGCACCGCGATCCCTTGTTCGGTCAGCAAATGCGCGAGATCGGAGTTATGCACACCCTCGACGGTGAAACTGGCCAGCGCCACTTGTGGCTTGCCCAGCAGGCGGATGCCGTTGCGCGCCTCCAGGCCCTTGAGCAGGCAGGCATGTAGCGCAGCTTCATGGGCGGACACGGCGTCCTGATCGAGTCCGGCGAGGTAATCCAGTGTCGCGCCAAGGCCGATCACGCTGGCAATCGGCGGCGTCCCGGCCTCGAAACCCAGCGGTGCCGGGCGAAAGCGTGCGTCTTGATAATTGGCATCGAGCACCATTTCACCGCCGAACTGCCAGGGACGCAGTTGTTGCAGCGCCGTATTGCGACCGAACAGCACCCCCAACCCATCGGGGCCGTAGAGCTTGTGGCTGGAGAACACATAAAAGTCGCAGCCCAGCGCTTGCACGTCGTGGCGACCATGAACCACGCCCTGGGCGCCGTCGATCACGGTCAGGGCGTTGTGCGCCTTGGCCAGTGCCAGTAATTCAGGCAGCGGCTGCCACGCGCCAATCACGTTGGAAAGTTGACTGACCGCCAGCAGACGCGTGCGTGGGCCGATCAGACCGGCCGCGGCTTCAAGGTCGATCACGCCCTCGGCATCCAGCGGCAGGATCACCAGTTTCAGCTCGCGACGGTGCGCCAGTTGCTGCCACGGCAGCAGGTTGGCGTGATGCTCCAGGGCGCTGATGACAATCTCGTCGCCCGGATTGAAAAGATGTTCCAGGCCATAGGCCAGTAGATTCAGCGCGGATGTCGCACCGTGGGTAAAAATGATCTGCCCGCAATCGCCAGTATTGAGCCATTGCGCAACCTTGCGGCGGCTGTCCTCGAACGCCTGGGTGGCGTGGGCGCCGGGCAAATGCTGCGCCCGATGCACGTTGGCCGCGCCATTGGCGTAGTAGTGCGCCAGGGCATCGAGCAGGGCTTGAGGTTTTTGCGTGGTGGCGGCGTTGTCCAGATAGGTCTGGTCTTGCCGTTGCAGGGCGGCGATAGCCGGAAAATCGGCACGCCAGGGAGAGAGAATCATCATGTGTTCAGCCCTGTGAACTTGGGCGGATGTACACCGGACCTTGTGGGAGCGACGCACCGTCGTTCCCACAGGTGCCTGCGGCACTTAGTTGTGAGCGTGCAGCGCTTCGTTCAGTTCGATGGCCGATTTGTGGGTTTTGCATTCCACGGCACCGGTCTCCGAATTGCGACGGAACAGCAGGTCCGGCTGGCCAGCCAGTTCACGGGCCTTGACCACTTTGACCAGTTGATTGTTCTCGTCCAGCAGCGCCACCTTGGTGCCGGCGGTCACATACAGGCCCGACTCGACGGTGTTGCGGTCGCCCAACGGGATACCGATACCGGCGTTGGCGCCGATCAGGCAGCCTTCACCGACCTTGATCACGATGTTGCCGCCGCCCGACAGGGTGCCCATGGTCGAGCAACCGCCGCCCAGGTCCGAACCCTTGCCGACGAATACGCCAGCGGATACGCGGCCTTCGATCATGCCCGGGCCTTCGGTGCCGGCGTTGAAGTTGATGAAGCCTTCGTGCATCACGGTGGTGCCTTCGCCCACATAAGCGCCCAGGCGCAGACGCGCCGCGTCAGCGATACGCACGCCGGCCGGAACCACGTAGTCGGTCATTTTCGGGAACTTGTCCACCGAGAACACTTCCAGCAGTTCGCCGCGCAGGCGGGCTTCGAGTTGCAGTTCGGCCAGCTCGCTCAGGTCGACCGCGCCCTGGCTGGTCCAGGCCACGTTTGGCAGCAACGGGAAAATCCCGGTCAGGTTCAGGCCGTGCGGCTTGACCAGGCGATGGCTCAGCAGGTGCAGCTTGAGGTAGGCCTCGGGGGTGGACGACAGCTGGGCGTCTTCAGCCAGCAGGGTGGCAACCAGCGGCTTGTGGCTCTCGGCCAGGCGGGTCAGCAGGGCCGCCTGGGCAGCGTCGACGCTTTTCAGGGCTTCAGCCAGTTGCGAGGCCTGTGCGGTACTGAACGCGATGGCCTGATTGCCTTCGGTGTAGCCCAGGATCGGTGCGATAGCGGCGAGGACTTCAGCCGATGGCTTGAGTACCGGGGCGGCGTAGAACACTTCCAGCCATGCGCCTTGACGGTTTTGAGTGCCGACGCCGAAGGCCAGGCTGAACAGGGTAGTGGACATGTGTATACCTCTAACAAAATTGAACGGGCTGCTTACTTGAGCGCGGCCGCGTAGATATCTGGCTTGAAGCCAATCAGGGTTCGGTCACCGAGATCGAGCACCGGGCGCTTGATCATCGAGGGTTGTGCGAGCATCAGTTCGATGGCTTTCGTCTGGTCGAGATCGGCTTTGCGTTCGTCGTCGAGCTTGCGAAAGGTCGTGCCTGCACGGTTCAACACCACTTCCCAACCGTGCTCGCTGCACCATTGGGTCAGGTGTTCACGGTCGATACCGACCGCCTTGTAATCATGAAAGTCATAGCTGACAGCGTGTTCATCGAGCCAGGTGCGCGCCTTTTTCATGGTGTCGCAGGCTTTGATGCCGAAAAGGTGCAACGTTTTGCTTGAAACGGTCAAGGATTTGCCCCCTTTGCAGGTGCTGGAAATAATTGGTCCGGGATTATGCCATGGCCTTTCAGTTAAAACGCAAAACCTGTGGGAGCGAGCCTGCTCGCGATTGGGCCATGACATCCAGCATCATGGTTGGCTGATGCGCAGCCATCGCGAGCAGGCTCGCTCCCACAGGGGTTGCGGTGTTTCAGGGCACTCTGTACCTGTGCGACGTAGGTGCAAGGGACACCCGTAGTCTAAGCGGCCAATATGGCACTTCAATGCTGTCGATTTTCCGGGAACCACTGTTTATGCAAACCGCCGCTGGGGCCTTACTCGCCTGGCGACGCTGGGTTTGCATGTGGCAATCGACCCTGAACTGTTTCTGTTTCTGTTTCTGTTTCTGTTTCTGTTTCTGCCGCCGCTGTTGTTCTTCGACGGCCGCAGAGCTCAAGGCGCGAATGATGTCCGAGTATCGCCATCAATTGGAGTTGTACAGCCTCAGCCGTCATCACCAGATGGGTGATGACGTGTTGCGCGAGGTGTTGGGGGGAATTGGACCGAAGTGAGGCCAGGCTTGGAGCGGTAAAGTGAGTTGGTAAGTAATGTCTTGAATCCGGCTGCATTATTGTTTTGGGTAAATCTTGCGCATCAGGCGACGATCATTTTGACTAAGTATCGTATTTTTTTGTACCGACCAATCGCCCGTCGTAAGTTCGTTGGATATGGGGTAGTGCATGATTGAAGTTGGATCGTAGACCGTCGTGCGGGTGAGTTTGTCTTCAAGTAATTTGAATAAGTTGTGATCGACCTCTTCTTTGCTCCACTGATAGGCGGATAAGTAAAAATCATAGACGGCGGGTTTGTTCCATGGAATATCGGCTTTTGGATGTTGATGTTCATGTTGCATCCCCAGCGCATGGCCAAATTCATGTAGAACAGTGGCTTCGAATCCGGGGTGCTCTGGATCCGTGCCGATGTTCATTGTGTTTTCATCAGGACCGCGCAACATGGCATCAGTGCCAATGGCGGAGTAGTTAAGGGGGGGCTCCATGGTGATACGGATATCGCCCTCTGTGCCGTTGACAAAATCCAGTTTGAGATTGATGGAGGGTTGCCATACTTTGATGGCCTTTATCGCTGCCTCACGGTGTGTGCTGGATGGCGGGTTGAGGAAAGCAATTTTCAGCGTTCTGTGGCTAGCCCAGAACTTGGAATGAATGGCGACGCCGCGTTTGTTTCGACCACCTGGTGATGCGGTGGGGGCATTGCTGGGGTTTTCATTGATGGCCGTCTCGTATGAATCTTGCTCATTTAATGGGCCGATAATTTTGCAGGGCTGTTCATTCAGCATTGACTATCTCCTTGTCGATAACTTCCTAAGGTTGAAAAAAAACGCTTGGGTTAGGCGTGGAGATTAGTTTTTTAGTTATTCGAAGGTAAAGTTTCTGACTATTAGAGAGTGTTGCGCTAGTTGAAGGTCGCCCGCACTGCATTGCACAGTGCGGGTGGTTTTTGAATTATCGATTACGAGTGACAAAATCACGAATGCGCTCGGCAGCCTCGACACACTCCGCCAACGGCGCAACCAACGCCATGCGCACGCGTCCGGCTCCCGGATTGACGCCATCGACATCCCGCGACAGATAAGAACCCGGTACCACGGTCACGTGCTCCTCCTCGAACAGGTCGCGGCAGAACGCAGCGTCGTCACCGGCTACATTCGGCCACAGATAGAAGCTGCCATCCGGCCGCTGTACGTCAATGACCGGGCTGAGGATTTCCAGCACCGCATCGAACTTCTCGCGATACAGCGCCCGGTTGGCGCGCACGTGCACTTCGTCATTCCAGGCGGCAACGCTGGCCAGTTGGGTTTGAACCGGCATCGCGCAGCCGTGGTAGGTGCGGTAGAGCAGGAATCCCTTGAGGACGTCGGCATCACCGGCCACAAAGCCCGAACGCAGGCCTGGCAGGTTTGAACGCTTGGACAGGCTGTGGAACACCACGCAGCGTTTGAAGTCCTTGCGGCCTAATTCCGCGCAAGCGCTGAGCAGGCCTGGTGGTGGAGTCTGTTCGTCGAAATACAGTTCGCTGTAGCACTCGTCCGCGGCGATTACGAAATCGTGTTCATCGGCCAGGGCGATCAGTTTTTTCAGGGTGTCGACCGGGATCAAGGCGCCGGTCGGGTTGCCTGGCGAGCACAGGAACAGGATCTGGCAGCGCTTCCAGATGTCCGGCGACACGGCGTCGAAATCCGGGTTGAAGCCGTTTTCGTCCAGGCACGGCAGGTAATGCGGCTTGGCCCCTGCGAGGAACGCCGCGCCTTCGTAGATCTGGTAGAAGGGGTTCGGGCTGACTACCAGCGCGTCATCGCCACGGTTGACTACGGTCTGGGTGAAGGCAAACAAGGCCTCGCGGGTACCGTTGACCGGCAGCACGTTGCGCGCCGGGTCGATCCAGCCCTTGGGGACATCGAAGCGCCGCTCGCACCATGCCGCGATGGCTTCACGCAGCTCCGGGATACCGAGTGTGGTCGGGTACACGGCCATTTTTTCCAGATTGCTGGCCAAAGCCTCGGCGACAAAGCTTGGCGAACGGTGTTTCGGCTCGCCGATGGACAGCGCGATCGGACGCTTGTCCGGGTTTGGCGTCACGCTGCCGAGCAGGGCGCGGAGTTTCTCGAACGGGTAGGGCTGGAGCTGGGACAGAGCGTTGTTCATCGGGGGCCTCTTTCAATGTGGGAGCGAGCTTGTGGCTAGGGGGCTCCCACAGGGGAAATATGTTGATTCAGATGCTGATGCGCGACAGTTTGATATCAGGTTCCTGGTTGACGCTCAGCTGTTCGACGATCGCATCCTGCAGGCGGCTGCACAGCAGCGGGTCGGACAGCGGCTGATTGTTGGCGTCGGTGATGAAGAACACGTCTTCCACGCGCTCGCCGAGGGTGGCGATCTTGGCGTTCTGCAACGACAGGTCGAACTCCAGGAAGATCGTGCCAATGCGCGCCAGCAGGCCCGGGCGGTCGGGCGCCGTGAGTTCCAGCACCGTCACCGGGCGCTGGGCGTCGTTGTGGATCGTCACCTGTGGCGCAAAGGCGAAATGCTTGAGCTGACGCGGTACCCGGCGCTGGATGATGGTCGGGTAGTTGTCCGGGTTGCGCAGGGCTTCGGTCAGGCCCTCGCGGATCTGTTTTACCCGCGCCGGGTTATCGCCAATCGAGTCGCCGTCGGTGTCGAGCACGATATAGGTGTCGAGGGTGAACTGGCTGCTGGAGGTGATGACCCGGGCGTCGTGGATGTTCAGGTTGAGCTGGTCCATCGCGGCCACGGTCACGGCAAAGAAGTCGTGCTGGTCAGGGGCGTAGATGAAGATCTGCGTGCCACCTTCGAACTCGCGCTGGGTGGTTTCCTTGATCAGCACCAGTGGTCCGCCGTCGGCCGGTTGCTGGAGGATCGCGTCACTGTGCCAGGCGACGTCGCCGGCGGTGTGGCGCAGGAAATAGTCGTCACCCAGCTGCGCCCACAACTGCTCGACGTCGTCCGGGTCGGTGCCGCCGCGCACCAGGATATCCAGGGCGGCGCTCTGGGTCTGGCGGATCTGCTCTTCGCGATCCACCGGGTTCTCCAGGCCGCGACGCAGGGCGCGCTTGGTCTCGGTGTAGAGCTGGCGCAGCAGGCTGGCGCGCCAGGAGTTCCACAGGGTCGGGTTGGTGGCGTTGATGTCGGAGACGGTGAGCACATACAGGTAGTCGAGGCGGGTTTCGTCGCCGACGATCTGGGCGAAATCGTGGATCACCTGCGGGTCGGACAAGTCCTTGCGCTGGGCGGTGGTCGACATCACCAGGTGGTTTTGCACCAGCCACACGATCAGGCGGCTGTCCCACACTGGCAGCTGATGGCGCTGGCAAAACGCCTCGGCATCGACCGCTCCGATGTCCGAGTGGTCGCCATGTCGGCCTTTGCCGATGTCGTGGTACAGGCCTGCCATGTAGATCAGCTCGGGTTTGGGCAGTTTTCCCATGAGCTTGCTGGCCAGCGGGAATTTTTCCGACACCTGGGTGTACTGCAACTTACGCAGGTGCTTGATCAGGTTCAGGGTGTGGGCATCGACCGTATAGATGTGGAACAGGTCGTGTTGCATCTGCCCGACGATGAAACCGAATTCGGGCAGGTAACGCCCCAGGATGCCGTAACGATTCATGCGCCGCAGGTTGCGGTGGATGCCGATCTTGCATTTGAACAATTCGATAAACAGGCTGGTGTTGCGAATATCGTTGCGGAAGTCGTCGTCGATCAGGTGGCGGTGTTCCCGCAGCAGGCGAATGGTGTCGGCGCGCACGCCCTTGATTTCCGGCTGCTGGGCCATCAGCACGAAGATTTCGAGCATGGCGAACGGCGTGCGGCGGAAAACGTTGTCGTTGCGTGCCTCGATGTAGCCGTCATGCAACTGGAAACGCGAGTTGATCGGCTGCGGTGGCGATTCGTCTTCCGGTGCGAGGATGACTTCCTCGAAGTGCTGGATGATCAGGTCGCTGAGCTGGGCGATGCTCATGACCACCCGGTAATACTGCTGCATGAAGTTTTCGATGGCTTGCTTGGCGTCGTCGCCTTTGAAGCCCAGCAGCCCGGCAATAGTGCGCTGGTGATCGAACAGCAGGCGGTCTTCGGAGCGGCCAGCCAACATGTGCAGGGCATAGCGAACCTTCCACAGGAACTCCTGGGAGGAGGCGAGCAGGGCGTTTTCACTCTCCACCAGGAACCCTTCCCCAGCCAGTGCCCGCAGGTTCAGGGTGCCGTACTCGCGACGGGCTACCCACAGAATCGTCTGGATATCCCGCAGGCCGCCGGGTGAGCCTTTGACGTTGGGTTCCAGGTTGTATTCGGTGTCGTTGTACTTGTGGTGGCGAGCCTTTTGTTCGGCACGCTTGGCCAGGAAGAAGTCCTTGCTCGGCCACATGTGCCCGGTACCGGTGACGTCCAGCATGCGCTGGCGCAAATGCTCGGGGCCGGCGATGGTGCGGCTTTCCATCAGGTTGGTGACGACCGTCAGGTCGGCGCGGGCCTCGACGGCGCACTCGTCGACCGAACGAACGCTCTGACCGACTTCCAGGCCGATGTCCCACAACAGCGTCAGAAAACGCTCGATGGAATCGCGGAAAACCTCGTGGTCGGCGCTGTCCAGCAGGATCAGCAAGTCGATGTCGGAATAGGGGTGCAATTCGCCACGGCCGTAGCCGCCGACCGCGACCAGTGCGATGTCGGCGTCCTCGCTCCAGCTGAACTGCTCCCAGGCCTTTTGCAGGATGTTGTCGACGAACCAGGCGCGATCCTCGATCAGCCGGCGAATGTCCCGGCCGTTGCGAAAGCGCGTGTCGAGCACTTCGCGGGCCTGGCGGATCGCCTTCTTGAAGGCCGAGATCGGGCTTGCCTTCAGGGCCAGTTCAGCCTGGAACTGGCCGCGGTCGAAGAGTTCGGGATCCACCTGCGGCATCGATTGGCTTTCCTTTCTATAGGCGATGTACGGTAACGGGATCAGGCCGAAACGCGAGGGATGGTGTCATCGCTGCGCAAGGTGAAGATCTCGTAACCGGTTTCGGTCACCAGCAGGGTGTGTTCCCACTGTGCCGAGAGCTTGCGGTCCTTGGTGATCGCGGTCCAGCCATCGCCCAGTACCTTGGTGTCGGCACGGCCCTGGTTGATCATCGGCTCGATGGTGAAGGTCATGCCAGCCTTGAGTTCCATTCCGGTGCCGGCTCGGCCGTAGTGCAGGATCTGCGGCTCTTCGTGGAACACCTTGCCGATACCATGGCCGCAGAATTCACGAACCACCGAGAAGCCGTTCTTTTCCGCGTGCTTCTGGATGATTTCGCCGATGTCGCCCAGGCGGCAGCCGGGCTTGACGATCTCGATCGCCTTGTACATGCATTCCTGGGTCACCTGGGACAGGCGCTCGGCCCAGACCGGCACGGTGCCGACGTGGAACATGCGGCTGGTATCGCCGTGGTAACCGTCCTTGATGACGGTGACGTCGATGTTCAGGGTGTCGCCATCCTTGAGCGGCTTGTCGTTCGGGATGCCATGGCAGACCACATGGTTGATCGACGTGCAGATCGACTTTGGATAGCCCTTGTAGTTGAGCGGGGCAGGGATGGCTTTCTGCTCATTGACGATGTAGTCGTGGCAGATCTGGTTCAGTTGGTCGGTGGTAACGCCCGGCTTGACGTATTCGGCAATCATTTCCAGCACATCGGCGGCCAGTTTGCCGGCGATACGCATTTTGGCGATATCCTCGGGGGTTTTGAGGGTGACGGTCATACAGGCTCTCTCTGCGCCAGGCGGCGCTTTCTAAACGGAAAGGGCATTGCGCGATCGAACTTCGCGGCCCTGAAAAATGCGATTCTACCAGACGAGCAGCGCAAATCTGCGCCTGTGTGCATCGCTTCTCTCTATAGAATGGTGCATTCTTGGCGGATTCCAAGGGATTGAGCAAAACGCTCGCCAGGATTTCAGAATCCGGGTTCCGTTTTGCCCTGCCTTATGGTATAAAATGCGCCGCTTTCCGGGGATGTCCCGTAAAGCCTAAATCCACACACGTGTCGACACGATGACCTGGGTGCCTTCAGCTGATGCTGCTGGTTGGTCATTGGGATACGTGGAGGCCAAACCCGACTTATTAAGGAACTATCATGTCCCAAGTCAACATGCGCGATATGCTGAAGGCCGGTGTGCACTTCGGTCACCAGACCCGTTACTGGAACCCGAAAATGGGCAAGTACATTTTCGGCGCGCGTAACAAGATCCACATCATCAACCTTGAAAAAACCCTGCCAATGTTCAACGAAGCTCTGACTTTCGTAGAGCGTCTGGCCCAGGGCAAAAACAAGATTCTGTTCGTCGGCACCAAGCGTTCCGCTGGCAAGATCGTTGCTGAAGAAGCAGCACGTTGCGGTTCGCCGTACGTCGATCACCGCTGGTTGGGCGGCATGCTGACCAACTTCAAGACCATCCGTGCTTCCATCAAGCGTCTGCGTGACCTTGAAGTTCAAGCCGAAGACGGTACTTTCGCCAAGCTGACCAAGAAAGAAGCGCTGATGCGCACTCGTGACCTGGAAAAGCTGGATCGTTCCCTGGGTGGTATCAAGGACATGGGCGGTCTGCCAGACGCTCTGTTCGTTATCGACGTTGATCACGAGCGCATCGCGATCACCGAAGCCAACAAGCTGGGCATCCCGGTTATCGGCGTAGTCGATACCAACAGCAGCCCGGAAGGCGTTGACTACATCATCCCAGGCAACGATGACGCAATCCGCGCTATCCAGCTGTACATGGGTGCGATGGCTGACGCTGTCATCCGCGGTCGCAACAATGTTGCCGGCGGCACCGTTGAGTTCGCAGCTGAAGAAACTCAGGCTGCAGCTGAGTAATTGACGCCCTGGCGTTGACTCAGTAAGCAAAAAGGGGGCTTGGCCCCCTTTTTGCCACCTCGAAAACCATTTGTCGGCGCCCACTGCTCTATCTGTAACGTGCGGCAGCTAACAAGGGTGGTTGGGGAAGAATTGATCGCCCGTTCGATCGGGTGGAATGGTTGAAAACCTATCCAAGAGGATTTTGAAATGGCAGAGATTACTGCAGCGTTGGTCAAAGAACTGCGCGAGCGTACTGGCGAAGGCATGATGGACTGCAAAAAGGCCTTGACCAAGGCTGGCGGCGACATCGAGAAAGCCATTGATGACATGCGTGCTTCGGGCGCCATCAAGGCTGCCAAGAAAGCCGGCAACGTTGCCGCTGAAGGCGCTATCGCCATCAAGGCTGACGACAAGGCAGCCGTGCTGCTGGAAGTCAACTCGCAGACCGACTTCCTGGCCCTGCAAGACGACTTCAAGAACTTCGTTGCTGCCTGTGTAGAAAAAGCTTTCGACGAAAAACTGACCGACGCAGCTCCGCTGATCGCCGCTCAGGAATCGGCTCGTGAAGCACTGGTTGCCAAAGTAGGCGAGAACGTCAACATTCGTCGCCTGGTGCGCGTAGAGGGCGACGTTGTCGGCACCTACCTGCACGGTAACAAGATCGGTGTTGCTGTTGTTCTCAAGGGCGGCGATGTTCAGCTGGCCAAAGAGATCGCCATGCACGTGGCGGCAAGCAATCCTGAGTTCCTGCTGCCATCGCAGGTTTCGCCAGAGGCCATCGAGCGCGAGAAGGGCGTTTTCCTGACCCTGAACGAAGACAAGATGAAAGGCAAGCCGGCAGAAATCGTCGAGAAGATGATCGCTGGCCGCATCACCAAGTTCCTGGCTGAAGCCAGCCTGGTCGAGCAAGCTTTCGTCATGAACCCGGAAGTCACCGTAGGTGCCCTGGCCAAGAAAGCCGGCGCTGAAATCGTTTCCTTCACTTACTTCAAAGTAGGCGAAGGCATCGAGAAGCCAGTGGACAACTTCGCAGAAGAAGTTGCTGCCCAGCTGGCTGCCGCCAAGCAATAAGACGGTTTTTTAACTGTCGCCCAGAAGAGGCTGCCCGCTCACGCGCGCAGCCTCTTTTCAGATGGGGTATCAATTTTTATTTGGTTTCCCTTTGGAACTGGCTTACAAAGCCATGTTCCGATGGCGCTGAAGCAGCGCCAAGCTAGATTGAACAGCCAGCTGTAAACAGCTCGCAAAGAATTTTTAAAATACGCCGCAGGAGAGATTCGCAATGGCTCAGCAGGGCAGTGGTTATCAGGCTCGCTATAAACGCATTCTACTCAAGCTTAGCGGCGAGGCCCTGATGGGCTCGGAAGAGTTCGGGATCGATCCGAAAGTTCTGGATCGCATGGCATTGGAAGTTGGCCAGTTGGTCGGCATCGGTGTTCAGGTCGGTCTGGTTATCGGTGGTGGCAACCTGTTCCGCGGTGAAGCGCTGAGCAAGGCTGGCATGGACCGTGTCACCGGCGACCACATGGGCATGCTGGCCACTGTGATGAACGCCCTGGCCATGCGCGACGCTCTCGAGCGCGCCAACATCTCGGCCATCGTGATGTCCGCTATTTCCATGGTTGGCGTGACCGATCACTACGATCGTCGCAAGGCCATGCGCCACCTGAACTCCAAGGACGTGGTGATTTTCGCGGCCGGTACCGGCAACCCGTTCTTTACGACGGATTCAGCAGCCTGCCTGCGTGCAATCGAAATCGATGCCGACGTCGTGCTCAAGGCGACCAAGGTCGATGGCGTCTACACCGCTGACCCGTTCAAAGACCCGCATGCCGAGAAGTTCGATCATCTGACTTATGATGAAGTGCTGGATCGCAAGCTGGGTGTGATGGATCTGACGGCCATTTGCTTGTGCCGCGACCACAAGATGCCACTACGCGTATTTAACATGAACAAGCCCGGCGCCCTGCTGAATATCGTACACGGCGGCGCGGAAGGGACCCTGATCGAGGAAGGCGCACAATGATCAACGAAATCAAGAAAGACGCTCAAGAGCGCATGCAGAAATCCGTGGAATCGCTGGCGCACAACTTCGGCCGCATTCGTACCGGCCAGGCGCACCCGAGCATCCTGGAAGGCGTGATGGTGCCGTACTACGGCTCCGACACCCCGATCAAGCAAGTGGCCAACATCACCGTCAAGGACGCCCGTACCCTGCAAGTCGTTGCTTTCGAGCGCAACATGCTGGGTGCCGTCGACAAGGCGATCGGTAGCGCGGGTCTGAACCTGAACCCGACCAACCTCGGCGAACTGCTGCTGATCTCCATGCCTGCCCTGACCGAAGAAACCCGCAAGGGCTTCACCAAGCAGGCTCGTGACGTCGCTGAAGATGCCCGTGTTGCCGTGCGCAACATCCGTCGCGATGCCAACAGCCAGCTCAAGGATCTGGTCAAGGAAAAAGAGATCAGCGAAGACGAGGAGCGTCGTGCGACTGGCGAGATCGACGATCTGACCAAGAAGTTCGTGGCTAAAATCGACGCGGACCTGGCGCAGAAAGAAAAAGACCTGATGGCCGTATAAGGGTCGCGTTTTCATGGAAAAGACCAAGCAGTCTGCACCGTCCGCGGTGCCGCGCCATGTCGCGATCATCATGGATGGTAACAATCGCTGGGCGAAAAAACGCTTTATGCCGGGTGTCGCCGGGCATAAAGCGGGCGTGGATGCGGTGCGTGCCGTCATTGAAGTTTGTGCCGAGGCCAAGGTCGAAGTGCTGACCCTGTTCGCCTTTTCCAGCGAGAACTGGCAGCGTCCGGCCGATGAGGTCAGCGCTTTGATGGATCTGTTCTTCAAGGCGCTGCGTCGAGAGGCCAAGCGCCTCAACGACAACAACATCAGCCTGCGCATCATTGGCGATCGCTCGCGTTTTCATCCAGAGCTGCAGGCTGCCATGCGTGAAGCCGAGGCCATGACGGCCGGCGCCAATCGATTTGTCCTGCAGATAGCCGCCAATTACGGCGGTCAGTGGGATATCGCGCAAGCAGCGCAACGACTGGCGCGAGAGGTCCAGGCCGGACACCTGCGTCCGGAAGACATCACGCCCGATCTGCTGCAGACCTGTCTGGCCACGGGCGACCTGCCGCTGCCGGACCTGTGTATCCGTACCGGTGGCGAGCACCGCATCAGCAACTTCCTGCTCTGGCAGTTGGCCTATGCCGAGCTGTATTTCTCCGACCTGTTCTGGCCGGACTTCAAACACGATGCCATGCGCAATGCGCTGGCCGATTACGCTTCCCGCCAGCGCCGCTTCGGTAAAACGAGCGAGCAGGTCGAGGCTGGAGCCCGGGTTTAATGCTTAAACAACGAATCATCACCGCGCTGATCCTGCTACCGATTGCCCTGTGCGGGTTTTTCCTGCTTGAAGGTTCCGGTTTTGCACTGTTCATCGGGCTGGTCGTGACCCTCGGTGCCTGGGAATGGGCGCGTCTGGCGGGTTTCGCCGCTCAAGCGTTCCGCGTCGGCTATGCCGCTGTGGTCGCTTTGGCGCTGTTCCTCATGTACATCCTGCCCGGCCTCGCGCCTTGGGTATTGGGCGCTTCGGTGCTGTGGTGGGCAGTGGCGACGTATCTGGTGCTGACCTATCCGCGTTCGAGCGAGCATTGGTCCAATGCGGCGACCAAGTTGGTGATCGGCCTGCTGATTCTCCTGCCGGCCTGGCAAGGCTTGGTGCAGATCAAGCAATACCCGCTGGGTAATTGGCTGATCATGGCAGTGATGGTGTTGGTTTGGGGGGCCGATATTGGCGCCTACTTCTCCGGTCGTGCTTTCGGCAAGCGCAAGCTCGCACCGCAGGTCAGTCCGGGCAAAAGCTGGGAAGGCGTGTACGGTGGTCTGGCGTTGAGCCTGGTGATTACCACAATCGTTGCTCTGGTGCGCGACTGGACGGTGGCCGAACTGTTCAAGGGGTTGGTCGGTGCCGCGCTGATCGTGTTCATTTCGGTGGTGGGTGATCTCACTGAAAGCATGTTCAAGCGTCAATCCGGGATCAAGGACAGCAGCAATCTGCTTCCGGGTCACGGCGGCGTGCTGGATCGTATCGATAGCCTGACGGCAGCGATTCCGCTGTTTGCGGTGCTGCTGTGGATGGCGGCCCCATGAGCCGCCCGCAACAGATTACCGTTCTGGGCGCGACCGGCTCGATTGGCCTGAGTACGCTCGACGTCATCGCTCGTCACCCGGATCGATATCAGGTCTTTGCCTTGACTGGCTTCACCCGCTTGAGTGAATTGCTGGCGCTTTGCGTGCGCCATGTCCCGCGATTTGCCGTGGTACCTGAAGTCGCAGCTGCCCGTACCCTGCAGGATGATTTGCGCGCGGCGGGTCTTTCGACCCGTGTCCTGGTGGGCGAGGAGGGTTTGTGCCAGGTCGCTTCCGATCCGGAAGTCGATACGGTCATGGCGGCCATCGTCGGTGCGGCGGGATTGCGTCCGACACTGGCGGCGGTCGAGGCTGGCAAGAAGATCCTCCTGGCTAATAAAGAAGCGCTGGTCATGTCCGGCGCGCTGTTCATGCAGGCCGTGCGCAAGAGTGGTTCGGTGTTGCTGCCGATCGATAGCGAGCACAACGCGATTTTCCAGTGCATGCCGCTGGATTATGCCCGTGGCCTTGAGTCGGTCGGTGTGCGCCGGATTTTGCTGACGGCTTCAGGCGGTCCGTTCCGGCAGACGCCAATGGCTGAGCTGGCGCATGTTTCTCCCGATCAGGCGTGTGCTCATCCGAACTGGTCCATGGGGCGAAAAATCTCCGTGGACTCGGCCAGCATGATGAACAAGGGGCTTGAGTTGATCGAAGCCTGCTGGCTGTTCGATGCCAGGCCATCCCAGGTCGAGGTGGTGATTCACCCGCAAAGTGTGATCCATTCGCTGGTCGACTACGTCGACGGTTCCGTTCTGGCACAGCTGGGTAATCCGGACATGCGCACGCCCATCGCCAATGCCCTGGCCTGGCCGGAGCGGATCGATTCGGGTGTGGCGCCGCTGGATCTGTTTGCCATTGCGCGACTGGACTTCCAGGCGCCCGATGAAGAGCGTTTTCCTTGCCTGCGTCTGGCCCGTCAGGCGGCCGAAGCGGGTAACAGCGCGCCGGCCATGCTCAATGCGGCGAACGAGGTGGCGGTGGCGGCATTTCTCGACGAACGGGTTCGTTACCCGGAAATCGCGAGTATCATCGAGGAAGTACTGAATCTGGAGCCCGTAGTGGCTGTGGATGATCTCGATGCAGTGTTCACGGCAGACGCGAAGGCGCGATTGCTGGCCGGACAATGGTTGAGCCGTCACGGGCGGTAAATGCTGTGGATAGTTGGCCCACGCAGCAGCGGATAGGAATGCGGAGAAAGTAGATGAGCGCGCTCTATATGATTGTCGGCACCCTGGTCGCTCTGGGTGTGCTGGTTACCTTCCACGAGTTCGGCCATTTTTGGGTTGCGCGTCGCTGTGGGGTCAAGGTGCTGCGCTTCTCCGTAGGCTTCGGCATGCCTTTGCTGCGCTGGCATGACAAGCAGGGCACCGAATTTGTCGTCGCCGCCATCCCGTTGGGTGGCTACGTCAAGATGCTCGACGAGCGCGAAGGTGAAGTGCCGCTCGACCAGATCGACCAGTCCTTCAATCGCAAATCCGTTCGTCAGCGCATAGCCATCGTAGCGGCGGGGCCGATAGCCAACTTCCTGTTGGCATTGGTGTTCTTCTGGGCGTTGGCGATGCTCGGCAGCGAGCAGGTGCGTCCGGTCATCGGCGCTGTCGAGTCCGGCAGTATTGCAGCCAAGGCGGGTTTGAGCCCCGGCCAGGAAATCGTGGCCATTGATGGCGAGGCGACTTCCGGCTGGGCGGCGGTGAATCTGCAACTGGTGCGTCGCCTGGGCGAGAGCGGTTCATTGCAGGTATTGGTGCGCGAACAAGGCTCCACGACCGATTCTCCTCGTGAACTTGCGCTGGACAAATGGCTCAAAGGGGCTGATGAGCCCGATCCTATCCATTCATTGGGGATTCGTCCGTGGCGTCCGGCATTGCCGCCTGTCCTGGCCGAACTCGATCCAAAGGGGCCGGCTCAGGCTGCCGGCCTGAAGACTGGTGACCGGTTGCTGGCGCTTGATGGCCGTGCGCTGGATGACTGGCAGCAGGTTGTCGATACCGTCCGTAAGCATCCCGATACCAAAATCATGCTGCGGGTTGAGCGCGACGGTGCTCAAATCGACGTCCCTGTGACGCTTGCCGCTCGCGGCGAGAGCAAATCGCCCAGCGGTTATTTGGGGGCAGGGGTGAAAGCGATCGACTGGCCGCCGGAGATGATCCGCGAGGTCAGCTACGGGCCATTGGCAGCAATTGGCGAAGGGGCACGACGCACCTGGACCATGAGCGTGCTGACCCTCGATTCACTGAAGAAAATGTTGTTCGGTGAGCTCTCGGTAAAAAACTTGAGTGGACCGATAACCATTGCTAAAGTGGCGGGCGCTTCGGCCCAGTCGGGTGTTGCTGATTTCCTGAATTTCCTTGCTTATCTGAGTATTAGCTTGGGTGTTCTGAATTTGTTGCCCATTCCGGTACTGGATGGGGGGCATTTGTTGTTTTATCTGATCGAGTGGGTGCGTGGTCGTCCCTTGTCAGATCGGGTGCAAGGTTGGGGGATACAGATCGGCATCAGTTTGGTGATTGGGGTGATGTTGCTTGCTCTTGTCAATGATCTGGGTCGACTGTAACGCTTCGCTGAATTGCGAATCTGCCGCATTTTGCGGCAGTTTGTTTATTGCCAGTTGGAATAAGAAAGGACTTCATGAAACGTCTGCTGCTAACTGCGGTTCTCACCGTATTGATGATCGCCGAAGTTCACGCCGAGTCCTTCACTATCTCTGATATTCGCGTCAATGGCCTCCAGCGGGTCTCCGCGGGTAGCGTCTTTGGTGCTTTGCCGTTGAACGTCGGTGAACAGGCGGATGATCGTCGCCTGGTGGAATCCACTCGTGCGTTGTTCAAAACCGGTTTCTTTCAAGATATCCAGCTGGGCCGCGATGGCAACGTCCTGGTCATCACGGTAGTCGAGCGTCCGTCGGTCGCCAGTATCGAGATCGAAGGTAACAAGGCGATCTCTACCGAAGACTTGATGAAAGGCCTCAAACAATCCGGTCTGGCCGAAGGCGAGATCTTCCAGCGTGCCACCCTTGAAGGTGTGCGTAACGAACTGCAACGCCAGTACGTCGCCCAGGGTCGCTACTCGGCTACCGTCGACACCGAAGTGGTGCCACAGCCGCGTAACCGCGTCGGCCTGAAGGTCAACATCAACGAAGGCACCGTTGCGGCTATCCAGCACATCAACGTTGTGGGCAACACGGTTTTCCCTGATGAAGACCTGATCGACCTGTTCGAACTCAAGACCACCAACTGGTTGTCGTTCTTCAAGAACGACGACAAGTACGCCCGTGAGAAACTGTCCGGTGACCTGGAGCGCCTGCGTTCCTACTACCTGGACCGTGGCTATATCAACATGGATATCGCTTCGACCCAGGTCTCCATTACGCCGGACAAGAAGCACGTCTACATCACCGTCAACGTCAACGAAGGCGACAAGTACACCGTTCGTGACGTCAAGCTCAGCGGTGACCTGAAAGTCCCTGAAGACCAGGTCAAGTCCCTGCTGCTGGTGCAAAAAGGCCAGGTGTTCTCGCGCAAGCTGATGACCACCACCTCCGAACTGATCACCCGTCGCCTGGGGAACGAGGGTTACACCTTCGCCAACGTCAACGGCGTGCCTCAACCGCACGAAGAAGATCACACCGTAGACATCCTGTTCGCGGTCGATCCGGGCAAGCGTGCCTACGTGAACCGCATCAACTTCCGTGGCAACACCAAGTCCGAAGACGAAGTGCTGCGTCGTGAAATGCGCCAGATGGAAGGCGGCTGGGCTTCGACCTACCTGATCGATCAGTCCAAGACCCGTCTGGAACGTCTGGGCTTCTTCAAGGAAGTCAACGTTGAGACTCCGGCCGTGCCGGGTGTCGATGACCAGGTAGACGTCAACTACAGCGTTGAAGAACAAGCCTCCGGTTCGATTACCGCCAGCGTCGGTTTCGCCCAGAGCGCCGGTTTGATCCTCGGTGGTTCGATCACCCAGAACAACTTCCTGGGTACCGGTAACAAGGTCAGCGTCGGCTTGACCAAAAGCGAATACCAGACCCGCTATAACTTCGGTTTTGTCGACCCCTACTGGACCGCCGACGGCGTGAGCCTGGGTTACAACGCGTTCTACCGCACCACTGACTATGACGAACTCGATACCGACGTCGCCAGCTACGCCGTGGACAGCCTGGGTGCCGGTGTGAGTGTCGGTTATCCAATCAGCGAGACTTCGCGTCTGACCTTCGGCCTGAATGCGCAACAGGACACGATCAAGACTGGCGTTTACACCGTCGACGAGATCTTCGACTTCGTTAACCAGGAAGGCGACAAGTACCTGAACTTCAAGGCTTCGGCCGGTTGGTCCGAGTCCACCCTGAACAAAGGCGTTTTGGCGACTCGTGGTCACTCCCAAAGCTTGACGGCGGAAGTCACTGTGCCGGGTAGTGACTTGTCGTTCTTCAAACTCGACTACCGTGGTCAGTTGTTCCAGCCGCTGAGTGAAAACTACACCATGCGCCTGCACACCGAATTGGGTTATGGCGACGGCTACGGTTCGACCGAAGGCTTGCCATTCTATGAAAACTACTATGCTGGTGGTTTCAACTCGGTTCGTGGCTTCAAGGACAGTACACTGGGGCCGCGTAGTACTCCGAGCCGCGGCGCACTCGAAACGGGCAACCCGGGTACTCTTGCTGACCCGGACCAGGATCCACTGCCGTTCGGTGGTAACGTCCTGATCCAGGGTGGTGCAGAGATTCTGTTCCCGCTGCCGTTCGTCAAGGATCAACGATCCCTGCGTACTTCGGTATTCTGGGATGTGGGTAACGTATTCGACTCCAAATGCGAGCAGACGACCAACACCAACCCTGCGTCGAAGTCCAATACGCAGTGTAACGATGTCAGTCTGAGCAACATGGCCAGTTCTGTCGGTGTGGGAGTGACCTGGGTCACCGCACTGGGGCCTCTGAGTTTCGCCCTGGCCATGCCAGTCAAGAAACCGGATGACGCTGAAACTCAAGTGTTCCAATTCTCTCTCGGCCAGACGTTCTAAGCGTCTGACCCAAGATAACGACAATGAATTTTGTAGGAGTGCATCGTGCGTAAGTTGACTCAATTGGTTCTCCTGGCCAGCGTACTGGTCGCTGGTCCGGCGTTCGCCGACATGAAAATTGCTGTTCTGAACTATCAGATGGCTCTGCTGGAGTCCGACGCGGCCAAGAAATACGCCGTGGATGCCGAGAAGAAGTTCGGTCCTCAACTGACCAAGCTCAAGTCGCTGGAAACCAGCGCCAAGGGCATTCAGGATCGTCTGATGGCCGGTGGCGACAAAATGCAGCAGGGCGAGCGTGAGCGTCTGGAGCTTGAATTCAAGCAAAAGGCCCGTGACTTCCAGTTCCAGTCCAAGGAGCTGAACGAAGCCAAAGCCGTTGCCGACCGTGAAATGCTGAAGCAGCTCAAGCCGAAACTGGACAGCGCTGTGGAAGAAGTCATCAAGAAAGGTGCTTTTGACCTGGTCTTCGAGCGTGGCGCAGTGATTGATGTCAAACCTCAGTACGACATCACTCGCCAGGTTATCGAGCGCATGAATCAGCTGAAGTAACCCATGACCGTGACCATTAAGCTCGGCCAGCTGGCCGAGTTCCTCGGCGCCACGCTACGTGGCGACCCCGAGAAAGCAATTACTGGGCTAGCCACCTTGCAGGAGGCTGGCCCAGCTCAGTTGAGCTTTCTTGCAAACCCCCAATATCGCAAGTACCTGGCAGGCAGTCAGGCAGCAGCCCTGTTGCTCAAGGCCGCTGACGCCGAAGGTCATGGCGGGGATGTGCTGGTGGTGCCGGATCCGTATGCAGCCTACGCGCGTGTTTCTCACCTGTTCGATCCCAAGCCCAAGGCGGCAGCCGGGATTCATCCGACGGCGGTGATCGCGGCGGATGCGGTTGTCGACCCGGCGGCGAGTATCGGCGCTTTTGTGGTGATCGAAAGCGGTGCGCAGGTGGCAGCCGGTACGACTGTCGGCGCGCATTGCTTCATTGGCGCTCGCAGCGTGGTGGGCGAGGGTGGCTGGCTCGCGCCGCGAGTGACCTTGTATCACGACGTGCGCGTCGGCAAGCGTGTCGTCATTCAGTCCGGTGCGGTGCTCGGCGGCGAAGGCTTCGGTTTTGCCAATGAAAAAGGTATCTGGCAGAAAATCGCCCAGATCGGTGGTGTGCTGATCGGCGATGATGTTGAAATCGGCGTGAACACGGCTATAGATCGCGGTGCGTTGGCCGATACCGTCATCGGTAACGGCGTGAAGCTCGATAACCAGATTCAGATTGCCCACAACGTTCAGGTGGGCGATCACACCGCCATGGCGGCGTGCGTCGGGATCTCCGGCAGCACCAGAATCGGCAAGCATTGCATGCTCGCCGGTGGCGTAGGCCTGGTGGGACACATCGACATTTGCGACAACGTTTTCATTACCGGGATGACCATGGTGACCCACTCGATTACCGAGCCTGGCGCCTATTCTTCCGGTACGGCCATGCAGCCGGCAGCCGAGTGGCGCAAAAGCGCGGCACGTATCCGTCAGCTCGATGACATCGCGCGACGTCTGCGACAGCTGGAAAAGCAGGCAGGGGAAGTGACCCCTGACGGTAATGCTTCATCAGATGGCTGATACCATTTCCATATCAAGTGCGCGCAGTCGCTAGACTGCGTCCCTGATTTGCTAGTGGAGCGTGCGCCCGTCGCGCGCCCCCAATCTTTACATAGGCTTCCCCCCGAAATGATGGACATCAACGAGATTCGCGAATACCTGCCTCACCGTTACCCGTTCCTGCTGGTGGACCGGGTAGTGGAGCTGGATGTTGAAGGCAAGCGCATTCGTGCCTACAAGAATGTCAGCATCAACGAACCGTTCTTCAATGGTCACTTCCCTGCGCATCCAATCATGCCGGGCGTATTGATCATCGAGGCAATGGCTCAGGCTGCCGGAATCCTTGGTTTCAAAATGCTTGACGTGAAACCGGCCGACGGCACGCTCTATTACTTCGTCGGTTCCGACAAGCTGCGCTTCCGCCAGCCGGTATTGCCGGGTGATCAGTTGATCCTTGAAGCCAAGTTCATCAGCTGCAAGCGTCAGATCTGGAAGTTCGAATGCCAGGCTTCGGTCGATGGCAAGCCTGTCTGCTCGGCTGAGATCATCTGTGCGGAACGCAAGCTATGAGTTTGATTGACCCTCGTGCAATCATCGATCCGACAGCCGTTCTGGCTGACGGCGTCGAGGTCGGCCCGTGGTCGATCGTCGGCGCAGGTGTGGAAATCGGCGAGGGGACAGTCATCGGGCCGCACGTGATTCTCAAGGGCCCGACCCGAATCGGTAAGCACAATCGCATCTACCAGTTTTCCTCGGTGGGCGAAGATACACCTGACCTTAAGTACAAGGGCGAGGAAACCCGCCTGGTGATCGGTGATCACAACGTCATCCGTGAAGGCGTGACGATTCACCGTGGCACCATCCAGGACCGCTCGGAAACGACCCTGGGCGATCACAACCTGATCATGGCCTATGCCCACATCGGCCACGACAGCGTTATCGGCAACCACTGCATCCTGGTCAACAACACCGCACTGGCGGGCCATGTGCATGTGGAAGACTGGGCGATCCTCTCCGGTTTTACCCTGGTTCACCAGTATTGCCACATCGGCGCCCACAGCTTTTCAGGCATGGGTACGGCGATCGGCAAGGATGTTCCTGCCTATGTCACGGTGTTCGGCAACCCGGCTGAAGCCCGGAGCATGAACTTCGAGGGCATGCGCCGTCGGGGCTTCAGCGAAGATGCGATCCACGCGCTGCGTCGTGCCTACAAGATTGTCTACCGCCAGGGCCTGACCGTGGAGCAGGCGCTTGCCGAACTCGCCGAGCCTTCTGCGCAATTCCCGGAAGTAGCGGTGTTCCGCGACTCCATCCAGTCTTCGACTCGCGGCATCACTCGCTAACCATGGCCAATCTGCGTATTGCGCTGGTAGCGGGTGAAGCTTCCGGTGACATTCTGGGTGCGGGCCTCATGCGTGCGCTCAAGGCTCGTCACACTGCCGTCGAATTCATTGGTGTTGGCGGTCCGTTGATGCAGGCAGAAGGCCTGACCTCGTATTTTCCGATGGAACGTCTGTCCGTCATGGGCCTGGTGGAAGTGCTGGGCCGGTTGCGCGAGCTGCTTGCAAGGCGCAAGAAGCTGGTCGCCGACCTGATCGACGCGAAACCCGATGTGTTCATCGGTATCGACGCGCCCGACTTCAACCTCAATATCGAACTCAAGTTGCGCCAGGCCGGGATCAAGACCGTGCATTACGTCAGCCCGTCGGTCTGGGCCTGGCGGCAGAAACGCGTGCTGAAGATTCGCGAAGGCTGCGACCTGATGCTCACGCTGTTCCCGTTTGAAGCCAGATTCTACGAAGAGAAAGGCGTGCCGGTGCGGTTCGTCGGCCATACCCTGGCCGACGCCATTCCACTCCAGGCCGATCGCGCTGCTGCGCGGGCCGAACTTGGCTTGCCCGACGGGCCGCTGGTGGCGTTGATGCCCGGCAGCCGCGGCGGTGAAGTTGGCCGGCTCGGTGCGTTGTTTCTCGATACGGCCCAGCGCTTGCGTGCGCTGCGCCCGGGGGTGCGGTTTGTCATGCCTTGCGCCAGTGCGCAACGTCGTGCACAGCTGGAAGAACTGTTGGCCGGTCGCGATCTGCCGCTGACCCTGCTCAATGGCCAGTCTCATCTGGCCCTGGCAGCGTGCGATGCGGTGTTGATTGCCTCCGGCACTGCAACGCTTGAAGCGCTGCTGTACAAGCGGCCGATGGTGGTCGCCTATCGCCTGGCGCCGCTGACGTTCTGGATTCTCAAGCGCATGGTGAAAAGCCCCTATATTTCGTTGCCGAACCTGTTGGCCCAGCGTCTGCTGGTGCCCGAGTTGTTGCAGGACGATGCCACGGTCGAAGCGCTGGCCCAGACCTTGTCGCCGCTGATCGAGGGTGGCGAAGAGCAGACCCGCGGTTTTGACGAGATACACCGGACCCTGCGTCTGGATGCCTCCAACCAGGCTGCGGACGCAGTGCTGAACCTGATCGGCCAAGTAAAATGAGTAAACCGAATATGCAGATGGGGCTGGATTTCACCTTGGTCGCTGAAATCGAAGAGTTGGTTGCCGGTGTCGATGAAGTGGGTCGCGGCCCGCTCTGTGGCGCGGTGGTGACGGCGGCAGTGATCCTTGATCCGAATCGCCCGATCCTCGGCCTGAACGACTCGAAGAAACTCACCGAAGCCCGTCGCGAAAAGCTCTACGACGAAATCTGCGAAAAAGCCCTGAGCTGGTGCATCGCTCGCGCCGAGGTCGAAGAAATCGATGAGCTGAATATCCTGCACGCCACCATGCTGGCCATGCAGCGCGCGGTCGCCGGGCTGCACGTTCAGCCGAAGCTGGCGATGATCGACGGCAACCGTTGCCCGAAACTGCCGATGCGTTCCGAAGCCGTGGTCAAGGGCGATAGCAAGGTTCCCGCTATCGCCGCCGCATCGATCCTGGCCAAGGTCAGCCGTGATCGTGAAATGGCCGCATTCGAATTGATCTACCCGGGCTACGGCATTGGTGGGCACAAAGGCTACCCGACCCCCGTTCATCTGGAAGCGCTGGCACGGCTCGGGCCGACCCCGATTCATCGGCGTTCGTTTGCCCCGGTGCGTCTGGCGTATGAGGCGCTAGAGAGCGTCGTAGAGAGTTAGTCGCAAGGCTGATTTTTTTTACCAAGGCCCGGTACAATCCGGGCCTTGTTGTCTTCATGTTTACAGACAGGATCACTATGCCGGCTTCATTCGTTCACCTACGCCTGCACACTGAATACTCCCTGGTCGACGGTCTGGTGCGGATCAAACCGCTGGTCAAGACCCTGGTTGGCATGAACATGCCTGCCGTAGCGGTCACCGACCAGAACAACATGTGTTCCCTGGTCAAATTCTATAAAAACGCCATGGGTGCCGGGATCAAGCCGATCTGCGGCGCTGACCTGTGGCTGTCGAACAAGGATCCGGACAACCCGCTGAGCCGGATCAGCCTGCTGGTGATGAACGCCGAAGGCTATCGCAACCTTACCGAGCTGATTTCCCGCGGTTTCATCGATGGTCAGCGCAATGGCGCGGTCATCATCGAGCGCGAATGGGTTGCTGAAGCCAACTCGGGCTTGATCATGCTGTCGGCGGCCAAAGAAGGCGAGATCGGCCAGGCCATGCTCAGCGGCAACCCCGCCGAGGCCGAAACCCTGGCGCGGGAATGGATGGAAGTGTTTCCGGATCGTTTCTATCTGGAAATCCAGCGCACCAATCGCCCCAACGATGAAGAGCAGCTGCACGGCGCCGTGGCCCTGGCCGAGAAGCTCGGTGCGCCGCTGGTGGCGACCAACGATGTGCGCTTCATCAAGCAGGAAGACTTCGCCGCCCACGAAACCCGTGTGTGCATCGGTGAGGGCCGTGCCCTGGACGACCCGCGGCGTTCGAAGAACTACAGCGATCAGCAGTACCTCAAAAGCGCCAAGGAAATGGCCGAGCTGTTCAGCGACATTCCCGAGGCGCTGGAAAACACCGTCGAGATCGCCAAGCGCTGCAACATCGAAGTGAAACTGGGGACGCACTTCCTGCCCAACTTCCCGATCCCCGATGGCATGACCATCGACGAGTACTTCCGCAAGGTGTCCTTCGACGGCCTGGAAGAGCGCCTTAGTGTTCTGCTGCCCAAAGACACCACCGAAGACTACGAAGCCAAGCGTCAGGTCTATGTCGACCGACTGAATTTCGAACTGGATATCATCATCCAGATGGGGTTCCCCGGTTACTTCCTGATCGTGATGGACTTTATCCAGTGGGCCAAGAACAACGGCGTACCGGTAGGTCCTGGCCGGGGGTCGGGTGCCGGATCGCTGGTGGCCTACGTACAGAAGATCACCGACCTCGATCCGCTGGAATACGACCTGCTGTTCGAACGCTTCCTCAACCCGGAACGGGTATCGATGCCCGACTTCGACGTCGACTTCTGCATGGACGGTCGTGACCGGGTAATCGACTACGTAGCCGAGAAGTACGGCCGCAATGCCGTAAGCCAGATCATCACCTTCGGTTCCATGGCGGCGAAGGCTGTGGTCCGCGACGTGGCACGGGTGCAAGGCAAGTCCTATGGCCTGGCGGATCGTCTGTCGAAGATGATTCCGTTCGAAGTCGGCATGACCCTGGAAAAAGCCTATGAGCAGGAAGAGATCCTGCGCGACTTCATCAAGGTCGATGAAGAGGCCGCGGAAATCTGGGAGATGGCCCGCAAGCTCGAAGGCGTTGTGCGTAACGTCGGCAAGCACGCCGGTGGTGTGGTTATCGCGCCGACCAAGCTGACCGACTTCTCGCCGATCTATTGCGACGAAGCCGGTGACGGCCTGGTAACCCAGTTCGACAAGGATGACGTCGAGGCGGCTGGCCTGGTGAAGTTCGACTTCCTCGGCCTGCGAACGCTGACGATCATCGACTGGGCGCTGAAAACCATCAACCGCGACCGCGCCAAGGTCAACGAGCCGCCGCTCGACATCGCGTTCATCCCGCTGGACGACAAGCCGACTTACACACTGCTGCAAAAAGCCGAAACCACGGCGGTGTTCCAGCTTGAATCCCGCGGCATGAAAGAGCTGATCAAAAAGCTCAAGCCCGACTGCCTGGAAGACTTGATCGCACTGGTGGCGCTGTTCCGTCCGGGCCCGCTGCAATCGGGCATGGTGGACGACTTCATCAACCGTAAGCACGGTCGCGCCGAGTTGGCGTATCCGCACTCGGACTACCAGTACGAAGGCCTCAAGCCGGTACTGGCACCGACTTACGGCATCATCCTGTATCAAGAACAGGTGATGCAGATTGCCCAGGTCATGGCCGGTTACACCCTCGGTGGTGCGGACATGCTGCGTCGAGCCATGGGTAAGAAAAAACCCGAGGAAATGGCCAAGCAGCGCGGTGGCTTCATTGAAGGTTGCGCCACCAACAATATCGACGCGGACCTCGCCGGTAACATCTTCGACCTGGTGGAAAAGTTCGCCGGTTACGGCTTCAACAAATCCCACTCCGCCGCCTATGGCCTGGTGTCGTACCAGACCGCATGGCTGAAGGCGCACTACCCGGCGCCGTTCATGGCCGCGGTACTCTCGGCGGATATGCACAACACCGACAAGGTCGTGACCTTGATCGAAGAAGTGCGGACCATGAAGCTGCGTCTCGACGCGCCGGACGTGAACACGTCCGAATTCAAGTTCACGGTGAACGACGAAGGCCGGATCATTTACGGCCTGGGCGCCATCAAGGGCGTGGGTGAAGGCCCGGTCGAGGCGATCACCGAAGCGCGTCTGGCCGGTCCGTTCAAGGATCTGTTCGATTTCTGCGCACGGGTCGACCTCAAACGTATCAACAAGCGCACCCTCGACGGTTTGATCCGCAGTGGTGCACTGGATCGCCTCGGGCCGTATTTCCACGACGAGCAGAAAGCCTACCAGGCCAACATCGACCGCAATCGGGCGGTGCTGCTGACCGCCATGGAAGAGGCGATCAAGGCGGCCGAACAGACCGCGCGTACGCAGGACAGCGGTCACTCCGACCTGTTTGGCGGTCTGTTTGTCGAAGAAGACGCCGACGTCTACGCGAACCACCGCAAGGCCAAGGAACTGACCCTCAAGGAGCGCCTGAAAGGGGAGAAAGATACCCTCGGCCTGTACCTGACCGGTCACCCGATCGACGAATACGAAGGTGAAATCCGTCGCTTCGCCCGCCAGCGCATCATCGACCTGAAACCGGCGCGTGATACCCAGACTGTTGCCGGGATGATCATCGCCTTGCGGGTGATGAAGAACAAAAAGGGCGACAAGATGGGGTTCATCACCCTCGACGACCGCTCCGGAAGGATCGAGGCCTCGCTGTTTTCCGAAGCGTTCCATTCCGCGCAGTCGCTGTTGCAGACCGACGCGATGGTGGTGGTCGAAGGCGAAGTCAGCAACGATGACTTCTCCGGTGGCCTGAAGTTGCGGGTCAAGCGGGTGATGAGCATGGAGGATGCGCGTACCAATCTGGCCGAAAGCTTGCGCCTGAAGTTGCATGCCAAGGACCTCAAGGGCGATCAGCTACGTTGGCTGGGTGAACTGTTGAAGCGTCACCGCGGCGCGTGCCCGGTCACCATGGACTACACCAGCCCCGATGCGAAGGCCATGTTGCAGTTCGGCGAAGGCTGGCGAATCGATCCGGCGGATGCGTTGATTCAAGCCCTGCGTGACCAGTTCGGGCGAGACAACGTCTTCCTCCAATACCGTTGACGGTCAGTGCTATCAGATTGCCCTGACCTCGACCTGAATTTTTAATCTCGACCTCAACGCGCCTGTCCCTTAAGGTAGGGCGCGAATAGACAACCGGCCGGCCCAAGAACCCTTGGGACTCGACCCAAGACGGACGCCTATGAACCCGAATTTTCTAGATTTCGAACAGCCGATCGCCGACCTGCAAGCCAAGATCGAAGAGTTGCGCTTGGTCGGTAATGACAATTCGCTGAATATCGGCGATGAGATCTCCCGCCTGCAGGACAAGAGCAAAACGCTGACCGAAGACATCTTCGGCAAGCTGACCAGCTGGCAGATCGCACGTCTGGCGCGTCACCCGAAACGTCCGTATACCCTGGACTACATCGAACACATCTTCACCGAGTTCGACGAACTGCACGGTGACCGTCACTTCTCGGACGACGCTGCCATCGTTGGTGGCATTGCACGTCTGGACGACAAGCCGGTGATGATCATCGGCCACCAGAAAGGCCGTGAAGTGCGCGAGAAAGTTCGCCGCAACTTCGGTATGCCGCGTCCGGAAGGCTACCGCAAGGCGTGCCGCCTGATGGAAATGGCCGAACGTTTCAAAATGCCGATCCTGACCTTCATCGACACCCCGGGCGCTTACCCTGGCATCGACGCTGAAGAGCGCAACCAGAGCGAAGCGATTGCCTGGAACCTGCGTGTCATGGCTCGCCTGAAAACCCCAATCATCGCCACCGTGATCGGTGAGGGTGGTTCCGGTGGTGCACTGGCGATCGGTGTCTGCGACCAGCTGAACATGCTGCAATACTCGACCTACGCGGTGATCTCGCCGGAAGGTTGCGCTTCGATTCTGTGGAAAACCGCCGAGAAAGCGCCGGATGCCGCAGAAGCGATGGGCATTACCGCCGAGCGCCTCAAGGGCCTGGGCATCGTGGACAAGGTGATTGGCGAGCCATTGGGCGGCGCGCACCGTGACCCGGCTGCCGCAGCCGCATCGATCCGCGCCGAACTGAGCTCGCAACTGGCGATGCTCAAGAAGTTCGATAACAATGCGCTGTTGAAGCGTCGTTATGATCGACTGATGAGCTACGGTCTCTGATCGAATACCGATTCGGCCAGCGACGCAAACCACTGTGGGAGCGAGCTTGCTCGCGATGAGGGGATGACAGTCGACGAGTATGTTGAATGTCAGGCCGCTATCGCGAGCAAGCTCGCTCCCACATTTGATTTGTGCATAGGAGGCAGATATGGGGCGGTCCGCATTTGATTTGCCTTCCAGGCTTTTGCTGAATCTGAAACCATGGCGCAATGCTGCGACCTGGCGCATTGCCTTCTCCGGCGGCCTTGACTCCACTGTCCTGCTGTACCTTCTGGCAACACTCTCCAAAACTGAATCCCTGCCGGCGCTGAGCGCCATCCATGTCCATCATGGCCTTCAAGCCGTGGCCGGTGCGTGGCCGGAACATTGTCGTGCCGTGTGCACTGCGCTGGGTGTGCCGCTGCAAGTGGTTCGCGTGCAGGTGCAGCCGGGTGCCAGCCTTGAACGTGCAGCCCGGGATGCGCGTTATCAGGCCTTCACTGAAACCGTTCAGGACAACGAAGTGCTACTGACGGCCCAGCACCGCGACGATCAGGCGGAAACCCTGCTGTTTCGCTTGTTGCGCGGAGCCGGGGTGCGTGGATTGTCCGGGATGCCGCGTCAGCGCCCGTTGGGCAAGGGGCATCTGCTGCGGCCATTGCTTGATGTCACGCGGGCTGAACTGGAGGCTTATGCCAATGAGCATGGCTTGAGCTGGATCGAAGATCCCTCGAACCAGGATCGGCAGTACTCGCGCAATTACCTTAGGCATCAAGTCTTCCCCGTGCTGATCCAGCGCTGGCCGCAAGCGGTGGCGACCATGGCCCGCAGCGCGGCGCATTTGACTGAAGCGCAGGGGCTGCTCGAAGAACTGGCGGAATTGGATCTGCATAAGGCCAGTTCTGCCAGTGAGTTCGCTTGGCTGGGATTGCGATCCCTTGAACTGGCGCCCCTTGCGCAATTGTCTGATGCCCGGCAGCGCAACGCCTTGAGTCATTGGCTCGGACCGTTGAGCCGCTTGCCGGATACTGACCATTGGTCGGGTTGGGAGGACTTGCGCGATGCCACCGGTGATGCCTGCCCGGTGTGGCGGCTGGCCGATGGCGAACTGCATCGGTCGGACGGGCGGATCTGGTGGCTGTCCGGCCACTGGATGCGGCCTCTGCCCGTCGCCGGGGCGTGGCTGGATCCGGCGTCACCGCTGGCTATCCCGGGCAATGGAATGCTTTGGCTCACCGGCCAAATCCCCGATGGCCCGCTGCATATCCGCTATCGTGAAGGGGGAGAGATCATGGCATTGCCAGGCCGCGGCCATCGGGACTTGAAACGTTTGCTCAATGAAAGCGCTGTACCGTCCTTCGTACGCGGCAGATTGCCGCTGCTCTACAAAGACGGGCAACTGCTGGCGGTAGCGAACCTCAAGGGGCTCGATGGTGGTGCACTCGGCGACTGGCATTTGCATTGGCGGCCACTGAACGAAGATCAAGGTTTGAGCTGAAAGGGGCTTTCCGGTAGACTACGCTCCCTTCTTGATACAACTTCTGTGGATTCGCCTGAATTGCAGGAGTTGCCGATTACCAAGCAGTCTTTGCTGGGCGATTCCAAAAAATGTGTAGCGAGCAACGAACCGGTGTTTCATTTTCCGGTCTGTCCCAACGCGGCGGTTTTTTTGAAAGGTGCACTGTGATTAATGCAGGTGATCGGGGGCTTCGGCCTTCCTTCGCTTTCCCCGGCGGCTCGGACCGCTTTAACGCAGACTTCTAGGGTTTTTCATGACGCGCTACATATTCGTCACGGGCGGTGTTGTTTCTTCATTGGGGAAAGGCATTGCATCGGCATCATTGGCGGCCATCCTGGAGGCGCGGGGACTTAAGGTCACCATGCTGAAGCTGGACCCGTACATCAACGTCGACCCGGGCACCATGAGCCCGTTCCAGCACGGTGAAGTGTTCGTCACCCACGACGGCGCCGAGACCGACCTGGACCTGGGCCACTACGAGCGGTTCATCCGCACGACCATGACCCAGAACAACAACTTCACCACCGGCCGTGTCTACGAACACGTCCTGCGCAAGGAGCGCCGTGGTGACTACCTGGGCGCAACCATCCAGGTGATCCCGCACATCACCGACGAAATCAAGCGCCGCATCATCAAGGGCGCGGGCGATGCTGACGTGGCAATGGTCGAGATCGGTGGCACCGTGGGTGACATCGAGTCGCAACCGTTCCTCGAAGCCATCCGCCAGCTGCGTTTCGAAGTCGGCGCCAAGCGCGCGATGCTGATGCACCTGACTCTGGTGCCGTACATCGCCACTGCCGGCGAAACCAAGACCAAGCCTACCCAGCACTCGGTGAAGGAACTGCGTTCCATCGGTCTGCAGCCAGATGTGCTGGTGTGCCGCTCCGATCACCCGATCGATATTTCCTCGCGTCGCAAGATTGCGCAGTTCACCAACGTTGAAGAACGTGCGGTGATCGCGCTGGAAGACGCCGACACCATCTACAAGATCCCGGGCATCCTGCACTCCCAGGGCCTGGATGATTTCGTCGTCGAGCGTTTCGGCCTGCAATGCGGCGGTGCCGATCTGTCCGAGTGGGAAGCAGTGGTCGACGCCAAGCTCAACCCTGAGCACGAAGTCACCATCGCCATGGTCGGCAAGTACATGGAGCTGCTGGACGCCTACAAGTCGCTGATCGAAGCGATGAGTCATGCCGGCATCAGCAACCGTACCAAGGTCAACCTGCGCTACATCGATTCCGAAGACATCGAAAACCAGGGCACCGCGCTGCTCGAAGGCGTCGACGCCATCCTGGTACCGGGCGGCTTCGGTCTGCGTGGCGTTGAAGGCAAGATCACTGCCGTTCAATACGCTCGCGAAAACAAGGTTCCGTACCTGGGTATCTGCCTGGGCATGCAAGTGGCCGTTATCGAGTTCGCACGTAACGTGATGGGCTGGAAAGACGCCAACTCCACCGAGTTCGATCGTGCAAGCGGTCACCCGGTCGTGGGCCTGATCACCGAGTGGGAAGATGCCACCGGCGCTGTCGAAACCCGCACCGAAACCTCCGATCTGGGCGGCACCATGCGTCTGGGCGCGCAGGATTGCCTGCTGGAGCCGGGTTCCCTGGTCCACGGTTGCTACGGCAAGGACGTGATTGTCGAGCGTCATCGTCATCGCTATGAAGTGAACAACAACCTGCTGCCGCAAATCATGGAGGCTGGCTTGAAAATCTCCGGTCGTTCCGGTGATGGCGCACTGGTCGAAGTGGTTGAAGCACCGGATCATCCATGGTTCGTGGCTTGCCAGTTCCACCCTGAGTTCACCTCGACGCCACGCGACGGTCACCCGCTGTTCAGCGGTTTCGTCAAGGCAGCGTTGGCTCAACACCAGAAGAAGGCGTAACCCCGATGGCACAGAAGATCATCCGCGTCGGCGACATCGAGATTGCCAACGACAAGCCCATGGTGCTGTTCGGCGGCATGAACGTGCTGGAAAGCCGTGACATGGCCATGCAGGTTTGCGAAGAGTATGTGAAGGTCACCGAAAAGCTCGGTATCCCTTACGTGTTCAAGGCCAGTTTCGACAAGGCCAACCGGTCTTCTGTGACCTCCTATCGTGGTCCTGGCCTGGAAGAAGGCATGCGCATCTTCCAGGACATCAAGCAAGCCTTCGGCGTGCCGATCATCACCGACGTCCACGAACCGGACCAGGCCGCGGTCGTCGCTGAAGTCTGCGACATCATCCAGTTGCCGGCCTTCCTGTCGCGCCAGACCGACCTCGTGGTCGCGATGGCCAAGACCGGCGCTGTGATCAACATCAAGAAAGCCCAGTTCCTCGCGCCTCAGGAAATGAAACACATCCTGAACAAATGCGTGGAAGCGGGTAACGATCAGTTGATCCTCTGCGAGCGTGGTTCGAGCTTCGGCTACAACAACCTGGTCGTCGACATGCTTGGCTTTGACATCATGAAGCAGTTCGAATACCCGGTGTTCTTCGACGTGACCCACGCGCTGCAAATGCCTGGTGGTCGCTCCGATTCGGCCGGCGGTCGTCGCGCCCAGGTCCTCGACCTGGCAAAAGCCGGTATGAGCCAGTCCCTGGCTGGCCTGTTCCTGGAAGCCCACCCGGATCCGGACAACGCCAAATGCGACGGTCCTTGCGCCTTGCGCCTGGACAAACTGGAGCCATTCCTGGCCCAGCTCAAGGCTTTGGACGAACTGGTGAAGAGTTTTCCGACGGTAGAAACCGCGTAATCTTCAATTCTCCGGTAAAGTACCGCACGATTTAATGCCCAGGCCCTCGGGCCTGAGCCTTGTCGTCTGCAAGACTGCCCGCTGCACCTCACTTGCCGACGATCAAAGATTTCCTACAGCTGCGTCGTTTTCGTCAACTTTGGAGTGTTTACAACAATGGCTAAAATCGTCGACATCAAAGGTCGTGAAGTTCTCGACTCCCGTGGCAATCCCACCGTGGAAGCGGACGTGCTTCTCGACAACGGCATCATCGGCAGTGCCTGCGCGCCGTCCGGTGCTTCCACTGGCTCGCGTGAAGCGCTCGAGCTGCGTGATGGCGACAAGAGCCGTTACCTGGGCAAGGGCGTTCTGAAGGCCGTAGCCAACATCAATGGTCCGATCCGCGACCTGTTGAAAGGCATGGATCCAAGCGACCAGAAAGCGCTCGATCTGGCAATGATCAAGCTCGACGGTACTGAAAACAAAGGTTCCCTGGGCGCCAACGCGATCCTCGCCGTTTCCCTGGCCGCGGCCAAGGCAGCAGCACAGGACCAGGACCTGCCGCTGTACGCTCACATCGCCAACCTGAACGGCACCCCGGGTGTCTACTCGATGCCGGTTCCGATGATGAACATCATCAACGGTGGCGAGCACGCCGATAACAACGTCGACATCCAGGAATTCATGGTTCAGCCGGTTGGTGCCAAGTCTTTCTCGGAAGGCCTGCGCATGGGCACCGAGATTTTCCACCACCTCAAGGCTGTACTGAAGGCCCGTGGCCTGAGCACTGCCGTGGGTGACGAAGGTGGTTTCGCACCGAACCTGGCTTCCAACGAAGACGCTTTGAAAGTGATCTCCGAAGCCGTGGCCAACGCCGGTTACAAACTGGGTACCGACGTGACCCTGGCTCTGGACTGCGCAGCCAGCGAATTCTACGAAGACGGCAAGTACAACCTGTCCGGCGAAGGCCAGGTGTTCACCGCCGAAGGTTTCGCTGATTACCTGAAAGGTCTGACCGAGCGTTACCCGATCATCTCCATCGAAGATGGCCTGGACGAGTCCGACTGGGCTGGCTGGAAGATCCTCACCGACAAGATCGGCGAGAAGACCCAGCTGGTAGGCGACGACCTGTTCGTCACCAACACCAAGATCCTGAAAGAAGGCATCGACAAAAAGATCGCCAACTCGATCCTGATCAAGTTCAACCAGATCGGTACCCTGACCGAAACCCTGGAAGCCATCCAGATGGCCAAGGCTGCCGGTTACACTGCCGTGATCTCGCACCGCTCCGGCGAAACCGAAGATTCGACCATTGCCGACCTGGCCGTGGGCACCTCGGCTGGCCAGATCAAGACCGGCTCCCTGTGCCGTTCCGACCGCGTTTCCAAGTACAACCAACTGCTGCGTATCGAAGAGCAGTTGAACGGCAAAGCCAAGTACAACGGTCGCAGCGAGTTCCGCGGCTGATTGTTAAATGGTAAATAGTCAGCGGATTGTGTCGAAAAAATCGCAACGGCGACGTTTTTTGCCACTAATCTGATGCCTTATATGCACAAGCCTGGTTCTTCCAGGCTTCGTGCTATCAGAAGCTTCACGTTTTGGCATGGCTGTCTTTTTTCACTGGATACCTGATATTCGATGCGCAGTCCCAATTGGTTGTTCCTCGTCTTGCTCCTGCTGCTGGCTGGCCTGCAGTACCGTCTGTGGGTGGGTAATGGCAGCCTGGCGCAAGTGGCCGAGTTGACTCAGCAGATTGCCGATCAGCAAGCTGAGAACCAGGCGTTGCTGGAGCGCAACCGGGTGATGGACGCCGAAGTCAGTGAGTTGAAAAAGGGCATGGAGACCGTCGAAGAGCGGGCTCGCCATGAGTTGGGCATGGTCAAGGATGGTGAAACCCTTTACCAGCTGGCCCAATGATTAATTCGTTACCGGCCTTCTGGGCCGTGATTCCTGCCGCGGGCATCGGTGCCCGTATGGCCGCGGACCGTCCCAAGCAATACCTGCAACTGGGCGGGCGCACTATTCTCGAACACAGCCTTGGCTGTTTCCTTGACCACCCATGCCTGAAAGGTCTGGTGGTCAGTGTTGCTGTTGACGATCCTTATTGGCCGAACCTGGCGTGTGCGAATGATCCGCGTATTGCCCGGGTCGAGGGCGGCGCCGAACGTTCCGGCTCGGTGCTCAATGCCTTGCTGCATTTGCATGCGCAGGGTGCCGACGATGAGGATTGGGTACTGGTTCACGATGCCGCGCGGCCGAACCTCAGTCGTGACGATCTGGACAAATTGCTGGCTGAACTGGCTGATGATCCTGTGGGCGGGCTATTGGCGGTTCCGGCGCGGGATACGCTCAAGCGGGTCGACAAACACGGTCGTGTGGTCGAAACCGTGGACCGCAGTGTGATCTGGCAGGCCTACACGCCGCAGATGTTTCGCCTTGGGGCGTTGCATCGCGCACTGGCTGACAGTCTGGTGGCCGATGCCGTTATTACCGACGAAGCCTCGGCGATGGAGTGGGCAGGTTTGGCACCACGGCTGATCGAAGGGCGGTCCGATAACCTCAAGGTTACGCGTCCTGAGGATCTTGAATGGTTGAGACAGCGTTGGGCTAATCGTCGCTAGTAGATCGCAGCCTGCGGCAGCTCCTACAAAGATCGATTACGTATCACCTGAAGTCCTGTAGGAGCTGCCGCAGGCTGCGATCTTTTGATCTTAAATCCTGTACTCGGGCCTTTGAGCCAACCCCTCCTTCAAAAAGTCCACCAACTTGCGCACCTTCGGCGACAAATGCCGCTGCTGCGGATACAGCGCCCAAACCGCCGTATTCGGTGGTTGATGCGCCTCCAGCAGTGAAATCAACGCGCCACTTTTCAGGTGCTCCAGCACGTAATAATCCGGCAGTTGACACAATCCGACGCCTTGCAGCGCCGCGTCCAGTACCGCTTGCCCACTGTTGCAACGCCAGTTTCCCTGGACCCTTTGCGAAAATTCCCGTCCGTTCTGTTCCAGTTGCCACAGGTCCGAACTGCCGATTAGGCAGTTGTGGCGGCTCAGTTCCGACAGGCTGTGCGGGCGACCGTAGCGCTCAAGGTAGGAGGGCGATGCACAGAGAAACATGCGGCGCGGTGCGAGGCGGGTGGCGACCAGCCGTGAATCCTGTAAGCGCCCGAGGCGAATCGCCAGGTCGAGGCCTTCGTGTACCAGCTCAAGCTGGCGATTGGTCAATTCGATGTCGATACGCAGTTGCGGATACAGTCCCATGAAGCGGGTCACCAGCGGCACGATGAAACGCTCGCCGTAAGCCACGGCGCAGGTCATGCGCAGCATGCCCTTGGGTTCGCTGGTCAGGTCACCGACCGCGCGCAACGCCTCTTCGCGGCCGTCCTGTAAACGCTGGCAATGTTGCAGGAAGGTTTGCCCGGCTTCGGTCAGCGTGACCCGACGGGTACTGCGGTAGAGCAAACGAGTCTGCAAGCGCTCTTCCAGGCGTACGATTTGTCGACTGACGTGTGAGGAAGAAACGCCCAGCCGTTCTGCAGCGGCGGTGAACTGGCTGCATTCGGCAACGGCGACAAACTCGTCGATCCCTTCCCAGCGATTTTCGGACATCGAAGATTATCCCTGTACAGCAATAATATTTTGCATTTACATCGATTATTCATCGTTGAGCCATGTATTACACTCCCTGTCTCGTTTTTATTCACTGGAGAGTCATCATGATCAAGTCGCGCGCCGCCGTTGCCTTCGAGGCCAAGAAGCCCCTTGAAATCGTTGAAGTCGATGTCGCCATGCCCAAGGCCGGCGAAGTCTTGCTGCGCGTGGTGGCCTCCGGTGTTTGCCATACCGATGCCTACACATTGTCAGGCGCAGATCCGGAAGGCATTTTTCCGTCAATTCTCGGCCACGAAGGTGGTGCGATCGTGGAAGCGATTGGCGAGGGCGTGACCTCCGTTGCGGTCGGCGATCATGTGATCCCGCTGTACACCCCGGAATGCCGCCAGTGCAAATTCTGCCTGTCGGGTAAAACCAACCTCTGCCAGGCGATTCGCGCGACCCAGGGCAAAGGCCTGATGCCGGACGGCACTTCGCGTTTTTCCTACAAGGGCCAGCCGATTTTCCATTACATGGGCACTTCCACTTTTTCGGAGTACACCGTGCTGCCGGAAATTTCCGTGGCGAAAATTGCCAAGCAAGCACCGCTGGAAAAAGTCTGCCTGCTGGGCTGCGGCGTTACCACCGGCATTGGTGCAGTGCTCAACACCGCCAAGGTGAAACCGGGTGATACCGTGGCCATTTTCGGCCTCGGCGGCATCGGTCTGTCCGCTGTCATCGGCGCCGTAAAAGCCAAGGCTGCCCGCATCATCGCCATCGACATAAACCCGGCCAAATTCGAGATCGCCAAACAGCTGGGCGCAACCGACTGCGTGAACCCGAAAGAATTCGATCGTCCGATCCAGGAAGTCATCGTCGACATGACTGATGGCGGGGTCGATTTTTCCTTCGAGTGCATCGGCAATGTGCAGCTGATGCGCGCGGCACTGGAGTGCTGCCACAAGGGCTGGGGCGAGTCGGTCATCATCGGCGTTGCCGGTGCCGGCCAGGAAATCTCGACCCGTCCGTTCCAGTTGGTCACCGGTCGCGTCTGGCGGGGTTCGGCGTTCGGCGGTGTGCGCGGCCGTACCGAGTTGCCAAGCTATGTGGAGATGGCCGAGACCGGTGAGATTCCGCTGGATACCTTCATCACCCACACCATGGGCCTGGAAGATATCAACAAGGCGTTTGACCTGATGCACGAAGGAAAAAGCATCCGCTCCGTCATCCATTTCTGAGGTCCGCCATGAGCCTGGAAAACATCTCCTGCCAGAAAAGCTTCGGCGGCTGGCACAAGCGCTATCGCCATCGCTCGGAAGTGCTCGGCTGCGACATGGTGTTTGCCGTGTACCTGCCGCCGCAGGCGGAGCAGGGCGGCAAGCTGCCGGTGCTGTACTGGATGTCCGGCCTGACCTGTACCGATGAGAACTTCATGCAAAAGGCCGGCGCCATGCGCATGGCCGCCGAGCTGGGGCTGATCATCGTCGCACCGGATACCAGCCCTCGCGGTCCTGAAGTGCCGGGCGATCCGGATGGCGCCTGGGACTTTGGCCTCGGCGCCGGTTTTTACCTGAATGCCACCCAGGAACCGTGGTCGCGGCATTATCGGATGCATGACTATGTCGTGCAGGAATTGCCGACATTGGTCGAAGCCCATTTCCCAGCGTCGGACAAGCGCGGTATCAGCGGACATTCCATGGGCGGCCACGGTGCGCTGGTCTGTGCCTTGCGCAATCCGGGGCGTTATCAGTCGGTGTCGGCGTTCTCGCCGATCAACAATCCGATGGATTGCCCGTGGGGGCAGAAGGCCTTCTCCCGCTTTCTGGGAGAGGACCGTTCGAAATGGCGCGAATGGGATGCCTGCGCGTTGATTGCCGAGGTCGATGAAAAGCTGCCGCTGTTGGTCGACCAGGGTGATCGCGACGATTTCCTCGCCAACCAGCTCAAGCCGGAAGCCTTGCAGCAGGCGGCCAAACAGGCGGGTCACCCATTGACGTTGCGTCTGCAACCGGGCTACGACCACAGCTATTTCTTCATTGCCAGTTTCATCGATGAGCACTTGCGGCATCACGCGCATGCTCTGGTTGGCTAATGCAGGTAGAATCACGCCCTGACAAAAATCGGGGCGTTTTTTTATGCGTATTGGCCACGGCTATGATGTGCACCGTTTCGCTGAAGGCGATTTCATCACTCTGGGCGGCGTGCGCATTGCACACAGCTTCGGACTGCTCGCTCACTCTGACGGTGACGTCCTCCTGCACGCCTTGAGCGATGCCTTGCTTGGCGCCGCGGCACTGGGCGACATCGGCAAGCATTTCCCGGATACCGACCCGAAATTCAAGGGTGCCGACAGCCGTGCGCTGTTGCGTCACGTCGTCGCACTGGTTCATGCCAAAGGCTGGAAAGTCGGTAACGTCGATAACACCATCGTCGCCCAGGCGCCGAAAATGGCCCCGCATATCGAATCGATGCGCGCGCTGATTGCCGCGGATCTTCAAGTAGAGTTGGATCAAGTGAACGTGAAAGCTACCACCACCGAAAAGCTCGGCTTTGTCGGTCGCGAAGAAGGCATTGCCGTGCACTCCGTTGCCTTGTTGCTGCGCGCATGAACGAACTGCAATTGCTCGGCCCGCGGGCTTACGGTGAGGCCCTCGGCACGGCGGTCCTGAAAGCGATCGCGGAAGATTTCCAGGTCGACGAAGTCCTCGACATTCCCCTAAGCGGCGAAGGCGAACACCTGTGGATCTGGGTGGAAAAGCGCGGCCTCAATACTGAAGAAGCGGCGCGACGGATTGCCAAGGCTGCCGGCGTGCCATTGCGCACCGTCAGTTATGCCGGGCTCAAGGACCGTCAGGCGTTGACTCGCCAGTGGTTCAGCGTGCAACTGCCAGGCAAGGCCGACCCTGATCTGTCAGCGGCAGAAAACGATACGCTGAAGATCCTCAAGACCGCCCGCCACAAGCGCAAACTGCAACGCGGTGCCCACTCGGCCAATGGTTTTACGTTGCGCCTGACGCAATTTTCCGGCGACAAGGTCGCGCTTGAAGAGCGTCTGCAATTGATCGCCAAACAAGGCATCCCCAATTATTTCGGCGCCCAGCGTTTCGGTCATGACGGCGGCAACGTCATCGATGCTCGCGCCTGGGCCGCGCGCAAGGCCTTGCCGGAGCAGCGCAACGTGCGCTCGCGTCTGCTCTCCGCGGCGCGCAGTTTTCTGTTCAATCAGGTGCTGGCCGCACGAGTTGCCGATGGCACCTGGCAGCGTGCCCAGGTGGGCGATCTGCTGGCGTTCACCGACAGCCGCAGCTTTTTCCCGGCAGGCGAAGCCGAGTGCAGCGACCCGCGCCTGGCGATTCTCGATCTGCATCCGACCGGTCCGCAGTGGGGCGAAGGTGACTCGCCGGCCACGGGCGTTGTCCATGAACTGGAGCAGGCCATCGCCGCACGCGAAGCGGATTTGCGTGACTGGTTGATCAACGCCGGAATGAGCCACGAACGTCGCATCCTGCGGCTGCCCATTGGCGGGTTGACGTGGCATTATCCCTCGCTGGACATTCTGCAACTGGAATTCGTCCTGCCGGCCGGATGCTTCGCCACCGTATTGGTGCGCGAGCTTGTTGATCTGGTGCCGGTGGGGCAGACGGACAGCCCATGCGTATTCTGATTTCTAACGACGATGGGGTAACAGCACCCGGTCTCGCCGCGCTTTATGCTGCGCTGGCGGATTACACCGAGTGCGTGGTTATCGCCCCGGACCAGGACAAGAGCGGCGCCAGCAGTTCGCTGACGCTCGACCGTCCGTTGCACCCGCAAATCCTGGCCAACGGCTTTATCAGCCTCAATGGCACGCCAACCGATTGTGTGCACCTGGGCCTCAACGGCCTGCTGGAGCGCGAAGCGGACATGGTGGTTTCCGGTATCAACCTGGGCGCGAACCTGGGGGACGATGTCCTGTATTCCGGTACAGTGGCGGCGGCCCTTGAGGGGCGTTTCCTGAAACACCCTTCCTTTGCCTTTTCGCTGGTCTCACGCCAGGTAGATAACCTTCCCACGGCTGCCCATTTCGCGCGCAAACTGGTTGAAGCCCATGCTGATCTGGATCTGCCACCGCGTACGGTACTGAACGTGAACATTCCCAATTTGCCGCTGGACCGTATCCGCGGTATCCAGCTGACTCGCCTGGGCCATCGCGCCCGAGCCGCGGCACCGATGAAAGTGGTGGATCCGCGGGGCAAGTCCGGTTATTGGATCGCCGCGGCCGGGGATGCCGAAGATGGCGGCCCGGGTACCGATTTCCATGCAGTGATGCAGGGTTATGTTTCGATCACGCCGCTGCAACTGGATCGCACCTTCAATGATGCCTTCAGAAGTCTGGACGGCTGGCTGGAGGGGTTGCGCTGATGGGTCGCGAACAAGACGATATGCTGCGCCGCGGCATCGGCATGACCTCCCAGCGAACTCGGGAGCGGCTGATCCAGCGCCTGTACGAAGAAGGCATCTCCAACGCCAGGGTGCTGGAGGTCATTCGCCGGACCCCGCGCCATCTGTTCGTCGACGAAGCGCTGGCGCACCGTGCCTATGAAGACACCGCGCTGCCGATTGGCAACAACCAGACCATCTCCCAGCCTTATATGGTGGCGCGCATGAGCGAGCTGCTGCTGGAGGCCGGTCCCCTCGACAAGGTGCTGGAGATCGGTACCGGGTCGGGTTATCAGACGGCGGTGCTGTCGCAACTGGTCGAGCGTGTGTTCTCGGTCGAGCGTATCAAGGTTCTGCAGGATCGGGCAAAGGAACGTCTGGTCGAACTGAACCTGCGCAACGTGGTGTTCCGCTGGGGCGATGGCTGGGAGGGCTGGCCGGCACTGGCACCGTACAACGGGATTATCGTCACCGCAGTGGCGACCGATGTGCCCCAGGCACTGCTTGACCAGTTGGCACCGGGAGGCCGGATGGTGATCCCGGTCGGGGCCGGCGAAGTCCAGCAATTGATGCTGATCATCCGCGAGGAACAAGGTTTTTCCAGGCATGTCCTGGGGGCTGTGCGCTTCGTGCCATTGCTCAATGGGCCACTGGCCTGAGCATTTGTTTCGGCACGCTGAATTCTCTTCGATTGCCTTTGTCTTACAGCGGCATCGTTGTGTTAAACGGGATTCATCGTCAGGCAGCAAACGTGTGCGCGACACCGATTCGCCACATTAAAGGTAAAGCGGGCACGGCCCGTTATACTTGCGACAGTTCATTACCGGACTCCGGTATTTCACATTTTCAGCCACCACAGAGGGAGCGGCGGGTGAGTCTCACAGTCATTGCGCAGCGTATGAGTAAAACGAGCTTTCAGCGCCTGGTGACTGGCCTTGTCTTGAGCACGTTGCTGGTCGGTTGTTCCAGCAACAAGTCCAGCGATGTTCGTGTCGTCGACCGCAACAACGCCGCAACCCAGCGTCCGGCCGTGACCACCGGACAATACGTGGTTCGGCCCAAGGACACCCTGTTTTCCATTGCCTTCCGTTACGGCTGGGACTACAAGGCCCTGGCGGCACGCAACAACATTCCCGCGCCTTACACCATCCGCCCGGGTCAGACGATTCGCTTTGATGGTCGTACCGATTCAACGTCGACGGCGGTGGTCAGTTCGTCCAGCTCAACACCTTCGTCGTCGAGTAAAACCACGGTCATCCGTCGTTCGGCAAACGGTACGACCACCAGCACCACGACGGTTGTACCGTCCGTCGCGAGCAAGCCTGCACCCGCTCCGTTGCCCCCTCCCGGGCCAGCCCCGACCGGCTGGGGATGGCCATCTAATGGCATTCTGATTGGAAAATTCTCTTCAAACGGTAGTTTGAATAAAGGAATTGATATCGCCGGAGATTTGGGACAGCCTGTTTTAGCTGCGTCTGATGGGACGGTGGTATACGCCGGGAGTGGCTTAAGGGGCTACGGCGAATTAGTAATCATCAAACACAGTGAAACCTACGTCAGTGCCTACGGACATAACCGCAGGTTGTTGGTTCGGGAGGGGCAGCAGGTCAAGGTCGGACAGACAATTGCCGAAATGGGGTCAACGGGTACAGACCGGGTGAAACTGCATTTTGAGATTCGCCGCCAAGGTAAACCTGTAGATCCGCTGCAATTCCTGCCACGTCGTTGATCGCTTACCAGCCTGTTCCGTCGCGTAGAGGGGACAGGCTCCAGCGTTGCCAGGGATAAAGGCGCCGCTTGAGCTTGAGGTCGAACTCACCAAAGGACTATAACAATGGCTCTCAGTAAAGAAGTGCCGGAGTTTGACATCGACGATGAGGTTCTCCTGATGGAGAGCAGCATCGATACGGATTCGATGTCGAATGATGAAGGGGCGGCTCCACCTTCCGTTCGTGCCAAATCCAAACACTCCGCATCCTTGAAACAACACAAGTACATTGACTACACGCGGGCACTTGATGCCACGCAGCTGTATCTCAATGAAATTGGTTTCTCTCCCCTGCTATCACCCGAAGAAGAAGTTCATTTTGCGCGCCTGTCGCAAAGTGGCGATCCGGCCGGGCGCAAACGCATGATTGAAAGTAACCTGCGGCTGGTGGTGAAAATCGCCCGGCGTTACGTCAATCGTGGGCTGTCGCTGCTGGACCTGATCGAAGAGGGCAACCTCGGCTTGATCCGGGCGGTGGAGAAGTTCGATCCGGAACGCGGTTTCCGCTTCTCGACCTATGCGACCTGGTGGATTCGCCAGACCATCGAGCGCGCAATCATGAATCAGACCCGGACCATCCGGCTGCCGATTCATGTGGTCAAGGAGCTGAATGTGTACCTGCGGGCCGCGCGGGAGCTGACGCAAAAACTCGACCATGAACCCTCACCCGAAGAAATCGCCAACCTGCTGGAAAAACCGGTGGGAGAGGTCAAGCGCATGCTTGGCCTTAACGAACGGGTTTCTTCGGTCGACGTCTCGCTGGGTCCGGATTCGGATAAAACCCTGCTCGATACCCTGACTGACGACCGTCCAACCGATCCATGCGAACTGTTGCAGGACGATGACCTGTCCCAGAGCATCGATCAATGGCTCTCGGAACTGACCGACAAGCAACGCGAAGTGGTCATACGCCGCTTTGGCCTGCGCGGTCATGAAAGCAGCACCCTTGAAGACGTAGGCCTGGAAATCGGCCTGACCCGCGAGCGGGTCAGACAGATTCAGGTGGAAGGCTTGAAGCGGCTACGCGAGATCCTGGAAAAAAATGGTCTGTCGAGCGAGTCGCTGTTCCAATAAGGCACTCACTGCTCAGGCAATGAAACCCCCGACTGGTTCGGGGGTTTTTATTGCCTGAGCAGAAGACCGAATCCTCTCGGAATTTTGGTTTCGTGCTGTAAGCCCAGGCTTACACTTGCGTAAGTGTTCGTTATTTTTACACCCTGGCAATCGTCCATGTTGAACGTTTTGTGTGTTCATCTTTTTGATTTATATAACTATTTTTTATTATTAATGACGTGTGACAGTTGGAATTCGCGCCAAGGGGCCATTGATCCCGCAGGGGAACACTCTAGTATTGAGGTTGTGTCGACGGACAGACACGTCCTTCAAGGATGAGGGATATGGATATCGCAGGACGCGATTCATCAGGACGATGAAAAGGAACACAGGGAATAGGGAAAAAATGTGGGCGGGTCAAACCGCCCCTTTTTTTGCCTGCAGAAAAGCAAAAAGGCCCTTGTGGGGCCTTTTCAGAGAACGCGGGGGGTAATCAGCGCTCGAGGTCTTTGAGCTTGCTGCCTACAGATTTGTTGATGACGCGATCAAACTCTTCTGCATCAGGCATCGAATCTTTCTTCTCGGTGATGTTTGGCCAGATATCGGCCAACTCAGCGTTCAGCTCGATGAAGTTTTCCATGCCGGCCGGAACCTCATCTTCGGAGAAGATAGCCACGGCAGGGCATTCAGGTTCGCACAGCGCGCAATCGATGCACTCATCCGGGTGAATCACCAGGAAATTCGGGCCTTCGTAAAAGCAGTCCACCGGACAGACTTCTACGCAGTCGGTGTACTTGCACTTGATGCAGTTGTCGGTGACGACGAAGGTCATTTCTAATTTTCTCCTCAGGCGCGGCTTGCTGCGCCCCTTCTCGTAGGGGTCGCCAGGTTCGGGAGCGATAGTCTGCTGGCCAGGCTATTAGCCAGCAGCATCCCAAACCGCGCGAGATTCTAACAGCTTGCAAGCCGCTGCGTTAGATCCGTGTCTTTAGTGTATAGAGTATTTCGAGAGCACGACGTGGCGTCATGTTGTCCAGGTCGAGCTTGGCCAGGTCATCCAGCACCGGGTGCGGCAGGCTGGCAAACAGATCGCTTTGCTGCGGAGCCGCTGGTTTGCCCTTGGCCGGTGCCGGTGTTTCATGGGGCAGGGCGGTGTCTTCCAGGCGGCTCAAATGCTCGCGAGCACGGGTGATGACCTCGCTCGGTACGCCTGCCAGTTGCGCAACGGCCAGGCCATAACTCTGGCTGGCCGGCCCGGGCAGCACGTGGTGCAGGAACACGATGCGTTCGTTGTGCTCGGTGGCATTGAGGTGCACGTTGGCCACCAACGGCTGGGCTTCCGGCAGGACGGTCAGTTCAAAGTAGTGGGTGGCGAACAGCGTGTAGGCACGCAGGTGCGCCAGGCGCTCGGCCGCCGCCCATGCCAGGGACAGACCGTCGAAGGTGCTGGTGCCGCGCCCGACTTCGTCCATCAGCACCAGGCTGCGCTCGGTGGCGTTGTGCAGGATGTTCGCGGTTTCGCTCATTTCCACCATGAAGGTCGAACGCCCGCCGGCCAGGTCATCGCTGGAACCGATCCGGGTGAAGATGCGGTCGACCAGCGACAATTCGCAACTGGCTGCCGGCACGAAGCTGCCGATGTGCGCCAGGAGCACGATCAAGGCGATCTGGCGCATGTAGGTGGATTTACCGCCCATGTTCGGACCGGTGATCACCAGCATGCGGGTGTTGTCGTCCAGGCTCAGATCGTTGGCCACGAATGGCGTGGTCAGCACTTGTTCGACCACCGGGTGACGACCCTGGGTGATGCGCATGCACGGCTCGCTGACGAAGCGCGGGCAGTTCAAGTCGAGGTTCAGTGCTCGTTCGGCCAGGTTGCTCAAGACATCCAGCTCGGCCAGGGCGCCGGCGGTGTCCTGCAACGGTGGCAGCTGGCTGATCAGGTCTTCGAGCAACGCTTCGTAGAGCATCTTCTCGCGGGCCAGGGCGCGGCTCTTGGCTGATAGTGCCTTGTCTTCGAACGCCTTGAGTTCCGGCGTAATGAAACGCTCGGCGCCTTTGAGCGTCTGGCGGCGAATGTAGTCGGCCGGTGCCGATTCCGCCTGCTTGCTTGGCAGCTCGATGAAGTAACCGTGGATGCGGTTATAGCCGACCTTCAGGTGCGACAGGCCGGTGCGAGCCTTTTCCCGTGCCTCGAGGTCGATCAGGAATTGCCCGGCGTTTTCGCTCAGCGACTGCAAATCGTCGAGTTCGCTGTCGTAGCCGGTTTTCAACACGCCGCCATCACGAATGACGGCGGGCGGGTTGTCGATGATGGCTTTTTCCAGCAGTGCCGCCAGTTCCGGGTAGGTGCTGGTGATGGTGGCGAGTTGCTGGAGGTGCGGGGCTTCAAGCTCCGTCATTGCCACTTGCAGTTCTGGCAGGGCGCCGAGGGCGTCGCGCAAGCGGGCGAGGTCGCGGGGGCGGGCATTGCGCAGGCCGATCCGCGCAAGAATCCGCTCGATGTCGCCGATTTCCTTGAGCTGCGGTTGCAGCCTTTCGAAGCGGTAACTGTCGAGCAGGCAAGTGATCGAGCTCTGACGCGCCAACAGCACCGTCAAGTCGCGCAACGGGCGATTCAGCCAGCGGGTCAGCAGGCGACTGCCCATGGCGGTCTGGCAGCGGTCCACCACCGATTGCAGGGTGTTGTCGCGGCCGCCGGCCAGGTTGGTGTCGAGCTCCAGGTTGCGACGGCTGGCGCCATCGAGCACCACGGTGTCGTCCAGGCGCTCATGACGCAGGCTGCGCAAATGGGGCAGGGCGGTGCGTTGGGTTTCCTTGGCGTAGGCCAGCAGGCAACCGGCGGCGCCGATGGCCAGGGTCAGGTTTTCGCAGCCGAAGCCCTTGAGATCCTGAGTCGAGAATTGCTGGCACAGGCTTTTGAGCGCCGAGTCGCGTTCGAAATCCCACGGCGCGCGGCGACGCACACCGCGACGTTTTTCCGCCGGCAAGTCCTTGGGCCAGTCATCCGGGATCAGCAGCTCCACCGGGTTGACCCGCTCCAGTTCCGCCAGCAGGTTTTCCCAGCCCTTGATTTCCAGCACGCTGAAGTTACCGCTGGTGATGTCCAGCACCGCCAGGCCGAACAGGCGCTCATCACCCAGGACTGCAGCGATCAGGTTGTCCCGACGCTCGTCGAGCAGCGCCTCGTCACTCACCGTCCCCGGTGTGATGATGCGCACGACCTGCCGCTCCACTGGCCCTTTGCTGGTGGCCGGGTCGCCGACCTGCTCGCAGATCACCACCGATTCGCCAAGCTTCACCAGTTTTGCCAGGTAACCCTCGGCGGCGTGGTAAGGAATCCCGCACATCGGAATCGCCTGGCCAGCCGACTGTCCACGGGCGGTCAGGGTGATGTCCAGCAACTTGGCGGCTTTCTTCGCGTCTTCATAGAAGATCTCGTAGAAGTCGCCCATGCGGTAGAACATCAGCTGGTCCGGGTGCTGGTTTTTCAGGCGCCAGTACTGCTGCATCATGGGGGTGTGGGAGGACAGGTCGGAGACGGCTTTATTCATCGGATTGTCAGGAAGCTCGTTGAAAGAGGTGGGGCAAAAGCGGGGCAATGGCCGGGCTTTTCCGCGATGGGCGCAAGGTTACCATGGGCGGTCTGCCCGACGCAGGCGCCACGGCCGGGTGACATCTTTTACGATGCAAAAAACGTGATATGTATCGATTATGCAAATCGGCATTGTCTTCATCGAGAAGAGCAAGCACTATGCGAGATATGCAAAAACGCAACGTGTCTACCGTATTAAGAGCATTGCTCGATCAGCACGGGATCTCCCCCACGGAGCTTCACCGTCGCACCGGCGTGCCTCAATCCACGCTCTCGCGCATTCTCAGCGGGAAGATCGTCGATCCTTCGGATAGACATATTTCGAAGATCGCCGAGTATTTCTCCTTGAGCACCGACCAGTTGCGTGGCCGCGCGGACGTCTCGTCTGCCGCTAATGCCGGGCGCGCTCCAGTGCATTCGGAACTCAAGGATATAAGTCTGTGGGATGACGATACCCCTGTCGATGACGACGAGGTGTCGGTCCCCTTTCTTCGCGAGGTTGAATTGGCCGCGGGATCAGGAAGATTCGTCATCGAAGAAAGCGAGCGCTCTAGCCTGCGCTTTGGCAAGCGAAGCCTGCGCCATAACGGTGTGCAGTTCGACCAGGCCAAATGCGTGACAGTGCGGGGCAACAGCATGTTGCCGGTACTGCGCGACGGCGCCACGGTCGGGGTCAATGCCGGCAAGTGCGGCATTGGCGATATCGTTGACGGCGACCTTTATGCAATCAATCACAACGGCCAATTGCGGGTGAAGCAGCTGTATCGCCTGCCGACCGGTATTCGCTTGCGCAGCTTCAATCGTGACGAGCATCCGGACGAGGACTACACCTTTCAGGAAGTCCAGGAGGAGCCGATTGTTATCCTCGGCCATGTCTTCTGGTGGGGCATGTACGCTCGCTAACGCCCTTGCGCTCAGATAAAAACCGCTTCCCGAGCGGTTTTTTTTCGCGTGCTGAAAACATCGGATCATCTTTCAATGCGTTAATGCATTGACTGATTATGCATCAATGCATAATCTGCTTGCCTGTCTATTCAAGAACGCGGAGTGACCGTTCACTCAAGGAGGCATGAAATGACCGTTGAGCAATATGCATTGCTGGACATGCCTCTGTGGCTGCTCATCAGTCTGCCAATACTTGGTGGCGTTACCGGTGAAATGTGGCGTGCCGATAAAGAGGGCGTTCGTGGCTGGCCCCTTGTCCGACGCCTGGGCCTGCGGTCTGGCTCCAGCATGATCTGCGGCGCCTCGGTCATCATGCTGCTGCATGCCGCCAATGTTTCCATCTGGGCTGCCTGTGCGGGTGGTTGTTTAGCGGCGATGGCCGGTACAGACGTGGTTCTAGGGTTGTATGAGCGCTGGATGGCCAAGCGTATGGGGATCGGACATCTTCCGTCCGGTGACGTCGAAGATTGATTCCCCGACAGGCCTTTTCCAGAGCCTCTGGTTCTTTACATTTTGATCGGTCCTGTCGCTTGCAAGTGCGGTCTGCTCGTGTACGGTTAACCTCATCCCGCCCGATCAGGAGATGACCGTGAACGAAATCACCCAGCTCGCCGCCGAACTCGGCAGACGCCTGCAGGTTCTCAATGCCCACGTCACCACGGCGGAGTCCTGCACCGGCGGCGGCATCGCCGAGGCAATCACCCGTATCCCCGGGAGTTCGGCCTGGTTCGAGGCCGGTTATGTCACCTACTCCAACCGGCAGAAAACCCTGCAACTGGATGTCCCGGTGGAGTTGTTCACCACCGTGGGCGCGGTCAGTCGCGAGGTGGTCGAGGCCATGGTCCGGGGGGCGCAGAAAAAAAACAGCGCGTATTTCTCCGTGGCGGTCAGTGGCATCGCCGGTCCCGATGGTGGAACGGCGAACAAGCCGGTTGGCACGGTGTGGCTGGCCTGGGGCGTCGGAGACCAGGTGTTCTGTGAACGGCAGCACTTCCCGGGTAATCGTGACGACGTCCGCCGACAAACGGTGAAGGCCGCGCTAGAGGGGCTGCTGCGGTATGCCGCGGCAGAAATCTCAAATCAGGGGTAGGCGATCCGGAATCGCTGTGGAATAATACTGGCTACTTATACAGGTGTTGGCCGTCAGGCCTTATTGATTACGTGAGGACTTTAATGGACGACAACAAGAAGAAAGCCTTGGCTGCGGCCCTGGGTCAGATCGAACGTCAATTCGGCAAGGGTGCCGTAATGCGTATGGGCGATCAGGACCGTCAGGCGATCCCGGCCATCTCCACTGGCTCTCTGGGTCTGGACATCGCTCTCGGCATCGGCGGCCTGCCAAAAGGTCGCATTGTTGAAATCTACGGTCCTGAATCTTCCGGTAAAACCACGCTGACCTTGTCCGTGATCGCCCAGGCTCAAAAAGCCGGCGCGACCTGCGCATTCGTCGACGCCGAACACGCCCTCGACCCTGAGTACGCCGGCAAGCTGGGCGTCAACGTCGACGACCTGCTGGTTTCCCAGCCGGACACCGGCGAGCAGGCCCTGGAAATCACCGACATGTTGGTGCGTTCCAACGCGGTTGACGTGATCATCGTCGACTCCGTGGCTGCCCTGGTGCCAAAGGCTGAAATCGAAGGCGAAATGGGTGACATGCACGTGGGCCTGCAAGCCCGTCTGATGTCCCAGGCGCTACGTAAAATCACCGGTAACATCAAGAACGCCAATTGCCTGGTGATTTTCATCAACCAGATCCGTATGAAAATCGGCGTGATGTTCGGTAGCCCGGAAACCACCACCGGTGGTAACGCACTGAAGTTCTACGCATCGGTTCGTCTGGACATCCGTCGTACCGGCGCGGTGAAGGAAGGTGATGAGGTCGTCGGTAGCGAAACCCGCGTCAAGGTTGTGAAGAACAAAGTGGCTTCGCCGTTCCGTCAGGCCGAGTTCCAGATTCTTTACGGCAAGGGCATCTACCTCAACGGCGAGATGATCGACTTGGGTGTTCTGCACGGTTTCGTCGAGAAGTCCGGTGCCTGGTATGCCTATGAAGGCACCAAGATCGGTCAGGGCAAGGCCAACTCGGCCAAGTTCCTGGCGGATAACCCGGAAGTCGCGGCAAAGCTGGAGAAGCAACTGCGTGACAAGCTGCTGTCCCCTTCGTCGGTAGCAGACGCCAAAGCTTCTGCGGTCAAAGAGACCGAAGACGACCTGGCTGACGCTGATATCTGATCGAAGCGATGACCGCCGTACTCGATACACTCGTCGCGGTGCGGCGAACCGCAATGGACCTGCTCGCACGGCGCGAGCACGGTCGTGTCGAGCTGACGCGTAAGCTGCGTCAGCGCGGCGCTCTCCCTGAGATGATCGAAACAGCACTCGACCGGTTGACGGAAGAGGGGTTGTTGTCCGAAACCCGTTACCTCGAAAGTTTCGTTTCCTACCGCGCCCGTTCCGGTTATGGCCCTTTACGCATTCGTGAAGAGTTGGGCCAACGTGGCCTGCAGCGCACCGATATTGAACTCGCCCTGCGTGAGAGCGGTATCGACTGGCAGGAGCAATTGATCGATACCTGGCGACGCAAGTTCTCAGGGCAATTGCCGGCAGACGCCCGGGAGCGAGCCAAGCAAGGCAGGTTCCTGGCGTACCGTGGATACTCCATGGAAATGATCAATCGCCTGTTCAGCGGTCGAGGGATGGACGATTGAACTGAAACGGCCCGCTATATCGATAGCGGGCCGTTTTTTTATGCCTCACGAAACCTTTGATGGCTCCCGGGTGCGTTGTTGCACCTGGGGTTTTGATTGTGCCCAGTTTTCCGGCAGGTTGATGTAGTCCACAAGCTCGCGCAGGCGGCCATGATTGCGGGCGTTGAAGTTGAAGACCAGCCGCACCAGATGGCTGAACTCGGCTTCGTCATGTTCCTCACTACTGTAAACGTGTTGATGGAAATGATCGCTCAGGCACAGGTCGGCGAAAGCCTGCTGCATGTGTTCGAGCGCGTGGTCGCTGAGTGTGTGATTCATGCGAATCAGGAACTGATGCTTTAGCCAGCGACTGGAGTGGAAGTTGCTGTAGAACTGGTTGATGTGCTCTACCGCTTCATCGACGTTGTAGACCAGTTTCACCAGCTTCATGTCAGTGGGCAGGATGTAGTGGTTTGCCTCCAGTTGCTGGTGGATGAAGTCCAGTGCGCCTTGCCAGAATTTGCCGCCCGGCGCGTCGAGCAGTACCACGGGCACCAATGGACTCTTGCCGGTCTGGATCAACGTCAGCACTTCCAGCGCCTCATCCAGCGTACCGAAGCCACCAGGGCACAGCACCAGGGCGTCGGCTTCCTTGACGAAGAACAGCTTGCGGGTGAAAAAGAAGTGGAAAGGCAGCAGGTTGGTCGTGCCGTCGACAGTGGGGTTGGCATGCTGCTCGAAGGGCAGGGTGATGTTGAAGCCCAGGCTGTGTGTCAGGCCGGCGCCCTCATGGGCGGCGGCCATGATGCCGCCACCGGCACCGGTAATGACCATCATGTCCGAGCGCACCAGCGCAGCACCGAGCTCTCGGGCCATGCTATAGAGCGGATGTTCCATGGGCGTGCGGGCCGAGCCGAAAACAGTGACCTTGCGTCGCCCCTTGAATTGTTCGAGCACGCGGAAAGCCTGTTCCAGTTCGCGCAGGGCTTGCAGGGTGATTTTGGCATTCCAGCGGTTGTGGTCTTCCTGGGCCATGCGCAGCACGGTCAGGATCATGTCGCGGTAGATCGGGATGTTCGGGCTGTTGGGTGAAATCAGCTTGAGTTGTTCTTCGACCTTGCTGATGAGGTCGTGGCCGCTTTCTTCAAAATGACGGCTCAGGAGGTCATTCGGTTGGTAAGGCATTCAACTTCTCCTTCTGCACAGAACCCTCGGCCCGACAACGTAAGTCGGTGCCACGACACTTCATGTGTCGCTGTCTGCCCAGGCCCATGCCTGGGCGATCTACTTGACCCGAAAGGCATCGGATCATCCAAACAGGCTCTGTTTTCCCTTGAATGAAAAAACGTTCGCACTACACGACAAGCAACGGCCAGCCCCTTTCCAGCCTTGAAGAAGTATAGGTGGATACCCTGAAATCCAGGTCTTCACAGTTATTTGCGCTGCCTTGATCATTGCGCCACAAAGTCTTTCCTGGCAACCGCTTATTGACGATTTGCAAGGTGCTTTCACCGCTCGTCTGAACGCACGTCGCATGTGCTGCACTCTGATTTACTAAGTTACAGGTGCAACACAACAACTTTGCGTCAACGGCAAGGCGCACGGTACAAGCGATTCAAGGATTTATCACTCAAACATGAGTGAGGTGCAGGGAGGCGGGAAACCATGGCCAGAGTCGTTCTGGAGATCGATACGCAACTGTATCGACTGCTGAAGTCATCAGCCGAGACCCATCATTTGAGTCTCGAGGATGAGTGCTGCCGTCGTTTGCGCGGTGGCGAACGCCGTTCGCATTACTTGCAGGCGCTGCTGGCGGAACTGCGCGCCGAAGATGAACAGCGGCGCGCCAAATCCAGGTGATTACTTTTTCTTCTTCGCCGGTTGCAGGCAATCCGATTCCTGGAAGCTTGCGGAGCCGACCGGGCGGTTGGTCTTCACCTCGGTGAAGTCGTAACGCATGATCGCGCCCTTGGCCATCAGCTTGCGAAACCCTTCGTTTCGGCAGACAGAAGCTCCCAACTGGAAGTACACGGCTTTCGGGTCTGCACGCATCTTGTCGGCGTGGCTGCTCTGCACGCTCAGGTGGTTGATCAGCTGTTTGCCGTCAACGGTATAGCCTTGATCGAGAATGTCTTCGTTGATCGCTCGAGGAGTGCCGACGCTGCTCTGGGCGGCGACGTTTTGCAGCATTTTGTTCAGTTCCGTGTCTTTCAAGGACGCAGCCTGGGCGTTGAAGGATGACGCCAGCAAAATGGCCGCGGTAGGAACGATAAGGCGCAGCATGAAACTCTCCTGGTTCAGTGATGCGGGTTGGACCCGTCACGTGACTGTGCGTTCAGTGGCGGCGAATTATAGGGGAGGCGGGCTGGACGGTACAGGCTTGCGCCGGGCGCTCTGGTAAACTGCTGGCACTTTTTACCCTGTCGAGTGTTTTTCGTGTCGATTTCCCTTCTGTGTGGGCGTTGCCCGCCATGAGTCATACCCCCGCGCGCTTTGCCTTGAATGCCGTAGCCCGCTTGCGCGATCAGCGTGAGGAGGAGGGCATCAAGCCGATTCAGGCCCGCGGCTGGCGCGCGACGCGCTGCCGTGACTGCCGGGTGATCGAGAGCCACTGCCTGTGCGCATGGCGTCCGCAGGTCGCTACCCGTTCCGGCGTGTGCCTGATCATGACCAATAAGGAAGTGTTCAAACCGAGCAACACCGGTTGGCTGATCGCCGACGTGGTGCCTGACAACCATGCCTTCATCTGGTCCCGTACCGAGACCGATCCGAAGTTGCTGGCGCTGTTGTCCGACCCGCAATGGCAGCCTTACCTGGTGTTTCCGGGGGAGTACGTCGAACCTGAACGCGTGACAAACACTGTGGACGTCGATGGCACGAAGCGCCCGTTGTTCATTCTGTTGGATGCGACCTGGACCGAAGCGCGGAAGATCTTTCGCAAGAGCCCCTATTTCGATCGATTGCCGATCCTCAGCCTTCTGCCGGAGAAACTCTCCCGCTACCGGTTGCGCCGCTCGACCCGCAGCGAACATCTGTGCACGGCGGAAGTGGCGGCGCTGTGCCTCGACCTCGCAGGCGATATCGCCGCGGCATCGGCGCTGGACGCCTACTTCGATGTGTTCAGCCAGCATTACCTCGACGCCAAACACCAGTTGGACATGAACGTTTCGACCCCGGCGCACGCCGAGTTGATGCCCTATGTCCGGTCGGTCACCCCATTGATGGACTGATTGTCGCGCATACTGCAATAAAGTGTACCGGCCATGCTGCTTGACCACCCCGGCTTCGCTGGGCATGCTTGGCGCCGATTAGGGTGCTGCCGGAATTTTCGACGCCGTTTTTTGCGTTGAGCGTGCCTTGTCAGTGCAGCTGCGTGGCTGTGTCTTGACTTGCTTTGGCGAGGTCCGAATGCATCGGGCGTCCCATGAAAAACAGGATCATTTGAAAAATGGCCACATACGAAATCCTGATTGCCGATGACCACCCACTTTTTCGTAGTGCCTTGCATCAAGCGCTGACCCTGGGCCTCGGCCCGGACGTGCGTCTGGTGGAAGTGGCGAGCATCGCCGAACTGGAAGTGCGCCTGACGGAAAAGTCCGACTGGGATCTGGTACTGCTGGACCTGAACATGCCGGGGGCCTACGGTTTTTCCGGGCTGGTCCTGCTGCGCGGGCAGTACCCGCAGATTCCGGTGGTCATGGTCTCGGCCCAGGAAGAGCCAACCATCATGGTCAAGTCTCGCGAGTTCGGCGCCAGTGGCTTCATTCCCAAATCCAGTGACTTGAGTGTGATCCAGAAAGCCGTGCGCGCCGTTCTCGATGGCGACGTGTTCTGGCCGCCGCAGGCATTTGAAGCGGTCAGCGTCTCGGATGAGGCCAAGGCGGCCAGCGAAGGTCTTGCCAGCCTCACCCCGCAACAATTTCGCGTGTTGACCATGGTCTGCGAAGGCCTGCTGAACAAGCAGATCGCCTACGAGCTGAGCGTTTCCGAGGCGACTATCAAGGCGCACGTGACCGCGATTTTCCGTAAACTGAATGTACGGACCCGGACTCAGGCCGCGCTGCTCTTGCAACAACTTGAGTCAATTTCCAGCCATTAAAGGCTGGCAAATTCACGCTTTTTTGACTTTGGTTGAACTAGCTTTCCCACTTCTTTTTTGCCAGTTGCCCACTCTATGTCACCTTTCAAAGGCCAGACCGGTCTGAAACGTATTCTCAATGCTTCCGGTTATTCGCTGGACGGCCTGCGCGCAGCCTTCACCGGTGAAGCCGCCTTTCGGCAATTGGTGTTGCTCAACGTCATCCTGATCCCTTTGTCGTTCTTCCTGAATGTCAGCCGGGTCGAACAGGCGTTGTTGATCGCGGTATGCCTGTTGGCGTTGATCGTCGAGTTGCTCAACTCGGCGGTGGAAGCGGCCATCGACCGCATTTCCCTTGAACGGCACCCGCTGTCCAAGAATGCCAAGGACATGGGCAGTGCCGCCCAGTTCGTGGCGTTGAGCATGATTGCCCTGGTGTGGGCGGTGATTCTGCTTTAAGCGATCGTCGGCAGCACGATCTCGTCGCTGCGCTGGACCCCGGCGGTGAAGGCGCGGCACAGTTCGAGGAACTCGCGCATCGCCGAGGTCTGATACTTCTGTTTATGCCAGATGAAATAAAACTGTCGCGCCAGATCCAGATCCGGCGTCTCGACAGGCACCAGGCTGCCGCGGCGGAATGCGTCGCGCAAAGCCAGCCTGGAAATGCAGCCAATCCCCAAACCTGATTCCACTGCGCGCTTGATCGCTTCGGTGTGCTCAAGCTCGAGGCGAATGTTTAACGAAGTGCGGTGATGGCGCATGGCTTGATCGAAGGTCAACCGCGTGCCCGAGCCCTGTTCGCGCAAGATCCAGGCTTCGTGGCTCAACTCGTCCATGGTGGCCGTGCCACGCTTGGCCAAGGGATGCTGGGGGGCGCAGAACACCACCAGTTCGTCCTCGACCCAGCTTTGTACTTCGATGTCCGGGTGACTGCAGTCGCCTTCGATTAGACCCAGATCAATTTCATAGTGGGCCACTTGTTGCACGATATTGGCAGTGTTCTGCACATGCAGTTTCACCTGGCTTTCCGGGTGGCGTTGCATGAAGCTGCCGATCAACAATGTGGCCAGGTAATTGCCGATGGTCAGGGTCGCGCCCACCGCCAGAGAGCCGAAACCGGACTTGCCATTGAGCAGGTCTTCGATTTCCTTGGCCTGGTCCAGCAGCGCCACCGCTTGCGGCAACAGTTGTTTTCCGAGGGCGTTGAGGCTCAACCGTTTGCCGGCGCGGTCGAACAACTGGCAGCTGCACTGGCGCTCCAGTTCGGTGATCGAGGTGCTCGCCGCCGATTGCGAGAGGTTGAGCAGGCCCGCGGCACGGGACACACTTTCCTGCTGGGCGACGGCGACGAATACTTGAAGTTGACGGAGAGTAAATCGCATATCGATATAACCGATAACCCTTATCTTAATAATCCATTTAACAGATATTGTCTCTGCCTTTAGAATGCGATGCAATTGCGCATATCACTGGCGCAGGCAAAATCTCCAGGAGTCCCACGTACATGAGCAACATGAACCACGAGCGTGTCCTCAGTGTTCACCACTGGAACGACACTCTGTTCAGCTTCAAGTGCACCCGTGATCCGGGCCTGCGCTTCGAGAACGGTCAGTTCGTGATGATCGGCCTGCAACAGCCCAACGGCCGCCCGCTTATGCGCGCTTACTCGATTGCCAGCCCGAACTGGGAAGAGCATCTCGAGTTCTTCAGCATCAAGGTGCCTGATGGTCCGCTGACTTCGCAGTTGCAGCATCTGAAGGAAGGCGACGAGATCATCATCAGCAAGAAGCCTACCGGCACGCTGGTACTGGATGACTTGAAGCCTGGCAAACATTTGTACCTGCTCAGCACCGGTACCGGCCTGGCGCCGTTCATGAGCGTTATCCAGGACCCGGAAACCTACGAGCGTTTCGAAAAAGTGATCCTGTGCCACGGCGTGCGTTACGTCAACGAAGTCGCTTACCGCGAGTTCATCACCGAGCACCTGCCGCAGAACGAGTTCTTCGGCGACGCGCTGCGTGACAAGTTGATCTACTACCCGACCGTGACCCGTGAGCCGTTCGAGAACGAAGGTCGCCTGACCGACCTGATGCGCAGCGGCAAGCTGTTCAGCGACATCGGTCTGCCACCGATCAACCCGCAGGACGACCGCGCCATGCTGTGCGGCAGCCCGAGCATGCTCGACGAGACCAGCGAAGTGCTGAACAGCTTCGGCCTGAAAGTTTCGCCGCGGATGCGCGAGCCGGGTGATTACCTGATCGAGCGTGCATTCGTCGAGAAGTAAGCACCAGTAACAGCTTTGTTTTACCTGTGGGAGCGAGCCTGCTCGCGATAGCGGTGTGTCAGTCGACGTCAATGTCGACTGTTACCCCTTCGCGAACAGGCTCGCTCCCACAGTTGTTTCTGTTGTTCAGCTTATTGCAGGAATGACTTCCAGGACGCGGATCAGCTCCGGTGTCGGGTAGTGCCAACGCACATCGACATCCCAGAACTGCGCGCCGTATTCCCGCTCGGGTGCAGGCGTCTGATAGGCCGGGCGCGGATCTTGCGCCAGGCATTGCTCGATCAACTCGACCAAGGGCTCTGCAAGGCGCTGGGCATGCTCCTGGGCCTGTTGCAGCGCTGTGTCCGTCCACTGCACGGGAATCAGTTGCGGCGCAGCGCTGGCGATGCTGTTGGCGGCGGTGTCGATGATGTCGGCGTAGGGCACGTAGGGTTTGATGTCGAGAATCGGCGTGCCGTCCAGCAGATCGATGCCCGAGATCCACAGCCGACCGGCTTCGACCTTGTCCAGTTTCACCACCGACTGCCCGATGCCATTGGGGCGGTGGGTGGCACGGGTGGCGAACACGCCCATGGACTTGTTACCGCCGAGGCGAGGAGGGCGAACCTTCAGGCGAGGCTTTTCCTCCAGGGCCTGGTGGAACAGGAACAGCAGCCACACGTGGCTGACCTGCTCCAGGCCCTGCACCGCGTCCCCTTGATCGAACGGCGCCACCAGTTCAAGCACCCCACGGGCGGCCGGGGCCAGTTGCGGCTGGCGCGGAATGGCGAACTTCTCCTTGAAGCAGGAGCGCACGAAGCCGATGGGGGAAACGCTGTAGGTCATGGTTTGGGATCGAGGCGGAATCAGGTAGGGCATGATGCCGTAAAGATCAAAAGATCGCAGCCTTCGGCAGCTCCTACAGAGGAATTCGTACGGCGTAGGAGCTGCCGCAGGCTGCGATCTTTTAAAGGCTGAACCCGCCATCCAGCGGAATGATATTTCCGGTCATGTAGGCCCCAGCGGTGCTCGCCAGACTGATCGCCAGCGCCGCCATCTCTTCCTCGCGCCCCCAGCGCTTCATTGGAATCAGGGCAGTATCCTGCGCCAGCGCCTGTTCATCATTGCCAATGTGCCGGGTCATCTTGCTCGGAAAGCGCCCCGGGGCGATCACGTTGACGTTGATGTGCTGGCTCACCAGTTCGCGCGCCAGAATCCTCGACAGTTGGTGCAACGCGGCCTTGCTCGGCCCGTAGGCATACGCCTGCTCGCCGAAGGAGGAAATCCCCGCCACCGACCCGATGTTAATGATCCGCGCCGGATTCGCTTCGGAACCGGCCTTGCGCAGCAGGGGCAGGAACTGCTGGATGCAGTTGAACACCGAGGTCACGTTGAGCTGCATGACCTTCTCCCAGCCCTTGATCGGGTAGCTCTCCAGTGGTGCGCCCCAGGTGGTGCCGGCATTGTTCACCAGAATGTCCAGATGGGTGATCTGCTCGCCCAGGCGCGTGGCCAGTTGAAGGACGCCCTCTTCGGTGGCGAGGTTGGCCGCGATGGCGCGGCAGCGGCCAAGTGCACCGAGTTCGTCAGCGGTTTGCTGGCAGGCTTCGACGTCGCGGGCGCAGACGTACACGGTGGCGCCGGCCTCGACGTAGGCCTTGGCGATCATCTTGCCGATACCACGGGTGCCGCCGGTCACCAGGGCGGTGCGGCCTTGCAGGGAAAAGTAGGGATGCATGGCGAATCCTGAGAACTGAGGTCTTAATACCCTAGTCGTCAGCCGCCAGAAGCGGAGCCACTATTTTTACGCGGAATGAGGGGCCATATGGCCCGGCCTTGAACTGCATGCGTGCAGTTCAAGGCCGGCGGGCGTTTACTGCGGGCGAACGCGCAGGGTCAGGCCCTTGAGGAAATTGCGCAGCAGCTGGTCGCCACACGGGCGATAGTTGGTGTGGCCGAACTTGCGGAACAGTGCGCTCAACTCTGGCTTGGACACCGGGAATTCGGCGGCCTTGAGGATTGCGTGCATGTCGTCTTCTTTGAGTTCGAACGCCACCCGCAGCTTTTTCAGGATGATGTTGTTGGTCACCGGCACTTCGATCGGCTGAGGCGGACGGCTTTCGTCCTTGCCACGCTTGAAGATCACCAGGCCATCGAGGAAATGCGCCATGACTTCGTCCGGGCAACGTACGAAGCCTTCCTCGTCTTCCTCTTTTTTGTCGAGGTAGGTCAGCAGGTCTGGCAGGGTCACGTCCATGCCGCCGAGCTTGATGATCTCGATGACTTTCTTGTCGCTGATGTCGAGCATGTAGCGCACGCTGCGCAGTACGTCGTTATGAATCATGTGTGCAGTCCTGATATTCGGCTGTGGGCGTCGCGGCCAGGCGCGGCGCCGAAATGTGTGGCGGCGAGAAAAGCCTTAGAACTTCTCTTTGCCGGACAGGTAGCGCCATTGCCCCACAGGCACTTTGCCGATGGACACGCCGCCGATGCGAATGCGACGGATGGCGACGACCTTGAGGCCGACTGCCTGGCAAAGCAGGGCGATGATGCCCGGCTGCGGGTTCTTCATGGCAAAGCGCAGGCGGTTCTCGTTCTGCCAGCTGGCCTTGACCGCCGGCAACTCCTTGCCCTTGTAGGTCAGGCCGTGGTTCAGGCGGTTCAGGCCGTGGGCCACCATCTCGCCTTCGACCTCGACCACATACTCTTGCTCGATCTTGCTGGAGTCAGCGGTGAGTTTGCGCAGGATTTTCCAGTCTTGGGTGAACACCAGCAGGCCGCTGGCGTTGGCCTGCAGGTCGGTGCTGGCGGTCAGGCGCAGGAAGTGCCCGCGCAACGGGCGCTTGCCGTAGCGGTGCTCTTCGCTCAGGGTCTCGGCGCCGAGGGTGGCCATGGCAGTGTCTGTGTCCATGCCGGCGGGCACGTTGAGCAGCAGGGTCACCGGTTCCGGCGCGGTGGCCTTGGCTTCTGGATCAAGCTCGACTTTCTGGGTGTCGACCTTGAATTGCGGCTCGTCGATGACCACACCGTCGACGGTGACCCAGCCGCCCTCGATGAACAGCTCAGCCTCCCGACGGGAACAGCCGACGAGTTCGATGAGGCGTTTGGAGAGACGAATCGGGTCAGTCATGTCATGGCCGTAACAAAAAGGGGGTGGGCATTGTACCTGCCTGGCGCCGGTTAATCCCGGTTCCATTTGTAGGAGCTGCCGAAGGCTGCGATCTTTTGATCTTAAAAGCAAAGATCGCAGCCTTCGGCAGCTCCTACACGGGTATCGGTGTTGTGTCAGCCATGGTGTGAATTTTGTTGATCCTGACGCATACGCATGTGCAACAACGGATACGGCTGCCCCATGCCATCGACCTCCGAGCGACCGATGACCTCGAAGCCCTGCTTGAAGTAGAAGCCGAGGGCCTGGGGGTTCTGCTCGTTGACGTCCAGTTCGTCGGCGTTCAGGTGTTCCAGGGCATAGCGCAACAGTTTCTTGCCCAGGCCCTGGCCGCGATGGTCAGGGTCGATGAAGAGCATTTCGATCTTGCCGGCCGCGACGCCGGCGAACCCGGTGATGCGCTGGTTCGAATCCTTGGTGCAGATCAGCATCACCGAGTCGAGGTAGCGGGTCAGCACCAGGTTCTTCAGCAGTTCGATGTAGCTGTCCGGCAGAAAGTCGTGGGTGGCGCGTACCGAGGCCTCCCAGACCCGGGTCAATTCTTCGTAGTCGCCGAGTTTTGGCGTGTGGATGACTGAATGCTGACGCATGCCCGTCTGCCTCTTGTGCAGTGGTTGATAGGAATCCTTTCAACCTCAAACAATAGCCGTAAAAAAGCCCCGCATCTCGTCAAGAGAGCGGGGCTTTGCGTATTTTTTGCGTTTAGATCTGTTCAGCCCACAGATCGTATTCGTCGGCGTCGGTCACTTTGCACCAGACCTTGTCGCCCGGCTTGAGGTTGCTGCCGTTGTCGATGAATACGTTGCCGTCGATTTCCGGGGCATCGAAGAAGCAGCGGCCCACCGCGCCTTGCTCGTCGACTTCATCGACCAGCACTTCGATCTCGCGGCCGATGCGCATTTGCAGGCGCGCCGAGCTGATGGCCTGCTGGTGCGCCATGAAGCGCTCCCAACGGTCCTGCTTGATGTCGTCCGGCACGACTTCCAGGTCCAGGTCATTGGCCGGTGCGCCTTCTACCGGCGAGTACTGGAAGCAGCCGACGCGGTCGAGCTGGGCTTCGGTCAGCCAGTTCAGCAGGTACTGGAAGTCTTCTTCGGTTTCGCCCGGGAAGCCGACGATGAAGGTCGAACGGATGATCAGGTCCGGGCAGATTTCGCGCCAGTTCTTGATCCGCGCCAGGGTCTTGTCTTCGAAGGCCGGGCGTTTCATCGACTTCAGCACTTTCGGGCTGGCGTGCTGGAACGGGATGTCCAGGTACGGCAGGATCTTGCCGGCGGCCATCAGCGGGATCAGCTCGTCAACGTGCGGGTACGGGTAAACGTAGTGCAGGCGAACCCAGACGCCGAGGGTGCTCAGGGCTTCGCAGAGTTCGGTCATGCGGGTTTTCACCGGAGCGCCGTTCCAGAAACCGGTGCGGTATTTCACGTCGACGCCGTAGGCGCTGGTGTCCTGGGAAATCACCAACAGCTCTTTGACGCCGGACTTGACCAGGCGCTGGGCCTCGTCGAGTACGTCGCCCACCGGACGGCTGACCAGTTTGCCGCGCATCGACGGGATGATGCAGAAGCTGCAGCTGTGGTTGCAGCCTTCGGAAATCTTCAGGTAGGCGTAGTGGCGCGGGGTCAGCTTGATGCCTTGTGGTGGCACCAGGTCGATCAGCGGGTTGTGGTCCTGGCGTGGCGGCACGACATCGTGCACGGCGTTGACCACTTGCTCGTACTGCTGCGGACCGGTCACGGCCAGCACGCTCGGGTGTACGTTGCGAATGTTGCCTTCTTCGACGCCCATGCAGCCGGTCACGATGACCTTGCCGTTTTCCTTGATGGCTTCGCCGATCACTTCCAGGGACTCGGCCTTGGCCGAATCGATGAAGCCGCAAGTGTTGACGACCACGACGTCGGCGTCCTGGTAGGTGGACACCACGTCATAGCCTTCCATGCGCAGCTGGGTCAGGATGCGCTCGGAGTCGACCAGTGCTTTTGGGCAACCCAGGGATACGAAGCCAACCTTTGGATTGGCCGGCGCAGGAGTGGTGGACATGTCTAACCTCGGTATTTTGTGACGTCGTTTGCCGCATAGGGCAAAACCGACGGACGGGCGCTTGAACTGCGCCTCTGATCAAAAAGTGCGCAATTCTAGCGATGAGTCGCTCACTTGACCAGCTTTATGCAGGGAAATACGACGAGTGCTGCGCTATGCTTCGCGCCGTTACGCTTTACTGATTTTTTACTGTCAACAAAACGTCTGTAACGTGAAGTAAAACAGCGCATGCTGCACGACAAAGCATAGTGCTTCTTTCAAAGAGGCCAGGGTCTGAGAAGTAGGAGTGGTGGATGGGTCAGGCAAGTAGTCAGGCTGCGGGTGCCGAGCATTCGGCGGTCAAGCCGATCGGCATGCTGGTCGCGGCAGTCGGGGTGGTTTATGGCGATATCGGCACCAGTCCGTTGTACACCCTCAAGGAAGTGTTTTCCGGAGGCTACGGCGTACCGGTCAACCATGACGGGGTGCTGGGGATTCTGGCACTGATCTTCTGGTCGCTGATCTGGGTCGTGTCGATCAAGTACATGATGTTCGTGCTGCGCGCCGACAACCAGGGCGAAGGCGGCATCATGGCCTTGACCGCACTGGCCCGGCGGGCGGCGGCGGGGCACGCCAAATTGCGTACGTTGCTGGTGGTCTGCGGGCTGATCGGCGCGGCGTTGTTCTATGGCGACAGCATGATCACCCCGGCGATCTCCGTACTGTCGGCGATTGAAGGCCTGGGGTTGGCGTTCGACGGGATCGACCATTGGGTGGTGCCTATCTCACTGGTGGTGCTGGTGGCGCTGTTCCTGATCCAGAGCCATGGTACGGCGCGCATCGGCATTCTGTTCGGGCCGATCATGGTGACCTGGTTCCTCGTACTGGGCGCACTGGGCGTCTATGGCATCAGCCAGCATCCGGAAGTCCTGCAGGCGATGAACCCGGTGTGGGGCGTACGTTTCTTCATGGTCCATCCGGGCATGGGGGTGTCGATTCTCGGTGCCGTGGTGCTGGCATTGACCGGTGCCGAAGCGCTGTACGCGGACATGGGCCACTTCGGCCGCAAGCCAATCGCTCGTGCCTGGTTCATCCTCGTGCTGCCGGCGCTGGTGTTGAACTATTTTGGTCAAGGGGCCTTGCTGCTGGGCGACCCGGAAGCTGCCCGTAACCCCTTCTACCTGCTGGCACCGAGCTGGGCATTGATCCCGCTGGTCGGGCTGTCGACCATGGCCACGGTGATTGCCTCGCAAGCAGTGATTTCCGGTGCGTTCTCCCTGACCCGCCAGGCGATCCAGCTTGGTTACATCCCGCGCATGCACATCCAGCACACCTCCAGCGCCGAACAGGGCCAGATCTACATCGGTGCGGTGAACTGGGCGTTGATGGTCGGCGTGGTGTTGTTGGTGCTGGGTTTCGAATCCTCCGGCGCCCTGGCCTCGGCCTACGGCGTGGCGGTGACCGGGACCATGCTGATGACCAGCATTCTGGTATCCGCGGTGATCCTGCTGCTGTGGAAGTGGCCTCCGGTGCTGGTGGTGCCGGTCCTGCTGGGTTTCCTGTTGGTAGACGGTGTGTACTTCGCCGCCAACGTGCCGAAAATCGTTCAGGGCGGTGCATTCCCGGTCATCGCCGGTTTCGCGCTGTTTGTGCTGATGACCACCTGGAAACGCGGCAAGCAGTTGCTGGTCGAGCGTATCGATGAGGGTGGCTTGCCGCTGCCGATCTTCATCAGCAGCATTGCCGTACAGCCTCCCCATCGTGTTCAGGGCACCGCCGTGTTCCTGACGGCACGCCCGGATGCCGTGCCCCACGCGCTGTTGCACAACCTGCTGCATAACCAGGTGCTACACGAGCAAGTGGTGCTGCTGACGGTGGTGTACGAAGACATCCCGCGGGTGCCGCCAACACGACGGTTCGAGGTCGATGCCTATGGCGAAGGTTTCTTCCGGGTGATCCTGCACTTCGGCTTTACCGACGAACCGGACGTACCGAAAGCGCTGAAACTGTGCCACCTCGATGAGCTGGACTTCAGCCCGATGCGCACCACCTACTTCCTCAGCCGCGAAACGGTCATCGCCTCCAAGCTCGAAGGCATGTCGCGCTGGCGTGAGGCGCTGTTCGCCTTTATGTTGCAGAACGCCAACGGCAATTTGCGTTTCTTCAATCTGCCGCTGAACCGGGTGATTGAGTTGGGGACGCAGGTGGAAATGTAAGCCTCATCAAAAAGCCCCCGTTGCCATTGCGGCAGCGGGGGCTTTTGTGTTCTAGGGCAAGAGTAAGTTCAAAAGATCGCAGCCTTCGGCAGCTCCTACATTGGAATGTGTACACCCTGTAGGAGCTGCCGAAGGCTGCGATCTTTTTGGGAGGCTCTATCAGATCACTCCTGAGCGGTCGTTTCGGCTTCCTTCACCTGCCGCTTCTCAATCACATCCACCAGGCGCTTGGCCAGCGCCGGATAGTTCTCGTCGAAGTGATGACCGCCAGGCAGTTTGATGGCTTCGCCCACCGCCGTCTTGTCGGTGCAGCCACTCTCGTCGGTTTCTTCCTCACCGTAGATGCACACTACTTTGGCGGCTGGCAGCTTGGCCATTTCCGGGCCGGTGGCGGCTTCCTTGCCGGCGTTGCCGAGCCAGCCTTCGACTTCGATCTCGAAGCTGCCGGTACGGGCGAAGGCCAGCAGGATAATTGCGTCGACGCGTTGCTGTTCCGATTCGGCCAGGCGGTTGTAGATCGCCGGCAGTACGTCGGCACCGAACGAGTAACCGGTCAGGATGAAGCGTTTGGTGCCCCATTTCTGCCGGTAGTGTTGCATCAGTTCAGCCAGGTCCAGCGCGCTTTGCTCCGGGCTCTTGTGCTGCCAGTAGTAGCGCAGGGTGTCGATGCCGACCACCGGGTAGCCGATCTTGGCCATCTCGCCCGCCACGTCGCGGTCGAGGTCGCGCCAGCCACCGTCACCGGACAGGAACAGGGTCACGGTGTCCCTGGCCTGGCCTGCTGGCACTTCGACCACCGGGATCTGCAGGCCGCCAGCGGCTTTGTCGCCGCCGACGAGGATCTTGCGCAGTTCGTTGTTCAGCACCTGCGGCAGGTTGATGTCGTAGTCGCTGATGCTGGTTTCGGCGTTCGGTTGATCACGCACAAAGCCGGCGCTGGTGTCGTCCGGGTTGTCGTTCCACGCCGCCAGCCAGTGGCCGTGGGCGGCGCTTTTGGGCAACAGGTGCGTGCAGCCACCCTTTTCCAGGGCCAGGTCGACCGAGACGGCCTGGGCCTTGTCGTCCTTTTGCTCGGACAACCAGCGCCAGGCCAGCACGGCGCCAGGGCCGATGCCGCTGACCAGGGTCGCCGGGCCTTTGAGTTCCCGCAGCCCCGATTGCAGGGCACGGCTTTGCAGCAGGCAATCCTTGGGCAGGATCACCTGGACAATTTGCGCCGAACCGCTGCGGCTCAGGGTCATCAATTGCTTGTCGCTGAGTTTCTGGTCTTCGTTGACCGCCACCAGCACCTGGGCGCGTGGCGTGGTGCCGGGGATGACACGGGTCATCACCGCACCATCGGCCGGGGTCAGCAATTGGAGGGTCGGTTCCGGTGCCGGGCGTTTCAGGTACCAGAAACCGCCTCCGAGAATCAGGGTCACTATCACCAGCGTGCCCAATACATACCGCAAGGAGCGTTGAATCATCAGCGTTTCACCAATCCGGTCAAGCCGCCCGCGATCAGGGCGGCAGTGTCGGCCAGCGCAACCAGCGGATCGAGTCCGGCGGGCACGGCCATATAACGGGGTTCCCAATCAGGCTGGAACTTGTCTTTGAAGCGGCGCAAGCCCTGGAAGTTGTACAGCTGCTCACCACGGCGGAATACCATCGAGCCCAGGCGCTGGGTCAATGGCGCGCCGCGACGGGGTTGCAACCCCGACAACGGCACCATGCCCAGGCTGAAACGCGCGTATCCATGGTTTTTATAATGTTGAATCAGGCCGACCATCATGAACTCCATGGTCAGCTTCGGGGCATCCGGATGCGCACGCATCAGGTCGAGGCTGGCCAGGTCATGGCCGTAGGTCTCGAGCAGGTTGGCGAACGCCACCGGGCGCCCTTCGAAACGAATCACCGCGATGCGGAAATGCTTGAGGTAGTCATCGCTGAAGCGGCCCAGCGAAAAACCTTTCTCGCGGACGTTCTTGCCGGTCAGCCAGGCATCGGAAATCACCTTGAGTTCTTCCATCGGCGCCAGGCCCGGCTCATGGATTTCCAGGGACAGGCCGTCACGGGTGCCACGGTTCCAGGTGTAGCGCAGATCCTTCATCTCCTTGCCCTTGGCTTCGAGATCAAAACGCTTGAGGTCGACCCGGGCTTCTTCGCCGAGCTTGATCGCGGTCAGGCCGATGTCCATGTAGTACGGCAGGTTCTCTGCACGCACTTGATAGAACACGGGACGGGCGTGGTGGATGTCGCACAGGTCGCGGAACTGCCAGATCATTTCCGCCCGTTGCTGGCCCGGGCCGATCGGGTCATACAGCGCCACCAGGCTGCGGCCGCGACGGGCGTACATCAGGAAGGCTTCGTCATTGGGGTGAAACAGCAGCGCCTTGTCACCGGTCAGGGCCAGGCCGCCATCCGGTTGGGCCGATGCCATGAGGATCTTGCTGGCGCGCTCCAGTTCGTCGGGCGTGGGCAGGTGAATAACCGGGCGCGCGGTGCGCAGCAGCCAGGTCAGGGACACCACCACCAGCAGCACAGCGGCGCCGAGCAGCGAACGCAGGCCGCGAGGGGCGTCGGCGTCCAGGGTGAACTGCCACCAGAGTTGGTGGCTGTAGGGAACGTCCTGGTAGGCGAACAGCAGCAGCCACATCGACGCACCGAGTACGCACAGGCTGGCCACCAGATACAAGGGCGAGAAGGGCAGTTCGGTCAGGCGGCTCGGGCGATAGAACGAGCGGCGGAATACCCCGAGCAGGCTCGCCGTCAGCACCATCAGGCTGGCTTCTTCCCAGTCGAAGCCTTTGAGCAGCGAGAGCAGGGCACCCACCAGCAATAGAATGGTGGTCAGCATCCACGCGGCCGACAGCCGGCGACGCAGCCCCTGGGCCAGCAACAGGCAAAGTACACCGACCAGGCTGGCACCGAAGTGCGAGGCATCGACCAGTCGATGGGGGATCAGAAAACCGATGTGTTCCAGGCGGGTATCGATTTCCGGGGTGGCGCCGGAGAACAGCAGGACAACACCGGACAGGAACACCAGCACCGCCAGTATCGGAGCCGCCAGGCCCGAGGCCGCGCGCAACGTCTGGCGTGTCTGGAACAGGCGCTGGCCTTCGTTGATCAGCAACAACAGGCAGGCCACCAGCAAGGGCAAGACCACATAGATCAAACGATAGAGCAGCAGGGCAGCCGCCAGTGGCGCAGCGCCCAGGGTGTCGGAAAAGGCCGCCAGCAAAATGGCCTCGAACACCCCGACGCCGCCCGGCACATGGCTGAGCACGCCCGCGGCCAGGGCCAGCAGGTACACCAGAAGGAAAGCACCGAAGGGCGGTGTTTCCGGCAGCAGCAGATAGAGCACCGTGGCAGCGGCGGCGACGTCCAGGGCGGTGATGATCAATTGCAGGAATGTCAGGCGACGCCCGGGCAGGCGCAAGGTGCGGCGTCCGACCCTGACCAGCAGGTTGTCAGGGTAAGGCTGTTCCGGCAGCCGACGACGGTAGATACCGATGGCCAGCACCGAGAACAGCACGAGCACGGCGCTCGCCACCACACCCAGCAACGTCTCGGAGAGACCCAGGGCGGTGGACGCGGCTGGCAGGTCACTGAGCGTTGCCAGGGCGGCCAGGGGTGGCAGGGCGCAACCCAGCGAGAGGCTGGCGAACAACGTCATGCGCGCGACTTCAGCCGCTCCCAGGCCATGACGGGCATAGAGGCGATAGCGAACCGAACCGCCAGACAACATTGAAAGACCAATGGCGTTGCCGATGGCAAAGGCCGTGAAACCACCCAGCGCCAATTCACGCGGTGCCAGGCTCACTCCGGCATAGCGGCTGGCCGACCATTCGTAGCCGAGCAGAATGATGAAGCCCGCCACGGTAGCGCCCAGTGCGCCCATCAAGGCAGGTTTTGGAACATCGAGGATCGAATCGTGCAGCGCGTAAAGGTCGAGTTCGCTCAACAGGTGGCGACAGGCAATCAGCGCGATCGCGAACAGCAGCAGGGTGACCGCCAGGCCAATGGGTTGACGGTACTTGCTCAATCGATCAAGCAGGCGCAGGCGCTCGGCATTGATCGGTTGTTCCGCTGTGACAGTGTCTTGTGAATCAGACGAGTTGGCGCGCATCAATCACCTCTTGGATTGTGCGCGACAGGATGGAGGTATCCAGCCAAGTTACCAATCCCTGTAGAAAAAAATAATCACAAATATTAACGCCTATCACCGGAAGCGGGGACGGCGCGTCATCAGTCGTGAAGGCTTCAGCCTGCGATAGAGCATAGTTCGAACCCGGCGCATGGGGGCTTCCAAAACGGCTTGCTACACAGTGACAGGTCATTGTTGCGAAAGGACTTTTTCAACAGATACAAAAAAGGCCACTCTTTCGAGTAGCCTTTTTTGATGTTTGGTTGCGGGAGCCGGATTTGAACCGACGACCTTCGGGTTATGAGCCCGACGAGCTACCAGACTGCTCCATCCCGCGTCTGTGTGGCGGCATTCTATAGAGATACGCCGGGGTGTCAACCGTTAATCCTGAAGCAGGTCAAATAAACGTTGAATCGCGGCAAACGGTCGCAGGGATGGCCTAAGTTTCGGAATCAGAACGATTTCCGGTTTCGGTCCCGTTGAGCCCCAGGCCTTGTTCCTGCATTCGGCGCTACAAAGCGAGCGCGCACAAAAAAGGCCACTCTTTCGAGTAGCCTTTCTTGATGTTTGGTTGCGGGAGCCGGATTTGAACCGACGACCTTCGGGTTATGAGCCCGACGAGCTACCAGACTGCTCCATCCCGCGTCTGTGTGGCTCATTCTATAGAGATGCGCGCGGGTGTCAACCTCCAATTCCGATAAAACCTCTTCCTGTTCAATCGGTTAGCATTCAATAGGGGCGATCGACAGGTCTGTGAGGCAGGTAGGACAAGGCCTGCGCGTCTATTGAAAGTAATTTTTCGATTGAAAAAATAAATTCACAATCGACTCTTCCTACGAATGGAAAAGAACATTCAGACTACTGGTGCTATATACAGGTGTCGGTGAGATACTGTTTATCCGGCACGCCATGACGCCTTTTCTTTGCCATGAACACGGCTTTGCTATGACTCAACGCAAGATCATCCACGTCGATTGTGACTGCTTCTATGCAGCCATCGAAATGCGCGACGACCCACGCCTCGCCGGTAAACCACTGGCGGTGGGCGGGTCGGCGGACCGGCGCGGGGTGATCGCCACCTGCAATTATGAGGCGCGAGCGTACGGGGTGCGTTCGGCGATGTCCTCCGGGCATGCCTTGAAGCTGTGCCCGGACCTGACCATCGTCAAGCCACGCATGGATGCCTATAGAGAAGCGTCCAGGGAAATCCACACGATTTTTCGCGATTACACCGAGATCATCGAGCCGCTCTCGCTTGATGAGGCGTACCTCGATGTGTCGGACAGCGCGCATTTCGCAGGCAGTGCGACGCGAATCGCCCAGGACATCCGGCGCCGGGTTTCCAACCAGTTGCATATCACCGTGTCGGCGGGTGTGGCGCCGAACAAGTTTCTGGCCAAGATCGCCAGTGACTGGAAAAAGCCCAACGGCCTGTTTGTCATCACCCCGGATCAGGTCGAGGACTTTGTCAGCGGTTTACCCGTGAACAAGTTGCACGGTGTCGGCAAAGTCACCGCCGACAAGCTCGGCAAGCTGGGGATCATCGATTGCCTGCAATTGCGCGAGTGGGACAAGTTGGCGCTGGTGCGTGAATTCGGCAGCTTTGGCGAGCGACTCTGGAGCCTGGCCCGTGGGATCGATGACCGTGTGGTACACAACGATAGTCGTCGTCAGTCGATCAGTGTTGAAAATACCTACGACGTTGACCTGCCGGACCTGAAGAGTTGCCTGGACAAGTTGCCCGAACTGCTGGAGACCCTGGCGGGTCGCATGGCGCGAATCGACAGCAGCTATCGTCCGGGCAAGCCATTCGTCAAAGTGAAGTTTCACGACTTCACCCAGACGACATTGGAGCAGGCCGGGGCAGGGCGGGATCTGGGCAGTTATCAGTTAATGCTGACCCAGGCCTTCAATCGCGGTGGTAAACCGGTGCGGTTGTTGGGTGTCGGCGTGCGGCTGGAGGACTTGCGGGGCGGGTTCGAGCAGATGGAGTTGTTTAAGCGGTAAATTCTGAAAAAAAAAGATCGCAGCCTGCGGCAGCTCCTACAGAAGAACGCGATCTGTTGTAGGAGCTGCCGCAGGCTGCGATCTTTTTTGGCGTTTAGTTCAGCCCCGGATTCGCCACCAGTCGCTCGCCATTGCGGGCCAGTGACTTGAGGAATTCGGTCTGCAATTCTGGATCATTGCGCGTCAGTTCGATCAGGCTCTGTTCCAGTTCGCTGGCTTCTTCTTCAAGACCCAGTTCCGACAGGCGCTTGACCCGGTGGACCCACTGATTGACTTCGTCGCCTTCGAGATCGTCATAAATCAGTCCGTGGGCCTCATAGAGCTTGCTGCGCAAGGTGCTGCTGACGGCTAGCGAGGAGTCAGTGTGTACGTCGTCCTGGGCATCCTCGACACGGATCAGCAGCCGGCTCAGATGATTGATGTCATGTTCGGCGAACGGGTTGTCCAACAGGTTCAGGCGCAACACGCCGTTTTTGTCGGTGGTCAGTTCGAACGTTTCCTTGCCGGCCTTGACCTCTACCGGGCGCTCGCTCCAGGGCAGGCTTGAATACTCCGTGCGTTTGTCGCGCTGGACTTCATCAATACCGGCCAGGTTCTGCTGCGCGCGACCGTGGGACTGTACGTTCATGAACGGGTTGAGCCCGGCAAAACCGTAGCTCAGCCAGTCCTTGGTCACGCTGTCCGGCAGATTGCCGAGGGCGAATACGTTGACCACGTTGGCACCGACACCCGCCACCACGGCCACCGCGCCCAGCGGGATTTCGTAAATCTCCCGCCAGGGTTGGTACGGCGTGTAGCGGTCGTAGTGACGCGTGACTTCGTACTCGGTGACTTCGAAAGTCTTCTGCTCGTGGATTTTCACCCGCCGTTGCGGAAGCTCAAGCACCTTGGGCTCACCGACATCGATCTGCAGGCTGTGATCGAGCAATTTGCGCTCGACCCGTTCCTCGTGCTCGCTGCGTTGTGACATGTGATTGGCACAGCCGCTGACCAGCAGGGCGCCGCACAAGGCGGCGCCACCGAGGCCTAAGGTGTTTCGCTTGAACATGACGTCTCTATATCTGCTATCAGCGGCGGATGCGGGCCTGAAGGAAGGACAGCACGTCGGCGACCGGCAGCGCTTGTGCCTCGGCCTCGGTACGGCTCTTGTATTCCAGGTTGCCTTCGGCCAGGCCGCGGTCGCTGACCACGATCCGGTGTGGAATGCCGATCAGTTCCATGTCTGCGAACTTGATGCCCGGGCTGGTTTTCTTGTCGCGGTCATCCAGCAGCACTTCGAAGCCGGCAGCGGTCAGTTCCGCGTACAGCTTGTCGGTGGCTTCGCGAACTTGCTCGGTCTCGTAGCGCAGCGGCACCAGGGCAATCTGGAATGGTGCGAGGGTGTCGCTCCAGATGATCCCTTTTTCGTCGTTGTTCTGCTCGATGGCAGCCGCCACCACGCGGGACACGCCGATACCGTAGCAGCCCATTTCCAGGGTGACCGGCTTGCCGTTCTCGCCCAGCACTTCGCATTTCATCGCTTTGCTGTACTTGTTGCCCAGCTGGAAGATGTGCCCGACTTCGATGCCGCGCTTGATCTCCAGGGTGCCCTTGCCGTCCGGGCTCGGGTCGCCGGCCACGACGTTGCGCAGGTCGGCAACGGTCGGAACAGGCAGGTCGCGCTCCCAGTTCACGCCGAAGTAGTGTTTGTCATCGATGTTGGCACCGATGCCGAAGTCGCTCATCAGCTCGACCGAACGGTCGATGATGATCGGCAGCGGCAGGTTCAACGGGCCGAGGGAACCGGCACCGGCGCCAATGGCGTCGCGCAGTTCGCTTTCCGAAGCCATGACCAGCGGGCTGGCAACGCCTGGCTGGTTGCCGGCCTTGATTTCGTTCAGCTCATGGTCGCCACGGATGATCAGGGCAATCAGCTTGCCTTTCTCTTCTGCGTGCACCACGAGGGTCTTGATGGTTTTCTCGATCGGCAGGTTGAAGCCTTCGACCAGTTGCGCAATGGTCTTGGCGTTCGGAGTGTCGACCAGGCGCAGTTCTTCGCTCGGTGCGGCGCGGGAAGTTTCGCGAGGCACGGCTTCGGCTTTCTCGATGTTCGCCGCGTAGTCAGAACCGTTGCTGAACACGATGTCGTCTTCACCGGACTCGGCCAGTACGTGGAATTCGTGGGAGCCGGCACCGCCAATGGAGCCGTTGTCGGCTTCTACAGGGCGGAACTTCAGGCCCAGACGGGTGAACACGTTGCAGTAGGCCTGGTGCATGCGGTCATAGGTGACCTGCAGCGAAGGCTGGTCGGCGTGGAACGAGTAGGCGTCCTTCATGATGAATTCGCGACCGCGCATCAAGCCGAAGCGTGGGCGGATTTCGTCACGGAATTTGGTCTGGATCTGGTACAGGTTGATCGGCAGCTGCTTGTAGCTGCTCAATTCGTTACGCATCAGATCGGTGATGACTTCTTCGTGGGTGGGACCGGCGCAGAAGTCGCGACCATGGCGATCCTTGAAGCGCAGCAATTCAGGGCCGTACTCTTCCCAGCGCCCGGATTCCTGCCACAGCTCAGCCGGTTGAGTGCTCGGCATCAACACTTCGAGAGAGCCGGCGGCGTTCATTTCTTCACGAACGACGGCTTCGACCTTGCGCATTACCCGCAAGCCCATCGGCAGCCAGGTGTACAGGCCCGAGGCAAGTTTGCGGATCATGCCGGCGCGCAGCATCAGCTGATGGCTGATCACGACCGCATCGGAAGGCGTTTCTTTCTGTGTGGCGAGCAAAAATTGACTGGTGCGCATGGTTGGCCGTTATCGATTGCTGATGACGAGAAATGACGGAGCATTGTACGGGCGAGATCCGCTGGCGTACAGGCGTGCGGTCGGCGGTGTGGCAGGAGGGCGCGATTCACTCGGCCCTCCGCGATTTTTCCTGCGTAAGGGGCTACGACTCTTCGGCGACCGGGGTCTGCATCGGTTCCGGCGTCGGTGTCGGGCCTTCACGGCGGTTCTCCTGGAACCAGTGCAAGGCGATCAACAGCAGGGTCGGGACGCCTAGCAGGGCGGTGATCAGGAAGAAGTTGTGGTAACCGAATTTTTCCACCATGACTCCGGAGTAGCCGCCGATCAGGCGTGGCAGCAACAGCATGATCGAGCTGAGCAGGGCGTATTGGGTGGCGGAGAACTTGAGGTTGGTCAGGCTCGACAGGTAGGCGACGAACGCCGAGGTCGCCAGGCCCGAGCTGAAGTTGTCCAGGGAGATGGTCAGCACCAGCATGTTCAGGTTGGGGCCCATGTCGGCGAGCATCAGGAACAGGATGTTGGTCGCCGCGGATGCGACACCGCCGATGAACAGGATCGGCAGGATGCCGAAACGCACGATCAACAGGCCGCCCATGCCGGCGCCGACCAGAGTCATGATCAAGCCGAAAATTTTACTGACGCTGGCGATCTGGTCCTTGGTGAAGCCCTGGTCGATGTAGAACACGTTGGCCATCACGCCCATGACCGTATCGGACATCCGATAGGTGGCGATCAAGCCGAGCAGCAGCAGCGCTTGCCAGCGGTATCGCAGGATGAAGTCGTTGACCGGTGTCAACACAGGCGCCAGGCCACGACGGCCCATGGCCGAGAGGCACAGGGCGGTGAGGGTGGTGTAGAGGATTGCGCGCAGGAAGGCGCGGTCCTCCAGCAACAGGTCGAGCAGGCTCACGCCCTGGAACAACACGCTGGCGAAGTCGGTGTTGTAGAGCTGGGTGAACATGGCTGGCACCGAAACCAGCAGCACGATCAGCACAAAGACCGATGCCAATTGATGCGCGAAGCTGTAACGACCGGCCTGCAGTTGTGTGCGCAATGGCACCGGCGGTTCGCGCATGAACAGGCTGGTCAGCAGTGCCGGAACCATCAGGGCACCGAACAGGATGTAAGTGCCGGCCCAGGCCGAGTGCTTGTAGTTGAAGCCGGTGGAGCCAAAGCCTTCGGCGAAGTAGAGCGCGCCTGCGGTAGCCAGCAGCGCAGCGACCCGGTAACCGGACATGTAGCTGGCGGCGAGTGCGGCCTGGCGGTTGTCTTCGGCGATTTCCAGGCGGTAGGCGTCGACCGCGATGTCCTGGGTCGCTGATGCGAAAGCGACGACGACGGCAATGGCGATCAGCCACGACAAATGCTTTTGCGGGTCGCAGAAACCCATCCCGATCAGGCCGAGGATGACCAGTGCCTGAGACAGCACGAGCCAGGATCGTCGTCGACCGAGTTTGCCGAGCAATGGCAGTCGCCATTGGTCGAGCAGGGGTGACCAGACCCATTTGAAGGCATACGCCAGGCCGATCAGGCTTGCATAGCCAATGGTTTCACGCGCCACGCCAGCTTCACGCAGCCAGACTGAAAGTGTCGAAAACACCAGCATGTAGGGCAAGCCGGCGGCGAAACCAAGCAGCAACAGCACGAGTGTCGAGGGGCTGGCATAAGCGGCGAGCGCGGCGCGCCAGGTTTTACGGGGCATGGGCTGGAGTCTGCCTCAAGAAATACGGAAACAAAGCGCGCACTCTAACCGCTGTGCTCTACCGGACGCCAGCCATGGCGCTGAATATCAACACGATTGTTCTGGATACTGATGCCCTCCATGCGTAATCGTGCGCGCTGCTCATCACCCGAAGGACTGCCCGCCGGCAGGCTGATACGCCCGTTTGCACCGAGAACACGGTGCCAGGGCAGCTTGCTGTCGCCGGGCAGTTGACTGAGGGTGCGACCGACCCAGCGGGCGGCGCGACCCAGTCCTGCAAGCTCGGCCAGTTGGCCATAGCTGACGACTTTGCCCTTGGGTACTTGGGCCAGTGTCAGATACAGCGCCGTGCGTCGGATTTGCGCTGCACTCTCGGGGTCTTCGGTTGGATCGGTCACGTCCGTCAGTCCTCGGGGAGATTGCTTTACCCTCTGTAGAGTAATTCCTGCGCAGGAAGTTGAGAAATGAACTCAACAGAAATAGTCGGGTCAGTCCTTGTCATGGCCTTGTTCCTACGGATAATGCCGACTTTTCTCGCAAGCCTGAGCCTGTATTTTGTTTATGTTGTCCAGATCCCTGCTGTGTCTCGCCGTCCTTGGCGCATCCTCTCCCTTGCTCGCCGATACCGTGTGGTTGAAGAACGGTGACAAGCTGAGCGGCAAGATCACGCTGTTCGATGGCGGCAAGCTGCTGATCCAGACCGAGTACGCCGGTGCGGTGACGATCGACTGGAAACAGGTCAAGACCCTGGACAGCGATCAGGAGTTGCTGGTCAAGCAGGATGCCTACACTGGCGAGAAGGCCAAGTCGCTGATAGCGGCGGACGCCGGCAAGGTCACGCTGGCCAACGGCGAGACACCAAAGACGGTCGAACTGGCAAGCATTCAGCAGATTCTCAAGCCAAAACCGGTGGTCGAGGATCTGGTGTGGAAAGGCAACGTCGATGTCGCGCTGGATTATCAACGGGCGGAAAACGACACCGATGACTACGACATCGATTTCAAGACCAGTGCGCGACACGGTCGCTGGCGGCACACCGCTGAAGGTGAATACAACCGTGAGTTCCAGGACGACGTGGTGACCACGGACAACTGGCGGGCCGAGTACTCCATCGACCGATTCCTGACCGAGCAATGGTTCTGGCAGGGACGTCTGGTCTACAAGCGCGACAAGGTCGAGGATCTTTCCCGGCAGCGCACGGTCGGTACCGGTCCCGGCTATCAGTTCTGGGATAACGAACTCGGAGCATTCTCCCTGGGCTCGCTGGTCAACCGCACGGATTATGAGTTTTCCGATGGCAGCAATGAAAATTTCTACGCCCTGGCCATGACGTGGGACTACAACCGCTATCTGGTTGGCAAGCGTGTCGAGTTCTTTACCAATGGCGAGGTTGGCAAACCGCTGTCGGATGTAGCCGACTACGCACTCGATGCCGAGATGGGGTTGCGCTACAAGGTGACTGACTGGGCTTCGCTGAACCTGAAGGCGGAGCGCGACATCATCAGCGGCACCGACGATTCGGATCTGGACAAGACACGCTACACCGCAGGGTTTGGCGTGACCTGGTAGGACGCTAAAAGATCGCAGCCTGCGGCAGCTCCTACAGGGGAGTTATGTTCACCCTGTAGGAGCTGCCGCAGGCTGCGATGTTTTTTACCTATGAAAAATACATAGGCACAAAAAAGCCCCGCTGTTGAGGGCGGGGCTTTTTACTAAAGCAAGTACAAGTTAGATAACTTGAACTTCTTCAGCTTGCATGCCTTTCTGACCGCGGGTAGCGATGAAAGAAACCTGTTGGCCTTCTTTCAGGCTTTTGAAGCCGTCGGATTGGATAGCTTTGAAGTGAACGAACAGGTCGTCACCGGATTGTGGAGTGATGAAGCCGAAGCCTTTTTCATCGTTGAACCACTTAACGGTACCGGTTTGGCGATTAGACATGGTGTAACTCCTTGAACAAAGATAACTGCGACTCAGGAAGAACCCTGGCCGAGACTGAGTGCAAAGAGCAGGAAAAATTCTTGTAGATGGTTGGATCGAAATTCAACATATCGTGTAGAGATTCTCAGTGACACAAGCAGCACAGTGACGCCACCTTAACCCTTTTTCCGGGACGTGCCAATGCTTCTTGCACAGGTTTCTCTGTTTTAAGGATCGGCGGTGTGACGGTTCGTCGCCAGAGCCCGTAATTCCTGCCTGTTCGGCGAGAATTGCACCGCGGACTTTGAACCCGGCGGCGCGCCCGGTAAGATGCCGGACAGAATTTTTCGACCTCGCTATTCAGGACACCCGCCATGAGCATCAAATCGGACAAGTGGATTCGCCGCATGGCGCAGGAACACGGCATGATCGAGCCTTTCGTCGAGCGCCAGATGCGCGGCAGCGACGATAGCCGTGTGATCTCCTACGGCGTGTCGAGCTACGGCTACGATGTGCGTTGCACCAATCATTTCAAGGTGTTCACCAACATCAATTCGGCCATCGTCGACCCGAAGAACTTCGACGCCGGCAGCTTCGTCGATATCCATAGCGACGTGTGCATCATTCCGCCGAACTCGTTCGCCCTGGCCAGCACCGTCGAATATTTCCGCATTCCGCGCAACGTTTTGACCATTTGCCTGGGTAAAAGCACCTACGCGCGCTGCGGCATCATCGTCAACGTCACGCCGCTCGAGCCTGAGTGGGAAGGCCATGTGACCCTGGAGTTCTCCAACACCACCAATCTGCCGGCGAAAATCTACGCGAACGAAGGTGTGGCGCAGATGCTGTTCCTTGAGTCTGACGAAGAGTGTGAAGTGTCCTACAAGGACCGTGGCGGCAAGTATCAGGGCCAGCGTGGCGTGACCCTGCCGCGCACCTGAGTCAACCGTCTGACAAATGTCGGGAATTCCTGAGCGGGCGTACACTCTATGGGGTGTACTGTTCCGATCCGCGCAAGGCGGGTCGGGCCATCGCTCAGGAGTGCCGAATGAAGATCGATCCGCGAATCAGTGCCGAACTGGCAAGGCTTGAACCCAATCAGGTTGGCGTTCTGGCCTGGTCCTTGTTGGCGCACCCGCCCGTCAGCATGGCAGGGGGTATTCCCGGCCAGCCTGATCCTGATACCCCGAATGAGCAGCCTAACGAACCGGGTGAGCCTACGCTGCCGGATGAGCCGCCGCCTGCGCCTGTCGCCTGATTCTCAGTTATTACAGATCAAAAAAATGTGGGAGCGAGCCTGCTCGCGATAGCGGTCGATCAGTCAACTTCAATGCTGGCTGTACCGGCGCTATCGCGAGCAGGCTCGCTCCCACAGGTTTTGCTGTAGTCGTTACTTCAGGTTGCCGCTGAGGAACTGCTTCAACCGCTCGCTTTTCGGATTGCCCAGCACGTCTTCCGGCGCGCCTTCTTCCTCCACCAGGCCCTGGTGCAGAAACAAGACCTGGCTCGACACTTTGCGGGCGAAGCTCATTTCGTGGGTCACCATGATCATGGTCCGGCCTTCTTCGGCCAGGCCCTGGATCACCTTGAGCACTTCACCTACCAGTTCCGGGTCCAGCGCCGAAGTCGGCTCGTCGAACAACATGACCTCGGGCTCCATGGCCAGTGCGCGGGCAATCGCTACCCGTTGTTGCTGACCGCCGGACAGGAAGGCCGGGTATTGGTCAGCCACACGGGAAGCCAGCCCCACCTTGTCGAGGTAGCGCCGGGCGCGATCCTCGGCTTCTTTCCTGTCGCAGCCCAGCACCCGGCGCGGCGCCATGGTGATGTTTTCCAGCACCGTCATGTGGCTCCACAGGTTGAAATGCTGGAACACCATGGCCAGGCGGGTGCGAATCCGCTGCAGCTCATCGGCGTCGGCCACGTGCATGCCGTGGCGATCCTTGATCATGCGGATGTTCTGCCCGTCGAGGCTCATGGCGCCGTCGTTGGGTTGTTCCAGGAAGTTGATGCAGCGTAGAAAGGTACTTTTACCCGAGCCGCTGGCGCCGATCAGGCTGATGACGTCGCCGGTCTTGGCCTTGAGCGAAACACCTTTGAGGACTTCATGATCGCCGTAGCTTTTATGCAGGCCTTCGATGGTCAGTTTGTACATGGGGCGTGCATCCTCAAGGCGAAAGTAGATAGCCGCTGCGATAGGCTTCGGTGCCCGCGACATGGGCGATCACCATGCCGGCAGTGGCCATGCGGCGCAGCGAACGGGCATACATCAGCCCGGCTGTGGCGCAATGAACGGGAGTGACCAGATCGTTGACCGGATCAATGATCTCGGCGATCAGTTGCCCGGCTTCCAGGTACTGGCCCGGTAGCGCGCTGAACACCAGCAGGCCGCCCACCGGTGTGGCCACCGGTTCTACGCCGGCCAGCGGTGTCGCCGGGTAGGGCAGGTCGGGCAGGGGCGCGGTTTCGCCGGCGATCGCGCCGAAATGGATCAGGTAGTCGATCAGTGCCTGGCAATCGCGGCTGGCCAACGGGTGATTGACGTCGCCCTGGCCGCGCAGTTCGACGGTCACTGAAAAGCTGCCCGGCGGAATGTCGAAGTGCTCGCCGAAGCGTTCCTTCAACTGCCACCAGAGCAGGGTGAAGCATTCGTCGAACGACTGACCACCGGAATCGGTTGCCAGCAGGCTGGCTTGGGCGCCGATATAGCGGGCCAGCGGCTCGACCCGCGGCCAGGCATCCGGCGTGGTGTAGAGGTGAGCGACCGCTTCGAAATCGCAATGCAGGTCGAGCACCATGTCGGCGTCGCAGGCCAGTCGTTGCAGGGTCAGGCGCTGGGATTGCAATTGGGTGCCGGCGGTCTGCCGGGCCAGTGCATCGCGCAGGTTGCTGCGGATCAGTTGCAGGTTGTACTGCGGATCGTCACTGAGCTTGCCTTCGATCGCGTTGCCGACTTCCTCACTGAGGTCGACGAACCAGCGGTTGAAGTTCTGGCCGCTTTCCAGTTCGTAGCGACCCAGCGGCACATCCATCAGTACCTGTTCCAGGCCCACCGGGTTGGCGATGGGCACCAGCACGATTTCGCTGCGCAGGCGACCGGCGGCTTCCAGTTCCGCCAGGCGTTGCTTGAGGTGCCAGGCCACCAGCATGCCGGGCATTTCGTCGGCGTGCAGGGAGGCCTGGATGTAGATCTTGCCGTTGGCCGGTTGGGGGCCGAAGTGAAAACTGTGGATTTGTCGTGCGGTCCCGGGCAGCGGGGCCAGCAGGTCATGTTTCTGGTGGCGCATCTGTTTTTCCTGAAACTGGTTGAGTCCTAGTGGGTCGGCCCGAGGAAGGCCAGCCATCGGCGTTCGGCAAGGCGGAACAGGCCGACCAGCGCAAAAGTGACGGTCAGGTAGATCAGCGCGGCGATGCCGAACGACTGGAAGGTCAGGAAAGTCGCCGAGTTGGCGTCCCGCGCGACTTTCAGGATGTCCGGGATGGTCGCGGTGAAGGCCACGGTGGTCGAGTGCAGCATCAGGATCACTTCGTTGCTGTAGTACGGCAACGAGCGACGCAAGGCCGACGGCATGATCACGTAGGCATACAGCTTCCAGCCGGTCAGGCCGTAAGCCTTGGCCGCTTCGACTTCGCCGTGGTTCATGCTGCGAATGGCCCCGGCGAAAATCTCCGTGGTGTAGGCGCAGGTATTCAGGGCGAAGGCCAGGATCGTGCAGTTCATCGCATCGCGAAAGAATGCGTCCAGTACGGGCTGGGCCCGAATGGCGGCCAGGCTGTAGATCCCCGTGTAGCAGATCAGCAACTGGATATAGAGCGGCGTGCCGCGGAACAGGTAGGTATAGAACTGCACCGGCCAACGGATGTAGATGCGCGGCGATACACGGGCGATGGACAGCGGGATCGACACGATAAAACCGAAGAAGATCGAAGCGCTGAGCAGCCACATCGTCATGGCCAGGCCGGTGATGTTGTTGCCGTCGCTATAGAGGAAGGGTTTCCAGTATTCCTGCAGAAGTTCGATCATCGTACGGCCTCCCGGGTACCGGCGGAGTAACGACGTTCGAGCCAGCGCAGAATGAAGTTGGATGCGCTGGTGATCAGCAGGTAGATCAGCGCGGCAAGCACCAGGAAGTAAAACAGCTGATAGGTGCTTTTACCGGCGTCCTGGGCAGCCTTGACCAGATCGGCGAGGCCGATGATCGACACCAGGGCCGTGGCCTTGAGCATCACCATCCAGTTATTGCCGATACCCGGCAGGGCATAACGCATCATCTGCGGGAACACCACGATCCAGAAACGCTGGCCGCGCTTGAGGCCATAGGCGGTGGCCGCTTCGACCTGACCCCGTGGGACGGCGAGAATCGCGCCACGGAAGGTTTCAGTGAAATACGCACCATAGATGAAGCCCAGGGTGATGACCCCGGCACTGAACGGGTTGATCTCGATGTATTCCCATTCCATGTAATCGGTAAAAGAGGTCAGCCAGGTTTGCAGGCTGTAGAAGATCAACAGCATCAGGACCAGGTCCGGAACGCCGCGAATGAGTGTGGTGTAGAGTTGGGCAGGCACGCGCATCAGTTTGACTTTTGACAGCTTGGCACTGGCGCCGATCAGCCCGAGCAACACGGCTACCAACAGTGACAACGCCGACAACTTGATCGTCATCCAGGTGCCTTGCATCAGCAGCGGACCGAAGCCCTTGAGGCTGAAGGCAGAGAGCCCCAGATTTTCTAATAGGTTTTCGAACATAAATCAGCAACCTGATCGGATGAAAAAAGCGCCCATCGAAAGATGGGCGCCGGGCATTATTTGCCGCTGTACAGATTCAGATCGCCAAAGTGTTTCTTCTGAATGGTGGCGTAGGTGCCATCATCGTGTAACGCTTTGATACCTTTATCCAAAAGTGCTTTCAGCTCGGTGTTACCTTTCTTAATGCCGATGGCCGTTTTGGCTGGCAGCAACGCGTTGTCGACCGGCTTGCTGACGTCGTAGTCGGCACCCTGTGGCGACTTCAGGAAGCCCAGTTCGGCTTGCAACATGTCCTGAATCCCTGCGTCGAGACGACCGGAAGTCAAGTCGGCGTAGACCTGGTCCTGATTGGCGTAGGCCTGGGTTTTCACGCCGGCCTTGTCCAGAACGGCTTTGGCATAGGCTTCCTGAATGGTGCCTTGTTCGTAGCCGACGGTCTTGCCCTTGAGCGAGGCGACGTCTTCGGTCACGCCAGAACCTTTCTTGGACACGTAGGCGGTTGGGCCGGAGAACAGTTCGCTGGAGAAGTCGATGACTTTTTCACGGGCTTCGGTAACGGTCATCGACGAGATCACACCGTCGAATTTATTGGCTTTCAGGCCCGGGATCATACCGTCGAAGTCACTTTCGACCCATTTGCACTTGACCTTCAGCTCGGCGCAGATCGCGTTGCCCAGATCAATGTCAAAGCCTACCAGGCTGCCATCGGCCGCTTTCGATTCGAACGGTGCGTAGGAAGGGTCAACGCCGAAACGCAGTTCTTTGTACTCCTTCGCCATGGCGGAGCCGGCAGCCATGCACAACGCCAGTGCAGAAAGGGTCAGCAATGCTTTTTTCATTATTCAATCCCTAAAAACCAATATGAGCGCTTGTGGCGCAGAATTATTGTTACTGGAAAGCGTAAGACCTGTTGAAAGTAGCAATTTCCGAACCAGAGTGCCGAACAAGCGTTTTAAAAGGTGCTTGGAAATGGCCGGAGACAGATTTATGCACGAAAACGGGCGCAGGGAAATGGGTGCACCAAATCATCTCGCCACAAAAAACGGTTTGACTGAGCAGGGGCACCAGGCTCTCCACCGGGTGACACGACTCATTCTCGCGTCAGCGCAACGGCGATAGCGGTCTGACATTCAACCTCAATGTGAATGTCAGACCGCTATCGCGAGCAAGCTCGCACAACTAAAGGGCGCGGTTACTTTCCTGGGGTCAGCGTCAATCGCGCCTTGCCGTAGGCGTTGTCGAAGTTCTGCGGCTGCATCGGCAGGCTCATGTACTGGCCCTTGAGCCACGGCTCGATGCTGTTGAGGTAGTTCGGGCTGGCCGGGTTGCCGGACTGACCGGTGCCGTTCTGCGCCATCAGCGGTTCGGACTGGCCGAAGTCGACGATAAAGCGCATGGCTGGCGCCAGCGTGGTGTTGAAGTCCTGCCCCCAGGCGAAGGCGGCGGTGTTGAGCGTGGTGTGATCGCCACCGGCCGGCAGCGGTCCGCGTACGGTCTGGCCGCTGCTGTTTTTCCATTCATAGCGATGCAGTTTGCCCCACTGCCAGGCTCTGTGATCACCGCCCAACTGGCTGTCGCCTGTGCTGATCGCGGCGGCGAGGCTGCGAGCGAGGATCGCCGGCTTGTCTTCTTTCTGCGCGGTGCGCACGTCATCCCAGAACGGGCTGTCCTCACGCCCGAGCAAGTGATCGGCCTGGGCCGCGAAGGACAACTTGCCGTCGGCGACAAAGGCTTTCCACGCCGAGCTGGTTTCCGGGCCCAGTTCGTCGAGGAAGATCTGCCGCGTGCTTTCCTGCAGGAACAATTCGTAGATCGCCGCATCGGTGGAGCTCGGGCTGAGCTTGCCATCGAACGCCATCAAGCGGCTGTAGGCTTCATGTGCCTTGGTGCGATCGGCCGGCGGCAAGGCGTCCATGGCTTGTTTGAGCGGCTGGGCCATGCCCGGCGCTTCGAACATTTTCTTCAGCTTGGCAGCGAAGGTAGTGGTCTGGTCGTATTGCATGGCGATCAGGCTGCGGCTGTCGTGCTTGCCGGCGCCGGCCAGTTCGGCCAGGCGCTCGCCGCGCTCCGGAGCGGCCCAGGAATTGGACAACTGCATGCCGTAGCCATGGGGAATGACTCGCTGATTGGCGGTGCCGAGCCAGCCCTGGGCCGGGTCCTGGTCGTACGGGTGCAGCATCGGGTCGGCATAACCGTCCCAATCGTATCGTCCTTCCCAGCCCGGCGAAGGCAGCAGGCCTTCGCCTTCGCGGCGGTTCGGGTAACGGCCAGTGACTTGCCAGCCGATGTGACTGGCGTCGGCGAACACCAGGTTCAGCGCAATGGCGCGGATTTCGCGGCTGGCATCCGAGGCTTTCTCGACACTCTGGGCGCGGGACAGGTCGAAGAGCGCGTCCAGGGTTCTGTCGTCGGTGAAGTTCGGCGTCTGCAAGGCCAGGCCGAAACCATTGGCCAGCGTGGTGCCCTGGGCGCTGTTGAGCAGAGGGCCATGGCGGGTTTCGTACACCGCTTCACGAATCGACCGCTGGCCTTTGACGAAATAGGTTTCGTTGCGCACGATCGCCGGCTGCCATTTCCCGGCGTTTTCGTAGGTAAGCCCGTTGCCCAGGCGCTTGATTTTCTCCAGGAACAGGTCCTGGTTGTCGCCCATCACGGACGTCATGCTCCACGCCACTTTGCCGTTGAAACCGCCAAGCACCATTGGCAGCCCCGCGATGGTCACGCCGGACGCCTGATACTTCGGCGCGCGAATCTGCACGTAACTGAACAGCGAAGGCACGCCCAGCGGGCCGTGAGTGTCACTGGCCAGCAGGCTCTTGCCGCTGCGACTGCGTTGCGCGGCGATGGCCCAGTTGTTCGACGAGGTGGCGCCTAGCAGGTTGAGGTCCGATAGTTGTCCGGTGGCTTTGCTGAGTTCAGCCAGCCCCGGTACTTGCCCGTTGAGCTTGAGGCCTTGCAATTTTTCGCTTTCGGCGACCGGCAGTTTTTCGTCGGGAGCCGACGGCGTCAGCCACGCCAGTTTGTCGGTGGTGACGGTCTGGGCCAGTACCAGCGAGGAAACTTCTTCCGGCAGGTTGGTCGACTGGCTGAAGTTCAGCAGGCAGAAAATCAGCGCCGAATCCTCCGGCTGCCAGTATTCAGGCTTGTAGCCGGTGGCCGCCAGATCCGCCGGCAGTTTGTCGCGGTAGCGGAACAGGTAGGCGTTGACCCCGCGCGCATAGACTTCGAAGAAACGCTTGAGGCGCGGCGAAGAAGCCTTGTACAGCTCGCCAGCACTTTTCTTCAGGTTGACCGCCCGCATGTAGCGGTCGGCATCCAGCAGGTCGGCGCCGTGCATCTCGGCCAAACGGCCCTGGGCCAGCAGGCGCAGGGTGACCATCTGGGTGATGCGGTCGCTGGCATGCACGTAACCGAGAGTGAACAGCGCGTCGTGGAAGCTGTTGCTTTCGATCAGCGGCATGCCCATGGCATTGCGACGCACCGAAACGCTCTGCGCCAGGCCTTTGAGTGGTTGTACGCCGGAGGTTGGCGGGAGGGTGTCCTGGGCGTTGAAGTTCTGACAACCGGTCAGGCTCAACACACCGGCCACTGCTGCGGCAACGCCGAACCGGGGTAGAAAATGAGTAAGGGCTGGCGAGGCCATGGCAAAGCTCCTGCGGGGGTGGTAGCGCAATAAAGGCGCTACGTTAGTGAGCAGGCGATGGCCGCGCAAGCGGGGTAAGAGGTTATTTCAGGATTTGTCAAAGATCGCAGCCTCAACAGTGGCTTGCCAGCCGTAACTGGTGATATTGAAGTGCGACACGCTCAACAATCCAGGAAGACAGTCGGCATGGAGCTCAAGGCAAACGCGGCACTGGTCATCATCGATCAACAAAAAGGCATCCTGCATCCAAGGCTCGGTCGCAGGAATAATCCGGAGGCCGAAGCGCGCATGCTGGAAATGCTCGGCCATTGGCGGCGTACCGCCCGGCCGGTGATCCATGTGCAACACCTGTCCCGCTCGGAGGACTCGGTATTCTGGCCACTGCAGTCGGGGGTGGAGTTTCAGCAACGGTTCGAGCCAATGGCCGGTGAACGCTTGATCCAGAAGCAGGTGCCGGATGCGTTCTGTTCGACCGGGCTGGAGGCGCAGTTGCGCGAGGCGGGGATCGGGCAGTTGATCATCGTCGGTGTCGCAACCCACAACTCGGTGGAGTCCACGGCGCGTACCGCGGGCAACCTGGGGTTTGATACTTGGGTGGCCGAGGATGCGTGCTTTACCTTCGACAAGGCTGATTTCTTCGGCCATGCCCATAGCGCCGAAGAGGTGCATGGGATGTCGCTGGGGAATTTGCACGGTGAGTATGCGACGGTGGTCAGCAGTGCACAGATTCTGTCAGCCGACTAAGCACCTGTAGGAGCAAGCTCGCTCCCACAGGAGAGGATGGCGATTCAACAGGCGAAGCAAGTCTTCGCCAGAAGCATCAAGCGCCGTGGCACTTCTTGAATTTCTTGCCGTTGCCGCATGGGCACGGATCGTTGCGGCCGACGTCTTTCAATGCGTTGCGCACCGGTTCCTGGTGAGCGTGGCCGCAGTTCGGACCGTGGACATGGCCGTGGTCGTGATCATGATCATGGTGGTGATGGTCATGATCATGATCGTGGTTGCAGTCAGGGCCGTGGACATGGGGTTGCTGGGTCATCGGTGTTGCTCCGGAATTAAATCGGCGGCGATTATCACGCCATTGCGCGCCAGGTGCACGTAGTGGGCGATGAATATACCGGTTTCCAGTTCACCTTCCAGACGATAGGGAATGGGCTGATCGGATTTTTTCAGCAGTTTGGCCATTTCACGGACCTTGGACCACAGGTTGGTGCGGATCGGCACCTTGAAGTAAGCGCTGTGCCTGGGGCTGATGGTGAACCAGTGTTCGTACTCGCCATCGGCCAGCAGTATGTCACCCAGATGAACGCGGTACTCCAGGCTGCGCACCGTCAGGTCGCTGTCGTTGGGGTTGTCGATGCGAAAATGCAGGAGGAATTTCTGTTCCAGCATTTTGGCGCTGACCACCTCGATCTTCACCAGATGGACCTCGGGGTCCGGCAAGTCGTCGGCGAACCACGATGCACAGCCGCCGAGTCCCAGTGTCAGGAACAGCGTAAGCAGACAGCGTGCGCCGCGGCGGATGATCATCGTGGTGTTTCTCCCTTGAGCCCAGTCTAGACCCAAAAGATCGCAGCCTTCGGCCGCTCTTGCGCGGTGGACAGTCATTGCTTGTCCTAGCTGCTGAAATACCCCGCACAACACTTCTTGAACTTCTGCCCACTCGTGCACGGGCAGGGGTCATTGCGCCCGAGTTTGAGTTGCACGGTGGGGTCGATGAAATACCAGCGCCCGGTGTTCTGTACGAACGATGAGCGCTCTCGATGACTGTGCTCGCCATTACTGTCGTGCCAGCGCGCGGTGAAGGTCACGAACGCGTGTTCAGGCTGGCCGCCCAGCACTTCGGAGCTTTCGACCTCAAGGCCCAGCCATGTGCTTTGCGCACTCCAGTCGCTGATCGATTGACGGTCCAGGCCGGCCTGTTGGGCGGGCAGGGTGGTGGCTACCAGATAGTCGACCAACCCCAGCACATAGGCGCTGTAGCGCGAGCGCATCAATGCTTCTGCGCACGGTGCCGGGTGTCCGGCATGATAGTGACCGCAGCAGGCGTCGAGCAGGGTGCCGCTGCCGCATGGGCAAATGGATGTACTCATTGCATTACCACCAGTATTTCCCGAAGTTTTCCGGATTGGCCCAGAAGCGCGAGTTGAGCCAGTCGGGGACTTGTTTGTATTCAAGCAGATCGTAGGTGAACAGGGTCAGCACCTGTTCGTCCCGTTGGAAGCGTTCGCTGGCTTGCAGGGCCAGGGAGAAAAAGTCCGTTTCCTGCCAGCCACAGGCCGGCAGGTCCACCAGTACTGCGATGCGGCTGGCGTTGAGGTTGCGGATGCCGCCCAGCAGGTTCAGGCCGTCGCGCTTGGGCAAATGCTCCAGGCAATCGACTACCAGGGCCAGGTCGAAACGGCGGGCCGCCAGCTCGGCCGGCAGTGGCCCGGGGGCCGCGGAAGCGACACAGCTATCCGGGTGAGCGAGTTTGAAAGCCTCCAGTGCCGGGAATTCGCTGGCGCCGATCAACAACAGGCGTGCGGGGGCATATCGGTCAAGTAACGCGGCCAGTGCCTGTTGTGGCGTGCGTGAAGAAATACCTGCAGTCATCGAAGATCCTCAATCAGATCTGCCAAGACTAGCCTGCCCTAACGTTCGGGCCTAGAGCACCCTGGCGACAAAAGCGCCAACCTGCCGTTAATACGCGAATAAACAGCATGGCCTATTGCTGGCGGAGTTTAAAACTCGGGTCTTTACTACCTGAATCGGTTCTAAGCCGATCCCTCAGGAGAAAACTAGATGAGCATAGTTCGGACAGCATTACCCTTGGTTCTGCTAACCAGTGTCTTGACTGGTTGCGCAGGTTTGCAGAAAACCGACTGGCCGACCTGTGCGGCAGTTGGTGGTGTCGTGGGGGCGGGCATCGGTGCGACCGAAAGCTCGGCATGGGCAGGGTATGGTGCTCTGCTCGTCGGCGGTACGGCAGCGGCTTATTGCTGGGTGCACGGTGATGGCGATGAAGACGGCGATGGCGTACCGGATAGTCGCGACAAGTGCCCAGGCACGCCAAAAGGCGTTCAGGTCGATGCCAACGGTTGCCCACCACCAGCGCCTGTGGTCGAAGAAGCGGTTGTGGTTCAGGAAGAAACCATCGTCATCCGCGATGTTCACTTCCAGTTTGACAAAGCCACGCTTACCTCGTCCGACAAACAGGTACTCGACAAGATTGCCACTCGCCTGAAAGCCGAAGCCCCTACCGCTCAACTGACCGTGACCGGCCATACCGACAGCGTGGGCAGTGACACCTACAACCAGAAACTGTCGGAAAAACGCGCCCACTCGGTGGTTGAATACCTCATCGAGCAAGGCGTACCTCGCAGCAACTTCGTGTCGGTTGTCGGTGCCGGTGAAAGCCAGCCGGTTGCTGACAACAAAACCGCTGACGGTCGTGCACAGAACCGTCGTACCGAAATCAAAATCCAGCGTTAAGTCCCCCTCGCATCCGCGCCTTGTGCAGTCGCGGATGCGGGTCTTTACTCCTGTGTAACCGGTATTGGCCGGACACAGGAGCTTTCAATATGATCGTTCTCACAAGGACCGTCTTGCCGGTTCTGCTACTTGGCAGCCTCTTGACCGGCTGCGCGACCCACAGCGATGGCACTGCCCCCCTCAATCAACGCACCTGGCCAATTTGCAGCCTCATCGGCGGCCTGGTCGGTGGTGGTCTGGGCGCAATCGAGAGTGGTGCCTGGGCCGCGGGCGGGGCAGCGCTGGGTATCTTGTCCGGCGGCTTGATCTGCTATGCCCAGGATGGCGACGAAGATGGAGACGGCGTTTTCGACCGACGCGACCGTTGCGCTGATACCCCTGCCAATACCCCGGTCGACCATCGGGGCTGCCCGGTGCCGCAATACCCGGACAGCGTCCAGGTCGAGCCTGCGCAATCCGAAGTCATTACTCTGAGCGATGTACTGTTTGTCTTCAATCAATCCGAGCTGACCCCGACAGCGAAGAGTCAACTGGATGCGTTGATGAGCAAGTTCGAGGATGCCGATGTGGTCAGCATCAAGGTGGTCGGCCATACCGACAGCGTCGGTTCGGATGCCTATAACCAGGCCTTGTCGGAGCGGCGTGCCAGCAGCGTGGCGGAATACCTGTTGAGCCAGGGCGTGGCGCCGAACAAAGTCACCAGCGAAGGCCGGGGTGAGAGCCAACCGATTGCCAGCAACGAAACCGAAGAAGGTCGTGCGAAAAACCGTCGCGTGGAACTGCATATAAACCGCTGAGCCAAGAGATAGAGCCGTCGGGCGACGGGTATGATCGCTACGACGGCCGTTTGGCGGCCTTCATGAAGATTTTTCCGTTGCCCTCTGGCTTATCCCGCGTGGAAGCCGTTACTGTGCGCGCAAACAATAATTCTCATCGGGGGCGCGTATGAACGTCATATGGGGACTGGGGCGGTTACTGACCTTGCTGTTCTGGGCGGTAGTGCTGGTCAATCTGCTCACACCGTTTGTCTTTCCGCTGCACCCGTTGGTCAACCTGGCCGGCGGCCTGTTGGGGTTCATCCATCTTCTGGAAGCGTTGCTGTGCTATCGCAGCCTTCGAGGTCGCGCCCATCCCTGGCTTGACCGCCTGAAGATCGTCATTTTCGGCGTATTCCACCTGCAAACCATTCCAGCTCCCAGCGCTTCGAAGGCTTCCCATGCGTAAACTCTGTCTGCTCGTCGCACTCATCAGCCCATTGGCCAGCGCACAGGTGGTGAGTGTCGAAACCAACTCGCTGATGCGCTTGCCCAACACCGCCAGCACCCTGCAACTGGAACGCCTGGTGGTGGCCGATTACGGCACCTTGCTGATTCCTTCGAACGTCACGGAAGTCACCGTGGGTGAATTGCATCTGGGGCGTGAAGCGCGCATTGCCATCGTGCCGGGGGAACAGGCGCTGGCGCTGAAGGTTCGTCGCGCTGATTTGTCCGAAGGCAGCCAGATCACCTCCCGTGGCTCACCCGGGACTTACCAGAAGGCCGCTCGATCCGGACGCAGCCTTGATTTGCAGATCAAGACACTGAACGCAGCGCAATTGAACGTTGATGCTCGCGGTGGTGCGGGCGCACCGGGGTTCATTGGCCTTGACGGGGCCAACGGCCAGGAACCGGGCTGCACCTGGGGGCAGGCGGGGCGCGGTGCCGATGGCAGTGATGGTAGCAATGGCCAGCCGGGAGCACCGGGGGCGCTGGTCAAGCTGGCAGTGCCGCACGACTTCCCGGCGGACCGGATCAAGGTTCAGGTGGCGGGCGGTGCCGGTGGCCTGGCCGGCCCTGGCGGCAAACCGGGGGCGGGTGGCAAGGCCAAGGGTTGCCTGATCTACAAGGCCGATGGCGGCAAGAGCGGTAAACCCGGGGCTGACGGGCAGCCCGGGCCGGAAGGGGCTGCGGGTTCGGTGACGGTTCAGCGCTTGTAAAACTTACCAGGCCCTCTGTGGCGAGAGGGCAATCCCCCCCTGCCACACCCGTCCGGCAGATTCAGAACATCGGCCGAGCCGCAGCAATCGCTACCAAGGCCAATCCCACCAACAGATTGATCCCCACCAACTTGCGGATCCGCCCCAGCACCGCTGCACCAACGGGCCAATCCTGCTCGGCCACGGCAGTGCGCAGCTCCGGCAGCATCAGCGCCTGAATCCGGATAAACAGCGCGGTCATCACCACATACAAGCCCATCATCACCTGCACATAACGTGGCGCAGTTTCAAAGCCACCGAAGTGCATGTGCAGCATGCCCACGCCGCTGACCGGCAACAGCACCACCGCCACCCAGACCCAGCGGAAAAATCCTTGAAACACTTCTACCCACAGCTTCAGCCGGGCAGGGCCTTCCAGTGCCGTCACCGCGGCGGGGCGCAGGACCATCCAGGCGAAAAACATGCCGCCGACCCAGACCAGGGCGGCCAGTACATGCAGGCTATAAATGAGGCTAAAAGGTGTCATTGGGTTACTCCGTTCTGCGCGGGATTCATTAGCGGGGTATGATAGCGACCAAACCGAACCACTGAAAATTTATCCAGCGTTTTTGCGCCCGACAATCCATGATCAGCACTGAACTCAAAACCACGATCCAGGGCGCCTACTCGCGTTTTCTCGAAGCCAAGAGCCTCAAGCCGCGTTATGGCCAACGCCTGATGATCGCCGAAGTCGCCAAGGTCCTGGGTGATATCGACACCGACGACGAAGGCCGGCGCAGTGGCGACCCCGCGATTGTCGCGGTGGAAGCTGGCACCGGTACCGGCAAGACCGTGGCCTACAGCCTGGCGGCGATTCCCACGGCGAAGGCCGCCGGCAAGCGCCTGGTGATCGCCACGGCCACCGTGGCCCTGCAGGAGCAGATCGTCTACAAGGACTTGCCTGACCTGATGCGCAACAGCGGGCTGAACTTCAGCTTCGCCCTGGCCAAGGGGCGCGGGCGCTACATGTGCCTGTCCAAGCTCGACATGTTGCTCCAGGAAGGCCACGCGCAGACCGCCACTGCTCAGTTGTTCGAAGAAGAAGGCTTCAAGATCGAGGTCGACGAGGCCAGCCAGAAGCTGTTCACCAGCATGATCGAGAAACTCGCCGGCAATAAGTGGGACGGCGACCGCGACAGTTGGTCCACCGCCCTGGAAGACGCCGACTGGGCGCGCCTGACCACCGACCACAGCCAGTGCACCAACCGTCATTGCCCGAACTTCGGCCAGTGCGCCTTCTACAAGGCCCGCGAAGGCATGGGCAAGGTCGACGTGATCGTCACCAACCACGACATGGTGCTGGCCGACCTCGCCCTGGGCGGCGGTGCCGTGCTGCCGGACCCGCGCGACACCATCTACGTGTTCGACGAAGGCCATCACCTGCCGGACAAGGCCATCGGCCACTTCGCCCATTACACGCGCCTGCGCTCCACCGCCGACTGGCTGGAGACCACCGCCAAGAACCTCACCAAGCTTCTGGCCCAGCACCCGCTGCCGGGGGACCTGGGCAAGTTGATCGAGCAGGTGCCGGAGCTGGCGCGGGAGATCAAGACCCAGCAGCAGTTCATGTTCACCGCCTGCGAGCAGATCGCCGACTTCAAGCCCGGCGAAGACGTCGAAGGCCGCGAGCGCCCGCGTCACCGATTCGTCGGCGGGGTGATCCCCGAGCACATGCGTGAAATGGGCATCGAACTGAAGAAGGGTTTCGCGCGGCTGACCGATCTGTTCACCCGCCTGACCGAGTTGCTCAAAGAAGGCATGGATGGCGAGGTCAACATTGGCATCGCCAGCAACCAGGCCGAGGAGTGGTATCCGCTATTCGGTAGTCTGTTGTCGCGTTCTTCCGGCAACTGGGAATTGTGGACTGCCTTCACCGTCGAGGACCCGGAAGACAACCCGCCGATGGCCCGCTGGCTGACCCTGGCCGAAAGCGGTTCGCTGTTCGACATCGAGGTCAACGCAAGCCCCATCCTCGCGGCGGAAATGCTTCGCCGCAACCTGTGGAACGTGGCGTATGGCTGCCTGGTGACGTCGGCGACCCTGACGGCCCTCGGCACCTTCGACCGCTTCCGCATGCGCGCCGGCCTGCCGAAAAAAGCCGTGACGGCCGTGGTGCCAAGCCCCTTCCATCACGCTGACGCCGGTGTGCTACGGGTGCCGAACCTGAACGCCGATCCCCGTGATGCAGCGGCGCATACCGCCGCGATCATTCGTGACCTGCCTGAATTGGTCGAAGGCTCGCGGGGCACGCTGGTGCTGTTTTCTTCGCGTAAACAGATGCAGGACGTGTTCGACGGCCTCGACCGCGACTGGCGCAAGCAAGTGTTCATCCAGGGCAACCTGTCGAAACAGGAAACCCTCAACAAGCACAAGGCGCGGGTCGATGGTGGGGATTCCAGCGTGTTGTTCGGCCTGGCGAGCTTCGCCGAAGGGGTCGACTTGCCCGGTGCCTATTGCGAGCACGTGGTCATTGCCAAGATTCCATTCTCGGTACCCGATGATCCGGTCGAAGCAGCGCTGGCCGAGTGGATCGAAGCCCGGGGCGGCAATCCGTTCATGGAAATCTCCGTGCCGGATGCCTCGCTGAAGCTGGTCCAGGCCTGCGGTCGCTTGCTGCGCACCGAAGAAGACCGCGGCACTATCACCTTGCTCGACCGGCGCCTGGTGACCCAGCGCTATGGCAAAGCCATCCTCAATGCGTTGCCGCCGTTCCGTCGAGAAATTTCCTGAAGCACCGGTGGGCAGTTTTGCCCGCCGCGTTGTCTATCTCTCTGCCATCGCTTTTCCACTGGCCCATTGAAGGTCGTTAGGGAGAATTTCGTTCTCATGATTTGCCGTTCGTTGCCTGCTGTTTTTGCCCTGATGTTCGCAACACCGCTGTTGGCCGCCCCCGCCGGCCAGCAGACGCTGTTCAACTTCGTGCGCCCCGCCGACGTGGTCCAGGTGGCGACTCAGGACGCCAGCCTGCCGCAATCCAACGCCGAGCAAACCCCCGAAGGCGAAGTGCTGCGCCGGGTGACGTTCAACCCGGTCGCCCGGCCGACGTTGCGCCTGACCCCGCAAACCGGCGCCTGGGACTGGTCGCAGTCGGGCGTCATGAGCCTGCGGATCCAGAGCGCGATGGACTGGGCCTTGACCCTGTACGTGACCATCCAGAGCAACGACGGCAAGACACTGGTCAGTCGCGTCGATCTGCCGGCGGGGCCTGCGCAAACCCTGTTGGTGCCTTTGCAAGCGACATCACCGCTGAGCCTGGGCATGAAGGCTGGCCCGCCTATGCCGATGACCGTTGAGGGGCAGCGAGTGTTGCTGGCCAGCAGCGCCGGTGAGCTGGATCGCAGCCAGGTGGTGTCGGTGAGCCTGTCGATGGACCAGCCCAAAGCCGCGCAAAGCATCCTGCTGGAACGCTTTGGTGTGCAGGACGGCGGGTCGGTCACCCAGGCCGTTTATGGCGGTTTGGTGGATGCTTACGGTCAGTCGACCCGGGCCAGATGGCCGGAAAAAGTCAGCAGCGACGAACAACTGAAAAGCGCCGCCAGCAAGGAGCAGCAACAACTGAAAACCTGGCTGGCCGAGCGCGAAAAGTCCTCCCTGGACAAGTTCGGTGGATTGACCAAAGGCCCGTCCTTCAAGGCCAGTGGCTTTTTCCGCACCGAAAAGCGCGACGGACGCTGGTATCTGGTGACACCGCAGGGCCATCCGTTTTATTCGCTCGGGGTTAACACCGTCGCTGCAGACGTCAACCCGACCTACGTTGCCGGTCGTGAATGGATGTTCGAATCCCTGCCCAAAGCAGATGACGCACTCGCCAGCCACTATGGCGAAGGTGACAACCGTGGCGGCAATGGTGCCGATCAAGGGCGTGGCTACAATGCCGGTCGCTGGTACGACTTCTACGGTGCCAACCTGCAGCGCCTGTATGGCGATCCGTGCGCGGAGGGTAGCGATACCAAGGCCGGTGTCGCCGCGGCGGCCAAAGCCGATGCGATTGAAGCGACAGCGACCAAGGCGGCGGAACAACCCGTTGTTCCTGCAACCGCCGAGTCTGGCATCGCCGAAGCGGCCAAGACTGAAGCCACGGTGGCGGATGCCACCGAGCAAAAACCTGCCGAACCGTGCAAGGCGCTGTTCGACGAGCAGCGCTGGGCCAGTCACACCCTTGATCGCTTGCAGGCCTGGGGCTTCAACACCATCGGCAACTGGAGCGTACCCGTACTGGGCGACGCTGATCGCGTGCCGTACACCTTGCCGCTGTCGATCGTCGGCGACTACGCCAGCATCAGCACCGGCACCGACTGGTGGGGCGGCATGCCCGACCCGTTCGACCCGCGTTTCGCCATGGCCACCGAGCGTGCAGTGGCGATTGCTGCCCGCGACCATCGTGACGATCCTTGGCTGATCGGTTACTACGCCGACAACGAACTGGCCTGGGCCGGTCCAGGCGATGACCCGAAAGCCCGTTATGCCCTGGCCTACGGCACCTTGAAAATGACCACCGACGTGCCGGCCAAGCGCGCATTCCTCAAGCAACTGCGTGACAAGTACCGCAATCAGGCGGGCCTGTCGAAGGCCTGGGGCATTGAGCTGCCAGCCTGGGAACTGATGGAGGATCCGGGGTTCGTACCGCCGCTCCCGAGCGCCGAGCACCCGGAAATCGAAGCCGACTTCAAATACTTCCAGAAGGTCTTTGCCGACACTTACTTCAAGACCATCTCCGACTCACTCAAGTGGCACGCGCCGAACCAGTTGCTGCTCGGCGGCCGCTTCGCGATCAGCACACCGGAAGCCGTGGAGTCCTGCGCCCAGTACTGCGACGTGTTGAGTTTCAACATGTACACCCTGCAACCCCAGGATGGTTACGACTTCGCCAAGCTGCGCAGTCTCGACAAACCGGTGCTGATCACCGAGTTCAATTTCGGTTCGGCCGATCGTGGCCCGTTCTGGGGCGGCGTTACGCCGTTGGCGAAGGAGGAAGACCGCGGTCCGGCGTACGCCAACTTCCTCAAGCAGGCATTGAGCGAGCCGTCGATTGTCGGCGTGCATTGGTTCCAGTACCTCGATCAACCTGTAACCGGACGCCTGCTTGACGGTGAAAACGGTCACTTCGGGTTGGTGGGCATCACTGATCTACCGTTCCAGGGTTTTGTCGACAGTGTTCGCAAGAGCAACCTGGCGACAGTCGAGCAACTGGGCAAAGAGGCCGAGAAGGCTGCAACCGCCGCCGACAAAGCCAGCCACGACGCCGAGGGCGGCCGCAAGGCCGAGGCCGGCAAGGGGCCGGGGAAAGGCGCGGGTGGGCACTCCGGCAAAGGCCATTAATCGCTGAAACCGTGTCATCGTTCTTCGCGAGCAGGCTCGCTCTCACTTTGGAATGCATTCTCCTGTGGGAGCGAGCCTGCTCGCGAAGGCGTCATTGGCATCACCACTGCATTTCAAGTTGATGGCAGGGCGACCGCCCGGCCCAACCCTGTTCCCAAAACCCTCAAGGGCTGGAACAATGCCGACCACTTTGTAGAGCGTTAATCCGGGGAGTTGCGGGTGCAGATTCAGGGTCATTACGAGCTTAAGTTCGAAGCGGTGCGAGAGGCGTTCGCGGCGCTGTTCGACGATCCCCAGGAGCGTGGCGCCGCGTTGTGCATCCAGGTCGGTGGCGAAACCGTTGTCGATCTGTGGGCCGGCACTGCCGACAAGGACGGGGCCGAGGCCTGGCATAGCGACACCATCGCCAACCTGTTCTCCTGCACCAAGACCTTTACCGCCGTCACCGCGCTGCAGCTGGTGGCCGAAGGCAAGCTGCAACTGGATGCCCCGGTTGCGCGCTACTGGCCTGAATTCGCCGCAGCGGGCAAAGCGTCCGTCACCCTGCGTCAACTGCTCTGCCATCAGGCCGGTCTACCGGCATTGCGCGAGTTGTTGGCCCCCGAAGCCCTTTACGACTGGCAAACCATGGTCGACGCCCTGGCCGCCGAAACGCCGTGGTGGACGCCGGGCGAAGGCCACGGTTACGCGGCGATCACCTATGGCTGGCTGATCGGCGAATTGCTGCGCCGTGCCGACAGTCGCGGGCCGGGTGAATCCATCGTCGCGCGGGTCGCCAAACCGTTGGGCCTGGACTTCCATGTGGGCCTGGCCGACGAAGAGTTCCATCGCGTGGCCCACATTGCGCGGGGCAAGGGCAATGTCGGCGATGCCGCGGCCCAGCGCCTGCTGCAAGTGACCATGCGTGAGCCAACGGCCATGACGACCCGGGCGTTCACTAACCCGCCGTCGATTATGACCAGCACCAACAAACCCGAGTGGCGACGCATGCAACAGCCGGCCGCCAATGGTCATGGCAATGCCCGCAGCCTGGCCGGATTCTACGCCGGCCTGCTGGACGGCAGCCTGCTGGAAAGCGAAATGCTCGATGAATTGACTCGCGAGCACAGCCTCGGCGAGGACAAGACTTTACTGACCCGGACCCGTTTCGGCCTGGGTTGCATGCTTGATCAACCGGATGTTGCCAATGCCACTTTCGGCCTTGGCCCGCGGGCGTTTGGTCATCCGGGTGCCGGCGGCTCCATCGGTTTTGCCGATCCGGAGCACGATGTGGCTTTCGGATTTGTGACAAATACCCTGGGGCCGTACGTCTTGATGGACCCGCGCGCGCAAAAGCTGGTGCGGGTTCTGGCCACTTGTCTGTAAAAGCGGCTATCGGGTTCCAGGGCTGGAACCCGATAACCTTTTCAGTTTCAAACCGTCTGCTTCTACCGGCCAATGTGGCCTGATTTTTTTGACTTCATTTTTGTGGATATCCAATGTCATCCAATAAAACCCTCGCTTTGGCCCTGTGCTTCGCTATTACCGGTTGCGCACAGACTCCACAGAAAGACGCGACGGCACCTGTCGCCAAGACTGAAAGCGGCAGCCACTGGTACTGGCCGTTCGGTTCCGACGACAGCGCCGGCAAGCCCGTGGCCAAGCCGGAGGTGAAGCCCGCAGTCAAACCCGTTGCGGCGGCCAAGGCTGAAACCGATAGCGGTAGCAAGTGGTGGTGGCCGTTCGGCGGTAGCGAGCAGAGTACAGCCAAAGTTGTGCCGATGCCTGACCCGAAAGTCACCCAGGCCTGGCTTGACGACTACGAACCGCGACTGCGCGAGGCGGTCAAGGGCAGCAACATGCAACTCGAGCGCCGCGAAAACGTGCTGGTGGTGACTGCGCCGGTCGAAGGCTCGTTCAACCCGGATCGTCCGGCCATGCTGCTGCCGGTCACACTCGGTCCGTTCACCCGCGTTGCCAAGATCCTTGAAGCCGATCCAAAGACCGCTGTGTTGATCCTCGGCCACAGCGATACGTCCGGCGCGGCGCCGGCCAACGTCAAGCTGAGCCAGGAGCGTGCCCAGTCCGTTGCGGCGATTTTCCGTCTCAGTGGTTTGCAGCGTGATCGCCTGATGCTGCGTGGCCTGGGCGGTGACGCGCCGCGTGCCGCCAATGACAGCGTGCAAGGGCGTGCGTTGAACCGTCGCGTGGAACTGCTGGTGACCCCGCAAAACACCATGGTCGCGCTGCTGAGCAAGTACAATATGCCGGCTCCGGCACCTGTGACCATGGTCGCTGCCGCGGACGCCAAGCCGGTCGCAAAACCTGTGACACCGGCCCCTGCGACTAAAAAGGCTGCTGTTCCAGCGACGAAAAAAGCGCCCGCGAAAAAAGCGTCGGCCAAGAAAGCACCGGCGAAAACCGCAACGCCGGCAAAAAAGACCACACCAGCCAAAGCCTCCACGGCTGACAAGAAAGTCGTCGCCACTGATACTGCAAAGCAGTGATTCGTTAACCAAAAGGAATGCGCCATGACCCAGGGCCTGGCTGATATGCGTCGTGACTACACCCGTGATGGCCTGACCGAGGCACAAGCCCCGGCCGAGCCGTTCGCACTGTTCCACCAGTGGTTCGCCGACGCGGTGAAAACCGAGCAGGCACCGGTGGAAGCCAACGCCATGACCCTGGCCACCGTTGACCAGGACGGTCGACCGCACTGTCGCATTCTGTTGCTCAAGGGCCTGGACGAGCAGGGCTTCACCTTTTTCACCAACTACGAAAGCGCCAAGGGCCAGCATCTGGCCGCGAATCCGTTCGCGGCCATGACGTTCTTCTGGCCGGCGCTGGAGCGCCAGGTGCGTATCGAAGGACGGGTGGTGAAGGTGACGCCTGAGGAGTCCGACGCCTATTATCAGGTCCGTCCGCTGGGCAGTCGCCTGGGGGCCTGGGCGTCACCGCAGAGCCGGGTGATCGCCGGTCGTGGCGAACTCGAAGCGCTGCTCAAGAATACCGAGCAACGTTTCAGCGACACCCAGCCCCATTGCCCGGAACACTGGGGCGGTTATCGCCTGCTGCCGGAACGCATCGAATTCTGGCAGGGCCGCCCAAGCCGCCTGCACGACCGCCTCAATTACCGCCAGCAGGGCGCCGACTGGATTCTTGAACGTCTGGCACCCTGAGCAGTCTACCGATCGGGATAGCCTGCCGCAGCGGCCTCCAGCCACTTCGGCAGGTCTCGACGCTTGATCTTCTGCGCCCGGGCACTCGCCAGTCGTTCGAGCATGAAGGCTTTTTTCTGCTCGTCCTTGCCCGCCAGCGCTAGCGCCAGGTCGCGGTCCATCCAGCGTTTGATCCGCACGTACAGCCACCAATGGAAGTACAAACCGGCAACAGTCGTGACGACGATGATAAAGTAGTCCATTGAAATCCTTGGCCAGTGGGGCAGTTTTCAGAGTTTGCCGCTACTGTGTGAGTTCGTGGAGGCGCCTTAACGGAGCCTGAATCAAAACAATTTTACCCGGGCGATGCCGTGACAGGCGTCAAGCCGCGGAGTTTAATGAACAACTGTTTCTTTGGAGTTGATGCTATGCGTAAGTCTGTCCTGCTGGTTGCTTCCTTTTCCACGATGGCGATGTTGCTCACTGGTTGCCAATCGAGCCTGACCGGTGACTCCTACTCCCGTGACGAGGCGCGTCGGGTGCAGACCGTTCGCATGGGCACCATCGAAGCATTGCGCCCGGTGAAAATCGAAGGCACCAAGACCCCGATCGGCGGCGCTGCAGGCGCAGTGGTCGGTGGCGTTGGCGGCAGCTCCATCGGTGGCGGCAAGGGCAGTATTGTTGCGGCGGTCATTGGCGCAGTCGCCGGCGGCCTGATCGGTTCGGCCGCGGAAGAAGGCCTGACCCGCACCCAGGGTGTGGAAATCACCGTGCGCGAAGACGATGGCAGCATGCGCGCCTACGTACAGGAAGTTCAGCCGAACGAAGTGTTCCGTGTTGGCGAGCGTGTGCGCATCGCAAGTGTGAATGGCACCAGCCGCGTTTCGCACTAAACGCAAACACTGGATAAACAAAAAACCCGATCAGGTGACTGATCGGGTTTTTTGTTTTGCGGCTCAGGCGAGTCTTGATTGGCGCCAGGGTTTATTGCGGTTTATCAGGAGGCCAGCGCACTGTTCTTGCGGCTCGCCATCGCCGTCACCACATAACCGATCAGCGCCGCCAGAATCGAACCGGTCAAGATCCCCATGCGGTCCATCCCGGCGAAATCACTCACGCCCGGCTCGAAGGCCAGCGAGCCGACAAAGAGGCTCATCGTGAAACCAATGCCACAGAGAATCGCCACGCCCAGTATCTGACCCCAATTGGCGCCTTGGGGCAGGGCGGCGATACCGGTTTTCACCGCCAGCCAGGTCAGGCCGAAGACGCCGACGGTCTTACCCAACAGCAACCCGATGGCGATGCCCATGGGGACGTGGTGAGTGAAGCTTTCAACGGTGACACCGCTCAGGGACAGGCCGGCATTGGCAAAGGCGAACAGTGGCAGGATGCCGTAGGCCACCCACGGATGCAGGGCGTGTTCCAGGGCCAGCAATGGCGAAGGCTCGGCATTTTTCGTGCGCAGCGGAATGCAGAAGGCCAGGGTCACGCCGGCCAGCGTGGCGTGGACACCGCTCTTGAGCACGCAGACCCAGAGGATCAAGCCAATGATCATGTACGGCCCGAGCTTGACCACGCCGAGCCGGTTCATCCCGATCAGCGCCGCAATACAGGTCGCGGCCAGCGCCAGGGACAGGGTCGACAGCGCGCCGGAGTAGAAAATCGCAATGATGATGATCGCGCCGAGGTCGTCGATGATCGCCAGGGTCATCAGGAACAGTTTCAGCGATACCGGAACCCGTTTGCCCAGCAGCGCCAGCACGCCAAGGGCGAAGGCGATGTCGGTGGCGGTCGGGATTGCCCAGCCGTTGAGGGCCGCTGGCGTGTCGCGATTGAGGTACCAGTAGATCAGCGCCGGCACCACCATGCCACCAATGGCGGCGGCACCGGGCAGGACGATTTGCGACGGTTTGGACAACTGGCCGTCGAGGACTTCGCGCTTCACTTCCAGGCCGATCAGCAGGAAGAACAGCGCCATCAGGCCGTCGTTGATCCAGAGCAACGCCGGTTTGGCGATTTTCAGCGCGCCGATCTGGGCCACCACGGGAGTGTCCAGCAGGCCGTTGTACAGCCACGACAGCGGCGAGTTGTTGATAATCAGAGCCAGAACGGCAGCGGCGATCAGTAACAGACCGCTGGCAGCTTCCAACTGAAAGAAACGCGTGAAAGTGCTACGCAGAGGCAAGGTCGCTCTCCATCTGTGAATTCAAAAGGTGTTACACCCTAACAAGTACTGTTAGTTGTTAAAACAAAAGTTATATTCTTTTTTGTTATATGTCGTTACAGACTGATCCCTCAGCATCGACCTGAGCCTAGCAGTTGCCGGGCGTATTGGATTTCAGCTGTACCTGTGCCGGACGCGGGTTTTTTCCTAAGCTTGTTGGATGAGCCTTTTCAAAAGGCCGACTCCTGCCCGATACAACGAGAAAACCATCATGAGCGACAACCGACAGTGGTCCCGCGAAGCGATCCGGATCATCGAAGCCGATTTCCAGCGCAGCGCCGACACCCACTTGATCCCCTTGCCGCTGCCGGGTTTTCCAGGCATCGAGTTGTACTTCAAGGATGAGTCCAGCCACCCCACGGGTAGCCTCAAGCATCGCCTGGCCCGTTCGCTGTTCCTGTATGCGCTGTGTAACGGCTGGCTCAAGCCCGGTGCGCCGGTCATTGAAGCTTCCAGCGGTTCCACGGCGATTTCCGAAGCGTACTTCGCGCGTATGCTGGGCTTGCCGTTCATTGCGGTGATGCCGGCGACCACGTCCAAGGAAAAGATCGCGCAGATCGCCTTCTACGGTGGTCAAAGCCACCTGGTGGACGATCCGACCCGGATCTATGCGGAGTCCGAGCGTCTGGCTCGAGAACATGATGGACACTTCATCGACCAGTTCACCTACGCCGAGCGCGCCACCGACTGGCGGGCGAACAACAACATTGCCGAGTCGATCTTTCAGCAGATGCGTTTCGAGCAGCATCCCGAGCCGAGCTGGTTGATTTCCAGCCCCGGAACCGGCGGCACCACGGCCACCCTGGGCCGATATGTGCGTTATCGCCAGTATGGCACCCGCGTACTGTGTGCCGATGCCGAGCGTTCGGTGTTCTTCGATTACTACCAGACCGGCGATGCCAGCCTGCGACTGGACCACGGCTCGCGTATCGAAGGCATCGGCCGGCCACGCGTGGAAGCGTCGTTTCTGCCCAAGGTGATCGACGCGATGGTCAAGGTGCCGGATGCCTTGTCACTTGCGGCCATGCACTACCTGGCGGAGCGTCTGGGACGGCATGTGGGTGGGTCGAGCGGGACCAACCTGATCGGCGCACTGATGGCCGCCCAGCACATGAACGCAGCGGGGGAGACGGGCTCGATGGTGGCGATTCTGTGTGACAGCGGCGAGCGCTACGCCACGACCTATTACGATCAGGACTGGCTCAAGGCTCAGGGGTATGAGTTGAGCGGTTTGGTGGCTGTTGTGGCGGCGACGGTGGAGCGGGGGGAGCCGTTGCCGGCGAGCGTGCTGCGCGCCAATATCTGACACAAATGAAAAGATCGCAGCCTTCGGCAGCTCCTACAGGAGATGGTGTAAATCCTGTAGGAGCTGCCGAAGGCTGCGATCTTTTACTTTAAACCTTAAGCCTCCAGGCCAAGGATATCCCGAGCCACAGCCTCGGCAATGCGAATCCCGTCAACACCCGCCGACAGAATCCCGCCCGCATAACCGGCGCCTTCACCGGCCGGGAACAAGCCCTTCACGTTCAGGCTCTGCAACGACTCGTTACGGGTAATGCGCAACGGCGAGGAAGTGCGGGTCTCGATGCCGGTCAGCACTGCGTCGTGCAGCGAGTAACCACGAATCTGCTTCTCGAACGCCGGCAAGGCTTCGCGAATCGCTTCGATGGCGAATGCCGGCAGCGCCAGCGCCAGATCACCCAGGGCTACGCCCGGCTTGTAGGACGGCTCGACGCTGCCCAGTTCGGTGGACGGTTTGCCCGCGATAAAATCGCCGACCAGTTGCGCCGGGGCTTCGTAGTTGCTGCCGCCGAGCACGAATGCGTGGGATTCCAGGCGTTCCTGCAACTCGATACCGGCCAGCGGGCCGCCCGGATAATCGACTTCCGGGGTGATGCCGACGACGATACCGGAGTTGGCATTGCGCTCGTTACGCGAGTACTGGCTCATGCCGTTGGTGACCACGCGGTTCGGCTCGGACGTCGCCGCCACCACGGTGCCGCCCGGGCACATGCAGAAGCTGTAGACCGAACGGCCGTTCTTGGCGTGGTGCACCAGTTTGTAGTCGGCGGCGCCCAGTTTCGGGTGGCCGGCGTACTTGCCCAGGCGCGCACGGTCGATCAACGACTGGGGGTGCTCGATGCGGAAACCCACCGAGAACGGCTTGGCTTCCATGAACACGCCACGGCCGTGGAGCATGCGGAAGGTGTCGCGGGCGCTGTGGCCGAGGGCGAGGATCACGTGTCTGGAGTGGATCTGCTCACCGCCATTGAGTTCGACGCCGACCAGTTGGCCGTCTTCGATCAACACATCGGTGACACGCTGCTGGAAGCGCACTTCGCCGCCCAGGGCGCGAATCTGCTCACGCATGTTTTCCACAACGCCAGTCAGGCGGAACGTACCGATGTGCGGCTTGCTGACGTAGAGGATTTCTTCCGGGGCACCGGCCTTGACGAATTCGTGCAGGACTTTACGGCCGAGGAATTTCGGGTCCTTGATCTGGCTGTAGAGCTTGCCGTCGGAGAACGTCCCCGCGCCGCCTTCACCGAACTGCACGTTGGATTCCGGGTTGAGCACGCTTTTGCGCCACAGGCCCCAGGTGTCCTTGGTGCGCTGGCGTACTTCGGTGCCGCGCTCGAGGATGATCGGCTTGAAGCCCATTTGTGCGAGCAACAACCCGGCGAAAATCCCGCACGGGCCGAAGCCGACAACGATCGGCCGCGCGCTCAGGTCGGCTGGTGCCTGGCCGACTTCTTTGTAGCTGACATCCGGCGCCACGCTGACGTTACGGTCATCGGCAAACTTGTGCAGTACCGCCGCCTCATCGCGAACTTCAAGGTCGATGGTGTAGATGAAGCACAGTTCGGAGGACTTTTTGCGCGCATCGTAGCTGCGCTTGAACAAGGTGAAATCGAGCAGGTCATCGCTGGCAAGCCCTAAGCGCTGCACGATGGCAGGGCGCAGGTCTTCTTCGGGATGGTCGATCGGCAACTTGAGTTCGGTGATTCGTAACATGGCGGGATCCGGTTCGCGGGGCGCACAACTGCGCCAGGGCGTTTGAAGCCCGCGATTATAAGCCTCAAAGGCGCAGGCCCGTGAGGCTTAAACGATCAGTCGTCGCGCGATCCGCCGAAATACCCGCAGCCGCGCTGCACCTGACCGTCGATGCGCAGTTCGGCGCTCATGTGCTGGATGCTGCCGGTACTGCTGTCGACGCAACGTTGCGGTGCAACCCACAGTTCGATGTGCTGGTTGTTGGCTTCGGTACTGAGGTTGAAACGGCCATCGCCCAGTTGCTCCTCGACGTAAGGCACGGCCAGCGGCGGCTGGCCGGCCCGGTCGAGGACCATGCCTTTGCCGCTGACTTTCACGCTCCACTGCGGGGTGTGGCCGGCGGCGCGCAGGATCAGCAGCTTGAAATTCGGATCGTCGCACGCGTTGCCCGAGCGCTCGACGCGGTACAACTGCTCCAGATCGAGCTGGCCGTCACCACCGCTGCCGGCCACAACCCGCCCGCGCACGTCGGCAAACAGCTTGCCCTGCTTGTCCGCCAGGTTTGCGGCCTGCTGCAGGACGCTGGTACCGCCCGTGTCGTTGACCACGTAGCGGTTTGTCTGGTTGCACGGCTGGAACAGCAGTTTGCCGTCCGCCGCGGTCAACTGGCCTTGCATGCGTGTCTGGCCGACATGGGAGGCGTTCTGCCGCTCACCCTCGAACAACTGGCAAGCGGCGAACAGCGGAAGCAGGGCAACGAGGACTAAGGAACGGGCAACACGCATCTTGGGGTCTCCTGACAAGTGCCGCCACGTTACTCAGCCTGACCGTTCATCACAACCCGTTATCGTCTCCACTTTGTATTGGCGCGGAAGGATCGCAGCCTTCGGCAGCTCCTACGGAATACGCGCACGCCTCTGTAGGAGCTGGCGCAGCCTGCGATCTTTTGCTTTTCAGATGTGAAAGGTCTGACCTGTTTGCAGGCCTTCCACGCTTTTGGCGTAGGCCAAAGCCACATCCGCCGCAGGAACCGGCTTGAAGCCACGAAAATACGGCGCGTATTTGCCCATGGCTTCGACCAGGACATTCGGGCTGATCGAATTCACACGCAGGCCGCGGGGCAGTTCGATGGCGGCGGCGCGGACGAAGCTGTCCAGCGCACCGTTGACCAGTGCTGCCGAGGCACCGCTGTAGATCGGATCGTGGCTGAGCACGCCGGTGGTGAAGGTGAACGAGGCACCGTCATTGGCGAACTCGCGGCCAATCAGCAGCAGATTGACCTGGCCCATGAGCTTGTCTTTCAGGCCCAGGGCAAAGCTTTCTTCTGTCATCTCGTTGAGCGGTGCGAAGGTCACGTTGCCGGCGGCACACACCAGTGCATCGAATTTGCCGGTCTGCTCGAACAGTTTGCGAATCGAGGCGCTGTCACTGATGTCCACTTGAAAGTCGCCGCTGGTGCGACCGATGCGGATGATTTCGTGACGTTGCGACAGTTCCCTGTCGACGGCCGAACCGATGGTGCCATTTGCGCCGATCAAAAGAATTTTCATGGGGGGGATCCTCGTGTGGGTTGAACGAGGTTTCAGTTTAGGGTGGTTTTTTCTCCGGATAAGCGCACTAATAGGCAACCTTTGGTTTTCAAATGGAAACAATCCATGAGCGAGATGGATGACTTGGCGGCGTTCGCGGTATTGATCGAAGCGGGGAGTTTTACCCTGGCGGCGCAGCAGCTCGGTTGCAGCAAAGGCCAGCTGTCCAAGCGCATCAGCCAGTTGGAAGCGCAGTTTTCCGTGGTGTTGTTGCAACGCACCACCCGCCGCTTGAGCCTGACCGCCGCCGGTGCTGCGTTGTTGCCCCAGGCCCAGGCGCTGGTGGTGCAAGTCGAGCGGGCCCGCCAGGCCCTGGCGCGTCTGAAGGACGACATGGCCGGCCCGGTGCGGATGACGGTACCGGTGTCGCTCGGGGAAACCTTCTTCGATGGCCTGTTGCTGGAGTTCTCTGCCAAGTATCCCCAGGTACAGATCGAGTTGGAGCTCAACAACAGTTACCGAGAACTGTCCCGCGACGGCTTCGATCTGGCGATTCGTTCCGACGTGGCCATTGACCAGCGACTGGTGGCGCGTCCACTGCTGGCGTGGCAAGAACTGACCTGTGCCAGCCCGGCCTATCTGGAACAATACGGTGAACCGCAAACCCCCCAGGCGCTGGCCGAACATCGCTGCCTGCTCAACAGCCATTACAGCGGTCGCGAAGAATGGCTGTATCACCAGCAGCACGAGTTATTGCGGGTGCGGGTGTCGGGGCCGTTCGCCAGCAACCACTACAACCTGTTGAAGAAAGCCGCACTGGTCGGCGCCGGTATTGCGCGCTTGCCGTCCTACTGTTTGCCAACGGAACTGGCCGACGGGCGTTTGCGATGGCTCCTGCGCGATTATCAGACCCGCAGCATGCCGATGTACCTGGTGCATCCGTATCAGGGCGGATTGCCCAAGCGCACGCAGGTGCTGGCGGATTATCTGATCGGGTGGTTCAAGCGCAGTGGGGAGGTGCTGGATCGGCTTTGAACCATCACACGGACCCTGTAGGAGCCGCCGAAGGCTGCGATCTTTTGACTTTGGTTTTTTAAGATCAAAAGATCGCAGCCTTCGGCAGCTCCTACACCGATCTCATTCGCAGGCATAAAAAACGGCCCGCAAAGGCCGTTTTTTTGTTTACCGCAATGGCTCAACCACCGAGGTACGCTTCGCGCACTTTCGGGTCGGTCAGCAGGGCTTCACCGGTGCCTTGCATCACCACCCGGCCGTTCTCCAGAACGTAGGCACGGTCAGCGATTTTCAGCGCCTGGTTGGCGTTCTGCTCGACCAGGAACACCGTCACACCGTCCTTGCGCAGCTGTTCGATGATGTCGAAGATCTGCTGGATGATGATCGGTGCCAGGCCCAGGGAAGGCTCGTCGAGCAGCAACAGCTTGGGCTTGCTCATCAGCGCACGGCCGATGGCGAGCATTTGCTGTTCGCCGCCGGACATGGTGCCGCCGCGCTGGTTGAAGCGCTCTTTCAGGCGTGGGAAAAGTCCGAGAACCTTGTCCATCTGTTCCTGATAGTCGCCCTTGGCGGTGAAGAAACCGCCCATGGACAGGTTTTCTTCCACGGTCAGGCGGGAAAACACCCGGCGACCTTCCGGCACAACCGCGATGCTCTTGCGCATGATCTGCGAGGAGTCCTGGCCGACCAGTTCCTCACCCATGTAGCGGATGCTGCCGCTGTGGGCGCGCGGCGAACCGCAAAGCGTCATCAGCAGCGTGGACTTGCCGGCACCGTTGGCGCCGATCAGGGTCACGATCTCGCCCTGGCGGACTTCGACGTTGACGCTGTGCAGGGCCTGGATCTTGCCGTAGAAGGTGGAAACGTTTTCGAACTGCAGCATTTACGCTTCCCCCAGGTAGGCTTTGATCACTTCAGGATTGTCGCGGATCTGTTCCGGCGTGCCGTTGGCCAGGGGCGTGCCCTGGTTGATCACGACGATGTGGTCGGAAATGCTCATGACCAGCTTCATGTCGTGTTCGATCAGCAGCACGGTGACGTTGTGCTCTTCACGCAGCATGCTGATCAGCGCCTTGAGGTCTTCGGTTTCCTTCGGGTTCAGGCCGGCGGCCGGTTCGTCGAGCATGAGGATGCGCGGGCGGGTCATCATGCAGCGGGCGATTTCCAGGCGACGTTGCTGACCGTAGGCCAGGGTGCCGGCCGGACGGTTGGCGAACTCGCGCAGGTTGACCTTGTCCAGCCAGTACTCGGCGTATTCCATGGCCTCGCGCTCGCTCTTGCGGAACGACGGGGTCTTGAACAGTCCGGACAGGAAGTTGGTGTTCAGGTGACGATGCTGGGCGATCAGCAGGTTCTCGACCGCCGTCATGTCCTTGAACAACCGCACGTTCTGGAAGGTGCGCACCACGCCCTTGAGGGCGATCTTGTGGCCGGGCAGGCCTTCGATCGCCTCGCCGTCGAGCAGGATGCTGCCGCCGCTCGGCTTGTAGAAGCCGGTCAGGCAGTTGAACACGGTGGTCTTGCCGGCGCCGTTGGGGCCGATCAGCGCAACCACTTGTTTCTCTTTCACGCTCAAGGCAACGCCGTTGACCGCCAGCAAGCCGCCGAAGCGCATGCTCAGGTTTTCTACTTTGAGGATCTCGCGGCTCATTTGCGCAGCTCCATGTGAGGACGTTGCATGGGCAGCAGACCCTGAGGGCGCCAGATCATCATCAGTACCATCAAGGCACCGAACATCAACATGCGGTACTCACTGAACTCACGCATCATTTCCGGCAGCAGGATCATCACCACGGCAGCGAGGATCACGCCCAGTTGCGAGCCCATGCCACCCAGCACCACGATGGCGAGGATGATCGCCGACTCGATGAAGGTGAAGGACTCCGGCGTCACCAGGCCTTGACGGGCAGCGAAGAAGCTACCGGCAAAACCGGCGAAACTCGCACCCAGGGTGAAGGCCGACAGTTTGATGATGGTCGGGTTCAGGCCCAATGCGCGGCAGGCAATTTCGTCTTCACGCAACGCTTCCCAGGCACGGCCCAGGGGCATGCGCAGCAAGCGGTTGATGACGAACAGCGCACCCAGGGCAAGCAACAGCGCAACCAGGTAGAGGAAGATCACCTTATTGATCGAGTTGTATTCCAGGCCGAAATACTCATGGAAGGTCTGCATGCCTTCCGCGGCCTTGCGTTCGAAGGTCAGGCCGAAGAACGTCGGTTTCTCGATGTTGCTGATGCCGTTCGGACCGCCAGTGAGGCCGGTCAGGTTACGCAGGAACAGACGGATGATTTCACCGAAGCCCAGGGTCACGATCGCCAGGTAGTCGCCACGCAAGCGCAGCACCGGGAAACCGAGCAGGAAGCCGAAGGTGGCTGACATCAGGCCGGCGATCGGCAGGCAGATCCAGAAGCTCAGGCCGTAGTAGTGCGACAGCAGCGCGTAGCTATAGGCGCCGACGGCATAGAACCCGACGTAACCGAGGTCGAGCAGACCGGCCAGGCCGACCACGATGTTCAGGCCGAGGCCGAGCATCACGTAGATCAGCACCAGCGTGGCGATGTCCACCGCACCGCGAGAGCCGAAGAACGGCCAGACCAGGGCACCGGCGATCAGCGCGATGATGATCCAGCGCTGAGTGGTCGGCAGGGTCAGGAAGTTGCTGGCCTTGGCCGGGATCAGCGGCATGCTCGGCGAAGAGCGCCAGGCCGAGCTGATCTGCTGGTCGAATAGCACACGCAGGAACATCAGTACCGAGCACACCGCGATGGTGATCAGGGTGGCGTCGCTGGTGCCATGAACTTCGAGGTTGATGCCGACGATGGTCAGCTTCAGACCGAGTACCGGGTAGGCCACGGCCCACACCAGCAAGGCACTGAACAGTGCCTGTTTAAGATTCCTAGTCATACCTTCTCAACCTCCGGACGGCCCAGCAGGCCGGTTGGCCGGAACAACAACACCAGGACCAGCAGACCGAACGCCACGACGTCCTTGTACTGGTCGCCGAAGATATCGGCACCAAAGGCTTCCGCCACGCCAAGTACCAGCCCGCCGAGCATGGCGCCCGGAATACTGCCGATACCGCCCAGCACGGCTGCGGTGAAGGCCTTGAGGCCAACCAGGAAACCGGCGTTCGGGTTGATCACGCCGTATTGCATGCTCAGGAGCACGGCGGCAATGGCTGCCAGTGCCGCACCGATGACGAAGGTCAGGGCGATGATGTTGTTGGTGTTGATACCCAGCAGGTTGGCCATCTTGATGTCCTCGGCGCAGGCGCGGCAGGCGCGACCCAGGCGAGAGCGGGAGATGAACAGGGTCAGGCCGAGCATGGCGACCAGGGTCACCACGAACACCACGATTTGCATGTAGGAAATCAGCACTTCATGTGCGCCACCTGGCCCAAAGGCAAAGTTGCCCGGAATCAGGTTGGGGATGGATTTGTCCTTGGAGTCTTGCGCCAGCAGAACGGTGTTCTGCAGGAAGATCGACATGCCGATGGCGGAGATCAGCGGGATCAGACGGTTGCTGCCGCGCAAGGGGCGGTAGGCGATCCGTTCGATGCTGTAGCCGTAGGCACTGGTTACAACGATGGTGGCGAGAAAAGCGGCGGTCATCAACAGCGGCACGCTGTCGAGTCCCAGCATGGCCAGCCCGGCGATGGCGATGAACGCCACGTAGGAACCGATCATGTACACCTCGCCGTGGGCGAAGTTGATCATTCCAATGATGCCGTAGACCATCGTATAGCCGATGGCGATCAGGGCATACGTGCTGCCAATGGTCAGACCATTAACCAGCTGTTGGAAGAAGTGATAGATGTCAGGCATTACAGCGCTCCTAAAAACCTGATACGCATTTCACTGGTGGAGTCATTTTCCCGCCCGAGCCCCGTGGATCTGCATCCACTTCGAATCCGGGGTTTGCCAGCGAACCGCTGATGACGGTTTTGAGATTTTCAGGTGGGGAGACTGGCGGATCACGCCAGCGCGGCCCAGATACGTTCGTAAAACAAAGCCCACGGCACGCCGTGGGCTTTGTTGGCAGTCAGTCAGGCAATGCCTTACTGAGGCTTGGCTTCAGTTTTTGGTTTGCCGAAGTGCCACTCGTAAACCACGAATTTGAAGTCTTTCAGGTCGCCTTTTTCGTCGAAGCTCAGGTCGCCGGTAGGCGTCTTGAAGGTGCCGGCGTGGATGGCTTCAGCCACTTTGGCGGAGTCTTCGGACTTGGCAGCCTTGATGCCGTCGGCGATCACGGTCACAGCCGAGTAGGCCGGGAACACGAACGGACCGCTCGGATCTTCTTTCTTGGCTTTGAACGCATCAGCCAGGGCAACGTTGGCCGGATCCTGGTCGAAGGATTTCGGCAGGGTCACCAGCAGGCCTTCGGAAGCGTCCTTGGCGATCTGCGAAATGGAGTCGTTACCCACGCCTTCCGGACCCATGAACCTGGCTTTCAGGCCTTTTTCCTGGGATTGACGCAGGATCAGGCCCAGCTCCGGGTGGTAGCCGCCGTAGTAGACGAAGTCGACGTTGGCTTGCTTGAGCTTGGAGATCATCGACGAGAAGTCTTTGTCGCCGGCGTTGACGCCTTCGAACACGGCGACTTTCACGCCTTTGCCTTCCAGGGTTTTCTTCACGGCGGTGGCGATGCCTTCACCGTATTGCTGTTTGTCGTGCAGAACAGCAACGATCTTCGGTTTTACGAAGTCGGCAATGTAGTTACCGGCGGCAGGGCCCTGGGCGCTGTCCAGACCGATGGTGCGGAACACCATTTTGTAACCACGGGCGGTGATGTCCGGGCTGGTGGCAGCCGGGGTGATCATGATCACGCCTTCGTCTTCGTAGATGTCCGAAGCCGGTTGAGTGGAGCTGGAGCACAGGTGACCGACTACGAACTTGACGCCGTCGTTGACGACCTTGTTCGCGACTGCCACAGCTTGTTTCGGATCACAGGCGTCATCGTATTCAACGGCTTCGAGTTTCTTGCCGTCCACGCCGCCCTTGGCGTTGATTTGCTCGATGGCCATTTTGGCGCCACTGAACTGCATGTCGCCGTATTGGGCTACAGGGCCGGTCTTGGGGCCGGCGATGCCGATCTTGATGGTGTCAGCTGCGAACGAATGGCTGGCAACCCCGGCCAGAACCATAGCGGCAAACAGTTTGGAAATCTGCTTAGTAGCCTTAGTCATAGTGCTCCACTCTTACTGTTGTAGTTTTTATAGTCCTGGCGCCGAAAGCAGCAGAACCGGGTCAGATATCTGCGACATTCCCCGGAAAAGTCCCTCGGCAACTGTACCGGTACAGTGTAGAGCGCCGATTGTCAGCCTGGGAAGGCAGCGCCGGGGGACAAAACCTGCAAGTGTCGCTTTATTGAAAGTAAAAGACAGAATTGCGGCGGGGTGTTGAGGGGCTTATAGCCATATTCAGTGCATTCCCTGGCTTTCCTGCGCTTTTCATTTCGGTCACTCAATTGCATCCGGGTTTTTCTGCCAGACCACCGACGTTATCATCTACGTCGATTTCTTTTCCGGACAGTCCCATGAATCAAGAACCTAGCACCCTCTATGCCAAGCTGCTTGGTGAAACCGCATCTATTACCTGGAAAGAGCTGGAGCCGTTCTTCGCCAAGGGTGCCCTATTGTGGGTCGATCCTGGCCTGGATCTGATCGCCGCCGCCGAGGCCGTGGCCCAGGATGAAGGGGAGAAAGTGGCTGCCTGGCTGGCCGCTGACAAGGTCGCCAAGCTGTCTGAAACGCGGGCGCTGGATCTTTTTGAGCGTGATCCGCAGTTGTGGGCCGTGGTTGTTTCGCCGTGGATTCTGATCCAGGAAAGAGCGCAGGTATAAAAGGCCGCACCTGATTGGTGCGCTTCTTTCGGAGGGAAAAGTGTGTAGCCGAGTAGCGTGATGGCATGTTGCCGTAGAGAAAGGCCACAGCCTCACGGTGACGTAAACGTAACGGGAACAGTTGGGAGGGCAGCTGAACGTCTGCTCAATTGTTTCTGAATGTTGGATAAAAGATCAAAAGATCAGATCAAAAGATCGCAGCCTTCGGCAGCTCCTACAAAGGCGCGCTGCGGTGTCATGTGAACCGCAGCCCGTAGGAGCTGCCGAAGGCTGCGATCTTTTCAGGCATACCTCATCAAGCCGTCTTGCCCGTATGGTTATTCAACGAAATAACCTTGGTCTTGCCGATGCGGTGACGGTAGATCTCACGCAGGTACTTGATCGATTTCTTCACGCAATCCCGGGACAGGCGGATGTCATTGATCGAGACAAATTTTTCCTTGTCGTTGATCAGTTCGCGGTACTTCTTCTCGTACATCGGCTTGATCGCGTACCAGTTGGTATCGAGGATCTTCGCCGGGTTCTCGAATTCGTTGAGCAACTCGTCGATGCGGTCTTCATCGAATTGTTCGTTGATGATGAAGTCCAGGATCGAGTTGTCCAGGGTCTCGTCGAATCGGTACGGGTTTTTCGCGAAGCAGCGCTTGATGAACGCCACGATCAGCGTCAGGAAGTCGTCCGACAGGCACGGGCTCTTGGCGATCAGGGTGGTCAGCGACAGGTTGGCCGAAGCACCGATCACCAACGCGTAGCGCTTGAGTGTAGTGTTGGGGAACAGGCTGTTGAGGTGGGTCTTCAACCGGTTCAAATCCATGTAGGACAGCTTGTAGTCCTTCGGCAACGAAACGATAGACACCACCGACGAGCAATTCTTGAAGAAGTGCAGGTCATGCAGGGCCGCCGCGTCGTAACCCGAGTTCTTGTACTGTTCCAGCGACGCGCGATAGCGCTTGGACTCGATCGGCAACAGGCTGATGCCTTCGATGGCCTGGGTGACCTTGTTGAAGTGCGGCAGATCGATCGAACGGAAGAACAGGTCGTCGATGTTCAGGCGCTGCGGCTCTTTCTCGAACACTTTGAATTTGTCGCTGCTCGGTGCCGGGGTTTCCGGCACCACGGACTCGGCGTAGGCAATCGCCACCGGGCCGGCCAGGCTCATGAACAGGTCATTGGCGTCCAGGCGGATGGTTTCGCCGATATCGATGCCGGCGCGACGGAAATAGTTCTGGTCGTAGTCAGTCGTAACTGCCTGCGCCGTCAGAATGTTGAAGATCTGCTGCGAGATGTACTGGTTGGCGTGCTTTTCCATGGCATTGACATCAATGTTCTGGATGTTGCCGTCATCGTTCTCTTCGGCGTAACGCATGATGTCGTTGGAGATCAGCATCATCGCGTTCCACGGGCGGATGCGGCCCATGACGCTGGCTTCGCTGCTGTCTTCGTTGGCGAAGTTGTAGGAGAAGTCCCACTCTTCCGACAGGTATTTGCACAGCAGTCGACCGGCGTTGATGTGCAACGCCTCGGACATTTCACTGCGGTGATCGGAAATGTTCGGCAGTACACAGATGCCACTGGTGAAGATCGGTTCGAAGACGAAGGAGTGGCCGCTCTTGCTGTCGTGCTCGTCCATCGGCTTGGTGTCGAACGTCTTGTTCATATACGAATGCTGCTGGGCCAGGCCGAATTCCGAGGCCATGCCCGAGCCGGTACCGCCGCCGGCACTGAAGATCGAGAAATACAGGCGCGACTGGTTGGCCTTGATGCCACAGCTGTCGATCAGGTACGAGTGAATCATCTTCCAGTCGGGGCTGGAGAAACGCTGGGTGTCCTTGTTCAGGATGATCTTGGCCAGGTACTGGCCGAGGATCGGCGCGTTACCGGCGCCACCGGCATGGACTTCCGACAGGTCCATGATTTTCATTTTGCTGTAGTCGCGCAGGAAGCCGCTTTTTTCGCCCTTGCGCGAGAAACGGATGCGTCCGGCGATGTCTTTGTCCAGGTCCCCGAGCATCACCAGCGGCTCGACCAGAAACACTGGCTTGGTGTTTTTGTTCTGGCCCAGGCGCAGGTTGTTACGGATCCACTGGGCCGGGCTGTAGCCCTTTTCGGTAAAACGCTTGTCCGGCGACAGGCGATCTTCGTTGTTGAATTCATTGAGGTAGAACTTGCGGGCGTTATACACAAGCTCCGCCACGTCCAGCGCAATGTTCGAGCCGCAGCGGCCCAGGCCGATCAGGCACACCGACGGGAATTCCTGATCGCTGTGCTGTTCGCTGTCGCCTTCCAGGTGCGGTGCGCGCGGGAACACCATGTCGCGCAGGCCGTCGAGGTTGTCGAGGATGCGGTCGGTGTTGGTTTCGGTGAAGTAGAGGTATTGCTGGGTCGCCAACGGGCGCGATTGAATCAATGGCTTCGGTGATGACGGGCTGTTGGCCGCGGGGCTCAACGTCAGATCGGTTACCGCAGTGGCCGGGTTGTTTTTAGAAGTCATTGTTCGCCATCTACCTGGGCTGATTGGTTGGCCGACTCGCAGTCGTCGAACCGTCACGGAATACAATCGCGTCTTTTTTCAGCGCGTACTTGGACCATGCCTTGGTCTTTAGCCTGAGCATTGCTCGGGGTGAATCCTTTCCTAAGTCATGATGAATCGGCCAATATTCGGTGATCTTTAATCAAGAAGAGGCAAAATGATGTCAACGCTACCTTCGCTAGGGTTTGCCGGGATCGGCCTGATGGGGCTGCCGATGTGCCGGCGCCTGCTGGCCGCGGGTTACCCGCTGGCGGTGTGGAATCGCAATCCGGACAAGTGCAGGCCGCTGGTGGAGGCGGGCGCGCGTCAGGTCGCCAGCCCGGCCGAGCTGTGCCGGCACGCTGACGTGGTGATGCTGTGCCTGGCGGATACTTCGGTCGTACGCGAGGTGGTATTTGGTCCGGCAGGCGTTGTGGAGGGCGCAAAAAAGGGCCAGCTGCTGGTGGATTTCTCCAGCCTGGAGCCCAACGCCACGCGGGAAATGGCCGCAGAACTTGCCGCTAGAACGGGCATGGGCTGGCTCGACACGCCGGTGTCCGGCGGCGTGGTCGGTGCCGAGGCTGGAAGCCTGGCGATCATGGTCGGCGGTGAATCACAGGATCTGGAGCGGGTCCGGCCTGTGCTGTTGAACCTGGGGCAGCGTGTAACACACATGGGCGGCGTCGGGGCAGGGCAGGTGACCAAGGCGTGCAATCAGATGATCGTCGCCTGCAATGCATTGGTGATTGCCGAAGTGGTCGCGCTGGCGGAGCGTTCCGGGGTCGATGCCAGCCTGATCGCCGAAGCGCTGGCCGGCGGCTTTGCCGATTCGAAACCCTTGCAGATCCTGGCCCCGCAGATGGCGCAAAACCGTTTCGAGCCGGTCAAGTGGCACGTGCGCACCTTGCTCAAGGATCTGGATACAGCGGTGAAGTTTTCCCGTGAGCAAGGCTCGGCAACACCGATCAGCGGCCTGGCCGCGCAGTTGATGCGCCTGCATGGAAGTCAGGGTTTCCTTGAAAAGGACCCGTCTACATTAGTGCAGATGTACCGTGAGCCAGGCTCAGCGTCGTGACGGTGCAGGTGTCCTTGCGCTGGTTGATTTCGTTCAGCACCGGAAGCAACTCGACCAGTGGCACCGGCCGGCTCAGCAGATAGCCTTGAACGAAGTCACAACCGTGGTTTTCCAGGAATTGGTACTGCTCGAAGGTTTCGACCCCTTCGGTGACCACTTGCAGGTGCAGGGTATGGGCCATGACGATGATCGCCTGGACAATCTCCATATCCTGGGTCGCCTTGGGAATGTCCTGGATGAACGAACGGTCGATTTTCAGCGTGTTAAGCGGCAAGCGCTTGAGGTAGGCCAGGGATGAATAGCCGGTGCCGAAGTCATCGATCGACAGCGAAACGCCGAGAGCGCGTATCTGCCGCAGTAGCACCAGGGTGTTGGCGATATTGCCCATCAAGGCGTTTTCGGTAACCTCCAGTTCCAGCCGGTGGGGCTGCACACCGGAGGCTCGCAATGCGTATTCGATTTCATCGGCCAGTTCTTCGCGCGCCAGGTTCAGGGGCGAACAGTTCACGGCGATCTTCAGGTCCTCACAGCCTTGGCGCGACAACTCGCCCAAGTCTTCGCAGGCCTTGCGCAGCACCCAATTGTCCAACTCGGCGATCAGGCCGTTGGCCTCGGCAATGGCGATAAAACGATCCGGTACGAGGAAACCGTGGACCGGGTGTTGCCAGCGGATCAAGGCTTCGAGTTTGCTGACCTGGCCGGTCTTGAGGTCATAGATGGGCTGGTAATAGAGCATCAAACCGGTGTCTTCACGCAGGGCGTGGCGCAACTCTTCTTCCAGTTGCAGCTCGAGTGTGGCGCGGGTCTTCAGGTTGGCGCTGAAAAAATTCAGTCCATTGCGGCCGCTGCCTTTGGATTGATACAGCGCCAGGTCGGCGTTCTTCAACAGTTCCTCACAGGTCTTGCCGTCCTCCGGAAACAGGCTGATGCCGATGCTTGTGGTCATGACCATGCGCCTGCCGGCCAGCTCGATGGGCTCCTTCATCTTGAGCATGATGCGTTGGGCCATATGCCGCGCTTCTTCACGATCACGCAGGTCGATGAGCAGGCAGAACTCGTCACCACCGAAGCGCGCGACCACGTCCTCGTGACTGCGAATCGAGCTCTTGATGTGCCCGGCAAGCACCTTTAGCAGTTCGTCACCGGCATCGTGGCCAAGGCTGTCGTTGATCCGCTTGAAATGGTCGATGTCCAGGAACAGGACCGCCAGCATTCCACCTTCGTTGGTTTTCTCGATGAGTTTTTCGGCGAAGATCTGGTTGAACCCGCGGCGGTTGATCAGGTTGGTCAGCGCGTCGTAGTGCGCCACCTGTTGCAGCGACATGCGCGCCTGGTCAAGTTGGCTGAGCAGGGAGTTGACCCGTTGCAGGTCGTGGTCCTTGTGTTGCAGTTTTTTGTCCGCCAGTGCCGCGCTGATGCTGCTGCCGATGATCAGCAGGGCCATGACCGTCACGGTCAGTGCCAGTTGCAGGTGGCTGTGTTCGCCCGATTGCTCCGGCACGCTGTCGCTGGGCAGCACCAGGTTGAAAGCGGCCATGGCCGTGAGGTGCATGCCGAGGATACCCGCCCCGAGCACCAGGCTGGCGCAGCATTTAAAGAGCTGATGCAGCATGCCGACGCCGTCGCGCAGATACCATGCCAGCAATAAGGCGGCCAGCGCGGCACCGATCGCGATCGCGATGGAAAGGGCAAACAGGCCCGGATGGTAATAGACCGAGGCCTCGGAGTGCATGGCCGTCATGCCCACGTAATGCATGGTCGCGATGCCCAGGCCGATTCCGATCGATGCCTTGAGACAGCGCTGCAAACTCAAGTCCGGGAGGCTGAGGGTATGCATGGCCAGCCACGCGGCGAGCAGCGCGATGGTCAGCGAAAACAGCGTGACAGGCAGTTGGTAGTGAAGATCGACAGGCGCCTGGAAGGCCAGCATCCCGACGAAGTGCATGGCCCAGATACCGCCGGCCAGGCATCCGCTGCCCACCCAGCGCCAGAGTGTCTTGGACGCGGATTTCTCAGCGTGAGCAACCCGTTCGGCCATGTCCAGTGTCGCGAAACAGCCGACACAGGCGACCAGATAAGCCAGCAGCACCAGAAAAGGGTCATGTGTGCAATTGAGTATGACCTGCCCGCTCTCTGGTAGCTCGGTAATGAAATGCAAACCAAGCCACTCCATAGCATGCCCCATCGTTATCCTTCAGGCCGGCGCAAGCAGCGACGGCGAATGCCTTGGAGTATAGAGGGCGTGGATGGAGCGCAAGCGGTAGTGGCACATTGGTGCCAATGATTTTGACATTAGCCTGATAGCGATTAGTGCTAGTAGTCAGGCGATTTGCTTCTGAGGCGTCTCGAACGCAGGTTGCAGCGCCGGCAAGCCGAAAGCGGCACGGGCCGCATCGCAATCGGGATTGGCCAGGCCATCGACCCAGGAAGCGTCGAATTCCCGACAGGTGCTGGAGCGTTTTTCGTAAATCGAGCACTGCACCGTACTGCCCACGTCTCCGACCAGGCTGGTGCAGCGTACGGGTTTGCAGCCGGTGCCGAGCATCGCGACCCGACTGGGGCTGATCTGCTCGACAAGCTCATCGGGTACCGTCCCCCCGGACGAGGCGCATTCACCCCAGAAAAATGACACGCGAAAGTGAGAACAGCAGGCACCGCAATTCAGACACGGACTGGCTTCGGACATGGGCAATTATCTAAGGAGAAGTGGAGACACAGGGGGGGAAACAAGGCCGCTATTCTAGGCTTCGCCAACGGCTTGGGAAGGGGGGCTCAAAGGTATTTTTCATAGACCGGACGGGCTACGAAATACCCTGTGGGAGCGGCGGTGCGCGATGGGTTGATATCAGCCTGGCGAATAATGAAAGACAGTCGTGGCCGGCCTGTCTAGATTGCAAAGTCCGGGGGCAGTGACGCCCCAAAAACAATAAAAGAGACGGACCCATGCAGAACTCGACCCAAGCGGCCAATGCCTGGCGCATCCTGTTCCTGTTGTTCCTGGCCAACCTGTTCAATTTTTTCGACCGCACCATCCCGGCCATCATCATCGAACCCATTCGCATGGAATGGCACCTCAGTGATTTCCAGTTGGGGATCATCGGGACGGCATTCACCATCGTCTACGCCATTGCCGGCTTGCCGCTGGGGCGCATGGCCGATACCGGTTCGAGGAGCAAACTGATGGGCTGGGGGCTGGCGGTGTGGAGCGGGTTGACCGCCGTCAACGGCATGGTGGGCAGTTTCTGGAGTTTCCTGATCGTGCGCATGGGCATCGGCATTGGCGAGGCCAGCTACGCGCCAGCCGCCAACTCGCTGATCGGCGACTTGTTTCCGGCTCACCGCCGGGCGAGGGCCATGGGGATCTTCATGTTGGGGCTGCCATTGGGGCTGTTGCTGGCGTTCTTCACCATTGGCTGGATGGTCAAGGTCTTTGATAGCTGGCGCGCGCCGTTCTTTATCGCGGCGGTACCCGGGCTGATCCTGGCGATCTTCATGTTTTTCATCAAGGAACCCAAGCGCGGCGCCGCCGAGAGCGTTCAGGTTTCGCAGGAAAAGATCGATCGACCGATCCGGCGGGTACTGGCAGTGCCAACCTTCCTGTGGCTGGTGATGGCCGGCCTGTGTTTCAACTTCGCCACCTATGCTTGTAACTCGTTTCTGGTGCCGATGCTGCAACGCTACTTCCTCATGCCGTTGCAGGATGCCGCAGTGGCGACCGGGGTCATTGTCGGTGTGACCGGGCTGGTCGGCCTGACCCTCGGTGGCTGGATCGCGGACAAGATTCACCAGCGCATCGCCAACGGGCGGCTCCTGTTTGCCGCCTTCAGCCTGGTGATTTCGACGGTCTGCACCGCGTGGGCGCTGCATTCCGGGCGAATCGAGATCGGTGTGTTTGTCGCGGTATTCAGTATGGGCTGGCTGTTCGCCTACAACTTTTATACCTGCGTGTACACGGCGATTCAGGATGTGGTCGAGCCTCGGTTGCGGGCAACGGCGATGGCGCTGTTCTTTGCCGGGCTGTACCTGTTGGGCGGTGGCCTGGGGCCGGTGGTGGTCGGGGCCTTGTCGGATCACTTCGCCCACACGGCGATGCTTGCGGCGGGCGCGGAGCAAATGACTGAGGCGTTTAAAGCGGTCGGCCTGCATGACGCGATGTACCTGATACCGGTGGCGTTGTTGCTCACCGTGGTGTTTCTGTTCCTGGCTTCGCGGTGTTTTGTGAGGGACGCCAAGCGGATGAAGGACGGGTTGGTGGCGGTGGTTGAGCCTGACAGTTCTGCGGTGACTGCTTAACCGCTATCGCGAGCAAGCTCGCTCCCACAGGTATCTCATAGGCACTGAAGATCCAATGTGGGAGCGAGCTTGCTCGCGATGAGGCCATCAGCAGCACTACTGAATTTGAAGTAAACAAAAAAGGCCCGCATCGCTGCGGGCCTTCTTTTCATAGCGGTGGAGGAGGGTTGTTAACCCGCCACCAGCACCCGAATCGCTTCCAGTCGCAGCGCAGCCTTGTCGAGCATGGCCAGGCCTTGCTCGCGTTGTTTGCGCAGGGCCACCAGTTCGCTGTCGCGCACGGTCGGGTTGACCGCTTGCAAGGCGGTCAGGCGCGCCAGTTCTTCGTCGGTATCGGCGGCCAGGCGACGTTGCGCCTCGGCGACACGTTCAGTGTGGCGCGGCAGGATCTTCGCTTCACCGGCGTTGATCCGTGGCGTCAGTTGGTCACGCTGGGCCTGGATGAACTTGTTGGCGCTGGCACGCGGCACGCTTTCGAGCTGGTCGTTCAAGGTCTCGAACGACACTCGGGCCGACAGGTCGTTGCCGTTGGTGTCGAGCAGGCAGCGCAGGGCGGCCGGCGGCAGGTAACGGCCCAGTTGCAGCGAGCGCGGGGCAACCACTTCGCTGGCATACAGCAGTTCCAGCAACACGGTGCCCGGCTTGAGTGCCTTGTTCTTGATCAGCGCCACGGCGGTGTTGCCCATGGAACCGGACAGCACCAGGTCCATGCCGCCCTGGACCATCGGGTGCTCCCAGGTGATGAACTGCATGTCTTCGCGAGACAGCGCCTGGTTACGGTCGTAAGTGATGGTCACGCCTTCGTCATCGCCCAGCGGGAAGCTGGCGTCGAGCATTTTTTCGCTCGGCTTGAGGATCAGTGCGTTTTCCGAATGGTCTTCGCTGTCGATGCCGAAGGCGTCGAACAGGGTTTCCATGTAGATCGGCAGCGCGAACTGATCGTCTTGCTCAAGGATATCCTCCACCAGCGCATCGCCTTCGCCCGCGCCGCCGGAGTTCAGCTCCAGCAAACGGTCGCGACCGGTGTGCAGCTCGGCTTCCAGACGTTCACGCTCGGTGCGGGCTTCGTCGATCAGCGCCTGCCATTCGCCATCGTCGGCTTCTTCGAGCAGTGGCAGCAGGCGCGGGCCGAACTGGTGCTGCAAGGCGTTGCCGGTCGGGCAGGTGTTGAGGAATGCGTTCAGCGCTTCGTGGTACCACTGGAACAGGCGCTCTTGCGGGCTGGTTTCCAGGTATGGCACGTGCAGTTCGATGATGTGCTTCTGGCCGATCCGGTCCAGACGACCGATGCGTTGTTCCAGCAGGTCCGGGTGGGACGGCAGGTCGAACAGCACCAGGTGATGGGAGAACTGGAAGTTGCGACCTTCACTGCCGATTTCCGAACAGATCAGCACTTGCGCGCCAAACTCCTCATCGGCGAAGTAGGCAGCGGCGCGGTCACGCTCGAGGATGTTCATGCCCTCGTGGAACACCGTGGCCGGGATGCCGGAACGCACGCGCAGGGCGTCTTCCAGGTCCATGGCGGTTTCGGCGTGGGCGCAGATCACCAGTACTTTGGTGCGCTTGAGCATCTTCAGCTGGTCGATCAGCCATTCGACGCGCGGGTCGAATTTCCACCAGCGTTCCTCTTCGCTGGCGTCCGGTTGGGCCTGGAAGCTGACTTCCGGGTACAGCTCGGCGTGATCGCCCAACGGCAGTTCGAGGTATTCGTCCGGGCACGGCAGCGGGTACGGGTGCAGCTTGCGCTCCGGGAAACCCTGCACGGCGGCGCGGGTGTTACGGAACAGTACGCGGCCGGTGCCGTGTCGGTCGAGCAGTTCGCGCACCAGACGGGCGCTGGCTTCAGTGTCGCCATCATTGACCGCGGTCAGCAGGGCTTCGCCTTCATTGCCGAGGAAACCGTGGATGGTCTTGTGCGCTTCAGGCGACAGGCGTCCCTTGTCGAGCAGTTCCTGAACGGCTTCGGCCACCGGGCGATAATTTTCGCTCTCGGCGCGGAAGGCTTGCAGGTCATGGAAACGGTTCGGGTCCAGCAGGCGCAGACGAGCGAAGTGGCTGTCCTGGCCCAGTTGTTCCGGGGTGGCGGTCAACAGCAGCACGCCGGGAATGGTCTCGGCGAGTTGCTCGACCAGCGAATATTGAGGGCTGACCTGATCTTCATGCCACACCAGGTGGTGAGCTTCGTCGACCACCAGCAAGTCCCAGCCTGCCGCGAACAGCGCGTCCTGGGCCTTCTCGTCGTCCACCAGCCACTCAAGCGCGACCAGCGCAAGCTGGGTGTCTTCGAACGGGTTGCTGGCATCGCTTTCGATGAAGCGTTCTTCGTCGAACAGAGCGACCTGCAGGTTGAAGCGGCGGCGCATCTCGACCAGCCACTGGTGCTGCAGGTTTTCCGGAACCAGGATCAGCACGCGGTTGGCACGGCCCGAGAGCAATTGGCGATGGATCACCAGGCCGGCTTCGATGGTTTTGCCCAGGCCCACTTCGTCGGCCAGCAGAACCCGTGGCGCGATACGGTCGGCGACTTCGCGGGCAATGTGCAACTGGTGCGCGATCGGTTGCGCACGCACGCCGCCCAAGCCCCAAAGGGCGGACTGCAACTGGCGGCTGGTGTGTTCCAGGGTGTGATAGCGCAGGGAGAACCAGGCCAGCGGGTCGATCTGGCCGGCGAACAGACGGTCGCTGGCCAGGCGGAACTGGATGAAGTTCGACAGTTGGGTTTCCGGCAGGGTGACCACTTCGTTCTGTCCGTTGAGGCCGTGGTAAACCAGCAGGCCATCGACGTCATCGACTTCGCGAACAGTCAGCTTCCAGCCTTCGAAGTGAGTGATGGAATCACCGGGCGAAAACCGCACACGGGTGAGGGGCGCATTCCTTAGCGCGTACTGGCGAGTGTCGCCAGTGGCCGGATAGAGCACGGTCAACAAGCGGCCGTCCTGTGCCAGAACGGTGCCTAAACCCAGCTCGGCTTCGCTGTCACTGATCCAGCGTTGCCCCGGTTGATACTGCTGCGCCATGCTGCCTGACTCCCACCTGAAAAAGCGGGCTATCTTAACGGAATGAGGGCTTGAGGGCCAAAGGACTCTCAGAAAAACTCACAGTCATACGTTAGTCCACCTGTGCATGACGCGCCGCCCGGTGCACTAATGAGTGCCAAATGAGTCACAGTTTGCGACCGATGGCTCAAGTCGCCATCCCCGCAGCCGACAGCCTGCTGACAGGAGACTGAAAACCATGCTGCCACCGATGCTCCCCTTGAGTGCCGTGCCGATCACTTCACAGACCGACCCGATCCGTCAGCGTCCGGATATTCCTCCGGTGGTGCCGGTGCAGGAAAGCTCCAGTGAAAGTACGATCGACCTGCAAAAGCGCAATCCTGAAGAGGACGGGCTGGTGCTGCGCGAGGAACAGCGCCGCAGACAGGAGCAGGAACGACGTCGCCACGAGGCCGATCATGACCCCGAGGCTCACATGGCGATTCCCGGGGATGAACTCAATGCCGATAACACCGTGCCGGTGGCACCGCTGATGGAAGATCAGCCGCGGCAGGGGCTGTGGGTCGATATCGAGATTTGAGCGCAGGCTGGTCAGCTCACTCATCAAGCCGCATTATTAACGCAGGGTTGCCGACCGCTACGGCAGCTGAAACTCATTTCAAGCGATGCACTGACCGCCATGAGCCAAGACGACAAACTGATTGACCTCAATGCCGAGCGCGCCAAGCGTGTTCATGACCTCAATGAAAAGCGGCTCAATGAAGTTCGCCAGGCGTTCGAACAGGCCATGCCGTTGGGCAAGGCTAAAAAAAAGCCGAAGAACAAACCGAAGAAACGCTGAAATCCCCCCGCATTCATTGATGCGGGTCAAACTTCTCCCTTCCTCTTGCCCAGTCTCGGGCGACATTGATCCCGGTCAATATTCTCTCCTGCCCGATTGGTTAACTTAGCCCTATCGCAACAGGGCAGGTACAGGAGACGCGTCATGTTTTTCGACAACGTGGTGATCGCCGGAGTGCTGACTGTCAGCCTCATGTTTGTATTTTTTGCAGGGTTCGGACTTTTTATCTGGAAGGATTCACACAAGCGGAAATAACCGCAGTTCTTTCCAGATGTAATGAGCACGCAAGGCATTTTGGGCAACTTCGGTTGCCCTTTTTTTTGCCTTTGAAAATCTGCCGGAGTGCATGGAGCCACTGTGGGAGACTTAAGTGTTTGGCAATAAAAAAGGCGCGTTCCTTGCGGAGCGCGCCTTTTCTGATTTGGCTGCTTATCAGCTGCCAAGGGCCTTCGAGGCCAGCCAGAACAACCCGGCCGACAGGGCCACGGTGGCTGGGAGGGTCAATACCCAGGCCAGCAGGATGGTTCTGACGGTGCCGCTTTGCAGGCCGCTCTTGTTGGCGACCATGGTGCCCGCCACGCCCGAGGACAGCACGTGGGTGGTGGAAACCGGCAGGCTGAAGATGTTGGCCATGCCGATCAGGCTGGCGGTGGTGATCTGCGCCGACATGCCTTGGGAGTAGGTCATGCCTTGCTTGCCGATTTTCTCGCCAATGGTCAGTACCACGCGTTTCCAGCCGACCATGGTGCCTAGGCCCAAGGCCAGTGCAACCGCCAGGATCACCCAGAACGGAGCGTATTCGGTGGTGGTGGTCAGGTCCTTGCGCAGTTTGTCCAGGTCAGCCTTTTCACGGGGGGCGAGCGTTGGCAGCTTGCTGACTTTCTTCGCCGTGTCGTCCAGGCAGAGCAGGTAGCGACGTACTTCGATGCGGCTTTCCGACGGCAGCGAGTGGTAGTCGGCTACACCCTTGAGGGTGCCGAGCAGGGCGGTGATGGTCGGTTCGGTCTGTTGCGGGTTGCAACGGAATTTCTCCGGCAGATCGCCATCCAGGCTCTTGCCCAGGGCCAGGAACTCGCCCAGTGTTTCGGAATTACGCTGGTAGAACTGGCTCAAGTGCAACGTGGCGTCGCGAGTCCGCTCGATCTGGTAGGTCGTGCTGTTCAGGTCGAGGACGAACTGCGCCGGCACGATACCGATCAGGACCAGCATGATCAGGCCGATACCTTTCTGGCCATCGTTGGAACCGTGCACGAAACTCACGGCCATGGCCGAGATCACCAGTACCAGGCGATTCCAGAATGGCGGGTGCTTCTTGTCGTCGATCTTGCGGCGCTGTTCCGGCGTCTTGTGCATCTTCGACAGTGGACGCCACCATTTAAGGCCGATCAGGATCAGCGCGGCGATCAGGAAGCCGGCCATCGGCGAGAACACAAGCGACATGGCGATATCGATCGCCTTCTGCCAGTTCACGCCATCGGCCAACGGTATGTCGTTGATCAAGGCGTTCGCCAGGCCCACACCGAGAATCGAACCGATCAGCGTGTGGGAACTGGACGCGGGAATACCGAAGTACCAGGTGCCCAGGTTCCAGGTAATGGCGGCGGCGAGCAACGAGAACACCATGGCCAGCCCGTGACCGGTGTTCACATTGATCAGCAGTTCTACCGGCAACAGGTGGACGATGGCATACGCCACGCCGACCCCGCCCAGCAGCACGCCGAGGAAGTTGAACACACCGGAGAAGAACACCGCCAGATGAGGCGGCATGGCTTTGGTGTAGATAACGGTCGCCACCGCGTTAGCGGTGTCATGAAAGCCGTTGATGAACTCGAAGGCGAGGACAAAGGCCAGGGCGAGCAAGAGGCTCACAAGCACCCAAGCATCCAGTCCGCTGAATAAATCGATCATGAAGGTTTTCTGACCCGGTCATAAGGGGGCGCGATTATGCCAGAAAAGACTGCTAATCAATGCACTAGCTGCTCATCGGTAACATTCTTCAACGAATTTTTTTGCCGCCGTGCCTGAAAACCCACGGTTTTGCTGCGTTTTTTAAGCCATTGATTTAATTGAAAAAACACACTGTCACAAAACCTTCACGGCCCGTTAAGAGGGGCTTGAACGGATGTGAGAAAAATCTGAGAAATAGGTCAGATCCCGGAATTCTGTCGGATTCGGCGACGGTGATGGCCGCTGCCCGCTCGTAGCGGGCGCGAAAGGCAGCATCCATACATCCCGCTTTTAGCGGGTGCAGAGGCAGGCCTTTGTCAGGATCAGGCCGAAGCAGTCATGGCTCTTCGGCTTTGAGTTCCTTTTCCATTTTTTGAATTTCCTGCTGGAAAACCTGATCCTGAACAGTGGCGCGTTTACGCCAGGGTTTGCGTTCCGGTTCGGGCTGAGCGGCGTAAGTGGTGACTTCTCCGCCGTAAACTTCCTTGTAACGTTGTTCCTGGCGCTCTAGTTCCGCGCGCAGTTCGTCTTTCGTCACAGTGCTACCTGATTGAGTTGGGATAAATTCTGGTGAAAACGCGCTGCATCAAATCGTTTGATCACGTTCGTCGAATGAGACAGTGCCGTCAAGGCATCGTTTTTGACAACAACGTGATCAATACTTCCATGTCACAGGCGGCCACGGCACCAGAGATAAACAGCTGACGTAGCTTCAGTTTCCTGGTTCGGCAAGCGCATCGGCAAGGCTGTGCAATGCGAATCTGGCGCTTGCAACGGGCAACGGCGATGGATCAGCGCATTGCCGGGCAGCGGGTTCGGCAAGTAAAAAACCGGAGCGCTACTAAATTGTATTATAGCGGCCGATTTGAAGAACACTATCTCCAAAGAGTTAAAAGTTGTTCTTGGTGTGTGACCGTTTTGTTGCCTGCAACTTTACAATGAAGTAGAGCGTCGACTGATACCAGATCGCTGCGATGCCTTTCTGACGCCATTAAGTCAGGTAAGTTTCGGTAATTGGATTGCCCCATTAAGTCCTGTGCCGAGTCGACGTAAACATAGGGGCGAGAGTCGGCGAAAACCGGGCGTCGGTGGATCGGGTTGTTCATAGGGTGGATTGCGATTATCGGTCGATCGTTCGATAATCGCACGGAGTTGGCAGGCTGGGCTTGAGCGTCAGGCGCCAGCCCTTTGTAATAGTCGCTGATCCGAATGGGTAAAAGGACCTTGTATGAACGATCAAATGCGCAATTCCTTCGCTTCAGTGGCTCCTCCCATCGTTGCCTCACCAGCCAAACGGATCCAGGCACTGACCGGCGACCCGGATTTCATGACGTCCCTGGCCCGTGGCCTGGCCGTGGTGCAAGCGTTCCAGGAGCGCAAGCGGCACCTGACCATCGCCCAGATCAGCCACCGCACGGAAATCCCCCGCGCCGCCGTGCGCCGTTGCCTGCACACCTTGATCAAGCTCGGCTACGCCACCACCGACGGCCGCACCTATTCGCTGCTGCCCAAAGTGCTGACCCTCGGTCATGCCTATGTGTCATCCACGCCGCTGGCGGTTTCCGCCCAGCCTTACCTGGACCGCATGAGCGAACAACTGCACGAGGCCTGCAACATGGCCACGCTGGAGGGTGATGACATTTTGTACATCGCCCGCTCCGCGACCACCCAGCGCCTGATTTCGGTGGATCTGTCGGTGGGTGGGCGCTTGCCGGCCTATTGCACGTCGATGGGGCGCATCCTGCTGGCCGCGCTGGATGACACGTCCCTGGGCGAATACCTTGACCACGCCGAATTGCAGGCCAAGACCAGCCGCACGATCCACACCCCCGAGGCGCTACTCGAATGCCTGCAAGAAGTACGACTGCAAGGCTGGTGCATCGTCGACCAGGAACTCGAGCAAGGGCTGCGTTCGATTGCCGTCCCGGTGTACGACGCTTCCGGGCAGGTGGTTGCGGCCCTAAACGTCAGCACCCATGCGGGGCGGGTCAGCCGCAATGAACTGGAGCAGCGTTTCCTGCCCGGTTTGTTGAGTGCCAGCCGAGACCTCAGCGCCCAGCTGTTTGCCTAAGCTGTTCGATAAACGCACAGAGTCGCGTTTATCGAATTGACGCTGTTTCCTCCGGATCATTACTGTCGCGGCTTCGTCAGCATCTGCTGACACCGTTCGACTGCGATCCGTGGAATAAAAATAATGAACCAGCCTCAGTCTGCTGTAGGTAACTGCCTCGACGTGCAGTCCTTCATCAATGCCCAACCCATTTCGCGCTACCAGTGGCGCGTGGTGATCCTGTGTTTCCTGATTGTCTTCCTCGATGGCCTCGACACCGCGGCCATGGGTTTCATCGCCCCGGCCCTGTCCCAGGACTGGGGTATCGACCGCGCCAGTCTCGGCCCGGTGATGAGTGCGGCGTTGATCGGCATGGTCTTCGGCGCACTGGGCTCCGGCCCTCTGGCTGACCGCTTCGGGCGAAAAGTCGTACTGGTCGGCGCGGTGCTCTTGTTCGGTGCCTTCAGCCTGGCCTCGGCCTACAGCACCAATGTCGATCAGTTGCTGGTGTTGCGCTTCCTGACCGGCCTGGGTCTGGGGGCCGGCATGCCAAACGCCACCACGCTGCTGTCGGAGTACACCCCTGAGCGCAAAAAGTCCCTGCTGGTGACCAGCATGTTCTGCGGCTTCAACCTCGGCATGGCTGGCGGCGGATTTATCTCGGCCAAGCTCATTCCGGCCTTTGGCTGGCACAGCCTGTTGCTGATCGGCGGAGTTCTGCCGCTGATCCTCGCCGTCGTTCTGCTGTTCTGGCTGCCGGAGTCGGCGCGTTACCTGGTGGTGCGCAACCGCGGCACGGACAAAGTGCGCAAGGCACTGGCGCCGATCGACCCGACGGTAGTGGCCCAGGCGTCCAGCTTCAGCGTGCCGGAACAGAAATCCGTGAAGGCACGCAATGTGTTCGCGGTGATCTTCTCCGGTACCTACAGCACCGGCACCTTGCTGTTGTGGCTGACTTACTTCATGGGCCTGGTAATCGTTTACCTGCTGACCAGTTGGCTGCCGACCCTGATGCGTGACAGTGGCGCGAGCATGGAGCAGGCCGCCTTCATCGGCGCGCTGTTCCAGTTCGGTGGCGTTTTGAGTGCGGTAGGCGTGGGCTGGGCAATGGACCGGTTCAATCCGCACAAGGTCATCGGCACTTTCTACCTGCTGGCCGGGGTGTTTGCCTACGCGGTAGGGCAGAGCCTGGGCAACATCACAATCCTGGCGACCCTGGTACTGGTAGCCGGGATGTGTGTCAACGGTGCGCAATCGGCAATGCCGTCACTGGCGGCGCGGTTCTATCCGACTCAGGGGCGGGCCACCGGCGTGTCGTGGATGCTCGGCATCGGCCGCTTCGGCGCCATTCTCGGGGCGTGGATGGGTGCGACGCTGCTGGGGCTGGGCTGGAACTTCGAGCAGGTGCTGACGGCGCTGGTGATTCCGGCGGCGCTGGCAACGACGGCGGTGGTAATCAAGGGCATGGTCAGTCATGCGGATGCGACCTGATTCCGGTTTGAAATAGTGGTGTAGCAGTAAAAGATCGCAGCCTGCGGCAGCTCCTGCAGGGGAATGTGTAAATCTGTAGGAGCTGCCGCAGGCTGCGATCTTTTGGGGGGCAGGCTATAAAGATAGCCAGGCAACAATATGTTCGATAATCGAACGGTTAGTCGATTATCGGATTGTTTGGCGTTTTGCACGGGCTTAATCTTCAGTCATTCCGGCGCTGCGCATCGGCGCCTTCTTCCACTGTCGGTTAACAATAAACGGGAGCCTGCCCCAATGGCTGAAATCCTTTCGCTGCACGACGCGGTGAAGCAATTCGTAAACGACGGCGATACGGTCGCGCTCGAAGGCTTTACTCACCTGATCCCGACGGCGGCGGGTCACGAAATCATTCGCCAGGGCAAGAAAGACCTGACCCTGGTGCGGATGACCCCTGACTTGATCTACGACCAGTTGATCGGTGCCGGTTGTGCTCGCAAGCTGATTTTCTCCTGGGGCGGCAACCCGGGTGTCGGCTCCCTGCATCGCCTGCGTGACGCCGTAGAGAAGCAGTGGCCCCACGCGCTGGAAATCGAAGAACACAGCCATGCCGACCTGGCCAATGCCTACGTCGCCGGCGCTTCCGGCCTGCCGTTTGCGGTGCTGCGTGCCTACGCCGGTTCCGACCTGCCGAAGGTCAATCCACTGATCAAATCGGTTACCTGCCCGTTCACTGGCGAAGTGCTGGCCGCCGTGCCTTCGGTGCGCCCGGACATTACCGTGATTCACGCGCAGAAAGCCGACCGCAAGGGCAACGTGCTGCTCTGGGGCATCCTCGGCGTGCAGAAAGAAGCCGCACTGGCCGCCAAGCGCTGCATCGTCACCGTTGAGGAAATCGTCGACGACCTCAATGCACCGATGAACTCCTGTGTATTGCCAACCTGGGCCTTGAGCGCGGTTTGCCACGTACCTGGTGGTGCGCATCCTTCCTACGCCCACGGTTACAACGAGCGCGACAACCGCTTCTACCAGGCCTGGGACCCGATTGCCCGCGACCGTGAAACCTTCACCGCGTGGATCAACGAATACATCCACGGCAGCGCTGACTTCAGCGAGTTCCAGGCCAAACTGGCCGCCGCTTCGGAGGCGAAGTAATGACTTACACCACCAATGAAATGATGACCGTCGCCGCCGCTCGCCGTCTGAAGAACGGTTCGGTGTGCTTCGTCGGTATCGGCCTGCCGTCGAAAGCGGCCAACCTGGCGCGCCTGACTTCCTCGCCTGATGTGGTCTTGATCTACGAATCGGGTCCAATCGGTGCCAAGCCAAGCGTACTGCCGCTGTCGATTGGTGACGGTGAACTGGCGGAAACCGCTGACACCGTAGTCCCGACCGGCGAGATTTTCCGTTACTGGCTGCAGGGCGGGCGCATTGACGTCGGCTTCCTCGGCGCGGCGCAGGTCGACCGTTTCGGCAACATCAACACCACCGTCGTGGGTGATTACCACTCGCCGAAAGTGCGTCTGCCAGGTGCCGGTGGCGCGCCGGAGATTGCCGGATCCGCCAAGAGCGTGTTGATTATCCTCAAGCAGTCGTCGCGCTCCTTTGTCGACAAACTGGACTTCATTACCTCGGTCGGCCACGGCGAGGGCGGTGATTCGCGCAAGCGTCTCGGCCTGCCAGGCGCCGGTCCGGTGGGGATCATCACCGACCTGTGCATCATGGAACCGGAGGAGGGCACCCACGAATTCGTGGTCACCGCACTGCACCCGGGCGTGACCCGCGAGCAAGTGGTTGCGGCCACCGGTTGGGCGATTCGCTTTGCCGACCATGTCGAGCAAACCGCCGAGCCGACTGAAGTCGAACTGACCGCGCTGCGCGACCTCGAGGCCCGCACCGCTGCCGCACACGGCCAAGCCCCCGGAGAAGCGTGATGCGTGACGTTTATATCTGCGACGCGATTCGTACCCCCATCGGCCGCTTCGGCGGTGGCTTGTCGACGGTGCGTGCCGACGACCTGGCTGCCGTGCCGATCAAGGCCTTGATGGAGCGCAACCCGTCGGTGGACTGGAACGCCGTGGACGAGTTGTTCCTCGGCTGCGCCAACCAGGCCGGTGAGGACAACCGTAACGTCGCGCGTATGGCGCTGTTGCTGGCGGGCCTGCCGGAAAGTATTCCTGGCGTGACCCTCAACCGCCTCTGCGCTTCGGGCATGGATGCCATCGGCACCGCGTTCCGCGCCATCGCCAGCGGCGAGATGGAGCTGGCGATCGCCGGTGGCGTCGAATCGATGTCCCGTGCGCCGTTCGTGATGGGCAAGGCCGATGCCGCGTTTTCGCGCAACATGAAGCTCGAAGACACCACCATTGGCTGGCGCTTCATCAATCCGTTGATGAAAGCGCAGTACGGCGTGGACGCGATGCCGCAGACCGCTGACAACGTGGCCGACGACTACAAGGTGTCCCGCGCCGATCAAGACGCGTTCGCCCTGCGCAGTCAACAACGCACGGCCGCTGCGCAAGCCGCCGGGTTCTTCGCCGAAGAAATCGTTGAAGTGCGCATTGCCCACAAGAAGGGTGAAACCGTGGTCAGCCAGGACGAACATCCTCGCGCCGACACCACCCTGGAAGCCCTGAGCAAACTCAAACCGGTCAACGGCCCCGAAAAAACCGTCACCGCCGGCAACGCCTCGGGTGTAAACGACGGCGCCGCCGCGTTGATCCTGGCCTCGGCCGAAGCGGTGAAAAAACACGGCCTGACTGCCCGCGCCAAAGTGCTGGGTATGGCCAGCGCTGGTGTTGCCCCGCGTGTAATGGGCATTGGCCCGGTGCCGGCGGTGCGTAAACTGATCGAACGCCTCGGTGTGGCGGTCAGCGATTTCGACGTGATCGAACTCAACGAAGCCTTTGCCAGCCAGGGCCTGGCGGTGCTGCGTGAACTGGGGATCGCGGACGACGCGGCCCAGGTCAACCCGAACGGTGGCGCGATTGCCTTGGGCCATCCATTGGGCATGAGCGGTGCGCGGTTGGTAATGACCGCTTTGCATCAACTGGAAAAAACCGGCGGCAAGAAAGGTCTGGCGACCATGTGCGTCGGTGTCGGCCAAGGTCTGGCTTTGGCGATCGAGCGCGTCTGACGCGCTCTGAAGACTTATAAGAACTGAGGAATGTTTCATGACTGACAAGCCTGGTTACCGTCGTCCGCAGGAAGGCACTCAACCGCCGTACCTGCATCCGACCTACCAATCAACCAACCTGCGCTCGCCGTCGAAACCGTTGGTGTTCCTGCCGCATTCGTTGTCGGAAATTACCGGTCCGACCATCGGCGCCGAGCGCGTCAATGAGAAGGACAGCGACCTGACCGCCCAGCACGAGGGACAGCCACAGGGTGAGCGCATCATCATCCACGGTCGCGTGCTGGATGAAAACGGTCTGCCGGTGCCCGGGATTCTGGTGGAGATCTGGCAGGCCAACGCCGCCGGTCGCTACGCCCATGCCCGCGACCTGCACGACGCACCGTTGGACCCGAATTTCACCGGCACCGGCCGCACCGTGACCGATGCCGATGGCTGGTACCAGTTCCAGACCATCAAGCCTGGTGCCTATCCGTGGGGCAACCACCACAACGCGTGGCGCCCGGCGCACATCCATTTCTCGCTGTTCGGGCCGAGCATCCTGACGCGCCTGGTGACGCAGATGTATTTCCCGGGCGACCCGTTGCTGGCGTACGACCCGATCTACAACTGCGTGCCCGATACCAGTGCCAAGGAGCGCTTGATCGCCGCGTTCGATCTGGAAAAAACCATCCCTTCCTATGCCCTCGGTTATCGCTGGGACATCGTTTTGCGCGGCCGCGACGCCACGCCGATGGAGAAATAAGATGACGCTGACTGCTACCACGTCCCACACCGTCGGGCCGTACTACCACATCGGCCTGACCTGGCTGAACCGCGAAAACCTGACCGTCGAACAAACCCTGGGCGAACGGGTGGCGATCACCGGGCAAGTGGTCGATGGCAATGGCGACATCGTCAACGACGCGATGCTGGAAGTCTGGCAGGCCAACGCCGCCGGCAAGTATGACCACCCGGAAGACGACCAGGACAAACCCCTGGACCCGAACTTCGAAGGCTTTGGCCGGGTGCCGGTGGATGCCGAAGGGCGTTTTCGTTTCACCACCATCAAGCCCGGTACGGTCGAGGGGCTCAAAGGCACGACCCAGGCTCCGCACCTGGTGGTACTGGTGTTTGCCCGTGGCCTGGTCAAGCACTTGCTGACGCGGATTTACTTTGATGGCGAAGCCGCCAACGTCAACGATCCGTTACTGGAATGCGTGCCGGCCGAGCGTCGCCATACGCTGCTGGCCAAGCGGGATGCGGCGGGTGTGTACCAGTGGAACGTGATTCTGCAGGGCACCGATGCCGAGACGGTGTTCTTCGACTATTAAGTGAACACCATCCCCTTGTGGGAGCGGGCTTGCTCGCGAAAGCGGTATGTCAGGCAACATTTTTATCAACTGACACTACGCCTTCGCGAGCAAGCTCGCTCCCACAGTGGATTTTTGTTGCTGACGTATTGTGGAACGGGAGTGTTGCTAAGTGTGTCTAGACTCTCACTGTCCCCAAAGAGTGAAAAAACAATGACAACACCCACTGCGTCCATAGCTCTTTATACCGGCGAAGAACGCAAGAAGCGGATCTTCGCCATTGTCGGTGCCTCGTCCGGCAACCTGGTCGAATGGTTCGACTTCTACGTCTACGCCTTCTGTGCGATCTATTTCGCACCGGCCTTTTTTCCGTCCGATAACCCCACGGTGCAACTGGTCAACACCGCTGGCGTGTTTGCCGCCGGGTTCCTGATGCGACCGATTGGCGGCTGGATTTTCGGGCGGTTGGCGGACAAGCACGGACGCAAGAATTCGATGTTGATCTCGATTCTGATGATGTGCTTCGGCTCGCTGCTGATCGCCTGCCTGCCGACCTATAACAGCATCGGGGTCTGGGCACCTATCCTGTTGCTGTTCGCCCGTTTGCTGCAAGGCTTGTCGGTGGGCGGTGAGTACGGCACTACCGCGACCTACATGAGTGAAGTGGCGCTCAAGGGCCAGCGCGGTTTCTTCGCCTCGTTCCAGTACGTGACCCTGATCGGCGGCCAGTTGCTCGCGGTGTCGCTGGTGGTGATCCTGCAACAGTTCCTCACCGAAGATGACCTGCGTGCCTACGGCTGGCGGATTCCCTTCGTGGTGGGTGCCATGGCGGCGCTGGTTTCGCTGTATCTGCGTCGTTCGCTGAAAGAAACCACCAGCAAGGAAATGCGCGAAAACAAGGATGCCGGCAGCATCAGCGCGTTGTTTCGCGACCATAAAGCCGCGTTCATCACCGTGCTCGGTTACACCGCCGGTGGCTCGCTGATTTTCTACACCTTCACCACGTACATGCAGAAGTACCTGGTAAACACCGCCGGCATGCCGGCCAAGACCGCCAGCTACATCATGACCGGCGCGTTGTTCCTCTATATGTGCATGCAACCGATTTTCGGCATGCTCGCCGACAAGATCGGCCGGCGTAACTCGATGCTCTGGTTCGGCGCCCTCGGCACGCTGTTCACCGTGCCGATCCTGTTGAGCCTGAAAAGCGTGACCAGTCCATTCCTGGCCTTCGTGCTGATTACCGTGGCGCTGGCAATCGTCAGTTTCTACACCTCCATCAGTGGCCTGGTGAAAGCCGAGATGTTCCCGCCCGAGGTGCGTGCACTGGGTGTCGGCCTGGCATATGCGGTGGCGAATGCAATCTTCGGTGGTTCGGCGGAATATGTGGCCTTGAGCCTCAAGGCCGTGGGCATGGAAAACTCCTTCTATTGGTACGTCACGGTGATGATGGCGGTGGCATTCCTGTTCAGCCTGCGCCTGCCGAAACAGCCGAAGTATCTGCAGCAAGACCTTTGATCTTCACGCGCGGGTCGCAAAGGCCCGCGCCTTCAGGAACTGTTTATGAACCAGCGACCGGGCAATCAATTGTTCGATGCCTATTTCACTGCCCGCGATATGCGTGAGGTGTTCTGCGATCAGGGCCGGGTCCAGGCCATGCTAGATTTCGAAGCGGCACTGGCCCGGGCCGAAGCGCGGGCAGGGTTGATTCCGTCGAGTGCTGTCGCGCCGATTGAAGCGGCTTGCCGTGCCGGGCTTTACGACTTTGCGGCGTTGGGCGAGGCGATTGCCACGGCCGGGAATTCGGCGATTCCGTTGGTCAAGGCGCTGGGCAAACAGATCGCGGCCACCGATGCCGAAGCCGAGCGCTATGTACATCTGGGCGCGACCAGCCAGGACGTGATGGACAGCGGCCTGGTGCTGCAACTGCGCCGCGCGCTGGAACTGATCGAAGGCGACCTGGCACAACTGGGGCAGACCCTCGCGTCCCAGGCCCAGCGCTACGCGACCACGCCATTGGCCGGACGCACCTGGCTGCAGCATGCGACGCCGGTCACCCTTGGCATGAAGGTCGCCGGCTGGCTGGGGGCAGTGACCCGCAGTCGTCAACGTTTGGCCGAACTCAAGCCGCGTGTGCTGGTGCTGCAATTTGGCGGCGCGTCCGGAACCCTGGCGGCCCTTGGCGAGCAGGCCATGCCGATTGCCCAAGCGCTGGCCGAAGAGCTGCAACTGACCTTGCCCGATCAGCCGTGGCACACCCAGCGTGATCGCGTGGTGGAGTTCGGCGCCGCGCTCGGCCTGATCGCCGGCAGTCTCGGCAAGCTTGGGCGTGATATCAGCCTGTTGATGCAAACCGAGGCCGCCGAAGTGTTCGAACCCTCGGCGCCGGGCAAGGGCGGTTCCTCGACCATGCCGCACAAGCGTAATCCGGTGGGCGCGGCGGTGCTGATTGGCGCGGCGACGCGTGTGCCGGGTCTGCTGTCGACGCTGTTCAGCGCCATGCCTCAGGAACACGAGCGTAGCCTGGGCCTGTGGCATGCCGAGTGGGAAACCCTGCCGGAGATTTGCTGCCTGGTGTCGGGCAGCCTGCAGCAAGCGCTGTTGATCGCCAAAGGACTGGAAGTGGATGCCGGGCGCATGGCTCGCAACCTCGATTTGACCCAGGGCCTGGTGCTCGCCGAAGCGGTGAGCATCGTCCTCGCGCAGCGGGTTGGGCGCGATACCGCGCACCATCTGCTGGAGCAATGCTGCAAACGCGCCGTTGCCGAACAACGTCACCTGCGCGCGGTCCTCGGCGACGAACCGCAAGTGACCGCCGAGCTGTCGGCGGCTGAACTCGATCATCTGCTGGACCCCGCCCACTATCTCGGTCAGGCCCAGACCTGGGTCGAGCGGGCGGTGGCTGAACATTCTGCATTGACTGCCTGAAGGAGACTTGCTGTGGCTTTTGTACAACTCGCCGAGGGCGAACTGCATTACCAACTCGATGGACCGGTCGATGCGCCGGTACTGGTGCTGTCCAACTCCCTGGGCACGGACCTGCACATGTGGGACGCGCAGATCCCGGCGTTCACTGAGCATTTTCGCGTGCTGCGTTTCGACACCCGTGGTCACGGCCAATCGCTGGTGACGCCGGGCCCGTACAGCATCGAGCAACTGGGCCGCGACGTGCTCGCCTTGCTGGATGCCTTGCACATCGAGCGCGCGCATTTCTGCGGATTGTCCATGGGCGGGTTGATCGGCCAGTGGCTGGGGATCAATGCCGGCGGGCGCCTGAACAAACTGATCGTGTGCAACACAGCGGCAAAAATCGGCGATCCGTCGGTGTGGAACCCGCGCATTGAGATGGTGCTGCGCGATGGACAGGCGGCCATGGTTGCCCTGCGCGATGCGTCGATTGCCCGCTGGTTCACCCCGGATTTCTCCGAAGCCAACCCGGCGGCAGCCAAGCAGATTACCGACATGCTCGCGGCCACTTCGCCAGAAGGCTATGCGGCCAACTGCGGGGCGGTGCGCGATGCCGATTTCCGCGATCAGCTGTCTTCGATCAAGGTGCCGTTGCTGGTGATTGCCGGTAGCGAAGATGCGGTAACGCCACCGTCCGGTGGGCATTTTATTCAAGAGCATGTGCACGGGGCCGAGTACGCCGAGTTCTACGCCGCGCACTTGTCCAACGTCCAGGCAGGCAATGCGTTCAGCGAGCGCGTGCTGGCGTTCCTGTCGGCTGACTGAGGGTTTTCCTGTGGATGAGAAACAACGTTACGACGAGGGGATGGAAGTCCGTCGCGCGGTCCTCGGCGACGCCCACGTCGACCGCAGCCTGACCGCCCTGACCGAGTTCAACTCGGAGTTTCAGGAAATGATCACCCGCCACGCCTGGGGCGACATCTGGACCCGCCCGGGCCTGCCGCGCCACACCCGCAGCCTGATCACCATCGCCATGCTGATCGGCATGAACCGCGAGGGCGAACTCAAACTGCACCTTCGCGCCGCCGCCAACAATGGCGTGAGCCGTGGCGAGATCAAGGAAGTCATCATGCAGAGTGCAATCTACTGCGGGATTCCGGCGGCCAATGCGACGTTCCACCTGGCCGAGTCGGTGTGGGATGAGTTGGGGGTTGAGTCGCGGGAATAGGGTGGCAGCTTCAAAAAAGATCGCAGCCTGCGGCAGCTCCTACAGGGGTAAGTGAACACCTGTAGGAGCTGCCGCAGGCTGCGATCTTTTGATTTTTAAAGCAGGCTGATCGGATAGCTGATGATCACGCGGTTCTCATCGAACTCGTTGTTGCTGTAGTCGCGACGCATGGTCGAGTTGCGCCACTTCAGGTTCAGGTCCTTCAGCGCACCGCTTTGCACGGTGTAGCCCAGTTCACTTTCCCGTCCCCATTCCTTGCCGTCGGTGATAGTGCCGGTGTGCACATTGTCACCGCTGATGTAGCGGTTCATCAGGGTCAGGCCCGGTACGCCCACGGCGGCGAAGTTGTAGTCGTGGCGTACTTGCCAGGATTTCTCCTGGGCATTGTCGTAGCTGGAGTTGTAGCTGTCGTTGGCCAGTGTGCCGCCGCTGGTGCCGTTGACCCGCATCCAGGCGTTGTCGCCGGTGAGTTTCTGCAGTCCGACATAGAAGGTGTGGCCGCCGTGCTTGGCCGAAAACAGGCCGTACAGGGTCTTGTTGTCCAGCTCGCCGGCCTGGGCGCTGCCGTCATCCTTGCCGTAGAAGAAACCCAGGTTGGCGCCCAGGGTCCAGTCGCCGATCGGCTGGCTGTGGATCAGATTGATGAATTGCTGGCTGTAGATGTCCTTGAGCTCGGCATTCCACAGACCGATCTGGGTGCGCTTGTCGTTGAACACGTACTCGCCGCCCTGAAAGTTGAAACGGTCGGAGGTGAACGCGGCTTTGCCGGTCATCGACATGTCATCCATGCTGCTGTCGTCCCGTGGGCTGTTCTGGCGGAACTGGCCGCCGTAGAGCGTCAGGCCATTGATCTCCTTCGAGGTGATCTGGCCACCACGGAAGGTTTGCGGCAACGAGCGACCGTCGTCCGAACGCAGGATTGGCAGCACCGGCATCCACTCGCCGACTTTGACTTCGGTCTGCGACAGCTTGGCCTTGAACGCCACGTTGGTGCGGCCAAAGTTGTCTGCCGGGCGACCGTCATGATTCAGCGGCAGCAGTTGCGTACCGCCGGTGCCTTTACCGCCGTCGAGCTTCACCGAATACAAACCGAGCACATCCATGCCGAACCCGACGGTGCCCTGGGTGAAGCCGGATTTGGCGTCGAGGATGAAACTTTGCGTCCACTCTTCAGCCTTGCCCTGAGCCTTGGTCGGGTTGGTGAAGTTGCGGTTGATGTAGAAGTTGCGCAGGTTCAGGTTGACCTTGGCCCCTTCGACAAAACCCGACTCCTCGGCGTAGGCGGGCAGGGCGGCGCTGGCCAGGGCGGTGGCGATCAGGCCGGGAACGAAATACTGCGCGGTGGAAGACGTCATGAGCTCGGGTCTCTCTAATTCTTGGGGATAAAGCGCGGTGATGCCGCAACCCGGGGTTGCAGACGAATATTCGAAATCAGCACAAAACGAAGCGGGTCAGCCGGAGAGGGCAGGGCGCGGGGGCATGGTGTCGAACCTGTTGTTATTGGTTTTGTGGTTCGGATGGTGCGTGGAATGTACTGGATGGTTCAATCGTAAAAAACGTGTTTTGGGCGATTATCGAACGCAAGATTGATTCGGGTTTTGTGGTGTGTTGGCCGGCCATAACGGACAACAAAGATTTTCAGACTGCCAACAAAAAGCCCACCAAAAGGTGGGCTTCTTGTTTTCACAGCGCTATCAGAAGTACTTCATCTTCGGCGCTTCTTCTTTCAACGGCTCGTTCTTCGCCGTCTGTTCGTTCCAGCCACCACCCAGGGCCTTGTACAGGTTGACCTGGCTGACCAACTGCGCCAGACGGTCGGTGATCAACACCTGTTGCGCACTGAACAGCTGACGCTGGGCATCGAGGAAGGTCAGGTTGCTGTCGACACCGATGCGGTAGCGACGCTCGGCCAGGCGGTAGTAGTCCTGGTTGGCATTGACGAAATCTTTCTGCGCCTGCAACTGCTGGACGTAGGTCTGGCGGGCGGCCAGGCCGTCGGCGACTTCCTGGAAGGCCGTTTGAATGGACTTCTCGTAGTTCGCCACGCCAATGTCTTTCTGGATCTTCGAGTAATCCAGGCTGGCGCTCAGGGCGCCGGCGTTGAAGATCGGCAGGTTGATTTGCGGCTGGAACAACCAGGTGCCCGAGCCACCCTTGAACAGACCGGACAGGTCCGGGCTCAGGCTGCCCGCATTGGCTGTGAGGCTGATGCTCGGGAAGAACGCAGCCCGCGCCGCGCCGATGTTGGCATTGGCGGCCTTGAGGTTGTACTCGGCCTGAAGGATGTCCGGACGGCGATGCAGCAGGTCCGACGGCAGGCCGGGCGGAACGTCGCTCAGCAGGTCGTCGTCAAGCGGTTTGGCTGCTTGCAGGTTGGCCGGGACGCCGGTACCGAGCAGCAGCACCAGGCTGTTTTCGTCCTGGGCGACCTGACGGGTGTACTTGGCCAGTTGCGCACGGGCGTTTTCCACCGAGGTACGCGACTGCGCCAGGTCCAGGGCCGAGGCGACGCCGACTTCGTTGCTGCGGGCGGTGAGCTTGTAGCTCTCCTCGAAGGCAGCCAGGGTGTCCTGGGTCAGCTTGTACAGTTCCTTGTCGGCCTGCCAGGTCAGGTAGGCATTGGCCACGCTGGCCACCAGGCTGATCTGCGTGCTGCGGCGGCCTTCTTCCGTGGCGAAGTACTTCTGCAGCGCTTCTTCGTTCAGGCTGCGAACCCGACCGAACAGGTCGAGTTCGTAGGCGCTGACGCCAACAGTTGCCGAGTAGGAACTGGTGATGCCTGCTTCGCCGGTCTGCGAAGCGTCAGCCGGAAGCCGCTGACGGCTGCCGGTGCCGTTGGCCGAGACGGCCGGGAACAGATCGGCACGGGAGATGCGGTATTGAGCCGCAAACGCGTCGATGTTCAGGGCCGCGACACGCAGGTCACGGTTGTTTTCCAGGGCCACCTGGATCAGTTGTTGCAGCGCCGGGTCATGGAAAAACTGCTTCCAGCCCTGCTCGGCAGCCGCTTGCGCCGGTGCCTGGGCCGGCGAGTATGCCAGGCCCTGCGGGTACTGGCCCGCCACCGGCGCTTCGGGCTGCTGATAATCAGGTATCAGCGAGCAGCCACCGAGCACGAAGGCGGCGACTGCCAGGGAGAGTAGCGACTTGCTCATTGGCCAGCCTCTTTAGGAGTTTCAGTAGCATCATCCTGGTCGGCGATTTTGCGCTGGCCTATGGACGACACGGTGACGAAGAACAGCGGGACCCAGAAGATCGCCAGCACAGTCGCCGTGATCATACCGCCGATCACGCCGGTACCGATTGCATGCTGGCTACCGGAACCTGCGCCCGTGGATATCGCCAGTGGTACCACACCGAGGACGAAGGCGAGCGAGGTCATGATGATCGGTCGCAGACGCATGCGGCAGGCCTCGATCGCTGCATCGCGCAGGCTACGCCCTTGTTCGTGCAGTTCCTTGGCAAATTCGACAATCAGAATGGCGTTTTTCGCCGCCAGACCGATAGTCGTCAACAAACCTACCTGGAAGTACACGTCGTTGGACAAACCGCGCAGGCTAGTGGCCATCAGTGCACCGATGATCCCCAGCGGCACCACCAACATCACCGCGATCGGAATCGACCAGCTTTCATACAACGCCGCCAGGCACAGGAACACCATCAGCAGCGACAGGGCGTACAGCGCCGGTGCTTGCGAACCGGACAGACGCTCTTCATACGACAGGCCGGTCCAGGAAATACCGACACCCGCCGGCAGTTTCCTGGCGATGGCTTCGACTTCGAGCATGGCTTCACCGGTGGAGTATCCCGGAGCCGGGGCGCCGAGGATTTCCATCGCTTCCACGCCGTTGTAACGGGCCAGTTTCGGCGAACCGTAGATCCACTCGCCCTTGGCGAACGCCGAGAACGGAACCATGGTGCCGGTGGCGTTACGCACGTACCACTTCTGCAGGTCTTCAGGGCTCATGCGAGCACCGGGCTGGCCTTGCACGTAAACCTTCTTCACACGACCGCGGTCGATGAAGTCGTTGACGTAGCTACTGCCCAAGGCAATCGACAACGTGTTGTTGATGTCAGCGATGGTCACGCCCAGGGCGCTGGCCTTCTCGTCATCGATCTCCAACTGGTATTGCGGTTCGTCGTTCAGGCCGTTCGGACGGACCTGGGACAGGATCTTGCTTTGCGCCGCCATGCCGAGGAACTGGTTGCGCGCCTGCATCAGTTTTTCGTGGCCGATACCGGCACGGTCCTGCAGGAACACGTCGAAACCGGTGGCGTTACCCAGTTCCAGTACCGCTGGTGGCGCGAAGGCGAACACCATGGCATCGCGGAAGGTGAAGAAGTGCTGCTGGGCACGGGCCGCCACCTTGAACACGTTGTTGTCGGCGTTACGTTCGTCCCACGGACGCAGCATGATGAACGCCATGCCCGAACTCTGGCCACGGCCGGCGAAGTTGAAGCCGGTCACGGTAAACACCGAGTTCACCGCATCGCCTTCGCCGCCATCCTTGCCAGGGCGCAGCAGGAATTCACGCATTTCATCCACCACCACCTGGGTGCGCTGGGCCGTGGAGCCGGCCGGGGTCTGCACCTGGGCGAACAGTACACCCTGGTCTTCTTCCGGCAGGAACGCCGTTGGAATGCGGGTGAACAGCCAGATCATGCCCACCACGATCAGCAGGTACGCCAGCAGATACGGGATCTTGCGCTGCAGGATATTGCCGACACCGCGTTCGTAGCCGCGAACGCCGCGGTCGAAATTGCGGTTGAACCAGCCAAAGAAACCACGCTTGGGTACACCATGCTCGCCTTTCGGGATCGGTTTGAGCATGGTGGCGCAAAGCGCCGGGGTGAAGATCAGCGCGACCAGTACCGACAGGGCCATGGCCGAGACGATGGTGATCGAGAACTGCTTGTAGATCACACCGGTGGAGCCGCTGAAGAACGCCATCGGCAACAGAACCGCCGACAGCACCAGGGCGATACCGACCAGTGCGCCCTGGATCTGGCCCATGGATTTCTTGGTGGCTTCCTTGGGCGACAGGCCTTCTTCGCTCATTACCCGTTCGACGTTTTCCACCACGACGATGGCGTCGTCCACCAGCAAGCCGATGGCCAGCACCATGCCGAACATGGTCAGGGTGTTGATGCTGAAGCCGGCGGCCGCGAGGATCCCGAACGTACCGAGCAATACCACCGGCACAGTCATCGTGGTGATGATGGTGGCGCGGAAGTTTTGCAGGAACAGGAACATCACCAGGAACACCAGTGCGACCGCTTCGACCAGGGTGTGAACCACGCCTTTGATCGATTCGGTCACCACCGGGGTGGTGTCGTACGGGAACACCACTTCCATCCCTTCAGGGAAGAACGGCTTGAGGCTGTCGATGGTCGTGCGCAGGGCTTTTGCGGTGTCGAGAGCGTTGGCACCGGTGGCCAGTTTCACCGCCAGGCCGGAAGCCGGGGCGCCGTTGAACTGGGCGTTGATGCTGTAGTTCTCGCCACCCAGACCGACTTCGGCGACATCCTTGAGGCGAACCTGGGAGCCGTCCTTGTTGACCTTGAGCAGGATCTTGTCGAATTGCTCCGCGGTCTGCAGGCGGGTCTTGCCGATGATGGTTGCGTTCAGCTGGGTGCCGGGCAGGGCAGGCAGGCCGCCGAGCTGGCCGGACGACACCTGGACGTTTTGCGCGGCGATAGCGGTCTTGACGTCGATCGGGGTCAGGTTGAAGTTGTTCAACTTGGCCGGGTCGAGCCAGATACGCATGGCGTACTGCGAACCGAACACCTGGAAGTCACCGACACCGGCGGTCCGCGAGATCGGGTCCTGCATGTTCGACACGATGTAGTTGGACAGGTCGTCCTTGGTCATGCTGCCGTCACGCGACACCACGCCGATCACCAACAGGAAATTCTTCACCGCCTTGGTGACGCGGATACCCTGTTGCTGCACTTCTTGCGGCAGCAGCGGGGTGGCCAGGTTCAGCTTGTTCTGGACCTGAACCTGCGCGGTATCGGAGTTGGTGCCTTGCTCGAAGGTCGCGGTAATGGTCATGGTGCCGTCGGAGTTACTTTCCGACGAGACATAACGCAGGTGGTCGATACCGTTGAGCTGTTGCTCGATCACCTGAACCACGGTGTCCTGAACCGTTTGTGCCGAAGCACCCGGGTAGGTCACGGAGATCGCAATCGCCGGAGGCGCAATGCTCGGGTACTGGTTGATCGGCAACCGGAGGATCGATAGTGCCCCGACCAACATGATCACCAGGGCAATTACCCAGGCGAAAATCGGACGGTCGATAAAAAATTTCGACATGGTTTACTCCCCTTTGCCGCCAGACGCTTTATCAGCTGCCTGGGCGGGGGCCGGGTTCTTTGCGGCTACGTTGGTCGCTTCACTGGCCTTGACTTCGATGCCGGGTTTGACGAATTGCAGACCTTCGGTGATCAGGCGATCGCCGGCCTTCAGGCCGTCTTCGATCAGCCATTGGTTGCCGACGGTGCGGTTGGCCTTGAGTTGACGCAGTTCGACCTTGTTGTCCGGGCCGACAACCAGTGCGGTTGGCGTCCCCTTGAGATCGCGGGTCACGCCTTGTTGCGGGGCCAGGATCGCCGCGCTGTTCACACCGGCCAGCAACTTGGCGTGCACGAACATGCCAGGCAGAAGGGTGTGCTCAGGGTTCGGGAAGATGGCGCGCAGGGTGACAGAACCGGTGGTCTGGTCAACCGAGATTTCGGAGAACTCCAGCTTGCCGTCCAGCTTGTACTCGCTGCCGTCTTCGAGGGTCAGCTTGACCGAGGCTGCGTTATCGCCGGCCTTTTGCAGGCGACCGCTTTCCAGCTCACGGCGCAGTTGCAGCAACTCGACCGAGGACTGCGTCACGTCGACGTAGATCGGGTCGATTTGCTGGATCACCGCCATCGCGTCGACCTGGGCATTGCTGACCAGCGCGCCTTCGGTCACCGAGGAGCGGCCGATGCGGCCGGTCAGCGGGGCATAGACCTTGGTGTAGCGCACGTTGATCTGTGCGGTCTGCAGCGCGGCTTCCGATTGCAGGCGATTGGCCACGGCAGTGTCGTATTCCTGACGGCTTACGGCTTGTTCGTCGACCAGTTGCTTGTAGCGGTCGGAAATCGACTTGGTCGAACGCAGATTGGCTTCGGCGCTGGCGAGCGTTGCTTCATAAATCGACGGGTCGATCTGATAGAGCTGCTGGCCGGCCTTGACGTCACTGCCTTCCTTGAACAGGCGCTTGAGAATGATGCCGTTGACCTGCGGGCGGACTTCGGCAATGCGGAACGCACTGGTACGGCCTGGCAGATCGGATGTCAGGGTGAAAGCTTGCGGTTGCAGAGTCACGACGCCGACCTGAGGCGGTGGGGCGGCCGGTGCTGCCTCTTCCTTTTTGCATCCGCTGAGCAGCGATGCCAGGGCGACGGCGGCGACCAGAGCGGTAACAGCTGGCTTGAATTGCATGAAAATCCTCGGGTCAGGCGCGCAAGGTGCGCACTAGAAAGGTGGAAGGTTGAAAAATGTTTGCCGAGTGGATAAGTAGCTTGCTAAGGAATATACTTACGTACATGGCTGTTTGTAAATACCCAGGCTATGTACCCGCGCCGTTACACAAGCCGTTGAAAGGTTGAAATTGTAGGCCGGGGACGCCCCCCCAGAACGTTCGCCCCACTTTTATTCAGCCGATGTTCAGGCATCGCTGAAGCACCCTGATTGAGGTTGTACTGCCATGGTCCGTCGTACCAAAGAGGAAGCTCAGGAAACCCGCGCGCAAATTCTCGTGGCGGCCGAAAAGGCCTTTTACGAGCGAGGCGTGGCGCGTACCACCCTGGCGGACATCGCGACCCTGGCCGGCGTCACTCGAGGGGCCATCTACTGGCATTTCAGCAACAAGGCGGATCTGGTGCAGGCCATGCTCGACACCCTGCATGAGCCGCTGGAAGAAATGGCCAAGGCCAGCGAGAGCGAAGACGAACTCGATCCCCTGGGCTGCATGCGCAAGCTGTTGATTCATTTGTTTCATCAAATTGCGCTGGACCCGAAAACCCGACGCATTAACGAGATTCTTTTTCATAAGTGCGAATTCACCAATGAAATGTGCGATCTGCGCCAACAACGGGTGTCAGCCAGCCTCGAATGTAATGAGCGGATCGGCCTGGCCCTGAGCAATGCCGTGAACCGTGGCCAGTTGCCGGAAAACCTCGACACTGCCCGCGCCGCGATCAGCTTGCATGCTTATATTGATGGCATCCTGTACCAGTGGCTGCTGGCCCCCGACAGTTTTGAATTGCACGCCGAAGCCGAGCGTTGGGTCGATACCGGTCTGGATCTGTTGCGCTTTAGCCCCAGCCTGCGCAAATAAAGCAAAATGCGTAATCGGCGCCTTGTGTGTCAACCGTTGAAGCCGAAGATGAACAGTTCTTCACGCGCCCTTCCACAATGGGGTGCTTTTATATACTTACACTCGGCAGGTTGACAGGTAGCAAGCTCAGTAATTTGTAGGGAATTTGTGTCGAGTGCTGTGAGTACCTGCCGATGATCGTGGGGATAGTGTCAAACCGTCACATATTAAAAAGCCCCGGCTCTTTCGAGTCGGGGCTTTTGGTTTTCAACAGTTGTCGATTACAGCGTCGGGTAGTCGATGTAACCAACCGGACCCGGGGCGTAGAACAGTTCCGGGCGCGCTTCGTTCAGCGGTGCATCAGCCTTCAAACGTGCCGGCAGGTCAGGGTTGGCAATGAAAGGTACGCCGAATGCGACTGCATCGGCCTTGCCGCTGGCGAGCAACGCGTTGGCGCTGTCCTTGGTGAAACGCTCGTTGGCAATGTAAGGGCCGCCGAAGGCTTCCTTGAGTTGTGGACCGAGGCTGTCGGCACCTTCTTTCTCCCGCGAGCAGATGAAGGCAATGCCACGCTTGCCCAGTTCGCGAGCGACGTAGGTGAAGGTTTCGGCCAGGTTGTCGTCACCCATGTCATGCAGGTCGGCGCGTGGCGACAGGTGCACGCCCACACGGCCGGCCCCCCAGGTTTCGATCGCCGCGTCAGTCACTTCCAGCAGCAGGCGGGCACGGTTTTCCAGGGAGCCGCCGTAGTTGTCGGTGCGCTGGTTGGTGCTGCTTTGCAGGAACTGGTCGAGCAGGTAACCGTTGGCGGCATGGATTTCCACACCGTCGAAGCCGGCGGCCTTGGCGTTCTCGGCACCGACGCGGTAAGCGTCGACGATGTCGGCGATTTCAGCGGTTTCCAGGGCGCGCGGCACCGGGAAGTCGGCCAACGGACGCACCAGGCTGACGTGGCCCTTGGGCTGGATGGCGCTCGGGGCGACCGGGGCTTCATCGTTCAGGTACAAACCGTGGGAAATGCGACCCACATGCCACAGTTGCAGGAAGATCTTGCCGCCCGCGCCATGGATCGCCTTGGTCACGTTGGACCAGCCACGCACCTGATCGTTGGACCAGATGCCCGGGGTGTCCGGGTAGCCGACGCCCATTGGCGTGACCGAAGTGGCTTCGCTGAGGATCAGGCCGGCGGAGGCGCGTTGCACGTAGTACTCGGCCATCAGCGCGTTGGGCACGCGACCTTCGTCGGCGCGGCAGCGGGTCAGTGGCGCCATGATGATGCGGTTGGCCAACTCGAGGTCGCCCAGTTTGATCGGATCGAAAATAGTCGTCATTTAATGGCTCTCTTTTGGAGATCAGTTAGAAGTAGCTGGGGCCAGATCGGGATTGCCGCTCTGACGGAAAGTAATCAGGGTCACCAGCAGGGCGAGTACCGCCAGTACGGCTGCCGCGAGGGGCACGCTGGTCAGGCCGAAGCCGTGGGCGATCACGCTGCCGCCGACCCAGGCACCCACGGCGTTGCCGATGTTGAAAGCGCCAATATTCAGGGTCGACACCAGGTTCGGTGCGGCCTTGCCGAAGGTCACCACGTTCACTTGCAGCGCCGGTACGGCGGCGAAGCACGCGGTGGCCCAGAGGAACAGGGTGATTTCGGTCGGGATCAGCGCGACACTGGTCCAGGTCAGCACGGTGGACACCACGGCCATGGTGATGAACACGCCGATCAGCGTCGCGGCCATGCCTTTGTCGGCCAGCTTGCCGCCGATGATGTTGCCGACCGTCAGGCCCAGACCGATGAGCATCAGGGTCCAGGTCACGCCACGGGGCGAGACGCCGGTCACTTCACCCAGCAGCGGGGCGACGTAGGTGAACAGGGTGAACACCGACGCGGCAAACAGCGCGGTCATGCTCAGGGACAGCCAGATACCGCCGCCCTTGAGTGCGGCCAGTTCGGCGCGCATGTCGAGTTTTTCTTCATCACGCTTGGCCGGCAGGAAGCGGATCAAGCCGATCAGTGCGATCACACCGATTACGGTCACGGCCCAGAAGGTCGAACGCCAGCCGGCTTCCTGACCGAGGGCGGTGCCCAGCGGTACGCCGAGGACGTTGGCCAGGGTCAGGCCGGTGAACATCAGGGCCACGGCCGAAGCGCGTTTGTTCGCAGGCACCAGTCCGGCGGCTACCACCGAACCGATACCGAAGAAGGCGCCGTGGCACAGGGCGGTGACCACACGTGCGAACATCAGGACGTTGTAGTCGCCGGCGACTGCGCAAAGCAGGTTGCCGACAATGAAGATGCCCATCAACGCCACCAGGGCTGCCTTGCGCGGCAGTTTGGCGGTGGCCAGCGCCATGAACGGCGCACCGATGGCCACGCCCAGGGCGTAACCGGTCACCAGCCAGCCGGCACCGGGAATCGACACACCGAGGTCAGCCGCCACGTTGGGCAGCAGGCCCATGATGACGAACTCGGTGGTGCCGATGGCGAAGGCGCTCAAGGCCAGGATGAGTAGCGAGAGGGGCATTGGTTAATTCCTTGTCGGCTGGCTGACGTTAAGGGTCAGAGCTCTTTGTTGAATATGCGGAGGAACTCCTGAATGGTTTCCTCGTTACGTTTGAAAAAATGCCACTGGCCGACTTTACGGCTGCTGATCAGGCCGGCGCGTTGCAGGGTCGCCAGGTGTGCGGACACCGTGGACTGCGACAGGCCGCAACGTTGATCGATCTGCCCGGCGCAAACGCCGTGCTCGTTACTATGGGACTGGTCGGGAAATTCGACGGTCGGGTCCTTGAGCCAGTGCAGGATTTCTCGCCGTACTGGGTGTGCCAGGGCTTTTATTATTTCGTCGAGATTGATGGTCATGATGTGGGCTCGTGATGTTTAAAACGCTATATCGCGATGAGGCGAACTTTAAATCGGTATTTCGCGATATACAAATATGATTTGGCTCTGACCAGCTCGCATTTCGGTATATCGAGTTATAACGATATGGTGAGTGTAACAAGACAAGGGGGCAGTGCTAAGCTGCGCCCATGAACTATCTCGCACATCTTCACCTCGGTGGCCAGCGTCCTGGCCAATTGCTCGGCAGTCTGTATGGCGATTTCGTCAAGGGACGGCTGCAAGGGCAGTTCGCTCCGGAAATCGAGGGGGCTATCCAGTTGCACCGCAGCATCGACGTGTTCACCGATCGCCATCCGCTGGTGGACGTCGCGTTGTCGCGTTTTTCCCTGACCCGTCGTCGCTACGCGGGGATCGTGCTCGACGTGTTTTTCGACCATTGCCTGGCTCGTGACTGGACTCTGTACGCCGACCGGCCGCTGGAGCTGTTCACTTCAGACGTGTACCGGGTGCTGTCCAGCGAACGACAACTGCCGGAGCGGCTGGCGAAGATTGCGCCGCACATGGTGGCCAATGACTGGCTGGGTTCGTATCAGGAATTCGAAGTGCTGGAGCAGGTGTTGCGCGGGATCTCGCGGCGCCTGACCCGGCCGGAAGAACTGGCGGCGGCGATGCAGGAGTTGCGGCGGTTGTATGAACCGTTGAGCGAGGACTTTCGGTTGTTCTATCCGCAGCTACAGGATTTTGCCCGGAACTATCCAACACCATAAAACCAATGTGGGAGCGGCGGTGCGGCGATCCGACTTGCTCGCGAAGGCGTAGTATCAGGCGACATTGATATCGGCTGATACACCGCTTTCGCGAGCAAGCCCGCTCCCACAGGGTACTTCGGTGAATCGGAGATTGAATCAAGCCGCAATGGCAGGGCGCATCGGTGCGCGCTGAGGTTCTGCGACAGCTCCAAACAACGCCTTCTGCACCGCCTGCTGTGCCTCGAACGCCAGGGCCGCGCGTTCCCGACCTTCGCAAGCGATTGGCTTGAGCAGATGAATCTCCACGCCGCCACGGTCATTGGCAAACAAGCGCATCAGATGCGAAAGCAAGTCATCGTCGCCAATGAACGGCGCCAGCGCGCAAGGCTGGCCGTCACGCACATAACGAATCGCCACCGGCTGCATCGCCACTTCGGAATCGATGGCGGCGGACAGCAAGCGGCCGTGGAAAGTACGCAGCGAACGGCCGTCGGTGGTGGTGCCTTCCGGAAACATCAGCAGGGGGTGTGCCTGTTCCAGGTGACGGGTCATCTGCTTGCGGATCAACTGGCTGTCACCCGAGCCACGGCGGATAAACAGGCTGCCGGCCTTGGCCGCCAACCAGCCTGCCACCGGCCAGGTGCGCACTTCGGCCTTGGACAGGAACGACAGCGGCGTGAGCATCCCCAACAACGGGATGTCGGTCCAGGACACGTGGTTGCTGACCCACAGCATCGGCGTCTTCGGCAGCTCGCCGTGGACGGTCACGTCGAAGGGCAGGGCGTTGCTCAGGCGGGCCATGAAAAAACGCGACCAGCGCTGACGACGCGCCATCGAGTGGGCCAGGCCCAGGCGCTCGAACAGCCCGAACACACTGGCCATACAAAGGCCCAGCGTCACCACCAGCAGCACTCGCGCGATTCGCGCGTACACCCGCAGCCGGCTCATTACACAGCCGCCTTGAAGTGTTTGGCGTAACGCGGGCACAGCTCGTCGCGTTTGAGCAGGATGAACACGTCGGCGACCTGGAAATCTTCGTCCCAGCATGGCTCGCCGCAGATCTTGGCGCCCAGGCGCATGTAGGCCTTGAGCAGCGGTGGCATTTCGGCGATCACGTTCGAAGGGATGGCCAGGCTCGGCAGCGGGTTTTTCGGTTCGGCGCGCAGGTGTTCGGTGCACAGGTAGCGTTCGCGCAGACGCTGCATGATCGCGTGGGCCTGTACACCGCCGTCCTGCATCGGAATGCTCGCGCAACCCATCAGGTAGCTGTAGCCGCCCTGGTTCAGGACTTCGGCCAGTTCGCCCCAGAGCACGGCGATGGTGCCGCCGTTGCGGTAGGCCGGGTCGACGCAGGTGCGACCGATTTCCAGGATCGGGCCTTGCAGGTGCACCAGGCCGTGGAGGCTGAATTCTTCTTCGCTGTAGAATTTGCCCAGGCTGCTGGCAGCCGTGTGGTCGAGCAAACGGGTGGTCGCCACCAGACGGCCGGTATTCAGGTCACGCACACCGATGTGGGCGCAGTGAACGTCGTAGTCATCCATGTCCAGACCCAGTTCCGCGCCTTTGAGCTTGGCGTTGAACTCACCGCTGAACACGTTGAAGCGCAAGGCCTGGGCCTCCTGCAATGCCTCGGCGCCCACCAGGCGTTCGGCTTGCAGGCGGCGTTCGTTGCCGGTGTCGCTGATGCGGGCGATCTGAGTCATGGCGAATCTCCGTGCGGGCTGCTCACCTGTCTTTGGGCTACAGCGAATCGACTTGTCTAGCCGTGTTGTGCAAAGTCAGGCTATGTAGCCCCGGTGTCATCGCCATTAAGCTTTGGTGATGCTTATATGACAGCCCTCGAGGAGCCCCTTATGCCCTGGCAAACCCTGTTGAACCGCCGTGATCGCTTGCCCGCCAACCCGGATCTGGCCGAAGGCTTCGCGACTTTGTTGCAGCAGTTGGGCACGGTCGCGCCGTTTGAACTGGCGGTGCTTGGCGGGCGGCTGATGGCGACGCCGGGGCTGGCGTTTCTGGTGGGGTATCAGGCGGCCTTGCGCATGCTCTGGCCAAGCGCGCCACTGAGCCTGGGTGCGCTGTGCGCCACCGAACAGCGCAGCCTGCGCCCGGCCGACATGCAAACCCGGTTGAGCGGTTTGCGCCTGAGCGGACGCAAGGATTTCGTCACCGCCGGTAATGCAGCCGACTGGCTGCTGGTGGCTGCGCGCAGTGAGGAGCCCGGCGCAGATCCACGCTTGAGCCTGGCGGTGATCTATCGCGACGAGCCGGGTGTGCGGGTGGAAAAGCTGGCGCCGATCCCGTTGATGCCGGACATCAGCCATGGCCACCTGTTTCTGGATAACGCGCTGTGCGAGTTGCTCGCGGGGGATGGTTGGGACGCGTACGTCAAACCGTTCCGCACGCTGGAAGACATCTATGTACTGAGCGCCATGACGGCGTGGTTGTATGGCGTCGGTCAGGAATGCGATTGGCCGCAAGGCTTGCAACTGCGATTGCTGGGGTTGCTGGCGGGGTGTGCGGAAGCCAGCCGCCAGCCACCGACCCATCCGGCCGGGCATGTGATGCTTGGCGGGTTGTTTGCTCTGTTCGATGGGCTCAAGGCTGAGGTGAATGAAGCGCTGGCTGGAGGGCCTCCAGAGTGGGCGACGATGTGGCAGCGGGATCAGGCGGTGATGGATTTGGCGGCAGGGGCTCGGGGCAAGCGGTTGGCCAAGGCAATGGCAGACCTCTGACGATTCCGGGTAGGAGCAGCCTTCGGCAGCTCCTACAAGGGTCGCGTGAGTGTCATTTAACTGGGCTAGGCTGATCCGGTTATTCCCTGTGAGCCCCCGCCATGCCCAAAGGCTTGTCCCTGATTTTCCTGCTGTTGCTCAGCCTCACGGCCCAGGCTGAAAACTGGCCCGCCGAGCAATGGCCGACCGCCCCGACGCCCGCTGGCCCGGCGCTTCAAGCCCTGGAAGCCTATGCCTTCCCACCCCGCGACGACACTACTCGCCAGGGCATTCGCACCGATGCCTTGCTGGTGATCCGCGACGGCCAGTTGATCTACGAACGCTACGCCGGCCCGACGACGGCCGAGACGCCGCACCTGACCTGGTCGATCAGCAAGAGCCTGATGGCGACGGTCCTCGGTGTGGCCTACGGCGAAGGCTTGTTCAAACTCAGCGACCCTGTGGTGAAGTTTTATCCGCCCCTGCAAAAATACCCCGACATGACCATGGCCGACCTGCTGCACTGGGCCTCGGGCCTGGACTGGCAGGAAGACTACGAATACGCGCCGCTAAAGTCTTCGGTGGTGGCCATGCTCTACACCCGTGGTCACCACGACATGGCGGCGTTCACCGCGGCCCATGCGGAGTACGCAGCGCCCGGCCAGGCATTTCGCTACTCCAGCGGTGACAGCAACCTGTTGTCCGCCGCATTGAAAACCATCGTCGGCCCCAGCCGCTATCCCGACTATCCGTGGACTGCGCTGTTCGAGCCGCTGGGCATTCGCCATGCCATTTGGGAAACCGATGACACGGGCACTTTCGTCGCTTCTTCCTATGCCTACCTCACTGCAAGGGACCTGGCCCGGGTCGGTCTGTTGATGGCCCGCGAGGGGCGCTGGGCAGACAAGCAATTGCTGCCCAAGGACTGGGTGGCGTTCAACCGCGAGCCGTTCACTCACTATCACGCCGGTCAAGACGATGCCGTCCCCGGCGGCCAGTGGTGGCTCAATCGAGCTGTTGAGGGCGTGGCACGACCCTGGCCCGATGCCCCCGCCGACACCTTCGCCGCGTTGGGTCATTGGGGCCAGGCAATGTATGTGATCCCCAGTGAACAACTGGTGATCGTCCGCTACGGCGATGACCGCGACGGTCGTTACCGGCACAACCAATTGCTGCAGCTCGCGCTCAAGGCCTTTGCCGGGAAGGTGCGGCCATGAGCGGTTTCATTCGTCGTCGACCGGTCAGTTCCCTGTTGCTGATCCTGCTGATCGCCTTGCTCGGCTGGATCTGGCATGAGCGGGTGGCGTTGTGGGCGTTCCCCGACATCATCAGCGCCTACACCGCCAAGGAATACTGTTCGTGCCGCTACGTGATGAACAACGACGCCGAGTACTGCCGCGGCTATGTGAAACAGTGGCTGCCCGCCAGCGGCTTTACCGATGACCCGTTCGGCAAGCGCGTCACGGTCAGCGGCATGGGCCGCAGCAACAGTGCGGCGTGGATCGGCGAGCGCCAGGGCTGCCGCTTGCGGCCCTGATTTCCCTTCAGGTTCCACTCTGTGGAACCACATTCGATTGTCCTGGCGCGCGACTCGCGGTTATCTGGCGGTGAGCGCGACCTGCTGTCGCGAAATCACAGCGAACAACAAGAACGGGACTACACCCGGCCCGAGGACAATCGTCATGACCCGATATCAGCACATCCTTGCCTGGCTCAACGACGTGGCCAGCGACCTGCACGCCACCCGCCAGGACATCCACGCCCACCCGGAACTCGGCTTCGAGGAAAACCGCACTTCGGCGCTGGTGGCCAAATCCCTGGCGGATTGGGGCTACGAGGTGCACACCGGCATCGGCAAGACCGGTGTGGTTGGCGTGCTGCGTAACGGCAGCAGCCCGCGCAGACTCGGCTTGCGGGCGGACATGGACGCGCTGCCGATCAACGAGAACACTGGTGCAACCTACAGCAGCCAGCATCAGGGCTGCATGCACGCTTGTGGGCATGACGGCCACACCACGATGCTGCTGGGCGCGGCGCGCTACCTGGCGGCGACCCGCCAGTTCGATGGCACCCTGACGTTGATTTTCCAGCCTGCCGAAGAAGGCCAGGGCGGTGCCGAAGCGATGCTCGCCGATGGCCTGCTCGAACGTTTCCCCTGCGATGCGTTGTTCGGCATGCACAACATGCCGGGGCTACCCGCCGGCCATCTGGGTTTTCGTGAGGGGCCGATGATGGCCTCGCAGGATTTGCTTAACGTCACCATCGAAGGTGTCGGCGGCCACGGTTCGATGCCGCATCTGGCAGTCGACCCGCTGGTGGCGGCGGCCAGTGTGGTCATGGCCCTGCAGACCGTGGTCGCGCGCAACATCGATGCGCAGCAGGCGGCGGTGGTCACGGTGGGCGCGTTGCAGGCCGGGGAGGCGGCCAACGTCATTCCACAGCAGGCGATCCTGCGCCTGAGCCTGCGGGCACTGAATGCCCAGGTGCGCGAGCAGACCCTCGAACGCGTGCGCGCAATCATCGAATCCCAGGCCCGGAGTTTCGGATGCAGTTCGCGCATCGAACATCGCCCGGCCTACCCGGTGCTGGTCAACCACGCGGCCGAAACCGAGTTCGCCCGGCAGGTCGGTGTCGAGTTGGTTGGCGCTGATGCGGTGGACGGCAACACCCCCAAACTCATGGGCAGCGAAGACTTCGCCTGGATGCTGCAACGCTGCCCCGGCGCCTATCTGTTCATCGGCAATGGCGTGTCGCGGCCGATGGTCCACAACCCCGCCTATGACTTCAACGACGACATCCTGCTGACCGGTGCCGCGTATTGGGGCGCGCTGACCGAGAGCTGGCTCAAGCCTGCCTGACTCCTGGCACTTTCTACTGCCGCTGGACCGGGTGCGCGCTGCCGTGCCCGCCGTTTCCCAACAGGTTTCTGGAGAGCTCCCCATGCACACTTCGAGCACAGGCGTTTCGCGCACCCGGCAGGTGGTCGCCGCGGTTATCGGCAACGCGCTGGAATGGTATGACTTCATCGTTTACGGCTTTCTGGCCAGCATCATCGCCCGGCAATTTTTCCCCTCTGACGACGAATACGCATCCTTGCTGATGGCCCTGGCAACTTTCGGCGTCGGCTTCTTCATGCGTCCGGTGGGCGGCATCCTGCTGGGGATGTATTCGGACCGCAAAGGACGCAAGGCGGCGATGCAGATGATCATTCGCCTGATGACCGTATCCATCGCACTGATTGCGTTTGCGCCGAACTACGCCGCTATCGGGATGGGCGCGCCGCTGTTGATCGTGGTTGCGCGGATGCTGCAAGGCTTCGCCACAGGTGGCGAGTACGCCAGCGCCACGGCGTTCCTGGTGGAGAGCGCCCCGGCACACCGCAAGGGTTTGTATGGTTCGTGGCAATTGGTCGGGCAATGCCTGGCGGTGTTCTCCGGGGCGGCGATGGTCGCCTTGTTCACCCACCTGCTGTCCCCTGAGGCACTGGAGAGCTGGGGCTGGCGGATTCCGTTTGTGCTGGGCTTGCTGATCGGCCCGGTGGGCTTGTGGATTCGCAAGCACATGGAAGAACCGGAAGAATTTCTCGAAGCACGCAAACAGGCCAAAGGCGCGAGCCCAAGCCTGATGCAAGTGATCCGCGAACACCGACGCAGCATTCTGGTGTCCATGGGCCTGGCCTGTGGCGCGACCGTGTCGTTCTACGTGGTGTTGGTGAACATGCCGACTTTCGCCCATAAGAATCTCGGCCTGCCGCTGGATCAGGTGCTGCTGGTGCAAATGCTCGCGGTGGCGCTGATGACCGTGATCATTCCCTTGTCTGGCGCACTGTCGGACCGCCTCGGCCGCCGCTCGGTGTTGATGGCCTTCACCCTGGCGTTTTTCCTGATGGTTTATCCCTTGTACGTGTGGGTGGCGGCGGCGCCATCGGTGGAGCGTTTGCTGGTGATGCAACTGTTGCTGTGCAGTGCGATCGGTGGTTTTTTCGGCCCGGCTCCGACGGCACTGGCCGAGCAGTTCCCGATCGAAGTGCGCTCCACCGGGGTGTCGGTGGCTTACAACGTCGCGGTCATGGTCTTCGGCGGGTTCGCGCCGCTGATCGTCACCTGGCTGAGCAAGGTTTTGGCGACTCCGGTGGCGCCATCGTTCTACGTGTTGTTCGCCTGCTTGCTGACGTTGCTCGGCACCTACTGCATGCAGGAAGCACCACGGGCAAAAAGATCCGTTGAACTCAATCTTGGGGTGAAACCTTGAGCAGCAATCCGATTGTTGAAATGGAGGCCGATGCGCTGTCCCGGGCCATTCATGGGCGGCAGGTGTCCTGTCGCGAGGTGATGCAGGCGTATCTGGCGCAGATCGAACGCTTCAATCCACAGGTCAATGCGCTGGTGTCCCTGCGTCCGGCCCAGGCGTTGCTGGCAGAGGCCGACGAGCGTGATAGCGAACTCAACCGGGGTCAGTCCCGAGGCTGGATGCACGGCATGCCGCAAGCGGTCAAGGACCTGGCGGCCACCGCCGGTTTGCGCACCACAATGGGCTCGCCGCTGTTCGCCGAGCAGGTTCCGCAACACGACGCCATCAGCGTGGCGCGGGTGCGCGACTGCGGGGCGATCATCATCGGCAAGAGCAACGTCCCGGAGTTCGGCCTCGGCTCGCAAACCTACAACAGCGTGTTTGGCACCACCACCAACGCCTACGACCCGACCCTGGTTGCCGGCGGCAGCAGTGGCGGGGCGGCGGTGGCGCTGGCGTTGCGCATGCTGCCGGTGGCCGACGGCAGCGACATGATGGGCTCGCTGCGCAATCCGGCGGCGTTCAACAACGTCTATGGATTGCGTCCGTCCCAGGGGCGCGTGCCGTTCGGGCCCGGGCCGGAAATGTTCGTCCAGCAACTGGCCACTGAAGGCCCGATGGGCCGCACGGTCACCGATGTTGCCCGTTTGCTCGGCACCCAGGCCGGGTATGACCCGCGCGTGCCGTTGTCGCTGACTGAAGACCCGGGGATATTTCATCAGTCGTTGCAGCAGGATTTCAGCGATGTGCGACTCGGCTGGCTGGGGGACTACAACGGCTACCTGCCGATGGAGCCCGGCGTCATGAGCCTGTGTGAATCGGCGTTGCAGGACTTCGCCGCCCTGGGTTGCAAAGTCGAGGCCTGCCAGCCGGACTTCTCCCTGGAACGCCTGTGGCAAACCTGGCTGGTGCATCGCCACTGGCTGGTGCAAGGCAGCCTCGGCGGGTTGTATGCCGATGCGCAAAAACGCGAACGACTCAAACCCGAAGCCCGATGGGAAGTCGAGGGCGGGCTGCGTCTGACGGCGGCGGATGTCTATCAGGCCTCGGTCAGTCGCAGCGAGTGGTATCGAGCGCTGAACGAATTGTTCGAACGTTACGACTTCCTGCTGCTGCCTACCGCCCAGGTGTTTCCTTTTGATGCACAAACCCCTTGGCCGCGCGTCGTTGGCGGGCAGGCCATGGACACCTACCACCGCTGGATGGAGGTTGTCATCGGGCCGACCCTGGCCGGGTTGCCGAGCATGAATGTGCCGGTGGGATTCAACCAGGCCGGACTGCCGATGGGCCTGCAAATCATAGGTCGGGCCCAGGCTGACCGCGCGGTGTTGCAACTGGCGTTTGCCCATGAGCAGTTGACTCAATGGGTCAAGCGCAGGCCGCCCGGCTGTCTGCAAAATGCCTGAGACTGGCCGACAGGCCCGCATCTTGCTGCGCAAAGTGAACATCCATGTGCGCTTAGGGAGATCGAACCTATGGAGAGCAAGGCAGAATCCGGCAGCGTGCGTTCCGTCGAGCGCGCCCTGGCGATTGTCGAGTTGCTGGGTGAGCATCAGGCGTTGGGGCTGGAGGAGTTGCACTACTTGACGAACCTGCCCAAGGCCACGGTGTCGCGCATGTTGCTGACGTTGCAGGAGCGGGGCTGGATCTATCGCGGCCTGAGCGATCGGCGCTACCGGTTGTGCGCCAAGCGCCTGTTTGGTGACAGCCAGCAGCGCTTCAAGCGGCGCCTGGTGGAGAACGCCGCGCCGCTGTTGCTGGAGTTGAGCGAGCGCACCGGGCTGGTGGCGGACTTGTCGTGTTTTGATGGCGAGCGGATCGAGGTCATGGAAAGCGCGATTCCCACGGTGCTGCGCAAGCGATACCCGAACAACTGTCAGATCGTCGGCCAGCACGCCAGCCTGTTCCATTCGGCCATGGGCCGGGCGTGCCTGGGCGAACTGGACAGCCATGAAGTGGAGCGTCTGGCCAGCCGTGAGCGAGTGACGGACGAAGCCTTGTTCAACACCACTGAGCAGGCATTGCATCAAGGCTTCGGGCAGCGCACCGAGGGTTATTGGGAGTATCCGGTGCGCCTGCCGTTCCTGATTCGCGCGGTGGCCCTGCCGATCCGCACCGATGGCCGCCTGGTCGGCAGCATGGCGCTGCACTGGCCGATGGATCAGGCGCCGGTGGAGCGGGTACTCAACCTGCACCTCAACAGCCTGGCCGCGACCATTGGTAATGTGCAACAGGCGATGGCCTGAGTGGAACTTGTGATGGTTTAGAGACTCAAGGCAACACATTTCTTGCAACCTGTGTCAGGCCGGTTAAGGTTCAGCACAGGTTTCTCTGCCTGACGAGTCTCTATGTTCAAGCGCTCCGCCCTCCGATCCCTCGTTTTTCTGCTACTGACGGGTGCCGCATTGTCGGCCCGCGCCGACTGGTACCTCGACGGCGAGTCTTCGCGCCTGTCGTTTGTCAGCACCAAGAATGCCAATGTCTCTGAAGTGCAGCGCTTCCTGGTCCTGCACGGCAAAGTCGATCCCGAGGGGCTGGCGCAGGTGGAAGTCGAGCTGGAGTCGATCAACAGCGGCATCCCGCTGCGCGATGAGCGCATGCGCAAGGAACTGTTCCAGATCGACCGGTTTTCCGACGCCTTGATCACCACGAAAATCGATCTGCGCCCGATCAACGACCTCGCTCCCGGCGCGCAACTGGAGTTGCGCCTGCCGCTGACCGTCGACCTGCATGGTCAGAAACACACGTACAACGCCCAATTGCTGGCGACCCGGCTCGATGACCGGCGCTTTCAGGTGGTGACCCTCGAACCGCTGGTGATCAATGCCGAGGATTTCGATTTGGCTCCCGGGTTGGAAGCGTTGCGCAAAATGGCCGGCCTGTCGGCGATCAGTCTTTCAGTGCCGGTGAGTGCGGTACTGATATTCACGGCGCGCTGACATGGCCGGAGCGATTTTTCCCTGGCGTGAAGGCAACCACTTCGAACTGCTGATCGATGGTCCGCAATTCTTCCCGCGCATGCTGGTGGCGATTGCCCGTGCCGAAGAACAGGTCGAACTGGAGCTGTATCTGGTGGAGGCGGGTGCCTGCGCCGAAGCCATGGTCCAGGCGCTGGTCCAGGCTGCCGAGCGCGGTGTGCGGGTGCGTTGCCTGTTCGATGACTACGGCAGCCTCGCGTTCACACTGACCTTGCGACAGCGCCTGATGGCGGCCGGGGTCGAATTGCGTTTCTACAATCGCCTGAACTGGCGGCGCTGGGTTGGTAATTTCTACCGCGATCACCGCAAGCTGTTACTGGTGGACCAGAGCCTGGCCGTGGTCGGCGGCACCGGTGTCACCGACGAGTTCTGGACACCGGGCGAAGACGTCAGCGAATGGCACGAAGTGATGGTGGAAATCACCGGGCCGCTGGTGCTCGACTGGCAGTTGTTGTTCGATCGTCAGTGGATTGCCAACCGCCATCGACGTGCCTGGCGACCGGCCTCGCATTTCGGTCTGCCGCGCCTGCCACGGGTGCCGTCCGTCGGCGAGGGCATGGGTCGGGTGGCCTATGCCGACGCCCGTCAACACCGTGACATTCTGCAATCGCTGGTGCGTGCCCTGAACAGCGGTCAACGACGGATCTGGCTGGCCACGCCGTACTTTCTGCCGACCTGGAAAGTCCGCCGTTCCCTGCGCCGGGCCGCTGCCCGTGGCGTCGATGTGCGGTTGCTGCTGACCGGGCCCCGTACCGACCATCCGTCCGTGCGCTATGCCGGGCATCGCTACTACCCGCGACTGCTCAAGGCGGGGGTGAATATTTACGAATACCAGCCGTGCTTCCTGCACCTGAAAATGGTCCTGGTCGATGATTGGGTGAGCATCGGCTCGTGCAATTTCGATCACTGGAACCTGCGCTTCAACCTGGAAGCCAACCTGGAGGCCCTGGACCCCGGATTGACCCGCTCGGTGGCGGCGAGTTTCGAGCGGGACTTTGGGTTGAGCGAGCAAGTCAGCCTGGAGGAATGGCAGCGCCGACCGCTGTGGAAACGGGTCAAGCAGCGGGTGTGGGGATGGGTGGATCGGGTGGTGGTGAATCTGCTGGATCGACGGGGATAGCCCGTATTTTTTGACCACCACAAACCACTGTGGGAGCAAGCTCGCTCCCACAGGGTTATTGCGGTGTTTGATTAATTACAGCAACTCAAAACTCTGCTGCGTCACGTCCTCTGAATCCAGGCCGATCTGCACGTTGAACTTGCCCGGCTCCGCCGCGTACTTGAGCTGGGTGTTGTAGAACTTCAGATCGTCCTCGGTGATGGTGAAGTGCACGACTTTCTGTTCGCCGGCCTTGATCATCACCTTCTGGAAGTTCTTCAGTTCCTTGATCGGGCGGATCATCGAGCCTGCCACGTCCTGGATATACAACTGCACCACGGTTTCGCCGTCGCGCTTGCCGGTGTTTTTCACTGTGACGCTGGCGTCGAGCTTGCCGGTCTTGTTCAGCGTGGTCGACGACAGGGCCATGTCGCTCAGGCTGAAGTCGGTGTAGCTCAGACCGTAACCGAACGGGTACAGGGGACCGGTGGTGTCATCGAAGTACTGCGAGGTGTAGTTGCCCGGCTTGCCCGGGGTGAACGGTCGGCCAATGGTCAGGTGGTTGTAGTAGGTCGGAATCTGGCCTACCGAGCGCGGGATGCTGATCGGCAGTTTGCCCGACGGGTTGTAGTCACCGAACAGCACGTCGGCGATGGCGTTGCCGCCCTCGGTGCCGCTGAACCAGGTTTCCAGGATGGCGTCGGCCTGTTCCTTCTCTTCGAGGATCGTCAGCGGACGGCCGTTCATCAACACCAGTACCAGCGGTTTGCCGGTGGCTTTCAGGGCCCGGATCAGCTCGCGCTGGTTTTCCGGGATGTTCAGGTCGGTACGGCTCGACGATTCGTGGGACATGCCACGGGATTCGCCGACGGCGGCAACCACCACATCAGCATCCTTGGCCGCTTTCACCGCTTCGTCGATCAGCACCTTCGCCGGGCGCGGGTCATCCACCACTTCCGGGGCGTCGAAGTTGAGGAAGTTCAGGTAACCGAGGATTTTCGGGTCGCTGGTGATGTTGGCGCCACGGGCGTAGATCAGTGTCGATTTGTCGCCCAGGGCGTTGGTCATGCCGTCGAACAGGGTCACCGATTGAGCAGGGCGACCGGCGGCGGCCCAACTGCCCATCATGTCGATCGGTGCCTTGGCCAGCGGACCGACCAGGGCAATTTTCGCTGTTTTCTTCAGGGGCAGGGTTTCGTTGCTGTTTTTCAGCAGCACCTGGCTGCGGCGTGCCACATCACGGGCCTCGGCGCGGTGCAGGCGGCTGTCGGCGTAGGTGTCGACCGGATCATCCTCGGCCTTGCCAATGCGCAGGTACGGGTCCTTGAACAGGCCCATGTCGTATTTGGCGCCGAGCACCGCACGCACGGCGTTGTCGATGTCGCTCTGCTGGATCTCGCCGGCCTTCAGCAGCCCTGGCAGCTCTTTGCCGTACAGGGTGTCGTTCATGCTCATGTGGATGCCGGCCTTGATCGCCAGCTTCGCCGCTTCGCGACCGTCGGCGGCAACGCCGTGCTTGATCAGTTCGAAAATCGCCCCGTGGTCGCTGACCGCCAGGCCCTTGAAGCCCCACTCCTTGCGCAGCAGGTCGTTCATCAGCCAGGTGTTGGCGGTGGCCGGCACGCCGTTGATCGAGTTCAGCGCGACCATGACCCCGCCCGCGCCGGCATCGATGGCGGCGCGGTACGGCGGCAGGTAGTCCTGGTACATCTTGACCGGGCTCATGTCGACCACGTTGTAGTCGCGGCCACCTTCAACGGCGCCGTACAGGGCGAAGTGCTTGACGCTGGCCATGATGCTGTCGGCGGCGTTGGCGCCCGTGCCCTGGAACGCCTTGACCATCACACCGGCAATGCGCGACACCAGGTAGGTGTCTTCGCCGAAGCCTTCGGAAGTACGGCCCCAGCGCGGATCGCGGGAGATGTCGACCATCGGCGCAAAGGTGATGTCGAGGCTGTCAGCCGCGGCTTCCTTGGCGGCGATGCGCCCGGACAGGCCGATGGCGTCCATGTCCCAGCTCGAGGCCAGGGCCAGCGGGATCGGGAAAATGGTGCGGTGGCCGTGGATCACGTCGTAGGCGAAGAACATCGGGATCTTCAGGCGGCTGCGCATGGCCGCGTCCTGCATCGGGCGGTTTTCCGGGCGGGTGATCGAGTTGAACGTACCGCCGATGTTGCCGGCCGCGATTTCCTTGCGGATCATTTCGCGCGGCATTTCCGGACCGATGCTGATCAGGCGCAGTTGGCCGATTTTTTCATCGAGGGTCATTTGCTTCATCAGGTTGCTGACGAAGGCTTCCTTGTTCTCCAGGGGTGCGGGCGTCGTGGCGGCCAATACGTTATGACTGGCCAGGCTGACGAACAGGCCCAGCAAACACAGCTTCTTCATGAATAGTTTTCTCAAGGGCCCAAACGGCGATGTACACGCCGGCCAGCCAAAATTTAGGGAGCGTCTATTGTTGTTCGGGTGCCGGCTCAAAAGACCAGAGCCAAAAAACACAGCCAGATGGCGGATGCGTTTTCGCGCAGGGCCTCTTTTTAGCCCATCGGCCCGTTGCAATCCAGAGGCGCGGGCGATTATGCCCCAAGAGCCGGCCCAGAAGGTTTCACGGTCGGTTTTTTCATGAAATGCACAAGGGAGCATCATCCTGATGAATGTAAGTCCAACCTACCGCTCGCGTTTGCAGGTCGTCACGCTGCTGATGCTGGCCTCGTTGCTGACCGCCTGTGGCATCAACAACATCCCTACCCTCGACGAACAGGCCAAGGCCGCCTGGGGCCAGGTGCAGAACCAGTATCAGCGGCGCGCCGACCTGATTCCCAACCTGGTGGAAACCGTCAAGGGCTATGCGGCCCACGAGAAGGAAACCCTGACTGCCGTCATCGAGGCCCGGGCCAAGGCCACGTCGATCCAGGTGGATGCCTCGACTCTGGATGATCCGGAAAAACTCAAGCAGTACCAACAGGCCCAGGATCAGCTCAGCGGCGCCTTGAGTCGTTTGATGGTGGTCTCCGAGCGTTATCCGGATCTCAAGGCCAACCAGAACTTCCTCGCCCTGCAATCGCAGCTTGAAGGCACAGAGAACCGCATCAGCGTGGCCCGTCGCGATTTCATCCTCGCGGTGCAGAAGTACAACACCGAGATCCGCACGTTCCCCGGTCGCCTGTGGCACACCGTGATGTACAGCGACCTGCCGGTACGCGAGACCTTCGAAGCCACGCCGGGTTCGGAAAAGGCCCCCGAGGTCAAATTCTGAATCAACCCTGTAGGAGCTGCCGTAGGCTGCGATCTTTTGACTTTGATTTTTTCGCGAGCGCTAAAGGTCAAGATCAACAGATCGCAGCCTGCGGCAGCTCCTACAGAGCCAGGCTTGGAACGGAAGAGGTTGCCAATGCGTGTGTTTAAAACGGTCCTGTTGCTGTTGTTGTGGGTGGTGGCGATCGCTGCCCGGGCCGAGCTGAACTTTCCGGCGCTGACCGGGAGGGTGGTCGACAATGCGCAGATGATCGAGCCATCGGTGCGCCAGCAGCTCACCCAACAACTTCAGGCTCATGAGCAAGCCACCGGCGAGCAGCTTGTGGTCGTGACGTTGCCGGATTTGCAAGGCACCGACATCGCCGACTTCGGTTATCAACTCGGGCGCCACTGGGGCATCGGGCAGAAGGACAAGAACAACGGCGCCCTGCTGATCATCGCCCGGGACGAGCGCCGGCTGCGTATCGAAGTCGGGTACGGCCTGGAGGATCGCCTGACCGATGCCCAGAGTTCGGTGATCATCAACCAGGTCATCACCCCGTCATTCAAGACCGGCAATTTCAGTAAAGGCATCAGTGACGGCGTGGCGGCGATGCTGGTGGTGCTGGGCGGCAACCCCCTGGACGAACCCTCCACGGCGTATGAATCCAGAGGCGATCCGGGGGAGGATTTCATCGCGCGGCATCCCGGGTTGTTCGTGTTTTTGGTGATGTTATTCATCCTGACTGTTTTTGTGTGCCAGATGCTCGGTATCCTTCCTGCCGGCCGGGGCGGCTCCGGTGGATCCGGGGGCGGCTTTGGCGGTGGTGGATTTGGCGGCGGCGGTGGAGGGGGAGGTTTCAGCGGCGGCGGGGGCAGTTTCGGCGGGGGCGGTTCGTCCGGCGGCTGGTGATAATAAAAACGAGCAGGCACTTCACGACATGGCATTACTGACTGAACACGAACAACGCAAGGTGGCCGAGGCCATTGCCCGGGTCGAGCGCGAGACCGACGCAGAACTGGTGACCGTGCTCGCGGCCCGCGCCGACGACTATGCGTACATCCCGTTGCTGTGGGCCAGCCTGCTGGCGCTGCTGGTGCCGGGCATCGTGCATTACTTCACCGGTTGGCTGACCCTGCACAGCCTGCTGCTGGTGCAGTGGGCCATCTTCATCGTGCTGTGCCTGGTGTTCCGCCTGCCGAAAGTCACCACCCATCTGGTCCCGCGCTCGGTGCGACACTGGCGCGCCTCGAACCTGGCGCGTCGGCAGTTCCTGGAGCAGAACCTGCACCACACCGAGGGCAGCACCGGCATGCTGATTTTCGTTTCCGAGGCCGAGCGTTATGTGGAGATCCTGGTGGATGAAGGGATTTCCAGTCGCCTGGACAACAAGAACTGGGACGCGATCGTCGCGACGTTCACCCAGCAGGTTAAACAGGGGCAGACGTTGCAGGGCTTTGTCAATTGCGTCGAGGCCTGTGGCGAGTTGCTCAAGGTGCATGTGCCGGTGACTCATGTGCGCAACGAGCTGCCGAATCGTCTGGTGGTGTTGGGTTAAGCCAGGGCTTCATCCACTTTTGTAATGCGCCGCGACACAGTTGCGGAGCGTTGTCCGCCGCGGAGCTTGTCTTCAACATCTCTCTCATGGTGCGCGCCCTGCGATGGGCGTTCTGTATAGAGGGAGTTCTTATGAAAACACAACAATCGCTGGATACCCGGTTGGAGGATGCACCCGCAAACGCAATGTTTACTCCGCGAGTGCAACTGACAACGAAAGAGACACAAGCCCTGGAGTGGTGCCTCAAAGGCAAGACCACCTGGGAGATCGCCAGGATTCAGAGTTGCTCGGAATCCACCATCAACTTCCACTTCTCCAATATCCGTCGCAAGTTTGCCGTCAGATCTCGCAACGCTGCCGTGTTCAAAGCGCTGGAGTCGGGAGCCATCACTGTTGATCCATCGCAGTCGCGAGATAATCCATGAGCCTGACTGATTCGACCTACAACAGTATCAGCGGACTCATGGTGGGGTTGGGTATTGCGACGTTGCCGGTTATCAATGGAGAAGTCCTGTTCGGCGCGACGCTTGGCGCGTGGCTGGTCACGACCACTCGCGCCAACTTCAAGGCCTGGCAACGCATCGGTTCCTGGCTGTTGTCGGCGGGTGTCGGTTACCTGTTTGCCCCGGTCGCCCAGCCACTGGCGCCTTTTCTGACCGCCGGTGTGACGGCCTTCCTGTGCGCGCTGCTGGTCATTCCCATCAGCATCAAACTCATGCAGTGGATCGATGGCGCCGGCCTCGGTGACATCCTTCGTCATCTCAGAGGGCGAGGGCAATGACCTTTGAGATGGCGGCCCTGGTGTGGGTGACGGGGGTGGCTCACCTGATCAGTGCGTTCAGGCTGGCGTGTTACCAGCGCGACGAGCTGCGTTACAGCTGGCGCGACAGGATATTGATCAGCTTGTGTGGCGCAGTGTTTTGCCATGCCGGCATCGATGTATTGCTGACATTCCTGCCGGTGAGCCCATGGCATGCAGGGGTGAGTGTTTTTTCATGCGTAATGATTGTTCGCAGTAGTGGCAACATTATTGTTTTGTGGCATGCCTTCAAGCATTGAAGCGTCGGACTTCAAGTCAGGTTTTGTTCGAGTGTCCAAGTGTTGCCAGGATGGCGGCCATTTCCGAAAGTTGCGTTTCCAGATCCCTCAGGCGTCGCTTTTCCTCCAATGCGCTTTGTATTGCGCAGCGGTCATCCTCATCAAGCAATCGCCACAGCGAAAGGATGGTGTTTTCCTGTGTTGTTGCAGTTTCCGCAACATTTGCAGTCGCGTTGACATGGGTTTGCCGCAGCATCGGCCCCTCGCCCAGCAGCAACCAGTCAAGGGAGATGCCGCGAGCTTGTGCAATGTCTACGCATAATGAGTATGGCGTGCTGTCACGGCCTTTCCAGCTACTGAGTGTCTGGGGGCTGATCTGTAGTGCAGTAGACAGGGAAGCGTCAGTTTTTGTACCCGTTACTTGCTTCAGGCGGGCCAAAACAGCTTGTGATTTTTTGCTACGCAATTTGAGCCTCTTCCTTTTGACATATGCTTTTTGAGTGCTTAACGTATGCGTAATGAGTACTTTTTTTCTTGTAAGTAATCAATCATCAACTATGAATCAGAAGAATACGATGTCGAAACTTCCTAATGGTATCAGGGTGATTTCCTACGAGCTTGGCTCGTATCTATTACGTGTCCGCCCGTTGCACTTCCTTTTGTCTGGCGGACGTTATTTGCAGCACCGGACTTTTACGAATTGTGTTTCAAACAGTATTGCGTTTGATCAATTCGATTACCACCGGATGGCCCAAGGGAAACATATATGAGTACTTACAAGATGGTGTGCCCGCACTGCCTGAGCAGGATGCGCATACGTACCAGCGAAGGACGGCATATTTTCCTGCGGGTGGCGTACCTGCAATGTACGTCGGAGGCCTGTGGCTGGTCGGTGCGGGCCGAGTTCGAAATGACCCATGAGCTTTCCCCCAGTGGCATGCCCAACCCGGCCGTGCATTTGCCGTGCGCCGGGCCTGATTTGCGCCGCGCCGCGAAGCCTGTCGCCGAGAGTGCTCCGGCGGCGCAAGCGCAACAGGAGCCTTGAGCATGAAGGAGGTTGATGAACAGGCCCATTTGAATGCGGAACTATTGGCCATAGCTCAGGCGTTTCTGGCCCGTCATGAAGGCGAGGGTGTGATTGATGATCAAGTGTTGTTCTGCCGTGCGGTGAGGCATTTGCAGAGTCTGGATATGCCGATGCACCAGGCGGAGCGGCTGGTCAGCCACGCGTACGGATTACTCAAGTCCAGCAACGATCGCCGACGTCTGGATCTGGCTGCAAGCTCCGAAACTGTCGCCGTGGTCACTGATCCGGTCAACGGTCTGACGTGGGCGGTGCCGGTCGGATTGATCGTCAAGTTCGTCATCAACTCGCCGACCAACCGCAAACTTCGACTGGTGGAGCCATGATGTAGCGATGGTTGGATTCAGGTCCCGATCGGCGGGAACGGGGCCTGGCGCAAAATTACTCCGTGCCCAAAACACTCGTCCCCCCTAAAATACCCGGCATTCCCCGATTCGTATTGCCGAGGCCGTTTTTCCATGTCCGTCACCGCCACTCCCGCCAGCCTCGCGCCGGATCATCACGCCCAGTTCATCGACCTGCTGCAATCGAGCCTGGAGCACAACGCGTTCATCAAACTGGTGCTGGCCAAGTACGTGGGCGATGAAACGGACCTGCAGCGGATCATCATCAAGCCGGTGACGGTCAAGGCGCAGCCATGCCTGTCCTTCGTCTACCGCTACAAGACTCGCGATATCACCAAGAACCTGCCGCTGGCCGAAGGCGTGGCGAGCATTGCCGGGCTGCTGCCGGCGTCGTTCAAAAATGCGCATTTGTTGTCGTTGACCGACGAAGCCCAGCTCGAATACAGCAAAAAGGGCAAGTCATCGCTGTTCAAGAGCCAACCTCAGCAATTGCGCGAAGTGCCATCGGCCGAGCACAACCGTGAGAAAAACCGTTTTCTTGACCTGAGCCGGCCGTTTCTCGCCGACCTGGGTGTGACCAACAAGCAGCATGAGCTGATCCCGGCGATGTCGCGCAAGTGGAAGCAGATCAACAAGTTCATCGAAGTGTTCAGCCATGCGCTGACGTCGTCACCCCTGGCGCTGGACAAGCCGGTGCGTGTGGCGGACTTCGGATCGGGCAAGGGCTACCTGACCTTCGCCATCCACGATTACCTGCGCAACACCTTGAAGGCCGAAGGCGAGGTGACCGGCGTCGAACTGCGCGAAGACATGGTCAGCCTGTGCAACACCGCCGCCGCCAGGCTTGAACACCCCGGCCTGGTGTTCAAGTGCGGTGACGTGCGCAGCGTGGCGCCGAGCGAGCTGGACGTGATGATCGCCCTGCATGCCTGCGATATCGCCACTGACTATGCGATCCACACCGGCATCCGTTCCGGCGCTTCGATCATCATGTGCTCGCCGTGCTGCCACAAACAGATCCGCCTGCAAATCCAGAGCCCGGCGCTGCTCAAGCCGATGCTGCAGTACGGCTTGCACCTGGGCCAGCAGGCCGAGATGGTCACCGACAGTTTGCGCGCGTTGTTCCTTGAGGCCTGCGGCTACGAGACCAAGGTGTTCGAGTTCATCTCGCTGGATCACACCAACAAGAACAAGATGATCCTGGCGGTCAAGCGCGCCGAGCCGGTGGACCCGGCCCAGTTGCTGGCGAAGATTCAGGAGTTGAAGGATTTCTATCACATCAGCGAGCATTGCCTGGAAACATTGCTGCGCGCTGACGGTTATTTGAGCTGACCCAAAAAAGATCGCAGCCTGCGGCAGCTCCTACAGTGGTCCTGTGCATTCGTAGTAGCCGGTTGTTACCCACCCCACCGGATAAGGACTACCTTGAATACTCCTGCACGCCCACTTCCAGAGGAGTTCTCCCCATGGCTGCGAAAAAAATTCTGATGCTGGTCGGTGATTACGTCGAAGACTATGAAGTGATGGTGCCGTTCCAGGCATTGCTGATGGTCGGCCACACGGTACACGCCGTTTGCCCGGACAAAGCCGCCGGCCAGACCGTGCGCACGGCGATCCATGACTTTGAAGGCGACCAGACCTACAGTGAAAAACCCGGTCACCTGTTTGCCCTGAACTTCGATTTCGCCAAGGTCAACGCGGCCGATTATGACGCGGTGCTGATTCCGGGCGGACGCGCGCCGGAGTACCTGCGCCTGAACGAAAAAGTCCTGGAACTGGTGCGCGCGTTCGACAAGGCCGGCAAGCCGATCGCTGCCGTGTGCCATGGCGCGCAGTTGCTGGCGGCCGCGGGTGTTCTCGAAGGTCGCGAATGCAGCGCTTATCCGGCCTGCGCTCCGGAAGTGCGGCTGGCGGGCGGTACGTATATCGATATTCCGGTGACGGACGGCCATGTCCAGGGCAATCTGGCCACGGCTCCGGCCTGGCCTGCGCACCCGAACTGGCTGGCCGGTTTCCTGGGATTGCTGGGTACCAAAATCACGCTGTAACGAGGCCGTGTCCATGTGCGAGCTGTACGTCAAAGCCGACCCGATACTCTATGAATCGCGCTCCCGCTCTCTGCGCATCTGCGGGGTGGTCACCACCCTGCGGCTGGAGAATCAGTTCTGGGACATCCTCAGCGAAATCGCCGAGGTCGACGGCATGACCACCAATCAGTTGATCGCCAAGCTGTATGAAGAGGTGATGGACTACCGCGGCGAGGTGGTCAATTTCGCGTCGTTCCTGCGGGTGAGTTGTACGCGGTATTTGAGCCAGCGACGGACGTCGGCACCGGAGTTGTCGGTGGTGCGGGCAGTGGTGAAGTAGTGAAAACTGCCGTTCAGGCGACAGAAATCCCGGCTTGGTCTTTACTGTGAAGCGCGAAACCTCTCAATCGCCAAGGAGAAACAGCATGTCCGGATGGTATGAAGTGAGCAAAAGCAGCAATGGCCAGTTCAGGTTTGTCCTCAAGGCAGCCAACGCCGAGACCATTCTGACCAGCGAGCTGTACACCACCCACGCCGCCGCCGACAAAGGCATCGCCTCGGTCCAGGCCAACAGCCAGCTGGATGAGCGCTACGAGAAGAAAACCACCAAGGATGGCCACCCGTATTTCAACCTCAAGGCGGGTAACCACGAGATCATCGGCAGCAGCGAGGCCTATTCCTCTGATGCCGCCATGGAGAAAGGCATTGCCAGCGTGAAAACTAATGGCCCGAGTAAAGTGGTCAAGGACAAGACCTTGCCGGTGCTTTGAACGCTACCTTCACATCCAGTACAAATCCTGTGGGAGCGAGCTTGCTCGCGATGGCGGTCAGACAATCAACATCTGTGTTGAATGTAATGGCCTCATCGCGAGCAAGCTCGCTCCCACAGGGGTAATGCGATCCGACAATGGCGCCAGCCGCGTCGCCGCTAAACCTCGACAGGAACCGTGAGCTTCGTGCCGCCCAACGCATGGCTCTTGGAATCGAAGAACCGCAACTCAACCCCCGTCCCCTCAAACACCTTCGCGTAATGCCGCTTCTGATGCTGGATGAAGGCCTTGCTGCGCGGGTAAATCGAGATTGCCACCACCTGTGGTTTCGCCAGGCGCAAGGCATGGATGATGTGGCTGTCCTGCTCCCCCAACGCATGGCCGAAGATGCACAGCGCCTGGCCGTGACCGAGTAGTTGCTCGTAGCAGAACGACAGATAGTCCGAACTGCGGATGGTCTTGAGCTTGTCCGCACTCGGCCCTTCGTTGACGAACAGCGGCACGTCGTCGAGGGTCTTGATCGTGTTGTTGATGGCGAAACTGCCCAGCAACGTGCCCTCGGTCGACATCAGCTTGCGCGCCGTACCGTCCTGGTTGCGCACCAGATGCAGACCGCCGTGCAGGTACAGCAAACGGGTTTTATCGGTGGCGGTGTCGCTCAGGTCGAAACCGGGCTCGGCCCCCTGGAACAGATCGCTGATCGCTTCTGGCCGGTGTTGCACTGCCCAGTAGTTGAGCAAGTCGTAGTTGGTGGTGAACACCGTGCGGTAACTGGCCAGTTCCTGATTGATGGTCGCCAGTGTCGAAGGCACCACCAGCCGCCACGGGATATGCACTGCATGCACGGTGTTGATCAGCGCTTCCTTGATCGCGTAGTAGCGATTGCGCGGGGCGGCGGAGCTGACGGCCAGGGCTTTGTTGACCCGACTGGTGGTTTTCAAGGCGCTCAGTACCTGCTCGAAACTGCGGGTCTGCATCGCATCGAACACGCTCAGCTCGGATGGGCTCAGGGGTTTTTCCTCTACGGTGCGGGCGTTTTCGAACAGCGACTCGTAGCCGAAATCGTCCCACACCGCGCGACTGGCACCGTTACCCACCAGCAAACCACTGAACGAAGCGGTGCTGCGCAAGGCGTTCCAGTCTTCAAGTTGAGCATCGACATCCTGGAAATCGGTCATTGCGGTCTTCGTCTCACGGCAAAAGGTCTGTGGGCGGCGACTTTATCACGACCGGTGACCGGACCACGGCACGACGCGGGTGAAGAACGCTATGCTGCGACTTCGCCTGAGCCGACTCGCCGAGTACCCGATGCTGCAAAAAAGCCTGATCCGCCGTCTCGACCTGATCACCCTGCAACTGTTCGTCGCCGTGCATGAAGAGGGTACGCTGACCCGCGCCGCCTCGCGCGAAGCGATTGCAGTCTCGGCGGCGAGCAAGCGCTTGATGGAACTGGAGGAGGCGCTGGGCATCAGCCTGTTCGTGCGCCAGGCCAAGGGCATGTCCCTGACGCCGGCCGGTGAAACCCTGCTGCACCATGCCCGGCAGATGTTGTTTAACGTCGAGAAAATGGGGCTTGAGCTGGGGGAGCACAGCCACGGTGTGCGCGGCTATGTGCGGATGCTCGCCAACCTGTCGGCGATCATTCAGTTTTTGCCCGAGGACCTGCGGGATTTTTCCGAACGTCACCCACAGGTCAAGACCGATCTCGAAGAGCGCCCCAGCTCCGGGGTGATTCAGGGGGTGCTCGACGGGGTGGCCGACTTCGGGATCTGTTCCATCGACAGTGACATCAAGGGCCTGCACAGCGTGCTGTATCGCCAGGACAAGCTGGTGGTGTTGATGCCGCCGTACCATTCATTGGCGGGCCGGTCGAGCGTGGCGTTCGCCGATACGCTGAGCAGTGATTACGTTGGCTTGCATGCCGCCAGTTCGATCAACATGCGCACCCACGCGGCGGCGCGCGAGGCCGGCAAGGTGCTGCGGGTTCGTATTCATGTGCCGGGGTTCGATGCGATGTGCCGGATGATCCAGGCCAACATGGGGATCGGCATTTTGCCGCACAGGGCTTATGAATTGTTTGGCCGGGCACTGGGTTTGCACGCGGTGCCGTTGACGGATGAATGGTCCGATCGGGCCTTGATCCTGGTGGTGCGCGATGAGGCGTTACTGTCGCCGGTGAGCAGGATGTTGTTTGAGCATTTGCGGGGGCCAGCCTGATAGTTCTTCGCTGACTAGGCCGGCCTCTTCGCGAGCAAGCCCGCTCCCAGACTGGATCTGTGTAGCGCTGAAAATCCCTGTGGGAGCGGGTTTGCCCGCGAAGGCGGCCCTGAGGTCGCGACAATCTCCCCGAGCGTTCGCATTTCGCGAACGCTCGTTGCCAACTGAAGGTTGGATTCCCGAGTCCCCTGTCCTCTAGCCTTGGCGCATATTCCAAGAACAAGAGGTACCCCGCGATGACTGCCCCCTTGAGTGCGATCAAAGTGATCGAGATCGGCACGCTGATCGCCGCGCCGTTTGCGGCGCGCATGCTGGCCGAGTTCGGCGCCGAGGTGATCAAGATCGAAGCCATGGGCCAGGGCGATCCCCTGCGCAAATGGCGCAAGCTGCATGAAGGCACCTCGCTGTGGTGGTACCTGCAATCGCGCAACAAGAAGTCCCTGGCGCTGAACCTCAAATCCCCCGAAGGCATCGAACTGGTCAAGCAACTGGCGACCAGCGCCGATGTGCTGATCGAAAACCTGCGTCCTGGCGCCCTGGAGAAACTCGGCCTGGGTTGGGACGTGTTGCACGCGCTCAATCCCAACCTCACACTGGTGCGGATCTCCGGTTACGGCCAGACCGGCCCGTACCGCGATCGTCCCGGTTTCGGTGCCATAGGCGAAGCCATGGGCGGGATTCGCTACACCACCGGTACCCCCGGTTCGCCGCCAGCGCGGGTCGGCGTGAGCCTTGGCGATTCCCTGGCGTCGCTGCACGCGGTGATCGGTGCGCTGATGTCGCTGCTAAGGGTCAAGACCGGGCAGGGCGGCGGGCAGATCGTCGATGTGTCCCTGGCCGAAAGCGTGTTCAACGTCATGGAAAGCCTGGTGCCGGAATACGACATGCTGGGCCATGTGCGCGAACGCAGCGGCGGCGCCTTGCCGGGCATCGCGCCCTCCAACACCTACCTGACGGCCGACGGCGCCTACGTGGTGATTGCCGGCAACAGCGATCCGATCTACAAGCGCCTGATGCAAACCATCGGCCGCCCCGATCTGGCCGATGCGCCGGAATTCGCCCACAACGACGGGCGTGCAGCCAAGAGCAATCTGCTCGACGCCGCCATTACCCACTGGACCAGCAGCCTGCCTATCGACGAGGTGCTGACCGCCCTTGAAGCCGCCGAGGTCCCGGCCGGCCGCATCTACTCGGTGGCCGACATCGTCGCCGATCCGCACTATCAGGCGCGGGACATGCTGCTCAATGCCGAGCTGCCCGGTGGCGCCACGGTGAAGATGCCAGGCATCGTGCCGAAACTCTCCGAAACCCCCGGCGGCGTGAATTGGTCCGGTCCCGGTTTGGGTCAGCACACCGACGGCATCCTCGCGCAATTGGGCCTGACCGCGATGGACATCGAACGCCTGAAAGTCGAAGGAGTGGTGCAATGATCAGCGATTATTCCGACAGCCTGATCGTGCAGGAAGTGTCCCCGCGCGACGGATTGCAAATCGAGCCGACCTGGGTTGAAACCGACGACAAGATTGCCCTGATCGATCAACTGTCGCAGGCCGGATTCAGCCGCATCGAAGCCGGTTCGTTCGTGTCGCCCAAGGCCATTGCGGCGCTGCGCGATGGCGAACTGGTGTTCAAGGGCATCGCCCGGCAACCAGGGGTGATCTACGTCGCGTTGATCCCCAACCTGAAGGGCGCGCAACGGGCGCTGGCGTGCCGTGCCGATGAGCTGAACCTGGTGATGTCCGCCAGCCAGACCCACAACCTGGCGAACATGCGCATGCGCTGTGAAGATTCGTTGGCCGCGTTCGGCGAGATTGTGCAATTCGTTGGCGACAGTCCTGTGCGACTCAACGCCAGCATCGCCACCACCTTCGGCTGCCCGTTCGAGGGCAAGATCGATGAGGACCGCGTACTGCAAATCGTCGAGGCCTATCAGGAACTCGGCATCCAGGGCATCACCCTGGCCGACACCACCGGCATGGCCAATCCGCGTCAGGTCGAGCGCTTGGTGCGGCGAGTGTTGCAGCGTGTATCGCCAGTGGACCTGACCCTGCATTTTCACAATACCCGCGGCCTTGGGCTGTGCAACGTGCTGGCTGCCTATGAGGCCGGTGCCCGACGCTTCGACGCGGCTCTCGGTGGCCTAGGCGGCTGCCCGTTTGCGCCGGGGGCATCGGGAAACATCTGCACCGAGGATCTGGTGAACCTGTGCGATGAAGTCGGTATTCATACCGGCATTGATTTGCCGCTGCTGCTGAAACTGTCCCGGGGACTGCCGGCACTGCTCGGTCATGACGTACCCGGTCAACTGGCCAAGGCCGGGCGCAATTGCGATTTGCACCCGATCCCCACCTGACACCGCAGAGCCCCTGTGGGAGCGAGCTTGCTCGCGATGACTGAGTCACAGTCAACATCAATGTTGGCTGACCCGACGCAATCGCGAGCAAGCTCGCTCCCACAGTAAAAGCACTACCGCTGAGATACTCAACCAGACAACAAAAACAATCGGACACCCACGGGAAGTCCGCCTGGAGAACTGCAATGAGCCTTAAAGCACTGGAGGCCGGCGCAAACACGGCCGTTAGCCACGACGAAGAAAAAGCCCTGGTCAGCAAAGTCGCCTGGCGCCTGATGCCGCTGATCATGGTCTGCTACCTGTTCGCCTTTTTCGACCGCATCAACATCAGCTTCGCCAAGTTTCAACTGCAGGCCGACCTGAGTCTGAGCGACACCGCTTACGGCCTCGGTGCCGGGTTGTTTGTGGTCGGTTATGTAATTTTCGAAGTGCCCAGCAACATGATGCTGTACAAGGTCGGCGCCCGGCGCTGGATCGCCCGGATCATGATGTCCTGGGGCCTGGCCACGGCGCTGATGGTGTTCGTCAACAGCGAATGGCAGTTCTACGTGCTGCGCTTCGTGATCGGCGCGATGGAGGCCGGTTTTGCCCCGGGCGTGCTGTATTACCTGACGTTGTGGTTCCCGCAGCACTATCGCGGGCGCATCACCTCGATGCTGTTCCTGGCGTCGGCGTTCGCCGGCCTGGTGGGCGCGCCGTTCTCGGGCCTGGTGCTGCAACACCTCGACGGCGTGCTGCAAATGCGTGGCTGGCACTGGTTGTTCCTGCTCGGTGGCGTGCCGTGTATCGGCCTCGGTTTGCTGGTGCTGACCCTGCTCAAGGATCGCATCGAAGATGCCCATTGGCTGACTTCATCGGAGAAGACCCTGCTGGCCAGCCGCATCGCCCGGCATGAGCCGCACAAGAGCGGTGGATCGCTGCTCGCAGCGCTGCGGATTCCGGGTTTCCTGACCTTGGGCCTGATCTATTTCCTGATTCAGGTGGCGTCCTACGGCTTGAATTTCTGGGCGCCGCAACTGATCCGCAGCGCCGGTACCGAGAGCCCGGTGATGATCGGCTTGCTGACGGCCATCCCATACATCTGTGGTGCCATCAGCATGGTGGTGATCGGACGCCTGTCCGATGCTACTGGCGAGCGACGCAAGTTTGTCGCCGGTCTGGTGGCGGTCGGTGCGATCGGGTTCTTCTGCGCGGGAGTCTTCGCCAACCACACGACTTTCCTGATTGTCGCATTGGGCTTGCTGGGTGCCGGGATCATCGCCTCCATCCCGAGCTTCTGGACCCTGCCGCCGAAACTGCTGGCCGGTGCCGGTGCGGGCGCTGCGGGCGGGATCGCGGTGATCAACACCCTGGGCCAGTTCGGCGGCATCGTCAGCCCGGTGATGGTCGGCCGGATCAAGGACCTGACCGGCAGCACCACACCGGCGCTGTATGTCATTGGTGTCTGTGCGTTGATCGCGGTGGCGCTGTTGCTGTGGGGGCTGCCGCAGAAGTTGCGCACACTCGACAAGTTTTAAAAGATCGCAGCCTTCGGCAGCTCCTGCTCGGACCACGCATCCCCGTAGGAACTGCCGGAGGCTGCGATCTTTTGACCTTCAAGAAGTCGCTGTCATCGCTTTTTGCGCCGCGTCACTGAACTGAATCAACACCACCCCGGCCATCAACAGCACCACCCCAACCACCTTTGGCAAAGTGACCTGTCGCTCCACCAACCCAAACCAGCCGTAGTGATCCAGCAACAGCGACGCCACGACTTGCCCCGCCAGCGCCAATGCCATGAACCCCGCGGCACCCAGCTTGGGCAGCAGTACCAATGCCAGGGAAATAAAGATCACCCCAAAAGCGCCACCGGCCCACATCCAGAGCGGAGCCTTGCTGATGAATGCCAGTGACGGCAATGGCAAGCGCATCGCAACGATGATCGGCAGCAGCACGATAACGCTCACCAACAGCGAAGCGAGCGTCGCCCACAACGGATGGCCCAACCCGCGTCCGAGGTTGACGTTGATCGCGCTCTGAAACGGCACCACCGCCCCGGCGATCATCGCCAGCCCTATCAGGCCGGCCCAATGCAACGTACTCATGATCGATCTCCAACAGGTTTTGCTGGACTCTAGGGTATTCGTCGCGCAGATTTAAATTCCGTTTTGTTATCCAGAACATGCAGCAAATGAATGATCTACGACGCATCGACCTCAATTTGCTGGTGATCCTCGACGCTTTGCTCAGCGAGCAGCACGTGACCCGGGCGGCCGAGCGTCTGCATTTGAGCCAGCCAGCAGTCAGCCATGCGCTGGCGCGCTTGCGTGACCTGCTCGGCGATCCGCTGCTGGTTCGCGCCGGTGCCGGCCTTGTACCGACTGCGCGAGCGCTGGAGCTGGTGGCACCGCTGGCCGAAGCCTTGGCCCAGGTGCAAGCGCTGCTGGCGCCGAACGCCTTCGATCCCGCGACCACCCGGCGGACCTTCCGCCTGGCGATGTCCGACTACGGCGCCGCCATTGTCTTGCCGGGACTGATCCGAACCTTGCGCCGCGAAGCGCCGGGCATCGACCTGCAAATCAGCCATGGCAGCCGCGAAAGCATGCTCGAAGGCGTGCTCAATGGTGACATTGATGTCGCCGCCGGGGTTTTCCCGGAAATGCCCAACGAATTGCGCAGCACCCCACTCTTCGAAGAGCACTACGCCTGCCTGGTGGACCGCAATAGCTTGCCCGCCGACGGTGGTCTCGACCTGCCCACCTACCTGGCTCGGCCCCATGTACTGCTGGAAATGCGCGGCAGCGGCACCCCGGAGATCGAACGCGCGCTGACCGCCTTGCGCGAACGCCGGCGTGTCGCCATCAGCCTGCCGCACTGGAACGTCGCCCCGCAGCTCATTAGCGGCACCGACCTGATCCTCACCGTCGCGTCGCGCGGCTTGCGCGATATTGGTGAGCCTTCATTGGTTGTCGTGCCGCCGCCGTTTCACATTCCGTCGTTCACCTTTGTGTTGGCGTGGCATAAACGGCGGGGTGGGGATCAGGCATTGAACTGGTTGAATGAGCGAGTCGTGCAGGGGGCCACCGCTGAAGAATTTCTGTCGCGATCAGGCAGCTGACAGTTGAAGACCTGATATAGACTGGTGGCCATTCACCATGCCGTTCATAAGGACTTTCCATGACCCCATCGTTGCTAATGGCCGTGCTTGCCTCGGGTTTTATCTACGGCATCACCCCGGGGCCGGGTGTGCTGGCAGTGTTCGGCATAGGCGCGGCCCATGGACGACGGGCCGGGGCGGGGTTTCTGTGCGGGCATTTGCTCGGCGATGTGGTGTGGTGCAGCACGGCGCTGATCGCGATTGTCGGTGCGCGGGAGATCGGCAGTACCGCGTTCGACGTGCTCGGAGTGCTCAGTGGCCTGTACCTGTTCTGGCTCGGCTGGCGTGCGGTGCGCGCCCGACGCAGCAGCGCGGATGCGCCACAGGGCCCGGCGCGACAGCCGTTCTGGCACGGCATTGTGTTTGGCTTGACCAACCCCAAGGCCTATCCGGTGGCGGTGGCAACGTTCACGGCATTGCTGTCGAGCCGCGCGGAACTGCTCAACTGGTCAATGCTGCCGGGGCTGATCGCACTGAGTTTCGTCGGCGGGTTGCTCGCCTACGCCATTCTCATTGGCGTTGTCGGTGCGCGGCGGGTGCGCAGCCTGTACCAGCGTCATGAATTGGCAATCACCCGGTTGTGCGGGGTGATGTTCATCGGTTTTGCCATCAACGCGTTGGTACATGCGTTGCCGGGGCTGATGCCGAACAAGGCTTGAACGAGATCACAAGGATGCAAGACTGACAGGGCAGGGATGATTGATGAGCGCTGTATTATCGGGACACCCACGCTGAACCATGGAAAACCGGAATTCCGCGCCGCTGGCGAGTTATATCGATCTGTTACTGGATGCCGTCTGTGCGGTGGATAAACAGGGCCGCTTCGTTTTTGTCAGCGCGGCGTGCGAGCGTATTTTCGGCTACAGCGCCGATGAGATGATCGGCGAGGCGATGATCGACATGGTGCACCCGGGCGACCGCCAGCGCACCCTCGACGCCGCCCGGGAAATCATGGACGGCGAGCCCAAGCTCAACTTTGAAAACCGCTACCTGCGCAAAGATGGCAGCGTGGTGCACATCCTCTGGTCGGCACGCTGGTCCGAGGACGATCAGTTGCGCATCGCGGTGGCACGCGACATCACCGAACGCAAGCAGGCCGAATCCCGGCAGGCAGCGTTGTATGCGATTTCCGAGGCTGCCCATGCGGCAGAGGATCTGCTGGCGTTGTTCAAACGCATCCACCTGATCATCGGCGAATGGTTGCCTGCACTGAATTTTTCCGTGGCGCTGTACGACGAGCACTGCGCGCAGCTGAATTTCCCTTATCACGTCGATGACCACGAGCCTCAGCCCGAACAGCCCGGAACCATGACCGGGCGTCTGTGTGCCGAGGTAATCCGCACGGGGTTGCCGATCCTGTTGACCCCGGATCAGTACCCACCTCCCGCCGGCTTCGAAATGCTGCAGGACGAACAGAACGCACCCTGTTGGTTGGGTGTGCCGCTGAATTCGCAAAACGGCACCATCGGCGCGTTGATCGTCAAAAGCATTCCGGGCGGCGAGCGCTACACCGAGCAAGACAAGGAACTGCTGCAATACGTTTGTGCCCAGGTCGCGACCGCCATCGAGCGCAAGCAATTGCACGCCCGCCTGCAACACATGGCCCAGTACGACCAATTGACCCAGTTACCCAACCGCGAGCTGCTGCGCGACCGGCTCAAGGTATCAATGCAAGCGGCCCGGGAGGACGGCGGGCGCATGGCGCTGTTGTACGTCGACCTCGACCGCTTCAAGCAAGTCAACGACACCCATGGCCACGCGGTCGGCGACATGTTGCTGCAAGCGGTGGCCAACCGGCTCAAGGGCTGCGTGCGGGAAACCGACACCGTGGCCCGCATCGGCGGTGATGAATTCGTGGTGTTGTTGCACAGCATTCACGCGGCGGACGATACCGATATCGTGGTTGAAAAAGTCCGTCAGGTCCTGGCCCAGCCCCTGCGACTGGACGGGCATAGCCTGAACATCCAGCCAAGTATCGGCGTCGCCCGATACCCCGATCACGGCACCGAAGAGAAGCAATTGTTCCGGCATGCCGACGAGGCGATGTACTGCGCCAAACGCGAGCATCACCTGCGACTCGTCTGAAAACCCGGGCACCGTTCGTCGTGGCATCCACGTAATTTTCTAAACCTTTTGGAGCGCGCAAATTCAGATTCTATGCGGGCGCAAGCTCGCCGCGACTACTACCAAGAGGAAGAGAATCATGCCTAATTCAAGAAACTCGAACTCGGGGAACTTCGCCAACGATCGAACGAAGGCCTCTGAAGCCGGTCGCAAGGGAGGGAAAACCACTACCACGACCGTCGATAAAGACCCGACGAAACCCGACATGGGTCGCAAGGGCGGTCAGAAATCCCGCTAAGGGGTTCAGGTGGTTTTGATTGAGAGGCGGGGGCGAAAGCTCCCGCTTGAATTTGAAGAGGAGGGCGCGACCATGAACCGGATGGCCACCCGATTATGTAGTACCAGTCTTGCCACGTTACTGGGCCTGTTTGCCAGCGGCGTCTTTGCCCAGTCGACTGCCGAATTCATCGACGAGGCCTCGGCAAAAGGTATCGCCGATATTGAAGCAAGTCGCCTGGCGCACCAGAAGGCCGAGTCCAAAGAGGTCAAGGACTACACCATTATCGTCATCAACGACCGTACCACCGCGAACCAGCACCTGGCGAAAATCGCCAAACAACTGGATATACCGGTCGCCCCCCGGGAAGAGATTGTCGAAAAGGCCAAAGCCCTGATGCCACAGGTCATGGACGGGGCGACCTACGACGAGGCCTATACCGCCAGTCAGGTGAAGACCACCCAGGAAGCCATCGATCAGTTGCAGCAGGAGGCGCAGACCACCGACGTGCCGCAAATCAAGGCATTCGCCGAAGAAACCCTGCCTAAATTGCAAAATCATCTGCAAATGGCCAAGGCGCTGCAAGCCAAAAGTTGAGCGCAAGATTTGAACATGAACGGCGCGGGGCTTGAGTCACGCGCCGTTTTTCTGTTCAGCACTGATCCAGATGTGGCTTGGGATTATGCGTTGGGTTCAGGCCATCGAGGTCGAACACCTGGTTCTCGCCCATGGCGCGGTAATGCCTGCGCAGCGCCTCCAGTTGCTTGAGGTCCAACGCCTCAAGCCCGAGCATGGCCTTTTGCGCCTCCTTGTTCACCCGCAACAACTCGTCGACTTTCAAGTGCAGGATGTCGGTGTCGCGGTTCTGCGTGTTCTGGATCAGGAACACCATCAGGAACGTGATGATGGTGGTCGAGGTATTGATGATCAGCTGCCACGTATCGTTGAAATGAAAAATTGGCCCGCTCAGCCCCCACAGGAAAATCAGGAGCAACGCGCTCATGAACGTCTTGGGGCTACCGGCCCAGAGGGCGAGTTTCTGCGCGATTTTTGCGAATTTCATGACCGAGTTCCTTTTGAGGGGGGCGCCTGATTTTTCAGACAGTGGCGGCGGGATGAAAATTCGAAATGACCGAAAAGGTGATTTTCTGAAACATTTGGTGGCGCTCACCGCGGTATCGTAGCGTCCCGAGGACAACGCACCGACAGGAGAACGCAATGAGTTGGTCCGCCAAACAGTACGTCGCTTTTGAAGATGAACGCACCCGTCCCGCCCGTGACCTGCTGGCGGCCGTCCCCGCCGGAGACGTGCGCTCGGCCATCGATATCGGTTGCGGGCCCGGCAACTCCACCGAGTTGCTGGTGGAGCGCTTTGCCGATGCCAAGGTGCGTGGGCTGGACAGTTCCAGCGACATGATCGAAGCCGCTCGCAAGCGCTTGCCGCAAGTGCAGTTCGACATCGCCGACATCGACACCTGGAATGACAGTGGTCCCTTCGATGTGATTTTCGCCAACGCGGTGTTGCAGTGGGTGCCGGATCACGCGACTTTGCTACCGTCGCTGGTGAGCAAACTGGCGCCGGGTGGCAGCCTGGCCGTCCAGATGCCTGACAACCTGAATGAACACTCGCACCGCTTGATGCGCGAAGTCGCCGCTGATGGCCCATGGGTCGGCAAACTGGCAGGCGCCGCCGGGCAGAGGACCGAAATGGCCGATGCCAGTGGCTATTATTCGATATTGAAAGCCTGTTGCACCCGCGTCGATGTCTGGCGCACCACTTACCATCATCCGCTCGCAGGCGGCGCGTCTGGCGTGGTGGAGTGGTTCAAGGGCAGTGGCTTGCGGCCGTTTCTCGATCCGCTGGACGAGGCGGAACGGGCGCAGTATCTGAAGCAATATCAGGTTGCTATCGAGCGGGCGTATCCGGCCCTGGCCGATGGTTCGGTGCTGTTGCCGTTTCCGCGACTGTTTATCGTCGCGACCCGCTGATGCAAAACAGGGACAGTTGATGAGCGTCAACTGTCCCTTTTTACCGCTTGGAAAAATCACTGCGGCTTGTTCTTTTTTGAGCGTCGGGCACTCAAGTACTCAAAGGCAAACGAGGCAAAGCCGAACAACCCGATCAATGAAATGATCATGATTCCCAACTCTGAATTGTGCATGTTGATCTCGAGGCGAAGGATGAGCCGGGAGAATAAGGGAACTGTTGCCGGGCTCAACGCAGCTCTACGGCTTCTTTACTCGCTTGCGGTGATCTATACGCAAAAGATATGAGCGTCTGGGAGGCGACGAGTAATTGCAACCTGTGGTGAGGGAGCTTGCTCCCTCGCCACTATCGACCACGCTATCTCTTAACTGACCGCGTTTGGCCGATGTGACGTCAGGACGGTTCTGCGTCCATTCGGCGAGCGATCACATCCAGTACATCGCAACCGTCACGCAAGGGCACACAGCACAGCAACGCAAAGTCACTGAGTACAACCGAGTCAGAGGTCAGGTCGCCGCGCATCGCGAGGTTTTCAAGAAGCTGCGTCACGGCGCGAATTCTGTAGCTGGCGGTGCTGAGCAGGGAGTGCAGGGGTTGGGTGGTATTGACATACAGGGAGGGAAGGTCGTCGGCATTGCTGGTTAAAGCCATGAACTCTTTCATGAGTGATTCCTTGAATTGAGGTGAACTACCACTCAGTGTCGCCAAACAATGGGTGGCAGCTGTACGCAGGTTGGCGAACCGGGACAAGGCAAACCGGCAGACCCATAGGTCTCCCACGCACAGCCACCATAAACAGGTAGCCAAGTGCGTTCAGAAACGCTCCGAGATAGCTCGGAGGTTTCTATGCTTTGCCATCGAGTCGCCAAACCCGATACGCCATTTGGGCGCGATCGGACTATAGGTCTCATGGCAAAGGCACAGCAATGCGCAAGTGTACGGACAATTCCCAGTGTCGTGTAGGACGTTGCTTTTTCTGGCGTTGATCTCCGTTGGGCCTTTAAAAGTGGGCGCTTAACACTAGCGTTGACAGGCGCATCACCAAATCTCGCGCACAAAAAAAACCGGTCACCCGGACCGGCTTTCTCCTGAGTTGCAGATGTAAGCTATCCAGTTCTACCGGAGATCACTCTTCACCGGCCCCCATCAATTGATCCTCAAACGCCGAACGCACTGCATCCACAACACGTTGCGCCATGCGCTCATCTTCAAGTATTGGGTACCCTTTTTTCAGCTTGCCGGAGACCTTCCAACCGTTTTCCTTGATCGAGCGGATGATGCGATTGGCATCCTGATCCGGCATCTCGAGCACTTCTTTGAGTTGTTCCTGCGCTCGCTGAAAGATCACCAGTACTCTGGCCTCATCTGCCATCTCCGTACGAATCGTATGTTCGACAACGCGTGCGGTGTAGAGAACGTGCTCGGTCAGGTCTGGGTACCGCCAGGCAAAGCTTGCGTCTACGTATTCATCGAAGTTGAAATTGCTAAGCGTTCCGTCCTCGTAGGTCTCCAGTTCGCCAAACCGATAGGCTGCCGCGTAACGGCGCATGAACGGTCGTGAGAATACTTCAAGCGTACGATCGTAGCCGGCCCTGAAGTCGATCGAGCTGGTGATCGTGGCTGACACGGGCAGGATCACTCCATCGGGCACTGCCTCGTCTCGTATCAAGGTGTCGTTGATCAGGAAGCGATGAATCCGGCCGTTACCGTCACGCATGGGATGGATGTACACGAAGCCGAATGCAAGCACCGCGGCACGCGCCACTGACTCGGCACCACGCGTTGCGACCTCGAATTCGTTGAGGCCTTCCAGTAGCGGGGTAAGTTCTTCAAAGTGCGGGGCAATGTAATGCACGATGTCTTCGCGCATTGTGGCTTGTCCCACGAAGACAGGGGAGCGTCGCAAGCCTAGTCCGATGGCATCGTGGCCCAGAATGCCGGCTTGCAGTGATCGAAGGGTGCCGTTGCTCAATGGGGCATCTATATGGCCGCAGTGCTGGGCAATGACATGCGCAAACCGCTGGATGCGATCGGCCTGGTCGGCTTCCTTTTCGATGAGAAAACTCGCGCGCGATTCCTTGAACGTCAGCCAACTGGCCGTTCGCATCAGGATGTCGGAACCAAAGGCTTGATCCAACTCATCCAATGCCGCACGCAGATTGAATTGCAAGGCCTCCCGCACTGGCTCGGTACGACGAACCAAGGGGCAGAACTGGGGTGTCCCCGGCAGATTGTTATTGATTCGCCAGCGCCGCGTTCGCAACGACTCACGACGAGTCAGGTAATTTTGTGGTGAAAGTACATCAACATAGGCGCCATTGGTCACATCAGGCACCTCCAGACGTTCCCCTGTCAGCCATTCGTAGAGGAATCCTGTGCGACGCGCATACTGGCCAAAAGGCTCCCGTCGACACCAGTCTTCAACAGGCTGCGGGCCTATGGCCGCAAACAGGCGAGAAAAGAACTCGAGATGAATCTCTTCGTATTTGAGACCGAACTCGAAATGCCCTGCGAAATCGTCTGCAGGGCGGTAGCGTGGCGGATACCTGTTCTCCACGTTCCCGGCGCTTTCACGGCTGACACGTACGGTGCCAATCATCGACTGTACGCGCAGAGGCTGCGCCAATGCGATGTTGTAACGGTTCGCGAGGGTCTGGAAACCGACTTGCATTGACGAAATCCTTTACGGGGACAGGAAAAACGCTAACAGAACTTCAATATTGTGGCGAAACGATAATTTCGTAGGTGGAAAAATACTAATGCTGGATGAAATTTGATACTGAATTCGTATTTTTGGAGAAAAACGCTAATAGCTTTCAGAGTAGTCGCCACAGCCGCGAAAGAAAGAATGTACTCTCCGATAACCGGAAAGTGACCGACCAAGCTATCCACAAATCCGACGCCATCAAATTACGCCCACAAAAAAACCGGCCACTTGGGCCGGTTTTTTCTGTCTCTACATCCCCCGTCAAAAACACCCTGACGTGAGATCAAAATTCGATTGGAGCGGGTGAAGGGAATCGAACCCTCGTTATCAGCTTGGGAAGCTGGAGTAATGCCATTATACGACACCCGCTCAGAGCGGTGACTTTGTACCAGATACGGCCGCGAATTTGAAGTTTTTCTTTACGTGGAGCGGGTTTAACGCGATATGACAAAAAGCCCGGACCCCATGACGGTCGATCGCGGGCAAACCTCGCGCCTGCAGAATACGTTTAACGCAGCAGGGCGGGGCTTGCTCGCGATGACGCTGTTTCAGATGGACAATGCATGGTGGTCCTGGACGTAGTGGTAACGCGGTCGGCTTTCATGCGGTGCCGGCTTCAGGAAGCCCATCAGTGCATTGCGGCTGTCCCGGCAAGCGGCTTTGTGTTCCATGTCGAGAAAGTGCCCGGTGGCCTGCAAGGTAGTGAAGGTGGCGTGTTGCACGTGATTGGCGAACAATCGGGCGCCATCGGCGGCGGTGTATTCGTCCCATTCGCCGTTCATGAATAACACCGGTACGTTGATTTTCTCCGCAGCTTTGAAAAAGCACTGGCGATCACTTTGCAGCAGGTCGTTGATGTGGAAGTGCATCTGCCCGTATTCATGCTCGGCCAGGGAACTGACGTGCCGATAATTGAAGCGTTTGAACAACGTTGGCAGGTGTTTGCCGATGGTGCTGTTCACCAGGTTGCCGACCCGGTCCCCGTCCCGGTTGCCGAGGTAATCCACGCCGCGCTCGAGGTAATCGAGCATATGCGAGTTGATTTCCGGGGAGAACGAGCTGATCACCGCTTTTTCAATGCGTCGCGGCTGTTGGGAAAGCGCGACCATGGTCGCGGCACCGCCCCAGGAAAACGACAGCACGTGTTCGGCGGCGAAGTGGTCGATCAGCTCAATAAGGATCTGCCCTTCGATTTCCTTGGTGAGCATTTTTTCATGCAGGTTGTGGGCTTTTGACCGGCCCGCGTAGGGCTGGTCGTAGCAGACGACGTTGAACTGCGGATGGAGGTTTTTCACGGTTTGTGCAAACGACGCAGTCGTGGCCATCGAGCCGTTGACCAAGATAATGGTCTTCTCTGCGGCGTCTGCGCGATAGAACTCCGTGTAAACCCGGTACTGACCCTGTATATCCAGCACAGCGATTTCTGGCCTCATGTCATAAGACTCCTGGCAAGCGGGTATGCGCGCAAATGAGATTGCACGAGCTTTGTGACAGGTAGGCATACGCCTGGAATTTGAGAGGCCCATGTCGATCCATTGCAGTCCGGTCGACGGGTATTGTTATTGGCGGGCAGTCTGCCGGATGAGGCCGGAACCCTTGGGTTCCTACCGGCAAAAAGTTTCTTAGAAGTATGGGGTGACTCGTCGGTCACATTTCGGCCGACGTCCTGATTCAAGCAGGGGTCACATCAATGCGCAAGTGCCTTTGGTAAATTGTTCGACAACTTCTGCTGAGCGGTCGCTGGCTTAGATCGATCCGATCTCTTCAGCGCTCAGCGGGCGGTATTCGCCCGGTTTCAACGTGTCGTCGAGCAGCAGCGGCCCCATGCGTTCGCGGTGCAGGCGCATCACCTTGTTGTTGAAGTGGCCGAACATGCGCTTGACCTGGTGATAACGGCCTTCGACGATGCTCAGGCGCGCGCATTTTGGCCCGAGCAGCTCTAGCCCGGCCGGTTGCGTGGTGAGGTCTTCGAAGGCGAAGTACAGCCCCTGGCTGAACGTGATCGCGTATTCGGGGCCGATGTCCTGCTCGGTTTCGACGTAATAGACCTTGGGTAGCTTGGTCTGCGGTTGGGTCAGGCGCCGCGACCAGCTGCCGTCGTTGGTGATCAGCATCAGGCCGGTGGTATTGAAATCCAGGCGTCCGGCGATGTGCAGTTCGTCCTTGTCCGGTTCATGAATCAAATCGAGCACGGTCGGGTGTTGCGGATCCCGGGTGGCGCTGACGCAGCCGGCGGGCTTGTGCAACATGAAGTGGCGCAGGGGTTTGCCGACTTGCAGCACCTCTTTGTCGACTTCGACGCGGCTGAATTCGCGGACTTCGCTGTGCGGGTCGCTGACGACGTTTCCGTCAACCCGGACGCGTTTTTCCACCAGCAACAGGCGTACTTGCTTACGGTTGAAGCACGGCAGGTTGCTGAGGAAGCGGTCGACACGCATGACTTAAGGATTGGTGAATAAAGGGGCGCGCATCTTACTAGATCGATTCGGGCGCTGCTTGCAACTGCGCCTCGACCTCGGCGCAACGCGGGCACAGGCACGAGGCGTCGCGCAGTTGCGCCGGCAGCGCCTGGAGCACGGCCGGGTCGATGCTGACGCCGTAGCACCAGCAGGCGCGGTCAGCGGTTCGCGGATCGGCCAGGGTGCAGTCGTTGGGGGCGCCGCAGGCGGGGCAGAGGTCAGGCTGGTTCATAGCTGGAGTGAGACATTTCCACACAGGTTCGGTTACGGCCACTTTGCTTGGCCCGATACATCGCATGATCCGCCCGTGACAGCAGGCTGTGCAAGGTGTCATCGGGCTGCAGGGTGGTGAGGCCAATGCTGACGGTCACATGCAAGGCCTGGCCGTTGTAGGCATAGCGCTGTTGTTCCACGTGCTGACGAATTTTCTCGGCAATCATCAGGCCAGTCCTGCCGTCGGTGTCCTTGAGCAGCACGATGAACTCTTCACCGCCCCAGCGGCAGACGATGTCGGAGTGCCGCAGGCAGCTCTTCAGATCCCGGGCAAAGCCAATCAATACCTGATCGCCGGCCAGGTGGCCATAGGTGTCGTTCAACACCTTGAACCGGTCGAGGTCCAGCAGCAAAGCGGTCAGCGGCCTGGGCTCGCGCCGGGCTTCTTGCATGGCCTGCGCGGCCAGCAGGTCGAAGCCGCGACGGTTGGGCAGTTCGGTCAGGCTGTCGAGGATGGCCTGGGCCTGGATCTTGTCCTGATAGCGTTTGATCACCTGGTTGAGCAGGGCCAGCACGATCAAGGTCACCAGCAGGCAAATCAGCAGGTTGAGGTACAGCGACTGGCGGATGTCACCGAGGGCGCTGTCTTCGCGTTTGTCGACGAACAGGTACCAGTTCAGCTCCGGGATAAACCGCACATTGAGGAAGTGTCCCTGGCCCTGCACGGAGTATTCATAGCTGCCGCTGTGGGGTTTGGGCAGCCGGCTGACCAGGTCTTTCATGCTGTCGAGTTCGTCGAGCTTCTGCCCGATATGCGCACCCTGCGGACCCCCTTCGGCACCGGTGAGCACCAGGCGCCCGAAGTTGTCGACGAAATACACACTGCGTTGATAACGCTGCTGGTACTTGTCGATCAGCTTGATCACGGCGTCAACGGTCAGGCCCACCCCGGCCGCGCCGATGAATCGGCTGTTGTAGTCGTAGACCTTGTAGTTGATGAAGAAGGTCAGGTTGTCCTTGTTGGCGAGGTCCGGGTCGACGTTGATCTCGTACGGATCCTTCATGTCCCGCACACGGAAGTACCAGGCGTCGCGGGGCTCGGTGGCCTTGACCTGCTTGAGCACACCCTTGGCGTGGTAGTAGGTCAGGCTGGTGTTGGAGACGAAGAATGCGGTGTAGGCGCCGTAGTGGGTCATGACCTCGTTGAGGTAACGGGTCATCTGGTCGGAGTCCTTTTCGCCGTTGACCACCCAGTCGCGCATGAAGGTGTCGCGGGCCATCATCGAGGAAATCAGGATCGGCCTGACGAGGTCTTTCTGGATTTCCGAGTAGACCGTGTCCGACGTCAGCGGCAGTTCGGTGTTGACGATGTTGTCGCGGATCGAGGCCCGGGAGGCGTAGTAACTGAGGAAGGAGGTGGCGAGGAAACCAGCGCCCAGCAACGCGACCAGCGTGAGCACCAACGAACGTTGAGAGTACAGCGGCGAGCGAAGCGACATGGTAGTTCCATTGGCAGTCATCCGATGGTTGCATTCTAATGGCACTGCGGGGAAATAACTGCTTCATGTGCGCCGCGAATGGTCGTTCCAATGTTCCACGGAGGTTGCAGGTGCTCCTTGTGGGAGCGAGCTTGCTCGCGATGGCGGTGTGTCAGTCACATCAATCGTGAATGTGCTGACGCTATCGCGAGCAAGCTCGCTCCCACAGGGTTGAGTGTGTTTAAGCCAGTGATTTCAGATACATCCGCCACCCGCCCAGATGGCTGATGTTCACCGCGCCCTCCAACCCATAGGCCTCGCAGATAAACCCGCTCTCCCAGTGACCGTCCGCCAGTTGCACCTTGCCCAACCCCAGTGGCGCCGGAATTCCGGTCAGGAACGAACCCAACTCGCTGCTCGGCAACTCCCAGACTTCCACCGCAATCGCCACGCCGCCATCCTTCACGCGGACCATGCCCGGACGAAACGGCGGGCCACCGGCCAGGGCATGGAGTTGATAATCCGGTGAGCTGAATGTCGTTTCCACCAGGCGGGCACCGCGCTGCTTGAGCTGCCAGTTCAACGCCAACCCGTCCAGGTGCGCACCACAGACCACCAGGCGCGCCCGATCATGGCGGGCAACCGTCGCCGGTGCAGGCGCGGCCAGGCCTTGCTGGCGCTGCAGGGCATCCGCCACGCTCAATAGATACTGATCGGTGAAGGCGCGGCCAAACAGCGTCACGCCCCACGGCAGGCCGTTGTCCATGAACGCGCTGGGCACGGCGACGGCGGCGTAGTCGAGCAGGTTCATGAAGTTGGTGTAGTAGCCCAGTTCCGAATTGCGCAGCACCGGTTCGGCCTCGAGCTCCGCCAGCGTCACCGGGCGGCCGATGGTCGGCGTGACGACGCAATCCAGGCCTTCCAGCGCTGTGTCGCACAGGGCTTTGAGCGCTTGCAGCCGGTATTGGGCGCGGAAAGTTTGCACACCATCGACGGCGGGTGCCTTGGCCAACACGGCGCGAATCACCGGCAACACGGCCTCCGGGTTTTGCGCCATCAACTCCCCGGCCACGCTGTAGCGCTCGGCCACCCACGGGCCTTCATAGAGCAAGCGCGCGGCCTCCAGAAATGGCGACAGGTCCAGTTCCACCGCTTCGCCGCCGAGGGCCTTGAGGCGGTCGATGGCATCACCGAACAACAGCGGGCCTTCAGGGCAACCGAAGAATTGCAGGTCCTGTGCACGGGGTACGCCGAAACGGAAGGGGCGTGGGGTACCGAATGCCGAGCCGTCGTTCCACAGCGGGTTGCTGCGGCTGTATTCGTCCCGTGGGTCGAGGCGTGCGGTGAGCGCCAGTAACTGACTGGCTTCCCGCGCCGTGGCGGTGAAGGTGGTGACGCAATCGAGCGTGCGACAGGCCGGAACCACGCCGGCTGTCGAGATCAGGCCCTTGGTGGCCTTCAGGCCGACCAGGTTGTTCAACGCCGCCGGCACACGCCCGGAGCCGGCGGTGTCGGTGCCCAGCGCAAAGCTCGCGACCCCGAGCGCCACCGCCAGTGACGATCCGGCGCTGGAGCCGCCCGACGGATACTCCGGCAATACGCTGTTGGGGCACGCGCCGTACGGTGAGCGGCTGCCGTTGAGCCCCGTGGCGAACTGGTCGAGGTTGGTCTTGCCCAGCGGAATCGCACCAAGGGCCAGCAGTTGTTCGACGATGGTCGCCGAACGCTCCGGCACGTAGGCGAATGCCGGGCACGCCGCCGTGGTCGGAATGCCCGCCAGGTCGATGTTGTCCTTGATCGCGAACGGCACGCCATACAGCGGCAGGCTGTCGAGGTCGCGACCGTCGAGGGTGGCGAGATAAGGCTCCAGTTCATCGACACTGAGCAAGTGGATGAACAGGTGATAGTCCGGGTTCAGCGCGGCGGCTTTGTCCCGCAGTTGCAGCAGTAATTGCCGTGGCGTGGTGCGGCCTTCGCGATAAGCGCTGCGCAGGGCGTCGAGTTGCAGATTGATGTTCATGACATGCGTCCTTTTCAAAATGGGTTCAGTCAAGTTCCAGCACCACGACGCGCTGCCCGGCGCGCACCGCCGAACCCGGTTGCACGCGAATCTCGCGCACGACGCCGGCCAATGGCGCGAGCAGGGGGATTTCCATCTTCATCGACTCCAGGATCACCAGCACATCGCCGGCCGCGACACGGCTACCGGTTTCTACCTGGACCTGCCAGAGGTTGCCGGCGATGTGGCTGTCGACGCTCTGCTGGCCGTTTTCCAGCGGTACATCTTCGGTGGCCTCCGGGGCCAGCTCTTCACTGTCGAAATGCGCCTGGCCACTGGCGATCCAGCGTTCGCGCTCGGCATTGAATGCGCCTTTTTGCTGATCGCGAAACGCGTCGATGGTCTCGGCTTCCCGGGCCAGGAACGCCTGGTATTGCGCCAGGTTCAACTGACTGTGCTCGATGTTCAGGTCGAAGCGCCCGAGGGGGAAATCCCGGCGGATGCGCAGCAGTTCATCGGCGCTGACCGGGTAGAAACGGATCTGGTCGAAAAACCGCAGCAACCAGGGTTTGCCTTCGAACGCGGCGACTTCGCGATAGCGGTTCCACATCTGCAACGTGCGCCCGACAAACTGATAGCCGCCGGGGCCTTCCATGCCGTAGACGCACATGTAGGCGCCACCGATGCCTACTGAGTTTTCCGCGGTCCAGGTGCGCGCCGGGTTGTACTTGGTGGTCACCAGGCGGTGGCGCGGGTCGAGCGGAGTGGCGACCGGTGCGCCGAGGTAGACGTCGCCCAGGCCCATCACCAGGTAACTGGCGTCGAACACCGTGCGCTGCACTTCATCGAGGTTCGGCAGGTCGTTGATGCGGCGGATGAACTCCAGGTTGCTCGGGCACCACGGCGCGTCCTTGCGCACGGTGGTCATGTATTTCTCGATGGCCAACTGGCACGCCGGGTCGTCCCAGGAAAGCGGCAGATGCACGATGCGCGAGGGCACTTGCAGGTCCTTGGCGGCGCACACGGCGTCCCATTCGCCGGCGACGATGCCGAGCAGGTCGGACAGCGGCAGTTGCTCGGGCTGATAGTGGATTTGCAGCGAGCGGATGCCGGGGGTGAGGTCGATCACGCCATGCAGGTCTTTGCTTTCCAGCGCCTGCATCAGGGCGTGGGCGCGGAAGCGCAGGACCAGGTCGAGTTCCGGGACGCCGATTTCCAGCAGCAGGTGGGTGTCGCCGGAAAGGCGCGCCACCAACCGCGTGTCGTCCTGCCCGATGTCCAATACAACAGGCGACACCAAACCCTGTGGGAGCGGCGGTGCGGCGATCCGACTTGCTCGCGAAAGCGGTGCTTCAGACACATCAATGTTGACTGACACGCCCTCTTCGCGAGCAAGCCCGCTCCCACATTGATCCCATTTCAAGGCCAGGGGGCGGGCGGTCTTGATGTCGACGGGGGAGAACTGCACCTTGTCCCCAGCCTTGAGCTGCCCCAACTGCCAGAGATCCGCCTCGATCACCGTCACCGGGCACACGAACCCGCCAAGGCTCGGGCCATCCGGGCCGAGGATCACCGGCATGTCCCCGGTAAAATCCACCGCACCGATCGCATACGGGTTGTCGTGGATGTTCGACGGATGCAAACCGGCCTCACCACCGTCGGCACGCACCCACTCAGGCTTCGGTCCGATCAGGCGAACGCCGGTGCGGCTGGAGTTGAAATGCACTTCCCACTGCGTGGCGAAGAAGGTGCCGATGTAGTTTTCAGTGAAGTATTCCGGCGCGCCGTGGGGGCCGTAGATCACGCGAATCTGCCGAACTGCCGGCAACTCGGTGACCTGTTCTTCAGCCAGTTGCCGGCCGGCACTGCGGTCATTGAGGGCCGGCAGGTGCAACACATCGCCGGCTCGCAACGCGCGACCACCGTGGCCGCCAAACTGGCCGAGGGTGAAGGTGCTTTTGCTGCCCAGATAGTCCGGTACCTGCAGGCCGCCACGCAGGCACAGATAGCTGCGCGCACCTGCGCCTGCGATGGTGCCAAGGCTCAACGTCGCGCCCGCTGGAATCAGCAGTGCCGAGTTCATCGGTACGCTTTCGCCGTTCAAAGCCAACGGAATCACCGCCCCGGTCACCGCCACCACCGCCTCGCAATTGAAGCGCAGCAACGGCCCGCTCATGGTGATTTCCAGCGCCGCCGCGCCTTCGTCATTGCCCAGCAAACCGTTACCCAGACGCAGCGCCCGACTGTCCATCGGCCCCGATGGCGGCACGCCGACCGCCCAGTAACCGAGACGGCCGGGATAGTCCTGAACGCTGGTCTGGGTGCCGGCGCTGAGTACCTCGAACGTGTTGGCCTGATAGATCAGCCCTTCCAGGCAACGGGTCCACGGCTGGCCGCTGGCGAAAGGCGCATCGAGCAGAATCTGCCGCAGGTAATCGCGGTTGGTTTCCACGCCATACAGCTGACTGTCGCCGAGGGCTTGATGCAAATCGGTGCGGGCCTCTTCGCGAGTCGGCGCCCAACTGATGACCTTGGCGATCATCGGGTCGAAGTAGGGCGGGATCTCGCAGCCAGCCTCGACCCAGGTGTCGACGCGCAGTTCAATGCCATTGGCCGCGGGGAAATCCACGGCGGTGAGCAAGCCGGGGCTCGGTTGAAAATCGCGGCCCGGATCTTCGGCATACAACCGCGCCTGGATCGCATGGCCCACCGGCTTCAAACCTTGCATCAGTTCGCTCAGGGGCGGCAGATCACCGGCCGCCAGTTGCACCATCCAGCGCACCAGGTCGACCCCCCACACCTGTTCGGTGACACCGTGTTCCACCTGCAAACGGGTGTTCACTTCCAGGAAGTAAAAGCGCTGGGCCTCGCTGTCGAACACAAACTCCACGGTGCCGGCGCTGCGGTAATTCACCGCCTTGGCCAGTTTGATCGCAGCCGCGCACAACTCATCGGCCATGCCGTCGGGCAGGTTTGGTGCGGGGGTTTCTTCGAGGACTTTCTGGTTGCGTCGTTGCACCGAGCAATCACGCACGCCGAGGGCGATCACTTCACCTTGACCGTCGCCGAATACCTGCACTTCCAGGTGCCGGGCGCGCTGGATGTACTTCTCGATGAACACCCCGGCGTCGCTGAAATTGTTCTGACCCAGGCGTTTGACCGCTTCGAAGGATTCGCTCAACTCCGCCGCACTGCGGCATACGCGCATGCCGATGCCGCCACCGCCAGCGGTACTCTTGAGCATCACCGGGTAGCCGACCTGCTCACCGGCCAGCAGCGCGGTATCGATGCTATCGAGCAGTTCGGTGCCTTCGAGCATCGGCACGCCGTGTTGTCTGGCCAGGGCACGTGCGGTGTGCTTGAGGCCGAACACCCGCAGTTGTTCGGGTGTCGGGCCGATGAAGGCGATGTTGACGGCCTTGCAGGCTTCGGCGAACGCGGCGTTTTCCGAAAGAAAGCCGTAGCCGGGATGGATCGCGGTAGCGCCGGTGGACTTGGCGATGGCGAGGATCTTGTCGAGCGCCAGATAAGTGCCGACGGCCGCGCCTTCACCGAGGCTGTGGGCTTCATCGGCTTGCAGGATGTGCAGGCTGGCGGCATCGGCTTCGGAGTACACGGCAACGCCCTGCACTTGCAGCTCGCGCAAGGTTCGCAGGATGCGGCAGGCAATGGCGCCACGGTTGGCAATCAGGACTTTTTCGAACATGGCATAACCCCCGGAGGCGATAGCGCATCAGCCTCGACTGGGATGCGGGCCGTCCCGCAGTTTTTCTTGATGCACCAGGGCCGTCCCCGGTGAAAAAACAGTTCACTTCGCAACACCGCCGAACCCCTGTGGGAGCGAGCTTGCTCGCGATGACGTCAGCACTTTCAACATTGATGGTGACTGACACACCGCTATCGCGAGCAAGCTCGCTCCCACAGGGTTATCAGTGTTCTTGCGGTTTTAGGCACTGACCGGAACGGGCCTGGCACAGGGCAAACAACCAACGGCGCAGTCTCGGGAGTTTCAGTTCCATACCAGCAGCTCCGCAGGGGTGGGGTTGTAGGCGTTGCAGGGGTTGTTCAGTTGCGGGCAGTTGGAGATCAGCACGATCACGTCCATTTCTGCCCGCAGGTCGACGTACTTGCCCGGTGCCGAGATGCCGTCCTCGAAGGTCAGGCCGCCGTCTGCGGTGACCGGTACGTTCATGAAGAAGTTGATGTTCGGCCCGATGTCGCCCTTGCCCAGGCGGCCATCATGAGCACAGGCGCGCAGGTAGTTGTCGCGGCAGCTGTGCATGTAGCGTTTTTCCAGGGCGTAGCGCACGGTGTTGCTCTCTTGCGCGCAGGCGCCGCCCAGGGTGTCGTGACGCCCGCAGGTGTCGGCGACGATGGTCAGCATCGGCTTGCCGAGGTTGGAATAGAGCACGCTGCCAGTGCTCAGGTACACGCTGTTCTGCCGACGCAGGGTGCGCTGCACGTCGTAGCGCTCCCTGGGATTGGCGACGCTGTAGAACAAGGTGTCGACGGCCTGATTGCCCTCAAGGTCGAGAATGCGCAAAGTCTGGCCCGCCTTGACCTCCATCAGCCAGGGCTCGCCGGCGGGGATGGTGGCGCGGTAGATCGCGGTGTCTGGTTGCTTGTGAACGGTAGCGATAGCGAGTGACATGGCAGCGATCCTCAGGCAAACAAACGGTCGGTGTTGATGAAGCCGCGCTCGTTTTCGGGGCGCGAGGTGCGGCAGTGTTCGGCGACGCTGGCGTCGGCGTTCATCCAGCTGAGCTTCAGCGGTTTCGGTGCATATTCCGGCGCCGGGTCCATCGGGTGCTGCAGGGCTGTTAGCACCACCAGGGTGTCCATCGGCGCGTACAGCTCGATGTAGTCGCCAGCCTTGGAATTGCCCTCGACGAAATGGAAGCGCCCGGCGTCATCGACGTTCACGCGGCTGAACAGGTTGAGGGTCATCAGCAGGTCGGACAGGCCCAGCCCCCACTTGCCCAGTTCCACCAACAGGTTGTCGGTACCGTTGCGGAAGAAGCCGTTGCGCAGTTCCTGATAGCGGCCCGCGCCGTACTTTTGCGCCACTTCTTCTGCGCAGAGCAGGCCGCCGAGGCTGTCGCTCCAGCCGCAGGTGTCGGCGGTGATGGCGGCCAGCACGCGGCCCATGTCCGAGTACAGGCAGTGGCCGGCGGTGAGCTTGGCGGTGTGTTGGCATTTGAGGCTGTCGGGCAGGTTCAGCCGTTCGGTTTTTTCATTGGCGTTGAGCAACGTCAGGCTGACGTTGGCGCCGCCACGCAGGTCGGTCAGGCGCAGCAATTGGCCGCGTTTGAGCACAAAGGAGCGATGGCCGCCGCCGGGGAGCATTTCCTCGGCGAAGGGGGGGAACAGTCGGGTCGAATCTGTCATTTTCAGAATTCCTCTAAGCGATACGAAGCGTGCCCGCCAAAGGCGCCGGCAGGGCGTCGACGGCGGCACGGGTGGCGCGGCGGTCGCTGTTCAAAGGGATGTCATAGGTGATGCGCGCGCCATAGCGGCCGGGTGCATGGGGGTCGAGGCGGACCTTGTCGAACACCAGCAGGCGGGTGCCGAGGCTGAAGCCTTCGGACAGGTCATGGGTGACCATGAACACCGTCAGTCGGGTCTCGCGCCACAGCTCCAGGAGCAAGGCGTGCATGTCTTTGCGGATGCCCGGGTCGAGGGCGCCGAACGGTTCGTCGAGCAGCAACACCCGCGGCTTCATGATCAGCGCCTGGGCAATGGCCAGTCGTTGTTGCATGCCGCCGGAGAGCTGCGCCGGGTACTTGTCCAGCGAGTGGCCCAGGCCGACTTTGTGCAGCAGCACCGAAGCCTGTTCACGGGCCTGTTTTTTCGCGCTGCCGAACAGGCGACCAAGCAACGGCGAGCGCGGCAGTTCGAGGCCGAGGGCGACGTTGTCCAGCACGCTCAGATGGGGAAACACCGAGTAGCGCTGGAATACCACGCCACGGCTGGCGTCCGGCTCTGCGGCCAAGGGCTGGCCGTCGAGCAGGATCTCGCCGCGACTGGCGCGTTCCTGGCCGAGCAACAGGCGCAGGAAGGTCGATTTGCCGCAACCGGAGGCACCCACGAGGGTGCAGAACTCACCTTCGTTGACGTTCAGGTTGAGGCCTTCGAGCACCACTTGATCGGCGTATTGCTGCCAGACGTTTTTCACCGTGATGAAGCTCATTTTGCCGCTCCTTCATACCAAGGGAACGCGCGACGGGTCAGCTGCTTGAGCCCCCAATCCATCAACCAGGCGAGCAGGGTGATCCACACCACGTAGGGCAAAATCACGTCCATCGCCAGGTAGCGGCGCACCAGGAAAATCCGGTAGCCGAGGCCGTCAGTGGAGGCAATGGCTTCGGCGGCAATCAGGAACAGCCACGCCGAGCCGAGCATCAGTCGCAGCGAGATCAACAGGCGTGGCAGCAGTTGCGGCAACACCACTCGCAGCATCAGGGTCCAGGTAGAGGCGCCGAGGGTCTGGGCCTTGATCAGCAACTCCACGGGAATTTCCCGGGCGCGCTGTTCCAGGTCACGGGCCAGCGCCGGAGTAATGCCGATCACGATCAGCATCACTTTCGACAACTCACCCAGGCCGAAGACGATGAACAGGATCGGCAGGATTGCCAGCGGTGGCACCATCGACAGCACGGTCAGCAAGGGAGACAACGGCGCACCGAACAACGGCAGGGTGCCGGCGGCGATGCCCAGGCACAGCCCGGCCAGGGCGCTGATGCCCAGGCCGATGGCCAGACGCTGCAAGCTGGACGCCGTGTCCTGCCAGAGCAGGTATTCGCCGGTGCGGCTGTCGGCCACGAAGGCCAGGCGTTTCACCGCATCGGTCATCTGCACGGCGCTGGGCAGCAGCTTGTCGTTGGGGTTTTCCGCCAGTCGCTCGGCCGAGCCCGTGAAGTAGGCGAACAGCACCAGGGCGAACGGCAGGATCACCAGCAGCAGGCGACTCGGGCGGTCCGGGTGACGGTTGATCAGGCGCATAACCAGTTCTCCTGATTACAGCTTGGCGTCGGCGGCCATCTGTACGTAACTCGGGTCGAAGCGCAGCTTGAGGTTGCCCTTGTCGCCGCTGGTCACGCCGTTGGCGAAGGCCATGCCGACCGCGCTGGTGTCCTTGGCGCCTTCACCCAGCAAGCCATGCTGGAAGGAAAATTCGGCGACCTTGCGCATGGTTTCCGGCAGTTGCTTGCTGGTACTGAACGCCAGGGCTTCTTTCGGGGTGGCGAACAATCTGGTGGTGTCCAGTTGCGCCTGGAAACCCGCCAGGTCAGTGCCCGAGGCTTTGGCCATGTGCTCCAGGGCCGCTTTGCTGGCGGCGTTTTTCGCGTTCATCAACTCGACCACTTCGAACCAGGCGCCGGTCAGTGCCTTGCCGAGGGCCGGGTTGTCTTTGAGGGTCTGGGAGTTGACCACCATCATGTCCATGATCTCGCCGGGGATCTGGCTGGAGTTGAACACTTCGGTCACCGCAGGCTTGGCCTTGATGTCCGAGAGCATCGGGTTCCAGGTGGTGACGGCGTTGACCTGATCGGTGTTGAAGGCGGCCGAGATATCGGCGTCGGAGGTATTGACCACTTTCAGGTCTTTTTCGGTGAGGTCCACCGAATCCAGGGCCCGGGCCAGCAGGTAGTGGGAGACAGAGAGCTCCACCAGGTTGACGTCCATACCCTTGAGGTCGGCGACTTTCCTGCCTTCGCCCTTGAGCACGATGCCGTCGTTGCCGTTGGAGAAATCGCTGACGATCAGCGCGGTGCTGTCGACGCCGCCGGCGGCCGGAATGGTCAGCGCGTCCATGTTGGTCATGGTGCAACCGTCGAACTGCCCGGCGGTGTACTGGTTGATGGATTCGACGTAGTCGTTGAGCTGCACCACATCGATCTTGATGCCGTACTTCTTTGCCCATTTGTCGACGATGCCCTGGCTGCCGGCGTATTCCCAAGGCATCCAGCCTGCGTAGATCGTCCAGCACACGCTGAAGTGGTCTTTCTGTGCAGCCTGGGACGAGAAGCTCACGAAGGCGGTGAACGCCGCGGCGAGCAGGGCGGGTAAACGAAGCTGGGACATGGTGGTTCTCCAGTTGATCAAGGACGGACAGGAAGGCAGCGGCACCGCTAACGGTGGCTTGTCTCCCGGGCTTTTGTCCCGCCGTGTAACCTCAACTGGAGGTCGCCAACTCTCGGACCAGTCACTCGCGATTGCGAGCCGGAACCCTAGTCAGCCATTGCAAATTGTGGTGCCGCGAACCTGTAGTGACTCCTGCACGGCTTTACTAAAGCGAGAGGCGTGCCAAGTTGGCCCGAGCGCTCTAGCGTGGGGGGCAGGAAGGTCGACGGTGTTGGTTGGAAAGGCGCACTGCCTTGTGATGGTGCGTTGGTGCACCGCATTGGAACCTGTCCGCCGCTGATCAGAAGGAGGGTGCAACGTCGCACTTGGCAGGGGATTGCCAGTCAAAACAGGTGTCAGTCGATGTGTTTCGACTGCTGTTACAGGTCTTTACGGAGGCCGCCATGTTGCGACGATTATTGTTAGGTGCAGTGCTTGGTCTTGGATTGTCTGGCTGCTACTACTACGCCGGTCCTGCCGACCCCTACGGGGGACCTTATTACTACCCCGGCTACTACTCGCCCTATTACTACGGTTACTACGGTCCACGTTATTACGGTGGCTATCGCACCTATTACTACGGTGGGCATGGTTACTACCGTGGCCACGGCGGTGGGCATCATGGCGGTGGACATCGCGGTGGCCATCGTTGATCAGGGCGCGAATGGATGAAAAACCTTTCATCGGCCAGATGTTTCTACTTGTTTCGCGGACGCACCAGATTCCGAATTCGGTGTCTGATGTTTCGACAGTCAGCGAACATTTGACTGTCGCCTGCCAGCGTCGCTGGTGTGGCTTACCCGCGGTCCAGGAGGCCGCCATGCTCTGTCGAATTCTTCTGCTAGCTGTGTTTGGATTGTCCCTTGGTGGGTGCGTGCCTTATTACGATGAAGGAGGCAGTTACTACAGTTCCGAGGTCTATACCTCTCCATCGCCAACCTATTACGCCGGGGGGAGTTCCTACTACTCCAATGGTGGCGGTTATTACACACCGCCGCCCCGGTACTACGCGCCTCCAGCGCGCTACTACCAGCCGACACCGCGCTATTACTCACAGCCGCGGATCTATCAACCGTCGCGCTATTACTCGCAGCCGCGGATGTATCAACCCTCGCGCCATTACCAGTCGGCCCCTCGTTACAATCAGCCGTCTCGGGGTGACTACCGCATGCATCAGAACCATGGCTGGGACGGCCGTAGCCGCGGGAGCGGGAACAACGACTATCGCGGTCACGACGGTCGCGGCTATCGCAATGGGCGGGGTAACCACCGCTAATCATTAAACTGAATACAAAACCTGTGGGAGCGAGCAGGCTCGCTCCCACATTTTTATGCCCTGTCTTCAGTATTCCGACAAATCCGCCAGCGGATGTCGACCTTCCCACGCCTTGTGAAAGTGCGCTTCTACTACCGCGTCCGGCACGTTGTTGATGTCCGGCCAGTGCCAGTGCGGCTTCTGGTCCTTGTCGATCAACCGGGCTCGTACACCTTCGCTGAACTCCGGATGCCGGCAGCAGTTGAGGCTCAGGGTGTATTCCATCTGGAAGACTTCGGCCAGCGACAGGTGGCGGGCACGGATGATCTGCTCCCACACCAGATGAGCGGTCAGCGGCGCGCCTTCGCTCAGGGTCTTGGCTGCGCGGCTCAGCAACAGGTCGGTATGGTCACGCAAGGCGCTGATGGCCTTCCAGGCGCAACGCACGTCGCTGACATCCAGCAGTTCGTCGATCTGCTGTCGGCGCGGTAGCCACTGGGCTTCGGGCATCTGTGCCACGGCTTCCTGCTGCAAGGCCTTGAGCAGGCTGTTGAGCTGCATGGGTGTCTGTTCCTGCCAGTTCAATTGCAACAGGCCTTCGATCAATTGCGGCTGCTGCTCATCGAGCAAGAAACGATCGGCCAGGTCCAGGTCGATGGCATCGCGGCCGTTCATGTGCGCTCCGGTCAGGCCCAGGAACAACCCGAGCTTGCCGGGCAGGCGCGACAGAAACCAGCTGGCGCCAACATCCGGGTACAGGCCGATGCTGATCTCCGGCATGGCCAGGCGGCTGCTCGGTGTAACGATGCGGGTGCCTGCCCCTTGCAACAGTCCCATGCCGCCGCCGAGTACATAGCCATGGCCCCAGCAGATCAGTGGTTTCGGGTAGGTATGAAGTTTGAAGTCCAGGCGATATTCCGCCGCAAAGAACTGCGCAGCCAGTGGCGGTACTTCGCCCGGATGGACGCGACAGGCTTCCACCAGGCTGCGCACTTCGCCGCCGGCGCAAAAGGCCTTGGCGCCATTGCCGCGCAACAGCACGCAGACAATCTGCGGGTCCTTGGCCCAGGCTTCCAGGCGGTCGCGCAGGGCGTTGATCATTGGCAGGGACAGGGCGTTCAGGGATTTTTCGGCATCCAGGCTGGCGATGCCGATGCGTGCGCCGTCGGTGCCGGTGAGTTCTTCGAAGTGCAGATTCATCGTGACCTCGATCGGGAATTTGAGGGTTAAGTATGATCGCTGTGTGGGAAAGTGCCGGATCTGCATCAGATCAATTGACAAGCGTGATGCGCTTTCCTAGGGTTCGCCCCATTGTTTTTGCCGGATGTAACCATGACTGCTGATGACCGTATCAAACTCGAACCGGGCTGGAAGGAGGCACTGCGTGCCGAATTCGACCAGCCCTACATGGCAGAGTTGCGAAACTTCCTGCAACAGGAGCGGGCGGCCGGCAAGGAGATCTATCCACCGGGACCAATGATTTTCAATGCGCTGAATTCAACGCCACTGGACAAGGTCAAAGTGGTGATCCTCGGTCAGGACCCTTATCACGGCCCGGGCCAGGCCCATGGCCTGTGCTTCTCGGTGCAGCCGGGCGTACCGGCACCGCCGTCGCTGGTGAACATTTACAAAGAACTCAAGCGCGACCTGAACATCGACATCCCCAACCATGGTTACCTGCAGAGCTGGGCCGATCAGGGCGTGCTGATGCTCAACACCACCATGACCGTCGAGCGCGCCAACGCCAATGCGCACAAGGACAAGGGCTGGCAGTTTTTCACTGATCGAGTCATTGAAGTGGTCAGCCAACAGCAACCGCACCTGGTGTTCATGCTGTGGGGCGCCCATGCCCAGAGCAAACAGAAACTGATCGATGCCACCAAGCATCTGGTGCTGACCTCGGTGCACCCGTCACCGCTGTCGGCTTATCGCGGCTTCCTCGGTTGCGGGCACTTCAGCCGGACCAACAAGTTTCTGGAGCAGAATGGCGAGTCGCCGATCGAGTGGCGGTTGCCGCCGGTTTGATGGGAGTGTGCTGATTTTTGTGGCGAGGGAGCTTGCTCCCGCTGGGCTGCGAAGCAGCCCCAATTTCTGCAACCTGATTTCTTCTGACACACCGTGCATACAGGCTTTACGACTGCTGCGCAGCCGAGCGGGAGCAAGCTCCCTCGCCACAGGTCTATCAGGCTGAATCCGGATTCCGGTTCCAATACTTGAACAACGGCTCCGCCAGAAACAACACAAACAACAGCCGCATCACCTGCATCGCCGTCACCAGCGGCACCGACAGTTGCAGGGTTTCCGCCGTCAGGCTCATCTCGGCAATACCGCCGGGCATCATGCCCAAGGTCAGCGAACGCAGATCCAGATGGGTCAGCGCACTCAAGCCCAACGCCGCTGCCGTGGCGATCAGCATGGTCAACACCGTGCCGACCAAAGTGCGCCCCATGAACGATGGCGCACGCCGGAAAAACTGCCGGTTGAAGTGACAGCCCAGACCGCTACCGATCAGCCATTGGCCAATCTGGCTGCCACCATTGGGCAAACCGATGTGCAGATCCCAGCCGATGCTGACTGCCGCGCTGACCAGCAAGGGCCCGAACAGCCAGGGGTTGGGTTGACGCAGGCGTTCCCAGATCCAGGCGGCCAATGCGCCTGCCGGGAACAGCAAGGCCAGCCAGCGCCAGTCCACAACGGTGGCATGTAAAACCGGGGCACCATCGCCCAGTAAGTACTTGAAAGCCGCCGGCACGCACAGCACCACCACCAACACCCGCAGACTCTGCCCCGCCGCCACGCGGCTGAGCACCGCGCCATTGCGGGCGCCGAGGTTGACCATCTCCCCGGAACCGCCGGGCATGCTGGAAAAGAACGCCGTGGCGCGATCTTCACCGGTGCGGCGCATCAGCCACACGCCGACGACCGCCGACAGGCTGGTGACCAACGCACCGAAGAAGATCAGGCCGAAATGACTGAGTACCTGCTCCATCACCACTGGAGTGAAATGCAGGCCGATACCGATGCCGACGATCCACTGGCCGCACTTGCGGCCGCCAGGGATTTCGGCCAATTGCCAGGGTGTCAGGCAGCGCACGAGGATGATCGCCAGCAACGAGCCGACCATCCACGGCAAAGGCCAGCCGACCTGGCTGGCGAGGAAACCGCCCAGCAGGCCGACCAGCGGGGTTCCCCACCAGAGTTTGAGGGGGGACCGATCAGACATCGGCAATAACGCGTTGCGCGGCCGAACGTTTGCGCCAGATGCGGATGAGCGGCATCAGCAGCATGATCGCCGTCAGCACCCAGCAACCGAAGGTGATCGGGCTCGACCAGAGGATTTCCAGCGCACCGTTGGAAATCGACAGGGCGCGGCGCAGGTTCTGTTCCATCAGGCCGCCGAGGATGAAGCCCAGCAATACCGGTGACAGCGGGAAGTCCAGCTTGCGCAGGATATAACCGAAGATGCCGATGCCGATCATCAGGAACAGATCGAACGTTGTCGCGTGTACCGCGTAGACGCCAATCCCGGTAATGATCGCGATCACCGGCACCAGTGCCCAGTTCGGCACGGCGAGGATGCGGGTGAAGATGCGGATCATCGGGATGTTGAGGATCACCAGCATCACGTTGGCGATGAACAACGAAGCGATCAGGCCCCAGACGATGTCCGGCTGCTGTTGGAACAGCAGCGGGCCCGGAGTGATGTTGTACAGCGACAGGGCGCCGATCATCACCGCCGTGGTGCCGGAACCTGGAACGCCGAGGGTCAGCATCGGCACCAGCGCACCGCAGGCCGCGCCACCGATGGCGGTTTCCGGCGCCGCGAGGCCGCGCATGTCACCTTGCCCGAAAGTACCCTTGGCACCCGCCATGCGTTTCTCGGTCATGTAGGCGACGGCACTGGCCAGGGTCGCACCGGCACCCGGCAACACGCCCATGATGAAACCCAGTACGCCGCAACGGATGTTCACCACGAACACCGACGCCGCTTCCTTGAAGTTGAACATCATGCGCCCGGTGGCTTTCACCGCTTCCTGGCCGTGGTGGGTTTTTTCCAGCAGCAGAAGAATTTCGCTGATAGAGAACAGGCCCAGCACCAGCACGACGAACTGGATGCCGTCGGTCAGGTGGATGTTGTCCCCGGTGAAACGGTACACACCGCTGTTGGCGTCGATGCCGACGGTCGACAGGAACAGGCCGATCAGTGCCGCGATGAACGTCTTCAGCGGACGGTCGCCGGCCATGCCGCCGAGGCAGACAATCGCGAACACCATCAGTACGAAGTATTCCGCGGGGCCGAAGGCAATCGCCCATTTCGCCAGCAGCGGGGCGAACAGCACCATGCCGCAGGTCGCGATAAAGGCACCGATGAACGAGCTCCATGCCGACAACGACAGCGCTACACCGGCCAGGCCTTTACGGGCCATCGGGTAACCGTCGAGGGTGGTCATCACGGTGGACGCTTCGCCCGGGATGTTCAGCAGGATCGAGCTGATCCGGCCGCCGTATTCGCATCCCAGATATACCGCCGCCAGCAGGATCAGTGCCGACTCCGGTGGCAGGCCGAGGGCGAATGCGATCGGGATCAACAGTGCCACGCCGTTGATCGGCCCCAGGCCCGGCAACAGGCCGACCACGGTGCCGATCAGTGTGCCGCACAGCGCGGTCACCAGGTTGTACGGGCTCAGCGCGACGCCGAAACCCTGACCCAAATAGCCAAGAGTATCCATATCAGTTCTCCAGAACGTCGAGCACGCCCAGCGGCAGTGGAACGTCCATCAACTTGTCGAACAGCAGGTAGAGGCCGACGGCCATCAGGCTGATGATCACGATGCTTGGCACCCAGCGACCGCCATACAGACGGGCCATGGGCACGCCGATCAGGATGCTGGCGACGATGAAACCCAGGGGTTCGAATGTGCCGGCGAACACCAGCAACAGCACCACGCAGATGCCGATTTTGGTCAGGGTTTCGCGATCCAGCGGCGGCTCGTCAGCACTGTGCTTGATCGGCGCCGGACGGAACACCATGTACAACAGCGCCGAGCCCATCAGGCCAAGCATCAACAGCGGAAAGGCCCGAGGCCCCACCGGTTCGTAGGAAAAAGCCGCTTGATACGGCCACGCCATCAATGCCAGGCCGAGACAGGCCAGCAACAGCACCGAAGCAAAAATGCGTTGTAAGAGCATGGGAGAACTCCTGTGCCGCGACTCCGTGAAAGGGGAGCCGCAGCCGCTAGACAGAGACGATCACTGGATCAGGCCGAACTCTTTGGCCAGCACTTTGTAGTCCGCAACCTGCTTCTTCACGTAGGTGTCCAGTTCCGGGCCGGTCATGGCAAACGGGAAGAGCTCGCGCTGATCGCGCAACTTGGCGAAGTCTTCGGAAGCCAGCAGCTTGTCGAAGGCCGATTTCCACCAGGCATAGTCTTCGTCGCTGACTTTTGGTCCGAGGTAGAAGCCACGGACCACTGGCCAGACGATGTCGTAGCCTTGCTCGCGGGCGGTCGGAATGTCCTTCATTTCCGGCTCGTCCAGACGCTTGTCGGCGAACACTGCCAACAGGCGCATGTCGCCGCTCTGGATGTGTGGCATGGAGTCGGAAATGTCGGTGCTGCCGACCTGAATGTGACCGCCGAGCAGGGCGGTGGCGATTTCGCCGCCACCTTCGAGGGCGACGTAACGCAGGTCACGGGGGTTGATCCCGGCGGCCTTGGCGATCAGCGCGGTTTGCATCCAGTCCTGGCTGCCGACGGTGCCGCCGGAACCGATCACCACTTTGCTCGGATCTTTCTTCAGTGCCTGTACGAGGTCGTCGAGGGTCTTGTAGGGCGAATCGCTTTTCACTGCGATGGCACCGTAGCTGGTGCCGACGGCAGCGAGCCAGCGCACGTTGGTTTCATCGAAACGACCGAACTTGCCCTGGGCCAGGTTCAACAGCGAACCGCTGGACCAGGCCACCAGGGTGCCGGCATCGGCCGGACGCTGGGCGACCACCGCGTTGTACGCCACCGCGCCGACACCGCCGGGCATGTAGGTCACGCGCATCGGTTTGCTCAGCAGTTTTTCGTTGACCAGCGCGCTTTGCGCCAGTTTGCAGGTCAGGTCGAAACCACCGCCGGGCGAGGCCGGGGCGATGCATTCCGGGCGTTTTGGCTCGGCCATGAGTTGGCCGGCGAACAGCACACAGCTGGCGGCGAGGGCGAAACGGCGCATTGAACGATTCATTTTTGTCTCCACTGGAGTTTTTGTTTTTCGGGATGATTCAGGTGCGACGATTTCGCACGGCGCTGGCGCGTTCGAATCCGTACGGACTGAACGACGAGCAGCCGGCTTCGGCGCTGGCAAGCATAAACATCGGGGAGCGAGAGAAGGGGTGGGACGGGTAAGCCTGAAGCTGTATGGACAGCATGATGCAGTACCTCGGTTATTGTTCTTATTGGCGAAAACGCTTCGAGGCGTTTTTCGGTAGTTACATGTCAAAGCACGCTTTCAAACTACGATTCGATGGTTGGCAGTCGAAACCATCCGTGGGGCGACTCTAACGCCCCAACCTTTCGCTAACCTTTCATCGGGCTTTCACGGTTTTTTGGGCTTCACAGCGGCAATTGCGGCTGTAAACTCCGCGCCAAAGAATGGCGTCGGCCATCCCTGAACGAGGTAAAGATCCATGCGTGTCCTGCTCGTCGAAGACCATTTGCAGCTCGCCGAAAGTGTCGCCCAGGCGCTCAAGAGCACCGGGCTGACCGTGGATGTCCTGCACGATGGCGTGGCAGCCGACCTGGCGCTGGGCAGCGAGGAATACGCCATGGCGATCCTCGACGTCGGCTTGCCGCGCATGGATGGTTTCGAAGTGCTGGCGCGTTTGCGGGCGCGGGGCAAGAACCTGCCGGTGTTGATGCTGACCGCCCGCAGCGACGTCAAGGATAGGGTCCACGGCCTCAACCTCGGCGCCGACGACTACCTGGCCAAGCCGTTCGAATTGACCGAACTCGAAGCCCGGGTCAAAGCCTTGTTGCGCCGCAGCGTGCTGGGCGGTGAGCGCATTCAGCGTTGCGGTGTGCTGGCCTACGACCTGGAAACCCGGCGTTTCAGCCTTGGCGAAGAATTGCTGACCCTGACTTCCCGCGAACAGGCCGTGCTCGAAGCCCTGATTGCGCGCCCCGGTCGGGTGATGAGCAAGGAGCAACTGGCTTCTCAAGTATTCGGTCTCGATGAAGAGGCCAGTCCCGATGCCATCGAAATCTACGTGCACCGCCTGCGCAAGAAACTCGACGGCCAGCCGGTCGCCATCGTGACTTTCCGCGGCCTCGGTTACTTGCTGGAAAGCCGCGATGCATAAGCCCAGCAGCCTGCGCTGGCGGTTGCTGTGGAACCTGGCGCTGCTGCTGGTGGTGTTGATGCTGGCCAGTGGTTTGAGCGCTTACTGGAACGGCCGCGAAGCCGCCGACACGGCCTATGACCGGACGCTGCTGGCCTCGGCGCGAACCATCGCTGCCGGCGTCTCCCAACGCGACGGCACCCTGAGTGCCGACGTGCCCTACGTGGCCCTCGATACGTTTGCCTACGACAGTGCCGGGCGAATTTTCTACCTGGTCAACGACATCAATCAGAAGCTGATTTCCGGTTACGAAAACCTGCCGGCGCCACCGCCGGGAACGCCGCGCACCGATGACTATCCGGCGCTGGCACGTTTCTACAACGCGCAGTACCGTGGGCAGAACGTGCGTGTGGTGAGCCTGCTCAAACCCGTGAGCGAGCCGAACATGAACGGCATGGCGGAAATTCGCGTAGCGGAAACCGATGAGGCGCGGGTGAGCATGGCCCGCAGCCTGGCGGCCGACACCTTGCTGCGCCTGGGCATGCTGGCCATCGGTGCGTTGATGCTTGTGTGGTTTGCGGTGAGTGCCGCGTTGCGCCCGCTGGAGCGTTTGCGCACGGCGGTGGAAGAGCGCCAGCCGGACGATCTGCGCCCCTTGCCTCTGGTGGAAGTGCAGCGCGAATTGTGGCCGCTGGTGCGCGCACTCAATCACTTTACCGAGCGCTTGCGCGGCCAGTTCGAGAAGCAGGCGCAATTCATTGCCGATGCCGCTCACGAGTTGCGCACGCCGCTGGCGGCACTCAAGGCGCGCCTGGAGCTGGGCATGCGCTCGGCCGAACCCGATACCTGGCGCAGCACGCTGGAAACCGCCGCCCAAGGCACCGATCGCTTGACCCATCTGGCCAATCAGTTGCTTTCCCTGGCACGGGTCGAAAATGGCGCCCGGGCGATTGCCGAGGGCGGCGCGCAGTTACTCGATCTGAGTCAATTGGCCCGGGAACTGGGCATGGCCATGGCGCCGTTGGCCCACAAACGTGGTATCGCGCTGGCGCTGGAGGCGGATGAACCGGTCTGGCTGCGGGGCGAGCCGACGTTATTGAACGAGCTGCTGAGCAATCTGGTGGATAACGCACTGGCCCACACGCCGCCAGGTGGCAACGTGATTCTGCGGGTCTCGGCGCCCGCCGTGCTGGAAGTCGAAGATGATGGCCCGGGCATACCGCTTGAAGAACGCGATCGGGTATTCGAGCGCTTTTACCGACGCAATCAGCAAGTGGCCGGTTCCGGATTGGGTCTGGCAATTGTCGGTGAGATCTGCCGCGCGCATCTGGCGCAGATCAGTCTGCACGATGGTGAGCCCGCGGGGTTGAAGGTGCGGGTGAGTTTTGTTGCGGGGGATTGATGCAGCGTCTGTTCCGACGAAGGGGGCAACGCGGTCTTTGATCAGTAAAACATCGTGCGCGTTTCTTCCAGATCGGCACGCATCGCCTTGTCGTCAAAGTCGATCCCGAGTGCCTTGCAGGCCGGTACATTCAGCGCATCGGCACGGGTGTGCGGGTGATCGCTGTCCTGTAGACAATACAGGCTGGCCACCTGCACCAGATCCACATAGTCGACCTGCGCAGACTGGCGCTTGAAGTCCAGGTATAGCCGCGGCACTTGCACCAACATGTCTGGAAATTCCCAGACCTTGAGCAGTTTTTCGCCGATCAGCGGATGAATCTGGTCGATCACATGGTTGAGGCTGACCGGGTCGGACAGCAGCTCATAGTGATCTTCGGCGTAGGTCAGGATCGGCAGTACGCCGATCTGGTGCACCAGCCCACCAAGGGCCGCTTGATCGGGCTTGAGTCGGGTGTAGCGGCGGCACAAGGCGTAGCTGACGCCGGCGATTTCCAGGCTTTTGCGCCAGACATCGCGCATCTTCTGTTCCACCACGTCGGAGCGGGCATGGAATATCTGCTCCATGACCAGGCCGATCGCCAGGTTACAGCTGTAGTTGATGCCCAGGCGGGTGATCGCGGTATGCAGGTCGGTCACTTCCTGGGCTGCGCGCAACAGTGGGCTGTTGACCACTTTGATCAGGCGTGCCGACAGCGCGGTATCACGGCCGATCACTTTGCTCAGGGTGCTGACGCTGACTTCCGGGTTTTCCGCGGCCTTGCGAATCTGCAGGGCCACTTCCGGTAACGTTGGCAGAACCAGGTCATCGTTATTGATGGCCTCAACCAAATCCTGTTGGACCTTTTCCGCCAGCTCGCTCATTTAGTCTCTCTAGCTGTTGCGTCAAATACTGCCGTTATTGCTGGATTTCGCGGTCGCGGTCCAGTTCATAAGGCAGGTCGAGCAGCTGCAAGGACGGCCCTTCGAGCTCGCCCAGGTGGATGTCTCCACTTTCTGCTGCTTCGGCTTGCAACACAGCCAGGAGTTCAATGTTCTGCCCGGCGCGGGCCGCCAGCACCACTTCGCCGATGGAGCTGCCGTGAGTCGGGGAAAACAGCGGTGTACCAGGCTCAGGCAGTTCGTCGGCAGCCAGTTGCAGGCGGTACAGGCGGCGCTTGAGTTTGCCCAGGTACTGCATCCGCGCGACGATTTCCTGCCCGGTGTAGCAACCTTTCTTGAAACTCACGCCACCAACCGCTTGCAGGTTGAGCATCTGCGGGATGAACAACTCGCGGGTGCCGGGCATGACCTGCCCGATCCCTGCGCGGACCTGGCCCAGCAGCCATTGATTCAGGTCGCCTTCGCTCAGCAGCGCCGAAAGCTTGCCTTTGATCGCGCCGGCTTGACCGGCGGCGACCCACAGCTCGGCACGGTCAGGCGAGACGCGGATAGCGATCAGCCCATCGCTGCGCACGACGCTGTCGGTTTCTGCCGGCAGGTCCAGGCCGAGGCTGACCAGTGCGGCGTCGCCATGGTCAACGCCGAAGCGGACCCAGGCGGCACTTTCGTCGGTCAATTTCGACTTGGAAAACACCGCGTATTTTTTCAGGTCCGCCAGTTGCGGTTCGAGCAATTCGGTGGCCATGGCCAGGACCACGCCGTCATCCTCGAGCAGGATGCGGAAACTCGATTGCATCCGGCCTTTTTGCGTGCAGCGGGCACCGAGGCTGGCCCGGGAATCGCTCAGGTAGTTGAGGTTGCAGGTCAGTTGGCCTTGCAGGAATTTGCTGGCGTCCGCGCCGCGGACCGCGAGAACACCTTCATGAGAAAGGGTGCAGAAAAAAGCTGAATCGGCCATGGGTCATCGCAGGATAAAAAGTCTGGTGGACATCATAAGGGCCCGTCTTCGAAATGGGTAGTTAACAAAGGCTCGTCGGTGGCCGACCAAAGCCGACTGTTCGATAGGGCGCGGGCCTGTATACTTGCGGCCTATTTGAGGAGCGCTCCATGGTCGAAGATGTTGAACTGAATCGCCTCTACTGGCACAGCCGCCGCGGCATGCTTGAGCTTGACGTGTTGCTGGTGCCGTTTGTGAAAGAGGTTTATCCGCACCTCAACGAAGTGGATCGCGCCTGCTACGTCAGGCTGCTCGAATGCGAAGATCAGGACATGTTCGGCTGGTTCATGGAACGCGCCGAATCGGAAGATCCCGAGCTGCAACGCATGGTTCGCATGATCCTGGATCGTGTCCAGCCCAAGTAACGGGTTCGAATGCCGCTGGCATGCCTCACGGCAGTTGCTGGCGGCATATCTTCTGGCCCAGCTGTTCGCGTTGGGTTCCTTGTTTTTACTGTCAATTCCGGTCTGGGCCAGCGCGCTCGGCGTCGTGCTGTGCGTGGCTCACGGAGTCTGGCTGTTGCCCCGGCAAATCCTGCTGACCCACCCGCAGGCCTTTTGCGGCTTGCGGCGCGATGCCGATGGCTGGCAGCTGTGGAGTCGGGCCAGGGGGTGGCAGCCCGTGCAACTGAGGCCGGACAGCCTGGCGCTGCCAATGGTGGTGGTACTGCGTTTTCGACTGCGTGGCGAGCGCCGGGTCCGGGCCATTTGTGTGCCCCGGGATGCGCAGGCGGCGGATGTGCACCGACGCCTGCGGGTCCGGCTCAAATTCAGCCGACGTAGGTGGGCGGCACCAGAATAGTGTCCAGTGCGACCGGCAGCATGTCCGGGTAGTCGAGGGTGTAATGCAGGCCACGGCTTTCCTTGCGCTCCATGGCTGACAGAATCATCAGCTCTGCCACTTGGGCCAGGTTGCGCAGTTCGATCAAGTCTCGGCTGACCTTGTAGTTGCTGTAGAACTCGTCAATTTCATCCAGCAACAGTTGCACGCGGTGTTGTGCCCGTTGCAGGCGCTTGTTGGTGCGCACGATGCCAACGTAGTCCCACATGAATCGCCGCAGTTCATCCCAGTTGTGCGCAATGATCACGTCTTCATCGGAATCGGTGACCTGGCTCGCATCCCAGGCGGGAAGGGGGGCCGGCATCGGCACCCGGGGCAGCTGCTCGAGAATGTCCGCGGCCGCCGAGCGGGCATAGACGAAACATTCCAGCAGCGAGTTGCTGGCCATGCGGTTGGCGCCGTGCAGGCCGGTGAAACTGGTTTCGCCGATGGCATATAGCCCCGGCACATCGGTACGGCCCTGTTGATCGACCATTACGCCGCCACAGGTGTAGTGCGCCGCCGGAACCACCGGAATCGGCTGTTTGGTGATGTCGATGGAAAATTCCAGGCAGCGTTCGTACACCGTCGGGAAGTGCGTCTTGATGAAGGCTTCGGGTTTGTGGCTGATGTCCAGGTAGACGCAATCGACACCCAGGCGCTTCATTTCATGGTCGATGGCCCGGGCGACGATGTCCCGTGGTGCCAACTCGGCCCGTGGGTCGAAGCGCGGCATGAAGCGCTCGCCATTGGGCAGCTTAAGGTGCGCACCTTCGCCTCGCAGGGCTTCGGTGATCAGGAAGCTCTTGGCTTGCGGGTGATACAGGCAAGTAGGATGGAACTGGTTGAATTCCAGGTTCGCCACCCGGCAGCCCGAACGCCAGGCCATGGCGATGCCGTCACCGCAGGCGCCGTCAGGGTTGCTGGTGTAGAGGTAAACCTTGGCCGCGCCACCGGAGGCGAGGATCACAAAACGGGCGCCGTAGGTGTCGACTTCGCCAGTGCCGCGATTGAGCACATAGGCGCCGAGGCAGCGATCACCTTCGAGTCCCAGGCGTTTCTCGGTGATCAGGTCAACCGCAACCCGTTGCTCCAACAGTTCGATGTTCGGTCGTTTCCTTGCCTGGTCGAGCAGGGTGGTGAAAATGGCCGCACCGGTGGCATCGGCGGCATGGATGATGCGCCGATGGCTGTGACCGCCCTCGCGGGTGAGGTGGAACTCGAACCCGCCATCTTCGGTACTCGACTGTTCATCGCGGGTAAAGGGCACGCCCTGGTCGATCAGCCATTGAATCGCCTCCCGGCTGTGCTCGACGGTAAAACGCACTGCGTCCTCATGGCACAGGCCGCCACCGGCATTGAGAGTGTCATCGACATGGGATTCAACGGTGTCGGTGTCATCCAGCACGGCCGCAACGCCGCCCTGGGCCCAGAAAGTCGAGCCATTGGCGAGGTTGCCCTTGCTCAGAACGGCGATGCGCAAATGACCGGGCAAGGTGAGCGCAAGGCTCAAGCCGGCAGCACCGCTGCCAATTACCAGAACATCGTGTTGAAACTGTTGGCTCATTTCAGGATTCCGCTCAAAGCGACCCGGGTCGGGGGTGGCGCAACTGGACTGTCGAGTCGATGCAGCCGCACAGCCCACTAGTATATAGAGGGGGGGAGCGGCACAATACCCGAGCTGACATGGCATTGTGAAACTACCGTGACGCAAAATATCGGTCGCTTCGTCGGATGTTTTTCTGCCCGTTGGGCGCGAGAATGACTGTATCGCCGATTTAACAGTCTTTTTCCCTTCACGGTTGCACAATGTCGGGTTGGCACGGCTATAAATATTTGGAACTTTTGCCAAAGGGCCAAGATCAATAGACGGTTGCCTGAAACAAGGGACAGTGTCGGCTTCAGTGCGGGATTGCAGTTCGATCCTCGCTGAAGAGTCCGATGACAAGATTATCCGCGCAGCCGGGTCAACTCGTGCTGCGCTTTTCGTGCGTGCCAAATCAGAGCCCGCAGGAAACTTGCCTGGAGGGGGAGAACTTTTGCGAAAAGACCGAGTCTATGTTTGCAAGTCTGGTGGTTTACTTCTGCAATCCTCCTCCGAGCTCATCGAGGAGTGTTCATGCTAACCCAGGAAGAGGATCAGCAACTGGTCGAACGCGTTCAGCGCGGCGACAAGCGTGCTTTCGATCTGCTAGTGCTGAAATACCAGCACAAAATTCTCGGGTTGATCGTGCGTTTCGTGCACGACACCCATGAAGCCCAGGATGTGGCACAAGAAGCCTTTATCAAGGCATACCGTGCACTTGGAAATTTTCGCGGAGACAGCGCGTTTTATACGTGGCTTTACCGCATCGCCATCAACACGGCGAAAAACTATCTGGTTTCACGCGGCCGTCGGCCGCCGGATAGCGATGTCAGTTCCGAGGATGCAGAGTTCTACGATGGCGATCATGGCCTCAAGGATCTCGAGTCGCCAGAGCGGGCCTTGCTGCGGGATGAGATCGAGGGCACCGTCCATCGAACCATTCAGCAACTGCCGGAAGATTTGCGTACGGCTTTAACTTTACGTGAGTTTGATGGTCTGAGTTACGAGGACATTGCGAGCGTCATGCAATGTCCGGTAGGCACCGTGCGCTCCCGGATCTTCCGCGCCCGGGAGGCCATCGACAAAGCCCTGCAGCCGTTGTTGCAGGAAAACTAAAGACAGCGGCGACAGCCAAGAGAGGAACGCCATGAGTCGTGAAGCCCTGCAGGAATCGCTGTCCGCAGTGATGGATAACGAAGCGGACGAATTGGAATTGCGTCGGGTATTGAATGCCTGTGACGATGTTGAAACCCGTGATACCTGGGCTCGTTATCAGATCGCTCGGGCAGTGATGCACAAGGATCTGCTGCTTCCACGCCTGGACATCGCCGCGGCTGTTTCTGCTGCCCTGGCTGACGAAGCCGTACCGGCAAAAGCCTCCCGTGGTCCATGGCGCAGCCTGGGTCGTCTGGCGGTTGCTGCTTCCGTGACCCTGGCGGTGCTCGCCGGTGTGCGTCTGTACAACCAGGATGAGATCGCCGGCGTCGAATTGGCCCAGCAATCCACCCAGCCCGGACTGGCCGTTCCTCAAGTAAAAGGCCCAGCCGTTCTGGCAGGCTACAATGAGAGTTCGGATGCTACCGGCCCAATGGCCAGCGGCGTATTGCAAGGTCAGCCAGGCTGGCACGATCAGCGTCTGCCAGGGTACTTGCGCCAACACGCACAACAGGCTGCACTGAAAGGCACTGAGAGCGCTCTGCCGTACGCTCGTGCCGCAAGCCTGGAAAACCGTTAAGGAGGATCATGCGCGCCATACCTCTACTTTCGCTTCTGCTCAGCGGCTGGTTCATCGTTCCAGCCCAAGCCGATGAAGCCCGGGACTGGTTGACCCGCCTGGGCCAGGCAGAGCAACAGCAAAGCTTTCAGGGTACTTTCGTCTACGAGCGTAACGGTAGTTTTTCTACCCATAACATCTGGCACCTCGTCCAGGATGGAAAGGTCCGCGAGCGCTTGATCCAGCTCGACGGTTCCGCTCAGGAAGTCGTTCGCATTGATGGGCAAACCCAATGCGTCAGCGGCACGCTGATAGCAGGGCTTGGTGACTCACCGAACTCCGCTGCCCGTGCACTCGATCCCCAAAAGCTCAAGAATTGGTATGACCTCGCCGTCATCGGCAAGTCGCGTGTGGCCGGGCGTGCGGCGGTGATTGTATCGCTGACACCCCGCGATCAGCACCGCTACGGTTTTGAACTGCATCTGGATAAAGAGACCGGCCTGCCTCTGAAGTCCTTGCTGCTGGACGACAAGGGGCGGTTGTTGGAGCGCTTCCAGTTCACACAACTGGATACCGCTGACGCTCCTTCCGAAAAAGACCTGCAGGCCAGTAATGATTGCAAGCCGGTCAATCTTGAAAGTGACAAGGCTTCTGCCGTCAAGTCTGCCCAGGTCTGGCGTTCCGACTGGCTGCCGCCCGGCTTTGAGCTGACCAGCAGCACCGCTCGCAAGGATCCGCAGACCAAGACCCAGGTCAACAGCCTGATGTATGACGATGGCCTGACGCGCTTTTCGGTGTTCCTCGAGCCGTTGAATGGCGCAACAGTCACCGACACCCGTACTCAGTTGGGGCCGACCGTTGCGGTTTCCCGGCGCCTGGCCACGGCACAGGGCGACATGATGGTGACCGTCGTCGGCGAGATACCGGTCGGTACTGCTGAACGGATAGCGCTTTCGATGCGCACCGACGCCGCTGCAACCAAGCAGTGAGCTGAATTCGAAATGTTTCGTGAGCATTTCAATTTGCAAAAATCCCGTAAATTTCTTATAGGTCAGAGCCCCTCGGCTCTGGCCTTGTTTGTTGTTCCCGGAACAAAAATACCGGCGTATCGTTCCCGGTGTTCCTTGCTCCATATCGCTTAACCATGCTCGTCGTAACGGGAGCCGTATGTCGATACCACGCTTGAAATCCTGCCTTTCCATTATTGCCACCGTGCTGGTGCTCGGTCAGGCGGTCACCGCCCAAGCGGTCGAATTGCCTGACTTTACGCAACTGGTCGAACAGGCCTCGCCTGCAGTCGTGAACATCAGTACCACGCAAAAGCTGCCGGATCGCAAAGTCAGCCAGCAAATGCCCGATCTCGAAGGCTTGCCGCCGATGCTGCGCGAATTCTTCGAACGGGGCGTGCCGCCACAATCGCGCTCACCTCGTGACCGTCAGCGCGAGGCAACTTCCCTGGGCTCGGGTTTCATCATCTCTTCCGATGGCTATATCCTGACCAACAACCATGTGATCGCCGATGCTGACGAAATCCTCGTTCGCCTGGCCGATCGCAGCGAAATGAAAGCCAAGCTGATCGGTACCGATCCACGTTCCGACGTGGCGCTGCTGAAAATCGAAGGCAAGGATCTGCCCGTGCTCAAGCTCGGTAAATCCCAGGACCTGAAGGCTGGCCAATGGGTTGTCGCGATCGGCTCGCCGTTCGGCTTTGACCACACCGTGACCCAAGGCATCGTCAGTGCCGTAGGTCGCAGCCTGCCGAACGAAAACTATGTGCCATTCATCCAGACTGACGTGCCGATCAACCCGGGTAACTCCGGTGGCCCGCTGTTCAACCTCAACGGTGAGGTGGTCGGGATCAACTCGCAGATCTATACCCGCTCCGGTGGCTTCATGGGCGTGTCGTTTGCGATCCCGATCGACGTGGCCATGGATGTTTCCAATCAGCTGAAATCCGGTGGCAAGGTCAGCCGTGGCTGGCTGGGTGTCGTGATTCAGGAAGTGAGCAAGGACCTGGCCGAGTCGTTCGGCCTGGAGAAACCGGCCGGTGCGCTGGTTGCCCAGATCCAGGATGATGGCCCGGCTGCCAAGGGCGGCCTGCAAGTGGGCGACGTGATCCTGAGCATGAACGGTCAACCAATCGTTATGTCGGCCGACCTGCCGCACCTCGTTGGCGCATTGAAATCTGGTACCAAGGCCGATCTGGAAGTGATTCGTGACGGCAAGCGCAAGAATGTCGAGTTGACGGTCGGCGCGATTCCGGAAGAAGGCAAGGAACTGGACGCGCTGCCAAAATCCGGCATCGAGCGCAGCAGCAATCGCCTGGGTGTTTCCGTGGTCGAGTTGACTGACGAGCAGAAGAAAACCTACGACCTCAAGGGGGGGGTGCTGATCAAGGAGGTGCAAGACGGCCCTGCCGCCCTGATCGGCTTGCAGCCCGGTGATGTGATCACCCACCTGAACAACCAGGCCATCGGTTCCACCAAGGAGTTCGCGGACATCGCCAAGGCGCTGCCAAAGAACCGTTCGGTGTCGATGCGGGTACTGCGTCAGGGTCGTGCGAGCTTCATCACCTTCAAGCTGGCTGAATAACCCGGTTGTTGGTTGAATAAAAAACCGCCTCGAAAGAGGCGGTTTTTTTTCGGAGTTTTTGTCGCCGGGGCGTCAGCCCATCATGTCCTTGATCATGCGCTCCTGTTCCATCAGCTCACGTTGCCGCGCGTCGATCCGCGAAGACAGCGGGAAGTTGCTGCCTGCCCGGCGTTTGGCGAAGTCCAGTTGCTGAATGGCCTGTTTGTAGTCGCCGACCAGCGCAAAGTATTCGGCGCGAGCCTGATGCAGGCCGATGATGTTGCCCGACAGGCCGCGCGTCTCGGCAACCTGATACCACACGTCCGGGTCATCCGGACGGGATTTGAGCAGGCCTTCGAGGGCTTTCTCCGCATCCGCAGTACGGTTTTGCTTGAGCAGCAGGTCGACGCGAATCTGGTTCAGCGGGTAGTTGCCAGCGTATTGGCCCATCAATCGGTCAACCCGGGACTGGGCATCCGCCAGGCGATTATTGGTGATATCCAGATCGACCTGAGCCAGGTTGTAGATGATTTCGTTGGGTGACTTGGCCAGCAACAGCTTGAGGTTTTCCCGTGCTTCGTTCAGTTGACCGCCCTTGATCTGGGCAATTGCCAGGCCGTAGCGCGCCACGTCGTTTTTCGGGTTTTCGTCGAGCTGGGCACGGAAGCGCTTGGCGCCGAGCCCCGGGGTTTCTTCATAGATCAACTGGACGCGCGCGCGAATCAGTTGATAGCGCATGCTGTCTTCGATGCCGCCCGCTGGAAACTGTTCGGCGCGGTTGCGGGTGTCGGCGATACGCGACTCGGTGACCGGGTGAGTCAGCAGAAATTCCGGTGGCTTGGCATCGTAGCGGTACTGACGCCCCAGGCGTTCGAACATGCTGGGCATCGAGCGGGGGTCGTAACCGGCCTTTTCCAGATTGAGGAGGCCGATACGGTCGGCTTCCTGCTCGTTCTGGCGGGAGAATCGCCGCTGTTCCTGGATGGCGGCGGCCTGTGTGCCTGCAATGGCTGCAATCCCGGCGTCACCGCCACCTGCGGCTGCCACCACGATACCCGCCAGCAATGCAGCCATCATGGGTACTTGCATGCGTTGCTGCGCTTCGACGCCCCGGGCAAAGTGGCGCTGCGACAAGTGAGCCAATTCGTGCGCCAGTACCGAAGCGTATTCGCCTTCGGTCTGGGCGTAGAGGAACAAACCACCGTTCACCCCGACGATCCCGCCGGGTGCCGCAAAGGCGTTGAGCTGCGGGCTGTTGATCAGGATGAACTCCAGGCGCCGGTCAGTGACCTGGCTGGTCTCCAACAGTCGGTAGACGCTGGATTCCACGTAATTCTTGAGTTGCGGATCGTTGAGCTGTGAAACCTGACTGCGCAACATGGCCAGCCAGGCGCGGCCGAGCTGGTACTCCTGTTGCGGTGAGACAATGGCAGAACTGGCGTCGCCGAGTGACGGCAGGTCGTCGGCGAAGCCCGGTGAGGCGAGCAGGCAAGCGAGCGTCAGCAGGGTAGGGCGCAAAAATGTCATGCACAAAGCCTTAGTCGACAAAGACCTTACTGTAGCCGGACACCGGCGTTGCGACCAGATATTCTAGGCATCTCAACCATCTGACCCGGAGTGATGCAATGACCGACGCTGTAGAGCATGACGTTGAACTGGATGCCAGTGGCCTCAATTGCCCATTGCCGTTGCTAAAGGCCAAGATGGAGCTCAACCGGCTGGCCAGTGGTGCGGTACTCAAGGTCATCGCCACCGATGCGGGTTCGCAGCGCGACTTTCGCACCTTTGCCCGATTGGCCGGTCATACCCTGCTTCGTGAAGAAGATGATGCGGGTGTTTACCGCTACTGGTTGAAAAAGGCCTGAACTCGGCTGCGTTTGCTCCTAAGGATTATTGATGTTCAAAGTGTTACGCGACTGGATTCAGCGCTATTTTTCCGATGAAGAAGCGGTGGTGCTGGCTGTCCTGCTATTTCTGGCATTCACCGTCGTGCTGACCCTGGGCGGTATGCTGGCGCCGGTGCTCGCGGGCATGGTGCTGGCGTACCTGATGCAGGGGCTGGTGGTGACCCTCGAGCGCTTGCGCGTGCCGGGCTGGGCAGCGGTGGGGCTGGTCTTTGCATTGTTCATGGGGCTGTTGCTGGTATTCATCGTGGTGGTCGTGCCATTGCTATGGCACCAACTGATCACCTTGTTCAACGAATTGCCCGGCATGCTTGCCAAATGGCAGTCGCTGTTGCTGTTGCTGCCCGAGCGCTATCCGCACCTGGTATCCGACGAGCAGGTGTTGCGGGCCATCGAAGTGGCGCGGGGTGAAATCGGCAAGTTTGGCCAGTGGGCACTGACGTTCTCGCTGTCGAGCCTGCCGTTGCTGGTGAACATCATGATCTACCTGGTGCTGGTGCCGATCCTGGTGTTTTTCTTCCTCAAGGATCGGGCCATGATTGGCCAGTGGGTGCGCGGTTACCTGCCCCGTGAGCGGGCGTTGATCACCCGGGTCGCTCATGAAATGAACCGGCAGATCGCCAATTACATTCGCGGCAAGGTCATCGAAATCTTCATTTGCGGTGGCGTGACCTACATCGCCTTTGTTGTTCTTGAACTCAACTACGCAGCGCTGCTGGCTCTGCTGGTGGGGATTTCGGTGGTGGTGCCTTATGTCGGCGCCGTGGTGGTGACCGTACCCGTGTTTTTGATTGCGCTGTTCCAGTGGGGCTGGAGCGATCAGTTCATATACCTGATGGCGGTCTACGGGATCATTCAGACGCTGGATGGTAACGTGTTGGTGCCATTGCTGTTCTCGGAGGCGGTCAACCTGCACCCGGTGGCGATCATCTGCGCAGTGCTGTTGTTTGGCGGGTTGTGGGGCTTCTGGGGGGTATTCTTTGCGATTCCCCTGGCGACGCTGTTCAAGGCTGTGCTGGATGCGTGGCCGCGCAAGGAGCCGGTGGTGGCACCGCTGCTTTAGATTGTAGAAAGATCGCAGCCTGCGGCAGCTCCTACAGATAAATGCGTAATCCTGTAGGAGCTGCCGCAGGCTGCGATCTTTTAAAGGTCAGGCTTTATTCAGGGCCTGAGCGGCAGCCAATACCGCATCAACATGCCCCGGCACCTTCACGCCGCGCCATTCCTGGCGCAACACGCCTTTGGCGTCGATCAGGAACGTGCTGCGATCCACGCCCATGTATTCCTTGCCATAGAGCTTTTTCAGCTTGATCACGTCGAACAGCTGGCAGATGGCTTCGTCCTTGTCGCTGATCAGCTCAAAGGGGAATTCCTGTTTGCACTTGAAGTTCTCGTGGGATTTCAGGCTGTCGCGCGACACGCCGAACACTTCGGTATTGGCGGCCTTGAACGCAGCGTATTGATCACGAAAGCCCTGCCCCTCGGTCGTGCAGCCCGGCGTGCTGTCCTTGGGGTAGAAGTAGATCACCACTTGCTTGCCCTTCAGGCCGGCGAGGCTGACGGTCTGGCCGCTGGTGGCGGGGGCTTCGAAATCGGCAACCGGTTGGTCGATGGCAACGGCCATGAAAGCTTCCTTACATTGGGTTCTGTGGGCGCCAGGGTTCGATCAGGGCATCGAGGTTCAGCGCGTCGGCAAAATCCAGGAACTGATCGCGCAGCCAGCTGATTTGCACGCCGGCCGGCAAGGTCACGGTAAACGTGGCGTTGAGCATGGTGCCGCCGGTCTGCGGAGCCTGGTAGGTGTCGCAGGTCAGGTTTTCCAGTTCGACATTGTGGTCCATGAAGAACTGGCACAGCTCGTTGATGATGTCCGAGCGGTAGGCCGAGCTGACATAAGCGACGTACGGCAGGGCCTGGGGGCGGTTTTCCAGGGCCGCGCTGCGCACCACGTTGACCGTGAATGCATGCCGCTTGGCCAGTACAGGCAGGCTGCCTTCCAGGCGTGCCAAGGCATCCCAGCTACCGGAGATTTCCAGCACCAGGGCACTGCATTCGCCATGGCGGGTCAGGCGAGAGGTGACAACGGCGCAGCGGTTTTCATGGCTGGCGCGGCACAGGACGTTGGTCAGCTCCATGGGGTTGGCGCCGAGGGCACTGATAACAAGGAATTGTTCGCGAACTGTGGGGGTGGACATGCAGCATTCCTAAAGCGATGAGCGGTCGGTACGTCCAGAGGTCGTTATGCCGGGAGCGAGCCTGCGGATGCGAATTCAGAAAACCCCGGAAGGCAGGTTGCGACGTGCTCCGGCAGGGCGGGAGCGAGAGGCGGCAACGCTGGATCAGGGCTTGTGATGCCGAAAATGGAGGCTGAAACCCGACGCACGAGCTTGTCTGTACCGATCAAAGTCTGAAGGGTAGCGAAAACCGGCGCCAAGGGGAATGGCGGCAGCACAGTACTTCGCTTGTGCAAGCATCTTGGCGCCAGTACCATTACGGCTCTCTTTTTCCGGCAGGAGCGGTTTCATGATTGCGGGCAGTATGGTGGCACTGGTCACACCCATGGATGCACAGGGGCGTCTTGACTGGGACAGCCTCAGCAAACTCGTGGACTTCCACCTTGAAAACGGCACCCATGCCATTGTCGCCGTCGGTACCACCGGCGAATCGGCAACCCTTGATGTCGATGAACATATCGCCGTCATCAAGGCGGTAGTCAAGCAGGTCAATGGCCGTATTCCGGTGATCGCCGGTACCGGCGCCAATTCGACCCGCGAAGCCGTCGAATTGACCCGTAATGCCAAGGAAGCCGGCGCCGATGCCTGCCTGCTGGTAGTGCCGTACTACAACAAGCCGACCCAGGAAGGCCTGTACCTGCACTTCAAGCACATCGCCGAGTCGGTCGACATCCCGCAGATTCTCTATAACGTTCCTGGTCGCACCTCCTGTGACATGCAGGCCGAAACCGTGATCCGCCTGTCCACCGTGCCGAACATCATCGGTATCAAGGAAGCGACCGGCGACCTCAAGCGCGCCAAGGCTATCCTCGACGGCGTAAGCAAGGACTTCATCGTCCTTTCCGGCGATGATCCGACCGCCGTCGAGCTGATCCTGATGGGCGGCAAGGGCAACATCTCCGTCACCGCCAACGTCGCGCCGCGTGAAATGGCCGATCTGTGCGAGGCCGCCCTCAAGGGCGATGCCGAGACCGCACGGGCAATCAACGAAAAACTGATGCCGCTGCACAAGGACCTGTTCATCGAAGCCAACCCGATTCCGGTGAAATGGGCTTTGGTTGAAATGGGCCTGATGCACGAAGGCATTCGCCTGCCGTTGACCTGGCTGAGCACACCTTGTCACGAAACGCTGCGCACGGCCCTGCGCCAGTGCGGCGTCCTGGTTTAATTGAGGAAGTACAACGCATGAAGCGAATGGCCGGACTTTCCGCACTTGCCTTGATTATCTCCAGCACCAGTGGCTGTGGATGGGTCTGGGGCCCGGAAGGTTATTTCCGTGACCGTGGTAGCGATTACCTGGAAGCGCAACAGACTGCACCGATGCAAATACCGCAGGATATCCATGACGCCAAGCGTCTGGATCCGCTGTTGCCGATCCCGCGCAACGTGGCCGATGACACCGCCAAGGGCGAATACATCGTTCCTCGGCCACAGCCGCTGACCGCGGGTGCCGACGCCAGTGCCTACTCCCTGCAGAAGAGCGGCGGCTCCAGCTCCATCCTGGCGCAGAATCCGCCGGCTGAAATCTGGCCAGTGGCCGTTCAGTTCTTCCAGGACAACGGTTTCCGTCTGGATGAACAGCGTCCGCAAACCGGCGAATTCACCACGACCTGGCAGCATTCCGATGAACTGTCCGCGGCCGTGGCCAAGCGCCTGAGCGCGGCCGGTGTCAGCACGGACAGCGAAACCCGCGTGCGGGTGCGCATCGAGCCGGGCGTGCAGCGCAACACCAGTGAAGTCTATGTGGTCAGCGCCGAGCGTCCTGCCGGCAGCACCGCCGACGTGGCCTTCACCAACCGTTCGGTCAACACTGGCCTGGATGCGGCACTGGTCGACGACATGCTCGTGAGCATGAGTCGTATCTCCGAGAAGGGCGGTTCGGTCTCCATGCTGGCCTCTCGTGATTTCGACGCGCCTAGCCGTGTCAGCCTGAGTGAAGACGGCAGCGGCAACCCTGTGCTGAACGTCGGTACCGATCTGGATCGTGCCTGGTCAAGTGTCGGTCGTGCGCTAGAACAAGGCGAATGGCGTGTTGAAGACATTAACCGCAGCCTGGGCCTGTACTACATCAACCTGGCCGAAAAAGCCGAGAGCAAAGACGACAAGCCAGGCTTCTTCAGCGGCCTGTTCGGCAGCGCGCCGAGCAAGGAAGAGCTTGAGGCCCGCGCCGAGCGTTATCAGGTTCGCCTGAGCAAGGTTGGCGAGAACGTACAGGTCACCGTCGAGAAAAACATCAACACCGTGGCGCCGGCAGACGTGGCGCGTAAAGTGTTGAGCAAGATTCAGGACAACCTGGGCTGATCCTATGCGTTTTGCCGTTCTCGGCAGCGGTAGTCAAGGGAACGGCACGCTGATAGCCAGCGCTGATACGTATGTATTGGTCGATTGTGGTTTTTCCCTGCGGGAAACCGAAAAACGCCTGCTGCGCCTGGGTGTGAACCCTGCGCAGCTGAGCGCGATACTCGTGACCCACGAACATGCCGACCACGTGCATGGCGTGGGTTTGCTGTCTCGGCGCTACAATCTGCCTGTCTACCTCAGTCGCGGGACCTTGCGCGGGATGCGCAAACCGATTGAACCCGCAGGCTTTCTGGCCGGCGGCGAGCAGCTGCAAATCGGCGACTTGAGCATCGGTGTCATTGCCGTGGCCCACGATGCACAAGAACCGACGCAGTATGTTTTCAGTGATGGTTTACGGCGCTTCGGCCTGTTGACCGACCTGGGTTCGTATTGTGACAAGGTGCTGGACGGCTATCGGGACCTCGATGCGTTGATGATCGAGTCCAACCATTGCCGTGACATGCTGGCTCGCGGTCACTACCCGTACTTTCTCAAGCAGCGGGTGGGCGGTGAGCTGGGGCATTTGAATAACCACCAGGCGGCATTCCTGGTGTCCGAGCTGGGCTGGAAAGATCTGCAACACCTGGTCCTGGCCCATCTGAGCAGCAAGAACAACCTGCCGCAGCTGGCCCGGCAATGTTTTGTCGACACCCTCGGGTGCGACCCGGACTGGCTGCAACTGGCCGATCAAGATTCAGGGCTCGACTGGCGACACATCGCCTAGCCCATCTACTTAGCAAGCGGAGCCCATCATGGAAAAACGTGAAGAACTCTACCGCGGCAAAGCCAAGTCGGTTTACAAGACCGACGACGCTAACCGTTTGATCCTGCTGTTTCGCAACGACACCTCGGCGTTCGACGGCAAGCGCATCGAACAGCTCGACCGCAAAGGCATGGTGAACAACAAGTTCAACGCCTTCATCATGCAGAAGCTCGAAGCGGCCGGCGTACCGACCCAATTCGACAAATTGCTGGGCGACAACGAGTGCCTGGTGAAGAAGCTGGACATGATCCCGGTCGAGTGCGTCGTGCGTAACTACGCCGCCGGCAGCCTGGTCAAGCGTCTGGGTGTTGAAGAGGGCATGAAGCTCAACCCATACACCTTCGAACTGTTCCTGAAGGATGACGCCAAGGGCGATCCGTTCATCAACGAATCCCACGTCGTGGCCTTTGGCTGGGGCACCGCCGAGCAACTGGTTCGCATGAAAGAACTGTCGCTCAAGGTCAACGAAGTCCTGAGCAAGCTGTTCGACGACGCCGGTCTGCTGCTGGTCGACTTCAAGCTGGAATTCGGCGTGTTCCACGATGGTTCCATCGTGCTGGGCGACGAATTCAGCCCGGACGGCTGCCGTCTGTGGGACAAGGCCACCGGCAAGAAAATGGACAAGGACCGCTTCCGTCAGGGCCTCGGTGACGTCATCGAAGCCTACGAAGAAGTCGCCAATCGTCTGGGCGTACCGCTTTAACCGACGCAAGCATCTGATAGCACAGAAATATTTCGCTTAGGGGGTTCGCTTCCTGCGAAAGTGTTGTTATGATGCGCGCCGTTGGAGAGATGCCAGAGTGGCCGAATGGGACGGATTCGAAATCCGTTGTACCTTCACCGGTACCTAGGGTTCGAATCCCTATCTCTCCGCCATTATTGAACAAGACGAAGCCCCTGAAATGGTTAAACATTTCAGGGGCTTTTTCGTTTCTGTCATGTTGGTCGGGATGAAGTGCCCTTTATGCCGCGCCAGTCCGTTCCGGTTCTGCGCGTTCTCTGGCGTTTTCCGCGCGATACCCGTCATGCTCTCGGGATTCCTGGGTATCCATATGTCGTAGTGTTTTCTCGCCGTCGTTGTGCCTGCATGTCCAGGCGACGTGATTTGGATTCTGTGCTGTCCGATGCTTTATATAGGTGCTGGTGGTTTTCGTGGTGGCAGCCCGGGCGCTTTGGTAAGGCAGAAGAGTTTTCAGGTGGGGGGTTGACCACGTATTTAAATACTGTACTATTCGCCTCCCGCTAACGAGCAGTTTGATCTGGCTCTTGGTTTAAGTAGTTGATTTTGTTGAAAAATCAGAAACTTTTAAGGTTGCAAATTGAAAAGATGCGCTGTAAGATGCGCACCTCGGTTGAGACGAAAGATCTTAACCAACCGCTCTTTAACAACTGAATCAAGCAATTCGTGTGGGTGCTTGTGGAGTCAGACTGCTAGTCAACAGATTATCAGCATCACAAGTTACTCCGCGAGAAATCAAAGGTGTAACCAACGATTGCTGAGCCAAGTTTAGGGTTTTCTCAAAACCCAAAGATGTTTGAACTGAAGAGTTTGATCATGGCTCAGATTGAACGCTGGCGGCAGGCCTAACACATGCAAGTCGAGCGGATGACAGGAGCTTGCTCCTGAATTCAGCGGCGGACGGGTGAGTAATGCCTAGGAATCTGCCTGGTAGTGGGGGACAACGTTTCGAAAGGAACGCTAATACCGCATACGTCCTACGGGAGAAAGCAGGGGACCTTCGGGCCTTGCGCTATCAGATGAGCCTAGGTCGGATTAGCTAGTTGGTGAGGTAATGGCTCACCAAGGCGACGATCCGTAACTGGTCTGAGAGGATGATCAGTCACACTGGAACTGAGACACGGTCCAGACTCCTACGGGAGGCAGCAGTGGGGAATATTGGACAATGGGCGAAAGCCTGATCCAGCCATGCCGCGTGTGTGAAGAAGGTCTTCGGATTGTAAAGCACTTTAAGTTGGGAGGAAGGGCATTAACCTAATACGTTAGTGTTTTGACGTTACCGACAGAATAAGCACCGGCTAACTCTGTGCCAGCAGCCGCGGTAATACAGAGGGTGCAAGCGTTAATCGGAATTACTGGGCGTAAAGCGCGCGTAGGTGGTTTGTTAAGTTGGATGTGAAAGCCCCGGGCTCAACCTGGGAACTGCATTCAAAACTGACAAGCTAGAGTATGGTAGAGGGTGGTGGAATTTCCTGTGTAGCGGTGAAATGCGTAGATATAGGAAGGAACACCAGTGGCGAAGGCGACCACCTGGACTGATACTGACACTGAGGTGCGAAAGCGTGGGGAGCAAACAGGATTAGATACCCTGGTAGTCCACGCCGTAAACGATGTCAACTAGCCGTTGGGAGCCTTGAGCTCTTAGTGGCGCAGCTAACGCATTAAGTTGACCGCCTGGGGAGTACGGCCGCAAGGTTAAAACTCAAATGAATTGACGGGGGCCCGCACAAGCGGTGGAGCATGTGGTTTAATTCGAAGCAACGCGAAGAACCTTACCAGGCCTTGACATCCAATGAACTTTCCAGAGATGGATTGGTGCCTTCGGGAACATTGAGACAGGTGCTGCATGGCTGTCGTCAGCTCGTGTCGTGAGATGTTGGGTTAAGTCCCGTAACGAGCGCAACCCTTGTCCTTAGTTACCAGCACGTAATGGTGGGCACTCTAAGGAGACTGCCGGTGACAAACCGGAGGAAGGTGGGGATGACGTCAAGTCATCATGGCCCTTACGGCCTGGGCTACACACGTGCTACAATGGTCGGTACAGAGGGTTGCCAAGCCGCGAGGTGGAGCTAATCCCACAAAACCGATCGTAGTCCGGATCGCAGTCTGCAACTCGACTGCGTGAAGTCGGAATCGCTAGTAATCGCGAATCAGAATGTCGCGGTGAATACGTTCCCGGGCCTTGTACACACCGCCCGTCACACCATGGGAGTGGGTTGCACCAGAAGTAGCTAGTCTAACCTTCGGGAGGACGGTTACCACGGTGTGATTCATGACTGGGGTGAAGTCGTAACAAGGTAGCCGTAGGGGAACCTGCGGCTGGATCACCTCCTTAATCGACGACTCAGCTGCTCCATGAGCTCCCACACGAATTGCTTGATTCATTGAAGAAGACGAGAGGCCAGCCTTTAAGGTGGTCTGCTTCGTTAGAGTTTAGAAATGAATATTCCAGTGTGAATGTTGATTTCTAGTCTTTGACTAGTTCGTTCTTTAAAAATTTGGGTATGTGATAGAAAGATAGACTGAACGTTACTTTCACTGGTAACGGATCAGGCTAAGGTAAAATTTGTGAGTTGCTCTTAGGAGCTCAATCGAATTTTCGGCGAATGTCGTCTTCATAGTATAACCAGATTGCTTGGGGTTATATGGTCAAGTGAAGAAGCGCATACGGTGGATGCCTTGGCAGTCAGAGGCGATGAAAGACGTGGTAGCCTGCGAAAAGCTTCGGGGAGTCGGCAAACAGACTTTGATCCGGAGATGTCTGAATGGGGGAACCCAGCCATCATAAGATGGTTATCTTGTACTGAATACATAGGTGCAAGAGGCGAACCAGGGGAACTGAAACATCTAAGTACCCTGAGGAAAAGAAATCAACCGAGATTCCCTTAGTAGTGGCGAGCGAACGGGGACTAGCCCTTAAGTGGCTTTGAGATTAGCGGAACGCTCTGGAAAGTGCGGCCATAGTGGGTGATAGCCCTGTACGCGAAAATCTCTTAGTCATGAAATCGAGTAGGACGGAGCACGAGAAACTTTGTCTGAATATGGGGGGACCATCCTCCAAGGCTAAATACTACTGACTGACCGATAGTGAACTAGTACCGTGAGGGAAAGGCGAAAAGAACCCCGGAGAGGGGAGTGAAATAGATCCTGAAACCGTATGCGTACAAGCAGTGGGAGCCCACTTTGTTGGGTGACTGCGTACCTTTTGTATAATGGGTCAGCGACTTATTTTCAGTGGCGAGCTTAACCGAATAGGGGAGGCGTAGCGAAAGCGAGTCTTAATAGGGCGTCTAGTCGCTGGGAATAGACCCGAAACCGGGCGATCTATCCATGGGCAGGTTGAAGGTTAGGTAACACTGACTGGAGGACCGAACCGACTACCGTTGAAAAGTTAGCGGATGACCTGTGGATCGGAGTGAAAGGCTAATCAAGCTCGGAGATAGCTGGTTCTCCTCGAAAGCTATTTAGGTAGCGCCTCATGTATCACTGTAGGGGGTAGAGCACTGTTTCGGCTAGGGGGTCATCCCGACTTACCAAACCGATGCAAACTCCGAATACCTACAAGTGCCGAGCATGGGAGACACACGGCGGGTGCTAACGTCCGTCGTGAAAAGGGAAACAACCCAGACCGTCAGCTAAGGTCCCAAAGTTATGGTTAAGTGGGAAACGATGTGGGAAGGCTTAGACAGCTAGGAGGTTGGCTTAGAAGCAGCCACCCTTTAAAGAAAGCGTAATAGCTCACTAGTCGAGTCGGCCTGCGCGGAAGATGTAACGGGGCTCAAACCATACACCGAAGCTACGGGTATCATCTTCGGATGATGCGGTAGAGGAGCGTTCTGTAAGCCTGTGAAGGTGAGTTGAGAAGCTTGCTGGAGGTATCAGAAGTGCGAATGCTGACATGAGTAACGACAATGGGTGTGAAAAACACCCACGCCGAAAGACCAAGGTTTCCTGCGCAACGTTAATCGACGCAGGGTTAGTCGGTCCCTAAGGCGAGGCTGAAAAGCGTAGTCGATGGAAAACAGGTTAATATTCCTGTACTTCTGGTTATTGCGATGGAGGGACGGAGAAGGCTAGGCCAGCTTGGCGTTGGTTGTCCAAGTTTAAGGTGGTAGGCTGGAATCTTAGGTAAATCCGGGATTCCAAGGCCGAGAGCTGATGACGAGTGTTCTTTTAGAACACGAAGTGGTTGATGCCATGCTTCCAAGAAAAGCTTCTAAGCTTCAGGTAACCAGGAACCGTACCCCAAACCGACACAGGTGGTTGGGTAGAGAATACCAAGGCGCTTGAGAGAACTCGGGTGAAGGAACTAGGCAAAATGGCACCGTAACTTCGGGAGAAGGTGCGCCGGTGAGGGTGAAGGACTTGCTCCGTAAGCCCACGCCGGTCGAAGATACCAGGCCGCTGCGACTGTTTATTAAAAACACAGCACTCTGCAAACACGAAAGTGGACGTATAGGGTGTGACGCCTGCCCGGTGCCGGAAGGTTAATTGATGGGGTTAGCTAACGCGAAGCTCTTGATCGAAGCCCCGGTAAACGGCGGCCGTAACTATAACGGTCCTAAGGTAGCGAAATTCCTTGTCGGGTAAGTTCCGACCTGCACGAATGGCGTAACGATGGCGGCGCTGTCTCCACCCGAGACTCAGTGAAATTGAAATCGCTGTGAAGATGCAGTGTATCCGCGGCTAGACGGAAAGACCCCGTGAACCTTTACTATAGCTTTGCACTGGACTTTGAATTTGCTTGTGTAGGATAGGTGGGAGGCTTTGAAGCGTGGACGCCAGTTCGCGTGGAGCCAACCTTGAAATACCACCCTGGCAACTTTGAGGTTCTAACTCAGGTCCGTTATCCGGATCGAGGACAGTGTATGGTGGGTAGTTTGACTGGGGCGGTCTCCTCCTAAAGAGTAACGGAGGAGTACGAAGGTGCGCTCAGACCGGTCGGAAATCGGTCGTAGAGTATAAAGGCAAAAGCGCGCTTGACTGCGAGACAGACACGTCGAGCAGGTACGAAAGTAGGTCTTAGTGATCCGGTGGTTCTGTATGGAAGGGCCATCGCTCAACGGATAAAAGGTACTCCGGGGATAACAGGCTGATACCGCCCAAGAGTTCATATCGACGGCGGTGTTTGGCACCTCGATGTCGGCTCATCACATCCTGGGGCTGAAGCCGGTCCCAAGGGTATGGCTGTTCGCCATTTAAAGTGGTACGCGAGCTGGGTTTAGAACGTCGTGAGACAGTTCGGTCCCTATCTGCCGTGGACGTTTGAGATTTGAGAGGGGCTGCTCCTAGTACGAGAGGACCGGAGTGGACGAACCTCTGGTGTTCCGGTTGTCACGCCAGTGGCATTGCCGGGTAGCTATGTTCGGAAAAGATAACCGCTGAAAGCATCTAAGCGGGAAACTTGCCTCAAGATGAGATCTCACTGGGACCTTGAGTCCCCTGAAGGGCCGTCGAAGACTACGACGTTGATAGGTTGGGTGTGTAAGCGCTGTGAGGCGTTGAGCTAACCAATACTAATTGCCCGTGAGGCTTGACCATATAACACCCAAGCAATTTGACTACTCGAAAGAGCATCAGATTGCGGTGTGTGAAGACGAAACGAACCGAAAGTTCGAGATACTCACAAAGCACCAAACTATCGCATACCCAATTTGCTGAAGCGAGGCCATCCGGCCACGACTCAGTACCCGAATTTCTTGACGACCATAGAGCGTTGGAACCACCTGATCCCATCCCGAACTCAGCAGTGAAACGATGCATCGCCGATGGTAGTGTGGGGTTTCCCCATGTGAGAGTAGGTCATCGTCAAGATTAAATTCCGAAACCCCAATTGCGAAAGCAGTTGGGGTTTTGTTTTTGTCCGCAGGAAAGTTCGCACGCAGCTGTTCAGGGTCACCTGTGCGAAATATCCCCTGACATTGCAAGTAATCGCCCTGGAAGCGCCTCCTTTACTCTGGCGACCGCAGATCACCGATCTGCGGTCACCAGCAATCGCAAGGAGCGAGCAATGTATTTTGAGATTTACAGACAAATCCGCGGCACTGTCCTGACTGGCAAGGGCCAATGGCGTTGGCGGTTGAGGGCAGGGAATCATGAAACGATTGCCAGCGGGGAGGCGTACGTCAACAAGGCCGATTGCCTGCATGCAATCAGTTTGATCAAGGGGACCTGCGAGCAGACCCCGATCAAGGAAATCTAGTTTGAGGAGGATGAAGCTGCTCGTTCAGGGCAGCTTCGTTTTCAATCTGCGTCAGGCTGTTGGACCTGAGTCGGATAGACGGCAGTCGCATCCGCTACCTAAACTGTCTGCAGATTTAGGGATCGGGGGGCAGTGGATGAATCGCAACGAACTTCGCAAGGCGGATATCAACCTGATGGTGGTATTCGAAACGCTGATGCTCGAGCGCAATGTCACTCGGGTGGCGGAGAAGCTGTTTCTCGGTCAGCCGACCATCAGTTCCGCGCTCAACCGCTTGCGTGCGATGTTCAATGACCCGCTGTTCATACGTGTTGGCCATCGCATGGAGCCGACGGCAAGGGCCGAAGAAATCATCAGGCACCTGTCGCCGGCGCTGGATTCGTTGTCCGTGGCCTTGAGCCTGACCCATGATTTTGACCCGGCCAGCAGCACGATGTCGTTCCGCATCGGGTTGTCCGACGATGTCGAGTTCGGCCTGTTGCCGCCATTGCTGCGAGCGCTGCGCCAGGAAGCGCCCAACGTGGTATTTGTGGTGCAGCATGTCGATTACTGGCGGATTCCCGATTTGCTGGCGTCCGGCGATATCACGGTGGGTATCAGCCAGACCCGTGGCTTGCCGGCCAATGCCAAGCGCAAGTTGCTGCGGCACATCCAGCCCAGCATTTTGCGCGCCGATGCCTCCGACACACCGCTGACCCTCGATGAATATTGCGCCCGGCCGCACGTGCTGGTGTCCCATACCGCCAACGTCAGTGGCTACGCCGACGAGTGGCTGGCGGACATCGGCCGAACGCGCCAGGTGGTGCTCTCGGTCCCGCAATACAGTTCTTTGCCGGCCCTGCTTGCCGGGACAGACCTGATTGCCAGCCTGCCGGACTACACCGCCGAGGCGATGGCTGCATCGGGAGTGCTGTTCAAGGAACCCTTTCCCATCCAGACACCCACCCTGGACCTGTCCATGGTCTGGCTCAGTCATGTCGATACCGACCCTGCCGAACGCTGGTTGCGCTCGCGCCTGGAAGCGTTCATGAGTGAGCGTGCCGTTTTGCCGCTGCCCGAATGAACAGGGCGGCGCTGTGCTATATGTACGACCTTTCCACCCACTTACAGGAACTGACTCATGCCTCACCTGCACATGGAATACACCGCCAACCTGACTGATCTGAATGCCGATGTGGCATTGATGCGGTTGAACAATACGTTGGTGGGTTCCGGTCAGTTTGCTGCCGAATTCGACATCAAGAGCCGCGCGGTCAAGGTCGAGACGTTCAAGGTCGGCACGGCACTGGCTGAGCGGGCGTTCGTGCATGTGAAACTGGCGCTGTTGAGTGGTCGTTCCTCAGAGATCAAGAAACAGCTGTCTGAAAGCCTGTTGGCGGTAGTGCAGGGCCTGTGTGAGTGGCCGAGCAGCATTGAGGTCCAGTTGTGCGTGGAAATTCTCGACATCGATCGCGACTCCTACAGCAAGACCGCCATCAACAACTGAGTATCAGGCCGTTTCCTGCTCGACGCAGGCCCGGATCATTTGCGCTCGCAGCCAAATGTTGGCGCTGTCCTGATCGACACTTTGGTTCCACTGCATGTCGAGGCTGAAACCCGGCAAGCCTTCGGGCGCTTCACAGTGATTGAAGGTGTCTGCACTGGCCAGCAATCGCTGGATACGCCGGGGCAGGGTCAGGGCATAGTCGGTGCCGGTAATCAGCTTCAGCGCTGCACTGTAGCTATTGGCGCGTGCGACGATCTGGCGCTGTTGTGCCTGCTGCGCGAGCCAGCCGTCGACCATGTTGGTGGCGGACGTCCAGGGTGTCGGGAACACATGTCGACGTTCGACATAGGTTTGCAGGCTCAGGCGTGGTTCCGTCGGTGTGGCGTGCTTGTCGAAAACACACACCAGATCATCATCGAGCAGCGTCTGCGATTTGAAGTCAACGTGACTGCGATGAAAGTTCGGGCCGAAGCAAATCACCAGGTCGAGGCTGCCTTCGCGCAACGCTTCGGCTGGGATATCGGCCTGGAGTTTGAACACATTGACCATCACCGGAAGATCGGCGAGGTCGAAGGTTTTCAACAGGCGCGGCAGGATCAGTTGCTCGAAGTATTCCGGTGCGCAGATATTGAAGGTCACGGGTTGCAGGCCCGGATCGAATGTGGGTAAGCCTGCGTGACACAGATTGATGCTTTCGAGGATTTTCAGCACGTGAGGGTACATCGCGCTGGCCTTGCCGGTGGGCTGCATGCCATCGGTACGGGTATTGATGAACAGTTCGTCCTCGAAGCCGGTGCGCATTTTTTTCAGGCAGTAGCTTACCGTGGACTGGCTGACGCAAAGCGTCTCGGATACGGCTGTGACGCTGTTCTGCTCATACACGGCGACGAACACCATGAGGTCCTGCATGTCGAGTTTTCTAAGCGAATTACTGTTCAGCATCCATGGCGTCTCGCTACGTCCCTTGCGCTGACCGTGTGCAAGGTGGGTGAATCATCCTAGCGGAATGAGCGAGCAGGGAAAACGCCTTGCAGGACGTTTCGCCCAAGACCCTGTCAGCCCTGGACCATCGCCGACACGGCGCGGCGGCTGGACATCAACAGCGCGAGCATGCCGAGACCCACCAGCACCGCGCCGGCCATTTCCAGCGGCAGCGGCATCTGGCGCCCCCATAGCCAGTGAAACAAGGTGATGAACAGCGTACTCACGTAGATGTAGGAAATTACCGAGGACGGTGCGATCACGCCGATGGCCCGGTGCAGTAGCCAGAACGTCGCCAGAGTGGCGAACACCGCCAGGTACATCAGCCAATAGAAATCGTTGAGCGTCAGTAGTGATGCCGAGCGCCAACCGCCACTCAATCCACAGAACACCAGCAGAAACAGCGCACCGAACAGCATGTTCCAGAACGTCAAGGGCACCGGCCCGCGTCCCTTGAGGCTATCGGCTTTCAGGCGCTGGCTGAGGGGGGCATAGAGCGCCATCGCCAGGCAACCGATGCCGTACACCGTCAATGCATAGGGCGATGGCAACTCGCTGGGGCCGGTGCCTTTCATGATCAACAAAACTGCCCCAGCGGCGGCGAGCAGCATCGGCACAATCCGTCGTTTCAGACGGCTGTCAGGTGCCAACACGGCTTCGAAACCCAGGGTCATCAGTGGTACCAGCGTGAACATCGTCCCGGTATTGACGGCCGAGGTGTAGCGCAGTGCTTCGAACAGCGAACCGAAGTACAGCGCCAGCAGCAGGCCGAGCACCGCGTGACCGAACAGTGCGCGGGCGGTCATGACGGCATCGCTTTTGAGCAGTAACAGTGGCAGAAACACCAAGGCGCAAAACAGCAGGCGCAAACCGGTCAGCAGGATCGGGTCGATGGCCTGGCTGACTTGCGCCGCCGCGGAAAACGATGCGGCGATCAACAAGGCCCAAAGCAGCATACTGGCGTGAGCGCCGGCAAAACCGGTGGTTTTCATGGCAGGCTCCGGATCAATGGATGTGGCGACTGTAGTGCCTTGGGTTGAAGCGCAAAACCATCAGCATCATCAGCGCCATGACCGCCGTCAGCGACCACCAGGCCCATTCAAAACTGCCGAGCCGGTCGCGGATGATCCCCGCCAGCAACGGCGACAGGCCGGCGATCAAGTAGCCGATGCCTTGCACGAATGCCGTCAGGCCACCGGCACGCACGGGATTGTCCAGGTGATCCAGCGATACGATCAGGCTCATCGGGAACAGGCCGCCAATGCCCAGCCCCAGCAGGCATGGCCATATCAGGCTCAAATGCCGTGGGCTCAGAATCAGTCCGCAGAAACCGGCGATGATCAGTGTCAGCAGCACCATCAGCACGACGCGGCGGTCGCGGCTGCGGTTGGCGATGACGGGCGTCAGCAGGCCCGACAGCACTTCCATGGCAGTCAGAAACCCGAGCAGCAATCCGGCATGCTGTTCGCTCCAGCCCTTTTCCACGTAGTACGGCGCCAGCCAGGCCAGAACACAGGTGTAGGACGCAGTGCCCAGGCCGAAGAAAATAGCGAGTAACCACGCGCGGGAATTGGCGAAGTACGAACCTTTACTGCATGCCCTCGAGTCCAGTGTCGGCATCCCCGCGCTTTGGCTACGCCAGAAGAGCAACGCCAGCACGGCGAGAACGGCCCAGATCGCCAGGCCCATACGCCAGCTGCCGGTACGCTCCATCACCAGCGGCGCAAAGGAAGCACCCATGGCGGCACCGCCCATGATCGACGTGACGTAGAGTCCCATGCACAGGGCAACGTGGTCGCTGAAGCGGGATTTGATCAGCGCCGGCATCAGGGCCTGGATCAAGGCGATCCCGATACCTGCCAGCACTGCGCTGAGGAGCAGCTGCGCGGCTGAATCAAGGAACAACCGCGAAAGTGTGGCCGCGCCGATGATCAGCAACGAGAACACCACCGTGCGCTGCTCGCCGAATCGCTGGCTGACGCGCAGGCCTACGAACATCGCCAGTCCCATGGCCGTCACCGGCAACATGGTCAGCAGTGAAGCCTGGCTGAAGCTCAGCGCAATGTCGTCGCGAATCGCCGACAGCAGAGGCCCGACAGCCGCCATGGAGGGGCGCAGGTTCAGGGCAACCAGGACAATGCTGAACATGAGCCAGAGGGCAGGGCGGGAAGTGGCTCGGGTGTTTTCCATGATCGGACCTTGAACAATAGGGTTCCGATTAGGCGCGCGTGGCCTGGAGGCGGCAAATCAGAAATTCCGGCGAAGTATTTAGAAATTAAATACATGTTGCAGCCAAATGTTTAGCCAGACGATATCCAAGGTTCTTCAAATCCTGATTTAACGACTTAAGCTGTCGTGTGACGCTGCGGGTCATCTGTTTTCTGCGGTTCTCTCTATGGACGGTTGGCCAGTCGCAATCCACCTCAAGGCATCCATCGACGCTCGGGCGTCGAGCCTTGGTCGTCGATTCACGCCCGCCACCGCGCCAAACCTCTCTGCACTTCCGTCTGAACTGGCTTTCTGGGCGCTGTGGCATTGCCGCCATGCGCGCCCGCCGGATTCCTGCTTTTTCCGCTGATTGTTCCTACATATTCCGCTCGATGGCGGGATTAACGTGCGGGTGCTTTTGGGTGCCCGTCTGACACGGAAAAAGAGAGTTCCCATGAGTTGTGCCACGACCTCGTTTGCCACCCGACAAGAAGCCCTGACCTTTCTGGAGCAGAACCCGGACATTGAAATGTTCGAGCTGTTCATCCTCGACAACAACGGTGTGCCACGGGGCAAGTTGCTCCATCGTGACGAGTTGCTGGCGGTGTATGAAAGCGGGCGGCCATTGCCGAGCACCATCCTCGGCTTGACCATCAACGGCGACGACGTGGAAAACTCCGGGCTGGTCTGGGACGTCGGTGATATCGACTGCCGGGCCTACCCGATCAGCGGCAGCCTCACGCGTATGCCGTGGCGTCTGATACCAACCGCAGCCGTGCAGGTCAGCATGCACCCGACGGAGGGAATGCCCGCCACCATTGCCGATCCCCGTCATTTGCTGGCCAAAGTCATCGAGGGTTTGCAGGCCGACGGTTATTACCCGGTCATGGCAGCGGAACTGGAGTTCTACCTGCTCGATCAGCAACGCGACAGCAATGGCCGACCTCAACCGGCACGGGATGTCGATGGCGGGCGTCCGCACGGTACCCAGGTCTATGGGTTGCGCGAGCTTGAACAGATCGAACCATTCCTGGCCGATCTCTACAGCGCCTGCAAGCTCCAGGGGATTCCGGCGCGCACGGCCATTTCCGAATACGCGCCGGGGCAAGTGGAAATCACCCTTGAGCACCGCTCCGACGCGCTACAGGCGATGGATGAGGCGGTGCGCTACAAGCGTCTGGTCAAGGGGGTGGCGCACAAGCACGGCATGACAGCCTGCTTCATGGCCAAGCCTTTCGATGACCTGGCCGGCACCGGGATGCACATGCACGTGAGCCTGGCGGACAAGGACGGTAACAACCTCTTCGCCAGCCAGGCCCCGGATGGAACGCCACTGCTCAAGCAGGCCGTCGCCGGCATGCTCAGTACCTTGCTCGATTCGCTGTTGCTGTTCTGCCCCAACGCCAACTCCTACCGTCGATTCCAGGCCAATAGTTATGCGCCCCTGGCAGCCACCTGGGGCGTGGACAATCGCACCGTGAGCCTGCGCGTACCTGGCGGGCCGGCGTATTCCCGGCACATCGAACACCGAATCTGTGGCGCAGATGCCAACCCCTATCTGGCGGCTGCAGCGATTCTGGCCGGTATTCATCGCGGTATCCGCGAACAGCTCGATCCCGGTGCGCCGGTGGAAGGCAATGGCTATGCCCAGGCTGCGAAACTGTTGCCGACAGACTGGCTGACCACCTTGCGATCGCTGGAGGGTTCAAGTTGGGCCAGGGAAGCCTTCGGCGGCGAATTCCTCGGCGTCTACCTTGCGGTGAAGCGCGCTGAATATCGTCAATTCATGGGGGAGGTCGGTGAGCAGGACTGGCGCTGGTATTTGCACCAGGCCTGAGTCGGATCTGAATCAGGGCTGAACCATTCTCAAATGCTCTGTAAGTGTAAGGCGGGATAAAAAAGCCAACTAATTGTTGGCTTATTTTTCACAAAAAATTGATGGTTGGCTACCTAAAATCAGGGCTGTCTCGGTAAATGAAATTTTCACATTTGCCGAAGACACCTTTTTTCAGGACCCGCCGAAACTCATGCTTAAGATTAAATCCGTGCGCCCCGAATGGGTGACGCTGATTGCCAGTGCATTTTTGTTAGTTGGCTTCAATTATGTACTCTGGCAACACCTGTTCGAAATCACCGCGTCCGATGGCAAAGGCATCGTCATGCGCGTGGCCTTCGGGGTGATGATCTTTGCGGCTTTCAACATTGTGCTGACCCTGCTGGCATTCCGGCCGCTGCTCAAGCCGGTCCTGACCCTGCTGTTCATGACCAGCGCTGGCGCGGCGTATTTCATGAGCCAATATGGTGTTCTGATCGACACCGGCATGTTGCGTAACTTCGCTGAAACCAATGCCACGGAAGTGCGTGACTTACTGTCGCTCAAATTATTTGTTTATATTTTTCTGCTCGGCGTTTTACCGTCCTGGCTGTTGTGGAAGATGCCGATTAATTATCGTCGTTGGCACCGTGAACTACTCAGTAAAGTTCTGGTGGCGTTTGCCTCGGCAGCGGTCATTGGTGGTGTTGCACTGGTTAACTATCAAGGCCTGTCTTCGCTGTTTCGCAATCACCACGAGTTGCGCCTGATGGTGGTGCCAAGCAACTACATTGGTGCCTCGGCTGGTTTCTTGCGTGAGCAGGTCGCGTCTGCACATCAACCTTTTGTGAAGCTCGGTGAAGATGCCCGGCGCAATCCGGTCTGGCAAACTCATGGGCGCAAATCCCTGACGGTGCTTGTCGTGGGTGAAAGTGCCCGGGCGGAAAACTTCGGCATCCTTGGCTACAACCGTGACACCACTCCGAAACTGAGTAAGGAAGATGGCCTGATCGCTTTCACCGACGTGCATTCCTGCGGTACTGAAACCGCCGTATCGGTGCCTTGCATGTTCTCCAACATGGGGCGCAAGGACTACAACGCCAGCAAGGCAAAGAACGAAGAAGGTCTGCTGGACGTGCTCAAGCACGCGGGTATCGACGTGATCTGGCGTGACAACCAGTCTGGCTGCAAAGGTACGTGCGATCGCGTCACCCTTCAGGACGTCAGCAGTCTGAAAGATCCGGCGCTGTGCGCCAACAGTGAATGCCGCGACGAAATCCTGCTGCAAGGGCTGCAGCATTTCATCGATACCTTGGACAAGGACACGGTACTGGTATTGCACCAGATGGGCAGCCACGGTCCGGAGTACTTCAAGCGTTACCCGAAAGAGTTCGAGCGCTTCACCCCGGTTTGCGAGAGTAATGCCCTGAACAATTGCAGTCGCGAAAGTATCGTCAACGGCTACGACAACACCCTGGTCTATACCGACCATGTGCTGTCGACCTTGATTGATCTGCTGCGCAACAACCAGGACAAAGTGGATACCGCGATGCTGTATCTGTCGGACCACGGCGAGTCCCTGGGTGAGTACAACTTGTTCCTCCACGGCACGCCTTACATGCTGGCGCCGGAGCAGCAAAAGCATGTAGCCATGTTTGCCTGGTTCTCCGACAGCTATAAAAAATCGTTTGCGGTAGATACCCGCTGCTTGCAACAGAGCCGTGAAAAATCCCTGAGCCAGGACAACCTGTTCCATTCGATGCTTGGGCTGCTGGAGGTCAACAGCAAGGTCTACAACCAGGATCTGGACATGTTTGCAGGATGTCGTGGTCCAGTGACCGACGGCGTGTTGGCCAAGGATTGAGCACTCCCATTCTGTTTCTCGCGGCGGCCGCCGACCTGCGGTCAGTAGAACTTTTACCAAGAGCCATTGCACATGTCCGCTCAGCCCCCATCCGCCATCGAGCTTGAGATCGCCCGGCGCTACGACCAGGAGCACGCGCGCGTCTGCCTCCGGCCGCAAGCACCGGATCTGGGCGGCCGTCTGGCGCTCTGGCGTGAGGAGCGCCTGGTGCACAATGCACTCAAGGTCGCTGGCGAGCCTGGCTTGATCCTTGATGTGGCTTGTGGTGTGGGGCGTTTTTGGCCAGTGCTGGCCGAGCACGCGAATCGGGTGATCCTCGCGACGGATCCGTCCCAGGACATCCTCGATCATGCCCGGACACATCATTCGCAGAGCCTGTTGAAGCGGGTCAAGACCTTCCAAAGCTCCGCGTTCTCGATTGGCTTGTCGGAGAACGCGGTTGACTGCATTTTTTGCATGCAACTGTTCCAGCACCTCCATAACCCGCAACATCGTCTGGCGATGCTGGGCGAGTTTTACCGGGTCAGTCGCGATACGGTGATTGTCGCGGTGCGCCTCGACGGTCTTTTCAAGGGCGCGCGTTCGGGTGTGGAAGGGCCGTTACCGAGCAAGACCGAGGTGGAAAGCGAGTTCAGGCAGGCGGGTTTCCGTTTGCTCAGCCATCAGGACTTTTTCCCCGGATGCGCGCGCATGCGGGTCTACGTGCTGGGTAAGACCAGCTAGCTCGGCTTTGTAGGACTATTCTTTATGTCACGCAGTAATTTTCGCTAACGCTCTTGTTCAGTGGATGCGCGGAAATCGCCGGGGGCGATATATACTGCGCGCCATTCTTCAAGGGAGAGCCGTGTGGCCATCGATATTCACTGGATTCGCGACAACGATAGCCTCGGACGGTTGTGCGCCGAGTGGCAGCAGTTGCCATTCGTTGCCCTCGACACCGAATTCATGCGGGTCGACACCTTCTACCCAATCGCCGGCCTGCTGCAGATCGGTGATGGCGTTCGCGCCTATCTGATCGACCCGCTGACCATCGACAACTGGCAGCCATTGGCCGCGTTGCTGGAAAACCCGGCGGTGCTCAAGGTTGTCCACGCGTGCAGCGAAGACCTCGAAGTCCTGCTACGCCTGACCGGCAGCCTGCCGGCGCCGCTGTTCGATACGCAGCTGGCTGCCGCTTACCTGAACCTCGGTTTTTCCATGGGCTATTCGCGATTGGTGCAGGAGGTGCTCGGCATCGACCTGCCCAAGGGTGAAACCCGTTCCGACTGGCTGCAACGTCCGCTTTCCGAAACCCAGATCAGCTATGCCGCCGAAGACGCCGTGCATTTGGCTGAAGTTTTCGTAAAGCTGCGTCCAAAGTTGTCTGACGAGAAATACGCCTGGGTCCTGGAAGACGGCGCCGAACTGGTGGCCAACCTGCGCCGCGAGATCGACCCGTATGAGGTCTATCGCGATGCCAAGCTGGCCTGGAAGCTGTCCCGCGCCCAACTCGCCGTTTTGCGTGAGCTCTGCGCCTGGCGCGAAAAGGAAGCCCGGGTCCGCGATCTGCCGCGCAACCGGATTATCCGCGAGCATTCGTTGTGGCCGCTGGCGCGTACGCAACCGGATAACCTCGGCGCCCTGGCGAAAATCGAAGACATGCACCCGCGTACCGTGCGTCAGGACGGCGAGTTTCTGCTTGATCTGATCAAGCGCTCTGGCAGTGTGTCGCCTGATCAATGGCCGCCAGCCGTGCCGGAGCCGTTGCCGGTGGATGCTGCTGCGTTGCTCAAACAAATGAAGGCCATAGGCCAGGCCGAAGCCGAGCGCCTGAACATCGCGCCGGAACTGATGCTGCGCAAGAAAACCCTGGAAGCGCTGCTTAAAAGTGGCTTCCCCAATGGTCCCTACCAATTGCCTGATTCGCTGCGTGGCTGGCGCCGCGAATTGATGGGCCAGGCGCTGCTCGACAGCCTGGCCACCGCCGGAGAACAGCCTTGAAACGTATTTGTTCCATCTATCGCAGCTCGAAGAGAAACGAAATGTACCTGTATGTGCTCAAGAGCGATGCTCTGGAGCGCGTGCCGGAGTCCCTGATGGCAGCCTTCGGCAAGGCCATCCACGCGTTCGACCTGGTGCTGAGCCCCGAGCGCAAACTGTCGCGCGAGGACATCACGGTCGTGCTGGATAACCTCGAAAAACAGGGCTATCACCTGCAAATGCCACCTGCCGAAGACGAGTATATCGAGCACCTGCCGGAAGAGTTGTTGCGTCGCAACGATCCGATGTGAGCGGCAGACAGACTCTGTTCAGCGTGGTTATGAAACACTGATTGATTTTAGCGATTGGCAGCATCGGCGGAGCACTTGCTCCGTCGGCGGCCGTCTGCACCGTTTTTGAAAGGTTTGAAGCATGCGCGTCCTGATTGCTGAACACGACCACCCCGTGTACGCCCAACTGTTGCGCGAGGCGGCACCGGATCTGGAGGTGCTGACCAGCGGTGATTCCGCCGAACTGGCCAGCCAGGCCGCCGATTGCCCGGTGTGGCTCGGCCAGCCTGATTTGCTGGCGACCCTGTTGCGCCAGGGCCATCAACCGCAATGGCTGCAATCGACCTGGGCCGGCATCACGCCGCTGCTGGCCGATGGTTTGCCGAGGGACTATCGGCTGACCCGTGCGGTCGGAATCTTCGGCCAGGTCATGGCCGAGTACGTGCTCACGTATATGCTTGGTCACGAACGTGAAGTACTGGCGCGACTGGTCAGCCAGGTCGAGCGCAAGTGGGACAGTCGCCAGGTCCAGAGCCTGGCGGGACGCAAGGTGTTGATCGTCGGCATCGGTGATATCGGTCAAAGTGTCGCGCAGTTCCTCGTGCCGTTTGGCGTCGAGTTGTATGGCGTTGCCAGCACGGCGCGGGAGCAGGCACCGTTTATCGAGGTCGGTTCACTGGCGGATCTGCCGCGGCTGGTCGGCGAAGTCGATTACGTGGTCAATTTGCTGCCGAACACCGTGGAAACCCACGATATCTACGACGCGGCGCTGTTCAAGCAATTCAAACCGACCGGGTTGTTCATCAACGCCGGACGCGGTGTGGCGGTGGTCGATGCGGATCTGGTGGAAGCCTTGAAGGAAGGTCATCTGGCGGGCGCAGTGATCGACGTGTGCCGTCAGGAGCCCTTGCCCCAGCGTCATCCGTTCTGGACGGCCTGGGGCCTGTTGCTGACCGGCCACAGCTCGGCACCGACTTCGCCGTCGATGATGGTGAAGCTGTTTGTCGAAAACCTGCGGGCGTATCAGGCGGGAGAGGCATTGCGCGGGGAAGTGGATTTCGATCGCGGGTACTAAGGCGCAACGAAAAAAGATCGCAGCCTGCGGCAGCTCCTACAGGGTTATGTGTACACCTGTAGGAGCTGCCGCAGGCTGCGATCTTTTGCTGTTAGAGGGTGAAATCACCTTCAGCCGCCAACTCGCTCAATGGACGACGCGGGCTTGGCTCTTCACGGGCTTGCAGGTAATCCGCCAGGCTCGCCTTGTCCCCCAGCTTGCCCACCGCGACGGCCGCGTGCAGGGCGTAGCCTTCAGGAATGTTCAGCTCTTTGCGGGTCAGCTCCTGGTCGAAGCCGGCCATGCCGTGGGTGTGCCAGCCGCTCAGGCTCGCTTGCAAGGCCAGGTGGCCCCAGGCGGAACCGGTGTCGAAGGTGTGCCACAGGGCCGGGGTTTCTTCGGTGGCGCCAGGCGCGGTGAAGGTGGTTTTCGAAATCACGATCACCAGGGCCGACGCATGTTGAGCCCAGCTGCGGTTGAATTCGTTCAGCAGGCCCAGGTAACGCTCCCAGTTCGGCGTGTCGCGACGTGCGTAAAGGAAACGCCAGGGTTGCGAGTTGTAGGCCGAGGGTGCCCAGCGGGCGGCTTCGAAGAAGCTCAGCAGGGTTTGCTCTGGAATCGTTTCGCCAGTGAAGGCACGGGGCGACCAGCGCTCGGTGAACTGAGGGTGAATGGCGTAATCGGCAACGCGTGGGTTGGCACTCATCAAGAGATTCCTGGCTACGTTTGAAAGTGGGAGCAACGCAAAACCCTACTTGGCGGCGCAAAAACTGACAAGCCCGTTCTACCGACAGTCGCCAATGCTTGGCCCAAGGGGCTACGGGCACTAGACTGGCGGCCTTTTCACCACCTGATGTCGATACTCGAACCATGGCCGCCAAAGTAGAACCGTTCTGGATACGCAAGACCCTCGATCAACTCGATCAAGAGGAATGGGAGTCGCTGTGCGACGGCTGTGGATTGTGCTGCCTGCAAAAGCTTGAAGACGAAGACGACAACAGCGTCTATTACACGCGCATCGCCTGCAAGTTGCTGGATCTGAAAACCTGTCAGTGCAAGGACTATCCCAACCGTCGTGACTCCGTGCCGGACTGTATCCAGCTCACGCCGGGCAAGGCCGACGAATTCAAATGGCTGCCGCCGACCTGCGGCTATCGCCTGGTCAGTGAAGGCAAGGACCTGCCGTTGTGGCATCACCTTGTGTGTGGTGATCGCGATGCCGTTCATCACGAGCGGATTTCCCAGTCCGGGCGCATGCTCGCCGAAGGCAGCGTGCCGGAGGATGACTGGGAAGATCACCTGATTTTCCGCGCAGGCTGACTGCCTGAGGTTCAACGTTTCACGAAGGAGTGTGTATGGCTGTGGGATGGCGGCAGGCGTGGGTCGTTGGATTACTGGCCGTGAATTCGCCCGTATGGGCTGCGAACAAGGTCAATCTGGATTACCACGTGCGCCTGTTGCCCCAGAGCGATCAGGCCGAAGTGCGCCTGACGCTCGCCCAGGGCTCGGCGGTACGCAGCCTGGATTTCGACCTCGGCGATGGCAGCCACTACAGCGATTTCAAGGCTGACGGCCAATGGCAGATGACCCCCGGCAAAGCGGCGCGCGGTGTGTGGCATCCGGCTGCCGACAAGGCCAGCCTGACCTACCGCGTGAACATCAGCCACGGGCGCAAGAACGGCAGCTTTGACACGCGCATGACGCCAAACTGGGCGTTGATGCGCGGCGACGATCTGGTGCCGGCTGCCAGACTCGATCAACAGGACGGCATCGAACTGGTTGCACGCCTGGAGTTCGAGCTGCCCGGTGGCTGGAAAAGCATTGAAACTGCGTGGCCACGAATCGGCCCGAATAAATTCCGTATCGACAACCCCTCCCGACTGTTCGACCGGCCCACGGGCTGGATGCTCGCTGGCCAGCTCGGCAGCCGCCGTACCCGTCTGGGCGAGACCGAGGTCACCGTCGCCTCGCCGCTGGGGCAGGGCATGCGCCGTATGGATGTGCTGACGCTGCTGACCTTCGTCTGGCCGCAAGTGCAGGCGCTGTATCCGCGACACCCGGGCAAACTGCTGATCGTCGGGGCCAATGACCCAATGTGGCGCGGCAGCCAGTCGGCGCACGAGTCGATCTACCTCAACAGCCGTCTGCCATTGGTCAGCGAAAGCGGCACCAGTGCCCTGGTCCGCGAATTGGCCCAGATGTTCGGGCGGATCAAAGGCACCCAGCGCAGTGACTGGATCAGCGAAGGCTTTGCCGAGTATTACGCCATCGAACTGATGCGCCGGGCCGGCGGCATGAGCGATGAGCGCTACGAGAGCCTGCACGGCAAACTGGTCGGGAGCAGCCAGAAAGTCACCACGCTGCGTGGAGATCAGATCACTACTGTTCAGGTGACCAGGGCGGTGGTGTTGCTGCAGGAGCTGGATCGTGAGATTCGCCTGAAAACCCACAACAAGCGGTCGCTGGATGATGTGCTGCGCGGGGCGATGCGGCAGGGGGTTATCGATACCCAGGCGTTTGTTCAGCTCAGCGAGAGCGTGATCGGTGGTTCTTCAAAGGTACTGAATACCGAGTTGATTCAGTGAGTCCGTCATCGCGAGCAAGCTCGCTCCCACAGTGATTGGAGGTGAACACAAATGTTGTGAACGCCACATAATCCTGGGGGAGCGAGCTTGCTCCGGGCGGCGTTCCGACGATAGGGCCATCAGCCCGGCCGGACAAGCCTGATCAAACCCCGGCTTTGGGCGACTTCAACGAATCATTGCCGGTAACGGTGGCGGTTTTGGTCGCCGCCTCGGCATTGGCCTTCAACTGGCTCAGTTCTTCCCCCGCCCGCTGGATTTTCGCCCGCACGTTGTTCATGTCCTGGCGGCCCTTTTCCAGCAGGCTTTTCGCCGAGCTGTGGCCGGTAATGCCACGGGCCAGGGCCACGCCGCCGATGGCTACCTGGATCAGGCCGAAGATCCCGCCACGTCGCAGCCCCTTGCCCACCATCACCACGCCACCGGCCAGGGAACCGATGCGCTCCCAGCCCTGCACATTCTGCTCGGAAGGGCTCTGGAACGGGGTGGATTCGATACGCTCGACGCGTTTGAGTTCGCTCATGGTCTGTCTCCAGGCTTCAGGGATCGATAGTCAAGCTGACAGCCGGGGCGGGCAGCTCGTTCAATCGGATGTGCGGCGATTAGCGGAATTTTGGCCCGGAGCGGGTATTGAGCCCCTTGGACATGCGGTCGTAGAGCACGACGTTGACCGTGGCGGCCAGGTTCATGCAACCGGTGGTCGGAATGTAGACCACGTCTTCGCACCAGTCGCGAATCTCTTTATCCAGCGATCCGTCTTCCGGGCCGAAGATGTAGAGCGCGCGATCCGGGTGGGTATATTCCGGCAACGGGCGGGCGCCTTCGACCAGTTCCACGGCGACGGGCACACAGTTGAGGGGCAGGATTTTCTTCAGGTCGTCGATGCCGATCAGCGGGATGTCGTAGTGCACGCGCTTGGTATCGGTGACGAAGTCGGCCGCGCGCTCATAGCGCTTGCCGGTGTAGAACACCGACGCCACGCCATAACAGCCAGCGGCGCGCATCACCGAACCGACGTTCTCCGGTGATTTGGGGTTATACAAACCAATGCAGCTGTACCGTTTGTCTGCCACGAGCGGGGTGCCTTTGGGGAAAAAAGCGCGATTATACGGGGATTGGGGCGGGGGTGTTCGGTTTGAGATTGGTGGCGAGTGGACGTCCGTCTTCGCGAGCAAGCCCGCTCCCACAGTTGACCGAGGTGTCCGGACGGACGCGATTCAATGTGGGAGCGGGCTTGCTCGCGAAGAGGCCAGTTCAGGTACCGAAGAACTTCAGTCTTCTTTCTTCATCAACCCCGCCAACGCCGCAAACGGGTTGTGCGTGGCCTTCGCGATTTTCGGCGTGCTCAGCGAGCCTTCGTCGAAATACTGCTGGTCGGTATAACGCGAGTGCTCGTTATCGTGGCAGTACAGGCACAACAGCTCCCAGTTCGAGCCGTCCTGCGGGTTGTTGTCGTGGTTGTGGTCGCGGTGGTGCACGGTCAGTTCGCTCAGGCGCTTGCCGGAGAATTCACGGGCGCAACGGCCACAGACGTGCGGGTACATCTTCAGGGCCTTGTCGCGGTAGCCCATTTCCTTGTCGCGCTGGTTGTCGGCGAGGATGCGATCCAGCTTCGAAGTGTTGGTCGGGGTGGACGAACTCATGGGTTCACCTTTGTAGAAAGACTAATGACGGTTATAGGGTGAAGTTTAGCCTAGCCCTTGAGCTTCTCGGCAATCCAGATGGTGTGGCGGGTGCCCTTGTTGCCGTGGGCGAAGACCTGTACTTCCTCGGCCTTGAAACCCGCTTTTTTCAGTTTGTCGGAAAATTGCCGGTCAGCGCTGGCCGACCACACGGCCAGCACGCCTTTTGGTCTCAGGGCCTTGGCGCAGGCGCTCAGGCCGCCGGCGGAGTACAGCCAGCTGTTGGCTTTCTGGGTCAGGCCTTCGGGGCCGTTGTCGACATCGAGCATGATGGCATCGAAGCCTTGGGGCTCCGCCTGCAGGACTTTGGCCACGTCCTCCATGCGAATAACGGTCCGCGGGTCTTGAAGCGGGTTTCCGGCTTTCTCGCCGAGTGGCCCGCGATTCCATTCCACGACGCCAGGCACTAATTCAGCGACCACCACTTCGGCGGTCTTGCCTAGATGCTTGAGCGCCGAAGCGAGGGTGAAGCCCATGCCCAGGCCGCCGATGAGCACTCGTGAATCTGGTCGGCCGGCGACTTTGCGGCACGGGATCTCGGCCAAGGCATCTTCGGAGCCGTGCATGCGCGTGTTCATCAATTGTCCGCCGTCGCCGCCCTGGATCTTGATGACAAAATCCTCGCCGTATTCGAACAGGCACAGGGCGCCGCCGTTTTCAGGGATGGGGGTGGTGTCCAGCAGAACGAAACGTTTCATGGGGCTCACTTGAAGAAAATTGGCAGAACTCGGGAGGGCAAACAGACGCAGTTGGGAGTAGCCTGTTCATGACGACAAGGCCAACGGAGCCATTGATGAAGCGCACCATTCTAACGGTCATTGCCCTGGCCGCGCTCTCGATAACTGCAGTGCAGGCTCAACAGCTGCAATCGATTCCCGTCAGCCCCGCGCCGATGCCCGGTTCGCCCGGTACCGCGACGCCTACACCGTACCCGCAGATCACCCCGGCGCCTTTGCCTAGAGTCGGCCCCGGCAGTAGCGGTCCGCCGTTGGTGCCGATCGAGATGCCGAGCCCGCCGATCAAGGACCAGCCCGTGCCGGGCCTGGAGACCAATCCGCCGAAAGCCAAGTCACCGGGTGGCTAGACCTGCTGCGAAAGCAGTTGGCCGTCGGCCATGCGCAAGCGTTTGGAGAGGGACACGGCGAGGGCGCGGATGATTTTGGCGGCGATTTTCGGTGCGTCGTTGAGCATCTTTTCCAGCGAGTCCTTACCCAGGTTGAGCAACTGGCAGTTGCTCGCGGCCACGCAACTGGCCGAGCGCCGTTCGCCATCCAGCACGGCCATTTCACCGAATGAGCGGCCGCTGCGTAACGTGGCGATGGTGACTCGCTGCCCGTCAGCGTTGGTTTTTTGCACCGCCACCTGACCGGTGTGGATGATGCACATGAAACTGCCGGCATCACCCTCCTGGAAAATCTCCTCGCCCTGGGCAATGGTGCTGATACTGAAATAGCCCGAAGCCGCGGCGAAGTCCGCCGGCAGCAGTTGATTGAACAGGCCGCAATCCATCAGCCAGTCGCGAATTTCGTTGTTCAGAAAGGTTGGTTCAGACATGTCGTCACGGTCTTTTTTGTAGTGTCTGTTGTTCCGGGGTTGAGCCGTTCTTATGGGGATATGCAGTGTATCGGCCTGTCTTGTGCGGAATTAAGACCGGTTCGTCGGCCCAAGTTCCTCAGGCAATGCCTAGAACCTTGAACAAAAATGCATATTCGAGTGCTACGTCACGCAATCCCTGGTATCGACCGCTCATCCCGCCATGCCCGGCACCCAGTTCAGTCTTGAGCAGCAGGGGATTGCTGTCGGTCTTGGTTGCGCGCAATTTCGCCACCCACTTGGCCGCTTCCCAGTACTGCACGCGGCTGTCGTTGTAGCCAGCGATCACCAGGGTCGCCGGATAAGCTTGCGCGGTGACGTTTTCGTACGGGGCGTAGGCCTTGATCCGATCATGGACGTCCGGTTCTTCAGGGTTGCCCCACTCGTCGTACTCCGTCACGGTCAAGGGCAGGTCAGGATCGAGCATGGTGTTGAGTACGTCGACGAACGGCACTTCGGCGATGGCGGCGCCAAACAGCTGCGGCCGTTGGTTGAGCACCGCGCCGATCAGCAAGCCACCGGCGCTGCCTCCACTGATCGCCAACTGCGCTGCAGTGGTGAAGCCTTGGGCGATCAGGTGTTCGGCGCAGGCGATAAAGTCGCTGAAGGTGTTGTGCTTGTGCTCCTGCTTTCCGGCGCGATACCAGGCTTCCCCCAGTTCGCCGCCGCCACGTACGTGGGCAATGGCAAACGCCATGCCGCGATCCAGCAGGCTCAGGCGCGCATGGGAAAACCATGGGTCGAGGCTTTCGCCGTAAGCACCATAACCGTAGAGGTACAGCGGCACGGGTTTGCCCAGGTCTGCGCGTTTGATCACCAGGCTGATGGGCACTTGCGTGCCGTCTGGCGCGGTGGCCCACAGGCGCTGGCTGACGTATGCGTCGGCATCGAACGGGCCGAGCACCGGGGTTTGCTTGAGGACTTTCTGCTCGCCGGTCGCCAGTTCAAGCTGACGGATTTGCGCCGGACGGTTCAACGCTTCGTAGCGCAGGCGAATACGGTCGCTTTCGAACTCCAGGCTGTTTTGCACATGCAGGCTGTAGGCCGCATCCGGCAGTTGCACGCGATATGGCGCCCGGCCTTGTGGGTGAACTTCAATGACCGGCAAGCCGCCAACCCGCAGGCTCAGGGTCATGGCCCCGGTGTTCAGGCTGATCCCGTCGATCATCACCGTGTCGCTGTGGGGGATCAGGTTCTGCCAGTCGGCTTCGGTGGGCGCGGCTCCGGTATCGGCGGCGGTGTACAAGGCGAAATTGATGCCGTCACGGTTGCTGCGAATGAACCAGGTCCATTGGCCGTCTTGTACGCCGTGGTCGACGTCGTACTCATGATCCTCGACCCGTGGCGCGATGCAGGTAAAAGCGTGCTGCGGCTGGTTGGCGTCGAGGACCCAGGCTTCGCTGGTGGTCTTGCTGCCCACGGACAGCAGCAATTGCTGCTCGGAGCTTGAACGATAGCAATGCATGAAGAAGCGCCCGTCCGGCTCATGGAACACTTCTTCGGCCGCCGTGCCGTCCAGGCGATAGCGATACAGCTTGTGCGGACGATGGGTGTCGTCCAGCTCGCCGAAGAACAGCGTCAGGCTGTCGTTGGCCCAGGTCATGCTGCCGTCGCAGTCCTGGAATTCCAGTTCACTGACACGACCATCGGACAATTCCTTCACGAACAGCGTGTAAATCTCATCGCCCGTGGAGTCGATGCTGTAGGCCAGGCGCTGATGGTCCGGGCTGATGCTGAACGCACCCAGGGAAAAGAAGCCGCCCTTGGCCAGTTCGTTGGGGTCCAGCAACAGTTGTTCGCGGCTTTCGTCGAGGGTCAGGCTGTCATCGGCCGGACGCGGGCAGCGGTAGTGCCGGGCGTACTCATCGCCCGCCGTGGTGCGGGTGTAGTAAAGATACGGTCCCCACGGCGAGGGCAGGGACAGATCGGTCTCGAGAATCCGCCCCTTGATTTCCTCGAAAAGGGTTTCGCGCAATCCGGCCTGGTCGGCGGTTTGCGCCTCCTGATAGCTGTTTTCGGCTTTCAGATAGTCGAGTACTGCCTCGGTGTCGCGCTCTTGCAGCCAGGCATACGGATCGGAGCCTTCAGCCTTGCGGGCAATCGGAGCGTCGTGAATGGTGGCGGATAGGGGCATGAAGGGCTCTCGAACAGTGTACGGAATAGGGGCTTGGCAACCTGGATAGCACCCGACAGTCAGGCATTGATGCAGCCTGACGGGCGAAAAGCCGTTATCATAAGCGCCTCTTTGCCTGCCTTGCCATGGACACCATGACCGAGAACGACTATCTGATCGCTTGGGGCCTCTACGCCTTCGCCGCTTTGGGCTGCCTGTTGGTGTGGATGCGCTTGACCCGCTGGATGTGGCGTTGGCTGCGCGAGCCGCTGCGGCTGGCGATGGCCGTGCTGCTGTTCAGCCCGACCATCATCGACCCGGTGAAGGACAAAGTCGCACCGGCTGTCGCCATTACCGCACTCGACCTGCTGTTCAAGGTCGGCAACAACGCCTGGCGGGCGATTTCCGATCTGTTCATGTACAGCATGATCGCGTTCGGCCTCTATCTGGTGCTGGTGGCGATCCGTTTCCCTATCGAACGCGCCTCCAACGCCCGCAAGGAACGTGAGGCCGCCACCAAAGCCGCCGCCCGTGCCGATGAGCCCGAGGACGATCAACCGTTTGGCGGTGCCGGCGATGATCGTTACGGTCGTCCGCCTGTGCCGAGCAGCCCTCAGCGGATGCGAGTCGAACCCCGTCTGTAACCTTGCCCCTGCGATTGAGCGAGAGTCCGAGCATGTGTGAGTTATTGGGCATGAGCGCCAATGTCCCGACCGATATCGTGTTCAGCTTCACCGGGCTGATGCAGCGCGGCGGGCGTACCGGCCCGCACCGCGATGGCTGGGGCATCGCCTTCTATGAAGGCCGTGGGCTGCGGCTGTTCCAGGACCCGGCTGCGAGCAGCGAGTCGGAAGTTGCGAACCTGGTGCAGCGCTATCCGATCAAGAGCGAAGTGGTGATCGGGCACATCCGCCAGGCCAATGTCGGCAAGGTCTGCCTGTCCAACACGCATCCGTTCGTTCGTGAGCTGTGGGGGCGCAATTGGTGTTTCGCCCATAACGGCCAGTTGGCGGACTTCCAGCCAGTGGCCAGTTTCTATCGCCCGGTCGGCGATACCGACAGTGAAGCGGCTTTCTGTGATTTGCTCAACCGTGTGCGTGCGGCGTTTCCCGAGCCGGTCGAGGTCGAAGCCTTGCTGCCTGACTTGGTGGCCGCTTGCGCCGAGTACCGCAGCAAAGGCGTGTTCAACTGCCTGCTCAGCGACGGCGACTGGCTGTTCTGCTATTGCTCGACCAAGCTGGCACAAATCACCCGTCGCGCACCGTTTGGCCCGGCGCGCTTGAAAGATGTCGACGTGATCGTCGATTTTCAGGCCGAAACCACGCCGAACGATGTGGTGACCGTCATCGCCACCGAACCCCTGACCGAAAACGAAACCTGGACCCGTTACGAACCGGGTCAATGGAGCCTGTGGCGACGCGGCGAATGCGTCAGCCAGGGCCAGACCGAATAAGGACTCCTTGCATGTTGCTCAGTTATCTACGGCTGGTGTTGTTCGCGGCGGGCCTGTTGATCGGTGTCCAGGTGCCGGGCTTCATCAGCGATTATGCCAAACGGGTCGAGGCGCACCTGATCGAGGCGCAGACCAGCCTGAGCGGCTTCCAGAACACCGCCAATCAGTTCTTCAAGGGGGACATGCAAGCCTTGGTGGCCCACTACCGCGCGAGCGAAGACCCGATATTTCGCAGTGACGCCGACAGCCTGAGCAACCTGCTGACTCGTCAACTGGCGCTGGACAAGCAATTCCAGGCGATGCAGGGCCCGTGGTACATCCGCTTCCTGCAGGTGATGCTGGCTGCCGATCCGGATATCCGCAAGGAAACCTGGAATGGCTACAGCTACCAGATCCTGTTGACGCCCGAAGCGATGGTCTGGGGTATGAGCGGCGCGTTGCTGCTGTCGTTCGGGATCGAGTGCCTGTTCCGGCTGATTGACTGGGTGGTGTTGGGCGGTAAGCGTCTGCGCCAGAGCCGGCCGATCGAAGAGCGGGATTTGCGCGGCTTGTAACACCCTTGAGCGTCAAGGAGCCGGCAAGCCGGCTCCTTGTTTGATTACCAATCTATCGAATAGGTCATGCTCAAGGTACGCCCTTCGGCGTTGGGGTAGGGCGCTCTGGCGTTGGCCTGGGCGAACAGGTTGACGTATGTGCGGTCGGTCAGGTTGTACACCCCGCCTTCCAGGCGACCGACCGGCAAGTCCACGGAGCCGAGCAGGTCCACCAGCGTATAGCCTTCGATGTCGCGCCCGTTGTTGTCCTTGGCGGCGGCGTCGTAACTGGCCAGGTGCATGCCTTGCAGACGCAGGGAGTAGTCGTCTTCGGTGTAGCCGACGAACAGCGTGGTCTTGGCCGGAGAAATGCGTGTCGCCGGCAGATCGATCCATTTGCCGTTCTGCTGGGTTTCGCCTTTGGCCCAGGCATAGGTGCCACCCACCGACCAGTGATCGGTAGCGCGGTAGGTCAGGCTGTTTTCGATGCCGCGAACCCGCTCCTTCTGGTTGATCAGACGCAAGACACGTTCATTGGCATCGTAGAACTGAGTCACGTCCGAGGTGTTTTCATAGACGGTGACGTCGGCCTGCCACTGGTCCCAGTCACCGCGCCAACCCAGCTCGTAGCTATCGACCTTGATGGCCTGGGCGTTGAGGCTCTGGATGTCGAAGGTGCTGTTCACGTCACGCAAGAAGCGCTGGATGTCCGGCAGCGAAAACCCCTGGCTGTAATTGGCGAAGACGTCCTGATGTTCACTCAGGTGATAGACCGCGCCCAGGTTATAGAGCGTGGCATCGTATTTGAGGGTGTCACCGGGCAGGATGGCGCGTACGCCGGTCTGGACGATCTGACCGTAGGCGATGCTGTCGGAGACATCGCTTTCGATCCATTCGCGGCGCACGCCGCCACGCAAGGTCCAGTCTCCGATGTCCCAGGACATCTGCCCGAACAGCGCCTTGGTGGTGGTTTCGATATCCGGGCCCAACTCGTAAGTGGTGCCGGTCTTGGTGTAGGTCAGCCCATTGAGGGTGTATTGGTCACCGCGCTGGCGGGACCGTTCGTGATCATAGTCGGCGCCCCAGACCAGGTTGCCCGTGGCGCTGCCGATGGCCGGCAACGGCGTGTCGATGGCTGCACGCAGGCCGTACACATCCTGCACGCTGTTGTTGTCGGAGATCCCGGCCTTGCCCCGCGACAGGTCCGGAAAGAACAGCGCGTCGGCCCGGCGCCAGTAGCTTTCCACTTGCAGGCCCTGGCCGTAGAAGTCGTTGTCGGTGTAGTTGAGGTTGGCCGCCTGGTTATGGGTGTAGGGCTGGTCGTCGAGTTTCAGTCCTTTGACCGCCACGGCCTCTTGCCGGTTGTTCGGGTCTTTTGTGTAGCCGGTGTCCTGCTGGTCCTTGTAGTCCTGCAGCGACAGGCTGAGTTTTTTGTCGGCATCCAGTTCGTAACCGAAACGACCTTGCAGGTCATAGGTGTCGGTGTCCATGTTGCTGCCCTGGGACGTGTCCTGAGGGATGCGATTGCCGTTGCCGTCGTACTGATCGTTGCGCTGGGTCAGGTCGGCGGACACATACCAGTCCAGGGCATCCTTGCGCCCGGTCGCACTCTGAAAGGCCTCGTAGGCGAAACCCTTGCTGTTGAGGTTGTTGCCGGTGGTCAGGCCCAGTTTACTGCTGTAGGCGAGGTCCTGACCCTGATTGCGCTTGGTGATGATGTTGATGATACCGCCGGAAGCACCGGCGCCATAAATGCTGCTGGCGCCGGAAACCACCTCGATACGTTCGATACTGGCCGGTGCGATGCTGTTGAGCTGGCGGAAGTTGTCACGCGTGGCGTTCTGCGACACGCCGTCGATCAACACCAGCATGTTGCGCCCGCGCAGGGTCTGGCCGAAGTTGCTCATCCCGCCGCTGGACGGCGCCAGGCCGGGAACCAGTTGCCCCAGGATGTCGGAGACCCGACGCCCGGCGCCACTCTGTTGGCGGATCTGTTGTTCGTCGATCACCTGGACCGAGCCTGGAATCGAGGCAATGGTCGCTTCACTGCGCGTCGCGGAAACGACGGTGGCCTGCATGTTTAAGGTGCCGGGTTGCTGGTCGGTGTCTTCGGCCCAGGCCTGGGCGCCGACGGAGCCGAGCAACGGAATCAACAGGGAAAGTTTGGTTCGGGTCATGAGGTGGTCTTTTTTTAGTCGTGATAAGTGTGGGCAGATACGATTGCGGGGGCAGGTGTGGAGCTGAAAGAGCGCACCCAGCGGATCCCGATGGCGGCCAGTGCGTAGGTCAACGCTACCAACCAGAAACTGTGGGCCAGCCCGACCAGCCCCATGCCGATCCCGCCGAGGACGGCACCGAGCAGAGCGCCAGCCTTGGCCGCGCTGTTGCCCAGGCCGAGGGCAAAACCCTGCTGGCTTGAAGACACGGTGTTGGCGATCAGCGCATAGGCGACGGGGAGCAGTGCGCCTTGCCAGATGCCCCAGACCAACCGGCTGACGAGAAAACCCAGCCATTCGCTGGCCAGTGCCGTGGCCGCGAGCGTCAGGGCGCAGAGCCAGGCAACGCCTTCGATGACGCGCAAGGTGTAAGCCGGCTGCCAGCGGTCGAACAGACGCCCCCACAGCGGTGCGGAGATGGCCAGGGTCGCGGCGCTCGCCGCGTAAGTAGCGCCAATCAGCCAGCCCGGCGCGCGCAGAATGTCGGCGACGTACAGCGCGTAGAAGGGTTGCGGCATCATCTTCGCGGTTTGAATCAACACGATCACCAACAGGATTCCACTGAGCCAGCCTTTAGGCAGGGCCACAGGCGCAACCGGTTTCTTCGTCGAGGCACGCGCCTTGTCGGCCGGCAGGAAAAAGCTCCCCAGTGCACACACCAGGCAAATCGCCGACGCGCCATAACAGAGCAGGGCAAACCCCGAGATGTCCATCAGCCAGCCACCCAGTACCGGGCCGATCAGCGAGCCGACGGCGGTTGCCGACTGCAGGCGGGCCAGGGTGTGACCGCGCCGGGAGCTGTCGCAACAGGTCAGGGCATAGGCTTGCGCGGCGGCGAGAAAACCGGCCAATGCGCCTTGCATCACGCGAATGCCCGCCAGCAGCCACGGGTCGAGGGTAATCGCCGCCAGCCCCTGGCACAGCGCAAGTGCCAGCAACGCCCGAACGATCATCGGCTTGTGTCCGGTGCGATCACCCAACCGTCCCCACGCTGGCGTCAGCAGCATGGCCGCCAGCATCGGGCCGGCATACACCAGCGCCGATAGCAGTGCGGTGTAGCCGGCGCCCTCTGGTCCAAGCAGATGCTGGATCTGCAAGGGCCAGAACGGGCCGCTCATTTCCATGGCGCCCATGGAGACAAACTGGATGACGATCAGCAGTCGTAATGCACGACCATCAGCGAGCATTGGCGTTGGTTCGCAGCGGATTACTCAGGCGTCCGACGATGTCGGCGTGGCTGTCGTGCAAGCGCATGCGCATGAACGATTTCGCCGGCCAATCCTGTTCCAGCAGGGCGTGACGCTCGCTTTCCCGGCGCGCCGGTTCGACGTGCTCGCGCACGTTCTCGAAGCACTGTTCAACGTGCATGGCCAAGCGATCCCAAAGGCTGTTTTCCGGCACATTCCAGTGGCGGGCGCAGAGCAACGTCAACTCACCGAGGTGGCACATGAACGTGGTGTGCAGGAGCTTGTCGCGGACAAAACCGGCGTCGTCGAACAGGGTCATTTTCGGATCGTGCAGCTGGATATCCAGACCCTTGGCGTGCAGGGTTTTGCGATCAATGCGAATGTCGCCGAAGTCTCGCAGCAGCAGCCGATTCAACTGCCCGTCAGCACCCATCACCATGAAGCTGTTTTGCTGGTGCGCTTCGAACGCCACGCCATACATCAGGTAGATGCCCAGCAGGCTCGGGACGGCAATCGACAGGTAATCATCGAAGAACGCCAGCATGGCCTCGCTGTCTTCACGGCCCTGAGCCAGTTGCACCCAGTCACGCAGCAACGGTTGTTCGAATTCGTTGACGGCGAACAGGCTGCCGACCGGCACGGCCAGTTCGCCTTCTTGCAGCAGGGTCAGCGGGTTGTCGCGGTACAACACGGCGGCATGCCGGGACCGTTCGTCATTGGCCGGTTGTGGCGCGTAATGAACGCCGATGCGCTCCGGCACGATGTTCAGCAGGCGTTGAATCTGCGGTTCATGATCGAGAATCTGCAATATCAGTTGGCTGATGCGCGGTCCCATCCGGGCCGAGCGCGGCGACACGGTGCGCTGTACGCTGGTCAGTCGCAAGGCCACCGGCAGTTTGACCATCGGCGCAACGCGGCTGGCCTCAGGTACGACCGTGCGGAAGGACATGGTCGGGTGGCCGGTGAAGGCAACGATGTCGGTGACGATCAGCAGGTTGTCGGCGATCTCGCCGGCAAACGAATTGGACAGTTCTTGATTGACTTGCCATGGGTGCGACGGCAGCGGGAGATAGTCCGCTGCCTCCAGGCCCCGTTGCTGCAAATGGTGCTGCAATTGTTCAGCGGCCTGCGGGAAGTGGCCCTGCCACCAGTCCCAGTAATCGGCGGTGCCGGCCAGTGACTCGACGTGTGCGTACTGACGGTGCAGGGCGCACAGCAGAATCGGAAAACTCGCTTCGAATTCCGGCGAGAACGCGATGACCTGTGCAGCGCTCAAGCCCAGTTTGGTCTTGTAGTTCGGATGCCAGGGGTGGCCGAGCGTGCCCCACTGTTCGAGCAATGACGTCGGGTTCTGATGGTCGGGGCTGGCTTTGAGCCAAGCGAGTAAGTTGTCGTCGTGCTCGGTGTCGATCTGCTCTCTCAGGCGCTCGGTCCATCCATGGTGGAACGCCAGGCACAGGGTGTCGTTGCTGTAGCTATCGTCCAGTTCGCGGGCCAGACGTTCCAGTACCTGCGGGGAGGCGGGCGGGTTGAGCTGAGTGCCGAGGTGAGCGAGCAGTTCGCTGGGCAACTGGATTTTGTGGCGCAGGCTGTCGGGGGTGTGCAGGACGATGCTGCCGCGAACGTCCCAACTGTTCATTCTTCCGCTCGACAGGTGATCGAAGCAAAGCCGCGCACCGTCGCCAAGCGGCAACCAGCAACGGCTGTTGTCGTCGTATTCGCAGGCGTCAGGGTTGATCAGGCCTTCGCGAAACAGCGCCTGGATCAGGCGTTGGAAGCTGCGCTGCGCGGCGGGCTCCAGGGCATTGCTCAAATGGTCGAGGGTGATGCGTTGGGACTGGAAGGCCGGAGTGCCGAGAGCTTCGCTCCAGTTTGAGAGCAATTGCTGCTGTTTTTGCGTGTAAGCGCGCATCGAGTCCGACTCCTTCTGGACAGTGATTTAGCTAAGTGCGCGCAGAGAATACATTTTCAAAATATTAATGCAAATGATAGCAATTACTACTTATGACATTAGGGGTCGCCTTTTCAGGGGCTGGCCAGGGGTTTGCTCAAGACCATGTAGCGCTCTCCCACCTTTCGCGCATATTCCTCCAGCACTTGCTGACACAACGTCACAATCTCCTCGACCCATTCCACGCCCACTCGCCACGACACCACCACCTGCAGGTCGGGTGGTCGCTGATCGATGTCCAGCAGGGTCAGTTCACCCCGTGCCAGCTCTTCGGCCACCAGCACCGGAGGCAACGCGCCGATGCCAAAGCCGTCGCGCAGCAGCCGGGTAATCGCCGACACCGAGTTCACACAATTCAGCCGTGGCGCCGTCACGCCATTGGCCTGCATCAGGGCGAGCACTTGCTGATGCGGGTGAGAGTTTTTCGAGTAGGTAATGATCCGCTCTTTCGCCAGATCGGCGACGCCTGAATACTCACGGTTGTACAGGGAGTTGCTGGCGGCAATCCAGCCCATCGGGTGGCTCGCCAGTTCCAGGCTGCGCACGCTTTCCTGGCGCAGCAGGTCGGTTTGCAGGATCACATCGAGGAAGCCTTTTTGCAGCTGATCGCAGAGGTTGAGCGAGGTATCGGCCACCAGTTCGATTTCCACCAGTGGGTAGTGATCGGTCATCTGCGCCACCAGCGGGCTGAGCCAGGTGTGGATCACCGTGTCCATCACGCCGATGCGCACCCGTCCGGCCTTGCTCGAGCGGGTCTCGATCGACTGCTTGAGTGCCTGCATGGTGTCCATCATCTGCTCGGCGTAATCGAGCACCTTGAGGCCTTCGGGCGTCAGGCTTACGCCGCGTGAATCCCGCAAAAACAGCTTTACCCCGAGCTCGCCTTCAAGCACTGCGATGCGGCTGGAAATCGAGGCCTGGGTGGTGAAGAGCTTGTCGGCGGTCAGGCGAAAACTCTTGAGTCGGGCGACCCAGACAAAGGTCTCGAGAAACTTCAGGTTCATGGGATAAAGATTTCTTATGTCTAAGGCGGGTTTTTATTAGTTGGACGCAGCAGGGGCACGCGTCCAAAAATCGGCGCATCCGGTTCCCACGATAGGCGTCGTCGGGGCTCAGAACAATACCAATAAAATCAGCGCGGAGATTTGCCATGAGTGCGCCCGACACCCCCTTCATTCCGAAAGCCTCGGCCCGCCCGGGACCTTTCGACTGGTATCGCAACATCAATCAGCAGGAACGCCGCACCTTCTGGAGCTGCAAGATCGGCTATGGCCTGGACGGCATGGACACCCAGATGCTCAGCTTCGTGGTGCCGACCCTGATTGCCATGTGGGGCATCACCACCGGCCAGGCCGGGCTGATTCACACCAGCACGCTGATCGCTTCGGCCATCGGTGGCTGGGTGGCGGGGATTCTGTCCGACCGCATCGGTCGTGTGCGCACCTTGCAACTGACCGTGCTGTGGTTTGCCTTCTTCACCTTCCTCTGCGGCTTTGCCCAGAGCTACGAGCAACTGCTGATTGCCCGCACGTTGATGGGATTCGGTTTCGGCGGCGAGTGGACGGCCGGAGCGGTGCTGATCGGCGAAGTGATTCGTGCCCAGGACCGTGGCAAGGCGGTGGGCATGGTGCAGTCCGGCTGGGCGCTGGGTTGGGGGCTGACCGCGATTCTATATGCGCTACTGTTCTCGGTATTGCCACCGGAAGACGCCTGGCGCGCGCTGTTCATCCTTGGCATCGTGCCGGCGATTTTCGTGATCTTCGTTCGCCGACTGGTGAAAGACCCGGAAATCTACCGTGAGGCCAAGGCTAAACAGGAGCCGAGCAATCCGTCGAAGTTCTACGAGATCTTCGCCCCCGGCATGCTGTTCACCACGATTCGCGCTTCGTTGCTGACCACCGGCGCGCTGGGTGGCTACTACGCGATCACGTCCTGGTTGCCGACTTTCCTGAAAAACGAGCGCGGTTTGAGCGTACTCGGCACAGGCGGTTATCTGGCAATGGTGATCGTCGGGTCCTACGTCGGTTATGTCATCAGCGCCTATTTGACCGACATCCTCGGACGCAAAAAGAACTTCATCCTGTTCGCCGTGGGCTCGTTCACCATTGTCTTGCTGTACACCCAACTGCCGGTCAGCAATGGCGTGATGTTGTGGCTGGGCTTTCCGCTGGGCTTCTTCGCCTCGGGGATTTTCAGCGGCATGGGCGCATTCCTGACCGAATTGTTCCCTACACGCATTCGCGGTTCGGGCCAGGGTTTCTGCTACAACATCGGCCGGGCGCTGGCGGCGTTGTTTCCGCTGCTGATCGGCCTGCTCAGCCAGACCGTGCCACTGAGTGTAGGCATCGGTGCCTTTGCGGCGGTTTCCTACGGCGTGGTGATCCTCGCGGCCCTGAGCCTGCCGGAAACCCGTGGCAAGCAACTCGACGCCCAGTAACTGATAACCTGCGGGGCTGTCTTATAGATATGTCCCTCAGCTGAAAAGAATAAAGCCTACAGGAGTGTTCAGTGTGAGCCGCCTGCTATTGAACTGCGACATCGGCGAGAGTTTCGGCAGCTGGACCATGGGTCTGGACGCGGAAATCATGCCCTTCATCGATTGCGCCAACATCGCCTGCGGTTTTCACGCCGGCGACCCGAGCATCATGCGCAAGACTGTCAGCCTGGCCCTCGGCCACGGTGTGCAAGTTGGTGCGCATCCGGCCTATCAGGACCTGGTGGGGTTCGGCCGTCGCTCCATGGCCTATGCCACCCAGGAACTTCAAGACATCCTGCATTACCAGATCGGCGCCCTCGACGGTATCTGCCGGGCCCAGGGCGGGCGGGTCAGCTATGTCAAACCCCATGGCGCGATGTACAACGACATGATGGCCAACCCGACACTGCTGCGCGCTGTGCTGCAAGCGGTAGCGTCCTATGACCGCAACCTGCCGTTGATGTTGATGGCCACCCGCGACAACAGCGCCGCCCAACAACTGGGCGATGAATACGGCGTGACCCTGTGGTTCGAGGCCTTTGCCGACCGTGCTTATGACAGCGCCGGCAGGCTGGTGTCACGACAACTGCCGGGAGCGGTGCATCACGACCCGGAAACAATCATCGGGCAGGCACTGACCATCGCCCGTGGCGATCCGCTCACCGCCAGTGACGGCAGTGCCCTGCATTTGCAGGCCAATACCCTGTGCGTGCACGGCGACAACGCCAGTTCGGTCGCTGCCGTGCAACGTATCCGTGAAGCCTTGAACCGGCAGAGCGCGTCATGAAGCTGCGGGTAGAGGTTGTGGCGCTGGATTGCCTGATGGTGCGCCTGTTCGATGAAATTGCCGAAACCAACATGCCGTGGATGCTGGCGGCCAGTGAAAGTCTGCGCGCGGCATTCGCCGGGCATCTGATCGATCTGGTGCCGTCCTACACCACCTTGATGGTGCATTACGACTTGAACGCACTGAGTCCCGCCCAGGCCCGCGAGTTGATTGCCCTGGCACTGATCGATCTGTCGCCCAATGCGCGTACGCGCGGTACCTGCCATGTATTGCCGGTGTGGTACGACTTGAGTGTCGGGCCGGAGCTGAGCCTGTTGTCGCAACGCAGCGGATTGGCGGTGGAGGAGGTGATCCGTCGTCACTGCGAGCGTGAGTACCAGGTGTTTGCCCTGGGCTTTGCGCCGGGCTTCGCCTTCATGGGGTTGGTGGAGGAGGTGCTCGCCGCGCCGCGTCTGAACACGCCACGCAAGAAAGTCGCCGCCGGCAGTGTCGGCATCGCCGAACGACAAACGGCGGCTTACCCGGTGGTGTCGCCGGGGGGCTGGAATTTGATCGGCCGCACGCCGACCAAATTGTTCGATCGCAACCGTGACGGCTACAGCTTGATGCAACCCGGTGACACCGTAAGGTTCGAAGCGGTCGGCCATGCCGAATTCATTAACCTGGGCGGTGACGATACGCCACTGGAGGCCCAGGCATGAGCCGTCTGATGATTGACGCGAGTACGGCGCTGTGCCTGTTGCAGGATGCCGGCCGATTCGGCGTGCGGCATCTGGGCGTGACCCAGGGCGGAGCGGCCGATTGGCGTTCGATGTCTTGGGCCAACTGGCTGTTGGGCAACGGACTGGATGCGTCGGTGATCGAAATCACCCTCGGCGGGTTCACCGTCGTTGCCGAGGATGATTGCGTACTGGCGCTGGCCGGAGCGGATTTGGGTGCGCAGGTGGATGGCGAGGCGCTGGCGCCTTGGCGCAGTTTCAGGTTGCACAAAGGTCAGCGTTTGCAATTCACCCGGCCGCTACTCGGTGCCCGGGCCTATCTGGCGGCGCCGGGTGGGTTTGATGCACCGAAAGTGCTGGGCAGCAGCGCGACGGTGGTGCGTGAGGAACTCGGCGGCCTGGACGGAATGGGCCATGCGCTGGGTAAAGGCGCGTCCTTGAGCTACTCGGGGAACTCGCTGGTATTGCTCCGGGAGTTGCCGGGCCAATGGGTGCCGGATTTCACCGGTGAGCCATTGCTGGATCTGGTGCTCGGTGCGCAGATTGGCGAGTTTGGCGGGCAGAGCCTGTTCAATGCGTTCAACAGCGTGTGGAGCATCGACAGCCGAGCCGACCGGATGGGCATTCGCCTGTTGGGCGCGGCGCTGCAGTACCAGGGCCAACCGATGATTTCCGAAGGTATTCCGTTGGGGGCAGTCCAGGTGCCGCCCGACGGGCAGCCGATTGTGTTGCTCAACGATCGGCAGACCATTGGCGGTTATCCGCGATTGGGAGCGTTGACGCCGTTGGCGCTGGCGAGGCTGGCGCAGTGTTTGCCGGGGGCGAAGGTGCGGTTGCGGCCGGTGGTGCAGGAAATGGCGCATCGCGAACAGGTCGAGTACTTGCAGCGTTTCACTCACCGCTAAAAACTTCGTCGGATCGCCGCCCGGAGCAAGCCCGCTCCCACATTTGATCTGTGTCGTGCACAAAACCAATGTGGGAGCGGGCTTGCTCGCGAAGAGGCCTTCACAGGCGACGAATTTCTACTTGGACAAAAACCGCATCCCTTCCTCCAACCCCCGAAGGGTCAGCGGATACATCTGGTCCTCGATCAAATCCCGCACGATATTGGTCGACGAGGTATAGCCCCAGGTGTCCTTCGGATACGGGTTGATCCAGATGAGCTTCTTGTACTTCTCCTTGAACCGCTGCATCCACACGTAACCGGCTTCTTCGTTCCAGTGCTCGACGCTGCCGCCCGCCTGGGTGATTTCATAGGGCGCCATGGCGGCGTCACCGATAAAGATCACTTTGTAGTCGGCACCGTACTTGTGCAGCAGGTCCATGGTCGACGTGCGCTCGGAGGTGCGGCGCATGTTGTTCTTCCACACCGATTCATAAATGAAGTTGTGGAAGTAGAAGTACTCCAGATGCTTGAACTCGGTCTTGCAGGCCGAGAACAGCTCCTCGCAAATCTTCACATGGGCGTCCATCGAGCCGCCGATGTCGAACAGCAGCAATAGCTTGACGGTATTGCGCCGCTCCGGTCGCATCTGGATGTTCAGCAGGCCGGCATCCTTGGCGGTGTGGTCGATGGTGCCATCGATATCGAGTTCTTCCGCCGCGCCCTGACGGGCGAATTTGCGCAAGCGACGCAGCGCGACCTTGATGTTGCGCGTACCCAGCTCAACCGAGTCGTCGAGGTTCTTGTATTCGCGCTGGTCCCAGACCTTAGCCGCCTTGCCCTGGCGTTTGCCGGCATCACCGACCCGAATGCCTTCCGGGTTGAAACCGCCGGAGCCGAACGGGCTGGTGCCACCGGTGCCAATCCACTTGTTGCCACCGGCGTGGCGTTCCTTCTGTTCTTCGAGGCGTTTCTTGAACTCTTCGATCAGCTTGTCCAGGCCACCGAGGGACTGGATTGCCGCCCGCTCTTCGTCGGTCAGCGAACGCTCGAATTCCTTGCGCAGCCAGTCTTCCGGGATCAGTGCCTGCAGGTGGTCGTCGAGCTTTTCCAGGCCATTGAAGTAGGCGCCGAAGGCCCGGTCGAACTTGTCGAAATGCCGTTCGTCCTTCACCAGGATCGCCCGGGACAGGTAATAGAACTCGTCCATGTCGGCGAAGGTCACGCGCTGTTTCAGCGCGTTGATCAGGTCCAGCAGCTCGCGCACCGAGACCGGCACCTTGGCTGCGCGCATTTCATTGAACAGGTTGAGCAGCATGGCATCAGCCTCTTAGCGGGTGCCGCGACGGCTCATGAACGCCAGACGCTCCAGCAGTTGCACGTCCTGTTCGTTCTTGACCAGCGCACCGGCCAGCGGCGGGATAGCCTTGGTCGGATCGCGCTCGCGCAGCACCGCTTCGCCGATGTTGTCGGCCATCAGCAGCTTGAGCCAGTCCACGAGCTCGGAGGTCGAAGGTTTCTTCTTCAGGCCCGGCACCTTGCGCACGTCGAAGAACACGTCCAGCGCTTCGCTGACCAGGTCTTTCTTGATGTCCGGGTAGTGCACATCGACGATCTTTTGCAGGGTGGTGCGGTCGGGGAAAGCGATGTAGTGGAAGAAGCAGCGGCGCAGGAAGGCGTCGGGCAGCTCTTTTTCGTTGTTGGAGGTAATGATGATGATCGGACGTTTCTTGGCCTTGATGGTTTCGTCGATCTCGTAAACGTAGAACTCCATCTTGTCGAGTTCTTGCAGCAAGTCGTTGGGGAACTCGATGTCGGCCTTGTCGATTTCGTCGATCAGCAGGATCACCCGCTCTTCGGATTCGAAGGCTTCCCAGAGCTTGCCCTTTTTCAGGTAGTTGCGTACGTCGTGGACTTTTTCGTTGCCCAGTTGCGAGTCGCGCAGGCGGCTGACCGCGTCGTACTCGTACAGGCCCTGGTGGGCCTTGGTGGTGGACTTGATATGCCAGGTGATCAGCTTGGCGCCAAAGGATTCGGCCAGTTGCTCGGCGAGCATGGTCTTGCCGGTGCCCGGTTCGCCCTTGACCAGCAATGGCCGCTCCAGGGTGATGGCGGCGTTGACCGCCAGCTTCAGGTCATCGGTGGCGACGTAGGCCTGGGTGCCTTCGAACTTCATCTGCTAATCCTCGAACGGTAACGCCGACCTGAACGAGGCAGGGCGGGGGCGCAATAAAATGGTCAGCCCCGACTATAACGCGCTGCCCGGTCGACTGTGAACGCAGACGGCTTATTCAGTCTCTGAATGGGGCGTCACATCTTGACTCAGTCTCGGTTACTGGCCAGCATAGAGATATCGCCATTTTGGCGATAGCATGCCGGGCATGTCTACAAAATACCGATTTCGAGATACATACCGCATTCAGTTGCGCGAAAAGGATCATCCACCGCCACACGTTCATCTGACGGGTGGCGGGCTGGACGTCATGTTGAGCCTGGAAACTGTCGAAGTGATGGTGGGCAAGGCGCCGCCGCTGATTCTCAGGGAAGCTCTGGAGTGGGTCAGAGCTCACCAGACTCAATTGCTGGAGGATTGGAAACGATGCTACCCATGAAACGACCACGGCTATCGGCAGTGCAAGCGTTGTCGGATTATCGTCTGGCGCTGACATTTATCGATGGCCAGCAGCTGCTGCTCGATTTGAGCCGCGACCTGCATGCCTATCCAGGCCTGCAACCTTTACAGGGCGTTGCTTTTGAGTATGTAGCGTTGGGTGACGATGGCTGGAGTGTCGAATGGCCTGAACTTGATATCCAGATTGGTGCAGATACTCTCTACCTGGATGCCTTGGCGCAAAATGCAGCCGACGAGAACACCCGAATCTTTATCGATTGGCGTGCTCGCACCGGGTTGCCGCTAAATCAAGCGGCTGAAGCGCTGGGGGTCAGTACCCGTAGCATCACCCGATACAGCAGTGGTCGCGAAGCGGTGCCGCGATCGTTGGCCTTGGCCTGCCTGGGGTGGGACTTCCTGCAACAGCAAACGAATTCATCCCGTGCGGCAGAAGACACCGGCCGGTACATCGTCACGCGCAAAAGTTAGCCAGCATCCGGCTGGGGTCGCTCATACCGCGCATTGAATGCCTGGATGAAACCATTGCGTAAAATCTGTAAAAAAGCCTGGAATGCGCTGACATCTTTCTGATGCACGTTGCCCTTGAGTTCAACCCGTGTCGCAAACTGGTTTTTGCCCTGGTTTTTCAGGACGGTCTCGGTACCGCCGACGAGGGCCTCCCAAATCGAGCGGAACAGTCCTTTGTCCTTGTTTTGTACATCCTGCTGCCAGTTGAACACATCAACATCGCGCAGCAGTGGCTTTATATAGCCGGTCAGTCGCCCCTTGCTGGCCGAGGCTTCGATCACCACGTCGCCATGGCCGGCATTGAAGTCGAACTTGCCGTAGGCCGCGGCGAAGTCGTTCAAACGCTTGAGTTCGATATCCGTGGTGCGCAAGCGAAACTCGAAGTCTTCGAAGTCGCTCAAGGGATCGAAAGTGGCCGTGGTTTCCAGTGGCGCGTGCCCCAGCAGCAGGGCTTTACCTTTGAAGCGCGCATCACGCTTGCCTTTGGTGTCGACCACGTTGGTCAGGTTGTAGATGTTGGCATCCACTTTTGTGGCATTCATGTTTACGGGTGGTTTGGAGTTGAAGTTGCGAAAACTGATCTTGCCATCGTTGATCTGCACTTCGTTCAGGGTAATGGGCAGTAGCTTGCCTAGTTGCGCGCGCCAGTCGGTACCCTCGCCGGTCTGGGAGTTTTTCTTGTTGGCCCCGCCGTCGACGAAGTTGATCTCGGGATTGATGAACTGCACTTCGGCCACTACCGCCCGGTCGTACCACAGCGAATGCCAACTGACCGAGAGGTCGATCAACGGCGCGTTGACGAAAGGCACCGGAACCTTGCCATCGATCTTGACGATTTTCAGTCCGTTGATTTTGTAGGCCCCGCGCCACAGGGCCAGGTCCACGTCGGTGATCTGGCCACGGTAGTCGCCCATGTTCGCCAGCCGCTCATTGAGGTAGTCGCGCACCAGATAGGGCAAGGCGATGTGGAGCGTTATCAGCAACACAACGAGGCCGATGAGGGTTAGCAGGGGCCAACTGTATCGACGTTTCATGGCGGCAAATCTCTGGCGATCTAAAGCCATTGACTGCACTGATAAGCGGACGTTCGACCTGACTGGACGCCTGCGGGCAAGAGGGCTTACCTTGATGCCCTATTTCAATGCTGTCGTTAAGGACCCAGCCATGAGCCGCATTTTCGCTGACAACGCCCACTCCATCGGCAACACGCCTCTGGTGCAGATCAATCGCATTGCGCCGCGTGGTGTGACCATCCTGGCCAAGATCGAAGGGCGCAACCCCGGTTACTCGGTAAAGTGCCGGATCGGCGCGAACATGATCTGGGATGCCGAGGGTAGCGGCAAACTCAAACCGGGCATGACCATCGTCGAACCCACCTCCGGCAATACTGGCATAGGCCTTGCCTTCGTGGCCGCCGCCCGGGGCTACAAGCTGATGCTGACCATGCCGGCGTCCATGAGTATCGAACGCCGCAAGGTGCTCAAGGCACTGGGCGCCGAACTGGTGTTGACCGAGCCGGCCAAGGGTATGAAGGGGGCGATCGAGAAAGCCGGTGAAATCGTTGCCGGCGACCCGTCGAAGTACTTCATGCCGGGGCAATTCGACAACCCGGCCAACCCGGCCATCCACGAAAAAACCACCGGCCCGGAAATCTGGAACGATACCGACGGCGCGGTCGACGTGCTGGTGGCAGGCGTCGGAACCGGTGGAACCATCACCGGGGTTTCACGGTATATCAAGAATACCCAGGGCAAACCGATACTCTCGGTGGCGGTGGAACCCGTGGTGTCTCCGGTGATCACCCAAGCCCTGGCCGGTGACGAAATCAAGCCGAGCCCGCACAAGATCCAGGGCATCGGTGCCGGTTTTGTGCCGAAGAACCTCGATTTGTCGATTGTCGATCGGGTGGAGCTGGTCAGTGACGAAGAGTCCAAGGCCATGGCCTTGCGCTTGATGCAGGAAGAAGGAATCTTGTGCGGGATTTCCTGCGGTGCCGCCATGGCAGTGGCCGTTCGGCTGGCCGAGACCCCGGAAATGCAGGGCAAGACCATCGTGGTGATTCTTCCGGATTCCGGTGAACGTTACCTGTCGAGCATGCTGTTCAGTGATCTGTTTACCGAACAGGAGAATCAGCAGTAAGCACTAAACATTGGCCGATTGTGGCTGGCGGTGATGGCTGAGGCGTTATCGCTGGTTGCGATCCATTGAACTGGTCCGGTTGATGATGGATTACATCAGCCAGCGTTCAGGCACCTTATGTTAATAAATGCTTTGTTGCACATTCATTAACATTGAATGTTGAAAAGTGCAGGTTTTCACCGGGTCGGTAGTGTTTATCATACTGGCAGCCATGTCGGGCAATAGACGTGGTGCAGTGCAGTCTATCTTCAAAGGAGTTGTTGATGACCTTATCGGTTGCCGCGAAGGCATCGTTGTTGTTGCTGTTTCTCGGCAGCACCCTCTATGTGCATTTGCGTGGTAAGGCGCGCCTGCCGGTTCTGCGCCAGTTCGTTAACCATTCGGCACTGTTCGCCCCCTATAACGCCTTGATGTACCTGTTTTCCGGTGTGCCTTCGAAACCGTATCTGGATCGCAGCAAGTTCCCGGAACTGGATGTGCTCAAGGACAACTGGGAGGTGATTCGCGATGAAGCGATGCACTTGTTCGACGAGGGGTATATCCGCGCGGCGGCAAAGAACAACGACGCCGGTTTCGGATCGTTCTTCAAGAAGGGCTGGAAACGTTTCTATCTCAAGTGGTATGACAAACCGCTGCCTTCCGCCGAGGTCTTGTGTCCGAAAACCGTGGAACTGGTCAACAGCATTCCCAGCGTCAAAGGTGCAATGTTCGCGCTGCTGCCGGGCGGCAGCCACCTCAACCCGCATCGTGATCCGTTTGGCGGCTCCCTGCGTTATCACCTGGGCCTGTCCACCCCCAATTCCGATGCTTGCCGCATCTTTGTCGATGGGCAGGTTTACGCCTGGCGCGACGGTGAAGACGTGATGTTCGACGAGACCTACGTGCACTGGGTCAAGAATGAAACGGAAAAGACCCGTGTCATTCTGTTCTGCGATATCGAGCGTCCACTGAGCAATCGCTTCATGACCCGAGTCAATCGCGGTGTCAGCACCTGGTTGGGTCGCGCCACAGCCCCTCAGAACCTGGACGACGAGCGTGTGGGGGGGATTAACCGGGTCTATGCCTGGAGCAAGAGTTCCAGTGATAAATTCAGTGGCGTGGTCAAGCAATTGAAGCGGCGCAACCCCAAGGCCTACCGCGTACTACGTCCGGTGCTGGCGGTGGCGGTGGCGACGTTGTTGGGGTATTGGTTGTTCGGCTGAAGCCGTAGACAGAATAAAAAACCGCTCGTTGTGAGCGGTTTTTTATGGATCTTCACGTAATCCCTGAGTGCTCCTCCACCGCACAATGCGGACTCTGTGCCGACTGTCGTTGCCGAGTCGTTGCAATCCATGTCGTACGCTGGTTATAGTCGGCGCACGGTGAGTTTCGGACTCACTTTTTATCCTTCGAGAAAAGATCAGCCCAATGCCTGCATCCCTCATCAACGCGGTAGTCGATTCAGCGGTCAACGCTGGCGTCGTGCCGTGCGGGAATCAGCAGCCCGGGCAGATCAGTCATTACCCCCCACCTGTCAGTAGCACGCCGGTGTGCGCAGTCGTATCACCGCCAGGCGTTGGCATTTCGGGCTGATCAGCTGCTTTGTGCTGTTCCCCTGCCTGCCTGGAAAAACTACTGAATTTCAGCTTCGGCTGAGTTGGCTTTTTGCCTGACTACAGGTGGTCTTCATGTTTGTCCTTTCGAAAAAGTCCGCGCTCGCGGCGGCGTCCACGAGCCTGTTCGTTCTGCTGTGGAGCAGCGGGGCGATTTTCTCCAAATGGGGGCTTGCCCACGCGTCGCCCTTCGCCTTCCTGATGTTTCGTTTCGTCATCGCCCTGGGCGGCCTGGCGTTGCTGGTGCCGTTGCTCAAGCTGAAGTTGCCCGCGGGTGGCAAGCCGATGCTGTATGCGATGGCCACCGGCGTGGTGTTGTTGGGGGCGTATCAGATTTTCTATCTGCTGGCCCTGGACCTTAAAGTCACGCCTGGGGTGATGGCGACCATCATGGGCGTGCAGCCGATCCTCACCGTGGTGCTGATGGAGCGCCAGCGTTCCTGGAGCAGGATGTTCGGCCTGGCCCTGGGGCTGACCGGGTTGGTCATGGTGGTCTATCAGGGCATCGGGCTGGCCGGGATGTCGCTGGTCGGGATGCTTTTCGGTCTGCTGGCGCTGGCGAGCATGACCTTCGGTTCGATCATGCAGAAACGCATCACCGACAATCCCCTCGGCACACTGCCGGTGCAGTATCTGGCCGGACTGCTGTTGTGCGGGATTTTCGTACCCTTCCAGCCGTTTCACTTCGAGCACGGCAGCGGTTTCATCCTGCCGGTGCTATGGATGGGGCTGGTGGTGTCGGTGCTGGCGACACTGTTGCTCTACCGCTTGATCGCCCGGGGCAATCTGGTGAATGTCACCAGCCTGTTTTACCTGGTGCCGGCGGTCACGGCGGTGATGGACTATCTGATCTTCGGCAATCGCCTGGCGCTGTTGAGCCTGTTCGGTATGCTGTTGATCATCGTCGGTCTGGTGTTTGTGTTCCGTAAAACCGTGTAGTTGCGGGTAAACCCGGGAAGGCCTGGAGCAATGCTCCAGGCCTTTGTGATTTTTGGCGTCTGATCAGCCGCCTTCGCGGGCAAGCCCGCTCCCACAGTGATTGATGTCGTACACGGATTTTGCGTACAACACGGAACCCTGTGGGAGCGGGCTTGCTCGCGAAGGCGTCATCCACAACACCACAACTCTATCGATTAGCCGCCAAAGCCGGTTTCACCACAGCCGGCTTCAACACCAGCCACAACGCCAGCGCAATCAACAACCCGCCATAGATATGCGCCAACGACAGCGGCTCATCGAGAAACAGCGCCCCCCACAACACGCCGAATAGCGGGATCAAAAAGGTCGTAGTCATCGATTTCACCGGACCAATCGAGCTCAGGAGCCGGAAGTAAATAATGTACGCAAACGCCGTGCATCCCAGACCCAACCCCAGCAACGAGAGCCAGACACTCCAGCCGCCCCAGCTTGCGGGTGGCTGGCTGATCACGCTGTAGCCGAACAGCGGCAGCAGGAACAACGTCGCGCCGAGCATGCTGCCCAGTGCCGACAAACGGCTGTCCAGGCCACCGGCCTGATCGAGCCAGCGGCGGGCCAGAAACCCCGCAAATCCGTAGCAGGTGGTCGCAAGCAGGCAGGCGACGGCACCCATCAGCAGTTCCATATCGAACGCCACCGGCCCGGCACGGGTCAGCACTCCCACGCCGAACAGCCCCAGAAACACGCCGCCAAGTTTGGCGCCAGTGAGCCTTTCATGGAAAAACAGGCCGCCGATCAGCACGCCCATCAAGGGTGTCGTGGCATTGAAGATCGACGAGTAACCGGCCGGCAGCACCTGCGCGGCCACCGAATAGAGCGTCGCCGGAATTCCGGAGTTGATCACCCCGAGCAGCATCACGGTCTTGAGTTTGCCCTTGAAATCCCAACTGATGCGCATCAGCCCAAGAATCACCAGCAGTCCGGCAGCGGCTATCGATACTCGGAAAAAAGCGGTAGGAATGCTGCCAATCACCGGGGCGATGATGCGCATGAACAGAAAACTCGCACCCCAAATGGCCGCCAGGGACAGTAAACGGAAAATATCGACGGGGTTCACAGCGAGGTCCTTCCTTGGGGGAGGGGCGAAAGTGTTGCTGAGTGTGTGATCGATGGCAACCGAAAACCGGGCATTTAATTCGGCTGGAAAATTACGCTTCTCCTGCACCCGGTTCACTGGCTAAGCTCAAGCCTCCCGAATTCCCGCAGAGGTCTCACCATGCCGCAGCAATGGCCAGCCGCCGACATCGCCCGCTTGATACTCGATGGCTTCGACGATTACCGCGAGCATTTTCGCCAGATCACCGACGGCGCCCGGGCACGCTTCGAACAGGCCAGGTGGCAGGAAACGCAGACGGCGTCGGCGGCACGGATCAATCTGTACGAAGACAAGGTCGGTGAAACGGTGGAGCGACTGCGCACCGCGTTTGACGCCGACACCCTGGACGTCAGCTGCTGGCCGCTGGTCAAAAACGCCTACATCAGCCTGATCGACCTGCGTTTTGACGATGAACTGTCCGAGACCTGGTACAACTCGATCTTCTGCGGGCTGTTCAGCCATGACCTGATCAGCGACGGTTGCATGTTCATCCACACCACCCGGCCGAGCCTTCGCCGTGCCCGGGCCGCGCAAACCCGCACCTACAAGCCGCAAGGCCAATTGTCGGCGATGCTCGCCAGCATCTTCGCCGACTACCGCTTCAGCGAGGACTACGCCGACCTGGCCGGGGACCTGAAGCGCCTCGAAGCGCAACTGCGCGAAAATCTGCCGGACTGGGTGTGCAAAGACCCGGAGCTGAGTGTCGAGCTGTTTTCCTCGGTGCTGTACCGCAATAAAGGCGCGTACCTGGTGGGGCGCATCTACACCGCCGACGAGCAATGGCCGCTGGCAATTCCATTGCTGCACCTGGAGGGTCGCGGCATCCAGATCGATGCGCTGATCACCGATGAGGCGGACGTATCGATCATCTTCTCGTTCACCCGTTCGTATTTCATGGTGGATGTGCCGGTGCCTGCGGAGTTCATCGGCTTCCTGCGGCGTATTCTGCCGGGCAAGCACATTGCCGAGCTGTACACCTCGATTGGCTTCTACAAGCACGGCAAGTCGGAGTTCTATCGGGCGCTGATCAATCACCTGGCCAACACCGACGACCAGTTCATCATGGCCCCAGGCGTGCGCGGCATGGTCATGAGCGTGTTCACCCTGCCGGGTTTCAACACCGTGTTCAAAATCATCAAGGACCGTTTCTCGCCGTCGAAAAACGTCGACCGCGCCACGGTGATCGAAAAGTACCGCCTGGTGAAAAGCGTCGACCGCGTCGGGCGCATGGCCGATACCCAGGAATTCGCCGATTTCCGTTTTCCGCTGAGCAAGTTCGATCCGGCGTGCCTGGAGGAGCTGCTGGAAGTCGCGCCGTCCACGGTGTCGGTGGAAGACGATACGGTGCTGATCCGCCACTGCTGGACCGAGCGCCGCATGACCCCGCTGAACCTCTACCTGGAACACGCCAACGAGGCGCAGGTGCGCGAGGCCCTGGAAGACTACGGGCTGGCGATCAAGCAACTGGCGGCGGCCAACATCTTTCCCGGCGACATGCTGCTAAAGAACTTCGGTGTCACCCGTCACGGTCGGGTGGTGTTCTACGACTACGACGAGATCTGCTTCCTCACCGAGGCCAACTTCCGCCATATCCCGCAACCCCGCACCCCGGAAGATGAAATGGCTTCCGAACCCTGGTATTCGATCGGGCCGCTGGATGTGTTCCCGGAGGAGTTTCCGCCGTTCCTGTTTGCCGATTTCGGGCAACGCAAGTTGTTCGATCAACTGCATGGCGAGCTGTACAACGCCGATTACTGGAAGAGCCTGCAGGAAGCGATTCGGGCGGGGAAGGTGATTGATGTGTTTCCGTATCGGCGTAAAGGCCTCGATAACGAGTAGGAGCTGCCGCAGGCTGCGATCTTTTGATTTTGTTTTTCAGACGCGTCGACAAGATCAAAAGATCGCAGCCTTCGGCAGCTCCTACAGGGGAACCAGCCAATCCATGCCAAATCTGCGACAATCGCCCCCCTGCGCCACTAGACGACTGAATTGCGTACCCGATGACCGACGAATCGCCCTCCATCGACAAACTGCTGAAAAACCTCGATCACGCCATGCTCGCCGACCGCCACCGGCTGCGGCGGCAGTTGCTTGAGCTTCGCAAGAAAACCGACGAGGCCAAACTGGGCCAGTGGGTGACGCGGATGCAGGCGTCCTGCGAGCAGGTGTTGGCGCGCAAGGCCAGCCTGCCGGTGATTCGTTACGACGACAGCCTGCCGATCGCCGCCAAGCGCGACGAAATCAAGAAGGCGCTGGAACAACACCAGGTGCTGATCATTGCCGGTGAGACCGGCTCGGGTAAAACCACTCAGTTGCCTAAGATTTGCCTGGAAATCGGTCGCGGCCAGCATGGCCTGATCGGCCACACCCAGCCTCGACGGATCGCTGCGCGCAGCGTCGCCAGCCGTGTCGCCGAAGAACTCGGCACGCCGCTGGGCGCGCTGGTCGGTTATCAGGTGCGCTTCGAGGATCAGAGCGATTCCAGCACCCTGATCAAGCTGATGACCGATGGCATCCTGCTGGCGGAAACCCAGAACGACCGCTATCTGGAACGCTACGACACGATCATCGTCGACGAAGCCCACGAACGCAGCCTCAACATCGACTTCCTGCTCGGTTACCTGAAAACCCTGCTGCCGCGTCGTCCCGACCTGAAGGTCATCATCACTTCGGCGACCATCGACCTGGAGCGTTTCTCCAAGCACTTCGATGACGCGCCGATTGTCGAGGTATCCGGCCGCACCTACCCGGTGGACACCTGGTATCGCCCGCTGACGCTTGAGCAGGACGAAGAGGGCAACCGCGTCGAGGACGACCTGACGGTGGATCAGGCGATCCTCGCCACCCTCGACGAAATCGCCGCTTATGAGCGCAGTGAACGCCGCAGTCCCGGTGACGTGTTGGTGTTCCTGCCTGGCGAGCGCGAGATTCGCGACGCCGCCGACATGCTGCGCAAGGCCCAGCTCAAGCACACCGAAATCCTGCCGTTGTACGCGCGGCTGTCGCCGGCCGAGCAGCAGCGGATTTTCCAGTCGCACCCGGGCCGTCGCGTGGTGCTGGCAACCAACGTCGCGGAAACCTCGCTGACCGTGCCGGGCATACGTTATGTGATCGACAGTGGCACCGCGCGCATCAGCCGCTACAGCTACCGGGCCAAGGTCCAGCGCCTGCCGATCGAAGCCATTTCCCAGGCCAGCGCCAACCAGCGTAAAGGCCGATGCGGACGGGTCGAGCCGGGCATTTGCGTGCGCCTGTACAGCGAAGAGGACTTCCTCGGTCGCCCGGAATTTACCGATCCTGAGATCCTGCGCACCAACCTTGCGGCGGTTATTTTGCAGATGCTGCACCTGCGCCTCGGCGAGGTCAGCGAGTTCCCGTTCATCGAGCCGCCGGATGGCAAGGCCATCAGCGACGGTTACAACCTGCTGCAAGAACTCTCGGCAGTGGACCGCAACAGCCAGTTGACCCCGCTCGGTCGGCAACTGGCGCGCCTGCCGGTGGACCCGCGCATGGGCCGCATGCTGCTCGAAGCGGCGAAGCTCGGCAGCTTGCAGGAAGTGCTGATCGTCGCCAGCGCCATGTCGATCCAGGACCCGCGCGAGCGTCCGCCGGAGCGTCAGCAAGCAGCGGATCAGGCCCACGCCCAGTGGAAAGACGCCGACTCGGATTTCGCCGGGCTGGTCAATCTGTGGCGCGGTTTCGAAGAGCAGCGCCAGGCGCTGACTGCCAGTCCGCTGCGTAACTGGTGCCGCAAGAATTTCCTCAACTACCTGCGCCTGCGCGAGTGGCGTGACTCCCATCGCCAATTGAGCCTGATCTGCCGCGACATGCAGTTGAGCCTCAATAAAGAGCCGGCGGACTATCCGAAACTGCACAAGGCGGTGCTGGTGGGGTTGCTCAGCCAGATCGGGCAGAAAACCGAAGACGGCGATTACCTTGGCGCCCGTCAGCGGCGCTTCTGGATTCATCCGTCCTCGGGCATCGGCAAGAAGCGCCCGCAGTGGCTGATGACGGCCGAACTGGTGGAAACCACCAAGCTATATGCGCGTATGGTCGCCAAGATCGACGCCGACTGGATCGAGCCGCTGGCCGGTCACCTGATCAAGAAAAACCACTTCGAACCCCACTGGGAGAAGAAGCGCGGTCAGGTCGTAGCGTTCGAGCAGATCACCCTGTTCGGCTTGATCGTGGTCGGGCGCCGGCCGGTGCATTACGGCCCGATCGACCCGGTGGTGTCCCGCGAGTTGTTCATCCGCGAAGCGCTGGTGCGCGGCGAAATCCAGTCCAGGGCCAAGTGCCTGACGGCCAACAAGCAATTGCTGGAACAGCTCGACGAACTGGAAGCCAAGGCCCGTCGTCGCGACATCCTCGCCGACGAAGAAACCCTGTACGCCTTCTACGACGCGCGGCTGCCGGCGGAGATCCACCAGACCGCGACCTTCGACAGCTGGTATCGGATCAACAGCCAGAAAGACCCGCAGCTGCTGATCATGCGTGAAGAAGACGTGCTGGCCCGTGAAGCCAGTGAAGTCACTGCCCAGCACTACCCGGATACGCTGCACATCGGCGATCTGGAATTGGCCCTCAGCTACCACTTCGAACCGAATCACCCGCGCGACGGCGTGACCCTGCGCGTGCCGGCACCGTTGTTGCCGATGCTGCCGCCGGAACGCCTGGAATGGCTGGTGCCGGGTGTCATCGAGGCCAAGTGCATTGCCCTGGTGCGCAACCTGCCGAAGGCACTGCGCAAGAATTTCGTGCCAGTGCCAGACTTCGTCAAGGCGGCCTTGCAGCGCATGACCTTTGCCGAGGGTTCTCTGCCCCAGGCCCTGGGTCGCGAACTGCTGCGCATGACCGGTGCCCGCGTCAGCGATGAAGCCTGGGCCGAGGCGGCACAGCAGGTCGAAAGCCATCTGCGGATGAACCTGGAAATCGTCGATGCCCAGGGCAAGTTCCTCGGTGAAGGTCGCGATCTGGCTGAACTGACTGCGCGTTTCGCCGAGGCCAGCCAGGCAGCATTGGCCGTGCCGCAAACCGCGAAGAGCCAGCAGCCGGTGGAGCCGAAAGTGTTCGCCGCGGTGGCCGAGAAAACCCAGCAGAAGATCGCCGGGCTGTCGATGACGGTCTACCCGGCGCTGGTGGAAGAGGGCGGGACGGTCAAGGAAGGGCGTTTTTCGACCCCGGCCGAGGCCGAGTTCCAGCATCGCCGTGCCTTGCAACGCTTGCTGATGCAGCAACTGGCCGAACCTGCCAGGTTCCTGCGTGGCAAGTTGCCTGGCCTGACCGAACTTGGCCTGCTGTACCGCGACATGGGCCGCGTCGATGCGCTGGTGGAAGACATTCTGCTGGCCAGTCTCGACAGCTGCATTCTTGAGGGCGAAGACCCGCTGCCCCGTGATGGCGCCGGTCTGGCGTCCCTGGCTGAGCGCAAGCGTGGCGCCTGGACCGAGCACGCCGAGCGTGTGGCGAAGCTGACCCTGGAAATCCTCAAGCTCTGGCATGGCCTGCAAAAACGCTTCAAGGGCAAGATCGACCTGGCGCAAGCCGTGGCCCTGAACGACATCAAGCAGCAACTCAGCCACCTGGTGTATCCGGGGTTTGTCCGGGAAACGCCGATGCAGTGGCTCAAGGAATTGCCGCGTTACCTCAAGGCGATCGAGCAGCGCTTTGAAAAAATCGCTGCCCAGGTGCAGCGCGATCGGGTGTGGAGCGGTGAGTTGAGCGGGCTGTGGACGCAATACCAGACCCGCGCCAACAAACACGCCCAAGAAGGCAAGCGCGACCCGCAGTTGGAGTTGTATCGCTGGTGGCTGGAGGAATATCGGGTTTCGTTGTTCGCCCAGCAATTGGGGACCAAGGTGCCGATCTCCGACAAGCGATTGAACAAGCAGTGGAGCCAGGTCGAGCCCTGAACCCGAGGTTGGCGCAATACCTGTGGGAGCGACCTTGCTCGCGATAGGGCCATTACATTCAACATCTATGTTGCATGTCAGGCCGCCATCGCGAGCAAGCTCGCTCCCACAGGTTTTTGTATGGCCTGCAAGTGGGAGTTATCCAGCAAAAAGGGGCCAAAACCCACGGTTTATGGCAAACTTCGCGCCTATAAACGCCGGCCCCGCGGTTTTGAGCCTTCACGGTCTCGGGCAGGTCGGAATAAAGCGATGCCAGGTTTTCGTCCCACGGATGGGAATAGACCCTTTGTGTGTTGGTACGAAGGTACCAATGCTTTCTGCCTGAACAGATTAGAGACACGACCATGCATAACGTCGTCATCAGCGGCACCGGCCTGTACACCCCGGCCAACAGCATCTCCAACGAAGAGCTGGTGCAGTCTTTCAATACTTACGTCGCGCAATTCAACGCCGACAACGCCGACGCTATCGCGCGCGGCGAAGTGGAAGCATTGACCGAGTCCAGCGCCGCGTTCATCGAAAAAGCTTCCGGCATCAAGAGCCGCTTTGTCATGGACAAGGAAGGCATCCTCGACCCGCAACGCATGGCCCCGCGCCTGCCGGAGCGTTCCAACGACGAGTGGTCGGTGCTTTGCCAAATGGCTATCGGCGCTGCCGAACAAGCCTTGCAGCGTGCCGGCAAGACCGCCGCGGACATCGACGGCGTGATCGTCGCCTGTTCCAACCTGCAACGTGCCTACCCGGCCATTGCCATCGAAGTCCAGGAAGCGCTGGGCATCCAGGGTTTCGGTTTCGACATGAACGTGGCGTGCTCGTCCGCAACCTTCGGTATCCAGACTGCCGCCAACAGCGTTCAACTGGGCCAGGCCCGGGCAGTCCTGATGGTCAACCCGGAAGTCTGCACCGGCCACTTGAACTTCCGTGACCGCGACAGCCACTTCATCTTCGGTGACGCTGCCACTGCGGTGATCATCGAGCGTGCCGACCTGGCGACGTCCAGGTACCAGTTCGACATCGTCAGCACCAAGCTGCTGACCAAGTTCTCCAACAACATCCGCAACAACTTCGGCTTCCTCAACCGCGCGGCGGAAGAGGGCATCGGCGCCAAGGACAAACTGTTCGTGCAGGAAGGCCGTAAGGTGTTCAAGGAAGTCTGCCCGCTGGTTGCCGAGCTGATCAGTGAGCATCTGCAAGAGAACCAGCTCAACGTCAGCGACGTGAAGCGTTTCTGGCTGCACCAGGCCAACCTCAGCATGAACCACCTGATCGTCAAGAAACTGCTGGGTCGCGACGCCACCGAACAGGAAGCGCCGGTGATTCTCGACACCTACGCCAACACCAGTTCCGCCGGTTCCGTGATTGCGTTCCACAAGAATCAGGACGATCTGGCCGCCGGTTCGCTGGCCGTGCTCAGTTCGTTCGGTGCCGGTTATTCGATTGGTAGCGTGTTGCTGCGCAAGCGCTGAGTCTGCGGCTTAAAAAGATCGCAGCCTGCGGCAGCTCCTACGGGACTGGATTTCAACGTGATATCGCGGTGAATCCGCTCTGTGTAGGAGCTGCCGAAGGCTGCGATTTTTTTGCGGGAGAGAAAACAGTCTCGCGTTGATGCATCGGAGGATGATGGGGACCGACACATCAACAGCCAGGCTGTAAAAGGGGCCCGGGCTTCCTTGCCCGAGTCGTGTAGCGGGGGGGAATCAGAACTTGGCTTCGGCATCCAGTTGCAGGGTGTTGATGTCCGAATCCTTCTTGTTGATGTTGGCGTTGGTCTGGTCCGAGGTCGCCATGAAGTAGGTCGCGCCCAGGGCAAAGTTCTTGTCCAGGTCGTAGCTCACTTTCAGCTTGCTGCCGCGCGAACCGGTGTAGCCGTTGGCGAAGTCGGAGTCGGTGAAGGCACCCACCACAGCGTTACGCTGCACGTCGCGGTAGTTGTAGTCCACGTTGAAGCCGTAGAGCTTTGACTTCACGCCAGCCAGCCAGCCGGTGTCCTGGTCGTTGCTGGCATCGGTGTTGTTGACGTACTGACCGTAGATCGACAGCGGTACTGGCAGGTTGCTGAAGTCCAGCTGACCAAAGCCTTCGTACAGTTTGAACTGCTCGCCCGGGCTGTTGCCGTTGACGGCCAGTGCGCATGGCGCGGTGACGGTACCCGAGGTAGGGCAAGCGCTGCTGTCGTCGTTGTCGTAGGCGTAGAGACTGCCGCCCAACGTCATTTTCATGCTGTCGGTGATGGCGAAGCGCGCACCCAACTGGCCGGCGTACAGACGCAGGTCGTGCTTGAACTGCACGCCTTCGCCGTCGACGTTGTCCTTGAGGGTGTAGTGACCGGCGCTACCGAACAGCTCGGTGCTGCCGCTCAGTGGGTATTTGTAGGTGACGGCCAGACCTTCCGGGTTGATGTCGCTATCCCAGATGATGTCGCCCATGCTCACCCATTGTTGCGGCATCTTGCCGCCAACCAGGTGCAGGTTCTTGATCGCGTCCGGGTGGTAGTCGATGTAACCCTGGTCCAGCCAGATCTGCTTCTTGTCGAAGTAGTTGTTCAGGTCCTGGTTGGTCGAGCGAGCGTCGTCGTTGCTGCCGGTGGCGATACGGATACCGGTGTCGACCTGCGGGTTGATTTCGCTGTAGGCACCCAGGCGGGCACGAATGCGCTGACGGTCCTGGTCCTTGTTGTTTGGCACGCCATCGTTGTGCACGGTTTCCTGACGGAAGCGTACGTCACCCTTGAACTGGGTCTTTGCCGCCCATGCAAGCTTCTGGTCGAAAGCGCTCAGTGTGTCGGTTTTCTTCGCGGTGGCCGCGATTTGCTCGTTGGTCTCTTGCTGAGCCTGACGGGCGATCTGCTGGTCTTTCTGATCCCTGGCCAGCTCGGCTTGCAGTTCGCTGTACTGCGCGTTGGTGATCGAGCCGTTAGCCTTGAGCATGTCGAGCAGTTTGGCGTCGACTGCGGCACTGGCCGGAACACTCATGGCCAGCAACAGGCCACCGCACAAGGCCGCCGCAGTTTTCATGGAAGCAAGACGCATATCAATCTCCGAAGATGAGAGGGGATGACAGAGCCATCCGGGACACAACCGACCGTAAGGGGCGGAAAACAGTGGCCGGGTATAACCCGACGCTCTAAAAACAGGCGCCAGTATCGCGATGGTTTATTACAGACCGGTGGCAATGTGATGTCATGTCGGTGACGATACAAAGTCGCCGTGAACTATTGAGTTAGAACACTGCCGTCGTTTTGCCCGTGTGCATTGCAAAGCGATAGGCGATACTCGCGGGGCTTTCACGCCATGAAGAGTGAGGATGGTGATGCCGTTGCAACGCCTGCAAAAACTGTCAGAAATCGTCCCGCAGACGTGGGACGCACTGGTGCCCGAGACTCAGCCTTTTCTGCGTCACGCTTTTTTGAGTGCACTGGAAGACAGCGGCAGCGTCGGACCCCATACAGGCTGGCAGCCCGAGCATTTATTGCACGTCGAAGGAGATCGACTGATCGCCGCGCTGCCTGGTTACCGCAAGTGGCATTCCTACGGCGAGTACGTGTTCGATCACGCCTGGGCCGATGCCTGTGAACGTGCCGGCATCGACTACTACCCCAAACTGTTGAGCGCGGTGCCGTTCAGTCCCGTCACGGGACCACGGCTGTTGGCGGCCACGGTCGAAGACGGTTTCGAGTTGTTGAAAAGCCTGCCGGGCTACCTTGAGCTTGAAGGGCTCTCCAGCGCCCACATCAACTTCACCGATCTGTTCACCGACGCGGCACTGAGCGAGCAACCGGGCTGGCTGCAGCGCGTTGGCTGTCAATACCACTGGCAGAATCGCGGCTACCGGGATTTCCAGGACTTCCTCGATGTGCTCAGTTCGCGCAAGCGCAAACAGATGCGCAAGGAGCGCGAACAGGTGGCGGGGCAGGGCTTCGATTTCGAATGGCTCGAAGGTCGGGAACTGAGCCAGGCGCAATGGGATTTCGTTTATGCCTGCTACGCCAATACTTACGCAGTGCGCCGGCAAGCGCCGTATCTGACCCGGGAGTTTTTCAGCCTGTTGGCCGAACGCATGCCGGAGTCGATTCGCGTTGTATTGGCCAGGCAAGGTTCACGGCCGGTGGCGATGGCGTTCAGTCTGGTGGGGGGCGACAGCTTTTATGGGCGTTACTGGGGATGCCTGGCGGAGTTCGATCGCCTGCATTTCGAGACCTGTTTCTACCAAGGCATGGACTATGCCATTGCCAACGGTTTCCAGCGTTTTGATGCCGGTGCCCAGGGCGAGCACAAGTTGATTCGCGGATTCGAGCCAGTCATTACCCATTCCTGGCACTACTTGCGACATCCGGGATTGAAAGCGGCGGTGAAAGACTTTCTGGAGCAGGAACGCCTGGGAGTGCTGGCTTATGCAGAGGATGCGAAGTCAGCCTTGCCTTATCGACAAGGCTGATCTTCAGCGTTTCAGCTTTCTTCCTTGCCCAGCCAGCGATACAGCACGCCGCCGGCCACTGCGCCGAGTAGCGGTGCGACCCAGAACATCCACAGTTGTTGAATCGCCCAGCCGCCGACGATCAATGCCGGGCCGGTGCTGCGCGCCGGGTTGACCGAGGTGTTGGTGACCGGGATCGAGATCAGGTGGATCAGCGTCAGCCCCAGGCCAATGGCAATCGGCGCCAGTCCTGCCGGTGCACGCTTGTCGGTGGCGCCGAGGATGATCAGGATGAACATCGCGGTCATCACCAGTTCACAGACAAACCCTGCCGCCATCGAGTAGCCGCCAGGGGAGTGTTCGCCGTAGCCGTTGGACGCCAGGCCTCCCGCCAGTTCGAAACCGGGTTTGCCGCTGGCAATGAAGTACAGCAGGGCGGCGGCAATCACGCCGCCGATGACCTGGGCAATGATGTAGGCCGGCAATTCCCTGGCCGGAAATCGCCCACCCACCACCAGGCCGAGAGATACCGCGGGATTGAGATGACAGCCGGAAATATGGCCGATGGCGAAAGCCATGGTCAGCACGGTCAGGCCAAACGCGAAGGACACCCCGAGCAGGCCGATCCCCACCTCCGGAAAAGCCGCAGCCAACACCGCGCTGCCGCAACCACCCAACACCAGCCAGAACGTACCTACCAACTCAGTCGCCGAACGTTTTAACAGAGACATAAGAGAGTGCCCTTTCGAGATTATGCTGCCTTGAGCATCCAGCCGATGGACTGCAGAACCATCTCCAGAACGTTGGAGTGAGTACAGCACGGTTTTTTCATAATTCCAGCAGGCATAAAAAACCGCCAGGACCCTGTGGTTGAGGGGGCCTGGCGGATATCTGTGATCGATCTGCTTCACTGGGGACCCTGTGGGAGCGAGCTTGCTCGCGATAGCGGTGGACCAGGCAACATTGCTGTCGACTGACACTCCGTCTTCGCGAGCAAGCCCGCTCCCACAGGTTTTGTGGCCGCCGCAATACTCAATCGATCCCGACAAAACCACCGGTCTGGTGTTGCCACAACCGCGCATACAAACCGCCATGGGCGAGCAGTTCGGCGTGGGTTCCGGTTTCGGCGATCTTGCCGTTTTCCAGCACCACCAGCCGGTCCATCCGGGCGATGGTCGAGAGCCGGTGAGCGATGGCTATCACGGTTTTGCCCTGCATCAGGGTTTCGAGGCTTTCCTGGATCGCTGCTTCGACTTCCGAGTCCAGTGCCGAGGTGGCCTCGTCCATGATCAGGATCGGCGCGTCCTTGAGCAGTACCCGGGCGATGGCGATGCGCTGGCGCTGGCCGCCGGAGAGTTTCACCCCGCGCTCACCGACGTGGGCATCGAAACCGGTGCGGCCTTCACCGTCCGACAGTGATGGAATGAAACCGTCGGCCCGGGCCTTGTGCACCGCTTCCCAGAGTTGCGCGTCAGTGGCGTCGGGTTTGCCGTACAGCAGGTTGTCGCGGATCGAGCGGTGCAGCAGCGAGGTGTCCTGGGTGATCATGCCGATGCGTTCGCGCAGGCTTTCCTGGCTGACGTCGGCGATGTTCTGGCCGTCGATCAGGATGCGTCCACCTTCAACGTCGTACAGGCGCAGCAGCAGGTTCACCAGGGTCGATTTGCCGGCGCCGGACGGGCCGATCAGGCCGATTTTCTCGCCAGCCTTGATGGTCAGGTTGAGGTCGCCGATGATCCCGCTCTGCTTGCCGTAGTGGAAATCCACCTGTTCGAATCGCACTTCGCCACGGGCCACCGCCAGGGGTTTGGCCTGGTCGCGGTCGGTGATGCCGACCGGTTGCGAGATGGTCTGCAGACCGTCCTGCACCATGCCGATGTTTTCGAAGATGCCGGTCACCACCCACATGATCCAGCCGGACATGTTGACGATGCGGATCACCAGGCCGGTGGCCAGGGCAATCGCCCCGACGCTGATCAACGACTGTGTCCACAACCACAGGGCCAGGCCGGTGGTGCAGACGATCAGCAAGCCGTTCATGCTGGTGATAACCACGTCCATGCTGGTGACCACGCGGCCGGCCAGTTGCGCTTTTTCGGTCTGCTCCTTGATGGCTTCGCGGGCGTATTGCTGTTCGAAGTTGGTGTGGGCGAACAGTTTCAGGGTGGTGATGTTGGTGTAGCCGTCGACAATCCGCCCCATGAGTTTGGAGCGCGCATCGGACGCCACCACCGAGCGATCCTTGACCCGTGGCACGAAATAGCAAAGGGCGGCGATGAAGGCGAAGATCCATGTCAGCAGCGGGATCATCAGGCGCCAGTCGGCTTCGGCGAACAGCACCAGGGAACTGATGGCGTAGATCAGCACATGCCACAACGCATCCACCGCCTGCACGGCGGAATCGCGCAGTGAGTTGCCGGTTTGCATGATGCGTTGGGCGATGCGCCCGGCGAAGTCGTTCTGGAAGAAATTCAGGCTCTGCTTGAGCACGTAGCTGTGGTTTTGCCAGCGGATCATGCTGGTCATGCTGGGACTCAGGGTCTGGTGCACCAGCAGGTCATGCAGGCCGACAAATATGGGGCGCAGCACCAGCGCAACCACCACCATCCAGGTCAGTTCGAGGGCATGATCCTGGAACAGACTGACGTTTGGCGTGCCTTGGGCCAGGTCGATGATGCGGCTCAGGTAGCTGAACAGCGCCACCTCGATCAAGGCACCAATCAGGCCGACGATCAGCAGGGCGGCGAAGCTCGGCCAGACCTGCTTGAGGTAATAAGTGTAGAAAGGGAAAACCCGGTCCGGCGGAGACGCCGTCGGTGCTTCACGGAAAACATCGATCAGTTTTTCAAAGCGGCGATAAAGCATTGGTTGTTCACCCGCGAACGGGCTCTCCTTTTAACGTGTTGAGCGTTGCCGGCAGACACCGGCAACGGCTCGGACATCCTTGTCCAGCTTAGTCTCAGTCGATGCGCTTGGCCGACTTGATGAACACCGGGTCCGCCGGCACGTCTTTCATGCCGCCACGGGCGGTGGTTGGCGAGTTGACGATGATGTCCACCACGTCCATGCCTTTGACCACTTTGCCGAACACCGCGTAGCCGTCGCCCTGGTCAAGGAAGTCGTTGTCCTTGACGTTGATGAAGAACTGGCTGGTGGCCGAGTCAGGCACCGACGTACGGGCCATGGACAAGGTGCCGCGCACGTTATGCAGGCCGTTCTTCGATTCGTTCTTGATCGGTGCGTTGGTGTCTTTTTGCTGCATCTGTTGAGTGAATCCGCCGCCCTGGACCATGAAGCCCGGGATCACCCGGTGGAAAATCGTGTTGTTGTAGAAGCCTTTGTCGACGTACTCAAGAAAATTCTTGGTACTGATCGGGGCCTTGACCGCGTCCAGTTCGATTTCGATCTGGCCGTTGGTGGTGTCCAGCAGCACATGCGGTGCCTTTTCCGGCGTCGCGGCCATCAGGTTGGCGGCAAACAGGACGGAGCCTGCGGCGAGGGCGATTTTTTTCAGCATGGGTCAGTGATCCTGAGTGGTGGTATCGACTGCGGTCAGAAACTCCAGCAGTGTTTGGTTGAAGTGTTCCGGCTGGTCCAGCGGCGTGGCGTGGCGTGAATCGGCGATCACCACCAGCCGCGCGTCGGGCAGCAGTTTTACGTAGTTTTCCTTCAGCGCCACCGGCGTGTAGTCACGGTCGGCGCTGACGATGAGGGTTGGACAGGTGACCTTCGAAAGTCGTTCCTGAACCCCCCAGCCGACAATGGCGTTGAAGCTGGCGAGATAAGCATGTTTGTCGTTTTTTGCCCAGCGCTCGGCCATTTTTTGTCGCAAGTCGGCCTGCTCGGGTTTCGGGAACAGCTTGCCGCCCAGCGCCTTGCCGATGGTACCCAGGCTAAGGGCGCGCATCAGGCTCCAGCGCTTGAACCACTGCCAGTAATCGTCGCGGCTGCGCAGTTTGACCTCTGGCGCGCTGTTGACGATGCATAGGCTTTTGAGCAGTTGTGGCTGATCCACGCCCAGCTGGAAGCCGATCATGCCGCCCATGGACAGGCCGACATAATGTGCCGGACCGAGATTGAGGTGTTCGATCAATGCAATCAGGTCGGCGCTGAATCCGGCAATGCTGTAGCGCTCCCGGGGTTTGTCCGAACGGCCGTGACCGCGCACATCCGGGACGATCACCCGGTAGCGGGTGGCCAGTGTCGGGATCTGTTTTTCCCAGTCCAGGGTGCTGGAGCCCAGGCCATGGACCAGCAGCAGCGGCGTGCCGTGGCCATATTCCTCATAGTGCAGGTTGCAACCTTCGTGTTCGAAATAGGCCATGCATACACTCCGTGTCAGGCTTGTTCGGGGGCGGCGAACGGTGCGTCCAGTGGTGCGGTGTCAAAGGTACGCAGCAGTTCGATGAGAATCTGCGTGGCCGGCCCCAGCGGTTTGTCCTTGTTCGAATACAGGTAGAAGCTCGGGTTACGGCTGCCGCCCTGATCCAACGGTAGCAGCTTGAGCGTGCCTTCCTTGAGTTCCCGTTCGATCATGTGCCTGGGCAGCCAGGCAAAACCCAGGCCGCTGCTGACGAAGGTCGCGGCGGTGGCCAGGCTGCCGACGGTCCAGCGCTGTTCGGCGCCGAGCCAGCCGACGTCCCGCGGTTGCTGGCGGCCTGAGTCGCGGATCACCACCTGCATCTGGCTTTCCAGGTCCTGGAAGCTCAGTTCGCGGTTGAGGCGGTGCAAGGGATGCTCCGGGTGGGCGACTGCGACGAACTCGACGTCGCTCAATTCCGCGCCCAGGTAACCGGGAATACTGAAGCCCGTGATGGCCAGGTCGGCCACGCCTTCGAGCAAGACTTCCTCCACCCCCGACAGCACTTCCTCACGCAGGCGCACCCGGCAGCCACGGCTTTGCGGCATGAACGCGGTCAAGGCGCGGACGAGGCGGGCGCTTGGGTAGGCGGCATCGACCACCAGGCGCACTTCGGCTTCCCAACCCTGCTCCATGTGATGGGCCAGGTCTTCGAGTTGGCTGGCCTGTTTCACCAGTTGCCGGGAGCGGCGCAACAGCACCCCGCCGGCTTCGGTCAGTACGGCTTTGCGTCCGTCGATGCGCAGCAACGGCACGCCAAGTTGATCCTGCATGCGGGCCACGGTGTAGCTGACTGACGATTGCGAGCGATGCAGCGCCTCGGCGGCCTGGGCGAAACCACCGTGATCGACCACGGCCTGCAGCGTTCGCCATTGATCGAGGGTCACGCGGGGCGCTTTCATGTTGAGCTCCTCTTGTCCTAAGCTGGCAGCCCTTATTGGAGGCTGCCGAATGAAAAAAATCTGTTGTGTGCTGCTGGCGCTGCTGCCGCTGACGGCGTTTGCTTATCCGATTGATGTGCAGAAGAACCTCAACGGAATGAAGATAGACTTTGAAACCTTCGACACCGACAGCGATATCGGCTCCATCCGGGTCGCCAACTACGGCGACGTCGATGCGAGCTGCAAGGCGGTTTTCAGCAATGGCCCGGAAGCCCCCCGCACTCGCAAGATCGATGTACCGGCCGGCAAACACAAAAACGCCACGGCCAAATTCAGCCGCAACATCATCAAATTGCGCATCGAGCTGACCTGCACCCCGAAATGACGCCAGGCTCTTCTGTGGGAGCGAGCCCGCTCTCACAGGGTATGCAGAGCTTATAAACGAATTTCTTGATGGGTTATAGCAGTTATTTGCGCTTTTTCATCGATATGACTCTGTTTAACCTTCACTCCATCGACCTACCGCATTCTCAGATGGAGGCTACATCCCATGTCCCGCGTTCTGATCATCGAAAGCAGTGCCCGTCAGCAAGACTCGGTTTCCCGCCAGTTGACCCAGACCTTCATCAGCCAGTGGAAAGCCGCTCACCCGAATGACCAGATCACCGTCCGGGACCTGGCCGTCAAGCCCGTGCCGCACCTGGACATCAACCTGCTGGGTGGCTGGATGAAGCCCGCCGAGCAGCGCAGCGACATCGAGCAGGCGTCCCTGGAGCGTTCCAACCAGTTGACCGATGAATTGCTCGCTGCCGACGTACTGGTCATGGCCGCGCCCATGTACAACTTTGCGATCCCCAGCACCCTGAAAGCCTGGCTCGACCATGTGCTGCGTGCCGGCGTGACCTTCAAGTACACCGAGACCGGTCCGCAAGGCCTGCTCAGCGGCAAGCGTGCCTATGTGTTGACGGCTCGCGGCGGCATCTATGCCGGCAGCACCGCCGATCACCAGGAACCGTACCTGCGCCAGGTCATGGGCTTCATCGGCATCCACGACGTGACGTTCATCCACGCCGAAGGCATGAACCTGGGCGGCGACTTCCAGGAGAAAGGCCTGAACCAGGCGAACGCCAAGCTTTCGCAAGTGGCCTGACCGGTTAATCGCCAGATAATCGCTGGATGGTCTAGTGACCTGGCGCAACCCTTCAAGCCTGTACGCGCATCGAACCTCCCTTCGCACTTGTTGCTCCTGAGTGCCCTGGCCCGATTGAACGCTTTAGCGAGATCGGGCTTTTTTTTGCCTGCGATCTGACGAACACCTGCAAAACCCTGTGGGAGCGAGCTTGCTCGCGATTGCGGTGTGTCAGACAAGGTGTTGTCGACTGACACTCAGTCATCGCGAGCAAGCTCGCTCCCACAAGGAATTTGTATTATTTGGGTGTTCGCGATCAGCAGCAAAAACCGCTATCGTCGCCGCCATTCGAAATGAGGCGAGCATGGGCTATCTACTTTTTGTCACGCTGATCCAGGCGTTTTCCTTCAGTTTGATCGGCGAATACCTGGCCGGTCATGTCGACAGTTACTTCGCCGTGCTGGTACGCGTGTTGCTGGCGGGGCTGGTGTTCATCCCGCTGACCCGCTGGCGTTCGGTGGAGCCGGCATTCATGCGCGGCATGCTGTTGATCGGCGCGTTGCAGTTCGGCGTGACCTATGTCTGCCTGTACCTGAGCTTTCGCGTACTGACGGTGCCGGAAGTGTTGCTGTTCACCATCCTCACGCCGCTGCACGTGACCCTGATCGAGGATGCGCTCAATCGTCGTTTCAATCCATGGGCCCTGGTCGCGGCTCTGGTGGCGGTGGCGGGGGCGGCGGTGATTCGCTTTGACCGGATCAACCCGGACTTCTTCATGGGCTTCCTGTTGCTGCAACTGGCCAACTTCACCTTCGCTGCCGGGCAGGTGCTCTACAAACATCTGGTCGCGCGTCATCCGAGCGATCTGCCGCATTACCGTCGCTTCGGCTTCTTCTACCTCGGTGCTCTGGCGGTGGTGTTGCCGGCGTTTCTGCTGTTCGGCAAACAGGACTTCCTGCCTGAAGCACCGTTGCAATGGGGCGTGCTGCTGTTCCTCGGACTGGTCTCGACCGCTTTGGGTCTTTACTGGTGGAACAAGGGGGCGTGTCTGGTCAGCGGCGGGACCCTGGCGGCGATGAACAACCTGCATGTGCCAGTGGGGCTGCTGATCAATCTGCTCATCTGGAATCAGCACGAAGAACTGGGGCGGTTGTTGCTCGGCGGTTCGGTGATTTTGCTGGCGGTGTGGATCAGTCGGTTGGGCGTACGCCAGTCGTTGGTGGCACGCTGAACCCTGTGGGAGCAAGCCCGCTCCCACAATAGATTGTGTGATCTTCGAAAATCACTTCGGCGCCAGTTGCCCCACCAGAAACTCGATAAACGCCCGGGTCTTCTGTGGCACCCGCCGCGCCGACGAATACACCGCATTGATGGTGATCGCCGGGGCCTGCCATTCACACAGCACTGGCACCACTCGCCCGGCCGCCAGCGCATCCTCGACGATGAAGTCGGGCAGCAGGGCGATGCCCATGCCGGCTTCGGCGGCCTGGGCGAGCAGGTCGCCGTTGTTGGCGTGGAGTGGGCCGGTGACGTTCACCCGTTGGGTATCCTTGCCATTGCACAGTTGCAGGCTGACACCGCTCTGCAGATACCCGTAGTTCAGGCATTGATGGGCGCGCAGATCCTGCGGAGTCTGCGGAACGCCCGCGCGCTCGAGATAAGCCGGGGATGCCACCATGATGCGTGGTGCGGGTGCCAGTTGCCGGGCGATCATCGTCGAGTCGGGCATGCTGGCGATACGGATGGTCACGTCAAACCCGCCCCGCACCGGGTCGACCTGCTGGTCGCTGAGCACCAGTTGCAACTCGATGTTCGGGTGCTGTTCGTGAAACAGCGGAATCAATGGCCCCAGCCGCCGAAGACCGAACGACATCGGCGCATTGACCCGCAACACACCGCGTAACTCACCGATGCCGTCACGGGCGCGTTGCTCGGCCTCGTCCAGTGCCGCCAACACCTCCCGTGCAGCATCGAAATACTCGGCCCCGGCTTCGGTCAGGTGCAGGCTGCGGGTGGTGCGTTGCAGCAATTGCACACCGATGGCTTCTTCCAGCGCCTGAATCTGTTTGCTGACTTTCGAGCGCGGCACATCCATGGCCCGGGCGGCTGCGGCGAAGCCGTTCTCGCCGACCGTGACGACGAAGGCGCGCATGCATTCGATGCGATCCATATTGTCCCTTTTTTAGAATCAATGTTTCTCGATTTTAGGTAATTGTCCCTTTTATCGCCAGCCCCTAAAGTGACATCCAAGCCGACAACAACGCCGCAGAAGGCACGGTCGACTACCCCCTCACCCATTCGAAGTATCGACATCAAAAGGAACGCGCCATGTCTATTCGTGAACTGCTCAACCCAACCAACTCCGCCCTGATCCTGATCGACCACCAGCCGCAAATGGCTTTCGGCGTGCAGTCCATCGACCGTCAGACCCTGAAGAACAACACCGTGGGCCTGGCCAAGGCGGCGAAGATCTTCAACGTGCCGACCATCTACACCTCGGTCGAAACCGAAAGCTTCAGCGGTTACATCTGGCCCGAATTGCTGGCTGTGCACCCGGATCAAAAGCCGATCGAACGCACTTCGATGAACTCCTGGGAAGACAAGGCACTGGTAGACGCGGTGAAAGCCACCGGTCGCAAGAAGCTGATCATTGCCGCGCTGTGGACCGAGGTGTGCCTGACTTTTCCGGCATTGGAAGCCCTGGCTGAAGGCTATGAGGTGTACATCGTCACCGACGCCTCCGGCGGCACCAGCAAGGAAGCCCATGACATGTCGGTGCAACGGATGATTCAGGCCGGCGCGGTGCCGGTGACCTGGCAACAAGTGTTGCTCGAATACCAGCGTGACTGGGCGCACAAGGATACTTACGAGGCGGTGATGGAACTGGTGCTGGAACACAGCGGCGCGTACGGCATGGGCGTGGATTACGCCTACACCATGGTGCACAAGGCACCGCAGCGGCAGGTGAAGTAACCCGCAAATTCTGAAAATGATGTAACCCCTGTGGGAGCGAGCTTGCTCGCGATTGCGGGCTGTCAGACGACACATATGTTGACTGACACGCCCTCATCGCGAGCAAGCTCGCTCCCACAGGTTTTGTGGTGTTACACCCTGCGCTTTTCAGCTTCGGGAATATGGCTCGCCCCCAGCACCGCCGGCAATACTCCCGCACGCAAATCCATACCGCTCGGCTGCTGATACAGGCTCAAGCCAAACTCCGGCAGCACCGCCAGCAGGTAGTCGAAAATATCCCCCTGAATCCGCTCGTAATCAGCCCACGCCGTGGTGCCGGTAAAACAGTAGATTTCCAGCGGAATACCCTGGGCCGTGGTCTGCATCTGACGCACCATGCAGGTCATGTTCGGCTGGATCCCCGAATGACTCTTCAGGTAGGCCAGCGCATAGGCGCGGAAAGTGCCGATGTTGGTCATCCGCCGACGGTTGGCCGACATGGCCGCGACGTTGCCCTGGGCTTCGTTCCAGGCCTTGAGTTCGGCCTGTTTGCGGGTCATGTAGTCGGTGAGCAAGTGCACCTGGGACAGCTTCTGTTCTTCGTCGTCACGCAGAAAGCGTACGCCGCTGGCGTCGATGAACAGGCTGCGTTTGATTCGGCGGCCACCGGAAGCCTGCATGCCGCGCCAGTTCTTGAACGACTCCGACATCAGGCGCCAGGTCGGGATCGAGACAATGGTCTTGTCGAAGTTCTGCACCTTGACCGTGTGCAGCGTGATGTCCACCACATCGCCGTCGGCGCCCACCTGGGGCATCTCGATCCAGTCGCCGACCCGCAGCATGTCATTGCTGGTCAGTTGCACGCTGGCGACGAACGACAGCAGCGTGTCCTTGTAGACCAACAGGATCACCGCCGACATGGCGCCCAGGCCTGACAGCAGCAACAGCGGCGAGCGATCGATCAGTGTGGCGACGATGATGATCGCGCCAAACACGTACAGCACCATTTTCGCCAATTGCACATAGCCTTTGATCGAGCGGGTGCGGGCGTGCTCGGTGCGGGCGTAGATGTCCAGCAGGGCGTTGAGCAGGGCGCTGACCGCCAGCAGCAGAAACAGGAAGGTGAAGGACAGTGCGACGTTGCCGAGGAAGTTCAGGCTGGTTTTGCTCAGGTCCGGCACCAGATTGAGGCCGAACTGGATCACCAGTGAAGGGGTGATCTGCGCCAGGCGATGGAACACCTTGTTCTGTAGGAAATCATTGACCCAGTGCAGGGCCGGCTGGCGGCTGAGCATTTTTGCCGCGTGCAGAATGAGGTAACGCGCCACCCGTCCGAGGAACAGCGCAATCGCCAATAGTAGCAACAGCGACAGGCTGGAGTGCACGAGCGGGTGCTGGTCGAGGGCACCCCAAAGGTCCAGGACGTTGGTCCAGAGCTGTTTGATATCCATGGTTGAAACGATTCTTCTATAAGGCACGAGAGGGGATTAGAGCATTTAAGACGCTTTGTATTACGTTTCGGGAAAAATCAGGCAACAAAAAACCAACTGTTTACCGCCATTTGTATAAAGAAACTCGGCCTGAGCGCTCGAAACCGTTACCCTATGCAGCTGTTTTTTTGCATTTCTTCGAGGTAGCACCCGTGTTTTCCCAATTCGCCCTGCACGAACGCCTGCTCAAAGCCGTGGCCGAGCTGAAATTTGTCGAGCCAACGCCTGTGCAAGCCGCGGCCATCCCGCTGGCGCTCCAGGGGCGTGACCTGCGGGTGACGGCGCAAACCGGTAGCGGTAAAACCGCTGCATTCGTTTTGCCGATTCTCAACCGTCTGATCGGCCCGGCGAAAATCCGCGTCAGCATCAAGACCCTGATCCTGCTGCCGACCCGCGAACTGGCCCAGCAGACCTTGAAGGAAGTTGAACGCTTCTCGCAGTTCACCTTCATCAAGTCCGGCCTGATCACCGGCGGTGAAGACTTCAAGGTCCAGGCCGCCATGCTGCGCAAGGTACCCGACATCCTGATCGGTACCCCGGGCCGGATGATCGAGCAATTGAACGCCGGCAACCTCGACTTGAAAGAAGTTGAAGTGCTGGTGCTCGACGAAGCCGACCGTATGCTCGACATGGGCTTCGCCGACGACGTTCAGCGTCTGGTGGACGAGTGCACCAACCGTCAGCAGACCATGCTGTTCTCCGCCACCACCGGTGGTTCGGGCTTGCGCGAGATGATCGCCAAGGTCCTGAACAACCCTGAGCACTTGCAGCTCAACGCGGTCAGCCAGCTGAACGAAACCACTCGCCAGCAAATCATCACCGCTGACCACAACCAGCACAAAGAACAGATCGTCAACTGGTTGCTGGCCAACGAGACCTACCAGAAAGCCATCGTGTTCACCAACACCCGGGCCATGGCCGACCGCATCTACGGCCGCCTGGTGGCGCAGGAATACAAGGCGTTCGTGCTGCACGGCGAGAAAGACCAGAAGGATCGCAAGCTGGCGATCGACCGCCTGAAGCAGGGCGGCGTGAAAATCCTCGTGGCCACCGACGTCGCAGCCCGTGGTCTGGACGTGGACGGCCTGGACCTGGTGATCAACTTCGACATGCCACGCAGCGGTGATGAGTACGTGCACCGTATCGGTCGTACCGGTCGCGCCGGCAACGATGGCCTGGCCATCTCGCTGATCTGCCACGGCGACTGGAACCTGATGTCGAGCATCGAGCGCTACCTCAAGCAGAGCTTCGAGCGCCGCACCATCAAGGAAGTCAAAGGCACCTACGGCGGACCGAAAAAGGTCAAGGCCTCGGGCAAGGCTGTTGGCGTGAAGAAGAAAAAGACCGACGCCAAGGGCGACAAGAAAAAAACTGCCGCCAAGACCCCGACCAAGCGCAAGAGCGCCAACCGGCCCAAGAGTGATTCCCTGGTCAGCAAGGACGGCATGGCCCCACTCAAGCGCCGCAAGCCGGAAGCACCGGCGGCTGAGTAAGTCGTTGTAGACGATCAGTGAAAAACCCGGACAGTGTCCGGGTTTTTTTATCCCTGGTGTTTTATCAGCCTTCGGCTTTCTTCTCGGCAGACTCCAGTTCCTTCAAGCGCTGGTCGATCAACTGGCACTTGTCCGGCAGGTCCTTGGCGGCAGTGCCCAGATCCATCTTCTGCAACTCATCATTGATCTCCTTGGCCTTGGTCGGATTTTGCTCGGTGAGCCTTGCCACTTCCCGGGCCAGTTGCTCGCGCTTGGCAGTGGCTTCGTCGGGGGTGCAGGCCCAGGCGGGCAGGGCGCAGGCGAGGGTGATAGCGAGGGTCAGCTTGCTCAGGGTTTTCATAAGCGTCCTCTGTTCCGGCAACGGCAGATATCCGGTTGAGGGGACAACAGCAAGAAAAGTTCAGCCGAGGTGGCGGATAAGTCTGGTATAGGGTGGCCAACAAAAAACCGGACAATGTCCGGTTTTTCTACACTCGGCAAAGTGATGAAAGAGTCGTTCCGTTTACTCAAGCCTCGATCACTTGACCGCAATGAATCCTCTTTCCATCGAGATATGCTTGTTTCCATATTTATGAAAAATCGGTACTACCCGTGCCGAGGCACTGCAGACTTTCTGTAACAGATCGATGGGACGCTGGCCCATGGCCGCAATCTCCCACTCAGCGCCTTTCAAGAACGGCACGCCATAATGGAAGCTTCCAACTGTTGAGAAGCCGATCTCATGTAATGTTTTTTCGATGAGTTCCCTGGAGTGAAATACGTGTTTCGACCAGTTTTCAGGGCACCAGTTTTTCCACAGTTGCGCGCCAACAGCTTCCATGTTCGGCATCGAAAAAAGCAGCCTGCCGTTACTCTTCAAGGCGGAAAATGATTTCTCAAGCATAGGCCTTGGATCAATGAAATGTTCCAGGACACCCCAGTGAACGACGGTGTCGTATTGCTGGTCGGGTGTCCAGTTGCATATGTCGGCGTTGAGGAAGTGGCCTGAGCATTGATTGATATCAAACAGCTCCTTGACTACTTTCAGACCTTCATCGGAGAAATCGAGCGCAGTGACGTCTGCGTCCATCCATTTATTCATGGACAAGAGGCGTTTGTTTTCACCGCCACCTCCCAGTTCCAGAATACGAGTACCCTTGATCGAGCCAAGCCGCGCATGAATCAACCTGGCGAAGAGGCCATTTTTCCCGTAGTAGAAATCTGAACCGCTCAATGCAGACAGCGAGGACTGTGCAGGGGACCACACACTGTCCCAATAGCTTTCGTCAGTCACTTTATTCTGGTCTTGTCGTCCTGACACAGTTCTCTCCAATAGTTTTTTTAGTGTTGTAACTGTCAGAAAGTCTTGAGCGTAGCTTAAAGAAATGACAGTTCACCGGTCATTTCATCGGCTGAGCACTATTTCTTTTCGGGCGGATCGGGCGCTCTTCGCGAGCGGGCCCGATTCAGTTTCAAGGCTAACCCCCATGGCAGCAACCAGGGTTAGCCTGTTCTTCGTACCGGTCGTGATGCCGCACCCACTCCATGATCTCGTCCTCGTTGCGGCCCTTGGGCGTCAGGTCGAGGTAGTTGTAGGCGCCGACCAGCATGTCCAGGCCCCGGGCATAGGTAGAGTAGGTATGGAAAATTTCTCCGGCGTCATTGCGATAAAACACGCTGAGACCGGGGAGTTCTTCTTCGGCGCCGTCGGTTTTTTCGTAGTTGTATGTAGCCTTTCCGGCGGCGACGTCTTCAGCTCGGGCGGTGACGCCAAAGTCGTAGTTGAAATCGCAGCCTTCGGACGACACCCAGTCGAACTTCCAGCCCATGCGCCGTTTGAAAGCCTGGAATTCGGCGAACGGTGCGTGGGAAACCACTACCACGGCCACGTCATGGTGGGCCAGGTGCTGGTTGGCGCCGTCGATGTGATCGCTCAGGTACGAGCAACCAGGGCAGCCTTCATCCCAGCCCTCGGCGAACATGAAGTGGTAGATCACCAACTGGCTGCGCCCCCCGAACAGGTCCGCCAGTTTCAGTTCGCCGTCGGGCCCCTGGAAGTGGTAGTCCTTGTCGATTTTCACCCAGGGCAGGGCGCGGCGTTCGGCGCTGAGTCTGTCCCTTTCCTTGGTGAAGGCTTTTTCGTGGGCCAGGTGCTGTTTGCGGGCGGCGAGCCATTCTTCCTGCGATACGACGGGATGGTTCTGAATGTTCATGTTGTTTTCTCCTGCATGGGGCGGGGAGGTGACTTACACAGACTAGTCGTTTGGCTTGCGTGGATTTCGACATGCCGTCGGTCGGTCGTCTGCAAACGCCCGGCTGAACGGCGGGCGGGCGTACCGGTCACAACCTGTAAGGTCCGTGCAATTGCACGGGCATCAATCGAACGGGCACCGGAGGTTGAATCAGGATGACGACTTACAATTGGGACTTGATTGAGCGCTTGCTGCATGAAGTGCAAAACAGTGCGGGCCACAGTTTTACGCCGCGGCCTTACGCCGAACAGCATGCCGCGCAGAAGGCTGCGGAAGGTGAGCCGATTGAAAATCTTGATCACTTGAAAACGGTGGCTGGAGAGTACGAAAAGTTACTGCTGGCGCGTGGCTATATCGAACCGCGACCGGAGGACGAAGGTGGTACGGGCACCAATTACATTCTGACGGCGCGGGGTTCGCGTTTGTTGAGCCTGATCGACAGCAGCATCCCTGGCAATGATCACCCGCGGCAGGTGCTGGACGAACAGGAGGATGCGCTGGATGAGGTGACGTTCGATGAGGTGGCGTCGAAGGCGCAGATTGCCTGATTGTTCTCATGCAATCCTGTGGAATCACCCTGTGGGAGCAACTCGCTCCCACATTGGTCTTGTGTTGTCCTCAGCCTTGTTTCCCGGCTTTCAGGCACTTCAAGTCGCTGAAGTCTTTCCTCACACCCTCGATTTTCTTCAGCAACCGTGCGCGTTGGCTCGGCGTGCTTTCAGCCATCAGATCCACGAACAGTGAACGCGCCTGGGCTTCGGTGTTGGCAAAGGCCTGCCGATAGGCGGGTGTCCACAAGCTCTCACGATTGACCAGAAGTGTCTCGATGCGTTGTGGGAATTCGGGGCTCTGGCGTTGGGCAACAGCTGCACTGAACTGTTTCTGCCAATGGACGCGGTTGGCAAGCCACTGGGTGTTCTGCTCGCCCAGGGTCCTGGACCATGTGGCTACCCGTTGTTGCTGGGTAGTGTTCAGAGGCCCGAGCCAGTCGTTCAGGCGCTTCTCCATGCGCGCGCCGCGTTCCTTGATCTGCTGGTCGAGGGAAGGTTTGAGGTATTCCTGCTGGCGTTTGCGCTGGTCCTTGGCAAAGGCGTCGTTCATTTCGGCGACTTGCTTGTCATCCAGCCCTTTCAGCAACTCGATGGCCGACGGGGTGATTTCCCGCGCGGTCTCGGCGATCGCCTGTTCGGCTTCGTGGGCGCGGGCTTGCAAGGCTGCATCGGTGACCTGGTTGGTGGTGATCATGGTTTGCAGACGGTCCAGCCAGTCGAGGTAGCCGGGCAGTTGGGTGGTGCAGTGCCAGCTCAGGTGTTCCTTCAAGCGTTCGTCCAGCCAGCTTTTTTGCTCGCCGTTCATGTCCAGGTAGTCACTGAGCGTCCACGGGATGATCACATCGAGATTGCGGTAGGCCAGGCCCACGCGGCTGCACGCGCCGAGGGCAAGGGCAACTATCAGCATAAAGGCGATATGTTTGAACCAGCGGGACATGGGCGAGTCCTTGCGAAAGCCAGTCTTCGGTGTCTGATTCTCATGTGAACCCAAGAGGAGCCCGGCAGTTCAGCCGATCAATAGAACGCGTGTTCGGCCTTGAGCGTCACCAGCCCGTCGCACTGGTTGTTGTGCCCGGCATAGGCCGAGCAACCGCTGCCGCTCAGGTTGGAGTCACTGTAGATCAGGTCGAGGTCGATGCCCATGAACGGGCGGGACAATTTCAGCGACCAATCGGTAAAACTGCCTACATACCCGCCATCCACCGCCACTGGCGTATTGAATTGGTGGGTGGTGTATTTCAGGCTGATGCCTACACCGAAAGGTTGATTGCCGCTCAAGTCAGCGAACAGAGTGTTGTTCTGTTTGTCCGGGTCATTGCTGAAGGCGATGCCGAATCGGCTGCCGAGCAAGGTCAGGCCGCCGAACAGTTCCTGGCTGTCAGGGGTCGTGACTTCGGGGTAACTGTAGCGGATCAGGCCCACTTCGTAGCCGAGGGTTTGGTCGAAGGGTTGTTTAAAACCCATGTAGGAATCGATCTCGAGGTCTTTCCCCGGGCTGATCCCCACGCTGGGCGACCATTGGCCCACGTAGAAACCGCTGTCGTGGCTCAGATCCAGGCCGCCGTGGAACGAACCGACGGCCGACGGTTTGACCAGGCCCTGGGCCATGCTGCGGGTGGGGGTGGTGCCGAGCTTGAGGTCGAAGCCCCCCAGCTCACGCTGAAAGATTTGTGCGTGTGCCACGGAGCAGGCCAGCAGGCTGGCGAGCAATGCCGATAGATAGAAAGGTTTGAACATGCGTCACTCCATGAACAGCGAGGACAGGCTGGCGGGCCCGCTGAAACGCTTGATCCAGACGTGTGCAAGAATACCGGCGAATGATCGGCAATGAAGGCCGTTCGTCGATTTCCGAACGATTTGAAGGAGTGGCGGGGGGAATAACGAGGGTTCCAGTCCAAGCGCTTCGAAGCTCAAAGCGCTTTGGGACCAGGTGACGCGGGGGGATTACTTTTTGCCCAGGGTGATCTGCTTGGACGGGCCGAACGTCTGGCCGCTGACGCCTTTGGCAATTTGCTGGATTTCACCGCCGGACTTGAGGAACGCAGCGATCTGGCTGTTGATCGATTCGCTGGTTTCGACGGCTGGAGCTGGCTTTGCTTTGCTGGTGGATGCTTTTACGCGCATGGCGGCCATTAACCTGTAGAAAATTAACTTGGCCAGGCATCGTACAGGAATTACCTGATAATTGCTTGGCAAATATCCCCTCGGCATATTCTTGAGGACGGGGTAATCAGTCACCGGACAATATCCGAAATATGCACCTAAGCCGCTGTTTTAACTAAAAACATTGCCCGAAAAAATATCGTGTTGCGCTTGCCTGGGCATGGCGTAAATGCCCGGAACGGCCTGACGAGCGGCCAGACGCGGGATGAAACCCCGGGAAAATTAAGGGTTTCAGAGGATTTTCTCGCGCCACCGGGCCGGCTGCCGAACGCAGCGCTTAAAACCGGGTAGAATGCCGCCCACGCAATGAGGGTATTGGACATGGCTTTAGTCGGGCGTTACAACAGTTTGCAAGTGGTTAAACACACTAACTTCGGTTTATATCTGGACGGTGGCGCGGATGGCGAAATCCTTCTGCCTAATCGTTATATTCCAAAAGATATTCCTACCGAAGATGAAGACTGGCTCAACGTTTTTATTTATCTGGACAGCGATGACAAACTCATCGCAACTACTGAAAAACCGAAAGTTCAAGTCGGTGAATTCGCCAGTTTGAAAGTTGTTGAAGTCAACAGCATCGGCGTATTCCTGGACTGGGGCTTGCCGAAAGACCTGTTGCTGCCGTTCTCCGAAGAGAAGCGCCAGATGACGGCGGGTGAGTATGTGGTGGTGCACGTCTATCTCGACAAGCACACCCGTCGCATCACCGCGACCGCGCGCCTGGACCGCTACCTGGACAAGACCCCGGCCAACTACACCGCGGGCCAGGAAGTGGATCTGCTGGTGGCCGAAGCCACGGACATGGGCTTCAAGGCCATCATCAACAACAAGCATTGGGGCCTGATCCACAAGAACGAAATCTTCAAGTTCATGCGCGCCGGTAAAGAAGAAAAGGGCTTCATCAAGGAAGTTCGCGCCGACGGCAAGATCAGCCTGAGCCTGCAACCGGTCGGCCAGGAAGCGGCCACCAGCCTGAACTCGAAGATCCTCGCCAAGTTGCGCGAAAACAACGGCAGCCTGGCGGTGAGCGACAAGAGCGATCCGGCATTGATCAGCAGTCTGTTCGGTGTCAGCAAGGGCAACTTCAAGAAGGCCATCGGTGCGTTGTACAAGAACGGCCAGATTGTCATTCATGCCGATCGTATCGAGCTCAGTTGACCCCACTCTGACGTGTAGGAGCTGCCGAAGGCTGCGATCTTGATTTTTAGAGATCAAAAGATCGCAGCCTTCGGCAGCTCCTACAGGGGCATTTTCTGGCCTTCTGGTTAATAATCGACAACATGATTCATCGCCCCGGTGATTTCTTTTCAACGAGAAGGCCGGGGTTTTGCTTTTTTCTGCCGAGTCTTTGCCATGGATTGTGTCTTCGAGGTGTTCCGGTGAGCGCCACCCGGCGCAGCACCGACGGGTTTGCCCTGCAAGTGATGGTCGGGTTGTGCCTGGTCTGGGGCGTGCAGCAGGTGATGATCAAGTGGGCGGCGGCCGATATCGCGCCGGTGATGCAGGCGGCCGGACGTTCCGGCATGTCGGCGTTGCTGGTCGGGCTGCTGATCTGCTGGAAGGGTGGCTGGAACCAGGTGGGGGCGACCTGGCGCGGCGGTCTGTTGGCCGGTGCCTTGTTCGGCCTGGAGTTCTTCTTCATTTCCGAAGGCCTGCAACTGACCACGGCGGCGCACATGTCGGTGTTCCTCTACACGGCGCCGATCTTCACCGCCTTGGGAGTGCACTGGTTGCTGCCCAGTGAGCGATTGCGGCCGCTGCAATGGCTGGGGATTGTCCTGGCCTTTATCGGGATTGCCATTGCGTTTGCCGGCGGGGTGTCCTGGGACAACCTTGATTACCGCATGTTGATGGGCGATGCCCTGGGCGTGCTGGCGGGTGCCGCCTGGGGCGCGACCACGGTGGTGGTGCGCGCCTCGCGCCTGTCGGAAGCGCCGGTGACCCTGACGCTGTTCTATCAGTTGATTGTCGGCTTCTTCGGCTTGTTGTTGATTGCGCTGCTCAGCGGCCAGATCACCCATGTCAGCCTGACTCATGTGGCGGTGGCCAGTGTGCTGTTTCAGGGCGTGGTCGTGTCGTTCTTCAGTTACCTGATCTGGTTCTGGCTGCTGCGCCGTTACCTGGCGGCCAACCTCGCGGTGTTTTCGTTCATGACGCCATTGTTCGGCGTCACCTTCGGCGTGGTGCTGCTCGGCGAGGAACTGAGCCTGAACTTCGTCATCGGTGCCGTACTGGTATTGGCGGGCATCACTTTTGTCAGCGCCGAGCAGTGGTTGCGCCGTCGTTTGCGCAAAGCTCTTGGGCAGCACTGACCGGCGCGAGCAACAGACCGCCGGCGAGCAACAAGCCGCAGCCAGCGACTACCAGTGCCGGCTGCAAACCGCCACTGAAATGACTGCTCAGCGCCGCCAGCAATGGTCCGCTGAGCTGGCCCACGGCAAAGCAGGCTGTCAGCAGGCCGGCATTGCGCTGGGTGGCATGGGGCGCCAGTTCCCGGGAGCGTTGCATCACCAGTTGCATGCAGGCCAGGAACGGCGTGCCGCACAGGATCACACCCAACGCCAGGCCTGGCCCGTTACCCAGCAGGCAAGCGAACACGCCAGCGGCTTGCAGCCATAACGTCGCCATCAACCAGTGACCGGTGGCGCGAGGTTTTTGCCGCCGCAGACACACCAGCACCACACCGGTTGCCGCCGCCAAACCAAAGCATGGCCAGAACAGGTCGGCCTGCCATTGGCCATGGAATTGCGCATTGGCCATTTGCGACAAAAAAGTCGCCGGAATGATGTAGCCCAATCCGTACAAGGCATAGATCCAGCCCAGGCGAGCGATACCTTGATTACCCGAGGCGCTGGCGCTGGGCGCAGCAGTCGCGGTGGCACCCGGTTGTGGCAGGAACGGCAGGATCCCCAGCAGCATCGCCAGCCCTGCGGCGGCGTACACCAGCCACAAGGTGGCGGAAGTCTGGCCCAGCAGATTAGAGCCCAGGGCCAACAGACCTGTCAGGAAAATCCCCAAACCCGGCCCGGCGAAGACCAGGGCGCCGAGCCGAGGTCGACCGGCCTCTGCTGCGAGTGGCTGGCTCAGGGCGGTAATCATCACCAGCACCCAGGCGCTGGCCACGCCGGTGCCAAAACGCAGCAGCAGGTGCGACCAGAAACCATTGGCCCAGAACGACGCCAGGGTCAACAGCACGCAGAGCCACAATCCGCCGAGCAAGCGCCGGTGCACTTGCGCCGGACGCCGGGAAAACATGGCGTCCACCGCACCAATGAAATAACCGAGGTAGTTGGCGGCGGCAATCAGTCCGGCGGCGGTCAGGTCGATCTGGCCTTCGCTGAGCAGGTGCGGCAGTTGCGGTGTCAGGGCAAAACGGCCGATGCCCATGGCCATCATCAGGGCAACGAAACTGGCGGATAAGCGGATCAGGGGAGACATGGTCTGGATTCCGTCTGGGGGATCAATGACCGTCAGGCTAGGACTGATTGACTTTCTTTAAAAATGAATAATAGTGAGTAACTTGTTCTTTTTTGGAGAATATCGTGGAGTTCAGCCAATTGCGCATCTTCCAGGCAGTGGCGGAAGAAGGGTCCATCACCCGGGCCGCAGAACGGTTGCATCGAGTGCCATCGAACCTGTCGACCCGGCTCAAACAGCTGGAAGAGCAACTGGGCGTCGAACTGTTCCTGCGCGAACGTCAGCGCTTGCAGTTGTCGCCTGCGGGAAAAGTCCTGCTGGACTACACCGCCAGGCTGTTTGCCTTGCACGATGAGGCCAGCGCGGCAGTGCAGGGCGGTCAACCGGCGGGCGACTTCGTGCTCGGCACCATGTACAGCACGGCAGCGATTCACCTTCCGGGGCTATTGGCGCACTACCACCGCTTGTATCCGGCAGTGAACCTGCAAGTACAGTCCGGGCCCAGCGGTGAACTGCTCGAAGGCCTGCTCACCGGCCGGCTCGATGCGGCGCTGGTGGATGGCCCCCTGGAGCTGGCCGGTCTCGACGGGGTGCCCTTGTGCGACGAGCGCCTGGTCCTGATCAGCGAGGCCGACCATCCGCCCGTGCGCAGCGCGCTGGATGTGCAAGGTCGTTCGGTGTTCACCTTTCGCCAGGGCTGCTCCTACCGCATGCGCCTGGAGGCCTGGTTCGCCCATGACCACGCGGCCATGGGCCGGGCGATGGAGATCGAGTCCTATCCGGGGATGCTGGCATGTGTGATTGCCGGTTCCGGTGTGGCGCTGATGTCGGAGTCGATGCTCGCCAGTCTGCCGGGCCGCGAGAGTGTGGCCGTGCATCCGTTGGCCGAGCCGTTCGCCAGTGCGACCACCTGGCTGATGTGGCGCAAGGGCATGGTCGGGGCCAACCTGAATGCCTGGATCGAGCAGCAACAGGTGGTTTTTCCGCCGACACGGGTGCGGGCACAGGACATTGCCTGAACACAGGCTGATTGTGATGGATTCAGTAACAGATCATTGTGACTTTGCGCGAGCATTGCGTAGGACTTCGGACTATTATCTGTACGAAGGGGCTACAGAACTTTGGCCGCTCGGCACTACCCTGAAGGGGGCACCATGAAAGAGAAAATCCAAAACTGGCTGCATGACCTGGGCGTCGCTCTCGGCTTGATCGAGCCGCCTCTGCAACCCGTGCCAATTCGTACTGACGACGAACAACGTCGACGCCAGCAACGACGCCGGTAATGGCAGATATCATCTGACAGGTGATAGGTTTCCAGTGGCGAGGGAGCAAGCTCCCTTGCCGCTTCGTGTACGTTTGATCACCAGCCTTAGTACCGCCCGATCTCCAGCAAAAACCGGCTCAAATCATTCGCCGTCCTGGCGGTCTTGAGCATCCGGTCTTCCTCCACGGTAAACGCCGTGACACCCAGTTCATCTTCCAGATGGAAGATCAGCTCTTCGATATCATTTTTATCCAATCCCAACTGCGCCAGGCTGGCGTTGTCGTCGAAGTCGTCCCGACCTTCCAGCAGGCGGCTGATGTAGCGATGTACGACAGCACGAAGGGCGGCTTCTTTCATGATCGTTCTTCGAGGAGGCGGGTGTCGTTCTTCCTGCCGGTGCAGTTCCTGTCGTTGAGTACAGCAGGCTTTAGCCGTGTGAGCGCTGCCATTGGTCAATCATGTTGCGTAAGTGCTCCCCGGAAAAACTCCCGAAATGCCCGCCATGCACCGTGCGGATTGACAGCCCGTGCAAGCGTTGCAGGCTGCGGGCGTAGTCATCGAGGTTGGAGTGGTAGGCGTCTTCGATCAGCGGGCCGTCGTAGATGATGTCGCCACTGAACAATGTTTCGGTGGCGGCTTCGTACAGGCAGATGCCGCCCGGCGAGTGTCCCGGTGTGTGCACGACCTGCAATACCCGGTTGCCCAGGTCCAGCACATCCCCATCTTCGACAAACCCTGTGGCCGGTGCGGCCTTGACCCGGTATTCGGCGTAGCACAGCGGGCAATCGGGGTGCGCCTCGAACATGTCGTCGCCGACGAAGGCTTTACTCAGGTCGTTGTCGCCATCGGGCGCCGCAAGAATGTCCGCCTCGGCCGGATGCACCAGGCGTTCAGCGAACTCGTGATGACCGGCGATGTGATCGAAATGGCAGTGGCTGGCCACGGCCACCAGTGGCCGTTCGGTGATCCACGGCAGTTGCTCGCGCAGGCTGACCAGGCCCGAGCCGCTGTCGAGCAGCAGGTCTTTGTCGCGGCCCTGGATGTGCCAGAGATTGCAGCGGTAGAAAGGCCGGATGTAGGGCTCGTGAATCAGGCGGATGCCGTCGCTGAGATGTTTGACTTCGAACCACTGGTCACGGCTGACGATCTTCATGAGCAGTTTTCTCCAGACGAAAAAAAACGAGTGTGGCAACCGACGCCACACTCGTCGAAGAAAGCATCAAGTCGTTATGTTCAGCTTAGGCCGCGCTGGCCACAGTCACCGGGCGACGGGACAGCAGGCTGACAGCAACAAAGCTCACCAGGCCTACACCGAGGCTGTAGTAGATCGGGGTGTTGGCGTCCAGTCCGTCCTTGAACATGAACAACAGCGCGGTGGCGAAGCCCATGCCCATGCTGGCGATAGCGCCGGCGGTGGTGGCGCGCTTCCAGAAAATCGCACCCATCAGCGGGATCAGCATGCCGCCTACCAACAGGTTGTAGGCCAGGGTCAGGGCGCTGATCACGTCGTTCACGATCAGGGCGATGCCCAATACCACGATGCCGGTCAACAGGGTGAACAGGCGGTTGATCGCCAGGCTCGACTGTTTACCGCCACGCAGTTTCGGCAGCAGGTCTTCGGTCAGGGTGGTTGCAGCGGCCAGCAGGCCGGCGCTGGCGGTGGACATCATGGCGGCCAGTGCGGCAGCGATCACCAGGCCACGGATACCGTCCGGCAGGGACAGTTTCACAATCGCGGCGAAGGCGTTGTTGACGTTGTCCAGGTCCGGGATCAGAACGTGGGCAGCCATGCCGATCAGGGCGCAGGCCAGGCCGTAGAGGATGCAGTAGATACCGGCAGCGGTACCGGCAACCTGAGCCACTTTGGCGGTCTTGACGGTAAACACTCGTTGCCAGATGTCCTGACCGATCAGGATGCCGAAGAAGTAGATCATGAAGTAGGTGATGATGGTGTCCCAACCGATGGTGGTGAAGCTGAAGCTCGCCGCCGGCAGTTTCAGCACCAACTCATCCCAGCCGCCGACGCGGTACAGGCAGATCGGCAACAGGATGAACATCAGGCCGACAGTCTTGATCACGAACTGGACGATGTCGGTCAGGGTCAGGGACCACATGCCGCCGATCGCCGAGTAGACCACCACCACGCCGCCGCCGAGCAGTACCGAGATCCAGAACGGCAGGCCGAACAGCACTTGCAGCACGGTGCCGATTGCCAGGATCGAGGTCACGCCGATCATCAGCGCGTAGGCCAGCATGATTACCGCGCTCGCGGAGCGGGCCATCGGGTTGTAGCGTTTTTCCAGGACCTGGGTAACGGTGTAGATCTTCAGCTTCAGCAGCGGTTTGGCGAGGAACAGGTTCAGCGCCACGATCCCGCAACCCAGGGCCGCACACAGCCAGAAACCGGAGATGCCATGCACATAGCCCAGACGCACGGTGCCCACGGTGGACGCACCGCCCAGGACGGTGGCAGCCATGGTGCCCATGTACAGGCTTGGGCCGAGGTTACGACCGGCGACCAAAAAGTCTTCGTTGGTCTTGGCCTTGCGCATGCCGTAGTAGCCGAGTATCAGCATCGCGGCGGCGTAGATGAGTACGACGAATAAATCCAAAGCCATTATGGCGTGTCTCCGATTGTCTTTTTTATGTGAGGCTGAAAATCAATCCCTGTGGGAGCGGGCTTGCTCGCGAAAGCGGTCTGTCAGTCACATCAATGTTGGATGTGCTGCCGTCTTCGCGGGCAAGCCCGCTCCCACAGGTAGTGCGTTTAGTTCATTGAATCAGGCGGCTTGACGCATCGCCGGTTTAGCGAGCGAATCCGTGCTCTTGCTGCGAGGGTCGTTCGGACCGAACACTGCGCTCGATTCCGGGAACAGGCTCAGCAGCGCCAGGTACACCAGCGAGGCCAGGCCCAGGGTCACCGGCAGGCTGATGTCGATACCACCGGCCATTTCGCCCAGCGGCCCGACAAACTGGCCCGGCAGGTTCACGAAGCACAGGCCGACGGCCGCGCTCGGGATCCAGGCGCCCAGGCCACGCCAGTTCCAGCCGTGGGTGAACCAGTAGCGGCCACCTTTCTCGCCACGGGTGAACACTTGCAGGTCATCCGGGCAGTAGAAGCCGCGACGCACCAGCAGGCCGATGATCATGATCACCATCCACGGGGTGGTGCAGGTGATGATCAGCACGGCGAAGGTCGACACGCTCTGCACCAGGTTGGCCGCGAAGCGCCCGATGAAGATGAACGCAATCGACATCACACCGATCAGCAGCGTGGCCTTGACCCGCGACAGCACCCGAGGAAACACGCTGGACATGTCCAGGCCGGTGCCGTAGAGCGAGGTGGTGCCGGTGGACATGCCGCCGATGACCGCGATCAGGCACACCGGCAGGAAGAACCAGCTCGGCGATACCGCCAGCAGGCCGCCGACATAGTTGTTGGCCGCAATGTAGTCCGGCGCCTTGACCGCTACGATGGTGGCGGTGACGAGGCCGAACAGGAACGGAATCAGCGTGGCGAGTTGCGCGGCAATCACCGATACCATGATCCGGCCTTTGGGCGTATCGCGCGGGATATAGCGCGACCAGTCACCGAGGAACGCACCGAAGGAGATCGGGTTGCTCATGGCGACCAGTGCTGCCCCGATGAACGCAGCCCAGAAACCGGCCTGGCCCATGGCGACGGTGCCGGCGTACTGGCTGTCGAATGCAGGGGCGAACGCGAAAACCCCCAGCAGGAACAGCAGGCTGGCCGCCCACACCGCAATGCGGTTGACCCACAGCATGAAGCGGAAGCCATAGATGCACACGGTCAATACCAGCAGCGCGAACAGACCGTAGGCCAGGCCCAGGGTCAGATCGGTTTCCGGCAGATCGATCAGGCGCTTGGCACCGCCCACCAGCGCATCGCCCGAACTCCAGACGGAGAGCGAGAAGAACGCGATTGCGGTCAGCAACGACAGGAAGGAGCCGACGATTCGCCCGTGCACGCCGAAGTGTGCGCCGGAAGAGACGGCGTTGTTGGTGCCGTTGATGGGGCCGAACAGGCCCATCGGCGCCAGGATCAGCGAACCGAGTACCACGCCCAGCACAATCGCCCAGACGCCCGCCTGAAAGGACAGGCCGAACAGTACCGGGAAACTGCCGAGCACGGCGGTGGCAAAGGTGTTGGCGCCGCCGAAGATCAGGCGAAACAGATCGCTGGGCTTGGCGTCACGCTCATTGTCCGGGATCTGTTCGACCCCGTTTGTTTCGATGCTGCTAAGGCTTTTTTCGTTGTTTTTGTTATTCATGATCAGCTCCGATCATAAAGGCGCGCTCATCGTGCGTGAGCATCACCTGTGTTGGCTAAGGGGGTGGCAGCCCTTCCGGCATCGCGGACAAATGTTCGTGGCAGGCCAGCCATAGGCCTTGTTGTTCTTGGCCAGACGCTTGTTTCTTGAAAACAATCGTCTCGCGCTCCTGGCTGAAGTGTTGCTCCCCTTGCATGCGCAACTCGGTGGCCACGTCATGGATGAAAATCGCCACGTCACCCTGCAGGCTGACGAAAGCGTTGCTTGAGGTGCACGAGAGCACCTCGAAGCCATCCTCGGAGCGCCAGCCGTCCCACATCGCCTGATAGGCGTCGCGCGACAGCAGGGGCTGTTCGAGGGTGTAGAAGACGAAGCTGGCTTCAAAGCTGAACGCGCCGAAGTAGGCTTCGCGATCGTTACGGGCAAAAGCGGACACCAGATCGGCGGCGGCTTTGAGCACCTGATCACGTTCGTTCATGACTGATCCTCAGCGGTGGACTACGCCAGGCAGTACGCAGAGCATTTCGTACAGCAGGTTGGCGGCCAGTAGCGAGGTGTTGCCGGTGGTGTCGTAAGCGGGCGAGACTTCTACCAGATCGCAACCGACCAGGTCGAGGCCTTGGCAGCCACGAACGATCTCGATCGCCTGAATGGTCGTCAGACCGCCGATTTCCGGGGTACCGGTACCCGGTGCCCAGGCCGGGTCGATGCCGTCGATGTCGAAGCTCAGGTACACCGGGCCGCCGCCGACTTTCTCGCGGACTTCAGCCATCAAGGGCTCCAGCGATTTGTGCCAGCACTCTTCAGCCTGAACCACACGGAAGCCCTGGTTGCGGCTCCAGTTGAAGTCGTCAGCGGTGTAGCCCTGGGCGCGCAGGCCGATCTGCACGACGCGGTCCGGATCCAGCAGGCCTTCTTCGACAGCGCGACGGAAGGTGGTGCCGTGGGCGATCTTCTCGCCGAACATGTGGTCGTTCACATCGGCGTGGGCGTCGATGTGCACCAGGCCGACCTTGCCGTGCTTTTTATGAATGGCACGCAGGATCGGCAGGGTGATGGTGTGGTCGCCGCCCAGGGTCAGCGGGATCACGTCGTGTTCAAGGATGTTGTTGTAGGATTCTTCGATGATCCGTACGGCATCCAGCAGGTTGAACGTGTTGATTGCGATGTCGCCGATGTCGGCAACCGACAGCGAGTCGAACGGGGCAGCGCCGGTGGCCATGTTGTACGGGCGGATCATCACCGACTCGGCGCGGATTTCGCGAGGTCCGAAACGGGTGCCGGGGCGCAGGGAGGTACCGATGTCCAGGGGCACGCCTACAAAGGCAGCGTCCAGGCCGGCAGCGGTATTCAAATGGGGGAGTCGCATCATGGTGGCGATGCCGCCGAAGCGCGGCATTTCGTTGCCGCCCAGTGGTTGGTGAAGAATCTTGTCCACGGGTAGGGCCTCATCGTCGTTGTTTTATTTATGTCGGTTGCCGTTAACGGGAGTACGGGCGAACCTTGTGGCGCCGATTCTGCGAAATGTAGTGACCGGGAAGAATCGCTACGGGCAAATACTTAGTTCAGATTTTTCTAAACTAATGTGCGAGAGATCGATAGACTTCACCGCAACACGAAAGCTGCAGATAAACCTGTAGGAGCTGCCGCAGGCTGCGATCTTTTGATTTCCAGCGGTCTCAGATCGCACAGAGTCAAGATCAAAAGATCGCAGCCTGCGGCAGCTCCTACTGGGCTGTAGCCAGAGCCAGCTGAAATTCGAGCGGTGTTTGGAGAGTCCCCATGGCCAACGCTTTACCCGACCTGAAACTATTGCGCATCTTCGTCAGCGTGGTGCGCCATCAGGGGTTCGCCAACGCCCAGCAGGAACTCAATCTCTCGACGTCGGCCATCAGCACCTACATGAGCCAGCTCGAAGCCGCCCTCGGCCTGGTGCTGTGCCATCGCGGCCGTGGCGGTTTCAGCCTGACCAGCAAGGGCGAGCTGTTCCATCAGGAAACCCTGCGCCTGTTGGGCGAGCTCGAAGGCTTCGAGCAGTACGCCGCCGCCCTCAAGGGAGAGTTGCGCGGTACCTTGAACCTCGGGGTGATCGACTCCACCGTCAGTGACAAGGCCCTGCCGTTCGCCGAAGCCATCGGCGCCTACAGCCAGGAGCACCCGGCCGTGCACTTGCACCTGTCGGTGATGAGCCCTTATGAATTGCAACTCGGGGTGCAGGACAACCGTCTCGACCTGGCCATCGGCGCGTTTTCCACGCGCATGAGCGGCCTGGTGTACATGCCGCTGTACCGTGAACAACACTGGTTGTATTGCAGCACGCGGCATCCTCTGTTCAACGAGCGGCGCATCCCCGAGCAAGTCATCACTCAACAGCGCATGGTCGGTCGTGGCTACTGGAGCCAGGCCGAACTGGCGCGCCACGGGTTCAAACACAGCGCCGCGACGGTAGAAAGTATGGAGGCCCAGTTGATCCTGGTGCTGTCCGGCGCCTACATCGGCTACCTGCCGGAGCACTACGCCCAGGCCTGGGCCGACAAGGGTGATTTGCGGGTGTTGCTGCCGGCGACCTTCGGTTATCAGGCGCCGTTCTCGATGATCGTGCGTCGGGGGCGCAGCCGCGAGCCGCTGATCCAGACATTCCGTGATTTGCTTAAAGCCCAACTGAATCAGGCATAAAGACGATGTCCAGAGTTCAATGTCCGCGCTGCCTGCGCCCGCAAAGCCACTGCCTGTGCCCGTTGATCCCAAGCCTCGACAGCCGCACCCGGGTACTGTTGTTGCAGCATCCGAGCGAAGTGAATCATGCGTTGAACACCGCGCGTCTGGCGGCGCTTGGGTTGAAGAATGCCGAGTTGATCGTCGGCGAGGTGTTCGAGGATTTGCCGACGCTGTTGAATCAGCCGGGGTATCGGGCGCGGTTACTGTTTCCCGGCGAAGATGCCCAACCGATGCAGGCGTGTGCCGCGACGGACGAACCCTTGTTGCTGGTGGTTCCCGACGGCACCTGGCGCAAGGCGCGCAAGATGTTGCACCTCAATCCGCTGCTGGCGGCGTTGCCGAGGGTGACGCTGGCCGAGGGCGGCGTGTCCCGCTATCGCCTGCGCAAGGCGCCGGGACCGGGGGCGTTGTCGACGGTGGAGGCGATTGTGCAGGCGCTGGAAACCCTCGAAGCGCCGGCGACGTTTGCGCCGTTGTTGAAGCCGTTCGAGGCGTTGATCGAGGGGCAGATTGCGGCGATGGGGGAGGAGGTTTACCAGCGTAACCATGGACCGAAATAGTCGGTGCCTGTCATGGCCCCATCGCGAGCAAGCTCGCTCCCACAGGGTTACTGGCGTTCTCAGAATTTGCGTTCGACGCGGACACTGTGGGAGCGAGCTTGCTCGCGATGGCGGCAGATCAGTCACCGCAGATTCTGGATACTGCCTACCGCTCCCGCATCGCCTCGGTCCGCGCTTTCAACACCGGTTTAAGCAAGTAATCCAGCACCGTTTTCTCCCCGGTAATAATGTCCACCGTCGCCACCATCCCCGGAATGATCAGTAGCGGTTTCACATCCCCGCCCAAATGGTTTTTGTCAGTACGCACCTGAATCAGATAGAAACTGTTGCCCTTGTCGTCGGTGATGGTGTCGGCGCCGATCAGTTCCAGCTTGGCGCTCAGGCCGCCGTAAATGGTGTAGTCGTAGGCACTGAACTTGACCATGGCTTTCTGGCCCGGATGCAGGAATGCAACGTCCTGCGGGCGGACCTTGGCTTCGATCAGCAGGTTGTCTTCCAGCGGCACGATTTCCACCATGTCACTGCCGGGCTGGACCACGCCGCCGATGGTGTTGACCTTCAATACCTTGATGATGCCGTGCACCGGCGAGACCACGGTGGTGCGGGTCACGCGGTCGTCGATGGCGATGCTTGATGCCGTTATTTTCGACAGGTCGGTGCGTTTCTCATTCAGCTCTTTGGCGGCTTCCGAGCGGAAGGTTTGCTCCGACTCGTCGATCTTGCTTTTGATCTCGTTGATCGCCGATTCCGCCCGGGGAATCGCCAGGGTGGTGGCGTTCAGCGAGCCGCGAATCTCCACGGCGCTGCGTTTGAGCCGGAGGATTTCCACCGGTGACACCGCGCCGGTGCCCACCAGCGGTGTGGACATGTTCATCTCTTGTTGCAGCAGCGCCAGGCTCGAACTGAATTGGCCCTGTTTCGAGCGAAACTCCGCCAATTCCTGGGTTTTTTGCCGAAGTTGTTCGCTGAGAGTACGCTGCTCGCTGGCCAGTCGCCGTTGCCGTTGCTCGTAAAGTGAGCGCTCGTCTTCGGCCACTTGCGGGGCCTTGGCGATCACTTCTTCTGACAGCTTGAACGGCCGGCCTTCGGCTTCGGCCGAAAGCCGTTCGACCTGCGCGGTCAAGGCGTAGCGATCGGCTTCGCTTTCACCCTTGTTCGACAGGTAGCGGGTGTCATCCAGACGCAGCAATGTATCGCCCTTGTTCACCATTTGCCCTTCGCGGACGAAAATTTCAGTGACGATGCCGCCCTCCAGGTTCTGGATCACCTGGACCTTGCTCGACGGAATCGCCTTGCCTTCGCCCATGGTCACTTCCTGCAACACGGCGAATTTGGCCCAGACCAGCGCGCTGACCAGCAGCGCGGCGGCCAGCCACACGGTGATTCGCGACCAGCGCGGTGAGTCCTGCAATGAGGCGCCGGCGGTTTCCGGCATGAACTCGGTCTCGGCACTTTTGTTGAAACTGTCGAAGTAGCCACGGGATCCTTGATCGGCAGACATGGGCTACTCCTAGACGGCCGCAGAGCCGACACGGCCCTTGCGCAGTGCATCGATGACAGCTTCCTTCGGACCGTCGGCGACGATCCGTCCGCTGTCCAGTACCACCAGCCGGTCCACCAGGCTCAGCATCGAGGTTCGGTGGGTCACCAGCAGGATGGTTTTGCCCTGGACCCAGTCGTGAAGTTTTTGCCGCAGGACGTCTTCGCTGCTGTTGTCCATGGCGCTGGTGGGTTCGTCGAGCAGCATGATGGGCGGGTCGAGCAACATCGCCCGGGCCATCAATACGGCCTGACGCTGGCCGCCGGACAACAGTTGCCCGCGTTCGCCCACGGGCCGGTCGAAGCCTTGCGGGTGTTGCCGGGCCAGCTCGGTAACGCCGGTCATTTCCGCCACTTCGAGCATGCGTGAGTCGCTGATATAGCGCGCGCCGAGGGTCAGGTTATCGCGCAGGCTGCCGGCCAGAAGCGGCAGGTCGTGGGCGACGTAACCGATTTGATGGCGCAGGTCGGCGACGTCCAGTTGCCGCAGGTCCAAGCCATCGAGCAGCAGTTGGCCTTCATCCGGTTCGTAGAAGCCCATCACCAGGCGCGCCAGGGTGCTTTTGCCTGAGCCGCTGCGACCGATGATGCCGACGCGCTCGCCGGGTTTCACACTGAAGCTGACATTGGCCAGGGCGGGAGTACTCTGGCCGTTATAGTGGAAGGTCACGCCGACAACATCCAGCGCGCCTTGCAGTTGGGTGCGCTCCAGCGGCCGTTGTCTGGCATCGCGCTCCTGGGGCAGGCCCATCAGCGCATCGGTGCTTTTCATGGTCAGTTGCGCTTGCTGGTAGCGGGTGATCAGGCCGGCGATTTGCCCCAGTGGCGCCAGTACCCGACTGCCGAGCATGTAGCTGGCCACCAGGGCACCGACGCTCAGGTTGCCGGCGATGATGCTGTAGACCCCGGCGACGATGGTGGCCATGCCGGACAGTTGCTGGATGAACAACGTGCCGTTGGTGGCCAGGGCCGAGAGGTTGCGTGCGTGGCTGTCGAGACGGGTGAGGGCGCCGTGGGTGCTTTCCCATTTGTGCTGGCGTTCGCTTTCGGCGCTGCAAGCCTTGAGGGTTTCCAGGCCACTGAGGGTTTCGATCAACAGTGCCTGGCGTTCGGCGCCCAGGCTGAGGCTTTTCTGCACGGTATCGCGCAGGCGCACCTGGATCACCATGGCGAAGATGATGGTGAGGGGGAACGCCAGTATCGGGATCACCACCAGCCAGCCACCGAGCAGGCCGATCACCAGCAGCATCAGCAGGCAGAAGGGCAGGTCGATCAGGCTGGTGAGGGTCACGGCGGTGAGAAATTCCCGCAGGCCCTGGAAGTCATGAATGCTTTGGGCGAAGCCACCGATGGTCGCCGGCCTTGCCTTCATCGCCATGCCGGTGATGCGCTCGAACAGGGTGGCCGACAGGATCACATCGGTTTTCTTGCCGGCGGTATCCAGCAAGTGCGCACGCACGACCCGCAGCACCAGTTCGAAAGCGGTGCCGATCAGCAAGCCGATCGCCAGCACCCACAAGGTCGAAGTGGCCTGGTTCGGCACCACGCGATCGTAGGTTTGCATCACGAACAGCGGCACCATCAGGCCCAGCAGGTTGATCAGGAAACTCGCCAGGATTGCATCGCTGTACAGCCATTTCGACAGCTTCAGCGTATCGCGAAACCAGGCCTGCACCCGAGGCACCAGTGGCGAGCGCAAGTCTTCGAGTTCGTGGCGTGGCCGGGCAAACAACGCCTGGCCACTGTAGTGTTCGGCCAGCTCCTCGGGGCTGAGCCATTGTTCGCCACCGTCGGCTTCGCTGGGCAGGATCAGCACCTTGCCGTCCTCGCCATAACGGCGCAGCACGGCCGTGCGGCCGTTGTTGAGCAACAGCAGCACGGGCAGGTTGAGTGGGGAGATGTCCTTGAGGTCGCGGCGCAGCAAGCGCGCCTGCAAACCGGCCCGGGCCGCTGCACGGGGCAGCAGGTCCAGGCTCAGGCGTTGGTGTGCCATGGGCAGCCCGGCACTGAGGCTGGCGCGACTGACCGTCGCGCCGTGGAGTTTGCAGAGGATCAACAGACCGTCCAGAAGCGGGTCATCGAAGCTCAGGCGCGGATCGACACCAGTGTTGCCGGGTTCCATGCTGGTCACATTGATTGCTCCCGTTGCTCTGCGGCAATCGACAGATATCTGCATATCTCACTGTAGGAGCTGCCGCAGGCTGCGATCTTTTGATCTTGATTGCTCAAAAGCAAAGTCAAAAGATCGCAGCCTGCGGCAGTTCCTACGGTTATTTCATTTCAGGCAGACGAGCTTCGTTTTTCACTTCGGTCTGGGCGATCGCGTCGGCGGGCAGTACGACCCGTTGCTTGCTCAGCAACTGGCCCATGTTCGCCAGGACACGGTACATAGAGAACTCTTCGGTATAGCGCACTTCGGTGTAGCGACGGTTGGCGTTGTAGAGCTCGTTTTCACTGTCGAGCAGGTCCAGCAGGGTCCGTTGGCCGAGGCCGAACTGATCCTGGTAGGCGATGCGTACACGCTTGCTGGTGTCGGCGTACTCACGGGCGGTCGGGGTTTGTTTCTTGGCATTGACCATGGCGTTCCAGGCCAGGTGAATGTTCTCGTTGAGCTGGCGCAAGGCATTGTTACGGATGTCCATGGCCTGGTTGATCTTGTGCGAGTCGGAGGCCAGGCGCGCCTTGTCGCTGCCTCCACGGAACAGGTTGTAGTTCATCACCACGCCGACCCGCCATTCGTTGTCGTGTCCTTCGTCACCCTGCACGTTGTTGTTCGCGCCCACTGCCGCCTCGGCGTCCAAGCGCGGGTAGAACGGTGACTTGGCGACTTCGTACTGGCTTTCGGCCGATTGCACGTCGGCCTGGGCGGATTTCAGGTAAGGGTTGTTTTCCACCATGCTCTGCTGGGCTTCGGGCAGGGTGGGGGGGACTTCGCCGCGAATCGACGGCGGGGTTTCGAGCTCATCGGGCATGCGCCCCACAACGGCATAGAAGTTCGACTCGGCGTCGGCCAGATCGACTTCGGCGGTGTCGAGGTTGTTTTCCGCCAGTGCCCGGCGAGCGCTGGACTGGTCGGCATCGGCGTTGCTGCCCACGCCGCGCTGGGTGCGCAGGCCGATCTGGTCGTTGACCCGCAAGTGCGCTTGCAGGTTGTTCTTGGCCAGTGTCACCAGTTCGCGGCGCTTGAGGACTTCCAGGTAAACCTCGGTGGTGCGCAGGGCCAGATCCTGAGCCGTACCCTGAGCGTAATAGGCTCGCGAGTTGACCACGCCTTTGGTGCGCTGGACTTCATTTGAAGTGTTGAACCCGTCGAAGAGCATTTGCCGCAGGCGTAATTCCGATTGGGTGTAGTTCAAGGTTTCTGTGTTGTGTCCGCCGGGAGTGAGCGCCCGGGTATTGGTGTTATCGCTGTACCCGCGCCCGTAAGCGGCGTTCAGATCAACCGATGGATAAAAGCCCCCTTTGGCGACCTTTACGTCCTCATCCGCCGACAGTCGGCTGTCTACCCGGGATGCCAGTTCCGGGTGGGTCGCAATGGTGCTCTGGATCGCTTCGGTCAGCGTCATGGCCTGAGCCTGGGACGAGCAGGCCATGGCCAAAAGAACCGCGCTGCAGAGGGGGGTTAATAGGCGCATGTACATCTCCCTGATTCCTGATGGTGCTTATCTGTCGCCAATTATTTGACGACATTTATAGGTAAAGTTGTTTCACATCTTTAACAAAAGAGCTAAGAACATTCTGGAGCGTAGCTAAGAAATTTTTTTCATAATGCTTATGCCAAAAAAAACTTATGCGCTCTGCGAAATCCAGCACATTGTTCAACTCGAAAGCCCTTGTTTTACGAGCTCTCTGGCGCTTATCGAGGGTTTGAGGAAAGTTCCAATCCACTTATCGACAAAGAGCGGAGAAGTGCTGGAGGGGAGGGACGCGAGCGATCTGGTGGTGACGGTTTTTTGTCACTTGAGTGATTCAAGATCGTTACGCATCGCTCACAGGCAAGGTTGTTGCGCACAGGGATCCGATGCCATTGATTGCAGAGGGGTTTTCCCGAAATCGTAAACAGCGCCGCGAGCGACTGGCTGGGCGAGATCGGTGCCGGGGCCACGGCTTACTCAAGTAATCCGGCACCCGGTGCACGATCCGCCAGACAACCCGCTCGAGCCATGAGCACGTTCTTCGCACAATCAAGGTGCCGACAGCGGTTGGCAGCGGAGGAAGTGCACATGGCAACGCTCATCGGAATCGTCAGTAAGGTCATCGGTCAGGTGTTCGCGGTTGCGAGCGACGGCACCCGGCGTGCTTTGGTCGAGGGGGACCGGCTGTTCGCTGGCGACCAACTGACCACTGGCGCTGAAGGCGCGGTGGCGGTGCATCTGCAAAATGGCCAGGAACTGACCCTCGGGCGCGACAGCAGCATGCAGATGACACCGCAGTTGCTCGCCAATCAGATTCCCCATGTGGACTCACCTGAAGCCCTGACGCCGAGCGAAGCGCAACTGACCGATGTCGAACAGCTGCAAAAAGCCATCGCGGCGGGCGACGACCCGACCCAAACCGCCGAAGCCACCGCTGCCGGGCCCGCCACGACTACCGGTGTACCGGGTGGCATCCCGGGCAGTGGCCATAGTTTCGTCATGCTCGAGGAAGTGGGTGGGCGAGTTGATCCGGTCATCGGCTTCCCCACTGCCGGGTTCAATGGCATTCCCGAACTTCCCGAAGAACGCCTGAACGCTAATCCGGACAATGCTGTAGCGGAGCAAGCCCCTGTTGTGCCGCCGGTGGTTGCGCAGGTGCCGAACAATCCGGTCACTTTCGAAGACCTGTCGGAACAGAACGGCGAGCGGACTGTCAACGAGGCCAACCTGGCCGATGGTTCGGCGAGGAACGAAGGCTTACTGACGCGAAGCGGCACCTTCACCATCAATGCGCCAGACGGGCTGAGCAGCCTCAGCATCGGCGCGATCAACTTGATCAGCGGCGGCGTTGCGGCAGGTTTCCCGCAGTCGCTAACCTCCCCGTTGGGCGGCACGCTGACCGTCACCGGTTTCGACCCGGCCACGGGCGTGGTCAGTTACAGCTACACCCTCAACCGTGCCGAATCCCACGCGAGTGGCGAGGGTGCCAATAGTCTTGTCGAACACGTCACCGTGGTGGCCAGCGACAGCAATGGCGACAGCACTACCGGCACAGTGACAATCAACATCATCGACGACGTACCGCAAGCAGTCGATGACAACAATGGCACCGCCTCGGAAACCCTGCTGACCCTCAATGGCAACGTGCTGGGCAACGACGTGCAAGGCGCCGACCGCGTGACGGTTGGGGAGAATAGCGGCCCCATCACCCCCGGCACCTTCACCGGCACCTACGGCACTTTGGTGCTCAATGCCAACGGCACCTACACCTATACCCTCAACACCAGCGATGCCGATTTCAAGGCGTTGCACGGCGGTGGCAACGGCACCGAAACCTTCACCTACACCCTTACCGATTCGGACGGCGACAGCAGCACCGCGAACCTGGTGCTGCAGATCCACAACAACGATGACCCGATCACAATTGGCGGTTTGAATGCCGGGGGCGGCGAGTTGACCGTCTTCGAGAAAAACCTCAGCGACGGCAGCAACCCGGATGCACCGGCGCTGACCCAGAGCGGCACCTTCACCGTGACTGCCCTCGACGGTGTAACCACCCTGACCGTGGGCGGTATCGCCGTGGTCACCGCTGGTGTGGCCGCCGGCTTCCCGCAATCGATCACCACCCCACTGGGCAGCACGCTCACGATCACCGGCTTCAACGCGGCGACCGGCGTGGTGAGCTACAGCTACACCCTCAATGACAACGAAGCCCACTCGACCGCCAACGGCGCCAACACGTTGCCCGAACAGCTCGCCGTGACCGTGGTGGATGACAACGGCACCACTGCCACGGGCAACCTCGACGTGAACATCGTCGACGACCTACCCAACGCCGTGGGCGACAGCAATGGCACCGCTTCGGAAACCCTGCTGACGTTGAACGGCAACGTACTGAGCAACGACGTGCAAGGCGCCGACCGCGTGACGGTTGGTGAAAATGCCGGACCGGTCACCCCCGGCACCTTCACCGGCACCTACGGCACTTTGGTGCTGAATGCCAATGGCACTTACACCTACACGCTGAACACCAGCGATGCCGATTTCAAGGCGTTGCACGGCGGTGGCAACGGCACCGAAACCTTCACCTACACCCTTACCGATTCGGACGGCGACAGCAGCACCGCGAACCTGGTGCTGCAGATCCACAACAACGATGACCCGATCACGATTGGCGGTTTGAATGTCGGGGGCGGCGAGTTGACCGTCTTCGAGAAAAATCTCAGCGACGGCAGCAACCCGGATGCACCAGCCCTGACCCAGAGCGGCACCTTCACCGTGACTGCCCTCGACGGTGTAACCACCCTGACCGTGGGCGGTATCGCCGTGGTCACCGCTGGTGTGGCCGCCGGCTTCCCGCAATCGATCACCACCCCGCTGGGCAGCACGCTCACGATCACCGGCTTCAACGCGGCGACCGGCGTGGTGAGCTACAGCTACACCCTCAATGACAACGAAGCCCACTCGACCGCCAACGGCGCCAACACCTTGCCCGAACAGTTCGCCGTGACCGTGGTGGATGACAACGGCACCACTGCCACGGGCAACCTCGACGTGAACATCGTCGACGACCTACCCAACGCCGTGGGCGACAGCAATGGCACCGCTTCGGAAACCCTGCTGACGTTGAACGGCAACGTGCTGAGCAACGACGTGCAAGGCGCCGACCGGGTAACGGTTGGTGAAAATGCCGGACCGGTCACCCCCGGCACCTTCACCGGCACCTACGGCACTTTGGTGCTCAATGCCAACGGCACTTACACCTATACCCTCAACACCAGCGATGCCGATTTCAAGGCGTTGCACGGCGGTGGCAACGGCACCGAAACCTTCACCTACACCCTTACCGATTCGGACGGCGACAGCAGCACCGCGAACCTGGTGCTGCAGATCCACAACAACGATGACCCGATCACGATTGGCGGTTTGAATGCCGGGGGCGGCGAGTTGACCGTCTACGAGAAAAACCTCAGCGACGGCAGCAACCCGGATGCACCGGCGCTGACCCAGAACGGCACTTTCACCGTGACTGCCCTCGACGGCGTGACGACCCTGACCGTGGGCGGCATCGCCGTGGTCACCGCTGGTGTGGCCGCCGGCTTCCCGCAATCGATCACCACCCCGCTGGGCAGCACCCTGACCATCACCGGCTTCAACGCGGCGACCGGCGTGGTGAGCTACAGTTACACACTGGTCGATAACGAAGCCCACTCGACCGCCAACGGCGCCAACACCTTGCCCGAACAGTTCGCCGTGACCGTGGTGGATGACAACGGCACCACTGCCACGGGCAACCTCGACGTGAACATCGTCGACGACCTACCCAACGCCGTGGGCGACAGCAATGGCACCGCTTCGGAAACCCTGCTGACGTTGAACGGCAACGTACTGAGCAACGACGTGCAAGGCGCCGACCGGGTGACGGTTGGTGAAAATGCCGGACCGGTCACCCCCGGCACATTCACCGGCACCTACGGCACTTTGGTGCTGAATGCCAACGGCACCTACACCTATACCCTCAACACCAGCGATGCCGATTTCAAGGCGTTGCACGGCGGTGGCGACGGCACCGAAACCTTCACCTACACCCTTACCGATTCGGACGGCGACAGCAGCACCGCGAACCTGGTGCTGCAGATCCACAACAACGATGACCCGATCACGATTGGCGGTTTGAATGTCGGGGGCGGCGAGCTCACCGTCTTCGAGAAAAACCTCAGCGACGGCAGCAACCCGGATGCACCAGCCCTGACCCAGAACGGCACCTTCACCGTCACGGCCCTCGACGGCGTGACGACCCTGACCGTGGGCGGCATCGCCGTGGTCACCGCTGGCGTGGCCGCCGGCTTCCCGCAATCGATCACTACGCCGCTGGGTAGCACCCTGACCATCACCGGCTTCAACGCGGCGACCGGCGTGGTCAGCTACAGCTACACACTGGTCGATAACGAAGCCCACCCAACTGCCAATGGTGCCAACTCACTCCCTGAGCAGTTCGCCGTCACCGTGGTCGACGACAACGGCACCACCGCCACCGGTTCACTCGACGTCAACATCGTCGACGACCTGCCCAACGCCGTGTACGACAGCAACGCCAGTACCGCTTCGGAAACCCTGCTGACCCTCAACGGCAACGTACTGAGCAACGACGTGCAAGGCGCCGACCGCGTGACGGTTGGTGAAAATGCCGGCCCGATCACCCCCGGTACCTTCACCGGCACCTACGGCACTTTGGTGCTCAATGCCAACGGCACCTACACCTATACCCTCAACACCAGCGATGCCGATTTCAAGGCATTGCACGGCGGCGGCAATGGCACCGAAACCTTCACCTACACCCTCACCGATTCGGACGGCGACAGCAGCACCGCGAACCTGGTGCTGCAGATCCACAACAACGATGACCCGATCACGATTGGCGGTTTGAATGTCGGGGGCGGCGAGCTCACCGTCTTCGAGAAAAACCTCAGCGACGGCAGCAACCCGGATGCACCAGCCCTGACCCAGAGCGGCACTTTCACCGTCACGGCCCTCGACGGTGTAACCACCCTGACCGTGGGCGGTATCGCCGTGGTCACCGCTGGTGTGGCCGCCGGCTTCCCGCAATCGATCACCACCCCGCTGGGCAGCACGCTCACGATCACCGGCTTCAACGCGGCGACCGGCGTGGTGAGCTACAGCTACACCCTCAATGACAACGAAGCCCACTCGACCGCCAACGGCGCCAACACCTTGCCCGAACAGTTCGCCGTGACCGTGGTGGATGACAACGGCACCACTGCCACGGGCAACCTCGACGTGAACATCGTCGACGACCTACCCAACGCCGTGGGCGACAGCAATGGCACCGCTTCGGAAACCCTGCTGACGTTGAACGGCAACGTACTGAGCAACGACGTGCAAGGCGCCGACCGGGTGACGGTTGGTGAAAATGCCGGACCGGTCACCCCCGGCACCTTCACCGGCACCTACGGCACTTTGGTGCTGAATGCCAACGGCACCTACACCTATACCCTCAACACCAGCGATGCCGATTTCAAGGCATTGCACGGCGGCGGCAATGGCACCGAAACCTTCACCTATACGCTGACCGACGCCGACGGCGACAGCAGCACCGCGAACCTGGTGCTGCAGATCCACAACAACGACGATCCGGTGGTCATCAACGGCCTCAACGTGTATGGCGGTGAACTGACGGTCTACGAGAAAAACCTCAGCGACGGCAGCAACCCGGATGCACCAGCCCTGACCCAGAGCGGCACTTTCACCGTCACGGCCCTCGACGGTGTAACCACCCTGACCGTGGGCGGTATCGCCGTGGTCACCGCTGGTGTGGCCGCCGGCTTCCCGCAATCGATCACCACCCCGCTGGGCAGCACGCTCACGATCACCGGCTTCAACGCGGCGACCGGCGTGGTGAGCTACAGCTACACCCTCAATGACAACGAAGCCCACTCGACCGCCAACGGCGCCAACACCTTGCCCGAACAGTTCGCCGTGACCGTGGTGGATGACAACGGCACCACTGCCACGGGCAACCTCGACGTCAACATCGTCGACGACCTGCCCAAAGCCGTGTACGACAGCAATGCTTCAACGGCCTCGGAAACCCTGCTGACGTTGAACGGCAACGTACTGAGCAACGACGTGCAAGGCGCCGACCGCGTGACGGTTGGTGAAAATGCCGGCCCGATCACCCCCGGTACCTTCACCGGCACCTACGGCACTTTGGTGCTCAATGCCAACGGCACCTACACCTATACCCTCAACACCAGCGATGCCGATTTCAAGGCATTGCACGGCGGCGGCAACGGCACCGAAACCTTCACCTACACCCTCACCGATTCGGACGGCGACAGCAGCACCGCGAACCTGGTGCTGCAGATCCACAACAACGATGACCCGATCACGATTGGCGGTTTGAATGTCGGGGGCGGCGAGCTCACCGTCTTCGAGAAAAACCTCAGCGACGGCAGCAACCCGGATACACCAGCCCTGACCCAGAACGGCACTTTCACCGTCACGGCCCTCGACGGCGTGACGACCCTGACCGTGGGCGGTATCGCCGTGGTCACCGCTGGCGTGGCCGCCGGCTTCCCGCAATCGATCACTACGCCGCTGGGTAGCACCCTGACCATCACCGGCTTCAACGCGGCGACCGGCGTGGTCAGCTACAGCTACACCTTGGTCGATAACGAAGCCCACCCAACTGCCAATGGTGCCAACTCACTCCCTGAGCAGTTCGCCGTCACTGTGGTGGATGACAACGGCACCACCGCCACCGGTTCACTCGACGTCAACATCGTCGACGACCTGCCCAAAGCCGTGTACGACAGCAACGCCAGTACCGCTTCGGAAACCCTGCTGACCCTCAACGGCAACGTACTGAGCAACGACGTGCAAGGCGCCGACCGGGTAACGGTTGGTGAAAATGCCGGACCGGTCACCCCCGGCACCTTCACCGGCACCTACGGCACTTTGGTGCTGAATGCCAACGGCACCTACACCTATACCCTCAACACCAGTGATGCCGATTTCAAGGCGTTGCACGGCGGTGGCGACGGCACCGAAACCTTCACCTATACGCTGACCGACGCCGACGGCGACAGCAGCACCGCGAACCTGGTGCTGCAGATCCACAACAACGACGATCCGCTGGTCATCAACGGCCTCAACGTGTATGGCGGTGAACTGACGGTCTACGAGAAAAACCTCAGCGACGGCAGCAACCCGGATGCCACGGCGCTGACCCAGAACGGCACTTTCACCGTGACGGCCCTCGACGGCGTGACGACCCTGACCGTGGGCGGCATCGCCGTGGTCACCGCTGGTGTGGCGGCGGGCTTCCCGCAATCGATCACTACGCCGCTGGGCAGCACGCTGACCATCACCGGATTCAACGCGGCGACCGGCGTGGTCAGCTACAGCTACACCTTGGTCGATAACGAAGCCCACCCAACTGCCAATGGTGCCAACTCACTCCCTGAGCAGTTCGCCGTCACCGTGGTGGATGACAACGGCACCACCGCCACCGGTTCACTCGACGTCAACATCGTCGACGACCTGCCCAACGCCGTGTACGACAGCAACGCCAGTACCGCTTCGGAAACCCTGCTGACCCTCAACGGCAACGTACTGAGCAACGACGTGCAAGGCGCCGACCGCGTGACGGTTGGGGAAAATAGCGGCCCGATCACCCCCGGGACCTTCACCGGCATCTACGGCACCCTGGTGCTGAATGCCAACGGCACTTACACCTATACCCTCAACACCAGCGATGCCGATTTCAAAGCCCTGCACGGCGGCGGCAATGGCACCGAAACCTTCACCTATACGCTGACCGACGCCGACGGCGACAGCAGCACCGCGAACCTGGTGCTGCAGATCCACAACAACGATGACCCGATCACGATTGGCGGTTTGAATGTCGGGGGCGGCGAGCTCACCGTCTTCGAGAAAAACCTCAGCGACGGCAGCAACCCGGATGCACCAGCCCTGACCCAGAGCGGCACTTTCACCGTCACGGCCCTCGACGGTGTAACCACCCTGACCGTGGGCGGTATCGCCGTGGTCACCGCTGGTGTGGCCGCCGGCTTCCCGCAATCGATCACCACCCCGCTGGGCAGCACGCTCACGATCACCGGCTTCAACGCGGCGACCGGCGTGGTGAGCTACAGCTACACCCTCAATGACAACGAAGCCCACTCGACCGCCAACGGCGCCAACACCTTGCCCGAACAGTTCGCCGTGACCGTGGTGGATGACAACGGCACCACTGCCACGGGCAACCTCGACGTGAACATCGTCGACGACCTACCCAACGCCGTGGGCGACAGCAATGGCACCGCTTCGGAAACCCTGCTGACGTTGAACGGCAACGTACTGAGCAACGACGTGCAAGGCGCCGACCGGGTGACGGTTGGTGAAAATGCCGGACCGGTCACCCCCGGCACCTTCACCGGCACCTACGGCACTTTGGTGCTGAATGCCAACGGCACCTACACCTATACCCTCAACACCAGCGATGCCGATTTCAAGGCATTGCACGGCGGCGGCAATGGCACCGAAACCTTCACCTATACGCTGACCGACGCCGACGGCGACAGCAGCACCGCGAACCTGGTGCTGCAGATCCACAACAACGATGACCCAGTAATCCTCAACGGCCTCAACGTGTATGGCGGTGAACTGACGGTCTACGAGAAAAACCTCAGCGACGGCAGCAACCCGGATGCCACGGCGCTGACCCAGAACGGCACTTTCACCGTGACGGCCCTCGACGGCGTGACGACCCTGACCGTGGGCGGCATCGCCGTGGTCACCGCTGGTGTGGCGGCGGGCTTCCCGCAATCGATCACTACGCCGCTGGGCAGCACGCTGACCATCACCGGATTCAACGCGGCGACCGGCGTGGTGAGCTACAGCTACACACTGGTCGATAACGAAGCCCACCCGACCGCCAACGGCGCCAACACCTTGCCCGAACAGTTCGCCGTCACTGTGGTGGATGACAACGGCACCACTGCCACGGGCAACCTCGACGTCAACATCGTCGACGACCTGCCCAAAGCCGTGTACGACAGCAACGCCAGTACCGCTTCGGAAACCCTGCTGACGTTGAACGGCAACGTGCTGAGCAACGACGTGCAAGGCGCCGACCGCGTGACGGTTGGTGAAAATGCCGGCCCGATCACCCCCGGTACCTTCACCGGCACCTACGGCACTTTGGTGCTGAATGCCAACGGCACCTACACCTATACCCTCAACACCAGCGATGCCGATTTCAAGGCATTGCACGGCGGCGGCAATGGCACCGAAACCTTCACCTATACGCTGACCGACGCCGACGGCGACAGCAGCACCGCGAACCTGGTGCTGCAGATCCACAACAACGATGACCCAGTAATCCTCAACGGCCTCAACGTGTATGGCGGTGAACTGACGGTCTACGAGAAAAACCTCAGCGACGGCAGCAACCCGGATGCCACGGCGCTGACCCAGAACGGCACCTTCACCGTCACGGCCCTCGACGGCGTGACGACCCTGACCGTGGGCGGCATCGCCGTGGTCACCGCTGGTGTGGCCGCCGGCTTCCCGCAATCGATCACTACGCCGCTGGGCAGCACCCTGACCATCACCGGCTTCAACGCGGTGACGGGTGTCGTGAGCTACAGCTACACCTTGGTCGATAACGAAGCCCACCCAACTGCCAATGGTGCCAACTCACTCCCTGAGCAGTTCGCCGTCACCGTGGTCGACGACAACGGCACCACCGCCACGGGTAACCTCGACGTCAGCATCGTCGATGACCTGCCAAGCGCCAAACCTGACTCGTCGTCGGTAGTGGAGGGCGGCAGCGTCAACATCAGTGTGCTGGGCAACGACGTCAGCGGCGCCGATGGTCCGGCGACAGTGGTCGGCGTACGTGCCGGCGGCAATACCTTGACCTCGGCCATTGGTGGGCTGGGTAGCCAGATCAACGGTACCTATGGCTACCTGACCCTCGATGCCAACGGCAACGCGGTGTATCACAGCAACCAGAATTCCGTCGGCGATCTTGGGGCCACGGATACGTTCACCTACACCGTGCGTGATTCCGATGGCGATGAAAGCACCACCACCATCACCATCGACGTCGCCAACAGCACGATCAAGGCCAACCCCGACAGCGACGTGACGGTCTATGAAAAAGCCCTCGACCTGAGTCAGGGCGGGCAGGACCTGGCCGCTGGTACGGTCACCGGCAGTGACCCGGGCAATACGGGCGAAACCGCGTCCGGGACCCTGGTCGGTTCGGTCTCGGGTGCCAGTGGCGCGCTCACCTACACCCTGGTTGGCAGCGCCATCGGCACCTACGGGCAGATCCTGATCAACCCCGACGGTAGCTACACCTACACCCTGACCTCGGCACCGAAAACCTCGCCGAACGCCAACGACGGGCCGAACAGCCTGAGTGAAAGCTTCACCTACAAAGCCACCGATGCGCTGGGTAACAGCAGCACCAGCACCATCGTGGTCAGCATCGTCGATGATGTTCCCAAGGCGGTGGCAACGGATCGCTCGGTGGCGGCGGTGGAGATCGATTCCAACCTGCTGATCGTGCTCGACGTCTCCGGCAGCATGGCCGACCCTTCCGGCGTGTTGGACGCGTCGGGCGCGAGCCTGTCACGCCTGGCCCTGGCCAAGCAGGCCATCAGTGCCTTGCTGGATAAATACGACGACCTGGGCGATGTGAAAGTGCAGCTCGTCACCTTCAGCAGCAGCGCCACCGACATGACCTCGGTGTGGGTGGATGTCGCGACCGCCAAGACACTGCTGGCCGGCCTCACCGCGAACGGCGGCACCAACTACGACGCGGCCGTGGCGACCATGCAGACTGCGTTCAACACCTCGGGCAAACTCACCGGTGCGCAAAACGTCGGCTACTTCTTCTCCGACGGCAAGCCCACCACCGATCAGGAAATCGGCACCGCCGACGAGACCGCGCTGAAAACCTTCCTCGATGCCAACAACATCAAGAACTACGCGATTGGCCTGGGCAGCGGCGTGAGCAACGCCAACCTCAATCCACTGGCCTATGACGGCAGCAGCCATACCGACACCAATGCGGTGGTGGTGACCGACCTCAACCAGCTCAACTCGGTGCTGTCCGGCACGGTGATCGGCGCACCGGTGACCGGTTCACTGCTGGGCGAAGGTGGCACATTCGGCGCCGATGGCGGCTTCATCAAGACCATCACGGTGGATGGCACCACCTACACCTACGATCCAAGCGGCAACAGCAATCAGGGCTTGCTGAGCTTCAGCGGCGGGCTCAACCACGGCACGTTCAACACCGTGGACAACACGTTGAGCATTTCCACCAACAACAGCGGCACCCTGCAGATCAATCTCGATACCGGTGAATACGCCTACATTTCGCAGAAAACCACGTCGGTGTTGATTACCGAAAACATCGGATTCACCGCCAGCGACAACGATGGCGACCTGGCCAGCTCCACCCTGACGGTCAAAGTCATACCGAACGCACCGCCAGTGGCGGCTGATGATAACGTCATCACCAACGTGCTCTCGGGCACTGTCGTGGTGCCGGGCGAACTGTTGCTGGCCAACGACACCGACCCCAACGGCGATCAACTCTCGGCGACACCGACTTCGTTCAACACCGGCTGGATCGCCGGGGACGCGGACTTCACTGGAACCGGCGCGATCAGCTTCGCCGGTCAAAACAACAATCCCGCCAACAAGAGTCTGGCCAACGTGCGCAGCGCCTTTGAGGCCAACGCGGCGACCATGACGGCGCTGCTGGTGGTCAGTGGCTATCTTGGCGCGGCGAACAACTCCAATGGCAACAATGAAGACCTCATCACGGTCAAGCTGAAACAGGGTGAGACGCTCAACCTCGATCACAACCTGGACCCTGGGCACATCACGATGGAGTATTCGCTCAACGGTGGGGGGTTCGTAAGCATCGCCGATGGCGGCACCATCACCGCAAGTGCGGATGGCACTTACCAGATCCACCTGACCAACATCACCAACACCAGTGGCAGCGATACGAATTCGGCGGAAAACTATCAGCTGACCATGACCGTAAACTACGCCGGAGCACAGGCCGTCATCACGGACTACCACGGCACCTACACCGCCAACGACAACCACGGCGGCAGCGACTCGGCCAACCTGACCATCAGCTATCAGGAAGGCCACACCCTTACCGGCACCAGTGGGGATGACGTACTGGTGGCGGGCACGGGCAACAACATTATCAATGCCGGCGACGGCAACGATGTGCTCACTGCCGGTTCCGGCAACAACGAGCTGCATGGCGGCGCCGGCAACGATCTGCTCTTCAGCGGCCAGGGCAATGACATCCTCGATGGCGGCACGGGCATCGACACGGCCAGTTACGCCCATGCCAGCGCCGGGGTGACTGTCGACCTCAGCCTGCTCACTGCGCAGAACACCCTGGGCGCGGGCTCGGACACCCTGACCGGTATCGAAAACCTCACCGGCTCGAACTTCAACGACACCCTGACTGGAGGCAACACCAACAACGTGATCAACGGCGGCCTGGGCAACGATATCCTCAACGGCGGAGGCGGGGATGACTTGCTGATCGGTGGCCTGGGCAACAACACCCTCACCGGCGGGGCGGGGACCGATACCTTCCAGTGGCTCAAGGGCAACAGTGGCCATGACGTGATCACCGATTTCACGCCCGGCACCGACAAGCTCGACCTGTCGCAACTGCTGCAAGGGGAAAACGGCACCACGGCTTCGCTGGATGACTACCTGCACTTCACCGTCATCGGCAGCGGGCCGTCGACAGTGACCAGCATCGACGTCAGCGCCATGGCCGGCGCCGCGCCGAACCAGACCATCGACCTGGCCGGCGTCGACCTGGCCAGCCACTACGGTGTTACGCCGGGGGCGGGTGGGGTGATCGCGGGCGGGCATGACACAGCGACCATTATCAACGGCATGCTCAATGATCATTCGTTGAAGGTGGATACGGTGTGAACTGAAACCTGCCAAAAAACCCGCCACCCCGGGAAGGGGGCGGGTTTTTTTTGCCCGGGACAAAGGTCGATGTCCGGTCAGGGGTTACTGACCCTCGATGTACCCATTATCACATTGGCTCTGGCGTCCCGATCAATCGACCCATGGCCCCGAATATTCCCAACTCCCTGATTACCTCCAGTTCCCCACGGGTCTCGACCATTTCCGCAATCAGCGGCAAATCAATGCTGTGGGTCGCGCGGAAGATCGCGTCGATGAACAGCCGCTTGTCAGGCTGCTCGTCGATGTTGCGAATGTAGGCCCCATCGATTTTCAGGTACGCCAGGCCCAATTGGGTCAGGTTGCCGATCTGACTGAAGCGCCCGCCAAAGTGTTGCAGGCCGATTCGGTAACCGGTCTTGAGCAATGAGCTGCAAAGGTTTTGCAGCACTTCGGGGGAAGGCAACTGGCGTTCGTCGATTTCCAGGATCAGCAACGGCGCCAGTTCCGGCAGGGAGTCGAGCAGATCGAGGATTGTTCGCCATTGCACCGGATCGCGCAGGGTGCTCCCGTACAGGCTCAGTGCCAAAGGCCTGCGGTTGACCACCAGGTCGTCCAGCGTGGCTTCGAGCATCGCCAGGTCGAACCGTCCCGACCAGCCGAGACGCTCGATCCACGGCAGGAAATGCCCGGCGGCAATCGCCTCGCCCTGCGGGTCGAGCAGGCGTGCGAGCACTTTGTGATGCAGCACCTGGCGGGTGTCGGTGCATTGCACGACGGGCTGGAAGTACAACTGCATTTTGCCTTCGGTCAAGGCATCGTCGATCCAGGTGCGCCAGTCGTGCTGGGAGTGATTCGGTGCCGTATCACGATGACTCAAATGGACCCAGGGGCGTTCGGGATGTTGCCGCGACTCCGTCAGCGCCTGATCAAGGCGCAGGAGTACGGTGCTGATCGGCTCACCGGGGCGGTAGGCGACAACGCCCAGATGGGCGACCGGCATGCAATCGCTGGCACCGGTCAGGCGCAGGTTCTCCAGGCTGACGCTGACATCGGCAGCCAGGCGCGCGGCACTTTCAGCATCCAGGCCCGGTGTCAGCAGGCTGAATTCGCCGCCACGATTGCGCGCCGCCAGCCAGGTTCGACGCTCCGGCAATTGAGTCAGGCGCTTGAGCAATTCGCCGACGGCAGTGATCAGCGCGTCAGTCCGTTGGCCACCCAGGCGTTGATTGAGGCCGTTCAGGTCGTTGATTCGCAACATCAGCAAATGGCCATCTCGGCTCTGTTCGCACACGCGTAAATGGTCGGCCAGTTGCTCGTCGAACAGGCGTCGGTTGGCCAGGCCGGTGAGGCTGTCCAGATAGGATTCGGCCCGCAGTTTTTCGCTGCGCGCAGCCTCCTCGACGAACAGCGCCTTGAGCTTCTCGACCATCTGGTTCATCGCCAGCACCACCCGTTTCAGTTCCGGTGTGCGTGGCAGTTTCGGCAGGCTGATAAACTCGCGTTTGCTGATGGCCTCGGCTTGTCGGACCATGCTGTCGAGTGGGCGAAATTGCCGGCGCAGCATCCATCCTCCAATCACGGCGCTGAACAGCCCGCACAACAGCAACCAGATCAGGCTGCCGAGGGTGCCGTCCCAGAGCTTGGCCAGGGCGAATTGCGGATTGCTCAGCACTTCGACCCGTGCCAGTTGTTCCCAGCCGCGCATGATCAAGGCATCGCCACCTTCCGGGCGCAGGTCGACCAGGTTGACGAACCAGTCAGGCACACCCTTGATTTTCGTCGGTGCAGTGCGTTCCACCAGGGTTTGCTGATCTTTGAGCCTGATGACGCGAATGCTGCTGAAATAGCCGCTGTCGAAAATCGAACTGACCATCAGTTCCATCATTGCCGGGTCATCGACCTGTGCCGTCAGCGACAGCCCCAGCGCGGTGGCCGCGTCCTGGGCGTGGGCACGCAGTTGGCTGAGCGTTTGTTCGCGGGAGCTTTCCAGGCTGGCAAAAAAACTGCCGCTGAACGCCACCAGCAGGAACAGACAGATGGCCAGGAACAACTGTTTACGCAGTGTCATGCTTCGCTCCTTGCCAAGGCGGTTAGCCGTCGCCGATGTCGAACCCTTCGGCCTGCATCTTTTTCAACACTTCCTGCCAGCGCGATAGCTTTTTCGAGTCGCCGCTGCGCTGGCCGCCATTCTTGCCCGGCAGGTACAGGCCTTCGGCGTTGAAGGCGTATACCGGTAGCAAGTCTTTGCGTTGGGAGGCGGGGCGGATATCGCCGATCAGGTTGTCCAGCACCAGTGGGTCACTCGTGGGAGTGCTGTAGAACGTCAGCACCATGTGCGCCTGGTTCTGGCTCAAGGCCTTGACGTAGGTGATGCGCAGTTTTTCGCTGGGAATACCGAGCCGGCGCAGGCTGAAATACTTCGCCAGGGCGTAGTCCTCGCAATCGGCGGCGCCCTTGATCAGGGCTTCGACGGGCGTGGCCCAGTAATCGGTCTGTTGCCAGATGCGCGTGTCGTCCTGGAAGTCCAACTGCTGATCGAAGAAGCGGTTCACCGCGTTGAGCTGCTCGCGTTCGGGAGCGCCGCGTGTACTTTGCAGCATTTGACTCCAGGCCTCGATCCGACTTCGTGCCGCTCCGAGCGGGCCGTATTGTTTTTCAACGGTTTGCAGAATCCGCGCAAAATCCCAGTCAGCCCGGACCCCGTTGAATACGGTCAGTAGCAAACCAGCCAGCAGCAACCCGCCGCCGAGCCGAAGTCGGAGCGTTGGCCATCCTGGACTACGCAGACTGCGGGCCATGTCTGGCTGCTCGAGTGTAGGTGGGTGAAGTTTAGGTGGTGTTTTGGGCGCGGGAGGGCAGGTCGTCGGACGGGGCTCGCCACAAAGGGCCAAGGGCGACTTCAGGATTTATGCAGGGTTTTCTGCTTGAGGATGTAGATGGTCACGAGTACTGCACTGGTCAGCATGAAGCACCGTGCCCAAGGCTGCGGTACCAGGTAGCAGGAGAGCAGGATGCTCGCCCACATCAGGCCAATGGCGTAGACCTTGCCCCTGAGCGGAATGCCGTTGCCATCGAGGTAGTCGCGGATCCACGGGCCAAGCCGTGGATGCTCGACCAGCCATTGATAAAAGCGCGGGGAACTGCGGGCGAAGCAGGCGGCCGCCAGTAGCAGGAAAGGGGTGGTGGGCAATACCGGCAGGAAAATCCCGATCACCCCCAGCGCTACGCTCAGCCAGCCGATGGCCAGCAGCACGTAGCGCAACATCAGGGGGCGGTTGCCTATGGGGTTGTCCATAGGCAGAACCTTAGTGGTGGCGAGGCTTGAGAATCGCCGGTTTTTCGTCTGGTGCGTTGCACAGCAGGTACAGCGCGGTCAGGGCTTCCGGGATCTGTACAATCATGTCGTCCATCAGGTTGGCATCTTTGGCGATGTCTTCGAACTCCGGCTGCTCGTCGAACAGGCCCGAACCGACCATGATCGGCAACAGCATTTCGCTGACTTCTTCTTCGGCGCTTTCGAACCAGGCCGCTTCGCGCAGGAATACACCTTCCATGAAGCCGATGCACCAGCCGCGCAGGTCGGAATCATCCGGGTCGTCGCCCAGGTCCAGGTCGCATGGCAGCTCGAACTCTTCATCGGAGGCCAGCTGGCGAGCGATGTGGGCCTTGAGGCCGATCAGCGTGGCTTCGATCTCTTCACGCTGGGCTTCGCCACTGTAATGCGGTTCTTCGGCGAACAGCGCGTCGATCCACTCACGGTCAGGAACGGTTTCGGAACAGATCGACAGCGCGGTGAGGTAACCGTGGGCGGCCACGTAGTCCAGCGCCTCGTCATGCAGTTCATCAGCGTCGAGGAAGACTTGCAGGCGGGTTAGTTGCTCAGCGAAGGACATTAAAGGACTACCTTGGGGAATGTTCGATGCGGGAATTCTAGGCCTTCTTGAGCACTTGGGCCAGCCGCACGGCATATTTGCACCTTTGTGGGAGCGGACTTGCTCCGGGCGGCGTTCCGACGAAGGCGGTGTGCCAGGTTGCATTAATGTCGACTGACACTCCCTCTTCGCGAGCAAGCCCGCTCCCACAGTCCGATTGTGTGAGTCTTATCAGCGGTGCCCTTTGCCGGACGGGGCTCGGGTATACTCGCGCGTTTTGTGATGCCCTGCTGGCGTCACGGCTGAAATGTGAAGCGTCATGCAATGCGCACTTACGATTTATCGGTGCAGCGTCGCGGGTTCTGAACCAGCCTTGCAGGGATGTTTCGGTGATTTTTGGAGTTTCTATGCTCGAACAGGCTCAACGCGTCCTCAAGGACATCTTCGGCTACGACAGTTTCCGTGGCCGCCAGGGTGCAATCATTGAGCGCGTGGCCAGTGGCGGCGATGCCCTGGTCCTGATGCCTACCGGTGGCGGCAAGTCCCTGTGCTTCCAGGTCCCGGCGTTGTTGCGCGAAGGCCTGGCCGTGGTGGTCTCGCCGCTGATCGCACTGATGGACGATCAGGTCGCCACCCTCGAAGAGCTGGGCGTGGCCGCCGCCGCGTTGAACTCCACCCTCAGTGCCGAGCAGCAGCGCGATCTCGCCGTCCGCATCCGCCGCGGTGAAGTGAAAATGCTCTATCTGGCGCCGGAACGTCTGGTCCAGCCGCGCATGCTGTCCTTCCTGCAGGGGCTGGACATCGCCCTGTTCGCCATCGACGAAGCACACTGCGTATCGCAATGGGGCCACGATTTCCGCCCGGAATACCTGCAGCTGGGCCAGTTGGCGGAAATGTTTCCCGACGTGCCGCGCATCGCCCTGACCGCCACGGCCGACAAGCGCACCCGGGAAGAAATCGTCACCCGCCTGCACCTGCAGGACGCCGAGCGCTTCCTGTCGAGCTTCGACCGGCCGAACATCTTTTATCGCATCGTGCCCAAGGAACAACCGCGCAAGCAGTTGCTGGCATTCCTCGCCGAGCGTCGTAGCGATGCGGGCATCGTGTATTGCCTGTCGCGCAAGAAAGTCGAGGAAGTCGCCGCGTTCCTCAGCGAGCAAGGCTTCCCGGCGTTGCCATACCACGCCGGCCTGCCCAACGATCTGCGGGCCTACCATCAGAAACGCTTCCTCAACGAGGAAGGCCTGATCATGGTCGCCACCGTGGCGTTCGGCATGGGCATCGACAAGCCCAATGTGCGTTTCGTCGCGCATCTCGATTTGCCGAAATCCCTTGAGGCCTATTACCAGGAAACCGGTCGTGGCGGCCGTGACGGCCTGCCGGCGGATGCCTGGATGGCCTACGGCCTGCAAGACGTGGTGATGCTCAAGCAGATGTTGCAGAACTCCGAAGGCGACGAGCGTCACAAGCGCCTGGAACAGCACAAGCTCGACGCCATGCTCTCGCTCTGCGAAGAAACCCGCTGCCGTCGGCAAACGCTGCTGGCCTACTTCGACGAAGACATGCCCGAGCCTTGCGGTCATTGCGACAACTGCGTCGACGGCGTGCAGACCTGGGATGCCACCGAGCCGGCGCGTCAGGCGCTGTCGGCGATCTACCGCACCGGTCAGCGTTACGGCGTCGGGCACCTGGTGGATGTATTGCTGGGCAAGGACAACGAAAAAGTCCGCAGCTTCGGCCATCAGCACCTGTCGGTGTATGGAGTTGGCAAGACGATGGCGGAGGGCGAATGGCGTTCATTGTTCCGCCAATTGGTGGCCCGTGGTCTGGCGGACATCGACCTCGAAGGCTACGGCGGCTTGCGCCTGAGCGACAGTTGCCGGCCGCTGCTCAAGGGCGAAGTGACCCTGGAGCTGCGCCGCGATCTCAAGGCGCAAACCGTGGCGAAAAGCAGCAAGAGCCAGGCGAGCCAGCTGGTCCGTGGCGAAGAGCGCGAACAATGGGAAGCCTTGCGCGCCCTGCGTCGCAAGCTCGCCGAAGAACATGGCGTGCCGCCGTACGTCATCTTCCCCGACTCGACCTTGCTGGAGATGCTGCGCAGCCAGCCGACCTCGCTGGCGGAAATGGCCACTGTCAGCGGTGTCGGCGCGCGCAAGCTGGAGCGTTACGGCGAGGCTTTCCTCGAAGTGCTCGGCGGGCAGGTCGAGGCGCCGAAACCGGTGGCCGATGTACGTCACGAACTGATTACGTTGGCGCGGGCCGGCATGACACCGGTACAGATCGCCGGTCAGTTGCAGTGCTCGGAAAAGAATGTCTACACCATGCTGGCTGAAGCGATCGGCAAGCAGCAGTTGTCGTTGGAGCAGGCGCTGGATCTGCCTGAAGACCTGATGGGTGAAGTGCAGGACGCCTTCCTCGACGGCGAAGGCGAGTTGCCGCCGGTTTCCGAGATCGCCGCACTGTTCGCAGGCAGGGTGCCGGAAGGGGTGTTGTACTGCGTTCGGGCGGCCTTGCAGTCGGAATTCGAGATTTGAGACATCTGCAGTGCTGATGTAACGATTCACTACAGATCAAGCCTTGCCTCAAATCGAGGCTCATGCTTAGCTGACTAATAATTAGTTTTTATTTATTTCAGTCTAATCATGAGTGTTTTATGCCGTTAACCGATCAACACCGCTTTGGCATGCAATTGGCCCAGATGTCCCGTGGCTGGCGTGCCGAACTGGACCGCCGACTGGCGGGCATGGGCTTGTCCCAGGCACGCTGGCTGGTGCTGCTGCACCTGGCCCGTTTCGAAGAAGCACCGACCCAGCGTGAGCTGGCACAAAGCGTCGGCGTCGAAGGCCCGACCCTGGCCCGCTTGCTCGACAGCCTGGAAAGCCAGGGCCTGGTGCAACGCCAGGCAGTGCTGGAAGACCGTCGGGCGAAGAAAATTGTGCTCTGCGCGCCGGCGCGTCCCCTGATCGAACAAATTGAAACCATTGCCACGCAACTGCGTCACGAACTGTTCGAAGGCGTTGATGAGGCGGATTTGAAGGTGTGCATGCGGGTTCACGGGCACATCCTGGGTAACCTTGAAAAGTCTTGAGGCATAACCGAACGCCAGGTTTATGAGAGACCGCATCGGGCAGACTATAAGAACTACTCGGCAATATCGTGTTCGTAACGGATGTACGAACCCGTGCGGATGGTTTCTGTAGATCTCAAGGATGCTCATGCTCAAGTGTTGGCGATTGGTTTTACGCGGTGGTTCTCAGTGGTTGCTGGCCGGGGCTGCTGTCACATACTCGGCATGGGCGCCTGCGCTGGGCCTGGGTGAAATCACCCTGCATTCGGCGCTGAATCAACCGCTGCGTGCCGATATCACAATGGTGGATACCGCCGGCCTGGAGGAAAACCAGCTGTCGGTGAGCCTGGCAACGGCAGACGAGTTCAGCCGTGCCGGGGTCGACCGGGCATTTTTCCTCAACGACCTGAAGTTCACTCCGGTGCTGCGCGGTAATCGCCGCGTGATCCAGGTGACCTCCGCCAAGCCGGTCAATGAACCCTTCCTGAATTTCCTTGTGCAGCTCAATCAGCCGAATGGGCGATTGTTGCGCGAGTACACGGTTTTGATCGATCCGCCGGGTGCGCCAGGGGTTGTTCCCGCCGCCGATGAAGCGGTTTCCATCTCCCCGGCGTCCGCATTTCCCCGTGTTCAACCGGTCCTGGCGCCGTCACCCGTGGTCAAGGCACCGCCAGAAACGGACGTCGCCGTTGTTGATCCCGCTATCGAACAACTGGCCGCCAGCACCCTGCAAAACCACGAGTTGCAAACCACGGTCGATGAGCTCAACGCGAAGCTTCAAGGCCAGGATGAGTTGATCGCCAGCCAGAAAAAACAGTTGGCCGAACTGCACACCCAACTGGCGGAGCTCAAGAAGGTAAAGGCTCAACCCATTGCCTCCGACGCAGTGCCGCCAGCCCCCGCCATTGCTGAAAAAACCGGGTTTGGCTGGCTGCCGATTGCCGGTATGTCGGCGCTGATAGCGTTGCTGGCGCTGGGCTGGTTTGTTCGCCGCCGGCGCCAGCAACATCAGGCCGCAGCTTCAGAGGCGCTGCCGTCGCAGCCGGAACCGCTGGCGGAGCTTTATGCCGAGCCAGTGACGTGGCCCACCGTCAGGCAACCCGTCGCGGTACCGGCCAACGATGAGCTTGAGTGGGTCGACAGCAGTCGTTCCACCTCGGTCGCTGCTGCCGTGGCGGTGGTTCCGGGTTTGGCGATGTCCGGTGAATCCGCCATTGATGATGAGTACCGGCTCAACCTGGAGGAGTTCTCCTTGGCGTCGAGTTGGGACCTGATCAGCCCCAGCGGGAACCCGCAGCCGGCTGCTCCGGCCATGATCGAGCCAGAGTTCGAGTTGGAAACGCCATTCGCTCCGCCGTCTCGACAGTCACCGGTCGGGCTATCATAGCGGCGTCGTCAAACTCTGGAGTCAGGCCCCATCATGACCGTCAGCAAACCGGAAATCATCATCACCTATTGCACGCAATGCCAATGGCTGTTGCGTGCGGCCTGGCTGGCCCAGGAACTGCTCAGCACCTTTGGTGATGATTTGGGCAAAGTCTCTCTGGTGCCGGGCACCGGCGGGGTCTTTCATATCTACTGTGACGCCGTACAGATCTGGGAGCGCAAGGCGGACGGAGGCTTCCCCGAAGCCAAGGTACTCAAGCAGCGGGTCCGTGACCAGATCGACCCGGACCGCGACCTGGGGCACAACGACCGCACTCAGTGAGACGCGGCCTCGGCTGCAACGGCCTTCTTGCTTGTGCCACTTGAGAACCGGCTGGACACCACAATCGCCACAATGATCAGCGCGCCCCCCAGCAACATGCGCAGGGTCGGGTTTTCGTTGAACAGCAACCAGGCGACGGTGATGCCGTAGACCGGCTCCAGGGCGAACACTACGGCGGCAGTGCGAGCCTTGATCACCGCGAGGCTGGCGACGAACAGGCTGTGGGCTACACCGGTACAGAACACACCTAGCAGGCCGATCCACAGCCAGTCGATGGCGCGCACTTCGCTCAATTGAGGCGCCGCCACCGGCAGCAGGCACAGGGCAACCACCACGTTCTGGCACAGCGCCGCCTGGACCGGCGGGACTCGACCGGAACTGGCACGGTTGGTCAGTGACAGCAGGGCGAACAACAAACCGGAACCCACGGCCCACAGCAGGCCGGTGGTGGCGCCGCTGGCCAGGTCAAAGTCGGGCGTGACCAACACCAGGCCGACACTCACCAGCAGCACCAGCACAATCTCATTGGCGCGAATGCGCTCGCGGAAGATCAGCCCTTCGAGGATCACGGTAAAGGCCGGGAAGCTGGCGAAACCGAGCGTCGCAATCGCCACGCCTGCGACTTTCACGGCAATGAAGAAGCTCACCCAGTGTCCGGCCAGCAACAAGCCGCTGAGCAGCAGTCGACGCCAGTCCACGGCCTCGAGTTTCTGCCAGCGCGTCTGGCTGGCGAACCGTGCAAAAAACGCCAGCGCGAGCACCGCAAAGGCGGCACGGCCGAACACGATGATCGCCGGGGACGCGGCGGCCAGTTTGCCGAACACGCCAGTCAGGCCGAACATCAATGCGCCGATATGCAAGGCGCCAAGGGCGGTACGGGGAGTCATTGCAATCCTTAACGACAAACGAACAGAGGCCTCATTGAAGCGCGTAATGGCCCATCAAGTCTGTCGGCAAACTCGCGTTATTTGTCGCCAGTCTCGCGCCGCAGTTTTCCGGGCGATGCCCCGAACTCGCGCAGTACCGCCGCCGCGAAGGCACTCTGGGAGCTGTAGCCGACACGGCTGGCAATTTCGCCGATGGGCAGTGCCGAGTTGCGCAGCAAGCCCACCGCTATGTGCAGGCGTCGGCTGCGGATGTAGTCCATTGGCGTCTGCCCGCATTCGGCCACGAACCGTGCATGCAGACGGGCACTGGAAAGACCGGCCACCCGGGCCAGGTCGGCCACTTGCAGCGGGTATGCCGCGTACTGATCGATGTGCGCGTCCAGCGCCGCATAGGGCAGACGCCGACCGCCGACGGCTTCGGGCCTGACGTTGTTGAGACTGGCCAGCAACAGCACCGCGCCTTGTTGAGCGATCAGCGGATCATCCACCGGACTGTTCGCCAGCCAACTGACCAATTGGCTTTGCCCGGCATTCAGGGGCAGGCGCCCGGCGTTGTCGAGCAGGCGTCGGCTGGGCTCGGCGTGATCGCCCAACGACTGGGCAACCCATTGTTCGCTTGGCACATCCAGCACCAGGCAGCGGCTGCCATTGGCGCTGCCACAGGCGTGATGCGCTCCGGAGGGCACCACCACGAAACTCTGCCGGACCACCTGGCTGCCCCGCCCGTCGACCTCGAAATCCAGGGCGCCAGAAAGCCCGAACACCAGTTGCGCGTGTTCGTGGCTATGGACGATCAGGTCGTGGCTGTATTGGCGAAGCGTGAGGATCGGTCTCATCGCGGGTCTCCCGGCTCAGGGCGTCAGTCTACACCGAGCGGGCCTGTAAGCGCTGTCACAGGACTGACTTGACGCTGTCATGGACCATTAACCGGCTCGGGGCAGACTTGGCAAAACTTGCCAGAGGGTTGCCCATGACCAGCGCCGAGCTCGCCAAACCCACCCGTAAGCAACGCGTACGGACTTTATGGATTTCCGACGTGCATTTGGGCACCCGGGATTGCCAGGCTGAACACCTGTCGCGGTTTCTCAAGGGCTACCACGCAGACAAGATCTATCTGGTCGGCGACATCATCGACGGCTGGAAACTGCGCGGCGGCATGTACTGGCCGCAAGCGCACACTAACGTCATCCGTCGCCTGCTGACCATGAGCAAGCGCGGCACGGAGGTGATCTACGTCACCGGCAACCACGACGAATTCCTGCGCCGCTATTCGAAGCTGATCCTGGGCAATATCCAGTTGGTCGACGAAGCCGTGCACGTCACCGCCGACGGCCGGCACCTGCTGGTGATCCATGGCGACCAGTTCGATGTGATCACCCGTTATCATCGCTGGCTGGCGTTTCTCGGTGACTCGGCCTACGAATTCACCCTGACCCTCAACCGCTGGCTCAATCATTGGCGCGCGCGATATGGCTACGGCTACTGGTCGCTGTCGGCCTACCTCAAGCACAAGGTGAAAACCGCGGTCAGCTTTATCAGCGACTTCGAAGAAGCCATCGCCCATGAATGCGTCAAGCGCGAGCTGCACGGTGTGGTGTGCGGGCACATTCACCATGCCGAGATTCGCAAGGTCGGCGAGGTGGACTACCTCAATTGCGGCGACTGGGTGGAATCGTGCACCGCCCTGATCGAGCACTGGGATGGTTCAATCGAGTTGTATCGCCTGGCGGATGCCCAGGCGCGCGAGGCGCAGTTGAAGGCGGCCAGGGTGGCAGAGTTGGCTTGATCATTCAGTGCCTGTGCTGGCCTCTTCGCGGGCAAGTCGGATCGCCGCACCGCCGCTCCCACAGTGGGCGAAGGTGAGCACAAGATTTGTGACCGCCTGATAACCTGTGGGAGCGGGCTTGCTCGCGAATGGACCGCGAAGCGGTCCCGCTGGATCTGTCAGGTTGGCGAATGTTCTTCCATCGCCGCCTTGTAGATCGAATTCCTGGGGTGCGCAAACAAGCGCTCCATCATCGGCTCGAAAAAGCTCAACGGCAGCGTGTCGTACACCGGATCAAACGCCGCTGCATCGTATCTGGCGCAGAATTCAACGGTCGCCTGGTACTGCGGATGCTCCTGGAATTGCTCGCGCAGATGCCGGTCCATGCCCAGGTGATGGAAGAAGTAGTAGCCCTGGAAAATCCCGTGCTTTTCCACCATCCACAAGTTCTCGGCGCTGACGAACGGCTTGAGGATCGCCGCCGCGATGTCCGGGTGATTGTAGGAGCCCAGGGTGTCGCCGATATCGTGGAGCAGGGCGCAGACCACGTACTCTTCGTCGCGACCATCGCGCCAGGCGCGGGTGGCGGTTTGCAGGGAGTGGGTCAGGCGATCCACCGGGAAGCCGCCAAAATCACCCTCCAGCAACTTCAGGTGCGCCACGATCCGTGCAGGCAATTGTCTTGCGTAGGCACTGAAGTCCGCGGCGATGATCGCCCAGTCCTCCTGAGTGCCGTCCTTCATGTGGGTGAAGCGGGCATTGGCATTCATCGGCAACTCTCTTGTGACGGATGTCAGCTAGAACGGAACGCGCCCCAGGACCATGTCCCGGTACATGACAAAATCGCCGAGCAGGCTATAGAAGGGGTGTTGAAACGTGGCCGGGCGGTTCTTCTCGAAGAAGAAATGCCCGACCCAGGCAAAGCTGTAGCCTGCCAGTGGCAGGGCCCACAACAGCATCCAGGCTCCGCGACCAATGGTCAGCGTCAGAATCAAGATAACCAGGGTCGTGCCGATAAAATGTAAACGGCGACAGGTGCTGTTGCTGTGCTCACTGAGGTAGTAAGGATAGAACTCAGCGAAGCTGTTGAATCGTTTGACGTTTTCCACGACAGCGATCTCTGTGGTTATTGTTCTTGCTGCAAGTTGTTCTGCGGGTAGTTTATTTGAGTCTAGAGTGATCAATGGCATCAGCCACTGACAATAGGCGCCACTTTAGTATCCTTCGGTCAATAGCCGTAGCATGCGGCCACCATGTAAGAAAACGCCATGAGCGAACGAACGACTTCTGCAAGCTGGGCGATGGGGATTGTCAAAGCGCTGGAGATGGACGGCCTGGATTGCCGGGCCCTGTTCAAGCAGCTGGGGCTCGACTACGTGGCACTGGACGATCCGGACGCACGCTTCCCGCAAGACTCCATGACACGGCTGTGGCAGCGCGCGGTCGAGCTGTCCGGCAATCCGGCCATCGGCCTGAACATGGGCAAGGTGGTGCGACCGGCGCAGTTTCATGTGGCCGGTTACGCTTTGATGTCCAGCCAGACTCTCGCCGAAGGCTTTCAGCGTCTGGTGCGCTATCAGCGGATCATTGCCGAAAGTGCCGACCTGAGTTTCAAGCTGCTGGAAGAAGGCTACGCGCTGATTCTGACGGTCCATGGCGATCATCTGCCGCCGACCCGGCAAAGCGCCGAAGCTTCGCTGGCCTGTGCCTTGGCGCTGTGCAGCTGGTTGACCGGGCGTACGTTGCAACCACGCAAAGTGTTGCTGCAGGGTGCCGAGCCGGCCAACCTGGAGCCCTATAAGCAAGCCTTCCATGCACCGCTGGTGTTCAACGCGCCCTACGATGCGCTGATTTTCGAGCGCGCCGATATGGAAGCGCCGCTGCCAACGGCCAACGAGGCCATGGCGCTGCTGCATGACCGCTTTGCCGGTGAGTACCTGGCGCGATTTTCCGAAAGTCGCGTAACCCACAAGGCGCGGCAGGTGTTGTGCCGCCTGTTGCCCCAAGGCGAGCCCAAACGCGACACCGTGGCGCAGACGCTGCATCTGTCCCAGCGCACCTTGCAACGGCGCTTGCAGGAAGAGGGCACGAGTTTTCAGGCGCTGCTGGACGATACCCGGCGTGAACTGGCCGAGCAGTACCTGGCGCAACCGAACATGACCTTGCTGGAAATTGCCTACTTGCTGGGGTTTGCCGATCCGAGCAACTTCTTCCGTGCATTTCGGCGCTGGTTCGATGCCACACCCGGTGAGTACCGGATGCGGCTGATGCAATCGGCTGACGCGATCAATGACGCCAAAATGCCGGAATACAAAGCACAAACACCGTAATGATCTCCAACCGGCCCAGTAGCATGCCGAACGAGAGAATCCACTTGGCGGCATCCGGCAGGGTGGCGAAGTTGCCCGCCGGGCCGATGGTTTCGCCGAGCCCCGGGCCGACACCGGACACCGTACTGGCTGCGCCAGTGAGGGCGGTCATCCAGTCCACGCCGAGCAGCGACAGCAGCAGCGCAATCACGCAGATGGTGATCGCAAAGAAGAACGAAAAGGTCAGGATCGACCGCACGATTTCTTCGTCGAGGCGGTGACCGTTGTACTTCTGCTTGATCACCGCCCGCGGGTGAATCAGCTGGTTAAGGTTGGCCTTGAGCAGGATATAGGCCACCTGGAAGCGGAAAATCTTGATCCCGCCCGCGGTCGATCCGGAGCAACCGCCGACAAACCCCAGGTAGAAGAACAGCATCAACGAGAAATTGCCCCACAGGCTGTAGTCCCCCAGTGCAAAACCGGTGGTGGTCACTACCGACGTCACGTTCAGCGCCACATGCCGCAATGCCTCCAGCCAATGCAGCTGGGTAGTCCACCAATACCAGGTGCCGAGCACCAGCCAGGTCACCAGCAGCATGCCGAGCAGGCCTTGAACCTGTTCATCCTTGATCAGCGCACGACGGTTACCACGCAACGTGGAGACATACAGGGTGAACGGCAGGGCACCGAGAATCATGATGACGATCGCGACCCAATGCACCGCAGGCTCCGGCCACTTGGCCAAGGACTGGTCTGAGGTGGAGAAACCGCCGGTGGAGATCGCCGACATCGCATGGTTGATGGCGTCGAACAGGCTCATCCCGGCCCACCAGAACGCCAGGCTGCCGACAATAGTGATGCCGACGTAAGTCGCAACAATCAGGCGCGCCACCATGTGCGAACGGGGCATGACCTTTTCGGAACGGTCCGAAGATTCGGTCTGGAACAGTCGCATGCCACCGATGCGCAACAGCGGCAGGATCGCCACCGCCATGCCGATGAAGCCGATGCCGCCGAGCCAGTGCAGCAACGAGCGCCACATCAGGATGCCCGGGGACATAGTGTCCAGGCCGCTGAGTACGGTTGCACCAGTGGCGGTGATGCCGGACATGCTTTCGAAGAATGAATCGGTGTAGCTGATGTGCTGGGTCAGCAGGAACGGCAGCGCGGCGAAGATGCACACCACCAGCCAACTGCTGACGGTGAGCAGGTACATGTCCCGGGGGCGCAGGTGAATGTGTTCCGGGCGCCCCGGAATCACCAGCGCCAAACCAGCGACAAAGGTAATCATGCTGGCCCAGAGGAACGACGGCAGATCGCTGGTGCGGTCGAAAACGACCAGCGTGGCCATGGGCACGACCATGGAGATCGCCAGCGTGATCAGGAAGATGCCGATGATGAAACCAATGATCCGTAAGGTCGGCAACGCCATGAGGTCCGCTCGGCTGATAGTGGAAGGGCGCCATTCTACCTGCGGGGCAGGGCATGTAAACCGGCACTGCTGCAGCAGTTACCGCTAGAATAGCCGCACATATTTTTCAGGAGGTGGCCGATGCAGGCTCTCGACGCTTTGCTCAACCGTGTTTCCGTTCCGCGACTGATTGACCCTGCACCCACCGCCGAGCAGCGCGAGGTGCTGTTTGGCGCCGCCATGCGCGCTCCGGATCACGGTCACTTGCAGCCTTGGCGTTTCCTGACGGTGGAAGGCGCGGCGCGTGAGCAGATGGGCGAGCTGCTGGCTGAAGCTGCGAAACTTTCAGACAGCGAAGTCGGCGAAGCTGCCATCGACAAGGCGCGCAGTGGTCCGTTGCGGGCACCGTTGGTGGTGGTTGTGATTGCTCGCGTGCAGGATCACGTCAAATATCCGAAGTCCGAGCAATTGCTGGCGGCGGGCTGCGCGGCCCACGGGATTTTGCTCGCGGCCTATGCGCAGGGCATTGGCGCGGTGTGGCGTACCGGTGACCTGGCTTACTCGGCCCATGTGGCCAAGGGCTTGGGCCTGGCAGAAGGGGAAGAGGTGATTGCCTTCCTGTATCTGGGCACGCCGCAGAAAGAACCGCGAGTGGCGGAGAAAGTCGATCTCGCCGAATTCGTCAGCGCCTGGCCCGGCAAGGCCTGACACCACACATCAGTGTGGGAGCGGGCTTGCTCGCGAAAGCAGTCTGTCATCCAACATAGATGTTGAATAGTTAGCCGCTTTCGCGAGCAAGCCCGCTCCCACATTGGTTTTGTGTCGTTTGATCCTGTCGTGTCGGTCCAGGCTCAGGGCTGCACGACAGCCCCCGGCACCAACGGCAATTCCAGGCTGGCAATGAACCCGCCCTCAGGGTGATTGGCCAGCACCAGGCTGCCGCCATGTCGCTCCGCCGCGCGGCGGGCGATGGCCAGGCCCAGGCCGTGTCCGGCCGCTGTTTGCCCTGGCGCCCGATAGAACGGCTCACCGAGCTGGCTCAAATACTCGGCACTGACCCCCGGTCCGTGATCGCGTACGGTCACGACGATCCGTTCACCCTGACGCAGGGCCTGCATTTCGATCGGCAGGCCATCCACCGGATTGAAACGCTGGGCGTTGCGCAGCAGATTGTCCACGGCCCGTTCGATCATGGTCGGCCAGCCCTTCAGATTCAGTTGCGACTCGGCTTCGAGGTGGACGAGTTGCTCGGGTGAACCGAGTTGCGCATCCTTTTGCAGGCTATTGAGCAAGGCGTTCAGGTCCACCTCTTCGGCACTGGCGTTATCGGAGTCGACCCTCGCCAGTACCAGGATTTCGCTGATCAGCGCTTCCAGCCGGTCGCACTCGCGGATCAGGCGCGGCCACAGCTGTTCCCGTTCCTGCGGGGTGGCCCGTTCGGCCAGTGCCAGCGCGATACGCAGACGGGCGAGGGGTGAACGCAGTTCGTGGGACACATCCCGCAGCAGTTGCCGCTGACTGCCAATCAGGCTTTGCAGGCGCGCGCCCATGCGATTGAAGTCGTTGGCCAGGACGCCGAACTCATCGCGGCGGTTGGCCAGCTTGACCAGGCTGTTTTGTTGATAGGTGGTTTGTCCCAGGTCATGCACCGCTCCGCGTAGACGGCTGAGCGGGCGAGTGATGGAAAAGGTCACCAGCAGGCTGAACAGGGTCAGCACCACCAGGGCGATTCCCAGGGCACTGAGCGGCCAGAGCAGGCTCTCTCGGTGCCAGGCATCCAGTTCCGGGTGCGGGATGCGGTAGATGAACAGGAAGGTGTCACCGGTTTTTTCGCTGGTGAATTCATCGGTCAGGCGCCGCCACGGCAGGCGTCGGTCCTCGTTGTTCTGGCGCGCCTCAAAGGCCGCCGCGCGTTTCGGGAAGGTACCGCGCACCACCGGATCGCCGCTTTCGTTAAGCACCTGAACGTCGATGTGATACTGGCGTTTGCGTTGCTGGAGAATGTCCTGGGCGGCGTCTTCGCCCTGGCTTTCATAGGTTTGCGTCCACTCTTCGGCCAGCGTGTTGAGACCCGGGTGGCGGCTGAGAATCCAGGCGTCCTGGTTGAGCATGTGTCCGAGCAGGATGGAAAGCCCTGCAACCAGAGCGATGGCCAGCCAGAAGCTGGCCAGGATACGCCAGAACAATGAACGCACAGGAAATCCTCGAACAAACGTCAAGCCATGTGGGAGCAAGCCCGCTCCCACATTTAAATTGCGTGGTGTCAGGCCCAACGGGGTTGAGCCGTTGGGTCCGGGGTTAGCGCATTATTGCGCTTTTTGCGGTTGTTGCGCTTTCCAGGCCTTGAACTCGGCCCACTCGGCGCGACGTTCAGCCTGTTTTTTCTGGATCTCGTCGAATTTCTTCTGTTGATCCGGTTTCAGCAAGGCGCGCACGTCCGCTTCAGCCTTCTTGTGGTTGGCGGCCATCTCGTCCTTCATGGCTTTCTGGTCGGCTGGCGAGAGCTTCTCCAGGTACTTGTCGACCAGTTGCTTACGCTCGTGCATCTGCTCGCCCATGATCTTGCGGATCTGCTCGCGCTGTTCGCGGCTCAGGTCCAGTTCACTGTACGGGCCTTTGCCGTGCATGCCGTGCATCTGGCCGCCGTGGCGCGAACCGTCCATCGACCCATCCATGGGGCCCGCGCCTTCCGGCATGGCCATGGCAACGGTCGGCAGGGCAGCAGCGAACATCAGGGCGATAAGAGTCTTGCGCATGGTGTATCTCCTTGTCTCGTTCCCGGTACGTTCCGGATGAGTGCAGATTACGCAGATCAAGGTCAGCGGCGGTCAGCGGAGGGTAAAGCTTGGGTAAAGATGGTTTTGCGCCGCCCTGACAAACCCGTAGGAGCTGCCGAAGGCTGCGATCTTTTGATCTTCAAAGCCAAGGTCAAACGATCGCAGCCTGCGGCAGCTCCTACGGGGTCAGAGGCTGTAGTAGTAGCCGCGGCTGCGCAGGGCGACGATGCGCGGTCGGCCATCGGGGTGTGGACCGATCTTCTTGCGCAGGTTGCTGACGTGCATGTCCAGGCTGCGGTCGTACAGGGTCAGCTTGCGGCCGAGGGCGATCTGCGCCAGTTCCTGCTTGTCCAGGGGCTCGCCGGGTTGCTTGAGCAAGGCTTCCAGCAGGCGGCTTTCGGAGACGGTGAGGGTAAATTCCTGTTCGTCGATGCTGACCACGCCGCGGACCGGGCTGAAACACAGGTCGCCCAGTTCGATCTGGCTGGACACCGCCGCCGGGTGGCTACGACGCAGGACTGCGCGCAGGCGGGCGGTCAGTTCCCGTGGGTCGCAGGGCTTGGCCAGGTAGTCGTCGGCGCCGAGCTCCAGGCCGAGGATACGGTCCAGGGGCTCGCCCCGGGCCGAGAGCATCAGCACCGGCAAATCCGGGTGATCGCTGCGCAACTGCTTGAGCAGTTCCAGGCCGCTGCCATCGGGCAGCATCACATCCAGCACCACGGCCGCCGGAGCGGTTTCGGCCAGCGCACGACGTGCGCTCTGGCCGTCGTGACAGGCACGTACCTGAAACCCTTCCTGGCTCAGCCAACTGCTCAGGAGCTCACACAGCTCCTGGTCATCATCAATAAGTAACAGCTCGCTCATGACTCACTCAATTTAGCCATTGTCGACGTTTTCGACTTGCTCCACTGGCGAAGATACCGCAGAGCAGAGCCAATAGCGCTACCCCGGCGCCAATGACGAACCATTGTTGCTGGTCGGTCAGCAGGCGCGGCAGGGGACTGCTGGCCTGGGCTTCCTTGAGTTGCAGCTTCAATCGCTGGTTCTCCTGGCGCAACCGGGCCAGCAGCGGGCTTTCGCGTTCGCTATCGGCAGTTTGCAATTGCTTGTTCAGTTCTTCCCGTTGCCGTTCGCTTTCTTTCAAGCGTTGCTGTAACTCGGTGATCTGGCTGCCGGCGCTCAAGGAAAACGGCGTCGAATTACCGCCCTCGACACTTTCCTCACCGTGGGCAGGCGCCCCGATCGACAACGTGACCAACATCAGGCACAACGGACCCTTGCGCATGGCGACTCCTGGTTCCAATACGAGTATTGGGGAAGTTGTCGGCCGGCAAACGAGAATAATGAGCGATTGAGAACGCGATGAACCGATATGGTTCACCGCGTGGGGCAGTTGAAAGAAGAAAGTTACGGAAGGACTTGCTTGAACGGTTTGACCAGAACGTTGGCGTAGACGCCCGCGGCGATGTACGGATCGGCGTCGGCCCAGGCCTGGGCGGCGCTCAGGGAGTCGAATTCGGCAACGATCAGGCTGCCGCTGAAACCCGCCGCGCCCGGATCATTGCTGTCGATCGCCGGGTGTGGGCCGGCCAATACGATGCGACCTTCGCCTTTGAGCACTTGCAGGCGCTCCAGGTGTGCGGGCCGTGCGGCCAGGCGGGCTTCCAGGGAGTTGGCGACGTCTGTGGCAATGATTGCGTAAAGCATGTCAGTCCTCGGTTTTTGGCGTTGTGGTGTCGGCATCGTGCAGATGGCGGGACAGGTAAATGCCCTGGCCGACCAGGAACAGCAGAGTCATGCCCAGGCTGCCGAAGACCTTGAAGTCGACCCAGTAGCTCTGGAAGGTGAACGCGACAAACAGGTTGGCGGCACCGCAAAACAGGAAGAAGGCGATCCAGGCGATGTTCAGGCGCGTCCAGACCGGCTCCGGCAGGGTCAGCGCGTGGCCCATGATGCGCTTGATCAGCAGGCTGTCACCGACGAAGTGGCTGCCGATGAACGCCAGGGCGAACAGCCAGTTGACCACCGGGGCCTTCCATTTCAGGAACGTCTCGCTGTGGAACGCGAGCGTCAGGCTGCCGAAGACCAGGCAGGCGATCAGGGTCAGCCACTGGCTCTTCTCCAGCTTGCGCTGCTTGATGAACAGTGTGCCGTAGACCACCAGGGAACTGACGATCAGCATTGCGGTGGCGCTGTAAATACCGCCTACAGTGAACTCATGACCGGCGATGTCGACGACCCGTGGGTCGATTTTGAAGACGATGAAAAACAGCAGGAGCGGGATGAAATCGATGAATTGTTTCACAGTGGCAGCCAGAAGCAGGATGTGGCGGCATAATAACAAACATATGGGCGCGCGATAGCGCCAGCTGATTTGAGGTTACAAAGCCCTGTGAATGTTGATTTGCACTGCCATAGCACGGCCTCCGATGGCGCCCTGGCGCCTGCGGTTCTGGTGGCGCGGGCGTTCGAGAAAGGCGTGCGAGTCCTGGCCTTGACCGATCACGACACCCTCGAGGGCCTCGACGAGGCCCGGCACGCGGCTACCGCGCTGGGGATGCAACTGGTCAACGGCGTCGAATTGTCCTGCACCTGGGGCGGCGCGACCATTCATGTCCTGGGCTACGGTTTTGACGTGAATGCCGCGCCGTTGGTCGAGGCCATCGCCAGATTGCATGATGGCCGCTGGCTACGCTCCGAGGAAATCAGCCGCAAACTGGCGCTCAAAGGCATGCCAGGGGCGCTGGATGGAGCTCGGGAGATCCAGCAGGAGCTGGGCGACAGCGGTAACGCGCCGGCCCGCCCGCATTTCGCCGACTGGATGGTGCGTGAAGGTTTCGTCAAGGACCGCGCCGAGGCGTTTCGCAAATGGCTGGGTGCCGGCAAGCTGGGCGACGTCAAGCAACACTGGCCGACTCTGGAGGACACCGTCGAAACCCTGCGCGCGGCCAAGGCCTGGGTCAGTCTGGCACACCCATGGCACTATGAATTCACACGCAGCAAGCGCCGTCGTCTGATTGCCGACTATATTCAAGCGGGGGGCCACGCCATCGAAGTGGTCAATGGTTACCAGCCTGCCGAGCAAGTGGGCAGCCTGGCCATCCTGGCCCGCGAGTTCGGTCTGCTGGTCAGCGCCGGCAGTGATTTTCATGGCCCTGGAGGCTGGTCGGAGATCGGTGAATACCGGCCGCTCCCGGAGGATCTGCCGCCGCTATGGTGTCGATTCAAACATGACCCAGTTATTGCCGCCGTCTGAACAGGTAGAGAATGTGAGTCAATTTTTCCAGATTCATCCGGAAAACCCGCAGGCGCGCCTGATCAAACAGGCTGTCGAAATCATCCGCAAGGGCGGGGTGGTGATTTATCCCACGGACTCCTCCTACGCCATAGGTTGCCAGATCGGCGACAAGGTGGCCGTGGAGCGCGTTCGACGCCTGCGACAGCTGGATGAGAAGCACAACTTCGCACTGATCTGCAGCGACCTGTCGCAACTAGGCCTGTTCGCCAAGATCGACACCGGCACGTTCCGCATTCTCAAAGCCCATCTGCCGGGGCCCTATACCTTCATTCTCAACGCCACCCGCGAAGTGCCGCGGCTGTTGTTGCACCCGAAGAAACGTACCATCGGCCTGCGCGTGCCGAGCCACCCGATTGCCCTGGCGCTGCTGGCTGAACTGGGTGAACCGTTGATGAGCGTGACCCTGATCATGCCCGGCGATGAAGACCCGTTGACCGATCCGCACGAAATGCGCCAGTTGCTTGAACACCAGGTCGATCTGATCATCGATGGCGGCTTCGGCGGGATCAAGGCGTCCACGGTGATCAGCCTTGCCGACGGCGAGCCGGAAGTCATTCGCGTTGGTTGCGGCGACCCTGCGCCGTTCATGGTCGAGGCCTAGATGTCTGCAGTAGAACCCGTCGACAGTCAGGCCGGGGCCCAGCAAGAGCTGCCTTTCGCCATGGTCTATGGCCAGGCGGTCATGGAAATGCCGCTGGACCTGTACATCCCGCCGGATGCCCTCGAGGTCTTTCTAGAGGCGTTCGAAGGCCCGCTCGACCTGCTGCTGTACCTGATCCGCAAACAGAACATCAACATTCTCGACATCCCTGTGGCGGAGATCACTCGCCAGTACATGGGCTACGTCGAGTTGATGCAGTCGGTGCGCCTGGAACTGGCCGCCGAGTATTTGGTGATGGCCGCGATGCTGGCCGAGATCAAGTCGCGGATGCTGCTGCCACGGGCCGAAACCGTCGAAGACGAAGAGGACGACCCCCGCGCCGAACTGATCCGCCGCTTGCAGGAGTATGAACGCTTCAAGGCTGCGGCCGAAGGCATCGATGGCCTGAGCCGCGTCGGTCGTGATGTGGTGGTGCCCAAGCTGGACGCCCCTGAAGCCCGGGCACGCAAGCTGTTGCCGGACGTGCGCTTGTCAGAGCTGCTGTTGTCCATGGCCGAAGTCTTGCGCCGTGGCGACATGTTTGAAAGCCACCAGGTCAGCCGCGAGGCGTTGTCGACCCGCGAACGCATGAGTGATGTGCTGGAACGCCTCAAGGGCGGCGGGTTCGTGCCGTTTGTCGAGCTGTTCACCGCTGAAGAAGGGCGCCTGGGGGTGGTGGTGACCTTTATGGCGATCCTTGAATTGGTCAAGGAATCCCTGGTCGAGCTGGTGCAGAATGAGCCATTTGCCGCGATCCACGTGCGAGCCCGAGCCGAATAACGAGTCGAAACATGAACCTGACTGAACCCCGTGATCTGGCACCCTTGCTTGAAGCCTTTCTGTTGGCCTCGGGAAAGCCGCAATCTTTGGAAAGCCTGTTCGAACTCTTCGAGGAGGGTGAGCGCCCGGAACCACCGGTCTTCAAGAAGGCCCTGACGATTCTCGCCAAGTCCTGCGATGGCCGCGCCTTTGAATTGAAGGAAGTGGCCTCGGGGTATCGCCTGCAGATTCGCGAGAAATTTGCGCCGTGGGTCGGGCGCCTGTGGGAAGAGCGCCCGCAGCGTTACTCTCGGGCGATGCTGGAAACCATGGCGCTGATTGCCTATCGCCAGCCGATCACCCGTGGCGAAATCGAAGACGTGCGGGGCGTGGCGGTCAACAGCAACATCGTCAAGACCTTGATGGAGCGCGAGTGGATCCGCATCGTCGGCTACCGCGACGTGCCCGGTAAACCGGCGATGTTCGCCACCACCAAGGCGTTCCTCGACCACTTCAACCTGAAGAACCTCGACGACCTGCCGCCGCTGGCGGAACTGCGCGAGCTGGAACCGGACCCGGTGCTCGACTTCGACGACGCCCCCGTACCCGCCGGGTTGCAAGAGTTGGCCGATGCCAGCGCCGAGCCGGAAGAACCCAAGGAAGAAACCAGTTTCCACACGCTGTTGCTGGAACTGGACAGCATGGAGGAGGGGATCAAGACCGACTTCGACGACTTGCTGCGTGATGGTGCGCCGCCTGAGTTCGATCCGGAACAGTCGGTCATCGAGCCAGAAGTCGAAGCGGCACAACCCGAGCCTGGGCCGGAAGGCGAGCCTGAGCCGGAGACTGAGCCGGAGCAGGACGACGATATCCTCGGCGTTGCCGAAGCCCGGGAAAAACTCCTGGCCGCCGTTGCCGCCCTTGAACAGCCGAAACCCGAGCCGGAGCTGTCGGACGAAGAGGCCGAAGCCCAGGCTTTGGCCGAAGCCATCGAAGCAGAGCGTCGCCAGTTCGAAGATTGATACGATTCTCATGAACAATGGAGATTCACTGTGGGAGCGAGCTTGCTCGCGATGGCGACAGGTCAGTCGCTTCGATGTCGGATGTGCCACCGTCATCGCGAGCAAGCTCGCTCCCACAGGGTTTTGTGTTCGTTAGCAAGTTGCGTGTCACCGGTCGGCGGAAAAACAAATAACCTTGCCTTGATCAGCTAGTCTCTGATGCGCAAACGCCCTCATGCGCGTATGATTCGCGACCCTTCGGCGATCCCTTCGCCCAAGTACCCAGTTTTCAGACCACACCGGGAGGTGCCCAGATGAGTATCAAAGACCAGCAAGACGACCAGCCAATCGGCCCAGCAGGCGAAAAACTGCAGAAAGTCCTCGCCCGTATCGGCGTCGGCTCGCGCCGTGACGTGGAAGCCTGGATCAGCCACGGCCGCATCAAGGTCAACGGCAAAGACGCCACCCTTGGCCAGCGCGTCGACATGCACGACGCTATCACCATCGATGGCAAGGTGATCAAGCGCGAAGAGGCCGCCGAGTCGGTGCGTCGCGTGATCATGTACAACAAGCCCGACGGCGAGATCTGCACCCGTGTCGACCCGGAAGGCCGTCCGACCGTGTTCGACAAGATGCCGCGCCCTAAAGAGGGACGCTGGATCAACATCGGTCGTCTGGACATCAACACCACCGGTTTGCTGATGTTCACCACCGACGGTGAACTGGCCAACCGCCTGATGCACCCTTCCTACGAAATGGACCGTGAATACGCGGTACGTGTGCGTGGCGAAGTCGATGACGAAATGATCGAGCGCCTGAAGGCTGGTGTTGTCCTCGAAGACGGCCCGGCAAAGTTCACCGACATCAAGCAGGCGCCAGGCGGTGAAGGTTTCAACCACTGGTATCACTGCGTGGTGATGGAAGGTCGCAACCGCGAAGTTCGTCGCCTGTGGGAATCCCAGGGCTTGGTGGTCAGCCGTCTGAAGCGCGTGCGTTTCGGTCCGGTGTTCCTCAACTCCGACCTGCCGATGGGCCGCTGGCGCGAAATGAGCCAGTACGAAGTCGACATCCTGAGTGCCGAGGTTGGCCTGACGCCGGTCGCGATGCCGCAGATGAACGCCAAGAGCAAGGACAAGCTTGACCGGATGCAGCGCAAATCGTCGCGTCCAATGGCCAAGACCGAGCGCGTGCGTACCCTGCGTCCAGCCGCTGGGGCTCCTGCCGCTCCTGTTGCTCCACGGGCAAGCCGCGAGCCGCAGATCGAAGGCGAGCGTCCAGGGCGCAAGCCGGCTGCCCGTCAGGACGGCGAACGCGGTCCGCGCACGCCACGTCCGGCCAATGGCCGTACCGAACGGGGCGAAGGTCGTGGTACGCCGGTAGCCGATCGCCCGGCCGACACCAAGCGCCCGGCCAAGCCAGCGCCGAAGCGTCCGGGGATCAAACTGGTCGACGGCGATACCCCATCGGGCAAGCGCCGTGGCGCACCGGCCGGTTCGGGCCAGCGTCCAGGCTTTGGTCGTCGCAAGCCTGAGTAATCGGTAAGCGCTTCATAAAAAAACGCCAACCTTCGGGTTGGCGTTTTTTTTTGGGTCAGGCTTCAGTGGTGAGGTGTTTTCAATGGCCTCTTTGCGGGCAAGCCTGCTCCCACAGGGGGGGCGGAGTTGTTTGGTCGAAATGCGATCCATTGTGGGAGCGGGCTTGCCCGCGAAGGCGATAGCGGCAACACCACACTCTCCCGAATGGAAACCCGATGTTACGGCTTGTAAAGAAATCCTGACAAAAATCACGGATTAGCCCCGTGGAATCGCCATTCCCCGAATGCCGTAAGAAAACGCTTACGCAACAGCGTCTTCCTTCCTCCTTCCAGCCCTCTGGCCCGCTTGTTTCACCGCTCCATGCAGGGTGTTATGCGCGCCATGCCTGTCGTGCAGGTGCATAACAAAAAGGAGGCGCAATGAACGCCGTATTCCATCTCCATCTCTCTGCGAGGGGCGGTTTTCCTGCCTTTCCCGTCGATGATCCGCAAGGGTCTGACCCATTTTTTGCAGCCGCCCGAGCCTCTCGGGGCGGACACAGGCAATCCCGGCCATAGACACGCTTGTCCAGCGGGTCTGGCAGCAGGGGGTTACAGGTGTACAATGCGCCGCGTTTTACCTGTGACCTCCTGCGCATCTGCGCAAACCTCAAGGCTATCCGCCTTGTTCACTCCGTCGCGTCACGAGCGTGTCGGGTTCGATTTCGTCACAGATAAAAACAAACAGGTGACGCATGACCGTTGTAATTACGCTGAACTCCTGGTGCCTGCGCTGGGGTTTGATCGGTGCCGCTTAACGCCTTTCTTGAGCAGCAACGTCTACTGAACATCATCAAACCTTGCGTGAGACCCTTTTCATGAGTGGACAAAACCCGCAATCAGGCGAGCTGAAACGCGGCCTGAAAAATCGCCACATTCAATTGATCGCCCTCGGTGGCGCGATCGGTACCGGCTTGTTCCTCGGTTCGGCCGGGGTACTGAAATCCGCCGGTCCGTCGATGATCCTCGGCTACGCCATCTGCGGCTTCATCGCCTTCATGATCATGCGCCAACTGGGTGAAATGATCGTCGAGGACCCGGTGGCCGGTTCCTTCAGCCACTTCGCGCACAAGTACTGGGGCGGCTTTGCCGGCTTCCTGTCGGGCTGGAACTGCTGGATCCTGTACATTCTGGTGGGCATGTCGGAGCTGACCGCGGTCGGCAAATACATCCACTACTGGGCACCGGACATCCCGACCTGGGCCTCCGCAGCTGCCTTCTTCGTGCTGATCAACGCCATCAACCTGGCCAACGTCAAAGTGTTCGGCGAGGCTGAGTTCTGGTTCGCGATCATCAAGGTCGTGGCGATCGTCGGCATGATTGCCCTGGGCAGCTACCTGCTGGTCAGCGGTAATGGCGGCCCGCAAGCAGCGGTCAGCAACCTGTGGTCCCACGGTGGCTTCTTCCCGAACGGCGTCAGCGGTCTGGTGATGGCCATGGCGTTCATCATGTTTTCCTTCGGTGGTCTGGAAATGCTCGGTTTCACCGCTGCCGAAGCCGACAAGCCGAAAACCGTGATCCCGAAAGCCATCAACCAGGTGATCTACCGGATCCTGATTTTCTACATCGGTGCCCTGGTGATCCTGCTGTCGTTGACGCCGTGGGACAGCTTGCTGACCACCCTGAACGCCTCCGGTGATTCCTATAGCGGCAGCCCGTTCGTGCAAGTGTTTTCGATGCTGGGCAGCAACACCGCCGCGCACATCCTCAACTTCGTGGTCCTGACCGCGGCGTTGTCGGTGTACAACAGCGGCACCTACTGCAACAGCCGCATGCTGCTGGGCATGGCCGAGCAGGGCGACGCGCCGAAGGGCCTGGCGAAGATCGACAAGCGCGGCGTGCCAGTGCGTTCGATCCTGGCTTCGGCCGCCGTGACCCTGATCGCGGTACTGCTGAACTACCTGATCCCGCAGAACGCGCTGGAACTGCTGATGTCGTTGGTGGTTGCTACCTTGGTGATCAACTGGGCGATGATCAGCTACTCGCACTTCAAGTTCCGCCAGCACATGAACAAGACCAAACAGACGCCGCTGTTCAAGGCTCTGTGGTACCCGTACGGCAACTACATCTGCCTGGCGTTCGTAGTGTTCGTCCTTGGCGTGATGCTGTTGATTCCGGGGATCCAGACATCGGTGTATGCGATTCCGGTGTGGCTGGTGTTCATGTGGGTCTGCTACGGCATCAAGAACAAGCGCAGTGCTCAGCGTGCCTTGCAGGCCGTAGTGGAGTAACTCCGCGCAGAAACAAAAAACCCGGCCAAGTGCCGGGTTTGTTGTTTTCAAGGTTCATACAAAACCCTTTGTGGGAGCGGGCTTGCTCGCGAAAGCGGTTTAACCGTCAGCATTCAAGTCGACTGACACTCCGCATTTGTCGGAGCGCCGCCCGGAGCAAGCCCGCTCCCACATTGGTTCTGCTGCGTTCCTGACACTCATTCGCGGTATCCTGCACGTTCTGAATACGGACGCTTTTCCATGCTGGTGATTTCCAACAACGTGCAGCTGCCGGATGCCGAGATCGAGTTGACGGCCATTCGCGCCCAGGGCGCCGGTGGGCAGAATGTCAACAAGGTCTCAAGTGCCGTGCACCTGCGCTTCGACATACCTGCGTCGTCCTTGCCCGAGTTCTACAAGGAACGGCTGCTGGCGCTGCGCGACAGCCGCATCACCAGCGACGGTGTGTTGATCATCAAGGCCCAGCAGTACCGGACGCAGGAGCAGAACCGCGCCGATGCGCTGTTGCGGCTGACCGAGTTGATCCAGAGTGCCACCAAGGTCGAGAAAAAGCGTCGCCCGACCAAGCCGACCCTCGGCTCGAAGACCCGCCGACTCGAGTCAAAGTCCAAGCGTGGCAACATCAAGGCCGGACGTGGCAAGGTCGATTTCTAGCGGGCGTCCCGCGCTTCGCGTTGCTTCGGTGCCTGTCGGTACAGGTAAAGGCTCAGCAGCAAACCGCTGAGTGCAGCGAGCGCGGCGAACAGGAAGATCGATGCAAAACCAAATCCTGCCGCAATCGCACCGGCGAGCGGTCCGGTGATCCCCAGCGACAAGTCGATGAACAGCGAATAGGCGCCGACGGCTGCGCCTCGGCTGGATGCGGGGACAAGGTTGACCGCCTCCACGCCCAGTGCCGGAAATACCAGGGAAAAGCCGAAGCCGCTTAGCGCCGCGCCCGCCAGAGCCCAATGGGCATCCGGTGCCAACCACAGCAACAGCAATCCCAGGGTTTCCACTGACAGGCAGGCAATGGCCACGCGAAAGCCGCCGAGGCGGTTGATCAGGTTGCCGAACAGCAGGCGCGCGCCGATGAAGCTGGCGCCGAACAGGCTCAGGCACAGCACCGCGTTGTCCCAGTGTTGAGTGGCGTAATACAGGGTGATGAAGGTGGCGATTGTGCCAAAACCGATGGAGCCCAGGGCCAGGCCGCAGCCGTGGGGGAAAACCCGCCCGAGTACGTGCATGAACGGCAGGCGCTCACCGGCAACGATCGGCGCGGCTGTTTTCGGCCAGGCCAGCAGCAGACCGAGCACGGCCAGCAAAACAATGCTCACCCCCATGCTCCACAAACCCAGTTGATGGACGAGCAATACGCCCAGGGGCGCGCCGACAGCCAGTGCTCCATAGCTGGCGATACCGTTCCAGGAGATGACCTTGGCCGTATTCGCCGCGCCGACCCGGCCGATGCCCCAGCCAATCGAGCCCGAGCCCACCAGGCTTTCGGCACTGCCGAGTACCAGGCGGCCGATCAACAGGCAGATCAGGCTCAAGGTCGGCAGGCTCTGGGTCCAGGCCGAGAGCAACATGAACACCCCGCTCAAGCCGCAACCGGCCAGGCCATACATCACAGCCAGCTTGCTGCCCTTGTTGTCGATGATCTTCCCGGCATAGGGGCGGCTGAGCAGGGTGGCCAGGTATTGCACGCTGATCACCAGCCCCGCGATCACCGCGCCGAAGCCCAGGTCGCTGTGGACGTAACCGGGCAATACGGCCAGGGGGATGCCGATGTTCAGGTAGCCGATGAAGGTGAAAAGGACGATGGAGACAACTTGCAGCGTGACCGCCAGGGGGCGCTGGTTTTCGGGCATGGGTAAAGGTCCACGGTAAAGCAGGATAGATAGGCTGCTTATGATAGCGGTGTGGACGGTCACAGGTCGTGAAAAAGTAAAACTATTTGCCGGGCGGCGTCATTCAGGTTTGGCGGGAGCGACCAATTGCGTGGTGACCAGGGCGGCCAGCGCATTTTCCTGGGTGCCGAAGCGGGCGAGCAAGGTGGCTTGTTTCTCGGGGGAGAGGCGGTTCCAGATCTCGATCATTTTCTCGGCGGTGCCGATCAGGACGCTGGCCTGCGCTTCACTGAATTCATCGGTCATGGTCAGGCTCATTTCAGGCAGTGTGGAAAGCGCATGGTAGCGCTTTCCACACGGTCTGTGCGGCGGGTGTTTCAGTCTTCTCTGTCAGCCTGGCGGCTGTCAGTGGCTTCTTTCGGCTCGGGCTGTTGGGCTCCGGCTTGCTGCGTGGTCGTCTGCTCAGGTTCGTGCAGGCTTGGGAAGGGGAGATTAGGAATCTCGTGCATGGTTGCGCTCCTCGCTAAGTCTGTTGATAGATCTGGTAGATCCGCGCTTTTTAAAAAGCTTGGGCAGGATACAGCACTGAAAATGACAAACGGACTTTTATATCCATTTGTTTCGACGGATGGGATTGTCTAGACATGACTGGAGGAGCGACACAAAACAAATGTGGGAGCGAGCTTGCTCGCGATAGCGGAGTGTCATTCAACGGTGATGTTGACTGATAGACCGCTATCGCGAGCAAGCTCGCTCCCACAGGGGGCTTGCAGTGTCTGATGGTTACTTGCAGACGCTGGCAATCGCCTCGGCCAGCAGATCCAGGCGCGTGGCATCAATCCCCGCCACGTTGGCCCGGCCCGAACTGACCATGTACACGCTGTGATGATCCCGCAGGTTCTTCACTTGCTCAGGCGACAGGCCGGTGTAGGAGAACATCCCGCGTTGCATGCCAATGTGCGCAAAACGCTCGCGCAAACCGTGAGGCTCCAGTGCTTCCACCAGACCGCTGCGCAGTTGGGCGATACGCAGGCGCATGGCTTCCACTTCGTCAGCCCAGAGGTTTTTCAACTCTGTGTCACCGAGGATGGTCGCGACCACGGCAGCGCCGTGATCCGGCGGCGTCGACCACAGGTTGCGGGCGATGTTGGCCAGCTGGCTGCGGATGTCGGTGAGCTTGTCGGCGGTGTTCGCGCAGACAATCAGCGCGCCGGTACGGTCGCGGTACAGGCCGAAGTTCTTCGAGCACGAACTGGTGATCAACAGTTCCGGCAACTCGGCGGCGAACAACCGGGTCGACCAGGCATCCTGTTCCAGCCCGTCGCCGAATCCTTGATACGCGAAGTCGATCAGTGGCAGCAGTTCGCGCTTGCGTACGACCTCCAGCACCCGCTGCCAGTCATCCCGGGACAGGTCGAAACCGGTCGGATTGTGGCAGCAGGCGTGCAGCAACACCACGTCACCCTTGGGCGCTTCATTGAGCGCCGCCAGCATGCCGTCGACATCGAGACGGTTGTCACTGCCCACGTACGGGTAGTGGCTGACCTTGACCTTGGCTGCCGCGAAAATCGTTTCGTGGATCGGCCAGGTCGGGTTGCTCAACCATACGCCGCGCCCCGGCAGGCATTGGGCGATGAAGTCCGCGCTCAGGCGCAAAGCCCCGGTGCCGCCCGGCGTCTGGGTGGCGCCGGCGCGTTGTGCGCTGATCAGTTTCGAGTCGGCACCCAGCACCAGCTCATTGATCGCTTTGCCGAACGCCGGTTCGCCGTGACCACCGATGTAGGTCTTGGTGGACTGGCGATCCACCAGGCGCTGCTCGGCCAGCTTCACCGACTGGAGAATCGGCGTCAGGCCCTGGGCGTCCTTGTAGACCCCCACGCCCAGATCGAACTTGCGCGGATTCGGGTCCTGCGCATAGGCCTCCATCAGGCCCAGGATCGGGTCGCCAGGCACTCGACCGATGGCGTCGAAATGCATTACTTGCGCCCCTCGGCATTCTTCGCCACTTCGTCAGTGCGCGCGGCCATGATGAAGTCGTTGCGGTGCAGGCCCTTGATCGAGTGGCTCCACCAGGTCACGGTCACTTTGCCCCACTCGGTCAGCAGGCCTGGGTGGTGGCCTTCGGCCTCGGAGATTTCACCGACGGCGTTGGTGAACGCCAGGGCGTGCTTGAAGTTCTTGAACAGGAAGACCTTTTCCAGCTGCATGATGCTGTCGCGTACTTCGATGTTCCAGTCCGGGATCTGCTTGATCAGGATCGGCAATTCTTCGTCGCTGACTTGTGGGGCGTCGGCGCGGCAGGCTTCGCAATGGGCTTGAGTTAATGCGGTCATGATGTGTTCCTGAAATCGAATGTTGGAAAATCGGCCCTCAGTGCTACCACGCTAATCCAAAGCGATGGTTTCTGACAGGCTCACTTGATTTTAAAAGCGGCGGATCACGCGGCTTTTGGTTTTGGCGGAAATTTCGGTGCGTGCAGACCCATCTGCATCGCTTGCTTGACCATGCCCATGATGTCTTCATGAGCGAGGTCGAACAGACGCTTGAGATTTGGCAATGCGAAGTACACTGGCTGCAGGATGTCGATGCGGTAGGGCGTGCGCATGCATTCCAGCGGATCGAACGCCTGATGCTCAGGCTCGTCCGACAGGCAATACACGGTCTCTTTCGGAGAAGACAGAATGCCGCCGCCGTAGATGCGCTGGCCTTGCGGGGTGTCGACCAGACCGAACTCGATGGTCATCCAGTACAGGCGCGCCAGGTACACGCGTTCTTCCTTGGTCGCCTCGAGGCCGAGCTTGCCGTAGGTGTGGGTGAATTCAGCGAACCACGGGTTGGTCAGCAGCGGGCAGTGACCGAAGATCTCGTGGAAAATGTCCGGCTCTTGCAGGTAGTCCAGTTCTTCGCGGGTGCGAATAAAGGTCGCCACTGGAAACTGCTTGCTGGCCAGCAATTCGAAAAAGGTCTGGAAGGGAATCAGTGCGGGAACCCGGGCAACCTGCCAGCCGGTGGTTTCACCGAGGACCTTGTTGATTTCGCCGAGTTGAGGAATGCGGTCGTGGGGCAGTCCGAGTTTTTCGATACCGTCCAGGTACTCCTGGCACGCACGCCCTTCGATCACTTTCAGTTGACGGGTGATCAGCGTGTTCCACACCGCGTGTTCTTCGGCGGGGTAGTCGATAAAACCTTGCGCATCGGGCTCGCGAGCCACGTATTGCGTCTGCTTCATGCTGCTCTCCTGCTAGGGGATTTCGTTCTTGTTATGTACTGCTATGGACCTAGAAATACCCCAAGGATTGCATTGTTGCAGCAGGTGAGCAGCGACACGCGTAGGAAAAAACCGTAAATTTCGTAAAGTTTTCGTTACGAATTGGTCGCGATCGCGCAGCTATTGAGATTTCCCGGTTTGAAAAACGCTTTGCCTGTCACATAATCTTGACGACTATCTGAGCGACTCGAAAGAAAAATGCGATCGAGCGCGCACCGCAATACCCCTGTGGGAGCGGGCTTGCTCGCGAAAGCGCTGGCACGTCCAACATTGATGTATCAGGCAGGCCGCCTTCGCGAGCAAGTCGAATCGTCGCACCGCCATTCCCATAGGGTTTGCGTTGATACCAACCTTATTCATCGCTTTTCGGGTCTTTATATGCGTATCAAAGTCCACTGCCAGAACCGCATCGGCATCCTGCGCGACATTCTCAACCTGTTGGTGGAGTACGGGATCAACGTGGCCCGCGGTGAGGTGGGCGGTGAGCATGGCAACGCCATCTACCTGCATTGCCCGAACCTGATCAACATTCAGTTCCAGGCCTTGCGTCCGAAATTTGAAGCGATTGCCGGGGTGTTTGGCGTCAAGCGTGTAGGACTGATGCCCAGCGAGCGTCGGCACATGGAGCTCAATGCACTGCTTGGTGCGCTGGAATTCCCTGTGTTGTCGATCGACATGGGCGGTTCCATCGTCGCGGCCAACCGGGCAGCGGCGCAGTTGCTCGGGGTGCGGGTCGACGAAGTGCCGGGGATTCCCCTGTCGCGCTACGCCGAGGATTTCGATTTGCCGGAACTGGTGCGTGCCAACAAGTCGCGGATCAACGGGTTGCGGGTCAAGGTCAAGGGCGATGTGTTCCTGGCCGACATCGCGCCGCTGCAATCGGAGCATGACGACAGCGAGGCCATGGCTGGCGCGGTGCTGACGCTGCACCGCGCCGACCGGGTGGGCGAGCGCATCTACAACGTGCGCAAGCAGGAGCTGCGTGGTTTCGACAGCATCTTCCAAAGCTCGAAAGTCATGGCCGCCGTGGTGCGCGAAGCCCGGCGCATGGCGCCGCTGGATGCGCCGCTGTTAATAGAAGGGGAGACTGGCACCGGCAAGGAATTGCTGGCGCGGGCCTGCCATCTGGCCAGTCCTCGTGGGCAATCGCCGTTGATGGCGCTCAACTGCGCCGGTCTGCCAGAGTCCATGGCCGAGACGGAATTGTTCGGTTACGGCCCCGGTGCATTCGAAGGGGCGCGGGCCGAAGGCAAGCTCGGGCTGCTGGAACTGACGGCGGGCGGTACGCTGTTTCTCGATGGCGTCGGGGAGATGAGCCCGCGCTTGCAGGTGAAATTGCTGCGCTTCCTGCAGGACGGCTGCTTCCGCCGTGTAGGCAGTGATGAAGAGGTCTACCTCGACGTGCGAGTGATCTGCGCGACCCAGGTCGACCTGTCCGAATTGTGCGCTCGCGGCGAGTTCCGCCAGGACCTCTATCACCGCTTGAATGTGTTGTCGCTGCACATCCCGCCGTTGCGCGAATGCCTCGACGGTTTGACGCCGCTGGTGGAGCACTTCCTCGACCAGGCCAGCCGGCAGATTGGTTGCCCGCTGCCGAAACTGGCCCCGGCGGCCATGGAGCGGCTCAGTCATTACCATTGGCCGGGTAACGTACGGCAACTGGAGAACGTGCTGTTCCAGGCGGTTTCCCTGTGCGACGGCGGCACGGTCAAGGCCGAGCACATTCGTTTGCCGGACTATGGCGTGCGTCAGCCCCTTGGCGACTTTTCGCTGGAAGGAGGGCTGGACGAGATCGTTGGACGTTTCGAGAAGGCGGTGCTGGAGCGGCTGTATTCCGAGCATCCGAGCAGTCGGCAACTGGGCAAGCGCCTGGGGGTTTCGCATACCACCATTGCCAACAAGTTGCGTGAGTATGAGGTGGGTAAGGACAACAGCATTTAAGATCAAAAGATCGCAGCCTTCGGCAGCTCCTACGTCGAACCCTGTAGGAGCTGCCGAAGGCTGCGATCTTTTGATCCGTTGCCGCGAAGCGGCATGACACCGCCGGTTTTTCGTCTCTGATACAAATCACCATTCCCTTCTGATTCCTCAAAGTCCCCTGTTTGCCGGGCCTCGCGCTGCCAAAAACAAGTTGGTCTGCAAATTGCTTATGGCTCAGCAGTACAGCAGTGGACGGCAAACGTCCGGCAGGCAGAGGAACAATTGTGGACAAGTACCTTTATGTGGCAATGACCGGCGCCAGCCAGAATGCACTGGCGCAAAAGGCTCATGCCAACAACCTCGCGAACATCTCCACCAACGGTTTCCAGAAAGACCTGGAGCAAGCCCGTTCGATGCCGGTGTTCGGTGACAGCTTTCCGGCGCGTGCGTTTGCCATGTCCGAACGCCCGGGCACGGATTTCTCCCCTGGTTCACTGGTGGAAACCGGTCGCGACCTCGACGTTGCCGTGCAAGGCAACGGCTGGATTGCCGTGCAGACGCCCGATGGCACTGAAAGCTACGTGCGCACCGGCAGCCTGAACGTTGACGCCCTGGGCGTGTTGCGCGCCGGCAACGGCATGCCGGTCATAGGCAATGGCGGGCCGATTGCCGTACCGCCGGAGCAGCAGATCGAAGTCGGCGAGGATGGCACCATCAGCATCCGTGCGTTGGGCGAAGGTCCCCGGGTGATGGCGGAAGTCGACCGCATCAAGCTGGTCAACCCGGACCTCAAGAACATGACCAAGGGTCTGGATGGTTCGATCCATACCAAGGACGGCCAACCGGCGCAGGCCGATGCCAACGTCAAGCTGGTGTCCGGTTTCCTCGAGTCGAGCAACGTCAATGCCGTGGAAGAGATGACCTCGGTACTGGCCTTGGCCAAGCAGTTCGAGCTGCACATCAAGATGATGAACACCGCCAAAGACGATGACCAGGCCATGGCTCGGGTCTTGCAGATCAGCTAATTACCAGAACGTCGCGCCGTAAAACAGGCGCACGAGGAGAATCGAATGCTTCCGGCTCTATGGGTTGCCAAGACAGGTCTGTCCGCCCAGGACACCAACCTGACGACCATTTCCAACAACCTGGCCAACGTGTCGACCACGGGTTTCAAACGTGACCGCGCCGAGTTCCAGGATTTGCTCTACCAGATCAAGCGCCAGCCTGGCGCCCAGTCGACCCAGGACAGCGAACTGCCGTCGGGCCTGCAACTGGGTACCGGTGTGCGCATCGTCGGCACCCAGAAAAACTTCACCGCCGGCAGCTTGCAAACCACCGAGCAGCCGCTGGACATGGCCATCGACGGTCGCGGTTTCTTCCAGATCCTGCAACCGGACGGCACCACGTCCTATACCCGTGACGGTACGTTCCACCTGGACTCCAACGGCCAGATCGTCAATGCCAGCGGCTTTGCCCTGGAGCCGGCCATTGTCATTCCGAACGAAGCGCAGACCTTCACGGTCGGCCGCGACGGCACCGTGTCCATCACCGTTGCCGGCAACCCGGCAGCCCAGGTGATCGGCAACCTGCAAACCGCCGACTTCATCAACCCGGCCGGCCTGCAGGCCGTGGGCAACAACCTGTTCCTGGAAACCGCCGCCAGCGGCGCGCCGCAAGTCGGCACTCCGGGCCTGAACGGTTTCGGCTCCACGCTGCAGAACACCCTGGAAACGTCCAACGTCAGCACCGTTGAGGAGATGGTCAACATGATCACCACCCAGCGCGCCTACGAGATGAACTCCAAGGTGATCTCCACCGCCGACCAGATGCTCTCGTTCGTAACGCAGAATCTGTAATCAAGTCTATGTGGCGGCCATTGGGCCGCCTGCAACACCGTGAGGTAGGGTCATGAATCGCTATGTATTTGTTCTGGCACTGAGTGGGATCACCGCGCTCGCAGGTTGCGTACCTGCGACGCCCAAGCCCAATGACCCTTACTACGCTCCGGTGTTGCCGCGCACGCCGTTGCCGGCGGCCGCGAACAATGGCTCGATCTATCAGGCCGGTTTCGAACAGAACCTGTACACCGACCGCAAGGCGTTCCGGATCGGTGACATCATCACCATCACCCTGAACGAAAGGACCCAGGCCAGCAAAAACGCCAACTCGCAAATTGGCAAGAACAGCAAGGCCAACATCGGCCTGAGTTCGCTGTTCGGCAGCAGCGCCACCACCAACAACCCGTTCGGCGATGGCGACCTGAGCCTGAGTGCCAGCTACGAAGGTGACCGCGCGACCAAGGGTGACAGCAAGGCGGCTCAGGGCAACACCCTGACCGGTTCGATCACGGTCACCGTCGCCGATGTGTTGCCCAACGGCATCATCGCGGTACGCGGCGAAAAGTGGATGACCCTCAATACCGGCGACGAGCTGGTGCGGATTGCCGGCCTGGTTCGCGCCGATGACATCGCCACCGACAATACCGTGCCGTCGACCCGTGTCGCCGATGCGCGCATCACCTACTCGGGCACCGGTTCGTTTGCCGATGCGAGTCAGCCAGGCTGGTTCGACCGTTTCTTCCTCAGCCCGCTGTTCCCTTTCTAGGTGGCTACGTTGAATTTCAGAAGTCTCATGATGGCTGCGTTCCTGATGTCCGCAGCGTTCAACGTTCAAGCCGAGCGCCTGAAGGACATCGCCAGCATTTCCGGCGTGCGTTCCAACCAATTGATCGGCTACGGCCTGGTGGTCGGGCTAAACGGCACCGGCGACCAGACGACGCAGACCCCGTTCACCCTGCAGACCTTCAACAACATGCTCTCGCAGTTCGGCATCAAGGTGCCGCCGGGTTCGGGCAACGTGCAGTTGAAGAACGTCGCGGCGGTGTCGATCAGTGCCGATTTGCCGGCGTTCGCCAAGCCGGGTCAGCAGGTCGATATCACTGTTTCATCCATCGGTAACTCCAAGAGCCTGCGTGGCGGCACCTTGCTGTTGACGCCACTCAAGGGTATCGACGGTAACGTCTATGCGGTGGCCCAGGGCAACCTGGTGGTCGGCGGTTTCGATGCGGAAGGGCGAGACGGCTCGAAGATTACCGTCAACGTTCCGTCGGCCGGTCGCATCCCCGGTGGTGCGTCGGTGGAGCGTTCGGTGCCGAGCGGTTTCAACCAGGGCAACAGCCTGACGCTGAACCTCAACCGTTCTGACTTCACCACCGCCAAGCGCATCGTCGACAAGATCAACAACATGCTCGGCCCTGGCGTGGCCCAGGCCATCGACGGCGGTTCGATTCGCGTGACCGCGCCGCTCGATCCGAGCCAGCGCGTCGATTACCTGTCGATCCTGGAAAATCTCGAAGTCGATCCGGGCCAGGCGGTGGCCAAAGTCATCATCAACTCCCGCACCGGCACCATCGTGATCGGCCAGAACGTCAAGGTTTCCCCGGCCGCCGTGACCCACGGCAGCCTGACCGTGACCATTACCGAAGACCCGATCGTCAGCCAGCCCGGCCCTCTGTCCAATGGCACGACGGCGGTGGTACCCCGTTCGAAGGTCAACGCCCAGCAGGAAGCCAAGCCGATGTTCAAGTTTGGCCCCGGCACCACCCTCGACGAAATCGTACGGGCGGTGAACCAGGTTGGCGCGGCACCGGGTGACTTGATGGCGATCCTCGAAGCGCTGAAGCAGGCCGGCGCCCTGCAAGCCGATCTGATCGTGATCTGAGGACGGCCATCGTGGATATGCGCAAGAGCGGTCTGGTCAGCAGCAGCGATTCGGGCTCCTATTCGGACCTCAATCGCCTGAATCAGCTCAAGGTCGGCGACAAGAACAGCGACGGCAATATGCGCAAGGTGGCGCAGGAGTTCGAATCGCTGTTCCTCGGTGAGATGCTCAAGTCCATGCGCTCGGCAACCGAAGCGCTGGGGCAGGACAATCCAATGAACACGCCGGCGGCCAAGCAGTACCAGGAAATGTACGATCAGCAGCTGGCCGTTTCCATGTCCCGCGAGGGCGGTGGTATTGGTTTGGCGGACGTGCTGATGCGCCAGATGTCGAAGAACAAGCCATTGGCGCCGGGCGAGGCGGCCGCTGCATCGCTGGCCAAGCAAGAGGCTGCCAAGGCCGCCGTGCAGACGCCGGTGGCGGCCGGCACGGTGGCAATCAATGGCCCGTTGTCGCGGGTCAATGGCCAGCGTCCGTTGTGGGCTTCGCGCTCAATCCATACGCCACAAGAGGCGGGCGAGGGTGCTCATCGCAATGACATGGCGCTGATCAATCAGCGACGCCTGGCACTGCCACCGAAACTGGCTGACCGGCTGTTGGCCGGGCTGGTGCCTTCGGCGACGACCGCTGCCACCACGATGCTCAACCGGACAGCCTTGCCAGAGCGCACGACGAACACCGGCACGGGGCCGCTGTACAACGGCGACTGGCTGGCGACCGCGCAACAATCCTCCTCTGGAGGCATGCAGATCTACGGTCGCGCCATGGCGCAGATTCCGCTGGCGCCGGCGAAGAAAGCCTTCAGTTCCGCCGACCAGTTCGTCAACACCATGCTGCCGATGGCCAAGGAGGCCGCCGCACGGATTGGGGTCGATCCACGTTACCTGGTGGCTCAGGCGGCCCTGGAAACCGGCTGGGGCAAGTCGGTAATGCGTGCCCAGGACGGCAGCAGCAGCCACAACCTGTTCGGCATCAAGGCCGGCAATAGTTGGCAGGGCAATTCGGCGCGGGCGATCACCAGCGAATTCAGGAACGGGCAGATGGTCAAGGAGACGGCCGAGTTCCGCTCCTACGACTCCTACAAGGACAGTTTCCACGACCTTGTAACTTTGTTGCAGACCAACAATCGCTATCAAGATGTCGTGAAGTCGGCCGATAACCCAGAACAGTTTGTACGCGAGTTGCAGAGAGCCGGTTACGCAACCGATCCGAACTACGCGAGCAAGATTTCGCAGATAGCCAGGCAGATGACGAGTTACCAGAACTACGCTGCGGCGGGCGTTTCCACTACGCCTTTATAGGCACAAGGTATAAGGTCTGAATCATGAGTTTGCTCAATATCGGGATGTCGGGGCTGAGTGCTGGCCATAACTCGTTGGTGACGACTGGCAACAACATTGCCAACGTCGACACCGCCGGGTACTCGCGCCAGCAGTCTGTGCAGAGCACCAAGGGCTCGATTCAGTACGGCAATGTGTTCATCGGCACCGGCACGACGCTGGCCGATGTGCGTCGCGTGTATAACTCGTATCTCGATTCGCAGCTGCGTACCGCCACCTCGCTCGACAGCGAAGCTACGTCGTACAACGCTCAGGCCACGCCGCTGGACGCCACGCTTTCCGATTCCAACACCGGGCTGACCGGTGTGCTGCAAAAATTCTTCACGTCGATGCAAGGCGTTTCGACCTCGGCCACCGACGACACGTCCCGCCAGTCGGTGCTGACCGGTGCCCAGGCCTTGTCGGCGCGCTTCAATTCGATTGCCAAGCAGTTGAACGACCAGAACACCAACCTGAACGGCAGCCTGGGCGACATGGCGGATCAGGTGAACAAGCTGTCTACCACTATTGCCACGCTCAACCAGAAGATTTCCGAACTCTCCACCGGCACCAATCAGCCAAACGACCTGCTGGACTCGCGCAACGAAGCCGTGCGTCAACTCTCCGAGCTGGTCGGTACCCAGGTGGTCGAACGTGGCAGCAGCTACGACATCTACATCGGCAGCGGCCAGCCCCTGGTAGTGGGTAATACCACCAATACACTGCAAACCGTGCCGAGCCAGGGCGATCCATCGCGCATGGCGCTGCAGCTGAATCGTGGCTCCAGCACCATCGACGTGACCGCGGTGGTCAGCGGTGGCGAAATCGGTGGTCTGCTGACTTACCGCAAGGAAGTGCTCGACCCTTCGCTCAATGAGCTGGGGCGCGTGGCGCTGGTGGTGGCCGACCAGATCAACAGCCAGCAGGCGCAAGGCATCGACAAGAACGGTGATTTCGGCGCGGCGATCTTCAACAACATCAACAGTGCCGCCCTGATCAGTCAGCGCAGCATTGCGGCGGCTGGCAACAGTGCCGGCTCCGGCAACCTGGATGTCACCATCAAGGACACCGGCAGGCTGACCGCCAGCGACTATCAGGTGACGTTCACCAGTGCGACCAACTACACCGTCAAGCGCTCGGACGGCACCGACATGGGATCGTTCAGCACCACGACCACACCGGCTCCGGTGATCGATGGCTTCAGCCTGAACCTCAACGGCGGTGCGCTGAGCGCCGGCGACTCGTTCAAGGTGACGCCGACCCGTGGCGCGGCGGCCGGTATCCAGGCCGTGCTCACCGACCCGAAAAAAATCGCCGCGGCAGCCCCCTTGACCGGCGTGACCAGTGCCAACAACACCGGCACCTACACTCAGCCGACACTGACCAGCACCCTCGATATCTACAACCCGGCGGCCCAGGCAGAAATGCAGACCGCGCTCAAGAGCTCGACGCCGGTCAAACTGGTGTTCGGGGCGGCCAGCGGCGGTAGCCAGACCTACAACATGGTCGATTCCAAGGGTAATTCGATCGGCACCGGCACCATCGTTCCGGGCCAGAGCAACACCCTGAACCTGAAAGTGGGCATGGTCGATGCCAGTGGTGCTCCGGTCATGGACACCAGCGTCACGCCGGCCGTGCAGAAGACGTTCACCGTGCAGACCACGGTGGGCGCCACGCCAGCCAGCGGCGAAAGCTTCACCATCAACCTGACGGGCGCGGCGTCTTCGGACAACCGCAACGCTCAGGCACTGGTCGGACTGCAAACCAAACAGACCGTCGACACCGGCACGGCGAGCAAGGGCATCAGCCTGACCGATGCCTACAACAAGCTGGTGACCAACGTCGGCGCCAAGGCTGCCCAGGGCAAGTCAGACAGCGAGGCCACCACGGCGATCCTGGCCAACGCCAAGGGTGCGCGGGATTCGAACTCCGGGGTCGACCTGGATGAAGAAACCGGCAACCTGGTCAAGTACCAGCAGTACTACACCGCGTCTTCGCAGATCATCAAGGCGGCGCAGGAAATTTTCACCACACTGATCAACAGCCTTTAAGGAGTCGTAATTCATGCGCATTTCCACCGCCCAGTATTACGAAATCACCGCTGCCAACTACCAGCGCAACTTCAACAAGGCCATCGCGACCAGCAACGAAGTCAGCAGCCAGATCCGCGTCAACACTGCCGCCGATGATCCGATCGGTGCCGGTCGTTTGCTGCAACTGGGTCAGCAGAGTGCGATGCTTGATCAGTACGGCACCAACATCAACACCACCAAGAGTGCGTTGAGCCTGCAGGAAACCACGCTCGACTCCATCGGTACCGCTTTACAGCGCGCCAAGGAACTGGCTCTCGCTGCCAGCAATGGCATTGCCACCGACGCTGACCGCAAGGCCTACGCGTCGGAGTTAGGCCAGATCCAGCAACAGGTGCTGGGCCTGATGAATTCCAAGGATGCAAGCGGCAACTACCTGTTCTCCGGTTCGAAAACCGACACCGCGCCTTACTCGCAGAACGCCGACGGCACCTACAGCTACAACGGTGACCAGACCACCGTGGACCTCGGCATTGGCGATGGCATGACGGTCGGGACCAACACCACAGGCTGGGATGCGTTTCAGCAGACCATCAACACCAGTCGCACCCAGACCACCATGACCGCTCCAGCGGTGGATGACGGCCGCGTGGTGCTGTCCAACGGCACGGTCGGCACCAGCTCTACCTACAACGCGAAGTTCACCGGCGGCCAACCCTATACCGTCAGTTTCCTCAGCAGCACCCAGCTGAAGATCACCGACTCGCTGGGCAACGACGTGACCGCCGAAGCCAGCCAGAACGGTCTGATCAGCAACTCCAATGGTGCCAACCAGACGGTCAGTTTCCGTGGCGTCGACCTGAAGCTGAACATCAACCTCAAAACCGGTGATACCAACCCGGATGCGGTGATCGCCGGCCACAGTTTCAACCTGTCTTCCACGTCGGATAGCTTCAACACCTCGCGCAGCGCCGGTAACCCGTCGACCGCGGTCATCACCGGTTCCAGCGTGACCGACCCGGCGGCTTACACCAACGCCTTCCCGTCGGGCGGGGCGATCCTCAAGTTCACCAGCGCGACCGCTTTCGACCTGTATGCGGCCCCGATCACCGCCGACAGCAAGCCGGTGTCGTCGGGCACCGTATCCAGCGGCAACGCTACCGCCGCGGGCGTGACCTTTGCCTTGGGCGGTGGTGCCCCGGCGTCTGGTGACCAGTTCGTGATCCAGAACAACAACCATCAGACCCAGAACGTGCTCGACACCCTGGGCCAGATGATGACTGCGCTGAACACGCCAATCGACGGCGACGCGGTGGCCAAGCAGAAGTTTCTCGGCGCCATGGAGTCGGGGATGGGCAACATCGACAGTGCGGCCAACCAGATCGGCTCGGCCATCACCACGATCGGTGCCCGCGGTCAGGCACTGGATAACCAGACCGCGACCAACGAGAGCCTGACCCTGGCGAACAGCGCCAGTCAGAAGTCTATTCGCGATTCGGATCCGGCCGAAGTCATGACTCGCCTGACCTTGCAGCAGACCATGTTGCAGGCGGCGCAGCTGGCGTTCAGCAAGATTTCCCAGCTGGGCCTGTTCAACAAGATCTGACGGTGGTCGGGCGCGCAGGCGCCCGATGGCCTTGCCCCTTCAGTATTTATCGTCTTTTTTTGCGGTAACAAAGGGCTCGCTTTTCAGGGCGGGCTCGCGCCGCCTGTGAGCCTGCCGTGAATTCACTCCCGCTTGTCAGCCTGGTCATTCCCGCCTTCAATCCGCGCTTTTTCGGTCGTGCCTTGCACACGGCTGTGAGCCAGAGCTACGGCAATCTGGAGATCATCGTTTGCGATGACAGTCGCGGCCGTGAGATCGAAGACATCGTGGCTTCGCTGGTCGAGGAAGGGGCGACCGTGCGCTATATGCGTAACCCGCGGACCCTGGGGCTGGTGGGTAACCTGCAGGCTTGCCTGGAGCAGGCGCAGGGCGAGTACATCAAGTTTCTTTGTGATGACGACCAGTTGTTTTCGGCTTGCATCGAGCGTCAGGCCCAGGTGCTCATCGACTGCGCTGACGTCAATCTGGTCGTGGCCCAGCGCCTGCTCTGGGATGCCGACGACATGCCACTGCCGTCGCGCCTGGAAAACACTCCGCTTTCCCCGGTGGGCGGGATATTCAAGGGCGAGGACCTGCTGGCGATCTTCGAAAACTTCCCGGTCAACATCCTCGGTGGTTTCAGCAACGCCATGTTCCGTCGGGCTGATGTGCTCGAACTGTTTCCAGCACTGACTCAGCCCGGCCATTGCTTTGTCGCGACCCTCGATTTCGCCTTGTACGTCTGCCTGATGCGGCGCGGCAACCTGGCGGTGTCCAATCACGTGCTCGTCATCGAGCGCCTGTACCCCGAGCGTTTGAGCAGCCAGCAGTCGATGAAGGACGCAGCCGAAACCGAACGGCAGTGGCTGTCGCAGATGCTCAAGGCCCGTAGCGGCGAATCAGCGCCGGCGCAGGGCTGGGTGCGCTATCTGCCACTGACTCGGGCGGATGAATCGCCACGGGTTTGGGAGGAGTTGCCACTGAGCCGGACCCTGGGCACCAAGCAGACCACCCAGGACTGGCATGTCGGCATCGCCAGTGTCAGTTTCGCGCAACTGTATGCCCAGTGGCTGGCGTGCCGCGCTCTCACCGAGGGTCAGCGCGAGCTGCTGGCGGATACGCTGGAGGGGTGGCCAACCCGACCCAGAATCGTTCCGATCATCATCGATGAGCAAGGCAGCCGTTCGGCGCTGGAACTCACCCTGCAATCGCTGGTGGATCAGGAATACGCCCCTGAGCTGACGCTGGTGCTTTCGGCGTCTTGCACGGAAGCCGTGCTGGACGAGCGTGTGTTCCGCATGCCGTTGCAGGACGACTGGCAGCAGCAGATCAACGCGCTGTTACCGCAACTGGAAGGCACTGGCTGGTTCTATCTGTTGCGTGCCGGTGATCGCCTGGTGGCGCCGGCCTTGCTGGTCATGGCTGAACGCATTGCGCTGTCGCGCACGCTGACCTGCCTGTACAGCGACGAAGGTGGGCTGCATCAGGGGGAGTCGGCCGAGCCTGCATTCAAGCCAGACTTCAACCTGGACCTGATGCGCAGCTATCCCTACGTGGGGCGTGCGCTGGCATTCGAGCGCGAGCAATTCCTGGCGCTGGGCGGTTTCGATTCGGTGTACGGCGAATTGGCGCCACACGATGTGTTGTGGCGAATGGTCGAGAGTGCTGGCACGCACGTGGTCGGGCACATTTCGGAGGTGTTGCTGGAGTCGGCGTTCGACCTGGCCAAATGGCTGTCGCTGCCGCAAGTGGTGGACACCAATCCACGGTTGCTTGAGGCGCACTTGCAGCGCCTGGGTGTCGCCCACGACATTCGCCAGGGCAGTTCGGCGCTGCTCAATCGGGTCGACTATCTCCATGCGGATCGGCCGCTGGTGTCGATCGTGATCGTCAGCAAGGACCAGACCCTGGCATTGCAACGCTGTGTCGAGAGCCTGCTGGAGAAAACCGCCTACGGCGAATACGAGTTGCTGTTGGTGGACAACGGCAGCGAGAGCGCCGAGGCGCTTGACTGGTTCGCCGGCATGTCGCAGCTGGGCAGCGACCGGATCCGGGTGCTGCGTTGCGAGTTGCAGGGCAATGCGGCGGCGGTGCGCAACTTCGCCGTGAAGCAGGCCGCTGGCGAGTACGTGCTGATGCTCAATCCCTACACGGTGATCACCCAGGCGCAATGGCTGGGTGAACTGCTCAATCATGCGCAACGTCCGGAAGTCGGCGTGGTGGGGGCCAAGCTGTTCAACCCCGATGGCCGCGTGCTGCACGCCGGCCTGATTCTCGGGTTGCAAGGGCCGGCCGGGGTGCCGTTCCATGGTGAGATGTTGCACGCAGCGGGGTACATGTACCGCTTGCAGGTCGCTCATAATTACAGTGCTGTCGGCGGCGATTGCCTGATGGTGCGCAAGGCGGTCTTTGACGCGGTCGGTGGCCTGGATGAGCAGGGCCTGGCGCAGTCCCTCAACGAGGTCGACCTGTGTTTGCGCGTCGGCCAGGAAGGTTACCTGGTGGTCTGGACGCCTCACGCTCAACTGGCGTTGGGCGCGCAACCGGCGGTGGCTGCGCAAGAAGGTGACCAGGCCCGGGGCGAGCAGGAGCAGGAGGTTTTCTATAAGCGCTGGCTGCCGATCGTGGCCCGTGATCCGGCCTACAACACCAACCTGACATTGCAGGGATTGGGCGGGGCAAGCTTCAGTCTCGAGCCCGGCTTGCGATCTGGTTGGAGCCCGTTTTCCAAGGCTCAGTTGCCGAAGATTCTCGCGTTGCCGGTCAACGCGTCCGCCATCGGCCATTACCGGGTCACGCAACCGTTGATCGAGCTTGAGGCCGCCGGCAGGGCGCACGGACGCATTCATTACAACCTGCCGACCATCATTGAAGTTGAGCGCCATTCGCCTGACGTGATCATCTTGCAGGGGCGCTATTCCGAAGGTCCGATCAACGAAATCCCGAGCCTGCAAAAATACTCCAGCGCGCGACGCATCTATGAGCTCGATGACTTCGTGATCAACGTCCCGCACCGCAATGCGCATATCCGCAATATGCCGGGCAAGGATGAAATGGAGGCGCTGGTCCGGCGCGCCATCGGCATGTGCGATCGCGTGGTGGTGTCCACCGAGCCGCTGGGTAACGCGCTGTCGGACATGCATCAGGACATTCGCGTGGTGCCCAACATGTTGGCGTCGCACTTGTGGACCGATCTGCGCAGTCAGCGCCGCACCTCGAAAAAGCCTCGGGTCGGCTGGGGGGGCGGCACCAGCCACCACGGTGACCTGGCGGTCATCGCCGATGTGGTCCGCGAACTGGCCAATGAAGTCGACTGGGTATTCTTCGGTATGTGCCCGGACGATTTGCGCCCGTACATGCATGAGTTTCACGGGGTGATCGGGCTGGACGTGTACCCGGCCAAACTGGCCAGCCTGAACCTGGATCTGGCATTGGCACCGTTGGAGTTCCACATCTTCAACGACTGCAAGAGCAACCTGCGGCTACTGGAGTATGGTGCTTGCGGTTACCCGGTGATCTGCACCGACACCGAGGCCTATCGCGGCTACCTGCCGTGCACCCGGATCAAGACCAACTCCACGGATGAATGGCTGCAGGCGATCCGCATGCACCTGGCCGATCCCGACGCGAGCTATCGCATGGGCGATGAGTTGCGCGAGATCGTGCTGCGTGACTACGTGCTGCGCGGCGACAATTTGCGCTACTGGGAAAATGGCTGGCTGGCGGACTGACCGTTCGCGCATCCATCCGGAACAGGCAGGCGACCTTGAGTCGCCTGCCTTTTTTTTGCCGCCAGACTTTGCAATCAGCGTTGAAGATGCCCGCCAGGCATTGCCCGGTAGCGGATTGAAAGAGCTGGCGCGTTTCCTGCAAGTCCCCCTTATATCGCCATAAAACGAGCACTTGCGGTGAGTCCGGATGCGCTCTGAACGGCGGCAGGTTTAACCCAGATGGCCCGCAAAAGCTTGATACAGCTTGGCTGAGCCCTGTGACGAACAAGAGGGAAAGGGGATGAAGGCAGTTATTTTGGCGGGTGGCCTGGGTACGCGGATCAGCGAAGAGTCGCACCTCAAGCCCAAGCCGATGATCGAGGTCGGCGGCAAGCCAATTCTCTGGCACATCATGAAGCAGTACTCCGCTCACGGAATCCACGATTTCGTGATCTGCCTTGGCTACAAGGGCTATGCGATCAAGGACTTCTTCGCCAACTACTTCCTGCACACCTCCGACGTCACGTTCGACATGTGTAACAACCGCATGGATGTTCACCAGAACTACAGCGAGCCATGGCGCGTCACGCTGATCGACACCGGCGAAGAGACCATGACCGGCGGCCGTTTGCGCCGCGCCCGACGCTACCTCGAAGACGAACAGGCCTTCTGTTTTACTTATGGCGACGGTGTATCGGACCTCAATATCGGTGCATTGGTGGATTTCCATCTCAAGCACGGAAAGTTGGCGACCGTCACCGCGGTACAGCCGCCAGGCCGCTACGGCGCGCTTAATCGCGATGGCGACAAGGTCCTGGGCTTCACTGAAAAACCTCGCGGCGACGGTGGCTGGATCAACGGCGGGTTCTTTGTCCTGTCGCCCAAAGTGCTGCCGTTGATCGACGGCGACGACACCTCTTGGGAGTCCGGCCCGCTGGACGGCCTGGCCGAGCGCGGCGAGCTCATGGCGTTCCAGCACGACGGTTTCTGGCAACCGATGGACACCCTGCGCGACAAGAATCACCTCGAAGCATTGTGGCAGAGCGGGGAGGCCCCATGGAAGCAATGGGACTGAGCCCGCAATTCTGGCGCGGCAAGCGGGTGCTGGTCACCGGCCACACCGGTTTCAAGGGCAGTTGGCTGACGTTGTGGCTGCAAAGCCTGGGTGCCGAAGTCAGCGGGTTTTCCCTCGATCCGTCCACCGAGCCGAGTCTGTTCGAACTGGCGCGGGTGCATGAAGGCATCAACGATCAGCGCGGCGACTTGCGTGACCTGGGCGCTTTGCTGGAACTGATCGCCGAGACCCAGCCGCAAATCGTCCTGCACCTGGCGGCACAGCCGCTGGTGCGTGAAGGTTATCGCGACCCGTTGGGCACGTACTCCAGCAACGTCATGGGCACGCTCAACCTGCTCGAGGCGATCCGTCAGGTGGGCGGCGTGCGCGCCTGCGTGCTGGTGACCACCGACAAGGTCTACGCCAATCAGGAATGGCTGTGGCCGTACCGCGAAAACGAAGCGTTGGGCGGTCACGATCCCTACAGCAGCAGCAAGGCGTGCTGCGAATTGCTGGCGCAATCCTATGCCGCCTCGTTCTTTGCGCCGCAAAAGCACGCCGAGCACGGTTTGGCGCTGGCCACGGCGCGTGCCGGCAACGTGCTCGGCGGTGGCGATTTCGCCCCGGAGCGGCTGATTCCCGACGTGCTGCGGGCGTGGTCGGCGGATGAGCCGGTGACCTTGCGCTATCCGCAGGCGGTGCGCCCATGGCAACACGCGCTGGAACCGCTGGCCGGCTATCTGCAACTGGCGGCCGGCTTGTTCGAGCAAGGCCCGCAATTGGCTGGGGCGTGGAATTTCGGTCCCGGTGAAGCGGACATGTGCAGCGTCGGTGAAGTGGTCGAACTGCTCGCCAGCCGCTGGCCGCAAGCACGCGGACTACGTATCGAACCGAGCGATATGCATGAAGCCGGCCTGTTGCGCCTGGACAGCAGCCGCGCCCGTCAATTGCTCGGCTGGCAACCGCGCTGGTCGCTGCAGCAGTGCCTGACCCAGACCCTGGATTGGCATCTGGCGTGGCAGAACGGCGACGACATGCGCGCCGTCAGCCTGGCGCAATTGAACCTGTACCGAGGCACGCTGTGAGTGAATTTCTGTTGAAGGCGTTGCCGCTGAACGGTTTGTTCAGCGTGCAGCACAAACGCTTCGAGGACGAGCGCGGGCACTTTTCCCGGTTGTTTTGCGAAGGCAGCCTCAATGCGTTTGGCCAGGCGTTTCATATCCGCCAGATCAATCACTCCTGCACCCGCGAACGCGGCAGCGTGCGTGGCCTGCATTACCAGAATGCCCGAGCGCCGGAAGCCAAATTGATCACCTGCCTGCGCGGTGAGGTCTGGGATGTCGCGGTGGATCTGCGTCCCGACTCCGAGACCTTCCTGCACTGGCACGCCGAACACCTGCGTGCCGGCGATGGCCGCAGCCTGTTGATTGCGGCCGGGTTCGCCCATGGCTTCCAGACCCTGAGTGCCGACGCCGAGCTGCTTTATCTGCACAGCAACGACTACGCGCCGGAACACGAAGGCGGGTTGTCGGTGCTCGATCCACGGCTGGCGATTGCCTGGCCGTTGCCTGTCAATAATCTGTCGGCGCGCGATGCGAGTCATCCGGCGCTTGATGAACACTTTGCCGGAGTGCGTCTATGAACTGCCGAGGTTGCGCCGCTGCGCTGACCCTGCCGCTGATCGACCTGGGCACCTCGCCGCCGTCCAACGCCTACGTGCGTGCCGACCAGCTGGAGCAGGCCGAACAATGGGTGCCGTTGAAGGTTGCCGTGTGCCAGCAGTGCTGGCTGGTGCAAACCGAGGATTACACCAGCGCCGACAGCCTGTTCGATGCCGAGTATGCCTATTTCAGTTCGTTCTCCAGTACCTGGCTGGCCCATGCCGAGCGCTATGTGGCCGAGATGGTCGAGCGCTTCGGCCTGACCGGTGACAGCCGTGTGGTGGAAGTCGCCGCCAACGATGGTTACCTGTTGCAGTACGTGGACGGGCGCGGCATTCCTTGCCTGGGCGTCGAACCGACTCGCAGCACCGCGCAAGCGGCGCGGGAAAAAGGCCTGGAGATTCGTGAACTGTTTTTCGGTCGTGACACCGCCGCGCAATTGAAAAACGAAGGCTGGGGCGCCGACCTGATGGCCGCCAACAACGTGCTGGCGCATGTGCCGGACATCAACGATTTCCTTGGCGGCTTCGCGACCCTGCTCAAGCCGACGGGGGTGGCAACCTTCGAATTCCCGCAGTTGCTGACCCTGATGGCCGGCCAGCAATTCGACACGCTGTACCACGAGCATTATTCCTACCTGTCGCTGACCGCTGTGCAGACCTTGTGCGAGCGCAATGGCCTGCAAGTGTTCGACGTCAGCCAACTCCCGACCCATGGCGGTTCCCTGCGGGTGTTCGTCCAGCGCCTGGACGGCGAGCCTCGCGACGTGCAACCGGCGGTCCGGCAACAGCTGCAGGCCGAACTCGCCGCCGGGGTGAAAACGCCGGAGTTCTACGCGACCCTGACGCCCGCCGCCGAACGCATCAAGCATGACCTGCTGCGCTTTTTGTTGCAGGCCAGGGCCGATGGCAAGCGCGTGGTCGGCTACGGCGCCGCCGCCAAGGGCAACACCCTGCTCAACTACGCCGGCGTCAAGCCGGACCTGCTGGCCTGGGTGGCCGATGCCAACCCGCACAAGCAAGGCAAGTACCTGCCCGGTAGCCGTATTCCGATCGTGTCGCCAGCACAGATCGACATCGAAAAACCGGACTACGTGCTGGTATTGCCGTGGAACCTGCTGGATGAGATTACCCAGGCCTTTGCCGGCATCCGTGCATGGGACGGTCGTTTTGTCATTGCCATTCCCGAGTTGATCATTCGATGAGCCGAATTCATTACACCAAGCCCAGCGTCGGTGAGCTGGAAGCCGACTACGTACTCGATGCCGTCCGCCATGGTTGGGGAGAGCGCTGCTACGAGTACCTGACGCGCTTCGAAAAGTCCTTTGCCGAGCACGTGGGGGCGACGTACGCGATCGCAACCTCCAGTTGCACCGGCGCGCTGCACATGGGCATGGCGGCGTTGGGCATCGGTGCCGGCGATGAGGTGATCCTTGCCGATACCAACTGGATCGCTTCGGCCGCGCCCATCACCTATCTGGGGGCGACACCGGTGTTCGTCGACGTGCTGGCGGACAGTTGGTGCCTCGACCCGCAGCAGGTCAGGCGGGCGATCACCCCACGAACCAAAGCGATTCTGGCGGTGCACCTTTACGGCAATCTCTGCGACATGGATGCGTTGCTGGCCATCGGTCGCGAGTTTGGCCTGCCGGTCATCGAAGACGCCGCCGAGGCGATTGGCTCGCAGTGGCGTGGGCGGGCCGCCGGTTCGCTGGGCGCGTTCGGCGCGTTTTCCTTTCATGGCACCAAGACCATGACCACCGGCGAAGGCGGCATCTTCGTGACGTCGGACAAGGCCCTGTATGACCGCGTACTGACCCTGTCCAACCATGGCCGGGTGGCGGGCAGCAGCAAACAGTTCTGGCCGGATTTCCTCGGTTTCAAATACAAGATGAGCAACCTGCAAGCGGCCGTCGGTTGCGCACAGGTTGAGCGGATCGACGAGTTGATCGAACGCAAGCGAGCGATCTTCGCCAACTACGCCCAGGCGCTGGCGCCGTTGCCGGGCTTGTCCATGAACCCTGAGCCCGAACACGCGCGCAACGGTTACTGGATGCCCACCGTGGTCTTTGACCGCGAGCTGGGGATTACGCGGGACATGTTGATCGCAGCCTTCCAGGCCGCCGATATCGACGCGCGGGTGTTCTTCTGGCCGCTGTCGTCCTTGCCGATGTTCAGCCAACTGTCGGCTGACTCGCCCGTGGCGCATGCGCTGCCTGAGCGCGCGATCAATCTGCCGAGTTACCACGACATGACCGATGACGATCAGCACCGGGTCATCGAGGTGCTGCGCGCGCTGGTACTCAAAAGGACGCGGCTATGAAGGTTTACCTGCTGGGGGCGGCCAATCCTGAAGCGGTACGGATGATCCTCACCCTGAAACGCAGTCAGCCGGACGTGCAGTTCGCCTTTCTCGATAACGATCCGGCCAAGCAAGGCACGCTGTTTCATGGCGTGCCGGTGGTGGGTGGCACCGACAAGGTGACCGAGCTGAAAGGCCCCGACACACGCTTTGTCAATTTGATCACCGGCAGCACGGCGCTGCGTTACCGGACCACCTGTGAGATCGTCGAGGCCGGTGGCACCCTGGGCAACTTCATCCACCCGGGCATCGATCTGACGATGATCACGATGGGCGTCGGCACCTATCTGCAAGAGGGCGTGATCATGCAGGCGCAAGTCTGCCTGGGTGACAACACCAGCATCAGCGCCGGCTGCGTGGTCGGGCATGAGGGGCAGATCGGCCATTCGGTGTTCATGGCGCCGGGTGTCTGCATTGCCGGTTGTGTCGAGATCGGCGACGGCACCTTCATCGGCACCAACGCCACGATCCTGCCGCGTTTGCGCATCGGCCGCTGGGTCACCATCGGTGCGGGTGCCGTGGTGACCAGAGACGTTCCAGACTACGCGGTTGTGGTGGGCAGTCCCGCCAGGACCATCAAGACCAATCCTGTTTCCTTTCAAGACGGTCGGGTTTTCAACTAACCACCGCGACTAATTTCCGGAGAGTCTGTAATGAATCCTCATGAGCAGTTTCGTGAAGAAGTAAAAGAGAACATCGAAGGCCTGCAACAGGACAAAGCGTTGCAAGCCACGTCGCTGGACTGGGTCGGCACGACCGCCAAACACAAGTACACCTACAACTTCAGCTGGATGGGCCGCCCGATCATTCAGTTCCCCCAGGACATGGTCGCCATGCAGGAGATCATCTGGGCGCTGCGGCCGGACATCATCGTCGAGACCGGTATCGCCCACGGCGGCTCGCTGGTGTTTTACGCCTCGATGCTGGAGCTGATCGGCCATGGCGAAGTGCTGGGCGTCGACATCGATATCCGCCAGCACAACCGTGAGGCAATCGAAGCGCACCCGATGAGTAAGCGGATCCGGATGATCCAGGGTTCGAGCATTGATCCGGCGATCGTCGAGCAGGTTCGCCAGCGCGTCGAAGGCAAGAAAGTGCTGGTGGTTCTGGACTCCAACCACACCCACGAGCACGTACTCGAAGAGCTGCGTGCCTATGCACCGATGACCTCGGTGGGCAGCTACTGCGTGGTGATGGACACCGTGGTTGAAGACATGCCGGAAGATGCCTTCCCGGACCGTCCGTGGGGCAAGGGCGACAATCCGAAAACCGCGGTATGGGCCTACCTGGAAGAAAACCGCAACTTTGAAATCGACCAGGCCATTCACAGCAAGCTGCTGATCACCGTCGCGCCGGATGGCTACCTGCGTCGCGTGCGGTAATCGACAAGACATCGTTGGGTTTTTTCGGCGATTCGCCGTTGTGGGGAAATGTATGCAAGGCAAGAATAATTCTGAACACGGGTTGGCACTCAACGAACAGTTGACCGTGGTGCTGATGTCTCATGAGCGGCCGGCATTTTTGCGCCGGGCGGCACGTTTCTACAGCGGCTTGCCTTGCAGGATTCTGGTGCTGGATTCTTCGACCGAAGGTCAGCCAAGCCTGGCCGGGCAGTTTGAAAATGTGGATTACCAGCATGTCCCGCAGTTTGGCTACTGGGGCGTTCGCGCCAAGCTGGCCTTTGGCGTGGAGCAAGTGACCACGCCGTTCATGGTGTTCGCCGCCGACGATGACTTCCATGTACATGACGCCCTGCGCGCCGCCGTGGCATTCATGGAGGCCAATCCCGACTACGGCCTGTGCCATGGCTACAGCATGATGTACCTGTCACAACCCAACAGCGTCAGCTACTTCCGGCGTGACAAGAAAGTCTGCGAAGACTATTGCTCCGAGCACGCCGAGGAGCGTGTGCTCGATTACATGCACCAGTACCTCCCGCCATTCTATGCAGTCCAGCGCACAGACCTGGTACGTGACTGGTATCAGGCCATGCCTCACGATACGTCCTTCCAATGGCAGGAAATCGGTCACACGTACTACATGCTGGCGCGGGGCAAGGCGCGAATTCTGCCGATCCCGTATGTCGTGCGCGAGATGAACTACGGGTACTCGGATCACAACACCGAGATCTTCCACACGCTGGCTCATACGGATACCAGGACGGTCGCCGAACGTGAAGCCTTTGCCGCTTTCCTCTTCGGGCTGCCGACTCAAGTTCAAGGCGAGGACCCAGAGCGAGGCAGGCAGTTCGCACTGCAAAGCTTCGAAACCCTGGCCGATAGCCTGCGCACGGGCCGGGCGCTGACAACAGAGCTGATTTTCGAGTCTGCGTGGACCAGTGTCGAGACTGGCCCTGTGCGCCGTTTCGGTCCAAAGCAATACGTCGAAATGCCGTTCTACAATCAGCAGTTTTTCGATCAGTTGACCCAGTTCGAATTCCTGTTGCACGCCATGCCGGCCGGTCGTGTCCAGTTGCAAGGCCTGGAAGGCGTCTGGACGCGGCAACAGAGCCTGATGCAGGCGCGTAACAATGACACACCGGAAAGCGTGGTCGACCGTTTGTGGCAAGCCCACGACAGCAACGTGTTCAACCGTACGGTGGTCAAGCGCCTGGCGGCGCAGCTCGAACTGCTGGGCGAAGAGGAGGAAGCGCAGGCCATGACTGACTGGGCCGCGCGTCTTGAGGCGGTGTCGGTCGAAGGCAACAGCGCGACATTCGACAAGATGCTCTCCGGTCGACTGCTCAAATGGCTCGCGCCCCGCCAGCCAGAGGCTGACGAGGCTGAGTCGATCAACCAGTACCTGGCGGCCAACGACGGTGGTCCACAGTTCGGGATCTTCCTGCTGGACCTGGATAACGATATCGACAAGCTGCAAGTCTCTCTCGACAGCCTGCTCGAAGGTCACGGCAAGGCATTCAAGATTGTGATCTTCACTACCGGTGAAGCACCGGCGGCGACCACGGCGCAGAACACCTTGCACTTTGTCCGTGTCACGCAAAGCAACTATGTCGACAAACTCAACCAGAGTGCTCGTCAGTCGCCTTGCGACTGGTTGATGCTGGCTGAAGCCGGCGACGAGTTCACCGCTGGCGGCCTGTTGCGCGCCAGCCTGGAGCTGTTGTCGGATGAGCAATGCCGCGCCGTCGCCACCGACGAAATCCAGCGCACCTCAGAAGGCGCACTGGTGGATGTATTCCGTCCGGGTTTCAACCTTGATTTGCTGCAAAGCCTGCCGGCCTTGATGGCGCGTCACTGGTTGATCCGTCGGGAAGTGTTCATTGAAGTCGGCGGCTACCAGCCAGACTTCAGCAAGGCCCTGGAATTCGACTTGCTGCTGCGCATCATCGAGCAGGGTGGCCTCAACGGGCTGGCCCACCTGGACGAACCGCTGGTGATTGCACGGGCGCCGGCACTGGAAGAAAACGCCGATGAACGCCTGGCGTTGTTGCGCCACCTGGGCAATCTTGGCTACAAGGCCAAGGTCACTTCGACGTTGCCTGGCACTTATCAGATCGATTACCGCCATACCGAACGCCCGCTGGTGTCGATCATCGTGCCGGCCGGGGATGACTTGGCGGCGTTGCAACAGTGCCTGCAAGCGGTGTTGCTGCGGACCCGCTACATCCAGTACGAAGTGCTGATCGCGCTCAACCCGAATCAGTCGGCCGAGGTCAACGATTGGCTGGGCACCTACCAGCATCCGAAAGTCAGCGTGCTGCGTGCCGACCAGAGCCTGAGCGACGTGGCGTTGTACAACGCCACCAGTCAGCAGGCGCAGGGCGAGTACCTGGTGCTGTTGGCCGCCGACAGTGAAGTGGTCAATCCGAACTGGCTTGAGTCGCTGCTCAATCACGCCCAGCGTCCGGAAGTCGGCGTGGTCGGTCCCAAGTTGATCGACCGCGACGGCAAGGTCACCCAGGCCGGGCTGATCCTCGGCATGAACGGTGGCGTGGGCTCAGCCTTCGTCGGTGAAAAACATGACGCCGAAGGTTACCTGCACCGCTTGGCGCTGGAGCAGAACTACTCGGCGGTGTCGAAGGTGTGCCTGATGGTGCGCAAAGCGTTGTTCGACGAGCTGGACGGTCTGGACAGCATGACCTTCGCCGACGGCTTGAGCGACGTCGATCTGTGCCTCAGGGCCGGTCAGGCCGGCTACCTTACCGTGTGGACACCGCTGGTACAGGTCATTCACTCGGGTGAAGTGCCACAGGTGCCGCAGGCCCTCGATGCGCTGCGTGACAAGTGGGCGGCAGCTTTTGCCCAGGACCAGGCCTATAACGCCAATCTGGCCTTGAGCGGCAAAGGCTTTGCCCTGGGCGAAAGTGCTTCGGTGAACTGGGCGCAGATGCTCGGCTAGGCCCGGCGAACAGGTATAAGGATTCAAGGCATGTTCAACGGAAAATCGATTTTCATCGCAGGCGGGACCGGTTCGTTCGGGTGTCGGATCATCCGGAACGCGCTGGTGCGTGTCTGGTTGCCAGCATGATTCCTTACGCTCGGCAAAGCCTTGATCAGGCGGATATCGACGCCGTGGTCGGTGTATTGCAGTCTGACTGGCTGACCCAGGGGCCGACCATCGAGCGCTTTGAGCGGGCGATGGCTGAACGCTGCGAGGCCGGCTTTGCCGTGGCGGTGTGCAATGCCACGGCGGCCCTGCACATCGCTTGCCTGGCGGCGGGGCTCGGCCCGGGCGATTGGCTGTGGACGACACCGAACACCTTTCTCGCCTCGGCCAACTGTGGTCGCTACTGCGGTGCCGAGGTGGATTTTGTCGATATCGACCCGCTGACCTGGAACCTCGATGCCGCTGCGCTGGCCGTCAAGCTGGAACGGGCCGAGCGAGAAGGCCGGCTGCCGAAAGTGCTCGTGGCCGTCGCGTTCTCGGGGCAGAGTTGCGACATGCGCAGGATTGCCGCACTGGCCAAGCGCTATGGCTTTACCGTGATCGAAGACGCGGCCCATGCCGCTGGTGCGTCGTACGCCGGGCGCCCGGTGGGTTGTGGCGAGTTTGCCGCGATGACCGTGTTCAGCTTTCATCCGGTGAAGATCATCACCAGCGCCGAGGGCGGCATGGTCATGACCAACAGCCCGGAACTTGCCGAGCGTTTGCAACGCTTGCGCAGCCACGGCATGACCCGGGATCCGCAGCAGATGACCGGACCCAGCCACGGCCCCTGGTACTACGAACAGGTGGAGCTGGGTTTCAATTACCGCATTACCGACCTGCAAGCGGCCCTCGGTTTGTCGCAGTTGAACAAACTGGATGAATTTATCGAGCGGCGACGTGAACTAGCGGCGCGTTATGAGCGCTTGCTGGGGTATTTGCCGCTGACCCTGCCCGGTGCACAGCCCGAGGCTGAGTCGTCATGGCATCTGTATGTGGTGCGCCTGCAACTCGATCAGATCGGTCTCACTCATCGTGAGGTGTTCGAGGGATTGCGAGCTGTCGGGGTCGGTGTGAACCTGCACTACATTCCCGTGCATTTGCAGCCTTACTATCGTGATCTCGGGTTCGCCGAGGGTGATTTTCCCCAGGCCGAACGTTACTACGCCGAAGCCATCAGCCTGCCGTTGTATCCGTTGCTCAGTGATGAGCAGCAGGACTATGTGGTCGAGCAGATGCGGCAGCTGATCGAAATAATCCAGCCATTGCGGCGGGTGGGAAATGTGTGATGCGTGAGCTGACCGAGCAGGAAGCTTTCTGGCAGGGAGAATTCGGCAACCAGTACGTTGAGCGCAATGTCGGGCAGCCGCTGGTGGCGGCCAACCTGGCGTTGTTTGCCAAGGCACTGACACGGGTCGGGCACATCGATAGCCTGGTGGAGCTGGGCACCAACGCCGGCAACAACCTGCAGGCACTGCGCCAACTGTTGCCGCGCTGCGAGTTGTTCGGCGTGGAAATCAACGCCAGCGCTTGTGCCGCGGCCCGGGCGTTGGATATTGCGCACATCTGGCAGGGTTCGCTGTTCGATTTCCCCCGGGAACGCACCTTCGACCTGACCCTGAGCAAAGGCGTGCTGATTCACCTGGCACCGGAGTTGCTGCCGGCCGCGTATGCGCAACTGTATGAGTTGAGCCAGCGCTACATACTGATCGCCGAGTACTACAACCCGGTGCCGATCGAGGTCCCGTATCGCGGCAACAGCGGCAAATTGTTCAAGCGCGATTTTGCCGGTGAAATGCTCGATCGCTATGACGACCTGCAACTGGTTGATTACGGTTTCGGTTACCGCCGCGATCGGCAATTCCCGGTGGATGACATCACCTGGTTTGTCCTGGAAAAACGCCGTTGAACAATGTTGCCATCATCCCGGCTCGCGGTGGCAGCAAACGCATACCCCGCAAGAACCTCAAGCCGTTCGCCGGAGTGCCGATGATTGCCCGCTCGATTCAGGTGGCCCTGGAGTCCGGGTTGTTTTCCCGGGTGGTGGTGAGCACCGACGACGAGGAAATCGCCGGGCTGGCGCGGGACTGTGGCGCCCAGGTACCCTTCATGCGCCCGGCGGCGCTGGCCGATGACTTCACGGGCACCGCGGCGGTGATCGCCCATGCCCTGCAAGCCTTGCGCGAACAAGGGGACGAGTTTGATCGCGCCTGCTGTATCTACGCGACCGCGCCGTTGTTGCAATCGCGATTTCTGGTCCAGGGGCTGAGCCTGCTGGAGCAGCATCCGGACAAGTCGTTCGCCTTCTCGGTGTGCGACTTCGGTTTCCCGGTCCAGCGAGCCCTGACCCTTGACGATCAGGGTGCATTGACGGCGCTGTATCCGCAGTACCGTGATACCCGCTCCCAGGATTTGTCGATCGCCTATCAGGATGCCGGACAGTTCTACTGGGGGCGTTGCGATGCCTGGTTGCGGGGCGAGGTGCTGTACTCGCCGTACAGCCTGCCAGTCATCCTGCCGCGTCATCTGGTGCAGGACATCGACACACCGCAAGACTGGAAACGCGCGGAATACCTGTACGCCGCGCTGAAGGCCGGAGGTGAATTGCAATGAGAGTACTGATTCGCTCCGATGCCTCGCCGACCATCGGCAGCGGCCACATCGCACGCTGCCTGTGCCTGGCCCGGGTGTTGCGCAGGCAGGGCAGTCATGTGGCGTTCGCCTGTCGCCTGTTACCGGGGCATCGACTGGAGGCATTGCGGGTCGAAGGTTTCGAAACCTTCGCGCTGCCCGAACGCTACAGCGATGAAGACCCGCAGCAAGCCATCGAATCCATGCTGCCATGGCAGGCCGATATCGCCGCGCTCGAACCGCTGCTGGAGCACCAGCCGGCATTTGACTGGATCATTGTCGACCACTACGGCCTCGATCATCACTGGCAGACGGCCGCCCGGCGCTTTGCGCCACGGATCGCCGCGGTGGATGACCTCGCCACGCGGACCTACAGCGCCGATTTGCTGCTGAACCAGAACCTCTCGGGCACACCAGAGGCTTATACCTCGCTGCTGGCACCGGGTTGCCGGACGTTGTTCGGTCCCCGGTATGCGATGTTGCGCGACGAGTTCTGTTGCCCGGCCATCGAAATCAAGCCCCGGGCCAAGCGTGTGCTGGTGAATTTCGGCGGTTTCGACGCGGCCATGCAGACCCATCATGCAATGCTGGCGCTGGCGGACTTTGCTGAGCTGGAAGTCGATTTTGTCGCCGGGGCGGATAATCCGGCCTGGGCGCAGATGCAGGCGTTGGCGGCGAGTCGCCCGAATTGGCGGCTGCACAGTTTCGTCAGCGACTTTTATCGATTGATGAGCGAAGCCGACCTGTTTGTCGGGGCAGGAGGCGGCACCAGTTGGGAACGGGCGGCCATGGGGCTGCCGACGATTTGCATTGCCGTGTCGAACAACCAGCAGGCCAACGGCGAGGTCATGGCGGCCGCGGGTGCCCATGTGTTCATGGGCGGGCGCGAGCAGGTCAGTGTCGAGCAACTGCGCCTGGCCATTGGCCTTGTCGCGGGTAACCAGGGTTTGCGCCAGAGCCTGGCCCGGCAATCGCGACAACTGGTCGATGGCCGGGGGGCGCAGCGGGTAGCGGTTGCGCTGGCCGGCGCGGTGCTGAGGATGCGCCCGGCGACCCTGGGAGATGCACAGTTGTTGTTCGACGGGCGCAACTGTGAGGCCGTGCGCCGTTGGTCGCTGCAGACCGGCGTGATCGAATGGCCAGCGCATCAAAACTGGCTGACGGCGAGCCTGAGCAATCCCCGGCGGCTGTTGTTGATTGCCGAGGCCGATGACGGCCCGGTCGGTGTGTTGCGTTATGACCTGCGCGGTTTTACCGCCGAGGTGTCGATTTATCTGTTCGAAGGCCGGTTCGGCCTGGGTTGGGGCAGGGCGCTGCTGGCCCGTGGAGAAGCCTTTGTGAAGGTCCATTGGCCAGAACTGGAGTCGCTAACCGCCCAGGTGTTGCCCGCTAACCAGCCGTCGCTGAACGTCTTTCGCGAAGCCGGTTTTACCCAGAGTGCCTGCGCGTTCACGCGCGTATTGAAGGATCACGCAGATGACTAGCTTCAAGATTGGCGAGCGCCTGATCGGTGCCGATGCACCGCCATTGATCATTGCCGAGATGAGCGGCAACCATAACCAGTCCCTGGACATGGCATTGCAAATCGTCGAGGCCACGGCCAGGGCCGGTGCCCATGCGTTGAAGCTGCAAACCTATACCGCCGACACCATGACCCTGGACCTGGCCGAGGGCGAGTTTTTCATCAAGGATCCGAACAGCCTGTGGGCCGGTACTTCGTTGTACGCCTTGTACGAAAAGGCCCACACGCCTTGGGAATGGCATGCGCCGATTTTCGCACGCGCCAAAGAGTTGGGCCTGCTGGCGTTCTCCACGCCATTCGATGAGAGCGCCGTGGACTTCCTCGAAAGCCTCGACGTGCCGGCCTACAAGATCGCCAGTTTTGAAAATACCGACTTGCCGCTGATCCGCCGGGTAGCCGCGACGGGCAAGCCGCTGATCATTTCCACCGGCATGGCCAGCATCGCCGAACTCGATGAAACCGTGCGCGCCGCCCGCGAAGCCGGGTGCAAGGACCTGGTGCTGCTCAAATGCACCAGCACCTATCCGGCATCACCCGCGAACAGCAACCTGCGCACGATCGGGCATTTGCGCGAGTTATTCGATTGCCAGGTGGGGCTGTCCGATCACTCCATGGGCGTCGGAGTGTCCGTGGCGGCGGTGGCATTGGGGGCAACGGTGGTGGAAAAGCATTTCACCCTCGACCGTGGGGCCGGTGGTGTCGACGCCAGTTTCTCGCTGGAACCCTCTGAACTGGCCAGCCTGGTGATCGAAACCGAGCGCGCCTGGCAAGCCATGGGGCAGGTGCATTACGGCCTCACCGAGGCTGAGCGCCCATCCCTGGTGTACCGTCGATCGTTATATGTGATCAAGGACATGGCGGCTGGCGAGCCCTTCGACGGGACAAACGTGAGAGCCATCCGTCCGGGGCTCGGGCTGGCGCCCAAGCATGCGCAAAGCCTCCTGGGACGCCGTGCCCGCCAGGCCATCCAGCGTGGAACAGCGCTGGACTGGTCGTTGGTCGAATGACCCGTTGCCGGGCAGATTCGGCAAAATAGAGTGACCTGCGAGTCATAACGCGCATCTTCACTGTATTGTATTGACCGGGAAGATGGCGCCTGACCCTTTATCGGGATCAGTGATGGCCCTCTACGCTTCCCGGCCGTCGCCTTGGGGCGACGCAGATCCTGGTTTGTCGGCGCCCCTCGATTCCTGCGAGTGGTGGTATTGGGCTGTTTATTATTGGGAAGCCGTAATGATTGGCATAAAGAGCATTGCGAGCTACGTTCCTGTAGCCGGCGTGGACAATTACGCACAAGGTGCAAAATTCGAGAAGGATGAAGAGTTCATCCTGGGCAAGATCGGTTCGGCCTTCCTGCCGCGCAAGGGCGTTGATCAGGAAACTTCCGATCTGTGCGTTGAAGCGGCCAATGCGCTGTTTGCCAGCAACCCTGATCTGAAACGCGAATCCATCGATGCGTTGATCGTCGTCACCCAGAACGGTGACGAAGAAGGCCTGCCACATACCGCAGCCATCGTGCAGGACAAGCTCGGCCTGCCGACCAACGTCGCTGCGTTCGATATTTCGCTGGGCTGTTCCGGTTATGTCTACGGCATCTATGCGATCAAGGGCTTCATGGAGGCCGCTGGGCTGAAGAACGGCCTGCTGATCACTGCCGACCCGTATTCGAAGATCGTCGACCCGGAAGACCGCAACACCACCATGCTGTTCGGCGATGCGGCCACGGCTACCTGGATGGGCGAAAACCCGACCTGGGCACTGGGCAAGGCCAAGTTCGGCACCGACGGTTCCGGCGCTCCACATTTGAAAGTCACCGACGGCGTGTTCTTCATGAACGGCCGCCAGGTATTCAACTTTGCACTGCTCAAGGTGCCGGCGCATTTGCATGAATTGCTGGGCGAGTCGCAATTGAGCGCTGATGACATCGACGCGTTCTGCATTCACCAGGGCAGCGCGGCGATTGTCGATGCAGTCGCGCGGCGCTTCGAAGAGTGCCCGCAGAAGTTCATCAAGGACATGGTCGAGACCGGTAACACGGTGTCGTCGAGCATTCCATTGCTGCTGGAAAAGCATATTCTCGATTCCGAATGGAAGCGCGTTGCGCTCAGCGGTTTCGGAGTGGGGCTGTCATGGGGTTCGGCGATCATCTATCGTCCTTGAGTGAAGGTCTTTTAATAAAAAGGCCGGTACAAAAAAGCGCTCAAGGGTTAACCTTGAGCGCTTTTTTGCTTGTATGGAATGCGAGGTAGCATGAGCGAATGCTTTGAAGACAATGCTCAGGTTATCCAGCGGCGCTGGCCGTCGCTGTATGCGCGATTGAAAACGGAAGATCGCCTGGGTATCGAGGTCAACCTGATCGAAGGTCGGGACTCGACGTTGTGCGTAGGCGGCATCCAGCTCACCAGCCGTCATGATCGTCTGCACGAGGCCCGCCTGCAGGCGGCCAGCCTCCCGCTCGACAAACCACAGCTGCACGTTTACGGCACCGGTTTCGGCGATTTGCCTTCGGTTCTGCTGGAGCGCGCCGGGCTTGAAAAGCTCTATGTCCATATTCTAAACGGCGCACTGTTCGCGCTGGTGTTGCAACTGATCGATCAGCGTCAATGGCTGGGCGATCCGCGCGTGCAACTGTTGTATGCCGGCGATATGTCGGACATCTGCACGCCGTTTTTTGCGTTGCCGGCCGAAATGCTGCTGGCCGATGACTTCAGTGCGAAGATTCGTGATCGCCTGGTCAGCGAAGTGCACCTGAGTTTCAATAATCGTGATTTCGACCCGCAGTCGCCAGTCATTGTGCAGCGCTTGCACGATACCCTCGAAGTGCTGCTGTCCGATGATGATGTGGCGCAGCTGTTTGGCACCTGTCCCGAGCGTGAAATCTATGTGATCGGCACAGGGCCAAGCCTTGAAGGGAATTTCGAGCGCTTGGCCGCCATGCGCAATCAAGCGTCGCGACCGCTGTTCATCAGTGTCGACACCGCCTACAGACCCCTTCGCGAGCACGGGATAAAACCTGACCTGGTCGTGAGCATCGATCAGCGCATCAGTGCGCTGCACTTGCCGTGCAAGGACTCCGAAGACATTCCGCTGGTGTACTTGCCGTTGAGCGATCCAGACATGCTCAAAGCCTGGAAAGGCAAGCGTTACGGCGGTTACTCCGCCAGCCCGGTCTACGCCGCGTTGCGTGAGCAACATCCGCGCGGGCAGCTCTACGTCAGCGGCAGCGTAATCCACCCTGCGGTCGATCTGGCAGTGAAGATGGGCGCGCAACGCATCACGCTGTTCGGTGCCGATTTCTCCTTCCCCATGAACAGGACCCATACCGGCTGGAACGATGGTGACCTGGGGCCGCCAGTGAACCAGGCCAGGCACTGGGTGCACGATGGTCATGGGCAGAAGGTCAAGACGCAGCTCAATTTCCGCAGTTACCTGTGCGAACTCGAGCGTTACATTGCCAGGCATCCCGAGGTGCTTTTTTTCAATAGCAGCCGGGCAGGGGCGATGATTGCCGGTACGCAGTTCAACCAGGATTTCGTGCAATGAAGTTTCAAGCGAAAGGCATCGACGGCAGCCGGCAGTGCGCGGGATTGTTTCGCCTGGGACGTGATGTCGAAGCGGCGTTGATCATGGTTGATCTGTTCGATGAGACGCAGCGCCTGTTTGCGCGGGCGCCCCAGGATGTACAGCAGGCCTGGGCCTTGATGCTCAGGCAAATGCTGGACTGCCAGGAGCGCCAGGATTGGCTGGGGCTCGCTGACTTCATGGAATATGAGTTGGTCGATTTACTGGAAAGACTGCCGGCCTGAAATGGGCGGCGACAGCTTTGGCACGGGCCTTTGTGGGCTGGACAGTTTCATGGCGTCATTTTTTTACGGTTGAGGGTGCGCTAAGCCCTTGTTTTTTCGGGGGTGGCAGGGTGATGGCAATTTTTTTTTAAAAAGCCCTCAAGCAACCTGCCAACCCGACGATAACTATTACGAAGGTTCTCTAGGCCATACCCGGCGGTTGCCAGGGCCGGAAGCCGCAGTACCCAACCAACGAGGAATTCGTCATGGCTTTAACCGTAAACACCAACACCACGTCGCTGGGCGTCCAGAAAAACCTGAACCGTGCTACCGATGCGCTTTCGACCTCGATGCAGCGCCTGTCTTCCGGCCTGAAAATCAACAGCGCCAAGGACGACGCCGCCGGCCTGCAGATCGCAACCCGCATGGCTGCACAGATCCGTGGTGGTACCCAGGCAATCCAGAACGCCAACGACGGTATCTCCGTTGCCCAGACCGCTGAAGGCGCTCTGCAGGCTTCGACCGACATTCTGCAGCGTATGCGTGAACTGGCTGTTAAAGCACGTAACGGTACCAACAGCACTGCTGACCAGACCGCTACCAACTCCGAATTCGCTCAGATGTCTGACGAAATCACTCGTATCTCTGCCTCTACCAACCTGAACGGCAAAAACCTGCTGGACGGTTCGGCTGGCACCATGCAGCTGCAAGTTGGCGCCAACACTGGTTCGGCCAACCGCATCGATCTGGTACTGAGCTCCAAGTTCGACGCCGTTTCCCTGTCTGTAGGCAGCGGTACTGTTGTTCTGACCGGTGCAACTTCCGCCACCCTGTCGGCCAACATCGACAACGCGATCACCGCGATCGACGCCGCACTGGCAACGATCAACGCCACCCGCGCAAACCTGGGTGCTTCGCAAAACCGTCTGACCAGCACCATCTCCAACCTGCAGAACATCGTGGAAAACACCACTGCTGCACAAGGCCGTGTACAAGACACCGACTTCGCCGCAGAAACCGCGAACCTGACCAAGCAGCAAACCCTGCAACAGGCTTCTACCTCGGTTCTGGCTCAAGCCAACCAACTGCCTTCCGCTGTACTGAAGCTGCTTCAGTAATTTCGGAATGAGTTTGGGCGGGGGAGTGTGCTTGTCACGCTCTCTCGCTTTTTTACGTTAAGAGGTGATGGGCATGGAGATGAGCGTAAAGCTTGGCGTGTCTTATCCGGCTCCCCAGCCAGCGAGCACCGTCACGGATAAGGCGCCGGAAAAGCCTAAGGCCGTCAGCGTGGCTCCGGAGGCGGACGAGAAGCCGGACAAGGATGACACCCATCTGAAGCAGGCGGTGCAGCAGATCGAAAAGTTTGTACAGTCGATCAAGCGCAATCTGGAGTTCTCGATCGACGAGCAATCCGGAAAGGTCGTTGTCAAAGTGATTGCAAGCGAAACGGGTGAAGTCGTGCGACAGATCCCCTCCGCGGAAGCCCTCAAGCTGGCGGAAAGTCTGAGCAATGCGAGCCACGTATTGTTCGACGCCAAAGTCTGATAGCTGGCATGAATAGTGTTTGTACGTTCTTTGGACGCAGGTAAAGGTCAAAAGAGTGGCAGCAACCTGAAGGGAGACTAAAAATGGCAAGTCCAATTTTGCCGGGTACGGGCCTTGGCTCTGGCCTGGATATCGGTGCGATCGTTACTGCGCTGGTCAACGCCGACAAATCGGCGAAACAGACGCAGATCGATACTCAGACCAAAACCAACACGCTGAGGATTTCCGGTGTCGGTTCTCTGAAAAGCGCACTGACGGCCTTTCAGACGGCGCTGACCAATCTCGGCAGCAAGACCAATCCTGCGTTTGCGGGCTTTAGCGCAACTTCGGGTACCCCGTCGATTCTGGGGGTGACTTCCGACAATACCGCCGTTGCCGGCACTTACAGCGTTGTTGTGAATAATCTGGCCACCAGCTCGAAAGTAGCCAGTGCTTCTTTTGCCGGCGGTGCCGCCAGTGCCATTCCGAGTGGTACTCTGAAAATCAGTCAGAATGGCACTGATTACGATGTCACAATTCCGGCCAATGCGACCTTGCAGAGCACCCGGGATGCCATCAACTCTGCGCAGGCGAGCAATGGTATTTCTGCCAACATCGTGACCGACAGCACCGGTGCATCGCGACTGGTGATCAGCTCCAGCAAGACCGGTGCGGGTTCCGACCTTGTGGTCAGCGGTATCGCCGGCCTTGAAATCGACGGTACCCAACCGATGGGCAGCAACCCTTCGGCTTCAAGTTCAGGGGCTGTCAGCGGGGTTGCAGTGGATGCATCGCTGACTATCGACGGCTTGGCGGTGACCAGCAAGAGCAACACGGTTACCGGTGCAGTCAGTGGCCTGACCCTGAACCTGACGTCCGCCAGCACCGGTACGCCGCCAGCGGCTGCGACCGTCACTGTTGCGACCAACACCACCGGTTTGCAGACATCGATCCAGTCGTTCGTTGATTCCTACAACACCCTGATGAACACCATCAACACGCTGTCCAGGGCGACAGCGGATGCCGATGGCAACCTGACGGTTCAGGCGGCATTTACCGGTGACTCGATGCCGCGCCAACTGATTTCCGATATCCGCGGCGTACTGACGGCTCCCGGTGCGGGCGGCCCATTGGCCGTGTTGTCGCAGCTCGGCGTGATGACGGACGAGAAAACCGGCAATCTGGCGTTCAACACGACGACGTTCAACAAGGCAATGACCACTGGCGGCATGAGTGGCCAGGTGCAGCAGCTGTTCAATGGCACCAATGATACCAACGGCCTTTTGGCGCGCATGGGTACTGCTATCAAGCCTTATGTGTCCACGGGCGGGTTGCTGGATCAGCGCAATACCAACCTGCAGAGCCTCAGCAAGAACCTTTCGAACCAGCAGTTGGCGCTGGACTTGCGTGTCGAGAACATGACCAGGACGCTGACCGCCAAATACAACGCAATGGACCTTTTGGTCGGGCAAATGAAGGCAACGGCGACCAGCATCACCTCGTTCTTCACGTCCTTGAATGCACAGAAGTCCAACAGCTAGTCATGAGCTGACGACAAAAACCCGGCTCCGCATTTTCGCGTGTGCCGGGTTTTTGTCTTTTGATCTAAAGTTTTTTGATGCGCAGACGATACACTGGTCATACGAGTCATTGTGGTAATGAGGTAGAACATGAATCCAATGTTAGCCCTTCGGCAGTATCAGAAAGTGGGTGCGCACGCCCAGACGTCCGAAGCGAGTCCGCATCGATTGGTGCAAATGCTCATGGAAGGTGGCCTGGATCGCATCGCGCAGGCCAAAGGTGCCCTGGAGCGCAAGGATGTTCCCGGCAAGTGTGTATCGATCAGCAAGGCGATTGGCATCATCGGTGGCTTGCGTGAAGGCCTGGATCTTGAAAATTGCGCTGATACCGTGGGCGAACTCAACAGTCTCTACATCTACATGATGAAGCGCCTGGCCGAGGCCAACATCAGCAGTGATCCGAAGATTCTCGATGAGGTCGCGGGCTTGCTGCGCACGGTCAAAGAAGGCTGGGACGGTATTGCTGAGCCAGGTCCGCAGTTCTAAGGAGATCGCCATGAGTCTTGTATTGCAGCGAATAGAACAAACTCGTGAAGCGCTGGTCGGTGCCTTGGCCGAGCGCGACTGGGAGGCCATCGGTCAATTGGACCTCGATTGCCGTTCCTGCATGGAAGACGTCATGAGCGAAGCTTCGCTGGACGAAGAGGTTCTGCGTAGCAATCTTGAGGAGCTGCTGTATGTCTACAAGCAGTTGCTTGAGGTGGCGATGGGTGAGAGACAGGCGATAGTCGATGAAATGTCTCAGATCCAGCAAGCGCGGAACGCAGCAAAGGTTTACCATCTGTTCGGTTAATTAACCCCAAGTTAATCCAGACATGTGCGCCATAAATTTGACTGTGCACGGTTTTTTGACTTAACTAGTGGCTGTTCCAGATTTCAGTCGTCTTCAGGCATATTTGTGCCTGCAAGCGTTTAGCTTGCCCCAGCATTTTGGGCATCGAGTTGACTAGGGAAGTTGCTATTGCATGTGGCGTGAAACCAAAATTCTGCTGATTGATGACGATAGCGTCCGCCGCCGCGACCTGGCGGTGATTTTAAATTTTCTTGGCGAAGAAAATTTACCCTGCGGTAGCCATGACTGGCAGCAGGCTGTCGGCTCTTTGTCGTCAAGTCGTGAAGTGATCTGTGTCCTCATCGGGACGGTCAATGCTCCTGGTGCACTTCTGGGCTTGCTTAAGACACTGTCGACATGGGATGAGTTCCTTCCGGTTTTGTTAATGGGCGATAATTCTTCCATTGACCTGCCGGAAGACCAGCGTCGGCGGGTGCTTTCGACCCTTGAAATGCCGCCCAGCTACAGCAAGTTGCTCGATTCGCTGCACCGTGCCCAGGTCTATCGCGAGATGTACGACCAGGCCCGCGAGCGCGGTCGTCATCGCGAACCCAATCTTTTCCGCAGTCTTGTCGGCACCAGCCGGGCGATTCAACACGTGCGCCAGATGATGCAGCAAGTCGCCGACACCGATGCCAGCGTGCTGATCCTCGGTGAGTCCGGCACCGGCAAGGAAGTGGTTGCGCGCAACCTGCATTACCATTCCAAGCGCCGCGAAGCGCCGTTCGTACCGGTCAACTGCGGGGCGATCCCTGCCGAGTTGCTGGAAAGCGAATTGTTCGGCCACGAGAAGGGCGCCTTCACCGGGGCGATCACCAGCCGCGCCGGTCGATTCGAACTGGCCAACGGCGGCACCCTGTTCCTCGATGAAATCGGCGACATGCCGCTCCCGATGCAGGTCAAGTTGCTGCGCGTGTTGCAGGAGCGCACCTTCGAGCGCGTGGGCAGCAACAAGACCCAGAGCGTCGACGTGCGCATCATTGCCGCGACCCACAAGAATCTCGAAAGCATGATCGAGATCGGTACCTTCCGCGAAGACCTGTACTACCGCCTGAACGTGTTCCCGATCGAAATGGCGCCGCTGCGTGAGCGCGTCGAAGACATTCCGCTGCTGATGAATGAGCTGATTTCGCGCATGGAGCACGAGAAGCGCGGTTCGATCCGTTTCAACTCGGCGGCGATCATGTCGCTGTGCCGCCATGGCTGGCCGGGCAACGTCCGCGAACTGGCCAACCTGGTGGAGCGCATGGCGATCATGCATCCATACGGCGTGATCGGCGTAGTCGAGTTGCCGAAGAAATTCCGCTACGTCGACGATGAAGATGAGCAAATGGTCGACAGCCTGCGCAGCGATCTGGAGGAGCGCGTGGCCATCAACGGCCATACCCAGGACTTCACCGCCAATGCCATGCTGCCGCCGGAAGGCCTGGACCTGAAGGACTACCTCGGTGGCCTGGAGCAGGGGCTGATCCAGCAAGCGCTGGATGATGCCAACGGTATTGTGGCTCGCGCAGCCGAGCGCCTGCGCATTCGTCGTACCACGCTGGTGGAAAAGATGCGCAAGTACGGCATGAGCCGTCGTGATGGAGACGAGCAGGCGGATGATTGACGCCTGTTTTTCAACTCATTCATTTATAAGCAGTTTTTTTTAGGCACGGGTATTGCTACGTCCCTCGCAACGTTCCGTTTCACTGACGGTCAGCCAAGCGAGAGAGCACGATGCCCCAAGCCGCCCAGATGTCTCCTGTCCCTGATGCTTCGCGGCAACCGTCCTCCGCGGAGCAGGCGAGCCGGCTTGGCCTTGAGCAGGCATTCGCGCTGTTCAATCAGATGTCCAGTCAGTTGACCGATTCCTACAGCATGCTTGAAGCCCGGGTCACCGAGCTCAAGGGTGAATTGGCGGTGGTCAGCGCCCAGCGCATGCAGGAGCTCGCAGAAAAAGAACGCCTGGCCAACCGCCTGCAAAACCTCCTCGATCTGTTACCCGGCGGTGTCATCGTCATTGACGCCCAGGGCATCGTGCGCGAAGCCAATCCGGCGGCGTGCGAGTTGCTGGGGCTGCCGCTGGAGGGTGAATTGTGGCGCCACGTCATTGCCCGCTGTTTTGCGCCGCGCGAAGACGATGGTCATGAAGTCTCCCTCAAGGATGGTCGGCGCCTGTCGATCGCCACGCGCTCGCTGGACGCCGAGCCTGGCCAGTTGGTGTTGCTCAACGACCTGACCGAAACCCGCCATCTGCAGGATCAACTGGCCCGTCATGAGCGGCTGTCGTCGCTGGGGCGCATGGTCGCTTCGTTGGCTCATCAGATACGCACGCCGTTGTCCGCCGCGTTGCTGTATGCCAGTCACTTGACCGAGCAGGAGCTACCGGTCGCTACCCAGCAACGCTTTGCCGGGCGTCTCAAGGAGCGCCTGCACGAACTGGAGCACCAGGTGCGCGACATGCTGGTCTTCGCCCGGGGCGAGTTGCCGCTGACCGACCGGGTGACGCCGGGCCAATTGATGCAATCGTTGCAAGCGGCGGCGTTGACCCACGTACAGGATCTGCCGATCCGCTGGCAGTGCGACAGTCATTCGGGGGAGTTGCTGTGCAATCGCGATACCCTGGTCGGCGCGATCCTCAATCTGATCGAGAACGCCATTCAGGCCAGTGCCGGTCAATTGCGCCTCAAGATTCACCTCTACACCCGCGGCAACAACCTGCGTCTGTGCGTCAGTGACAGTGGCTCCGGTATCGATGCCGCGGTTCTGGCGCGATTGGGCGAGCCCTTTTTTACCACCAAGGCCACCGGCACGGGTCTTGGCCTGACCGTGGTCAAGGCAGTGGCGCGTGCTCATCAGGGACAATTGCAGTTGCGCTCGCGGCTCGGTCGCGGCACCTGCGCGCAGGTGATCCTGCCGTTGTTCAGCAGCGCTCAAGGAGCGGAGTGACACAGATGGGTATCAAGGTTCTGTTGGTCGAAGATGATCGCGCATTGCGCGAGGCGCTGGCCGATACGCTGTTGCTCGCGGGCCACGATTACAAGGCGGTGGGCTCGGCAGAGGAGGCGTTGCTTGCCGTCGGTGGCGAAGCCTTCAGCCTGGTGATCAGCGACGTCAACATGCCGGGCATGGACGGCCACCAGTTGCTGGGCCTGCTGCGAGCGCGGCAGCCGCAGTTGCCGGTGTTGCTGATGACGGCTCACGGTGCGGTCGAGCGTGCGGTCGACGCGATGCGCCAAGGGGCGGCGGACTATCTGGTCAAGCCATTCGAGCCCAAGGCGTTGCTCGATCTGGTGGGGCGTCATGCCCTGGGCAGTCTCGGCCTGGTCGAGGGTGAAGGGCCGATAGCATTCGAGCCGGCGAGCGCTCAGTTGCTCGAATTGGCAGCGCGGGTCGCACGCAGCGATTCCACGGTGTTGATCTCGGGTGAGTCGGGCACGGGCAAGGAAGTGCTGGCGCGCTACATCCATCAGCATTCTCATCGCGCCCGTCAGCCGTTCATTGCGATCAACTGCGCAGCGATCCCGGACAGCATGCTCGAAGCGACCTTGTTCGGGCACGAGAAGGGTTCCTTCACCGGCGCCATTACCGCGCAAGCCGGCAAGTTCGAGCAGGCCGACGGCGGCACCATTCTGCTCGACGAAATTTCCGAAATGCCCCTGGGGCTCCAGGCCAAGCTGCTGCGCGTGCTGCAAGAGCGCGAGGTCGAAAGGGTGGGGGCGCGCAAGCCGATCACCCTGGACATTCGTGTGGTCGCCACCACCAATCGCGACCTGGCGGGTGAAGTGGCAGCAGGGCGTTTTCGCGAAGATCTTTACTATCGCCTGTCGGTGTTTCCCCTGGCCTGGCGCCCATTGCGCGAGCGCACCGCCGACATCCTGCCGCTGGCCGAGCGTCTGCTGGCCCGGCACATCAATAAAATGAAGCATTCGGCTGCCAGGTTGTCCCCCGAAGCCCAGGCGTGCCTGATCGGTTATCCGTGGCCGGGTAACGTGCGTGAGCTGGACAACGCGATTCAGCGTGCGCTGATCTTGCAGCAGGGCGGCTTGATCCAGCCGCTGGATTTCTGCCTGGCCGGGCCGGTGGCTTGTGCGCCACTGCCTGCGTTGGCGCAGGCGCCGGTGTGTTCTGTGGAAGTCGGATCAGAGTCGGCCGGTGCGCTGGGCGATGACCTGCGTCGCCGTGAATTCCAGATGATCATCGATACCCTGCGCGCCGAGCGCGGTCGTCGCAAAGAGGCGGCCGAGCGCCTGGGTATCAGCCCGCGAACCCTGCGCTACAAGCTGGCGCAGATGCGCGATGCCGGCATGGATGTGGAAGCCTTTTTGTACGCGACCTGAATGTGGGTTTGGTAGTCAGGAGGGCTTTTGTTCAGAGTGGCCATGGAGCTGGCACCCTTGTTGCTAACACCTCACTACCCGCCGAGTGAGTGTCAAAAAATTGCGGGTCGTCAAAGAGAGAAACCATGAGCCAAGGTATTGAATTCAATCGGTTGATGCTGGATATGCGCGCCATGCAAATGGATGCCATGTCTGCGCCGAAATCGACTGCCGTCCCTGAAATGACGGGCAGCAGCTTTTCCGACATGTTCGGTCAGGCTATCAATAAAGTGAACGACACCCAGCAGGCTTCCACGCAGTTGGCCAGTGCGTTCGAAATCGGCAAAAGCGGCGTCGATCTCACGGACGTAATGATTTCCTCGCAGAAGGCCAGTGTGTCGTTCCAGGCGTTGACCCAGGTGCGCAACAAAGTGGTCCAGGCCTACCAAGACATCATGCAGATGCCGGTTTAAAGGACGAGATTGAGTCATGGCAGAAGCAGTCGCCGATAACGTTCCGGCCAAGGCCGCTCCAATAGACGGCAAACCGCCGCTGTTCGGGTTGTCCTTCCTGGAAAACCTCTCCGAGATGACCATGTTGCGTCAGGTGGGCCTGTTGGTCGGCCTGGCGGCAAGCGTGGCGATTGGTTTTGCCGTGGTGTTGTGGTCCCAGCAACCGGACTATCGGCCTCTGTACGGCAGCCTTGCCGGCATGGATGCCAAGCAGGTCATGGATACCCTGGCCTCCGCCGATATCCCGTACACCGTCGAACCCAATTCCGGAGCCTTGCTGGTCAAGGCCGATGACCTGTCCCGTGCGCGGCTCAAGCTCGCGGCCGCTGGTGTCACTCCCAGCGATGGCAACATCGGTTTTGAAATCCTCGACAAGGAACAGGGACTGGGCACCAGCCAGTTCATGGAAGCGACCCGCTACCGTCGCGGCCTCGAAGGCGAACTGGCCCGCACCATCTCCAGCCTGAACAACGTCAAGGGTGCCCGCGTGCACCTGGCGATCCCGAAAAGTTCGGTGTTCGTGCGCGACGAGCGCAAGCCGAGCGCATCGGTTCTGGTTGAACTCTATTCCGGTCGCTCCCTGGAACCCGGCCAGGTCGTAGCCATCATCAACCTGGTGGCAACCAGTGTTCCCGAACTCGGCAAGTCGCAGATCACCGTGGTCGACCAGAAGGGCAACCTGCTTTCCGATCAGGCGGAAAACTCCGAGCTGACCATGGCCGGCAAGCAGTTCGACTACAGCCGTCGCATGGAAAGCATGCTCACCCAGCGCGTGCACAACATCCTGCAGCCGGTGCTGGGCAACGACCGTTACAAGGCCGAAGTCTCGGCTGACGTGGATTTCAGTGCGGTCGAATCGACTTCCGAGCAATTCAACCCGGATCAACCGGCATTGCGCAGCGAACAGTCGGTCAACGAACAGCGTACCGCCAGCAATGGCCCGCAAGGCGTGCCGGGTGCCCTGAGTAACCAGCCGCCAGCGCCGGCCTCCGCGCCGCAGATCACCGGCGGCACTCCGGGGGCAGCAGGCATGGTGCAACCGGGCCAGCCACTGGTTGATGCCAACGGCCAGCAAATCATGGACCCGGCCACCGGTCAGCCGATGCTCGCGCCGTACCCGGCGGACAAGCGTCAACAATCGACCAGGAACTTCGAACTCGATCGCTCCATCAGCCACACCAAGCAGCAGCAGGGCCGGTTGAATCGCCTGTCGGTGTCGGTAGTCGTTGATGATCAGGTCAAGATCAACCCGGCCAACGGCGAAACCACCCGTGCGCCGTGGACCGCCGATGAATTGGCGCGCTTCACTCGCCTGGTGCAGGACGCGGTCGGCTTCGATGCCAGCCGTGGCGACAGTGTCAGCGTGATCAACATGCCGTTCTCCGCCGAGCGCGGTGAGGTGATTGCCGAAATTCCGTTCTACTCCCAGCCGTGGTTCTGGGACATCGTCAAGCAAGTGCTGGGCGTGCTGTTCATTCTGGTGCTGGTGTTCGGTGTGCTGCGTCCGGTGCTCAACAACATCACCGGTGGCGGCAAGGGCAAGCAGCTTGTTGGTTTGGGTAGCGACGTCGAGTTGGGCGGCATGGGCGGCCTGGACGGCGAACTGGCCAACGACCGTGTCAGCCTCGGTGGCCCGACCAGCATCCTGCTGCCGAGTCCGAGCGAAGGCTATGACGCTCAGTTGAACGCAATCAAGAGTCTGGTGGCAGAAGATCCGGGTCGTGTGGCCCAGGTCGTGAAAGAGTGGATTAACGCAGATGAGTGATAACCGAGCCGTTGCCGCCAAACTGTCCAAGGTCGACAAAGCCGCAATCCTGTTGCTGTCCCTGGGCTCCACCGACGCCGCCCAGGTGCTGCGTCACATGGGCCCCAAAGAAGTCCAGCGCGTGGGCGTGGCGATGGCCCAGATGGGGAATGTGCACCGCGAGCAGGTCGAACAGGTGATGAGCGAGTTCGTCGATATCGTCGGCGACCAGACCAGCCTGGGCGTCGGCTCCGACGACTATGTGCGCAAGATGCTCACCCAGGCCCTGGGCGAAGACAAGGCCAACGGCCTGATCGACCGCATCCTGCTCGGTGGCAACACCAGCGGCCTCGACAGCCTGAAATGGATGGAGCCGCGCGCCGTCGCCGACGTGATCCGTTATGAGCACCCGCAGATTCAGGCGATCGTGGTGGCGTATCTCGATCCGGACCAGGCCGGTGAAGTGCTGGGCAACTTCGACCACAAGGTGCGGCTGGACATCATTTTGCGGGTGTCCTCGCTGAACACCGTACAGCCAGCGGCCCTGAAAGAGCTCAACCAGATTCTCGAGAAGCAGTTCTCCGGCAACTCGAATGCCTCGCGCACCACCCTGGGTGGCATCAAGCGCGCGGCGGACATCATGAACTTCCTCGACAGCTCGATCGAAGGCCAGCTCATGGACTCGATCCGCGAAGTCGACGAAGACCTGTCCGGCCAGATCGAAGACCTCATGTTCGTATTCAACAACCTGGCCGACGTCGACGACCGAGGTATCCAGGCACTGTTGCGCGAAGTGTCCTCCGACGTGCTGGTACTGGCCCTCAAAGGGTCGGACGAAGGCGTCAAGGAAAAGATCTTCAAGAACATGTCCAAGCGTGCGGCCGAACTGTTGCGCGACGACCTGGAAGCCAAGGGCCCGGTGCGCGTCAGCGACGTGGAAACCGCGCAGAAGGAAATCCTCACCATTGCCCGCCGTATGGCCGAAGCCGGGGAAATCGTTCTCGGCGGCAAAGGCGGCGAGGAAATGATCTAACACCATGGTCAAGAATGATGATGCACCCACTGACCTGATCCGGGCCAGGGATGTCAGTGGCTTCGAGTCCTGGGCGCTGCCCAGTTTCGACCCGCCGGAACCCGAGCCAGAACCTGCGCCTGAACCCGAACCGCCGGAAATGGAAGAGGTGCCGCTGGAGGAGGTCCAGCCACTGACCCTGGAAGAACTCGAAAGCATTCGCCAGGAGGCCTACAACGAAGGCTTCGCGGTGGGTGAGAAGGAGGGCTTCCACAGCACCACGCTCAAGGTTCGCCAGGAAGCCGAACAGGCGCTGGCACCGAAGCTTGCCGGGCTGGAACAGTTGATGGCGCACTTGTTCGAGCCCATCGCCGGGCAGGACACCCAGATTGAAAAGTCCCTGGTCGAGCTCGTGCAGCACATCACCAGGCAAGTGATCCAGCGCGAACTGGCCATCGACTCGACGCAGATCGAACACGTCATGCGCGAAGCACTCAAGCTCTTGCCGTTGGGCGTGGGCAATGTGCGGCTGTACATCAATCCCCAGGACTTCGCACAGGTCAAAGCCCTGCGCGAGCGTCATGAGGAAACCTGGCGCATCGTCGAGGACGAATCGCTGTTGCCCGGCGGTTGCCGGGTCGAGACCGAACACAGCCGCATCGACGCCACGGTCGAAACCCGTGTCGTGCAGGTGATGGACAAACTGTTCGATCAATTGCACGAGCAGGCCTTGCACCCGGCCGCGCCGGACCTGAGCCTGGAACTGCCGATCGACAGCAAGCCTGCGGCCGCGCCAGAAGCGGATGCACCTGATGCGCCTTGAACGCACCAGCTTCGCCAAGCGCCTGGGCAGTTACGCCGAGGCGACTGAATTGGCCGGCGCGCCGATCCTTGAGGGCCGCTTGTTGCGCATGGTCGGCCTGACCCTCGAAGCCGAAGGTCTGCGCGCCGCCATGGGTAGCCGCTGCATGGTGATCAACGACGACAGCTATCACCCGGTGCAGGTCGAAGCCGAAGTCATGGGCTTCTCCGGCAGCAAAATCTTTCTGATGCCGGTCGGCAGCGTTGCCGGTATTGCACCCGGCGCCCGCGTTGTTCCCCTGTCCGATACCGGTCGCCTGCCCATGGGCATGAGCATGCTCGGGCGGGTGCTCGATGGCGCCGGTCGGGCGCTGGACGGCAAGGGCGGGATGAAGGCCGAGGACTGGGTGCCGATGGATGGCCCGACCATCAACCCGCTCAAGCGCGAACCGATCAGCGAGCCGCTGGACGTGGGCATCCGATGCATCAACGGCATGTTGACGGTGGGGCGCGGCCAGCGTCTCGGGCTGTTCGCCGGTACCGGTGTTGGTAAATCCGTGCTGTTGGGCATGATGACCCGCTTCACCGAGGCCGACATCATCGTCGTCGGGCTGATCGGTGAGCGGGGGCGTGAAGTTAAAGAGTTCATCGAGCACATCCTCGGTGAAGAAGGGCTCAAGCGTTCAGTGGTGGTAGCGTCTCCGGCGGACGATGCGCCGCTGATGCGTCTGCGCGCGGCCATGTACTGCACGCGCATCGCCGAATATTTCCGCGACAAGGGCAAGAACGTCCTGTTGCTCATGGATTCGCTGACCCGTTTCGCCCAGGCCCAGCGGGAAATCGCCCTGGCCATCGGTGAGCCGCCAGCGACCAAGGGCTATCCGCCGTCGGTATTCGCCAAGCTGCCGAAACTGGTGGAACGGGCCGGCAACGCGGAGAAAGGTGGTGGTTCGATCACTGCGTTCTACACCGTGCTGTCCGAAGGCGATGACCAGCAGGACCCGATTGCCGACTCGGCGCGGGGCGTGCTCGACGGGCACATCGTGCTGTCGCGGCGCCTGGCCGAGGAAGGGCATTACCCGGCCATCGATATCGAGGCCTCCATCAGCCGGGTCATGCCGGCGGTGGTGTCGCCGGAGCACATGATGCGCGCGCAGTACTTCAAGCAATTGTGGTCGCGCTATCAGCAGAGTCGCGACCTGATCAGCGTTGGCGCCTACGTCGCCGGTGGTGATCGCGAGACCGACCTGGCGATTTCCCTGCAACCGCAACTGGTCAAATACCTGCGCCAGGGCCTCAACGACAGCATCAGCCTGGGCGAAAGCGAAGCGTATCTGGCCTCGATCTTCGCGCCCGCGGCAGGTGGTTAAGCGGTCATGGCCCTGAGTCGGGCGGGACGGCTGGCGCCGGTGGTGGAAATGGCCGAAAAGACCGAGAAAACCGCGGTCCAGCGCCTGGGGCACTTTCAAGGGCAGGTTCGCCTGGCACAAAGCAAGCTCGCCGACCTCGAAGCCTTCCGTCTCGACTATCAGGAACAATGGATCGTGCGCGGCAGCGGCGGCGTCTCGGGCCAATGGTTACTGGGTTATCAGGGCTTTCTCGCGCAACTGGGCACGGCCATCGACCAGCAGCGGCAAAGCCTGGCCTGGCATCAGAACAACCTGAACAAGGCGCGGGAGACCTGGCAGCAGGCGTTTGCCCGGGTCGAAGGCTTGCGCAAGCTGGTTCAGCGCTATGCCGACGAGGCGCGGGCGCTTGAAGACCGGCGCGAACAGAAACTGCTGGATGAATTGTCCCAGCGCCTGCCGCGTGATAACCCCTATTGAACGTGCTTTCAAAAAACAGGCTGGCTTGCCCCCATCCTCTTCAGATGCTAAACCTTCTAAACGTTTGCCAATGACAAGGAAGCCATTAAATGTCGGTGATTACAGAAGTGTCCGAGGATGGACAAAGGCTGACGATCTCGATCAGGGGACGATTCGATTTCGCCAAGCATCAGGAATTTCGTCAGTCCTACGAAGATAAACAGCTATCGGCGGTCGTGGTCGACCTGAAGGATGCCACCTACCTCGACAGCTCGGCCCTGGGCATGCTGCTTTTGCTGCGCGATCACGCCGGTGGCGACGACTCCGATGTGCGCGTCGTCAACAGCAGTACCGACGTGCGCAAAATCCTCGCCATCTCCAACTTCGACAAACTGTTCGACATCAGTTGATTGCCATGCAGCCACTGGAACCGCTGACAATCCTGATTGCCGAGGACAGCGCCGCCGATCGCCTGCTGCTGTCGAGCATCCTGCGCCGCCAGGGGCACGACGTGCTGACGGCGGCCAACGGCGCCGAAGCGGTCGAGGTGTTTGGCCAACAACAACCGCACATGGTGTTGATGGATGCAATGATGCCGGTCCTGGACGGCTTCGAGGCGGCCCGGCAGATCAAGGCCCTGGCCGGGGAAACCCTGGTGCCGATCATCTTCCTCACGTCGTTGTCCGAAAGCGAAGCCCTGGCCCGTTGCCTGGAAGTCGGCGGTGACGACTTTCTGGCCAAGCCCTACAACCAGGTGATTCTCGCTGCCAAGATCAAGGCGATGGATCGCTTGCGGCGCTTGCAGGACACCGTGCTGCAACAGCGTGACCAGATCGCCCGGCACCACGACTACCTGCTCAACGAACAGCGCGTGGCCAAGGCCGTTTTCGACAAGGTGGCGCACTCCGGCTGCCTGAATGCAGCGCCGAATATCCGTTATCTGCAATCGCCCTATGCGCTGTTCAACGGCGACCTGTTGCTGGCCGCGTTCACCCCGGCCGGAGACATGCACGTGCTGCTGGGCGACTTCACCGGCCACGGTCTGCCGGCGGCGGTGGGCGCCATGCCCCTGGCCGAAGTTTTCTACGGGATGACCGCCAAGGGCTACGGCCTGGCGGAAACCCTGCGCGAGATGAATGCCAAGCTCAAGCGCATCCTGCCGGTGGACATGTTCTGCTGTGCCACCTTGCTGTGCCTGAGTTTTCAGCGCCGTTCGGTGGAAGTCTGGAACGGCGGCATGCCCGACGGTTACCTGCATCGCGTTGCCAGTGGCGAGCGAACGCCTCTGCCGGCGCGGCACCTGCCTTTGGGGGTGCTGAGCCCGGACTCCTTCGACGAGCGAACCGACGTGTATCCCATGGCCATCGGGGACCGGGTATTTCTCCTGTCCGATGGCGTGATCGATACCTGCGACGCCAATGATCAGTTGTTTGGCGTGCAGCGATTGCAGTGGGTGTTTGCCGCCAATCGCCAGCCGGATGCACTGTTCGAAGAGATCGAGCAGGCGCTGCGTCATTTCGGCGGAGAAGCACGCGATGATGTCAGCATGGTAGAAATCAGCCTGCTGGAGAAGGCGCAGATCACGCCGCCGGCGTTGGTCTACTCCGACAGCGGCCAGTCCTGCCCGCTGGACTGGTCGGTGAGTTTCGAGTTTCGCGCCGCCACGCTCAAGCGTTTCAATCCGTTGCCCTATCTGTTGCAACTGTTGCTTGAGGTGCATGGTCTTCGGGCTCAGAGCGGTGCGCTCTACAGTGTGCTGGCGGAGCTCTATTCCAATGCGCTGGAGCATGGCGTGCTGGGGCTGGATTCGAGCCTCAAGCGCGATGCCTCGGGATTTGCGCGGTATTATCAAGAGCGTAATACCCGGCTGGACGAACTGCAGGATGGCTATGTACGGTTACATTTGCAGGTGACGCCAACGGACGACGGCGGTTGCCTGGCCATTCACATCGAAGACAGCGGCAAGGGTTTCGATGTCGAGCGGGTGATGGCAAGACCTTTGGAAGACGTCCGCCTGTCGGGGCGAGGGGTCAGTCTGATCCGCCAGTTGGGGCGTAATGCCCGCTGGAGCGACAATGGTCGAAGTGCACGCGTGGAGTTTATCTGGGAGGCTCTGGCATAATCCGCGCATTCTTGATCAAGGAGTGAGCAAGTGGACGACACACATGTGGATCGCGACGTGCTGAGTGCATTGCAGGAAGTGATGGAAGGGGGCTATCCGGATCTGCTGGATATCTTTCTTGCGGACTCCGAAGAGCGCCTGAAAGTCTTGAGAACAGCTGACAGTGCCGCACGGCTCGTAGAAACCGCCCATAGCTTCAAGGGCAGCAGCAGCAATATGGGCGCCTTCCGGCTGACAGAGCTCTGCCATCAACTTGAACAGCGGGCTAAAGATTTGCCATGGGCCGCCGTTCAGGAGCTGGTCGGCGAAATCGATCGCGAGTTCGCCGGTATCCGACCTCTGTACGAAGCTGAACGACAGCGTTGCCCGGCGAAAATCTGAGCATCCGCTGCATTGGGTCTTCTTCAAGTGAAACTGGCTCGACCTTTGCAGTCAACTCATCCAACTGTACTTACGAGCCCCGTGCAGCGGAGACCGTTTCATGCCCGTTACCCCCGATATTCTGCTTCCGGCCTCCAGGCAAGCCAAGACTCAGGCTGGCTCCGCCAATCCTGCGGCGCTGACCGCTGAGCCCGGGGGCAAGGCCGCAAGCTTCGCTCATGTCTATGCCAGCCAGGCCCAGGGCAAGCCCAATGCATTGGCGGATGCTCCGGTCAAGCCGGGTCGCGACACAACCTGCGATGTTGCCGGAAAAAAAGACGCCAATGACGACAAGTCTGCCGTCGAGGAACCGGTGGTTGCCGGTGGCGGCAAATCCTTGCCTGCCGACCATTCGGCGCAGACTGAAGACAAGACCGCCGGCGATGATGCGTCAGATGCCGCCCCGGCTCCTGTCGTCGATGCCGCACCGCTCGATCCGGCGCTTGATCCATCATTGCAATCCGTCGTACAGGCACCGGTGGCCTTCGCCGTGGTCGACGCTGTGCAACCTGTCGTTGACGCGCCGGTAGCCGCCACTGCTACGGCTACGGCGGCTCCAGTGCTGGCCACTGCCGACGGTGATTTCGATCCCTCGACCGATCCCCTAGACGCCTTGCCGGCGGTGCGCCTGGCGATGGAGCAGGGTGGTCACGTATCGGCCTCCAGCCAGGCGCAGCCCAAGGCTGCACCGACACAGGCGCAAGCCCAGGCTGACGTTGAGCAGACGTCGGCGCAAAACTTTGCCGCCGGCATGGCGACCATGCTGGATGTTCAGGGCGACAAGAGCAGCACCGGCCAGGGTGACGACAAGGCTTTCAGCGGCTTGATCGACGACGGCCTGAAGGACCTCAAGTCCGCCAGCAGCGACACCCGTGTCGATGATTTCGCCAACCGTCTGGCAGCGCTGACCCAGGCCGCCACACCGAAGACTGCCAATGCCTTGCCGGTGAACCAGCCGATTGCCATGCACCAGAGCGGCTGGACCGAAGAGGTGGTGAATCGGGTCATGTACCTGTCCAGCGCCAATCTCAAAGCGGCGGACATCCAGTTGCAGCCCGCTGAACTCGGACGCCTGGACATTCGGGTGAGCATGGTTCCCGATCAACAGACCCAGGTCACCTTCATGAGTGCGCATCCGGGAGTGCGTGAGGCGCTGGATGGCCAGGTCCATCGCTTGCGCGACATGTTCGCGCAGCAGGGAATGGGCCAGGTCGATGTCAACGTTTCGGACCAGTCCCGTGGTTCGCAGCAAGGGCAGGAACAGGCCGGGCAAAGCCAGAGCGGACGAACCAGTGCCAGCGGCGGTCGCCTCGACTCGATGGATGACGACATCACCCCGAGCGTCGCTGAAGTAGCGGCCAATACCAGCAGCGTGATCGGCTCCAGCGCGGTCGATTACTACGCCTGATCAGGCCATACACCAAACCCTGTGGGAGCGGGCTTGCTCGCGAATGCGGTCAGTCATTCAAAATCTCTGTCGACTGACACTGCCCCTTCGCGAGCAAGCCCGCTCCCACAGTGGTTTTGCGCCGTCTTCAAATTGTGCCAAGCCCACCCATCCCCGCTCCCAGCCGTTCTGGCATAACACTTGCTCCTGCCTTGCCGTGCGACTGTGAAAACCCGAATAGTGACGGATTATTGGCATGGCGAAGAGCGACGCAGCAGTAGTAAAAGACCCCGCAACCAAAGGCAAACTCAAGCTGATCATCGTGATCGTGGCGGCCCTGCTGCTGGCGATCGGTTTGTCCGTGGGGGCGACCTGGTACTTCATGCACGGCGCCCAGAGCAAGCCTGCCGCCGCAGTGGAGCAGGCTCCCGCCGGCAAGCAGCCAGCGATTTTCGAATCGATGGCGCCGGCTTTCGTGGCCAACTTCAACCAGAACGGTCGCCAGCGCTACATGCAAGTGAGCATCACCATGCTCGGTCGTAACCAGGCGGATCTGGATGCGCTCAAGGTCCACATGCCGGTGATCCGCAATAACCTGGTGATGCTGTTCTCCGGGCAGGACTTCGCGACCCTCGCCTCGCCGGTCGGCCAGGAAATGCTGCGACAGAAAGCCACCGCCAGTGTCCAGGAAGTGGCGCAGAAAGAGCTCGGCAAAGTGGTGATCGAACAGTTGCTTTTCACTAATTTCGTACTGCAGTAGGAACACGACATGGCCGTGCAGGACCTGCTGTCCCAGGATGAGATCGACGCGCTGTTGCATGGCGTCGACGATGGTCTGGTACAGACCGAAAACGCTGCCGAACCCGGCGCCGTCAAAAGCTATGACCTGACCAGCCAGGATCGCATCGTCCGTGGACGCATGCCGACCCTGGAAATGATCAACGAGCGTTTCGCCCGCTATACCCGCATCAGCATGTTCAATATGCTGCGGCGCTCGGCGGACGTGGCGGTCGGCGGCGTGCAGGTGATGAAGTTCGGCGAATACGTGCACTCGCTGTACGTGCCGACCAGTCTCAACCTGGTCAAGATCAAACCCCTGCGCGGCACTGCGTTGTTCATCCTCGACGCCAAACTGGTGTTCAAGCTGGTGGACAACTTCTTCGGTGGCGACGGCCGGCACGCCAAGATCGAAGGGCGTGAGTTCACGCCGACCGAACTGCGCGTGGTACGCATGGTGCTGGAACAGGCGTTCGTCGACTTGAAGGAAGCCTGGCAGGCGATCATGGAAGTCAACTTCGAGTACATCAACTCGGAAGTGAACCCGGCCATGGCCAACATCGTCGGCCCGAGCGAAGCCATTGTGGTGTCGACCTTCCACATCGAACTCGATGGCGGTGGCGGCGACCTGCACGTGACCATGCCGTACTCGATGATCGAGCCGGTGCGCGAAATGCTCGATGCCGGCTTCCAGTCGGACCTCGACGACCAGGACGAGCGCTGGGTCAACGCCCTGCGCCAGGACGTGCTGGACGTCGACGTGCCGATCGGTGCGACGGTGGCTCGTCGTCAGTTGCGCCTGCGCGACATCCTGCACATGCAGCCGGGGGATGTGATCCCGGTCGACATGCCGGAAGAAATGATCATGCGCGCCAACGGCGTGCCGGCCTTCAAGGTCAAGATGGGCTCGCACAAGGGCAACCTGGCGTTGCAAGTGATCGAGCCGATCGAGCGCCGTTGACCGGCGCTTGTACCCGTTTGCGACTAACCGAATTCTGATTTTTTGCTCGCCGAGGACACAGACAAATGAACACGCAAGACGACCAGGCCCTGGCCGATGAGTGGGCAGCAGCCCTGGAAGAAACCGGTGATGCCGGGCAGGCCGATATCGACGCCCTGCTGGCCGCCGACTCCGGCAATTCCGCATCCGGCCGCCTGCCAATGGAAGAGTTCGGCAGCGTGCCGAAAAACAACGAGCCGGTCACTCTCGACGGCCCGAACCTGGATGTGATCCTCGATATCCCGGTGTCGATTTCCATGGAAGTGGGCAGCACCGACATCAACATCCGTAACCTGCTTCAACTGAACCAGGGGTCGGTGATCGAGCTTGATCGCCTGGCCGGCGAGCCGCTGGACGTGCTGGTCAATGGCACGCTCATCGCCCACGGCGAAGTGGTGGTGGTCAACGAGAAGTTCGGCATCCGCCTGACGGACGTGATCAGCCCAAGCGAACGCATCAAGAAGCTGCGCTGAGTGAAAAAGGTTCTCGGGTTTGTATTGGCGATGCCGTTCAGCGTGCTGGCGGCCGAACCTGTCGCAACGGCGACCACGGCCGCTGCGCCGGCGGTGAGCAGCGGTGTGGCCGGCCAGTTGACGCAGTTGGTGTTCGGCTTGCTGCTGGTGCTGGGGTTGATCTTCTTCCTTGCCTGGTTGCTGCGTCGGGTCCAGCAGGCCGGCCCGGCCGGCAAGGGGCAGGTCATCGAGATTGTCGGCTCCCGCGCGCTGGGGCCTCGCGATCGCCTGATGCTGGTGCAGGTCGGCAACGAGCAGATCCTGTTGGGCCTGAGCCCCGGCAACATCACTGCGCTGCACGTCCTCAAGGAGCCGGTGCAAGTGCCGAGCACCGAGAAGCCGACGCCGGAATTTGCCCAGCGCCTGTTGGAAATGCTGGGTAAAGATCACAAGGATAAGAAGTAATGGGTGCGCTGCGCATCGTCTTGACGCTGACCCTGATGCTGGCCGCGCCGCTGGCATTCGCCGCCGATCCGCTGTCGATCCCGGCAATCACCCTGGGCACCAATGCGCAGGGTGCGCAGGAATACTCGGTCAGCCTGCAAATCCTGCTGATCATGACCGCGCTGAGTTTTATCCCGGCGTTTGTCATGCTGATGACCAGTTTCACCCGGATCATCATTGTCTTCTCGATCCTGCGCCAGGCCCTGGGCCTGCAGCAGACACCGTCGAACCAGATCCTCACCGGCATGGCGCTGTTCCTGACCCTGTTCATCATGGCGCCGGTGTTCGACCGGGTGAATCAGGATGCCCTGCAGCCGTACCTGGCGGAAAAGCTGACGGCCCAGGATGCGGTCGCCAAGGCGCAGGTGCCGATCAAGAACTTCATGCTCGCCCAGACTCGCACCAGCGATCTGGAGCTGTTCATGCGCCTGTCCAAGCGCACTGACATCGCGACGCCGGATCAGGCGCCGTTGACCATCCTGGTGCCCGCTTTCGTGACCTCCGAGCTGAAAACGGCATTCCAGATCGGCTTCATGATCTTCATCCCGTTCCTGATCATCGACCTGGTCGTGGCCAGTGTGTTGATGGCCATGGGGATGATGATGCTGTCGCCGCTGATCATTTCCCTGCCGTTCAAGATCATGTTGTTCGTGCTGGTCGATGGCTGGGCGTTGATCATCGGCACGCTGGCCAGCAGCTTCGGTGGTGTCTCGCCATGACCCCGGAAGTAGCGGTCGATATCTTCCGGGAAGCGCTGTGGCTGACCACCATGATGGTGGCGGTGCTGGTGATTCCGAGTCTGCTGATCGGCCTGCTGGTGGCGATGTTCCAGGCCGCCACCCAGATCAACGAACAGACCCTGAGCTTCCTGCCGCGCCTGCTGGTGATGCTGGTGACGCTGATCGTGGCTGGCCCGTGGCTGGTGCAGACTTTCATGGATTACATCCTGCAGCTGTACGGCAGTATTCCTCAGGTCATCGGCTAAACCATGTCACTGCTAGCGCTGACCGATACCCAGATCAGCACCTGGGTGGCGACATTCATGTTGCCGCTGTTTCGCGTCGGCTCCTTGCTGATGGTCATGCCGGTGTTCGGCACAACCCTGCTGCCTCGGCGCATCCGTCTGTATTTCGCGCTGGCCATTACCGTGGTCATCGTGCCGGGCCTGCCGCCGATGCCGCCGGTCAACCCTCTGGATTTAAGCGGGCTGTTGCTGATTGCCGAGCAGATTCTCATCGGTGCCGTGATGGGGTTTTCCTTGCAGCTGTTCTTCCAGGCATTTGTGGTTGCCGGGCAAATCGTCGCCATCCAGATGGGCATGGGCTTCGCCTCCATGATCGACCCGGCCAACGGCGTATCGACGGCGGTGATCGGGCAGTTTTTCACGATGCTGGTGACGCTGCTGTTCCTGTCCATGAACGGTCATCTGGTGGTGTTCGAGATCCTCACCGAGAGTTTCACCACGTTGCCGGTGGGAGGTGGCCTGATGGTCAATCACTACTGGGAGCTGGCCGGCAAGCTCGGCTGGGTGCTCGGTGCGGCGTTATTGCTGGTGCTGCCGGCGATCACCGCGTTGCTGGTGGTCAACATCGCGTTTGGCGTCATGACCCGGGCGGCGCCGCAACTCAATATTTTCTCTGTCGGCTTCCCGCTGATCCTGGTACTTGGGCTGTTCATTGTCTGGGTCGGTCTGGCGGACATTCTCAACCAGTATCAACCGCTGGCCACCGAGGCCTTGCAGTTGTTACGTGAAATGGCGCGGGCGAGCTGAGCCATGGCCGAGAGCGAAAGCGGTCAGGACAAAACAGAAGACCCCACGGAGAAGCGCAAACAGGACTCCCGTGAAAAGGGTGAGATAGCGCGGTCCAAGGAACTCAACACCCTGGCGATCATGCTGGTCGGTGCCTCGGCGCTGCTGATTTTTGGCGGCGCCATGGCGCAGGACATGATGGAGCTGATGCGCATCAACTTCTCGCTGCCGCGGGAAGTAATCCTGGATCAGCGCTCCATGGCCACCTACCTGATGCGCTCGGGGCAAATTGCCCTGTGGTCGATCCAGCCGGTGATGATCACCTTGGTACTGGCCGCCATCATCGGTCCGATTTCCCTGGGGGGCTGGCTGTTCGCGGCGAGTTCCATGGCGCCCAAGTTCAGCCGCTTGAACCCCGGCCCCGGCCTCAAACGCATGTTCTCCACCAAGTCGCTGGTCGAACTGCTCAAGGCCCTGGCCAAGTTCATCATTATCCTGTTCGTGGCGCTGGCGGTACTGTCATCGGACATCGACGACCTGCTGCGCATCGCCCATGAGCCCCTGGACATGGCGATCATTCACAGCCTGCAAGTCGTGGGCTGGAGCACCCTGTGGATGGCGTGCGGGCTGATCCTGATCGCGGTGGTGGACGTGCCGGTGCAGCTCTGGGAGAGCCACAAGAAACTGCTGATGACCAAGCAGGAAGTGCGTGACGAGCACAAGGACCAGGAGGGGCGGCCGGAGGTCAAGCAGCGGATTCGACAGCTGCAACGCGAGATGTCCCAGCGACGGATGATGGCCGCCATTCCCGAGGCCGACGTGGTCATCACCAACCCGACCCACTACGCGGTGGCCCTCAAATACGACCCGGAAAAGGGTAATGCGCCGGTACTGCTGGCCAAGGGTAGCGACTTCCTGGCCCTGAAGATCCGCGAGATCGCGGCGGCCAACGAGATCCTGCTGCTGGAATCGCCGGCGCTGGCGCGGTCGATTTACTACTCCACCGAGCTTGAGCAGGAAATTCCTGGCGGGCTCTACCTGGCGGTTGCACAGGTGTTGGCTTACGTTTATCAGATTCGACAGTACCGGGCGGGCAAGGGCAAGAGACCTGATCCGCTTAAGGATGACCTGCCGATTCCACCGGATCTGCGCCGCGATTCCTGAGTTTCGCGCTGCTGCTGATGGCCCCTTCGCGGGCAAGCCCGCTCCCACAGGTTCGGCGATAACTTGTGGGAGCGTGGCTTGCCCGCGAAGGCGTCAGTCCAGGCGATGCATATCCCCCTGAAAAAACACTCTATTTCTCCTGCCGCAAAAGTTGGAAAGCTTCTTGCAGTAGCCGCCCTGCGCCTGCTTCAGGCGTCAAAAGTTTGCTTTAAAGGAACGGGGAAAACCGGTGGATCGCTCTCAGTTAATCAACAGTGCCCGCACAAACGTTGCCGACCTCAGTCGGGGCAATCTGGGCGTGCCGCTGTTGCTGCTGGTCATGCTGGCGATGATGATGTTGCCGGTGCCGCCGTTCCTGCTGGACGTGTTCTTCACCTTCAACATAGCCCTGTCCATCGTCGTGCTGCTGGTGTGCGTCTACGCCTTGCGGCCGCTGGATTTCGCGGTGTTTCCGACCATTCTGTTGGTGGCGACACTGTTGCGCCTGGCGTTGAACGTGGCCTCCACGCGGGTGGTGATGCTCCACGGTCAGGACGGCCATGCCGCCGCCGGTAAGGTGATCCAGGCCTTCGGCGAGGTGGTGATCGGCGGTAACTACGTGGTGGGTATCGTGGTCTTCGCGATCCTGATGATCATCAACTTCGTCGTGGTGACCAAGGGTGCCGGGCGGATTTCCGAGGTGAGCGCGCGTTTCACTCTCGATGCGATGCCCGGCAAGCAAATGGCGATCGACGCCGACCTCAACGCCGGCCTGATCGATCAGGCCCAGGCCAAGGCCCGTCGTTCGGAAGTGGCCCAGGAAGCCGAGTTCTACGGATCCATGGACGGTGCCAGCAAATTTGTCCGTGGTGACGCCATCGCCGGCCTGTTGATCCTGTTCATCAACCTGATCGGCGGCATGGCGGTCGGTATCTTCCAGCACGGCATGACCTTCGGCGACGCCGGCAAGGTGTATGCGCTGCTGACCATCGGTGACGGTTTGGTGGCGCAATTGCCATCACTGTTGTTATCGACAGCAGCGGCGATCATGGTGACCCGTGCTTCCGGTTCGGAAGACATGGGCAAGCAAATCAATCGCCAGATGTTCGCCTCGCCCAAGGCGCTGGCGGTGGCAGCGGGCTTGATGGCGGTCATGGGCCTGGTGCCCGGCATGCCGCATTTCTCGTTCCTGAGCATGGCGGCGCTGGCGGCCGGTGGCGCTTACCTGTTCTGGAAAAAGCAGAACGTCGCCAAGGTGCAGGCCCTGCAAGAGGTCAAGCGCCAGCAGGAGTTGCTGCCGTCGCCGGCCCGCGCCCAGGAAACCAAGGAGCTTGGCTGGGATGACGTGACGCCGATCGATATGATCGGCCTGGAGGTGGGTTATCGCCTGATTCCGTTGGTGGACCGCAACCAGGGCGGCCAGTTGCTGGCGCGAATCAAGGGCGTACGCAAGAAACTGTCCCAGGACCTGGGCTTCCTGATGCCCACGGTGCATATCCGCGACAACCTCGACCTGGCCCCAAGTGCCTATCGCCTGACCCTCATGGGGGTGATCCTGGCCGAAGCGGAGATTTACCCGGATCGCGAACTGGCGATCAACCCGGGGCAGGTCTACGGCACGCTCAACGGCATTACCGCCAAAGATCCGGCTTTCGGCCTGGAGGCGGTCTGGATCGAAATCAGCCAGCGCGCCCAGGCGCAATCCCTCGGTTATACGGTGGTCGATGCCAGTACAGTAGTGGCTACCCACTTGAACCAGATACTCTACAAGCATTCCAGTGAACTGATCGGTCACGAAGAAGTGCAGCAACTCATGCAATTGCTGGCCAAAAGCTCGCCGAAGCTGGCCGAGGAGCTGGTGCCGGGCGTGGTTTCGCTGTCGCAGCTGCTCAAGGTGCTGCAAGCGCTGCTGGCCGAACAAGTGCCGGTGCGCGACATCCGCAGCATTGCCGAGGCGATCGCCAACAATGCCGCCAAGAGTCAAGATACCGCCGCGCTGGTGGCTGCCGTGCGGGTTGGCGTATCCCGCGCAATCGTCCAAAGCATTGTAGGCACTGAGTCGGAGCTGCCAGTCATCACGCTGGAGCCCAGGTTGGAACAAATATTGCTCAATAGTCTGCAGAAGGCAGGACAAGGCTCGGAAGAGGGCGTTCTGCTGGAGCCAAGCATGGCTGAGAAGCTGCAACGTTCGTTGATTGACGCGGCGCAGCGTCAGGAGATGCAAGGTCAGCCGGTGATTCTGCTGGTGGCCGGTCCGGTTCGCGCGATGCTCTCGCGATTTGGCCGGCTCGCAGTCCCGGGTTTGCATGTGTTGGCTTACCAGGAAATCCCTGACAACAAGCAAGTGACCATCGTTGCGACAGTAGGGCCCAACGGCTGAGGTAGTGGTTTATGCAAGTTAAGCGTTTTTTCGCCGCCGATATGCGTCAGGCCATGAAGCTGGTTCGCGATGAGCTGGGCGCTGATGCGGCCATTATTGGCAACCGCCGGATCGCCGGGGGTGTCGAGCTGACGGCTGCGCTGGATTACAAGCTGTCGGCGCTGGCGCCGCGGGTTCCGAACATGGAACTCGAAGACGAGCTGCGCAAGACTCAGTCGCGGATCGTCACCGCCCAGGCCGAATTGAGTCTGCGTGGCGATGGCGAGAGCGACAATGCAACCAATCGCCAGTTGTTCGCCGGCTTGCCGTTGACCGCCGCCGAGCCGCTGATCGAACCGACCTACGCCGAACCCCGTCGTCCTGTACCGGCCGTTGCGCCAGCGTCCGCTGGCGTGGACCCGCGGGCGTTCGACTCGATGCGTTTCGAGCTCAACAGCCTGCGCGAACTCATGGAAGTGCAACTCGGCTCCCTGGCCTGGAATCAGCTGCAAGGCAGCCGTCCGGACCAGGCCAACCTCTGGCGTCGCCTGCAACGCATCGGCCTGTCCGGCCCGCTGTCACGTGACCTTTTGGCGATGATCACCGAAATCGAAGAACCCCGTCAGGCCTGGCGCATGTTGCTCGCGCACCTGGCGCGCATGATCGTTACCCCGGAAGTCGAGCCGCTGGAAGAGGGCGGTGTGATTGCCATGGTCGGCCCTGCCGGCATGGGCAAGACCACCACCCTGGCCAAGCTGGCTGCCCGCTACGTGCTCAAGTACGGCGCGCAGAACATTGCGCTGGTGAGCATGGACAGCTTCCGCATCGGTGCCCAGGAGCAGCTCAAGACCCTGGGGCGCATTCTCAATGTGTCGGTGACCCACGTCGATCCGGGCCAGTCCCTGGTGCAGGCGCTGGAGCCATTGCTGCGCAAGCGCGTGGTGCTGATCGATACCGCGGGCCTTCAGGCCAGCGATCCGGCCCTGCGCATGCAGCTCGAAAGCCTGGCCGGTCGCGGCATCCGCTCGAAAAATTATCTGGTCCTGGCAACCACCAGCCAGAAACAGGTTCTAACGGCCGCTTATCACAGTTACAAGCGTTGTGGGCTCGCAGGCTGCATCCTGACTAAACTGGATGAAACGGCAAGTCTGGGCGAGGTGTTGAGCCTTGCCATCAGTCATGAACTGCCGGTGGCTTACCTGACCGATGGCCCGCGGATCCCGGATGATTTGCATCTGCCGCGTCGTCACCAGTTGGTCAGCCGCGCCGTGAGCGTACAAATGCAGGAAGAACCCAGCGAAGAAGCCATGGCTGACATGTTCGCTGACATCTACCACAGTCCGACCAAGCAGGTTGGCTGAGGTAAAAATGAACAGTTTTTGTACCTACATCGATGGTCTGCCATGCATTGTTCCGTTTGTGAACGCGCAGCCAGTAATGTGGCCTCCGTCTATGCAAGACAAGGTAAAGAAATAACATGGGCAGCATGCATCCCGTACAGGTGATCGCGGTGACCGGCGGCAAAGGTGGCGTCGGGAAAACTAATGTGTCAGTGAACTTGTCCCTGGCTTTGGCCGAGCTTGGCCGGCGCGTCATGCTGTTGGACGCCGACCTTGGACTGGCGAACGTCGACGTTCTGCTGGGCCTGACACCCAAACGTACCCTGGCCGACGTGATCGAAGGCCGCTGCGAACTGCGCGATGTATTGCTGCAGGGACCCGGCGGCATCCGTATCGTTCCGGCCGCATCCGGCACTCAGAGCATGGTGCATCTGAGCCCCGCGCAACACGCCGGCCTGATCCAGGCCTTCAGTGATATTGGCGACAACCTCGACGTACTGGTGATCGACACCGCTGCGGGCATTGGTGACTCGGTAGTCAGTTTCGTCCGCGCAGCCCAGGAAGTGCTGCTGGTGGTGTGCGACGAGCCGACCTCGATCACCGATGCCTACGCCTTGATCAAGTTGCTGAACCGCGACTACGGCATGAACCGCTTCCGCGTCCTGGCCAACATGGCCCAGAGCCCGCAGGAAGGACGCAACCTGTTCGCCAAGTTGACCAAGGTCACGGATCGCTTCCTCGACGTCGCCCTACAATACGTTGGTGCGGTGCCTTACGACGAAAGCGTGCGCAAGGCCGTGCAGAAGCAGCGCGCCGTCTACGAGGCCTTCCCGCGTTCCAAGTGCTCGCTGGCGTTCAAGGCCATCGCGCAGAAGGTCGATACCTGGCCGCTGCCGGCCAACCCGCGCGGACACTTGGAGTTTTTCGTCGAGCGGCTCGTGCAGCAGACAGCAGGACCTGTTCTATGACAGCCAGCGGCTACAACCTCTACAAGAAGTCGGCACGCGATGCGCAGTACGAGCTGATCGAGCGTTACGCGCCGCTGGTTAAACGCATTGCCTACCACTTGCTGGCGCGTTTGCCGGCCAGTGTCCAGGTCGAAGACCTGATCCAGGCCGGGATGATCGGCCTGCTTGAAGTGTCGACCAAATATGACGCCAGCAAAGGCGCCAGTTTCGAGACGTACGCGGGCATTCGAATCCGCGGCGCCATGCTCGATGAAGTGCGCAAGGGGGACTGGGCGCCACGTTCGGTTCACCGCAATACGCGCATGGTCAGCGATGCCATTCGCTCGATTGAAGCGAAAACCGGCCGTGACGCTAAAGATCACGAAGTTGCGGCCGAACTCCAATTGAGTCTCGACGATTACTACGGGATTTTGAACGACACCCTGGGCAGCCGGCTGTTCAGTTTCGACGATCTGTTGCAGGACGGCGAACACGAAGGGCTGCACGAGGATGGCGCGAGTGCTCATCTCGAGCCGTCACGCGACCTGGAGGATGAACGCTTCCAGGCGGCGCTGGCGGATGCGATTGCCAATTTGCCGGAGCGTGAGCGACTGGTGTTGGCGCTGTACTACGACGAAGAGTTGAACCTCAAGGAAATCGGTGAGGTCCTGGGGGTCAGCGAATCGCGGGTCAGCCAGTTACACAGCCAGTGCGCGGCCCGTTTGCGGGGGCGTTTGGGGGAGTGGCGAGCGCGCTGAAGGCAGTGTGGGGACACTGCGAACGAGGCTGGTGTGGTGTTGAACTGCGCCGGTCGCGATCTGTTGTGCTCCAGACAGTCATTGAGTGCTTTGCCGGATTGATTGAAATGGCGCGTCCAGGTGCTGGGCGCGTTTAAGACTGCTTGGAGGTCGAATTGGACAAGAACATGAAAATCCTCATCGTTGATGACTTCTCAACGATGCGGCGGATCATCAAGAACCTGCTGCGTGACCTTGGGTTCACCAACACCGTCGAGGCCGACGATGGCACTACCGCCATTCCGGTGCTCAACAGCGGAAGCATCGACTTTCTGGTAACGGACTGGAACATGCCTGGCATGACCGGTATCGATCTGCTGCGCCACGTGCGTGCCGATGAAAAGCTCAAGCACCTGCCGGTGCTGATGGTGACCGCTGAAGCCAAGCGCGAGCAGATCATCGAAGCGGCCCAGGCCGGCGTTAACGGCTATGTGGTCAAGCCCTTCACGGCCCAGGCGTTGAAAGAAAAAATCGAGAAGATTTTCGAACGCATCGGTTGATGAGTGCGCCACGGGGGAGCTATGGGCAATAACGAAACTTCATTGGGCGATTTTGAATCGACCCTGAAAAAACACGCCGTCGAATTGGTCGAGAGCCTTGAGAAAGGCAAGTTCGGCGACGCGGTGCAATTGATCCATGAGCTCAACCAGACCCGTGACCGCGGCCTGTATCAGGAAGTGGGCAAGCTCACTCGCGAGCTGCATAGCGCGATCGTCAATTTCCAGATTGACCCGCACATGCCGCAAGCCGAAGAAGTGTCGCAGATCACCGACGCCACCGAGCGCCTGGGGTATGTGGTCAAGCTGACCGAGGCGGCGGCCAACCGCACCATGGATCTGGTGGAAAATGCCACGCCGCTGGTCAATGGCCTGGCCGATGAAGCCAAGGTGTTGAGCGCGGACTGGGGGCGCTTCATGCGCCGCGAAGTCGGCGCCGAAGAGTTTCGTGAACTGGCCCGGCGGGTCGACGGCTTCCTGACGCGCAGCGGCACGGACAATCGCGCGGTGTCGGGCAACCTCAACGACATCCTGCTCGCCCAGGATTACCAGGACCTCACAGGCCAGGTGATCAAGCGTGTGACCCAGTTGGTCACCGAAGTCGAAAGCAACCTGCTCAAGCTCGTGCTGATGGCCAGCCAGGTGGACCGCTTTGCGGGCATCGAACATGACCGTGAAGCGATGCTTGCTGAAAAAGATCCACAAAAACATCTCTCTCAGGGTGAAGGTCCGCAGATTCATGCCGATAAAAGAGAAGACGTTGTGTCCGGTCAGGACGATGTGGACGATTTGTTATCCAGCCTGGGATTTTAGAGTTTTAGAATTTTAGGTTTTTTGGGTTTTTAGACCTGTAGGAGCACCCCCTTAATGAGCTTCGGCGCCGATGAAGAGATCCTTCAGGATTTCCTGGTTGAGGCCGGCGAGATTCTAGAGCAACTGTCCGAGCAACTGGTCGAGCTGGAAAGCCGTCCGGATGATGCGGATCTGCTCAATGCAATTTTTCGCGGTTTTCACACTGTAAAAGGGGGCGCCGGCTTCCTCCAGCTCAACGAGCTGGTGGAGTGCTGCCACATCGCCGAGAACGTGTTCGACATCCTGCGCAAGGGTGAGCGTCGCGTCGACTCGGAACTGATGGACGTGGTTCTCGAAGCCCTGGACGCGGTGAACAGCATGTTCAGCGAGGTCCGCGAACGCAGCCCGATCACGGCCGCGACACCGCAACTGCTCGCGGCGCTGGCCCGGTTGGCCGAGCCGCAATCGGCTGACGAAGTGGCGCCTGCGCCCGTCGCCGAGGTGATTGAAGAACCGGTGGCCGAATCCGGTTCCGACGACATCACCGACACCGAATTCGAACAACTGCTGGACTCGCTGAACGCCGTCAAGGCCCAGGCCGAGGCCCCGACGGTTGCTCCAGCGCCCGCCGGCAATGCCGCTGGCAGCGACGAAATCACCGATGCCGAGTTCGAGTCGTTGCTCGATCAACTGCACGGTAAAGGCCAGTTCGCCGTTGACGCGGTTGTCCCGGCGACCGCTGCGCCAGAAGTGCCGAAAGCGGCTGGCGACAGTTCCGATATTACTGACGACGAATTCGAAGCACTGCTCGACCAACTGCACGGCAAGGGTAACTTTGCTGTCGAGGCTTTGGAGTCGGCCATTGCTTCGGTGCCTGCACCTGCGGCACCAAGCGCGGTGGCGGCCGGCAGCGATCTGATTTCCGATCACGAGTTCGAAGCGCTGCTCGACGAATTGCACGGCAAAGGCAAGTTCACTGAAGTGGGCGCAACGGCTGGAACGGCAACCGGCGCCAACGCCTCGGTTGTGGCACCTGCCGCCAAGGCAGCCGCGCCGAAACCCGTGGCGAAGGCTCCTGAGCCAAAAGCCGAAACACCGGCCCCTGTGGCCGCCGCCGCACCGGCTGCTGCCCGCGCCCCGGCCGCGCCTGCTGCGGAAAAACCGGCGAGCGAAGCCGAGACCACCGTGCGTGTCGATACCGCGCGTCTCGACGAGATCATGAACATGGTCGGCGAGTTGGTGCTGGTGCGTAACCGCCTGGTCCGCCTGGGTCTCAACAGCGGCGACGAAGCCATGTCCAAGGCCGTGTCGAACCTCGACGTGGTCACCGCCGACCTGCAAACCGCGGTCATGAAGACCCGGATGCAACCGATCAAGAAAGTCTTCGGACGCTTCCCGCGCCTGGTCCGCGACCTGGCTCGCCAGCTCAAGAAAGAGATCAACCTGGAACTGGTCGGTGAAGAAACCGACCTCGACAAGAACCTCGTCGAGGCCCTGGCCGATCCGTTGGTCCACTTGGTGCGCAACGCGGTCGACCACGGCATCGAATCTCCGGAAGAGCGCGAAGCCTCGGGCAAGGCCCGTGGCGGCAAGGTCATCCTGGCGGCCGAGCAGGAGGGCGATCACATCCTGCTGTCGATCTCCGATGACGGCAAAGGCATGGACCCGAATGTCCTGCGCTCCATCGCGGTTAAACGCGGTGTGATGGACAAGGATGCCGCCGATCGCCTGAGCGACACCGAATGCTACAACCTGATCTTCGCCCCGGGTTTCTCGACCAAGACCGAGATCTCCGACGTGTCGGGTCGCGGCGTGGGCATGGACGTGGTGAAAACCAAGATTTCCCAGCTCAACGGCTCGATCAACATCTACTCGGCCAAGGGCCAGGGTTCGAAGATCGTCATCAAGGTGCCGCTGACCCTGGCGATCATGCCGACGCTGATGGTGATGCTCGGCAACCAGGCGTTCGCGTTCCCGCTGGTGAACGTCAACGAGATCTTCCACCTCGACCTGTCGACCACCAACGTCGTGGACGGCCAGGAAGTGGTGATCGTGCGGGACAAGGCGCTGCCATTGTTCTATCTCAAACGCTGGCTGGTCAGCTCCGCCGCTCACGAAGAGCAGCGCGAGGGCCATGTGGTGATCCTTTCGGTGGGCACGCAGCGGATCGGCTTTGTCGTCGATCAACTGGTGGGCCAGGAAGAAGTGGTCATCAAGCCATTGGGCAAAATGCTCCAGGGAACTCCGGGCATGTCCGGCGCCACCATTACCGGTGACGGCCGCATCGCGCTGATTCTCGATGTTCCGAGCATGCTCAAGCGTTACGCCACACGGCGTATTTGATTCTGGTGGAGCGGGGGCGCCTGGCCTCGCTCCATCTAATGGAGTGTTTATGGCAGTCAAAGTCCTGGTGGTGGACGATTCGGGGTTTTTCCGCCGCCGCGTCTCGGAAATTCTTTCAGCGGATTCCAATATCCAGGTCGTCGGCACGGCGACCAACGGCAAAGAGGCGATTGATCAGGCGCTGGCCCTCAAGCCCGACGTGATCACCATGGACTACGAGATGCCGATGATGGACGGCATCACTGCCGTGCGGCACATCATGCAACGCTGCCCGACCCCGGTCCTGATGTTCTCATCGCTGACCCACGAAGGCGCCCGGGTCACCCTCGATGCGCTGGATGCCGGCGCGGTGGACTTCCTGCCGAAGAATTTCGAAGACATCTCGCGCAACCCCGAGAAGGTCAAGCAACTGCTGTGCGAAAAGATCCTGAGCATCTCGCGCAGCAATCGTCGCGTCAGCACTTACAGCGCTCCGGCGCCTGTGGCCGCACCCGCTCCAACACCCGCGTCTTCCAGTATCGGCAGTTACGGCAGCAGCGCGCCCGTGCGTCCGGCGCCAGCACCGATCCCTGCGCGGACCCATGGGGCCACGGCGTCGTCGCCCGCGCCGAAACGCAAAGCCTACAAACTGGTGGCCATCGGTACGTCCACTGGCGGCCCGGTCGCGCTGCAGCGGGTCTTGACCCAATTGCCGGCCAACTTCCCGGCCCCGATCGTGCTGGTCCAACACATGCCGGCCGCCTTCACCAAGGCCTTCGCCGAGCGCCTGGACAAGCTCTGCCGCATCAGCGTCAAGGAAGCCGAGGATGGCGATATCCTGCGTCCGGGCCTGGCGCTACTGGCGCCGGGTGGCAAGCAGATGATGATCGACGGCCGTGGCGCGGTGAAAATCCTCCCGGGTGACGAACGTCTCAACTACAAGCCGTGCGTGGACATCACCTTCGGTTCGGCAGCCAGGACCTACGGTGACAAAGTTCTGGCGGTGGTCCTGACCGGCATGGGCGCCGACGGCCGCGAAGGCGCGCGCCTGCTCAAGCAGGGCGGCAGTTCGATCTGGGCGCAGGACGAAGCCAGTTGCGTGATCTACGGCATGCCGATGGCCATCGTCAAAGCTGAACTCGCCGACGCGGTGTACAGCCTCGACGACATTGGCAAGCACCTGGTCGAGGCCTGTATCTGATGGATGTTCTAAGCCTGATTGGCATCATCATGGCCTTTGTCGCCATCATCGGCGGCAACTACCTTGAAGGCGGTCACCTCGGCGCCCTGGCCAACGGTCCGGCAGCGCTGATCGTGCTCGGCGGCACCATTGGCGCCGCGCTGCTGCAATCGCCGATGAGCGCCTTCAAGCGCGCCATGCAGATCCTCACCTGGATCCTGTTCCCGCCCCGTGTCGACCTGGCCGGTGGCATCGACCGCGTGGTGAACTGGAGCCTGACCGCCCGCAAGGAAGGCCTGCTGGGCCTCGAAGGCATCGCTGACGCCGAGCCCGACAACTACGCACGCAAAGGTCTGCAACTGCTGGTTGACGGCGCCGAGCCGGAAGCGATCCGCAGCATTCTGGAAGTGGATTTCTACACCCAGGAAAGCCGCGACATCGAAGCGGCCAAAGTCTTCGAAAGCATGGGCGGTTACGCGCCGACCATCGGCATCATCGGTGCGGTGATGGGCCTGATTCATGTCATGGGCAACCTCGCTGATCCATCGCAACTGGGCAGCGGTATTGCCGTGGCGTTCGTCGCCACCATCTACGGCGTGGCCAGTGCCAACCTGGTGCTGCTGCCGATCGCCGCCAAACTCAAATCCATTGCGCTGCGCCAGTCGCGTTATCGCGAAATGCTGCTGGAAGGGCTCCTGTCGATCGCCGAAGGTGAAAACCCACGCTCCATTGAGTTGAAGCTTCAGGGCTTCATGGATTAAGGGAATAAACTCATGGCCCGTCGTCGGCATCAGGAAGAACACGTTAACCACGAGCGCTGGCTGGTGTCCTATGCGGATTTCATCACCTTGCTGTTCGCCTTTTTCGTGGTGATGTACTCGATCTCGTCGATCAATGAAGGCAAGTACAAGGTCATTTCCGAGGCGCTGATCGGGGTCTTTACCGATTCCGATCGTTCGCTCAAGCCCATCCCGATCGGTGACGAGCGGCCGAAGACCGTGACCCCGGCCAAGCCGCTGGTCAAGGACAGTGACCAGGTCGATGCCGGCGTCTCCGGCGCCAGCGATCCGCTCAAGAGCATTGCCGACGACATCAGTGCGGCGTTCGGTGACCTGATCAGCTCCAACCAGATGACCGTGCGCGGCAACGAGTTGTGGGTCGAGATCGAACTCAATTCCAGCCTGTTGTTCGGCAGCGGCGACGCCATGCCCAGCGACATCGCGTTCAACATCATCGACAAGGTCGCGGCGATCCTGAAACCGTTCGACAACCCGATCCATGTCGAAGGTTTCACCGACGATCAACCGATCCGCACCGCGCAGTACCCGACCAACTGGGAGCTGTCCTCGGCCCGCTCGGCGAGCATCGTGCGCATGCTGGCGATGCAGGGAGTGAACCCCGGTCGCCTGGCTTCGGTGGGTTACGGCGAGTTTCAGCCGGTGGCCAACAACGCCACCGCTGAAGGCCGCGCCCGCAATCGTCGCGTGGTGCTGGTGGTATCGCGCAACCTCGATGTTCGCCGCAGCCTGACCGGCACCGGAACCGCCCATGCGCAACCGGATGCCGCATTGAAGCGTGCTGGCACACAAACTGCACCGACCCCGGTCAAGTCGCCGGTACGAGAGAACGCCGTCAATTCTCCGTCACCCGCATTAACACGTTGAGCTATTTCTCGGTCGATCCGTTCGGCCGGGAGGAACAATCCGAATGAGAGTCTGGGCAGTCGCCAATCAAAAGGGTGGTGTCGGTAAAACCACTTCCTCCATCGCTTTAGCCGGTTTACTGGCGGAGGCGGGCAAGCGCGTGGTCGTGGTCGATCTCGACCCCCACGGCTCGATGACCAGCTACTTCGGCTACGATCCCGACGCCCTGGAGCACAGCAGCTACGACCTGTTCCTGCACAAGGGCAACGTGCCCCAAGGCCTGCCGGGTCAACTGCTGCTGTCGACCAGTGACGAACGCATCTCCCTGTTGCCCTCCAGCACCGCGCTGGCCACCCTTGAGCGCCAGTCGCCGGGGCAGAGCGGTTTGGGCCTGGTGATTGCCAAGAGCCTGGCGCAATTGTGGCAGGACTTCGATTACGCCGTGATCGACAGCCCGCCCTTGCTTGGCGTGCTGATGGTCAATGCCTTGGCGGCGAGCCAGCAGCTGGTGATCCCGGTGCAGACCGAACACCTGGCGGTCAAGGGCCTGGAGCGCATGGTCAACACCCTGGCGATGATCAACCGTTCGCGCAAACAGGCGTTGCCCTTCACCATCGTGCCGACCCTGTTTGACCGACGCACCCAGGCGTCCCTCGGAACCTTGCGCGTGCTGCGCGACAAATTCCCCGAGGAAATCTGGCAAGGCTACATCCCGGTGGACACGCGCCTGCGCGATGCCAGCCGCGCCGGTCTGACGCCTTCGCAGTTCGACGGCAAGAGCCGTGGCGTTCTCGCTTACCGCGCGTTGCTCAAGCATTTGCTGGCGGCGCAACTTGTCGCGCAGGTGGCGTGACATGAGCCCAATTCCCGTAGGAGCTGCCGCAGGCTGCGATCTTTTGATCTTGCTTGGCGGAGCCCTTGATATCGCTAAAAGATCGCAGCCTGCGGCAGCTCCTACAGGGGGATGCCGATGAATCGGCCATTGAAGCTCACATCGCGCCCGCAACTGGCGTTGCAGTCGTACCTGGACAGCCTGCTGCAAGACGCGACCGAGGACATGGCGCCTGAGATTGAGGCGCTGGCCGAAGTTGTCGAAGCGGTGAAAGTCATCGAAGAGCAAGCCGTGCTGGACGAGTTCCAGGCTGCGGTGCTCGAGGAGCAGGTCCGGGATGCACAGAAGTCCGCAGTGGCTGCCGCGCCGGTTGTTGCGCCTTTGGCAAAGACTCCCGTAGCCGTGGCCGAAGCCCCGGAACCCGTTCTGGCACCGGTTTCGACCCTTGCGCCACTGTTGCAAACCCTGGTGGTTCCCGTCATTGAGGAGCCTCAGGCGCTGGTGCCGCCAGTCGTTGAAGTGCACCTGCCGCCGAGCAATACGCCGCCACCGGTGGAAACCGATGGTCGGCCGTCCTGGGCTGCCGAACCCTTCGAATGCCTGTTATTCGATGTTGCCGGCTTGACCCTGGCGGTGCCGCTGGTGTGCCTGGGGTCGATTTACTCCCTGGCCGGCCACGAGTTGACGCCGTTGTTCGGTCAGCCGGAGTGGTTCCTGGGCATCCTGCCGAGCCAGGCCGGCAACCTCAAGGTGCTCGATACCGCGCGTTGGGTCATGCCCGACCGTTATCGCGACGATTTCAAGCAGGGCCTGCAATACGTGATTTCGGTGCAAGGCTACGAGTGGGGGCTGGCGGTGCATCAGGTCAGCCGTTCGTTGCGCCTGAACCCGAATGAAATCAAATGGAGAAGTCACCGAGGTCAGCGGCCATGGCTCGCTGGCACGGTGATTGAACACATGTGCGCCTTGCTCGATGTCGCCTCGTTGGCCGAGTTGATCGCAAGTGGCGGCGCCAGGCACATGTCCGGCAGCAAGCCGGGCCACAAACCGACATCAGTCAAATAAACAAAACAGGCGACGTCACTCTGATGATGTTGCACAGAACACACACCGCCAGGGCGGTTTCTTGAGGGGGCAGGGTATGAATGACAAGGCAACGGCGGCAAAGGGTTCCGAAGATCCGATCCTGCAATGGGTCACCTTCAAGCTGGACAACGAGACCTACGGCATCAACGTGATGCGTGTCCAGGAAGTCCTGCGCTACACCGAAATCGCCCCGGTCCCGGGTGCCCCGAGCTACGTGCTGGGCATCATCAACCTGCGCGGCAACGTCGTCACCGTGATCGACACCCGCCAGCGCTTCGGCCTGATGAATGCCGAGATCAGCGACAACACCCGTATCGTCATCATCGAAGCCGACAAGCAGGTGGTCGGGATCATGGTCGACAGCGTGGCCGAAGTGGTTTACCTGCGTCAGTCGGAAATCGAAACCGCGCCGAACGTGGGTAACGAAGAGTCCGCCAAGTTCATTCAAGGCGTGTGCAACAAGAACAACGAATTGCTCATCCTGGTCGAGCTCGACAAGATGATGAGCGAAGAAGAATGGTCGGAACTGGAGAGTATCTGATTGATTCTCGAGGTGGCGGTCATTGTCCTGTTCCTGTTCTGGGCAGGCACGCTGGCAATGTTCCTGGCGTACATTCGCGGTCAGAAGCAGATCGTCGCGCAACAGGCCAAGGTTGATGCGCTGCGCGATCAGCGCATCAAGGACCTGGTCAAGCGCGTCGACGACTACCAGAACGGCAACGTGCGCATGGGCGAAGACCTGCATGAACTGCGGGCGATCGTGGCGCCATTGCCGGACAAACTCGCTCAGCTGGAACAACGCGACCCCACAAGCCTGTCGTTTGCCCAGGCGGCGCGACTGGTCGGGATGGGCGCCAGCGTCAACGAACTGACCCAGTCCTGCGGCTTGACCCAGGCTGAAGCGGAGTTGATGAGCAAGCTGCACAAGAACTGAGTGTTGCGATCAGGCTGAAATCGCTTTCGTCGGAACGCCGCCCGGAGCAAGCCCGCTCCCACACTGGATCAATGTCGTACACAAAATTTGTGTTCACAGAAGACCAAATGTGGGAGCGGGCTTGCTCGCGAAGGCGTCTTAGAATGCGCAGCAATCTTCCCCGCGATCCGACTCATTCCTCTCTATCTTCAGACAGGGATTACGCTGTCGTAGTCTCCTGCCTATAACATTCTCAGATCCCACCGTCTTGTGATCGCAAACAGCGATCAGTAGTTTGATCTGCTCAAACATACACAGTGCCAGGAAGGCTTATGATCGACATTTTGCGTGGTACACCGCTGTGGGTTTATGCGGTGTTTTTTATTCTGAGCTACTACGGTGTCAGCGCCTGTTTCAGGAGCCACGTATCGAAAAGGTCATTGCAGATATCGCCCGTGATATTCGTGGCGTTGTCCCTCGCATCGCTCAATCCCTCCCAGGAAATTGCAATCCAGCTTTCAGTCTATACATTGGGATTGCTTGCGGGGTGGTTGCTGGCACTGCGTTTTTTCTCGTACAACAATGTGCAGTGCGAGGGGCAACATCTGGTTCTACCCGGTACGATCAAGGTACTGATTGTGTATTGGGGCTTTTTTGCCTGGCGTTATTACGAAGGTTACCAGGCGGCCATGTACCCGGAACTGGCCAATGAAATGTCGGCGGTCGCGGGGGCGGCGCTGGGGGCAGGGCTCATCAATGGTTTGATTGTTGGTCGCAGTTTCAAGCTATTGCGTTTTTTCAGGTTTGAACACGTGACGCCTCGGAGTTGATGAGCAAGTTGCGCAAGAACTGAGTTTTACAGTTTCTTGAGATTGCTATCGCGAGCAAGCTCGCTCCCACAGTAGTTGTATCTCGTACACAAAATACGTGTTCACTGAAGATCAAATGTGGGAGCGAGCTTGCTCGCGATGGCGGCCTTGAAAACTCAGTAGTCTTCCCCGCGTTCGGTAACATCCTTCTCCACCATCAGCGCATCCGGTTCCTGCCCCGCCGGAAACTTCCCCTTCAAATTCCACGCAAACGCAATGATCTCGGCAATCGTCAGATAGAGTTCCTGCGGAATGCTGTCCCCCAACTCCATCCTCGCCAGCAGCCTCACCAGCTCTGCGTTTTCGTAGATTGGCACTTCGCAGTCGCGGGCAATGCGCAGGATTTCTTCCGCCAGCGCTTCGTCGCCCTTGGCGGTGAGGGTGGGGGCGTGGGTGCCGTCGTATTTGAGGGCGATGGCCTGGCGTGGGGCGTTGGGGTTTTTCATGCGGTTTCGTCGACCCAGCGTTGTTCGAGGCGGGTTTGCGGGCCTTGGGGTGGTGTGCCGAGGTGGCAATCGAGGTCGCCGACGTTCAGGCCGGCGGACAGCAAGCGGTCACGCAGCCCGCTCAGGTTGCTTTCAATCAGGCTGGCGGTGTAAGGCCGTTCTGCCCAGAGCTGGCTGGAGAGGCTGCCCTTGATCAGTTGCGCCTGGATTTGCAGCGGCCCTAAAGGCTCCATGGCGAAGGCCAGTTCCACACGCCACAGCTGTTGTTTGGGGGCGCGTTCTTCGCGACGTTCCTTGGGCTGTTCTTTTTCGGGTGAGTCTTCACGCTGGAACTTGACCTGCAAGGGCACGATGTCCTGCATGTTGCGCATCGGGATTTCCAGTTGCCAGGTGCTCATCAGCCGTCCGTCGGCAGTTACGCCGGTTTGTTCCAGGCTCGACAGTTGATGGCTTTGCAGGCGTGAAACCGCGGCGGCGGCCAGGCGCAGCAGGTGTTCGAGGTCGTTTTCGCCGTCGGCGCCTTGCAACTGGCGTTCGGGCAGCGGGAAGCCGGTCGGCGACGGCTTGGCACTGACCTGGCCGAGCATGCCCAAAGCATTGCGGACAAAGTTCGGCATGGCCTGGGCCAGGGTGTTGGCGGCGATGATCGCGCCGAGGCTGGTGTTGGCCGGCAAGCCCTGACTCAACTGCGCAACCAGTTTGAGCAGGTCGCCTTTCATGTCCGGCGCGAGCGTCGGGTTTTGCCCGGTGAGCAGTTTGCTTTCGAGAAACACACCGCTGCTGGCCAGGGCCTGGGCCAGGCCCTTGGGGGTGCTCAACTGTTGAACATCCGGCAGGCCAGCGAGCAACCGGGCAGCGGCGCTGCGCAATTCAACGGATGTCTGGTCCGAGGGCGCAAGGTTCTGCAGGCGCTTGAGCAAGCCATCCAGCGATCCCTGGCGGCTTTGCTGGTCGACCAGTTGCCGGGTCACCGCCAGTTGTTCCTGTCGGTTGCCCAGGGGCACGAATTTCACGGTCTGGGCGTCTTGCACCTGCGCGCTCAACAAGGTGCCAATGCGCAGGGGCCGGGGGCTGTCGATGCTCAGGGTGCTGCCGTTCAGTGCGGTGTTGAGCAGGCCCACCATCGAGCGAAACACCATGGGCTGGCCGGGCACCTGGGGCAGCACTTGCGAGGTCAGCACCTTGCCCTGCAGCAGGGTGCCAACGGGCAGTTGCGCGGTGTCGAGGCGGGTGAGGGTGGTGACGTTGGAGGCAATGGCCTGTTGTACCGTCACGGCCAGGTTGCCGACCGAGGGCTGGCTGACGACCAGCGTGGTGCCCTGGGCCAGCGGTTGATTACTGGTGGTCTGGACCGTGGTCTGGCGGCCGCTGTCGAGGGTGACCTTGAGCAGCATCTGGAAAGTCTGGTCCGCCTGCTTGAGCGACAACACTTCGGCCTGGGCGGTTTGACCGACGCTGATCAGCCCCTCCACCGGCGTCAGCAACTTGAGCAACTCACCGCTGACCACCTGCGGGCGCGAAGTCGCCGGGAGGGTTTGCGGTAGCGGGAGGATGTTCATTTCGCCTGTCATACGCGGTCACAACCTGAGGAAAATGCACTCTTTAGAGTAAGGCATGGCATGTATAATGCCGCGCCGTTGTATCCAAAAATGGCGAAAACTTTGCAATTGTTTGACGCAGCTCTCTAGAACAAGACGTCATTGCATCTATGCTGCATCTCTTTAACGGCCGCGCCAGAGCCGACTTGAACCGTATAAGGCCCGTGATCCCTTGACCAGTCCTGTCCTGCAAACCGTTGCCCTTGCCTGTGAGCGAGACCTTCGGCTGCTCTTCGAAAATCTCGATTTGAGACTGGCCAGTGGCGAAATGATGCAAATCAGCGGCCCCAACGGCAGTGGCAAGACCAGCCTGTTGCGCCTGCTCTCGGGGCTGATGCAGCCGACCGCCGGTCAGGTGCTGCTCAACGGCCAGCCGCTGAACGAACAACGCGGTGAGCTGGCGCGCAACCTGCTGTGGATCGGCCACGCTGCCGGGATCAAGGATTTGCTGACGCCGGAAGAGAACCTGAGCTGGCTGTGCGCCTTGCATCATCCGGCGACCCACGAGGCGATCTGGCAGGCGCTGGCCGCGGTCGGCCTGCGTGGTTTCGAGGATGTGCCTTGTCACACCCTGTCTGCCGGTCAGCAGCGACGCGTCGCCCTGGCGCGCCTTTACCTGGACAGTCCGCCGCTGTGGATCCTCGATGAACCCTTTACCGCCCTCGACAAGCAGGGCGTGGCACAGCTTGAATCTCATCTGGCCGGCCACTGCGAACGCGGCGGCATGGTGGTGTTGACCACCCACCACACGCTGAGCCGGATGCCGGCCGGTTATCGCGACATCGATCTGGGGAGCTGGGCCGTATGAGTGTTTTCGGCCTGCTGGTCGCCCGTGAGGCCCGTCTGCTGTTTCGCCGTCCGGCGGAACTGGCCAATCCGCTGGTGTTCTTCGCCATTGTCGTTTCGCTGTTCCCGCTGGCGGTCGGACCTGAGTCTCAATTGTTGCAAACCTTGTCTCCGGGACTGGTCTGGGTCGCGGCGCTTTTATCGGTTTTGCTCTCGCTGGACGGGCTTTTCCGCAGTGATTTCGAGGATGGATCCCTCGAACAGTGGGTCCTTTCGCCGCACCCCCTGGCTCTTCTGGTTTTGGCCAAGGTGCTGGCACACTGGGCTTTTTCCGGCCTGGCACTGGTTTTGCTCGCGCCTTTGCTGGCGCTGATGCTCGGTTTGCCTGCCGCCTGTCTGCCAGTGTTGCTGCTTTCGTTGCTGCTCGGTACACCGGTACTGAGCCTGCTCGGTGCAGTGGGCGCGGCGCTGACGGTGGGCTTGAAACGCGGTGGCCTGCTGCTGGCACTGCTGATTCTACCGTTGTACATCCCGGTGTTGATCCTCGGCAGTGGCGCCTTGCAGGCTGCCTTGCAGGGAATGCCGGCGACCGGTTATCTCCTGTGGCTTGGCAGCCTGACCGCCCTGGCGATAACCCTGACACCTTTTGCAATAGCTGCTGGCCTGAAGATCAGCGTCGGCGAATAATAACGAGGCCTGGTCATTTTTTGATCACTTCTTTTGACGGAAGGCAGGCCCTGGCTCTTCACAGTAAAGAGCAACCGTGATGGAAACAGTATGAACTGGACGTGGTTTCACAAGCTTGGCTCGCCCAAATGGTTTTACGGCATCAGCGGCAAACTGCTGCCCTGGCTGAGCGTCGCGGCGTTGCTGCTGATCGGTGTTGGCGTGGTCTGGGGCCTGGCTTTTGCGCCGCCGGACTACCAGCAGGGCAACAGCTTCCGCATCATCTATATCCACGTCCCGGCCGCCATGCTCGCCCAGTCCATCTATGTGATGCTGGCGGTGTGCGGCATCGTCAGCCTCGTGTGGAAGATGAAACTGGCCGACGTCGCCCTGCAATGCGCGGCGCCCATCGGTGCGTGGATGACCGCCGTGGCGCTGGTCACCGGGGCGATCTGGGGCAAGCCGACCTGGGGCTCGTGGTGGGTCTGGGATGCACGCCTGACGTCCATGCTTATCCTGCTGTTCCTGTACTTCGGTCTCATTGCGCTGGGCAACGCGATCAGCAATCGTGACAGCGCGGCCAAGGCTTGCGCGGTGCTGGCGATCGTCGGCGTGATCAACATCCCGATCATCAAATACTCGGTGGAGTGGTGGAACACCCTGCACCAGGGCGCGACCTTCACCCTCACCGAAAAACCGGCGATGCCCGCCGAGATGTGGCTGCCATTGCTGCTGACGGCGTTGGGTTTCTACTGTTTCTTCGGCGCGGTCCTGCTGCTGCGCATGCGTCTTGAAGTGCTCAAGCGCGAAGCCCGCGCCAGTTGGGTCAAAGCCGAAGTGGAAAACAGCCTGGAGGTCGCTCGATGAGTTTTGCTTCATTCGGCGACTTCATCGCCATGGGTCATCATGGCCTGTATGTCTGGTCAGCCTATGGCATCTGCCTGGCGGTACTGACCCTCAACGTGGCGGCGCCGATCCTGGCCCGCAAGCGGTATCTGCAACAAGAGGCGCGTCGTCTGCGCCGGGAGAACGGCAAGTGAATCCGCTGCGCAAAAAGCGTCTTATCATCATTCTCGCGATCCTGGTCGGGGTCGGCGCTGCCGTCGGCCTGGCCCTGAGTGCCCTGCAGCAGAACATCAACCTGTTTTACACGCCGACCCAGATCGCCAACGGCGAAGCCCCGCAGGACACGCGTATCCGTGCCGGCGGCATGGTCGAGGCCGGCTCCTTGCAGCGCTCCGGCGACTCGCTGGACGTGAAGTTCGTGGTCACCGACTTCAACAAATCCGTGACCATCACTTATCGCGGCATCCTGCCGGACCTGTTCCGCGAAGGGCAGGGCATCGTCGCCTTGGGCAAGCTCAATGCCGATGGCGTGGTGGTGGCCGATGAGGTGCTGGCCAAGCACGATGAGAAGTACATGCCGCCAGAAGTGACCAAGGCCCTGAAAGACAGCGGCCAGTCGGCACCCACTCCCGTGAAAGAGGGCTAACTGATGACAGCTGGAATCTTCATTCCCGAGTTGGGCCACCTGGCCATGATCCTGGCGCTGTGTTTCGCGCTGGTTCAGGCCGTGGTGCCATTGGTCGGTGCCTGGCGCGGTGACCGCTTCTGGATGAGCCTGGCCCAGCCGGCGGCCTGGGGGCAGTTTGCATTCTTGCTGTTCGCCTTCGGTTGCCTGACCTACGCCTTCATGGTCGACGACTTCTCCGTGGCTTATGTGGCCAACAACTCCAACAGCGCCTTGCCGTGGTACTACAAATTCAGCGCCGTGTGGGGTGCCCACGAAGGCTCCCTGTTGTTGTGGGCCTTGATTCTCGGCGGCTGGACCTTCGCGGTGTCGGTGTTTTCCCGGCAGTTGCCGCAGGTCATGCTGGCCCGCGTGCTGGCGGTGATGGGCATGATCAGCACCGGTTTCCTGCTGTTCCTGATCATGACCTCGAACCCGTTCAAGCGCATCCTGCCGCAAATGCCCACTGACGGCGCCGACCTCAACCCGCTGCTGCAAGACATCGGCCTGATCGTTCACCCGCCGATGCTGTACATGGGCTACGTCGGTTTCTCGGTGGCCTTCGCCTTCGCCATCGCCGCGCTGATGGGCGGTCGCCTGGATGCCGCGTGGGCGCGCTGGTCGCGTCCGTGGACCATCGTGGCCTGGGCGTTCCTCGGCATCGGCATCACCCTCGGTTCGTGGTGGGCGTACTACGAACTCGGCTGGGGCGGCTGGTGGTTCTGGGACCCGGTGGAAAACGCCTCGTTCATGCCATGGCTGGTGGGCACCGCGCTGATCCACTCGTTGGCGGTCACGGAAAAACGTGGCGTGTTCAAGAGCTGGACCGTGTTGCTGGCCATCGCCGCATTCTCCTTGAGTCTGCTGGGTACCTTCCTCGTGCGTTCCGGCGTGCTGACATCGGTGCACGCCTTTGCCTCCGATCCGGAGCGCGGGGTGTTCATCCTGATTTTCCTGCTGTTCGTGGTCGGTGGTTCGCTGACGCTGTTCGCCCTGCGCGCGCCGGTGGTCAAGAGCCAGGTGGGCTTCAACCTCTGGTCCCGGGAAACCCTGTTGCTGGGCAACAACCTGGTACTGGTGGTGGCCGCGTCGATGATCCTGCTCGGCACCTTGTATCCGCTGATTCTGGACGCCATGACCGGCGCCAAGCTGTCGGTCGGCCCGCCGTACTTCAACGCGCTGTTCATTCCGTTGATGGCATTGCTGATGGTGGTGATGGCGGTCGGCGTGATCGTGCGCTGGAAAGACACCCCGGTGAAATGGCTGGTGAGCATGCTCACCCCGGTCCTGCTCGGCAGCGCTGCGCTGGCGGTAGTGGCCGGCGTCGCCTATGGCGATTTCAACTGGGCCGTGCTCGCGACCTTCATGCTAGCCGCCTGGGTGTTGCTGGCCGGCGTGCGTGACATCTTCGACAAGACTCGCCACAAAGGCCTGATCAAAGGTTTGCCGACCCTGACCCGCAGCTACTGGGGCATGCAGGTCGCGCACCTGGGTATTGCCGTGTGTGCGCTGGGTGTCGTGCTGTCGAGCCAGAACAGTGCCGAGCGCGACCTGCGCCTGGCGCCGGGCGAATCCATGGACCTGGGCGGCTATCAGTTCGTCTTCGAAGGCGCCAAACACTTCGAAGGCCCGAACTTCACTTCCGACAAGGGCACCGTGCGGGTGATCAAGGGCGGCAAGGAAATCAGCGTGCTGCACCCGGAAAAACGCCTTTATACCGTACAGAACTCGGTGATGACCGAAGCGGGCATCGACGCCGGTTTCACCCGCGACCTTTATGTCGCCCTCGGTGAACCACTGGGTAACGGTGCCTGGGCCGTGCGCGTGCACGTCAAGCCGTTCGTGCGCTGGATCTGGTTTGGTGGTTTGCTGACCGGCTTCGGCGGGTTGCTGGCGGCGCTGGATCGGCGTTATCGGGTCAAGGTCAAAAGCCGCGTGCGCGAAGCACTGGGCATGTCGGGAGCCACTGCATGAAGCGTTGGTTGATGTTGTTGCCACTGGCGATTTTTCTGGTGGTCGCTGTATTCCTTTACCGTGGGTTGTACCTGGATCCGGCCGAGCTGCCTTCGGCCATGATCAACAAGCCGTTCCCGGAGTTTTCCCTGCCGTCGGTGCAGGGCGACAAGACCCTGACCCGCGCTGACATCCTGGGCAAGCCGGCGCTGGTCAACGTCTGGGGCACCTGGTGTATTTCCTGCCGGGTCGAGCACCCGGTGTTGAACAAGCTGGCCCAGCAGGGCGTGGTGATCTACGGCATCAACTACAAGGACGTCAATGCCGACGCCTTGAAGTGGCTGAAAGACTTCCACAACCCGTATGCGCTGGACATTCGTGACGACGAAGGCTCGCTGGGCCTGAACCTCGGCGTGTACGGCGCACCGGAAACCTTCTTCATCGATGCCAGGGGCATCATCCGTGACAAGTTCGTCGGCGTGATCGACGAGCAGGTCTGGCGTGAAAAACTGGCGGGCAAGTACCAGGCGCTGGTCGACGAGGCCAAGCCATGAAGCGCTGGATCGCTGCCGTTGTCCTGGGCCTGAGCCTGGCGGGTGTGGCCCACGCGGCCATCGACACCTACGAGTTCGCCAAGGAAGGTGACCGCGAACGCTTTCGCGAGCTGACCAAGGAGCTGCGTTGCCCCAAGTGTCAGAACCAGGACATCGCCGATTCCAACGCACCGATTGCCGCCGACCTGCGCAAAGAGATTTTCCGCATGCTCGGCGAGGGCAAGGACAACCAGCAGATCATCGACTTCATGGTCGATCGCTACGGTGATTTCGTCCGCTACAAGCCTGCACTGAACGCCAAGACCGCCTTGCTCTGGTTCGGCCCCGCCGGCCTGCTGCTGGGCGGTGTCGTGATCATCGCGGTGATCGTCCGCCGTCGTCGCGTGCAACGCGCCGGCACCCCGGGCTCGCTTTCTGCCGAGGAGCGCTCGCGCCTCGACCACCTGTTGGATAAAACCAAGAATGATTGATTTCTGGCTCGCTGCAGGTCTGCTGCTTCTGGTTGCCCTGAGTTTTCTGTTGATCCCGGTGCTGCGCAGTCGTCGCGCCCAGCGCGAAGAGGATCGTACCGCCCTGAACGTCGCGCTGTATCAGGAGCGTGTGGCTGAGTTGCAGACTCAGCAGGAAGAGGGCGTGCTCGATGCGGCGCAAATGGACGCCGGTCGCGCCGAAGCCGCCCGTGAATTGCTGGCGGACACCGAAGGCGCTGACGCGCCGCGGGTGTCGCGTCTGGGCAAACCCTTGCCCTTGCTGGCGGCCATTCTGGTGCCGGTGCTGGGCCTGGGCCTGTATCTGCATTTCGGTGCCAGCGACAAGGTCGAGCTGACCCGCGAATTTTCCCAGGCACCCCAGTCGATGGAAGAGATGACCCAGCGCCTGGAGCGTGCGGTCGCCGCTCAGCCGGATTCCGCTGAAGGCATGTACTTCCTCGGTCGTACCTACATGGCTCAGGATCGCCCGGCGGATGCGGCGAAGATGTTCGAACGTACCGTCAACCTGGCCGGTCGCCAGCCCGAGTTGCTCGGTCAATGGGCCCAGGCCCAGTACTTCGCCGATGGCAAGAAGTGGTCGGACAAGGTCCAGGCCCTGACCGACGAAGCGCTCAAGGCCGACCCGAAAGAAGTCACCAGCCTTGGCCTGCTGGGCATTGCCGCGTTCGAAAGCGAGCGTTATCAGGACGCCATCGATTACTGGAATCGGCTGTTGGCGCAGTTGCCGCCGGAAGATAAATCCCGCGAAGCGCTGCAAGGCGGGATTGCCCGGGCCACGGAGAAGCTGGTGGCCAGTGGCGGCAAGGTTGCGCAAGCACCGGCAGCGAAGACCGCGGCGTTGCTCAAGGTCAGCGTCGACCTGGCAGCGGACCTCAAATCCAAGGTCCAGCCCGGCGACAGCGTGTTCATCTTCGCCCGTGCGATCTCCGGTCCTCCGGCCCCGCTGGCGGTCAAGCGCATGACCGTGGCCGACCTGCCGGTGACCGTCGAACTGGGCGATGCCGATGCAATGATGCCGCAATTGAAACTGTCGAACTTCCCTGAAGTCCAACTGGTTGCGCGCATTTCCCGTGCCGGCAAACCGACCGCCGGCGAATGGATAGGTCGCAGCCAACCCCTGGCCAGCAGCACCACCGCGCCGCAAACACTGACCATCGACAGCCCGGATAAATAACAGGAAACGCCACCATGACCGCCATTGCTCGTATTGCCCTGCTCAGCGCTGTTTTGGGGTTAAGCGCTTGTGCGGTCCAGCCACCAACGGAACATCAGGCACCAACACCGTTCCCGCCGTCGCAGCCGAGCCCCACGCCATCGACGTCGCCCGTACCGAGCAAACCGACCGTCCCGGCCAAACCCTCCAAGCCGTTGCCGCGCACCTCTGCCAGCTTCGCGCCACCACCGGGGGGCAATAGCCATTGGGATCCGAAGCTTGGGGTGTATGTGCTGGATGACCAGCCCAATACCTTTTATCGCCAGCGTACCTATTACCGCTGGGATAGCGGCTGGAGTAGGTCGATCAGTCCGAACGGGCCGTGGGAAGATACTGACATCCACGGTGTACCGGGTGGCCTGGGACGGAAATTCGGGCAGTAATGCAAAAAAAGGCGACCATCGGGGGCGCCTTTTTTGTGGGCGTTGAAGTTGTGCTTTCACGGCAGGAGTATGTTGATGGGCGCACCGAACATCGTGCGCGGCCGGTCGCACTCGGGTAACGTGGCCGCCGCAGAGCTGGCCGCCGGGCTGAACGATCATGGCGAGATTGCGACGGGCCTGCGGGCCGAACTGCTGCAGGCACGCAGTCAGGACGGTTTGCCGGTGGTCCAACAAGTGTGGTGACAAGCGAAGAGGGGGTTTTGATGGCAGGCAGGTTGATCTATCTCATCGGGCCTTCAGGTTCGGGCAAGGACAGCCTGCTGGATGCCGCGCGAACGCGGTTGGCCGAACGCGGCTGCCGTATCGTGCGCCGGATCATTACCCGCTCGGCCGAAGCCGTGGGCGAGGCGGCGCTGGGCGTCAGTGCCCGGCAATTCGCCGACATGGAAGCCCGGGACGCGTTTGCCCTGAGCTGGCACGCCAATGGGTTGTCCTATGGCATCCCACGGGAAATCGACGATTGGCTGGCCGCTGGCCAGGACGTACTGGTCAATGGCTCGCGGGGGCATTTGCAGAATACGCACCTGCGCTATCCGGATGTGTTGGTGTTGTTGCTGAGCGTGGACCAGGCGGTGCTGCGTGAACGACTGCTCAAGCGCGGGCGTGAATCGGTTAGCGAGATCGATCAGCGCCTGGCACGCAATGCCCGATTCAACGAGCAACTGCTGGCGGAAGATTCTGCCGTGCACCTGCTCGACAACTCCGGTCCGCTGGAGCTTACGGTCGAACGCTTGCTGGCCTGCATTAACGAGCAAGCTCCACGCGCCTGACGTTACCGGGCACCGGTGATGCCCGGCAAGTGCCGGTCTACGGCTGCGAGTGCGTGGCTTGTGATGCGGCCCGCCAGGATCAGCGCTGGTTGACCGACCTTGCAGTGCATTGATGAGTTGCAGCCGAAGTCGGCGGTACTGCCCCATGTCGGGCATACCCTGGATGCCTGGTTGATGGGGCATCGGGGTGAATTGCCGGCGAATGTGGGGGGGGTAGCGATCAGGTGTGCTGATTTCAGAGCATTGCCCGGAAACTGTTCAATGCCTTGACCGACTGAACCAGGCCTTGACGTAACAAGAGATCGAGATAAGTGTCAGTGTTCATCGGTGGGGCCTTCAGTTGCTTGCGCTGTCGTTGTGCCGCGGCGACCACCGCTGCCGGATCAAGGTCGAAAAGGTTATCGACGAACTCGTCGGGGTGCTGGGCCTCGATGCCATAAGGTTGCAGCGCGGTGCGGGGGAAGTCTTTCTGGTTGAAGGTGACAATGACGCTGGCGTTGCAACGAATGGCAGCCGCCAGGACATGTCGGTCATCCGCGTCGGGCAGCGTCAATCCTTGTATCAACGCTTCGTACCCCGAGACGCAGGCGTCGGGAATCGCCAGATCCATTAGCTCGCAGGTGCGATTCAATTGTGCGGCGTTGAGATCCGGGCGGTTTCTTAGCAGATTGCGTTTCCATTCATCGTGTATTGCCGCTGACCATTTCGCCCTGAAAAGCCCGGAGAGCGCGAGCCACATCAGAAAGTCTCTCAAGGGAGCGGGGTAAAGCACGCAAGCGTCATATACAGCGGTAAATGAAGTGTGCCTCACTCGTATCCTGTCCTTAGCGCCTGTGCTTGCTCGGCGAGAAGCATCATTGCCTGTTCGCTGGCGGTGTCGCGCCGGTTTTTATAGTCCATCAAATCGGCAAAGCGCACACGTCGGTGCTTACCGGTTTTGTGGTAGGACAGTTCGCCGGATTCGAGCAGTTTGATCAGGTGTGGGCGTGAGACATTGAGTAGGTCCGCCGCTTCTTGCGTAGTCAGTTCTGCGTGAACCGGGACTACTTTCACTGCGTTACCGGCTGCGAGCTCCGCTAGAATATCGACCAGCAAACGGAGTGCCGAGGTAGGCAGTTCGATGTTATGCGCTTCGTTCTGCTCATCGAATATCTGGATGTGCTGAGTTTCGAACCGGGTGGCGAGATAGGCCGCCAGGGTGCGTTGCCCCTCGATTGCGGCCTGTATTTCGTGTTTCGCGGGTAAGTTGATTGGCGGATGAATGACGGTCGACATGACGGTTACCAATATTCTGAATAATCGATGTCGGCAGGCTATTCGAATTAATCGAAAATCGCAATAAACGAAAAAGGTGCTTTCAAACCTCGTTCATCAACAACCCCTGCACATACTCCACAAACGCCCGAGCCTTGGCACTGGCCATTCTCCCAGTGGGGAACACCGCCCACAGGTCCAGGTTCGGCAGTGCCCAGTCCTTCATCACTTCCCGGACCGAGCCGTCGGCCAGTTCCGGTGCGAACATCCATTGCGAAGCCATCGTCAGCCCTTGATGGGCCAGCACGGCTTCACGCAGGCCTTCGGCGGCGTTGACGCGGATCCGGCCGCTGATGTTCACCGATTGCTCCTCGCCTGCCTTGTTGAACTGCCAACTGGCGCTGCCACCGAGGGTGTAGAGGATGGCCTGATGCTTGCGCAGGTCGGCGGGGCAGGTGGGCTCGCCGTGTTTTTCAAAGTAGGCCGGCGTGCCCAGTACCATGCGCCGGCATTCGGCGATCTTGCGGGCGGTCAGGCCCGAGTCGTTCAACACGCCCATGCGCAGGGCGATATCGACGCCTTCCTCCACCAGATTGACGTTGCGATCATCGAGCATCAGGTCGATGTCCAGCGCCGGGTTTTGCTCCAGGAAGGGCCCCAGGTGCGGAACGATGTGCAGCCGGCCGAAGGTGACAGGCGCGCAGATGCGCAGGTTGCCACTGAGCCCGTCGGCGCAGCCCCGTGCGGCATTATCGGCCTCGTCGGCTTCTTCGATGGCGCGCTTGGCCCGTTCGAAGAAGGCCAGCCCGGCTTCGGTGGGCGTGAGGCCCCGGGTCGAACGCAGCAACAGCCGCACCGCCAACCGCGATTCGAGTTGCGCGATGCTTTTCGACACGGCCGGCTGGCCGATATTCAAGCGCCGGGCCGCGGCGGAAAACGAACCGGTTTCCACCACGTAGACGAAGGTTTCCATTGAGCCGAGGCGGTCCATTGAGGGTCCTTGTGCAAACTCCGGAAGTTATCGGAAGCCTCCTGTGGGAGATTCTATGGTTGAGGGAAACCCCTCAACTGGCTTTTGGCTGATATTCGCTTTGCCCTTTCAGCAAGGCGAATAGCATCCAGCATCGCTTCAGGCGTTGAGTGTAATCGGGGTTGACCCCGGCATAACGGATCATCGTTGATCCTGGATAGGCACGGGCGCAACACAGGTGTGCGGTATGGCATTCGTTTTTTTGCGATTTACGCTGTCACCAACGAACCCTTTTGCGAAACACTCAAGAACCGCAGCAACGCCAACAGTGGAAACGCGCTGCCGACGATCACGATCCACAACCAGCCGCCGTGTTCGTACACCGCGCTGGCCACCGAAGAGCCGAAGGCGCCGCCGATAAAGATGCTGGTCATGTACAGCGCATTCAGGCGGCTGCGGCTTTTGCCGTCGAGGGCGTAGACCGCGCGCTGGCCGAGGACCATGTTCATCTGCACGCACAGGTGCGTAATATGACACTGCCACTCATCCCGAGAACGATGCTCGCAATCAGTGTTCAACCACTTGCTGATGGTGAACGCTGACAATGTACTTTTCGGTGATGTGAAAGTCGCGGATGTTCTGATCAGAGTGTGCGAGGATATTTCACACCTGCGAGACGACCAAGGACAGCATCAATGGCCAAAAAAAATGGAAAGGCAAAAGGTAAGAACGGTGAGGAGAAAAAGCCGAGGACCGAATGGGTTTACGGTGTGACGCCGGGGTTGGTCGAGTCTTTAAGTATACACATTGATGCTGTAACAGGTGCGTACAGTATTCCTGAACTTGACCCATCATCAATGTACAACCAAGTTTCACATGAAAGAGATAGCGGTAAGGACAAAATTATTACTCAGTTTCCGCTCGGAACTGGTGAGTTCTATCTTGATAACATGTGGCAACAACTAACCAGCAGCTTCGATTATCTAATGGCAGTTGATACAAATTACTATTCTAGTCCGGAGTTTCGAGAGAAAAATCGCGGCTATGCAATTGGTGTGTGTTCTTCTTTTATTATCAGAGAACGGTTGGCCGACTTGAATGGTGTGTCATTTGAGGTCAAACAACACAAAACGTATTTGATAGCAACAACACAAAATGAAAGTCTTTTTGAACCTGCCGGTTGGCATCTGGCTTTGTCAGCATTAAATCCAGCGGTGCTGAAAGGAAGTCGCTTAGGAGTAATCGTTGATCATGGATTGGGTGACCTTCCTCTGATGAACAAAAGGGAAATGAGCTACTTTAAGGATTTTATCCTCCCTGAATATGCGCAGTTCATTTATGCATCAGCCGACAAATCCGAAAGCGTAATAAACAAAATATTTCAACATTGCGACAAGGCGGGAAAAGCCATATTAGATCATTTCAAGGCTTCTGGGTTTGCTCTACCTGCGACTCAAAAAGTCATCGACATTGACGGCTTGATTGTTTCCGAATTGCTTTAAGTGGCATTTGAATTTTATCGGCAGTTAAAACATACACTGTCGTTTGACTTTCGGAGGAAAGGAAGTTGAACAAAACAATAGAAATGCAGATGGAGTCTGTATTATGAAAAGCATTTTTCTGCCACCAACACCCTTTTTGTTACCGTTGCTTGCAATTCTTATAGGGGTTGTATGGGCGTGTTATGAAATAGTAATAAAGAACTTGAGCTCAAAAGATATAGCGTTCTCATTTGCTGCGCTGGCTGCGGCTTTTGTTATGTTCTACTTGAATATCTGCTTGAGTTTAGAAGAGAAAAAAAGGGAAGAATCGATAAAGATGCATATGGTCATAAATAATGATTGTGTGATCGATGTCTTTTCGGTTAGTCCAAACAAAGCCAGCTTCATTATATTCAACCGAGAGGCATTAAGCTTAGCTTGCATGCAGGCGTTAAATAAATATAGCGACGGCAATAAAGTTAAAATTCCACAGGATGCATTGACGGACCAAGATGATGACTCCTTGACTGCATCCACTAAGTTCTTTTTGATTAACAGTCTTTTCGGACATTGGTTAGAGAGCTACCCTGACTGGAGGATGAATACAAAAAGTTTTAAAAGTGTACGCCATACGAGCTTTAGGAACTCAAAGGATAGTCGCGGCAACGATTCATTTATATCAAAAGAAGAAATAAATGAAACGATAGGGAATTTCGCCAAAGGGTTCTCACTAAACAAAAGTATCATGGTGGCAAAAGGATTAACCCTCCCACCAGAGACTTCATTGACAATGAAAGGTGACAACATTGTCTTGGACAATCCATTTGTCAGAATTGAGTTTTCAGTAACCATCTCCAACGAGATGACACTGGCTTATCCGCACATTGGTAATGATGGGCACACAATGTTGTACGTGGGAGATGAGAACTCTGTTTTAAACTACGATGCAAATATAGACATACTTATAACAATGAAAAGGGAAAGGCGTGGAAGCGTAGAGTATAACACCTATGAGGAGTGGACTAATAAACTGGTTGAATTTCTCAAGAAGGGCTTTGAGTAAATCGGCTTCTACTGATACTGGCTATATATGAAAATCAAAACCACCAAATGCCACCAACTCAGCGGAGTAGTGAAAATGCGAGACTTTCAAATCATAGCAACATAAGCATCTGATTGAACGAATCTTTAAACACAACATTAACTACGTGATTAATCTGCCACCACTTGAAAATTGCGACACAGATGGCAAATACCCCCAAGATGAAAGGAACAATATGGTCAGCAAACCATGGCGACAAAAGTGCGCCCTTAACAAAGACATAACCCTTCACTACATATGCAAGCAGTCGGTGCGGAGTTATCATGTAAAATCTATCAATTGAATAATGTTCCGCCCCATTGACCAAGCTAGTTGAATATAAAGAAAAGCGAATTTCGTTTCTATGCGAATACGGCATATCTTTAATTATAGCGACAGTATCTTTTTCTGATACCTCACTTTGCTTGGGAATCCTTTTCAAATAAGTCATTTTACCACCGACACCAAACTTTACCATCTTGATCTCAGGAGTGCCTTCCACCCCATCTTCCACATCTTCCAGTGCCCGCTTTTTCATTTGCTTCTTATAGACGAGCTTCGAAAGGCTTACCAGTGAACTATCGTACAGTCCGTGCATTGCCACATCAAACCTGAAACTTCCTGCTGGCATTCTATGGTAAAACCTGAAACATAAGTAAAGATTGATAACCGCGAGTACCAACCAAACATTCTTGATATTTTCATTCAGCTTGATCTCATTCCCTAAAAGCTTGAATGAAGAAAGGTCGGCCCCGAAATACCAAAGCAATAGCACAACAACTGAAAAACCAATCAGATAGCCCCGAGCTTTGTTGAAATCTGGCGAATCTGTGTCACCCATGCCGCACCTCATCATTTTGAGCGTCCATGATAGCAAGACGCCCACACCCCCTGAAACAACGTTGGTAATCAGTGTTCGGCCGCTTGATAAACGTGGTGAGTGCCCGGTTTGGATATTGGTCTGATGGATTTAACCACCTAGTTTTTTTGGCAGACACTCCGTCGCTATTTTCCTAGAATCCTAGGTGGTCAGGGAGTGGTCGGGAGTGGTCAGGAAGGTGTCCGTGAGCCCGTACAGGCTGTTTTAACTCATTGCGAGTATTACGCACAGCCTTGTCGCTTATCGTTGCTCTGTGAGGCTCTGGCTAAAATCAGATAACAAACTCGTGGTAGGTGGAATCAATCTCGGCCTGAGTGATACCGATGTACGCCATGGTGATTGCAGGTGACGAATGGTTCAACACCATGCAGATTTTCTCAATGCTCACGCCGCTGCTGTGCATCAACCAACCACGAGTTTTGCGCATGGAGTGTGTACCAAGCTGAATGCCAAGCTCATCACCAACACTCTTGAAGGCCACTGCTACAGCAACACGGGACACCGCCTTACCCCTCGCTCTGTTGCTTTCCACTTCAAACAGGTACGTGTGGTCAGGGTATGCAGCACGACGTTCCTTGACGATCTGTACAGCCTTCGTGTTCAACGTAATGTTGCGCACCTTCCCGGTTTTGCTTTCCTTGATAATGACGCGACCTTGCAAGGCGTCATCGTAGGTGATCGTCAGTAGGTCGCTGATACGCAGTGCCACTTGCAGGCCGAACATCCAGATGTCGGCGTACAGAGTGTTACCACGAGCGTTCAACGTGAGCTTGTGAGCTATCTGTTCCACTTCTGCTGTGGTTTTGACTGCTTCGACTAGCTGCATGATGATCCCCTTGTATTTACTGGCTTGGCTAATTAACAAAATATTTGCTTGAGGTGGAAATTACCTGAAATTAGCAGGAAGTCAACAACCACAAGGCTTGGCTAATTTACACAATAGTATTCTGTTAATTAGAAAGCTGACTGACATGTGGTGATGGTTGTCGTGGTCCGCGCCTGTTGAGGAATCAACGTGACTTGCTGGCGTGGTCCACGCCTGCTGATCATCACCCTATGACGACATTGACACCCTGTAGTGGAACTCAATAGGTGTGGTGGCATCTAGCTTGCGGTTTGTGATGGTTGAACATCACTCGCTGGGTTCTCGCTGGTTTTCTTCTAGATTTTCATCTGTATTACATTGCGTGTATGGGAATCTGTGGAGAATGTGGTGATTGTGGTTAACCTGAATTGCTCAGATACCTGTAGAAATCACGTCTGCCGGCGTGTTACCACAATAAATCATCACTCCAGCGCCCAGGATTGCACCTGTTGTCACCCGTGTTGACTTACCTGATTGATCACCTGTTGTAACCACCAATCACCATCTCACCAATGACTCACCACTGAATGTTGTATGAAGGTTTGCAGTGTGAAATATCTACGACCATAGAAAAGCCCCTGACGCTGAATGAGCATCAAGGGCTGATAAGCTTGGCGTTGGTGTTACTTTGAGTACAAAGGCTTTCGGAATCAATTGTAGAGCGTTACAGTCATCATCAAATGACGATGGTGAACCATCAAGAAGGTATATTGATGAAATGTTGTATTCACCGTCAACGGTGTGAAGTGAATGTGTGGTGTTTTGATTCACTTTCGTTCTTCTCTTCTGAATGTTCACCAACTGTATTTCTGTGTGTCACACAGGAGATTGGTAGACACTGATTGTACAATCAGGAAATGATTTCTAGAGTTTGTCAACTCTACATACAAAGAGATGATCGTCAGTGAGCGTAAGCGAATGCTTTTCAGAAGATGGAATAGCGATAGCCCATCCGCTCTTGATCTGTCTTCAGTGGTTACACTGAATAGGGATTCCCTGTCGTCTACGACAGAACAACATACTTCTAAATACATCTTCCTATCGTATACGATAGAATAGTTATTCTTAAATATAATATCTTTATATATTATTTATCTTTCTTTATCTATCTCTCTTACTACTCTTGTATATAACTACTATCTGTGTACACAGATAAATATACATCTTCTAATATAACAAGCTCTTGATCTTTAATATAAAGCTTTTGATCTTACCCACCTCGCTACGCTCGGCGGATAAGCTCTATTCTACACGTCAAAACGCGATTTGTCAAGACCAATTCTCATTTGGTGATCATTCTCGTTTAGAAAAGTCAAACAGTCTCCCCACCATTCCTACAGGCAAACAGAAACCCCGCACAGCATGGTTAGCTGTCGGGGCTGCGGGGTAGGGTTGGCTTAGTCATAAAAACTCTCAGAGAGGCTTGTAGGAGCTTACAGAGGGTGTTGCCGTGGTAATCTGACACCATGATAAGACACCATGGTAAGACATTAGAGCAACTTGCTGTTATTCAGGAATTACAAGCGGTGAGAATGTTGCAGCAACCTCTGCTTGAATGTCGGCAAGTAGTTTGGCCTGTTTGGCTTCTTCCTTCCTTTTCTCTTTCAATGCGGCAGTCTGGATCAACTGCTGAGTGAGAAGTTGTTTATAACGTTCATGTTCAGATTCCAGTCCTGCGATATAGGACTGTTTTATCTGAGCATCAATCACATCCAGGTCAGCTTGGATAAGGTGATCTGGTTTCTTCATGAAGCAGTGGTGTCTGAGTTCGGCCTGTACAATCGGGTACTTGCTGCTGAGTGTATAACCCTCGTTGGTTAACTCGATAACTTTCATGATGAGGTCATATGGAAACTCAGCGAACACAGGTAAGTAACCCTCTTTAGATGAGTGATACACAGCATGCTGTTCTGATTGAAGCTGCTTGAGTTCTTCTGCATCAAACTTAGGCGCTGTGCCGGTGATTGTAATGCGTTCTTCTGTAATGTTGGTCATTATACTGGTTTCCTTTTGCTGTGAATGAGTTGAATCATGTTGGTGATGAGGGATGTGCGGTAACGTTCTTCGTCAGCACTGAGCTTGTCAGTGTTGGTGGCTTTGGTACTCTTGGTAGTGGTGATTGAATTGTCATAATTTTGAAATATAGCAATTTGAGCCTTCAAGTTAGCCATTGTCAGAAGTTGTTGTTTTAACTTTTCCTGAACTGATTGTATTTCTTGTTGTTCTGCTAACTGCTTTGTTTGTTCCGCTTGTCGTTTAGCAAAAGCTCTTGTAATTCCACGACTGAAGTAATCCAGACTGGTACTCATAGCAGTTCTTCCTGCGCTTGACGCAATGCTTGAACACCATATTCATTAACAAGCTGTTCCAGTTGGATTGTTGCACGGCGGTATTCATCATGGTCGCCGATGGCGATGGTTGCTAAATAATGTTTCATTTGCAGCACAGCTAAGTGCCGCTCCAATAGTGGAGTGTTCATTGTGTTGTATTCCCTTTGGTTTGTTTGTGTTGAAGTTGGTCGACATACCACTGATTAGATATATGTCAGACTTGCTGTAAGGTGGATTGCAGGCGCGTTAGAGTGGCAACCTATAGGGTAGTCGGGATATTTAGATATCGAGGCGTATAACGCGCTACAGGGGCTTTGCTGGGCGTGGTCTATCTTTACCATGACCACTTATGTACCAATTATCAATAATCTCAGAAAGATCATTAACGTCATAGTTAGGGTTGGCCTTAATCCAATCAAGAATCATTGGTGGACGTTCTTCTGGTGATGGTGGTATCGGATTACCCTTGCTCACTTGATCGTGGAAGGTTGTACAACTATCCATAAGCTCATCGACACTTACCTTTTCACCTTTCAATCTTGCCTTTTTATTGAGTTTATAGAAGTGTGTCAGAACAACGATTGAAGCTTCATAGAAGCTGTGGTCGTTATCTGGCTTGGGTTGTGAACCACTGGTAATAACATTCAGTATGGTTTGTGTTGGTTCGTTTACAACGATGTAATTCAATGTTCTATTCCTTATGTACGATACTTCTATCCTTATCTGTGTAGGCGGAAAGTATTTTGATTGACGGGGTTATGGAGCTTTCTTTGCAAGCTGAATCTTTTTATTAACCTGACTTAGCATTGTCTGAATGCAGTGTACTGGATTGGTATAGCCAGCGTGACTCATGATCATGTTGAGTTGTCGTACAGCTTCAACGTTGAGCTTAATTACCATGGTGAAGCCTCCGTAGTTTGAATAACTCGGTCATGTGCAAACTGATCAATCGAAACACCAGCAGCATTTGCCGCTTTCTTAACCAGTGCGTAGTTGGTAATGTTTAACATGAAAGACACTGGCAGTTTGGTAATGCGTGAATGACGCCATTTACTCGCACGACAGGCTGCATCACATGTCAGTGTTTGTGGACGTCGATTAATCAGTTCTTTGTTGCAGGCGATACAATGGGTTGTACGCATATAGATGCTACCTCGTCGGGTGGTGAGTAAGTGTTTGATACTGTTTGGTACAAGCAAACGAAAACCCATACCTCGTTAAAGATATGGGTTTTCGTTCAGGAGAGTTAGTAGGAGGATCAGACCACTTACAAACCGAAAAGGAAGAACAAGGTTTGTATTTAGAGGTTGCCGCAGTTGCTGGCTAAAACAACTGGAAAGAGACCGGCTTGGTCTGTTCTCTCCAATAAAGCTATATTAACACAAATGAGAACTAATTGCAATACTGAAACGGTTGTTTTGAACACTTTAGTTCAACTATTTTAGATCGTTGAAATTATGTAAACCTTACTCAAGATCAATCCAGTCAACGGGCTTGCCGATTGATATTGGTTTGTGTTCCTTGCGCATCATGTACCGAATCTTTTCATTGAAGTTGTCAGTTGGTAAACCCCAATCAGGTGTTTCTGGTGAATCTGGTGATATGACTGTCTCTGTACCTAGGTAATGTATACGATAACCAACGGTGTTATTACCTGATCGTTTCACACCAACATACAACCAAGGGTAAAGTTCTTCAGCAGCCGTTATCAACTTCTGTGGATGTACAGTGAGTGCATACCCAGACATCTTTAACAATGAATTCAATTTCACTGGATCGTTGAGTAGCAAGTTACTTTCAGCTAAAGACACTTCATGAAAGTCTGAATCACCATCTACAGTTCGACTTAATATCTCAAGCTCATCATTGAGTTGCTTTCTCTTATCGTTGAGCAAACTCAGCTTACCTACAAGTTCGGCATTATCAGGAACGATATCAATAACATCTACAATCTTATCAATAGATGCCTTCACCTCTGCTATCTCTACTTCAACTTCCAACTTTCGTTTCTCATTGATAGACAGTTGAGTTTTCTGTAACGCCTTGCCTAGCCAGTGTTGAGCAGTCAAGCTGTAGATGTACCTGATCACAGCATACGGTATTGTTTCATTGTTGGTGCAACCGGCATCACGCTGTAGGTGATGTTTAAGGCATCGCATGTTGTGCGGTTTGCCTTCTTTCCGATGGATACTGTAGTTCGCCCCACAAACACCGCACTTGATTAAACCAACCAAGAAGTTTTTGGATGTGTATGTCTTTGGGCTGGTCTTTGCTTCATCTCTTCGTTTCTTTGCTTGATTGAATATTTCATGTGTAACAACAGGTTCACAGACGTTTGGAATGTCAATGTTGTGCTTTTCACTTTTCCAATAACCAATGGCTGATTTATTGTTCAACCACTTTCCTACAGTGGAACCTACAGTGGTAGCAAACTCTGGTATGCCCGTCTCACGTAGGCGATTGGCAATCGCATGTTTACCAACGCCAGAGATGTACAGGTTAAATACTTCTTTGATGTGAGGTGCAATGTCATCTTTAAGTTTGCCGTCTGTTGTTAACCATACAGCAGTATGTCGCTTTACGCCTTCACCATTTATTGCATTCTTTCTTCGTGTGGCATAACCTTTTTTAATTCGGTCACTAAGTGAGTCGGAATATTGATGAGTCGCCTGAATCTTGGCAACTAATAAATACATGTGAGAACCTTTCACACTTTCCTGATCAAACTTAGTGCCATCATCCAAAGTAATGATAGCAACACCAGCTTTCAACACAGGTCGAATGATGTCGAGCATATCAAATGGTTCTAGTCTGCCGGTACGGTCCATTGCCTCAACCAGTACAACGTCACCAGATTGGATGTGACCAGCTTCAACAGCTATCAGAAGTTTCGACCACCCGCCGCCAAGCTTGATGTGCTCGCCGTGGTAGCCGGATTTACCAAGGTCAGCAAACGACAGGTCAGATGGTGTGTATTCAGGGTTTGCCTTCAACCACCGGTTTACCGCTTCCTTCTGGCGTTCCTGACTATTACCCTTCGCTTGTTTACCGGTACTGAAGCGTATGTAACTGATTGCCATTGGCATGCGATGTCACCAGCGTCACGGTGGAAAGCTGGGAGTGTAACCTATGTGATTTGTGGACGCAGAAGTCGAGCACCACGCCGGTCACCGCCAGGCCGATGACGCTGTAGGCCGGATGGATAAACGCCGGCATGAAACTCAGGCTGGCGAACAGCAGGGCCAGCAATGAGGCGATGCGGGTGTGGCCGGCATCGGCCAGGCGTCCGGCGATGGGGGCGGCGATGGCGCCGATGGCGCCCACCAGGGCGAAAATCGCGATCTCGCTTTGCGACAAACCGTGATTGCGCGCCAGCTCCAGTGGCACGGCGGTCCAGAACAGGCTGAAGGTGGCAAACATGCAGCCCTGGTAAAACGCCCGCTGACGCAGTACCGGTTGTTTGCGCAACAGCGTCCACAACGAGCCCAGCAACTGGCCGTAGGACGCGCTGTGATCAGGTTCACGCTTGGGAATGGTCACGGCCAGCACGATGCTGATGGCCGCCATCAACACCGCGGCTATCATGAACATCGCCCGCCAGCCCAAATGGTCGGCCACCACGCTGGACACCGGTCGGGCCAGCAGAATGCCGAGCAGCAATCCGCCCATGATCCCGCCTACCACACGGCCACGGGTTTCTTCCGGCGCCAGGTGTGCGGCCAGCGGAATCAGGATCTGCACCGACACCGAACTGAACCCCACCAACAGCGAAATCAGCAAGAACACGTTCGGCTGATCGGTAAACGCCGCCCCCAGCAGGCTGACAATCGCCACCAGGGTGGTGATGATCATCAACCGGCGGTTCTCCAGCAGATCCCCCAGCGGCACCAGGAAAAACAGCCCCAGCGCATAGCCGATCTGGGTCAGGGAGACGATCAGGCTGGCCATGGCGTTGCTCAGGCCGATGTCCGGGGCGATCAGGCCGATGATCGGTTGGGCGTAGTAGATGTTGGCGACAATCGCGCCGCAACAGAAGGCGAACAGCAGCACCATCCCTGGGGTCATTGTCGCGGTGCCGTGGGGCACCTGGGTCGCTGGGTTCATAACGGGTCTCGCTGTACGGAAAGGAATGCGCGCAGGCTAATAGGCTGACTGAAACGGCGGAAGTGGGATTGGAGTGATAACAGTCATTCCATTGCGCAATGACTGACGAACGCGTGTGTCGCCCGTCGAAGAGCCTTGCGTCAGAACGATGTAAGTGAATGATACATTCACTTACATCTTATTCGATGGCGTGCTTATGTTCTCTCTTCCTGTCTCACCACCGGAGGGTCGTCCCATGAAGGTGAAGTTTCGTCAGCTGATTCGTCGCGCGTGTGTCGTTACCTTGATCAGCGTCTTCGGCGTTGGCCTGGCCGATGCCGACGATGCTCCGGGCACGCGCATCGGGGTGCGCGGCGAGATCACCGGCGTCAGCGCGGACATTCTGAAAGTCCATGCCAACAGCGGTGAAAACGTGATGATCAACCTGACCAAGGACACCAAGGTCCGCGCCGTGACCCTGGCCAACATCGAAGACATCAAGCCTGGCAGCTACATCGGCTCGGCGGCTGTTCCCCAGGAGGATGGCACCCTCAAGGCCCTGGAGGTCCATGTCTTCCCTCCGGAGCTGGCCGGTAGTGGCGACGGTCATCGGCCGTTTGACCTGGTCAAGGGCAGCAGCATGACCAACGGCAGCGTCGGCGACCTGGTGGTGAGCAATGGCCGGGTGCTGACCGTCAACTACAAGGGCGGCCAACAGAGGATTCTGGTGCCCGAAGACGTACCCATCGTCAACCTGATACCGGCCGATCGCAGCCTGTTGAAGGTGGGTGTGAAGATCGTGACCTTTGTGACTCAGGGCGCTGATGGCACGCTCACGGCTCAATCCATTTCGGCGGGCAAGGATGGCGTGACGCCGCCGATGTAGCCGGCGCGTGGCAACCTGAGCTGAAAATGACCGCCACAAAAAAGGCGACCCGCACGGGTCGCCTTTTTCGTTAGCGTCCAGTCATCACTGACCGCTGTAGATCTGGTCGAAAACCCCGCCATCATTGAAGTGGGTCTTCTGCACGGTGCGCCAGTCGCCGAAGGTTTTCTCGACCGACAGGAAGTCCACTTTCGGGAAGCGGTCGGTGTACTTGGCCAGCACGGCCGGGTCGCGCGGGCGCAGGTAGTTCGCCGCGGCAATCTCCTGGCCTTCCGGTGACCACAGGTACTTCAGGTATTCCTCGGCCGCCGCACGGGTGCCTTTCTTGTCGACGGTCTTGTCGACCACCGACACCGGTGGCTCGGCTTCGGCGGAAACGCTTGGGTAGATGACTTCGAACTGATCGCGACCGAACTCGCGGGCAATCATTTCCGCTTCGTTCTCGAAGGTCACCAGCACATCGCCGATCTGGTTGGTCATGAAGGTGGTGGTGGCGGCACGGCCGCCGGTATCGAGTACTGGCGCTTGCTTGAACAGCTTGCCGACGAAGTCTTTGGCTTTGTTCTCGTCGCCGCCGTTTTTCAGCACGTAGCCCCAGGCCGAGAGGTAGGTGTAGCGACCGTTACCGGAGGTTTTCGGGTTCGGGACGATAACCTGGACGCCGTCCTTGAGCAGGTCGGGCCAGTCTTTCAGGGCTTTCGGGTTGCCCTTGCGCACAATGAACACGGTGGCCGAGGTGAACGGTGCGCTGTTGTTCGGCAGGCGTGTGACCCAGTTTTCCGGGACCAGTTTGCCGTTGTCCGCCAGGGCGTTGATGTCGGTGGCCATGTTCATGGTGATGACATCGGCCGGCAAACCGTCGATGACCGAACGCGCCTGTTTGCTGGAGCCGCCGAAGGACATCTGCAGGACGATGTTTTCGTTGTGCTCGGCTTGCCAGTGTTTCTGGAACGCAGTGTTGTAGTCCTTGTAGAAATCTCGCATCACGTCGTAGGAAACGTTGAGCAGGGTCGGTGCAGCCTGGGCGATGTTGCCCAGGGCCAGGCCAGCGGCGAGAAGCGAGGCGCCAAAGAGTTTTTTCACTGCGAATTCCTTTTGATGTAGGAGCTGCCGCAGGCTGCGATCCTTTGGCTTTGATTTTCAAGATCAAAAGATCGCAGCCTACGGCAGCTCCTACGGGTTATTTATTAGTTATCAACGATGTGTCGACTATAGCCGGGCTCATATAGTCCTTTAAAGATTAAAAAGCTCTTTGCTTATTCCAGTTTTTTGAACAGTGCATTGCCACAACGGGAGCAGAACGACGCCTCGGGTTCATGGCTGTCCTTGGCGCACACCGGGCAGTCGCGATGCAACTGGCCGCCACGCATGGCCGTGGCCAGTTCGGCGGTGAAGATCCCGGTGGGCACGGCGATGATCGAGTAACCGGTGATCATCACCATCGATGAAATGACCTGGCCCAGTGCGGTCTTGGGCACGATGTCGCCGTAACCGACGGTGGTCAAGGTCACGATAGCCCAGTAAATGCCCTTGGGAATGCTGGTGAAGCCATGTTGCGGGCCTTCGACCACATACATCAGGGTGCCGAACACGATGACCAGTGTGCAGACGCTGAGCAGGAACACGAGGATTTTCTGCTTGCTGCCACGCAGGGCATCAAGCAGGTAGTGGGCTTGCTTGAGGTACGGGCCGAGCTTGAGCACGCGGAAGATCCGCAGCATCCGGATCACCCGGATGATCAGCAGGTACTGGGCATCGCTGTAGTACAGCGCGAGGATGCCGGGCACGATGGCCAGCAGGTCCACCAGTCCATAGAAACTGAAGGCATAGCGCAGGGGCTTGGGCGAGCAGTACAGGCGCAGGATGTACTCGCCGAGGAAGATCACCGTGAAGCCCCACTCGATGTACGCAAGCACGCTGGCGTAGTTCTGGTGGACGTCATCGATGCTGTCCAGGATCACCACCACCAGGCTGGCGAGGATGATCAGCAGCAAGGTGGAGTCGAAGCGTCGACCGGCAACGGTGTCGGTCTGGAAAATAATCACGTACAGGCGGTTACGCCACGTGTCGTTGCTGTTCATGCACATCGCCTTGGCCGCAAATCAGCGCAGCCTAGGTTGATTCTCCCCGGGAGCGCAAGGCGCGCTTTCGACCGTGGCTTTGCCGAGCATTTGAACAACGCTGCGAATCAGCCAGCCGGCAAGAATGAACGGCGCGGTCAGCGTAGGCAGACCGATGGCGGCAAACACCGGCGTCAGCAACAGCGCCAGGCCGATGCCAAGCAGCGGCAGCCACGGTTGGCGACGCCGGGAGCTGAAGGCGAGGGCGGCCAGCACGGCGTTATAGCCACCGAGGCCGAGCAGTGCGGTATAGAAATCGTGGTTCAGCAGGCTCCAGCCCATACCAGCGACCGAGGCCAACAATGCCCAGCAGAATGCGCGGCGATCAGCGATCAGCAAACCGGCGGCAATCATCGCACCCGCCAGCGGATGACCGAGGAACATCACCTGACCAATGCCTTTGAGTGGCGCGGCAAGCATGTTCAGGGTGCTGACTTCGATCAAATGCGGCTCAGTCGAGGGCGTGGCGAAGCACAGCAGCAACCAGCCGAGCCCGACGAAGGGCGCGGTGTAGGCCGGCAGGCATTGGCTGAACCGGACGCGCTTGAGCCACTGTTGGGTGACCATCGCGCTCAGGCCACCGGCGGCCAGGATCAGTGGCGGCATCATCGCCGACCAGGGGAAATACAGGCTCAGTAACAGTCCGAGCAGGACGCCGTTGTAGCTGAACAACCCGGCCTGGCGATCAGCCTTGGCATAGTTGCGGCGTTGCGCGGTGAGCAGCCCGGCGACACCACCGAGCAAGGCGCCGCCAAGCAAGGCGGGCGCAGTAAACAGGATGGCCAGGACGCACAGCAGGCCGCACAGCGGATTGCGCTGGAGAAAGATCTGGCTGAAGCCGTTGAGCAATGCTTCGGCCCAGTCGGGGCAGTGGGTGTTGAAGTGAATGGCAGGCATTTTGAAATCTAGGGCAGTGGAAAATCAAATGTGTTGCACAAACTCTGTGGCGAGGGAGCTTGCTCCCGCTGGGTCGCGAAGCGACCCCAACTCCGGTGAATGCGGTTTCTCTGTGGAACCCGTCATGCCGAAAGACGACTGCTACGCAGCCGAGCGGGACGATGCGGCGATCCGACAAGCTCCCTCGCCACAAAAAGCGTTCGTTAGATCAATGTCTCGATGCGCAAAGAGTTAGTCGACCCCGGCTGGCCAAACGGCACACCTGCGGTGATCAACAGCGTGTCGCCACGCTGCGCCATGCCCTGAGCCTGGGCAATTTCCAGTGCCGTCGAGCAGACTTCATCGACCTGACGCAGACGATCGTTGACCACCGAGTGCACACCCCACGCCACGCTCAGGCGACGGGCGGTCTGCAGGTTCGGTGTCAGGTTGAGGATCGGCACCGTCGGCCGCTCCCGCGCCGCACGCAGGCTCGATGCGCCGGACTCGCTGTAGTTCACCAGCACTGCCACCGGCAGCACGTTGCTGATACGGCGAATGGCGCAGCTGATCGCGTCGGAAACAGTCGCCTCGGCTTTCGGTCGGCTGACGTCGAGTTGAGTCTGGTAGTCCGGACCGTTTTCCACCTGGCGGATGATCTTGCTCATCATCTGCACGGCTTCGAGCGGGTATTCGCCGGACGCGGTTTCCGCCGACAGCATCACCGCGTCCGCCCCTTCGGCCACCGCGTTGGCGACATCGGTGACTTCGGCGCGGGTTGGCGCCGGTGAGAAGCGCATCGACTCCAGCATCTGGGTCGCCACCACCACCGGTTTGCCGAGTTGGCGGCAGGTGCTGATGATGTTCTTCTGGATCTGCGGCACGCTTTCGGCCGGCACTTCTACGCCCAGGTCACCCCGGGCGACCATGATCGCGTCGCTCAATTCGGCGATCTCGCGCAGTTGTTCGACGGCCGAGGGCTTCTCGATCTTGGCCATCAGGAACGCCTTGTCGCCGATCAGGGAGCGAGCTTCGCGGATGTCATCGGGACGTTGTACGAACGACAGCGCCACCCAGTCCACGCCCAGTTCCAGGCCGAAGGTCAAGTCGCGGCGATCCTTGGCGGTCAGCGGGCTCAGGTCGAGCACCGCTTGCGGTACGTTCACGCCTTTGCGGTCCGACAGTTCGCCGCCATTGAGCACGGTGGTGTCGATGGCGTCGGCGTACTTGGTCACGACCCGCAGACGCAGCTTGCCGTCGTCCAGCAGCAGGTCCATGCCCGGTTCCAGCGCGGCGATGATTTCCGGGTGGGGCAGGTTGACCCGGCGCTCATCGCCCGGCGTGGTATCGAGGTCCAGGCGCAAGGCCTGGCCGCGCACCAGTTGCACCTTGCCGTCGGCGAACTTGCCGACCCGCAGTTTCGGGCCTTGCAGGTCCATCAGGATGCCCAATGGATAATTGAGCTGGCGCTCGACTTCACGAATCCACTGGAAACGCTGGGCGTGGTCGGCATGATCGCCATGGCTGAAGTTCAGGCGGAAGATGTTGACCCCGGCCAGCACCAGTTCACGGATGGCGTCGATGCCGTCGGTGGCCGGGCCGAGCGTGGCGAGGATTTTGACCTTTTTATCAGGCGTCATGTTTAGTGCTCTCAAGGATCAGAATGGCGCGGAAGTCGTTGACGTTGGTACGGGTCGGTTCGGTGACGATCAGAGCGTCCAGCGCCTCGAAGTAGCCGTAGCCGTTGTTGTTGTCCAACTCGTCGCTGGCGCTCAGGCCCAGGGCGGCAGCACGGGCGTAACTGTCCGGGGTCATGATCGCGCCGGCGTTGTCTTCGGAGCCGTCGATACCGTCGGTGTCACCGGCCAGTGCATAGACGCCGGGCAGGCCCTTGAGGCTGTCGGTCAGGCTCAGCAGGAATTCGGCATTGCGCCCGCCACGGCCATTGCCGCGCACGGTCACGGTGGTTTCTCCGCCGGAAAGAATCACGCAGGGCGCCGCCAGCGGCTGGCCGTGCAGGACGATTTGTCGGGCGATGCCGGCGTGGACTTTCGCCACCTCGCGGGATTCGCCTTCGAGGTCGCCGAGGATCAGCGGGCTGAACCCGGCCTGACGGCATTTCACCGCCGCCGCTTCAAGGGATTGCTGCGGGCGGGCGATCAACTGGAAATGATTGCGGGCCAGGCTCGGGTCACCGGGTTTGACGGTTTCCGACTCGGGGCTTTGCAGCCAGGTGCGCACCGAAGCCGGAACCTCGATGGCGTAGCGCTTGAGAATGGCCAGCGCTTCGGCCGACGTGCTCGGGTCGGCTACGGTAGGGCCGGAGGCGATGACCGTTGCGAGGTCGCCCGGTACATCGGAAATCGCATAGGTATAAACAGTGGCAGGCCAGCAGGCTTTGCCCAGGCGACCGCCCTTGATCGCCGAGAGGTGCTTGCGCACGCAGTTCATCTCGCCGATGGAGGCGCCGGATTTGAGCAGGGCTTTGTTGATCGACTGCTTGTCGGCCAGGGTGATGCCTTCGGCCGGCAGTGCCAGCAGGGCAGAGCCACCACCGGAGAGCAGGAAGATCACGCGGTCGGATTCGTTCAGGTCGCTGACCAGTTCCAGCACACGCTTGGCCACGGCCAGGCCAGCGGCATCTGGTACCGGATGCGCGGCTTCGACCACTTCGATTTTTTCGCAAGGCGCGCCGTGACCGTAACGGGTCACCACCAGGCCGCAGACTTCACCCTGCCAGCAGCGCTCGACCACTTGGGCCATGGCGGCTGCGGCTTTGCCGGCGCCAATGACGATCACGCGACCGCTGCGGTCGGCAGGCAGATGGGCTTCGAGGACTTGTTGCGGATGCGCCGCGTCGATGGCTGTGGCAAACAGCTCGCGCAGCAATTGTTGCGGATCGACCGACATGGCGGGCTCCCGGAATTCTTGTTATTTGAAGGAACGCAGCCTGGGCAAGCTCTGGGTGGAACACCCTTGCAACTGGATGAACCTGTTCCTGTAGGAGCTGCCGCAGGCTGCGATCTTTTAGCGGGTAGTGCGGTGGAGAGTCGGGCCTGAGGATCAAAAGATCGCAGCCTTCGGCAGCTCCTACTTGTCGCGAATCGAGAAGTTCGCCATGTGTTCCAGACCCTTGATCAGCGCCGAGTGGTCCCAGTTGCTGCCGCCAATGGCCGCGCAGGTGCTGAACACTTGCTGGGTGTTGGCGGTGTTCGGCAGGTTGATGTTCAGCTCCTTGGCGCCTTGCAGGGCCAGGTTCAGGTCCTTCTGGTGCAGGCTGATGCGGAAGCCTGGATCGAAGGTGCCCTTGATCATGCGCTCGCCGTGCACTTCGAGGATCTTCGAGGACGCGAAACCGCCCATCAGTGCTTCACGCACCTTGGCTGGATCGGCACCGTTTTTCGAAGCGAACAGCAGGGCTTCAGCTACGGCCTGGATGTTCAGGGCCACGATGATCTGGTTGGCCACCTTGGCGGTTTGACCGTCGCCGTTGCCACCGACCAGGGTGATGTTCTTGCCCATCGCCTGGAACAACGGCAGGGCGCGTTCGAAGGCGTCGGCATCGCCGCCGACCATGATGCTCAGGGTCGCAGCCTTGGCGCCGACTTCACCACCGGACACCGGAGCGTCGAGATATTGCGCGCCTTTTTCGTTGATCTTGGCCGCGAACGCCTTGGTGGCGGTCGGCGAGATCGAGCTCATGTCGATCACGACTTTGCCTTTGCCCACGCCGGCAGCGATGCCGTCGGCACGGAACAGCACGTCATCGACCTGCGGGGTATCCGGCACCATGACGATGATGAATTCGGCTTCCTGGGCAACTTCTTTCGGGTTCGCCAGGGCAACGGCGCCAGCGGCGACCAGGTCGGCAGGCGCAGGGTCGTGGTGGGCCGACAGGAACAGGCTGTGACCGGCTTTTTGCAGGTTCGCCGCCATTGGGTGGCCCATGATGCCGGTGCCGATAAATCCGATTTTAGCCATGAGAAAGTCCTCTTGTTTTTATAAACAGCCGTAGGAGCTGCCGCAGGCTGCGATTTTTTGATTTTGCTTTTGAAGGTCAAGATCAAAAGATCGCAGCCTTCGGCAGCTCCTACAGTGATAAATGTGTTTGATCAGATCGCGTTATGGGTCTTCAACCAGCCCAGGCCCGCTTCAGTGGTGGTCAGCGGCTTGTATTCGCAACCGACCCAGCCCTGGTAACCGATGCGGTCCAGGTGTTCGAACAGGAAGCGGTAGTTGATTTCACCGGTGCCTGGTTCGTTGCGCCCCGGGTTGTCCGCGAGCTGCACGTGGTTGATCTCGCCCAGGTGCGATTGCAGGGTGCGGGCCAGATCGCCTTCCATGATTTGCATGTGATAGATGTCGTATTGCAGGAACAGGTTGGCGCTGCCGACCTGCTCGCGAATCGACAGGGCTTGCGCCGTGTTGTTCAGGTAGAAACCCGGGATGTCACGGGTGTTGATCGCTTCCATCACCAGCTTGATACCCGCCGCTTGCAGCTTGTCGGCCGCGTACTTGAGGTTGGCGACGAAGGTTTTCTCCACGGTGGCATCGTCAAAGCCCTGCGGACGAATACCGGCCAGGCAGTTGACTTGGGTGTTGCCCAGCACTTGCGCGTAAGCGATGGCCAGGTCGACACCGGCACGGAACTCTTCGACCCGGTCCGGCAGGCACGCGATACCGCGCTCGCCCTTGGCCCAGTCACCGGCCGGCAGGTTGAACAGCACTTGGGTCAGACCGTGTGCGTCGAGCTGGGCCTTGATTTCGGCGGAGCTGAAGTCGTACGGGAACAGGTATTCGACACCACTGAAGCCGGCCTTGGCGGCCGCTTCGAAACGGGCGAGAAAGTCCTGTTCGGTGAACAGCATGGACAGGTTGGCTGCGAAACGCGGCATGGTGGTCTCCTGTATGTGTTTGATGTCCTCTGTGGGAGCGGGCTTGCTCGCGAAGGCGGTGGTTCAGTCAACATTGATGTCGACTGACACTCCCTCTTCGCGGGCAAGCCCGCTCCCACAGGGGGAGCGGTCAGCAGTTAATCGAGCAACGAAATCGCAGTCGGTGCGTCGTCGCCGACCAGCGCCAGGTCTTCGAATTCGTTGACGGCGTTGATCTCGGTACCCATGGAAATGTTGGTCACGCGCTCCAGGATGATCTCGACGATCACCGGAACCTTGAACTCTTCGATCAGCTCCTGGGCCTTGCGCAGGGCAGGCTGGATCTGGGACGGTTCGAATACGCGCAGGGCCTTGCAGCCGAGGCCTTCGGCAACTGCGACGTGGTCGACACCGTAGCCGTTGAGTTCCGGCGCGTTCAGGTTGTCGAAGGACAGCTGCACGCAGTAGTCCATGTCGAAACCGCGCTGCGCCTGACGGATCAGGCCCAGGTACGAGTTGTTCACCACAACATGGATGTACGGCAGCTTGAACTGCGCGCCCACCGCCAATTCCTCGATCATGAACTGGAAGTCATAGTCCCCCGACAGGGCCACGACTTTACGGTTCGGATCGGCCTTGACCACGCCCAGCGCTGCCGGAATGGTCCAGCCCAACGGGCCTGCCTGGCCGCAGTTGATCCAGTGGCGCGGCTTGTAGACGTGCAGGAACTGCGCGCCGGCAATCTGCGACAGACCGATGGTGCTGACGTAGCAGGTGTCTTTGCCGAACACCTGGTTCATTTCTTCGTAGACGCGTTGCGGCTTGACCGGAACGTTGTCGAAGTGAGTCTTGCGCTGCAGGCTGGCTTTACGCTGCTGGCAGTCTTGCAGCCAGGCGCTGCGGTTCTTCAGCTTGCCGGCGGCTTGCCATTCGCGAGCGACTTCGATGAACACGGTCAGCGCGGCAGCGGCGTCGGAAACGATGCCCAGGTCCGGGGTGAACACGCGGCCGATCTGGGTCGGTTCGATATCAACGTGAATGAACTTGCGGCCTTCGGTGTAGACGTCGACGGAACCGGTGTGACGGTTGGCCCAACGGTTACCCACGCCCAGAACCACGTCGGATTTCAGCATGGTTGCGTTGCCGTAGCGGTGCGAGGTCTGCAGACCCACCATGCCCACCATCAGCGGGTGATCGTCCGGGATGGCGCCCCAGCCCATCAAGGTCGGGATAACCGGAATACCGGTCAGCTCGGCGAACTCCACCAGCAGGTCGGCGGCGTCGGCGTTGATGATACCGCCACCGGCCACCAGCAATGGACGCTCGGCCTGATCCAGCATCGCCAAGGCTTTTTCCACCTGAACGCGGGTAGCGCTCGGCTTGGCCAATGGCAGTGGCTGGTAGGCGTCGATGTCGAATTCGATTTCGGCCATCTGCACGTCGAACGGCAGGTCGATCAGCACTGGGCCAGGACGGCCGGAGCGCATTTCATAGAAAGCCTTCTGGAACGCATAAGGCACCTGGCCCGGTTCCATGACGGTGGTCGACCACTTGGTGACTGGCTTGACGATGGTGGTGATATCGACAGCCTGGAAGTCTTCCTTGTGCATACGGGCGCGGGGTGCCTGGCCGGTAATGCAGAGGATTGGAATCGAGTCGGCCGAGGCGCTGTAGAGCCCGGTGACCATGTCGGTGCCGGCAGGGCCGGAAGTACCGATGCACACGCCGATGTTGCCGGCCTTGGTGCGGGTGTAGCCCTCGGCCATGTGCGAGGCGCCTTCAACGTGGCGAGCGAGTACGTGATCGATGCCGCCGACCTTTTGCAGGGCGGAGTACAGCGGGTTGATGGCGGCACCCGGGATGCCAAAAGCGGTATCGACCCCTTCACGGCGCATCACCAGAACGGCGGCTTCGATTGCTCTCATTTTGCTCATGGTTTTGTGCCTCTTTACGTTTTGTAATTGTATACAAGTGGCTTTGCGCAGAGTGTATTCACGGCGGACGGCGCAGGTCAATCCATTTTCTCAAGCGCTTGTTTCATTCGTCGGAAGCCCGTTCTACTGTGGCTTTTCGTCGCATGTGGCGCCTTTCGAGAATTATTGTATACAAAAAAATAATTCATTGTGTTCTATTTGTTACATCGGGCTGCGACGCAAGCGCGTGCACTTGTGCCGCAGCCCACCGACTTTCCGAAAAACAAAATGAGGACGGCACCATGAGCGCTTTAACCTTGAAAGTCGCAGTCAACCTGGTCAACGAGGCCATCACTGCAGGGCGTGCAATCGCTGCGGCACCCTTGACCATTGCGGTACTGGATGCCGGCGGGCATCTGATCGCCCTGCAACGCGAAGACGGCGCCAGCCTGCTGCGCCCGCACGTCGCCATCGGCAAGGCCTGGGGCGCCATCGCGCTGGGCAAGGGTTCGCGCCTGCTGGCGCTGGACGCCCAGCAACGCCCGGCGTTTATCGCCGCGTTGAACAGCCTGGGGCAGGGCAGCGTCGTGCCGGCACCGGGTGGTGTGCTGGTTCGCGATCAGGACGGGAACGTGCTGGGGGCGGTGGGGATCAGCGGCGATCTGTCGGATGTCGACGAGCAGTGCGCAATCAATGCCATCGAGGCGTTGGGGTTGGTGGCGGATGCGGGGGTGGCGGCTTGATCTTCGCTGACTGAACTACCGCTTTCGCGAGCAAGCCCGCTCCTACCATGATCGAAGGTGCTCACATATTTTATGTACACCATCAGACCCTGTGGGAGCGGGCTTGCCCGCGATGGCTATCGACAGGACACATCCAGCTAAAAGTCTGCACGACCATCCAGTATTTCCGGGGCTAGCCTTCTCATGACTTCATCATGAGAGTGGCAAAGGAATGTCCGATTCACCTGCTTCACATCGCCTGCGTACGGGGCGCTATGCCGAACCCAATCGAATCTATTTACTGACGACCAATACGCTTGGCCGTGAGCCGGTTTTTGCCGATTACGCTTTGGGCAGATTGGTGGTGCATCAGTTTCGGCAGGCACAAAGCCTGGGATTGGCAAATTCATTGGCTTGGGTTGTCATGCCTGACCATTTCCACTGGTTGGTGGAATTGGAGAAATGCTCACTCAGTAGTTTGATGCGGCAAACCAAGTCACTGACAACGCGGGAGGTGAACCTTTCCAGTGCCAGGCACGGGCCACTCTGGCAACAGGGATATCACGACCGAGCACTGAGGCGAGATGAGGATTTGGTGAAGATGGCGCGATATGTTGTGGCCAACCCGTTGCGGGCTGGGCTTGTAGAGCGTCTTGGCAACTATCCGTTGTGGGATGCGATTTGGGTCTGATCCACTCCCGAGTTGCCGCCATCGCGGGCAAGCCCGCTCCCACAGGGATATGTGTCGTTCACAGAATTTGAATTCAACACTGAAAATTGTTGGAGCGAGCCTGCTCGCGAATGGCCTTGATACGGTCTACCGCTCAGGCTCACATCCCTTCAACACCAACCGGATAATCGTCTGCGCCGCCGCTTCATAATCTTCTTCATCCAGCCGTGCCTTGCCGGTGATGGCGGTGATTTGCCAGTCGAAGTCGGCGTAGGTCTGGGTCGCGGCCCAGATGCTGAACATCAGGTGGTTGGGGTCGATGGGGGCGATTTGCCCGCGGTCGATCCAGGTCTGGATGCACTCGATGTTGTGTTTGGCCTGGCCATTGAGCTGTTCGACCAGATCGCTGCTCAGGTGGGGGGCGCCGTGCATGATTTCGCTGGCGAACACCTTGGAGGCGAAAGGCAGGTCGCGGGAGATGCGGATCTTCGAGCGAATGTAGCCGCTGAGCACTTCACCAGGCTCGCCGTCCGGATTGAACGGTGTCGAAGCCTGCAGGATCGGCTCGATGATACTTTCCAGAACCTCGCGGTAGAGGTTTTCCTTGGACTTGAAGTAGTAGTAAACGTTGGGCTTGGGCAATCCCGCCTTGGCTGCGATGTCGCTGGTTTTGGTCGCAGCGAAGCCTTTGTCGGCGAATTCCTCACTGGCGGCACGCAGGATCAGTTGTTTGTTGCGCTCGCGGATAGTGCTCATAAACCGGGTGATTCCTTGCCTGTTCTGGCGGTTGCGCATGGTATCACCGGCCTCGCGCGGCGCTCAAGAATGCACCGTAGGCTCTTATGTCGCGCTATGCTGCTGCGCATTCATTGCAGAAGGAAACCCGATTCATGGCAGGAAGCAGTTTGCTGGTGCTGATCGATGACATCGCGACCGTACTGGACGACGTGTCCTTGATGACCCAAATGGCCGCCAAGAAAACGGCCGGCGTACTCGGTGACGACCTGGCACTCAATGCCCAGCAGGTCAGTGGCGTGCGTGCCGAGCGGGAAATCCCGGTGGTCTGGGCGGTCGCCAAGGGGTCGTTCATCAATAAACTGATCCTGGTGCCATCGGCGCTGGCCATCAGTGCGTTCATTCCGTGGCTGGTCACACCGCTGTTGATGGTCGGTGGCGCCTATCTGTGCTTCGAAGGTTTCGAAAAACTTGCCCACAAGTTCCTGCACAGCAAGGCTGAAGATGTCGCCGAGCATGCGCAGTTGGTCGAGGCGGTGGCCGATCCTGCCATCGACCTGGTGGCGTTCGAGAAGGACAAGATCAAAGGCGCGATCCGCACCGATTTCATTCTTTCGGCGGAAATCATCGCCATCACCCTCGGCACCGTGGCCGGCGCGCCATTGACCCAGCAAATCATCGTGCTGTCGGGCATTGCCATTGTCATGACTGTCGGCGTGTACGGATTGGTGGCGGGTATCGTCAAGCTTGACGACCTCGGCCTGTGGTTGACTCAGAAACCCGGACAGGTGGCGAAAAGCATCGGCGGCGGGATTTTGCGTGCGGCACCGTACATGATGAAGAGCCTGTCGGTGATCGGCACGGCGGCGATGTTTCTGGTGGGCGGCGGGATCCTCACGCACGGTGTGCCGGTGGTGCATCACTGGATCGAAGGTGTCGGTGCGGCGGCGGGTGGCGGCGGATTTATCGTGCCGGTGTTGCTCAATGGCGTGGCGGGGATTGTCGCAGGGGCGGTGGTGTTGGTTGGCGTGATGGCCGTCAGCAGGATCTGGAAAGCCCTGAAAGGCTGAAGACAGCACATAACAAATGTGGGAGCGGCGGTGCGGCGATCCGACTTGCTCGCGAAGAGGTCGTTTCAGTCACCAAAAAGGTTGTCTGACACACCGCTTTCGTCGGAACGCCGCCCGGAGCAAGCTCGCTCCCACAGTGTTTTTCGGCTGCCTTGTTTACTCGGCGATCTGCAACTTGCGCGCTTCGGTGTACACGTAACGCACTTTATCGTACTCGAATGGCGAGTTCATCTGGCCATAGCGGAAGCTGGTCTGGTGGCGCTTGTCGATGCCGCGCAGGATCCAGACTTCCGGATGATTGGAGCTGACTTCGGCGACGTTGAGGAAGTTGATCGCATTCTCGGCCGAGTAATCCACCAGCAGGCCGCCGGTATCACGCAGGTTCGACGGACCGAGGATCGGCAGGACGAAATAAGCGCCGCCCGGCACGCCGTAGAAGCCTAAAGTCTGGCCGAAGTCTTCGCTCTGGCGGGGCAGGCCCATTGCGGTGGCCGGGTCCCACAGGCCGGCGATGCCGATGGTGGTGTTGAGCAGCAGTCTCCCGGTAATTTCCAGCGAACGCTGGCCCTTGAGTTGCAGCAGGCTGTTCATCAGGTTCGGCACGTCGCCGAGGTTGTTGAAGAAGTTGCTGACGCCGGTACGCAGGAAGCTCGGGGTGACGTAGCGGTAACCATTGACCACCGGCAGGAACACCCATTGGTCGAAGCGGTAGTTGAAGTGATAGACGCGCCGATTCCACTCTTCCAATGGATCGTAGACGGCCAGCGCGTTGAGCGTCGAACGTTCGAACTCGCGCTGATCCAGGCCCGGGTTGAATTTGAGTTTGCTCAGCGGCTCCTTGAAGCCGTCGCTGTCGACGACCAGGGGGGCGTTGGCTTTGCTGTTGTCGGCATTGGCGACGCTTGCACAGAGTAACGCTGCGAAAAGCAGGAGATATTTAGCCACGGAAAAACTCCAGCATGGCGTCGCTGTTGACGCGGTAGTTAATGTTGCCGCAGTGGCCGCCATACGGGTAAACGGTCAGGCGATCACCGAAAGTCTTGCGCAGGAAGCCCAGGTCGCCAGGGCCGAGGATCACGTCATCGGCGTTGTGCATCACTGCGATTTTCGGGCTTTCGTGCAGATAGTCCTTCAGCGCATACAGGCTCACCTGGTCAATCAGTTGCAGCAGGCTGCCGCCGTCGGTGCGGGCGCGCCACATCGGGATCACCTGTTCGGTGATGTAGCAGTCGAAGTCGCATTGCAGCGCTCGCTTGAGGAATGGCGTGAGGCTGGTGCCCTCGGTGATCGGGAACTTGGGTGGGGTGATCAGGCCGCGACGGTTGACCAGGTCCGAAGTGAAGGCAATGTCGGCCGCCGAAAAGCGGAACGAGGTGCCGATCAGCATGGCCATCTGCTCATTGGACAGGTGCTGCTTGGACTGCTGGAAGTCGTAGAGCAGGGCGTCATTGAGGTCGATGTAGCCCTTCTGCTGGAAGTAGCGGGTCAGCTTGTCCAGTACCAGTTCATAGAACGTGGTGCTGGTGTTGATGCCCTTGACCTCGGTCTGGACCAGCTTGTCGAGGTTGGTGATCGAGGTGTAGAGGTTGACCGGCGGGTTGAGCAGCAGGACTTTCTTGAAGTTGAAGCTGCGGCGGGTTTCGTCCAGGTGCGCGACGAAAGCGGCATCCAGGGCACCCAGGCTGTACCCGGTCAGGTAGTAATCGGTAACCGGCATTTTCGGGTTCTGTGCCCGCACGGCCTGCATCACCCGGTACAGATCTTCGGCGTCTTCCTTGGAAACGCCCGGGGTGGCGAAGCGTGATGCCGCGCTCATGAAGTCATAGCTGGTGGGCGACGACAACTGAACCACGTGGTAGCCGGCTTTGTAATAGAGCTTCTTCAGGTATTCGTTCAGGGTGCTGTCATAGCGCGCGCCGGTGCCGGCGATCAGGAAAATCAGCGGCGCGGCGTGATCCTGCGTGGCAATGCGGTAGTCGAGTTTCTTGACCGCCCAGAAATTGTCCGGCAACTCGAATGCCCGTTCCGGACGCAAGGTAACGCTGCGCACTTCCTGATCGATATCGTCGTCCAGGGGTAACTCCGGACGCAGGTCCGGCGGCGTGGTCGCGATGGTCGCCTCGAACGGGTTGGTCAGGGGGTAGCCGTAACTGGCGGCGTCAATGTCGACCGCCAGTGCGGACGCACTCAATATAAGGCCGCCAAACAGGGCAGCGAAGCGCAAGGAACGGAGCATGACTAAATCCCTTAGAAGAAGGTGCCGAATGAATTTCGCAGGCTATGACCACCGGATTTGCGCCAAAGTGCCAAGCCTCGGCACCAAACAGGCTTAATTTCGAAGTAATAGTAGCTGGACGATACACTTTGCAGCGATTGAATGACCAGTTATCAGTTGTTATCGCTTGCGAAACCCTTGGGGGCGATTAAGCTGGCCGCCGTTTTTCGCCAATTGGAGTGTTTCATGTCCCGCCGCCTGCCCGTGATTCTGCTGCTAGTTTTGCTGCCTGTCTGGCTGGCCGCCAGTTATGGCGCGCGTTATGGCTTCATGGAGGATGCGCAGTGGGTCGGCATTTGCGTGGATGAAGCGAGTCGTTGGGAATGCCAGGTGCGTTCAAACCTGGGGCTGATGATTCACTTCGGGGTGCTGGGGTGGGGCGCCTTGGCTGCTGCCGTGATCGGCTTTGTGTTGTCCGGGCGTGCGGGGTGGTGGTTGGCGGTGCTGGCGCTGGTGCTCGGTTTTCCGGCGTTGGCCTTGTACAACACGACGTTGGCGGTGTTTGCGGTGGTGATTGCCGGGTTGCGGCTGGTTCGGGAGAATCGCTTCGGTTGATCAAAAGATCGCAGCCTGCGGCAGCTCCTACAGGGGAACACGAATTCCTGTGTAGGAGCTGCCGCAGGCTGCGATCTTTTGATCTAGCCCTTGCGAACCCGCAAACAGCGCCACAACGCCGCCACCATCAACACACTCACCAGCGCCCAGCCCCAGGCCTGCTGGTTCTGCAAGCCTTCGCGGAACAGCTGCGGCGCAATGCAGGCACCGATGATGAAGGTCAGCAACGCAATTTCGCGGCGCGGCACGTTCACCGGGCGGCACAGATATACCAACGCCGGCACGATGAACGCGACGCTCGGGAAGCTGCGATAACGGGGGTCGAGCACCAGTTCCAGCATCATCACGGCTGCCGCGAAACCTGTTGTTGCAACCAGCCAGCCAGCACGACGCTCGAACAAGTCGAAAGCCCGCCCGCGCCATCCGCTGCGAGGGCTCAATGCCAGCGCGGCATGGGCCAGCACCAGCAGATTCAGAGCGGTCAGCAATCCGACCCATAGCCATTCACTGGTAAAGCGCGTGGTCACCCGTGCCAGGTCACCCCAGGCGCCGATCGAACACGCCGCCAAGGCACCAAGCAGCGGCAGCACCAGTGCCGAGCGGGTCGTGCGGACCCGACCACCAAGCAGCAACGTGCCGATGAAGATCAAGCCACCCACCGCCAGCCACTGCGTCCAGTACGGGGCGTTTGTCACTGGCCCGGCCAGCACGCCCTTGTCCTGGCGATCGGCATCGAATAGCCCCCAGTAACCGCCGACCGCACCTTCACTGGCGCGTTTCCAGGGCTGGTCGAAGGCTTCGATCAGGTTGTAATGCCAACCCTGTTGCTCGGCCATGGCAACAAAACCGCGAATGAATTTTGCTTCGTTGACGCGGCTCGGCAGGGCCGTTTCGCGCTGGCGACCTTCGCTAGGCCAGCCAGTTTCGCCGATCAGCACATCCTTGGGCGCGAACTTGTTGCCGAATACCTGGCGTATGTCGGCCACATGTTGCAGGGCAGCGTCGATGTTCGACGGATCGTCTTCCCAGTACGGCAGCAAGTGAATGGTCAGGAAGTCCACGGCGGGGGCGATTTCCGGATGCTTGAGCCAGAACTCCCAGACGTCGGCGTAGGTGACCGGCTGTTTGACCTGGCTCTTGACCTTGTTGATCAGCTTCGCCAGTTGCGCGCCGGTGACTTCCTTGCGCAGCAGGGTTTCGTTACCGACGATTACCGCACTGACCACATCCGGGTTGGCGTTGGCCGAGGCGATCAGCAGGTCGACTTCTTTCTCGGTGTCCACCGGGTTGCTGTTGACCCAGGCGCCGATCATCAGCTTCAAGCCATGCTTGCGTGCCAGGTCCGGCAGGGCTTCCAGGCCGGTCATGGAATAGGTGCGGATGCATTCGAAGCTTTTGGACAGTAGCGCGAGGTCGGCATCCATGCGCTCGGGGCGCAAGTTGAATGGCACGTCGAACGGCGATTGATCCTTGTCGAACGGGGTGTAGGAGGCGCATTGCAGCTTGTGCGTCGCGCTGGCCACGTCCGGCAAAATTACCGGTTTGCCGAGGCCGTACCAGAAGCCGCCCAGGGCAAACAGCCCGAGCAGGCAAGCGAATAGATAAGCAGCAAAAGGGAAGCGGGAGGTCTCGGACATGGTCAGGCCGTGTGGGAACAAAGCGGCGCATGTTACCTGCATTTAAAGCGTGTCTGGTGGGCCTGCATGATTTTGACATGCAAAGTCCGGGCGGATTGGCGGGGGGGTGTCTGTCGCGCAGAGGGTTAATGGCTTTCTGATGTCGTTTCTCGATGCCTTGAGGTCGCTGGCAGAGCAGGTCGCCATGAGCGTCAGGTTGATTATCGCAAGTGTCAGTACTCCGCTGATGTTCGAACGAGTTTGCGGTGGGCGTGATGGGGGCGCTGTGCACCATAACAATACGTTTAAGCGACTCGGCAACCGTCGAGCGCAGCACTTTCGGGGAAGTAACGATGAAGATGCGACGACTCTTGGGCGCAGGTGCGGCTTTGGTGCTGGCGATCAGTTCGACCGTGGCAAGCGCCGCTGGCAAGGACGTGACGCTTGGTTATGTCGATGGCTGGTCGGACAGTGTCGCCACGACCAACGTGGCGGCTGAAGTGATCAGGCAGAAACTCGGTTATGACGTGAAGCTGCAAGCCGTCGCTACCGGGATCATGTGGCAGGGCGTGGCCACCGGAAAACTCGACGCCATGTTGTCGGCCTGGCTGCCGGTGACCCACGGTGAGTACTGGGCGAAGAACAAGGATCAGGTCGTCGACTACGGCCCGAACTTCAAGGACGCGAAAATCGGCCTGATCGTGCCGGAGTACGTCAAGGCCAAGTCCATTGAGGACCTCAAGACCGACGACACCTTCAAGAACCGCATCGTCGGCATCGACGCCGGTTCAGGCGTGATGCTCAAGACCGACCAGGCGATCAAGGACTACGACCTGACCGGCTATCAACTCAAGGCCAGTTCCGGCGCCGGCATGATCGCCGAGCTGACCCGTGCCGAGAAGAAGAACGAATCCATCGCAGTGACCGGTTGGGTGCCGCACTGGATGTTTGCCAAGTGGAAACTGCGCTTCCTCGAAGACCCGAAAGGCGTGTACGGCGCGGCTGAAACCGTGAACAGCATCGGCAGCAAGGGCCTGGAAGCCAAGGCGCCGGAAGTGGCCAAGTTCCTGAAGAACTTCCAGTGGGCCTCCAAGGACGAAATCGGTCAGGTCATGCTGGCGATTCAGGACGGTGCCAAGCCTGAAGCCGCGGCGAAGGATTGGATCGCCAAGCACCCTGAGCGTGTGGCTGACTGGGTCAAGTAACAGTCGCCTCGCTTTTACCCGTGGGAGCGGGCTTGCTCGCGAATGCTGTCTGTCAGTTGACTGACATGACGCCTTCGCGAGCAAGCCCGCTCCCACATTTATTTTGTTCATGCTTGAAATTGGCGAATCCGTCATGGGGTTCTAAGACTAAGGTCGTCTGGAACCTGCCCCGCAGCCGCATAGAGTGGAGACCGTTCCAACTAAATCTGTGCTGCGAGGATAAAAACAATGAACGACAGCATTTACCTCTCGATTCAAAACAGCCCGCGCTTCAAGGAGCTGGTTAGCAAGAGGGAACGATTCGCCTGGATCCTTTCGGCGATCATGCTAGGGCTTTACTCCGGATTCATCCTTTTGATTGCTTATGGGCCGCATGTACTGGGGGCGAAAATCAGCCCTGAGTCATCGATCACCTGGGGCATTCCGATCGGTGTCGGTCTGATTCTCTCGGCCTTCATCCTGACCGGTATCTACGTACGGCGCGCCAACGGCGAGTTCGACGACCTGAACAATGCGATTCTCAAGGAGGCTCAGCAATGATCCGGCGTCTAATGGCTCTGTTGAGCATCGCAGCGTTCGCACCTGGCGCTTGGGCCGCTGATGCCCTGACCGGCGCGGTGCAGAAACAACCCCTTAACGTGTCCGCGATTCTGATGTTCATCGCATTCGTTGGCGCGACCCTGTGCATCACCTATTGGGCGTCCAAGAAAAACAAGTCGGCTTCCGACTACTACGCGGCGGGCGGCAAGATCACCGGTTTCCAGAACGGCCTGGCGATTGCCGGTGACTACATGTCGGCGGCGTCCTTCCTGGGTATTTCCGCGCTGGTGTTCACTTCCGGCTACGACGGCCTGATCTACTCGATCGGGTTCCTGGTGGGCTGGCCGATCATCCTGTTCCTGATCGCTGAGCGCCTGCGTAACCTGGGTAAATACACCTTTGCCGACGTGGCGTCCTATCGCCTTGGGCAAACCCAGATCCGCTCGCTGTCCGCTTGCGGTTCGCTGGTGGTGGTTGCGTTCTACCTGATCGCGCAAATGGTCGGCGCCGGCAAGCTGATCCAGCTGCTGTTCGGTCTCGATTATCACGTTGCGGTGATCCTGGTTGGTATCCTGATGTGCATGTACGTGCTGTTCGGCGGCATGCTGGCGACCACCTGGGTGCAGATCATCAAGGCAGTTTTGCTGCTGTCCGGCGCCTCCTTCATGGCGCTGATGGTGATGAAGCACGTCAACTTCGACTTCAACATGCTGTTCTCCGAGGCAATCAAGGTTCACCCGAAAGCTGAAGCGATCATGAGCCCGGGCGGCCTTGTGAAAGATCCGATCTCGGCGTTCTCCCTCGGTCTGGCGCTGATGTTCGGTACTGCTGGTCTGCCACACATCCTGATGCGCTTCTTCACCGTGAGTGACGCAAAAGAAGCTCGCAAGAGCGTGTTGTACGCAACCGGCTTCATTGGCTACTTCTACATCCTGACCTTCATCATCGGCTTCGGCGCGATCCTGCTGGTCAGTACCAACCCTGCCTTCAAAGACGCTGCTGGCGCCTTGCTGGGTGGTAACAACATGGCGGCGGTGCACCTGGCCAACGCGGTGGGTGGCAGCATTTTCCTGGGCTTCATCTCGGCGGTGGCGTTCGCGACCATTCTGGCAGTGGTTGCCGGTCTGACCCTGGCCGGTGCTTCGGCGGTGTCCCACGACCTGTATGCCAGCGTGATCAAGAAGGGCAAGGCCAACGAGAAGGACGAGATTCGCGTTTCGAAAATCACCACCATCGCCTTGGCGGTGCTGGCCATTGGTCTGGGTATCCTGTTCGAGAGCCAGAACATTGCGTTCATGGTGGGCCTGGCGTTCTCCATCGCGGCGAGCTGCAACTTCCCGGTGCTGCTGCTTTCCATGTACTGGAAAAAGCTGACCACTCGCGGTGCGATGATCGGCGGCTGGATGGGCCTGATCAGTGCCGTGGGCCTGATGGTGCTTGGTCCGACCATCTGGGTGCAGATCCTGCATCACGAGAAGGCCATCTTCCCGTATGAGTACCCGGCGCTGTTCTCGATGATGATTGCCTTTGTCGGGATCTGGTTCTTCTCGGTTACCGACAAGTCCACTGCGGCTGACAATGAGCGGGCGCTGTTCTTCCCGCAGTTTGTTCGTTCGCAGACTGGCCTGGGTGCAAGTGGTGCTGTTTCGCACTAAGGCATTAAAGCTTTATATATAAATTGCACTAACGCGTAATGCCCCGGTCGAGAGATCGGGGTTTTTTTTATTGGGCGGTAATCGACCCGAATTTCGTGGATGTACCCGATTTACTGTGGGAGCGGGCTTGCTCGCGAAGGCTTTGTGTCAGGCGGAGTGCTTTTTGATGGTGTACATATCCATTCCTTCGGTAGCGGCGACTTATGGTTTCGCCCTTACGGCGAGTCACTTTTTTTACAAGCGCCTAAAAAAAGTAACCAAAAAAACGCTCGCCCCGAACGTACGGCCCCTCGCTAAGGCTCGGGGTTCCTTCGCTGCGGTATTCATCCGGGGGCATTGCCCTCCGGTCGGCTTCGCTTCGACCTACATGCAATGAGTTCGACTGCGTCGAACGGCGCTGCGCGCCAATCCCCGGATAAACACCTCCACTCAGCCTGCCGAGGGGGCGGGTGGATCAAGATCAAGAGCTGCAGGCGAGCTAACGCTCGGCCTGATGAGTGGTGAAGCGCAGAGGGTGTACGCCGCTTTTGCTTTTGCTTTTGCTTTTGCTTTTGCTTTTGATCTTCTTGCCCCCTCGAGAGGCCGAGTGGAGGTTCTGCGCAGTGGGCAACCCGGCATGGATGCCGGGTTAGCCGCCGCCGGCCATGGATGGCCGATGGCGGCGGGCCCACGGAGCAGGACCGGAGCGAGGGAATGCCGAGCCTTGGCGAGGCACCGAACGTAAGGGGCAAGAGCCCTTTGGTTACTTTGGGGCTTTTCCAAAGTAACCCGCTGTAAAAGCGGAACCGTAAGTCGCCGCTACCTAAATAACGGAAATGTACACAATTAAAAGAGGCAAACAAAAACGGCCCCTATATAAATAGAGGCCGTCTCCGGTACAACTCAACACGCTACAGCATGAATCTTACTTGCGGTCTTCCAGCTTGGTGATATCACGCGACTCGTAGCCGGTGTACAACTGGCGCGGACGGCCGATCTTGTACGGGCTGGAGAGCATTTCCTTCCAGTGGGAGATCCAGCCGACGGTCCGCGCCAGGGCGAAGATCACGGTGAACATGCTGGTTGGAATGCCGATCGCCTTGAGGATGATCCCCGAGTAGAAGTCGACGTTCGGGTACAGCGAGCGCTCGATGAAGTACGGGTCGGTCAGGGCGATCTCTTCCAGGCGCATGGCCAGTTCGAGTTGCGGATCGTTCTGGATGCCCAGTTCCTTCAACACTTCGTCGCAGGTCTGCTTCATTACCGTGGCGCGCGGGTCGCGGTTTTTGTAAACGCGGTGACCGAAGCCCATCAGTTTGAACGGATCGTTCTTGTCCTTGGCCTTGGCGATGTACTTGTCGATGTTCGAGACATCGCCAATTTCATCGAGCATGGTCAGAACGGCTTCGTTCGCACCGCCATGGGCAGGGCCCCACAGTGCGGCGATACCGGCGGCGATACAGGCGAACGGGTTGGCACCCGAAGAGCCGGCCAGGCGCACGGTGGAAGTCGATGCGTTCTGCTCGTGGTCGGCGTGGAGGATGAAGATCCGGTCCATGGCCTTGGCGAGTACCGGGCTGATCGGTTTGATCTCGCACGGGGTGTTGAACATCATGTGCAGGAAGTTTTCCGCGTACGACAGGTCGTTGCGCGGGTACATCATGGGTTGGCCCATGGAGTACTTGTAAACCATCGCTGCCAGGGTCGGCATCTTGGCAACCAGGCGGATCGCGGAGATTTCGCGATGCTGCGGGTTATTGATGTCCAGGGAGTCGTGGTAGAACGCCGAGAGGGCGCCGACTACGCCGCACATGACGGCCATTGGGTGGGCGTCGCGACGGAAGCCGTTGAAGAAGGTCTTCAGCTGCTCGTGAACCATGGTGTGGTTCTTCACGGTGCTGACGAACTGGGCCTTCTGTTCTGCGGTCGGCAGTTCGCCGTTGAGCAGCAGATAGCAGGTTTCCAGGTAGTCCGACTTTTCAGCCAGCTGTTCGATCGGGTAGCCGCGGTGCAGCAGAATGCCGTTGTCGCCGTCGATATAGGTGATCTTCGACTCGCACGAGGCGGTCGACATGAAGCCTGGGTCAAAGGTGAAACGGCCCGTGGCCGTCAGGCCCCGAACATCGATAACATCGGGACCAACGGTGCCGGTTAAAATGGGCAGCTCGACGGGGGCTGCGCCCTCGATGATCAACTGCGCTTTTTTGTCAGCCATGTGGCCTCCTATTTATGCTTGAAATCATCAGACAGACCCCCCACGCAGGGCCCGCACCACTATAGTGAGATAAATTCGAATGTCAATTTGCCTAAAGTCTTGCTCCAGAAGGCTTTAACCGGACTTTTTTCTCGAAATTGGCTGCCATTTACGCCTTTTATGCCGGTTGCGCAATCAGCTGTTTGGGTTAGGTGTTTGCGTTGTCATTAGTAGCCTAACTGTCTATACTCGGCCACCGACCGCCAAGGGCTTTTGGGCTTGCTTTCATTGGGGGTCGCATCCCTGGGTGGTGGTTACCTGACCAGTGCACTCCCCAACAACTTTGCCCTGATTGTTAGGGGCTCTTCAGTGTGAAAAAAAAGCCGTGAAAAGCCAACGACCTGTAAACCTAGACCTAAGGACCATCAAACTCCCAGTCACTGCTTACACGTCCATCCTTCACCGAATTTCCGGTGTCATCCTCTTCGTGTGCCTTGCCATCATGCTTTACGCATTGGACAAGTCGCTGAGTTCCGAGGAAGGCTTCGGTCAGGTGAAAGCGTGTCTGACCAGTCCGCTAGCCAAGCTAGTGACATGGGGCATCCTGTCCGCTCTGCTTTATCACCTGGTAGCCGGTGTGCGCCATTTGATCATGGACATGGGCATCGGTGAGACGCTGGAAGGCGGCAAGCTGGGCTCGAAAATCGTTATCGCCGTTTCCGTGGTGGTAATCGTTCTGGCAGGAGTTTGGATATGGTAACTAACGTCACGAACCTGTCGCGTTCGGGCCTCTATGACTGGATGGCGCAACGTGTGTCTGCGGTCGTTCTCGCGGCTTACTTCATCTTCCTGATCGGATACATCGTGGCCAACCCTGGCCTCGATTACGCCCAGTGGCATGAACTGTTCGCCCACAACGGAATGCGTATCTTCAGCCTCCTGGCCCTCGTTGCCCTCGGCGCTCACGCCTGGGTCGGCATGTGGACCATCGCGACCGACTACCTGACGCCAATGGCGTTCGGCAAGTCCGCGACGGCTATACGTTTCCTTTTCCAGGCAGTCTGCGGCGTTGCGATGTTCGCTTACTTCGTCTGGGGCGTGCAGATTCTCTGGGGTATCTGAGTCATGGCTAACATTCCAACGATTTCTTTCGACGCCATCATTATTGGTGGTGGCGGTGCCGGCATGCGCGCAGCGCTGCAACTGGCACAGGGCGGTCACAAGACTGCCGTGATCACCAAGGTTTTCCCGACCCGTTCGCACACTGTATCCGCCCAGGGCGGCATCACCTGCGCCATCGCGTCCGCTGACCCGAACGATGACTGGCGCTGGCACATGTACGATACCGTCAAGGGTTCCGACTACATCGGTGACCAGGACGCTATCGAGTACATGTGTCAGGAAGGCCCGGCTGCCGTTTACGAGCTGGACCACATGGGTATGCCGTTCTCGCGTACCGAGCAAGGTCGTATCTACCAGCGCCCATTCGGCGGTCAGTCCAAGGACTACGGTAAAGGCGGCCAGGCTGCGCGTACTTGCGCTGCGTCCGACCGTACCGGTCACGCACTGCTGCACACCCTTTATCAGGGCAACCTGAAAGCCGGTACCGTGTTCCTGAACGAGTACTACGCTGTCGATCTGGTGAAGAACGGCGAAGGCGAGTTCGTCGGCGTGATTGCCATCTGCATCGAAACCGGCGAAACCACCTACATCCGTGCCAAGGCCACCGTACTGGCTACCGGCGGTGCAGGTCGTATCTACGCTTCGACCACCAACGCCCTGATCAACACCGGTGACGGCGTTGGCATGGCGCTGCGTGCCGGTGTACCGGTACAAGACATCGAAATGTGGCAGTTCCACCCGACCGGCATCGCCGGCGCCGGTGTACTGGTTACCGAAGGTTGCCGTGGTGAAGGTGGATACCTGATCAACAAGCACGGCGAGCGTTTCATGGAGCGTTATGCTCCGAACGCCAAAGACCTTGCCGGTCGTGACGTGGTTGCCCGTTCGATGGTTAAAGAGATCATCGCCGGCAATGGTTGCGGTCCGAATGGCGACCACGTGATGCTCAAGCTCGACCACCTGGGCGAGGAAGTGCTGCACAGTCGTCTGCCAGGTATCTGTGAACTGTCGAAGACTTTTGCCCACGTTGACCCGGTTGTTGCTCCGGTTCCGGTTGTTCCGACCTGCCACTATATGATGGGCGGCGTTGCCACCAACATTCATGGCCAGGCGATCACCCAGAACGGCGAAGGCGTCGACGAAATCATCCCTGGCCTGTTCGCAGTGGGTGAAGTGGCTTGCGTATCGGTTCACGGTGCCAACCGTCTGGGCGGCAACTCGCTGCTCGACCTGGTGGTATTCGGTCGCGCTGCCGGCCTGCACCTGGAAAAAGCACTGACCGACGGCATCGAATACGACGACGCTACCGAAGCCGATATCGAAGCTGCCCTGTCGCGCCTGAACGCTCTGAACAGCCGTACCGAAGGCGAAGACGTGGCTACCCTGCGTCGCGAGCTGCAGAACTGCATGCAGAACTACTTCGGTGTATTCCGTACCGGCGAATACATGCAGAAGGGTATTGCCCAGCTGGCTGACCTGCGCAAGCGCATCGCCAACGTGAAGATCAACGATAAGTCGCAGGCGTTCAACACTGCACGTATCGAAGCTCTGGAGCTGCAGAACCTGCTGGAAGTGGCCGAAGCCACCGCCATCGCCGCAGAAGTACGTAAGGAGTCCCGTGGTGCTCACGCCCGTGAAGACTTCGAAGATCGTGACGACGAAAACTGGCTGTGCCACACCCTGTACTTCCCGGGTGACAAGCGCGTGACCAAGCGTGCCGTGAACTTCTCGCCGAAGACTGTTCCGACTTTTGAACCTAAGATTCGGACTTATTAAGGGTGGCCGCCATGTTGCAAGTCAGCGTTTATCGTTACAACCCTGATCAGGACGCCGCGCCGTTCATGCAGGAATTCCAGGTTGATACCGGTGGTAAAGACCTGATGGTGCTGGACGTGCTGGCCCTGATCAAAGAGCAGGACGAGGGTTTCTCCTATCGTCGCTCTTGCCGTGAAGGTGTTTGCGGTTCCGACGGCATGAACATCAACGGCAAAAACGGCCTGGCATGCGTCACGCCGCTGTCCGCTGTCGTAAAAGGTAACAAGTTGATCGTTCGTCCTCTGCCAGGTTTGCCGGTTATCCGTGACCTGGTCGTCGATATGAGCATCTTCTACAAGCAATACGAAAAGGTTAAGCCATACCTGCAGAACGACACGCCGGCTCCGGCCATCGAGCGTCTGCAGTCCCCTGAAGAGCGTGAAAAGCTGGACGGTCTGTACGAGTGCATCCTGTGCGCTTGCTGCTCGACTTCCTGCCCGTCCTTCTGGTGGAACCCGGACAAGTTCCTGGGTCCGGCTGCCCTGCTGCAAGCGTACCGCTTCCTGGCAGACAGCCGTGATACCAAGACGTCCGAGCGTCTGGCTTCGCTGGATGACCCGTTCAGCGTATTCCGCTGCCGCGGGATCATGAACTGCGTCAACGTATGTCCGAAAGGCCTGAACCCGACTAAGGCCATCGGTCACATCCGTAACATGTTGCTCTCAAGCGGCGTGTGATTCAGCTGCTGTACCCGTTGTACCCGTAGATGCTGCGGCGCAGGCTTCAACCGGCGCCGTAGTTTTAACCTGAGCAGCAGCCTAAAAGGCTGCGGCTCTTATTTTGAAGAAATGAGACAAGCAGGGGCATCCGGGCTGGTACCCGGACTATCAGTGTGATCCTAGTGGCTTGTTTTGGTCGCTGCATTCGGACTTCTGCAAGTTTGCTCGGTGTCGACACCGATGGTGTTCCCCTAACCGAGGGTGACCAAGCATGCAAGAAAGCGTGATGCAGCGCATGTGGAACAGTGCCTACCTATCCGGTAGTAACGCTGCCTATGTGGAAGAGCTTTACGAGCTCTACCTGCACGACCCTAACGCTGTGCCAGAAGAGTGGCGCACCTACTTCCAGAAGTTGCCTGCTGACGGCAACTCTGCCACCGATGTTTCGCACTCCACAATTCGCGATCATTTCGTCTTGCTGGCAAAGAACCAGCGCCGCGCCCAACCGGTTTCCGCCGGCAGCGTGAGCAGTGAGCACGAGAAGAAGCAAGTTGAAGTGCTGCGATTGATCCAGGCCTACCGTATGCGTGGCCACCAGGCAGCCCAGCTTGACCCGCTGGGACTGTGGCAGCGTCCTGCACCTGCAGACCTGTCGATCAATCATTACGGCTTGACCAATGCCGATCTTGATACGACCTTCCGTGCCGGCGACCTGTTCATCGGCAAAGAGGAAGCGAGCCTACGCGAAATTCACGAAGCGTTGCAGCAGACATATTGCCGCACCATCGGCGCTGAGTTCACGCACATCACCGATTCCGAGCAGCGCCAGTGGTTCCAGCAGCGTCTGGAAAGCGTGCGCGGTCGTCCGACGTACTCCGCCGACATCAAGAGCCACCTGCTTGAGCGCGTGACCGCCGGTGAAGGCCTGGAAAAATACCTGGGCACCAAATACCCGGGTACCAAGCGTTTCGGTCTGGAAGGCGGCGAAAGCCTGATTCCGATGCTCGACGAGCTGATCCAGCGTTCCGGTTCCTACGGCACCAAGGAAATCGTCATCGGCATGGCCCACCGTGGCCGTCTGAACGTGCTGGTCAACACCTTCGGCAAGAACCCGCGTGAGCTGTTCGACGAGTTCGAAGGCAAGAAGAAGGTCGAGCTGGGTTCCGGTGACGTGAAATACCACCAGGGCTTCTCGTCCAACGTAATGACCTCCGGCGGTGAAGTTCACCTGGCCATGGCGTTCAACCCGTCCCACCTGGAAATTGTTTCCCCGGTGGTCGAGGGTTCGGTTCGCGCCCGTCAGGATCGTCGTAACGACCCGACCGGTGAGAAGGTTCTGCCGATCTCCATCCACGGTGACGCTGCTTTCGCAGGTCAGGGCGTGGTCATGGAAACCTTCCAGATGTCGCAGACCCGCGGTTTCAAGACCGGCGGTACCGTGCACATCGTGATCAACAACCAGGTCGGTTTCACCATCAGCAACCCGCTGGACTCGCGTTCCACCGAGTACGCGACCGACGTTGCGAAAATGATCCAGGCGCCGATCCTCCATGTGAATGGTGATGATCCGGAAGCCGTATTGTTCGTGACCCAGCTGGCCATCGACTACCGCATGCAGTTCAAGCGTGACGTGGTGATCGACCTGGTCTGCTACCGTCGTCGCGGCCACAACGAGGCCGACGAGCCAAGCGGCACCCAGCCGATCATGTATCAGCAGATCACCAAGCAGCGCACCACCCGTGAGCTGTATGCCGATCGTCTGACCCAGGGCGGTGTGCTCGACGCAGAGCGTGTTCAGGCGAAAGTCGACGAATACCGCAATGCGCTGGACAACGGTCTGCACGTAGTGAAAAGCCTGGTCAAAGAGCCGAACAAAGAGCTGTTCGTGGACTGGCGTCCGTATCTGGGCCACGCCTGGACCGCGCGTCACGACACTCGCTTCGACCTCAAGACCTTGCAGGAACTGTCCGCCAAGCTGCTGGAAATCCCGGAAGGCTTCGTGGTCCAGCGCCAGGTTGCCAAGATCTACGAAGACCGCCAGAAGATGCAAGCCGGCGGCCTGCCGATCAACTGGGGTTACGCCGAAACCATGGCGTACGCGACCCTGGCGTTCGAAGGTCACCCGATTCGCATGACTGGCCAGGACATCGGTCGCGGTACGTTCTCGCACCGTCATGCTGTCCTGCACAACCAGAAAGACGCGGGCACCTACATCCCGTTGCAGAACCTGTACGACGGCCAGCCACGTTTCGACCTGTACGATTCGTTCCTGTCCGAAGAGGCCGTACTGGCGTTCGAATATGGTTACTCGACCACCACGCCTGATGCGCTGGTGATCTGGGAAGCCCAGTTCGGCGACTTCGCCAACGGTGCCCAGGTAGTTATCGACCAGTTCATCACCAGTGGCGAGCACAAGTGGGGCCGTCTGTGCGGTCTGACCATGTTGCTGCCGCACGGTTACGAAGGTCAGGGGCCGGAGCACTCCTCGGCGCGTCTGGAACGTTACCTGCAGCTGTGCGCCGAGCACAACATTCAGGTAGCCGTGCCGACTACGCCGGCACAGATCTATCATTTGCTGCGTCGCCAGGTGATTCGCCCGCTGCGCAAGCCTTTGATCGTTCTGACTCCGAAGTCGCTGTTGCGCCACAAGCTGGCCATCTCGACGCTGGAGGATCTGGCCGAAGGTTCGTTCCAGACCGTCATCCCGGAAATCGATGCCCAAGACCCGAAAAAGGTCGAGCGCGTTGTTCTGTGTAGCGGCAAGGTCTACTACGACCTGCTGGAAAAACGCCGTGCCGAAGGTCGTGACGACATCGCTGTCGTGCGTATCGAGCAGCTGTACCCATTCCCTGAGGACGACTTGAAAGAAGTCCTGGCGCCTTACACCAACGTCAAAGCTGCCGTCTGGTGTCAGGAAGAGCCGATGAACCAGGGTGCGTGGTACTGCAGCCAACACCACATGCGTCGCAGTATCAGCAACCTCAACAAGTCTCTCGTACTCGAGTACGCGGGCCGCGAGGCTTCTGCTGCACCAGCATGCGGTTACGCATCGATGCACGCCGAACAGCAGGAAAAACTGCTGCAAGACGCCTTTACTGTTTAACGCCTTCGCGCACCTGAAACCGAATTTAAGGAACCACAGACAATGGCTATCGAGATCAAAGCCCCCACTTTCCCGGAATCGGTTGCCGATGGCACCGTTGCCACCTGGCACAAGCAACCGGGCGACGCGGTCAAGCGCGACGAACTGATTGTCGACATCGAAACCGACAAAGTCGTGCTGGAAGTGCTGGCTACCGCTGACGGCGTGCTGGGCGCTATCGTCAAGAACGAAGGCGAAACCGTTCTGTCCGACGAAGTCCTGGGCTCCATCGTTGAAGGCGGCGCTGCTGCTGCCGCTCCGGCTGCCGCTGCTGCTCCGGCCGCTGCTGCCGCTGCTCCAGCTGCCGGCGCTGACGAAGACGCTATCGCAGCTCCAGCTGCTCGCAAGCTGGCCGAAGAAAACGGCATCAACCTGGCTTCCGTCAAAGGCACCGGCAAAGATGGTCGTGTAACCAAGGAAGACGTGGTTGCCGCTGTCGAAGCCAAGAAAGCTGCTCCTGCTGCCGCACCTGCCAAGGCTGCTGCTCCGGCTGCCGCTGCTCCTGTGTTTGCCGCTGGCGATCGCATCGAGAAGCGCGTACCGATGACCCGCGTTCGTGCCACCGTGGCCAAGCGTCTGGTTGAAGCTCAATCGAACATGGCAATGCTGACCACTTTCAACGAAGTCGACATGACTGAAGTCATGGCACTGCGTTCGAAGTACAAGGACCTGTTCGAGAAGTCCCACAACGGCGTGCGCCTGGGCTTCATGTCGTTCTTCGTGAAAGCGGCCACCGAAGCGCTGAAACGCTTCCCGGCTGTCAACGCCTCGATCGACGGTGGCGACATCGTTTACCACGGCTACGCTGACGTCGGCGTTGCAGTTTCCAGCGATCGCGGCCTGGTTGTACCGGTTCTGCGTAACGCCGAACTGATGAGCCTGGCTGAAATCGAAGGCGGCATCGCCACCTTCGGCAAGAAAGCCCGCGACGGCAAACTGTCGATGGACGAAATGACCGGTGGTACTTTCACCATCACCAACGGTGGTACTTTCGGTTCGATGATGTCGACCCCGATCGTCAACCCGCCACAAGCCGCCATCCTGGGCATGCACAACATTATCCAGCGTCCGATGGCCATCAACGGTCAGGTCGTTATCCGTCCGATGATGTACCTGGCACTGTCCTACGATCACCGTCTGATCGATGGCAAAGAAGCTGTGACCTTCCTGGTGACCATCAAGAACCTGCTGGAAGATCCGGCTCGTCTGTTGCTGGATATCTGATAGAAGCAGCCATGAGCTGCAAGCCCGTGCTGTCGGAAAACCCGCAGCCTGGCTTGCCGCTCGCGGCTTGAAGCTTTTCGCTAAAGAGGATTTTTTGAATGTCGCAGAAATTTGACGTAGTAGTGATCGGCGCGGGCCCTGGCGGTTACGTGGCTGCCATCAAGGCCGCTCAGCTGGGCCTCAGCACTGCCTGCATCGAGAAGTACACCGACAAGGAAGGCAAACTGGCTCTGGGCGGTACTTGCCTGAACGTCGGCTGCATTCCATCCAAGGCCCTGCTGGACAGCTCGTGGAAATTCCACGAAGCCCAGGACGGTTTCGCGATCCACGGTATCAATCACGCTGGCGTGACCATGGACGTGCCAGCGATGGTCGGCCGCAAGGCCAACATCGTCAAAGGCCTGACCTCCGGCGTTGCGACCCTGTTCAAAGCCAACGGTGTGACCTCTATCCAGGGTCACGGCAAGCTGCTGGCCGGCAAGAAAGTCGAAGTCACCAAGCCTGATGGCTCGGTAGAAATCATCGAAGCCGAAAACGTCATCCTGGCTCCAGGTTCGCGTCCGATCGACATTCCGCCAGCTCCGGTTGACCAGAATGTGATCGTCGATTCGACTGGCGCCCTGGAATTCCAGTCCGTGCCTAAGCGTCTGGGCGTGATCGGCGCTGGCGTGATCGGTCTGGAACTGGGTTCGGTCTGGTCGCGTCTGGGCGCGGAAGTGACTGTCCTGGAAGCCCTGGACACCTTCCTGATGGCAGCGGACACCGCTGTTTCCAAGGAAGCGCTGAAAACCCTGACCAAGCAGGGTCTGGACATCAAGCTGGGCGCTCGCGTAACCGGTTCCAAAGTGAACGGCGACGAAGTCGTGGTGAACTACACCGATGCCAAGGGCGAACAGAACATCACTTTCGACAAGCTGATCGTAGCCGTTGGTCGCCGTCCGGTGACCACTGATCTGCTGGCAGCCGACTGCGGCGTGACCCTGGACGAGCGCGGTTTCGTGCACGTTGACGACCACTGCGCCACCACCGTACCGGGCGTCTACGCCATCGGCGACGTGGTTCGCGGCATGATGCTGGCGCACAAGGCCTCGGAAGAGGGCATCATGGTTGTCGAGCGCATCAAGGGCCACAAGGCCCAGATGAACTATGACCTGATCCCTTCGGTTATTTATACTCACCCGGAAATCGCGTGGGTCGGTAAAACCGAGCAGGCCTTGAAAGCTGAAGGCGTTGAAGTTAACGTCGGCACCTTCCCGTTCGCAGCCTCCGGCCGTGCCATGGCTGCCAACGACACCGGTGGTTTCGTCAAGGTCATCGCAGATGCCAAGACAGACCGCGTACTGGGCGTCCACGTGATTGGCCCAAGCGCTGCAGAACTGGTTCAGCAGGGCGCGATCGGTATGGAATTCGGCACCAGCGCTGAAGACCTGGGCATGATGGTTTTCTCCCATCCGACCCTGTCTGAAGCCTTGCACGAAGCTGCTTTGGCAGTGAATGGCGGCGCTATTCACATCGCCAACCGCAAGAAGCGTTAAGACATAATAAGAAACCACGGCGGTTTGGCCCGTCGTGAGCCTTGCATGCAAGACTCACCGCGGAATATCCGCTGGACGCAGTCTTGCATAGCTGCACCGGGTACCCGGAAAGGCTATGCAAGCAGCAGTCACAGGTGGTGCGGCACTTGAATGAGTGCAGCACCGAATGCGCAGTACCTAACGAAGACGGTAAAAAGCATGAATCTTCACGAGTATCAGGGTAAGCAGCTGTTCGCTGAATACGGCCTGCCAGTTTCCACTGGTTATGCAGTAGACACCCCGGAAGCAGCAGCAGAAGCTTGCGACAAAATCGGCGGCAGCGAGTGGGTTGTCAAAGCCCAGGTCCACGCCGGTGGTCGCGGTAAAGCGGGCGGCGTAAAGCTGGTTCGCAGCAAAGAAGACGCCAAAGCCTTCGCACAGCAGTGGCTGGGCAAGCGTCTGGTGACTTACCAGACTGACGCCAATGGCCAGCCAGTCACCAAGATCCTGGTTGAATCGTGCACTGATATCGCTAAAGAGCTGTACCTGGGCGCTGTCGTTGACCGTTCGAGCCGTCGCATCGTGTTCATGGCTTCCACCGAAGGTGGCGTGGACATCGAGAAAATCGCTCACGACACTCCAGAAAAAATTCTGAAAGCCACTATCGATCCACTGGTTGGCGCTCAGCCATTCCAGGGTCGCGAGCTGGCATTCCAGCTGGGTCTGGAAGGCAAGCAAGTTGCCCAGTTCGCCAAGATCTTCGTAGGTCTGGCCAAACTGTTCAAGGATCACGACCTGGCCCTGCTGGAAGTGAACCCGCTGGTGATCAAGGCTGACGGCGATCTGCATTGCCTGGACGCCAAGATCAACATCGACGCCAACGCCATGTACCGTCAGCCTAAGCTGAAGACTTTCCACGATCCGTCGCAGGACGATCCGCGCGAAGCGCACGCTGCCAAGTTCGAACTGAACTACGTAGCGCTGGAAGGCAACATCGGTTGCATGGTCAACGGTGCTGGCCTGGCCATGGGTACCATGGACATCGTCAACCTGCATGGCGGCAAGCCAGCCAACTTCCTCGACGTGGGCGGCGGTGCTACCAAGGAACGCGTTACCGAAGCGTTCAAGATCATCCTGTCCGACACTAACGTCGCTGCAGTACTGGTCAACATCTTCGGCGGCATCGTTCGTTGCGACATGATTGCCGAAGGCATCATCGGCGCTGTGAAAGAAGTCGGCGTGAAAATCCCGGTTGTTGTTCGCCTTGAAGGCAACAACGCTGAGCTGGGCGCTAAAGTACTGGCAGAAAGCGGTTTGAACATCATCGCTGCTACCAGCCTGACCGACGCTGCTCAACAAGTTGTCAAAGCTGCGGAGGGCAAATAATGAGCGTCCTGATCAATAAAGACACCAAAGTTATCTGCCAGGGTATTACCGGTTCGCAAGGTAGTTTCCACACCCAGCAAGCCATCGAGTACGGCACCAAGATGGTTGGTGGTGTAACTCCAGGCAAAGGCGGCACCGAGCACCTGGGCCTGCCAGTGTTCAACACCGTGAAAGACGCTGTAGCTGCCACTGGCGCCACCGCCAGCGTGATCTACGTTCCGGCTCCTTTCTGCAAGGACTCGATCCTGGAAGCTGCCTTCGGCGGCATCAAGCTGATCGTGTGCATCACCGAAGGCATTCCTACCCTGGACATGCTGGACGCCAAAGTTAAGTGCGACGAGCTGGGCGTAGTCCTGATCGGCCCTAACTGCCCAGGCGTGATCACCCCAGGCGAATGCAAGATCGGCATCATGCCAGGTCACATTCACTTGCCAGGCAAGGTCGGTATCGTTTCCCGTTCCGGCACCCTGACCTACGAAGCTGTGAAGCAGACTACTGACGCCGGTTTCGGTCAGTCGACTTGCGTCGGCATCGGTGGTGACCCGATCCCGGGTTCGAACTTCATCGACATCCTGAAGCTGTTCCAGGAAGACCCGAAGACCGAAGCGATCGTAATGATCGGTGAGATCGGCGGTTCGGCTGAAGAAGAAGCGGCTGCCTACATCAAGGCACACGTGACCAAGCCGGTTGTTTCCTACATCGCTGGTGTGACTGCTCCTCCGGGCAAGCGCATGGGCCATGCTGGCGCAATCATCTCTGGCGGCAAAGGCACTGCAGACGAGAAATTCGCTGCTCTGCAAGACGCAGGCGTTAAAACCGTGCGTTCGCTGGCAGACATCGGCAAGGCCCTGGCCGAGCTGACCGGTTGGGCTGTCAAGTAAGCCTCGCGCTTAGCTTGCAACTCTGCTGACAAAGGCCACCTTCGGGTGGCCTTTGTCGTTTCCGGCATTTGTGTTGGCTGTGCTGGCCTCTTCGCGGGCAAGCCCGCTCCCACAGGGCGACGCATTCCAATGTGGGAGCGAGCTTGCTCGCGATGACGGACTTACAGACACCAACCATTTACATGCATAAACGCGACACGAAAATGTCGTAGATCGGAATGTTCGCCCTCTAACAGTGCGTTTCTGGTCCAAATTCGTTAGGCTACGCGCCATTTTTGCGTCTGCGGCCCACAAGGCGGCAACGCGCTAAAAGGGTCGGTCTTATACGGACTGACAGCATTTCCCTCACCCATAGGGAAATCCCTCTCTAAATTCCGATTCAGTAGTGTGGTATTTCCTTAATGAAAGTGTTGAAAGGCCAGGACATCCTGGCACTTGGTTTTATGACGTTTGCCCTGTTCGTCGGGGCTGGCAACATCATCTTCCCGCCTATCGTCGGTTTGCAGTCCGGGCCCAATGTCTGGATGGCGGCGCTGGGTTTCCTGGTCACGGCGGTCGGTCTGCCGGTGATCACCGTTGTGGCGCTGGCCAAGGTCGGCGGTGCAATGGATGCCTTGAGCAGCCCGATCGGTAAAGTCGCCGGTGGCCTGCTGGCAGCGGCTTGTTACCTCGCTGTTGGCCCGCTGTTCGCGACGCCACGTACCGCGACGGTATCCTTCGAAGTGGGCCTGGCGCCGCTGACCGGCGAGAGCCCGCTGGCGCTGTTCCTGTACAGCTCGGTGTACTTCCTGCTGGTGTTCTTCATCTCGCTGTATCCGGGCCGTTTGCTCGATACCGTAGGGCGCTTCCTCGCGCCGCTGAAGATCATCGCCCTGGCCGTGCTGGGCATTGCAGCTTTCGCCTTGCCGGCCGGTGACATTGGCCAGGCCACGCCTGAATACGTGGCGGCGCCGTTCTCCCAAGGCTTCATCAATGGTTACCTGACCATGGATACCCTGGGCGCGCTGGTGTTCGGCATCGTTATCGTCAACGCCATCCGTTCCCGCGGCGTCGAGTCGCCAGCACTGATCACCCGTTATGCGATCATCGCCGGTTTGATCGCCGGCGTGGGCCTGGCACTGGTGTATGTCAGTCTGTTCCGTCTCGGTTCGGGCAGCCATGAAGTGGCCGCTGGCGCTACCAATGGCGCGGCGGTATTGCATGCTTACGTGCAGCACACCTTCGGTTCGCTGGGCAGCGGCTTCCTGGCCGTGCTGATCTCCCTGGCGTGCCTGGTGACCGCGGTCGGCCTGACCTGTGCTTGCGCCGAGTACTTCAGCCGTGTGGTGCCGCTGTCCTACAAGACGCTGGTGATCATCCTCGCCGCGTTCTCGCTGCTGGTGTCCAACCTGGGCCTGACCAAGCTGATTGCGTTCTCGATCCCGGTGCTGACCGCGATCTACCCGCCGTGCATCGTTCTGGTGGCGTTGAGCTTCTGCAAGGACTTCTGGCATGAGCAGGGTCGTATCCTCGGCCCGGTGATGCTGGTGTCGTTCATCTTCGGCCTGATCGATGCCCTCAAGGGTGCAGGCCTGGCGGACTGGATGCCGACGCAAATGGCCCACCTGCCGCTGAGCGAGCAGGGCCTGGCCTGGCTGGTGCCGTCGGTGATGACACTGTTGGTCGCGGTGGTCTGCGATCGCCTGCTGGGCAAGCGCGCCGAAGCCTTGGCTTAAGTCGCTTCACGACCCGCCACAAGCGGGTCTTGAGCAAAAACAGAAATGCCCCGTATCAATCGATACGGGGCATTTTTTTTGTGAGGGATGCGGTGTCTTTTCCGTTGAGCTAACGTCGAAGCACTGCAACACCCTTTGTGGGAACTCGCTCCCACAGGGTCTGTGTAATCCGCATTTACTTCACAAGGACCTGCATGTCGTTCATCCAAGCCAACCTGATCCACCTTCTTGCCGCCGTCTGGTTCGTTATCTGCTGGGGCGGGTACACCCGCTATGCCACATGGAAAGGCCGTGACACCGCGTGCCTGGCCAGTGTGCTGCACCTGTATCGAGAAGACTGGATGCGCCGCATGCTGCTGCGCGACAACCGAATCGCCGATGCCAGCGTGATCGGCAATCTGGAACGCAATGCTTCGTTCTTTGCCTCCAGTACGTTGATTATCCTGGCCGGTATTCTCACGGTATTGGGGGCTTCGGAACGGGCGGTATCGTTGCTGGCGGATATCCCGATGGTGCAACAGGCGTCTCAGGGCATGTCGGAAATCAAGTTGCTGTGCCTGGCGCTGGTGTTTGTCTATGCGTTCTTCACCTTCAGTTGGTGCATGCGCCAGTACAACTTTGCCGCGGTACTGGTGGGTTCGGCGCCGATGGTCGGCGAGCGCCATGTGTCGGAGCAGGAACGCAAGGCATTCGCTTCCCGCGCCGCCCGCGTCATCTCCATGGCCGCCAACCAGTTCAACTTCGGATTGCGTTCCTACTACTTCGGCATGACCATGCTGGCCTGGTTCGTCAGCCCGTGGCTGTTCATGTTGATGAGTGCCGGCGTCGTATTCGTGTTGTACCACCGCGAGTTTCATTCCGACGTACTCGACGTGATGGTCTATACCCCTACAGAGGCGCCGTTGCCGGAGGTAATCAAAGAGGCTGCTTGATGAGTATTCCATTCTGGTGCGTGTTTATCAGTGCAGTGTTGATTTATCTGGCGCGAATGCCCGTGACCAGGGCCATGAAAGAGCAGGGTGGTTACGATAACCACCTGCCGCGCCAACAGCAGATGCAACTCACGGGGCTGGGTGCCCGGGCGGTGGCAGCGCATCAGAACAGTTTCGAAGCCTTCATGTTGTTTGCGGTGGGTGTGTTGATGGCGCATACCACGCAGACGGCGGGCTGGCTGATCGACTGTCTGGCGATCATCTTCGTGATCACGCGGGTTATTTATCTGGTGTGTTACTGGAAGGACCTGGCCTGGCAGCGCAGTCTGGTTTGGCTACTGGGATTAATCTGTTCGCTGTTGTTGATGATTAGTCCGACTTTTCGAACGTTTTTGCTCTAACCACTTTTTTTCAAGGCAAAAGAAAACCCGCACTTGGCGGGTTTTCTTTTGCCACGCTAAAAACCGTATTAGTTCTTAGGTGCTTCCGGAGCGGCTGGAGTGGCTGGAGCAGCCGGAGCAGCCTCTTTTGCCGCTTCAGCGTTCGATTCAGCCTGATCTTTGGCGGCTTCGGCGTTTTCTTTCGCAGCGTCGTTCACTTTATCCTGAGCTTTGCTCATGTCTTGCTGAGCTTGCTCAGCATGTTTGGCAGCATCTTGAGCTTTGTCCTCGGATTTTTTATCGCAGGCCGCGAGACCGAGGGAAGCGGTCAACATCAAGGCAATAGCTAAAGTCTTACGCATGGGGTGTTTCTCCTGATGAAAAGCATCTACTGGCATTAAGAGCCCACGCATCAGGGTTAAGTTCCATAATTCTTTCAGATATATAAGTTTGCTCTAGCGCGGAACTTTTATCCGGGCCGCCACCGCACTGTACGGACATAAACAAGGGCTTTATCAAATGGCTGAAAACCCCGTTTTTGAGCGTGCGAAGCGCTTTTTGTCAGCGCTGCGACATTGCCAGGTACTTGGACTAAGCGTTCACAGCGCCAGCAACGAAGGGCTGACGATTGTACTGCCTTACAGCCCGCAGATCGTCGGCAATCCCGAAACCGGCGTGATTCATGGCGGAGCGCTGACCTCGTTGATGGATACCGCCTGTGGCATGGCGACCCTCTGCGTGCTCCCGGAATTCGAAGTCTGCCCGACCCTCGACCTGCGCATCGACTACATGCACGCCGCCGAGCCGCATAAGGATGTCTATGGCTTTGCCCAGTGCTATCGGGTCACCACCGACGTGATTTTTGCCCGTGGCTTCGCCTATCAGGATGACCCCGGGCAACCCATTGCCCATGTGATGGGCACTTTCATGCGCATGGGCAAGCACATCAAGGGCACCAAGGGCTTTGGTGGCGCGGTTACCGGAGGTGCGCAATGAACGAGTCGATCAAGGATCAATTGCAAAAGGCCCACGAGCAGGGCGATTACGCCGCGCTGCTGGATTTGATTCCCTATGCTCGGCTGATCGGCGTCGAATGTTCGCGGGTGGGGGATGAGTTGCTGTTCAAGCTGCCTGCGAACAAGGACAACATTGGCAACCCTTTGTTGCCGGCGATTCATGGCGGTGTGATCGCCGGTTTCATGGAATTGGCCGCGGCGCTGCACCTGTTGGTGTTTACCGGATCGCCCGGGGTACCGAAGATCATCGACTTCTCCCTGGATTACCTGCGAGCCGGGCAATTTCGCGATACCTGGGCCCGATGCCAGGTCTGGCGCCAGGGACGCCGGGTCGCCAATGTGGCGATTACCGCCTGGCAAAGCACCGAAGCCGAACCCATTGCCACGGCCCGTGCACATTTCAAACTCGAAGAGCCCTTGAAATCCTGAACTCAGCCCCAAACTCTGAGGACAACCCGCCGTCGACCCTCATGGTCGCGGCTTATGCCATCTGATTGGAGTTTGATGACCATGAGTGTGGAAACTCAAAAGGAAACCCTGGGCTTCCAGACCGAGGTGAAGCAACTGCTGCATCTCATGATCCATTCGCTGTATTCCAACAAGGAAATTTTCCTTCGCGAATTGATCTCGAACGCCTCTGACGCTGTCGACAAATTACGTTTCGAAGCCCTGGCCAAGCCAGAGTTGCTGGAAGGCGGCACCGAACTGAAAATCCGTGTGAGCTTCGACAAGGACGCTAAAACCGTCACCCTCGAAGACAACGGTATCGGCATGAGCCGCGAAGACGCGATCACCCACCTGGGTACCATCGCCAAGTCCGGCACCGCCGATTTCATGAAGCACCTGAGCGGCGACCAGAAGAAAGACTCGCACCTGATCGGCCAGTTCGGTGTCGGTTTCTACTCCGCATTCATCGTTGCTGACAAAGTCGATGTGTACAGCCGTCGTGCCGGCAGCGCTGCCAGCGAAGGTGTGCACTGGTCGTCCAGGGGCGAAGGTGACTTCGAAGTGGCGACCATCGACAAGGCCGAACGCGGAACTCGCATCGTCCTGCACCTGAAATCCGGTGAAGACGAGTTCGCCGATGGCTGGCGCCTGCGCAACATCATCAAGAAGTACTCCGACCACATCGCCTTGCCGATCGAGCTGCCGAAAGAAGTGGCCGCTGCCGAAGGCGAAGAGCAGCCGGCCGTTGAGTGGGAAACCGTCAACCGCGCCAGCGCCCTGTGGACCCGTCCGCGTACCGAGATCAAGGACGAGGAATACCAGGAGTTCTACAAGCACATCGCTCACGATTTCGAAAACCCGCTGAGCTGGAGCCACAACAAGGTCGAAGGCAAGCTCGAATACAGCTCGCTGTTGTACGTGCCGACCCGTGCGCCGTTCGACCTGTACCAGCGTGAAGCGCCGAAAGGCCTGAAGCTGTACGTGCAGCGCGTGTTCGTCATGGATCAGGCCGAGTCCTTCCTGCCACTGTACCTGCGCTTCATCAAGGGTGTGGTCGACTCCAACGACCTGTCGCTGAACGTGTCGCGGGAAATCCTGCAGAAAGACCCGATCATCGACTCGATGAAGTCGGCGCTGACCAAGCGCGTCCTGGACATGCTGGAAAAACTGGCGAAGAACGAGCCTGAGCAATACAAGGGCTTCTGGAAAAACTTCGGTCAGGTCATGAAAGAAGGCCCGGCAGAAGATTTCGCCAACAAGGAAAAAATCGCCGGCCTGCTGCGTTTCGCATCGACCCATGGCGACGATGGCGAGCAGGTTGTTGGCCTGGCCGAGTATCTGGCGCGTGCCAAGGAAGGTCAGGACAAGATCTACTACCTGACTGGTGAAACCTACGCCCAGGTCAAAAACAGCCCGCACCTGGAAGTCTTCCGCAAGAAAGGCATCGAAGTGCTGCTGTTGACCGACCGCATCGACGAGTGGCTGATGAGCTACCTCAGCGATTTCGACAGCAAGAGCTTTGTCGACGTGGCACGCGGTGACCTGGACCTGGGCAACCTGGACTCGGAAGAGGACAAGAAGGCCGCGGAAGAAGTCGCCAAGGCCAAAGAAGGTCTGGTCGAGCGTCTGAAAGCTGCGCTGGGCGAATCCGTTGCTGACGTTCGGGTTTCCCATCGTCTGACCGACTCCCCGGCGATTCTGGCCATCGGCGAGCAGGACCTGGGTTTGCAGATGCGTCAGATCCTCGAAGCCAGCGGTCAGAAGGTTCCGGATTCGAAGCCGATCTTCGAATTCAACCCGACTCACCCGCTGATCGAGAAGCTCGACAACGAGCAGAGCGACGAGCGCTTCCGTGAGTTGGCGCACATCCTCTTCGATCAGGCGGCCCTGGCGGCCGGCGACAGTTTGAAAGACCCGGCGGCCTATGTGCGCCGTCTGAACAAGCTGCTGGTCGAACTATCGGCCTGACCGTGTTGCAGAAAAACCCGCTTCGGCGGGTTTTTTCATTCTGGTGTTCAATAATCAGGAGTCAGAAATGAGCCAAATCACTGTACGTTCCGTTGCCTATCAGATTGACGGCCAGGCTTACGAAAGCCGTCTGGCCTTTGATGCCGACCATAAAGGCCCGCGCCCGGGGTTGTTGATGGCGCCGAACTGGATGGGTGTCAGCGCCGGTGCCGAAGAGATCGCCAAAGCAGTGGCATCCAAGGGTTATGTGGTGTTGATCGCTGACCTTTACGGTCAATCGGTTCGTCCGACGAACAATGACGAGGCCGGCGCGGCCATGATGCCGTTGAAGAATGACCGCCCATTGCTGCGCAAGCGCATGCAAGTGGCGTTCGAGCAGCTGCAGGGGCAGGGCGAGGTGGCTGTCGATACTTCGAAACTGGCCACTTTCGGTTTCTGCTTCGGCGGCTGCTGCGCCCTGGAATTCGCCCGTACCGGCGCGCCGGTGAAGGCCGCGGTGTCGTTCCACGGCACGCTGGACACGCCGAACCCTGCTGATGCGAATAACATCAAGGGTAAGGTCCTGGTGCTGCACGGTGCCTCCGATCCGCTGGTGCCGAAGGAGCAGTTGCCGGCGTTCGAAGATGAAATGAACGCGGCGGGTGTGGATTGGCAGTTGCTGAGCTACGGCGGTGCGTTCCACTCGTTCACCGACCCGCACGCCAACGTGCCGGGGATGATGATGTATGACGCCAAGGTGGCTGCCCGGGCGTTCACGTCGATGCACAATCTGCTGGATGAAGTGTTCAAGGGCTGATCTGTTGCCTGACACCGACTTTGTCAGAGCCTGAACCGGCCCCTTCGCGAGCAAGTCGAATCGTCGCACCGCCGCTCCCACATTTAACCGCGTTCCAATGTGGGAGCGGGCTTGCTCGCGAAGGCGGTTCCACAGGCAACTAAAATCTCAGGGCAATTCGATCCGCTCAACTTCCCCCGGCACCGTCGGCCAGTCCCCGGCCGCCCAACGCCGGCGTGCCTCATCAATCGCCGCCGGATCGCTCGCGACAAAATTCCAGTTGATCCGTCGTGGCCCGTCCAGCGGAGCACCTCCGAACAACATGGTGTGACTGTCGCTTTCAGCAAACAGAGTCATCTCCTCCCCCGCAGGCAGTACCACCAGCGAGTACGGCTCTATCGACTCGCCATCGAGTTGCACCTCACCGCTCAACACATACAGCGCGCGTTCTTCATGCTCGGTGGGAATCAGCAATGTGGTCGCCGTTTGCAGGTGCAGTTCCGCATACAGCGTAGGAGAAAGCACCGGCACGGGCGATTCCAGGCAAAAGCCTGACCCGGCAATCATGCGAATCTTCACTCCCAGGTTTTCGCTGACCGGCAATGTGGACGCCGGATGGTGGCTGTAATGCCCCGGACCTTGCTCTTTGTCCTTGGGTGAAGCCAGCCAGATCTGCAGGCCGTGCATCGTGAAACCGCTTTCTTTCAGAGCCTCGGGGGTGCGTTCGACGTGGGCGATGGCACTGCCGGCCGTCATCCAGCTGACGTCGCCAGTCCCGACCACTTGATCGGAACCGAGACTGTCCTTGTGCTGGATCTGCCCCTGGAACAAGTAGGTGAGGGTGGACAGGCCAATGTGCGGATGCTGGCGGATGTTCATGCCTTTGCCCGGTGGATAACGGGTTTCCAGCATGTGGTCGAAAAACACGAATGGCCCGACGCTGCGGCACTTGGCTGATGGCAGCGGGCGAAGAATCGGCTGGCCTTCGACATCTTCGGTGCGGGGGCGGATCACTAGCGGAGTGTTCATGGTGCGTTCCAGGCTGAGCGGGTAATGCGTTCGAGCATAACCCGCTTGGGCAGCCCTTGCCGCTATTGGCTGAACGCGCCTTCGGACAAGTGCGTTTCGATGCTGACTTCAGAGGTGGTCATCAGCTTGTGGATCGGGCAGCGATCGGCCACGCGGTGCAGTTCATCGCGCTGGGCGTCGGTGAGTACGCCCTTGAGGGTCAGTTTGACGTGCAGCGCGTACTGGCCTTTCTGTTCCAGGCTGTTGTCGCGCTTGACCTCGACGCCGACACCGGTCAGCGGGATGTCTTTCTTCCTGGCATACAGCTTCAGGGTGAGGGCTTTGCAGGCACCCAGCGCGGCATCGAAATAATCGTGCGGTTCCGGAGCCGAGCCCTCTCCGCCAGCCGTGACGGGCGCGTCGGCGAAGAGTTCGTGGTCATCGATCTGGACGCTGTGGCGCAAACCTTCGGCGGAGACGGTATTGACGGTAACAGTCATGGCAAACCTCGCAGGCGACAGGAAAACTCATTCGATCAAAAAAGACCTTGAAGGTATAGAGCCATCGCGCTTGTCGGGTGTTCCAATTTTCAGAACCCACAAAAAAGCCCCGCGACTGCGGGGCTTTTTGTATCGATCCGGATCAGCTGCCTTTGACCGGCTTGCCGTTGACCGTACCGTCCAGGAGCATGATGTTGTATTCCTTGCCGTCGGTTTCGACTTGTTGCAGGCGGACCAGCAGGTAATCCCAATCCTTGGCGAACCACATCACGGTGATGCGTTTGTTTTGTGTCGGGTCGCGTACACGTTCAACCTTGATTGCATCGATCTTGCCGGCCTTGGTGTCGACCTTTTCAGCGCCCAGCACGCGGAAGTCATAGGTATCGACTTCACCGCCGTCGACCACCTGATAACTCATGCTTTTTTTGCCGGCGGCGACGTCGTGCTGCAGAGCCAGTTGGTAGCTGGATTTGTCGAGCATGCCGCGGTTCAGCGGAACCTTGACCGCGTCGCCGCGATCGGTACCGGTGACCATCTTGGTGTTCCAGTCGAAATCCAGATCCGCTTTCTTGGCCTTGCCCAAGCCGCCACGTTCAAAGTGATACGACTCTGGAAGAAGCGTGTCCTTGTCCATGGTGAGGGTACTTTCCTCGGACAGGCTGGCGATCATCATCGATGCCTTGAAACTCAGTTTCCATTTGCCATCGCTGGTTTTTTCGAGGTTGCGCTCGGCAGTGCCACTCATGGGCAGCTGTTTCCAGTCGGCGGTGTAGCTGGCGGAGAAAGGTTGAAGGTCTGCCGCCTGGGTCAAGGGCAAGGCGAGCAGAGCGCAAGCGAAGAGCAGGGCGCGACGCATAAAATCTCCTAGTTTCGAATCAAGTGGCCGCTGGCCGCGAGTAGCTGTCCATCCAGTAAAGCACCTTGCTCGCCGAGGGCCAGACGACCTTCGGCGAACCAGCGTACGGCCATCGGGTAGATCAGGTGTTCCTGAACATGGACCCGCTGCGCCAGACTCTGCGGCGAATCCTGTAACTCTACCGGTATTACAGCCTGTACGACCAGTGGTCCGCCATCGAGTTCCTCGGTGACGAAGTGCACGGAGCAGCCGTGCTCGGTGTCGCCGGCCTCCAGCGCGCGCTCATGAGTGTGTAACCCTTTGTATTTGGGTAGCAGCGACGGATGGATATTGAGCAGGCGACCCTGATAATGGCGTACGAAACCAGCGCTGAGAATGCGCATGAATCCGGCCAGAACCACGAGTTTGGGGTTGAAGGCGTCGATCAGTTCGATCAGCGCGGCGTCGAAGGCCTCGCGACCTTCGAAAGCCTTGTGATCCAGGGCGCGGGTATCGATACCCGCGTCACTGGCGCGCTGCAGGCCGTAGGCGTCGGCGCGGTTGGAAATCACCGCAGCGATGCGGGCCGGGCTGTCGCCGGTCCGCGTGCTGTCGATCAAGGCCTGCAAGTTACTGCCGGTGCCGGACAACAGCACCACGACATCACAGGTCTTAGGCATCAGTGAGCCTTGAGGTTCTTCAGTTCAACCTGAGCCGCGCCTTCGGCAGCGGTGGAGATCTGGCCGATGACCCAAGGCTGTTCGCCCGCTTCGCGCAGAACGTTCAGGGCAGTTTCCACGTGCTCCTGAGCGACGCAGATGACCATGCCCACGCCGCAGTTCAGCACGCGGTGCATTTCGTTCTCGTCAACGTTGCCTTTCTCTTGCAGCCAGTCGAACACTGCAGGGCGGTTCCAGCTGGCCACGTCAACCACGGCCTGAGCGCCTTTTGGCAGAACGCGCGGGATGTTGTCCAGCAGGCCGCCACCGGTGATGTGGGCCATGGCTTTGACTGCGCCGGTTTCCTTGATCAGCTTGAGCAGCGGCTTCACGTAGATACGGGTCGGGGCCATCAGCAGGTCGGTCAGCGGCTTGCCGTCGAGCTGGGTGTTCTCGATGTCGGCACCGGACACTTCGATGATCTTGCGGATCAGCGAGTAGCCGTTGGAGTGCGGGCCGGAAGATGGCAGGGCGAGCAGGGCATCGCCGGCAGCGACCTTGGAGCCGTCGATAATTTCGGATTTTTCCACGACGCCGACGCAGAAACCGGCCAGGTCGTAGTCTTCACCTTCATACATGCCCGGCATTTCAGCGGTTTCGCCGCCAACCAGCGAGCAGCCCGACAGTTCGCAGCCAGCGCCGATGCCAGTCACAACCTGGGCGGCGGTGTCGACGTTCAGTTTGCCGGTGGCGTAGTAGTCGAGGAAGAACAGCGGCTCGGCGCCGCACACCACCAGGTCGTTGACGCACATGGCAACCAGATCGATACCGATGCTGTCGTGTTTGTTCAGGTTCAGTGCCAGGCGCAGCTTGGTGCCGACGCCGTCAGTACCGGAAACCAGCACAGGCTGCTTGTAGCCGGCCGGGATTTCGCAGAGGGCGCCGAAACCGCCCAGGCCGCCCATGACTTCCGGGCGCGCAGTGCGCTTGGCGACGCTCTTGATGCGTTCGACCAATGCTTCACCGGCGTCGATGTCTACACCGGCGTCCTTGTAGCTCAGGGAGGGTTGCTTGCTCATGATCCAGGCCTTTAGGGGGGGGATTTCTGGGTAACGACCGAGTCCGTCGGGAGCGCCGAAACTGCGTAGGCGAGAACCATGCGCGCTATTCGGACACTACCCGGCTGTTGCCGGTCTGCGAAGGCGCGCGATTTTATCAGGCTTGAGGCGCAGCGGCCATCCTCAGGCCGACAGCAGGGCCATATCCGGTCAAAAAAAACCGTTGATGCGCGGTGTCGGTGGCATCCTGCATGGCTGTATAAGGTATCGCGATTAACCGTCTATCGTTATGACAGTGCGAAAACTTACCCGGAGCGTGTGAATGTTTTGCGTCGGGCAACGGTCACAGTCTTGCTCGATCGTCTTCATGCGGTCTGTTCCAGCCGCTCTTGTCATCAGGAATCTTCCATGCGTTTTTGTAAATTCTTGCTTGTGAGTTGTTTGTCAGTGGTCAGCCTGGTCAGTCAAGCCGAAACCGTCAAAGGCCTTTACCTGGTGCGCGAGCCGGTGAATGGCCAGTCGCCCGAGGAGCGCGACCAGGCGACCCAGCGTGCGTTGGACACGCTCGTGTTGCGCCTGACCGGCGACCCCAAGGCCGCGCAAAGCCCGGGGCTGGCGGCAATTCGCAAAGACCCGCAACAGATCATCAGCCAATACGGTTTTGAGGCCGGGCCGCCGGAAGTCCTGAAGGTCGATTTCGACCCGGGCACCACCGAGCAGGCCTTGCGTCGTGCCGGCCTGGCCATGTGGGGCGCCAATCGACCGTCGATCCTCGGCTGGTGGTTGAATGATTCCACCGAGGGTTCAAGCCTGGTGGGCGACGGCCAGGCCAGCGCGATGCCGTTGCGTCGGGCTGCCCAGCACCGTGGCTTGCCATTGCGCTTGCCGTTGGCGGACCTGAACGAACAGATCGTCGCCACTGCGCCGAATCTGGAAGGCGCAGATCCCGCGCCTTTGCTTGCGGCATCGGAACGCTACAACGCCGACGCCCTGCTCGCGGTACACGCCAAGGAGGAGGGCGGGCAGTGGCAAGCCAAGTGGCAATTGTGGCTGGGGGATAAAAAAGAGGCGGGCAGCGTGCAAGGCGCCGATCAGGCCGCCGTGGCCGATGCGGTGATGCTGGCGGTCAACGAGCGCCTGGCGCCGCGGTTTGTCGCCAAACCCGGTGCTTCGAGCGAGCAACTGCTGGAAGTGCAAGGCATGAATCTTGAACACTACGCGTCTCTCGGGCGTTTGCTGGAACCGTTTGGCGGGCGTGTGCAAAGTGTCGAGGGCGACCGGATTCTCTATCGGGTCAACGGCAGCGTCGATCAACTGCGTGCGCAACTGTCGCTGGCGAGGCTGCAGGAAGCGCCGGCGGGTCAGGTCCCGGCCCCGGTAGCGCCCGTTCGGCCAGCCGCCGGCAGCCCGGCGCCAGCCGCCGCGCCGGCCCCGATCCCGCAACTGCGTTTTCGCTGGTAGTTTTTCTTTCTTTATATAGAAGCAATGGAGTGGCTCATGGCCGATACGCGGCGTTGGTTCTGGCTCGGTGGGGTGGTCCTGCTGTGTGTGTTTGTCTGGTTGTTGCATCCGATCCTCACGCCGTTCCTGGTGGCGCTGCTGTTGGCCTACCTGTTCGACCCGCTGGTGGATCGGCTGGAGAAGGCAGGCCTGTCCCGAACCTGGGGTGTCGTGGCGGTATTTACCCTGTTTACCTTGATCTTCACCGCGCTGTTGTTGGTGTTGGTGCCGTTGCTCGCCAGGCAGTTGTTTCGTTTATATGAACTGGCTCCGCAGATGCTCGACTGGCTGCAGCACACGGCGTTGCCCTGGGCGCAATCGAAGTTCGGCCTGTCGGACGGTTTCTGGAAGTTTGACAAGCTCAAGGCCGCCATCAGCGAGCATATGAGTCAGACCACTGATGTTGTCGGCGTAGTGTTGAGCCATGCCACGGCCTCGGGGCTGGCGTTGATTGGCTGGCTGGCGAACCTGGTGCTGATTCCGGTGGTGAGCTTCTACCTGCTGCGCGATTGGGACCTGATGATGGCCAAGGTCCGCAGCCTGTTGCCCCGTGATCGTGAGGCGCGCGCGGTGTCGCTGGCGGGTGAATGCCATGAAGTGCTCGGAGCGTTCGTGCGCGGGCAGTTGCTGGTGATGGTGGCCCTGGGTGTGATCTACGCAGCCGGCCTGATGCTGGTCGGGTTGGAGCTGGGCCTGCTGATCGGCCTGATTGCCGGCCTGGCGGCGATCGTGCCGTACATGGGGTTTATCATCGGCATTGGCGCGGCGCTGCTTGCTGGGTTGTTCCAGTTCGGTGGTGATCTTTACCCCATGCTCGGCATTGTCGCGGTGTTCATGGTCGGTCAGGCGCTGGAGGGCATGGTGCTGACCCCTTTGCTGGTCGGTGACCGGATTGGCCTGCACCCGGTGGCGGTGATTTTCTCGATCCTGGCCGGTGGTGAACTGTTTGGCTTTACCGGTGTGCTACTGGCATTGCCGGTCGCCGCGGTGATCATGGTGCTGGTGCGCCATGTGAATGATTTGTATAAGGATTCTGAGATCTATAGAAGAGGCGACGAGCCGCAGGTTTAAGGGGGGGCAATAGGCGATGGCGGGCTGCCCGGGTTCGTACCGGATCAGTCTGCTGGCTTCGCCCGACTGTCACATGCACCGCCAAAGAATCTGTCACAAAACCGGTGCATTAACGCAAACCTTTGATTTTGCTTGTGGTCTGTCGCATTGTGCGACCCGCTTCACGGGTATAAACTTCGCAAACTTTACATAGAGGCCACTAACGGTTCCTTTGGAACTGTTCAGTCAGCATGAAACCGATTCAGCTGCCCCTAGGTGTGCGTCTGCGTGACGACGCCACCTTTATCAACTACTACCCAGGCGCCAATGCCGCTGCACTCGGCTATGTCGAGCGGCTGTGCGAAGCCGACGCCGGCTGGACCGAAAGCCTGATCTATCTTTGGGGCAAGGACGGGGTAGGGCGTACGCACCTGTTGCAGGCCGCTTGCCTGCGCTTCGAGCAATTGGGCGAGCCGGCGGTGTACCTGCCGTTGGCCGAGTTGCTCGATCGCGGCATCGAAATCCTCGACAACCTGGAACAGTACGAACTGGTCTGCCTGGATGATTTGCAAGTGGTTGCCGGGCGAGCGGACTGGGAAGAGGCGCTGTTCCATCTGTTCAATCGCTTGCGTGACAGCGGTCGACGCTTGCTGATTGCCGCATCGACATCCCCGCGTGAGCTGCCGGTGAAGCTGGCGGATCTCAAATCCCGCCTGACCCTGGCCTTGATCTTCCAGATGCGTCCGCTGTCCGATGAGGACAAACTGCGTGCCCTGCAATTGCGCGCATCCCGTCGTGGCCTGCATCTGACCGATGAAGTCGGGCATTTCATTCTGACTCGCGGTACCCGCAGCATGAGTGCGCTGTTCGAGCTGCTCGAGCGTCTCGACCAGGCCTCCCTCCAGGCTCAGCGCAAGCTGACAATCCCGTTTTTGAAAGAAACCCTCGGTTGGTAAACCCGCTGAAACCGGAGCTTTTAGGCGGTTAGGCATCTTTCAGGCGCCAGATATCCCGCTTTCCTGCCAGGTTGCAGGCCGCGTGCATGTTTAAAATGGGCTTAAGCGCTTAGATGTAAACGAGAAACGGATAAGTCACAAAAAGATCGATTGAATTTGCAAATGAGGCTGATAGCGGGCATAGTCTCGGCTTCTTTACAACTATCAGCCACGGTCGTGCCCATGCTAAATCGCTTCGCACCCCTCGTGCCTCTCGCACTCGTCACCCTGTTGTTCGGTTGCGCGGCCCACACTCCAGTGGCCCAGCAAGCTCCGCAACAGCAGGTTCAACACTCGGCCACTGCCCAGTCTTCCGCTCTCTTTCAGGAAGAGCTGGCTACCGAAAAAGAACTCGCAGACTTCGCTGGCGGCAAGTCCTACCAGCTTCCAGTCCTGGCCGACAGCATCCTCGAACGTGGCATGTCCCTGATCGGTACCCGTTACCGTTTCGGCGGTACTTCTGAAGCCGGCTTCGATTGCAGTGGTTTCATCGGTTACCTGTTCCGCGAAGAAGCGGGCATGAACCTGCCACGCTCCACCCGCGAAATGATCAACGTGGACGCTCCGCTGGTCTCGCGCAGCAAGCTTGAACCGGGCGACCTGCTGTTCTTCGCAACCAACGGTCGTCGTGGTCGCGTCAGTCACGCCGGGATCTACCTGGGCGACAACCAGTTCATCCACTCCAGCAGCCGCCGCAGCGGTGGTGTGCGTATCGATAGCCTGGGCGACAGCTACTGGAGCAAGACCTTCATCGAAGCCAAGCGCGCCCTGGCAATGGCACCTAACGCATCGCCAATCGTCACTGCACGCAAATAAGCGGACAATTTGTAAGGCGAACTTAAAGTCTTACTTGAAGTTTGTCGTGTAGCCGCTAGAATCTTGATCTACAAATGATGGCAAACCGCCTGCGTCCAACGCAGGCGGTTTTCTTTTCTGCGCTCTCCGCAGAAAAAGCCGCAGCCAGATCAGGATGTTCTGCTTATGACGACGTCGGCCCGCCTCGCAATCATGTTCTTCGCAGCGCTGCTCAGTGCCTGCGCCAGTCGCACACCGCCTCCTGCGCCGGTGGTTCGTGCTCCCATCGTATTTGGCTCGTCACAAGCGTTTTCGCCCGAAGCGGAAGACGTGCTGTTTCGCGCCCTTGGGCTGGTGGGCACGCCTTATCGCTGGGGTGGCAACACACCGGATTCCGGGTTTGATTGCAGCGGCCTGATCGCTTACGTGTACCGCGATGTCGCCGGCATTGCCTTGCCGCGCACCACGCGCGAGATGATCTCCATGCAAGCGGCGAATGTGGGCAAGGAAGGCTTGCAGACCGGCGACCTGCTGTTCTTCGCCACCAATGGCGGTTCCCAGGTCAGTCATGCCGGCATCTACGTGGGAGAAGGGCGTTTCGTCCACGCGCCGGCCACCGGTGGCACCGTGAAGCTCGACAGCCTGTCCAAGGCGTATTGGCAAAAGGCTTACCTGAGCGCCAAGCGTGTGCTGCAGCCTGAACATTTGGCGCGCAATCCATAACTTCCGGAGCTGGTGGTCATGACTGCTCGCACGCTCAATCTCGACGACGATCTGTACCAATACCTGCTCGATGTTTCCCTGCGCGAAACGCCGCTGCTCAAGCGCTTGCGCGATGAGACCCAGGCGCTGCCGATGGCACGCTGGCAGGTGGCACCCGAGCAGGGGCAGTTTCTAGCTTTGCTGGTAAAGCTGACGGGGGCCAGGCGCTTGCTCGAAGTCGGCACTTTTACCGGCTACAGCGCACTGTGCATGGCGGCGGCATTGCCTGCTGACGGTTCGCTGATTTGCTGTGACATCCCTGGCAACTACAACGCCATTGCACGGCGCTATTGGCAGGAAGCGGGGCTAGCCGAACGGATTGACCTGCGACTGGCCCCGGCGCTGGACACCCTCACCGAACTTGAGCGGCAAGGGCAGGGCGGGCAGTACGACCTGGTGTTCATCGATGCCGACAAGGCCAACTATCCGGCTTATCTGGAACACGCCCTGGGATTGCTACGAGCTGGCGGGCTGGTGGTGTTCGATAACACCCTGTGGAGCGGGCGCGTGCTTGAGGCCAATCCCGAGAGCGCGGACACCCGGGCGATCCAGGCGCTCAACCGGGCGTTGAAGGAAGATGCGCGGGTGGATCTGTCGTTGTTGCCGATTGGTGATGGTTTGACCCTTTGCCGCAAAAGGTAAGCACTGACTCCAATCCAATGTGGGAGCGAGCTTGCTCGCGATGGCGGTGGGTCAGGCAACATCAAAGTTGAATGTGCCGGCCTCATCGTCGGATCGCCGCCCGGAGACAAGCTCGCTCCCACAGGTTCTGAGTTCATCCGGGATGGTGTTACCTGGCAGCCGAAACCCGCCACACCTTGTTCCCCACATCGTCAGCCACCAACAGGTCACCCTGTCGGTCGATCACCACGCCCACCGGGCGGCCCATGGCTTGGTCCTTGTCGTTGAGAAAACCTGTGAGCACTTCAACGGGCTTTCCGGCAGGTTTGCCAGCGCTGAACGGCACGAAAATCACTTTGTAGCCGCTGTGGGGGTTGCGGTTCCATGAGCCGTGCTGCCCGATGAATGCCCCTTGGGTGAAGGGCGGTGGCAGCTTGCTGTTTTCGGCGAAGGTCAGGCCCAGTGATGCCGTGTGCGGGCCGACGGCGTAGTCCGGGGCGATCGCCTTGGCCACCAGGTCGGGGTTTTGCGGCTCAACGCGAATATCGACATGCTGGCCGTAGTAGCTGTACGGCCAGCCATAGAATGCGCCGTCTTTCACCGAAGTGATGTAGTCCGGAACCAGGTCGCTGCCGATTTCATCCCGTTCGTTGACCGCGGTCCACAGCGCGCCACTGAGCGGTTCCCAGGCCATGCCGTTGGGGTTGCGCAGACCGGAGGCGAAGATCCGCTGCTGGCCGGTGGCGCGATCCACTTCCCAGATCGCCGCGCGACCTTCTTCCTTGTCCATACCGTTTTCGGCGACGTTGCTGTTGGAGCCCACGGTGACGTACAACTTGCTGCCATCCATGCTGGCGATGACGTTTTTCGTCCAGTGGTGGTTCAGCGGGCCACCCGGCAGGTCGACCACCTTGATCGGCGGCGACTTGATCTGCGTATCGCCATTTTCATAGTGAAAGCGCAGCAGGCGATCAGTGTCGGCCACATACAGGTCATTACCGACCAGGGTCATGCCGAAGGGCGAGTTGAGGTTCTGCAGAAACACCGTGCGGGTTTCCGCGACGCCATCGTGGTCCTTGTCGCGCAGCAAGGTGATGCGGTTGGCGCTGGGCACCCTGGCCCCGGCGCGGCCCATGACTTTCTTCATGACCCAGCCGCGAATGCCTTTGCCGTCTTCGGGTTTGGGTGGTGCATTGGTTTCCGCCACCAGCACATCGCCATTGGGCAGCACATAAAGCCAGCGGGGGTGATCCAGGTCCTCGGCAAAAGCGGTCACTTGCGTGCCCGTGGCGGCGATGGGTTTCGCACCCTGTGGCCAGCCGATGGCCGGGGCGATGTTCACGGTCGGAACCAGTGTCTTGTTGGGTTCTGGTAGTCGGGGTGATGGGCCGGTGCCATCGGAGACTTGCAGGCGGGAGGTCTCGCCACAAGCGGCGAGCCCTCCGCAGAGCGCGATAACGAGAGCGAGCGGGGGCGTGCGCATGCTGGTCTTCCCTATGAATGCCTTGTTCTAATCATAGAGAAGCATTGTTGTGCGATGGTTCAACCCTCAGCCGCGAGCCTCCTTGAACAGCACCGCAATGCCGGGGTGATAGTTGCCGGCTTCGTTGCGCAACTTGCGATAGGCATAAGGGAAATACCAGGCGACAGCGCAGCTGTGTTCCTTTTGCAGGTCGTCGACCATGTCCTGGAGTTCTTCCGGCGTGGCGCCCTGCTGGGCTTTTTGCGGGGCGACGAACAGGCAGCCGAGTTTCAGGTCGCTGGCGTGGCTCAGGCGCTTCGCATCGCTGGCGATATCGAGCAGGGCCTGGGACAGGTTGAGGCTGTTGACCCTTGGCCAGCGCTGGCTGGTCTGGATGTAGGCGCGGGTTTCGGAGGAGGCCAGGAGCAGGTCGGCGCGGCTGTTGCGTTCGCCTTCTTCTGTCTGCTTGCGGGTGGGCGTCTGTTGCAGCGTGACCATCTCGGCCATCCAGGCGGCGGCGGACAGCAGTCCGAGATTGGCCTTTTCGTCGTGCCAGTACGGTGTGTCGCCATCGCCGCGGACGGCGTTGTAACGGTCGATGCATTCGAACCAGTGTTCGAGCACCGGACGCAGGAATTCCAGCTTTGGATTACTGATGATCATGCCTTGCATGGGCTCACCCTTGTTGTTGTGTTGTGAGATTGTGGCTCTTTGATATCACTGCTGGGAGCGTGGCACAAGATTGACGTCAGTTTATTGATTGATGGCAGTTATTCGGCCGATGGCCTCCCGGCTTTAATTGACGCTCCACCCCCAACCCTCTAACCTTCGCGGCTTGTTTCAGGTGCTCTGTGGCTTGGGTCGACAGAGTGAAACAGGGAAGCCGGTGAGTGGGTCCTTCTGTTGGTCGAAGGCCCGCAATTCCGGCGCTGCCCCCGCAACGGTAAATGAGTGAAAACTGTGTGTGATGCCACTGTGTCGAATCGATGCGGGAAGGCGCACAGTCCGGCCCCGCGCCACTCATGAGCCCGGAGACCGGCCTGATTCATCCAGCGGCATCACGGTGGGCGATGCCAGGCTTTGTTGCCTTCTATTCTTGTGCCTGCCCGCCGTTATTCCTGCCTCAACGGAGAGCTCCCCCATGACTGATACCCCCGATCGTGACGAACGCCACCTGGCGCGCATGCAGCGCAAAAAAGCCGTGATCGACGAGCGCATCGCCAATTCCCCGAACGAGTGTGGCCTGCTGCTGGTGCTGACCGGCAACGGCAAGGGCAAGAGCAGTTCGGCTTTCGGCATGCTTGCCCGCGCCATGGGGCACGGCATGCAATGCGGCGTGGTGCAATTCATCAAGGGCCGCAACAGCACGGGCGAAGAGTTGTTCTTCCGGCGCTTTCCCGAGCAGGTGCGCTTTCATGTGATGGGCGAAGGCTTTACCTGGGAAACCCAGGATCGCCAGCGCGACATCGCCGCCGCCGAAGCCGCCTGGTCGGTGTCGCAGCAATTGCTGCGCGATCCGTCCATCGGCCTGGTGGTGCTCGATGAGCTGAACATCGCCCTCAAGCACGGCTACCTCGATCTCGATCAAGTGCTCAGTGATTTGCAGGCCCGACCACCGATGCAACACGTGGTGGTCACCGGTCGCGCCGCGAAGCCGGAAATGATCGAAATGGCCGACACCGTCACCGAAATGGGCGTGATCAAGCACGCCTTTCAGGCCGGGATCAAAGCGCAGAAAGGCGTCGAGTTGTGAGTCAGCCTCGACACTGTCCGGCAGTACTGATTGCCGCGCCGGCCTCTGGCCAGGGCAAGACCACCGTCACCGCGGCACTGGCCCGATTGCATCGCAATCAGGGGCGCAAGGTCCGTGTGTTCAAGTGCGGCCCCGACTTTCTCGATCCGATGATCCTCGAACGCGCCAGCGGTGCGCCGGTGTATCAGCTGGACATGTGGATGGTCGGCGAGCAGGAGAGTCGCCGGTTGCTGTGGGAAGCCGCCGCTGAAGCCGACCTGATCCTGATCGAAGGCGTCATGGGGCTGTTCGACGGTACGCCGTCGAGCGCCGACCTGGCGCGGCATTTCGGTGTGCCGGTGCTGGGGGTGATCGATGGCACCGCCATGGCCCAGACCTTTGGCGCATTGGCCCTGGGGCTGGCGCGTTATCAGCCGGACTTGCCGTTCGCCGGCGTGCTGGCCAATCGTGTCGGCACGCTGCGCCACGCGCAACTGCTCGAAGGTAGCCTGACTGAAGGTTTGCGCTGGTACGGCGCGCTGTCCCGGGAAACCGGGATCGAATTGCCGAGCCGGCACCTGGGGCTGGTGCAGGCCAGTGAGCTGAACGATCTTGATCTGCGTCTGGATGCGGCCGCCGATGCCCTGGCCAGCAGTTGCGAGGTCGCGCTGCCGCCGGCGGTCGAGTTCGCTGCTCCTGATGTCATTGCGGCCGAACCGCTGCTCGCTGGTGTGCGCATTGCCGTCGCCCGGGATGAAGCCTTTGCGTTCACCTACGGCGCGAGCCTGGATCTGCTGCGGGCGATGGGCGCCGAGTTGTCGTTCTTCTCGCCGATCCGCGACCGAGTGTTGCCGGAGGCGGACAGCCTGTATCTGCCGGGTGGTTACCCGGAACTGCACCATGTTGCGCTGGCGCAAAACACCGCGATGCTCGACGCGATCCGCGCCCATCACCGAGCTGGCAAGCCTTTGCTCGCCGAGTGTGGCGGCATGCTGTACCTGCTCGATTCCCTGACCGATGTCGAGGGCACTCGCGCCGAACTGGTTGGCTTGCTGGCCGGTGATGCGGTCATGCAAAAGCGTCTGGCGGCGCTGGCGTTGCAGGCGGTGGAATTGCCGGAGGGTTCGCTGCGCGGGCACACCTATCACCATTCGCTGACCACCACTGAACTGACGCCGATTGCCCGTGGCTTGAGCCCTAACGGCGGGCGCGGAGCGGAGGCGGTCTACCGTGAAGGGCGGATGACAGCCTCTTATGTGCATTTTTATTTTCCGTCCAATCCCTCGGCGATTGCCGCGTTGTTTGCGCCGGACCTTGAAGCTGCCTTCGCGAGCAAGTCGAATCGTCGCACCGCCGCTCCCACAGGGGATTGCGTTTCTTCAGGCCGGTCACCTTCAAATGTGGGAGCGGGCTTGCTCGCGAAGAGGCCATGAGCGACAACGCATTCTCTGAAGCCGAACGCGCGGCGGTCTATCGTGCCATCGCCGAGCGCCGCGACATGCGCCACTTCAGCGGCGGCACCGTCGAGCCCGAATTGCTGCGGCACCTGCTCGAGGCCGCACACCAGGCACCCAGTGTCGGCCTGATGCAGCCCTGGCGCTTCATTCGCATCAGCGATCGTGCCTTGCGCGGGCAAATCCAGGCCCTGGTGGAAGAAGAGCGCATCCGCACCGCCGAAGCCCTCGGCGAGCGCAGCGATGAGTTCATGAAGCTCAAGGTCGAAGGCATCAACGATTGCGCCGAGGTACTGGTCGCCGCACTGATGGACGACCGTGAGCAGCATATCTTCGGCCGCCGCACGCTACCGGAAATGGACATGGCTTCGTTGTCCTGCGCGATCCAGAACCTGTGGTTGGCGTCCCGCGCCGAAGGGCTGGGCATGGGCTGGGTGTCGCTGTTCGAACCCCGGGCGCTGGCGGACCTGTTGAGGTTGCCTCCTGGTGCCAAGCCGCTGGCGGTGCTGTGCCTGGGACCGGTGAAGGAGTTTTACCCGGCGCCGATGCTGGTGCTCGAAGGCTGGGCACAGGCGCGTCCGCTACATGAATTGCTGTACGAAAATTATTGGGGAGTGAGTCAATGAGTGTGGCGTTGTTGAGCGTCGCCGCGGTTGCGCTGGATGCGCTGCTGGGTGAACCCAAACGCTGGCATCCGCTGGTGGCGTTCGGCCGTTTTGCCGAGCGCATCGAACAACGTTTCAACGGTGGCGGTCGCGGCTGGCGCAGTCATGGCGTCACCGCGTGGGTGATCGCCGTGGTGCCGCTGACGCTGTTGGCCACGGCCTTTTCCTGGGCGCCTTATGTCGGCTGGATCGTCGAGATTCTCGCGCTCTATTGCGCCCTCGGCATGCGCAGCCTCGGTGAGCACGTCGAGCCTGTGGCCAGGGCCCTGCGTGGCGGTGATCTTGATGAAGCACGCAAGCGCGTGAGTTATCTGGTCAGCCGTAAAACCAGTGATCTGGATGAAACCGAAGTCGCCCGTGCCGCTACCGAGTCGGTGCTGGAGAACGGTAGCGATGCGGTATTCGCGGCGTTGTTCTGGTTTGCCGTGGCGGGTGCGCCGGGCGTGGTGCTCTACCGCCTGAGTAATACGCTGGATGCGATGTGGGGTTATCGCAATGAGCGCTTCGAACGCTTCGGCTGGGCGGCGGCGAAGGTCGACGACCTGCTCAATTACATTCCTGCGCGCCTGGTGGCGCTGACTTACGCGCTGCTGGGCAAAACCCGGCTGGCGTTGAAATGCTGGCGCAGCCAGGGCCCGACCTGGGACAGCCCGAACGCCGGCCCGGTGATGGCGGCAGGGGCGGGTGCCCTTGGCGTCGAGTTGGGTGGGGCGGCGATTTATCACGGCGAACTGCATCAGCGTCCGCAGTTGGGCGAAGGTGTGCCGGCGGATGCCGACTCCATCGACCGGGGCTGGCAATTGGTCCAGCGCGGGGTATGGTTGTGGCTGCTGATTCTCTGCCTGGGGGCCGAATTTTATGCTTGAACACGGTGGGCGACTGCGCAAGGCGGCGCTCGAATACGGCATAGATGAAGCCGACTGGCTGGACCTGTCCACGGGCCTTGCGCCCTGGTCGTTCCCGGTGCCGGATATTCCGCTGCGAGCCTGGGCCCGTTTGCCGGAGGCGGACGATGGCCTGGAGCAGGCCGCCTGTGATTACTACGGCACCTTGCAGGCATTGCCGGTGGCCGGCTCGCAAATGGCGATTCAACTGCTGCCGCGCTTGCGTCGGGCGGGCAAGGTCGGCGTGTTGTCGCCGTGTTACGCCGAGCACGCCGAAGCGTGGCGTCGCAACGGCTACATCGTGCGTGAAGTGCTGGAGCAGGAAGTCGACTTCTTTATCGACAGTTTCGACGTGCTGGTGGTGGTCAATCCGAATAACCCCACGGGCCTGAGCCTCACCCCCAGTCGCCTGCTCGACTGGCACACGCGACTGGCCCAGCGCGGTGGCTGGCTGGTGGTGGACGAAGCGTTCATGGATAACACGCCGCAACTGAGCCTGGCGCCGTTTGCCCATCAAGTCGGGCTGGTTGTCTTGCGTTCCTTCGGCAAGTTTTTCGGCCTGGCCGGTGTGCGCCTGGGGTTTGTGCTGGCCGAGCGCAAGTTGCTCAAGTTGCTGGCAGAACAAGTGGGGCCCTGGGCCGTGAGCGGGGCAACCCGGGTCGTGGGCCAGGCCTGCCTGCGCGATACCGAGGCGCAAACGGCGCAACGGCTGCGCACCGAAGAGGCCAGCGAGCGCCTTGCGTCGTTGCTGGCGCAACACGACTTGGAGCCCCAGGGTGGTTGCGCGCTGTTCCAGTGGCTGATCACCGAGCGCGCCGAAGCACTGCATGAGTTCATGGCCCGGCGCGGCATTCTCCTGCGGTTGTTCACGCACAACAGCAGCCTGCGATTCGGCTTGCCCGGTGACGAGATCGCCTGGGTACGACTGGCGCAGGCGTTCGACGATTTTGCCAAGGAAAACCAATGACCACGCTGATGGTGCAGGGCACCACATCGGATGCCGGTAAAAGCACGCTGGTGACCGCGCTGTGCCGTTGGGCCACGCGCCAGGGCGTCAGGGTGGTGCCGTTCAAGCCGCAGAACATGGCCCTCAACAGTGCGGTGACCGCCGACGGTGGCGAGATCGGCCGGGCCCAGGCGGTCCAGGCCCAGGCCGCGAACCTTGAACCGCACACCGACATGAACCCGGTGTTGCTCAAGCCCAACAGTGACACCGGTGCTCAAGTGATCATCCATGGCCGTGCCGTCACGACCATGAATGCCGTCGCCTATCACGACTACAAAACCATCGCCATGCAAGCGGTGCTGGCCTCCCACGAGCGCTTGAGCGCGGCGTATCCGCTGGTGATGGTCGAGGGCGCGGGCTCGCCTGCGGAAATCAATCTGCGGGCCGGCGATATTGCCAACATGGGTTTTGCCGAAGCGGTGGATTGCCCGGTGCTGCTGATCGCCGATATCAATCGCGGCGGGGTTTTCGCCCACCTGGTAGGCACCCTCGAATTGCTGTCACCGAGCGAACAGGCGCGGGTCAAAGGCTTCGTCATCAATCGTTTCCGAGGCGACATCGCGTTGCTGCAACCCGGTCTCGACTGGCTCGAAGAGCGCACCGGCAAACCGGTGGTCGGCGTGTTGCCGTACGTGATGGATCTGCACCTGGAGGCCGAGGATGGCATCGATCAACGCCAGGCCGATAAAGCCGAGCAGGTGCTGAAGGTGGTGGTACCGGTGCTGCCGCGCATCAGCAATCACACCGATTTCGATCCGCTGCGCCTGCATCCGCAAGTGGACCTGCAATTCATCGGCCCCGGCCAGGCGATTCCTCCCGCCGACCTGATCATTCTTCCCGGCTCGAAAAGTGTGCGCAGCGACCTCGCGTACCTGCGAGCCAACGGTTGGGACGCCGCCATCGCCCGGCATCTGCGTTACGGCGGGAAACTGCTGGGGATCTGTGGCGGCCTGCAGATGCTCGGTGAGCAGGTGCATGATCCGCTGGGGCTGGAAGGTGCGCCGGGTTCCAGTGCTGGTTTGGGACTGTTGGCATTCCAGACCCGGCTCGAACAAGAGAAGCAGTTGCGCAATGTGCGTGGTCGCCTGGCGCTGGAAGACGCGCCGGTGGCGGGTTATGAAATTCATGCCGGCGTGACCACCGGACCTGCTCTGGAAAACGCTGCCGTGCAGTTGGATGACGGCCGCTGTGATGGTGCGCAAAGTGCTGACGGACAGATTTTCGGCACCTACCTGCACGGGCTGTTCGAATCGCCGGCGGCATGCAGTGCACTGCTGCGCTGGGCCGGGTTGCAGGAAGTGCAGGAAGTGGATTACCACGCGTTGCGCGAGCGCGATATCGAGCGGCTGGCGGATCTGGTGGAGAAGCATCTGGATACCGGGCTGTTGCGGCAGCTCTGTGGAATCTGAGGTGAAAGCTCTGGCCTCTTCGCGAGCAAGCCCGCTCCCACATTAGAACGCGGTCAACTGTGGGAGCGGCGGTGCGGCGATCCGACTTGCTCGCGAAGACTGAAGTGGCCACACCGCCCATTTGAAAGGATGTAACCATGCTCCAACTGATCCTCGGCGGCGCCCGCTCCGGCAAGAGTCGCCTGGCTGAAAAACTCGCCAGCGACAGCGCCCTGGCCGTGACCTATATCGCCACCAGCCAGCCACTGGACGGAGAAATGAGCGAGCGGGTGGCCCATCACCGCGCCCGTCGTCCTGCCGAATGGGCGTTGATCGAAGAGCCGGTGGAGCTGGCCCGGGTGCTGCGCGAATCCGCCCGTGCCGATCGTTGCCTGCTGGTGGATTGCCTGACCCTGTGGCTGACCAATCTGCTGATGCTCGACGATGCCGGGCGCTTGAAAGCCGAGCGTGATGCCTTGCTGGACTGCGTGGCGTCGCTGCCGGGTGAAATTATTTTTGTCAGCAACGAAACCGGAATGGGTGTCGTGCCGCTGGGCGAATTGACTCGCCGCTATGTCGATGAAGCCGGTTGGCTGCATCAAGCTCTGGCTGAGCGTTGTCAGCGTGTCGTCCTGACCGTCGCCGGCCTGCCCCTGACTTTGAAAGGAACTGCGTTATGACTCAATCCTGGTGGCTGAACCCGTGCAAGCCGGTCGATACCCAAGTAGTCGAACAGGCCCGGGCGCGGCAACAGCAACTGACCAAGCCGGCCGGCTCCCTCGGCCAGCTGGAAGCGTTGGCGGTGCAGTTGGCGGGTTTGCAAGGGCGGGTCAAACCGAGCCTGGAGCAGGTTTGGATCGCGATTTTTGCCGGTGACCACGGCGTCGTCGCCGAGGGTGTGTCGGCGTTTCCCCAGGAAGTGACCGGGCAGATGCTGCTCAATTTCGTCAGCGGTGGTGCGGCGATCAGCGTATTGGCGCGGCAACTGGGCGCTTCCCTCGAGGTGGTTGACCTTGGCACCGTCACGCCGTCGCTGGACCTGCCGGGGGTGCGCCACCTGAACGTCGGCCCGGGCACGGCAAATTTTGTACAGGGACCGGCCATGACCCAGGCTCAGGGGCAACTCGCCTTGCAGGCCGGCCGTGACAGCGTGCAGCGGGCAATCGCCAGCGGTGCGCAGTTGTTTATCGGTGGCGAGATGGGCATCGGTAACACCACCGCCGCCAGCGCCCTGGCGTGCGCGCTGCTCGATTGCCCGGTGGTGCATTTGACCGGGCCTGGTACCGGGCTCAATGCTGAAGGTGTCAGCCACAAGGCCCAGGTCATCGGGCGCGCCCTGGCATTGCATGGCGCGCAGCGTGGCGATGCCTTGCAGACCCTGTTCAACCTCGGCGGTTTTGAGATCGCCGCGCTGGTCGGTGCCTATCTCGCCTGTGCCCAGGACGGTGTCGCGGTGTTGGTGGATGGCTTCATTTGCAGTGTCGCGGCGCTGGTTGCTGTGCGTTTGAATCCTGATTGCCGTCAGTGGTTGTTGTTCGGCCATCGCGGTGCCGAACCGGGGCATCGTCACGTGCTGGAAACCCTGGACGCTCAACCCTTGCTCGATCTCGGCCTGCGGCTGGGCGAAGGCAGTGGCGCGGCGTTGGCAGTGCCGCTGCTGCGCCTGGCGTGCGACCTGCACGGGCAGATGGCGACCTTCGCCGAAGCCGCCGTGGCAGATCGTCCGGCATGACCTTGCGCGTGGATCTGTTGCGTCACGGTGAAACCGAACTCGGCGGCGGCTTGCGCGGCAGCATCGATGATGCGTTGACCGACACGGGCTGGGCGCAGATGCGCGCCGCCGTGATCGGGCAAGGGCCGTGGGATCGGCTGGTCAGTTCGCCTTTGCAGCGTTGTGCACGCTTTGCCGAGGGACTCGCTGCGCAACTGGGTGTGCCGGTGCAACTGGATAAAGACCTGCAAGAGTTGCATTTCGGCGCCTGGGAAGGGCAGAGCGCGGCGGCGTTGATGGAAACCGATGAGCAGGCCCTGGGTTTGTTCTGGGCCGATCCTTATTCGTTCACGCCGCCTCAGGGTGAGCCGGTTGCAGACTTTTCGGCACGGGTGCTGGCCGCGCTGGAGCGTTTGCATGCGAGCTGTGCCGGTGAGCGCATTCTGCTGATCAGCCATGGCGGTGTGATGCGTCTGCTGCTGGCACAAGCGCGCGGGCTGCCACGGGAGCAACTGCTCAACGTTGAGGTCGGGCATGGTGCGATGTTTTCGCTGACGGTGGAGCCTGCGGGCGTGTTGAAGGAAGTGCTCTGACCATGCTGCCATTCTGGATCGCCCTGCAATTTCTCAGCAGCCTGCCGATTCGCTTGTCCGGTATGCCTGAGCCCCGGGACCTGGGGCGCTCGCTGCTGTTTTATCCGCTGGTGGGATTGCTCTTTGGCGCGATTCTGTGGGCAGTCAACTGGCTGTTGCCGGTTACGCCGACGTTACTGCACGCGGCGCTGTTGCTGAGCCTTTGGGTGCTGCTCAGCGGCGGCTTGCATCTGGATGGCCTGGCGGACAGCGCCGATGCCTGGCTCGGTGGTTTTGGCGATCGTGAGCGCACGTTGACCATCATGAAAGACCCGCGCAGCGGGCCGATCGCCGTGGTGACGCTGGTGCTGGTGTTGCTGCTCAAATTCACCGCACTGCTGGCGCTGATCGAACAGCCGCATTCACTGGCATTGATCATTGTGCCGTTGATCGGTCGCAGTGCATTGCTCGGCTTGTTCCTGACCACGCCGTACGTGCGTGCCGGTGGCCTGGGCCAGGCATTGGCCGACCATCTTCCGCGTTCGGCGGGCAAGCAGGTGCTGGCGGTCAGCGCGCTGGCCTGTGTGTTGATCGCCGGTTTGAGTGGTGTGGTGGCAGTGGTGTTGGCGGCGCTGGGGTTTGTCTGGCTGCGCCAGGTGATGTTGCGGCGCCTGGGCGGCACGACGGGGGACACGGCGGGTGCGATGCTGGAGTTGCTGGAAGTTGCAGTGCTGGTAGGCTTGGCGCTGTTTTAACTGTTATTCCTGCTCTGTAACTTGATTTAACCGACTCGCGGGTATATACACGCACCATGCTCGATTCCCAATGTTTATGCATCAACCTGCGTCGCGCCGCCCGTGGCGTCAGCAGGCACTACGACGGCGCTCTCGATGGCTTCGGGATCAACGTTGCGCAGTATTCTTTGCTGTGCAATTTGCAGCGTCTGGATCAGCCGAGCATTTCGACCCTGGCCGAGGCCATGGGCCTGGATCGCAGCACCCTGGGGCGCAATTTGCGGGTGCTGGAGGGCGATGGCCTGGTGACGCTGGTCGAGGGCGAGGACATGCGCAACCGCATCGTCCTGCTGACCGAGGCCGGGGCAGAGCGCCTCAAGGCTGCCTTGCCAGCCTGGGAAGCCGCACAGCAACGCTTGATCGATCGCCTGGGTGCCGAGAAGCGCGAAACCTTATTGAAGCTGCTGGACGAACTGGCGTGATGCCGGTTTTTCCGATTATAAGCGGGTATATACCCGCTACCGGAGAACAACAATGACATCGATGTGGCGTACATGCGGTTGGGTTCTGTTGGGGAGTGCGCTGATCCTTGCGTTGTCGCTGGGCGTTCGCCATGGCTTCGGGCTGTTTCTGGCGCCGATGAGCGCCGAGTTCGGTTGGGGCCGTGAAGTCTTTGCCTTCGCCATCGCCTTGCAGAACCTGATCTGGGGCCTTGCTCAGCCGTTCACCGGCGCCCTGGCCGACCGCTTCGGCGCGGCGAAAGTGGTGCTGATCGGTGGTGTCCTGTACGCGGCCGGGCTGATTTGCATGGGGCTCTCCGACTCGGCGATGACCCTGTCACTGAGCGCCGGCCTGCTGATCGGTATCGGACTGTCTGGTACATCGTTCTCGGTGATCCTCGGCGTGGTCGGCCGTGCGGTGCCGCCGGAAAAACGCAGCATGGGCATGGGGATCGCCAGTGCGGCCGGTTCGTTCGGCCAGTTCGCGATGTTGCCCGGCACACTCGGTCTGATCGGATGGCTTGGCTGGTCCGCGGCGCTGCTGGCGCTGGGCTTGCTGGTGGCGCTGATCGTGCCGCTGGTGAGCATGCTCAAGGACAAACCGCTGCCCGTCCTGGGCCACGAACAGACCCTTGGCGAAGCGCTGCACGAAGCCTGCTCCCATTCCGGATTCTGGCTGCTGGCGTTCGGTTTTTTCGTGTGCGGATTCCAGGTGGTGTTCATCGGCGTGCACTTGCCGGCCTATCTGGTGGATCAACACCTTCCGGCGACGGTCGGCACCACGGTGCTGGCGCTGATCGGCCTGTTCAACATCTTCGGCACCTATACCGCCGGATGGCTCGGCGGGCGCATGTCCAAGCCGCGTCTGCTTACCGGTCTGTACTTGCTGAGGGCGGTGGTCATTGCGTTGTTCCTGTGGGCGCCGGTGACGACTACCACGGCCTACCTGTTCGGCATGGCCATGGGCTTTCTGTGGCTGTCGACGGTGCCGTTGACCAACGGCACGGTGGCGACCTTGTTTGGTGTGCGAAATCTGTCCATGCTCGGCGGGATTGTTTTCCTGTTTCACCAGCTCGGTTCGTTTCTGGGTGGCTGGTTGGGCGGGGTGGTGTATGACCGAACCGGGAGTTATGACTTGATCTGGCAAGTGGCAATTCTCTTGAGCCTGTTGGCCGCTGCCCTCAACTGGCCGGTGCGTGAGCGGCCGGTAGAGCGTCTGCAATCACAAATGAGTGCGATATGAACAGTCTTTGGCCGCGGATCGCCGTAGCCGCCGTCTGCGCCTTATTGCTGGCATTGTCGTGGTGGGGCTGGCATCAAGGCGGACTGGCGCTGATGCAGTTGGGCATGGGTGCTTGCTAGTGAGCGGCGAGGGCGAGTAACGTCACTTTTGACGAGTTATCAAGGATGCACCGACATGCTGATGCGCTGGATTGCAGTCCCCGCGTTGCTGGTGACGTTTACCGGACTGGCCTGCGCGGCCGAGTGCCCGGAACTGTTGCAAGGATCACTGCAAAAGCTGCGCGCCAAGGAATCCATCGACCTGTGCCAACGGTATGAAGGTAAGCCGCTGGTGGTGGTCAATACTGCGAGCTTCTGCGGTTTCGCCCCGCAGTTCAAGAGTCTTGAGGCGCTGAATCAGCGTTACAAAGGGCAGGGGCTGGAAGTACTGGGTGTTCCGTCCAATGACTTCAAGCAGGAGTCCAGGGACGGTGCCGAGACCGCCAAGGTTTGTTACGTCAACTATGGCGTGACTTTCACTATGACCGAGCCGCAGCCGGTACGTGGCGCCGACGCAACCCATCTGTTCAAGGTGCTGGCCGAACAAAGCAGTGCGCCAAAATGGAATTTCTACAAATACGTGGTCGATCGCAAGGGTAAGGTGATCGCCAGCTTTTCCAGCCTGACCAAGCCCGATGATCCCGAGTTCATTGCGGCGGTGGAGCAAGCCCTGGCTTCACAACCTTGATTTGCACCCACTGAAAAGCCCCGCCTCTGTGAAGAGAGCGGGGCTTTTTTGATTCCGTTGGCGAGCGTTCAGGCTCGCCGGGAATCATCAGAAGCGGTAGGTCGCACCGAGACCGAAACCGTTCGCGTAGTTTTCATACTTGGCGTTGTAGGTCTGGCCACGGTCGTTGCTGTTGTTGACCTTGACCGACTCTTCGCGCAGGTACGAATACGCCAGGTCGATGGTCAGGTCGTCGGTCGGGCTCCAGCCGGCGCCCACGCTGAAAATCTTGCGATCGCCAGTCGGGATGCGTGGGGAGCGGTCGACGTTGTTGGTCGGTGCCTGGTCAATGGACAGACCGGTACGCAGTACCCATTGCTTGTTCAACTGGTAGGACGCGCCGATGGCGTGAGCCCAGGTGTCGTGCCAGTTCTGTTCTTCAGTGATGGTGCCGAACTGGCCGTTCAGAACAGCCGGAACGCCTTTGTTTTCAACGGTGATTTCTTTCAGGCGGCTCCAGCGGGTCCAGGTGCTGCCTGCGTAAAGAGTCCACTTGTCGTCGAGCTGGTGAGTGACCGAGAAGTCCACCGATTCAGGTGTGGTCAGGTCCAGCGAAGCGTCGTATTTCTGGCTTGGGTTCTGGCCGATCAGGCCCAGCACGTTGTAGTTGACCTTGGTGTCACCGTCGAGCTTGTACTTCACTTTCGAGTGGTAGGTCAGGCCGACGCGAGTGCTGTCGGTGGCTTGCACCAGCACGCCGATGTTGTAGCCCAGTGCGGTGTCGTCCCCCTTGATCTTGACCTTGCCATCGGGCTGGGACTGGGTGATCGACAGGTTCGATTCCAGGGTGCCGTCGATGCGGTTGATGGTTGGGCCAAAACCGATGGAAACCTTGTCGTTGAAGGCGTAGCTGACCGTCGGTTGCAGGGTGACGATCTTGACTTCGCTCTTGCTGCCGAAATAGCGGCCGGCAAAGCCGTTTTCGTAATCGGTTACCAGACCGAATGGTGCGTATACGCCCACACCGAAGGCCCACTTGTCGTCGATTGGCTTGACGTAGTAGCCCATAGGGACGGCGATGAACGGAACCATGTCGCCGTCGTTGCTGCCGCCGTTCGGGCTGGAGCTTGCGTGGCTGATGTCAGTGTGTGCGTCGAGCATCGCAATACCGCCGGTGACTTGTTCGCGCTTGATGCGCGACATGCCGGCAGGGTTGCCAAAAATGGTGCTTGCGTCATCGGCAGAGGAAGATCGCCCGGCAAAACCTGTACCCATCCCGCTGATGCTTTGTTCGTTGATGGCAAAGCCACTTGCAAAGATCTGGGTGGATGCCATGGCAACGGCGAGACTGATGGTGGTTTTGAGCATTACTTTTTTCATTATTAGAACTCCTGGTGATCACCGGGGCGAAAATTACCAACATTTTCGTTCCGGCGCCATAGGCTGTATGCCTTGATTTAGAGCGGTTTTGTAGGACAATCCGACCAAAATCGCGGCGTGTTGCGCGATCTTTGGATCCAGGTGTGTCAGCAGGCTACCTGATTCAGCGGTGAAACACAGGTTTGCCAGGCACTGGTGAAATCACGCAGGCGTCCCTGGGGCTGAAATGTCTGGCGCCAGATCCTGGCCATGCCCAACAAATCATCAGGGGCGGGGAGGGGGGTGTTCTGTTCTTCCACCAGCAGCCAGGCGATGGCTGTGGCGTAACGCAGGTTGACGGTCAATTCGAGGTGCGGGCCACTGAGAAACGCATGCTGGCTGGCCAGGCCGCGGACCAGGCTTGCACGGTCCGGATCAAGGGCCAGGTAGTGATCCCATAGGGCTTGGTGGCGGGGCTCGGCAATGCGGTACAGGCCGTGCCCACGGCGGTCATGCAGGGCGGAACCAAGGGCGGACTGGCTGGCGGCAATGCCCAGCAGCAAGGATTCGGCAGTAGCGCTATGGCGTCCGAGGTAGATCAAGGTCGGACGAATCACATAACGGCACAGTTCGCTGGCAGCGATACCCATAAAACCCTCGAAACCTGAAATGGACGGCGATACCTGAAAGGGGCTTGGCAGCAGTGGATCGGCTCAGGCTCGCCGCAAGCGGGTCAAGCCGCTTGAGTTGAAGTGTAGTGTCATATTCGCGCTGTAAAGGCCTGTTTTTAAAATATTTCCAGCGACCAGTTATAACCCTTATATCGGATCGTGCTTAGTCGTGATTCGAGGGCAAGGAAATATCGGGCAATAAAAAGCCCCGCTTTTCGGGCAGGGCTTTTGGGTTTTTCAGCCTGTCTGGCGTTTCAGGCAACCAGTGCCTGACGGGTACGCTCGATCACGGCCTGCAGCGGCTCGGCGCTGGAGTATTGATCGGGGTACAGGCGTTCGCTGTGACGAGCGATACCGTGTTCGTTGACCAGGGTGAAGCTGAAGCAGCCTTTGCGAGCGGCCATGATCAGGCAGTTCATTGGTGCAAAAGCGTTGGTTAGGGTGCGAATGGCATCCTGAGTGTGGATTTGAGTAGACATTATTGGGTGTTCCTACAAATGACACGGATAAGAACCGTGCAACGTTAAAACGTTCCAGTAACGTCGATCACCATTGATCGAACGAAGAACCCGACTGGAACAAAGCAGCCAGTTTGAAGCGCTGATAAGTTGGCGCGCTTGGGCTGGCAGGTAGGTACTTAGGAGGGCAGGCAACACATCAAGGGCAAAGGTTCTGGGCCCGGGGTGAAGATCCTGATCAATTTGCAGGTTGGTTCGAGCAGAGTAGGCAGGCGGAGCAACACCCTTTGCTTTCGATTCAAAGGTTGTGTTGGCGCAAGATTTACCTGGAAACCATCGAGGTGGTCGATCCCGCTTGTTCGGTGGAGGCTTCCGTTGGGAAGGCTGACCGGGGGGATTTGTTCGACCAGAATTGACTTTCAGCTTGGTACTAACGCCGCGGATACTAACGGATTGAACTGGCCAAGGGAAGTGTGATAGTGAAAAGAATTTCCCGGCGGGTGCCTGATCGGGCTGTTTTTCCTTGTGGAGGCGCGGATAAAGCTGCACGGTCCGGGATTGATACGCCCTGTTTCGAGACAGAATCCGACCGCCGGTCATCGACGTTTGAAGCGGCGCAGCCGTCTGGAAACCGGGTTTGCCAGGGTTTGTCCCCAGGCACGACAAAAAAATGCGCCGAAAAAGGGCGTCGATATAACCATCGCAAAGGCACTTGTGCACATTAGTTGCGCGGTCTGTCACCCCGCTGTCATCTCACGTTCAAGCGTAATGGCTGCCTGTAACCAAAATTTAAGTCAATGAAAAACATCGCTTTTTTTTACTGGTGAAAAAATCGTCAGTTTGACTGCGAGCCCCATTCCACAGGGCTTTGAGAGAGTTCGAGGGCGGTTGTCCACTGAGTTATCCACAGCTTCTGTGGATTGTCCCGAGCGCTTGCTCTAGGACGGGCGTGCCGGGATATTTTCAGCTTTACCTGTAAGAAAAAGAGAGTAAAGTTGCGCGCCTTCTGATCTGCCCCACAGTGCTTTATGAAGTTTCGCTCGGCCTCTGTTTCCTCTTCCTCCACACCGCCTTCTGTTGCCCCTGCCAAGCGCTTTTCCATGCGTGTGGCGGAGTGGCTGTTGGACAGTCCGCATCTGGGCGAAAACCGTAACGTCAAACACATCGCCGGACGTTTGCTCAAGCAACCGGCCCGTGAAGGTGTGGTGGCGGCGCAAAGTCGCCTTGGCCAGTTGATGTGTCGCGAATGCGGGAATGCCCGGGACCGCCGGATCGGTCAGGACCTGTTGCGCCAGGCCGCTCGGGCGGGTGATCACCGCGCGCAACAGGAACTGGGGCTGATCGAAGACTGAGCTGTCCAAGACCGGACCTCTTGGTTAACCTTCAGGCTTTATCCGAATGGCAGGAGTGGCTATGGCAATGGACTTGACCAGCTTATTGCTGGGTCTGGCAGGGGCTGGGTTGCCGTTGCTGGTATTGGCCTGGCAACTGCAACGTCGGGCCAGCACCACGCAAGCCGATGTCGCGCTGCTGCAAGAACGCCTGGCCATGGCGCAACTGGCGCAGGACGGATTGAACGCCCAGCTCGAGTCCAGCCGCGATGAAGCGGCTGATCTGACCCAGGCCAACGCCGCCAAACAGGCTGATCTGGCTGCGCTGCGTCGTGAAGTCGAGCTGTTGCAGATCGAGCGCGACGACGCCCGGGACGCCGCCCATGCGTGGAATATCGAACGCGCCGGCAAAGAAGCCGAGTTGCGCCGCCTGGACGCCCAGGCCGCGTCGCTCAACGCCGAATTGCGCGAGCAACAGGACAGTCATCAGCAGCGCCTCAACGATCTGCAAGGTTCGCGGGACGAGTTGCGCGCGCAATTCGCCGAGCTGGCGGGGAAAATTTTCGATGAGCGCGAGCAGCGCTTTGCCGAGACCAGCCAGCAGCGCCTGGGGCAGTTGCTCGATCCGCTCAAGGAACGCATCCAGTCCTTCGAAAAACGTGTCGAGGAAAGCTATCAGAACGAGGCCCGTGAGCGTTTCTCCCTGGCCAAGGAGCTGGAGCGCCTGCAACAGCTGAATTTGCGCCTGAGCGATGAGGCCACCAACCTGACTCGCGCCTTGAAAGGGCAGAAGACCCAGGGCAATTGGGGCGAGCTGATTCTTGAGCGCGTGCTCGAGCATGCGGGGCTGGAGAAGGGCCGCGAGTACCAGACTCAGGTCAATCTCAAGGGACCGGACGGCGAGCGCTTCCAGCCGGACGTGATCATTTATTTGCCGGGCGACAAGCAGGTGGTGGTCGACTCCAAAGTCAGCCTGACGGCCTATCAGCAATACGTCGCGGCTGAAGACGAGGCTATCGGCCAGATCGCGATCAAGCAGCACGTGCTGTCGTTGCGTAATCACGTCAAAGGCCTGGCCGGCAAGGATTACAAGCGCCTCGATGGCTTGCACAGCCTGGATTTCGTGTTGCTCTTCGTGCCGATCGAGGCGGCTTTTTCGGCCGCGCTGCAGGCTGAACCGACGCTGTTCCAGGAGGCGTTCGACCGCAACATCGTGATCGTCAGCCCGACCACCTTGCTGGCGACCCTGCGGGTCATCGACAGCCTGTGGAAGCAGGAGCGCCAGAGCCAGAATGCCCGGGAAATCGCCGAGCGGGCCGGCTGGCTGTACGACAAGTTCGTGCTGTTTATCCAGGATCTGGACGAGGTCGGCAATCGCCTGCAGCAACTGGACAAGGCCTACAGTTCGGCACGCAACAAGCTGACAGAGGGACGCGGCAACCTGGTCAGCCGCAGTGAACAGCTCAAGCTGTTGGGCGCGCGGGCGAGCAAGAGCTTGCCGGCGGATTTGCTGGAGCGGGCGATGACCGATGTCGATGGGTTGGTCGAGTTGCCGGAATAAACCGGCAGCGAAACATTAACCATTGTGGCGAGCTGATCCTCGCTACAACGGTATGTACCGGCTCAACAACGCGCGCAACGCCGCCGGCTTCACCGGTTTGGCCAGGTAATCCAGCCCTGCGGCATGCACCAGGTCGACCGTCTCCGGCCGGCCATCGGCGCTGATCACCACCCCCGGAACCGGCTCGCCCATCTGCGTGCGCAACCAGGCCATCAAATCGGTTCCGGTCTCGCCATGATCGAGGTGGTAATCCACCAGGGCCAATTGCGGGCGCATGCCTTCGCCAAGCAACACGGCACATTCCTCGCGATTGCGCGCGGTCCAGACCTGGCAACCCCAGCGGCTGAGCAGGCTGTTCATGCCGATCAGGATGCTGTCCTCGTTGTCGATACACAGCACCTGCGCGCCATTGAGCAACTTGCCGTTGAGCTCGGCGACCTTGAGCGGCGCTGCGGTTTGCGCTCGGGCCAGCGGCACGCTGACGCTGAACACGCTACCGCGTCCCGGCCAGGAGCGTACGCGCAAGGTATGACCGAGCACGCGACATAGCCCGTCGGCAATCGCCAGCCCCAGGCCGAGGCCTTTTTCGGCCTGGGTCTGGTGGCTGTCGAGGCGCTTGAACTCTTCGAAAATCACCTGCAGCTTATCTTCCGGGATGCCTGGCCCACGGTCCCAGACTTCCAGGCTCAGTTGCTCCTTGTGTCGGCGAACCCCCAGCAGCACCGGCCCTTTGCCGTAGCGGAAAGCGTTAGTCAGGAAGTTCTGCAAGATCCGCCGCAGCAGTTTGATGTCGCTGTCGACCCGCAACGTGCTGGCGCGAACCCGGAACTCCAGTTTTTGTTCTCGCGCCAGCGCCTTGAACTCTGTACCGAGGGTATCGAACAGTTCGTTGAGGGCGAATGGCTGGCGATTGGGGTTGATCTTGCCGTTTTCCAGGCGGGAAATGTCCAGCAGGTCGCTGATCAAGTCCTCGGCCGAGCGCAGCGAACTGTCCAGGTGCTCGACCAGTTTCTGTGCTTCGCCAGACAGACTATCGCCCTGATGGGAGAGGGCGGCGGAGAACAGCCGCGCCGCATTCAAGGGTTGCATCAAGTCATGGCTGACGGCCGCGAGGAAACGGGTCTTGGACTGGTTGGCGGCCTCGGCGGTGCCCTTGGCCTCGGTCAGGGCAATGTTGAGTTGTGACAATTCGTGGGTCCGTTCGGTGACCCGTCGCTCCAGCCCTTCGTTGGCTTCGGTCAGCGCTTGCTCGGCTTCGCGGAACGCGGTGATGTCGGTGAAGCTCATGACGAATCCACCGCCCGGCATCGGGTTGCCGATCAGCTCGATCACCCGGCCGTTGGGGAACAGGCGCTCGGAGGTGTGCGCGCGGCCCTGGCGCATCCAGTGCAGGCGACGCGCGACGTGCACTTCGGCTTCGCCCGGGCCGCACAGGCCGCGCTCGGCATTGTGGCGAATGATGTCGGCGATGGGCCGGCCAACTCTGATCAGGCCATCCGGGTAGTTGAACAAATCCAGGTATCGACGGTTCCAGGCCACCAGTTTCAGTGACTGGTCGACCACGCTGATGCCCTGGGTGATGTTCTCGATCGCGCCTTGCAGCAAGGCACGGTTGAACTGCAGCACCTCCGAGGCTTCGTCGGCGATGCGCACGACGTCCTCCAGTTGCATCTCGCGGCCTTCAATGGCGGCTTTTACCACCGCGCGGGTCGAGGAAGCGCCGAGCACACCGGCCAGCAAGCGTTCGGTATGGGCGATCCATTCATTGTCAGCGTTCTGGTTCGGGTTGAAGCCCTTGCCCTGGCGATAGGCAAAACGGATGAAGCTTTGACGGGCACGTTCTTCGCCGACGAAGCGCGCCGCCAGTTGTAGCAGGTCGTCGATCTGCACCGCCAGCATCGAACGTGCGCTGGGGCGGGCGCTGATTTCCTGGCCGATGAAGCGGCCCGCCTGCCAGTGCTCGGACACACGGGTGCGCGACAGTACCGAAACCCAGGCGAACAGCGTGAAGTTGCCTGCCAGCGACAGCACCACGCCCTGGGTCAGCGGGGTGATCGGCAGGTTCAGTGGGTTGCTGTGCAACCAGGCCAGCCCCGGGAAGGTGCTTAAGGACAGGCCGAGGCTGAGGGCGGCAATCGGCAGGACCAAGGTGTAGAACCACAGGAAGGTGCCTGCGGCGAGGCCGGCGAAAACGCCGCGGCGGTTGGCCTGTTTCCAGTACAGCGCACCGAGCATGGCGGGGGCCAGTTGGGTCACGGCGGCGAAGGCGATCTGGCCGATGGTCGCCAGGCTGGCGGTCGAGCCCAGCAGGCGATAACTGACGTAGGCCAGCAGCAGAATCACCACGATGCTGACGCGGCGCACCGACAGCATCCACTGGCGGAACACTTCGAACGGGCGCTCGGCGTTGTTGCGCCGCAGCAGCCAGGGCAGCAGCATGTCGTTGGAGACCATGGTCGACAGCGCCACGCTGGCCACGATCACCATGCCGGTGGCCGCCGATGCGCCACCGATAAACGCCAGCAGGGCCAGCGCCGGATGCGCCTGGGCCAGGGGCAGGCTGATGACGAACGAGTCCGGCAGCACCGAGCTGGGCAGCATCATCTGGCCGGCCAGGGCGATCGGCACGACAAACAAGGCGGCGAGGGCGAGGTAGGCCGGGAACACCCACTTGGCCAGGCGCAGATCCTGAGGGTCGATGTTCTCGACAACGGTCACGTGGAACTGCCGTGGCAGGCAAATAATCGCCATCATCGCCACACCGGTCTGCACCACCATCGACGGCCAGTTGATGGTTTCCTTCCAGTACTGCTCCAGGCGCGGCGCGAGCATGGCCTGGTCGAACAGGTCGTCGAATCCGTCGTACAGGCCGTAGGTCACGAAGGCGCCGACAGCGAGGAACGCGAACAGCTTCACCAATGATTCGAAGGCAATCGCAAGCACCATGCCGCGGTGGTGCTCCGTGGCGTCGAGGTTGCGGGTGCCGAAGACGATGGTGAACAGCGCCAGCACCAGCGATACGATCAGCGCGGTGTCCTGGGCGCGGGTGCCCATGGCGTCGGCACCGGCGCCGATCAGCAGGTTCACGCCAAGCACGATGCCTTTGAGCTGCAGCGCGATGTAGGGCAGCACACCGACCAGGCAAATCAGCGCCACCACCACCGCCAGTGACTGGGATTTGCCATAGCGTGCGGCGATGAAGTCGGCGATCGAGGTGATGTTTTCCTGTTTGCTGATCATCACCATTTTTTGCAGGACCCACGGCGCGCCGACCAGCAACAGGATCGGCCCGAGGTAGATCGGCAGGAACGACCAGAGCTGTTCGGCGGCCTGGCCCACGGCACCGAAGAAGGTCCAGCTGGTGCAGTAGACCGCCAGCGACAGGCTGTACACCCACGCCCGCACACGCGGCGGCAAGGGCGCGCTGCGACGGTCGCCATAGAAGGCGATAGCGAACATGATGGCCATATAGGCCAGGGCGACGACGGCAATCAGCCCGGTGGACAGCGACATGGGGACTCCAGACAAAAGACATCCGGACCTCCCGCCCGGACAGACAGTCTCGCACGACCGCCAGCGTTAGTCAGTGTCGACCAAGGTCGTGGCGTGGCGGGGTGTCGCAGGAGGATTTTCAGTGTCTGGACCGGCCCCATCGCGAGCAGGCTCGCTCCCACAATTGGCCTGCCGCACACATTCCCTGTGGGAGCGAGCCTGCTCGCGAATGGGTTTCACTGATTCAACGCGATCTCGATCAATCGGTGCAATTGCTCAACCTCAAGCGGCGCCTCGGCAAACAGGATGCGAAACACCGTCGGCGCCGCGATCAGGTTGATCAGGCGATCGACACTGGGCTTGGGCTGATCCGGATAGCGATCCAGAATCGTCTGCAGTTGCCCGCCAATGATGGTCGCGCAATAACTCGGCTTCAATGCTGCCTGCACGTCGTACAGCATGTTGCGGCCAGGTTCGGAGCTCATCTCGTCCAGGTACTGCTCGGCCCAGGCCCGCACGTCGCCGTGAAGGCTGCCGGTATTGGCCGGCTCGTTGTCGGGCTGCATGCGGGCGAGGGCGACGTCGGCCAGCAGCGCCGACACATCGCCCCAGCGTCGATAGATGGTGGACGGTGTGACACCCGCGCGCGCCGCAATTTGCGGCACCGTCACGCTGGCGCGGTCCTGCTCCTCAAGGAGTTGGCGCACGGCCGAATGAATCGACTCTTGTACCCGGGCGCTGCGGCCGCCGGGGCGTAATGTGGGAGCGGTCATCCTGTGTTTCCTGTATTGCACCGGGTCTTGCGGCAGGCACCCGGTCCTGAAAGCCATGCATCGGACCTTAACACAAAGAATTTGCTTTAAGAGAGATCCAGTAGCACACTCCGCAAAAGCAAATAATTAGCTTTTGTGGAGTGTGTCCATGCCCGGTTCTTCTTCAAATCGCGCCAGCCTGTGGTTTCTGGCAATTACCTTGCTTAGCTTCCTGGCGGCTTCCACTGCGCCGACACCGCTTTATCACCTGTATCAGGAGCAGATGCAGTTTTCGGCCGCGACCCTGACCCTTATTTTCGGCGTTTACGCCCTCAGCCTGTTGGCGGCGTTGCTGACGGTCGGCTCGATGTCGGATTACCTGGGACGCAAACCGGTGATCTTTACGGCGGTGCTGCTGAACACCCTGGCGATGTTGCTGTTTATCTACGCCGACAGCGTTGCGTGGCTGATCAGTGCCCGGGTCCTGCAGGGGTTTGCCACCGGCATGGCAACTGCCGTGTTGAGTGCAACCTTGCTGGACACCGATCGCCAGCATGGCCCACTGGTCAATAGCGTCGCGCCCTTGATCGGCATGGCTCTGGGTGGAATGGGCTGCGGTTTGCTGGCCGAATTTGCTCCGGCGCCGTTACACCTGACCTATTGGCTGCTACTTGTCCTGTTCGTGATGCAGGCTGTATGGGTCTGGCGTTTGCCGGAGAGCGTCACGCGCCAGTCCGGGGCTTGGGCATCATTGCGACCGACCCTGCATGTGCCGGTCCAGGCGCGTGCGACGTTATGGCGTGTTTTACCGCTTAACACGGCGACCTGGGCGCTCGGCGGTTTTTACGCGTCGCTGGCACCTTCATTGGTGCGCACGGCAACCGGTTCAACGTCGAACCTGATTGGCGGGGCGACCGTCGCCGCATTGACGGTGACCGGTGCCCTGATGATTTACACACTACGCAATCAGGCGGCGACCAAGGCGCTGCAATTGGGTGCCTGTTCGCTGCCGACGGGCGTCGCACTGATTCTACTGGGCGTGCACAGCGCCAGTTTGCCGCTGTTTTTCCTCGGCACGCTGGTCGCCGGTTGTGGCTTCGGCGCCGGTTTCCTCGGAGCGGTGCGCAGTCTGGTGCCGCTGGCCTTGCCCCATGAGCGCGCCGGGTTGATGTCGGCGTATTACGTGCTGAGTTATCTGGCGTTTTGCCTGCCGGCGCTGCTGGCCGGGAACCTGGCGCGGACCTTTGGTCTGGTGGCAACCACCGATGGCTATGGTGCGGTGCTGATGGTGCTGGCCCTCAGTGCAATGGCGGGTTTACTGCGATCACGTTCGGCCAGGGCCTGCGAGGCCAACCGGTAAAATTGAGTTAGCCTTGGCACCCACTCAGCTCACTCGAAGGATCGGACCATGAAGATCATCCGCAGCAAATCGTTCACTGGCGAGCGTGCCTGGGCCGCGCTGGACATCGCCAGCATGAACGGTATCACCACGCGCCTGCACTGGACTGATCAACCCTACAAGTGGCACGTCAACGATGGCGAGGAAGTGTTCGTGGTGCTCGATGGCCAGGTGCGGATGCGTTATCGCGAAGAGGGGCTGGAGCGGGAGGCCTTGCTGGAGGTCGGTGACATTTTCCATGCCTCGGTTGGCACTGAGCATGTGGCACATCCGCTAGGACCGGCCCGGATATTGGTGATCGAATCGGAAGGGAGTGTCTGACAATATAGGTAATATCGATAAGATATAGAGATATTACCCGTTATATAGATATTCTATTCGGATCTAACATGGGCTCTACCTCACGAGAGGACAGGAGTTCGCCATGACATGCGCCAATAGCACCAAGCCCGGAATCAAACCTTTCAGTCACTTGCAGCATCCCCGCGAGGTGATCCGCCAGTTCACCCCCAACTGGTTCGCGGCCACTATGGGCACCGGCGTGCTGGCGTTGGCACTGGCGCAATTGCCGGTCGCCACACCTGCCTTGCACGCCTTTGCCGAAGCCCTCTGGCTGTTCAATATCGCTCTGTTCCTGCTGTTTACCGCGCTATACACGGCGCGTTGGGTGCTGTTTTTCGACGAAGCGCGACGTATTTTCGGCCACTCCACGGTTTCGATGTTTTTCGGCACCATTCCCATGGGCCTGGCGACCATCATCAATGGCTTCCTGGTGTTTGGCCTGCCGCGCTGGGGCGAAGGGGTGATTCACCTCGCCGAGGTGCTGTGGTGGCTGGATGTGGCGATGTCGCTGGCCTGTGGCGTGCTGATTCCCTACATGATGTTCACCCGTCAGGAGCACAGCATCGACCAGATGACGGCAGTCTGGTTGTTGCCGGTGGTCGCGGCTGAAGTGGCGGCCGTCAGCGGGGGGTTGTTGGCGCCGCACTTGGCCGACGCTCATTCGCAACTGGTGGTGCTGGTGACCAGCTACGTGCTCTGGGCTTTTTCCCTGCCGGTGGCCTTCAGCATCCTGACCATTCTGATGCTGCGCATGGCCCTGCATAAACTGCCCCACGAAAACATGGCCGCCTCGAGCTGGCTGGCCCTTGGCCCGATCGGCACCGGTGCGCTGGGCATGCTGGTACTGGGCGGCGACGCACCGTTGATTTTCGCGGCCAACGGTATGCCGGGAGTCGGTGAGATTGCCTCTGGATTGGGTCTGGTGGCCGGCATCACCCTGTGGGGCTTCGGTCTGTGGTGGATGCTGATGGCGTTGCTGATCACTGTGCGCTACCTGCGGGCCGGCATTCCTTTCAATCTCGGCTGGTGGGGTTTCACTTTCCCGTTGGGCGTCTATTCTCTGGCGACGTTGAAGCTGGCCAGTACCTTGAACCTGACATTCTTCGGTGTCTTTGGCTGTGTGCTGGTGGCATTGCTGGCGGTGATGTGGCTGATCGTCGGCAAGCGCACGGTGCTGGGCGCCTGGCGTGGCGAGCTGTTTGTCTCGCCGTGCATTGCCGGATTGAAGAAATAACCGGCAAAGAATTAGGTAAGGTGTGGCCTGGATCGACTTTTGATAATCCAATAAGAATCCAGGCCACTCGTTACCTATCATCAGGGACACATGGAAGATGAGTCACCCCTCACAGTTCACCTTGCTACGCACCCGGCGCTTCCTGCCGTTCTTCGTCACCCAGTCCCTCGGGGCGTTCAACGACAACGTGTTCAAGCAGTCGTTGATCCTGGCCATTTTGTACAAGCTGACCATCGAGGGTGACCGCTCGATATGGGTCAACCTGTGTGCGCTGCTGTTTATCCTGCCGTTCTTCCTGTTCTCGGCCCTGGCCGGGCAATTCGGGGAAAAGTTCGCCAAGGACGCGTTGATCCGCCTGATCAAGCTTGGGGAAATCGCCATCATGGCGGTCGGTGCCGTCGGCTTCATGTTCGATCACTTGTCGTTGATGCTGCTGGCGCTGTTCGCCATGGGCACCCACTCGGCGTTGTTCGGGCCGGTGAAGTACTCGATCCTGCCGCAAGCCCTGCATGAAGATGAGCTGGTAGGCGGCAACGGCCTGGTGGAAATGGGCACCTTCCTGGCGATCCTTGCCGGCACCATTGGTGCCGGGATCATGATGTCTTCGGCGCATTACGCACCGGTGGTGTCCGTGGCAATCATCGGCACTGCCGTGCTCGGCTACCTGGCCAGTCGCAGCATTCCCCGGGCGGCGGCCGCCACGCCGCAAATGCGCCTGAACTGGAACATCTTCAGCCAGTCCTGGGCCACGTTGAAGCTGGGCCTGGGGCAAACGCCGGCGGTGTCACGCTCGATTGTCGGCAACTCGTGGTTCTGGTTTGTCGGGGCGATTTACCTGACGCAGATCCCGGCCTATGCCAAGGAGTGGATGCACGGCGACGAAACCGTGGTGACGCTGATTCTGACGGTGTTCTCGGTCGGCATCGCATTGGGTTCGCTGCTGTGCGAGAAGCTCTCCGGGCGCAAAGTCGAGATCGGACTGGTGCCGTTCGGATCGTTCGGCCTGACCGTTTTTGGTCTGCTGCTGTGGTGGCATTCTGGTGGAATCCCGGACAGCGCCACTGGCCATGGCTGGATCGAGATCCTCGGTTTCAGCCACACCTGGCTGGTGTTGCTCGACATCCTCGGCCTGGGCGTCTTTGGCGGTTTCTACATCGTGCCGCTGTACGCGCTGATCCAGTCACGTACGGCGGAGAACGAACGGGCGCGGGTGATTGCCGCCAACAACATCCTCAATGCCTTGTTCATGGTGGTGTCGGCGATTGTCTCGATCATCTTGCTGAGTGTGGCCGAGCTGTCGATCCCGCAGCTGTTCCTGGTGGTGTCGTTGCTGAACATCGGCGTCAACGCCTACATCTTCAAGATCGTCCCCGAGTTCACCATGCGTTTCATGATCTGGCTGCTCAGCCATTCCATGTACCGCGTCGAGCATCGCAATCTGGATTTGATCCCCGATGAAGGCGCGGCGTTGCTGGTGTGCAATCACGTGTCATTCGTCGACGCCTTGCTGATTGGCGGCGCGGTGCGTCGGCCGATTCGCTTTGTCATGTACTACAAGATCTACAACCTGCCGGTGCTGAACTTCATCTTCCGTACCGCGGGGACGATTCCGATTGCAGGGCGCCAGGAAGACATCCAGATATATGAACAAGCCTTCACGCGCATTGCCCGGTACCTGAAGGACGGTGAGCTGGTGTGCATCTTTCCCGAGGGTAAATTGACCGCCGATGGCCAGATCAATGAATTCAAGGGCGGGTTGACGCGGATTCTCGAAGAGACGCCAGTACCGGTGATTCCGCTGGCCTTGCAGGGGTTGTGGGGGAGTTTCTTCAGCCGCGATCCGGGCAAGGGACTGTTTCATCGCCTGTGGTCGCGAGTGACATTGGTGGCGGGGCCGGCGGTGGCGGTTGAAGTGGCGGAGCCGGCGAAGTTGCAGGCGTTGGTGGGGGAGTTGCGCGGGGCTGTCAGATAATGGTTGTTTGAACGGGCCTCATCGTCGGATCTCCGGGCGGCGATCCGACGATGGCGGTCTGAAAGTTAAGCGCTGACCTTCAGGCCAACAAGCCCGGAAATAATCAACGCCACACTCGCTAACCGCACCAGCGCCATGGATTCGCCAAACAGGATGATCCCGGCGATCACCGTGCCAACGGCGCCGACACCGGTCCAGATCGCATAGGCCGTACCCAGCGGCAATTCTTTCATTGCAAGGCCGAGCAAGCCAAGGCTGATCGCCATGGCCGCGACGGTCAACACGGTGGGGAGCGGGCGGGTGAAGCCGTCGGTGTACTTGAGGCCGACGGCCCAGCCGACTTCGAACAGGCCGGCGAAAAACAGAATGATCCAGGACATGAAGACCTCCATCGTCTGACGGGGTCGTCCCCTGATTAATGACTCGATCGAGCCGCGAGGTCGTCCTCGCGTTGCGCAATATAGTGCCCAACATTAACCCGGGGATCAAGTTTTCAACTCAGTCACTGACCTGTTGCGCTGCCATTTCCCGATCCTGTTTCTCGCTCATGCGGCGGAAATACGTGGAGAGCAATGCCCCGGAAATGTTGTGCCACACACTGAACAGTGCACTTGGCACTGCCGCCAACGGCGAGAAGTGTGCGCTCGCCAACGCGGCCCCCAACCCGGAGTTCTGCATGCCGACTTCCAGGGCCAGGGACTTGCGCTGGGCCAGAGGCAGCTTGAACAGGCGCCCGGTGAAGTAACCCAGCAGGTAGCCGAAGCTGTTGTGCAGCATGACCACGGCCATGATCAACAGACCGGACTCTGCGATCTTCGCCTGGCTGGCGGCGACGACTGCCGTGACGATGATCACAATGCTGACCACCGACACCAGCGGCAATACGTCCACGGCGTGGCGAACCTTGTCGCCGAGCACTCGTTGGGCAACCACGCCCAGCACGATCGGCAACAGCACCACCTGCAGGATCGACCAGAACAATTCCATGAACGACACCGGCAACCAGGCCGAGGCCAGCAGCCAGATCAACGCCGGGGTCAGCAGCGGGGCGAGGAGGGTGGTGACGGCGGCGATGGCCACCGACAGCGCCAAGTCGCCACGGGCCAGCCAGGTCATCACGTTCGACGAGGTGCCGCTCGGGCAGCAGCCGACCAGAATCACGCCGACGGCGATTTCCGGTGGCAAGTGGAACGCCTGGCAGAGCAACCACGCCACGCCCGGCATGATCACGAAATGGGCCACCACGCCCAGGGCCACGCGCCATGGATGCCGAGCGACTTCGGCGAAGTCTTCGAGTTTGAGGGTCAGGCCCATGCCGAACATCACCAGCCCCAGCAAGGGCACGATGGCGCCCTTGAGGCCGATGAACCATGCCGGCTGCAGAAACGCCACGACAGCGAAAATCAGTACCCAGTAAGCGAAGGTGTTGCCGACAAAACGACTCAATGCAGCCAGTGCGCGCATGGCTTGATCCTTTTTTATTCAGTAGCACCACAAAACCAAATGTGGGAGCGGGCTTGCTCGCGAAAGCGGAGTATCAGTCAGTATCAATGTCGACTGACGCTCCGCTTTCGCGAGCAAGCCCGCTCCCACAGTTTGAGATCACAAGCTTTTAGATTCCCTGCGGAGTCTCTTCACCACCCAGCGCTTCAACCAGCGCCGGCAGGAAGTCGCCGAAGGTCAGCATCATCAGGGTGAAGCTGGCGTCCAGTTGGCCCAGGGCTTCGTCGCCGCCGTCCTGTTCCGCCTGGTCTTGCAGCAAGTCTTCGAACTTCAGGCGCTTGACCACCATTTTGTCGTCGAGGACGAACGACAGTTTGTCCTGCCAGGCCAGGGACAGTTGAGTGACCACTTTGCCGGTGCTCAGGTGCAGCTGGATTTCTTCGCTGGTCAGGTCCTGGCGCTTGCAACGCACGATGCCACCGTCTTCGTGGGTGTCGCGCAGTTCGCACTCGTCCAGCACAAAGAAATCGTCCGCGGCTTTCTGGGTGGTGACCCACTCGGTCATGGTCGCGGTCGGGGACATCTTCACGGTCAGCGGGCGCACCGGCAAGGTGCCGATCACTTCGCGCAGGGTGGACAGCAAGTCTTCGGCGCGTTTCGGGCTGGCCGAGTTGACCAGGATCAGACCCTGTTTCGGCGCGATGGCGGCGAAGGTCGACGAGCGGCGGATGAAGGCGCGTGGCAGGAAGGCCTGGATGATTTCATCCTTGATCTGATCGCGTTCCTTCTTATAGACCTTGCGCATTTGCTCGGCTTCGATCTCTTCGACCTTTTCCTTGACCGCGTCACGCACGACGCTACCCGGCAAAATACGTTCTTCCTTGCGCGCGGACACCAGCAGGAAGTCACCGCTGACGTGCACCAGTGGCGCATCTTCGCCTTTGCCGAACGGCGCGACGAAACCGTAGGTGGTCAACTCCTGGCTTGCACATGGGCGCGCCAGTTTGGTGGCCAGTGCAGTTTCCAACGCCTCGGCATCAACAGGCAGATCTTGGGTCAGGCGATAGATAAGCAGGTTTTTGAACCACATGGGGTGAGTCTCTCCTTTATACAAAGGGGGGCATTATTGTCTTCGCCACGCCATAGGCCAACCTTTCTCTAAGCCTTTGGAAGGGCTGAGAAAATTATTTTAAAAAGTGCTTGCCAGAGGTTGGGTCGCTCCGTAGAATGCGCGCCACACCGAAGCGAAGGGTGATTAGCTCAGCTGGGAGAGCGTCTGCCTTACAAGCAGAATGTCGGCGGTTCGATCCCGTCATCACCCACCATTCGTTTTCAGTGTTACGCGCAGCGGTAGTTCAGTCGGTTAGAATACCGGCCTGTCACGCCGGGGGTCGCGGGTTCGAGTCCCGTCCGCTGCGCCATATTCGGTAACCTGGAGCACTGAACGCCAGGTCACCACGGAAAAAGCCCGCTTAGGCGGGTTTTTTTCTGCCTCAAGTTTGTCTGTTGTTCCTGTGGGTTGCATCGTTTCACCGGTTTGTAGATTTTTTGAAAAAAACTTCAAATAAATCAACACTTTATAAAAACCTGTGGCATAATGTGCCCCGCAACGAAGGTAAAGGGTGATTAGCTCAGCTGGGAGAGCGTCTGCCTTACAAGCAGAATGTCGGCGGTTCGATCCCGTCATCACCCACCACTTACTTTCAACGCTACGCGCAGCGGTAGTTCAGTCGGTTAGAATACCGGCCTGTCACGCCGGGGGTCGCGGGTTCGAGTCCCGTCCGCTGCGCCATATTCGGTAACCTGGAACACTGAACGCCAGGTCACCACAGAAAGCCCGCCTAGTGCGGGCTTTTTGCTGTCTGGCGTTTGGCCAGACCATAAAGCGATCCGAGGATCGCTTTTTTTGTGCCTGCTCGATTATTGCTCGGCGTTGCGACTGTGTCGGTAGTCGCTGACGGCTTCATACACGGCCTTGCGCAGGCGATTGATCCCGCCGATGGGGCGGTGCGCCTCGACGCCGAACCAGGGATTGAACGACTGGTTGTCGCATTGCAGGTTTAGCGCCGGCGTATCGAAGTCCTGTGCCGGCACCTTGATCCGTGCCACCGTCTCGAAGGGCGCATCGCTCTCGCGCCACTCAATGCTGGTGTCTTCGATCGGCATGTACTGGTTGGCGTCCTGTCGCTGGATTTGCAAGGCGAAACACGCGGGCACCCGGTCGGTCGACAGCTGTTGGTTCAGCGCATTGCGCAGGAAGTTCGGCAACTTGCGATTCTGTTCCGGCAGGTTGTAGGTCGGGCAGTTATCCGGATCGGGCATGACCCGGAATTTCGCATTGGCTTCACCGAATTTGTAGGGTGAAACCGAAAAGTACGTCGTCTGGGTCGGGCTCGACGGGGCAGGGGCCAGTGTCGCCAGGGCAATGAACAGGTGGCGAACCTGCCAGGCGCGTGGATCCCGACCGGGGAAGAAGGCCATCAGCTTTTTACCGTCGGCCTGGGCGGCGACGTTCTGACGGTATTCGGCGACATCACTGACAAAGAAGTTCGGGTGGCTGAACATCACAAAGTCCTGCTCGTTTCGCCCCTGCCGGTCGCTCAACAGTTGCTTGCCCGGCACATCGAACAGTTTGATCGCCATGCCCCGGGCGTCGCGGATGCTATCGAACTGCGGGTAGGCATTGCCGTTGGACAGGCGCATCGTCGCTTGCCAGGTTTTGCCCGGCTCGCTGAATACGCCCTGACGCAGTTCGCCTGGCAGTTCCGGCAGCACCTGAACCTCGGCCTTCACACAGCCGTGGGCCTTGGCATGGGCGTCGCGCAGGTAGCGGGTGCTTTCACGGTGCTGATCGACGATGCGCACGGCGGTCTGGATGATGTCCCGGGTCATCGCGGCTTCGTCGTCCGCCATCAACTCCTGCGCCGAAACCGGCCCGCGATGCTGCCAGGCAAACCAGGCGCCGGCCAGGGCCCAGCCCAGCACGCCGAGACCCAGCAACCACAGCAACAGGCTGGCGAGGACGGCGCCCAGGCGCAGCCAGAGAGTTATCAGCATGGGAACGTCCTTTTAACGGCGGTTGTGGTCATGGCAATTGCGCTTCCAGCGGGCCGCCCAGCACTTTCAGATATTCCAGCAGTGCCCAGCGTTCTTGTGGCTGCAATCCGCGGCCGATCACACCATTGCCGAGTTTGCCGGCCCGGAATTCATGGCCGCTGTTGTGGTTGCCGGTGATTCGTGTGTCGAACAGGAACCCGTTGGCAAAGGCTTCGGTGCGGTAACCCAGGTGTCCCGGGTCGTATTCGAACGTGCCTTTATAGAAGGTGGTCGCACGCTCATCCTGAGGCGACAGCAATTGATAAAGGCTCGGGACCGAACCGTTGTGCAGGTACGGCGCTGTCGCCCATACACCCGCCAATGGCCTGGCCTTGTACGAACGCAATTCGCGCACACCGATCGACAGGCCGAAACCGTCCATGTCAGGGCGCTCGGCAGGGGTGACGTTGGCGTCTTGATAGGCGCGGTCCTGGACAAAAGCGGTGACATAGGCCAACCCCTTGGCCACGGACATTTTGCTCAGGTCCAGTGGTTCGGCGGGCTTTGGCTCGACATCGAGTTTTTCCAGTTCCGCCTGCTTCCATTGCAAAGCTGTGAGGTCGAAGCGGTGGTCGGCGATGTTGTTGGCCGCGCCGGGGTCTGTGCCGATGTAATCCACCGGGAGCATTTTCAGGTGCTGGACGTATCGTCCCTCGCCCTGGCTGGTGCGCGGCACATGGCAACCTGCGCAGTTTTCGGCGAACAAGGCACGGCCCTTGGCTGCCAGGGTTTTGTCGACCTGGCCAAACAGTTCTTCAGGCCAGGCCGGAGGTGAAAGTCGTTGCAGGGTTTGTTCGATCAGGTGCAGATCGCGCACGCGGACGCTGGAGGGGTAGCGGGCATCACCCGTCAGCGGCTGGCCGCTCTTGTCGAAGAAGTTCAGCGTGGCGCCCACGCCCAGCGCCTCGCCGATGTTGCGAGCCATCGGTTGTTTCGCCGAGCCGTTCCACTGCACCCATTCGAACGTCCACATGTCCCACAACTGCGGATAATCGACCGGGGCATTGGCCACGCGGTAGTTGTCGGGGGATATCGCATCACCGAAGCTGGCGTTGGCGATGCGCCCGAAGGCGTCTGTGCGCCCCGGGCCTTCCTCGGTCGGATAGAGCCCGCGATGGGTGTCGTTCCAGGCCACTTTGAGGAAGGTATCCAGTGAAGATTTGAAATCTTTACGCAACTGTTGGTGGCGCGTTTCGTAGTCCTGGCCGAGCACGTTGCGTGCGAAGCGCTCGAATTTCCAAGGGTTGTAGTAAGTGGAGGCGAGGCTGGCCACCAGAGCCTGTCCGAAACTGCCGCCTTTGAGTGTAGGAACACTGGATGGCAGTACATGTTGCGCCGAGCCGCCATCGATACGCACGGCCTGGCCCTTGAATCGCAGTTCACCGGTGTGGCAAGCCGCGCAGGTGATATCCAGAAACATATCCGTGCTCCCCGCATTCTGGTGCCGCGTAAAGCCTGCGGGGAGGTTGCCGGGGTTGTTCGGTGTCGGCTTCTGGCCGGGGTCCACCAGGAAACCGAAGCGGGCGAGGTATTCGGGGGCGGCGAAGCGTTGTCGGGAGAAGGGCAGTTCGAGGGCGGTGAACCAGTCGTAGCGCAAGCCTTTGACCTGAGTGCCCTGGGGGGTGAAGTAATAGGTCTCGCGATCGGCGGCGCTCCATTGCTCCAGGTAATGCACTTGTTGCGCAGGCGACCAGGCCGGCAATTTCGGGTTGGCAACGTAGTAAAGCACCACGGCCATGACCAGTCCGAGCAGTACTGCGACGAGAGCCAGCAAGCGAAAGAAGAGGCGCAAGATAAACATCCTTGTCGAATTATCATGCGGTTATGCCCGAGTACGCAGGGTGCGGCAAGAGGCCATTACGCCAGATGTTGTAGTTCCGGAATCAGCCTGCGTCGGCGCAAAGTGAAAGAAGCTTCATCAGCCGAATAGTGAAAAGCGTTTAAACACCTGAACTTATCAATTGTTTCCGGCTCTCATGCCGGTAGCCATTGGTCGTGGCGGCCTGATAAGCTCGCGGCTTTACTCGATTGCCCTTTAGGCGCATGAACAAGGAAATAGCATGAAACAGCATCGGTTGGCGGCGGCGGTAGCCCTGGTTGGCCTGGTACTTGCGGGTTGTGATTCGCAGACCAGCGTAGAGCTGAAAACTCCGGCGCAAAAAGCTTCCTACGGCATTGGCCTGAACATGGGCAAGAGCCTGGCTCAGGAAGGCATGGATGACCTGGATTCCAAGGCTGTAGCCCAGGGCATCGAAGACGCCGTCGGCAAGAAAGAGCAGAAGCTCAAAGACGAAGAACTGGTCGAGGCATTCGCCGCGCTGCAAAAGCGTGCCGAAGAGCGCATGGCCAAGATGAGCGAAGAGTCGGCCGCTGCCGGCAAGAAGTTCCTCGAGGAAAACGCCAAGAAACCTGGCGTGACCACCACCGCTTCGGGCTTGCAGTACGAAGTCGTGCAGAAAGCCGATGGCCCTCAGCCAAAGCCGACTGATGTAGTGACCGTTCACTACACCGGCAAGCTGACCAATGGCACCGTATTCGACAGCTCCGTCGAGCGCGGCAGCCCGATCGATCTGCCGGTCAGCGGTGTGATCCCGGGTTGGGTCGAAGGCTTGCAACTGATGCACGTTGGCGAGAAGTACAAGCTGTACATCCCTGCTGACCTGGCTTACGGCGCTCAAAGCCCAAGCCCGGCGATTCCAGCCAACTCGGTGCTGGTATTCGACCTGGAACTGCTGGCCATCAAGGATCCGGCAAAAGAAGACGCCGCTGCCAAGTAACCAGCGCCTGCTTCGATAACAACGCCTCGCTCATGCGGGGCGTTGTTGCATCTGGCGTTCGGCAGGGGTAAACAAATCGAACAGACGCTCTAGGCCGGAGTCTCAGGCATAGTGGTGTTGGCGGTAGTCGCACAAGGCCGCCAAGTCAATGAAATTATGGGTTTTTTTTGATGAGTAAAAAACGCCCGATCTGAACGCAGGCCTTGTAACACGGGGCTTACAGCGGCGAAAAGCTGCTCTGTTCACAAGGTTATCCACAATTTGTGTGGATAACATTTCAACGGGAGGAATGATGAAAGCACCCTGGAATTTCGCTCGTTTCCTGCCACTGGCCGGACGCCTGCTGGCACGGGGTCGATTGCCGAGCCTGTTGTTCGCGGTCGCCAGCAAAGGCGTAAGCCAGGGCAACCGGTTGGGCAAGATCAAGGACGACTTGAAGCTGTTGCAGGCACTCTGCCTGGCCTACTGGCGTGGTGAGTATCGCGCTATCAGCCCCAAGGCGCTGGTTTCGGTGGTCGCGGGCCTGATGTACTTCCTCAGCCCGGTGGATGCGATTCCGGATTTCATTCCATTGTTTGGCATGTTCGATGACATCGCAGTACTGGCATGGCTGATGAAAGTGCTCGACGACGAGCTCAATGCCTTCCGCACCTGGCGCAAGCGGCAGGTGCCGGAGAAGCTCGCGGTGGTTGAGCGTCTGCCTGCTACCCCCGAGCAACTTCAACTTCAAGGCCCGAAAAAACACTGAGTCGATTTCGGCCTGTTCACAGATTGATGTCCCCCGCGACCTTGGCCGCTGTTAGGATTACACTTCTAAGGAAAAGTACTGACTCGCTAAGTGTTGTTGTCCTACGGGGTAGTGATGGATATTCAGATAATTACACGCGAAGGCGAGCCCGAATATGCGGTTCTGCCATGGGCTCAGTATCAGGCGTTACTGAAAGCAGCGGGTATCAAGGAGCAAGCGTCGCCTCAAGCCACGAAGCCTCAGGCGGCAACACCAGACACGATTCTTCCGGGTCTGGATCAACTACGCAGTTTGCGCGAGGGGAAGGGCATCGCCATCGAGGCGTTGGCCCGCACGGTAGGCATCAGCCCGTCTTACCTGGCCATGATCGAAAGCGGCGAGCGTCTGCCCGACGCTGCGATTCGCCGCAGCCTGGCCTGGGAATTGACGGTGCCAGGGTGGAGGGATGAATCGTGAGCGTACGCATCAGTCGTCAACATTGGGACGGGTTGCTCGGCGAACTGGATCAGGCGCGTCGCCAGCGCCATCTGTTGACGTATCGAGCATTGCTGGAGCGTTTGCAGCTGCCGACCCCGGCCATGCAAACCCTGACGGCGGCCCTTGAGCATCTGGCGGCCCTGGATGCCAGGGCGGAGCAGCCATTGCGCAGTTCACTGGTGATCAGTCAGGGTGCCAGCCGCTTGCCGCGCACCGGATTCTTTGAATGTGTCGAGCGTCTCGGGCGTTTCTCCGGGCCGTCGGACGGCGTTGCCGCCGCGTCCTGGCATGCTTCGGAAGTGGTGCGGGTGTTCGAGTACGAATACCCGGAATCGGCCGAGGCCTGAGTGTTCTTGCAACTCAAGGCGCGGGCCGGTTACTGGCTCGCGCGCCGATTGTTTCACTGGTCATGGTTTGTCCGTCAGCCACGAGGCTGGCGCTGGCTCGAAGGTCAGTTCGCACGCATGGCCAACCTGGGCAATGTCGGCGCCCAGAGCTTCTATGGGCACATCCTGGCGTTTCGCGGCGTCGGCCTCGGTGCCCGTGAGGAGGGCGTGCGTTTGTTGCGCCTGGCGGCGTTGGCGGGCGATGCCAAGGCGGCGTATCAAGTGGGCGTGATCACCTTGGCCGGGACAGCGAGCAAGGCTCCGGATCCGGTTGAGGCCGCACGGTTCTGGGAGATAGCGGCGAAGGCCGGGCATCCGTTGGCGCCGATCAAGCTCGAAGAGCTGAAGTCTTCCTCGGCGCCTCGTTGATTGGACTGATGCCGGAAAGCTCCCTTATCGATGCCCGGAAACCACCAGGCTATCAATCACATGCACGCTATAGCCCTGCACGTTCTTCGCATGGTGCTTGGCCTGTGATGCCATTTCTGCCAGCTGGCTCGCATCGAGTTGTCCACAGGCCTGTGGATGCAAATGCACCACGCCGATCGACAGTGACAACAACGCAAACTCCTGGCGCTGACCTTGGCGATTGGGTGCGATGAAGCAGCCGGCTTCCAGGTGTTCGCTGCGGTAGAAGCGCCGACACTGGCTCTGGAAGTCGTCGAGCAACTGGTTCAAGCGTTTGTGCCAGTCTTGCGGACCGAGCACCAGCAGGAAATCATCGCCGCCGATGTGGCCGACGAAGTCGCGGGACGGATCGACGCGGTCGTTCAGGCATTGCGCCAGGCACAGCAGGACTTCGTCGCCGCGACCATAGCCGTAGATGTCGTTGAAGGGCTTGAAGCTATCAATGTCCACGTAGCAGATCACCGATTCCCGTCGCTGTTGCAGCAGCCGCGTCAGGCATTGCTGGATCGGCACGTTGCCCGGAAGCAAGGTCAGCGGGTTGGCGTAGCGGGCCTGCTGGATCTTCAGTTCCGTGATCAGCTTGAGCACGTCGATCACCCGGCCCAGGCCCAGATAACCGCCGTTGAGGGTGATGATGAAATCTTCTTCGATGCGCTGGCGGGCACGGCTGGTGATCAGGCGGCTGACCTGTTGCAGGGACTGGCTCAGTTCGACGGCGAGGAAGTCATCATTCATCAACCGGCTGATGGGTTTGCGGGCAAACAGGTCGGTGGCAAAGGGCTTGAGCAGGACGTCGGAGAGCGAATGACGATGGACAATGCCACAGGGTTGACCCTGTTCATCCAGGACCGCCAGCGAGTTCAGGTTGGCCTGGCGACGAAAGGCTTCGAGCACTGTGGCGGTCGGGGTGTCCCGGTTCACCGCGGGTAGTTCGTTGAGCAGAGCGCTGAGGTCGCTGGCGTCTTCGCTCAGTACAACGGCGGTGCTGTCCTGTCGGGGCATCAATGCCCGGGCATCCCGTGGCGGGTGCTCCTGGGGGCGGCAGAGCAGATAGCCCTGTACCAGGTCTACGCCCATTTCGGTCAGCACCGTGAGTTCTTCGGCCAGCTCGATACCTTCGGCGATGACTTGTGCACGCGAGGCCTTGGCGATTTGCAGGATCGAGCCGACGAACTCGCGCTTGAGCGCATCCTGATGAATGCCATCAATGAAATGCCGGTCGATTTTCACGTAATCGGGCCGCAGTTCGGACCACAGGCGCAAACTTGAATAGCCCGCTCCCAGATCATCCAGCGCAATCGAAAACCCCATCGCCCGATAGTGATGCAGGGCGGTTTGCAGCAACTGGAAATCGTCGGTCGGCGTCTGTTCCGTGAGCTCGATGACCACCTGGCTCGGCGGGATGCCGAAGTCCTGCAGCAATTGCAGGGTACGCCCGGGTTGATGGGCCGCTTCGAGCAGGGACTCCGGGGACACGTTCAGGAACAACATGCCAGGCAGTTGTTGCTCATTGAAGCGTCGGCAAGCGCTTTGGCGGCAGGCAATTTCCAGCTCGCTCAGGCGTCCGGTCTGGCGGGCGACGGCGAACAGGGCGACAGGGGAGTGCAGAGGGCTGTTGGAGGGGCCGCGACTGAGGGCTTCATAACCGAGGATGCGTCGCTCAGAGAGGCTGATGATCGGTTGGAACAGACTGTGTAAACCGCTTTGACTCAGGATCGAGTTCAAGGCACTCAGCTGTTCGGTTGTGGTCATGGCGGTCTCTGGCAATAAAAAAAGGACCGGGCGTGCCCTTGGTAAAAAGAGCACGCCCGGTCCTTTATTTCACGACAGAATGATGACTGTTTGATGACCCCGTAGGGGCGTCAGCATTAAATTGCCATCATTTGTTTGTACAAACTCAGTGCTTGGCCACTGCCGTGTTGAGTTTCAGGTAGTCCAGCAGAATCCGCCCGGTTTCGCTGAGGTAGGCGTCGTCTTCCGGTTTGGTCTTGTCATCCTCGGCCGCAATGGCGTCCTCGTCTTCTTTCTTCAGCTCTTTGAGCGGTTCTTCGCCCTTGGCCTTGCGACGGATGTTTTCCATGGCCAGCTGTTTGGCTTCGATGTCGGCGTGCTGGGCACGACGGTCGACTTCATTGAGGCTGACGGTTTTCTCGGCCATCAGTTTCTGCGCCAGGGCCAGCTTGTCGCGGATGAACACGAACTCTGCATCTTTGGCTGTACGCACGTCATGCTCGGACTGGAGTTGAGAAATGTACGGCTTGAACGGGTCGAGCGCAGGCTTGATCGCCGCCTTGATGGTGTCCCACGGCATGGCTTCCGGCAGGGCGCTTTCACCGATTTCCTTGGTGTCGATGATCGACGGGTAATCGATGTCCGGCAAGACGCCCTGATGCTGGGTGCTCTGCCCGGAAACCCGGTAGAACTTGGCCAGGGTCAGTTTCAGTTCGCCATGGTTGAGCGGCTGAATGGTCTGCACGGTGCCTTTGCCGAAGGTCTGGCCGCCGATGATCAGCGCGCGGTGGTAGTCCTGCATGGCGCCGGCAAAAATCTCCGAAGCCGAGGCCGACAGGCGGTTGACCAGCAACGCCATCGGGCCCTTGTAGAATGCACCCGGGTTTTCATCTTCCAGTACATCGACCCGGCCATCGGCGTTACGCACGAGCACGGTCGGACCTTTGTCGATGAACAGGCTGGTCAGCTCGGTGGCCTCTTGCAAGGAGCCGCCGCCGTTGTTGCGCAGGTCGATGACCACGCCGTCGACTTTCTCTTTCTGCAGTTCGGTCAGCAGTTTCTTGACGTCACGGGTGGTGCTCTTGTAATCCGGGTCGCCGGCACGGAAGGCCTTGAAGTCCAGATAGAACGCCGGGATCTCGATGACGCCGAGCTTGTAGTCCTTGCCGTCCTGCTTGAGGTTCAAGACCGATTTCTTTACGGCCTGATCTTCAAGCTTCACCGCTTCACGGGTGATCGGCACGATCTTGGTGGTCTGGTCGTTCGGCGCATTGCTGGCCGGGATGACTTCCAGGCGCACCACGGTGCCCTTCGGACCACGGATCAGCTTGACCACTTCGTCCAGGCGCCAGCCCACGACGTCGACCATTTCCTTGTTGCCTTGGGCAACGCCGATGATCTTGTCGGCCGGTGCAACCTGCTTGGTCTTGTCCGCCGGACCTGCCGGCACCAGGCGCACGACTTTCACCTGGTCGTTATCGCTCTGCAACACGGCACCGATACCCTCGAGGGACAGGCTCATGTTGATGTCGAAGTTCTCCGCGTTATCCGGCGACAGATAGTTGGTGTGCGGGTCGTAGGACATGGCGAAGGTGTTGATGTACGCCTGGAAGATGTCTTCCGCGCGGGTCTGGTCCAGGCGCGCCAACTGGTTCTTGTAGCGCTTGGTCAGGGTTTCCTGGATCTGCTTGGAATCCTTGCCGGCGATCTTCTGGCGCAGGACTTCGTCCTTGACGCGTTTGCGCCACAGGTCGTCGAGTTCTGCTGTGGATTTGAGCCAAGGGGCGTCCTTGCGGTCGATCAGCAAGGTTTCCTTGGCGGTGAAGTCGATCTTGTCGACGCCCTTGTTCAACTCGGCAAGGGCGAAGTCCAGACGCGCCTTTACGCGGTCCAGATAGCGCTTGTAGATGGTGAACCCGGCGTTCAGGTCGCCGCTCTTGAGGAAATCGTCGAACTGCGTTTTCCACTTGTCGAATTCGGCAATGTCGCTGGCCATGAAGTAGCTGCGCGACGGATCCAGCAGCTTGAGGTAGCTGTCGTAGATGATCACCGAGCGTGCGTCATCGAGTGGCGGCTTGCTGTAGTGGTGGCGCTTGAGCAACTCCACGACGTTCAGGCTGGCGATCACTTCGTCACGATCGGGTTGAAGCTTGTCCCAGCTATTGGCTGCGAATGTATTGCTCGACATCGGCAGCAAGCCGATACCGATGAACAAGGCGAGGGCAGTGCTGGGGAACAGATGCTTCATGCTGATTCGACGCGGGGACAATTGATAACGCATATTAGGCCGTCTTTGAAGTCGCCGGTTCTTTGGGAGCCGGTCGCATAATGCAAAAAGCCCGGCGCTATAGCTTCGGGCTCAGTCCAGACTCACTATGGAGGCACTGTGAAAGCATTGCAAGGCGTTGACGGTCAAGTGGTGTGGGTTGATGAGCCGAGTCCTACATGCGATGTAGGGCAAGTTCGCATCCGAGTGTCGGCAGCAGGTCTCAATCGCGCCGATTTATTGCAGAAAGCCGGCCTTTACCCGCCGCCACCGGGGGCCAGTCAAGTGCTCGGTCTAGAGTGCTCGGGGGTCATCAGCGAGGTTGGCGCAGGGTCCTCCTGGCAGGTTGGCGATCGGGTTTGCGCCTTGCTGGCCGGGGGCGGGATGGCTGAAGAGGTGGTTGTCGACGGGCGGCATGTGCTGCCGGTTCCCGACGGAATGTCACTGGTCGAAGCAGCTGCTTTGCCCGAAGTTTATGCAACAGTCTGGCTGAATTTGTTTCAACTGGCTGCGCTCAAACCGGGTCAGAAAGTGCTTCTGCATGCCGGGGCAAGTGGAATCGGTTCAGCGGCCATTCAGCTGTGCAAGGCGTTCGGTAATCCGTGCTGGGTCAGCGTCGGCTCCGCCGAGCGACTGGCGTATTGCGAAGCGCTCGGTGCCCAGGGCGGCGTGGTGCGTAATGGCGATCTGGAGAGCCTGCGGGATCTGGGGCCGTTCGACGTGATTCTCGACCCGGTGGGCGGTAATTACGCGGCTTTGAACCTCAAGCTGCTGGCCCAGGATGGCCGTTGGGTGTTGATCGGTCTGATGGGTGGCCGTGAGGCCAAGCTGGATCTGGCTCAGGTATTGGCCAAGCGTGTGCAGTTGCTGGGTTCGACACTGCGCAGTCGTGATGATCAGTTCAAGGCAGATCTGTTCAGTGATTTGAGCCAGCACGTGTGGCCGTTGTTCGCCGAAGGGCGGTTGAGTCCGCAGCTGGCCAGGGCATTCCCGATCAAGGATGCCGAGGCGGCGTTTGCCGAGCTGGCGAGTAATACCGTGGCGGGGAAGGTGGTGTTGGTGATTGATGAAAGCCTGAGCTGATATCGGGTTGGCTTTGAAAAGATCGCAGCCTGCGGCAGCTCCTACAGGGGTTCGCATTCCCATGTAGGAGCTGCCGCAGGCTGCGATCTTTCCGGTTACTTCCAGAGATGGATCGGCCAGCCAGCCTTTTCAGCGTGTTCAAGCAACACCGGATCCGGGTTGACCACGTGGGGGTAATCCACTTTCAGCAACAGCGGCAAGTCATTGCGCGAGTCGGAATAGAAACTCGCGCCTTCGAGGTTTTCCTCTTCCGCATCCAGCCACTCCAGCAAGCGGGTGATCTTGCCTTCGCGGTAGGTCAGGGTGCCAACGGTATGGCCGCTGTAAACGCCATGAGCCACTTCCAGTTCGATGCCGAGAATCTCGTCGATGCCCAGGCGCTCGGCAATGGGGCCGACCAGGTGGGTGCCCGAGGCCGAGATCACCAGGATCCGGTCGCCGGCCTTGCGATGGGCGGCGATGGTCTTGGTGGCGTCACTGAAAATGATCGGCTCGATGCAGTCTTCCACCCATGGGCCAACCAGGTGCGCGACCTCTTCAGGTGTACGACCAATCAAGGGTTCCAGGCTGAAGGCCATGTAGTCTTCCATGGCCAGATGGCCCCTTCCGTAGGCATCCATCAACTCCTTGTCGCGACGCAGGAACGATTCGCCATCGACCCAGCCGAGGCGGACCATTTGCTCGCTCCACAGTGAGGCGCAGTCGCCGTGGATCAGGGTTTCGTCCAGATCAAAAATTGCCAGGGCCATCAGTGCAGTTCTCTCTTCAGCGTCAGCAAAGGCATCAGGCTACCTCACACAGGGCCGTCGGATCGATGGAAAGCGCCAGGCGCTGACCATCGGGATGCAGGTCGGCCGCCGAGCGGTTCAGCACATCCACCACCAATTCCACGCCCCGGGCCTCGACCCGGTAGCGAATCACGTTGCCCAGCAAGCTGTGGCTGCGTACCTGCGCGTCCAGTTCGCCATTGAGGCTCAGTTCGATGGCTTCCGGGCGAATGGCGATGCGCTTGCTGATCGGACGCTGCAGCAGCTTCGAGGCGCTGTCGGCATCCAGCAGGTTGTAGTTGCCGATGAAACCGGCGGCGAACACATCCACCGGTGCGGTGTAGAGGGTTTCGGCGTCGCCGCTTTGTACGATTTTTCCCTGATTCATCAGGAAAATCCGGTCAGACATGGTCAGGGCTTCTTCCTGATCGTGTGTGACGAAAATCGTGGTCAGACCCAGTTCGCGCTGGATCTGGCGAATCTGTTCACGTAGATGCTTGCGAATGCGCGCATCCAGGGCCGACAACGGCTCGTCGAGCAGCAACAGGCGTGGCCGGGTCACCAGGGAGCGGGCGAGGGCAACGCGCTGGCACTGCCCTCCCGAGAGCTGATGCGGGTAACGCGCGGCAAAGTCATTGAGCTCCACCAGTTTCAGCACTTCGGCGACGCGTTTGCGGCTGTCATCGGCATTGACCTTTTGCATGCGCAGGCCGAAGGCGACGTTTTGTTCCACGGTCATGTTGGGGAACAGCGCATAACTCTGGAACACCATGCCGATCCCGCGTTTCTGCGGGCTCGCCGGCACGATGTCCTGGCCGTCGAGCAGGATTTTGCCACCATCCACGGAGGTCAGGCCGGCGATGCAGCGCAGCAGGGTGGATTTGCCGCAACCGGACGGGCCGAGCAGGGTGACGAACTCGCCTTTCTGGATTTCGCAATTGATGTCGCTGAACACCGTGGTTCCGGCGAAGCTTTTCTGAAGATGTTGGACGCTGACATAGCTCATTCGCTTTTGTCCCTGTTCAAGATATTGGCAATCCAGGTCAGAACCAGCACAAAGAAGAAGTAGGAAATCACCAGCGCACTGGTGAAATGACCGCTGCTGTTGCGCATGTTGTTGAGATAGACCTGCAGGGTTTCGTAGCGGGTACCGACCAGGATGTTGGCGAACACGAACTCACCGAACAGGAACGAGAACGACAGCAGCAACGCCACCATCAGGCCCTTGCGCAGGTTCGGCAGTACCACCAGGAGCGCCGCTTGAAAGGTGCTGGCGCCGAGCAACTGGGCGGCGTCCATCAAGTCGCGCAGGTTGATCGCCTGCAGGTTGTTGGTGATGGCCCGGTACATGAACGGCAGCGCCACGGTGAAGTAGCAACCGATCAGGATCCACGGCGTCCCGACCATGGCGAACGGTCCGGAACCGTAGAGCTGCAACAGCCCTACCGACGACACCACCGGTGGCACTGCGAAGGGCAGCAGGATCAGGATGTTCATCAACGCGTCGAGTTTCGGGAAGTGGTAATGCACCACGAACAGCAGCGGCAGAATCAGCACCACCGAAAGAATCAACGAACCGACGCAGACCAGCAACGATTGCCCGAACGCATTCAGGAAGCGCGGATCGCTCCACAACTGGATGTACCACTTGAGGGTGAAACCGCTGGGCAGAATGGTCGCCGACCAACTGCTGGCGATCGAGTAGATCAGCGTGCCGGCCAGCGGCAACAGCAGGATGGCAAACAGCAGGTACACCACGACGCGGTGGTAGACACCGACGGACCCCAGTTCAACGCGAGACATGGTAGCTCCTCTTCAGCAGCAACTGATGCACGATGGTCACCAGGGTCATCAAGGCCACCAGCACTACGGCCAGGGCGCTGGCCAGGTTCGGGTCCAGGGAAATGTCACCGGACACCATTGCCGCGATGCGGATCGGCAGCACGTTGAAATTGCCGGTGGTCAGGGCGTACACCGTGGCGTAGGCACCGAGGGCGTTTGCCAGCAGGATCACGAAGGTGCCCAGCAGTGCCGGCGTCAACACCGGCAAGCCGATGTGCCGCCAGTACTGCCAACCGTCGGCGCCGAGCAGTGAAGCCGACTCGCGCCAGTCTTCGCGCAGCGCATCGAAGGCCGGGTACAGCAGCAGCACGCCGAGGGGAATCTGGAAGTAGGTGTAGAGAATGATCAACCCGGTTTTCGAGTACAGGTTGAAATCCTGAATGATGCCGGCCTGCTTGAGCATGATGGTGAAGCTGCCGTTGAAGCCGAGCAAAATGATGAATGCGAAGGCCAGGGGGACACCGGCGAAGTTGCTGGTCATGTTGGCGAAGGCGTTGACGAAGTTGCGCAGTTTCGAATCGACCCGGCGCAGGGAGTAGGCGCCCAGTATGGCGATGATGATCCCGAACACGCTGGACCAGAAGCTGATCTCAAGGCTGTACTGGATGGCTTGCAGGTAAAACTTCGAGCTGAAGATTTTGCTGAAGTTGGCCAGGCCCCAGCCGAATTCTTCCGATTGCAGGCTGTTGATCATCACCCAGGTCAGCGGTGCGATCTCGAATACGATGAAGAACAGCGCGAACGGGACCAGGCATAAGGCTGCCAGCCATTTACTGCGGGTCATGGCATTCACTTCAACAGCTCCCGACAGACCGGTTTGTCGTGGGGGACGCCGAGCAACTCACAGACAGTGCCGCAGATTTCGGTCTGTTTCGGCGCGGCACCGGCGTCGAGGCTGAATGCGTCACCGAGCACGAACAGCGGCACCTCACGTTCTTCCGGCAGCAGGCCGTTGTGGGAGCGGTCGTTGTTCATGCCGTGGTCCGCGGTGACCAGCACCTGGTAACCGGCATCGAGCCAGCCTTGCAGGTAGTCGGCCAGGATGATGTCGGCCGAGCGGGCGCTGTTGCGGTACTGCGGGGTGTCGAGGCCGTGCTTGTGCCCGGCATCGTCGATGTTCATCGGGTGGATCAACAGGAAGTTCGGCGCATGACGCAGGCGCAGGTTTTCGGCGTCGGCGAACAGGTGCGAATCCGGATAGTGATCGTTCCAGTAGAAATGCCCGTGCTGGATCGGCAGTTGCGGGTCATCGGTGTGACGGTCCCGGGCCGCGACGAAGGGCGAACGGTTGTACAGCTCGCTGACCCAGTGATAGGCCGCCGCAGCAGTGACAAGGCCTGCGTCGGTGGCGTAGTGATAGATGCTGCGCTGGTTGGACAGGCGCGAGACATTGTTATGGACGATGCCGCTGTCGATGGGCGCAACGCCGGTCAGGATGCATTCGTACAGCGGGCGGGACAGGGACGGCAACTCGCACTCCAGTTTGTAGAGTGCGGCGCGTCCGGCGCCGACGTACGCCTGCAGGTGCCCCATGGCGTGGCGGGCAACCTGGTGGTTGAGGCCGTCGAGCACGACAAGGATGACGTTGTGTTTCATAGGGGCGATGACTCCGAAATCAAATCTGATCAGATCGTCGTAGGAGCTGGCGAAGCCTGCGATCTTTGGACCTTGCCTATGAAAAGCAAAATCAAAAGATCGCAGCCTGCGGCAGCTCCTACAGATGCAGCATTACTGCATATTGATGATGACTTCTTCCTGCCACTTCTGAGGAAGGGCCTTGGAGGTCTTTTCCCAGGCGTCCGCGTCCTTGATCGGCGTAACCTTCTTGTACTGCTCGTTAGGCAGCAGCTTGGCCTGCACCTCGGCTGGCAGGGTCAGGTGGTCGGCGCGGATCGGCCGGGCGTTGCCCTTGGCCAGGTTGATCTGGCCCGCGTCGCTGAAGATGTATTCGCGGGTCAGCTTGGCGGCGTTCGGGTTTTTCGCGTACTTGTTGATGATGGTGGTGTAGCCGGAGATCACCGAGCCGTCGGACGGGATCAGCACCACGTAGTCATCTGGATTGGCCATCTTGGCCTTGTAGCTCAGGCCGTTGAAGTCCCAGACCACGCCGACTTCGATTTCGCCTTTTTCCATGGCACCAATGACCGGGTTGGACATCGACAGGCGACCCTGCTTGGCGATGTCGGCGAACAGATCCAGGGCAGGCTTGAGGTTTTTCTCGTCGCCACCATTGGCCAGAGCCGCGGCCAGTACGCCGTTCGCAGCCTGGGCAGCAGTGCTCACGTCGCCGATGGAAACCTTGTACTTGCCGGTCTTGAGGTCAGCCCACTTGGTCGGCACTTCGGAACCGTGCAGCAACTTCTTGTTGACGATGAAAGCGATGGTGCCGGTGTAAGCCAGTGCCCAGTTGCCGTCCTTGTCCTTAGCCCAGGCTGGAATCTGATCCCAGGTCGAAGGCTTGTAAGGCTGGACCACGCCTTGCTTGACCGCGATCGGGCCGAACGCTGCACCGACGTCGCCGATGTCGGCGCTGGCGTTGTCTTTTTCCGCGGCGAACTTGGCGATTTCCTGGGCCGAGCTCATGTCGGTGTCGATGTGCTTGAGGCCGTACTTGTCGCTCAGGTCTTTCCAGGTGCCGGCCCAGTTGGCCCAGTCATTGGGCATGCCGACGCTGTGGACGGCGCCTTCCGCTTTTGCGGCGGCTTCGAGGGTTTTCAAATCGGTGTCGGCCGCCATGGCGGCGGTGCACATAGCGATGGTCGAGCCTAACAGTGATGCCAGGAAAAGCTTTTTCATTCCGAAGCTCCTTGGGTCGTGTTCTACGCTGCGATTGCGGTTGTGTTGGTCTAGGTCAGCAATACCTGAGCCAATTTAAGGGGACTGGATGACACTTTGATGTCGTTCGTCGCCCGGAATGTCTTTTTGTTCAGCGGTATCGCGACTGGCCTGCTAAGCGTAGACCATGGTCAAGGCCCCGGAGGGAAAGGGGCTTGGCCGATGAATTGCAGGTTGTTGAGGCCAGAGAATGGCGACCGTTGGGCGGCTTTGTCACATCTTGGTCATCTGCGCTGCCTACGCTTGCAGGACTATTGAATGAGCCGGTTTACGCTGTGGTTCAGCCCTGAAATGGTGCTGGTCTAGTCCAGAAAGGAAACGTTGATGCGTGAAGAGGCAACAAAAGCGGTAACAGCCATCGGCCAGGTGCTTCAGGAGCAGATCGACCATGGACTGTTGACCCCGGGCAGCAAATTGCCGGCCGAGCGCAAGCTCAGTGAATTGTTCGGTACCACGCGGATCACTTTGCGTGAAGCGTTGTTGCAGTTGGAGTCACAGGGGCAGATTTATCGCGAGGAGCGTCGCGGCTGGTTCGTCTCGCCGCCGCGCCTGGCCTACAACCTCATGCAGCGCAGCCACTTTCACGCGATGGTCAGCGCCCAAGGGCGAGTGCCGTCCACCGAGGTGATTTCGGCGCGATTGCAACCGGCATCGGCGGCGGTGTGTGCCTGGCTGCAATTGCCGGCGCTGTCGAGCGTGATTCAGATCTGCCGCGCACGGCGGATCGACGGGCGACTGGTGCTGTATGTGGAGCACTATCTGAACCCGCAGTACTTTCCCGGGATACTCGATTTCGATTTGAATCAGTCGATCACCGAACTGTATGCGCGGCATTACGACCTGCACTACGGGCGGGTGCGCTTCGAAATTGTGCCCACGGCGTTGTCGGTGGATGCGGCGGCAGCGTTAAAGGTGTCAACAGGCAGCCCGGGCTTGCGGATTGCCCGGGTCAACTATGACCAGCATGAGCGGCTGATCGATTGTGATCTGGAGTTCTGGCGGCATGATGCGATTCATGTGGGGGTGGATGTTGTCTGACGCTGCCTTTGTAGGAGCTGCCGCAGGCTGCGATCCTTTAAAGGCCAAAATCAAAAGATCGCAGCATGCGGCAGCTCCTACTCCTGCGGGCCACCACCGGCGGTAATCACCTGAATGCTCATCCGCGGTGTCGCCAGATCCAGTCCGGCTTCATCCATGTGTCGCTTGAGTGACAGGTTGAACGCTCGCGACACTTCCCACTGCTTGATCGGCGCAGTCTTGAACCGGGCGCGCAGGATGGCGTTGCCCGACTCGAAGCTTTCCACCCCCTGGAACTCCAGCGGCGACCAGATATTGCGTCGTTGTAGCGGATCGGTGCGCATTTTCTGGCCGACTTCGCGCATCAGTTTGATGGCGTTGTCGATGTCCATGTTGGCCGGCACCGCTACCCGGAAGATGGCGTAGCCGAATTCCCGGGAGTAGTTCTTGATGCTTTTGATTTCACTGAACGGAATGGTGTGGACGATGCCGTCGATGTCCCGCAGGCGCACGGTGCGGATGGTCAGCCCTTCGACCGTACCGAGGTGGCCGCCGACATCCACGTAGTCGTCGATGGCCAGGGAGTCTTCGATGATGATGAACAACCCGGTAATCAGGTCGGCTACCAGCGACTGCGCACCAAAACCGATGGCCAGGCCGATCACGCCGGCACCGGCCAGCAGGGGGGTGACGTTCATGCCCATGTTCGCCAGGGCGACAATCAGCGCGATGATAAAAATCGCTATGAACAGCACATTGCGGATCAGCGGCATCATCGTCTGCGCGCGGGCATTGGCCAGGCCTTTGCGCGAGCGGGTCAGCGCGTGATGCACCGCGGTATCGCTGAGAATCCAGATCAGCCAGGCGAACAGCAATGTGCCGGCGAGGCTGAACAGTTTGACACTGACTTCGTGGCCGTCGCCTTCGGTAAAGCGGATCAATGACATGCCCCAGACCCGCAGGCCAAGTTCGATAAAGGCCAGCCACACCAACAGGTGAACAATGGTGTAGAAGAAGTTTTTCAGCCGTTCCGAATACACCGCGTAGCGCCGGATACCGCGTTGGGGTTTGAGGCCTTGGCGGCGTACCAGGCCGTTGATGACCATGCACAGCACCAGCAAGACGGTGCAGATCAGCGACTGGCGCAGGGCGGTGCTGGTGTCGCCGGCGGAAATGAACGTCGCGAACAGGGAGATTGCCACCAGTACCAGTGCCGGTACGTACCAGAAGGTGCCAAGAATTGACAGGGTGTCGTTGAGCGCACGGCGGGTCAGGCGCCGGGACAGCGGCTGGTTGCGGATCAGGTGGGCGATCGGCCGGCGGAAGCGCAGGATGAAGCGCCCCGTGGAAAGCGCGGCCAGGACATTGGCAACAGTCGCGGCAGTATGGGCCAGATGGCTGCCGAGGCTGGCGACCAGCTGCGGATCGCTCAGGGCTTCGCCAAATGCGGCGAAGCTGCCGATCAGCCACAGCGGCCGAAACGCCTGGTGCCGCAGTATGTACAGGGCGCGGTGGCGGTGTGGGCCATCGAGCAGGGAAAAGGCAATCACGCAGATGGCCGAGAAGCAGGTGCCGACCACCAGTGCATAGGCCAGCACCATCGCCAGGCTCTTGCCCAGGGACGAGGGCAGGGCGTAGCTCATGTAGACCGTGATCACCAGGGCAATCAGCCATGGCCCGAGTTTGCGCAGGGCAAAACGCAGCATGTCCAGGGCCCGGGGGTGCTGTGGCAGTTCTTCGGTCAGGCCGAAACGCATCCGCACGCGGTGGCTGATCCAGATCAGCGCGGCGGCCAGCAGGCTCCAGACCATCAGGATCATGGCGAAGGCGAACAGCATGGGCAGCCATTCATTGGCCGGCAGCGCCAGCGCCGCCAGTTCTTCCCTGGCCTGATCGAGCTCACTGGACCAGCGCGTGAGCGGACTGTCGTCGCCGGTAAATTTCTTCTCGATAGTGGTCAGGGTTCCGCCAATCAGGCCCAGCACGCCTTCTTCGGTAATCGGCTGGGCCTGTTTGGTGGTGTCGCGGAGCTTTTTCAGGTCGGCCAGCAGCTTGCTGCGTTGCTGGTCGTTTTCCAGCGACTTGATCACTTCGTCCAGGGATTGCCCCAGCGGTTCCTGTGCTTCGGGCTGGGCCTTGGCCTGGTTGGTGAGCAGGCCCGGCAGGCCGGCGGCCTGGGCAGGCGCCACTGACAGCAGCGTCATCAGGCAGGCAAGGAAAAAACAAGGGAGAGCAAAAAGACGAGCGAACACTAGGCGGTCAACCTCGCAGGGAGCGGATCGACCGAGTGTACGAGCCCGTCAAAATCAATGCGAGCCAGGGACGATGAATTATTCGTTGAGTTTGGCGAGGATCTTGATCACCACGGTCGCGAGAATGGTCAGCATGCCGATCCACATGGCAAACACGCCGGCATTTTTATCGCGAAAGTTGAAGCCGACGGCCAGCAGGAGCATCCCGGCAAGAATCGGAATCAGCATGGCGTGGAAGGTAGACATCGAAATCATGGAGACAGCCTTGTCGTAGGGATACTTGAAGTCTAGGCCGCTTTTGATGCGGCTGGTGTGATGTGTGTAGGAGCTGCCGAAGGCTGCGATCCTTTGATCTTCGGCGACAATCATGGCGTCAAAATCAGAATCAAAAGATCGCAGCCTGCGGCAGCTCCTACCGGCGTTACGGCAATTCGCGGCAGGTGTAGAACGCGCTCAGCACCTTGACCAGATGCGCCAGGTCATGGCTGCCGCACAGCTCGCGGATCGAGTGCATGGCGAACGTCGGCAGGCCGATGTCCACGGTGCGCACGCCCAGGTGGCTGGCGGTGATCGGGCCGATGGTCGAACCACAGCCCATGTCGCTGCGCACCACGAAGCTCTGCACCGGCACTTCTTCAGCCATGCACAGGTGGCGGAAGAACCCGGCGGTTTCGCTGTTGGTGGCGTAGCGCTGGTTGCTGTTGACCTTGATCACCGGGCCTGCGTTGAGTTTCGGGCCGTGGTTGGCATCGTGCTTGTCGGCGTAGTTCGGATGCACGCCGTGGGCGTTGTCAGCCGAAACCAGCAGGGATTTCTGGATGGTGCGTACGAATTCATCACCTTCAGGCAACAGGCGTCGCAAGGTTTGCTCAAGCATCGGGCCGTCGGCACCACAGGCCGAGCAGGAACCGACTTCTTCGTGGTCGTTGCAAACCAGCACGCAGGTTTCGTCGGTGTCGGTCGTCAGCAGCGCTTGCAGGCCGGCGTAGCACGACAGCAGGTTGTCCAGACGCGCGCCGGCGATGAAATCGCCATGCAGGCCAATGACCGCCGCGCTTTGGGTGTCGTAGAAACTCAGCTCGTAATCGAGCACCACGTCGGCATTCAGGCCGTGTTCGCGGGCGAGCTGGTCGGTGAGTACTGCGCGGAAGTCCACGCGCTCGTCACCGGCAAATTGCGCGAGGATCGGCGGCAGTTCGGTCTGGGCGTTGATGGCCCAGCCCATGTTGGCTTCACGATTGAGGTGAATCGCCAGGTTCGGAATGATCGCGACCGGTGCCTTGAAGTCGATCAACTGGCTTTCGACCTTGCCATCTCGACGGAAGGTTACGCGCCCCGCCAGGGACAGGTCACGGTCGAACCACGGCGCCAGCAGTGCGCCGCCATAGACTTCGACGCCCAGTTGCCAGAAGCCCTGGCGTTGCAGCTCCGGTTGCGGCTTGACGCGCAGGCACGGGCTGTCGGTGTGGGCGCCGACCAGGCGAATGCCACCGTGCAGCGGTGAATGACGGCCCATCTTGATCGCGACAATCGAAGAGTCGTTGCGGGTGACGTAGTAGCGACCGTTGGCTTCGGTATTCCAGGGCTCACGCTCGTCGAGGCGTTGATAGCCCGCCGCTTCCAGACGCTGGACAAGGCTGGCGGTGGCATGGAACGGGGTAGGGGAGGCCTTGAGGAAATCGATCAGGCCTTGGTTCAACTCTTCGCGCATAAAGTAGCTCCAGACAGCAGTGGCGCCAGTTTAACGTATTGGCCATGGAATTGGCGGTGGGCTGATGTTGGAGTGGACAGCGAAGATGAATGTGAAGGAGCACCCTGTGGGAGCGGGCTTGCTCCCACATTTTCAGAATGGTGCCGGGCACTCGAAGCGCAGGCGCTCGCCACTTTGCGGGTGGGTGAAGCTGAGCATGCTCGCGTGCAGGCACAATCGCGGCCAGGCCGCCAGCGCCTGCTCGTGGGCATAGAGCCCGTCACCCAGCAACGGATGGCCAATCGAGAGCATGTGCACGCGCAACTGGTGGGAACGGCCGGTGATCGGTGTCAGCTCGACGCGGCACCAGTCGCCGCAACGCTCGAGCACGCGCCAGAAAGTCAGCGCATGTTTGCCAAACTCATGGTCGACCACATGCCGAGGCTTTGTCGGCGGGTCGTAGCGCAACGGCAGGTCGATGCTGCCGCTGTCCAGTTCCGGCTGACCCCAGCACAGGGCGGTGTAGGCCTTTTCGGTTTCGCGGTCGTGAAATTGCCGGGACAGTTCGCGATGGGTATCCGGGTCGCGGGCCAGCAGGATGATGCCGGACGTCTCCCAGTCCAGCCGGTGGACGATTCGCGCTTCCGGGTAGCCGTTTTCCTGCAGGCGGGTAATCAGGCAGTCCTTGTTGTCATCGGCCCGGCCAGGGACAGAGAGCAACAGGGTCGGCTTGTTCACCACCAGTACGGCGGCATCCTGATGGATGATGTGGATATTGGACAACGGCATTAAAACAGCCTCGTAACAAACGCCAACGGCGGCTCAGGTCCCTTCCGGTTGCAGAAGGGGCCTGAGCCGCCGTGGCTCCTGGCGGATCGACTCAGCGATCTGGCAGGGTGATATTGAGTTCCAGAATCGAGCAGCTGCCCTGGCTTTCCAGTGCGACATGCACGTCATCGGACCCGATATTGACGTACTTGCGGATCACCTCGACCAGTTCCTTCTGCAAGGCTGGCAGGTAGTCCGGGGTACTGCGTTGGCCGCGTTCGTGCGCCACGATGATCTGTAGACGCTCTTTCGCTACCGACGCGGTGCTTTGCTTTTTGTTGGCACGAAAGAAGTCAAAAAGGTTCATTGCTTAGTTGCCTCCAAACAGGCGCTCGAAGAATCCCTTCTTCTGTACATCAAGGAATCGATGATCCACGGTCTTGCCCAGCAGGCGGTCAACGGTATCGCTGTAGGCCTGGCCGGCATCGCTCTGGTCGTCGAGAATCACCGGAACACCCTGGTTGGATGCCTTGAGCACCGCCTGGGATTCAGGGATCACGCCGAGCAGGGTCACCGAAAGGATCTCCTTGACGTCTTCTACGCCGAGCATTTCGCCTTTGCTCACACGTTCCGGGTGATAACGGGTAATCAGCAGGTGTTCCTTGATCGGGTCTTCGCCACGCTCGGCGCGACGGGACTTGCTGGCCAGCAGGCCAAGCATGCGGTCGGAGTCACGTACCGAGGAGACTTCCGGGTTGGTCACGACGATCGCTTCATCGGCGAAGTACATGGCCAGGTGGGCGCCTTTCTCGATGCCCGCCGGGGAGTCGCAGACCACGAACTCAAAGTCTTCCTTGAGTTGCATCAGGACTTTTTCCACGCCTTCGACGGTCAGCGCGTCTTTGTCGCGGGTCTGGCTGGCGGCCAGCACGTAGAGGTTTTCCAGGCGCTTGTCTTTGATCAGGGCCTGTTGCAGATTGGCTTCGCCGTTGACCACGTTGACGAAGTCATACACCACGCGACGCTCGCAACCCATGATCAGGTCGAGGTTACGCAGGCCCACGTCGAAGTCGACGATCACTGTTTTGTGGCCGCGCAGAGCGAGGCCGGTACCGATAGCGGCGCTGGTGGTGGTCTTACCCACACCACCCTTGCCGGATGTAACCACGAGAATCTTGGCCAAGGTGTTTCACCCCTAAGGAAGAAGGACTTTTCAGTCCCTGAAAAACATCTCCTGAAAAACTACTGCAGTCGGACAGCCTTGGCTGGAATCCGGTTTTGAGCGGCGTTTACCCCCGGTAAACACTGCTTTCGGCCTTTTTCCTACTTCGTTTGAGCCGTTTTCGCTACGTTTTAGAGATGCTTGGAAAATGCGGCAGTATCCGTTAAAGCCGAATGATGTTCAACACGTCGCCGGACAGGCTGACCTGCACACCCGAACCCCATAGAGGGTCGCGGCGCAGATCTTCGGAAACCTTGTAATGCCCGGCGATGGAAATCAGTTCAGCACTCATTTGCTGACAGAAAATCCGCGCCTTGGTGTCGCCCTTGACGCCGGCCAACACGCGACCACGCATCGGGCCGTATACATGGATGTTGCCATCGGCGAGAAGTTCCGCCCCCGGGCTCACCGAGGAGATCACCACCAGATCGCTGCCCTGGGCATAAATCTGCTGGCCACCACGTACTGGCGAGGTGATGATTTTCGTCGGCTTGATGGTCGGCTCGGGCGGTTTTTCCGGTTTTTTCTTCGGTTCGCCTTCGGTCAGGTCCAGTGGACGCTCCCGGGCGCCGGACGGTGGCAGCACCGGCAGGTCGACCGCGATGGCGGCGGCAATGTCTTCGATACGGCTGGCACGGATCGCCAGGGTACGCAGGCCATGCTGGCGGCAGACGCGCATCAGCCCTGGCAGATCGACCGCGCCTTCGTTGGCCGGGAGTTTGTCCAGGGCCAGTACCAGCGGCGCGTTGCTGAAGAAGTTCGGCGCCAGGGCGACCTTGGCGGCCAGTTGCCGATCAAGGCTTTCGAGGTCGTTACGGGCCAGCTCCAGCACCGTAATGGCCAGCATGCTGCCCTTCAACTGGAACACGGGATCTTGGTCTAGCGGTTCGGTTTGGCTCATGGTCGGCATACAACGACTTGTCACTAAAAGTGCCGAGACTTATAACGAGAACGCCCGCGGGCCGCAAGCCGGGTCGAACGATGTAGAATGCGCGGCCATTGTCATTCCGGAAGCATTAATGGACCGCCCGCGTTTTCGAAAAGCATTTCTATCTCCACGTTTCTGGCCGTTGTGGTGTGGCCTGGGGCTGTTGTGGCTGATCGTCCAGCTGCCGTATCCGGCACTGCTGTGGATTGGTCGTGTCCTGGGCGTCTTGATGTATCGGGTCGCCGGCGACAGACGGCGCATTGCCAAGCGCAACCTGGAACTGTGTTTTCCTGAAAAGACCGCCGCCGAACGCAAACGCCTGCTCAAGGAAAACTTCGCCTCCACCGGCATCGCTTTCTTTGAAATGGCGATGAGCTGGTGGTGGTCGCGCAAGCGCCTGGCGAGTCTCGCTCATATCGAAGGGCTGGAGCATTTGCAGCAGGCCCAGCGCGAAGGCAAGGGCGTGATCCTGATGGCCCTGCACTTCACGACGCTGGAAATCGGCGCGGCGTTGCTCGGTCAGCAGCACACCATCGACGGCATGTACCGCGAGCACAAGAATCCGCTGTTCGACTACATCCAGCGCCAGGGCCGCGAGCGGCACAACCTCGATTCGCTGGCGGTGGAACGCGAAGACGTGCGCGGCATGCTCAAGTTGCTGCGCTCGGGCCGGGCGATCTGGTACGCACCGGATCAGGACTACGGCGCCAAGCAAAGCATCTTCGTGCCGCTGTTCGGTATTCAGGCCGCGACCGTCACCGCCACGAGCAAGTTTGCGCGGCTGGGCAAGGCGCTGGTGGTGCCGTTCACCCAGGAGCGTCTGGCGGACGGCAGCGGATATCGCCTGGTGATCCATGCGCCGCTCGAAGGCTTCCCCGGCGAAACCGAAGAAGAGGATTGCCTGCGCATCAACCAATGGATCGAAAGCGTTCTGCGAGAGCATCCCGAGCAATACCTGTGGGCCCACCGCCGCTTCAAGAGCCGTCCACCGGGCGAGGCGAAGTTGTACGCCAAGCGCGGTTGAGTAACCGTTTTTCCAAGCACCATGGAGTGTTGCGATGAGTCCAGTTGAGCCGGTAACAGGGTTGATTCTTTCCGGTGGCGGGGCTCGGGCGGCCTATCAGGTCGGGGTGCTGGCGGCGATTGCCGAATTGCTGCCACCGGGGGCCCGCAATCCGTTTCCGGTGATTGTCGGCACCTCGGCGGGCGCGATCAACGCCGTCAGCCTCGCCAGCGGGGCAATGGACTTTCGTAACGCCATCGAACGCCTGACGGCCTTCTGGCAGGGCTTTCGCAGTCATCTGGTGTTGCGCAGCGACTGGCCCGGGGTGATCCGCCAGGCCAGTCGCTTTGTCAGCCACAGTTTGCTCGGTATTGGTGCCCAGGTGCCGGTGGCGCTGCTCAACAGTTCTCCGTTGCGCGATCTGCTCAACGACAAGCTGCATATGGGTGGCATCGCCGAAGCGATCGCGCAGAAGCAATTGCATGCGGTGGCGGTCACAGCTTTCGGCTATGAGTCCGGTCAGGCAGTCACCTTCTATGAGGGCGGCGGCAAGATCGATGCCTGGTTGCGCCATCGACGCATCGGCATTCCCACGCGGTTGTCCGTTGAACACCTGCTCGCCAGTTCGGCTATTCCGCTGCTGTTCGCCCCGGTGAAAATCGACGAAGAGTATTTCGGTGATGGCGCGGTGCGTCAGTCGGCGCCGATCAGTCCGGCGCTGCATCTGGGCGCCAGTCGGGTGCTGGTGGTGGGCGTCAGTGGCAACCCCCGCGGAGTCGACCCGCAACAACCCTTGTTGCGCAGCTACACCGGTCAGCAGCCGACCCTGGCGCAGATCGGCGGGCACATGCTCAACAGTACGTTCATTGACAGCCTGGAAAGCGATATCGAACTGTTGCAGCGCCTGAACCAGTTCAGTCACCTGATGCCCGACGGCACGCCGACCCGTGCATTGGGCGTGGCACCGGTGGACGTATTGGTGATTTCACCGAGCCAGCCGATCGACGAGATTGCCGCGCGCCATCGCCAGGAATTGCCGGCGGCATTGCGCCTGTTTCTGCGCGGGCCGGGTGCGACCAAGACCAGCGGGGCGGGGGTGCTGAGTTACCTGCTGTTCGAGGCGGGGTATTGCAGCGAGTTGATCGAACTGGGGCGACGGGATGCGTTGGCCAAGCGCGGGGAATTGTGCCGGTTTCTGGGGTTGGAAGAGCCCGTGCTTTCGGTTTGAGACTTGTAGTGAGGCTTTCGCGAGCAGGCTCGCTCCCACGGGGATTTTCGTCGTATGCAAAGTTTGTGTTCGACAAGGTTCCACTGTGGGAGCGAGCCTGCTCGCGAAGCTTCTTAAATCAGAAGTGAACCTTGACCAGGAAACTGGTCACACTCTGATCAGTCTTGAAGCCCTGGCTGTCTTCAATCCCGTACTTGTTTTTCCAGTAGTCATACTCGACACCCACGTACAGCTGCTTGGCACCCAGATTCAGCGCCTTGCCCAGGTCGTATTTGACCTGCGGGTTGAAGTGCAGGTTGGCGTGGTACTCGCCTTTGCTGTTGACGTCGTTGTCGACCACCCAATCCATGAAGCCGTCGATCAGCACGTCCGAGCCACCCACCGGAATGGTGTAGGACCAGACCGGCGAGACCTGCCAGATGTTGTCGCCCGGGCGGTCGCCTTCAGTGTGGCGGTTGTAGAAGTTCAGCTGGAAGTAATCGAAGCCCGGGATGGCCAGGTCGAAACCAGGGCCGATCAGGTAGGACTCGGTATCGTCTTCACCGAACTCGTAGGTCATGGCCAGCAGCACGTCCTTGATCGGGCCGAATTCGAACTTCTGGTCGAAGATCTTGTTGAACGACAGGCGCGGGCTGAGTTCGCCGTAATGGGTGTTCTCGCCCGCGAAGTGGTCTTCCTTGCCGTTGTAGAAGATTTTGTCGATGAAGAAGAAGTTGTCGCCGTACTTCCAGCCATCGGCGTGTTCGAAGGTCACCGTCTGCTGGATGCGCGGGTTGACCTGGAAGTCCTTGCCATAGAGGTAGGTCAGGCTGTTGGTCTGCCACTGCAGCAAATCGCCGGCCATGGCCTGGCCCCCGGCCAGCATCGATCCCGCCAGCATCAGGCTAGTGCACGTACGTTTCATTCGGTTGCTCCCAAAAAGTAGGTGGTTCCACGTTATTTTTTTAAGGTCGGCGCTCTGGTGTGGCGCCTTTTTCTGTAGCGGTAAAAAATCATCCATTCGGTCAGCTTTGATGCTGTTAGCAAGAGCTGGGCCAAGGCTTTCAGAAAGCAAAAAAACTCCCGTTCGGCGGCTCAAGAGCGGTCGATTGAGAGGGGTTTTGGAGTGCCTTGGTGCCTGCCAGAGCCGGGATAAGTTGGCTTTTTGGTCAGGTTTTAAATCCGGGCTTTTTTTTAAACCGGATTCGGGCGGCCGCGGAGAATACTGACTCCTCGGCCAGGTCTCAAGTGCTCCGCAACGGCGCACCGACGACAGGCTTGGGGCACGGTTGCGGGGCAGCATCAGAAATGCACCTTCACCAGCAGGCTGGTGGTGTTTTCGTTGGTGTCGAAGTTGGAGCTGTTTTCGATGCCGTACTTGTCTTTCCAGTAGCTGTATTCGACGCCGACGTATACCTGTTTTTCCCGCCAGCCCATGGCCTTGCCCAGGTCGTACTTGATTTGCGGGTTGAAGTGCAGGTTGGCGTGATAAGTGCCGTGCGAGTTCTGGTCGTTATCTACGACCCAGTCCATGTAGCCGTCGATCAGCAGGTTCGAGTTGCCCAATGGAAGGGTGTAGGACCAGGCCGGCGTGATCTGCCAGACGTCATCGCCGGGGCGCGAGCCTTCGGTCTGGCGGTAATAAAAGTTCAAGGTGAAGAAGTTGAAGCCTGGAACCGCGAGGTCGAAACCGGGCCCGATCAGGTAGGCCTCGGTGTCGTCTTCGCCGTTCTCGTAGGTCATGGCCAGCAACACGTCCTTGATCGGGCCGAATTCGAAACGGCGGTCGAGGATCTTGCCGAAAGACAGGCGCGGACTGAGCTCGCCGTAATAGGCATGAACGCCTTTGTTTCGGTCCTGCTCGCCGTTGTAGTAGGTGCTGTCGATGAACATGAAGTTGTCGCCGTATTTCCAGCGGTCGGCGTGCTCGAAAGTTATCGTCTGCTGGATGCGCGGGTTGACCACGAAATCCTTGCCATACAGGTAGCTCAGGCTGTTGGTCTGCCACAGCAGTAGATCGCCGGCCATGGCCTGGCTCGCGGCCAGCAGGCCAGCGCTCAACAGCAGGTTGGTTTGTGTCCGAATCATCTGTTGCTCCCTCTTGTTTTTATTTTTGAGGCGCAGGTTGTGGCCAGGGGGCTGGCCACAGGCAGGCCCCCTTGGTTATCCGTCAGATCAATGGGTGTGAGCGTGGCAGTCGTTGATGGCCGCGCGTTCGGCGCCACCAAGGATGTTGAACAGCAAGTTCAGCGTCAGCGCGCTGAGGGTGGCCATGGCGATGCCGCTGTGGGTGATCGGGCTCATCCACACGGGCAGGTGGGCGAAAAACTCCGGGCGTACAACCGGGATCAGCCCCATGCCGATGCTCACCGCCACCAGCAGTTGGTTGCGACGGTCACCGATGTCGGCTTCCTGGAGAATCTTGATCCCGGTGGCGGCGACCATGCCGAACATCGCAATTGCTGCGCCGCCCAGTACTGCCGGAGGAATCGACGCCACCAAAAAAGCGGCTTTGGGCAGCAGGCTCAACACGATCAGCAACCCGCCGGCAACGATGGTCACCGAACGGCAGCGCACGCCGGTCATTTGCACCAGGCCGATGTTCTGGGCGAAGGAGGAGTGGGTGAAGGTGTTGAAGAAACCGGCGAAGAACGAGGCGCCGGCATCGCACAGCAAGCCGCGACGCAACATCCGTGGGCAGACTTCCTGGCCGGTGATCTTGCCCAGCGCCAGAAACATCCCGGTGGACTCGACGAAAATGATCACCACCACCAGGCACATGGACAGGATCGGCGCGAGTTCGAATTTCGGCATGCCGAAGTGCAGCGGTGTGACGAATTGCAGCCATGGCGCCTGGGCCATGCCACTGAGGTCAACCATGCCGATCAGGCCGCAGAGCACGTAGCCCAGGCACATGCCGATCAGGACAGAGATGTTGACCCAGAAACCCCGCATGAAGCGATGCACCAACAAAATGGTACCCAGCACCAGTGCGGCGATGGCCAGATAGATCGGTGAACCGAATTGAGCGGCGCTGGCACCGCCGCCGGCCCAGTTCACGGCCACGGGGAACAGCGACAAACCGATCGAGGTGATGACCGTGCCGGTCACCAACGGCGGGAAGAAGCGCACGACCTTGGACATGAACGGGGCGATGAGCATGCCGAAGAACCCGGCGGCGATGGTCGCGCCGAAGATCCCTTGCAGGCCGATACCGGGCATGCCGGCCATGGCGACCATGCTGCCGACGGCGGCGAAGCTGGCGCCCATCATCACCGGCATGCGAATGCCCATGGGGCCGATGCCGAGGGACTGGACGATAGTGGCAATTCCCGCGACCAGCAGGTCGGCGTTGATCAGGAAGGCGATTTCTTCACGATTCAGGCCAGCGGCCTGTCCGATGATCAGCGGTACCGCGATGGCACCACCGTACATCAGCAGAACATGCTGCAAACCGACCAGGATCAGTTGCAAGAGGGGCAAACGCTGAATGGCGGGTGCGTCGGGGATGCGCGCTGCGGATAGCTCGGACATGCAACACCTCGGATCTTTTTATTCTTGTGATTTACAGCTGCAGTGCTACCGGCAGCTGTATTCGAATCAGGTGGATCTGTGGCGAGGGAGCTTGCTCCCGCTGGGGCGCGAAGCGGCCCCGCTCTTTACCTTAAGAGCAGGGGACTGCTGCGCAGTCCAGCGGGAGCAAGTTCCCTCGCCACAAAAGCCCGCTAGACACAGGCTTTTGTGTTGCTTAGTTGGTCTGGGCTCCCTGCACAATCCAGGCACCGATCAGGTCACGTTCCTGCTGGGTCATCTGCGTGATGTTGCCCAGTGGCATGATCTGGCTGGTGACGGCTTGCGCCTGAATCCGCGGTGCGTTCTGGCGGATTTGCTCGGGAGTGTCCAGCATCACACCGGCCGGGGCCGCGCTGAACAACGGGCTGGTCGGTTTGGCCGAATGGCAGACCGCGCAACGCTCCTGAATCACGCTGTGCACCTTGTCGAAACCCGGGCCGGCATTGGATGCCTGAGCCGGAGCGGCGGCTGGCGCTTCTGCAGGTTTGGCTTCAGCAGGTTTCAATCCACCGCCCACTGCGGTTTCCGGCAGCGGCTGGTATTCGATTGCAGCGGGTGCCTTGGCCACTTCAGGGGCACTGGACATCGGCTTCGGACCGGTCACATAAGCCAGGCAGATCATGCCCACCGCTGCCACCGGCAGGGTCCAGGCAAACTTGTGGCTGTCGTGACGGGTGTTGAAGTAGTGACGCACCAACACCGCCAGTACCGCGATCCCGGCCAGGATCAACCAGTTGTACTGGCTGCCGTAGGTGCTCGGGAAGTGGTTGCTGATCATGATGAACAGCACCGGCAAGGTGAAGTAGTTGTTGTGGCGCGAACGCAGCAGGCCTTTGGCCGGCAGCGCCGGATCCGGCGTGCGGTTCTCGGCAATCGCCGCTACCAGTGCGCGTTGCGCCGGCATGATGATGCGGAACACGTTGCCGACCATGATGGTGCCGATGATCGCGCCGACGTGCAGGTACGCACCCCGACCGCTGAACACTTTGCTGAAGCCGTAGGCCGCGGCGATGATCAGGACGAACAGGATTCCACCTAGCAGGGCAGGGCGTTTGCCCAGGGCCGAGTCGCACAGGAAGGAGTAGACGAACCAGCCGATGAACAGCGAGCCGATGCCCAACAGTACGCCTTCAGGACCGCTCAGGGAGCTGCCCGGAGCCAGCAGGTAAAGCGTCGGGTTGGAGTAGAACACCACGCACAGCAGCGCGATACCCGACATCCAGGTGAAGTAGGCTTCCCATTTGAACCAGTGCAGGTTGTCCGGCATGGTCGGTGGAGCCAGCTTGTATTTTTCCAGGTGGTAGATACCGCCACCGTGGATTGCCCACAAGTCGCCAGCCAGACCGCTTTTCGGGTTGACCCGGTTGAGGTTGTTTTCCAGCCATACGAAATAGAACGACGCACCGATCCAGGCCACGCCAGTAATCATGTGAACCCAGCGCACGCTCAGGTTCAGCCATTCCAACAGATGTGCTTCCACAGTCTTTACCTCTCGCCCGTCACTCTGTTGTCGAGTGATCGGACTCTTCTCTTATTGGTGGGGGGCGAGGATCAAACGCTCATCCTCTTTGAAAAAATGCTCATCGCAGTTATTGCCTGTGCCACTGCGATCAACCACCAGGAAGTCATCCCGCTTTTCGATCGTCAGCACCGGGTGGTGCCAAACGCCGCGATGGTAATTAATGCCCTGCCTGCCGTTGGTGACGAAGGCGCGGACCAAGCCTGATACAGGTTCATCGCCAAGTGGCGCGACCACGATCAGAAAGGGGTTGCCGAGCAGCGGTATGAAAGCCTGGCTGCCCAGCGGATGGCGTTCCAGCATGCTCACGGTCAGCGGCATGTCCTGCGCGTCGGCGCGGAAGATGCTGATGATCGCGTTGTCCTCAGGCTTTGCGGTTTCGACCACAGCCAGTTTATGGAAGCGCATGGTCGAACCGTTGTTGATCATGAAGTGATCGCTGCCGTCGGTTTCGATCACGTCACCGAAAGGGGCGAAGGCTTCTTTGGTCAGCGGTTCAATCGTCAGTGTGCGCATGCTGTTCTTCTTTTCTTCAAATGTATGTTCGGTTTACCGCATTACCTGTAGGAGCTGGCGCAGCCTGCGATCTTTTGACTTTGCTTTGTAAGATCAAGATCAAAAGATCGCAGCCTACGGCAGCTCCTACAGGCTCAGCATTACTTCGCGACCTTGCCCAGTACACGCAGGCGGCTCACACCACCATCCGGGAACACGTTCAGGCGGATGTGGGTGATCGGGCCCAGCGCCTTGATCTGCTCGGCGAAGGTGTGCTCGGCGTGCATTTCCAGCTTCTGGCTTGGCAGCAGTTCGCGCCAGAACAGCGACTGGGTTTCGATCTGGCTGTCGGTGCCGCCCTTCACGAACGCGCCCTGGATCGAGCAAGTGTCCGGGTAGTTACCCTTGAAGTGCAGGGTGTCGACGATGATTTTCTCGATTTCGCCCGGGTGGCCCAACGCGACGATGACCCAGTCATTGCCCGGGGTGCGACGACGTGCGGTTTCCCAGCCATCGCCCATGTTGATGCCACGGCCCGGGTTGAGGATGTTGCTCATGCGGCCGAAGTGTTCGTCGGAGCAGGCGAGGGCGCGGCCACCGTTGAGGGCAGCGGCCAGGTCGACTTGCTCGTTGTCGCCGACAGCGGACCAGTCGCGGAACGGAATGCCGTATACGCGCAGACGGGCAACACCGCCGTCCGGGTAGATGTTGAAGCGCAGGTGGCTGAACGCCTGGTCGTTGTTGATTTCGTGGAAGTGGTGGCTGTTGCCTTGCAGCTCGACGGCGGACAGCACTTCAGTCCACTGGGTGTTGTCATCTGGCTCGCCCGAAGCCAGGAAGCAGGCTTCCAGGGACGCCGACGGCGGGAAGTTGCCGGTGAAGAATGAAGTGTCGATGTCGACGCCCTTGATCGAACCCGGTACGCCCAGGCGGATCACAGCGCTGTCGAAGCCTTCGAAGCGCTTGCGGCGCGACTCCCAGCCGTCCATCCACTTGCCGTTGTCATCGAACACGCCCTCCTTCCATACGGCCGGGGTCGGTTGGAACAGACGGTTGGCGTCTGCGAACCAGTCATCGGTGACCGAGATGATCTTGGTGCCCAGGCGGGCATCGGCCAGGTTGACGAACTTCTCGAAAGGTACGGCGTAAGCTTTCATTCTTCTTGTCTGCCTTTAAATAAGTGGCTTGGGATGCTTGCGAGGCCCTTGGCGGTTTAGGCGTTCTTGAATCCGCTCAGGCCAGGCTTGCTATAGGGTCAGTAATCGGAACAGGGCGATCTTGTTGATCTGCGCCAGCGCGCATTTGAATTCGGTCTCGACCGAGTTGTGGATGCGCGTTTCGAACGCTGCGAGGATCTGATGCCGGTTGCTGCCTTTTACCGCCATGATGAAGGGAAACTTGAACTTGGCTTTGTAGGCGTCGTTCAGCTCGGTGAAGCGAGAAAACTCTTCGGCCGTGCATTGGTGAATACCGGCGCCAGCCTGCTCATTAGTGCTGGCTTCGGTCAATTGTCCCTGGACGGCGGCTTTACCGGCCAGGTCCGGGTGAGCGTTGATCAAAGCCAGCTGGCTTTGGTGATCGGCGCTCAACAGGATGTCGCTCATGCGCTGGTGCAGGGTTTCGATTTCGTCGATCGAAGCGTCCTGGCCCAGGTCGAAGGCCTTCTCGGCCACCCATGGCGAATGTTCGTAGATGTCGGCGAAAGCGGCGACAAAGGCGTCGCGGCTCAGGCTCGAAGGTTTGACGGTTTGAAAGGTGCTCATTTGGCAGCCCCTGTGTACGGGTGGGTTTCTTGCCAGTGACGCGCGATGTCGACGCGACGGCTGAACCACACCTGTTCATGACTTTTAGCGTATTCGATAAAGCGCTTGAGCGAAGCCAGACGCGCCGGACGGCCGATCAGGCGGCAGTGCAGGCCGATCGAGAGCATTTTCGGTGCCTCCGCGCCTTCGGCGTAGAGCACATCGAACGCGTCTTTGAGGTATTCGAAGAAATCGTCGCCCTTGTTGAAGCCCTGGACCTGGGTGAAGCGCATGTCGTTGGTGTCCAGGGTGTACGGGATCACCAGGTGCGGCTTGCCGGTCGGGTTGTTCGGTTCCCAGTAGGGCAGGTCGTCGTCGTAGGTGTCGCAGTCGTAGAGGAAACCACCTTCTTCCATCACCAGGCGACGGGTGTTCGGGCCGGTGCGGCCGGTGTACCAGCCCAGTGGGCGTTCGCCGGTGATTTCGGTGAGGATGCGGATCGCTTCGAGCATGTGCTCGCGTTCCTGGGTTTCATCCATGTACTGGTAGTCGATCCAGCGATAGCCGTGGCTGCAGATCTCGTGGCCGGCATCGACCATGGCGCGGATCACGTCCGGGTGGCGCTGGGCGGCCATGGCCACGGCGAAGATGGTCAGCGGAATGTCGAACTCCTTGAACAGCTTCAGGATCCGCCACACGCCGGCACGGCTGCCATACTCGTAGAGGGATTCCATGCTCATGTTGCGCGCGCCTTGCAGCGGCTGGGCAGAAACCATTTCCGAGAGGAAGGCTTCGGATTCTTTGTCACCGTGCAGGATGTTGCGCTCGCCGCCTTCTTCGTAATTGAGTACGAACGACAGGGCAATGCGGGCATTGCCCGGCCAGTGGGGGTGAGGAGGGTTACTGCCGTAACCGACCAGGTCGCGTGGGTAGTCAGCGCTCACTGCAGGCTTCCTTCTTATTCGATGATGACGGTTGGTGTGACGCAGCTGAAAACTGGATGGCAGGCTGGCGTCACAGCGATGGGCTGATTGTATACAACTTTATATTCACTTTGTAAGCCTGATTTTTCGCATTTTTCACCGACTGTCATCTTTTACTGCTATTGGCGTGAGCCTGCAAGAAATCTGCCTGACTGGTCAATTATTGATTGAAGGGCTTATAGGTTGTGCGGTTCGACGGCAAATATGCAGATGGCGAGGGTGATGCGAAAAATGTCGTTTTTATTGTGTACAATTTTCTTTAAAAGTGTCTTAATCAGTCGCTCGCCGCAGCTTTTCGTGCTCCGAATCGGTGCGGTCTCCTTTTCAACTGACTTCGGGAGGCGCGAAGTCTGACTGCTCCACGCAGGCAGGCGCGCAGAATCAATGGGACGTTTGACTACACACGTTTTGGACGCAGCACACGGTTGCCCGGGCAGCTCGATCAAGGTCGAGTTGTACCGCGTTGAAGGATCGCAGCTGGAATTGGTCGCCACTGCCGTCACCAACAGCGATGGCCGTGTCGATGCGCCGCTGCTGCAAGGCGATGACTACCGCACCGGGGTCTATCAGGTCCAGTTTCATGCGGGCGATTACTACCGCGCCCGTGGCGTCAAGCTGCCGGAGCCTGCATTTCTTGATGTGGTGGTGCTGCGTTTTGGCATCTCCGCCGAGCAGGATCACTACCATGTGCCGTTGTTGATTTCGCCTTACAGCTACTCCACCTACCGCGGCAGCTGATCCCCCAGGCAGCAGCTGCACCCTGGAAGCGACTGCGCATATAGCTTCTTTGGTCTTTCGCCCGCTCACACTGCGGGCTTTTTTTCGTCTGTGAAAAAGTCAAAAGATCGCAGCCTTCGACAGCTCCTACATATCCCGCGTAGGAGCTGCCGAAGGCTGCGATCTTTTGATCTTGCTGTTTAGCGGCTCAGCAGGGACGCTGCACCCGCGCCACTGAACAACCCTGCACTGATCCGGTTAAACCAGCTCTGGCCCTTGCCGCTGCGCAGATACCGCGCCGCACCATGGGCGCCGAGGCCATAGGCCAATTTGCACAGCAGGTCGAGCACGGTCCAGGTCGCGATCATCACCAGAAGTTGTGGCAGGAACGGCTGTTCGGCACTCAGGAACTGCGGCAGGAAAGCGGCGAAGAACAGGATGTCTTTCGGGTTGCTTGCGCCCAGCATGAACGCACGCCCGAACAGTGCGCGAAAGCGTGGCACCGGCGCGGCTTGTGGCACTTCAGCGCCGTGGGAAGGCTGGCGCGATTGCTGCCAGCTCTGCCAGGCGAGGTAGAACAGGTAAAGGGCGCCAAGTATCTTCAGGGCACTGAACAGCTGTTCCGACGCCAGCAACAACGCACCCAGGCCCAGCGCCGATGCACTGAGCAGGCAGATCGAGGCCGATACGCCGCCCAGAAAGGCCGGGTAAGAGCGGCGCAGGCCGTAATTCAGACTGTTGCTGATCATCAGCAACGACAGCGGCCCCGGGATCAGGATCACTATCAGCGCAGCGCCGCTGAACAGCAGCCAGGTTTCCAGACTCATCACTTTCCTCCATTTGCACAAAAGCCCCACCCGACGGGGTGAGGCTGTTTTCAAGCGTGTACCGCGTGTGGCTTACAAGAAGATGAACTTGGCGATGAAGATCGCGCAGAGCACCCACAGGCTCACGGAAATTTCCTTGTACTTGCCGGTACCGGCCTTCAGCGCCACGTAGGTGATGAAGCCCAGTGCGATACCGTCGGCGACCGAGAAGGTCAGCGGCATCATGATTGCGGTGACAATCGCCGGGATGCTGTCGGTCGCTTCGTCCCATTCGATGTGGGCCATGCCGCCCATCATCAGCATCGCTACATAAATCAGTGCACCTGCGGTTGCATAGGCAGGAATCATCCCGGCCAGGGGTGCGAAGAACATGGCTGCAATAAATAGCACACCTACGGTCACTGCGGTAAGACCAGTCCGACCACCCGCTGCAACACCGGCAGCACTTTCCACGTAGCTGGTGACCGGCGGAACGCCGACGACCGCACCGAATACGCTGGAAGCACTGTCGGCTTTCATGGCGCGGGAGAGGTTTTCGATGCGGCCGTCAGCACCGACCAGATTGGCGCGCTGGGCAACCCCCATCAAGGTACCGGCGGTGTCGAACATATGTACGAAGAGGAACGCCAGGACCACGCTGATCATGCTGACGTTGAACACGCCGGCGACGTTCATGGCCATGAAGGTGGGTGCGAGGCTCGGTGGAGCCGACATGATGCCCTCGTAGTGCACCAGGCCCAGACCCCAGCCAGCGAGGGTCACGGTGATGATGCTGATGAGGATCGCGCCGAACACCTTGTGATAGCTGAGGATGGAGATCATCAGGAAGCACACGGCGGCGAGCAGCGGGCCAGGTTCGCGCAGGGAGCCGAGCTTGATCAGTGTGGCCGGGCTATCGACGACGATACCCGCGGTTTTCAGGCCGATCAGCCCCAGGAATAGACCCACGCCGGCGCCCATGGCGAAGCGCAGGCTGACCGGGATGCTGTTGAGCAGCCATTCACGGATCCGCGAGAAGGTCAGGATCATGAACAACACACCGGACACAAACACCGCGCCGAGGGCGGTTTCCCAGTTGTAGCCCATGGTGCCGACCACGGTGTAGGTGAAGAAGGCGTTCAACCCCATGCCCGGTGCCAGGCCGACCGGCCAGTTGGCGTACAGGCCCATCAACAGGCAACCCAGGGCCGCGGCGATGCAGGTGGCGACGAACGCCGCACCGTGATCGATCCCGGCGTCGGCCATGATGTTGGGGTTGACGAAAATGATGTAAGCCATGGTGATGAAGGTTGTCAGACCGGCGATCAGCTCGGTCTTCACCGTGGTGCCGTGCAAGCTGAGTTTGAACAGACGTTCCAGCAAGCCATTGCGTAATGGCGGCGAGAGATCCAGCGTCGATGCTTCGGATTTGCGGCTTTCCACAGCGAATACTCCTCAAGAGTTTTATTGTTATTTCCAGGGCCGGACCCATGAGGGTGGCAGCGGCCCTTTGAGGCACTTGCGAATTTGTTGACCTCTTGGTCAGGAACTCGCACGAAGTGGATTATGCTTTTGTATACAAAGAAAGCAAATAATGTTTTTGATTTTGTTTACGAAAAGTTTGGCTTTAGGGATATATCGCCTGTTCCGACGCCTTCGCGAGCAAGCCCGCTCCCACAGGAAGCGGCGGATCTGCGCATATTTTTTGACCGAATCGAAACCAGTGGGAGCGGGCTTGCTCGCGAAGAGGCCGGATCAGTCAGCATCAAAATCAGCAGGCAGAATGATTCAGTCGGTATGCGCCTGGCTTTCCCCCAACGCCAGATTCACCGCCAGCCACCCATTCACCGCCGTCTCCCCGGCCTCGGCAAACACCCGCTCCAGCAATTTCACCTGCTCGCGCCGTAGCGCCTGTTCAAACCGCGCGCCTTCGGCGGTCAACTCCAGCAGGCGCTTGCGCTTGTCGGTTTCGGACGCGACGCTTTCCACCAGATGCATCTCCAACAATTGCCGCAACGGCATGTTCAACGCCTGCTTGCTCACGCCGAGCAATGCCAGCAGTTCCTTTACGCTCAGGTTCGGATAGCGGGCGATGAAAAACACGATGCGCTGATGCACCCGGCTCAGGCCGCGACGTTCGAGCATTTCATCGGCCTTGGCGGTGAAGGCCTGGTAGCCGAAGAAAAACGCTTCCATGGCCTGCTGCTGGGAAAGCGGGTTTTTAAGGTCAAGCATATTGACGTATCCGTTCGGGGAGGCGTAATTTCGGTCAATAAGTTTGACTCATTTTTCACATGCCTCGCTACCGGTGATCCCCATGGCTTTTTCCGAACGTGTCTCGCGCCTTAAAAGTTCTTTGATCCGTGAAATCCTCGCCGCGGCCCAACGTCCGCAGATGATGTCGTTTGCAGGCGGCCTGCCGGCCGAAGCCATGTTGCCGAAGGTCGATTGGGCCCGGATGCCGGTTTCCATGGGCCAATACGGCATGAGCGAAGGCGAGCCGGCGCTGCGTGAAGCGCTGGCCGCCGAGGCGCGAGCGTTGGGAGTGCCGTGCGAGGCAAGCCAGGTGCTGGTGGTCAGCGGCTCACAGCAAACCCTCGACCTGGCGGCCAAGCTGTACATCGACAAGGGCACCGAAATCCTGCTCGAGGCGCCGACTTATCTGGCGGCGTTGCAGATTTTCCAGCTGTTCGGCGCCGATTGCCTGACCGTACCTCTGGAGGCCGACGGGCCGAACCTGACGGAGCTACGCGCTCGGCTGGAGCAACACCGTCCGGCCTTCATCTACCTGATCCCGACCTTCCAGAATCCATCGGCGGTGCGTTACAGCGAAGCCAAGCGCGACGCGGTGGCGGCGTTGCTCGATGAATTCGGCGTGACACTGATTGAAGACGAGCCTTACCGCGAACTGACCTTCGACGGTGGCAGCGCCACCCCGATTGCCAGCCGCTTGAAGAAGGCCAGCTGGATCTATACCGGGACCGTATCGAAAACCCTGTTGCCGGGTTTGCGCGTCGGCTACCTGATCGCCAGCCCGGATTTGTTTCCCCATTTGTTGAAACTCAAGCAGTCGGCGGATTTGCACACCAATCGGGTCGGCCAGTGGCAGGCGTTGCAATGGATTGGCACCGAGAAATACCAGCAACACCGTAGTGGGTTGCGCGACTTTTATCGGGGGCGTCGGGATGCGTTTCAGGCTGCGCTGGAAACGCACTTCTCGGATCTGGCGGACTGGAACGTGCCGCAGGGCGGGCTGTTTTTCTGGTTGAAACTCAAGCAGCCGCACGACACCCGCACCTTGCTCAATGCCGCGCTGGCCAACGACGTGGCGTTCATGCCGGGCGAACCGTTCTTCCCCGAGCCGGATAATCATCCGGGGTATCTGCGGTTGAACTTCAGCCACATTGATCCGGCGCGGCTGGATGAAGGGCTCGAGCGGTTGGCGGCGGTGGTGCGTGCTGCCCAGGCCGCAAAAGCAGCGTGAAAACAAATAAACCGGCGCGAGGGCCGGTTTATTTTTGTCCGGGATTTGCGGTGCCTGTGCGGGCTTGCTCCGGGCGGCGTTCCGACGAAGGCGTCAGTCAGATCACCACAAAAACATCAGGCCGCCGCAAAACGCTTGTCCAGATAATCAATGATCACCTTGGACTCATACATCCAGGTGGTCTGGCCATTATCTTCAATGCGCAGGCACGGCACCTTGATCTTGCCGCCTTGCTCGAGCAGGGTCTGGCGATCCTGTTCGTTGTTCTTCGCATCACGCAGTGCCACCGGCACATTCAGGCGGCGCAAGGTGCGGCGGGTCTTCACGCAGAACGGGCAGGCGTGGAATTGATACAGCGTCAGGCCCTTGGCAGCCGAGTTGACCTGTCCCTGAACTTCCGCCGGACGCTGCTTCTTGCCTGGGCGGGTGATGAAGTCGATGAAGATGATCAGTTGGCCAAGGCCGACACGAAGCGCTTTTACGAACACGTTGAAAGCCTCACGGTGCGAATGAAGAAGGGCGCGCAGCTTACCTGATTTTTTGCAGGCGAAAAAAAACCGGCGATGAATGCCGGTTTTCTTCGTGCCGCGAATTACTTGATGAGGCTGAGGAATTCGCTGCGAGTGGCGGCGTTTTCACGGAACTCTCCGAGCATCACCGAGGTGATCATCGTCGAATTCTGCTTTTCCACACCGCGCATCATCATGCACATGTGCTTGGCCTCGATCACCACCGCGACGCCCAAGGCACCGGTGACCTGCTGGACCGCGTCGGCGATCTGGCGGCTGAGGTTTTCCTGGATCTGCAGGCGACGGGCGTACATGTCGACGATCCGCGCCACTTTCGACAGGCCCAGGACCTTGCCGCTCGGGATGTAGGCGACGTGAGCCTTGCCGATGAACGGCAGCAGGTGGTGTTCGCACAACGAGTACAACTCGATGTCCTTGACCAGCACCATTTCACTGTTGTCGGAGCTGAACAGGGCACCGTTGGTGACCTCTTCCAGTGTCTGTTCATAGCCGCGGCAGAGGTACTGCATGGCTTTGGCGGCACGTTTTGGCGTGTCGAGCAGGCCTTCGCGGGAAACGTCCTCGCCGAGCTGGCCGAGGATCGCCGTGTAATTCTGTTCCAGGGACATGAAACTACCTGTGGGATTTTACGCAAAGGGCAAGGGTACGGTGACGGGCACGACGCTGCAAGCGTGACGCGTCAGCTTTACTCGTCGCGACCTTCCATCATGGTACGTTTGAGCATCACATAAACCGCGCCGGCACCACCGTGTTTGGCCTGGCACGAGGTGAAGCCGAGCACCTGTGGATGCTGGCGCAGCCAGGTGTTGACGTGGCTTTTGATCATCGGCCGCTTGCCGTCCAGTCGCACGGCTTTGCCATGGGTGACGCGCACGCAGCGGATTTCGAATCTGGTGGCTTCGGCCAGGAACGCCCAGAGGGTTTCCCGGGCCTTTTCCACGCTCATGCCGTGCAGGTCGAGGCTGCCTTCGAACGGAATCTGCCCGACCTTGAGCTTGCGCATCTGGCTTTCCTGCACGCCATCGCGGGCCCACATCAGCTCGTCTTCAGGGCCGACGTCGATGACGAACTGATCGGACAGCCCGTCGACGGTGGTGGATTCGGTGCGTACGGTCGCCGCTTGACGCAGCTTGGCAATCTGCGCGCGATCAGCCTTGGGTTTGCCGGTTTCGGCGCGATCGTGCTTGATCGGCTTGACGCCTTGGATCGCGCTTTTGAACAGGGAAAAATCGTCGTCTTGCATGTCAGCCTCCGCGAAGGGCGGCCAGTTTACCCAACTCGAAGCGAATCGGGCGCGACAAATACGCGCGCGACGCCAGGCTCAGTCGTGTTTTTTCATCAGGTGCGGGGACATGGCCAGTTCCCGCGACTGCCGCGAGCGACGACGGCAACGGCGCCATAACCAGACACCGAGGTACAGCACGAACAGGCCGATCGCCAGGATCACGGCGGCACCGGTGCGGCTGGTGTTCAATTCACCCAGGGCGGGTGCGTGGCCGAGCAGGCTGGCGGCACCGGCCATGGCGAGCAATACGCCACACATCGCCAGCAACGCTGCGAACGTCGCGCCGATTCGAAATCGCCAGTTGCTTTGGCCTTTGGGCCGCAAGCGGCGAGCGTCAAAACCATCGGATAACTTCATTCCGACCTTCCTCAATGGGTATCGGCCCTTCGACCGGGAGTTGACCGGGATGTTCCTGAGGCTAAGACAATTACGGCAAATGGGAGGCTTTTGCGGATGAGCGGCGTTCCATGCCGCTCATTGAGCGTCGATCAGATCAGTTCACGGGTCAGCGCGAGGGTGGCGAAGTTGTCGCCCATGATCGCCATTTCCGTCTGATGAACGTGTGCGGCACTGAGCACGCCGCCCTTGTAAGGCAGGTCGCGGGTGGCGCAGGCGTCTTCCACCAGGGTGCAGCGAAAGCCCAGGTTCTTGGCGGCACGCACCGTGGTGCTGACGCTGGAGTGGCTCATGAAGCCGCAGACGATCAGGTCAAGGGCGCCGAGGTCTTCCAGGCGTTGTGCCAGTTCGGTGCCGTGAAACGCGCTTGGCAGCAATTTGCCGATGACGGTTTCATCGCTCTGTGGCTCCAGGCCCGGAATGAACTCACCACCTACGCCCTGGGGGTTGAACAACCCGCCGAGCGTACCGAGGTGGCGGACATGCACGATCGGCCGGCCGGCGGCGCGGGCAGCGGCAAGCAATTGCTTGATGTTCGCGACAGCTTCATCCATGCCGCTCAGGGCCAGGGGACCGCTGAGGTATTCTTTCTGGGCATCGATGATGACCAGCGTGGCATGGCTCAGATTGGCCGCTGCATAACCGCGGCCACTGAGTTGAAACATCGTTTTTGGAACAGACATTCTGGGGCTCCTTGGAGTGGGGCTTTTGCGCCATTGTCCTCTGGCTGAGCGGTTCTGTGAATGGCTACGATCACAGGTGCCGTCGTTGCTGGCCTGTAGCCTTGTCAATAGTCGCGTTTTGTTCAATAGCCTGGCGAAAAAATGGATAACTCCTACATTTGAATCGGTGGTTTCCCGCGTCGTCGTGACGTCGTTTGACTGGTAGAATCCCCCGTCGATTTTTCTGGAGTTTGCCGTCGTGATCACTTCCCGCCTTCGCACCCTGCGTGACCATATCCGTTGGGCCGTCAGCCGCTTCCATGGGGAGGATCTGTTTTTCGGCCACGGTACCGACAATGCCTGGGACGAAGCCCGGCAATTGGTGTTGGGCGCGCTGCACCTGCCGTGGGAAATCGCCGATAGCTACCTCGACTGCAATCTGGAAGAAGACGAAGTGGTTCACCTGCAGCTTTTGCTCAAGCGCCGCATCGAAGATCGGGTGCCGACCGCTTACCTGCTGGGTGAGGCCTGGTTCTGCGGCATGTCGTTCATCGTCGATGAGCGCGTGCTGATCCCGCGTTCACCCATTGGCGAGCTGATTGAAAATCGTTTTACCCCGTGGCTGGCCAACGAGCCGGCGCGAATTCTCGACCTGTGCACCGGCTCCGGCTGCATCGGCATCGCTTGCGCCTACGAGTTCCAGCATGCCGAAGTAGTGCTGGCCGACCTGTCGTTCGAAGCGCTGGAAGTGGCCAACCAGAACATCGAGCGCCATGGCGTCGATGAGCGTGTGTACACGGTGCAGGGCGACGGCTTCGAAGGCTTGCCGGGTCAGCGTTTCGACCTGATCGTGTCGAACCCGCCCTACGTCGACGCAGAAGATTTCGCCGACATGCCGGACGAATACCAGCACGAACCGGAGCTGGGCCTGGCCTGCGGTGATGACGGTTTGAACCTGGTGCGACGCATGCTCGCCGAGGCGGCGGATCATCTGACCGAGAAGGGCTTGCTGATTGTCGAAGTGGGCAACAGCCAGGTGCACGTCGAGGCGCTGTACCCGGAAGTGGACTTCGCCTGGCTGGAGTTCGAGCGTGGCGGCCATGGTGTGTTCATGCTCAGCGCGCAGCAGTGCCGGGAGCATCAGGCGTTGTTCGTTTCCCGCATTTAAAAAGCAAAAGATCGCAGCCTGCGGCAGCTCCTACATGGAATGCGTATTCCTGTAGGAGCTGCCGCAGGCTGCGATCTTTTGATTCAACGGTGCGTAGCAATCCAGATCAGCAGCCCCGCCTGAAACACCGCAAACGCCACCAGGCAAGTGATGGTGAATCGCAGCCCGGCGTCTTCGCGTTTGTACTTGCTGACTTTCTCTTCGTGTTTCTTGAGTTTGACTTCCTGCTCGGCCAGGTTCTGCTCGGCTTGCTGGAGCATCTGCGCCGCCTCGAGAATTTCCACGACCTGCAGTTTTTCGCTGTTCCACTCGCCAGAGAGGTCGCCGACCTTGACCGCCTTGACGCTGCCTTTCAAATGCTGGGCATCGGCATACACCACGTCGAACCCATGCACGCGCAAAAAATGATCGCGGCGCAGGCGGGTGTCTTCGTTCAGTGCATCCTTGTTATTCAGGTCAAAGCCGTCGACGGTGTAGGTCGGCCAGCGCTTCTTTGCCCAGTTGATGCCCTGGGCCGCCATGTAGCGGCCAATGCCACGGTTCAGCGGTTCAATCTGCAATCCGCTTTCCGGTCCGAAATGCACGCGTTTTTCGGCGTGATCGACCCACACGTCCAGATGATTCTGCTCCTTGCGTACGCGCTGGCCGGGCAGGGTGATGCTCATGCGCATCAGGCTGTGCGCCTTGTCGTTGCGCTCGGCATAGCCTAATTCGACAAAGCGCAATGGGCGCCCGCCAGTGTTGCGGTCAGTCTGCAGCGGCGCCAGACGGAGCATCTTGTGGTGCTCGACGTGGACGTCCGCCCAGGGTAGCTCGACCGCTGGCGGTGCGTCTTTTTCAGCGCTGGTGTCGGGTGAAGTCTGGGTGTCAGTCATAACGGCGAGATCCTGTCCAAGCTCAGCTTGTCGCCAACCAATGTGTTGGCGACAAAGGCTTATCGGCCGTTTTTTTCAAGACTGGAGGTTAACTGGCGCGAAGTCCGTCAATAAAACCGAGGATTCGCGTGCCCAGTTCCGCCGCCAGGGGTAACTGCGGGTCTTTATAGGAGGCCATCTGGCGTTTGACGTCGTTGGGCACGATGCGCATGACGTGGTTCATGCCCTCGATCAGCGCCAGTTCGGCGTCCGGTTTGGCCGCCTTGAGCAGCCGTGCGTCATTGACGCCGACCTGGATGTCGTTGCTGCCCTGGATGATCAGTGCTGGCATCTTCAGTTTGGCAAATGCCGTGGCCGGGTCCTGGCGGAACAGGGAAATCAGGTAAGGCTGCACGCTCGGGCGGAAAATCGCCTGCAAGGGTGGCGGCACATTGTCGTCGGGTTTCCCGGCCTTGAGGCTGTCGAGCAATTCATTGCTGCGCAGCATCAACGGTGGTGGCAGGCGATTGCCCAGTTGCTCGCGAATGACCTGATCCACTGGCCTTGCGCTGCCCGAGACAGAAATCACCGCGTCGGCATCGATGTCCGGCGCAGCGAGGCTGGCGATCAAGGCGCCTTCGCTGTGACCCAGCACGATCAACTGGCCGAAACGCGGATCGGCCTTGAGCTTGCGGCCCCAGGCCTGAGCGTCGGCCACATAGGCGTCCACCGTCAGATTGCGTTCATCCGGGGTTGCCGCCAGGCTTGCGGCCACGCCGCGCTTGTCGTAGCGCACGCTGGCGATGTTGTGTTTGGCCAGCACCCAGGCCAGACGCTTGAGGCTGTCATTGCGCCCGCCGTCGGTGTTGTTTCCGTCACGGTCCGTAGGGCCGGAACCGGAAATGATCAGCACAACCGGCACTCGATTGTCGGATTTTGGCAGTAACAGCGAGCCGAAAAGCTCGCCGGTGCCGGTATCCAGGGTGATCGGTCGTTGCAGGACAGTCGCCTGGGCGAAGCCGGAAATCATTGTAAGGCTCAAGGCTAGAACTCGCAGCATCATCGCGCCATCATCAAGAAGATGCCGGTTGGACTCACAGGCACCCATAAGGTTCGAGGATGAACTACTTGGGTAGCCTGCGTATACTGGCGCGCATTACGTATTCAGGTTCATTTCACGGAGCGTCCTGCATGTCCGGCAATACCTACGGCAAGCTGTTCACTGTCACCACCGCGGGCGAAAGCCATGGCCCGGCGTTGGTCGCCATTGTCGATGGCTGCCCGCCGGGGCTGGAGATATCCCTTGAGGATCTGCAGCGTGACCTGGACCGCCGCAAGCCCGGCACCAGCCGCCACACGACCCAGCGCCAGGAAGCCGACGAAGTCGAAATCCTCTCCGGCGTGTTCGAAGGCCGCACCACCGGTTGCGCCATCGGCCTGTTGATCCGCAATACCGACCAAAAGTCCAAGGACTACTCGGCGATCAAGGATCTGTTCCGCCCGGCCCATGCCGACTACACCTACCACCACAAGTACGGCGAGCGTGATTATCGCGGCGGCGGCCGCAGTTCGGCCCGCGAAACCGCGATGCGCGTCGCGGCCGGTGCGATTGCGAAAAAATACCTGGCCAGCCAGGGCATCGTCATTCGCGGCTACATGAGCCAGCTGGGGCCGATTGAAATCCCGTTCAAGACCTGGGAATCGGTCGAGCAGAACGCCTTCTTCAGCCCGGACCCGGACAAGGTGCCGGAACTGGAAGCCTACATGGACCAGTTGCGCCGGGACCAGGACTCGGTCGGCGCGAAGATTACAGTGGTCGCCGAAGGCGTGATGCCGGGCCTGGGCGAGCCGATCTTCGACCGTCTCGACGCCGAACTGGCCCATGCGCTGATGAGCATCAACGCGGTCAAGGGCGTGGAAATCGGCGCCGGTTTCGCCAGTGTCGCCCAGCGTGGCACCGAGCACCGCGATGAAATGACCCCGGAAGGTTTCCTCAGCAACAATGCGGGCGGCATTCTCGGCGGTATTTCCTCCGGTCAGCCCATCGTTGCGCACCTGGCGCTGAAGCCGACATCGAGCATCACCACACCGGGCCGTTCCATCGACATCCATGGCAACCCGGTGGAAGTGATCACCAAGGGCCGTCACGATCCGTGCGTGGGCATCCGCGCCACGCCGATTGCCGAGGCGATGATGGCCATCGTGCTGATGGATCACCTGCTGCGCCACCGTGGGCAGAACGCCGATGTGCGTGTGAGCACGCCGGTGCTGGGTCAGCTGTAAATGGCTGGCATCATGGTCGCAGCCGTCTGATGGCGACTGCGGCGCTCCCGTACTGGCGGCTCTCCAGTTTCTATCTGTTCTATTTTGCCTTGCTCGGTTCGACAGCGCCGTTTCTGGCGCTGTACTTCGATCACCTGGGGTTCAGCGCCGCGCGCATCGGCGAGTTGGTGGCGATCCCGATGCTGATGCGCTGTGTGGCGCCGAACATCTGGGGCTGGCTGGGCGACTACACCGGTCGGCGGCTGGCCATCGTGCGCTTCGGCGCGGTGTGCACGCTGCTGACCTTTTCGCTGATTTTCGTCAGCAAGACCTACGCCTGGCTGGCGATGGTCATGGCCTTGCATGCGTTCTTCTGGCACGCGGTGTTGCCGCAGTTCGAAGTCATCACCCTGGCGCACTTGCAGGGCCAGACCTCGCGCTACAGCCAGATTCGCCTGTGGGGCTCGATCGGTTTCATCATCACCGTGGTCGCGCTGGGCCGTTTGTTCGAATGGCTGAGCCTGGACATCTACCCGGCGGCGCTGGTGCTGATCCTGGCCGGCATCGTGGTCAGCAGTCTGTGGGTGCCTAACGCGCAACCGATTCAGGGTGAACGGTTGACCGGGGAGGGATTCCTCCAGCAACTGCGCAACCCCGGTGTGTTGGCGTTTTACGGCTGCGTGGCGCTGATGCAGATGAGCCACGGGCCGTATTACACGTTCTTGACATTGCACCTTGAACACCTGGGTTACAGCCGGGGCGTGATCGGCATGCTCTGGGCGGTCGGCGTGGTCGCTGAAGTTTTGATGTTTCTGGCCATGAGCAAGATCCTCGCGCGGTTTTCCCTGCGCCGGGTGCTGATGGCGAGTTTTCTGCTGGCAGCACTACGCTGGTTGCTGCTCGGGTCGTTGGCCGAATTCCTTTGGGTATTGCTGTTTGCCCAGGTACTGCACGCGGCGACATTCGGCAGCTTTCACGCCGCTGCCATTTCATTCGTGCAACGTAGCTTCGGCGCGCGCCAGCAAGGCCAGGGCCAGGCGCTGTATGCCGCGTTGGCCGGCACCGGCGGTGCGTTGGGCGCTTTGTATTCCGGCTACAGCTGGAATGCCCTCGGCGCGGCATGGACCTTTAGTATTGCCAGTCTCGCAGCCGTCGCGGCTGCCGTTATCATTGCCACACGTATGCAAGAGGACAGGCCATGAGCCTTACCCGTGAACAACTCGCCCAGGAAATCATCGACGCCGGGCGTTTTCTGTATGGCCGCGGCTGGTCGCCGGCCACCAGCAGCAATTACTCGACCCGCCTGTCGCCGACCGAAGCCTTGCTGACCGTCTCCGGCAAGCACAAGGGACAACTGGGCATGGACGATGTGCTGGCCACCGACCTGTCGGGCAACAGCCTGGAGCCGGGCAAGAAACCGTCCGCCGAAACCCTGCTGCACACCCAACTCTACAGCTGGCGCCCGGAGATCGGTGCGGTGCTGCACACCCACTCGGTGAACGCCACCGTGCTGTCGCGCCTGACGTCGCAAGACTTCATCGAGTTCGAAGACTACGAACTGCAAAAGGCCTTCAGCGGTGTGACGACCCACGAATCCCGGGTGCGCGTGCCGATTTTCGACAACGACCAGGACATTGCGCGCCTGGCCGCCAAGGTGCAGCCTTGGCTCGACGCCCATCCCGATTGCGTCGGTTACCTGATTCGCGGCCATGGCCTGTACACCTGGGGCGCGCGCATGAGCGATGCCCTGCGGCAGATCGAGGCCTTTGAATTTTTGTTCGAGTGCGAGTTGAAGATGCGCTCGCTCTTTAAAGCATGAACCGTTAAGGAGTTGCCCAGATGAGCAGCCTGTCCGTCTATCACGTTTCCAGTCCTGAAATCCCCAACAAGGTGCTGACCCATTTCGAAGACATCGCCTCGACCCTGGCCGAGCAGGGCGTTCGTTTCGACCGCTGGCAAGCGGCGGCGAAGATCCAGCCGGGCGCCAGCCAGGAAGAAGTGATCGCCGCCTACCAGGAGCAGATCGACAAGCTGATGACCGAGCACGGTTACGTCACTGTCGACGTGATCAGCCTCAACAGCGATCACCCGCAAAAAGCCGAACTGCGTGCCAAGTTCCTCGACGAACATCGCCATGGCGAAGATGAAGTACGATTTTTCGTCGCTGGCCGTGGCCTGTTTACCCTGCACATCGACGATTACGTCTACGCGGTGCTGTGTGAGAAAAACGACCTGATCTCGGTGCCAGCCGGAACCAAGCACTGGTTCGACATGGGCGAACATCCGCATTTCGTCGCGATCCGTCTGTTCAATAACCCGGAAGGTTGGGTAGCCAATTTCACCGGCGAAGACATCGCCAGCCAATTCCCGCGCCTGGAGGACTGAGTCGATGCCGATCAAAGCGATTCTCACCGACATCGAAGGCACCACCAGCGCGGTGAGTTTTGTGTTCGACGTGCTGTTTCCCTACGCTGCCAAACACTTGCCGGCATTTGTCCGTCTGCACGCCGAGCGCGCCGATGTGGCAGAGCAACTGGCTGCCGTGCGCCGCGACGGCAACGAACCGAACGCCGACGTCGAGCGGGTCATCGAGATCCTGTTGGGCTGGATCGCTGAAGACCGCAAGGCCACGCCGTTGAAGGCGTTGCAGGGCATGGTCTGGGAACAGGGCTATCAGGCCGGGCAGTTGAAGGGGCATGTGTACCCGGACGCCGTTGACGCACTCAAGCGCTGGCATCGGGACGGCTTTCAACTGTTTGTTTACTCGTCCGGCTCGATCCAGGCCCAGCGGTTGATCTTCGGCTGCTCGGAGGCAGGGGATCTCACGCCGTTGTTCAGTGGTTACTTCGATACGACGTCAGGGCCCAAGCGCGAGGCGCAGTCCTACGCCAACATCAGCCAGGCGATCAGCATTGAGGCGGGGCAGATCCTGTTTCTGTCGGACATCGTCGAAGAGCTCGACGCGGCGCGCACGGCTGGGATGGCTACGTGCGGGCTGGCTCGCGAGGGTGGGGAACTGGCGGGGCATGTCACCGTGGACAGCTTTGCGCGGATCGATCCTTCAGCGTTCTAAACACCGGACAACCTGTGGGAGCGGCGGTGCGGCGATCCGACTTGCTCGCGAAGAGGGCGTGTCAGTCAACATCAACGTTGAATGACACGCCCTCTTCGCGAGCAAGCCCGCTCCCACATTTTTTTCTCATTTTTTTATAGTGAGTGATAGGTCGGCAGCGCAAACCGTTGCTGGCTCTGCAGCATGGAAATCTGCGGCAGTTCACTGGCTTGTTCGGCGAGGTCGCGGCGAATCGCACTGATGACCCACGTCAGTTGGTCGCCATTGTGCAACTGCTGGTAGGAAATCGAACGCTTGAACACTTTGCCTTCGCCGCCGCTGAGGGTCAGCAGGATCCCACCGTCAGGGCGGGCCTGGGTGGTGACTTCGAAGTTGGAGAACAGGGACGAAAATTTTTCCTGAATCAGGTTCATGTCTTTCAGCTCCGTTAGCTCTTGAATGGCAAGCATACGGAGAGGGTTGCAGTGATTGTGCCAGCCTTGGTTTTCTATAAATCAATATATAAAACAATAAGTTAGTATCGTTGGTGATTTTTGCTTTCGTGCATTCTGCATGAACGGCCATCGTGCATCCTGCATTTTGCGCGGTCGCTCGGCGATTCGATGGAACCATTGCGTGTGCGAGGGTTCACGATTGGCCCTGTATCAACCGCGGATCAAGATCGCAGATCAAGATCGCGGATCAAGATCGCAGATACAAAACATTTCAAAAACCGCGTGTACAGCTCAAGAACCGTTGACGTATTTTCGGGCTCAGTCATCGCAGCCCGACAATAAAAAGATCGAACGGGAGCAACATGAGTCGCACGTCGAACGACACGATTACCTGGGGCATGATGCTCCGCAAGCTGCCTTCCATTGCCAAGGCCATCCCCCGGGTGGTGAAGGGCATGAAGGCCGCCAACGTCAAGGACCCGACCCAAGCGTGTGGTTTGGGCTGGAGTTTCGAGCAAGCCACGTTGCGTAACCCGGATGGCCCGGCGCTGTTGCAAGGCGACGTAACGCTCAGTTACTCCGAGGTCAACCAATGGGCCAATCGCATCGCCCATCACCTGATCGGCCAAGGCATCGGCAAGGGGGATGTGGTGGCGGTCTTCATCGAGAACCGCCCGGAACTGCTGGTGACCATACTGGCGGTGGCCAAGGTCGGCGCAATCAGTGCGCTGCTCAATACCTCCCAGACCCGCGACACCCTGGTGCACAGTGTGAATCTGGTGGCGCCGGCGGCGATCATTGTCGGTGAGGAGTTGGTCCCGGCGTACCTCGGAGTGCGTGACCGGGTGTCGATCAAGGCTGACCGAACCTGGTTCGTCGCCGATCAGGACACCTCGCGCCAACCGGGTATCGCGCCTGAAGGTTTCATCAACCTGATGACCGTCAGTCTCGACGATGGCAGCGACAACCCGGCCAGCAGCCGGCAGATTTTCTTTGATGATCCCTGCTTTTATATTTACACCTCGGGCACCACGGGGTTGCCCAAGGCGGGCGTGTTCAAGCACGGACGCTGGATGCGCAGTTCGGCGAGCTTCGGCATGATCGCCCTGGACATGCGCCCCGACGATGTCGTCTATTGCACTTTGCCGCTGTACCACGCCACGGGCCTTTGCGTGTGCTGGGGTTCGGCCGTCAGTGGTGCCAGCGGGTTCGCCATCCGCCGCAAATTCAGCGCCAGTCAGTTCTGGAACGATGCGCGCAAGTACCGGGCGACCACCATCGGTTATGTCGGCGAATTGTGCCGCTACCTGGTCGATCAACCGTCCAGCGCCGACGACAGCCGGCACGATGTGAAGAAAATGATCGGCAACGGCTTGCGGCCCGGCGCCTGGAACGAGTTCAAGACCCGCTTTGCGGTCAATCACATCTGCGAGCTGTACGCCGCCAGCGACGGCAACATCGGTTTCACCAACATTCTCAATTTCGACAACACCATCGGTTTTTCCCTGATGTCCTGGGAGCTGGTTGCGTACGACCACGACAGCGGCGCGCCGATTCGTCAGGCCAATGGCCTGATGCGCAAGGTCGCCAAGGGCGAGCAGGGGTTGTTGCTGGCAAAAATCGACGACAAGGCACCCCTGGACGGCTACACCGATCCGCAGAAAACCGCCAAGGTTGTGCTTGAGGATGTGTTCGAAAAGGGCGACCGCTACTTCAACACCGGCGACCTGTTGCGCAACATCGGCTTTGGGCATGCGCAGTTTGTCGACCGCCTGGGCGACACCTACCGCTGGAAGGGCGAAAACGTCTCGACCACGGAGGTCGAAAACATCCTCCTGCAACACCCGCTTATTTCCGAAGCCGTGGCCTATGGCGTGGAAATCCGCAACACCAATGGCCGGGCCGGGATGGCGGCGATTACCCCGGCCGAATCCCTGGCAACCCTGGATTTCAGCGAGCTGCTGGCCTTCGCCCGCGAGCAAATGCCGGCCTATGCGGTGCCGTTGTTCCTGCGGGTGAAAGTGAAAATGGAAACCACCGGGACGTTCAAATATCAGAAGACCCGACTCAAGGACGAGGCTTTCGACCCGGGTAAAACCGGCGATGATCCGATCTATGCCTGGCTGCCGGGGACGCAGACTTACGTGCAGGTCACGGAGCAGTTGTTGTCCGACATTCATGACGGCAAGTACCGCTATTGAATCTGGCTATGGCGGCCCATGAGAAAAAACAAGTGACAGTGCCGGGGGCGCTCGGGAAACTGTCGGCTTTTACGAATGACAGAAAAGGGAGTGCCCAATGTCAGACAAAAGCCGCCAGATGACCCCCGAAGAAGCCGCCGAATTCACCGAACAGGTATTCAACAAGGCACGGGAGGGCGATGCGGCGATGATGGCCGCGCTGCTGACCAAGGGTTTACCGCCGAACCTGCGTAACCACAAGGGCGATACCTTGCTGATGCTGGCCGCGTATCACGGTCACGTGGACACGGTAAAAGTCCTGCTGGAGCATAAGGCCGACCCGGAGATCCGCAACGACAACGGCCAGAGCCCGATTGCCGGCGCCGCCTTCAAGGGCGACCTGGCGGTGATCAAGGCCTTGGTCGACGGCGGCGCCCAGGTGGAAGGCTCGTCCTTCGATGGCCGCACGGCGCTGATGATGGCGGCAATGTTCAACCGCGTCGAAGTGGTCGACTACCTGATCAGCAAGGGCGCCGACCCGAAAGCCAAGGACGCCAATGGCATCACCGCGCTGGAGGCGGCTAAAACCATGGGCGCTTCCGATACCGTTGCGCAGCTTGAGAAGCTGATTGGCTGATTGCTTTAAAAGATCGCAGCCTTCGGCAGCTCCTACGGGTGTACGCCACTCAATGTAGGAGCTGCCGAAGGCTGCGATCTTTTTTGGGCATTCGAATCTATCCTTGCGGTATCCTTCGCGCCCTCAAAATTCACCTCGCTACAGGATCCTCCCCATGAAAGCCGCACTCGTCGAACTCATCAGCAAAATCAGCTCCGGGTGCATGGGCGAAGACGAAATCCTCAAGGTTGCGGACGAAGCGGCCCAGGCATACGCCGATCAGGATGCTTTTCTGAGCGCCAATCCGGACATCAACTACGACGAAACCTTCCCGATCCCGCTGGGTGAATGGGTGGTGGTTGGCAGCCTACCGGAAACGGTACTGTTCCAGGCTGACACCTACATGGACCTGTTCGCCCAGATCGTCGCCTCATTCGGCCCTGGGGTGGAGTTCAATCTCAAGCCCAAGCAACTGGCCAAGACCGAAGCCCTGACCGCGCTCAACCGCATCCAGGTGCAGATGAGTAGCATGAACAAGGAAAATGGTGGCTACACGCTGATGAATTTCAGCCAGTTGCTCGATGACGAATTGCAGGTGGTCCTGGTCTACGGCAATGACGTGCCACGGGTGCTGGAATTGTGCGCAGAAGTGGGCATCGCAGCCGCGCCATCCCTGGAAGCCCTGAAAGTGGCGATCCACGTCTGACCCAGACACTGTCAATAAAAAGGAATCCTCGCGACGAGCGTCTATCCTGAGGGGGCATATCACTCTTTGGGAGCGTCACCATGGGTTCCACGTTCAACAGCCTGGTTGCCTTGATCATTTTTGTCCTGGACATCTGGGCCATCATCAACGTCTTCAAAAGCAGTGCCGAGACCGGGATGAAAATCCTCTGGGTACTGCTGATCGCGCTGTTGCCGGTACTGGGACTGATCATCTGGGCCATCGCCGGGCCGCGGGGCAATGTCAAACTCTGACGGATTTCCCACAAACAACACCGACCCTGTGGGAGCGGCGGTGCGGCGATCCGACTTGCTCGCGAAGAACGATTACGCGGTTCGCCGACAAACCGAGTTGCCTGCTTCGCGAGCAAGCCCGCTCCCACAGGATTGTGGCAAGTCGAACAAGTGAGGTTCGACCTGTCATGTTCCGCGACGTAGAATGCGCGCCTTTCCCGGTCAATCGAGACACTCGATTGGCCATCATGGGCGGGTAACCGTCCGTTGCCACCCGCATTCATCGGAGCACTTCCCATGAGCAACACCCCGACCAGCGACTACCTGGAAACCCTCTACGAAGGCTACGGCCAGCGTTTTCGCATGGAAAAACTGCTGCACGAAGTGCGCACCGAGCACCAGCACCTGGTGATCTTCGAAAATCCGCGCATGGGCCGCGTGATGGCGCTGGACGGCGTGATCCAGACCACCGAAGCCGACGAATTCATCTACCACGAAATGCTGACCCACGTGCCGATCCTGGCGCACGGTGCGGCCAAACGCGTGCTGATCATCGGCGGCGGTGACGGCGGCATGTTGCGTGAAGTGGCCAAGCACCGCAGCGTCGAGCACATCACCATGGTCGAGATCGACGGCACCGTGGTCGACATGTGCAAGGAATTCCTGCCGAATCACTCCAAGGGCGCGTTCGATGATCCACGCCTGAACCTGGTGATCGACGACGGCATGCGTTTCGTCGCCACCACCACTGAAAAGTTCGACGTGATCATTTCCGACTCCACCGACCCGATCGGCCCGGGTGAAGTACTGTTCTCGGAAAACTTCTACCAGGCCTGCCACCGCTGCCTGAACGAAGGCGGCATCCTGGTGACCCAGAACGGCACGCCATTCATGCAGATCGAAGAAGTGAAGACCACCGCCGGTCGCCTGCGCAGCCTGTTCCCGGACTGGCACTTCTATCAGGCCGCCGTGCCGACCTACATCGGTGGCTCGATGACCTTCGCCTGGGGCGCCACCAATACCGCTTATCGCAAGTTGTCCCGCGAAACCCTGCAACAGCGCTTCACGGGCAGCGGCATAGTCACCCGCTACTACAATCCTGAAATCCACATCGGCGCCTTCGCCTTGCCTCAGTACGTGCTGCAGGCGGTGAACAAGCCAAGCAACGACTGATAGGTTGAAACACAAAACCTGTGGGAGCGGCGGTGCGGCGATCCGACTTGCTCGCGAAGAGGGACGGTCAGCTGAAATCAAGCTGGCTGACACACCGCTTTCGCGAGCAAGCCCGCTCCCACATGGTTTGCGCTTGGCGGGTTACAAAGGGTGTTGAGAGTGATTTTCACATCCGTCGACGTGTTTGACTCGGCGGAACAATTAGTCAGCTAACAAGGTCGAGATAGAGGTAAGCCCATCCATGGGTTTTATCGAGGAGGCACCAATGCAAAAGTGGAAAGTCACTTTCGTGGATGATCATGGCGAAACCATCGACGAAGTCTTTGAGTGCACCGAGCGCCCGGACTACGAGCGTGCTGCCAAGCTCATCAAGGCCCGGCTTCTTCCTGTCGCCGCCGAACTGGATCTGAACGATCTGGAAGGGCGGACCAATGACGCGAGCGTCAAAGAGCTCAAGTCGCAGAACAGCATTCAAATCCTCGACATTACTCCAATCTGAACGATACCTGTCGCATTCACATCCAGGCCTTGGCAGAGGCTCTATCTTGAGGCTACTCTGCAAGCGAGATCAGCGAATGAATCGCTAAGGTCTGGTCTTGTCAGCTCCATGCTTGTTTCCCGCCGGCACATCGTTTGCCGTCGCTCGCGCTGTTCGGTTGCGGGTGAGGGAGTACGGAAAGTCTATCCATCGTTTTGAGGAGGACGTTTCATGAGCACAGCCTATCAAGAAGACATCAGCAGCAGTGTGCTGCGCCGCATGAAAGAAGGCGGTTTTGACTTTTCCCGGTTTCATCCCATCGAGTTCTACGCCATTTTCCCGGACGAGGAGCGGGCACGCAGGGCGGCAGGTCATTTCCACCGTGGTGAATCCCTGGATGCGCAAGTCAGTGTGCGCGACGACGGCGCCTGGGCGCTGGAACTGTGCAAGGTCATGTATGCCACCTACGACGATATCGGCGACTTCGAACAGGGTTTCGAAGCAGTGGTCGAGCCTCTGGGCGGCATTATCGAAGGCTGGGGTGTGAAACAGGAGGTACGAGGGCGACTCGCATAACCTTATGAACAGTGACAACCAGCAATGACGGCTGACCTTCGGGTTGGCCGTTTTCATTTGTGGGCGCTGGACACCAAAAAAAAGCCGCCAGGGCAGGCGGCTAAAAGGGAAGTTCGGTGAGCTTTTCAGCGAATGCCTGGATTATCCGCATCCGTTGCCGGGCAGTGAAATCAACTCTGGCTATGCTGGTGATAGGCGACCACCACGCCTTGCAATGAAGCGGGGGCGATCAGGTTGGGGCATTTACCGCACAGGATTGGTGCGGCGCGTGCGCGTTGATTACCCAACTGATTGAAATTTAAGCGTTTATGCCGATGGCACGGGCCTTGCGAAGGTCTGGACGTCCGAGTGACAAGGAGTACGGCATGATCCGCACCTATTTTGATGAGATGTACGATGCCGGCGGCCAGGTCCGCCCGCATTATCGGGAGTTTGCCCGTTGGCTGGCCGAGACGCCTGACGAGCTTCTGGCACAACGGCGACGCGAGGCCGATCTGCTGTTTCATCGCGCCGGGATTACTTTCACGCTCTACGGTGATGAGCAAGGGACAGAGCGCCTGATTCCCTTCGACACCATCCCCCGCAGTATCCCCGCCAGCGAATGGCGGATAGTCGAGCGCGGGTGCATCCAGCGGGTCAAGGCGTTGAACATGTTCCTCGCCGACCTTTATCACGAGCAGCGCATCATCAGGGCCGGCATCATTCCGGCCGAGCAGGTGCTGGCCAACGAGCAGTACCAGTTGGCGATGCAAGGGCTGGATCTGCACCGCGATATCTATTCGCACATCTCCGGCGTCGACCTGGTACGCGACGGCGACGGCACCTACTACGTTCTTGAAGACAATCTGCGAACACCGAGCGGCGTCAGCTACATGCTCGAAGACCGCAAGATGATGATGCGCCTGTTCCCCGAGCTGTTCGCGGCGCAACGCATTGCCCCCATCGACCACTACCCGAACCTGCTGCTCGATACCCTGAAAAGCTCAAGCCCGATCGATAACCCGAGCGTGGTGGTGCTGACGCCGGGGCGCTTCAACAGTGCGTTCTTCGAGCATGCGTTCCTGGCGCGGGAAATGGGCGTGGAGCTGGTGGAAGGCGCGGACCTGTTCGTGCGTGACGACAAGGTCTACATGCGAACCACCGACGGGCCGAAAGCCGTCGACGTGATCTACCGTCGCCTCGACGATGCGTTCCTCGACCCGCTGGCATTCAACCCGGAATCGATGCTCGGCGTGCCGGGGCTGCTGTCGTCCTACCGTTCCGGCAACGTGGTGCTGGCTAATGCCATCGGCACGGGGGTGGCGGACGACAAGTCGGTGTACCCGTTCGTTACCGACATGATCCGTTTCTATCTCGATGAAGAGCCGATCCTGAAGAACGTTCCTACGTGGCAATGCCGTAATCCCTCTGAGCTTTCCCACGTGCTGGCCAACCTTCCAGAGTTGGTGGTCAAGGAAACCCAAGGCTCCGGCGGGTACGGAATGTTGGTGGGGCCGGCGGCGACGGCGGCGGAAATCGAAGCTTTCCGCGCGCGGATCATCGCCAAGCCCCATGCATATATCGCGCAACCGACGCTGTCGCTGTCGACCTGTCCGACCTTTGTCGAAAACGGCATTGCGCCACGCCATATCGACTTGCGGCCGTTTGTCCTGTCGGGTCGTGAAACCCGGGTCGTGCCCGGCGGCTTGACCCGTGTCGCCTTGCGCGAAGGCTCCCTGGTGGTCAACTCCTCCCAGGGCGGCGGAACCAAGGACACCTGGGTGGTCGAGGATTAAAGGAAGCCTGTCATGTTAAGTAGAACTGCCTCGGATCTGTATTGGATGTCACGTTATCTGGAGCGGGCGGAAAACCTCGCCCGGATGCTCGATATCAGCTATTCGCTGTCGCTGATGCCGCAGGACGGTCGCGGCGACGGTTTGCACGAACTGGCCATGCCGCTGTTGATCACCGGCACCCTGGACGATTACCTGGAGCGCCATGGCGAGCTGCATGCCGAACGACTGCTGCATTTCTTTGCCCTGGATGCGGCCAACCCGGCGAGTATCTACAGCTGCCTTGGTGCCGCACGGGCCAGCGCCCATGCGGTACGTGGGCGCATCACCGCCGACATGTGGGAAAACATCAACGCCACCTGGCTGGAAATTCGCGGCATCGCCGAACAAGGCCTAAGTCGCTACGGCATGAGCCGTTTCTGCGAGTGGATCAAGGAACGTTCCCACCTGTTCCGGGGCGCGTCCTACGGCACCATCATGCGTAACGATGCGTTTCGCTTCATTCGTCTGGGGACCTTTATCGAACGGGCGGACAACACCTTGCGCCTGCTCGATGCCCGCTACGAAATGGCCGGCGACCAGGCCGAAGCGGTCAGCGATGGCACCGCTCACGCGTATTACCAATGGAGCGCGTTGTTGCGGGCGTTGTCGTCGTTTGAGGCCTACACGGAAATCTACCGCGACGCCCCCGGCGCCCGGCATGTTGCCGAATTGCTGTTGCTGCGGGCCGATGTACCGCGATCCCTGCGCGCCTGCACCGAAGAAATCGACCAGATCCTCGCGCAATTGCCGGGGGCCAACGGTCGTCCCGCACAACGCCTGGCGGCGGAAATGGACGCACGCCTGCGCTACACCGGCATCCATGAAATTCTCGAAGAAGGCCTGCACGCCTGGCTGACCGAGTTCATCCCGCTGGTGCGCCAGTTGGGTAACGCGATTCACAGTTCTTATCTGGAGGCCGCATGAGACTTTCCATTAGCCACGAGACCACCTATCACTACGAAGACAAGGTGCGGGCGAGCATCCAGTATCTGCGCCTGACTCCCCACGACAGCGAGCGCCAGCACGTGCTCAGCTGGCAGCTCGACCTGCCGCGTCCGGTGCGGGCGCAGCTCGATCCGTTCGGCAACATCCTGCATGTGCTGACCTTGGACGAGCCCCACGAGGCGATCATCATCGGCGCCCGTGGCCAGGTCGATATCGACGAATGGCGTGAGGCTGAACACGAGAGCCAGTCGGCACTGCCGTTTCTGCGCTTTACCCGTTTGACCGAAGCCGACGCCGCCCTGCGGGCGTTTGCCGAGAAGGAATGCAAGCAACGCCGCGACCGCACGGCGCTGATCGATCTGATGCACGGCCTCAACCAGCATATGACCTACACGCCGGGCTCCACGGAAGTGGATACCAGCGCGGCCCAGGCCTTTGCCGGAGGCTCCGGCGTGTGTCAGGACCACACCCACGCGTTTCTCGCCTGCACCCGCAGCCTGGGCATTCCAGCGCGGTATGTGTCGGGCTACCTGTACAGCGAGAACAGCGAACATCTGGCCAGTCACGCCTGGGCGGAAGCCTGGCTGGATGACGCCTGGTACAGCTTCGATGTGACCAACGAACTGGCCCGACCGGAGCGGCACCTGAAACTGGCGGTGGGCCTGGATTACCTGGATGCCTGCCCGGTGCGCGGGATGCGCCGGGGCGGCGGGTGTGAGCAGATGCACGCCAAGGTGCTGGTTTCACCGACGCCGGTGCCGGTGATTTCTGTGCAGCAGCAGTAGGCGCGATACCAAGGAACCTTGTGGGAGCGAGCTTGCTCGCGATGGCGTCATTTCAGTCAATACTTTTGTGACTGATACACCGCTATCGCGAGCAAGCTCGCTCCCACAGGTACGATGTTGTTACGGCTTAACCTTGCGCCCAACCATATGCTGCAAATACCCCACCAGCATCCCCAGATCCCCATCCGGCAACACCTCGGCCGGGAACCCGGGCATCTTCGCCTGCGGCCACTGACGCAAACTTTGTGGATCGCGAATGTAGCGCTTGAGGAAGTCCGCGCCGAAGTACTCGGTCGGGTTGTACGGAATATTCAGGTCCGGCCCGAATTGCGCATCCCCGGCGCCATTGAGTCGATGGCAGGCCAGGCAGTTCTTCTGGAACAACGCAAAGCCCTTGTTCACCGGATCATCCGCCTTCAATGCCGGATCGGGCAGCAGGGCAGGGAAGCGCTCGGTCACGGGCGCCAGGCGTTTGATGCTTGCCACCTGGAACGGCCATTGTTCGGGGCTGATATTGCCTGCCTGCGGATTGCTCCAGACCAGATAGAACGGTCCGGCGCCCGGCTTGCCTTCCGATAGCGGTGGCCAGGGTTTGGCTGGGTCTTCAATCGCCAGCCACGCCTGTGCACCCTGGGTTTTGAGCAACGGCGCGGCTGTCATTTCGGCGGCAAAGCCATCCAGCGCCACGGCCTGCAGGTGGTCTTCAGGCTTGATGCCGTCCAGCAGTGCGGACAGCGGCACGGCGCGGTAACTCATGTCCCGCTTGTAGGAAACGTCGTTGCTGATGTTGATGGTTTGGACCTGAGGATGCTTGAGCAATTGCTCGGTCTGCCAGGTGCGACTGTTCGCGCCCAGCTCCAGGTTCAGTTGTGCGGCATACAGGGGCGAGCCGAACAGCGTGGCCCCAAGCAGAATGAGCATTTTCAAGTGATCGCCGTCCATGTCGTGCAGGTGCCGCAAAGATTGGCACAGCCACGCTGGCCCGGGTAGCGGGCCAGTCACATTTTGAGAGTGGCAATTCAAAAACTGTGACGCCGTATCTTTTAGACGCGACTAGCCGATGACCTTGGTCAGGTTCGGCAATATCAACAACAGCGTGGTGGCGAAAAGGATGAGCCCGGCTTGACGAACTTTCGATTGTTTGAACATGGCTTGACCGCCTTTTTTGTTATTTCCTGATGCCTGCCCGCATAGCTCCATGATGGCAGCGCGTTGCACTTCCTGTAGTGACGAGCGCCTCGGCAAAACCCGACGACAACTTCGTACAAGTTCACCTTAGAGCCCGCGTTAAGCTTGGCTTAGATCCATTTCGTATGGTGTTCTTGCGATTCGCTTTTAAAAAGGCATGAGGCATATTGCCAGCTTCTTTGGCGCCCGTTGGCTAGACAGCTTGGTGTCCTGAATGGTAGCTGACTACCGTTCGTCTGAGCGTGAGCGTCAACGTCTGTGAGCGCTGCGGTCATTGAATCAAACGCGGCTCGGGCCAAGAGTGGGCACTCGGTATTTACCCACCTGCACTGCGGTTCGAGGACGTCATGACCCAAGCATTGATTTTCGACGCGTTACGCACGCCCCGTGGCAAAGGCAAGGCTGATGGCGCCTTGCACAGCGTCAAACCGGTGAACCTGGTGGCCGGTTTGCTCACCGCACTGCAGCAGCGCACGGCACTGGACACCAGTCAGGTCGATGACGTGGTGCTCGGCTGCGTGACACCGGTTGGCGATCAAGGTTCCGACATCGCCAAGACCGCCGCTCAAGTGGCCGATTGGGATGTCAGCGTGGCGGGGGTACAGATCAACCGGTTCTGTGCTTCGGGGCTGGAGGCTGTGAACCTCGGCGCGATGAAAGTGCGTTCAGGCTTCGAAGACCTGGTGGTGGTCGGTGGTGTCGAGTCGATGTCCCGGGTGCCGATGGGCAGCGATGGCGGGGCCTGGGCGCTGGACCCGGCGACCAACCTGCACAGTCACTTCACGCCACAGGGTGTGGGTGCCGACCTGATCGCCACCCTTGAAGGCTTCAGCCGTCAGGATGTCGATGCCTATGCGCTGCATTCCCAGCAGAAGGCCGCGCGGGCGCGAGCCGACGGTTCGTTCAACAAATCGCTGGTGCCGGTGCAGGACCAGAACGGCATCATCCTGCTCGATCACGATGAGTTCATCCGCGCCGATTCGACCCTGGAAGGCCTGGGCAAGCTCAAGCCGAGTTTCGAGATGATGGGGCAGATGGGCTTCGATGCCACCGCGCTGCGGGTCTACAGCCATGTCGAGCGGATCAACCATGTTCACACCCCCGGCAACAGCTCCGGGATTGTCGATGGTGCGGCGCTGATGCTCATCGGCTCCGAAGCCAAGGGGCGGGCTCTGGGCTTGCAGCCCCGGGCGCGGATTGTCGCCACGGCAGTCACCAGCACCGATCCGACCATCATGCTTACCGGCCCCGCGCCAGCGACCCGCAAGGCGTTGGCCAAGGCCGGGCTGCGGGTCGAAGACATCGATCTGTTCGAGGTCAACGAGGCGTTCGCGTCGGTGGTGTTGAAATTCATCAAGGACATGGCCGTCGATCCGGACAAGGTCAATGTCAATGGCGGTTCAATCGCCATGGGCCACCCGCTGGGCGCCACCGGTTGCGCCATTCTCGGCACGCTGCTCGATGAACTGGAAGCCCGACGCCTGCGCTATGGCCTCGCGACCCTGTGTGTCGGCGGCGGCATGGGCATTGCCACCATCATTGAACGCCTCTGAGCCCGGACTTCAAGGAATCCAGTTATGAACGAAGCTATTCGTTACGAAAAAGGCCAGGACCAGATCGTCGTCCTGACCATCGACATGCCGGGCCAGAGCGCCAATACCATGAACGCGGTGTACCGCGAGGCCATGGCGGACTGCGTTGCGCGCCTGGTGGCCGACAAAGACAGCATCGCCGGTGTGATCATCACCTCGGCCAAGAAGACGTTTTTCGCTGGCGGCGACCTCAACGAACTGATCAAGGTCGGCAAACCCCAGGCCAAGGCCTTCTACGACATGGTGCTGAACCTCAAGGGCCAGTTGCGCGCCCTGGAAACCCTAGGCAAGCCCGTGGTCGCCGCGATCAATGGCGCTGCATTGGGCGGCGGCTGGGAAATCTGCCTGGCCTGTCATCACCGTGTGGCGCTGGACAACCCGTCGGTGCAACTCGGCCTGCCGGAAGTCACCCTCGGTCTGCTGCCGGGCGGCGGAGGCGTGGTGCGCATGGTGCGCATGCTCGGCCTGGAAAAAGCCCTGCCTTATCTGCTGGAAGGCAAGAAGGTGCGGCCACAACAGGCATTGCAGGCGGGGTTGATCGATGCGCTGGCAAGCGATCACGAAGACCTGTTGGCCAAGGCGCGGGAATGGATTCTGGCCAATCCGGCGGCAGTGCAGCGCTGGGACGTGAAGGGCTACCAGATTCCGGGCGGCACACCGTCAAACCCGAAAGTCGCCCAGATGCTGGCGATTGCACCCTCGATCCTGCGCAGCAAAACCCAGGGCACGATGCCCGCGCCAGAGAAAATCCTCTGCGCGGCGGTCGAGGGCGCCCAGGTGGATTTCGATACGGCGCACCTGATCGAAACCCGCTACTTCACCGAACTGACCACCGGCCAGGTCTCGAAGAACCTGATCGGCACATTCTGGTTCCAGCTCAACGAAATCAATGCTGGCGGCTCGCGACCTCAAGGTTTTGCGCCTTATGTCACCCGCAAGGTCGGCGTGCTCGGTGCCGGGATGATGGGCGCCGGTATCGCGTTTGTCAGTGCATCGGCGGGAATCGAGGTGGTACTCAAGGACATCAGCCTCGCGGCGGCTGAGAAGGGCAAGGCGCATTCGGCGGCGCTGCTGGACAAGAAGGTCGCTCGCGGACAAATGAGCATCGAGCAACGCGACACCGTTCTATCACGCATTCAAACCAGCGAAAGCGATGCCGACCTGGCCGGTTGCGACCTGATCATCGAGGCCGTGTTCGAGGATCGAGATTTGAAAGCCAAGGTCTCGTTGGCCGCGCAGAAGGTCGTCGGCGCGGACGCGGTGATCGCCTCCAATACCTCGACCTTGCCGATCAGCGGCCTGGCGTGTGCCGTGCCCGACCAGAGCAAGTTTATCGGCCTGCATTTTTTCAGCCCCGTGGAAAAAATGCCGCTGGTGGAAATCATCAAGGGCGCCAATACCAGCGACGAAACCCTGGCACGCGGCTTCGATTACGTCCTGCAAATCAGGAAAACCCCGATTGTGGTCAACGACAGCCGCGGTTTCTTCACCTCAAGGGTGTTCGGCACCTTCACCAATGAAGGCATCGCCATGCTGGGCGAGGGCGTGAGCGCGGCGATGATCGAGACTGAAGCGCGCAAGGCCGGCATGCCGGTAGGGCCGCTGGCGATCTCTGACGAAGTGTCCCTCAGCCTGATGAACCATATCCGCCTGCAAACCGCCAAGGACCTGCAAGCAGAAGGCAAACCGCTGACAGAACACCCGGCATTTTCCGTGATTGACTTGCTGCTCAATGAATTCAAGCGTCCGGGCAAGGCTGGCGGCGGAGGTTTCTACGAGTATCCGGCGGGCGGCCAGAAACACCTGTGGCCTGAATTGAAAACCCGCTTCGAGAAAGCCGACGGGCAGATTTCGCCCAAGGACGTGCGTGATCGCCTGCTGTTCGTGCAAGCCATCGAAACCGTGCGCTGTGTGGAGGAGGGGGTGTTGACCTCGACGGCGGATGCCAACGTTGGCTCGATCTTCGGCATCGGTTTCGCCGCCTGGACCGGCGGTGCGCTGCAGTTCATCAACCAGTACGGCGTGCAGGACTTTGTGGCCCGCGCCCAGTATCTGGCCACGCAGTATGGCGAGCGGTTCGCGCCACCCGCCTTGCTGCTGGAGAAGGCTGCCAAAGGGGAGGCGTTCTAAGGGGGAGATGATGCATTTCTGGGCTTGCCTTGTCACAGCGTTTCAAGGCAGGCTCTGGGGTGTGCATTATTCCCATCACGTGTCAGGTATTTTTTATGTCGTTACGCATCTGCATTCTGGAAACCGACCACCTGCGTCCGGAATTGGTTGACCAATATCAGGGCTACGGGCAGATGTTCAAACACCTGTTTTCGCAGCAACCGATTGCCGCCGAGTTCACCGTCTACAACGTGGTGCAGGGTGAATACCCAAGCGACGACCTGACGTTCGACGCCTACCTGGTGACGGGCAGCAAGGCCGACTCCTTCGGCACCGATCCGTGGATCGAAACCCTCAAGAAATATCTGCTGACCCGCTACGAGCGCGGCGACAAGTTGCTGGGCGTCTGCTTCGGTCACCAGTTGCTGGCGTTGCTGCTCGGCGGCAAGAGCGAGCGTGCGACCCAAGGCTGGGGCGTCGGTACCCACAACTACAAGTTGGCCGCCAAGGCGCCATGGATGAGCCCTGTGCGCGAAGAGCTGACGCTGCTGATCAGCCACCAGGACCAGGTCACGTCGTTGCCGGAGAACGCCACGGTCATCGCTTCCAGCGATTTCTGCCCGTTTGCCGCCTACCACATCAACGACCAGGTGCTGTGCTTCCAGGGGCATCCGGAGTTCATCCACGACTACTCCCGCGCCCTGCTTGAAATTCGCCAGCAGGCACTGGGTGAGCAGGTCTATTCCAAAGGTATCGCGAGCCTGGAACAGGAACACCATGGCACCACGGTTGCCGAGTGGATGATGCGGTTTGTCGCGCACAAGCCAGCAGCCAAAGCGGTATAAAAGCTAAAAGCTTCGCGAGCAAGCCCGCTCCCACAGTGGTTCTTTGGTGTTGCAGAGATCCAATGTGGGAGCGGGCTTGCTCGCGAATGGGTCCCCCGGTTTTCAATGTAGACACACAGCCCTACAGCCACCCCGATTTCTTGAAACTCGCCCACAACCCCAGACAACCCACCGTAATAAACCCCAGCACCCCGAAATACCCGTAGTGCCAGGTCAACTCCGGCATGTTCTGGAAGTTCATCCCGTAGATCCCCGCCACCGCCGTCGGGAAGGCCAGGATCGCCGCCCAGGCCGCAAACTTGCGTTGCACCACGCTCTGGCGCGAGGCTTCCAGCAGCACCCCGATTTCAATCGTCTGGCTGGCAATATCCGCCAGCGTCGTCAGGTCTTCCATTTGCCGCGTTACATGAATCTGCACATCGCGAAAATACGGGCGCATGTTCTTGTCGATGAACGGGAAGCTCAGTCTCTGAAGTTCCTCTCCTATCTCGATCATCGGGGCCACATAACGACGCAAGCGCAACACATCACGGCGCAGGCCATGCAGCCTCTGGATGTCGTAGTCATTCAGCGAGCCGCACAACACATTGCCTTCCAGCTCATCGATCTCCGCGTGAATGGCTTCGCCCATCGGCTGGTAGTTTTCGATCACGAAATCGAGGATGGCATAGAGTACGAAATCTTCCCCGTGCTCAAGCAATAGCGGACGCGCCTCACAGCGTTGACGGACATGGGCGTAGGATGCCGAGTGACCGTTGCGCGCAGTAATGATGTAGCCATTGCCGGCAAAGATATGCGTCTCGATGAACTTGAGTTTGCCTTCATCCCGGATGGGCGAATACGTCACGATGAACAGCGCATCGCCGAAGGTTTCCAGTTTCGGTCGGCTGTGTTTTTCCAGGGCGTCTTCAATCGCCAGTTCGTGCAGGTTGAACTGGCGTTGCAGGTTGTAGAGTTCCTCGGCGTTCGGCTCCTCAAGGCCGATCCAGACAAAATGCCCGGGCTTTGCCGCCCAGGCGGCGCCTTCGTCAAGGGTGATATTGGTGACTCTCTTACCGGCGCTATAAACCGCAGCAGCAACAACTCTACCCATGATGGTGGTTCACTTCTTATGGCAGCTTTCAATTGGCAGCAAATGCAATGGCAGTGTGGATCAGCTTAGCCTCGCAGTGTTTGAGAGTCAGTTAAATCTGCCGAGTTCTGGGCAAAGATGCGCAGGCAAAAGAAAACCCGCACCAGGCGGGTTTTGTTTTTCAGGCGGCTTGCAGTTGCCGGTCCATCGATTCGATGCATTCACGCATCTGCTCGCGGCACTGGGCGATCAGCAGGGGCATGTCGTCCAGGCTCAAACCGGCGGTGGGGATCGCCGGCAACGAGCGAATCAGGATTTTCCCGCTGCGCCAGCGGTTCAATTGCATGTGTTTGACGTAACTGCTGACACACACCGGGACAATCGGCACCCCGGCGGCAATGGCCATCTGAAAGGCGCCTTTCTTGAAGGGCAGCAAGTCCTCACCCAGGTTGCGCGTGCCTTCCGGGAAAACCCAGATCGAGGTGTCTTTGTTTTGCAGGGTGTGGGTGGTGGTCAGCATCGACTGGCGCGCCTTGTGCGCATTGCCACGGTCGATCAGTACATTGCCGGCCAGCCAGAACAACTGCCCGAACAACGGTACCCACTTCAGGCTCTTTTTGCCGATGCACACGGTACGGCGCGGCACCACGTTGCCGAACACAAACAGGTCATAGTTGGACTGGTGATTGGCGATGATCACGCAACTGTCGGGTTTATCCATCAACGGCCCGACTTCGGCCTTCACCCGCAAACGCAAAATACACATGGCCGGCCATGCGTACAGGCGTGCGCACAGGCGGCTGTTATCCGGATTGAATGGTCGACACAGGCCGAGAATCACTCCCAGCACGCCCGCCACGATAAAGTGCAGGCCCATCAATGACATACGGAACAAAAACAGCATCTACAGGCCCCACCGGGACAAAAGGTGGCGCAGTGTACGGATGTGCACTGTATTCGGCAATTGCTCCCAGGGAAGTGGGAGGTGGCCGATGTTTGAGCTGATGTTTCCGACTATTTGGTCAGATGCGGTCTAGAGCGTTTACAGACGTTTAACACGGATATGTATGAAAAAGCCCGACACGACGGTCGGGCTTTTCGTTGCAGCAGATCCGGGCTTAACCCAAATGTTCCTGGTCCTGGATGATCGCGTTGTCCAGGGCCTCCAGAAGCGCTTTGCGCACTTTCAGTTTGGTGTTCTTGTGCGCAGTCATGTTGATCTTCTTCAACTGACGAGCCGCCGCCAATGCCGCGCCTTGCAGTTCTTCAGGCGAAACCACGACATCAAGGAAACCGGCCGCCACGGCGCCTTGTGGATTGAACATCTCGCCGTTGACCACCGAGCGCTGCAACGCCACTTTGTTCAGGCGGTCACGGGCAATCTCGATGCCCGCGTGGTGCATGGTCATGCCAATCTGCACTTCGTTCAGGCCAATGCTGAACGCGCCTTCTACGCCGATGCGATAGTCGGCCGACAACAGCAGGAACGCGCCCTTGGCCACCGCATGCCCCGGGCACGCTACGATCACCGGGAAGGGGTGCGACAGCAGGCGGCGGGCCAGGGTCGAGCCGGCGGTCACCAGTGCCACGGCTTCCCTGGGGCCGGCCGTCATCACCTTCAGGTCATAGCCGCCAGAGAGAATGCCCGGCTGGCCGGTAATGATCACCACCGCACGATCGGTCACGGCCCGATCCAGCGCAGCGTTGAACTCGGCAATCACATCCGGGGAGATGGCATTGACCTTGCCATTGCTCAGGGTCAGGGTCGCGATACCGTCTTCGAGATGGTAGGAAATCAACTCACTCATGACGCTATTCCTTTCAATAAAGTTGGGCAGACGTTACCCACCGCCGCAGGCCAGGTAAAGCGCCGTGACTGACCCGCCAGTCACCCTTTGCCCGCCCGCCAGGCGTAGCCCGCCGTGCCTGCTGCGCATTCCCGTCTATATAGAAGAGGGCACGAAGCCGGAGATTGGCCGGTTTGCCATGGCCCGGAACGACCGGAAACGCTGAATCGCGTTAACCGCATGAAAATTCTGAAAAAAATGTTTGCCATCGGAAATGCTTTCGACTACATTAGCGCGCCTCGACAGACAGAACTTGTTTGAAGAGATACGGTGAAGTGTCCGAGTGGCTTAAGGAGCACGCCTGGAAAGTGTGTATACAGGAAACTGTATCGAGAGTTCGAATCTCTCCTTCACCGCCAAATTCTGTAAACACAAACCCCCGACTTTCCTGGAGAAAGTCGGGGGTTTGTGGTTTTTGGCGTCTGAAAAAGAGCGATAGGGAAATGCTGCCGGATCATGTTCCCGTTCGTATGCCCCATCTACTCCGCAATCCGGCCCCAAATACATCATCGCGCCGATATCCAAGCCAAAACGAAGCAAGCGTAAGGTCCTTCGCAACTCACGGAGCTCTCCTACAGCCAGAGCGAGGGCGCCTCGATATGCTGCTTCCTATGCATGACACAGTTTTTGAATAGGGTTTTGCGCAAGAATGAGCATTGAAATAAAGAGCATGATCAAGGCTGCCGTGTTGATTTTTGCGGTGTGGCTTGCGCAGTTTCTCGAGCACGAGACTCTGACGGCTTTAATTTTTACGACTGTATTTTCATGTGGTGGGTATTTTGCTTTTTGCAACCGCAAGAATATCAGTGCTTTTGCAAAGAAATGGCCAAGCTCCCTGGCCTACACAGCAATCGTTTTTTACATTTGTAAAATCGTAGCGGAGAAAACCATCAACGCTACCACTGGAATTGAAGTCGAAAATATCAGGTACGCCTCGACAATCGGTGGTGTCATTTTATCTGTACCCATTTCACTGCTGTTGATCAGCATTTGCATGCTCGTCTGTTGGCAGATGAAGGCGTTGTTTGGTGTGCCGATTGGCGCGTCTGCCGAAGAACGCGTTCCAGGGCTGAAGATCTTCTTCATCGGGACCCTGATGGGAGCCGGCATGCTCGCTTCATCACAAGTTGATCCTTTAATCCGGTATGCGGTTCTCGCTGACGCGTCCAAGGTCACGACCTGCGGGCCAGTGGAAAATGACGTTGTCTACATCCGAAAAAACCCGGATACCTGTTCCAGAATCCACGTGAATCTTTTTAAGGGCATCTATGACTTCAGCGATGTACCGGCGAAATCCAACTGAAAGTTCAGAGGAGGGCGGGGCGTTCATGGCGCGTGGTTTCCATGGACAGCGCATCTATGTCGACCCGAAGGCCGAGAGGGGTCATCGTCCGCTACGCATCCCACCCGGTGGCCAGCAACTCGGCCAACGATCCCGTTACCTTGCCGGCGTTTGATGCGTTGGCTGAATATCTGAACAGGAAGGAGCATCAATGATCATCACCACGACCCACGCCATCGAAGGCCGGCAAATTACCGCCTACCTGGACATTGTCAGCGCCGAGTCGGTGCAAGGGATCAACGTTGTCCGTGACGTGTTTGCCGGGATGCGTGACTTTTTCGGCGGGCGCTCCCAGACACTGGAGCGAGCGTTGAAGGAAGCACGCATTCAGGCCACCGATGAGATCAAGGAACGGGCGCAGGCGCTTCAGGCGGACGCGGTGGTCGGGCTTGATTACGAGATCAGCATGCCGGCCGGCAAGGGCGGGATGGTCGTGGTGTTTGTGACCGGGACGGCGGTCAAGTTGCGGTGAAAGGTCAGAAGCCATTCGTCGGTCACGGGAAAATCAGAACGGCAGGTCCGTTAGTGACCGACTAGTCTGAAACACCTTGGCGATTGATATTCTTTCAGGCAAAGGGCTTGCCGGTGTCGATCGCGCGTTTTGAAAGGGGTGAAGAGATGGCTGATCCATATATCGAGGACGATGGCGCAGAATTTCCGATCAACAACTCCGTGCGGTGTGGTCAGACCCAGTATGTGGCCAGTTTCGGCGAGGACCAGACTGAGATCGACAAAATCAAGACCAGGGCGTGCCGGGTACTGAAGGGCAAATTTTTACCCAAGGTGACAGCACCGGTCCGGAAGTAATCGAGCGTGAGGCAGACCCCGTCAAAGAGCGGGGTTTTTCATGCCTGAAAAGTTTTATGACATTTTTTTGAAGGGGGTGATTTTTCACAAACTTTTCACAGTGCCCTCCTTAATCTCGACTCATCCGTTAGAAAGCAACACCTGGCCCGTTTCCCCAGCGGGCTTTTTTTTGTCCGCGATAAAACCTTTTCGGTAAACGCTGTCCAACCGTCGCCAATCGCGAAGTTGGACCGGCGTGCTGGACTTTATCCGCGCAAAAGCATTCAATCTCGCCCCCCTTTTTGTATACCCCTATTTTTTGAGGTTTATGTCATGCGTTTAACACTGCCCGCTCTGGTTCTGGGGCTTCTGGTTGCTCAAGGTGCAATGGCTGGTGACGGCACTGCCGCGCTGGGCGGCGGCTTGGGCGGCGCATTGGGTAATGTGGTCGGCCAGAAGATGGGCGGCAGCACTGGCGCTGCGATTGGTGCGGGTGTCGCTGGTGCGGCGGGCAGCGCAGTTGCCGCCAAAAAAGGCCATCGCACCAGCGCTGCCATCGGTGGCGGTGTCGGCGCGGCCGGTGGTTCGGTGATCGGCAATAGCCTTGGCGGCAAGTCCGGTGCCACCATCGGTGCAGGCCTGGGCGGTGCATTGGGCGGCGGCGTAGGCAGCAACCTGGCCAATGGTCACAAGCGCCACTGATCCTGATACGGATTTGAAAAGAGCCCGGCTTGATGCCGGGCTTTTTCTTTTATGAACGTTTCTCGCAGCAGCAACTCAAATCTTCCATACCCTGGAAGAATGCGAGGCGTGCCATGAACCCGGAAACCAACGGCAAAAAAAACGGAAGCCTGAATGCTCGGCTATTGATGGTGCCTGCGATTGTTTTTGGATTGCTGGTCTCTCAGGTGGCGCTGGCGGGAGGTAATGGAGATGCCGCGGTAGGCGGTGGTCTTGGTGGGGTGTTGGGCAACGTTGTCGGTGGCCAGGTGGGCGGCAGTACGGGTGCAGCGATTGGTGCAGGTGTCGGCGGAGCGGCCGGCAGTGCGATTGCCGCGCCCAAACGCAGTCGCACCGAAGCGGCGGTAGGCGGTGGTTTGGGCGCGGCGGGTGGATCGGTGGTCGGCAACAGTCTTGGCGGCTCGACCGGATCGGCCATCGGCGCAGGCCTCGGTGGTGCAGCCGGTGGTGCGGTCGGCAATGATCTGGGGAGTGACAGCGGTCATTCCCATTCCGGTAACGGTTATAAACACTCGAACAAGCACCACAAAAAGCATCACTAGTTAAGCGAGGCATCCCATGACTGCGAAAAGCGAAGGCAAGGAAGAAAAGGGCCCGAGCGGACTGCCGTCTATCAACGATCCCGGCAATGAAGATCCGGGGTCGCTGATGGATGATGCGACGGTGCCGCTTAACGATGCTGATGATTTGGGCGATGTGGGAAATATCGAGTTTGACGATGAGGAAGAAGACGAAGATTGATCGAGCCGTGCTGGCTGATTAACCGGTTGTCCAGCTGAACGAACACGTCCGTCGCCCGTTCCTCGCCAAGTCGTGGCCTGCATTTCAGGTCACACGAGAGGTGAGCTATGAAGACTGATCGAAAAGTCCCCGACGTTGATGAAACACCGGAGTATCCGCTGCCGTCGCCTACCGACTCCTTGAGCCGCGACCAACGACCGCCGGACGATGATGATGCAGGTGTGGAGCAGGTTCCGAGCGACGATGATGACGATGATATAGAGGCCGACCCAGAAGAACGGGACGATGGCGCGGGTGAGCCAGCCATTACGAGGCGACAGTGAGCCAGCCCGGGGCCGATTGCTTCGTTAAGGCGTCGGTCCGAGGGATTCAAACCCGGTTGAAAACATTTCCCGGAGCTCCCGTGAGTCTCCGTGAAGCACGTATTTATTTGATCGTTCTGGAGAGGGCGCATCAGGCTCTCCCTCATCAACTTTTACCCCTCCTTCCTCATACGGCGCCGAGCATCCTGGCTTGTACGCCCACGGACAATTCCCGCCCAGCCCCAGTGGATCCAACCACCCCGTCGGGTTCCGGGTGTACCGATAGGGGTTCAACCCACCGGCCAGCTTGACCGGATCCTGCGTCAGATAGCGACCGATGTCGGGATGGTAGTAGCGATGGCGGTTGTAGTGCAGGCCGCTCTCTGCGTCGAAGTATTGCCCCTGGAACCGTAGCGGTTGTTCGAGTCGCTCGCCGTCGCTCACTTCGCGGAGTTTGCCGTGGGCGGTGTATTTCGTCGACCAGACGATGGCGCCATCGTAGCTGGTCAGTTCCTGCGGGGTGCCGAGATGGTCGAGTTGGTAGTAGAACGGGCGGACGTCTGCCCGGCCCTTGCCGTCGAGCAGCGCCAGCGGGCGGAAGCTGCCGGGTTCGTAAACGTAGCTGCGGTAGTGCCAGGGAGCGCTTTCGGCGATGAGCTGGTCGCCTTGCCAGAAGAGTTGCGTGGTCTGGCCGTCGACGGTTTTGCGGATGCGCCGACCGAAGGCGTCGTAGCGGTAGCTGACACTTTTACCGTCCGGGGTGTTGACGCCAATCAGGCGGTGCTGGCTGTCGTAGGTGTATTGGGTGACCTGGGGCGGCATACCGCGGCGTTCACGGATCAGGTTGCCGAAGGCGTCGTAGACGTAGTGGCTGTCGCAATGGCGGTGCAGGCGGTTGCCCTGGAGCACGAACGGGCCCGGACGGCCGTGGATCAGCAGGTTGCCGGCCGGGTCATGGGTGAAATTCTCGGCGAACTGGTCGCGGGCGTGGCGTACGCCGGTCAGGCGGTCGAGCGAATCGTATTGATAGTGGCGTTGGCCCTGACGGCTGTCGGCAATCTGCAGCAGATTACCCTTGGCGCTGTAGGCATACTCGCGGTGGTACAGCGGTCGTTGCTTTTGGCTGACCGTATGGACCTGCAAGCGGCCCTGCTCGTCGTAGGCGTAATCGCTGAGCAGCAGACCCTGTTGGCGTTGCTGTTCGCGCCCGCGGACAAAGCGGTGGCTGGTCAGGCGCGTGCCATTGAGATCGATGGCAGTGAGGACGCCCCCCTTGGCGTGGTGGTAGACAAGGACACAGTCGTCCGGCAGGCGCAGCCGCTTGAGCCGGCCGCAGGCATCGTAGCCGTAATGCAGGGTGCCCCAACCCTGATGCTCGGTGATCAGCCGGCCCTGGCGGTCGTACTCGAACGCCAGCGGATGGTCCTGGCCGTCATCGACGCCAACCAGTCGCCCACAGTTGTCGTGGTGGTACTCGACCTTGATCCCGTCGGGCAGGGTCTTTAGCAATAAGCGCCCGGCGCTGTCACGTTGGTACTGTGTGACGAGTTGCGAACCGTCGTCGCCGAACTCGGTTTTTTCCAGCAACCGGCCATTACCGTCATACGCATACGCGGTACGACGGCCATCGAAGCCGGTTTCCTGTCGGATCAATCCGCCGGGCGTGTAGTCCAGCCGATAGGTGTCGCCGACCTCGTTTTCGATCTCGGTGAGCAACAGTTGCGCATGGTCGTAGCCGTACTTCAGTGCGCTGCCGTCGGGATTGATCCGACGGCTGACCAAGTGCAGGTCGTCGGCGTATTCGTAACGGGTTACCCGTCCCAGTTCGTCGGTTTCGGCGGTGACCTGGCCATAGGCGTTGTAGCGATAGGCTCGGCAGGCACCGGTGGGCAGCGTGGTCCTGATCAGTCGTCCCGCGGCGTCTGACTCATAGCCGGTGACGGTACCGTGTTCGTCCTGCCGGGTAATCCGCCGGCCCAGCATATCGTAGGAAAAAGATCGCAGGGCACCGTCCGGCAAGATCTCCTCCAACAGTTGCCCCAAGGCGTTCCAGACAAACCGGTGACCGCTCTGGTCGGGGAATCGAATTGTCAGCAAGCGCCCCTGCGGGTCGTAGATATAGCGAGTGATCTGCCCGTCGGGATTGGAGACGGCAGTGATGTCACCCCGGGCATTGCGCTGACAGGTCCACGTCGCCTGACCACGGGTGAGTGTGCGCAGGAAACCGTGGCGATAGTCACAGGACATGGGCGTCTCATCGGGCGCAAGCTGCGCGACCAACCGGCCGACTTCGTCATACTGGTATTCGGTGACGGCACCGAGGGCGTCCTGCTCGGCGGTCAGGTGGCCCTGATCGTCGTAGGCCTTGTGCAGCTCTGCGCCGTCGGGCCCGACCTGGCGCACCAACCGTGCGCGATCGTCATGAACGTAAATCTCTTCGCTGCCGTCGGCGTTGTTCACCGTCACGCCGCCTTGATCGTCCCAGGCGTAACGCGCCTCCATCTGCATAAACGAGGCCCAATGATGGATGCAGCGGACTGCTTTGCCGGAGCGTTCCCACGCCCAGAAGAAGCTCGCACCGCCGGCCAGTTGCCGTTGCAGGATGACGTGCCGCTCGTCGTAGTCATAGCGTTCGCTTTCACCTGCGGCGTTGGTTGCCTCGATCAAGCGCTGGCGGGCGTCGTAGCGGTAACTGACCAGGGTCTGTTCGGTGCGCCAGGTGTTCACCTCGGGGTCGCCGCGCTGAAGCACCTGGTAGTCGACGGCCACCAGGTGCTTGAGGTCGTAACGCAGCAATAAGGCGCGGTCGGCGCCGTTGTCCAGGCGCTGGATCCGGTCACAGCGGTCCCGTTGCACCGTCAGGCGGTTGCCGTAGGCGTCGCTGATCGCGCTGAGCCGGCCGTCATGAAAGTGGTAGAACCGCGCGCGGTCGCCGGCCAGGGCGAGGATCAGTTCGTCCGGCTTCCCCCCGAGGTAAATCGTCGCCCGCGACAGGCTGTTGTGGATCACCGGGCGCTCCGTCGTTGGTCGTGGAAACGGCGTGCGACGGTTTTCGGGGTCGATCCACAGCACTTGCTCGCCGTGGAGTTCCAGGTGCTGGGACAGCGAATTGCTCCAGCCAAAACCGAGGCCGTTGTCGATTTCGACGGCGCTGGTGCGGTAGAGGCGGGTGAAATCGAAGGGTAGGATCCCGTCGAGGGTGCCGTCGGTCAGGGGCAGCAGTCCTTCGCCGGTAACCATCGACACTGTGCCGTTATGGGTGGCAGTGCGCTCGATGGTGTCGGCGCTGTCGCCGTTGGGGTTTTTCGCCTGTCTGGAGGCGTCCTCGTGGCGTTCATGCCTGCCGGAGCCAAGTGTCAGGGAGCCGCTGGCGGGGCATGCCAATACCTCTTGGGGATCGAACATCTGCTGTCTTTCGCTTGGCGGAGTGTGGAGCGCGAAACTCTGCGGGGGATCGGCAAGGAAAGAAGTCGGGAAAGGTGGCGCTTGCTGTAGGGCGATTCGCTTAATCGCGGAGGACCATTGGGCGTCGAACGGGATTTGATCATTGCCCTGGACCGGCGGCGCTCGCTATGCTGCTGAATCCTTTAATCCATAGGGCATCGGCCGTACCTGAGCTGCCCCGGATGCCTTAGAAAACGGATCAGATGCGATGAATGCACCACTGAAAGCATTCGGCCCGATCAGGGCCGTGATTTTCGATATGGACGGTCTGTTGCTGGATACAGAGGGCATCTACACCGAAGTCACGTCCATCATTGCCGCGCGTTACGGCCGGACGTTCGACTGGAGCATCAAACAGAACATCATTGGCCGGGGTGCGGGCGATCTGGCGCGCTATGTGGTTCAAGCGCTGGACTTGCCGATCACGGCGCAAGAGTTCCTGGTGATCCGCGAGCCGCTGATGCGCGAGCGTTTTCCTACAGCACAGGCAATGCCCGGCGCACAGGAGCTGGTACGGCATTTGAAAGCCAACAATATTCCCATTGCCGTGGGCACCAGTTCCTCGAGCCAGTCGTTTGGCCAGAAAACTACCTTGCATCGCGACTGGTTCGCCTTGTTCGACTTCATTGTCACCGCCGATGACCCCGAGGTAGGCGCGGCCAAACCGGCACCGGATATTTTCCTGACGGCGGCGCGGCGCCTGGGTGTTGCACCGCAAGATTGCCTGGTGTTCGAGGATTCGCCCTTTGGTGTCACTGCGGCGAAAGCGGCGGGGATGACGGCGATTGCGATTCCGGATGCGGCAATGGCCGACGCCAGGTACGCACATGCCGATGGCATTCTTCGTACGCTGAAGGCGTTTGTGCCGGATGCATTTGGTTTGCCGGCGCTTGAATGGGCCTAGCTAAAAAAAGACGGGTCGACACTGGCAAATGTGGGAGCGGGCTTGCTCGCGAAGGCGGTGTGCCAGGCAATATTGATGTCGTCTGATTCACCACTTTCGCGAGCAAGTCGGATCGCCGCACCGCCGCTCCCACATTGGGTTTGCGTTTAACGCTTCAGGCGCCGAAACCACCGTCGATGGTCAGGCTGGCCCCGGTGATGTAACCGGCTTCAGGGCTGACGAGGTAGGCGACGAAGCTGGCAATCTCTTCGGCCTTGCCGTAACGGCCCACGGCCATCAACGGGATCAGGCTTTCCGCAAAGTCACCCTCGGCCGGGTTCATGTCGGTGTCGACCGGGCCCGGTTGGACGTTATTGATGGTGATACCTTGCGGGCCGAGATCACGGGCCAGGCCTTTGGTCAGGCCGACCAGTGCCGATTTGCTCATGGCGTACGGGCCGCCACCGGCGAAGGGCATGCGGTCGGCGTTGGTGCTGCCGATGTTGATGATGCGACCACCCTCGGTCATGTGCCGGGCGGCGGCCTGGGTGGCAATGAACACGCTGCGCACGTTGATGGCCAGGGTCTGGTCGAAGTCTTCGAGTTTGAACTCGGCCAGTGGTGCTACCGCCAGTACGCCGGCATTGTTGACCAGGATATCCAGGCGACCGAAGGCTTCTACCGTGGCGGACACGGCACCGCGGATGGCGTCGGCGTCGGCGCTGTCGGCCTTGATGGCCAGGGCCTTGCCGCCCTTGGTGGTGATGCTGTCTTGCAGTTCTTCGGCCTTGGCCGTGGAACTGACATAAGTGAAGGCAACGGTCGCGCCTTCAGCGGCCAGGCGCTTGACGATGGCGGCGCCGATACCGCGGGAACCACCTTGAATCAATGCCACTTTGCCGCTGAGGTTCTGAGTAGTCATGTCGATCTCCAAATCCCGAGGCGAGATGTCCCGGTTGATGGAGCCTAGTATCGATTCAGGATTACCTGCTGTGTAGACCATAATTGCGATAGTCTGTATAAACCAAAAGTTTATAGTGGCGCCTATGGAAACCTTCAGCAGTATCGAATGCTTTGTGCGCAGTGCCGAGGTCGGCAGCTTTGCTGAAGCGGCGCGTCGCTTGAGCCTGACACCGGCGGCGGTGGGCAAGAGCGTTGCCAAACTCGAGGCGCGCCTGGGTGTCAGATTGTTCCAGCGCAGTACTCGCAGCCTGACCCTGACGGAAGCCGGTCAGTTGTTTCTTGGTGAAGTCAGCGGCAGCCTGCACACGATCCAGAATGCCGTGGCCAATCTCGCCAGCGCCGGAGGGCAGCCGGCGGGCACCCTGAAAGTCAGCATGGGGACGGTATTCGGCTGCCTGTACATTGTGCCGATGCTCGGCGAGTTTCTGCGACGATTCCCGGCGATCAACCCGGACTGGCACTTCGACAATCGCCAGGTCGATCTGATCGGGCAGGGTTTCGACGCGGCAATCGGCGGTGGCTTCGAATTACCCCAGGGCGTTGTTGCACGCCGACTGAGTCCGGCGCATCGGGTGTTGGTGGCTACGCAGGACTACCTGGAGTCACATGCGGCGATCAGCGAGCCAGATGACCTCAAGCACCATGACGGGATTCTGATTCGTTCGCCGCAAACCGGTCGGGTGCGCTCCTGGCAGTTGACCCATCGCAATCAGCAACACAGTCCGTTGACGCTCAAGGCGCGGATGACCATGAGCGATTCCGAGGCCGCCTGCGCCACGGCCGCGCAGGGTCTGGGCATTGCGCTGGTGAGCATGCCGTTTGCCGCGGGCTATCTGGAGTCGGGCAGGTTGCAGCGGGTGTTGCCGGACTGGTACATCGACGACGGCTACACCTCCATCTATTACGCCGAACACAAACTGCTGCCCGGCAAGACCCGGGCGTTTGTCGAGTTCGTCATTGAGCAGTTTGCCGAGCGGGGGTTGGGGCAGAGGTTTAGTGCTGTTTGAGCCAGTCTTGAAACCGGGGAGCGGCCATCGCGAGCAGGCTCCAACAGAGGGGGATTTCACAAGGCTTGGGATCAGGCTTTTGACTTGCTGATGATATTCCCCGCATGCAGCCCGCATTCCTTCTGCGTCGCTTCTTCCCACCACCAGCGGCCTTCGCGCTCATGCTGGTTCGGCAGTACCGGGCGGGTGCAGGGTTCGCAGCCGATGCTGATGAAACCGCGTTCGTGCAGGCTGTTGTACGGCAGTTCCAGCATGCGGATGTAGCCCCAGATCTCTTCGCTGGTCATTTGTGCCAGCGGGTTGAACTTGTACAGGGTGCGTTCCGGTGTGGAGAACGCGGTGTCGATTTCCATCACCGCGACGGCGCTGCGAGTACCGGGGCTCTGATCCCGACGCTGGCCGGTGGCCCAGGCCGTCACGCTGGACAGCTTGCGGCGCAGCGGTTCGATCTTGCGGATGCCGCAGCATTCACCATGGCCATCCTTGTAGAAACTGAACAGGCCTTTCTCCTTCACGAAGGGTTCAAGTTTCGTGTAGTCCGGCGACACCAGTTCGATGTCGATCTTGTAGTGCTCGCGCACCTGATCGATGAAGCGGTAGGTCTCGGGGTGCAGGCGGCCGGTGTCGAGGCTGAACACCTTGACGTTCTTGTTCAGCTTCCAGGCCATGTCCACCAGCACCACATCCTCGGCGCCGCTGAAAGATATCCACAGGTCATCGCCAAACTCGGCAAATGCGAGTTTCAGAATGTCCTGGGCGGACTTGTTGGCATAGGTCGTGGCGAGTTCCACGACGTCGAACGTTGGGCTCATCAGGGCGGCTTCCTACAGGTCGGTGGCGCTGGGCGCTCTATATGGGGTCGATGGTAACAAAAAGCTGCGCGGGCCGGGGCATCCTCTGCGTTGCGCAGGCAGGCCCGAGTCGCTAGAGTTCGGCAATCTTTTTGCTCGCTCGACTCAATAATCAATACAAATGGGAGTGTCTTGTGGAAATTGCCTGTCTGGATCTTGAAGGTGTGCTGGTTCCGGAAATCTGGATCGCCTTCGCCGAAAAAACCGGGATCGAATCCCTCAGGGCCACCACCCGGGACATTCCCGACTACGACGTGCTGATGAAGCAGCGCCTGCGGATTCTCGACGAGCACGGTCTGAAGCTCTCCGACATCCAGGAAGTGATCGCCACGCTCAAGCCGCTGGACGGCGCCATCGAGTTCGTCGACTGGCTGCGCGAGCGCTTCCAGGTGGTGATCCTGTCGGACACCTTCTATGAGTTCTCCCAGCCGCTGATGCGCCAACTGGGCTTCCCGACCTTGCTCTGCCATCGCCTGATTACTGACGACACCGGGCGAGTCACTGACTATCAACTGCGTCAAAAAGATCCCAAGCGTCAGTCGGTCCTGGCCTTCAAGAGCCTCTACTACCGGGTTATCGCGGCGGGGGATTCCTACAACGACACCACCATGCTGGGCGAGGCCGATGCCGGGATTCTGTTCCATGCGCCGGACAACGTGATTGCACAGTTCCCGCAGTTCCCGGCGGTGCATACGTTCGAAGCGCTGAAGCAGGAGTTCATCAAGGCTTCGAATCGCTTGTAGGAGCTGCCGCAGGCTGCGATCTTTTGATCTTGATCTTAAAAAATCGAAAGATCGCAGCCTCGTTTCACTCGACAGCTCCTACAGGGGTAGGGTTTCAGAGGTTCTGCAGAGTTTCGAGCAACACCTTCACCTTGGTGATCGACTCCTGATACTCAGCCTGCCACTCCGAGTCCGCGACAATCCCGCCACCGCCCCAGCAACACACCTGCCCGTCCTTGACCAGCAAACTGCGGATGGCGATGGAGCTGTCCATCTCGCCGCGTACATCGAGATACAACAACGAACCGCAATACAGTCCGCGCCGGGTCGGCTCCAGTTCGTCGATGATCTGCATGGCGCGAATCTTTGGCGCGCCGGTAATCGAGCCGCCTGGGAAGCTGCCGGCGATCAGGTCCAGAGCGTCGCGCTCATCCGCCAGTTCACCGGTGACGCTGCTCACCAGGTGATGCACGTTCGGATAGCTTTCCAGGCTGAACAGTTCCGGCACCCGTACCGAGCCGGTGCGGCAGGTGCGACCGAGGTCATTGCGCAGCAGATCGACAATCATCAGGTTTTCCGCGCGGTCCTTGGGGCTGGCCAGCAATTCGGCGGCGTTCGCGGCATCTTGCCCGGGCGTCAGGCCCCGCGGGCGAGTGCCCTTGATCGGGCGGGTTTCCACGTGGCCCTGGCTGATTTTGACGAAGCGCTCCGGCGACAGGCTGAGTACGGCATTGCCATCAGGCAAGCTCTGGAAGCCGGAAAACGGCGTCGGGCAAGCAGCGCGCAGCGCGCAGTAAGCGGCCCACGAATCACCCTGGCAGGGTGCGCGAAACCGTTGGGCGAAATTGACCTGGTAACAGTCGCCGGCCTGAATGTACTGCTGGATGCGCTCGATGGCCTGTTGATACTCATCGGCGCTCAAGTCGGCAGTCATCGGGGTGAGCAGTTTGAAGGGCGCGACCTCTTGCGGTGCAGGCTGGCTGAACAGCTCGATCAGGCGCTGACACTCGCTGTCGGGCAGGGTCGGGTGGAACACCAATTGACTGGTCAGCGACAGGTGATCGCTGATCAATGCCCAGCTGTACAAACCGAAACGCGCGTCAGGCAGTTGCAGGTCGTCAAGGGCCTGGCTCGGCAGGCGCTCCAGATGTCGGCCGAAGTCGTAACTCAGGTAGCCGATCAATCCACCGGCAAACGGCAACTCGTAAGGTGCTGGCAGAGTGGCTTCGCCCAGGCGTGTCAGGTTATCGCGCAGGCGTTGCAGGAAAGCGTCGCCACTTTCGTCGGGCGATACCGTCAGTTGTTCCAGTGGCCAGGCGCTGAGCAGGTCATAGCGACCGCGGTCGGCGCTGGGGCGGCCACTGTCGAGCAGGACGGCGCCAGGGGCATGGCGAATCGCCGCGAAATATTCGGCGGGGTTGGCGCGATAGGGCAGCGGGTGTACGGAGCAGGTCAACATGGGCGGGGGAAGTCAGCCATCGAGGCGGGGTGGCGATTGTAGACCTCTGTAGGATTTGGTCCTAGAGGGATGTCGGAAAGAGGCATATTGGTAACGGCCGAAATGTAACTCTGTGGCGAGGGAGCTTGCTCCCTCGCCACAGGGATCAGCCTTCGACCGCGGGAATATGCCCAAACATCTCCTGCACAAACGCCACGCGTTCTTCGACCGTTTCGGTCACGCCACGGGCCTTCAGGTCTTCCAGCCGCGCCTCGACCGCATGCGTACGCAGCGTCAGGCCGCAGTCATTGGCAATCTGGATATTCAGCCCCGGCCGGGCGTTGAGCTCCAGAATCAGCGGGCCTTTTTCCTGGTCCAGGACCATGTCGACACCGATGTAGCCCAGGCCGCACAACTCATGGCAGCCAGCGGCGAGTTTCATGAAACCGTCCCAGTAGGGCAGTTGCACGCCATCTACTGCGTTCGTGGTGTCCGGGTGTTTGTTGATGATGTTGTTCAGCCAGGTGCCGCGCAGGGTCAGGCCGGTGGCCAGGTCCACGCCGACACCGATGGCGCCCTGGTGCAGGTTCGCCTTGCCGTTGGACTGGCGCGTCGGCAGGCGCAACATGGCCATCACCGGGTAGCCCATCAACACAATGATGCGGATGTCCGGCACGCCTTCATAGCTGATGCTCTTGAAGATCTGGTCCGGAATCACCCGGTATTCGATCAGCGCCCGGTCGCGGTGACCGCCCAGGGAGTACAGGCCGGTCAGGATGCTGGAAACCTGGTGCTCGATTTCCTCATGGCTGATGATCCGGCCGGACACCGTGCGATAACGTCCTTCAAAGCGGTCGGCGATCACCAGGATGCCATCACCGCCAGCGCCCTGGGCCGGCTTGATCACGAAGTCACTGCGTGCGCCGATGATCTCTTCGAGATTGTCGATTTCCTTCTCGGTGGAAATCACCCCATAGAGTTCCGGCACATGAATGCCGGCGGCGATGGCGCGTTCCTTGGTGATGATCTTGTCATCGACGATCGGGTACAGGCTGCGCTTGTTGTACTTGAGCACGTAGTCTGCGTTGCGCCGATTGATCCCCATGATGCCCCGGGCTTCCAGGGCCTTCCAGGTCTTCCAGAGGCCGAACATCAGGCGTCAGCCTTTTTCAGGAAGGCCTTGAAACGCACCAGTTCAGTCAGGCGATAACCGCGATAACGACCCATGGCCAGCATGAAGCCCACCAGGATCAGCAGGATCGCCGGGAAAGTGAACACGAAGTACACCAGTTCCGGCACGGTCATGATCAGGTGCGCCAGGGATGCGGCGAACAGGGTGCCGATCGCCACTTTCATGGCATGGCCACCGCCGCGTTCTTCCCAGGTGATCGACAGGCGTTCGATGGTCATGGTCAGGATCACCATCGGGAACAGCGCCACCGACAAGCCGCGTTCCAGGCCGAGTTTATGGCTGAACAGGCTGATGGCCGCAATCAGCACCACCACGAACGTCAGCACCACCGACAACCTGGGCAGCATTTGCAGTTTCAGGTGTTCGAGGTAGGAGCGCAGCGACAGGCCCAGCGCCGTGATGATGGTAAACAGCATGATACCGAAGCCGAGCTGGGTTTCGCGGAAGGCCAGGGCTATCAGCACCGGGGTGAAGGTGCCCAGGGTCTGGATGCCGATCAGGTTGCGCAGGATCAGGATCACCAGCACGCCGATCGGGATCATCACCATGATCATGAAGGTCTGCTGGGTTTGCAGCGGCAGGCCGTACAGCGAGTACTCGAGGAAGTTGGCGTCGGTGTTTTCGTCGGTCAGCTTGGCCAGGCGAATGGCGTTCATTTCGCTGTTGTTCAGGCTGAAGGTCACGTTGGCTTTCTTGCCGCCATCGACGGTGATCAGGTTTTCGTCGCCGCTCCACCACAGCAGGCGGTCGGTCGGCAGGCCCTGTTCACCGGTTTCCGGGTTGAAGTACAGCCAGTCGGTGCCGTTGAAGCTGCGCAGCCATAGTTCCGGCATTTGCGGCTGGTCGGCCACCAGGCGGATGGTGTGGACCTTCTCGATTGGCACGTGGGCGATGGACAGCAGCAACTCGACGATTTTTGCCTTGTGCGCCGCGGAGGGATCACCGGCCAGCAGCAGTTTCACGTTGTCGTCGTTGGGGTTGTTGACGCGCTTGATGGCTTCGCCGACGAAGGTTTCGACGTCGGCCGAGTGCTGGCGAATCGGTGCGAGCAGGGCTTCGGCGGCGATTTTTTCCGGGCCTTCGATGGTCATGCTGTCGCGAAAGGTCGGACCTTTGATCTTGGCTTTTTCACCGGAATAACGCTTGGTCAGCACCAGGCGGTAATACAGCGTCTGGTTGCCTTTGGCCCGGCGTGCCGACCAGGTGACCTTGCGGTTGCCATCGACCCGGTTCACCGCCACGCCGTAGTTGTTGGAGATGAAGCTCTCGTTGAGGCTCACGAAGTCGCGGCTCAGCGGAGGCACGAACATCTGGATCTTGACCGGGTCCTTGGCGCTGGCGACGAACTCGACCTTGGCGTCGATGTTCCACAGGTCGTCGGTGGCGTCTTCGGTCACCGGGATGCCCAGCACGAAGATCTGATAGGCCGTAACTGAAATGCCCAGCACCACCAGGATGGCGATCAGCAGTTTCAGGTGAAGGGTAAGAGAGCGCATTTGAATTACTCGGCGGTATGAGCGTCGGTGGTGCAGGCAGGTTTGCCGGCAGCATATTTAAGGCTGGGGTCGACCAGTGCATCGAAGCGCTTGAGCGCTTCGGAGCCAATCAGTAGCGGGTATTGGAAAGCGCTGCGGTCGGTCAGGTTCACTTCGATGCTGCGCAGGGCCGAGCCCATGCAGATATCCAGTTCGATCACCGGGCGGGCGGTGTACTTCTTGCCTTCCTCCGGGTCGTAGTCGCCGGCCCGGCGCTTGATCTTGCTGACACGGGCCAGCGGGCGTTCGATCGGGTGCGAATGGGCGGCGTCGATGGCCAGGTAAAAGCGCACCCATGATTCGCCATTGCGTTTGAAACGTTTGATGTCCCGGGCGCTCAGGGAAGCGGTTTTCGCCCCGGTGTCGAGTTTGGCCGCCACTTCCAGGTCGATGCCATTGAGCGATGCGTACTCATTGAGGCCATACACGGTCTTTTCCCCGGCCATTGCGAAGCCGGGCAGGCAAAGTAAATAAAGGAAGCTTGGGAAGGGCTTGAGTCTCATAAATCCTGGTGCGCAGCGGTCCGACTTGATTCAAGGCCCTGGCATCGCTGCGCAAGCTCCCTCGTATGCCTGGCAGGGTTTTATGACAGGCAGTGCAGATGTGACAAACAAATGCGGGCGGCATTCTAGCACGGTGGTTTGGTGGCGCCAGCGCTGGCCGGTGGCTATAAATAGACGGGTTGCTTCGTTGTGGTGCAACCGGTTATCAGAAGATTGTCGACAATATCTATTTATCCTTTGACTGATTCGCCTGTATTCGTTAGTTTTTACGGCATTGGCTTTCAAGGTGTCGACAATATGCTGGATCAACTCGATCCCCCGGTTTCTACGCAAGACGATACGGAGACGCTTTCCGAGAACGTCTTCCGACGCATTCAGGCGGCTATCGTCAAAGGCGATATCGCGCCGGGCAGCAAAATTTCCGAACCGGAACTGGCGCGTACCTACGGCATCAGCCGTGGCCCGTTGCGCGAGGCCATCCACCGTCTGGAAGGCCAGCGCCTGCTGGTTCGCGTGCCGCATGTCGGCGCACGGGTGGTGTCGCTCAACCACGCCGAACTGATTGAGCTATACGAAATCCGCGAATCCCTGGAAGGCATGGCCTGCCGCCTGGCCGCCGAGCGCATGAGTCTCGAAGAAATCGACGAACTGCGTCGGGTCCTGGAAACCCACGAGCGCGATGAGGCGTTTCAGGCCGGGAGAGGCTACTACCAGCAGGAAGGCGATTTCGACTTCCACTACCGGATTATCCAGGGCAGCGGTAACCGCACCCTGACGCAAATGCTCTGCGGCGAGCTGTATCAACTGGTGCGTATGTACCGCATGAAGTTTTCCAGCACGCCCAATCGCCCACACCAGGCGTTCGCCGAGCACCACCGAATTCTCGATGCCATCGCCGACCGTGACGGTGAACTGGCCGAGTTGTTGATGCGCCGTCACATCGGCGCCTCCAAACGCAACATCGCCCGTCATTACCAGGACGGCGCCAACCCGACAGCCAAACGAGGTGAGTCATGAGTTTGAACAAGAGCACTCCAGGCCAGCGTTTCCGCGATGCGGTCGCCAGCGAGCATCCATTGCAAGTGGTCGGCGCGATCAACGCCAACCACGCGCTGCTGGCCAAGCGCGCCGGTTTCAAGGCGATCTACCTGTCGGGTGGCGGGGTGGCTGCCGGCTCCCTCGGCCTGCCGGACCTGGGCATCACCGGCCTGGATGACGTACTGACCGACGTGCGCCGCATCACCGACGTCTGCGACCTGCCTTTGTTGGTGGACGTGGACACCGGTTTCGGTTCCTCGGCCTTCAACGTGGCCCGTACCGTGAAGTCGATGATCAAGTTCGGCGCGGCGGCGATTCATATCGAGGACCAGGTCGGCGCCAAGCGTTGCGGCCACCGTCCTAATAAAGAGATCGTGACCCAGCAGGAAATGGTCGATCGCATCAAGGCGGCGGTCGATGCCCGTACCGACGACAGCTTCGTGATCATGGCCCGTACCGACGCCCTGGCGGTGGAAGGCCTGGAATCTGCCCTGGATCGCGCCGCTGCCTGCATCGAAGCCGGCGCCGACATGATTTTCCCGGAAGCCATCACCGAACTGGACATGTACAAGCTGTTCGCCAGCCGCGTGAAAGCGCCAATCCTGGCCAACATCACCGAATTCGGCGCGACGCCGCTGTACACCACCGAGCAACTCGCCGCTGTCGACGTGTCGCTGGTGCTGTACCCGCTGTCGGCCTTCCGCGCCATGAACAAGGCCGCGGAAAACGTCTACACCGCGCTGCGCCGCGATGGCACGCAGGCGAATGTCATCGACACCATGCAGACCCGCATGGAGCTTTACGATCGCATCGACTACCACACCTTCGAGCAGAAGCTCGATGCGTTGTTCGCCGCGAAGAAGTAAGTCGAATAACTCCCTAATAAATTCAAGAAACTGGAGGCAGAAATGGCCGAAGCAAAAGTACTCAGTGGCGCCGGGCTCCGTGGCCAGGTTGCCGGGCAAACCGCACTGTCCACCGTGGGCCAGTCGGGTGCCGGTCTGACCTATCGTGGTTATGACGTTCGTGAACTGGCGGCTGACGCACAGTTCGAAGAAGTGGCCTACCTGCTGCTGTACGGCGAACTGCCGAGCAAGGCACAACTGAATGCCTACATCACCAAGCTGAGCAAGCTGCGTGACCTGCCGCAGGCGCTCAAGGAAGTGCTGGAGCGCATCCCCGCCGACGCCCACCCGATGGACGTGATGCGCACTGGCTGCTCGTTCCTGGGTAACCTGGAGCCGGAGAACAACTTCTCCGAGCAGCACGACAAGACCGACCGCCTGCTGGCCGCGTTCCCGGCGATCATGACCTACTGGTATCGCTTCAGCCACGAAGGCAAGCGCATCGATTGCGTGAGCGACGAGCAGTCCATCGGCGGCCACTTCCTGCACCTGCTGCACGGCAAGAAGCCGAGTGAACTGCACGTCAAGGTGATGAACGTTTCACTGATCCTCTACGCAGAGCACGAATTCAACGCGTCGACCTTCACCGCGCGTGTTTGCGCATCGACCCTGTCCGATCTTTACTCTTGCATCACCGCAGCCATCGGCTCGCTGCGCGGTCCGCTGCACGGCGGCGCCAACGAAGCGGCGATGGAAATGATCGAGCGCTTCTCGTCGCCGGAAGACGCGATCAAGGGCACCCTCGGCATGCTCGAGCGCAAGGACAAGATCATGGGCTTCGGCCACGCGATCTATAAGGACAACGATCCGCGCAACGAAGTGATCAAGGGCTGGTCGAAAAAACTCGCTGACGAAGTGGGCGACAAGGTGTTGTTCCCGGTGTCCGAGGCCATCGACAAGACCATGTGGGAGCAGAAGAAACTGTTCCCGAACGCCGACTTCTACCATGCCTCGGCGTACCACTTCATGGGCATCCCGACCAAGTTGTTCACACCGATCTTCGTCTGCTCGCGCCTGACCGGCTGGGCCGCCCACGTGTACGAACAACGTGCCAACAACCGCATCATCCGTCCAAGCGCCGAGTACACCGGCGTTGAACAGCGCAAGTTCGTACCAATCGAACAACGCTGAATGGTGGAGGTCGGCACCGGGATCTGAAATCAACGCAGATCCCTGTGGGAGCGAGCTTGCTCGCGATGACGGGCTGACATTCAACATCAATGTCGGCAGTTACATCGCTATCGCGAGCAAGCTCGCTCCCACAGTGGATGGTGTGAACTTCAAGTCTGGTGCCAGGCCCCACCTTTTGTAACTACCGTGACCGAGTCCTGACGATGAACACTGAATTTCGCAAATCGCTGCCCGGCAGCCACCTGGATTACTTCGACGTCCGCGCGGCAGTCGAGGCGATCCAGCCTGGCGCCTACGACACCCTGCCGTACACCTCCCGTGTGCTGGCGGAAAACCTTGTGCGTCGCTGCGACCCGGCCACGCTCACCGAATCCCTGAAGCAATTCATCGAGCGCAAGCGCGACCTCGACTTCCCGTGGTTCCCGGCCCGCGTGGTGTGCCACGACATTCTCGGCCAGACCGCTTTGGTCGACCTTGCCGGCCTGCGTGACGCCATCGCCCTGCAAGGCGGCGATCCTGCGCAAGTCAACCCGGTGGTGCCGACCCAACTGATCGTCGACCACTCCCTGGCCGTCGAGCGCGGTGGCTTCGATCCGGAAGCGTTCGAGAAGAACCGCGCCATCGAAGACCGTCGAAACGAAGACCGGTTCCACTTCATCAACTGGACCAAGAAGGCGTTCAAGAACGTCGACGTGATCCCGCCAGGCAACGGCATCATGCACCAGATCAACCTGGAGAAAATGTCTCCGGTGATCCAGGTGCGCGACGGCGTGGCGTTCCCTGACACCTGCGTCGGCACCGACAGCCACACCCCGCACGTCGATGCGCTGGGCGTGATCGCCATTGGTGTCGGTGGCCTGGAAGCCGAAAGCGTGATGCTCGGCCGCGCCTCGTGGATGCGTCTGCCAGAAAGCGTTGGCGTCGAGCTGACCGGCAAGCTGCAACCGGGCATCACCGCCACCGACATGGTGCTGGCGTTGACCGAATTCCTGCGCAAGCAAAAAGTGGTTGGCGCATGGCTGGAATTCTTCGGCGAAGGCGCGTCAAGGTTGACCCTTGGCGACCGCGCGACCATCTCCAACATGGCTCCGGAATACGGCGCCACCGCGGCGATGTTCTACATCGACCAGCAGACCATCGACTACCTCAAGCTCACCGGCCGTGAAGACGAGCAGGTGCAGTTGGTCGAGAACTACGCCAAGACCGCAGGCCTGTGGGCCGACAGCCTGAAGGGCGCGCAATACGAGCGCGGCCTGACCTTCGACCTGTCCTCGGTGGTGCGCAACATGGCTGGCCCAAGCAACCCGCACGCCCGTGTCGCGGTTTCGGATCTGGCGGCCAAAGGCATCTCCGGCCAATGGGAAGACGTGCCTGGCCAGATGCCGGATGGCGCGGTGATCATCGCCGCCATCACCAGCTGCACCAACACCAGCAACCCGCGCAACGTGATCGCCGCCGGCCTGCTGGCGCGCAACGCCAACAAGCTCGGCCTGACCCGCAAACCATGGGTCAAATCGTCCCTGGCACCGGGTTCGAAAACCGTCGCGCTGTACCTCGACGAAGCCGGCCTGACCGATGAGCTGGACAAGCTCGGCTTCGGCGTCGTGGCCTTTGCCTGCACCACCTGCAACGGCATGTCCGGCGCACTGGACCCGGTGATCCAGCAAGAGATCATCGACCGCGACCTGTACGCCACTGCCGTGTTGTCCGGCAACCGTAACTTCGACGGCCGGATTCATCCGTACGCCAAGCAAGCGTTCCTCGCTTCGCCGCCACTGGTGGTCGCTTACGCCATCGCCGGCACCATCCGTTTCGACATCGAAAAAGACGTGCTGGGCGTGGTCGACGGCAAGGAAATTCGCCTGAAAGACATCTGGCCGAGCGACGAAGAAATCGACTCGGTGGTGAAGGCCTCGGTCAAACCTGAGCAGTTCCGCCAGGTCTACATCCCGATGTTCGCCATCCACGAAGACACCGGCCCGAAAGTCGCGCCGCTGTACGACTGGCGTGAAATGAGCACCTACATCCGCCGTCCGCCGTACTGGGAAGGCGCGCTGGCCGGCGCTCGTCCGCTCAAGGGCATGCGCCCGCTGGCGGTACTGCCGGACAACATCACCACCGATCACCTGTCGCCATCCAACGCCATCATGCTCGACAGCGCCGCCGGCGAATACCTGGCGAAAATGGGCCTGCCGGAAGAGGACTTCAACTCTTACGCGACTCACCGTGGTGACCACCTGACCGCGCAGCGTGCGACCTTCGCCAACCCGAAACTGTTCAACGAAATGGTTCAGGAAGACGGCAAGGTCAAGCAAGGTTCGCTGGCCCGCGTCGAGCCGGAAGGCAAAGTGATGCGCATGTGGGAAGCCATCGAGACCTACATGGATCGCAAGCAGCCGCTGATCATCATTGCCGGTGCCGACTACGGTCAGGGTTCGTCCCGCGACTGGGCAGCAAAAGGCGTGCGTCTGGCCGGTGTCGAAGCGATTGCCGCCGAAGGCTTCGAGCGCATTCACCGCACCAACCTGGTGGGCATGGGCGTGTTGCCGCTGGAGTTCAAACCAGGCACCAACCGCCATACCCTGGCGATTGATGGCAGCGAAACCTACGACGTCATCGGTGAGCGCACCCCGCGTGCCGAGCTGGCGCTGGTGATCCATCGCAAGAACGGCGAGCGCGTCGATGTGCCGGTGACCTGCCGCCTCGACACCGCTGAAGAAGTGTCGATCTACGAGGCCGGCGGCGTGTTGCAACGCTTCGCCCAGGACTTCCTCGAAGAATCGGCGGTTGCCGTCTAAAACGCTGCACAGACATGGGACTTTGAGTCCCATGTCTGTTTCTGGATTAGGAGTAACGAGCACCATGGTTCACGCACCGCAGATCAAAATTCCCGCCACCTACATGCGCGGCGGCACCAGCAAAGGCGTGTTTTTCAGTCTCAAGGATTTGCCTGAAGCGGCCCAGGTTCCAGGCCCGGCCCGCGATGCCTTGTTGCTGCGCGTGATCGGCAGCCCCGATCCGTACGACAAGCAAATCGACGGCATGGGCGGCGCGACCTCCAGCACCAGCAAAACCGTGATCCTGTCGAAAAGCACCCAGGCTGATCACGACGTCGATTACCTGTTCGGCCAGGTTTCCATCGACAAGCCTTTCGTGGACTGGAGTGGCAACTGCGGCAACCTGACCGCGGCAGTCGGTTCGTTCGCCGTCAGCAACGGTCTGGTCGATGCCAGCCGCATCCCGCACAACGGCGTGGCCGTGGTTCGCGTGTGGCAGGCCAACATCAGCAAGACCATCATCGCCCACGTGCCGATCACCAACGGTGAAGTGCAGGAAACCGGTGACTTCGAACTCGACGGCGTAACCTTTCCGGCCGCCGAAGTACAGGTTGAATTCCTCGATCCGGCAGCGGATGAAGAGGGCGGTGGCGGTTCGATGTTCCCGACCGGCAACCTCGTGGATGACCTCGAAGTACCTGGCGTCGGCACCTTCAAGGCGACCCTGATCAACGCCGGCATCCCGACGATTTTCGTTAATGCCGAAGACATCGGCTACAAAGGCACTGAGCTGCAAGGCGCCATCAACGGCGATCCGAAAGCCCTGCTGATGTTCGAAACCATCCGCGCTTACGGCGCGCTGCGCATGGGCCTGATCTCGAACGTCGACGAAGCGGCCAAGCGGCAGCACACGCCGAAGGTGGCCTTCGTCGCCAAGCCGGCGGATTACGTATCGTCCAGTGGCAAAGCCATTGCGGCGGGTGATGTCGACCTGCTGGTGCGTGCGCTGTCGATGGGCAAGTTGCACCACGCGATGATGGGGACTGCGGCGGTGGCAATCGGCACGGCGGCAGCGATCACCGGCACGCTGGTTAACCTCGCGGCAGGCGGTATCGAACGCAACGCGGTGCGCTTCGGCCATCCGTCCGGCACTTTGCGCGTCGGCGCAGAGGCCAGCCAGGTCAATGGCGAATGGACCGTGAACAAGGCGATCATGAGCCGCAGTGCGCGGGTGTTGATGGAAGGGTACGTTCGTGTACCGGGTGATTCTTTCTAACCAACACAAACCCTGTAGGAGCTGCCGAAGGCTGCGATCTTTTGATCTTGATTCTAAAAAACAAAGTCAAAAGATCGCAGCCTTCGGCAGCTCCTACAGTTGATCTGATTTCAAAACAAGAAAGCAGTGATACACCGAGATTCCTGAGCCGAGGTCCCATCAACGACCCACTTCATAGAGTGAATCGAACATGAGTGCCAACGTCGACCTGAACAACCGCCCCGACTACGACAAGGTCCTGCAGGACATTGCCGATTACGTCCTCAACTACAGGATCGAGTCAATTGAGGCGCTGGATACCGCGCGCAACTGCCTGATCGATACCTTGGGTTGCGGTCTGCTGGCCCTGCGTTTTCCCGAGTGCACCAAGCATTTGGGGCCAGTGGTAGAAGGCACTGTCGTGCCGTTTGGCGCCCGGGTGCCGGGGACCAGTTATCGACTCGATCCGGTGAAGGCGGCGTGGGACATCGGCTGCATCGTGCGCTGGCTCGACTACAACGACACATGGCTCGCGGCGGAGTGGGGGCATCCGTCGGACAACCTCGGCGGTATTCTCGCGGTAGCCGACCATTTATCACAAAAGCACCTGGCGAATGGCGTAGCACCGCTGACCATGCGTACAGTGCTTGAAGCGATGATCATGGCCCACGAGATTCAAGGCGTGATTGCCCTGGAAAACTCGTTCAACCGTGTCGGCCTCGATCACGTCATTCTGGTGAAAGTGGCCTCGGCCGCAGTCACCGCCAAGCTGATGGGGGCCAATCGCGAGCAGTTGTTGTCGGCGTTGTCTCACGCCTTTGCTGACGGTCAGGCATTGCGCACGTATCGGCATGCACCGAATGCCGGTTCGCGTAAATCCTGGGCGGCGGGGGATGCGTCCAGTCGTGGCGTGCGTTTGGCGGACATGGCGATGCGCGGCGAAATGGGTATACCCGGTGTGTTGAGTGCCAGGCAGTGGGGGTTTTACGACGTATTGTTCAGCCACAACAACAATGATCTGGCGCTCAAGCCTGAAGACAAACGTGCGTTCAGTTTCTCGCGACCGTACGGCAGTTATGTGATGGAAAACGTGTTGTTCAAGATCAGTTTTCCGGCCGAGTTCCATGCACAAACGGCCTGTGAGGCGGCGGTGATCCTGCACCCGCAGGTGCGCAATCGCCTGCATGAAATCGACAGGATCGTCATCACCACTCACGAGTCAGCGATTCGCATCATTTCCAAGGTCGGCCCACTGGCCAATGCTGCTGATCGCGATCACTGCATCCAGTACATGACTGCTGTACCGCTGGCTTTCGGCAATCTGGTTGCCGAGTACTACGAGGATGATTTTCACAAGGCGCATCCGATCATCGATGTGCTGCGCGACAAAATGGTGATTGTTGAGGAATCGCGGTTCACCCGTGAGTATCTGGAGCCCGATAAACGCTCCATTGCCAACGCGGTGCAGGTGTTTTTCAAGGATGGTTCGAGCACGGAAAACGTCGTCGTGGAATACCCGATTGGGCATCGTCGGCGTCGGGCTGAAGGTATTCCGTTGCTGGAGGAGAAATTCAGGGCGAACTTGCTGACACGATTCGCGGGGCAGCGCAGCGAGGAGATTTTCGCGCTGTGCAAGGATCAGCAGAGGCTTGAAGCGACAGCGGTGAACCGGTTTGTGGATTTGTTTGTGATCTAGGAGACCGCGTTATCGTTCTTCGCGAGCAAGCCCGCTCCCACAGGGGATCTGCTGTGAACACAAAATTTGTGTATGACAGAAATCCAATGTGGGAGCGGGCTTGCTCGCGAAAGCAGTAGATCAGGCGCCGGAGAGCTACTTGAACCGCCGCTCGACGCCTTTCTCCACAAGTATTTTCGCGGAGATTTCTTCCACCGAAAAATGCGTGGAGTTGATGTGCGGGATGTTTGCGCGGCGGAACAGGTTCTCGACCTCACGCACTTCGAACTCGCACTGGGCGTAGCTCGAATAGCGGCTGTTGGGCTTGCGCTCGTTGCGGATCGCGGTGAGGCGGTCGGGGTCGATGGTCAGGCCGAACAGCTTGTGCTGGTGGGCGCGCAGGGCGGAAGGCAGTTGCAGGCGTTCCATGTCGTCTTCGGTCAGCGGGTAGTTGGCTGCGCGGATGCCGAACTGCATCGCCATGTACAGGCACGTCGGCGTCTTACCGCATCGCGACACGCCCACTAGTATCAGGTCGGCCTTATCGTAATAGTGCGTGCGGGCGCCGTCGTCGTTGTCGAGGGCGAAGTTAACGGCCTCGATACGCTCCATGTAATTGGTGTTGGCGCCGATGGAGTGGGACTTGCCCACGGTGTAGGAAGAATGCTCGGTCAGTTCCTGTTCAAGCGGCGCCAGGAACGTCGAGAAAATGTCGATCATGAAACCATTCGAGGTTGCGAGAATCTCACGAATGTCCTGATTGACGATGGTGTCGAAGATAATCGGACGGAAGCCGTCGGTTTCGGCGGCTTTGTTGATTTGTTGTACCATGGCCCGCGCTTTGTCCACGTTGTCGATGTACGGCCGCGTGACTTTGCTGAAGGTAATGTTTTCGAACTGCGCCAGAAGGCTTTGACCCAGGGTTTCGGCGGTAATGCCGGTACCATCGGAGATAAAGAAAGCAGATCGTTTCATTTGCACCTTGGGCCTTAAGCTAGTGACGAATCTTGGATATGATAGGCGCGATTTGCCGGCCGCCATTGGCCCGCATTCTCACTTATTTTCCAGGTCCAGGCCATATAACCGGCAAATGCTCACTTAAGCAGCCGGTTTCTGAGCTTTTCCAACACAGTTAGTGGAGAGATCACCTTGGTAGAGTACGTAGTTTCCCTCGATAAGCTCGGCGTCCATGATGTAGAGCATGTGGGGGGCAAGAACGCATCCCTGGGCGAGATGATCAGCAACCTTGCAGGTGCCGGTGTATCGGTGCCCGGCGGCTTCGCCACAACCGCTCAGGCTTATCGTGATTTCCTGGAACTGAGCGGCCTGAATCAGCAGATTCACGATGCGCTCGATGCCCTGGACGTCGATGACGTGAATGCCCTGGCCAAGACCGGTGCCCAGATCCGCAAATGGATCATGGAAGCCGAGTTCCCTGAAAAATTGAATGCCGAAATCCGTACCGCGTTCGCCACGCTGTCCGCCGGCAACCCTGAGATGGCCGTGGCCGTGCGTTCTTCCGCCACCGCCGAAGACTTGCCGGACGCATCCTTTGCCGGCCAGCAGGAAACCTTCCTGAACATCCGTGGTGTCGAAAACGTCATTCGCGCCGCCAAAGAGGTGTTCGCCTCGCTGTTTAACGACCGTGCCATTTCCTATCGCGTGCATCAGGGCTTCGACCACAAGCTGGTGGCCCTGTCCGCTGGCGTGCAGCGCATGGTCCGCTCCGAAACCGGCACCGCCGGCGTGATGTTCACCCTCGATACCGAATCGGGCTTCCGTGACGTGGTGTTCATCACCGGCGCCTACGGCCTGGGTGAAACCGTCGTACAAGGCGCGGTGAACCCGGATGAGTTCTACGTCCACAAGGGTACGCTGGCTGCCGGTCGTCCGGCCATCCTGCGTCGCAACCTGGGCAGCAAGGCCATCAAGATGATCTACGGCGACGAGGCCAAGGCCGGTCGTTCGGTCAAGACCGTCGACGTGGACAAGGCTGAACGCGCACGTTTCTGCCTGACCGACGCCGAAGTCAGCGAGTTGGCCAAGCAGGCGATGATCATCGAGAAGCACTACAAGTGCCCGATGGACATCGAGTGGGCCAAGGACGGTGACGACGGCAAGCTGTACATCGTGCAGGCCCGTCCGGAAACCGTGAAGAGCCGCACCCAGGCCAACGTCATGGAACGCTACCTGTTGAAAGAGACGGGTACCGTGCTGGTGGAAGGCCGTGCCATTGGCCAGCGCATCGGCGCCGGCAAGGTCCGCATCATCAAGGACGTGTCCGAGATGGACAAGGTCCAGCCAGGCGACGTACTGGTTTCCGACATGACCGACCCGGATTGGGAACCGGTCATGAAGCGCGCCAGCGCGATCGTCACCAACCGTGGTGGCCGTACCTGCCACGCGGCGATCATCGCCCGTGAGCTGGGTATTCCTGCGGTAGTGGGTTGCGGCAACGCCACCCAGCTGTTGAAAGACGGCCAGGGCGTGACCGTTTCCTGCGCTGAAGGCGACACCGGTTTCATCTTCGAAGGCGAACTGGGCTTCGACATCAAGAAGAACTCCGTGGACGCCATGCCGGAGCTGCCGTTCAAGATCATGATGAACGTCGGCAACCCGGACCGCGCCTTCGACTTCGCGCAGCTGCCGAACGCCGGTGTGGGCCTGGCCCGCCTGGAGTTCATCATCAACCGCATGATCGGCGTGCACCCCAAGGCATTGCTGAACTACGACGGCCTGCCGCAGGACATCAAGGACAGCGTCGACAAGCGCATCGCCGGTTACGACGATCCGGTCGGCTTCTATGTCGAGAAACTGGTTGAAGGCATCAGCACCCTGGCGGCTGCGTTCTGGCCGAAAAAGGTCATCGTGCGCCTGTCGGACTTCAAGTCCAACGAATACGCCAACCTGATCGGCGGCAAGCTGTACGAGCCGGAAGAAGAGAACCCGATGCTGGGCTTCCGCGGCGCCTCGCGTTACATCAGCGAATCGTTCCGCGACTGCTTCGAACTCGAATGCCGCGCTCTCAAGCGTGTGCGCAACGAGATGGGCCTGACCAACGTCGAAATCATGGTGCCGTTCGTCCGTACCCTGGGTGAAGCGAGCCAGGTGGTCGATCTGCTGGCGGAAAACGGTCTGGCCCGTGGCCAGAACGGCCTGCGTGTGATCATGATGTGCGAACTGCCGTCCAACGCCATCCTGGCTGAAGAGTTCCTAGAGTTCTTCGACGGTTTCTCCATCGGTTCCAACGACCTGACCCAGCTAACCCTGGGCCTGGACCGTGACTCCGGCATCATCGCCCACCTGTTCGACGAGCGTAATCCGGCGGTGAAGAAGCTGTTGGCCAATGCCATTGCCGCGTGCAACAAGGCCGGCAAATACATCGGCATCTGCGGTCAGGGTCCTTCGGACCACCCGGACCTGGCCAAGTGGCTGATGGAGCAGGGCATTGAAAGCGTATCGTTGAACCCGGACTCCGTACTGGAAACCTGGTTCTTCCTGGCAGAGGGTCAGGCGCAGGCTTGATCCTGTAGGAGCGACGGTGCGGCGATCTGACCTGCTCGCGATGGACTGCAGAACAGCGCGTTTTTTCAGCATGAACGCGTTATCGTTGGCGACCATCGCGAGCAGGCTCGCTCCTGCAATGATTGGCAGTGTGGTCGGTGAACGCTGCCTTTGAGATTCAAGCAGGGCGGGCTCCATCTGGATGCCGCCCTTTTTTGTGCAAGAGATTATGCAAAGCAGCAGCAACCTATTTCCTGTCGCCCTGATCAGCGCCGAACGGCGCGGTGATCTGAGCGAAGATGTCTATCGATTGAAACCCGGTAACAGCCCCGACTTCACTGTCGAACTGGCTGTGACACGCCTTGGCATGGCCGATGAGTCATCCTCCCGTGGCGTGCCGGTGATCCTGCTGCATGGCAGCTTTTCCAATCGCCGGTTCTGGTTCTCTCCCAAGGGCCTGGGATTGGGCGCTTACCTGGCTCGCCTGGGGTTCGACGTCTGGATTCCGGAAATGCGCGGTCACGGCCTGTCCCAGCGTAACCACGACTACCGCAAGAACCGTGTCGCCGACTACGCGCGCTATGACCTGCCGGCCATTGGCGCGTTCGTGCGCGAACAGAACGGGCAGGTGCCGCACTGGATCGGTCACTCGCTGGGCGGTACTACACTGGCCGCAGCGCTGGGTGGCGAGTACATCGGTGAGCCGGTCGTGGCTTCGGCGGCGTTTTTCGGTACACAAGTCAGCCGCACTTACTGGCCATTGAAGATTCCGCCGGTGGAGTGGAGTGGTCGCTTCATTCTCAAGCGCTTTGCCCAGTTGTCCGGCTCAAGACTCAAGCGCGGTCCGGAGGACGAGCCTATCGGCCTGGCCCTGGAAAGCATGCGCTGGTTTGGCCTGTTCGGGCGCTTCGGTGATGCCGACAAGGACTGGTGGGCAGGCCTGGCCGAGGTCAAGTTGCCCGTGCTGGCGGTCAGTGCCGCGGGCGATCATCAGGACCCGGCGTGGGCGTGTCGCAAATTGTTCGAGCAGTTCGGCTCCGAGCACAAGCAATTCATCAACCTGGGGCGCGAGCAGGGCTTCGGCGACAATTTCGGTCACGTGGAAATGCTCGTCAGCAAGGCAGCCCAGGCTGAAGTCTGGCCTTTGGTGACGCGCTGGTTGGCTGATCAGCAGACACCTTTGCCAGGCGCGCAACAGGAGTTGGCCGCGGCAATCTGAGCCTGACGCTCTAACAAGGGCATTTCGCTCCGGTCGGCTTGCGGCTAAGATATGACGCATTGAGCTGTTCCGGTCACAATGCGTGACTGAGCCATCACCGATGTTCGTGCTGTCTTCCTCTTCACAGGAGTTTCTCGATGATCCATTACCTCACGCCTGACCTGTGCGATGCCTATCCGGAACTGGTGCAGGTGCTGGAACCGATGTTCAGCAATTTCGGCGGCCGTGATTCCTTTGGTGGCGAAATCGTGACCATCAAGTGCTTCGAAGACAACTCGCGGGTCAAGGAGCAAGTCGAGCTCAAGGGGAATGGCAAAGTGCTGGTGGTAGACGGTGGCGGTTCCCTGCGTCATGCGTTGCTGGGTGACATGCTGGCCGAGAAAGCCGCGAAAAACGGTTGGGAAGGGCTGGTGATCTACGGTTGCATCCGTGACGTCGATATCATCGCACAGACCGATCTGGGCGTTCAGGCCCTCGCCAGCCACCCGAGGAAATCCGACAGGCGCGGGCTCGGCGATCTCAACGTTGCCGTGACCTTCGCCGGCGTGACTTTTCACCCGGGCCATTACATCTATGCGGACAACAACGGCGTGATCATCTCGCCCAGCCCGCTGCAAATGCCTGAATAAAGCGCTGGTCGACCAAAGGAGTGCGGATGTTCGAGGAAGAAAACGCGCAATGGGGGCTGGTGCATGCCCTGGTGCTGGACGGTAAAGGCGGCGCGCGTTCGATTGCCCGGACTGAACTCGATGACTTGCAGCTGCAGGCCCATGAAAGCCTGTGGCTGCACTGGGATCGCAGTCATCCGCAAACCCGGACCTGGTTACGCAAATCCAGCGGTCTGAGCGAATTCAGCTGTGACCTGTTACTCGAAGAAAACACTCGTCCGCGACTTTTACAGCTTTCCGACAGCGAACTGCTGCTATTTTTGCGCGGGGTCAATCTGAACCCCGGTGCTGAGCCGGAAGACATGGTGTCGGTGCGGATCTTCGGCTCTGCCCAGCGTGTCATTTCCCTGCGTTTGCGTCCGTTGCGTGCCACTGACGAGTTGTTGGTGCAACTGTCCGAGGGCAAGGGGCCGAAAACTGCCTCCGAACTCATCCTTTGCATGGCGCAGTACCTCACCAACAAGGTGCAGGATCTGGTCAGCTGTCTCTCGGAAGTGGTCGATGAGGAAGAAGAAAAGCTGGATGCCGACGAACGGTATACTCCTGAGCACGGATCGGTTTTGCAGATTCGTCGCCGGGCGGCTGCGTTGAAGCGCTTTCTTGCTCCGCAGCGGGATATTTTCGGTCAACTGACGCGGATCAAGTTGCCCTGGTTCGTCGAGGACGATGGCGATTACTGGAACGAATTGAACAACAGCCTGACTCGTTATCTTGAAGAGCTGGAATTGACCCGGGAGCGGGTGGGGCTGGTCCTGGAGGCTGAGGACCGTCGCTTGAACGTGCGTATGAACCGCACGATGTACCGCTTCGGGATCATCACCGGGATCTTTTTGCCGATGAGTTTTCTGACCGGGCTGTTGGGGATCAATGTCGGTGGAATTCCTTTCTCTGCCAGCCCCTACGGCTTTCTGATCGCCTGCCTGATGATGGTCTCGGTGGCACTGGGGCAGTGGTGGTTGTTCCGACGTTTGCGCTGGGTCTGAGGGAAGCCATGTGACCAGACCAACTCTGACCGCGTCTCCCACAGACATCACGAGAGGTGCGTATGCACGATCCGTTTGAACAGTCTTTGCGCGACATGCTCAACGCCTCACCGTCTACCCGGGACGACGATGCGTGCCTGGGGCGTGTGCTGAAAACCGCCAACCGCCAGGTCGGCGCCGGTGATTTGTTCAGTCTGCTGGGGCGCTGGTTGCCCGCACTGATGATCGCCCTCAATAACGGATCGGCCCATGTCGCGCCGGTATCCCGTCTTCGTAAACCTGCTGCCCGCACTGCTGATAAGGCTGATTGAATATGGAACTTGATCTCTGGACTCAGAGCCTCGTCACTGCAATGACTGCGTTGTGGACCAAGGTTGCGAACTTCATTCCGAACCTGTTCGGCGCACTGGTCGTGCTGCTGTTGGGTTTCGTCGTGGCCAAGCTGCTCGACACCCTGCTGTCGAAATTGCTCGCCAAATTGGGCCTTGATCGCTTGATGGGTGGCACCGGCCTGACCAAGTTGCTGTCCCGCGCAGGGTTGCAAGTTCCTATTTCGACCCTGATCGGCAAGATCGTCTATTGGTTCGTTCTGCTTATTTTTCTGGTTTCTGCCGCAGAATCCCTTGGCCTTGAGCGAGTTTCAGCTACGCTGGACATGCTTGCGTTGTATTTGCCGAAGGTGTTTGGCGCGGCGCTGGTGTTGCTGGTAGGTGTCTTGCTGGCGCAACTGGCCAACGGTCTGGTGCGTGGAGCGGCAGAAGGCGTGGGTCTGGACTATGCTTCAGGGCTTGGGCGGATTGCCCAGGGCCTGGTGATCATAATCAGTATTTCGGTTGCGATCAGCCAGTTGGAGGTCAAGACTGACCTGCTGAACCATGTGATTGTGATTGTGTTGATAACCGTTGGTCTGGCGGTAGCGCTGGCCATGGGGTTGGGAAGCCGGGAAATTGCCGGCCAGATTCTTGCGGGAATCTACGTGCGTGAGCTGTACCAGGTTGGGCAACAAGTGCGTGTTGGCGAGGTCGAAGGCCAGATCGAAGAGATCGGCACGGTTAAAACCACATTGCTGACCGATGAGGGTGAGCTAGTCTCTCTTTCCAATCGGATCCTCCTTGAGCAGCATGTGAGTAGCCGCTAACCCGGCAAACCCTGCTAATGTATGCCGCCGCAAAATGCCTGCTCACGCTGGCTGCGGCGGACATTGACCTGACTGTCGGCCCGACTTGTTTTGAATAAAGCCCAATCGTTATCCATGCGCTACGACCCCCGCGAGCTCTCTGATGAGGAGTTGGTCGCGCGCTCGCATACCGAGCTGTTTCACGTAACACGTGCCTATGAAGAACTGATGCGGCGTTACCAGCGAACATTATTTAACGTGTGTGCACGATATCTTGGGAACGATCGCGACGCAGACGATGTCTGTCAGGAGGTCATGTTGAAGGTGCTGTATGGCCTGAAGAACTTCGAAGGTAAATCGAAGTTCAAGACATGGCTATATAGCATCACGTACAACGAGTGCATCACACAGTATCGAAAGGAACGGCGAAAGCGTCGCTTGATGGACGCATTGAGTCTTGACCCCCTCGAGGAAGCGTCCGAAGAAAAGACGCCGAAACCTGAGGAAAAAGGTGGACTTGATCGCTGGCTGGTGTATGTGAACCCGATTGACCGTGAAATTCTGGTGCTACGATTTGTCGCAGAGCTGGAGTTTCAGGAGATCGCAGACATCATGCATATGGGTTTGAGTGCAACAAAAATGCGGTACAAACGCGCTCTAGATAAATTGCGTGAGAAATTTGCAGGCATTGCTGAAACTTAGTTCAGCGCAAATATCTCTTACGCGTAGGCAAGTTCTGTTAGACTTGCCGCCGAGTTGTCCCCCGGTTTGCGGGACTGCTTCACAATCACCAGATGGGGATTTAACGGATGAAACTGAAAAACACCTTGGGCTTGGCCATTGGTACTCTTATTGCCGCTACTTCGTTCGGCGCATTGGCACAAGGCCAAGGCGCAGTTGAAGGCGAGCTCAACTACGGGAAGAAGTACAACGACAGCGTTAACAACGTTGAAGACGGCTACACTCCTGGCGCCTCCATCGGTTACTTCTTGACCGACGACGTATCGTTGAACTTTACCTACAACAACGACGACTACACCCGTTCGAACAACGGTACTGGCAATCAGAAAATCGAAGGCGACCAGTTTGGTCTGAACGCTCAGTACCACTTCAACAACGCTGGCGACGCTCTGCGTCCTTACGTTCAAGGTGGTGTTAAGCACGGCAGCATGACCAACGTAGCCGCTGACGGCCACACCGGTCGTGACCAGTCGACTTTCCTGACTGCTGGCGCTGGCCTGAAGTACTACTTCCTGGAAAACGTCTACGCTCGTGCTGGCGTAGAAGCTGACTACAAGCTGGACAACGGCCGTTGGGACTACATCCCGTCCGTAGGTCTGGGTGTTAACTTCGGTGGCGGCAACAAGCCTGTCGCTGCAGCTCCAGCTCCAGAAGTTTGCTCCGACAGCGACAACGACGGCGTTTGCGACAACGTTGACAAGTGCCCGGACACCCCGGCCAACGTAACTGTTGACGCTGATGGCTGCCCAGCTGTTGCTGAAGTCGTTCGTGTAGAGCTGGACGTGAAGTTCGACTTCGACAAGTCGGTAGTCAAGCCAAACAGCTACGGCGACATCAAGAACCTGGCTGACTTCATGAAGCAGTACCCATCCACCACCACTACTGTTGAAGGTCACACTGACTCCGTCGGTCCTGACGCTTACAACCAGAAACTGTCCGAGCGTCGTGCAAACGCCGTTAAGCAAGTTCTGACCAACCAGTACGGTGTTGAGTCGTCCCGCGTTCAGTCCGTTGGCTACGGCGAATCCCGCCCAGTTGCTGACAACAAAACTGAAGCTGGTCGCGCTGTTAACCGTCGCGTAGAAGCGCAGGTTGAAGCTCAAGCTAAGTAATTAGCTCGCAGCTCTGAAAAGCCCGGCTCAGGCCGGGCTTTTCTTTGTCTGCGATTTGGTGAAACGGGTGAAACTACGCTGACTGATCTGCCGTCATCACAGGCAAATCATGCTGCCACAGGGATTGAGTTGCACTGGCTGCCACTGCACCGATCACCATTATGGCAGGGCTTTTCAGTTGGAATCTGTAGGCAGCTTCATCCATGTCTGTGAGAGTGCTCCGACATTCCCGTTGATGGGGCAAGGAGGCGTTTTCAATCATGGCCACGGGCGTATCCGTCGCCATGCCGCCGGCCAATAGCTGTTCCCGGATTTCACCGAGCTTGGCCACTCCCATGTAAATCACCAACGTCGTTCCGCCTTGGGCCAGTGCCTGCCAGTTCAATTGGCTGTCGTCCTGGGTGTGTGCGGTGACCAGCGTGACACCACGGGCGACACCGCGCAAAGTCAGCGGAATATCGCATTGCGTTGCCCCCGCCAGCCCGGCAGTGATGCCGTTGACCAACTCGGCTTCGACCCCACGCTCACGCAACCACTGCGCTTCTTCTCCACCGCGACCGAAAATGCATGGATCGCCGCCCTTGAGCCGTGCCACGCATTTACCCTGCCGGGCATAACGAAGCATCAGGCGATGGATGAACGCTTGCGGGGTGGAGCGGCAGCCGCCGCGCTTGCCCACCGGGATGATCCGCGCCCCGGGGCAATGCTCGAGTACCGCGACATTGACCAGGTCATCGATCAGCACCACATCTGCCTCGCGCAAGGCGCGTACCGCTTTCAATGTGAGCAACTCCGGATCACCCGGGCCCGCACCTACCAGCCAGACTTTTGCACTCATAGTGTTTTCCTCACGAGAAGACGGTGACTGGCTGCGCCGTGGCAGCCAGCAGGCGTTTGATTTCCGGAACGCAGGACCCGCATTGCGTGCCGCAACCCAGTTCTTGCTTGAGTCCCTGCAAGTCCAGGCCACGGCTGATGCCGGCGCAGATCGCGTTCTGGCCGACGTTCTTGCAATTGCACAGGATCTTGTTCGCGTTGACGGGCGCGTCGAGGTTGCCCGGTGGTGCGCTCAGCGGCGCAAGCAGCCAGCGCCGCAGTTGCTGGTCCGCGCGACCTTCGAGCCACAACCCCTGCAACCAGTGCTGGGCAAGGGTTTCCCCGGCCAGTCGAATGGCAGTGATCCGGCCATTTTCGATTCGCACGCGCTTGCCAATGGCCCGCCGAGGATCGTCGTAAGCCAGCACCGGGCCATCATCGAGTGCCAGGTTTTTATCGATTTCGCTTAGCAGCTCTGCCGCAGGCGCTGAAGTATTGGCCGCCCTTATAAGCAGGGCCGGGCGCTCACGACCAACCAGGCTGAGGCTGACGTAGGAAAACGCCTCACAAAGCGGCCGTAGCGTCTCAAAATGCCGTTGAACATCACCCTCGATCAGTGCGAACAGTTTCCAGGGCAGATCCACCGGATCCAGGCGAACGCCGCTGTGTTTAAGTTCGGGCTGTTTCGACAAAGGATCGAATGCGGGCAGGGTGAGGCTGTTCACCCCGCCCTTGAGAAAACGGTCGCCCCAATGCATCGGTAAAAAGGCCTGGCCCGGACGCACGCTGTCATCGCTGGCAACTGCGACGATGACTGCGCCACGCCGACTTTTCAGGCTGACCAGATCCCCCGGCTGCAGGCGATGGCGACGCAGTTCGTCCGGGTGCAGGCTCAACTCCGCTTCGTTGACATGGCCGAACAACTGCGCGGCGGTGCCGGTGCGGCTCATGCCGTGCCATTGATCGCGCAGGCGGCCGGTGATCAGGGTCAGCGGGAAGCGTGCATCCCGTTGCTCTTTGGCGGCGCGGTAGGGATCGGCCACGAACTGTGCGCGCCCATTGGCAGTGGCGAATACCCCGTCGACGTACAGCCGGGCCGTGCCTTCAACGGCACCCGCAGGGAAGGGCCACTGCTGTGGGCCGAGACGATCGATCAGTGCATGGCTGATACCGGACAGATCCAGGTCGCGACCTTGAGTCAGTTGTTTGTATTCGTCAAAGACCTGAGCGGGATTATTAAATTCAAACAGGCTGGTTTGGCCGGGGCGCAGATGTTTTTCCAGGCGTTGTGCGAAATCTACGGTGATTGCCCAGTCCGGCCGCGCCTCACCCGGTGCGACAATTGCCTGGCGTACGTGGGAAATGCGCCGCTCGGAGTTGGTCACGCAACCTTCCTTTTCCCCCCAGCTGGCGGCGGGCAGCAAAAGGTCGGCGAACTTCGCGGTTTCAGTGGTGCTGAAGGCTTCCTGCAACACCACGAACGGGCAGGCTTGCAGCGCTGCGCGCACGGCCGTCTGGTCCGGCATGGATTGCGCGGGGTTGGTACAGGCGATCCACAACGCCTTGATCTTGCCATTGCGCACTTGCTCGAACAGTTCGATTGCGGTGAGCCCGGGATTTTCCGGCAGTTTCTCGACGCCCCAGTAGGACGCCACTTGCTCACGGTGTTGCGGATTGGCGGCGTCACGGTGGCCGGGCAGCAGGTTGGACAAGCTGCCGGTTTCCCTTCCGCCCATGGCATTTGGCTGACCGGTGAGGGAGAAAGGTCCGGCGCCGGGACGACCGATCTGCCCGGTGGCCAGGTGCAGGTTGATCAGTGCACTGTTTTTCGCGCTGCCGGCGGTGGACTGGTTAAGCCCCATGCACCACAGCGACAGAAAGCTCGGTGACGTGCCGATCCACTCGGCACACTGCTGCAATTGCCCGAGACTGATTCCGCAGAGCTGCGAAACCATTTGCGGCGTGTAGTCACGCACCAGGCTTTTCAGCTCGGCCAGGCCTTCGGTGTGGTCGCGGATGAAGTCACGATCGATCCAGTCTTCCCACAACAGCAGATGCAAAATCCCATGGAACAGGGCGACATCGGTGCCCGGCAAGATCGCCAGGTGCAGGTCAGCCAGATCGCAGGTGTCTGTGCGACGCGGGTCAATGACGATGACCTTCATCTGTGGCCGGCGGGATTTGGCGGCTTCCAGCCGGCGAAACAGCACCGGGTGGGCGTAGGCCATGTTGCTGCCGACGATCATCACGCAATCGCTCAGCTCCAGGTCTTCGTAGCTGCAGGGCGGGGCGTCGGCACCCAGGCTGCGCTTGTAGCCGACGACTGCCGAGGACATGCACAGGCGCGAATTGCTGTCGATGTTGTTGGTGCCTACCAGGGCACGTGCCAGCTTGTTGAAGGCGTAGTAGTCCTCGGTCAACAGTTGCCCGGAAATGTAGAACGCCACGCTGTCCGGGCCATGCTCGGCAATGGTTGCGGCAAATACACTGGTGGCATGATCGAGGGCGGTATCCCAATCGGTGCGGTGACGGGCCAGGCCTTTACCGAGGCGCAGTTCGGGGTACAGCGCCCGCGCCGTCAAGTCGCCGGTCAGGTGCAGGGTCGAGCCCTTGCTGCACAGTTTGCCGAAATTGGCCGGGTGCGCCGGGTCGCCGCTGACGCCGAGGATGCGTGAACCGTCGTGCTCGATCAGCACGCCGCAGCCGACCCCGCAGTAACAGCAGGTGGATGCAGTGATCTGGCGGTCCATCAGCCTGCATCCCGCAGGGCCAGCATCACCCGGCCATTTTCCACCCGGGCGAGATGGTGGTGGGCACAGCCGATGTCCGGGGCCAGGGCTTCGCCGCTTTCCAGGTCGATTTGCCAGTTGTGCAACGGGCAGGCCACCCGCTTGCCGTAGACCAGGCCTTGGGACAACGGGCCGCCCTTATGCGGGCAGCGGTCGTCAAGGGCGAACACTTCGTCGTCGCTGGTACGAAAAATCGCGATGTCTCCCTTTGGCCCGGCGATGATCCGCGAGCCCAGGGCATTGATCTCTTCCAGTGCGCAGATATCCAGCCAGTTCATGCCAGCACCTCCAGGTTTTTCACGGGGATGACGTCGAATTCTTTTTTCAGCTGGGGCTGTTCCAGGCGCTCCTTCCACGGGTCCTGTTCGAACGACAGGGAGAATTGCAGGCGATCATTGAGCGCCTTGCGCCGCTCCGGATCTTCCAGCACGGCTTTCTTGATGTGTTCCATGCCGACCCGTTGCAGGTAGTGCACGGTGCGTTCGAGGTAGAAAGCTTCTTCGCGATAGAGCTGCAGGAATGCACCGTTGTATTCGCGCACTTCTTCGGCGGTCTTGAGCTTGACGAAGAACTCCGCGACCTCGGTCTTGATCCCGCCGTTGCCACCGATGTACATCTCCCAGCCGGAGTCCACACCGATAATTCCCACATCCTTGATACCGGCTTCCGAACAGTTGCGCGGGCAACCGGAGACAGCCAGCTTCACCTTGTGCGGCGACCACATGTTGAACAGGTCATGTTCCAGTTCAATGCCAAGTTGTGTGGAGTTCTGGGTGCCAAAGCGGCAGAACTCGCTGCCGACGCAGGTTTTCACCGTGCGGATGGATTTGCCGTAGGCGTGGCCGGACGGCATGTCCAGGTCTTTCCAAACCCCTGGCAGGTCTTGTTTGCGAATGCCCAGCAAGTCGATGCGCTGGCCACCGGTGACCTTGACCATCGGCACGTTGTACTTGTCGGCGACGTCGGCAATGCGCCGCAGCTCTGAAGGATTGGTCACACCGCCCCACATCCGCGGGACTACCGAATAGGTGCCGTCTTTCTGAATGTTGGCGTGGGCGCGTTCGTTGATCAGGCGCGATTGTGGATCGTCCCAGGCTTCCCCTGGCCAGGTGGAAATCAGGTAGTAGTTGAGCGCCGGGCGGCAGGTGGCGCAGCCGTTGGGTGTGCGCCAGTTCAGGTAGCTCAGGGTGCCGGCGATGGTCAGCAGGTGCTGCTCGCGGATGGCCTGGCGGATTTGCCCGTGATTGAGATCGCTGCAGCCGCAGATGGCCTTTTCGCTTTTCGGCTTGACGTCCGCCGCGCCGCCCACGGTATTGATCAGGATCTGTTCGACGAGCCCGGCGCAGGAGCCGCAGGAGCTGGCAGCCTTGGTGTGTTTCTTGACGTCGTCGACACTGAACAGCCCGTGTTCCTGAATGGCCTTGACGATGGTGCCCTTGCACACGCCGTTGCAGCCGCAGACTTCGGCGGTGTCGGCCATGCTCATGGCTTTGTCCTGGCCTTGATGTCCTACGTCGCCTAAAGCGTTTTCGCCAAACATCAGATGATCGCGGATCTCGCCAATGGCGTGATTCTCACGGATCTGCCGGAAATACCAGCCGCCGTCTGCCGTATCGCCGTACAGGCAGGCGCCGACCAGCACGTCATCCTTGATCACCAGTTTTTTGTAGACCCCGCCGATCGGGTCCGAGAGGGTGATGGTCTCGGTGCCTTCACCGCCCATGAAGTCGCCGGCGGAGAACAGGTCGATGCCGGTAACCTTCAATTTGGTCGAGGTCACCGACCCCTTGTAGGTGGCAAAACCGAGTTGGGCGAGGTGGTTGGCGCAGACCTTGGCCTGTTCGAACAGCGGCGCCACCAAGCCATAGGCGATGCCGCGGTGGCTGGCACACTCGCCGATGGCATAAATCCGTGGGTCGTAGGTTTGCAGTGTGTCGTTGACCAGAATCCCGCGGCTGCACGGAATGCCGGATTTCTCCGCCAGTTCGGTATTGGGGCGGATGCCGGCGGCCATCACCACCAGGTCGGCGGGGATGATGTCGCCGTTCTTGAATTGCACCGAACCGACCCGGCCGTTGCCCGCGTCGTGCAAGGCCTGGGTTTGCTCGCACAGGCGAAAATGCAGGCCGCGAGATTCCAGCGCGGATTGCAGCAACTGGCCGCTGGTCTTGTCCAGTTGCCGTTCCAGCAACCACTCGCCGATATGCACCACGGTCACGTGCATGCCCCGCAGCATCAGGCCGTTGGCGGCTTCCAGGCCGAGCAGGCCGCCACCGATCACCACGGCGTGCCGATGGGTTTTCGCGGTGTCGATCATGGCCTGGGTGTCGGCGATGTCGCGGTAGCCGATCACGCCTTCAAGGGTATTGCCGGGAATGGGCAGGATGAAAGGTGTCGAGCCGGTGGCGATCAGCAGGCGATCGTATTCGGCTTCGCTGCCGTCTTCGGCAATGACCCGGCGCTTGACCCGGTCGATCTCCACCACCTTGCGGTTGAGCAGCAGCTTGATGTTGTTTTCCAGGTACCAGTCCAGGTCGTTGAGCACGATCTCTTCGAAGGTTTGTTCGCCCGCCAGCACCGGCGACAACAGGATGCGGTTGTAGTTGGTGTGCGGTTCAGCACCGAAGACCGTGATGTCGTACAGCTCAGTGCTCAGTTTGAGCAGCTCTTCCAGGGTCCGGACCCCGGCCATGCCGTTGCCGATCATCACCAGTTTTAGTTTTTTCATCAGGTTCTCCGGGGAGCTCAGGCCTGCCTCATCAGGGTTCAGGCCATGCTCGACAAATTTTGCGCAAACAAAAAAAGGCGTCCCGCTAGTTGCCTAGCGAGGACGCCTTTGTCCTGGTCCCGTTCTCTCGGGAAGTGCAACCTTCGTCGTTGAAGCCTGCGCTGTATGTCTGTTGCAAGAGGTAATGCAGCGGTTATGCCAAGTCGCTCAAAACCCGTGTTTGTTGGCTTTTTCCCCGTTCACAAGGGCGGATACCTGAGGGAATGCACCGATTCAAGGCGCTTTGCCCGCTAATGGAGCGCAACCACCAGCAGCACCAGGTTCAGCAGCAAGGACACCAGCGCCAATGTCCGCCAGACTTTCAGTGGCTCGCGTTCCAGCAAGGGCTTGGGACGCACGCTCAAGCTGCGGCGTTCGCCCTGTTCCATCAGCAGCAGCCATTCTTCCGCCGTTTCGAAACGCTGGTCGGGGGCCGCCGCCACGGCGCGTTCCAGGCTATGGGCGATCCAGTCCGGCAGGTCGGGCCGGTAGCGGCTGGCGTTGACCGGGAGGCCAAACCTGGGGCGTTGGAACGCTTCGATTTCGCCATAGGGATAGTGCCCGGTGAGCAGGAAATACAGGGTCACACCGACGGCGTACAAGTCCTGCCGTGGCGTCGGTACTTCGCCGCGAAAGGCTTCGGGTGCAATGTAACTGGGTGTACCCGGCAGCGCCCAGGGCAGGTCTTGCGAGAGACCGGGGCAGTAGGCCAGGCCGAAATCCAGCAGGCGCAACTCGCCATCGTCCCCCAGCAGCAGGTTCTCCGGCTTGATATCGCGATGCAGGATCTGCCGCCGGTGCAACAGGCCGACCGCTCGCAGCAAGCGTTCGGCGATGTCTTGCCACTGGGGCAGCGGCAAGGGGCCGCTTTGCTCATGCCGTTGGGCCAGGGTAGCGCCCGAATATTCTCGCATCACGTAGTACAAATGCTGACGCTGACTGGCGGCATGGACTTCAGGAAAGTGTCGACCGGCCACGCGTTTGAGAAACCATTCCTCCGACAGTAATGCTTGCCCGGCCTGGTGATCGTCGTGCAGGCGCCCGGGCAGGGTTTTCAGCAGCCAGGGTTGTTGCTGGCTGTCGCGAACGCGATAAAGCAGCGATTGCTGGCTCTGTGCGACGATCCCCTCGACCTGCCAGCCCTCGAACGCCTGACCCGGTTTCAGGGCGGGCGGCAGTGGCCATTGCTGCAAGTGCATCAATGCATCGCCAATGCTCGCTTCGCCCAAGGCATCGACCCGTACCAGCAAGGCGCTGGCGTTGTCCTGGCTGCCCGCCAGGTGCGCGGCATTGACCAGGGTTTGCGCAGCGCTGTGCAAGTCCGGTTGGTCCCGCAGGATCGCGGCAATGGCGGTATCGCCCAGGACGGCCCAGACGCCGTCGCTGAGCAGGACGAAGCTTTCATCGGGGCGCAACTCACCGTCGAGAAAATCCAGCACCAGGTGTTGATCGAGCCCCAGTGCCCGTTTCAGCACATGCTGCATGCCCGGCTGGTCCCAGACGTGATCCTCACTGATTCGCTGCAATTGGTCGGCGTGCCAGCGATACACCCGGCAATCGCCGACATGGGCCAGGGTAAAACGCCGGCCACGCAGGACCAGCGCACTGAGGGTGGTCAGCAGCGGTTGTCCGCCGCCATTGGCCTGCAACCAGCGGTTCTGCGCCAGCAACAGACGATCGAGCGCCTGTGCGACGCTCCAGGTTTCCGGCGTGGCGTAGTAATCCAGCGCCAGGGCCTGCAGCGTCGAACGGGCGGCCAGACCGCCATCGACGCACTGGCTGACACCGTCGGCAATCGCGAACAGGTAACCCTTGCTCGCGGCCAGCGCCGGAGCCGGCGTGACCAGGCGCAGGGCATCCTGGTTTTCCTCGCGGGGACCGATGGCACTGGCTTCGGCGAAACTCAGTTGCAGGCTCATCGAGGCCTCAGACCCGCGCAGCCGTCACGGCGGCCGAACCCCAGGTGGTTCTCCAGCGACGTTTCACGCCGTGCAGACCGAACCAGGCCAGGACGCCGAGGCTGGCGAACAACCACAGCGCCAGTTGATAGCTGCCGGTGCTTTGCTTGATCGCGCCCATGCCGGCCGCGAGGGCAAACCCGCCGATACCGCCGGCCATGCCGATCAGGCCGGTCATCACGCCGATTTCCCGGCGAAAACGCTGGGGCACCAACTGGAATACCGCGCCATTGCCTGCGCCCAGACCGAGCATGGTGCAGACGAAAAGTGCCAGGGCGGCGTAGGAACTCGGCAGGTTGAAGCCGACCACGGCAATGCAGGTCGCCGCGACGGTGTACATCGCCAACAGGGTCCGAATGCCGCCAAACCGGTCAGCCAGTGCACCACCCAGGGGGCGCATCAGGCTGCCACCGAACACGCAGGCAGCGGTGTAGTAGCCGGCAGTCACCGGGTTCAGGCCGTACTGGTCGTTGAAATAACCGGGCAGGGCGCTGGCCAGGCCGATGAAACCGCCGAACGTCACGCTGTAGAAAAACATGAACCACCAGCTGTCACGATCACCCAAGGCCTTGAAGTAGTCGGCCATGGATTTGGCTTTTGGCCGCTCGGGGGCATTGCGGGCCAGCCAGGCGAAGACGACCAGGGTCAGGATCAACGGAATCAGGGCAAAGCCGAACACGTTGCTCCAGCCAAACGCCGCCGCCAGCACCGGGGCGATCAATGCCGCGAGGACCGTGCCCGAGTTACCCGCGCCGGCGATGCCCATGGCCTTGCCTTGATGCTGCGGCGGATACCACTGGGAGGCCAGGGGGAGGGCGACGGCGAACGAAGCGCCGGCCATGCCGAGGAACAGGCCCAGCAGCAAGGCTTGCTCGTAGCTGTGGATCCCGAGTTTCCAGGCGCCGAACAGGGCGCAGATCACGATGACCTGGCCGATCAGGCCGGCGGTTTTGGGCGACAGGCGATCAGCCAGCATCCCCATCACGAAGCGCAACACCGCCCCGGCCAGAATCGGCGTGGCGACCACCAGCCCCCGTTGCTGTGTCGTCAGCTGCAGGTCAGCGGCGATCTGCACCGCCAAAGGACCGAGCAGGTACCAGACCATGAAACTCAGGTCGAAATAGAGGAACGCTGCGAACAATGTGGGTGTATGGCCGGATTTCCAGAAGCTTGAATTCATTGCGCACCTCAGCTGTGAAGAGTCTCGAAAGGAGTCATGAGCTTGCAGGTGGGGCGCCGATACGGCCGCACCACCGGCCCCGTGCTCTGGGGCCAAAACGAAAAAACGCCGCCACCCGATCCGCCAAGGGCAAATGAGGTGAGCGACGTCTTTGTCGTAGGTGGGGCAACCGCCGTTGGTTACCTGTAGTGATTACCTAGCCAGATCTGTGCCATATCGGAAATTTGTGTAAAGCAAAAAAATCGCAGCCTTCGGCAGCTCCTACAGGGGAATCTGTGCACCCCGTAGGAGCTGCCGAAGGCTGCGATCTTTTGTTGTTCAACCCAATAATTCACTCATGGCAATAATCTGCTCCGCCACTTGAATCAGCTTCTGCTGGCGGCTCATCGCCTGGCGGCGCATCAGTGTGTAGGCCTCTTCCTCGTTGCAGTCCTTCATTTTCATCAGCAGCCCCTTGGCCAGTTCGATGCGCTTGCGCTCGGCCAATTGCTGGTCGCGGGCATGCAACTGGGCGCGCAAGGCCTGGTCACTCTCGAAGCGTGCCATGGCCACATCGAGAATCGGCTGCAGGCGTTGTGCGTGAATGCCTTCGACGATGTAGGCACTGACCCCGGACTTGATCGCCTGGCGCATCACATCGGGGTCGTGTTCGTCCGTGAACATCACAATCGGGCGTGGCTGGTCGCGCGTCACCAGCACCACTTGTTCCATGACATCGCGGCCCGGTGACTCGGTATCGATCAGAATTACATCCGGACGCACCGTTTCGACGCGTTCGGGCAAGTCGATGGTCAGGCCGGATTCATCGATCACTTCGAATCCGGCTTCGGTCAGGGCGGCCTTCAGGCGTCCGACTTTTTTGGCGGTGTCGTTGATCAGCAGGATACGCAGCATGTTCGTGGTCTCCTGTCAGCGGCTGGCGGATCGGTGCGAGCTGTCGCTCATTGCATGCAGTTTGAAACTGCGGGCATAACCGGCCGGGTCCGAGCCGTCCCAGATTTTGCCGTCGATCAACTGACTGCTGCGCATTTCCCCGGCTGACGAAGCGACGCCGACGGCACGGGCGGCTTCACGGTAGAGGTCCAGTTGCTGGACCTGCCGGGCCACCGCGAGATAGTCCGGGTCATCGCGCAACAAGCCCCAGCGGCGGAACTGGGTCATGAACCACATGCCGTCGGACAGGTACGGCAGGTTGACCTCGCCGTCCCCGTGCAGGCGCAGCGCGTGCGGGTCTTGCCAGCGGTGGCCAAGGCCGTCGGCGTATTCGCCCAGAAGGCGCGGTTCGATGCAGTCCAGTGGTGCGTCAAGGTACTGCGCGGCACTGAGCAGTTGTGCGGTGCTGCGGCGATTTTCGGTGCTTTCTTCGATGAAGCGGCTGGCTTCCAGAATCGCCATCACCAACACCCGGGCGGTATTGGGGTATTGCTCGACGAACGCACGGGTGCAGCCGAGGACCTTTTCCGGATGATCGGGCCAGATGGTCTGGGTCGTGGCCAGGGTGAAACCGAGGTCCTGTTGCACGGCGCTGGCGGACCAGGGTTCGCCGACGCAGAACCCGTCGATACGCCCGGCCCGCAGGTGCGCGACCATTTGCGGTGGCGGCACCACCACGCTGTCGACATCCAGCAGCGGGTGAATGCCCTGGCTGGCGAGCCAGTAATACAACCACATGGCGTGGGTGCCGGTGGGAAACGTCTGGGCGAAGGTGAGTTTTGAGCGAGTTTGGTGCACGTGCCGATCCAGTGCTTCAGGACTGGTCACTCCAAGCGCCTGCAGGCCGTGGGACAGATTGATGCTCTGACCGTTCCGGTTCAGGCCCATCAACACGGCCATGTCGGTCGCGGCCACGCCACCGATGCCCAGGTGAACGGCGTAAATCAGGCCATAGAGGCTGTGGGCGGCATCGAGTTCGCCGCTGACCAGTTTGTCCCGCAGGTTGGCCCAGGACGATTGCCGCTTGAGGTTCAGGGTCAAACCGTGGGGCTGGGCGAAGCCCTGTGTGGCGGCGACAACCACAGAAGCGCAGTCGCTCAGGGCCATGAAGCCGAGATTGATTTCGGTTTTTTCCGGGGCATCGCTGCCATTGACCCAAGCCAGGGGGCCGGCTGACGGTTCGTTCATCGCGTGTTCACCTTGCAAAAAAAACGTCGTCCCGAGTTCTTGCTTGAGCAGGCCGGGGACGACGCCATTGTCTTTGCACACATTCGGTCGTTGGCATGGGTGCTGGTGCCCAGAGTGGTGCAAGGCATATGCCATTATCCGTTGATTTGATCACGCGCCTCGCTTGCCACCCCGTTGCCCGGCTATAATCGCCGCCTCAATTCGCCGCCAATCGAGTCAAATCCGCCCATGTACACCCTGGCCCGTCAGCTGTTGTTCAAACTCTCCCCGGAAACCTCCCACGATCTGTCCCTGGACCTGATCGGCGCGGGCGGGCGTCTTGGGCTCAACGGCTTGCTGTGCAAGGCCCCGGCGAAGCTGCCGGTGAATGTCATGGGCCTGGATTTCCCGAATCCGGTAGGTCTGGCCGCCGGCCTGGACAAGAACGGCGCAGCCATCGATGGTTTCGCCCAGCTGGGTTTCGGTTTTGTCGAAATCGGCACCATCACGCCGCGTCCGCAGCCGGGTAACCCGAAGCCACGTCTGTTCCGCTTGCCGGAAGCCGAGGCGATCATCAACCGCATGGGTTTCAACAACCTCGGTGTCGATCACCTGCTGGCCCGCGTGGCGGCGGCCAAGTACAAAGGCGTGCTGGGCATCAACATCGGCAAGAACTTCGATACGCCGGTCGAGCGTGCCGTGGACGACTACCTGATCTGCCTGGACAAGGTCTATGCCCACGCCAGCTATGTGACGGTCAACGTCAGTTCGCCGAACACGCCGGGCCTGCGCAGCCTGCAATTCGGTGACTCGCTCAAGCAGTTGCTGGCCGATCTGGCCGAGCGCCGCGCGGAACTGGCATTGCGTCATGGCAAGCATGTACCGCTGGCGATCAAGATCGCGCCGGACATGAGCGACGAAGAAACCGCACAAGTTGCGCAAGCGCTGATCGAAACCGGGATGGATGCCGTCATCGCCACCAACACCACCCTGAGCCGCGCAGGCGTCGAAGGCATGGAGCATGGCGAAGAAGCCGGTGGCCTGTCCGGCGCACCGGTTCGTGACAAGAGCACCCACACCGTGCAAGTGCTGGCGTCGGAGCTGGGTGGGCGTTTGCCGATCATTGCGGCGGGCGGCATTACCGAAGGCAAGCACGCGGCCGAGAAAATCGCAGCGGGCGCGAGCCTGGTGCAGATCTATTCGGGCTTCATCTACAAAGGCCCGGCGCTGATTCGTGAGTCGGTAGACGCAATCGCAGCGCTACGCTGAACCCCTGTTGGAGCTGCCGAAGGCTGCGATCTTTTGATTTTAGAAATCAAGGTCAAAAGATCGCAGCCTTCGGCAGCTCCTACAAGGTAATGGGGGGTATGGGACAGGCATAAAAAAGGGCTCCATAAAGGAGCCCCTGGGCCGGAGCCCGCCGTCCGGATGGGACGTGCGTGGTTAATTCAGTACAAAGTCAGATTGTCGTGTCGGAGTGTTGTGCCCTGTAATTAGCCGACGGCGTGAAGTTCGTTGAGTCTGTGGATTCCCGCAGTGCCGGTCATACCGTCCCAGTTGTCGCCGCGTCCTTCTCGCCAGCCGTTGATCCAGGCTTGACGTACCGACGGTAGAGTAAATGGGCAAAGCTCACGGGATTTACCACCAACGCCATATTGATATCCGCGCAAAAATGCTCTTTCCAACGGATCACGCTTAAGTCTTCTCATAGGGTGTTGCCCTCACTTGTTGACTGTATTTATCGCGTCGACCTCTATTGAGGTCTGGCAGAAAAACTCTGCCGTTGGGGGCTCGTTGCCGGCGTGACGAGCCAAGGTGTTGGCGTCATTGCGGCGCCAACCTGTATTGAGTTCTAACCAATGCGTCACATCGAGGGAATGATCGTTTTGTCATAAGGACGTAACCGTTCATGTGCTAACGCCATAAGTAACAGAGCAGTTGTAGCGTATTTATTGGCCAAACCCCGGTATGATCGGCTCTGCGCTGGATGATGGGCTTAATCCTTTACTGAGAATGGCTCCCGTTGCCGGGAAGCACTATTCGACGAAGGGTCGACTTATGACATTTTGTTGCATCAACTTTTTTATCTGTCCTTGCATCTAAGCTCATTTAACCCGGGCAGCAGGGGTGGAACGGCACACCTTCGTGCCACGCGGGCGTTCTTCGAGAAAAGCGCCTGATTGAAAACCGGACCGGCAATGCGTTGCGCGGTCACTCAGCTAAAGGTTCTGGAATCCCCATGTCCGATCGTTTCGAACTCTTCCTCACTTGCCCAAAAGGCCTTGAAGGCCTGCTCATCGAGGAAGCCGTCGGGCTAGGCCTTGAGGAAGCGCGGGAGCACACCTCTGCCGTGCGTGGCATGGCCACCATGGAAACCGCTTATCGCCTGTGCCTGTGGTCGCGCCTGGCCAACCGCGTGCTGCTGGTGCTCAAGCGCTTCCCGATGAAGGACGCCGAAGACCTGTACCACGGCGTGCTGGACATCGAGTGGCAAGACCACATGCTCAATGACGGCACCCTGGCCGTCGAATTCAGCGGCCATGGCTCGGGTATCGACAACACCCATTTCGGCGCGCTGAAGGTCAAGGACGCCATCGTCGACAAACTGCGCACCCCGCAAGGCGACCGTCCGTCCATCGACAAGCTCAACCCGGACCTGCGTATTCACCTGCGCCTGGACCGTGGCGAAGCCATTCTGTCCCTCGACCTGTCGGGTCACAGCCTGCACCAGCGCGGCTATCGCCTGCAGCAAGGTGCGGCACCGCTCAAGGAAAACCTCGCGGCCGCCATCCTGATCCGTTCCGGCTGGCCACGTATCGCGGCCGAAGGCGGCGCACTGGCTGACCCGATGTGCGGTGTCGGCACCTTCCTGGTGGAAGCGGCGATGATCGCTGCCGACATCGCGCCGAACCTGCGTCGCGAGCAGTGGGGCTTCACCGCCTGGCTCGGTCACGTCCCGGCGCTGTGGAAAAAATTGCATGAAGAAGCTTCTGAGCGCGCAGCGGCCGGCCTGGCCAAGACACCGTTGTGGATCCGCGGCTACGAAGCTGATCCGCGACTGATTCAACCGGGTCGCAACAACGTCGAGCGTGCCGGCCTGAGCGAGTGGATCAAGATCTACCAGGGCGAAGTCGCAACTTTCGAGCCGCGTCCGGACCAGAACCAGAAAGGCCTGGTGATCTGCAACCCTCCGTACGGCGAGCGTCTGGGCGATGAGGCGAGCCTGCTCTACCTCTACCAGAACCTCGGCGAGCGCCTGCGTCAGGCCTGCCTGAACTGGGAAGCAGCGGTGTTCACCGGTGCGCCGGACCTGGGCAAGCGCATGGGCATCCGCAGCCACAAGCAGTATTCGTTCTGGAACGGCGCCTTGCCGTGCAAGCTGCTGCTGATCAAGGTGTTGCCGGACCAGTTCGTCACCGGCGAGCGTCGTACTCCGGAACAGCGCCAGGTCGAGCGCGAGCAAGCCGCCTATGATCAGGCGCCGAACGAACCGCAAGAACGCAAGTTCAACAAAAATGGCAACCCGATCAAACCGACGCCGGCACCGGCTCCGGTGGTCGAGCAGCCGCGCCTGAGCGAAGGCGGGCAGATGTTCGCCAACCGCCTGCAAAAGAACCTCAAGGCCCTGGGCAAGTGGGTCAAGCGTGAAGGCATCGACTGCTACCGCGTCTACGATGCCGACATGCCGGAATACTCCATGGCCATCGACCTGTATCACGATTGGGTCCACGTCCAGGAATACGCCGCGCCGAAATCCATCGATCCGGAAAAGGCCTCGGCGCGCATGTTCGATGCCCTGGCGGCGATTCCGCAGGCGTTGAACATCGACAAGAGCCGTGTGGTGGTCAAGCGCCGCGAGCGTCAGAGCGGCACCAAGCAGTACGAGCGTCAAGCCGCTCAGGGCAAGTTCGTCGAAGTGAATGAAGGCGGCGTGAAGCTGTTGGTCAACCTCACCGATTACCTGGACACCGGGTTGTTCCTCGATCACCGGCCGATGCGCATGCGGATTCAGAAAGAGGCCGCTGGCAAGCGCTTCCTCAACCTGTACTGCTACACCGCCACCGCCAGTGTTCATGCGGCCAAGGGCGGAGCGCGCAGCACCACCAGCGTCGACCTGTCGAAAACCTATCTGGACTGGGCGCGTCGCAACCTTTCGCTGAACGGTTTCTCCGACAAGAATCGTCTGGAGCAAAGCGATGTGATGGTATGGCTCGACGCCTGCCGTGACGAGTTTGACCTGATCTTCATCGACCCGCCGACCTTCTCCAACTCCAAGCGCATGGAAGGTGTCTTCGACGTGCAGCGCGACCAGGTGCAACTGATCGACCTGGCCATGGCGCGCTTGGCGCCTGGCGGCGTGTTGTACTTCTCCAACAACTTCCGCAAGTTCGAACTGGAAGCCAATCTCGGCGAGCGCTATGCGGTCGAGGAGATCACCGCGCAGACCATCGATCCGGATTTTTCCCGTAATGCCAAGATCCATCGCGCCTGGAAAATCACGGCGCGTTGACACTTGATTTGATTGGATCCACAGAGCCTTGATTTTCAAAGGCTCCTGGATCCCATCAGTGCTGGTCAAGTTAGTGGCTAATGGCTATAACTCAACTCACGACCAAAGGGCTTTCCCGCACCTGGCGTTTTGAGTTGCGTTCTATGTCGTTGCATGCCGTGCGCCCCAGGATCCTGGGTTTTATCAGCGAAGATGCCTCGGCCTGGTTGGTCGCGCTGCTGGTATTGCTGGTCGGCGGGGTGCTCACCGGGTTGCTGGCGTGGTCGACACTTAATCTGTTTCACCATCAATTGCGGCAACGCTTCCAACTGCTGGCCAGTGAACGTTACAGCCGTATCGAAGAGCGTTTCGAAGATCAGGAGCAGCGCCTCGACGGCCTGCGCCGGTTTTTCGCCAATTCCGATTCGGTGTCCCGAGCGGAGTTCGATGGTTACACCCAACCTTTGCTGCTGCGAACCCAGGCGTATTCCTTTGCCCAACGGGTCACTCGTGATGAGCGGGCGGCGTTCGAGCGTCGGGTGCGTGACGAAGGCTTGAGCGGCTTCACCCTGAGAGAACTCAACGCCGCCGGCCAATTGCAACTGGCCGGCGAGCGAGATGAGTACGTAGCGGTGCTGTATAGCCAGACGCAAAGCAAACTCGGAGCACCCCTCGGTTACGACTTGCTGGCCCAGCCGCTACGGCGTGCCACGCTCGATCGGGCCGATCAACATGGCGCCATGGCGGTGTCGCAACCGATGCATCTGGTGAGTATCGAGCCGGCTTATGCGCGTGGTGTGCTGCTGGTTGCACCGGTCATGCAGCGCAACAGTCAGGGCCACAGCGCCATGAAGCCCTTCGGTTATGTCATGGCGGTGATCAGCATGCGCCAGTTGCTGGCGGATGGACTGCCGGAAGCGGGCCGCGACTATCTCTCGGTGCGCATCCTCGATTTGTCGATCGACGAGCAGCACGAGGTGCTGTTCGAGTCGCCCAACCCGCCGGCCATCAGCGACCTGTCGTCCACGCGCCTGTTGCGCATGGCCGACCATGACTATCAAGTCGATATCCAGCCCAGCGCCGCGTTCGTCAAGGCCAACCATTCCTCCGTCACCAGTGTGGTGGTGTTGGGTGGGTTGCTCAGCGTGATGCTCAGTGCCTTGCTGTATGTGTTGGTCAGCCAGCGGCAGCGGGCGTTGAAACTGGTCGAGCAACGCACCCAGGAACTGCGCGACCGAGAGCAGGAACTGCGTGGCACCCATGGTCAGTTGCGTGGCGTGCTGAATGCCGCCACCCAGGTCGCGATCATCGCCACCGACCTGCGCGGCGTCATCAGCACTTTCAATGCGGGTGCCGAGCAGATGCTTGGCTACTCCAGCGCCGAGGTGGTGGGGCATATGACCCTGGAGAGTCTGCACCTGCCCCGGGAACTGGTTGCTCGCTCGGCCGAGTTGAGTGCGCGCTATGGCAAACCGGTGCCGACCTGCCAGGCGATGCTGGTCGAAGGCGACGCGCAGGGCGACCATGAGGCACGGGAATGGACGCTGGTGCGCGGCGATGGCAGCCATTTGATGGTCAACATGCTCGCCACGCCGATGCTCGATGAACAAGGCCTGTGGGTCGGGCACCTGGCGGTGTGCATCGACATCACCGAACGCAAACGGGTCCATGAGGCGCTCGCGGCGCGGGATCTGTTGTTGAAGAAACTCAGCGCCCACGTCCCCGGCGGGATCTACCAATTCAAGATGGAGTTCGACGGGCGTTTCAGCGTGATCTATGCCAGCGACGGCATTCGCGAGATCTACGAGCTCGAACCCGACGTGCTGCTGCTCAATGCCGAAGCGATCTTCACCCGGATTCACCCCAAGGACACCACCCGTGTCCGCGCCTCGATCCGGGCCTCGGCCGACACCCTCAGCCCCTGGCGCGAGGAGTACCGCGTGCAATTGCCACAACGGGGTCTGCGTTGGGTACGTGGCGAGGCCACGCCGGAGGAACTGCCCGGTGGCGGTGTGCTGTGGCACGGCTACATCTCGGACATTTCCGATATGAAGCGGGTGGAAGAAGAGTTGCGCGCGCTGTCGGTCACCGACTCGCTGACCGGTATTCACAACCGGCGTTATTTCCAGGAACGCCTGACCACCGAAATGGCCCGGGTCGAGCGCGGCGGTGGGGATCTGTCGGTGATCATGCTCGATATCGACCATTTCAAGCGCATCAATGACCTGCATGGCCATGCCGTCGGTGATCGGGTGTTGCAGGCCGTGTGCCAACGGATCGGCCACCGGCTGCGTCGCACCGATGTGTTCTGCCGCCTGGGCGGAGAGGAGTTCATGGTGTTGTGCCCGGATAGCGGCGGCGAACATGCCTATATGTTGGCCCAGCAATTGTGGCAAGGCTTGCGCAGCTCACCGATTGAAGGTGTCGGTACGGTCACCGCCAGTTTCGGGATTGCCAGTTGGCGGGTCGGGGAGGGCGCCGATGCCTTGCTGTTGCGCGCGGATTCGGGGGTCTATGCGGCGAAGCAGGCGGGAAGGGATAGGGTTGAGGGGGAGATGAATTAATCTGCGGTGAGCTGAAAAGATCGCAGCCTTCGGCAGCTCCTACAAGGTTATGTGTATACCTGTAGGAGCTGCCGAAGGCTGCGATCTTTTGATTTGCCGGGTTACAACACCGAAGCCGTTTGTGGCACTTTCGGTTGGCGGTACAGGTCCAGCAGCACCTGATCGAGCACCGAAGATGCGCCGAACGGAGCCTTGTCGTTGAGGATCGCCACCACCGCCCAGGTGTTGCCATTGACGTCGCGACTGAAACCGGCAATCGCCCGCACGGTGTTCAGGGTGCCGGTCTTGACGTGGGCTTCACCGCGCATGGCAGTGGTCTTCAGGCGTTTGCGCATGGTGCCGTCGGTGCCGGCAATCGGCATCGAACTGATGTATTCGGCGGAATACGGGCTGTGCCAGGCCGCTTCGAGCATCGAGGCCATTTCCCGGGCGCTGACACGCTCGGCACGGGACAGGCCGGAGCCGTTCTCCATCACCAGGTGCGGCGCGGTGATGCCCTTTTTCGCCAGCCACTGACGCACGACACGCTGGGCGGCCTTGGCGTCGTCACCATCGGCATCGGTACGGAAGCGTTGGCCGAGGCTCAGGAACAACTGCTGGGCCATGGTGTTGTTACTGTACTTGTTGATGTCGCGGATGATTTCCGCCAGGTCCGGCGAGAACGCCCGGGCCAGGACCTTGGCGTCTTTCGGGGTTGGCGCCAGCACATCCCTGCCCTGAATGCTGCCACCCAGCTCTTTCCAGATCGCGCGGACGGCGCCGGCGGTGTAGGTCGCGTGGTCGAGCAGCGACAGGTAAGTCTGCGAGCTGCAGCCTTCACCCAGTTGACCGCCGACCGTCACGGTCACACTGCCGTCGGCCTGTGCCACCGGGTTGTAACGCACGCCACCGGTGCATTGCCTGGAGTTGAGGGCCTTGACCTGGTTGTCGATGCGGATGCTCGCAATCGGCGGTTCCACCGAGACCAGCACCTTGCCCGAGTCATTGCGTGCGACGAAGCGCAGCGCCTTGAGGTTGACCAGCAGCGAGTCGGGTTTGACCAGGAACGGCTTGTTCTCGTCGTTGCCGTCGTCATTGAACTCCGGCAGTTGCGGTTGTACGAAGAAGGTTTTATCCAGCACCAGGTCGCCGGTGACCTGGGTGACGCCGTTGGCACGCAGGTCGCGCATCAGCAGCCAGAGTTTTTCCATGTTCAGCTTCGGATCGCCGCCACCCTTGAGGTAGAGGTTGCCGTTGAGAATGCCGCCGCTCAAGGTGCCGTCGGTGTAGAACTCGGTTTTCCACTGGTGGTTCGGGCCGAGCATTTCCAGCGCCGCGTAGGTGGTGACCAGTTTCATGGTCGACGCCGGGTTGACCGACACGTCGGCGTTGAACACCGTCGGGGTGCCGGGGCCGGTGAGCGGGATCATTACCAGCGACAGGGCGTTGTCCTGCAACTTGCTGGCTTTCAGGGCTTTTTCAACGTTGGGCGACAACGCGGTATTGACGGGAGCGGCGCAAACGGGAAGGGCCAGGGGGAGAAGAAAACCGGCCAACAGCAATGGACGCAAAGATTTGATCATCTGAAATAAAACCCTACAGCCGAGGGGAAAAAAGATGAGGGCATGGAGATAAATTCCCTCAATGGTCATGAAAGTGTCGGCATTATGCCCCAAGGTGTCACAGCTTGTGCCGTGCGCAGGCATTCTGATCGGCTATTTTTTTACCGACGGTAGGCGTGGTGGCCCAGAGAGTCAGGCAATCGGCGGCTTAAACTGCTAAAGTGCCGCCCGTTATTACTTAAGAGGATTGTTCCAATGGCGACTAACCGTTCCCAGCGTCTGCGCAAAAAACTGTGCGTCGATGAATTTCAAGAGCTGGGTTTCGAACTGAACCTGGATTTCAAAGAAGATTTGGCTGATGAAGCCATTGATGCTTTCCTCGACGCGTTCCTCAAAGAAGCCATGGAAGCCAACGGTCTGGGTTATGTTGGCGGCGACGACTACGGTCTGGTTTGCCTGCAGAAGCGTGGCTCGGTCAGCGCTGAACAGCGCGCTGCCGTTGAAGCCTGGCTCAAAGGCCGCACCGAGCTGACCAGCGTTGAAGTCAGCCCGCTGCTGGACGTCTGGTACCCGGAAAAGCCGATCAATCCGGTAGCTTGATGTTCCAGTAAAAACGGCGACCCAAGGGTCGCCGTTTTTTTTGGCCCGGTTTTGTGTATTTCAGGCCTTGCGCCAGTTCAGAATCACCAGCGTCACCACCCCGGCGACAATCCCCCAGAACGCCGAGCCGATGGAAAACAGCGTCAGCCCCGATGCCGTGACCATGAAGGTGATCAGCGCCGCTTCACGTTCCTTCACTTCGCTCATGGCGATGCTCAAGCCGTTGATAATCGAGCCGAACAGCGCCAGCGCCGCAATCGACAACACCAGTTCCTTGGGCAGCGCGGCAAACAACGCCGCGAGCGTCGCACCGAACACGCCGGCGATCCCGTAGAAAATCCCGCACCAGACCGCAGCGGTATAGCGCTTGTTGCGATCCTCATGGGCGTGCGGTCCGGTGCAGATCGCTGCGCTGATCGCCGCGAGGTTGATCCCGTGGGAGCCGAACGGTGCCAGCAGCAAACTGGCGATGCCGGTGGTGGTGATCAGAGGCGAGGCGGGCACCGTGTAACCATCGGCGCGCAATACGGCGATACCGGGCATGTTTTGTGAAGTCATGGCGACGACAAACAGCGGGATGCCGATGCTGATGGTTGCCGCCAGGGAGAAGTGCGGCGTGGTCCAGACCGGCGTGGCCACTTCCAGGTGGAAATCGCTGAAGTCCAGCAGCCCCATGAAGCCTGACAATGCCGTGCCGATCAGCAATGCCGCCAGCACCGCATAGCGCGGCGACAGGCGCTTGACCACCAGATAAGTGACGAACATCCCCAGTACCAGGGCGGTGCGGTGTTGTGCCGCGACGAAAATCTCGCTGCCGATCTTGAACAAAATCCCCGCCAGCAGGGCGGCGGCCAGGGAGGCCGGAATCTTTTTCACCAGTCGTTCGAAGCTGCCGGTCATCCCGCAAATCGTCACCAGCACCGCGCAGGTGATGTAGGCGCCAATGGCCTCGCCGTAAGACACGCCGCCGAGACTGGTGATCAGCAGTGCGGCGCCGGGGGTCGACCAGGCAATGGTGATCGGCGTGCGATAGCGCAGTGACAGGCCGATGGAGCACACCGCCATGCCGATCGAGATGGCCCAGATCCACGAAGAAATCTGCCCGCTGCTGAGGCCCGCGGCTTGCCCGGCCTGGAACATCAGCACCAGGGAGCTGGTGTAGCCGGTCATCATGGCGATGAAGCCGGCGACGATGGCCGAGGGCGAGGTGTCGGCCAGCGGGCGGATTTGCGTGTGGGTGGCGTCGTTCATGACGGTGGTGTTCCTTTTACAGATGAAGATGTCCGCAGCAACGCTGCACTCTGTGGGAGCGGGCTTGCTCGCGAAGAGGACGTGTCAGTCAATATTGATTTAGCTGACAGACCGCATTCGCGAGCAAGCCCGCTCCCACAGGAATTACGTTACGAAGGCGGATTCTGCGAACAAGCCTAAACTCAAAAGTAATAAGGCGTTGCGATACAGCCGAGGCAACATTCAGCCGTACAGTCGTGTTGCCACCTTCCATTGTGTACAATCGCAGTGTTTTTTACGCGATACTTGCCAGCGACCCACTGTGCCGTATTACAGTCGCGGTCAATTCGCCGCAGTTCTTCCGACTCGAGTGCCCATGAACGAACAGTTGCAACCCCTAAAGAAACAACCGCGAGCAGGCAAAGCCGGCCGCAGCGGTACCCAGGACGATATTGTCTACGCGCATATCTTCGAGGCCATCCTCGAACAGCGTCTGGCGCCCGGCACCAAGTTGAGCGAAGAAGCGCTGGGGGAAATTTTCGGGGTCAGCCGCACCATCATTCGCCGTGCCTTGTCGCGCCTGGCCCATGAAGGCGTGGTGCTGCTTCGTCCGAATCGTGGCGCCGTGGTCGCCAGCCCGAGCGTCGAAGAAGCCCGCCAGGTGTTCATGGCCCGCCGTCTGGTGGAGCGAGCGATCACTGAGCTGGCCGTTCAGCACGCGACCGCCGAGCAGATTGCCGAATTGCGCCAGATGGTCAACGACGAACGCGACAGCTTCTCCCGTGGCGATCGTGGCGCCGGCATCCGCCTGTCGGGTGAATTCCACCTGAAACTGGCCGAAGCTGCGAAAAACGCGCCGCTGATCAGTTTCCAGCGCAGCCTGGTGTCCCAGACGTCGCTGATCATTGCCCAGTACGAAAGCGGCAACCGTTCCCATTGCTCCTACGACGAGCACACCCAGTTGATCGACGCCATCGAAAAGCGCGACGCTGAACTGGCGGTGAACCTGATGATGCATCATATGGATCACATCGACAGCAAGCTCAACCTCGACGAGGAAAGTGCTTCGGATGATCTGCATGCGGTGTTCTCGCATTTGTTGCAGACCAAGAAGCCGGGGCGATCGACCGCGAAGCTCTGATAGAAAAAGATCGCAGCCTTCGGCAGCTCCTACAAGGGTGTGCGTACACCTGTAGGAGCTGCCGAAGGCTGCGATCTTTTTTCAGGCAATAAAAATCCCCCGGGCTGAAAAGCGCCGGGGGATTTTTTTATGCCCGCAAAAAAACTAGCGCTGATGCACCAGATTTCCCGCCGCATACGTCTGCTGAACAGTCCGGTCATCCCCCAGGGTCATCAACACAAACAACGTTTCGGCGATGTTGTTGGCCTGCTTCAGGCGATAGCTCAGCAGTGGCGTGGCGTGGTAGTCCAGCACCAGGAAGTCGGCGTCGGTGCCCGGTTGCAGGGTACCGATCCTGTCTTCCAGGCGCAGTGCGCGGGCGCCGCCGAGGGTGGCCAGGTACAGCGACTTGAACGGGCTCAGGCGTGCACCTTGCAGTTGCATCACTTTGTAGGCTTCGTTGAGGGTTTGCAGCAGCGAGAAACTGGTGCCGCCGCCCACATCGGTACCGATGCCGACATTGAGCTTGTGCTTCTCGGCCATCGGCAGGTTGAACAGGCCGCTGCCGAGGAAGAAGTTCGAGGTCGGGCAGAACGAGATGGCCGAGCCGGTTTCCGCCAGTCGCGCGCACTCGTCATCGCACAGGTGCACGCCGTGGGCGAACACCGAGCGCTCGCCGAGCAACTGGTAGTGGTCGTAGACGTCCAGGTAGCCCTTGCGCTCCGGGAACAGCTCCTTGACCCACTCGATTTCCTTGAGGTTTTCGCTGATGTGGGTCTGCATGTACAGATCCGGGTATTCGGTCAGCAACTGGCCAGCGAGTGTTAGCTGTTCCGGGGTGCTGGTTGGCGCGAAGCGTGGGGTGACCGCGTAGTGCAAGCGGCCCTTGCCGTGCCAGCGCTCGATCAATGCCTTGCTTTCGACGTAGCTGGATTCGGCGGTGTCGGTCAGGTAGTCCGGGGCGTTGCGGTCCATCATCACCTTGCCGGCGATCATCCGCAGGTCGAGCTGTTCGGCGGCTTCGAAGAACGAGTTCACCGATTGCGGGTGCACGCTGCCGAATACCAGCGCAGTGGTGGTGCCGTTGCGCAGCAGTTCCTTGATGAAAATGTCCGCGACCTGATCGGCGTGGGCCTTGTCGGCGAACTGGCTTTCGCACGGGAAGGTGTAGGTGTTGAGCCAGTCCAGCAACTGCTCGCCATAGGCGCCGACCATGCCGGTTTGCGGCAGGTGGATGTGGGTGTCGATGAAGCCGGGGGTGATCAATGCATCCTGGTAGTGAGTGATTTCGACGTCAGCCGGCAGGGTCGGCAGCAGTTCGCTGGCGTGGCCCAGGGCGCTGATCTGGCCGTTATCCACAACCAGTAAGCCGTCTTCGAAATACTCGTAGGAGGCTTCGATGCCCACGACGGCTGGGTCGGCGATGCTGTGCAGGATGGCGGCGCGGTAAGCTTTGCGAGTCAAAGGCATGAGATTCTCAATTCGAGGCTTTCAAGTTTGCGGTTTGGCTGCGGCGTGACGCGGGCAGCAGTTTGGCAATCGGTTCGGCGCTGGACGTCTGCTGGCCGAAGTTCGCGTTATAGGTGGCGATGATTTCGCCGGCGATGGAGATGGCGATTTCCACAGGCAACTTGCCTTTGACTTCGCCGATGCCCATCGGGCAGCGCATGCGTTGCACGACGCTGTTGTCGAAACCGCGGTCGCGCAGGCGATGTTCGAACTTCACCCGTTTGGTCTTCGAACCGATCAGGCCGAAGTAGGCGAAGTCGTTGCGCTTGAGGATCGCAGCGGTCAGTTCGAGGTCGAGTTGATGGTTGTGGGTCATCACGATGCAGTAGCTGCCGGCCGGCAGGTCATCGATTTCATCCACCGGTTCTTCGCTGACGATCTTGCGCACGCCATGGGGGATCTGCTCGGGGAACTCATCTTCCCGCGAATCGATCCAGCGAACCCGGCAGGGCAGGCTGGCCAACAGTGGCACCAGGGCGCGGCCAACGTGGCCGGCACCGAACACGGCGATCTGCGCTTGAACCTGGCCCATCGGTTCGAACAGCAAAACGGTTGCACCACCGCAGCATTGGCCAAGGCTGGCACCGAGGCTGAAGCGCTCCAGATGGGTGTCCTGTTTGCCGCTGGCGAGCATCTCGCGGGCGATCTTCATGGCCTTGTATTCCAGGTGCCCGCCACCGATGGTGTCGAAGCTCTGGTTCGCACTGATGACCATCTTCGAGCCAGCGTTGCGCGGCGTCGAGCCGAGCTCTTCGATGATGGTCACCAGCACGCAGGGCTCACCCCGGTTTTGCAGGTCGGCGAGGGCGTCGATCCAGTTGTACATGTTCACCTCGACATCTGTGTGTCTGTTAGTCCGCCATCGCGAGCAAGCTCGCTCCCACATTGGATTTGTACAGGTCCATCAGTCAGCACATAACCCTGTGGGAGCGAGCTTGCTCGCGATAGCCGCACCTCGGTCTTAGAGCGAAGCCAACTCGGTCTCAGCCTCGACAGCCTTCGCCGCCTTCAACTGGCGCATCTGCTCACAGCCCCACAACACTCGCTCCGGGGTTGCCGGGGCGTCGATTTTCGGTTGATGTCTGTAATCGCCCAGGCTCGCCACGGCGTCCTTGATCGCACACCACGAGGCGATACCGAGCATGAACGGCGGCTCGCCCACGGCCTTGGAGTGGAACACCGTGTCTTCCGGGTTCTTGCGGTTCTCTACCAGCTTGACCCGCAGGTCCAGCGGCATGTCCGCCACGGCCGGGATCTTGTAGCTGGCCGGGCCGTTGGTCATCAGCTTGCCCTTGTTGTTCCACACCAGCTCTTCCATGGTCAGCCAGCCCATGCCCTGGATGAAACCGCCCTCGACCTGGCCGATGTCGATGGCCGGGTTCAGCGAGGCGCCGACGTCGTGGAGGATGTCGGTGCGCAGCATCTTGTATTCGCCGGTCAGGGTGTCGACCAGCACTTCGCAGCACGCGGCGCCGAAGGCGTAGTAGTAGAACGGCCGACCACGGGCCTGGCTGCGGTCGTAGTAGATTTTCGGGGTCTTGTAGAAGCCGGTGCTCGACAGCGACACCTGGGCAAAGTACGCCTGCTGGATCAGTGCTTCGAAGGTCAGGATGTGATCGCGGACCCGTACGTGGCCGTTGTGGAATTCCACGTCTTCTTCGCTGACCTTGTACTGGCGCGCCGCGAATTCCACCAGCCGTTGCTTGATAGTTTCGGCAGCGTTTTGCGCGGCCTTGCCGTTCAGGTCGGCACCGCTGGAAGCAGCGGTTGGCGAAGTGTTCGGCACTTTGTCAGTGTTGGTCGCGGTGATCTGCACGCGGTCCATTTCCACCTGGAACACTTCGGCCACGACCTGCGCGACCTTGGTGTTCAGGCCCTGGCCCATTTCGGTGCCGCCGTGGTTGAGGTGGATGCTGCCGTCGGTGTAGACGTGCACCAGGGCACCGGCCTGGTTGAGGAAGCTGGCGGTGAAGGAAATACCGAATTTCACCGGGGTCAGCGCCAGGCCTTTTTTCAGGATCGGGCTGTTGGCGTTGTAGCGACGAATCGCTTCGCGACGCTCGGCGTACTGGCTGCTTTCTTCGAGTTCGGCGGTCATCTCTTCGAGCATGTTGTGCTCGACGGTCTGGTAGTAGTGGGTGACGTTGCGCTCGGTCTTGCCATAGTAGTTGGCCTTGCGCACGGCCAAAGGATCCAGGGCCAGATGGCGAGAAATGGCGTCCATCACTTCTTCGATGGCGACCATGCCTTGCGGGCCGCCGAAACCACGGTAGGCAGTATTCGACGCGGTGTTGGTCTTGCAGCGGTGACCGTTGATGGTCGCATCGCCCAGGTAGTACGAGTTGTCCGAGTGGAACATCGCCCGGTCGACGATCGACGCCGACAGGTCAGGCGAGCAACCGCAGTTGCCGGCCAGTTCCAGGTTGATGCCGTGCAGGCGGCCGGTGCTGTCGAAGCCGACGTCGTACTCGACATAGAACGGGTGACGCTTGCCGGTCATCAGCATGTCTTCGACCCGTGGCAGTCGCATCTTGGTCGGCTGGCCGGTGAGGTGCGCGATCACCGCGCACAGGCACGCCGGGCTGGCCGCCTGGGTTTCCTTGCCGCCGAAACCGCCGCCCATGCGACGCATGTCGACGACGATCTTGTTCATCGACACGTCCAGCACTTCGGCCACCAGCTTCTGCACTTCGGTGGGGTTTTGCGTGGAGCAGTAGACGATCATGCCGCCGTCTTCGGTCGGCATCACCGAAGAGATCTGGGTTTCCAGGTAGAAGTGCTCCTGGCCGCCGATGTGCAGCGTGCCCTGGATGCGATGTTCGGCAGTGGCCAGCGCCGTGGCCGAATCGCCGCGTTGATGGGTGTGGCTGTCGAGTACGAAGTGGCGCTTGCGCAGGGCTTCGACCACGTCCAGCACAGGTTCCAGGTCTTCGTATTCGATGATCGCGGCCATGGCCGCCTTGCGCGCGGTTTCCAGATCTTTCGCCGCCACGGCGATCACCGGTTGACCAACGAACTGCACAGTGTCGATGGCCAGCAGCGGATCGCCCGGTAACAACGGGCCGATGTCTTTCAGGCCCGGTACGTCTTCGTGGGTGATGGCGATGCGCACGCCTTCGAAGGCGTAGCAGGGCGAGGTGTCGATGCTGATGATCCGGGCGTGGGCGCGGTCCGACATGCGCGCATAGACGTGCAACTGGTTCGCAAACTCCAGGCGGTCGTCGATGTATTGCGCCTCACCGGCCACATGCTTGGCGGCGCTGTCGTGCTTGACGCTGCGGCCGACACCGGTGGTCAGGTCCTTGGCGAACAGTTCAGCCAATTCGGCTTGGGTCTTCTCTACGGCGTGATGATTAGACATAAGCGGTCACCCGGGTCTCGATGTGCGGTGTTTGCAGTTCGATGAAGTATTTGCGCAGCAGGTTCTGCGCGCTGAGCAGGCGATATTCCTTGCTGGCGCGGAAGTCCGAGAGCGGCGTGAAGTCTTCGGCCAGGGCAGCGCAGGCGCGTTCGACAGTGGCGTTATTGAATGGCGAGCCGAGCAACGCGGCTTCGCAGGCAGCGGCGCGTTTCGGGATGGCCGCCATGCCGCCGAAGGCGACGCGGGCTTGAGCGACGATGCCGTTTTCCAGGCGAATGTTGAAGGCGGCGCAGACTGCCGAGATATCGTCGTCCAGGCGCTTGGAAACCTTGTAGGCGCGGAACAGTTTATCGACGCTGGCGCGGGGCACGATGATCTTCTCGATGAACTCGCTTTCCTGGCGCGCCGTGACGCGGTAATCGATGAAGTAATCTTCCAGCGCCAGGGTGCGGCGGGTCTCGCCTTTGCACAGCACGATCTGCGCACCGAGGGCGATCAGCAGGGGCGGCGAGTCACCAATCGGCGAGGCGTTGCCGATGTTGCCGCCCAGGGTGCCCTGGTTGCGGATCTGCAAGGACGCGAAGCGGTGCAGCAATTCACCGAAGTCCGGGTACTCGGCATTCAAGGCCTCGTAGCAATCGGACAGGGACGTGGCGGCGCCGATTTCCAGGCGATCGTCAAAACGGTCGATGCGCTTCATCTCGGCGACGTTGCCGACATAGATCATCACCGGCAGGGTGCGGTGGAACTGCGTGACTTCCAGCGCCAGGTCAGTGCCGCCGGCCAGCAGGCGGGCCTGTGGATAAGCGTCGTAGAGATCGGCCAGGTCGGCCACGGTCAGCGGCACCAGGCAGCGTTTGTCGCCGCTGTTGAGTTCGCCGATATCGGTCGGGGCAATGGCTTTGAGGCGTGCGATGGTGTCGGCCTCGCGGGCGTCGAACTGGTCCGGTTGCTTGGCGCAGCAGGACTGCTCGGCGGCTTCCAGGATCGGCCGGTAGCCGGTGCAACGGCAGAGGTTGCCGGCCAGTGCTTCGTGGGCCTTGGCATGATCCGGTGCATCGCTGTTCTTTTGCAGGGCAAACAGCGACATCACGAAGCCGGGGGTGCAGAAGCCGCATTGCGAGCCGTGGCACTCGACCATGGCTTTCTGCACGCTGTGCAGTTCACCCTTGTGCTTGAGGTCTTCGACGCTGATCAGTTGTTTGCCGTGCAGGGACGACACGAAGGTCAGGCACGAGTTGAGGCTGCGATAGCGAATGTGTTCGCGGCCGTCATCATCGGTCTGCAATTCGCCGACCACCACGGTGCAGGCGCCGCAGTCACCGCTGGCGCAGCCTTCTTTGGTGCCGGGCTTGCCGACATGGTCGCGCAGATAATTGAGCACGGTCAGGTTCGGGTCCAGGGCGTGCTCGCTACGGAGTTCCTGGTTTAGTAAAAACTGGATCACGGAAGGCCTCGCAGACTCATTATTGTTGTTAACCGATAGGAACTGAATTTAGCAGGTCTGACTTTTCGGTCAATGGTTTTCTGACTTAAAGGTCAGGAAATTACAATTTGTCGATCAACCACCTGTTCCTTAATTATTGTCGCTGGTTCGATAGCCTGCCTTTTTGCTTGAATTTGCTTGAATCGTGCCAAAAACCTCCGGGCAGGCACTCCGCCCTGACGCAGCAATTGCGCTACACTGCGCCGCTTGTACAGATCAAAGAGTTTGAAGGACAACCATGACGTTCAAGGCGCCGGACAGCCTCGCCGAGCAAATCGCTCACCACCTCGCCGAACGCATCATTCGCGGCGAAATGAAGCCCGGGGAGCGCATCCAGGAACAGAAGGTCACGCTGGCCCTCAATGTCAGTCGTGGTTCGGTCCGCGAGGCCTTGCTGATCCTCGAGCGTCGCCATTTGATCGCGATCCTGCCGCGACGCGGTGCCCACGTTACCGAGCTCACGCCACACAAGGTGCAGAGCCTGTGCACGCTGATGAGCGAGCTCTATATCCTGCTCGGCAACTCAGTGGCCAGCGGCTGGAAAACCCAGGCCGACATGGCGCCTTTCGTACAGATCCAGCAACGCCTGACGGCCAGCTACGAGCGTCAGGACATCCGCACGTTCGTCGACGACAGCTTCAATGTGATGCGCGCCGCGTACCCGTTCGCCAACAACCCGTACTTGCAGGAGACCGTCGAGAATCTGCAGCCGGCCATGAGCCGTGCGTATTTCCTCGCGCTGGACCTGCGCAAAGCGTCGATGAGCGAATTCCTCGAGCTGTTCGAACGCTTGCTCGCTGCTGTGCTGGCCCGTGACTTTGTGCAGATTCGTGAAGTGCTGACGGCTTACGCCCAGCGCAGTTGCGATCTGGTGATCTCAGCACTGACGGACGCCTGAGGGTGCGGCTCAAGTGCATCAAGCTGGCGGGGTTCAAGTCCTTCGTCGACCCGACCACGGTGAACTTCCCCAGTAACATGGCGGCGGTGGTCGGGCCCAATGGCTGCGGCAAGTCGAACATCATCGACGCCGTACGCTGGGTGATGGGCGAGAGTTCGGCGAAGAACCTGCGCGGCGAGTCGATGACCGACGTCATCTTCAACGGCTCCACCAGCCGCAAGCCGGTGAGCCAGGCGAGCATCGAACTGGTGTTCGACAACTCCGACGGCACCTTGCTCGGGGAGTACGCCGCCTACGCGGAAATCTCCATTCGCCGCAAAGTGACCCGCGACAGCCAGACCACTTATTACCTCAACGGCACCAAATGCCGGCGCCGCGACATCACCGACATCTTCCTCGGCACCGGGCTTGGCCCGCGCAGCTACTCGATCATCGAGCAGGGGATGATCTCCAAGCTGATCGAGTCCAAGCCCGAAGACCTGCGCAACTTCATCGAAGAAGCCGCGGGCATCTCCAAGTACAAGGAACGCCGGCGCGAGACGGAAAACCGCATCCGCCGCACCCACGAAAACCTCGAGCGCCTGACCGACCTGCGCGAAGAGCTTGAGCGGCAGCTCGAACGCTTGCACCGCCAGGCCGAGGCCGCCAAGAAGTATCAGGAATTCAAGGGTGAGGAGCGTCAGCTCAAGGCCCAGCTGTCGGCCCTGCGCTGGCAGGCGCTGAATGATCAGGTCGGCCAGCGTGAAGCGATCATCGGCAACCAGGAAGTTTCTTTCGAAGCCCTGGTGGCCGAACAGCGCAATGCCGACGCAAGCATCGAGCGCCTGCGTGACGGGCACCACGACCTCTCGGAGCGCTTCAACCTGGTGCAGGGGCGCTTCTACTCGGTCGGCGGCGACATCGCCCGGGTCGAGCAGAGCATCCAGCACGGTCAGCAGCGTTTGCGCCAGTTGCAGGATGACCTGAAAGAGGCCGAGCGCGCGCGCCTGGAAACCGAATCGCACCTGGGCCACGACCGCACGTTGCTGCTGACCCTCGGCGAAGAGCTGGACATGCTCACCCCGGAGCAGGAAGTCACCAGCGCCGCCGCCGAAGAGGCCGCCGCCGCGCTGGAAGAGTCCGAAACCACCATGCACGGCTGGCAGGAGCAGTGGGATACGTTCAACCTCACCGCCGCCGAGCCGCGCCGTCAGGCCGAAGTGCAGCAGTCGCGGATCCAGCAGCTGGAAACCAGCCTCGAGCGCCTGGCCGACCGCCAGAAGCGTTTAGGCGAAGAGCGCGCCTTGCTCTCGGCGGACCCGGAAGACGCGGCGATCATGGCGCTCAGCGAGCAGCTCGCCGAATCCGAAGCGACCCTTGAGGATTTGCAGACCAGCGAAGAAGCCCAGGTCGAAAAGCTCGAGCAGTTACGTCAGGAGTTGCAGCAGGCGCTGACCGCGCAGCAGCAGGCACAAGGCGATTTACAGCGCCTCAACGGTCGGCTGGCCTCCCTCGAAGCCTTGCAGCAAGCCGCGCTCGATCCGGGCACCGGCACCGCCGAATGGCTGCGCGAGCAGAATCTTGCGAATCGCCCACGCCTGGCCGAAGGCCTGAAGGTTGAGGCCGGTTGGGAGCTGGCGGTGGAAACCGTGCTCGGCGCCGACCTGCAAGCGGTGCTGGTGGATGATTTCAACGATTTCGATCTGTCGGGCTTTGCCCAGGGCGATCTGCGTTTGCTCAGCCCGGCCAGCGATGGCGTCCGGATGCCGGGCAGCTTGCTGGACAAAGTCGAGGCGCAACTCGATCTGTCGCCATGGCTGGGGCAGGTCAAGCCGGTCGACAGTCTGGAACAGGCCTTGGCCTTGCGGGGGCAATTGGCTGCCGGGCAGAGCCTGATCAGTCGTGACGGTTACTGGGTCGGACGGCATTTTCTGCGGGTGCGTCGGGCCAGTGAGGCGGAAAGCGGCGTGCTCGCCCGGGGGCAGGAAATCCAGCAACTGGGCCTTGAGCGTGAAGAGCGCGAAGCCGCTGTCGAAACCCTGGAAACCCGACTGCAGAATCTCAGGGCGCAGCAGCGTCAGCAGGAAAACGGTCGCGAACATTTGCGCCGTTTGCTGCAGGACGAAGCGCGTCAGCAAGGTGAATTGAAGGCGCAATTGTCCGCCGGCAAAGCCAAGGCCGAACAATTGACCCTGCGCCGTACCCGTCTCGACGAAGAGCTTGTCGAACTCGATGAGCAGCGCGCGCTGGAACACGAAAACATCGGTGAGGCGCGCCTGCAATTGCAGGAAGCCCTCGACAGCATGGCGCAGGACACCGAGCAGCGTGAGTTGCTGCTGGCCCAGCGCGACAGCCTGCGCGAGCGCCTGGATCGTGTGCGTCAGGAAGCGCGGCAGCACAAGGATCACGCCCACCAGCTGGCGGTGCGCCTGGGTTCGCTCAAGGCGCAGCATGATTCGACACGCCAGGCGCTGGAACGTCTGGAGATGCAGTCCGAACGCCTGACTGAAAAGCGCGAGCAACTGAGCCTCAATCTGGAGGAGGGCGAAGCACCGCTGGAAGAGCTGCGCCTGAAGCTCGAGGAGTTGCTCGACAAGCGCATGACCGTCGACGAAGAACTCAAGACCGCGCAGATCGCCCTTGAAGACGCCGACCGCGAATTGCGCGACGCCGAGAAGCGCCGTAGCCAGGCTGAACAGCAATCGCAGTTGATTCGCAGCCAGCTCGAAACCCAGCGCATGGAATGGCAAGCCCTGACCGTGCGCCGCAAGACCTTGCAGGACCAATTGCTGGAAGACGGCTACGATCTCCACGGCGTACTCGCGACCTTGACGGCCGAGGCCAGCGAGAAGGATGCCGAGGAAGAGCTCGAGCGCATCGCCGCCAGGATCCAGCGTCTGGGCGCGATCAACCTGGCGGCCATCGATGAGTACCAGCAACAGTCGGAGCGTAAACGTTATCTGGATGCCCAGAACGACGATCTGGTGGAAGCCCTTGAAACCCTTGAGAACGTGATTCGCAAGATCGACAAGGAAACCCGCAACCGTTTCAAGGATACCTTTGATCAGATCAATGGCGGTTTACAGGCGCTTTTCCCAAAAGTTTTCGGTGGCGGCCGCGCATATTTGGAACTGACGGGCGAAGATTTACTCGATACAGGGGTAACAATCATGGCGCAGCCGCCCGGAAAGAAGAACAGCACCATCCATTTGCTCTCCGGCGGCGAAAAAGCCCTGACCGCATTGGCCCTGGTTTTTGCGATCTTCAAATTGAACCCGGCGCCGTTCTGCATGCTCGATGAGGTTGACGCGCCACTGGATGACGCTAACGTTGGACGCTACGCGCGATTGGTAAAAGAGATGTCACAGACAGTGCAGTTCATCTATATCACCCACAACAAGATCGCCATGGAAATGGCCGAGCAACTGATGGGGGTGACGATGCACGAACCCGGTTGTTCACGCCTGGTGGCGGTGGATGTCGAGGAGGCGATGGCGATGGTGGACGCCTGAGTCGTAGTTGTAGGAAAGAGGCTTTACGGTGTGTAGGACTCTTTTCCTGGCTTCGACTTGCTGGCCAATCGACATATTCGCGTCAGCCAAGGCGGTAGACGGTGTAAAGTTGCCTTTGGTCGTGCTAGTTTAATGTCAATTTTTCGTATACGTGGGCAAAACGCCTGTCAGAACATAGAGTTGGCGCCACGTTTTAAAGCGGTTTGCAGGTTGTAAACCCCTTATTTTTCAGCATTTTTTATAGAGGCACGGGATTACATGGAAATCGGTCTGCGCGAGTGGCTGATCGTCATCGGCATTATTGTCATTGCCGGTATTCTTTTCGATGGCTGGCGCCGTATGCGCGGCGGCAAGGGAAAACTGAAGTTCCGTCTTGATCGAAATCTGTCCAATCTGCCGGACGAGGACAGCAGCGCCGAGTTGCTGGGCCCGCCGCGCGTGCTGGATGCACATAAAGAGCCGCAACTGGATGAGCAGGACCTGCCTTCGGTGAGCATGCCGGCCCGCGAGCCTCGCGAGTCGGGCTCCAAGCGCGGCAAGCGTGGCCACAGCGAGCCTTCCCAGGGCGACATGAACCTCAGCCTGGATCTGGACGGTGGCCCGAGCTTCAGCAGCCGCGACGACGATTTCCCGGACGACACCAAGTCCGCGCCAGCGGTCAACGACAAGGATCAGCCGCAAGCCGAAGAAGTGCTGGTGATCAGCGTGATCTGCCGCGACGCTGCCGGCTTCAAGGGCCCGGCGCTGTTGCAGAACATTCTGGAGAGCGGGTTGCGTTTCGGCGAGATGGACATTTTCCATCGTCACGAAAGCATGGCCGGCAACGGCGAAGTGCTGTTCTCCATGGCCAACGCCGTCAAGCCTGGCGTTTTCGACCTGGACGACATCGACCACTTCAGCACCCCGGCGGTGAGCTTCTTCCTGGGTCTGCCAGGTCCTCGCCATCCGAAGCAAGCCTTCGACGTGATGGTGGCTGCGGCACGTAAATTGTCCCAGGAGCTCAACGGCGAACTGAAGGACGACCAGCGCAGCGTACTGACCGCCCAGACGATCGAGCACTATCGTCAACGCATTGTGGAATTCGAACGCCGCGCCCTGACCCAGAAACGTTGACTGAAATGGTTATTCCCGCGCGGTGCGCGGAATAATCGGCAAAACAGATTGAGCAGCCTCGGCTGCTCTTTTGCTTTATGAGAGAACACCCATGACCGCCGCCAAGAACCGTATTTTAGAGCTGCGCGCTGAGCTGGATCAGCACAACTATCGTTACCACGTGCTCGACGAGCCGAGCATTCCGGACGCCGAATACGACCGCTTGTTCAACGAGCTCAAGGCTCTGGAAGCGGCCAATCCCGAACTGATCACCAGCGACTCGCCAACCCAGCGAGTGGGCAGCGAGGCGCTGTCGGCGTTTACCCAGGTGCGTCACGAAGTGCCGATGCTCAGCCTCGGCAACGCCTTCGAAGAAACCGACATGCGTGAGTTCGACCGCCGGGTGAGCGAAGGCCTGGATCTGCCGGCCGGCGATCTGTTCGGTGGCGGCGCAACCGTCGAGTACAGTTGTGAGCCCAAGCTCGATGGCCTGGCCGTCAGCCTGCTGTATCAGGATGGCATCCTGGTGCGCGGCGCCACCCGTGGCGACGGCACCACCGGCGAAGACATCAGCGTTAACGTGCGCACCGTACGCAACATCCCGCTCAAGCTGCACGGTACTGGCTGGCCGGCGACCCTGGAAGTGCGCGGCGAAGTGTTCATGTCCAAGGCCGGTTTCGAGCGGCTCAACGCCACGCAACTGGAAGTCGGCGGCAAGACCTTCGCCAACCCGCGCAACGCGGCGGCAGGCAGTTTGCGCCAGCTGGATTCGAAGATCACCGCCAATCGCCCGCTGGAGTTCTGCTGCTACGGCATCGGCCAGGTGTCGGCGGACATTGCCGATACGCACATCGGCAATTTGCAGCAGCTCCAGGCCTGGGGCATGCCGATCAGTCATGAGCTGAAGCTGGCGCACGGTATCGCCGAGTGCCTGGATTACTACCGCGACATCGGTGAGCGTCGCAGCGCGCTGCCGTATGAAATCGACGGCGTGGTGTTCAAGGTCAACAGCATTGCCTCCCAGCGCGAACTGGGCTTTCGCGCCCGTGAGCCGCGCTGGGCCATCGCCCATAAATTCCCGGCGATGGAAGAGCTCACCGAGTTACTCGATGTGGAATTCCAGGTCGGCCGAACCGGGGCGGTGACGCCGGTGGCGCGTCTGAAACCGGTCAAGGTCGCGGGCGTCACGGTGGCCAACGCTACGTTGCACAACATGGACGAAGTCGCGCGCCTGGGCCTGATGATCGGCGACACGGTGATCATCCGCCGCGCCGGTGACGTGATTCCGCAAGTGGTGCAAGTGGTCGTGGAGCGCCGTCCGGAAAATGCCCGGCCGGTGCAGATTCCCGAGCAGTGCCCGGTGTGCGGCTCCCATGTCGAGCGCACGCAACTGATCAAGCGCAGCAAGGGTCGCGAGACGGTCAGCGAAGGCGCGGTGTATCGCTGCGTCGGTCGACTGGCCTGCGGCGCGCAACTCAAGCAGGCGATCATTCACTTCGTTTCCCGTCGCGCCATGGACATCGAAGGCCTGGGTGAGAAGAGCGTCGAGCAACTGGTCGACGAAGGCCTGGTCAGCTCGCCGGCCGATCTGTACGCCCTGACCTTTGAGCAGATCGTCGATCTGGAAGGCTTTGCCGAACTGTCGAGCAAGAACCTGCTCGGCGCCATCGAAGACAGCAAGAAGCCGGGCCTGGCGCGGTTCATTTACGCCCTCGGGATTCCCGATGTCGGCGAAGAGACGGCCAAGGTCCTGGCGCGCTCCCTGGGTTCGCTGGAGCGGGTGCAGCAGGCCTTGCCGCAGGTACTGACGTACTTGCCGGATGTTGGCCTGGAAGTCGCGCACGAGATCCACAGCTTCTTCGAGGACGCGCATAACCGGCAGGTGATCGCTGATTTGCTCAAGCATGGCCTGCAGATTCAGGATCAGGGCGAGTTGGGTGCCGAGTTTTCGGCGAGCACCACCCTGGGCGGTTTCCTCGACAAGCTGCATATCCCCCTGGTCGGGCCGGGCGGGGCGCAGAAACTGGCGGACAAGTTCGGTTCGTTGCAGGCGGTGATTGGCGCGGATTGGCTGGATATGCGCCAGGCGCTGCCGGAGAAACAGGCCAATTCGGTGCGCGAATTCTTTGCGGACGAAGAAAATCGCCAACGTTCGATCACTGCTGAGGCGCAACTTGCCGATTTCGGCATGCATTGGCAGAGCGAGAAGAAAGTCGTCGAAGGCTTGCCGCTGGCCGGGCAGACCTGGGTGCTGACCGGCTCGCTGGAGCTGATGAGCCGCGATATCGCCAAGGACAAACTCGAAAGCCTCGGCGCCAAGGTAGCCGGCTCGGTGTCGGCCAAGACCCATTGCGTGGTGGCAGGGCCGGGTGCCGGTTCGAAGTTGACCAAGGCCAATGAGCTGGGGCTGAAGGTGCTGGATGAAGAGGCGTTTGTGGTGTTCTTGAAAGGTCACGGTATTCAGGTTTGACACCCAAGATCGCAGCCTGCGGCAGCTCCTACAGGAGAACGCATTTCTCTGTAGGAGCTGCCGCAGGCTGCGATCTATTGATTTTTCCCACAAAAAGCATGGGAACGATCATCTCTCGGGAATGATCTAGTCTCTGCAAGCCTCAGGGAGAGATCGCCATGTACCCGTTCTTCGAGCAACTCAGCTCGCGCATCGCCGCGCCGTTCATGGCCGAAAATTCGCGCAACAGCAAGGTCTGGTCCTGTCGTTGCGGGCAGTCGCTGTTCTTTCGCAACAGCCAGTGCCTGGCCTGTTCGGCGGCATTGGGTTATCAGCCGGAGCGCAGTCGCCTGTCTGCGCTGCAACCGGGTGTGCAGGCGGACACCTGGCTGCTGGATGCCGATCCCGGGGCTGGCCTGTTTCGCCGCTGTGCCAACCTCGACTCCCCGGCGGCCTGTAATTGGTTGCTGCCGGCCAATGACCATGACGTCTTGTGCATTGCCTGCAGCCTCAATCGCACCATTCCTGATCTGTCGATAACCGACAACCACGAGCGCTGGCGCAAGGTGGAAACCGCCAAGCGACGTCTGGTCGCGCAACTGCTCAGCCTGGGGTTGCAGGTGACTCCCAAAACCGTCGATGAAGACACGGGCCTTGCCTTCGACTTCATCGGCGTGGACCTCGAAGGCAAACCGCCTACCACCGGACACGCCAATGGCCTGGTCACCCTGGATATCAAGGAAGCCGACGATGCCCACCGCGAACAGGTGCGAGTGCAAATGCACGAACCCTATCGCACGCTGCTCGGGCATTTTCGTCACGAAGTCGGGCACTACTACTGGGATCGATTGATCGCCAATGGCCAATGGCTTGAGCCTTTTCGCGGAGTGTTCGGCGATGAGCGCGCCAGCTATGCCGAAGCCCTCGAGCGCCATTATCGGCAGGGCGCACCGCTCGACTGGCAGCAGCACTACGTCAGCGCCTACGCCACCATGCACCCGTGGGAAGACTGGGCCGAAACCTGGGCGCATTACCTGCACATGATGGACGCAGTGGATACCGCGCTGGGGTTTGGCATGAGCGCCCGGGAAATGGACTTCGACTATCAGCCGTTTCCGCTGGATACCCTCTACGATCCGCGGCATCCCGACGGCGCGGCGTTCCTGTCGTTCGTCAATGCCTGGATAGAACTGGCGGGCATGCTCAACGAATTGTCACGCAGCATGGGGCAGCCGGATTTCTATCCGTTCGTCCTGCCGCCAGCGGTCATTGCCAAGCTGCACTTTATTCACCTGGTGATTCAGCAGGAGGGCGGCAGGGCGGACGAGGTGTTGGCGCAATAGGATCAAAAGATCGCAGCCTGCGGCAGCTCCTACAGGTGTACGCCGATCCATGTAGGAGCTGCCGCAGGCTGCGATCTTTTAAGGCCAGCGCATGTCCTTGAAGCAGCTCATATTTTTTAATATCCCCGAACGGTTGTAACTTCGTCTCAGATAGGTACAATGGCGCGGCTCGCCGACAGGTGAGCGTCGTTATGGTGACCCCATCGGTCCCCCCGCAACGATTACCCGTGAACCTGGTCAGATTCGGAAGGAAGCAGCCACAGCGGGAACATTGTGTGCCGGGGTGTGGCTGGTGGGGTTACCACCTTAACGCCACGCGAGTGTTCTCTCGCGTTATCTTTCTGAAATCAGACTTTCGCTAGCTGCCAGGATCTTGTCCGGGGCGGTTTTTTGTCGTTTGCGGTTTATCCACAGCCGCAGGCTCGCCACCGATATACAGCCGAACAATCGCATCGATCTCCCCGGACATCTTCATCCGCCCCAGGGTGCGCAGGATGCTCTGCACCGGGATCTTCGGGTCATTGCGAACGTAGCAACCGATATGGTTTTCCTGCAGCACTGCCACGCCCTGCAGTTGCTGCTCCGGCAACAGGCGGTGATTGAACCAGTCCAGGCTCCATTGATTGCTGACGGCATAGTGATTGCGGCCGGCCAGGAGCTTTTCCAGCACTTGTTCCTGATTGCGTGCGTCGTCGCGCTGCAGTTGGCCGGTGTCGAACAGCGGCTGCAGGGTCGGGTAGTTGTAGCCCAGCACGGTGCCAATGGACTGTTGCGGCAAGTCGGCGGGTTTGACCGCGCCGGGCGGCGCATGCAGGGTGATCAATACGTCCGGTTGAGTGAAGAGCGGGATGCTCCAGAGATAATCATCAGGCTGATCGGGCAGCCACGATTGCGTGACATAACAGCGGACATCGACCTCGCCTTGCTCCATGGCACTTTGTATGCGCCGGCGCGGCAATACATGGAATTCGGCCGGTACGCCGACCTGGGTCGCGAGGCTGAGCATCATGTCATACAGGATGCCCTGGGTCGGTTTGCCCCGTTCAAGCTGCACCATGGGCATGCTCCAGCTGTCGGGTATCACGAAGCGCAGCGGTGCTTGCGCAGCCACGCCGTCCAGGCTGATCAACAGCAATGCCCCCAAGGCCAGCCGCATAAACACTCCGTTAATAGCCCCCGATGTGCAGCTTAGCCACAATACACGAGCGCACCGGATGCAATTTGTCCCTTGCTCCGCTAGCATTAGCCGCTTCTGCTTCCTTCGCTGCGACGGTTTTCGATGAGTTATCAGGTTCTTGCACGTAAATGGCGCCCGCGCTCGTTCCGCGAAATGGTCGGCCAGACCCATGTGCTCAAGGCTCTGATCAATGCCTTGGACAGCCAGCGGCTGCACCACGCCTACCTCTTCACCGGTACCCGTGGGGTCGGCAAGACCACCATCGCGCGGATCATTGCCAAATGCCTTAACTGCGAGACAGGTATCACTTCAACCCCCTGTGGCGAGTGTTCGGTGTGTCGCGAAATCGACGAAGGCCGCTTTGTCGACCTGATCGAGATCGACGCCGCGAGCCGCACCAAGGTCGAAGATACCCGCGAATTGCTCGACAACGTGCAGTACGCCCCGAGCCGTGGGCGCTTCAAGGTCTACCTGATCGACGAAGTGCATATGCTCTCGAGCCATTCCTTCAACGCCCTGCTCAAAACCCTTGAAGAGCCGCCCCCCTACGTCAAATTCATCCTGGCGACCACTGACCCGCAGAAACTTCCTGCAACGATTCTGTCGCGGTGCCTGCAGTTCTCCCTGAAGAACATGACGCCGGAACGCGTGGTCGAGCATTTGACCCACGTACTGGGCGTCGAGAACGTGCCGTTCGAAGACGATGCGCTGTGGTTGCTGGGCCGTGCCGCCGACGGGTCGATGCGTGATGCCATGAGCCTGACCGACCAGGCGATTGCCTTCGGTGAAGGCAAGGTCATGGCCGCCGACGTGCGTGCGATGCTCGGGACCCTCGATCACGGGCAGGTCTACGACGTGCTGCATGCGTTGATCGAAGGCGATGCCAAGGCGTTGCTCGAAGCCGTCCGCCACCTGGCCGAGCAAGGCCCGGACTGGAACGGCGTGCTTTCGGAAATTCTCAATGTGCTGCACCGCGTTGCCATCGCCCAGGCCCTGCCGGAAGGTGTCGACAACGGTCACGGCGACCGTGACCGGGTGCTGGCGCTGGCCCAGGCGTTGCCGGCCGAAGACGTGCAGTTCTACTACCAGATGGGCCTGATCGGTCGCCGCGACCTGCCGCTGGCGCCGGATCCCCGGGGTGGTTTTGAAATGGTGTTGCTGCGGATGCTGGCGTTCCGGCCCGCAGACACCGCGGATGCCCCGAGGCAACCGCTAAAGCCAGTGGGGATCAGCCAGGCCACAGTTGATTCCGCAAACTCAGTGGCTGCCGCGCCGGTTGTTGCGCCGGTAGTCGCTGCGGCCGTTGCGCCTGTAGCGGCTGCGCCAGTGGCAGCCCCAGCGCCTGCACCGGAACCGGAACCGGTTGTGCCGGTCGTTGTGCCAGAACCTGCGCCGGAACCAGCGCCTGCGCCTGTGGTTGAAGCGGCCGTGGTCGAAGAGGTGGTCGACCTGCCGTGGAATGACCCGGTCGAGCCGGCGCCCATTCAGCAACCGGCGGTGGAGCCGGTGCTGGAAACCGCCAGCGAACAACCCGAATTGCCGCCGATGCCGTTGCCGACGCCGGACAGTGTGGTGCCGGACGCTCCGGAATGGGCCGCCGCGCCGATCCCGGAACCCTCGGTGGCCACCGTCGATGCCGCGACGCCGGGCATGGACCTGGATGACGAACCGCCGCTGGACGAGGATTACATCGAGCCGGACATGGATTCGGCCTACAGCTACCTCGACGAACTGGCCAGCGAGCACGCCGCCGACCCGGCTCCGGAGCCCGAACCCGAGCCCGCGGCAATGCCGGCTACCGGCCTGGCCCTGCAATGGCTGGAACTGTTCCCGAAATTGCCGATCTCCGGCATGACCGGCAGCATCGCCGCCAACTGCACGCTGATCGCGGTGGATGGCGACAATTGGCTGATGCACCTGGACCCGGCCCACAGTGCCTTGTTCAACGCCACGCAACAGCGCCGTCTCAACGATGCGCTGAACCAGTATCACCAGCGCACGCTGACCCTGAGCATCGAGCTGATCAAGCCCGAGCAGGAAACCCCGGCACAAGCGGCTTCGCGCCGCCGCGCCAACCGTCAGCGCGAGGCGGAGGAATCGATCCACGGTGATCCGTTCATCCAGCAAATGATGCAGCAGTTCGGTGCGGTGGTCCGTAACGATACTATTGAACCTGTCGACGCCCTGGTCACTCAGGGCTAATAACTGAAGGCGCCCGGCCGCATGGGCCGGGCGCTGTTTTAATCCAAGTACTTTTGAGGTGATTACCATGATGAAAGGTGGCATGGCCGGCCTGATGAAGCAGGCGCAGCAGATGCAGGAAAAAATGGCCAAGATGCAGGAAGAACTGGCCAACGCCGAAGTCACCGGTAAGGCCGGTGGCGATATGGTCACCGTGGTGATGACCGGTCGTCATGACGTCAAGAGCGTGACCATCGACCCGAGCCTGGTCGAAGGCATGAGCGAAGACGACAAGGAAATGCTCGAAGCGGTCATCGCCTCCGCGGTCAACGATGCCGTGCGCAAGATCGAAGCCAACAGCCAGGACAAGATGGGCAGCATGACTGCCGGCATGCAACTGCCGCCGGGCATGAAGCTGCCATTCTGATTCGCCTTCAGGCGGCAGATGAGTTACAAAAATGCCAGGCATAGCGCCTGGCATTTTTGTTTCTGGCTGACAGATATGTGTGGCTGACATGCCGCCATCGCGGGCAAGCCCGCTCCCACAGGTTTTGTGAACGCCGCAAATCTTGTGGGAGCGGGCTTGCCCGCGAAGAAGTCGCCTCGGTTCACCTGAATAAACATCGAACGCCATACCGCCACAAAGGTCTGCTCCCTATATCACTGAACCTCATCGATCACAGGAGACGCTGCCATGTCCGACCCCATGACCCTCAATCAACGTATTGTCCTGGCCTCTCGCCCGGTGGGCGCGCCAACGCCGGAAAACTTCCGTATGGAACGGGTGGCGCTGCCGGACCTGGCCGATGGTCAGGTGCTGCTCAAGACCATTTTCCTGTCGCTGGACCCGTATATGCGCGGACGTATGAGTGACGCGCCTTCCTACGCCGCGCCGGTGGAAATCGGCGAAGTCATGACCGGGGGCGCTGTCAGCCGGGTCGAGCGCTCGCTCAATCCGAAGTTTCAGGAGGGCGATCTGGTGGTCGGTGCCACCGGTTGGCAAAGTCACAGCATCAATGACGGTCGCAGCATCATTCCTATTCCCGCGCTGCCAAGCCCTTCGATGGCCCTTGGGGTACTGGGTATGCCGGGCATGACCGCGTACATGGGCCTGATGGACATCGGCCAGCCGAAGGCCGGCGAAACCCTGGTGGTTGCAGCGGCGTCCGGCGCGGTGGGCTCGGTGGTCGGCCAGGTGGCGAAGATCAAGGGGCTGCGCGTGGTGGGTGTGGCGGGTGGGGCGGACAAGTGCCGTTATGTGGTCGACGAGCTGGGCTTCGACGCCTGCATCGACCACAAGAGCGCGGACTTTGCCGACGAACTGGCGCAAGCCTGTCCCAAGGGCATCGACATTTATTATGAAAACGTCGGCGGCAAGGTATTCGACGCCGTGGTGCCGTTGCTCAATCCCAAGGCACGGATTCCGCTGTGTGGCTTGATCGCTTCCTATAACGCCCATGAGGCGCCGAGCGGCCCGGATCGCCTGCCACTGTTGCAGCGCACACTATTGACCAAGCGAGTGCGCATCCAGGGCTTCATCGTGTTCGATGACTATGGTGATCGCCAGCCGGAATTCCTCAGTGCCATGGCGCCCTGGGTACGCGATGGCAAGGTGAAGTTCCGCGAAGATGTGGTCGATGGCCTGGAACAGGCGCCCGATGCGTTCATCGGCCTGCTGGAAGGGCGCAACTTCGGCAAACTGGTGGTCCGGGTTTCCCGGGACTGAGTAATTCACGCTGCAATTTGACGCTCAACCGAGGCGCGGGTATAAACCGCGTCTCGTTGTTTTGTCGGACTTTTCCACCATGAGCTTCAGCCCTTTGATTCGCCAACTGATCGACGCCCTGCGAATTTTGCCAGGCGTGGGTCAGAAAACCGCCCAGCGCATGGCGTTGCAGTTGCTCGAGCGTGATCGCAGCGGCGGCTCGCGCCTGGCGCTGGCCCTGAGCCAGGCCATGGAAGGGGTCGGTCACTGCCGCTTGTGCCGTACGCTGACGGAAGATGACCTGTGCCCGCAATGCGCCGATACCCGTCGCGACGACACCTTGCTCTGCGTGGTGGAAGGGCCGATGGACGTCTATGCCGTGGAGCAGACCGGTTTTCGCGGGCGCTATTTCGTGCTCAAGGGCCATCTGTCGCCGCTCGACGGCTTGGGGCCGGAAGCCATCGGCATTCCCCAGTTGATGGCGCGGATCGAAGAGGCCGGCACGTTCGCCGAAGTCATCCTGGCCACCAACCCGACCGTGGAAGGTGAAGCCACGGCGCACTACATCGCCCAATTGCTCAGCAGTAAAGGCCTGATCGCCTCGCGCATCGCCCACGGCGTACCGCTGGGTGGCGAGCTGGAGCTGGTGGATGGCGGGACGCTGGCGCATTCGTTTGCGGGGCGTAAGCCGATTTCGTTGTAATCGCATCAAGCCGAAAAGATCGCAGCCTGCGGCAGCTCCTACAGAAAGACACCGATCCCCTGTAGGAGCTGCCGCAGGCTGCGATCTTTTGATCTTCTATCTGTCTCTTGTAAACCAAGCAAGCGCTCGGTTAACTTCACTGACCCCTTCAGTGGAGCTCGCCGATGTCTGCCTTTCAGGAATACTTCGACCCCAGCCACCAATTGGTCCGCGACAGCGTCAGACGTTTCGTCGAGCGCGAGATTCTTCCTGATATCGAGCAGTGGGAAGAGGCCGAAAGTTTTCCTCGCGAACTCTACCTCAAGGCCGGCGCCGCGGGGATTCTCGGCATTGGCTACCCGGAGGCTTACGGAGGCAGCCACGAAGGAGATCTGTTCGCCAAGGTTGCCGCCAGTGAAGAGTTGATGCGCTGTGGCTCTGGCGGGCTGGTTGCCGGCCTGGGGTCGCTGGATATCGGCTTGCCGCCCATCCTCAAGTGGGCCCGGCCCGATGTACGGGATCGTGTGCTGCCCCAGGTGCTGTCGGGAGAGAAGATCAGCGCCCTGGCAATCACTGAGCCCGGGGGCGGCTCCGACGTCGCCAACCTGCAAACCCGTGCTGTGCGCGACGGCGATTTCTATCGGGTCAGTGGCAGCAAGACTTTTATCACCAGCGGTGTGCGTGCGGATTTCTATACGGTTGCGGTGCGAACGGGCGAGCCAGGTTTCGGTGGCATCAGCCTGTTGCTGATCGAGAAGGGCACGCCAGGTTTCACCGTAGGACGGCAGCTGAAGAAAATGGGCTGGTGGGCGTCAGACACCGCTGAGTTGTTCTTCGATGATTGCCGAGTGCCTGTAGGAAACCTGATCGGTGCCGAGAACATGGGCTTTGCCTGCATCATGGGCAATTTCCAGAGCGAACGCCTGGCCCTGGCGTTGATGGCCAACATGACCGCACAACTGGCGCTGGAAGAGAGCCTGAAGTGGGCGCGCCAGCGCGAAGCCTTTGGCAAACCGATCGGCAAGTTTCAGGTGATCAAGCATCGCCTGGCCGAGATGGCGACCGCGCTGGAAGTGTCCCGGGAATTCACCTACCGCCAGGCCGCGAAAATGGCGGCGGGGCAGGGCGTGATCAAGGAGATTTCCATGGCCAAGAATTTTGCGACGGATACCGCAGACCGGATCGTCAACGATGCGGTGCAGATTTTGGGTGGGCTGGGTTATATGCGCGAGAGTCTGGTGGAGCGGCTGTACCGCGACAACCGGATCCTGTCGATTGGCGGCGGGACGCGGGAAGTGATGAACGAAATCATCAGCAAGCAGATGGGGCTGTAATGCAAAAGATCGCAGCCTTCGGCAGCTCCTACAGGATCAAAGCCATCCCAATGTAGGAGCTGCCGAAGGCTGCGATCTTTTGATCTTTGTTACTTATCAGTCAACGCAAACTGCGTCAGGCAAAACGTCGGAATGCCCATGTCTTCCAGACGCTGCGAGCCACCCAGTTCTGGCAGATCGATGATCGCCGCCGCTTCATGCACCCGGGCGCCCATTCGGCGGATCAGGTTGGCGGCGGCGATCAGGGTGCCGCCGGTGGCGATCAGGTCATCGAACATCACCACCGAATCCCCTTCGCACAGGCTGTCGGCATGCACTTCCAGGAAGGCTTCGCCGTATTCGGTCGCATAGCCCTCGGCCAGTACGTCAGCTGGCAACTTGCCTTGCTTGCGGAACAGCACCAACGGCTTGTTCAACTGATACGCCAGTACCGAACCGATCAGGAAGCCACGGGCGTCCATCGCGCCGATGTGGGTGAAGTCAGCCTCGACGTAACGGTGGGCGAAGCTGTCCATCACCAGGCGCAGGGCCGTGGGCGACTGGAACAGCGGGGTGATGTCGCGAAAGATCACACCCGGTTTCGGGAAGTCGATGACAGGGCGGATGAGGGATTTGATGTCGAAGGAGTCGAAGACCATCGTGGTGTCCTGGCAGGGCTGCAAAGGGCGAAGTATAACGGCGGCTGAACCCTTTCGCTCAGCCGCAACGTTTTGTTTCAGCCTTCCAGTGAACCACCGGCCAGGGCGCACAGCTGGATCGGGTCGATAATCCGGATTTCCTTGCCTTCTGCCGCAATCAGTTCGTTTTGCTGGAAACGGGTAAAGACCCGGGACACGGTTTCCACTGCCAGGCCCAGGTAGTTGCCGATTTCGTTGCGCGACATGCTCAGGCGGAACTGATTGGCGGAAAAACCCCGGGCGCGGAAACGTGCCGAGAGGTTGACCAGGAAGGTGGCGATGCGTTCGTCGGCGGTCTTTTTCGACAACAGCAGCATCATCTGCTGGTCGTCACGGATCTCGCGACTCATCACCCGCATCAGCTGACGGCGCAACTGCGGCAATTGCAGGGCCAGTTCGTCGAGGCGTTCGAAAGGGATTTCACACACCGAGGTGGTTTCCAGGGCTTGTGCCGATACCGGGTGCTTTTCGGTGTCCATGCCCGACAGGCCGACCAGTTCGCTGGGCAGGTGGAAGCCGGTGAGCTGTTCTTCACCACTGTCGCTCAGGCTGAAGGTCTTGAGGGCGCCAGAACGGACTGCGTAGACAGAATCGAAGGTATCGCCCTGGCGAAAGAGAAACTCGCCTTTTTTCAGCGGCCGGCCGCGTTTGACGATTTCGTCCAGCGCATCCATGTCTTCCAGATTCAGCGAAAGTGGCAGGCAAAGAGGGGCCAGGCTGCAATCCTTGCAATGGGCTTGATTATGAGCGCGCAGTTTTACTGGCTCGGACATTTCTTCAATCCTTGTGGGAAATCACACATAAGACGTAAGGGTAACTCACCATAGGATATCGAGGCCAGTCTGAGGCGCTTGCTTGCAGAATTAGATTACCCGCGAAAAGCGCTGGCGGCTGTGTTGTTCCAGATACGCGTCGAACACCATGCACACCGAGCGCACCAACAGTCGCCCGGCGGGCAGGATGGTGATCCGGTCGCGATCGAGTTCGATCAGCCCGTCTTTGGCCATGTCTTGCAATTGCGGCCAAAGATCGCCGAAGTAGCCTTGGAAATCGATGTTGAAGGCCTGTTCGATCGCGGAAAATTCCAGGCTGAAATTGCAGATCAGTTGCTGGATGACCGCACGCCGCAGCCGGTCATCGGCATTGCACAGCAGGCCGCGGCTGGTGGCCAGTTGTGACGTGGCAAGGACGTTCTGATACTCGGTCAGGTCGCTGCTGTTCTGGCAGTACAGGTCACCAATCTGGCTGATCGCCGACACGCCGAGGCCGATCAGATCGCAATGACCGTGGGTGGTGTAGCCCTGGAAATTGCGTTGCAGGGTCGATTCTTCCTGGGCAATCGCCAGTTCATCGTCGGGCAGGGCGAAGTGGTCCATGCCGATGTAGCGATAGCCGGCGCCGGTCAGTTGCTCGATGGTGCGCTGCAGCATTTCCAGTTTCTGCGCGGGTGTCGGCAGTTCATTGCTGTTGATGCGCCGTTGGGGCATGAAGCGTTCCGGCAAGTGGGCGTAGTTGAACACCGATAACCGGTCCGGTTGCAGGTTGATGACCTCTTCGACGGTGCGGGCGAAATTCTCCGGTGTCTGTCTCGGCAGGCCGTAGATCAGGTCGATATTGATCGAACGAAACTGCAAGGTACGGGCGGCATCGATCACCGCGCGGGTTTCTTCCAGGCTTTGCAGGCGATTGACTGCGCGTTGCACCGCCGGGTCGAGGTCTTGCAGGCCGATGCTGACCCGGTTGAAACCCAGTTCGCGCAGCAGGCCCATGGTCGACCAGTCGGCCTCGCGCGGGTCGATCTCGATGCCGTAGTCGCCGGAGTCGTCGTCCAGCAAATTGAAGTGTTTGCGCAAATGCGCCATCAACTGCCGCAGTTCGTCGTGGCTGAGAAAGGTCGGCGTGCCGCCACCGAAGTGCAGTTGCTCGACTTTCTGCGTAGGGTCGAGGTGGCAGGCGATCAACTGGATTTCCTGTTCCAGGCGCTGCAAATACGGCTGCGCCCGCCCGCGATCCTTGGTGATCACCTTGTTGCAGGCGCAGTAATAGCAAATGTTCGCGCAGAACGGCACGTGCACGTACAGCGACAACGGGCGTTGGGCCTTGCGGCTGTCGCGCAGGGCATGGAACAGGTCGAAGGTGCCGACCTGGCTGCTGAATTGCACGGCGGTCGGATACGAGGTGTAGCGTGGTCCCGCCAGGTCATAACGGCGGATCAGATCGGTGTCCCAACGAATGGCGTCGAGCATCATGCGGGCATTCCCCCCGGATAGGCTGGCAGTGTCAGCCACTTTATGCGAGGGCGGGGTGGGGCATCTTGATTTACATCAAGATCAAAAGATCGCAGCCTGCGGCAGCTCCTACATGGATCGCGTACACCTGTAGGAGCTGCCGAAGGCTGCGATCTTTTGCTTCTAGTGCCCCATCAACCAATGCTGATGCGGCCCCGGCAAGGTCCAGATGCCGAACAGCATCACCAGCAATCCGCCCGCCATCCGCACACTGCGCTTGCGCAACACTGCGGTGACGCGCTCTGCAGCCAGGCCGGTCGCCAGCAAAACCGGCCAGGTGCCGAGCCCGAACGCGAGCATCAACAAGGCACTGTCCAGTGCGTTGCCCTGGCTGGCCGACCATAGCAAAGTGCTGTAGACCAGACCGCACGGCAGCCAGCCCCAGAGCGCGCCCAACAACAACGCACGGGGAACGTTCGACACCGGAAGCAAGCGGTTGGCGACTGGCTGGATATGCCGCCACAGGCCGCGACCGAGGCTTTCGATACGGGTCAGACCGCTCCACCAGCCGGCCAGGTACAGGCCCATGGCAATCAGCAGCAACCCGGCGAGAATACGCAGGAACATCGCCGCCGGGCTGTTGGCCACGGCCCATCCGGCCAGACCGATCAACAGTCCGGCGCAGGCATAGCTCAGGATCCGTCCCAGGTTGTAGGCCAGCAGCAGGCGGAAGCGCCGGCTGCGTTGTTCCTTGGGAATCGCCAGGGTCAGCGCGCCCATCAAGCCGCCGCACATGCCCAGGCAATGGCCGCCGCCGAGCAAGCCGAGGATCATCGCAGACACCAGCAGAGGCGCCAATTCAAGCATGGGGCGGGGCCTTGTCGTCCGTTTTGGCCGGTTGGCCGCTGGCCTCATCGACGGCGGCGGTGTGGTTCGGGTCCTGGTCGTCGAACAGGATGCTGTGGGCCGGGCCGTCGAGGTCGTCGTACTGACCGCTGTCCACCGCCCAGAAGAAGATATAGACGGCGATGGCCACGATCAGCAATGCAGCGGGGATCATCACGTATAGAGCAGGCATCTGGACTCCATGCCCGCGCGGCTCAGGCCGGCAGCGGGCGGGTTTCTGGCGTGGTGCTGGCGGCGGGCGCGCTCGGCATGCGAGTCAGGCGCAGCGCGTTCAACACCACGGTCAACGAACTGATCGACATGCCCACCGCCGCCCATACCGGCGTGATCCAGCCGAGGGCGGCGAAGGGCAACATGAGGCCATTGTACAGCCCGGCCCACAACAGGTTCTCGATAATGACCCGACGGGTGCGCCGCGCCAGGCTGAAGGCTTGTACCAGCGCGTCGAGGCGGTTGGACAGCAACACGGCATCGGCACTGGTTTTCGCCAGGTCGGTGGCCGAGCCCATGGCGACGCTGATATCCGCAGCCGCCAGCACCGGCACGTCATTGACCCCGTCCCCGAGCATCAACACCTTGCGACCTTCCTTGTGCAGTTGTTGCAGGACCTGCAGTTTATCGTCCGGACGCAAGCCGCCACGGGCTTCATCGATACCGAGTTCCGCGGCCACGCTGGCGACCATCGGCGAGCTGTCGCCGGACAACAACAGCGTGCGCCAGCCCCGCGCCTTGCACGCGGCCAACAGCGCGGGCGCATCGGCCCGCAAGCGATCATCGAGGACCAGCCAGGCCAGCGGTCCCTGGCTGTCGCCAAGCAGCAGCCATTGGCCGGCTTCTTCGGGCATCGACGGCACCACTGCACCGCTGAGTTCGCAGACGAAACGCGGTTGGCCGATGCGCAGGCGGCGCCCGTCAACCAGCCCCTCCAGGCCAAGGCCCGGTGTGCCGTGGACTTCTTCGGCAGCCATCGGCGCACGACCGAAAGCGCGGGCAATCGGGTGCTCGGAGCGGTTTTCCAGGGCGGCGGCGAGGCCCAGGCATTGATCGCTGTCGAGCGCTCCGAGGGGGCGGATCGAGCGTAACGCCAGGCGACCTTCGGTGAGGGTGCCGGTCTTGTCGAAAATCACTGTGTCGATCTGGTTCAGGCCTTCCAGCACATGACCACGGGTCAGCAACAGACCGAGTTTGTGCAGTGTGCCGGTGGCAGCGGTGAGGGCGGTCGGCGTGGCCAGCGACAAGGCGCACGGGCAGGTCGCCACGAGCATCGCCAGCACGATCCAGAAGGCCCGCGATGGGTCCAGTTGCCACCACAACAGGCCAATCGCGGCAGCTGCGATCAGCGACAACAGCAGGAACCATTGCGCGGCGCGGTCGGCGATTTCCGCCAGGCGCGGCTTTTCGGCCTGGGCACGATCGAGCAGGCGAACGATGGCCGAGAGGCGAGTGTCCTGGCCCAGGGCCTGGACCTCGACGGTCAGTGCGCCTTCGACGTTCATTGTGCCAGCGGTGACCGCGTCGCCCAGGGTACGGGGTTGCGGCAGGTATTCGCCGGTCAGCAGCGACTCGTCGACACTCGACTGGCCGTCGAGGATCTTGCCGTCAGCCGGGAGAATGGCGCCCGGATGAACCAGCACCTGATCGCCAATACGCAATTCACTGAGCAGAATGCGTTCGCTCTGGCCATCGGCTGTCAATCGCAGGCACGAGGCGGGCAGCAGATTAACAAGCTGTGCGGTGGCGGCGGCGGTGCGTTCGCGGGCGCGGCGTTCCAGATAACGCCCGGCCAGCAGGAACAGGGCAAACATGCCGACGGCATCGAAATACAGTTCGCCGACCCCGGTGATCGAGGTCCAGATCCCGGCAATGTAGGCGCTGCCGATGGCCAGCGACACCGAAACGTCCATGGTCAGGTGACGGGTGCGCAGATCGCGCATGGCGCCTTTGAAGAACGGCGCGCAGCTGTAGAACACAATCGGGGTGGTGAGGAACAGCGCGACCCAACGCAGGATAGTGTGCAGTTCCGGGCTGAGGTCGATGTTGAATTCAGGCCAAGTGGCCATGGTTGCCATCATCGCCTGGAACCACAGCAACCCGGCCACGCCGAGCTGGCGCAGGGCCAGGCGGTTTTCGCTGGCCAGTTGTTCGCAGGCTTGGTCGGCCTGATACGGGTGTGCGGCGTAACCGATGTGGCGCAGCTCGCTGAGGATCTGGCTCAGCGGCAATTGCCCGTCGGCCCAGCGCACGTGCAGGCGATGGTTGGACAGGTTCAGGCGCGCTTCGTCCACCGCCGGCAAGGTGCGCAGGTGTTTTTCGATCAGCCAGCCGCAAGCCGCGCAACTGATGCCTTCCATCAATAGTGTGGTTTCGGCGAGTTCACCGTCGTGGCGAACGAAGGGTTGCTGGACATCGGCACGGTCGTACAGCGCCAGTTCGTCCACCAGTTGCACCGGCAACGCTTCGGGGTTGGCCGAAGCTTCGCTGCGGTGCTGGTAATAGCTTTCCAGGCCGCCGGCAACAATGGCCTCGGCCACGGCCTGGCAACCCGGGCAGCAGAATTCGCGGGTTTGCCCCAGGACCGCAGCGGTGAAGCGGCTGCCGGCCGGGACGGGGAGCGCGCAGTGGTAGCAGGGGGTTGGGGTAGTCATCAAATATTCCGTAGGAGCTGACGAGTGAAACGAGGCTGCGATCTTTCTGGATTGATTAAAATGCAAGATCAAAAGATCGTCCGAACGCGGCCCGAGCCTTCGGCAGTTCCTACAGGTCTTCGGCACCTTGCAGCGGTTCGTCACCCAGCAGCAGGTCCTTGTCATGGCTGACCATTTCTTCTTCGAACATGCGCCAGATGTGCTCGTCCTGGGTGCCGAGCAATTCGACAAAACGCCGGCCTTCGACCTTGTCGCCCAACTGGCCGATGTAGCGGCCCTGTTCGGTTTCGCTGCGGGTCAGGGTGATCTTGCGATCCTTTTCCGGCTGGGTCGGCGAGATCAGGTTCAGCTCCAGGGTGCCGGGCTGACTGTCGCCGCTCAGGCGCAGGTCAACCTCGCCGGTCATGCCGTCGAGATGAACGCTGGCGCGCATTTTCAGGGTCTGGGCCAGCAGCTCGCGGTCGAGGGAGCGGTTGATGCCTTTGCCGGCCTCGTAGTAGTTGTCGTTGACCAGGTTGTCCGGGTTCTTCACCGCGATGGTCACCATGGACAAGGTCAGGGTCACCGAGCAGGCCAGGATCCCGATGATGATCCACGGCCAGAGGTGCTTGTACCAGGGACTTGCGGCAGTTGCTGCGGGCATGTTCAGTTCTCTCAACGATTCTGTGGGCCGATGAACCGGCTCTTGGCTTCAATGCGGACGCTGTCGTCATCGGCGTCCTTGAGGATGAATTTCACCTCGTTGGTGCTCGACGGCAGTTTTTCCGGTGCGACGGACAGTTCGGCAGGCTGGCTGACGATCTCGCCGGCCGCGACCTTGATCTCGCGTCGACCCTGCAATTTGAGATCCGGCAGGCCGGAGGCTTCGAGCAGGTAGGTATGGTCGCGCTGGTCCTTGTTCATGATTTTCAGGCTGTAGACGTTTTCGATCCGCCCTTCGGCGTTCTCGCGGTACAGCACGCGGTCCTTGCTGACATCGAAGCCCACCAGCGCACGCATGAAGAATGCCGTCACCAGCAAGCTGATCATCGCCAGCAGCACAATGGCATAGCCAATCAGGCGCGGACGCAGTTTATGGGTTTTCTGCCCGGACAGGTTGTGCTCGGTGGTGTAGCTGATCAGCCCGCGCGGGTAATCCATCTTGTCCATGATGGCGTCGCAGGCATCGATGCAGGCGGCGCAACCGATGCATTCGATTTGCAGGCCGTCGCGGATATCGATACCCGTCGGGCAGACCTGGACGCACATGGTGCAATCGATGCAGTCACCCAGGCCCTGGGCCTTGTAGTCGATGCCTTTTTTACGCGGGCCACGGCCTTCGCCACGGCGCGGGTCGTAGGAAACGATCAGGGTGTCCTTGTCGAACATCACGCTCTGGAAGCGTGCGTACGGGCACATGTAGATGCACACCTGTTCGCGCAACCAGCCGGCGTTGCCGTAAGTGGCGAGAGTGAAGAACCCGACCCAGAAGTACGACCAGCCATCCGCCTGGCCGGTGAAGAATTCGAACACCAGTTCGCGGATCGGCGAGAAGTAGCCGACGAAGGTCATGCCGGTGACGAAACCGATCAACAGCCACATGGTGTGCTTGCTGAGTTTGCGCAGGAGCTTGTTGGCGCTCATGGGCGCCTTGTCGAGCTTGATGCGTTGGTTGCGGTCACCTTCGGTGACTTTTTCGCACCACATGAAGATCCAGGTCCAGACGCTTTGCGGGCAGGTATAACCGCACCAGACCCGTCCGGCGTACACGGTGATGAAGAACAGGCCGAAGGCGGCGATGATCAACATGCCGGACAGCAGAATGAAGTCCTGGGGCCAGAAGGTGGCGCCGAAAATGAAGAACTTGCGCTCCGGCAGGTTCCACCACACGGCCTGGTGACCGCCCCAGTCCAGCCATACAGTGCCGAAATACAGCAGGAACAACAGGGCTCCGCCGGTCATCCGCAGGTTGCGAAACAGGCCGGTGAAGGCGCGGGTGTAGATTTTTTCCCTGGAGGCGTAGAGGTCGACGCTATTGTTCGCATTCTTTGTGGGTGGAGTGACGTCGTGTACCGGAATCTGGTTGCTCATCATTGCATCCCACGGCAGTGGAAAAATGCCTCGGTCAGTACGTGCCGACCGCGGTCAAAAAGGAGTGTTGCAGTGGCGCAATGATACGCCTCTCGCTCTAGCCTGCGGGTGCGACCTTTGGTCACGTTTGGCAAAATCATTTGATGGTGTAATGACTTGAATCAATTGACTTGAGAATTATGGACGGTTTTGCGCATGTCGCCGGTCATTCGGTCCACGGGTAGAAGCGTTACTACTGTGTGCGGCGATCGACAACCTCGAAGTAGGTGCCGGGCATTACCATTGGTCGAAACCATTGGACACTGCCGAACAAACAAAAGGGCCCCGCCAATTCACATTGGCGGGGCCCTTTTTTGTTGCTTCAAGCGTTTGCCTTACTCGGCGTCCGCTGCCTTCTCGCCGTGAGACAGGCTGTAGACGTAAGCGGCCAGCAGGTGAACCTTGTCGTTACCTTGCAGCTGCTCTTGCGCAGGCATCTGGCCCTGACGGCCGTAACGGATGGTCTGCTGCAGTTGAGCGAAGCTCGAACCGTAGATGAACGCTGCCGGGTGAGTCAGGTTAGGTGCGCCCATCGCCGGGGTGCCTTTGCCTTCCGGACCGTGGCACGCCACGCAGTTGGTAGCGAACAGTTTCTGCCCGGCAACCGGGTCGGCCTTGGCGCCGTCCGGAAGCTTGCGGCCATCGAGGTTGGTCAGGACAAACGCGGCCACGTCGGCCACGCCTTGCTCGCCAATCACTTCAGCCCACGCAGGCATCACCGCGTGACGGCCGCCCATGATGGTGGTCTTGATGGTTTCCGGCTCGCCGCCCCAGCGCCAGTCGGCGTCGGTCAGGTTCGGGAAGCCATAGGCGCCCTTGGCGTCGGAACCGTGGCAAACCGAGCAGTTGGAGGCGAACAGGCGGCCACCCATCTTCAGGGCTTGCGGGTCCTTGGCCACTTCTTCGATTGGCATGGCCGCGAACTTGGCGAAGATCGGACCGAACTTGGCGTCCGACCTGGCCATTTCCTTTTCCCACTCGTGAACGCCGGTCCAGCCGGTCTGGCCGTTGGCGAACGCGGTCTGCTTCTCGTTATCGAGGTAGTTGTAACCCGGCAGCAGGCCTTTCCAGTTGCCCAGGCCCGGGTACAGCACCAGGTAGCCGAGGGCGAAGATGATGGTGCCCACGAACAGCATGAACCACCATTTCGGCAACGGGTTGTCGTACTCCTCGATCCCGTCGAAGGAGTGACCAACCGTCTCGTCGGTTTGCTCGGCGCGCTGACCCTTGCGGGTGGACAGCAGCAGCCAGGTCAGGGCGAAGATGGTGCCGAGACTGAGGACTGTGACGTACAGACTCCAGAATGTAGTCATTCTTTGTTACTCCTAGAAGCTTGCTCGACGTGCTTGATGGCTTCGGGATCATCCGCGAAAGGCAGCAAGGTAGCGTCTTCAAACTCCGACTTGCGCTTGGGACTGAACACCCACAGTGCCAGTCCGATGAAGGCCACCATCACGACAACGGTGCCCAGGCCACGAATCATCCCGATATCCATCCAGATCACCGTTTGCTTTTGATGATGGTGCCCAGGCCCTGCAGATAGGCCACCAGCGCGTCCATTTCGGTTTTGCCCTTCACAGCATCCTTGGCGCCGGCGATGTCTTCGTCGGTGTAAGGGACGCCGAGCGTGCGCAAGACTTCCATTTTCTTGGCGGTGTCTTTGCCGTCGAGCTTGTTTTCCACGAGGAACGGGTAGGCCGGCATTTTCGACTCGGGCACTACGTTGCGCGGGTTGTACAGGTGCGCACGCTGCCAGTCATCGGAGTAACGACCGCCGACACGGGCCAGGTCCGGACCGGTCCGCTTGGAACCCCACAGGAACGGGTGGTCCCAGACGCTTTCACCGGCGACCGAGTAGTGGCCGTAGCGTTCGGTTTCAGCACGGAACGGACGGATCATCTGCGAGTGGCAGCCGACACAACCGTTGGCGATATAAACGTCCCGGCCTTCCAGTTCAAGGGCGGTGCGGGGCTTCATGCCCTCGACCGGCTTGTTGGTGACATCCTGGAAAAACAGCGGAACGATCTGGGTCAGGCCGCCGATGCTGACGGCGATGACCATGAAGAAGGCCAGCAGGCCAATATTCTTCTCGACTGCTTCATGCTTCATCAGTGAGCTCCAACTACGGCAATCTGTTCGGCGGCTTTGGCTTCAGCCGGGTTCGAGGCGCGTACGGTACGGAATACGTTGTAGGCCATGAACAACATGCCGGTGGCGAAGAACGCACCGCCCAGGGCACGGACGATGAAGCCCGGGTGGCTGGCTTGCAGCGCTTCGACGAACGAGTAGGTGAGGGTGCCGTCATCGTTGATTGCACGCCACATCAGGCCCTGGGTGATGCCGTTGACCCACATCGAAGCGATGTAGAGCACGGTACCGATGGTCGCGAGCCAGAAGTGGGTGTTGATCAGGCCGGTGCTGTGCATCTGCGCACGACCGAACAGTTTCGGGATCATGTGGTAGACCGCGCCGATTGAGATCATTGCAACCCAGCCCAACGCGCCGGCGTGTACGTGGCCGATGGTCCAGTCGGTGTAGTGCGACAGGGAGTTCACGGTCTTGATCGCCATCATCGGCCCTTCGAAGGTCGACATGCCGTAGAACGCCAGGGAGACGACCAGGAAGCGCAGGATCGGGTCGGTGCGCAGCTTATGCCAGGCGCCCGACAGGGTCATCATGCCGTTGATCATGCCGCCCCAGCTTGGCGCCAGCAGGATGATCGACATCGCCATGCCCAGGGACTGAGCCCAGTCCGGCAGTGCGGTGTAGTGCAGGTGGTGCGGACCTGCCCAGATGTACAGGGTGATCAGCGCCCAGAAGTGCACGATCGACAGGCGATAGGAGTAGATCGGGCGTTCGGCCTGTTTCGGCACGAAGTAGTACATCATGCCCAGGAAGCCGGTGGTCAGGAAGAAACCCACGGCGTTGTGGCCGTACCACCACTGGATCATCGCGTCCGTCGCACCCGAGTAGGCCGAGTAGGACTTGAACAGGCTGACCGGCAGCGACATGTGGTTGACGATGTGCAGCATCGCGGTCACGACGATGAACGCGCCGTAGAACCAGTTACCCACATAAATGTGCTTGGTCTTGCGCTTGACGATGGTGCCGAAGAACACCAGGCCGTAGGTGACCCAGACAATGGCCAGCAGAATAGCCAGGGGCCATTCCAGTTCCGCGTATTCCTTGGTGGTAGTGAAACCCATCGGCAAGGTAATGATCGCGCCGACGATCACCGCTTGCCATCCCCAGAAGGTGAAGGCGGCGAGGCTGTCGGAAATCAGTCGCGTTTGGCAGGTTCGCTGCACGACGTAATAAGAAGTGGCAAACAGTGCACATCCACCGAAGGCGAAAATCACCAGGTTGGTGTGCAGCGGGCGCAGGCGTCCAAAGCTCGTCCATGCCAGACCGAAGTTCAACTCCGGCCAGACCAGTTGCGAGGCAATGAAGACACCGAGCCCCATGCCAAGGATCCCCCAGACCACCGTCATGATGGCGAACTGGCGGACTACCTTATAGTTATAAGCAGTCGGACTGATTGCTGTGCTCATTCTAAGGTTCCACGGTTTGGGTGTTTTATTAGGATTAAAAATCGGCCGCAAGTATGGAGAAAGCAAGGGGTCATTGCAACGCGCCATGACCTGGGTCAATGCTTTCAAAAGCTGATTCTGCGGCCTTTCCATGCGCCGCGTAAGGACAAATTTGCCCGCGGGCAAAACGTCCCGGCGGACTGATCAGGCGAGGGGGTCAGGTCGGATGTAACGGGGTGTGTTCAAACGCAACGTTTGGCTGACCGGAGGCAACTGGCGCGACAGCCGGTATCTACCAGCCTTTGCGGCCTGTTCATCGGGCAGATTCGTCGAACACATCGTTCAGGGTCGACCTGGAACCGGCACCGGCCAGTCCGCATCGGGGGAAGCTTAGACCCGAATCCGGTGATCCGAAAGAAAGTCTGCGGGAGGGTGCGACAATGGGTCGCAAAGGGGCAGGGAACTGCCGCATCCGGGAGAATGCGGCAGCAGAGCGGTCGGGATTTATTTGCGGTTGTCTTCAGCCTGCAGGCGCTCGGTATTCAAACCGTGGGACAGGCTGTACACATACGCGGCCAGCAATTGCACCTTGTCATTGCCCAGCAGTTCGTTCTGCGCCGGCATATGGCCCTGGCGACCATGCCGAATCGTCTGCTCAAGCTGCGTCAGGCTTGTACCGTAAATGAAGCCGGCCGGGTGCGTCAGGTTCGGCGCGCCCATGGCTTCAGTGCCCTGGCCGTTTGCGCCATGGCAGGCGACGCAGGTGGTGCTGAAGGCTTGCTGTCCGGCTTGCAGGTCGACTTTGCTGTCGGCGGGCAGCGGCAGGCCGGCCAGATCATGGCGCACATAAGCGGCGACGTTTTTCACACCTTCCTCACCCAGGACTTCACCCCAGGCCGGCATCATCGCCATCCGGCCACCCATGATGGTGGTCTTGATGGTTTCTGCGCTGGCGCCCCAGCGCCAGTCGCTGTCGGCCAGGTTGGGGAAGCCGAATGCACCCTTGGCGTCCGAGCCGTGGCACACCGAACAGTTGGAGGCAAACAGGCGGCCGCCCATTTTCAGTGCCTGCGGGTCCTTGGCCACTTCTTCCACGGGCATCGCCGCGAATTTGGCGAAAATCGGTCCGAACTTCGTGTCAGCCTTGGCCATTTCCTTTTCCCATTCATGCACCCCGGTCCAGCCGTTTTCGTAGCCGGGGAGGATGCCTTTCCAGTTGCCCAGGCCGGGATAAAGGATCAGGTAGCCGACGGCAAACACCAGGGTGCCAACGAACAGCATGAACCACCATTGCGGCAGCGGGTTGTCGTACTCCTCGATGCCGTCGAAGCTGTGGCCCATGGTCTGGTCGACACTGCCCTTGGTTTCGCCCTTGCGGGTGCTGAGCAGCAACCAGGTCAGGCCGATCAGGCTGCCGATGGTCAGTACGCAGATCCACGTACTCCAGAAGGTGGTCATGGCCGGGTACTCCTTGTTGCTGATTCTTCAGTGATGTCGGGTTGTGGCTCGTCGGCGAAGGGCAGCAGGCGCGCTTCGGCGAATGCCGGGCCGCGCTTGCCGTTGAATACCCACAACGTCAGGCCGACGAAGGCCACGAACACCACGACGGTGCCGAGGCCGCGGATCATTCCAGTGCTCAATTCAAACATTGCTCACCTCTTGCTCTTGATGGCAGTGCCGAGCACTTGCAGGTAGGCGACCAGTGCATCCATCTCGCTCTTGCCCTTGAGGGAAGCGACGGCGCCGGTAATGTCCTCGTCGGTGTACGGCACGCCCAGGGTGCGCATGGCCTTGATCTTGGTTTCGGTATGACTGCTGTCGAGCTGGTTGGCCACCAGCCACGGGTAGGCCGGCATCTTTGACTCCGGCACGACATTGCGCGGGTTGTACAAGTGCGCGCGGTGCCAGTCATCCGAGTAGCGCGCGCCGACCCGCGCCAGGTCCGGTCCGGTGCGTTTAGAGCCCCACAGGAAGGGGTGATCCCACACGCTTTCACCGGCCACCGAGTAGTGACCGTAGCGTTCGGTCTCGGCGCGGAACGGCCGGATCATCTGTGAGTGGCAGCCGACGCAGCCTTCGCGGATGTAGATGTCGCGACCTTCCAGTTGCAGTGCGGTGTAGGGCTTCATGCCTTCCACCGGTTTGTTGGTCACGTCCTGGAAGAACAGCGGGACGATCTGGGTCAGGCCGCCGATGCTCACCGCCAGGATCATCAGCAGCAGCAACAGGCCGACGTTTTTCTCGATAGTTTCGTGTTTCATGGCGGACTCCTCAGGCCATCTGCGCGGCAGCGGCGACTTCGGCAGGCTGCGAGGCCCGCACGGTGCGCCAGGTGTTGTAGGCCATCAGGAACATGCCGCTGAGGAAGATCGCGCCGCCCACCAACCGCACGACGAAGCCTGGGTGGCTGGCCACCAGGGTTTCGACGAAGGAGTAGGTCAGCGTGCCGTCTTCGTTCACCGCACGCCACATCAGGCCCTGGGCGATGCCGTTGACCCACATCGAGGCGATGTAGAGCACGGTGCCGATGGTGGCGAGCCAGAAGTGCGCGTTGATCAGGCCGATGCTGTGCATCTGCTCGCGGCCGAAGACTTTCGGGATCATGTGGTACAGCGCGCCGATGGAGATCATCGCCACCCAGCCCAAGGCACCCGCGTGTACGTGGCCGATGGTCCAGTCGGTGTAGTGGGAGAGGGCGTTGACCGTCTTGATCGCCATCATCGGCCCTTCGAAGGTCGACATGCCGTAGAACGCCAGCGACACCACGAGGAAGCGCAGGACCGGGTCGCTGCGCAACTTATGCCAGGCGCCCGACAGGGTCATCATGCCGTTGATCATCCCGCCCCAGCTCGGCGCCAGCAGGATCAGCGACATCACCATGCCCAGCGACTGCGCCCAGTCCGGCAGCGCGGTGTAGTGCAAGTGGTGGGGGCCTGCCCAGATGTACAGGGTAATCAGCGCCCAGAAGTGCACGATCGACAGGCGATAGGAGTACACCGGACGCTCGGCCTGTTTCGGCACGAAGTAGTACATCATCCCGAGGAAACCGGCGGTGAGGAAAAAGCCTACGGCGTTGTGCCCGTACCACCATTGCACCATCGCGTCGGTGGCACCGGAGTACAGCGAGTAGGACTTGGTGAAGCTGACCGGCAATTCCATGTTGTTGACGATGTGCAGGATCGCCACGGTGATGATGAACGCACCGAAGAACCAGTTACCGACATAGATGTGCTTGGTCTTGCGCTGCATGATCGTGCCGAAGAACACGATGGCGTAGGCGACCCAGACAATGGTGATCAGGATGTCGATCGGCCATTCCAGTTCGGCGTATTCCTTGGAACTGGTGTAGCCCAGCGGCAGGCTGATGGCCGCCAACAGAATCACCAACTGCCAGCCCCAGAAACAGAACGCGGCGATTTTCGGTGCGAACAGCCGGGTCTGGCAGGTACGTTGTACTGAATAAAACGAACTGGCGAACAGTGCGCAGCCGCCGAAGGCGAAGATCACCGCGTTGGTGTGCAGCGGGCGCAAGCGGCCGAAGCTGGTCCACGGCAAATTGAAGTTGAGTTCGGGCCAGACCAACTGGGCAGCGAGAAAAACCCCGAGCCCCATGCCGACGATGCCCCACACCACCGTCATAATGGCGAATTGGCGGACCACCTTGTAGTTGTAGGCGGTACTGATAGAAGTGTTCATGGTTCCCCATCCACGGTTCAGCCGAAGTGAGCGCACTCGCGCAAGGCAGCGCACCCTTCGGCCGGAGTTATAGGCAGACTAAAAGCGAGGCAAGCATGGACAAAGGGCACAATGCCGGTATTGACGGGGATCAATGGGCGCAGTGCGTGCGGGATCATGGATGGTTGTGGAACGCCGCCGCTGGCAAGGCTGCCGCGACGCTGATCCTCGCCCATGGCGCCGGCGCACCGATGGACAGCGACTGGATGAGCGACATGGCTGCACGCCTCGCCGCGCAAGGCCTCAACGTGTTGCGCTTCGAGTTTCCCTATATGGCGCAGCGGCGCCTCGATGGCGGCAAACGCCCGCCGAACCCGGCGCCGAAACTGCTGGAGTGCTGGCGCGGGGTGTATGCCCAGGTGCGACGTCATGTCACTGGGCCGCTGGCCATCGGCGGCAAGTCCATGGGCGGTCGCATGGCCAGTTTGCTGGCTGATGAGTTGGGCGCGGATGCGCTGGTGTGCCTGGGGTATCCGTTTTATGCCGTGGGTAAACCGGAGAAGCCGCGGGTTGAGCATTTGGCCGGACTGAAGACGCGAACCTTGATCGTGCAAGGTGAACGCGATGCGCTGGGCAATCGGGAGGCGGTCGAGGGGTACGCGCTATCACCGGGTATCGAGGTGTTCTGGCTGGTGGCGGGGGATCATGACTTGAAGCCGTTGAAGGCTTCGGGGTTTAGCCATGAGCAGCATTTGGCGGCTGCGGCGGGGAAGGTGGTTTCATTCCTTCAGTGAAAGATGTGGTGTTGCAAATGGCCTCTTCGCGAGCAAGCCCGCTCCCACAGGGTTTTGCACTGTACATAAATTCAAGCCACACCAAATATCACTGTGGGAGCGGGCTTGCTCGCGAAGAGGCCTGTCCAGGCGATATACATTTCAGACTGGCAATAAAAAACCCGGAAGTGTTCACTGTCCGGGTTTTTATCATTCCAGCAGCAATCAGCGGTTAAACCGCTCCACCAACGAATACTGTGTATTGGCAGTCTTGGTCAGCTCTTCACTCAACAACGCCGAGTTCTGTGCCTGTTCCGAGGTCTGGTCTGCCAGTTGCGAAATGTTGCTGATGTTGCGGCTGATCTCTTCGGCCACGGCGCTTTGCTCTTCGGTCGCGGCGGCGATCTGGGTGGTCATGTCGGTGATGTTGGCCACCGCTTCACTGATCCCCACCAGTGCCTGGTCCGCTTCCAGTACCCGCGCCACGCCTTCTTCAGCTTGACGGTGCCCGGCCTCCATGGTTTGCACGGCCGTGCTGGCGGTTTGCTGGAGCTTGGCGATCAGCGCATGAATCTGCCCGGTGGACTCGCTGGTGCGTTGCGCCAGTTGACGGACTTCGTCGGCCACCACCGCAAAACCACGACCCATCTCGCCGGCACGGGCCGCTTCGATGGCGGCGTTCAGCGCCAGCAGGTTGGTCTGGTCGGCGATGCCTTTGATCACATCGACCACGCCGCCGATTTCGTTGCTGTCCTTGGCCAGTTGGGTCACGGTCACGCCGGTTTCACCGACCACCACCGACAGGCGCTGGATGGCTTCGCGGGTTTCCCCGGCGATGTCACGACCGCGACCGGTCAGGCGATTGGCTTCCTGGGTGGCGTCGGCGGTGCGTTGCACGTGGCTGGCGACTTCCTGGGTGGTGGCGGCCATCTGGTTGACCGCGGTGGCCACCTGTTCGGTTTCGACCCGTTGACGTTCCAGGCCGCTGGAGCTGTTGTGCGCCAGGGCGTCGGACTGTCTGGCCTGATCGGTCAGGTGTTCGGCCGTGTCCTGCAGACGCGTCAGGCAGGTTTTCAGGCGTGCTTCCTGGCTCAGGATGGACATTTCCAGGCGCGCCTGGGCGCCGCGACTGTCGGTGTACATCTGTGCGATCAACGGATCGGAGGTGGTTTGCTCGGCCAGGCGCAGCAAACGCTTGAGGCCTCGCTGTTGCCACTGGAGGCCCATCAGGCCCAGCGGCACCGAAAGACCGGCAGCCAGGGCAAACCCCCAATGGGAGTTCAGCGATGCACCGATCATGAAGCTCAATTGGCTGACCAGGATGAACGGCAGCCAGTCCTGCAGGATCGGCAGCCATTTATCCGAGGAGGGAATGGCCGACTTGCCCTGGTTGATGCGTTGGTAGAGCGCTTCGGCGCGGCGGATCTGTTCGGCGGTGGGCTTGACCCGTACCGACTCGTAACCGATCACCTGTTTGCCTTCGAAAACCGGTGTCACATAGGCGTTCACCCAGTAATGATCACCGGTCTTGCAGCGATTCTTGACAATGCCCATCCATGGCAAGCCTTGTTTCAGCGTGTCCCACATGTGGGCGAACACCGCGGCCGGGACGTCGGGGTGACGGACCAGATTGTGCGGTGCACGGATCAGTTCCTCTCGGGAAAACCCGCTGATCTCGACGAAAGCGTCGTTACAGTAGGTGATCATGCCCTTGGCATCGGTGGTGGAAATCAACCGTTGCTGAGCCGGGAAGGTCCGCTCGCGTTGTGTAATTGGCTGGTTGTTACGCATGGCTTTTTTAATCCGCAAGGCTTTCAAGTGCTGTATCGGCGAAGCCGGCGGATTGTTGAGCTTATTTTTCGATAATCAGCGATGCGTCGCAAAATGACCCTTGCGTCAGCCGGCGAGCATCGGATAGGTGAACAGGCCGAAATGCAGCAGGTTCAAGCCAAAGTGACTGGCAATGGCGGCGCCCAGCCCGCCGAACCGGTAGGCCAGGCCATAGCCGACCCCGGCCAGCGTTGCCAGCAATACCCACTGCCATCCTGCGCCGATATGGGCCAGGCCGAAGACCAATGACGCCAGCAGCAGGGCGAGAAGTTCACCGTAGGGCCGGTCTTTGAGGTGTCGGCTCAGGCCGCCCTGAATGTAGCCACGGAACAGCGCTTCTTCGACCAGCGTCACTAGCAGCAGATTGTTCACCAACCACAGCCAGGCTTGATCCGGCCATTTCGGCGACCAGGCGATGACCCCCAACAAGAGCGCACCGCCCAATGCCAGCATGGCGCTCAAGGTCAGGGCCAGGGCGGTGGCATACAGCGACAACCGAAGTGAACGGCGACCGACAATCCACGGACAAACCAGTAACAGCCAGAAGCCGATCAGCGGTTTGTCCAGGTTCAGGTGCATGGCGAATGACACGGCATCGTCGGTAAAACGCTGGGGATCGATAACGCGACCGTTATAGAAGCCGGGTAGCCAATGCGTCGCCAATGCCAGGGCCAGGACGATGAACAGGCCGTGGCCGAGGTAGCGGGCAAAAGGGATGTCGCGTTGGCGGACGGCGACACCTGCGACCAGCAACAGGAACACCGAAATTGCCGAGAGCCAGCCGAGATGGCCGTAGGTCAGCGCCAGGCCGTAGCCGAAGGAAAGCAGGGCCAGAAACGTCCATGGCAGGGCAATCATTTGAAGTCCTTAGAGATGAATAGCTTTTGTGGCGAGGGAGCTTGCTCCCGCTGGGCTGCGAAGCGGCCCCAATAACAATCAACCCGGTGTGCCAGATGAAATGCATCTGCAGGGCTGGCGACTGCTTCGCAGTCGAGCGGGAGCAAGCTCCCTCGCCACAGATGGGGGGTGTCCTGAGGGCTGCGATTATAAGCGCAGTCCAAATACAAACACCGCCCGAAGGCGGTGTTTGTGTCGGTCGTCCGTTACGAAGCGATCAACTGCCGCAACACGTAATGCAGAATCCCTCCGGACTTGAAGTACTCCACCTCATTGAGCGTATCGATGCGGCACAACACCTCGATCTTCTCGCTGCTGCCGTCTTCGCGGGTGATGACCAGCGTCAGGTTCATCCGTGGCGTCAGCTCGACGCCGGTCAAGCCGAGGATGTCCAGGGTCTCGCTGCCACCCAGGTTCAGGCTCTTGCGGTTCTGATCCAGCTTGAACTGCAATGGCAGCACGCCCATGCCCACCAGGTTGGAGCGGTGAATTCGTTCGAAGCTTTCGGCGACGACCGTTTTCACCCCTAGCAGGTTGGTGCCCTTGGCGGCCCAGTCGCGACTCGAGCCGGTGCCGTATTCCTGGCCGGCGATCACCACCAGTGGTGTACCTGAAGCCTGATAGCGCATGGCGGCGTCGTAGATCGACATTTTTTCGCCGGTGGGAATGTAGCGGGTGTTGCCGCCTTCCTCGCCGCCGAGCATTTCGTTGCGTATGCGGATATTGGCGAAGGTGCCGCGCATCATCACTTCATGGTTGCCACGCCGCGAGCCATAGGAGTTGAAGTCTCGCGGTTCCACGCCTTTGTCGCGCAGGTATTGCCCTGCCGGGCTGTCGACCTTGATGTTGCCAGCCGGGGAGATGTGGTCGGTGGTCACCGAGTCGCCCAGCAGTGCGAGGATCCTGGCGCCGCTGACATCCTTGACCACGGGCGGCGGGCCGCCGATGTCGTCGAAGAACGGCGGATGCTGGATGTAGGTCGAGTCGTCCTGCCAGACATAGGTCGCCGCCTGCGGAACCTTGATCGCCTGCCATTGTGCGTCACCGGCAAACACTTCGGCGTATTCCTTGTGGAACATGGCAGTGCTCACCTGATTCACGGCGTCGGCAATTTCCTTGCTGCTTGGCCAGATGTCCCGCAGGTAAACCGGGTTGCCATCCTTGTCATCGCCTAGCGGCTCGCGGGTGAGGTCGGTGCGCACCGTGCCGGCCAGCGCGTAGGCGACCACCAGCGGCGGGGAGGCCAGCCAGTTGGTTTTCACCAGCGGATGCACCCGGCCTTCGAAGTTGCGATTGCCCGAGAGTACGGAGGCCACGGTGAGGTCGGCTTGCTGGATGGCTTTCTCGATGGGCTCCGACAGCGGCCCGGAGTTGCCGATGCAGGTGGTGCAGCCATAGCCGACCAGGGCAAAGCCCAATTCATCGAGGTATTGGGTCAGGCCGGCCGCCTTATAGTAGTCGGTCACCACTTTCGAGCCGGGGGCCAGCGAGCTCTTCACCCAGGGTTTGCGTTTCAGGCCTTTTTCCACAGCCTTCTTCGCCACCAGCCCGGCCGCCATCATCACGCTGGGGTTGGAGGTGTTGGTGCAGGAGGTGATCGCGGCGATGACTACGGCGCCGTTTTTCAGGCGATAGGTCTGGCCTTCGTAGTCGTAATCCGCTTCGCCGGCCATATCGGCATTGCCGACGGCAACACCGCCACCGCCTTCGCTTTCCAGGCGGCCTTCTTCCTTGCTGGTGGGCTTGAATTGCAGGTCGGTGAAGTCGCTGAATGCTTGCGCGACGTTGGGCAGCGACACCCGGTCCTGTGGACGTTTTGGTCCGGCGAGGCTGGCTTCAACGCTGGCCATGTCCAGCGCCAGGCTGTCGGTGAAGGCGGGTTCCTGGCCGGGCAGGCGCCACAGGCCCTGGGCCTTGCTGTAGGCCTCCACCAGTTGCACCGATTCCAGGGGCCGGCCGGACAGGCGAAGGTATTCCAGCGTAATGTCGTCCACCGGGAAGAAACCGCAGGTGGCGCCGTATTCCGGGGCCATGTTGGCGATGGTCGCGCGGTCGGCCAGGGGCAGGTCGGCAAGGCCATCGCCGTAGAATTCGACGAATTTGCCCACCACGCCTTTCTTGCGCAGCATCTGGGTCACAGTCAGCACCAGGTCGGTGGCGGTGATGCCTTCCTTGAGTCTGCCGGTGAGTTTGAAACCGATGACTTCGGGAATCAGCATCGATACGGGTTGCCCGAGCATCGCCGCTTCCGCCTCGATACCGCCGACGCCCCAGCCAAGCACGCCGAGGCCGTTGATCATGGTGGTGTGGGAATCGGTGCCCACCAGGGTGTCGGGGAAGGCATAGGTGCGGCCGTCCTCGTCCTTGGTCCAGACGGTGCGGGCGAGGTATTCAAGATTCACCTGGTGGCAGATCCCGGTGCCCGGCGGCACTACGCTGAAATTGTCGAAGGCACTCTGGCCCCAGCGCAGGAACGCATAACGTTCGCCATTGCGTTGCATTTCAATGTCGACGTTCTGCTCGAAGGCGCTGCTGCTGGCGAACTTGTCGACCATCACCGAGTGGTCGATCACCAGGTCCACCGGCGACAGCGGGTTGATCCGCTGCGGATTGCCGCCGGCCTTGGCCATCGCCGCACGCATGGCGGCCAGGTCGACCACCGCCGGTACACCGGTGAAGTCCTGCATCAGCACCCGCGCCGGGCGGTACTGGATTTCGCGGTCGGAGCGACGCTCCTTGAGCCACGCGGCCAGTGCCTTGAGGTCGGCGCCGGTGACGGTTTTTTCGTCCTCCCAGCGCAGCAGGTTTTCCAGCAGGACTTTCAACGACATCGGCAGCTTGTCCAGGTCGCCCAGGCTTTTGGCGGCATCGGGCAGGCTGAAGTAGTGGTAGGTCTTGTTGCCGACTTGCAGGGTCTTGAGCGTATTCAGGCTATCGAGGGACGGCATTGCGATCACTCCTTTGAGTCCGCACGGCTACGGACAGAGGGGACGGGCAGAGGACTAAACCTAGTCCTCTTTGCTGCTTAAGGCTAATAACTGGACTCTATCGCTGAGTCCGGGGTTCCGAAGTCGGCTATCATGCGCGGGTTTTCGTGACAGGCTTTGCTTCAACGCAAGCCTGGGCATCGCGCAGTGGCCGAAATTCCTCGCCATTGCCCAGGAGTAAGAATGAACACCCTCTTTATGCATTGCCGGCCGGGCTTCGAAGGCGAAGTCTGTTCCGAGATTTCCGACCTCGCCGCGCGCTTGAACGTGGCCGGATATGCCAAGGCCAAGGCGGCAACTGCCTGCGCCGAGTTTGTCTGCACCGAAGAAGACGGCGCCGAGCGCCTGATGCGCGGGCAGCGTTTCGCCGAGCTGATCTTTCCGCGCCAGTGGGCTCGGGGGATCTTCATCGATCTGCCGGAAACCGACCGCATCAGTGTGATCCTTGCGCATATGGCGGACTTTCCTCTGTGCGGCAGCCTGTGGCTGGAAATGGTCGACACCAACGACGGCAAGGAACTGTCGAACTTCTGCAAGAAATTCGAAGTGCATCTGCGCAAGGCACTGATGGCGGCCGGCAAGCTGGTGGAAGATGCCCACAAACCGCGTTTGCTGTTGACGTTCAAGAGCGGCCGCGAAGTGTTCATGGGCCTGGCGGAGTCGAACAACTCGGCGATGTGGCCGATGGGCATTCCCCGTTTGAAGTTCCCCCGCGAGGCCCCGAGCCGCTCGACGCTGAAGCTGGAAGAGGCCTGGCACCACTTCATCCCGCGTGACCAGTGGGACGAACGCCTGCATGGCGACATGACCGGCGTTGACCTGGGTGCCGCCCCCGGTGGCTGGACCTGGCAACTGGTCAACCGCGGCATGCTGGTGACCGCCATCGACAACGGCCCGATGGCCGAAAGCCTGATGGACACCGGTCTGGTGCAGCACTTGATGGCTGACGGTTTCACCTTCAAGCCCAAGCAACCGGTGGACTGGATGGTCTGCGACATCGTCGAGAAGCCGGCGCGCAACGCTGCGATGCTGGAAGAGTGGATCGGCGACGGCCACTGCCGCGAGGCGGTGGTCAACCTCAAGCTGCCGATGAAACAGCGCTATGCCGAAGTGAAGCGCTTGCTCGAGCGCATTGCCGATGGCTTCAAGGCCCGGGGCATCAAGGTGGAGATCGGCTGCAAGCAGCTGTACCACGACCGCGAGGAAGTGACCTGCCATTTGCGCCGGCTGGATGTGAAGAAGCCGAAAACCCGCTGATCACGCAAGTCCCTGTGGGAGCGAGCTTGCTCGCGATAGCGGTGGGTCAGTTGAAATCAATGTTGACTGACCTGACGCCATCGCGAGCAAGCTCGCTCCCACAGGGTACGGCGTTATGCCATAGATGACGTTACACCCGGCAATGCGCGACAATGCCGGCCAGTTTCAGGAGTGAATCATGAGTGAAATGCTTGATACGCCGGTAGACGGCACCCTCGACGCCACCGGCCTCAACTGCCCCGAGCCGGTGATGATGCTGCACCAGCACATCCGTGACCTGGTGCCCGGCGGCCTGCTCAAAGTAATCGCCACTGACCCCTCGACCCGTCGCGACATTCCCAAGTTCTGCGTGTTTCTCGACCATGAACTGGTGGCGCAGCACGAAGATGAGGGCACCTACCTCTACTGGATTCGCAAGAAGTCTGTTTAACGGTAGCCAAAAAAAGACCTGCAAAAGCAGGTCTTTTTGTTTGTGCAATCAACCCGCCGAGCGGCTGTTACGAATCCGTCGGCGCGCACTGAGCGTCAGGCGGATCGACAGCATCAGCGCCGCACAGCTCAAACCGGCAATCAAACCTTCCCACAGCCCGCTCGGGCCGCTGGCCGGACCGAACAAGTCGGTCAGTCCCAGCACGTAGCCGACCGGCAGGCCGATGCCCCAATAGGCGAACAAGGTCAGGATCATCGTCACCCGGGTGTCCTGGTATCCACGCAGCGCACCCGCGCAGATCACCTGGATGGCATCGGAAAACTGGTACAGCGCGGCGTACACAATCAACATCGACGCAATCTGGATCACGGCCTTGTCAGGCGTGTAGATCGACGCGATAGGTTCGCGCAGGAGCAGGATCAGGGCCGCCGAGAACGCCGCGAACACCAGTGCCGCGCCGAGCCCGACCTTCGCCGCGAAGCGCGCCTGCCAGGGATTACCGGCTCCCAGTGCCTGGCCGACGCGCACGGTCACCGCCATGCCCAGCGAATAAGGAATCATGAACAGCAACGAGCTGATATTCAGGGCGATTTGATGCCCGGCCACCACGGTGGAGCCAAGACTGCCGATCAACAGGGCAATGACCGCGAAGATGCTGGACTCGGCGAACACGGCGATACCGATCGGCAGGCCAATGCTGACCAGACGCTTGATCACGGCCCATTTCGGGCGGTCGAAGCGTACCAGCACACGGGTGCGGGCATAGAAGGGGGCCCAGAAGGTCCAGCCGGCCATGCTCAACGCCATGAACCACATCACAATGCCGCTGGCCCAGCCGCACCCGACGCCGCCCAGGGCCGGTGCGCCGAAATGGCCATAGATCAACGTGTAGTTCAACGGGATGTTCAGCAGTAGCCCGCACAAGCCGATGACCATGCTCGGGCGGGTACGGCCCATGCCATCGCTGTAGCAGCGCAGCACGTAATAAAACGCCATGCCCGGCAAGCCGAAGGCGATCCCGTGCAGGTACCCCATGCTCGGCTCGATCAATTGCGGATCGACTTTCATCCAGTGCAGGATTGGCTCGGCGCCGAGCAGCAGGCCACTGCCGATCAACCCGACACACAGTGCCAGCCACAGCGCCTGGCGTACCAGCGGGCCGATTTCGTCAAGTTGCCCGGCGCCAAAGCGTTGCGCGACCTTGGGGGTGGTGGCCAGCAGGACGCCGGACATCAACAGGTAGACCGGAATCCAGATCGAATTGCCCAAGGCCACCGAGGCCAGGTCCCGTGGGCTGACGCGGCCGGCCATCACCGCATCGACGAAGCCCATGGCCGTGGTGGCCAGTTGCGCGATCATGATCGGCAGGGCCAGGCTGAGCAGGCCTTTTAGCTCCAGGCGAACGGGGGTCGTCCGCGCCGGAGCAATGGCGGCGGTATTCTCAATTACAGGATTCAATGGCGAAACGTCCAAAAGGTATTGATGCACAGGCGCGCATTCTACGCGTTGACGCGGCAGTCAGGAAAAGACCCGTGTTACCGATTTGTAATCAAAACCTGTGGGAGCGGGTTTGCTCGCGAAGGGGGAGTGTCAGTCACCATTAATGTTGCCTGGCACACTGCTTTCGCGAGCAAGCCCGCTCCCACAAAGTAACTTGCGCTTCAGACACAAGTGAACAATGCCCGCTGGCCCACCACCCGCATCTACGCCTAAACTGCCGATCCGCCAAAGGAGCCTGCCATGCTGATTGTTGCCGACGAAAATATCCCCCTGCTCGATGCCTTCTTCGAGGGTTTCGGCGAAATCCGCCGGGTACCGGGTCGTGCCATCGACCGCGCCACGGTCGAGCAGGCCGATGTTCTGTTGGTGCGTTCGGTGACCAACGTCAATCGCGCTCTGCTCGAGGGCAGCAAGGTGCGCTTTGTCGGTACGTGCACCATCGGCACCGATCATCTGGACCTGAATTACTTCAAACAGGCCGGCATCACCTGGTCCAGCGCACCGGGCTGCAATGCCCGTGGCGTGGTCGACTATGTGCTCGGCAGCCTGCTGACCCTGGCCGAAATCGAAGGCGTCGACCTGACCCGGCGTACTTACGGGGTGGTTGGTGCTGGCGAAGTGGGTGGGCGGCTGGTCAAGGTCCTGCAAGGCCTGGGCTGGAAAGTGCTGGTGTGCGATCCACCTCGGCAAGCGGCGCAAGGAGGGGATTACGTCAACCTCGAGCAGATCATCGATGAGTGCGACGTCATCAGCCTGCACACGCCATTGACTAAGCAGGGCCAGCAATCGACCTGGCACTTGTTCGATGAACAACGTCTGAATCAGCTCCGGTCCGGCACCTGGCTGATCAACGCCAGTCGCGGGCCGGTGGTCAACAACGCGGCACTGCGCGATGTGCTGCTGGAGCGCGAAGACCTGCAAGCAGTGCTCGATGTCTGGGAAGGCGAGCCTGAGGTCGACGTGGCGCTGGCCGAGCTCTGCGTGCTGGCAACGCCACACATTGCCGGTTACAGCCTCGACGGCAAGCAGCGGGGCACCGCGCAGATTTATCAGGCGTATTGCGATTTCCTCGGGCAACCGGCCCGCGTCAGCCTGGGCGATTTGCTACCGGCACCGTGGCTTTCGCACGTGACCCTCAATGCCCAAAGCGACCCGGCCTGGGCGTTGGCGATGCTGTGCCGTGGCGTGTATGACCCGCGTCGTGACGATGCCGATTTCCGTCGCAGTCTTGTCGGCAGTGTCAGCGAGCAGCGTGCGGCATTCGATGTGTTGCGCAAGCAATACCCGTCGCGCCGCGAGATCGACGGGTTGCAGGTGCGGATCGAGGGGGATGCGCCGCAGTTGCAGCGTATTGTGGCGGCGTTGGGGGCGACACTGGTTTAAAGACCGCATTGGCCTTATCGCGGGCAAGCCCGCTCCCACAGGAGCCGCGTTGGATACAAATGTTGTGTACGACCCGGATCCCCTGTGGGAGCGGGCTTGCTCGCGAAGGGCGCGCCACAGTCCCGGATTGGATAAGCAGGCATAAAAAACCCGGCCAACAATGGGCCGGGTCAAGAAGACGGTGGCTATATCACTTTTGTTCGGCAGGTTTGACCAATCGCTTTTCCAGTTCGCTGCAAGCTTTCTGGATCATTTCTTCAGTGATCGGTACTTCGCGACCCTGCTCGTCAATAATCGAGCAACCCAGAGACTGGTCTGGTTGCGTGCGGATCACTTGAATCTTGTCATCGCTGCTGTGTTGCAAGGACATGGCCTGTCTCCTCATCAGGTTGTTAGCTCACTGTAGAACCGCCAGGTGACCGGGCTATGACAACTCCCTGCGATCTTTCCGGGGGGACAGAACCAGTCCAGCAGAAATGCCTTCGCCTGGCTACCCGAACTTTAGACCAATAGCGTCTAGCCTCTAGTGTTGGTGGACATAATCAACCGGACTCATTGTGATTTGCAGCGAGCCACCCCATTGAGCGGTATAGGCTGACCCTAATGACTGCCTTGTCCAGGATAATTACGATGCTCTCTGCCCGTCACCGCCGTGCCATTCGCCTGGCCAGCCGTTTCATTGCGCCGTATCGCTGGCAGGCCATTGGCGCCTTGCTGGCGTTGATCGCCACCGCCGGCATCACCTTGTCCATGGGGCAGGGCATCCGCCTGCTGGTGGACAAGGGGTTCATGACCCAGTCACCGCACCTGCTCAATCAGTCCATCGGTCTGTTCATGGTGCTGGTGGCGGGGTTGGCGATCGGAACCTTTGCACGGTTTTACCTGGTGTCGTGGATCGGCGAGCGCTGCGTCGCCGACATCCGCCGCAACGTGTTCAATCACCTGATTTACCTGCATCCGGGGTTTTACGAAGACAATCGCAGCTCGGAAATCCAGTCCCGCCTGACCGCCGACACCACGCTGCTGCAATCGGTCATCGGCTCTTCGCTGTCGTTGTTCCTGCGCAATCTGTTGATGGTGATCGGCGGGATCATCCTGTTGTTCATCACCAACCCCAAGCTCACCAGCATCGTGGTGGTTGCCTTGCCCCTGGTGATCGCGCCGATCCTGATCTTCGGGCGCCGGGTGCGTAACCTCTCACGCCTGAGCCAGGACCGGATTGCCGATATCGGCAGCTATGTGTCCGAAACCCTGGGCCAGATCAAGACCGTGCAGGCCTACAACCATCAGGCCCAGGACGAGCGCCGGTTTGCCGTGACCGTGGAAGAGGCGTTCAACACCGCACGCAAGCGCATCTTCCAGCGGGCCTGGCTGATTACCCTGGTGATCGTGCTGGTATTGGGCGCGGTCGGGGTGATGCTCTGGGTCGGCGGCATGGACGTCATCGCCGGGCGGATTTCCGCCGGCGAGCTGGCGGCGTTCGTGTTCTACAGCCTGATCGTCGGCAGCGCGTTCGGTACCTTGAGCGAAGTGATTGGCGAGTTGCAGCGGGCAGCCGGCGCGGCCGAGCGGATTGCCGAGTTGCTGCGCTCAGAAAACATCATCCTGGCGCCAGTGGCGGGCGCGGTGAAACTGCCCGAGCGTGTCGAAGGCCAGTTGCAACTGCACAATGTGCGTTTTTCCTACCCGTCGCGGCCGCAAAGCTATGCTGTCGACGGCTTGAGCCTGACCGTCAATGCTGGTGAGACGCTGGCGCTGGTCGGGCCATCAGGGGCCGGTAAATCCACGGTGTATGACTTGCTGCTGCGATTTTACGACCCGGCCGAAGGGCGCATCCTGCTCGATGGCGTGCCATTGACTCAACTCGACCCGCTGGACCTGCGCCGCTGTTTCGCCCTGGTGTCGCAAACCCCGGCGCTGTTTTTCGGCAGCATTGAAGAAAACATTCGCTACGGCAATCCACAGGCGACCTTGGCCGAGGTGCAGGAGGCGGCAAAAATCGCTTACGCCCATGACTTTATCGAAGCCATGCCCAACGGTTACCAGACTCATCTGGGGGACGGCGGTCTCGGCTTGTCCGGTGGCCAGCGCCAACGCCTGGCCATCGCCCGCGCGTTGCTGGTGGACGCGCCGATCCTGCTCCTGGACGAAGCCACCAGCGCCCTCGATGCCCAGAGCGAACACCTGATCCAGCAGGCGCTGCCAAGCCTGATGAAAAACCGCACCACCCTGGTGATAGCCCATCGCCTGGCCACGGTGAAAAACGCCGATCGCATCGCAGTGATGGATCAGGGGAAGCTGGTAGCGGTGGGCACGCATCAGGAGCTTATCGCCAGTAATGCGTTGTATGCGCGGTTGGCGGCGTTGCAGTTTAGTGATGGACATGAAGCGGCATGAATGACTACTGATGAATGACGCCCGGTTCGGGCATTATGTCGTCCTCTGTTATGAGCCCGGATGAGGATATGAGCCGTTATCAACCACCGCTGACCTTGACGACGAAAATGTTGTCGCTGATCGCCGATATCAGCGAACAGATCGGTCAGCTTACGGCTATGGACGAACGCCTGCAGACACCTCAGTTACGTCGTGGCAATCGGATTCGAACGATTCAGGCTTCTTTGGCCATCGAAAACAATACGCTGAGCATCGAACAGGTGACTGCCGTTCTGGCAGGGCAGCGTGTGCTGGGGTTGCCTCGGGAAATCCAGGAAGTACGAAATGCGTTTGCTGCTTACGAAGCCATGCCTGATTGGCAGCCAAGCAGCCGGACCGATTTACTGCGCGCCCATGAATTGCTGGTGGGCGGATTGATTGATGAATACGGGCAGTTTCGTCGAACCGGCGTGGGTATCTATCGTGGCGATAAGTTGATCCATATGGCGCCGCCGCCGAGTCGCGTTGTGCACTTGATTGATGACTTGTTGGCGTGGCTTGGTGCCTCGGACTGGCATCCGCTGATTACCAGCTGCGTCTTTCATTATGAATTTGAGTTCATCCATCCCTTCGCTGACGGTAACGGACGTATGGGACGCCTTTGGCAAACCCTGATACTCAGTCAGTGGCGCCCGGTATTATCTTATTTGCCGGTTGAGGCCGTGATTCGGGATCAGCAGGAGGCGTACTACGCGGCATTGTCGGCGGCCGATCTTTTGGCCGAATCAACGCCTTTCGTAGAGTTCATGTTGCGAGCCATGAGCCTTGCACTATCGGAGGCGGTACAGGGTGAGCCAGAAATCGACCCAGTAACCGACCCAGTAACCGACCCAGTAGAGAAGTTGCTTTCTGCGCTGCATCTTAACGGTCCGCGAAAGATCAGCGAATTGATGGCTGACATCGGATTGGTGCACAAGGCGACCTTTCGGGCTAACTATCTCAGGCCTGCATTAGCGGTCGAATGGATAGAAATGACCCATCCCGAGTCGCCAAGTAGTCCGGCACAAAAGTATCGCCTGACCCAACTTGGAAAACAGGTCTTCGCACGGCTCAAGTCGGCAAAGAAATTCTGAGCAATAAAAAAGCCCGCAGCTGTGATGCGGGCTTTTTTTGCGGGTCGATTTGAATCATTGATCGTCGAAATACCGCTCATGCCAATCCACGATCGGCTGCGGTGAGTTGAGCTTCTCGCCATAGATCACCGAATACGACAGCACGTTTTGCACGTACTGGCGGGTTTCGTCGAACGGGATACTTTCCACCCACACGTCGAAACTCAAGTGATCGGCACCGCGCAGCCATTGGCGAACGCGGCCCGGGCCGGCGTTGTAGGCGGCGGAGGCGAGGACGCGGTTGCCGTTGAACTGGCTGTGCACCTGGCTCAGGTACGCGGCGCCGAGCTGGATGTTCTTGTCCGGGTTGAACAGTTGCTGTGGCGAGCTATAGGGAATGCTGAACTTGCGTGCGGTTTCCTTGGCGGTGGCGGGCATCAGTTGCATCAGGCCCGAGGCACCGACCCCGGAGCGGGCATCTTCCATGAAGGCGCTTTCCTGGCGAGTGATGGCGAACGCCCAGCTCGGATGCAGGCCGCGATTCTTCGCTTCACGCACCAGCGTGTTGCGGTGGGCCATCGGGAAACGGATATCCAGATCGTCCCAATACTGCGCCTGGCTGATGGTGCGAATGGCCGGGAAATACCATTTCAGGTCGTAAGCCAGTTTCGCCTGGGCAACCATCTCGTCACGGCTGAAGTGGCGGCTGACGTGGTACCACTCGCGACGACCGTCGACGATTTGTCCGCGAGCGTGGAACTCCAGGGCGCGACGTATGCCGGGGGTGTTGCGCACTTTGTTGATCAGCGCCTGGCTCATCACCAGCGGCTTGTTGTTCAGCGAATAGGGTGACTGCGAGCGATCGGCGGCGAGGAAGCCATAGAAGTCGCGTTCGCGGGCCAGGTTTTTATAGAGTGTCAGAGCTTCCGGATTCTGCGGTTGCGCCAGCTCCAGGCTGCGGGCCTGCCAGTAACGCCAGCGGTTGGTGTTGGCCAGGTCCTGGGGCAGGCGGCGGGTCAACTGATAGGCATCGTCCCAGCGCGCCAGGCGCAGGAGCAGGCGCAAGCGCCATTCGGAAACCGTGTTGTCGCGCAGTTCCGGATCGTATTTGGTCATGACGTCCAGGGCACGACCGTCGAAACGTTTGGCGAGGCTCAGCCCGATTTCCCGGGCGATCGCGACTTTTTCATCCCGGGAGAAATGCATGCTGCTGGCGTAACCGTCGAGCAGATTCATGGCCCTGTCCGGGTCCTGGCGAGCCAGGCGGCGCAGGCCGAGGCTGACCACGTCGGACATGGCTTCATCGGCCGGCGTGAAGCGTGACGGCTGGTTGAGCAGTTCCGGTTTCTGCGCCACGTCGATCAGCAAGCGACCGCGCGGGGCGAGAGTGGTCAGGCCGTTGACCAGGCTGTTGGCCAGCGGGTAGTTGCGCGCCTGGGCGGCGAGTTTCGCGCGTTCCCAGCGTTTTTGCTCGGTCAGCTGGCCATCGGCGGCCCACATGCCGAACAGGGCATCGCAGGCTTCGGGCTGGGATTTTCCGGTCAACCAGAGCTTTTCAGCGTTGGCATAACCTTCGGCCTTGAGGTTGTGGCTGATCTGGTACTGCGCATTCAGGCAGTCCAGTTCGGTGAAGTTCATTTTCGGGTCGTAATACTTGACGAAGGTCGCCCAGTCGCCCCGGTCCGCCAGCCAGCGCAACCAGCGCAGTTTCATCCAGTTCGCTTGCGGCAGGTCGCCATGCTCGGCAAGGAATTTCTCGATTTCGGCGTTGCTCGCGGTTTTCAGGCGTGCGGTCAGTTCGTCGTACGCCAGGTAGGGTTCCAGCGGATAATCGGCGAGGGCCTGGCTGTAACGGAAGTACGGGCCGCTATCGCCCTTGGCCAGGGCGCGTTTGGCTTCATCGTAATACTGGCGTTGGGTGGACAGGTCCACCGCCTGGGCGGATTGGACGGCAGCGGCAGACAGTAAAAAAGCAGATAAAAGATTGAAAAGGCGACTGCGCATGAGACGTCCGGGCAGAGAAAAATCATGACAAGCGCGGGCCAGGCCCGCGCTGAATTGTCTGTAGCTTAGCCTTTTGCCAGCAGCCGGTGAAAGCTTTGCGGGTCTTCCCGCGTCAGTTCGCAACATTTGTCATGCAGAGTGCTACGAGAGTGAAATTGCCGGCCTTCTGGAGCCTCAAGTCAGGTAGAATGCGCGCCCGGTTTTTGGAGAAGCTCATGACCCTGCTCAAATTCAGCGATGTGTCCCTTGCTTTCGGCGCTATGCCGTTGTTGGACAAGGTGTCCTGGCAGATCGCCCGTGGTGAGCGGGTGTGCATCATCGGCCGCAATGGCACTGGCAAGTCCAGCATGATGAAGCTCGTCAAGGGCGACCAGAAGCCCGATGACGGCTCCGTTTGGCGCGCACCCGGGCTCAAGATCGGCGAATTGCCGCAAGAATTGCCGGTGGCCGACGAGCGGACAGTGTTCGACGTGGTGGCCGAAGGCCTGGACGGTGTCGGTGCCTTGCTCGCCGAGTATCACCACCTGAGCCAGAACTGCGTCACCGACGCCGATCTGGACAAACTGATGCACGTCCAGCACGACCTCGAAGCCCGCGATGGCTGGCGCTTGCAGACCCTCGTTGACAGCACCCTGAGCCGCCTGCAACTGCCGGCCGACAAGACCCTCGCCGAGTTGTCCGGCGGCTGGCGTCGTCGCGTCCTGCTGGCCCAGGCCCTGGTGTCCGAGCCGGACCTGCTGCTGCTCGACGAACCGACCAACCACCTGGACATCGGTGCCATCGCCTGGCTTGAAGAAGCGCTGAAGGATTTCCAGGGCGCCGTGCTGTTCATCACGCACGACCGTTCTTTCCTGCAGAACCTGGCAACCCGCATCCTCGAACTGGATCGCGGCGGCCTGATCGACTGGAACGGCGACTACGCCAGTTTCCTCGTGCACAAGGAAGCTGAACTCGCTGCCGAAGCCACTGCTAATGCGCTGTTCGACAAGCGCCTGGCCCAGGAAGAAGTGTGGATTCGCCAGGGCATCAAGGCCCGTCGTACCCGTAACGAAGGCCGCGTACGTGCGCTCAAAGCCTTGCGTGTCGAGCGCAGCGAGCGTCGTGAGCGTACCGGCAAGGCCAACATTCAGCTGGATACCGCCGACAAGTCCGGTAAGCAGGTCATGGTGCTCGATAACGTGAGCTTCGCTCACCCGGGCGGGCCGTTCCTGATCAAGGACTTCTCCATGGTGCTGCAGCGCGGCGACCGTATCGGTCTGCTCGGCGCCAACGGTACCGGCAAGACCACCCTGCTGAAGCTGATGCTCAGCGGCTTGCAGCCGACCAGCGGCAAAGTGGAAGAGGGCACCAGGATCGATGTTGCCTACTTCGACCAGTTGCGCCATCAACTGGACCTGGAAAAAACCGTGATCGACAACGTGGCCGAAGGTCGCGACTTCATCGATATCGATGGTCAGAGCCGCCACGTGCTGAGCTATCTCGGCGACTTCCTGTTCAGCCCGCAGCGTGCCCGCACGCCGGTCAAGGCGCTGTCCGGTGGTGAGCGTGCCCGTCTGTTGCTGGCCAAGCTGTTCAGCAAGCCGGCGAACCTGCTGGTACTCGACGAACCGACCAACGACCTCGACGTCGAAACCCTCGAATTGCTCGAAGAGGTCTTGCTGACCTTCAACGGCACCGTACTGATGGTCAGCCACGACCGGGCATTCCTCGACAACGTGGTCACCAGCACCCTGGTCTTCGAAGGTGAAGGCAAGGTTCGCGAGTACGTCGGTGGCTACCAGGACTGGCTGCGCCAGGGCGGCTCGCCGCGCCTGCTGGGCGTGACCGAGAGCAAGTCCGGCAAGGCCGACCTGAACTCCGCCGTGGTGAAGGCCGAGCCTGCGCCGGTTGCAGCAGTCGTCGAAGCGCCAGTGGCGAAGAAAAAGCTCAGCTACAAGTTGCAGCGCGAGCTGGAAGCGTTGCCGGGGCAGATCGAAGCCATGGAGCAGCAGATTGCCGCCGTTGAAGCGCAGATGGCGGATGCCGGTTTCTACCAGCGTCCTGCGGCCGAAACGGCAGCGGTGATTGCTCAGTTGGAGCAATTGCAGGCTGAGCTCGACATCATGGTCGAGCGTTGGGCCGAGCTGGATGCCTGATTGATCCTGCAATAAAAAAGCCCGGCGCTCAGTGATGAACGCCGGGCTTTTCATATGCAATGCGATCTGCGGGCTGCCGTAGATCCAATGTGGGAGCAAGCCCGCTCCCACAATGATTTGTGTTGTCAGCTTTTGTTTTGCAGACGCACCGCCAGCACATCGCAAGGCGCGCCATGCAACACGTCATTGGCGGTGGAGCCCAGCAGCAGTGCCAGGCCGTGCCGGCCATGGCTGCCCACCACGATCAGGTCGCAGGTTTGCTCCTTGGCCAGGTGGTGGATCTCCTGGCGTGGCTGGCCGTAGGTCAGGTGGCTGTATTCCCTGGAGAGCTCCGGATATTTCAGGATCAGGCGGTCAAGACGCTCCTTGGCCTGATCGAACTGCTGTTGTTGCAGTTGTGACAGGTCCATCGGCACGTCGCCGCCGAAGGCCATCGCCATCGGCTCGACAATGTGCACCAGCGACAATTTCGCACCGTTGCTCACCGACAGTTCGCGAGCGCGGTGAATCACAGGGTCGCACTCTTCGGTCAGATCTACAGCGACCAGAATATGGTTGTAGGGCATGAGGTGCTCCTCCTGAGGGATGCAATATTGGTAAGTATGGCTGGTTTCAAGCGCATTGGTTCCAAAGTGACACAATGGGCTCATTCAAATTCGGGAGTACAGATATGACGGTCTGGATAGTGGTGTCAATCCTGTTGGTGGTGCTGAGCCCACTGGCATGGTTGCGGCCGTCGCGAGTTCAGAGCGGGCGCATAGCCTTGCGGATGGAGGCCCGGCGCATCGGACTGGCCATGCAATTGGCACCTCAGGAGTGGCCACACTGGCTCAGCCAGGAGCCGCCGAGCCCTTGCGCCCAGTACCATCGTCCGCGGCGCGGCCGTCAGCCGGCGTGCTGGAGTTACTGGCAAAAATCACCGGGTGTCTGGGTCAATCAGTGGCAGGAAATCTGTGAAGATCGTTCGTTGCTCGATCATTTCGAAAAATTGCCAGGCAATGTCTTCAAGGTCGAGGCCGACAAGCAAATAATCGCCTTGTATTGGGGCGAGAAGGGCGAGGCCGAGGTTTTGCAACGGATCGATGCCACCCTCAAGGCGCTGGCCTGACACCGCAGCCAGTAAAAATCATCAGGCAATAAAAAGCCCGACAAAATCATCGGGCGGGTTGGCCAGGCAGGCCGGTAATCGGTGTTGGCTGATCTTACGCTGGGCATTCGCCAAAAGCGTTCACAATTTTCCTCCAGGTTTCGCCAGCGTAGCTTGTTAAACACGGGCTGCAGCGAATTAGGGCGAATTTTCTAACAATTGATTCTATGAATGACCTTGCATGTTTCGGCGTGTTTAAGGTCTTCGCAGTACGGATATGACCGGAAAGTCGCGTTTCAACCCGTGTTTTGGGCGATTGACAATTGTCGGAAATTCCGTGAAGGTGACGTACCCAAATCAAACGGGCGTATGAATTGAGCGTTTGTATTTCAGACCGCTCCTACAGAATCCCGACTATCGCGTTGGCGGGTGTGCCGGGGGAATGGGCGTAGCATTGACGATCAACGTCCCTGCCAAGCCGTTCGCCTGCGTCCGACGTGTACTGTTCAGCTTCCATATCGTGGAGATCAGTTGATGATTTACGAAGGTAAAGCCATCACGGTTAAGGCTCTTGAAAGTGGCATCGTCGAACTGAAGTTCGACCTCAAGGGTGAGTCCGTCAACAAGTTCAACCGTCTAACCCTGAACGAACTGCGTCAGGCCGTAGACACCATCAAGGCAGATGCTTCGATCAAGGGCGTGATCGTCAGCAGTGGCAAGGACGTGTTCATCGTCGGCGCCGACATCACCGAATTTGTCGACAACTTCAAGCTGCCGGATGCAGAACTTGTTGCTGGCAACCTCGAAGCCAACAAGATTTTCAGCGATTTCGAAGACCTCAACGTCCCGACTGTTGTTGCCATCAACGGCATCGCGTTGGGTGGCGGTCTGGAAATGTGCCTGGCGGCGGACTACCGCGTCATGTCCACCAAGGCCAAGATCGGTCTGCCGGAAGTCAAGCTGGGCATCTACCCGGGCTTCGGCGGTACTGTGCGCCTGCCGCGCCTGATCGGTGCCGACAACGCCATCGAGTGGATTGCCGCCGGCAAGGAAAACCGTCCTGAGGACGCGCTGAAAGTCGGCGCCGTCGACGCAGTGGTAGCTCCTGAGCAGCTGCAGAACGCCGCGCTGGAACTGATCAAGCGCGCCATCTCCGGCGAGTTCGACTACAAGGCCAAGCGCCAGCCGAAGCTGGAAAAACTCAAGCTGAACGCCATCGAACAAATGATGGCTTTCGAAACCGCCAAGGGTTTCGTTGCTGGCCAGGCTGGCCCGAACTACCCGGCGCCGGTTGAAGCGATCAAGACCATCCAGAAAGCCGCGAACTTCGGTCGCGACAAGGCGCTGGAAATCGAGGCTGCCGGTTTCGTCAAGCTGGCCAAGACCTCTGCCGCGCAGAGCTTGATCGGCTTGTTCCTGAACGATCAGGAACTGAAGAAAAAGGCCAAGGCCTACGACGAAATCGCCAAGGACGTGAAGCAGGCCGCCGTACTGGGCGCCGGCATCATGGGCGGCGGTATCGCCTATCAGTCGGCTTCCAAAGGCACGCCGATCCTGATGAAGGACATCAACGAGCACGGTATCGAGCAGGGTCTGGCCGAAGCCGCCAAACTGCTGGTTGGCCGCGTTGATAAAGGTCGCATGACCGCCGCGAAAATGGCTGAAGTGCTCAACGGCATTCGTCCAACCCTGTCCTACGGTGATTTCGGTCACGTGGACCTGGTGGTGGAAGCGGTCGTCGAGAACCCCAAGGTCAAGCAAGCGGTACTGGCTGAAGTCGAAGACAAGGTCAAGGAGGACACCATTCTGGCGTCCAACACCTCGACCATTTCCATCACCTTGCTGGCCAAGGCCCTCAAGCGTCCGGAAAACTTCGTCGGCATGCACTTCTTCAACCCGGTGCACATGATGCCGCTGGTGGAAGTGATCCGTGGCGAGAAGTCCAGCGAGTTGGCGGTTGCCACCACCGTTGCCTACGCCAAGAAAATGGGCAAGAACCCGATCGTCGTCAACGACTGCCCGGGCTTCCTGGTCAACCGTGTCCTGTTCCCGTACTTCGGCGGTTTCGCCAAGCTGGTCAGCGCCGGTGTGGACTTCGTCCGTATCGACAAGGTCATGGAAAAATTCGGCTGGCCTATGGGCCCGGCCTACCTGATGGACGTGGTCGGCATCGACACCGGTCACCACGGTCGTGACGTGATGGCTGAAGGCTTCCCGGACCGCATGAAGGACGACCGTCGCTCGGCCGTCGACGTGCTCTACGAAGCCAAGCGCCTGGGCCAGAAGAACGGCAAGGGCTTCTACGCCTACGAGACCGACAAGAAAGGCAAGCAGAAGAAAGTCGCCGATCCCTCGGTACTGGAAGTGCTCAAGCCGATCGTTTACGAACAGCGCGAAGTCACCGACGAAGACATCATCAACTGGATGATGATCCCGCTGTGCCTGGAAACCGTGCGTTGCCTGGAAGACGGCATCGTCGAAACCGCAGCCGAAGCCGACATGGGTCTGGTCTACGGTATCGGTTTCCCTCCATTCCGTGGCGGTGCGCTGCGCTACATCGACTCGATCGGTGTGGCAGAGTTCGTTGCCCTGGCTGACCAGTACGCTGACTTGGGCGCGCTGTACCACCCGACCGCGAAGCTGCGCGAAATGGCCAAGAACGGCCAGAGCTTCTTCGGTTAAGCGCCCCCAACTAGAGTGAGAGTGAACTTATGAGCTTGAATCCTAGAGACGTCGTGATTGTCGACTTCGGTCGTACTCCGATGGGCCGCTCCAAGGGCGGCATGCACCGCAACACCCGCGCCGAAGACATGTCGGCGCACCTGATCAGCAAACTGCTGGAACGTAACGTCAAGGTCGACCCGAACGAAGTGGAAGACGTGATCTGGGGCTGTGTGAACCAGACCCTGGAGCAGGGCTGGAACATCGCGCGCATGGCGTCGCTGATGACCCAGATCCCGCACACCTCGGCCGGCCAGACCGTCAGCCGCCTGTGTGGCTCGTCCATGAGCGCACTGCACACTGCCGCGCAAGCGATCATGACCGGCAACGGTGACGTTTTCGTGGTGGGCGGCGTCGAGCATATGGGTCACGTGAGCATGATGCACGGTGTCGATCCGAACCCGCACATGTCGCTGTACGCGGCGAAAGCCTCGGGCATGATGGGCCTGACCGCGGAAATGCTGGGCAAGATGCACGGCATCACTCGCGAGCAGCAGGATGCTTTCGGCGTGCGCTCCCACCAACTCGCCCACAAGGCGACCGTGGAAGGCAAGTTCAAGGACGAAATCATCCCGATGCAGGGCTACGACGAGAACGGTTTCCTGAAAACCTTCGACTACGACGAAACCATTCGTCCGGAAACCACCCTGGAAAGCCTGGCGGCTCTGAAGCCGGCGTTCAATCCGAAGGGCGGCACCGTGACAGCCGGTACCTCGTCGCAGATCACCGATGGTGCCTCGTGCATGATCGTGATGTCGGCGCAGCGCGCACAGGACCTGGGCATCCAGCCTCTGGCGGTGATTCGTTCGATGGCGGTGGCAGGTGTGGATCCGGCAATCATGGGCTATGGTCCAGTACCGGCCACACAAAAAGCATTGAAGCGCGCGGGTCTGGGTATCTCCGACATCGACTTCTTCGAGCTCAACGAAGCTTTCGCCGCACAGGCCTTGCCAGTGCTGAAAGATCTGAAAGTGCTCGACAAGATGAACGAGAAGGTTAACCTGCACGGCGGCGCGATCGCCCTGGGCCACCCGTTCGGTTGCTCCGGTGCGCGTATCTCCGGCACTTTGCTCAATGTGATGAAGCAGAATGGCGGTACCTTCGGGGTAGCCACCATGTGCATTGGTCTCGGCCAAGGCATCTCCACCGTCTTCGAACGCGTTTAAGCGTCTCGTTGATGGAAGCCGGGGCCAAGTGCCCCGGTTTTTGTTTTTCCGGATTTATTTTTGTTTTTATTTTGAAAAAATTCAGCGAGGGCCAAAGCATGCCGATACAACCTGGGCTCTACCAACATTACAAAGGTCCGCAGTACCGCGTATTCAGTGTTGCGCGGCATTCGGAAACCGAAGAAGAAGTGGTCTTCTATCAAGCCCTGTATGGCGATTACGGCTTTTGGGTGCGTCCCTTGAGCATGTTCCTGGAGTCCGTCGAAGTTGACGGCGAACAGGTGCCACGCTTTGCTTTGGTGCAGGCCGAAGAAAGCCTTTTCAACAAGCCATAAGCTGGGTGCGCGCAAAACCCTGCGCTTGACCTCACCTTGTTGCCACTATATATAGCGGTGCCGCGTCAGGCGCCAACCGCCTTTCACTTCTCGAATTCAGGAATTTTCTGATCCATGGGCAAATCGCTGGTCATTGTGGAATCCCCGGCTAAGGCCAAGACCATCAACAAGTATTTGGGCAACGAATACGTGGTGAAGTCGAGTATCGGCCATATCCGAGACCTGCCCACCAGCGGTTCGGCTAGCGCCAGCAAAGAGCCAGCCGCCAAGCGCGGCAAGGCTGCCGCGGGTGAAGTGCCGGCACTGTCGCCGAAAGAAAAAGCGCGCAAGCAGCTGGTCGCTCGCATGGGGGTCGATCCGGACCATGGCTGGAAAGCCAAGTACGAGATCCTCCCGGGCAAGGAAAAGGTCATCGAAGAGCTGCGCCGGCTCGCCAAGGATGCTGACACCATCTATCTCGCAACCGACTTGGACCGCGAGGGGGAAGCCATTGCCTGGCACCTGCGCGAAGCCATCGGTGGTGACGACACCCGCTACAAGCGCGTGGTGTTCAACGAAATTACCAAGAAGGCGATCCAGGAAGCCTTCTCGAAGCCAGGCGAACTGGATATCGACCGCGTTAACGCCCAGCAGGCGCGTCGTTTCCTCGACCGCGTCGTGGGCTACATGGTTTCGCCGCTGCTGTGGGCCAAGATCGCTCGCGGTCTGTCTGCCGGTCGCGTGCAATCGGTTGCCGTGAAGCTGGTGGTCGAGCGCGAACGTGAAATCCGTGCGTTCATCCCGGAAGAGTACTGGGAAGTCCACGCCGACCTCGGCACCGCCAAAGGCGCGACCGTGCGTTTCGACGTGGCTCGCGAAAAGGGCGAAGCCTTCAAGCCGCTCAACGAAACCCAGGCCATGGCTGCACTGGAGAAGCTCAAGGCTTCCAGCTACAGCATCGTCAAGCGCGAAGACAAACCGACCAGCAGCAAGCCGTCGGCGCCGTTCATCACCTCCACCCTGCAACAGGCCGCGAGTAACCGCCTGGGCTTCGGTGTGAAGAAAACCATGATGATGGCCCAACGTTTGTACGAAGCCGGCTACATCACTTATATGCGTACCGACTCCACCAACCTTTCGGTTGATGCCGTGGCAATGGCGCGTACTTATATTGAAGGCGAGTTCGGCAAGAAGTACCTGCCGGAAACCCCGAACGTCTACAGCAGCAAGGAAGGCGCACAAGAGGCTCACGAAGCGATTCGTCCGTCCGACGCCAATACCGAGCCAAGCAAGCTGTCGGGCATGGAGCGTGACGCTGAGCGCCTCTACGAGCTGATCTGGCGCCAGTTCCTCGCTTGCCAGATGCTGCCGGCGCAATACCTGTCGACCACGGTCACTGTGGGTGCCGGCGACTTCGAGCTGCGCGCCAAGGGCCGCATCCTGAAGTTCGACGGTTACACCCGCGTCATGCCGCAAATCGCCAAGCCAGGCGATGACGACGTACTGCCGGACATGGCCCAGGGCGACGCGATGAAGCTGATCAAGCTTGATCCGACCCAGCACTTCACCAAGCCGCCGGCGCGTTACTCGGAAGCTAGCCTGGTAAAAGAAATGGAAAAACGCGGCATCGGTCGTCCTTCGACCTACGCGGCGATCATTTCGACCATCCAGGACCGCGGCTACGTGGCGCTGCACAACCGTCGTTTCTACTCGGAAAAGATGGGTGACATCGTCACCGAGCGTCTGGCGGAGAGCTTCTCCAACCTGATGGACTACGGTTTCACCGCCGGCATGGAAGAGCATCTCGATGACGTGGCCCAGGGCGAACGCGACTGGAAAAACGTGCTCGACGAGTTCTACGGCGACTTCAAGAAGAAACTCGAAGTAGCCGAAAGCCCGGAACACGGCATGCGCGCCAACCAGCCCGTCATGACTGACATTCCGTGCACCACCTGCGGCCGGCCGATGCAGATCCGTACCGCGTCGACCGGTGTGTTCCTCGGTTGCTCGGGCTACAGCCTGCCGCCGAAAGAGCGCTGCAAGGCCACCGTCAACCTGGTGCCGGGCGACGAAATCGCCGCGGACGACGAGGGTGAGTCGGAGTCGCTGGTGTTGCGTGGCAAGCATCGCTGCCCGATCTGCAGCACGGCGATGGATGCCTACCTGCTCGATGAAAAGCGCAAGCTGCACATCTGCGGTAACAACCCGGATTGCGATGGCTACGAAATCGAAGAGGGCACTTATCGCATCAAGGGCTATGAAGGTCCGAGCCTGGAGTGCGACAAGTGCGGTAGCGAGATGCAGCTCAAGACCGGCCGTTTCGGCAAGTTCTTCGGTTGCACCAATGCTACTTGCAAGAACACCCGCAAGCTGCTGAAGAGCGGTGATGCGGCGCCGCCGAAGATGGATCCGGTGAAGATGCCTGAGCTGAAATGCGAAAAGGTCAACGACACCTACATCCTGCGCGACGGTGCATCCGGTCTGTTCCTGGCCGCCAGCCAGTTCCCGAAAAACCGCGAGACCCGTGCTCCGCTGGTGATGGAAATCATCCCGCACAAGGACGAGATCGATCCGAAGTATCACTTCCTCTGCGAAGCACCGAAGAAAGATCCGGATGGCCTCCCGACTGTGATTCGTTACAGTCGCAAGACCAAGGAGCAGTACGTGCAGACCGAAGTCGACGGTAAGCCGACTGGCTGGAAAGCGTTCTACGACGGCGGCAAGTGGACGGTCGAAGACAAGCGTCCGGCTGCGAAGGCGTAAAGCGTCGCGGCACTGAAAAGGCCGCATGAGAACCCTCGGGTTTTCATGCGGCCTTTTTTGGTGCTCCTGCAAAGAAGGGGGGCTTGCGGTTGGATCGGCTGATCCTCGACACTGTCCAACCTGCATGAAGCAATTATTTCGTTGTGGAGGCTGCCGTCATGGCCCACGAACTGTATACCCGCACCAATCAGAAGATTTATTTCGCCGGCTTGTCGCTCGAAGCGCTGGCTCGCACTGAAGAGGGGCGGGCGATGAATTCGCTGGCGCTGATCCAGGCCGGACGCGAATCCACGCTGTTTCACCTGTACGGTGCGCTGTTGGGCCTGTGTCACGAAATCGCCGGTTTCTATCGCTTGCCTCAGGCCAATGCGCCCCGTGCAGAGATGTTGCTGACTCGCGAGGTGCTGGACACCATCGCCATTCCGGAAATGGCTGAGCTGGTCGAACTGGCCAATAATCCGGAAACCTGGCTGGCCAAGCTGTTGGCCGCCCATGCTGCATTGTTTCAGCCGCCACGCGCGCCTCACAAGCCGAAAGGGGACGTGACCCAGCCTCTGATCCAGGCTGTCAATCTGGATGAAGAGGAGGCACCGCAAGAGCTGAGTCGGGAAGAGCTGGAGAGCTGGCGTCAGAATCTGAAAGGATTGGCGATCCGCTTTCGCGAAGGCCTGAACGAGTGCTGACAGAAACAGTTTTGGGATGGCATCTGGTCAAGATCCCGAGCGAAGCCTGGCCGATGCCTATATAATCCCCGCCTTTCGTGGAGAACAGTCCTTTATGCCAACGTCCTTTCTAGAAATTGTCGAGTTACCAGACGGCCGTATCGAGCTGCGCAGGGCCGAGGACGAGGGTTCTCTGGTTACTTTGGATTTCTCCGAGGACGCCAAGGCATTCCTGCAAGGGCAGCACGTGGAAGTCGCCAAGGCGATGTTGAGCGTGGGTGTTCAGATGGCCGGTCGCCTGGTTGAAGGCGAATTCGACAAGGAAGAGGGGTCGCGGGTTCTTCATTGACCCCCCCGTCTGTCGCTTTTCTTGATGTCGTTACTCATCGGCTTCTCTGTCCCTGGAGAAGCCTTGCGCGGTGAAGCGCGCGTCTTGTCTGCCGGTTAACCCAGTCGAATATTCAGGCTTTGAGCGTCCCCGGTGCGGGCGGCGCTGATCAGTTGTTGCCGCGATTGGGAGCTCAACGGGTTGATCCAGCTGACCACCGTGTGGCTGCGACCCAGGCGCAGGGCTTCGCACGTCAGTTGCTGGGCGCTCTGGGTGCCCCGTGGTTGCAGCAACAGAATGCGCTCGCGGTTGAGGCCGGCATCTCGCAGCCAGGCTTGAGTCAGGCTGGCGGGCGGTGCGATCAGTGTCAGCCAGCGTGCGTCCTGGTCCTGGCTCAATTCCCTGAGGATCGGTGCCAGGAGGCTCAGGCAGTTCCCGGCTGCACCACGCAGTGACAGCTCGCTGAAAACGTCAGGTTCGGCGCTCCAGGGGGACTCGACTACGTCTTTCAGGATCGGCGCCAATGGCTGTGCCATGAACGCTTCGAACAACGGCAGTTGGGTTTGCTGTGGTGATGTCTGTGGGAACTGCATGGTGCCTCCTTTAGCGGCGAATGACGCCGACACTCAAGCCTTCGATCACCAGTTCCTGGTCTTGAAGGTTCACTTCAATAGGGGCGAACTCGGGGTTCTCGGCGATCAGCCAGACTTTGCTGCCGTCACGCTTGAAGCGCTTGACGGTCACTTCGTCGCCGATTCGCGCAACCACGATCTGGCCGTTGCGGGCTTCGCGGGTGGTGTGGACCGCCAGCAGGTCGCCGTCGAAAATGCCGATATCCTTCATGCTCATCCCGTGGACGCGCAGCAGGTAGTCGGCGCGCGGATGGAAGAAGGCGGGATTGATGTTGCAGGATTCTTCGATGTGTTGCTGCGCAAGAATCGGAGCGCCGGCCGCGACCCGGCCAATGATCGGCAGGGTGGAGTCGTCGGCCTTGGCTTCGAAACCGGGGATGCGAATGCCACGGGAGGCGCCAGGCGTCATTTCGATAGCACCCTTGCGAGCCAGTGCCTTGAGGTGTTCTTCCGCCGCATTGGGCGACTTGAAGCCCAGTTCCTGAGCGATTTCCGCACGGGTGGGTGGATACCCGTTGTCTTCCAGGCAGCGCTTGATGAAGGCCAGAATCTCTGCTTGTCGTGGCGTCAGCTTTAGCATATCGATCGCTCTGTTTTTTTATACAGTGACTGGGATTATATACAGTGAGGCGATCTTGGCAATGCTCCTTTTTTCAGTCGCCGCCGGACGGTCAAACAGTCAGTGGATTGAAGCTTCGCCGTTGTGTGGTTAAATGTCTGACCGACCATTCCCGAAACGAACTGCCAGACTTGACAATGCACAGGTTGAAACGTATGTTTCAAACAAGTGTTTGTCAGGCGGAGTAGCCATGGCCCAGTCGGAAACCGTTGAACGCATTCTTGATGCAGCCGAGCAGTTGTTCGCGGAAAAAGGTTTCGCCGAAACCTCGTTGCGTCTGATCACCAGCAAGGCGGGTGTCAACCTGGCGGCGGTGAACTATCACTTCGGTTCGAAGAAGGCGTTGATCCAGGCGGTTTTCTCGCGGTTCCTCGGTCCGTTCTGCATCAGCCTCGATAAAGAGCTGGAGCGGCGTCAGGCCAAGCCTGAAATCAAGCCGACCCTCGAAGAGTTGCTGGAAATCCTCGTCGAGCAGGCGCTGGTGGTGCAGCCGCGCAGCGGCAACGACCTGTCCATCTTCATGCGTTTGCTGGGGCTGGCGTTCAGTCAGAGCCAGGGGCACTTGCGGCGTTATCTGGAAGACATGTACGGCAAGGTGTTCCGCCGCTACATGATGCTCGTCAACGATGCGGCGCCGCGTATCCCACCTATCGAACTGTTCTGGCGTGTGCACTTCATGCTGGGTGCGGCGGCGTTCAGCATGTCCGGTATCAAGGCCTTGCGCGCGATTGCCGAAACCGACTTCGGCGTGAACACCTCGATCGAGCAGGTCATGCGCCTGATGGTGCCGTTCCTGGCTGCCGGCATGCGCGCCGAATCCGGCGTTACCGACGCCGCCATGGCCACTGCCCAGCTGCGTCCGCGTAGCAAATCGACACCGCTTGCCGCCAAGGTTTAACCGCGCACGGGTGGGCGCGGCAGCTGACATCCGCTAAGCTAGCCGCCCATGCCGACTCTCGTTTTGAACCCGTTTCCCATTGATATCGCCGACCTGCCGGGCACAGCGTCTGGCGGCGAATTCGTGTGGGCCGGGTTTTCTGTTATCAAGGAATTTCTATGACTGCTGGCTTGCAAGGCTCGTTGATGGTGGACGTCGCCGGTACCTGGCTGACCGCTGAAGATCGCCAATTGTTGCGCCAGCCCGAAGTGGGTGGCCTGATCATCTTTGCCCGTAACATCGAGCATCCGCGTCAAGTGCGCGAGCTGAGTGCGGCCATTCGCGCCACTCGTCCCGATCTGCTGTTGGCGGTGGATCAAGAGGGTGGCCGCGTGCAGCGCCTGCGCCAGGGTTTCGTGCGCTTGCCCGCCATGCGCGCCATTGCCGACAACCCGAACGCCGAATACCTGGCCGAGCAGTGCGGCTGGATCATGGCGACCGAAGTGTTGGCTGTTGGCCTGGACCTGAGCTTCGCCCCGGTGCTCGACCTGGATTACCAGCGCAGCGCCGTTGTCGGCACTCGCTCGTTCGAAGGTGATCCCGAGCGCGCGGCCTTGCTCGCGGGTGCATTCATCCGCGGTATGAACAGCGCAGGCATGGCGGCTACCGGCAAGCACTTCCCCGGCCACGGCTGGGCTGAAGCGGATTCCCACGTCGCGATCCCCAACGACGAACGTAGCCTCGACGAGATTCGCGCCAATGACCTGGTGCCGTTTGCCAAACTGAGCAAGCAACTGGCCGCGGTCATGCCGGCCCACGTTATTTATCCACAGGTCGATTCCCAGCCCGCCGGTTTCTCCCGACGCTGGTTGCAGGACATCCTGCGTGGCGAACTGCAGTTCGATGGCGTGATTTTCAGTGATGACCTGTCCATGGCGGGCGCTCACGTGGTCGGCGATGCCGCCAGCCGTATCGAAGCGGCGCTGACTGCCGGTTGCGACATGGGCCTGGTGTGCAACGACCGTGCGGCCGCCGAACTGGCCTTGAGCGCTGCGCAACGCCTGAAGGTCAAGCCTTCCGAGCGCATTGCACGGATGCGCGGCCAGTCGTTCGCCAGCACCGAATACCGTCAGGACCCGCGCTGGCTGGCCGCTGTCGGCGCGCTCAAAGAAGCTCAATTGATTGATTAAGGACTGTTCGTTATGACGGTTTACGCGATTATCGGTGGCACTGGCCTGACTCAACTCGAAGGCCTGAGCATTCGCCAGTCACTGGCAGTGGACACGCCTTATGGCGCACCTTCGGCCGAGGTTCAGATCGGCGAGTATGCCGGCAAGGAAGTACTGTTCCTCGCGCGTCACGGCCATCCCCATCGTTTTCCGCCGCATCAGGTCAACTACCGCGCCAACCTCTGGGCGCTGAAGCAGGCCGGTGCCGAAGCCATTCTGGCGGTCAATGCCGTGGGTGGCATCCATGCCGCCATGGGCACCGGGCATTTTTGCGTGCCACATCAGTTGATCGACTACACCAGCGGTCGTGAGCACACCTACTTTGCCGATGACCTGGAGCACGTCACCCATATCGACTTCAGCTATCCCTATAGCGAACCGTTGCGCCAGCAACTGATTGCGGCATTGGCGGTGGAAGGCGTGGGTTACAGCAGTCATGGCGTGTATGCCTGCACTCAAGGGCCGCGACTGGAGACAGTGGCTGAAATCGCCCGACTGGAGCGCGACGGCTGCGACATCGTCGGCATGACAGGTATGCCGGAAGCGGCCCTGGCCCGCGAGCTGGAACTGGATTACGCCTGTCTGGCGCTAGTGGTGAACCCGGCGGCGGGCAAGTCGACGGCGGTGATTACCATGGCCGAGATCGAGCAGGCGTTGCATGACGGCATGGGCAAGGTGAAATCGACGTTGGCGCGGGTGCTCAAGGGCTGAGCCCCACTTGATACCGCGTTGACCCCATCGCGAGCAAGCTCGCTCCCACGGTGTCCGCGTCGAACACAACTTTTGCGGACATCACTGAACCTGTGGGAGCGAGCTTGCTCGCGATGGCGGTCTAAAAAACGCCGAAAGTCTCAACGTTTTTCGAGGTTTTCCGGCAGCGGCGCAAACAGCGCCTCGATATCATCGTTTTGCAGCTTCCAGTCCCCGGCCTTGCGCCCATCCAGCACACCGGCCGCGAGGTCGGATTTTTCCTTTTGCAGGTGCTGAATCTTTTCTTCCACCGTGCCGCGCGCGATCATTTTGTAAACGAACACCGGCTTCTCCTGGCCGATGCGATACGCGCGGTCGGTCGCCTGGTTTTCCGTCGCCGGGTTCCACCACGGGTCGTAATGAATCACCGTGTCCGCCTCGGTCAGGTTCAGGCCAACGCCACCGGCCTTCAGGCTGATCAGAAAAATCTGACGCTTGCCGCTCTGGAATTCCTTCACTGGAGTACGGCGGTCGCGGGTCTGGCCGGTTAGCAGGGCGTAGGCCACGCCGCGTTTGTTCAGTTCGTCTTCGATCAGCGACAGCATTGAAGTGAACTGCGAGAACAGCAGGATTCGTCGACCTTCCTCGAACAGTTCCTCGAGCATTTCCATCAGGCTGTCGAGCTTGCCCGACGTGCTGCCACGGCTTGGCGGGGTCGCCTCGTTGACCAGGCGCAAATCGCAACACACCTGACGCAGCTTGAGCAGGGCTTCGAGAATAATGATCTGGCTGCGGGCCACGCCTTTGCGGGTGATCTCGTCGCGGACTTTCTTGTCCATGGCCAGGCGCATGGTTTCGTACACATCACGCTGGGCCTCATTGAGTTCGACCCAGTGAATGATCTCGGTTTTCGGCGGCAACTCGGTCGCCACCTGTTCCTTGGTGCGGCGCAGCAGGAAAGGTTTGATCCGACCGTTGAGGTGCGCAAGCCGTACTTCGCTGGTGCGTTTTTCAATCGGCACGCGGTAATCGCGGTTGAAGCTTTTGACGTCGCCCAGCCAGCCGGGCAGGAGGAAGTGAAACAGTGACCAGAGTTCACCGAGGTGGTTTTCCAGCGGCGTACCGCTCAGGCACAGGCGCTGTCGGGCATTGAGCTCGCGGGCAGCCTGGGCGGCCTTGCTGGTCGGGTTCTTGATGTATTGCGCTTCATCCAGCACCAATATGTGCAAGGGCTGCGCCGCCAGGCGTTCGACATCCTTGGGCAGCAGCGCATAGGTGGTCAGGATCAGATCGTAGTCAGCCAGCTTGTCGAAGTGCTTTTTGCGGCCGGCACCGTACAGCGCCAGTACCTTGAGCTGCGGCGTAAAGTGCGCCGCTTCGTCGAGCCAGTTGGGGATCAGGCTGGTCGGCATCACCACCATGCACGGCCGATCCAGGCGGCCGGCGTTTTTCTCGCTCAGCACATGGGCCAGTGTCTGTAGGGTTTTGCCCAGGCCCATGTCGTCCGCGAGAACTCCACCCACCTCCAACTGCCGCAGTGATTGCATCCAGCTCAAGCCTTCGAGCTGATACGGACGCAGCGTCGCATTCAGGCCTTCCGGGGCGATGGCCGTGTGGTCCTTGATGTCGCGCAGGCGCTGGGCAAAGGTGCGGATCTGTTCGCCACCCTCCCACAGTAGCGGCATGTCTTCCAGCGGGTTCAGGCGCGTGGCATCGGCCTTGCTCAGGCGCAGCGTGGTGTCGCCGGGCTCCTGCAGGTAGAACTCGCCAAGGGTGGCCAGCACCGGTTTCAAGCGGCCGAAGGGCAGGGCGACTTGTAATGGGCCGTGCTCGGAATTCGGGCGATTGGGGATATTCACCAGGATCAGCTCGTCGTCGCGGCGTCGGGCGAGGCGTTCCGGGTTGAGGATTTCGGTGTGGGAGCGCATCAGGTTGAGCAGGATCGGCAACAGGCTCAGGCGTTCGCCGTTGACGATGATCCCCAGTTCCAGGTCGAACCAGTCGCGCTCCGGCGCTTGTTCGACGGTGGCGTACCAATCGTCTACCGCTGTCAGGTCGAACCCGAAGTCCTCGTCGATCTGCAACTCCCAGCCCTGGGCGCGCAACTTCGGCAGTTCATTGAGGGTAAAGGTCAGCCAGGCGCTGTCATTGACCATCTCGAACAGCTCGCCGGCGCTTTCCGGCAAGGCCTTGCTTTGCCGGGTGGCGACTTTGAAGCCGAGGATTCGCAGCTGTTCCCGGTAGGACTGTTCCACGTCCGGGTGGCGTTTTATCCGCAGCGTCTGGGTTTCCTGGCGAATCAGGATGTCGGTGTTTTTCTGCCCGCTGACGTACTCGTCCAGGTAACTGAAAGACAGCGCCGCGCGATGCTGGATGTAACGCTGCATTCGACCGTTGCGCGGTTCGAAGGCGCTAAACTCGATGCTCGCCAGCCATAGGCGCGGTACCGGTTGCACATTGTCCACCAGCACTTGCGGCGGGGCTTTCGGGCTGCGGTTTTCCAGGACGGCCTGGAGCTTTTCCAGGAGTTCGGCGTCTTTGGCGGCAGCGGGGTAGTCGAGGGTTTCCTGCACTTGCAGGAGCACCGCCGCGCAATGTTTGCAGTTGCTGTGGACCGGGCAGGAGCAGGTGGCGTCGACCATCAGCAGCGTGCCTTTGGCTGACTCGCGCAGGCGAATGGTCTGACGGTAAACGTTACCGCCAGAGCCTTCACACGCGGCGACGATGGTTGCGTCGCCGGCCTCGACGATCCTGACGCGATTCTCCAGCGCGTAACGGCGACCACGCTCCAGGCTCTGTTCCTTGAATCGGCTGACCCAGGACGGTGCGAGGGGTTTGCTCAGGGTCGCGGACATAGGGAATCAGTCCGGAATTTCTTCGGGAGCTGCTCGGGGTGCGGGGGCGGTCAGCGAGGTGATCTTGATCAACAGGCCGAGGTGGCCGTTATCGAGAAAATTCAACTGGCCGTTCTTGGTGTGGCTTTCCTGTTTCAGGCGCTCGCTGGCGGTCACCATGCCATTGGCATCGATCTGGTTGACCCAGAAATCGGCGTCGACGTCGGTAAAACGTCCCAGTTTCATGTTCAGTGTGCCCTCGATCGGGAACTGACCATATTGTTCCTTACCGTCGCTGACCGCCACTTTGCTGGCCGTTTCACCGAGGGGTTGTTGCCAGGCCTTGTGCAGCAACACCGTGTAGTCGGCGCTGCTGGTGAGTTTTTCCACCTCGCCATTGAGGCTTGGCGTGCGCAGGCTGTCGGGGCTGACCGGTTGGGCACCCGCCGCCCAGTCTTCCGGCGCGGCGCGGCTGACAATCGCCGGCACGGCGTTTTGACGGACCAGAATCATTTCGACCTGATACAGGTCATCGGCAAATGCCGTGGGTGCGACCAGCGTTGGCATCAACAGGGTCAGCAGGGTCAGTGAGCGAAACAGGCGCATGCGGCGTCCTTCAAGCAGTTTTCGGAACGAGGCGCTCGAACAGCGCCTCTACAGTATTAAAGCGCTCTTCCGGGCGCTCCATCGGAACCATGAACTTGAACATCGTGGCGCCTTCGAATTTGTAGCGTTTTGGCTGGCTCTGGATCAGTTTGATCAGGGTCAGCGGGTCGACCGGCGTCTGTGCGGCGAACTCGACGCGACCGCCCTGGGGGCCGCCATCGACTTTCTTGATGCCCAGTTGCTCGGCCTGCAATTTCAATGCAGTGATACGGATCAGGTTCTTGGTCGGTTCCGGCAACAGGCCGAAACGGTCGATCATCTCCACCTGCAAATCCTTGAGGCCGTCCTCGTCGGTGGCCGAGGCAATGCGCTTGTAGAGAATCAGGCGGGCATGGACATCCGGCAGGTAGTCTTCCGGAATCAACGCCGGTACCCGCAAGTTGACTTCCGGACCGCCGCCGAGCGGTTGATCGAGGTTCGGTTGCTCGCCCTTGCGGATCGACTTCACCGCGCGCTCGAGCATTTCCATGTACAGCGTGAAGCCGACAGCCTGGATCTGCCCGCTCTGGCCGTCGCCGAGCAGTTCGCCGGCGCCACGGATTTCCAGGTCGTTGGTGGCGAGCACGAAGCCCGCGCCGAGGTCCTGGGTGTTGGCAATCGCTTCCAGGCGCTTTTCCGCGTCCGGGGTGATTTGCTGGCGTGGCGGTGTCAACAGGTAGGCATAGGCCTGGTGGTGGCTGCGTCCGACCCGGCCGCGCAACTGGTGCAACTGTGCCAGGCCGAACTTGTCGGCACGCTCGATGATGATGGTGTTGGCGCTTGGTACGTCGATGCCGGTCTCGATGATGGTCGAGGCGATCAGCACGTTGAAGCGCTTGTGGTAGAAGTCGCTCATCACCTGTTCGAGTTCGCGTTCGCGCATCTGCCCGTGGCCGATGCCGATCCGTGCTTCCGGCACCAGTTCGGCGAGGTCGGCGGCGCATTTCTCGATGGTCTTCACGTCGTTGTGCAGGTAGTAGACCTGGCCGCCACGCAGCAACTCACGCAGCAAGGCCTCTTTGACCGTGCTCTTGTTCTGTTCCATGACGAAGGTGCGGACCGACAGGCGGCGGGCCGGCGGCGTGGCGATGATTGACAGGTCGCGCATGCCCGACACCGCCATGTTCAGCGTGCGCGGGATCGGCGTGGCGGTCAGGGTCAGGATGTCGACTTCGCTGCGCAGGGCCTTGAGCTGTTCTTTCTGGCGCACGCCGAAACGGTGTTCCTCGTCGATGATCACCAGGCCAAGGTTTTTGATCTTCACGTCGTCCTGCAGCAGCTTGTGCGTGCCGATGACGATGTCGATCTTGCCTTCGGCCAGGTCCGCGACTGCCGCATTCACTTCCTTGGCCGACTTGAAGCGGCTCATCACTTCCACGGTTACCGGCCAGTCGGCAAAGCGGTCGCGGAAGCTGTTGTAGTGCTGCTGGGCGAGCAGGGTGGTCGGCACCAGGATCGCCACCTGGCGACCGCCGTGCACGGCGATGAACGCGGCGCGCATCGCCACTTCGGTCTTGCCGAAGCCGACGTCGCCACATACCAGGCGATCCATCGGCCTGGGCGCAAGCATGTCTTCGCGCACCGCGTCGATGGTGGTTTGCTGGTCCGGGGTTTCTTCGAACGGGAAGCCGGCGCTGAAGGTGGCGTAGTCGGCCTTCGGGTCGGCGAAAGCGTAGCCTTCGCGGGCGGCGCGGCGGGCATAGATGTCGAGCAACTCGGCGGCGACGTCGCGCACCTGTTCGGCGGCTTTGCGCTTGGCTTTCTGCCAGGTCTCGGAACCGAGGCGGTGCAGTGGGGCCAGGGCATCGTCGCTGCCGGTGTAGCGAGCGATCAGGTGCAGGTTGGCCACCGGTACATAAAGCTTGGCGCCTTCGGCGTATTCCAGGGCGAGGAATTCAGCGGCCTGGCTGTCGATTTCCAGGGTCGCCAGGCCCAGGTAGCGGCCGACGCCGTGGTCGATGTGCACCACCGGCGCACCTTCGCGCAGCTCGGTGAGGTTCTTGATGACGGCATCGTTGTTGGCATCGGCGCGCTTTTCGCGGCGACGGCGCTGCATCACGCGCTGGCCGAACAACGGGCTTTCCGCGACAAGGGCCAGGGCCGGGTCATCGAGCAGCAAGCCTTCGTCGAGCGGGGCGATGGTGATCGCCAGGCGTTCCTTGCCGGCGACAAAGTCCGGCCAGCTGTCGACGGTTTTCGGTCGCAGCTTCAAGCGTTCCAGCAGTTCCAGCAACACTTCGCGGCGACCTGCCGATTCGGCGGTGAACAGCACGCGACCGGGGAACTGGTCGAGGAACTCCGCCAGTGCCGCCAGCGGTTGGGTGGCCTTGGCTTCGATGGCCAGGTTCGGCAGCTCGCGAGCGGGGAAGCGCTCGCGACCGCCACCGCTTTCCACATCCTGTTGACTGGCCACCACGCGCGGCCAGTTCTTCAGGCGCGCGAAGCAGTCTTCCACCGGCAGGAACAGTTCGGCGGGCGGTAATAAAGGACGGGACGGGTCGACGCGGCGTTCTTCATAGCGATTGCGTACGTCGTTCCAGAAGTTTTCCGCGGCCTGTTCGATGCCGGGCAGCGAGAACACTTGGGTGTCCTGGGGCAGGTAATCGAACAGCGTCGAGGTTTCTTCGAAGAACAGCGGCAGGTAGTACTCGATGCCGGCCGGGGTAATCCCGCTGCTCAAATCCTGGAAAATCGGGCAGCGGCGGAAATCGACATCGAAGCGCTCGCGAAAGCGCGCCTTGAAGCGAGTGACCGCTTCTTTTTGCAGCGGGAATTCCTTGGCCGGCAACAGCTTGACCGAATCAACCTTGTCGATCGAGCGCTGGTTCTCCGGGTCGAAGGTGCGCAGGGTTTCGATTTCGTCGTCGAACAGGTCGATGCGATACGGCAGTTTGCTGCCCATCGGGAACAGATCGATCAGCGAGCCGCGAACGGTGAACTCGCCGTGCTCATACACCGTATCGACGTAGCGATAGCCCGTGGCTTCAAGCCGGGTGCGCATTTGCTCGACGTCGAGCTTCTGGCCGATGTCCAGCACCAGGCTGCTGCCGAGCAGGAATTTGGTCGGCGCGAGGCGATGCAGGGCGGTCGTGATCGGCACCACCAGCACGCCATGGCTCAGTTCCGGCAGCCGGTACAGGCTGGCGATGCGCTGGGAAATGATGTCCTGGTGCGGCGAGAACAGGTCGTAGGGCAGGGTTTCCCAGTCCGGAAAGTGCAATACGGGCAAATCCGGGGCGAAGAAACCCAGCTCCTGTTCCAGCCGTTCGGCACTTTGGCTGTCGGCGGTCAGCAGCAGGGTAAAGCGCTTGGCAGCGCTGGCGGCCTCGGCGATGGCCAGGCTCAGGGCGGCACCGGGCAGGTTGCCCCAGTGCTGTTTACCTGCCGCGGCAGGGAGAAGCGGTAGACGCAGAACGGGCACGGAAGGTTGAGCTCCAAGCGTTGCGACAAAGTCGGCAATTGTAGCGGTCAACGATGCCGCCTGTCAGTTGCTGACTGTGTCTAAAGCACGGGTTTGGTGAAATGTAGTGGTAAAGACAAAATCCGGCGTTTTTTTGCCATGAATTATTGAATATGTAGTGGCAAAAACAACGAGTGTTACGGAGGGTTACGGATAACGACGCGCGGCCTCCAAAAAATTGACTGCGCTGAAAGCCCCGGTTTTATTGGGTTTGCGCGGGGCGTAATTTTTTTGAACGACGAATTGTTACGTAAAGCACGACGGGCGCGCATTGCTACCGCTGTCACTCGGCGGCATAATGTAGCCCCTTTTTTCTGCCCCTACATGTGGAAGGTTCCCGTGACTCAGAAGCCCGACCAGTGTCTTGGTGAATGGATCGACCGTGAAGCACTCGCAGAAGCGATGATTCCGCTTATCGGTCAGCTCTACCGCAATAACAACGTGGTGAGCTCGATCTATGGCCGCAGCCTGATCAATCGTTCAGTCATTGCGATTCTCAAAGCTCACCGCTTTGCTCGTCACCGTCAGTCCGACGAAAGCGAGCTGTCCGTCCACGAAACATTCCCGCTGATCAAGGCGATGAGCGAACTCAAGCTCGGCGCCGCTTCGGTGGACCTGGGCAAGCTGGCGGCCAAGTTCAAGGCCGAAGGCAATGGCCGTACTGCCGAGCAGTTCGTCCGTGAAGAACTGGCTGACGTGGTTGGCCAGCAAAACGCATCGGCCCGCAAAGGCACCGACGTTGTCCTCTACGGCTTCGGTCGTATCGGCCGTCTGCTGGCGCGCATCCTGATCGAGAAAACCGGTGGCGGCGACGGCCTGCGCCTGCGCGCCATCGTTGTCCGCAAGGGCGCCGAGAACGACCTGGTCAAGCGTGCCAGCCTGCTGCGCCGCGACTCGGTCCATGGTCCGTTCGATGGCACCATCACCATCGATGAAGCCAACAACACCATCACCGCCAACGGCAACCTGATCCAGGTTATCTACGCCAAGAGCCCGGCCGAAGTCGACTACACCCAGTACGGCATCGAAAACGCCCTGATCGTCGACAACACCGGTGTATGGCGTGACGCTGACGGCCTGGGCCAGCACCTGGCCTGCCCGGGCGCTGCCCGCGTGATCCTCACCGCACCTGGCAAGGGCGCGCTGAAGAATATCGTGCATGGCATCAACCATGGCGAAATCACCCCTGACGACAAGATCATCTCGGCGGCTTCCTGCACCACCAACGCCATCGTGCCGGTGCTAAAGGCAGTCAACGACAAGTACGGCATCGTCAACGGCCACGTCGAAACCGTTCACTCGTTCACCAACGACCAGAACCTGATCGACAACTTCCACAAGGGCAGCCGTCGTGGCCGCGCCGCGCCGCTGAACATGGTTATCACCGAGACCGGTGCCGCCACCGCAGCCGCCAAGGCGCTGCCAGTGCTCAAGGGCAAGCTGACCGGCAACGCGATTCGCGTTCCTACGCCGAACGTGTCGATGGCCATCCTGAACCTGAACCTGGAAAAGGCCACCACTCGCGAAGAGATCAACGAGTACCTGCGCCAGATGGCCATGCACTCGGACCTGCACAAGCAGATCGACTACGTGAGCTCCCAGGAAGTGGTTTCCACCGACTTCGTTGGCTCGCGCCACGCAGGCGTAGTGGACGCTGAAGCGACCATCACCCAGGATAACCGCGTTGTTCTGTACGTCTGGTACGACAACGAGTTCGGTTACAGCTGCCAGGTGGTTCGCGTGATGGAAGACATGGCCGGTGTAAACCCGCCAGCATTCCCGCGCTAAGCCTTTAGCTGCACATGAAACGCCCCGGCCTTGGTCGGGGCGTTTTTGTTTGTGCTGCTTTTGTCTGGTGAGGATGTGTTGTTCGGGCTGGCCTCTTCGTCGGATCGCCGCCCGGACCAAGCCCGCTCCCACAGTTCTATCGCATAATGGCTGGCCCTGGCGGCGTGTCAGGGGATGTTTCGGGGAGCTCGGGAATTGTTGATCAGGTGGCAGGGGGTGGCATTTTTGCTGCTCGGCGCACTATCAGGCTGTGGTAACGGCGACGCCCTCGAAAGCTTTGGCGGCCCGACCATGGGCAGCACTTATTCGATCAAGTATGTACGCCATGCCGGTCTTCCGGCGCCGGACGTGGTCCGCGTCCAGGTTGAGCAGATCCTCGCTGACATTGACCGGCAAATGTCCACGTACCGCAGTGACTCGGACATTGAGCGCTTCAATGCATTGCCGGCCAACCGCTGTCAGGCGATGCCGGCATCGATCCTCGAATTGGTCCGCGTGGGCGAGCAGCTGTCAGTGCAAAGCGACGGTTCCTACGATCTGACGGTGGAGCCGTTGCTCAATCTCTGGGGATTTGGTCCGCAGGCCCGTGGGGAGAAAGTCCCGACCACCGAAGCCCTCGCCGAAGCCCGCAAGCGCGTCGGCCATGAACACTTGCGTATCGAGGGCGACCGGTTGTGCAAGGACGCCGCCGTGGAGGTCGACTTCAACAGCATCGCCGCCGGTTATGCGGTGGACACGATTGCCGCAAGACTCGAGACGATGGGCATCCACGACTACCTCGCCGAGGCTACGGGCGAGCTCAAGGCCTCCGGTAAGAAAGCTGACGGTTCGCCATGGCGCATTGCCCTGGAAGAGCCGCGGGATGACCGGCAGGTGGCCGATCGGGTCATTGTCGTCGACGGCTATGGCCTGTCCACTTCCGGCGACTACCGCAATTATTTCGAGCAGGACGGCCAGCGCTTTTCCCACACCTTCGATGCCCGCACTGGTGCGCCGGTCTCACACACACTGGCGTCCGTCACAGTGATTCATCCTTCCGCGTTGATGGCCGATGGCTTATCGACGCTGTTGCTGATTCTCGGCCCGGAGCGCGGTTGGGACTACGCAGAAAAACACGATATCGGCGCATTTTTTGTGATTCGTGCCGATACAGGTTTCGTCACACGCAGCAGTCACGCTTTTGAGCGCCTCAGTGGCAAAAAAACCGAATGATTTCGGCGATTTGAGCATTGAAAACTGGCGTTGTAGCGCAGGCAAAAGTAGCCTACGACGCGACCAAGGGTTAATGTGCGCGGCGTTGACGCTTCTATAGACTGTGTCCGGGTTCTGCACTGGCCCCAAATTGTTCCTTCATGCCACGCATTGGCGTGATTTAGCCGCAGGTGCCGAGGGTGCCGCGGCCTGTTCTGAGGAGTACGCATGGCTGTCTACAACTACGACGTGGTGGTGTTGGGTTCCGGCCCGGCAGGGGAAGGCGCGGCAATGAACGCCGCCAAGGCAGGGCGCAAGGTGGCGATGGTCGATAGCCGTCGCCAGGTCGGCGGCAACTGCACTCACTTGGGCACCATCCCGTCCAAGGCACTGCGTCACTCGGTGCGGCAGATCATGCAATTCAACACCAACCCGATGTTCCGGGCCATTGGTGAGCCGCGCTGGTTCTCGTTCCCGGACGTGTTGAAAAGCGCCGAGAAAGTCATCTCCAAACAGGTCGCCTCGCGTACCGGCTACTACGCCCGCAACCGCGTCGACGTGTTCTTCGGCACCGGCAGCTTCGCCGACGAGCAAACCATCGAAGTGGTCTGCGCCAACGGCGTGGTCGAGAAACTGGTGGCCAAGCACATCATCATCGCCACCGGTTCGCGTCCTTATCGCCCGGCGGACATCGATTTCCACCACCCGCGTATCTACGATAGCGACACCATCCTCAGCCTCGGCCACACCCCGCGTAAACTCATCGTTTACGGCGCTGGCGTGATCGGTTGCGAATACGCTTCGATCTTCAGTGGCCTGGGCGTATTGGTCGAACTGGTGGATAACCGTGGCCAGTTGCTGAGCTTCCTCGACTCGGAAATCTCCCAGGCGTTGAGCTATCACTTCAGCAACAACAACATCACGGTTCGCCACAACGAAGACTACGACCGCGTCGAAGGCGTGGACAATGGCGTGATCCTGCATCTGAAGTCCGGCAAGAAGATCAAGGCTGACGCCTTGCTCTGGTGCAACGGCCGTACCGGCAACACCGATCAGCTCGGTCTGGAGAACATCGGCGTCAAGGTCAACAGCCGTGGCCAGATCGAAGTCGACGAGGCGTACCGTACCTGCGTGCCGAACATCTACGGTGCAGGCGACGTGATCGGCTGGCCGAGCCTGGCCAGTGCCGCCCACGACCAGGGCCGCTCGGCCGCCGGCAGCATCGTCGATAACGGCAGCTGGCGATTTGTGAATGACGTGCCGACCGGCATCTACACCATTCCGGAGATCAGCTCGATCGGCAAGAACGAGCAGGAGCTGACCCAGGCCAAGGTGCCGTACGAAGTGGGCAAGGCGTTCTTCAAGAGCATGGCGCGGGCGCAGATCGCCGGCGAGCCGCAAGGCATGCTGAAGATCCTGTTCCACCGTGAAACCCTGGAAGTGCTGGGCGTTCACTGCTTCGGTTATCAGGCGTCGGAGATCGTGCACATCGGTCAGGCGATCATGAACCAGCCGGGTGAACTGAATACGCTGAAGTACTTCGTCAACACCACGTTCAACTACCCGACCATGGCCGAAGCCTATCGGGTAGCTGCGTACGACGGCCTCAACCGGCTTTTTTGACGGGCTCCGGCCGGTGGCCTGAGCCGGCCGGGGAGACCGATTTCAGCAATTCTCGAGCGTGGCAGTGGCCAAACCGGGAAAGTCTGTAATCAGGCTGTCAACGCCGAAGTCGGCGAGTCTGCGCATCAGCGCGGGCTCGTTGACGGTCCATACCGACACATGCAGCCCCTGACGCTGCGCCTTTTGCAGGCGTTCCGGCGTGCACAGGGTCCAGTTCAGCGCCAGAATCTCACAGCCATAGCTGGCCGCGACCTTCAGCGGGTCGAGCCAGGCATACTCGGCCACCAGCCCGCGGGACACGTCCGGCACCAGTTCCAGCGCAGCCTTGAGCACTTCACGGGAACTCGAAGTGATGGTCACCTTGTCCATCAGGCCATGACGCTGCGCCATTTCACGGATTGCCAGCACGGTGGTCGCGGCACGCATCCTCGATGCGCTTTTGACTTCCAGCTGCCAGTGATCGAAGTCGCATTTCTCGAACAGTTGTTCCAGCGTCGGAATCGGGCACGGCTTGATCCAGCCCGGGCCACCCTTGCGTGCGTCATACGTCACCAACTCGGCCGCCGTGTGTTCGACGACCTTGCCGCGACGGTCAGTGGTGCGCTTGAGGGTCGGGTCGTGGATGACCATCAGCTCGCCGTCCATGGACAGGTGCAGGTCCAGTTCGCAGCGACGCACGCCGTGCTTGAGACATTCCTGAAAGCTGGTCAGGGTGTTTTCCGGTGCTTCGCCCTTGGCGCCGCGATGGCCGTAGATGAGGGTCACGGTTCTTCCTTAAATTAATTGCCTGATTCTAGTTGGTCGCGGGCCAGGCGTCGTTCCTGGGCCTGCTTCTGCAAGATGTGGCGGGCCAGCAGTTGGCGTTGGGCGTCGGTCAGGTGTTCGAACTCGGTACCGACGTCATAGCCGTCGTCCTTGCGGTCGCAATGGGTGACGCGGGCGCGCAGCAGCAGGCCCAGGGCTTGCGGCATCAGCACCAGTTTGACCGACAGGCGTGCGCCGGCGGCAAGGGGCGATGGATGCTGAAAGTCGATGCCGCCTTCGGAGAGGATCACCGGCTGCGGTTCGCCGATCTGCCCGAGCACGGTGATGGCGATCACCTGGCTCAGCAGGTCGATGCGTTTGTTCTGGGATTTGAGGAACGCCGCGAGGTTGCGGTCGCGTTCGCTGATCTGGCGCAACAGGTGTTGCGACTCGAATTCGCTCAGGTGCAGTTCGCTGAGCAAGTTGAAGAGTGGGGAAGCATCCTGCAACACTTCCTGGCCTGTGGCTTCAGAAGCGGACAGGGGCCGAATTTCCAGTGCGATCGTATCCTCGATACGGTAGTATTCGCGGCGATCTTCTTCATCTAATGTCGACATGGCGAACCCATGGTAGCGGCGGTGGTCTGAGTGTAAAGCTGGTTATCGACCCCCGCCACAAGGACGTTCCTTTTCCCTCCGAACAAGCCCCGACATGTTCAGACCTCTCTTCGTATTTATCGGCACGCGTTACACCCGTGCAAAGCGTCGCAATCATTTTGTGTCATTCATTTCCCTGACTTCGATGATCGGGCTCGCCCTTGGCGTGGTCGTGATGATCGTGGTGTTGTCGGTGATGAACGGCTTCGATCATGAAATGCGCACCCGCGTGCTGGGCATGGTGCCCCACGCGACCATCGAGTCCGGCGAGGCCATCAGCGATTGGCAAAGCCTGGCCGCGAAGGTCAAGCAGAACCCGCAGGTGACGGCCGTGGCGCCGTTTACGCAAATGCAGGGTTTGCTGACCAACAACGGCAAGGTCTCGAAGGTCCTGCTCAATGCCATTGACCCGGTGCAAGAGCGCCAAGTGTCGATCATCGATCAATTCATGACCCAGGGAAAACTCGACGACCTGGTGCCGGGTGAGTTCGGCATCGTCATCGGTGACAAGGCCGCGGCCAAGCTCGGGGCCGCGATTGGCGACAAGCTGACCTTCGTCGCGCCGGAAGTCACCGTGACCCCGGCCGGGATGTTCCCGCGCATGAAGCGCTTTACCGTGGTCGGCATCTTCCATGTCGGCGCCGGTGAACTCGATGGCTATCTTGGCGTCACCAACCTGCAGGATCTGGCCCGGCTGCACCGCTGGAAACCGGATCAGGTCCAGGGCCTGCGCCTGAAGTTCGACGACCTGTTCCAGGCACCGCGCACCGCGTGGAGCATCGCCCGCGATCTCGGCGAAGACCGCTTCTACGCCCGCGACTGGACCCGTACCCACGGTAACCTGTACCAGGCAATCCGCATGGAAAAAGCCATGATTGGCCTGTTGCTGCTGCTGATCGTTGCCGTCGCCGCCTTCAACATCATTTCCACGCTGGTGATGGTGGTGAACGACAAGAAGGGCGACATCGCGATCCTGCGCACACTGGGCGCCACGCCGGGCACGATCATGCGCACGTTCATGGTGCAAGGCACCGTCATTGGCGTGGTCGGCACCGCAATCGGCGCCGTGGTCGGGATCTTCGCCGCGCTGAACGTCAGCGCCGCGATCTCGGCCCTAGAAGGCCTGATCGGGCACAAGTTCCTCAACGCCGACGTGTACTTCATCGATTACCTGCCGTCGCAGGTGCAGAGCCAGGATGTTGTGATGGTCTGCTCCGCGGCGTTGGTCCTGAGTTTCCTCGCCACCCTGTATCCAGCCTGGCGTGCCGCGCGCACCCAGCCTGCGGAGGCGCTACGTTATGAGTGAGTCGGGCATGAGTGATAAAGCAATCTTGAGCTGCCGCAGCCTGGGCAAGTCCTACGAGGAAGGCCCGGAATCGGTGGAAGTGTTGGCCGGCCTGCAACTGGAGTTGCACCCGGGAGAGCGTGTGGCGATTGTCGGCAAGTCAGGCTCGGGCAAAAGTACCTTGCTCAACCTGCTGGGCGGCCTCGATACCCCGACCAAGGGCAGCGTCTGGCTCGACGGTGAAGAACTGTCGGCGCTGAGCGAGAAGAAACGCGGCCTGCTGCGCAATCGCGCCCTCGGCTTCGTGTACCAGTTCCACCACCTGCTGCCGGAATTCACCGCCCTGGAGAACGTCTGCATGCCGCTGCTGATCGGCAAGACCGCGATCCCCGAAGCGCGCCAGCGTGCCACGGCGTTACTGGAGCGGGTAGGGCTGGGCCATCGCCTGGAGCATAAACCGGCCGAATTGTCCGGTGGTGAGCGCCAGCGCGTGGCCATCGCTCGCGCCCTGGTGAACAATCCGGGCCTGGTGATGCTCGACGAGCCGACCGGCAACCTCGATTCCCACACCGCCCAGGGGATCCAGGACTTGATGCTGGAGCTCAGCACCTCGATGCGCACGGCGTTCCTGGTGGTGACCCACGACATGAACCTGGCCCGCCAGATGGATCGCGTCCTGCACCTGCAGGAAGGTTGCCTGACTCCCATCTGATTGGCTTAAACCCGATGCCTGAAAAGGCGTCGGGTCATTTATTTCCATACGGTGCCCCAGCGAATGTTCAGACCGTTATCGATCTTTATCGGCACGCGCTATACCCGCGCCAAGCGCCGCAATCGCTTTGTTTCCTTCATCTCGATGACCTCGATGATCGGCCTCGCCCTCGGCGTGCTGGCGATGATCGTGGTGCTGTCGGTGATGAACGGCTTCCAGCGCGAAATGAGCTCGCGCATCCTCGGCATGGTGCCCCACGCCACCATCGTCGGCGTCAATCCGATTGATGACTGGAAGCCCGTGGCGGCGGCCGCGATGAAAAACCCGCAAGTGACGGCGGCGGTGCCGTTCACCGAGATGGAGGGCATGCTGTCCTACAAGGGCACGATGCAGCCGATCCAGGTCAGCGGTGTCGACCCGGCGCTGGAAGGCCAGGTGTCGATCGTTGCCAAGCACATCGTTCAGGGCAGCCTCGAAGCCCTGAAGCCGGGCGAGTTCGGCGTGGTGATCGGTGAGATCACGGCGCGCCGTTTCCGCTTGAATGTCGGTGACAAGATCACCCTGATCGTGCCGGAAGTCAGCAATGCGCCGGGCGGCATCACCCCGCGCATGCAACGGCTGAACGTGGTCGGCGTGTTCAAGGTGGGCGCCGAACTGGACGGCACCATGGCGCTGATCCACATGGCCGATGCCGCGCAGATGCAACACTGGGAGCCGAATCAGGTGCAGAGCGTGCGCCTGGCGGTGAAGGACCTGTATGCCGCGCCGCAAGTCTCGAACGACATCGCCACGGGGCTGGGCGCCGCCTACAAGGCTGACGACTGGACCCACACCCAGGGCAGCCTGTTCAGCGCGATGAAGATGGAAAAAACCATGATCGGCCTGCTGTTGCTGATGATCGTCGCGGTGGCGGCGTTCAACATCATCGCGACCCTGATCATGGTGGTGAACGACAAGGGCGCGGACATCGCGATCCTGCGCACCATCGGCGCCACGCCCCGGCAGATCATGGCGATCTTCGTGGTGCAGGGCACGGTGATCGGCATCGTCGGCACCCTGATTGGCGGTGTGTTGGGCGTGATTGCAGCGCTGAACGTCAGCCAGATCGTGGGCTGGATCGAGCGGGTCAGCGGGCAGCACATCTTCAGTTCCGACGTGTATTTCGTCAGCAACCTGCCGTCTGAACTGCAGGGCGCGGATGTGGCGTTGATTTGCTCTGCCGGGTTTATCCTGAGCTTTTTGGCGACTGTGTACCCGGCATGGCGGGCGGCGAAGATCGAGCCGGCTCACGCTCTTCGGTATTCGTAATCAGTTACACCGCTTCGCGGGCAAGCCCGCTCCCACAGTGTCCGATGTCGTTCACGAAATCGTGGTTCAACTCGATTACTGTGGGAGCGGGCTTGCCCGCGAAGGGGCCGGTTCTGTTGGCCTTAATCTTCCCTTGGCAACTCGATCACAAACCGCGTCCACCCATTCTCCGATTCACAACGAATCTGCCCGCCATGGGCGCGGATGATCGACTGGGTAATCGCCAGTCCCAGTCCCGCATGTTCGCTACTGCCCTCACGACGCGCAGGATCGGCCCGGTAAAACCGGTCAAACAGGCGCGGCAATAAATCTTTGGAAATCTGTTGGCCCGTGTTTTCAACGGTCAGGCGCAACTGTTTTGGCTGATCGACGATTCGCACCCGAACCTCACCATCGGCCGGCGTAAAGCGCAGTGCGTTGTCCAGCAGGTTCGACAGCGCCCGCCGCAACATGCTGCGGTCACCTTCGATGCGGGCATTGCCGTCACGACTCAGTTTTACCTGCGCGTCTTCGGCCAATGGCGCAAAGAACTCCAGCAACAGATCCGCTTCCTCCGCCAGTTCCAGTGGCTCGCATTTGGGCATTAACAACCCGTGATCGGCTTTCGCCAGGTAGAGCATGTCGTTGACCAACTGCGCCATCCATTGCAGCTCTTCGAGGTTGCTGTGCAGGGCTTCGCGGTAATCCTCGATGGGGCGAGGGCGGGTGAGGGTGACCTGGGTATGGGTCAGCAGGTTCGACAGTGGCGTGCGCAGTTCATGGGCAATGTCGGCGGAAAAGGCCGACAGCCGCTGAAACGAGTCGTCCAGGCGTCCGAGCATGGCGTTGAAGTTGTGGGACATTTCCGCCAGTTCCGGCGGCATGTTTTCCTCAGGCAACCGCGCGTTCAGCGATTGCGCGGAAACACCGCTGGCCACCGCGCTGATCCGCCGCAACGGGCGCAAGCCGCTGCGTGCCGCCCAGGCGCCCAGCAGTGCGGTGGCCAGGGCTGACAGGCCGACGGTCAGCCAGATCAGATGCTGCATGCGTTGCAGGAAGTGCTGGTGGTGGGTGATGTCCAGCAGCAACGTCAGTTGCGGTGAGTCGGGTTTGTCGGCGAAAAGCGGCGCATTCAGGACGCGGTAATCCATGCCCTCATGGCTCACCGTCGATAACCCGGGCTGGCGCGGCAGTGCCTGGGGAATGTTGGCCGAGCTGTCATACCAATGCTGGCCGTCGCTGCCGGTGATTCGCAGGGACAGGTCCGCCTGCCGGCTCAGTTCTTCGGCCAGTTTCACCTCGCTGTCACTCGACTGAAGGTCGTGCAGGGCCCGACGCAAGCCAATCAGCTTGCCGTCCAGCAATTGCTGGTCGAGCTCAACGAAGTGCGCCTCGCTGGCGCGACTGAACAGCACGCCGGCGAACAACGACACCACGGCGGTGCACGCGGCAAACAGCAGCGCCAGGCGGCTGCTCAAGGAGAGGCGGCGCATCAGGCCGGGCGCTCTTCAAGGACATAGCCCATGCCGCGCACGGTATGAATCAGCTTGTTGGGGAATTCATCGTCGATCTTCAGGCGCAGGCGACGGATCGCCACTTCGATGACATTGGTGTCGCTGTCGAAATTCATGTCCCACACCTGGGACGCAATCAGCGACTTGGGCAGGACTTCGCCCTGGCGGCGCAGGAGCATTTCCAGCAGGGCGAACTCCTTGGCGGTCAGGTCGATGCGCTGGCCGCTGCGTTCGACCCGGCGCCGGATCAGGTCCAGGCGCAAGTCGGCCAGTTGCAGGTTGGTTTCCTGCGGCGTGGCGCTGCCGCGGCGCAACAGGCTGCGAACCCTGGCCAGCAGTTCGGAGAAGGCAAACGGCTTGACCAGATAGTCATCGGCGCCCAGTTCGAGGCCGTGAACCCTGTCTTCCACGGCGTCACGGGCGGTCAGGAAAAGTACCGGCGTGTCCAGGCCGGCGCTGCGCACCGCTTGCAGGATCTGCCAGCCATCACGACCTGGCAGCATCACATCGAGAATCAGCAGGGCATATTCGCCGCTGAGGGCCAATTGCTGGCCAGTGTTGCCGTCGGCCACCAGTTCGGTGTTGAACCCGGCCTCGGCCAGGCCCTGGCGCAGGTAATGGCCGGTTTTCGGTTGGTCTTCGACGATCAGCAGTTTCATGGGCGACTCTTGGCAAGTGGAACGAACGCTTTATACCGTGGGCAGCATTGGCACAGGGCAACCTGACAAAGTTGTAATCTGGCTGTCAGGTTACGGGCAGTGGCAGCAGTTTAGAGTTTTGCCCATGCTGAGCCTTATCTTGTTGGAGTATGACGATGTTTTTACACAAAACCGTGGCGCAAATCCTGTGTTTGCTGGCGCTGAGTTCGCCGGTGTGGGCGGACGCCGGGCATACCTTCGATTTCGGTCAGCCGGCCCCGGCGGCCAAGGCGACCCGTAGCATCGAGGTGGTGATGGAGGACATGTCCTTCACGCCGCGGGCCATCGACATCAAGGCCGGGGAAACCGTGCGCTTCGTGCTGGTCAATAAAGGCCAGTTGTTGCATGAGCTCAACCTGGGGGATGCGGCGATGCACGCCAAACACCAGCAGGAAATGCTGCAGATGCAACAGAGCGGCATGCTGACGCCCACCGGCATGAAAGCAATGGACCACGGCAACATGGCCGACATGGATCACGGCAAAATGGACCACGGCATGAAGCATGACGACCCCAACAGCGTGCTGGTGGAGCCAGGCAAGACCGCCGAGCTGACCTGGACCTTCAGCAAGGCCACCAGTCTTGAATTTGCCTGCAACATTCCCGGTCATTATCAAGCCGGCATGGTCGGCAAATTGACTGTCAGTCAGTAAGCACTCAAAGGCGGGAGCAAAGGCTGATAGAATCCGCTGATTCTTCAGTCAGGTTTCCGTCATGCATCCCGCAGCCGAACATTCGCCGCTGGGCAAGTCCAGCGAATACATCGCCACCTACACGCCGTCCTTGCTGTTCCCGATCCCGCGCACCGCGAAATGGGCGGAACTGGGCCTGACGGCGCAAACCCTGCCGTACAAAGGCGTGGACTTCTGGAACTGCTTCGAGCTGTCCTGGCTGCTGCCTTCGGGCAAGCCGGTGGTGGCGATCGGCGAATTCAGCATCCCGGCGGATTCGCCGAACATCATCGAGTCGAAGTCGTTCAAGCTGTACCTCAACTCCTTGAACCAGACGCCGTTCGCCGATACCGCGAGCCTTGAGGCGACGCTGGCCAAGGATTTGTCGGCGGCTGCCGGCAAGCCGGTGGGCGTGCGTATTCGCAGCCTCAAGGATGTCGAGAACGAAGGCGTCGTGGCCTTGCCGGGCGTGTGCATCGATGAGCTGGATATCAGCGTCAGCAACTACGAGCATCCACGGCCGGAACTGCTGCGTTGCGATGATTCGCGCATTGTCGAGGAGAGCGTGCACAGCCATTTGCTCAAGTCCAACTGCCCGGTCACCAGCCAGCCGGACTGGGGCAGCGTGGCGGTGGAGTACCGTGGCTCGGCGCTGGATCACGCGAGCCTGCTGGAATACATCGTCAGCTTCCGCCAGCACTCGGACTTCCACGAGCAGTGTGTGGAGCGGATATTCCTCGACCTGCAGCGGTTGCTCAAGCCGGAGAAACTGACGGTGTATGCGCGTTATGTGCGCCGTGGCGGGCTGGATATCAACCCGTATCGCAGCACTGAAGAGGTGCAACTGCCGAACCATCGTCTGGTCCGTCAGTAAAGATCTAATGTGGGAGCGGGCTTGCTCGCGAAAGCGGTGGGTCAGTCAACATCATCGTTGAGTGTGAAGCCGCCTTCGTCGGAGCGCCGCCCGGAGCAAGCCCGCTCCCACAGGGGATTTGTATTGCCAGGCGCAGAAACGAAAAAGCCCTGCTGGCGATAGCAGGGCTTTTTTTATCAGCAGGGTTCAGATCCCCATGTTGGCCAAGGCCTGCCCGATGTTGCGCAAGGTGCCAGCAAGGGTAGGGTGTTCGAGTTCGAAGCGTTCCACGGCCAGGTTGACGCCATCGGCGAGGCTGGAATCCTGGGTTTTGGTTTCGAGCTCAAGCTTCAACTCGATCTGTTGCATCAGTTCGTGTAGCTCGGCGCGTTCGGCTTCAGACAATGGAGGATTCTGTTCCAATTGCTCGCGCAGGGCATTGAGCTGTTCTTGCAGTTCGCGGGCAGGCATGGCGTTCTTCCTTCTTTAATCGATAGGCACTGGCATAGACCATGGCAGCAGGCCAAAGGTCGATGGCTGACCTTTAGATTAATCCACTCGCGCCCAACGTGCATGATCTCGATCAGGGCTTTTCGCCCTTGAGCCGACGCAAGCTGATATCCGCCAGGCAGGTGTCGAGTTCACCGAGATGATCGATCACCGAATGAACGCCCAGGCCGAACAGTTGCATCGTCGCCTTGGCGCGTTTGATGTCGCGTTCCTGCGGGGATAAGGCTTGCCATTGCTCGGGCGCCAGGCCGCACAGCGAGCCGCAGGAGGCCAGGCCGATGGTCCACAACCCGGCATTGAGCCCCGCTTGCAGCAAGCGGGGTTCGCCGCTCACCAGTACGCAGCCGTCGAGTCGCTCGACGTTCAGGGTCATCAAGGCTTGCCAGCAGGCATTCGGGGCGGGCCATGGGTTGTTTGTTGCTGGATGTTGCGAAGGTTTGATCCATTCCGGCAGCGCAGCGGCCAGGGATTGGCTGAGGGCAGGGGGCAGTTCATCGAGCCAGGCGCAGGGGATCTGCTGGCGCTGCAAGCTGCGCAGGCTATCCAGTGCGCCGGGAGTGGCCTCGGCGTGTTCGGCCGAGTGGCTGCCGTGCCTATGCGTGTGCGCGCCGAAATCCACCAGGCAGCCACTGAGGCCGAACAGTACGGCGGTCAGGCTGGGTGCGGTTTGGGGCAAGGCTTCGGCGAGCGGCATGTGGACGTCCCTGAAATAGCCTGAAGGCTAGTGGGCGACGGTGACAGTTCAATGACAAGGATGTGAATCGCTCACACTTGGCACGATTGTGTTTGTGTGGATCTCGTGCAAAGTGCGTTAAACGGCGTTTACGTCTTATACTTGGCAACTTATTGCCTGGGCCAAGTGCCCGAGCCGGTACAAACCAAGGAGTTTTTTTCTATGCGCTGGAGCAATCATCTAGCCAGGATTTGTGTATGCGCCAGTGTGATGCTGGTTCCGTTCGTTGCCCAGGCAGCCACGGAGGATGATCCTTGGGAAAGCGTCAACCGCCCGATTTACAAATTCAACGACGTGATCGACACCTACGCGCTCAAGCCCCTGGCCCAGGGCTACCAGTACGTGGCGCCGCAGTTTGTCGAAGACGGCGTTCACAACTTCTTCCAGAACATCGGTGATGTGCGTAACCTGGCCAACGATATCCTGCAGGCCAAGCCTCGCGCCGCAGGCGTTGATACCGCACGAATCATTTTCAACACCACTTTCGGTTTGCTGGGCGTCATTGATGTCGGCACCAAGATGGGTTTGCAGCGCAATGACGAAGACTTCGGTCAGACGCTGGGTTACTGGGGTGTCGGCAGCGGTCCTTACTTGATGCTGCCGCTGCTGGGGCCAAGCACCCTGCGTGATGCGCCGTCCAAGTACGTCGACAGCTATACCGGTGCTTATCGTTACGTAAACGACGTTCCGGTGCGTAACTCGTTCTACGCGCTGGACATCGTCGATACCCGTGCCAACCTGCTGTCGAGCGAGAAGCTGATCACCGGCGACAAGTACACCTTCATCCGTAATGCGTACTTGCAGAACCGTGAATTCAAGGTCAAGGACGGTCAGGTCGAAGACGATTTCTAATCTCGACCGATAAACTGAAAAAGGCGGCCATCAGGCCGCCTTTTTTGTCTGCGAAGACCGGCATGGGGATGTCATCGCGCTTTTTGCTGTAGTCACGAGGGGTTTGACTCATGGGTTCGAACCTTCCATTGGGTTACGGATTTGCCTGTTCTTATAACTCTCGGTGATTTGACAAATAAAGACGTCAAGCGACCATCGGCGTGAGCTTGAAACGCCCCGCGGATGGGAGTACCGTCTGCGCCTTAGAAGGGCACCTCTGGTGAACATGTGTGTAGGGCAAATGCCCGAAAGCGGTGCGACAGAGAGGCTAGAAAGCGAATCCAGTAGTCAGTGCCGGGCCAAAGTCCCCGCCTGCTACGCCAACCTAATTCTGGCGCCGTTTGCCCACATGCCAAAAACCAGTGCCACGCTGCTGATAATCGATGATGACGAAGTAGTGCGCGCGAGCCTCGCCGCCTATTTGGAAGACAGTGGTTTCAGCGTCTTGCAGGCCAGCAATGGTCAGCAGGGTCTTCAGGTATTCGAGCAAGACAAGCCCGACTTGGTCATCTGCGATCTGCGCATGCCGCAGATGGGCGGACTCGAACTCATTCGCCAGGTGACCGAACGGTCACCGCAAACCCCGGTGATCGTGGTGTCGGGTGCCGGCGTGATGAACGACGCGGTCGAAGCCCTGCGCCTGGGCGCGGCGGACTACCTGATCAAGCCTCTCGAAGATCTGGCTGTGCTCGAGCACTCTGTGCGCCGGGCCCTGGATCGTGCGCGCCTGCTGCTGGAGAACCAGCGCTACCGCGAGAAGCTGGAGAAGGCCAACCGCGAACTCGAAGCCAGCCTGAACCTGCTCCAGGAGGACCAGAACGCCGGTCGCCAGGTGCAGATGAACATGCTGCCGGTCAGCCCCTGGACCATTGACGAGTTCAAGTTTGCTCACCAGATCATCCCGTCGCTGTACCTGTCGGGTGATTTCGTCGATTACTTCCGGGTCGACGAGCGCCGGGTCGCCTTTTACCTGGCGGACGTTTCCGGTCATGGCGCCTCTTCAGCCTTCGTCACCGTGCTGTTGAAGTTCATGACCACGCGCTTGCTGTTCGAGTCCAAGCGCAGCGGCACCTTGCCGGAATTCAAGCCTTCAGAGGTTCTTGGTCATATCAACCGGGGCCTGATCAGTTGTAAGCTGGGTAAACACGTCACAATGGTCGGTGGAGTCATCGACGAGGAGACCGGTTTGTTGACCTATAGCATCGGCGGTCATCTGCCGTTGCCAGTGTTGTACACGCCAGACAGTGTTCGTTATCTGGAAGGGCGTGGCCTGCCGGTGGGCCTCTTCAACGAAGCCACCTACGAAGACCACGTGCTGGAACTGCCACCGACGTTCAGCCTCACGCTGATGTCTGATGGCATTCTGGACCTTTTGCCAGAACCCACACTCAAAGAAAAAGAGGCGGCGTTGCCCCAACGGGTCAAGGCTGCGGGCGGCACCCTGGATGGGTTGCGGCAGGTTTTTGGATTGGCCACGCTAGGGGAGATGCCGGATGATATCGCCCTGTTGGTGTTGAGCAGGAATCTTTGATGAGTACCGGTAGAATCCAGTTCGCCGAGCAGGATGGCACCTTCGTCCTGAAGTTCGTCGGTGAAGTTCGCCTGACCCTGTGTTCGGCGTTGGATGCGACTATTGAGCGGATCTTCAGCGCGTTGAATTTCAACACGATCGTGATCGATCTGACCGAAACCCGCAGCATCGACAGCACCACCCTTGGCCTGCTGGCCAAGCTGTCGATCCTGTCGCGGCAGAAGGTCGGCCTGCTGCCGACCGTCGTCACCACCCACGAAGACATCACGCGTCTGTTGCAGTCCATGGGCTTCGAGCAGGTGTTCAACATCGTTGACAAGCCAGTGCCGTGCCCGGAATGCCTGGACGACCTGCCAGACCAGGATCAGTCCGAAGAAGTGGTGCGGATCAAGGTGCTTGAAGCGCACAAGATCCTCATGGGGCTGAACGACACCAATCGTGAAGCTTTTCATGACCTGGTGAATGCGCTGGAGCGTCACTGATTTCCTGAAGTGATGTGGGTCAGCCTGGCCCACAAAACTCCAATTCCAACTTCAATCTCCTGTGGGAGCGGGCTTGCCCACGAAAGCGTCAGTCCGTTCACCGCGATGTTGAATGCGAGGCCGCCTTCGCGAGCAAGCCCGCTCCCACATTGGTTTTGCACTGAACGCACGAATCGATTTCAACCCATAATCCCTGTGAGTGCGCTCACAAAAAAGGGCGAACCTGTGAGGGTTCGCCCTTTTTGCATTACACCCGCTCAGATCACAGCTTGGCTTGCAACAACGCCTCGAGCTTCTCCTGGTCCCGCGCAAACTGACGAATGCCTTCAGCCAGTTTCTCGGTCGCCATCGCATCTTCGTTGGACAACCAGCGGAACTGCGATTCGTTGAGGCTCAGGCGCGCTTCACCGGCATGGCCTGGCACCAGTTTGCGCTCCAGCTTGCCGGTATCCGCGGCCAGCTTGTCGATCAGGTCCGGGCTGATGGTCAGGCGGTCGCAGCCGGCCAGTTGCTCGATCTGCCCCAGGTTGCGGAAGCTCGCCCCCATGACCACGGTCTTGTAGTCATTGGCCTTGTAGTAGTTGTAGATGCGCGTCACCGACTGCACGCCCGGATCATCCGCGCCGGTGTAGTCGTTGCCGTTGGCTTTCTTGTACCAGTCGTAGATACGGCCCACGAACGGCGAAATCAGGAACACCCCGGCGTCGGCGCAGGCGGCGGCCTGGGCGAAGGAGAACAGCAGGGTCAGGTTGGTCTGGATGCCTTCCTTCTCCAGGATCTCGGCAGCGCGGATGCCTTCCCAGGTGGAGGCGATCTTGATCAGCACGCGGTCGCGGCCAATGCCGGCCTTGTCGTACAGCTCGATCAGGCGATGCGCCCGCTTGAGCATGGCATCGGTGTCGAACGACAGGCGCGCATCCACTTCGGTGGAAATGCGGCCCGGGATCACTTTCAGGATTTCTTGCCCCACGGCCACGCCAAAACGGTCGCTGGCCAGTCCCACATCGCCCTTGCAGTCATGGACGCAGGCGTTCAGCAGCTCGGCATACGCAGGAATGGCCGCGGCCTTGAGCAGCAGGGAAGGGTTGGTGGTGGCGTCCACGGGTTTAACGCGAGCGATAGCTTCGAAGTCGCCGGTATCGGCAACGACGGTAGTCATTTGTTTGAGTTGTTCCAGCTTGGAAGTCATGGGCGTGCTCTGTCCTATGGGTCTGATGACATTACCCGAGCGCTGACAGCCACTCAAGGGCGTGTACGTGTATCGACGGCCCCTGCGGCAACAACCGGAATACAGTTGTTTGAAAGGCGGGCCCGGTATTGATCAATACGATGCCGAAACGCGGCACAGGTTCCAGGCAACTGACCGTCAGCACCCCGTGGACGTACCTCCTACTGCGGATTCAGCTGGGTAGAGGCTGCCATTTTTGCTGGTTTCGCTTGACCGTCGGAGGTCAGGAAACCGAAATTTCGCTCTCGGTCATTGCTGCCCGTTTCACTGTTTTTCCACTCGTAAATCGATGTCAGCGGGATGTCGAGCTTCTTGACGTCGGCGATGAAGGTGCTGATTTTGCTGGCCTGCGCTTCGATCCCGCCGTTGGAACTGAGCGAAGGAACGCCCCATTCACTGATGACCCCCGGTAGATGGAAGTTTTGCTGAATAAACGCCTGGGTCTTGCTGATCTGTGCGCCCGACATGCCGTAGGGGTGATAAGAGATCGCACTCAGGCACTGGGGGTATTCACTGACGATTTTTTTCAGCGCCAATGCTGACGTCGTGCCGGCACTCGGTGCCCGGGCGAAGCCAAAACCGATCAGCGGCGTCGATTGTGGTTGTTCCTGCAGCGACTTGCACAGGGCGCTCATGAACGGAACAAAGGTCGTGTCGAGATTTCGGGTTGGCCAGTACTTCGCCAGGTCCGGTTCGTTCCATATTTCAATCGCGACGAGCTGTGCGCCGTATGACTGCTCCAGCCCTTTCACCGAACTGGCGAACGATTCGCCGGCAGCGACGAGTTCGCTGGTGTTGTCGGGCGCGGAGGTCAGCGCCTTGGTCGAGCGTACGGTCATCAGTACCGGCAGGTCGGCGGACTTGGCCGCGGCGAAGGCATCGCTGATCTGCTTTTGATACGCAGCGCCGCCCAGGCTGTTGGTCCACACGCCAAAGCGCACGAATCCGAAGCCAGCGGCCTTGATTTGCTCGGCGTCGGTGGGGGAGAAGGTCTGGATCTTCACCTGGACACCGATGGTTTTGTTGGCGGCAAGCAGGGGGAACAAGTCGCTGGCGTCAACCTGGCTGGCTGCACCCAGCATTAACAGGGTTGAAGCGGTGAGCCGTTTGAGACGTGCTGATTTCATGCCTGCACTCCTGGCGGGTAATGACATTTTCCAATGATTGATTCGTTACTTTCATTTGGATGCTCGCGAGGGTGCCAAGTGCGCGAATGTTATTTTTTGTCAGGTAGTTAGTTCCGGAAAATCACAGTTATTTTTGGTCCGGTAATTCTGGTTGGGTGGCTTTTGGGGGCTGTGGTACTTAATGCACTTGTATTAACAGGGCGAATCTATTTCTCAGTGCCGCAAGGTCTTTTGGGTTCACTAAGCCCACTCGAAATGTTGGCATATTGATATTACACGGGAAAGTAACCTTGTTCAGAAAGATCCTTGTCGTCTGCGTGGGCAATATCTGCCGAAGTCCGACAGCAGAAACTTTGCTGCGTAACGCGCTGGCCCCTTCAGCGATCTCGGTCACCTCGGCGGGCCTTGCCGCACGGGTTGGCGAGGCCATGGAACCGTCGGCCCTCCAGGTTCTGGAAGACCACGGGCACAACGCCCAAGGGTTTAAGGCGCGGCAAATTACACCGGACATCGTCAATGAATCAGACCTGATTCTGGTCATGGAAAAAGAGCATGTAAAACAAGTACTGAAGATTGCCTCTCATGCCAGGGGCAAAGTGTTTCTGCTCGGCAAGTGGCAGAGCGAGCGAGAAATACAGGATCCGTATCGTCAAGGAAAGGCCGCTTTTATTCATGCCCATGCATTGATTGAAGATGCTGTTAGCTCATGGGCGCAGCGCCTCGGACATTGATGAATATTCTTCAGATCAGTGAATGGTAAGAACAGACTTATGCAGTTACCGTCAGTAATCGGCACCCGTGACAACGATCAAGACAGCATTGATCTTCTCGGCATATTTGGCAGTTTGGTCGACCAGAAATGGTTGATCGGCGCGCTCACCGGTGCCTTCATGGCGACCGGCGTTGCCTATGCGGTTTTGGCGACTCCCGTGTACCTGGCGAACGCGCTGGTGCAGGTCGAGCCGAAGAAGAACGACATGCTCGGGTTCTCCGATCTCAACAGCATGCTCGGCGGGCAATCGCCGTCGGTGACCGAAATCGGCATCATCAAGTCCCGCGCGGTGATCGGCAAAACGGTCGATGATCTTCGCCTTGATATCGACGTCACCCCCAACACCTTCCCGGTCATTGGCGGCTTCCTCGCCCGACGTTATCGCGGCGAGACCGAGTTCAGTGTCGCGGCGCCGCGCTTGGGCCTGAACAGCTACGCCTGGGGCGGTGAGCGTCTGGAGATCAACCGGCTCAATCTGCCGAAAGAACTGCTGGGCAAGAAGCTCACGCTGGTCGCTGGCGAGCAGCATCGATTCCAGTTGTTCGATGAAAACGACAACTTGCTGGCCGAAGGCGTCGCAGGCGAAGCGTTCAAACAGGACGATGTAGAGGGGTTGATCGCTCAACTCTCGGCAAACCCTGGCACCCGTTTCGAAGTAGTGCGCAATCCACGGATCGTGACCATCCAGAGTTACCAGGATGCGCTGGATATTTCCGAGCAAGGCAAGGAGTCGGGGATCATCCGTTTGGCCCTGGCCAGCAGCGACGCGGCCGAGGCGGTGAAAATCCTCAATAAAATCGCTTCGTTGTATGTGCAGCAGAACGTGCAACGCACGTCGGCGGAAGCGGCGCAGAGCCTGGAGTTCCTGCAAGGCCAACTGCCGCAGGTCAAACGCGACCTGGCCAAGGCCAGCGATGCACTCAATGGTTATCAAACCCGTGGCAAGACGGTCAACATTTCCCTCGAAACCCAATCGGTGCTGGAACAGGTCGTCAGTCTGGACACCCGTATCTCCGAACTGAAAATGCAACAGGCGGAGATGGATCGCAAGTTCACCAAACAGCATCCGGCGTACCGCGCGTTGATGACCCAGATCGGCGAATTGACCCAGCAGCAGAAGGCGCTGGAGGGCAAGGCCCAGGACCTGCCTGCCACGCAACAGGAACTGCTGAACCTGACCCGCGACGTGGAAGTGGCGTCGCAGATCTACACGCAACTGCTGAATAAATCCCAGGAGCTGGACATCGTCCGGGCGGGGGCCGTGGGCAACGTGCGATTGGTCGACCCCGCAGATGTCGACCTGACCAGCCCGGTCAAACCGAAAAAAGCCTTGATCGTGCTGATTGCAACCTTCCTCGGTGCGTTTTTCGGGGTAGCGCTGGTGTTGCTGCGCAAATCCCTGAGTCGTGGGCTGGAAGGGCCGGAAGCCATCGAGCAACTCGGTTTGCCGGTGTACGCATCGATTCCCTACAGCGCCTTGCAACAGGAAGAGGACAGCAAAAAAGGTCGCGCCCGGGACGGCGCGGACAAGCCGGCGTACCTGTTGGCCCTGCGTAACCCGACGGACCTGTCCATCGAGTCGATCCGCAGTCTGCGCACCTGTCTGCACTTTGCCGGGCTGGATTCGACCAACAACCGGATCATGATTTCCGGCCCGAGCCCGCAGGTCGGCAAAACCTTCGTTTCTTCCAACCTCGCGGCAGTCATGGCGCAGAGCGGACAGCGGGTGGTGCTGATCGATGCCGACATGCGCAAAGGCCATCTGCACAAGACGCTGAACACACCGATCACCAATGGCTTGTCGGACCTGTTGGTCAAGCGCTGCAGCATCGAGCAGGCGATCAATAAAGTCGAAGTCGACAACCTGCATTTCATCAGTCGCGGGCAGGTCCCGCCCAATCCTTCAGAACTGCTGATGCACGTCAATTTTCGTGAGCTGCTGGCGCAACTCAGTGAGCTGTATGACGTGGTGATCATCGACACGCCACCGCTGCTGGCGGTGACGGATGCGGCGATTGTCGGTCGTGACGCGGGGATCAGCCTGATTGTCACGCGCTTCGGGGTGAACCCGGCCAAAGAGATCGAACTGACGATTCGTCGATTCGCCCAGAACGGCATCGAGTTGAAGGGCGCGGTGTTCAACGGCGTCGAGAAGCGTGCGGCCAGTTACTACGGTAACGGTAGCTACGGCTATTACAACTACGAATACGCGTCCGACAAATCCTGAGTGTCAGCGATTGTCCTTTCATGTTTGAAGTGGGTGAGTTGTGAAAAAAATACTGCACGTGGCAGAGACGATCAAAGGTGGCGTCGCGACGGTGATCCGCACGATTTCGGCTTCGCCCGAAGGCGACGCGGCAAGCTATGAGCTGGTCTATCTGGTCCCGCAGGATCAGGAAAAGGAACTGCACGGGATTGCCGGGCAACAGATCCGCACCTTCGCCCGGACCGGACGCAATGTGCCGTCGTTGCTGCGCTTCGCCTGGCGACTGACCCAGGTGATGTTCAAGGAAAAACCCGATGTCGTGCATTTGCATAGCACCTTCTCCGGCGTCATCGGGCGTTGTGTGTGCGTGCTGTTGCGACCTTGGCGCAAGCCGAAGATCGTCTATTGCCCCCATGCCTTTTCGTTCCTGATGGAAAGCTCGCCGACCAAGCAGAAAGCCTACGCGTGGATCGAGCGGGTATTGCAGAAGGTCACCGACGTGATCATCTGCGTCAGCCAGTACGAGCTCGACAAGGCCGCGCGGTTCGGCATTGAGCGCAAGCGCATGAAGCTGATCTACAACGGCATTCATCACAAGGATGAAGCGCCGAAAGCCAGCAATCCCGAGCCGATTCATCTGCTCTTTGTCGGCCGCCTCGATTATCAGAAAGGCTTCGACGTGTTGCTCAAGGCTTTCGCCAAAGTCCAGCGCAGTGATCTGAAACTGACGGTGGTTGGCAGCGCCGTGAACGAGGATTCGGTCGAGTGTCCGCCGATGGAAGGGGTTGAATACCTGCCGTGGGTGACACCGAGTGAAGTCCAGGCGCTGTACCGCAAAGCCGATGCGCTGATCGTCCCGAGCCGCTGGGAAGGCTTTGCCATGGTGCCGCTCGAAGGCATGGCCATGGGCTTGCCGGTGATTGCCAGCAACTGTACGTCACTGCCCGAACTGGTCACCAACGAGGTGTCCGGCTACGTCTTTCCCAGCGGCGACCACCAGGCGCTGGCCGATGTACTGAAGAAAATCCAGAAGCCGCGGTTGCTCGACCTTGGCAGCGAAGGGCGCAGCATCGTCCGCGAGCGCTTCAGCGCCGCGTTGATGATCCGCCAGACCTATGACCTGTATCGCGCCCCCACTTTTTAAGTAGAACTCAAGCTTATGAACGTAACGATTTTGCATGGCTACAGTGCGTCCAACTCCGGTGACGGTCTGCTCGTGGATCTGGCCATTGCCCTGGTGCAGCGAAACTTTGGTGACGACACTTCGATCAGTGTCGTGGCCTCCGATCCAGAGTCCTTCAGCTACTTGCCGCACCCGCGTTTTGACGCGCCGGTGATGGCGGCCAAGGGGTTGGGGCGGGTCAAGCAGGCGGTGTTCCTCAACCAGTCCTACGCCGGTCTCGCTGACCTGTTGAAGAAAACCGATTTGATCGTCGGCGTCGGTGGCGGCTACATGCGTTCCAAAAGTGCCTTTGAGCACATCAAGTTGAAACTGGGCCACGCCAAGCAACTGGAAACGGCGATCCTCAGCAAAGTGCCGTCGGTGTACCTGCCGCAAAGCATCGGGCCGTTCCACGGCGAGAGCAGCAAGATCGTCGAGCACTACGCCAGCGCCGATGCGGTGTTCGTGCGTGACAACAGGTCGTCGGCGATTTTCGATGCCTGTGAAAATGTCTACCGCGCGCCGGATCTGGCGGTCCAGTCATTGGCCAGCAAGATCCTCATGCAGCCCAAGTTCACCCGTTGCGCGTCATCGCCGGCAACGGTGTGCGTGGTGCTGCGCAAGCCGCCGGAGTGGAGCAAGGAAAAGAAGGTCGCCTACGTGGCCAACTTGAAGTTGCTGCTGCAACGCTTGAAGAACAAAAGCAAAGTGGTTTGCGCGGTCCAGAGCGCCGTTCGCGGCAACGATGACGGTGCGTTCTATCGCGAGTTGGGCATTACCGAAGACCTGCTGCCGTTGAAGGCCACGCTGGCCAAATATCAGCCGGACCTGGTGATTTCCGTGCGCCTGCACGGCGCCATCGAGTCGCTGCTGTCCGGCGTCCCGGCGTACCACATCAGCTATGAGCGCAAAGGTTTCGGCGCCTATCAGGACATGGGCGTGGAAGACTGGGTGATCAACGGCGGCGATATCAATGTCGACACCATCATCGACACGGTCTACGCGCCGAACGCACTGTCCGGTTTCGGCAAGCGCCTGACCGACACCTGCCGCGAGATCGAGGCAAAAACCGTGGCCATGGACGACATCATCAAAGGTATCGTTCGATGATATTTCGGCTACTGCTTCGCGGCGGGGCATTGGGCGCGAAGTTTTTGCTGGTGCTGGCGATCACCCATTTCCTCGGTTATGAGGCGCTGGGCTTTTACGGCGTGGTGGTCGCCGCCTCGTTGATTGCGTCGAAGTTCTACAGTGTCGGCTTCAGTTCGGAAATCAATCGGCTGATCAGCGTCGGTGGCAGTTCGCGACGGGTCGTCGACAAGGTCCTGCTGCTGTACCTGGCCGTGGGGCTGTTGTTGTCGGTGGTGACGGTGTTGGTGTATTCGCTGTTCCAGGCAGTCGAGGCAACGACCGCGCTGATCCTCTGCGTGACCCTGGTTCTGCTCACTGAACACCTGTCGTTCGAAATCAACTCCTTCGTGTTTTCCGCGCAGAAAGCCACGGCCGGTGCGCTGCTGTTTTTCATCAAGACCGGCCTCTGGGCGCTGTTGGCGGTGGGCGGGATGATGCTCGGCTGGGTGTCCGGGATCGCCAGTGTGCTGTGGCTGTGGGTTGTGGCCAACGTGCTGGTGATCGTCGCCGGTTACTTGATTGTGGTGAACGTGCACAAGGGCCGGGTGAGCGGGACGCTGGCCACGGCAACCGTGTGGAAGGCCGGGTTGCCGTTCTATCTCGGCACAGGCTTGATCGCGTTGAGTCAGTACGCCGAGCGCTTTCTGATTATCGACATCGAACCCTACGCCAGCCTCGGTAAATACGTGTACGCCTGGTCGGCGGCCAATACCTTGCAGGCGCTGTCCTATGCGGTGGTGGCGGTGGTCGGCATTCCGGTGCTCGCCAAGCGCTTTCAGGCTGATCAACAGCCGTTCACTGTCCGGCAATTGTTCGTCAACAAATGGGTCATGCGCTCGCTGGTGGTATCCGCCGCGGTGGCGGTGCTGATTTATCTGTTCTTCAACGTTGTGCTTGATTACGTCGCCACGAGTGTTCCTCGTCCGGACAACGCAATCCTCGGCGTGTTGATTTTTTCCTTCGCCCTGCGTGCGATTGGCGACATCGTCTGGGGTGGTTTGATTGCCTCGAAGAACAGTCGCGTGTCGCTGGCCAGCGCGGCGATTTGCCTGTTGGTTTCGGTGCCGGTCAGCTACCTGCTGATCAAGCACTATTCGATTTATGGCGCTGCCTGGGGCAACGTCTTTGCGATCATCGTGCAACTCGGCGTGATTGCCGTGTTGACCCGTGTGACTCGGCCGAAAGGGGCTCTGGCATGGGGTTGAAGCTGCCGTGCATCGAGTTTCGCGGCAAGAAACTCGATTCCTCTATTTCGTTCCTGATCCTGTTCACCGGGTTGTTTCTGTCGGTGGCCATGCCGCTGCTGATTCCTCGCGATCCTGGCCCGGATGCCATGACCTTGTGGTCGTCCTACGCGCGGGCCGACAACTGCAATTTCTGGAACCCGTTCTCGCCGGATCGCTCTTCCTATGAGTGTTCGGCGTTTCTGCTGCGGCCCACGGGGATCAATCTGACCAATGCCTGGGCCTATGGCATGTTCTGCAATTTTTTCCTCACGGCGATCCCGGTGGTGGTCTTCCGGCGCATGCCGCTGGCGATCTTCGGCACGCTGTGTCTGTGGGGCATCGTTCGTTCGTTCTTCCTTGAGAACCTGACCAAGGAAATCATTGTGTCGGTGGCGGTGTTGAGCATTTTGCTCAGCTCCTTGACGCGCAAATATCGCGGCGGATTTTTCTTCTCGGCAGTGATCTACGGCGTGTTGATCCGCCCCTACTGGATTCTGTTTTCACTGTCCTGGGTCGGCGTCTGCGTGATGAAGAAGTATGTCTCGCGCTTCACTTTCTTCCTGATGCTGTTCCTGTTCTACCTGGCGGTCGCCATGGCGATCCAGGTGGCGCTCGGGTTTCCGGTGTCGTCGATTCGCGCCAGTAACAACGAACTGCGCACCGCGGGTGAGGAGGGGTCCAAGTCGTTGATCGTCTCGTGGCTCAGCGGCAGCGACTTTGTCTCGCAGGCACTGGACTCGATGATCATCTTCTTCCGGCTGTCGTTCCCGGTGGAGCTGATTCTGCTGTCCGGGCCGGGCCAGGTGATCTTCGTGGCGTTGATGATCATGACCGCGTTGCTGCTGTTCAAAGTCATCACCTCGACCGATTACAAAGGTGCGCCGATCCAGACCAAACCCAAGGAACTGATCGCGATTCCGCTGGCATTTTTGCTGGTTCAAGGCCTGTTCGAACCGGACTTCGGCTCCTTCGCCCGGCACTTCTCGATGGTGGTGCCGGTGTTGTTCGTCGGCCTGGGATTGATGTTGCGGGCGAACAAGCCGGTGCAAGTTGAATCAAGAATTCTGAATTGAGGCAGGTGCTTTATGTCGAGCAAGAAAAAGTCCCTGGAGATCGAAACCCTGCGTGGCCTGGCGTGCCTGCTGCTGGTGCTCTATCACGTCATCGGCCCGTTGGGTGGCGGCTTGAAGATAGACCTGGGCTCGCCGTTCCGGGTGATCGCCGACTCGATGGTGTATGTGCGCATGCCGCTGTTCACCTTCATTTCCGGCTATATCTACTCCATCTACAAAATCCGCGGCAATGACTTTTCCGCGTTCTTCAGCGGCAAGGTGCGACGCTTGATCGTGCCGCTGTTCTGCGTGGGTGTGCCGTTCTCGGTGTTGCAGGCGGTGGGGCCGGGTGTGAACAAGGACGTCGGTGTGATCGACGCGTTGTTGTCGTTCTGGGTGCCCGTCAACCACTTCTGGTTCCTGCAGGCGGTGTTCATCATTTTCATGTTCGTCGGCCTGCTGGAGTGGCGTGGTTTGCTGCGTTCGGCAACGCGCTTGTATCTGCTGTTTGCCTTTGCGGCGGTGTTGTTTGTGCTGCCGCCGTTCAAGCTCGATGCGTTTGGCATTAATGGCGCGATCTACCTGCTACCGTTTTTCGTGGCGGGGATGATTGGCCAGGAAAACGTCGATGCGTTGAAGCAACGGTTCAAGGTGATCGGGCCGTTGGTGTTTGTGTTGATCTCGCTGACACTGCTGTACGTGGCGGCGGTGGATCGCGAGTTGATCGTCGACCGCCGCAGCCTGATCGGTTTGACCGTGGGTTGTGTGTCCTGCATTGCGTTGCTGTCCAGTGACATGCGCTCGAAGTGGCTGACCTGGCTCGGCGGGTATTCCTACGCGATCTTCCTGTTCCATGTGTTGTTTGCCGCCACTTCGCGGTTTGTCCTGGGGCGTTTGGGCGTGAAGGACGAAAGCCTTCTGGTGCTTGGTGGCCTGGCGTGTGGCTTGTTGGGGCCGGTGGTTCTATCGATGGTTTTCAGTCGATTCAACGTCACCTCCGTGCTGTTCCTGGGTGAGCGCGCGGCGGCTAAAAAAACGCCGGCAAACGCCACCCCGGTGCCCCAGACTTGAGGTTTGTCCGAGTGAAGGAAGCGATGCATGTTGGCAGTTGATGAGGTCCAGCCTGTTGTGGCGTCAGTGGTCGAAGTCGGCGACGCTCGCGAACGGTTTGGCCAGTGGCGCGAAGGCAAGGGCGGGAAAGTCCTGTCCATCTCGGTGATCGGCGACAGCTACAGCGCCGGGCAGGATTTCTATCTGAACAAACTGGTGCAGCGGCTGGCCGGGGAGGCGGGTTTCGCCGGCCCCGGCTATGTCGGTTTCAACCACGGCGCGGCACTTGGCGGCACGCACTTCAAATACAGCCGCAGCAGCGAAAAATACTTCGGCGGTGACTGGCAGGTGTCCGCCCTTGGCCAGGCCAGCCCCGACAGTCGTACCCTTGCCGGAGGGCCTGGCGCCTGGCTGGAGATCGATGCCAGCCCGACACCGGCCATCAACACGGCTGTCACCCAAGCGAAATTGCTTTACCTCGGCAATGGCGAACCCAATGAGGTTCGCTACCGCTGGGCACCGTCGCAATCCTGGCAGCCCTTGACGCTCGCAGGCTCAGGGGTACAGGAAGTGCCACTGCCAGGCATGTCGGCAGCGAAAGACTGGTCGTTCCGGCTGGAAGTGGTGAAAGGCGCGCCAACGCTCTTCGGCCTGTGGATGAGCAACGACCAGGGCGGCGTGCGGGTATCCAAACTGGCGGCGTCCGGCGCGGCGTCCGCTGACTTCTACCACGGCGATGGCCGTTGGCAGGCGCAGTGGAAGACGGTGGTGTCGAAGATTCCCGCCGACCTCTACCTGATTATGCTGGGTGGTAACGACCAGGGTTTTGGCGTGAAGCCCGAGCAGTACCTGAAGAACGTTCAGGGTTTGGTGGGGATGGTCCGCGAGATTCAACCGGCGGCGAGCATCAACCTGATCCTGCGTCAGGACACGACGCGTTCCAGTGCCTACCCGATGTCGGCCTATGCGCAAGTCCTGGAACCCTGGGCGCGCAAGGAACATCTTGGTTACGCCAATCTGCAGTGCGCATTCGGCACTGACTTCAAGCGCTATGCCGCCACCATGATCGGCCCGGACAAGATTCATCCGGTTCCGGCCACGGGCGGGCGAGTGATTGCTGATTATTTCTATCGTCTGATCGTCGGTGACAATACCGGGAGATCAGCACAGGACACCTGCGACGCGGCACTGTAGGAGCGAGCTTGCTCGCGATGGTGGTGTGTCAGGCGATGTGGATGCTGGATGTGCCGGCCTCATCGCGAGCAAGCTCGCTCCCACAGGTTTAATGGCTATACGCAAAATCTGCGAACTACCCAAATCACTGTGGGAGCGAGCTTGCTCGCGATGGTGGTGTGTCAGGCGAAGTAGATGCTGGATGTGCCGGCCTCATCGCGAGCAAGCTCGCTCCCACAGGTTCAATGGCTATACGCAAAATCTGCGAACTACCCGAATCATCGTGGGAGCGAGCTTGCTCGCGATGGCGTTGTGTCAGGCGATGTGGATGCTGGATGTGCCGGCCTCATCGCGAGCAAGCTCGCTCCCACAGGTTCAATGGCTATACGCAAAATCTGCGAACTACCCGAATCATCGTGGGAGCGAGCTTGCTCGCGATGGCGTTGTGTCAGGCGATGTGGATGCTGGATGTGCCGGCCTCATCGCGAGCAAGCTCGCTCCCACAGGTTTAATGGCTATACGCAAAATCTGCGAACTACCCAAATCATCGTGGGAGCGAGCTTGCTCGCGATGGCGTTGTGTCAGGCGATGTGGATGCTGGATGTGCCGGCCTCTTCGCGAGCAGGCTCGCTCCCACAGGTTTAATGGCTATACGCAAAATCTGCGAACTACCCGAATCATTGTGGGAGCGAGCTTGCTCGCGATGGTGGTGTGTCAGGCGATGTGGATGCTGGATGTGCCGGCCTCATCGCGAGCAAGCTCGCTCCCACAGGTTCAATGGCTATACGCAAAATCTGCGAACTACCCAAATCACTGTGGGAGCGAGCTTGCTCGCGATGGTGGTGTGTCAGGCGAAGTAGATGCTGGATGTGCCGGCCTCATCGCGAGCAAGCTCGCTCCCACAGGTTCAATGGCTATACGCAAAATCTGCGAACTACCCGAATCATCGTGGGAGCGAGCTTGCTCGCGATGGCGTTGTGTCAGGCGATGTGGATGCTGGATGTGCCGGCCTCATCGCGAGCAAGCTCGCTCCCACAGGTTCAATGGCTATACGCAAAATCTGCGAACTACCCGAATCATCGTGGGAGCGAGCTTGCTCGCGATGGCGTTGTGTCAGGCGATGTGGATGCTGGATGTGCCGGCCTCATCGCGAGCAAGCTCGCTCCCACAGGTTTAATGGCTATACGCAAAATCTGCGAACTACCCAAATCACTGTGGGAGCGAGCTTGCTCGCGATGGTGGTGTGTCAGGCGAAGTAGATGCTGGATGTGCCGGCCTCATCGCGAGCAAGCTCGCTCCCACAGGTTCAATGGCTATACGCAAAATCTGCGAACTACCCGAATCATCGTGGGAGCGAGCTTGCTCGCGATGGTGGTGTGTCAGGCGATGTGGATGCTGGATGTGCCGGCCTCATCGCGAGCAAGCTCGCTCCCACAGGTTTAATGGCTATACGCAAAATCTGCGAACTACCCAAATCACTGTAGGAACGAGCTTGCTCGCGATGGTGGTGTGTCAGGCGAAGTAGATGCTGGATGTGCCGGCCTCATCGCGAGCAAGCTCGCTCCCACAGGTTCAATGGCTATACGCAAAATCTGCGAACTACCCAAATCACTGTGGGAGCGAGCTTGCTCGCGATGGTGGTGTGTCAGGCGATGTGGATGCTGGATGTGCCGGCCTCATCGCGAGCAAGCTCGCTCCCACAGGTTTAATGACTATGCGCAAAATCTGCGAACTACCCGAATCATTGTGGGAGCGAGCTTGCTCGCGATGGTGGTGTGTCAGGCGATGTGGATGCTGGATGTGCCGGCCTCATCGCGAGCAAGCTCGCTCCCACAGGTTTAATGGCTATACGCAAAATCTGCGAACTACCCGAATCATCGTGGGAGCGAGCTTGCTCGCGATGGTGGGGTGTCAGGCGAAGTAGATGCTGGATGTGCCGGCCTCATCGCGAGCAAGCTCGCTCCCACAGGTTCAATGGCTATACGCAAAATCTGCGAACTACCCGAATCATCGTGGGAGCGAGCTTGCTCGCGATGGCGGTGTGTCAGGCGATGTGGATGCTGGATGTGCTGGCCTCTTCGCGAGCAAGCTCGCTCTTACAGGACAGCCGATTCGAAGTGCTCCAGATGACTGAGCAGCTCTGCGGTTTTTAGCGGCATCAGCTGCGTAGCGCACCGGGTCTCCACGTTGATGATGATGGCTGGGTCGTTGCAGCAAATGCGCACCCGGAATCGCCAGTCGCTGAAAATCACTTTCAGCCCATCGCGGTCATCGATTTCCAGCGCCTGCCCGCGGTAAAGCCTTTTCAGGTGAGCGAGCAGGGGATAGGGGTCGCGCATTGGCCGGCGGATGTCTCCGGAAGAGGGAAACATACCGATCCGTTCCACCAGCAGAGTGGGGCCGAGCCAGGACTGGTTGGCGCTCGGCAACCGCTGATGTCGCGATAACGAGGACATCACTCCGAGGTTGCCCACCTCCATTTCAATGTATGCCGAGAGCTTTTTAATGTTCATGGTTGGCCTGCCTGAATGAAGAGTGGGCGTCGGGTGCTGGAGCCGTCTTAGCGGCCCTTGAGGTACAGGTTTTCGTAGCAGAAGTTGGTCGCCTGCAGGTAACCCTCGGCGTCGCCGCAATCGAAGCGCAAACCCTTGAACTTGTAGGCCAGCACGCAGCCGTTCTGCGCCTGTTTCATCAGCGCGTCGGTGATCTGGATCTCGCCGCCTTTACCCGGTTCGGTGTCGGCGATCAGGTCGAAGATATCCGGCGTCAGAATGTAACGGCCGATGATCGCCAGGTTCGACGGGGCGTCCTGCGGGGCCGGTTTTTCCACCATGTTGTTGACCCGGTAGATCCCGTCGGAGATCGGCTCGCCGGCTATCACGCCGTACTTGTGGGTCTGGTCGCGGGGGACTTCCTGGATGGCCACGATCGAGCAGCGGAATTTCTTGTAGAGCTCGATCATTTGCGTGAGGACGCCATCACCTTCCAGGTTCAGGCACAGGTCATCGGCCAGTACCACGGCGAAGGGTTCGTCGCCGATCAACGGACGGCCGCTGAGAATCGCGTGGCCCAGGCCCTTCATTTCCACCTGGCGGGTGTAGGAGAAGGTACAGGTGTCGATGAGCTCGCGGGTTCCGGCCAGGAACTTCTCTTTCTCGGTGCCGCGAATCTGGTGCTCCAACTCGTAGCTGATGTCGAAGTGGTCTTCCAGCGCGCGCTTGCCCCGCCCGGTGACGATCGCCATGTGTTGCAGGCCGGCGTCCCGTGCCTCTTCGACGGCGTACTCGATCAACGGCTTGTTGACGATCGGCAGCATTTCCTTGGGCATGGCCTTGGTCGCGGGCAAGAAACGAGTGCCATAGCCGGCAGCGGGGAACAAACATTTACGAATCATAAAAGTATCCTGGACAGTCATGGAACACAGCCAACGGGTGCGCGCAACAACGAGTGATTGCAAGTTTCAATGTTTATTGAAGGCTTACTTTAATACCTGAGTCTGGCCACTAGTGGCAAATAGCAATGTGCGGATAACACGACAATGTTATGAGATGTCGGGTTGATAGTTGTTGGTTATTTTTAGTCGGTATCTGTTGATAGTGGTGCGTGCGTCGGAATGCTAATAAGTATTCCGCAATACAGTTTGGCCTGAAAAAATATTTATTGCCAGTCGTTGAACTAATTTTGTTTTGGGTTGTTGTCGCTCTTATTTGTGTGGTTCAGCACACAGCTTTAACAAGAGGGGCTTGACACGCAACTTCGCACTTTTCCCACTATGGACCGCGCTATGAAAATTCTGGTAACGGGTGGAGCTGGATATATCGGTTCGCACACCACGCTCGCACTGCTTGAGGCAGGCTATGAAGTTGTTGTGCTGGATAATCTTTGCAACAGCAGCGACGCGGCATTGCACGCGGTGGAAGCCATTTGCGGCAAGAGTGCGCTGATGATTCAGGGTGATGTGTGCGATCGGGCCTTGCTGGACCGGATTTTCCAGCAGCATGCCATCGATGCCGTCCTGCACTTTGCCGGTCTCAAGGCCGTGGGCGAGAGCGTGCGCAAGCCCCTTGAGTATTACGAGACCAACGTCAGCGGCAGCATCACGCTGTGTCAGGCGATGGCGGCTGCCGGGGTGTTTCGCCTGGTGTTCAGTTCGTCAGCCACGGTATACGGCGAGCCGGAGCAGATGCCGATCCGCGAGGATTTCCCCACGGGCATCCCGACCAATCCCTACGGTCAATCCAAGTTGATCGTCGAGAATGTGCTGCGCGACCTGGCCTTGGCCGAGCCGCGCTGGAGCATCGCGCTGTTGCGTTACTTCAACCCGATCGGGGCGCATGACAGCGGCCATCTGGGCGAAGACCCGAGTGGCATTCCGAATAACCTGGTGCCCTACATCAGCCAGGTGGCGGTTGGCAGCCTGCGGGAGTTATCGATCTTCGGCAACGATTACCCCACGGTCGACGGTACCGGGGTGCGGGACTACATCCACGTCGTGGACCTGGCGGACGGCCATCTAAAGGCCTTGCAGTCCATCGCCGGGCGTACCGGCATTCATACCTGGAACCTCGGCACGGGCGATGGCTACAGCGTGTTGCAAGTACTGCGGGCGTTCGAGCAGGCGTGCGGTCAGCCGGTGCCCTATCGAATGATGCCGCGTCGCTCGGGTGATATCGCCGAGAGCTGGGCCGACCCTTCCAAGGCGGAGAAAGAGCTGGGCTGGAAGGCCACGCGCAACTTGCAGGACATGGTCACGGATACCTGGCGCTGGCAATCGAATCACCCCAAAGGCTATCTGGGATGATGGCGTTTTAGCCAAATGTTATTTCCGGTCAGGTTGTTAGATATCGTCGGGAAAATACACTGGTCATGCCTTTTGCAAGTCCGTAGATATAAACCTGCCGTTCGACTTTTATCAGTTGGGTAAGACTGTGAAAGAACAACGGATCATGTCCGCATTTTTCGCGGACTTGAACTCTACCACCTCTAACGCACTACCCGATTTCGATCGGGTTGAATGTTAGAAAGGAGTTGATATGAAGAAAGTGATGGCAATTGCCCTGTTGACGATGTTGAGCAACTGGGCGTCCGCGGTAGAAGCGCCGCTTACAACTGCGACCAATGTATTGGGTAACGTGGCGGCGACTCAAGCCACTGCAGCCAGTACAGCAATGGTCGCCAGTGCTGTAGCAGCGTCCAACAGTGGTGGAAGTGCAAACGGCGGTACGACGGGTACGACAGGTACCACGGGTACAACCGGCACGCACAACTAACTGAAACATCTGTTGGTGCAGTACAAGGTCGCCCGATGCAAATCGGGTGACTTTGTTTTTAGATTCGCCCTTGAATAGCGTAGTGCCATTATGACTCGTAGTTTTTCTCTTTTAATGTTGGCAAGCATCGCTTTACAAGGTTGCATGTTTTCCCCCGGCCAATACCTGAGCACCAGTGATATCACGCGCCAGGGCGCCAGCGAGAGCAGCCGGGTCGAGCTCATTCCGATCACGCCCAAGCTCATCGCCATGAACAGGGCCACGCAAAAGCGTGAGTCCGTGCCGACCGAACTGTTGGCGGCCCCGGCCGAGTACCGCATCGGCAGTAACGATGTCCTGTACATCACGGTCTGGGATCATCCGGAGCTGACCGCACCCTCCGGCGCGCAACAGCAGATCGATGCCAACGGTCGCCTGGTGCGTGCCGATGGCACGCTCTACTACCCGTTTATCAAAGAAGTCCAGGCGGCCGGCAAAACCGTCCAGCAACTGCGATCGGACATCGAAGCCAGGCTGTCGGCCTTCATCGCCGAACCGCAAGTGGATGTCGCCGTGTTGCGCTTTTCCAGTCAGAAAGTCGTGGTGACGGGCGCCGTTTCGAAAGCCGGTCCACAAGCGATTTCCACCAATCCGCTCAGTGTGGTCGAGGCCCTCGGTTCTGCCGGTATCGATACGACGAGTGCCGACTTGTCCGGCCTGTTGCTGACGCGAAACGGGCGGGTCTACACGCTCAATCTCGACACGCTCAACCAGCCGGACTCCGAGTTGCAGAACGTTTACCTCAAGGGTGGCGATCAGTTGTATCTGCCGTACAACGACAAAAAGCGCATCTACGTCATGGGCGAGGTCAACCAGCCCCGCGCACTGAGCTTCAAGACCGCCACCATGAACCTGTCCGATGTGCTGGGCTCGGTCGGCGGATTGAGTCAGACCACCTCCAACGGTAACGCCGTGTACGTGATCAGAGGTGTTGAAAACCTCGATGTGGAGCCGGCGAAGGTCTACCAGTTGCAAGCCCAATCACCGACCGCCATGGCGCTGGCCACGCACTTTGAAGTACGTCCCCAGGACGTTGTCTACGTAGGTCCTGCCAACGTGACTCGCTGGAATCGCTTCGTCAGCCAATTGGTGCCGTCGGCAGCGATTGTCGGTACGGGCGCATCCGCGGCGAAGAACATGAGTGAAGTCAGCAGCAACAGCAATTAAGGCCGGGTCCGATCGTGAGAACGTTGAATGTTGGCGTCTGCTTGATAGCGGCCTTGATGTTGTGTGGCTGTAACCCGCTGATGGTCGCTTCGGTGACCAACCTCAAGTCGGCGGTGTCGGGGCCGGATGAGCTGGACGTGACGGCGGCCCAAGTGGCGGATGTGCGCTATCCCCAGCTCAAGCTGACCACGCCGTCCGGTTCCGGCGTGCTGGCGCTGGTGCGTGAGCGCGACGACCTGCAATTCTGGGTCGCGTCCGGCAAACAGGTTCTGCTCATGCGCGATGGCCTGGCGGTGCGCAGCATCGGCCTGGGCCTGGACGGCGATCTGGACGGGACGCGCCTGGCTGACGTCTCGCCCTTCAAGCAAGGCCTCCATCAAGTACCCGATGGCTACACCAGCCAGCGCTGGATCGATCTCTACCAGGGCCAGGAAGTCGGGGTGGCCTTGAACAGTCGCTTCTCCCGCAAATCCATGGAAACCCTGGAAATCCTCAACAAGGAATACGCCGTGCTACGTGTCGATGAGCAGATTGACGCGCCGGCCATCGGCCTGCGTGCGACCAATCGTTACTGGGTCGATCCCGTTGACGGTTTCATTGTGCAGAGTGAGCAGCAACTGACCTCGCAGTTGCGGGTCAAGATCGTGCAACTGACCCCAGACCGCAGGCATGCCCGGTGAAGCGGGTCAGGGCTCTATCGGCGTGCCTGCTGTTGATCACCGGCATCAGCCATGCAGCGGTCACCGTCACCGGTGACGTTGCCAACCCGGGGGCGGTCGAGCTGCCGGCGGGCGGGCGGTTGCTGGACGTGATCAGCGTGGCACAACCCAATGTCGAGAGTTACTGGTTGGCGGCCGTACTGCTGCGTAAATCCCTGGTCGAGCAACAGACCCGACTCAAGGTCGGGGTGCTGTTCGATCTGGACGTGTTGCAGCGCATGGCCATGCTTTTCGACAGGCCGAGCCGGGCTGCCCTGGCGGTGCGGTTGGCCGAGCAAGTCAGGCGCATGCCGGTCACCGGACGCCAGGTGGCTGTCCTGGACCCGGTCGCCGTGGAAGTCGGGTTTGCCCGCAACATTCGCCTGGACGACGGCGACCGCCTCATCTACCCGTTGCGGGTCGACGAAGTCGAGGTGCTCGGCGCTGTCGCCGAGTCGTGTCGGTTGCCCTATCAAGCGCTGCAAGAGGCCCGCGATTACCTGCGGGGTTGCACGCCGCTGGTCGATGCGGACGCCGATTACCTGTGGTTGATCCAGCCCAATGGCGTCACCCGGCGCGTCGGCATTGCCCACTGGAATCGCGAGAGCGGGCAGATACCGGCCGCCGGCAGCAAGATTCTGGTCCCGGTCAAAAACGATGACCTTGATCCGCCTATCCCTGAACTGAATCAGCAGTTGGCCGAATTTATTGCCACGCAGCTGGCTGAGGTGGTTCGTTGAATTTACGTTTTGCAGCCGTATTGTTATTGCCGTGTGGTCTGGCTCATGCAGAACCACGCATTACCCAGAATGATTTCGGTGGCGCGGGCTTGTTGCAAACGCCGACGGCGCGCATGGCGCCGGCCGGTGAGTTGAGCCTGAATGCCAACCGCACCGACCCCTACAGCCGTTACAGCGTTTCACTTCAGCCACTTGAGTGGCTGGAAGGCTCGTTTCGCTACACCGCGATCACTAACCGCCCTTACGGCCCCGAATCGTTGAGCGGCAACCAGAGCTATAAGGACAAGGCGGTCGACCTCAAGGCCCGCCTGTGGGAAGAAACCCATTGGGCGCCCGAAGTGGCCTTGGGCTTCCGGGACATCGGTGGTACAGGCCTGTTCTCCAGTGAATTCGTGGTGGCCAACAAGCGCTACGACAATTTTGATTTCAGCGCCGGCATTGCCTGGGGTTACCTGGGCAACCGCGGCGACTTCGAAAACCCGCTGGGCTACGTCAGTGATCGCTTCAAGACCCGGCCCGACAGCGAGGGCACCGGTGATGTCAACGCCGGGGCCTATTTTCGCGGCAGCCCATCCTTTTTCGGCGGCGTGAGCTACCAGACACCCTGGGATCGGCTCAGTCTTAAACTCGAATACGAAGGCAACGATTACAAGCACGAGCCGAAGGACAACCAGATCAAGCAGGACTCACCGATCAACCTCGGCGCGGTGTTCAAAGTAACTGACTCGATCGACCTCAGCGCAGCCTGGGAACGCGGTAATACGGCTATGTTCGGCGTCACCTTTCACACCAACTTCGCCAGCCGCAAGGCGCCGGCGAAGACGTTCGATCCGCCGGCTGAACCCTTGCCAGCGAAGGCGCCGAGCACCGGGATGGATCAGGTCAACTGGGCCGATGTGTCCCGGCGCCTGCAGCAAAATGCCGGGTACAAGGTCGAGCGTATCAGCCAGCGCGATTCCGAGTTGATCGTGTATGGCGAGCAGCAGCGTTACTTCCATTCGGCCAAGGCCGTCGGCCGCGCGAGCCGGATCCTGGACAACAGCGTCAACGACGATATCGACTGGTTCACCGTGGTGAACAAGCGCTACGACCTGGCGCTTGAAGAAACCAGCGTGCCTCGGCAAACCTTCCGCGAAGTGATCAACAACGAAGAGCCGTTGCAAGCCCTGCATCGCACCACCGAAATCAATCCGGCGATGCCGCACAACGAGAAAACCCTCTACACCGAAGCGATGCAGCCATTCGCTTATGGCGTCGGGCTGGGCTTCAAGCAGAACGTCGGTGGCCCCGATGGCTTGCTCTATCAGTTCAGCGCCGACGCGGACGCCGAGTACCGCTTCAACCGCAACACCTGGTGGAGTGGTTTGCTCAGTGCCAACCTGATCAACAACTTCGACAAGTTCACCTATGACGCACCCAGCGGCTTGCCCCGCGTGCGCACGGACTTGCGCCAGTACATGACCACGTCGGATGTCACCATGCCGTTGTTCCAGGTCAGCCATGCCGAGCAGTTGGACAAAGACCTGTATGGCATGGTGTACGGTGGCTACCTGGAGTCGATGTTTGCCGGCGTCGGGGGCGAGGTGCTGTTCCGTCCGACCGGCGAGCGCTGGTCGGTGGGCGCGGACCTGAACTACGTGCGCCAGCGCGAGTTCGACCAGGGTTTTGGCTTGCGTGATTACTCGGTGTTGACCGGCCACATCACCGGCTACACCGACTTGCCCTACGATACGCTGGCAGCCGTCAGCGTCGGGCGTTACCTGGCTGGCGACTGGGGCGGCACGCTGGATATCTCGCGAGAGTTTTCCAACGGCGTACGCTTTGGTGCCTGGGCAACCATCACCACCGCAACCGGTGCTGAATATGGCGAAGGTAGTTTCGACAAAGGCATCTACCTGTCCATTCCATTCGACGAACTGATGAGCATGTCGACCATGCGCCGTGCCAACCTCGTCTGGTCGCCACTGACCCGGGACGGCGGTGCACGGCTCAATCGCAGCTACCAGTTGCACTCCATGACTGATAGCCGCGACGACGACATGTTCTACCGCAACTTCGAGAAGATCACTGAGTAACCTGTAGGAGCGAGCAGGCTCGCGAAGGCGTCGGCACACTCAGCATGGATGTTGACTGACCCGCCGCCATCGCGGGCAAGCCACGCTCCCACAGTGGTCATTTGGCGAGCCGAAGACCCAGACAACCCCCAATCCCCTGTGGGAGCGGGCTTGCTCGCGAAGACGTCAGCACATTCAGCATTGATGTTGACTGACCCGACGCTTTCGCGGGCAAGCCACGCTCCCACAGTGGTCATTTGGCGAGCCGAAGACCCAGACAACCCCCAATCCCCTGTGGGAGCGGGCTTGCTCGCGAAGGCGTCGGCACACTCAGCATGGATGTTGACTGACCCGACGCTTTCGCGGGCAAGCCACGCTCCCACAGTGGTTATTTGGCGAGCCGAAGACCCAGACAACCCCCAATCCCCTGTGGGAGCGGGCTTGCTCGCGAAGGCGTCAGCACATTCAGCATTGATGTTGACTGATCCGGCGCCATCGCGGGCAAGCCACGCTCCCACAGTGGTTATTTGGCGAGCCGAAGACCCAGACAACCCCCAATCCCCTGTGGGAGCGAGCTTGCTCGCGATGGTGTCAGTACATTCAGCATTGATGTTGACTGACCCGACGCTTTCGCGGGCAAGCCAAGCTCCCACAGTGGTTATTTGGCGACCCGAAGACCCAGACAACCCCCAATCCCCTGTGGGAGCGAGCTTGCTCGCGATGGCGTCAGTACATCCAGCATTGATGTTGACTGATACCCCGCTATCGCGAGCAGGCTTGCTCCTACACTGGTCTTTTGGTGATCCATAAATCCGGGCAGTCCCAAATCACAGCCACAAAAAAGGGGACTTGCGTCCCCTTGCGGTGTTGCCTTGTGCAGCCCTAAACCTTCAGTAGATGTCCTTCGACAACAAGGTGAACGGCGTTTTCACCAGAATCTTCAGGTCCAGCCACAACGACCAGTTGTTGATGTACTTGAGGTCGATCTCGACACGCTTCTGCATCTTGTCGATGGTGTCGGTCTCGCCGCGGCAACCGTTGATCTGCGCCAGGCCGGTGATGCCCGGTTTGATTCGATGGCGCGCCATGTAGGCGAGAATCTTCCCGGAGTAGTAGTTGTTGTGCGCGACGGCGTGAGGGCGCGGGCCGACCAGCGCCATTTGCCCTTGCAGCACGTTGAACAGTTGCGGCAATTCGTCCAGCGAAGTGCGACGGATGAAGCGTCCAACGGCGGTGATACGCGAGTCGTTGCGGCTGGCCTGTTTGACCTCATGGTCATCGTGCACACGCATGGAGCGGAACTTCCAGACCTGAATCACTTTGCCGTTCCAGCCATGGCGGTCCTGCTTGAAGAATACCGGGCCAGGGGAGTTGAGCTTCACGGCCAGGGCGATGACCAGCAACACCGGGCTCAGCAGGATAATGGCCAACAGGGCCACGCTTTTCTCCACCAGGCTTTTACTCAGCGCGGCGGTGGGCCGGCTGGTCAGCGGACTTTCGTTCAAGTAGATCGCCGGCAGGCCGTCCACGACTTTCACCGAGTGATTGAGCAGCGTCAGGCTGTTCAAGTCCGGCACCCAGACCACGTCAACGTTGGCATCCAGCAAGTCGACGTACATGGCTTCGATTTTTGCCGCTTCCGACAGGGGCAGGGTGATGTACAAACGACGGATGTCATGGGTCTTGATCAGTTCCAGCAGGTCTTCCTGGGCGCCGACGATGCTGGGTGCGCCCGGCTCCAGTGAGGGAGGGGCGCCGTTGCTGACCAGGCCCACCAACGGCAGGTTTTCGAGGTCGCTCAGCTTGTTCGCCAATCCCAGCGCCAGTTCACCGGTGCCGACGATCAGGGTTTTATGCTCGCTTTTGCGTGACCGCTGGTAGAACTTCGAGAACGCATGCAGCGGCGCGTACAGCAACGCCTGGCCGAGGAAACCGTACACCGCCCAACCCAGGATGACTTGTCGGGAAAATAGCTCATCGGCCTTGCAGATAAACGCGATGCACGCCAGCGCGGCCATCGTCATGGACCAGCCCATGAACAGGCGTCCCAGCCCTGACAGATAATTGTCTCTTTTGCGGTACACACCGCTGAACGTATAAGCCGGAACCGAGGCCAGTACGGCGAGCGTTGCGCACATCCGGTAATAGAACTCGACCGTTCCAGTGTGCCGCTCGGCAAGTATGAACAACAGGGAAACTACAAAGCCCTGTGCCAGCGCCCATTGCCCCCAAAAGGTAAGTCCCTTGAGGCCGGTGTTTCGATTGATACTAAGAGTAAGATCCATACAATATCCCCAAAAGACGTCCATTCAGGTTTCGACAGTTGAAATCCGAGTTGTTAAACAGACTTGTTATTGTTGTTATAGCGAGTGTCCTGAGGTAACAACGTCGATATGCCGAACTGTCGTCAGTCAATAGACTAAGTTATTGGCGGAGATGCTGTCTGACGAGTTCTAACAAGGTGGCAAAGTGCCAACTATCAGGGTTTTAGAAAAAGCCGAGCGTTAGAAAAGGTCGAATGGAAGAGGGTGAATAATTAGAGTGGTCTTTGGTATTGTAGGAGGGGAGGGGATGAGGGCGGTCTGACTAGCGCGGAGGTTGAAACCAAACAGAGTGCTTTTTTATTATTGTAGTCGCACTGTTTCTGTTTGTTTTATTCGCTAAGGGTGGAGGTGTTTACGCCACGACTTCCTGGATCAGGCAATAGCCACGATTTCTTACTGCGCGAAACAGTCGTTCACCGTTACTGGCCATTTTGAATTTGTCTTGCAGCCGACTCAGGCACATTTCCAGGCCACGATATTGTTCTGGCTCCCTGCCGATGCTGAGGATCAGTTCGTCTCGACTGACGACACGCTCTTCATGGTGCAGCATTTTCTTTACCAGCGCGGCTTCCAATCCGGTCAGGCTGATCTCGACGCCCTCTTTTACCAAGGCGCTTTGATCCTTGTCGAGTTGCCAGGCTTCGCTGTAAGGAGTGTCGCCCTCAATGGTTTGCGCAATATCGTTGGCTGCCCCGGTCGTTGCCGGCATGCTGTGGAATGGATTCGTCGATTGCGCTGCCAGCCATTCGGATTCCAGGGTCGCCAGTAGTCGCTGTGTATCATGTTCGATACTGCGCGCTACGTTTTTCCTTGAAACGCTTGGGTAGCTGAACTCCATCAGCACAGGTGCGGAAGAGGGTGAAGCAACGCCTTCAATAAACATTTGTGCCTGGGAGGTGCCAAACGAGTTGAAGCGCTCACTGGACAGGATGGTCTCAAGTTCACGCTGCGACGTTGTGCTGTGGGTCACGACGACAAAGTATTTCCTTGGGAGGGTTGTACTAGTTTCCATGTCTCTCTCCTGAAGTACACACCAAATTTGGCTAAAAGATGATCGGCAGGGGAGCAATGACTCCCTGGGAAGTAGTCGAAAGGCAGGGTCTGGGCCCAAATTTGGCCCTCGATGGGTTCCACTCGATCTGCTGCTATAGAATAAACTTTTATTGTTATGGTTAGATGTTGCCACGGTCATGGAATCGATAAGTGCCTTTGGTATGAAATACAAGAAACGCTGAAGCCGAGGTCTTTGTATTGTTGATAAAGTTGATGCTAAAGCGCCATCTTTTCGGTGTGTCAGAGAGTTGAAATCAGTCCCCTCATCAACCGGTACCCATGCCCGCGGATGCTCTGGATAGCGTTTGTGCCATAGGTGTCCTTGATTTTTCCACGAAGGCGACTGATCGATTTTTCCAGCGCCCTGGGGTCATAAAAGTTGCTGTTGAGCCCCATGATGTTGGCAATTTCATCGTGACTTAGTATGTGGTTACTGGTTTGCGCAAAGGCTTCCAGGATCTTCATTTCCGCAAAGGAGATGTCCAGCTTCTTGCTGGTGCCCAGTAGGCAAATACGGGTAGGGTCCAATATCAAATTGATATCTCTTTGCCATTCTTCACTGCTGAAGAACTCGGCGAGCAACTCAGAGCTTTCATCGGAAAGGGTATTGAACTTGATGCAGTAGTCGGCCCCCGCAAGATAGTACTTGATCTTGTTGTAGGTGCCTCGGCCCGTGATGACCGCGCAAATGATGGGTTTCAAGTTGCCGTTGCGCAGGTTTTCCACTAGCGCGAGGCTTTCCTCGAGGGCCTGGGGGCTGTCGATGATGATGAAGATGGCGCGATACGAACCAGAGCGTTCATTCTTCTTGAATGAACTAGTGTAGGAATTGGCCTCTAGTGCCATATCGGTCCGCACATGCCTTGCGACTAGCGCTCTAAAATGTTCAGCCACGCCACGGGTACGACCCAGAGTGAGAACTCCGGGTTCATCGTTTGTCTGGCGCTGGCTTCTAGTCGCTAAGTTCCCTGTAAGCATCATGCATTGACTCGAATAGGTGCTGACATCGGGATGTTAAAGCACCGGTTCTCATCTGTGACTGACAATTGGTAACATTTACGCGAATTTTAGACGTGGCTCCCGAGTTTTTTAACAATACTTAAGCTTTTCAAGCTTTTAGTTGATTTTCTCGGCGAACTGAACTAGTGGAATATCGTCGTTAGATGGTGGCAATATGGAATTGTGCCACTATTTTGAAACGATGGCGATTAATTTTTTATGTCCTTTTGCCACTGTTTGGCCCACTACGTGCCACCATTCATGCCAAGGTGCTGAATCCACTAAGAAACACAAATAGTGTGAGAGCGATCACACTTTATTGAGTGGCGAGACTTTTTTCCACTAAATACCTAAATATATTTCCAGGGTGTTCGTACTCGGACGATTATTAACATGGCTTGAGTGTGCCTTTTAATAAGACATATTCTCCCTCGCTACATCAGATAATGGGTGTGGATGTGTCGAATGTTTTGCTTGAGCTACTCAATATCTGAGTGCAGTTGACGGATCGTTCCCAAAGAACGGTCTGACGGAGGATTGATGGATTTCTGGACCCTTTTCAAAGTGTTGATCCTGGGCGCGGTAGAGGGCCTGACTGAGTTTTTGCCGATCTCCAGTACGGGCCACCAGATTATTGTTGCGGACTTGCTGGAATTTGGCGGTGAACGCGCCATGGCGTTCAATATCATTATTCAGCTGGGCGCAATTCTTGCCGTTGTCTGGGAGTTTCGCCGCAAGATTACAGAGATCGTCAAAGGACTGCCGACCCAACGCAATGCACAACGATTCACTCTGAACTTGCTGATCGGTTTTCTTCCGGCCGTGGTTCTGGGTGTCCTGTTCGCCGACCAGATTCATCACTACCTGTTCAACCCGATCACCGTGGCAGTCGCCTTGGTCGTGGGCGGCATTGTCATGTTGTGGGCGGAGCAGAGAGACCACGTGGTGCACGTCGACCATGTCGACGATATGCGTTGGTCGGATGCGCTGAAGGTAGGCTTCGCGCAATGCCTGGCGATGATCCCGGGCACTTCCCGCTCCGGATCGACCATTATCGGCGGCTTGCTGTTTGGCCTGTCGCGCAAGGCCGCCACCGAGTACTCGTTCTTCCTGGCAATGCCCACCATGGTCGGTGCGGCAGTGTATTCAGGCTACAAGTACCGGGAGTTGTTCCAGGCCGGCGACCTGCCGGTTTTCGCCCTGGGCTTCGTCACAGCGTTCTTCTTCGCCATGATCGCCGTACGCGGCCTGCTCAAGTTCATTGCGAACCACAGCTATGCCGCCTTCGCGTGGTACCGGATCGTTTTCGGACTGTTGATCCTGGCAACCTGGGCATTCGGTTGGGTGAACTGGACGGCAGCGGCCGCCAACTGACAGGCGAGCCAGGCGGATCAAACCGCCTGGCTGAAATGGCGAGAACAACCGGGCATTAACGCCCTTCAAGCAACCCGGCAGCTTGATCCAGCAAGACCAGGGGCTCCTTGGCCTTGTGGATATCCACCGACAACAACTGCCGAAACTTGCGCGCCCCCGGGAACCCGGTCCCCAGCCCCAGCACATGGCGAGTGATGTGGTGCATCGAACCGCCGGCGTCGATGTGTGCAGCGATATACGGCCGCAGCTGCGCCAGTGCTTCGGCACGGGTGATCACCGGCGCCGTGCTGCCGAACAGCTGCTGGTCCACCTCGGCCATCACATAAGGGTTGTGATACGCCTCGCGGCCCAACATCACACCGTCGAACGTCTGCAAATGCTCGTGGCAGGCCTCCAGCGTCTTGATCCCGCCGTTGAGGATAATCTCCAGCTCGGGAAAATCCGCCTTCAACCGCGCCGCCACGTCATAACGCAGGGGCGGGATGTCACGGTTCTCCTTCGGCGACAACCCCTCCAGAATCGCAATCCGCGCGTGCACGGTAAAACTGGTGCACCCGGCATCCCGAACCGTGCCGACGAAATCACACAGCTGCTCGTAACTGTCCCGGCCGTTGATCCCGATACGGTGCTTGACCGTCACCGGAATCGACACCGCATCCCGCATCGCCTTCACACAATCGGCCACCAGTTGCGGATGCCCCATCAGGCACGCGCCGATCATATTGTTCTGCACCCGATCACTCGGGCAGCCGACATTCAGGTTCACCTCATCGTAACCATGCTCCTGCGCCATGCGCGCACACGCGGCCAGGTCCAGGGGAACACTGCCACCGAGCTGCAGGGCCAGCGGGTGCTCGGCTTCGTTGTGCCGCAGGAAACGCTCGTGATCGCCGTTGAGCAGGGCACCGGTGGTGACCATTTCGGTGTAGAGCAGGGCGTTTTTCGACAGCAGGCGCAGGAAGAAGCGGCAGTGGCGGTCGGTCCAATCCATCATCGGCGCGACGGAGAAACGGCGGGAGAGCGGGGCAGGTGTGGCGGTGGCTGCGGACATGGGGGATCTGGAATCGGTGAGGCTGGGAGGTGGGGAGTTTATCAGGAATGGGATGGTGGGGTTTCGGTGATCTTGTAATGCTGTTCGGGGTATTTGAGACGTAACGGCACACAGAGATGTGGTTGGTTCAGTTTTAGTGAATAAATCTTTCCGCGTTCTCCGGTGGAAATCATTCGACATCAGTGTCTGGCTGGAGGTAAAACGTTATATTAGATGACAAGTAGCCACTCGGTCTAGCAGTGGTTGTGTTTAAGAAAGCATCAAATTAGCTCCGTTGGTTTGTTGGGTGAAGTGTTGTTGGAAGCTTTATGTGTTTTGCGGGGCGTCGTAGGTGTTAAGAGTCCGGTTTGTATTGGTGCTAGATAACAAAAAATATAAGGAGTTGGTATGGGGTTTTTAGACAAGGGCGTAGATCCGGCTGATTTTGAAAGGTTTAAATCTGAGGTGAATTCTCAGCTTAAAGCGCTGACAAGTGAAATAAGGTTGAAGGTTACAGATTCTGAAGCGGCCGCTCGCGCCTCTGCTGATAATGCATCAGATATTGAGGAAAAAATCAAAAGTACAAAAGTCGGCGTTGATAACGCTATAAAAGAGCTTCTGGAGTATAGGGAGGCTGTAAAGGAAGAGGTGGTCGGCGTTAAGTCTCTCGTCGAGGTGGCCAAGACCTCGGTCAATGAAGTCAAAAGTCTTGCTACCAAAAATGAAAGCGTTTGCGCTAAGGCAGTTGAGTTAACTGACTCAATCTCTTCTGCTAGCACGGTTATGAGTAGTGAACTTTCTGTAATTAAGGCCGCATTACTAGAGGCTCAGAAACTACCTGACCAAGTTGTCACAGTAACGAAGCTGTTGGATAGTTCTGCGGTGGTTGCTCAGGATATTGAAGCCCTCCTCACCCATTCGATGAAGAAAAAGTCTGAAATTGACGAACTGCACAAATCCATTCTTGGGACTGAGGTGAAAGGTGCTGATGGGTCAGTTGAACGCGTTGATGGATTGGTTGACTCTTTAAATCGTGCATATGGTTCCGTGGAAGCAAAAGTGACGGCGCTAGAGAGTGAGGTTGACGGTGCGGTTAAGGGGGTGATTGAGAAATATGAAGCTGATTTGTTTCAGGATAGGGAGCGGTTTGAAAGTCTTATTTCAGAATCGAAAGAGCGGTACTCAGCTATTGATGATGAGATAACGGGGTTGTTGCCCGGCGCAATGGCGGCTGGATTAAGTGCTGCATATGAAAAGAAAAAAGATGATGAAGTGGTATCGTCGGAGAAGTATGAGTTAAGTTTTAAGATTGCAATTGCTTTAATGGTCACTGTTTCTTTGATACCGTTTGGGGTTGATGTGTTTCTTCTTGGGTGGAAAGGGGCTGACTTAGTTCAGGTGATTAAAGACACTCCTAGTTTGATAGTGTCGATTTTGCCTCTTTATTTCCCCGTACTTTGGTTTGCGTATTCGTCAAGTAAAAAACTTAATTTGTCTAAGCGTTTGATTGAGGAATATACGCATAAGGCAGTTCTGGGGAAAACGTTTTCTGGTTTGTCTAATCAGATAGAGTCTCTGCCTCGAGAGAGTGTTGTTAGAGATGAGTTGAGAACCCGCTTATTGTTTAATTTGTTGCAGGTTAGCTCAGAAAATCCAGGTAAACTGATTACCGATTATAATAAGTCAGACCATCCATTGATGGATGCTTTGGAGAATAGTGCGAAATTATCTGATTCAGTAGAAACGCTGTCAAAACTTCCTGGATTTTCAATGCTTGCGAAAAAGCTAGCTACGAGAACTGATGAATTATTGAGTGCTCAAGCCGAGAAAGTCGAAAACGGTCTCGCGACTCAGGAGGTAATGGAAAAGCCTGTCGTTAAGGATGCTAGCGCTACCACAGCCAGTGTTGCCTAATTACTGGTGGGACGCCTAAATTTTGGTAGTCTCATTTCACGGTGATGCCAATCGAATAGAAATAGGAGATTGTGCAAATACAAGACCTTGTAAAATGAGTCGAGGGGGGCGTCTAAACTGGACGCCCCTCTTTTTCATCAGGACGACTCAGCATCCATCCGCCGCGCAATCACATCCAACACATCACAACCATCACGCAACGGCACGCAGCACAACAACGCAAAGTCGCTGAGAACCACCGTATCGCTGGTGATATCACCACGCATCGCAAGATTTTCAAGAATCTGCGTTACAGCTCGAATTCTGTAACTGGCCGTGCTGAGCAGTGAATGCAGAGGTTGTGTGGTGTTGACGAACAGCGAGGGCAGATCATCGGCATTGCTGGTTAAAGCCATGTACTCATTCATAAGTGAAGCTCCATTAGTTCATGAGAGCTATCACTCAATCGTCGCCAAACGAGAGGGTGGTAGCCGTACGCGGGTTGGCGAACCGGGCAATGGAGAAACCGGCAGACCCTGGGGTCTCCCGCGCACAGCCACCATATAACAGGCAGCTAGGTGCGTTCCGAAGCGCTCCGAAATGGTCGAAGGCTTCAGTTCAATTGCAATCGAGTCGCCAAACCCGACACGCCGTGAGGGCGTGGGCCGGACTATAGGACTCGTGGCAAAGGTGCAGCAATGGCGGAGTGTACGGACAATTCCTGATGTCGTGTAGGACGCTGCTCTTTTTAAGTTTTGGCGCCGATGTTTGAGAAAGCGACGTTCCTGAACCCAAGCTGTCTCCCTACAAAGTTTCATGCTGTCCGGCACACACGAGGCATAGGATGACCGCCAAAGGTCATGTCCCAGCGCCTCAACCCACAGGAATAAAAAATGATCGCAAACCTGATCAAAGTCTCGCTGATCGCGGGCGCCGTGCTGTTGAGCGCCTGTTCGGGTGTGAGTACCGATGACCGTTACCCGGATGACTCGCAGTCGTCTAACGGTTTCGGTCCAGGGCCGACCCACAACCCCAACCAGCTGAATTTACATGGCAGTGCGCTCGGCAACAGCTTCGGCGAGTACAGTTCGGGGTTGTTGCACGACGATTGACCGGTGGCGCAACGGTGGAGTGATTTCCACCGTTGCGCTTCGGGTGAGACTTAGACGAACCTCAAGCCTTCAAAAGGATTCCAGCCTTGCGAACCTTTTACCTGTTTCAGGTAGTAGGCGTAGTTGGCGCTCAATCCGTACATAAGTGCAAAGGCGACGTTCATGCCGGTGTCAAGGGCCTTGGGCGCTTCTTCATAACCCAGCAGGGTGAAAATCAATGCCAGGGCAAAGGAAAGGGCAACGATGATCGCGATGATTGCCAGGTTCTTTTTCCACAGCCCAAGTACGAAGAAATAGATCGGCCCGAAAAAAAACGCGATGAAGTTCAGGTTGATCAGGATGCGCTTGCGCGCTGGCAACTGTTTGAAAGCCGTTTTGAAATCGGGGCTTTTGGGGCTGCCGTGTTGATCAAAAAAAGCGAAACGTTCTTGCCATTTCGGGCTGGCGTTGTAGGTTTGCAATTCATCCGTGCTGCTCATTGTCTGTCCTTTTTTGAGGGGGCTGCTCGGTCGAGGCATCGACCGAGTTTTCGTTCGGTGCGTGTCAACGCGTCTTGCATATGACCGGCTTGCTACCGGTGCGATAGTAGTTTTAATCATGTAACGATATTTAACAAGCCATGAGGTAGAGCCTTGGCGGGCTGTTGGCGCGTCACGGCTTGCGGGACAGTCGATCAGGCGGCGGTCTCCATTTCAGTGGCGGGCACGCCGTTATTTACCCCCAGGCACCGCCAGCCACTGGCGCAGGATCTTCTGGTAGTTGCCTGTTGCCTTGGCCAGGTGCAGCCACTGATCGACGTACAGCTTCCAGGTGATGTCGTCGCGGGGCAGCAGGTAGGCTTTTTCGCCGTATTGCATGTAGTGCGTGGGGTTGACCGCGCACAGGCCCGGCTTGAGCTTCTGCTGGTACAGCGCCTCCGAGGCGTCGGTGATCATCACGTCGGCTTTTTTATCCAGCAATTCCTGAAAGATGCTCACGTTGTCGCGCAGTTGCAATTGCGCCTTGGGCAGGTAGGCGTGGACGAAGGCTTCGTTGGTGCCGCCGGCGGGTTCGACCAGGCGAACCGAGGGTTGGTTGATCTGTTCGACGGTCTGGTACAGCGCCTGGTCTTCGCAGCGCACCAGGGGGATTTTGCCGTCGACGTCGAGGATGCTGCTGAAGAAGGCTTTTTTCTGCCGTTCCAGGGTGACCGAGATGCCGCCCATGGCGATGTCGCACTTGCCGGCGAGCATGTCGGGCATCAGGGTTTTCCAGGTGGTGGGCACCCACTCGACCTTGACGCCAAGGCTGTCGGCCAGGGCGCGGGCCATGGCGATGTCGATGCCGGAATATTCGCCGTCCTCGGCTTTGAGGGTGTAGGGCTTGTAGTCGCCGGTGGTGCAGACGCGCAGTTGTCCCTGTTGCATGACGCTGTCCAGGTGCGAAGGTTCTGCCAGGGCGCCAAGGGAGAGTGCGAGCAAGCCGCCGAGCATCATTGCTCTTTTGATGTTTTTCATTGTTATCGGGCTTTTGTGCTGGAGTGGTATTGAAGCGGGGAGTGTAGTGAAGTTTTCATGGGTGTGAAAAATCCGGTTCGGGAAGATGTCGTTTTTTAGTTAACCCATCGGACTACGCTCGCACGCGAAAAAACCACACACACAGCGGGCCTCCACTGCGCAAAAAAATACTTCTTGTAACTACCGTTGTAGGAAATGGGTTGTTGGTTATTGCGAAAATTCCTATTCGTTCATTTGGCTATGCCAGTGTATTGCTTTCAGCACGCACTCCACCGTCTTATTCGTCGTCGTCCAATCTTCTCTTTGCTCAGCACTTCTGCCGAGAGGGAAGGCAACTCAAACCGATGACGATAAGGAAGTGGCAAATGAATGCACCTGTGCACCCCTTGTATACCAACGAAGTTTCTCCTGAATTTCTCCGCAGTCTTGACGCCCCAAATTTCACTGAAGAGCGACTTGCGCACTTTTGCGACGAAGCTTTGGCAGTTGTTCGCCAGGGGCAGGCATACATGGAAGCTCATCCCGCTCACGCCATTTACCGAATCGCGACTGAGGGCAGTCAAACCCGCGATGGCGGGGTGATCAAGCAGGGAGTTGCTCACCTGGAGTTCACATTAGAGAGCGGCCAGAAAGTACGGGCGGCACAGAAAGGCGACTACGTCGTGTACGCCGATGGGCGTACGGCGCAGATCGTCACGGGCGCGGGACAAGGAAATAGCGATGTGGCGCTGGTCGGCAGTCGTCTTTGCAATGGAGACGAGATCATCAACACCTTGCAAGGCGGTTGTTTGTTGGTGGGACGTGAAGGTGTAGCGATGGCCGAGGATTTTCTGCCCTCCATCAAGCAGGAAGAACATCAATGAACGAGGGACATTTCATTGGTCTGGATGACAAGACTACCTGTGGTGGCAAAGTCCTGGATGGTCATACCGGCGTCATGATGTTCGGTATCGCCCATGCCCGCGAAGGTGATCGAGTCAGCTGTGGCAAGGATGGCAAGACTTACAAGATCGTGGGTGGCATTTCGTACATGATCAGTCATGGCAAAGCCTTGGCGGGCACGCTGGACAGTCATAGCGATTGCCCCTGCAAAGCCCGGCTGATCCCTTCGATGGTCACGGCGACCTATCGCAGCGCCAATTCTGCACCGCGAACGGGCAGGAGCGTTGTGCAACCCGTTTCCAGTGCGGCAACCAGTCAACCGGCCGCGCCACGCCAGCCTGGTTTCGCCCCTTCGAACCCTCCAGCGCCTGCGATATTCGCCCGCGCGGAACCTCAAGAACCGGGCTTCTATGTGGTGCCCAAAAGCATGACCCGCGAGGCCATGGAGGCCACACTGTTCGCCACACCCGATGCCGTCGTGATGCGCAAGTTTCGAGCGCTCAATCCTGAGCGAGGCGATATCAAGGCCGGTTCGCTGATCGTGCTCGGCGACCCGAACAACCACTCCTGCACCTATCAGGAAGCGCAACTGATGCAGGCCGCGCAGCAGGTCAAGTTGGCCCTCGATCCCCTGACGCCGGACGAAGCCGAATTCATGTTCCGCCACGGTGCTGAAATCGCCAGTTTTACCGGCCGTACCTCGACCTGGCTTGGCGTCAGCGCGGTGGTGATGGAAAAACACCTGACCCGATTGCGCGACACCCTGCAAGCCATGGAGCGCCTGCATCAGGACAGCTATCGTCAGCATGGCCACCTGCGGTCGCCGCAGTTCTTCGCCGAGCGCCAGCGGCTGCTCGCCCAACTCGATGCTCATCTGCTGAACTCCACTCGCCTGCGTGGCCAGACTACCTTGGGCGATCACCCGAAGCTGAAGACGGCGCTCGGCATTTCCAGTCGCAGCCTGGTGCACCATTGGGACAAGGCCGGGGCGCCGGGGCAGATACCAGGGTATTCCACTCATGTGAATGCAATCAGTCGGGCTGCCAAGTACATGAGCACCGGTGGTTACATCGGGATTGGCATTGGCGGAGTTTCGTCGTTGCTGGCTATTCAGGAGGTTTGTGTTGGTGACTCTGGAACTGCGTGCGAGAAGGTCAGGTTTACGGAGGGAGGAAAGTTTGTTGGGTCCACCTTTGGTGGCGTTGCGGGTGCAGAGATAGGTAAATATGTCAGTGGACCTATCTGTCTGGCACTTGGAGTATCTACCGGAGTTGGAGGAGTTGTCTGCGTCGCGACCTTGATAGGTGCTGGAGCATGGGTGGGTACGACTTATATGGGGGATGGAGGTGAGTTAATGGGTGAAATTTTATACGAGAAAACCCATCCATGATGGGAAAGGGTTTTTGGATGTCTTGGCTAGCTTTTTGGCTTCTAGCCGGTCCGATCTTGCTGGCCATTGCGAGCACTGCATACAGTCTGTACCTCAGATGGCGTTACCTTGATGCCATGCTGGAGGCCTTAAAAAATAGTCGTTATGTCCACACCTGGGGGCCAGGTTTGCGGCAGCAGGGGTGGTTTGGGGGCCTCTTGCTAATAGCAAAAATCGCCGGGATGGTGACTATGCCAAGGGTTTCAATCCGCATTGGCGAGCTGGACCCCGAGGATATTAAAAACTTTCCCCCACATCTAAAGCGTCTTTTGAAAATCAAAGCGGTAATGCTGGTAGGCATTGCTGTTTGGGGATTCATTGCGTATGGGCTGATGAAGTTGGAGTGATATTTGGGGCTATCACCTCAAGCTTAAAACAGCCCTCGGCATTTCCCGTCATAGCCAAATGGACCTCTGTGACAAGGCCGGGACACTGGGCAAGATAAGTTAAAGCAGGACTGCGAAATTCGAACGGCACCGGAAGGTGCCGTTTTTTCACCGCTATGAAAAATCAACGCCCCCTAAAGATGGCTCACTCCATTTCCGGACTCAACGTCCCCAACCACGCCACCAACCCCACAATCAAAAACGCCGCGGCCATTTCCACCACCACACTGCGCCGAAGCGCATGGGCTGCCACGCGATACTGGCCCTCCCGCAACGACCGCTCCAGCAAGGGGCCAAGATGAAAGCGGTTCAGCGCCGCCAACGCCAGCATCCCGGCAAACAACAGCACTTTGATCGCCAGCAGAACTCCGTACTGGCTGAGTAAAACCTCATCGAGTTTCGGCCCGACGATGAACAGGTAGTTCACCACGCCCGTGACGGTGATGATCAGAACGACCAGCGCGCCGACAAGCTCAAATCGCCTGACTGCGCGAGCCAACAAGCGTATGTGTGCTTCGGTTTGCAGGGCCCGGGGTTGCGCCATCAACGCAAACGCCAGCAGCGCACCGAGCCAGGCGCCGGCGGCCAACAGGTGCAGGATGTCCGTTGTAAAGTGCCAGAAACGGCGGCTGCCTTCGTCCATGGCGCCATGCCCGTTCCAGGCCAGGCTGGCGAGGGAGATGCCGCCGGCCGTGGCGGCGATCACCAGGCTGATGCCGGGGGCGCGTGGGTTGAGCATCAACGCCAAACCCGCGACTGCTAACGCAATCATCCGCACGGCCCAGGCCAACCCCGTGTCTGTCTCGGACAGCATCATCTCGAGGTGAGGGCGCAACTCGGTGACGTCTGATTCGCCGCTCATGGCGCGGACCATCAGCACCATGCCCGCGACGGACAGCAGTGCACCGAGCCCGACTGTTGCCGTCGACAATCGGTGGAAGGGAAGCACTGTCCCGGATAGCCGTTCCTGTCCCTTGAGGCTGTAGAGCCCGAACAGCGCCACGCCAAACAACAGCATCAAATCCACATACAACACAAACCGCAGCACGACGTTGGCCGAGTCGCTCATCGATCATTTCACTTTGAAGGTGACGTTGCCGGTGATCGGGTGGGTGTCCGATGACACCGCACGCCATTCGACCTTGTAGGTGCCGGCAGCCAGGGGGGCTGTCGGGGTGATGAACATGGTTTTTGGATCGCTGCCGCCGCTGACCTTGGCCTTGACCGGCATCGGGGCGTGGGCCATGCCGGCCATTTCGGTCATCAGCAGTTTGGCGCCGGAAAACTGGGTGACGAGGTTTTCCGAAAAGTGCAGTTCGATCTTCTCGGGTGGCGCACCTTCCGCGCCATCCGCTGGGGTGGAGGCGAGCAGTTTGGGGTGTGCCTGAGCGAGGGTGCTCATGAGCAGGCCGCTGAGCAACGCGATAACGACGGCGGTGGGTTTGATGATGCGCATGCAAGGTCCTTTACCGCTTGAAGCGGTTGTTGTTGATTTTAGGTGAGTCTGTTCAGAACCACATCCGAATACCGAGCACCAGGCGGGTTTCGCCGCGGTCCTCGCCTTCGTCGTTGGCGTAGTCGGCGGTGTTGCCGTAGGTGCGGTTCCAGGTCACGCCGAGGTAGGGCGCGAATTCCCGGCGGATTTCGTAGCGCAGGCGCAAACCCGCCTCGGTGTTGGACAGCCCCGAGCCGATGCCCCGTTGTGGATCGTTTTTGCCGTAGGCGTTGAGTTCGACGGTCGGCTGCAGGATCAGCCGATTGGTCAGCAGGATGTCGTAGTCGCCTTCCAGCCGCACGGCGCTCTGGCCGCCTTCGCCGATGAAGGCCGTGGCTTCGGCCTCGAAGTTGTACAGCGCCATGCCCTGCACGCCGAACGCGGCCCAGGTTTGCGGGGCGCCGGGTTTGAAGTCCTGGCGCACGCCGCTGACGACGTCCCACCACGGGGAAATGGCGTGGCCCCACAGGGCCTGGATTTCCGCGTCCTCGGTCACGCCGTTGGTGCGTTCGCCTTCGGAGCGCAGCCACAGGCGATCAATGTCGCCGCCGACCCAACCGGACAAATCCCAGGCCAGGGTGCTGCCGTCATCGGCGTCCTGCCATTCCAGTTTGTCGGCGAGGAAGAATGAATTGAGCGTGCTGTCATGTACGTGGTGGCCGGCGGGATCGGCATACACCGCCGCGCGATCGGCGTCGGTCAGCACCGGGATTGGCGTACGGCTTTCGCTGGGGGCGGCGGGCTGCATCTGGCCCTCGTCCATGGTTTGCATCTGATTGTCGTCCATGCCCTGCATCTGGCTGTGGTTCATCAGGCTGTGATCCATGCCTTGCATGTCATCGCTGGCGGCCATCGCCGTCGAGGTCGCGAGGGCCAAAAAAAACGGGGTGAATCGAATCATGGGGTGCACCTCATTCTTCCACGCGAACTTCACGGAACATGCCCATTTCCATGTGGTACAGGAGATGGCAGTGGTAGGCCCAGCGGCCGAGCGCATCGGCAGTGACCCGATAGGTGCGCCGGGAGCCCGGTGGCATGTCGATGGTGTGTTTGCGCACCATGAACTGGCCGTTCTCGTCTTCGAGGTCGCTCCACATGCCGTGCAGGTGGATGGGGTGCATCATCATTGTGTCGTTGACCAGCACGATCCGCAGCCGCTCGCCGTATTTGAGGCGCAGGGGCTCTGCATCGGAGAACTTCACACCGTTGAACGACCAGGCGAATTTTTCCATGTGGCCGGTCAGGTGCAGCTCTATGGTGCGGCCGGGCTCGCGGCCGTCCGGGTCTTCGAAGGTGCTGCGCAGGTCGGAGTAGGTGAGCACGCGGCGCCCGTTGTTGCGCAGGCCCATGCCGGGATCGTCGAGTTTCGGTGAGGTGGACATGGCTTGCATGTCCACCAGCGGGTTGTCGGTTTCCGAGGCCGGGTGGGACTGCATGCCGGGCATGTTGCTGTGATCCATGCCTGCCATGCTGCCGTGGTCCATGCCGCCCATGCCCATGTCCTCCATGGTCACCAGGGGGCGCGGATCCAGTGGCGGCAGTGGCGCAACCTGTCCCGCTTTCAGCGCCAGGGTGCCCCGTGCGTAGCCGGTGCGATCCATTGCCTGGGCGAACAGGGTGTAGGCCGCTTCGGTCGGCTCGACGATAACGTCGAAGGTTTCCGCCACGGCAATGCGAAACTCGTCGACGCTCACCGGTTTGACGTGCAGGCCATCGGCGGCGACCACGGTCATTTTCAGGCCGGGGATGCGCACGTCGAAGTAGCTCATGGCCGAGCCGTTGATGAAGCGCAGCCGCAGCTTTTCCCCCGGGCGGAACACCCCGGTCCAGTTCGAATCCGGCGCCTGGCCGTTCAACAGGTAGGTGTAAGTGGCGCCGCCGACGTCCGCCAGGTCGGTGGGGTTCATCTTCATCTCGGCCCACATCTTGCGGTCGGCGACGGTCGGCCCCCAGCCTTTTTCGCTGACGTCGTGGATGAAGTCGCCCACGGTGCGTTTGTTGAAGTTGTAGTAATCGGACTGTTTTTTCAGGGTCTTCATCAGGCCGACCGGGTCTTCATCGGTCCAGTCGCTGAGCATTACCACGTAGTCGCGGTCGTACTGGAACGGCTCCGGGTCCTTGGCGTCGATCACCAGCGGGCCGTAGACCCCGGATTGTTCCTGAAACCCCGAATGGCTGTGATACCAGTAGGTGCCGTTCTGGCGCACGGTGAACTGGTAGACGTACATGCCGCCCGGCTCGATGCCCTTGAAGCTCAGCCCCGGCACGCCGTCCATGTTCGCCGGCAGCAAGATGCCGTGCCAGTGAATGGAGGTGTTGTCCTTGAGTCTGTTGCGCACCCGCAGCGTCACCGTATCGCCTTCACGCCAGCGCAACAGCGGGCCGGGGATGCCGCCGTTGATGGTCATCGCGGTGCGCGGGCTGCCGCTGAAGTTGACCGGGGATTCACCGATGAACAGCTCGAAATCATTACCGGCCAGCACCTGGGGTTCGCCGGGGCTGCTGATCGCCCAGACCGGCGTGCGCCATAACCCGAGGCCGCCGAAGAGCCCGCCGATGGCCAGGCCTTTGACGAAGGTGCGTCTTGAAGTGTGGGAGTGCATGCCGTGTGTTCCGCCCGTCAGCCTGTTGAACTTGTCGACTAGTCTAGCGGGCGGTGCTTTCAGCAGGCTGAGGCGAAGATTACAGTTTTGACAGGTTGGGCGTCGTTTTCTGGCTTGAAGTGGACTTTTCCCTCGAGGCCACGGTGTCGCCGCCGCAGTTGATGTAGGACGACGACTTCAGCCAGCGTTGGTCCGGGTAGTAGGAAAACAGCAACTGCCCGTCCTTCATCGAATCAATCAGCCGGTGGGCAATCGCCGGTCTGACGGCGGGGCAACCCAGGCTGCGGCCGATACGGCCATTGGCGCGGGCCAGCACCGGGCTGACATAGGGCGCGCCGTGAATGACGATGGCCCGGTCAAAGGCGTTGTCGTTGAAGCCGGGCTCCAGGCCTTCCATGCGCAACGAGTAACCGTTCTGGCCGAGGTAGCTTTGCTGGGTGCGGAACAGGCCGAGGCTGGTGGCGTGGCTTTCGTTGCGGTTGGAAAACAGCGTGGCCATGTTTTCACCGCTGTTGCGACCATGGGCGACGAGTTCGTGAAACAGCAACTTGCGCCGCTTAAGATCGAAGACCCACAGGCGTTGTTCGGTCGAGGGCAGGGAGTAATCGATCACCGCCAGTCGTTGGGCGGGGGCGACACCCTGGGCGCGGCTGCATTGGGTGGCGCGAACGGCCAGGGCAATCACTTTGGCGTCGGCGCCGGGTGCTGCTTTGACCAGCGCGTTTTCAAGCGAATCGGCGTAGGCTGACGTTACTGAAAGGCACGTCAGTAAAATGGCAAATAAAAGGCCAAAGCGGTTTAGCGCCATAGTCGGGTCTCATCATGATAATTTCGAGTCTAGCAGCGAGTGGAAAGCTAGCCGTTTGAAACGGAGGATTAAGGATTATCCATGGTGCAATTAACAAGGTCATTCGTCATAAGCCGCATATTTTTTATGGGCTTTCTGATCAGCGGTGCGGCGTTTGGGCAAACTTCGCCGATTGAGCCGGTATCTGCGCCGAGCAGCACAATCGATGCCGCGGCGCCCGACGACGCGGTCGGCCAAGCGATTCAGGCGACGCTCGAACCGCTGCGCTCGGCCTTTCCGCCGTTGCTCACCTCCAGGCGCCATCAGCGTGTGGATGTCAGCCGGGTGGTGCTGGATTTCTATATGCATCGCAACTATCGCGCCGCGTGGACGGACGATCGTGACGTGGCGCAATTGCTCAAGAGCCTCGAAGACACCCGGATCGACGGCCTGAACCCATCGGATTTCCGCATAGCCGAACTGGCCCAGGCCCATGAATCGCTGGTGGCGGCCATGCCATCCACGGCGCAACGGGCGATGTTCGACATGGCGGCGACCCGCACCTTCATCACCGCGCTGCTGCAACTGCGACGGGGCAAGGTCGATCCGTCGCGGCTGGACATTCACTGGAATTTCGAACCTGCCGGCGGCGATGCCCACGAGGACATGAACAATCTGTTTGCCGCCCTCGATGCCCACGACGTGGCGCGTGCATTCGCCGATGCACCGCCTCAGGAAGAGATTTACCGCAATTTGCGTGAAGGCCTGGCCCGGTTGCGTCAGGTCCAGGATGCGGGCGGCTGGCCGAAAGTCACCGAAGGTCAATCGCTCAAGCCCGGTATGGACGGGGTGGCGGTCTCACAACTGCGCGCGCGCCTGGTGGCGGGCGGTTACCTGGACCCGCATCTGTCGAAAAAAGCCGGCTACGACGATAAGGTCATTGCCGCGGTGAAGAAATATCAGGCCGAGCAATACCTGGGGGCCGATGGCGTGGCGGGGGCGGCGACGCTGGCGGCACTGAACGTGCCGGTCGCGGCGCGGATCGATCAGGTGCGGGTCAACATGGAGCGCGCCCGGTGGCTGTTGTACAAGCTTCAGGGCACCTTCGTGATCGTCGATATCGCCGGCTACAAGGTGGCGATGTACCGCGACGGTCTGCCGATCTGGCGTTCGCGGGTGCAAGTCGGTAAACCGGTGCGCAGTACGCCGGTATTCCAGGCCGAAATCACCTACATCACGTTCAACCCGACCTGGACCGTGCCGCCGACCATTCTCAAGCAGGACGTGATTCCAAAAGTCCAGAACGATCCGGGCTATCTGGCGGCCAACCGGATTCGCGTGCTTGATCGCGAAGGCAATGTGCTCGATCCGTCGAGTGTCGACTGGAGCAACCCGCGGGGCATCCACCTGCGTCAGGATGCTGGCCCCGACAGTTCGCTGGGGCAGGTGGTCATCCGTTTCCCCAACGACTATGCGATTTACCTGCATGACACGCCGCACCGCGAACTGTTTGCCAAAACGGTCCGGGCCACCAGTTCAGGCTGCATCCGCGTGGAAAACCCGCTGCAACTGGTCGAGTTGTTGTTCAACGACCCGGTGCGCTGGAACAGCGCCGGCATCCAGAAGCAATTGGCCAATGGCCGGACCGAGAACGTCCTGCTGCCGGTGAAAGTGCCAGTGTTGTTGGCTTACTGGACCGTGGACTTGAGCAATGACGGGCGGGTGACGTTCAAGCCCGACATTTATGATTACGATGCCAGGGTGCTGCAGGGCCTGAGTCAGCCTACGAAGTTGCCGGCCCTGGACTTGCGTCGTGCAGAGATACCGCTGGTGGTGACGGGGCAGAACCAACTGTAATGAACGACTGAAAAAGGGCGCCTCTGGAGCGTAATGCCGATCAGTCTGAACATTGCAATCCCTGTGGGAGCGAGCTTGCTCGCGATGACGGTCGCACATTCAAAATCAATGTGTCTGACAGTCAGCCATCGCGAGCAAGCTCGCTCCCACAGGTTTCGTGTGTCGACTGATCGGCTACCCCCCCTAAAGCGCCAATCCTTGTTGCACCACTGCCAACAGATCGCTTTCCGTCAGCGCTATCGCATCCAGCTGCGCGGTGGCTTGCTCGATCGTTTGTAGCCACCAGTGTGTTTCACCGTGTTCATCCACGGTGCGCAACAGGGCGAGTTCATTGCCTGCGGTGTGGATTTCGACCCGCCCCTCGCCATCGGTGGTGAAGCGTGCAACCGGGTCAAAGGTAATGCTGTGCTCGTTGCCGGTGATCACCAACTGGTCGATGGCGTAGTCGTAAGCGTCGCCATCGGGGTGACTCTCGAACACGTGGGTGGGGTTGCGCCGCAGGACCAGGCCCGCTTCGGTCAAGGGCAGCAGCCAGGTTTCTATCCGCTGATACAGTTCGTAGACCAGGCCCGGCCAGCCATCGATCGCCTGATCCGCGCTGGTCAGCCGTGTCTGTTTCAATTTTGCAGCGAGCTCGTCTGCTTTGTTCATGTCGATTCCCTGTATTGAGGTCTGTCTAATCGTAGCTCGTTGATGCGCAGGCAGTGTTTGCCCTGGGTCATGTTCGCAGCTCAGGCAGGGCAGGCGTGATACCGCTGGGCAAGTGGCCACCCATTTGTCCTGGATAACCCCGTAAACTACGCCCCACGAAGACTGAGGGCTTCGGGTTGTTGCCCACGCCTTGCCCCCGACAGGATGAATTTTTGCCCACGCGCTTTAACGACCTGGACCACACCCCTGGCATCGCATTGAAACGCATACCGCTGCGCAAGGCCGCGGTATTGTTCATTGTGACGGTGTGCCTGTGCCTGTGCGGTTTGCTCTACCTGCAACTGGAACAGTCCCGTCGCCACGACCTGAGCCTTGCGCAAGTGGCGTCTTCGAACCTGACGCGGGCCATGGCGCAGCAAGCCGAAGATACCTTCATGAAGGCCGACCTGGTGCTGACCAGCCTGGTGGACTGGATTCAGGTCGATGGTTTCGGCCCGGACCAGCGGCCACGCTTGCAGCAGACCTTCGCCCGGCGGGTGCTGGCGCTGGATCAATTGCACGGCATCCTGCTGTTCGACCAGAAGGGCCAGTGGGTGGTGACCTCGTTTGAAAACCTGCCCCGGGGTCCCGGCGTCGCCGATCGCGAGTACTTCAAGTATCACCAGCAGAACGTATCGTCGGTGGCGCATATCGGCCCGGCCATCCGCAGTCGGGAAAACGGCGAGTGGATCATTCCGGTTTCCAGGCGGGTCAACGACAGGAACGGGCACTTCCAGGGCGTATTGCTGGCCGGCATCAAGATGTCGTACTTCGACCAGTTCTTCAAAAGCTTCAGCCTCGACGACAACGGCTCGATGTTTCTCGGCCTGACCGATGGCACGTTGTTGGCGCGCCGGCCTTTTGTAGAGGCGCAGATCGGCGTTTCGCTGGCCCAGAGCGAGATCTTCCAGAAGTTCCTGCCGCTGGCCACCTCCGGCAATGCGATGTTCGCGTCCACCATTGATGGTGTGACGCGCATGTACGGTTACCGACAGCTGGAGGGCTATCCGCTGGTGGTCGCTGCTGCGTCGTCCACGGAGTCTATTCTCGCGGGCTGGTACGACACGGCGTTTCGCTCCAGTCTCATCGTTGCCGTGGTGCTGCTGGGTGTGGGGCTGTTCGGGTGGGTGTTCCTGCATCAGGTGCGTGTTGGCGAGCGGGTCGAGTCGGATTTGCGCAGGGCCCAGCAAGCGCTGGAACTGATCGCCACCCACGACAGCCTGACCGGGCTGGCCAACCGCCGACTGTTCGAGCGGGCGCTGGACGTCGAGTTTGGGCGCGGTGCCCGGCAGGCCAGCCCGTTGAGCCTGATCATGCTCGATATCGATTACTTCAAGCGTTACAACGACACCTACGGCCACGTGGTGGGGGATCACTGCCTGGCCGAAGTGGCGCGCGCGCTGAAAAGTTGCTGCCAGCGCAAGGCCGATCTGGCGGTGCGTTACGGCGGCGAAGAGTTTGCGGTGCTGCTGCCGGACACCGACATCCATGGCGCCATGACGATTGCCGAGCATATCCGTCGCAGCGTCATCGACAGGCACATCAGTCACACCGGCTCGCCCAACGGCTATGTGACGGTCAGCCTCGGTTGCTATTCGTTTGTGCCGTCGGGGCGTGACAGCATGGATGTGTTTGTCGAGCGGGCGGATGCGGCGCTGTATCAGGCCAAGCATTCGGGGCGAAACCGCGTGGCAACCTTGTCGATGGCCGGTGGTGTCGAGGCGTTGATGCGCTCCGACCGCTGAAGTGCCGTTGCTGCCGATGGTCTGTCTCCCGGACCAGGCTCGATTGATCGTATAGAGTTCGGTTAGCGCTGCCGAACCCGCCGGCGGTCAAGCCGATGCAAGCCTCGGGCGACCAAGACCCTCAACGACTGCAGGTCATTGGCGGCTTTGGCCTGTCCAGCTACCCGTTCCGCCGCCAGCTCCGCCGGTTCCGCCACCGGGCGCACCGGTGCCACCGCCCGCGCCACTGCCCGGACCATTGACGCCGGTAGTGCCGCTTGAGGAGCTGGGGCCGCGACTGCTGCTATTGCCCGAGGGGGCACTGGGGCGGTTGTTGTCTGGCAGCAGGGTTGAATTGCGGGTCGCGCCGGGTGCCGTACCGGGCGTGCCAAGGCTATCGCCGGACGCCGCAAAGGTGGCCAGGGACGTTGCCGACAAGCATCCGGCCAAGAGCAACGAAGTCATTCTGATGTTCATCATGGTCGTCTCCCGGAGTGAGTCGTTACCTGATGTTGGTGTGACGGGGCACGCGGTTGGTGCTGACCGGATGACGAGCGGCTGTCTCAGCGCCGGCCATCATCTTCCAGCTTACGCTCAAGGGTCTACGCCCCCGAGATTGGTGACGCAACCTCCGAAACGTGCTGCTGTCACACGTCAGGCATCTCGCCCTCAGGAGTGTCCATTCATGAAGAAACTGCGGATTGCCACGTTCAACGTCAATGGCCTGCGCGCACGGCTGCCGAATCTGCTGGCCTGGCTTGAGCGGGAAAAACCGGACATCGCCTGCCTGCAGGAGTTGAAGGCGGTGGACAGCGCATTCCCGGCGGCTGAACTTGAGGCGGCCGGCTACGGCGCCATCTGGCAGGGGCAGGCGTCCTGGAACGGCGTGGCGATCCTGGCGCGGGATGCGCAGCCGCTGGAAAGCCGACGCGGATTGCCCGGCGATGACAGCGACAACCACAGTCGTTATCTGGAAGCCGCTGTCCACGGGGTTCTGGTGGGTTGTCTGTATCTGCCCAACGGCAACCCGCAACCGGGGCCGAAATTCGAGTACAAGCTGGCGTGGTTCGAACGGCTTATCCGTCATGCGCAGACACTTCAAGGCAGCGAACATCCGGTGGTGCTGGCGGGCGACTACAACGTGGTGCCCACCGACCTGGACATCTACAACCCGCGCTCCTGGCTCAAGGACGCCTTGCTGCAACCGGAAAGTCGCGAGTGCTACCAGCGGTTGCTGGACCAGGGCTGGACCGATTCGTTGCGGCACTTGCATCCGCAGGACCGGCTCTACACGTTCTGGGATTATTTTCGCCAGCATTGGCAGAAAAACTCGGGGCTGCGCATTGATCATCTGCTGCTCAACCCGGCCCTGAGTCCGTATCTGCAAGACGCCGGGGTGGATGCGTGGGTGCGCAACGAGCCCCATGCCAGCGACCACGCGCCGACCTGGATTCAATTGGGCTCGCACAAGCGGCGTTGAGTTTTTTCATGCCGGGTGATTGGCTAAATCAATTGTCGGCGACAGTGCTTGATCCCGTATACATAGCGGCCACTGGCGGAACAATCCGCCGCTTGCGTGCAAAAGGATTGAACGATGAGCGAGCCACGCCTGACCGACCTTGTCTTGTATCTGCGACGCCTGGGCTTCGATGCACCTCCGGCACCGACCCTGGAAACCTTGCGCCAGCTGCAATTGCGCCATACCGGCGTTTTCCCGTTTGAAAACCTCACCACGTTATCCGGCGAACCGGTGCTGATCGACTTGCCGTCCATCGAGCAGAAGGTCTTGCACGATGGTCGTGGCGGGTACTGCTACGAACTCAACAACCTGTTCCTGGCCTTGCTTCAGGATTTGGGTTTCGACGCCCGTGCCATCAGCGGCCGGGTGGTGATGGGCCAGCCGGAGGGTGCCTGGACGGCCCGGACCCATCGCCTGAGCCTGGTCATCATCAATGACGTGCGCTACATCACCGACGTCGGCTTCGGCGGCATGGTGCCGACCGCGCCCCTGCTGCTTGATACTCGCGCCGAACAACCCACCCCACACGAGTCGTATCGCATCGACCTGCACGTCGATGGTTTTACCCTGCGCGCCAACGTCGCGGGCGAATGGCGAGCGATGTACATCTTCGACCTGCAACGCCAGGAAGACATCGATTTCGCTGTGGGCAACTGGTACGTCTCGACCCACCCCGAGTCGACTTTCGTCAAGCAGTTGATGGTGGCGCGCACCGGGGAGGGATGGCGGCGCACGCTCAACAACGGCAGCTTCGCGATTCACCGGATTGGCCATGACAGCGAGCGGCGGGAGGTGACGGATGTTCAGGAACTGATTGGCCTGCTGGGCAGCGAGTTCGGCATTCGCGTACCGGAACAGGCGCAATTGGCGCGGACGCTGGAACGATTGATCACTGCACCCCGGTAGCTGGCTGATCCTGGATATCACCAAGGGCTGATCCGATTGATCGGCCCTTGGTGTTTCAGGGCCGGACTCCCGGCTCCATCACCCGCTGGATTTCGCGCAAGGCCTCTGCCAGTTTCTGCTCCAGGCCCTTGAGTTCGGCAGGGGTCAGGGGTTGCTTCAGGTGCGCGCGCTTGCCTTCGTTGAGCAAGGCTCGGCGCAAGGTATTGTTAATCGCCGTCTGGTAGCCGTACCCCTCGTTTTCCGCCAGAGCCCGGGCGGCTTCGATGACAGCGTCATCGAGCATGATGGTTATGCGGGTCTTGCCTTTGGCGGGCACCACGGCCCCGCGCCTGGCGTTGCTGAAATCGTATTCGTCTTTCATCGGTCATGCCTCCAGGTACTGGCGGCGCTCGCTTTTGGTGGCGACGCGCGCGGAAATGATTCGAACGAAATCCGGATCGCGGTGGGTATACACGACAACCAGCAAACGGCCTTTGGCATCCAGCCCCAGGGTGATCCAGCGTTGTTCATCATGGTGGTTGTCCTCGATGGTCAGCGCTCGTTCGTCATGGAATACCGGTTCAGTCTCTGCGAGGCTGATGCCTTGGTGCTTGAGTTTGTTGGCTGCGTTCTTTGCCTTGTGGAACTGAATTTCGAATGGCTTCATTATGCATACTTTATATGTATATAGAAGGGGCAGACCTTACCGATGGTCGCCAGGAATTCAAAAGACTAGTCAGCACCCGGTGGTGGGCGGCGAGGGATGTATTTCGAGGTTTTTGGCGGGGCCGGGAAGGTGGGGATCGGGCGGAAATGGACAAGTATCCATTTTGTGACCGACAAGTTGTATACAACTCTATAGACATTTGTCCTATGTCTTGCATACAGTGTGCGCATAACAAAAACCAGGGAACCCCCTACCATGAAAACGCCCCATGTTTCACACCAACGGCCCGAGGACGAAAACCTAGGGATCGGCGCGAATATGGCTTATGGCCTGCAACATGTTCTGACCATGTATGGCGGTATCGTCGCTGTGCCATTGATCATCGGCCAGGCGGCCGGGCTCTCGCCAGCGGACATCGGTTTGTTGATTGCTGCTTCATTGTTTGCGGGGGGGCTGGCAACGCTGCTGCAAACCCTGGGTCTACCGTTTTTTGGTTGTCAATTGCCGCTGGTGCAGGGCGTATCCTTCTCTGGCGTCGCGACCATGGTGGCGATTGTCAGCAGTGGCGGGGAGGGCGGGTTTCAATCGGTGCTGGGGGCGGTGATAGCGGCGTCCCTGATCGGGTTACTGATAACCCCGGTGTTCTCGCGTATCACCAAGTTCTTCCCGCCGCTGGTGACCGGCATCGTGATTACCACCATCGGCCTGACGCTGATGCCGGTAGCCGCGCGCTGGGCAATGGGCGGCAACAGCCATGCGCCGGACTTCGGCAGCATGGCGAACATCGGTCTGGCGGCGGTAACGCTGGTGCTGGTGCTGTTGCTGAGCAAAATCGGTAGCGCGACCATCTCCCGCCTGTCGATTCTGCTGGCCATGGTCGTCGGCACGGTGATCGCGGTGTTCCTCGGTATGGCGGATTTCTCCTCCGTGACCCAGGGCCCGATGTTCGGCTTCCCGACGCCGTTCCACTTCGGCATGCCGACCTTCCACTTCGCTGCGATCCTGTCGATGTGCATCGTGGTGATGGTGACGCTGGTGGAGACCTCGGCGGACATTCTTGCCGTCGGCGAAATCATCGGCACCAAGGTTGACTCCAAGCGCCTGGGCAACGGCCTGCGCGCCGACATGCTGTCGAGCATGTTCGCGCCGATCTTCGGTTCCTTCACCCAGAGCGCCTTCGCCCAGAACGTCGGCCTGGTGGCGGTCACCGGCATCAAGAGCCGCTACGTGGTGGCCACTGGCGGTCTGTTCCTGGTGCTCCTCGGCCTGCTGCCGTTCATGGGCCGGGTCATCGCCGCCGTACCGACCTCCGTACTGGGTGGCGCCGGCATCGTGCTGTTCGGCACCGTCGCGGCCAGCGGCATTCGGACCTTGTCCAAGGTCGACTACCGCAACAACGTCAACCTTATCATCGTTGCCACCTCGATCGGCTTCGGCATGATCCCGATCGCGGCACCGAGCTTCTACGATCAATTCCCGAGCTGGTTCGCAACCATTTTCCATTCGGGCATCAGTTCGTCGGCGATCATGGCCATCGTGCTGAACCTGACCTTCAACCACCTCACCGCCGGTAACTCCGACCAGCAATCGGTGTTTGCGGCCGGTACCGAGCGAGTGCTGCGTTATCAGGATCTGGCGGCGTTGCGTGAAGGGGACTACTTCAGCGACGGTAAACTGCACGATTGCGACGGCAAGGAGATTCCGGTGGTTGAGGTGGACCACGAGCATGGCGAGCCACGGGCGGCGCACGTGAAAAGCAGTGAGCATGTCTGACGCTCACGGCGACTGAAAAGGGCCGATCTGTCGAATAGACAGATCGGCTTTTTGCTGTCGGTTTGTGACTATAAAACTAATCGGTCACAAGTTGTCAGTCTTTGATAGGGTGAGTAAGCTGTACTCATGAATCAGCCATCAAAATCTTCCTCTTCGCCTAGCCTCCGTGGCCCGGCCGATCACGACATTCGAGACCAGATTGTCGCAGCGGCCAATGAACATTTCAGTCAGTACGGCTACGGCAAAACCACGGTTTCCGACCTGGCTAAGGCCATCGGGTTTTCAAAGGCCTACATCTACAAATTTTTTGATTCCAAGCAGGCGATCGGTGAAGCCATCTGCGCAAATTGTCTGGCAGAAATCGTCGCGGCTGTGGAGCAGGCAATCAATGTAGAAGACCTGTCGCCGACGGAGCGCTTTCGACGCTTGGTCAAGACGGTGATCGCCACAGGTGTGAATCTGTTCTTCAACGACCGAAAACTGTATGACATTGCAGCGTTCGCGGCGTCGGAAAGCTGGCCCAGTACGCAGGCTTATGACGCACAGATCAAACGCTTCGTGGCGCAAATCGTGCGAGAGGGGCGAGAGATTGGCGAATTTGAACGCAAGACTCCGCTGGATGAGACAGTAGAAGCGATACATCTCGCGCTGCGACCATTCGTCAACCCTTTACTGCTGCAATACAACCTCGATTTCGTCGAGGAGGCGCCCACGCTCACCTCCAATCTCATCTTGCGTAGCCTCATGCCTTGACCTTCGGCTAAAGGTTTGCGGCATACCCGGGTAAGCACCAGATCATCAAAACGGCTTTTAACTTTGCCCTTCTTCCCATCCATCGAAGGGCATTTTATTTATCTGTTTTGTGATTATTTATTGAGTTGGTCACTTCGCTCCTATCAGGTCATCGTGTCGCAACAGGCTGGGCTTCAGGAGGTTGCCAGCCACCACCTAGCGACTTGAATGCCGCAACCGCCGCTCGTGCCGATTCCGTTCGTGCTTGAGCTCGGGCATCAGAAGCCTGCAGCAACGTCTCGTCAGCGTGCAGAACATCGATCAGGCTGGCCGTGCCTTTCTCATAGGCAATGAACGACGATTGGCGAGCCTGTGTCAGAGACGCCTCTCCAACAGTGAGGGTGGTTGCTTGAGCTTCCCGATTCACCAGTGAGGAGAGCGCGTTCTCGACATCCTCGGTGGCACGCAGTACGGACTGACGGTAAGCGGCCAGGGTTTCGGTCTCCTGTCCCTTGGCTTGGTCGATTTGGGCGTTTATGCGACCGAAGTCGAAGAGTCTCCAGCGCAGTCCCAATACGCCCGCCGACTGGCTGGCGCCGCCGGTAAAAAGGTTGCCTGCGGAGACAGCCGTGGCACTACCCAGCAATGCGCCAAGGGAGAATTTCGGGTAGTACTCAGCAATCGCCTCTCCGATGCGTGCGTTTGAGGCTGCAAGATGGCGCTCAGCCACAATGAGATCTGGCCTGCGGCGCAGCAAATCGGCCGGCGTTCCCATTGCCTTTATCTGCGGCGCTACCGGAATGCTCCCCGCACTTGCCAATTGCGTGCGGTGAGTGCCTGGCGGCGTGCCGAGCATGACATCCAGCGCATTCATCGCAGCATCCAGTCCGGTCTGCAGGGCCGGCACTGTTGCTTGGACCTGCGATAGCGCCCCCTCGGTCTGGCGAACCTGATAGTTGGCGGCGAGCCCCTTGCTGTAGAGCAATTGGACTTTCTCTAACAAATCCTGCTGCGTTTTGACTTGCCTATTCGCAATGTCCAGCCGGGTCTGCAGTCCGCGGATAGTGATGTAGATATCAGCGGTCTGCGCGGCGATGGCCAATCTAGTGGCAGCGACGCCCGCCTGGGAAGCCTGGTACTCGGCAAGAGCAGCCTCGTGTCCGCGGCGCAATCCGCCAAAGACATCTGCCTCCCAGCTGGCATCGAGGTTGGCCTCGTAGGAACTTGCGTACCGATCATTGCCAGGTGTTGAGTTCAACACCTGGCCGAGCGGCGTCTCGATTGACTGGTAGGAACGCGCGGCCTGTGCGCTGATGTTCCCTGAGGGGAGTAAAGCGGCATTTGCAGCACCTAGTCCGGCCCGCGCCTGCGTGACTCGCGCCGACGCCTGCGCCAGGTCCAGATTCTGCTCAAGCGCCTTGGAGATGAAGTCGGTGAGCACTGGATCACCAAAGCCTTCCCACCAGGCTACAAGGCTGGCCGGCGTCGCTCCACGCCGCTGCTCGACAGAAGACTGACCCAAGTAACGATCCGAAAGCGGAGCGTCTGGACGATGGTAGTCCGGACCGACCGCGCAACCTGCCAATAAGCCGGCGCTGACCAAAAGAGCGATGGGGCGGAGGGGAGGCATTGAGATTCCTTCAATAGAGGATATTTGTGACCATATTACGCAATAGTCACAACCTGTCAATTGAGGTGATTTGAGCGAATTTTGGGTTTTCTCGTTGGTGGCGCCGTTTATGTGTTGAGCTTGAGACGCTGAATGTTTCATGGTTTGTGACCATTGACACTTATGGTCACTAGACTGAGAATGGGGCACTCGTCCTATTTTCAAGTAAGGGAACCTATGCGCCGGCTTCGACCTTTCCCTATTGCCGCTTGCTTGTTGCCTCTCGTCCTGACGGCATGCGGCGACTCATCCACCGTTGAAGATCCACGCACGCATGCTCCTCTGGTCAGGTCCGCAGCGGTTCAGGGTTCCTCCGACGCCTCACGTTCTTTCACGGGGGTCGTGGCTGCCCGCGTCCAGGGCGATCTGGGTTTTCGGGTATCAGGCAAGGTGCTTGAGCGTCTGGTTGACACCGGTCAGACCGTTAAACGTGGTCAGCCACTCATGCGCCTTGACCCAATCGACCTGGGATTGCAGGCGCGAGCACAGCAAGAGTCAGTCATGGCTGCTCGGGCCCGAGCCAAACAGACAGCAGATGACGAGGCGCGATACCGCAGTCTGGTTGCCGCAGGCGCTATTTCTGCATCGGCCTACGACCAGATCAAAGCCGCGGCGGATACTGCAAAGGCGCAGCTTAGCGCCGCCCAAGCGCAGGCTGATGTAGCCCGTAATGCTTCTGGTTATGCGGTGCTGTTTGCGGATTCCGACGGCGTTGTGGTGGAGACGCTCGCCGAGCCCGGACAAGTTGTCGGCCCGGGGCAGCCCGTGGTTCGATTGGCGCGGGCAGGGCAGCGCGAAGCGATCGTGCACCTGCCCGAGACGTTGCGCCCCGCAGCAGGATCCACCGCGCAGGCGACGCTTTATGGCAATGCCACGGATGCTGTTACAGCGAAGCTGAGATTGCTTTCTGATTCGGCCGACCGAATGACACGTACCTTCGAGGCGCGGTATGTGCTTGAGGGCGCGCTGGCCAATGCACCGATAGGTTCGACCGTCACGCTTCGGATCGCTGAAGGCGTCACGCAAGGGCAGGGGCTGCAAGTACCGATCGCTGCTGTCTATGACCCAGGCCAAGGCACTGGCGTGTGGGTCATCGCCGGTACACCGGCGAAGGTGGCCTGGCGACCTGTACAAATCCTGGGTTTGAGCGACGATACCGTGCGAGTCGCGGGCGACCTTAAAGTCGGCGAGCAGATCGTAGCGTTAGGTGCACATCTGTTGCGCGAAGGTGAAGAGGTGAGATTGCCTCAACAGGATGACGAAAAAGTTGCCGGGGGTCGTCCATGAGCGAGGGGCGCTTCAATCTTTCCGCGATCGCTGTTCGTGAGCGCTCTGTCACGGTGTTTCTGATCTTCCTGATTGCCGTTGCGGGTACCCTGGCGTTCTTCCAGCTGGGGCGCGCGGAAGATCCTCCCTTTACGGTCAAGCAGTTGACGGTCATTACCGCGTGGCCGGGCGCCACGGCGCAGGAGATGCAGGATCAGGTAGCAGAGCCACTTGAAAAACGCCTGCAAGAACTGAAATGGTACGACCGCACGGAAACCTACACCCGTCCTGGCCTGGCCTTCACGATGGTGTCACTGCTCGATAGTACGCCGCCCTCGCAAGTGCAGGAGGAGTTCTATCAGGCGCGTAAAAAACTCGACGACGAGGCCAGAAAGCTGCCGGCGGGTGTCATCGGGCCAATGGTCAACGACGAGTTTTCGGACGTGACATTTGCGCTTTTCGCCCTGAAAGCCAAAGGCGAGCCGCAGCGACTGTTGGTGCGAGATGCAGAGTCGTTGCGCCAACAACTGTTGCATGTGCCCGGCGTGAAGAAGGTCAACATTATTGGGGAGCAGCCCGAACGTATCTTTGTTTCCTTTTCGCATGATCGGTTGGCCACCTTGGGTGTCTCTCCTCAGGACATCTTTGCCGCGCTGAATAATCAAAACGTGCTCACGCCCGCCGGTTCGATCGAAACCAATGGGCCGCAGGTCTTCCTCCGGCTGGATGGCGCCTTCGATAAGGTGCAAAAGATTCGTGACACGCCCATTGCGGTTCAGGGGCGCACGCTCAAGCTCGCCGACGTGGCGACGATCGAGCGTGGGTATGAAGATCCGGCAACCTTTCTCGTACGCAATAATGGTGAAGAAGCCTTGTTGCTGGGGATCGTGATGCGTGAGGGCTGGAACGGCCTTGACCTCGGCAGGGCGTTGGACGCGGAGACGGTCAAGATAAATGAAGGCATGCCGCTGGGCATGACGCTCTCCAAGGTCACCGATCAATCTGTAAATATCGATTCGGCCGTCGGCGAGTTCATGGTCAAGTTTTTCGTCGCGCTGCTTGTGGTGATGCTTGTCTGCTTTCTCAGTATGGGCTGGCGTGTAGGCGTTGTGGTCGCCGCGGCTGTGCCGTTGACGTTGGCCGTGGTGTTTGTGGTGATGGCGGCCACGGGAAAGAACTTTGACCGAATTACCCTCGGTTCGTTGATTCTGGCGCTCGGACTGCTGGTGGACGACGCCATTATCGCTATCGAAATGATGGTGGTGAAAATGGAAGAGGGCTACGACCGCATCAAAGCCTCCGCGTACGCCTGGAGTCATACGGCCGCGCCGATGCTTTCCGGCACGCTAGTGACGGCAATCGGCTTTATGCCAAACGGTTTCGCGCAGTCGACAGCCGGCGAGTACACCAGCAACATGTTCTGGATCGTGGGCATTGCCCTGATTGCCTCCTGGGTGGTTGCGGTCGCTTTTACCCCTTACCTGGGGGTGAAGCTGTTGCCGAACATCAAGAAGGTCGAGGGTGGTCATGCGGCCATCTACAACACCCCTGGCTACAACCGCTTCCGCCAGGTTCTGACGCGAGTCATCGCTCGCAAATGGCTGGTGGCCGGCACTGTCATCGCTGCGTTTGTCGTGGCGATCCTCGGCATGAGCCTGGTCAAGAAGCAGTTCTTCCCGACCTCGGACCGTCCCGAGGTATTGATTGAAGTGCAAATGCCTTATGGGGCCTCCATTGAGCAGACCAGCGCGACCACCGCCAGGATAGAGGCCTGGCTGCAAAAGCAGGATGAGGCAAAGATCGTCACGGCCTATATCGGGCAAGGCGCGCCGCGCTTCTATCTGGCGATGGCGCCGGAACTCCCTGATCCGTCGTTCGCCAAGATTGTGGTGCTGACGGACAGCCAGGAAGCGCGCGAGACCCTCAAGTTCCGTATCCGCGAAGCGACGGCTGAGGGACTTGCCCCAGAAGCGCGTGTCCGGGTGACTCAGCTTGTGTTTGGTCCGTACTCGCCATTCCCTGTTGCCTACCGGGTGATGGGACCTGATCCGACAAAGTTGCGCGAGATTGCGAGCCAGGTACAGGGCGTGTTGCAGTCGAGCCCGATGATGAGAACCGTCAACACCGATTGGGGACCGCTGGCGCCGACGCTGCATTTTACCCTGGATCAGGATCGCCTGGAGGCGGTGGGGTTGACGTCAAATTCAGTCGCGCAGCAATTGCAGTTCCTGCTGGCCGGAGTACCGATCACCGCGGTTCGTGAGGACATTCGTTCGGTGCAGGTGGTTGGTCGCGCAGCGGGTGATATCCGGCTCGATCCCGCCAGGATAGAAGGCTTTACGCTGGTGGGTGCGGCGGGGCAGCGGATTCCGTTGTCTCAGGTGGGAGCGGTCGATGTGCGTATGGAAGATCCGATCCTGCGGCGTCGTGACCGCACGCCGACCATCACTGTGCGTGGCGACATTGCCGAAGGCTTGCAGCCGCCAGACGTCTCGGGCGTGATCATGAAGGAGCTGCAGCCGGTCATCGACAAGCTGCCTGGCGGATATCGGATTGAACAGGCGGGTGCAATCGAGGAGTCGGGCAAGGCCGGTAAAGCGATGTTGCCGTTATTCCCGATCATGATTGCCATGACGCTGCTGATCATCATTGTCCAGGTGCGTTCGATCTCGGCGATGATCATGGTGTTCCTCACCTCGCCACTGGGATTGATTGGCGTGGTGCCGACACTGCTGATCTTCCAGCAGCCGTTTGGTATCAACGCTCTGGTCGGCCTGATCGCCCTTTCGGGCATTTTGATGCGCAATACGCTGATTCTGATTGGGCAAATCCATCACAACGCGCAAGAAGGGCTGGACCCGTTTCACGCAGTGGTCGAAGCCACGGTACAGCGTGCCCGCCCGGTACTGCTGACAGCGCTGGCGGCCATCCTGGCATTCATTCCGCTGACACACTCCGTCTTCTGGGGGACGCTGGCCTACACGCTGATCGGAGGTACGTTCGTCGGAACCATCATGACACTGGTGTTCCTGCCAGCGATGTACGCCATCTGGTTCAAGATCCGTCCAGACAATACGGGTCAAACGGAGGCAGCGAATAAGCAGGCAAGCCTGGTGGACAGGACGTCACCCCGTCCTCTCGCCACTCACCTGAGCACCAAGCTCTACCCTTAAAACGGGTGGTACCCACCGGGATCCCACAGAACGCCAAAACGAAAAAACCCGCCTGAGAAGGCGGGTTTTTCGGTGGTTTCAGAAATTTTGGAAGCTTTCTCTGGAACCTTGTCTGGCTCCACGACCTGGACTCGAACCAGGGACCCAGTGATTAACAGTCACTTGCTCTACCAACTGAGCTATCGCGGAATGGCGCGTATCTTACTGATTCAAAAAGAGAAGTCAAGCATCGAATAACAATTGGCGCGAATCAGCGGGATGGGCGGTGGTTTGGTGGCGATTGACGGTTACCAGGATGGCCCCAGAGGTCTACCATGGCCACCCGGAAGTGGTGACACGCGCTGCCGGCCATTCGCCGAAAAGGTACGCGCCATGAATCATTTGACCCTCACACCTCGATACCACGGGGTGCGCCGATGAGCATCTCTCAGATCAGCCTGCCCAAAGGTGTCGGCCCCCACGCCGAAAAGTTGTTCGACGCCATCATCCAGGCCGGCACCGCTGAAGCATTGAACCGCGCTGGCGGCAAGGCCGAAGGCTTTGTCCTGGGCCTGGAAAGCACCAAAGCGATCAAGAGCCAGGTTGCGGAATCGCTGTATGTCGCCTACGACGACGCTGCCACCCAGCGTGCGACCGAGCTGGCTTAACCGCCGAAAGTAATCGTGGCAAGCATCAGCTTGGCGTAGAGCGCCGTGGCCCCCAATTGCACCAGCCACAGGGCCAGGCCGCCAAGAAACACACCGGCGGCCACTTGCATCACCAGGTTGTTGCCGCGTTTGGTCGGGGCGCGGGGGGTGAAGTGATCCAGGTCATCCAGATCATCGCGGTCGGCGCGCAGGTCATCGTTTTTCATTTGAGTTCTCGGGAATGCTTCGTACACAAATCCTGTGGGAGCGGGCTTGCTCGCGAAAGCGGTGGGTCAGGTTGTACAAGTATTGAATGTACTGCCGTCTTCGCGAGCAAGCCCGCTCCCACATTTTGACTTGTGTGGAGTTTAGAGGGCTGCGTCGTTGCGTTGAGAATTATCTGAAGCAAATAAAAAAACGGGAAGCCACATGGCTTCCCGTTTTCATTCCAAGGCGTAATCAGATGACCTGGACGATAGCGTCCGTCACAACCTTGATGTTGCTCTGGTTCAGCGCGGCCACGCAAATGCGGCCGGTGTCCAGGGCGTAGATGCCGAACTCGTTGCGCAGGCGGTGAACTTGCTCAACCGTCAGGCCGGAGTAGGAGAACATGCCGCACTGGCGACCGACGAAGCTGAAATCACGCTGAGGCGCTTTTTGTGCCAGCAGGTCGACCATCTGGGTGCGCATGCCACGAATGCGCAGGCGCATCTCGGCCAGCTCGGCTTCCCACTGGGCGCGCAGTTCCGGGCTGTTCAGTACTGCAGCGACAACGCTGGCACCGTGGGTCGGCGGGTTGGAGTAGTTGGTGCGGATCACGCGTTTGACTTGCGACAACACGCGCGCGCTTTCTTCTTTCGATTCGCTGACGATCGACAGGGCCCCAACGCGCTCGCCGTACAGCGAGAACGACTTGGAGAACGAACTGGAAGCGAAGAAAGTCAGGCCCGATTCAGCAAACAGGCGCACGGCGGCGGCGTCTTCGTCGATGCCATCGCCAAAGCCCTGGTAGGCCATGTCGAGGAACGGCACGTGGCCTTTGGCTTTAACGACTTCCAGGACGTTCTTCCAGTCCGCCGGGCTCAGGTCCACGCCGGTCGGGTTGTGGCAGCAGGCGTGCAGCACAATGATCGAGCCGTTTGGCAGCGCGTTCAGGTCTTCCAGCATGCCGGTACGGTTCACGTCGTGGGTCGCGGCGTCGTAGTAACGGTAGTTCTGCACCGGGAAACCGGCGGTTTCGAACAGGGCGCGGTGGTTTTCCCAGCTCGGGTCGCTGATCGCCACGACGGCGTTCGGCAACAGTTGCTTGAGGAAGTCGGCACCGATTTTCAGTGCGCCAGTACCACCAACGGCCTGGGTGGTGATGACGCGGCCAGCGGCGATCAGCGGCGAGTCATTGCCGAACAGCAATTTCTGCACAGCCTGGTCGTAGGCGGCGATGCCGTCGATTGGCAGGTAGCCACGGGAAACGTGTTGAGCGGCGCGAATGGTTTCGGCTTCGACAACGGCGCGCAGGAGTGGAATTCGCCCCTCCTCGTTGCAGTAAACACCGACTCCCAGGTTGACTTTGTTGGTCCGGGTATCGGCGTTGAATGCTTCGTTGAGGCCCAGGATTGGATCGCGTGGTGCCATTTCGACAGCGGAGAACAGGCTCATTATTGCGGCGGCTCTGAATGGAGTGTGGAGGGACGTGTCGCGCTCCAGCCGAATGCACTAGAGCGGTGCACAAACGGGGAGCTAGTATAGAGGCCATCGGCGATGGCTGGCGACAGGCGAATCAACATTTCGGGTAAGTTTTTCCTATTATTTCTCGACCGGTAGTCGAATGGCGTCGGCAAAGGTTTTGCGCGATGTAGGACGTTTACCTTGAAAGCGCTGGCAATCGGCTCCACATTGAGCACAATCCAGTTTTTTTCGGGCGACATCGGTCGTTTGCGGTCTTTCTCGTTCGTGCCGGTTTTACCGGCAAGAGTGATCCAGAGGTATTTCATGTCTGAATTCCAGCTAGTCACCCGTTTCGAGCCCGCCGGCGATCAGCCGGAAGCCATCCGACTGATGGTCGAGGGCATCGAGGCCGGGTTGGCGCACCAGACGCTGCTCGGTGTGACCGGCTCGGGCAAGACCTTCAGCATCGCCAACGTGATCGCCCAGGTGCAGCGTCCGACCCTGGTGCTGGCGCCGAACAAGACCCTGGCGGCGCAGTTATACGGGGAGTTCAAGGCGTTCTTCCCGAACAACGCGGTGGAATATTTCGTTTCCTACTACGACTACTACCAGCCGGAAGCCTACGTGCCGTCCTCGGACACCTTCATCGAGAAGGATGCGTCGATCAACGACCACATCGAGCAGATGCGTCTGTCGGCGACCAAGGCGTTGCTTGAGCGCAAGGACGCGATCATCGTCACCACGGTGTCCTGCATCTACGGTCTGGGCAGTCCGGAAACCTATTTGAAGATGGTGTTGCACGTGGATCGCGGTGACCGGCTCGATCAGCGCGAACTGCTGCGACGCCTGGCCGACCTGCAGTACACCCGCAACGACATGGATTTTGCCCGTGCGACCTTCCGTGTGCGCGGCGATGTGATCGATATCCACCCGGCGGAATCCGATTTCGAGGCGATCCGCATCGAATTGTTTGACGATGAAGTGGAAAGCCTGTCGGCGTTCGACCCGCTGACCGGCGAAGTGATTCGCAAACTGCCGCGCTTCACCTTCTACCCGAAGAGCCACTACGTAACGCCCCGGGAAACCCTGATGGGCGCGGTCGAAGGCATCAAGGTCGAGTTGCAGGAGCGTCTGGAATACCTGCGCTCCAACAACAAACTGGTGGAAGCCCAGCGTCTGGAGCAGCGCACCCGTTTCGACCTGGAGATGATCCTCGAACTGGGTTACTGCAACGGCATCGAAAACTACTCGCGCTATCTGTCCGGCCGCGAAGCCGGCGCGGCGCCACCGACGCTTTACGATTACCTGCCGGCCGATGCCTTGCTGGTGATCGACGAGTCCCACGTCAGCGTGCCGCAGGTCGGTGCGATGTACAAAGGCGACCGTTCGCGTAAAGAGACCCTGGTGGAATACGGTTTCCGCCTGCCGTCGGCGCTGGACAACCGGCCGATGCGTTTCGATGAGTGGGAACGCATCAGCCCACAGACGATTTTCGTCTCGGCGACCCCGGGCAACTACGAAGCCGAACACGCTGGCCGCGTCATTGACATGGTGGTGCGCCCGACCGGGCTGGTGGACCCACAAATCGAGATTCGCCCGGCACTGACCCAGGTCGACGACTTGCTGTCGGAAATCAGCAAGCGCGTCGCTCTGGAAGAGCGGGTGCTCGTCACCACGCTGACCAAGCGCATGGCCGAGGATTTGACCGATTACCTGGCCGACCACGGCGTGCGCGTGCGTTACCTGCACTCGGACATCGACACCGTGGAACGGGTCGAGATCATCCGCGATTTGCGCCTTGGCACCTTCGATGTGCTGGTGGGCATCAACCTGCTGCGCGAAGGCCTGGACATGCCGGAAGTCTCGCTGGTGGCGATCCTCGATGCCGACAAGGAAGGCTTCCTGCGTTCCGAGCGCTCGCTGATCCAGACCATCGGCCGGGCGGCGCGTAACCTCAACGGTCGGGCGATTCTGTATGCCGACCGGATCACCGGCTCCATGGAGCGCGCGATCGGCGAAACCGAGCGCCGTCGCGACAAGCAGATCGCCTTCAACCTGGCCAATGGCATCACCCCCAAAGGCGTGTTCAAGGACGTCGCCGACATCATGGAAGGCGCCACCGTGCCCGGTTCACGTAGCAAGAAGCGCAAGGGCATGGCCAAGGCTGCCGAGGAAAACGCCCGGTACGAGGCCGAATTGCGCTCGCCGGGCGAGATCGCCAAGCGTATCAAGGCCCTGGAAGAGAAGATGTACCAACTCGCCCGCGACCTGGAATTCGAAGCGGCGGCGCAGATGCGCGACGAGATTGCCAAGTTGCGCGAAAGACTTCTGACGGTCTGACACAAATTCTGTAGGAGCTGCCGAAGGCTGCGATCTTTTGATCTTGTTTTGAAAGGAACAATCTAAAGATCGCAGCCTTCGGCAGCTCCTACGGTAATTTGCGGTGAGTCAATGAGCCTCACCCGCCTTCAACCCTTCCGGCAATTTCCTGGTCAGCAACACCGCCACCATGCTGATCCCCAGCGCAATCCCGACAAAGTGAAACGCATCGTTATAGGCCATGATCGACGCCTGTTGGTGGGCGATCTCGCTGAGTTTGCCCAGGGCTGCCGTTTCGTTACCCAGCCGGTCAGCCAGCGAGGCAATCCGTTCAGCCACCTGCGGATTGCCCGGCACGATGGATTCACGCAGGTAGTCAAAGTAAACCTTGGTCCGCGCATCCAGCAGGGTGGCGAGCAGGGCGATGCCGATGGCGCCGCCGAGGTTGCGCAGGATGTTGAACAGGCTCGAGGCCGACCCCGCGTCTTGCGGAAGAATGTACGCCGTGGCGATCAACGAAATGGTGACCATGATCAGCGGCTGCCCCAGGGCACGGATGATCTGGATCTGATTGAACTGCGGCCCGGCAAAGTCCGGGTTCAGCACGCCCGAAGAGAAGCTCGCCAGACCGAATAGCCCGAAGCCCAGGGTGCACAGCCATTTCGGCGAGACGTATTTCATCAACTTGGGCACCAGCGGGATCAGGAACAGCTGCGGCACGCCCATCCACATGATCACTTCACCGATCTGCAGGGCGTTGTAGTTCTGGATCTGCGCCAGATAAAGCGGCAACAGGTAGATCGAGCCGTACAGCCCGACCCCCATCCCGAGACTGGAAATGCTCGATAGGCCAAAGTTGCGATTGCGCAGGATGCCGAGGTTGATCAGCGGATTGGGTTTGGAGGTCTGCACGATCACAAAGCTGATCAGGCTGACCAGTGCGATGCTGCCCAGGGTTACGATCAGGCTCGATTCCAGCCAGTCCTTGCGATGGCCTTCTTCCAGGAACACCTGCAAGCAACCGAGCCCGACGCCGAGGGTGAGAATGCCGGCGTAGTCGGTGCTTTTGAGCAATTCCCAGTGGGCTTCTTTTTTCTCCAGGCCGTACATCAGGCCGGCGATCATGATCAGGCCGGGCGGGATGTTGATGTAGAAGATGTATTCCCAGCCCCAGTTTTCCGTCAGCCAGCCGCCGAGGGTCGGGCCGATGGAGGGCGCGAATGTGGCGGTCATGGCGAACATGGCCATGCCTTTGGCGCGGTGGTGTTCCGGGAGCTTGATCAGGGTCAGGGTGAACGCCAGCGGAATCAGCGCGCCACCGGTAAAGCCTTGCAGGGCGCGGAACACGATCATGCTTTCCAGGCTCCACGCCATGGAGCAGAGCAGGGATGCGACCAGGAACCCGAGGGACACCCACACCGCCAGGCGTCGCGCCGACAGCAACTGCACGAGCCAGGCGGTGAGCGGGATCATGATGATTTCCGCCACCAGGTACGAGGTGGAAATCCACGAACCTTCTTCCAGGGTCGCCGACAGCGCACCCTGGATGTCCTTGAGCGAGGAATTGGTGATCTGGATGTCCAGCACCGCCATGAACGCACCGAGCATCACGCTCATCACTGCAATCCAGTCCCGCCGGGTCGGTTCGCCGACCGGGCGGATCAGTTGATCACCGGCCATCGTCAGGGGCGTCTTTGTGGCTCACTTTGGGGGTGACTTCTTCAGGGGTGTCCTTGATGTTCACCTTGGCGGTGACCGACATGCCTGGGCGGATCTTGCCGCGCAGCGGATTGTCCGCGGCGAAGGTCAGTTTTACCGGAATCCGTTGGACGACTTTGGTGAAGTTGCCCGTGGCATTGTCCGGTGGCAACAGGCTGAACTGCGCACCCGAGGCGGCGAACAGGCTGTCGACCCGGGCTTTGATCGGGGTGTCGCTGTAGGCGTCGAAGGTCAGTTCGGCTTCCTGGCCGGGTTGCATGTGGCCAATCTGGGTTTCCTTGAAGTTGGCCTGAATCCAGATGTCTTCGTCCGGCACGATCGACAACAGGTAAGCGCCGGCCTGCACGTATTGGCCTTCGCGGGCTGCACGCTGGCCGATCAGGCCGCTGATGGGCGCGTGGATTTCGCTGCGGGTCAGGTTCAGTTCGGCCTGGGCCAGGTCGGTTCTGGCGTTGGCGATCTGCGCGTCGAGGCGTTTGATTTCCGCATTCAGGGCATTGACCTGCTGGCGCTGGCCTTGCGCGTCGGCCTGGGCCTTGGCCACTTGCGAGCGGGCGATGTGGTTGTCGGCGGAGAGGGTGGTCACCCGTTCTTCCGAAATAAAGCCTGGTTTGCGCAAGGTCTCGGCGCGGGTCAGGTCGATTTGCGAGCGACCCAGGCTGGCCTGGCTGGATGCGACTTGCGCTTCGCTGGCGGCAATCAGGCTGGCCTGCTGGGTCAGTTTACTCTGGGCTTGCAGGCGCTCGGCCTCGCGGGTGGCCAGGGCGGCATTGGCGCGGTCGACCGCGAGGCGGAAGTCGTCGCCTTCGAGTTTGACCAGCAACTGGCCTTTCTCGACATGCTGGTTGTCCTGCACCAGCACCTTATCGATACGCGCGCCCAATTGGCTCGACACGCGGGTGATCTCGCCCTGGACATAAGCGTTGTCGGTGCTTTCATAAAAGCGCCCCTTGAACAGCCAATGGGCAAACAGGCCCCCGGCAATCAACAGGACAATCAGCAGGAACGAGAAGAGGCGACGCTTGAGTTGGGCAGGCATGGGGCAAACTGTAGTCGAGAAATTGTAAGAGAAGTTATCAGCAGGCAAATCTGGCATACAGCCGATAAGCGGTAAATGCCATCGGCTGATATTCGGCCATTCACCTCCCTATACGGGCGTTACAGACGCAACCTTGGCTTAAATGCCCTGTTCACTGGAGCCGGGCGGGTGTCGCCTGTTACCATTCGCGCCTTGTTTGAACTTCGCTTTTATTCTTTTCGAGACATGCCATGACCACCGTCCGCACTCGCATCGCGCCATCGCCTACCGGGGATCCCCACGTAGGTACCGCCTACATCGCCTTGTTCAACTATTGCTTTGCCAAGCAACACGGCGGTGAGTTCATCCTGCGGATCGAAGACACTGACCAGTTGCGTTCGACCCGCGAGTCCGAACAGCAGATTTTCGACGCCTTGCGCTGGCTGGGCATCGACTGGAGCGAAGGCCCGGATGTCGGCGGCCCGCACGGTCCGTACCGTCAAAGCGAGCGCGGCGACATTTACCAGAAGTATTGCCAGCAGCTTGTAGAGCTCGGTCATGCTTTCCCGTGCTTCTGCACCGCCGAAGAGCTGGACCAGATGCGCGCCGAGCAGATGGCTCGCGGTGAAACCCCGCGTTACGACGGCCGCGCGCTGCTGCTGTCCAAGGAAGAAGTCGACCGTCGCCTGGCCGCTGGCGAGCCCCACGTTATCCGCATGAAAGTACCGAGCGAAGGCGTCTGCGTGGTGCCGGACATGCTGCGTGGCGACGTTGAAATCCCGTGGGACCGCATGGACATGCAAGTCCTGATGAAGACCGACGGCTTGCCGACGTACTTCCTGGCCAACGTGGTCGACGACCACCTGATGGGCATCACCCACGTATTGCGTGGCGAAGAGTGGCTGCCATCGGCACCGAAGCTGATCCTGCTGTACGAGTACTTCGGCTGGGAACAACCGGAGCTGTGCTACATGCCGCTGCTGCGTAACCCGGACAAGAGCAAGCTGTCCAAGCGCAAGAACCCGACCTCGGTGACCTTCTACGAGCGCATGGGCTTCATGCCTGAAGCGATGCTCAACTACCTGGGCCGCATGGGTTGGTCGATGCCGGACGAGCGCGAGAAGTTCTCGTTGCAGGAAATGGTCGACAACTTCGACCTCAAGCGTGTGTCCCTCGGCGGGCCGATCTTCGATATCGAGAAACTGTCGTGGCTCAACGGCCAGTGGCTGCGTGACCTGCCGGTGGAAGAGTTCGCCGCGCGCGTGCAGAAGTGGGCGTTCAATTCCGAATACATGATGAAGATCGCACCGCACGTGCAGGGCCGGGTCGAAACCTTCAGCCAGGTGGCACCGCTGGCCGGGTTCTTCTTTGCCGGTGGCGTGAACCCCGATGCCAAGCTGTTCGAATCCAAGAAACTGTCGGGCGATCAGGTTCGTCAGTTGATGCAGTTGATCCTGTGGAAGCTCGAAAGCCTGCGTCAGTGGGAGAAGGACAGCATCACCGCGACCATTCAGGCGGTGGTCGAGTCCCTGGAGCTGAAGCTGCGTGATGCCATGCCGCTGATGTTCGCTGCGATCACCGGCCAGGCCAGCTCTGTGTCGGTGCTCGATGCGATGGAAATCCTCGGGCCGGACCTGACCCGTTTCCGTCTGCGCCAGGCCATTGACCTGCTGGGCGGCGTGTCGAAGAAAGAAAACAAGGAATGGGAAAAACTGCTGGGCGCCATCGCCTAAGCGCATTTGACCTTGTGCAGGAGCTGCCGAAGGCTGCGATCTTTTGATCTTGCTTTCTGGTTGCTCCGAAAAGATCGCAGGCTTCGCCAGCTCCTACGGGCCTGCGCTCTTTCCCCAAACCCCGGATTTCCGGGGGGAGGGCGGTAAGTGGTTGTTATGTCGGCAAAAAATTTTAAATTTTTTGAAAAATAAGTTTGACAGGCTTTCGATACGCCCTTAAGATTCGCCCCGTCCTCAGCGATGACATCAACGATGAGGGGCTATAGCTCAGCTGGGAGAGCGCTTGCATGGCATGCAAGAGGTCGACGGTTCGATCCCGTCTAGCTCCACCAATTTACACTTCGAGGCCTGGCCACACCGGCCTTGAAGCGATCAACACTCAGCGTTGATCAGTTGTATAGAAGGGTTTGCGTCCCCTTCGTCTAGTGGCCTAGGACACCGCCCTTTCACGGCGGTAACAGGGGTTCGAGTCCCCTAGGGGACGCCAGTTTTACAGAAGCGATGTTGCAAGATGTCGCTCCGCCGCGAGGCGAAAAATCCGGGGCTATAGCTCAGCTGGGAGAGCGCCTGCATGGCATGCAGGAGGTCAGCGGTTCGATCCCGCTTAGCTCCACCAATTTTACAGTTCAAGGTCTGGCCACACCGGCCTTGAATCGATCAGCACTCAGCACTGATCAGTTGTATAGAAGGGTTTGTGTCCCCTTCGTCTAGTGGCCTAGGACACCGCCCTTTCACGGCGGTAACAGGGGTTCGAGTCCCCTAGGGGACGCCACGATTACCCGCTCTGCGGGATTTTATAAGGGTCATTCAATTATTGAATGGCCCTTTTGTTTGTCTGGCGTTTGGCCAAATTCCTCCTTTTCCCAAAAAAACTGTTCTTCAGACCAGCGGTCACACCCATGACTTGCTAAAATTTATTATGAGAATAATATTTCAATCGTAATATTCGGAGGCAACGATGAACGATAAAAAAGCTCAAACCCGCGAGCGCATCCTCAAGGCTGCCAGCGCAGCGCTGATTCAGCGCGGCCCGGCCGAGCCAAGCGTGGGCGAAGTGATGGGCGCGGCGGGCCTGACGGTCGGCGGCTTCTACGCCCACTTCGAAAGCAAGGACGCGATGATGCTCGAGGCGTTCAGGCAATTGCTCGGTCACCGCCGTGACCTGATTGCCGACATGGACTCGGAGTTGACGGGTGAAGAGCGCCGGGCGCTGGTGGCGGCGTTTTATTTGTCGCGCAAGCACCGTGATTCCTCCGAATCGGCCTGTCCGATCCCGGCATCGGTCGGCGAACTGGGGCGGTTGCCGGAAGCGTTTCGTGTTGCGCTCAATGAGCATGTGGAGCTGATGGTCGCGCAGTTGGCGGCCAGCCCCGAAGAAACCGAAAAAGCCCTGGCCGACATGGCCTTGATGGTGGGTGGGCTGGCTCTGGCGCGAGCGCTGGGGCCGGGAGAGTTGTCCGATCGATTACTGCGCGCCGCCAAATCGGCAGTGCGCTGACCTGAAGGCTGCGGCCTGAGGAGAATGCGATGAGCGCGTTAAAGTGGGTTCGTGGCGTTAATGGCACCTTGGGCTGGTTTGCCCCGAAACTGGTCGCAAGCAAAATGCGACAGGCGTTCATGACGCCACGGGATCTGCCGCTGCGTGACTGGGAGCTGCCACTGTTGGCCAGGTCCGAGCGAATCACCCTGCGTTTCGGTCTCTCGGCCTTGCGCTGGGGCCAGGGCCCGGCAGTCTTGCTGATGCATGGTTGGGAAGGGCGGCCCACGCAGTTTGCCAGCCTCATCACCGCGCTGGTCGATGCCGGTTACTCGGTCGTGGCTCTCGATGGTCCGGCCCACGGTCGCTCGCCGGGCAGCGAAGCGAATGTGGTGCTGTTCGCCCGCGCCATGCTTGAAGCGGCCGCCGAACTGCCCCCCCTGCAAGCGGTCATCGGCCACTCCATGGGCGGCGCCAGTGCGATGCTCGCGGTCCAGTTGGGCTTGCGCACCGAAACCCTGGTCACCATTGCCGCTCCGGCGCGGATTCTCGGCGTGTTGCGTGGCTTTGCCCGCTATGTCGGGCTGCCACCGAAGGCCCGCTCGGCGTTCATTCGCCAGGTCGAGCAAGACGTTGGCATGCGAGCCGCGATGCTGGATGTCGCGCACTATCAACTCGACATGCCTGGCCTGATTGTCCACGCCGAAGACGACAACTTCGTCCTGGTGAAGGAATCCCAGCTGATTCACGAAGCCTGGTTCGACAGTCGCTTGTTGCGTTTGAAGGACGGTGGTCATCAGCGAGTGTTGGCTGACCCGCAGGTGATTGATGGCGTGTTATCACTGCTGGCCGGGCGCAGTCTGCAATCGCGCCAATCCGCCTGAGCTTCCGTTACACTGCTCCGGTCGAAATTATCTGACCGGGGAGTCGGGCATGGGCTGGGATCGGGAAACGCCGTTCATCATTGATCTGCAAGTGAGCGCCGAGGACATTGACGGGTTGGGGCATGCGAACAACGCGGTCTACGTGACCTGGCTCGAACGCTGTGCCTGGCGCCACTCCCAGCGCCTTGGCCTGGACCTGGTCGAATATCGGCGGCTGGACCGGGCCATGGCGGTGGTGCGACACGAGATCGATTACCTGGCGGCAGCCTATGAGGACGATGAGTTGCAATTGGCGACCTGGATCGTCGATTGGGATCAGCGCCTGAAAATGACCCGGCACTTCCAGTTGATCCGCCCCAGCGACAACACCACGTTATTGCGCGCGCAGACCACGTTTGTCTGCATCGAACTGTCCACCGGCAAGCCCAAGCGCATGCCGACTGAATTCATCGAGGGCTATGGCCCGGCGATCCGGGCGCAGGAGTTGGTACAACCCTGACTTTCTGTGGGAGCGGCGGTGCGGCGGTCCGACTTGCCCGCTCCCACAATGGATCTGCGATGTTCTGCAGATTTTCTCTGAACCCAGTAAACTGCCGCACGTTTTTCCTCGAGTGTGTTTTTCATGCAAATTGCTTTGGCGCCCATGGAGGGGTTGGTCGACGACATCCTGCGCGATGTGCTGACCCGCGTGGGTGGTATTGACTGGTGCGTGACCGAGTTCATTCGGGTCAACGACCAGTTGCTCACACCTGCCTATTTCCACAAGTTCGGCCCGGAGTTGCTCAACGGTGCCCGGACGGCCTCCGGTGTGCCGCTGCGTGTGCAACTGCTCGGTTCCGACCCCGTGTGCCTGGCGGAAAATGCCGCGCTGGCCTGCGAGCTGGGTTCCGAAGTGATCGACCTGAACTTCGGTTGCCCGGCCAAGACGGTCAACAAATCCCGTGGTGGCGCGGTATTGCTCAAGGAACCCGAACTGCTCAACCAGATCGTCGAGCACGTCCGTCGTGCCGTCCCCGCGCACATTCCAGTCACCGCCAAGATGCGCCTGGGCTTCGACAGCCCGGACGGTTCGCTGGTGTGTGCCACGGCCCTGGCCGAAGGCGGCGCCGAACACATCGTGGTGCATGCGCGGACCAAGGTCGACGGCTACAAGCCGCCAGCGCACTGGGAATGGATTCCGCGGGTGCAGGACGTGGTCAAGGTGCCGGTGTTCGCCAATGGCGATATCTGGAGCGTCGAAGACTGGCGGCGCTGCCGCGAGATCAGCGGCGTGGAAGACATCATGCTCGGTCGCGGCCTGGTTTCGCGTCCGGATCTCGCCCGGCAGATCGCCGCGGCGCGGGCCGGTGAGGAGGTGGTCGAGATGACCTGGGCCGAGCTGCTGCCGCTGATCCAGGACTTCTGGCTGCAAGCCAAGGCGCAGATGACGCCACGCCAGTCGCCGGGTCGCCTGAAGCAATGGCTGGCGATGCTGACCCGCAATTATCCCGAGGCGGTGGAACTGTTCACCGTGCTGCGTCGTGAGACCGAGCTGGATAACGTCTCGCGTTTGCTGGGGCTGCCAGTGGCAGAGGCGGCCTGAAACTTTTTACAAAAAAAGCAGAAAATAATCTCTTGAAATGCAATCGGCGATCCCTATCTAAGGATTACGCGATGCCGAATTCGGGTCGCGGAGACAAAAAACCTTGCTGATTGTTTTCAGGAGATTTGCATCATGGCTACTACATTATCCCTGGCCCCACTGTTCCGTTCCTCGGTAGGTTTCGACCGTTTCAACGACCTGTTCGAGACCGCCCTGCGCAACGAACCAGGCAGCAGCTATCCACCCTATAACGTGGAGAAACATGGCGACGATCAATACCGCATCGTCATTGCCGCAGCCGGTTTCCAGGAAGAAGATCTGGAACTCGAAGTCGAGAAGGGTGTGCTGACCATCAGTGGCGGTAAACGCGACGCGAATGAAGACGTCACTTATCTGTATCAGGGCATTGCGCAACGTGCCTTCAAACTGTCATTCCGTCTGGCGGACCACATCGAGATCAAGGCTGCCGGCCTGAGCAACGGTCTGTTGAGCATCGACCTGCTGCGGGTGATTCCGGAAGAGGCGAAAGCCAAGCGCATCCCGATCAACGGCACGCAGAAGAAGGCTCTGCAACACTGAGTCAGAGCAAGAAGAAGGGCGCCATTGGCGCCCTTTTTTGTGCACGTCACTTCAGCAGTTTTTGAAACTCCTCCACCGGCAACGGCTGGCTGTGCAAGTACCCCTGATAGAAATGGCACTCCAGCCCCTGCAGGAACTCAAGCTGCTCCGCTGTTTCCACCCCTTCGGCAATTACCTTCAAATCCAGGCTGCGGGCCATGGCGACGATGGCGCGGATGATCTCGGCGTCGTTCGGGTCGCTGGTGGCGTCGCGGATAAACGACTTGTCGATTTTAAGGGTATCGACCGGCAAGCGCTTGAGGTAGGTCAGTGAGGAGTAGCCGGTGCCGAAGTCGTCCATGGCGAAGCTCACGCCGAGTTTTTTCAGGCGACGCATTTTGTTGATGGTGTCTTCCAGGTTCTGGATCACGATGCCTTCGGTGATTTCCAGCTTCAACAGGGAGCAGGGCAGGCCGTAGCTGGCCAGGCTTTGTTCAATTCGTTCAACGAAGTCGTTCTGGCGGAACTGGCGCGGGCTGATGTTCACGCACAGGCTGAATTTGTACGGATTCACCAGACCGTTGTCGATCAATTGCTTGAAGGCCTGGCAGGCTTCGTCGAGGATCCAGTTGCCGACTTCCAGAATCAGCCCGCTGTCTTCCAGCACCTTGATGAACTCGTTGGGTGACTGCGCGCCGAGCTCTGGATGACTCCAGCGCACCAGCGCCTCGGCACCGACGATGCGGTCGCCCCGGGCGTCGACCTGGGGTTGGTAATGCACGCGAAACTCGCCCCGGGAAAGCGCCAGGCGCAGGTCGGTTTCCATGCGCAGGCGTTCGCTCGCGGCCTTCTGCATGGTGTTGTGGTACATCTGCGCGGTATTGCGCCCCGAGTCCTTGGCGCGATAGAGCGCGATGTCGGCGCGCTTGAGCAGGTCGGTCGGAGTCGAGCCGTGATCGGGGATCAGGGCAATGCCGATGCTGGGCGTCACTTGCAGGCGCTGGCCGTCGAGGAACATCGGCTCGGACAGCAGCTCGCGGATGGTGTCGGCCACTTCGCGAACCTGATCGCTGACCTCGCTGCGCGAGCCTTCGAGGCCGCTGAGCAGGACCACGAATTCGTCACCGCCCAGGCGCGCAACGGTGTCCTCCATGCGCACGCTGGCCTCCAGGCGCGCGGTGATGATTTTCAGCACCGTATCGCCCACCGGGTGCCCGAGGGAGTCGTTGATGTGCTTGAAATGGTCGAGGTCGAGGAACATCAGTGCGCCGCGCAGGTTATGGCGTTTGAGCAGGGCGATCTGCTGGCTCAGGCGGTCCATCAGCAAGGCGCGGTTGGGCAGGTTGGTCAGTGGGTCGTGGTAGGCCAGGTGGCGGATCTGCGCTTCGGCGTTTTTCAACAGGCTGACGTCACGCGCGGTCAGCAGCAGGCAGGCGGTTTCGTTGAGGGTGATCGGTTCCACCGAGACTTCGACGGTGAGCAGTTCGCCGCGCTTGTTGCGCCCGAGCATTTCCTGGTGATGAACCCGGCCCTTGATCTGCAATTCGGCCAGTAGCGCCGAGCGTTGTTTTTCTTCGGCCCAGATCCCGACCTGATACACCGTGCGGCCCACCACTTCCTCGGCGCGGTAGCCGGTCAGGCGGCAGAAGCCGTCGTTGACCTCCAGATAGCGCCCGGTGTCGCGCTCGGTGATGGTGATGGCGTCGGGGCTGGAGTGGAAGGCCTTGGCGAATTTCTCTTCACTGGCCTTGAGCGCCGCTTCCGAGCGCTGTTGCTGGGTGATGTCGCGCAGCGTGGTGACGATGCAGGGCTGGTCGCCGACGCTGATCTGGCGGCTGGAAATCACGCAAGTCAGGGCCTGTCCGTCCTTGTGCTGGACCAGAATGGCCACGTTGTTCAGGCCTTGTTCGCGGATCACTTGTTCGATCCGTCGCAGGCTTTTCGCCGAAGCGTCCCACAGGCCGATTTCGTCGGCGCTGCGGCCGATCACATCGGCGGTGCTCCAGCCGAAGGTCTGGGTGAAGCTGGAGTTGATCTCAATGAACTGGCCGGAGTCCTGGCGGGTGACGCAGATCGGATCGGGGCTGACCTGGAACAGCGTGGCGAATTTTTCTTCGGAGGCCACCAGCCGTTGTTCACGCTCCACTTGGTCGGTGATGTCGAGCAATGTGCCGGCCATGCGCACCGGCACGCCGCTGTCATCACGGTAGAGGCGGGCACGGCTTTCCAGGTAGCGCGAACTGCCGTCGGGCAATTGCACGCGGTAGGTCAATTGATAGTTGCCGGCCGGGCCTTCACGCAGGCTACGGTAAGCGTCGCGCATGGTGTCGCGTTCTTCGCCGGGCACGCCTTCGAAGAACTCGTCGAAGGACTCGTGGAAAGGTTTGGCGTCCAGACCGTGCAGTTGGGCGGCCCGTGCCGATCCGTAGAGCATGCCGCTGGGAATGTGCCAGTCCCAGGTGCCCAGTTGCGCCGAGTCCAGGGCCAGGTCGAGGCGTTCCTGGCTGTCCTTGAGGGCTTGTTCGGCGACTTTGCGTTCGGTGGTGTCAAGGAAAGTGCTCAGTAGATAGGGCTGGCCTTCGAGCTCGACCTTTTGCGCACTGAGGATGCCGTCGTGGATCTGGCCATTGCTGGCGCGAAACTGCACTTCCATGCTGACCAGGTCGCCTTTGGCTTTGGTGGCCTTGACCAGTTCGTCCCGTTGCTCGGGGTGTACCCACAGGCCCAGCTCCAGGGTGGTGCGGCCGATTGCATTCTGTACCGGCCAGCCGAACAGGCTTTCGAAATACTGGTTGGCTTCGGTGATCAGGCCGTCTTCCTGGCGGGTCAGCAGGACCATGTTCGGGCACAGGTGGAACAGGGTGGCGAAGCGTTTTTCCGAGCTGCTCAACGCCTGTTCGCGCTGGCGCTGGTGGGTAATCTCGCGGATCACACCGATCATCCGTGGCCGGCCGTGCTTGTCGGGCAAGAGGCTGCCGCTGATTTCCAGCCAGTGCAGGCTGCCATCGGGCCAGCGGATGCGGTGGTGCATCATTTGCTCCAGCGGCGCGCCAGCGATGACCGCGTGGAACGCGCGAACGGTTTTCGCGCGATCTTCCGGGGGCAGCAGGTCGAGGTATTCCAGATCCGCTGGCAACGGTTTGCGGGGGTCGAAGCCAAACAACGCCTGCGTACCCCGGGACCAGCTGATCTGCCCGCGCTCGATATCCCAATACCAGGCACCCAGGCGCGCGCCGTTGAGCGCGGCCAACAGTTGCGAGGCACTTTCCCAGCTCTGTTCGGAGTTTTTCGGGTCAAGTGCCTGTATACGCGGCATAGGCGGAATACGATCAACAGATTTGGGCATTGGCAAGCCTTAGGCTGAATGGGCGTTTGGCACGGGAATTCGCGGCTCTATAGGAGTAGCACAACTTAGCCTTGAGTCCCTGGCGGATCGAGTTGAGCATCCAGCAGCGCCATGAAGGCCCGCGCGGCGTTCGACAGTGTCCTTTCCGTGTGCAGGATATAGCCTAGCTGGCGAGTGAGTTGTATGCCCGGCAAAGGTATGCGCGCCACCTGCTCATCGAGCATGGTGCGCGGCAAAACGCTCCAGGCCAGGCCGATCGAGACCATCATCTTGATGGTTTCCAGGTAATTGGTACTCATGGCGATGTTGGGCGTCAGGCCCTGGGCTTCAAACAGCCGCTGCACAATGTGGTGGGTGAAGGTGTTGCCGCCGGGGAAGACCGCCGGGTGTCGGGCGATGTCCGCCAGGCTGACCTTGCCGTTATTGAGCAACGAATGCTCCGGGGCAACCACGAAATCCAGCGGGTCGTCCCACACCGGGGTGGCCTGGACCAGTGCATGGGGTTCCGGTGCCAGGGTAATGACCGCCAGTTCGGCGCGGCCATGGAGAATTTCCTCGTAGGCCACTTCCGAATCGAGGAACTGAATATCCAGCGCCACCTGTGGGTAGCGTCGGGTGAACTCCCTTAATAAGGGCGGCAAACGGTGCAGGCCGATGTGGTGACTGGTGGCCAGGGTCAGACGGCCGGTCACTTCGCCCGTGAGGTTGGTCAGGGCACGGCGCGTATCATCGAGAACATTGAGAATCTGGTAGGCCCGCGGCAGCAGGGCGCGCCCGGCCTCGGTCAGGCTCACTTCACGCCCCAAACGATCGAACAGGCGCACCTTCAATTGCTGCTCCAGCCCGGCGATGCGTTTGCTGATCGCAGGCTGGGTCAGGTGCAGTCGTTCGCCGGCGCCGGAGAAGCTTCCGGTCTCGGCGATGGCAATAAAAGCATTGAGGTTGGCCAGGTCCATGGTTGTATTCCACTTGGTTATCCAAAGCATAAAAAATATGAATTTGAGTTATTTAATGTAACCCCATAGGATCAGCCTCACAAGCCAAAGGGTTATTGAGCACTTCAAGACCCGGGGCATAGAAACAAGCTGATGAGGAACCGTCTGATGGCCGGCAAAACGCTCTACGACAAGCTCTGGGATTCGCATTTGGTCAAGCAGCGCGACGATGGCTCCGCGCTGATCTACATCGATCGTCACATCATCCACGAAGTGACCTCGCCGCAAGCCTTCGAAGGCCTGCGTCTGGCCGGGCGCAAGCCATGGCGCATCGATGCCAACATCGCGACCCCGGACCACAACGTACCGACCACGCCGGAGCGCAAGGGCGGCATCGACGCCATCGTTGACCAGGTCTCGCGCCTGCAAGTCCAGACCCTCGACGACAACTGCGATGAATACGGCATCGTCGAGTTCAAGATGAACGACGTTCGCCAGGGCATCGTCCACGTCATCGGCCCGGAGCAGGGCGCGACCTTGCCGGGCATGACCGTGGTCTGCGGCGACTCCCACACCTCGACCCACGGCGCGTTCGGCGCCCTGGCTCACGGTATCGGCACCTCCGAGGTCGAGCATGTGCTCGCCACCCAGTGCCTGGTCGCCAAGAAAATGAAGAACATGCGGGTAGTGGTCGAAGGCCAATTGCCGTTCGGCGTGACCGCCAAGGACATCGTGCTCGCCGTGATCGGCAAGATCGGCACCGCCGGCGGTAACGGCCACGCCATCGAATTCGCCGGCAGCGCGATTCGCGACCTGTCCGTTGAAGGCCGCATGACCATCTGCAACATGTCCATCGAAGCCGGCGCTCGCGTAGGCCTGGTGGCTGCGGACGAAAAGACCGTGGCTTACGTCAAGGGCCGTCCATTTGCTCCGAAAGGCGCGGAATGGGAACTGGCCGTTGAAGCCTGGAAAGACTTGGTGTCCGATGCCGATGCGGTGTTCGACACCGTCGTTGAGCTCGATGCGACCCAGATCAAGCCGCAAGTCAGCTGGGGCACTTCGCCTGAGATGGTGTTGGCGGTGGACCAGAACGTGCCGGATCCTGCGAAGGAAATGGACCTGGTCAAGCGCGGTTCCATCGAGCGCGCCTTGAAGTACATGGGTTTGACCGCCAACCAGGCGATCACCGACATTCAGCTCGACCGCGTGTTCATCGGTTCGTGCACCAACTCGCGGATCGAAGACCTGCGTGCCGCGGCGGTGATCGCCAAGGGCCGCAAAGTGGCCTCGACCATCAAGCAGGCCATCGTCGTGCCGGGCTCGGGTCTGGTCAAAGCCCAGGCGGAGTCGGAAGGCCTGGACAAGATTTTCCTCGAAGCCGGTTTCGAATGGCGCGAGCCGGGTTGCTCGATGTGCCTGGCGATGAACCCGGACCGTTTGGAGTCCGGCGAGCATTGCGCCTCGACCTCCAACCGTAACTTCGAAGGCCGTCAGGGCGCCGGTGGTCGTACCCACCTCGTCAGCCCGGCCATGGCCGCGGCCGCCGCTGTGAACGGTCGTTTCATCGACGTCCGTGAATTGATCTAAAGGAGCGCAGCATGAAAGCTTTTACCCAGCACACTGGTCTTGTCGCGCCTTTGGATCGTGCCAACGTCGACACCGACCAGATCATCCCGAAGCAGTTCTTGAAGTCGATCAAGCGCACGGGCTTCGGCCCGAACCTGTTCGATGAATGGCGCTACCTGGATGTGGGCCAGCCTTACCAGGACAACTCCAAGCGTCCGCTGAACAAGGACTTCGTCCTCAACGCCGAACGTTACCAGGGCGCCAGCGTGTTGCTGGCCCGTGAGAACTTCGGTTGCGGCTCCAGCCGCGAGCACGCGCCGTGGGCGCTGGAAGAGTACGGTTTCCGCAGCATCATCGCGCCGAGCTATGCCGACATCTTCTTCAACAACAGCTTCAAGAACGGCTTGCTGCCGATCATCTTGAGCGATGCCGAAGTCGATGAACTGTTCCAGCAGGTCGAGGCCAATCCGGGCTACCAGTTGCAGGTCGACCTGCAAGCCCAGACCGTGACCCGCCCTGACGGCAAGGTGTTGAGCTTCGAAATCGATGCGTTCCGCAAACACTGCCTGCTCAACGGCCTGGACGATATCGGCCTGACCTTGCAGGACGGCGATGCGATTGCGACGTTTGAAGCCAGGCATCGTGCGAGCCAGCCTTGGTTGTTTCGCGACGCTTGATTTTGCGTAAGGCGTAATGACGCCATCGCGAGCAAGCTCGCTCCCACACTGGATTGCGGCGTTCACAAAACCTGTGGGAGCGAGCTTGCTCGCGATGAGGCCAGAACAGACACCCCAAGACTCACCCCCAAAAGGAAGTCCCCATGACCAGCAACGCCCAGCACACCCAGGTAGTCCAAAAGCAATTCGGTGAACAGGCTTCGGCCTACCTGAGCAGCGCCGTACACGCTCAAGGCACTGAATTCGCGCTGCTACAGGCCGAACTGGCCGGGCAGGGCGAGGCGCGGGTTCTGGACCTGGGCTGCGGCGCTGGTCATGTGAGTTTTCACGTGGCTTCGCTGGTGAAAGAGGTAGTGGCCTACGACCTGTCCCGGCAGATGCTCGATGTGGTGACCGCTGCCGCTGTCGACCGTGGCTTGAGCAACGTGACCACGGTCAATGGTGCCGCTGAGCGCCTGCCGTTTGCCGATGGCGAATTCGATTTCGTCTTCAGCCGCTATTCGGCGCACCATTGGAGTGATCTGGGCGTGGCCCTGCGTGAGGTGCGTCGAGTCCTGAAGTCGGGCGGCGTGGCGGCGTTCGTCGACGTGTTGTCACCGGGTAGCCCACTGTTCGACACTTACCTGCAAAGCGTCGAAGTGCTGCGCGACACCAGTCATGTGCGCGATTATTCCGCCGGCGAGTGGTTGCGTCAGGTCAGCGAGGCGGGGCTGCACACCCGCAGTACCACTCGTCAGCGCCTGCGCCTGGAGTACAACAGCTGGGTCGAGCGCATGCGCACGCCTGAAGTGATGCGCGCGGCGATCCGCGAGTTGCAGCAGTCGATGGGCAATGAAGTGCGCGAATATTTCGAGATTGAGGCCGATGGTTCGTTCAGTACCGATGTACTGGTGCTGATGGCTGAACGATAGAATTTTTCCGGGTGCGTCCATGGGCGCACCGACTGATGACATGAGGAAAGCATGAGCAAGCAGATTCTGATTCTCCCAGGTGACGGTATTGGCCCGGAAATCATGGCCGAAGCGGTCAAGGTGCTGGAATTGGCCAGCGACAAGTTCGCCCTGGGTTTCGAGCTCAGTCATGACGTGATCGGCGGCGCAGCCATCGACAAGCATGGCGTGCCCTTGGCCGACGAAACCCTGGAACGTGCCCGCGCGGCTGACGCCGTATTGCTGGGCGCCGTTGGCGGTCCGAAATGGGATGCGATCGAGCGTGACATCCGCCCTGAGCGCGGCCTGCTGAAGATCCGTGCGCAACTGGGCCTGTTCGGCAACCTGCGTCCGGCGATCCTGTACCCGCAACTGGCCGAGGCTTCCAGCCTGAAGCCGGAAATCGTTTCCGGGCTGGACATCCTGATCGTTCGCGAATTGACCGGCGGCATCTACTTCGGTGCGCCACGCGGTACCCGTACCCTGGAAAACGGCGAGCGTCAGTCCTATGACACCCTGCCGTACAGCGAAAGCGAAATCCGCCGCATCGCCCGTGTCGGTTTCGACATGGCCATGGTCCGTGGCAAGAAGCTGTGCTCGGTGGACAAGGCCAACGTACTGGCCTCCAGCCAACTGTGGCGTGAAGTGGTCGAACAAGTGGCCAAGGATTATCCTGAAGTCGAACTGAGCCACATGTACGTCGACAACGCCGCGATGCAGCTGGTGCGCGCACCGAAGCAGTTCGACGTGATCGTCACCGACAACATGTTTGGCGACATCCTGTCCGACCAGGCCTCGATGCTCACCGGTTCCATCGGCATGCTGCCGTCGGCGTCCCTGGACACCAACAACAAGGGCATGTACGAGCCGTGCCACGGTTCGGCGCCGGACATCGCGGGCAAGGGCATTGCCAACCCGTTGGCGACCATTTTGTCGGTGTCGATGATGTTGCGTTACAGCTTCAACCAGCAGGCCGCGGCCGATGCCATCGAGAAAGCCGTCAGCCTGGTGCTGGATCAGGGCTTGCGCACCGGTGACATCTGGTCGGCCGGTTGCACTAAAGTCGGTACGCAGGAAATGGGTGACGCAGTAGTCGCCGCGCTGCGGAATCTGTAATCTCTCGGGCCCGCTGCCAAATTCAAGACAAGGTAGCGGTCCACATTTCAAGAAGGTGTAGTTGCGATGAAACGTGTAGGTCTGATCGGTTGGCGCGGCATGGTCGGTTCCGTGCTCATGCAGCGGATGCTGGAAGAGCAGGATTTCGATCTTATCGAGCCGGTGTTTTTCACCACTTCCAATGTCGGTGGCCAAGGCCCGTCCGTGGGCAAGGACATTGCTCCGCTCAAGGACGCTTACAGCATTGAAGAGCTGAAAACCCTCGACGTGATTCTGACCTGCCAGGGTGGCGACTACACCAGCGAAGTCTTCCCCAAGCTGCGTGAAGCCGGCTGGCAGGGTTACTGGATCGATGCCGCTTCCAGCCTGCGCATGCAGGATGACGCGGTGATCGTTCTGGATCCGGTGAACCGCAAGGTCATCGACCAGCAGCTGGATGCGGGCACCAAGAACTACATCGGCGGCAACTGCACCGTCAGCCTGATGCTGATGGGCCTTGGTGGCCTGTTCGAGGCTGGCCTGGTGGAGTGGATGAGCGCCATGACCTATCAGGCGGCATCCGGTGCCGGCGCGCAGAACATGCGTGAACTGATCAAGCAAATGGGCGCGACCCACGCCGCTGTTGCCGATCAACTGGCCGATCCGGCCAGCGCGATCCTCGACATCGACCGTCGTGTGGCTGAAGCCATGCGCAGTGACGCGTACCCGACTGAAAACTTCGGTGTACCGCTGGCCGGCAGCCTGATCCCATGGATCGACAAGGAACTGCCGAACGGTCAGAGCCGCGAAGAGTGGAAGGCCCAGGCCGAGACCAACAAGATCCTCGGTCGCTTCAAGAGCCCGATCCCGGTCGATGGCATCTGCGTGCGCATCGGCGCCATGCGCTGCCACAGCCAGGCGCTGACCATCAAGTTGAACAAAGACGTACCGATCGCTGATATCGAAGGACTGATCAGCCAGCACAACCCTTGGGTCAAGCTGGTGCCGAACAGCCGCGAAACCAGCATTCAGGAGCTGAGCCCGAACAAGGTCACCGGCACCCTGAACATCCCGGTTGGCCGTCTGCGCAAGCTGAACATGGGTTCGCAATTTGTCGGCGCGTTCACCGTCGGCGACCAGTTGCTGTGGGGCGCGGCCGAACCGCTGCGCCGCATGCTGCGGATCCTGCTCGAGCGTTGATCGTTTGATGCAATGAAAGAACCCGCGCCTTGAAAGAGGTGCGGGTTTTTTTATTGGCCGTTAAAAGATCGCAGCCTTCGGCAGCTCCTACAGGTGCTCGCATTCCTTTGTAGGAGCTGCCGAAGGCTGCGATCTTTTGTTCTAAATTGCCGAACCGCCAACCACCCGGTAAAGTGCCGCTCCCCCCGTTTCGCCAGAGGTAAAACCCATGAGCCAGACCATTGATATTGCCGTGATCGGCGCCACCGGTACTGTCGGCGAAACACTCGTGCAGATTCTCGAAGAGCGCGATTTCCCGATCGGCACCCTGCACCTGTTGGCCAGCAGCGAATCGGCCGGCAGTTCGGTACCGTTTCGCGGCAAGAACGTGCGGGTACGGGAAGTCGATGAGTTCGACTTCAGCAAGGTGCAATTAGCATTCTTTGCCGCCGGCCCGGCGGTTTCGTTGAGTTTCGCTTCCCGCGCCAGCGATGCCGGTTGCTCGGTGATCGATCTCTCCGGTGCCTTGCCGGCCGAAAAGGCGCCGCAGGTCGTGCCAGAGGCCAACGCCCAGGTGTTGGCCGGTTTGAAAAAGCCCTTTCAGGTCAGCAGCCCAAGCCCGTCGGCCACCACGCTGGCAGTGGTGCTCGCGCCACTGATGGATTTGCTCGATTTGCAGCGCATCAGCCTGACCGCGAGCCTTGCGGTATCGGCCCAGGGCCGTGAAGCCGTGAGCGAGCTCGCCCGGCAGACCGCTGAACTGCTGAATGTGCGGCCGCTGGAGCCGAAATTCTTTGATCGGCAGATGGCCTTCAACCTGTTGGCCCAGGTCGGCAAGCCGGATGAGCAAGGTCATACGTTGCTGGAAAAACGCCTGGTACGTGAGCTGCGTCAGGTCATGGCGCGGCCTTCATTGAAGATTTCCGTCACTTGCATTCAAGCCCCGGTGTTTTTTGGCGATAGCTATAGCGTGACCCTGCAGTCCGCGAGTGAAATCGACCTGGGGAAAGTCAATGCGGCCCTGGAAGATGCGCCCGGCATCGAGCTGGTGGAAGCCGGTGATTACCCGACCCCGGTGGGCGATGCAGTAGGGCAGGATGTGGTCTACGTTGGTCGGGTTCGTCATGGTATTGACGACACGTCGGAACTTAATCTGTGGCTGACGTCAGATAACGTACGCAAAGGCGCGGCGCTCAACGCTGTGCAACTGGCCGAGTTGTTGATTAAAGACCTGCTGTAAAAGATACTTTGCAACAATTTGTCGAATGATTCCTCGCGAGCCTATGCTTGCCGGAGTACTGAAGGCAGAGCCACTCTGCGGGGCTTTGCCGGGCATCAATGAAATGATCGCGCGCGACGACCCTCGCCGTTGCGCGCAATGCCTTACGGCAGCGACTATCAATACCTTCTCGCTGGCCGAGGAATGTTCAAACTAAGGATGAGCTAATGGTTCAAGTTCGCAAACTGGTGTTAGCAATAGCGGCCGCCTCGGCGCTGTCCTCCGGTATGGCGCATGCCCTCGGGCTCGGGGAGTTGACCCTGAAATCGACGCTCAACCAGCCGTTGGTGGCAGAAATCGAGCTGCTCGATGTCAAGGATCTCACCGCTGCCGAAGTGGTGCCGAGCCTGGCTTCACCAGAGGATTTCGCCAAGGCCGGTGTCGACCGCCAGGCATTTCTCAACGACTTGACCTTCACCCCGGTGCTCAACGCCAGCGGCAAAAGCATCCTGCGCGTGACCTCCAGCAAGCCTCTGTCCGAACCCATGGTGAAGTTCCTGGTTCAGGTCATGTGGCCGAACGGCCGTTTGCTGCGCGACTACAGTGTGCTGCTCGATCCGTCCAAGTTCTCGCCGCAAACCGCTGAAGCGGCTGCGCAGCCGACGTCAACGGTTGCTGCGCCCGTCACCGGTGCGACCAAGCCGTCGCAATACACCACCACGCCGCGCGATACCCTGTGGGAAATCGCCGCGAAGGCGCGTAATGGCGGTTCGATCCAGCAAACCATGCTGGCCATCCAGGCGTTGAACCCGGATGCCTTTATCGACGGCAACATCAACCGCCTGAAAACCGGCCAGGTGCTGCGCATGCCGGACCAGGCGCAGAGCACGGGCCTGCCGCAAGCCAAGGCCATTGCTGAAGTGGCCGCGCAGAACAAGGCCTGGCGCCAGGGCCGCCGCTATGTGGCGAAACCCGGGGCAGGGCAGCAACAGCTCGACGCTACCAATCGCGCTCGCACCGAGGGTGCTCCGGCGCAGTCGGCCACCGACAAGCTGAGCCTGGTGTCTGCAGAATCCGGCAAGAACCCTGGTAAAGGGGTGGCGGGAGATGCCAAGGCCCTCAGCAACAAGCTGGCGGTGACCCAGGAAAGCCTCGACACCAGTCGTCGTGATAACGCCGAACTGAAAAGCCGCATGGCCGACCTGCAAAGCCAGGTGGACAAGCTGCAACGCTTGATCGAGCTGAAGAACAATCAATTGGCCAAGTTGCAAACCGAGGGTGCTGCGACTGCACCAGCGGCTGCGACCGCGCCGGCAATGTCGGCCGAGCTGGCTGCCAACCCGGCCACGGCACCTGCTCCGGCTGAAACTGCACCGGTTGCGCCTGCGCCCGAGGCAACTCCGGCGCCGACCGAGAAGCCTGTCGAGGCGGCACCGGCGGCATCCGACGATCAGAAATTCAATGAATTGCTGACCAATCCGGTGCTGCTGGGCCTGGTCGGTGGCGGTGCGGTGATTCTGCTACTCCTGCTGCTGTTGCTGGCGCGTCGCCGCAAAGCCCAGCAAGAAGCCGAAAAACATCTGCGCATGGCCCGTGCCCTGGCCGAAGAACAGCCGTTCTCGGCCGATCTCGACTTGCCGGAAAGTAGCTTCGATGGCCTGGAAGTTCCACCGCCGAGCGTGAAGCTGGCGACTGCTCCGACGCCAGCTCCCACGCCCGCGCCGGTGGTTGCACCGGTGGTGATGACCACGCCGATCGCCGCGCCACTGGTGGCGCCGGCTGCCGAACGTTCCAGCGACGTGCTGGGCCAGGCTCAGTCGCACATCAATGCCGGTCGCCTGAACCAGGCTGCCGCGTTGCTGGAGGACGGTGTCAAGCAAGAGCCCAAGCGCAGCGACTTGCGCCTGAAGCTGATGGAAGTCTATGGCCAGCAAGGCGACCGCGATGCGTTCGTCGGCCAGGAGCGTCAGTTGGTGGCCAATGGCGACAACTTCGCCCAGGTTGAAAAGCTCAAAAACCGCTTCCCGGCCATGGTGCTGGTGGCTGCCGGTGGCATCGCTGCAGCCGCCGTTGCTGCGGAGCTGGACGCGCAATACGTCAAGGACCTGTTGCTTGATGAGCCGCAAGCACCGGCGTCAGAGCCAGAGCCAACACCGTTCGAAGATGACCTCGACAGCGCCTTCGACCTGAGCCTGGATGATCTGGACGCGATTACACCTGTGACGCCTGTGCCTGCACCGGAGCCTGAGGTGGCAGCACCAGCGGACCTGGACGAGTTCCCGCTGGACGACGATCTGAGTTTTGAGTCGGTGTTGCAGCAGCAGACTGAAATCAAGGAAAACCTCGACGATCTGTCGGACTTCGACCTCGACCTGGATCTCGGTGCGCAACCGTCGCCGGCGATGCTGGCAGAAGACGATTTCCTGCTGGATCTGGATGAGGGTGTGAAGGATTTTCCGGTTGCCGAAACCCCGGCTGTTCCTGAGGTCGCGCTGGATGACCTGGAATTGCCGGCCAATTTCGATCTGTCGCTGGCCGACGAACTGGACGAACTGGGCACGCCGGATGCGTTCGCGGCAGAGCTGGATGTTGTCAACGCCGAGCTTGAGAGCCTGTCCAGCAGCATCGGCGAGCCGACCTTTACCGAAGCGGATGCCGCACTGGATAGCGATGATGACTTCGACTTCCTCTCGGGCACTGACGAAGCCGCTACCAAGCTCGATCTGGCTCAGGCCTATATCGACATGGGCGACAGTGACGGTGCTCGCGACATCCTCAATGAGGTAGTAAGCGAAGGCAGTGCCGAGCAGAAGAGTGAAGCCGAGGAAATGCTTTCGCGCCTGGCTTGAGTGATCGGCAGGTTGTAAAAAAAGCGGCAGCCCATTGAGGCTGCCGTTTTTGTTTGACCGATGAGTTGATGTCGTTTGCTGTGGCGCCTTCGCGGGCAAGCCCCACAGGTTTTGTGAACGCCACAGAACCCTGTGGGAGCGGGCTTGCCCGCGAAGGCGCCGGAACAGTCAATGGAGATCCCTCTGGCATCCCCGCCCGGCGGCCTTATAATGCCCACCTTTGGTACATCATCAGGCTGTCCCTCCTTGGCAAATATAGATAACCCGGCCGCCGAAATGGCAGCCGACGGCTTTTTCCGGATCGCGCTGGGCGTCGAATACAAAGGCTCGCGCTACCGCGGCTGGCAACGCCAGGCGTCCGGGGTGCTTACCGTGCAGGAAACCCTCGAAAACGCCTTGTCCAAAGTCGCCGACTCACCCGTTTCGCTGATGTGCGCCGGGCGTACCGACGCCGGGGTGCATGCCTGCGGGCAGGTGGTGCATTTTGACACCCGGGTCGAGCGTTCGATGAAGGCCTGGACCATGGGCGCCAACATCAACCTGCCCCACGATGTCAGTGTCAGTTGGGCCAAGGTCATGCCGGCGCACTTCCATGCGCGGTTCAAGGCCATTGCCCGGCGTTATCGCTACGTGATCTACAACGATCAGATTCGCCCGGCGCACCTGAACGAAGAAGTGACCTGGAACCACCGTCCGCTGGACGTCGAACGCATGGCGGAGGCCGCCCAGTACCTGCTCGGCACCCATGATTTCAGTGCTTTTCGCGCCGGTCAGTGCCAGGCCAAGTCGCCGATCAAGGAGTTGCATCACCTGCGCGTCACCCGTCACGGCAAGATGATCGTGCTGGATATTCGCGCCAGCGCGTTCCTGCATCACATGGTGCGCAACATTGCCGGCGTGCTGATGACCATTGGCGCTGGAGAACGCCCCGTGGAGTGGATGAAAGAGGTGCTGGAGAGCCGGATTCGACGGACCGGTGGCGTGACCGCGCATCCATTCGGTTTGTATCTGGTGCAGGTCGAGTACCGTGACGAGTTCGAGTTGCCCGAGCGTTACATTGGTCCACACTTTCTGACCGGCTTCTCGGAACTTGGCGGCTGACGCCCTCGAATGCTTTTGTTACCATCCGGGACTTTCCCGGATTTGTCTTGGAGTTGTGTCGACATGTCAGCCGTTCGCAGCAAGATCTGTGGGATTACCCGCATAGAGGATGCGCTGGCAGCCGTCGAGGCCGGGGCGGACGCCATCGGATTCGTGTTCTACGCCAAAAGCCCCCGTGCGGTGACGTTCCAGCAGGCGCGCTCGATCATCAAGGCGCTACCGCCGTTCGTGACCACCGTGGGCTTGTTCGTCAATGCAAGCCGGTGCGAATTGGGCGAGCTGCTCGATGCGGTGCCCCTGGACCTGCTGCAATTTCACGGCGATGAAAGCGTGGCCGAGTGCGAAGGCTGGCACCGCCCGTACATCAAGGCGCTGCGGGTCAAGGCGGGTGATGACATCGCCGCGGCCTGCGATGCTTATGCCAGTGCCAGCGGAATTCTGCTCGACACCTATGTCGAAGGCGTTCCCGGAGGAACCGGCGAGGCATTTGACTGGTCATTGATACCGCAAGGCTTGAGCAAGCCGATCATTCTGGCGGGTGGTCTGACGCCGGATAACGTCGCCGAAGCGATTGCGCGCGTGCGGCCTTATGCCGTGGATGTCAGCGGCGGGGTAGAGGCGAGCAAGGGCATCAAGGATCACGCAAAGATCCAGGCATTTATCAAAGCGGTACGCGGTAGCACCTGTTGATGTGACGGCTGGCAGACTGCCGCCGTCCACTGCACTGTACAAAGCGGATGCACTGCACACAGCAGGCAGATCCGAGGGTTTTTGGTTGCACGCAGGTCATGTTTCGCGCTGACCGTGGCAGTCCATCGACCCTCTTCGCACACATGAATTTAGCGCTAGGGCATACACGGGGCCGCGAACCAGAGCGTTCGGGCCGCCGGTACTGGAGAAAGAAAGCATGAGCAACTGGTTAGTAGACAAACTGATCCCTTCGATCATGCGTTCCGAGGTCAAGAAGAGCTCGGTGCCTGAAGGTCTTTGGCACAAATGCCCGTCTTGCGAGGCTGTGCTGTATCGTCCGGAGCTGGAAAAGACCCTGGACGTTTGCCCCAAGTGCAACCATCACATGCGTATCGGCGCCCGTGCCCGTATCGACATCTTCCTCGATGTTGAAGGCCGTGCCGAGCTGGGTGCGGACCTTGAGCCGGTTGACCGTCTGAAATTCCGCGACGGCAAGAAATACAAGGACCGCCTGACCGCTGCACAAAAGCAGACCGGCGAAAAAGATGCGCTGGTTTCCATGAGCGGTACTTTGCTGGGCATGCCGGTGGTGGTTTCGGCGTTCGAGTTTTCCTTCATGGGCGGTTCGATGGGCGCCATCGTCGGCGAGCGTTTCGTGCGCGCCGCCAACTACGCCCTGGAAAAACGTTGCCCGATGATCTGCTTCGCCGCTTCCGGCGGTGCGCGGATGCAGGAAGCGCTGATTTCCCTGATGCAGATGGCCAAGACCTCCGCGGTGCTGGCTCGTCTTCGCGAAGAAGGCATCCCGTTCATCTCCGTGTTGACCGATCCGGTCTACGGCGGCGTTTCCGCCAGTCTGGCGATGCTGGGCGACGTGATTGTCGGCGAGCCGAAGGCATTGATCGGTTTTGCCGGTCCGCGCGTGATCGAGCAGACCGTGCGTGAAAAACTGCCGGAAGGCTTCCAGCGCAGCGAGTTCCTGCTGGAGCACGGCGCCATCGACATGATCATCGACCGTCAGGAACTGCGTCCGCGCCTGGGCAACCTGCTGGCGCAAATGATGGGCCTGCCGACGCCGAAGTTCGTGGCTACACCCATCGAGCCGATCGTGGTTCCACCGGTACCTGCCAACCTATGACCCAACGTACCCTTGGCGAATGGCTCGCCTACCTTGAACAGTTGCACCCTTCGGCCATCGACATGGGCCTGGAGCGGTCGCAGCAGGTAGCGTCCCGCATGGGATTGGGCAAGCCGGCGCCTCGGGTGATCACGGTCACCGGGACCAACGGCAAGGGTTCCACCTGTGCGTTCGTGGCGTCCTTGCTGCGGGCCCAGGGCTTGAAAGTGGGGGTCTACAACTCCCCGCACCTGCTGCGGTACAACGAGCGGGTAACGGTCAATAGCATCGAAGCCACGGACACCGAGCTGTGCGAAGCCTTTGCCGCGGTAGAGGCCGGGCGCGGCGACACTTCCCTGACCTACTTCGAAATGGGCACCCTGGCGGCATTCTGGCTATTCCAGCGCTCCGGGCTCGATGCAGTGGTGCTGGAAGTCGGACTGGGCGGTCGTCTGGACACGGTCAACGTGGTGGATGCCGACATGGCGCTGGTCACCAGTATCGGCGTCGATCATGCGGATTACCTGGGTGATACCCGGGAGTCCGTGGCCTTCGAGAAGGCCGGTATTTTCCGTCAGGGCGCGCCTGCGCTCTGCGGCGATCTGAATCCTCCACAACCTCTGCTGGACAAGGCGCGCGAGCTCAGTTGCCCGTTTTTCCTGCGGGGGCGCGATTTTGACCTCGGTGTGACCGATCACAACTGGCAGTGGCTCGGTGTCGATGGGCAAGGGCGCGCGGTTGAACTGCGCGACCTGCCACTGCTCGATCTGCCGATGGAAAACGCTGCGCTGGCGTTGCAGGCGTACCTGCTGCTCGGCTTGCCTTGGGTGGATGCGCAGATTATCGAGGCGCTGCGGGCAACGAAGGTGGTCGGTCGTCTGGATCGCCGTGAGTTCGAGTGGCAAGGCAAGCGCTTGAATCTATTGCTGGATGTGGGGCATAACCCCCATGCGGCGGAGTATCTGGCTCGTCGCCTGGCCAGTCGCCCGCCGGTCGGCAAGCGTCTGGCGGTGTTCGGGCTGCTGGCGGACAAAGACCTGGGTGGTGTTGTCGGCGAATTGAGTGCTAGTGTCCAGCACTGGGCCGTTGCACCGCTGGATTCGCCTCGGGCGCGTCCGGTTGCGGATCTGCACGCCGCGCTGCAAGGTCTTGGTGCGTCGGTCACGTCATACGGCAGCGTCGCGGCCGCCCTGGAAGGGCAGTGCGCGCAGGCCACGAACGACGACGAAATCCTGTTGTTCGGATCATTTTATTGTGTCGCCGAGGCCCTTGAATGGCTGGCCCGGCGCTCCACGGAGGAAGCGGCAAATGGCATTGCTGGATAAGGCATACAAACAGCGCATGGTTGGCGCCCTGGTGTTGGTCGCGCTGGCGGTGATTTTTCTGCCGATGCTGTTTTCCCGCCAGGACGAACAACGCCAGGTGACGGTCGAAGCGCCAGCGGCTCCGCAGGCGCCGGCGATGCCCCAGGTGCAGGTCGAGCCCGTGGTGGTGCCTGAGCCGCAATCTTTACCTCAGGAGCCCGTGCCGAGCGATGACGAAATCGCCCAGCAGGAATTGGCGGTGCCAGCTGTTCCGGTCGCTCCAGCGCCAGCAGCGCCAGCAGCCAAGCCGGCTGTGCCCGCGCCGGTCCCGGCATTGGCGGCCAAGCCTGCAACAGCGCCGGCCCAGCCGATCACCGCGGCACCGGGCAAGCCGGACACCACGCAAAGCCGTATCGATGCCAATGGCTTGTCCGTCAGTTGGTCGGTGCAACTGGCCAGCCTGTCGAACCGTGAAAGCGCAGAGAAACTTCAGAAAACCCTGCGCAGCCAGGGCTACAACGCCTACATCCGTACCGCCGACGGCAAAAACCGGGTGTTTGTCGGGCCGTTGATCGAACGCGCTGAAGCCGATCGGCTGCGTGACTTGCTGAACCGCCAGCAGAACCTCAAGGGGTTTGTGGTGCGCTTTCAGCCGGAACGTGGCTAAAACTATCGCCTCGATATGAAATGCACTGACAATCGCAGCTTACCGATAAGCATGGGCTCTGCTAAAATGCGCCGCCTTATCCGTCTGTAGGCTGCACTGTGCCATTTACCTGGGTTGACTGGGCGATCGTAGCAATCGTCGCCATCTCCGCATTGATCAGTCTGAGCCGCGGCTTCGTCAAAGAAGCTCTGTCGCTGCTGACCTGGATCATCGCAGGAGTCGTAGCCTGGATGTTCGGTGGCTCACTGTCCGAGTACCTCGGCGGGTACATTCAAACGCCATCGGCACGTATAATCACGGGCTGTGCCATCATGTTTGTCGCCACTTTAATCGTAGGCGCAATGATCAATTATCTTATCGGCGAACTGGTTCGCGTCACCGGGCTCTCCGGGACCGACCGATTCCTCGGCATGGCCTTCGGCGCCGCGCGTGGCGGGTTGCTGGTGGTCATCGCCGTCGGGCTGTTGAGCCTGGGGCCGGTACAGCAGGACGGGTGGTGGAAAGAGTCACAACTCGTGCCAAAATTTCTATTGGTTGCAGACTGGTCCAAAAACCTGATCCTCGGGTGGAGCAGTCAGTGGCTTGCCAGCGGAATCAGCGTACCCGCTGATATTCCGTTCAAGGAGCAACTCTTGCCGACGGCCAAAACGCCTCAGTGAGTAGTGCTCAGTTCAGATCCATTAAGTAGGGGTTGCGTCGCATGTGTGGCATCGTCGGTATCGTCGGTAAGTCGAACGTCAATCAGGCGCTGTATGACGCGCTAACCGTCCTCCAGCACCGCGGCCAGGACGCTGCCGGTATCGTGACCAGCCATGATGGCCGGTTATTCCTGCGCAAGGACAACGGCCTGGTGCGTGACGTGTTCCAGCAACGTCACATGCAGCGCCTGGTCGGTCACATGGGCATTGGCCATGTGCGTTATCCAACCGCGGGCAGCTCGACTTCGGCTGAAGCTCAACCGTTTTACGTCAACTCGCCTTACGGCATCACCCTGGCGCACAACGGTAACCTGACCAACGTTGAACAACTGGCCAAGGAGATTTACGAATCTGACCTGCGCCACGTCAACACCAGTTCCGATTCGGAAGTGCTGCTCAACGTGTTCGCGCACGAACTGGCCCAGCGCGGCAAGTTGCAGCCGACCGAAGAAGACGTATTCGCCGCCGTCACCGACGTGCACAACCGTTGCGTCGGTGGTTATGCCGTTGTAGCGATGATCACCGGCTACGGCATCGTCGGCTTCCGCGACCCGCACGGCATCCGCCCGATCGTGTTCGGCCAGCGTCACACCGACGAAGGCGTCGAGTACATGATCGCCTCGGAAAGCGTTTCCCTGGACGTGCTGGGCTTCACCCTGATTCGCGACCTGGCACCGGGCGAAGCGGTCTACATCACTGAAGAGGGCAAGCTGTACACCCGTCAGTGCGCGACCAACCCGTCCCTGACGCCGTGCATATTCGAGCACGTCTACCTGGCACGTCCGGACTCGATCATCGACGGCGTATCGGTCTACAAGGCCCGCCTGCGCATGGGTGAGAAACTGGCCGAGAAGATCCAGCGCGAGCGTCCGGATCACGACATCGACGTGGTCATCCCGATTCCGGACACCAGCCGCACCGCCGCGCTGGAGCTGGCGAACCACCTGGGCGTGAAGTTCCGCGAAGGCTTTGTGAAGAACCGCTACATCGGCCGGACCTTCATCATGCCGGGCCAGGCCGCACGGAAAAAATCCGTACGCCAGAAGCTCAACGCCATCGAGCTGGAATTCCGCGGCAAGAACGTGATGCTGGTGGATGACTCCATCGTTCGCGGCACCACGTGCAAGCAGATCATCCAGATGGCCCGCGAAGCTGGCGCCAAGAACGTCTACTTCTGCTCCGCGGCACCAGCGGTTCGCTACCCGAACGTCTACGGCATCGACATGCCGAGCGCTCACGAGCTGATCGCCCACAACCGTACGACCCAGGACGTGGCTGACCTGATTGGCGCTGATTGGCTGATCTATCAGGACCTGCCTGACTTGATCGAAGCGGTCGGTGGCGGCAAGATCAAGATCGACAAGTTCGATTGCGCGGTGTTCGACGGCCAGTACGTCACCGGCGACGTCGACGAGGCTTACCTGAACAAGATCGAGCAGGCACGCAACGATGCCTCCAAGGTCAAGACGCAGGCAGTCAGTGCGATCATCGATCTGTACAACAACTGAGTTTCTACCGGCCCTGAGGGGCCGGTTTTGTATCTGGCAAAAAATACTTTCATCTATCAAGAGCAGGGCAAGGAGTGACAGCATGAGTCAGGAATGGGATGCCGGTCGGCTGGACAGCGACCTCGAAGGTGTAGCGTTCGATACCCTGGCCGTACGCGCCGGTCAGCACCGCACGCCGGAAGGCGAACACGGTGATCCGATGTTCTTCACTTCCAGCTACGTGTTCCGTACCGCTGCCGACGCCGCTGCGCGTTTCGCTGGCGAAGTGCCGGGCAACGTTTATTCGCGTTATACCAACCCGACCGTACGCGCCTTCGAAGAGCGCATTGCCGCGCTGGAAAGCGCCGAGCAGGCCGTGGCCACCGCCACCGGTATGGCCGCGATCATGGCCGTGGTGATGAGCCTGTGCAGCGCTGGTGATCATGTACTGGTGTCGCGCAGCGTATTCGGCTCGACCATCAGCCTGTTCGAGAAGTACTTCAAGCGTTTCGGTATCGAAGTCGATTACGTGGCCCTGGCGGACTTGTCCGGTTGGGATGCGGCGATCAAGGCCAATACCAAATTGCTGTTCGTCGAGTCGCCGTCCAATCCGCTGGCCGAATTGGTCGACATCGCCGAGCTGTCGAAAATCGCCCACGCCAAAGGCGCGATGCTGGTAGTCGACAATTGCTTCTGCACTCCGGCGTTGCAGCAGCCGCTGAAAATGGGCGCGGACATCGTCGTGCACTCGGCCACCAAGTTCATCGATGGCCAAGGCCGTTGCATGGGGGGCGTGGTTGCCGGTCGCAGCGATCAGATGAAAGAAGTGGTGGGCTTCCTGCGTACCGCCGGGCCGACCCTGAGCCCGTTCAACGCCTGGATCTTCCTCAAGGGCCTGGAAACCCTGAACCTGCGGATGAAGGCGCATTGCGCCAACGCCCAGCAACTGGCCGAGTGGCTGGAGCAGCAGGACGGCATCGAGAAAGTCCATTACGCCGGCCTCAAAAGCCATCCGCAGCACGAACTGGCGCTGCGCCAGCAGAAGGGTTTCGGTGCGGTCGTCAGTTTTGAAGTGAAGGGCGGCAAAGAGGGCGCCTGGCGCTTTATCGATGCCACGCGCCTGATTTCGATCACCGCCAACCTGGGTGACAGCAAAACCACCATCACCCATCCGAGCACCACTTCCCATGGTCGCCTGGCGCCTCAGGAGCGTGAAGCGGCGGGCATTCGTGACAGCCTGATCCGCGTTGCGGTCGGTCTGGAAGACGTGGCGGACCTGCAAGCCGATCTGGCGCGCGGCCTGGCTGCGTTGTGATCCAGTTGTCTACGCCGACCACTGGCTCGAATGGCCGCGTAGCGCTGGTGACCGGTGCTGCGCGGGGCATTGGCCTGGGGATCTCGGCCTGGCTGATCAGCGAAGGCTGGCAAGTCGTGCTGACCGATCTGGACCGGGAGCGCGGTTCGAAAGTGGCGAAAGTGCTGGGCGACAACGCCTGGTTCATTGTCATGGATGTCTCGAATGAAGGGCAGGTCGCGCTGGGCGTGGCCGAGGTGCTCGGCCAGTTCGGGCGACTGGATGCGCTGGTATGCAACGCGGCGGTTGCCGATCCGCACAACATCACCCTGGAAAGCCTCGATCTGTCTCACTGGAATCGGGTGTTGGCGGTGAACCTCAGTGGGCCGATGTTGCTGGCCAAGCACTGTGCGCCGTACCTGCGCGCTCACAGCGGCGCCATCGTCAATCTGGCTTCGACCCGCGCCGGGCAGTCGGAACCCGACACAGAGGCCTATGCGGCGAGCAAGGGCGGTCTGTTGGCCCTGACGCATGCGTTGGCCATCAGCCTTGGTCCGGAGATCCGGGTCAATGCGGTCAGCCCTGGCTGGATCGACGCGCGCGATCCTTCGGTACGGCGTGCCGAACCGTTGAGCGAAGCCGATCATGCCCAGCATCCGGCGGGCAGGGTGGGCACGGTTGAGGATGTGGCGGCGATGGTGGCCTGGTTGTTGTCGAGAAACGCCGGGTTTGTCACCGGCCAGGAATTCGTGGTCGATGGCGGCATGACCAAGAAGATGATTTACAGCGAGTGATACTGGCGTTGATGTATCGCCCTCATCGCGAGCAGGCTCCGGGCGGCGTGGACTGATGGTTGCCGACACTGGCCGGAATGAAATGATTTTGTCTTTTTCAGAAAAACTTCAATCCTGCTATTGACTTAGGTTCGCTACCTGCGTAAATTTCGCGGCCTCGGAGATGCAAACGGGTGATTAGCTCAGCTGGGAGAGCGTCTGCCTTACAAGCAGAATGTCGGCGGTTCGATCCCGTCATCACCCACCACTTCCGAGATACTTGCGAAAGCAAGAGGTAGGCTGAAATGCCTCCACCGACGCGCAGCGGTAGTTCAGTCGGTTAGAATACCGGCCTGTCACGCCGGGGGTCGCGGGTTCGAGTCCCGTCCGCTGCGCCATATTTTCCGAGTCAGGCATGTTCTGATTCGAGATTGAAAAGCTACTGAGTTTTCAATCAGACCGAGTTACTTGGGCGCAAGTCCAAAGCGATACGCAGCGGTAGTTCAGTCGGTTAGAATACCGGCCTGTCACGCCGGGGGTCGCGGGTTCGAGTCCCGTCCGCTGCGCCATATCTGCCCCGAGGCCCACTGAACGCCTTGGAGCTACGAAGAAACCATTGGTTACTTCGAGTCGATAGCAAAGACCCTGGTCGAAAGACCGGGGTTTTTTGTTTCTGCGATTTGGCTTTTTCTCCTTCCTCACGACCCTCACGGTTTCGCATCCGCCGACCACGCGCGGATGGCCAGTGAATTCCGTTGTCTCTTGAAAACTCCCCTCAATAATCCACAGCCTCGATAAACCGGCGCCGCGCGGCCGATATCTCGGCCTGTCATCAAATTATTCAAGCATTTACCGGGTGCGATTTGCACAAAGGACTTGGTTTGAGTTATCAACACTAATTAGAATGAGTCGCATTTATAATATTTCTTCGCGCAGGGTTCCTTTAGATGAGTGATGCAGCGTTGCCGCCGGAGCAAACCTTCCACGACCTGTACCGCGATCACCGGAGCTGGCTCGAAGGATGGTTGAGACGACGCATGGGCAACGGCAGCGACGCTGCGGATCTGAGCCAGGACACCTTCGTTCGTTTGCTCGCCAGCTCTCAGCGCATCGCCGACCTGCAAGAGCCTCGCGCCTACCTGGCGACAGTCGGCAAGCGGCTGCTGGCCAACTTCTACAAGCGCCGCAGCCTGGAGCAAGCCTATCTCGATGCATTGGCGTTGCTGCCCGAGGACTGCGTGCCGTCCCCCGAGCAACGCTGGATCCTGCTGGAAACCCTGCAGGCCCTGGACGAATTGCTCGATGGATTGCCGGGCCCGGTACGCCGAGCGTTTCTCTTGAGTCAGCTGGAAGGCCTGGGCTATCAAGAGATTGCCGAGCGCCTGCAAGTATCGGAACGCACGATCAAGCGCTACATGGCTCAAGCCTACGAACATTGCCTGCTGGTGGACATGTGAACGGTTCGGCACCTTCGGCCCAGGCCCGGCAAGTCGTGCGGGCCGCCGCGCAGTGGCTGGCCCTCATGGAATCCGGCTGCGCCAATGAGCAGGATCGGGCGCAGTTGCAGAGCTGGCGCGATAGCCATTCCAGTCACGAGCAGGCCTGGCAGAAAGCGCAACTCTTGCGCCAACGCTTTGCCGACCTGCCACCGGCCCTTGCCATGGCCAGTCTGGGCCGGCCACAAGCCAGTCGACGTACGGTGCTCAAGCGCGCTGTCGGGGCGGTGGCTTTGCTGCCGACTGCCTGGCTGATCAGTCGACAGTTGCCTCTGGATGCCTGGAGTGCCGACCTGCGGACCGCCACCGGGGAAAGCAAAAAGGTCCGGTTGGCCGACGGCAGCTCTGTGCAACTGAACACTGCCAGTGCCGTCGATATCGACCTCAAGCACAGGCGCCTGACCCTCGTGGAAGGTGAAATGGCACTGAATGTGCCCGGGATCTCGCCGCTGACGATTCTCACGCACTTCGGGCAAGTGGTCGTCAGTCAGGGCGAGGTGTGTGTTCGTCAGGGGCAGACGGGCTGCAAGGTGCAAGCGCTCAAAGGCACGGTGCAGTTGCAGCCTCTGCACGGACCGGTCTTTTCGTTGCGCGGTGGCCAGCAAGTCAGCCTTCAAGCGGCGGGTGTCGGTGCCGTGGAGCCATTTGACGTGCTGGCCCCGGGCTGGCGTGAGGGTGTGCTGATGGCGCAGAACCAGCCCTTGGGGGATTTTCTGCGCGAACTCGGCACCTATCGTCTGGGCGTGTTGCGTTGGGAGCCCGAGCTGGAATCGCTGCGCATCACCGGCAGTTTTCGCCTTGAAGACACCGATCGCATTCTGGCTCTGCTCGCGGCCAGCCTGCCGCTGGAAGTGCATTCGCGTACGCGTTACTGGGTAACGCTGGTGCAGCGCAAAAATAGTGTTTAAAGCGTGTCCCCTTTTTTCGCCTCGCTTGTCATTCAAGGTAAGCGAAACGAAATCAGAGAGATTCACAATGCCCGCAGTGATGTCTTGCAGTATGCGTCCGGCTCCATCCAGGTTGCGCCCGTTGTTGCACTTGAGTCTGTTGTTGAGCCTGAGTGCCTGTCCGTTGTTCATCTCTGCCGGTTGGGCCGAAGACGCGCCGCGCCGCAGCTATCAGGTGCCAGCCGGAGGTCTCGACGCTGCGCTGACCCGTTTCGCCGGGCTGGCCGGGGTCAATCTGTCAGTGGACCCGGCACTGGTGAGCGGGCGAACCAGCCCCGGTCTTTCCGGTGACTTCGCGGTGGAGGAGGGCTTCGCCCAACTGCTGCAGGGTTCCGGTCTGCAACTGCTTCCAGTGGGCGAACAGGCGTACATGCTGACCCCGGTGCCAACAGGAAGCAGCCTGCAATTGGGCGCTACTTCTATTTACGCGACGGCAGACACGGCGCACGGTGATCCATATGCCGGCGGGCAGGTCGCACGCCGTGGGTCGCAAGGCTTGCTGGGCTCGAAAGATTTCATGGAGACGCCGTTCAGCGAGACCACCTACACCAGTGAGTTGGTGAAAAACCTTCAGGCGCGTACCTTGGGCGACCTCGTGGCCAGCGATCCCTCGGTTCGCGCCACCAACCCGGCGGGTGGGCGGTATGAGCAGTTCACCATTCGTGGAATGAGCCTGTTCAACAGTGATGTCTCCTACAACGGTCTCTACGGCATCCTGCCGACTTACACCATTGACATGGAGATGGCTGACCGCGTCGACATCCTCAAAGGCCCGAGCCAGCTGATCAATGGCATCTCGCCGCGGGGCAGCGTGGGTGGCGGGATCAACGTGGTGCCCAAGCGCGCAACCGACGTGCCCATTACGTCGTTTACCGGCAACTATGCTTCCGACAGCCAGGTCGGCGGGGCCGTGGACATCGGTCGGCGCTTTGGTGAGGGAGACATGTTCGGTGTTCGTTTCAACGGCGTGAAGCAGTCCGGCGACACCGAATGGGATCACCAGAGCGTTGACCGCGAGATGGCTGTGCTGGGCCTGGATTTTCGCGGTGAACGCCTGCGGCTCTCGACGGACATCGGACATAACGAGCGGGACACCGATGCCCCGCAGGAACGCGTGCAGGTGGGTGCCAACGCACAGGTTCCGCACGCCAGCGATGTTCGCCACAACTATGCGCAGCCGTGGAGCAAGGCGCGGACCAAGGACACCTTCGGTACGGTGACCGGCGAGTACGATGTCAGCGATTCTGTCATGGTGTACGCCGGCGCGGGCGCGCGTAAAAGTAATCATGACTTCCTCCGGCACGCCGTAGCGGTCACCAACGACGCGGGTAATTTCAGCGTTCTGCCACGTGACTTCACCCGTGACGAAAATGTCCGGACGGCCAACGCCGGGGTGCGCAACTGGTTCCATACCGGTCCGGTGAGCCATGAAATCAACCTGGCTGCCAGCTATTTCTACATGGACTTCGAAAACGGCGGCGCCCGTTATGCCGCTGCCCCGAGCAACATCTACAACCCGGTGCAAACACCGACGCCTGTCACTCCCACGCGCCTTGATTCCGAGGTGTATACCGAGAACCGTTCCAGCAGCGTGGCGTTGTCCGACACATTGGGTTTCTTCGATGACCGAGTGCTGCTGACCATCGGCGCCCGCTGGCAGCGAGTGCAGGTTGACGACTGGGCGGATAATGTCAAAGGCGATACGGGCTACGATGAAGAAAAGGTTTCGCCCTCGGGCGGCATCCTGTTCAAGGCCACCGACAAGCTCTCGTTGTATGCCAACTACATGGAAGGCCTCAGCCAGGGCAAGATCGCGCCGTCGACCTCGGTGAACGAGGACGAAATCTTCCCGCCGTTCATCAGTCGGCAGGTCGAGGTCGGTGCCAAATATGATGCGGGTGCGTTCGCCATTACCACTGCGGTATTCCGGATCAAGCAGCCAGCTTATGAAACCAACGCCACGACGCGGGTTTTCGGCCCGAACGGCAAACGCGAAAACACCGGTGTGGAAGTCAGTGTGTTCGGTGAGCCGCTCAACGGTTTCCGCCTGCTCGGCGGCGTGATGTACATCGACAGCGAGTTGACCAACACCACCAATGGTACCTTTGACGGCAACCGCGCTCCTGCCACGCCGGAGTACAACGTCAACCTGGGGGCCGAGTGGGACGTGCCAAGTGTACAAGGCCTGACCCTGATCAGCCGCGGCATGTATTCCAGCTCTCAGTATCTGGACCAGTCCAATAACAAGGAAATCGACGCCTGGACGCGTTTCGACGTGGGCGCTCGCTACGCCTTCAAGGTCGAGGAAAAGAACATCACCCTGCGGGCCAATGTCGAGAACGTGGCTGACAAGCGCTACTGGAGTTCCGCCGGGGCCTCGGATGACAGCGAGCCAGGATTGACGCTCGCGACGCCACGAACCTACCTCCTTTCGGCAACCGTCGACTTCTGAATCGATTCAACCGTGCGTTGCGCCACAGGGAAGGGCGCCGCCGAGTTGTGTCATGCATCGATTGCAGAGGACCAGAGCATGCCCAGTCTCACTAACCCACTCAAGAACGAACAGGTCAAAACGCCCTCCAGGCGCACGCTGCTGCGCCTGTCCCTGGGCGTGCTTGCACTGAGGTTTACCCCATCGGCGTGGGCTCTGGCCGACGCCGCGCCGCTGCGGGTGATCACCCTGTTTCAGGGCGCCACCGACAGCGCCGTGGCGTTGGGCATCACACCCTGCGGCATCGTCGATTCCTGGAGTGAAAAGCCCACCTATCGCTATCTGCGCTCGGCGCTGGAGCCGGTGCCCCATGTCGGCCTGGAAACCCAGCCGAGCCTTGAGGACATCGCGCTGCTCAAGCCGGACGTGATCATCGCCTCGCGCTTTCGCCATGAGCGCATCGCACCCTTGCTCAAGCAGATCGCCCCGGTGGTGATGCTGGAGGAGGTGTTCGAATTCAAGAAGACCCTGGCACTGATGGGCCTGGCCTTGCACCGCCAGCAGCGGGCCGACGAGGTGTTGGCCCGCTGGCAGTTGCGCACGGCACAACTGCGCCAGCAACTGCAGCACACATTCGCCGGGCGCTGGCCACCCACGGTGTCGATTCTGGATGTCCGTGAAGACCATATCCGCAGTTATTTGCCGGCCAGTTTTCCCGGTTCGGTGATCACCGAGCTGGGGTTTGGCTGGAGTGAGGCCAGTCAGGCGGCGAGCGGAGTATCGATCAAGCTCACCAGCAAGGAGAGTCTGGCGGTGGTCAATGCCGACATCTTCTTTGTCTTCTTGCGCGCGGAGAAACCGGCAGTGCAGCGAAACTATGAAAGCCTGGTGCAGCATCCGCTGTGGCAGCAAATGCGTGCACCGCAACAGGGGCAGGTATGGCGCGTCGACGGGGTGGCCTGGAGCCTGTCGGGCGGGATGCTCGGGGCGAACCTGATGCTCGATGATGTGGCGCGGCTGGTCACGGCGGATGCGGCCTGATGAGCAATGGTTTGAAACTGTGCTGTGCCGGGGTCGTGTTGCTCCTCAGCAGTGTGCTGAGCCTGGCAGTCGGAGCGACCTGGATTCCGCTTTCGCAAATTGCCGCTGCCTTCGTGCATCCCGACCCGCTCAGCGTCAGCCATGTACTGGTGACCACCACACGCCTGTCGCGCACCTTGATGGCGATGGCCGTGGGCGCGAGCCTGGCAGTGGCGGGGGCCTTGATGCAGGCGCTGACGCGCAATCCGCTGGCGTCCCCCGGCTTGTTCGGGATCAATGCCGGCGCGACTTTTTTTATCATCCTGTGTTCCTCGCTGTTTTCCCTGTCATCCCCGGATGCCTGGCTGTGGTGCGCGTTCATCGGCGCGGCCGTGGCCGGCAGCCTGGTGTGGCTGATCGGCAACATGGGGCAGGGCAGTCTCAGTCCGTTGCGCATCGTGCTGGCGGGGGCGGCGATGGCCGCGTTGTTCTCCGCATTCAGCCAGGCGTTGCTGGTGGCCAATCAGGATGGCCTGGACACGGTGCTGTTCTGGCTGGCGGGCTCGTTGACCGAGCGTAGCCTGTCGGTCGCCGCGCCAATGCTGATCTGTGGCGTACTCGGGCTGTTCGGCGCGATGTTGTTGGCGGGGCAGGTTAACGTACTTAACGCAGGCGAGGAGATCGCCACCGGCCTGGGTCAGCGAACCGGATTGATCCGGCTGCTGATGAGCGTGCTGGTGATCTGTCTGGCGGGCAGTGCCGTGGCATTGGCCGGCAGCATCGGGTTTATCGGCTTGCTGGTGCCGCACATGGTGCGCAAGGGCTTGTCCATCGATCATCGCTGGTCGCTGCCGGGGTGCGCGCTGCTTGGGGCGATAGTCCTGCTACTGGCGGATACCTTGTCGCGGGTGTTGATCCTGCCGCAGGAGGTGCCGGTGGGCGTGATGACGGCGTTGTTCGGCGCACCGTTTTTCATTCTGCTGGCCCGGCGTGGAGGCCGTTATGGATAAGGTCCTGACCTGGCGCCGTAGCGGGTTTTCCCGGCGGATCAATGTCGCCACGTTGTGGCGGTTGCTGGCGGCGTTGATGGTCACGGCGCTGATCATGCTCGGCTCACTGTCATTGGGCAAAGTCATGCTGTCGCCGTTGGAGGTTCTGCGGATTCTGCTGTCGAGCCAGGACCCCAGCCTGACGTTCATCGTCGAGCAACTGCGCTTTCCGCGCGTGCTGCTGGCGGCGTTGGTAGGGGCGGCGTTGTCGGTGTCGGGGCTGATTCTGCAAAGCATCATCCGCAACCCGCTGGCGTCGCCCGACCTGCTGGGTATCACCAGTGGTGCCAGTGCGGCGGCGGTGTTGTATCTGTCGTTTTTCTCCGTCGCACTGGGCCAACAGTATCTGCCGCTGGCGGCGATGTCCGGCGCGGGGCTGGCGGCATTGGCGATCTATCTGCTGGCCTGGAAACAGGGGGCTTCACCGCTGCGCCTGGTGTTGATCGGGGTCGGTATCAGCGCGATGTTGACCGCCGCGACCACCTTCATTCTGGTCTTCAGTCCGCTGACTACGACCCTGTCGGCTTATGTCTGGCTGACCGGCAGCGTGTACGGCGCCAGTTGGCCGGAACCGCTGGCGCTGGGTCGCTGGTTGTTGGGTATTTGCCCGCTGCTGGTGCTGCTGGCCCGGCAGGTGATGGTGCAACAACTGGATGACCAACTGGCCCAAGGCATTGGCGTTCGCGTGCAGTGGTTGCGCGCCGGTTTGTTGCTGGTGAGCGTGGCATTGGCCGGTGCGGCGATTGCCTGGGGCGGGGCAATAGCCTTTGTCGGGCTGATTGCACCGCACATTGCCAAGCGTCTGGTGGCCCCGGGGTTCGGCGGTCAGGCGGTGATGGCTGCGCTGGTCGGGGCGAACCTCGTGGTGCTGGCCGACCTCGCCGGGCGTGTGCTGTTTTTGCCGCTGGATCTGCCGGCCGGGATTTTTGTCGCCGTGCTGGGTACACCCTTTTTTCTCTATTTGTTGATCAAACAGCGTCATTGAGGAATTCAACGTATGACGTCGATTGCAAGTCGCGGCCTGACCCTGAGTTATCAGCGCCAGGTGATTATTGACGCGCTGGACATGCAACTGCCCCAGGGCAGGATTTCGGTACTGATTGGCAGCAACGGCTGCGGCAAAAGCACCTTGCTCAAATCCTTCGCCCGACTGCTCAAGCCGCAGCAGGGCTCGGTGATTCTCAACGGTGTGGATATCCAGCAAAAGTCCACGGCCGCCGTGGCCCGGGAGCTGGCCATTTTGCCCCAGACCCCCAGCGCGCCGGAGGGCATCACCGTTCGGCAGTTGGTGGCGCTGGGACGTTATCCATATCAGAGCTGGATGCAACAGTGGTCGGCGCAAGACGAAGCCATGGTCAACCGCGCGCTGGCGCAAACCAGTCTGCAAGCCCTGGCGGATCGACCGGTGGATGCATTGTCCGGCGGCCAGCGCCAGCGCGCGTGGATCGCCATGACCCTGGCCCAGGACACCGGCATCGTGCTGCTCGACGAACCCACCACCTTTCTCGACCTGGCGCACCAGATCGAAGTGCTGGACCTGCTGCGCGACCTCAACCGGCTGGAAAACAAGACCATCATCATGGTGCTGCACGACCTCAACCTGGCCTGTCGATATGCCGATCACATGGTTGCGGTGCATAACCGTACGGCCTTTGCCCAGGGACGGCCCGACGAGGTGTTGACCGAGGCCCTGGTCAAGACTGTGTTCGACCTCAATTGCCGGATCATTGCCGATCCGTTCTTCGGCACGCCGCTGTGCATTCCGTTCGGCCGGGAATTGCCGCGATGAGTCTGGCGCGTCATTTCACATTGACCGAGTGGGCCGCGTTGTCCGGCGGCTTGCGCCTCAAGGACGGTGACGAGCGCGACCCGTTGCGTTCGCTGATGGCCCGGGACATGTTGCAGGAGCACGTGTGCGAGCAATTACTGGACACCCTGGGCCCGGTGATCGGCTCACCAACCCGGGCGATCACCGCCTCGCTGCTGGGCAAGCGCTTGTCGTTTCTGGCGACCGGTGCCTGTTTGTATGCGATGTCGGTGTATGACAAAGGGCTGTTGCTGACACTCGACAACACGGTGATCGAATACGGCCACGATGAGGGACTGTGGACTTCTTCGATGCCGCTGCATCTCGGTGAGCCGCTGACGTATGGGATCAATGAACGCGAGGCCTGGCGGGAAGCCTTGGTGCAGGGACTGTTCGCCGGACTGCTGAAACCGCTGTGGCAAACCTTCAATCGTGTCACCGGAGTTTCCCGGCGCATCCTCTGGGAAAACACCGCCGTGCGCGTTTATTCGCTGTATGAAAAACGCATGGCGAAAATCGACGACCCATCGATACGCGAGCGTTGCGAAGCGGACTTCCAGTGGCTGATGACCCAGGCCGAACCCGCGCTGTTCGGCCTCGACTACAACCCGCTGAGCCATTTCCGCCGGCCGCCGACGCCGGTGGACGACGGACAACACAGCATTCGCTTTCGCCGCACCTGTTGCTTCTATTACCTGGCCACCGAGCCTGCCGAATACTGTTCGACCTGCCCGTTGCTACGCCCGGGGAAATGCCGCTGACCGACGCGATCATGGTCCTGTCGGAAACCGCATTGCGCGACTATCTTGAAATGGGCCTGGTGGTGGCGCTGCTGGTGCAGCTGGCACCCTCCGGGTTGCTATTGCGCAAGGGTTGGGGTTGTTCATCGAACTGCTGCGTCGAAAAGTCGCGGTTTTTTGATTCCTTGGTCAGTTTTTAGTTTTCCGCAAAGGCATAAGCCTATAAACTTAACCTTTCGGTCAGCTTTGCACTGTCAACAACAGCCCTTTGCATCGTCGAAAAGGGCTTCTGCAAGACTCGAGATTTCCAGAACATAACCAGAAGGGCGGACCCCATAACCGCCCAGAGGATGATCCATGTCCAACCGTGATATATCCCGGCGCTCGTTCCTTCAGGGCGGGCTGGTAGCGGGTGTGAGCGTGACGCTCACACCATTGAGCAGCCAGGCGCTGGCCGCCTTGATGGAGAGCAGCGTGACCGTGCCGTCCGAGCAGTGGCTCGGCAACAATGGCAAGGCGCGCGCCCGTAACGATGCCTTGTCCAAGGTCTGCGGCAGCAAGGTCTTTGCCCGCGACATTCGCGCCAAGGACATGCCGGGTTGGCCGCAGCAGCAAGGCCACGCCATGCTGCTCAAAACCATCAAGGCCGACTACATCTTTGCAGGCATCGACCTGTCGTGGCTCGGTACCGAGTTGCAACCGGACCGCATCGTCACCGCCGAAGACCTGGTCAAGGACGGAATCGTGTTCCCTGAGGAGCACGCCCCGGATCCGCTGTTGCCGGCCGGCAAGGTGCCGATGTTTATCGGGCACCCGGTGGCGATCCTGATCTGGAACGATTTCGAGCGCTTCCGTCAGGCCAAGAACCAACTCAAATTCAATGACAAGGCAATCCGCTACGGCGAGAAAGCGCCGTTCTACGAAGGCGATCCTTACGGCAGCTTCCGCTACGTGCGCGTCGGCGGTGCGACCTCGGCGGACGAAGACGAGTTCGCCAGCCTCAAGGATTCGATCCTGTTCCCGATGCTGAAAAACCGTCGTCCGGTGTGGAACTCCCAGCCGAACCTGCACGGCAACCTGACCGAGCGCGGGTTGTTCTACGCCGACCGCATGAAGCAGCAGATCGATACGCCGCCGGACAACTGGCTGGTATTCGACGAGCGCTACAAGACCCCGTCGATCGAACCGGCCGCCCTGGAGCCGGACAACGGCAACGGCTGGTACGACCCGGCGACCAAGACCCTGCATTTCGTGGTGGCGACACAGTGCCCGCTGGAAACCGCGACCGAGACCGCGAAGATGATCGCGCCGTCGCGTTTCGGCCTGGCCAACCTGAACATGCACCCGGGTTACACCGTCGGTTATGGCTCCAAAGACCACAACATTTTCGTCTACTACGCAGCGCTGGCGGCGTTGTACGGCGCCGGTGTGCCGGTACGCCTGGCCAACGACCGCTACGAGCAGTTCCAGAGCGGCATCAAGCGTCACCCGTTCGACATCCGCTACCAATTGGCGGTGGACAAGAACGACCACAGCTTCAAGATTTTTCGCTCCGAGATGAGCGTCGACGGTGGCGGGCGGATCAACTACAGCCCGTCGGTGGCGGCGGTGGGCGCCACGGCGGCACAGTCGATCTACTACATGCCGCAGAACGATCTGCAGGTCACGGCCTATCACTCCCGCGCCGTTGAAGCCGGGTCGATGCGTGGCTACGGCACCCTGCAGAGCATGGCGGCGACCGAGATGATGGTCGACGAAATCGCCGGTCGCCTCGGTGTCGATGCCATCGAGTTGCGCCGCAAGAACGCACTGCGCTCGGGTATGAAGAACACCCAGGGCGCGATCCCGGCCGGTGCCTTGCGCCTGCACGAGATTCTCGACAAGGCGGCGGTCCACGACACCTGGAAAAACCGCGACGCGATCAAGAAGCAACGCGAAGCCGCCGATCCGGACAACTGGTACGGGGTGGGTTTCGCCATCTGCCAGAAGGACTTCGGTACCGGTTCCGAAGCGCCGATGGCCAGCATTGAATTCACTGCCGAAGGTCGCATCAGCCTGCGCCACATCGGTATCGAAATCGGTACTGGCATGTCCACCTCCCAGGCCATGGTCGTGGCCGATTTCCTCGGTATTGCGGCGCACGAAGTGAAGACCGGCGAAACCGAATGGAAAGAGTTGCAGCTGGTCAGTGGCGGCAACCCGTACATCATGAGCCAGGCCGAGCAGGACAATTTCCTGCGCAACCCACGTTGGGTCGGCAAGGTTGCATCGGCCTCGTCGGCGACCAACTCGGCGTACTACTTCAGTCACGCCACCCGTGAAGCGGCGCGCGTGCTGTTCAACCACGGCTTGTGGCCAGCGGCGATGGAGATCTGGCGCCAAGGCCCTTACGGCGGCCAGGCCAACCCTTACGTGGTGCGCCGCGAAGACGCCCATTGGGTCGACGGCAAGCTCACGGCCAACGGCATGGAGCCACTGCCATTCGCCATGCTCGCCAAGCGCGTTCACGAACGCGGCCTGGTGAGCGGCGCCACCGTGCACGGTTTCAACCGCTGGAGCTGGGCCGAGGCCGAGTTCAGCATCGACGGCGTGCGTGAGCGCTTGCCGCTCGACGGCCTGGCCGTGAAGTACGGCGACGGTGCACCGAAGGCGAAGAAGGCGCAGATGAACAGCGCCGGTTTCCATCTGCTGGATCGGCAGGGTATCGCCTACCCGGCAACCCAGTTGAACAACGCGGCGGTGACTTACTACAGCCCGGTCGCGACGTTGGTGGAAGTGAAGGTCAACAAGGGTTCGAACGAAGTGTCGGTACTCAACCATCACTCGTGGGTCGAGTGCGGTCGGGTGTTGGTCGAAGAACTGGTCAGGGGCCAGCTCGAAGGCGGGATCGCCATGGGCATCGGCCACGCGCTGATGGAAGAGATGCCGTTGTACGAAGGCGGGCCGGGGGAGGGGGACTGGAACTTCAACCGTTACCGCCTGCCAATGGCGCGTCACGTTGCGGTGTGGAAACAGACGGCGGACATCCTGCCGCCGCTGTCGCCGAGCGACCCGTCCAAGGGCATCGCCGAGGTGGTGATGATCCCGGTGGTCGGCGCCATCGGTAACGCCGTGGCCCATGCCATCGGTAAACGTGTCCGCGACCTGCCTATCACTTCTGCACGCATCAAGGAGGCCCTCAATGGCTAACCGTCCGCTTCAACTGACCCTCAACGGTCAATCCGTCGGCCCGTTGGACATCCCTGATGACCTGCCGATGATCGACTACCTGCACGAATACAAGAACCTCACCGGTTCGCGCCTGGGCTGCGGCCAGGGCATCTGCCACGCCTGCGTGGTGATCGTCGACAACCCGGACGGCACCAGTGAAGAAGTGCGCACCTGCATCACCGGCGCACACTATTTCGAAGGCAAGAAAGTGCGGACCATCGAAGGCCATGCGACCCGCGACGAGCAGGGCAAGGTCACCGAGCTGAACCCGATCCAGCAGCGCTTCGTCGATGAATTCGCCTTCCAGTGCAGCTACTGCGCGCCGGGCTTCGTCAATGCCGCGACCGTGCTGGTGGAGAAGCTGCAGCGTCAGCCCATCGTCAAAAGCCAACTGGAAAAAGTCATCGAGGACAGCCTCGGTCATCACATCTGCCGTTGCACCGGGTACGTGCGCTACTACAGCGCCACCCGCAACGTGCTGACCGATCTCGGCCTGGTCAAGGAGGGTTAAGCATGAAGCTTCTACTTAGCCGCCTGGCGTTGGCGGTTGGTCTGGCTGCGCCTGTGGTGGCAGCTCACGCGGATGATGCGCAGGTCAAGCAAGGCGAGTACCTCGCCCGCGCCGCCGACTGCATGGCGTGCCACACCGCACCGGGTGGTGCGCCCTATGCGGGCGGCCTGCCGATCGTGTCGCCGTTCGGCACGATCTACGGCACCAACATCACCCCGAGCAAAGAGCACGGCATTGGCTTGTACAGCGATGACGAGTTCTTCGCCGCGCTGACCGAAGGCAAGCGCCGCGATGGCGCGAACCTGTATCCGGCGATGCCCTACACCTCGTATCACCTGATCCCGCGTGCGGATTCCGACGCGATTCATGCCTACCTGAAAACCGTCGAGCCGATCGAGCGTGCCGCGCCAGTCACCAGCCTGAGCTTCCCGTTCAACGTGCGCCCGGGCCTGATGGGCTGGAACATGATGTACGGCAAGGACGTGAAGCTGGAGCCGGCTGAAGGCAAGAGCGAAGCCTGGAAGCGCGGCCAGTACATGGTCGACGTGCTGGGTCACTGTGGCGAGTGCCATACCCCACGCGGCCTGCCCGGTGCGATGCAGATGGACAAACGCATGACCGGCGGCATTCTCAATGGCTATCTGGCGCCGAGCCTGCTGGCCACTGACCTGGCGGCCCGTGGCTGGAATCATCAGGACCTGAGCTCGTTCCTCAAGCACGGCATGAGCGCCCAGGGCACGATGTTCAACGAGATGTTCCCGGTGTTCCACAACAGCACCCAGGGTCTCAGCGATCCGGACCTGGCGGCGATGGCGACCTTCCTGCTCGGCGATCAGCCACCGGCGGCGAAGGTGCTCACCGAAGTGCCGTTGGACAAGCTGAGCCCGAGTGCCCAGCGTGGCCGTCAGGAATATTTGAATGTCTGCGCCGGTTGCCATGCGCCGGGCGGTGAGGGCAAGCCGCACATCGCCGTGGCCATGCGCGGCAACACCACGCTGCGCCTGGAAGATCCGCGTAATCTGGTACGGGTGATCGACGACGGTATTGGTGAGCAAAAGTTCTCCGGTTTCGAACACATGCAACCGATGCCGGGGTTCGCCGCGAAATTGAGCGACGAACAGCTCACGGACCTGCTGAACTACCTGCGACAAGGCTGGGGCGGTCAGCCGAATGATCTGGCTGTAAACGACGTGCAGAAGTTGCGGGCCGATGCGCCGCCGCTCGAGCACAAGGCCCACTGATATGCAGCATCTGGATCTGCAAGTGGTGCGCCGGGCGCTGGAGTGGTCGGCGGCCGGTCAGCGCATCTGGCTGTGTACGGTGCTGGCCACTTACGGCTCGGCACCGCGCGCACCGGGTTCGCTGCTGGCGGTAAACACGCAGGGGCACTGGATTGGCTCGTTGTCCGGTGGCTGTGTCGAGGAAGACTTTCTCGAGCGAGTCGCCGAGGGCGCGTTTCTGGAGCCGGTCAGCGTTGTTCGTTATGGCGAAGGCGACGACCCACGCTCGCGCGTCAGCCTGCCCTGTGGCGGGGTGCTGGATGTGCTGGTCGAGAAGCTTGAGGCCGATTGCGAGGTGCAAGCGCATCTGCGGGAGCTGGAGTCGGCGCTGTTGGGCCGGCGTCGGTTGATCCGCGAAGTCGATCTGCAAAGCGGTGCGCGCAGTCTGTTCGATGATCGTGAACAGGGTGTGCGTATCGAGCGTGAAATCGACCGGGTGCGCGTGCGCGTCGGCGCAGCCCAGCGCTTGCTGCTGGCGGGGTATTCCAGTGTCGCCCAGGCCTGTGCGGAGTTTGCCGTGGGGCTTGGGTTCGAGGTGATTCTATGTGACCCGCGGGACGAAGTGCTCGAAGGCGTCGTGCTGGAAAACGTGGAGATTCGTCGCCAACTGCCTTCGGTGTTCATTGCCGACGGCGGGTGCCACAGCGACACGGCGGTGGTGGCGTTGACCCACGATCCACGTATCGATGACCTGGCGATGATGGAGGCCGTTCGCACCGAGGCGTTTTACATCGGTGTGATGGGCTCCATGCAGACTTCGCAAAAGCGCTTCGAGCGGTTGCGGCGTATTGGTGGACTGGGGGATGTCGAGTTGGGGCGGATTCATGCGCCAATCGGCTTGAACCTGGGCAGCAAGACGCCAGCCGAGATTGCCCTGGCGGTACTGGCGGACATCCTGCGGATTCGCAGCGGTATCCCACGGGACCGGCTTTAAGATCAGAAGATCGCAGCCTGCGGCAGCTCCTACGCAGAACGCATTCCCATGTAGGAGCTGCCGCAGGCTGCGATCTTTCGATGTTGATCTAAACAAAAGGCCCGCATCGCAGCGGGCCTTTTGTTTTAGCAGTCAGTACTCGAATCTATCCCGCAATCCGTAATACCACGCACCCAATGCCGCAAACGGTGTGCGCAGCAACTGGCCGCCCGGGAACGGGTAATGGGGCAGGTCGGCAAACGCATCAAAACGTTCTGCCTGGCCGCGCAACGCTTCAGCCAGCACCTTGCCCGCCAAATGCGTGTAGGTCACGCCATGACCGCTGCAACCCTGGGAATAGTAAATGTTGTCGCCCAGCCGTCCGACCTGAGGCAGGCGCGACAACGTCAGCAGGAAATTGCCCGTCCACGCGTAATCGATCTTCACGTCCTTGAGTTGCGGGAAGGCCTTGAGCATCTTCGGCCGGATGATCGCTTCGATGTTCGCCGGATCCCGCGCGCCGTACACCACGCCACCACCGAAAATCAGACGCTTGTCGCCACTGAGGCGGTAGTAGTCGAGCAAGTAATTGCAATCTTCGACACAGTAATCCTGAGGCAGCAGGGTCTTCGCCAGTTCTTCACCCAGGGGCTCGGTGGTAATCACCTGCGTGCCGCAAGGCATCGACTTGGCGGCCAGTTCCGGCACCAGGTTGCCCAGATAAGCGTTACCGGCGACGATGATGAATTTCGCCCGGACCTTACCCTGCGGCGTGTGCACTACCGGATTCACGCCGCGCTCGATGCGCACCGCCGGCGACTGCTCGTAAATCGTCCCGCCCAGGGACTCGACCGCGGCCGCTTCACCCAGCGCCAGGTTAAGCGGATGGATGTGGCCGCCACTCATGTCGAGCATCCCGCCGACGTACTGATCACAGGCGACCACCTCGCGGATGCGACGTTGATCCATCAACTCGAGCTGGGTGTGCCCGAAACGCTCCCACAGGCGCTTCTGGGATTCGAGATGACCCATTTGCTTGGAGGTCATCGCGGCGAACACGCCACCGTCCTTCAAGTCGCACTGAATGTCGTACCTGGCGACCCGTTCACGAATGATTCGCCCACCCTCGAACGCCATCTGGCCCAGCAACTGGGCCTGCTTGGGACCGACCGTGCGTTCGATGACATCGATATCGCGGCTATAGCTGTTAACGATCTGGCCGCCATTACGCCCGGACGCCCCGAAACCTACCCTGGCGGCTTCGAGCACCGTGACCTTGAAACCGTTCTCCAGCAGAAACAAGGCAGAGGATAGCCCTGTGTAACCGGCGCCAATCACACAGACATCGGTCTCCACGTCATCCTGCAACGCCGGGCGCGGCGGAACCGCATTGGCCGATGCGGCGTAGTAGGACTCGGGGTAGGGAGTGTTAGCCATCCGGCAGCCTCTGTTTAATATATTTTACGAGTGCGTTGATCCTACCCGAGTTGAAAATCCCCCGCCAGCCACCCGGAAAATCTTCTTTGTAGCGGCAAAATTAAATATTTTGCATATTCATAGGGTTAGCGCGAAAAAAGGTGTTGACACCCCTCCGGAATTCCGTAGAATGCCGCCTCACAGCAGGCACGTAGCTCAGTTGGTTAGAGCACCACCTTGACATGGTGGGGGTCGTTGGTTCGAGTCCAATCGCGCCTACCAAACAAAATCCGCTCTGCTGGGCGGTCTGGAAGGGCTCACCGAAAGGTGGGCCCTTTTTTGTTGTCCAAAGAATCGTTACCGATCTTTGGGGAAGCGGACTGTGGAGTTATGTCTAGTTCATGGATTTTCAATCCACAAGTCATTGCGTGTTTTTGCTGAACATTGCATTCGGCTGGCAATCACTTCGCGGTATTTGAAAGATGAGATGCCCGGATCAGAAAAGTAGTGCCGGGCCATCAAGGCGCGACGATTGCTGAGCGGATGCCGGATGATTGCCGGGTAAACCGTTCAGATCGTCGCCAGCCTCAGTAGGTGTCAGAGGGCAAAGGTAGCTGCAAGGCCATGGTGGCCTTCCTGGGCTCCCGCGATCAGGTGCAGTGGGATGTTCTGTTGTACTTCAATGGACGGTACTTCGAAGCTCCCTACGATCTGGAGGTGGCGCTCGCTCAGTTCGGTCGACTTTCCTGCTTGTTCCTTGGCCATTCTCGCGTGGTTCATTGCGATTTCGTTGAGCGTTGACACGTTACATCTCCCGGTGACTGACCAAGCGTATCGCTGGCGTCCTTAAGCATTGATTGAATGGCTGCGGCGTCAGAATCCTGTCATTGCGGCGCTGCTACGGGCGATCTTAGCAAGCCTCAAGCCATGGATAGGGGCGAATTCCTCGTTGTGTTCTGGCAGGCGACGAATGGCAGGTGACTGTGAATGATGGTCCGGATTTTTTGTCATTCAGGCGTAAACTGGCAATGCGACCTTATCAAAAGGAGCCGCCTATGAACGCCGATCAAATGAGCAAGCAGGCACCTGTGGACACGGCTGTCTGGGATCGATATTTCTGCGCTGCATTGATTGCCGAAAGCAATCTGACTGCCCCGATTGTGGGCGAGGCTACTCATGAGGACAGGCAGAACCTGTTGATCGAGAGGGCCAGGGTCCTCGCGGATAAAATGATGCAAAACCGAAGATAATCAGAGCCCAGCCGTCGCGCTGGGCTCTTTGCATGCGGGCTTATGCACCGATGCTGACGCTGTGCGCGTTGCGGTTCAGGCGATCAACTCTACCTTGCCGCTCGCCAGGCGATAGATGCCGCCCACGATCTTCAGCGCGCCTTTGCTCTGCGCATCAGTCAGCAATGGCGAGGCCTGTTTCAGGCTGTTGACCGAATTCTTGACGTTTTGCGCGGTGGCGTTTTCCATCAGGTTCCCGGGCTGCTTGAGTACTGCCTCGACTGCTGACTTGAGTGCGTCAGTCAGTTTCGGGATATGGCCGGGGAAAATCGTCTGGTCCTTGACCGCCTTGATACCGGCCTCGATGGCGCCGCAGCTCTCATGCCCGAGTACGAGAATCAGCGGGGCGCCCAGTACGGCAACGCCGTATTCAAGACTGGCCAGGCCTTCCGGCGTAACGAAGTTGCCCGCGACGCGGATGGAGAAAAGATCGCCGCGCGCAGTGTCGAACGCATATTCCGGGGCGATCCTCGAGTCGGAGCAGCTCAGCACGGCCACGAATGGATTCTGGCCGGACACCAGGGCCTCTCGCTCTGCCTTGAAGTCGTGGGTTGTGGAAGTGCCGCCTACATATCGTGCATTGCCCTCCATCAGTCTTTTCAACGCCATGTCGGGACTGATTACGTTTTGTGGTTTGGGTGGGGCTGTCGCTTTTTCGGCTGCCAGGATGATCTTGCCGGGCAGTGTGCCGGTCAGCAGCAGGGCGCCTGCGCTCAATCCGGCAAATTGAAGAAAACGACGACGGCCTGTTGTGTTTGAAGCAGAGCTTGAATCACATGATTCACACATGATTTTGTTTACTCAGTTCAACGCGGTGGGAGTGAGTTGCTGTTGGGGCGGGTACCGTCGCGGACGCTCAATACCAGCGCAGTGGAGTCTAGTTGGTCTGTCGTATTGTGCTCCGGGCATTGTCCCTGGATGCCGTGCACGCAGCCATTTCATGGGCTACTACTGACAGGCTCATACAACTTCGACCTGGCAGGGGTTTCTCTATGCTGACTCACTGGTTTCTGGCGGCGGTTCATCTTCTGGCATTTGCCTTGGGATTCTGGGCGGTGCTGGTTCGAGGCACGGCTTTTCGGCGCTTGGCCGATGGGGCTGCGGAGGTGCGCAGTGTTCTGATGGCGGACAATATCTGGGGTATTTCAGCTGTCGTTTTATTGATCAGTGGCGGGATGCGAGCGTTTGGCGGGTACGAGAAGGGCACGGACTATTACCTGCATCAGCCGTTGTTTCATCTGAAGATGTCGCTGTTCGTCCTGATCTTGCTACTGGAAATCGCGCCTATGGTGACACTGATCAAGTGGCGGATAGCGCTTGCCCGTAAAGTGTCGATCGATACCGGCCGTGCGAAGCTGTTTGCACGGATCAGTCATATAGAGGCGCTGCTGGTGCTGCTGATGGTGGTAGCGGCGACGGGCATGGCGCGAGGCGTGATGCTTGGTTGACCGCGCAGTGAACGCATCCTTCCCTGGGGCAAACCAGAAAAGTCTGACAGCAATAGAGTAAAACTTGCCGCTAGTATCGACCCCTGGGGTTTGAGTGGGGCGAATGAGCAGGGCGATGGGGTGCTGAATCTTTAGCCAGCCGTGATTCCGGACTGAACGGGCTGGCTACTGACTGCAACAGGATTCAGGATTGCGGCTTTTCCGGGGCGGTCAGGCCGGCCTGAATGCGCTGGTAAATTTCTTCACGATGCACTGCAACGTCCTTCGGAGCGTTGATGCCGATCCTGACTTGCTGGCCGCTTACGCCGAGGATGGTGATCGTAATGTCATCACCTATGTTTATGCTTTCACCGACTTTGCGGGTGAGTATCAGCATGGTCTTCTCCTTGATTGCTTTGTGGGGCACCTGATTCGGACAGTGCAGAGGTCGGTGTTATGTATAGATTAGTGCGAAGTCTCGCGGTTTGGGTGCCTCTTTCTGACGCGCAGATGCGGCATTAATTCCCAAGGCGTAACTATACAGAGGCCGCAACCATCATTCTCGTTGTTTTAAGCCCATTTTGCGGCACTCGCGAAGTATTCATGGGTGTTAAAATCGCCGCTTTATGCATTTGGAGGGAAGCGTCGTGCGCAAAATGGTTTTGGTCATCGCGATATTGGCATTGGCGGGATGTGGCGAGGGCAGCACTGTGGATGCGCCGAAGCCCAAGCCGGCCATGGCGGCCGTACCCGCGCCGGTATCCGGCCCCCAATGGGATCTTGAGGTGCGAGGTGAAACCCCTCAGGCGGTCAGCGATTTGAGTGGCTGGCTGATCGAGCACAGTTTCATGTCCAGCGTCGTCAAGGAGAATGGCAATACCCGAGTCCTGATGGGGCCGTTCAATTCGAAAGCCGAGGCCGAAACCAAGCAGGATGAAGTCCGCGCGGCGCTCACTCGCGCGAAGAAGCAGAACATCGAATTGCTGGTGCTTGAGCGTCCGGTCGCTCAATAGCGTTCTGTAGCGCAGGCGTTGAAGAAACAAAAAAGGCCTTGGGTGTTTAACCTCGAGGCCTTTGTCGTTTCAGGTGTCTCGTTCCGGATTTCAACCGCAGGCCTTCATGTCTACCGGGCCGACGAACTCGTTGCCGCGCCCCATGACGCACCCCACGCTCTGGTTGCGTTGGCGTTCCCAGGCCTGTACCGGATAGGTCTTGTCCCAGGCTTCGTACAGTTGCCGATCCTGTTTCGACAGGCGCAAGCCGTACTGCTTGCTCATGTAGAAGTAGGTACGGGCGATCATGCCGCGAATGGAAGGGCGGGGCATGACTTTCTTGGCCTTGAAGTCGACCTGGGTCAGGCATGAACCATATTGCCCCGACTGCTCGGGCAGCCAGCCAAAGCTGAAGTTGCTGCGATCGCCATTGACCTCGCCAATGCTGGGCACCAGGTTGTGCAAGTCAGCCTCGGCCTTCTGGTAAACCGGGTCGTAGCGGGTGCAGTTCTTGCGACCGCCCGCTTGCCAGCACTGGCGTTGATGACCGATTTGCCAGGCCGGAACAATATGCTCCCACTCGATGCGGGATGCGCGTTTGGCATTTTTACGCGGCACGTAACCGCAGGCGGCAAGGTTCACCCGGTTACCGGTGTACTTGCAGCCACAGTAAAACTCGGTGGACTGGGGCGCGTAGAGCTTCCAGGCGACCTTTTTCGCTTCGGTGAAGGTGCGCGGCGCGTCGGCTTGCGCACCCATGACAACAAACAGAAACAGCAAGGCAAACCAGCGGACACTCATCGACTCAATCTTCCTTCGGCACAACCCAGAAGATCTGCACGCCGCCATCGTCGCGATAGGCGAGGGTGACGTTGTCGTTCTCGTCGATTTCTTCCAGCAAGCGTTCCCATTCGTCCACCGGTTCGTCAGGCAGGCGGAAGATCAATGCTGCCCTGGCCTTTTGTGCGGTGGGAGAGTTGATGATTTTCTGAACGCGCAGGCCCATGCGTACATAGGTGTCAGGAGAGGTAGAGGTGGTGTCCACGGAATTATCCTTATTAAGCTGTACGTGCATACAGTATTTAACTGTAGGCCATTTCGCAACTGCTTAAAAACCAAGAAAATCCTCTGACAGCGATTTGTTCCGTTTGGCGTAAGGCGAAGGGAGTTTTTTTGTAAGATCCAGCGGCAGCCACTCGCCAAAACTGGCGAATGGCGCACGGGGTGCCCGACCGGATCCGGTCGGGCGAGGGCAAATCAGTATTCCCAGAACATCCGTTGCAGTTCTTTGCTGTCGTTGGTCTTGGTCAGTGCGACCATCGCCAGGATCCGGGCCTTCTGCGGGTTCAGGTCGTGGGCAACGACCCAGTCGTATTTATCGTCAGGCTGTTCGGCGTTGCGCAATACAAAGCCACCGGCGTTGACATGGGAGGAACGAATGATCTGCACGCCGTCCTTGCGCAGGGCTTGCAGGGTAGGGACTACCCGCGAGGATACCGAGCCATTGCCGGTGCCAGCGTGGATGATGGCTTTGGCGCCCGATTGAGCCAGGGCCTTGTAGGCGGTATCGCTGACGTTGCCGTAGGAATAGGCGATCTCGACGTCAGGCAGGCTCTTGATGTTCTTGATGTCGAACTCGGAATCCATGGTGTGGCGCTTGGCTGGCAAGCGGAACCAGTAGGATTTGCCTTCGACCACCATGCCCAGCGGACCCCAGGCGCTTTTAAACGCTTCGGTCTTGATGTTAATCATTTTGCTGACGTCGCGACCCGACTGGATTTCATCGTTCATGGTCACCAGCACGCCTTTGCCCCGCGCGTCTTTGCTGCTGGCCACGGCCACCGCGTTGTACAGGTTCAGCATGCCATCGGCGGACATCGCGGTACCTGGGCGCATGGAGCCCACGACGATGATCGGCTTCTCGGTTTTTTCCACCAGGTTCAGGAAGTACGCCGTTTCTTCAAGGGTGTCGGTGCCGTGGGTGATCACGATGCCATCGACGTCTTTGCTGTCGGCCAGTTCGGCTACGCGACGACCCAGTTGCAGCAGGTTTTCGTTGGTGATGCTTTCGGAGGCGATTTGCATGACCTGTTCGCCGCGAACGTTAGCCAGTTGGCTCAGTTCTGGGACGCCGGCGATCAACTGTTCAATGCCGACTTTCGCCGCTTGATAGGTCGCGCTGTTGGCGGCGCTGGCGCCCGCACCGGCAATGGTGCCGCCCGTGGCCAGGATTACCACGTTGGCCAGTTTCTGTTGGGTTTCGGCTTCTTTAGCCTGAAGGGCAGTGGGCAGAAGCAGCAGGAGGGCCAAGGCGCCCGGAACAAAGGTCTTAAGTGCAGATGTCATTATTTTTCTCTTCTAGTTGTGAGACGGTGCAGATGCAAGTTCATCTAGATACGCCCCAGACGAACCTGAACGCTGGGGGTGTGAGGGAAAAGCAGGATCTGTACCAGTAATACTCAGAATCGAAAAAACACGCTTAAGTTAATGATTTGTAATGGTATTGCTGTTTGTGTCAGGTGTGATTTTGAGTCTGGATGTTCGGATTGCCGAACATATGCAGATTTTGCGTTCGGCTCTCCGAAACGGATTGCAGTTCTGTTTAAGATTTCAACGCGTCAAATCATCAGTGACCATTAAAGAAACAGCCGCGTCGGTCGATGCTCCTTCAAGGGATCTTTTTCTTCAGGAGTTCACATGTCGTTATCTGTTGGCATTCCCAATGCCGCCGGCGTCACCATCGGTGGCAAATCGGCCACTACCCTTCGTGCCTTGAGCGACGCGACAGCTGATGCGGCTGCTCAAGCGCCGGGTGCAAAAAAAAGCGACGGCAATCAGGTCAAGACGGGCCCGGTTGGTCTGGGGGAGAGTGCCGGCGCACAGGCCGAATCGCAAACCAGCGATAACACCAGCGTGGCGGTGAAGGTCTTGCTCAAACGCCTCAAGGAATTGCAGCAGCAATTGCGTGAGCAACAACAGCAGCTGGCGCAAGCCCAGGCGGCGTCCTATCCGAGTCCGGAAGTCAAGACCACCGCGGTAGCGGCCATTCAGGGGCAGGTTGCCGACACCAACGGCGCCATCCTGCAAGTGAGTGCGAGCCTGATCAAGGAGCTGGCCAAGGGTTCCGGCACGGGATCGGTGGTCAACACCACGGCATGAGTTGAATGCCGTTTTTTCGCCACGCATCTCTGAAAGCATTTTTCAGGTCGTTGACAAAATCCGGCAGGGTTCGCATAGTTTGGTTCACGCAAACGTTTGCGCGGCTCCAATGATGGCTTTTCATCGCGGTGGGCCGTGAAGCTTACGCCAGCGCAAGCGTTGCTCACAATAATCATAAGATCGGAGTGAACCCATGAAGCTGCCATTCGCTGGACGTCTTCTCGCTGTCGCTATGCTGGCTGCCGCATCCGCTGCATTGCCTGTCTCTTCGGCTTTTGCTGAAACCGCTGAAAAGCCGAAAGTCGCACTGGTCATGAAATCCCTGGCCAACGAATTCTTCCTGACAATGGAAGATGGCGCCAAGGCGTACCAGAAAGATCACTCCGGCGAATTCGAGCTCATCTCCAACGGCATCAAGGATGAAACCGACACCGCAGGCCAGACGCGCATCGTCGAGCAGATGATCCTGGCCAGGGTCAATGCACTGGTGATTGCACCGGCAGACTCCAAGGCCATGGTCCCGGTGATCAAGAAAGCCATCGATGCCGGTATCACCGTGATCAACATCGACAACCAACTGGACCCCGCCGTCGTCAAAAGCAAAAACATCAATGTTCCGTTCGTAGGCCCGGACAACCGCAAGGGCGCACGGCTGGTGGGGGATTACCTGGCCAAACAGCTGAAGGCCGGTGACGAAGTCGGCATCATCGAAGGTGTGTCCACGACCACCAATGCCCAGCAGCGGACCGCGGGTTTCAAAGATGCGATGGAGGCGGCGCAGATCAAGGTCGTGTCCCTGCAATCCGGTGACTGGGAAATCGACAAGGGCAACAAGGTCGCCGCGTCGATTCTCAGCGAATACCCGCAAACCAAGGCCCTGTTGGCCGGCAACGACAGCATGGCGGTCGGCGCGGTATCCGCCGTGCGCGCCGCGGGCAAGGCCGGCAAGGTGCAAGTGGTCGGCTACGACAACATCAATGCCATCCAGCCAATGCTCAAGGACGGTCGCGTGCTGGCCACCGCGGACCAGTTCGCGGCCAGACAGGCGGTGTTCGGCATCGAGACTGCATTGAAGATTCTCAAGGGCGAGAAGGTCGAAGGCGGCGCCAATGGCGTGATCGAAACGCCGGTAGAGCTGGTCACCAAGTAACCTTCTGGCGACGCAACGGCGCTCGTCCAGCCGGACGGGCGCATGGAGAGTTTTTATGTCAGTTTGCGCTCCGGACGCTGTCCTCTCGGTCAGCGGTATCGGCAAGACCTACGCCCAGCCGGTTCTTACCGGCATCGACCTGACGCTCATGCGCGGGGAAGTGCTGGCGTTGACCGGCGAGAACGGTGCAGGCAAAAGCACGCTTTCGAAGATTATTGGCGGGCTGGTCACGCCGACCACCGGCCAGATGCGGTTTCAGGGGCAGGACTATCGTCCGGGTAGCCGGGCTCAGGCTGAAGCGCTGGGTATCCGCATGGTCATGCAGGAACTCAATCTGCTGCCGACCTTGTCGGTGGCGGAAAACCTGTTTCTCGACAACCTGCCCAGCAAAGGCGGCTGGATCAGTCGCAAGCAGTTGCGCAAGGCGGCCATCGAGGCCATGGCTCATGTCGGGCTCGACGCCATTGACCCGGACACCCTGGTCGGCGAACTGGGCATCGGCCATCAGCAAATGGTCGAGATCGCCCGCAACCTGATTGGCGATTGTCATGTGCTGATTCTCGATGAGCCGACGGCGATGCTCACTGCCCGTGAAGTCGAAATGCTATTCGAGCAGATCACCCGCCTGCAGGCGCGCGGCGTATCGATCATCTATATCTCCCATCGCCTTGAAGAACTGGCGCGGGTCGCGCAGCGCATTGCCGTGCTGCGCGACGGCAACCTGGTCTGTGTCGAGCCGATGGCCAACTACAGCAGCGAGCAACTGGTTACCTTGATGGTTGGTCGCGAGCTCGGCGAACACATCGATATGGGGGCGCGCAAGATCGGCGCTCCGATGTTGACGGTCAAGGGCCTGAGCCGTGCCGACAAGGTTCGCGGCGTGTCGTTCGAAGTCCGTGCCGGAGAGATTTTCGGGATATCCGGTTTGATTGGCGCAGGGCGCACCGAGTTGCTGCGCCTGATCTTCGGTGCCGATATCGCCGACAGCGGCACGGTTGCCCTGGGGGCGCCGGCGCAGGTCATCAATGTGCGTTCGCCAGTGGATGCGGTCGGGCATGGCATCGCGTTGATCACCGAAGATCGCAAGGGCGAAGGCCTTTTGTTGACGCAATCGATCGGCGCCAATATCGCCTTGGGCAACATGCCCGGCATCTCCTGCGCGGGCGTTGTCGACAACGATGGCGAGAACGCCCTGGCCCAGCGTCAGATCGACGCCATGCGCATTCGCAGTTCCGGTCCGGCACAGTTGGTGTCCGAGTTGTCCGGCGGCAATCAGCAGAAGGTCGTCATCGGCCGTTGGCTGGAGCGCGATTGCTCGGTGCTGCTGTTCGACGAGCCGACCCGCGGCATCGACGTCGGCGCCAAGTTCGATATCTATAACCTGCTCGGCGAGTTGACTCGCCAAGGCAAGGCGCTGGTGGTGGTCTCCAGCGACTTGCGCGAGCTGATGCTGATCTGCGACCGGATCGGCGTGCTGTCGGCCGGGCGCCTGATCGATACCTTCGATCGCGACAGCTGGACCCAGGATGAATTGCTCGCCGCTGCTTTCGCCGGCTACCAAAAACGTGATGCGCAGCTCGTTGAAGCCGCGCCTAGGGATCTTCCATGAATACCGTTTCTTCCGCCGGCAAACGCAGTGGCAACTTCTACGGCCTGGGCACCTATCTGGGCCTGGCGGGTGCCTTGTTGGCGATGATCGTGCTGTTCTCGGTGCTGAGCAGTCATTTTCTGTCCTACGATACTTTCAGCACCCTGGCCAACCAGATTCCGGACCTGATGGTGCTGGCGGTCGGCATGACCTTTGTGTTGATCATCGGTGGCATCGACCTGTCGGTTGGCTCGGTGCTGGCGCTGGCGGCCTCGACCGTGAGCGTGGCGATTCTCGGCTGGGGCTGGGGCGTACTGCCGGCGGCGCTGCTGGGCATGGCCGTCGCGGCGCTCGCCGGTACCGTCACCGGCTCGATCACGGTGGCGTGGCGGATTCCGTCGTTCATCGTGTCCCTGGGCGTGCTGGAAATGGCTCGCGGGGTGGCGTACCAGATGACCGGTTCGCGTACGGCCTACATCGGCGATGCGTTCGCCTGGTTGTCCAATCCGATCGCCTTCGGCATTTCGCCGTCGTTCATCATTGCGTTGCTGATCATTTTCGTCGCCCAGGCCGTATTGACCCGCACGGTGTTCGGTCGTTACCTGATCGGGATCGGTACCAACGAAGAGGCCGTACGGCTGGCGGGGATCAACCCCAAGCCATACAAGATCCTGGTCTTCAGCCTGATGGGGTTGCTGGCCGGTATTGCCGCGTTGTTCCAGATTTCTCGCCTGGAAGCCGCCGACCCGAATGCCGGCTCCGGTCTTGAGTTGCAGGTGATCGCGGCCGTCGTGATCGGCGGGACCAGCCTGATGGGCGGGCGCGGTTCGGTGATCAGCACGTTTTTTGGCGTCCTGATCATTTCCGTGCTGGCCGCGGGGCTGGCGCAGATCGGGGCAACCGAGCCGACCAAGCGCATCATTACCGGTGCGGTGATCGTGGTGGCGGTGGTGCTGGATACTTATCGCAGTCAACGCGCAAGCCGGCGGACCTGAGTCATGGCGACTATCAAAGATGTGGCAGCCCTTGCCGGCATTTCCTACACCACGGTTTCCCATGTGGTGAACAGGACCCGCCCGGTCAGTGAAGAAGTCCGGATCAAGGTCGAGGCGGCAATCCAGACCCTCGACTACGTCCCCAGCGCCGTGGCCCGTTCGCTCAAGGCCAAGACCACGGCGACCATCGGCCTGTTGGTGCCCAACAGCCTGAACCCGTATTTCGCCGAACTGGCCCGGGGTATCGAGGATTACTGCGAGCGAAACGGTTACTGCGTCATCCTGTGCAACTCCGACGACAATCCGGACAAGCAGCGCAGCTACCTGCGCGTGCTGCTGGAAAAACGCATCGACGGCCTGATTGTCGCCTCAGCCGGTGGCGACAGTGGCCTGGTACAAGGCCTGAAAGGCGTCCGCACGCCCATGGTGATCGTCGACCGCGGACTGGACGGTGTCGATGCGGACCTGGTGCGTATCGATCATGAATACGGCGCCTATCTGGCGACCCGACATCTGCTGGAGTTGGGGCACCGGGATATCGCCACCATCAGCGGGCCGGAAAACACCAGCGTGGCGCAGATGCGACTGGCGGGTTATCGCCGGGCCTTGAAGGAGGCGGGCATCGAAGTCTCGTCCGGGCGCATGCTGGAAAGCGATTTCACCAGCACCGGCGGCTACAGCGCCGCCGCGATTCTGCTGGAAAGCAATCCGCCTAGCGCCATTTTTGCCGCCAACGACATGATCGGCATCGGCGTGCTGCGGGCCGCCGCCGAGCGCAATATTCGCGTGCCGAGCGAGTTGTCGGTGATCGGCTTCGACGATATCCAGATGAGTCGCTATGTCTACCCGTCGTTGACCACGGTCGGGCAATCGATCCTGCAGCTCGGCGAAATGGCTGCCGAAGTGCTTTTACGGCGGATCGCCACGCCGGGCCTGGCGACCGATCAGCGGATCGTGACGCCGAGTATCGTCATACGTGAATCGACGGCGCCGCTGGCTGGCGTGTTTGCCCAGTGCCGTTGAAAACAGAAAGTCGTTGAAACAAAAAGCCATTGAAAACAGAAAGCCGCTGAACCCACAGCGCCGCCGAAACAGAATCGATGAGTAGCAATGTATGCCAGCAAAAGTAGTGGTGATAGGCAGTTTGAACATGGACCTGGTGACCCGGGCGCCACGCTTGCCCAAGGGCGGTGAAACGCTGATTGGGCAGTCGTTTACCACCGTCTCCGGCGGCAAGGGCGCCAATCAGGCCGTGGCTGCGGCGCGGCTGGGGGGCCAGGTGTCGATGATCGGCTGCGTGGGCAATGACGCTTATGGTGAGGTGCTGCGCGGGGCGCTGTTGGCCGAGCAGATCGATTGCCAGGCGGTGAGCATCGTTGATGGTTCCAGTGGGGTGGCGTTGATAGTGGTCGACGACAGCAGTCAGAACACCATCGTGATCGTCCCCGGCGCCAACGGGGCATTGACCTCTGAAGCCATCGACCGTTTTGATTCGGTGATACAGGCGGCGGACGTGCTCATCTGTCAGCTGGAAGTGCCCGATGCTTCCGTTGGCCATGCGCTCAAGCGCGGTCGCGAACTGGGCAAGACAGTCATCCTCAACCCGGCACCGGTCAGCCGCCCGCTGCCGTCGGACTGGTACGCGTCCATCGATTACCTGATTCCAAACGAAAGCGAAGCGTCGGCACTGAGCGGTGTGTCGGTGGACTCCCTCGAAACTGCGCAAGCCGCGGCGACCCGCCTGATTGCCCTGGGCGCCGGCAAAGTGATCATCACCCTCGGTGCGCAAGGTTCGCTGTTTGCCGATGGCCATCGCTTCGAACATTTCCCCGCGCCCGTAGTAAAGGCTGTCGATACCACGGCGGCCGGCGACACGTTTGTCGGCGGTTTCGCTGCGGCACTGGCCGCGGGTCAAGATGAGGCGCAGGCGATCCGCTTCGGACAGGTGGCCGCGGCGCTGTCGGTCACCCGTGCTGGCGCGCAACCTTCGATTCCCGTCTTGAGCGATGTACAGGCGTTTAAAACCCCATGAAAAAGACACCTCTGCTCAACATTGCGCTATCGCGGCTGATCGCTTCATTGGGGCATGGCGACCTGGTCGTCATCGGTGATGCCGGGCTGCCGGTTCCACCGGGCGTTGAATTGATCGACCTGGCCCTGACCCATGGCATTCCGGATTTTGTCAGTACCTTGAAGGTGGTGCTCAGTGAGATGCAGGTCGAAAGCCATGTGCTGGCTGAGGAAATCCTGGATAAAAAGCCGTCGGCCCTGGTCGCGCTGCAAGAGCTGGACGGCGAAGGTGCGTTGGGGCGGCGCGAGTTGCTCACTCATGAACAATTCAAGGTCCTGAGCCGACAAGCCAGGGCGATTGTTCGTACAGGCGAATGCCAGCCGTACTGCAACATTGTGCTGGTCGCCGGGGTTACGTTTTGACGGGCTGTACGCGTTTTGATGTCCCTGGCACAAGGCGTGCGCCCCGTATCGCTATGCTCAGAAACTGCACCCACTGCTCCGGAGCCTGCTGCTTTTGACCTTGAAGACCGCAACCAACGCCCACGCGGCCCCAAAGATCGACCTGATCATCGACACCGATCCGGGGGCTGACGACGTCGTTGCCCTGTTGTTCGCCCTGGCATCGCCGCAAGAGCTGAATGTCCGGGCATTGACCACCGTTGCCGGCAACGTTCGCCTGGACAAGACCTCGCGCAATGCTCGACTGGCCCGCGAGTGGGCGGGGCGCGAAGAGGTTCCGGTCTATGCGGGGGCGCCGAAACCCCTGGTGCGCACACCCATCTATGCCGAGGATATTCATGGCAAGGAAGGGTTGTCGGGCATTGCCGTGTATGAGCCCGGCAAAGGCCTGGCCAAGGGCAGTGCCATCCCTTATCTGATCGATACCCTTAAATCTGCCGAGCCTCACAGCATTACCATCGCCATGCTTGGCCCGCAGACCAACCTGGCCCTGGCGTTGATCCAGGAGCCGGGTATCGTTCAGGGCATCAAGGAAGTGGTGGTCATGGGCGGCGCGCATTTCAACGGCGGCAACATCACGCCGGTGGCCGAGTTCAACCTGTTCGCCGATCCGCAAGCGGCCGAAGTGGTGCTCAACAGTGGTGTGAAGCTGACCTACCTGCCGCTGGATGTGACCCACAAGATCCTTACCAGCGAAGCGCGCCTGAATCAGATTGCCGCGCTGAACAACAACGCCAGTCGTCTGGTGGGCAGTATTCTCAATGAGTACATCAAGGGCGACATGGAGCACTATGGCCTTCCGGGCGGCCCGGTGCATGACGCCACGGTTGTCGCTTACCTGCTCAAGCCGCAATTGTTCAGCGGTCGTTCGGTCAACGTGGTGATCGACAGCCGCGAAGGACCGACCTTTGGACAAACCATCGTCGACTGGTATGACGGCTTGAAAGCGCCAAAGAATGCCTTCTGGGTAGAAAGCGGCGATGCCCAGGGCTTCTTCGATCTGCTGACCGAGCGCCTGGCCCGCCTGAAGTAAGCATCATCTGCCGCAGGCGCTTGCCTGCGGGTTTCACTCCCTCGCGCTAACTGCTCAGGTCTTTTGGTCCGACAGGTGTTTCTCGAAAATCTGCTCGATGAACGATTGGGCGGCTTCGGTTCCAAGGTCCCTGACCAGAAGGTCGATACCGATAATGGCGAGCTCTTCCGTGCTGCTTGGGCTGTAGGAGCTGTGGCCGTCTTGCCACTTGGCCTTGATGTCAGCGTCGATGCTTACGGTGGTCATGATGGCGCTCGTGAAGTCGGGGAAGTCTGAGTGCCGAGTTAACCATTTTGCGGGGCTTTTGACACGCCGACTTAGGTATGAAAGGAGGGCTATGCGACACTTGGCCTTTGTCGAATATTCAAGGAGCACGTTGTGCAGATCGATTTGAACTCCCCGGATGGCCTGACCCTCGAGGCGGTGCGTCAGTTGCTGGCCGGCGCCAGTGACGATGAGCACACCCAGTTGCGGGTCACCAAGGGAGGCATCGCCTACATCTCCTCGGGTGTCGTGGGCGGTACCGATATCGACGGCTTGTCGTTCCGGCTCGAAACCTGGGCCAAGGGCTCAGGTTATGTCGGGCGGGTCGCGGCCAGCGATGAAGTCTGGGTCATGCAAATCTTCAATGCCTTGAAAGAGAACTGGCCCAATCCTCCTTACGACTACATCGACGTCTATTGAGCGTCGTTCATATTCAGTCACGATTCAGTGGTTAAGGGCAGGGCGACGCTCAGGCAGAATCGCGGCTCGTCCGGATCATGGGCAGGGTGCTCCCTGTGAAACCAAACGCCAGTCTGGTTGTCGCACGATCTCAGCTTAATCATTGAATAAGGAGGCTTCATGCCTTGGAAGCTCGCGTCATTGGGTACTTTGTTGGCCGTTGCCACACTGGCCGGTTGCAGCACTCCCTCTACGGAGTCGGCAACAACGGATGTTGCGACAACTGACACGGGTCACAGTCGCTGTGAGGCAAAGGCTGCCGAGTTCACTATCGGTAAACAGGCATCGCCGCAGCTGCTTGAGCAGGCGCGTACCCGCGCAGGGGCGCAAAGTGCACGGTTCCTGCTGCCAACCGATATGGTGACGCTGGAGTACCGCTCCGATCGCCTGAACCTGAACACCGATGCCAGCCGGGTAGTGACGCGCGTCAACTGCGGCTGATCGTTCGGCTTTTGTTTCAGCCATAAAAAACCCCGTCACATGGACGGGGTTTTTTTAGTGCGCCTGGAAATTACTCTGGGCGAACTTGAGCAGCTTGCATACCCTTTTGGCCTTTCTCAGCCACGAAGGAAACAGTCTGGCCTTCTTTCAGGCTTTTGAAACCGTCGCTTTCGATAGCTTTGAAGTGTACGAACAGGTCGTCACCGCCACCTTGAGGAGTGATGAAGCCGAAGCCTTTTTCATCGTTGAACCATTTAACGGTGCCGGTTTGGCGATTAGACATGGTGTATCTCCAAGAAACATATATTTTCAGTAGTACTGTGCTGCTCAGGCCAACTGGGCACACCCGGGTATCATAGTCGAAATGTTCGCTTTGGGAGCCCCCCGGGCGAGCTGTTTGCCTTGCTGTCGAGCGGTCTTTGGTGCTTCCTATCGCTGGAGGCCCCGTTTTAAAAGGCTTTCAGCCGAAAGAAAAGACGAAAAAAAAGCTGTAAAACCTTCAAAAAATCTCAGTCAAAGTGACATTCGGTCTGTTTTTTCGGTCAGTGCAGGTGAAAAAATCAATGCCAGACGCTTATTTCTTCGCCCCGGTATCGACCCTGCAAGTGGCGATTTTCTGCATCGCCTGATTTGCCAGTTCTTGACTTGCCTTGCCGTCCATCAATGCCTGAAGGTCTTTGGCAGGATAGGATTTGAGCTGGTCGGCGCCGCAACCACAGACGGCTTTTGCCTTCGCATCACCGATCTTTTGTGCCGCTGCAGGGACGCATTGCGCCATGTATTTCTCGCGCTCACCCTTTGGCCAATCGGCGTGGGCGGCCAATGGCAGCAGCAGAACGATGGGGGCAACTACGGCGAACAAACGGTTCAGACGCATGCTGGGATGCTCCTTGTGGGTCAATGACGTGTTATCTGAGGGGCGAAGCGGTGTTCAAGTTCAGCACTCTGGCATAAAAATGCCCGATTTGCCCCCGTACAAAGTCTGTGTGCATCGACGACCGTTCATCTGTGCTAGCATGCCTCGCTCGGGCGTTTGCAGGCTCCGGCGGACCTTCAGTCCCGGTAGCGGCAGATGCACGATTAACCCTGATTTGAATCCCAGTCACTCTGGTTCGGTTTTCCGGTTGGCCGCAAGGCTCCTGCCGCTGTAAGGCAGGCGTTCGTCATTGAATGGCCTGGACCGGATCTTGTACTGGCTCATCCCAACCCACGTGACCTTTGGTAGGGGTCACCACTAGGAGAGGAGGCGCCATGCCAACTATTACTCTTCCCGACGGCAGTCAACGTTCATTCGATCACCCGGTTTCCGTAGCCGAGGTCGCCGCATCCATTGGTGCAGGCCTGGCCAAGGCCACCGTTGCCGGCAAGGTCGATGGCAAGCTGGTCGACGCCAGCGACATCATCGACAGCGATGCGTCGCTGCAAATCATCACGCCAAAGGATGAAGAGGGGCTGGAGATCATTCGCCACTCTTGCGCCCACCTGGTTGGCCACGCGGTCAAGCAGTTGTACCCGAGCGCCAGGATGGTCATCGGTCCGGTCATCGATGAAGGTTTCTATTACGACATCGCCTTCGAGCGTCCTTTCACTCCGGACGACCTGGCGGCCATCGAACAGCGCATGCAGCAGCTGATCGAGAAAGATTACGACGTGATCAAGAAAGTCACTCCGCGCGCCGAAGTGATCGAAGTGTTCAAGGCCCGTGGCGAAGACTACAAGTTGCGCCTGGTCGAAGACATGCCGAACGAGCAGGCCATGGGCCTGTACTATCACGAAGAATACGTCGACATGTGCCGCGGTCCGCACGTGCCGAACACCCGCTTCCTTAAATCCTTCAAGCTGACCAAGCTGTCCGGCGCCTACTGGCGCGGCGATGCCAAGAACGAGCAATTGCAGCGCGTCTACGGCACCGCATGGGCGGACAAGAAGCAACTGGCGGCTTACATCCAGCGCATTGAAGAAGCCGAAAAGCGCGATCACCGCAAGATCGGCAAGCGCCTGGGCCTGTTCCACACCCAGGAAGAGTCTCCGGGCATGGTGTTCTGGCACCCGAACGGCTGGACTTTGTACCAGGTGCTAGAGCAGTACATGCGCAAGGTTCAGCGCGATAACGGCTACCTCGAAATCAAGACGCCGCAAGTCGTTGACCGCAGCCTGTGGGAGAAATCCGGGCACTGGGCCAACTACGCCGACAACATGTTCACCACCCAGTCGGAAAACCGCGACTACGCGATCAAGCCAATGAACTGCCCTTGCCACGTGCAGGTGTTCAACCAGGGCCTGAAGAGCTACCGCGAGTTGCCGATGCGCCTGGCCGAATTTGGTGCATGCCATCGCAACGAGCCGTCGGGTGCCTTGCACGGCATCATGCGCGTGCGCGCGTTCACTCAGGACGACGCCCACATCTTCTGCACCGAAGAGCAGATGCAGGCCGAGTCCGCTGCGTTTATCAAGCTGACCATGGACGTCTACGCCGATTTCGGCTTTAAAGATGTCGAAATGAAGCTGTCCACTCGTCCGGAAAAACGCGTCGGTTCCGACGAACTTTGGGATCGCGCCGAAGCTGCACTGGCCGCAGCCCTTGATAGCGCGGGCCTGCCGTACGATCTGCAGCCGGGCGAGGGTGCGTTCTACGGTCCGAAGATCGAGTTCTCGCTGAAAGATTGCCTCGGTCGCGTCTGGCAATGTGGTACCCTGCAGCTCGATTTTAACCTGCCTGTCCGTCTGGGAGCCGAATACGTCTCCGAAGACAACAGCCGCAAGCACCCGGTCATGTTGCACCGGGCGATCCTGGGGTCCTTCGAACGCTTCGTCGGAATCCTGATCGAACACTACGAGGGTGCATTCCCTGCGTGGCTGGCGCCGACCCAGGCAGTGGTGATGAATATCACTGATAAACAGGCCGATTTTGCCGCTGAAGTTGAAAAAACCCTCAACGAAAGCGGATTTCGTGCCAAGTCTGACTTGAGAAATGAAAAGATCGGCTTTAAAATCCGCGAGCATACTTTGCTCAAGGTTCCTTATCTCTTGGTTATCGGAGATCGGGAAGTCGAGATGCAGACTGTCGCTGTGCGTACTCGTGAAGGTGCTGACCTGGGCTCGATGCCCGTCGCCCAGTTCGCTGAGTTTCTCGCGCAAGCGGTTTCCCGGCGTGGTCGCCCAGATTCGGAGTAATTATTATTAAGCGTGAAATGAGACAAGATAAACGAGCTGCACCGAAAGCCCCGATCAACGAGAATATCTCGGCACGCGAGGTTCGGTTAATTGGGGCTGAAGGTGAACAGCTTGGGATTGTGTCAATTGAAGACGCGCTTCTTAAGGCTGAAGAGGCCAAGCTGGATCTGGTGGAAATTTCCGCCGATGCAGTACCCCCTGTTTGCAAACTGATGGACTACGGCAAGTCGATCTTCGAAAAGAAGAAGCAGATTGCTGCGGCCAAGAAAAACCAGAAGCAGATTCAGGTTAAAGAAATCAAGTTTCGTCCAGGGACGGAGGAAGGGGATTACCAGGTAAAACTGCGCAACCTGGTACGTTTCCTGAGTGATGGGGACAGGGCCAAGGTATCCTTGCGATTCCGCGGCCGTGAGATGGCCCACCAGGAGCTGGGGATGGAACTCCTCAAGCGAGTTGAAGGTGACTTGCTCGAGTACGGTTCGGTCGAACAGCATCCTAAGATGGAAGGACGCCAGCTGATCATGGTCATCGCCCCGAAAAAGAAGAAGTAATCAACAGGGCACGGCAGGCCTTCTGATTATGTTTATCAACTGAATGCGGAGTATCCGAACATGCCAAAAATGAAGACCAAAAGTGGTGCTGCTAAGCGGTTTCTGAAAACTGCTAACGGTATCAAGCACAAGCACGCTTTCAAGAGCCACATCCTGACCAAAATGTCGACCAAGCGTAAGCGTCAACTGCGCGGTAGCAGCTTGCTGCATCCGTCTGACGTGGCAAAAGTCGAGCGCATGCTGCGCCTTCGTTAATTTTAGTCAAGAATAGAGGAAGTAACTCATGGCTCGTGTAAAGCGTGGCGTCATTGCCCGTAAGCGTCACAAAAAAATTCTGAAACTTGCTAAAGGCTACTACGGCGCACGCTCCCGCGTATTCCGTGTTGCCAAGCAAGCGGTAATCAAGGCAGGCCAATACGCCTACCGTGACCGTCGTCAGAAAAAACGTCAGTTCCGCGCTCTGTGGATCGCTCGTATCAACGCTGGTGCTCGTATCAACGGTCTGTCCTACAGCCGTTTCATCGCCGGCCTGAAAAAAGCGTCCATCGAGATCGACCGTAAGGTTCTGGCTGATCTGGCAGTGAACGAAAAAGCGGCGTTTGCTGCGATTGTCGAGAAAGCTAAAGCCACCTTGGCTTAAGTACCCCCGACAGTCACCCGGCCTCGCATCTGTGGGGCCAGGTGTTAAACGTCATAAATAGGGGAAGAGCCTTCAAGCTCTTCCCCTATTTTGTATCTGGAGTCTGTACATGGAAAACCTGGATGCGCTCGTCTCTCAAGCTCTAGAGGCTGTGCAAAGCGCTGAAGATATCAATGCCCTGGAGCAAATCCGGGTTCACTACCTTGGCAAGAAGGGTGAATTGACTCAGGTGATGAAGACCCTGGGGAATTTGCCGGCAGAAGAGCGTCCGCAGGTCGGTGCGCTGATCAACGTTGCCAAGGAGCGTGTCACAGAGGTCCTTAATGCGCGCAAGGCATTGTTTGAAGAAGCCGATCTGGCTGCCAAACTCTCTGCCGAGTCCATTGACGTGACCCTGCCTGGCCGTGGTCAGACCTCCGGTGGTCTGCATCCGGTTACCCGCACTCTGGAACGCGTCGAACAGTTCTTCACCCGTATTGGCTACGGCATCGCCGAAGGCCCTGAGGTCGAAGACGACTATCACAACTTCGAAGCGCTCAACATCCCAGGCCACCACCCGGCCCGGTCGATGCATGACACCTTCTATTTCAATGCGAACATGTTGTTGCGCACCCATACCTCGCCGGTACAGGTCCGCACCATGGAGTCGAAACAGCCGCCGATCCGCATCGTCTGCCCAGGCCGTGTATACCGCAGCGACTCCGATATCACCCACTCGCCGATGTTCCACCAGGTCGAAGGCCTGCTGATCGATCGTGACATCAATTTCGCCGACCTCAAAGGCACCATCGAAGAGTTCCTGCGGGTGTTCTTCGAAAAGGAACTGGCGGTACGTTTCCGTCCTTCGTACTTCCCGTTCACCGAGCCATCGGCTGAAGTCGACATGGAATGCGTGATGTGCAGCGGTAAAGGCTGCCGCGTCTGCAAGCAGACCGGCTGGCTGGAAGTGATGGGCTGCGGCATGGTTCACCCGAACGTGCTGCGCATGTCCGGGATCGACCCGGAAGAGTTCTCGGGCTTTGCCTTCGGCATGGGCGTTGAGCGTCTGGCCATGCTGCGTTACGGCGTGAACGACTTGCGTCTGTTCTTCGACAACGACTTGCGGTTCCTCGCGCAATTTCGCTAGTCGTAACGAATTCTTAGGAGAGCAGGATGAAATTCAGTGAACAATGGCTGCGTGGCTGGGTTAGCCCGCAGGTAAGTCGCGACGAGCTGGTTGCTCGTCTGTCGATGGCCGGTCTTGAGGTCGATAGCGTTACGCCGGCCGCCGGTGTTTTCAGTGGCGTGGTCGTTGGCGAGGTGCTGAGCACCGAGCAGCACCCGGACGCCGACAAGCTGCGTGTGTGCCAGGTCAGCAACGGTTCGGAAACCTTCCAGGTTGTTTGCGGTGCGCCAAATGTGCGCCCGGGCCTGAAGATTCCTTTCGCCATGATCGGCGCCGAGCTGCCGGGCGACTTCAAGATCAAGAAGGCCAAGCTGCGTGGCGTTGAGTCCAACGGCATGCTGTGCTCGCAATCCGAGCTGCAGGTCGGTGAAGGCAATGACGGCTTGATGGAGCTGCCGGCCGATGCGCCGGTGGGCGAGGATTTCCGCGTTTATCTGGACCTGGAAGACGCCAGCATCGAGGTCGATCTGACCCCGAACCGTGGCGACTGCCTGTCCCTGGCCGGTCTGGCCCGTGAAGTGGGTGCACTGTACGCCGCTCCTGTGGTCCGTCCGGTGGTGGCCTCGATTCCTGCCGCCCACGACGAAGTGCGTTCGGTAGAAGTGCTGGCGCCCGCCGCGTGCCCGCGCTACCTCGGTCGTGTGATTCGTAATGTCGACCTGTCCAGGCCTACGCCGCTGTGGATGGTTGAGCGCCTGCGTCGTGCAGATGTGCGCAGCATCGACGCTGCCGTCGACATTACCAACTACGTGATGCTGGAACTGGGTCAGCCGCTGCACGCTTTCGATCTCGCCGAAATCAACGGTGGCATCCGTGTGCGCATGGCCGAAGAGGGCGAGAAGCTGGTACTGCTCGACGGTCAGGAAGTCAGCCTGCGTAGCGATACGCTGGTGATTGCCGACCACTCCCGCGCACTGGCAATCGCCGGTGTCATGGGTGGCGAGCACAGTGGTGTCTCCGCGACCACCCGCGATGTGTTCCTGGAAAGCGCTTTCTTCGACCAGATCGCCGTAGCAGGCAAGGCCCGTTCCTATGGCCTGCACACTGACGCATCCCATCGCTATGAGCGCGGCGTTGACTGGCAGCTGGCCCGCGAAGCCATGGAGCGCGCGACCGGCTTGCTGCTCGATATCACCGGTGGTGAAGCGGGTCCGATCATCGAGACCGTCAGCGAACAGCACCTGCCGAAAATTGCTCCGATCACCCTGCGTGCCCAGCGCATTACCCAGATGCTGGGTATGGAAATGGACTCGGCTGAAGTGGAGCGTCTGCTCAATGCCTTGGGCCTGACCATTACTGCCGACGGGGCAGGGCAGTGGCGTGTAGAAGTGCCAAGCCATCGCTTCGATATCAGCCTGGAAGTCGACCTGATTGAAGAACTGGCACGCCTGTACGGCTACAACCGTTTGCCGGTTCGTTACCCGCAAGCGCGTCTGGCGCCGCAAGCCAAGGCAGAAGCCCGTAGCGACCTGCCTGAGCTGCGCCGACTGCTGGTTGCCCGTGGGTATCAGGAAGCAATTACCTACAGCTTCATCGATCCGAAACAGTTCGAACTGTTTAATCCGGGTGTGGAGCCGTTGCTGCTGGCGAACCCGATCTCCAATGACATGGCCGCCATGCGTTCGTCGCTGTGGCCGGGTCTGGTCAAGGCGCTTCAGCACAACCTGAACCGTCAGCAGGATCGCGTGCGTCTGTTCGAAAGCGGCCTGCGTTTCGTTGGTCAGCTTGAAGGTTTGAAGCAAGAGCCGATGTTGGCAGGCGTTGTTTGCGGTAGTCGTCTGCCGGAAGGCTGGGCGCAAGGTCGCGATACCGTCGACTTCTTCGACGTCAAGGCTGACGTGGAAGCGGTGCTGGGCTTCGCCGGTGCCCTGGATGCGTTCACTTTCGTACCGGGCAAGCACCCGGCGCTGCACCCAGGTCAAACCGCGCGCATCGAGCGTGACGGTCGTCTGGTCGGCTTCATTGGCGCGATCCACCCTGAATTGTCGAAAACCCTCGGTCTCGACCGTCCAGTCTTCGTCTTCGAGCTGGTTCTGGCGGAAGTGGCGTCGGGCAAAATGCCTAAATTCCACGAGTTATCGCGCTTTCCTGAAGTGCGTCGTGACCTTGCACTGATTGCGCACAAAGACGTTGCAGCCACGGCTGTACTGGACGTAATCCGTGAAAATGCAGGCGAATGGCTGACAGACCTCAGGCTATTTGACGTGTATCAGGGTAAAGGCATTGATCCTGATAGAAAAAGCCTTGCAGTCGGCTTGACCTGGCAGCATCCATCGCGCACTCTTAATGACGATGAGGTGAATACCGCAACGCAAAACATCCTCACCTCGCTCGAACAAAGGTTGAACGCCACGTTAAGGAAGTGACGTATGGGGGCTCTGACGAAAGCTGAGATGGCGGAACGTCTGTATGAAGAGCTGGGCCTGAACAAACGGGAGGCCAAGGAATTGGTCGAACTGTTTTTTGAAGAAATCAGGCACGCTCTCGAAGACAACGAACAAGTCAAATTGTCCGGTTTCGGCAATTTCGACCTTCGGGACAAACGCCAGCGGCCTGGCCGCAATCCGAAAACGGGGGAAGAAATCCCGATCACGGCTCGCCGTGTGGTCACCTTTCGTCCAGGGCAGAAGTTGAAGGCCCGAGTTGAGGCTTATGCTGGAACCAAGTCATAACGACGAACTCCCCGTCATCCCGGGCAAACGCTACTTCACCATTGGTGAAGTCAGCGAGCTGTGTGCGGTCAAACCGCACGTGCTGCGCTACTGGGAGCAGGAGTTTCCTCAACTCAACCCTGTCAAACGCCGCGGAAACCGCCGGTATTATCAGCGCCAGGACGTGCTGATGATCCGGCAGATCCGCGCGCTTCTTTACGATCAGGGGTTCACCATCGGCGGAGCGCGCTTGCGTTTGTCCGGTGATGAAGCCAAAGACGACACCACCCAATACAAGCAAATGATCCGCCAGATGATCGCCGAGCTCGAAGATGTTCTGGTGGTGCTCAAGAAATAAATTCTCGCTTTTAAATACTTCCAGTTTTCAAAAGCTTGCGATATATTCTTGAGCGTTCCTCGAGGTGAGGGACGAGTTTCACGCCTAGTCGGGGCGTAGCGCAGTCCGGTAGCGCACTAGCATGGGGTGCTAGGGGTCGAGTGTTCGAATCACTCCGTCCCGACCATATTTTTCAAAGGGTTGCGAGATTTTATCTCGCGACCCTTTTTATTTGTGAACGATTTTACCCCCACAAAATCGCTGGCTCTGGGTGGAATTCTCACGGCTTTCACGTGGGTAGACGCAGGCGTTAGCGCTCACGCGTGGTCTCTTTATTGAATCGGCTGAAATCTTGTTCTCGACGATTAGGAAAAAGTCGTGGCCGCGTCCGATAAGTTCTGTACGTGTGAGCTAAATCCATAAATGGACATGTCAAATCTATACAAATCAGTAGCTTATTTTTTTGTCCATTGTCCATTTTTCTAAAATCGATGAACATGCCGGCTACACCCCCCCCCCACACAAAGCCCGCAATTCCATAACCCTCAGTCCCCAAGTGCCCCGCACGACTCCTCCAGTTAGCCCTCCAGGCGCCCCGTCGGGTTCCCCAGCACGGCGCATTAAAGATAGTATTGTGCCATTACCTATGGACACTTAGATGCCCAGCCACCCCCGCCTAAGGGGAGAGTAGGGCGGTAGGAATTCGGCATGGATCAGCTACGCCACAGAAACGCAGACAGACGACCATCATATCCCGAGGCGGCTATTTGGGAGTCTTAGTCGTGCATGCGATTAGAAGAGCACCCGCTTGAAAGCCTGAAAGCCCAATAACTCAAGAACCCAGACGAATCCCCAGACGAACAATATGCCGACAACTAAGGAACTCATGCATGAGTGAGCAGGAGCAGGAAAAGGGCCAGGAACAGAAGCAGGAATATGCTTTTCATCCTGCCGATCTAGTCGAATACGCGATGGACAAACCCATCGGCGCAGCCCGCGCGGCGCTGGCAATTGGACTGGAAGAAGCTGACGTTGACCCTGAAATCATTATTGCCGAACTGATGGGGAATATGGAGTTGAATCAGCGTTTCCTGAAGAAGCTCACGGGCGCCTTGCGGAAGAATCCAAATAAAATCCTTGGTGAGATGCCAGATCGTATCCAGACTCTACAGGTGGAGCGCGACCTCGGATTATGATATGGGCTAATTACAACTTAGCAAGCAAAGCACCTTGTCGCAGAGGAGTAGCTAATGTCTTTTGGTGAAAATGTCATTAAGCTCCCTCCACCCCCGGAATTCGAGCTCACAGCACTGGATGTAGAAAAAGGTGAAACAGTTCATCCCCTGGATCGCCTGCAGATCATGTCTTCGGATACTTGGGAAATCTTTACGCTGGAGTTCGTCTCTTACTTAGGTAAAGACTACGAATCGGTCACTCGCTGTGCTGGTGCGGGAGACAAGGGGCGCGATGTCATCGCGCGGCATGCAACGGGGTGGGACAATTACCAATGCAAGCACTACAAAGATAAACTGAGCGTAGCAAACGTAGTTGGGGAGCTGGGTAAGCTGGTTTACTACACGTGGAGGGAGGATTACACCCTGCCGCGTGAGTACCGCTTTGTTTCCCCGAAAGGCTGCAGCTCTGATTGCATCGATATGCTGTCCAAGAAGTCTCGCATCAAGGCTGAGATCATTAAGCGTTGGGATAAGGTATGTAAGGATAAGATTACGAAGACGGAGTCCATTCCTCTTGAGGGTGGTCTGTTGGATTATATAAATACCCTTGATTTTTCATTTGTTGATGAAATGTCTTCACAGGAGTTAATTGATAGGCACGCCCTGACGCCATATCACACGACGCGGTTTGGAAGCTATCATCTTAAGCGACCGCAGGTTCGGAAGCCTGAGCCCAGCGCTGTTGGTGATAATGAGAAAATTTATATTGATGCGCTTTTAGATGCGTTCTCTGATGCCGATGGTGCAGAGTATTCATTCAGTAGCGTCATGGACTCTGAGTATAAGGACGATCTTGAGCGAGCGCGGATTAACTTTTTCAGCGCTGAGTCACTGGAGATATTTTCGCGCGATGCTTTTCCTACAGGATGCTATGAAAGCCTCAAAGGTGAGTGCCACGAAGGCTTGCACAGCGTGGTGCGTAAGAAATTCGATGATGGGTATCAACGTTTTCTCGAAGTAAGCACGCAGTCCGTTAATATTCCATATGACTCTCATCCACTTCGGCATTTCTTGCAGACCTCCGATCGAAAGGGGCTATGTCATCAACTGGTGAATGACCTAAAGTTTAAATGGATTAAGAAATAGATGACGAGCTCAAAGGATTTGTACAACAGCCCTGTGGAAGTTGGTGCACGCATTGTTCTGTTGCTTGCAGGCTTAGCCCGGCAGCTTGATCTCGACGAACTTATCTTTTTTGACTATGCCTCTATTTATAGTAGTGACTTTCAAGGGGATGCAAGCCTGCATCCAGTCCTTTTGAATCGACTTGCCGAACTTGTGCGTAGGCGAGAAATTTTCCCAGACGCCATAAAACTATTTACCGCTAAAGGTTTGATTACTTCCCAAGTTGATGAGAAAGGTGTTCGATACTCTATCACCAGTGCGGGTAGTGTGTTTGCCGCCAAGTTGAGTACTGAATACCATGTGGATTTCAGAAGACGTGTTTCTTGGGTCGAGGCTAATGTTGATTTTCTCGCTGCTCAACGCCGCACTATTTATAAAATTGACAGGGTGGTCTGATGTATATTGAAAGCGTTGTCGTGAGTGGCCCTGACCGTGCAGACGCCGCTGTTTATTTTGAGAAGGGTGCGAACGTTGTTCAAGGCGGCTCCAACACTGGTAAGTCCTACATTGTTCAGTGCCTGAAGTTTGCCCTTGGTGCAAATACGCCTCCAAAGCCTATCAACGAGTCGCAGGGCTACACCACTCTCAAGGTTAAGTTTGTGCATGATGATGGGCGCTCCTTCACCATTGAGAGGCACCTTTCAGAAAGTTCTAAGCCTACCCTTTACGATGAAGAGGGGAAGGTTCAAACCCTGGGGGTGAAACATAACCCTACAAAGATGAATTCGATCTCCAATCAATTTCTGGATAGGTTGGGGTTGAATGGAAAGCTGTTGTTGAAAGGTACAGCCTCTCTCAATAACGCTTCGTTCTCTCTTCGTGATTTCGAAAAAGTATTTTTGATGGATGAAACGCGAATCGTGGCTGAGTACTCTCCACTGGGTACGGGTCAGAAAGATGAGCGCACTATGGAGACATCCATTCTGAAGCTGTTGCTGACGGGGAAAGACGACACCGGGGTTAAACAGGCTAAAAAGGAGTTGGCGTCAAAAGGGGCATTGAGGCACAGGGCAGCTGCTGTCGAAGACATTATCAAGCAATTCTATCCAGGTGACGACGCGGCTGAGGCGCTTGAACTCCAGAAGCTCAGTTCTTTTACGACCCAAGTTAAGCTTCGGCTCAAGGTGGCTGAAACTGAGCTGGAAGGCGCTTTTCATTCGAGTGAAGGGCTATTCACCCAAAAGGCCAGCTATATCTCCGAACTGGAAGTGGTCGAAGGAAAAATTGCTGAAGATAGGGCCCTACTGGGGCGGTTTGGCATGCTTGGCCAGAAATATGAATCAGACCGCCAGCGTCTACAGGGAATTGAGCAAGCGGCAGTCTTACTCGACGAGTCAGACGCGGTGCTTTGTCCAACCTGTGGCAATCATTTCGACTCCGAATCATGCACAACCGATGTCGATGACATCAAGAAGGGGGTTTCCTTCGAGCTGGAGCGAATTTCGAAAAACCTCCATGAGCTTGGGGAGGCACAGGGATCCCTGGCGGCAGCGATTGAACGGAATACTTCCACCGCTGAGACTACCAAAACGTCCATCGCAGCACTGGAGAAGTTGATCTCCACAGAGATTCAGAGCTCAGTGCAGCTGGTGAGCGATCTGAAGGAGCTAGCCTCATGCCTCAACCAGGATCACTCGGCGCTGGATAAGTACGTTACGAATAAGGCCAAGCTAAGAGGGGAGCTGAAAAAGCTGGGTGTATTGCTGCTTGAGGAGCAAAACAAATACACCCCTGAAAGCTTTGAGGAGTCTGCCAAGCCTTTGGTTAAAGCGATTCAGGATATCTTGCAGCGCTGGAGTTTCCCGAATCACGCCCCGGTGGAATTCAACTTCAAAGCACGGGACATCACCATTGGTGGGAGTGCGAGAGGCAATTTTGGCAAGGGGTATCGAGCCATCGCGTCTTCTGCATTTGCTCTAGGGCTGATGAATCTACTAAAACTCTCTGGGCGCCACCCTGGTTTTGTGGTGCTTGATTCGCCACTGACGACATACAAAGAAGGGGATCCGGAGCCTGAGGAAGATGTTGAGGAAGTGGCAGCGGACGTGATTTATGCGTTCTATCAGGATATTGCCGACAACTTCAAAGATTCTCAAGTGATTGTATTTGAGAACAAGGAGCCTGATATGGCGCTCATCCCTCATTTGAATTATCAGCACTTCACGAAAAGCAGAAAGAGTGGGAGATACGGCTTCTTCCCACTACGAGGCTGATCCGACTGTATAGTTTGTCGGTCACCCTTACATGGCGCGGTGATCGACTTACTAGCTTTCGGCTCTCTGTAAACACGAATGATTGGTTTGGGTGAAGGTACAGGCCAAAGCTTAAACCTTCCCGATCAGCGTCATGGGAGCCCTGAGTCTTGAGTCCCGAGTCATGGAGTCGTGGAGAGCTAATAACGCCCAAATATTAACTCGTGGGCTTGGCTTGGGCTATCCCCGTGCAGGTCAGCTGAAAAGTCTGTTTGCATGGCGGGCTGTTGAGGTCTTCTCCACAGCCCTGAGCGCATGAAATGATCAGTCGAGAAATTCTACGGTTGCATGCACGAATTGCTGGCCGTCCTCATTCCTCCAGAAGGTATGACTGCATTGCTTACACTGATGCTGAGTCATCGGTGGGTCAATTCTTTGCTGCTTGGTTTCGAGGTCATGACCATGGCATATGCTACAGAACAATTCCCAATCTAACCTGGCTGTTGCCCACTGAGATAAATTGATTTTGACGAGAGGGAGGGAGGCCTCGATGAGTGAGGCAAAGACCTGCGCCCATGCCTCGAACCGCGCCTGTTGGAATGTATGACCTTCCCACTCGCCTCGATCCACGCCAGTGTTGTTCAGTTTCTCTTCGCTACCATGGATATACCCATTGAGCAGGCTGTAGGCATCGGAGATGGTAGTTTCCAGCTCTGTCGAAATGATCCCATCTTTTTTCAGGCGCGATAGAACTCCGTCCTTGCCACGTATCGAAGGCGCTTGGTACTCGTTAGATTTCCATTTCTTGAACAGCTCGGGCCGTCTGCAAAAATGGATTGGTAAAATGACGCTTTCGATGAATCCGCGCAGCACTTGCATGGACTGACGGTAGTACAGCGCGCCCGCCAGCTGTACAGAGCACATCAGATCAGACCGGGTTTCAAGCATGTGTGAAAGAGAAAAATATCCTGCTTCGGACAAGACGTTGCCGATGGTCTCTTGCCAAGCTATCAATGTCTTGGCTAACCGTCCGAACACAGGGTCATGCTCAAAGTCGACCATCACGGGTGCTTGGGTTCGTGCACCAGGCGCCGGCATTGAATGACTCGCGGTCTCTGCAAAGTGGTCTGCCAAAGCCAGGGCTTGGTTGATCGCTCCCTCCAGCCTTTCATCTGCCTGATCTTCATAACCCGTACCTTCAAGTAGTTTGTGAATGAAGGTATGCAGGTCGTTTCCTGACGCCCAGGCTGATATGGCCTCCGGAACGAATGGCAATATTGAGAGCGCGTTTTGCGGGAAGATTTCCTCTGGGCTCGCGTCAGTAGGGAAGGTACCTTCAAAAACACTGTTCATGAATTTCGATTTCCTTGGTAGATTTTGAGAATGTGAGCCTTCGGGGGGCGAGGGTGAGCATCCCAGCGTCTCGCTGAAATTCTATCGTGATGATCAGGTCTTCCACATGGTGCCATCTGTGGATTTGGAGGAGCAATGTGAATCCAGGAAGAGGCCGCAAGCATCGGCGTTGATCAATTACTTCGCGGAAAGGCTAAGCGATCTTCGGCTTATGGGATCAGTGAATCACGGTGCCGGCAGCAATGAGTAACGTTCAAACAGCGAGCGATAGAATATTATCAGCACCTCCTCGGCATTAGGCTGCTGAAGCTCGTGAACACCGAATCGATAGACCTCATACCCCACCAGCCTTAGAGCCCTGTCAGCTGCCATCATCTCGGCGTAGAGGCGGGGACTTGAGCGTCCGGTTGCATCGCAATAGTGGTGTTTGCCATCAATCTCGATGACAACCCGCACCCCGCCCGGCAATAGTAGAAGGAAGTCCATGCGCGACCTGAGCAATGCCTCCTTGCCGCGCCGTGAGACCGTCAGGGGATCCCAGTGAAACCAGACCTCGGGCAGTAAGACTGGAAGTTCAGGAATGTGTGTCGTGAAGGCCTTGAAAAAGCTGCTGAAGGCTAGCGCTTGAGGGGGCGATGATTTAGGCAGGCAGGCCTCCAGGCGCCGATATAGGCGATTTTTGGCCTGGCCTTCCTCGATGTCATAGGTTTTGGCATACCAAGCCTGTAGGTCGCGCCACAAGAGGCCGGTGCTTCCGATAGGTCGGTCATAGATCAGGATATCCGTTGGGTCGGACATCACCTCGATATCGTTGTCCAGGGCGTTGCCGAGTCGCAGATCTGGCTTCGTGGTGGAGGCGAAGATCAGGTTCTTGGGGGAGGACTGCTTGGCTGATCCTACGTAAGCCAAGGAGGCCGTCAGGAAGGCATCGTCCCCCACCCCGACGACAATGTGGACTCCACACGTTTTGAGGGTATCGTTGACGATCTCAATGAATTTTCGCTGAGCGGGTTCGCTGGGCAATACCCGCGAGGAAGCCAAGGCTTCGACGAATCGGCCAAATCGGGCATGCGAGGACTGAAACGCTCCGAGCTTGTCGAAGATTGTCACCGCATCCCAATCGGGATTTTCGATGTAGTGGCGGACAATTTCTTGGCGAAGTGTCGGGGTCGGTCGCAGCAAATTCACAAACGACATCGTGTCGATTTGCCAGAACTCACCGAGCACGTGTTCAAAAGCAGCCCTGTCTATGAATAGCTCGATGGGGTTGAGCCTTTCTGCCAGCTCTCTTCGGTAACGACCGGGGATGACAGGCGCTGTTCCATCGTCCCACACCAGCTCTTGAAGCTGGTCTCGCTCATGAGCCGCAAAGCCGATCAGTTCCAAGGCCGTCTGAGCGGCAGCCAACATTTGAGCATCACTTGAAGCTTCTACTGCTTTCTCAAGGTGTTGCCTTTTGGAGCTGTACTCAGTGCAATCATCCAGCCCTAGCCTGAAAAGCAATTCAGGGATCCGTGTATCCGTGTAGTGGTCTTTCTGGTTGCCCAAGATCTGACTGAAGGTATCTCGCAGGCTGGTGAGGTTTTGCTGGGTTCGAGGCATGCGCAGGGGGGCTCCGATGTCGTTGAACGGATCGTGGTCACCCTAGTTCGATATTCGGCCCGTAGGTCAGAATATCTACCAGGCGCAGCGCTTTTCGAGCATCCGTCTTTAGGTTGGCGAATTCAGGGTCTCGCAGGGCAGTGATGAGCATTGAGCGGTCGCTGGCATCGGTCGCTGCTATGAGCAACTGGCGAGTCCAGTATTTCTTAGAATCTGGATTCTCGGACGCATACACCGCAGGAAAAGCCTGACCGGCAGTGAATTCGCCGGCATATAACGCGGCTAGTGGCGGCATTGCTTCCAAAGAGGCTTCACGAACAGTGCCTTCGTTGCGCTCCATCGAGTCGGGGATGCTTTCTCGTGCGGTTTCAGCCGCAGCAGATTGTGTGACGGTAAAGGTCGCAATTTCAGTAGCTGGCGGAAGTGTGCGCTCCTGTCTTTTGGCCTCAAGGGCTCTGATGGCTGCGGTACAGCGTTCTTTGAACTGTCCCTGAGCCGATACCGCCGAAGCCCTGCGAAGCTGGCCGATTAGCTGACCGATGTCGTCGACCATCGATACCAAGAACCAGTATGGGCGCTCTGTTCCTTGCTGGCTCAATGCAGTAGCCACGAAAGGCCACACCTCTTGACCGGTGAGCGTTTGCCGATCCAGAGTCTCGCGTAGCTGCTCAGGGCCTTGGAGGCACAAATCGAGCAAGAAGGACTCTGGGGGCAGATCCAGAATACCTTGATCGAGCCGTCCATTTGCATTTCCCACGTCTGCGCCAAACTGCTCACGCGCGTGGCCAAAGGCTTGGCGCATGTCCTGCAAGGCGATAGGTAACGCATTTGGGTCGTTTGGCCGGACAACTACTGGTAGTGCTTGGCCCCCTGCATTCATGCGACGGAACCTCATTGGTGCCGCGCGTTCAAGTGTTTCCAAAAGCAAAGTGATGTCAGCAGGGCGTGGCGAGACTACGGAGCGGTCAAACGCTTCAAGCCACTCCGGTGCTTCTGGGGGGACTTCGGGGAGGATCAGGAACAAAGATCGTAAGGCGTTGACCCGCTCGGTAATTGCATCGGTGCTTTGGAATTTTTGAATGAGGTCATCAATCAATACAGTCTGGTCGATGACTTCATCTGGTGGTATCGGCAACCGATCCATATAGGCGCGGATACGAGTTGACCTGGTTAGGAGCTCAAGGAAACTGTGAACCTTCACGGCTTGTTTCAGTGTCACTGTGCGAGACAAGCCAAGGCCAGCATGGAGCCCGGTCGCCCGGTAGGTGAAAAGCACAGAAAATCCTTCTGATGCCTGCAGGATCGACTCGCGGTGTTGAGCGGGGTCGGCTACGCCTGCGGTCAGGAAAGAGCTGGCAGGAATGGGCGCGCGGAGTAAATCCCTCATGTCCGACAAAATCTGTCGCGCGCTTTTGTACTGGGTGGGGGACGCAGCCAGAGCCTCATCGCCCCGAACCTGAACGATAATTGCAGCCAAAGCCTGCTCAGCGGCGGCTCCGATCAATCCAATCGCGGGGGAGTATCGAGCTACCTCAACTCTCAGGCTTCCCCGATTTGGAGTGCCCAGGCAATGCAGCGCCAAGGCCAAAGATTCTTGGCTCGCTTCCAAAAGACGTATTGCGCTGTTACTGAGGTATCTGGGCATCGCGAATCCTTGCACTGCTCAATTGGTGGCTCAGCGGAGGATGGCCTGGAGAGGTCACCGTCTCTGGCTAGATCAACGCGATCGTCACTGCTCACGACGAATCAGCTCCGATGGCATGCATGACGTCCACTGTACAGTGTGGACGCCATCGCTCAGACCGAAAAATTGCCGTGGTGCACTGTCGAATCGATGTTGCCGGGGCACTATCAGGTAAACCCCCACACGGGTGAATTTATAGAGACCAAAGGGGGAAATCACAAAGGTCTGAAGGCCTGGAAAGTACAGTATGGTGCGGAAACTGTTGAGTCGTGGCTCAATTGATCCATCAGCCGCGCTAGGAGTTTTCAGCCTAACGAGACCAGGCAGCTCATGCTGCCTGTCCCAACGGACGCCACCGTCTGGCTCGCAGATCCGTAGCCCAGCAAGATTAGTGAGCCGTTGATTGGGCCCATCGAATTTGCCACTTCATTGCCTGAACTACTGCTTGGTCTCTCTGTATTCGACATGCCATGGCCGGCAAGCCGACTTTCAGCGGGTCATTCTAGTGATTAGCTTGCTTGGCCAGCACAAGCATCCCGAGCAATTCGGACGTATTGCCAGCGTGCTGCTTCAGCGCATCGTCCAGCAGAGTCTCCATATCCGTTTTCGCCAGCCGAAGCGAGCCTACGGCGATGGCAGCAGCGAACTCAAGGGCTGCGTCGCCGAAGTCCTTGTCCGAACGTGCAAACACCTTCACTAACAGCTCTTTCATCACCTTGCTGAGCTCAGGGCTGGATGAGTAGTCCAACTCCGCTGGGTGGCATGCCCTCAGCATGCACGCTTGCAGGATGGCCTCGTTGAATCTGAGGAAGCACTCTGGGGCCAATACGACCGACTCGTAGCCGTTGGGGCAGAGACGCCTTTCGTGATCTTTGTGTTCCCGGGCGTTTTGGAGCACGGCTGCCATGGTGAGGTGCACCATGCTGGGCTCAACGTCAGCGTAGCGCCTGGCAATCTCAGTTTTGTTTCCGAAAAAGAGAAAACCTTCTGAGAGCCGCAGCGGGTTGCCTCGTGGCGAAAGCAAAAATCCTCGAAACGCACTTAAGGCTGCCTTTCCAGCTAGATCGAGGGACGGCAGGATGTTGGAGGTGTTGGGCAGGTGCTCAAGGCCTAGGTCATGGATGTTTTGTTCCGAATGAGCCTTGTGAGTTTCGATCAAGCGATGCCAAGAGTTGTCATTGGAGTCTTCACCAAGTGGGAGCTGTATCCAGTTGGAAAAGCCGTACTCCCTGGTCGTGGGGTTGCGAACCAAGAACATACGCAATTGGTTCCATGACGCGTTCGTCTGGGGGATACCGATCGGGGAAAGAAAATGCCTCGGAATGTACGCTTTGATGTACGAACGCAGATCGCGACTGATTTCGCGAAGCACGCCGCCATCTCGGGCGACGGTGGAAACGATCACTACGCCGGTGGCGTCTTTGCAGTTGTCCTTCTCCAGTTCGTGGTATGGAAGCACCGTAATCGACGAACCAGCAGCCAAGCGAGTGCGCAGGCGAGCCACGACGATCACTGCGAGAGCTTTGGAAGCCTCGTCATCGGCGTGGATAACGTGACTTACGGTCAGGGGGAATGACCAGTCAATTTCTGCGTCGAGCCATTTCTTAAACTCTGCGTGTTCCAGCAACTCGATGACATCAAGCTGCAGCAGCTTGCTCTTCGTTCCAACTCGGGTATTGAAAGGGTGTATCGAAAAGCCAAAAAACTGATGGAAATCGGCCAATGCTTTCGGAGTATGTGGCTGTCCGAGAACGACTGGTCGAGGAGGCTTGGCTTTTGACGAGAAATTTTCGCCGATGATCTCGATCAGGGTGCCGTCGCTGACTTTCAAGTCAGGGAAAGCGACCCCCATATTATCAAGCGCGACCATTACGTCGCCGGCTCGTCCCTGGGACGTCACATCGACGATGGTGGCGATTCGCTGAGGATCCCAAACGCTGCTTGCCATCTTCTTTGCCATGCTTCCGGACGTCGAGGCGGAGACAATGCAGAAATAGGGATCTGATGGAGGATTGATCTTCTCCAACTCATCATAGGAGTGGAAGCTGACTATCTCTGCCTCGGAGCGGCACAGGGCCAGAGCGCATTTGACGTAAGCATAGATACCCATGGTATCGATGAAAACCTTGGTGCTCCCTTGCAGGGCCTGCCCGTGGCATAGCGTGATCAAGTATGCGACGACGTACAACTCTGCCTCGCCTGAGGCGATTTCCCTTGCTTGGATGAAGACCTTGTTCCGGCGTTGGGAAGGGTGCTTGAACACATGGCCAGAGGGGGCCTGGTGAATAGCACTGTTCTTCTCGATAAGGCTGTTTACGCCACGGGTTATGAGAAGCTTCAGATCCACGTTGTAAGGGCCCGTATGCGCTCCAAGGGCGTGTTGATTGAAGTTTGTGCCATCCCACTCAACGAAGGTGTATTGCTTCACGAAGTCAAAGCCAGCCTTCATGCCGCGCTTGATCATGGTTTGCAGGTGCAGATTGGCCGGATCCCAGGCTGCCTTGAACGTGTTGCATTGCTCGGTAGAGCCCACGATGTACACGCAATCGGGAAGATTGGCATCACTCTTGAGGGCGGTCTCTACATCGGTATACACATTGCCTTCGGTCAGCTGGCAGCGTTTATAGCAGAGCACTAGGGCTTCAATGCTGCCGTGCGTGGGGCAGTGTTTCAGGTGCCGCCAGGAATAAAAGCGTTCCATCACTGAGCCCTCAGCGGTACGAGAATAGAAATGACCGCACCTTGAACGGGCGAAAGGTTGGTTTCAGTCCAGTCATTGAAAGCAAAGAGGTCACGGTTATCGCCAGGCGTGAAGGCGTTGAACATCGACAGCCTTCCCGTGCGGATCCTCATCAGCCCGCCGATCTGCCTCAACTCTTGCAAGACCGAGGGCAAGCCTTCACCTGCTGCTGTCTGGGATTTCGACGTTGATTTGTGCTGCAGGCAACGGAGAAGCGCTCGTCGTTCATCTTCGAGTGACATCTCTTGCACGCGCTTGCCAGTGAAGCGGCTGACTAACCCTGGCCCTGAGTCAAAATAGCTGATCTCGAATGCCCGGAGGCTCTTGGCTCCGGTTTCGGTTCTAGCAGCTTCATCATTCCAGTATTTGTTCAGATCGGGGTGGCCAGAGAAATCGTCTTTGAAGGTCGACTCGTAAAACCGTGTCCAGCCCATCAGCACCCCCTCGACATGCGAGAGATACGGCCTGCCAGTATGGTCTGTGATCGCGTGCTCTTGGGTGTTTTGAATAAGCTCAGCAGAGAACAAAGCGAGCGCATCGACCAGGGACTCAGGTACTTTGGCCCTGCTTTGCTGCGTTGTACGATCCACTAGCGTGCGCATCACTGGGGCCATGCCGTCTTTCTCTTTAGCCTTGCCTCGCGAAGAAAACAGCGGCTTCAGATACTGGATTTTGGAACCTCCGACGCACAGGAGGTCTATACAGCGCCCCTTGACAAGGTCGTCAAACTCTTGAGCATCCATCGCTTGCATTCTTTTGGTCGCGAAGGTCAGAACGTCTCGGCGATCAATTTCCTTGCTACCAATCCGTATTCCCTTGGACAGCCGAACCCCTGCAATCCCAGGTGAGTAATCACAAACAGCCTGCTGAGCATCCAGTTCTTGAGCGTTTGGATGAATGTCCAGATAGTCATCTTCGAGTTTTTGGCGAGCGAGCGTAACGACCATCTGCAGTCGCGATGCGTCATGCATCGGGCTATGTCGAGCGCCGAGGGTGTCTATAGGGAAGCGAAACACGGTATCGCTGTCGGAGTACTCGATCTGGGAGATGATTTCCTCAATCTCAACCAGGCTCCGGCACTTCCCCACGTGGTTAATTGCCAAGCTATCACCTCTGAAACGTAGGGTTACTTTTGGGCCGGGAGGCTTGCCAGGAGCTGCTTGATTTGGGGCTCGGGTTTCCAGTAATTGGGGCCCTTGAGGAATTTCCCATTCTCATCGTAGATAGGCTTGCCATCGGCACCTAGCTTGCTCTCGTTGCTGTCCATGATCAGCTCCAGTACGGCTTCAAGAGGGATGCCGTACTTCATTGCCTCGGAGCGGCAATACACGATGACGTCGCCGAGAAGGTCTGCAATGGCGACCTGAACATCGATGGCATCGTCTCCTCGACGAATCTGCTCAGTAATGTCATCGATCTCGGCGACTTCGTCGAGCAGCGTCCGCTTGAATTTCAGGAGGCGATCTTCTGCATCCGGGAAGAGGTGCGGAGCCTCATGGATGGGCAGCTTGTACATCGCATTCATTGTCTGGATGCGGTCACGAAAACTTTTGCTCATTGATCCATCTCCGTTGGTGAGGCGTTAGCAGCAGACACTACGCTTCTTTTTCAGGGCAAAGCAATCCAAAACACCCTGGCCCGCCATAGCTCCGCAGACGCTCTCATGGCGCCTCTGCCTCGTAGTTTGCATTTCATCCGTCAGAGCAAACCCAGGCGTTAGAAGCTTGGCGTTACAATTATGGTGTTAACCTCTGACCTTTCTTCACAAAGGCGTGCCACGTCTGTCAGGCACGCTCTAGGACAGCAGGGAGCCTTCAGCTAGTGGATTCACCAACAACAGACCCTAATTCCCCATCACCTCTGGCCCAGGCCGAGGCAGAAGGAAAATCGCCCGTCCCTGACAGAAGCGTGATGCCGGTAAAGGGTGGCTTTTTCAGTGGTCTCGCCAACCTCATTCTCGACGCCGTAGGTTTCAAGCAGCGCTCGGCTTGGAAAGCTGAGCACCTGGTCGGCGTAGGAGAGGGCTTCGAGTCGGGTAGAGGCCATGGAGTGGAACTGGGCCGCGTTGAGGGGCGGACTGAAGGGCGCCCGGAGGGTAAAACCGAAGGCTTGGCAGAGGGCTTTGCTCAAGGGCATAGCCAAGGCCTTGATGAAGGCAAGCTGATAGTTGAGCTGCGTCCAGGAACCACTGACCAGCCTGGTTCACCTCCATCAAGGAAGCGGCCCTCTTCAAGGACTGGAGGTTTGCAATCAGGGGGGAGATGTCGACCAGTTCAGTCGGATCACCCTCAACCAGTAACGCCCGCCAAGGTTGGCGCTTTCTAGCCTAGTTGAACAACTGGGTGAGGTCGGCGAAGAAGCTGATGGCCTGCCGGTGAGCGCCGCGGTTGACCACGGCCTGGATCAGCGCCCGGACATCATGTTCGGAGACGCTGCTCACTGCGGTCTTGCCGAGTGCTGGCATAAGGTCCTTGTTAAAGCGTCGTTGCAACTCGGCATTGCCGTCTTTACGCGCGACACCATCCAGCAGCCAGGCCTTGACCAGATCCTGGACGGTCAGTGTTTGCACCTTCGTTGTTTTTAGGTGTCGGTCTCTACGTTAGCGGCGGCGTATGCCTGCACCTTCGCGGTTTTCTTGTGCTCGTTGGGATTGATCTGCTCATCAATAAGCGCACGGGCTTGGTTGCGCGCCTTGCGGATATCCGTCAGGGATTTGCGCGGCCAGGATCCGCAGGAGTACTCTTTGTTCTGGTCGCCCCAGCAATACCGATAGAAAAAGCTGACCGACACACCGTCCTTACGCATTGAGATTCGACCGGCCAGATTGCCATCCTCCCGGAGGATTCGACCGGCATCGTTGGCGGTCAGCGACTCGAGTTCTTTTATGGTGATTTTGGCCATAAAATCGGTTCCCCCTACTTTTCCCCCCACAAAAACGTCGGCTCTTGATGGACGTTACTGGACCTTTGTGGAGCAGAACTCCGCTGAAACTCAAGTAAATACTAGCTTTGAATATTCCAGAGTAAAATTTTGAAAGCTTTCAAGAAGTATGAAAAAGAAGATGGGGTGCCAGGGGTCGAGTGTTCGAATCACTCCGTCCCGACCATATAATTCACTGACTTAGCCCAATCTGAAAAGATTGGGCTTTTTCATGCCTGCAAAATTACCCCCACATTTACTCCCACGGTTATCCTGGATCTAGCCTTGAATCGACGCCCGCCGTTCCGACGGACGCCCAATCGGGCTATAGAAATCGGCGAGGTAATGGCCAGCGTTGATGCTCGCGCCGAATTGACCCACGAGCTGAAGCAAGACTGACCCCCTCTAAACCGGCACAAATTCCGCATAGGCAATGGTTCGAGAGAGCACATGCGCCTGGCAATCGAATTTTTCGAACGTACCTGTGGCAAACGTCCCGTGGGCTGGTATTGCCGATATGGCGCTAGCGACCCCGCATGATGTCGATCGGGCTGCATCCACGCATGGTGGGCCGTCCCGGGAAAGTAAGGGCGATCAAGCAATTCATCGAGTATGCCAGGCAGTACAGCGATGTCTGGTTTGCTACGCGCGAAGAAATCGCCCGTGCCTGGCTTGAACGAACTTGATTGCGTGGTGATCACGCCGGATCAAAAAAATGATGCGCTGCTCGACAGAAGTCGCAATTCAATCCCGAGCAATCTTGTCATTTGCCAAGGCTTAGGGCAGGGTCGATACCACTGAGATCTCTGCCAAAGGAGTCACCCTATGTCAAAGCTATATCCCAGTATCGATCCCGAGGGGCTGGTCGAGTACTCAGTGGTCTACACCGACCGCTCGCTTAACCACATGTCGCAGTCATTTCAAGGCGTGATGAAGAACATTTCCAGGACCCTGAAACAGGTCTACAACGCCCAGGCTGTCGCGGTGGTCCCGGGCAGCGGCACATTCGGCATGGAAGCGGTGGCGCGACAGTTTGCCACCGACCAGCAGTGTCTGGTGATACGCAACGGCTGGTTCAGTTATCGCTGGAGCCAGATCCTTGAGATGGGCAACATTCCGGCGGCCACCACGGTGCTGAAAGCCCGACCGGTCGACACCGGTCGCCAGGCTGCCTACGCCCCACCCCCTCTGGACGAAGTGCTGGCAGCCATTGCGGCTTCGAGGCCGCAGATTGTCTTCGCCCCCCACGTTGAAACCTCATCAGGGATTATCCTGCCCGACGACTACCTGCGGGCCGTCGGCGACGCCGTGCATGCGGTGGGTGGCCTGTTCGTGCTGGACTGCATCGCTTCCGGCACGCTTTGGGTTGATATGCGCAAATGCGCAGTCGACCTGCTGATCAGCGCGCCGCAGAAGGGCTGGAGCGCCTCCCCTTGCTGCGCCCTGGTGATGCTCGGTTCTTTGGCCCTTGAGCGCATCGAGCAGACGCAAAGCAGCAGCTTCGCCTGCGACCTGAAAAAGTGGCTTCAGATCATGCAGGCCTACGAACAGGGCGGGCATGCCTACCATGCGACCATGCCCAGCGATTCCCTCGCGCGGTTTAACGAGGTGATGAAAGAGACGCAAGCCTATGGTTTCGAAAAGGTCCGCGGCGAACAACAGGTCCTGGGTGATCGGGTGCGCGCAATGTTGAGCGGCAGAGGCATCAAAAGCGTGGCCGCAGCCGGCTTTCAGGCCCCTGGCGTAGTGGTGAGCTACACCGATGATGCCGACATCAAGAGCGGCAAGAAATTTGCCGAGCACGGCCTCCAGATCGCCGCCGGAGTGCCGTTGCAATGCGACGAGCCGGCCGACTTCCAGACCTTCCGCATCGGTCTGTTCGGACTCGAAAAGCTGCACAATATCGAGCGCACGGTCAGCACCCTCGCGCAGGCACTGGACGAGGTGATGATTAACTGAACCGGTATTCGACACCGTTACCACAGTGGTCTGGGACATGTTGAAAACCACGGGCGCCAACAACGATCTGGCCATGGCCTGTGCGGCAGTCGATGTGTGGATGCCGGGCATCGAACTGTACAGGTGGCGCCTCTTACACACCGTCGTACTGATACACGGTCGCACTCCAATACTGGCTGTCGTTACGTTTTTGCCGAGCCCAACCGTCAGCGACCAGTTGATTGGCGATCATTCGGTTCATAAAACCATGACCGAGCAGCAGAACCGGTCCATCACTGGCAAGGGACTGTAATCGTTTGGCTGCCGTGCTGGCGCGGATCCTCGCAGTGCTGGCGGATTCGACGTTGCGTGAGTAGCCGCACAGCCATAAGACTCGAAGGATAAATGCCCAGGTAAACGGCGATAACCGTGGCAGCTTCCAATGACCACAAGGTAGTTGTGCTTCGCAGAAAAGTGCGTCGACCAGTGCAGGCTTCAGGCCGAGCGCCTGGAGGGAGGTCAGCGCACGAGGCGCGCTGCTTGAAACAATCACCGTGGCGGTTGCGGCGAGTTGCATACTGGCAGGCGGGATCGGGTGGTGGGTAATTTCGGATCGGTTGTATTGCTCGATCCATTCTTTCATCTCGATCGCTGAGATTTTGTCGGTAGCGGCCAGTTTTGGCTGGCCGTGACGCATCAGGATTATTTCCCTGTTCACAAATTTACGTCCTTGTTCTGGTGCGTGGTAAATGACCAGTAAGTGCGGTCTCGGGAACTCAAGGTACGCCTCGTGTGCCAGCACCGTGGTTTTCAAACCAGTCGTGATCACGGTACCACGCCACGGTGTCAGTGATTGTCAGCTCTAGCGCCCGGAAACTCAGGCCAAGCTCCTGTTCACTCTTGCGATGGTTGAAGCAGGTGCGGTCCTTCTCTCGTACCAACAGGCGCAACGTGGCCATGCTCAGCAGAATGGGCTTGCCGGTAAGGCGTGCATAGATCTCCTGCACAGCCGCCAGGGTGTATAGAAACGGCAGCGGTAGTTGTCGAACGGGCGTCTTGACGCCCGCTATACGTCCTAGAACCGGGATCAGCTGACCCATCGTCATATGCCGGCCCGCCGCGAGATAGCGCTCACCTCGTCGGCCATGTTCGGCTGCGGCAATCAGCGCCGATGCCACATCACGGGCATCGACAACGGAGAAGCTGCCAGGGATCAGCCCGGGCAACTTGCCGTTCACGACATCGTTGACCAACTGTCCCGAAGAGGTCGGGCCAATGTCGGCAGGGCCCCACATCCAACCGGGCAGGACCATGCAGGCATGCATCTCGGGATGTGCTTCCAGGAATGACAAGACGACACGGTCGGCGAGGATCTTGCTGCGGTAGTAGTCATCCGCGTCGGCGTCGGCCCGCAGACATGTCTCATCGATGGACGCGCCAGGTGCGCCGTCGAGCACGGCAATGGAAGACGTATGGACGAACCGTCGTATACCGGCGCGGTAGGCCTGGTGAATCAGGTCCCGCGTACCGGCGACATTGATTTTTTCGAGTTCCTGCCAGTGCCTGCCACCCTTGTAGTTATCGCGAAAGAACGCCGCGGTGTGAAACACCGTATCGCAGCCTTGCAGCGATGCGGCGAATGCGTCGACATCGGCCATGTCACCCACGACCAGCTCCACACCCGGCAGATTGTTGAACTGCTGTTCACCTTTGGCTCTTGAGCGGACCAGGCCTTTGACCCTGTAGCCACGAGCGACCAATTCACGCACCAGGTTGTTGCCCAGCAAGCCGGTTGCTCCAGTAACAAATGCGCTGCGCATGGCTCAACCCTCACCCTGTCCGGCTAACGGCATCAACACCGCACTGTCGAAGAAGACCTCTTCACGGATGGCCAGTCCGTCTTTGAAGGTGAAGTGTGCGGCGTAGTGCACGGTAATATGGCGTCCATGGGGTGCAATCACCCGGCCTGGCAGCACCAGGGGGGCGGCGAAGGTGCCGGTCAGCAGGGCAGTCAGCGCCAAACGATCGTCAGCGACCATGAATGGGGTGAAGGTCACTTGGGCATCGGGGAATGCGTAGAACAGCGCAGTCTCTCTTTTGCGCATGGATTCACGACCGGCTTGAACCCCCATGCCATCGACGTAGATGAAGTCTTCGCAAACCAACGCAAGCATCGCCTCCACATCACGGCAATTGAAGGCTCTTGCGGCGCGTTCCGCATAGTCGTTGGGGCCAGTAGTCATACAATCCATTCCATTCGTTTCGAGGGCCTGTAGATATACCTTTGAGGCCTCCCTCGAAAAACAGCGACTACTGCATAATGGATTTGCACATATGCAGACCAGGGAGGACAGGACGCATGGCGTTGCAAGCAAATTGGGACGATCTTCGTCTGCTGTTGGCAGTTTCGCGGCGTGGCAGCTTTCTTCAAGCTGGCCAGTTGCTGGGTATCGCGGCGTCTACCGTGTCCCGCCGCCTGACCCAACTTGAGGTCGCACTGGGCGAGCCACTCGTCGAACGGGGCGTTGAAGGATGCTGGTTGACCTCACGGGGCCAATCCCTCGTGGAAGTTGCCCTGGCCGCGGAAACTGGCTTGAGGCGTCAAACCGCTGCTGGCCTATCCGGGGTACACACAGAGTTATCTGGCAGTGTCCTGGTCAGCGCAGGAGAGGGGTTCTCGTCTTGTGTGCTGGAGGCCGCGAGTCGCTTCACTTCTCTGCACCCGCGTTGCTCGGTGGAGCTGATGGTAACAGCCGACTTTCACAAGATCGTCCGCGGCGTGGCAGACATTGCTGTACGTACAACTCATCTGGGTGAGCCGTCGCTGATTTATCGACCAATAGGCCGGCTCGCCTACGGTGTCTTCGCTGATGCAGGTTATCTGAAGCGGTTTCCAGGGGTGACCCCGGCCACTGCGGTCAATATTGCCTTGCTTCCCCCGCTGGACATGTTGCCGCAAATGCGTGCGGCAAAGGCCGGTGGTCTGGACCGCGCGCAGATCAGTGTGAACGCGTTCGCGGTTCAGCTCGAATCGGTGAGGCGAGGAATGGGTGTGGCCGTACTGCCCCGTATTCTGGCAAAGGACTTGATCGAGTTGTTCCCGGATCTCCAACTTCCAGATATGGAAGTCTATCTGGTGACCCGGCCTCAGGCATTGAAACAGGCTCACATCAAATGTTTTTTTGCCATCCTGGAGCAGGTGCTGCTCGAAGCCCTCTCCATGGAAAATGTCGAAGGTTGCCTCTCTGGGGGGGACCATGAGTATCGGAAGAATAACGATGCTATGAGGACGCAGGACTAAAGATGCCGACTGATGACGGAGGGTATGGCGGCGGAAAAATTACGCTTTTTTTACGATGGCTTTTGTTACTCGCAACGATACTGGCCGGGAAAATTGACATTGCCTTTATGCCTCGCAACTCTCGGCTTCTTCGTCTTTACCCTCAAGATTTCCTTAGGCTGTTCAATGTTGCTTGCGGGGGAGTAGAAGGTGGTGCGGGTCTGTCGCAGGCCCTTCAGAACGAGTGATCACTTGGCTGTGCAAGGACGACGGTCTTTACGACTCATCTGAATTTGATGGCAGTTTCACTGAAGTCCACCGGCCTTGAATTCTCACGGAATGCGTTTTCGGCCCTCAATACTCGAGACGTAGAAAGTGAGCGAAACATCGCCCCATGCCATTGAAAAACCTCATCGCAAATCTTCAGCGGCGGGACTGCTTATCGCTGCTGTCGGAGTGGTGTATGGAGATATCGGCACCAGCCCCCTGTACACGCTAAAGGAAGTGTTTGCCGGTCACTACGGTGTCCAGGCCAACCACGATGGCGTGCTGGGCATTCTATCGTTGATCTTCTGGTCGTTGATCTGGGTGGTCTCGATCAAATACGTGTTGTTTATCCTGCGGGCCAACAATCAGGGCGAAGGCGGCATCATGGCGTTGACGGCGTTAGCCCGCCGCGCGGCCTTACCTTATCCGCGCATGAGCAAGGCACTGGTGCTGCTCGGTCTGTTTGGTGCGGCACTTTTTTACGGGGACAGCATGATTACCCCGGCTATTTCGGTGCTCTCTGCGGTTGAAGGACTACAGCTGGCGTTTGATGGAATAGAGCACTGGGTGGTGCCTTTGTCATTGATCGTGCTGGTGGCGCTGTTCTTGATACAAAAACACGGCACGGCTCGCATCGGTATCCTGTTCGGCCCGGTGATGGTGCTGTGGTTTGTGGTGTTGGGTGCACTGGGGATCTATGGCATTTTCCAGAGACCGGAAGTACTGCAAGCGCTCAATCCGTACTGGGGAGCGCATTTTTTTATCGCTCATCCGGGAATCGGTGTGGCCATCCTTGGGGCAGTGGTACTCGCGCTCACGGGCGCCGAAGCACTGTACGCCGACATGGGGCACTTCGGTCGCAAGCCCATTGCCCGCGCTTGGTTCATTTTGGTACTGCCAGGACTTCTACTCAATTATTTTGGTCAAGGTGCCTTGATCCTGGAAAACCCTGAGGCGGTGCGCAATCCATTTTATTTGCTTGCGCCGGGCTGGGCATTGCTGCCAATGGTCGCACTCTCCACACTGGCGACCATCATCGCTTCTCAAGCCGTGATCTCAGGCGCATTTTCCCTGACCCACCAGGCCATCCAGCTTGGGTATGTCCCTCGCATGTTTATCCAGCACACCTCCAGCCAGGAGCAGGGGCAAATCTACATCGGCACGGTCAACTGGGCGTTGATGGTCGGTGTTGTGCTGCTGGTGCTTGGTTTTGAGTCTTCCAGTGCTTTGGCTGCCGCTTATGGGGTCGCTGTGACGGGCACCATGCTGATCACCACCATCCTGTCCTCGGCCGTCGTCCTGCTGCTATGGAAAACCCCGCGCTGGTTGGCCATTCCGATGCTGCTCGGTTTTCTGCTGGTAGACAGTCTGTACTTCGCGGCCAATGCACCGAAGATCTTCCAGGGCGGTGCGTTCCCGGTGATTGCCGGCATTGGCCTGTTCATTTTGATGACGACTTGGAAACGGGGCCGCAAGATCATTGTTGAACGGCTGGACGAAACCGCGCTGCCTCTACCACTGTTCATCGGTAGCATCCGCACGCAGCCTCCTCATCGGGTACAAGGTACGGCGGTGTTTCTGACGGCCAGGTCCGATGCCGTTCCGCATGCGCTGTTGCACAACCTGCTGCATAACCAGGTTTTGCATGAGCAAGTGGTGTTGCTCACCGTGGTGTCTGAAGACAGCCCTCGTGTGAACGCTGATCGACGGTTTGAGGTTGAAGCCTATGGCGAAGGATTCTTCCGGGTCAGCCTGCACTTCGGCTTTATCGAGGAGCCCGACGTCCCCTTGGCGTTGAGTCTCTGCCACTTGGCCGAGCTGGACTTCAGCCCGATGCGCACCACCTATTTCCTGAGCCGTGAAACGGTGATCCCGACCAAGCGCATTGGCATGGCCCGTTGGCGAGAAAGCCTGTTCGCGTTTTTGCTGAAGAATGCCAACAGCAATCTGAAGTACTTCAAATTGCCGTTGAATCGGGTGATCGAGTTGGGCACGCAGGTTGAGATGTAAAGAGTCATTGAGGACCATCAGCCCTCCGTGTTGAGGGTTGAACCAGCGCCTTCGAGCGACCCTGCGGTTGCTCGAAGGCGCTCTGGTCACTTCAGGTTGCCGCTGAGGAACTGCCGCAGACGCTCACTCTTGGGGTTACCCAATACGTCCTCGGGCGCACCCTGTTCTTCGACCTGCCCCTGATGCAGGAACAGCACCTGGTTCGACACTTTGCGCGCAAAGCTCATTTCGTGAGTCACCATGATCATGGTGCGGCCTTCTTCGGCCAGCCCCTGGATCACCTTGAGCACTTCTCCCACCAGTTCAGGGTCCAGGGCCGAAGTCGGCTCGTCGAACAGCATGATCTCCGGTTCCATGCTCAGGGCACGGGCAATGGCGACCCGTTGCTGCTGACCACCCGAGAGAAACGCCGGGTATTGATCGGCCACCCGTGCCGGCAAACCGACCTTGTCCAGGTAGCGTCGGGCGCGATCCTCTGCGTCTTTCTTGCTGACGCCCAGCACCCGGCGTGGGGCCATGGTGATGTTCTCAAGCACGGTCATGTGGCTCCACAGGTTGAAGTGCTGGAACACCATCGCCAGGCGAGTGCGGATGCGTTGCAGTTCATTGGCGTCGGCCACGCGCATGCCGTGGCGGTCATGGACCATTTGAATCGGCTGGTTGTCCAGGCTCATGGCGCCGTCGTTGGGCGTTTCCAGGAAGTTGATGCAACGCAGAAAGGTGCTCTTGCCCGAACCACTGGCGCCAATCAGGCTGATCACATCGCCGGTCCTGGCGTTTAGCGAAACGCCCTTGAGGACTTCATGGTTGCCATAACTTTTGTGCAGGTTTTCAACGCTCAGTTTGTACATGAACAAGCATCCTGAATTAGTGAGCCGGGCCGAGGAAAGACAACCAACGGCGTTCAGCCAGGCGGAACAGGCCGACCAGCGCAAAAGTGACTGCCAGGTAGATCAACGCGGCGATGCCGAACGACTGGAAGGTCAGGAAGGTCGCCGAGTTGGCGTCCCGCGCGACTTTCAGGATGTCCGGAATGGTCGCGGTGAAGGCCACGGTGGTCGAGTGCAGCATCAGGATCACTTCGTTGCTGTAGTAAGGCAGCGAACGACGCAAGGCTGACGGCATGATCACGTAGGTGTACAGCTTCCAGCCGGTCAGGCCGTAGGCTTTGGCCGCTTCGACTTCGCCGTGGTTCATGCTGCGAATGGCCCCGGCGAAGATCTCCGTGGTGTAGGCGCAGGTGTTCAGGGCGAAGGCCAGGATGGTGCAGTTCATCGCATCGCGAAAGAACGCATCCAGCACGGGCTGGGCACGCACCGCGGCCAGGCTGTAAATGCCGGTGTAACAGATCAGCAGCTGAATATAGAGTGGAGTACCCCGAAACAGATAGGTGTAGAACTGCACCGGCCAGCGCACCCAGACATTGTCCGAGACCCGGGCAATCGACAGCGGGATCGACATCACGAAGCCGAAGAAGATCGAGGCGCTCAGCAGCCAGAGGGTCATGGCCAGCCCGGTGATGTGATTGCCGTCCTGGAACAGGAAAGGTTTCCAGTACTCCTGTAGAAGTTCGATCATCGCACGGCCTCCCGGGTACCTGCGGCGTAGAAGATTTCCATCCGGCGCAAGACGTAGTTCGAAACGGTGGTTATCACCAGATAGATCAAGGCGGCCAGAATCAGGAAGAAGAACAGCTGATAGGAGCTCTTGCCCGCATCCTGGGCCACCTTGACCAGGTCGGCCAGGCCAATGATTGACACCAGCGCCGTGGCCTTGAGGATCACCATCCAGTTGTTACTGATCCCCGGCAGGGCAAAACGCATCATTTGCGGGAACACCACCAGGCGAAAGCGCTGAGCGCGGGTCAGGCCGTAGGCGGTAGCCGCTTCCATCTGCCCTCGCGGTACGGCAAGGATGGCGCCACGGAAGGTTTCGGTGAAATAAGCCCCGTAGATGAATCCCAGGGTAATGACCCCGGCGCTAAAGGGATTGATTTCGATGTATTCCCATTCCATGAAATCGGTAAACGAGGTCAGCCAGGTTTGCAGGCTATAGAAGATCAGCAGCATCAGCACCAGGTCCGGCACCCCGCGGATCAGCGTGGTGTAGGCCTGCGCAGGGACGCGCAGCAGCGCTGATTTCGAAAGCTTGGCGCTGGCGCCGATCAGGCCCAGGCCAACGCTTACCAACAAGCACAGAAAGGATAATTTGACAGTCATCCAGGAGCCTTGTAGCAACAGCGGGCCGAAGCCCTTGAGGCTGAAGCCTGACAGCCCAAGAATCTGCAATAGGTTTTCTAGCATTGAGCAGCCCTACGTCAATCAGAAAAGTGCCCATCCGAAAATGGGCGCAGGGTCATTATTTGCCGCTGTAGAGATTCAGATCGCCAAAGTGCTTCTGCTGGACGGCCGCATAGGTGCCATTGTCGTGCAGTGCCTGGATACCTTTGTTCAGCAATGCCTGGAGTTCGGCGTTGCCTTTGCTGAGACCCACGGCGGTTTTGGCTGGCAGCAGGGGGCTTTCGATCGGCGCGCTGACTTGGAAGTCGGCGCCTGGCGGCGACTTCAGGAAGCCCAGTTCGGCTTGCAGCATGTCCTGGATTGAGGCATCGAGGCGTCCGGAGACCAGGTCAGCGTACACCTGGTCCTGGTTGGCGTAGGCTTGGGTCTCTACCCCGGCCTTGTCCAGCACGGCCTTGGCGTAGGCTTCCTGGATGGTGCCTTGCTCGTAGCCGACTTTCTTGCCCTTGAGGGAGGCCTGATCGGTGCCGATGACCACGCCTTTCTTGAATACCAGCGCGGTCGGGCCAGAGAACAGCTCGTTTGAGAAATCGATAACTTTCTCGCGCGCTGGCGTGGCGGTCATGGAAGAGATCACGCCGTCGAACTTGTTGGCCTTGAGGCCGGGAATCATGCCGTCGAAGTCGCTTTCGACCCACTTGCACTTGACCTTCAGCTCTGCGCAGATCGCGTTACCCAGGTCGATATCGAAGCCCACCAGGCTGCCATCGGCGGCCTTGGATTCGAATGGCGCATAAGAGGGGTCGACGCCAAAGCGCAACTCTTTGTACTCCTTGGCCAGCGCAGAACCGGCAGCCACACACAAAGCTAATGCAGAAAGGGTGAGAAATGCTTTTTTCATTATTTTATTCCCAGGGACCATCGGAAGCGCTTGTGACGCAAAAGCATATTGACTGTTTGGCAAGATGTCTTATGCACACGCAGATACTTGTACAGACAAGCATATGCAATCACCCGGCCAATTCGCGCAGTGGGCGTTTGAGAAAGCGCGTACAGCGCTCTGGGCTGGGCTTTTCAGGCAAGTGAGTGCAGGGCGGGAGGCCGCCTGCGAGGCTGTTACCAAAGCAGTTTTTTACACCCGGCTGGGGTATGGGGTAACAAAGTGTGAGATCAAGGACGTTGATTTTCAGGCAGTGTGGATTTTTGAAGGTGTACATATCCGTTGCTGCGGTAACCGCCGCTCAGGGCTGCGCCCTTACGGCGGGTCACTTGTAAAAACGGAACGCCGCCCGGCCTCACGAGGGGCGTGTCCCGCAACAGCAACCGAGGCGGCCTACCGGCCGGCCTGGTTGCTGGGTGCGTTCGAATTTTCCTGGCTCAATCCTTGATGCTCCAGCAGCACCGACGGTCAGCACGACGAAGTTCAACGCTCAGCGCGCTGGAAATAACGCCAGAACAGTAATGCATAGACGATGTCACCCGATGCCGCTACTGGCAATGGCCAGGGGATGCTGCCCGCCAGCCAGTGACCATAGACCACCACAACAAACAGTACTTTCAGGATAATCCCGAGCAGGATATAGGGACGATACTGCAGCGGATCGCGAGCGATCATCCAATAGGCCCAGCCGAATATGATAACCAGGCACGTGGTGAGTTGAATGAAGAGGGTTGAGGTGGGGGTAATTTGCAGCCCCAACAGTGCAGCTACGGGTCGCAGAGCCACAAGTAATGGAAGACCCGCGAGTACGTTGAAACAAGCGGCAGAAATAAACAGCTTGCGGGTATAACTGTCGGTCATGGAATTGTTCCTGAGAGGTGGTGACGCTTCGCGTCGCGCTGAGACATCTTGTAACTTCCGGGCCTCAGCCAAGCAGCTTGAGTAATGCCGGATAGCTATTGGGGAACAGCCTGCTTATCCAGAACAAGGTGCTCGACTTGTTCCCTGTGATAATGCGCTTGGTTCCTTTGCGCAGCCCCTTGATGATGTCGCTGGCACAATCCGCCGCTGGCGTCAGCAGCATCTTGTCTGCCAGTGCCGTGAACCTTTCTTCTGTTTTGCCGGCGGCCTTACAACGTCGTCCGGACTTCTCGATATTGGTTCGAATTCCTCCGGGGTGCACACACACGGCGCGCACGCCGCTGTCCTCAAGTTCCGACCAAAGCGCTTCGGTGAGACCCCGTACGGCGAACTTCGACATGTTGTAAGCGCTTTGCATCGGGAAACCCACCAGGCCAAATACGCTGGAAATGTTGACGATGCAGCCTTCTCGCTGGGCCTGCATCATCGGCAGGAACGCTTTGGTACCGTACAGCACGCCCCACAGGTTGATACCGAGTTGCCACTCGTACTCATCGATGGAGGTGTTGGCAACTGTCCCGATGACTGCGGCACCTGCGTTATTGATGACGAAGTGCGCCGTGCCAAAATCTCGCTTTACCTCGTCGGCATGAGCCTGGAAGGCATCCCAGGACGATACGTCCAGGAGGTAACCTTTCGCTTTGCTGGCGTCAGGCAATAGCTTCATGGTTTTGTCGAGACCCACCTGGTTGATGTCCGACAGGGCGACATGTGCGCCAGCTTCCACCATCTGGATAGCCAACTCCCGACCAATGCCTGATCCTGCGCCGGTGATGACGACTACTTTGTTTTGGAACATGTTTTTTATCCTTCTTGTTTTGATTGGTTTGGCCACTACAAATTTTTCTGACAAGAACTATTTGCTGAGAATGTGGATCGCGACGGCTGCCTCCTCGATACCCTGCAAACCGCCGCCGTTCTCCTGGATTGCATGGCGTGCGCCATATACCTGGCGTGCGCCAGCCTCTCCGCGCAGTTGCGTCACAAGTTCGTAGAGTTGTCCGATCCCGGTAGCGCCGAGTGGATGGCCTTTCGATTCCAGGCCACCTGAGGTATTGACCGGGATGCGCCCGCCCAGCGTGAATTCGCCACGTTCAGCCGCAGGTCCGCCCTGACCGAACGGGACCAGGCCCAGGTTTTCGACCTGAATGATTTCGCCCATCGCCGAGGCGTCATGGACTTCGGCGACATGCATGTCTTGCGGCCCCAGGCCCGCCTGTTCATAGGCCTGGTTAGCTGCCAGGTGACCGACGTTCAGTTCCGGCTGATCGAGCCGGCGATGGCTGAAGCTACGGATGACGCTGGCCGCTATCTTGATGCAGCGGCTTCTGTCGGCACCGATGCGTGCGAGTCCTTCCTCGGTGCACAGGATGGCTGCTGCTGCACCGTCCGACAGCGGCGCGCACATTGGCAGGGTGAGCGGATAAGTGATCGGAGGGGCGGCAAGGATTTCGTCGATACCGAAGGCTTTGCGAAATTGCGAGTAGGGGTTATGGACCGAGTGAGTGTGGTTTTTTGCCGACACCGCTGCGATCTGCCGCTGCGTGGTGCCGTAGGTTTTCATATGCTGGCGGCACAATGCGGCATAGATGGCCATGAACTTACTGTAAGGCTTGTCCGATTCCGACCCGGCGGGCGGCACTACACCTTCGCCCATTTTTACCAGCGTCTGATAATTCTCTTCGGCGCGAGATACGTCCCAACCAGCCTCGAACAGCGAGAGGGCCTTCAGTTTATCCGGGATGTTCATCTTTTCCGCACCCAACGCCAGCGCGATACTGGCTGTACCGGCCTTGAGACTTTGCACGGCCAAATTGAAGGCTGAGCTACCCGAAGCGCAGGCATTCTCGATGTTATAGATAGGAATGCCTTCAATACCGATCTTGCTGAACACGACCTGACCCGGGATCGAGAGCTGGCCTTGCAATGGGCCATTGGTCATGCCGGCATAAAACGCGATATCGAGATCGGCGGCAGTGCAGTGGGCGTCCTTCAATGCGCCCTGGAAAGCCTCGCGTGCCAAGTCGTCGAGGCTGCGTTCGATGTGGCGACCGAAGACGGTCATGGCGATGCCGGCGATATAGATATTGCTCATTGAAAATTCCTTATATTCAGTGGGTCAGTGTCCAGTTCGCACCCCACGGCGTGGTTGACGTTGGGTGCGCCTGGGCAGCGGCTTACTGAAGTTGCTGGTCGTTACCAGGTTCAGGCAGGCGTATCTCGGCCACGTGCAGGCCGAGGTTGAAATCGACTCGATTTTTTTCCCGATCGGGTCGTTCGACGGGCCTGAGATCCGCGGTTGTGTCAGATCTTGCGGGCCGAGTTTTTCCAATACGGCTGACGCAGTTCTTTTTTCAGCACCTTGCCCACCGGACTACGTGGCAGGCTGGTCGTGAAGTCGACCGACTTCGGTGCCATCACGCTGCCCAGCCTGGCTTTGCACAGCTCGATAAGCTCCTGCTCGGTGGTTTCCTGGCCTGGGTTGAGCTCGACCACGGCCTTGACGGCCTCGCCCCATTTTTCATCGGGCACGCCAATCACGGCACAGTCCTGAACCGCCGGATGTCCCCACAGCACTTGCTCGACCTGGCTGGGATAGACGTTGAAACCGCCGGAAATGATCATGTCCTTTTTGCGATCGGTGAGGTGCAGATAGCCTTCGGCATCGATATGGCCGATGTCGCCGGTATGCAGCCAACCGTCGACGATGGTCTCGGCGGTCTTCTCCGGCTGCTTGTAGTAACCCTTCATGATCAGGTCGCCGCGCACGCATATTTCACCGGTTTCACCGCGCGGCAGGATCTGGTGGGTATCGCTCATCACTTCGACGCGGACCAGCGGGTTAGGGCGGCCGACCGAGGACAGGCGTTCGTCGTCGGCGAATTGGCCGTCCACCAGATGCTCGTCAGGACGAAAGTTGGCGATGCTGGCCGGTGCTTCGGTCTGACCATAGCCGCCGGTCATGACCGGGCCGAAAATCTCGATAGCTTTCTTCAGCTTGTCTACCGACATGGGAGCCGCGCCGTACATCAGGTACTTCACCGAGGAGAAGTCCAGCTTCTCGATGCCGGGAATTTCCAACAGCCTGTAGATCACCGTTGGCGGCAGAAAGAGCTCGCTGACCCTGTGCTGCGCAATGGCGTTCAACATCAATGCCGGATCGGGTTTGGTAATGACCACTACAGTGCCACCTTGCGCCGTGCAGGGTACGGACAACAGGCCGGCAGTGTGGGTCATCGGTGCGGCGGCCATATTCACCGGCTTTTCACCATTGCGATAAGCACAGGTCAGCATGAAGTGGGCGATGAACGTCTGCACGCTGCGGTGGGTGTTCATCACGCCCTTTGGCGTGCCCGTAGTGCCACCAGTGGGTGAGACCGCCACCACGTCGTCCATGTCATAAGCGACTTCGGGACGGCTCGCCGGCTGGCCGGCACTCCATAGCTCCAATGAAGGTGCATCGACAGCGTCGGCATCGATACAGATCCAGTGTTTGATCTTAGGCAGCCTGGACCGTAGCTCGGCGATGATTTGCGCGAAATCGTTCTGGTAGAACATCACCTCGCAGTCGAATGCGTCGAGGAGGTAGTGATTCTCTTCGCTGGAATTGCGCGCATTGACTGGAATCCAGGTCATGTTGGCGCGCCATAGACCCAGTGTGCAGGCCCAGGCGGTGACGTCGTTACCTGACCAGACGGCACCCTTGGTTTCCTTCGGCAAGCCCAGTGCGAGCAACTTGTTGGCGATGCGACACGAGAGCTCGCCGATTTCGTTGAAGGTGTAAGAGCGCTCGCCCTGGATGTAGGCGACCCCGGCTGGGTTGATGCCCCAGCCGCGATCGTAAAAATCGATGATGGCCATAAATGGTTCCTGTGCCGGTAATCAGAGTTTGGTAACGGTGGCACGGGCCAGGCCGCGCTCCTCCAGGAAACCGAGCAGATAGCGGTGTCCAAAAGCCTTGGAACCGGAAGCGAAGCCGACCTTGTTGGTGTCGTCGTCGAGCAGCCTGATCGCCGCCGCGGCCTGTAGGGCACCGGTGGAAATATAGGGTGTGACGCCATGCACGGTAGCGCGCACGGCGGACAGGTGACCGCGGCCGATAGCGATGTCGACGCTGCGTTGCAAGGTGGTGCGTTCGCGGGGCGGCATGCTCGGCGTGGTGGCCTCTACCAGGCTCTTCACCACCGTGTCCTGCTGCTCCTTGGACAAGTGCTTGTATTCCGCTTCCCACTTCTGGCTCAGGCCATGCACCATTGGCATCACATTGTTGTCGTAGAAACCGACCGCGGAGGTGCAGGCGCGCACGCGCGGATCATGCTCGAAGTAAATTGGCAGCGAGGTTCCCCCCCAAGGCAGGCAGAAAACCGGCTGCATGAAGTTGGGGTCGACAATGTTGAACGAAGCGGTGGCGGGGTGCTGCACCAGCTTGTTTTCCCACAGGTAGAACTGCTCCCGGTGGAACAATTCGAAAATCGAGGCCGCCGAGCCCAGGCTGACCCCGGCGACATCACGCGGGCCGCGGCACAGGGCGGCGGTTTCCAGCACGTCGATGCCGGGGGTTTCCAGCGCCAGTTCGGCGGCGATCTCGGAGAAGCTGAACATGTAGGACAGCGATGGCGAAACCAGCAGGCCAGCCTGACGATAGAGCTCGCCAAATTGCTCGCGAACCTGACGGACGTAGCTTTGCTCGCCGGTGGTATCTATGTGGTGGCAGCCGGCCTTGAGCGCGGCCTCGACGGTGGTCAGACCGAAGTTGACGAAGGGGCCAACGGTGTTGCAGACCACTTTGGCTCCCTTGAAGGCGGCGCTCAGCGACTCGACGTTGTGCTCGGCCTCGATGATTTCATAGGTCGCGGACTCCAGGCGTACCACACGTTGCGCCATCATTTCCTGCGCGCGCTTGGCATCGCGCGCCACAGCGGTGAAGGGGATGTTCTGGTCGATCAGCCAGTCCATGGTGAGCATGCCGGTGTAGCCACTGGCGCCATAGACAACTACGGGGAATTTAGCCATTTCTATTATCTCCAAAGTTTATTGTCAGTCGGGTTTTGGATCAGTACTGGGGCCAGCCGTCTTCGTAGAGCTCCTGGACAAGGAACCCAAGGCGGGTGGTGAGCATCATGTTCTCGCCGTCCTCGATCAGCGCGGCGCGGGCATCGCGGAACAACTTCTCCATGGGGTACTCGCGGGTCAGGCCGTTGCCACCAAACAGCTGCAAGGCATCGCTGACTACGCGCATGGCCTCTTCGGTCACGGTGACCTTGCTGGAAGCCGTGGCACAGGGGTGCCCCTGCGGGGACAGGCGCGCATAGGCCAGGGAGCGGCGGGCGACAGCCCGGCAAAGCTCGACACGACGCATCATGTCGCCGATGCGGTAGCGGGTAAGTTGGTGGTTGATCAGCAGTTGGCCACCCTGCTTGCGCTCATGGCAGTAGGCGAGGGCCAGTTCGAAGGCGGAACGTGCCACGCCGGTGAACCATTGCGCCATGTGGGTGCCGGCGAACGACCAGGTCGAAGCGACGTTGCCGTAGTACTCGTCCTGCAAGGCCACGGCGAAGCGCTTGGGAATCCGCACGTTGTCGAAATACACCTCGCCCTGCGGCAGCGCGCGTTGGCCGATCTTCTCCAGCGGCTTGCCCTTGCTGACACCGGGCAAGTCCAGGGGCACGATGACGGAGATGCCATAGGGCAAGCCATTGGCATCGTAGAAGCCGTTGCCATAGTCGGCGGTCATGTAGGCCAGAGCCACCTGGGCCACCGCGCCGTTGGACACCCAGGCCGAGCACTGGCCGTTGATGACGATCTCGTGCTCGCCGACCTTGGCGAAGAGATTGCCCTTGTTGCCCAACTGCCCCGGCACCCAGTCGCGCTGCATGTCGAAGGCGCCGGCGTCAGTGCCCTTGTCCGGATGGGTAATCATCCAGCAGCCGATTTTCCCGGCACTCAGATCGATCAGCTCTTGGTTCCCTAAGGCTTTGGCCATCTCGTTCGGGAAGGTGCTGACGCCCAGGGAAACCGCCAGGCCGGCATCGCCCCAGCCCATTTCCTCGCCGATCATAGACTCGACGCGTACAGCCGTTTCCGGCGGCAGTTCGGCCAGCAGATCGGAACTCAGGCCCAACTTGGCGGCTTCGCTGAACAGGCTGTAGTACGGCGAGCCGGGGGCGACCACCTGCTCTGCGGTCATCTTGTCGAGTTCCTGGCCGAGGGGACGCATGAAATCCCTGGCAAAGCGATGCACGCTGTCCTGGATGCCGCGCTCGACCTCGTTCAGGGGCGTTTCAAAGCCGGTTATTGAAATGTCAGGCAGGTTGATCCGGTTGCTTAGTTTCATGATGGGCCTCGTCATATCACTCGGTTTTTCTTATGGCCTGCACTCTGGTTTTCGAGACGCGTCAGGCGTCGGCCGGCAGTTCGCCGGCGGCGATCAGCGTGGCGCGCGTGGCCTCGACGAAAGGCTCTACGGTGTCGACGAACAGTTCTTGCAACGGCGTCCCCTTGAACTCGGGGAGGAAGGTCTTGTTCCAGTGGCCGCACAGCGACATGCCCGCTGGGGTATCGACCATGGCGACGCCGATCGCCAGCAGGGTCTGGATGGCACCGGGACGGGAAGCCGCGTAGGCTGCGCGCCACTGCTCGGGCGTCAACTCGTTACGCTCGATCGGGCGCCCCATGGCTTGTTCGCGCGCGGCCAGTAGCTCGTTCCACGAACACCAGGCCGTGGCCGCGACTGGACAGATCGCATTGCGCGAGGCCGGGTGGGCCAGCACATGCGGAATGATGCGACCGACATCCGCGCCGGTCGACCAGGACAGCCTGGCGTCGGGATCGCCCATCACCATCACCGGCTCGAGCATGTAGTACTCGATCCAGGCACCAGCCGGAATGATGGTGTAGTCCATGCCGGCCAATTCGATCATGCGCCGGATGAACGCCTTCTGCCGGGCCATCAAGCGGTGCGTGGTGTCGGTCTGCCAGAACTGCTCGAACTCGTAGATCGCGCCGTACTCGGATGGCACGAAGCGTTCGACCCCGGCTTCCTTGGCGGCAAAGATCAGCGGCATCTGCGATTCGGTGGCGTAGAGGGGGACGCAGGACACCAGGTAGTCGGTGCCGCGCAGCGCCGGGACCAGCGCTTCGGCAATGGTGACGTCGACCTCCTTGATGGTCACGCCCTGACGCGCCCATTCGGCGTACTGCAGCTGTTTTTGCGCCTCACTCTTGCTGATGCCCGACGATGAGCGTTCCATCTGGCCGGAGCGGCGCGCCAGTACATTGATATTGACCAGGCCCTGGCGAATGAACTCATTGACGCAGGCGATGCCCGCAGTCCCGGTGGCGCCGAATACAGTGACGGTCTTCTTGCTCACGCTGTTCTCCTGGCTGTGATCAGTTATGCGGGCGAGCGGTTGTGCCCGCCTCGCATTAAGGCGAGTGGCGGAATATTTGGCCGATTATTGTTCTTCCCGACATCGACAACTCACCTGAAAAGCGGTCATATTTGTCAAAATATGCTCATCCCGAGATGCCCATGAATCCGCAGCAACAGGTCCATGAAACACTGGGATTGCCCTTGCTGGGCGGCCTGGTGTGCAGTGAAATCCCCTTGTATGCGGAGCGCTATTTCCTGCATACGACTGATTTATCCGTCCCGCCCGTTGACTTCATGGCCCTGCTGACCCAGTTCGGTGGCTCGCGGGCGGATGAGGGGGCAGGGGGCGAGTTGCGCTCAACATCGATGCCCCGCTTGTCAATGCTGCTGCCTGCAGGTTGTGCCACTCAATGGCACTATTCCGGCAGCATTGATTTCGCGGTTTTTTATCTGCCCGAGCGCACTGATGGCGTGTTTCGACAATTGCGTGAGCTATGCGCTGGCGCGCAGGCGCCATTGCCCGTCAGTGATGGTTTGGTGAGCGCGGCGGCCCGGCAATTGATGGATGAGCTAAGTCTTGGGAAAGGGGCTGATCAGGGGTTCATGGCAAGATTGGCCATGGTCATGCTTGAGCAGGTGTATCGTGCGCTACGAGTTGACGCGAGCAGAGGTATTTATCCGCCGCATATTCATCTGGCGCGCCTGCATACGGTACTGGTCTTCATTCGCGAGCATCTGGGGCAGGAACTGTCGATCAGCACGCTGGCTGGCCAGGCGGGTGTCAGCCCGGCTCATTTCCGACGGCTGTTTCAGCGCGCCATGGGTATGCCGCCCCATCGCTATGTGATGAATGTACGACTGGAACATGCACGTGATTTGCTCATGCAGACCGATCTACCTATTTTGCATGTGGCACTGGAGTGTGGTTTCAGTTCTCAGAGCCACCTGACGGCAGCGTTCAAGGTTGCGCACGCCAGTACACCGGCCGAATACAGAGCCCTGGCTGGAAGGTAGCGGATTCTTTTGCGTGGCGAGCAGGTCACGGCACCGAAAGTACGCAAGCGGCTTGCGTTGGATTGCACCGGGGTTCAAACCACCGGACCATTCCATGGTAGTGTTCGACCGTTTGGAACTGTATCCAGCGACCTTCAGACGCTCCTTGGGTAGGCGTCTATCAACCACCAGGGTCTGAAAGAAATGGATTGCATAGAACCCCAACTGATCCTCAAAACCACACCGCCGCGTAGTCAGAAATCAGCACGGATGCGAAACCGCCTGGGTATCCAGACCCAGGAACTGACAGACAAAGTGGTGATCGCCGTTCAAGCGCCGGCAGGCTTCGGCAAAACCTTTCTGCTGACCCAATGGCGTCGTGAATGTTTGTCTCACGGCGCCGTGGTGGCCTGGATGACGCTGGATGCACAGGATGATGGTGCGCGTTTTGTCCAGGGGCTGGGAGTTGCCATGGCAATTGGCAGCGGTCGGCCATCGTTTGCCCGCGCATTCGAACCTATTGCGGGACTGGGGCGTGACGAACAGGAAGGGCTGACGCAGTGGTTGGCGGAAGTGGCCGATCTGGGTAGCGAAACCGTATTGATTCTGGATGAAGTGGATACCCTGCCCGAGCTGACGATCCGTTACTCCCTGACGTACCTGCTGCACAACGCGCCGGCCAATTTGCGCATCATCATGGCCTCTCGCACACGGTTGAATCTGCAGGTGGCGGACCTCGCGGCAAGAGGGCTTTTCACGACGATCATGACTGCGGCTTTACGACTGAATGTGGAAGAGGCGATCGCCATCCTCAATGACCGTTTCGGCACAAGGGTTGATGCCGACCTCTGCGTGCGACTGCACGAGATAACCGAAGGCTGGCCGCTTGGTCTGCAATTAGCGATTTCGGCGTTGGAGAAGAGCCCGAATCGGAGTGCGGCAGTCGAAGAGTTGTCGACTTGCCTGGGTGATATCCAGCGTTATTTCGTCGACAGTTTACTCGCACATCTTCGGGAGGAGCAGGTTCGCTTTCTGACCGGCATTGCAGTGTTGGAAATGGTCCAGCCCTTGTTATGCGAGGCGCTGACGGGCAACGCTTGCTCGGGTGAGTTGCTGAAGGAGTTATGTGCCTCGACACCGATTTTTGTTGAAAGCATCGACAGTGACTGGGTGCGCATCCATCCATTGGCGCGGGAATTTCTGCTCGGTCGTTTTGCCGACTTGCCGTTGGAGGAACGTCAGGGTTATCACCGGCGCGGTGCTGTGTGGCTGGAGCACCACGGTTTCCTGGAGCAGGCCGCCCGGCAATATCTGTTGGCCGGCATGCCCCAACCGGCCTATACGTTGATCGGCAATTGCCTGTACGAAGTCATGTTGCAAGGGCAGTTCAGTCGGGTGCTGGAGTGGGTCGAGGAGCTTGGTCCCGCTGACGTGTTGTCGCATCCGCGCATCTGCCTGGCGGCGGCCTGGACTTTAGCCATGGGAGAGCGTCAGGCAGAAGCCGCGCAATTGATTGCTGCCATTAAACAGCATCCGTCCGCCGACGAGGCGACACGTTGTGAAGCGGCCGCCATCGCCGCCGCCGCCGCCTACTTTGCGGACCATCCGGATCAATCGCATGAACTCATCATGCCTTGGGTCGATCGATTGCCTTCATTCTCGATCAAGGTGCAAGCGATTGTCGCGAGCCAGATCGCCCGGCTGACGCTGTTGCAGGGACAACCGGAGAAAGCCCGACGAATCCTTCAGCGAGCACCGCGTTACGCGGCTAGTACTGGCCTTGATGCCATACGCGGGTATGGCGAGTGGGTGGTCGGTCTTGCCTATTTATACGAGGGTCGAATGGTGTCGGCGCGTACTGCGTTGCACGACAGCCTGTTGCATGCCGAACGGGACATCGGTCGGCGCAGTCCGGTGGCGGTCATGTTAGCGAGCGCTCTGGCGACGGTGTTGCTGGAACAGGGGGAAGTCCAGGAGACCGCTACGGTGCTGGCGAACAGGCTGGATATCGTTGAGCGATTGGCCTCTCCCGATGCGATTGTGCAGGGTTTCCTCGCCGCCTCTCGACTGGCCTCACTTCAGGGGCAGGGGCATCGCGGGCAGGATCTGCTCGAGGCGTTATTCGCCCTTGGAGAAGAGCGAAATATTCCACGATTCTGCATTGCCTCCCTGGGAGAGCAAATACGCCTGCATGCCTTGCAGGGACGCAGCGATACCTGTCAGGCATTATGGCGCCGGCTGGACAGTTTCACGCCGGTTATTGCCCGTGAGCGAGCAGGGTTGCTGGGTCCGGAGCTGGACTTGCTGGCCGGGGTAGCCAACGCTTATGCCTTACTGGCCCAACGTGACTGGGAGGCGATGCTGGCGGTGCTGGACAGGGTTGGCGAAACAGCCGAATACCTGCGTCGTGGGCGAGACATCGTGCAGATCAAGCTGCTCAGGGCGCTGGCACTTCGGGCGACCGGACAGGGCGGCACCGACTATTTGCTGGAGGCTGTCAGCCTCGCGCAAGAAAACGGTATGTTACGCGTGGTGCAGGACACCCATCCGGACCTGATCAAATGGAAGCAGACGCTCCAGCGTGATACCGTCAATTTGCTTGCGGCGACCTCTACGCCCGCACCTGTTCCGCGACCGGAATCCACCCCCTTGAGCGTGTCCCCGAGTCGTCTCTTGACGCCCAAGGAGCGCGAGGTGTTGCAGCTATTGGCTCGCAACCTGTCCAACAAGCAAATCGCCCTGGCGCTGAATGTCGGCGAGGAAACCGTGAAGTGGCACCTGAAAAACCTGTTTGGAAAATTCCAGGCCGGCACAAGACAGCATGTAGTCGCGCGCGCATACATGCTGGGAATTCTCGAGACAGCGAGCTGATGCGAACTCACCACCCGAGGTGATCCGTTCGGATCATCCTTTAACTCCCCCCCTAATCCGATTTCCAGCCACCCCCCCAGTCAATGGGGGGGTACGCTTTTCGACTTCGCAATAGTCTGAATCCACAAAAGCACCAACGTATCGGTGAGTGGGAGCAGGTTTATGTCTGTAAAAGTGCTGATCGCCGGTGCAGCAATGGTGCCGTTTCTACCGCTGGGTGGCTCTGACAGTCATGCGGCATTGGCGGGGCAAGCTATTCGTGCAGCGCTGGCCGATGCGCGGATCGACTATGACCTGGTCGACCAGGTGTTTACTTCCTGCGTACACGCAGAAGCCGGTATCGCCGAGCAAATGTTGTCGCAGATTGGCTACTCGGGGGTGCCGACTTTCAGCCTCGGCGATGGCTGTGCGTCGGCCAGTAGTGCTTTCCATCTGGCCCGCAATAGCCTGCTGTGCGGCCAGGCTGAATGTGTCCTGTTGGTGGGTGTCGAGTGCATGCCGGCACACATCTCCAATCGTGAGTTTTTCGGTTTGAAAGATCTCGCTCGCGATGAGTCGGCAACGCTCAGGCAGGATGAGAACCCCATCGGCTTTATCGAGCGTCGACAACAACCGGCGCTGCTGTTCGCGGCCCAAACCAGTTGGTTATTGACACGCATGGGCATTGCTCAAAGCAGCTTCGATCAAGTGCTTGAGCGGGCACGGGCCCAGGCCGGGCGCAATCCCTACGCCGTGTTGAACCGAGTGCCGGATCGCGACGGCTGGCTCCCGCCTTATCTGTGCCCGCCCGCCTGCGGTGCGGCGGCCATCCTGCTCTGTACCCCGGCCTTCGCCCTGCGTTTCGGCGCTCGGGCGGACGTCACCGTGTTGGCCAGTGTCAGGGGCAGTGACAGCGCTTCAGAGCAGGAAACGGGTTGCGTGCTGGATGTGCTCGGACAGGCGACCACCCGGCGAGTCGCGCAGTTGGCCTATCAGCAGGCGGGCCTCGGTGCGGAAGACATCGACGTGGTTGAACTGCACGACCAAAGCGTCGGCGACTTCATGGTCAATAGCGCCGCGCTGGGCTTTTGCCGGGAGGACGAGATCGATCGATTCGTGCAGCAAGGACACCGCCTGAAAGGACAGATGAATGCGGTGTGCCCATCGGGTGGCTTGCTGGGACGTGGTCACGCCCCGGGTGCCACCGGGTTGGCGCAACTGGTCGAGTTGGTCTGGCAACTGCGCGGCGTGGCCGACGGCAGGCAAATTGCTGGTGCCCGCACGGCTTTACAACATAGCACCGCCCTGGGCCGGGCGGTGTCGGTCACCCTTTTGCAGCGCACCTGAGAGGAGGCTCACTACGCCGTGATTCAACCCATGACTTTTCGTAAACCATAGAGCAGGTGGCAAGCTAGATGAACAAAAATAATAAGATCTGCCATGCAAACCTTCGCAAAGGGTTGTTGGCCTCCGCCATTCTCACCGGCCTGGGCATCGCGCCCGTAGGGGCTGTGGAGATCAACACGGGGAATGAAGACTTTGCGGTTCGCTTCGACAACACGCTGAAGTTCAACTACGCCCAGCGCGTGGAAGCCCCCAACAGCAAGTTGGCCAATTCGTGGAACAACAATGACGGGGATCGCAACTTCTCCTCCGGCAGTCCCGTTTCTCAACGACTGGATGTGCTGACCGAACTGGACGTGGTTTACAAAGAAAAAGTCGGTTTCCGTGTCAGCGCCAACACCTGGTACGACCACGCCTACGACGATATTGGCAGCGATAACGCCTCGACCAATCAGCTCAACAACGGTAAGCCGGACTCTCGTCATCAAAGCGGTTACGCCGATCGGTATTACAACGGTCCTTCTTCGGAAATCCTTGATGCCTTCGTGTTTGGCAGCACGGAAGTCGGCGATGAGTCACTGCTCAGCGGCAAGCTCGGCAAGCACACCGTTTACTGGGGTGAAAGCATCCTCGCCTTTGCCCATAGCAATAGTTATGGCCAGTCCGGTCTGGATATTTCCAAGTCGCTGGCGGTCCCGGGAACAGAAGCCAAAGAACTGTTCATTCCGCGTAATCAGTTGTCCACCAGCCTCACGGTCAACCCGGAACTGACCCTCGCCGCGCAGTACTTCCTGGACTGGGACGCCGCGCGGTTGCCGGAGTCGGGCACTTATCTGGGGTTCAACGACGGCATTCAAAATGGCGGGCACAACCTGTCGTTGATCGGCGGCCGAAACCCGCTGTTCGGCACACCTGGCCCACTGGGTGCCAACCAGTTTTTACGGCTGTCCAACGGGCATACGTTTACCCCGGACAACCAGGGTGACTTTGGCCTGATGGCCAAGTGGAGCCCGGAATGGCTGCAGGGTACGCTGGGTTTCTACTACCGCAAAACCTCCGACATTCTGCCCAACCTGGTGTTGCAGCCAACGGCGGTCGGCCCTGCGCAACTGATCTCCGGCAATGCCGGCAGCTACAACCAGTTCTATGTCGACGACATCGATATCTACGGTATCAGCCTGTCGAAAAGCATCGAAGGTGTCAGCGTCGGTTTCGACCTGAACTATCGCCACAACATGCCGCTGGCCAGCGTGCCGGCAACGGTCAATCCGGTAGCCGGTGCTGCCGGTTTGCCTGGCTTCATCAGCAGCTTTGATGGTGATAACGGCGTGGCCCGGGGCAACACCGTGCACGCGGTGCTCAACGGCTTGACCACTTTCGGTGCGACACCGGTCTGGGACAGTTCGACCTTGCTGGTTGAAGTCGCCTACAGCCGCTGGCTGGACGTCACCGAGAACAAGCAGCTGTTCAAAGGCGAAGACTGGTATCGCGGTGTCGACAAGGTCACCAAGGACAACTACGTCCTGGGCGTCAACTTCAACCCGACCTGGTATCAGGTGTTCCCCGGCATCGATATGTACCTGCCGGCCAACTACAGCGTCGGCCTTGCGGGCAACTCGTCGGTTCAGCTCGGGGGTAACAAGGACTCCGGCAGTTACTCGGTGGGCGTTGGCATGGACGTGCACAACCAGTACCGGTTTGACCTGAAGTACGTGGACAACTTTGGTCCGTTCGACACCTGCGGCTCAGCCGGTGGTGCAGGTGTACAGGGCGAGGGTGCCGCACCTGGGGCCAACGGCCAATACAACTGCGTACCGGGGCAGACCACTGCTTTCGGCGGTACTCAGCCTCAGCTCAAGGATCGGGGCATGGTCACTTTGACCTTCAAAACGACCATTTGATCGAAGTCTTTGCTTGATAGCAGGAGTCACTCCATGAAGTTCGTCAATACGCTTTTGTTCACTGCCTTGACCGTTGCCATCGCGGGTGCGGCACACGCAGCCGTGTCCCCCGATGAAGCAGCCAGACTCGGCAACAGCCTGACAGGCGTCGGCGCTGAAAAGACCGGCAATGCCGACAACACCATTCCGCCCTACACCGGCGGTCTCACCACGGCGCCGGCCAGTTTTCAACCGGGTAGTTCGTTCCGTCCGGACCCTTATGAGGCCGACAAGCCACGCGTTGTCGTCGATGGCAAAAACGTCAGTCAATACACCGACAAACTGACCGCAACCACGCAAGAACTGCTCAAGCGTTACCCGACGTTCCGGGTCGATGTGTTTCCGACTCATCGCAGCGTTGCGCTGCCTCAACGGTTGCTGGATAACACCGCAAAAAACGCCGTCGGCACTAAAACACTCGAAGGCGGGGTAGCACTGGAGAACGCGTTGCCGGGCGTTCCGTTCCCGATCCCGAAAGATGGCTATGAGGCCATGTGGAACCACTTGCTGCGGTATCAGGGGTATGCCACCAATTTGAAATATGACTCCTGGAACGTCGACAGTTCCGGGAGGGCAATTCTGGCCACGTCCGGTAATGCCTATCTGGAATACCCGCTGTACGATCCCAAGCGTATGGACCCGGCGAAAGAAACGGATCTGTTCTTCAAGACCAAACTCTACTACCAGGCCCCGGCCCGTCGCGCAGGCGAAGCCATCCTGGTGCAGGATGCCGTCAACCCTCTGAAAATGGAGCGTCGTGGCTGGCAATACCTGCCAGGTCAGCGCCGCGTGAAACTCGCACCGGATATCGCCTACGACACGCCAAACCCTGGCTCGGCCGGCGCTTCGACCTATGACGATGCCTGGGTATTCAACGGCGCAATGGACCGTTACGACTTCAAACTCGTCGGCAAGAAGGAAATGATCGTTCCTTACAACACGTACAAGTTGAACTATCACAAGGTCGCTGCGGATATCACCACGCCGCATCACGTCAATCCGGACCTGATGCGCTGGGAGTTGCACCGCGTGTGGGTAGTCGAAGCCACGCTGAAACCGGGCAAACGCCACATCTACAGCAAGCGCACCTTCTACCTCGACGAAGACAGCTGGATCGCCCTGGCTTCGGATGAATATGACGCCAGCGGCAAGCTGTACCGCGGGTCCTTTGCACACATGGCATACAGCTATGACGTGCAGGCGCCGAACTCTGATAACCACATGATTTATGACCTGGTCTCTGGCAGCTACAACATCACCGGCATCTACGGGCCGTACGGCGGCGTCAAGTACATCGACCCGCTTTCGAAAGCGCAATGGGCACCTGAGTCATTGGCCGGCACGGGTATTCGCTGAGCCATAACGCAGGTGTTTTCTTGTCGCCGACAGTGTGTATCGCACTGTTCGGCGGCTTTTTTGCCGAGTAGACCTCATGAATACATTTAGATGGATTGCGCTCACTGCGCTAATTTTGGCGTTGGCTGCCCCATTCACCAGATCCGTCGTCGCCGCTGACTTTGTCGACGTGCTGTCGAGCCCCGCGATTCAGAGTGACAAGGCGATTGGCGGGGTGTTTACCGGGTTGACCCGTGCAGGTCAGCGCCTGGTCGCCGTGGGCCAACGCGGCCATATTTTTTATTCCGATGACAACGGCGTCCGCTGGCACCAGGCAGAAGTGCCGGTGAGTTCCGATCTGGTGGCCGTGCATTTTCCGAGCCCGACGCAGGGGTGGGCGGTCGGGCACGATGGCATTGTGTTGCACAGCGACAACAGGGGTGAAACCTGGAAGCGTCAGCTCGATGGCCGTCAGGTGGGGCAGATCATGCTCGAACATTTTCAGAAGCAAGAAGGGCAACAGCCCAATGATGCGTTATTGGCCGAGGCTCAACGAATGGTCGATGAAGGGGCTGACAAACCTTTTCTGGACGTTTGGTTCGCCAATGATAAAACCGGATATATCGTCGGCGCGTTCAATCTGATTTTCCGCACTGAAGACGGCGGCCGAAACTGGGTTCCGTTGATGGATCGCACCGACAATCCGGGAGCACTGAATTTCTACGGGATACGAGCAATCGGCGATGACCTGTTCATTGTCGGCGAACAAGGCCTGGTATTGAAACTGGACCCGGCAACGCAACGCTTCATCAACCTCCCGACGCCCTACGGCGGCAGCTATTTCGGCATCACCGGCAAGCCGGGCTCGGTGCTCGTTTATGGCCTGCGGGGCAATGTTTATCGCAGCGTCGATCACGGCGTGAACTGGGACAAGGTTGAAGTGGGGCTGTCCTCAAGCATCACCGCGAGCACGATCACCGCCGACGGCCGAATCATCCTGGTCAGCCAGGCCGGGCATGTGCTTGTCAGCACCGACGACGGCGCCAGTTTCACGCTAAAGCCACAAGACCGCCTGGGGCCCGCCGCTGCGGCGCAGGCCATCGCATCAGACGTCGTGGTGGTCGCGGGCGCACGGGGCTTGCGCCAGTTGCCCTTCGAATGAGCCCACATCCCACATAATAAAAAGAGACGAGCCACTTCATGGGTAACTACAACCTCGATACGATGCCGGTGATCCGAGAGCTGAAGGGCTTCGATGCACGCTCCGGCAATGTCCTTGAACGCCTGATTTTCAACAACCGCCTGCTGGTGGTGCTGACCTGCCTGATCGTGACGGTATTGCTGAGCTATTTCGCGGCCACTGGGCTGACGCTCAATGCCAGCTTCGAAAAGATGATTCCGCAGAGTCAGCCGTACATCAAAAACTACCTTGAGAATCGTCAGGCGTTACGCGGGCTGGGCAATACGGTTCGGGTGGTGGTGGAAAACACCGACGGCGACATCTACGACCCGAAATACCTGGAGGTGCTCAAGCAGGTTAATGACACCTTGTTCCTGACCCCGGGCGTGGACCGGGCCTGGATAAAGTCATTGTGGACGCCTGCCGTGCGCTGGACCGAGGTCACGGAGGAGGGCTTCCGTGGTGGCCCGGTCATGCCGGACTCCTACGACGGCTCGGCCAGTGGGGTCGAGCAACTGCGCTTGAACATCGCCCGTTCCGGCATCATCGGCAGTCTTGTCGGCAATAATTTCAAATCGAGCATGATTGTGGTGCCGCTGCTGGAGAAGGATCCGGTCACGGGCGCCGCAATCGACTATCACCATTTTTCGCGGATGCTTGAAGAGCAGCTACGCAACAAGTTTGAGTTTGCCGGCAGTAGTGCGGTACACCTCGCCGGTGAAGAGGGCAAAGGCCCGATCAAGATCCGCGTGATCGGTTTCGCCAAACTGGTGGGCGATCTGATCGATGGCCTGATGCTGATCATGATGTACTTCGGCGCCGCAGCGCTGATCGCTACTGCCATCATCTTTGGCTTTACCCGTTGCGTGCGCAGCACCGCGCTGGTGATTCTGTGCTCGGTGGTTGCGGTGGTCTGGCAACTGGGCCTGATCACCTTGTTCGGTTATGCACTCGACCCGTTTTCGATTCTGGTGCCGTTTCTGGTATTCGCCATCGGGGTATCCCACGGTGCGCAGAAAATGAACGGGATCATGCAGGACGTCGGACGCGGTACCCATCAGTTGGTCGCCGCGCGTTACACCTTCCGCCGTCTGTTCCTGGCCGGACTGACCGCATTGCTGGCCGATGCCGTGGGTTTTGCGGTACTGATGCTGATCGACATTCCGGTGATCCAGGACCTGGCCGTCACCGCCAGCATTGGCGTGGCGGTGCTGATCTTCACCAACCTGGTGCTGCTGCCAGTGCTGCTGTCTTATTGGGGTGTCAGTCCCAAGGCGGCGGCGCGCAGCCTGCGTCAGGAACGGCAGGAGGTGAATGGAAAAGGGCTGGGCAATGTGTGGAGCCTGCTTGACCGCTTTACCGAGCGTCGCTGGGCGACGGTGGCGGTGGTGGTGGCCGGGTTGCTGGCGGCAGGTGGCTTCATGGTCAGCACGCAGTTGAAGATTGGTGATCTCGATCCGGGCGCACCCGAACTGCGCGCCGACTCACGTTACAACCGCGACAACGCCTACATCACTGCCAACTATTCGCTGTCCAGCGACCAGTTTGCTGTCATGGTCAAAACAGCCAGCGAAGGTTGCCTGAAGTACGAAACCCTGGTGGAAGCCGATCGTCTCGGCTGGCTGCTGCAACAGCAACCGGGCGTGCAGACTACCGTGTCGCTGGTCAACGCTGTGCGCCAGATCACGGCGGGTTCCTATGAAGGCAACCCGAAAATGCTGACCGTAGCGCGCAACCAGAACGTGCTCAACTACGGCGCGCAGCAGGCCTCGGTGAACAACCCGGAACTGTTCGACAGTGACTGTTCGATGATGCCGGTGATCGCTTATCTCTCCGACCACAAGGCCGAAACCCTCGATCACGTGGTCAAAGTGGCCGATCAGTTCGCCCGTGAACACAGCAACGACGATCGGCAGTTCATGCTCGCCGCCGGTAGCGCCGGGATCGAAGCGGCGACCAATATCGTCGTGCGCGACGCCAATCGCACCATGTTGTTCTACGTGTATGGCGCGGTGATCGTGCTGTGCTTCATCACCTTCCGCAGCTGGCGAGCGGTGGTGGTGGCGGTCGTGCCGTTGATGCTGACGTCGATTCTCTGCGAGGCGTTGATGGTCTGGCTGGGCATGGGCGTGAAGGTCGCGACCTTGCCGGTGATTGCCTTGGGTGTCGGCATCGGTGTCGATTACGCGCTGTACCTGCTCAGTGTTCAGTTGGCTCAGCAGCGTGCCGGTCTGTCGTTGACCGAAGCCTACAAAAACTCCGTTGCGTTCACCGGCAAAGTGGTGGCGCTGGTCGGCATCACCCTGGCGGCGGGCGTGATCACCTGGGCCTGGTCGCCGATCAAGTTCCAGGCCGACATGGGCATCCTGCTGACCTTCATGTTCATCTGGAACATGGTCGGCGCCTTGGTGCTGATCCCGGCGCTGTCGTATTTCCTGCTCCGTCGTGCTCCTTGAAGCGGCTGCTTGCATGCTTTATCCGCTCGGCTACCTGCGAGTCTCTGCCGCTTCTGAAACATCGACATCAAACAAGAATAAAAGGAACACAAAACCATGCTGGGCTTGATGCAAGATCAACCGCTGTTGATTTCTTCCGTTCTGGAACATGCGCTGAAGGCGCATCCGCACACCGAAATTGCCTCGCGCATGGCAGATGGAGCGGTGCATCACTGCACTTACGCCGACATCGGCGAACGCGCTAAACAAGTGGCCAATGCGCTGGTTGCGTTGGGTGTACAACCTGGCGACAGAATCGGCACCCTGGCCTGGAACGGTTACCGGCATATGGAATTGTATTTCGGTGTGTCGGGCATGGGCGCGGTACTGCATACGATCAACCCGCGGCTGTTCCCCGAACAGATCGAATTCATCGCCAACCACGCCGAGGATCAGTACCTGCTTTTCGACCTGTCGTTCGCTGAGTTGGTCGAGCAGATCGCGCCGCGCCTGAAGACAGTCAAAGCGTTCATCGCTCTGTGTGAGCGGGAGCAAATGCCGGCAATCGATGTGCCTGGCTTGATGTGCTACGAAGACCTGATCGCCGGGCACAGCAATGACTTCATCTGGCCTGAGTTCGATGAGCGCACGGCGTCGTCCATGTGCTACACCTCGGGCACCACTGGCAATCCCAAGGGTGTGCTGTATTCGCACCGTTCTTCGATCCTGCATTCGCTGGCGCTGTGTACCTCGGATGGTTTCGGTCTATCGGCGGCGGATTCAGCGTTGTTGGTCGTGCCGATGTTCCACGTCAATGCCTGGGGTATGCCGTATGCCGCCGCAATGTGTGGCGCAAAATTGGTGTTACCGGGCGCCGCACTTGACGGCGAGAGCCTCTACACGCTGATGCGGGATGAACAGGTGACCCTGGCGCTGGGTGTGCCGACGGTGTGGATGATGTTGCAACAGCATGTCGAGACACAGGCTTTGCAACCGGCGACAGAGCTGTGCCTGAACCGGGTGGTGATCGGCGGAGCCGCCGCGCCGCGCAGCCAGGTCGATACGTTTGAAACCCGTTTCAATGCGCGTGTTTTGCATGCCTGGGGGATGACCGAGATGTCCCCGCTGGGCACCATCTGCAATCCGCTGCCCAAACACCGTGATGCTCCGCTGGAAGCAGTGCTCGACCTGCAGGCCAAACAAGGGCGGGCGTTGTTTGGGGTGTCGATGAAGATTGTCGACGAGCAAGGCGCTGAACTTCCGCGAGACGGCAAGGCAAGCGGTCTTCTACTGGTCAAGGGACCATGGATCGCCAGCCAGTATTACGGCGGCGAAGGAGGGCAGATTCTTGATGGCGAGGGCTGGCTCGATACCGGTGACATCGCAACGATCGACACTGACGGCTACATGCAGATCACCGACCGCGCCAAGGACGTTATCAAGTCGGGTGGCGAGTGGATTTCCTCGATTGATCTGGAAAATGCCGCTGTCAGTCATCCGGCCGTCGCCGAAGCGGCGGTGATTGGCATCCCTCATCCCAAATGGCAGGAGCGGCCGTTGCTGGTGGTGGTGCTCAAACCTGGTAGAACCGCGAGCAAAGACGATCTGCTGACGGTGTTGCAAGGCCGCGTGGCGAAATGGTGGCTGCCGGACGATGTGGCCTTCGTCGAAGCGCTGCCGCATACCGCCACCGGCAAATTGCAAAAGATGAAGCTTCGCGAACAGTTTCGCGACTTCAGATTTCAGAGCTGAAAGGCTATTTATCCAGGGGCACGATCAGCGGGCCGGCGAAGGCCTGCATGATCAACGCCACGGGTTGGTTGTGGCTGACCAGTTGGGCCATGGCGTTCATGTAGGGCGTCAGGTGACGAAAGTATTTCTTGTAGCTCGGACACAGGTAGTTCAGACCCGGCTCGCCATTGGGCGCATTCATGAAGCGGTTTTTCGGGCATTCGCCATGGCAGGCGAAGCGGTAATCGCACTGCTGGCAATACGTCGGCAGTGTCTCTTCCTTGGCGGCGCCAAAGGCTTGTTGCGCAGCAGAGGCGAGTAGCACGGCAGGATCATCGGTCTTCAGGTTGCCCAGCAGATACTCGGGATACATGTAGTGATCGCAGGAGTAGACATTGCCATCGTGTTCCACGATCGCCGCTTTGCCGCAGCGCGGGCTGAACAGGCACACCGAGGCCGGCAGCTGGCACCATGAGGCCAGTGCCCATTCGAAGTTCATGACATGAACCTCCCCGACATCCTGGCGCACCCACTCGTCAAAAATCGTGATGAGAAAATCGCCATAGGCCTCGGGGGCGACCGTTTGCTCCGTCACCATCGCGGGCTCCGGCACCACGTGCAAGCGCAATTCCGGCGGGATAGCGAAATGCAGACCCAGACTGACCTGTGAGGCGCTGGGCTTGCGTTCCACCACGGGGTTGAACTGAATATGACGAACGCCCTCAGACTTGAGGAATCGATAGATTTCCAAGGGAAATCTGGCGACATCGCGCGCCACGGTAACCAACACATTGAAGTCGACGCCATGCTGCTTGAGCAGTTCGAGACCGTGCATCACGTCATCGAAACTGGAGCGTCCGCGCTTGTCGGGGCGATAGAGGTCGTGAACGAATCGCGGGCCATCGAGGCTGATCCCCACCATGAAGCGTTCACGGGCGAGGAACGCGCACCAGTCGTCATTGAGTAACGTGCCATTGGTCTGCAGCGTGTTGCGAATGACTTTGTTCCCTGCGAACTGGCGTTGATACAGGACCGCTCGTTGAAAAAAATCCAACCCCAGTAACGTCGGTTCGCCGCCTTGCCAGGTAAATTCGACCTCAGGCGTGGGCTGGGCCTCGATGTAGCGCTGCACATACAGACGCAGTACCTCGTCGGTCATGCTGAAGCGTTCCCGAGGGGGGTAAAGCTGTTCTTTTTCGAGGTAGAAACAGTAGCTGCAATCGAGGTTGCAGATCGGCCCGACGGGTTTGGCCATGAGATGCAAGCCCTGGGGCGGGGTTTCGTGGGTAGGCATGGGGCAGGGTCCGGGAGTCATCAGTCTGCCGCCCGGTTATCCGGGCGGCATTGAGGGTCAAGGCAAATACGTCACGTGTACATCCTTGACCTTGCCATTGAATGCGAAGGGCGCACGCTCGAAATAGTCCAGGGTGACGGGGGAACCGAGGTCTTGAGCGACGTCGAAGGTTTCGCTGGCGGTGAACGTCAGTGCCGGAGTGAACGGTGTCACCCCTTTGGCGGCTTCCTGCCCGTCAAGTCGCAAGCTCAGATTGGCCGGCGCTCCGGGCTTGGCTGACGACAGGGTCGTTAGCACTTCGATACTGACTTTGCCTGCGGGTACTCGTTCGGCCGAACGCAGTTTCACTCGAGAGATAGCCAGCGCGTTGTACTCGTAGTTCAGGAAACCGTCATCCATGTACAGGCTGACCCCGCCACCGATTCCGCCCAAGGCATACAACACGCCGGTGGCGTTAGCTGGAACCTCGGCGTCGACGACAACTTTGCTGTTCTGATTGCGCAGGTTCGGAGCCGCAAACTCCGGAAAGCGCTGGACACGATCACTGAAATGCCATTCGCGTTGGCTGCTGGAGATTCGTGCAGTCGGATCGAGGAAGGGGTAGAGACCGGCACCAATCGGATAGACATGGTTAGCCTTGGCCTGCACGTCAAACTCGGCCTTCAGCTCCGCAAGTTTTTCCGGATTGCTCGCGGCTACGTCGTTGGCCTGGGAGTAGTCGTTTTGCAGGTTGTAGAGCGACCATCGGTCATTCGCCGGATTCCAGCCCATGAACTGCGCAAAGCCTTGCACCCAGGGTTTGCGCGGGCCAAAGACCGAGGCCATCCAGCCATCCTTGTAGACGCCGCGACTGCCGAAGACTTCGAAGTATTGCACTGGTTTTTTCGACTTCACCTGAGCGTCGTTGAAGGTGTAGCGCAGGCTGACGCCATCCATTGGGTCCTGAGCGATACCGTTGACCTCTTTGGGTGGCGTGATCGACAGCACGTCGTAGACCGTCGGGGCAATGTCGTTGACATGGTGAAATTGCGCGCGAACTCTGGCGTCGGCCTTGATCTGTTTCGGCCAGGAAACGGCCAGCGGCGTGCGCGTACCACCGAAGTAGCCGGCGACCAGTTTAGTGCCTACGAATGGCCCTGAACCTGCCCAGGCCCACGCGGCGTTGTACATGCTTTCAAGTTTAGGACCGCCGAGCGCGGACAACCCGCCATACATCTCGTCGAGGACTTTCAACTGCTGCTCTTTGGGAACTGGAATCCCGTTTTGGGCCAGCAACTCATTAATCGTGCCCTCCATCCCCTCGGAAGAAGCGCCGTTGTCGCTGAAGACATAGAAGATCAGCGTGTTGTCGCGTTTACCTTCACGCTCCAGTTCGTCGAGGATCTTGCCGGCCTGCGTGTCGGCATGTTCCAGGAAGCCGGCATACACCTCCATCAACCGTGCCTGATACTGTTTCTGTTCGGAAGACAAGCTGTCCCAGGCTGGGAGCTCCGCCGGGCGTGGGGTGAGGACGGCGTCCTGCGGGATAAAGCCCAGGGCTTTCTGGCGAGCGAACGTCTGCTCCCGATAGGCGTCCCAGCCACCGTCGAACTTGCCTTTGTATTTATCGGCCCATTGCGCATTCACCTGGTGCGGACCATGTACGGCACCCGGTGTCCAATACATGAAAAATGGTTTTGCCGGCGCGTAGGTCTGATGGTCTTGCAGCCAGTTTACGGCCTGATTGGCGAGGTCTTCGCTGAGGTGATATTTCGGATCTCGCGCCGGTTCGATTGGCGTTGTGTCGCGGTACAGACGCGGTTCGTACTGAGAGGTTTCGCCGGCCAGGAAACCGTAGAAATGTTCAAAACCGTAGGCCGTCGGCCACGTATCGAAAGGACCGGCCGCCGTGGTATCCAGGGGTGGTGTGTTATGCCATTTGCCGAACGCGGCGGTGCTGTAGCCATATTGCTTGAGGACCTCGGCCATGGTCGCCGAGCTTTTGGGGATCTTGCCGGTGTAGCCTTCCCAGTCAGTGGCCAGCTCTGCGATGACGCCGTTGCCAACCCGGTGATGGTTGCGTCCGGTAAGCAATGCGGCGCGAGTAGCGGAGCTGATGGCAGCGGTATGAAAAGCGTTGTAGCGCACACCACTGTCGGCGACTCGACTCAGGGTCGGCGTATGGACTGCGCCGCCGACGGTGTCGGACTGCGCGAAGCCGGCGTCATCGAGCATGATCACCAGGATATTGGGGGCCTCGGCAGGAAGCCGGGATTGCTGCTGACGTTTCTGGTGCTTGGATTCTTGCAGCGTCGGTTTGGCGTCACTGGCCGAAGGCGTCGGCGGGAAGGGCAGCGAGTCTTGTGCGGAAGCGACCGAGCTGGCCAACAGTGCGCAGAGTTTCAGGGTGAAACGTCCGGCGGGTTGCAGCTTCTGGGACATGAGTGTCTCCGTTTTTTATTCATTGCAACGACGCAGCCGCCCGGTCGAACACCGGACGGCCGAGAGATTGGAGAGCTGCTCAGACCGCAAAACTGGTGATGTCTTTGGGCTCGATATCATTGGCTTTGCAGAACGCCAGGTAACGATCCACGCTGGATTTCCAGTTCTCGATGGCCACGACGTTGTTGTTATCGTCGTAATACAGCAGGTCGCCCTGGGTGATGTTCAAGGTGATCAGTTCATCGCCATATTCAGTCAGCACGATCGGCGTATGGCTGGAACCTGCGGTTTCGAACACCACGCCGCCCGGTTTTGAGATCCAGTCGTGCTCCAGGTATTTCCAGCCACCCTTGATGGTGTAAACGATGACCGTGCCGGAGTGATGGTGCTTGGGCAGAGAAGACCCGGCCGGGGCCTTGAGCAGGGTGATGGTTTCCCCGCGAACCGGGTCGCACTTGATGTATTTGATGAAGATTTCATCGCTGTAAGGTGCGAACGGAACCCACGGCAGGTCCTCGTCGTTGATGGAGGAGGTGTCGATGTTTTCATAAAACATGCTTGTTGTTCTCTGTTGGACGGTGGAAGGATTTACACGGTGCGTTAAGAGCATCGTGAACAGGCCGTGCTCACACCGCCCCCCTCTTGAGGAGGGGGATCCATCCAATGGCGTTGAATTGCGGCATACGGAGTGCCGTGCAAATAACGCCAAAACAACAATATCTACGGTTTGCGGCCACCGTTGGCCTTTGGGTGATCAAAGCGGACGTCAGGGCCTCTGTGAAACCCTGACGCCCCGGTTCAGCGGCGGCACGCCAGCGCCGTCCGCTGTACCGGTCGTTAGGTGCTCAATTGATTTTAACGATCGCCGGCGGACTCCACGTGCCTTTGCCAGGCGGCAGGACGGAAGGGTTTTCCGTCTTCGGCCAATACAGGCGCATCACCATGTAGATCAGATCATTCGGTGCGGGCAGCCAGTTGCTTTCCTTGTCCGCGCCGGGCGAGTCCTTCTGGATGTAGAGCGTCAACGAGCCGTCTGCATTTTTCTTCATGTCAGGCAGCATCGGCGAGTTGATGAGGTAGCGATTGACCGGATTCTTGATCAGCAGTTGCGACTTGCCGTCGTACATGGTCACCGACCAGAAGGCGTTGACCGGCGGGAGCTGTCCAGCGGGAAAAGTGATCGTGTAGTTGTGCTTGCTGCCGTCAAGCGGCGTCCCGTCGGACAGGATCTTGGCCATCGGATACGTGGCCTCTTCGGCGTCGTTGGCATAGATGCCTGCTTGTGCGATGGCGGCGCGCTTTAGCCAATCACCCTTGTAAAACGCGGCATTACCGCCGGAACTCACGATGTTCCAGCCATTGACCTGTGTGCCGAGATGATTGACTGCATCCTGAACCTTCGCATGCCCAGCCTGCATGCCCTCGACCACAGCGGCCTTTTGCTCGGCGGAGAGGTCCTGGAAGTTGAAGTCCTTGCCGGCGCCAATGCCCAGACGGGCAAGCTTCGCGCGGATCGCCACTTCATCCGGGGTGGCCGGGGCAAACTGCAAGGCAAAGCCCAGATACTTGAAGAAGTCGGTCTTGGCCAGGGCCTTGTCGAACTTCGGAAAGTTGATCGCCGGCGCGGCAGGCGGCGCGGGCTGCTTGAGATAAGCCGATAACGGCTGGGCCGCATAACCGGACTGGATCTTTTCGACGTTTGGCATGTCCGCCGGATTGAAGAGCTGGGTGCGAAAGATCGCGAAGAGGAGTTGTGTTTGGGAGTGAAACACCTTCTTGATGCCAGGCGGGGTCACGCCTTTCCAGTCTGGGCCGACCAGCATGTAATCGCCGGCTTCGCTGCCGGTGGTACGGCTGCCGATGTAACCGAAGTTGTTGGTGTTGTTATCGATGAGCTGCACCGAGTAGTACCGCGGTTTCTCCACCGTCGGTACCGAGAGCACGATCGGCTCGCTACGCAGGTCCATGAACATCAAGGAATACGGCGTATCGCTGTTCGGCGAGACGATGGCCGTGTCCTTGTAGGTGAAGACATTGTGCATGCTGTGAATGTGGTTGAACGGTGCCTTGTACTGGCCTGAGTTCTTGTCCACGGCATAGTCGTACATGGTCGCGTAGTTCATCACGATGGGCAGACCGTAGATGTAGCCTTCCTCGGCGATGGCTTTTGTTTCGGCGGGAGTGATGTCCGCTGCTTGGGCGTGCGTAAATCCAAAGGACGCGAGCAATACCATTGCACAGCCAAATGTTCTCGGTAGTGTGGTTATCATGAACTTGAAACTCCATTTTTCGCATTAGATGGGATTAACTGCTGATCAGGGGATATTCAGTGTCGCGTTTGCTCACGACTTGATATCTCATAACGCTCCTTTTCTTGCTGTAAGTCTTTGTTTTTTTCTGAAGCTGGTCGGCGCAAGCGCGACGCTGATCGAGGAGAACCACGACGGATGACAAGCTCAGACTGCTCGGTCAGTATAAGCAGCAAATCAAACTACGCTGCTGACATGAGAACAACTTGTCCTCTGATGCTAAAAGTAAGTCTTACGGATAGTTTCACTTAGGAAAAAGTAGCGTGTACGCCACCCGAAAGCCCCAACCGTGTGCACCATCCTCAGGACTGTCCGCCCAGTATCGCGGCCCTACCTGAAGGCTCATGGGCTGCTTGCCGACTTTGAACAATTGCGTCACGAACAGGTTGATCGGCACATTCCACTCCCTGGCTTCCCAGTCGTAAGTGGATTCTGTATTAATGCCAAAACTGGTGTACGACGCTGTGGTATAGACCAGAAAGGGTTGCAGATATGTCTGATTGACCTTCTCCTTGTCATTGGCCGGGTTGTTGTCCAGCGACCAGATGTGGTTCGCCAGAATACCGTTCGTCCAGCCGTTGGCCTGCTTCAACGCCACCGCTGTCGGTCCAATCCCCCATTGTTCGCTACTCAGTAGCTCATCACTACCGGTCGGTAACAACAACGCGGGGCCTGCACCCCAGATCCAGCCGTCCTCGGTGGGCCTTTTGGGAGAGAAAAAGAAGCTTTGCGTGGTGTCGCCCACTCCGCTTTTATCGGCAATGCCCCTCGGTGCCAGTCCATGCTGATCAATGACCGGGAGGATCGTGCGAGAGATCAGATTCCAATCGTCATTAAGTGTGAAGGGTAAAACCGGCTGGATATTGGTGACGCTCTGGATTCCATTGCCAGAGGGCCCCATTTTCTGATTCCAGTTGTATTGGATGGGCAAGCTATACAGTGCCGCGACTGGATTTAATGACTGTTTGGCCAGCTCCGCCTGATCGTCGGCCTGACTGGAAACGGAAATACCGAAAACCAAAGACGATAGCAAAAGTCGTTCAATGTACTTGTTCATGCGAATTCCTTGGATACCAATCGCCCCGGGCCCCTCGACTATCAACGGGAGCCTTCTAACGACAAGCAGAAGTTACTTGAATACCTCAATCTCAGTGGGCCGTACTTAACTGAAGCACAGCGAACAGCCACCCATTCTGTTGTTGATACGTCTTGTATTATGCCGAGGTTACTTACTTTACAAGTTTAACTTCTCCAATCAGTCATGTATTTGTCGGGTCTAGGCAGGAGGGCGTAAAGTTTACCGTTGCCGGTGGGAGGTTTTGCAGGAGCGAGCTTGCTCGCGATGGTCGTTAACGAATCGCGTGTTTACAGAATAAACGCAGCGCTCTTGAGTCCATCACGAGCAAGCTCGCTCCTACAAAATTTGTTAAGAAGGCACGTACGGTGTTTTACGAATCCGAACAGTCAGCCTTAACTGCCTTGCGGCACAACGCGGGCATCATTGCCTGAGCCCTGGATATACACCTTCGAGCCCTTGGTCAGGGACGGATTGATCGGTTGGGTCACCGATACCAGCACGCCACTGTTGACCCGCACGATGATTTGTTGCGCCTCGATCGGTTGGTCATATTTTTTCTTCTCGGCGTAGTTACCGCCAGCAGCACCGGCGAGCGCGCCGGCAACCATGGCGACGTCACGCCCGGTGCCGCCCCCGATCAAGCTGCCAACCGCCAGGCCGCCAAGACCACCGAGTACGGCGCCGACACCACTGTCGTGATTGGTCTGCATCTGCGTCAGCGATATCTGCTCGATCTTCCCTGAGCGAATCTCGATTTCACCGGCGCCGCCATCGGTTGACCCGACGGCGGAACAGGCACTTATCAGCACCGTCATCAACGTGACTGACAGCCAGGACAGGATTACTTTCATTGCGATGCACCTCGTTATTGGTATTTGATTGCAATGCTTGAGCCAACGTCTGTTGGCAGTTCAATCAAGGCTTAACTGCGAATGAACGCCCAGAGATCGACGTTCAACTTGTCGATCGCCGCTTTGAAGTCCTGGGCGGTGATCTTCTGGCTTTCGTTTTCCAGCGTTGTACCAAACACCTTGCGGACTACCCTGGCGACCGTCTGGTTGGTTCTCGCATCGATAATCTCGGCCTCGATGAACAAAGTGCTGTCCTGATCACGGTGGCCGGTGGCGGCCTGTGTTGCTCCGACTACGGCGGCGATCGGCACCACTTCGTACCATTTCATCCCTTCGTTTTCGGCATTCACCCCGGTGATCGCCGCACGCATCAGCAGGGTTTTGGAACTCGCTGACGCGGCGCCGGTATTGGAAACCACACGGTATTTCTGACCCAGGGTGCCTTTGACCTTACTGGTCATGTAGTTCTGGATGTCGGTCAGCGTTTGCTGGTTGACCCGCTCATCGGGCTTGGGCGCGGGATAGAGCTCCAGCTTGTTGAACACCACTGTGTCATAGGCATTCGGGTTCCACGACGGACTGACCCAACGCATTGTTGTGCCGCCGCTTGCCGTTTTGACTTCCTGCAAGTTGTTGTAGTTGGACAGGTAGCCCGAGTATTGCTCGACTTCAGTGACTTTCGATACGCAGCCGGTCAATAACAAGCTGCTCAGTGCAGCACTCGTTATCCATTTGTGCGAGAAGCTCATATAACGGTACTCCTTGAGGGATGTGTTCCTGAATGTCTTTTATTCAAGGTCAGACTCTGTGGACTTAGCCCTTTCGGAATAGGGCCCACTGGATCTCAGCCTGAGCAATCGAGCGACTGCTTGCTAACTGCAAGCAGTCGCAAGCGTCGCGTTACTTCGATGCCACCACTGCCGGCGGCTGCCAGCTGCCGCTGCCTGCGGGAAGAATTGAAGGCGGCGTGGCCTTCGGCCAATAGAGGCGCATCACCAGATAGGCCGTGTCGTCAGGCGCGGGCAACCAGTTGGACTCCTTGGTCTTGCCCGGCGAATCCTTCTGGATATACAGCGTCAGTGAACCGTCCGCGTTCTTTTTCATGGCCGACAGCATCGGCGAATTGATCAGGTAGCGGTTGATCGGATTCTTGATCAGCAGTTGGCTCTTGCCGTCGTACATGGTCACCGACCAGAAGGCATTGACAGGCGGCATTTTGCCGGCAGGGAAGGTCAGCGTGTAGTTGTGCTTGCCGGTATTCAACGTCTGGCCATTGCCATCGGTACGCGTAAAGGGGTACATCGCCTCGGCGGCGTCATTGCCGTACAGACCAGCCTTCGCCGCGCCAGCCCGCATCAGCCAGTCGCCTTTGTAGAACGCCTGGTCGCCGAAGAACGCGCCGACGCTCCAGCCGTTGATATTCTTCATTCCGTTCGAGAGGAACTTGTCGACCTGCTCGTCGCCGGCCTTCATCCCGAGCAGGACCGCGGCCTTGTGCTCGAGCGAGAGGTCCTTGAATTCGAAGCTGCGACCGGGGCCTACGCCGATGCTGGCCAGCTTCGCACGGATCGCCTTGTCCTCAGCCGATGGCGGCACATACTGCAGCGCCGCCGACAGGTACTCGAAGAAGTTGGCCTTGATGCCCTCCGTGGTGGCCGGCACGAAAGCGATCTTCGGCGCATCGGGCGGCGCGGGTTGATGGAGGAAAGCGGACAGCGGCTGGACCTTGTAACCCGCCTGCACCTTCTCGACATTCGGCATGTCGGCCGGATTGAACAGCTGGGTGCGGATCAGCGTCAGTGCGAAAGGGGTCGTGGAGCTGAACACCTTGTCGATGCCTGGAGGTGTCGCACCCTTCCAGTCGGGGCCTGCAATCAAATAGCTCCCGGGTGCGCTGGCCGTGGCCCGACTGCCGATGTAGCCGTAGTTATAGGTGTTGCCGTCGATCAGTTGCACCGAGTAGTAGCGTTTTTTGGAGACGGCCGGCACGGTGATCACCAACGGCTCGGCGCGCAGGTCGGTCCAGAGAAAGGAGTACGGCGTGTCGCTGTTGGGGGTAATGATGGCCGTGTCAGCGGGGGTCGCGACCTTATGATCGTGGTGCAGTTGGTTGAAGGGGGCCTTGAACTGGCTGGACTTGGAGTCCACCGCGAATTCGTTCATTACGGCGTAGTTCATGACCAGCGGCAAGCCGTAGATAAAGCCTTCCTCGGCGATCGCCTTGGTTTGCTCCAGACTCGGCGCGGGAACGCCCTTGGCCACATCGGCCTTGTCGGCCTGTGTGATCGGATCGAGCTTGCTCGTGCACCCGGTGAAAAGCGTTGAACCTACGACGACCGCCGCAGCCAATGTCCAGCCACTGTGAGACTTCCTGTTCATTTTCACCTCGTTAGTTTTGTACAAGCCGGTGTCGTGAGCGTTCATGCCCACGGCTAGATACTAGGCATGACACCTGAAACGCTCTTGGATTTTTCTCAGTAGCGCCAAGTCATGTTGCCAGTCAGGGCTTGAATCCAGGCGTTGTCGAACTCGCCTGAGACACGATTGCCTGACAACGTTTTTTGCTGATCGACGGACATGTCCCCCATCCACACCGTGACCCAACTGAAATTCACGTCTGTCTCTTTATTCAGTGAATAAGTAAAGCCTGTGGCGAAGCGCCAGGCGGCGCCCATGGGCACGGTGAGCGTACGATTACCGTCGGACACGGCGGACGTGTCATAGGCGACACCGAAATCCCAGACCCAGTCCTGGTTCATCTGGTATTGAGCGCCAAGCGCCAATTGATACGTGTCTTTGTAATGCGCATCGATTGAAGCGGCCCGGGAACCGGTTCTGGACGTGTCTACGTCAATGCCGATGTCACCGAATTTCGACCAGTCCTGCCAATTGACCGAGGCCAGAACGGCCCATTGCGTATCCAGTTGCTGGTACAGGCTGAGGGTCGCCGTTTGCGGTACTTTCAGGTCGATTTTGGTGTTGAGGCTGTTGAGGCGACTCACCAACGGAGCACTGCTCTTCACATCCAGGCGATCCTCGAAGTCGAGGTCAACCTGACTGGTGTAAGCCAGGCCAATCCGGGTACCGGGCTTTGGGGCATAAATCACGCCTGCGTTGGCGCCGTAACCCCAGGTGCTGTCCCGGTATTTGTATTGGCCGTCACCCCGTTGTGTCAGTCCGAGCGGCGCCTGATCGATGGCGGCTTCGCTCTTCAGCATCCCGTACATGGCTTTGAGTCCGACGCCGACGGACCATTGATCGTTGAAGCGATAGGCGACACTGGGTACCAGTGACAGTCCCGCAATACTCGCGTTCTGCACGAAATAACGGCCGGACCAGTCATTGTCGTAGTTTACAGCCAGACCGAAATCGCCATAGGAGCCGAAGCCGACGGACCACCGATCATCCAGTTGATGGCTGATGAAGAAACTGCCACCCGGTATGGGATCGAGCGCGTTACCGCTGCCAGTGCCCGGCGTATTGGTTTCACTGTCCCGATCGAACGATAAGTCACCAAAAAGAACCTGAGCGCCAGCGGAGATCTGTGTTCCGCTGAGGTAGCTCAAGCCGGCGGGGTTGCTGGCAATGGTCGAAGGGCCTTGTGCCCGGGCCGCTGCACCGGCATTGGCCAGTCCGACGTTGTCGGTGGCGATTTCGTACAACATCAGGCCACCGGCAACACTTCGGCCACTGGTCAAGAGTGTCAGCGCACCAAGAACAGTAATCGACAACACACTTTTATTTAATTGCATGAAATCCCTCTCTATCAGATCACTCAGTCTATGTCGCTTGCATCGCCCCAAGGCCTGGGCATCGTCTTTTATTCGTGTGGCCTTCTTGAGTGTCTGCGCGGAACTCCACCCGCAGGTGCAACTAATCGCCAACCTCATGAACAACACAAAAAACCGAAGATCAGCTTTGCAATCAGCCTGTTGTTGCGTTCACTTTACGGCAATCATCAGAAAGGCACCTTGCATTTTCGGACAGTGCGCGCGGTATCACGGGGGTATGGATGTGGTTGAATCAACCCCCAATGGAGGCTACCCCAGCCCATTTCTCCAATGCTGTGGTGACGTATTTGTCCACGTTTTGAATGCACGGGAGAAGGCGTTTGGATCCTGGTATTGAAGGGTCTGGGAGATCGTGGATATCGGCAAATCCGTATCTTTCAAGAGCTGCCGCGCGAAGTTGCTTCTGGAGTCGGTGATCAGTTCTTTGAGGTGAGAACCTTCCGCACCCAGCCGGCGTCGCAGCGTTCTTTCATTCAATGAGAATTGACTGGCGATGTGCTTGGAGTTTGCCTGTCCTTGCAATAATAGAGCGTATGCCTGACTCTTTATTTTTTCTGAAATCGTCAAATGTGACGTGGCGCTCGAAATAGTCAGTTTAAGTAGATGGTGTAAGCGTGGATTCGCCGTACATTGAATTTGTCGGAGTTGCTGATTGTTTATTACAAGTCCGGAAATGCTTGTATTGAACTGAATATTGCAGCGAAATTTTCTGATGTACGGGGTGATGTCTGATGGCTTGCGATATGAAAACTGCACACGAACGGGCGTCCAGTTAGCGCCTAATAAGGCCCGCAGCATTTGGAGGCCAACCATGACGGCAGTGTCGACAAGCAATGATTGATTGGGCAGGTCGTGGCGATAAATGACATATCCCAACAAACTGTGTTGGCCCGCCAAGGGAAGAAGCAGTGGGGTCGCGCCACGATCATAGAGATTGGCATGCCCGACCAGGTCGTTCAATGCATCGCCTGGTGTAGTCGCAAGACGCATAAGCTGACCCACCGGACCCAAATTTTCCAGCGAAAAGCGTTCACCGATCAGCAGGCCAATATGGGGGCACTGAGTGTGTTCGAATGCCGTGTTGAACAGACGAGCAACGTCCATGTAGGCGAGATGGTTGTCTTCATATGCAAATTGCTCAAGGCTGATACCAGCGTCTTTGAAAACGCCTCGCGAGGAACCCCCTATCGCGTCAACTACTTCCGGGAACCTACGGAATGGGCTTGTACTAATTTCTCCAGGCCCGCTCATTCTTAATGATGATTTTTTGGAGGGCATATTAGCTCGCTATCATTCCTGAAACTGGCGCATTGGCCACGTTGGCGAACATCTGATACATGACGAGCAAAAGAGCGTAGCGCCCATGAGCCGGCGCCTGGCACCTCGCGACCGTTCTGCGCCGCCCCTCAGTCCTTGGGCCGACTCATCGAATACACGAGTCGTGCGCATTAATTGAATCCAGAAATACATAATATTCAATACATTGGTTTTAGCACGGATGCGCTTTTTTTCAAGTGGTCCATAGAGACTATGTTGCCCCCTAATAGCCGCTTCCATACATCGACGAAGCTAGGTTAGAGGGCATTAGTGCACTTCTTCTCTTCGGCATAATCATGATGCAGGTAGTGGCGTCTCACCCGCGAACCGGCCAGCACATGGTTTGACAGCGATCGATGACATCCAGGCTGACCCCCAAGGCCTGCATCATGGTCGCGCCGGTACGGCGCAGATCACGCGGCGTCCAGTCTCCGTACTGGCCGTCGGAAAGGACCAGCGTGTCGTCGTGAGGCCGTTGTTGCAGGGCGAAGGGGGCCTCTACGTTAGCCGCGGTGTATGCCTGTGCCTTGGACGTTGCTGGACTCTCGTAGAGCAGAGCACCGCTGGAACTCAAGTAAATACTAGCTTTGTTTATTCGACGGCCTTGACCATGTCTTCGATGACCTTCTTCGCGTCGCCGAACACCATCATGGTCTTGTCCAGGTAGAACAGTTCGTTGTCCAGGCCGGCGTAGCCGCTGGCCATCGAGCGTTTGTTGACGATGATGGTCTTGGCCTTGAACGCTTCGAGGATCGGCATGCCGGCAATCGGCGATTTCGGATCGTTCTTGGCGGCCGGGTTGACCACGTCGTTGGCGCCCAGCACCAGCACCACGTCGGCCTGGCCGAACTCGGAGTTGATGTCGTCCATCTCGAACACCTGGTCGTAAGGCACTTCGGCCTCGGCCAGCAACACGTTCATGTGGCCGGGCATACGACCGGCCACCGGGTGGATCGCATACTTCACGGTCACGCCGCGATGGGTCAGCTTCTCGGTCAGTTCCTTCAGCGCATGCTGAGCGCGTGCCACCGCCAGGCCGTAGCCCGGCACGATGATCACGGTGTCGGCGTTGGTCAGCAGGAAGGTCGCGTCGTCAGCCGAACCGGATTTCACCGGACGGGCTTCTTTGGAACCCGCCGGGCCGGCCGCCTCTGCCGTATTGCCGAAGCCACCGAGCAGCACATTAAAGAAGGAGCGGTTCATCGCCTTGCACATGATGTACGAGAGGATCGCACCGGACGAGCCCACCAGCGAGCCGGCGATGATCAGCATCGAGTTGTTCAGCGAGAAGCCGATGCCCGCCGCTGCCCAGCCGGAGTAGCTGTTGAGCATCGACACGACCACTGGCATGTCCGCGCCACCGATCGGGATGATGATCAGCACGCCGAGCACGAAGGCCAGGGCCAGCATCACGGCGAAAGCGGTGTAGTCACCGGTGAGCATGAAGGTCACGCCCAGGCCCAGGGTGGCCAGGCCCAGCAGCAGGTTCAGCTTGTGCTGGCCACTGAACTGTACCGGTGCCCCCTGGAACAGGCGGAACTTGTACTTGCCGGCCAGCTTGCCGAAGGCAATGACCGAGCCGGAGAAGGTGATTGCCCCGATGGCGGCACCGAGGAACAGTTCCAGGCGGTTACCGGCCGGGATCGCGTCACCGAGCTGCTTGACGATGCCCAGCGACTGCGGCTCGACCACGGCAGCCACGGCGATGAACACCGCGGCCAGGCCGATCATGCTGTGCATGAAGGCGACCAGTTCCGGCATCTTGGTCATTTCAACGCGTTTGGCCATGATCGAACCGGCGGTGCCGCCGATCAGCAGGCCGACGATCACGTAGACGATACCGTCTTGCGCCAGCTCGGAGCCCAGCTTGTAGATCAGGCCGACCGTGGTGAGGATCGCCAGGCCCATGCCGAGCATGCCGAACAGGTTGCCACGACGCGATGTGGTGGGGTGCGAGAGGCCCTTGAGCGCCTGGATGAAGCAGACCGAGGCGATCAAATACAGGGACGTAACCAGGTTCATGCTCATGCTTGCTGCACCTCAGCCTTGGCTGCTGTTGCGGTCTTGGCAGCCGGAGCTTTGGCCGCTTTCTTCTTGAACATTTCCAGCATGCGGCGGGTCACCAGGAAGCCACCAAACACGTTGACGGCGGCCAGGGCCACGGCCAGGGTGCCCATGGTCTTGCCCAGCGGGGTCACGGTCAGCGCCGCTGCCAGCATGGCGCCGACGATCACGATGGCCGAGATGGCGTTGGTAACGGCCATCAGTGGCGTGTGCAGTGCAGGTGTGACGTTCCAGACCACGTGGTAGCCGACATAGATCGCCAGCACGAAGATGATCAGGTTGTAGATACCGTGAGAGATCAGCATGTCTTCCATTGTTTTTATCCTCAGCCGTTCTTGCGCACGATCTGGCCGTCGCGGCACATCAGGCACGCGGCGACGATATCGTCTTCAAGGTTGATCACCAGTTGTCCTTCTTTATCGAACAACAGTTTCATGAAGTCCAGCAGGTTGCGGGCGTACAGCGCCGAAGCGTCAGCCGCCACGGCACTGGCCAGGTTGGTCGGGCCAACGATGGTCACGCCATGTTCGACGACCACCTGATCGGCCACGGTCAGCGGGCAGTTGCCGCCCTGGGCCGCCGCGAGGTCGATGACCACCGACCCCGGCTTCATCTGGGCCACGGTTTGCGCGCTCAACAGTGTCGGTGCCTTGCGGCCGGGAATCAGCGCGGTGGTGATGACGATGTCAGCCTGCTTGGCGCGTTCGTGCACGGCGGCGGCCTGGCGCTGCATCCAGCTGGCCGGCATCGGGCGGGCGTAACCGCCGACACCGACGGCGCATTCACGCTCTTCATCGGTCTCGTAGGGCACGTCGACGAACTTGGCGCCGAGGGATTCGATCTGCTCTTTTACCGCCGGACGCACGTCAGACGCTTCGATCACCGCCCCCAGGCGTTTCGCCGTAGCGATCGCCTGCAAACCGGCCACGCCAGCACCGAGGATCAGCACGCGCGCCGCTTTCACGGTGCCTGCCGCGGTCATCAGCATCGGCATGAAGCGAGGGTAGTGGTGAGCGGCCAGCAACACAGCCTTGTAACCGGCGATGTTGGCTTGCGACGACAGTACGTCCAGGCTCTGAGCGCGGGAGGTACGCGGCGCGGCTTCCAGGGCAAAGGCGGTAATGCCGCACTCGGCCATTTTGGCGATGGTTTCGTTGCTGAACGGGTTGAGCATGCCCACCACAACGGTGCCGCTTTTAATCAGCGCCAGCTCGCTGTCGCTGGGCGCGACCACCTTCAAAATCAGCTCTGCAGCAAACGCGTCATTGGCGCTGCCAATGGTTGCGCCTGCCGCTTCATAGGCACTGTCGACAACGCTGGCATTAATGCCGGCGCCGCTTTGTACAGTGACCTTATGGCCCTGGCCGATCAGCTTCTTGATGGTTTCCGGGGTTGCAGCAACCCGTGTTTCACCGGTCTGGGTTTCGAGAGGAACACCAATGTGCACGTCAAATCTCCTGCGTGATCTTATAGAGTAAACCCATGCACTACGGATAAATGGGGACGGCCGATCAGCGCAATTGCGCCAGATCAGAACGATCAATCATCCGAACACTGGCAAAAGTCGATTCGTTTCGTGCCTGGTCTAGCGCTGTCAGCGGTCTGGTCGATGACTGCTGCGTAGTCGCAAGCGTTGCAGGTTTGCGACTCAATTCAGAGTTGGAACGTTCGTCGCTTGGTGGAACACCAAAGTACTCGCGATAGCATTTGGAAAAGTGTGGTGTGGACACGAAACCGCATACATACGCCAACTCGATGAGCGACAATGATGTTTGCTTAAGCAGTTGTCGCGCCCGAACAAGACGTAATCTCAGGTAGTAGCGTGACGGCGTACAGTGGAGGTATTTCTGAAATAGCCGCTCTAGCTGTCGACGTGACAGATCAACGTATTCTGCAAGGTTATCGAGGTCGAGCGGTTCCTCGATATTGGCTTCCATCAACGCGACGATCTCCTGCAGCTTGGGTTGATGAGTTCCCAGTACATGCCTAAGCGGAACGCGCTGATGGTCTTGTTCATTGCGGATGCGCTCGTAGACAAACATATCCGAAATGGCCGCCGACAATTCACGGCCATGATCGCGGCCGATCAGATGCAACATCATGTCCATTGGCGCTGTTCCGCCGGAGCTTGTGAATCGGTTCCGGTCGAGGGTAAAGAGGCTCGCGCTGATGCTGACTCGCGGGAAAGCTTCCTGCATGGCAGCCAAGCATTCCCAATGCACGCTGCACTCGTAGCCGTCGAGCAGCCCGGCTTTTGCGAGCGCCCAGCTGCCGGTGCACACACCTCCCAACCGTCTGGATTGACGCGCCAAGGCTTGTAGCCAGGTAATGTGCACGCGGGTAATCACGCTCTGGATTCCAACACCACCGCACACGATTACAGTGTCCGCCACTAATGGATTGCTCCATGAAGCATCCGGAGTGATCGGCACGCCGTCACTGGCCCAGACAGGCTCTCCACCGGGGCTGAACGTGTGCCAGCGGTATAGCTCTCGCCCCGACAACTGATTGGCCATGCGCAATGGCTCTACCGCGGACGCCAGGGAAATAAGTGTGAATTTATCCAACAGCAGAAAACCAACGGATTGAGTCGTACCGTCGGACACGGTGGAGTTCGATGACATCGTGGTCATGTCCTCACAAGGAGCGATTACGGCCTGAGACACAGGAGCTTGTAATACTCCCCAGCCTCGGCGCAGGGAGTATCGGGTTCGGCGCAAACACCTCCTGGGGTTTTATCCCACAGACGTCACCCTCGCAGCCTGCGCAGGGTGACGCGACGTCACAAGGCCAATAAAGGAAATCGCCAGCGCCAGTCCAATGGTTGTGCTCACTTCGGTACGGTGCTCCGGGGTGATCATCATGACCGCCAGCGCTGCGCAAATGAACACGATCACCAGCCACGTCAGCCACGGGAACAGCCACATGCGAAAGGTCAGCTCGACGTTCTGCCGATGCAGCATCCGACGCATGCGCAACTGCGACACCGCGATGGCCAGGTACACCAGCAAGGCAATCGCGCCGGAGCTGGCCAGCAGGAAGTCAAACAGCCCGGCGGGCATGAAGTAGCTCCACACAGTGATCGCCGCGCCCAGCACGGTGCTGGCGATGACCGCTGCCCGCGGCACGCCTTCGGATGAGGTCGCCTTCAGCGCCTTCGGCGCATCGCCACGACGGCCCAGCGAGTAAAGCATGCGCGAGGCAATGTAGATCGAGGAGTTCATGCAGCTGGCCACGGCAATCAGTACTACGATGTCCACCATGAACTTGGCATGAGGAATGTTCATGATTTCCAGGGCCCGCTGGTAGGAGCCTACCTGGGCGAGCAGCGGATCGTTCCAGGGCACCACGGAGATGACCACGAAAATCGACAACAGGTAAAACACGCCGATGCGCCAAATCACCGAACGCGTGGCCTTGGCAATGTTCTGCGACGGGTTGTCGGATTCGGCGGCGGCGATGGTGACGGCTTCAGTACCAATGAAGCTGAACATGATGGTGATGAAAGCGCCGACTACCGCCGACAGGCCATTGGGGGCAAATCCGCCATGCTCGGCCATCAGCCCGCTCAAACCGCTGACTTCCCGATCGGGCACCCAGCCCATCAACACGGCAAAACCCACGGCGATGAAACCTATGATCGCCACGACCTTGGCCATGGCGAACCAGAACTCGAATTCGCCGTACTTGGAGACACTGAACAGATTGGTGATCACCAACGCAATGATCGACACCAGGGCGAACAGCCAGGCATCGATCTGGGGAAACCACTGGTTCAACACATGGCCGGCGGCCAGTGCTTCGATAGGGATAACCAGCACCCAGAACCACCAGTACAGCCAACCGATGGTGAAGCCTGCCCAACGACCTATTGCCTGGTCGGCATAGGTGGAGAACGAGCCGGTGTCCGGGTTGGCCACCGCCATTTCACCTAGCATGCGCATGACCAAAACGACGAGCAGGCCGGAAAATAGATAGGCCAGCAGGACGGCTGGGCCGGCAGCTGCAATGGCATGTCCTGAGCCAACGAACAAACCGGCGCCGATGATACCGGCGATTGACAGCATGGTGACGTGACGAGGCTTGAAGCCCTGCGCCAATTGGCCATTCGAATCCTTGGAGCTCGGGCTGATCATTTTTTTACTCTTTGGCGATCGACATTCAAGCGTTCTGAGTGAGGGGGAGGCGATCATGGGGGCTTGCTGTTGCCCCTCCTGAAAGCGACAGTCCTCAACGCTACTGTTCTATAAGCTCTGTCACTGCGATGTGACCAGCGCAGTGAAAAGTTGCGCCACCTTACCCGGCTTGTCCGACAATCCAGATACCTGATCGCGCCACCTCCGTGCCTGATATCGACACGGGAAACTTTGCACTCGCAGTAGAGGCCGGAGGTTTGGCAGCCGCGCGCGATCAAGGAAAAACTCACGTTATCGGAGTATTGAATGCCGATGTCGCACCTGAAAGAGATCGTTTCGTTGCCGCAACTGACCTGAATCTGCGCCATCACAGCCATTAAAAAAAGCGGCCCTTTGGCACCGATAACATCGTTTCTCGGCGGCGCTGCTTTTCAATATATTGGCCGCCAGATCCGGTGAGTGACTCAACATTCGCCCCCCTCAGTGCGAGTAGTCTTTATGAATAAAAAACCAGGCAACGCAGGGTTTGTTAATGCGGGTGCGGGAACCCGTGCCGTGTGGGGTGGGGAGCAAGTCAGGCATCCCTACAACGCCACCCAAACCCCCATCGTAGTCAGTGCTGCATATGGTTACGACGACATAGATGTCTGGTACGACGTAGCGTTGGGCAAGGCCCCCGGCTTTATTTACAGCCGTATGAGCAACCCGACAGTCGAGACCCTTGAGGCAAAGATTCGCGAGTTGGAGCAGGCCGAATCCGCCGTGGCTTTCAGCAGCGGGATGGCGGCGATCAGCAGTGTGCTCTACACCTTCCTGGCCCATGGCGATCGGGTGGTGTCGACCAAGGACAGCTATGGCGGCACCAACAAGATTTTCGAAGAGTTCCTGCCGCGCACCGGTGTGAACGTGACGTTGTGCGAGACATTCGATCACGAAGAAATTGAACGCGAAATCGCCAAGGGTTGCCAATTGGTGTATCTGGAAACGCCAACCAACCCGACGCTGAAAGTACTCGATATCGAGCGTCTGGTGGCTGCGGCCAAGCGCGTCGGAGCCATTGTGGTGGCGGATAATACCTTCGCCACGCCGTTGAATCAGAACCCCCTGGCGCTGGGTGTGGACGTGGTCATTCACAGTGCCACCAAATTTCTCAGCGGCCACGGTGACGTGCTTGGCGGTCTGGTGTGCGGTAGTGAATCACTGATGGCCAAGGTGCGTCATTACCGGGAAATCAATGGAGCGACGCTCGACCCGTTCTCCGCCTACCTGATCATTCGCGGCATGAAAACGTTGGTGCTGCGCATGCGTCAGCAGCAACGCAGTGCCCGCGCACTGGCCGAGTACCTCTGCGTCGAACCCTTGGTGGAGTCGGTCAATTATCCGGGTTTGCCCGGCCATCCGAATCATGCGGTGGCGTGCGCGCAAATGTCCGGCTTCGGTGCAATCGTCAGTTTTGTCGTGGTGGGCGGCATGGACACGGTCAAGGTGCTCTTGCCACGACTGCGATTCGCCCACTGCGCGGGCAATCTCGGTGCGGTGGAAACCATCTACGGTCCGGCGCGAACCACCAGCCATGTCGAGAACACGCTGGAGGAACGACTGGCCCTGGGTATTTCCGAAGGGCTGGTGCGGGTCTCTGTCGGCATCGAGGACACCGATGATCTGCTCGACGACCTGAAACAGGCATTTGCATTTGTCAGGGGGGCGGGCAACGAACCCGCACAAGAAAATACGCAGATTTCAATCAATGAAAATTGCACCGAGGTTGCAGGCTGAAGCGTTAGCGCCAAACCTCACTACAAGGATGTGAGTGGGGCGTTCATGAAGTGGAATAATAATAAAACTTAGTGGCGACCTGTTTTTACTCTGCCCAATCAGTCACTGCAGATGTTAATTCGTGCCCTAATAACTTTCATGAGAACAACCATGTCCATAAAAGAAGAACAACTTCATTCGCGTTCCGGTTTTAAACAGGAAATGCAAACACGGCATATTGTCATGTTGGCGTTAGGCGGGGTCATCGGTACCGGGCTGTTTCTCACGTCCGGGTATACGGTTAACCAGGCCGGTCCCTTGGGCGCGGTGATCGCTTACATCATCGGCGCGCTCATGGTTTACATGGTGATGATGTGCCTGGGCGAACTGGCGGTGCAGATGCCGGAAACCGGCTCATTCAGCACTTACGCCACCCGATTTCTCGGGCCTGGTACCGGCTATACCGTGGCTTGGTTGTATTGGCTGACCTGGACGGTGGCCATCGGTTCTGAATTTACCGCCGCCGGCATCTTGATGGTGCGCTGGTTCCCGGATACACCAGTGTGGATCTGGAGTGCGCTGTTTGCGGGCCTGGTGTTTCTGACCAATGTGATTTCGGTGCGCCTGTTCGCTGAAACCGAGTTCTGGTTGTCACTGGTTAAGGTGGTGACCGTAATAGTGTTTCTGATGATCGGCGGTGGCGCGATTCTCGGTCTGCTGCACATCGAACAGGGCCACAGTATCGGGTTGAGCAACTTCACTCGCGAAGGACTTTTTCCTACGGGAGTCATGCCGATAGCCATGACGTTATTGGCGGTGTCTTTCGCGTTCTCCGGCACAGAGCTGATCGGTATTGCCGCGGGGGAAACCAAGGACCCGCAGCGCAATGTGCCGCGTGCCATTCGCACGACGGTGCTGCGCCTGGCGATCTTTTTCGTGGGGACCATTTTCGTCCTGGCGACGCTATTGCCCCGAGAACAGGCCGGCCTGGTAGAGAGTCCATTCGTGACTGTGTTCACCTACATCGGGATTCCCTATTCGGCAGACATCATGAACTTCGTGATCATCAGTGCCTTGCTGTCGGCCGCCAACTCCGGTTTGTATGCCGCGTCACGGATGATCTGGACGCTGAGTGACCAGGGTCACCTGCCCAAGCGATTCTCGGCACTGACGCGTATGGGCACGCCGCTCAACGCGATCATCATCAGCATGGCGGGTGGGGCTGCCTCGTTGCTCAGCAGCGTGTTTGCCGCCGACACCATCTATCTGGCGCTGGTGTCGATCTCCGGATTGGCGGTGGTGGTGGTCTGGATGAGCATCGCTGCGAGCCAGATTGCGTTCCGCCGTCACTATGTGGCCAACGGCGGTGATATCCGCGACTTGAAATTCCGTGTCCGGGGTTATCCATGGGTGCCGTTGGGAGCGCTGGTCTGCTGCAGTCTGGCGTGTGTCGGGATTGCGTTCGATCCGGAGCAGCGAGTGGCGTTGTACTTCGGTTTGCCCTTCATCGCCTGGTGCTATTTCGTGTATTACATTACCCGCAAAAGCCGCGAGCGACGCTTGTCGGTTGCCCCCTTGGCACAACCGTCCGACGCGTTCTAGTCAGCGTCGACGGGATGGGCAAGCGTGCTCGGTGGAGGGGGCGTCCCAGAGGTTCAAGCCATGAAGCAAAAGACGCTACCCCCATTGAACTGGCTGCGGGCATTCGAGGTGTCTGCCCGCTGTTTGAACTTCACCCATGCCGCCGAAGAACTGTTTTTGACCCAGGGCGCAGTCAGTCAGCAGATCCGCCAACTGGAAAGCCATCTTGGGGTGGCACTGTTCAAGCGCTTGCCCCGTGGCTTGGGACTGACCGAGGAAGGCCAGGCGTATCTGCCGGTGGTGCAGGATGCGATCACGCGACTGGCAGTGGGGACCAACGAAATTTTTGGCCAGCACAAACGTCGGCCGATCAAGGTACGTGGCAGCCTGGCGTTCTTCGTGCATTGGCTGGCGCCCAAGCTGGCGGGGTTTAGCCAGGCGCATCCGCATGTCGATATCCGCTACATCAGCAATATCTGGGTAAAGGAGCTGGACGGTGAGGATGACATGGAGATTCGCTGGGGCCACGGTCAATGGCCCGGTCTGGTGTCGCAGCGCCTGACCTGGGACACGTTGTTCCCGGTCTGCTCGCCGGACCTGATGGCGAAGTCGCCGCTGACGGTCCCGGCGGACGTGTCGCACCATCCGCTGTTGCATGTTCTGGGTTACGAAGAGGGTTGGGGTTACTGGTTGAACATGGTCGGTGCAGACACCGTCGACTCTTCGACTGGCATGCAGTTCGACACATTGATCTCGACTTTGCGCATGGCCGAGTTAGGTCAGGGGATTGCCCTGGCCCGGTCCTCGATGGTGGAGGAGATGCTTCAGGATGGACGGCTGGTCGAACCCTTTACCCAGCGTATCGAAGCCAGCGAGTCTTTTTACCTTGTGCGCGGTTCCGGGGCCGAGCAGCACCCGGACGCGGTGATGTTTTCCACCTGGCTGGTCGAGCAGGCACATCGTTTCAAATGAATGGCCGGAGCCAACCATGCGTTATGTGAGTACCCGAAATTCGGCCGTGCAGGTCGACTTCGAACAGGTCGTATTGTCTGGCATTGCCGAGGACGGTGGGCTGTTCGTACCGCTCGAACTGCCGCTGTTTGAAGCGCAGGACATCGCCAACTGGTCGACCTTGCCCTATGACGAACTGGCCTACAGGGTGATCAGTCCGTTTGTGGGAGAGGCGATCCCCGAGACAGACCTCAAGCGCATGCTCAAAGAGGCCGGTAGTCAATTCAGCCATCGTTCCCTGGCGCCATTGCATCAGGTCGATCGTAACGAATGGGTGCTGGAGCTGTTCCACGGCCCGACTCGCTCCTCGAAGGATTTTGCCGCTCAATTGCAGGCACGACTGGTGCCGTATTTTCTGCGCAAGCGCGGGCGTCGCGGGGTGGTGATCGGTGCCACCAACGGCGATACCGGGCTGGCGGCCATCGAGGCGTTCAAGCACTGCGAGGACACCTCCGTGGTGGTGTTTTACCCGGAGGCGGGCGTACCCCGGGACCAACTCCAGCATCTGCAAGCAGCGGCGCATCCAGGGGTCTATCAGTTCGCGGTCAACGGCAGCTTTGACGAGTGTCAGAACATCGTCACCCGGCTGTTCCGACAATGGCCGTATGCGCAGCACGAGGTGATCAGTTTCAACTCCAGTAACTGGGTCAGTGTGTTGGCGCAACTGGTGTTTTACTTCCATGCCGTGTTGCAACTGGGAGGCGGCCAGCGTCCGATCGGTTTCAGTGTGCCTGCGGCGAGTTTTGCCGAAGTGTATGCAGGCTACATCGTGCAAAAAATGGGCCTGCCAATCACCCAGATGATTGTTGCGACCAACCAGAATGACGCGTTGCACCAGTTGTTTCAGAAGAACCACTACAGCAGGTCACGAGCCAACAAGACGCTTTCGCCTGCCATGGACCTGTCGATCTTTTCCAATCTGGAACGGTTCCTTTGGGAGCTCTACGGGCATGACGACCAGGCGGTGTGTGCCCTGATGGAGGGGTTCGAATCCAGCGGCGAGATGGTCATCGCCAACGAGTTCTGGTTGCAGGCGCGGATGATCATCGACTCTTACGCAGTCAGTGATGAGCAGACGCTGACGGAAATCACCTCGCTGTATCGCGACACGGGATACGTCATCGACCCGCATACGGCCACTGGCGTGCTGGCCGCCCGGTTGTATCGGCGAAGCCTGGTGGCGCCAATGGTGACCCTGGGGGAAATCTCACCGGTCAAGTCGGCGGCACTGCTTGGCGAGTTGGGCATCAGTGTGGCGGGGCTGCAGCCTGAGGTCACGACACAAGGACAGGCGCAGGTTTACCGGATTCAACCGGACGACCTCGACACCATCCATGAGCGGCTCGGCGCGCTGTGAAGGCGCGACAACAGGAGGCCAAGTGAAGCGAATTCTGGACCCTCTCGATGAACACATCATCGCGCAACTACAGCTCAATGCCAGGGCTGCACACGCCGAACTGGCGGCCAAGGTCAATCTGTCACGCAATGCGGTGCGCCAGCGCATAGAAAGACTTGAACGCGACGGGGTAATACAGGGGTATACGATACGCACGGGGGAGGGGCGACAAGCCACGTCGAACATCAATGCGGTGATTTTCGTTTACCGCTACGACCGGATGCGGGGGGCGGAAGTGTTGCAGGCGCTGCGGGCCATTCCGGAAGTCATCCAGTGCGATGTCATGAGCGGCGAGTTCGACCTGATGCTGCGGGTGGGCGCTGCGAGCCCACAGCGGGTGCACAAGGTCTGGACTGAAATTGCCGCGTTGCCCGGGGTGGAAAATACCGTGACCTCCTTTGTGCTGTCGTCTGTCGTATAGCCCATTTTTCGTATTGCTAAAAGCCAACCTGTGTTGGCTTTTTTTATGGCTGAAGCATTGTCATGACGGTGGTCAAAACGCCCACAAAATAGAGCAAATTGACCTATTTCACTGCCCTGGGCCCAGCCCTAACCTAGTGCCCAACAACCCATCACCCGGATCAAGGGCATAACAAAATGACTGAATACAAATTGGCGCTGGTTGGCTTTGGCGGTGTTAACCGGGCATTGGCTCAGCTGATTGCCGAACGTAACGAACAGTGGAAAACAGAACTGGGTTTCACCCTGAAAATCGTCGGCGTGACTGACTTGTTTCTCGGTTCGGTGATTGGCCGCGAAGGGCTGGACGCCAATGTGCTCGCCCAATTGCCGGCAGTCAAAGGTGCATTGGCGCAACTGCCGGGTGGCGACGTCACAGCCCTCACTGAAGCGGTGATCAAGGATTGCGGCGCGGACATTATTGTTGAAGCCACGTTTACCAATCCGGTGGACGGTGAACCGGCAACTTCGTTCTGCCGTTGGGCGCTGGAGGGCGGCCAGCATGTCGTCACCACCAACAAGGGCCCGATCGCCTTGCACGGCGCCGAGCTCAAGGCACTGGCTCGACGCAAGCATGTCGCCTTTGAATACGAAGGCTCGGTCATGAGCGGCACGCCGGTTATCCGCCTGGCCAGGCAGGCGCTGGCCGGCAGCTCCATTGTCGGTTTTGAAGGAATTCTCAACGGCACGTCCAACTTCGTGCTCACCAGCATGGAAGGCGGCCTGGGGTTTGCCGAGGCCGTCAGCAAGGCTCAGGAACTGGGTTACGCCGAAGCCGACCCGACGGCGGATGTCGAGGGTCATGACGTACGCCTCAAGGTGGTGATCCTGGCGAATGAACTGTTGGACGCGAAGCTGACGGTCAGCGACGTCACGTGCAGCGGCATTTCGTCCCTCAGCCTTGGCGACATCGAAAAAGCCCGGCAGGACGGCGCTCGCTGGAAGCTGATCGGGTCGGCGATGCGCCATGCCGACGGCTCGATCAGTGCCAGTGTCGAACCGCGGCTGTTGAACAACGACCATCCGCTGGCCAGTGTTGGCGGCGCGACCAATGCGGTGTCGTTTACCTCGCAACTGCTCGGTGCGGTAACAGTTTCGGGGCCGGGAGCAGGGCGTACGGAAACAGCGTTTGCGCTGCTCTCGGACATCATCAGCATCCATCAATCCATTGCCCGCAACCAGGAGTAAACCCTGTGAAATTATCGCGCCTGGTTCTGGATATCGTGGAGCCGCCCATTGAAGTCTTTAACGCCTATGACGGTTCCCTCATAGGTAGCGTGACGAATGTCTGTGCGTCGCAAGTTCCGCAGTTGTTGGAGACGGGACGCAGTGGTGCACGAGCGTGCGCCGCGTTAGCGCGTCATCGTCGGGCGCGCATTCTTGAGCAAGCCGCAATCAACATCGAACAGGATGCCGGTGTGTTTGCCAGGCTGATCGTCGACGAGGCCGGGAAGACCCTCAAACAGGCGCAAAAAGAGGTCAAACGTTGCGTCAATACCCTCAAGCTGTCAGCCGAGGAGGCCAGGCGCAATGCCGGGGAGGTGGTTCCCTTCGATGCTTATGAAGGCTCCGAATCGCGTCAGGGCTGGTTTTCTCGCGAGCCCTTGGGCCTGATCGTGGCGATCACGCCGTACAACGATCCGTTGAACCTGGTGGCGCACAAACTCGGTCCGGCCATTGCGGGCGGTAATGCGGTGATTCTCAAACCCTCCGAGCTCGCGCCATTGTCGGCCATTAAACTGGTGTCTTATCTGGTCGCGGCAGGCTTGCCTGAATCAGTGGTTACCGTCGCCACCGGCGGTGCGGAACTGGGCAAGGCGTTGGTCGCCGCCCGTGAGGTGCGGATGATTTCCTTCACCGGCGGTTTCGTCACCGCAGAACAGATTGCCCGCACGGCCGGGTTGAAGAAACTGGCCATGGACCTGGGCGGCAATGCGCCGGTAATCGTCATGGGCGACTGCGACCTTGAGGCCGCTGTCGAGAGTTGCGTGTCCGGAGCCTTTTGGGCAGCGGGGCAGAACTGCGTAGGTACCCAGCGCTTGCTGATTCAGGCGTCGATTTATGAAGCGTTCCGAGAGCGTTTTGTCAGTCAGGCCCGCGCGCTTGTGGTCGGCGATCCATTACTGGCCGTTACCGATATCGGCCCCATGATTACCGCGCAAGCCGCGCAGAATGCCGAGCAAGTGGTAAACGAGGCCCTGCAAGAGGGCGCCACGTTGCTCTGCGGCCATCGGCGTGAAGGATCGTGCTATGCCGCCACCGTGTTGGAAAACGTCGATCATTCCAGTCGACTCTGGCGCAATGAAGTCTTCGCACCGGTGGTGGTACTGCAATGCTTCGAGAGTTTCGATGAAGCCATCGCGTTGGCCAATGAGCCCGAATACAGCCTGCATGCCGGGATCTTCACCAATGATCTGGCAACCGCGATGAGCGCCGCACGGAGGATCGAGGCCGGGGGAGTGATGATCAACGACTCTTCCGACTATCGCTTCGATGCGATGCCTTTTGGCGGTTCCAAGTACGGTAGCCTGGGCCGGGAAGGGGTGCGTTTTGCCTACGAGGAAATGACCCAACCCAAGGTTGTGTGCCTTAACACGTTGGGTTAGTCGATTCGCGATAAATGGATCAGGTCGTATGGCATTGGGTCGGTTTGGTCACCGGCCCAATGCGTTTTGCTGAATGGGGAGAAGTAAAAGGTGGAGTATTGCCACTGAGCTGAAAGTCGCCAAGAAATTCGCCGGCAGGTTGTATATGGAATAGTGGGTTAAGCTGGAAGCAGGCAACGTGAGAACACAAACGGTCTCTCATCATGGATGGATCAAGATGAAACTGATTTTGGTTTTGCTTGTTGTTGGTCTGTTGGTTTGGAAGTTTTCCCCTGAATTACAGTCCTGGTTTGAGGCTCGGCCATCGAGCCCCCAAAGAATCTCTGCGGTCTTGATTGCGCCAAAGCCTGTCTCGGCGCCAGTCAAATGCGATGGGCGCAAATATTGCTCGCAGATGACTTCATGCGCAGAGGCCACAAACTTTCTGCAAAATTGCCCAGGAATGGAAATGGATGGCGACTACGACGGGATCCCTTGTGAGAAGCAGTGGTGCCGGTGACTACTCGCCGCTTATCGCCAGGCTGCATGAGTTCCTGGCACAGGTCCGCATCCGCTACATCCTGGCAGCGGTTGCGATGATCTATGCCTGAATTCCAATATCACCCTGTGCAGCCTGTAACGCTCGCTCTTCGGTCAGCGGCATGAAAACTGGCTGCGTATTGCTGGCGTGCAAGTAAAGAAAGTAGTGCCCTGAGTCGTCCAGCAATACCCGGTACAGCTCTGATGGCCGAAAGTTGTTACCGATATAAATACTTTCCTTGAGGATCTCGAAAGACTTGAGCCCATGCTCTCGCATCGTAGTTTCAAAGGCTTCGTAGAGACCTTCTCTGCGGCGCCGATTGTTTCGAGCATTCAGCTTGAAAAAAATCACCATCAGCACGGCATAGCTGAAAAGGAGTATCACAAGGGCGCTAGTTCGCATGGGGGGAGCTCCATGTTCTCTCAATCGCTGTGCATCTCAGTGTAGGTGCGTTTATGGTGGAATCTGCAGCTCATCCCAAGGTGACGGCGCAAGCGCCGGGCCTTTGGATTCCTGGTTTAGCAGGCCCATATGTCACCAACATCTCAAGCGATGGACGTAACGGCTTGAACAGGGATTGCTCACCATGCAGGAACTGCGAGCTGACCTTCCCATTCAATAATGAAAACAGAACCCGGCCACCGGGCCGGGTTCGGAACGCAAGGCCCCCTTAACGCCGATCCAGCCAGACCGTCTGTGCATTACAGAATTCGCGCACCCCGAAGTGCGAGAGCTCCCGGCCAAAGCCGCTCTTCTTCACGCCACCAAAACTGACACGCGGATCGCTGGCGCTATAGCCGTTGATGAATACGCCGCCGGTTTCAAGTTCGCCTGCCATCTGTCGGGCAAGTTCGGCATTGCGCGTGTAGAGGGTGGCGGTGAGGCCGAACTCGCTGTCATTGGCCAGCTCCAGCGCATGGGCGGCGTCTCGGGCCGTGATGATTGAGGCCACAGGACCAAACAACTCCTGTTTGAATGATGTCATTTGATCGGTCACGTCGCCGAGTACGGTGGGCGCATAGTAGTTGCCGGGGCCTTCAGCCTTGTTTCCACCCAACAGCAGCTTCGCGCCTTCTTCCAGTGTGTCGCGCACCTGTTGATCCAGTTCGTCGCGCAGGTCGAAGCGAGCCATCGGGCCGATATAGGTGGTGCTGGCCAGTGGGTCACCGACAACCAGTTGTCGGGTGGCTTCGACGAACTTGCGGGTAAATTCCCGGGCAACGCCTTGCTCGACAATCAGGCGTTTGGCGGCGGCGCAGACTTGCCCGGTGTTTTGATAACGCCCGATCACGGCGGCTTTCACCGCCTCATCGAGGTCAGCGTCGTCGAGCACGATAAATGGGTCGGAGCCACCCAGTTCCAATACGCATTTCTTCAGTGCTGCTCCCGCCTGAGCACCGATGGCCATACCCGCACGTACGCTACCGGTGAGGGTGACGGCCGCGATGCGTGGGTCGGCGATCGCCTTGGATACACCTTCCGGGGTGACGTTGATGACCTCGAAAACACCTTCGGGAAAATCCGCTTGCCTGAAGGCCTCCAGCAGCAGGTAGGCGCTACCCATGACGTTTGGCGCGTGCTTGAGCACGTAGGTGTTGCCAGCGAGCAGGGTGGGGACCGCGCCGCGCAGGACTTGCCAGATGGGGAAGTTCCACGGCATCACGGCGAGAATCGGGCCGAGGGGGCGATATTCAATGCGTGCCTTACCGCCTTCAACCAGGGTCGGTTCCGGGCTCAGCATGGCGGGGCCGTGTTCGGCGTACCACTCACACAGCTGCGCACATTTTTCAATTTCACCGCGGGCCTGGGCAATCGGCTTACCCATTTCCTGGGTGATCATTTTCGCCATGGCCTCTGCATTGTTGCGCAAGGCCTGGCCGAGGTTGATCAACAGCTGCGCGCGCTGTTCAACCGGTTTGCCGCGCCAGGCACGAAACCCGGTAGCGGCCCGCGTCAGCGTGGCCTGCAGTGCCGAATCGGATTCGAAAGGGTAATGGCCGACCTGCTCGCCCGTGGTCGGGTTGATTGAAATGGCATGGGTAAGGCTGGATTCGTTGGTCATGGCACCGTCCTGCGAGGTAGGAATGTACTCAGGGTATGGGGCTATATGTTTTCTGGAAACTGAATAATACTGAGCGTAACGTTCACGTTTGGAGAATGACTTGGATCTGGTTCAGCTCGAAATTTTCAAGGCTGTCGCCGAGCACGGCAGCATCAGCGTGGCCGCCCAGCATATCCACCGGGTGCCATCGAATCTCACGACCCGAATCAAGCAGCTTGAGCTGGACCTGGGTGTGGACCTGTTTATTCGCGAGAAGAGTCGTCTGCGTCTGTCGCCGGCCGGCTGGAGCTTTCTGGATTACGCTCGGCGCATTCTCGAGCTGGTTCAGGAGGCGCGCGCCACCGTGGCGGGTGAAGAACCCCAGGGAGCCTTCGCCCTGGGTTCGCTGGAAAGTACTGCCGCGGTACGTATTCCAGAGCTGTTGGCCGCCTATAACCAGAAGCACGCCAAGGTCGAGCTGGACCTGTCCACCGGCCCCTCCGGGACCATGATCGATGGGGTGCTGTCGGGGCGGCTGGCCGCTGCATTTGTCGATGGTCCGGTGTTGCATCCGGCGCTGGAGGGCGTGCCTGCATTCGAGGAAGAAATGGTCCTGATCGCACCGCTCAACCATGAGCCGATTCATCGGGCCAAGGACGTGAATGGCGAAAATATCTATGCCTTCCGCTCCAACTGCTCCTATCGCCATCACTTCGAAAGCTGGTTCGCCGATGGTGCGGCGGTGCCCGGCAAGATTTTCGAAATGGAGTCCTATCACGGCATGCTGGCCTGCGTCAGCGCCGGTGCCGGCCTGGCGCTGATGCCCCGCAGCATGCTCGAAAGCATGCCTGGATGCACGACGGTCAGCGTCTGGCCGCTGTCGGAGTCGTTCCGCTATCTGCGCACCTGGCTGGTGTGGCGCAGGGGAACGGTGTCGCGGAGCCTGACGATGTTTGTGCGTTTGCTTGAGGAGCGCGGTGTGGCGTTGATCGATAAATAGTGGAAAGTTAACGGTCAGTGCCGAAAAACCGGATAATGGCGGCCAAATCGTTTAGCTCGTTATTCTGGTAATCGCACATGGAAATCAAGGTCAACTTTCTCGACAACCTTCGACTTGAAGCCAAGTTCGACGACTTCACGGTGATCGCCGATCAGCCCATTCGCTACAAGGGCGATGGTTCGGCACCGGGGCCGTTCGATTACTTCCTGGCTTCGTCGGCGTTGTGTGCGGCGTACTTCGTGAAGTTGTACTGCGAGACTCGCAATATCCCCACCGAAAATATCCGCCTGTCGCAGAACAACATTGTTGACCCGGAAAACCGCTACAACCAGATTTTCAAGATTCAGGTTGAATTGCCGGCGGACATCTCCGCCAAGGACCGCCAGGGGATCTTGCGCTCCATCGACCGTTGTACGGTAAAGAAGGTGGTGCAAACCGGCCCTGAGTTTGTGATTGAAGAGGTCGAAAACCTCGACGCCGATGCCCAGGCGTTGCTGATGCCGCACTCGACTTCTGAAGCGGGCACCTACATTGTGGGCAAGGACCTGCCGCTGGAGCAAACCATCGCCAACATGTCGGGCCTCCTGGCCGATCTGGGCATGAAGATTGAAATCGCTTCGTGGCGCAATATCGTTCCCAATGTGTGGTCGCTGCACATCCGCGATGCGCACTCGCCGATGTGTTTTACCAACGGCAAGGGTGCAACCAAGGAAGGTGCGCTGGCATCGGCACTGGGCGAGTTTATCGAGCGCCTCAACTGCAACTTCTTCTACAACGATCAGTTCTGGGGCGAGGACATCGCCAACGCGGCGTTTGTGCATTACCCGGACGAGCGCTGGTTCAAGCCGGGCCCGAAGGACGAACTGCCGACTGAAATCCTCGACGAGTACTGCCTGAAGGTCTACGACCGGGATGGCGAGTTGCGTGGCTCGCATCTGTACGACACCAACTCCGGCAACACCCAGCGTGGTATTTGCTCACTGCCGTTTGTGCGCCAGTCGGACAATGAGGTGGTGTACTTCCCGTCCAACCTGATCGAAAACCTGTTCCTGAGCAATGGCATGAGCGCCGGCAACACGCTGGCCGAAGCCCAGGTGCAGTGCCTGTCGGAGATCTTCGAGCGCGCGGTCAAGCGCGAAATCCTCGAAGGTGAAATGGCCCTGCCGGACGTGCCGCAGGAAGTGCTGGCGAAATACCCGGGCATCCTGGCCGGTATCCAGGCCCTGGAAGAGCAGGGCTTCCCGGTGCTGGTCAAGGATGCGTCGCTGGGCGGGGAGTTCCCTGTGATGTGTGTGACCTTGATGAACCCGCGCACCGGTGGCGTGTTTGCCTCGTTCGGCGCGCACCCAAGTCTGGAAGTGGCACTGGAGCGCAGCCTGACGGAGTTGCTGCAAGGCCGCAGTTTCGAAGGCCTGAACGATCTGCCTCAGCCGACCTTCGAAGGCCAGGCGGTGACTGAGCCGAACAACTTCGTCGAGCACTTCATCGATTCCAGCGGTGTGGTCTCGTGGCGTTTCTTCAGTGCCAAGCCGGATTTCGAATTCGTTGAGTGGGATTTCTCCGGTCACGGCGAAAACTCCAACGCTGAAGAGGCCGCGACCCTGTTCGGCATTCTC
>NZ_CP178857.1:2167500-5562500 GCF_047345015.1 Pseudomonas monachiensis
TCAAGTCATCATGGCCCTTACGGCCTGGGCTACACACGTGCTACAATGGTCGGTACAGAGGGTTGCCAAGCCGCGAGGTGGAGCTAATCCCACAAAACCGATCGTAGTCCGGATCGCAGTCTGCAACTCGACTGCGTGAAGTCGGAATCGCTAGTAATCGCGAATCAGAATGTCGCGGTGAATACGTTCCCGGGCCTTGTACACACCGCCCGTCACACCATGGGAGTGGGTTGCACCAGAAGTAGCTAGTCTAACCTTCGGGAGGACGGTTACCACGGTGTGATTCATGACTGGGGTGAAGTCGTAACAAGGTAGCCGTAGGGGAACCTGCGGCTGGATCACCTCCTTAATCGACGACTCAGCTGCTCCATAAGTTCCCACACGAATTGCTTGATTCATTGAAGAAGACGATAGAAGCAGCTTTAAGCTCCAAGCTGATAGCTCCAAGCTAACAGTTACGCGCTCGAAATTGGGTCTGTAGCTCAGTTGGTTAGAGCGCACCCCTGATAAGGGTGAGGTCGGCAGTTCGAATCTGCCCAGACCCACCAATTTTGTTATGGGGCCATAGCTCAGCTGGGAGAGCGCCTGCCTTGCACGCAGGAGGTCAACGGTTCGATCCCGTTTGGCTCCACCATATAACTGCTTCTGAAAGTTTAGAAATGAGTATTCCGATGTGAATATTGATTTCTAGTCTTTTGATTAGATCGTTCTTTAAAAATTTGGGTATGTGATAGAAAGATAGACTGAACGTTACTTTCACTGGTAACGGATCAGGCTAAGGTAAAATTTGTGAGTTGCTCTTAGGAGCTCAATCGAATTTTCGGCGAATGTCGTCTTCATAGTATAACCAGATTGCTTGGGGTTATATGGTCAAGTGAAGAAGCGCATACGGTGGATGCCTTGGCAGTCAGAGGCGATGAAAGACGTGGTAGCCTGCGAAAAGCTTCGGGGAGTCGGCAAACAGACTTTGATCCGGAGATGTCTGAATGGGGGAACCCAGCCATCATAAGATGGTTATCTTGTACTGAATACATAGGTGCAAGAGGCGAACCAGGGGAACTGAAACATCTAAGTACCCTGAGGAAAAGAAATCAACCGAGATTCCCTTAGTAGTGGCGAGCGAACGGGGACTAGCCCTTAAGTGGCTTTGAGATTAGCGGAACGCTCTGGAAAGTGCGGCCATAGTGGGTGATAGCCCTGTACGCGAAAATCTCTTGGTCATGAAATCGAGTAGGACGGAGCACGAGAAACTTTGTCTGAATATGGGGGGACCATCCTCCAAGGCTAAATACTACTGACTGACCGATAGTGAACTAGTACCGTGAGGGAAAGGCGAAAAGAACCCCGGAGAGGGGAGTGAAATAGATCCTGAAACCGTATGCGTACAAGCAGTGGGAGCCCACTTTGTTGGGTGACTGCGTACCTTTTGTATAATGGGTCAGCGACTTATTTTCAGTGGCGAGCTTAACCGAATAGGGGAGGCGTAGCGAAAGCGAGTCTTAATAGGGCGTCTAGTCGCTGGGAATAGACCCGAAACCGGGCGATCTATCCATGGGCAGGTTGAAGGTTAGGTAACACTGACTGGAGGACCGAACCGACTACCGTTGAAAAGTTAGCGGATGACCTGTGGATCGGAGTGAAAGGCTAATCAAGCTCGGAGATAGCTGGTTCTCCTCGAAAGCTATTTAGGTAGCGCCTCATGTATCACTGTAGGGGGTAGAGCACTGTTTCGGCTAGGGGGTCATCCCGACTTACCAAACCGATGCAAACTCCGAATACCTACAAGTGCCGAGCATGGGAGACACACGGCGGGTGCTAACGTCCGTCGTGAAAAGGGAAACAACCCAGACCGTCAGCTAAGGTCCCAAAGTTATGGTTAAGTGGGAAACGATGTGGGAAGGCTTAGACAGCTAGGAGGTTGGCTTAGAAGCAGCCACCCTTTAAAGAAAGCGTAATAGCTCACTAGTCGAGTCGGCCTGCGCGGAAGATGTAACGGGGCTCAAACCATACACCGAAGCTACGGGTATCACTTAGGTGATGCGGTAGAGGAGCGTTCTGTAAGCCTGTGAAGGTGAGTTGAGAAGCTTGCTGGAGGTATCAGAAGTGCGAATGCTGACATGAGTAACGACAATGGGTGTGAAAAACACCCACGCCGAAAGACCAAGGTTTCCTGCGCAACGTTAATCGACGCAGGGTTAGTCGGTCCCTAAGGCGAGGCTGAAAAGCGTAGTCGATGGAAAACAGGTTAATATTCCTGTACTTCTGGTTATTGCGATGGAGGGACGGAGAAGGCTAGGCCAGCTTGGCGTTGGTTGTCCAAGTTTAAGGTGGTAGGCTGGAATCTTAGGTAAATCCGGGATTCTAAGGCCGAGAGCTGATGACGAGTGTTCTTTTAGAACACGAAGTGGTTGATGCCATGCTTCCAAGAAAAGCTTCTAAGCTTCAGGTAACCAGGAACCGTACCCCAAACCGACACAGGTGGTTGGGTAGAGAATACCAAGGCGCTTGAGAGAACTCGGGTGAAGGAACTAGGCAAAATGGCACCGTAACTTCGGGAGAAGGTGCGCCGGTGAGGGTGAAGGACTTGCTCCGTAAGCCCACGCCGGTCGAAGATACCAGGCCGCTGCGACTGTTTATTAAAAACACAGCACTCTGCAAACACGAAAGTGGACGTATAGGGTGTGACGCCTGCCCGGTGCCGGAAGGTTAATTGATGGGGTTAGCTAACGCGAAGCTCTTGATCGAAGCCCCGGTAAACGGCGGCCGTAACTATAACGGTCCTAAGGTAGCGAAATTCCTTGTCGGGTAAGTTCCGACCTGCACGAATGGCGTAACGATGGCGGCGCTGTCTCCACCCGAGACTCAGTGAAATTGAAATCGCTGTGAAGATGCAGTGTATCCGCGGCTAGACGGAAAGACCCCGTGAACCTTTACTATAGCTTTGCACTGGACTTTGAATTTGCTTGTGTAGGATAGGTGGGAGGCTTTGAAGCGTGGACGCCAGTTCGCGTGGAGCCAACCTTGAAATACCACCCTGGCAACTTTGAGGTTCTAACTCAGGTCCGTTATCCGGATCGAGGACAGTGTATGGTGGGTAGTTTGACTGGGGCGGTCTCCTCCTAAAGAGTAACGGAGGAGTACGAAGGTGCGCTCAGACCGGTCGGAAATCGGTCGTAGAGTATAAAGGCAAAAGCGCGCTTGACTGCGAGACAGACACGTCGAGCAGGTACGAAAGTAGGTCTTAGTGATCCGGTGGTTCTGTATGGAAGGGCCATCGCTCAACGGATAAAAGGTACTCCGGGGATAACAGGCTGATACCGCCCAAGAGTTCATATCGACGGCGGTGTTTGGCACCTCGATGTCGGCTCATCACATCCTGGGGCTGAAGCCGGTCCCAAGGGTATGGCTGTTCGCCATTTAAAGTGGTACGCGAGCTGGGTTTAGAACGTCGTGAGACAGTTCGGTCCCTATCTGCCGTGGACGTTTGAGATTTGAGAGGGGCTGCTCCTAGTACGAGAGGACCGGAGTGGACGAACCTCTGGTGTTCCGGTTGTCACGCCAGTGGCATTGCCGGGTAGCTATGTTCGGAAAAGATAACCGCTGAAAGCATCTAAGCGGGAAACTTGCCTCAAGATGAGATCTCACTGGGACCTTGAGTCCCCTGAAGGGCCGTCGAAGACTACGACGTTGATAGGTTGGGTGTGTAAGCGCTGTGAGGCGTTGAGCTAACCAATACTAATTGCCCGTGAGGCTTGACCATATAACACCCAAGCAATTTGCTGCTCCTAGTTGAAGAAACGAAAGAGGCCAGATTGCGGTGTGTGAAGACGAAACGAACCGAAAGTTCGAGATACTCACAAAACACCAAACTATCGCATACCCAATTTGCTGAAGCGAGGCCATCCGGTCACGACTCAGTACCCGAATTTCTTGACGACCATAGAGCGTTGGAACCACCTGATCCCATCCCGAACTCAGCAGTGAAACGATGCATCGCCGATGGTAGTGTGGGGTTTCCCCATGTGAGAGTAGGTCATCGTCAAGATTAAATTCCGAAACCCCAATTGCGAAAGCAGTTGGGGTTTTGTTTTTGTCCGCAGGAAATGAAATTACTGCCCCAACCGCTCCAGCGTGTGCTCCAGGGGATCCAGTGACACACAGATAAAACCATCAAGCGGTCGATTGAGTTCCTCTACCAGCAGGATGGTTGCCCCCGTCGACAAGGCACACATCAGCAATACGGCGACAATGGTGCCGTTGCAGGGTGCAAACAGACCGAATGAGCCGAAGATAATCCCCAGCCACGTCACCAGGATCACCAGCATCACCGGTGGAATCGATTGATTGGCCTGCAACAGGGTCAGCCAGCGGGCGGCAAACACGGTGTCCATGTCTTGCAATGCCGAGGCTTTCAGCGTGCGCTGATCATCGTTGCCAGGCGTCAGTGATTCGACCTGGCGTTGCAGGCCTTCGGAGCGACGGATCATTTCGGGGCTATCGAGTTCTGCAATCTGATGGTGGTCGCGGGTCGCGAGTACTCGGGTGACTTCGGCGTAGTTGTGCTTGAGTTCGGTGCGGATGCCCTGGGTGTCGGTGCCGTAGCGGGCCAGCAAGCGGTCGAATTGAACCACTTTCGCCGCAGCGCCCTCCAGTTCGGCATTGGCCGTATCGAATGTGCCTTTGGCAGAGGAAACGAGCAGGCCGAGAACCAGCGCCGACATCGTTGCGATGAGGCCGGTGGCCAGCTTCACCACCGCCACGGAGTCGTCGCTCAGATGATGGCTCGGTAATCGCTCCCTCACGTACGAGCCCAGCAGTGCGCTGGCGGACAGACAGGCGAAAACGATGAGGGCGATCACCACGTCATTCAAATTCAACCTCCGTTGACGCTGTCTTCCAGGGGAGATATCTACTGGTACTTGATCACGATGCCCTTGAGTTTGCGTCCTTCGATGGTCGTCACGTCGCGAGCCCACAGCGGCCCGCTGGCATAGGCACCCACCGCCTGAATGTGGTCATAGACCACCACCACAGCATCGCCACCGAGTTTGGCGGACTCTTCCCGCAGCTTCTGTTCGACTTCGGTAATCGGCGGGGCGGGGTCGATGCTGGCGTCGATCAACACTTCACCCAGGCGCACATGCGGACGCAGAGGCTCCGAGCGCAGCACGACTACATGGTCCGGCGATGTCGGTGCTGGATGTTCTACGCCGACATACGCGGTGGTCTGTGCGTCGACAGTGGCGCAGCCATTGAGGGTCAGCAGGCCGGTGATCAGTCCACCGGCCAGTAGCAAGCATTTGAAACGGGTGGGCCAGGACAGGTCGTGGGCCGGCATAGTGGGTTCGCTCCTCTGGTTCGCTGCTATCCATGTGGCTAGTTGACGGTAGCAGACGGGCCGGGAGTTGCCAGAACGCCCAACCTTTTCAGGTTGGGCTTTTTAGTGCCTTGAAGACGGTCAATCGACTGAGGTCTTTCACTGATCCTTTTCGCAATTGACCATCCACGACACACCAAAGCGGTCGACCAGCATGCCGAAGCGCGCCGCCCAGAACGTGGTCTCCAGTGGCATTTGCACAGAGCCACCGTTCGCCAGCGCATTGAAGACCCGCTCGGCCTCGGCAATGCTGTCGACGTTGAGTGAAATCGAACAGGCACTCATTTTATCCACGGGGCGATCCGGTGTGGTGTCCGACCCCATGATCGCCTGATCGCCCACGATCAGACGGGTATGGATGATCAGGTTGTGCAGATCCTTGGGGAAATGTTCACCAGCCGGCGTTTCGCCGAAGGTCAACATGGCTTCGATCTGACCTTGCAGGCACTGCGCGTAGAACGTGAAGGCCGCTTTGCAGTCGCCGTTGAAGATAAGGTAGGGATTGATTTTCATGGTCGGCTCCAGGTGTTCGAGTGCATACATCGGTTTGGACGCCGGTTTTTTCGGCGAATTCCGATTGTGTCGAGCCGACAAGCAAAGCGCTAAATCTTTGTCGAAGCTTGTGTTTCTTTAGATGTTTTTTCAATAGGACGCGCGAGGCTTATCGCCTCCGGCACGCGCCGTGGCGCCAGCACACGTTCGATGGCACCGCTGACCATGCTCTCGAGCAGCTCATCACGTTCCTGCTCGTCCAGCACATGTGGCGTCAGCCAGCTGGGAGCGCTGTTGAGCAGGGCGCCAATGGCATGCCCGGCCGCCAGCTGACCTTGCTCGCTGAAACGCGACTTCGCGCCCAGCATCCTCAGCAACGTGCGTTCGTATTGCTCGCGCAATTGCCGGACCCGAGCCTGCTGCTCTTCGTTCAGGCAACCGCTGTCGCGCTCCACCAGGCGGAAATGCCAAGGCATCTCCCGATACAGGTTCAGATGGGCGCGGATCAGGCTGTTGAGCTTGTCGCGCTTGCCCGGGGCTTTTTGCTGGATACGTCCCAGGGTAGCCAACAGTTCCTCGTAGAATTCCTCGATCAGGTCGAGCAGCAGATGCTGTTTGCTGGGGTAATGGTGATACAGCGAGCCCGGGGAGAGCCCCAGGCACGTCGCGAGCTCGCGCATGCCGACCTGGCCGAACCCCTTGCAGGCAAACAGCTCCAGGACCTTGTCCCGGTACTCGGCAAAGCGCGAGCAACGCTCAGGCATAGGCATGGAAGCCGCGCCCCGTTTTGCGTCCCAGGTAACCGGCGGCGACCATTTCCTTGAGCAGTGGCGCCGGGCGATATTTGCTGTCGTTGAAACCGTCATAGAAGGCTTCGAGGATCGACAACAGGGTGTCCAGGCCGATCAGGTCCGCCAGGGCCAATGGGCCGATAGGCTGGTTGCAGCCCAGGCGCATGCCGGCGTCGATGTCTTCGGCGCTGGCCAGGCCTTCCTGGAACACCAGGATCGCTTCGTTGATCATCGGCACCAGGATCCGGTTGACCACGAATCCCGGACGGTTACCCGCCGTAATCGCGGTTTTGCCTAGAGTGGTCGCCATGTCCAGCGCCAGTTGGTGGGTCACGTCACTGGTTTGCAGGCCACGGATGACTTCGATCAGGCCCATCACCGGCACCGGGTTGAAGAAATGCAGGCCGATGAAGCGCTCAGGCTGGCTGACACTGGCGGCGAGTTGGGTGATCGACAGCGACGAGGTATTGGAGGCAATGACGCATTCGTTGCTGACCTGCGCGGCGATCTGTTGCAGCACACGCAGTTTCAGGTCCAGATTTTCAGTGGCCGCTTCGATGACCAGTTGCGCGTCACCCAGGACGCTGTAATCGGTGCTGATGCGAATTTTGTCGAGGGTGGCCTGTTTCTGCTCCACCGTCAGGGTTTGCCTGGCGATCTGCCGGTCCAGGTTTTTACCGACCGTTGCGACGGCTTTTTGCAAAGCGCTTTCGGATATGTCCAGCAAGGTCACGTTGAAACCGGCCATGGCGCAGACTTGCGCGATACCGTTGCCCATGGTGCCCGCACCGATCACTCCGATGTTTTGCAGATTCATCTTCCCATCCTTCGATCAAACCCTGCGATACCTTGGCCGCGACGGCGGCCGAAGGCGTACTATTGCCGCGAGTCTAGAGCCGGCAGGGCGGTTGTCCTATGCCAAAACTGTTCAACGGCACTGATGTTTTTTGCCATTCGGGTGATGAGAGAGAAGCGAACCAATGCGGGAAAAGGACTCGGTTGCCGCCTATTTCGTGCAGGCAATGATCCATGGGCTGAGGGATGATCCGCAGCGCGTGACGGCCGTGCTCGAACAGGCGGGCATTGATCCGGCGGTCATGCACCAACCCACGGCGCGGGTGCCGGCCAACGCGTTTGCGGCGTTGTGGCTGATCCAGATCCGCGAGCTCGACGATGAGTTTTTCGGGCTCGACTCCCATGGCATGCCGCCGGGCAGTTTCGCCCTGATTTGCCGTGCCCTGATTCAGGAGCCCGATCTGCACAAGGCCATGCGTCAATGCCTGGCCAACTTCGGCTTGTTCCTGCGAGACTTTCGCGGCTCGCTCGCGGTGCGTGGCAAGCGTGCGGTGATCAGCCTTGAAACCCGCTCGACGGACAACGACGCCAGCCGGTTTGGTGAAGAAACCTTCCTGGTGTTGATGATCAGTCTGCTGTGCTGGCTGGGCGGGCGGCGCATTCCCATTGATCGTGCGGACTTCCGCCATTCGCGCCTGTCGCTGGGTGACGACCGCCTGCTTTGGGGCCCCAACCTGACCTTTGGTGCCGAGCGCACCGAAATCGAATTTGCCAGTCACTACTTGCGCCTGCCAGTGGCTCAAGACCTGGCGTCGCTGAAAGTGTTCCTGCGTACAGCGCCACAATGGCTGGTGATCCGCTTCCGTAACCAGCACGGACTGGCATCCCAGGTCCATCAGCGCTTGCGCGGCAGTCATTACAGCGAGTGGCCGACGTTGCAGGCCTTTGCCCTGGAACAGCACCTGAGCCCCAGCACCTTCCGCCGCAAACTGGAGCGTGAAGGCTGTTCCTATCAGGAAATCAAGGACGAAGTACGCCGAGGCGTGGCCTTTGAACAACTGCGTCAGAGCGATGCGAGCATCAGCGATATCGCCGAGCAACTGGGGTTCCAGGAACCCAGCGCCTTCCATCGGGCGTTCAAGAAGTGGACCGGGGAAAGCCCCGGGCGCTATCGCGCCCGTTATCAGGGGGAGCAGGGCGCAGGGGCCGCCATCCTTCAGGAACCCTGCGAGCCCTGAGCCATTGTCGGTCCGGTAGCAGGACTTCAGGGCCACCGGGTTCGGTGATTTCGATCAGGGTCATGGTCTGCGGGAGTGTCATTTCATTTACCTGCATTGAGCGTCAAGGATTCGGTCGAGCGACTGAGCAGTCGGCTGCCCAGTTCCAGCAACAGCGCTACAACGATGGCGCCGGCGGCAATCACGAACATCAAGGCATGATGGCCGCCACTGGCGTTGAACAGCACCGAGTAAGCGAACCCCGAGAGCGCCTGGAAAGTAGCGAACGACACGGTGGCGCGACTCCAGGCAACCTGTTGCTGATGATGCCCGGGGATCAGTTCATGCACCCGCGCCAACGCCAGCGGCACGATGCCTGGGGGGAAGGAGCCGAGGATCACCGCCAGTAAAGCCAGCGCCACGAACGAACTGCTGATCGATAAAAGGCCGACTGCCAGCGCCTGCAGCACCAGCACGATGCGGATACCGGTTTTCGCGCCCAGATGGTCTGCCAGAAAGCCGTAGCTCACCGGCCCGATAATCGCGCCCAGGCCGTACATCACCCAGATCAGCGCGCCGACATGTGCCCCGGCATTGAGCCCACGGGCGACGTAATCCACCAGGAACACCATGGCCGGCACCAACCCGGCCGCCATGAATGCGTATTGGGCGAACAGCAGGTAAACGTTCGGGTCGGTGGGGGACGACGGTGCATTCGACGGCGTTGCGGTAGTCGGGTGCGCAGTTGTCGGCCAGCCAAACCAACTGGCAGCCGTGAGGATCAAGGCCAGCAGGCCCAGGCCGAACCAGGTTTGCTGCAAGCCGAGGCTCAGCAGTGGCGGTACGATCGTCCCCGACCCGGCGATGCCCAGGCCGATACCCAGGAATATCGCGCCGCTGGCCAGGCCTTTGCGGGCCGCCGGGACCCGGGGCAATACGGTGGCCGCCACCAACACCATGATCGCGCCACCGGCAATCCCCGACAGCAGGCGCCAGCCGAAGAACCAACTCACCGACAACGGAAAGCCACAGGCGAAAAACGCCAGGGTCACCGCCAGCATCATCAGGCGCAGGGCGGTCTTGTTCGAGGTCCGGCGTGCCAGGGGATGGCCGATCAGTGCGCCGATCAGGTACCCCACCAGATTGGCGGCGCCGAGGTACACCACGTCACTGGCGGAAAACCAGTGGGCCTGGATCAGCGAGGGAATCAGTGGCGTGTAGGCGAAGCGCGCCAGGCCGATGCTGACCAGGCTGGCGCAGAGGCCGGCGAAGATCGGCAGCCAGATCGCGCCGGGCGCCGGGGTAAGGGGAGGCGATGAACTGTGCATGTGCATTGTCCTGTAGGGTCACTCTGGCCTTCAGCATATCGAGGTTTTACGAAGCATTAATGCAGCGATTACGCGCTATGCTGATGCGTAATTGCATCGTCAGGAGAACGTGATGAATTGGGATGACGCCCGGGTATTTCTCGCGGTTTGCCGCGAATCCACGTTGCGTGGTGCGGCGCGGGTGTTGGGGGTCGACCAGGCCACGGTCGGCCGGCGCATCACGGCGCTGGAAAAGTCATTGAGTGCGACCTTGTTCCTGCGCACATCCGAAGGTTATGCGCTGACGGCTGTCGGCGAAGCGGCACTCAAGGCCGTGGAGAAAATGGAGCATTCGGCGCTGGAGCTGGAGCGCCAGATCCAGGGCCTGGACGATCGCTTGACCGGCACGGTTCGGGTCAGTACCACCGACTCCCTGGCGATTGATTTCCTGATCCCGGCGATTGCCCGTTTGCATCGGCAACACCCGGATGTACGGGTGCAACTGGACGCCACCACGCAGATTCTCAGCCTGGCAAAACGCGAAGCGGACATCGCCGTACGCAACACCCGGCCGGAAAACCCTGACCTGATTGCCCGGCGTATCGCCCGTTGGCCGGTAGGGCTGTTTGCCTCGCAAGCCTATGTCGACGCCCACGGCGTGCCGGAGCCGGGCTCGGCGTTCGCCGGGCATGACCTGGTGGTGTATCAGCCGTACTTGCAGGGCAACAAGGACCTGACGCTGGTCTCGGAACCGGTGGCGCGCGGGCGGATTGTCGCGAGCCTCAGTTCCAGCCTGCTGGTGCGTCGGTCGATTGCGGCGGGGATCGGAGTCGGAGAGATTCCGGTGTACATCGGGGAGAAGGAGGGGTTGGTCAGGTTGTGGCCGGAACGCTCGCGTCCGATGCCCTATGACATCTGGCTGGTGACCCACGCGGACCTGCGGCATACGGCCAGGGTCCGGGCGGTGATCGATGAGATTGTCGCGGGGTTCGCCGGGACCGGCGAGTAATTCCAGGTGGCACAAATCCTGTGGGAGCGAGCAGGCTCGCTCCCACAAAGGTGTTATGGCATTTGCGGCAGTTCCTGTGGGCGCAGGTCGAACACCAGCACTTCAGCATCCACGCCGTTGCTCAAGGTCAGCATCTGTTCATCACGAACCCGCACACCGTCGCCTTCCTGCAACAGCACACCGTTGAGTTCGACGCTGCCCCGGGCCACGTGCACATACGCGTAGCGGTTGGCGGCGAGCTCCAGGGTGGCGCTTTCCTTGCCGTCGATCAGGCCGGCATACACCCGTGCATCCTGACGCACCTTGAGCGAACCCTTGGCACCGTCCGGCGAGATGATCAGTTGCAGGCGTCCGCGTTTCTTCTGGGTGCTGAAATGCTCTTGCTGATAACGCGGTTTGGCGCCGCTGACGTCGGGCACGATCCAGATCTGCAGAAAGTGCACCGCCCGGGTGCTCGAGTGGTTGAACTCACTGTGAGCCACGCCGCTGCCTGCGCTCATCAGTTGCACGTCGCCGGGGCGGATCACCGAACCGGTGCCCAGGGTGTCCTTGTGTTCCAGGGCACCTTCAAGCACATAGGAGAAAATCTCCATGTCGCGGTGCGGGTGCTGGCCGAAGCCTTTGCCGGCGGCCACACGGTCGTCGTTGATCACCAACAGGTCGGAAAAGCCCTGCTCTTTCGGGTTGCGATAGCTGGCGAAGGAAAAGGTATGGAACGACTTCAACCAGCCGTGATTGGCCAGGCCACGATCCGAGGCTTTGCGAAGAGTCAGCATGATGAAATCTCCTGTGGGGACGTGAATTCGTCCGAGTGAGGAGAAGGTTAATGGTTACTGGCTGGTGCAATAAGTAGATGAAAATTGAAATACTGTCTCGAACAGGTTGACAGTTTATGAGGGCGAATCAGCTATTCTTTTCCAACCTTTACGTTGTACTTAGCCATAATGCATGGCAAGAATCCTGTGGGAGCGGCGGTGCGACGATTCGACTTGCTCGCGAAGGCGTCGTGTCAGGCTAAATGATGGTGAATGACACACTGCCTTCGCGAGCAAGCCCGCTCCCACAAGGATTGGTGTGCCGACCCTATTGATCCCAGTGAATTCCAATCCATGAAAACCGTGGCAATGGTGCTGTTTCCCGACTTTCTCCTGCTCGACATGGCCGGACCCATGGAAGTGTTTTCCATCGCCAATCGATACCTGAAACCCGACGATCACTACGTGCTGTCGACCATCGGCACCGAGCCCGGCGCATTGCGGGCGTCCAATGGCGTGAGCGTGCACGCCGACCGGCACATCGACCAGGCCTGCGAGGGTTTTGATTTGCTGTTGGTGCCCGGTGGTCCCGGTGCCTACAACGAAAGGCATCCGCCATTGCTCGACTGGCTCCGGCACAACGTCAGCCGGTCCGCCGCTTTTGGCTCGATCTGCACCGGGGCGTTCGTGTTGGGGCATGCGGGTTTGCTCGACGGCTATCGCGTCACCACGCACTGGCACTACACCGAGCGGCTGATCAAGGGCTTTCCGAAAGCGACCGTCGAGACCGATCAGATCTTCGTCCAGGACCGCAACCTGATCACGTCCGGTGGCGTCACCGCGGGGATCGACCTGGCCTTGTCGGTGGTAGCCCAGGACCACGGCAAGAAAGTCGCCCAGGACGTGGCCAAGGTGTTGCTGGTGGTCATGAAACGCCAGGGTGGGCAGGCGCAGTTCAGCCCGTTGATGGCGGCGGTGGCCCCTCATGAAACGGCGATTACCCGAGTGCAGAACCATGTGCTCGAACATCTGGATGAGACCTACAGCATCGAACGCATGGCCGGTCTGGCCAACATGAGCCCGCGTCATTTCGCCAGGGTGTTCGCCCGGGAAGTGAACATGACGCCGATGGAGTTTCTGCAAAGCGCACGCATCGACTGCGCCAGGAACCTGTTGGAAACCAGCGAGTTGCCGCTCAAGACCGTGGCCTTCAAAAGCGGCTTCGGCAGCGTGCGGCACATGCGTTTTCTGTTCAGTGAGAAACTCGGCCTGACCCCGACCCAATACCGCGAGCAGTTCAGCTAGCGCGCGTGTCCGTCATGCGCACCGCAATGGCCGTGACGCTCCCCCCGTGGCAGTTGTACCGTCACCGAGGCCTGCCAAGATACCGCTGAACTCATTGCAAGGACGGTGCGGAGCCTGGGCTGGAAACCAGGATTGCCGCGGGTGACAGCCCATGAACAGCCTCAGAGATTTGAACAGCGAAGCGGTGCTGCAATTCGGACCCTACGCTTTCCACCTCAGTCAGCGACTGGTGCTGCAGGGCGATCGACCGCTGCGCCTGGGCGGCCGCGCCCTTGACGTGTTGCAGGTGCTGGTCGAGCACGCAGGCTCGGTGGTCAGCAAGCAAGAGTTGATTGCGCAGGTCTGGCCGTGCTCCGTGGTCGAAGAGATCAACCTGCGTGTGCACATTGCCGCCCTGCGCCGCGCCTTGGGCGACGGGCAGAACGGCCAGTGCTACATCGTCAATATTCCCCAGCGCGGCTACAGTTTTGTCGCCTCGGTACAGCATTCGCCGCAGCCCGTAGCGTTCCCGAGCGAGACCTTGAAAAAGCCCCTGCACAACTTGCCGGCGCGGCTCACGCCGATCACCGGGCGCGATGCGGTTGTCGGCAGCCTCGTGCGGCAGTTGCCGGTGCGCCGATTCATGACCCTGGCCGGGCCTTGCGGGATCGGCAAGACCACCGTGGCGCTGCGCGTGGCCGAACTGTTGTTGGAGCACTATCGGCACGGTGTGTGGCTGGTCGACCTGGCGGCGATCGAAGACCCGGCGCACGTGACCGATCACCTCACACAAACCCTTGGGCTGGAAGTCGGTACCACGCTGGAGGCGCTGGCGCAGCGGCATGCCTTGTTGGTCCTGGACAACTGCGAACACCTGCTCGAACGCTGCCGGACGTTGATCGAGACGCTGCTGGCTGCGCTGCCGCGACTGTCGATCCTCGCCACCAGCCGCGAGCCGCTCAAGGCAGCGGGCGAAACCGTCATGCGTCTGCCACCGCTGGCGGTGCCGCCGGCGTCCGCGCTGCGCAGTGTTGCCGAGGTCATGGGCTATTCGGCGGTGCAGTTGCTCGTCAGCCGTGCCCGAACTCGTCAGCAAGGGTTCACCCTGCGTGAGCAAGACCTCAAGACCGTACGGGAAATCTGCCGACGCCTCGATGGCCTGCCGCTGGCGATTGAGTTGGCGGCGGCGCAAATCGATGCGCTGGCGCTGGTGGGGTTGCAAGCGCAACTCGATAACTGTTTTCAGTTGCTGTCCCAGGGTCGCCGCACGGCCGTGCCCCGGCACCAGACGCTCAAGGCTGCGCTGGACTGGAGCTACGAACGGTTGACTGCCGTAGAGCAAACCGTGCTGCAGCGACTGGCGGTGTTCAAGATGGCTTTTACCCAGGATGCCGCGATAGGGGTGATCAGCTGCGACGCGTTGCCGGTCGTCGAACTGATCGAGGTGCTGGACAACCTCACACTCAAATCACTGCTGTCCCAGGAGCAGGGCGGTGGTGTGACCCGTTACCGATTCCTCAACACCACCCGCACCTACGCCCTGGAAAAACTCGAACACAGTGGTGAGTTGCGCGCCCTTGAAACGCGTTATGCCGGTTACGTCAGTCAAACGAGCCGGCCTTCAGGCGGGCAGGTGGCATTGCAACTCGTCGAGTAGCCGGCGAACGGACATCAAGTCGGGCGTGGCGAACCCTTCGGTGTAGCGCTGGTAGATCGGGGCCAGCAGGTCATACGCCCTTTGGCTGTGTCCCTGACGCTGCCACAGTTGCGCCAGCGAGGTGGCGCTACGCAGCTCCCAGGCCAGGGCACCCTGGGTCTTTGCCACGTTGAGTGCCTTGAGCAGCACGGTTTCTGCCGTCGCGGCTTTGACCGGGCAATCCGTTGCCAGCAACGTGCTGGCCCAGGCCCGCAGAATCTCCGCCGTGCTCCAGTCCGAAACACCGCTTTGCGCACGTTCGAGCAGATCATGGTCGACACAGGTTGAATCCAGCGTGACCATGATGTCCTTGATCAAACCGACGCTTTGTCGACCGATGGGCTGCACCTCGGTGCCGCCGATCACCCGCGCGTAGTGTTGCGCCCAGTCATGGAACAGCAGCACCGAGTGTTTCTGCGCCTGTTGCAGCAGCAGGCGCAGGAGTTCGCGGGCGCTGCGGGTGTCGCCGTTGTAGTGGGCGATCAGGCAGCCGGCGAGCGCCAGGGTGTAGCAGATCGACGTGCCGTGGTTGATCTGCAGCGCGATGTCCAGTGCCTGCCGGGCTGCGCGCCAGGCCTGTTCCGGTTGGCCTTGCAGCCAGAGGATGCGTGCGTGGATGGTCAGCGCCGCGACGCTCTGGTCGTATTGCACGCCGAAGCCATGGGTGAAACGGTTGAGATGACCGCTCTGGGCCATGCGTTGCAGCACCTGTTCGGCATGCTCGCCGGCTTGTTGCTGATCGCCGCAGAAGTGCAGGGCGAGCACCCGCAAACGATGCATGCTCAGGGACATCAGGGCGTCGTCATGCAGCCCCAGCCGATCGAATTGCCGGCTCTGTTCCAGGGCCATCTGGTATTGGCCGCAACTGAGATTGACCGTCAGGTGTCCGGAAATCGCCCGCAACTGACCGGCCACATCATTGAGTCGGCTGGCCAGGACTCTGGCACTGACAAACGCGCCAATGGTTTCGGCGCTGGCGCCTTGAGCGTGATAACAGGCACTGCCCAGGGCCAGCTTGAGAGCCATCTGCAAGCGCGGGCAAGGTTGGGCAGACTGTTCGAGCAGGGCCAGCGCCTTGCGCACATAACCGCCGTGTTCCTTGAGCAGTGACAGCTCCTGCCACAGGGGCGTGGACGCCGCGGCCAGGCGTATCGCCAGTGCCTGCGGCCCTTGCGCGTGCAAACCCCAATCGAGGGCCGCGCGGATGTCCTCCAGGGCCCGACCATAGCGTTCGAGCCACAGGCCGGTCGGGGTTTTCTCCCAGTCGTCCTGCGCCTGTTGCATCAGCGCCAGGCAACGTTCGGCATGCCGCTCCCGAGTGCCGGGCAGGTCGGTGGTTTGCCCGAGTTGTTCCAGGGCATAGCTGCGGGTGGTGTCGAGCTGGCGGTAGAAGACATCCTCGTCGCCCACCTCGACGTTCAACAGGGACTTGGCGACCAGTTGGGTGATCGAGCCGAACACTTCGCGGGGTTCGATGTGTTCGCCGACAATCACCGCCGCTGCCGACTCCAGGGTGAAGCTGCCGCGAAACACACTGAGTCGGCGCAGGCAGGTCTTTTCGCAGGCGCTGAGCAGCTCGAAGCTCCAGTCCAGTGTCGCGCGCAGAGTCTGATGGCGTGCCAGGGGCGTCTGGCAGGGCTGGGTCAACACCCGAAAGCTGCTTTGCAGTTGCGCCAGCAAGCCGGGCAATCCGAAGTTGCCCACCTGCGCCGCCGCCAGTTCGATGGCCAGTGGAATGCCATCCAGTCGGTGGCAGATCTCGATCAACAGCGGCAGCTCATCGTCCGTCAGTTCAAAGCTGTCATGGCTGGCCATGGCCCGCTCGACAAACAGTTGCAGGGCGGAAAAGGTCATGGCCTGGGCGCGGTCGAGGACGGCGATGGGCGGCGGGCAGTCGAGTGATTCCAGGCGCTGGACGAATTCCCCTTCGGCCCGCAGGCTCTCGCGGCTGGTGGCGAGAATATGCACGTGCGGCGCACTGCGCAGAATGTTTTCGCAGAGCTGGGCGATGGCGTCGACCAGGTGTTCGCAGTTGTCGATGACCAACAGCATTCGCCTGTCGCGCAGACAGTCGGCAAGACCGCCCAGGGGCTGGTCGTCGTGCAGGGCCAGTTCGAGCAATGTCGCCAGGTGGCCGTCGATCATCAGCGGGCAGTTGATCGGGGCCAGGTCCAGCAGGCGAATGCCGTCCGGGTAACGACCGATCATTTGCTCGGCGACTCGCAAGGCCACGGTGGTCTTGCCGATGCCGCCGGGGCCGACGAGGGTGATGAAGCGCTGGCGTGGCAGTTGCACCACCAGATTGTCGACCAGCGTCCGCCGGCCGATCATGCGCGTGCGACGCACCGGCAGGTTATGCCGGCCCGGCGTGGGGGCGGTGGGCGCCGACAGTTGCTCGGCCTGGTCCAGTGAGTGCGGTGCGACGAAGCTGTACCCGCGCTGGGCCACGGTGACGATGTAGCGCTGGCCGGCCTGACCGTCGCCGAGCGCCTTGCGCAACGCGGCCATGTGCACCCGCAGGTTGATGTCTTCGACCACGCTGTTGGGCCAGACCCGAGCGATCAGTTGCTGCTTGCTGACCACGTTGCCGGCGTGCTCAAGCAGGATCAACAGGATGTCCATGGCGCGTCGGCCCAGGCGTAAAGGCTGGTCGGCCTCCATCACCAGGCGTTGGTCGGGGTAGACCCGGTAGGGACCGAAATGCACAGCCTGTTCGGGGGAAAGGGTCAACGAGTCGCTCCTGCTGCATCCGTCTAGTACGCGGTTTTCGAGCATATTCCTCAGGTTTGTTACAGAGCGCAATGCGCCGCCCGGGTGACTGAAGGGGCAGGCATTGACTCTAGCGTATCGGCCAGTGGCTGTCGGTCCCGAAAACATTGGGTGCGACAGATGGGCAGGACGTGCCGGGGCTTTTTGCGCGCCAAGGAAAATTAACAACGTTTAACTCGTCCTGCGTCCGCTCTGCGTCCAAAACTCTCCTTCTTCAACTTCCACTGAAGGCAGGGATGAAATGTCAGTCAGCCGCGAGCCGCTCCCACTAAGGACACAGCAATGAGCAACGTGGTGGTGGTCTATCACAGTGGCTACGGGCACACCCGGGTCATGGCCGAAGCCGTTGCCGCGGGCGTGGAGCGGCACCTGGGCAGCACCTGCCAGTTGATCCCGGTCGAAGAAGTGGACGGGCACTGGGCGCGGCTGCACAGCGCCGACGCCATCATCTTCGGCGCGCCGACCTACATGGGCAGCGCCTCGGCGGCCTTCAAGGCGTTCATGGAGGCCACGGCGGCGTTCTACCTGACCCAGCCCTGGCGCGACAAACTCGCGGCGGGCTTCACCAATTCCGGCAGCCTGTGCGGCGACAAGCTCAACACCTTGCTGCAAATGGCGGTGTTCGCCGCCCAGCACTCGATGATCTGGGTCGGCCTCGACCTGCTGCCGGCACGCTCCAGCACCGGCGCGTTCAACGGCCAACTCAATCGCCTGGGCAGCTCGCTGGGCGCCATGGCCCAGTCGAATGTCGAGCAATCCCCCGACGATGCCCCTCCACCCGAGGATCGCTGCACCGCCGCGCACCTGGGCGAGCGTGTGGCGCGCCTGGCGGATCGCATGAACCCGCTACCGGTTTGATTCACCCCCCAACGTTAAGGAAGCATCACCCATGAGCACCTTCACTACCCGCGACGGCGTCGAGATCTACTACAAGGACTGGGGCACCGGTCAGCCGATTGTCTTTAGTCACGGCTGGCCGCTCAACGCCGACAGCTGGGAATCGCAGATGATCTTCCTGGCCTCCAAGGGCTTCCGGGTCATCGCCCACGACCGTCGTGGTCATGGGCGCTCCAGCCAGCCGTGGTCGGGCAATGACATGGACCATTACGCCGACGACCTGGCGCAGTTGATCGAGCTGCTGGACCTGCAAAACGCCGTGCTGTTCGGCTTCTCCACCGGCGGTGGCGAGGTGGCGCGTTACATCGGTCGCCATGGCACCGGCCGCGTGGCCAAGGCCGGGCTGATTTCCGCGGTACCGCCGCAGATGCTCAAGACCGAAGCCAACCCCGGCGGCCTGCCGCTGGAAGTGTTCGACGGCATTCGCCAGGCCTCGCTGGCCGACCGCTCGCAGCTGTACATCGACCTCGCCAGCGGCCCGTTCTTCGGCTTCAACAAACCCGACGCGAAACCGTCCCAGGGCATGATCGACTGGTTCTGGATGCAAGGCATGATGGCTGGCCACAAGAACGCCTATGACTGCATCAAGGCGTTCTCGGAAACCGACTTCACCGAAGATTTGAAGAAGTTCGACGTGCCGACCCTGGTGGTGCATGGCGACGCGGATCAGGTTGTGCCGTACGAAGCGGCGGGCGTCTCCTCCGCCAGGCTGGTGAAGGGCTCGACCCTGAAGATTTACCCGGGCGCCCCTCACGGTTTGACGGACACCCACAAGGACCAGCTCAATGCTGACCTGTTGGCGTTCTTGAAAGGTTAAAAAGCACAGATCAAGAGATCGCAGGCTTCGCCAGCGCCTACACGCCAGCGTGTATACCCGTAGGAGCTGCCGAAGGCTGCGATCTTTTGCTTTTAAGGCCATGCACCACCTGACAGCGCCAGGAAAACGGATTGATGCCTTCGCTGCGGGTGAAGATGTGGCAGAAGTGCGCCTGATCGCAGAAACCGCATTCGAGACTGATCTGCGTGAGGCTCAGGCCGGTGTATTGGATCAATTGCTTGGCCAGGGCAATGCGCTGCTGACGAATCCAGTCCTGTGGCGAGAGGCCTGTGCTGCACTTGAACGCGCGCGAGAAGTGACTGCGCGACAGGGCGCAAGCCTGTGCCAGTTCAGTGACTTCCAGGCTGTCGCCCAGACGCTCGAGGATCAGTTGTTTAACCAGTTTTTCGCGTTGTGGGCTGAGGCCGCCGGTGTGGGGCTTGCGCGGTTCGCTGGCAGGTGCGCGGGCGGTGGTGTGCTGTGGGTAAGCCATGGCCATTGTCCGGTCGGGGAGGAAAAGCGCTGGCGCCCGGTTCGAGCGATCAGCACCGTTACTCTGGAAAAAAACAGTTCTGCGCTGAGGGCTTCATTGTTGGAGGCGGCCGATGCGGCTGACGAGTTAAACGTTGTTAATTCCATGCCCGAGGGTGTGAACACAGCACATCGTTGCAAGTGCGGGCAGCGGCGATTGGCACAAGATGCGCACAATGGAGCGGGCTATAACGGACCGCCGCTTGGCCTGGAAAGGTAATCAGATGAAACGGACATTGCAGGGAACGCTCGGCGCCATCGGCCTGGCGCTGATATCTGCCGGCGCACAGGCCCAGGCGCCCGCGCAGGTGGGCACGCAAGTACCCGGATACTTCCGCCTGGCGCTGGGGGATTACGAAGTGACGGCGCTGTTCGACGGCTACAACGATCTGTCGCCCAAGCTGTTGCAGGGCATGAGCCAGGACCGGATCCGCGCACTGCTGGCCCGTCGTTCGATTGAAACCCCGGGGGTACAGACCGCCTTCAACGCCTTTCTGGTCAACACCGGTAAACAGCTGATCCTGATCGACACTGGGGCAGGGCAGTGCATCGGCCCTACCGCCGGCCAGTTGCCGGCCAACCTGCAAGCGGCCGGCTACAAACCGGAGCAAGTGGACGCCATCCTGATCACCCACCTGCACCTTGATCATGTCTGCGGCCTGGTGGACGGCCAACAGCAACCGCTGTTCGCCAACGCCACGGTGTATGCCGCCAAGGCCGAGGCCGACTACTGGCTCGATCCGCAGGCATTGGCCAAGGCACCGGAAGCGGCCAAGGGCTACTTCAAAATCGCCCAGGATTCCACCGCGCCTTACGTGGCCGCCGGCCGTTTCAAGACCTTCACCCCCGGCCAGTCACCGCTACCGGGCGTGGTCGAGGCGCAACTGGAAGCCGGGCACACGCCGGGCAGCACCACGTACCGTTTCACGTCTCAAGGGCAAAGCATTCTGTTCATGGGCGACCTGGTGCACAACCTCGCCGTGCAGTTCCTGCATCCTGAGGTATCGATCGGTTTCGACGTCGACAGCCAGCATGCGATCAAAAGCCGCAACCAGGTGTTCAGTGCCGCTGCCGCCAGCAAGACCTGGGTGACGGCGGCGCACCTGCCATTTCCCGGTATCGGTCATATCACCGCCGAAGGCAAGCATTTCCAGTGGGTGCCGGTGGAGTACGGGCCGTACAAACGAGCGGCAAACGTACCGTTGATCGAGTAAAGTCGACAGCTCTCGCGCCTGGCCGAACATACAAGGAACCCGAGTCTATGAACCGTAACGATCTGCGTCGCGTCGACATGAACCTGCTGGTGATTTTCGAGGCCCTGATGTTCGAAAAGAACCTGACCCGCGTCGCGGAAAAACTGTTCATGGGGCAGCCGGCGGTGAGCGCCGCGCTGGGGCGTTTGCGCGACCTGTTCGACGACCCGTTGCTGCTGCGCAACGGTCGTGGCATGGAGCCGACGGCGCGGGCGCTGGCGATTCTCAAGGAGTTGCAACCGGCGATGGACACCATTTCCGGTGCGGTCAGCCGGGCCAAGGAGTTCGATCCGGCGACCAGTTGCGATGTGTTTCGCATTGGGCTGTCGGACGATGCCGAGTTCGGTTTGTTTCCGCCGTTGCTGCGTCAGTTGCAGGAGGAAGCGCCGGGCATCGTCGTGGTCGTGCGGCGGGCCAATTACCTGTTGATGCCGACGCTGCTGGCGTCGGGGGAAATCTCGGTGGGCGTGAGTTACACCACGGATCTGCCGGCCAATGCCAAGCGCAAGAAGCTGCGCGATATTCCCTGCAAGGTGCTGCGCGGTGACACCCGTCCCGGGACGCTGACCCTGGATGAGTACTGCGAGCGGCCCCATGCGATGGTGTCGTTCTCGGGGGATTTGAGCGGCAATATCGACCTGGATCTGGCGAAGGTCGGGCGCAGTCGTCGTGTGGTGCTGGGGGTGCCGCAGTTCAGTGGGTTGCGGGCGTTGCTTGCCGGGACCGAGATGATTGCCACTGTGCCGGATTATGCGGCGTGTGCTTTGGTCGAGGGGTGTGGGTTGCGGGCTGAGGATCCGCCGTTCGAGATTGAGGCGGCGCAGTTGTCGATGGCCTGGAGCGGGGTGCATGACAATGATCCGGCGGAGCGGTGGTTGCGGTCGCGGATTGGTCAGTTCATGTCTTTGGCTTTGGATATTCCCTAGTTGTTGACCTTGGCGGCCTCTGGGCCGACCAGGTTCTTGGGTGATTGAGTACATATCCGTTTCTGCGGTCACGGCCACTTATGGTTCCGCTCTTACAGCGGGTCACTTTGGCAAACGCCCCAAAGTAACCAAAGGTCTCGCCCCTTACGTACGGCCCCTCGCTAAGGCTCGGGGTTCCTTCGCTCCGGCATTCATCCGGGGGCATTGCCCTCCGGTCGGCTTCGCTTCGACCTACATGCAATGAGTTCGACTGCGTCGAACGGCGCTGCGCGCCCATCCCCGGATAAACACCTGCGCTCAGCTTTCCGAGGGGGCGGGTGGATCAAGATCAAAAGCTGCAGGCGAGCTAACGCTCGGCCTGATGAGTGGTGAGAAGCGGCGCGGTGTGGACTGCTCTGCCTTTGCTCTTCTGTGGGAGCGACGGTGCGGCGATCCGACTTGCTCGCGATGACGGCCTGCCAGCCGACCAATCTCTCACAGATGTACTCAGTACCTGTGGGAGCGGGCTTGCCCGCGAAGACGGACTGCCAGCCAACCAATCTCTCGCAGATACACACAACTCAAACTGTGGGAGCGGGCTTGCTCGCGAAGGCGGCCTGACAGCCAACCAATCCCTCACAGATGTTGCCGATCCAATTGTAGGAGCGAGCCTGCTCGCGATAGCGGTGTATCAGTCAACACCAGTGCCGTATGTGATGCCGCCTTCGCGAACAGGCTCGCTCCCACAGGGAATGTGCCGCGTTCTGACAGCCCTGTTTAAAAGCCGTCAGCCTCTATTCCTGAAAGCCACACCGCCTTGCGTCGTTGCCTACAACTACGCCAGAATCCGCCGGCTTGTGAGTCTTGTACCCGGTCTTTATCGTTTCCCGGTCGCTGCAAATTCAGCGACCGGGTTTAGCGACCCGACCAGGTATAAGCGCAACAAGGCTCCAGTCTGCAATTTTCGACATGGTGGCTGTGCGCGGGAGACCTTCGGGTCTGCCGGGTCTTATACCTCCCGGTTCGCTAACCTGCGTACAGCTGCCACCCTTACTTGTTTAGCGACGGGTTTTGGTGGTTTCACCAGGTATAAAGGAGCTCCGCCATGTGCAAACCAACCCCCAATCCCCCGCAATCCGACGACGTTTCCCCCTACGACTCGCTCGACTCCAGAAAGCTCCACGAAGCCGCCGACCGCGCACTGGATCACTACCTCAACCCCGCAAAAGATCCGGCTCCATCGCACAAACCCAGCACGATGTTTGTCATCGCCCCCGACATCAACACCGAAACGCTATTGGCCCACGCCTGCGAATCCCTGGCCTCGGCCAGCATCATGGCCAGTGACCTTGCGGGATTTCTGCAAAGCCCTCATCGCAACGCGCTGCTGGGGATTGCGCAAATCATCATGTTGGGCGAACTGGCGGTGAACCGGGCGCTGGATAATCTCGACCCGCAGGAATAACCCGGTAGAAGCAACAACAAATAAACCTGTGGGAGCGAGCTTGCTCGCGATTGCGGTGGGTCAGTCAACATCCATGCTGAATGTGATGCCGCCATCGCGAGCAAGCTCGCTCCCACAGGGTTCTATGTCGTTTGGTCGATCTCGGTCTTCCCGCAAACAGAGCACGTACATTCAATTTTTCCTCCCCCCGTCCCGGCACTATCAAGTCCTGTCCCGGCGTATCGATGCCGGTGGTTTTTTATTTGTGCGGGTAGGCCATGGACGCTTCGCGACGCGATGATCGGGCGCAAGACTGGGGGCTGCTGTTCCTGCGGGTCAGCGGCGGGTTGTTCCTGTTGTGGGTACACGGTTTGCCCAAGCTGTTTCACTACAGTGCCGAGTTGCAGAACATCGAAGACCCTTTCCATCTGGGCGCGAACCTGACGCTGCTGCTGGCGATTTTCGCCGAGGTCGTGTGCCCGCTGCTCATCGTTGCCGGGTTGCTGGCGCGTCTGGCGTGTTTGCCTATTCTGTTTTTGCTGTGTGTGTCGATGTTGGTCGTGCATCCGCAGTGGACGCTCTTCGAAGGCCAGTTCGGCTGGCTGCTGCTGATTGTCTTCACCAGTATTTTCATCGCCGGGCCGGGACGGCTGGCGCTCAATGTCCGTTTCGTCGGAGCCTTGCGTTATGTCTGATCTCAATCGCCGTGAGCCGGCCAGTCCCGGACCTGATGAGGTGGTGACCCTGATCGTCAAGCACCGGGTCAAGGCCGGTTTCGAAGTGCCTTATGAAGCCTGGCTGCGCAATATCGTCAAGGTGGCCGCGCAGAACGTCGGGCATCTGGGGGTGGACGTGGTGCGCGGCAAGAATGCCGGCCTCGATACCTACACCTGCGTGCTGCGCTTTTGCTCGACCGAGGCAATGCAGAACTGGCTCGATTCACCGCAACGCCAGGAACTGGTCAACGAAGCCGCGCCGATGCTGGCCGATGGCGACCAGACCGAGGTCAATCCGGTCAACGAGTTCTGGTTCTCGCCCCAGGCCGAGGCCGGTACGCCACCGCCGCGCTGGAAGCAGGCCGTGGTAACGCTGCTGGTGATCCTGCCGCACACCCTGCTGGTACCGTTGCTCTGGGGGCCGCTGCTACGGCTCAACGCCTTGCTCTCCAACTACGTGGTGGCCACGTTCCTGATCACCCTGACCATCGTGCTGTCGGTGGTTTACCTCTTCATGCCCATGGCGACGCGTCTGTTCGCGCCCTGGCTGTCTCCCGCTACTTTGCACGAGGAACCGTGATGAACGCCGATCTGATTCTGTTCAATGGTCAATTCCATACCGTTGACCGTGAGAAACCGCTCGCCAGCGCCGTGGCGATCAGCGACGGGCGTTTTGTCGCGGTCGGCAGCGATGCCCAAGCCATGGCACTGCGTGGTTCGGGCACACAAGTGATCGACCTCAAGGGCCGCTGCGTGATCCCCGGGCTCAACGACTCGCACTTGCACCTGATCCGTGGCGGCTTGAACTACAACCTGGAACTGCGCTGGGAAGGTGTGCCGTCCCTGGCCGATGCCTTGCGCATGCTCAAGGAGCAGGCCGACCGTACGCCGACGCCGCAATGGGTGCGGGTGGTCGGTGGCTGGAACGAATTCCAGTTCGCCGAGAAGCGCATGCCGACCTTGGCGGAGCTCAATCAGGCGGCACCGGATACGCCGGTGTTTGTGCTGCACCTGTACGACCGCGCCTTGCTCAACCGTGCCGCGTTGCGCGTCGCCGGTTATACCCGCGACACACCGAACCCGCCGGGGGGCGAGATCGTGCGTGACGCCAACGGCGAGCCGACCGGCATGCTGGTGGCGCGGCCCAACGCGATGATTCTGTACTCGACCCTGGCCAAGGGGCCGAAGTTGCCGCTGGAGTATCAGGTCAACTCGACCCGCCAGTTCATGCGCGAGCTCAATCGCCTGGGCCTGACCAGCGCCATCGATGCCGGCGGCGGTTTCCAGAATTACCCGGATGATTACCAGGTGATCGAGCAGTTGGCGAAGGACGAGCAACTGACCGTGCGCATCGCCTACAACCTGTTCACCCAGAAGCCCAAGGAAGAGTTGACCGATTTCAAGAACTGGACCGGCAGCGTGAAGCTGCACCAGGGCGACGATTTCCTGCGGCACAACGGCGCCGGGGAAATGCTGGTGTTCTCGGCGGCGGACTTCGAAGACTTCCTCGAACCGCGCCCGGACCTGCCGCAAACCATGGAAGCCGAGCTGGAGCCGGTGGTGCGCCACCTCGTCGAGCAACGCTGGCCGTTCCGTTTGCACGCCACCTACAACGAATCCATCAGCCGCATGCTCGATGTGTTCGAGAAGGTCAATCGCGACATTCCGTTCAATGGCTTGCCGTGGTTTTTCGACCACGCCGAAACCATCACCCCGCAGAACATCGAGCGGGTGAGGGCGCTGGGCGGTGGCATCGCGATCCAGGATCGCATGGCGTTCCAGGGTGAATATTTCGTCGAGCGTTACGGCGCGAAAGCGGCCGAAGCCACGCCGCCGATCAAACGCATGCTGGCCGAAGGTGTGCCGGTCGGCGCCGGTACCGACGCGACGCGGGTGTCGAGCTACAACCCGTGGACCTCGCTGTACTGGATGGTCAGCGGTCGCACCGTCGGCGGTATGGAGTTGCACGCCGAAGGCCTTTCACGCCTGACGGCGCTGGAACTGTTCACCCACGGCAGCGCCTGGTTCTCGTCGGAGCAAGGCAAGAAGGGCCAGATCAAGGTCGGGCAACTGGCCGATGTCGCCGCCCTCAGCGCGGATTTTTTCAGCGTCGATGAAGAGGCGATCAAGTGGATCGAGTCGGTGTTGACCGTGGTCGGCGGCAAGGTGGTCTACGGTGCCGGTGACTTCGAGAAACTCGGGCCGGCCAGCGTGCCGGTACTGCCGGACTGGTCGCCGGTGGTGAAGGTGCCCGGTCACTGGCGCCCGACGTCGCCGATGCAGGCCCAGGTTCACCATTGCAGCGGCCCGTGCGCGGTGCATTCCCACAGTCATGAACGGGCGCGCCTGTCGAACGCGCCGGTCAGCGATTTTGCCGGTTTCTGGGGTGCCTTTGGCTGCTCGTGTTTTGCCTTCTGACTCTTTTAAAAAAGCGCCGGCCCAACAGGTCGGCGCTGACTGCGACAACCATCCATCAAGGAGTTTCCAATGAGCAACGTTCCGTACAAACGCCTGAACAAAGACGATGCCGTGGTTTTGCTGGTCGACCACCAGACCGGTCTGATCTCGCTGGTACAGGATTTCTCGCCCAACGAGTTCAAGAACAACGTGCTGGCGCTGGGCGACATCGCCAGGTTCTTCAAGCTGCCGACCATCCTCACCACCAGTTTCGACAGCGGTCCGAACGGCCCGATCGTGCCGGAGCTCAAGGCGCAGTTCCCGGACGCGCCGTTCATTGCTCGCCCGGGCCAGATCAACGCCTGGGACAACGAAGACTTCGTCAAGGCGATCAAGGCCACCGGTCGCAAGCAACTGATCATCGCCGGTGTGGTGACCGACGTGTGCGTGGCGTTCCCGACCCTGTCGGCCATTGCCGAGGGCTTTGAGGTGTTTGTGGTGACCGACGCTTCCGGCACCTTCAACACCACCGTGCAACAAGCGGCCTGGGCACGCATGTCGGCCGCCGGTGCGCACCTGCTGAACTGGTTCTCCGTGGCCTGCGAGCTGCAAGGCGACTGGCGCAACGACATGGAAGGCCTGGCCAACCTGCTGTCCGAGCGCCTGCCGAACTATCGCAACCTGATCAACAGCTACATGAAATTTACTGCGCAGTAATGGTTGTGGCTGCTGGCTTTGGCCAGCAGCCTTTAAAAGATCGCAGCCTTCGGCAGCTCCTACTTCGGAATGTGTTTCCCTGTAGGAGCTGCCGAAGGCTGCGATCTTTTTTCTTTCAACGCTTTTGCAACCAACTCAAAAATCCACCTTTCCTGACCGCCACCGGCTTGGCCATCAACGCCATCCGGCTGTTCTGCTGGCGCACTGCTTGCAGCTTGTTCAACGCCCGGTCGACTTCCCGTCGTTGCGCCATGCAACTGCGGGTCAGGGATTTGTCGAGGCGGTAAATGATGCTTGAAGTCATGGCGGTGAACCGTGCCTGGGATGGCGTGTCGGCGAGGATGCTTTGTTCGCCCATGACTTCGCTCGGCCCCATGCGCCCGGCTTCGATCTGCGTGCTGCCGTCGGGGACGGTGGCGCTGACCACGCCAGTGGCGATGACGAACAGGCTGTCCGGTACTTCTTCCAGATCCAGCACCACTTCACCGGCCGTGTATTGTTGCGCCACCATGTTCTGGGCCAGGCGATCACGCTCCTCGGCGCTCAGGGAACGGAAGATTTTCACTTCATCGAGCAAGGCCCGTGCGCGGGTCGACGGTTCGATCACGCCATCGGGTTGCCGGGAAATGCCTGCCGCTTCGAGGTGCCGATGGGCCAGGTCGAACAGTTGATTGCGCACTTCACCTTTTTTGCCCAACTCGGCGATAAAGCCGCTGGCCACGTATTCGGACATGGTTTCGCCGGCTTCCTTGAGCACGGCTTTCGGCGCCGGATCGAGCAGCAGGCTGCTGCTGCCTTGCAGAGTGCGGTCCAGGGCGTCGAGTACCCGACGCGGGCGGATGTGGTTGGGCACTTGAATGCTGATGGACACACCGTGCAGGTTGAACGGGCGGCTGAGGTTGACGATCTTCGCCTTGGCCGCCACCGAGTTCGGCACCACCGCGGTGCTGCCGGCGCTGGTCAGCAGGTGGGTGGCACGCCAGTCGATGTCCAGCACCTTGCCTTCAATTCCGTCGATGGAAACCCGGTCATCGACCTGATACGGCTTGGTGGTGTTGAGCACGATGCCGGAGAACACGTCGCTCAAGGTGCTCTGCAATGCCAGGCCCACCACGATGGCGACGACGCCGGAGGTCGCCATCAAGCCTTTCACCGGCAGCTCCAGCACGTAGCCGGCGGCGGCCACCACGGCAATCAGGAACACCAGTGCGCCGATGACATCCTGCAACAGCCGGCCGCTGTGGCCGATGCGCTGCATCAGGGCCAGGCCGATCACTTCGGTGAGCACCCGCGCGGCGTACAGCCACCAGAGAATCCCCAGTGCCGTGGCCCCCAGTTGTGCCACGGGATCTTCGGCAAACAAGGGTGCCTGCAACGGGCTGACACCGGCGTTGATGAGCACCGCGCTGAACAGCACAAACAGCGCCAGGCGCACACCGACCCGGCTGACGCGATGCTTGAATGGCGCGAGGTGCCAGAGCAGGGCGTCGACTACCAACAGCAGTGCGCTCAGGGAAAGCAAATGCTCAAGGAGCAAGGACATGGGGAACTCCATTTAAATGCTTGCGGCAAACAGATCGCAGATCCTTCGGGGAAGGTGATTTCAGTGCGGTGAACGAAGATTAATGGTGTGCCATGAAGGGAAAAAGCGGCTATAAAGTGTTTGACTGTCAACCGGGAGGTGACAATGAACCCCTTCGAAGATATGCGCATTTTTTGCCAGGTCATGGACTCCGGCAGCTTCACGGCGGCCGCCGATCAATTGGGGCTGTCCAAGCAGTTTGTCAGCCGCCGCTTGATGCAACTCGAAGAGCGCCTGGGCGTGCGCTTGCTCAATCGCTCGACCCGGCGCCTGGACGTTACGCCCCTGGGGCAGAGCTATTACGAATCAGCCTTGCGCCTGCTCAGCGAAGTCGAACAAGTGGAGCAGGGCATCGCCGGCCAGACCACCGAGCCACGGGGAACCATTCGGGTGAGTGCGCCGCTGTCGTTCGCACTGGCCCATCTGGGCTGCCTGTTGCCGGTGTTTTTGCAGCGCTATCGCGACGTGACGGTGGAGATGGATTTGAGCGATCGCCCCGTGGATTTGCTCGGTGAGGGCTACGACCTCGCGCTGCGCATCGGCACACTGGAGGACTCGACACTGATCGCCCGACGCATTGCCTCCATTGAGCGGGTGTACTGCGCAAGCCCGGCGTACCTGGCCGAGCGCGGTACACCGCTCAAGCCTGAAGACTTGCACAGTCACGACTGCCTGCCGTATGGCCATGGTCGACAGGTGCAATGGCGGTTTGCGGGGCAGGGCAAATCATTGAGCGTCAATGTCAGCGGGCGGATGCGCGTCAACAACGGTGAACTGCTCAAGGATGCGGCGATCGCCGGGCTGGGGATCACGTATTTGCCTACGTTCATTGTCGGCTCGGCGTTGAAGGATGGGCGACTGGTGGAGGTGCTGGAGGATTTGCGCCCCGAGCCGCTGACGTTATCGGCGGTCTATCCGCAACACCGGCAGAGTTCGCGGCCGGTGCAGGCGCTGGTTGAGTTCTTGCGCGAGGAACTGGATCAGTCTGAGGGTGGGTTGTAATGAGATGGTTCACACAATCTATTGTGGGAGCGGCGGTGCGCCGCTCCCACAGGGTTTTGTGTTGTATGGGAATCAGCTGGGATCAGCTCCTTTTGTCATCACCGGGTTCGGCATGGACACCGCGGTCATCGCCGGGCTCGCCATTGGCATGCACTCCACGGTCATCGCCGGGCTCGCCATTGGCATGCACTCCACGGTCATCACCGGGCTCGCCATTGGCATGAACCCCATGGTCATCGCCGGGCTCATCATGGGTGCCGCTGCGACCTGAGGACGAGGCCGTTCCGGAGTGACTCGAACCGCTGTTGGCACTGCCATGGCCGCTGTTGCTGCCATGATCGCCACTGTGGCCGCTGCCGCTGTTGCCGCCACTGCCGCTTCCACCGTGACTACCGCCACCACCACCACTGCCGCCGCCACCACCGCTACCGCCGCCTCCACCTCCACCACCACTTCCTCCGCCACCACCACTTCCGCCACCACCACCACTTCCGCCACCACCACCGCCGCCGCCACTACCCCCCCCATCCTTGGCCTGAGCACTGGAAACTCCGGACAGGCTGTCCGGAATCAATACGGTAGACGCCGACAGAACCGCGCCAATAGCTACTGCCAGTAAAAGCTTATTGATGAGCATGTCGTTCTCCGTCTTTTTTATTCAGATTGGAACGTTGATGAACATTGCAATGTGCTGCCTTTTTTCCCCATGGGAACTAGATGAACAGTTCAACGCACCGATTTATTCGGCTGGAACGTTGAAAAAGAATGCGATGCACGGCCGGACCTGCTTCTAAAGGGTCAACTCCAAAGGGTCAGTGAATGCTCGAGGCCAGTTCGAAAATCGGGATGTACATCAGGATCACGATCACCCCGATCAGCAGGCCGATGAAGGTCATCAGCAAGGGTTCGAACAGCCGCACGAACCATTCGATCCAGCGGCTGATTTCTTCGTCGTAGAAGTCGGCGCTGCGCTCCATCATTTGCCCGAGGTTGCCGGACTGTTCGCCGGCACGCAGCAGGCGCAGGGACACGGGGGTCACCAGGTGATTGAGTTCCAGCGCGGCAGAGAGTGATTGCCCTTCGCGCACCCGGTCGCAGGCCTGGTCCAGGCGCGTGCGGGAGGCGACGCTGAGCAGGCCACGGACCATGCCCATGGCAGTGACCAGAGGGATGCCACCTTGTAGCAGAATCCCCAGCGAACGGTAGAAACGCGCCAGTTCATACATGAAGATGCGCTGGTGCACCGCGGGGAGTTTTTCGATCAGTCGGTCCAGCCCCCGACGAAACGCCGGCTGGCGCTGGAGCAGGGTGAGGGCGACGATGATGGCCAGCAAGCCACCGAAGAATTCACCCTGGTGGGCGTGCAGGAACATGCCGCTGCTCATCAGGATCTGCGACATCCACGGCAGGTTCGACCCCAGCCCTTCAAACACCAGGCTGAAGCGCGGTACGACATACCCCATCAAAAACAAAACCACGCCACCGCCCACCACCAGCAACAGCAAGGGGTAGATCGAAGCGCTGATGATCTTCTGGCGAACCTCGTCCATGCGCTGGCGATAACTGACATAGCGGCCCAGGGCATCGCCCACGGCGCCGGTCTTCTCGCTGGACTGCACCAGCGCCACGTACAGCGGAGGAAAAACCGCCGACAACTGGCTCAGGGCCTGGGAAAACGATTTACCCTCGTAAAGCAGGCGAACCAACTCGTTCAAGGTCTTGCGAGCCTGTGGCGCGTTTTCCTTTTCCGCCAGGCTTTCCAGTGCATCGATCAACGGCAGGCCTGCGTTGAGCAGGGTGGTCAGTTCCTGGCTGAACAACACCAGGTTGAACGTCTCGCGCTTGTGCAGGCGCAACGCGCGCCAATGTCGCTCGGCGTGCAGGCTGACCACCCGCAGGCCCTGGTCTTCGACGATGCGCCTGGCTTCGCTGTGCCCCGGTGCTTCGACGGTCATCGAGACGACACCGGCCTTGCCAACGGCCTTGAGATGAAAGCGCATGGTCGCCATTCCCGTCAGTTCCAGTTGGTGACTTCGGCGTTCTCGCCTTCGCCACCGGGCTGCCCGTCCTTGCCCATGGACAACAGGTCGTACTCGCTGTTTTCACCGGGATAGCGATAGGCGTAGTTGCGGCCCCAGGGGTCTTGCGGGAGTTTTTTCTGCAGGTACGGGCCGGTCCAGCGCGGTTCGTCGGCGGGGGCGGTGACCAGCGCCTGCAAGCCTTGTTCGGTCGATGGGTAATGGCCGACTTCCAGGCGGTAAAGGTCCAGGGCTTTGCTCAAGCCCTCTATTTGCGCCTTGGCCACTTTCACTTCGGAACGGCCCAGTTGGGCGAAATACTTCGGCGCCACGATGCCGGCCAACAGCCCCAGTACCACCAGCACTACCAACAGTTCGAGCAAGGTGAACCCGCCTTGGGGTCGCCGGGCATAAGACAGTCGCTGATTCATGATGACCTCACTCAGTCGGCAGCAGAGTTGCCATGTAGTTGCATGCAATTGCCATGCTCACGATTGCTGACCCTGGCGCGCCCCCCGTACTACGGGCCTTCTCGCTTACGGCACAGTGCTTGCGTATGGCTGGTGCACGACTGGCCATTGGGGCAATTGCCCCAATTTTCGGGGCCGGAAGGGGAGGTATAACAATGAAAACACTCACCACCGGATTACTGGGTCTGCTTGTACTGGCCGGCGCCGCACAGGCCGATGTGTTTGTTTCCGTGGACGCCAATGGCAGCTACGTCCTGTCCAACGTCCACCGCCCCGGACGCCACTATGAACGGGTGATTCGTGAGCCCGATGCGGCGGTGGTCAGCCTCGATCAGCAACCGCAGATGATCGCCGCGCAACCCTATGCCGAGCTGGTGGCGGCGGCAGCCACGGCCAACGAACTGCCGGCGGCGCTGATTCACGCAGTGATCAAGACCGAATCGAGCTACAACGCCCGCGCCACCTCACCCAAGGGTGCTCGCGGGCTTATGCAGTTGATGCCCGACACTGCCCGCGAAATGGGTGTGACCAATGTCTACGACCCCAAGGCCAACATCCAGGGCGGCGCCCGCTATCTCAAGCGCCTGATGACGATGTTCGACAACGATATCCGCCTCGCCGTGGCGGCCTATAACGCCGGCCCGCAAGCGGTGCTCAGCCGGGGCAACGTGGTCCCGCCGTTCGCCGAGACCCAGCGTTATGTGCCCAGCGTGCTGAACCAGTATCGGCGTTTGCAGGGGTTGCCCGCGGATGCGCCGCTGTGATCGAAACCCCCGGGGGATTTTTCCCCAATAGTGGGGAATGATGGCCCCGGCGAAAAAGTGGGGGGATTGGGTGGGGTAAATCCCCCGACCTATCAAGTCGTAATTATAACAAGCTGATTAATAACGTATTTTTTTGTGGCATGCGGATTGCTCCGGTCGATTTGTCGAGAAGTGGCGATACACCACCAAGAGGAAACAGACATGGACCGATTCGCGCATCGCGGCCTGCTGACGTTCTGCCTGTTGGTCTTCGGTATCGACCAGGCGCCGGCACACTCGGTGGACGAGCACACCGGGCACGATATGTCGGCCAGCACCGCCAACCCGGAGACCGCCCGGATCAGGTTTGCCGACGTGACCCTGCTGGACCAGAACGGCAAGGTCGTCAGCCTGGAAAAAGACCTGGTGAGCAACAAGATCGTGGTCATGGGTTTCATCTACACCAACTGCACCACGGTCTGCCCGGTGGTGTCCTCGATTATGGGCAGGGTGCAAAAACAGTTGGGCGCGCGGGTCGGCACCGAGGTGCAACTGGTGTCGATCAGCATCGACCCGCAGCGTGATGATCCCCAACGGCTGAATGACTACGCCCGCACCTTCCAGAAGGGGCCGGGCTGGAGCTGGCTGACCGGTTCGCCGCAGTCGGTCGATGCCACCCTCAAGGGCCTTGGCGCCTACAGCGGTGGCTTCGAGAACCACTCGCCGCTGATTCTGGTGGGGGACGGCAACAACCGTTCCTGGACCCGCTACTACGGTCTCACCGACCCGACGGAGCTGGCCCGGGCCGTCGAGAGGCTCAGAGGCGAACGCAACGCCCACGCCAAGCACACCGCCATCGCCATGGAGCATCAGCCATGAGCGCCCTCGACAGGAAAACCTGCTTGCCCTGCACACCCTTGCAGGGCCAGAACGGCAGCACCTTTATCTCCCTTACCAGTGATCCGCTGCGTAACACTGTGGCGGTACTCAAGGCTTGCACCTTGAAACAGGGCATCGATGGGCCCCACTGGTTTTTTCTTACCGAAGACAAGGTGCAAATGGACCTTGTATGGGGGCGCATCGACCAGATCCTGCCGACCCCCGCGCAACACTCCACCCGGTGGATCGTCGGTGACGCGGCGAACAGACGCTGGAGCAAAATCCGTCCCGTTGCCCCGGTCGCGGAGCCACGGCCATGAATACTGCCCTCGTCCTTGGCCTGCTGCTCTTCGGCGGCATCGCGTTCACCGCCCAGGCACTGCCGCTGAGCCTCAGCGAAAGTGCCGGGAAACGGTTGTACCACGAAGGCGTGTCGGCCAACGGCGATCCGGTCATGGTCCGGGTCGGCGCAGCGGGCATGCTGCTGCCGGCCAGCCGCCTGCCGTGCGCCAGTTGTCATGGTGAAGATGGCCTCGGGCGCCCGGAAGGCGAGGTGCGCCCGCCAGACCTGCGCTGGTCGAGACTGGCCAGCAGCCAGGGCCAACAGCACATCAACGGCCGCAGTTACCCGGCCTACAGTGAAACCACCCTGGCGCGGGCGGTGCAGGAGGGGCGCGATCCGGGCAACAACCAGCTCGATCCAACGATGCCACGGTTCGTGTTGTCGATGATCGATCAACGCAACCTCACGGCGTACCTCAAGCACCTGGCCGCCGACAGCGACCCGGGCCTGGCCCCAGACAGTCTGCACCTGGGCACGTTGTTGCCGGGTTCCGGACCCTTGGGCGAGGAGGGCATCACGGTGGCGGCGGTGCTCAACGGCTGCGTGGCGCGCATCAACGAGGCGGGCGGAATTCATGGCCGGCAGTTGCGCCTGACCATCCTCGACCCCGGTGCCGACCGCGCCAGTGCCGAAAAGGCGCTGGATCGGTTGATCGACGAAGAGCAGGTGTTTGCCCTGATCGCACCGCTGGCGCCGGCATTGGACGGGAGCTTCGCCGTACGTCTGGAACGGGCCGGCATTCCCCTGATCGGGCCGCTGTCCTTGCAAGGCACGCCCTATACCAGCCCGCAGATATTCGAACCGCTGCCGGGCCTTCGCGAGCAATTGATCGCCCTGGCCGACTACGCCAGGGCCAGCCTGCGGGTGCTTCAGGGGCCGACGCTGATCGCCTACCCGGACGAACCCGGCCAACGTCTGGCGGCGCAAGACCTCAGCAAATACTTGCAGGGGCACGCCTGGCAAAAGGTCAGCCTGCAAGCCTATGACCCGGCCGGGGATGATTTTCCCTTGGGGTCGCGCTCGGTGTTTTACCTGGGCAGCAGCAGCGGCTTCAGTCGCCTGGCCGAGCGCTTGCAAGCGGCGGGACAGGTGCCTTACCTGTTCGCAGCCTCGAACCAGGTGGCGGGCAATCTGACGCAGATGCCCAGCGGATTTTCCCGGCGGGTGTTCCTGGCCTATCCGTTCGTGCCCAGCGACTGGACCCTGGCCGGGCGCCTGGCCCTGACCCAGCTGCGCGAACATCAGGGCCTCGGTGGCCAGCACGCGGTGCTGCAAGTGGGCGCGTTCAGTTCGATGATGCTGCTCAGCGAAGGCATGAAGCAGGCCGGGCGAAATGCCAGTCGCGAGAAGCTGGTCAGTGCTCTGGAAGGCCTGCGTGACTTCGATACCGGGCTGACGCCACTGATGAGCTTTGGTCCGGGCCGACGCCTGGGCCTGAGCGGTGCCCATATCGTCACGGTGGATCTGCCGGATCAGCGTTTCTTCCTGGTCGCGCCCTATAAACCCATTGCTGCCAAGCCCTGACCGGAGGCCGATCATGAAACTCGATACCACCCGGTGCAGACGCTTTCACTGTCGAAATCGCAGGGCTACGCTTAACCGGGAAGAGGGCGTCGGCGCCATTGCGCTCGCGCAATCGAATCGAACGGATTGACGATCAATAGGGGGTTTCCCCAACAGTGGGGGAAATAAATCAGTGCCAATCAGGTCGCTTTCCCCGTTTCTGGGGGATGGAGTTACGGTACGAAAAGGCATTGTTTTTAAATTCAAGGACATGAAGTCCTAAAATTACCGGCGCCCAGCCTGGCATGAAGTATGCGTTAGTCCTGTCAGGGCGCGCACTCCGTCAGGTTCAAATCCCGGACCTGCGGTTTCAAGGAGTCCACCTTGTTAAACAAAGTACTGGTTGTTGATGACGAACAGTTGCTGGCGGAGAACCTCCAGGGTTACCTGCAGGCGCAAGCACTGGAAGTCCGGATTGCCCACGACGGTGCGCAAGGAATCGCTGAAGCTGACGATTTCGCGCCCGATGTGATGGTGTTCGATTACCGCTTGCCCGATATGGAAGGCTTTCAGTTGCTCGATGCCGTCCGCCAGAACAGGAAGTGTCATTTCGTGCTGATCACAGGGCACCCCACCGCGGAAGTTTGTGAGCGGGCCCGGCAACTGGGCGTCAGCCATATCCTGTTCAAGCCGTTTCCATTGGCGGAATTGGCCCGTGCAGTGCTTGATCTTCTGGGCAGGCAACGCGAACCCAAAGCGGGAGTGAGCACTTGCGAAGGCTTTGTCGAACGACGCCAGAGCAGGACCGAGAGTTTCCCGTTGCAGTTGTACGACGGTAGTTGGGTGCTGGCAGATCGCCGAAAAAGTACATCGGCCACCAAGGCTCCAGACGACGAACAATTGCTCACCGGGGAGTAGTGGCGCGACAAGACGTTTCGGCCTGCGCCGAAATGGCTCGCCGCGCCGACAGGGCCCAAAGCCCCGGGCGTTGGAGAGCAAGCCATGGACCGTCTATCCCTTGCCGTAGAACCGGCGCAACCGGAATGTGCACCGACTCGTTTCAGCAGTGAGCAACTGGCCCAGGCCCGGGCCCTGGCCACCAGTTCCGGCGAGCGGATGCTGGACGCCCTGGGGGGACTGTGCGAACTGGCTCCCATGCCCTTCATTCAATGCCTCGGCGTAACCCTGCACTACCCGGTGCTCGACACCGACAGCCTGTTCAATTCCACCCCGGTGTTCGACCGGGTCACCCTGGCTCAATGCCTCAAGCGCGAATTCACTCTGCTGCGTCATAACGATGCGGTCATCGGTGTGTTCGCCGACCCTTTCGACAGTGCGCGCCTGGCCTGGATCGATGAATGCCTGCAAGGCGCGCCGCTGTATCTGGTGCATGCCGATGACCTGAAGGCCTACCTGGCGCGTCACGAAGAAAGCTTCCATGCGGTGGAGTCGCTCAACGCCCAGAGCGACGCCGGCGCCGAGATCGATAACCTGCAAAGCCTGTCCCTGACCAGCATCAGCGAAGATTCCAGCGTTGTCGTCAAACTGGTCAACTCGACCCTGTACGACGCGCTGAAAATGCACGCCAGCGACATCCACCTCGGCACCACCGGCAGCGGCCTGGTGATCAAGTACCGGATCGACGGTGTGCTCAACAACATCAGCAAGATCCAGGGCAACGAATTCGCCGAACAAGTGATTTCCCGGGTCAAGGTCATGGCCGAACTGGACATCGGCGAAAAACGCGTGCCTCAGGATGGCCGCTTCAAGATCGGCATCAGCGGCCGGCAGATCGACTTCCGGGTGTCGATCATGCCGAGCATTTTTGGGGAAGACGCGGTGCTGCGGGTCCTCGATAAACAGGACCTGGCGGACAAGGTCTGCGGTGTGCAATTGCAGGCCCTGGGTTTTGAAGAAGAAACCTTGCGCCAGTTGCGACGGCTGGCCGCCGAACCCTATGGCATGGTGCTGGTGACCGGGCCGACCGGTAGCGGCAAGACCACCACCCTGTACGCGATGATCACCGAGATCAACCACGGCGTGGACAAGATCATCACCATTGAAGACCCGGTGGAGTATCAACTGCCGGGCGTGCTGCAGATCCCCGTCAACGAGAAGAAAGGCCTGACCTTCGCCCGGGGCCTGCGCTCGATCCTGCGCCATGACCCGGACAAGATCATGGTCGGTGAAATCCGCGACCCGGACACCGCACAGATCGCCGTGCAATCGGCGCTCACCGGTCACCTGGTGTTCACCACCATTCATGCCAACAACGTGTTCGACGTGATCGGCCGTTTCACCCAGATGGAAATCGATCCCTACAGCCTGGTCTCGGCTCTCAATGCCGTGCTGGCCCAGCGTTTGATCCGCCTGGTCTGCACCAGTTGCAGCAGCCCCTACAGCCCGACCCAAGAAGAACTGGAGGTCTCGGGGCTCGATCCGCAAAAGGTCGCTCACTACCAGTTCGTCCACGGCAAGGGCTGCGGGCATTGCCGGGGCACCGGTTATCGCGGGCGTAGCGCGATTGCCGAATTGCTGCATCTGGACGACGAATTGCGGCAAATGATCGTCGAGCGCCAGCCCATTTCGAAAATCAAGGCGCACGCCTGCAAGCGTGGCTTGCGACTGTTGCGCGAGTCGGCGCTGGAGATGGTGGAACAAGGCCGGACGACGCTCGAGGAGATCAATCGTGTCACTTTTATCTCGTGAGCAATTTGTCGCCGTGCTCGGCGCCAACGGTGTTGGCCTGGGGCAACGGCAGGGTGCTGCAACCCACTGGCTGGGCAGCGTCGGCTACATCGACGAAGGCTTCCAGGCCTGGACGGTGGCCCTCGATACCCTTGACCGCTTGCTGGCCGAACACAGCGTTGCCAGGGCGGAACTGACCGTGGTGATCTCCGGGCACTTCAGCCGCTATTGCCTGGTGCCCTGGAGTGAGCAGATCAGCAGCCCGGCCGAATTGCTCGGCTTCGCCCACCTGTGTTTCGAAGACCTCTACGGTGCCCCGACGCAGCCCTGGAGCCTGGTGCTCTCGGCCGAACCCGCCGGTTACGATCGCATCGCCACCGCGCTGCCACAGGGCTTGCTCGAACGCCTGCGCGCCCTGGTCCGTGCTCGCGGTTTGCGCCTGCGTTCGGTGCAGCCGTATCTGATGGTGGCGTTCAACCATTTCGATAAAAGCTTTGAAGCCGGGGACTTCCTGTTCGTGGTCGCCGAACCGGTGCGCAGCGTGTTGCTGCTGGCCCGGGAAGGACGCTGGACCTCGGTGCGTTCGGTGGGCAGCAGCGACAGCGATGCCGCGCTGACCGCGCTGATCGGTCGTGAAAACCAGTTGCAGGCTTCCACCAGCGAACGGCCGTTGAATGTCTACCTGCATGCACCGGCGCGCATCGATTCGCCTCCCGACGTGCCCGGCGTGCAGCTGCGCAGCCTCGAAGAAGACCGGACAGCCGCACGCGATTGCCTGTACCTCATGTCTCGGGCGGTGGCCTGACATGCGCCCCCTGATGCTCGACTTTCAGCCGCGCCGCCGTGCAGGCCCCTTGGGCTGGAGCCTGCTGGCCGGTGGCGTGGTGCTGACATTGACTTGCCTGATGGTGCAACAGCACCTGAGCAACGAGGCCGAACAGCAGCAGGGGCATCTGCAAACCACGCAGCGAGTGCTCACCGGCGATACCGGCAGCAAACTCAGCCTGACCCCGGCGCAAATTCGCGAGCAGGCGCATAACCTGGCGGAAATGCGCAAGGTCTCCCAGCAGTTGCGTCGTCCCTGGGAGCGCCTGTTCGCCACCCTCGAAGCCATGCCGCGGGACAACATTGCGCTGCTGACCCTTACCCCGGACGCCCGCAAGGGCCAGGTGCGTATCAGCGCCGAGGCGCTGGACCTGGAAGCCATGCTCGATTTCCACCGTCGCCTCGAAGCCAGCGACGAGCTGTCCGACGTGTCGCTGCTGAGCCACGAAATTGTCGCCAACGTGCCGGAACACCCGGTGCAGTTCAACCTGTCGGCCACCTGGGAGATCGGCGATGCAAATCCATAAATTGATCGTCCACGAATACCTGAAAGGCCTGGGCGTTCCGGGGCTGGCAGGGATGACCATGCTGGTGCTGGCGCTGAGCTATGGCCTGGTAGGTTTGCTGCCGGACTGGGAGTCGCTGCAAAGTCTCAGCCAGCAGACTCGCGAAGCCACCGAGTACCTGGCCAAGGTCGAAGACGGCAGCGTGGCCGCACCGGTGGTGCCGCAGCGCCAGCTCGACGACTTCCGCAGCAAGTTGCCATCCCAGCCCCAGGCCACCGTGGCCATCGACAAGATCTATGCCCTGGCCGCCCAGGAGCGCATCACCTTGTCCCGGGGTGAATACTCCCTGGGCGTGGACCCCAAGACGCACCTGGCCCGTTATCAGATTCTGCTGCCGGTACGTGGCAGCTACCCGCAACTGCGGCGTTTCCTGCACGCCTTGCTCGGCCAGTTACCAGCAGTGGTGCTCGAGGATGTGGAGCTTTCGCGCAAGAATATCGCCGATACCGACCTGACCGGGCGGATCCGCATGACCCTTTACCTGTCGAGGTCATGATGAATACCAAACGCGTGGCGGGTTGGGTGGCGTTCTTCGGTGTAGCGGCAGCGCTCGCCTGGCTCCCCGAATACTTCAATCAGGCCGACGACAGCGACCTTGCGGTGGCCACCGTGGCTACCCCAGTCAAGGGCAAGACCCCGGGCGCACCGACGGCTGCATCGAGTGCCGCTGCGCTGACGCCGATCAAGGACCTGAGCCCGGCAGGCGACCTGTTCGCCGCCCGCAGCTGGATAGCGGCGCCGGCCCCTGGCACCGTCACTGAACAACCGGTAGTCGTTACTCCGGTGGTGCAAGTCCCCACGGCACCACCGTTGCCCTTCCAGTTTGTCGGCAGGCTGCATGACCATTCCGATCTGCAGGTGTTCTTGCAGAGCGGCGAAAAAATATACGTCGTGCGCAAGGGGGATGTCATCGACGAAACCTGGCGGATCGAGCGGATTTCCGAGAAGGAACTGAGCCTGGTCTACCTGCCTCTGCGTTTGGCGCAGACTTTGTCTGTGGGGAGTACGGAATGAACAAATCCCGTTTGTTGATGAGCCTTTGTCTCTGCGCTGGGCTGGCCGCATGCAGTTCCGCGCAGCTCGCCAAGGATGAAGCTTCGGCCCTGATCGAATCGGGCCAGTACGAAGCCGGTCTGGCCCGCATCGAAGAGGGATTGCGGGAAAACCCTCGCGATACCGATTTGCACATGGCCCTCAACAACGGACGGGCCCTCGCCGTGAAGTCGCTGCTGAGCCAGGCCGACATGGACCGCACCCAGCGTAATTTCGCCGGGGCCCGCATGACTTACAGCCGGGTCTTGAATATCGAGCCGAACAACCGTCGCGCCCAGGACTCCCTGCGCCAGCTCGACTACCTGCGCAGCATGGATGAGAAACTCGAACTGGCCCGTGGCGACCTGCGTCGCGGTGACATCTACGGTGCCGACCGCCAGGTCAAGCAGATTCTCGAACTGGACCCGAAGAACGAAGGCGCCCTGGAACTGCAAGACAGCATCCGCCTGGTGCAGAGCCGCAACGTGGTGCAGTACCCCCAGCTGCGCACGCGCCTTGACCGGCCGGTGACTCTGGAATTTCGCGATGCCAACCTCAAGACCATTTTCGAAGTGCTGTCCCAGGTCGCCGGCCTGAACTTCATCTTCGACAAGGACCTGCGCCCGGACATGAAAGCCACGATCTTCGTACGTGACGTGCGTATCGAAGACGCCGTGGATCTGCTGCTGCAACAGAACCAGCTGCATCAGAAAGTGGTGAACGAAAACACCTTGCTGATCTACCCGGACTCGCCGCAGAAGATCAAGGATTACCAGGAACTGGTGATGCGTACCTTCTACCTGACCAGCATCGATGCCAACACGGCGTTGAACATGATCAAGACCATGCTCAAGACCCGCGACGTGTTCGTCGATGAGCGCCTCAACACCCTGACCATGCGCGATACCGGCGACGCGGTGCGCATGGCGGAAAAACTCCTGCAATCGCAGGACCAGTCCAACCCGGAAGTGGTGCTGGAAGTGGAAGTGATGGAAGTCGCCCGCCAGCGCATTCTCGACCTTGGCCTGCAATGGCCCAACACCTTTGGCGTGGTCAACAGCGACGGCTCGGCGGTGACCCTTCTCGATCAGCTCAAGGGCATCAACTCCGGCCGCATCACGATCTCGCCATCGCCCCAGGCCAAGATCAATGCCCAGGACAAGGACATCAACACCCTGGCCAGCCCTGTGATCCGGGTCAGCAACCGCGAACAGGCGCGCATCCACATCGGTCAGCGTGTGCCGATCATCAGCGCCACCTCGGTGCCTTCGACCCAGGGCCCGGTGATCACCGAAAGCGTGACCTACCTCGACGTCGGTCTGAAGCTCGAAGTGCAACCCATCGTGCACCTGAACAACGAAGTGGCGATCAAGATCGCGCTGGAAGTCAGTAACGCCACGCCGCTGACGCCGACCGCTCAGGGCACCATTCCGGTCCAGGTCGATACGCGCAACGCCCAGACCACTCTGCGCCTGCATGACGGAGAAACCCAGATCCTCGCCGGGCTGGTGCGCAACGACCATGGCAGCACCGGCAACAAGATCCCCGGCCTGGGTGACATTCCCGGCCTGGGTCGCCTGTTCGGCAGCAACAAGGACGACGTCAGCAAATCCGAACTGGTGTTGTCGATCACCCCACGGATCGTGCGCAACCTGCCGTACCAGAGCCCGTCGGACATGGAATTCCAGACCGGTACCGAAACCAGCATGCACATCCAGGCACCGGACCGTTCGATGAGCACGACGGTTCAGACCAACCCCATGAACGCACCGATCGCCACCACCGTTACCGTTGGGAAGCCTTGATCATGAACGCCTCGCAACGCGGTTTTACCCTGGTCGAAGTGGTGGTGACGCTCGCCTTGGTCGGCCTGCTGGCCGGCATGGCCGCACCGCTGACCGAGACCGTGGTGCGCCGGGGCAAAGAGCAGGACCTGCGGACCGCGCTGTACCAGATCCGCGATGCCATCGATGCTTACAAGCAGGCCTTCGACGCCGGCTACATCGAGAAGTCGATCGACAGCAGCGGCTACCCGCCGAACCTGCAAGTGTTGGTCGAGGGTGTGCGTGACACGCGCAGCCCCAAGGGCGCCAAGTTCTACTTCCTGCGGCGCATCCCCCGTGACCCGCTGGCAGTCGTCAAGCGTGACGACGAGGGCGGCTGGGGCCTGCGTTCCTATGACAGTTCGGCTGAGAACCCGCGGGAGGGCCAGGACGTCTTTGACGTTTACTCCAAGGCACGCGGCAAGGGTCTCAATGGCATCGCCTACCGAGAGTGGTGAGCATATGCGTCGGCAAAAGGGCTTTACCCTGATTGAACTGATGGTGGTCATGGCGATCATCGCGACCTTGATGACGATCGCCTTGCCACGCTACTTCGGCAGCCTGGAGGCCTCCAAGGAGACCACCCTGCGCCAGAGCCTGTCGTCCATGCGCGAGGCACTGGATCACTATTACGGGGACACCGGGCGTTATCCCGACTCCATCGAACAGCTGGTCGAACTGCGCTACCTGCGCAACCAGCCGCTGGATCCGATTGCCGAGCGCAAGGACACCTGGGTCATGGTCGCGCCACCGGATGGCGTGGCGGGCGGGGTGTCCGATATCAAGAGTGGGGCCAGCGGGAGGGCGCGCGATGGCAGCCTTTATTCCGAGTGGTAAACCTGCGAACCAGGATGGCTTTACCTACCTGGGTGTGCTGTTTCTGATCGTCGTGCTGGGCATGGGCCTGGCCAGTGCCGGCGAGTTGTGGGCCACCGCTTCTCGCCGTGATCGGGAAATGCAGTTGCTCTGGGCCGGTACGCAGTATGCCCAGGCGTTGCGCAGCTATCACCGCAGTTCACCCGGTATGGCCCAGTATCCGAAAGAGCTCAAGGACCTGTTGCAGGACGAGCGTTTCCCGACGGCCAGGCATCACCTGCGGCAGTTGTACCCGGAGCCGATGACGGGTGGCGAGTGGGAGCTGATGCGCGATTTGGACGGGCGTATCAGCGGTGTGTATTGCCCGTCCGAGCAGAAGCCGCTCAAGCAAGAGAACTTCCCCAGCCAGTGGGCGGACTTCAAGGGCATGGCCAGTTACAAGGACTGGCAGTTCGTGGCCGAGAAAGTCGTTCTCGATGGCGCCGAGGGACCGCCGAAAGAACAGTCCACCGGGCCCCAGGCATTGCAGCCTTGAACCTCGGGAGCGGGTTTGACAGGCAACACATTTCCGCCAAATGTACCCGGTCCAATTGTGGGAGCGGGCTTGCTCCGGGCGGCGTTCCGACGAAGGCGGCCTGACAGCCGACCTGTCTTTTGTTGACCGTGTACATATCCATTGCTGCGGTAACGGCGGCGTATGGTTTCGCCCTTACGGCGAGTCACTTTTTTTACAAGCGCCTAAAAAAAGTAACCAAAAAAACGCTCGCCCCGAACGTACGGCCCCTCGCTAAGGTTCGGGGTTCCTTCGCTGCGGTATTCATCCGGGGGCATTGCCCTCCGGTCGGCTTCGCTTCGACCTACATGCAATGAGTTCGACTGCGTCGAACGGCGCTGCGCGCCAATCCCCGGATAAACACCTCCACTCAGCCTTCCGAGGGGGCGGGTGGATCAAGATCAAGAGCTGCAGGCGAGCTAACGCTCGGCCTGATGAGTGGTGAAAAGCGTGGGTGTACGCCGACTTGCCTTTGCTCTTCTGTGGGAGCGAGCTTGCTCGCGATGACGGCCTGCCAGCCGACCAATTTCTTTCGAATGTACCCAGCCCAACTGTGGGAGCGGGCTTGCCCGCGAAGGCGGCCTGACAGCCGACCAACCTCTTGCAGTCATACCCGGATCAACTGTGGGAGCGAGCTTGCTCGCGATGGCGGCCTTACAACCAATGATAATCCTTTGGTTCATACCACCAATGTGGCGAGGGAGCTTGCTCCCGCTCGGCTGCGCAGCAGTCGCAAATCCATTCAGCGGGGGCTGACTCGCAAACCGCACTGTCTGATCTCGGGGCCGCTTCGCAGCCCAGCGGGAGCAAGCTCCCTCGCCACAGGATTTGTGTACGCCCTTCAGACGTTTTCCAGCATCGTGATCAACTGCTCCGGCCACACCGTTTCTCGGGTCTCTCGCAGTTCGGCTACGGACCACCATTTATGGTCCGCCATTACCCGGACTTCGTTAGCCGTCCATCCCTCACGGGACAGGCGTTCACTGTCGGTATGAACCACAAAATACCGTTCAACCGACAGCACCGTTTCACCACTGGGCAGCATCATCGGAAAACGCCGCTCTGCAACGCTGGCTCCCACGGCAGCGACATTCAGTCCGGTTTCTTCAAACAGTTCACGAACCGCCGCAGCCTCGAAGGATTCTCCTTGCTCAAGACCTCCACCGGGTGTCGCCCAGTGGCTTTGGCCAGCGAGGGCATCGTTTTTGTGTTGGAAGTGAAACAGCAGAACCTGTTGCGAGGGATTGATCACCAGCAGTCTGGCGGAATTGCGCTGGCGCATTTTTTCTTTCCATAGAGTGCCGCGAATCGCAGCTTTCACTGCGGTTCGCGACGGTAAAGCTCATGTCGGCATTTCTACACCGAATTAGTTACGCAACGACTCGATAACACGGCACATAAGCCGCGCCGCCCGGCAGTTTCATGCGGTGCTGGGCGACGAAGGCTTTGAGCAGCAGGTCCAGCGGTTGCATGATCGCCGCGTCGCCACGGATCTGGTACGGCCCGTGGTCTTCGATCAGGCGGATGCCCTTGTCCTTGACGTTACCGGCGACGATGCCGGAGAACGCACGGCGCAGGTTGGCCGCCAGTTCGTGGGCGGGCAGGTCGAGGCTCAGTTTCAGGTTGGCCATGTTTTCGTGGGTCGGGTCGAATGGGCGCTGGAAGCCTTCGTCGATTTTCAGCAGCCAATTGAAATGGAACGCATCGTTGCGCTCGCGGCGGAACTGCTTGACCGCCTTGAGGCCCTGGGTCATTTGTCGCGCCACTTCGGCCGGGTCATCGATGATGATCTGGTAGTGCTGCTTGGCGGCGTCGCCCAGGGTGGCACCGACGAACGCGTCCAGTTGTTCCAGGTACGGCGCAGCGTGTTTCGGCCCGGTGAGGATGACCGGGAAGGGCAGGCCTTCATTGCCCGGATGCATCAGGATGCCCAGCAGGTACAGGAACTCTTCGGCCGTACCGGCGCCGCCGGGGAAGATGATGATGCCGTGGCCGACGCGGACGAAGGCTTCCAGGCGCTTTTCGATGTCCGGCAGGATCACCAGTTCGTTGACGATCGGGTTCGGCGCTTCGGCGGCGATGATCCCGGGTTCTGTCAGGCCCAGGTAGCGGCCGCCGTGGATGCGTTGCTTGGCGTGGGCGATGGTCGCGCCTTTCATCGGGCCTTTCATCACACCGGGGCCGCAACCGGTGCAGATGTCCAGGCTGCGCAGGCCCAGTTCGTGGCCGACTTTCTTGGTGTATTTGTATTCTTCGGTGTTGATCGAGTGCCCGCCCCAGCACACCACAATCCTCGGCTCGACCCCGGGACGCAGGGTGCGGGCGTTGCGCAGCAGGTGGAAGACGTAGTCGCTGATGCCCTGGGAGGTGCTCAAATCGATGCGTTGGCTGTCGAGTTCATTTTCGGTGTAGACGATGTCGCGCAGGGCGCTGAACAGCATTTCCCGGGTGCTGGCGATCATTTCGCCGTCGACGAAGGCGTCGGCCGGGGCGTTCAGCAATTCCAGGCGCACGCCGCGGTCCTGCTGGTGAATGCGGATTTCAAAATCCTTGTAGGCTTCAAGGATGGTCTTGGCGTTGTCGACATGGGCGCCGGTGTTGAGGATGGCCAGGGCGCACTGGCGGAAGAGGGTGTAGGTGCTGCCGGAACCGGCTTCGCTCAATTGCTGGACTTCCCGTTGCGAGAGCGTTTCCAGGCTGCCTTTGGGACTGACGGAGGCGTTGATAACTTGGCGTTGGGTCATTCAATGATCCTTAAAACGATGTCATTCACACAGCAACTACGAATGGCATCCGAATAATGTGTATTCATGAAAGAAGATGGCACGAACTGCGCGGTCTTGCCACGTCCCCCGCTTGACGATGAAAAGATGAAAAGGCGCCCCAGCATAGCTAAATCCCGCGCAGAGGCGATAATGGCCCGCTGTCTTTTTGCCTCAGACCCCTTTCAAGCTCAGGAAACCCGACGCAATGTTCGAAATCCAGCCGATGAACGCCCAGACCTACCGGCAACAGACACGGCGTAGCACGCTCATCATTGCCCTGATCTTTCTGGCGCTGGCGATGGTGCTGTCCACGGCGGCGGTGGCCCTGTTCGGCACGCCGGGGGGCGACAACCTGCGCTTCAACATTGGTGGCGTGTTTGTTGCGGTGCTGGCAATGGCGGCGTTGATGCGCAAAGTGTTCTGGCGCCAGGAGTGGATGGCGCCGGCGGTCTACAGTTGGCAACTCAAGCGCAGCCTGATGAGCGTTACCAATGTCATGCATCATGTAACGGCGGCCGTGGAAAAGGGTGATCCGGTGGCGATGAAGCTGTTGCGTTTCTACCATTTGGGGTTGAACCAGATGCATCAGCTCGATGGCAACTCCAGCGACCATGGCCAGTTGCTCCGCGAAATGGATCAGCACAGGGAACGAATGCAGGCGCTGGGTATCGATACCGAACAGACGCGCCTGGATCCGGCATGGCTGGAGGCGGTAAAGCCGGCCAGGGGCTAACATCATGGCGAGCCTGGATCAGGCATAGTAAGCAAACGCGGCGATCAGGAAGGCTCGTCCGTCATAGACCCTCAGGGAGCAACATGGGACAACCATCGATCCACGATCATATTGAAATGCTCCGGCCAGTCGTGCCCCGTCTCAAGGTCCGCTCGGCGGTGATCCTGCTGGTGGCGGTGTGCCTGTCGATGGTGGTTATCGTGATCTGGGAAGCCTGGAGCTCTCGCCAGTACCGCCTGCATGACAAGGAAGTGGCGATGTCCAACCTTGCGCAGACCCTGGCATCGCAAGCGCAGGCCACGATCAAGCAGGCCGACACGCTGCTGTTCACCCTGGTCGATCGTCTGGAACACGACGGCGTGGATAAATCCCGGCTGCCGCTATTGCTCAACGCCCAGCGCAGTGAGTTGAGCCAACTCCATGGTGTCTTTGTTTTCGACGAAAATGGGCAGTGGGTCGCCAATTCCAATGGCGCCGGCCAGACCGGTGTCAACAATTCCGACCGCGAATACTTCATCTTCCATCGCGATAACCCCAGCCGGGGGCCGCACATCGGGCCGTCGATCAAGAGCCGTTCGAGCGGTGAATGGATCGTGACGGTTTCGCGCCGGGTCAATCATCCCGACGGCAGCTTTGCCGGGGTGGCGCTGGCGTCAATCTACCTCAGCCATTTCCTGCAGCTCTACGACAGCATCGACATGGGCAGTAACGGCGTGATCAACCTGATCGCCGACAATGCCAGCGTTGTCATTCGCCGACCCTTCAAGGAGGCGGACATCGGCACCAGCCTCGCCAAAAGTCCGTTGTTCACCCAGTTGTTGCCAAAGGGCGACGCGGGTACGGCCACGATCAAGTCGATCATCGACGGTGTCGAGCGGGTAATAGGGTATCGCCGGGTCGAGGGTTATCCGCTGATCGTTTTTACCGCGTTGAACAAGGATGAAGTGCTCGGCAGCTGGCGCAAGGAGACGCTGCTCAGCACCGGCATCGTCACGCTGTTGCTGGGTTTTATCGGGGTACTGGGGTTTCGCCTGATCAAGCTGATGAGGCAGCAGAACCTGGTGCAGGTCGAGTTGCTGGACACCCAGGACAAGCTGCTGGAGGTCAATCGCAACCTCGAAGGCCTGGCCCTCAAGGACGCACTGACGGGGCTGGCCAACCGTCGTCAGCTCGACGCTTTCATCGATGCCGAAATGGGCCGTGCCCGACGCAACCAGTCCGAATTGGCTTTGCTGATGATTGATGTCGATCATTTCAAACCCTTCAACGACCGCTACGGCCACCTGGTCGGTGATGAGTGTCTGCGCAAGGTCAGTGCGATCATCACGGAAAACATCAAGCGCCCCGGTGACCTGGCCGCCCGCTATGGTGGCGAAGAGTTTGCCGTGGTGCTGCCCGGCACCGACTACGTGGGGGCATTTCTGGTGGCGGAGAAAATCCGCCGCGCGGTACTGCAGGCCGACATTGCCCACAGTGACAGCCCGGAAGGCAGCGTAACCGTCAGCGTCGGCGTGTGTGCCAGCAATGCCGCGTCCCAGATCCGCCCCGAAGAGCTGATCGGTGCGGCAGACAAGGCGCTATATGTGGCCAAGGCCAGTGGGCGCAACATGAGCGTGATTGCCAACTGAGGGGCGGGCGCCAGTCTAACCGGTCCGTTCCCTGGACCAGCCACCAGCCCAGGACGCGACCGTCGGGTGGTTGAAGATTCAGGCAGCCCATCGCTTGATCAATCGAAGATAGACCAGCACATTGATCAGCAACACCACGGCGCCCAATCCCAACTGAATGTCGGGGGTCAGTCCCGCCGGGTAAATCATCGGCCAAATGTAATGCTCGACGAACCCACCGCCATAGCCGGTTTGCCCGGCTTCATGGCGCATGTGGTTTTCCCAGTCGGTCAGCGGGCAGGGCAGGTGGAAGAATTCCACCGCCATACCCCACAACGCAGCGGGCGGATGCCACCAGATCAGGTGGCGCCATTTGAGCACCAGCAACCCGCCGAACAACACGAACACAATGAACAGCAAGTGGAACAGCATCAGCCCATCGGCGGCGATTCGGTACAGCATGTCGGTGCCCCTGAAGGCTGAACGAATCGCTCCATGGTACTCGGGCCGCAGGCCGGCGCTCTATCGATGGTCGCGATCCAATGCCCAGAGCACGTCCTTCAAATGCTCGGTCATCGATTCACTGCTGCGTTGCATGGGCGCGCGCAGTTCGTCTCCGATCAAGCCTTGCAGGGCCAGCGCGGTTTTCACCGGGGCCGGGTTGGGCTCCAGGAACAGGCTATTGATCAGCGCCAGCAAACGGAAAAACGTGGCGCGGCCCTCAGCCAATTGGTTGTCGCGGATCTGCCGGTACAACTGCACGAACAGTTCCGGATGGACATGCGCCGACGCGGCAATCGCGCCTTTGGCGCCCAGGCACAGGGCGTTGAAGATCTGGTTGTCTTCGCCGCACAGCACGTCGACAAGGCCGCTATTGAGCAGGGCGAGGGTGTTCGAAAAATTGCCGCCGCAATCCTTGATGGCGACGATCCGTTCGTGGGCGACGATGTTGAGCAGGGTCGCCTGTTCGAAGGCCACGCCGGTACGGTAAGGGATGTCGTAAAGGATCAGCGCAACGCTGGAGGCATCGGCGACCGTGCGGAAAAACGCCTCGAGGCCGGCCTGGGAGGGGCGGATGTAATACGGCGCCGGCACCAGCAGGCCAGCCACCGGGCGCTTGAGGATCTCGCTCTGGAACTGCAACATTTCGGTCAGGTTGTTACCGGCCAGGCCCATGACCACCCGTTGCGCCGGCACCAGCTCCAGCACCGCATCGAGCACCGCCAGTTGCTCATGCTTGCCCATCGCCGCCGGTTCGCCGGTGGTGCCGCAAACGATGAGGCCGTCGACGCCTTTTTCCAGCAGATGGCTGACCAGCCGGCGCAAGCCGACGAAATCGATGGCGCCGTTGTGGAAGGGGGTGACCAGTGGAACCCAGATACCTTGAAACGCTGACATGCACTTTCTCCTGATGGTTGACCGATTTCGTCACCGTCAGGGGCATGGAAGGAGAGTAAGCAAGGGGAGGGTGGTCCGTCGCGCTCAATGTCCTGTCAGCTCATCTGACGGGACAGCGCGCCCCGGTCACATGAGCGACTGTTTCTTCGATTTGAGGGCGTGCGCAACGCAACCTTGCGCCTTGGCAATCAAGCCAATGACGGAAGAGTCGAGATTGAAGGTTGCGGACATACTTGCTTACACCCTGAGTGAGGCGCTCAGTTTTAAAAGCCGGAGCGCCATTTGTCAATCACGAAAGTCAGCGTACTCGGCGCGCATCCGGCCATTGTGCTTGGCCTTGTAGAGCAGATGATCGACCTGTTCGACGAATTCCAGGGCCGTCGCATGCATCGACGCCAGGGTGGTGCCGACGCCGAGGCTGATACTCAGCAGCTTCGACACGTTCGAGAATTCATGGGGGATCTGTTGCTGGCGAATCAGGTGCAGGCATTTGTGCGCCACCAGCCGCGCAGACTCGGCATCGGTTTCCGGCAGCAGCCAGACAAATTCTTCACCGCCGATCCGCGCGATGAAGTCCCGTGGCCGGTTGGCCGCCAGGGACAAGGTTTGCGCGACGCGGCGCAGGCATTCGTCGCCCTTGATGTGGCCGTAATGGTCGTTGTACTGCTTGAAGTAGTCGATATCCAGCACGATCACCGACAACGGCAAGCCGGTGCGCTGGGCCGTGTTCCACTCGCGCTCGAGCACTGTGTCGAACATGCGCCGGTTGGCGATGCCGGTCAGGCCGTCCTGGAAGGAGTACTCCTCAAGCTGCTTTTGCAGGCGGATCAGGTGCTCTTCGGTTTTCTTGCGCTCGCTGATATCGAACATGAAACCCACCAGCGCCTCGACTTCGCCGTCCTTGCGCACCACATGCACCACATCGCGGATCCAGACGTACTCGCCGCTTTCGGTGAGTGCGCGATAGTCGGCCTCGTGATCGATACCGGCGCGCGACTGCGAGACACAGAAGTCCATCACGTAGTCGCGGTCATCCGGGTGCATGCGCTCGACCCAGTCATTGACCGAGGCCCAGCTGTGCTGCTTCCAGCCCAGCAGCTCTTCGATCTGTGGCCCGATGTAGCTGAACGTCATGGTTTTCCAGTCGATGCGCCAGGGAATCGCCCGGGTTGACTCCAGCAGGGTTTTATAAACGTCGCTGTCGGTTTCCACTGAACTCATGAAGGGCCTGCCTCGAGGAAAATGCAGGGCCATCATGTTGCTAGCACTTTGGCGAATCAAGCGGGCAGCCGATGAATGGCACGCCGCGTATCAGTGAGCAAGATTGTTCAAGCCTTCGCCAGCGACTGCTGGCACAGTCCGGGGTCTTTCCCTGTCTGTAGAATGTTATGTCCAACTCAATCATGCCGCGCAGTGCCTTTTTGCGTGGCGCAGCGGCGATCATGCCGTTGTCCCTGGCCACCGCGCCCTGGGGTTTGCTGGCCGGTTCCATGGCCATCGAAGCCAATCTCACGCCCCTGCAAGGCCAGGGCCTGTCGAGCATTGTGTTTGCCGGTGCGGCGCAACTGGTGGCCATCGGCATGCTCAAGGGCGGGGCCGGGATCTTTTCGATCCTGCTGACCACGTTGCTGCTGACTTCGCAGCATTTGCTCTACGGAATGAGCATGCGCTCGGTCATTTCGCCCTTGCCGGGGCGCTGGCGCGCGGGCCTGGGGTTCTTGCTCACCGATGAGTTGTTCGCCCTGACCAGCCAGCACGACAAACAGCAGTTCAACCGCTGGTACGCCCTGGGTGTGGGCCTGACGTTCTACATCGCCTGGAACCTGTTCACCCTGGCGGGCATTGTGCTTGGCAGCAGTATTCCCGGCCTTGAACACCTGGGCCTGGACTTCTCCATCGCGGCGACCTTCATCGCCCTGATCACCCCGGTGGTGCGCAATGTGCCGACCGTGGTGTGTGTGGCGGTGTCGCTGTTCTGTTCGGTACTGTTCAGCTACTGGCAATGGGGCTCGGCGCTGGTGCTGTCGGGACTGGCGGGCATGACCGCCGGGTTTGTCTGCAATAAATTCTACGGTGGCCGCATATGATGGTCTGGGCAGTGATTATCGGAATGGGCGTGTTGGTGTTCCTCAACCGCTATGTTTTTCTGGAACCGCGACTGCCGCTACGCTTGAGTAGCAATGCCCGGCAGTTCCTGGGGTTTGCCGTACCGGGCATGTTGACCGCCATCTGCGGGCCGATTGTGTTCATGCCGGAAAAACAGCTGAATCTGCACTGGGACAATCCCTATCTGATCAGTTCGCTGGTGGCTGTCGTCCTGGTGCTCTACACCCGTAATACGTTGCTCAGCATGCTGTTGAGCATGGGCTTCTTCTTTTTGCTGCGCTGGTGGCTTTGAGCGGGGCAGGGGAACTGATCTAAGCTTAAGTTGATGACCGATCCCTTCAGGAAGAGAGGTGAACATGGCCAATGAACCCAAGCAACCGGACCTGGAAGAAGACGAGGACGAACCCACGGAAGAAGAGATTGAGCAACAGAAGCGTTCGATACCGGACTGGAAGCATCCTGACGACGGTAAGGAACTGTCAGAGCCTGATCGCAAGTTCTGACCGGCACGGGAATACAACGAAGCCCCGCCTTTGAGCGGGGCTTTGTCGTTATTGACAGGTTCATGGAACTTCCTTGATCAGCGCGGCGCCCTGGTTCCTGACATTGCCAACGGCCCTGTCAACCTTGTACCACTCGAACACATCACTGACCTCGCCCTGGGATAACGCCATTTCCTCGGCTCGTTCCTTGGGCGTGGCAGGGTCCAGCCATTCCCGCGCCAGCTCGGGCGAGAACACCACCGGTCGGCGGTCATGCACGTCAAGCAGGCCGCCTGCGCTGTCGGCCGTCAGGATGACGAAACCGTCGTGCTCCCTGTGAGGCGCTCCGCCGATGGGGTACTGGCCGATGGCCGCGCAGAAAGCCGGGGCGCGATTGCGTCGTCGAATCAACCACGGTTGTTTGTTGCCGTCGCCGGCGTCGACCCATTCGAACCAGTTATCAATCGGGCAGATCGCGCGATGGGGCCAGATCGCCCGGAAGTACGGGCCGTGGGCGACTTTCTCGACCCGGGCATTGACCGGCTCCGTGCGATCCGTTGCCCAGTGCGGTCGCCAACCCCAACGCACGGCGTCAGCGTGCAGCCGCTCGTTCTCCAGGTGCAGCAGGGCGAGTTGCGTGGTGGGGGCGGCGTTATAGTGCCCCAGGGGGTCGTTGCCGACGTGATTGATCAGCGCGTCGGGGATGCTCAGCACCGCTACGAAGTCGTGGATTCCACGGTATTGCGACAGTCGTCCGCACATGGCCTGACACTCCGGTTAAGACGCTCCGACCGAAGCTTTGAGTTTAGTAGCTCGTGACGAAACGGGCCTGGCAAGCACCGGAACCAAACCCTGTGTACCCTATCCAACCTCGACCCGTCGTCTCGATGCGGGCCGACGACGGATGAGCGATCGAAGGATCCTTGCCCTTTGAAGTATCGACCGTGATGGTCTGGCCCAAGGCAAAAGATGAAACCATTGTTCAAGTGTTTAACGGTGTGTGCCCTGGCAGTGGGTCTGCTGGGCTGTATCGCCGCACCGATCGAAATGACTCCCCGGACCGAACAGCGTTTGCAGGCGCAACCCCCCATCCGGTTTCTGCTGACCTTCGATGACGGTCCCAGTGCATCGAGCTGGTGGAACCCGACCGTCACGGTATTGGAGAGCCTGGCGCGAAATCCGCTGCAGCCGGACATCAAGGCCGTGTTCTTCGTGCAAACCCGCGCTCCGCGAGCCGGTGGCAGCGAATTGGGCCGGGACATCATGCGTCGTGAACATGCCGAAGGTCATATCCTGGGCTTTCACACGGCGACACCCTGGCACACCAATCATCGCTCCCTTGACCCGCCAGCGTTGGAGCAGGCCCTCACCGATGGCAGCGCCGACATCGCCGCGATTACCGGCGCCCGGCCAACCCTGCTGCGCCCGCCATTCTGGAACTACGACAAGCGTACCTTCGCCGCTTATCAGCAGCATGGCCTGCATGTACTGCTGACAGATTTGAGCGCCAATGACGGCAAGATCTGGGGCTTCAATGCCAGCCCCCGGCGCCGGTCGCACATGCTGCGTTCGATGTCCGAAGTTCGCGAACGCATTGCCCGCGGTGAATTGCCGGTGGTCGATGGCGTGATTCCGGTGGTGGTGACCTTCCACGACCTCAACCGCTATACCGCCCGGCATACCCGTGAGTACCTGCAGATTCTGCTCGACAGCGCCCGGGAGACCGGGGTGAAAACCGCCGACAAGCCGTTTTACGACGATCAGGCCGCGCTACAGCGGGCGGCCATGGCACGAACCGTGCGCGACGGTTCGCAGCCGGTCGAATTGCCGGGGTTCTGGAACTGGATCTGGGGGGGGAATTCCCACTGAAAGGCCGGAAATGCGAGGGGTATAACAAAATTGACGGCAATTTACTGGCGCAAAATCGGCAAAGTGTAACTATGCTGAAACGGCTCCAATCGAATTGACTGTCGCCCGAGGGACCGGCCATGCTTCCGATTTCAGTGCTTTGCAACATCGTAGAGTCCGGTTTTGAGCCGCTGTCGTGCGAGTGCACGGAGAATCTCGGACTGCTGCGCATCGAAGTCTGCGACCCCGTCACCAAGCGAGTGGAGCTGTTGATCAGCGGCGTGTCGACGGCGGAGCTGACCAGCGTGCGCGCCATTTCTGACTTTGTCGGCGAATTGCGTACCGAGATGAAGGCGGGGCGCCGGGCGTTTGCCGGCTGATTGTTGTCAGCCTCGCGGCAACAGCTCATCAATCATCCGCAAACAATGGTTCAACCCCGGCGAGACATCGCCCACCCGTCGGCTGAGAATGATCGGCGAAGTGGCGTTGTCCTCCAGCAGCGGGGTGAAGCCGATGTCGTCGCGGTGCAGCAACTGCACCGAGGCCGGTACCAGCGTGACCCCGATTCCTGCCCCCACCAGCCCGATCGCCGTTTGCAGTTCGTTGGTCCATTGCGCGACGTGGATGCTCACGCCGTAGGATTCGAACAGGGCAATCACATGGTCGGCGTAACTCGGCCGTGGATTGCCGGGGTACAGCACAAAGGGTTCCCTGGCCAGATCCCGCAGGCTGATGGGCCCTGCAAGTAATGGATGACCGGCGGGCAGGGCGGCGACCAGGCGGTCCTCGGTGAGCACGGTCTGGATGATGGCCGGGTCGTCGATACGGATCCGGCCGAAACCGATGTCGATGCGCCCGGCCTTCAACGCCTGCACCTGTTGCAGGGTGGTCATTTCCGAAAGCCCCAGCTCCAGTTCCAGCGGTTCTCCACTGCGTAACCGCCGGATCAGTTCCGGCAGCACGCCGTACAGTGTCGACGGCGCAAAACCGATACCCAGCCAGGTTTTCTCACCCAGCCCGATGCGGCGTGTGTTGTCGCAGACCTTGTTCAGTTGTTCGAGCAGGGCGGTGGAGTGTTCATGGAAAAACCGCCCGGCGTCGGTCAGCTTCAGCGGCCGGCCGCGCTCGAGCAGCATCACCCCCAATTCGTCCTCCAGCTGCTGGATCTGCCGGCTCAAGGGCGGCTGGGCGATGTGCAGCAACTCGGCCGCGCGGGTGAAGTTGAGGGTTTGAGCCAATACCTGGAAGTAACGCAGGTGCCGCAGTTCCATGGAGCCTCCAGTCAATCAGTTGCATACCTTTAAGGTATCAAGTCAGACCAATTCTATATTGGCTTCAGGAAAAAAGCCGTACGAGAATCGATTCCAGAACTTCAAGAACCTGACGGGTATCGAAATGCTTGCAACAGCCATTGAGTCGATCGAGACGATCATCGTCGATCTGCCAACCATCCGCCCGCACAAGCTGGCGATGCACACCATGCAGAACCAGACCCTGGTGATCATCCGCGTGCGTTGCGCCGACGGCATCGAAGGCATCGGCGAATCCACCACCATCGGTGGCCTGGCCTACGGCAATGAAAGCCCGGACAGCATCAAGACCAACATCGACACGCATTTCGCACCGCTGTTGATCGGCCAGGACAGCAACAACGTCAACGCGGCCATGTTGCGCCTGGAGCGCAGCATTCGCGGCAACACCTTCGCCAAATCCGGTATCGAAACCGCACTGCTCGATGCCTTGGGCAAACGCCTCGGTCTGCCGGTCAGCGAATTGCTCGGCGGCCGTGTTCGCGATGCACTGCCGGTGGCCTGGACCCTGGCCAGCGGCGACACCGAAAAAGACATCGCCGAAGCGGAAAAAATGCTCGACCTGCGTCGCCACCGCATCTTCAAACTGAAGATCGGTGCCGGTGAGGTCAACCGCGACCTGGCCCACGTCATCGCCATCAAGAAAGCCTTGGGTGACCGCGCCAGTGTGCGGGTTGACGTCAATCAGGCCTGGGACGAAGCGGTCGCGCTGCGGGCCTGCCGGATTCTCGGCACCAACGGCATCGACCTGATCGAACAACCGATCTCGCGCAACAACCGCGCCGGCATGGCTCGCCTCAACGCCATGAGCCCGGCGCCGATCATGGCCGACGAATCCATCGAATGCGTGGAAGATGCGTTCAATCTGGCCCGCGAAGGCGCGGCTTCGGTGTTCGCCCTGAAGATCGCCAAGAATGGTGGCCCCCGTGCCGTATTGCGCACCGCCTCGATCGCCGAAGCGGCCGGCATCGCCCTGTACGGTGGCACCATGCTTGAAGGCGGCCTGGGCACCATGGCCTCGGCCCATGCCTTCGTCACCCTGAACAAACTGGCGTGGGACACCGAACTGTTCGGCCCGCTGTTGCTGACCGAAGACATTCTCAGCGAACCGCTGGTGTATCGCGATTTTGAACTGCACGTGCCGAACACCCCGGGTCTGGGCCTGAGCCTGGATGAAGAGCGCCTGGCGTTCTTCCGCCGCGACAAGACCATTCATCAAGCCTGAGGAGAGCATTATGCTGTTCCACGTAAAAATGACCGTGAACCTGCCGGTCGACATGAATCCCGAAGCGGCAACCAAACTCAAGGCTGACGAAAAAGCCCTGGCCCAGCGTCTGCAAGAGCAGGGCAAGTGGCGCCACCTGTGGCGCATCGCCGGGCACTACGCCAACTACAGCGTGTTCGATGTCGACAGCGTTCAGGAACTGCATGACCTGCTGATGCAATTGCCACTGTTTCCGTACATGGCCATCGAGATCGATGCGATGTGCCGGCATCCTTCTTCCATCCGTGACGATGACCGCTGAGCCCAGCCTGTTCAGCGCGCTACGCTAATAATTACAAGATGAGGAACCCAGAATGAACGTCAAGATTTCCCACACTGCCGAAGTCCAGAAATTTCTCGAAGAGGCCAGCGGCCTGCTCAACGACGCCGGCGACCCACGGACCAAGGCACTGGTCTACCGCATCCTGCGTGATTCGGTGAACATCATCGAAGACCTGGCGGTGACCCCGGAAGAGTTCTGGAAAGCCGTCAACTACCTCAACGTGCTGGGCGCGCGCCAGGAAGCCGGGCTGGTGGTGGCCGGTCTCGGTCTGGAGCACTACCTCGACCTGCTGATGGACGCCGAAGACGAGCAGGCCGGCAAGTCCGGCGGCACGCCGCGTACCATCGAAGGTCCACTGTACGTGGCGGGCGCGCCGCTGTCGGAAGGCGAAGCACGTCTGGATGACGGCGTCGATCCGGGTGTGACCCTGTTCATGCAAGGCCGCGTATTCAACACCGCTGGCGAACCTTTGGCCGGCGCCGTGGTAGACGTCTGGCACGCCAACACAGGCGGTACCTACTCGTACTTCGATACCACGCAGTCGGAATTCAACCTGCGTCGCCGCATCGTTACCGACGCCGAAGGCCGCTATCGTTTTCGCAGCATCGTGCCGTCGGGCTACGGCTGCCCACCGGACGGTCCGACCCAGCAACTGCTCGATCAACTGGGCCGTCATGGCCAGCGCCCGGCGCACGTACACTTCTTCATTTCCGCGCCGGATCATCGCCACCTGACCACCCAGATCAACCTGGATGGCGAGAAGTACCTGCATGACGATTTCGCCTACGCCACCCGTGATGAGCTGATCGCCAAGATCACCTTCAGCGATGATCAGCAGCGTGCGGCGGCCCACGGTGTGAGCGGACGCTTTGCCGAAATCGAATTCGATTTCACCCTGCAGTCCTCGGCCCAGCCTGAAGAACAGCAGCGCCACGAGCGAGTTCGCGCACTGGAAGACTGATCGCACGACCCTGTGGGATCACCACACTGTGGGAGCGAGCTTGCTCGCGATAGCGGTTTAACATTCAACATCCATGTTGACTGGCACTCCGTCATCGCGAGCAAGCTCGCTCCCACAAGGTCTTGCGATAACACATCGATGCGAGCACTGTTCTGGAATGATCCGACGCAACCTATAACAACAACGAGAGTGACCTGATGATGCAAGCGCAACTGTTGAGTCAGCGTAGCCGGGTGTTCGACCATGCCGACCCTTACGCGGTGTCGGGCTACGTCAATCAGCACGTCGGCAACCATTGCATCCTCATGCCCCGTGCGGGCCAGCCACTGGCCAGTCTCGACCATCGAAAGTTCGCCAGCCTCGACCTGTGCCGCATCAGCTACGGCGCCAGTGTGCGCGTGACGTCCGGTGCGCTGGACAGCATTTATCACCTGCAAGTGCTGCTGCGCGGCAATTGCCTGTGGCGCGGCCACGGCCAGGAGCATTACTTCGCCCCCGGCGAGTTGCTGCTGATCAACCCCGACGATCCGGTGGACCTGACGTACTCCGACGATTGCGAAAAATTCATCCTCAAGGTCCCGACCCGTTTGTTTGAATCGGTCTGCGATGAGCAGCGCTGGCGCTATCCGGGGCAGGGTGTGCGGTTTCTGGAAAACCGTTATCAGCTCAATGAACTGGAAGGTTTCGTCAACCTGTTGGGGATGATTTGCCAAGAGGCCGAGTCCACCGAGCAGATCCCCAGGGTGCAGGAGCATTACACGCAGATCATCGTCAGCAAGATGCTCAGCCTGATGAAAACCAATGTCTGCCGCCTCGAACTGGGCTCGCAGACGGCCACGTTCGAAGCGATTGCCGATTACATCGCCAATAACCTCAAGCAGGACATCGACAGCGAAGAGCTGGCGCGCCAGGCGCACATGAGCCTGCGCTCACTGTATGGCCTGTTCGAGCGCAATGCCGGCCTTACGCCGAAAAACTACCTGCGCCAGAAACGCCTGGAACGCATCAACGCCTGCCTGAGCGACCCGACCTGCAACGTGCGCAACGTCACCGAAGTGGCGATGGACTACGGCTTCCTGCACTTGGGGCGGTTCTCCGACAGCTACCGCAGGCAGTTCGGCGAGTTGCCGTCCGATACCCTCAAGCGTCGTCACTGAATCAATATTCCCTGTAGGAGCTGCCGAAGGCTGCGATCTTTTGATTTTGTTTTTTAAGACAAGATCAACGGATCGCAGCCTTGGGTAGCTCCTACGGGCTTATCTGCACAAAACGGATAAAGGTCTGCACCCCGCGGATATTCCAGCCTGCCTCCCCGTCCTAGCATGACCCCTGCCTGAACAATAACAATGGAGGCGGCGGCCATGACCCTGCGACCCGAATACGTGCATTCCCTGCTTGAAGACGATCCCGAGCAGGGCCTCTATCGCTGCAAACGCGAGATGTTCACCGATCCCCGGTTGTTCGATCTGGAGATGGAACACATCTTCGAGGGCAACTGGCTGTACCTGGCCCACGAAAGCCAGATCCCCAACATCAACGACTTCTACACCACCACCATGGGGCGCCAGTCGGTCTTCATCGCGCGCAACAAGGACGGTGTGCTCAACGCTTTCATCAACGCCTGCAGCCACCGTGGCGCGACCTTGTGCCGGCACAAGTCCGGCAACAAGAGCTCCTACACCTGCCCGTTCCACGGCTGGACCTTCAACAACTCCGGCAAGCTGCTCAAGGTCAAGGATCCGGCCAACGCCGGTTACCCGTCGAGCTTCAACTGCGAAGGCTCCCACGACCTGACCCGCGTCGCGCGTTTCGAGTCCTATCGCGGTTTCCTGTTTGGCAGTCTCAAGGCTGATGTTTTGCCGCTGGTCGAGCACCTGGGCGAATCGGCGAAGATCATCGACATGATCGTCGACCAGTCCGCCGATGGCCTGGAAGTGCTGCGCGGTTCCTCCAGCTACATCTACGAAGGCAACTGGAAGCTCACCGCCGAGAATGGCGCCGACGGCTACCACGTCAGCTCCGTGCACTGGAACTACGCGGCCACCCAGAACCAGCGCAAGCAGCGCGAGGCCGGCGACAGCAATCCGACCATGAGCGCCGGCAGCTGGGCCAAGCAGGGCGGTGGTTTCTATTCCTTCGACAAGGGCCACATGCTGCTCTGGACCCGTTGGGCCAACCCCGAAGACCGTCCGCTGTACGAGCGCCGCGATGAACTGGCGCAAGACTTCGGCAAGGCCCGCGCCGACTGGATGATCGAGAATTCGCGCAACCTGTGCCTGTACCCGAACGTATACCTGATGGACCAGTTCAGCTCGCAGATCCGCATCGCCCGGCCGATCTCGGTCAACCGCACGGAAATCACCATCTACTGCATCGCCCCCAAAGGCGAGAGCGACCACGCCCGTTCCAGCCGGATTCGCCAGTACGAAGATTTCTTCAACGTCAGCGGCATGGCCACGCCAGACGACCTGGAGGAATTCCGCTCCTGCCAGACCAGCTACCAGGGCAGCGTCACCACCTGGAATGACATGTCCCGGGGTGCCGAGCACTGGATCGAAGGCGCTGACGAGGCCGCGAAAGAGATTGACCTGCATCCGCTGCTCAGTGGCGTGCGCACCGAAGACGAGGGTCTGTTCGTGCTGCAACACAAATACTGGCAGCAGACCATGCTCAAGGCCCTGGCGGCCGAGCAGTCGAAGCTGATCGCCGTGGAGGACGTGCAATGAGTATTTCCTATGAAGCGGTGCGCGATTTCCTCTATCGCGAAGCGCGCTACCTCGATGATCGTCAGTGGGACGAATGGCTGGAACTGTACGCCCCCGACGCGACGTACTGGATGCCGTCCTGGGACGACAACGATGAATTGACCGAAGATCCGCAGCGGGAAATCTCGCTGATCTGGTACGGCAACCGCACCGGCCTGGAAGACCGCATCTTCCGCATCAAGACCGAGCGCTCCAGCGCCAGCGTGCCGGACACCCGCACCTCCCACAACATCAGCAACATCGAGCTGCTCGAACAGGCCGACGGCGTGTGCAAGGTGCGCTTCAACTGGCACACCTTGAGTTTTCGCTACAAGACCGTCGACAGCTATTTCGGCAGCAGTTTCTACACCCTCGATGTGCGCGGTGAGAACCCGCGGATCTTGGCCAAGAAAGTGATCCTGAAGAACGACTACGTTCGCCAGGTCATCGATGTTTATCACTTGTGAGACTGCCGTCATGACCCATTCCATTGCGTTCAACTTTGAAGACGGCGTCACCCGGTTCATCGACGCCAACGTCGGCGAAACCGTGGCCGATGCCGCGTACCGCCAGGGCATCAACATCCCGCTGGACTGCCGCGACGGCGCTTGCGGCACCTGCAAGTGTTTTGCCGAAGCCGGTCAATACGATCTGGGCGAGGAGTACATCGAAGACGCCCTCAGCCCGGAAGAGGCCGCGCAGGGTTTTGTCCTGACTTGCCAGATGCGTGCGCAGAGCGATTGCGTGGTGCGGGTGCCGACGTCCTCCGAGGTCTGCCGCACCCGTCAGGCCAGCTACGACGCCACCATCAGCGCCGTGCGCCAGCTGTCCGACAGCACCATCGCGCTGTCGATCAAGGGCGAAGCCCTGAGCAAGCTGGCGTTCCTGCCAGGGCAATATGTGAACCTGGGGATTCCTGGTAGCGAGCAGACTCGTGCCTATTCGTTCAGCTCGTTGCAGCGCGATGGCGAGGTCAGCTTCCTGATTCGCAACGTGCCCGGCGGCCTGATGAGCAGCTTCCTGACCGGCATGGCCAAGGCCGGCGACTGCATGAGCCTGGCCGGTCCCTTGGGCAGCTTCTACCTGCGCGACATCCGTCGGCCGCTGTTGTTGCTGGCCGGTGGCACCGGGCTGGCGCCGTTCACCGCGATGCTGGAAAAGATCGCCGAGCAGGGCAGCGATCACCCGCTGCATTTGATCTACGGCGTGACCCACGATTTCGACCTGGTGGAAATCGACCGCCTCGAAGCCTTTGCCGCGCGCATCCCCAACTTCACCTTCAGCGCCTGCGTCGCCAGCCCCGAGAGCCAACACCCGCTCAAGGGCTATGTGACCCAGCACATCGAGCCGAAGCACCTGAACGATGGCGACGTCGACGTCTACCTGTGCGGCCCGCCGCCGATGGTCGAGGCGGTCAGCCAGTTCATTCGCGAACAGGGCATCGCGCCGGCCAACTTCTACTACGAAAAGTTTGCTGCCAGCGCGGCGTGAGTCGCACACGAACTCCCGGTGTCGGTAAAGACCCAATGTGGGAGCGGGCTTGTGTTTCGACCGATACATCGTCATTGACCGATGAGGTACACATGAACAGATTCCACGAAAAAGTCGCCCTGATCACCGGCGCCGCCCAAGGCATCGGGCGGCGGGTGGCCGAGCGCATGGCCGCCGAAGGGGCGAAGCTGATCCTGGTGGATCGCTCCGACCTGGTGTTCGAAGCCCAGCAGCAGTTGGCGTCAACCACCCAGGTACTGGCCCTGACCGCCGACCTTGAACAATACGAGGAATGCAGTCGGGTGATGCAAACCGCTGTCGAGCGCTTCGGTCGCCTCGATGTGCTGGTCAATAACGTCGGCGGGACGATCTGGGCCAAGCCGTTCGAGCACTATGAAGCGTCGCAGATCGAGGCCGAGGTTCGTCGTTCACTGTTCCCGACCTTGTGGTGTTGCCATGCCGCGCTGCCGTTCATGCAGGAGCAGGGCAGTGGTGCGATCGTCAACGTATCCTCCATCGCCACCCGTAGCCTCAACCGTGTGCCCTACGGTGCGGCAAAGGGTGGGGTCAATGCCTTGACCGCTTGTCTGGCGTTCGAAACCGCCGGTCGCGGCGTGCGGGTCAATGCCACGGCGCCGGGCGGCACCGAAGCACCGCCGCGACGCATACCCCGCAACGGTGCCGAGCAGAGTGAGCAGGAAAAACTCTGGTACCAGCAGATCGTCGACCAGACCCTCGACAGCAGTCTGATGAAACGCTACGGCACCCTGGATGAGCAAGCGGGGGCTATTCTGTTTCTGGCCAGCGACGATGCGTCCTATATCACCGGCATGGTCATGCCCGTGGGCGGTGGCGATCAGGGCTGAGGCGAGCGGCGAACAACCCCTTCGGCGAACGGAGTCATGGTGATGAGTGACAAACCCACGATCGTGCTGGTCCATGGTTTCTGGGGCGGTGCCGCCCACTGGAACAAGGTCATCGTCAAGTTGCTCAGCCGGGGTGACACGCACATTCGTGCCGTCGAGTTACCGCTGACGTCCCTGGCCGAGGATGCCGAGCGCACGCGCAAGATGGTTGCCCAGGTGCCCGGTCCGGTGCTGCTGGTGGGGCATTCCTATGGCGGCGCGGTCATCACTGAAGCGGGTGATTTGCCGAACGTGGTCGGGTTGGTGTACATCGCCGCGTTCGCCCCGGACGCTGGCGAAAGTCCCGGCGGCATCACGCAACGGCACCCGCCTGCGGCAGCGGCAAACCTGACCCCGGATAGCGACGGTTACCTGTGGGTCAAGCCCGAGCTCTACCACGAGAGCTTCTGCCAGGACCTGCCGGCGACCGAAGGGTTGGTCATGGGCCTCACCCAGAAAGCACCGCTGGCGAGCACCTTTGGCGACACCATTGGCACGGTGGCCTGGAAGAACAAGCCATCGTGGTATCAGGTTTCGACCGCAGACCGGATGATCGCGCCTCAGAACCAGCAATGGATGGCGGCGCGGCTCAACGCCCGGGAGATTCTGACCTTGCATGCCAGCCACGCATCATTGGCTTCGATGCCCGCCGAAGTGGCGGCCTTGATCGACAGGGCCGCGACGGCGTTGGCCAAAGGCTAGGGCCTACAGGCGGCGCACAAAGGTGCCGACAATACTGCGCATGGTGTCGCTGATGTTCAGGTTGTGGACCGCATCCAGAGGGTGCCAGATGCAATCGGTGATTTCGTTCAGCGGCCGCAGTTGCTCAAGGTTCAGTACCGACGCCTCGAATACGTGGTGTCGGGTGTCGTCCGATTCCAGCTCCAGCACGTACACCAACTCGTCGACCCGCAAGCCGGTTTCCTCCAGCAGCTCGCGAACGGCGGCATCGGCGGCGCTTTCACCCCGTTCAAGCTTGCCGCCGGGCAACGTCCAGCGTCCTCCACGCTTGCGTACCAGCAGTACATGCCTGTCTCGCTCGCAGATGATCGTTGCGCGTACTTTCATGGATTACCCGATGTCCGTTGTCATGGAAAAGGCATGCAAATGCAGCATTCGGGCCAGGGCCGCGATTGTGCTGCTATCTGGGTAATTTGAGCGGCCGACGCGACGAAAAGTGCAACCGAAAGAAGGAATTTCCATGGCGACGGCTGGTCGGTATTTTGGACAAGGGTGGGTGTAAGGTTAGCAAGTCAACCTGATATCACTGCCCAAAAGGAGGTGACTATGAGTGTTCCGATGCTGAACAAAATGCACATGAACGGTTACGACGTACTCAGTGTGAACCACGGCCCCTGGCGGGTGTGCACCCAGGGCGACCGACTGGGCTCGTTTGCCAGTCGAGAAGAAGCACTGGCGTTTGCCGCTTCGTTGCCCGGCTACAGGGCGCGTACTGGCAAGCCTGCGGGCAGCCATCAGACAAAATGAAATCAGGCCAGAAGCCCCGGTTCTCCGGGGCTTTTTCATGATGCTACGACGCTAGTAGCCACCACCTCCACCGGCGCGGGAGGGCTCCCGGGCCTTAAGCTGCGTATTGCTCCATTGCGCGCAGGTCATGAAACTCTTGTGGTCGACCATGCCCCGGCCGTCGAAGCTGACATTGAACGCTTGTTGATGGCCGGACTGAGTCAGCCTGTAGTCAAAGCACGTGCCGGGTTCGGCGGTACGGTCGCTGACCGTCAGGGGCTGGCCGCCGATTTGACGGACTTGCTCCTGGGTCATGCCGGTGTCGACTTTCGCGACCAGAGGCTGGTCCTGGTAGATCGAGTTGGTGCTGCAGCCTGCCAACGCGGTCAGTACGACGACCAGCGTAAATAGAGGCCTGTTCATGGCAGCGCTCCCGCTATTGAGCCTTATTGCGGCTAATAACCTTGGCTTTCACTTCCTCGGCGTAGCCGGACAGTTTTGCTTCATCGCCCTGAAACAAGGCGCACAGCTTCTGAACGGCTTGCGCGTCGATGTCATTGCCAAGCAGGCGCAATTGCTGCTCGATGCGCAACAGCTCCACGGCCGACCAGCGCAAATCTGACGCAAGCCCCTGCAGATCGCGCCGAAGTTCCTGTTCCGATTCGTTAAGCCACATAATGACCTCCTGAATGCCTCATTCAGGAATTCTAGACCTGTTTACCGGGCCGGATGTTATGTTCGTCTGATTGAGCGGGGTTTCCTTTGGTCGGGGAAATAAACGTGAACATGACAGTACGCTTTCCTGCTTTATCTGAAAGCAAGGAACTAACCGGGCAAAGTGATATCAATGAAAGTCGCCGAATCGTTGGGGATGGCTGTAGGGACGATGGCGAGCTACATTTTCTTTTTTCGAATTAAAGGAAGCAGCATGCGGATGTTGATGGGAGGGGTCGCGCTGGCATTACTGGCCGGGTGTTCGTTGCCGGCGTCGCTGGTACCGGGCGAGCCAAATGTCAGCAAGCAGAGCGAAAAAACGCCAAAAGAGTATGCGGCGTGTGTGTTGCCTGCCTGGAAAAAGGAAGTATCGAATACCACTCAGGTTTCGATATCCAATGGATACCGCATCACGGCGCCCAGCGTGATCACGGCCGACGAAGTGCTGGATATCGTGAAATACAAGGACGGCAGCCGGGTTTCGCTCTATCAGGGGCCACCTTGGGCCAAGTCAGGCGACCTGCGCAAAATCGTGCGCGACTGTTTGTAAGCGAGGGAGGGTGAAAATCGGTCACCGACCGTTTTTCGACTCAATTGAGAAAAAACCGGATGCCTGGCGTGCATCCGGTTTTTTTTTGCGTGCCATTTGCCTGTGTGAAATTTACCGTGTATTTTTTCATGAAATTAAAAATACAAAATTTCACGAGGCCGTATGTTTCAGCAATCCACCCGGCATGTCGCCAGTTACTACGCCCATACCTGCGCCGATCGTCTGGTCGATCGAGCCGCACTGGAAGGTGAGCAAGACACCGAAGTGCTGATCATCGGGGCCGGCTTCAGCGGATTGCACACGGCTTTGCGCCTGGCGCTGGCCGGCAAGCGCGTAACTTTGCTCGAAGCCAGCCGGGTGGCCTGGGCCGCGTCCGGGCGTAATGGCGGGCAGGCGATTCTTGGTTGGTCGTGCGACATGCCACCGCTGGAAGCGGCACTGGGTTACGAACGGGCGCGGCGCCTGTGGGACGGCATGCGCTGGGCCGCGCGGGAACTGCGTGACTTGCCTGGCCGCCATGAGTTCGATTGCGACTACCGCGCCGGTCATCTGTGGACCTCGGTAATGCCCCGTCGGGTAGGCCTGCTGACCGAATGGCAACACGAGGCCAGCCACAAATGGGGCCACGACAAACTGCAATTTATCGAGCGCAGCGAATTGCCCCGGTGGGTTGCCAGCGAGCGTTATCAGGCCGGCCTGTTCGATCCCGAAGGCGGGCATCTGAATCCGCTGAAACTGGCCCTGGGCCTGGCCGATGCGATCGAACGGGCCGGTGGCCGCATCCATGAGCTAAGCAAGGCGCTGAGCTATGGCGAGGAGGGCGACGGGTTTGTGGTGACCACCGAGCGTGGTCGTATTCGCGCCGATGTGCTGGTGCTGGCGTGCAACGCTTACCTCGATCGACTCGATCCGCAACTGGCCAGTTGCGTGTTGCCGGTCGGGACCTATCAAGTCGCGACCGCGCCGCTCTCCAAGGAGCAAGCTACCGCCCTGCTGCCAAGCAACGTGTGCGTGACCGACAACCAGTTCGTACTCGATTATTTCCGTCGCACCCCGGATAACCGCCTGCTGTTCGGCGGTGGTTGCACTTACCTGGGCGGCATGCCCAAGGACATCGCCGCCGCGACCCGGCCGTTCCTGGAGCGCGTGTTCCCGCAACTCACCGGCGTCGATCTGGAGTTTGCCTGGGGCGGCCACATCGACCTGACCCTCAAGCGCACGCCGGATATCGGCCGGCGTGGCGATCTGTACTGGATGCAGGGGTATTCCGGGCATGGCGTGCTGCCGACACTCGCCGCGGCGCGGGCGGTGTCCGACGCGGTACTCGGCCAGCCCGACGAATTGTCCCTGTACCAGGGCCTGAACAACGGCAGTTTTCCCGGCGGAAAATACCTGGCCGCGCCACTGGAAGCCATCGGCAAGGCCTGGTATCGACTGCGCGACAGCATTTGAAGCGACACTTTTCTGGAAGCCTCTAGATGGACATGCAAGAAGAAATCTCGGCGCTGGCGATCCTGATCCAGGACCTGCGCAAGCACAAGAAATACACCCTCAAGGAACTGGCGGACAAAATCGGTCGTTCCGTGGGGTTTCTATCCCAGGTCGAGCGCGGCCTGTCGCGCCCGACCGTGGCGGACCTGACCGCCATCAGCGAAACCCTGGGGGTGCCGACCACCTATTTCTACAGCCTGCCCAAACCCATGGCCTTGTCCTGGGTCACCCGCCCGGACGAACGCCGCACGCTGTACTACGCCGACGGCATCACCGACATCCTCGTTTCGCCAAAGATGCGCGCGTCCTTTTCGATGCTCGAAAGCCAGCTCGAACCCGGCGCCAGCAGCGGCGACCGGCACATGAAGGACAGTTCCGAGCAGGGCGGTTATGTCCTGGAAGGGCAACTGACCCTGTGGCTCGACGACAACGAACCGGTGACCCTGCATCCCGGTGACAGCTTTCAACTGGCAAGCCATGCGCACTGCCGCTACGGCAACCTGTCCGACCAACTGACCCGCGTGCTTTGGGTTTACACCTGATAACAACAAGGACCAAAACGATGGATGCTGTGTGCTCTGAACTGCTGGCCGAGGTTCGCAACTTCCGCCACTGCAACCCCGAAGTGCGTTACGTCGACCTGATATCCCTGGACATTCCGGGGCATTTCTACGGCAAGCGCTACCCGATCGAGATGCTGGAAAAAGTCGCTGCCGGCAGTGCCCTGAAGCTGCCGCAGAACTGCGTGCTGCTCGGCACCCAGGGCGGACTGTTCAGGATCGGCGATTACTGCTTCAACGATGGTGACCCGGATGCACTGCGCCGTTTGGTGCCTGGCACCTTGAAGTTGGTGAGCTGGGAAAAGCAGCCCTTGGGCCAGATGCTGATCACCTCCGACGGCACCGAAAAACCCATCGAATTCGAACCCCGCGAAGTGCTGGCGCGGGTGCTGGAGCGGCTCAAGCGCAAGGGCATTTTCCCGGTGGTGGCCTTCGAACTGGAGTTCTACCTGTTCGACAGTCGCTTGAAGGACGGCTTGCCGCAATTTCCCCGTGATGAGCTGAGTGGCGATGCCGACGATCAGCCGAACATGCACATCGAACGCCTGTCGCGCTTCGCCCCGGTGCTCGATGAAATGGTCGAGACCGCGCGAGCCCAAGGCGTCGATGCCACGGTGATCACCGCCGAGCTCGGCCCGGGCCAGTTCGAAATCAACTTCGGCCATTGCGATGACGGCCTGCGCGCCGCCGACTGGGCTGCCCTGTTCTGTCGCAGCACCCGGGGCGTGGCGCTCAAGCACAACTACCGCGCCAGCTTCATGGCCAAACCCTACCTGCAGCACCCCGGCAGCGGCATGCACGTGCATGTCAGCCTGTATGACCAGGCCGGCAACAACCTGCTGGCGGCGAACGGCCAGCGGGCGCTGCGCCATGCGGTGGCCGGTTGCCTGGACGTGTTGCCGCACTGCATGCCGATCTTTGCCCCGAACCACAACGCCATGCGCCGCTTGAGCGGCACGGTGAACGTCGCGTCCCGCGCCAGTTGGGGCTTCGAGGATCGCGATGCCTGCTTGCGTATACCGGAGTCGGACGTCAAAAACCTGCGCATCGAACATCGCCTGGCGGGCGCCGATGCCAACCCTTATCTGGCGTTGGCGGCGATTCTGGTAGGGCTGGAACAGGGTCTGGAAGGGGAGCGCGAGCCGATTGCACCGCTCAACGAAGACCGCGGCAGTGGCATCGATTTTCCGCTGGAAATGCTTGAAGCCGTGCAGTCCATGCAAAATCATGCATCGCTGCGCGAAGGCTTGGGGGCAGAGTTCGTGGACGTCTATTGCGAAAACAAGCGTCAGGATCATCTGGCATTTCTGCATGACATCAGCGCGCGGGAGTATCGTTGGTTCTTGTAGTCGCCCTTAAAAATATGTGGATATTGAAGGGGTTAGAAGGATTAGTAACCGGATAGTGAATAAAAATATCTTGTTACAGGCCGAAATATTCCGTAATATCCGCGCCGCGTTCACCACCACGGTTTATGCATTTTTAAATCCCGGGCGTCCATCAGCTGCCTGGGATTTTTTTGCCTGAGATTTGAGACCGCAATGGCGCCCCCTCATGGCTATCAGCCGAGCGGCCGGACAGGCGGGGTTTGTCTCGATTCAATGCACTTGACCACTGGCCGTCTCCGGTCGATTGGCTGAGGAAGTGTCACAGCCGATCAAGGCCGCGGCCAATATATAGATCAGTAAATACTCAGGCTTCACCGAACAATCTCCATTCGATGTTTTCCTCTTTGACGGTCATTCGGTCGGCGAGCAAGAAGCGGCTAAGACGATGCTGAACATTCAGGGTCGGCATGATCTCGCCCTTCTCGAAGCGCCGGGGCTCGCCTTTTTCCAGGCGCGACCAGGATTGACCGGCGATACTTACCGCCAGCCAATAACCGGTATGCGTGCAGGCTTGGCCGCTGATGCAGGTCGGTCGTTTGATGTAGTCGATCTGTATAAAGGCCGAGGAGCCTGGCATGGGCCGGCCGGTGGCGGGTTCGAGGATTTTGGCCTTGGCCAGTTGGTGAATCAGTGCTTCGCTGGGCTTTTCTGGTGGGATATTGGCCAGGCGTTCTTCGAGCCATTGGAGCTTGCCGTCCCAAGCAGGCAACGTGGCAGGCGGCAGTGGGACGATCTCGTTGATCTCGGGGACTTTGGGATTGGCGTAGGAGTAACCCGAGAGGATTTTCCAGATTTTTTCGTAGCGATCGGCGCGTTCGAGGTCTTCCTGTTGGCCCAGGTAGTACATCCGATCATCCGGCTCCGGACCACGGAAGCCTTTGCTCAAAAAAGAAGTCGAAGTGCTGTCACCGGCCGCTGCCCCGTGCTGGAATGCTTCGAGTGCTTCCTGATAACGCCCTTTCGTCGATAAATTAATACCTAGTGCTCTTGCCGCTTTGCCGTTTCCTTGCTCCCCAGCGCAACGGCGCATTTGCCGGGCAACGTCCGGGGCAATGTTGATCGGCGCCAACTTGTCTGCGACATAGGCTTGAGCTAGCGGATTACCTTCATCGGCGGCTTTGCGGTAGTAACGCAACGCCATTTCGTGATCTTTCTGTAGTCCCGCCGAACCGTTCTGCAGGAAAATGCCGACAAAGTAATATCCCGTTGCCACTCCCGCGTTGATCAGTTGCTCACTCATGCGCAAATGCTCTTCGCCACGGAGTCCGAAATACCCGCGCATGGCACCGTTCTGCAGATTGATATTGGCCTTGTAGTGACCGTTCTCACTGGCGATGCGGTACAAGCGCTCGATCTCCGCATCAACAATCTTGTCCTGCTTGAGTTGGTTGTTCTTTTGCAACCAGCGCGCGTAATGGAACAGCACATCGGCCTCAGCGGGCGGCGCCGGAATTGTTTCGTGTTGGCAGGTGAAGGCGAGATCAACGTTGATATCGGTGAGCGGGTTTACAAAGTCCACCGACAAAGGCTCGGCACTGTTGGCGCCACAACCGGTCAAGGCGATGAGTATCAAACAGCTCCATAAATACTCAGACCTCACCGAACAGTCTCCATTCGATATTTTCCTCCTCGACCGTCACACGGTCGGCGAGCAGGAATCGGCTGTGACGATGCTTGACGTTCAGGGTCGGCATGATGTCGCCCTTCTCGAAGCGCCGGGGCTCGCCTTTTTCCAGGCGCCACCAGGATTGACCGGCGATACTTTCCGCCAGCCAATAACCGGTATACGTGCAGGCTTGGCCGCTGATGCAGGTCGGTCGTTTGATGTAGTCGATCGGTATGAAGGCCGAGGAGCCGGGCATGGGCCGGCCGGTGGCGGGTTCGAGGACTTTGGCCTTGGCCAGTTGGTGAATCAGTGCTTCGCTGGGCTTTTCTGGTGGGACATTGGCCAGGCGTTTTTCGAGCCATTGCAGTTTGCCGTCCCAGGCGGGTAACGGGGCAGGCGGCAGCGGGAGGATTTCGTTGATCTCGGGGACCTTGGGATTGGCGTAGGAGTAGCCCGAGAGGATTTTCCAGATTTTTTTGTAGCGTTCGGCGCGTTCGAGGTCTTCCTGTTGGCCGAGGTAGAGCAAGCGGTTATCTGGCTTAGGGCCACGGAAGCCTTTTTCCAACCGGCCGGCAGCACCGTCGCTACCAGCTACAACGCCCATCTGGAAGACCTCAAGCGCTTCTTGGTACTTTCCTTTGTTCTTAAAGTGGACACCTAGGGCGACGGCTGATTTACCGTGACCTTGTTCAGCTGCGCAACGGCGCATCTGCCGCGCAACATCCGGGGCAATATCAATCGGCGCCAACTTGTCGGCTACAACTGCCTGAGCTTGCGCATTGCCCTGATCGGCGGCTTTGCGGTAGTAACGCAAGGCCATTTCGTGATCTTGCTGCAACCCGCCTGCGCCGTGCTGCAAAAAGATACCGACAAAGTAATATCCCGTTGCCACTTCCGCGTTGATCAGTTGTTCACTCATGCGCAAATGCTCTTCACCACGGAGTTTGAAAGTACCGCGCATCGCACCGTTCTGCAGGTTGATATTGGCCTTGTAGTGGCCGTTCTCACTGGCGATGCGATATAAACGTTCGATCTCTCCATCGACGGTCTTGTCCTGTTTGAGTTGGTTGTTCTTTTGCAACCAGCGCGCGTAATGGAACAGCACATCGGCCTCGGCGGAGGCCGTGGGGATCTGCTCGTGCACACAGGTAAAGGCCATATTGGCCTTGGCTTCAGTCAAAGGGTTCAAGGGCGCTTCCTTGGTCGAAGTAGAAGTAGGATTACTGGTATCGCAGGCGAGCAGCAGCAGGCATGACAACAACAAGACCCGTCGCATCAGTCGAGGTCCGACAGGTCTGATTTACCGAAGTAGAACTCAACGATGGGGGCACAAGGCACATCCTTGTCTTCCTGAAAGTCTTTGTTGTCGTCGATGATCCACTGCCAAGCTTCGAACGCTTCCTCCGGATCATCCTGCGCGCCCAATCCATTCGTATGCATCTCCCACAACCGCCGCCGCATCGCCTGCGTCACACTCGCCCATTCATGCGCAATATTCAGTTCGCTATCGACCTGCATGCTGCGGGTATTGATGTTGGCCGAGCCGTGAGTGGTGAACACATCGTCGACGATCATCAACTTGGAGTGGATGTACACTGGCATCCAGGGCTTACCGGCGGGCGAGTCGGGGGCGACCAGTGAGCACACATGGACTTTCAGGCCGGAGAGTTCCGGGAGTTGGGCAAAAGTCTCTTTCTCGATTGCCTCGATTTGGCTCTGGAGTGCGGTTTTGCGCCAATCGTTGTCTCGATTCTTGCTCCGCTGAGCTTCCTTGGCCTTGTCGCTGAGATCGGTTCCGCCCAATGCGTCGGTGAGTTTCGTCAGCGTGATCAGGGCATGCTGCTCCAGCCGTTCGCCCAGGCTGGTTTCCAGTGCGGCGGCGTCAGCTTTTGCCTGTTCAATACGCCGTAACTTGGTGATTGCAGGCATGGTATGGCCGCGCCCGAGGCTTTCGAGCATGCGCTGGGTGTTCACGGTGCCGGAGCCGATGCCACCCTCGCTGGCGTTGGTGATTACAAACAGGTGCAAGGGGCCGTGTATGGCGGGGTCGCGCCCGGCCTTGGTCTGGCCGGCGGCGACGGCCTTGATCAATTCGGCCAGGGGCGGCCAGCGGAAATACTGGTTTTCGATGTAGATGAACTGGGTCGCGTTGTTGACCGCCTGCAGGTACAGCTTCTCGATGTCGCGCTTGCCCTCCTGGGCCTGGGTGCGCAGGATCTGCGCGATCTGTCGGGTGGCTTGCGGGGCGCATTGTTGTTGCGGCCCGATCTCTTTGGCTTGGCGCAGGTCGAGCAAGTCCTCGCCGGTTTCCTTGCGCCAGGCGCTGGCGAAGTTGTGGTGCAGGTGTTCCAGGATCGGCCCACTGACCTGGCTTGAAATGTCCTGACGTGGGGTATCGCCACGCGGGCCCTTGTTGGGGGCGGGTTTGGTGTCCTTGTCACGGTTCACCGCCAAATGGTCATTGGTGTCCCAGTACTCGTCGAGCATGTTATGACCCATCACGAAACCGACGGCGCGGTCCGGCAGTTCATAATCGACGAGAACGGTTTTTTGATGATGGGTCGCTGTCGCAGTCAGGATGAATTGCGTGGTGGCGCTGACCTGCGGGTCGAGACTTTTGTATTTCGCCTGATGGGCTATTTCGGCCCTCTCAAGTACGCTGAAACCGCGACTGACGAACACTGGAGTGCCGCGAGCCGCCAGATGCGCAGCGGCCATGTTGTCGGCAAGCGCACAGTTGGCAAACCACTGGCGGTCATAAGCATATTGCTCGTCCGTGGAGGGTTGCATCGCCCGGTCGTATATCCGGTACGGGCCTTTACCGGGCAGATTGGATTCGTCGGCAAAGCCCGCGCTGTTAAACGGCATTTCCCACCCCAATATCCGCACCTTGACGCCTTCGCGAGCCATGGCCATCAGCAATTCACCGATACGCGGCGATATTCCGTCGCGGATGAAATACATCGACGGCTGAAAGCCCCAGCAGATGATGTCGACAGTTGCCTTGGCCTTTGAAATGGCCAGGTGCACGGCCCGGAACGTTTCTTCCCCATTGATCAGCGGTTGATACGTCGCCATGGCGGGAGGGTATTCGGTATTGCGCACATACCATGGCGGGGTACAGGTCACCTCTTGGGTGTGCTGGAGTGCGACCGGTGTGACGATCTCGTATTGGCTCATGGTGTTTTCCCTTCCTGATCACCAGCGCCTTCCATCACCGTGGCATACAGGCCGCGGTGATCGGTGTGCGATATGGGCTGGCTCACCTCGGCGTGGGCTTGCGAAGGGTGGTTGTGCAGGCCACGATTGGCGAGTTCCGCCTGCTCGGCGTTGCGGTATTCCGTGGGCACCGGAATCTGGTAGGTCACATCGTTGGCCATCACCAACCGGTAGCCCTGGGTGACGACCTGATGGTCGATCGACAGTTGCCCGGTCTTGTCCAGCACGCCCTGCTTGAGCACTGCGCCGTCGGCGTACAAGGTGTAGGGCATGCCTGCCCAGTTCTGGCTGGAGGCATTTGGGGCGGGTGGCAGGTTGACTCGTAAGGTCTGTCTGGACAGGCTTTGCGGATAGTCCGGATGCGTGGCCTTCATGCTCGCCGGACCGCTGTACTCGAAATGCGCCGCCTTGACGTTGTGATCGCCCGCCGTGCCCGACTCGATGCCACACGTCTCCAGGGTGATGTAGCTGCCGCCGCCGTTGAGGACGATTTTCTTTTTCGCCGTGATGTGGATTTCATCTTCGGTGCTGGTGATCTCCAACCCGTGCCGTGCGATCAGCTCCAGGCGATCGTTCTGCGCCTGCACCCTCACCGGGCCCTGATTGGCGATCAGCTTGATCCCCAGCTTGCGTACGAACAGGCTCAGGCCCTGGCCGACGCCGATGAACAGGCGCTTGACCACGCTGAGGTCGGCCTCGCCGCCGGCGTTGAGCATCAGGTTGTCTTTTGCCGCCAGTTGCAGGTGCTGGCCGCTGGTCAGGGCGATGCCCTGGGGTGCGCTGAGCAGCAGGACCGCGGCTTTCAGTTCATCGAGTTGCTGGCGCATCAGCGCCAATTGCGCCGCCACATCTGCGGGATCGGCGTTGGCGGCCAAGGCATCGACGGACAGCGTTTGCAGTTGGTCGCCGGCCTGTCGCAGGCGCTCGATCGCCGGGCCCATTTCCAGCACGAGGCCTTGGGCTTTGGTTTGTTCATCGGCACTGATAAACAACCCCTTGCCCGCCCGAATCGCGCCCCAGGCATCGGTGCGCAACTCAAACCCTTCACCCCGTTTTTGCCGCTCGGCATCCACCACGTGCCCAAGGTTGAGCTGACTCTTGCCACTGTGTTCGGTGCTGAGCTTGATGTGCTCCTGCCCTCGGGTATCGTCCAGCCGCAGCTTGTTGTTGGCCGGGGTGCGCAGCACGTTGCGCTTTTCGTTGTACATGGTGACGGGGTCGGGGTGCTGGCTGTCGTGCAGGGCGTGGGCGATGTAGGGCCGGTCGGGGTCGCCCTGTTCGAAGGCCACCGCCACTTCGGTGCCGGCGATCAGCGGCAGGTGCAGGCCGTGGGTGTCGCCGGCGTACGCCCGGGCCAGGCGCAGCCAGGTGCTTTCGCGACCGGCGTCCCAGGTGTCGCGGTCGAACAGGAATTGCACCCGGTAGCGGCCCTCGGCGTCGGTATCGGCGTAGGGGTTGTTTGCCTGCGCGCTGGTCACCCGGGCCGGCACGGTGCCGGCGATCAAGGGTTTTGGCGGTACGTCTGGGCGAAAGCACACCGTCTGCGCGTAGGGAATGGCCTGGAAGCTGCACTCGAAACTGCGGTCGCGGGCGGCGCCGGCCTTGAGCGCGATGATCACCGCCCGCGGCGCGAAGGCCTGGGGCGCGCCGTCGGTGACTTCCAGCACCTGCCCCGGCGCCAGGCGGGGACTGCTGCTCATGCCGCAAAGGCGGGTGCGGCGGTTGAGGTAACGCTCGTGGCGCAGGCGTGCATAGAAGTAGCCGCTTTCGCACTGCACGTCTTCGGAGAAGGCATGGCGGTCGCCGAGCGCGGTGTAGGGTTCGGCGTAGTGATAGGCCTCGCCGTAGGTGCCCTTGGCGCCGCGCGTCTGGTCGATGTCGCCGTCGAGGTACGCGCGGGCGTCACGGTGCTGGTAGGCGCGGATGTTCACGTGCTGTTCCACCACCTGGTGTTCCGACTGCAGGGCCCAGACGCTGTCCTCGCCGCTGCTGCTCAACCCGGAGAGCGGACGCAGCGGCAGTTCGACGTCGAACTGGTAGGCGCGCGGGGAGTCGTGGAATTCGACGACGTCGATACTCAGGCGTTCGTCGCTGGTGAAGCGGTACCAGATGCCGACTTCGGCCAGCAACCTGGCAATGAAGGCCAGGTCGCTTTCGCCGTATTGCATCACCTGTTCGCGCCGGGGGTATTCGCGGTGCAGGTGGAAGAGGAAGTCCTGGCCCCTGAAATCGTGGCGACTGCGCAGGATGTGCTCGACGATTTCCGGCACCGACCGGTGCTGGTAGATCCGGTATTGCCGGCCCCGCGCGAGCAGCGCCAGGCGCGGTTGCAGGGTGACTTCGTAGCGCGCCTCGTCGACGGAAGCGGACAGGCGTTTGAAGCCGCTGATTACCCCGTGCAAGCTGCGCAGCGGCTTGACCTCGGACGGTTCGAAGATCAGCGACGAGAGCTTTTCCGGCAGCGCGTGCAGGCTGAAGCTGGCGGGTTGGCCAAGCATGAGCTCGGCGTCGATGTCGAGCTGGCTGGAGGTGAACTCGATGTAGTAGCTGAACGGCTGGCTGAGGTGTTCTTCGCCGTGGAAGGCCAGGACGTCGAGGGGGGCGTCCAGCTCCCGGACCCAGAGTGTGTGGCGGCTGTGGTCGAAAAAGGTACGCGGTGCGTTGGACAAAATCAGGCCTCCCTGGGCTGTTGAAGCGGACGGGGAGGCTTCGCTTCCTCCCGCGTTCAAGCGCTCGACAGCTTTCAGGAAGGTAAAAAAGGGTGATATAGGACGCTTCCGACGCTCGCGTAGGATGCATCCGAGTGTTGATGCTGCGTACCTGTAGGACCGTTCGCGGCTGGCGTTTGATGGCGTCCAGCCGTTGGGGGGGGGCCGGAAGCAGAAGATCAAAAGATCGCAGGCTTCGCCAGCTCCTACGGGGATGTACGCCTTACATTCGTAGGCGCTGCCGCAGGCTGCGATCTTTTATGCCGTCAAATGCTGATGACTACGCTGGCACGCTGACGCGCGTGGTCATTTTCATCAGCCAGTAATAACTCAACGCCGGCACCAGCAACCCGACCACCCACGCCAGGTCCACCCCGTCCAGCGCCGTGGCCACCGGGCCGACGTACAGCGTGGTGTTCATGAACGGAATTTCCAGGGCAATCGCCAGCAGGAAACTGCCGCAGGCAATCCGGTTGACCCGTCCGTAGATCCCGTTCAGGTCGAAGATGTCGTCAATCCGGTACTGGCCTTTGCGCAGGCAGTAGTAGTCCACCAGATTGATCGCCGTCCACGGGATCAGGAAGTAGCTCATGAAGAAGATGAAGTTGAGGAAGAAGGTGATGAAGTCGTCCTGGCTGATGGTGCACAGGGCCGTGGCCACCAGGCTGATCAGCAGCATGAACACGCCGCGCACCCGTGGCGTCACCTTGAGTCGGGCGAAAGGTTCGATCACGGTGATGGTCGACATGAACGCGCCGTACAGGTTGAACACGTTGATCGACACCTGGCCGTAGACGATGAAGGCGAACAGCAGCACCGCGCCAGGGCCGAACAGACCGGCGACATGCCCGCCGACGTTGCTGGAGAAGTCGCCGATGCCGACGCTCAGGATCGCCCCGAGAATCATCATCCACGCACCGCCGCTGACCGTGCCGGCGTAGCTGTACCAGAACACCTGGGCGGTCGGCGTGTTGCTCGGCAGGTAGCGCGAGTAGTCGGCGACATAAGGCGCGTAGGACAGTTGCCAGGTTACGGCAATACTCACCGCCACCAGGAACTTCGATAGCGAGAAGCCTGTTGGCAGCCACTGTTCGGCCGGGATCGGCAACTGCAAGGCGAGCACCGTGGCGGCGACGAACACCACCAGCGACAGAATCGACAGCAGCTTCTGCAAGCGGTGAATCAACCGATAGCCATAGAGCGCGACGATGAAGCACAACGCGCCGATCAGGTAGATATTGCCGGACATCGGCAGCGGGCTGACGGACTCCAGCGCCTGGGCCGCGAGCAAGGTGTTGCTGACGAAGAAGCCCAGGTAGATCAGCATCACGAACAGCAGCGGCAACACCGCCCCCAACACGCCGAATTGCGCCCGGCTCTGGATCATTTGCGGAATGCCCAGCTTCGGTCCCTGGGCCGAGTGGGAGGCCATGAAAATCGCCCCGAGCAACGAGCCGATGATGATCGCCAGCGCGCTCCAGAACAGGTTGAGCCCCATCACCACCGGCAACACGCCGGAGGCGATGGTGGTGATGTTCATGTTGGCGCCGAACCAGATATAGAACAGCGAACCCGGCTTGCCGTGGCGTTCGGTCTCGGGGATGAAATCGATGCTTCTTTTTTCGACTTGCATGGCGATCACTCCTGAGTCCGGACGAGACGGGATTGCAGACGGGCGATGGTGCTTTGCAGCTCATGGGGCTGGTGGGCGAACAGGTCCGGCTGCTCGGGGATCAGGCTGATGTAATCGCGGCGTTCGAGGGCGCGCTGGCACTCGGTGGTGGTGAGGATTTCCAGTGCGTAGACCCAGTTGGCCAGGATCAGCAGGGCCGAGTAATGCCCGGCCTCGGTGGTCGTGGTGCAGGCATCGCTGACCAGGCGCACGCGATAACCCAGGGCGAAGGCATCGAACACACTGGTGAGCACGCAGACGTCGGTCAGCACGCCGCAGACGATCAGTGTGTTGACCTCCATTGCCTTGAGTCGGGCATCGAGGTCGGTGCGATGAAAGGCACTGTACCGGCCCTTGTCGATGATCAGCTCACCGGGCTGCGGCCTCAGCGACCCGATGATTTCCACTTGCCGGGTGCCGGCGCGGTAACTGCCGGGGCCTCCGTCGGCGGCCAGGGGTTCGCCGTGGGGCAGGTCACTGCCATCGGCCTGATTGATGTGGCGGGTATAGATGACAGGCGTCCGCTGATGGCGGGCGGTATCGAGCAGGGCGGCGGTATGGGCGACCACCCTGTCGAGGTTTTCCAGGACGAAGCCGTCCTCCTGCTGCATGTCGATGATCAACAGCGCGTTGTTATTGTTCATTGGGCAAACCTGATCAAGGCGAAACACGATGCACCGTACGCGCCATGCAATGGCGAGACGCGGGGTGCGTGATTGGCTGTTCGGGTGGGCTCAGTGAACTATTTGCCAGAAACCGTTCTGCTTGGCCGAAACGCTGGCGCGCAGGCGCTTGAAATGCAGGTGCGAAGCGGTCCATTCACCGCGCAGGTAAGCCCGCGCGGCGCCGGAGGGAAGGGCGAGTGATGGGAGGCGACCAGTCATCATTGGAATCGACCCTTGTGGGAACTCGCTCCTACCGGAACGCTGGCACCACGTGCTTGATGAACAGCTCCAGGGATTTTTTCTTTTCCGCGTGGGGCAGGCTGTTATCGCACCAGAAGCTGAATTCGTCGACCCCCAGTTCCTGGTAGTACTTGATGCGCGGAATGATTTCTTCCGGGGTGCCGATCATGGCGGTCTTGTGCAGGCTTTCCAGCTCGAACTCCGGGCGACCGGCGAATTTCTCTTCCGGGCTCGGCGCGAGGAAGCCGTTGACCGGGGTGGTCTTGTTGCCGAACCAGGCATCGAAGGTGCGGTAGAACTTCGAGATCGCCTTGGCCCCGACTTCCCAGCCCTGTGGATCGTCGGCGGTGTGCACGTGGGTGTGACGCAGCACCATCAGTTGCGGGCGCGGCACGCCAGGGTTGTTATCGAGCGCGGCCTGGAACTTGTTCTTCAGGTCGAGGACTTCCTCGTCGCCTTTCATCAGCGGCGTGACCATGACGTTGCAGCCGTTGGCCACGGCGAAGTTGTGCGAATCCGGGTCGCGGGCGGCGATCCACATCGGCGGGTTCGGCTGCTGGATCGGCTTGGGCACGCTGGTGGAGGTCGGGAATTTCCAGATGTCGCCGTCATGGGCATAGTCGCCGTTCCACAGTGCCCGCACCACCGGGACCATTTCCCGCAACGCCTGGCCGCCGGAGGACGCCGGCATGCCGCCGGCCATGCGGTCGAACTCGATCTGGTAGGCGCCACGGGCCAATCCCACTTCCATGCGCCCGTTGCTGATCACGTCGAGCAACGCGCACTCACCGGCCACCCGCAGCGGATGCCAGAACGGCGCGATGATGGTGCCGGCACCCAGGTGGATGGTGGTGGTCTTGCCCGCCAGATAAGCCAGCAGCGGCATCGGGCTTGGCGAGATGGTGTACTCCATGGAGTGGTGTTCGCCGATCCACACGGTGCTGAAACCACCGGCCTCGGCCATCAGCGTCAGTTCGGTCAGGTCTTCGAACAACTGGCGGTGGCTGACGCTTTCGTCCCAACGTTCCATGTGTACGAACAGGGAAAACTTCATGACGCTTACCTCGGATCTATTGTTGTCGGCCGGTCGATCGCGGGCCTGTTGATTTTTGGTATACCATAATACGAATTGAAGAGCAAAAGATCGCAGCCTTCGGCAGCTCCTACGGGCGATATGCGTTTGCCCCTGTAGGAGCTGCCGAAGGCTGCGATCTTTTCAATGGTCAGGCCAGAACGGGCAAAGCGCCCATCTTGCCGTGGCAATACACCAGCGGGCCGGCATTCTGGTTGGGCACGATCAGGTTCTTCACCGCACCGACCATGATGGCGTGGTCACCACCTTCATATTCGCGCCACAGCTCACATTCGATGACCGCCGTGGCGTTGGCCAGAATCGGGTTGCCCAGTTCGCTCAACGTCCACTCGATCCCCTGGGCCTTGTCCTTGCCCTTGCGCGCGAAGGCATAGGCTTCGTTTTGCTGGCCGCCGGACAGCACGTGGATGGCGAAACGCTTGTTCTTGATCAGGACCGGGTAGGAATCGGAACTGTAGTTGGGGCAGAACAGCACCAGGGCCGGGTCCATCGACAGCGAGCTGAACGCGCTGGCGGTCAGGCCGACGATTTGCCCGTCGTCATCCAGGGTGGTGATCACGGTCACTCCGGACGGGAACGACCCCATGACTTGTTTATAGATGGCGGCATCGATCATTGGACGGTCCTCGGGTGCTGTGGTGCGTTTTTATGTGTTTGTAGGTCTGATGGTATACCGTAATACGTCGATTGCAAGGTCTTTTTGGGTGAACCGATAAACGTAAGGCTTTCGTCTTAAGCCCAATGATTACAGGGCTTTCAGCTAGTCAGTGCTGGCGCGCTTCGGGCAGGATGCCGGCTCAGATGCTTGTTTAAAGACCGGATCAGTCTTGTGTAAAGTTTGGAATACCATAATATGGCTAGCATCTGAGGGGCGGCCAGAGAGTCCCCCCGGTTTGGCTTCATACAAAGATAAGAACAGACAAACTCGAGTTCATGCACATGTCCCAGATGTCCCGGCAAGACCCGTTGATCGAGAACCACACGGTCGACTACGTTCCACTCGCAGAGCGCCACGGGAAGGCCCGCGATCTCTTCACCCTGTGGTTCAGCACCAACATCGCGCCACTGCCCATCGTCACCGGCGCCATGGTGGTCCAGGTGTTCCACCTCAACCTGTTCTGGGGGTTGCTGGCAATTGCCCTCGGGCACATGGTCGGCGGCGTGGTGATTGCGCTGGCGTCGGCCCAGGGGCCGTGCATGGGCATCCCGCAGATGGTGCAGAGCCGTGGCCAGTTCGGCCGTTATGGCGCGCTGCTGATCGTGTTCTTCGCGGCGTTGATCTACATCGGTTTCTTCATTTCCAACATCGTGCTGGCGGGCAAATCGATTGTCGGCATTGCGCCGTCGGTTCCGGTGCCGGCCAGCATCCTCATCGGCGCCCTCAGCGCCACGGCCATCGGAGTGATTGGCTATCGCTTCATCCATACCCTCAACCGTATCGGCACCTGGGTGATGGGCAGTGCCTTGCTCGCGGGTTTCCTCTATATCTTCGCCCATGATCTGCCGGCGGACTTCTTCACCCGCGGCGGGTTCAACCTGTCCGGCTGGCTGGCCACGGTGTCGCTGGGCATCATCTGGCAGATCAGCTTCTCGCCGTACGTGTCGGACTATTCGCGTTACCTGCCGGCGGATATCGGCATCACCCGGCCGTTCTTCGCCACTTACCTGGGGGCGACCCTGGGCACGATCCTGTCGTTCACCTTCGGCGCCGTGGCGGTACTGGCAACCCCGGAAGGCACCGAGGCGATGGCGGCGGTCAAGCAGTCCACCGGTTGGCTGGGGCCGATCCTGATGGTGTTGTTTCTGCTCAACATCATCAGCCACAACGCCTTGAATCTGTATGGCGCGGTGCTGTCGATCATCACCTCGATCCAGACCTTCGCCAGCCAGTGGACGCCCAGCATCAAGGTGCGCGTGGTGTTGTCGAGCATCGTGCTGGCGGGCTGCTGCGTGGTGGCGCTGGGGGCCTCGGCGAATTTCATTGCGCAATTCATCGGCCTGATCCTGGCGCTGTTGCTGGTGCTGGTGCCGTGGGCCTCGATCAACCTGATCGACTTCTACCTGATCAAGCTTCGTCGCTATGACATCGCCTCGATCTTCCGGGCTGACGGCGGTATCTACGGGCGCTTCAACCTGCACGCGATCATTGCCTACTTCATCGGCATCATCGTGCAACTGCCGTTTGCCAACACATCGTTGTACGTCGGGCCGTACGCCAATCTTGTGGAGGGCGCGGACCTGTCGTGGCTGGTGGGGCTGGCGGTGACGTGCCCGTTGTATTACTGCCTCGCAACACGAAACCAGTCGCAGCAAAGCCGCTCGGTCGAACTCGGCTACACCGACTGAGGCAAATCCTTTCGTGTTCGTCTGAAAATGCCCGGCGCTTTGTCGGGCATTTTTGTTTTCGGCAATCGCTCAGCAATGATTGAACGCATTCAGGCCGCGTTGTACCGCCGGCCTGGCTTCGACCGAGTCGAACCAGCGCGAAAGTTGCGGAAGCTCTTTCCATTCCAGTCGATCACGGAACGCTGTGACGATGGTGAACGCCGAAATGTCGGCCATGGAGAACTGCTCTCCGGCCATGAATCCGGCAGCCAGAAAACATTCCGCGTAAGTCAGTTGCTCGATCACCCGCAGATCAATGATCGCCGCGGCCTTGTCCTGCCCCGCCTGGTGCAGGAAAAACGCCGCATGGCTGGGGGCGATGACATCGGTCACGAAAAAGAAATAGCGGTCGATCACCCGGGTGCGCGCAGGTCCCGGCTGCGCCGGTGCGAGCCTTCCGGGGGCAATGGAGTCGGCGTACTGGATGATGGCGTTGGACTGGTTGATGACCAGCGGCGGCGCTGTCCCGTGATCGATCAGGGTCGGGACCTTCCCGGCCGGGTTAAGTGCCAGGAAGGCCGGCCCACGATGCTCCTGTGCGTACAGGTCGAGCCTGCGTGCGGTGTAGGCGATGCCCGACTCTTCCAGGGCAATCGCTGCCCGCAGGCTGTTGCCGGTGTTCGCGCCGTAAAGTTCGATTTGATCGTTCATGGGTCATTGCTCCTGTTGGGACAGGCAAGCAGCCTCCGAGCACCGCCGACGATGTCAGTATGGTGAAAATCCGCCGCACCGATATACAAAAACAGTGATCGTCCATACCCCTGCGCGACAAGCCTTATCCCTGCACGAAAACTACTTTCATCGCGTTTGATAATAGCCTCTCGAAATGTTTTAAGAGTTTCACAAGCCAGTCAGTCAACCCTCACCCCGAACGTACGATGCTCATGCCACTCATCGAGCGCGCCCGTTTTCGCGCCCGTGTTGAGCGCTGTTGCGTGGGCGGCAACCGGGTCCTGCCTGGCGGTGAAACCTTCAAATAACGATAAGAAACACCCAGGAGCACCCTATGTTCAAACGAGCCATCCCCACCGCAGTCTTGCTGGCCACCAGTTCGGTGTGCGCACAAGCGGCTGACACCGCAAGCCATGGTTTCCTGGAAGACAGCAAGGCCAGCCTGTCCATGCGCACCCTGTACTTCAACAGCGACAATCGCGATGGCAGCGCGACCCCTTCGAAAACCGAAGAGGCGGCCCAGGGTTTCGTGTTGCGCTATGAGTCCGGGTTTACGCAGGGCGCGGTGGGGTTCGGGCTCGATGCCCAGGCATTGCTCGGCATCACGCTGGACAGCGGCGCGGGGCGCCACGTCGGCAGCGGCATGATTCCCTCTGACGGCGACGGCGCGGCGGCCGCCTGGAGCAGCTTCGGTCCTACGGCGAAGATGCGCCTGGCCAGGACGGAATTTCGCTACGGCACCTTGCTGCCGAAATTGCCGATCCTGCTGGCGAACGATGCCCGTGTGTTGCCGCAATCGTTTACCGGCGCGCAGATCACATCCAACGACATCGATGGCCTGACGTTGACCGGCGGTGTGCTGGAGCACGCGGTAGGGCGTGCCTCGACGGACCGCACAGGCCTGTCGGTCGCCGGCAGCACGCAGGACAGCAACAAGTTCTACTACGCCGGCGGCGACTACAACCTCACCAGGAATCTGAAGAGCCAGTATTACTTCGCGCAACTGGAAGACTTCTACAACCAGAACTTCCTCGGGCTGACGCACATCCTGCCCATCGACAGCGCGAGCTCACTGACTACCGACCTGCGCTATTTCCGCACCACGTCGAGCGGTGCCAACAGCTCTGCCGCCGGCCGCGCGCAAGGCTATCGGGTGTCGGGCTATACCGACGACAACGACGGTGAAATCGACAACAGCACCTGGTCTGCGATGGTCACCTACACCCATGGCGGGCACGCGGTGTCGGTGGGGCATCAACAGGTGGGTGGCGGCAGCAACTTCGTCCAGCCCAACCAGGGCAGCCTGGTGGACAAGGGGGCGGGCGGCGGCAGTGTCTACCTGCCCACCGACAAGATGATCCAGAACTTTGCCCGGGCCGGCGAGCAGACCAATTTCGGCCAATACACCTACGACTTCGCGCCCTTGGGCGTGCCGGGCCTGAAAGCCTCGATCGTGTATCTCAAGGGCACGGACATCAAGGCGCAAAACGCCAGTGACCAGTCCGAGTGGGAGCGCGACATGACCCTGGACTACGTGTTGCAGTCGGGCACGTTCAAGGGGGTGGGGTTCTCCTTGCGCAATGCCAAATCGAACACTGACGCGGGCCGCAACGTGGATCAGAGCCGGTTCATCATCAACTACACCTTGTCGTTGTTGTAGGTGAGCAACGAGATAGAACAGAGGGTGATTGTGGCGAGGGAGCTTGGTCCCGCTGGGTCGCGCAGCGGCCCCCATTATTCGGTCATATACCGCGTCGGCAGGATGTGCGACTGCTGCGCAGCCGAGCGGGAGCAAGCTCCCTCGCCACAGGGGGCCCGGCTCATTCAGGAACCCGGTTTGTCTGTTTCTCGCTGAAGCGCGGTGGCTCATTGACTGCATTCACACCCTTGTCCCAAAGCGCAACCAACCCACCGAAAGTCCCGACATAGGCCGTGCCATCCGGTGCCAGTGTGATCGGCGACCAGTTGTTGTCGAACGCCTGGCCGACCCCGCTCAACGCCTTGAATCGGGTCTGGCCGCTGTCGAAATCCAGCGCCATCAGGTACCAGGCGTTCTCGCCGTCGGGCTGCGGCTCGAAGGTGTAGAAGTACAACAGGCCGTTGCTCACCGAGAGTTTGGGGACCACCGAAGGCGACCGCTCCTTCGATTCCCAGACCCGGTCGCAGCCCGACTCATCGGTGCGGATGTCGATGCGGCTGATGCCGCCATGCACGGCCTGCCAGTCCTTCTGCGCGAAGGCGCTGGTGTAGCCGGCATTGTTCTCGAGGATGATCGAGCGCCCCCAGCCGATGGCCGAGTTGTCGGTGGCCGAGGCGTTGTTGTCGAACACCGGCAGCTTGCAGATCAGCCGGTTGCCGGCGTAGTCCTGCTCGCGACGGTAGACCAGCAGGTTGATGCGCCCGTCGCTGTTGTCGGTGATGGTGACGTAGCGCTCGCCGAGCAGGGTCGGGGTCGTGCCGCTGCCCTGATTGATCGCCCCGACCTTGCGCCCGGTGCCACGGTCGTAGACTTCGCGCCAGCCTTGCACGGGCTTGCCATCGGCATCGGCGGCGAAGCGGTACATGGCGTGGTCGGACACCAGATAGACGCCATCGGCCGCCACCGACATGCCGTTCTGGATTTCTTCGTTGGCCAGTTGGATGCCCTGGACCTTGCCGGTGTTCGGGTTCAGGGTACCGATGCGCCCGCGTCGGGTGATCCACCAGATCAAGCCCTGATGATCAGGCATGACCCCGGTAATGGGATCGCACTCACCCTTGGGAAACCAGGAAGTAGGGCGCACGCAATCGTGGGGAACCTTGTCGCTCAGGTCCCAGTTGTCGACCTCTTCGAACGACCACGCACCGGATTGATCCTGACGATGCACGACGCGCTGGATGTGCTGCTCGGCATCGGCGATGACCACGCGATTCTGTTCGTCGACATAGAAATAGGCGCCGGAGGTGTCGGCCATGATCTTGTCCGGGTCCAGGGTAATCAGCGCGTGGAAGGTCGACGGACGCGGCGGCAGCGGGTAGCGGGCCAGCAGCTTGAGAGTGCGCGGTTCGAGCAGTTGCAGTTCGAACTGCATCAGGTTGGCGCACAGCACCACCAGGCGACCCTGCTGATCGAAGGTATGGATCGGGCACATGCCGCCGGGCTTGCGACTGCCGTCGCGGCTGCTCACTTGCATGTCGCCGCCCAATGGACCGGGGCCGGGGTGCGAGTCGGAGCTGTAGCCATCGGCATGCATGTAGCTGCTGCCGTTGCTGGCCATGAAGGGGTTTGCGGGTATGGCGCCGCTCAGCGGTCGAGGGACAGTGGCGCTGCCGATCAATGCAGTGGCATTGCCGGTGCTGGCCAGCGGTTGTGGGTCATAGGGTTCGGAACAGGCGCTGAGCAGGCCGAGCAGGGGCAGGGCAAGCAGGAGTGGAGCACGCATCGAAGCCTCGCGATCTTGTTATTGGTGTGATGCGCAATAAGCAGCAAGGAGACTGCCCGGGCATCGGCTGTTTGGACTAACCCACGGTGAAGTGCTTCGCGCCGCTGATCAATGCGGACACCTATTTTGGCCATTTCGGTCTCCTTTTGGCCTGCCTCACGCTGTGAACCGACCACGCCGTCAGCAAGAATCAGACGCGGGTGGCTGAGTCGGCAACCCGCATTGAAACCACAACCAGACGCTTCACTTCCTTGCCCTTGGCTACTTTCAAGGCCGCTGCCGTGTACAGAACATAAAAACCATCGAACTCACGCCACACTTGGGGAAATGATCCATGGACTCAATGAAACGCATACTGGGCGCCACCGTTTGCGGACTGTCGCTGCTGGCCAGCGCGGTGCACGCCGAACAGCGCGAATTGCGGGTGTACAACTGGGCGGACTACATCCTGCCGTCGGTGCCCAAGGATTTCGCCAGGGACACCGGGATCAAGGTGACTTGGGACACCTTCGACACCAACGAGTCCCTGGAAGCCAAGCTGCTGACCGGCAACTCGGGTTACGACCTGGTGGTGCCGTCGAACCAGTTCATCGAAACCCAGATCAAGGCGGGCGTGTTCCAGAAACTCGACAAGTCCAAGCTACCGAACTGGTCGCACCAGGACCCGGCCTTGCTCAAGCTGCTGGACAAGAACGACCCGGGCAACCAGTACGGCGTGCCCTACATGTACGGCACCGTGCTGATCGGCTTCAACCCGGCCAAGGTCAAGGCGGCGCTGGGCGAGAATGCACCGGTGGACAGCTGGGACCTGGTGTTCAAGCCCGAGAACATGGAGAAGCTCAAGGCCTGTGGCGTCGCCATGCTCGACTCGCCGTCGGAGATCCTGCCGCTGGCCCTGCATTACCTGGGGCTGGACCCGAACAGCCAGAACCCCGATGACTACGAAAAAGCCAAGGCGCTGATGCTCAAGGTTCGCCCCTACGTCACCTACTTCAACTCCGCCAAGTACATGACCGACATCGCCAACGGCGATATCTGCGTGGCCATCGGTTACTCCGGCAGCTTCTATCAATTCGGCAATCGCGCCAAAGAGGCGGGCAACGGCGTGGTCGTCGACTGGCGCCTGCCGAAAGAGGGCGCACCGATCTGGTTCGACACCTTCGCCATCCCGAAAAGCGCGAAGAACGTCGCCGAGGCCCACGAATTCCTCAACAACCTGCTGGACCCGAAAGTCATCGCGCCGATCAGCGACTTCCTCGGTTACCCGAATGCCAACAAGGACTCGCTGGCGCTGATCAACAAGGACATCACCGGCAACCCGAACCTGACACCGACCAGCGAGGCCTTGAAGACGCTGTACGTCGTGCAGCCATTGCCGCAAAAGCTTGAGCGGGTGCGCACCAGGGTCTGGACCAGCATCAAGTCCGATCAGTAACAGCGAGAAATTGTGTGAGATCTCTGTGGGGCACAGATTTTGTGTACACCACATGACCCTGTGGGAGCGGGCTTGCTCGCGAAGGCAGAGTGTCAGTCAATGCATATGTCGACTGATCCAGCGCATTCGCGAGCAAGCCCGCTCCCACAGTTTGTTCTGTGTGGGGCTCAGCGAAAGAATTCGCCCGGTGTTTCGCCGAACTGCTGACGGAAGGCCGCGATAAACGCCGAGGTCGAATCGTAGCCACAGGCCAACGCGACGTCGGTCACGCGCTCGCCCTGCTCCAGTGGCGTGAGGGCGCCAAGCAAACGCAAGCGCTGGCGCCAGGCGCGAAAGGTCAGGCCGGTGTCGTGCAGGAACAGGCGACTGAGGGTTTTCTCGGTGACGCCGAATTGGTCGCTCCAGTGACTGAGGGTGGTCTGTTGCTCCGGGTGCGACTCCAGGCTTTGGGCGATTTGCCGCAATCGGCTGTCCTGGGGCAGGGGTAGCATCAGGTCGATCTGCGGTGCCTCAGCCAACTGATCCAGAATCACCTGGGCCAACCGACCGTGCGGTCCGTCCTGATCGTATTCCACCGGTATCTGACTGAAGGCGCGGATCAACTCACGCAACAAGTCGCTGACCCCCAACACATGACACCCCGGCGGCGCCCACGTCGAGACACTGCAATCGATGTACAGGCTGCGCATTTCCGTGCGTGGCGAGCTGAACACCCGGTGCGGCATGCCCGCCGGAATCCACACCGCACGCTCCGGCGGGGCGACGAAGCGCCCGGCGCCGGTCTGTATTTCGAGCACGCCCGCAATCGCATAGGAAAGCTGCACCCACGGATGGCTGTGGCGCCGGGTCAGGGCGCGATTGGGCAGCGATTCGGTACGGCCATAGAGCGGTCGTGGCAGGCTGGACAGCCCGGGAATACTGCGTCGAACACTCTTGTCATGTCCTTTAGGCGGCATCAGCTGGCTCATCGGCGTTAGTCGGTAATTCCCAGTCACGTTAGAGTCGCTTTCACGTACTGGCAACCCCCGGATGATCAACCCCATGACTCGCCCCCGTCTGTTACCCGACAACTTCACCCTGACCCTGATCGGCGTCGTGACGCTCGCCAGCCTGCTGCCCGCCAGCGGTCAGGTCGCGGTCGGTTTTGGCTGGCTGACCAACATCGCCATCGCGCTGCTGTTTTTCCTGCATGGCGCCAAGCTGTCCCGCGAATCGATCATCGCCGGTGCCGGGCACTGGCGCCTGCATCTGCTGGTGTTCAGCCTGACCTTCGTGCTGTTCCCGCTGCTCGGCCTGGCGCTCAAGCCGCTGCTGTCGCCGCTGATCGGCAATGACCTGTACATGGGCATGCTCTACCTCTGCGCGCTGCCTGCCACGGTGCAGTCGGCGATTGCCTTTACCTCCCTGGCACGGGGCAACATCCCGGCGGCGATTTGCAGCGCGGCGGCGTCGAGCCTGTTCGGGATTTTCCTCACGCCGTTGCTGGTGGCCCTGCTGTTGAACGTGCACGGCGAAGGCTCCTCGACCCTCGACGCCATCCTCAAGATCAGCGTGCAGTTGCTGCTGCCGTTCATTGCCGGGCAGATCGCTCGGCGCTGGATCGGCAACTGGGTGGCGCGCAACAAGAGTTGGTTGAAGTTCGTCGACCAGGGGTCGATTTTGCTGGTGGTCTACGGCGCGTTCAGCGAGGCGGTAATCGAAGGCCTGTGGCAGCAGATTCCATTGCTGGATCTGGTCGGGCTGGTGCTGGTTTGCTGCATCGTTCTGACGCTGGTGCTGGTGGCCGCGACCGTACTGGGCAAGGCGTTCGGTTTTAATCAGGAAGACCGCATCACCATTCTGTTCTGCGGTTCGAAGAAAAGCCTGGCGACCGGGGTGCCAATGGCGCAGGTGTTGTTTGCCGGCAGCACCATTGGCTTGCTGATCCTGCCGCTGATGCTGTTCCACCAGATTCAACTGATGGTCTGTGCGGTGCTGGCGCAGCGTTATGCCAAGCGGTCGGAATCGATTCCGGAACTGATGGCTCAGGTTGATCCTTGATCGGCAACAATGGCGGCTCGAGTGAGCCGCCATGGTTTTACGATTTACTGCTTGCCCGCAACCAATGGCGGAGTACGCGGCGGGATCATGCGTTTGCTGCCGGTCGACTCGAACGCCGATGCCAGGTGCAGCAGCGACGAGTCGTCATAGGCACGACCGGCAAAGGTCAGGCCGACCGGCATGCCGATGTCCGGCATCACGCCCATCGGCACGGTGACCGTTGGCACGCCCAGGTGACGGATGGCGAGGTTGCCATTGGCGACCCACACGCCGTTGCTCCAGGCGATGTCCGCCGATTGCGGATCGACATCGGCATTCGCCGGACCCACATCGGCCACCGTCGGGAACAGCACCGCGTCGAGCCCCAGGCGATCCATCCAGTCTTCCAGATCGATCTTGCGGGTTTTTTCCAGCCCGCGCAGGCCGTCCGGCACCGTGCTGATCTGGTCCCACGGGGTGATGCCGCGCTCGGCCATTCGCACGTATTCGTCCATGCCAGCGGCCAGGTCGCCCTCGCGGTTGGGCAGGGTGCCCGGGTCGTGAGGGAAGATCTGCGGGCCGTCGACATCGACGAGGCGATTCAGTTTGGGATCGCCGTTGGCTTGCAGGAAATCATCGAAGGCCCAGGCGGTCAGGTCCCACAATTCATGGTGCAGAAATTCTTTGGAGACGATGCCACGATTGAACACGGTCGGCGCACCAGGACGATCGCCCTCGCAATTGGAAACCAGCGGGAAGTCCACTTCGAGCACTTCGGCGCCTGCGGATTCGAGGGCCTTGCGCGCCTGTTCCCAGAGCCCGATCACCGAAGGACGGGTATTGATGCGCTGGCCGGTCGGGCCACCAATGCCCGGTGCTTCGGACGTACCGGCTTCAGGGTCGGCGTTGATGTACATGCGTGGAATGCCGAACTTCTTGCCTTTGAGCGCATCACTGTTGGCGGCCAGCGCCGCGTAGGACTCAGGGCGGACCGAAGAGGATTTCGGGATCGGCACCCAGGGTTGCAGGCGCCACAGGTCGCCACGGGTGTCCGGGTCATCGGCCACTACCACGTCGAGCACTTCGAGCAGGTCGGCCATGGTCCGGGCAAACGGCACGACCACGTCCATGGTCGGGGTCAACGGCCAGTTGCCGCGTACCGAGATCACCCCGCGCGAAGGGGTGTAGGCGCACAAGCCATTGTTCGAGGCCGGGCCGCGCCCGCTCGACCAGGTTTCTTCCGCCACACCGAATGCGGCGAAACTGGCGGCAGTGGCAGTACCCGCGCCGTTCGACGAGCCGGAGGCGAAAGGGGCGGTGAGGTAGTCAGCGTTGTACGGGCTCTCGGCGCGGCCGTAGACGCCGCGCTGCATCCCGCCGTTGGCCATCGGCGGCATGTTGGTCTTGCCCAGGCAGATCGCCCCGGCAGCACGCAGGCGTTCGATGGTGAACGCATCGCGATAGGCGACCAGGTCCTTGAAGGCCGGGCTGCCGGAAGCGGCGGTGAGGCCCTTGACCAGATAGCTGTCCTTGGCGGTGTAGGGGATACCGTCCAGCGCTCCCAGCGTCTGGCCCTTGGCACGACGGGCGTCGGACGCCTGCGCTTCGGCCAGCGCCTCCGGGTTGCGCACCACGACCGCGTTCAGCGCGGTAGGCGTTTCGGGGCCGTCATAGGCGTCGATTCGCGCGAGATAAGCCTGGACCAGTTCAACCGAGGTGGTCTGGCCGGATTCGAGCGCGGCGCGCAGCTCGGCGATGGAAACTTCGGTAACTTCGATCATGCTGCCACCGCCGCTTGCAGGTGGAGGGTCCCAAACACTTCACTTTTCTCGAAATGGACTTTCATATCGTTATTCTCGTTGCACTGTGTGGCACGACAGGGTCGGGTGTTAAAAATACTGAGCACTATTTAGCATTAAACCGGGATTTTAGGAATCCGTTGTCCAATTTATCTTACAGGCGACAGAAAAAAGGCCACCACAACCCGACGTTGTGGTGGCCCGAGGGTGACTCATTATAGTGGCCCGCGCGCGCAGGCCAATGGATCAGTGAGCGCCGGCAGCCTTGTTCAGGTCGCTTTCGGCCCATTCGGTGTAGACGCAGGCATCGGCGGTGGCCCAGCGCACCCGCACCGGGTCGCCTGCCTTGAGCGGCATGCCGGCGGCGGACAGCGCCTTGACCGTCATCGAGGTACCGCCAGCAGTGACCACGCTGCAGGTCTGGCTCTCGCCGAGAAACAACACTTCCACGACCTTGGCCGTCACTTCGTTCCAGCCCGCGGCCAGCGGTTCGCTAATGGCTTGTTCATTGCTCAGGGCCAGGGCTTTTTCCGGGCGCACCATCAGCAGCACGTCCTGATCGGTTTGCAGGCCGGCGGTCAGGCGAATCGACAGCGGCTGCCCTTCGAAGGTCGCCACCGCATTGCCCTGGGCCTTGAGCTTGAGGAAGTTCGAGTTGCCGAGGAACGAGGCGACAAAGGCGTTCGGCGGATTCTGGTACAGGTCATAGCCGCTGCCCAGGCCGACGATCTTGCCGTGGCTGAAAATCGCGATGCGCTGGGACAGGCGCATGGCTTCTTCCTGATCGTGGGTCACGTAGACGATGGTGATGCCCAGGCGTCGATGCAGCTGACGCAGTTCATCCTGCAAGTCTTCGCGCAGTTTCTTGTCCAGTGCACCGAGGGGTTCGTCCATCAGCAGGATGCGTGGTTCGTAGACCAGCGCCCGGGCAATGGCGACCCGTTGCTGCTGGCCACCGGACAGTTGCGAAGGGCGGCGATGGGCAAACTGCTCTAGCTGCACCAGCTTGAGCATCGCATCGACCCGGCGCTCGCGCTCGGCGGCCGCCAGTTTGCGGATGGCCAGCGGAAAGACGATGTTGTCGCGTACCGACAGGTGCGGGAACAACGAATAGCGCTGGAACACCATGCCGATGTCGCGTTTGTGCGGCGGCACGTTCACCAGCGACTGGCCGTTGACCAGGATCTCGCCGCTGCTCGGGGTTTCGAAGCCGGCCAGCATCGACAGCGTGGTGCTTTTACCCGAGCCGCTGGAGCCGAGGAAGGTGAGGAATTCACCGTCCTTGATGTCCAGCGAGATGTTGTCCACGGCGGCAAAGTCGCCGTAGTGCTTGTTCAGGTTACGCAGGCTGACCAGGGGCTTGTCATTTTGCTGCGCGGAATCTTTGATCACTGCACTCATGTCGTACTCCTGGCGCTCAAGCGCTGATTTCGTTGCGCCGGCGCAGAGCGGCGGCGATCACCATGACCAATACCGAGAGGCCGATCAGCAGCGTCGAAGCGACGGCGATCACGGGCGTCAGGTCCTGGCGCAGGGTGGTCCACATTTTCACGGGAAGGGTTTGCAGGGTCGGGCTGGCCATCATCACGCTGAGCACCACTTCATCCCACGAGACGAGGAAGGCGAAGAGGGCGCCGGCCACCATGCCCGGACGGATCGCCGGGAAGGTCACCTTGAACACCGCTTGCAAGCGCGAGGCGCCGCAGATCACCGCCGCGTCTTCAATCGACTGATCGAACAGCTTCAGCGAGTTGATGATCGAGATGATGGTAAACGGCAACGCGACGATCACGTGGCTGACCACGAAGGCGAACATGGTCCCGGTGTAACCCAGTTTGAGGAACAGCGCGTACACCGCCACGGCGATGATCACCAGCGGTACGATCATCGGCAGGGTGAACAGGCCGTAGAGCATTTCCCGGCCGGGGAAGCGGCCACGCACCAGGGCGAACGCGGTGGGCAGGCCCAAAGCGACGGCGAAGAAGGTGGTCAGCACCGCGACCTTGAGGCTGGCCATGGCCGCGTTCATCCAGTCGGCGTTGGAGAAAAACTGGCCGTACCATTTCAGCGTCCAGCCCGGCGGCGGGAACACCAGCCATTGCGACGATCCGAACGACAGCAGCACGATGAACACGATCGGTAGCAGCAGGAACAGACCGATCAGCCCGGTGGTGGTGTACAGGCCGAAGCGCATGCGCCGGCTCATGGCATTGGGGGTCAGGAGCATGACGGCTTACCTCGCGTTGCTGGCGCCAACCGGGGATTCCGGCTGGAGCTTCAGGTAGAAGTAGAACAACACCAGCGTGATCACGATCAGCAGCGCGGCGCCGGCGCTGGCCAGGCCCCAGTTGAGGAACGACTGCACCTGCTGAATGATGAACTCGGGCAGCATCATGTTTTGCGCACCGCCCAGCAGTGCCGGGGTCACGTAGTAACCGAGGGACATCACGAACACCATCAGGCCGCCGGAGAACAGCCCCGGCCGGCACAGCGGCAGGAACACCCGGAAGAAGTTGGTCCAGGGGCTGGCGCCGCAGATCGAACCGGCCTGCAGGATCATCGGGTCGATGGCCTGCATGGTCGCCTGCAACGGCAACACGATGAACGGGATCATGATGTAGCTCATGCCGATCACCACGCCGGTGAGGTTGTGCACCATCTCCAGCGGTTGATCGATGATGCCCATGGCCATCAACGCCTTGTTGATCACCCCGGAGGCTTGCAGCAATACCAGCCAGGAGTAGGTGCGGGCGAGCAGGCTGGTCCACATCGACAGCAGCACGATGTTCAGGATCCAGCGACCCCAGCCACGGGGCACCAGGGTGATCGCCCAGGCCAGCGGGAAGCCCAGCAACAGGCTGAACAGGGTCACCAGGCCAGCCACCGAGAAGGTGTTGAGCAACACCCGGGCATAGGCCGAGTTGGCGAACAGTTGTTCGTAGTTACCCAGGCCCGGCACCGGTTCCAGCACGCCGCGCAGCAGCAGGCCAATCAACGGCGCCAGAAAAAACAGGCCGAGAAACAGCAGGGCGGGCACCAGGTTGCTTGCGCCACGCCAGCGCTGCGCCAGGGAAGGGGATTGCGTCATCACAGCTGCCTTGGCGGGGGCCGAACCGGCAGCGCCAGTGGCGCTCCCGGTGGCAGTGGATGGACGAGACGCGGTTGCCGTCATTTTCATTTGACCAGCCATTCGTTCCACCGTGTCGCGATGGCCGGACCGTTCTTGGCCCAGTACGCGAAATCAAGAGTGATCTGATCCTTTGCGTAAGCGGTCGGCAGGTTAGGGGCCAGCGTCGAGTCCAGGCGCTGCACGCTGTCGACGTTGACCGGGGCGTAGGCGGTCAGGTTGGAGAAGTCCGCCTGGCCCTTGGCACTGCTGGCGTTGGCCAGGAACTTCATCGCCGCGTCCTTGTTCTTCGAGCCTTTTGGAATGACCAGGATGTCGGCCATGACCAGGTTCTGCTTCCAGCTTACGCCGACCGGGGCGCCGTCTTCTTGCAGGGCATGAATCCGGCCGTTCCAGAACTGACCCATGCTCGCTTCACCGGAGGCCAGCAGCTGCTGCGACTGTGCGCCGCCGCCCCACCAGACGATGTCTTTCTTGATGGTGTCGAGTTTTTTGAACGCGCGGTCCAGGTCCAGCGGGTAGAGCTTGTCCGCCGCTACACCGTCGGCCAGCAGCGCCAGTTCCAGCACGCCAGGGCTTGGCCATTTGTAGAGGGCGCGTTTGCCGGGGAAGGTCTTGGTGTCGAACAGCGCGGACCAGTCCTGAGGCTTGTTGGCGCCGAGCTTGCCTTCGTTGTAGCCGAGGACGAAGGAGAAGAAGAACGAGCCGACGCCATGGTCGCTGACAAAGCGCGGGTCGATCTTGTCGCGATCAATGACTTTGAAATCGAGGGGTTCGAGCAAGCCTTCGGCTGCGGCGCGCAGGGCGAAGTCGGCTTCGACGTCGACCACGTCCCACTGCACATTGCCGCTCTCGACCATGGCCTTGAGCTTGCCGTAGTCGGTCGGACCATCCTGCACCACGGTGATGCCGCTGGCCTTGCTGAACGGGTCGGCCCAGGCCTGCTTCTGCGCATCCTGGGTGCTGCCGCCCCAACTGACGAAGTTGACGCTTTCAGCCGCCAGCAGTGCCTGGCTGGTGACGCTCAGCAGTCCCGCAAAAAGAACCGCGGTCGCACGTTTGTTCAACACCATTTTCACGCCCTCATTGTTGTGTTTATGAGCGGGGCTTGGAGTGCCCGCCTATCGGGAGCAGTAGGTCCGTCGAGTCAGTGCTGACTGTCCGGTCTATGGAATATCATATTATGGTATTCCAAGCTTTGTGCAAGCACTTTGCCGTACCGGCTATCAGCCGAAAGTGGTTTTTTTGGCTCTGGGGATTGGTCTGAGCCTGTCAGGCAATGCAATCCCTTGTGGGAGCGAGCTTGCTCGCGATGAGGGCGTGTCAGTCGATACAAGTGTTGACTGTCATACCGCTATCGCGAGCAAGCTCGCTCCCACAGGGGGCATCACTCGGTGAATGGAATGCTCTCCACCACCTCCAGGTCATACCCGGTCAAGCCCGCATATTTCAGCGGCGGGCCGAGGTGGCGCAATTTGCCGACTCCCAGGTTCTGCAGGATCTGCGCACCGGTACCCACTTCCGAATAAATCCGTGACTGCGAACGGCTGAACTGCCGGGGCGGCTGGGTCAATTGCGGCACCCGTTCGAGCAACGCCTGGGAGGATTCGTGGTTGGCCAGCACCACCACCACGCCGTGGCCTTCGGCGGCGACACGCTGCAAGGCGGCCCACAAGGTCCAGTTGCTCGGCCCGCTGTATTCGGCACCGACCAGGTCGCGCAATGGATCGATCACATGCACCCGCACCAGTGTCGGTTGCTCGCGGCGCAGATCGCCCATGACCATGGCCATGTGGACACCGCCTTCGATGCGATCCTCAAAGGTGATCAGACGAAAGGTGCCATGCACGGTCGGCAGGTCACGTTCACCGATGCGCACGATGGTGTGTTCGGTGCTCAGGCGATAGTGGATCAGGTCGGCGATGGTGCCGATTTTGATTCCGTGCTTGCGCGCGAACACTTCCAGGTCCGGGCGGCGGGCCATGGTGCCGTCGTCATTCATCACTTCGACGATCACCGAGGCCGGCGTATGGCCGGCCAGGCGTGCCAGGTCGCAACCAGCTTCGGTATGGCCGGCGCGGGTCAGCACGCCACCCTCCCGAGCGCGCAACGGGAAGATATGGCCCGGTTGCACGATATCGGCGGGGCCGGCATGGGCGGCGACGGCAGCGGCCACGGTGCAGGCGCGATCTGCGGCGGAAATACCGGTGGTCACCCCGACGGCGGCCTCGATGGACACGGTGAAGGCGGTGCTGAACACGCTGCCGTTGCTCGGCACCATCTGCTCCAGGCCCAGGCGCTTGCAGTGCTCGTCGGTCAGGGTCAGGCAGATCAGGCCCCGGGCTTCACGGGCCATGAAGCTGATCGCCTCGGGTGTGCAGCAGTCGGCGGCCAGCAACAGGTCGCCTTCGTTTTCCCGGTCTTCATCGTCGACCAGCAGGACCATTTTGCCGAGGCGGTAATCTTCGATGATTTCTTCGATGCTGTTGAAGGCCATGCTGGAGTCTCGGTATTTGTTGGATTGGTAATGTGGTATACCATAATACAAAATAAACCGAGAGGTCACTATGAAGGCTTACTGGATTGCTCATGTGGATGTCACCGACGCCGATCAATACAGCCAATACACCCGGCGGGCGCCGCAGGCGTTTGCCCTGTATGGGGGGCGGATCCTGGCGCGGGGTGGGCGTAGCGAGGCGATGGAAGGCCGGCCTACGCCGCAACGCAGTGTGGTGATCGAGTTTGATTCCTATGAGCAGGCGGTGGCTTGCTATCGGTCGGCGTTGTATCAGGAGGCCAGGGGGTATCGTGAGGGGGTCGCTTTGGCTGAGGTGATTATTGTCGAGGGCGTGGTGCCGGTCTAAAAAGTGACTGAGTACATATCCGTTTCTGTGGTAACGGCGGCTTATGGTTTCGCCCTTACGGCGAGTCACTTTTTTTACAAGCGCCTAAAAAAAGTAACCAAAAAAACGCTCGCCCCGAACGTACGGCCCCTCGCTAAGGCTCGGGGTTCCTTTGCTGCGGCATTCATCCGGGGGCATTGCCCTCCGGTCGGCTTCGCTTCGACCTACATGCAATGAGTTCGACTGCGTCGAACGGCGCTGCGCGCCAGTCCCCGGATGAACACCTCCACTCAGCCTGCCGAGGGGGCGGGTGGATCAAGATCAAGAGCTGCAGGCGAGCTAACGCTCGGCCTGATGAGTGGTGAGAAGCGACGCGGTGGTGTGGGCTGCTCTGTCTTTGCTCTTCTGTGGGAGCGAGCTTGGTCCGGGCGGCGTTCCGACGATGGCGGCCTTATGGCCGACCAATCTCTTTCGGCTAAACGCATTCCCCCTGTAGGAGCTGCCGCAGGCTGCGATCTTTTGATCTTGATTTTCCGCACCCTTCGACATTGTCAAAAATCAAAAGATCGCAGCCTCGGTGCACTCGACAGCTCCTACAGGGAAACACGCACACATCAGAACCAGGCCGGCCGGTAGGCCGCCTCGGGCGCTGGTGATGCTGGCTCGCAAGCTTGCTCGGGTGGTATTCGCCTTGCTGAAAGGGCAAAGCGAATATCAGCCAAAAGCCAGTTGAGGGCTTTCCCTCAACCATAGAATCTCCCACAGGGGACCGCATCCGCAGAGATGGAAATGCACACCTTCAGAAATTAACCGAGGCCCCCCGCACTCCCCCGATGATTATTTTTTGTCGGCCATCGCTTGCGTGTCCCGCCCGATAGTTGGGCACCGTGTCCAGGCTGAGCAAACCTGACCGGAGCCCAATAATGATAAAAAAACGCTCGGCCATAGCCGGAGTCCGTCCGCGGCTTCACCGGCTTGGCCACACTCGCCCGCAACCCCTTGCGCTGGCGATTCTTGCCGTACTGACGGGGCCAACCTACGCCACCACATTCGACATCAACGAAGACTGGAGCCTGTCGACCAGGACCAGCCTGAGCCTGGGCAGCAGCTGGTCGACGCAAAACCCCGACAAAAGCCTGATGACCCGCGCCAACGCCTTGCAGGCCCAGGGCGTGAATGCCAATGGCACCAGCGTCAGCGCCGACGACAACCGGCTGAACTTCGAGAAGGGCGACACCATCTCGCAACTCTTCAAGGGCCTCACCGATGTCAGTCTCGACGGCCAGGGCCAGGGCGCGTTCATTCGCTTCAAATACTGGTACGACCATGCCTATGAAACCGGCAATGGCCGCTTCAAGGATTTCGACGATTCGGGTTGGGACAACCTGTCAAAATTCAAGGGTTTCGAGGTCCTCGATGCCTACGTCTGGAAAGACTTCCAGGTGGCCGGGCATCCGCTGAACGTGAAGGTCGGTAACCAGGTGCTGTCCTGGGGCGAAGCGCTGCTGATCCAGAACGGCATCAACGTGATCAACCCGCTGGACATCTCGGCGTTCAACCGTCCCGGCGTGGAAATCAAGGAAGGCCAGTTGCCGGTGGAGATGGTCTCCTTCAGTTTCGGCCTGACCGACAGCACCAACCTCGAAGGTTTCTACCAGTACAACTGGCGCCCCAGCGTACTCGATGGTTGCGGCACCTTCTTCGCCAGCAGCGATGTGATCCAGCCGGGTTGCGGGCCACTGTACCTGAGTCAGGTACAGACCGATCAACAGATGCAGGCCGCCGGTTTGTACGCCACGTCCCGGGGTAACGAATCGCCCTCCGACAACGGCCAATTCGGCTTCGCCCTGCGCCAGATGATCCCGGCGCTCAACGATGCGGAAGCGGCGATCTACTACATCAACTATCACTCGCGGTTGCCGTATTTCACCATTGACGCCAGGAACACCGCCTTGCCCGGCACCTTCCCCGGTGGCATCCAGGGGCCGAGCTATGCGGCGGCCTTCCCGGAAAACATTCACCTTTACGGCATCAGCCTCAATGGCGTCGAGCCGGTCACCGGGATTTCCCTGGCCGGTGAGTTGAGCTACCGGCCGAACATGCCGATCGCGATCAACGCGCCTGACGTCAACGTCGCCGTGATTTCAGGGCCGGGGGGCAGTTCCTGGTTGCAGTTGCCGCCAGGCTTCAGCACCACCAATGGTAGCCAGTTCGATGCGTGGGAACGCAAGGGTGTCTGGCAACTGACCGGTTCGGCCACCCAGGCCATCGACAACGTACTGGGTGCCACGCGCCTGAGCCTGTTCGGTGAAGCCGGGGTCGTGCACATCGACGATCTGGGGGACGAGCGCCTGGGCCGTAACGCCGCGTTCGGCCGCAGCGCCCCGCGCAACGGCACGGCGTGCAACACGGTAGCTTCAGGCGTGACTAACCAATACTGCACCGACAAGGGCTTTGCCACCGATTGGTCGTGGGGTTATCGCCTGCGCGCCAGCCTCGAATACAGCGATGTGTTGCCGGGCATCAACCTGATTCCCGCCGTCAACTGGCGGCATGACGTCTCGGGCTATTCCTACGATCCGCAAGGGCCGTTCCAGGAAGGCCAGCAAGCGCTGGGCGTGAGCCTGACCGGCGTCTACATGAACGATTACAGCGTGGAACTGGCCTACAACACGTTCTTCGGTTCCAACGACTACAGCACCCTCGACGATCGCGATTTCGCATCCGTCAGCTTCAAGGCAGACTTCTAAGGAGAACCGTTATGCGTATGCAATTGTGCGTGCTGGCCCTGGCCTGCACCGTCGGCCTGGCCCAGGCCAAAGGCACCGATTCGGCGGCACTGGGCAAGACCCTGACCCCCATGGGCTCGGAAGTGGCTGCCAATGCCGACGGCAGCATTCCGGCCTGGACCGGCGGCCTGGGGAGCAACGCCGGCACCGTCGACAGCAAGGGCGGCTACAGCGATCCGTATGCCGCCGAGAAACCGTTGTTCACGGTCACGGCAAAGAACGTGGCGCAGTACGAGAAGTTTCTCAGCCCCGGGCAAATCGCGTTGTTCAAGCGTTTTCCCGACACCTACAAGATGAACATCTACCCGAGCCATCGCAGCGCCAATCTGCCCAAGGAGGTACTGGCGGCCAGTCGTGAGAACGTCGCCAAGACCAGCATGGCCGACGGCGGCAACGGTTTGCATGACTATGCCAGGGGCATTCCGTTTCCGTTGCCCACCGAAGGCCTGGAGGTGATGTGGAACCACATGACCCGTTATCGCGGCGGCAGCTACGAGCGCATCAGCAGCGCCGCGCTGGTGCGTGAAAACGGCGCCACCAGCTACGTGCGCAACCAGTCGCTGATCAACTTCGCCGACACCGTGGGCGGGCTGGAACCCAACTCGAACATTCTGTTCATGTTCAAGAGCCGGGTGCTGGAACCGGCGCGCTTGTCAGGCGAGGCGGTGCTGGTGCATGAGCCGATCGACCAGGTCGCCGAGCCGCGTTCGGCCTGGCAATATCTGCCGGGGCAACGTCGCGTGCGTCGTGCGCCGATGATCGCCTACGACAACAGCGCCCGTTACAGCAACGGCCTGATCACCGCCGACAACATCGACGGCTACAACGGCGCGCCGGACCGTTTCGACTGGAAACTGGTGGGCAAGCAAGAGCTGTTCATCCCTTACAACAGCTACAGGATCGGCAGCCGCGACCTCAAGTACGACGCCGTGATCAAGCCCAACCACGTCAATCAGGACCTGGCTCGCTACGAGAAACATCGGGTGTGGGTCGTCGAGGCAACCCTCAAGCCCGGTGCCCGGCACATCTACGCCAAGCGCCGCTTCTATGTGGACGAAGACAGTTGGCAGATCGCCCAGTCGGACCAGTACGACAGCCGCGGTGAACTGTGGCGCAGCGGTGAACTGCATGCGATCCAGCAGTACGACCACGGCTTCACCTATAACGTGCTGGAAACCTCCTATGACCTGATCTCCGGACGCTACTACGCCGGCGGCCTGGCCAACGAAGAGACCGAGCCGATGCGCGTGGGCTTCGCCGCCAAGACTGACGACTACACCCCGTCGGACCTGCGGCGCTGGGCCAAGTAACCATTCGCCAAACCACCACAAATCCAATGTGGGAGCGGGCTTGCTCGCGAAGAGCGAGTGTCAGGCGGCTGCAATGTTGCATGGCACACCGCTTTCGTCGGAACGCCGCCCGGAGCAAGCCCGCTCCCACAAGGGGACGGGGGGATGATGTTTTTGTATCTGCCAAGGAGATCTGCCATGCGCTATTGGATATCCGCTCTGGCCCTGGGCGCGAGCCTGGGCACTGTTCACGCCGCAACCCTCGACCGACAGCAAGCGAAAGCCCTGGCCCAGGAAGCCTACGTGTTCGCCTACGCCACCGTCGAACACGACAAGGTACTCAGCGCCATCGCCGCTAAACTGCCGTTCAACCATCTCTACAGCGAGCCGCGCCTGCTCGGCCCGCAAGACGACAAAGTGGTGTCGCCCAACAACGACACCTTCTATTCCCGCGCCTTGCTCGATCTGCGCAGCGAACCGATGGTGCTGGACGTGCCGGCCGTGCAAGGCCGCTACTACAGCTTCCAACTGGTGGACATGCGCACCGACAACCTCGACTACATCGGCACCCGCGCCACGGGTGAGCAAGCGGGGCGCTACCTGATGGTCGGGCCGGACTGGAAGGGGCCAGTGCCATCGGGTTTCAGTGCGGTGATTCGCTCGCCGAGCCGGCTGGTCTTCCTGTTGGGACGGACCGAGGTCAAGGGCGAAGCGGATCAGAAAGACGCCGCACAAGTGCTGAAGGGCTACGCCTTGCAACCGCTGTCCAAAGTCAGCGGCAGCGCGGCCCCTGAACCCTTGGCACCGCTGCAACTGCCGGCGTATGCGGACACCAAGCAAGGGCCGGCGCAGGCGCTGTTCAGCACCTTCAACGCGCTGGCTCCCTTGCACCAATGGACCGCCAGCGAACAACAGAAACTGGCCCGTTTCGCCGTCATCGGCGTGAAGCCGGGGACCGCATTCCAGGCCCCGGAAGACTTGAGCGAAGCCGTCGCCCAAGGCGCCGAGGCCGGTCGCGAACTGGTCCGCGCAGCCTCCAGCCAACTGTCGGTAGAACGGCAGGGCTGGTTACCGTCGCCGTCCAACGTCGGCAAATACGGCGGCGATGACCTGACCCGTGCCGCAGTCGCCTGGCGCTACATCTACGCCAACGATGCGGTGGAAGCGCAGTACCCGATGGCGTTGCACGATGCCCAGGGCCAGGCGCTCACCGGCCAGCACGCCTATCGCCTGCATTTTCCCGCCGGGCAATTGCCGCCGGTGAATGCGTTCTGGTCGCTGACCCTGTATGACGGCAAAACCCAGTTGCTGGTGGCCAACCCGATCCAGCGTTACGCCCTGGGCGACCGCAGCCCTGGTCTACAATACGATGCCGATGGCGGCTTGACCCTGATCCTGCAAGCCGATGCGCCCAAGGCTGCGCCGCAGGGCAACTGGCTGCCGACGCCGCAAGGTCCGTTCAACCTGCTGTTGCGCCTGTACCTGCCCAGGGGCGGGGCACTGGACGGGAGTTATCAGTTGCCGACGATAACGAGGATCGAATCATGAACCTGATTTGCAGTCGCCGTCGGGTGTTGGGCGGCATGGGGGTATTGGGCGGCAGCCTGATGTTTCCACGCTGGTTGCTGGCTGCCGATTCCGATGACCCTCGGCAGATTGCCAAAGAGGCGTGGATTTACGCCTACCCCATGCTCATGCATTACCAGACCATGGAAAAACAGGCGCTCAACCCGGCTGCGCCGGAGTATGTCGGTGGCTTCAACCGCTTTCGTCATTACGGCGAGTTGTTTACCCCGAACAACCGCGACATCGTCACGCCGAACAACGACACACCGTACTCCTGGGCCTGGCTCGACCTGCGCAGCGAACCCCAGGTGTTGAGTGTGCCGGCGGTCGATGACGAGCGCTATTACGTGCTTCAACTGGTCGACCAGTACACCCACAACTTTGCCTATGTCGGTGTGCTCAGCACCGGTCGCGAAGCGGGGAATTACCTGATCGCCGGACCCGGCTGGCAAGGCCCGACACCGGATGGCGTCAAGGCCGTGCTGCGCAGTGAAACCGAAATCGTCATGGTGCTTGGAAGAACGGGTCTGAAAAACGCCGGGGACCTGCCGGCGGTGCGGGCCTTGCAGCAGCAATACGGTCTGGTTTCGTTGCATGAATACATCGGCAGTGCGCCGCCCGTGGCTGCGCCAGCCATTGACTGGCAACCCTGGGACAGCAAGACCGGGCTGGGGCTGGATTTTATCCCGGCGCTGAACCAGATCCTCAGCCTGTGCCCCACGCAACCGTCCGAACAAGCCTTGCGCGCACGCTTTGCCCGGATCGGCATCGTGCCGGGCCAGGCTTTCGACCCGGCGACGTTGCCGCAGGCCACGCGCCAGGCACTGCTCGCCGGGATTCAGGACGCCCGGGCGCAACTGCAAACCGCCGTGAGCCAGGTACGCACCACCCTCGGCCTGTTCGGCACGCGCGAAGCGCTGAACGGCAATTACCTCAACCGCGCAGTCGCGGCGAATGTCGGCATCTACGGCAACAGCGTGGAAGAGGCCTTCTACACCGGCACTCGCGTGGATAACCAGGGGCAACCCTTGCAGGGCGGGCGAAGCTATCGCCTGCGTTTCGCACCGGGGCAATTGCCGCCGGCCAGCGAGTTCTGGTCGCTGACCTTGTATGACTTGCCTGACCGGCAACTGGTGGCCAACCCGATCAATCGCTACTGCCTGAGCAGCCGGGATCATTTGCAAGAGGATTCGGACGGTGGGTTGACGTTGGTCCTGCAGAGCGCCGCTCCGCCGGAGCAGAGCAACTGGTTGCCGACGCCAGCGAGCGGGGCGTTCAGCCTGGTCCTGCGCCTGTATGGACCCGGGCAGCAGGTGGTCAATCAACGCTGGCAAATGCCAGCGATTGAAGTGGTTACTGCCTAAGCCGCCTCGCTTTTGCTTTTGCTTTTGCGTTTGCTTTTGACCTTCTTGCCCCCTCGAGAGGCCGAGCGCAGGTTCTGCGCAGTGGGCAACCCGGCATGGATGCCGGGTTAGCCGCCCCCGGCCATGGATGGCCGATGGCGGCGGGCCCACGGAGCAGGACCGGAGCGAGGGGATGCCGAGCCTAGGCGAGGCACCGAACGTAAGGGGCAAGAGCCCTTGGTTACTTGGGGTCGGGCGGCGTTCCGTTTTTCCAAGTAACTCGCTGTAAGAGCGAAACCGCCAGAGGCCGTTACCGCAGCAATGGATATGTACACCCACAAAACAATCATCGCCTGACACATAGCCATCGCGAGCAAGCTCGCTCCCACAGTGGATCTGTGTCGTTCACAAATGCTGTGAGCTGCATGGATTCCAGTGGGAGCGAGCCTGCTCGCGAAGGCGATATCAAGGCGTAACGATATTGAACTGCGGCGCAAACGTATCGAGGCTGCTCATCAACTCCCCAAGCTTCTTGCCATTGCCCTGCAACTTGATCAGGCCTTTCTGCATCGCCGTCGGGATATCCAGTTGCTTGAGGCTGATCTGTTCCAGGGTGGCCTTGCTCATGGTCACGCTGGCATCCGCCTGAGCGTTGAGCCCGGCACGGTGGGTCAGCACGCCATTGCGCAGGGTCAGGTTGAAGTCCTGGTTCAGGTCATCGAAGGTCCAGTTCAGGGTCAGGTCATGGCCTACGGCCTTTTCACTGTCCAGGCGCACTGCCAGGAAGTCGAAGAACATCTGCGGGCTCATCGCCCGCACCATATCCACCGAAACCGAAGTGCCGGCATTGGCTGGCACGCCGTTGCGCAGTTCCATGGCGCCGGTCAGGTACATGTTGCGCCAGGTAGCGTTTTCACTTTGATAGCCCATTTGCTCCAGCGCCTGGGCCTGGGCTTTGCGGGCGTCGCCGTTGTCCGGATTGGTGAACAGCAACTGATTGCCCAGTTGCGCGGCCCAACGGTATTCGCCCTTGGCCATTGCTGCCTGCATTTTCCCCAGCACCGCCGCTTCGCCGCCCATGGCTTCGACCGAACGCTTGGCCGTTTCTACCGGCGGCAGCGGATTGAGGTTGGCCGGGTTACCGTCATAGAAACCCATGTAGCGCTGATACACCGCCCGGGTGTTGAAACTCAGTGAGCCGTAGTAGCTACGGGTGTACCACTTCTGGTCGAGGCTGCCGGGCAACTTCTTGATTGAGTCGGCGATTTCCAGCGGCGTCAGGCCCTGGTTCAGCAGGTGCAGGGTGCGGTCATTGAGGAAGGCGTACATGTCGCGCTGGTCGGCGAGGAAGGTGCGGATGCGCTCGCCACCCCAGGTCGGCCAGTTGTGCTGGGCGAACAACACGTCGCTCTTGTCGCCGTAACGCGCCAGGCTGCCGTCCAGGTACTCGGCCCAGGCCTTGGCGTCGCGTACTTGGGCGCCGCGTGGGGTGAGGATGTTGTGCATCATTTGCGTGGCGTTTTCCGCCATGCACAAGGCGCGCAACTGCGGCAGGTACAGGTTCATTTCCGCCGGCGCCTCGGTGCCCGGGGTCAACTGGAATTCCACGTCGAGGCCGGCGATGGTGCGGGTTTCCAGTTCCTTGTCGATCAGGTCGGTGGGCGGGATCAAGGTGACGGTGCCGCCGCTCGGCGTGCTCTTGCCCAGGCCGGCGTCGACCTGGCCTTTTTCGCCACGGGGCAGCAGGCTGCCAAACTGGAACTGCGCGCGGCGGCTCATGGCGTTGCCGGCGTAGACGTTCTCGCTCATCACGTGTTCCATGAACCCGGCGGGGGCGAACACCTTGACCTTGCCGGCCTTGACGTCGGCTTCGTCGATGACTCCGCGCACGCCACCGAAGTGGTCGACGTGGGTGTGGCTGTAGATCACCGCCACTACCGGTTTGTGCGGACGGTTCTGGTAGTACAGGTCCAGCGCCGCCTTGGCGGTTTCGGCCATGGTCAGCGGGTCGATGATGATCAGCCCGTCGTCGCCTTCGATGATGGTCATGTTGGCCAGGTCGAGGCCGCGCACCTGATACAGCCGGGGGCTGACTTCGAACAATCCGGCATGGGCACTGAGTTGGGCCAGGCGCCAGAGACTCGGGTTGACCGACTCCGGGGCCTTATCCTTGGCGAGGAAGTCATAGGCCTGGATATCCCAGATGACCTTGCCCGAGGCGTCCTTGACCTGGCCCTTGAACGGCGCGATCAGACCCTTGGTGACCGACTCGTAGTCGGTGCGGTCGGTGAAGGGCAGTTGCTGCAGCACCGCGGCGTTACTGGCGGTGGTTTGCGGGCTGGCCGCGACCGGTCCATCGGCGGCGACCACCGATTGCGCAAGGCAGGCAGTGATCAGGCAAGCGAACAACCCACGAGGGCTCAAGGTGAAACGAGGCATGGCGTCTCCGTTTTTTATCGTTATGGTTAGACCAGCGTCGAGGGTAGGGCGGGGTTCAGCCGGGGCGATCATCAGCAACGGACAAAAAACATTCAGGGCCGCTATCCTTGGGCCATGCATATCCAGCAGGTTGACCCATGCTTGAAGTCCATGGCGTTTTCAAAAGCTACGCCACACCGCAGGGGCCACTGCCGGTGCTGCAAGGCGTCGACCTGACGCTCAAGCCCGGCAGCAGCCTGGCGCTGATGGGCGAGTCGGGCAGTGGCAAAAGCACTTTGCTGCACCTGATCGCCGGGCTGGACAAGGTCGATCGCGGCAGCATCCGCAGTGGCGAGCATCGCCTGGAACAGATGAATGAAGGGCAACTGGCGAACTGGCGGCGTACGGAAATCGGCCTGGTGTTCCAGCAATTCAATCTGATCGGCAGCCTGCGGGTCGAAGACAACCTGGCGATTCAGGCACGCCTGGCGGGGCGTCATGACCCACGCTGGCAGGCGCACCTGGTGCAACGCCTGGGCTTGGGCGATTTGCTGCGGCGCTATCCGGAGCAACTGTCCGGCGGCCAGCAGCAACGGGTCGCGCTGGGCCGGGCGCTGGCGGCGCGCCCGCCACTGCTGCTGGCCGACGAGCCCACCGGCAGCCTCGATGAAACCACTGGTGCCGAGGTATTGCAGTTGCTGCTGGAATTACTCGAGGACAGTCCCACCAGCCTGTTGATGGTCACCCACAGTCCCGGCGTGGCGGCGCGGCTGGCCAAAAAAGCCCTGCTGTGCGGCGGTCGCCTGGCCGGTGCGGGTGAGCGCTGACATGCGCATCTTTGGCGAAACCCTGCGCGCGCTGCTCAGCCACTGGCGGCAGCATCCGGTGCAGTTTTTCAGTGTACTGACCGGGTTATGGCTGGCTACCGGTCTGTTGACCGGCGTCCAGGCACTCAACAGCCAGGCCCGTGACAGCTATGCCCGCGCCAGTCAGTTGATCGGCGGCGAGCCCCAGGCCAGCCTCGGTGCACCCGGCGGCGGCACGTTCCCCCAGCAGTGGTTTATCGATCTGCGCCGCGCCGGGTGGCCGGTGTCACCGGTGCTGCAAGGTCGGGTCATGCTCAAGGGGCACGAAGAGCAGCGTTTGCAGTTGATGGGCATCGAGCCGGTGTCGCTGCCGGCGGGTGCGGCGGTGGCCGGACAGGCCATGGCGATTGAACAGGTGGTCGGCTTTTTCAGTCCGCCGGGCAGTACCTGGATCTCGTCGCAGACCTTGCAGGCACTGGGATTGCGTGAGGGAGACCGGCCACTGAACCTGGCGGGCGTGGCACTGCCGCCGCTGCAGGTGCAGGCCGACATGGCGCCCGGTGTGCTGCTGGTGGACATCGGTTTTGCCCAGCAGATTCTGGGATTGCCAGATCAACTGTCGCGGCTGCTGTTACCAAAGGATTTCACCGCGTCGCTGCCGGAGCCGTTCAAGGGCCAGTTGCAACTCAAGCGCGCCGACGAAGAAAACAACCTGGCGCGCCTGACCGAAAGTTTCCACCTCAACCTCGATGCCCTGGGGGTACTGTCGTTCGTGGTCGGCCTGTTTATCGTGCACGCCGCCATCGGGCTGGCGCTGGAGCAACGGCGAAGCCTGCTGCGGACCCTGCGTGCCTGCGGTGTGAGTGCGCGGATGCTGATCGCTTGTCTCGCCGTCGAATTGGCTGGATTGGCCCTGATCGGCGGCGTGGCCGGGGTGGTCAGCGGCTACCTGCTGGCCGGCGTGCTGTTGCCCGATGTCGCCGCCAGCCTGCGTGGCTTGTACGGCGCCGAAGTGGCGGGGCAGTTGAGCCTCAGCCTGTCGTGGTGGTTCAGTGGTATCGGCTTGAGTCTGATCGGCGCGTTGCTGGCCGGGGCCAACAGTCTGTTGCGGGCGGCGCGTCTGCCCTTGTTGGCGCTGGCCGACCCGCAGGCCTGGCATGAGGCCCACGCACGCTGGTTGCGCCGCCAGGGTTGGGTGGCGGCTTTGGCCGGGGTGATTGCGCTGCTGGCGTTGATTTTCGGCGACAGCCTGATCAGTGGCTTGGTGTTGATGGCGGCGCTGTTGATTGGTGCCGCGCTGGCCTTGCCGGTGATGCTCAGTTGGCTGCTCAGTCTCGTTTCGCAGCGCAGTCGCTCGGTACTCGGCCAGTGGTTTGTCGCCGATTGCCGCCAGCAACTGCCGGCGTTGAGCCTGGCCTTGATGGCGCTGCTGTTGGCCATGGCGGCGAACATCGGTGCCGGTAGCATGACCGCAGGCTTTCGCCAGACCTTCAGTGACTGGCTCGAACAACGGCTGACGGCCGAGCTTTACCTCAATCCCCAGAACCCGGCCCAGGCCCGGGAGCTGCACAGCTGGCTCAATCAGCAGCCGCAACTGGCGGCGGTGCTGCCCAACTGGCAGGTTTCGATCCAGTTGCAGGGCTGGCCGACGGACCTGTCGGGGATCATTGACCATCCGACCTATCGCCAGCACTGGCCGTTGCTCGAGACCTTGGGCGACAACCCTTGGGAGCGGCTGGCCAAGGACGATGCGGTGATGCTCAGCGAACAACTGGCCCGGCGCCTGCACGTGCAACTGGGCGATCACTTGACGCTGCCGACGCCCACCGGCCTGTGGTCGCCACGGATCGTCGGGATCTACGCCGACTACGGCAATCCCAAGGGCCACATACTGGTGAACATCAGCCACCTGCTGCGCGGCTGGCCGCAATTGACACCGAACCGCTTCAACCTGCGCATCGAACCGCCGTCGATCCCGGCGTTCGTCACGGCATTGCAGGCGCGTTTTACCCTGGAGGACAGCCGCATCGTCGATCAGGCGCGGCTCAAGGGCTGGTCCACGCAAGTCTTCGAGCGCACCTTCGCCGCCACCGCCGCCCTCAACAGCCTGACGCTGTGCGTGGCCGGGGTGGCGCTGTTCATCAGCCTGTTGACCCAAAGCCAGAGCCGTCTCGGGCAACTGGCGCCATTGTGGGCGCTGGGCGTGACCCGGCGGCATCTGATGTTGCTCAACCTCGGGCAAACCTGGTTGCTGGCGATCTTGACCCTGGTGTTGGCGTTGCCGCTGGGCATCGCCCTGGCGTGGTGCCTGGACACGGTGATCAACGTGCAGGCCTTTGGCTGGCGCCTGCCGTTGCGGGTGTTTCCATTGCAACTGTTGCAATTGATGGGGCTGGCGCTGGTGGCGACGCTACTGGCCTCGGCCTGGCCGTTGTACCGTTTGTACCGCACGCAACCGGCGGACCTGCTGCGTACGTTTGCCCATGAAGATTAAGGCCTGCGTGTTACTCCTGGCGCTGCTGGCGAGCGGTTGCGATCAGCCGGCACCGGAGCAAAAGGGCTTTGCCGGGCTGGGTACCCAGGCCGCTGCGTTCACCCCGGTGGTGCCCGGTCGGATGTTCAGTTTCCCGGCGGATCACGGCCCCCACGACGGCTTTCGCATCGAATGGTGGTACGTCACGGCCAACCTGCAGGACGATCAGGGCAATGAATTCGGCGTGCAATGGACCTTGTTCCGCAGCGCCCTGAAAGCCAGCCCCGAGGTGGCGGGTTGGCAGAACCAGACGATCTGGCTCGGCCACGCCGCAGTGACCTCGGCGACGGCACATCACGCGGCCGAACGTTATGCCCGTGGCGGCATCGGTCAGGCCGGTGTCAGCGTTGCGCCGTTCAATGCATGGATCGACGACTGGCAATTGCGTAGCCAGGCGACTGCCGACGACCCGTTGGCTGACGTGCTACTCAGTGCCCGCGACCGGCGATTCAGCTACCGGCTGAGGTTGACCCCGACAGGTCCGCTGGTGCTTCAGGGGGACCGTGGCTTCAGCCAGAAATCAGAACAGGGTCAGGCCTCTTACTACTACAGCCAGCCGTTCTTCCGGGCCAGCGGCACCCTGGACATCGACGGCAAGACCTTCCAGGTCAGTGGCCCGGCCTGGCTCGACCGGGAATGGAGCAGCCAGCCCCTGACGGGCAACCAGACCGGTTGGGACTGGTTTTCCCTGCACCTGGACAGCGGCGAGCAGGTGATGCTGTATCGCATGCGGCAAAAGGACGGCGAGCCTTACCTCACCGGCACCTGGATCGACGCCCGGGGCCAGGTACAGTTGCTGCATGCCGGCGACATCATCCTCACGCCGCAAGACACCGCCCGGGTTGCCGGGCGCACGATGCCCATTCGCTGGTCGATCAACATCCCCGCCAGACACCTCGATATCGCCATTACCGCGCTCAATCCCCAGGCCTGGATGGACTTGCGCATTCCGTACTGGGAAGGCCCGGTGCGCCTCGGCGGCAGTCATGCAGGGAGTGGCTATCTGGAAATGACCGGGTATTAGTACCCTGTGCCACGAAATTCAGCGGTCTGCCGCGACCACTTGCCGAACAGCGTCTATGCTCAGCGCACACATGGCGTTGAGCCCGTTTTCAACGCCGTCTGTTGCCATCTATCACAGGGAAAGTTCTGCCTATGAAACGCCATGCACTGACCAAAGCCATCACCCTCGCTACCATGTTGTCTGCCGCCAGTTTTGGCGCGGTTGCCGCCGATATCCCATTGTCCGAAGTCGTTGTGGCTGATCAGGTCTCCACCAAAGTCGTTTCGGTTGATGCCGCGAACCATTCCGTGGTTCTGAAGGGCCCGCAGGGCAACGAGTTCCCGGTGCAATTGACCGACAAGGCGAAAAACCTCGATAACCTCAAGGCCGGCGATACGGTCGACATCACGGTCACCAGCGCCGTTGCAGCGTACCTCGACACCGATATCGACAAAGGCCTGCCCGGCACCGCCGAAGCCACCGGCGAAATCCGCGCAGCACCCGGCAGCGCCAATCCGGGCGGCGAAGCTTACCGCCAGGTGAAAGTGCAGCTGAAAATCACCCACATCGACCTGAAGAAAAACCAGGTGACCTTCGAAAACCCGGAAGGCAAGTCCAAGACCGTCGACGTCAAACGACCTGAAGTCCAGGCCAAACTCAAGGACTTGAAAGTCGGGCAAAGCGTCAACGTGGTTTATACCGACGTATTAACGGTGACCAGCCAACACTAATATTGAGTAATGGTTCTATACAGGCTGATTATTTTTGTGCAAGTTTTGTATAGGAATAATCAGCCCGTAATGGCCGAACAGGTGAGTTTGTACTGTCGTGTTGCATAGTATTTAAATCGACATCTTGTTAAACATTGTGTCGATAAATTTCATCTTTGTGGCACGGACATATCAGTCCGTTTCTACTAAAATGCTTTCCGTTCGCCCAGTGTCAGGGCTCTTTACCAGTGCATGGATTGCCGAGGCCATTGCACTGGGCGAACACTTTATTTGTTGTATTGAAGGTTTTGGATATAAAAAAACGGGCGGCCTGCAGGTCGCCCTTTTTTATTGAGTTGTAACAAGTCCTTCAGCCTTGTTTTTTATTGACTTGAACAACATCGGCCAACGCGGCGAAACACTGTTCGATCGAACGCCGCTGGCTCTCGGCATACAGTTCCAGTTCATCGATCGTTGAACGCCCCAGGGCCTGTTCGAACGCCTGCTGGTTGGCATGGGCGCCGTAACGGGTTTGTGCCGCATCCCCCAGGTTTGACTGAAAAATCCCCGCCGCGCTGACCGGCAGGAAGTCTTCGTACACCAGCGGTTCAACCCGCAGGTATCCATCGCTGAGCAGGTCTTCCAGGGGCGTGCTTTTCAGGTCGCCCGCCGTCATGCCTTTTTCCGTCACGAAGTAGCGGAAGTAAGCCAGGCCCTGTTGGCGCATGCCTTCCCAGGTGTCAGGGAACTCGCTGAAATGCTGTGCCATCAGGGCGTTGTAGCGTGCGGCGTTGGCTTCGTTGGGGAAGTCCTCGAGTTCATCCCGTGCGGCATTGAGCAAGCGGTCGTAGAGTGCGCGACCTTTGGGCGTGAGGGCGGCACCGCGCTGTTCGATCTCACCGAACCGGGCACTGTGGCTGCCGCGAGCCTCGCTTTGATCGGTGAAGGCAATCGGCTCGTCCAGGGCCTTGAAGCTGGTCTGGCGCAGCAAGATCGGGCACTGGCGGCGAGGCGGGCCTTCGATCACCGCTTTGGGGGTGATGCCATGGGCCGGCATCTGCGCCTGGACGATGTCGATGTCCAGGGTCCGCGGTGTCAGGTGGTTGATGTGCGGGCCCTTGAACGCCACCACGTCGGCGATCAGACGATGCTGGGCGCTGAGCTGTCGATACTGTTCGGCGGTGACGGTGGCGCTGTGGTGCCAGCGAAAGGTTTCCAGTGCCTGTTCGACGAACACCTGGGCTTCCTGCTCGGTCAGGCCACCCCGGGATTCGGCGCGTTCGACGAGCGTGAGGGCCGTGGGGGTGAAGATCGAGCGCTGGTCGAGCATCGACTGGGCGAACGCTCGCAGCTCCTGGTCTTCGATCAATTCCAGGCGCAACAGCGAGGTGAACACCCGGAACGGGCTGACTTGCAGCGATGCTTCATGCACCGCGCGAAACGCCGTGGAATGCACCGGCACGCCGGCCGGTGTCAGGTCGTAGTAACCCACCGGTTGCATGCCCATCACCGCGAACAGGCGGGCGAGGGTCGCCAGTTCGTCGGCGGTGCCGACGCGGATCGCCCCATGACGCTCCAGGTCCAGGCGCTCGATTTCGCCGGTGCTGGTGAGCTGCCGCAGGATTTGCCCATCGCTGTCCAGCACGTGACGGTTGGTCTGTTCCACCAGTTCCATCAAAGCGCCGTACAACGGCACCTCCTCGCGGTACATGTCGGACATCGCTTTGGAGAAGCGTTGGCGGATCAGGTCAGGGCTGATGAAGTTCGGGTGGTTCATGAACAGGATTCCTGGCGCGGTGACGTAAAGGATGGACAAAAGATCGCAGCCTTGCGCGACGCCGACAAACGAAGTTTCTGACGAACTTCATTCTGTAAAGGACTGTCAGGGGGCGTTCTCAATTAGTTTCCCCACCTGAGAACGCCCCTAGTGCAGTCGTTGATCCTGTGGGCTCTCCGAACGCAGCGATGCCAAAAACTCGCGATACAGGCGCGCCGAGCCGTAGGGCGCTTCCACCATGGGCATGTGCCCGATGGCGTCCCAGATATGCACGCGCAGGTCGGCGATGCCCTTGCTCCAGACCGCCACGCTGCTGACATCGATCAGCCGGTCCTTGCGTCCCCACAGCAACAGCGCCGGGGCGGTGATGTCGGGCAGGCGCGGTTCCATCGGCGGGCTGGCGCGGAATTCGTGGAAGATTTCTTCCAGCTCCTCGCGGGACTGTTCATAGCGCTGGGCGACGGCATCGAGCACCAGTTTCGGTACCCAGGGCGGCGAAGCCATGGTCATGGCGTAGAAGCGCTTGAATTCTTCCCGCGAATGAATCAGAAACGGGTTGTGGCCCTTGGCCAAATGCCGTTCAAGGTCACTGGGCTCGGGCGAAGTGACCCCGGCCGGGTCGATCAGGGCTACGGAGACAATGCGTTCCGGATACGTGGCCGCGAGCCAGGCCGCCATGTAGCCGCCCATGGAGTTGCCGATGACATGGACTTTCTCGACTCCACACACGTCCAGCAGCTGGATCATGCGCTTGGCTTGCAGCGGGATGTCGTAGCCGCCGCCCGCCTTGAAGCCGGTTTCACCATGGCCGGCGATGTCCGGGATGATCACCCGATGGCTGCCGACAAAGTGCCGGGCGAAACGCAGCCAGAGGTTCTTGTCGGCGCTGAAGCCATGGAGCATCAGCACACTGCTGGTGGCCTCGTACGGCCCGCCTTGCCAGGTCGAGACGGTCATTTCGGGGATGGGCACGACGATCTTGTGCAGCCGGTACAACTTGGCCTCGGCCGCCATGCTCAAGTCATAGAGCCAGTAGCCGATGGCCGGGTAGGTCAGCCAGCTCCAGGCGACGAACACTACGAGAACGACGAACAACAAAAGCATCACGCGTCTCCCTTCTATCTGCTCAGGACAATATGTGATCGGCGGGTTTCAGCGCTCGGGTCAAGCGATGAAAGCTGAAGCTGAATCCCGGAAACATGGCAATCACATGACCGCTCTTGCTTTGATACCAACTGTGGCACCCACCGGATTTCCACACGGTGCGTTCCATTTCCCGGTGGATCATTTCAGTGTAGGTACGTTCCGCCTCATGGCGAACTTCGATGCTGCGTAAACCTTGAGTCTTCACGGTGCGAATGCAATCGAGGATGTAATTCATCTGGGATTCGATGATGAACAGCGCCGAAGTGTGGCCGATGCCGGTGTTCGGTCCCGTGACGATGAACAGGTTGGGAAAGTCGGGCAGGGCGGTGCCGAGGTAGGCCCGGGGGTACTGAGCCCAGACCTCCTTGAGACGGGTGCCGTCCTTGCCCGTTACCGGGTAGGAAATCACCCCGTCGGTGGCATCGTAGCCGGTGGACCAGACGATCAGGTCCAGGTCGATGTGCTGGCCGTCCAGGGTCACGATGCCGGTTTCGTCGATGGACGCGATGCCTTGCTCGCGCCCGTGTAGCGTCACGTTACTGCGCGCCAGGGTCGGGTACAGCGTGCTGGACAGGATTACCCGTTTGCAGCCGATGGTGTAGTCCGGAGTCAGCTTGCGCCGCAGTTCGGCGTCCGGCACCTGGCGTTTGAGAAAGCGCAGGGCCTGGCGCTGGACCATGTGCACCGCCGGTTTCGAATACTTGAAGGCAATCACCCGGGTTTCGAATTGCCAGTAGATCCCCCAGCGCAGCAGCTTGTAGGCCGGCTTGAATCCCAACAGCCAGCGCTGGAAACGGCCAAAGCGGCGGTCAGCCCGGGGCAGCACCCAGTGAGGCGTGCGCTGGAATACATGCAAGTGCCCGACGTCCGGAGCGATGGCCGGAATGACCTGGGCCGCACTGGCGCCGCTGCCGACGATGGCCACGCGTTTTTGCCGGTAGTCGTAGTGGTGATCCCAGTTGTTAGTGTGGAACGTCTTGCCCTGGAAGCGTTCCTGTCCGTCGAAGCGCGGGACCACCGGTTGACTCAGCGGCCCGGTCGCGTTGATCAGGAACTGCGCGCAAAACGTGCCTTTGTCGGTTGTGTATACCGTCCAGCGTCTGTTGGTGTCGTCCCATTCGACACGCTCGACATTGGCGCCCAGTTCCACCTTGTCGCGCAGGCCGAAGTGTTCCACCACGTGGCGGGTATAGCGGTGCAGTTCGGCCTGTTCGGCGAACATTTGTGTCCAGTGATACGGAGCAAAAGACAGGGAGTACAGTGGCGAGGGCACGTCGACTGCCGCGCCGGGGTAGGTGTTCTGGCACCAGGTGCCGCCGAAGAAATCCCGCCGCTCCAGCAGGCGAAAATCGTCGATGCCGGCCTTGAGCAAATTGATTGCTGCACATTGGCCGCCAAACCCGCTGCCGATGATCAATACTTGAAAGGTCTGCATGGGCCTCCTCTTATGGTCATCGATCAACCCCTTCTTTCATGTATAGCCGTTTCCGGGGTGAGGCTTTTGCTTTTATGTGAGCGTGATGTCGCGATATTCAGCCTGTCAGCCGGTGATGGCTATTTAATCTCACCCTGATAGACTCCAGCGCACAGGCACAGGCTGTAATCGCATTCCGTCGAGTGGCACAGAGGCCCTATGGCAAAAGCGGGAGGAAAAGGATCTTCATTGGCCAGGAGGCTCTATACATCGCGGACCCTGGGGTTGGCCCTGGGGTTGGTGTGCGTGAGCGCGGCAATGTATCCACTCGATCCGGCGCCCTGGGTCTGGGGTTTCATGTGGTTCAATGGCCTGGTCTGGCCGCATCTGGCTTACCAATGGGCGCGCCGGGCCAGGACGCCCTATCATGCCGAACACCGCAATCTGCTGATCGATGCCTTTCTCGGCGGCTTCTGGATTGCCGCGATGCAATTCAATCCACTGCCCAGCGCGACCACCATTTCCATGATGGCCATGAACAACGTGGCCATCGGCGGCTTGCGCTTCCTGCTGGCCGGGACAGCCGCGCAAATCCTCGGCGTGCTCGTTGGCCTGCGGATTTTCGCCCCGGCGTTCATTCCTGCCACCAGCGCAGTGCAGCTCTATGCCTGTTTGCCGTTGCTGTGCCTGTATCCACTGGCGCTGGGCTGGATCTGCTTCCGCCAGGCCCATACGCTCGGCTGTCAGAAGCGTGAACTGCTGGCACTGAGCCGCACCGATAGCCTGACAGGCCTGCTGAACCATGGCACCTGGAAGGACCAGCTGGAGATCGAGTTCCAGCGTTGCAAACGCCAGCAAAAAGGTGGGGCGATCGCCCTGATCGACATCGACCATTTCAAGGCGATCAACGACACCTACGGCCATGTTGCCGGCGACATCGTCTTGCGTCAGTTGAGCAAAATGCTCAAGCAGAACCTGCGGGCGACTGATGTGGCAGGGCGCTACGGCGGTGACGAGTTCTGCGTGATCCTTCCGGACCTGCCCCTGAACCGCGCCATCGCCGTCATGGATGCCCTGCGTGATCGCTTCGCCACCTTGGGCTACGAGCAGAATCCGGCGCTGAAAGTCAGCCTGAGCATCGGCCTGGCGTCATTCAACCCGGCCCACGCCGACGCGACGCTTTGGCTCAATGACGCCGATCATGCGTTGTATGAAGCCAAGACCACCGGGCGCAATCGAGTGATCTGCTGCGGTAACGGCAAACCCCATCGCGAACTGCTCGACTCGGTGTGACTGTCTAGCGCAAGACATTTGTGCCCGCGATGACGGGGTGTCAGTCGGCAGGGATGCTGGATGTGATGGCCTATTCGCGAGCAAGCCCGCTCCCACAGTTGATTTCTGTTGAACACAAATCTTGTACTCACTCCGAATCCCTGTGGGAGCGGGCTTGCTCCGGGCGGCGATCCGACGAAGGCGGCGTGTCGGTTTAAACGGTCATTCCTTGACGCTCATGAATTCTTCCGCGAAGCGGATGTATTCCTCGGGTTGCGTGTAGGTGTGCGTCAGCTCGGTGGCGCTCAGGTCCGAGGTCTGGGTGAGGATCTGGCGTTGTTCGCGCAGGCTGTCGTAGGTCGCCTTGATCGCGGCGAAGTAGGCGCCATGGCCGTCGATGGTCACGCGCACACCCAATTCGGCCAGGCGCTTGTCATCGCGTAGCAGCGGGTTGCCATAGGTCACCAGCATCAGTGGCACGCTCAGGTGCTCGGCGATCTGCTCCAGATGGTCGAAGTCCTTGATGCCCACCATGCAGATCCCGTCGGCGCCGGCGCTCTGGTATTGCCGGGTGCGGCTGATGATTTCCTGCACCGGCAGAATCCCGGCATGGGTGCGGGCGATGATTGCCATTTCCGAATCGCAGCGGGCTTCGAGCGCTGCGCGGATCTTGCCGACGCCTTCGGCGACCGTGATCAGGTCGGTGGATTTGCGGCCGAACTGCGCGGGCAGCAGGGTGTCTTCGATGGTCAGCGCGGCGACGCCGGCCCGTTCGAGTTCGACGATGGTGCGCATGACGTTGAGCGCGTTGCCGTAGCCGTGGTCGGCGTCGGCGATCACCGGCAACTGGGCGACACGGCCGATGCGGGTGGCCTGTTCAGCGAATTCGCTGAGGGTGATCAGGGCAAAGTCGGGGGCGCCCAGCACTTGCAGCGAGGCGACCGAACCGCCGAGGATCCCGACTTCGAAGCCCAGGTCGGCGGCGATGCGGGCCGACATCGGGTCGAACACCGAGGCCGTGTGGTAGCAGGTGTCGGAGGCGAACAGTTGGCGAAAATTGCGGCGCAAGTCTTGATGGGAAAGCCTGGACATATGAGTTCCACCAATGGAATGGAATGGAAGGGCTTGAGCAAAAGTGTCAACGCCGAAGAGATAAAAGGCTATCACGCGCGCCAGGGGAGAATGATGACGAATTTGCTGGATCAGGCCGATTGACGTCGCAGCGATGGAACTGATAAGTCACGCCGCCACAGCCTGTTGCCGCTGGTCAAGCAGCGGTACGGCGCGCACCGAGTCACCGGGTTGCAACTGCAGGCGCTTGGCGGTCAGGCGATCAACCACCAGGCTATTGCCCACCTGTCGGGCCGGGGCGCAGGTAATGCGACAGTTTTCCAGGCGGCGGTTGTGAATCAGCCAGAGGGGCGCTTTCTCGTCCGGCGAGCCGATGGCCAGTGACAGCGGCCGGCTGTCGCGCACGGTGCGGATCGCGGAAACCGGGGCTTCGATGACCGGCCCGCCGTCGAAGATATCGATGTAGCCCTTGTGGGCAAAACCCTCGGCGCTGAGGATTTTCAGGGCCGGTTCGGTATTGGGGTGGGCCTTGCCGATCACTGCCTGGGCCTGTTCGGTGAGCAGGCAAGTGTACAGCGGCTGGCGCGGCATCAGTTCGGCGATGAAGGATCTGTTGCCCTGCCCGGACAAGTGATCGGCGTGGCTGAATTCCATCTTGAAAAAATGCCGGCCGAGGCTGTCCCAGAACGGCGAGCCGCCGCGTTCGTCGGCACTGCCGCGTAGTTCGGCGATGATCCGGTTGCCGAACAGCTGGGTAAACTCGGCCACAAATAACAGGCGCCCGAGGGAAAGCAAACGGCCGTTGCTGCCCTGACGCTGATCGGGGCGCAGGTACAACGAGCAGATCTCCGATTGCCCGGTCAATTCATTGCTCAGGAACAGGGTCGGGATCTGGCGCTGGATGCCCAGGTCCACCGAAGCGCTGACTGTCAGTCCGACCCGGTAGTTGTACCAGGGCTCGCGCAGGCCAACACCACCCGTCAGGGCGCTGACGCCCATCACTTGTTGCTCGTCGTCCTCAAGCACGAATAGATAATCGGCATCGGCCCGATCGACCTGCCCGGCGAAGGTGCGTTGGGCCCAGCGAATCCGGTTGGCCAGGCGTTCTTCGTCGGCCGGCAGGCTGGTAAGCCCCGGAACGGCCTGACGCACCAGCGTGAACAGGGCGGGCAGGTCGGTGATCTGGACCGGACGAACAATCATGCGGTGGTTCCTTGTGCGCGTGTGCCCGGGCGTTGAATCTGCTGAGTGTTCACAGGGCAACCAGCCTGATGGGGCTGCCCTCGGTCACCTTCAGCGCCTCGCACATGGCGGTGTCCAGGGTCACGGGTTGCCCGGGGATGTAATCAAGATCGGCGACGATGGCCCGATAATCCTTCAGTGAATCGTTGCTCACCAGAAATCTGCCACGAGCATCGATCACCAGGCCAGGCTGGGTTACGCCGCACTGGCTGTGGGTGATGGAGCGAATGCCCGAGGTGCGCGCGAAGAGTGTCGGGCCGCCATCGAACAGATCGATGTAGCTGTTGGTTTCGAAGCCTTCCCGTTCGAGGATATCGAAGGCTTCCTGGCCATCGGGGTGGATGCTGCCGATGCAGTCCTGTGCCGCCTGGGGCAGCATGGGCACGTAGATCGGATACTGCGGCATCAGTTCGGCGAGAAAGCTGCGGTTTTGCAAGCCGCAAAGCCGTTCGGCCTCGATGTAGGGCAGGTCGAAGAAATGCTTGCCCACGGCGTCCCAAAATGGCGAGTGGCCTTCATCACTGCTGTAGCCGACGATCTCGGTGATCACCGTGTCGGAAAAACGCCGGGCGTGGGCGGCGACGAACAGCAGGCGCGCCCGCGACAGCAGTTCGGAATGCGCGCTGCGCACCTGCGCGGCATCGATATGGAAGCCTCGCAGCAAGGTGTGGCCACTGAGGTCGTGACACAACGACAGGGCCGGAACGCCGTGCTCGATGTTCAGTTCCCGCGAGGCACTGTTGAAGTGCCGGTTGCGCAGGCTGTAGAACGGCTCGTCGTACCCGGCCGTGGCGAGGATTTCCGAGCAGCCGGCCAGGTGTCGTGTCGTCAGGTCTTCGAGTACAAAGAAATAGTTTTCCGCGCCATGAGCCTGAACGTCCTTTTCGAACGAGGCACAGGAATCGAGGATTTTTCCGCGTAACCGTTCGCTGTCGTCGGGCAGGGACGTGACGCCCACGAGGCTTTCACGTGCCAGCCTCTGCAACTGGGGCAGGTCGGCCAACTCGACTGGACGCAAGACCAGCATGGAGACACTCCTGTATCAAACGATTCGGCGATCGAGCCGAACCTGACTATCACTGTCGGTTTTTCCACACATTAAATCGGTGGTCGTCTGAACGTTGTCAGGCGCCACGCTTTTTCTTATCGGATATTTCCTGGGATCGACCGCATTAAACGAGGAACAGGCGGCTCGGCCGCAGGCGATGCCTGGCCAGGTGCTTTGAACGGGGGGTCGACAAAAGGCATCCGGGCTCCTGCTGGATGAACGTGGCAAGTGTTTTAACGGTCCGTTGAAAGGAGTATTTGATCATCGCGTACTGCCTGTCTAGTGAATTTTCATGTGCTTTGCTCGTGCCCGAAAAAGGGGCGAAATGCCTGTACCAAAGGGCTACGGCGATGTCGTAAAGTCTTGTAGGCGATTGCCTGCATTACGGTCAGCCATGACAGAAAATCTGGCAGGAAATGACTGAAGGAATCCGTTTCAAGCAGGAAAATTAAACACCCCCCGGGCCTGCTGTGTTGCGGCACAATTGCGCGATGGCGGTCACCTTACGCCGTCGTTCCTTTCCACCCCGGAGTGATTGCTGGTGCAGGCAACCCGTTTAACCCTGATTTGCCACGCGCGAACCGTCGCACAGAAATTGGCGCGTTTTCCTCTGGACGAACCTCTGGAGATGGATTGGCAAGCGCTCAGGCTGTCCCGTTGCAAACAGTTCAAGGGCGCTCCGCGTCTTGTCTGCGGCCCGGAGTTGCGCACCCGGCAAACCGCTGAACTGTTCGGCAGCGCACCGGAGATTGTCGACGCCTTGAGGGACTGCGACTTCGGGCGTTGGGGTGGTGTGCGCATCGGTGAGCTGCAAAAAACCGCAGCCCTGGTGCTCCAGGATTGGCTGGACGATCCGGCTTCGGCGCCCCACGGTGGTGAGTCGCGGGTGCAACTGGAGGAGCGGGTTGGCGCGTGGTTGACAACCTTGCAATCGACGCCGGGGCACATCGCTGCCGTTACCCATCCCTTTGTCATCCGTGCCGCGCTGACGCAGGTGTTGCAGGGGGCAGCGTCCAGCCTGATCGACGTCGAGCCCCTGTCGGCTGTCGAGTTGCGGTTCCATGGTTGCTGGCGGCTGCGTTTGCCGGGCACCGACCCCGAGGACTTGCTGTGATGAAAAAACTCCTGGTCATCGGGATCGGTGCCGGCAACCCCGACTACATCACGATGCAAGCAGTGAAGGCGTTGAATCAGGTCGATGTTTTTTTTCTCATGGATAAGGGCCAGGACAAAGACAAACTCATCGATCTGCGCCGCGAAATCTGCTCACGCTACATCACCGGCCACGATTACCGTTTTGTCGAAGCCCACAGCCCTGAGCGCGAGCGCGGTGAGGTGGACTACAAGACCAGTGTCGACGACTTGAACCTGGCCAAGCAACAAACCTTCGAACGGCTGATCAACGAGGAGCTTTCCGACAGCCAGTGCGGCGGTTTTCTGGTGTGGGGCGACCCCGCGTTGTACGACAGCACGATCCGTATCCTTCAGGCGATCCAGGCCTCTGGCGCCTGTGGGTTCGAGTTCGAGGTGATCCCCGGCATTACCAGCGTCCAGGCGTTGGCGGCCCGACACAAGGTGCCGCTCAACCAGATTGGCCGCTCCGTTGAAATCACCACCGGCCGGCGTCTGGCGGCAGGGCAGGTGAGCGATGCCGACAGCCTGGTGGTGATGCTCGATGCTCAGGATGCTTACCATCAGGTGGTGGATCAGGACACCGAGATTTACTGGGGGGCCTATCTGGGGACGCCGGATGAAATCCTGATCCGCGGCAAGCTCAAGGATGTGGCGGATGAAATCGAACGGGTGCGCAAGGCTGCAAGGCTGGCCAATGGCTGGATCATGGATACCTATCTGTTGCGTAAGCTTTGATCGGTCGGTGACCGGGCTGACGCCTTCGCGAGCAAGCCCGCTCCCACAGGGATCTGCTGCACTGCACAGATGGTGTGAACAACACAAAAACCTGTGGGAGCGGCGATGCGGCGATCCGACTTGCTCGCGAAGGGGCCCTTGAGAACAGCTCAAGAAATAGCATTACTCCCACGCCCAAACCGCTCCCGATACACCGAAGGCGGTACGCCAACCACCGTTCGAAAGGCCACCCGGAAGCTTTCCACCGAACGATAACCACAACGTTCGGCAATCTGCTCGGTGTTCTGGTCGCTGCTTTCCAGCAGTTCGCGGGCGCGGCCCAGACGTTCGTGCTGTAACCAGGTTTTCGGTGACTGGCCGCTGGCTTCGGTGAAGCGACGCAGGAAGGTGCGTTCGCTCATGGCGGCTTCACTGGCCAGGTCGCGCACCTCCAGCGGCTCGTGCAAACGCTCACGTGCCCACTGCATGACGCGGGAAAGATCGCTACGCGGTGCAGGACTGACCGGCGTTGGAATGAATTGCGCCTGGCCACCGCTGCGTTGCGGCGACATGACCAGGCGCCTGGCCACTGAATTGGCCACCTGGGTGCCGAAATCCCGTGCCACCAGGTGCAGGCAGGCATCGATGCCTGCCGCGCTGCCGGCGGAGGTGATCAATTGGCCGGAATCGACATACAGCACGTCCGGGTCCACGAGGATGCCAGGAAAGCGCTCGGCCAGTTCCGAGGTATAGCGCCAATGCGTGGTCGCGCCGTGCCCGTCGAGCAACCCGGTGGCGGCGAGGACGAAAACACCGGAGCAGATCGACAGCAACCGCGCCCCCCGGGCATGGGCCTGGCGCAGGGCGGCGATCAGTTCCGCCGGCACCGTGGCGCTACGGTCGCGCCAACCGGGAATGATGATGGTGCTGGCATTGGCGAGCAATTCCATGCCGCCATCGGCCAGTACCTGGATGCCGCCCATGGCACGCATCGGGCCTTGATCGACCGCGACGATACAATGCTCGTACCACGGAAAATCGAATTCAGGCCGTGGCAGGCCGAAGATCTCCACGGCAATGCCGAACTCGAAGGTGCAGAGGCCGTCGTAGACCAGAATCGCGACCGTTCCTGGGGTGGGGTGCATTTGGCGGAAAGTTCCCGGTAGGTGTCTTGTACGCCACTGTAGCCGCAAGCGGCTGGCGGATAAAGTCTTCCCACACCCACCGCTTTTTTGGAGTAGAGCCCATGACCAGCCTGGTCCGCGAAATCCCCGCCGCCCCTTCGGCCATCGCCCTGATGCATTTCAGCAACCGTCTGACCTTCGAAACCGATTGTTCCGACGTCCACGGCAGCCAGCAGGCTGGCGAAGTCGATTTCATTCTGGTGGATGTTCGTGGCCCTCTGGCGTTCGAACGCGGGCATGTACCGGGAGCGATCAACATTCCCGGGCGCTTGCTGAATGCCGAAGGTTTGGCGGGTTATCCGAAAAACAGCCTGTTCGTGGTGTATTGCGCCGGGCCTCACTGCAACGGTGCCAACAAGGCGGCGGTGAAACTGGCGGCCCTGGGTTATCCGGTCAAGGAGATGATCGGCGGCGTGACCGGATGGCTGGATGAAGGGTTTGAGTTGAGTGCCGGGGTGCCGCGGCAAACCAGCCGCGTGGTCGGTTGCGAGTGTTGATGTAACCGAAAAGATCGCAGGCTGCGCCAGCTCCTACATTGGATTGCGTTGCCTGTAGGAGCTGGCGCAGCCTGCGATCTTTTGATCTGCATTATTCATTTCCCGCCGCCCACCACTCATCCAGTGTCGCCTGCAACCACGCCAACACATCGGCGTAGGCCGCATCGTCCTGCGGCTCCCGAGGCAACAGCGACTCATCGCCAAAGTGCGCATTGAGCATGGCCACCGACTCGGCGTTCCACTCCGGATGAAACTGCAGCCCCAGCCGCGTCGGCCCGGCGCGGTACATCTGCTGCACGCAGTGCGCGCTACTGGCCAACAGCTGCGCGGCAGGCGGCAGGTCGATGGCGTCTTCGTGCCACTCCAGCACCTTCAGCGTTTGCCCATCGATAAAGCTCACGTTGGTCCATCCGGTTTCGGTCCGGTCCATCCGCCGTACATTCCCGCCCAGGCTCAGCGCCAGCAACTGTGCTCCCAGGCATATCGCGAACACGGCCGCGTGCTGATCCAGCGAGCCTCTGAGCCATTGCCGTTCGGCTTCCAGCCAGGCCGGGCCGGCATTGGATTCATAAGGCCCGCCCAACAGGATCACCGGATCGGCGCTGACCGGCGGCAATTGGCCGAGGTCGGCGCGAAACACCTTCAGCGCCAGCCCTCGGGATTCGGCCCAGATGCCGATGGCGCCCGGACCTTCGGCGGGGTGGTGCTGGATCAGGTTCAACGTGGGCATCAAGCTACTCTCGATGGGACACAAGGGCGCTCAATGTGCCGCAAAACACCGGGCATAGCCAGTCGACCCGTTCTGTCGGATGACGCCTGAAAACCTGGTCATGGCGCGTTCACCTCGACGCCTCCCTCCGGCTGCCACTTTTCTGTAAATATTTGTCGCCTCGGCGTAATTTGCCCTCCTGTAGCCGCTCTAGACTGCCGGCCACTTCGGTTCCTGCTCACGAAGCGATGACCGAACGCTGCCAATCGAAGCTGCCAATAAAAGCCTCCGCACACAGGAGTTATAAATGAAGAAGCTAGTGATGTTCGGTGCCCTGGCACTGTCGATGTTGTCCCTGACCGCCGTGGCCGAAGACGCCAAGCCGATCCGTATCGGTATCGAAGCCGGCTACCCGCCATTCTCGATGAAAACCCCTGACGGCAAACTCACCGGTTTCGACGTGGATATCGGCGATGCGCTGTGCGAGCAGATGAAAGTCAAGTGCACCTGGGTCGAGCAAGAGTTCGACGGTTTGATCCCGGCGCTGAAGGTCAAGAAAATCGACGCCATCCTGTCGTCCATGACCATCACTGACGACCGCAAGAAGAACGTCGATTTCACCATCAAGTACTACCACACCCCGGCACGCTTCGTGATGAAGGAAGGCACCGACGTCAAGGACCCGCTGACCGAGCTCAAGGGCAAGAAAGTCGGTGTGCTGCGCGCCAGTACCCACGACCGCTTCGCCACTGAAGTGCTGCAACCGGCGGGCATTGTCCTGGTGCGCTACGGCTCCCAGCAGGAAGCCAACCTGGACATGGTCTCCGGCCGCATTGACGCGCTGCTGGCCGACTCGGTCAACCTGGACGACGGTTTCCTGAAAACCGACGCCGGTAAAGGTTTTGCCTTCGTTGGCCCAGAGTACAACGATCCGAAATACTTCGGTGGCGGCGCCGGCATTGCCGTGCGCAAGGGCGATACCGCCCTGGCCGAGAAATTCAACACAGCGATCACCGAAATCCGCGCCAACGGCAAGTACAAGCAAGTGCAGGACAAGTATTTCAAGTTTGACGTTTACGGCGAGTAATCCAACCGTTTGGAAAAGTGGCAACCGTCAGACGCGGTTGCCATTTTTTTTGTGCTTCTTCTATTGAAACGAGATACCTGTGGGAGCGGGCTTGCTCGCGAAGGCGTCGTGTCAGGCAACAGAGATGTTGAATGTACCGACGCCTTCGCGAGCAAGCCCGCTCCCACAATGGTGACCTTGCTATTCAGGAGTATTTCCATGCAACGCATCGACCACAAACTGCCCTGGAGCCACTTGGGCAGCGAGCGCACCCTCAGCGTGTTCCGTTATGGCGCGGGCACGCGCAAGGTGTACATCCAGGCCAGCTTGCACGCCGACGAATTGCCGGGCATGCGCACCGCCTGGGAGTTGAAGAAACGCCTGACCGAACTGGAACAACTGGGACAATTGAAGGGTGTGATCGAACTGGTGCCGGTGGCCAATCCCATTGGCCTCGACCAGCACTTGCAAGGCAGCCACCTGGGGCGCTTCGAGCTCGGCAGCGGCAAGAACTTCAACCGTTCGTTCGTCGAACTCAGTGCGCCGGTGGCCGAGTTGATCGGTGATCGCCTGGGCTCCGACGCCCAGGCCAACATCGCGCTGATTCGCCAGGCCATGGGCGAGGTCCTCGACGGCTTGCCGGCAGCGCCATCGCAGCTGGAAGCCATGCACCGCCTGTTGCTGCGCCATGCCTGCGACGCCGACATCACCCTCGACCTGCATTGCGATTTCGACGCTGCGATCCACATCTATGCGTTGCCGCAGCACTGGCCGCAGTGGCAATCCCTGGCGGCGCGCTTGAAGGCCGGTGTGGCGTTGTTGTGTGAAGACTCCGGCGGCAGTTCGTTCGATGAGTCCTGCTCTTCGCCATGGTTGCGCCTGGCCAGGGCGTTCCCGGCGGCGGCGATTCCACCGGCCAACCTGGCGACCACCCTGGAACTGGGCAGCATGGGCGACACTCGGGTCGACCAGGCCCAGGCCAATTGCGAGGCCATTCTCGGGTTCCTCGCCGAGCAAGGATTCATCTCCGGCACCTGGCCGGCGGCACCGGCTGAATGCTGTGAGGGCATGCCATTCGAAGGCACCCAATACCTGTTCGCCCCGCATCACGGCGTGGTCAGTTTCCTGCGTGAAGCCGGGGAATGGGTGGAGAAGGGCGATGCGCTGTTCGAGGTGGTCGACCCGTTGAACGACAAGGTCACCACCGTGCAGGCCGGCACCAGCGGTGTGCTGTTCGCCATCGACCGTGGGCGCTACACCCACCCAGGCAGTTGGCAGGCGAAGGTCGCCGGGCGCGAGCCGATTCGGGTGGGCAAGTTGATCAACGACTGATTCAGAAATTTCGCAGGCTGTTCGGGCCTCTTCGCGGGCAAGCCCGCTCCCACAGGGTTTACGCGATTCTTGTGGGAGCGGGCTTGCTCGCGAAGGCGGCATCCGCCACGCCCGAGATGTTCCTGCCTACTGACCAGTGTTAGGCTCTTCCCCGAATCCTGCATTCAGTGAAGGAAGACCCATGTTGAAGATGCTCGCGCTGCTCACGCTCCTGCTATCCACCGCTGTCCACGCTCAAACCCCTCTGCAAACCGATTTGCCGCTCAAGTACCTGGCGCAGGCCAACGCCGATTCGAACCATCAACCCCTGGTGATTTTCCTCCACGGTTACAGCAGTAACGAGCAGGACCTGTTCGGTATCAAGGATGACTTGCCCGCGTCCTACACCTTCCTGTCGGTGCGGGCGCCGATGGTGATGCAGGAGGGTAGTTACCAGTGGTTTCGCAAGAAGGGTGAAGGGGCCTACAACGGCGAGACCGATGATCTGAAGGCCAGCGGCCAGTTGCTGCTGGACTTCGTCGCACAGGCCACGAAGAAATATCACACCGAACCCGAGAAGGTGTTCCTGGTCGGTTTCAGCCAGGGTGCGATCATGTCCTACGAAACAGGCCTGCGCCATCCCGAGGCGTTCGGTGGGATCGCTGCGTTGAGCGGGCGGATTCTGCCGGTGCTCAAGTCCGAGCTCCAACCGGATGAAAAACGCCAGTCCCTGGCGATTTTCATCGGTCATGGCGAGCAGGACAAACGCCTGCCATTGAGCGACGGCACCGAAGCCAACAGCCTGCTGCAGAGCGTGTCACTCGAACCCGAGTTTCACGCCTACCCCGGTGTCGGTCACAGTATCAGCGCCGACGAGATACAGGACTTGAGCGCCTGGTTGCAGCGCCTCAACCCCTGAGGTTCATTTTCCGCTGACGATCTGTTTGATCAGGGTTTCGTGGGCCGCCATGTCGCCTGGGCGGGAAATCACCTGGATCACCGCCATGCGAGTGCCGGATGCGGCCATCAGCGTGGTGGTGAGGGTCATGCCACCGCCCTGCGTGGCAGTGCCGTCGATCTGGCGCAGGCCCAGCCCGGTTGTACGGGTCAGCGCTTTCTCGCTGAGCTTGTTGTAGTCGGGCAGGGATTTGTGTTGCGCCGCTTCGAAATCGGCCGCGGTGCCGTCGAGGAACCCGCCGTCGTTGTCCTTGACGCTGACACCGTTGGGCAGGGTGTTTTCGGCGGCGATCACCACGGTCTTGGTGGTCTCGTTACTGTACAGGGTGCCGCTGGCACCGTCCGGGCTGGCCGGCAGCGGGTTGGCGATGAAACCCTTGGGCAGGTTGAAGGTGAACTTGCTGCCGAGCATCGAGACTTTGTGGGCGGGCGCAGCACTGGACGTGGCCTTGGCGGCCTGCGCATTCAAAGCCCCAAGGCCGGTAGCGGCGGCCAGCAGCAGGACAAGGGCTTTCTTACTCAACAATGACATCGGGATCTCCAGGGATGGGCGCGCAGTGGGGGCGATCATCCCATGGAGGTTGCGATGCATTCCAGTGTGCTCTACTCAGCGGTCGCTGGGGCGGGCATCATCCTGGCCCGATGACCTGATGCAGCTTAGCGTTTGATGACTGCTCCCTCGGTGTCCGTCACCGGGCCAACCGGCCGCGCCAGCAGGCGTTTGGTCACGCCCAGCATGGCCACCGATACCGCGACTCCCAGCACAAAAGCGTTCATTCCCATCGTTGGCAGGGCCAGCGCCAACACCAGGCAGAAGGCGGCGAACGAGTACATGCCGGTGGCGGTGGCGCGCAGCAACGCGGCGGTAAAGGCCGGGCCACGGGTTTGCTGGGAGAACACCGCCATCACGCTGCCTAATACCGGGAACACCGCCAGCAGGCCGCTCCAGCGGTCGCCAACGGTGCTGGCCAACAGCGTGACAACCAGGGTGAGCAATGCACCGGCCATCATGCGCAACAGGAGCTTGTCGGATTTCGGTGCCGGGCCACTGAGCACCGGTTGCACGGTGGGGAACAGGTACGGTGCGGCGAGCAGCGCGGTGGCGGCGGCGCACACCGAGAACACCAGGGAGGCCGGGATCAGCGACAGGACAACCGCCACCAGTGCCCAGACCGAGAGCGAGATCACCAGCGCCAGCGGCCATCCGGCCCGTTGTGCGACCTGGGCGTAGGTCACGCAGAACGCAATCATCGCGAACATGGCTGACAGCGCGGCAGTGGCCGATTGCGCGGCGAACGCCTGGCCTTGTTCGAGGGCGAGGAACAACAGGATCGGCCCGACCACCACCGGCAACCCCGACAACCAACCGGCCACGCTCGGCCCCCAGCGTTTACCAGCCAGGGAAATCAGTAGCAGGAAGCCTGGGATCAACAGCAACTTGAGGATCAACACGCGCACGTCTCCGACCTGTGTGAGGTGGCAACGGTAGCATTGCATCGGGTGGATTGCTTTATGTGTTCGCGAGTTTTGTATACAAAAATCAAACCCGCTGGAAATGAAAAACCCAGGCAAAAAAGAACCCGGTGCGACTTGCATCGCACCGGGTGTTTTTCCAGACAGATCACGGATCTTCGTGGGTCCCCGCGCCGTCTGTTGAACGCTGTTGGCTTACGCCCTTTCGAGCGCCAGCGCTACGCCCTGACCACCACCGATACACAGGGTGGCGAGGCCTTTTTTGGCGTCACGCTTGAGCATTTCATGCAGCAGGGTCACCAGCACGCGGCAACCCGAGGCACCGATCGGGTGACCCAGGGCAATGGCGCCGCCGTTGACGTTGACCTTGTTCAAGTCCCATTCCAGGTCCTTGGCCACCGCCAGCGATTGCGCGGCGAAGGCTTCGTTGGCTTCAATCAGCTCAAGCTGGTCGATGTTCCAGCCGGCCTTGTCCAGGCAGCGGCGGGTGGCCGACACCGGGCCGATGCCCATGATCGCCGGGTCGACACCCGCGTTGGCGTAGGCGGCGATTTTTGCAAGGACCGGCAGGCCCAGGGCCTTGGCCTTTTCGGCGCTCATCAGGATCACGGCCGCGGCACCGTCGTTCAGCGACGAGGCGTTACCGGCGGTCACCGAGCCGTCCTTCTTGAAGGCGGCTTTGAGTTTGCCCAGGGATTCGGCGGTGGTGCCGGCCCGTGGCTGTTCGTCGGTGGCGAAGGACAGCGGATCGCCCTTGCGCTGCGGGATCAGGATCGGGGTGATTTCATCGACAAAGCGCCCGGCTTCGATGGCGGCCACGGCTTTCTGCTGCGAGGCGGCGGCGAACGCGTCCTGCTGCTCGCGAGTCAGGCTGTATTTCTCAACCAGGTTCTCGGCGGTGATGCCCATGTGGTAATCGTTGAACGCGTCCCACAGGCCATCGCTGATCATGGTGTCGACGATTTGCCCGTTGCCCATGCGCAGGCCGGTGCGGGCACCGGGCATGACGTAGTTGGCCAGGCTCATGTTTTCCTGGCCACCGGCGATGATCACCTCGGCGTCGCCGCAGCGAATCGCCTGGGCGCCCAGGTGCAATGCTTTAAGACCGGAGCCGCAGACCTTGTTCAGGGTCATGGCCGGTACGGCGAAGGGCAGGCCGGCCTTGATCGCGGCCTGGCGCGCAGGGTTTTGCCCGGCGCCGGCGGTCAGCACCTGGCCCATGATCACTTCATCGACCTGCGCAGGATCCAGGCCGGTTTGCGCCAGCAACTGACGGATCACCGCAGCGCCCAGGTCAACCGCGGACACATTGGCCAGGGATCCCTGGAAGCTGCCGATCGCGGTGCGCGTGGCGGCAACAATGACGACTTCTTGCATGGAATGATTCCTCACTGGGCAGCGAACTGCATTTCCGGCACGTGGTCCGGCACGATCAGTTTACCGGCAGTCTTGGCGACGATCTCTTCGACGCTGACACCCGGCGCACGTTCTTTGAGAATGAACGCGCCGTTTTCGATTTCCAGGTAGGCCAGGTCGGTCAGCACACGCTTGATGCACCCGGCGCCGGTCAGCGGCAGGCTGCATTGGTCCAGCAGCTTGGACTCACCATCCTTGGAGGCGTGGGTCATGATGACGATAATGTTGTCGGCGCCGGCCACCAGGTCCATCGCGCCGCCCATGCCCTTGACCAGTTTGCCGGGGATCATCCACGAGGCGATGTTGCCTTGCACGTCCACTTCAAAGGCGCCCAGCACGGTCAGGTCGACATGACCACCGCGGATCATCGCGAAGGACTCGGCGGAGGAGAAAATCGACGCGCCGGTACGGGCGGTCACGGTTTGCTTGCCGGCGTTGATCATGTCGGCATCGATGGTTTCTTCGGTAGGAAACGGACCCATGCCCAGCAGGCCGTTTTCCGACTGCAGCATGACTTCCATGCCTTCGGGGATGTAGTTGGCGACCAGGGTCGGAATGCCGATGCCCAGGTTCACGTAGAAGCCGTCCTGCATTTCGCGGGCGACGCGTTGAGCCATTTGTTCGCGGGAAAGTGCCATTGTCGTTATTCCTTCATTCGGTCCGGGGGCAGGGGATCACTTACGCACGGTGCGCTGTTCGATGCGCTTCTCGAACGTGCCGCAGATGATCCGGTCGACGTAGATGCCAGGGGTGTGGATCTGCGCCGGGTCCAGCTCGCCGGGTTCGACGATTTCTTCGACTTCGACCACGGTGATCTTGCCGGCGGTGGCCGCCAGCGGGTTGAAGTTCTGGGCGGTGTGGCGATAGATCACGTTACCGAAATGGTCGGCTTTCCAGCCTTTGACGATAGCGAAGTCGCCGGTGATGGATTCTTCCATCAGGTACTTGCGGCCATGGAATTCGCGCACTTCCTTGCCTTCGGCGACCGGGGTGCCAACGCCGGTGGCGGTGAAGAAGGCCGGGATGCCGGCGCCGCCTGCGCGCATTTTTTCAGCGAGGGTGCCTTGCGGGGTCAGGGTGACTTCGATTTCGCCCTTGAGCAGTTGCTCTTCGAACAGCTTGTTTTCGCCGACGTAGGACGCCACCACTTTGCTGATCTGGCGGTCCGTCAGCAGTACGCCGAGGCCGAAACCGTCGACGCCGCAGTTGTTGGAAACCACGGTGAGATCGCGGGTGCCCTTGCGCTTGATCTCGTTGATCAGGTTTTCCGGGATCCCGCACAGGCCGAAGCCGCCGGCGATCACGGTCATGCCGTCTTCAAGACCTGCCAGAGCTTCCTCGTAGGAACTCACACGCTTGTCGAAACCTGCCATATGCACCTCTTTTATTCTTTGTGGGCGGCTGGCTAGCCGAATGGGATGGAGTGTCTCGCTGGAGTATTCATTTGTTAAGTTGATTTTTAAGGTTAATTAATAGATAAAACTCAACAATCTGTAGGGGCTGCCGAAGGCTGCGATCTTTTGGATCAAGATCAAAAGATCGCAGCCTTCGGCAGCTCCTACAATAGCCGGGAGAAATCGAGTATGACCGTCAAGCAGATCCGTGCCTTTCTGGCCGTGGCCCAGAGCCTGAGCTTTGCCGTGGCCTGCGAGCGCCTGCACCTGTCGCAATCGGCCCTGAGCCTGACCATCAAGGCGCTGGAGGAGGGCCTGGGCGGGCGCTTGTTCACCCGCACCACGCGCAATGTGGCGCTCACCGCCGAAGGCGAATCCCTGGTGCCGCTGGCGCGCCGGTTGATCGCCGACTGGGACAATGCCGAGGATGAGTTGCGCCAGCGCTTTACCTTGCAGCGCGGTCGCGTGACCCTGGCGGCGATGCCATCGTTCGCCGGCAACCTGCTGCCGCCGATCCTCAAGACCTTCCGCGCCCGTTATCCGAATGTCAACGTGACGGTCAATGACGTGATCAACGAGCAAGTGCTGGAAATGGTCCGGGACCGCCAGGTGGAACTGGGGGTGGCGTTCGAGCCGACCCAGAGTTCGTCGCTGCAGTTCACGCCGTTGTACATCGACCGCTTCGTCGCGGTGGTGCCCCTGGATTCGGCGCTGGCCGAACTCGATGACATCGACTGGCAGACCCTGCTCAAGGAGCCGTTCATTACCTTGCAGCGTCCGTCGACGGTGCGGGTGATGCTCGAAGAACACTTGCAGGCCCGGGGCATGAAGCTGCCGGTGGAGTTTGAAAGCCATCAACTGGCGACAGTCGGGCGCATGGTCGCCAGTGGCCTGGGCGTGAGCGCGGTGCCAGCCTTGTGTGCCGGACAGATGCGTGAGTTGGGGGCGCGTTGCATCACCTTGCGCGACCCGGTGGTGGAGCGCGCGCTGGGGGTGCTGACGTTGCCGGGGGGAGAGCTGTCGGCGGCGGCGCAGGCGTTGTTTGATGTGCTCAAAGAGGAAAACCTTGGGCAACGTTTCTCCACGAACTGATCACATTACCTGTGGGAGCGGGCTTGCTCGCGAAAGCGGTGGGTCAGGCAAAAAAGATGTTGGATGTGCCGCCCTCTTCGCGAGCAAGCCCGCTCCCACAGGGTACTGTGTTGATCAGGAAGAGAGGCGTTCGGCCAATATTGGCAACAACCGCTCGCACGACCCCTCGATCTTCAAATCCAGCATCTCATCGGCCCGGGTCTTGCCCAGGTTGATCGCAATCAACGGCTTGCCCTGGTCCACCACCGCCCGACACAAGCGAAACGCCGAGTAGGCCATCAACGACGAGCCAATCACCAACAGCCCGGCAGCCTGTTCGACGGCGGCCATCGCCTTGGCCGCCGTGGCCTGTGCGACGTTCTCGCCAAAAAATACCACGTCCGGCTTCATCCGTTCCCCGGCGCAATGTGGGCAGCGGGGGACCTGGAAGCGTGCCTCGAAGGCCGGGTCGAGCAAGGTGTCGCCATCCGGCGCCTGCACTGCGTCGACGCCGGCCAGGTACGGGTTCTGTGTTTCCATCAGGTGCTGGATCGAGTCGCGCTCACTACGCTGGCCGCAATCCAGGCACAACACCCGGTGCAGACTGCCGTGGAGTTCGATCACGTCGTGGCTGCCGGCCTGGTCGTGCAGGGTGTCAACGTTCTGGGTGATCAACCCGCTGATCTGCCGCGTGCCTTGCAAGCGGGCGAGGGTGTCGTGGGCCACGTTCGGTTGTGCCATTCGCACCCTCGGCCAGCCGAGCATCGCCCGCGCCCAATAGCGCCGCCGGGACTCCGGGGCCGAGAGAAACTCCTGGTACATCATCGGCTGCCGGCCCCGTCGCACGCCCTGGCTGTCGCGATAATCCGGGATGCCTGAGGGCGTGCTGATACCGGCCCCGGTCAGCACGGCAAACGGTTGATCCGCCATGAGCTGATGGAGGCGATCGAGTTGGTCACGGGTCTGGCGGTCGAGCATGCCGGGAAACCTGTAGGAGCGAGCCTGCTCGCGATGGAGTGTCAGTCGACATCAATATAGCTGACACACCATCGTCGGAACGCCGCCCGGAGCAAGCTCGCGCCTACAGATGACGGCGAGGATTATTTACGCGCCTCCAGAATCAGGTTGAACGGCGTTTCCGTGGCCCGGCGAAAACGAGTGAAGCCGGCCTCGCTGAACACCTTGCGCAAGCGTGCTTCACCGGCCTGGGCACCGAGGCCGAGGCCAACTTCCTGGGACAGCGAGTTGGGCGTGCAGATGAAGGTCGATGCCGCGTAGAACAGGCGTCCGACCGGGTTGACGTTGTCGTCGAGCAAGTCGTTGGCGTAGGGCTCGACCAGCAGCACCGTGCCGTCGTCCTTCAGCGATTCATAGGCGTGTTTGGCCGCACCCACCGGGTCGCCCATGTCGTGCAGGCAGTCGAAGTAGCAGATCAGGTCGTAATCGCTGCCGGGGTAACTTTTCGCCGTGCCCTGGAAGAACCTGGCCCGGCTGGATACACCCCCTTCTTCGGCCCGCTGGGTGGCAACGGTGACGGACGGTGCGTGGTAGTCGAAGCCGACGAAGCGTGAATCCGGAAACGCCTGGGCCATGATCACCGTCGAGGCGCCATGGCCGCAGCCGATGTCCGCCACTTTGGCCCCGGCTTCCAGTTTGGCCACCACGCCGTCGAGGGCCGGCAACCATTCGGCGACCAGATGGGCTTTGTAGCCGGGGCGGAAGAAGCGTTCGGTGCCGCTGAACATGCACGGGTGGTGATCGCCCCAGGGCAGGGCGCCGTCGCCGCGCATGGCGCTGACCAGTTTGTCCTTGTCATGGAAAAACGACGCGACCACGCCAATCCCACCCGCCACATAAACCGGTGAGTCTTCGTTTGCCAACGCCATGGCTTGCTCTTCGGGGAGCCGGAACTGGCCGTCACGGTGTTCCATGTAGCCGGAGGCTGCATGGGCGCTGAGCCATTCGCGCAGCAGGCGGGTGTTGCAGCCGGTTTTCTCGGCAAGGGTTTCGGGGGTGATGGGCTGACTGTCGGCCATCGCCCGGTACAGGCCGAGCTCTTCGCCAAGGATGACGTTGGCGAGCATCGCCGCGCCGCCCATGTCATTCACCAGTTTGCCCATGAAATCGTTGAGTCTGGCCTCGTCCATCATGTGTGCTCCTTTAGCAGGATCACGGTCCAGAGGCATTGTCTGGCGAGGCGTTCGCCGCTGGGCGGTGGTCGTGGGGATGTACAGGGCACCAAGCGGGCCCTGTGTGCAGTAAGTTTAGTCCGGGCCTTGTAGCGCGCGGCCTGGCGCGACGAAAGCAACGTTTATTCTGCCGCTATACGACCCTGTGGGAGAGATGTATCTCACTGTGTCCCACCGGCCTTTCGATACAGTCCCGCGCAACTTCAGACCCCAGCCGAACACAGTCCAGATACACCCTTTCGATTAACTCTGTCTCATGGCGGGCACCGGCTCGCGTCCTTGAACATCTTGTGAGATCGACACCATGCAGACATCCATTCCCCCCGTAGCCAAGGCCAGCGCAGGGCTTGGCCTGCGTCGCGGTTTACTCAAAGACCTCCAGGCCGCACCGGCAGGGGATTTCGATTTTCTGGAAGTCGCGCCGGAAAACTGGATCGGCATCGGCGGTGCCCACGGCGCGGCATTGCGCGCCCTGGCCGAACGCTATCCATTGTCCTGTCACGGCTTGTCCCTGTCCCTCGGCGGGCCGTCGCCGCTGGACGTCGGTTTTCTGCAGGAGGTTCGCAGCTTCCTCGATCATTATAACGTGCCGCTGTACAGCGAGCACCTGAGCTATTGCAGCGACGACGGCCACCTGTATGACCTGTTGCCGTTGCCGTTCACTGAAGAAGCGGTGCACCACGTCGCGGCGCGTATCCGTCAGGCCCAGGACATCCTTGGTCGGCGCCTGGCAGTGGAAAACGTTTCCTATTACGCCGCGCCTCAACAGGACATGGACGAGGTGACCTTCACCAATGCCGTACTGCGTGAGGCCGATTGCGACCTGTTGCTGGACGTCAATAACGTCTACGTCAATTCGATCAACCACGGTTTCGATCCGCAGGCGTTTCTGTCTGGCATCGATTCGGGCCGGGTGGTGGCGATGCACATTGCCGGGCATTTCGACGAGTCCGATTCCTTGAAGATCGACACTCACGGCGCTTCGGTCAAACCGGCGGTGTGGTCGTTGCTGGCCCAGGCCTATGCCCGGTTCGGTGTGCAACCGACCTTGTTGGAGCGGGATTTCAACTTTCCGGCGTTCGCTGAGCTGGTGGCGGAATTGCAGACCATTCGCCGCTTGCAACAGGAGGTTTGAACCGTGGAGAAGCAATCGTTGCATCAGCAGCAAAGCACCATGGGCCAATACCTGCGTGATCCCGAGCGTTTCGCGCCACCGGCCGAAATGGACGCTGCCCGGGCGCAGGTGTATCGCGATCTGGTGTTTGCCAATCTGTCGTCCTTGCTCAGTGGCACTTTTCCGGTGCTGGTGAAGATTCTGGGCAATGAGCACTGGCGTTCGCTGGTGCGGATTTTTCTGCGGGACTACCGCGCCCGCACGCCGAAGTTTGGTGAGATTGCTGAGGAGTTTGTCGGGTTTCTCGCGGCCGGGCCTCAGGCGTTGAGCGATGGGCCGTGGCCGCCGTTCATGGTGGAGCTGGCGCATTACGAGTGGGTGGAAATGGCCTTGCAACAATCCGACGCCGAGCCTCTGGTTGGCGGTGATGCCGCGTTGCTGCTGGATCGGCCCTTGGGGGTGTCGCCGTTGGCCTGGCCGTTGGCTTATGCCTGGCCGGTGCAGCAGGTGGGGCCGGATTATCAGCCGGACGTTTTACCTGCTCAGCCGACTTTGTTGCTGGTGCGTCGTGCCGAGGATTGGAGTGTGAGGTTTTCTGAGTTGAGTCCGTTGGCGTGGCGGTTGTTGCTGCGTATTCGTGAGTTTCCGGAGTTGACCGGGCATGAGCAGTTGCAAGGATTGGCGGTGGAGGCGGGGATGGTGGGGGATTCGGGGTTTCTGGTGGGTGGGTTGGCGTTGTTGCGGCAGATGCATGGGGAGGGGGTTGTTGGGGGTGTTTGATCTGCTTTGACCTTGGCGGCCTTTGGGCCGACCAGGTTCTTGGTTGATTGAGTACATATCCGTTGCTGCGGTAACGGCGGCTGGCGGTTTCGCCCTTACGGCGAGTCCCTTTGGCAAACGCCCCAAAGGAACCAAAGGTCTCGCCCCTTACGTACGGCCCCTCGCTAAGGCTCGGGGTTCCTTCGCTGCGGTATTCATCCGGGGGCATTGCCCTCCGGTCGGCTTCGCTTCGACCTACATGCAATGAGTTCGACTGCGTCGAACGGCGCTGCGCGCCCATCCCCGGATGAACACCTCCGCTCAGCCTGCCGAGCTAACGCTCGGCCTGATGAGTGGTGAAAAGCGTGGGTGTACGCCGATCAACTGTAGGAGCTGGCTTGCCAGCGAAGGCGGCCTGACAGCCGACCTGGTTTTGCTGCTGCACACGGTCCAATTGTGGGAGCGGGCTTGCTCGCGAAGACGGCCTGCCAGCCGACCGAAATCTTGCTGATGTACTGAGTACTTGTGGGAGCGAGCTTGCTCGCGATAGCAGTCTACCGGCGACCAGGTACCTCCCAGACGAACGACCCCGTCAACCAGGTCGGCCGGTAGGCCGCCTCGGACGCTGTTACAGTGTACGCCCCCTCGTGAGGCCGAGCGCAGGTTCTGCGCAGTGGTCAACCCGGCATGGATGCCGGGTTAGCCGCCCCCGGCCATGGATGGCCGATGGCGGCGGGCCCACGGAGCAGGACCGGAGCGAGGGAATGCCGAGCCTAGGCGAGGCACCGAATGTCAGGGGCAAGAGCCCTTGGTTACTTGGGGTCGGGCGGCGTTCCGTTTTTCCAAGTGACCCGCCGTAAGGGCGGAACCATAAGCCGCCGTTACCGCAGAAACGGATATGTACACCCTCAAAAATCCATGCCGCCTGACACAAAGCCATCGTCGGAACACCGCCCGGACCAAGCCCGTTCCCACAGGGATCCTCAGTGGCCACAAGTCCCGAGTAAACCCGCAAACCCGAACCAAAAACATCTACACCGGCAATCGCAACTCCGCACACAACCCGCCACCCTCACGATTGCTCAAGGTCAACGACCCTCCAATCGCGACCGCCAGTTGCTGGGCGATCGCCAGCCCCAGCCCGGTGCCGCCGGTGCTGCGGTTGCGGGAATTCTCAACGCGATAGAACGGCTCCATCACTTGCTTGAGTTCCTCCTCGGCGATCCCCGGACCACGGTCGAGGATCCTGATCGAGAGGTTGCCATCGGCCCGTTTTTCCACCTGCAATTGAGCAGCACCGGCAAACTTCAATGCGTTGTCCGTGAGGTTGACCAGCACCCGGCGCAAGGCGTGGGGGCGGGTATCGATGACGGCCGCACTCTTGCCGGTGAGCTGAACATCCTTGCCCACGTCCTGATAGTCGAAAACCAGGCTGTCGAGGAACGAGTCGAGGTCGGTGCGGCGGCTTTCTTCGGTGGCGCCGTGGATGCTGCGGGCGTAGGCCACGCCTTCGCGCACCAGGTGTTCCATCTCGCCCAGGTCGTTCCACAGTTTGTCTTTCTCACTGGAGTCGTCCATGAACTCGGCGCGCAGTTTCATGCGGGTGATCGGGGTTTGCAGGTCGTGGGAGATTGCCGCGAGCAGTTGCATGCGTTCTTTCAAGTAGGCCGCGATGCGTGCCTGCATCGAGTTGAAGGCCCTGGCAGCGTGGGCGACTTCGCTCGGGCCTCTTTCGTCGAGGAGCACGGGGTGCGCGTTGGGGTCCAGGGTTTCGACGGCACCGGCGAGGCGGGTGAGGGGGCGGATGGCGATTCTCACCGCCAGCCAGGAGCACGCCAGCATCAACGCCAGTTGCCCGAGCAACACGATGGGCAGCCAGGGTGACAACGGCACCATCGCCGGGCGGACGTCGATGGTCAGCGGGCTGCCATCGGCCAGGTTCAAGTGCACTTGGAAATGTTTTTTCGGCCCGGGGATGTCGGTGAAGGTCATCGGGTAATCGTGGCCGATGGCGTCCTTGATCGAGGCAATGGCGATGGGCGCATCGGGCATGTCGGTGCGCATGGGCGTGCCCGGCGAACCCTCATTGAGCATGTAACTGTAATTGCGCCGCTCCAGTTGTTTGAGCCAGGCGGCTCGCTCATCGACGGGCAAGCGGTCGAGGATGGCAACGGAGGTGGAAACGTCGGTTTCCAGGTTGCCGAGCATGGTGTTTTTCGAGGACTCGTAGCGTTCGTAGTACTGCACACCGAAGGACAGCGCCTGGGCGAGGATCAGGCCGATCAGGAAAATCAGCGACAGCCGCGAAGCCAGGGTGCGTGGCCAATGCAGCGCCAGGGTCATGATTGATCGCCCAGGATTTCCACCGGCAGGGAAAACACATAGCCTTCGCTGCGTACGGTCTTGATGTAGGCCGGCTCGCGAGCGTCGTCGAGCAAGCGCTGGCGCAGGCGACTGACCAGCAGATCGATGGAACGGTCGAACAGGTCGGCGTCGCGGCCCTGGGTCAGGTTGAGCAATTGATCGCGGTTGAGCACCCGCTGCGGATGGTCGAGAAACACCCGCAATAATCGATATTCGGCACCGCTCAGGGCCACCATGGTGCCGTCTGTATCGAGCAGGTGACGGGCCGAGGTGTCCAGGCGCCAACGGCCGAAGGCCAACAGGCGGCTGGCTTCGGTCACCACCAGGTTCGGCGGCAGCATGCGCGTGCGTCGCAGCACCGCGTTGATCCGCGCCAGCAGTTCGCGGGCGGCGAATGGCTTGACCAGGTAGTCGTCGGCGCCCATTTCCAGGCCGAGGATGCGATCGGTTTCATCGTTGCGGGCGGTGAGCATCAGCACCGGCGTGGCCTTGTGCTTGCCGGCGCGCAATTCGCGGCAGAGCAGCAGGCCATCGTCCCCTGGCATCATGATGTCCAGCACGATCAGGTCCACTGGAGTGGTTTCCAGAAAAGCGCGCATCTGCCGTCCATCCGCCACGACCGTGGTGCGCAGACCGTTTTTCTTCAGGTAGTTGCCAACCAGTTCGCGGATTTCGCGGTCATCGTCAACGATGAGGATGTGATCAACGTGATCCATTGGGCCAAACCTCTGGTAAATGGGGAATGCCACACAGTCTATAGAGCCTGGGCGGGCTCGCCTGCCACCCTTTGTATTGCAGTGTATCTGGCTTGCCTGCGGATACACACGAAGGCAAAAAAGCCGATTTCCAGCGGTTTTGTATGCCTGTGTATCCAGGCGCCGTTCTGATACGCAGCGATTGATTCACGCCGATTCCCGACACAGACGAGATACCTCACAGGCTTTTAATGGGTTCCATCGAGGCCAGCCAGAGCGCCTCGGCCCAACGACCTGTCGAACCCTGAGGAATCCGCCATGAACACCAAGGCCATCTACGCCGCCTGCCTGTTTGCCGCCCTGAACATCTGCACCTTGTCGGCCCGTGCCGAAGCCGATGTCGCTCCCAGAACCTACACCTACGGCACCCAACTGGACATCAGGAAAGTGCTGTCGCTGACCGAGGACGCTACGCCTTCCTGCGGCGTGGTGAATGCGCAGCTGACGTACCTCGACTCCCAGTCCAGGACCCAAGTGCTGGATTACCGCAAATTCGCTGACAACTGCAACTCGCAAAACTGAGTGTCGCGCCCGACCACCGCCTGATCCATTTGAAACAGGAAGGACATCATGAACAACGTTTCCCGCTACCTGACCGCCATCGTCTTTTCCGTCGCCGGTGCGGCGGCCCATGCCAACGCCACTGTCGAGCAAAGCGCCTGCGCCGGCAACACCTGCTTCCAGCTCACGCCTGTGGCGCAGAAGGATACCCAGGGCTTGTTGGCGCAAGACGGTTCCAGCCGCACGCCGCAAGGGCAGTTGCTGGATGAGCAGACGGCTTGAGAACACCCCAATCCAATGTGGGAGCGGGCTTGCTCGCGAAGAGGCCAGTACATTCAACATTGATATCAACTGAAAGTACGTCTTCGTCGGAACGCCGCCCGGAGCAAGCCCGCTCCCACACTGGCTCTGTGTCGCCCTATAACCTGCATCAGGTGATCCCATGTTACTCATCGCTTTCCTGGGCGGCATATTGACCGTCCTCAGCCCGTGCATCCTGCCGGTCGTGCCCTTCCTGTTTGCCGGGGCCGACCGCACACGTTCCTCGATCCTGCTGACCCTCGGCGGCATGGTCCTGACCTTTGCCCTGGTCTCCAGCCTGGCCGTGGTCAGCAGCGAGTGGGTGATCCAGGCCAGCAATACCGGCCGCCACGTCGCGCTGGTGGTGATGGTGCTGTTCGCCCTGTCGCTGATTTCCGCCCGGGTCGGTGAATGGCTGGCGCGGCCCTTCGTGCTGCTGGGCAATCGCATCGACCCGAACTCGCGCAAGATGTCCCGGCCGCTGGCCTCGATCATGATCGGCGTCGCCACCGGGCTGCTCTGGGCACCCTGCGCCGGGCCGATCCTCGGGGTGATTCTCACCAGCGCCATGCTGCGAGGCGCGAACGCCGGCACCAGTCTGTTGCTGGTGGCCTATGGCGCGGGCAGTGCGCTGTCCCTGGGCACCTTGATCTTTGCCGGTCGCGGCCTGGTCAATCGCTTGAAACCGTCGATTCCGGTCACTGGCTGGTTGCGCCGTGGCGCCGGGGTTGCGGTGCTGTCCGGTGCGGCGGTGATTGCAACGGGGGCCAATGACCTGTTGCTGGCCAACACCTCCTCGCAAGGTGTCGGTAGCGTGGAGAAAGGCGTGCTGGAAACCGTGCCGAAAGTCGTCGACTACCTGGTCAGCAAGGTCAAGGCCGACAGCACCATGGACAGCGCCCAGGGCGCCATGCCCTCGCTGTCCGGCGCGGTGGACTGGCTCAACTCGCCGGCCCTGAGCAACGAGGCCGTTAAAGGCAAAGTGGTGCTGGTGGACTTCTGGACCTTCGACTGCATCAACTGCAAGCACACCCTGCCGTACGTGAAGGACTGGGCGAAGAAGTACGAAAAGGACGGGCTGGTGGTGATCGGCGTGCACTCGCCCGAATACGGCTTTGAACGCATCATCGACAACGTCAGGGCCAAGGTGAAGGAGTACGGCATCACCTACCCGGTGGCGATCGACAACAACTACGCGATCTGGCGCAACTTCGACAACCAGTACTGGCCGGCGCACTACCTGATCGATGCCAAGGGGCAGATGCGTTACACCCACTTCGGTGAGGGTAGTTATGACACTCAGGAGAAGATGATTCAGCAGTTGCTGGAGGAGGCCAAGGCAAGCGCGCCAACGGCGTAATTGGCTCGATCAATGGCTCACAGGTCTTGCCTCGTGGGCCATGATTTTTTTCTCCTGGCCGCGCCGCCACGCCGCCGGTGGCGCACCGAACTCGCGACGGAAGGCGCGGCTGAAAGCGGTATCGGTCTGGTAACCCACTTCTTCGGCGATGCGCGTCAATGAGCTGTTGCTGCTGCGTAACAGGTTGGCGGCGAGCAACATGCGCCATTGCGTCAGGTACTGCATCGGCGACACCCCCACCAGTTGCTGGAAGCGTTCGGCCAACACCGATCTTGAGGTGCTGGCGGTGCGCGCCAGTTCGTCCAGCGTCCAGGCGTGGCAGGGCTTTTTGTGCAAGGCGTTGAGGGCGGCGCCGACGATGCGGTCGCGCACGCCGGCCAGCCAGCCGGTGCGGCCTTCGCCCTGTTCGTTCATGTACAGGCGCAACACTTCGATGAACAGCACTTCGGCCAGTTTGGCCAATACCCCTTCGCCGCCAGGGCGAGGCGAGCGGGCTTCGGCGAGGGCATAACGCACGGAGGATTCCAGCCAGATACCGGCATCCGAACCGCGTACATTGACGCGCACCACGGCCGGCAAGCCCTTGAGCAACATGCCCGCCAGGCGCGTGTCGCACGCCAGGTAACCACACACCAACCGGGTGACCGCGCCACCTCCGCCATAACTCAACTGCCGAGGGCGGCGCGCGAGCACCGCATCCAGTCGCGCACCCGTGGCCGGGGGCAACCCGGGACGGGAGCACATGCGGTGGGCATCGCCCTGGGGGAAGATCACCACGTCGCCCGCACTCAGCAGCAGCGGCGGGGCATCGCCCAATTCCACGTAGCACTCACCCTCGGTGATCAGGTGAAAGATCACCACTCGTTCCGCATCGGGTTCCAGGAACGGCGCCGCCGTATCGGCGCTGGGCGACTGGTAGCACCAGGGCGCGGTGAACCGGGCGTTAATGAAGATCGCGCCGACCAGGTGCACGACGCGCAGGGTCTGTGACAGAGCGTCCATTGGGGTTTCCCCGTGGGAGGTTCCTGATTGTGAGCGCGCCTGCGCGCTACGTGGAATCTCCGGACGATCGGGCAGGGTTGGGCGACGATCGGACAGGACGCCAGCGCCCGTCAGGACGATAGTTTGTCTACGGGGTCAATACCGGCCCTGCTACCCAGAACAAGAAAAGAGAGGTTGCCATGCCGAAGTTCGTGATTGAACGCGAGATCCAGGGCGCCGGAGCATTGTCGGAAAGGGATTTGAAAGCCGCTTCGCTGAAGTCCTGCCAGGCGTTGCGTGAGTTGCCAGAGGTGCAGTGGCTGCAGAGCTATGTCACCGGTGACAAACTCTACTGCGTGTACATCTCGCCGAACGAGGAGCAGATCCGGGAGCACGCCAGGATCAGTGGTTTTCCCGCCAACCGCATTTCCCAGGTCATGAATATCATCGATCCGACGACGGCGGAGTAACCGCGACCGGACCCGACTCGTGTTTCAAACCAGAGACCGTTTCCATGAGTACACCCATTGATCTGACTGCCTTGAAAAACCGCCAGATGGCCTCCTGGGCCAGCGGTGACTACGCCGTGATCGGCACCACCCTGCAGATCGTCGGCGAGCAACTGGCCGAAGCCTGCGACCTGTTGTGCGATGAGCGCGTGCTCGACGTAGCCGCCGGTAACGGCAACGCAACCCTCGCGGCTGCCCGCCGTGGCTGCCAGGTGACGTCCACCGACTATGTCGCCGCCTTGCTCGAACGCGGCGAAGAACGGGCCCGGGCAGAACGCCTGAAGGTCTCCTTCCAGGTCGCCGATGCCGAAGCCTTGCCCTTTGCCGACGGCAGTTTTGATGCCGTGCTGTCGACCTTCGGCGTGATGTTCACGCCAGACCAGCCCAAGGCCGCCGCGGAACTGGCGCGGGTTTGTCGCCCGGGCGGGCGGATCGGCCTGGCCAACTGGACGCCGGAAGGTTTCGTCGGCCAGATGTTCAAGACCCTGGGCCAACACCTGCCACCCCCTCCGGGCGCCAATCCGCCCTCCCGCTGGGGCAGCGAAGCCTGGCTGCGCGAGCATTTCGACGAGCGTGAATTCCTGCTTCAGGTGACACGCCGCACGTTCAATTTCCGCTATCGCTCGGCGGCGCATTTCATCGACACCTTCCGCCAGTGGTACGGGCCGGTGCACAAGGCCTTCGCCGCGCTGCCCGCGGATGGCGCCAAGGCACTGGAGAGGGACCTGAGCGAGCTGATCAACCGGATGAACCGGGCGGGCGACAAGTCGCTGGTGGTGCCGAGTGAATACCTGGAGGTGGTGATTACGCGGCGTTGAGTTACCACAAGTCCAATGTGGGAGCGGGCTTGCTCGCGAAAGCGGTGTGTCAGCCACAGCATCTTCGACTGAAAGACCGCATTCGCGAGCAAGCCAGCTCCCACAGGAGTTGTGTGGTGGTCATTGCCTCTAAATCACTAGGGCACCACGGGCTTGCAGCAACTCGCGCAACACCGACCGGTGACAATGCGCTTCATCCTCGCAATAACAACCCACGGCCAGGGACGTCTGGTGGGACAGCGCGGCCAGCAGGTCCAGCATCTGACTGGCAGCGGGCTGGCTCATCCCGGCCTTGAACTTGCGCCGGAACACCTCCCAGGCCTTGGCATCCTGTGCAGCCTTGGCCTCGGCCACCAACTCGGCACTGGGCGACAGCAGCGGTTGCCAGACATCATAAAAGTCCCGACGGGCGAATTCGGTTTTCGGTACGCCGCGTGGAGGGCGGCGTACCGTGCCCAGGCGCAAGCCTTCGTCAGGCCGACGGGGTGATCCGAGTTGAACGATATGGACCGCCATGGCTACTTGAGCCCCGACTCGTCGAACCACTCCAGCGCCGTGCGCCACAGGCAGATGCCCAGGAAGTACGCCGACATCAGCAACCACAAGCCCATTACCAACGGATTGATCCGTGGATGGTTGAGCACCAGTGACAGGCTGCACAGCAACCAGATGGCTGTCACCGCAATGTTGATCGGCATGAACCGGCGCACGCGAAACGGGTGCAGGAATTTCATCCGGGTCACGGTCAGCAGCGCCAGGCCGATGACCGTGGCGAAGGTGATCCACGGCGGCGGGGCGATGATGTACAGGCACAGGGCGACCACGTTCCAGGCGGCGGGGAAACCCTGGAAGTAGTTGTCGGTGCTCTTCATGTTGACGTTGCAGAAGCAGAACAGCGACGACACCAGAATCAGCGACACGCTCAGCAGCAGGGTGTAGTCCGGCAACGGAATGTAGCGGTAGATGAACAGTGCCGGGATAAACACGTACGTCAGGTAGTCGATCACCAGGTCGAGGATCGAGCCATCGAAGCTCGGCAACACCGACTGCACGTTGACCTTGCGTGCCAGCGCACCGTCCAGTCCGTCGACGATCAGGGCGACACCCAGCCACAGCAGGCAATGGGTCGGTTGGTTATCCAGCAGGGACAGGGTGGCGAGGAAAGCGGTGACCACGCCAGTGGCGGTAAAGCCATGGGCGCCCCATGCTTTGAGCCTGGCGATGTACAGGGTTGAAATCACGGGGGCGTTCTCCAGTGAATGAAGCAAGCCAGTTGTCGCCCCGCGTATGGGGGCGGTGGCAAACCGGGTCGGGTTGCAGGTATCGACCGGGTTTGCGGGAATAAGGTTCACCACCTGTGAATCTTAGCTGCGCCGCCAGGAAATACTCCGGAGCAATCCGCGGTAGCGCGGGCGGGTCAGCCCAACGGTGCTGGCACATTCGCCGGCGGGGGCTATCGTTGCCTGACTGGATAAACGCCCTTCAAGAGGACAACTGCCATGAACACCAGCGATCTGCTCGAACAATTACTGCGCGCCGGCCAGGGCTCGATGGCGCAAAAGGGGGGCGGTGGCTCGTCGGCCCAAGGCGGGCTCGGCGACCTGGGTGGATTGCTCGGCGGCTTGTTGGGTGGTGGTGCTGGTGCAGGCAGTGGCGGTGGTGGCGCTGGGTTGGGCGATTTGCTCGGTGGCTTGCTCGGTGGTGGTTCGCCGATGGGCGGTGCACCGCAAAGTCGCTCCGCTGGCGGCACTAATTATGCGGCGCTGGCGTCCCTGGGCATGATGGCGTTCCAGGCGTACCAGGCCTGGCAACGCAGTCAGGCGTCGGCGCCGCAAGAAGCGCCACGGACCGTGGACTTGCTGGCCGGCCCGGAGGCCGAGGAGCACAGCCATGGGATCCTGCGGGCATTGATCGCCGCGGCCAAGGCCGATGGCCGCATCGACGAAGCCGAGAAGCACATGATCAGCACTGAAATCGGCCGTCACACCGACGATCCGCAATTGCAGCAATGGCTGGACGACGAGGTCGCCAAGCCTCTGGACCCCAATGAAGTGGCGCAATCGGCCACCGACCCGGCCATGGCCTCGGAGATGTACCTGGCCAGTGTGATGCTGGTGGACGACCAGCAGGACGCCGAGCGCAACTACCTGGATGAACTGGCTGCGGCGTTGCAGATCGACCCGCTATTGCAATTGCATCTGGAACAGCAGGCCAAGGGTACTGCCTGAAAGGGTGCATCCGCCTTGGTAAAGCTTCGCGAGCCTGCTCGCGAAGAACGATGACTCGGTCAACCTGCGCAAACACCGGCCGTACCCCGCGCTACAAGCCCGTCCGTCCGGGCTTTTTCAACGTTGATTGAATTATTGCGCCGCTCGCTGGCTCTGCTTGATTAGAAGACGTTTGCATTCGACGTCCTGGCGTGAAGCAGGTAAGCCATGCCCCGCAACCTCGATGATTACAACCGCCTGGGTGACTTTTCGGCGACCTCCAGGGCCGCCGCCAAGCGCTCACGCCCGGGAACATCATCGCCCCTCACCGGTGCGCGCAAAGCCAGGCTACCCGAGTTGCTCAAGCCTGAGTTGGCGACGTTGGTGGAAAAAATCCCCGACGGCCCGTGGAGCTACGAAATCAAGTTCGACGGCTACCGCATCATGGCCCGCATCGACCACGGCGAGGTGAAGCTGATCACCCGCAATGGCCACGACTGGACCCACAAACTGCCGGGGCAGGCCGCGGCCCTGGCCGCGCTGGGCCTGGAATCGGCGTGGCTCGACGGTGAAATGGTGGTGATGGACGAACAGGGTGTGCCGGACTTTCAGGCGCTGCAAAACGCCTTCGAAGAGGATCGCAGCGACGGCATTCTCTACTACCTGTTCGACCTGCCGTACCTCAATGGCGTGGACCTGCGCGAGGTGTCGGTCGAAGAGCGTCGGGCCGCGCTGGCGACCGTGCTCAAGGCCAATAAAGATCCGTTGCTGCGCTTCTCCGAGTCGTTTGGCCAGGAGCCCCGGGCCTTGCTCGACAGCGCCTGCCAGATGCGCATGGAAGGGTTGATCGGCAAGCGTCTGGGTTCGCCCTATCTCTCCCGGCGCAGCAGTGACTGGATCAAGCTCAAATGCCAGCAACGGCAGGAATTCATCATCGTTGGCTTCACCGAGCCGAAAGGCTCGCGTCATGCCTTCGGGGCATTGCTGCTGGGGCTGCATGACCGCGATGGCGGCGAGTTGCGCTACGCCGGCAAGGTCGGCACCGGGTTCAACGAGGCGACCTTGCGCAGCCTCCATGAACAACTCAAGCCGTTGCAGGTGAAAAAGCCGCCTGTGGTTAACCCACCCGTCGGTTCGCAGGCCAGGGATGTGCACTGGCTCAAACCCAGGCTGCTGGCGGAAGTGGCCTTCGCTGAAATGACCAGGGACGGCTCGGTACGCCATGCCGTGTTCCATGGTCTGCGCAAGGACAAACCGGCCCGAGCCATCACCGAGGAGCGTGCGAGTACCGTGAAAACCTCCACTGAGAAAAAAACCGGCACGGCAAAGCCCGCAGCCACGCAAAAGAAAACCGCGCCTGCCCCCTCACAGATCGGTCTGGAGGACGGCAAGGTCCGCATCACTCACCCGGACCGGGTGATCGACCCCGCCAGCGGCACGACCAAACTGCAACTGGCGCAGTACTACGCCAGTGTCGCCGAGTGGATCCTGCCCGAACTCAAGGATCGTCCGGTGGCGCTGGTGCGTGCCCCGGACGGCATCGCTGGCGAGCTGTTTTTTCAGAAAAACGCCGAGCACCTGGCGATCCCCGGCATCACCATGCTGGACAAACAACTCACTGGCCAGCCGATGATGCTCATCGACAATGCCGAGGCGCTGGTTGGCGCGGTGCAGATGAGTACCGTGGAACTGCATACCTGGAATGCGACGTCTGACAAACTCGACAAGCCGGACCGTTTTGTCCTCGACCTTGACCCGGACCCGGCGCTGCCATGGAAGCGCATGGTCGAGGCCACGCAACTGACGCTGTCGGTGCTGGATGAACTGGGGCTCAAGGCGTTTCTGAAAACCAGCGGCGGCAAGGGCATTCATGTGGTAGTGCCGTTGACCCGCAAGCTCGGTTGGGACGAGGTCAAGGATTTCAGCCATGCCATTGTCAACCACATGGCCAAGCTGTTGCCCGAGCGTTTTTCGGCGGTGTCGGGACCGAAGAACCGGGTCGGACGGATCTTTATCGATTACCTGCGCAACGGCCTGGGGGCGACCACCATTTGCGCCTACGCCGTACGTACCCGCGAAGGGTTGCCGGTGTCGATGCCGATCTGGCGCGAAGAGGTGGCCGAACTCAAGGGTGCCAATCAATGGAACCTGCACAACGTGCATGAACGTCTGGCTGAAGTCGGGGATGGGCCGTGGGCGCAGATGCCCGGAACCCGACAAGCGATCACTGCCGAGATGCGCCGGCGGGTGGGGATGAAGAAGTGACCGCAAGGGTCAGGAGGGGAACCTCTGTGGCGAGGGAGCTTGCTCCCGCTCCCGACTGCGCAGCAGTCGCAAAACATGTCGTTGCCGACAGTCCAGGGGCCGCTACGCAGCCCGGCGCGAGCAAGCTCGCTCGCCACAAAGGCAGGTGTTACTTGAGGAATGCCTGGAAGTCGGTACCCAGTTTGTCGATCGCCGCCTTGAAGTCCTTGGCGGTAATCTGCTGGCTTTCGTTTTTCAGTTCGGTGCCGAACACCTTACGCACCGCTTTGGCTACGGTCTGGTTGCTCCTGGCGTCGACGAACTCGGCTTCGATGAACAGGGTGGTTTCCTGGTCACGGTGGCCGGTGGCGGCCTGGGTTGCGCCGACGACGGCCGCGATGGGAACCACTTCATACCACTTCATGCCTTCGTTCTCGGCGTTCACCCCGGTAATTGCCGCACGCATGATCAGGGGACGAGAACCCGCCGGTGCGGATGAGGTGTTGGTCACTACGCGATACTTCTGACCCAGGGTGGCCTTGGCCTTGTTGGTCATGTAGTTCTGAATGTCGGTCAGCGTTTGCTGGTTGACCCGCTCATCGGGTTTTGGCGCAGGGTAGAGCTCCAGTTTATTGAACACCACGGTGTCATAGGCATTCGGGTTCCACGAAGGGCTGACCCAACGCATCACGGTACCGCCGCTCGGCGTTTCCACTTCCTGCAGGTTGTTGTAGTTGGACAGGAAGCCTGAGTATTGCTCTTTCTCAGTCACTTTCGAGGTGCAACCGCCTAGCAGCAGACTGGCCAGCGTGGCGCCGACGAGCAGTTTTCGGGACAGATTCATAGTGGTGTTTACTCCTTGGAAGAAATCTTCGTTCTTTTGTTTACAAGACATCAAAATCGCCAGGTCATGTTTCCGCTCAAGGCTTGAATCCAGGCATTGTCGAATTGACCGGATACTCGATTGCCCGATACGGATTTGGTCTGCTCAACCGGCATGTCGCCGAGCCAGACCATGGCCCAACTGACGTTGACATCGGTGTCCTTGTCCAGAGCATAGGTGGCCCCGGTGGCAATACGCCAGGATTCGTTCATCGGCACGACTACACTGCGGTTACTGTCCGAGACGGCGCTGCTGTCGTAAGCCACGCCGAAGTTCCACAACCACTGCTCGGTGGCCTGGTATTGCGTGCCAAGGGAGAGGTGCCAGGTGTCCTTGAAGCCGGCGTCGACGGTCTTCGATTGCGAGCCGAACGCCGTGGTGTCGACCTCTACGGCGATGTCGCCGAATTCCGACCAGTCCTGCCAGTTGGCCGAGGCCAGCAGTGCCCATTGTCGGTCCAGTTGCTGGAACAGGCTCAGGGTGACGGTTTGCGGCACCTTCATGTCCAGTTCGGTGTTGGTGTTGTTGACTCTGTCGAGCAGACGTCCGTCGCCCTTCACATCAAGCCTGTCCTTGAAGTCCAGGTCGACCTGGCTGGTGTAGGTCAGGCCGATGCGCGTGCCGGGTTGCGGGGCGTAGATCACACCGACGTTGGCGCCATAGCCCCAGGTGTTGTCCTGATACTTGTATTGGCCGTCAGCGCGGTCAGTGAAGCCGAAAGGGGAGCGGTCGATGGCGGTGTCGGCCTGCAACATGCCGTACATGGCCTTGACGCCGAGGCCGACCGACCACTGCTCGTTGAAGCGATACGCCACGCTCGGTACCAGTGACAAGCCGAGCAGGCTGGAGTTTTGTGCGAAGTAGCGGCCGGACCAGTCGTTGTCGTAATTGAGCGCCAGGCCGAAGTCACCATAGGAACCGAAACCGACGCTCCAGTGCTCGTCGAGTTCATGGCTGATGAAGAAGCTGGCGCCGGGCATCGGATCGAGGGCATTGCCACTGCCTGTGCCCGGGGTGTTGGTGCCGGAGTCGCGGTCGAAGCTCAGGTCGCCGTACAGCACCTGCAAGCCACCGGTGATTTGCGTGCCCGGCAGAAAACTCATGCCCGCCGGGTTGCTGGCGATGGTCGAGGGGCCTTGGGCACGGGCGGCGGCACCGGCGTTGGCCAGGCCGGCGTTATCGGTGCCGATTTCATAGAGCATGATGCCACCGGCCCAGGCTTGTTGGCAGCACAGGGCAAGAAGCGCAGAAGTGGGCAGGGCAGCTGTTTTTATTGGCATTGAAATCCCTCAGCAATTGTCCATTTCGAATACGGGTGGACTGCACCAGCCACCCGTGGATTCGGCTGTTATTTGGCCATCTCTGCCCGAGCCGCGGCGATCTTGGCTTTAACCGAGTCGAGGTTGAAGCTTGCGCCTTTTTGCATCGGCGGGAACTCGATCGCCGTTTCCGCCAGTTTGGCCACCTGTTGCTGGACGAACACGAAGCGCCAGAACTGGAACTTGAACCAGTCGAAGTACTGTTGCGAACCCTGCGCGGCCTGGTTTTCCGGCCAGCCCATGCGCTCGAACGGGTCGAGTCGAAGGTTGGTCAGGATCGGCACATCCACAGCAACTTTAGCTCCCATCCAGCCACCCGGTTGGTCGATGAAGCGATATTTGTAGTCGTCTATGCGCACTGCACCCAAGGCGCTCTCTCCAAAGTAGAAGATTTCATGGCGGTTCGACGGTCCTTTTCCGGTGATCATTGGAGTTTGATCATAGCCGTCCAGATGAACTTTGTAGGTGGTGTCGCCCAATTGTTTGCCTTTGAGCAGTTCGGCGGTAATGTTCGGGTTGCCCGCCGCCGCGACCAGGGTCGGGAACCAGTCCATGCCGGACATGATGCCGTTGGCGACCTGGTTGGCCGGTACCTTGCCCGGCCAGCGAATGATCGCCGGCACCCGGAAGCCACCTTCCATCACCGTGCCCTTGCCCATGGCAAACGGCGTCGTACCGCCATCGGGCCAGGTGAAGTTCTCGGCCCCATTATCGGTGGTGAAAATGACGATGGTGTTGTCGTCCATGCCGTCTTTTTTCAGCTTCGCCAGGACGTCGCCGACGATGTCATCGAGCTGCGCCATGCCGGCTTCCTGTTCCGACCAGCCATTTTCCGAGTTGCGCATGGCCTGGTACTTGTCGGACAGATGCGTGACGATGTGCATGCGGGTCGGGTTGAGCCAGACGAAGAAGGGTTTGTTGTCCTGTTTGGCCTTGTCGATGAACGAGAAGGCCTTGTCGCGAATTTCCTCGTCGACGGTTTTCATCCGCTCCGGATAGAGCGTGCCGGCGTCTTCGATTTTCTGCTTGCCCACCTTGCCCCAGCGTGGCATCACCGTCGTGTCATCGGTGGTGGAGGCCCAGCTGTGGACCATGTTGCGTGGGCCGACACTGTCCAGCAGCTCCTTCGGATAATTGGGGTGCGCCGGGTCTTCCATGGCATCGAGGTGGTAGAGGTAACCGAAGAATTCGTCGAAACCGTGGACGGTGGGCAGGAACTGGTTGAGGTCACCCAAGTGGTTTTTGCCGAACTGGCCGGTGGCGTAACCCATGGCCTTGAGGGCGGTCGCGATGGTCACGGCTTCGGCAGGAATGCCCACGGGCGAGCCAGCCTGGCCGACGGTGGTCATGCCTGTACGAATCGGCAGTTCGCCGGTGATGAAATTGGCGCGTCCAGCGGTGCAACTGGCTTCGGCGTAGTAATCGGTGAAACGCATGCCTTCATTCGCCAGTTGGTCGAGGTTGGGGGTTCTGCCGGCCATCATGCCCTGGTTGTAGACGCCGATATTCGACCAGCCGATATCGTCGCCCATGATCACTAGAATGTTGGGGGCCTTGTCGGCGGCCAGGGCCTGACCGGGAAACGCCATTGCAGACAGTAAAAGGGGGACTGCAAACATCGAGGAAAAGGTTGTCCGGTTCATGTCGAGCTCCTGCGCACTAGCGTGAGTACATAGAGACGAGCCCCCAACCGTCGTTGAAATGCGTTACCCCCCGCGAAGAGCGTAGGTTTGAATTTCGAAATATCCAGTAGTGAATAGTCAGAAAGTTAGTGTTTCAGGCACATTGCCGCGAAATGGCTTTCCGGCAATGGCGACGTCAGAGGGGAAGGCAGACGTTTGTGTTACCAGCGAAACATCGGCAGCGGCCGCAGCGGCGAGCGGATGAGCTGCCGGGCGGAAAGCTTGATCAGCATCGAGTGGAAACCGTGATCGGGAAAGGTCGCCTGCACGGTTTTGATGAAGCTGCGGGGCAAGCCGAAACGCACCAGGCCCAGGGATACGTCCACCAGGTCGGCCTGGCGGAAGGGTTCGACACTGTCGGCGTAGACACCGCGATACCGGCGCAGCTTGTGATGCTCAAGTATCAGCGCGCTGACTTCATCTTTCAGTTCCGGTCGTTGCCGGTTGTCGAGGTACTCGGTGGCCAGGGCGATGGACGGGGGCAGGTAGTCGAGGGTGTCATCGGTCCAGATACCCAGGTCATGAAACGCCGCCGCGATTTGTACCGCGTCCGGGGGCAGGCCTTCGGCACCACGCAGGGCACCATGGAAATTCAGCACCCGGTAAATATGGTTGCGGTAGCCCTGAAGGTCGGCCCCGATGGCCAGGGCGAACGAAGTGAGAATCTCGTCGGTGAGGGGGAGTTCGAGAAGAGGTGTCATCAGGCGTCACGCAACAGGTCGTTGGCATTGAGCAGGTCGTAGGCGATCTCCGGGCGCTTTTCCATGGCCCGGCGAATGGCGGCGGGGATGTTGGCGCGGGTCTTGCGGCACAGCCCCGGCAGTTCGCCAACCTGGATGCCGATGCCGCGCATGGTGCGCACTTCGTTGAAACCGGGGGCGATGTGCACGCGGATACCCAACTGTTCGAGCATGCGCCGTTGCAGGTGCTCCAGATCGCTCAGGCTCTGCAGGTTCTCCAGGCGCTCGATCAGGCGTTTTTCTTCGTTGCGGGTCAGAAACAGAATGCGCAGGTCCGCCCCTGGTGTTTCCAGCAGCGGGTCGCGCCCGCAGTCGCAGGCGCCGGGCGGGCAGGGTGAGCGGATCGCAGCAGTGGTGGTCATGGGGATCAATCATAGAGCGCAGTGATCGAGTTTGCCCATAGGGATTTTTGGGGGGATGCAAAGCAATGTGGGAGCGAGCTTGCTCGCGATGGCGTCGTGTCAGGCAACAGTGATGTTGACTGCAAAAACGCTATCGTCGGAGCGCCGCCCGGAGCAAGCTCGCTCCCACAGGTGTTGCGGTGAAACTGCGTGACCTATTTCAGTACCAGCATCCGATAAACGCCGTCTTCGACTTCGATCCCGTGGGTGTCATGGGTGAAGCCGGGGAAGGATTTGTCGAAGGCTTCCAGTGCCTTGAGATACGCCAGCAGCGGACCGTCCGCCGGCCCTGCGTTCTCACCCGGCATCAGCAGCGGGATGCCGGGTGGATACGGCACGATACCGGTCGCGGCAAGACGCCCGGCGGCTTCGTTGAGCGTCACCAGCTCGATGTCGTTGCGCACCAGTTTTTCGTAGGCCTCCACCGGGCTGAACTCGGCTTTTGGCAAGGTGCCGAAGGCCTGGGACATGTTGGCGGTGGTCTTGTGCTTCTTCATTGCGGCGAAGATTTCGTTGGCCAGATCCTTCAGGCCCATGCCGGCATAACGATGCTGGTTGGCGTTGTACAGGTCGGGCAGGCACAGCTCGAGCTCGGCGTTGTCGTCGTAGTCACGCTTGAAGTCGAGCAGGGCGTTGAGCAGCGTGCCCCACTTGCCTTTGGTGATGCCGATGGAGAACAGGAACAGGATGGTGAAGTCGGTGGTTTTCTCGACCACGATACCCTGACGGCCCAGGTACGCCGTGACCACGCAAGCGGGGATCCCGGAGGCGAGCAGGTTGCCGTCGTCACCCATGCCCGGGCTGAGCACCGAGACCTTGATCGGGTCGAGCATGCAGTAGCCGTCTTCGATGTCGCCGAAGCCGTGCCAGACCGCGTTCGGGTGCAGGACCCAGCAGTTCGGGTCGGTTTTCAGCGTGGCCGGGTCGACCTCATGGAACGGCACGGTCGCTGCGCCAACCTGTACGGTCGGCGGCTGCCAGCAGGTGAAGAACCAGTCGTCCTTGCTCAGCATCTCGTTATGCATGCGCGAGAGCACCTGGCGGAAGCTGATGGCTTCTTCAATCGACTCGTTGGTGAGGATCTGCCCGCTCGGTGCCTCCATCATCGCCGAGCTGACGTCGCAGGACGCCATGATCGCGTAGTTCGGCGAGGTCGAGGCGTGCATCATGTACGACTCGTTGAAGCGCGCATGTTCGATCGGGTTACGCCCGTCACGCACGTGGATCATCGAGGCCTGGGACAGGGCGGCCAGCAGCTTGTGAGTCGACTGGGTGGCGAACACGGTCGGCCCGGACTTGTCATGATCGGCCGGGTCGCCGTGCATGGCATGGCGTCCGCTGTACAGCGGGTTGAAACGCGCATAACCGTACCAGGCTTCGTCGAAGTGCAGGCGGTCCACGCTTTCACCCAGCAGTTCTTCGACGCGGGTGACGTTGTAGGTCAGGCCGTCGTAGGTGGAGTTGGTGACAATGGCGTGCACCGGCGTCGGGTCGATGCCTTGCTTGACCAGCGGGTTGTCGGCGATGGCGGCTTTCACGCCTTCGGCGCTCAGGGTCTGCGGCAGGATCGGGCCGATGATGCCGTAGCGGTTGCGGGTCGGTACCAGGTAGGTCGGAATCGCCCCGGACAGGGTCATCGCATGCTCGGCGGACTTGTGGCAATTGCGGTCGCACAGGGCGATCTGGTTGCGCGTGACGCTGGCCATGAGGATGACGCGGTTGGACATCGACGAGCCGTTGGTCACGTAGTACGTGCGGTGGGCGCCAAAGACCTTGGCGGCATAACGTTCGCCCTGGCCGATAGGGCCGCTGTGATCGAGCAGCGAACCGAGTTCGCCCACCGAGATCGACAGGTCGGAGCGCAGCAGGTTTTCCCCGAAGAACTCGTAGAAGGCCCGACCCGCTGTGCTTTTCAGGAACGCGGTGCCGCCGGCATGGCCTGGGGTGTGCCAGGAGTATTCATAGCTGCGGGCAAACTTCACCAGCGCGCCGAACATCGGCGGCAGGGCGGCCTGGCGATAGCGCTCGATGGCCGCCAGGATGCGCCCGCTGAGGAAGCGGGAGGTGTCCTCGGGCAGCCAGATGAAGTCGTCGGCGTGCTGCATGACCAATAACGGAATGCTCGACGCGGTGGTACGGTCGCTGATCAGGAACACCGGCACGCGGGTGTTGCGCTCGCGCAGCTTGACCAGCAATTTGGTGCAGTCGGCGTGGCCTTCGCTGGTGTCCATTTCCCAACGGATCAGCACGCATTGAATGGCAGGGTCCGAGCGCAGGATCGAGGCGGCATCGGTGAGGCTTTCCGAGGCCAGTACGCTGACACCACGTCCCTCTACGTCCTGGACCAGTTGGTCCAGGGCGCGGCCAAACACCGTTCGCTTGTCCGGCGGGCTGCTGACCAGTAGCGCCAGCATGCCCAGCGAGTGTTTATATTCCGTCATGCTTGAACCTCCATAGTGGCTGTATTCAGATTGTTCACCGGCACTGGCTCGGCAGTGAGGTGCTGCGCGCTGACGGTTTGCGTCGGTACGCTGTTGTTGAGTGCTTCGAGGCGGATCAGGCGGTTGTTGACGAAGCCGAACAGGGTGTAACCAACGATCGTGGCCACGCCGCCCAGCATCAGTGCCTGTTCACCGGAACTGTACAGTGCCAGGTAACTGTAGGCCGCCGCGATCAGGGCGATGACGTTGGTGGCCAGTGCCTTGCCTTCCGGCACGTTGGAGACTTTCTGCATGGTCATCAGTGCGGCCATGGACAGGATGTACGGCACCAGGTTGGTGACCACCGCGAGGTTGACCAGGGTGTCGAACTGCTTGCTCAGGTCGGGGCTGATGGTGAGCAGGGCCAGCGCGGTCTGTGCCGCCAGCAGCACCAGCATGCCGACAATCGGCGTTCCCGCTTTGTTGCCCTTGGCAAAGATCGGCAGGAAGTAGCCGGTGTCGGCCGAGCTTTTGTACACCTGGGCGATGGTGAACTGCCAACCCAGCAGCGAACCGATGCAGGCGAGCACCATGGCCGCCATCACGATATCGCCGACCATTGGGGTGAACATCTTGGCGAACACCAGGCCGAACGGCGCGGTGGACGTGACCAGTTCTTCGTTGCCGACGATGCCGAAGATGACGTTGGTGGAGACGATGTAGATCACCGCCGCCCCCAGGGTGCCGCCCAGCACGGCAATCGGTACGTTGCGCTCAGGGTTTTCCACCGCGTCGGTGTTGGCGCAAGCCGATTCCAGGCCGAGGAAGGCCCACAGGGTAATTGCCACCGAGGCGCCTGCCGCTTCGAACCAGCCCTTGTCGTGGGGGTTCCATCCAGCGGCGTAAACGCTGCTGTCGAACCAGAACCAGCCCACCGTGGATACCAGTACCACCGGTGCAATCACACCCCAGACCGTGACCGCGCCGATCCGGCCGGTAATGCGGGCACCGCCAAAGTTGGCGAAAGTGGTGATCCACAACAGGGCAATAGTGGCCAGGCCTACTTGCAGCGAATCAAGCTTTATCCCGAACAACACCTGGATGTAGCCGACGGCGGTAATACTGATCGCCACGTTGGCAATCAACAGCGAGAGACCGTAGGTGTAGTTGGTGATGTAGTTACCTGCTTTACCGAAGGTGTATTCGGCATAACCGCCCATGCCGCCGGTCTTGCGGCTGAGCATCCCGCATCGCGCAAAGGCGTAGGCCAGAGCGAGGGAGCCGGTGGCCGTTATCAGCCAGGAGAGGATAGAAATCGCACCGACTTCGGCGAGTTTAGTCGGTAGCAGGATAATTCCTGAGCCCAACATGTTGACGGCGGTCAACATTGTCAGTTGCCCCACACTCATTTTCTTTGCGACTGACATTCCGTTGCCTCACTTAGTTGGCGATTGAGAACCTTAGCTATAGCAAAGGTTTGAAATCCCGCAAGAAATTGACGACCCCCCATCCGGCTTTTTCATTTATTTGCAAAAAAGGCAGGATGCTGGCCCCCAAGTTTCAAAGTTATCTGCAAAATTACTTGGTTTTCAATTGGTTAGATAGGTCGAAATGCGCAAGATATGGATCGCATTAGTCCCGCTAGTAGTTGCGGGCATAGCCACTTCGGTTCAAGCAAAAGAACTGGCCGCCAAAGATCAGTACATGTGCAGTTGGGGGGCGGGCACCGCTGCAAGGGCACAGGAACTCAAGCTCTCAGGGGTTTCCTTGTATGCCGCCCGGCAGAAAATCCAGGTCTACAAGTTCGCTAAAAGCTGGATGCGCATGATGGCTCTTGGCATTACAGAGCAAACTTATGACAGTCCGTCGCGATTCAAACCGGCTGCTGTACGCCAGAGCTTTTATGAGGACTGCGTCAGGTACAAGTTGGCGCGTAAATAAAGAAGAAGCGGGCGTCGGTCGGATCGACCGCCGTGCGGGGCTGTGACGACTATATTGATTGACCATCCCAGCGACCCGATGGGGTGAAACCGGTTTTTTACAACTCAATCAGGAGGTCATCATGAGCCAGATCGATAAAGTGTTGTACACCGCCCAAACCCACACCACCGGCGGGCGTGATGGCGCGTCCCGCAGCTCCGACGGGATCCTCGACGTGAAGCTGTCGTCGCCGGGTGCGGGCGGTGGCGGAACCAACCCCGAGCAACTGTTCGCTGCCGGGTGGTCAGCCTGTTTCATCGGCGCCATGCAGGTTGCAGCCAGGGAAATGAAAGTGGCGCTGCCCAAGGATGTGGCGGTCGATGCCGAGGTTGACTTGGGCACCAATGAAGGCGGCTACCTGCTGCAGGCGCGGCTCAATGTCAGCCTGCCGGGGCTGGACCGTGAAACCGCACAGAAAATCGTCGACACCGGGCACCAGTACTGCCCGTACTCGAAAGCCACGCGCAACAACATCAATGTGGTGCTCAAGCTTGTTTAAGTTGACGTGAAAAGGTCTTGATCTAAAAAAAGATCGCAGCCTGCGGCAGCGCCTACGAAATCGGTGTAGGAGCTGCCGCAGGCTGCGATCTTTTTTTTGTGTTGCGATACTACGAGAAATTCAATTCATCTTGCTGTGATCATGCATCATCGTGCCGTGATCCATGGTGTTAATCGCTTTGGCAACGGCTTCTACCTGAATCGACTCTTTCTCGCCCTTGGCGTTTTCGACGGTCAGGGTCAGTGGCACCTTGTCGCCGTCCTTGATCTGGCCTGTGAGGTTCATCAGCATGATGTGATAGCCGTTGGGATCGAAGCTCACCGGCTTGCCGGCCGGCAGAGCCACGGAGTCCACCTGCTGCATCTTCATCACGTCGTCTTTCATGCTCATTTCATGAATCTGCACCAGCTTGGCGACCGGCGTTTGCACGCTCAGCAACTTGCTGTCGCTGCTGGCGGTGACGGTCATGAAGGCGCCGCTCGACGGCTGGCCGGCCACGGTGGCGCGGACCCAGGCGTCGTCGACCCGGGTTTGTGCCGAGACCTGAAGGGCCAGGCCGACCAGGGACAGGCCCAGTGCCAGTTGCTTGCAGCGTTGCACGAAGCGGTTTTTAGCCTGCGGGGCATTCATTTCAGCAAACCTCCATCACGGTGAGCAGGTCTTCTGCGCACTCTTTGGCCGTCAGGGACGCGGACAGTCCCAGGCGCAGATTGCCCCGGGAGTCGAAGACATAGCTGGTCGCGGTATGGGAGAGGGTATAGGTATCGCCGCTTGGGACTTTCTCAAAGAACACGCCGAATTCCTTGGCGGTGGCGGCGGTTTCTTCCAGCGTGCCGTACAGGGCTTCGAAACTCGGGTCGAAAGCCTTGACGTACTTGTCGAGCAACTCTGGCGTGTCGCGTTCAGGGTCGAGGGTGATGAAGACCACCTGCAGCCTTTCGCCATCGCGGCCCATTAGTTTCTTGGCCTGTGCGGCGCGGGCCAGGGTGGTCGGGCACACGGCCGGGCACTGGGTGAAACCGAAGAACACCATCGGCATCAGGCCGCGATAGCTGCCCAGCATCCGGGTTTCGCCCTCAGGGTTCTTGAGCTTGAAGTTACGCCCCATGATCTTGTCGCTGAGGTCCTTGCCGTAGTTGAACGACAGCTTGCTGCTGTCGTCGCAACCGGCGAGCAGGCCCAGGCTCAACAGGCCCATGCCTTGCAGGACAGTCCGGCGGGTATACAAAGTACTCATGAAAAAAAGCATCCTGTTGAACAGGCTGAAATGACAGCGTGATGACTGTACAGACGAAAAAATCGCAGGGATGTTAACAAACTGTGCCGGTGCCGGAGGTGCGGATACGACCATTGGACCGGCGCACAGGCGTGACATAGTGTCGCGCTGTCAGGGTGAAAGTGCTCTTGTGGCGAGGGAGCAAGCTCCCTCGCCACAAAGGTTCAGGGCAATCTGTCGGGTCGTTTTAACGACGCAGCTTCGCGCAATGATCCTGTTGCGGTTGCGCAGCGGTGTACCACACGTAATCCGCACTCTCGGCGGTCACGGTCTTGCCCGCTTCGGCCAGGATCAGCACCGCATTCCCTTCACCGGCACCCAGATCCTTCAGGTGCAGCGGCACCCCCAGGTCCTTGCGCACGTGGAAGGCACCGGCCAGCAGCAACGCAGGCTTCGGCGCGGCCATCAGGCGCTCGGCCATGCGCCGGTCACGTTGCTGCTGCACGGCGAGCATGGCCGGCATCTGCGCTTCGGGCAGCAGGCCGCAATGGGATTCGCGGATGTCGTCCAGCAAGGTCGCCTGCACCTGTTGAGTGGTGGATGCTTGCCCCGTGAGTAGCGGGCGCTGTTTGTAGATCTGCATGATCTGCGCGCGGTCCAGGTTCGCCGCCAGCAGCGGATACGGTTGCCGCAGCGCGTAGTTGACGGGTGCGCCATAAACACTCCAGTCCCAATTGGCCTGCCAGGCCAGCGCCTTGAACGCATCGATCGGTGGCTGGCCCGCGCGGGTCGCAGCTTGCGCGGCATCGACCCTGGCCTGTTGATCTGGATTGAGCATTTCCATCAACAAACTGCCTTGTGGGCGTTGCGCCGCCAGTTCGCGCAGCAGCCACAATTGCAGGGCGTGGTGGTCCGGGTTGTCGTGCTGTTCGCCGACCAGAACACGCGGCGCAGCGGCCAGGCGTTCGACCAGTTCTTGTGGCGTCAGCGTACGGCCCGTGGCGAGTTCGCGAATGACCCCGAGGTCGGTGTGATCACGGCCTTGCGGGGCGATCGGCGCCGGCAGTGGGGTGACCTGATGGGTTTGGCAGGCAGCCAGCAGGCTGAATGCACAGAGCAACACAAAGCGCATCGGTTTTCCTTATTGGTCTCAGCGCGCGATGATCAACGGGTGGCCACGTTCCGGGTGTTGCTGAATCAGCACTTCCAGACCATACACCGCCGCCAGCGCCTCGGTGGTCAGCACCTCTGCCGGTGGACCGTAGGCGTGGGGCAGGCCCTGTTGCAACAACAGTAGTTGATCGCAGTAACGTGCGGCCAGGTTGAGGTCGTGCAGGATCACCAGCACCGCGGCACCACGCTCGGCGAAGTCGCGCACGGCTTGCAAAATAGTGTGCTGGTGCAGTGGATCGAGCATCGATGTCGGCTCATCGAGCAGCAGGGTTTGCCCTTCGGCACCTGGCCAGAGCTGAGCGAGCACCCGCGCCAGATGCACGCGCTGGCGTTCACCGCCCGACAGGGCCAGGTAGCTGCGTCCGGCCAGATGAAGGGCATCGGCGGTCTTGAGCGCCTCGGCGACGATTTCGGTATCACGCACGCGGCCGCTGGCGTGGGGCAAGCGCCCCATGCCGACGACTTCATTGACCGAAAACGCAAAGTTCAGGCTCGAACTCTGCGGCAGCACGGCCAGGCGTTTGGCCCGTTCCTGACCCGGCCAGTCGGCGAGTGGACGCTCGTCGAGGCTGACCCTGCCTTCACTGGTCGCCAGTTCACCACACAAAGCCCCGAGCAGGGTGCTTTTGCCGGCACCGTTCGGCCCCAGCACGCCTAGCACTTCACCGGGGCGCAACTCGATATCGATGTTTGCCAGTACCGTGCGGTTGCCACGACGTACCAGCAAGTTGTTTGCCCGCAGCATCAGGAACGCCCTCGCACAAGCAGATATAGAAAGAACGGAGCGCCGATCAGTGCAGTCACGATGCCGATGGGCAGTTCGGCCGGCGCCAACAACAGGCGCGCCGCCAGATCGGCCAGCAACAACAGGCTGGCACCGGCCAGCAACGAGGCGGGCAGCAACACCCGGTGATCCGGACCCACCAGCAGGCGCATCAGATGCGGCACCACCAGACCGATAAAACCGATCAGCCCGGCCGCCGCGACGGCCGCGCCGACGCCGAGCGCCGTGCACAACACCAGCTCAAGCTTGATCCGCTCGATGTCAAAACCCAGGTGACGCGCTTCCGATTCACCCAGCAGCATGGCATTGAGCGCCGCCGCGCGACGGGGCAACCACAACGCCACGCCTACGGTGACAATCAACAGGGGCCACAAGCGTGGGTAACTGGCACCGTTGAGGCTGCCCAGGTTCCAGAACGTCAGGGTGCGCAAGGTCGCATCATCGGCCAGGTAGGTGAACAGACCGACCCCGGCACCGGCCATGGCCGTCATCGCCACACCCGCCAAGAGCAGGGTGGCGACGTCGGTCTGCCCATTGCGGCGACCGAAGCGATACACCACTATCGTGACGATCAAGCCGCCGGAGAAGGCGCTCACCGACAGCAGATAAGGTTCGATGGCCGGCGGCAAGCCACCGAGCAGGCTGCCGCCGACGATGGCCAGGGCGGCACCCAACGCCGCACCACCGGAGACGCCGACCAGACCCGGGTCGGCCAAGGGGTTGCGGAACAACCCCTGCATCGCCACGCCGGACAGCGCCAGTACCGAACCCACGGCGATGCCGAGCAAGCTGCGCGGCAGACGAATCTGCCCGAGGATCAACTCCGCCTGCTGCGTGTCGCCACCTTCGAGCGGCAACCCCAGCAGACGCATCCCGGCCAGCAAGGTGTCTCCCGGCGGCAGGCTGACCGGCCCGAGGGCCAGGGACAGCCAGAACACCAGAACCAGCAACAACAGCAAAAAGATCAACGTCGGACGCGGCCGAAAAATGGCCGTCATGGGCTGATCCCGGCGGTCCGCGCTTTGGCGTCCGGGTAGAACGCCGTGGCACGGGCCGGCAGTGTCTTGATACGCATCGGGACTATTCCTTGGCCGATCAGAGGGGTTCGTAGCGGGTGATGATGCCATCGACGCCCGGCTTACGCACACGCCACGGTTCGGTCACGCCAGATCAGGTGTTTATGTATGGCGTTATCGATCATGAGGAGAACTTGTGATCATCAAGATTAAAATGAGTTTGTCTCACTCGCTGGCACTGTCGACAATGGCCCCATTGAACGCATTGGAGTTATTTGACATGGCTGTGGCCCATTCCCTTGGATTTCCGCGCATTGGTCGCGACCGTGAACTGAAAAAGGCGCAAGAGGCGTTCTGGAAGGGCGAACTCGACGAAGCCGGTCTGCGTACCGTGGGCCGCGACCTGCGCAAGACCCACTGGGACTTGCAGAAAAACGCCGGTATCGAGCTGCTGCCGGTTGGCGACTTCGCCTGGTACGACCAGGTCCTGACCCATTCGTTGATGTTCGGTGTGATCCCGGAGCGTTTCCGCCCGCACGATGGCAAGGCCAGCCTGCAAACCCTGTTCGGCATGGCCCGTGGTGTGAGCGACAGCTGCTGCGGCGGCGCGCACGCCCAGGAAATGACCAAGTGGTTCGACACCAACTATCACTACCTCGTCCCTGAATTCAGCGCCGATCAGCAGTTCCAGCTCGGTTGGGACCAGTTGTTCGAAGAAGTCGAAGAAGCCCGTGCACTGGGGCATAACGTCAAGCCGGTGATCATTGGCCCGCTGACTTACCTGTGGCTGGGCAAGGCCAAGGGCGCCGAATTCGACAAGCTGGAACTGCTGGATCGCCTGCTGCCGCTGTACGGCCAGATCTTCCAGCGCCTGGCGGCACAGGGTGTCGAATGGGTGCAAATCGACGAGCCGATCCTGGCGCTCGACCTGCCACAGGCCTGGAAGAACGCCTTTGAGCGGGCCTACAACCTGATTCAGCGTGACCCATTGAAGAAGCTGGTTGCCACTTACTTCGGTGGGCTGGAAGAGAACCTGGGCCTGGCCGCCAACCTGCCGGTGGATGGCCTGCACATCGATCTGGTGCGTGCGCCTGAGCAGTACCCGACCATCCTCGATCGCCTGCCGGCCTACAAAGTTCTGTCGCTGGGCGTGGTCAACGGCCGTAACGTCTGGCGCTGCGATCTGGAAAACACGTTGGCTACCTTGCAACATGCTCACGAGCGTCTGGGGGATCGCCTGTGGGTCGCGCCATCCTGTTCGCTGCTACACAGCCCGGTTGATCTGGAGCGTGAAGACAAGCTCGATGCCGAACTGAAAAGCTGGCTGGCGTTTGCCGTGCAGAAGTGTGAAGAAGTCGCGGTGCTGGCTCAGGCTGTCAGCGAACCGGAAGCGCCGAAGGTGCTGCAAGCGCTGACTCACAGCCGCGCCGTGCAGGCCAGCCGTGCTGCGTCGCCACGCATTCATAAACCGGCCGTGCAGGCGCGGGTTGCTGCCATCACCGCCCAGGACAGCCAGCGTCATTCGCCGTTTGCCCTGCGTATCGAGAAACAGCGCGCCGGCCTGAACCTGCCCCTGTTCCCGACCACCACCATCGGTTCGTTCCCGCAAACCGCGTCGATCCGTCTGGCTCGCCAGTCGTTCAAGCAAGGCAAGCTGACCGAAGCCGAATATACCGAGGCGATGCACAGCGAGATTCGTCACGCCGTGCAAGTGCAGGAGCAGCTAGGCCTGGACGTGCTGGTGCACGGTGAAGCCGAGCGCAACGACATGGTCGAATACTTCGCCGAGCAAATCGACGGCTACGTGTTCACCCGTTTCGGTTGGGTCCAGAGCTACGGTTCGCGCTGCGTGAAACCGGCGGTGATCTACGGTGACCTGAGCCGCCCGAAAGCCATGACCGTGGAGTGGATCCGCTACGCCCAGGGCCTCACCGACAAGGTGATGAAGGGCATGCTGACCGGTCCCGTGACCATGCTGATGTGGTCGTTCCCCCGTGAAGACGTGAGCCGCGAAGTGCAGGCTCGTCAACTGGCTTTGGCCATTCGCGACGAGGTGCTGGACCTGGAAACCGCCGGGATCAAGATCGTGCAGATCGACGAGGCCGCGTTCCGCGAAGGCCTGCCGTTGCGCCAGGCGCAGTGGCAGCACTACCTGGACTGGGCGACCGAAGTGTTCCGCCTGTGCGCCTGCGGCGTGCGTGACGAAACCCAGATCCACACCCACATGTGCTACAGCGAATTCAACGATGTGATCGAGTCCATTGCCGCCATGGATGCCGACGTGATCACCATCGAGACCTCGCGTTCGGACATGGAACTGCTGGACGCGTTCGAAGCCTTTGCCTACCCCAACGAAATCGGCCCGGGCGTGTACGACATCCACTCGCCAAGGGTGCCGGACTCCACGGAAATGGCCAACCTGCTGCGCAAGGCCGCCAAGCGCATTCCCGCCGACCGCCTGTGGGTCAACCCGGACTGCGGCCTGAAGACCCGCGGCTGGCCGGAAACCGAAGCGGCGCTGGTGCACATGGTCAACGCTGCGCGCCACCTGCGTAAAGAATGGGCCTGACGCTTTAGTGGATGCGCCACTGAACCTGTGGGAGCGGGCTTGGTCCGGGCGGCGATCCGACGAAGGCGGAGTGTCAGGCGACATCGATGTTGAATGTGCCGGTCTCTTCGCGGGCAAGTCGGATCGCCGCACCGCCACTCCCACAGGGATTTTCGGCGGGCACAATAACTGTGTGCGTTGTTAAAACCACTCAGCGCCGTGGCTCGGCCACCAACAGCAATGACTGCGGCACGGGGCTTTGCGGGTGCTGTGGCTCCTGCAGGCTGGCAAGAGTAAATCCCGCCATGTCCAGCGCATTCAGCCAACTGGACAAGGTACGGAAATACCACGGCATGGGCTGCCACTGCCCCTTGAACGTGGAGAATGTCTCTTCCCGCCAGCCATCCTGATAATCGCCCGCCGCAGCCGCCCACGGGTGCAGCGTCTGGATCACCAGCGCGCCGCCAGGGGCGAGCAGGGTGTTCATGGCGGCGAGCAGGGGGATGATGTCCTGGTGCAGCAGGGCGAAGTTGGCGCAGATCAGGTTGTAGTCGCGGCCGATGTCGACTTTCGCTTCCAACAACTGTTCATAACTCGCCAAATGCACCGGCGCAGCGCCCGCCGCCCGCGCCGCCGCCACCAGCGTCCCATCGCCATCCACGCCGACCGCCTCGATACCCCGGGCTGTCAGCGCACGCAACAACCAGCCTTCGCCGCAACCCAGGTCGAGCACACGCTCGGGCTGACGACCCAGCACCGCCAGCACGATGGCCTGGTCGGTGACCTTTTGGCGGCTTTCGATGGTGCCCGAGCGTATGGCGTCGATCCAGGCCCGGGCGTTGTGGTGCCAACTGTCGAGGAGGGTGGTTTCGGGGGCTGACATGGTCGATGTCCGGCGTGATGGGTTGGATGAAAGGATAGGGCAAGGGTTCCGATCGTCCATTCTACTGGTTTGTTTTCAGCCGGTTTTACCCGGCACCAACGACAGACTGTCCTCAGTAGTTCATCCCGTCATCGATCGCGATGCCCTTGGCGCGCATGGCCTTGATCAACCCGCTACGGGTGCCGGGCAGGTTGAGCATGGTCTTGGCCCGTAACTCTGTGACTTCTTCGGTGGTGTAGGGCTGATAGTCGGCCGGCAGACTGTCGCCCGCCATGCCGTCTTTGCGCATCAGCCAGTTGAGCAAGTCCGCCAGTTGCGCGTTGTTCAGCGCCGACTGCGACATGCCCGGCACCCGCACGAGGAATTCTCGGCCACCGGGGACTTTCAGGAAGTTGCCGACAAAGCCTTTCATCCGTGGCGTGTCGTTGGCGGCCGAACCCGTGCCGTCGCCCAGGTGGCAACCGGCGCATTGCAGCTGGTAGTTCACGCCGACGCTGTAACCGGCCTGGGCAATCGGGGTTTGCAGTGATTCATTGCCCGGCGCGTGATGCTGGTTCGGGTCGGGAATGGCCCGGGCATAGGCGAGCGGGGCGCCAAGGGCGCAGACGAGACCGAGGAGTAGCAACTTGCGCATGACTGAGCACCTTTTGCTTGTTGCGGGCGAAAGTTAAAAAAACAGCCGGACAAAATAAAAAAGCCGCCGATTGCGCGAACAACCGGCGGAAAGCGCGTTTGTTTTAAACGGCGACGCCGCGGATGACCGAAACGGTGCAGTGATAGATGTGGGATTTGGCGGCCAGGCACCAGTTCACATCGTTGTTGTTGAACGGGCGGTAGGCCGGTTCTTCACTGTCGTTGCGGGTGCAGGCGCATTGGGCGCAGCTTTGCTTACCGCAGCAGTCGTTGTACGAAATGATGTAGTCCTTGCCGTCGGCCGGGTTGCGGCAGGTGCCGATCCAGGTCACTTGCGAGGCTTCGGTGCCCGGTGGGCAGGACGTCACCGACCCGCCGCAGCAACTGCACAGAAAGCCATCGATGGAACAGTAGCGCCAGTAGTCGCAACTGTTTGGATCACCCGGGTCGCCGGCCTGCGCGGGTTCCGCGGCCAGAGCCTTGCTGGTGCGGTCCAGCGGCAGCAGCAGGGGCAGGGCGGCACCGGCCACCATCAGCGAACCCATGCGTGCCAGCAATTTACGACGCGACGTGGTGTCGGCGACACGGCGGGACGAACGCTCAAACAACAGATCCAGCAGTTTCATAAAGGTCTCCCTGCCTTATCAGTGGCTATGGCCGTGGCTGTGGTCGTGATCGTGGGTGTGCGGTTGGGCATTGAGGTACTGCTGCAGCGTGGCGTGCTTCAAGTGCTCGACTTCAAACAGGCTGTCCAGGTGCTCGCGGGAGTTGACCAGGCCTTTGGCGCGCAGGGTGCCGGCCTTGTCGATCAACGCGGCGTACGGCAGCTTGCCGATCTGGTAGGTCATACCCACTTCCGGGCCGACCACATAGGTGGTGTCTTCGAGTTTATGTTCGCGGATCAGCGCTTGCTGGGCATCCATGTCGCCGTCGCTGACGAACACCACGTCGAGCGTGCCGGCCTGTTCCTTGGCGATGGACTTGATCGCCGGCAGCAGCGACTTGCAGATCGGGCAGGTCGGCGAGAGGAAGAACAGCAGTTGCGATTTCTCGCCGGCATAACCGAAGTTCACCGGACGACCGTGACGGTCGCTGGCAGTGACTTGCGGCGCGGGTTCATTGACCGCCACGCCTTTGTCGACCATCAACGCGCCGGCCGGCGCCAGGCGACCGTGCAGCACGCCAATCTGCCGCACCAGGCCCATGACGACAAATGCCACGGCCACCAGCAGCACCCAGAGCAGAACGTTGGAAACAATCAAGCCTTCCATTTCGATTACCTACCAATCAATTTGAGCAGAAGAGGGGAGTTCGCCAGCAGGCCATCGGCCGCGGCGTAGATGAGCAGCGCAACGGCGGCCGCAGCCAGGGTCACGAAGCCATCGAACAGGTTGAGGTCGCGGGCAACCGGCGCCACGCTGGCCACCAGCGCCAGTAGCACCAGCGCGCTGTTACGTGCCAGCAACACCGGGCGCAGCGGCTGTGCCTGGTCGGGGCCGGCACAACCGCAATCAATGTCGGCGCGACCGCGCCACAGGTTGATGCCGATGGCAGCGGCGTACAGCGCCAACAGGCTGGCGGCGCTCAACGCGGCATAACCACGGCTGACCGGCACCAGCAGGGCAAAGGCGATGGCCAGTTCCAGCAGCGGCACCAGCCGTGCCGTCGGGCGCACCAGCGCCTCGGGCAGCAGTTGATAGTCCGCCACTTGCCGGGCGAAGCGGGCCGGCGCGCGCAACTTGTGGGTCGCGGCGCTGGCCAGCAACACCGCGATGGCGACGGCGCTGGCAATGATGAAGATCGGATCTGTGTGCATGGCCGAACCTCTTAGTAGCTCAGGACCTGAGTCGCGGTTTTGGCGACTTTCGGCATGCTGCCGGTGAGCTTGTTGGTCTTCAGATCGAAAATCTGCAAACCGCCTTCCACGTCGGTGCCAAGCAACAACGGCTTGTCGTCGCCAGTGGCCTGCATACTCCACACCGGAACCGGGGCTTCCAGGGTCGCCACCTTCTTGTGGGTCTTGAGGTCAAACGCCCAGATCAACGGGCTCGGGTCTTCCCACTTCAACGGTTCGTGGGCGTCGTGCATCAGCACGTACAGGCGGTCCAGTTTTGGTGCCACGGCCATCAACTGCCAGCCCCCCGGCGCCCAACCGGCTTTCTTTTCCTCGTCGGAAACCAGCGACCAGGACGGCAGGACCTTCGGCGCATCTCCAGCGAAATCCACCGGGCGTACGGTGCCGGTCGTGGTGGTGAAGTAGTAGGTATCGCCGACGTTGACCGCGCGCTCTACCAGTTTTTCCGCGTTCGGATCAAAGAACGGCGTGCGGCTGCGCGCGGTTTCCTGGCCCTGATCGTTGAGGGTCACCACCTGCAGGCTGCCGTCGCCGCACAGCGAGGCGAAGCGGCGGTTGCCGACCGGGTAGTTGAGTACGCAACCGGGGATGGCGATTTCCGTGGCAACGGCCTTGGCCTGGGTATCGACCACGGTCACCGACGTCGACGGGGTGAAGTTGTAGACGTAGACGAACTTGTCGTCGCCGCTCGGCTTGAGCGAGTAACGCTGGGTCAGCGATTCGGCGCGCTTGTTCGGGATCAGCACTTCCCAGGCCGGCGACAGGGTCGAGCTGTCCCACGCGGTGAGCACGTCGGTGCGGGTGCCGCGGGTGCCACGGGAATACCAGATGTCCGCACTGTAGAGGGTTTTCTTGTCGTGACTGAGGGTCGACGGCGCCGCGAAACCGGTCGGCACCATGCCGAGGATGCGCTTCTGGTCCGGGTCGACCACGGTCACGCGGCCCGCCACGAAGCTGTCGAACTCGACGTCGATGACAAACGCGCGGTGAGCTTCGGGTGGAAACGCCAGAACGGTCTGGCCAATCGTACCGGCGGGCAAGTCCGCGCGGGCACTGTTCAAACCGAGTACAAGCAGGCTCAGGCCTAGCGCTGACTGTACGGAGATCCTGTTTGTTCGCATAAGGGGAACTTCCTGAATTGTTGGTAACGCGGATCGCGGGTGCTTTGGCAGATTTTTACCCTTTGATTCTGCCGTGCCCCGCGATCGCGAGAATTGCCCTGCCTGCCAAGTGTTTGTGTGTCTGTGCCAGTCGTATGGAAGAGCGAAAAGATCGCAGCCTGCGGCAGCTCCTACAGGGCAATGAGGTCCCCGTAGGAGCTGCCGCAGGCTGCGATCTTTTGCTTTAGACGAGGGAAGCGAGGGGAAGGGAGAAGCTGAAAACAGCGCCGCACGGCTCCAGGTTTTGCGCCCAGATATCGCCACGGTGGCGGCCGATGATGTTCTTGCACAGCGCCAGGCCGATGCCGTTGCCGCTGACCTTGGACGAGAAGAAGCCGTCGAACAGTTTCTCTTGCGCCTGGGCCTGGATGCCGCGCCCGCTGTCTTCAATGCGCACCAGGGCCACATCGTTCTCGCGGCTGGCATGGATACGCAACAAGCGTCGTTCGGTAGGCAGGTCGGCCATTTCTTCGATGGCGTTGAACGCCAGGTTGAGGATCACCTGGCCGATCAGCACCTTCTCGCAACTCACCCGCAGCGGTTCTGAGGTGGTGACTATTTCCACGCGCACCAGGCTCGGATCGGCCCGCAGGCTGATGAAGTAGCGGGTTTCGCGCAGTAGCTCATTAAGGTCGAGCAGCTCTTCGCTCTGCTCCAGCTTGACCACGTAATCGCGCACGCTCTTGATGATCACCGAGGCGTGTTCGATCTGCCGCACGGCGCTCTGCAAGCCCCAGGCGACGCCTTGATCGGTTTCGCCGGCGTTGCCCAGGCGAATCACCGCGCCTTCAATAAAGTTGCGGGTCGCCGCCAATGGCTGGCTCAACTCGTGGGCAATCGCCACGGCCATTTCACCCATGGCGTTGTAGCGCGCCAGGTATTCGAGTTTCTGCTCGCTGACCCGCCGCGCCTCTTCGGCCTGCACCTGTTCGGTCACGTCGCGGAACAGTAGCAGGTGGCCGACCAGATCGTCCTCGATCTCGATGTAGCGGCAGGTTGCGTCATGCCAGCGCCATTCGCCATCGCGGCGCTGCACCTTGTAATGCACGTTGAACGGCGCGTGCTTCGGTCTCTCCTGGGCAAGCTGTTGCAGCAGGCGCTGGCCGGATGCGTCGTCGCACCAGGCCAGGAAGTTCTTGCCCATCAGCTGGTGCACTTCGCTGTTGAGCAGGTGCGCGCCGGAGTCGCTGATAAAACCGATATCACCCTCGGGGCCGAGCACCGCCACGCCTTCGGCCAGGTCCTGCATGAAGGCCTTGAGCCGGCTCTCGAAACGCTTGAGGTCGCGCTTGACCTTGTCTTCCTTGGAAATGTCGCGGAACTGCACCATCAGCACATCGCGATCGTCCAGGTGCACCAGGGTCGCCACCGCCTCGGAAAGAATCTCCACCCCTTGCTTGGAGCGATAGCACCATTCGATGGCCCGTTGCCCGGTGCGCGCGGCGCCTTCCAGCCAGCGCAAGCCCACCGAGCGTCGGTACTTCGGGGCGTCGCGGGTCATGTCCGGGGCCTTGAGCGGCGTCAGTTCTTCCAGGGTAAAGCCCAGCGCCGCCAGGGCAGCGCCGTTGGCCCAGAGAATTTCCTTGGTGTGCGCGTCATGAAGAATGATGCACAGCGGCATGGCTTCGATCAGCGCATAAAAGTCGTTCGGTTTTGGCTGGTACATCGCACGGCCCCTGGCGGCAGAGATTTGCAGTATGGCGTTTTATACCTGCTCGCACAGCGGGATGCGCTCAGAGGTAATCGGTGGCGGGCTAGGGGATTTCTTTAGCGGGGGGGTTGCACGCACCAATAGTTGTGCCGGGACGCGGTTTTTACACTGGACCTCAATGCAAAGGCATCCACACATCTTCTCTGTAGGAGCTGCCGAAGGCTGCGATCTTTTGATGTTGATTTGTCGGGATCAAAAGATCGCAGCCTGCGGCAGCTCCTACAGGCAGGGGAGCAGCGGAGCCTACTAACAATAATCAAAACGGAGAACTAGCCCATGCTGCGTTCAGCTGTCGCGCAACAAGACCCTGTGTCCGCCCCGGTCGTGCCAATGGTCGAGAGTCAGCTATTCCAGCAAGTGCTGGATGAGGTTCGCCAGCGTCGCGAAGAATTCGACGCCGGCTCCCACGTGCCTCGGGACATGATCGAGCGCTTCAAGCAGGTGGGCATTTTTCGCGCCGCCACGCCGAAATGCTTCGGTGGTGACGCCCTGGCACCGGTGCTGTTCCTGGAAATGATCGAGCGCATCTCCGAAGCCGACGGCTCGGCGGGCTGGGTGGCCAGCTTCGGCAGCGCCGGTGTCTACCTGGCAGCCTTGCCACGGGAAACCCTGGCTGAGCTCTACGCCGAAAGCCCTGACCTGGTATTCGCCGGCGGCCTGTTCCCCTTGCAACCGGCCGAGACCGTGGAAGGCGGGTATCAGGTCAACGGCACCTGGAAATTCGCCAGCGGCTGTAAAGGCGCAGACCTGTTGGGCGTTGGCATCGGCGCTGCCGGCGGCAAGCCGCGCACCGCTGTGTTCCGCCCGGAGCAGGTCGACATCGTCGAGAACTGGGAAGTGGTCGGCCTCAAGGGCACCGGCAGCCATGACCTGCGAGTGAGCGATAAACGCGTTGATGAGCGCTGGACGTTCATCCGTGGCGGAGCCGCGACCATCGACGAACCGCTGTTCCGCTACCCGTCGATCGCCTATGCCGCGCAAGTGCTGGCGGTGGTCAACCTCGGCCTGGCCCGTGCGGCCCTCGACGAAATCAGCCGTATGGCGGCCGGCAGCGGCATCACCGGCGCGCCGAAACTGTCCGACCGCGCCTACGTGCGCATCGAGATCGCCAAGGCTGAAGCCAAGCTCAGCGCCGCCCGCGGTTTTTTCTACAACGCCACCGAACAGGTGTGGAACTCGATCCTGGCCGGCAACCCGGTCACCCCGGAGCAGACCAGCCTGTTGCGCCTGTCGGCGATTCACGTGTCCCAGGCCGGTGCCGAGGTGGTGCAGAGCGCCTACAGCCTGGCCGGCACCACCGCCATTTACCTGCGCCATCCGCTGCAACGCTACCTGCGCGACTCGATGGTGGTGACCCAGCACGCCTTCCTCAGCGAAGGCCTGTACGACGGCGCCGGCTCGGTGTTCCTCGGCGTGCCGCCGTTCCCGGGCTACATCTGAATCCCCATTACTTTTTCAAGGAATCGCACCCATGTCGCAAACCACCCAAGAACCATTGCGCGTCGTCTTCTGCATCGGCATCACCCAGAATTTTTTCGACCTGCCCACCGGCGAAGGCCTGAGCGTGTGGAAAGGCTTCAGCCAGATGATGGGTGACCTCGGCGCCATGCCCGGCATCACCGTGCTCGGCGCGATGGATGACGACCGCCTGATGGTCGGCCCATCCACCACCTCGCCCTGGACCGTGTACATCATGGCCGACGTCGACTGCCACCAGTCGGTAATCGACGCCTGCAACCTGTTCCGCACCACGCCGGTCGGCCAGTACAGCCTGTGGCGCTACGCCAGGATCGAAGCGCGCATCGGTCGCCCGCTGACCATTCCTGATGCGGCCAAGGTGTAAGCCATGAACGAGGCCTTGCTGCAGCGTCTGGCGACGCTCGAAGGGGAAAGCGCAGTGCGTCGCCTGATGGCGCGCTACATGGACCTGTGCGACGTGCCGCGGGCGGCGATTCATCTGAGTCAGTTGGCGCAACTGTTCACCGAGGATGCGATCTGGGAAGGCCTCGGCACCCAGACCGCACAGACCTTCGGTCAGCACCAGGGGCGTGAAGCGGTGGCGGCGTTTGTCGGCGGTTATCTGCCGCCGTCCGACCACTTCAAGCTGAACCTGCATTACCTCACCAGCGAGTCGATCGTGGTCGACGGCAAGGCGGCGCAGGGGCAGTGGATCATGCAGCAGATCTCGACGTACGCCGATGGCCGCAACGAGTTGTTCGGCACGCGCCTGAACATCGATTTTCGTTGTGTCGACGGCGTCTGGCTGATCGCGCATTTCCGTACGCAACGGCTGTTCAACACGGAGCTGAATGCATGAGTACTTTCATCAGCGAATTCCTCCTCGGTGGCAACGGCAAGCGCGTCGCCATCAAGGATTCCATCGACATCGCCGGCCATCCGACCCGCTCGGGCAGCCGCGCCTTCGCCGATGCACCGGCGGCGACGAAAAACGCCGAAGTGGTCGATGCGATCCTCGACGCTGGCTGGCAGATCGTCGGCAAGACCAACTTGCATGAACTGGCGTTCGGCGTGACCGGCATCAACGACTGGACTGGCACACCGATCAATCCGCAAGCGCCGGATCGCGTTCCTGGCGGCTCCTCCAGCGGTTCGGCTTCGGCGGTCGCGGCAGGCCTGGCGGACATCGCCATCGGCACTGATACCGGTGGTTCGGTGCGCGTGCCGGCAGCCTGCTGCGGGATTGCCGGGCTCAAGCCGACTTATGGCCGTGTCAGCCGTGTCGGCGCCCATCCGCTGGAATCGAGCCTCGATTGCGTCGGGCCGTTCGCCAAAAGCATGGAGGACCTGATCGCTGCGATGCAGGTGATCTGCCCGGGCTTTACCGCTCAAGGGTTGCCAGGTGACGGCGCCAGGGTCGGCTTTCTCGAGGTGGCCTGCGATGCGCATCTGCAAGCAAGTCTCGGAGCCGCCACCGACCGCGCCGGATGGCGTCGCAGCAACCTGCACCTGAGTGAATTCGAAGCGGCGTTCGCCGCCGGCCTGACCGTGATCAATTTCGAAAACTGGGCGGCGTTCGGTCACCTGACCGGCAAGGGCCTGATCGGCGCCGATGTGGAAACACGTTTGCTGGCGGCCAGCCGCACCACGCGCCAGGAACTGGCTGAGGCCGAAGCCGTGCGCACAGCGTTCACCCAACAGGTGGACGCGGTGCTGGAAGACTTTGCCGTATTGCTGCTGCCGACAATGCCGAGCCTGCCGCCGACCCTCAGCGAAGCCCGCGCCGGCAGCAAAGCCGTGGCCGGCATGACCCCGCTGGTTCGGCCTTTCAACCTCAGCGGCCACCCGGCCCTGACGGTGCCGGTGGAACTCGACTGCGGCGGGCTGAAGGTCGGCCTGCAAATCGTCGGCCGCAAGGGCCAGGACGAACTGGTCTGCGCCTTTGGTGCGCAACTGCAACAGAGCATGGCCGGTGAGCGGCCTGGCTCTAAATCAAAATCATAAAAAGAAGCCATGAGGAGAACCGCATGAGCACTCATGAATATCAGCTGATCGCATCGTCGAAAAGCCCGGAAGACCTGGTCCGACACGACCGCGTCGACGTCTCGCTGTACAACGACCCGGCGCTGTTCGAAGCCGAGCTGGACAAGATTTTCTACCGCACCTGGGTGTGGGTTGCCCACGAAAGCGAAGTGCGCAACAGCGGCGACTTCAAGACCGCCACCATCGGCCGTCGCCCGGTGATTGTCGTGCGCGACAAGAAGAACAACATCAACGTGCTGGAAAACCGTTGCCGCCACCGTGGCGCCACCGTGTGCGAGAAGCACAAGGGCAACGCCACCGGTTTCACCTGCCCGTACCACAGCTGGTCCTACGGCCTGGACGGCAAGTTGCGTGCGCTGCCGTATCCGGATGGCTACGAAGGCATCCTGGAGAAATCCGAATTGCCGCTGACCAGCCTGCGCGTCGAAAGCTACGCCGGCATGGTCTTCGCCAGCTACAACGACGAGATCGAACCGCTGGAAGACTTCCTTGGCGGCGCGAAACACTGGATGGACCTGTTCATGAAACAGGGCGCCGGTTACCCGATAAAGACTCAGGGCGAACACAAGTTCAGCTTCAAGGGCAACTGGAAGATCCAGCTGGAAAACACCACCGACGGTTACCATTTCCCGATCGTGCACAAGTCGTTCATGTCGTCGGTCGATGAAGAAACCTCGGAAATGCTCTCGTTCATGACCGACGAACAAGCCGTGACCCATTCGCTGGGCAACGGCCACAGCGTGATGGTGATGGTGCCGGAGCACGTCGATCTCGATCATGACGACGGCACCGAACAGTTGCAGGAACGCTTCGCCCATGTGACCGAAGAACTGTCGAAAACCCTGCCGGCCGATCAGGTGCGTCGCATCGTGCGCTCGCTGCACGGCGCCGGTTTCAACCTGAACCTGTTCCCCAACGTGGCGATGTCGATGTCGTTCTTGCGTGTGCTGCGCCCGGTGTCGGTCAGCGAAACCGAGATCCGCCACGTGGCCCTTGGCATGGACGGCGGCCCGGAAATTGCCAACCGCGAACGCATGCGCATCCACGAACACTTCCAGGGCCCGTTCGGTTTCGGCAGCCCTGACGATGCCGAAGCCTGGGACCGCGTGCAGCGCGGCTCGTATGCCGGCGTCGATGCGCCAATCCTGGTCAACCGCGGCCTGAACCGCGAAATCACCGCTGAAAACGGCGACAAGGTCAGCCACGCCACCGACGAAGGCGGCATGCGCGGTGCCTACGACATGTGGAAAAGGATGATGAGCCAATGAGCAATCAAGACACCCTGAACGGTTTTTCCGGTCCCCTGGCCCAGGCCATCGAATTCATCTGGCGCGAAGCCGAACTGCTCGACCACAAGAACTACGCCGAGTGGGCGACCTTGTGGAGCGAAAGCGGCAAGTACATCGTGCCGATCGACCCGGACACCGAAGACTTCGAAGCGACCCTGAACTACGCCTACGACGATGCGCGCATGCGTGGCCTGCGCATCGAACGCCTGACCGCCGGCTACTCGCCGTCGGCGGTGGACGCGGCGAAAACCATCCGCACGATCTCGCGTTTCCGCCTGGTGGAAGCGGCCGGCGACATCGTCGAAGTCAATTCGGCGCAGTTGCTGTACGCCTACAAGCGCGGCGTGCACACGCCGTTCGTGGCCGACCTGAACCACCGCATTCGATTCACCGACGGCGTGCCGACCCTGGAGCGCAAAGTGGTGCGCCTGATCAACTCCACCGACAGCCTGAGCGCGCTCGGCTTCCTTTTGTGAGGGCAATATCATGAGTCGAGTAGCCCTTGTAACGGGTGCCTCGCGCGGACTGGGCGAGTGTATCGCCCGCCGTCTGCACGCGGCGGGTTATCGCGTCGGCCTGGCCGATGTGCGTCTTGATGGCGTGCAGCAACTGGCTGCCGAGCTGGATGGCAGCGGCGTTACTGCCGTGGCAATCAAGCTGGATGTGCGCAGCAAAGCCGACTTCCAGCGTGCTCGCGACCTGCTCACTGAGCAGTGGGGCGGCACCGACATTCTGGTGAACAACGCCGGCGTGTCGAAAGTCGCGGCGCTGATGGACATCACGCCGGAAGAGTTCGACGAGTCGATGGCGATCAACCTGCGCGGCACCTTTGTTGCCTGCCAGGTGTTCGGCGCGCACTTCGCCGAGCGCGGCTTCGGGCGCATCGTCAACATCGCGTCCCTGGCCGGACAGAACGGCGGCACCGCCACCGGCGCGCATTACGCGGCGGCCAAGGGCGGCGTGGCGACCCTGACCAAGGTCTTCGCCCGCGAGCTGGCGCCCCAGGGTGTGACGGTCAACAGCATCTCGCCAGGCCCGCTGGACTTGCCCGTGGTGCGCGAGACCGTGGCCCCGGAGCGACTGGAACAGATCCTGAAAATGATCCCGGCCGGCACCCTCGGTAATCCCGAGTTCATCGCCGACAGCGTGTTACTGCTGATCGCCGATAACGCGACCTCCGTGACTGGCGCGTGCCTGGACGTCAACGGCGGCTTGTTCATGCGCTGAGCGCTGGCCATGGATTTCTTGGCCGGACAAATGAACCCGTAGGAGCTGCCGAAGGCTGCGATCTTTTGATCTTGCTTCTAAAAGATCGCAGCCTTCGGCAGCTCCTACAGGGGTAGCAAGCGTGTTTAACACAAACAACAGTATTCAGGTGATGCAATGATGAAGGTGAAGATCGAAAGGATCGTCGACGAAGCGCTGGATATCCGTTCCTTTCGCCTCGTGCGCAGTGACGGCCAGCCGCTCGACACCTATGAACCGGGTGCCCACGTCGACCTGACCGGGCCGACCGGGGTGACCCGCCAGTATTCGCTGTGCAGCCCGCCACAGGATCGCCGTGCGTATCTGGTGGCGGTGAAGAAAGAAGCGCAGTCGCGCGGCGGTTCACTGGCGTTGCACGAGCAAGTGGAAGAGGGCATGGAGCTGGAAATGGGTGCGCCGCGCAACCTGTTTCGCCTCGATGAAACGGCCAGCGAACACGTGCTGTTCGCCGCCGGTATCGGCGTCACGCCGCTGCTGAGCATGGCCTACAAACTGGCGGAAAGCGGCCAGCCGTATCGTCTGCATTACTTCGCTCGTTCGGCGCAGTACGCGGCGTTTACCGAACTGTTGGCGACGAATTTCGCTGATAACGTGGAGTTCCACTACGGCGTTGAACCTGCGGATCTGGACGGCGCATTGAGCGAATGCCTGAACCGCGCCAATGCTGCGGCCCACGTCTACACCTGCGGCCCGGCGCCTTTCATGAACAAAGTGGTGGAAGTGGCGTCCCGCAGTCGCTCGGACGATGCCATTCACCTGGAACACTTCGCCGCAGACCCGGCCGCCAACAGCGCCCCGGCGGGCACCTTCGAAGTGGAACTGGCCAGTTCCGGCGTGGTGCTGCAAGTGCCGGCCAATGCCAGCCTGGTCGACGTGTTGCAGGCCCATGGTTGCGACATCGACACCGAGTGCCGCGAAGGCATCTGCGGTACCTGCATCGTCGAGGTGCTGGACGGCTTGCCGGAGCACCGCGACAACTGCCTGTCGAACAAGGAAAAGGCCTCCAACAAGCAGATCTGTGCCTGTGTATCACGGGCACTTTCCGCTCGTCTGGTACTGGACCTTTAAACCGAAAGTTCACTGGAAAGCTTGGGCCGGAGTCTGTTGAATGGGCGCCCGGCTGCCGTCGAAGGAGGAGATGGCTACAGAAATTACCGTTTTGACGAACCGCTCGATGAAGCGGTCGAAAAATAACAACAAAAACGTGAGGCTTTGCGGACATGATTACAGCATCGACGGTGCGCAACGAGGCGTTCGAAAGTTGGTTGAGCCAGGTGAACCAGGCCTGTGGGCGTTTCGATGCCCGGGCGCTGGACTCCGATTTCTATGGCGAACTGACAGAATTTCGCAGCGGCGCGATCAACCTGAGTGTGGTCGACATGGCGCACGTGCATTTGTACCGCACCAGCAAGGACGTCAGCACCAGCAGCGACGGCCACTACTACGCGGTGTTCCAGCTGCGTGGCAGCTCGCAACTGGAGCAGGGCGACAACCGCGCGCAACTGGGCTGTGGCGACATCGCCCTGATCGACGCCAGCCGTCCGAGCGACATGATCTACAACTACGATTGCCGACAGCTGTCGCTGATTTTGCCGCGCCAGGTGGTCGAGCGCGGTTCGCACTTCAATGCCGTCAACTGCGCCACGCGCATCGCGGCCGGCAGCCCCCTGGCGGCGATGGCCAGCAAGCTGGTGCTGGACACCCGCCAGCAGGACGGGCTGGAGATGCAGGAAAGCGAAGCCGTGCTCGATGCCCTGGCCAGCCTGTTGCTGCCGGGCATCAGCGCCCGCGACTGCGGTGCGGACGCCCATGAGCGGCAATTTCGCAAGATCATCGCCTTCATCGACGCGCACCTGAGCGACGAAGAACTGTGCCCCGAGCTGATTGCCCGTGAAGTCGGGATTTCCGTGCGCGGCCTGTACCGGATGTTCTCCAAGCGCGGCCTGGTGGTGGCGCAATACATCAAGCACCGCCGCCTGGACTTCTGCGCCGAAAACCTGCGCCGCGCCGATGTCGAACAGAAGCTGTCGGCGTTGTGTTATGCGTGGGGGTTTTCGGATTCGAGCTACTTTTCGTCGGCCTTCAAATCGCGCTTTGGCGTGTCACCAGGGGCTTATCGCAAGCGGTATAGCCAGATCTGAATCCGCCATTGATGTTGAATGTGCCGGCCCCTTCGCGAGCAAGCCCGCTCCCACAGTAGGTCTGCGGTGAACACAAAATCTGTGTACGACCGGGACCAACCTGTGGGGGCGGGCTTGCTCGCGATGGCGGCCTGACGGCGAATACAGAATGATCAGTGCCGCACCGGCTCATCCACCGGCAAATGCAGCACCTCGCGCACCAGCATGGCGATGCTGCTCACGCCCATCTTCTCCTTGATCTTGGTACGGTGCACATCAACGGTCTTCACGCTGATGTTCAGCTCCCGGGCGATCACCTTGCTCGCCTTGCCATCGATCACCAGCATCAACACTTCCCGCTCACGGCTGGTCAACAGTGCCAACTTGCCTTGCAGGTTCTGACGCTGCTGCTGATCGGCCTGGGCGTGCACGGCGGTCTTCAGCGCGGCCTGGATGCGGTCGATCATCTGCTGCGGGTTGTAGGGCTTCTCGACGAAATCCAGCGCGCCGTTCTTCATCGCCGTGACCGACATCGGAATGTCGCCATGGGCCGAGACGAAAATGGTCGGCAGGGTGCTGCCGCGCTGGTTGAGGATTTCCTGCAGCTGGAAACCACTGGTTTCCGGCATGCGCACGTCGAGCACCAGGCAGGCGGGCTGCTTGGGGTCGTATTGGCTGAGGAACTCTTCGGCGCCGGCAAAGCACTGCGCCTGCACACTCACCGACTCCAGCAACCAGGCCAGTGAGGTTCGCAGGTCCTTGTCGTCGTCAACGATATAAACAATCGGTTTACGGATTTCCATCGGGGCTGCCACGAAAGTTTTCTAATTATTGTTTTCGCACGGGAGCGTGCGGCACGCATTGGCTCATCTTTCTGGAACCAGTATGCAGAATACCCACTGTGACCGGCCCTTGCGATAAAGAAACCACCTAGTCGACTAGCGGAAACCCAACCCTGCCATGGGGATCGTCAGAATAGTTGCGCCGCGCCCGCAGCCTTAGTCTTGTTCCATCACCTACGGGCCGCAAGATCGCGGCCCTCCTGAAGGAAGGGGCATCGACATGGCCGACCTGAGCCAGCAGCAAATCGACTTTCGCAACGCCATGGCGCAGCTGCCTGCCGCGGTGAACATCATCACCACCAACGGCCCCGGCGGTCGTTGCGGCATCACCGCCAGCGCCGTGTGCTCGGTGACCGACTCGCCACCTACGGTGCTGGTGTGCGTCAACCGCAACAGCGCCACCCACGACGTGTTCCGCACCAATGGCCACCTGTGCGTCAACGTGCTGTGTGGCGAGCAGGAAGAACTGGCCCGGCATTTCGCCGGCATGACCAAGGTGCCGATGGACGAACGTTTTGCCTGGGACCTGTGGGACGACGGCGCGGCCGATGTGCCGGTGCTGCGCGATGCCCTGGTGCAGCTTGAAGGGCGGATCAGCGAGTGCAAGGAAGTGGGCTCGCATTCGGTGATGTTCGTGGAACTGACGAAGGTGGGCGTGCGCGAACCGCGTGACAGCCTGGTGTATTTCAACCGCTTGTTTCATCGTGTTGAGCATGCCAGCGCGGCTTGATTGAGACCTTCTTTTGTAGGAGCTGCCGAAGGCTGCGATCTTTTGATCTTGCTTTTCTCGATCTAACAGAAAAGCAAGATCAAAAGATCGCAGCCTTCGGCAGCTCCTACGGATTGGGTGTGTATTGGTGGGTTGTTTAACAGCTGTAGGCGTCACTTCCTGCAAGCTACAGCGCCTTGCGTCGTTGCCTACAGGTACGCCAGAATCCGCCGGCTTGTGCGCCCTGGAGACCGAAGGATGTTGAAGGTTACCCCTGATCCATCGGACAACGACGCTTGTCCCAACCCGGCCCTGCACATCATGGCCACCCCGCACAAACCCTCCACGCTGTTCACCATCAACCCCGACATCGACACCGAAACCCTGCTGGCCCACGCCTGCGAATCGCTGGCCTCGGCGAACGTCATGGCCAATGACCTGGCGGGATTCCTGGAAGGCACGCACCGCAACACCCTGCTGGGCATCGCGCAAGTGATCATGCTGGGGGAGTTGGCGGTGAATCGGGCTTTGGATCAGGTCGATCGGCCCGGCTAACCACTAAACACTGTGGGAGCGAGCTTGCTCCGGGCGGCGTTCCGACGATTGCGGAGTGTCAGTCAGTGGAGATGTTGGATGTGATGGCCTCTTCGCGAGCAAGCCCGCTCCCACAGGGGATCTGCGGTGTACACGGATTTTGTGTGCAGCAGAAATCCAAATGTGGGAGCGGGCTTGCCCGCGAAGGCGGTGTATCAGGCACTGCAAATCTCAGATACGAAAGTTCCCCTCGGCCGAAATCAGAAACCGGTGGCGAACACCACCTGGGCGTAGACGTTCTTGTCGTTGTTACCCAGTTGGGTACCACCGTCTTCGGCGCTCTTGTCCGGCTGGTAGATGCCCACCAGTGGCATCACGGTCAGGTGGTCGTTGACGTGCCATTCGGCGTACAGGTCGACTTCGTGGCCATCGGTGTTGCCCAGGTTGCGGTCGATGGTGTCGTAGTTGAAGTACATTGCGCCGATGTTGAGGTTCTCCAGCGGCGAGACCTTCATCGTGACGTTCTGGATGCGCGAGTTGCTGTTGAACGGCCCGGCGTAGTTGCCCGCTACTTCACCCTGGAACCAGGTGCCGTAGCCACGGCTGAAACCGTAGAACAGGGTGTCGTAGCCTTCCGAGAAGCGGCTGTAGCGGTAGCTGGCGCTCGGTGTCCAGACTGCGTCGGAGAAGGTCCAGCCGGCTTCCAGGTACCAGGCGTCTTCGCTGGAGGTGTTTGGTTTGTCCTGCTTGGCGTATTCACCGGACAGGAACAGGTCTTTCACCCCGGCGTTGCCCGCCGCACGCAGGCTGTAGGTCTTCATGCCGTCGCGTTCGAGCTGGATCGGCGAGGCGTACTGTTCATCGATATCGGTGGTCTTGATGAAGGTCAGGCCGACCGTGCCGGCCTCGGCCACGTGCTCCAGGGTGCCGACGTACATTTCGGTCTTGGCCTGGGCGCGGTTGTCGGATTTGAGCCACATCAGGTCGCTGCGCCAGCCTTCCTTGCCACCCAGACGCAATACAGCGGTTTCGTCGAAGGCCTTGCGCGCCGCCAGGTAGTAGGCACCGCCACGGTTGAATTCGCCGTCGGCCAGGCCCTTGCCCATGTTCAGCGCGTCGCCGTCGATCAGGAAGCCGTCGCCGACCACAATGTTCTGTCGGCCGAAGGACAGGTCGACACCGTCACTGCCCAGCGCGCCGAACAGATCGGCCGAGCGCCAGCCGAGGTAGGCGTCTTCGAACTTGGTGGTGCGTTCCGAGCCATCGGAGAAGCCTGCGGCATCGCCATCGCCCCAGGTGCCGGAACTGAGCATGTTCCCCGCGCCGTACGCGGTGCCCACACCGCCCAGGCCTTGATCGAAGCTCAAGCCGTATTTGATGTAGCCCTCGCGCCACGACGAGCTACCTTCACTCAGGCGACCGGACAGGGCGTAGTTTTCCTGGCTGTGGAAAATGCCGAACACGGCTTCGAGGGTAGCGTTCAGATGGCTGTCGTCGTCGGCGTAGAGTTCATAGGCACCGGCATTGCCGGCACTGATCATCAGCGCGAGCGTCGAGAGACGAAGCAAGGGGGACTTGAGCATGGTGTGGCATCCGTTCTTGTTCTTGAGCGCAGGTTTGCGGTCTGTCCGGATACTAAGACGCGGCCATTGTTTGCCCTTTTCCCTGTTTGCCAATTAGTTGGTTGTGCATGCCAGATTGCATGGCGCGTTGCCACGACGCCGGTTCCTGGTGCGCGAAAACAGGCGCTGCGCAGTAATCGCGCACGGATGGGCATGGCCGCCGCGGTATTTCGCGGTGGCCAGCGACAGGAACGAAAAGTGCAGGACGCCTCGCAGCGACTAATGCAATGGATGAGGCTGCGATGAGCAATGCACAACAGGTCGAGCGCTTTGATCAATGGCTCGACAAGGTCAATCAGGTGTGCGGGCGCTTTGGTGCCAATGTGTTGGGGACGCAGTTTGCGGGCTCGATCGATGAGTACCGCAGCGGTGAGCTCAAGATGAGTTTTGTCGACGTGGCCCAGGCCCGACTGTTCCGCACGCAGCATGAGATCGATCAGGGCGAAGACTCGCATTATTACGCGGCGTTCCAGCTGGCCGGCGAAGCCGTGATGGAGCAGCAGGGCAGTTGCATCACTCTGTTGCCGGGGGATATCACGCTGATCGACTCCACGCGCCCAAGCAACTTTGTCTACCGCAACAACGCCCGTCAGTTGTCATTGATACTGCCCAGGGAGCGAGTAGAGCAGCAACTGCGCTTCACCACGGTCAAACCCGCGCAACGCATTCAGGCGTCGGCGCCGATGGCGGGGCTGGCCCAGCGCCTGATCCTCGGTTCAACGGAACAAGGCCTCAGTCACACAGAAAGCGAAGCGACGCTGGACGCGGTGATCAGCCTGCTGCGTCCGGCGATGGGGGCGAGCGAGTTGGACGACTCACCCCAGGTGCGCACCTTCCGCAAGGCCTTGCGCGTTATCGATGAGCACATTGGTGACGAGGCGCTGTGCCCCGAATGGCTGGCGACCCAGGTGGGCGTCTCCGTGCGCGGCCTGTACCGGCTGTTTTCCCGACACGGCTTGGTGGTGGCGCAATACGTGAAAAACCGTCGCCTCGACCTTTGCGCCGAACAACTGCGCCATGCCCGGGGCGAGGGCAAGCTGTGTGCACTGGGCTATGAGTGGGGCTTTAACGATTCGAGCTATTTCTCTACGGCGTTCAAGGCGCGGTTTGGCGTTTCGCCGGGTGAGTATCGGAAGCGGTATACGAATTGAGTGGTCCGGTCAGGATCCCGTCACGCAATGGCAACCGATCAGCAAGGTTGCCGTCCGTCGCCTTTTTAAAAAGCTAAAATGCAAATTCAAAAAAGATACTTTGGAAAAAGAAAGAAATTTCCTACTCCGACCTACAGAAGGCCGACGCCAGCATCGTTCGCTTTGTGGTTAACGTTTATTTTGTTTTTAAAAGCTTATAAAAACTTATCGATATAATGATGCTTTTACGATGTTGATAAGCAAAAAAATATTCCGAATGTCCTGTGCGAACCCTCCTTTTATATTGAGTGAAATCTCCTACGTGTAAAAGAAATCGTTTCTTGCGCTCTGTTTTGAAAGTTATTAAAAGCAAATGCGTCACTTGATTTTGGTGGCGTTCTCTCTAATAGCGAGTAATCAAAAATGAAATGCGAAAATTTTTGGGACGTTCCTTGTTTTGACGATGAGCTTGAATATGGCTCATCTCCGCGTATTGCCGAAGGCCTTGGGGCACAAAGTGGCAGAGGATGTGACGGTGGGTGTGGCAGGAATGCTATACCTGACCCTGCAAAGAGACTTCATGATGTTAAATATACAAAGCTACGAAATACTTTATTTTGACTCCAGTAGTGTGGAGGTTTCGAAGAGCGGCAGGTCGATAATGCGTTCACCATCTTTAGCGGTGGCTCTGGCCAAACTAAAAAACTACAAGAATGTTTCAAAGGCAGAATTTGATGAGGTGTTGTCAGAGTATGGCTTGAATCCGGAAGCGGATTACGAGCTTTTAGAGTTGAAAAAGCTCAAGTAGTCATCACCTGATTGGCTAGTACAAGTGTTGGTCTCGCAAATCTGCACTGCATAAATTGAGTGCACCTTCCGGTAGGAGCTGCCGCAGGCTGCGATCTTTTGATCTTGCTGTCGACGATATCGAGAGCATGAAGATCAAGAGATCGCAGCCTGCGGCAGCTCCCGCGCAATCTGGCACAACCGCCAACACAACTGGCACGCAGGGCAAAACCTGCGTGCCGACGACCGCCGACAATCCCTACCAACCTGCCGAAGCACCGTTGCCTCGGCATTTTTAGTGTTGGCGTTCGCCTGCCGGCGGGCGCATGGATTTTCAAGGTCGTTTTCCTATGTTCACTTCGCTGCGTGTGCCCCTGATCGGTTTGCTGTCCTTCACCCTGGTCCAGACGGTGTCCGCCGCTGAGTGTGCCCCGGACACGCGCCGTGGCGGCGAAGTGTTTGCCACCGAGTGCAGCGTCTGCCACGCGGTGACCAAGGGCACGACCGGCATGATGGGGCCGAACCTGTTCGGTGTGTATGGGCGCAAGTCCGGCTCGCTGGCGGGTTTCAGCTACTCCCAGGCGATGCGCGACAAAGACGTCGACTGGCTGGCCGAGAACATCACGCAATTGATCACCCAGCCCCAGGCCTTCGTGCCGGGTACCTACATGCCCTATATGGGCCTGGCTTCCGCCGACGACCGCCAGGCGGTCGCGTGCTTCCTCAAAGAACAACACTGATCAGGCCGGATTGGCGCCTGAACAACTCGTCTGAATGAAAGGTGAATTATGAGCAACGTTGAAATCCTGCCCCAGGTTGCTGCATTCCTTGCACGTCGCCACGGCTGCTTCATCGATGGCCAGTGGGTGCTTGCCGAGGGTGACAGCATCGCCGTGGTCAACCCGGCCACCGGGCAAACCCTGTGTGAAACCCTGGATGCGCCGCTGGAACTCGTCGAGCGCGCCGTGCAGTCGTCCCACAAGGCGTTCAAGTCCGGTGTGTGGTCGAGCCTGCGCCCGGCGGACCGTGAACGCATCCTGCTGAACTTCACCCGCCTGGTCGAAGAACACGCCGAAGAACTGGCCCAGCTGGAAACCCTGAGCCAGGGCAAGTCGATCAACATGGCCCGCGCGCTGGACCTCAACGCCACCGTGGAATTCATGCGCTACATGTCCGGCTGGGCGACCAAGATCGAAGGCCAGACTTTCGATGTGTCGATCCCGCTGCCACCGGGCGCCAAGTTCACCGCGTTCACCAAGCGCGAGCCGGTCGGTGTTGTGGTCGGTATCGTGCCGTGGAACTTCCCGCTGCTGATCGCCGCCTGGAAACTGATGCCAGCCCTGGCCACCGGTTGCACGGTGATCATCAAGCCGGCCATGGAAACCCCGCTGACCGCCATGCGCCTGGCTGAACTGGCTATGGAAGCCGGCATCCCGGCCGGCGTATTCAACGTGGTCACCGGTGGCGGCGCCTCCGTTGGCGGCGTGCTGACCGCGCATCCGTTGGTGAGCAAAGTGTCGTTCACCGGTTCCACCGCCGTGGGCAAGAGCGTCGGCGTGGCGTGCATGGAAAACATGACGCGCTTCTCCCTGGAACTGGGCGGCAAGAACCCGATGATCGTGCTCGCCGATGCCGACATCGAAAAAGCCGTGCAGGGTGCGATCCTCGGCGGCTTGCTGAACAACGGCCAGGTCTGCGCGGCGGCCTCGCGCTTCTACGTGCACCGCTCGATCCACGACCCATTCGTCGAAGCCCTGGCCGCCGCCGTCTCCTCGATGCCGATTGGCGCCGGCATGAATTGCGACGCGGCCATCAACCCGCTGGTGTCGCGCAAGCAACAACAAAGCGTGCTCAAACACATCGAACTGGCCCGCCAGCAAGGTGCGCGGGTGGTGACTGGCGGCGAGTTGCTGGAAGGCGACGGCTTCTTCGTGCAGCCGACCATCCTGGCGGACATCGACCACAGCATGGCCGTGGCCCGTGAAGAAGTGTTCGGCCCGGTATTGGGCGTGATGCCGTTCGACGACGAAGACGCCGTGATCGAACTGGCCAACGACAACCGCTACGGCCTGGCCGCCAGCCTGTGGACCAACGACCTGGGCAAAGCCATGAACCTGGTGCCGCGCATCGAGGCCGGCACCGTGTGGGTCAACGCCCACGTGCTGCTCGACCCGGCGATGCCGTTCGGTGGCGTCAAGCAATCGGGCATGGGCCGTGAGTTCGGGCGTGCGGTGATCGAGGCTTACACCGAGCTCAAGTCGGTGTGTATCGCCCATTGATATACCTGTAGGAGCTGTCGAGTGCCACGAGGCTGCGATCTGTTGATCCTGGTTTAAAAATCAGATCAAAAGATCGCAGCCTTCGGCAGCTCCTACGGATTGGTGTTACGCGCCAGGTGGCGATTTCGCCAGTTCAATCCCGGCGGCCCCCAGCCGCTTGAGTATTTCAAACAGCAGCTCGCTTTTGATCGCGCCGACCGTGCGTGGGCTGCCGACATAACCGGTGATGGTCAAGGTGATGCCTTCAGGCTTCAGCTGACTGAAACGCAAAAACGGCGCGGGTTTATCCAGAATGGATTCATGCTCGGTGTAGGTGTCCATCAGCAGGTTTTGCACCAGCTCCGGGTCGATATCCAGCGGGAACATCAGTTCGAGTATCACCACGCCCTGGGCGCTGCCGCCGAGGGTGACGTTGCGCAGGTTCTGCGAAATCAGGTGGGAGTTGGGCACGATCATGATCGAACGGTCGGCCAGTTGGATTTCCGTGGCCCGCACGTTGATCCGTCGTATATCGCCTTCGACTCCGCTGATGCTGATCAGGTCGCCGACCTTCACCGGACGCTCGGTGAGCAGGATCAGGCCGGAGATGAAGTTCTTCACGATCTCCTGGAGACCGAAGCCGATGCCCACCGACAATGCACTGACAATCCAGGCCAGGTTGGTCCACTTGACCCCCAGCGACGACAGTGTGAGTAGCACCACGGATGCGTAACCGATGTTGGCAAACAGGGTGCTGAGCGAGGCGCACATGCCCGGGTCCATCTCGGTTTTTGGCAGGAACTCGTTATCCAGCCAGCGTCGGAAGGCGCGAATCAGGTAGATGCCGATCACCAGGGCGAGGACGGCATTGAGCAGGTTGTCCGGGACGATGTTCAGCTTGCGCAGCCCCTCACCACCGAGAATGGCCACGGTGCCGGTGACCAGTTGCCCGAGCGTCGTCCCCACGCCGCCGACGAACAGGGCAATGACGCCGATCAGCATCAGGATGGCGCGGCCAGCCCCGGACATGACGGTGCAGATCTGCTCCAGGCGCGGATTGCCGATGCCCAACAGCTGCTTGATCGCCTTGCCGGAGGCTTGCCGGGGCGAGAAAAGGTAGTCGCAGGTGTCCTGGTAGACCTGTGTCAGCAGGTAGAAACCGGCGAAGATGATGAATATCCAGACCAGTTCATAGGTGATGAACCGGGCCATCGTCACATAGCCGATCAGCAGGGCGAACAGGGACACCACCACGGCCGCGCCGGTGAAGGTGTAAATCAGACCGGCGAAGGTGGTGACGCCTTCGGGGGCTTCTCCGGCAACGATCAGGTCTCTGCGTGTCTTGCTGACGCGCAACAGCAGCGCACCGATCACCAGTGCCGCGACCAGTGCCACGATGCCCCGACCGAACAACACCACTTCGGCGCTCATGCCGGTGACATTGCTCATCTGCACCAGGGTCACCAGCACCAGCAGCAGGCTGGCCAGCAACCGCGGATAAGGCTCCATCGCCAGAGCCACCGGGTCGGCAATATCGGGCAGGCGCCATGAAGGATGTTTGGTGGATAACAACGCGCGGCTCAATCCGGTGATCAGCACGCAGGTATAGGCCAGCTTTTCCAGGTATTGCGCCAGGTCGGCCAGCAGGGGGGTGTAGGGCAGTTGCCGGGTCCCGGCAAAGTGCAGCAATTGCAGGGCGATGCCGGCGGTCAGTAGCGTCGCGATCACCGACGCCAGCGCAAGGGAGCTGCGCCGCAACCGGCCTGCAGGCATTCGATGAAAGCACAGCCACGCCAGGCCCCGGCCGGCGAGGTTTCGCCCCACGGTCCATATGACCAGGGCCAGCAACAGCAGGGCGGCCGTGATCCCGCGTTGTCCGGGTTGCCAGGCGGCCCGGTGCGTGGCCTCGAGTTGCTCGATGAGGGCGCTGAACCGCTGACGGTCCTCGATCGGCAGAGCGAACAATGGCGACCAGAAACCCGGGTTCAGGATGCTGCTGGTTTGCTGGGTCACTTCCGCTTCCAGCAGGCTGCGCCGGATACTGGCAATCTGGGTGATCAGTTCGGCGGCACTTATTTTTAGCGCGGCCAGGGTTTTGAGTTGGCTGTCGATCTTGTCCTTTTGCTCGCCGAGGGCATCTCGTTGGGTGGTGATGGCAGACGTCACCTGTGCGTTCTCGTCAAGCGGCACTGGCCCCAGCACGTTGAGTTGCGCCTGCAATTGCGCCTGTCCAGGCAGCAGCGATGTAGACAGGCGTTCAATCTCCTGAATCAGTACTTGTACCTGGTCCTGTGAGCTTTCCAATTGGGTGTAATTGCTGGCCTGGGAAACCTGCTGCTTGAGGCTGTTGAGCTGGTTCTGCACCCCCAGCAATTCGCCGTCGGAGATGCTGATGATCGGGGCCGCGGGGGCGGGAGCGGGAGCGGGGGCAAGTGCAGGAGTCGGGGCGTCGGCCATGTCCCCCGCCAACAGCCATCCCGGGCTTGCCGCCAGAACCGCGAAGGCGACGTGAATCATTGACTTCAAGACATTGCGCATCGGCGAGCTCGACGGGTTGTTAGTCACTTAGCCAATGAGGTTAGGTCAAGACACGCACCCTAGAGCATTGTTTTGTCGGAAGGGCCCCGGCTGGTTTTTGCCTGGGTGTGACTCATGTAGCCGGTGGCTGGCCTGACAGCGTTCAGGTTAGCGAGGCGATCCCTCAGCGGGTTGCGGCGCCGTTGGCGGGTGGTTTGAGCAAAACAGATCAACCCACGGAACCATGGCCTAAGCTTGTTTGCAGGCCCCTGCTCATCGTGCACCTCGATGGGCAAGCGGCACCTATAAAAACAATGCAATCAGGAGATACCCATGTCCGCCTTGATCCGTCGTTTCAGTCGCTGCATGGCCGCCGGCTTGACCGCTGCCGTGCTTGTCGCACCAGCCTTTGCGCTGGATACCGTGAAATTCATGGCCCCGGGTTCCGTGGGCGGTGGTTACGACCAGACCGCCCGGGTGCTGGGCAAGGCCATGGTCGAGGCCAATACGGCCAAGGCCGTGACTTTCGAGAACAAGGGTGGGGCGGGCGGGACCCTGGGACTGGCGCAATTTGCCAACAGCACCAAGGGTGACCCGAACGCATTGCTGGTGGTCGGCGCGATCATGGTCGCGGGCATCGAACAGAACAAACCGCAGATCAGCCTGAAGGATGTGACGCCCATTGCCCGGCTGTTCACCGAGTACAACGTGATCGCCGTGCGCAAGGAGTCTGAATACAAGACCCTCGATGATCTGATCAAGGCCTTCAAGGCCAGTCCAACGAGCATCACCTGGGGCGGCGGCTCCAAGGGCTCGGTGGATCACATTGGCATTGCCGAGCTGGCCGGCAAGCTGGACGTGCCGGTCAACAAGGTCAACTACGTGGCCTTTGGCGGTGGTGGCGAGGTGGTTGCCCAGGCGCTGGGCGGCCAGCTCAAGGTGATCACCGGCGGTTATGCCGAGCTGGGCCAATACATCAAGACTGGTCAGTTTCGTGTCCTGGCCATCGGCGCGCCGGAGCGGGTTCCCGGCATTGATGCACCGACCCTCAAGGAAAGCGGCTATGACGTGACGATCGGCAACTGGCGCGGCGTTTATGGTGCAGCGGGCCTTACCCCGCAGCAGCGTAAAGAGGTGATAGACGCGGTCGTGGCCGCCACCAACAGCAAGGTCTGGCAGGACAATATCCAGGCCAATGCCTGGACGCCCAGCGTGCTGACTGGCGATGACTTCGGCAAATTCGTCGAGGAAGAACACGTGCGGTTGCGCGCCATGCTGGTCAAGGTCGGGCTGCTTTGAGATGGCCACACAGCGCGCAGTGGTACCGACGCAATTGGCGGTCGGCATCGGCCTGATCGCCATCAGCGTCGTATTGGCGATCGGCGCCTATCGGTTTCCGCCGGAAATGGGCTTCGTGATCCTCCCGGCGTACGTCTATCCCTATGTCGTGGCGGCGTTTCTCGGTGCAGTGGGACTGCTGCTGGGGTATCAGGCGGTCAGTGGCGGTTTTCGCGAGCTGGATAATGACGCCGCCACGGTGCCCGGTGGAAAAGCCGGTGCGGCCTGGGTGACGGCGGGGCTTGTCGGGGTGGCGCTGCTGATCAACCTGATCGGGTTTGTGCTGGCAGCCGGGTTGCTGTTCGCCTGTTCGGCGCGGGGGTTCGGCAGCCGTCATCCCCTGCGGGACCTGGCCATCGGCATTGCCTTGACCCTGCCGATCTACTGGCTGTTCAACGCCGGGCTGGGGGTTTCCCTGCCGTCGCTGATCAACATCTGGCTTTGAAAGGAGCTCGACACCGTGGACATTCTTTCAAGCCTGGCGATGGGTTTTTCCTCGGCGCTGACGCCGATCAATCTGATGTGGGGGTTCATCGGCTGCCTGCTCGGCACTGCCATCGGCGTGTTGCCGGGGATCGGTCCGGCGCTGACGGTGGCCCTGCTGTTGCCGATCACCGCCAAGGTCGATCCTACCGGCGCGCTGATCATGTTCGCCGGTATCTATTACGGCGCGCAGTTCGGTGGTTCCACCACCTCGATCCTGCTCAACACACCCGGCGAATCGTCTTCCATGGTCACGGCCCTGGAAGGCAACCTGATGGCGCGCAACGGCCGGGCCGGTCCCGCGCTGGCAACGGCGGCGATCGGCTCGTTCGTCGCCGGCACCATCGCCACGATTTTGCTGACGCTGTTTGCGCCCATTGTGGCCAGGCTGGCCCTGAACTTCGGCCCGACCGAGTATTTCGCGATCCTGGTGCTGTCGTTCACCACCGTGTCGGCGGTGCTCGGCGCTTCCATGCTGCGCGGGTTTGCCTCACTGGGCGTCGGGCTGACCATCGGTTTGATCGGCCTGGACTCGACCTCGGGCATTGCCCGCTACACATTGGGTGTTCCCGAACTGGTGGACGGCATCGAAGTAGTGCTGGTGGCGGTCGGTTTGTTCGCGGTGGGCGAGGCCTTGTACAGCCTGCTCTATCAAAAGGAATCAAACGAAGGCCGGCATCGCCTGACCTCGTTGTGGATGACCCGCGCCGACTGGAAACGCTCGGTGCCTGCGTGGCTTCGGGGCACGCTGATCGGTTTTCCGTTTGGCTCGATTCCGGCCGGTGGCGCCGAGATTCCGACCTTCCTGTCCTATTCCGCCGAACGCAAACTCAGTAAGTACCCCAAGGAGTTTTCCGCCAACAAGGGCGAAGGCGCCATCGAAGGCGTGGCCGGCCCGGAAGCGGCCAACAACGCCAGCGCGACCGGGTCTCTGGTGCCGTTGCTGACCCTGGGCATCCCGACGTCCGCCACCGCGGCGATTCTGCTGGCGGCATTCCAGAACTACAACCTGCAACCGGGGCCGATGCTGTTCGAAACCTCCGCGGAACTGGTCTGGACGCTGGTGGCCTCGCTGTACATTGGCAACGTGATCCTGCTGGTGTTGAACCTGCCGCTGGTGGGGCTGTGGGTCAAACTGCTGCAAATCCCCCGGCCGTACCTGAACGCCGGCATCCTGGTCTTCGCCACCATTGGCGTGTATGGCATGCGCCACTCCTCCTTCGACCTGATCCTGATGTTGGCCATTGGCTGGGGCGGGGTGCTGATGCGCCGTTTCGACTTCCCCGTCGCCCCGGTGATCGTCGGCATGCTGCTGGGGCCGATGGCGGAGAAACAATTGCGTAACGCCTTGTCCATCAGCGAGGGCGACTGGACGGTGTTCCTCACGCAACCGATCTCGGCGTTCTTCCTCGCCCTGACGCTGCTGGTGCTGGTGGTGCCCCATGTGCTGCATAAACGCGGCATCAAGTTGCATGAGGATGATTGAGTCCTGCGATGCGCAACCCCTGTGGGAGCGAGCTTGCTCGCGATGGCGGAGTGTCAGACACCTGTGATGTCGACTGTCACGCCCTCATCGCGAGCAAGCTCGCTCCCACAGGTTCTGGGGCCTACTTGGCGGACTGCGTTGTGGTTTGCGCGGTGAACCATTGCATGACGGGTGCGCAGGCTGGATGCGATGCCGCCGATGGTTGCAGGCACAACGAGTAAATCCCCCGGGTCTTCAACGGCTCACCAAACGGAATCACCAGTTCTCCCCGTTGAATCGACTCGCCCGCCAGGGTCATGTCGGTCATCGCCACGCCAAGGCCCCGGGCGGCGGCATCGAGCGCCAGTTCGTCGAGATTGAAGGGGATGTGCCGATAGTCATGCAGCGCCTTGCCGCCATGGGCTGACAGCCAGACCTGCCAGTCATGTTGATCGGAGGAACGGTGCAGCAACGCGAACCCCGACAGATCCTCCAGCGAAGCCAATGGCCGATCGGTGGTGCCCAGCCCTGGTGCACATACGGGCACCAACGCTTCTTCGAACAGGGTCAGGCAATCGGGCGCTGTGGCCGGCTCGGGCAGATAGAGAATGTAGGCGTCGCTGTCACTGGCCGGCTCGACCACTTCAGTGGCCACGGTTTCGATTGCCAGGGATACGTCCGGGTGATGCCGGTAGAACTCGTTCAACCTGGGCAACAACCAGCGCACCGCCAGTGACACGTGCATGCGAATGCGGAACGGGCGCTTTTGCGGCGCGAGCCGGTCTTCGAGGGTGCGCAACTGTTCGAGGATGCTGCGGGCGCTGGCCAGTACCTGTTCGCCCTCGGCGGTCAGCTGAAGGCTGCGGCTGCTCCTGACAAACAGCGCCACGCCAAAGTGGCCCTCCAGTTGCTGGATCTGTCGGCTCACGGCGCTTTGGGTCAGGCAGAGCTTTTGCGCCGCCTGGGTGAAGCTGCCCGACCCGGCGACCTCGACCAGGGCTTGCAAGCCCTGCAGTGAGGGCACGTGGCGAATCTTGTCCATGCGTTTTCAGAATGCCTCGATGATTTAATAACGTTGGTTGCCCGGGTTTTGAGCCTTTAGATTCTAGTCATCGCCGCCGTCCTCGAAAACCATTTATGCAAATCCTGCATGCAGTGCTTTGGATCGAGACGGTTCGCAGAACAAGAAAACGAGGTGACGCATGGAAAATATCTGTGGCTGGATTGCGCAAGCGGGGAGTTCACCCCTGCGCGAGCCGCTCAAAGGCACGCAGCAGGCCGACTGGCTGGTAATCGGTGCCGGCATCACCGGCCTCAGTGCCGCGCACGCCCTGGCGCAAATGCACCCCCAGGCACGCATCGTGGTCGTGGACCGGCAGCGGGCTGCGCAGGGGGCATCGGCGCGCAATTCCGGTTTTGTGGTGGCCCATGAGCATCCTGCCGCTGGCGAGTTGGTGGGCAGTGACGGATTCGCCGGGTATCAGGTAGATACGTCCATCGGCCGCGCGGCTGCCGACGAGGTCCGTAAGCAGATAGCCCGCCATGGCATCGAATGCGACTTCAGGGAGTCGGGCTATTTCTTCGCCGTCAGCGATCCACGCAAACTGACCCAGGTCGAGGTCAAGCTGCAGACCCTGCGTGCCGTGGGCGCCAGTGCGCAGTTTCTGCAAGGCGAGTCGTTGCTCGAGAAACTCGGCAGCCGGCACTACCGCGCCGCGATCTGGTGCGGCAACGGCAATGCGCTGCTGCAACCTGCGAAGTACGTGAGGGGCTTGCTCGATGCCCTGCCGCCGAAAGTGACGGTCTACGAGAACACCGATATCACAGGCCTTGAGCGCCTGGGTAACGGCCGGATTCGCGCCAGGGGCCAAAAAGGCTGTGTCGAGGCCAAACAGGTATTGGTCTGCCTTAACGCCTTTATCCCCCGCGCAGGCATCGAGGACAGTGGCACATTCGCGATGGAACTCAGTGCCAGCCTCACGCGCCCCCTCAGCGATCTAGAGTTTCAAACCCTGGGTGCGCCAGCGTCCTGGGGCGTGCTGTCGACCCGTCCGCTCGGGGCGACGGTGCGCCTGACCCCGGATCGCCGGGTGATGATCCGCAACACCGCGGAGTACCGCTCGAGGGATTTGTCATTGAGCGAATTGTCGACTCGCCGCCAGCACCATGTGCTGGGGTTGCAACGACGTTTCCCGATGCTCGGCGAGCAGGACATCGAATACACCTGGACCGGACATCTCAGCGCTTCGCGTTCCGGGCAACCGTATTTCGGCAAAGTCGAGGAGGGCGTGTTTGCCGTGGCCGGGTGCAATGGTTCCGGCGTGGCGCGGGGCACGCTGTGGGGCCGCTTGCTGGCGGAGCTGGCCTCGGGTCGTGAGTCGCCGCTGATGCGGTCGGTCATGCAACGGGCACAACCCGGCTGGCTGCCGCCCAAACCCTTGCTCGACATCGGTGCCATGCTGCGTATGCGCGTGGAAGCGGTCCGGGCCAGAAGCGAAATCTGAAAACACCCGTTTCACAACAAGAACAAAAGCACTTCCCATCGAAGGTGATTCAACATGCGCGTCAATACGCTTTCCCTTGTGGCCCTGATTTCGACGTTTTCCGCTGTCACCCATGCCGACGAAACCGTAAACATTTCCAACTGGAACGGCTACATCGCCGATGACACCCTGGCCAATTTCACCCGGGACACCGGGATCAAGGCGACCTACGACATCCACGACAGCAACGAAGTGCTGGAATCGAAGCTGATGACCGGCAACACCGGGTATGACGTGGTCAGCCCGTCGAACCACTTCCTGTCACGCCTGATCAAGGCCGGGGCCATCCAGAAACTCGACAGGAGCCAGTTGCCCAACTGGAAAAACCTCGACCCGGCGCTGATGAAAAAGCTTGAGGTCAACGATCCGGGCAACCAGTACGGCTACCCCTACATGTGGGGCACGGCGGGCATCGGCTACAATGTCGAGAAGATCAAGGCGATCTTCGGCAATACCGACGTCACCCGGTCCTGGAGCCTGTTCTTCGACGAAAACAACATCAAGAAGCTCAGCGAGTGTGGGGTGGCGATCATTGACAACCCGACGCAGATCCTGCCGATCACCCTCAATTACCTGGGCCTGCCACCCCACAGCCATGAGCCGGCCGACTACAAGAAAGCCGAGCAGGCGCTGCTGAAAATCCGGCCTTACGTCCAGTATTTCCACGCGTCCAAGTACATCAGCGACCTGGCCAACGGCAACGTCTGCGCGGTGATCGGTTTCAACGGCGACATCGTGCAGGCCGCCGCGAGTGCCAGGGAGGCGAAAAACGGGATCGACATTGCCTACTCGATCCCGGACGAGGGTTCCACCTTGTGGCTGGACATGGTGGTCATGCCCAAGAGCGCGCCACACGAGAAGAACGGCTACGCCTACATGAACTACCTGCTGGAGCCGAAGGTGATTGCCAACATCAGCAACAGCATCCACTACGCCAACCCCAACAGTGCGGCGGATGCCTTCGTCGACCCGGCGGTGAAGCAGGACCTGGCGATCTATCCGCCCAAGAGCGTGATGGACAAGCTGTTTACCGTCGAGGACTTGCCCGCGGCCATTGCACGGTTGAGCACGCGGTTGTGGACCAAGCTGAAAACCAATACCTGACCGATTGGTGATTCCGGTCAATCAGATGTGACACTGCACCTGTGGCGAGGGAGCAAGCTCCCTCGCCACGGTTACTCTTTTGCCTGAGTCAACGATTCATTCAGGCGTCGATGGCCGGGAAGTCGATGTCGGTCAGCACAGCATTGTTCAGGTAGTTGGTCAATGTCTGCGAAGCCACATGGGCGATCACTTCGATGATCTTGCTGTCGTCGATACCGGCGCTACGGGCAGCGGCGAGCTGCTCGACGGTCAGGTGACCACGGCTTTCGGTGATCTGGCGGGCGAGGGCGGCAATGGCGTTGAGCTCGCCGTGTCGTGCGCTGAGGATGTCCTGCTTCGACAGCCCGGCCTTGCCGGCGAACAGCGTGTGAGCCGCCAGGCAGTAGTCGCAACCGTTGACCTGCGAGGTGGCAAGGAACACCGCTTCCTTTTCCGTGGCGCTCAGGGATGTCTTGCTCAGTGCGGCTGAGTTTTGCAGATACGAGGCTAGCACCGCTGGGGCATGGGCCAGTACTTTGAAGAGATTGGGCAGAAAACCGATTTTCTTCTGCACGCCTTCCAGCAGCGGGCGGGTGGCGTCGGTGGCGTGTTCCAGGCTGATCGGGGTAATGCGGGTCATGGTGATACTCCGTGGTGTGAAGCGCGGTATGCGCTGGCTACGGAGCTGATGTTAGGGAGAGTGCCTGGTGTTTTGGGTGCGAATCGTCGAGGATATGCGACAGATCGTCCAGAACTGCTTCCGGGAGCCTGTCATGGATCGCTTGTCTACGTTGCTCACACACTTCGGCGTCAATGCCGGCACTTTTCATAGCGGTACGTTCTGCGGCACCGCCGCCTACGACGGACAACAGGCCAGCGGTCATTTGCACCTGCTTCAAGCGGGCGAGTTACTGCTCAAGATGGGCGACCAGCCGGACCTGCAACTGACCGAACCGAGCCTGATCTTTTTCCCCCGGCCCTATCGACATCGCCTGTTTGCGTCTGAGTCGTCCGGCACGCAGCTGGTGTGCGCGACCCTGGATTTCGACGGCGGTGCGGGCAATGCCCTGGCGGCGGCGCTGCCGGATTATCTGGTGCTCAAGCTCGATGAAATCCCGACCCTGGCCGGGACCCTGGAATGGCTGTTCAACGAGGCGTTCGACGGTACTTGCGGGCGCGAAGCGGTGATGGATCGTCTGTTCGAGCTGCTGGTGATTCTGTTGCTGCGGCACATCCTGAGCACCACAGGCCAGCAACCGGGCATGCTGGCCGGCCTCGCCGATGCGCGCCTGGCGCGGCCCCTGAGCCTGATGCATCAAACCCCGTCCAAGGCCTGGAGCGTGGCCGAACTCTCGGTTGCCGCCAACATGTCGCGGGCCAGTTTCGCCGAGCATTTTCGCCGGGTCGTCGGGCAGACGCCGGTGGATTACCTGGTGAGCTGGCGCATCAGCCTGGCCCAGAAACGCCTGCGCGAGGGCCGGCCGATTGCGCTGATTGCCGAGGAAGTTGGTTATGAGAGCCCCTCGGCGCTGGCCCGGGCGTTTCGGCGTAAAACCGGGCTCAGTCCCAGGGAGTGGAAAGGTAGTTGATTCACCTGAAAACCTTGTGGGAGCGGTGCGGCTTCTTTACGCGGGCATCAGAACTTGAACGCCTGCCGTCCCACCAACAGCCATTTACCGTCCTGCTTTTGCCAGATCTGGAAGTTTTCGATTTCCGTCGGCACCACTTCGGTGCCTTTGAGCGCTTGCGCCGAGAAGTGGTGACGAACCAGCGCGACATCGCCGGAGACGGTTATGGTCTGGTTCTGCATCTCAAGGGTCTTGAACGCGCTTTTGCCGGTTTCGATGTCGGCGATGAAGGCCTGCTTGTCCTGGATCTTGCCGCTGGAATGCCCGTAGGTCAGGTTCTCGGCGGTCAAGGCGTTCAGTTCCGGGATGTCTTTGTGCAGCATGGCCTGGGTCAGGTGGTCGACCGCCTGGGCCACATCCTTGTCCGCGGCGGCCGGGGTGGCGGCGACGTAGCCGCTGAACAGGCACAGAAAACCGATCAGCACTTTTGCTTTTTTCATGGGTGTTTCCTTGTTGTTGTAGGGATAGCGCGATGACTGGATGAGCATTCATCAGTCATCGTACAACTTATCATGGGGCAGAGGAAAAAAGCGAACTTGCCTGGTGCCCTTGCCTCGAAGTTAAAAGGGCGATGCCCTGACTTCGAGGTAGTGCGCCATGCAGCCTGATCCGCGTATACGGTTCGACCTGACGTTGCTCATGGTGTTTGTGCTGGTGGTCGTGGCGTCGGGTTTTTCTCCCCGCAGTCGGGTGGACTGGGCGCTGGAAAACCTGCTGGTGCTGTTGCTGGTGGGGACTTTGGTGGCGGTATCTCGTCGGTTCCGCTTGTCGGCGATGTCCATCACGCTGGTGTTTGCGTTTCTGTGCGTGCATGAATTGGGCGCCCATTACACCTATTCCCTGGTGCCTTACGATCACTGGTCTTCGGCGTGGTTGGGCTTCAGTTTTGACCGGGCGGCAGGTACACACCGCAATCACTACGACCGCCTGGTGCATCTGAGCTACGGGTTGCTGCTGGCTTATCCGGTGCGCGAAGTGCTGCGGCGACTGACGCCGCTGCGCGGGTTCTGGCTGTTTTTCGTGACCCTGAACATCATGCTGTCGACATCCGCCTTGTATGAACTGGTGGAGTGGGTTGGCGGTGCCTTCCTGGGCAATGACACGGCGAAGGCCTTCGTCGGCGCGCAAAACGATCCGTGGGATTCGCAAAAGGACATGGCCATCGCGGTTGCCGGGGCGTTTGTCAGCCTGTTGCCGGTGTCCTTGCGCGACAGGGTGCAAAAGCAAGCAATGACGACTGCAAGGTGATCGGTTCAGGCTTTGAAGTAGAGGTTGCCTGACAGGCCGCCTGCTCGCGATGGCATTAGACCAAACAGCGCCAGACTCAAACCTTACAGGTACTTATCCGTCACAGCCCCCTCCGAAGCACTGGACACCGTCTTCGCATACTTGGCCAACACCCCGCGCGTGTACTTGGATGGCGGCCGCACCCAACGCGACTTGCGCTCGGCCAGCACGGCATCGGAGACATCCACCGTGATCTGCCGGGTTTGCGCATCGATGATGATCCTGTCGCCATTCTCGACCAGCGCAATCGGCCCGCCTTCAAAGGCTTCCGGCGTGATATGCCCGACCACGAAACCGTGGGAACCACCGGAAAAACGCCCGTCGGTGATCAGCGCCACCTCCTTGCCGAGGCCCTTGCCCATGACCGCGGAGGTCGGCGAGAGCATTTCGCGCATGCCCGGGCCGCCCTTGGGCCCTTCGTAGCGGATCACGATGACGTCGCCGGGCTGCACTTCGCCATTGAGAATGCCGGCCAGCGCACCTTCCTCGCCGTGATAGACCCGGGCCGTGCCTTCGAAACGCAGGCCTTCCTTGCCGGTGATCTTGGCCACGGCGCCGGTGGGCGAGAGGTTGCCGCGCAGAATGACCAGGTGAGAGTCCTTCTTGATCGGCTGGTCGAAAGGGCGGATCACGTCCTGGCCGGCGGGGTAGTCGGGCACGCTGGCCAGGTTTTGCGCCAGGGTCTGGCCGGTGACGGTCAGCACATCACCGTGCAGCATGCCAGCGTCGAGCATGCGCTTCATCAGCGGTTGAATGCCGCCGATGGCCACCAGTTCGCTCATCATGTATTGACCGCTGGGGCGCAGGTCAGCGACCACCGGGGAAACCTTGCCCAACTCAACGAAGTCATCCAGGGTCAGTTCGACATCCACCGCGTTGGCCATGGCCAGCAGATGCAGCACGGCGTTGGTCGAGCCGGCGAGGGCGATCACCACGCGAATGGCGTTCTCGAAGGCTTTGCGGGTCATGATGTCGCGAGGCTTGAGGTCGAGCTTGAGCAGCTCCATCACCTGCTGGCCGGCGCGGAAGCTGTCCGAAGCCTTGTCGCCGCCGATGGCGTCCTGGGAGCTGGAACCGGGCAGGCTCATGCCCAAGGCTTCAATGGCTGAGGCCATGGTGTTGGCGGTGTACATGCCGCCACAGGAACCGGGGCCGGGAATCGCCACTTCCTCGATCTGCTTGACCTGGATCTCGCTGATGTCGCCCCGCGCGTGCTGGCCCACGGCCTCGAACACGGAAATGATGTCGGTGTGGCCGGCACCCGGCTGGATGGTGCCGCCATAGACAAAGATCGACGGGCGATTGAGTCGCGCCATGCCGATCAGGCAGCCCGGCATGTTCTTGTCGCAGCCGCCGATGGTCACCAGGCCATCGAAACCCTCGCAACCGGTGACCACTTCGATGGAGTCGGCGATCACCTCGCGGGACACCAGGGAATACTTCATGCCTTCGGTGCCGTTGGCGATGCCATCGGAAATGGTGATGGTGTTAAAGATCACGCCCTTGGCCCCGGCGGCATTCGCGCCTTTTTCGGCTTCGAGCGCCAGCTTGTCGATGTGCATGTTGCAGGGCGTGACCATGGCCCAGGTCGAGGCGATGCCGATCTGCGGCTTGGTGAAGTCTGCATCGGTAAAGCCCACGGCCCGCAACATGGCGCGTGCCGGTGCGGCCTCCACGCCGTCGATCACTTGCGAGGAGTACTTGCGCAGATCGTCTTTGTCGCTCATGACTGGCTCCTGTCGCTGATGGCTGTTGCTCACACACGCGTTGGGAAAAAACAGGATGAGTATAGAAGGCCGGGCGCCCGGGCCCGGACTAACCGGTCGGGAACAGACGCGCGGGTAAGCCTTGTCGTGATATTCTTGGCGACAACTTGGTTTGACCTGTTCAGTTTGCGTGTCCTTGAGACGTGCCGACGGAATCACTGTCGCTCAAGTAGCTGAAGCCAATAAAGATAAGAAGTCAGTTCAGAAGGGACATTAAAGTGGGGTCGATGCGGTTCATCGGCCTTGTGTGCCCACCCTGCAATCCTTGAGTGCCGCACCCGTGACTGCCGTGAAATACGGGGCAGTGCGCATGAGGATGGAAGGGCGGATGGCGTTTTATCATAGGTGCTACAGATGTTTAAAAAAGTGAACACGGCCCTGCTGGGGCTGGCTTTGTCGATGGGGATGTCTGCCGTCCACGCGGAAGAAGCCAAGAAAGTCGATGTGCTGCTGATCGGTGGCGGCATCATGAGCGCGACCCTGGGTGTGTGGCTCAACGAGCTGGAACCCGGCACCTCGATGCAAATGATCGAGCGCCTCGACGGCGTCGCCCAGGAAAGCTCCAACGGCTGGAACAACGCCGGTACCGGTCACTCCGCCCTGGCCGAGCTGAACTACACCCCGGAAGACGAGAACGGCAAGGTTTCGATCCCGAAGGCCGTTGAAATCAACGAAGCGTTCCAGATCTCCCGTCAGTTCTGGGCCTGGCAGGTTCAGCAAGGCGTGCTGAAGAACCCGCGTTCGTTCATCAACTCCACGCCGCACATGAGCTTCGTGTGGGGCGATGACAACATCAAGTTCCTGAAAAAACGCTACGAAGCCCTGCAAGCGAGCCCGCTGTTCGCCGGCATGCAGTACTCCGAAGACCCGGCTGTGATCAAGCAGTGGGTACCGCTGATGATGGAAGGGCGTGACCCGAGCCAGAAAATCGCGGCCACCTGGAGCCCGCTGGGTACCGACGTAAACTTCGGCGAAATCACCCGCCAGTTCGTTGCACACCTGCAAACCACGCCGAAGTTCGACTTGAAGCTGTCCAGCGAAGTACAGGACATCACCAGGAACGAAGACGGCAGCTGGCGCGTCAGCTACAAGAACCTCAAAGACGGCAGCAAGACCGAAACCGACGCCAGGTTCGTGTTCATCGGCGCCGGCGGCGGTGCCCTGCACCTGCTGCAGAAGTCCGGCATTCCTGAAGCCAAGGAATACGCTGGCTTCCCGGTAGGCGGCTCGTTCCTGGTGACCGAGAACCCGACCATCGCCGAGCAACACCTGGCCAAGGCCTACGGCAAAGCTTCCGTTGGCGCTCCGCCGATGTCGGTTCCGCACCTGGACACCCGCGTGCTGGACGGCAAGCGCGTGATCCTGTTTGGCCCGTTCGCGACCTTCAGCACCAAGTTCCTCAAAGAAGGTTCGTACCTGGACCTGCTGACCACCACGACCACCCACAACGTGTGGCCAATGACCAAGGTCGGCATCAAGGAATACCCGCTGGTGGAGTACCTGGCAGGCCAGCTGATGCTGTCTGACGAAGACCGCCTCAACGCCCTGAAGGAATACTTCCCGAACGCCAAGGCTGAAGACTGGCGCCTGTGGCAAGCCGGCCAGCGCGTGCAGATCATCAAGCGTGACGAAGCCGCCGGTGGCGTGCTGAAACTGGGCACCGAGATCGTCGCTTCCCAGGACGGCAGCATCGCCGGCCTGCTGGGCGCCTCCCCAGGCGCATCGACCGCCGCACCGATCATGCTGACCGTGCTGCAGAAAGTGTTCAAGGACAAGGTCGCGACCCCTGACTGGCAGGCAAAACTGCACCAGATCGTACCGAGCTACGGCACCCAGCTGAACGCCAGCCCTGAGAAAGTCGCTGAGGAGTGGGCCTACACCGCCAAGGTGCTGGAACTGACTCCGCCACCCGCGGTGATCGCGCCGGCTGTGAAACCAGTGACTGTCGATACGGATGCGAAGGCTCCGAAGGCTAGTGCTGCGAGTGATATGGCTCTCTAATTAGACTGCCGGATCAAAAAAAGCCCACTGAACCGGTAACGGTCAGTGGGTTTTTTTGTGGGCGACAACAAAGACATCGTTTCAAACAAAACCTCTCTATGCCGAACGTTTCGCCACCCCCTGTCATCAATTGCAAAGTCCCTGACGCTCAATGTGAAGCAGCCCGCTTGCACGTGACGATACTGGTTTGTTTTCCGAAGTCGAACCGTAAAGCGAAACCGCACTGGCACCTTCAGGCCGATGCCTCTTCACCCTGACGAGGGACTGTCAGTTGCATCTCAATAAAACAATCATAGAGAGCGCAGAATGAAGTTCAGTTTTGTAGACAATAGCCAGCCGACCCGCCGACGGGTCTTGCGCGATGCTTTCACCCTGGCTTTGGCGGCCTCGCCGTTGGCAAGCCTGGCCAGGGCAGCCGACGAGTCCGCAGCGGCCAGCGAATCCGCCGAGGAAGTGACCTTTGCCGCCGGCCCACGGCCGCTGGTGCAATACCCGCAAAAACGTCCGTTGACCCTGGTGACCACTCGGCCGCCGCATCTGGAGACGCCATTCCCCGTCTTCAATGAAGGGCCGATCACGCCCAATGACGCTTTTTTCGTGCGTTACCACCTGGCCAATTTCCCGACCAGCATCGATCCGGACAGCTACCGCCTGACGATCAAGGGTTCGGTCGACACGCCGCTGTCGCTTTCCCTTGCCGAGCTCAAGGCCCTCGCCACACCGGTAGAGGTGGTGGCCGTCAATCAGTGTTCGGGTAACAGCCGTGGCTTCTCGATGCCTCGCGTGTTCGGTGCTCAGTTGGGTAATGGCTCCATGGGTAATGCGCGGTGGGTGGGGGTACCGCTCAAGGCTGTGCTGGAAAAGGCGGGGGTAAAAGCCGAGGCCCGGCAAGTGACTTTCCGTGGGCTCGATAAACCTGTGCTGCCGAGCACGCCGGAGTTTATCAAGGCGCTGGACATCAGCCATGCCATGGACGGCGAGCCGATGATCGCCTGGTCGATGAATGGCACCGACCTGCCGTTTCTCAACGGTTACCCGATTCGTCTGGTGGTGCCAGGCTACTTCGGTACGTACTGGGTCAAGCACCTGAGTGAGATCGAAGTCCTCGACCATACCTACGACGGATTCTTCATGGCCAAGGGGTACCGGCTTCCGGATAACGAATGCTTGTGCATTGCCCCCGGCACCACGGCGGCGAAAACCCTGCCGATTTCCAAATTGCCGGTGCGCAGTTTCATCACCAGCGTTAAACACGGCGATGTATTGCCGCTGAATAAAAGCATGGTGCTCAAGGGCATTGCGTTCGACGGGGGCGTTGGGGTCAACAAGGTGGAGGTGTCGATCGACGGCGGAAAAACCTGGCGTGAATCCACGCTCGGGCAAGACCTTGGTCGTTTCTCCTTTCGTGAGTGGACACTGCCGATCACCTTTACCGGCAAGGGCGCCACGCAGTTGATGGTGCGAGCGAGCAACAGCGCTGGCGAGACACAGCCGTTACAAGCCGACTGGAACCCCGCGGGCTACCGCCGCCACGTCATCGAAACCACCCACGTGACCGTCGCCTGAGGAGGACCGCATGAAATTTGTGAAATGCATGACCGCCTTGCTGTGCGCCGCTCAGGTTTGCCTGACGACCCTGGCTGGCGCCGCACCGCTGTCCATCACGTTGCCGCCTGAAACGGCTGCGTTCAAGCCCAGCACGATGCCTGGCTACCCGTTGGCGCAGCAGAAGTGTTCCGTCTGCCATTCGGCCGATTACATCAATTTCCAGCCGCCGGGCCTGAGCCTGGCGCAATGGACCGCCGAAGCGGGCAAGATGCAGCACGTGTATGGCGCTCCGATCAGCGACCAGGATGTGAGTGTTATTGGCGCTTACCTGGCGGTGACCTACGGCAGTGCGAAGGCCAATGATGCCGATGTTCTGGCGGCCTCGAACGCCCCGGCGCCCCAAACCCCGGCGGTGTCCGTGGCAAAAGTCGACGCCAAGGCCTTGCTGCAGAACAACGCCTGCCTGTCCTGCCACGCGATCGATCACAAAGTGCTGGGCCCCGCCTACCGCGATGTGGCGGCCAAATATGCCAGGGACCCGCAGGCAATGGACCGGATTATGTCGAGCATCCAGCACGGCGGTAGCGGGAAGTGGGGAGATGTCCCCATGCCGCCTTACGCGCAGTTGAGCCCGGACGACCTGAAAAGCCTGGCGACCTTTATCCTGCAACAGTAAGTCAGTCTAAGCCTGATGCGAAAAGCCCACTGAACCGGCGACGGTCAGTGGGCTTTTTTGTAGGCGCGGGCTTGTTCAAGGCATTGAGGAGTTGGTTGTACCGAAGCGCTTGAGAATGTCCTGGTACATCTTGGTCCGCCGGTGATTCTGGCCATAGCCGCCAGCAGCGGCGACGGTGCCGGCCTGGACGTGGTCCAGGTACTTGAATATTTTGCCGGGCGAAAGAAACACGACTTTGTAGCCAAGCCCTATCACGCGGTCTTGCAGCTCATAACCGGGCACACGGTCATCGATCTGAAAATGCAAACCGCGCTGCTTGATCAGCCTGCCATTCCATAACGTGCAAAAGCTTTTCAAGTGGGTTTCCCGGTAGGGCTTCGGGTCTTTCGAGCGCAGGCCCAGCGATTGCTTCAGGCGTCGGTAGTGGTGCTTGAACAGGCGTGAAGTGAAGCGCCACACGGTCCTTGGCAGTCCGCGGTTGAGTTGCTCGGTGCAACCGACCGCGATGACGTTTTGATCCTTGGTGCAGTAGTCCATCATCATCGCAAAGACGTTTGCATCGAAGACGAACGTGTCGGTGTGCATCAGGAACAGGTAGTCGGTATTGATTCTGGCCAGCGCCATGTCCAGCGCTTTGCCATGGGCGATGTGCCCCGGTTCTTTGGCGGGGGCATCGCGCTCGATCAGGTTGATCCAGTCCAGTGAGCGCAAATACTCGACGCTGGCGTCCGCCGAACCGTTATCGACCACCCAGACCGCAATACCTGATTTTTGTGCAGGCTCCTGCAACAGCTCCAGGCAGATCCTGGTGAGCTCGGGGGTTTTGTAATTAACCAGAACGATGCTGAACGGAGGTTTGGCGCTTGTATCGACACTGCCCATCTTCGAAATGCTCGACTACCCGAAAGTGTCGAAGACTAACGAGACAACCTTAGCCCAAGCTTAATTTCACCTGCACGACACAGACGCTGGCTATCGCTGCCTGACGCCTCGAACGAGCCCGTGCGCACCTCGCCGCTGCGGGTGTAGCGGGCGATTATCCGCCACGGGAATGACCGGCTTCATGTTCGACGAAAGTCGTATGGCGGTTGGTGCTGCCAAATGTTATTTGGCTTTTGTCTTGAAAGCGCAATTGCAAATTTGTATCATTCGTTTTCAAGTCAGCGAAGCAGGGAACGCCGCGCCAAAACAATAATAAGGTCAAGGCAATGCTCAAAATGCTTCTCGTGTACGGTCATCTGCTCGCTACGTGTATTGCCCTGGGGAGGGTGTTGCAGGCGGATCACAAGCTTTGGAGTTGGCGCAAGGAATTACTGGACCAGGCGAGGCTTGAATACCTCGATGAAACCCAGAAAATTGTCAGCCTCGCATTGCTGGCTCTATGGGCAAGCGGGCTGTTGCTGGTGCTTCAGGGTTATCTCTATGAAGGCGAGGCGTATCTGCTCAATCAGAAACTCTGGGCCAAGGTGACGGTCGTCGCGCTGTTGAGCCTCAACGGTGCACTGTTGCATCGAGTCGGCTTCCCACTGCTGCAAAAGGCTCCCTTCGTCGCACTGCGCAGTGCAGGCCGCACGCGACTCGCCCTGTTGGGGGCGCTTTCCATGAGCGGTTGGCTGTTCGCCGCTTTCCTGGGGGTGGCTCGAGCCTGGAATCACGTGTTGCCTTACCTGCATGTGATGGGCGCATTCGCCGCATTCTCGTTACTGGCTTGTTGTGTGGCACTGGCAGTCGCCGGCAGGGCGGGCAGTGTCGGTGCGCAAAAATCCTCGGTACCGGGGTAGCGCCCGACAGAGCGTATTTCATCCCTGTAAACTCGGGCTAGCTTCATTGCGCGGGAATAATTCCCGCGCATGAAATTCAGGCTTCTCCCAAGATGTTCCCGGATTGCAACGGGTATTGCGTTGGCACCGCGCTTTGTAAATTCATGGGATTATTTCCCACGCGGCTATACTGGGGTTATCTACCCAGGAATTCGCTGAATGCAATCATCCACGCTGCCCACCTCGCTCCTCAAAGCCTTGCGGCATGTCATGCAGCCGCTGGTGCGCCTGATGCTGCGCAAAGGCGTCACCTACCTGGTGTTTGCCGACCTGCTCAAGGAGGTTTTCGTCGAAGTGGCGGACCGTGAGTTTCGCCTGGGCGAGAAGGCGCCGAGCGACAGCCGCATCAGCCTGCTCACCGGTGTGCATCGCAAGGATGTACGGCGCCTGCGCAATACCGGCGATCCGGCTGCTTCCACGCTTCCGGAAAACATCACGTTCGGTGCGCAACTGGTCAACGCCTGGGCCAGCGCGCCCTTTTGCAACGACGCCGGCCAGCCACAGCCACTGCCTCGATTGGCCAGTGTCGGTGGCGACCGTTCCTTTGACGCCCTGGTGGCGAAGGTCAGCACGGATATCAGGGCACGGGTGGTGTTGGACGAGTGGCTGCGCCTGGGGATCGTGCGCCTCGACGAAAAAGAGCGCGTGCACCTTGAAGCCCAGGCCTTCGTGCCACAAAAGGGCTTCGATGAGAAAGCGGCTTACCTGGGGCATAATCTGCATGATCATGCCTGCGCTGCGGTACACAACCTGAGCAGCGAAGGCCCGGCCTTTTTTGAACGCAGTGTCCACTATGATGCATTGGCCCCGATGAGCGTCGAGGCGTTGCGCGAGGCCGTGGCCAGCGAGGGAATGCAGGCCCTGTTGAGCTTCAACCGACTCGCCGCCGAACTGGAATTCCGGGACCTGCCCAGCCTTGAGCCGCGCCAGCGCATCACGGTCGGCCTGTACTTCTACACTGAAGCTTCCGATCCCAATTCACCAAAAGCTCCTGAATCATGACCGTCAAATTGCGCCTGATTCGTGCAATCGCCCTCGTTCTGGGCCTCGGGTTTGCGATTGTGCTGCAAGCCGCCCCAGCCTGTGTCAGCCAGAATGACGCGGGCACCAGCGAAGTGCCGGTCATCCAGGCACCAGGGGGCACCGGCGGTACGGGCGCAGCGCCTGGCGGCATGGGCGGTACCGGGATCGACGCCGACAACGGTGGAGTCGGTGGTACCGGCGCACCGTTGAAAAAACGCCCTGGCGGCATTGGCGGCACCGGGGCCGTTGCAGGCGGCGTGGGGGGGACAGGCATCAGCGACGATAACGGAGGAGTCGGTGGCACCGGCATTGTCGGCACCATCACCGGGTTCGCCTCGATCTGCGTCAATGGCGTGGAAGTGCACTTCAACAACAACGTTCCTGTCAGCGAGAACGGTATCGCCAGTTCCAGTACCCGCCTGGCGATAGGCCAAGTGGTTGCCGTGCAAGCGTTCAACTCCCGGCGCGGTCTGGAGGCCGGACGCATTTCTATCCTGCACGCCTACGAAGGTCCTTTGACAGCGCTGCCGCGCGATTCCATGCCCATGCGTGTCATGGGGCAACCGGTACGCCTGGCCAAGGGTGCCCAGGTCGCTGCCGGTCTGCGCCCGGGTGATCCCGTACGGGTCAGCGGGCTGCGCGATGCTCGTGGCGAAGTGGTGGCTAGTCGCATCGATCGGGCGCCCGGCCTCAAGGAGGCCAGTGCCATCGGCCCGGTGGATCGCAGCGGCTATCTCCAGGGGCTCAAGCTCAGCAATCACCCAGGCCCGGCGCAGGAAATGCTGGTGCGCGGCCACTGGTCCGGTCGCGAGCTGGACGTGAACCAAAGCCGCCCCGATCCGAGCCTGCCTTTCATTGGCCGGGCACACAATGCGGTGATCGAGGGGCTGGTACAGGGCCGGCAGGACCGCCATCTGGTGGTGGGCGGCTTTAATGTGACGCTGGCGCACGACACCGTGTTTGTCGGTGTGCAGGCTTCGCAGCTGGGTCTGGATCGACGCGTGCGGATCAACGGCGTGTTCACCGGCGCGCGGGAGGTGCAGGCAACGCGGATCGAATTGCCTCGCGAGCGCTCCGATTCGCCCGCCAGCAACCGGCACGGACGACTCGGTTCCAGCGAGCAAGACACCGACGACTCAAGTGGCTCGGGCAACTCGAACGGCTCAAGTGGCTCAAGTGGCTCAGGAGACTCCGGCAATTCCGGCAGTTCCGGCAATTCCGGCAATTCCGGCAGTTCGCGGGGTTCGGGGAACTCGGGCAGTGACAGGAGCGGCCGCTCCGAGAGTACAGGCAGTGTCATCGACGATACCCGCCACGGGGGCGGTGACAGTCATGGCGGTGGCGACAAGATAGAGCGCGTTGATGTGGACAAGTCTGGCAAGTCAGAGCGAGTCGAGAAGGTCGATCAATCCGGTAAAGTCGAGAAAGTGGAGAGGGTAGAGAGGGTAGAGAAAGTAGAGAAGGTAGAACGTCCGGAGAAAGTCGAGAAGGTTGATCGGCCAGAGAAGGTTGAGAAAGTCGATCGGCCGGAAAAAGTTGAGAAGATCGAAAAAGTTGATCGGCCAGAAAAAGTCGAGAAAGTGGAGCCAGCTGAAAAAATCGATCACTCCGGCAGGTCGGGTTAAGCAGCGCAGCCATGATGCACTTTCGTCATAAGTAACTAGTCTGGGTAAGTCACGCAACAAAACATGCGTGTGAACTTCGATGACGCCAGACACGAGGTGAACATGGATCCCAAGCGCATCCTGCTCGTCGGTTGGCTTGCCAGCCTGGCCTTGCCGGCCTTGGCCGATACCTTCACGACCTCGATCGGAACCGACTACTCCCGGGGCGACTATGGCACCGGTACTACGTCCGAAACCTGGTACGTCCCGCTGGTGGGCAGATACGAAACCGGTCCCATGACCTACAAGCTCACCGTGCCCTGGCTACGCATCACCAATCCTTCGGTCGGCCCTGGCGGCGAACCGCTGCCCGGCGGTTGCGGCAAGGTGGAAAGCGGTCTGGGCGACACCGTTGCCGGTGCCGACTATGCCGTGCTTGACGGCAGCGTTGGCGGGCTGTTCGTGGACCTGATCGGCAAGGTCAAGTTGCCCACCGCCGATGAAGACGAGTGCCTGGGCACCGGCAAAACCGACTATTCCGCCCAGGTCGATGTCGCCAAAGCCTTCGGTCCCGTGACCGGGTTCGCGACCCTGGGCTGGAAAAAGTTCGGCGACCCGTCGGGCTCCGACTTCGACAACCCGATATTCGCCGGCCTGGGCTTCGCCATGCCCGTGTTCGCGCGCACCACGGCGGGTGTGTCCTACGACTGGCGGCAAAAAGTTGTTTCCACCGGCGACGAAATCAAGGAACTCACACTCTTCCTTACGCACAAGCTCAATCAGGAGTGGAAGTTTCAGTTGTATGCCGTCAAGGGTTTTTCCGACGCCAGCCCGGACGGCGAGGCCGGACTGTTGCTCAGCCACGCTTTCTGATTCCTGCCCGTTATCCGCCGTACCGGCATACCGGGACAGTTCCTGATGGTCAGCGGTATGACGTCATTGTCCGCTCCCGGGCATTTTGCAGTTCAGTTTTTCTTCCTGATCAGTTTATTAATGTAGTACTTCAGGCTTAAACGATCCTTGGGCCTTGGTTTGTAGTGGGTCTTGTTTCTTTGTGTCGGATCGATCGCCATGGTTCCCGCGGTATAGTAATAAAGCGCGATAGACCTGCGGGTAATGTGCTCTGGAGTCGTTAAAGGCTCCGGGTGCCCATGATTGCTGTCTTTGTCTGTGTTGAAAATGACGCAGCGATTGTAAATGGGCAGTACTTTTTTAAGGCAGTTCTTCATGCCGACATCCCAAAGTTCCAGGTTGCCGCCGTATTCCTCCTGCCAGTCTTCATTCAGATAAATGATGATATTCAGTCTGCGCTCGACATTAAGTTTTTTGTTGAGCCGGAAGTCCGAGTGTACCCCCAGGAAACCACCGCTTTTTGTTTCGTGCAGGCCACCACCGCTAAAGTAGGGGTCAGGTATCAGTCCTTCGATGCCTGTGAGCTTTTCAAGAAACTGCAACATGGGGGCCGAGTTAAACGCATTGAAAACAGTCTTCAAAAAAGGGTCACATTCGTTGGGACTGATTTGACGTTTGCGTTGACCTTTATAGCCGCGCTCGTAGAGCATTTCATTGTTGGTTGGTTCGACCGGGAAGTGCGAGCAGATGCTCGCAATCAGGTCTTCGTGCAAGAAGTTATCGATGACTATGTGCGGAAATGGCGTAGCCTGAACATAGCGGTCGGTCAACGAGGCACCAAGGGCGCTGGCGGCATTTTGGTCGAAATCAAGCTCCGGGGACAGGGTGATAGGTAGTGCTTGAGTGATGGGTGCCATTACCGCTCCAGTAACTTGATATAAAGACTTGTGGGTGACTTGGAGCAATGTTGAATGCACTGCTCGTTGCGTCTGTTCGTAGCTTAATTTGTTCTGTCATCCTTGTTCAGACGCTTAAGGATGTTGTTGTACATTTTGGTTCGTCTATGAGTTTTATCATAGCCACCAGCCGCTGCAACAGTGCCGGCCTGAATGTGATCCAGATAACTGAAGATTTTACGCGGCGATATCATCTCTACGACATAACCCAGCGCGGTCATGCGGTCCTGAAGAGTATAGCCAGGCACGCGATCATCCATCGAAAAGTGCATGTTGTGCTGTTTTACAAGTTTGCAGTTCCACAATGTGCAGAAGCTTTTCAAATAGACTTCTTTGTACGGCTTTGGTTCTCTTGAACGCAATCCCATGGAGATTTTCAGGCGTCTGAAGTGATGCTTGAATAGTCGTGAGCTAAAGCGCCACGCAGTTCTCATGGTGCCGCGGTTTATTTGCTCGACACAACCGACGGCCACGACGTTTGGATTTTTCAGGCATTTATTCAGCATCATCGAAAATACATTTTTGTCGAAAACAAATGTATCGGTGTGCATCAGGAATAAATAATCGGTGTCTATTTGCTCCAAGACAAGGTCAAGTGCCTTGCCATGCGCAATATGTCCCGCTTCTGGTTCGGAAATAGAGCGCTCGATCAAGTTGATCCAGTCAAGAGTTCGTAAATACTCAGTGCTCTCGTCGGCGGAATAGTTATCAACTACCCATACTGGAACGCTGTTGCTGCCAAAATGCTGGTGTAATAAGTCCAGGCATATCTTGGTGATTTCTGGTGTTTTGTAATTTACTATAACTATGCTGAAGGCTTTGGGGCTTTCAGTCAGTAAATCAGGGTTGTTCATCGTTCAGGTGCTCAATGTTATTTTATTTGACTGTATGAATGAATGAACTTTTATACGTTTTTTGCTTGTTTGCCGCGCAAAATCTTGCATGGCCTTAGAGCACAATTTGTTAAGTCGCATTCTCATGCATAGTAACCACGGACTGCTCAGGCCCGATGGAGAGCAGTAGAAACGGACTTCATCGTATAAGGATCTGCCCTGCAGGTAAACATTTTGACTTGATTCGTTACATCAGGGGGCTGCTCAGGCCAGCCTCCCAAACAGGGCGTCATGCGCCGAATACCATGCGCCGGTTGAGCGTGGGTGGGGTTCGTTCTGCAACTCACTGCTTGTAGCCAATCTGGCGCAGCAAGTTCTTGCGCCACAGGATGTCTTCATCGCCTTCGATGTCGTTGGCACAAAAGCCATCCACTACGCCCAGGATTGCTCGCCCTTGCTGCGTTTCAGCGAGGATCACTTCGGTTGGATTGGCTGTTGCACAAAAAATACGGCATACCTCTGGAACCATTTTGATGGTGTTCAACACGTTCAACGGATAGAAACCGTCGCCCAGGAAAATGATGAAGCTATGGCCTGCGGCGATGGCTTTCGCATTCTTTTGTGCAAGTTCAATCATTGAGTTATCGGTGCCGGACCATCGCACCAGGCATTTGCCGGAGGCTTCACAAAAGGCCATGCCAAACTGGATCCCTGGCACGGTATTGACCAGCGCTTCGTGGATGTCCTCGACGGACTTGATGAAGTGCGTCTGTCCCAGAATGAAGTTCGTCACATCCGGCTTTTCGATTTTCAACGTGATGAGTTGCATTTCAAACGCCTCCTTTCACGGGTTGCCAGGAGAGCCTGGCAACAAACCAAGCATAGCCACTCATTTGCTATTGCCGCGTCCTCTTTCTGCTTTTGGCCGACTGCTCAACGCATGCCCCGGACCGGATACCCGGTCGTTGACACTTGGGCTGACAGGGCTAATCTAAGTGGTGTGGGAATATTTCCCACGCAAAGATTCCAGCTGGCTCCGAGGGATCGTACGGAAACCGCAGTGGTTCATTGTTGCTGCAGATTTATGGCCGTGCCGGTTGGCGGGCCGCTCCAATGGGCGGCCGGGAACTCACTGGACATTGCGTTCGATACGGAGGTGAAAACGCAACTCCAAACGGAGGTGCATCATGCTGCTCAAGAAATGTTTGTTGGCTCTGGCAATAGGCGGGGTCCTGTCGGCATCGACTGTCCTGGTGCCCGATTACATCAGTAGTTTCTCCAGCGTGTATGCCAAAGATGGCGGCAGCGGCGGTGGTGGTAGCGGTGGAGGCGGTGGCGGTCACGGCGGTGGCGGCGGTTCCGGCGGGGGTGGTCACGGTGGTGGCGGTGGCTCCGGTGGTGGCGGTGGTTCCGGTGGTTCCGGAGGCGGCGGTCACGGTGGTGACGGCGGCGGAGGCGGCCACGGTGGCGGTGGCTCCGGTAGTGGAGGTTCTGGAGGCGGTGGTCACGGTGGCGACGGCGGCGGCCATGGAGGAGAGGGTGGCGGTCATGGTGCAACAGGCCATGACGGTGACGGTCGTGGAGGTCCGGGGCGCGGCGACGCTGACCATGGTGGTGTAGCCGGGAACAAAGGCCCGGGCAAAGCGCATGACAACGACGATGACCATGGTGGAATGGCCGGAAACAGAGGCCCAGGCAAAGCAAAAGACAAAGACGCGCGTGACAACGATGATGACAACGACGCGGATAACGCCGCAGATGCAGCCAGGGAAGCTGCAGAAGACGCCGGTGACGCTGCAAGGGAAGCCGCGGAAGACGCCAGGGACGCTGCCAGGGAAGCCGCGGAAGACAGGGGCGTTGCCAGAAATGACGCTGATGTAGCCAGAGACGCGGCCAAGGCTGATGCAGACGCAGCTCGGGACGCGGCCAAGGCTGATGCAGATGCAGCCCGGGACGCCGCCAGAGCTGAGGCGGATGCCGCCCGGGATGCCGCAAGAGCTGCTGGCGTACCGCGCGCAGATGCAGATGCAGCCAGAGACGCTGCACGTGCCGCCGCGGATGCAGCTCGTGACGCCGCCAAGGCCGACGCGGATGCTGCCAGAGACGCAGCCAAGGCCGACGCAGATGCTGCCAGGGACGCAGCCAAGGCCAAGGCGAACGTAGCCAGAGAGGCTGACAAAGCAGTCAAAGAGGCTGACAAGGCAGTCAAAGAGGCTGACAAAGCCAAGGCGAAGGCTGCCAGAGAGGATGTAGCGGATGCGCCGGATGCCCCGGACGCGCCGGATTTCGACACGGTTGAGGTAGAGAACTAGGCCCGCACGTTCGATGGCGAACACCACGGGCATACCCGTAGATTACGTCCCGGGCGTTTGAGGGACGTATCGTCAAAGCGTCGCAAGCCCTGAAGAATCACGGGGCTTGCGACTTTTTTTCGACTTCGTGTCTTTGAAATTTCCTGCCGCAATACCGCTCATTCATAGTGGTTTATGCGAAATCCCGTGCGTTGCTCCGGGTTTTTTGCACGAATCTTCACGCCTGTCGCTCGTATCATTTCTCCCGGAAACCACCGTGAGCATGGCGATGACAAAAAACACAGCGTTGTGGGACATCAGTCCACCCTTGAGTAGCGAGACACCGACCTGGCCGGGTGACACGCCCTTTCAGGAGGAGCGTGTCTGGACCTACGGTCCCGAGTGTCCGGTGAATGTCGGACGCATCACCCTGTCGCCCCATACCGGCGCCCACGTCGATGCACCGCTGCATTACAGCGCCGACGGCGCGGCGATTGGCGAGGTCGGGTTGGACGTCTATATCGGCCCTTGCCGTGTTTTGCATTGTCTGGACAGCGGCGAGCTGGTGCAGCCGGGGCAACTGGAAGGGCGTTTGCACAATGTGCCCGAGCGTGTGCTGCTGCGAACCTATCGACAGGCACCGCTGACGACCTGGGATTCGAATTTCACGGCGGTTGCCAAGGAAACCATCGACCTGCTGGCGAGCCTTGGCGTGCGCTTGATCGGCATCGATACGCCGTCACTGGACCCGCAGCAATCCAGGACCATGGACTCCCACGGCGCCGTGGCCCGCCATCACATGGCGATCCTGGAAGGCATCGTGCTGGACGAGGTCCCGGAGGGCGATTATGAACTGATCGCCTTGCCGCTGCGGTTCGCTCATCTGGATGCCAGTCCGGTCAGGGCGATTTTGCGGCCGTTGAGTACTTCACAACCCATTCATCAGATCTGAAGGGGCGCCAGCCTGGCGCCCCCTTCGGGTGAGCGGTGTCAGGCATTACTCTCGGTGAATTTCTCGTAGTACAGCTGCACGTTGTCCAGTGCCTGTGCCAGCAGCCAGGTCTTGATCGACTCCACCATCGGCGGCGGCCCACAGACGTACATATCGACCTGGCCATCGCGCAGTTCCGCTACGTCGAAGTGTTCGGCAATGTAGCCGCGCTTGCCGGTCCAGTGCGGCGACGGTTCGCTGACCACCTCGGTGTAGCGAAACCCAGGGATGCGTTGTTCATACGCCTGGATACGCGCCTGTTCGCACAAATCGGCCGCATCGCGCACGCCGTAGTACAAGTGCACGGGTTGCTCGCAGCCGCGTTCGGCGAGTTCGTCGAGCATGCCCAGCAATGCCGAAAGACCGGTGCCACCGGCCACCAGGATCAACGGCCTGGCGACGTGTCGCAGATAAAACGCCCCCAGCGGTGCCTCCAGGGCAATTTCGTCCCCCACCTGGCAGCGTTCGCGGATGTAGTTGCTCATTACGCCATCGGGAAGCAGGCGAATCAGAAACTGCAGCTCATTGCTGGCGCTCGGCCGATTGGCGAACGAGTAGGAGCGCTTGTTTTCGGTTCCCGGAATCAACAGCCGGGCGTACTGTCCGGGCAGGTAATCCAGCGATTGCCCCGCATTGCCCAGGTTCAGATGCAGGATCGCCGTGCTGGCCGAGACCTGTTTGACATCGGTGACTGTTGCCCTGAGTTGATCGGGGCCGGCGGCGTTGCACAGGCTGGATGCGAAGTCGAAGTAGAACGCCGCGTCGGATTTGACCCGTGTCTGGCAGGTGAGCATTTTACGTTGTTGCAGGTCCTGGCTGGAGAGGGCTTCCTCATCCACATAGTCCTGGCTGTAATCGCCTGATTCGCATCGCCCCTGGCAGGTTCCGCAGACACCTTCGCGGCAATCCAGGGGAATGTTGATGCCATTGCGCAAGGCAGCGTCGAGCAGGATTTCGTTGGGTTGTACGGGAAAGAACAGCGTTTTGCCGTCGGCAAAGCTGAACGCGACCTTATGGTTCATGCCCCGGTCTCCTTGGATTCACAGGTGGTAGAAGTCGAGTACCGAGTTGATGGTGTCGTTGAGCAGCAACACATGCTTGCGGGTGATCAGCCAGCTATCGGCGTGGGGCTTGAGGTGATAGGTCGCGCGGCCGAAAAACTGCTCGGCCGTGGCCAGGCGGTAGTACAGCGTGTGCCAGTTCAGGCGCACCTCCAGCTCGCCATTTGCAAGCTCGCCGATTCGCACGTTGCTGATCTGATGCAGGGTGCGCGGCATCGGCGTCGAGGACGCGGACTTGCCCGTACGCAGGCGGAACACACGGTCTTCCAGGCCTGAACGGTTGGGGTAGTAGATCAGCGACATTTCGCGCTTGGGGTCACGGGTGTAGACGTGTTCGGAGTCCCATTGCGGCAAGTGGAACTCGCTGTGCCCGGCGAACAGCTGGAGGTAGGCATCCCAGTCCTGGGCGTCGCACAGTTCGGATTTACGATAGAAAAACTGTTCGATCTGGTACTGCAATTGCGCATTCATCATTGCACCTCACGGAGTTTCAGGGATTTGGCGTCCAGACCGTCCAGCAGGAATTTCTGCCAGTTGCTGTGCTGGTTGACGTACAGCCCTTCGTGGGTGAATTCGGTGCCGGTCATGGCCGGGGCAATGCCGATCGCCTCGCTGTTGGGCGTGGCGCCGCTGGCCCAGCGGTGACTGCCGCGGGATATGTCGCTCCAGCGCTCCAGGCGTGCCTGGAAACCACGCTGGGCTTCACGGAACTCCACCAGGTCATCCGGTGTGCCCAGGCCCGAGACGTTGAAGAAATCCTCGAACTGGCGAATGCGGTTTTCGCGGTCGGCGTCCGACTCGTTCTTGACCCCCAGGCACTGGCTGATGATTTCGGTCTTGTTCCACGCCACCGGGCGGATGATGCGCAATTGCGAGCTGATCTGATCGAGGAAAAACAGGCTCGGATAGATGTTCAGGTTGCGCAGGCGATGCATCATCCACTCGGCCTTTTGCTGGCCGTGTTCTTCGATCAGTCGCGGCATGATGGTCGCGTAGCCGGAGCGTACCGACGGGTTTGGCATGTCGCTGAACAGCAGGCTGTGTCCGTTATCGAACGCGAACCAGCCATCATCGGTATTGGCGTCGCCGGCGCCGAGCTTGCTGTAGTCGAGGGTGCCGCTGGCGGCGCTGCCGTTCTCGCTGTTGACCTGCTGGCGATGCTGCACCGTGGCCACGTAGTTGTAGTGCACTGTGCTGACGTGATAACCGTCGAGGCCGTTTTCGTTCTGCAGTTTCCAGTTGCCGTCGTAGGTGTAGGCCGACTTGCCGGGCAGCACTTCCAGCTCACCGGTCGGCGACTGGGCGACCATCATGTCGAAAAACACTTTGGCATCGCCGAGGAAGTCTTCCAGGCTGTTGTCGGCCTGCACATCAAGGCTGATGAAGACGAATCCCTTGTAGCTCTGGATACGCGCCTTTTTCAGGCCGCGGGTGGCTTTGTCGAAGCCTTCCGGGTACTCGCCCGGCGCCTTGACCTTGACCAGGCGGCCATCGCTTTTGTAGCACCAGGCATGGAAGGGGCAGGTGAAGGTCGACTGGTTGCCCTTGCCGACGCGGGTCAGCGTCGTGCCGCGATGCTGGCAGGCGTTGATCAGTGCATTGAGCTGACCGTCACCGTCGCGGGTGATGATCATCGGCTGGCGGCCGGCGCGCAGGGTCACGAAGTCGTGGTTGTTGGCCAGCTCGCTTTCGTGGCAGGCGTAGATCCAGTTCTTCTCGAAGATCATCTCCATTTCCAGATCGAACAACTGCGGCTCGGTGAACATGTCCCGGGCGATGCGGAATACGCCTTCTACGGGGCGGAAGTCCAGGCAGCTTTCGATGAACGTTTTCCATTGCTCGACGTTTCTTTCGCCACTCATGAGGTGTACCTGTTTTTATTGGGGCTAATCGGTACGTCATTAAAGGGAGTGGGGTGTGCCTGGGTCTATCCGCTTTGTGGGCGAAGGCAGTCCGTAAAATTGGTGGGTTCCCAAAAGATCGCAGCCTTCGGCAGCTCCTACATCGGACGCGTGTAATTGTAGGAGCTGCCGCAGGCTGCGATGCTGGCGATCGCGCGCGCGCCGGGTAACAACAGCGTGTGATGGGCTGGGCAGCAACTACCCAAACCACGCACCAAGTGATAAACGGCTGCACCTGTCTGCAGCAATCAGGTACTGTTTTGCGAGGCCTCGAATGCGATTTGATAGTCGTGTTATCCACTTAATTGGCGATTGCTATCCACTGGGTCAGCGCCGTCTTCCTGTGGCTTGGAACTTGCCTTTGCAAACCGTATACGCGCCGTCAGAGCGCGCTGAAAAAACCTTGAGTGCACCTTGATGAGCAACAACGTCGATCCGCAATTTCGCGACATTCGTGTCGACAGTGATGACCTGGAGGCCGCCAGAAGCTGGATGTCCGGTATCTGCGGACCCCATCGGCTGGTGAGCGCGAACCCCGAGCGGATCCGCTTTCATCACAACGCCAACATGTTCAAGTCGATGGCCACCACCCTGGGCACCATCGAATACGGTACCGATGTCACCATCGATATCGAGGACGCCGAGCACTTTCGCAGCTACAGCCTGAGCTTGCCGCTGGTGGGCGAACAGGAGCTGAGCAAGGATGGCAGCGTGGTCAGGTCGGACCGCGATCAAGGGGTCATCATTTCCCCCAATGAAAACCAGCTGCTGGCGATTTCCGGTGACTGTCGCAAGATCCAGGTGGTGATTACCCGAGTGGCGATGAGCGAGGCGCTGGAGGGGATGTTGCAACGGCCCCTGGATGCGCCGCTGCGCTTCGAGCCGGTGATGGATGCGATCGATGGGCCGTCGGCGTCGTGGTGGCGCATGGCGCGCTATTTCATCGACGAGATGGAGCGCAGCAGTGAACTCTTCGAGCAGGTGGCCTTCACCCGGGACATTGAAAGCTCGCTGATCAAGGGCTTGATCCTCGCCCAGCCGAACAACTATTCGCAGGAACTGCGGGACGCGCTGGGTGTGAAGTTGCCGCACTACCTGGTCAGGGCCCGGCAATACATCCACGACAACGCCCGGGAAGCGTTGCATCTGGAGGACATCGAAGCCGCGGCCGGCGTTTCGCGCTTCAAGTTGTTCGACGCGTTCAAGAAATACTTCGCCCTGTCGCCGATGGCCTACCTGAAAAAGTATCGCTTGAACGCCGTGCGCCAGGAGATCCTCGAGCATGGCACGGTGCGTAGTATTTCCGGGATCGCCATGGGCTGGGGCTTCATGCACCTGGGGCGTTTTTCCACCGAGTACCGCAAGCTGTTCGACGAAACCCCGAGCATGACCTTGCAACGCAACGAAGCCCGACGCCAGCAGGGACTTTGACGGGCCGCCCCGGCCTTACTTGCGTAACACCAGATCAAGCAACTGCTCGCGCTCCTTGATTTTTTGCAGGACGATTTCCGAACGTATGTCGGTGACGCCGGCGGTGCGATTGAGGTGATTGACGATGAAATCCGAGAAGTGCTTGAGGTTGCGGGCCTGGACCCGCAACACATAGTTGCTCGCCCCGGTAATGACATACGCGGTGACCACCTCCGGCCACTGCTGAACCTTCTTGATGAAGGTCTCGTGCCAGTCCTCCACGTCCTGTCGCAACGACACATGGACGATCGCTTCCAGCTCAATGCCCAGCCGCTCGGCATTCAGCACCGCGCGATAGCCGGTGATGATTCCCTCGCTTTCCAGCAGGCGTAAACGTCGCAGGCAAGCCGAGGGTGACAGGGCGACTTTCTCTGCCAGTTCCTGATTGCTGATACGGCCATCCTGTTGCAATTGATGCAGGATCCGCAGGTCTGTCGAGTCGAGATTCATGGTTTGAATAAATCCGCGTTTATTGGCTTTAGATTCGAATATTCTGCGAAATAATTACTACATGGCCGGTTACTTTGCACGAAAATTCTTCAAAGGTTCGTTCATTATCTCTCCACCGAAAGGCAAGTGAATTGCCTGGTGCCGGTCAGTTAGGCGTTTGAACACTGCAGTCCTTGTGGGAGCGAGCTTGCTCCGGGCGGCGATCCGACGATTGCGTCGGGTCAGTCAACATTGATGTTGAACATTAAGCCCCCATCGCGAGCAAGCTCGCTCCCACAGATTTCGAGTGTTTACTGATCAATATCAGGCGAATCGCCTTTATTCAGGGCGCCGGAACCGGCTGATGCAACCTGCCCGGATGGCGTCGCATAACAAAAAACAGGACACCCGATGACGACAAGAAACAGTTGCCTGGCGCTTGATGCCCAGGACGCTCTGGCACCCCTGCGCCAGCAGTTTGCGCTCCCCGAGGGCGTTATTTATCTCGATGGCAACTCCCTGGGCGCGCGGCCGGTCGCTGCATTGGCGCGGGCGCAAGCGGTGGTCGCCGAGGAATGGGGCAATGGCTTGATTCGCAGCTGGAACAGCGCCGGCTGGCGCGAGCTGTCCGAGCGTTTGGGCAATCGCCTGGCGGGTCTGATCGGCGCGGGGGAGGGTGAAGTGGTGGTGACCGATACCACCTCGATCAACCTGTTCAAAGTGCTGAGCGCTGCCTTGCGCGTACAGGCCACCAGGTCGCCGCAGCGGCGAGTGATCGTCAGCGAGTCGAGCAACTTCCCCACCGACCTGTACATCGCCGAAGGCCTCGCGCAGATGCTGCAACAGGGTTACACCCTGCGCCTGGTCGACAGTCCTGAAGCGTTGCCGCATGCGATTGACCAGGACACGGCGGTGGTCATGCTCACCCACGTCAATTACAAGACCGGCTATATGCACGACATGCAGGCCCTGACCGCGCTGACCCACGAATGTGGTGCGCTGGCCATCTGGGACCTGGCCCATTCCGCTGGCGCGGTGCCGGTTGATCTGCACCAGGCGGGTGCCGACTACGCCATCGGCTGCACCTACAAGTACCTCAATGGCGGGCCGGGCTCCCAGGCCTTTGTCTGGGTTTCGCCGCGGTTGTGCGATCTGGTGCCGCAGCCGTTGTCCGGCTGGTTCGGCCATTCACGGCAGTTCGCCATGGAGTCGCATTACGAGCCGAGCAGCGGTATCGCCCGCTACCTGTGCGGCACCCAGCCGATTACCTCATTGGCGATGGTCGAGTGCGGCCTGGATGTGTTCGCCCAGACCGACATGGCCAGCTTGCGCCGCAAATCCCTGGCCCTGACGGACCTGTTCATCGAATTGGTCGAGCAGCGTTGCGCGGCCCACGAACTGAAGTTGATCACACCCCGTGAGCACGCCAGGCGCGGCAGCCACGTCAGCTTCGAACATCCGCAAGGTTATGCGGTGATCCAGGCCCTGATCGAGCGGGGCGTGATTGGTGACTACCGTGAACCGCGCATCATGCGTTTCGGTTTCACCCCGCTGTACACGACCTTCACCGAAGTCTGGGACGCGGTACAAATCCTCGGCGAGATCCTCGACCGGAACACTTGGTCACAAGCGCAATTCCAGGTTCGCCACAGCGTGACCTGAACCCTCCGACATCCGATTCCTGCCGCAGGAGTTTCTCGGCGGCAGGGCTTCGGCCGCCGGCAATAACCAGTTCTGCAATCACAATAATAAGGAGCACGCAGAATGAAACTGTCCCTCTGGCCCGCCTTGCCGCTCGCCATCTCCAGTTGCCTTGGCCAAATGGCCTGTGCCGCCTCCGACAACGGATTTGTCGAAGACAGCAGCCTGACCCTGACTAACCGTAACTTCTATTTCTACCGCAATAACCTCAACAACCCGGGCGGGCAGAACTATCGGGATGAGTGGGCCCACGGGATCATGCTCGATTACCGCTCCGGCTACACCCAGGGAACGGTGGGTTTCGGGGTCGATGCCTACGCGCAGTTGGGCCTCAAGCTCGACAGTGGCAAGGGACGCACGGGTACGGGTTTACTGCCGGTCGATGCCGATGGCCGCCCCGAGGATGAGTACTCCGAAGCGGGTGGCGCGGTGAAGGCGCGGATTTCCCGGACCGAACTCAAGTACGGCAACCTGACCCCGCTCAACCCGGTGTTCGGCACCGGCAATGCGCGACTGTTCACCAGCAGTGCCACCGGCTTTCAACTGACCAGCAATGAACTCAAGGCGTTGCAACTGGACATCGGTCATTTCACCGCCGGCAACGACAGTAATTCGACCAATGCCAATGGCGCGCTCAAAGCGCTGTACGCCGGCGTGGAAACCCGCAGTGTCGATTATCTGGGCGGCAGCTACGCCCTGAGCGATCAACTGAGTGTCAGCCTCTACGGTTCACAGTTCACCGACATCTGGCGCCAGTACTACGGCAACGCCAACTACACCCATGCCCTTGGTGAAGGCCAGTCGCTGAACCTGGATTTCAACATCTACCGCACCAACGACAGCGGCCAGAGCCTGGCCGGCAGGATCGACAACACCACCTGGTCGCTGTCCACCGCGTACAGGTTCGGTGCCCATCGGTTGACCTTGGCGTACCAGCGGGTCGATGGCGATGAGCCGTTCGATTACCTGGGGTTCGATCAGCAACCGGGTACCTCGATCTTCCTCGCCAACTCGATTCAGGTCCTCGACTTCAACGCCCCCAACGAACGCTCCTGGCAACTGCGTTATGACCTGGACATGGCGCCTTTCGGGGTGCCGGGCCTGAGCTTCATGTCCCGCTACGTCAGTGGTGACCACATCGATGACAGCCATTATGACGGTGGCCCCAATGGCGCCTACGGACGATACGGCGATGACGGCAAGCGCTGGGAGCGCGACATCGAGGCGCGCTATGTCGTGCAGTCGGGCAAGGCCCGGGACCTTTCAATCCGCGTGCGTCAGGCCAGTGTGCGTTCCACCGCGCAGGTCGCCCGCGCCGATACCACGGACAACAACGAAGTCCGGGTGATCATCGAGTATCCACTGAGTATTTTCTGATCCGTGTCCTGCTGTGCGTGGCTGATCCCCACTGTTAAACCCACGACGTGCTCTTCAAGAAAGACAAAATCCAGAGGACATAAAAATGACCGATAACTCCGGTTTCGAAACGATATCCAAGCGTGAACACGGCCTGCGGCGTCAGTTGACGTCGGGGCAAATGAGCATGATCGCCATTGGCGGTGCAATCGGCACCGGGCTGTTCATGGGCAGCGCCTATGCCATCGGCTATGCCGGGCCGAGCGTATTGCTCAGCTATGCCATCGGCGCAATCATCACCTTGCTGCTGATGGGCTGCCTGGCGGAAATGACCGTGGCCCATTCGACCTCGGGTTCGTTCGGTGCCTACGCCGAATTTTATGTCAGCCCGCTGGCCGGGTTCCTGGTGCGCTATGCCTACTGGGCGGCGATTGTGCTGGCGGTGGGCACGGAAGTGACGGCGGTGGCGATGTACATGAAGTACTGGTTCGCCAACGTGCCGGAGTGGATATGGATCGTCTCGTTCTCCAGCGTGCTGATCGTGCTCAATGCCATCAGCGTGAAGACCTTCGGCACCTTCGAGTACTGGTTCTCGACCATCAAGATCGGCGCGATTGTCGGTTTCATCATCCTGGCGGTGTACGTGGTGTTCGGTTCCGGCAATCCGCAATACGGCGTGCACAATTACACGGCTCACGGCGGCTTTTTCCCCAATGGTCTGCAAGGGATGTGGATCGCGGTGATCGTGTCGATCTTCAGCTACCTGAGCGTGGAGATGATCGCGGTGGCGGCCGGTGAGGCAAAAGACCCGGAACAAGCGGTGAAGAAAGCCTTCCGCGGGACTATCGTGCGCCTGGTGGTGTTCTACCTGCTGACCCTGGCGTTGATGCTGGCGATCGTGCCTTGGGTCCAGGCTGGCCATGCCCAGAGTCCGTTCGTCACGGTGATGCAAGCCATCGGCATTCCCGGCGCCACCGGCGTGATGAATTTCGTGATCCTGATCGCGGCGTTGTCAGCGATGAACAGCCAGTTGTACATCACCACGCGCATGATGTTCAGCCTGTCCCGCGCCGGCTACGCGCCAAAATCCATGGGGGTATTGAGCAAGACCGGGATCCCGCTGAACGCGCTGTTGCTCTCCAGCTCGGGTATCGCCCTGGCGACCTTGCTCAACATCCTGTACCCGGAAAGTTCGTTCACCTTGATGATGGCGATCTCGATGTTCGGCGCGATCTTTACCTGGTTCATGATCTTCCTCACACACTTCTGTTTCCGTCGTTTTCACGAACGCAACGGCAACCGCAAACTGTCGTTCCGCATGCGCCTGTTTCCCTACAGCACATTGCTGGGGCTGGTGCTGATGGGGGCCGTGATGATCACGACCTACTTCACTGAAGCCTTCAAGATGACCCTGGTGTTCGGCGTGCCGTTCCTGCTGGTGCTGTCGATTGTCTACGGTGTTTTCTTCCGCAAGACCAGGGGCGTTGCGGCGCTGAGTGCGCAAGCCAGACTCTAGCCTGAGGGTCGTGCCGGGGCGGCGCACTTAATACTCGTTCTCCCATCGCCTTTATTTCCCGGGGTGTCATCCCTCGAGTTCTTCGGGGGAAACCACCCAGATGCTGCACGGCATTTTGTAAAGCAGGTGTTCCACGGTACTGCCGATCAAACGCTCCATCGCGCGATGCCCCACGCGGCCCATGACAATCACGTCGATGTCATAGGCATCGACGAAGCTGCACAGCACCCTGGCCGGGTCGCCCATGATCATGTGCTGGTTCTGCGGCGGGATGCCGTTGCGCTCGGCCAACTCGCCGAAGGCCTCGCCCTGCATGTCGAACAGGGTCTTGGCTTTGCTTGAAGAGAAAAACGCCGAGCCATTGCTAAAGCCAAATTCGTCGGCACTGATCGAAGACAGGTCATGGGCATAGACGACATCGAGTTGGGCGTTGCAGGTGCTCGCCAGTTTCGACGCTTCGCGCAAAATCCTGTCGTTGAAACCTTCGTACTGGCCATCACGATGGAAAGGGTCGACGGCGGCAACGATCCTGCGCGGCAGTGCGTGATGCATCTGGCTGACAAAATGCAGAGGCACCGGGCACTCGCGTAGCAGATGAATATCGAGGGGGGTGAACATCAGCCGCGACAGCAGCGACTCGTGTTCCAGTTCCTTGATCAGAACAGCCATTTTGGCCTCTTCAAGATGAATCAGGATTTCCTGCAACGGGTTATTGACCCAGACCACTTCGGTCGTGACGTGCACGCCGATCTTGCGTAACGGCCGGGCCTGTTCTTCGAGCCATTGCTGGTGGCGTTCGACATAGCCCAAACGGATTTCTTCGCGCGCCTGCTCGTTCACCAGACCCGCGGTCACCAGGCCTTCCAGGTAATCAAACGCAACGATGTGCAGTGCAGCTCCCGAGGCCTTGGCCAAGGCGGCAGCCCGGTCGAAGGCCGGGCTGTTTTTCATGAGCGGTGAGACGACCAGCATGAATCTTGATGGCTCGGACATGACAAATCTCCCGTGGCGATTGCGTCTGCTCATTTGAGAGGCTGCATTCAGGCAGGAACACCTTGCCTGGATCTTGAGACGACGCACAGAGATGAGTTTGATCTTTATCAAGCAGTCGCTTGACCGGAATACGCTCCCGACGTGCGGTGGGCACGGCAGGTCCAAACACGGATTTGTTGACCATTGTCAAACCTTCGCCTGCCAGCCCGGTGCAGTCTCGGGAGCAGGGTCATGAAGGTCGCAATTACACTTTGAAGTTAAAGCATGTCTCCAGCTTTAACGGAGGTTGACGATGAACATTGATATTACCGAGCAACGGGTTCCCCATTGCTGGGTCGTGCACCTGGATGCCCTGGAAGTCAATTTCAATAGCCAGGAAGCTGCCAGTAGCTTTGTCGGCCAACTCAAGGCACGTATCGAGGCACCTCATGTCTGGCCAGTGACTGTCCGCTCGGCGGCAAGCTGTCGAACTGTCCCGGCCCGGGAACAGGAGGTTCGTTTCGACCTCGTGGAGTGACGATACCGACCACGCCTGTCCATATACCCGGGTACCGAGGTGTCCTATGTCTAATGCTCAGCATGTACTGTTGATCGCCCCCCCGACCATGACCCAGACACCGGCATTCGATCGCGCCGGCGCGTTGGCTCGCGCCATGCAATTGCCCCTGCATATCGTGGCATTCGATTATTTTCAGGCCCTGGCGGTAGCCGGTCTGTTCGCCCCCGAACAAATAAGCGCGGCCAGGGAGGGCTACCTTCAAGCCCATCGACAGTGGCTTGTGCAGCAAGCTGAAAGGTTGAGCATGCACGGCGTGAAGGTCACCAGTGAGGTCGCGTGGGTACAGGCTCCTTATGCAGAGATCGTGCATTTTGTCAGCGAGATGCCCTTGGCGCTGATCATCAAGGGTGCTCAACAGGAGTCTGCCTTGAAACGGGTGTTCTTCTCGGCGCTGGACTGGCAATTGCTGCGCGATTGTCCGGTGCCGGTGCATCTGGTGACTGACGACCGCAACCCGCAGCCGCACAACATTTTGGTCATCGTCGATGTATTGCGCAGCGAAGAGCAGGACCTGGTGTTCAACGATCGGATTGTCGCTGCCGCGAAGAAACTGGCGTCAGTCTGCGAGGCCCGGCTTGAGCTGGCGCACGTGTATGACTGGACGGCCGCGTATGTCCAGGATATGGGCTTTGGCGCGTTGCCTCTGGCCACCGGGATTTATGAAGCCCTGGGAACGGCTGAGCGCGAAGCGTTTTCAGCTTTGGCCGAGCGCCACGGGGTGCCACCGGCGTGTCGCCATTTCATTGAAGGTGCGCCGATCCCGAGTATTTGCGAATTTGCCACCGGGCACCACACGGACGTCATTGTGATGGGGACCGTGCAGCACAACGGGTTGAGCAAGCTGCCGGGAAGTACCGCTGAGCAACTCCTGCATCGGGCACCTTGCAGCGTGCTGGCAATCAAACCGGGCAGGATGCTGCAGTCCTGAAGATCATTCGCCCCGCGACAAGCTGTTGGCCAGACTCTCGCGGGGGGATTTTTTTCAGGTAAAGCCGGTGAATGACCTGCCGACTGTCATCCGGATCATTGTGTGTGTGTCGAAACCCAGGTATCGGGCCAGTTCGCGCATCGGCGCATTGCTGGAGGCGTCCACCGAGTCCATCTGGATTGATGCAAGCGTGCGGCTCAGGTCTTTTTTACGCCGGTGGCCGTGCTTTTATCTGATCTGGATCAGGAACCTGTCATGGCGGTGTTCATTCGCTTGTGTTTGATTAAAATCAAGCAGGGGGTGAGGGTTCGGACGCAGTCTTGAGCATTGCCGGTACTTCAAGACCGGAGCTGAGCCGAGGTGTGTGATGGGGCAATATCAACGTTTACTGCTGATCGCCGATCAAACCCTGCACCAGTCCCCTGCCACGTTGCGTGCCGTCGCACTGGCCAGGGCCAGCGGTGCCGCACTCGACGTGCGGGCTTTTGTCGAGCCGGTGCCGATGGTGCATTTGTGGGAGGAGAAAACCGACGATGCAGGGCAGCAACGTTATTTGCGGCGCTATCGCCGTTGGGTGGCCGATGAAGTTGAACGGTTGAGCGACCAGGGGCTGCAAGTGACGGTCGAGGTGGTTTTCACGACCCACCCGTTGCTGGACATTCTGAAGACTGTCGCCGACCTCGATCCCGATCTGTTGATCAAGGATGTGACTCTGGAGCCAATGCTCAAGCGAGTATTCATCACCCCGCTCGATTGCCACCTGCTGCGCGAATGCCCGATCCCCGTGCTCCTGGTGAACCAGGCCCGCTACGGCTTGCCGCACCGTGTTGTAGCGGCAGTGGATCCGTTCGATCCTTCAACGCAAATCAGCGGCCTGAACGACACCATCATCCAGACCGCCAATGCGTTGGCCCTGCAATGTGATGCCCCCTTGCATCTGCTTTACGCCTATGACTTGTCGCCGGCTTTCAATGGTGATGCACCGCTGGTCAGTGGTGGATGGGCCGGGGACTTCATCGAGGATCTGCGTTCGTCCTTGCACCTGGCGTTTGTCAATCTGGCGGATCGCTACAACGTGCCACCGGAGCGTCGGCATTTCGTCATGGGCCCGCCGGTGCCGGCCATTCGAGAGTTTGTCGAGGCGTATCTGGCGGATGTAGTGGTGATGGGCACTGTGCATCGGGTCGGAATCGACCAGTTGATTGGCAGTAACACGGAACGGGCGCTGTACTCTGTACCAGGTAGCATTCTGGCTGTCAGGCAGTGAGCCTCATGTTCGTCAAGCGCCGATTGGCAGCACCTAGCGCAGGGGAGGGCGATTACAGCCTGCAATCAGCTGTTTAAGCCCTTCCATATCATGAATCCTGACGTCTCGACCGGACACCTCCACCAGTCCTTGATCGCGCAGATGTGCAATCCCCCGGCAAATGGTTTCCAGTCGCAGGCCCAGGTAAGAACCAATTTCCTCACGGCGCATTTTCAGCACAAAGTTGCTCGATGAATAACCTCGCAAGCTCAAGCGCTGGGACAGATTCAGCAGGAACGCCGCCAGGCGCTCATCCGAGTTCATGTTGCCCAGCATCATCAACATGTCATGATCACGCACGATTTCACGGCTGAGGATTTTGTTCAGGCTGTGCTGCAGTGAAGGCAATTCCTGGGCGAGTTTCTCCAGTTGAGAGAAGTGGACAGGACAGACTTCACTGTCCTCCAGGGCAAAAGCACTGCAAGCGTGCAACTCGTTACTGATAGCGTCCAGGCCGAGCATCTCACCGGGCATATGGAATCCGGTGGTCTGCTCGCGACCATCGATTGAAAGCACACTGGTCTTAAATGAACCAATACGAACGGCAAACAGCGAACGCAGCGGGTCGCCGGCCCGGTAGAGTGTGGCGCCTTTTTTAACCTTGACCCTTTGAACGATCAGTGTGTCCAGGCGCGCGACCTCCTGACCGGTCAGGCCAAGGGGCAGGCATAGCTCCATTACGCTACAGTTTGAACAGGCCGTCTTGAGAGAATGGACGGCCGACAGTTTGATTTCAGACATGTTCTGGTATGTCCGGTATTGATGCGTAGAGCTTAGACTCCATGGGGGCCGAGGCTGATTTTTCTCGGACATTGGCGCGACTGAATGAGTAATTGGGAATCACTTTTGTACTGCGGGTGATACTCAAGGGCGACCTGCTGCTCAAGGCGATTTATCTGCTGCTTTTCCAGTATTTCTGCATTTCGAGAAACAGAAACGAAGCCGTCCAGGTAATCAGAACAAGCCCCGTCAGCGCTTGCAGCCCCGTCAGGTATTTGAGATTGCCCACCGGCGAGATATCGCCAAAACCGATTGTCGTGTAAGTGGTGAAGGAAAAGTACACGCAGTCCATCAGTGAACCGTCGAAATTTCCCTGCAAACTGCCCCACTTTTCAGAGTGGACCATCAGGTAATAAACCAGCGCAAAACACCAGACCTCGAGTGCATGGGCCACCAGGGCACCGAACACGCCCACCACAATTCTGAAACGACTCCAAAGGTTGAGTCGGGGAAGCCAGTCGTTCAGACGCAACAGGCATTCGTAGTGAATGACGACGACTATGATGACCACCAACGTATTGATCAATGTAACTGCCAGCATGGCAGTACCTCGTTCTGACTGGTTGTCCACGACGGACCGTGAGTGCCCGCATAGTGTGTTCTACACCAGCGCAACAAAAAAGCTTTGAGCTTTATCAACAATCCTTCTGTCGATGGCAAGTTATCTGTGCGCCAAAGGAAAGCGCACTCATGTTTGACAAATGTCAGAGGAGTACAGGTTCTCACGCCAGATACTCGATCAACAGGACACGCGCAGGAAGTCGATGCCCGCCTGGAGTCCGCCGATAAAGCACCCGGCAAGTATTGAGAGATGGCATGCAGTCCGACAGGAGCCGGGATTGCAGTCGTGACCGTGAGGTGCTGCAAGTACGAGGTATATGATGCTTAAACTTAAGCGAATCTTGTTGATCGCACCCGCGGAAATGGTCCGTACTCCGGCATTTGAGCGAGCTCATGCATTGGCCTGTGCAACGGGCGCATGTTTGCACATCGTGGCGTTCGATTATGTCCCGGCGCTGGCGTTGGCCGGTTTGTTTGACCATCAAGCGATGGCCCAGGCACGAGAAGGCTATTTGCAAGTGCATCGCCAATGGCTTGAGCAGCAAGGCCGAATTCAAAAGTGCGTGGGACTGCAGGTGACCACGGAAGTGGTCTGGAGCAAATCGAGCCCGGCTCATGTGCTTGAGTATGTGAATGACTTCCACCCGGATCTGGTCATCAAGGACTTCCACTATGTATCGGCACTCGGCCGTGCGTTCCACCAGCCCGTGGACTTGCTGTTACTGCGTGATTGTCCTGCCCACCTGCACCTGGTGGCCGAGGGCAAGAACTCCACACCCTTGAAGATTCTCGCCGCCATGGATTTGTCTCATCTGGAGGAGCTGAGCCAAGGGCTGAACGACCGGATTGTCGACGTAGCCTCGACACTGGCGGCGTCATCGGGTGCCGCCTTGCATGTGCTTAGTGTCAACAGCTGGGCGGTGGTAGGCGATACGAAAATGAGCGTACCGACATTGAGCCTGGGCGGTAGCTTGAAAGAAGCGGTCATCGATGCCCAGGAGGAGGCCTTCGAGGCGCTTGCCGATCGTTATGGCATAGAAGAAGAACGACGGCATCTTCTGACCGGTCTACCCCACAAAGTGATCAGGCAATTTGCGCAACACAATGCTTTTGACTTGTTGGTCTTGGGCACTGCGTATCATCACCGCGGGGGCGACATGTTCCTGGGCAGCACTGCTGAGCAGGTGTTGACCAATGCGCAGTGCAGTTTGATGTTCGTCAAGCCCCTGGCCTGATGCTGCCAGTGGCGCCAGGTACTCACTTTTTCGCAGGTTTGCCGCTGGCAGGGATGTGCAGGTACGACATCACGCTTTCAGTCAGTTCGGTTGCCAGTTTGACCGCTTCTTTATTGCGCGCCATCACGCCGGCGACCAAGCCTTCGATCAAGGCCAGTACGGCGATGTTGGAACTGGTCAGCACCGGGTGATCGCAAGGCGCAAACAGCGTGTGCTGGGCTATGCCGGTGAGCGGCGAGGCGGGTGAGTCGGTAATTGCCAGCACCGATGCGCCGCGTTCATTGGCGAAGCGTGCCAGTTGCAGGGTGTCGAGGGAGTAGCGCGGCAGGGCGATCGCCAGCAGCACGTCCTGGTCGGTGATCGCGGCCAGACGGTAAGCGGCGTTTTCGTTGCCGCCCTCCATGCTGATGGCAGTGGCGTCCGCACAGAAGGGCATCAGGGTCGACGCGGCGAGGCCGGCGAAGTAGACACTGTTGCCAAAGCCCAGGATGTAGATTTTGCGCGCTTTGATCAGGCGAGTGACGAATGCTTCGAAGGTGTCGGCGTGGTTGTTGCTCGCCGCAGTGGCCAGGTTGCTGCTGGCGCTCTGCAGTTGTTCATGCAGGCCAAACGCGCCGCCGGGGCGATGGGCAAGTTCGTTGCGCAGCTTGTCGACCGGCGACACCATCTGCTGCAACGTTGCTACCAGCTCGGCCTTCATGCCGCTGTAGCCACCGAGGTCCAGGGCTTTGGCCAGGCGGTTGACGGCGGCGGGTGAGGTCAATGTTTCGTGAGCCATCTCCTCGATGGTCAGCGTCGCGGCCTTGAGCGGGTGACGCAGGATAAAGTCCGCGACCTTGCGCAGTGACGGCGGCAGATCGGAAACGATTTCCGTCAGTTTGCGCATGACCGGCGCGGCATAGACAGTGGTGTCTTTCGATGGGGTGGGCATATCCGGCTCAACATTTCCTGAAGGTGAGAGAAGGGCTGTGCCTGATGCCCTGACAAGGTTGGCCGGAGTGTATCCGAAGCCAACCTTGTCTGGGCAGCGCCGAGCAGTGCATGGGTGGGGGGCGGCGTTACTTCAGGCTCCCGGCCAGAAACTGCCGGAGGCGTTCGGACTGCGGGTTGACCAGCACTTCACGGGGGTCGCCGCGCTCTTCGACCATGCCCTTGTGCAGGAACACCAGTTGGTTCGAAACCTCGCGGGCAAAGCCCATTTCGTGAGTCACCACCACCATGGTGCGGCCTTCCTGCGCCAGATCCTGCATGACTTTAAGCACTTCGCCGACCAGTTCGGGGTCGAGGGCCGACGTCGGCTCATCGAACAGCATCACTTGCGGTTCCATCGCCAGTGCGCGGGCAATGGCCACGCGCTGCTGCTCGCCACCGGACATATGCGCCGGCCAGGCGTTCATGCGGTGCGCCACACCGACTTTGTCCAGGTAGTGCACGGCCTTTTCCCGTGCCTCTTTCTTGCCCAGGCCCAGCACATGCACTGGCGCTTCCATGACGTTTTCCAGAGCGCTCATGTGTGACCACAGGTTGAAGTGCTGAAACACCATCGATAGTTGCGAGCGCATGCGTTGCAACTGTTTGGGTTCGGCCGCCTTCAGTCCGCCGAGCTTGTTGGCCACCAGCTTGAGCGGTTCGCCATTGAGCACGATATTGCCCGCATTGGGTTGCTCCAGCAGGTTGATGCAGCGCAGGAACGTACTTTTACCAGAGCCACTGGAGCCGATGATGCTGATCACGTCACCGGCCTGTGCCTGCAGGGAAACGCCCTTGAGCACCTGATGCGCGCCGTAGCTTTTATGCAGGTCTCGAACTTCAAGTTTGTACATGGTTTGAACTCTCTGGAGTCAGTCGCTGAGCAAGCGACCCTGGCGAATGGGGGTGACGCCTGCAACCTTGGCCAGCCACAATCCAGGCTGGGCAAAGCGCAGCCGTTCGCGGGCATAGAGAATGCCGTCGGTGCTGGCGCTCACCACGCTATGGCGGTCGGTCAGCGGGTCGATGACTTCGAACAGCGGATCGCCGACCTTGACCCGGGCGCCCAGCGGTTGCAGAAAACTCACCACACCCGGGTGGGGCGCACAGGCGTACTGCGCGCCGGCGAATGGCATGGCCTGGCAATGGCTCGGCGGTGCCGCTGGCCATTCACCGCTGATCAGGCCTTGTTCGGCGAGATACCCGAGAATGGCTTGGGCACTGTCGAGGCATTGCTCGCGTTCGGTGTCTGCCATGCCCCGCAATTCGATGGTGGTGGCCGCACACGCCAGGGGAATATTGGCTTCGGGAAACAGCTCGGCCAGGCGTAACCATGCAATGGCGCAGGCTTCGTCGAAGGCACTGCCGCCCGCATCTTCGGCCAATAACGTGACCCCCGCGCCGAGGCGAGCGGCCAGTGATTGCAAGCGTGGCCAGATTTGTGGCATCGCATACATCAACATGATCGATTCGAAATCGCAGTGCAGGTCCAGCACCACATCGGCGTCACAGGCATGCTGCAGCAACAGGCGGCGCAGGCCGTCGAGTTCCGAGGTCGGTGCCGGCATGGCGGCCAGGGCATCGATCATGGCGCGGCGGATGAGTGCGATGTTGGCATCGGCATCGTCGCCCAATCGGCCTTCCAGCAGCGGCGCAATGGCATCGACCAACACCGGGAAGTCGCGATTGAAATTCTTGCCGCTGGAGAACTCGAAGCGCCCCTGATGGGTGGCCTGGAACATCTGGGCGATACCGATCGGATTGGCCATGGGCACCAACTCGATCACCCCGCTCAGGCGGCCTTGGGTTTCCAGTTCCAGAAGACGGCGCTTGAGCTCGACGGCAACGCGCATCCCCGGCAATTCGTCGGCATGCAGTGACGCCTGGATGTAGGCCTTGCGCGGTCCGCTGCCAAAACGAAACAGTGACAGCGTTCGCTCGGTGCCCGAGGCACTCCACGGCAACAGGTATTGAATGTGCTCCATAGCAGCTCCTTAGTGCTTGCGCGGTGCCAGGTACGCCAGCCAGCGGCGCTCGGCCAGCTTGAACAGGCGCACCAGGATGAAGGTCAGTGCGAGGTAGATGAGGCCGGCGGTGATGAACGCCTCGAACGGTAGATAGAAGCGTGAGCTGACCGTGCGCGCGGCCCCGGTGATATCGACGAGGGTGACGATGGAGGCCAGGCTGGTGGTTTGCAGCATCATCAGCACTTCGTTGCTGTATTGCGGCAATGCCCGGCGCAAGGCCGATGGCATGAGAATGCGGCGATACAGGGTCAGGCGTGACATGCCCATGGCCCTGGCGGCTTCGATCTCGCCAGGGTGGGTGGCTTTCAGACTGCCGGCCAGCAGCTCGGCGCTATAGGCGCTGGTGTTGATCGCGAAGGCCAGGCAGGCGCAAAAGGTGGCGCTGGACAGGTAAGGCCAGAGCACGCTTTGGCGCACCGCTTCGAACTGCGCCAGGCCGTAGTAGATCAGGAACAATTGCACGAGCATCGGCGTGCCGCGAATCACGTAGGTATAGAGCCAGGCCGGGAAGTTGATCAGCGGCGATCGCGACACTCGCATCAGCGCCAGTGGCATCGCCAATACCAGACCCAGCGCCAGGGAAATGAGCAGGACTTTGAGGGTCAACAAGGCGCCATTGAAGTACAGCGGCAGGTTTTCCCAGATCAGGTTGTAGTCGAGAATCATGGGTGGCTCCCCCTCACAATTCGGCGGCTTTGATGCCGACCGAGTAGTGTTTTTCCAGATAGCGCAGCACCAGCAAGGACAGGCTGGTGAGCATCAGGTACAGCGCTGCCACCGCGAGGAAAAACGTAAATGGCTCGTGTGTGGCATCCGCTGCGTTCTTGGCTTTGAACATCATGTCCTGCAAGCCGATCACGGAGATCAGCGCAGTGGATTTGGTCAGCACCAGCCAATTGTTGGTGAACCCGGGGATGGCGAAGCGAATCATCTGCGGCACCAGGATTCGCCAGAACACCTGCGCACCGCCCATGCCATAGGCCACGCCAGCCTCGGCCTGACCCTTGGGGATCGCCATGAAGGCGCCACGAAAGGTTTCCGAGAGGTAGGCGCCAAAAATGAAGCCCATGGTGCAGACGCCGGCAATAAAGGGGTTGATGTCGATATAGCGGGTGTAACCGAGCGCCAGGGCAATTCGGTTCACCAGATCCTGGCCGCCGTAGAAGATCAGCAGGATCAGCACCAGGTCTGGAATGCCGCGAATCAGGGTGGTGTAGCTTTCCCCGAGCAGGGCCAGCCATTTGAGCGGTGACAAGCGAAAGGCCGCGCCGATCAGGCCCAGGGCAATCGCCATGGACATGGACGTCAGGGCCAGATTTATGGTCAGCCAGGCGCCATCGAGAATGCTCGATCCGTAGCCGTGAAGCATGATGAAGTTCCTCAAGCGAGCGCCGCGAGGCGCGCAAGACAAGCCCCGACAGGTGCCTGCGCAGGGCCGGCGCCGGGGCTGGGGTCAGTGGGGCAGGGGTAAGGCCTACTCGCCGTAGATATCGAACGCGAAGTACCTGGTCATCACTTGCTGGTACTTGCCATTGGCGCGAATGGCGTCAATCGCGGCACTCAGGCGCGCAACGTTGGCACTGTCGCCCTTGCGCACGGCGATCCCGGCGCCCCGGCCAAAATACTTCGGGTCGTTGATGTCGGGCCCCGTGAGTGCGAAGCCCTGGCCGGCGGGTGTCTTGATGAAGCTCTCATCGGTGTTGACGATGTCGGCGAGGGTGGCGTCCAGACGACCCGAGGCGAGATCGAGGAAGGCTTCATTTTGTGAGCCGTAGCGCACCACGACGACGCCGGCTTTTTCCAGTTGCTCGGTGGCAAAGCGATCGTAAGTCGAGGAGCGTTGCACGCCGACTTTCTTGCCCTTGAGGTCGATCAGGGGGTCATTGATCACGTTGCCGGCCTTCATCGCGAACTTGCCCGGCGTGTGGTAGTACTTTTTGCTGAAGTCCACGGACTTCATCCGGTCTTCGGTGATCGACATCGACGACAGCACGGCATCGATCTTGCGCACTTTGAGCGACGGGATCATGCCGTCGAACTCCTGAATGACCCACTCGCACTTGACCTTCATTTCTTCGCACAAGGCGTTGCCGATGTCGTAGTCGAACCCGCTGACGTTGCCTTCGGGTGTCTTGAAGGAGAAGGGCGGGTAGGCGGCTTCGATACCGATACGCAGGCTGTCTTCGTCGGCATGTGCCAGGAAACTGAAGGCGCATAGCGCCAGAGCACCTAGAAGTTCTGTCTTGTTCATATTGTTGACTCCTGGAGGGCATTTGGGGGAACGGGTGCCCGCCATCCGGGTTGGCGCGGTGGATCAGTCCTGTGATCGGCGAGGCTATAAATGACACAATAAAATTCTATATGCAAGATATCTGAAAATAATCATATCAGTTTGCGGCATGGCGATGCTCCAATGAGTCGGGTTGAAGTGGTTGCTCAACCCATGCGTCAGTCCCTGAAGCTGTTTTTTTGAACTCGGGCTGAAAGTACTTATCCAAAAAAAATGTGGGAATGTTTCCCACGCAACGATGCCAGCTGGCTTTCAGGGATCGTGCGGATACCGCAGCAGCTCGATAATGCTGCAGATTGATGGCCGTGCCGGTTGGCCGGCTGCTCCAATGGGCGGCCGGGAACTCACTGGACATTGCGTTCGATACGGAGATGAGTACGCAACTCCATGCGGAGGTGCATCATGCTGCTCAAGAAATGTTTATTGGCTCTGGCCATCGGTGGAGTCCTGTCGGCATCGACTGTCCTGGTGCCCGACTACATCGGTAGTTTCTCCAGCGTGTATGCCAAGGATGGCGGCAGCGGTGGAGGCGGTGGAGGTCACGGTGGCGGTGGCGGTGGCGGCGCTGGAGGTGGTGGCCACGGCGGTGATGGAGGTGGTGACGGTGGAGGCGGTCACGGTGCTGGCGGTGATGGAGCCAAGGGTGGCGATCATGGCGCTGCCGGCCATGACGGTGACGGTCATGGAGGTCCGGGGCGCGGCGACGCTGACCATGGTGGTGTAGCCGGGAACAAAGGCCCGGGCAATGCCCATGACAACGACGCTGACGACGCTGATCACGATGCAGACAACGATGCCGCCGATGCAGCCCGGGACGCTGCCAAGGCTGATGACAAGGCAGCCCGTGACGCGGCCAGAGCGACTGCGGATGCAGCCCGTGATGCGGCAAAAGCGACTGCGGATGCCGCCCGGGACGCCGCCAGGGCTGAAGCTGATGCAGCCCGGGATGCCGCAAAAGCTGCTGGCTTGGCGGACGAAGACGCAGACTCCGCCAGGGACGCTGCCCGTGCCGCTGCAGATGCAGCGAGGGACGCGGCCAAGGCCGACGCAGATGCCGCCAGGGATGCTGCCCGGGCTACCGCGGATGCCGCGAGGGACACCGCCAAAGCCGAGGCGAAGGCAGCCAGAGAGGCCGCCAAGGCCGTGGCGAAGGACGCCAGGGAAGATATGGCGGACGCCCCGGATGCCCCGGACGAGCCGGATTTCGACGCGGTCGAGGTAGAGAACTAAGCCTGCACGTTCGGCAATGAACACCGCAGGCATAGCAGTAAAGAGTCGCAAGCCCTGAAACGTCGTGGGGTTTGCGACTTTTTTCGGTTATCGGGCCTGGGGGAACATTTCTACAGTCAGATCGACCGCTGATTCACGCGCTGAGTCAGTTCCTCTGCGGACTCTTTGCGTTCCGAGTAGCGGTCTACCAGATCGGGGCGATCCCGTAGCAGCAGGGTAAATTTCACCAGTTCCTCCATGACGTCCACCACCCTGTCGTACAACGACGAGGGTTTCATGCGATTGGCGTCGTCAAACTCCAGAAAAGCCTTTGGCACGGAAGATTGATTGGGGATGGTGAACATGCGCATCCAGCGGCCCAGCACACGAAGCTGATTCACCACATTGAAGGACTGGGAACCGCCGCAGACCTGCATGACCGCGAGGGTTTTCCCCTGGGTCGGGCGAACGGCGCCCAACGCCAACGGCACCCAGTCGATTTGCGCCTTGAACACTGCAGACATGGAGCCGTGGCGCTCTGGCGAACACCAGACCTGGCCTTCGGACCATTGCATCAGTTCGAGCAGTTCCTGGACTTTCGGGTGATCGGAGGGCGCGTCGTCCGGAAGCGGCAGGCCTGATGGGTTGAAGATCCGAGTCTCGGCGCCGAAGTGTTCGAGCAACCGGGCCGCTTCCTCGACCAGCAGGCGACTGAACGACCGTGCACGAGTCGAGCCGTACAGCAGCAGGATGCGTGGCTTGTGCTGGTCGTCGCGTCCGGCGATGGGCTGGGTCAGTGACGTGTCGAGATTGGGCAGGGGATGGGTCATGGGGGCTCCGGTCAAAGCGTGCCGATGCGGTCGAGTTCCCGCTTCAGCGCATCGCGGTCAAGTTGTGCAAAAGGCAGGTCGAGCAATGCCCGGCAACGCGTTTCGATGTGCGCCAGGGTTGAGTGGAACGCCGCCGATACCGTCGCTTCATCGCCCTTGATGTCCGATGGGTCTTCCAGGCCCCAATGAGCTTTCAGCGCCGGCCCGAAGTACACGGGGCACGCCTCACCGGCGGCCTTGTCGCAGACCGTGATGACGATGTCCGGCGGGTTGGCTTCGAACGCCTCATTGCCTTTGCTGCTCAAACCGTCGATGGCGATGCCGGCCTCTTGCAACGTGCTCAGGCTGCGGGGCAACACCTGGCCCTTGGGGAAGCTGCCGGCACTGACCGCCTCAAAACCTTCGGGGGCGAGATGGTTGAACATGGCTTCGGACAGGATGCTGCGACAGCTATTGGCGGTACACATAAACAGAACGCGCATGGTGATTCCTCTTTGCAGTCGCACAGGGCTAGACGCTCAGGCGCAGGGCCAGGGCAGACAAGGTGATGAACAGGATCGGCAGGGTCAGGACCACGCCGACCTTGAAGTAGTAACCCCAGGTAATGCGGATGCCCTTGCGCTCCAGGACATGCAGCCAGAGCAGGGTGGCCAGGCTGCCGATAGGGGTGATCTTGGGGCCCAGGTCGGAACCGATGACATTGGCGTAGATCATGGCCTCGCGCACCACACCGGTGGCGTCGCTGGCCTGGATCGACAGGGCACCCACCAGCACCGTGGGCATGTTGTTCATGCCCGATGACAGCAAGGCCGTGAGCAGGCCAGTGCCGAGCGCGGCGCCCCAGATACCGAATTCGGCCAAGTAGTTCAGGGCCATGGTCATGTAGGTGGTCAGTCCGGCGTTTTTCAGCCCGTACACTACCAGGTACATGCCCAGTGAAAAGATCACGACCTGCCAGGGCGCTTCACGCAGTACCCGTCGCGTTGAAATCACATGCCCACGCGCCGCCACGGCGAACAGCATCGCGGCACAGACCGCTGAGATGGCGCTGATGGGAATGCCCAAGGGTTCCAGGGCAAACAGCCCGATCAGCAGCAGCGCCAGGACAAGCCAGCCGACGCGGAAGGTCAGGGGATCACGCACGGCGCGTCGCGGATCCATCACGTCATCGAGCGCGTAATGCCTGGGAATGTCACGCCGGAAAAACCAGTACAGCACCACGAGCGTGGTCGCCACGGCAACGAAGTTGACCGGCACCATGATGGCGGCGTATTCGCTGAAGCCCAGGTTGAAGTAGTCGGCCGAAACGATGTTGACGAGGTTGGACACCACCAGGGGCAAGCTCGCCGTGTCGGCAATGAAACCGGCCGCCATGACGAACGCCAGGGTAGAGGCTGGCGAAAAGCGCAGTGCGAGCAGTATTGAAACGACGATGGGGGTCAGGATCAGGGCGGCACCGTCGTTGGCAAACAGGGCGGATACGCCGGCCCCCAGCAGTATCGTGAAGATGAACAGGCGCCGCCCGTCACCCTTGGCCCAGCGCGCCACATGCAGTGCCGCCCACTGGAAAAACCCGGCCTCATCGAGCAGCAGACTGATGATGATGAGCGAGATGAAGGTCGCGGTGGCGTTCCAGACAATGCCCCACACCAGTGGGATATCGCCCAGCGTCACGACGCCTGCCAGCAGGGCCAGGACGGCCCCCAGGGAGGCGCTCCAGCCGACGCCCAGGCCCTTGGGTTGCCAGATGACCAACACCATGGTGAGCAGGAAAATGGTAAACGCAGTAAACATGCACAGTCTCGATGAATGAAGGGTTAGCAGCAGGCGGAAGTGTTGAGCGGACGGTCGCCCATCGCGGCAAGGCGAGTACTGTCGTTCGCAAGCCAGTCGGCGTTTGCCAGCAAGGTTGTCTCGAGAACGTCGCGAACCCACGCGGGCAGTTCGGGGTTCAGTCGGTAATACACCCACTGTCCCTGGCGGCGGTCGAGAAGCAGGCCGCAGCCGCGAAGCTGGGCAAGATGGCGGGAAATCTTGGGCTGGCTGTCGTCCAGGGCGCAGACCAGCTCACACACGCATAACTCGCCTTCACGGGTGATGAGCAAGGTGGCCCGGGCGCGGGTTTCGTCGGACAGGCATTTGAATACGGCGGCAGGATTGAGCATTGGCGTGGCTCGATACATATGGTTATTCGAATATACGATTCTCCATATGTTTTGTGCAAGCCGCTCTGACTGAGAAGGTAAGGCTCGGTCCGGCCAGGATGTTCAGGTATGGGATAGACTCGAGCCAATTCGGCACAAGACAAAGGAGAGGTGGTGAATGGAATCGTTTAGCGTACGCGAGCTGAAAATGACTGACGCTCAAGCGTTGCTGGCTTTCGAAATCCACAACCGTGAATGGTTCGAATCCCATATCGATGCGCGCGACCCTGCTTTTTACTCGTTGCAGGGTGTCGCCGATCATATCGAAAGCTATTTGTCCGATTTTTCCATCGGCGCCTGGCACCCCTTTGTCATCGAGGATTGCAGTCAGAGAATCGTCGGTCGAGCCAATCTGAAAAGCATCGATTCATCGACGGGTTCTGCGCAGGTGGGCTATCGGATTGATCAGCGCGCATGCGGCCAGGGGCTGGCAACACTGGCGTTGAGACACCTGATCCAGGAGGCACGGATGCGCTGGGGACTGGTGCAACTGGTTGCGTATGCTTTCAGGGAGAATGCCGGTTCCAGAAAAGTTCTGGATCGGTGCGGATTCAAGCTTGAGCAACCCTCCTGTAACGACAACACCGGGGGCGAAGACCGATTCGTCCTGTCGATCAGATAACTGCCTTGAGCCGTTCTGAAGGCTTGCAGCAGGTCGCGCCTGCTACTCCTGGTCCTCAGCCACCTCTTTCCAGCTGTCATCCGGATCAAAGCGCTTCATCGCCAGAGCCAGTTTTTCACTCTCGGGCCCCAGGTCTTTCTCGAACACCTGGCCTTCATGACTGATCATGAAACTCATCACGCCGGTGTCGTTGTACTTCACCGGCCAGGCGATCAGCGCAAAGCCCCGGCTCATCTTGTCACCGATGAGGTAACTGTAGGCGCCGCCAGGTGCCGAAGGACCCTGGCCATTAAGGATGCGGAAGCGGTAGCCGTGCCACTCTTCATCGGCAATGGCTTTGCCGAACGATGGCCCCAACGGGCTGATCTGGTCGCTGTCGTCTTCGGCCCAATAGAGTCCGTCGTGCTGGCCGGGGGTGCTGAAGATTTTCTGCGCATACTCGAGTGCGCCGTCATGGTCCCGATCCACTGACGCATAGTCCATCTGGGCATCGTGATAGGCCAGCACCGATTGCACCGCGGCAAGTTCATTGCGGCCGATTTGACGTGCACGGATCTCGGCACTGCCGGCCTTCATGTCGAAGCGCCAACCGTCCGCGGCTTTGGTCATGGGGATGGGCAGTGTCCAGTTGTTGCTGCCAACCGCCAGGATGGCCTTGCGGTCGCTGGTGTTTTCAATGTGGTGTTGCTCGCGGTATTGCTGCAAAAATGCATCCACATCTTCGCGCTGCACGCCTTCGCGGGGGATGTAGCTGTGCCAGTCGCTGCCTAGCAGCTCGGTCAGGCGTACCTGGTCGGAGTGCTCCGTGCCCAGTGCCTCGACGAAGGCTTCGGCGGCCTTTTCCGGGGTTGGAAAGGCCTGCTGTGCCGTCGCCATGCACGACCACAACAAGCCGGCGGCTATAACCAGGACATGAGGGAGCAAGCCCGTGAGTCCCTTCAATCGAGGATGGTTTTTCAACGGCGGCCCCCCCTTTGACGCGCTGGTGGATTGGACGGCCGGCTGACCTGGTGACCGGCTGATCGCGAGGCACTGGGGCGTTGGGCGGATGCCTGGCTGGCCCGGCCTCGATTGGCCTGGACGTTGGCCTGGGACGGTGACCGTGCGCCGGCGAACGCATTGTTGCGGGCACTGCCGGCACTGGCGGCGGGCCGTTTGTTCGTCGCTTGCCGCGTCTGCGCGGAGCCTTCCCGGCGCTGATTCAACTGGGAACTCTGGTTCCTGGCCTGCTGGGTCTCTCTCCTGGGCTGCTGGTTCTCCCGGGTGTTTCTGGTCGTGCCCTGGCTTCTGTCCGCTGCCTTGGGCCTGTCTGCACCGGCCTGCCGTCGATCGCCGCCCGCAGTTGCGGACTGGAGTTTGCGCGTTTGATCACGGGCTTCGCGGTTGCTGGTGGCAGGTCGTTCGATACCGTGCTTGTCCATTGAGGTGCGGGCATTTTCACGGGCCTGGGCGCGTTGGGCATTGTCTCCGCGATAGGCTTCCCGCTGATTGGCACCATTGAGTTGGCGACCGTACTGTGCGCGGCTCGCATTGTCCCGATAGGGCACGCCATTGCGATGCACCGGGTTGTGCTGCCATTTGTTGTTGTTGATCCGGTTGTTGGCATTGATGTTGTTGTAGCGATTGACGTCGATGTCGACGTCGTTATTGCCCCAGTCACATTCACCCCACAAGGATCCAACGATCGCCACACCGGCGCCAAACGCGAGTCCGGCCATCAGCGCCTGACCGGGGTAATAGGCCGGTGGCGGTGGATAGTACGCGGGCGGCGATGCCGGGTAGGCCCAGGTGCCGTAGGTGGTTGTCGGGTTATAGGTGGGGACGTACACCACCTGCGGATCGGCAGGCTGAATGATGATGGTGGAGTTGCTGGCCGGGGCCGCTTCAGGGGCCGGTGCCGCGTTCGTGGTCGCCGGTGCCGACGGCGCGACATTCTGGATCGTCACGTTCTGATACTGGTTGCTCTGCAGATTGCCGGCGGCCTGTGCCTGGCGACGCAAGCGTTGGGCGCTTTCCATGAGATCGTCGGGCTGCGCCAGGAAGGCATCACCCAGGCGCTGGACCCAGACGGGGTCCTGCCCCAGCATTACCAGAACCTGCGGGAAGGCGACCAGCGCCTGCACGCTCGGATCCCAGGGCTGGTTCGCCACCTGTCTGACCGCATCGTCACCCTTGGCGTCGGGGTGCGCCTTGGACCAACTGACCGCCTCGCCGACTTCCCCGGGGTAGGTGGAGGCCATCAGCACCTGTGCAAACAGTGGGTCCGGGTAAAGCGCAATGGGCGCCAGCATCTGATCCAGCTGTTCCTGGGTAAACACCGGATCCTTGGCCACCGGGGCGGCGGGCGCTGCCGTGGTCGCGCTTGCCGGAGCGGGGGCAGCGGCGGCTGTCGGTGTGGCGGCGGTCCCATTCGTATCCAGTGCCAGGCAGGACGATCCGCTCAAGAACAGTACAGCCGACAACGCGTAAAGTAATGGATTGTGCATTGCACCCCCCATGGGGTCAGGCAGGCTTGAAGTGGGTGGACCAATCCCTGGCAGGTGAAGCCGACTTTGCAAGCCACAGAGCCTGGCCTCGACACCGCTTCCTAATGGTAGCAGTTGATTTGGAGAGTCAAGGCTGCCTGTAAAATTGCGCGTCGATCACTGGGCGCTGGCATCGCTTTCGTGTTCTTCGGCGAATGCCATGAACACATCCAGGTCCAGCACATCCAGCTTGATCTGGGCGATGAACGCCGAGAAGGCCAGGTTGGCGGCCAGCAGGCGCAGGTCGGTGGCCCAGGCAGGAAGATAGACCGGCCCCTTGAGCCAGCCGGAATCGAACAGGGGCGCCAGGCGCACGGTGTCACCCAGGCTGAGGCGCCCGGCAAACAGATGCCCCACCAGTTCCGGCCGGTTATCGCGAATTGCGATACGCAGCAGGGTGTGGACACCGAGCAAGCCGGTCAGGTAAGCGGCATCCTTGGTGAACGCCGAACCACCCCGCAGGTCGGTGCCGCGCAATACCCTTTGGGTCGAGCGGAAGGATTCCTCTTCTGTCTGCCCGGCCGCCAGAAAACCTTCGAACACCTGGATGAAGTCGGCACCCTCCAGTGCCTGCTGGACGGCGAGCACGCGCAGGGCCAGGCGACGCAGGCGGTTGATGTCCATGCTGCCGGTGAACAGTTCGGCCAGGGTGGCAATGCCTTCCTGGGTCTGGGTGGTGCGGGGCGCTCCCAGGCCCAGGCTTGTGAGGTTGGGCTGGCGCGCGCCGTTCTGTGCCGTGGCGACATGCACGAAGGCTTCGTGTTGCAACAGCTGATGCTTGTCCAGTTCCGAGAACAGCGCGCTGGCCCGCAGGCGGATGCGGCTCGATCCGGCGATAGCCTTGGCGGCCAGGTTCGGATCGAGCACGACTGTGATCTGTCCGGCGCCGAAGAAGCGGTCAAGCTCCGGTTGAATCCAGGCGGCGAACGCCTTGGCCGGGATCTCGGCCGGGCAGGGTGGAATCCGCGCACCGCCCAGCAGGGCGTCGGTGGTCTTGAGGAAGAACCGGGCCGCGTCGAGCATGCTCAGTTGCAGGCGTGTGTAATAGAAGTCCGGACGCCGGTACAGCGCTGACGAATATTGGGTAAAGGCAGGAGTGCCAATGGCCCCCAGCATGTGTCCGGCCGTGGCATAGCTACGGGCAGTCATGGCCAGGAAATTCCCGGCCGGATGCCCCACATCGCAATGGCTGATAAAGGTTTCCAGGGCGGCGATGTCGGCGCTGTGGTCGCGGGGCTGCAACTCGACCTTGGGTAGCTCGGCCCGCCCGCCGCGCCATTTCGTCAGGAAGTCTTCCTCGACGCCGTCCGGCCAGGACAGGGCATCCAGCACGCGGATCTTGCGGGTCAGGCCGGGCAGGGCGGCATCGAGTTCGGACAGGGCGGCGGCGCTCATGGATAGCTCCTTGAGAGACGAAGTGGCGTTACAAAAGCTTAGTCGTCGCGTGCGGTTGCGTACGTTTGCGAAGACAGGCAAGCGGCCTCAGAGCAGGCTCCACGACACCCCGAGGTACATCGCCATGCCTTCCCCCGGGGTGGAGCGTGCCGCGTCCAGCCCTTTGTCGTCGTAGCCCGGCGTGACCGTGGCGGCATAGTGCTTGTCGGTCAGGTTGCGCAGGTCCAGCCAGGTCTGCCAGTCACCCTTGGGTGCGTTGTAGCCCAGCGTCGCGCCGAATAGGGCGTAGGGATCGGCGTAGTAGCTGTTGGCGTAGTCGACCGCCACTTTGGACACCCATTGCGTGTTGACCGTGGCGAAAAAGCCTTGTGGCCAGTCGTAGCGCAGTTCGCCCTGGTAATAGTGCATCGGCAGGCCCGGCAGGCGGTTGTCGCCGAAGCGTTCATCGTCGCGGTAATGGAAGTCACTGAAGGTATAGCTCTGGCGCAGGCTCAACTGGCCGCCATCGTCGGGCGACCAGAGGGGGCTCAGCAGGCTGGCTTCCACACCCTGGTGCACGGTGGGGCTGGCGTTGAGTTCGTAGGGCGTGGTGGCGTTGGCGTCCGGCAGCACCGAAAGAAGTTCGTGGCGCACCTGGGCGTAGTACCAGGCCAGGCTCCATTGTCCCAGCGTGCTGTCCCCGCGACCGCCGATTTCCAGGGTGGTGGCGGTCTGGTTTTGCAGCGTGACCGGTTGGCGCTGGGCGCCCGTGGCGACGCCGCTGCCTGCGGGGAATCGGATGTTCGAGCTATAGATCAGCGACCACGGGTGCGGTGCCTCGACCGAGCGGCTGAGATTGCCGAACAGTTGCAGGTCCGGTGTCAGTTGGTAGCGCAGGCCCACGCGTGGGGCGTAGTCCCAGTCGTGCAGGCTGGTCTTGCCACCTTCCGGCGGGTAGGTGACATCGCTTTCACGGCGGGTGTAGATCGCGGCGAGGCCGGTGGTCAGCCACAGGTCGTCGGCGATCTCCAGGTCATTGCCGGCATGCAGGACCGTGTCCGAGCCCTGGTAGGTGAAGTTGCGGATCAGCGTGCCCGGTGCATAACCGGCGGTATTGCCGGTGGGGATGCGCACGAACTCGCTGGCACCGGCGTTGGGCAGGTGTTTGGTCATTCGCAGGCCCAGGGTGCTTTGGCTTTCCAGCCCCCAGAGCGTGTCGCGACGCTTGTAGTCGAACGTGCCGCTGACATCGGTGTATGCCACCTTCAGGCGGTTGGGGCCCTCGCGCAAGTCCATGGGGTAGTCGTGGTAGACAAGGCCGGTCTGGATACTCGAATCGTCATCGATGTACCAAGTGGTCTTGTTGCCGATAAAGGTGCTGCCCGGCTCGTCGCGGCGGTCATCCCGCGCCACGTAGGCCGGGTTGGCCGCCCGTGGGTCGTGTTCGATGGAGTGCTTGGTCACCCGTCCCGCGAGGTCGTTGTCGGTCTGGCGGTGGCGCAGGTAGAAGCGCGTTTGCAGGTTGGGGTTGAAGCGGTAACCGAAGTTGGCGATGACCCCCTGGCTCTCGCTGGCCGTGTGGTCCTGGTAGCCGTCGGCGTTGGCGTCGGTCATGGCCACGTAGTAATCGAAGTCACCCAGCACCTGTCCGGAGCTGACCTGACGCTGCTGATAGCCGTGACTGCCCGTTGCGTAGCGTACCTGCAACTTCGGCGCGTCGTAGCCGGTATGGCTGACATAATCGATGGCCCCGCCCAGGGCCAGGGCGCCCCGGTCGAACCCGTTGGCGCCGCGCAGCACTTCCACATGGTCGAGCCACAGCGGTTCCAGCAATTCATAGGGCGTGCCGCCGGGACCGGTCAGCGGCAGACCGTCGAGCAGGGTGTACAGCCCCGAGGCGTGGGCGCCCGGGGCACGGTTGATGCCCGACCCGCGGATCGAGATCTTCACCCCTTCGTTACCCGCCGACTGGGCATAGATCCCCGGCTGGTAAGCCAGCACATCCTGGTTGCTGGCCACGCGGCCCTGCAACGGACGGCGCATGTCGACCACGTTAGTGCCTCCGGGCACCTGGGCCAGCCGGGCCCTGGCGTCCTCGATTCCCTGGTCTTCGTCGCTCTGGTCCTCGGCGCCAATCAGCACTTGTCCCAGCTCCAGGCCCTGCGCCTCGGTCATGGCCGGACAAACAAGGGCCAGGCCCAGCAGCGCAGCGGGCAAGGAATGAGGCGAGGGCATTGGGAAAACTCCAGACGTACGGGAACGGGCAATGAACAGTGCGACGCAAGAAGGTACGAAGGGAGCACATGGCAATTTTGTTATTTTTTTTCCGCCAAGGGCTGGCGGCTATCGGTTCAGCAGCGGTGCCAGCAATGCACACATACCGCGCCAGTGCGAACCCTCCCAGTAAACCCGTTGGCAGGCGTCGCAGCGCAGGAAGTGCGAATAGAGGGCGCCGATGCGTGGCGGCACCTGCGTCCGGGCCAGTTCCAGGCTGATCTCGTGCAGCGGCAGGTTGCAATGAAGGCACAGGCTGAATGGCCGCGCACTACGCGCCAGGTCGAGGCGCTCGTACAATTCGCGCAACTGCAGCGAGGGTTTCAGGGCATGCACATAACAGCCGTGGCTGATGATTCGCCGCTTGAGCAGTTCGCGGTCGCGGGTCAGCACGATGCGTCCTTGCTGCGCAGCGATCTCGGCGATCTCGCCATCCTCGAAGCCATTGTCGTAGAGGGTGTCGAAGCCGCTCATGCGCAGCAGGCTGGCCAGCCCGCCAAGGTGCGCATCCGCGACGAAACGCAGCACCCTTAAAGGTTGCGCACGAATTTTCAGCAGGGGGCTGATGTCCAGCGCTTCGAACTTGGGATACACCGCCAGCCGGTCACTGTCGAGGATCACCCGCTCCAGGCCCACCGACTCGCCGTTGAGCAGCACCAGTTCGACCTCGGTGTGCGGCACCCCGAGCGCCTCGATCATGTGCTTGACCGTCGCCCCTTGCGCGCACTGGCAGGTGAAGGGTTGCCGCCGCCGTTCGGCCGGCAGGAAATCGTTGAGCTCATCAAAGAAGCGGAAAGTTGCACTGGTCATGTTGAACAGTATGGCAGGGCTGCGGGGTGAGCGAGGTTGGTCGGGACATCTTCTGAATCGCCCCTGGTTTTGTCTACGTTGAATGACCGTTTGCCGGATGGCCGCATTCGTCCCATGGCGCTCACGTCAGGGTGTCTAGGGACCCTGGACGTAAAACAGGTGGGCTAATAGTTATGGTGCGTCAAGATCAGCACGTGTTTTGCGAAAAGTCAGGTAGCGGGCGTCTTCCGCAGCGAAAATCTCTGGGCCAGCTCCCATGTATGCGCGCATTAGCTCATCTGCTGCGCGGTCATCTTGACCATCATCGAGCAAAACCTGTCCAGGACGCAGGTGCAAAAAAGAATTTCCAATCCCGCCAGGGCTATCTGAATCGCACTTGATTTTGTAGCTTGATGGCCCGGGAAACTCCCTGTCGCAGAGTGGTCACTTTCGACCCGAAACGGACAGTCGAAGAGACAGCTGATAATGAAGTAGTTCAGTCAGGTTGAGCGTGTCCTTCCAGAATCTCAAATCCATCATCAAGGGGGGCGTATCCCACAACTTTTCTGGTCTTCTCGATAGAAAGTCGCTTATATCTGTTATCTGAGACCCCGTGGATAACATGAAATCCGCTCAGCTCGGCCTCGACGCAATTTTTAAGTAGTGCAACAACATCCCTGACACTAATAAAAGCAGCTACATCCCTGTGACTGTGGTTTTCCCCTTGGTGAAATATAGCTACGTTTGCAATACGGACTGCGATTGTTGTCATTTGACCATCGTTTGCATACATCGAAGCCAGAGCTTCCCCGAACGCTTTGCTGACCCCGTATAGATTGCCTGGCTTAGGTGCCATACATTCATGTATCTGAACATCCTCTGGATAACCTTCGATAGCCTGAGCGCTGCTCGCAAATATAAAGCGCTCGCAGCCTTGAGCCTTTGCGGCGAATAGCATGTTGTAGGTGCCCACAATATTCACAGGGAGCAGGGAGGTCATGAAATCGGCGTCTGGGCGAGGGTCAGCAGCTAGATGAATCACTGTATGTATGCCTTCGCAAGCTTCAAGGCAACTGGCTTGAACGCTGATGTCGAGAGCGAAACGTTGTGCCGATTGCGGAAGTGTTGATACATCTATGTCGGCTAAACGCAAATCCGATTTATCGTAATACGCTTTCCAAAAAGCGCTGCCGATTCGGCCCGCAGCACCTGTGATTAAAATTTTTCGCGCGTTCATTTTCAGCATGTCCTTATGGTAAACGTCACTGTAGCTTCCCAGCGTCGTGGTCGGTTGACAACTTCCAATGAGAGTAACAAGTGTCAATACGTCCGCTTCTGGCCGTTTTCTGCCTGTGGTGACCGGCTGAAAACGACCCCAAGCGGACACCGATTCAAGGTTCTGTGGCTCGTACCGGCCTCGTCGCCGGCAAGCCGGCTCCCAAAGGAATACCATTTGACTCCAAGACTGCGCTGCATCTCTGGGAGCTGAGCTTGCTGGCGATGGCCGCGGAGTGGCCCCGGCATCCTGTTGTCCGCTTGGGGTCGATGCGCAGCGAGAAAGGCTTTGTATTCAAAATACTTAGATCCCCCCCCCAAAAATCTCAGAAAAGATCAATGATGCTGTCAGCGCACCGACGTGCGTCATAGCTGATTTGACGATTGCCGCTGATATCCCCGATCTCATCTACAGTGGCCACCACGAACTCCTGGATAATTTTCTCTAGCGCTTCTTGCAGCGGTAATTCCTTGTTGAACGAAGCAAGCGTGCGCAGTTGTCTCATTTCGAGCTCATCGTCTGCTAGTTCGCCCTTCATGTTGCTCATCAAAACTCTAATGTAGAAGGTAAAGATAAGTTGATCGATGTTGTTTCCCATCGCTTCAGCGAGATGCAGCAGTTTGGCCAGTAGACTCCGGGAGCTAGTTGAGTTGTCCAGTGAGAGGAGCGCCTGGACACCTTCGCTCAGCGTGTAGGTTATCAGCCTCGGATCTACACGTCGGTTGGCTAGCTCAAGCCGGAGATAGGCGATGCTGTAGATCAGAAACTCCATCGTGGCCACGTCGTTCATTAGGCCAATTACATGGTTTCGATCGATGTACTCTTTCCTCAACCGCAGTACTGTCTTGGCCAAGAAGCCTTGGACTTCTCTTCGTAGCGCAGCAGATTTGCTGGACTTGTTATCGCTCAATACATCGCCGATGAAGTTGAACACAGCGCTCACGTGTTTATCCGTCTGGATCGAGGTGATCAAATTGTCCTTTGGCCAGCGGCGAAATCGGGATGAGCTTTTCTCCTCGTCTACCGGAGCAGTGGCTGTCGGTTGTTCAGTCACGACTTCCACGCTTTCAAGCTCCACTATGGCTTCAGCCTGCTCAGGCAGGCGGGCGTGGAGCCGGGGGCTGGGTTCGATCAGTTCAGCGACGGCAGGTGCGCTTTGGGAGGCGGATTCAGGGGAAGGCCAGATTTCAGCAGTCTGATCGGCAGGCAGCGCAGCAGGCGTGATGATAGGCTCCGGTTTAGCGGCATGTTTTGCTTGCTGCAAGTATTGTTCGACACTATCAAACAGGTGGACTAGCGTACCTCCCGAAGGCTGTGTCAGCTTAATCACCTGCCGCTCGTTAATGTAGAGCGTTGACGTCATTAAGCTTTTCTTGACGAAGACTGAGGATACCTTCGAAAGGGCATAGCGGAAGGGGTCACAGAAGTTTTCCTTCCCGCAGATCTCGTTCGCAGTGATGATGACGCCTACTTTTGCGTTACCAAAAACCGTCTCATCGATAAGCAATTGGATGTCGTCATAACTGACATCTGGGCAGTACGAAGCGATAGCGTTGTAAGCTTTGTCGCGAGGTATGTGCGGCTTTTTGTGAATTTTTTCCGCGCGGCCCAGTTCGCCAATGAACTCTAACATCGACATGTGCATGACTCCCTTCATATCCTGATTGCGCATAGGCGCTTAGGCGCCGAGCATGAGTGGCCACATGCTACTATGCGCATTCGCTGGATCCAAGCTAGAAGCAGCCTTGCTGAGAGCTTCATTCGTGAACGCCCGCCCAACTCAACTTGCGTGAGTGAGGTCGGCATCCACTGATGCGGCAGCAACTGCCCGATCTCGCTCGTCCGCGGTGTCGACAGTCGCGTCAGAACATTGAATCGCCCCTGATTTCGTCAGCAATGAATGACCGCTATTGGCCGGTTTCTGCCTGTCACGATAGGCAGAAAACGACCCAAAGCTGCCGGTCAGCAAAGGCTAAAATTGACCGATTGCCGCCCCTCATCGATCGTAACGAACCACTCCCCCTCATCTTCGTCACACCACTGCCGCTTCAATCGTTCTGGAACGCCAGGCATAAGCCAACACCATCAGCAGCCCCAGAGCAGCCATTGCCGCTCCGGCCAGGGAAATCGCCGGATAACCCAGACCGCCGTTGATCACCGCTCCGCCCAGTGCTGCGCCAATCGCGTTGCCAAAATTGAAGGCGCCAATGTTCACCGCAGAGGCAAGATTGGGCGCGTCCTTCGCTGCTTCCATGACGCGCATCTGTAGCGGCGGCACCAGGGCGAAGCTGGCGATACCCCATATCAGGATGGCAACGGCGGCCGGCAGCGGCCAACGCATCAGAACGGTAAACGCCAGCAAGACGAGAATCAGCACGCTCAGCGAAACGATCAGGGTGCGATCTATCGAGCGGTCGGCGGCCTTGCCGCCCCACATGTTGCCCAGCGTCAACCCCACACCGAACAGCACCAGCATGGCGGTGATGTAGGCGGTGGACGCATGGGTCTCGCTGCTGAGGATCGGCGCGATGTAGGTGAAGACGGTAAACATTGCGCTCGATCCGACTACGGTCAGGGCCAACGCGCCCAGCACCGGACCACGCCCCAGTACCCGAATTTCGGCCATTACACCGACGCTTTTCGGCGTCTTCAGGTTAGGCAGGGCGAACCACAATGCGGCCATGGTCACCACGCCGAGGCCGGTAATTCCCCAGAAAGCGGTGCGCCAACCGAACAGTTCACCAAACCAGGCGGCCAGCGGCACACCGCCGATGGTCGCCAGGGTCAGGCCCATGAACATCGCCGCAACCGCCCCGGCACGTTTCTGCGGGGCGACCACGCTGGCGGCGACGATGGAGCCAACGCCAAAAAATGCACCATGGTTCAGTGAGGTCACCACCCTGGCGACCATGAGGCTGTAGTAATCGGTGGCCAGGGCTGACATCAGATTACCCAGGGTGAAAATCGCCATGAGCCCGATCAGCAGATAGCGCCGGGGAATCCTGCCGGTGGTCAGGGTCATCAGCGGTGCGCCGAGCAATACGCCCAGCGCATAAGCACTGACCAGCAAACCGGCGGCGGGAATGGAAACGCCCAGATCCGCAGCGATACCCGGCAACATGCCCATGGGGGCGAATTCTGTTACGCCGATGCCAAAGGCACCGATGGCGAGCGCGACAAGTGGTGGATTGATACGCATGGAAGGCTCCTTATCTATGCCGCTAATGCTACGATCCAGTCTTTTCAGGTGGTAGATAGCATTTTTGGCAATCACCTTTGCGCAGGAGGCACAAGTGGATTTCAACGGCAGGTCAGGTGAAATGAGCGTGTTCATCACCGTGGCGCAGGAAGGCAGCCTGTCGGCCGCCGCGCGTGCACTGGGCCTGACACCCTCGGCAGTCAGTCGGATCATCGCGCGTACCGAGCAACGTCTTGGCACCCGCCTGCTGTTGCGCACCACCCGAGCGATCACCTTCACTGCCGAGGGCGAAGCGTTCCTGCGCGGCGCCCGGCGTATCCTGGCCGACATGGACGAGGTCGAAGAAGCCATCGCCGACCAGGGCGTACCCAGGGGGCGATTGCGGGTCAGTGCCGCCCTTGGCCATGGGCGGCTGGCCATCGTTCCTTTGGTCGCAGCATTCAGCGCCCGTTACCCGAACATCGTCGTCGACCTCACCCTCGGCGACGAAGTGGTCGACATTCTCGGCGGGCAGGCCGACGTCGCGGTCCGCTTTGGCCATCTGCCCGACAGCCCGCTGACCGCGCGCAGGATCGGCGACACCGGCCAGGTAGTGGTGGCATCGCCCGAGTATCTGCAGAGCCACGGCATCCCCCAGGAACCGGAAGACCTGCTACAGCACAACTGCCTGCGCTTCAACTTTCGGCGTGCCGAACCCAACTGGCCGTTCATCCGCGATGGAAAAGAGTTTTCCCTGAAGGTCAGCGGCAACATCGAATGCAGCAGTGGTGAAGCGCTGGCACAACTCGCGCGAGTAGGTGCCGGCATTGCACGTATCGGTGAGTTCAGCGTGAGCGAGGATCTGCAGCGCGGCGACCTGATTCCGCTGTTGGAAGCCTGGAACCCCGGGGACCAGGAACCGATTCATGCGGTGTTCGTCGGCGGGGCGGCAATGCCGGCGCGGGTGCGATTGTTCGTGGACTTCTTGCTGGAACATCACCGGATGTAAGCGGAGGCGTAAGCTGATATTTCCGGGTACTCGTGATGTTGAAGTGACCAAAACATTTTTGGGTGCACTATCAATAGGTGGCTTGCCTTACTGGAACAATCGCGAACTCTGGCATTGATGGGTCGTCCGCACGTCTTAAATGGCCGTCGTGAAAGACCGCTTTTGGCCGGTTTCTGCCTGTCACGATAGGCAGAAATCGACCCATAGCGGGCTTTGGCGGGCCTCTAAAGTGAATCTCTGACTATCCGCTTTTTGGCTGCTGATCACGATTGGCCGTCTAGAAGCCAGATGGTCCGTAACGGCAGCGCGTAAGTATTACGGAATTGAATCGGAGTTGCTCAGTTGCGCAAGGTGATGCTGGCTTATTGTGATCTACACTCCCTGAGCGCGTGAGTAGACGCTTCGCCACAAGAAGTATTCAAATTATTTCACCGTGACCATGAACGCTCACGGTGCCAGCTTGCTCAAAACTAACGAGGTAGAAATGAACAGGAAGTTTAACCGGGGCTGGTCAATGGCTGCGGCATTCGTCGTAGTGGGTTCAACGCTTTTTGCGGGGTGTGCGAGCAAGAACGACCCGATCACGCAGGCAGACAAGACGGATGTGACCAAAGGCGTACCCGCGCCAAGTCTGGAGCAGACCAAGGCAATCGCCGAGGAAGGCTTTATTTACGGCTTACCGCTGGTCATGAACTACGCCGTAATGCACGAATATGCTGTGGACAAGGGCGGCCCGCAATACAAGGCGCCGTTCAACCAGATCAAGAACGAGCCTCGCGTCTTCACCTACCAAGACACGGCCATCATCACTCCGAACAGCGACACCCCTTATTCGTTTGTCTGGCTGGACCTGCGCGCGGAGCCGATGGTGATCTCGGTGCCGGCAGTGGGCAAGCGGCGTTACTACTCGGTGCAGATGATCGACGGCAACACTTACAACTATGGTTACATCGGCAGCCGTACCACCGGCAACGAGCCAGGCGACTACATGGTGGTCGGTCCCGACTGGAAAGGCGTGCCCCCTCCCGGTATCAAAAAAGTCTTCACCTCGACCACTCCCTTCGCCGTGAGCGCCATTCGGACTCAGCTCTACAACGCCAAGGACATGCCGAATGTCGAGAAGGTGCAAGCGGGCTACAAGGTCCAGCCGCTGTCCGCCTTCCTCCATCAACCCGCGCCACCGGCTGCGCCGAAGATTGATTTTGTCCCGGCTACGACGGAAGGCATCAAGGCCAACTTCTTCGAGTACCTGTCGGCCGCGATGGAGTATGTGCCGCCATCGGCTGACGACCAGGAGATCCGGGCCAAGCTGGCGAGCATCGGGGTGGGACCCGGTCGCACCTTCGAATTTAAGGATCTCTCGCTCGAGCACAAGGCCGTGGTCCTGCTCGGGATGAAGGCCGGTGACCAGAAGGTCGACAAGTTCCTCGCGAGTGGGACGAAGATAATCAACGGCTGGAACGTCGGCGCGTACTTCGGCGACCAAACGTTCTACAAGGCCGACTGGTTGAAGCGTGCCGGTGCCGCGAAAGGCGGTCTCTACGGCAACGATGCCGTCGAGGCGATGTATCCCAACACGCGCACCGACGGCACTGGCCAGACGCTGGATACCGGCAAGCGCAACTACACGCTGACTTTCCCGGCCGGCAAACTGCCGCCAGTCAATGCCTTCTGGTCGGTGACCATGTACGACGGCAAGAGCCAGCTGCTGATCAAAAATCCGCTCAACCGTTACCTGATCAACTCGCCGATGCTGTCGGCGATGAAGAAAAACACGGATGGTTCACTGACGCTGTACATTCAGAAAGATTCCCCCGGCAAGGCTAAGGAAGCCAACTGGTTGCCCGCGCCCGACGACACGGTCTTTCTGGTGATGCGCCTCTACTGGCCGAAGACCGCACCGCCTTCGATTCTTCCCGCCGGCGAAGGCAGCTGGCAGCCACCGGCGCTGGTGGTCTCGAAGTAGTTCGCCTCTTGCGGCCCATTGCCGACACCCGCCGTGGGCAGGTGTCGGCCAGTCCTGCGTTTTCGCCAATAGCAGCCGAACATGAAGGGCTGCTATTGGCCGGTTTCTGCCTGTCCTGACCGGCAGAATTCCACCCGATAAAGCCCGTTCACGCACGCAGCCTATGGGGTTTCCCGTAGAAGCTTTACGCAAAATTTACGGGGTCTTCAGGTTGGGTATCTAATACTGCGCGGTGTTAATTTGGAACGCTATTGTCATGTCCCTCGCAGCAATTCGGCTTATCGGCTTCATCCTGGGCATTTTTCTGATCACGCTGGCCATAAGCATGGCTATTCCCATGATCACACTGGTGGCCTATGAGCGTAGCGACGATCTGTCGGCCTTTCTCTGGTCGAGTTTGATTACCTTCATCTGTGGCCTCCTGTTGATCGTGCGGGGACGCCCGGATACTGGCCAACTTCGTCCCAGGGACATGTACTTGCTGACTACCGGAAGCTGGGTAGTCGTGTGCACCTTCGCAGCGTTACCAATGGTGTTCATTAGCCAAATCAGCTACACCGACGCATTCTTCGAAACGATGTCTGGCATCACAACCACTGGTTCGACGGTACTCACCGGTCTGGATACCTCATCTCCCGGCTTGTTGATATGGCGCTCCATGCTGCATTGGTTGGGCGGCATCGGTTTTATCGGCATGGCTGTGGCGATCCTTCCACTGTTGCGAGTAGGCGGCATGCGTCTGTTCCAGACAGAGTCCTCCGATTGGTCGGAGAAAGTGACACCGCGTTCCCATGTGGCAGCCAAGTACATTCTTTTGCTCTATCTGGGGCTTACCGGGTTTGGAGCTCTGGCGCTCTGGCTCGCTGGAATGACGCCATTTGAAGCGGTCAACCATGCAATGTCGTTAATCTCTACCGGAGGGTTCTCAACTTCGGACGCTTCCCTTGGGCATTGGACGCAACCAGCGATTCACTGGGTGGCGGTAGTCATCATGATTCTGGGCAGCCTGCCGTTCACCTTGTACGTCGCGACATTGCGGGGCAATCGGCGTGCGCTGATCAAGGACCACCAGGTCCGCGGATTCATTGGATTCTTGCTCGTCACATCGCTGGCTGTGGGTACCTGGTTATGTTTTCACAGCGATTACGGATGGTGGGATGCGTTTCGTATCGTGGCGGTCAATGTGACCTCGGTCGTCACGACCACCGGAATTGCGGTTGGCGACTACACCTTGTGGGGCAGCTTCGCTGTCTTGCTGTTTTTCTATCTGACCTTCATCGGTGGCTGTTCCGGCTCAACGGCAGGCGGTCTTAAAATCTTCCGTTTTCAGGTGGCTGGCGCTCTACTGGTCAGCAGCTTGAAGCAGTTGATCCATCCTCGAGCGGTGATTCAGAAAAAATACAACGGCCATCCCATCGATGAGGAGATCGTGCGCTCGCTTTTGACCTTCTCGTTTTTCTTCACCATCACGATTGCCGCCATCGCTTTGGGCCTGGCTCTCATTGGGCTTGATTGGACAACCGCGTTGAGCGGTGCCGCTACGGCGGTGTGTAACGTCGGACCGGGTCTTGGCGCAATCATTGGGCCGGCCGGTAATTTCTCATCATTACCGGATGCCGCCAAATGGCTGCTCACGGTTGGAATGCTTCTAGGAAGGTTGGAAATCCTGACTGTGTTGGTACTCGTAACTCCAGTTTTCTGGAGATATTGACCCAGCTAGTCGAGGGCTGAGACTACAAGCTACATGCGGGACGAAAATCAGCTTGTCGATACTTACCTAGCGATGGTTGCGATAGCGTTCGGTCAAGGATTGCACGAGGGTGACGTAGGATTGCGTCTCGGCGTAGGGAGGCACCCCGTTGTACTCGACCACGGACGCTTCGCCGGCGTTGTAACCTGCCAAAGCCAGCACCTGGTTGCCGTTGAAGCGCTTGAGCAGCCAGGCCAGGTAGCGCACGCCGCCACGAATGTTCTGTCGTGCGTCGAACGGATCGTCCACGGCGAAGCGCTGGGCGGTGGCGGGCATCAACTGCATCAGCCCCTGGGCGCCGGCTTCGGAAATGGCGTTGGGGCGAAACGCCGATTCGGCATGTATCACTGCGCGGACCAGCGCCCTGTCGACACCATAATGACCCGAAGCGGCTTCGATCTCCCGCCGATAGGAAAGGGTGTCCAGGCGCAGTGAGGCGACCTTGAAATCCTTCGGCGCCATGCACAGATAGCAGCCCTTGATGTAATAGAGCTCAAGGACATCGACCCGTGCGGAGATACCGACGGGGCGCCGGCTCACATATTGACGAGTACCCTTGTGGATGAAGGTGAACACCCGAATCCGCACCGCGCCTGAGTCGTCGTCCCGCACAACCCGTGGCAGGGCCATTGCCTTGGCGCCGACACCGGCGCCCGCCATGCCATTGAGGCGAGTGCAACGGGCGCTGGCGATGGCTTGGCTGGTGTAGCTGATGGCGCCGTCCCTGGCTTGGCACTTGAACATGGCGCTGGCGCACAGAGGAGCGACCAGCAAGGCCAGCTCGATGCAGCCAAGAAGGCTCTTGCGAGCCCATCGCCATGTTCTGGATCTCATCACATCGCTCCGCGCCGCAGGCGCCGATCGGGCCTGGGGCACCTGGCCCGGGCGCTACCTTCGGAGGGCCCATTCTGCGTGACCCGCCTTTTGTTCTGATAGTTATACCCCTTGTAACCGGCTTTGGAACTTGCGTTGACGTATGGGGTGGCGGCGTTCCCAGGCGAGGCGCAGGCCCGAAGGTCTTCGCCACGCCGTCAGCATCGGTCAGGCGCAGGCTGCCTTCTAGGATGTGGCACATCTGGTCGTAGTCGCACTGGCATCTCGGTCTACGCACTGACCGAAAAACCGCTGCTTCCTGCGAAGACCCAGCGGTTCATCGAGTTCATACGCGACCATCTCAACAGTGCTTAATGCCTGACGACTGGATAGGGGGCATCCCGACGCAAACGAATGTCTCCTTCTGGCCGATTGCTGCCTGTTCTCAAGGCTGCCCGTCAATTCGATGGGCTATTGCAACGATTAGAACTCCTTCTCTTACGGAAGGTATCCGCCCATTTTTTGGGTGTTGTGCATAATCTCTCTTAGTGAGTCCAATAAAGCGGAAGCGGCAGGTGACAATGTAGCGTCTGCTAGTCGGGAAACACCAATTTGTTCCAGAATTAGAGGTTCAAAAGCCGGGAGGCGGATTAGTTCCTTACTGTGTGCTGGGTCAGAAATAACTGATTGTGGTAATATCCCAAGAAAATCGGTCTGTTTTAATAACCAAAGTATATTAAAGAATGATGCGGTTTCTATCGTTGCATGTGGTGGATTGATGTCATTTCGATGAAAGATATTATCGAACTGCTTCCGTAAAGTAGTTTCTATTGGGGGCAGTATCCATGCTTCGCGCGCGAGCTCTTCCAGTTTAACCTCTGTTTGCTGGGCAAGAGGGTGGTCACGGCGCGCAACGATGACGGCGTTTTCGCTAATAAGTGCCTCCTGAGCGACAACGACGCTTGAGCTGACATCGGAAAGTCTCCCAATCAAGAAGTCCAATTCGCCCGAGATGAGCCGAGGTATTAGTTCTCCGCTTACACCATCGATGATTTTGATGCGGATGCTTGGTCGGCTTGCCCAGAGTCGTGCGATGGCTGCTGGCACAAGATAACTTGACCCTGTTAACACGCTTCCTATAGCAACACGCCCGGCATGCCCTTTTCCAAGCGCGTCGATTGCTTGGGATACATGATCCAGTTGGGCAAGGATCATCCGGCTGCGCTGTACAAAGTCCCGACCAAGCTCCGTAGGCGTAACCCCCCTACGATTTCGGGTGTAGAGCTGAGCCCCTACAGCCTCTTCCAGATCCTGTAGTAGCTTGCTCGCTGTAGGCTGTGAGAGGTTCAGCGAGCGTGCGGCGTGCAAAACACTGCCATATTCAAACAACGCAATCGCCAGGCGGAAATGCCTGACTGTTGCCCATTTTTCCAACCGTTCCAGACTCATGTGGTATTCCAATATACGATATCAGGTCTAATATATTCTAGATTTACGAATACCATAACCCCTCCTAGAATGTACCTGGCGCGCTGGGTCGTTCCAGTTAATCACTCGTGAAGTGTGCAAAAGGTCTTATTCGAATTGATGTAACGCTTCTGGTATACGGCTCCTTTTGAGCGGGGCGGCCTTTTATAAAGCTTTGGGATGTATTGCTTGTTATCAATCTGAGAGGAGTAAGTGTCGTATGGGTGTCAAAAATCTAGATACGGTGAAGAACTACTTTAAATACTGCGTGGATGGTAAGGATGTTGAGCGGGTTTCCGAGTATTTCGATGTCAATGTGGTTGTGCATCGACCGGACTGCGATGCTCCGATAGGTGGTTTGGAAAACTTTAAGCGAGCCTTGAGCGAAAATGTTCTCGAACGATATAAAACAATTGAAACTACGTTCAGCAAGGAAGTTGTCACGGATGACGTTGTTGTAGTCGCGTTGACGCACTGTGCTACTGGCTCGAATACATGGCACGGCTTTAACGTAGAAGGCAAGAGCTTGACTTGGACCGCTCTGACGTATTTTCGGTTTAACAAAGAGGGGAAAGTGATCGAGGAGATCGTTGAGCGGAACGAACTGTTTATGGCAAAGCAACTCGGAATCATCAGTTACGAGTAACTTAGTTAAATTCCAAGGGGGAATAAGTCCACCGTGGTGAAATTATACTCCCCACGGTGGTCAGAGGCCGCTGTTGGCCGATTGTTGCCTGTCATCAACGTCAACTGCCGGCCCAAAGCAGCCAGTGTGTCGTCGTGTTCGCGGGCAAGTCGGATCGCCGCCTCAACATATACAGGGGCGCGCATCGGCTGGCAGGGCGCAAGGGGAGAAAGAAGCTGAAAGTTTATTAGCGGTCAGCTGTGGATGAACGTCCAGAGATCGGTATTCAGTTTTTCGATAGCGTCTTTAAAGTCCTTGGTGGTGATTTTCTGACTTTCGTTCTCTAACGGGTTGCCGAATACCTTACGCACCACTTTGGCCATTGTTTGATTGGTTCTTGCGTCAATGAACTCGGCTTCAATGAATAGATTAGTGTCTTGATCCCGGTGACCGGTAGCTGCCTGTGTCGCTCCGACAACGGCCGCAATCGGCATCACTTCATACCACTTCATGCCTTCGTTCGAGGCGCTGACGCCAGTGATTGCCGCACGAAGAATCAGGGGGCGTGACCTGGCTGGTGCGGCGGCGGCGTTAGACACCCTCTGGTATTTCTGGCCCAGTACGATTTTGGCCTTCCTGGACATGAAGTCCTGCAAGTCGGCCAGCGTTTGTTGATTGACCTGTTCGTTGGGTTTGGGCGAGGGATAAAACTCCAGCGTTCTGAACGCGATGGTGTCATACGCATTCGGGTTCCACGACGGGCTCACCCAGCGCATTGCCTTCTCACCCGTGGCGGTGGTCACTTCTTGCAGGTTGTTGTAGTTGGACAGGAAGCCCGAATATTGCTCGCGTTCAGTGACTTGGGAGGTGCAACCGCTGAGTAGCAGGTATGTCAGTGCGACGCCAACAAACAGTTTACGGTCCAGGGACATGGTGGGTTCACTCCACGATTTAGTCGTGCTCAGTCAACTGAAAAATAGAAACGCCAAGTCATGTTTCCCTTCATGGCATGAATGAAGCGTTGTCGAACCGACCGGAGAATTTATTGCCGTTGTGAACTGGATCTGCTGCGCCGACATGTCTCAGAGCCAGACCCAGCCCGACTGACGTTGATGTCCCCAGAGCATAGTCCGCTATCGGCGATTACATTGCTGCAATCAGTGCATTAATGTCCTGCAATTTCCCAGTCTTGTTCATCAGCAGATCAGTTCTCACACTGAGACCACTCATTTGATTACGGTTTCTGACTGATGGAGAAATGACCATGGTATCTGCGATCCGGTTTAACCAGTTCGGCAACCCTGAAGTACTGAACCTGGAGGCACTGAGCGAACAATCACCAGGCCAGGGCGAGGTATGGCTTGAGCAAGAGGCTGTGGGTGTCAACTTTCTCGACGTTACCCAGCGCAAGGGAGCGGTGCCCATTCCCTTGCCGTCCGGGCTTGGGCTGGAAGGCGCGGGGCGTGTTGCCGCTGTGGGTGCGGGTGTCAGCAACGTACGAACAGGGGATCGCGTGGCTTATGCCACCGGTCCGATCGGCTCCTACGCTTCGGCCCGGCTTTATCCGGCGGAGCGGCTGGTCAAAATTCCGGATTCGCTGTCATTTGAAGATGCCGCAGCCGTCATGTTCAAGGGCATCACTGCGCAGTACCTGTTGAAAGCCACCTATCCCGTAGGGCCCGGCACCACCATTGTGCTCTACGGTGTGGCGGGAGGGCTGGGGGAAATCATGGTGCCGTGGGCCAAGCACTTGGGTGCCACCGTGATTGGCGTGGTTTCAAAGCAGGCCAGTGTCGAGAAAGCCCTGGCGTCGGGGTGCAATGAAGTCCTGGTGTTCGATGCTGCCAGCCTGGCCTCCCAGGTCGCTCGAATCACCGACGGTAAAATGGTCGACGTCGTCTATGACCCGATAGGGCGTGTTTCTTTCCAGGCATCCCTGGATAGCTTGCGACCACGGGGGCTGATGGTGTCGTTTGGCGCTTCATCAGGTGCGCCGTCAGCCGTGGAGTTGTCGACACTCAATGCCAAAGGCTCGCTGTTCCTCACACGTCCTTCGTTGGCAGCCCATACCGCGAGTGCCTCCGAGTACCAGGAACGAGCGCAGGATGTGTTGGCGGCCATCGGTGCGGGTATTATCAAACCTTCGGTCCGGGCAAGCTACTCTCTGGCGGACGCAGCATTGGCGCATGCCGACCTGGAGTCGGGGCGTTCATCGGGGGCGATCATTCTAAAACCATGAATCTTGATGTTCTGAACAATCAGCACAGTGATGAAATCGCTGCGTTTCTGGCCGTGGCCTCGCAAGGCTCATTTGTCGGGGCTGGCCGGCTATTGCAGCGACACCCAACCGTCGTCTCGAAACGCCTCGCCGCAATGGAAAAGCGCCTTGGCGTTCGGCTCGTGGAGCGCTCCACCCGCCAGGTTCGAATTACTGAAACAGGTGCCAGGCTGGAGCAGCGCCTTCGCTCGGCCATCGAATTGATGAATGAAGCGCAGCAGCAGGCGTCCGAGGGCGCCAGCGAAATCCGCGGTACTTTGCGCCTTGCATTGCCGGCAGCCATGGGCAGGCGTTGGCTTGGCCCGATGCTGCCGGAGTTTCTCGAGGCTCATCCGCATGTCTCGATCCTCGCAGACTACAGCGAGCGTCTGGTCGACATCATCGATGAAGGTTTTGATGCGGCGATCCGAATCGGAGAGTTGGAAGACAGCCGGTTGATCGCCAGGAAACTGAGTGACCATCGCCGGATACTCTGTGCCTCGCCTGCTTACATCAGGCAACACGGCATGCCCGAAACGCCACAGGACCTGATCCGGCACAACTGCCTTCGCTTCAGCGGCCTGGCGTCTTTTCCCCAGTGGAGACTCCATCGCGGCAATGAGCTGCAGACGGTTTCTCCCAAAGGAAACCTGACGGCCAATGACAGCGAGTCATTACTGGCAGCGGCCCGCGCCGATGCCGGAATATTGGGGGCAGGTGACTGGTTGATGAGGCGCGATATTGCTGCCGGGAGGCTGTTGCAGGTCCTTCCGGACTGGCAATTGGATACCGCCGGTGGGGTCTATCTGGTCAGGCCATCGGCCAGGTTTCCGGGCGCGGTGGTTGTCGCGTTCAAACAATGGATCGAGTCAAAGTTTTCCCCTGCGCCCCCATGGGCCATTTGACCGCTTGACCTTCGGTTTCCACCTGGCCGACGCATGGCTGCCGGCCATGTGTGTTTATAAAATCAGGTGGTGACTCATTTTTTCCATTGGGTCAAAACCAATACAAGGTAGCTGCGGACCACAACCAGCCGAAGCAGAGGGTGATGGCAAAGTAGATCGCCACCATCATCAGAGGCTGATTCCACATGACACACCTCCCATAGTCGCTTCATTTACATGGGTGCCTGGTAAAACGGGCGCTCGTCGTAGGAGCAATAACTTGTCAAAACACTCCAAGGGTGAACTCCATCGCCAGTACAACGGACAACGCCAGCGTCATCACCAACGCAATAAACATCAGGCCTAACTCAGCGAGCTGCTTATAAAGGGCCATTGGTCGCTTGGTGATTCGAGCGATTGATCTATTAGTGGAAGCCATCACCCGTCCTCACGTTTGCGTGGAATACGCACCACAGGCTGGACCTGGGCAACAAGGCGATGGAACTGCATGGTGGTGTCGCTCGATTCATTTTTTCACCCCTCGCGTCATGCCTGATCCGGCGAGCCCCGCCGCCTCCGTGATGTCCGGGACGACAGCTGTTGCGGGTATCAGGGGTGGTGCAACTAATGAGCCATTTCAATAGGGCGAAGAAAAAACTCAAATGAATTAACAGGCTGATTGCGAGGTCTTCAAGCGAGAGAACGGGGAAGGGGGGAATATCCCTCAATTTTGGTGGCAAACACCTGGTCGGGTGGGTGTAGTACCCCATTTATGGAGAGAATCGCGGCCCTGTTTCACCGATCGCTTTTGCCAGGGGCTACTTGCCCCTGCGGCGAGGTGGATTTAACGGGACGGGAAGGGCCGCTTCTGTCTGGGGTTTCAACCGGTCGAAGCAACACACTGAATTGTGTTCAAAAGACCCGTGAGTTTTCGGTACCGCACATTATCCCGCGGAGAAACTCCGATACCGGGAATCACGTAACCGCTACTCAAGCAGTTGATCAATCAACACTGCGTTGGTGTAGATCAGGCTGCCGTCACTCGCTCGGTGTCCAACCAGATGGAACTGTCCGCGTTCGTGTTGCAGATAGACACGCATCTGGCAGTCGGACAAGGGGGCATATCCCTCGGGCATGATCAACTCCATCGAGTCCATATCGACATCGACCATGGCTTCACGCTCGTGGGTCTTCTGCAAGCGCTCTTCGGCCTCCTCAAGACGGAGGTGGAGAGGTCCGTCGACGTAGAAGTGGACTTCCCCCATCGGGGTGGACTTTTGGGCGTTGCCGGTTTTGCACCAGCCTTCGATCGTCAGCGCACTCATGACGAAACCTCCCATTTGGATTGCTGGACTCTGTAGCTATCGTCCCTGCTCAATGCCATCACTCATGTTTGATGACTACTCAATGGCAGGGTTCGATTTTTGGCGCCGCTTCTGGCCAATCTCTGCTGTTCGTCATCAGAAATTCAGTATAGCCGGTCGCCGGGCCTCGCCTGCCAACCTCACGGTACATCCGATGGGCTCTATACTTCTTACTGACTTTGCCGCCCGGACGGGTGGCATTTGCCTGCCCTGCTTGGAAGTCAGCGGCGATGCTTTTGCATACCCAATGAACAACAGGAATAGGATGAAGAGGAAATGGTAATAGCAATTGTCCTGATACTAATCGTTATTGCATCAGTGCTATTCCACATACTTGCGCCTTGGCATGCGACACCGGCAGCTTCCAACTGGGGGTCCATAGACACCACCCTGTTCATCACGCTGATCATCAGCGGCATATTTTTCATTGCCATCACGGTATTCATGGCGGTCGCGGTGATGCGGTATCGGCACAAGGAGGGTGCCAGGGCGGCCTACCAGCCAGAAAATAAAAAGCTGGAACTGTGGTTGATTATCATCACTTCGGTAGGTATCGCCGGGATGTTGGCCCCAGGCCTGGTTGTCTACAACGATTTCATCCGGGTGCCGAAAGAGGCTTACGACCTTGAAGTGGTCGCCCAGCAGTGGCAGTGGGCCTTTCGTTTTCCCGGCCAGGACGGGAAGTTGGGCAAGTCGGATATCAAGTTTGTCGACTCCGCCAATCCCCTCGGCGTTGATCCCAAGGATCCTGCGGGGCAGGACGATGTGCTTGTCATGAATAATGAAGTTCGCCTTCCGCTCGATCGGCCGGTGAAAGTCTTGTTGCGGGCTAAAGATGTCCTGCACGATTTCTATGTACCGCAAATTCGCAGCAAGATGGATATGGTGCCGGGAATGGTGTCGTACTTTTGGTTTACGCCAACTAAAACCGGAAAGTACGAAGTCCTTTGCGCTGAGTTCTGTGGCGTAGGTCATTACAACATGCGCGGCCATATGATCGTGGAAGAGCAGGGCGTCTTCGATCAATGGCTCAAAGGCCAACCGACGTTTGCGCAGACATTGACGGCAACTGCCAAACCCGGTCGAGACAGCGTGCTGGAAAAAGGCCGGCAGTTGGTCGAGCAACTCGGCTGCAAGGCCTGCCATAGCCAGGATGGCGGTGCCAGTCTCGGCCCGGGATGGAAGGGGCTGTACGGCCGTACGGAACAGCTTGCCGATGGCACCAGTGTGCAGGTCGACGAGGCCTACCTGAAAGAGTCGATTCTCGATCCGAAGGCCCGATTGGTACAGGGCTACCCGCCGGTCATGGTGGCCTATACTCTCAAGGACGATGAACTGGGTGCCGTCATCGCCCTGATCAAATCACTGGGTGCTGCGGGGCAAGACGGTGAACCTTCGACCGGCGAAGCGTCGAGCCCGGGTGAAGACCTGGTGGCGCAGGGGCAGCGGCTGGCCGGGTCGCTCGGCTGTCTGGCCTGCCATAGTGTCGATGGCAACAAGGGCGTCGGCCCCGGCTGGCAGGGCCTGTATGGCAAGACGGAAACCCTTGCCGACGATACGAGCGTAAAGGTCGATGAGGACTATCTCAAGGATTCGGTTCTTCATCCCAATGCCAAAATCGTCAAGGGCTATGCCGCCGTCATGCCAACCTTGGCTGCGAGTGACGAGGAGCTCAATGCACTGATCGCTTTCATCAAATCCAAAGCGAATGCTGACGCTGATGCGAACAACGCGCAGCCAGGGAAGTCGCCGTAAAGCAGCCAGCAATACACTGAAACTTCGGCAGGAGGATGACGTGATGGCCTATGCGGAGCAAGCCGAAACAGAAGCACTGCACGAGCCCAAAAGTTTCCTGACCAAATACATCTGGAGTCAGGACCACAAGGTCATAGCCATTCAATATTCGTTGACGGCCATCTTCGTGGGTCTTATCGCTCTGGTGTTGTCCGGCTTGATGCGCATGCAGATAGGCTTCCCCGGCAGTTTGGCGTTCATGGACGCCAGTACTTACTATCAGGCGATGACCATGCACGGCATGATCATGGTCATTTACTTGCTCACGGCCTTGTTTCTGGGGGGCTTCGGCAACTATCTGATCCCGCTGATGGTGGGCGCCCGCGACATGGTCTTCCCCTACGTCAACATGCTCAGCTACTGGTTTTACCTGGTGGCGGTAGTTGTGTTGCTCAGCAGTTTTTTTGTCCCCGGCGGCCCCACAGGTTCCGGCTGGACGCTTTATCCGCCTCAGTCCATTACCCAGGGGACACCGGGGGTCGAGTGGGGCATTGTCCTGATGCTCGTCTCACTGGCGATTTTCATTGTCGCGGCCACCATGGGCGGCTTGAACTACGTCACCACGGTGTTGCAGGCGCGCACGCACGGCATGACCCTGTTTCGCATGCCGCTCTCGGTATGGGGCATCTTCATGGCCTCGATCATGGCCTTGCTGGCCTTCCCGGCGTTATTTGTCAGTGCGGTCATGATGCTGTTTGACAAGCTGTTGGGCACCAGCTTCTTCATGCCGGCGATGATCTCGCTGGGGCAGCAGCTCGATCACCAGGGTGGCAGCCCGATATTGTTCCAGCACCTGTTCTGGTTCTTCGGCCACCCGGAGGTCTACATCGTTGCTCTCCCGGCGTTTGGCCTGGTCTCCGACTTGATCAGTACCCATGCGCGTAAAAATATCTTCGGCTACCGAATGATGGTGTGGGCCATTATTGCGATTGGCGTACTCAGCTTTGTGGTCTGGGCACACCACATGTACGTCAGCGGAATGAACCCGTACTTTGGTTTTTTCTTCGCCGTCACCACCTTGATCATCGCGGTGCCGACCGCGCTGAAAGTCTATAACTGGGTACTGACCCTGTGGCGCGGCGACATCCATTTGACCGTGCCGATGCTGTTTGCCCTGGCCTTTATCGTCACCTTCCTGGTCGGCGGCCTGACCGGGTTGTTTCTCGGCAATGTGATCGTGGACATCCCGCTCTCGGACACCTATTTCGTCGTGGCCCATTTTCATATGGTCATGGGCGTTGCACCGGTACTGGTGGTGTTCGGCGGCATTTATCACTGGTTCCCGAAAGTCACCGGGCGCATGTGGAACGACACCCTGGGCAAGCTGCATTTCTGGATTACTTTTCTGGGTACCTACGCCATCTTTTTCCCCATGCACTACCTGGGATTCCAGGGCATGCCACGTCGCTACTACGCCTATGAAAACTACGCGTTCATCCCGCAGTCCGCGCAAGACTTGAATGCCTTCATTACGGTGGTCGCGTTGACTGTCGGCGTTTCCCAGTTGCTGTTCCTGTTCAACATGGCCTGGAGTGCATTCAAGGGCAAGCCGGCAGGCAGTAATCCCTGGGGTTCGGCCAGCCTGGAATGGCAAACGCCGGACACCCCGCCGAAACACGGTAACTGGGGAGAAAAATTGCCGGTCGTGCATCGCTGGGCCTATGACTACAGCGTGCCGGGGATAGAGCAGGATTTCGTGCCGCAAACGGTCTCCGCCGAGGAGCTGGAGCACATGCGGCAGTTCAGTGCCGGAACCAGGGCGGACATCAAGACATGAACAGGCTGCTATTGAGAAACGCCGGCGGCGCTGACCCCGGCGGCAGTTGGAGCCGCGACCCTGAGGGTAATCAGGCCGCCGAGGATGCCGTTAGACGGCAAACCGCAAGGGTAGGCCTGCGCTTGTTTCTGGTGGTGGTGAGTTCGTTATTCTTCCTTTTCCTGATCGCCTTTGTCGCCCGTTCTCAAATGGTCGACTGGCTACCCCTGACAGAGCCTTTGGCGCCGTTAGGCAATCTCCGGCCGCTCTGGCTGAATTCGGCTTTTCTGGTAATCAGTTGCATCGCACTGCAGTGCTCGCGCATGGCCGCCCGCAAGGCTCGGCTGGGCGCAACGGTCATTGGTTTTGCGTTGGGGGGTGTCTTTGCCATTGCCTTTCTGGCGGGGCAATTCTGGGTCTGGCAGCAATTTGTCGCCTGGGGCTACTTTGTCGCCAGCAATCCAGCCAACAGTTTCTTCTACCTGTTGACGGGCCTGCATGGGCTCCACCTGCTGGGCGGGCTGATCGCCTGGTGCTGGATCGTCGCCAGATTCTTGCGTCATGTGCCACTGGCGCAACTTGGCGCCAGCGTAGAGCTCTGTGCCATTTATTGGCATTACTTGCTGGGCCTTTGGTTCGTGCTATTCGCGCTGCTGGCCAGCACGCCGCAAACCTATGAAGCCATCGCCAGATTCTGCGGCCTGAGGTGAACAGCCATGGCATTGCACTCACAAGCCCAAGCCCAAGCCCAAGCCCAAGCCGAGACCAGTTTATCCAATCCGCCAGGCTCGCCCCCTGCACCGGGATGGCAGGGCATCGCCAGCGACTGGGCCTCGGATAAGGAGGCCTTCAAGCAGGTGCCCTGGGGCAAGGCGATGATGTGGATATTCCTGCTCAGCGACACGTTTATATTCACCTGTTTCCTGACCGGCTACATGTCGGTACGCATGACCATCACCAACGCCTGGCCGAACCCCAGTGAGGTGTTCGCGTTGACGATCGGTGGCAAGGAAATTCCGCTCATCCTGATTGCCATCATGACCTTTGTGCTGATCAGCAGCAGCGGTACCATGGCCATGGCCGTCAATTTCGCCTATCGCCGTAACCGCGCGAAAACCACGGCCCTGATGCTGGCGACCGCTGCCCTGGGGGTGACTTTCGTCGGCATGCAGGCATTTGAATGGAGCAAACTCATCGCAGAAGGGGTGCGCCCTTGGGGCAACCCCATGGGAGCGGCGCAATTTGGCGCCAGCTTTTTCATGATTACCGGTTTTCACGGACTGCATGTGTCGATCGGCGCCCTCTACCTCAGCATTGTGGCGCTGAAAGTATGGCGCGGAGATTATGAGCGCTCCGGAAATTATCAGAACGTCGAGATAGCCGGGCTTTACTGGCACTTCGTGGATCTGGTGTGGGTATTTATTTTTGCATTCTTCTATTTATGGTAGAGGAGCACGGGTGATGGCACATGCTCAGGGTCAGCAACATCCGATCAGTTTGTACCTTAAGATCTGGGGGCTGCTGTTCGTCCTCAGCACGCTGTCGTACCTGGTCGACTATTTCCACTTCCATGGTTACCTTCGCTGGTCCCTGATTATCACGTTCATGTTGTTGAAGGCAGGATTGATTGTCTCCATCTTCATGCATATGGCATGGGAGCGCCTGGCCATGGTCTACGCCATACTGGTGCCACCCTTGTGTTTACTGGTGCTCATCGGGCTGATGGCCACCGAGGCAGACTATGTCTTCCTCAGCCGGGTCATTTTCTTTGGCCAGTAAGCAGCTGTCGGATGGCCTTGAGTCTCCTGGCTAACCCGATATCACTCGCTTGAACTGATGCCATTTGTGCTGCCAGGCCACTGTCCAGTGGGGGGCTGCAGTTCCGGTGCCGGCAATCTTCAGCTTCGGATGCTGTTTGATTACCTGGTCCAGTACCGATTCCTGATTCGGTTCAACATCCACGAAGAAGATATGTTTGCCTTCTTTTACTGCCTGTTTGAAATTGCGGAAGTGAGTGTTCGGCACCTGGAACCCAAAAAAGCCGCCTTCCCAGATGCAGAAGCCCAATACAACAATGGCAAGGAAAATAAAGGGCATCCAGCCTGCGGGGGATTCGGTCCAGCCCATCCAATAGGCGCCGCCCAGGACAAGTGCCGCGAGTGGCACGCCGATCACCGCACCAATCTCACCAGAATGAACAGCATCCTGTTCCATTAGCGAACTGATCTCGTGGAGGTGATGTTCTTCTACATCAGCAACTTTTTCACTGAGTACATGGATCTGTTCGGAATTGATGCCGCTGGCTTCCAGTTCATATTCAACGTTTTCAAGATCGTTGAGATTGTCACTGATGTAATAGTGTCGATTCATGCCACACCTCCCGTTTCGGGTTTGCTGTAGACCTCCGATGTCCGGCAGCAGTCGGTAGCTGTACTGTGGGGGGGAACGTTGCACACCTCGTGCAATCTGAAAAAAAGTATAGCACTCACCATCATGCGGACCGGACGCTAGTTGATCTGCACAATGACCGGACCTTCCGTTACGATCGGTGGGTTCGAGTGAATATTCGATGCATTTTTCTGAATCCATTCACGCGCGACTTTCAGGCTCGCATCGCTGCCGGCCTTGTCCGTGCAAACAGTCACCGACGTGCCACCATCACCCGTATTCAACAGTGTGTAGCTGACGAGGCCAGGTACTGTCCGCAGGGTCGCTTCGACGTCGGCATTACGCTGTTCCAACAGCCCGAAAAGCTCCTTTGCTCCAGTACCCAGGTAGGTTCTTATAACTGCGTACATAGTCGTCTCCCTTGGGAGTGCCGCCTTGAGGCCGATCCAGATCCGTTGATGGCCGCTATCACTCAAGGTTTCAGTTCACCCTGATTTATTAAGCTTAGCCAAACGCAGGCGACAATCGTAATGCAACGACCACCGGCCATTTTTGGCCGGAAGCTGCCTCCCACGACCGGTTGACTCATGAACGCTGCGGTTTTTGTGACAGTGTGAGCGACCACATCCAGACGCTCAAAACCGCGAGCAACAAGAAGGCGAGCACGCTTGGCCACAGCGGCATGGGATACCCATTAACGAGCACCTCGGGGCGAATGATCATGCGCCCCAGTTGTGCCAAGGCCATCAGTGCGTAGACGGTGCCGGCCACTCGCAGCCCAATGATTGGGGATTTCATGCTGTTCTCCTCGACCTGACCATGAACGTTACAGGCGAGCAAAAGCGTTGTTTTTGCCAGCCCGGCGAACGAAGCCGTGAAGGGGTGCCAACCTTGGCGTGTTCCCCTCCAGCCGTTCGGCAACCACTATCTGACCCTGGTCTTCACCAGAGGCCGGGGACCAATCTCCACCGTACTCGACGGGCATAGTCGTCATAACCCGCAAGCTCGGACCGTAACAACCGGTCTTCCCATGCGGTGCGCAAGACGAGTAACGCCGACGCCAGCGCAGCGGGCACCAGTGCCCAGAACGAGCCCAGTGCCAGGGCCATGCCAATGAACAGGAACAGTGCGGCGATGTACCCGGGGTGACGCACGAAACGGTAAGGGCCGCTATCGATCACGCGCTGATGCCGCTCGGCCTGGATGCGCACACCTGGCTCGAAGAAGGGGTTCACCGCCTGCGCCCAGCCCGTCACCGCGATGCCCGCCAGCACAGCGATGTAGCCGCCTGGCACCCACCAGGCCGGTACCTGCGACCAATGGAAACGCCCGGCATCGAGCGCCGCGACCGGCAGGACGGCAGTCATCGCCGGCAATATGAACGCCAGTAGTGATTTGTCCCAGCTTTTCGTGCCCGGCTGAATCCGGCTGCGCGCGCGATAGATCACAGGGTTGACCCACGCCAGGACAAGGCCTGACGCGCCAAAAGCCAATATCAGAACGAACAGCAATACCCATCCAGGTCGCCAGGCGATGGTGCCGGCCGGCAGGAAGATCAACACCAGCAGCGCAAGCGGCAGGCCGATTGCATAAGTGATGGCCGTGCGCCGTGACATCGCCTTCGGCTGCCGGGGAGCTGCTGTCTTTTCCATTTTGCTAGCCATATTCGATAGGCCCGCAAATGGAGTCTAGAGTTCCCCTGACCACCGAGCGAAGGTGATTGAGGGAACTCTCATGTCCGCCACAGCACAATCCAGAGCGCGCACGCGCGCGTTCGCACGCGTCATCGGGCCTTGGCTGGTCATCGTGCCCGGCATCATCGCCGTACGGGCGCCAGACATGGGGCCACTGGCGGCCGACTTCTTCGCGAGTCCGCTCACCGTGTGGTTTGCCGGCGCTCTACTGTTGTCCGGTGGCCTGCCGATCATCGCGTTCCATCAATATTGGTCGAGCGCCGCAGCGTTTGTGATTTCCCTGTTCGGCTGGTTCCTGGCGCTTCGCGGTGTTGTACTCCTGGCCGCGCCGCAACTGATTGAACGTGGCGTGGCTGTATCGGCGAGGATGCAGTGGCTGGTGCAAATCGGCTTTGGCATCGGCGTGCTGATCGGTCTCTGGCTCACCTATGTCGGCTGGATTGCCAAGCCCGATTCATCGCCGGAGAATGGTGTTCCATGAACATGGCACGCGGTAAATCCGGAGCTCGAAAAACAGGCTCGCCAAGGTTCTCAGACCTTTCTGAGCGACGCTTGGGAAGCGTCCTGCGTAGGGGCTGACAATTACGACATGAAACGCGCCAAAGGGAGTACCTATCAAGCGGCTGTACGCGCACTCGCGTTTAAGTGGATTCGAATTCTGTACCGGTGCTGGCAGACCAGGACGCCCTACGATGAAACCACCTATTTAAATGCTTTGAGGGAGCGTGGGTCACCGCTTCTCAAGAGCCTTGATTTAGGTTGACTGACTTCCTCAGGGCGTGAAGCAGCCGGTCACGTGTCTACGAAATCAGGCGCGATTCAAAAAGCCTTGCTCTAGAATGGCCCCCAGATGAGCGTGGAACGCTTGTCTAGTATTCACTCAAAGGATGAACACGATGGGCCGCACCAACCATATCTGCCTGATGGCGATCTATAACGATTGGATGAACGTAAAGGTTTATGAGGCGGCCAGAAGTCTGACAGATGAAGAGCTGTCCGTGGATAGGAAAGCATTCTTTGGTTCTATTCTCGGGACGTTGAACCACCTGGTGGCCGGGGACACTATCTGGCTAAAGCGATTTGCCAAGCACCCGGCGAATCACTTGGCTCTGGAGCCGATTCGACAGCTCCCTGCCGCCCAAAGCCTCGACCAGTTACTGCTCTCAAATATCCGAGAACTTTCGACGCATCGCGTTTGGCTCGATCAGGTAATTGTCGAGTGGTCTCGCTCGATTACAGAGTCGGATTTAGATTACACCCTCAATTACACGAGCATGAAAGGAACCCCCGCTGACAAGAGTTTTTATGGCTTGGTCACGCATTTCTTCAACCATCAGACTCATCACCGAGGCCAAGTTACTACTTTGCTGTCACAAGGTGGTGTCGACGTAGGCGATACTGATCTGGTCCTCCTCATTCCTTCCGAGTCCCGCACATAATCTAAAAACCAGCACTAGACCGGGACTTTCATGTCATACCGGGCCGGTAAACCAGCGTGGCCATCTGAAATGACTACTGTGCCCTGAACGGACGCTAGGGGTGATCGGCTCAGTCGTCAGCGAGTGCTTCTGGCCGATTGCTGCCTGTCGCCAAGGGCTGCAATCGGCCAGAAGGAGAGCGTCAGATACGTCTGCAAAATCAAGGGTGACTCGCGACGCGTCACTCTGTCAGATGCCAGATCCGCAAGTTAAAGTATAAAGTCCGCCGTGGTCGCGCTGTTGAGACCGACTATCTGGATGGCGAACTCGGCGGCGCTGTCGGCATCGGTATTGCCGTAGAGCACGCCCGCTGAAACTTTCAACTGGCCGGCCGCACTGAAGGCTGCGGTACTGCCGATGATCGAGGTGAAGGCTTCATTGGTGGTCGTCGCCGTGTTGGCATCAAGCGTCGACAGGTCAATCTTGTCGCTGCCCCGCACGAAGTCGCTGATGACATCCCAGGTGGAGCTGATCGTCCCCATTTCCAACAACGAATTGAAGTCGAAAATATCGCTGCCAGCGCCGCCGATGAGGGTGTCCTTGCCTAGTCCGCCCGTTAACACGTTGGCTGCCGCATCGCCTTTCAGCGTATCGGCGTAGCTGGATCCGGTGAGATTTTCGATGGAGAGGAGGCGATCGACACCTGCACCGAGTGTATTCTGGGAGGCAGTCTTAATGTTCAGGTCGACCTTGACCGCAGAGGCTGCCCCCTCGTAGGTAGCCGTGTCCACGCCGCCACCCCCATTTATGGTGTCATTGCCAGCCGCACCACGCAGGACGTCATTACCAAGTCCACCACTGAGTGTATCGTCACCGTTGCCTCCATCGAGGCTGTTGTTATAGGCATTGCCCACCAGGCGATCGTTCGCGTAACCACCAATAACGTTTTCGATATTGAGAATTCGATCATCCTCGTAACGGGATGCCAGGACACGCTGCTCGCCCGTGAGGTTGAGATCGACGTTGAGCGCCAATCCCTCTGCTGCGTAGGACAGGGTATCGATGCCCTCACCGCCGTCCAGAAAGTCGTCGCCAAGACTGCTGATCAGCAAGTCATTACCGGTGCCGCCCGATAACACGTCGTCTCCCAGGCCGCCATTCAGAGTATCGTTACCGACGCCACCCTTGAGGATGTCATAGTTGTCGCCACCATCGAGCTTGTCGTCGCCAATGCCGCCCTCCAGTGTGTCGTTACCATTGCCACCGAACAAACTATCGTTACCGCTGCCACCCACCAGTAGGTCGTAACCATTGCCTCCCTCCAGGGTGTCAGCGCCGCCTTCGCCGAACAGGCGGTCGCTGGACGAGGAGCCAACGAGACGGTTGTTGCCAAGGCCACCGAACAAATCGCTTCTGTCGGTGGCGAACTGATTAGAGTTGGCCGTGCTCGTATTGAGGAGCAGGTTGGTCGTTGTCAGGTTGGCGACCGATACTCCCGTGAGCGCCAGCTCAGCCGAGTAGCCGCCGTTCCAATTTGTGATGACATCGCCACCTTTGCCGTCCACCGCCTCGACCAAGCGCTTGAGGCTATCGATATCACTGATCCCGAGCGTGCGGACATCGAGCTTGTCCTGTTCCGCGAGACTGAAATCGATGACTCGGGTCGAGTCGTAGTAATTGCTCCCCCGCTGAGCGATGAATACGTCGCTACCAGCCCCGCCGATGAGCTGATCGCTCCCAGTGCCACCGTTCAGGATATCGTTGCCACTACCGCCTTCGAGCACATCTCCATCAGCGCCACCGCTCAGGGTATCGTTGCCGGCACCACCGACCAAAAGGTCATTCCCAGCCATGCCGAAGAGGGTGTCATTGCCGCCTTCGCCAAAAAGGCGGTCGCTGGACGAGGAACCTGTAAGCCTGTCATTACCCAACCCTGCGAACAGATCGCTCCTTGAGGTTGCGGTCAGCGTATCGTCTTGGACGGTCGTATTGAGAAGCACATTGGACGCGTCCAACTCCTCGATCCCGGTGGCCCAAAGATTGTTCAGCGTGGTCGTCGAATAATAACCGTTAGTATTGATTGTAAATAAAAGCTTGTCATCGTAATTGACTTCAAACAGGCGATTAAGCGTCTCGATGTCGGAGATGCCGACCTGACGAAGATCCAGCCGATCTGCGGACACGTCAAAATCCGTGATGGTTTGCCCTATATAACTGGCTCCACGATTTATGACGAAAGTATCTGCCCCTGCGTCGCCTGTAAGGACGCTATTACTGCTAGTGCCCGCGTCCAGGATATCGTTGCCGTTGCCGCCATTCAGGGCGTCCGACCCACTGCCACCATAGATCGTATCGTTACCATCATTGCCATAAATGGTATCGTCACCCGTTCCGCCATAAATAACTTCGGCGATGTTGGCGCCATAAATAATATCATAGCCGGTGGTTCCATAGATGGTGGTCCCGGTTACCGTCCTTCCATTAACTGTTGCCATTTAGACTCTCCTTTCTTTACTGCCAAAAAAGCGGCGCTTCTGCCACAGGCTAAACTCCAAGCAGTAACTCGAGGTGCAACCCATCCTCGTACATGCTCATGTTAAACTCTTGCTTGGTTTAAAAATCGGTGCGCTATTCTCAATCCTGCTCCACTTGCGTGGTTACAATCCAAAGTCGACACTGGCGACTAGCCAAGTTCGATCAATAGTTGACTATTAGATGTATCTACGAAACCAGGGGGAATCACTACACCTGTTCACAGATGGCTGATGGCAAGTTGGGGGCGTAAGTCGACCCGACTTCCACATTGGCTTTGGAAAATAAAATGCCCCGTACGTTGGTGCCGTAGGGGCTTTTTGACGCCATTCCACTGCGCCTGACTACCCTGACCTCATTGTTCAGAATGGATCAGCAGCAATTTTTTCGGCTGTTACTCCTCATGCGGTCCCCAAGTCTGGATGATATCAAAACGATACTACTGAGAGTATGGGCTCTGTCAAGTAGGTTGCACATGGAGAAGAGGAAGCGTTCAGCATCGCTGATACGTACATCGGTAACCCCGATGAGCTGAATAGTGAACTCGGCGGTGTTGTCCGCATCCGTGTTGCCGTAGAGCACGCCATTCGCAACCTTCAATTGCCCAGCAGCAGTAAAGGCGGTCATGCTACCGATGAACCAGGCGCTCGTTGGCTGTACCGCCCGACAGTATGTCGTTGCCGATTCCGGCGTCGAGAACGTTGTCCGCGCTGTTGCCGGTCAGCGTGTTAGCCAGGCTGTTGCATCGACCGGTTGAATCCACAGCCTATAGCAGTCTGTCGTAAGCAGCTCCTTTGGCCATCAGCATTTCCTGTGAGCCGCGAGGGGGCGAAACAGCGTAACGTTCGCAGTGCCTCGCGGCAGACCTCGGTTTTTTCAGAAACGGCGCTGGGCAAGCAGGCTGCCCTGGCGCGCCACCTCGAGAAAACACACCAGATGACGGAATTTGATTCGGGTGTCGATGTTCAATCTGCTGCTCCGCCTTCGTGGTATGGCATTCATTATTCCTGATGGCCGATACCGGAAAAACGTAGGTCATCGGTCGGCATTCGGCAGTTCGCAGCCCGGGATCACCCAAAGCAGACGGTTACCTCAAACCGCTTGGTAACTGTTCAGACAATCTGATCCTGAATTTAATTTACCCACCTTTCACTCTTGCTCCGAGAACTCACCAGCCTGAGTACCTCCAGATAAGAAGGGGGCTCGGGCACAATGCCGCGTTGACGTAGCAACGCGTGCAGTTGCGGTAGCCGGAAGTACGGCACGGATGCCATCAAATGATGCTCGATATGATAGTTGACCCGGATTGGCGCGACGCATGCCCGCGCGATCCAGCCGGCGTGGGTGCTGCGTGTGTTGCGCAGTACATCCGGGCCCGGCTCCAGACAGGCATGCTCTGCCATTGAACGGATGCGAATGAACAGTGGGAATGGGGTGATGTAGGCCAGCACCCAAACGCCATACAACCAGGCATTGCCACAACCCCAGAGCACGGCTAGCAGCAAGCCATTGGTGATCAGCATGCCGCTGGCGTTTTTCAGGAAACAAAGTGGATAGTCCCACCAGCGCCGCTCCTGTTGGGGCAAACGACGGATGTCGCTGGTCAACGACCACTGCAGCACGCCGGCATCCATCAGGAAACGACCCAGCAAGAACTTCAACCCGGTGACCCCCGAGAGATCGCGCAGGCATTTACGCAATATTGATGATCGAGTCGTGGGCAACCCGGTCACCAGGCACAGATCGGGGTCTTCTGCCGTGGAGGTCTTGGCGTGGTGGGTCAGGTGGTATGGACGATACTTGTGCAGTTCATTCCAGACCGGTCGCGCGCACAGCCAGTCCACCAGCACATCGTTGCACCACTTGGTCTTGAACAATGTTCCGTGGGCGGCGTCATGCTGCAAAATGCCGAAGCACAACTGACGCCCGGCAATGATGACCATGCCAATAATCAGGGCAAGGACCAGGCCCCACCAAGGCAGGACGGTGCGTGCCCACGCCAGGCTCGCAAAGGTTATGGCGACTACGGCCCAGGTAGACGCCACTGCCCAGGTGCCCCACACATCCGAACGCTCGCTGAAGGATTTGATTTCGTCGCGGCTGAGAATGTCGCTGATTTTGGTTTTGTTGCGCATGTCTATCCTCGCTGGCAGGGGCCCGTTGATGGGTTAGTTGAGCGTTGGGGCTTGTTGTAGAAAGGCACGCCAAATCCGGTGGCCGCGATCGACGAAATGCCTGACGCAGGCAAAGAACTCGTCACGCAGCGCAACATCGACCAAGGGGGGTGGCAGCAAAGGGTCGAACACCACCTGGCGAATCGCTTCGCGACCAAGGTGGAAAGACTCGCGAGCGGCTTGATCCAGACCCAGTTGTTTGGCGTGTGATGACCAGTTATTTAATGTTTCGCAGTGGCGACGATAGCTGTCATTCAGCGCCATCCCATCCCACAGGCCTTGGATGCGACGGGTTTGTTCATCATCAAAACCCATGGCCTGAAAGACCAGTGCGGCAGGCTCCATTCCGAGCTCTATCAGTCGCCGCTGCAAAATTTCGACGCCGGGTTCGAGATTGTTTGGACGTACGTAGAGATCTTTTTCCAGCTCGGCGAAACCGAGCATGTGCAGCGCGCGTTCACGCTGGCGCAATACCCTGCGGTCACTGCGCCCCAGAGCATTGCAAGCGACCATCAGATAGCCGCCAGACCAGGGACGAAGCTGTTGATCCAGATTGCGCCACTCAAACAACTGCGTTGAAAGCTCGATGGCCCGGGATCCCAGCTGATAACTGCCGCGGCCGGCGCCTTCAAGCAGCGCTTCGGTCGTCAGCCTCGCCAAGGTAACCCGGACATTATTTGCACTGATTCCAAATAGGTTACAGGCGGTGATGGCCTCCCTTACATGCAAGGGGGCGCCACTTTTTGCAACAAGCAGATCGAGCACCAGGTTTTTTGCGCACGGTTTCATAAGCCCCCAAAAATTATTACATTGATTGTCATATTTTCGGCATTGGCATTAATATTAATCAATATGACAAAAATGCCTTTTCTGGGTAATTTGGCGCGCTGCCTGTCGTGATGGGGCTGAAGTAGCGAGCGGTAGAAGCGAAAGTCGTCCTCTGGCAACCATCCGCAAGGTCCGCATTTGGCCGAGAGCCGCCTGTCGCCACGTGCAGGAATCAGTCAGAAGAGAACGCTTGTCGCCGGTACCTGCGGCCAGATTCGGCCCAAAGACGTCCTGACGTATCAGACATAAAGCTGTCGGGTCACCTCACAGCCGCAGCCGTAAGGTTTCAAACAGCGCGCGGTCTTCCTTTTTGGCCGAGCGCGCATGGCGCCGAATGACCTGTAACAGGCATTCGGTGAAGCAGACCGCCGGATTGCTCAGTGCGCCATTGCGGCGCGTCACGATGCTCAGCTGTCGGGGCTCGAACTGCTCAGTCAGCCCCAGGGATACCACACGCCCCAGAAATGGCGGGGCTGTGCTTACGATGGACGGCCCCCAGGTGCACATGTCGGCCCGCTCGACCATCATCTGCAAAATGGCCAGTGAATGAGCACGCACGATTCGATTCTCATCAATTTGCGCGCCGTGTTTCCAGAACAGTTCCTGCATCAGCCCATCGTGCCCGTCCGGCGCGTAGTTCAGGGTCCAGTTTTCTTCCAGTAACTCGTGGATCGATCGCGCATGCTGTCGGGCGTGACCTTCGCGGACCAACACCGAGGTCTGGTAATCGAGCAAGGTTTCGCAGGCGAATTCCTGACTCGATTGTGTGGGATGGAGTTGGCCAATCGCGAAGTCCATGCTGCCGTCGCGCAGCAGCGGTTGGGCAACGGCCATCAGGCTTTCGAACAGTTCCAGCTTGATTTGTGGCATACGTTCGCGAAACACCGACACGACTTCGGGCAGGAAGGTCAGGGCGACCCATGGGGTGATCCCGACGCAGAGCCGGCCTTGAGCCTTGCCACGCATGTGATCAAGCTCGGTCTGTGCGTGCTCCAGTTGCTTGATCACCAGCCGGGCGTGAGTCAGCAGCACTTTGCCGTATTCGGTGAAGTTCAGACCGCTGGCGGTTCGGGTAAACAGCGGTAGCTGCTGGCTGGTTTCCAATTCGCGCAACGCTTTGGTCACAGCGGCCTGGGAAATCTGCAGCGAACGAGCGGCCGCGCGGATACTGCCGGTTTCGGCGCTGGCAATCAGCGCCTGTAATTGATGCAGTTTCATCTGCTCACCCTGGTGACAACTCATGGTTGTCATCATAACCAAACTGCGCCTCCCCAGCCCAGCGTCCGTTCCCTAAGATCGACCCCAACAGCGCATTCGCTGCTGCACAGCCCCTGTCGAAGGAGAACACCCATGGATGCCGGCCTGGTCCTGCCTGGTATTGCCGCGATGCAAGATGAAATGATCGCGATACGCCAGAGCATTCACGCGCACCCTGAACTGGGTTTTGAAGAATTCGCCACCAGTGAACTGGTTGCAACGTGTTTGACTCAGTGGGGCTTTGAGGTCAGCACCGGGGTGGGCAAGACCGGGGTCGTTGCCACCCTGGAAAATGGCGAGGGTCGGTCCATTGGCTTGCGCGCTGACATGGATGCGTTGCCGATACAGGAAACCACCGGTTTGCCCTATGCCAGCCGGCTCGACGGTGTCATGCATGCCTGCGGTCACGACGGTCATACAGCAGTCCTGCTGGCAGCCGGTCAGTATCTGGCCCGGACACGGGCGTTCAAAGGCACCGTGCACCTGATTTTCCAACCGGCGGAAGAAGGGCTGGGCGGTGCCAGGAAAATGCTGGAGGACGGGCTGCTCGAACGGTTTCCGTGCGACGCGATCTTCGCCATGCATAACGTGCCGGGTTATCCCGTCGGGCATTTGGGTTTTTACAGCGGACCATTCATGGCGTCCGCCGACACGGTGAACATCAAAATCATCGGCAACGGTGGCCATGGCGCGGTGCCGCACAAAGCCGTCGACCCGGTGGTGGTCGCTGCCTCGATCGTGATGGCCCTGCAAAGTATCGTCTCGCGCAACGTCAACCCGCAGGAGATGGCGATTATCACGGTGGGCTCCCTGCATGCCGGGAGCGCCTCGAATGTCATCCCGTCCAGCGCCGACCTGAGCCTGAGCGTACGCGCTCTGACCCCCGGGATTCGCCACTTGCTGGAGGTCAGAATCACTGAATTGGTCAAGGGCCAGGCCGAGAGTTTTGGCGCCCGGGTCGACATCGATTACCAGCATTGCCATCCGGTGTTGATCAACGATCCCGAACAGACAGCATTTGCCCATGAAGTCGCCCGCGACTGGCTGGGAGAGGAACACCTGATCGATGACTTGCGACCGTTCACGGCCAGCGAGGACTTTGCTTTTGTCCTGGAAAAATGCCCCGGCAGCTATCTGGTGATCGGCAATGGCGAGGGAGAGGGCGGGTGCCTGCTGCACAACCCCGGCTACGACTTTAATGACGACTGCCTGCCGGTGGGCGCCAGCTATTGGGTCAAGTTGGTCGAACGTTTTCTGTGTTGAGACGGCGCATTTTCGCCCGTTGTGCCGGTAAAAAATCTGCGGCCTGAAGAGGAATAAAAATGAACAAGATGATTGCAGCCGTTTCCCTGGTGTTCCTGACGGCCTCGAGCCTGGCGGGGGCGGCCGACTGGTCTGGCAAAGTGTTGAAATTGGGGGTGGACCCGACGTATCCACCGCTGGAATACAAGAACCAGGATGGCACGCTGACCGGCTTCGGGGTCGACATCGCCGAGGCGTTGTGCGCCGAACTGAAAGCCCGATGCGTCTGGGTGGAAAGCAGTTGGGACGGGATGATCCCGGGACTGCTGGCGCGCAAGTTCGATGCGGTGGCGTCGTCGATGACCATCACACCCAAACGCCTGGAGCAGATTGCGTTTACCGACAAGGTCTCCAATGCTCCGGCACGGTTAGTGGCCAAACGTGGATCGGGATTACAGCCGACCCTCGAATCGCTCAAGGGCAAGCGCATTGGTGTGGAGCAGGGTTCGACCCAGGAGCACTACGCCAAAGCGGTTTGGGGTGCCAAAGGCGTGGACGTTCTTTCCTATCAAAATCAGGATCAGGTGTACGCCGACCTGGTCGTGGGGCGACTTGATGCCTCGTTGCAGGGTGCCATTCAAGCCAGTTACGGTTTCTTGAAGACAGCGGCGGGTAAGGACTATGAATTTGCCGGTGCCACTCTGGATGCCCCGGGCTTCTTCGGCGTCGGTGATGGCCTTGGTCTGCGCAAGGAGGATGTCGCGTTGCGCGAAGACTTGAACAAAGCCCTGGCAACCATTCTCGCCAACGGTACTTACGCGCGGATCAACAACAAGTACTTCGACTTTGACGTCTACGGCGCCCGGTAACGGCGCCCGGTAACGGCGCCCGGTAACGGCGCCCGATAACGGCGCCAGGTAGCGCGTCGTCGTTAGCTTGAACAGGGCGCTCGTTCGAGCGCTCTATTGCCCCCCTTCAATTCTGCCGTCGCCGGGCTCGCGACCGACCCATGGCGAACAGTCCGGACACTAGAGTCAGGTGTCGGATTGATGAGCCGCCCAGTGTTTCATTTCTTCTGCAATGAAGTGGTTCACCAGGTCACTGTACATCTTCTCGATTACATCAGGGCTCAGGCCCTCAGCCTCGGCCCACTCGCGTCGTGTCGCCAACATGGCCTTGAAACGCTCCGGAGCACGCACCGAAGTCACTGAGGTCTTGTACTTCGAGGCAGCCAGTACGTAGTGAAAGCGCTTGCCCAACAACTTGATGACAACCTGGTCAAGGGCATCGATTTCGCGTCGGATATCCTCCATGCCTGCACACTCTTCGGGCTGCAACTGATTGATAACGTCCATGTAGGTGACTCCGTTTGCTGAGATGTTCGTGGGTTCGGAAGAAGTAACGGCGCGCGGTCTTTCGTGAGGGCGGCTATTGAGCTGCCTGGCCACTTCATTGAGCCTGCTAGCATTGGATGTCAGCGAGCCAAACAAGGGTGGACCATGGAGACAAGAAAAGTAGCGCTGAATGAAATGGACCATCTGCGCAAATCATTAAGCCAGGCAGGGCTGCCCTTCAGTGATGTCAGCGAACCGGATCGACAGTTTTACCGGTTTGAAGTGGATGGGCAATGGGTGGCTTATGGAGGGCTCGAAGGTGCGGGTTCCGATCTGTTGCTGCGCTCGATAGTCGTTTGTGAGACGCATCGTGGGGAGGGGCTGGGTAAAGCGGTGTTGTCTGAACTGGAACGCTTGGCGGTCTCTCAAGGTGTAATCCGGTTGCACCTGTTGACCCAGGGCGCTGCTGGTTTTTTCACTGCCAATGGGTACGAACTGCTTGGCAGGGACGAGGCGCCTGCGGTGATCACCCAGACCGTTCAATTCAAGCATTTGTGCCCTGCATCGGCGAGCTATCTGCGCAAGGTGCTTAACCGTCTCCCTTGTACTGATTAGTCATTGATGCGCATCGATTGAGGCTGATTCGGTGGTCAAAAAAATGCCCGGCCAATTGCCGGGCATTTTCATTTCTGCGACCCAGGTTACGGAGCTCAGTTTGCCGCTTGCGGTTGAGACTCGGTGGTCGCTCCGTTGCGGGCGATCACGGTCAGGATCGACAGCGCGGCGATCACCAGCCCTGGTGACGTTGCCAGCAGCACGCCCGTGGTGCCGGCACCGGCGGCGAGGATCTGGCCGGCGGCCAGGGGGCCTGCCACCGAGCCGAGCCGGCCGATGGCCACGGCCGCGCCGACTCCGGTGGCGCGCACCGATGTCGGGTAGGAAGGGGGCGCCAATGCATACAGCACCAGCTGTGCGGCCATGACGAACAACCCGACGGCAAACCCGGCGATGGCCATTGGCACGATACCCACCGACAGGCCGACCCCGGCCAGCGCCGCCAACACCCCGGCGTACACGAACAGGACCACTTTCAGGCCGTTGCAGCGGTCCAGCATCACCCCGCCGAGCAGCGAACCAATGGCGCCGCCGATGTTGAACAGCATCTGCACCATGCCTGCCTGGGGCTTGGTGAAGCCCTGTTCCAGCAACAGTGAAGGCAGCCAGTTGAGCAGCATGTACATCACGGTCAGGGTGAAGAAGTAGCTCAACCACAAGGCCAGCGTGCAGCGTGCGCGTCCTTCGCCGAACAGCGCCTGGGCGGTAGACGAGCGTGAGCTGCTGGTCGTGATGTGTTGCTGGCGGAACGCGGTGGATTCGGGCAGCAGCAGGGCCATCAGCGGCACTACGAGCAAGGGCGTCAGACCGCCGATGATGAAGGTGGTTTGCCAGTGCTCACTGGAAAACATCGCCACCACCGCCGCCAGCGCGCCGCCCAGGGGCACGCCGCAGTACATGACGCTGATGGCGGTACCGCGATGGCGCTCGCTCACGGCCTCGGCACACAAGGCAATCAGGTTGGGCAGGGCGGCACCCAGGCCCAGGCCGGTCATGAAGCGCACCAGCAGCAGGCTGGAGTAGTTCTCGACATAGGCGGTGCAGAGCGAGAAGACACCAAACAGCAGCACGGCGCCGACGAGGATTTTCTTGCGGCCGATACGATCGGCCACCCAGCCGCCAAAAAACGCACCCGGCAGCAGGCCGATGATCCCGGCGCTGAACACCCAGCCCATCATCTTCGGGTCCAGGGCAAAGCTCTGGCGCAATCCCGCGGCAGCGGTGCCGGCAGCCTGCAGATCGAACCCCTCGATCAGCGCAACGATAAAGCACAAAGCGATTGTCAGCGTCGAGCGACGCGATGGACTGTCCATGGGTGAACCTCATTGTTGTTTTTGTTATGCAGTCGAGCCCGCCATGTGTTTGGGGTGCCGTCGCTGACCGCTGGTGATTAAGATAACAAAGATAACTAAAAAAAGAACACCGTCCTGAAAATTGTAAAAAACACAAATAAAGTGTTTAAAAACAGTCTATTAAGAATGCATTCAGATGGTTATGTGAAAATAGATAATAATATTAATGTTCGATTATCGGTCATCTGCGATTGACGGCGACCCTTGGCTGTTTCCATTCTCTGGTCGTGAAGCCGGCAGTCCCGTGCGGATCCGGCACCCACGAACAACAATAAAAAGTGGACATCGAACATGCCAAAACGCCCTATGAACAGCGGTTCCGTAGCGTCACTTCCCTGCGTCTGCAGTGTCCATCCAGGGTGGGTCGTGGCACTGCTAGGCGTCAGCGTTCTGCCCTCTGAGCTGCGGGCCGAGGGGTTTATCGAGGACAGTCACGCAAACTTGACCCTGCGCAATTACTACATGGACCGTGACTACAAGGATGGCGGGGCCAAGTCTGCTGCGCGGGAGTGGGCCCAGGGGTTCATCCTTGGCATGGAGTCGGGGTTTACCGAAGGGGTTGTGGGTTTCGGTCTGGACGTTCGCGGGTTGCTGGGGGTCAAGCTCGACTCCGCGCCGCATCGCAGCGGCACCGAGTTGTTGCCGGTGTCGGCCAGCGACAAGCGCGCGGCGGATGAATATTCACGGCTCGCCCCGACAGCCAAACTAAGATTTGCCCAATCCACGGTGAAGAGCGGCGATGTCTCGATTTTCCTGCCGTTCGCTTTCGCCAGCCCATCGCGACTGTTGCCACAGACCTTTCGCGGCACGACCCTCAGTTCCAAAGATTTCGATGGCCTGACCCTCAACACCGGCTACATCGACCGCATCAACAAGCGCGATTCCACGGACTATCAGGCCATGAGTATCGCCACGCCAAACCGGCGATTCAACGGCGCCGCCACGACCTCGCATCTGGCGTACGTGGGGGGCGATTATCAGGTCAACAAAGAACTCAGTCTGCGCGCCTACCATGCGGAGGTGGCCGAGTTGTACCAACAGGACACCCTGGCGCTGCTGCACAACCTGCCGCTCGGCGACGGTGTGTTCACCAGTGACTTGCGCAGTTTTTTCAGCCGTGAGGATGGCGCCGCCAAAGCGGGTGAGGTGGACAACCGCAACCTCTCGGCATTGTTCGGCTACCGCCTCGGCGGGCACCGTGTGAGCCTCGGCTACATGCATTCCAGCGGCGACACGGCGACGCCCTACATCTCCGGCACGGAGTTGATGGGCATGAGCGAACAGACCATGGCTTCGGATTTTCTCAACGCCAAGGAGCGCACCTGGCAAGCGATCTATGACTACGACTTCGTCGCGTCCGGGGTGCCCGGCTTGAAGGGAAGGTTGCGTTACGTGCGCGGCGACAACATTGAGCTGGCCGCCTTCAACGCCGAGGACCGCAAAGAGCGCGAATTCCAGATGGAACTGGGTTATGTGATTCAGAGCGGTCCGCTGAAAAACGTCGGGCTGTTGGCGCGCAAGGCGATCTATCGCAACGACTTCCCGAGCGGTACGGCCTTTCGTGACGAAAACCAGACCCGGTTCCAGGTGCTCTACACCTTGCCTATCTGGTAACGCCAAGTTGCTCGATGTTCCTGGCCGGCCACCCCTCGGGGGTGTGCCGGCATAACGCGTTCAGTCCTGATAAACCTTCTTGAGCAGGCGCAGCAGTTCTTCGCGTTCCCCGCCGGTCAGCGCTGACGTGGAGTCGAAATCGCTTTGCGCGGCGATTTGCTTGAGCTCCTTGAGCAAAGTTTCGCCGGTCTTGCTCAGGAAGATCCCGTAGGAGCGTTTGTCCGGCTTGCAACGCACCCGCACCGCCAGCGCGCGGCTTTCCAGTTTATTGAGCAGCGGCACCACCTGCGGCGGCTCGATGGCCAGGGCCCGGGCCAGGTCGGCCTGCATCAGCCCCGGATTCTGGTCGATGATCGCCAGGGCCGAGAACTGCGCGGGGCGCAGGTCGTGGGCTGACAGGCGACCGATCAGGTTCTGGAACAGCTTGAGTTGGGCGCGCCGCATCGCGTAGCCGATCAGGTCATCCAGTGCCGAATCCAGCGGTGCCTGCAGCTCGGCGGTGGCGGACGGGGACTCGCTCTGGTCGGCGAGGGGAGAGGGCTTGGCCATTGCGGGTGAATCCTGAAGAGGTGGAGGTTAACAAGTGTATCTAGTTTGCCGGGGTTGGCCGCTGATAGCTATGCCCGTCGTTCACCGCGATGGGGTGGAAGGATATTTGCGGGTAGATAAAAAAATGGTTAATTAGATTAATAGTTAATTGACATAACTAAATCGCTCCTTTAATTTCCAGTCATCTTCAAGCCAAGAACAAGAGAGCATCGCCATGAGCAATTACGAAGGTCGCTGGACAACCGTCAAGGTCGAGATCGAAGAAGGCATCGCCTGGGTCATCCTCAATCGCCCGGAAAAACGCAACGCCATGAGCCCGACGCTCAACCGGGAAATGATCGATGTGCTGGAAACCCTGGAGCAGGACCCGGCGGCCGGCGTGTTGGTGCTGACCGGTGCCGGTGACGCCTGGACCGCGGGCATGGACCTCAAGGAGTACTTTCGCGAAGTGGACGCGGGCCCGGAGATCCTCCAGGAAAAAATCCGCCGCGAAGCCTCGCAATGGCAATGGAAACTGTTGCGCATGTACGCCAAGCCAACCATCGCCATGGTCAACGGCTGGTGCTTCGGTGGCGGCTTCAGTCCGCTGGTGGCCTGTGACCTGGCGATCTGCGCCGATGAAGCAACCTTCGGCCTCTCGGAAATCAACTGGGGCATCCCGCCGGGCAACCTGGTGAGCAAGGCCATGGCCGACACCGTGGGCCACCGTCAATCGCTGTACTACATCATGACCGGCAAGACCTTCGGTGGGCAGAAAGCCGCCGAGATGGGCCTGGTCAACGAAAGCGTGCCCCTGGCGCAACTGCGTGAAGTCACCGTGGATCTGGCGCGCAACCTGCTGGAGAAAAACCCGGTGGTGCTGCGTGCGGCCAAGCATGGCTTCAAGCGCTGCCGCGAGCTGACCTGGGAGCAGAACGAGGACTACCTGTACGCCAAGCTCGACCAGTCGCGCCTGCTCGACACCGAAGGTGGTCGCGAACAGGGCATGAAGCAGTTCCTCGACGACAAGAGCATCAAGCCCGGTCTGCAGGCCTACAAGCGCTGAGACTGATCGCCGGGTGCATGTCTGCCCCGGCGCTCTGTATCGCTCGACTGTATTCCCGATAAAGACAATAAAGAGGAATCACCATGCTGGACGTGCCCCTGCTGATTGGCGGCCAGTCGCTGCCTGCCCGCGACGGTCGGACCTTCGAACGCCGCAACCCGGTGACCGGTGAAGTGGTATCGCGGGTAGCCGCCGCCACCCTGGAAGATGCCGATGCCGCGGTGGCTGCGGCCCAGGCAGCGTTTCCCGCCTGGGCCGCCCTGGCGCCCAATGAACGTCGCACCCGTTTGCTCAAGGCCGCCGAGCAGTTGCAGGCGCGCAGCGACGAGTTCATTGCTGCGGCTGGCGAAACCGGGGCCATGGCCAACTGGTACGGTTTCAACGTGCGGCTGGCGGCCAACATGCTGCGTGAAGCGGCGTCGATGACCACCCAGATCAATGGCGAAGTCATCCCTTCGGATGTGCCGGGCAGTTTTGCCATGGCCCTGCGCCAACCCTGCGGTGTGGTGTTGGGCATTGCCCCGTGGAACGCCCCGGTGATTCTCGCCACCCGCGCCATCGCCATGCCGCTGGCGTGCGGCAATACCGTGGTGCTCAAGGCTTCGGAGCTGAGCCCGGCGGCACACCGCCTGATCGGCCTGGTCTTGCAGGATGCCGGATTGGGCGATGGCGTGGTCAACGTCATCAGTAATGCCCCGGCCGATGCCCCGGCGATTGTCGAGCGGCTGATCGCCAACCCGGCGGTGCGGCGGGTCAACTTCACCGGTTCGACCCATGTCGGGCGCATCGTTGGTGAGCTCTCGGCGCGTCACCTCAAACCGGCGCTGCTGGAGCTGGGCGGCAAGGCGCCGTTGCTGGTGCTCGATGATGCCGACCTGGATGCAGCGGTGGCGGCGGCAGCCTTTGGCGCGTATTTCAATCAGGGCCAGATCTGCATGTCCACTGAACGGCTGATCGTCGATGCCAAGGTTGCCGATGCCTTCGTCGCCAAACTGGCGGCCAAGGTCGAGACCTTGCGCGCCGGTGATCCTGCGGCGACGGATTCAGTGCTCGGTTCGCTGGTCGATGCCAGTGCCGGCACGCGCATCAAGTCGCTGATCGATGATGCCGTCGCCAAGGGCGCGCGGCTGGTGATTGGCGGGCAACTGGAAGGCAGCATTTTGCAGCCGACCCTGCTCGATGGTGTCAACGAGAGCATGCGCCTGTACCGCGAAGAGTCCTTCGGCCCGGTAGCGGTGTTGTTGCGTGGTGATGGCGATGAAGCGTTGTTGCGTCTGGCCAACGATTCCGAGTTCGGGTTGTCGGCGGCGATCTTCAGCCGTGATACCGGGCGTGCCCTGGCGCTGGCCCAACGGGTCGAGTCGGGCATCTGCCATATCAATGGCCCGACCGTGCACGACGAAGCGCAAATGCCCTTCGGCGGGGTCAAGTCCAGCGGCTACGGCAGCTTTGGCGGCAAGGCATCCATCGAGCATTTCACTCAGTTGCGCTGGGTCACCTTGCAGCATGGACCACGGCATTACCCGATCTGAACCGCAGAAATAACAATAAAAAAGGCTGCAGCTACCACCATGCCCATTCGTGCGGCTTGGTGGTAGCGTGCCTTGATGGAGAACAAGCACGTGAGTTCCGAATTCAGATCGCAACCCCACACCGAGGCCGGCGCGCCGCGCTACCGCCACGTGTCCATCGGTCGCGCCGCGGTCGAGGTGACAGAGCGGCAGGGCGCATTGCACATGCGTTCCCTGGAGCCATTGGCCGAGTATCCGCCGCGCCTGCTTGACCGTCTGGTGCATTGGGCCCGGGTGCGTCCCGAGCAGACTTTCATTGCCGCCCGCCAGGCCGACGGTGAGTGGCGCCGGGTCAGCTATGCCGAGATGCTCGACAGCGTTCGCGCCATTGCCCAGCGCTTACTGAGTTACGGGCTGTGCGCAGAGAAACCGTTGGTGCTGCTTTCGGGCAACGACATCGAACATTTGCAACTGGCGTTCGGTGCCCTGTACGCGGGCATTCCCTACTGCCCGGTATCGCCGGCCTATTCGCTGTTGTCCCAGGATTTCGCCAAGCTGCGTCACGTCTGCGAGCTGCTGCAGCCCGGCCTGGTGTTTGTCAGTGACGCCGCGGCCTACCAACGCGCCATCGAGGCGGTGCTGCCGGCCCAAACGCCATTGATCACCGTCCGTGGCCAAATCGCCGGGCGTAACCAGGTCAGCTTTGCCAGCCTGCTTGAGCAGCCGGGCGGGGCCGAGGCCGAAGCCGCGTTTGCCGGCACGGGGCCGGACAGCATCGCCAAGTTCCTGTTCACCTCTGGCTCGACCAAACTGCCCAAGGCGGTGATCACCACCCAGCGCATGCTGTGCTCTAACCAACAGATGCTGTTGCAGACATTTCCGGTGTTCGGCGAAGAACCGCCGGTGCTGGTGGACTGGCTGCCATGGAATCACACCTTCGGCGGCAGCCATAACGTCGGCATCGTGCTCTACAACGGTGGCAGCTTTTACCTGGACGACGGCAAGCCCACGGCGCAGGGTTTCGCGCAGACCCTGCGTAACCTCAAGGAAGTGTCGCCCACCGCCTACCTGACCGTGCCCAAGGGTTGGGAGGAACTGGCCTCGGCACTGGAGCAGGACGCGGAGTTGCGGGAGATCTTTTTCAAGCGCATCAGCCTGTTTTTCTTTGCTGCGGCCGGTCTGTCGCAAAGCGTCTGGGACCGCCTCGACCGGATCAGCGAACAGCACTGCGGCGAGCGTATCCGCATGATGGCCGGGCTCGGCATGACCGAGGCTTCACCGTCCTGCACCTTCACCACCGGGCCGTTGTCCATGGCCGGTTATGTCGGCTTGCCGGCGCCCGGTTGCGAGGTGCGCCTGGTGCCGGTGGACGGCAAGCTGGAAGGACGCTTTCGTGGGCCGCACATCATGCCCGGCTACTGGCGGTCACCGCAGCAGACGCTCGATGCGTTCGACCCGCAGGGCTTCTACTGTTCCGGCGATGCGCTCAAGCTCGCCGACCCGCGTGATCCGCAATTGGGGCTGATGTTCGACGGGCGTATCGCCGAAGATTTCAAATTGTCATCCGGCGTGTTTGTCAGCGTCGGGCCCTTGCGCAGTCGTGCGGTGCTCGAAGGTTCGCCCTATGTCCAGGACCTGGTGGTGACCGCGCCGGATCGCGAATGCCTGGGCGCGTTGGTGTTTGCGCGGATGTTCGAATGTCGACGGCTATCAGGGTTGGCGGCCAGTGCCAGTGACACCGAGGTGTTGGCCAGCGCGCCGGTGCGCGAATGGTTTGCCGGCTGGTTGCAGCGACTCAATCGCGACGCCACGGGCAATGCCAGTCGCCTGGAATGGATCGCCTTGCTCGACGAGCCGGCGTCTATCGACCGGGGTGAAATCACCGACAAGGGCTCGATCAATCAGCGTGCGGTATTGCAGTGGCGCGCGGAGCAGGTCGAGGCGCTGTATCGCGGGCTCGATCCGGCCATCCTGCGTGCCGGGGCGAAGTCGTGAGCGAAGTCCTGAACACCGGCGGGCAGTACTCGGCCTTTACCGATGCGGCGATTTTCGATGCGGTGCGCACGCCGTGGGTGGACCTCGGCGGGGCGTTGGCCGAGGTGTCGCCGATCGACCTGGGCATCAAGGTCGGGCGCGAAGTACTGGCGCGCGCGCAAGTCGATCCGCTGGCGGTCGACAGCGTGCTGGCGGGCTCCATGGCCCAGGCCAGCTTCGATGCCTACCTGCTGCCACGGCACATTGGCCTCTACAGCGGCGTGGCGCAGTCGGTACCGGCACTGGGGGTGCAGCGCATCTGCGCCACCGGTTTCGAACTGCTGCGCCAGGCCGCCAGGCAATTGGATGACGGCGTGCAATTGGCTCTGTGCGTGGCCACCGAATCGATGTCGCGCAATCCGATTGCGGCCTATACCCATCGAGGTGGCTTCCGCCTTGGCGCGCAAGTGCAGTTCAAGGATTTTCTCTGGGAAGCCTTGTACGACCCGGCCCCCGGGGTGGACATGATCACCACCGCCGACAACCTGGCGCGGCGTTATGGGCTGAGTCGCGAAGCGGTGGACGCCTACGCCTGTGCCAGTCATCAGCAGGCGTTTGCGGCACAACAAGCGGGGTGGCTGGCACCCGAGATCGTTGCCGTGGGGCATCAGGTGTTCGAACTGCAAGGCTATCAGCCACGGGGCATCCGCCTGTCACGCGGTGTCGCCACGGTGAGTCAGGACAGCCACCCACGACCCGGTGACATCGCGGCGTTGGCCCGGTTGCGCAGCGTGCACGAAGACGGGGTGCAAACCGCCGGCAACAGTTGTGCGGTGGTTGATGGCGCGGCGGCTGCCCTGGTCGGGCGCGCTTCGGCCTGTCGGGATACACACTTGGCCTTGCTGCGGGCCAGCGCGGTGGTCGGGGTGGCGCCGGAGTTCATGGGCATCGGTCCGGCACCGGCGATTCGCCTGCTGTTGCAACGCAGCGGCCTGAACCTGGAGCAGATCGGTCGCTTTGAAATCAACGAAGCCCAGGCCGCCCAGGTCCTGGCGGTGGCTCAGGAACTGGAACTGGACCCTTCGCGTCTGAACGTCCAGGGCGGTTCGTTGGCGCTTGGCCACCCCTTGGCCGCCAGCGGCTTGCGTCTGGTGCTGACCCTGGCCCGACAACTGCGTGAGCACAATCTGCGTTACGGCGTCGCCGCGGCCTGTGTTGGCGGCGGGCAGGGCATGGCGCTATTGATAGAGAACCCGGCCTGGTGTGCTTGAGATTTCCTCGGCTGGCGGACAGCCTGTGTTGTCCGCTAATGAACGGTTCGTGAGGGTATTGATCTTGCTGCAACGGGGCGTCCAGCCCCGACGCTACTTGACCTCCTCAACTTCATAATTCACATAGCCAAACTCATTGCTGCGAACCGCCATGTATTTGCCGTTTTGCTCGAATACTGTGGCCTCGAAGGGCGTACCGCCGAGTGTTGTCACCAGATGCCCGTCCTTGATTTCATATTTGGCCGGCACGCCAAACTGGCCGTCATGCAGCAGGTTCAGGTATTCCCCTTGCGTAGGCGGCTTGCCATCGACGCTGGTGACCAGGCGTTGGCCTCCTGTTCCATAGACGATCTCGAACGTCTGGCCCGTGACGGTATTGCGCACCTTGATGGTCTTACCCACCACGTAGGCTTGCAACTGCTCGTTAGTGAGCGCTTTGGCGCCTTCGCTTTTCAGCTGGTCGATGGTTTTGCCAGCAGCGACAAGCTTGCTGTCCTCAACGGTCGGCGTGTACCAGATCGGCGAAGTCCACGCACGCTCCTGGACGGTGGCCGAGACATCGGCCGGTGGCGGCACTTGCAACTTGGCCGCGTCATAGGTGCTCCAGCGCGGGGTCGGAATCTGGAGCACGCGGGCGTAGTAGAACGCGTGCTGGGCCGGATCGAAATCCGGATCGACCCAGACTTTTTTCAGCTCGGTGGCACCAATGGTATTGGTGTAAGTCGCCTTGGAAACATCGACCGTGGAACCCACCGGTGGGATTTTGCCGGTGGCCTGGTCCGGTTGGCGATCACCGGACCAGGCGACGTCGTAGATCTTCTCGAAGGTCTGGCCGTTTTTGGTCCAGCCCTTGATGATCTGGATTCGGTCGAGGTTGCCATCGTCGACATCCTTGACCGCCCACACCACGAAGGACGGCGCCTGTTTGCCCTGTTTTGCCGGCAAGTCGCCGCCCATGGGAACGCCCTTGGCGTAGGCCGCATGCACCCAGTCTTTTTCATTCCACAAACCGCTGTCGAAGCCCCAGCCACCAAACATGCGCACGGGGATGCGCACGCCGCTGGTGCCATAGACTTCTTTGCGCTTCATGGCATCGAAGATCGCTTCGCGGGTGTTTTCTTCGGCCCAGACACCGGCCAGACCGGAAGTGCTGGTTTGCAAGGCAATCAACCCCGAGTTCTGTTTGCCGGAAAGACGCGCCGCCGGGGTGCTGTCGGTAAAGCCGTGGGAGCCGAAGTTGTAGCTTTGGGAATAAGGAATCACCCCATTGTGCGAGTCGCTGGCGCCGACCACGCCCATTTTGTAGGGGTTGTATCCACGGGCTTGCTGCAAAGCCATGCCGTTTTGCCAGGCTTGCCTTACGTAACTGCCATTGATTTTCGACGTGCTGTTGTCGATGCCGAGCAGGAAATTCATGATTTCATAATTGGCAAATTCGTCTGTCGGCGACAGTTCGGGGTGGGTTTCCGAGGTGCCCTTTACCTGGTGAATTTCGGTGAGGGATTCATTGCGCATCCGCGTCTCGGCCCAGGCGGCATCGATGGGGCGGCCACGGTCATCTACGTCCACTGGGAACATCAGGCCGTTGCTGAGATTGGCGTTGTGGGAGATCGCCAGCACCTCGTTGCCTTTTTTGCGTTGATCGTCCATCCAGCCCCACAAATCCTCCGGTTTGTCCGAATCGAGGGCTGTGAAGGGCAGGTCCGGCACCTTCTTCGAGTCGCGAAAAAACACATTGCGGTGCATGTTTTGATTGTTGGGGGCCGAGGTCCATTCATAGGCGACAAACGTGGTGAACTTGCCGGGCTTGTAGTACTTGTCGGCGATGGCGATGCTCTGCTGCCAGATATTGCCGGCGACCTTCGGATCGATCAGCTCCTTGATCGGGTGGCTCAAGCTGCCGGCGATCCATTTGAACACCCGGTTGAAATCTTCCGGGGTTTTGACAATCAGCTTTTGCGCGATGGGCTGCTTGCTGAAGTCTGACTTCGGATCGTTGGCCAGGGCGATTACGCCCACGTATTCCGAGTGGTCGGTCACGCCATGGAAATCCAGCGGGCGACCCTTGAGTTGTACTTCAAACCCCATTGGATGCTTGATCGGCATCCCCAGTGAGAATTGGTACGTCTGCTCGGGATCGACCTGGTGGTTGCCGATCAGGTAGGCATCAATTGACCAGGAGCTGTGCGAGTGCGTCTGGCCAAAGTAAACCTCGCGATCCGGGTTGCCCTCTGCCAATGCCAGCGTGCTGACAGTAAACACGGCGCAACCGAGCAGTGTTGGTGCGGTGAAGTGTGTAGGGTTTTTCATATTCCACGTCTCCGGAATACGGCAATGACAGGGTGCAACTCAGGACAGGAAACTCGAGACTCTTTCGAAAAACCAGAAGGCAGCCAGCGTGCCCAACCCGTAAGAAGCAATTGGTCGGGCATACAGGACTGCAGGCTGTGGCAATCGACAACGCAGCAGCAGTTCGCGCAGGCTCAACACGACGGCGACGAACATCAACTGGCCGATCTCGACGCCGACATTGAAGGTGAACAGCGCCAGCGGCAGGTCGCGCTGCGGCAATCCGATTTGCGCCAGCGCACCGGCAAAACCGAAGCCATGCAACAAGCCAAAACAGAACGCCACCACCCATGGCCACTGGAGTGTGAAACTGGTTTCGTCACGGTTCTTGCGGGCGATTTCCACTGCCAGCAACAGAATGCTCAGCGCGATCGTCGCTTCCACAGGAGGGCCGGGCAGCCGCACCGCACCCAGTGTAGCGAGTGCCAGAGTGACGGAATGGGCGAGGGTGAATGCGGTGATGGTCTTCACCAGCATCCAGCCATTACTCACCAGCAACAGGAGACCGAAGACGAACAGCAGGTGATCGAAGCCTCCCAGGATGTGCTGGATGCCATGGACCAGAAATGCACCGGCCACCGAAAACGCTCCCGGCGTGGCAGCGATCTCTATCCAGGGTTGCGCAGGGTGGACGAGGGTGGTCGTCAGGCTGCCATCCAGGCGCGAGACACGCACCAGCACATCGGTGATGCTCGCTTGCAGACCGATGAATTCAATACGTTGCCCGACCAGCCCTGCGGGACCGGCATCAATGACGCGACGCTCGATCAGTGAATCGTTCAGTTCGCTTTCCACGGGCTCAACGACAGTACGAATACCTTCGGCAAACCGGAGCGCAATCGGCAATCGCATGCCTGAAAGCAGCGGCGTGCGCCACAATGCGTCATAGCGCCCGACGGCCGTTTCGTTGAGTTCCAGGTAAGCAGGGCGCGACTCATGGGCCATGGCCGGCAGCCCCATGAGCCAGAGCACCAACATCAGCCAGACTGCGCGCCTCATCGCGACCGCTGCGTCTGTGTGGCGGCAATCGCACCGGAAGAAGCAGGCATCATCACTACGACCTCATAGCGTGCTTTCAGTGCATCGAAACTCGCGCGTTTCGATGCACTGCGCTGTTCGGACAACCAATCGGACTTGACCTGCCGGGCCACGGTTTCGAAGGGCGGAGGAGGTGATTTGGTCAGTGCATCAATCCACACCAGATGCCAGCCAAAACCCGACTCCACAGGCCCCGCCCACCCCCCCGGCGTTTGTTTGAACAATGAAGTGGCGAACGTTGAACCAAAGACCCGCGCCACCTGATCCCGGGATTGTTCTGTATAGGCGTTTTTGAACATGAAGGCATCGCCTTCACCACTGTTCTTGTCAGATAGCCCACTGAGTGCGGACTGAGCCTGCGCTTGCGCATCCGCGCCACGTTTGTCGAAGGCGAAAAACAAATGATGGAAGGTCAAAAGTGGCGGCGGGGCATATTGGTCCTGATGCTGGATATACCAGGCCTCAAGTACACCGGGTGCCGGTTCGCGAAGTGACGCTACATCCTCGGCGAGGAAGTCCATTTTTTGCGCCAGTCGGCGGCGAATAATAGTGTCATCTTTATCCAGGCCAAGTTTCAGCGCTTCGCGATAGAGGATTTCCTCTTTCACATATTCCTCAATCAGGCCCTGCAACTGTTGCTCCGATGCGGGTCGTTGCCATCGTGCCAGCCAGGAAATCGCGATCCGCTGAACAACTTCGGGGGTGATTTCGATGCGTTGCGGATCTTGATCAAGGGTTGAACGGTGTAAACCTCCGTACAACACAAAGAGTGCAAAGCCTGCGATCAGAAAGTGCAATAGCGGCTGGTGGAGACATCGCTTGATTAACGAAAATCGAGATTCTTTCGCTTCGCAGACGCTAGAGTTCATGACTTATCGCCCCACGCCATTCTGCGAATGGTTTTCGCAGCAGAACGGAGTATTGCTGCTGTGACGCAACTTTCCACCAAGGCTAATCACCATAAGCACTATGGCTTAGTCGCAATCGGATTAACCAATTCCCCTAGGCCGTCCAGTCTTCTGTCTATACAGTCCGGGACGGAGCGCATGTCGCCATTTTCACCCGTCAGCGCGGCTTTCGGTGCAACGGGTTGATACGGCTGCGATATGACCGCTATCCCAACGACGCCACGCTATTGAGCAAGGTCTTGACCAGTTGCGCCTGGCGCGTGGCGCCGGTCTTGGCGAACACTCCGCGCAGGTGGGCGCGCACGGTGTTGCGCGAAACTCCGAGTGCCTCGGCCGTCTCGTCGAGGGTCTGGCCGTCCATGACCAGCATGGCCACTTCGGTTTCCGTGCGGGTCAGCTGAAACAGGCTGCGCAGCAGGTCTCGGGAGGCTTGGGGCGAGTCGGCGGGATCGCGGATGAATACCACCACTGCGGGGCGTCGGGCGCTGTTGTGGGTCTGGTAGTTCATGGCAATCGGGCGCAGCAGCAAGTTCAGCGGCATCTCGCCGCTGGGCCGCGACAGGGTCAGGACTTGCAGGTCGTCGAGGCCCCGCGGGCGCTGTTTCAGCACCGCCTGGATGGCCTGCTGCAGTGTGCGGTTCTCATGGTTGGCGAAGGCACAGAGCTTGTCGTGCTTGCACTCCAGGCCGTCATGGCTGTCGAACAGGCGCTGGGCGGCACGGTTGCAGCGCATCATCCGGCCGTTCTCGTCGAGGATGGCCGTGCCCACCATCAGGCGGTCGATGGTGGCCGCGTAGAGCTGGCGTTCGGCATCCAGTTGATCCACCGCCGAGTGCAGGTCCACCGCTTGTTGCAGGTGCGGCAACAACAGGCGGATCAGGTTGAGCTGCGCCGGGGTGAAGGCTTCGCTGGCGTGGTCGCGGCAGGCGAACAGCGCGCAGTGCATGCCGGCGGCGGTGCGCATGTTGGCCACCAGCACATCGCGCAGGTCCAGGGGCTGCAGGTAGTTGCGGTAGAAATCATGGGCCAGCCAGGCCTCTGTGCCCAGCACCTGGTCGGCACTGGCCACCTGGTCCGCGGGCCAGTCGAGGAACGGGCAGATCGAATAGAAGTGCTCGCTGTAGGAGGGCTCGCCGGGCAACAGCGCGCCATGCACCGAGGCATTGACGATCAGCCCGGGGCGTTCATGGTCGGGGTTGCGCAGCACCAGGGTGAAGAAGCTGACGGCGAAGCGCTGGCGCAGGGCTTCGAGCAAACTGGCCCAGGGCGTTGGCTCCAGCGTGCCGTGGTAGACCAGCCCGAGCAGGCTGCTGAGCTCGGCAGAGGGGATGTCGATGCTGGCGTGCAGGTCCGGGCAGGTGGAAAAGGGCAGGGTCATGCGCGCCTCTTTGGCTGCGTGTTGTCATGGGCGAGTATCGACCGGGGTTACGACAGCAAAATCGTCCGTTTGGCCTAGGGGCGCAGCGCATGCCCAAGGGGCAGGCTGCGCCCGGCAGCCGTTACAGCGCCAGCAGGGCTTCGACGATGCGTTCGGCGGCGGCCTCGGCGGACTCGAACTGGGTGTCGATGTGGATGTCCGGCGCCACCGGCGGCTCGTAGGGTGAGTCGATGCCAGTGAAGTTTTTCAGCTCACCGCGCCGGGCCTTGAGGTACAGGCCCTTGGGGTCGCGCTGCTCGGCCAGGGCCAGCGGCGCATCGATGAAGATCTCGAGGAAGTTGCCGTCGCCTGCCAGACTGCGGGCCATGTCACGCTCGGCACGGAACGGCGAGATGAACGAGACCAGGGTGATCAGCCCGGCATCGAGCATCAGCCTGGCCACCTCCGAAACCCGTCGGATGTTTTCCACCCGGTCGGCTTCGGTAAAACCCAGGTCGCGGTTCAGACCGTGGCGCACGTTATCACCGTCGAGCAGGTAGGTGTGCCGGCCCAGGGCATGCAGCTTGCGTTCGACCAGGTTGGCGATGGTCGACTTGCCCGCGCCGGACAAACCGGTAAACCACAGCACTCGCGGCGATTGGCCCTTGAGCGCGGCGTGGGCCTCGCGGTTGACGTCGATGGCCTGCCAGTGCACGTTCTGCGCACGGCGCAAGGCGAAGTGCAGCATGCCGGCGCCGACCGTGCGATTACTCAGGCGGTCGATGACGATAAAGCCTCCGGTGTCGCGGTTGTCGGCATAGGCATCGAAGGCGATCGGCCGGTCCAGGTGCAGGTTGCACACGCCAATGCCATTCAGTTCCAGGGTCTTGGCCGCCAGATGCTCGAGGCTGTTCACATCGACCCGGTGCTTGAGGTTGGCGCAGCTCATGCCAACGGTGCGGTAACCGATTTTCATCAGGTACGGGCGGCCCGGCAACAGGGGCTGTTCGTCCATCCAGACCAGGGTCGCTTCGAACTGGTCGGCCACCGCCGGCGGGGCGTCGGCCAGGGCGATCACATCGCCGCGGCTGATGTCGATCTCGTCCTTGAGGGTCAGGGTCACGGCCTGGCCGCACAGGGCTTGCTGCTGCTCCCCGGCGCTGCCCAGGATACCGGTGATCTCGCTCTGCTGGCCCGAGGGCAGCACGCGGATACGCTCGCCGACGCTCACGCTGCCGGCCACGACGTTGCCGCAATAGCCACGAAAATCCAGGTTCGGCCGGTTCACCCACTGCACCGGCAAACGGAACGCCGCATTGCTCTGCCGGTCCTGCTCCAGCGGTACGTCTTCAAGGTAGGCGAGCAGACTCGGGCCCTGGTACCAGGGCGTGTTGGGGCTGGCCTGGAGCATGTTGTCACCGCGCAGTGCCGACAGCGGGATGCACTGGATATCCAGCAGGCCGATCTGCGCGGCGAAGGCGCGATACTCGGCTTCGATGCGCTCGAACAATGCCTGGGAATAGTCCACCAAGTCGAGCTTGTTGATCGCCACCACCACCTTGCGAATACCCAGCAGCGACACCAGGTAACTGTGTCGGCGGGTCTGGGTCAGCAAGCCCTGGCGGGCGTCGATGAGGATCACCGCCAGGTCGGCGGTGGACGCGCCGGTGACCATGTTGCGGGTGTACTGTTCGTGGCCGGGTGTGTCGGCGACGATGAACTTGCGCTTGTCGGTGGCAAAAAAACGGTAAGCCACATCGATGGTGATGCCTTGCTCGCGCTCGGCGCTCAGGCCGTCCACCAGCAGGGCGAAATCCAGTTCGTCACCCTGGGTACCGAGCTTTTTCGAGTCGGCTTCGAGCTGGCCCAACTGGTCCTCGAACAGCACCTTGGATTCATACAGCAGGCGGCCGATCAGGGTGCTCTTGCCGTCGTCGACACTGCCACAGGTGATGAAGCGCAGCAGTTGCTTGTTCTGCTGTTGTTGCAGGTAGGGCGTCAGGTCGCCATTGCGTGCATCGGTGATCGCGTTCATCAGAAATACCCCTCTTGTTTCTTCTTCTCCATGGAGCCCGCCGAATCGCTGTCGATCAGGCGGCCCTGGCGTTCCGAGGTGCGGCTGACCAGCATTTCGCTGATGATCGCCGGCAGGTTGTCGGCGTCACTGTCGATGGCGCCGGTCAACGGGTAGCAGCCCAGGGTGCGGAAGCGCACCTTGCGCAGTTCCGGGGTTTCTCCCGGCAGCAGCGGCAAGCGCTCGTCGTCGACCATGATCAGCGTGCCGTCACGGCGCACCACCGGGCGCTCCTTGGCGAAGTACAAAGGCACGATGGGGATCTGTTCCAGGTAGATGTATTGCCAGATATCCAGCTCGGTCCAGTTCGACAGGGGGAACACCCGCAGGCTTTCACCTTTGCGCTTGCGGGTGTTGTACAGGCGCCAGAGCTCCGGGCGTTGCTGCTTGGGGTCCCAGCGGTGCTGCTCGGAGCGCAGGGAAAACACCCGCTCCTTGGCCCGCGACTTTTCTTCGTCGCGCCGGGCACCGCCGAACGCGGCATCGAAACCGTAGTGGTCCAGGGCCTGCTTCAGGCCCTGGGTCTTCCACACATCGGTGTGCACGGCCGAGCCGTGGATGAAGGGATCGATGGCCTTTTCCACGCCTTCGGGGTTGATGTGCACCAGCAGTTCCAGGCCCAGGCGTTCGGCGGTCTGGTCGCGAAAGGCGATCATTTCGCGAAACTTCCAGGTGGTGTCCACGTGCAGCAGGGGGAAGGGCGGCTTGCCCGGGGCGAAGGCTTTCATCGTCAGGTGCAGCATGACCGCGCTGTCCTTGCCGATGGAGTAGAGCATCACCGGGTTCTCACACTCGGCCACCACTTCGCGGATGATCTGGATGCTTTCCGCTTCCAGCCATTGCAGATGAGTCAACATCGGATACCTCCTCGTGTTCTGCCGGGATGGGTGCCGGCTGAACACCACGGTAGGTAAAGCACCGCCGGTGCCTCTTCGTCTGCTCGGACGAAGAAGCGCCGGCGGTTGAAGATCACGCGACGGACGCGTACAGCGTCTCGGCACGGACCTTGAGGGCATGGGCAACGGCATCGAACCCTTGCTTGACCCAAGCGCCATGGTCGGTCATGACCTGGTCGGCGGTGGCGCCGAGGAACTGGTCGGTGGTGTGGTAGCGGCAACTGGCCGCGCCGGTGTGCTCGATGTGTTGCTCGCGACGGGCCGCGTCGGGATTGCCGGCGTTGGCATACATCTCCCAGGCGAGCAGCCGGTGGGGCTCGAAGTCCGCCAGGTACTCGATCACGTGCAGCAGTTCACCCGGGCGCCCCGGATTGGGCAGGAACAGGTTGACCGGCTCGCCGAGCACCAGGCTCGACTCGACCTTGACCGTGTAGGGGTTCCACTGCGGGTAGGCGGGCAGGTCGATGAGGATTGCCCAGACCAGTTCGGCCGGGGCGGCGATGTCCACGGTCAGCGAACGGACCAGGTTTTTTTCTGCGCTCATGGGTGGCTCCTGTGAGGATGACTGCGCGCCACGGACGGTGGCGCCAGTGAGCCCTGGGCTCAGGCGCGATCCTCACCGCTTGTACCCGTCGGCTCCTCGTCCGCCCGGACTAGATCGGGCGTTTAGTCCGCATGGACGAAGAACCGTTGCCGCGCTTCTCCCTAAGGTCGTCTACAGCGGCGGGCCCTCCGCCGGCAGAGGAGACTGACATGGCTACAGACACCCCCCAACAGGAGGTCATCAGCGGTGAGACCTGGACCCGGTTTTGCGAGCAGTTGCGCCGCAGTGGCGAACAGATACTGCGTGCCGAAGCCCCGGCCGACGAGCAGACCCGCGCCGAAGGCTTTCGCTACCTCACCCGCTTGCTGCGCATCGCCCTGGAGATGCACCTGGAATTCGCCGACCCCGACTTCCCCGGGTTCATCACCCCTTCCCATGAAACCGCCAAGATCGGCGCCGACAACCCCGACAACCTGTACCGCTATGCGCGCCTGAACGGCGAGCACGAATACCGGGTCAGCGGCCAGCGCGGCAGTGTCGCCTACCTGAGCTTCGGTTCGCAGAAGGGCGGTTACGAGACGGACGGCAAGATGATCCAGACCGGCTTTATCGACGCCGGGCAACTGCAACTGGATGCCGAGGGCAATTTCGAAATCATCCTCAGCCAGCGCCCGCCGGCCAGCGGCAACTGGCTGCCCCTTGAGCCGCAGAGCAATGCGCTGATCGTGCGCCAGACCTTTCTCGATCGCAGCAGCGAGCAGCCGGCGCAACTGCGTATCGAACGCCTGCAGGCCAGCCAGGCACCCGCGCCGCTGGATGCCGCGGGCCTGCAGCTAAGCCTGCAGCGGGTCGGCAGTTTCGTCGAGAACACCGCGCGCCTGTTCGCCGACTGGGCCCAGGGTTACCAGCAGCACAGCAACCGGTTGCCGCCCGCCGACCAGGCGCTGTGCCAGGCCGTGGGCGGCGACCCCAACATCTTCTATTACCACTCCTGCTGGGCGCTGGCCGACGACGAAGCGCTGCTGATCGAGGTCGACCAGGTGCCGGCCTGCGACTTCTGGAACCTGCAGATCAACAACTACTGGATGGAGTCGCTCGACTACCGCTACCACCGCATCTGCCTGAACAAGCACTCGGCACAGCTTGCGGCGGACGGCAGCCTGCGCATGGTCCTCAGCCACCGTGACCCGGGCCTGGCCAACTGGCTGGAAACCGCCGGCCATCCCCACGGCACCCTGTGCCTGCGCTGGGTCGGCGCCACGCAACCGGTTCACCCGACCACCCGCGTGGTCAAACTCAATGACCTCAAGGAGCTGGCACTATGAGCGGCAACGATTTTTCTCCGGAGCTGCTGCTGGCCGAAGCCAGCGCTCGCGCAGGTGGCCTTGAGGATTTCGGCCCGGGTGATTTTCGCCAGGGCCTGGTGGTGCTGGCTGACGCTCTGGAAAAAGAAGCACGGTTGTCGTCCCGGGGGCGTGCACTGTTGCGCGAGAAACTGCTGGCGCAACTGGTGAACCGTCTGGTGATCGAAGACCATTGTCGACGCTTCCCGGAAATCCTCGAACTGCAAATCAACGATCCGTTGGTGATCGTCGGCCTGCCACGCACCGGCACCACATTGCTGCAACGCACCCTGGCGGTGGACCCGCAGTTCAGCAAGGCACAGTGGTGGGAAACCCGCTACCCGGCACCACTGAGCGGGGAGACCCTGGAGCAACCGTTGCAGCGCCTGGGCCTGGCGCGCGCTGAAGTGGCGGCGATGATCGAGTTCCTTCCGCAGTTGCTGGCCATCCACCCACTGGACGCCGAGCAGCCCGACGAAGAGTTCATGTTGATGGAGCACTCGTTCCTCTGCGCCATGGACTCCTACGTCAACGTCCCCAGCTACACCGCCTGGCTCGACCGTCAGGACCAGACCCAAGTCTACCGTTACCTCAAGCGCACCTTGCAGTTCCTGCAATGGCAGCAGGCACGCCGTGGCATCGCCCCCGGCCGGCGTTGGTTGCTCAAGAGCCCGCAGCACCTGCATACCCTGGAGTTGTTGTTCGACGTGTTCCCCGGGGCGCAGGTGGTGCTCACTCATCGCGAACCGGCCAGGACCATTCCCTCGCTGGCCAGCTTCATCCATACCCTGTGGCAGCTGTACAGCGACCAGGCCGATGCCATCGCCGTCGGCGAGCAGTGGAACCGGCGCATGGCGCGGGCCTTGCGCCATGCCATGGCGGTGCGCGAACGCATGCCGGCCGAGCGCTTTCTCGATGTGCAGTTCGAAGACACCCTGGCCGCGCCCCAGGCAGTGGTCGAACGCATCTATCGCTTCGCCGGCCTTGAATGCACGCCAAAGGTCCGGGCGGCCATGGACCAATGGTTGTCCGCCAACGGCCGGGAAAAACGCGTTGCCCATCACTACAGCCCTGACCAGTTCGGCCTCAGCGACATGCTGCTGCAACGTGACTACGCCGAGTACCGCGCCCGGCATCTGGGTGCCTGAGCCTGTCCAAAACAATAAGAGGATTCATCCCATGCTGCTTAAAGACAAAGTCGTGATGGTCTCGGGCGTTGGCCCCGGGCTGGGTATCAAACTGGCCCTGGAGGCCGCACGGGAAGGGGCGCGGGCCGTGGCCATCGGCGCCCGCGACATGAGCCGCCTGCTTGAGGCGCAACAACGCATCAAGGCGGTCGCCGGGCATTGCCAAGTGCTGTGCGTGGCCACCGACATCACCGATGTGCAGGCCTGCAAGCGTTTCGCCGAAGCCACCCTCGAGCAATTCGGCCGTATCGATGCGTTGATCAACAGCGCCTTTTCCCATGGCGGATTCCAGGCGGTGGACGAGGCAGACAACGACCCGCTTCGCGAGGCGCTGGAGGTCAACCTGCTGGGCTCGCTGAACATGAGCCGCGCGGTGCTGGCGCCCATGCGCGCGCAGGGTGCGGGGGCGATTGTGATGATCAACACCTTGGGGGTGCGCAAGCCGTATCAGGGTGGGGCGGCCTATGCCGCGTCGAAAAGCGCCCTGGCGGCCAGCGTGCGCTACCTGGCCAGTGAGCAGGCGGCCCATGGTCTGCGGGTCAACGCCCTGGCCTGTGGCTGGATGTGGGGCGAGCCGGTGCAGGCCCTGGTACGACAAACGGCTGCCGCCCGGGGTGTCAGCGAAGAACAGGTGCGCGTCGAGTTCAGTGCCGGCATCCCTGGCGGTCGCATGCGCAGCGACGAGGAGTGCGCCCGCGCTGCGTTGTTTCTGGCATCGGACTACGCCAGTGCGATCAATGGCGCGCAGCTCGATGCCAACGGCGGCGAAGTCATGCACTGAGGAGGACGGCAGATGAACACAATCGATCACTGCGCCTTCAACGGCGATGCCGACGGTCTGTGCGCCCTGCAGCAGTTGCGCCTGGCGGGAGAACTGGGTCCGCAGGTGCACCTGGTCAGCGGGGTCAAGCGCGACATCGAACTGTTGCGCCGAGTCCAGGCCGGACCCGGCGAGCGGGTCACGGTGCTGGACGTGGCCCACGAGCAGAACCGCGAGGCCACCCGGCGCCTGCTCGACGCCGGCGTCCGGGTACGCTACTTCGACCACCACTTTGCCGGCGAACTGCCTCGGCACCCGGCATTTGAGTCCTTCATCGACACGGTCGCCCAGGTGTGCACCAGCCTGCTGGTCAACACCTGGCTGGACGGGCGTCATCACCGTTGGGCGGTGGCCGCCGCCTTTGGTGACGGCCTGGCCGGGCCGGCGCGGGCGCTGGCGAAGCAGCATGGCCTGGCCAACGATGAGTTGCAGGCCCTGGAGGAGCTAGGCCTGCTGCTCAACTACAACGCCTATGGCGACAGTCTGTCGGACCTGCACTTCGAGCCGCTGGCGCTGGCCGCCGAGCTGCTGCCTTACCACGACCCGCTGGATTTCATCCGCCACAGCACAAGCTTCACCACCCTGCGCATCGGCCACGCCGCCGACATGGCTGCTGCCGCAGGCCTTGAACCCTGGCACGAAGGCCGGGGCGCGCGGCTGTATCGCCTGCCCGAGCAACCCTGGGCGCGAAGGGTCAGTGGCGTGTTGGCCAACCAGCTGGCGGCCGGTGCACCGCGCAAGGCGATCGGCTTGCTCAGCGCCAGGGCGGACGGTGACTGGGCGTTCAGCCTGCGGGTACCGGAAGAGGCCGGGCTGGCGGCGGATGCCTTCTGCCGGCAGTTTCCAACGGGGGGAGGGCGCAAGCGTGCTGCCGGGATCAACCGTCTGGCCGACGCGCAATTGAAGGAAGTCGCCGCACGCCTGCTCGATTGCTATCGCTGAAGAAAGAGCAACGCCCCGAGCGGATCGGTCGGGGTGTTGCTTGCCACCAAGGGTCAGCGATACAAGCGCCTGAACCGCTCGATCCAATATAGCTTGAACGCAGTCTTATATTCCATAAAGGAAGTACAAAGTATTTTTATAGTGCGTTTTAATCTATTCAGTATTTTGAATCGATTGGAGCACTTGTCTGTGAACACTAAGGCGCTTTTACCTTTTGGCTTGGCATTACTGGCTACCTGCTCGACGGCGTTCGCGGGCGCCACCCTGGATCGCGTAACCGGCAGCGGGGAGCTGACCGGCGTTCTGATGGAAAGCTATCCGCCATTTTCCTTTCTCAATGAACAGAACCAACTGGACGGGTTTGACGTGGATGTCGCCAAGGCCGTTGCGCAACGGTTAGGGGTGAAGCTCAAGCTGCAGACACCGTCCTGGGATGTCATCGCTGCCGGACACTGGAACGGACGCTATGACATCTGCGTCTGCTCGATGACCCCGAGCAAGGCACGGGCCGAAGTGTTCGACTTCCCGGTCGAGTATTACCAGTCACCGGCCGTGATCGTGGTGAATGCCAAAGACAAGAACATTGCCACGGGCAAGGATCTGTCAGGTAAAAAAGTCGGTGTGATCAGTGCGTCGACCTATGAAGCCTATCTGAACAAGGATCTGGTGATCGAGGGCGCCGAGGACAAGCCGTTGAGCTATCCATTCGAAAGCGTCCAGGTCGCGCCGTACGACAACGAAACGGTAGCCTTCCAGGATCTGGCCCTGGGTACGGGCGTGCGCCTGGATGCCATGGTCACCAACCTCATCACCGCTCGCGAACGCATCGCCCAGGATCCTCGCTTCAAAATTGCCGGCGACACGCTGTATGCGGAACCCAACGTGGTAGCGATCGAAAAGGGCGATCCGCAATGGAATGCCAAAGTCACTGAGGTCGTCACCCAGCTCAAGGCCGACGGCACATTAAGCAAGATTTCACAGAAGTGGATCGGTGCCGATATCAGCCAATGACAGCCCTCAATCCACACCCGGCCAAGGCGACTGTCGCCCCCGAGACCCAGACGCGTCGTTTCAGCCCGCTACCTGGTTTTCGCACTCGCCTGTATTTGACCTGGGCAGTGCTGTTTGCCCTGTGCGTCATGTTTTTCATGAGCTTCGATCTGAAGTTCTCGATCATTGTGCAGAAGCTGCCCAACCTGGTCGGCCTGCATTTGGGGCCTGACGGTTTCTTGCAGGGCGCCGCGCTGACACTGTTCTTGTGCTTCTGCTCGATCTGGTTTTCATTGCTCCTTGGCTTCGTGACGGCACTGGCACGCCTGTCTCGCAGTGCAGTGGCTTTCGGCATTGCCAGTTTCTATGCGTCCTTTTTTCGCGGTACTCCGCTGCTGATCCAGATCCTGCTGATCTACCTGGGGCTGCCGCAGTTGGGTGTGGTTCCGGGCGCCATCAGCGCGGGGATCATTGCGCTGTCGCTCAATTATGGTGCCTACCTCAGCGAGATTTTTCGTGCCGGCATCATGGCTGTCGCACCCGGGCAGCGCGAAGCGGCGATGGCCCTGGGGCTGAAGCCGGCGGCAACATTCCTGCACGTCGTCCTGCCGCAAGCCATGCGCACGATCATTCCCCCGACAACCAGCCAGTTCATTTCAATGCTCAAGGACTCTTCGTTGATATCGGTGATGGGGGTCTGGGAAGTGATGTTCCTGGCGCAGTCGTACGGTCGCTCGTCCTACCGCTACATCGAAATGCTCACCACCGCAGCCGTTATCTATTGGCTCCTGTCCATTGGGCTGGAGTTGATTCAGAACCGTCTTGAACGCCACTACGGCAAGGGTTTCAAGCATCAGCGCTGACCCGTCCGTTTAATGACTTTTTACAGGTACTACGATGTCCGATCCGAAACCTCTGTTGTTTGCGTTATACGAGCAAGCCAGTGTTGGCTGTGGCGGCGCGCCGAGCCTCTGGACGCACCCGGCTGATGAACGACTGACCATCAATTCCCTGGGCTACTGGTCGAATCTGGCACGCATCGCCGACCAGGCTCATCTCGACATGCTGTTCTTTGGTGATGTGCTGGGCTTCTACGATGTGTTTGGCGGCAATGCCGACGCGGCCATGAAGTGGGCGGTGGAAGCACCGGCCAACGATCCGTTGATGATCATCCCGGCATTGGCCGCCGTGACGGAAAACCTCGCCTTCGGCGTCACTGTCACTACCAGTTACGAGCATCCTTTCACCCATGCCCGGCGCTTCAGCACGCTGGATCACCTGACCAATGGCCGGGTCGGGTGGAACATCGTCACCTCCTACCTGACCAGCGCCGCTCGCAACTTCGGCCTGGAGCAGATGATCAGGCACGATGATCGCTATGAGCGCGCGGATGAATTTCTCGATGTGGTCTACAAGCTCTGGGAAGGCAGTTGGGCAACCGATGCCGTGGTGGCCGACAAGTCTCGCCAGGTCTATGCCAGGGGCGATCGCGTGCGACCGATCAACCATGTTGGCGAGCATTACCGGGTGGCCGGGCCGCATTTGACGTCCCCGTCACCGCAACGTACACCTTTGCTGATCCAGGCCGGTTGGTCAGGCCGTGGTCGCGAGTTTGCGGCCAAGCACGCCGAACTGATTTTCATCGCCAAGTCCAACCCGCTGGAGATTCGCCAGGGACTGGAAGATATATGGACGCAGGCCAGGGCACGGGGGCGTCACGCCGAGGATGTGAAGTCGCTGACGGTGCTGCGCATCGTCACGGCCAGGACCGAGATCGAAGCCCAGCGCAAATATGACGAGCTGCAAAGCAACTATCACTTGCAGGCGCAACTGGTGAGTTATGCCGGGGACACCGGTATCGACATCAGCCGCTACGCGGACAGCGATGCGTTGTCCACTCACACCGAAGGCATGACCTCTTATGTGATGCGTCCCGATGGCAGTGGCAAGCCATTGACCGCCGGCGATGTCAAACAGCGCTTTGCCAACGTCACCCGGGGCAGTGACCTGATTCTGGTGGGAACGCCGCAACAAGTGGCCGACCGGATCGAAGAGCACGCCCGTATTTCCGGCACCAGCGGCTACATGCTCAACCCGCTGATCAGCCCGGGCAGCCTTGAGGACTTCGTTGAGCTGATCATTCCTGAACTGCAAAAGCGTGGTTTGTATCGCACCCGGCCACAGAGCGGTACTTTCCGTTCGCGGTTACGGGAAGATGGCGCTAGCCATTTACCGGATTCGGCTTACGGCGCCTCATTCCGCTTTGATTAAGGGTTTCAGGACGGGACATCTTGAAAAAGGGGCTCTCCAGGGACCCCTTCATTGAGCAAATATCCTGTTCAGAAGTATTTGAGCCATCCGATATCGCGACGGCGTGCCTTCAATGCCGCGAACCAACGCACGGGTAAATACAGGGATAGAGCCAAGAACACCGCCGTCAGCCACACAGCCCAAATGCTGTCGAAACCGAAAAAAACTCCCTGGTTCAATCCGAACAGCGCCACGCCGACCAGATACAGCGCCTTGAGTACGTAAAGGTGAAGCAAGTAGAAGAACATCGGCGCCGCACCAAAGACGGCCAATGCATTGACCCACTTGCGTTGTCGGGCCCGTTCCAGGGCACGTAGCAGTAACAGCCCCACTCCCAGCGTCAGTGAAAGAAACAGCAGGGAAGGTGGGTATTTTGTAATGTTGAAGAAGCTCATGAGGGTTTGCGTGATGCCTTCATGGGCGACCCAATGCGCCTCGCCATAACCATTGATGGCTCGCAGCGCGACAAATCCGACCAATGCCCCGGCCCCGGCAAGCAGCAGATTACGTTGACGCTGCGCGGCCAAGACCTGGCCGGCAAACCAGGGGCCGATACTGTATCCAAGGGCAATCACACCGATCCAGGGAAGCACCGGATAAGAGGTGCGCAGACGCAAGCTGTCGGAGAAATCGATCCAGCCGCGATCATGCAGAATCGCCCAAGGTATATGCATGGGCGAGCCTGCCGCGAAGTGAACATTATCCAGCAGGTTGTGCCCGGCCACGATCACCAGGCCCAGGCAGCACAGCATGGGCCTGGGTAACCAAACCAGTCCGGCCAGGGCAATCATGCAGATGCCAATGGCCCAGATCACTTGCATGTAGATTGCCGTAGGCGGGAACTGAAAAGTCCAGGCGAAATTCACCAGGGTGAACTCAAGCAGCACAAGGAACAGACCGCGCTTGAATAAAAAGGCTGACACATCGCCCTTGCCCTGGTGTTTTTGGCCATACAGGTAAGCGGAAAGCCCGGTGAGCAGTATGAAAACCGGCGCACACAAATGGGCAAGTGTGCGGCTGAAAAATAGCGCCGGCTCAGTGGATTCGATGTCCATCGGGTCTGTTACCTGACGGTGCAAAAAGAACGTTTCGCGCACGTGATCCAACAGCATCAGGAGGATTACCAATCCCCTCAGGGCATCAATGGACAGCAGGCGTTGGCTCAAGCCTGTGATGGGCGGGACATGGGTAGAAGTTGTCATCGAATATCGCAAGCAGGGAGTGGATGGCTCTGCCAGTGACAACGGGCAGCGCATGTTTATATTGGTTATAACATAACATGTTTGCCTGCTTCGTGGACATTCGCATGGGGTGGCTAAATCGGTGTCATCGTCACGTCGAGGAGGGCGAAAGCGCATCGCTCGTACCTCATCGACGTTTTTAGCCTGCGGGGCGTCGCATTAGCGACGATAGTAGCGGCGATCGTCCTCGTAACGGTACCGCATGGCCCGATCCTGGTGGCGCTCCCAATCACGGCGGCGTTCGGCTTCCCGGCGAGCTTGTTCTCTACGCCAGTTATCTCGATGCCAGTCGTCCCGGCGCCAATCGTCTCTACGAGAGTGCCAACGGCCGTCATGCCAGTATCGGTCGTCATGGGCAAGCAACGGCCCTGTCTGCTTGTCGGACATGCTGGCCAAGGTCGGCCAAGGGTTGCCAGCTGCCTGGACGGGAACCTGAACTGCCGTGACTTCAGGTGCCAAAACAGGGGTTGAGGTCTTCATCTGTGTGGCTGATGCCGAGCCCACTGCCGCGAACGCGAACAGGCCGAAGAGCACCATCCGTGGGTCATGGAATTTCATGAGCGAAGACAACCTCTGATTGATTTCTGGGCGTGTGGCCATCCGGCTGCGGGAATCCTGCGGGTTCTCGCCTGGCGAGTGGATGTGCCTATCCACATAGACCGATAAACAGGAAAAAGTTCTAGGGGGCCGCTGTTTAAATAGCCAACGGCATAAGGGGGCGGGATCCAGGCATTAATCCTCGAAAGTTATTGAGCGCAAATAAACGCTCGGACGCGACATCGGGCGTGTAGAATAGTTCCGTTTTAATGGAGTAAATTGTGCAATGGAGCTTGTATGAGTCACGCAGAGTCGCTACCGTCATCCCGCCCCATCCCGGTTTCGTACAATACCCAAGCAATTGATTTGGGTGAGTTATTCACCACCCTGTGGCGTCAAAAGTATCTAATCGCAGGCATAGCCTTGGCAGTCACAGCGATGGCAGCGGTCTACGCTTTTACAGCGACACCTCAATACCGGACGAAGACATTTCTTCGTCCTCCGTCTATTAAAGACCTTGACGCACTCAATCAGACTGGGGTTTACACCCTCAATCCCGAGGAATCACTCAGGCGCGTAGGTGCTGCACTTAACTCCTATGAAGTGCATAAATCCTACTTCGATAAGCACCAAGAACAATTCTCCGGTATTGACTCAGGCGACTTGAAACAGGCCTTCGAACGCTTCAACAGCGAAGCGTTCAGGGTTATTCAGCCAAGTACTAAGATCGGCGACAACCTCACAACATTCGTCGGACTGGAAATCACTTATCCGGAAACCGTCGAAGGTCATCTCATTCTTAATGGGATCGTGCAAGAAGCCATCAACAGCGAGCGCAAGCAGATTCAGGACGACTTGAACAGTGTGATTGACAACAGTCTCAACACCCTGGAACGCAAGATGGGCATTGCCCGCGCTAGTTATGAGGCCGATAAGGACTCAACGATTGCTAAAATCAGTGAAAGTGACGTTCTCAAGCGCGCGCAGCTGCAGGATGAGTTGCGTGCAGTTCGTACAGAGCTGCGCGACCGTCGGGAAAGTCGTATCACCCAGCTGAACGAGTCCATTCACATAGCTCGTGAGTTGGGGATCGTGAAGCCGACTACCCCTACGGCGATGGGGCAAGGTAACGGCGTAAGTCAGGGCAATGTTTTTCGTGCGGAAGTTTTCAACGAGCAGTTCCCGCTGCACTTCATGGGTACTGAAGCTCTTGGTGCCGAGCGAAATGCCCTGTTGGCACGAAAGTCTGATGACCATGCCAGCCCTCGGATCTCCGAGATCAAAAAAGAGCTTCAGCTTCTGGATCAAAATCGGCAGATTGAACGACTTAAATCGCGTAAAAACGACGATCTATTCCTCAACACGCTGGTTGATATGAGGGCAGAAAAAACACGGCTGGAACATATCAATCGCGACCTGAGTGAACTGGTTTTGGTAAAGGTTGATCAGCAGGCTATCAAGCCAAACCAACCGATCAAGCCCAATAAGTTGCTGATTCTGATTCTCGGGATATTCGGGGGCGGTGTGCTCGGCATATTCGTCGCACTGATACGCGGCATAGTACTTAACCGCTCTGCCAGCCATTACGAGTTGAGTACCGGAAAAGTACTTATAGGGCAATCAACCATACAATAAGCATTAAGGAGTCATGTCGCATAACTCCGAAGTTATGCGGCGGCTCTCTCGGGCTTGGCGGTGAAAGCATTGTGATGTCGTGTGAGTCTGTCGCAGCTGCTCAATGATCTGCAACACTCCTTCTGCTTGCACGGAATTCAGTTGTTTTGCATCGACCGGTTGAATCCACAACACAAAGCTGCCGCTTGGAGATCATCCCCGGCCGTTCACGCTCATACCTGATCCATAGCCTCGGTCATCCCCCGATCTTCACCCAGGAACCCGCCACTCTGATGGTGCCACAGCCGCGCATAGATGCCGTTCCTGGCGAGCAACTCGGTGTGGGTGCCCTGTTCGATGATGCGTCCATCGTCCATGACAACAAGTCGATCCATTGCCGCAATCGTGGACAACCGATGGGCGATGGCGATTACGGTTTTTCCCTCCATCATTTCATCGAGGCTTTCCTGAATGGCCACTTCGACTTCCGAATCCAGCGCGCTGGTCGCTTCGTCAAGTAGCAGGATCGGGGCGTTCTTGAGCATCACTCGGGCTATGGCGACGCGCTGGCGCTGGCCGCCCGAAAGCTTGATGCCGCGCTCGCCCACCAAGGTGTCGTAGCCGGTGTGCCCTTGCCGGTCGCTCAGTTGGCTGATGAACTCATCGGCCTGGGCATTGGCCGCGGCACTGCGGATTTGTGCGTCGCTTGCATCGGGTCGACCGTAGGCGATGTTGTCGCCAATGGAACGGTGCAGCAGGGAAGTATCCTGGGTGACCATGCCGATGGCGCTGCGCAGGCTGTCTTGCGTCACGTGCGCAATGTCTTGCCCGTCAATGCGAATCTGCCCGCTGTCGACGTCATAGAAGCGCAGCAGCAAGTTGATGAGTGTGGATTTGCCCGCGCCGGAGCGGCCCACCAGGCCGATTTTTTCGCCAGGACGAATGCTCAGGCTCAGGCCATCGAGCACTTGGCGTTCGCCATTGTAGTTGAAGCTCACGTTGTCGAAGGTTACCGCTCCGCCGGAGGTCACCAGGACTCCCGCGCCTGGTGCATCCTGCACCTTTGGGCCGCGGGTAAGGGTTGCCATGCCATCCTGTACGGTGCCGATGCCTTCGAACAGCGAGGCCATCTGCCACATGATCCAGTGCGACATGCCGTTGATACGCAACGCCATGGCGGTAATCGCCGCCACGGCACCTGTGCCGACTTCGCCCAGGTGCCACAGCCAAAGCGCATAACCGCCTGCTGCCATGATCAAAGCCACCACCAACGCTTGGTTGACGATCTCGAATTGGCTGACCAGGCGCATCTGGCGGAAGCCGGTCTGCTTGAAATCCTCCATGGCCGCGCGCGCGAAGTGCGCTTCACGATTGGAGTGGGAGAACAGTTTCACTGTCGTGATGTTGGTGTAGGCGTCTGAGATACGTCCGGTCATCGACGACCGCGCATGGGCTTGTTCCTGTCCGACTTTCCCCAAGCGGGGGACGAAGTAGAGCATGGCCAGCCCGAACAACACGATCCAGGCAACGAAGGGCAGCATCAGTTTCAGTGCGAAGCCGCCGGCCAGTGCGATGATCGCGATGAAGTACACCCCGATTCCGGGTGCGATCTCGATAAGGGTGAACAGCACGTCGCGCACGGCCAGTGCAGTCTGCATCACCTTGGTGGTGACCCGTCCGGAGAACTCATCGGAAAAGAACGAAAGGCTTTGCCGGAGCATCAGGCGGTGGAAGTCCCAACGCAGCCGCAACGGCAGATTGATCGCCAATATCTGGTGCTGAACCATGGTTCGCAGCGCCACCAGCCCGATGCTGGCAAGCATTACGATGCCCATGCCCCACAACACGCGACTCTCCTGCGCAGCCGCATCACCACCGGCCTGCCAGGTCGAGAGCAGGTCCACGACCTGGCCGAGGAAGGAAAACAGCCAGGCTTCGTAGATCGACACGCCGGCACTGAGCAGCGCAAACGCAAGAATATAGCCGCGGGCGCCCCGTGTGCACGCCCAAAGGAACCGAGTCAGGCCTTCGGGTGGCGGTGGTATCTCGTCGGGCGGGAAGGGGTCGAGTCTTTGTTCAAATGCGCGAAGCATGCTGGTCTCCGAAACGATCAAGTAAGGAGATTCTGCCATTTAAAGGTTACTTTGAGAGTTATATGGAGTGGCGGGTCAGCGCTTCATGATCCGATCAACTTGAAAGCCCAAAGCGCCGCCATGCCTGCCGCCAGTGTCAGGACAGTATTTCGAGTCTTCCACGCGACCCAGGCAGCAACAATGGCGGCGGGGATTTGCGGGTTGCCGAGCACGAATTCACTGTGCCCGTTGGGATACACCACGGCGGGGAGTACCAACGCCGCCAGCACACTTGCCGGTACGTAGAGCAGGGCTCGACTCAGCAGGTCGGGAATTCGCCATCGACCATAGAGCTCGACAAACGAAAGGCGCATCACAAAGGTTCCCACGCCTACTGCCAGAAACATCCCCCACAAAGCCAGGTCACTCATCGTGTCTCCTTCTCGACGCCGTCAGAGCTCATAGTGTTCAACGGGCTTCTACGAATGTTCTCGATCAATAACCCTGTAAAGACTCCACCTATCGAAGCCATTACCAATCCAAGGTTGTAGGGCATATTGACTGCCAACACAGCGATCGACCCGCCGACCGCTGCGGCCCCCAGGCTCGCCGCACTACGCAGATTGGGAACGAGAAGCGCCAGAAAAGACAAGGGAATGGCAAAGCTCAGTGACCACGACTCGGGGATACTTGCGCCCAGAAAGACCCCGGCCAATACCGAGAGCTGCCAGGTTAGCCACATGGCCACAGCAGTACCGGCATAAAAGTAATGTCCGAATCGATCTGGTTCTCCCGAGGAAAACCTTAGACTGTAGAGCGCGAAAGACTGATCGGAAAGCAGGTAGGACATTGGCCATGTCCAGCGACGGGGCAGGTGATGCAGGCGAGGTGCCAACGAAGCGCTGTACATGATAAAGCGCAAGTTGATGATCAAGGCTGTAACCACAATCGCCACCGGCAAGACACCGTTATGTAGCAGCTGGAGTGCAACCATCTGTGCGGATCCAGAGTAAAACAGCAGCGTCATGCCCATCGTCATGCCAGGCGACATTCCCATTTCGATGGCCATCACTCCGGTAACCAGCCCGAATGGAATCACTCCGGGAGTCAATGGAATGAGCGTTCGAACGCCGTGCATGAAAGCTTCCATTCCTGTTCGATACTGCATTTCGTTTCCTTTTGACCGGCGCTGCGAGGGCTTCGTGGAGTGGAGTGTAGGCGCCGCAGGAGCATGGGCAGAATCGACTTTTTTTCTGAGAAAACAGGTACTTTTTGTTATGGCAAGAATTCCCCAGCCTGATCAGGCACTCATGAAAATGCCATCGTTCAAGGCCATGCGGTCATTTGTTGCTGCCGCCAAGTACCGGGATTTCACCCGGGCCGCAGAAGCGTTGTGCTGCTCCCCGGCGTTATCAGCGCTTTGGCTTTCACAGCTGTCGGAGCAGGTCGACTGGAACGTGTGGTTCGCTTTTCAATCCCACGATCTACAGATACCAACGGCGCAAAGCCCGCATTACTGCGCGGTTAAGAGGCATTCAGTCAAGAGTCCTCAATCGCCTGTGGAAAGCCCATGCTTGTGTGCGTAGGCGTACAGATCTACGCGGTTAGTCAGGCCAAGCTTGCTGTAGATCGATGTCAAATGGTTGCGCAGCGTGTGCTCGCTGATGTGCAGTTTCTCGGCCACCAACTTGCCAGGGGCTGAGGGATCGCTGGCCAGCGATGCAATGGTTTGCTGCTCGCGGCGTGTCAGCCTGGCGATTTTGTGTTGCTCCGGGTCTATATCGCGATCGGCTTTCTTGCGCGCCAGTTCAAGGAAGATACGGCTGGTCGCATTGCGGTCAATCCAGAGTTCGCCTTCATGCACTTTTTCTATGGCTTTGAGCAAAATTGAGGCGGATGCCGACTCCCGCTTATCCACCACCCCACGTGCGCCCGCCAGCACCGCACGGTCATGCAGTGCCTCGTCGCTCGACCCTGTCACTACCAGAATCCTGGCTTTGGTCCGGCTGTGCAGTTCGGCCAGCGACTCGATACAGTCCTCGCTGTCCAGGTCCAATACCACCACATCTGGTGTGTACAGGTGCAGCGAAAGCAGGTATTGCGCCACTGACGCCGTCGAACCCGCCAGCGCCAACTTCGGTTGAGCGCTTTCCACCAGACGCTCAAGGCCCCAGGCCACGAGCGGTAGAGCGACTAACAGGACTTGAATTGGCATGCGGCTCGCTGCCTCTTTAGGCGGGTTGTGTTAGCTGATCATGATAGCAATCGTTGCAGATCCTGGCTTTTTCCATAGCGCTTCAGGCACCCCCTCCCATGACATTTGTCCCGTAAAACACTGTTTTTCCGGGTGATTGACTCCCAGAAAAAAGGGATAGAGCACTCATGTAAAACACAGTGGTCGTTTTTAGACTGCAGCCATGAAAGACGCACACCGAATTGAGCCCCGTGAACAAGTCACCCTGTCGCTGCAACTGATCGGCGGGGGCAACGGTGTCACCCGTGACATCAGCGCCTCCGGATTGTATTTCGAAACCGATAGCGAGCAGCAGGTGGGCAACTTGATTGACTTCGAGATCGAACTCGACACTCCCGGCGGCCCGATGAAATTCAAGGCGCAAGGACAAATCGTGCGCGTTGAGCAACAGGATGGCAGGGCGGGGGTGGGTGTGAAGCTGCTGGCCAGCCGGCTGGTACCGGTGGAGTGAAGTGTTCGTGGGTTGAGGAAGAATCGGCTTGTGGCTGTTAGCGGCCCACAGCGGTTTTTTTCTCAGGGTGACATTCTAGGGAGAAAAACATGGCTAGCACTACAACTACCAGCGGCGGAACCGTTACCTCGTTCTCCAGCACGCCGCAGGCGAAGGATGACGTCCTTAACACCACTGAAAATCTGCTGGGGGTCATGTATTGGGACGTCATGTCCAATGACCTCGGTGGCAACGCGAAGACACTCTGGTCACTCGACAACGCGGACAGTCTTTCTACTGCCACCAAGGTTTATGCTCCGGCCGACCTGCTGACCCAGGATACGGCGAGGGCTGAGGCGACGAGTACTGACACCAGCTTGAATGGTGCAAGGATCTGGATCACCCCGGATGGCAAGGTCGGCTACGACGCCGCTACTTTCACCACTGCTTTCAAGGCACAACTCCAGGCGCTTGCTACTGGCGAGATCCTGACGGACAGCTTTACCTATGCGATGCGTCTGGGCAACGGAACGCTCAGCTGGGCCACCGCGACAGTGCAGTTTTCGGGCGAGAATGATGGTGTGACGATCGGTCTCGGCGCGCAGGCCGGCATGGTGACCGAAGACGCCGACACCACTGCGAGCGCAACCGACTCGCTGGCGGCCAGCGGCACGATAACCTTCAATGACATCGACCTGAGCGACACGCACACGGCGACGTTCGCGCCGGCGGGGGGCAATGCCACTCAGCTTGGTACATTCATACTCTCGCCGGTAAGCGAAGCCGCGAACGCGGCCGACGGTTCGGTGCAATGGACGTACAACCTGAGCAATACGGCGGCGCAGTACCTGGCCCAGGGACAGACAGTCACCGAAACTTACCTGGTCACCATCAGCGATGGTCATGGTTCGTCGGTAACGCAGAATGTGAGCGTCACCATCACCGGCACCAACGACGCACCAACGGTGACGGCGGCAGAAATCGAAAGCGGTGCAGTGACCGAAGACGGCACCACGGTGGCCAACGGCAGCTTCGCCTTTGGCGACGTGGACCTGGCCGATGACGCCCATGTGGCCAGCGTGAGCGCGCCGGCCGGTGCGCTGGGTACGCTGGTGGCCAACGTCAGCGACGAGAGCACCGGCGACGTGGCGGGCAGCGTGGGCTGGACCTATACGCTGGACAACAGCGCGGCGCAGTACCTCGCCGAGGGCCAGACCAAGACCGAAGTGTTCACGGTGACGCTGACCGACGACTTCGGGGCGACGGTGACCAAGGACGTGACGATCACCCTGACCGGCAGCAACGACGCGCCCGTGCTCAGCTTCGCGACCGGCCATGATGCCGGCGCGGTGCAGGAGGACACCGCGCTCAGCGTGAATGGCCAGTTCAGCTCGGCCGACATCGATCACGACGCCACGGCGACCTGGACCATCAATGGCTCGCCCACAGGCACCTACGGCTCGATCGCCGTGGACACTACCGGCCAGTGGACGTACACGCTGGCCAATGGCACCGATGGTGTCGCCAGTGCGGTGCAGTCGCTGAAGGCCGGCGAAAGCCATGAGGACGTGTTTACGGTGCAGGTCAGCGACGGCCTGGGCGGCGTGGACACCCAGCTGGTGACCGTTACCATCACCGGCAGCAATGATGCACCCGTGCTCAGCTTCGCGACCGGCCATGATGCCGGCGCGGTGCAGGAAGACAGCGCGCTCAGCGTGAATGGCCAGTTCAGCTCGTCCGACATCGATCACGACGCCGCGGCGACCTGGACCATCAATGGCTCGCCCACAGGCACCTACGGCTCGATCGCCGTGGACACTACCGGCCAGTGGACGTACACCCTGGCCAACGGCACCGATGGTGTCGCCAGTGCGGTGCAATCGCTGGCGGCTGGCGAGAGTCACAACGAAGTGTTCAGCGTGCAGGTCAGCGACGGCCTCGGCGGTGTCGACACCCAACTGGTGACTATCACCGTCACCGGCAGCAACGACGCCGCCGTGCTGTCCTCGGCCAGCGTTACGCTGAGCGAAACCAATGCTCCGCTGACCACCGGCGGCAGTCTGACCATCAGCGATATCGACAGCCCGGAAAGCTTCCAGGCGCAGTCCAACACCGCCGGCAGCTACGGCCAGTTCTCCATCGGCACCGGCGGAGCCTGGACCTACGTCGCCAACTCCGCCCACAACGAGTTCGCCGCCGGCACCACCTACACCGACAGCTTCGCGGTGAGCAGTGCGGACGGCACCCTCACTTCGGTCACCGTGAATATCCTCGGCACCAACGATGCGGCCGTGCTGTCCGCCGACACCGCCAACCTCAGCGAGACCAATGCCGCCGTCGACATTTCCACCACCGGCACCCTGACCATCAGCGACGTCGACAGCGCCGCAACCTTCGTCGCGCAAACCAACACCGCCGGCAGCTACGGCCAGTTCTCCATCGGCACCGGCGGAGCCTGGACCTACGTCGCCAACTCCGCTCACAACGAGTTCGCCGCCGGCACCACCTACACCGACAGCTTCGCGGTGAGCAGTGCCGATGGCACCCTCACTTCGGTCACCGTGAATATCCTCGGCACCAACGATGCGGCCGTGCTGTCCGCCGACATCGCCAACCTCAGCGAGACCAATGCCGCCGTCGACATTTCCACCACCGGCACCCTGACCATCAGCGACGTCGACAGCGCCGCAACCTTCGTCGCGCAAACCAACACCGTCGGCAGCTACGGCCAGTTCTCCATCGGCACCGGCGGAGCCTGGACCTACGTCGCCAACTCCGCCCACAACGAGTTCGCCGCCGGTACCACCTACACCGACAGCTTCGCGGTGAGCAGTGCGGACGGCACCCTCACGTCGGTCACCGTGAATATCCTCGGCACCAACGATGCGGCCGTGCTGTCCGCCGACATCGCCAACCTCAGCGAGACCAATGCCGCCGTCGACATTTCCACCACCGGCACCCTGACCATCAGCGACGTCGACAGCGCCGCAACCTTCGTCGCGCAAACCAACACCGTCGGCAGCTACGGCCAGTTCTCCATCGGCACCGGCGGAGCCTGGACCTACGTCGCCAACTCCGCCCACAACGAGTTCGCCGCCGGTACCACCTACACCGACAGCTTCGCGGTGAGCAGTGCGGACGGCACCCTCACTTCGGTCACCGTGAATATCCTCGGCACCAACGATGCGGCCGTGCTGTCCGCCGATATCGCCAACCTCAGCGAGACCAATGCCGCCGTCGACATTTCCACCACCGGCACCCTGACCATCAGCGACGTCGACAGCGCCGCAACCTTCGTCGCGCAAACCAACACCGCCGGCAGCTACGGCCAGTTCTCCATCGGCACCGGCGGAGCCTGGACCTACGTCGCCAACTCCGCCCACAACGAGTTCGCCGCCGGCACCACCTACACCGACAGCTTCGCGGTGAGCAGTGCCGATGGCACCCTCACTTCGGTCACCGTGAATATCCTCGGCACCAATGATGCGGCCGTGCTGTCCGCCGACACCGCCAACCTCAGCGAGACCAATGCCGCCGTCGACATTTCCACCACCGGCACCCTGACCATCAGCGACGTCGACAGTGCCGCAACCTTCGTCGCGCAAACCAACACCGCCGGCAGCTACGGCCAGTTCTCCATCGGCACCGGCGGAGCCTGGACCTACGTCGCCAATTCCGCCCACAACGAGTTCGCCGCCGGTACCACCTACACCGACAGCTTCGCGGTGAGCAGTGCGGACGGCACCCTCACGTCGGTCACCGTGAATATCCTCGGCACCAACGATGCGGCCGTGCTGTCCGCCGACATCGCCAACCTCAGCGAGACCAATGCCGCCGTCGACATTTCCACCACCGGCACCCTGACCATCAGCGACGTCGACAGCGCCGCAACCTTCGTCGCGCAAACCAACACCGTCGGCAGCTACGGCCAGTTCTCCATCGGCACCGGCGGAGCCTGGACCTACGTCGCCAACTCCGCCCACAACGAGTTCGCCGCCGGTACCACCTACACCGACAGCTTCGCGGTGAGCAGTGCGGACGGCACCCTCACTTCGGTCACCGTGAATATCCTCGGCACCAACGATGCGGCCGTGCTGTCCGCCGATATCGCCAACCTCAGCGAGACCAATGCCGCCGTCGACATTTCCACCACCGGCACCCTGACCATCAGCGACGTCGACAGCGCCGCAACCTTCGTCGCGCAAACCAACACCGCCGGCAGCTACGGCCAATTCTCCATCGGCACCGGCGGAGCCTGGACCTACGTCGCCAACTCCGCCCACAACGAGTTCGCCGCCGGTACCACCTACACCGACACCTTTGCGGTGAGCAGTGCCGATGGCAGCCTCACTTCGGTCACCGTGAATATCGCCGGCAGCAACGACTCACCGACGATCACTTCCAACGGTGGTGGTACGACGGCGTCGGTCAATGTGGCGGAGAACACCACGGCGGTCTCGACAGTGACGGCGACCGATGCTGATCTGCCGGCGCAAACACTGAGCTACTCGCTCCTGAATACGGCCGGGACGGACTTCAGCAAGTTCTCGATCAGTTCGAGCGGGGTGCTGACGTTCAACTCAGCGCCCGATTACGAGAATGCCCAGGATGTCGGTGGTACCGATGGCGACAACGCCTACGTCGTGGATGTTCAGGTGGCCGACGGCAATGGCGGAATCGATACGCAGACGATTACGGTAAACGTGCAGAACGTCGTTGAAACTCCGATTGATACAACACCGCCAGCGTCACCGACTGGGCTGACTTACAACAACTCCGGTACAAACCATAAGCTTTCAGGGAGCGCCGAAGCTAATTCATTCATTAAGGTTTACCTGGACAATGGCAATGGCGTGTTTGGCGCCGGCGACACAGAAATTGGGACCGGAACGACCAATACCGGTGGTCAATTCGCCAATATTGATTTGACTGGCAAGTTTACGGGTGCCAAGACGCTATTTGTCACGGCTATGGACGCGGCAGGCAACGTTAGTGCTGCAACAAGCATTAACCTGACTTACCCTGCGGGAGTGTCCGGAGAAGCAATAAACCTTGCGATTGCTGATCCATCGGCAGGCCTGAGCGATAGCTTTGTTGTCACAATTGCCGACGTTCCGTCAAATTGGACTCTAAACGCCGGAATCAACAACGGCGACGGCACCTGGACCGTGCAGACCAGCGATCCCGGAGCATTGACCGTGACAACACCAGGAGGCTTCGCGGGTGCTGCGGTACTCCACATCAATATGAACTGGACTAACGCCGACGGCAGTGTGGGCAGTTCCTATGTATTCAATAACGTCGAGGCCTTTGTCCCCGACACGCCGATCTTCGCCTTGTCCGCTGACGACAACCTGACCGGTTCGTCCGGTGCCGACACCTTCGTCTTCGCCCAGCCGATCGGCAACAATCAGATCTACAGTTTCGATGCCATGGCAGACAAGATCGACATGATCGGCTTCACGGGTGTCACCGGTCTTGCTGACTTGAGCATCACTAACGACGCCAATGGCAATGCACTGGTCAGCATAAGCTCCGGCCAGACGATCACCCTGAAAGGTGTCGATGCAGCGAACTTGAGCGAAGCGAACTTCCAGTTCGATGTGGACCCGATCACCAACAACGCCGGTACCCTCACCATTGCCGACGGCGCGATCATGCCGTTCGGTGGCAGCATCCATAACAGCGGCACCATCGAGCTCGGCTCCACCGGCAGCGCGACCAGCCTTGAGATTCTGTTCCGTGGCGCGACGTTGAGCGGTGGTGGGCAAGTGGTTCTGTCCGACAGCGCGCAGAACGTGATCTTTGGTGGCAGCGCGGACACGGTGCTCACCAATGCCGACAACACCCTCTCGGGTGCCGGCCAGTTGGGAGCGGGGCAGATGATGCTGGTCAACTCGGGCCTGATCCTTGCCAGCGGTATGAATGCACTGGTGATCGATACCGGCAGCAGCGCCGTCACCAACACGGGTGTGCTGCAAGCCAGCGGCAGCGGCGGACTGGTGATTGAAAGTGCGGTCATCAACAGCGGCAGCCTGTGGGCGAACGATGGCAACATCACGGTCCACGGCGACGCCAGTGGCGCGGGAAGCGCGACTATCAGCGGTTCGGCGATCCTGGAGTTCGGTGCAGCCTCCGATCAGCATGTGACGTTCGACAGCGGCGCGGCAGGCACGCTCAAGCTCGATGAGTCGACGGCGTTCAGTGGCAGCGTCAGCGGTTTTGCCGCAGGTGACAAGCTGGACTTCGGCGATGTTGCTTTCGGCGCCAATACGCAGATCACCTATGCAGCGAATGACACGGGCACCGGCGGCATGCTGAGCGTGAGCGACGGTGCGCATGTGGCGCAGGTCGCGCTGAATGGCCAATACGCGGCCGCGGGTTTGCAGGCGAACACCGAGGGCAGCGGCAGTGAGCTGGCCTACGATGCAGCGGCGGCAAGCCATACGATGCTGGGCGGCCAGGCCAACGACATTCTGGTCGGCGGTGCGGGTGACGATCTGTTTTTCGGCGGGCTGGGCAACGACACGCTCAATGGCGGCTTCGGCAACGATACCTTCATGTTTGCTGCGGCAGGCTTCGGCAACGACTCGATCCAGGACTTCGATATTGATCCGGCCGCAGGGCAGGACTTGCTCAATATCGCAGGGCTGGGGATCAGCAGCGAGACGTTCGCTGCCAACGTGAGCATTGCCGCTGACGGGGCGGACACGGTGATCGGGATCGGAGTGGACACTATTCGCCTTGTCGGTGTTAACAGTGCAGGTATCGATCAGACGGACTTTATCCTGATGACATGATGCTTTTGCTACTGGCCGCACGTTGCTATGCGGTTGCAGACCTCATCGCGAACAAATCCGCGATGGGGTTTGCGGACGGTAGAGTCCTGGTTGCAGTGGCTGTTGCAGCGGGAACTTCAGGGTGCTGGCCAGGTCAATTGGGGCCCCGTATCGCAGATGCCGAGCAGCGCCTTGGCCTGTTTTACTTCAGTGTCGTCCGAGATCAGTCGAGTTCGCCCCCCTGATGCCAACCAAGAGTTTTCTGTCGGGACTCATCCTGGCGTTCTGCGCCGTCGCGTCGCTTTGTTCGGTTGCTGCCGAGCGAAGAGCGCCCGCGCAAAGCAACAGCGCATCAACCACCCTGATCGAAACCGCCTCGCGACAGTATGAAAATGGCCAACCGGACCAGGCTGCTGCCACGCTGGAGCGTGCCCTGCATATCCAGCCGAACAATCCCGCGACCCTGCATTACCTCGGTGTGTTGCGTCTTCAGCAGGGGCAGTACCAGCAGGCCGAAACCCTGGCGGCGCGCTCGAACATGCGGGTTGGTGGCAATGTCGCGTTACGCAACCGCAACTTCCAATTGATCCAGGCGGCGCAGCAGGCCCAGGCTTCGGGTATTCCACCCAATGCCAAAGAGGACCTGGTCGCAGCACAGAAGGGGCTGCAAGAGGAGGCCCAAAGGCGCCGCGAAGCGGAATTGGCCGTTGCCGAGCAATCCACTTCCGACACTGGGCACGATGCTGGCAACTTCGCTCGCGCAGAGGCAGATCGGGTTCCGGCTGCGCCGATGGCTGGCAGAACCGGGCCCGAAGGAAAATTACAAATGGCTAATGTCGAGCCGGGGCGGGCGTACGCTGAGGTTGAGATCCCGCGCGACCATATGCCGCCTCCGGGCAAATGCCGAATCTGGTTTCCTGATCGTCCGCCGGGGCATCAGCCTGCACCCGGCAAATGCAAGAAGCTGCGACATCGGGTTCCGTCAGGAGCCTATCTGGTGCGCGGCTGAGTTCTGAGTGTCCACTTCTGGCTAGGGGGGTGTCCGTCGCGAGGGGCTGCAAACAACTGTGATCGGGATAAAGTTACCTGCCGAAAACGCTATCAAATGCGGACTGACCGATCGTCACCAATTGGATCAAGGCCAATTGACCGGTGATTGAGCTACTCGGCCTTTTTACCGGAGGTCACGAGTTCAATCGGATCCGTTATGTAGAACAAGCAGGTAGATATGCAGGGCGATGTTCAATCTGCCTGTACCGATCAACTATGATTTTTCGCTGGCGGATCACGTTGAGGGTAAACATGCGGAGCCTCGATTCTCTCCTTGAGCTTGGCAGCAAAGTCGTGAGCACTTTTTTCATGCCGAAACTGAACTCGTCTGATGCCAAAACATACAGACCAAAGAGCTTCTCTTTGACTGGATAGGTACTCGATTTTCACTGACATGATCATGTCTCCAAGGCGCGATCCAAGGGTTAAAAGTGGATTTCAGCGGTCTTGAGGCCCAAGTCTCGAAGCTCTGCGATCAGGTCATCCAGATGCCCGAAAGACTCGACTTCCTCGTTGTCATCTACCAAGAAATAACTTCTCCCGGCGTCCTTCTTGAAAAACACGATCCACTCCTTGGGGTTGGTCGGGTTTGCGATCACATGGGTGTCAAAGGTCACGCCTTCGGCGTGTTTGCATTTCACAGCTTTACGATTCATGTCAGTCACCACGCTACACGCGCTCTCAAGATTCTCTATTTGCAGTGCATGCCCGCCCAGCTCCATCTGAACTTTCTCTATAAACATTTCCAGCCGCCCGAAGCAGTGGATCAAGGGCATTTAAATTATCACTGTATGTTAATATTATGCACATGCATCCACTGAGGAGCTAGCCATGATTGCGATAGTTGAGGCATGGAAGGCGGGGTTGTTGGGGCGAGAGCATTGGCTGGGCAATATGGTGTCTGGCGTGATCGTCGGGGTCGTGGCGCTCCCTCTGGCAATGGCGTTTGCCATTGCATCTGGCGTCAAACCTGAGCAAGGCATCTACACCGCAATCATCGGTGGCCTGCTGGTTTCGCTCTTTGGGGGAAGCCGCTTGCAGATTGCCGGGCCGACAGGCGCGTTCATCGTGATTTTGGCGGGAGTCACGGCCGAGCATGGTGTTGACGGTCTGCAAATCGCCACGATGATGGCAGGTGCCATATTGTTATTGCTGGGGATGACCCGGCTCGGTGCAATCATCAAGTTTATCCCCGATCCGGTGATCGTCGGATTCACCGCAGGCATCGGCGTGATCATCTGGGTCGGACAGTGGAAAGACTTTTTCGGTTTACCGAGGATCAGTGGAGAGCATTTCCATGAAAAGCTCTGGCATTTGCTCCAGGCGCTCCCTGATCTTCATTTGGCCACGACCCTGCTGGCGGTACTTAGTCTTTTCCTGGTCATCACCGCGTCCAAAATGCCCGGACTCAAACGGGTACCTGGTCCATTAGTCGCAATGGCGGTAGCTACAGCGATACAGTCAACCTTTCATTTCGAGGGGGTAGCCACGATTGGCAGCGCATTTGGTGGCATACCTCAAGGCCTTCCAGCGTTGAGCCTGCCTGAAATCACGCTGTCTCGCGTCATCGATTTGATCGGTCCGGCGTTCACTATCGCCATGCTTGGAGCGATCGAATCACTGCTGTCGGCGATGGTGGCCGATGGCATGGCGGGCACTAAGCATGATTCCAATCAGGAGCTGATCGGTCAGGGAGTGGCTAATCTGGTCACGCCATTGTTTGGCGGTTTCGCAGCTACCGGAGCGATTGCCCGTACTGCAACCAATATCCGTAACGGCGGCACGAGCCCGCTGGCCGGCATTATGCACGCGGTCACGTTGGTGCTTATTATTCTGTTTCTGGCACCTCTGGCCTCAAACATTCCACTGTGCGCTCTGGCCGCCATTCTTTTCGTGGTCGCGTACAACATGAGCGAGTTGAAGCACTTCAAACGCATGGTCCAGCGGGCCCCTCGCGCAGACGTAGCTATTCTGCTCATCACTTTCAGTCTCACAGTGTTCAGTGACTTGGTGATCGCTGTGAATATCGGCGTCATCCTTGCGATGCTGCACTTCATGCGCCGCATGGCCTCATCTGTTGAGGTACAACAGGTAGTCGAGCACGAGCTTGAAGAAGAGTTGAGGGCCAATGGGCACACTCGCCTGCCGGCAGGCACATTGATTTATACGATTGAAGGGCCATTGTTCTTTGGCGCGGCTGAGACCTTCGAGCGAGTCTTGGCACAGACCCATACCGATCCACGTCTGCTGATTATTCGCTTGAAGCGTGTACCGTTCATGGATATCACTGGCTTGCAGGTGCTGGAGGAGGTCATTCAGCAACTGCACAAGCGCAATATCGTGGTGAAACTCTGCGAAGCGAACACGAAGGTGCTCAACAAGCTCGATAGGGTGGGTATCTTGCAAGAAATCGGCACGGAGCATTACCACGCCGACTTCAACACCGCGCTGGCTAAAGCGGTCAGCCTCGCAGAGGGTCCGTCGATCCTTTAGAGGCTTGCTGCCCGTGTCAGGTTATGACTTGGTACTGGCGGCATGCTTACTTTTGGTTGAATAGGTGGCACCGTGGGTGTCCAGGTAGTCACGAATCAGTTGACGGACCACCTGAGAAGGCGTCAGGTCTTGTGCTGCACAGAGTTTCTCGAAGGCTTTTTTCTTGACGGGATCAATGAGCACAGTGAGGCGCGCAGTCTTGCTTTCCATGGGGTATTCAATCGCTCAAGTCGCTAGATGTTAATCAAATTGTAATTGCCTTGTCCGGTGCTGTCACTGTGCTGCTCGTTACTTCGACTTTACTCACACGAAAAGATTTGGCTCTCACGGTGGGTGATGAGTCGGATCTGCTTCGACTCAGCGTGGATAATCCCCATCCGCAAGCAAGGGAGCAAATTTATTCCAGGCTAGCCGACTGCCTGCAACGGGTGGACTGTGGCTAGTCACGAGCGACCGGATATGGCCGCGGTCCGAAAAAGAAACCGCGGCAACCGATCAATCAGGCGGCGGGGAGCAGGCCTTTCTGTTTGGCAACATGAGTCGCCAGTGCGTCCATCAAATCCGGGGACAGGCAGTCATAGGGTTCCAGGCCGATCGAGCGCAGGCGCTCGCGAATAGCCTTCATTTGCGCTGGCGGTGTGCCGGTTTCGATGATGGAGGACACGAACGCCGCGAATCCCGGCGCCGCCCATCCGCTCTGTGGCGAAAGTTCGGTGTGGACGAAGTCCAGGCCATAAAACGCATGGTCCTTGTTCTCGATGCGCCCAAAGAGATGAGCGTGACACTGCTTGCAGGCGTGGCGCTGGATGGTGGCGGTTTCGTCGACAATTGCCAGTTTTTCGCTGTGGGCAATGACGCTGACCTTATCTCGAGGCACCACTGCGATGACGGCGAATGTCGCGTTTTGTGGTTTCCAGCATTTGCTGCATCCGCACGCGTGGTTATACAGAGTTTGTGCGTCGATCTTGACCTCGACCTTGTCGGTCGCACACAGGCATTGCAGGGTGCCACCTGTGAAATTCGCGGCGGCGGGTTGGATACCGTTGTCCAGTGCGGGGTGAAGTTGCAAGGTGCTCATGCTGGCGTCTCCGTTTCAGGGGGGGCGGACAAAATTGCCTGGGGCCGTACCTCAGACCGGTAGTTCAGCGACTTCGAGACGATGGTCAGGGCAGAGGTTGCAGGCTGGTTTTGAAGGTAGTGACCACTCGGTTACGGCCTTCGTGTTTAGCGTGATACAGGCGTTGATCGGCTATACGCAGAATTGCCTCGATGGTGTCGCCATCGCGACCGGATTGCGATACGCCGATGCTCACTGTAACCACGGTTGACCGCTGCAGGCCATGAAAGGAACTGTTTGCAACGGTGTTTCGCAGACGCTCAGCGATTTCGTGCGCGCCTTCAAGTGAAGTCTGAGGTAGCAGTATCATGAATTCTTCCCCGCCCACTCGGGCTACACCGTCATACGGCCGGATCGAATCGAGGCATTTCTCCACGAAACTCTTCAGGATGTCATCGCCAACCTGATGCCCGAAGCGATCGTTGATGGACTTGAAATTATCCAGATCGAGTGCCAACACGGAGAACGGCGCACCGCCGCGTTTGGTCCGGCCAATTTCGGCTTCGACCCGCTCCATGAACCGACGCCGATTATCAGCGCCTGTCAGTGGATCGGTCGCCGCAAGGTGCCCGAGTTTTTGATTGGTGCGCTGGAGCTCCTGCAGGGCGCTCTCGGTATACGCCATCGCCTCGGCAAGACGCACTATCAACTCCTCCTGGCTGTAAATCTTCGAAAACGACCGCGTGGTGAGGAACGCTTGCACTACCCCATAGCTCAGCATGAAGAATCCACCGGCGAAGATCGCGTGGGCGAGCCACCACATATGGTTCCACGGACGTGCAAGGATGAAGGCAAGAGAGGACAGCGCGAACGCGGTGACCGAGATGATGAAAATTGTCATCAGCGGCGAACGGATACGGCGCAGTACGAGTATTGTCACGGTCAATGTGGAAAGAACGAGGGCACCACCCTCCATCGAGAGGCGCACCGCGAGATCGCTGGCGATCGGCGAATTCGCGACGTACGCCACTGCCCCGTCAACCACCAGGAACAGTCCTATCCAGGTCAACCACGGGCGGGCCTTCATTCGTTGGTCCGCGGTATCAGGTGGGCGGTGGTACGACAGCATTGCGACTAACAGCAGAATCGACATGACCAGTCGAGAGGCTGGTCCATAAAGCAGGAAGAGCCAGATATTGTGGTGTGCTTGTTCGGTGAACGCACCGTGCAACGCGTAGATCAGAACAAAGCCGAGAAATCCAAGCGTCATCCATCGCAGCAGCGGATCTCCCGATGACTGATAGCAGCGCCACGTTACGTAGGTAACAAACAAGCCTGCCAAGGTGGCTGTCGTGATCGCAACTATATGGAACAGGTGATTCTCGAATAAAAGCGTGGGGTCCTGGAAAAAGTATAAGTAACCAATCAGATAGGCCGGAACAAACGCAAATCCTGCGAGCAGCAAGTAGGCGTAAACCCTGACCATGAGGCGAACGGCTTCAGGTGGTTCGTCGGTGGCGATGAGATTGCTCATGGTTCCCTCCAATCTTGAATCCATACAGCCAACACCGGTCCGGTGTTGGCGCCGCCTGCATGCCCACGGTCACTCGCATCAATACCCAAATACGGGATGGACCGGTCTATGGCATTTCAATTATGGATAAAAATTCAACCTTCTGATCAGAGTTTTTTCAGGAAGTCCAGTAGCAGCTCATTGACCTCTGTCGCGCGCTCTTGTTGTATCCAGTGGCCGGCACCTTCGAGGATATGACACCCGCGCAGTTCCGGCAGTGTCTGCGCGAAGGCTTCGATCTGCCGCGGGGAGCTCGGAAACTTCAGCACGCCGTCGCGGCTGCCCGCAATGAACATCGACGGCTGCCGGATAATGCAACCGCGCCAAGGTGCCAGCAGTGCCCATGAGCGAGTCATGTTGCGGTACCAGTTCAAGCCGCCGCGAAATCCGCTGCGGGTGAATTCGCGGGTGTAGTAGGCAATATCCTCGAGGTTTAGCCAGTCTGGCAGGGTTTCGGGCTCGATCATCGCGCCCAGGAAGCCCTGGCCTGGCTGCAGCCTGCCGAAAACCGGCCAATCGGGCCCGTCACCCGAGCCACTGAAGTAGATGCGCCGGATCGACGACTCGATGTCCCTTTCCAGCTCGGCCTCGGCCACACCCGGCGTCTGGAAATACTGGATGTAGAAGTCGCTGATACCCCGTGAGACAAGCGCACTGAGGAGCTCCACGCGCCCCGGTGGCGAGAAGGGAACACTCATGCCGACCACGGCGCGGAACAGATCGGGTCGCATCAATGCTGCGCTCCAGGCCACCTGCGCGCCCCAGTCATGGCCAACGATCACTGCTTGCTGTTCGCCGAGTGCATTGACCAACTCGACCATGTCGCCTACCAGGTGGAGCGTGGTGTAGGCGTCGGGTTCGGCTGGCGCATCCGTGCCGCCATAGCCGCGCATGTCGGGCGCTACCGCTCTGTAGCCGGCGGCCGCCAGCGCAGCAAGCTGGTTGCGCCACGAGTACCACAGCTCCGGGAATCCGTGGCACAGCAAGACCAACGGACCGGAGCCCTGGATGGCGACCTGCATGCGGATGCCATTGATGTCGAGCAGTTCGAGGTGTGGCTCGTTCATGTGCGCTTCCTGCTATTCAAGCGATGGCCTCCAGTAACCGCGGCAGATTCGCCAGAGCCTGCTGCTTGCTGACAGAGAGCCGATGCAGCTGCGCCAGTTTCTCGGTGTCGGCCTCTTGCATGCCCCTGACCACCGCCGTCATGAAGTACAAACGCGACTGCCTGACCCAGCGGGCCAGGCCTTCATGCTCTCCCCAGCGTAGTTGGTTACCCAGGTTGACCGCCCACATTCTGATCCAGTCCGTGGGGAGGTGAGGCGGGGGGACCATTGTGCAAAACGCGTTCATTTGCGTTTGATCCTCCAGGTGGCTTTCCACATAAGCGATCAAGGCCGCGCTGAACAACGGTTGGCAGGTGCTTACCATCAACAGGTTGATCTTGCCTCCGTCGAACACCTGCATTTCAGGCAGTGACGGAATGGCGCTGGCACTGCAATCAATGTGCAGAACGCCTGGGCTCGTGGCGATGCTTCCCTGCTCGAGCACAATGCGCGTTGGCTCGATCACTCGCACCCGCCCCAGGCGCACAATGTTGTCGATGCGTCGCAGCTCACGCAGTTCCGCCTGTGTGACGGTGGCGCAGCGGTAAGCAGTGGGTTCGACGGACTTGTCCAGGCGCAGGAGCTGGCCCGCCGCCTCAAGCCTGGAGAACAGGTCCGGGATCGAGTCCGCGGCGGCGATGGCCTCGAACTGTGCCGTGAGGCCGCCGATTGTTCGTTCGAAGCCGTCGAGGCCGGGTTGCAGGTTGGCCCGGTCGATCAACCACGGATCGTTCGGCATGATCCAGCAGATTTTTTCGGGCGCAACACCGTTTTGCAGGCACCACAGGCAGGCGTCGATCCCGGTCTTGCCCGATCCCACCACGACGTAGCCAGTGTGTGGGTGCCGGATCTTCGGCAGGTCGTTCAGTGGCACGCATTGCACGCCGGGCTCCACCGTGTATCTGGGCGGGCGGGTCGAGGGCACCGCCGTCTGGGCATGGGTGGCGTCCACCACCTTTTTGTACACCCGCACCTGATGGCTTACACCGCTAACGAGGGAGGTAAACCGGTGGTCGTCAATGCGGTCGCCGGTGTAGTCGCACATGGGGAAGTAACGGACCCGACCTGACGGCAGAAACTGCTGGTTCATCACCTGATCGAAGTAGCTCACCACCTCGGCGCCGGAGGCTAGCTCATACAAGCCCTCGTTCAGTGCCGTCGTGTCTTTCGTTCCGCTGCCCAGTTCCCGTGAGTTGACGCCATAGAAGGCCGAGGGCTGGTGCAATCGGACAAAGGGGTAGGCATCATTCCAGTGCCCGCCAGGTCGACCGTGTCGATCCACCATCACGATGCGTGCATTCGTTTCCTTGAGCAGCGTATCGACGAAGGCCATGGCCGTCGCGCCAGCCCCGATGACCAGGTAGTCGGTTTCGATAGGATTTGCGTCCATAAGGTTGCACCTTCCCGGAGGCTGCCCCTCCTTAACCTCCGAAGATTAGCCACCCATGCCGCGCGCAATAGAACGAATGCTCCTCACCCACATAACCAATGGAATTAATGGCTGCAGCCTGAATGTCCATACTCAAGTGGGCATGCGCGAAGAAACATCCAGCCATGCGGCCTGGATTTCAGTTAACCGGTAGTCAATGACCGCGCGGTAGACGGACGCCCCGAAAACCGTCCCGGTGAACAACTTGAACGCATTGTCAGGTGTATTTAACGGAATGTTCCATTTAACAACTTTCTGCCTCGGGCGCACGGAAGGCCTTACTGTAGTAGCCGGACTGGTCGAAGCAGCAAACCTGCTTCTTGCCGGATGCAAGCATATCGCAGGCATCACCAATTCTTTTTGCGCGCGTCTTAAGTTGCTTGGCTGAAGTAATCCAGTGAATCCAGTCTACTCGTGCGATGGTCGTCGTATTGTTCCAAACGTTACGAGCCTCGGGAGCGGCTGCCAGTGCCTCCTGAAAATCTGCCGGGATGTCAGGCTCGGGTTCCTTCTTCACAGGGGTTAGCTCGAGTGTAACGATATCCCCAACGGCCGCGCCTGCGGCCTCGAGTAACGCTCTACTTACCTGCAGCCAATGGCTCAGCTGACCATCGGGCTCAAGGGTTGCCTGGAAATGCTGTCCATTGATGGTGCCTTCAACGGTTGTCCTTCCTCGCCTCGGAAGCTGTTCACTCGCGTCTCTTGGCAGTACTACGAACGCCCACGACGTATCGTTACCAGGCTTTGCCGGACGAAGAAGCTTTGCTTCGAATCGGGATTTCACATCGATTGTTGTCATTGCAACTCCTCCAACTAATACGCCAAGCTCAGCTGCGGTCGTTACCCAGACCGACAGACAGGTGCCGATTCCGAGGTTCAGGGACGAGCGGTAACGGCACAATGTGACACATTCGGGATAAGACAGGTCAGTGATGCAGGCCGTTGCGAACCACTTGCCACTCACGCGGGGAATCGGGCTATCCAGTGCCTGGCAATCTCTTCGCGCCGGCAGATCCACACCGCATCGTGGCATTGCACGTAATCGAGAAAACGCGCCAGCGCCATCGCACGACCTGGGTGGCCACTGATCCGCCCATGCAGGCCGATGCTCATCATCTTCGGGTGTTGCGCGCCCTCCTGCCACAACAGGTCGAAAGCGTCCTTGAGCAGCTGGAATAAGTCTTCACCGCAGGCGAAACCATTGGGCAGCAGATAGCGGGCGTCGTTGTTGACCAGTGTGTAAGGAATCACCAGGTGGGCGGGCGAGCCTGGGAGCCAATAGGGCAGGTCATCGTTGTAGGCGTCCGAGCTATAGAGAAACCCACCTTCCTCACGCAACAGACGGCGGGTGTTCTGGCTGACCCTTCCTGTGTACCAACCCACGGGGCGCTTACCGCAGATCTGCTCGATCACGTCGAGAGTGAGGCGAATATGGCGCCGCTCCTGGTCTTCAGGCATGTCGCGATAGTCCAGCCAACGGTAGCCATGCCCGGCAATCTCATGCCCCGCAGCGCAAAGCGCCAGGCCAATGGCCGGGGTGAGTTCCAGTGCCCGGCCGACGGCGAAGGCGGTCAGCGGCAGGCCGCGGGCGCTGAACAGATCCAGAATGCGCCACACCCCCGCGCGCGATCCGTATTCGTACATGCCCTCGACGCTCAAGTCCGGTTCCCCCACACGTGGCGGGCGGCCCGGCAGCTCGTGAAGCCAGGCCTCCGACTGGGCATCGCCATTAAGGAGGCATGACTCCGCGCCTTCTTCGATATTGAGTACGAACTGGACCGCGACGCGCGCCTCACCGGGCCAACGCGGGTGGGGCGGGCAGCCGCCATATCCGATGAGGTCGCGAGCAGACATCAGCCCAGCTCGAAGGTTGTGACGCCGAACACACGTTCGTGCGCGATCGCCGGAGGAGGGCCGAGGTACATGCGTGCGCAGCCGAAAACCTCGAGCATGCCCTGTTGGTGCACGAGTGCCATCGCGGCGGGGTTATTCTCCGGGGCATCGAGAAACAGCGGGCCACCCTCGGCAAATTCCGCCAGGCGCGCATAGAGGGCATTGGCTGCCAGGGCGTCATCGGCGAACAAGGGGCCGATCTTGTAGCCTTCCCGGCAGCGCCTTACTACGCCATAGCCGTTTAGCCTGCCCGCGCGCCGGCAACCCACGGCGAGCGCATCGGCCTGGGCTATCCACCCGCTCAGGAAACTTGCGCGCGCGGCGGGAAAACAGGTGCGGTCGTAATCGACAACCTGATCGAACGGGAAGGAGGCCAACGGGACGATGTCCTGGCCGTCTACCTGCGAAGTCGTCGGGCGGGCGGTGAGATCGGCGCGAAAACGCATGTTGCGATGGGAGAAGACGAAACCACCCTTGGCGTAGTAGTCCTGCATCGCGAAGACGCCGTCCATGCCGATGCTCGCGCCTGGGCGCAGTCGGGCGAGGAGTCGCTCGCGGCGTGCGTGCCAGAGGGTATCGCCCAGGCCTTGACCGCGATATTCAGGCCGGACGATGAAAAAACCCATGAAGCCGAATTCGCCATTGTAGGAGGTGATGGCACCGCCGCCGATCAATTCGCCGCCCCGGGACGCCGCGATGAAGGCGGCAGGGTCCGTCGCCCAGAACAGCTCGGCATCGTGAAGGCCGGGATTCCAACCCTCACGGGCAGCCCAATCGACGAGCTCGTCCAGCTCGGGACGGGTCATGTTGCGTATGACCAGCTGATTCGACACCGCGAAGTTCTCCTCAGTCGCTATTGACGGTATGCCCGACCCGGGTAAAAAAGAGGGTAGCAGGGCACCACCTGTTTGCCATTGGCCTGTCTACCGACCGCTTTGACCCGGAGCATCGGCGGGTTCTTCGCGGATAAACAGCGCGAGCATGCCCAAACTGAACGGTCTTTTGTCCCAGTATCACAATATTGTGTCCTGAAAAGCTGAGTGCAAGGCGCCCTCCGAGGGCTACCTTCAAGCCGACTACTGAAAATAGATGGAGGTAGAAAGTGGATGCACTCACTGCAATGCGCATTGGTCAATCCTGACCGCCGACCCCCTGCTCAAGAACGTTCTGCCGGGCAACAACATGACCCTGGCCATGTAGATGCACTCCCGTGCGGGCTTTGAAGAGACTATCGCTCGCCGTCCGGCTACACGCTTGATAACAACAATAAAATAAAGACTTCGAGGAGGCTGCATGGCCTTTCATCCAATCGTCGCCGACGATGACGACGCTGGTTGCGTCAGCGTTTCGCGCCAATATGCCTGGATCGTTTTTGCACTGACGTTCGGCCTGTTGATTTCCGATTACATGTCGCGTCAGGTGCTGAACGCGGTGTTCCCGTTGCTCAAGACCGAGTGGGCGCTGAGCGACGGACAGCTCGGCCTGCTCAGTGGCATCGTTGCCCTGATGGTGGGGCTGCTGACGTTTCCCCTGTCGTTGCTGGCCGACCGTTTCGGCCGGGTCAAGAGCCTGGCGCTGATGGCGTTGCTGTGGAGCGTGGCGACCCTGGGTTGCGCGCTGGCTCAGGACTACCAGCAGATGTTCATCGCGCGATTCATGGTCGGTGTCGGTGAGGCTGCCTACGGCAGCGTCGGCATCGCCGTGGTGATTTCGGTGTTCCCCAAACACATGCGGGCCACCCTGACCAGTGCCTTCATGGCCGGCGGATTGTTCGGCGCTGTCTTAGGGATGGCCCTGGGCGGCGCCATCGCGGCCAAGCTGGGCTGGCGCTGGTCGTTCGCCGGCATGTCGTTGTTTGGCCTGGTGCTGGCGATGCTTTATCCGCTGATCGTCAAGGAAGCGCGCATTGCGCCATCACGTGTCGCTCCAGTGGCGAACAAGGCAACGGTGGCGGTCAAGCGTCCGCTGCGCACGCTGTGGTCCAGCCGTTCGGTGGTGTCGACCTACATCGGCAGCGGCTTGCAGTTGTTCGTCGGCGGTACGGTGATGGTGTGGATTCCCAGCTACCTCAATCGCTACTACGACATGCCCACCGACAAGGCCGGTGGCATGGCGGCGGGCATCGTGTTGTGCAGCGGTGTGGGGATGATTGTGTGCGGCATGCTCAGCGACCGCCTGTGTCGGCACTCACCGGAGCGCAAGGTCAGCCTGGCCATCGGCTTCTGCCTGGGCAGTTGCCTGTTGCTGTCGACGGCCTTTGCCTTGCAGGCAGGGCCGGTGCAACTGCTGCTGATCTGCCTGGGCATGTTGATTGCCACCGGCACTACAGGCCCCAGTGGCGCGATGGTTGCCAACCTGACCCATTACTCGGTGCACGGTACGGCATTCGCCACGCTGACCCTGGCCAACAACCTGCTGGGGCTGGCGCCGGGGCCGTTCATCACCGGCCGGGTGTCGGACCTCATCGGTCTGCATGCCGCGTTTCAACTGGTGCCATTGATCAGCCTCGTCGCGGCGGCGGTGTTCTTTTATGCCAAGTGTCATTACCACAAAGACATTGCCCGCCTTCAGGGGCAGAGTGTTCCTGAGTCCATGAGCGAATTCGGGCTGGAGGTGAAACTGTGAGTCGTCGTTAACATCCCGACCTGTGCCACAAACACCGTTTTTTGCGGCGACTGTACCAGCAGTCGCCGTTTTTTTTGCCGTGTGTTCAGAATGACTTGGAGGCGGCAGCGTCCGAACCGGACTGTTTCTGCGCGCTGCGCCACACCGCCGGCGGCATGCCGAACTGGTTGATGAACCAGCGGGTAAAGGAGCTCGCCATGGAGAAGCCGAACATGTCGGCAATGTGGCTCAGCGAGTGGTTCGGGTTTTCCATATAACGCAGTACCAGGGCGCGGCGCACATCGTTGATCAGGTCGCTGAAGGCACAGCCATGGTCCTTGAGGCGACGTTGCAGGGTGCGCACGTTCATCCCCTGGTGCTGGGCGATCTGCTCAATGGTGGCGCGGCCCATGGGCAACAGCAGGTAGATGGCCTTGCGCACTTCGAACAGCGTCGAGGTGGTCTCGGGGCTTTGCAGCGAGTCCAGGTAGCTCTGGGCATGACGGGCCATGGTCGGGTCGGCATCGGGGTTGATCATGTCGAGGCTGGCGACAGGGCAAACGATGCCATTGAACTCGCTGCCGAATTCCAGGTTGCAGCCGAATACGCGTCGATGCAGGTACAGGTTGTCCGGCGGCTGGTGCATGAAGTTGACGCTGTAAGGGCGCCAGTGCGAGCCGAGCAGGGCCGAGCACAGACCGAACGTCACGCCGATGGCCAGCTCCGTGGCCTGGCGACTGGGCATCGGCGACTCGGTGACCATTTCTTCACGGATGATCACCATCTTGCCGCACTCTTCAACGAAGATGGCCAGCGAGTCATTCATCAGATGACGGTAGCGCACCATCACCTGCAGCGCTTCGCGCAGGGTGCGTTGATGGCTGAGCAGCAGGCTGACCACGCCGAAGTCCGATAACTGGCGCGACTCGGCCATGCTCAGGCCGAAGGTCTGGCAACCGCTGGCGATGGCCGAATCTTCCAGCAGACGCACGGCGGCATCGATGGGAATGCGCGATTCCGGGTCTTGCAGCTGAGCCTTGTTCAGGCCTGCGACTGCCATGACGTCGAGCGGGTTGAATCCCAGGTCCTGGGTAACGTCCAGGTATTTGGTCAAAACGGCGGCGCGAACAAGCGTGGGCATGCGTAGGACTTCCCTCGGCCGATGGTGACGTGAAGATGTGTTGCGCGATCGGGCGCTGTTCTGATGATGTTTGCGCTGCTCCCGGGACGATCCCGGTGGGGGACTGCAAGTAGCGCGATCAGATCCAGGATCGTATTTTTTTGCATCACCATCGAATGGGTTGCTGGACCCGAATTCACGAACCGCTGGAGCCATCAAGGACCCAGGATCCTGGGCGGTCTACGTGTATCCGGTAGGTGTTGTGGCCCCCATCAACGGAGCAGGGGCCACTGACCCATAGTAGGTTGCACGAGCGCGGTGCAAGGAGCATTTCGGGACAGAATCTTCGCGTATTGGGACGCTTGCGCAAGGGTGGCGGGGTCAGAAACGTCGGGGGTGCGAGGCTCAGGCAATGTGGCTGGCCAACAGGCTTGAGTCGGCCATTAACCTGCTTTCTTATTCAGGCGACAGGGGCCCGGATGCCGTCTTGCTCGCTCGGTAGGAGACGGCCCAAGCCGAGGGTGTCTTGCCAAAACGGCTGCGGAACCAGCGTGAAAAATCACCGGCAGAGGAAAAACCGAGGAGTTCGGCGACTTCATACAATCGGCGCTTGCTGTTGGCCAGATACTCTTCGGCGAGTTCGGCGCGTACGGTATTCATGATGGTCGTGACACTCTCTCCCTCGGCTGCCAGGTGTCGGTTGAGGGTGCGTCGGTGCATTCCGAGATGCTGGGCCACGCCATCGACGGAGCACAGTCCGCTTGGCAGCAGCATCTTGACGATCTGGCGTACCCGCTGCGCCGGTTCGTCGCGCAGGTTGGCCAACTGCATGTCCAGCGATCGCTTCACCTCGCGATGCAACGCGGGGTCGGCCGTGGGAATAGGCAGGTCCAGATCATGCCGACGGCATACGATGGCATTGAATTCCTGGGAAAACTCGATGTTGGTACCCAACACGCGGTGGTGCACTTCGAGGCTGGAAGGTCGCTCGTGAGTGAAACTGACCCTTACCGGCCGGAAGGCATGGCCGCTCAGGATGCTCAACGTGCGAAGCATAATACCGGTTGCCTGTTCAATCGCCTGGCGCCAGACGCCACGATGGCCCTGCATGTTTACACCCACATGCAGCAGGGTCAGGTCGCCTGCATCCTCGAGCCACATTTGCACACCGGCGTTATGCAAGCGCGTATAGCGAAAGCACGATTGCAGCGCTGCGCGAAGTGTTGGCTCTTCGCGGATGAGCAGCGCGAGCATGCCAAAGTTGGAGAGGTGCCGGGTTTCCGCAAGCAGCAGCCCGAAGGCCTCCTGGCCGGACAGGCGGGCTGACTCCTCCAGCAGCCAGCCTACCGAATCGCTGCTGATCATGATGTTGGGATCGTCGAGGACACTGGCCGGTAGCCGGGTCATGCGCAGCATGCGAAATGGATCGAGCCCCACTGAACGGGCAACCTGCTCAAAGTCGGTAAGGCTGGCGCTGCGCGTCAAGGTATACATGCTTGGCCTCGTGTCCCAGTTTCACCAGATTGTGTCCCGGGAAGCTTAGTGCAGGACAGCCGCCCAAGGCTACCTTCACGCCGACAATGACAACAAAGATGGAGGTAGATAATGGACACGCGCACCGCTACAGGTATCGGCCAGCCGCTCGCGGCAAGGGTGCAGGTGGACGCCGATGACCCCGATGCATTCAACCACTGCTTTGCCGAACTCAACGGCATTCGCATGCATTACATCGACGAGGGACAAGGGCCTCTCGTCATCCTGCTGCACGGTTTTCCTTACCTTTGGTACATGTGGCGGCGCCAGATCGCGGTACTGGCCGAGGCCGGTTATCGAGTCGTGGTCCCTGATCAACGGGGGTTTGGCCAAACCGATCGACCCGATGCCATTGAAGCCTATGACATGAGTCAGGCCGTCGGCGACATGGTCGGCTTGATGGCGACGCTGGGCGAAACATCGGCTGTGATCATCGGGCACGACCTGGGCGCCTGGGTGGCCCAGGCGGCGGCCATGCTGCGGCCGGATCTGTTCCGTGGCCTGGTGATGCTCAATACGCCAGTGCCGCCGCGGGGCAAGGTCAAGCCGACCATAGGCTTGCAGGCAATGGCGAAGGGCAGGGTGTATCACCACCTGTATTTCCAGCAGCTCCACAAGCCGGACCGCGAGTTGGCCAGCGATCCGCGCAAGACCTTGCGCAGCGTCTTCTACTCGATCTCCGGCAGCGCTGTCGGGGCTGAACGCTGGCGCCTGTTCGTCGAACCTGGTGAACCCATTCTCAACGCGTTCACTGAGCCGAAGGGCGAGTTCCCGTCATGGCTGAGCCCACGGGCGCTCGACTACTACGTCACTGAATACACGCGCACAGGGTTTACCGGTGCCTTGAACTACTACCGCTGTCGTGACCGGAACTGGGAGATCACCGCGTTTCTCGACGGTGCGCTGGTACGCCAGCCGAGTATGTTCATTGGCGGTGCCGCCGACCCTTCGCTGGAACCGGACGAAATCCGCGCGCTCTACGAACGGCTCGACACTTATCTGCCCGGGCTGCAGAAGAAGGTCTTGCTACCCGGCGTGGGCCACAGCGCCGCGGAAGAAAGCGTCGATCAAGTCAATGAATTACTCCTGACCTTTCTCGAGCAACTGGAGCGCTAGAAACAAGTGCACTGTGCGTGGTCGCGATCACTCGCGGCCACGCACAGTGCTTACACTCGTTCAGCCGGCAACCTTGACCAGCAGATGGTCACCGAACTGCTCGCGCAGACGGTTCTTCTGGATCTTGCCCGTAGCACCCAACGCAATCGTATCGACAAAGATCACATCATCCGGCGTCCACCACTTCGCGATCTTGCCTTCATAAAATGCGAGCAGTTCTTCTCGCGTCAGTGTCGCTTGCGGCTTCCTGACGACGATCAGCAATGGGCGTTCGTCCCACTTGGCGTGTCTGGCGGCAATGCAGGCCGCCTGGGAGACTGCCGGATGGCCCATCGCAATGGTTTCCAGCTCGATGGAGCCTATCCATTCGCCGCCCGACTTGATCACATCCTTGCTGCGATCGGTGATCTGCATGAAGCCATCGACGTCGATGGTCGCTACATCGCCGGTTGGGAACCACCCTTGGCCTGCGTGCTCGAGCAGCGGCGAACTGTTCGTTTCGTTCCTGAAATAATCGCGCACCACCCAGGGTCCACGCACCAACAGCTCACCCGAGGTTGCGCCGTCCCAGGGTAATTCCATGCCATCGGCGTCAACGATCTTCATGTCGACGCCAAACACCGCCCGGCCTTGCTTGGATTGCACGACATGACGCTCTGCCGGGGACATTTCGAGGTGCCTGGCCTTCAGGGCGCCGACGGTTCCGATAGGGCTCAGCTCCGTCATCCCCCAGACGTGCAATACCGCTACGCCGTAGGTTTGCTCAAAGGTGTGCAGCATGGACGGGGGGCAGGTCGCGCCACCAATGATGCTGCGTTTCATGCTGGAGAATTGCCGGCCGGTTTTTTCCAGATGACCAAGCAAGCCTTGCCACACGGTCGGGACACCCGCGGACAGTGTCACCTGCTCGGCTTCGAGCAGTTCGAACAGCGATGCTCCGTCCAGGGCCGGTCCGGGAAATACAAGTTTTGCCCCGACCATGCACGCGATGTAGGGAAGTCCCCAGGCGTTGATATGGAACATCGGCACAACGGGCAGGATCACGTCGTGCGCCGAACAATTCAGGGCATCGGGGAGCGCGGCGGCATAGGTGTGCAGCACCGACGAGCGATGACTGTACAAAACCCCTTTCGGGTTGCCCGTCGTGCCAGAGGTGTAGCAGAGCGTACTGGCGGCATCCTCGTCGAAAACCGGCCAGGCGTAGCCGGCGGATCCCTGTTGAAGGAGGTCTTCATAGCACAGCAAGTTGTCGATGCCGGCATCCTTGGGCATACGCGCCTGATCGGTCATGGCGATGAACGCCTTGACCCCATTGCAGCGCCCGGCGATGGCCTTGATCAGTGGCAGGAAGGTCAAGTCGAAGAAGATGTACTGGTCTTCGGCGTGATTGGCGATGTAGGCGACCTGGTCTTCATGCAGGCGAGGGTTGATGGTATGCACAATGGCACCCATGCCGGCAACGCCGTAGTACAACTCCAGGTGCCTATAGCCATTCCATGCCAGTGTACCGATTCGCTCGGAAGGCTTGACGCCCAGGCGGGTCAGCGCGCTGGCCAGCTGGCGCGCGCGGCGGTGGCAGTCACGGAAGGTGTAGCGATGGATATCGCCCTCCACCCGACGGGATACGATCTGCGTATCGCCGTGATGGCGGTCGGCATGTTCAATGAGTGAGGAAATCAAAAGCTGCTTTTGCATCATCAGGCCTTTCATGGCATCGCTCCGTTCGCTTGTCTGTGATCGGGGAGCGAGCAGGCGGCCAGGCCCGGGTCAGATGTCGCGTCAAGACCGCGACCCGACACAGCCTGTTTCCCTCCCCTGAATGATTGCCAACCGGCAACTGGCCCGGTCGCCCCTTGAACCAGAGGCGCCGGGTTTTCCCGTGAAATCCGGGTCAGTTGAATGCCGTCAGGTCCTTCGGCGCGATGTCATGTTGCTCGCAATAAGCCAGATAGCGTTGCAACCCGGTCTTCCAGTTCTCCAGCGCGACGATGTTGTCGTTGCCGTCCAGGAACGCGAGATCGCCCGTCACTTGAACCAGCATGAGCGAATACCCGTCCGTGGTCCCCGTGCTGACGACTTCAGGGGTGTGAGTCGACGCGGCCGTCTCGTAGACGATGCTGCCGGGGCCGGCGATCCAGTCGTGTTCCTTGTATTTCCACTGGCCTTCGATCGTGTAGACCATGACCGTGCCCGTGTGGTGGTGCTTGGGCAGTTGCATGTCCAGCGGCGCCTTCATCATGACAATCCATTCACCGCGAATCGGGTCAAGCTTGAAGTACTTCAGCAGGACGTTTTCGGCATAGGGCGTAAAGGGAATCCACGGCAGCGATTCGCCATCGATGACTGCGGTGTCGACGTGTTCATAGAGCATGTCATTTCTCCAATAATGCGGTTCAGATCGAATATTTGTCGGCAGTCAGGACCGTCCGACGATTTCTGCTGGTCGGGTGCCCCGGTTACTCCGGGGAGACTGTCCGGATCAGTTGAGCGGGGTACCCGCGAGGGTTGCGCGCAGCATCTTTCTGGGTGCATTGCCGTAGTCCGCCACCGCGTAGTGCTGGACTTGCAGGTTGTCCCACATGGCAATCGTGTTGGTTCGCCACTTCAGGCGTACCTGGTACTCCGGAATGGCAGCCTGGGACATCAGGTAGTTCATCAGGTGATGAGCCTCTGGCATGAAGTCCTGGCCGTAGCGGATATCCTCGAAGTTGAAGAAGTTCGAGAAGTGGGTCGTGAACGCGGAGTTGACGAACAAGACCTTTTCGCCGGTCTCCGGATGGGTAAGCACCACCGGGTGTTCAACGGCGGGGTTCTTCGCGGCCATCCCATGACGCTCTTCGCGTGGCAACTGGGCGCCGAAAGTCTGCTCGGCGCCATGCTTTGCATACAGACCGTCGATTCGTTGCTTGATGGCCTGCGGCAGTTTTTCGTAAGCCATCACCATGTTGGAAAACAAGGTATCGCCGCCGGCCTCCGGCCCCATCTCGCAGCGCAAAACCGCACCGCGGGGCGGCGCCGGCTTGTAGGTGACATCGGCATGCCAGAGGTTTTCGCGGCTGGCCTTTTCGACATAGCTCTTGGGTTTACCCGGATCGAGATTGCGATACAGCATCAGCAGCTTGTCCGCCTCCGGATGGCTCGGTGCCAGAGGGTGGGCTTCCAGTTCGCCGAATTGCGCGGCGAAGTGCTGTTGCTCCAGGGGGGTGATGTCCTGGTCGCGGAAGAACAGCACTTTGTGCTTCAACCACAGTGCCCTGATTTCTGCGATCAGTTCGGGGTCCTGGGCAGCGTCGGCCAGGTTGACGTTGCTGAGCTCGGCACCGATGGCGGGGGAGCAAATCTGCACCTTGATCGAATGCTGGCGCACTGACGAGCGGATAATGGCGGGTGCCGAGGCGGGAAGAGGTGAAGGAGCGTCTTGGGGTGCGGCGACTGTTGTCATTGTTGTCTCCAATCCGTGCTTGTCCGGGTGCGCTGTGCACATCCGGTATAGGTAGCGGGTCCCTGCTAGTGGGGCAGGGATGCAGGTCCAATAGTAGGTGTCCAGGGCGCAATGTCATGGGCATGGCGGGACAGTTTCTTCGCATATTGGGACGCTGGAGAGGAGGAGAACGAACAAAGTTGCTCGCGGGCTGCAGTACCCGGCCGGTCTGCATCTGACTGCGCAATTGGAGAGTCGCCTGCGCAATCGGGGAGGTTGGCGGGCAGTGCAATCGCTAGTTTAGGGTCCATTCAGCAACAAGACCTCGCTAAAGGAAGGCTTATGCAATACAGGCTTGCCATCGCCCACTGTGGGCCCTGCGCTTTTGAGTCGACTAAGGGAAACCTTTAGCCGGGTTGAAGATTTCCCCCCAGAGGATGCTGTTCATCTCGATATCGGCGCGGCGCCTGCTGACTTACCTTGGTTAGACAAGAGGCGTGTCGTCGTGGCGGACTGTTCCATTGAGCCCGCCTGGCGTTTTACCCCCATAACAACAATAGGCCTGACAATGCTCGAACCCATCGTTCTCTATATCCCTGATGCAATCCGCCTTCCTGCGCAAGAAGGCTCGGTGTTCGGCTGCCGGCATTTTTAATTTTCAGTTCGAATCTGCTCCTATAAATACAGTGCCCAGCACATACAAGTGTGGAGAAGTTAGATGTATCAGGTAAAACAATCTTGCCGTGGGCTCGGTATTGCCGGCGTGTTGGGAATGATCTGTTCACCATTGGCAGTCTATGCCGATGTTGTCGATGACAGTCACTTGAAAGTGGATACGCGCAACTTCTACTTGCACCGTAACTACACCAATAACAACGCGCCGGTTTCTGAAGTGCATAGTTGGTCTCAGGGTTTCGATGCGCAGTTTACGTCCGGTTATACCGACACGGCCCTGGCCATCGGCCTTGATGTGGATGCGCAGTACGCCGTGCGCCTGGATTCGTCGGGCAACGACGGTTCGCTGCCCTACAGCGTCCGTGACCAGCAGACGGCCGATGACTACAGTCGCGCCGGTGCAACCTTCAAGATGCGCTACAGCAAGACCGAGCTGAAGGTGGGTGACCTTCGCCCACAATTGCCGGTGGCGTACGATGACACCAGCCGGCAACTGGATACGATCTATCAAGGGGCTGTGGTCGAGTCCAGGGAAGTCGACGGGTTGACGATGACCGGTGGCCGGTTCTGGTCTGCCGTGACGCGGGAATCTTCCAACCACGAGAAACTGTACAAGTTTGGCTCCACCGATAATCTCGACAGTGACGGCCTGGATTTCGGCGGCGCAACTTACGACATTACCAAGAACCTGCAAGCCAGTTATTTCTACGGCGTGTTGCACGATATTTATCAGCAACACTATTTTGGCCTGATGCATATGGCTGACCTGGGTAATGGCTACAAACTTAAAACCGACTTGCGCTACTTCAATAACAATGAAGATGGCAATGCCTTGAACGGTGAGATCGACAACCGTTCCTACGGTGGCTTGTTCACTTTGCTCAAAGGCGCGCACATGTTTGGCCTCAGTTACCAGCGCATGCTTGGTGACAGCGTGTTCCCGACGATGAACGGTTATATCCCGCAACCTTACCTGGTGCACTGGTCGTCCCTGGGGTTTGTCCGCCCGGATGAAAAGTCCTGGGGCGCGCGCTACAGCTATGACTTTGCCGGGATGGGCATGCCGGGGCTCAAGCTCTACACCCGCTACATCAAGGGTACCAACTGGGACCGAGGCAACAACCTGAGCGACAACCAGGAAAGCGAACGCTTCCTGGGGCTCAGCTACGTGGTCCAGAGCGGAGCGCTGCAAGGCCTGGGGCTGGACCTGCGCAACATCGACGTGAAACAGAAGTACGGCTACGACTACAACGAATTCCGTGTCGCCACGACCTACACCTGGAAGTTCTGGTAAGCCCGGTCCACCCAGGGATTGACCCCATAACAATAAGAGGCCTGACCATGTTCGAACCCTTTGTCCTTTGCATCTGCCCCGCAACTTCCCAGTCGGTGTGCTGTGCACCGTCACCCGGCGCGCTGCGCGCATGAGCGGATTCCAAGAGGAGCAAACACTAGTGAATATCTAGGTCGATAACGCGGTCCTGCAGCAGCAGAAGAAGAAAACCTACATTTACGAGTGGTACGTGGTCGGCTTGTGCATGATCGCCTACATCTTTTCATTTGTGGATCGGCAGATCCTGGCGCTGATGATCGAGCCGATCAAAGCCGACCTGCAGATCAGCGACACCCAGTTCAGCTTGCTGCACGGGCTGGCCTTTTCGTTGTTCTATGCGTTCATGGGCATGCCCATCGCCTATCTGGCCGACCGCTTCTCCCGGCCGAAGATCATCGCCGTCGGCGTGGTGTTCTGGAGCCTGGCGACGGCGGCCTGCGGCCTGAGCAAGAACTTCCTGCACATGTTCCTCGCCCGCATTGGCGTTGGCGTCGGCGAAGCGGCCCTGTCGCCCTCGGCCTATTCGATGTTCAGCGACATGTTCCCCAAGGAGAAACTCGGCCGCGCCGTGGGCATCTACTCGATCGGCTCGTTCGTCGGTGGTGGCCTGGCCTTCCTGGTGGGCGGCTATGTGATCGCGATGCTCAAGGACATGAACACCATTGAGGTCGCCGTTCTCGGCGCGATGAAGGCCTGGCAGCTGGCGTTCTTCATTGTCGGCCTGCCCGGCATCGTGGTCGGCCTGTTGATCTGGCTCACCGTGCGCGATCCGGCGCGCAAAGGCCTGCAGGTCGATGCGCAGGGTCGGGCGAAGAAGGTCGCGATGAGCGATGGCTTGCGCTTCCTTGGCCGCCACCGTGCCACTTTCACCTGCCATTACCTGGGCTTTTCGTTCTACGCCATGGCCCTGTTCTGCTTGATGAGCTGGAGCCCGGCGCTGTACATCCGCAAGTTTGGCCTGTCGCCGATGGAGGCTGGCTACATGCTCGGCACCGTGCTGTTGGTGGCCAACACCGCCGGGGTGCTGTTCGGTGGATGGCTCACCGACTACCTGGCCAAGAAAGGTCATCAGGACGCTGCCATGCGCACTGGCGTCATCGGTGCCCTCGGCATGGCGGTGCCGGCCGTGCTGTTCTCGCAAGTCGATCAACTTTGGCTGTCGGTGACCCTGTTGGTGCCGGCGATGTTCTTCGCTTCGTTCCCGATGCCGGCGTCCACGGCAGCGATGCAGATCCTCGCGCCGAACCAGGTACGTGCGCAGGTATCGGCGGTGTTCCTGCTGATCAGCAACCTGCTGGGGTTGGGCCTGGGCACCACGCTGGTGGCGCTGTTGACCGACCGCTACTTCGGATCGCCTGCGGCAGTCGGCTCGTCGATGTCGCTGGTGATCGCCGGCGCCTCGGCATTGACCGTACTTCTACTGTGGCGTGGTTGCCGTCATTTCCGCGAAAGCTATGCCCGTGAGCACCCGACCCGGGCCTGATTGGTCATAGTCCACGATCGGCGCCCCGGCCTCGCTCCTGTTAAAGGGAGCGGGGCCGAGGTGCTCCAGGTCAGGAGAACCCTTGATGTTGAATGACGTACACCTGCTTGAACGGCACAGCCTGCTCAGCTCGGCCGATTACCGCGAGATCAAGGACAAGGTCAGCCAATACCTGTGCCCCCACAGCTTCAACGTGCTGTGTGACGAGCCGATCCACACCCGGCTCAACGGCGTATTCTTCGGCGATTCGGCACTGCTCGACCTGCGCTATGGCGCGCCGGTGGAGATCACCATCGGCGACATTACCGATCAGTACCTGTTTCGCATCACCTTGCAGGGGCATTGCGAAGTGGCCCACGGGCGGCGCAGCGCGGCGATGCAGTCGGGCTACCTGAGCGTTTCCTCGCCGTTCGCGCAAAGCCGCATCGTCACCGATGGCGAGTGCCGCAACCTGATCCTGCGCGTCGACCGTGATGCCCTGGAGACGCAACTGCAACGCCTGCTTGGCCGCAGCCTGCGACAGTCGGTGATCTTTGATGTCAGCGTCGACCACCTGGGCGTCGGGGTCGTCAGCCTCTATCACACCCTGGACTACATTTGCCGGCTGTACGGCAGCGGCGTTGACGGTTCGCGCCTGGCCAGCGGCCTGTCCGAATACCTGATGCAGTTGCTGCTCACTCAGCTGCCGCACAACTACTCGGCGGATCTGTTGATCGACTCGCGCGCGCCGCTGCCGCACCACGTGAAAAAGGCCCGTGACTACATCGAGGAACACCTCGACGAACCGATCAGCCTGACGACCCTGAGCGAACTGTGTGGCGTCTCGGTGCGCACCTTGCAGAACGGCTTCAACCAGTTCCTCCAGCAGGCGCCGGTCGAGTACATCCGCGACCGTCGCCTGGCGGTGATCCACGAATCGCTCAAACAGGGCAGGGCCGGCGAGACCGTCACCGATATCCTGTTGCGTCATGGCATCAACAGCTTCGGGCATTTTTCCAGCGCCTACCGGCAGCGCTATGGTTGCCTGCCGTCGGACACCCTGCGGCGGCAAAAGCATTGAGACTCCTGCGCAATCCGTCATTCGGCTGCGCAATCGGATGAGTCCGTGGCGGTGCGGCTCGATAGGATCGAGTCTCTGACAAAAAGGAGTATCTGCATGAATATTACTGTGCTGGGTGGTGGTCACGGCTGTTACGCCGCTGCTGTCGAAATGGCTGAAAAGGGCCACCAGACCCGCCTGTGGCGTCGAGACGGCGCCGCGCTCAAGGAACTGCTGGCCATCGGCAGCCTGACCATCAAGGACTATAAGGGCACTCGCAAATTGTCCGTCGGCCAGCAGGGCGACAAGCTCTCGTTCAGCGACGACCTGGCCGAAGCCCTGGCCGACGCACAATTGGTGATCATCCCGCTGCCGTCGACCTCCCACGAAGACCTGGCCAAACATGTTGCGCCGCACCTGCACGACGGTCAGGTGGTGTTCCTGCCGCCGGGCACCTTCGGCAGCTTCGTGTTCGCCAAGGCCATGGCCGATGCGGGCAACCGCAGCAAGGTCGCCTTCGCAGAAACCGGTACGCTGCCGTACCTGGTACGCAAACACGGCGCCAGCGACCTGGTGATCAGCGGCTATGCTACCCGCCTGCCGACCGGGGTATTGCCCAGCAACCTGTCCGAGCATGCTTTCGCGGTGCTGCGTGAAGCCTACCCGAGCGTCGAGCCGATTGAAGACGCCCTGAGCGGTGCGTTGATGAACGCAGGTCCCATCATCCACCCGCCGCTGATCATGATGAACGCAGGTCCACTGGAGCATTTCGAGGCCTGGGACATTCACAACGAAGGCACCCAACCGTCAATTCGCCGCGTGACCAACCAGCTCGATGCCGAGCGCATGGCCGTGCGCGAAGCACTGACCTACGGCGCGCCGCATTTCCCGCTGTCCGACCACTACAACACCACTGAAGGCGACGAGTGGATGTACGGTCGCGGTGCCCATGGCAAGCTGACCGACAGCGGCGACTGGCGCGAAGACATCGACCTGCAGAAGCATCGCTACATGCTCGAAGACACCCGCCTGGGCCTGTCCTTCCTGGTGTCCGTCGGTCGCTGGGCCGGTGTGCCGACTCCGGTTGCGCAAGGCCTGCTGAGCATTGCCTCGGTCGTCGCTGCGCGTGATCTCTACGCCGAAGGCCGCACCCTGGAAAACCTCGGTCTGGCCACGCTGAGTCGGGCGCAGATGACCGAGCTGCTGACCAAGGGCTACAACTGATGAACGCCGCGCTGCCCCAAGTCAGCGTGGTCGGTGCCGGGCGGATGGGCGAGGGCATTGCCCTGGCATTCATCCATGCGGGCCTGCCGGTGACCCTGATCGATATCAAGGATCGCGCCGAGGATGAGCGGCACGGCTATTTCGAGCGTGTGCGCAACAACATCCACAGCGAATTGCAGATGCTGGTACGCCTTGGTGTGCTCGAAGGGCATCAGGCGGACATCGCGCTAGCCCGGTTGACGCTGCAATCCAGATCCCAAGCCGCAGAGGTTTTGCGCCAGTGCGACCTGGTGTTCGAAGCGGTGCCGGAAGTCATCGCAGTCAAGCAGGAGACCTTCGCCTGGGTCAGCGAGCATGTCCCGGCCTCGACCATCATCGCCTCGACCACTTCGACTTTCCTGGTCACCGAACTGAGCGAAATGGTCAGTGAGCCCCAGCGCTTCGTGAACGCGCACTGGCTAAATCCCGCGTACCTGATGCCGTTGGTGGAAGTCAGCCGCAGCGATGCGACCTGCCCGCAGGTGGTCCAGAGGCTGCTGCAACTGCTCAAACGCATCGGCAAGGTGCCCGTGGTGTGCAACCCGGTGGCTGGCTACATCGTGCCGCGCATCCAGGCATTGGTCATGAACGAAGCGGCACGGATGGTGGAAGAGGGCGTGGCCAGTGCAGAGGATATCGACACGGCGGTACGCGTCGGCTTTGGTTTACGTTTCTCGGTGCTAGGCCTGCTTGAGTTCATCGACTGGGGCGGCGGCGACATCCTTTACTACGCCTCGCGCTACCTGAGTGGTGCGCTGTCACCGCGCTTCGAATCGCCGCAGGTAATCGCCGACAACATGCAAAACGGCCGCAATGGCTTGCGCGATGGCCAGGGTTTCTACGACTACCGCGACATGGACGTAGACGCCTACAAGCAGCAGCGCCTTGGCGACTTTGTTCGCAAGCTGGAGTTGTCGGGGCTGACGCCTGCGTTCGATGGCGCCTTGAAACAGGCCTGAGCATCAGGGCCTGGAGGCCGGGCCCTGACACGCTTCACGCTACGATTTCCCAGTCCTACAGGCAGTACTGGCTGGTGGGCAGCACGTCGATCTTGTCGAAATCGATGAAGCGGCTGCAACTGTCCATCATCGCCGCCAGGTTGCGCTGGAATTTCGCGTCGTCGCCCGCCGCATCGAAAAAGGCCATGGGATCGGTCATGGCCGCTGGCGGAAAACATTCCTCGACGATGGCGTCGATCCGTGGGGCGCCGTGGGTCAGTGCCGACACCACCAGGTTTTGCACGTACTGGAAGTTGGCTTGCGTGTCCACGGCCACGGCCGTGTGATGGTTGCGCCAGATGTCCAGCCAGGCCTCGGGGGTCAGCCGTGGAGGGCGGGTCAGCAGGGCCAGTTGGGCAAATCCGTGGGTACGCTCACCGGGCGTTGCCGGGAACCGGGTATTGGCGATGGCGACCGACTCGCAGACCAGGTAGGCGGCCATGCGCGCGGTTGCCGCGCTGATCAATTGGTCGAACGGGCGACGGGCCGGGCCGTTGGCGCTGTCCAGCCACAGTGACAGGCTGCCATCGGGCAACGGTCGGTTGTTTTCCTGGCGCAGGCCGCTGGCCGGCTGGACATCGGCATCGGCCAGGTTCAATTGCACACCTCGGGCACCGAGTGCCTGCAATTGCCCGGCGACCTCGCTGCGCAGGCGATGGGCGAAGGTATCAGGACTGACTTGGGTATCACGCCACAGCAGATAGATGACTTTTTCCATAGCTATCAAGCTCCTCGTTGCGGTTGATGGATGGGATCGCGGTCGTGCTGTCTGGCCCATCCGGATGACCGAAAATCCCTGGCGTCATAGTCAATCAAGGTCAGCCCCGGGTAATACTTCAAACAGACTATTGACTCACAATATGAGGGCAATGACTGCGCCGCTCGACGCCGGGCAGCCATGGAAAACAGCAGCTAAGCTCTCTTGCGCCGGGGTGGCAGTGCAAGCGTTGCCCCGGGAGGTCCATTTCCGGCAAGGGAGCCACCCGCCATGAGCGCCGAACAGAGTCATTACAGCCCGCCGACCCTGCTGGTGGTCGATGACACGCCCGACAACCTGATGCTGATGACGGATTTGCTCAAGGATCGCTACCGGGTCAAGGCCGCCAATAGCGGTGAAAAGGCTTTGCGCGTACTGCAGGGCGACACCCTCCCGGACCTGATCCTGCTGGACGTGATGATGCCCGGGCTGTCCGGCCATGAAGTGGCCCGGCAGCTCAAGCGCGACCCGCGTACCCGCGACATTCCGATCATCTTCCTGACGGCCATGGCCGGCACCGAAGACGAGATCCATGGCCTGGAGCTGGGGGCCGTCGACTACATCACCAAACCGATCAGGCCGGCGCTGGTCCTGGCGCGGGTGGATACCCAGCTCAAGCTCAAGGCGGCGGCAGACTTCCTGCGCGATCACAACGACTATCTGGAGAAGGAGGTGGCGCGCCGGACCCGCGAAGTGATTGCGATCCAGGATGTGGCCATCCAGGCCATGGCTTCACTGGCCGAGACTCGCGATAACGAAACGGGCAACCATATCCGGCGGACCCAGCATTACATCAAGGTGCTGGCGGAGCATCTACGCGGTCATCCGCGCTTCAGTCACTTTCTCACCGAGGCCACCATCGCGTTATTGTTCAAGTCGGCGCCGCTGCATGACATCGGCAAGATTGGCATCCCCGACCATATCCTCCTCAAGCCGGGACGCTATACCGAGGAAGAATTCGAGATCATGAAGACCCATACAACGCTGGGGCGTGACGCCATCCAGCATGCCGAGGATCAGCTTGGCATTCGCGCCGAATTCCTCAGCCTGGCCAAGGAGATTGCCTACAGTCACCAGGAAAAATGGGACGGCAGTGGCTATCCGCAAGGGCTGGTGGGTGACGACATCCCTATCAGCGCCCGGTTGATGGCGGTGGCGGACGTCTATGACGCGTTGATCAGCCGTCGGGTCTATAAAGCGGGGATGCCCCACGCGCAAGCCGTCGAGATTATTCGTCAGGGGCGCGGCACGCACTTCGACCCCGATATCTGCGATGCCTTCCTGGATTGCCTCGAACAATTCCAGACCATTGCCGAGCGCTTCGCCGATACCGACCAGGACATGGCCGTCCAGCGGGCGGCCCTGGAGCGTCTCGGCCAGACTCCGTGAACCGGCAACTGTCCCTTTGTCAGTAATTTCATCAGGTCCACGAGGATAGTCATGGCTGGTTTGCGTACCCTGCTTGAGCGCCTCGCGCTGCTTCACAAACTGATCCTGGGTTTTTCAGCGCTGCTGCTGTTGGTGCTGGTGCTCGGCGTGCAAAGCCTGCGCACCCAGCAATCGCTGAAGCAGGACATGCAGAACCTCTATCTGCAGGAACTGGTCGGCATGGAGCACTTGCAGGAAGCACGTGTGCAATTGCCCCATATGCTGCAAGCGCTGCAACGCGCGGTGGGCACCGACAGCGCGCAGATTCGTGTCGAATCCCTGCAGCAACTACAGGAAATCCGCGAAGGCCTGCAGCAGGCCGTGGCCCTGGCCAAAGTCACCTTAAAGCGTGCGGAGAATCTGGCGCGTCTCTCCGAGTTCGATCTGTTGCTGCAACAGTTGCAGCGTCTTGGCGACCAGGCCTTTGTACTGATCGACCAGGGCCAGCAGAACAAGGCGTTGGTGCTGCTCAATAGCAGTGAATTCCAACAACTTGCCCAGCAGGCCGACGGCCTGTTGTACGCGATCGCCCAGGTCAAGGAAGCCTCGATTCGCGACACGGCCAAGGACATTGCCGAGTTTGCCGAACACAGCACCATGCTGACCTACGTCCTGTTGTTCGGTGGCTTGTCGCTGGCATTGCTGTTGTCCTGGGTCGTCAGCCAGTCGATTCGCAATCCGCTCAACCGAGTACGGGTGGCGGTAGACCAATTGGCCGCCGGGCAGCTCGATCAACCGATTCCCCACACCGACCTTAACAACGAAACCGGCGATCTGGCGCGGGCCATCGCCAAATTGCAGACCGAGTCCCAACAACTTGAGCGTCAGCGCTGGATCAAGGCCCATACCGCTCAATTGCAGGTCGATCTGCAGCAGGCGGAAACCCCGGCCGAACTGGCTCAGGTGTTCCTGCAATGCATGGCCGGCCTGCACGGAATCTGCCAGGGGGTGCTGTACAGCGCGCAGGAGGATTCCGGCACGCTGCTGTTGATGGGGCGTTATGCCACCGATTCCGAGCGACCACCCGAGGCGCAAGTCATGTTCGGCGAGGGCCTGCTGGGGCAGTGCGCGGTGGATCGCGTGCCGCGTCAGTTTCAGTCGATGCCGGAGCAATACTGGCGTTTGCGCTCGCCCCTTGGCGAGGTCCCGGCCCGTTGCCTGCTACTGCAACCCATTGTCCGTGGCGAGCGCTTGCTGGGGGTGCTCGAACTGGCCGGGCTGGAACCCTTGGGCGAGCGTGAATTATTGCTGCTGCAGGAAGCCACCCCACGTTTGGCCGCGGCCATGGCGATTCTGGAGCGTAATCAGGCGGTCAAGACCCTGTTGGCGGAGACCCGGCGCCAGGCCAATGAAATGGCCGAACAGGCACTGCAACTTGAGCAGCAGGCCCAGGCACTGGAAAGCCAGCAATCGGCGTTGCGCGCCACCGAGGCCTGGTATCGCGGGATTATCGAAGCGGCGCCGGACGGCATGCTGGTGGTGGATGCCGAAGGACAGATCCTGCGCACCAATCGCCAACTGGACCAGCTGTTCGGCTATAACGCCGGCGAGTTGATTGGAGAGACCATCGATCGCCTGGTGCCGTTGGCCAGCAGAGGGCGCCACGAGGCGCTGCGCAAGGGCTTCATGGCCCACGGTACCACTCGCCAAATGGGGGCCAACCTGGACGATCTGCAAGGCGTGCGCAAAGACGGCAGTCTGTTCTCGGCGGAGATCAGCCTGTCGCGCTTGCCGAGCCTGGAAGGGGGCGGCGTCTGCGTGTGCGCGTCGGTGCGCGACGTGAGTGAACGGCGTCATCTGCAGGCGGCACTCAAGGCCAACGAGGCACAGTTGCGCGCGGTACTCGACAGCAGCCCGGTGGCCATGGTGATCAGGGACGTCGATGGCCGTCCGACCTACTGCAATCCGCAGTTCGACAGTTTGTTCGGGACTCGCCTGGCTGAACTCGAAGGTGCGGATCCGGCGCAGTTCTGGGTCGACCCGCAGGCACACCAGCGCTTTCTCGAAGCGGCAGCGCAAGGTGCCGTGCTGAATTTCGAGACCACCCTGCAGCGCGCCGGCGGCGAGCGCTTCGACGTACTGGTTTCGGCCGTCACGATGACGCTGGGGGAGCGGGGCATGGGGGCCAATTGGTACTTTGACATCACCGACCGCAAAACCGCCGAGGCCGAGGTGCAGCGCGCACGGGAGGCCGCCGAAGAGGCGACCCGGGCCAAGAGCAACTTCCTGGCCACCATGAGCCACGAGATCCGTACACCGATGAACGCCATCATCGGCATGAGCTACCTGGCATTGCGCACCGAGCTCAACCACCGCCAGCGTAACTACATCGAAAAAGTCCATCGCTCGGCGGAATACCTGTTGGTGATCATCAACGACATCCTCGACTTCTCCAGGATCGAGGCCGGCAAGATGCACCTGGAGCAGATTCCCTTCCACCTTGAGGCCGTGCTCGACGGCTTTGCCAGCATGATCGGCCTCAAAGCCGAGGACAAAGGCCTGGAGCTGCTGTTCAACACCGATGCCGAGCTGCCGACCGCCTTGATCGGCGATCCGCTGCGCCTTGGCCAGGTGCTGATCAACCTGGGCAACAATGCGACGAAGTTCACCGAGCAGGGCGAGATCGTGCTCGGCGTAGAGCAGCGGGGCTCGGCGGGAGAGCAGGCGCAACTGCATTTCTGGGTACGTGACACCGGCATCGGCATGAACGCCGAGCAATGCTCGCGCCTGTTTCAACCCTTCAGCCAGGCCGATAGCACCACCACCCGCAAGTACGGAGGCACAGGGTTGGGCCTGGCCATCTCCCGCCATCTGGTGGAATTGATGGGCGGGCGCATTTGGGTAGAGAGCGAGCCGGGCCTGGGTTCCACTTTCCATTTCGAGGTGAGCCTGGGGGTGCAGCGCGACAGCCATTTGCGGCGCATGGTGACCGCCGACGAATTGCTCGGCAGCCGTGTGCTGGTGGTCGATGACAACGCCAGCGCGCGCGAGATCCTCTCCAGCATGGCCCGCAGTTTTGGCGTGGAGGTGGATGTCGCGCAAAGTGGCCGGGCCGCACTGGCCATGCTGGTGGACGCCGAAGCGAAGGTGTTGCCCTATGATCTGGTGCTGATGGATTGGCGCATGCCTGGCATGGACGGCGTGGAAACGGTGCGCCAGATGCAGGCCGCCAAACTGGTGCAAACGCCAGCGGTGATCATGGTCACGGCGTTCGGGCGCGAGGAGGCCCGCGAAGAGGCTAGTCGACAGGGTATTCAATTGCCGGTGGTACTGACCAAACCGGTGACGCCGTCTACGTTGCTTGAGGCGCTGGGCAGGGTGCTCGGCAAGACTCCCCAGGCCGATACCCGGGCCAGTGAGCGATTGGGCCAGAGCACCGGCGCCATGGCCAGCCTGCATGGCGCGCGACTGCTGTTGGTCGAAGACAATGAGCTGAACCGCGAGCTGGCCTGTGAACTGCTGGAGGGCGCCGGGATCGAATTGCGCCTGGCCGTTCACGGCGCAGAAGCGCTCGACCAACTGGAGCGCGACGCAGACTTCGACGGTGTGCTGATGGACTGCCAGATGCCGGTGATGGACGGTTATACCGCGACCCGCAAGATACGTGAGCAGCCGCGCTGGGCGAATCTGCCGGTGATCGCCATGACTGCCGACGCCATGGCGGGGGACCGTGAGCGGGCGCTGGCCTGCGGCATGAACGACCACATCTCCAAACCCTTGAACGTCGACGACATGTTCGCCACGTTGGCCAGGTGGATACATCCGCGAGCTGACCGTGGCACGATCCCGGCCGACGTTTCGCCGGTCACCACGGAGTCGGTGGCGAGCCTGCCAGCCAGCCTTCCCGGCATTGATTTGAAAGCGGGCCTGGGCACCTGCATGGGCAAGGTCGAGCTCTATCTGCGCCTGCTGCGCAAGTTTCGCTCCGGCCACCAGGCTTTTTGCGCCGAGTTCCTGGCTGCCCGAGGCCAGGGCGATCCTTCGGCGACGGTCAGGCTGGCCCATACCCTGCGCGGGACGGCGGGCAACATTGGTGCCGTTGAAGTGGCGAATGCAGCCGCCGCGCTGGAACTGGCCTGCCTGAACGATGGGGCGAGCGATGGGGCGGAGCAGGACCTGGCTGACCGGCTGGTGGAAGTCGAGCGTTGCCTGACAACCGTATTGGAAGGCTTATCGGTGCTCGGCGAGCCTACAACGTCAGCAGGCTCATCAAGCGCGCCAGCGGGTAGCGAATGGCATGCACAATTGGCCCACGTCCGGTCTCTGCTGGCCGAGAGCGACACCCAGGCGCTGACGGCCTTGCTCAAACTGCAGGGGCTGGCTTCAGACCCGATGATGACCGAGCAGTTGCTTCGGGTTGTGTGGCAAGCGGAGCGCTTCGATTTCGATCAGGCGTTGGAGCTGCTGGAAAACCTCTCCTGAGGAGTCAACGCAACTTCAGCGGGTCGACCATCCGCGCCGCGATGGCCATGCCCACCAGGTCCGGCAGTGTGTTGGCCTGCATGCGTTTCATGACGCGCGCGCGATACAGATCAATGGTTTTTGCGCTCACGCCCAGTTGCTCCGCGATTTCGCGGGTGGTGTAACCCTGCACCAGTGGTAACAGGATATCGCGCTCGCGCGGGGTCAAGGTCAGCAAGCGCGCCTGCAAGGCTTCGTGACCCTGGTTGCCCGAACGGTTGGCGGCACAGTTGCTGAGCGCCTGTTGCACGCTGTCCAGCAACAGCTGTTCGTTGTAGGGCTTCTCGATAAAGTCATGGGCGCCGGCCTTGAACGCACGCACCACGATCGGCACATCCGCGTGCCCGCTGACGAAGATGATCGGCAGGTTCAGTTGGCGCACACGCATTTCTTCCTGCACGTTCAACCCGCCCATACCGGGCATGCGCACGTCCAGCAGCACACAGGCATCGAGGCTTGCATCGCAGGCGTCGAGGAACGCGACGCCACTGGTAAACGGCAAGGCCTTGAGCCCGACCGACTCCAATAACCAGACCGTCGAATCGAGCATGCCCTGGTCATCATCGACCACGTACACAACGTGCTCCGTTACACCTGCCATTACCTGATTCCTATTGTTGTTTTGTTGGGCCGGCAAGCGGCAAGCGGCAACCCATCAGCAGCCCGACAGGCTGGCGCCGGGCATTCAGTTCGCCACCGAAACCTTCGATGATGCTGCGGCTCATGGACAGACCGAGCCCCAGGCCATCGGCCTTGCTGGTGTAGAACGGGGTAAATATCTGCTCCAGCTCCGGCTCGCTGACGCCCGGCCCCTGGTCTCGCACACTGATTTCCACGCAGGCGTCACTGCCATGCTCCACGGCCATCACGATTACAGAGGGTTGCCCGGGGTGTTGCTCACGGTTGGCATCGATGGCATTGCGCAACAAATTGAGCAGCACCTGTTCCAGCAACACGCGGTCGGCATAAACGGGTGGCAGATTATCCGGCAGTCGATCCTCGATTGTCACTTGGCAATTACTCGCCTCCCAGGCACACAAGCGCACGGCTTCGCGGGCGACGTCGGTCAAGTTCAGCGCCTGCATGCGACGCTGTCCCTTGCGCAAAAAGGAGCGTAGCCGCCGGATCACTTCGGAGGCGTGGGTGGCGTGATGGGTAATGCGCTCCAGGCCCTGGGTCACTCTGGCAGCGGCCTGGGGATTGGAATCCAGTGTCTGTAGATAGCGCTGGCTTGCATTCGCATAATTGACCACGGCAGCCAGCGGCTGGTTGATTTCGTGGGCGATCCCCGAGGCCAGTTCACCGAGCGTGACCAACCGTGCGGTGTGTGCCAGTTCGTCCTGATGACGGCGCTGTTGCACTTCCCGCAATTCGCGCTCGGTCATGTCGCGCGCGACCAAAGAGTAATAACGCTCGCCGCCGGCGGAACGGTGCGCCAGCAGTACCAGCGACACTGGCACCGATGTACCGCCACCCGGTGGTTGCAACCGCGCATCGGTGCTCCAGACACCATCGCGCTCGGCGCGCCTCCAGCCATCGCGTTGCAGGCGCGCAAAGTCGCCGCTGGCGAACAACGCGGCCAGGGCCGGCATGGGTTGTTGCTCACCGATCCCGAGGATGCGTCGCGCGGCCGGATTGAGGTAAGTGACCAGGCCCTCGGGAGCGATGAACAACACCGGGTCGATGTTGGCCTCGACCACTTCGGCCAGGCGTCGCTTGTTTTCCTCGGCCTGCACCCGGGCCGTGATGTCCCGGGATATGCTGACGATTTCGACCACCGCCCCAGTGTAGGTTTCGCGGATCGCCCGGCTGGCGGTTTCGAACCACAGGTAATGGCCGTCACGATGGCGGATGCGATAGGTCATGGTGTGATAGCCATCCTGCTCCAGCGCATCGCGCGCGCGCTGCACCAGGCCGGCCAGGTCCTGGCCATGAAACAGGCCCTGGGCCATTTGCCCGCGCAACTCTTCGGGCCAGTAACCGAGCAGGGTCCAGGACGCCGGTGATGCATCGATAACGCGCCCTTCGGGGGTGTGACGGGATATCAGGTCGGTGGTGTTTTCGATGATCAGCCGGTACAGCCGTCGTGCGGTGGCCGCTTCACGCTCGGCCAGCACTTGCGCCGTGGCGTCGCGGCAACGGGCGAGCACTCGGTTGTCCTGGGGATCGGGAATGAACGTCCAGATCAGGATCTGCGTTTCGAACTGAGCCTCGACACCTTCGACGGCGCGTTGCTGGTCCAGGCAGGCACGCACCAGCACCCGATGATTGACCGGTAAAAAACCCAACACATCGGTCAGCGACTTCTCGGCGAGCAGCGCCATCAGTGCCGCGTTGAACTCCAGCGGTCGACCTTGCGCATCGAGCAACAGGCTCGGTTGCGGATCGTGGCCCAGCAGCGGCGAACCACGCAGCAGGCCGTTGACGCTGCTCAGCAGCGTCGTCAATAGATCCTGAACCCAGCCCAGCCAATCGAGACTCACACCCTCGCGCACTTCCACCAGCAACAAGCCCGGCTGCCCCGACTGCAAGGCCAGATCAAATACCTGGCCATGGCTGATCGCGGCCCGGCGCAAACGTCCGGACAACCAGCAATCGAGTTGACGGACTTGAGCCAGGTCCAGGCGGCCTGCCTCGACCAGATGCTCGAAGAGCAACTGGTCACTGGCCAGCGCCGGGTCGCCAAGTCCCGGCGGTAAATGCTGGGCGGCGCCCTCATGGCTGTAGATTCGCGCATTGGGCTGCCAGCTCAGGTAAACCGCCCGCTGCACCTCAGGGCAATCCTGCAGCGCCCGACACAATGCATCGGCCCGGGCGGCCAGAGACACACCCTCGCGCTGCAGGCGCAACCAACTGTGCAATCGAACGGGCGTCTGGGTCATTGCGGGTCCACTTTCTCAGGGAAACCAAGCATATACCAGCCTTGGGGTGTTGACGGCATTGAATCGGAGCTTGATATGGTACATATACTATACGACATAGGTTTAACTTCCATATCGATGGCTGAATGTTATATAAAGTCATCCGGACTTTGAAGGTGACCCCGGCGACTACGCTGCAAGGTCAACCATAGAGCTAACAATCAGCCATCGAGTACCCGCACATGTCTATCTATGACCAAGGCCTGGGCCCTTCGGCCGTCAACCACATTGCCTTGTCTCCGCTGAGTTTCATCGAGCGCACCGCCAGCACTTATCCCGATCACCTCGCCGTCATCCACGGTTCGATTCGCCGCACCTGGGCGCAGACCTACACCCGTTGCCGACGCCTGGCCTCGGCGCTGGCCGGTCGCGGTATCGGCAAGGACGATACGGTGGCGGTGATGTTGCCCAACATCCCCGAGATGCTCGAAGTGCATTTCGGTGTGCCGATGATCGGCGCCGTGCTCAACCCGCTCAACGTTCGTCTCGATGCCGAGGCGATCGCCTTCATGCTGCAGCATGGCGAAGCCAAGGTGTTGATCACCGACCGCGAGTTCCATGATGTGATCCAGGCGGCGCTTGGCATGCTCGATCACCCGCCTTTGGTGATCGACGTCAATGACCCGGAATACGGTGAAGGTCAGGCCGCGAGCGACCTGGACTACGAAGCGTTGTTGGCCGAAGGCGACCCGGCATTCGACTGGCAATGGCCGGGCGACGAGTGGCAGGCCATTTCGCTGAATTACACGTCAGGCACCACCGGCAACCCCAAGGGCGTGGTCTACCACCATCGCGGCGCTTATCTGAGCGCATTGGGCAACCAGATGACCTGGGCCATAGGCAATCATCCGGTGTACCTCTGGACCCTGCCGATGTTCCATTGCAATGGCTGGTGCTACCCATGGACCATCACCGCCCTGGCGGGTGTGCACGTTTTCCTGCGCCGGGTCGATCCACAGAAAATCCTCACGCTGATCCGCGAGCATCAGGTCACTCACCTGTGCGGTGCGCCGATCGTGCTCAATGCACTGGTGAACATGCCCGAATCAGCGAAGGCGGCCATCGATCATCCGGTCAATGCCCTGGTCGCGGGTGCTGCGCCACCGGCCAAAGTCATCGGTGCCGTCGAAGAGATGGGCATCAAGGTCACTCACGTGTTTGGCCTGACCGAAACCTATGGCCCGGTGACGGTCTGCGCCTGGCACGCCGAATGGGATGAGTTTTCCCTGGAGGAGAGGGCGCAGATCAAGTCGCGACAGGGTGTGCGCTACCCGACGCTGGAAGGCTTGATGGTCGGCGATTGCACAACGCTGGAGCCAACCCCGCGTGACGGCCAGACCATCGGTGAGATCTTCCTGCGCGGTAACACCGTCATGAAGGGCTACCTGAAGAACCCGAGCGCCACTGCCGAAGCGTTCGAAGGCGGCTGGTTCCACACCGGTGACCTGGCCGTCTGGCATCCCGACGGTTATGTCGAAATCAAGGACCGGCTCAAGGACATCATCATCTCGGGCGGCGAGAACATTTCCACCATCGAACTCGAAGGGGTGCTCTATCGCCACCCGGGTGTGCTGGAAGCAGCCGTGGTCGCCCGTCCCGATGAGAAATGGGGCGAAACGCCCTGCGCCTTCGTCACCTTGAAGGCCGATCACCAGGACGTTCGCGAGGCAGACATCATCAGTTTCTGCCGTGAGCACCTGGCCGGATTCAAGGTACCGCGCACAGTGGTCTTCACGCTCTTGCCGAAGACGTCCACCGGCAAGATCCAGAAGTACGTGTTGCGCGACCGGGCCAAGGCGCTCTAACCCGATCTGACATCGCATCCATCGAGCAGCAGGTGTTTGACCTGCTGCTACGGGTTCGTGCACGCCGAATCCGGCTGTGCCTTGCCCATGAAACAACCGTCCCAACGAGGTTTACGTTATGCCCCAATTCAAAGCCCCGCTGCGCGACATGCGCTTTGTGCTGCACGAAGTGTTCGACGCTCCGGCCATGTGGGCGCGCCTGCCGGCCTTGGCCGAGAGCATCGACACCGATACGGCTGACGCCATAATCGAGGAGGCGGCCAAAGTCACCTCGCACCTGATTGCGCCCCTCAATCGCAGCGGCGACGAAGAAGGCGCGCAGTGGCATGAGGGCCGGGTCACCACCCCCATCGGTTTCAAACAGGCTTACGCGACCTACATCGAAGGCGGTTGGGTGGGGCTGTCCGGCAACCCCGGGTTCGGTGGCATGGGCATGCCGAAAATGCTGGCCGTGCAGTTCGAAGAGATGCTCTACGGCGCCAACTCAAGTTTTGCGCTGTATAGCGCATTGAGTTCCGGTGCCTGCCTGGCGCTGGACGCCCACGCCAGCGACGCCCTGAAAAACCTCTATCTGCCACCAATGTATGAAGGCCGCTGGGCTGGCTCCATGTGCCTCACCGAGGCCCATGCCGGTACCGACCTGGGGCTGATCCGCACCCGCGCCGAACCTGAGGCTGACGGCAGCTACAGGATCACCGGCAGCAAGATTTTCATCACCGGGGGCGATCAGGACCTGACCGAGAACATCGTGCATCTGGTACTGGCCAAACTGCCGAACGCGCCTGCCGGTCCGAAAGGCATTTCGCTGTTTATCGTGCCTAAAGTCCTGGTCAATGCCGACGGCTCCCTTGGCGCGGCCAACGCGGTGAGTTGCGGCTCGATCGAACACAAGATGGGCATCAAGGCCTCGGCCACCTGCGTGATGAACTTCGACGGCGCCAGTGGCTGGCTGGTCGGTGAGGAGAACAAAGGCCTGGCGGCGATGTTCACCATGATGAATTACGAACGTCTGTCGATTGGCATTCAGGGCATCGGCTGCGCCGAGGCGTCCTACCAGAGCGCCGTCGCCTATGCTCGCGACCGCATTCAAGGTCGGGCTCCCAGCGGTGCCTTGGCCCCGGGTAAACCGGCCGACCCGATCATCGCTCACCCGGATGTGCGGCGCATGCTGCTGGGCATGAAAGCCATGACCGAAGGCGGTCGCGCGTTCGCCAGCTATGTCGGGCAACAACTGGATCTGTCGAAGTTTTCCGACGATGCCGGCGAGCGCGACAGTGCGCAGATCCTGGTTGCGCTGCTGACGCCAGTGGCCAAGGCGTTTTTTACCGACACCGGCCTGGAAAGCTGCATCAACGGCCAGCAGGTGTTCGGCGGCCATGGCTACATCCGCGAATGGGGCCAGGAACAATTGGTCCGTGATGTGCGCATTGCACAGATCTACGAAGGCACCAATGGCATCCAGGCATTGGACCTGCTCGCACGCAAAGTGCTCGCCAACGATGGCGTCGCGCTACGCCTGTTCGCCCGGGAAGTCCGCCACTTCGCCCTGCACCACGAAAGCACCTATGGCAGCGAACTGCTGCAGGCCCTGGAGCGCCTGGAGGGCCTCAGCAACTGGTTGCTGGAGCGGGCCAAAGCCAACGCCAACGAAGTCGGCGCAGCCTCCGTGGAGTACCTGCACCTGTTCGGCTATGTCGCCTACGCCTACATGTGGTCGCGCATGGCCGCCGTGGCCCGCTCCAGACTCGACCGGGACCCGCCGTTCTACGCTGCCAAACTGGCCACCGCCGAGTTCTACTTCGCCCGCCTGCTGCCACGCACGCTGAGCCTGGAAGCCAGCATCCGTGCCGGCAGTGCGCCCCTGTACGGACTTGCTGACGAACAGTTCTGACGATTGAGTGTTGCGCGGCGCCTTCCTACGCCCTGGCCCGCGCTTTTTATTCACTGGCCCTCTCAACGTACGGCAGGAAAGCCTGATGAATATGCAAGCCAGTACAACGCAAGGTCACTTGAACTGGGACGACATGCGCTTCTTTCTCGAGGTCGCCCGTGCCCGCACCGCCAGCGGTGCAGCCCGCCGCTTGGGGGTGGACTACACCACGGTAGCGCGACGCATCCGCGCCCTGGAGCAGAGCCTGGGTGCCATGCTGTTCGAGAAATCGCGAACCGCAGGCTTCGTGCTGACCGTGGAGGGGCAGCGTCTGGTCTGCCACGCCGAAACCCTGGAAAGTACGCTGCTGGTAGCCTGCGAGCAGGTTTTCGGCACCACAGGGGGGCTCGCCGGGCACCTGCGCATCGGCTGTACCGAAGCCTTCGGATCCTGTTTCGTCGCCGCGCAGATGAGCCACTTCCTCGAGCACTACCCGCATATCTCGGCGGATATTTTGCCGGTCCCGCACTTCGTCAACCTGTCACGGCGCGAGGCGGATATCGCCATCACCCTGGAACGGCCCGAGCGCGGTCCGTACGTGTGCTCGAGGTTGTGCGATTACCGCTTGCGTGTGTATGCGACGCCGGAGTACCTGGCCAGTCATCCGCCGATTGGCTGTCGCGAGGACCTGGCCGCTCACCCGTTCGTGACCTACGTCGATGACCTGGCCTTCAGCTTCAAGCTGCTCTACCTGAACGACTTGATGCTCGGCGCGCGCAGTCGCCTGCGCAGCACCAGCGTGGTCGCCCAGTACCATGCGGCACTGGAAGGGCGCGCGCTGGCGATCCTGCCTTGCTTCCTCGCCGGTCCCGACCCGCGCCTGTGCGAGGTGCTGCCGGGTGAAGTGGAGGTCACTCGACAGTTCTGGATGTACTACTGCGAGGACCTGCGCAACCTCAAGAGGATTACCCTGGTGGCCGACTACCTGCGCACCTGCGCGCAGCTCAATCGTGCGCTGCTGATGGGCGAGTCATACAAGATGGCCTACCTGCCGTCGCCGTGAACGACTGCCGCCAGGTCTGCGGTCTCGGTTGCCCGCAATGCTCCCTGCAGAGTACTCATCACCATTTCTAGCAGCAGTTTGCGGCGAGCTCCAATGCCGGTCTTGGGCTGCCCGACCCAGGCCGGCAATTGATTGAGCAGGGAAACGATGCCGCTTACGGTCGCGCGCCGGGTGGCGCCAGCCGGTTTACCGGTGAGTTGCTCCAGGGTCTCCACCAGATGTTCCTCGTAGCGCCGGCGCAGGGCCAGAATCGAGGCTTGCTGTTCGCCGCTCAAACAATGGAGGTCGTACTCGGCCAGGCGGAAATGCGCGGCCATCCGCTCGTGGAGCCGCAGGTGCGCCTCAAGCAGGCCGTGCAGTCGTACAGTGGGGGCGGATTTGCGCCGGGTCACCAGGCTCGCGCCGTCAAGCAACGCTTCGTAGAGCTCCTCGATCAGTTCCAACAGCAGTGCTTCTTTGCTGTCGATGTGGTTGTAAAGGGAGCCGGCGGTGATCCCCAGGCCAGTGGCCAGGTCGCGCATGCTGACTCGGCTGAAACCATGCCTGGCGAACAGTTCGACAGCCTTGTGACGCGTTTCCAGGTAACGCGTGTTGCGCTCTTCGTCGACCGGCAACGCAAAAAGGTTTTTGGAGGGCTGCATGTTGCTCATCCACCTCATACGCGAAACTGTCCCAATAGCCGATTGAGCTGACCCGCCAGTTGGCCCAGTTCCTGGCTCGCCTCGTTGGACCGGTCCGCTGCCTGGGCATTTTCGTGGGCCAGAGAGGCGGCGAGGGTCACGTTCTGGTTGATGTCTTCGACCACGTGCGACTGTTCCAGGGTGGCGCTGGCGATCGAGGCGTTCAATTCAGTGACATTGCGCAGTGCGCCGAGTACCTGGTGCAGGCTTTCTGCCGTTTGGTGGGCCTGTTCCACGGTTTGTCGAGCGGCCAGGCTGCTGGCATTGATGACATTCACCGCGGCTTCCGAGTTGCCGTGCAGGCGCTCGATCATGTCCTGGATTTGCGCGGTGGACTGCTGGGTGCGCTGGGCCAGCAGCCGCACTTCGTCTGCTACCACAGCGAAGCCGCGCCCCTGTTCGCCAGCGCGCGCTGCCTCGATGGCGGCGTTCAGCGCGAGCAGATTGGTCTGCTCGGCGATGGCGCGGATCACTTCCAGCACGCTGCCGATCTGAGTGCTTTCCCGGGCCAGGCTCTGGATCACCTCGACGGCCTGGCCGATGGTATCGGATAGCTGGTCGATCTGGAGCAGGCTGCTGTCGATGTTGTGCTGGCCCCGGCGTGCCTGTTCTTCGGCCTGGCGAACTTCGTTGGCCGCGTGCTCGGCGTTCCTGGCCACTTCCTGCACGGCGTAGGAGACCTCATGGATGGCGGCGGCCACCAGCTCCATCTGCTGCGATTGCTGCTGGCTGTGGTTCTGGCTATCGGCGGCGATTTCGCCGAGTGACTTCGAAGCCTGGTCGAGGCTGTCAGCGGACTGTATGGACTGGCCGATCACGCCACGCAGCTTGTTGGTGAAAACGTTGAAATGGCTGCTCAAGTCTGTCAGTTCATCGCGCCAGCGGTTATCCAGATTGCGGGTCAGGTCGGCCTCGCCGCTGGCGATGTTCTCCATGGCATCGACCACCCGCGCCAGTGGCGAGGCGATGCTGCGGGCAATCAGCAGGATCAGCGCACTGAGCAGCAGGGTGATCGTCACCAATATGACGAAGGCCTGGATCAGCTGGCGGCGGAACTCGACTTGCACGTCGTCGATGTAGATGCCCGAGCCGACAATCCAGCCCCAGGGCTTGAACAATTCGACGTAGGAAACTTTCTCCACCGGCGCGTCGGAACCCGGCTTGGGCCAGCGGTAGTGCACCAGGCCGGCGCCATCGCGGTTGGCGGTGGCGACCATTTCGTCGAATAGCGCCTTGCCGTCCGGATCGAGTGTACCGGCCATGCGCTTGCCCTCGAGTTTGGCATTGGGGTGCATGACCATTCGCGTGTCGAGGTCTTCGAGCCAGAAGTAATCCTCACGGTCGTAGCGCAAGTCGCGCATGACCGCGATGGCCTGCTGCTGGGCCTGCTCACGACTCAGACCCTGGCCTTCCAGGCCTTGGAAGTGGCGCAGGATGCTGCTGGCGGTCTCGACCACGTGGCGGGTTTTCAGCGCCTTGGCCGTATAAAGGTCGTCATGGCTCTGCTTGAGCATCAAGCCGGCGAGAATCATCAGCATCAGGATGGATGTCAGCAAGATCAGCCACAGACGGCTGCTAATGGAAATATTGCGCAAGCCGAACATGGGCAACTCCACAACGGGCAAGACAGGGAAATGCCGGACGCGGCAGTCGGGTCCGGCGGGAGGGAGTCAGAGCGCGTAGTGGCTCAGTTCGCGGGCGATCAGCAGGCGCTGGACCTCGCTGGAGCCTTCGTAGATCTGGGTGATGCGCGCGTCGCGGTAGTAACGCTCCACCGGGTAGTCCTCCAGGTAGCCGTAGCCACCATGGATCTGCAGGGCGCTGGAGCACACGCGTTCGGCCATTTCCGAAGCGAATAGCTTGGCCTGGGAGGCCTCGGACAGGCACGGTTGCCCGGCGCTTTTCAGGCGCGCCGCATGCAGGATCAGCAGGCGGCTGGCGTTGAGTCGGGTGTGCATGTCGGCGAGCAGGTTGGACACGCTCTGGTGCTCGATGATCGGCTTGCCGAACTGGACGCGTTCGCGGGCATAGCCCAGGGCAGCCTCGAAGGCGGCGCGGGCGATGCCCAGGGCCTGGGCGGCGATGCCGATGCGGCCGCCTTCAAGGTTCGACAGGGCAATGGCCAGGCCTTTGCCGCGTTCGCCCAGCAGGTTGGCCTCGGGGATGGTGCAGTCGTTGAGGGTCACCGCGCAGGTATCGGAGGCCTTGATGCCCATCTTGTGTTCGCTGCGGTCGACCACGAACCCGGGGTTGTCAGTGGGTACCAGGAAGGCCGACAGCCCCTTTTTGCCCAACTGCGCATCGGTGACGGCGAAGACAATGGCCAGACTGGCGCGCTTGCCGTTGCTGACGAATTGCTTGGCGCCGTTGAGTACCCATTGGCCGTCGCGCAGTTCGGCACGAGTACGCAGGTTGTGCGCTTCGGAGCCGGCCTGTGGCTCGGTCAGGCAGAAGCAGCCGATCGCTTGACCACTGACCAGCAGCGGCAGCCAGCTGTCCTGTTGCGCGGGGGTGCCGTATTTCAGCAGGGGGCCGCAGCCCACCGAATTGTGGATGCTCATCAGCGCGCCGAGGGCACCGTCGCCAGCCGAGATTTCCTCGACGGCCAGGGCGTAGGCCACATAGTCGGTGTAGCTGCCGCCCCAGGTGTCCGGCACGACCATGCCCAGCAGCCCCAGCTCGCCCATCTGCGCCACCACGGCGTCATCGATCCAGCCGGCCTTCTCCCAGGCCTGGGCATGTGGCGCGACTTCGCTGCGGGCGAAGTCGCGCGCCATGTCGCGGATCATGCGTTGTTCTTCGGTCAATTCGATATCGTGCATTGCAAAGTCTCCTGCCGATCAGGCGGTGCGTACGGGCTTGCCGGAGGCGCGTTCAAAGTCGTTGAAGAAGGCCTGCACCCTGGCAGGTACCAGCTCTGCCAGGGTTGGCGGGTTCCAGCGCGGGCACTTGTCCTTGTCGATGATCAGGGCGCGCACACCCTCCATCAGGTCGCCCTTGTCGAACCACTGGTAGTCCAGGTGCAACTCCAGAGCGAAGCACTCGGCCAGGCTCAGGTAACGACCACGGCGCAACAACTCAAGCGTCGTGGCCATCGCCAGTGGCGAGCGGCTGTCGAGCAGTTTCACCGTCTGCTCGGCCCAGTCTTGCAGCTCGGGGCGTTGTTCACGCTGCAGCGCGGTACGAATGGCCGGGACATCGGGCAAGGCGAAATATTCGTCGATCGCCAGGCGACAGGCCTTGAGCTCGGACCCGGCAAGACGCTCTGTGGCCATGTCGGCAAGCAGGTCGTGCAAGTCTTCGTCGGGCGCAGCGGTCCAGTTCAGGTGGTCGAGACAGGCATCCAGTTCGGCCAGCCGTTCGCTGGGCAGGTAGTAGTCGGCAAGGTTCGCATAGAGAGCATCGGCGGCACGCACCTGGCAGCCGGTGATACCCAGGTAGGTTCCCAGTTCCCCCGGCAGGCGCGGCAGGAAATAGCTGCCACCGACATCGGGGAAAAAGCCGATGCCGACTTCCGGCATGCCCATCCGCGTGCGCTCAGTGATCACCCGCAGCGAGGCGGCCTGGGCCAGGCCCATGCCACCACCAAGGACGAAACCATCGAGCAGCGCCAGCACGGGCTTGGTGTAGCCATGCAGGTACTCGTCGAGGGCGTATTCCTCCTCGAGGAACAGCTCATGCTGGTTATCGCCGGCCTTGTAGCTGTCGTACAGCATGCGAATGTCGCCGCCGGCGCAGAAGGCCTTTTCACCGGCGCCGCGAATGGTCACGGCGACGATCTGCGGGTCCTGTTCCCAAGCCCACAGGTGCCGGCAGAGCAGGCGCACCATGGGCAGGTCCAGGGTGTTCAACGCGCTTGGCCGATTCAGTGTCAGGTGGCCGACGCGGTTGCGTACGCTGGCCAGCACCGGGGCTTGCTGCTCGCTCATGCTCAGGCTTCCCCGCGGAACAGGTTGATGATGGCGGAGAAGTCCAGGCCGCCGTTACCTTGCAGGCTGAAGGTCTGGTACAGCTGCTGGGCTACGGCACCGAGCGCCACCGGTTGACGCGCGTGCCTGGCCGCTTCGGTGGCCAGGCCCAGATCCTTGAGCATCAGGTCGCTGCCAAATCCGCCGCTGTAGCCGCGTGAGGCCGGCGCGTTTTCCAGTACGCCCGGGAACGGGTTGTTGACCTCCGAGCTCCAGCAGCGACCGCTGGAGGTATTGATGATCCCGGCCAGTACCTTGGCGTCCATCCCGAGGGATACACCCAGGGCCATGGCTTCGGCGACGCCGACCATGGAGATGCCAAGCAGCATGTTGTTGGCGATCTTGGCCACCTGGCCGTTGCCTGCCGCGCCGCAGTGCACGATGTTCTTGCCCATGGCCGAGAGGATCGGCAGGGCCTGGTCGAACACACTGTCCGGGCCGCCGACCATAAAGGTCAGGGTGCCTGCCGCGGCGCCGCCGGTGCCGCCGGAAACCGGTGCGTCGAGTATTGGGTTGCCTTGGGCAAGGGCGTACTTGGCCACCTCGCGGGTGCTCAGCGGGTCGATCGTCGAACTGTCGATCAGCAACACGCCTGGACCGATATTGGCCAGCAGGCCGTCCTTGCCGCGATAGACCTGCTTCACGTGGTCGGCGGTCGGCAGCATGGTGATGATCACCTCAACCCCGGCCTTGGCCACGGCGGCGGGCGAGTCGGCGGCGCGGGCGCCGGCCTCCACCAGGGCGGCGACAGCCTGGGGGAAGGGATCGAAGACGGTCAGGCTGTGGCCAGCCTTGAGCAGGTTGCGGGCCATTGGGCCGCCCATGTTGCCGAGGCCGAGAAATCCGATATGCATGTTGGCTACCTTTTACGATAAGGGGGCAGTGGCGCAGGAAATCCTGCACGCTTGTCGTCGGCCGACGCCGGGCGCCGGCCGGCCAAGGTCATTTCAGGGTGATGGTGGTGTTCACCGCGCCGCCGGTGTCGTCCTCGTCGAACCAGCGCTGGGTGATCGTCTTGGTCTGGGTGTAGAAGGTCACCACTTGCTTGCCATAGGGACCCAGGTCGCCCAGCTTGGAGGCGCGCGAACCGGAGAAGGAGAACAGCGGGACCGGTACCGGGATCGGCACGTTGATGCCGACCTGGCCGACGTCGATCTCTTCCTGGAAGTGACGCGCGGCAGCGCCGGAACGGGTGAACAGGGCAGTGCCGTTGCCGTTCGGGTTGGCATTGATGATCTCGATCGCCTCGTCCAGGTTGGCGGCGTGCATGACGCACAACACCGGGCCGAAGATCTCTTCGCGATACACCGACATTTGCGCGGTGACGCCGGAGAAAATGGTCGGGCCGACGAAGTTGCCGTCCTGGTAGCCCGGCACGCTCGGGTTGCGTCCGTCCAGTTCGAGCCTGGCGCCTTCTTCGACGCCGCTGGCGATCAGGCCGTTGACGCGGTCCAGGGCGGCGCAGGAAATCACCGGGCCGATGTCGGTGCCCGGCTCGGTGCCGCCATTGATCTTGAGGGTCTTGGTCCGTTCGATCAGGTCCGGCAGCCAGGTTTGCGCTTCACCCACGAGGATCACCACCGGCAGGGCCATGCAGCGCTGGCCGGCGGCGCCGAAGGAGGCGCCCAGCAGGTTGTTGAGAGTCTGCTGTTTGTTGGCATCGGGCAGGACGATGGCGTGGTTCTTCGCGCCCATCATGCACTGCGCGCGCTTGCCGTTCTGGGTGGCGCGGTTGTAGACGTGGGTGCCGACCTTGGTCGAGCCGACGAAGGACACGGCCTTGATGTCCGGGTGGTCGCAGATCAGGTTCACCGCGTCGACGCCGCCGTGGATGACGTTGAGCACGCCCTTGGGCACACCGGCCTCCAGCGCCAGTTCCACCAGGCGCATGGTCACCAGCGGGTCCTGCTCGGACGGCTTGAGGACGAAGGTGTTGCCGGTGGCAATGGCCATCGGGAACATCCACAGCGGGATCATCGCGGGGAAGTTGAACGGGGTGATGCCGGCGCACACGCCCAGGGGTTGCAGCAGGGTGTAGGTGTCGACGCCGTTGGCCACGTTGTTGGCCAGTTCGCCCATCTGCAGGTTACCGATGCTGGCGGCGTGCTCGACCACTTCGAGGCCGCGGAACACGTCACCTTCGGCATCCGGCAGGGTCTTGCCTTGCTCGGCGGTCAGCAGGGCGGCCAGTTCCTTGATGTTCTCGCGGATCAGTTGCTGGTACTTGAGGAAGACACGGGCACGGGCACCGATCGGGGTCTTGCGCCAGGTCTTGAAAGCTTGTTTGGCGCTGGCAACGGCGGCGTTCATTTCCTCTGCGGTGGCGAAGGGGACGCGGGCCAGGACTTCCTGGGTAGCCGGGTTGACCACGTCGCGCCACTGGGTGCTGCGCGATTCGACGAACTCGCCGTTGATCAGAAGCTTGACGCTGGGAATGATGGAAGAGGTCATTTACGGGTCCTGTCTGCTTTCTTTAGGTCGAATGAGGCCCCTCGGCGTGGTTGGCCGAGCGGTCGGGTTTAGGTCAGGAAGGGCCGGCGTGCCGGCCCGGGGTTCAGCCCTTGAGTTGCGGGAAGTCTTCTTCGAAGTATTCCCGCGGGCCACGTGCGTCGCTCTGGCGGCGCTGCATTTCCATTTGCCGCAGTTCCACCCGGCGGATCTTTCCGGAGATGGTCTTGGGCAGCTCGTTGACAAATTCGATGCGCCGTACCCGCTTGTAGGGCGCCAGGTGCTCGCGGGCGAACGCGAAGATGCTGCCGGCCAGTTCGTGGCTGCCCTGGGCTTCATGGGCCAGGATCAGATAGGCCTTGGGCACTGCCAGGCGCACCGGGTCGGGGCTTGGCACCACGGCCACTTCCATCACCGCCGGGTGCTCGATCAGCGCGCTTTCCAGCTCGAAGGGGCTGATGCGGTAGTCGGAAGCCTTGAACACGTCGTCGGCACGGCCGACGAAGGTGATGTAGCCCTCTTCGTCGATCTGCGCGGTGTCGCCGGTGCGGTAGTAGCCGTCGCGCATCACTTCGGCGGTCTTTTCCGGGCTGTCCTCGTAGCACAGCATCAGGCCGAGCGGACGCACGTCCAGCGGCAGGGCCACCTCGCCTTCGTTGCCCGGCACGCCATCAGGGTCGAGCATGGTCACCCGGTAGCCTGGCAGCGGACGGCCCATAGACCCCGGTTTGAGCCGCTGGCCAGGCGTGTTGCCGACCAGGGCGGTGGTTTCCGACTGACCGAAGCCGTCGCGCAGCAACAGGCCCCAGGCATGCAGGATCTGCTCGATGATCTCCGGGTTGAGCGGCTCACCGGCGCCCACCAGTTCTCGCAGTTTCAAGCGCTCCTTGTAACTGGCCAGGTCTTCCTGGATCAGCATGCGCCACACGGTTGGCGGCGCGCACAGGCTGGTAACGCCGTAGCGTTCCAGCACGCCGAGCAGGGCGGGCGCGCTGAAGCGTGCGGTGTTGTGGATGAAGATGCAGGCACCGGCATTCCAGGGTGCGAAGAGGCAACTCCAGGCGTGCTTGGCCCAGCCCGGGGACGAAATGTTCAGGTGCAGGTCGCCCGGCTGCAGACCGATCCAGTACATGGTCGAGAGGTGGCCGACCGGGTAACTCTGGTGACTGTGCAGCACCATCTTCGGCTTGGAGGTGGTGCCGGAGGTGAAGTACAGCAGCATCGGGTCGGTGGCCAGCGTGCGGCCCTCGGTTTCGAACTGCTCGGAATGTTCGCTGGCGGCGCTGTGCGGGGTCCAGCCGGCGGGTGACGGACCGACGCAGATGCGGCTGCAGCCTTCACCCAGCCCGACGAACTTGTCGACATGGGCGCTACCGACCACCAGGTGGGAAACATGACCACGCTCGATGCGGTCGCGCAGGTCTTCGGGGGTCAGCAGGGCGGTGGCGGGAATGACCACGGCGCCGAGCTTGAAGGCGGCCAGCATGGTTTCCCACAGGGCCACGTCGTTACCGAGCATCAGCAGGATGCGTTCGCCGCGGCGCACGCCCAGGGCGCGCAGGTGATTGGCCACCTGGTTGGAGCGCGCGGCCAGTTGCTGGAAGCTGTAGCGTTGTTCGCTGCCGTCCTCTTCGACGATCCACAGGGCATTGGCCTGGTTGCCCTCGGCCATGGCGTCAAAGTAATCCAGCGCCCAATTGAATTCGCTCAGCTGCGGCCAGCGGAAGTCACGCACGGCGGTGGCGTAGTCGGTACGGTGGGCCAGCAGGAAGTCGCGAGCGGCCAGGAAGGGTTGGCAGTTGTTGTTCATTGCAGTCTCCCGAGACGCGCGCGAGTACCTGAAAGTGGGGAGACAACGGCAAGCAAGAATGGCTTCACGGTGGGTGCCCTGTTTATTTTTATTGGGACTGACCTGGTTCATGACCAGGCGGTTGAATCGAGTATAGGCAGGCATAAATCAAATAAGAATGCTCAAAAAGTCCCGTGCGTTGTGCAAAAAAGCACAGGCTTGCGGCATCCCCGATGCGCCAGGAATGCACAAGGCGGGCGCTGCCCGCACCGTCAAACGATGCAAGCAGCGCCCGCCTTGTGCGGGGGCTTACCAGAGCGCCAGGGTATAGCTGAGGATCAGGCGGTTCTCGTTGAGATCGTTACCGAAGTGGGCGCTGCGCACCGTAGCGTTGCGCCACTTCAGACCAACGTTTTTCAGCGGGCCGCTCTGCACTACGTAGCCGACGTCGGTGTCGCGCTCCCATTCGCGGCCGTCGGGCTTGCCGGCGCCCAGATCGATGCTGTCGCCGGACAGGTAGCGGGTCATGAAGGTCAGGCCGGGAATGCCCAGCGCCGCGAAGTTGTAGTCGTAGCGCGCCTGCCAGGAACGCTCGTCCTTGTTGGCGAAATCGTTGATCTGCACGAAGTTGACCAGGAAGGCATCGCTGCCATTGACGTAGGCAAAGCCGGTGTCGCCGCTCATGCGTTGGTAGCCCAGACCCAAGGCATGGCCGCCGAGGGAATAGGTGAACATGGCGCCAAAGGCGTTGTTGTCGATGTTGCTGTTGCCGTCGTCGGTGGAGCGGGCGTAGCGCAGGTCGCTCTTGAGCGTCTGGCCTGCGCCCAGCGGCAGCACGTGGACCAGACTGAACTGGTGCTGGTGGTAGAAGTCGTCCAGGCCGCCATAGTTGTAGCCGGTGTTCAGCCGGTCGCTCCACTGGTAGGCAAGGCCGGCGAAATTGAAGGCGTCGCTGCGGGCCTGGCCACTGACAATGCCCTTGGCGCCGGTGGTGGTGATCGACATTTTTTCGTAGTTTGAGGAGTCGCGCTGGTTGACCCGATCCACGCGCCCGGCATCGACGCTCAGGCCTTTGATCTCCTGGACGTTCAACTGGCCACCGCGAAATGTTTGTGGCAGCAGGCGCGAGTCATTGGCCAGCAGTACCGGCAACTTCGGGGTCAGGGTGCCGAGCTTGAGCACGCTGTTGGACGCTTTGAACTTGGCCGTCAGGCCCAGTTCGCCATACTCGTCCTTGGCACGCTTGGGCGGCTCGTTATCGCGTTTGAGCAGGCCGGAGCCGGAGCGATCGGGACTGGAGTCGAGCTTGACGCCGAGCTGGCCAAGGGCATCGACACCGACGCCGATCATGCCGTCGGTATAACCGGATTCGTAGCGCAGCAGGAAACCCTGGGCCCATTCTTCTTGCTTGGACTGGGCGGCATTTGCCTGGCGGAAGTCGCGGTTGAAGTAGAAGTTGCGCGTTTCCAGCCTGGCCGTGCTGTCTGCGAAGAAGTCGGCGTGAGCCTGTGCGGCGAGACCGGTGCCGGCCAGGAACAGGGTGAGGGTGGTGGGTTTCATGGGTTGCCTTTTGTTGTTTTTGTTGTCGACGAGCCGCTCCCGCGCCGTTTGGAGTTGGCGAGGGAAGGGCGCTTTTGGGGTGTCCTGCGCCGAGCGGCGCAGGTCGGGCGTAAAAAAGCGCGAAGCAAAGGAGCGGACTCGCGCTCGGGGTGTCAGCCCCGGAAAAAGCAGCGTCAGTGACTGCTGGCCATGGCAGCTCCAAGGCCGGTCTGGGCACGGACGAACTGGTCGGCATAGGCGGCGCGTTCGCGGTCGGCGCGTTCGCTGCGGTCCAGCCTGGAAGCGACCACTATGACCAGGAAGGCCAGTGGCATGGAGAACAGCGCTGGCTGGTCGTAAGGGAAGAGCGCCTGGGCATGCCCCAGTACACCGACCCACACCGACGGCGAACCGATCACCAGGGCCAGTGCGCTGATCAGGCCGGTCAGGCCGCCATAGAGGGCGCCGCGGGTGGTCAGGCCGCCCCAGTACATCGCCATGATCAGTACCGGGAAATTCGCCGAGGCGGCGATGCCGAACGTCAGGCCGACCAGGAAGGCGATGTTCTGGCCCTCGAACAGAATGCCGAGGGCAATCGCAACGATGCCCAGGCAGATGGTGGCGATGCGCGACACGCGCATTTCCTTCTTCTCGTCGGCGCAGCCCTTCTTCAATACCGACGCGTAAAGGTCATGGGAGATGGCCGAGGCACCGGCCAGGGCCAGGCCGGCCACCACGGCGAGAATGGTGGCGAAAGCCACGGCAGAGAGGAAACCGAGAAAAAGGTTGCCGCCCACCGCCTTCGCCAGGTGCATGGCCACCATATTGCCGCCGCCAATCATGGCCCCGCCGATCTTGCCATCGACGTAGAACTGAGGATCCGTGCCGACGATGACGATGGCGGTATAGCCCAGGACGCAGACCACCAGGAAGAAGAAACCGATGAACACCGTGGCGAACAGTACGGATTTACGCGCCTCCTTGGCATTGGGCACAGTGAAGAAGCGCATCAGGATGTGCGGCAGGCCGGCAATGCCGAAGACCAGTCCAAGGGATAGGGACACCGCGTTGATCGGGTCGGCCAGCAAGGTGCCCGGGCCCATGATCTGCACGCCGCTGGCATGCGCGGCCACCGCCTGGGCGGCCAGGTTCTCGAAGCTGAAGTCGAAGCGACTCAGGGCCATCAGCACCAGGGTGGTGCCGCCCGCCAGGAGCAGGACCGCCTTGGTGATCTGTACCCATGTGGTGGCGAGCATGCCGCCGAAGATCACGTAGACCAGCATCAACAGTCCGACTACCACCACCGCCGTGCGGTAGTCGAGACCGAACAGCAGTTTGATCAGTTGACCGGCGCCGACCATTTGCACCACCAGATAGCAGCAGACCACGGTCAGCGATCCGAGGGCGGCGAAGCTGCGCACGCGGGTTTGATCGAGGCGGTAGGAGACGATGTCGGCGAAGGTGTAGCGCCCCAGGTTGCGCAAGCGCTCGGCCATCAGGAAGGTGACGATGGGCCAGCCGACGAAGAAGCCGATGATGTAGACGAAACCGTCGTAGCCCTTGGCGAATACCAGGCTCGACAGGCCCAGCAGAGTGGCCGCCGACATGTAGTCACCGGCGATGGCCAGGCCATTCTGGAAGCCGGTGATACCGCCACCGGCGCTATAGAAATCGGCGGCGGAACGGGTGCGTCGTGCCGCCCACCAGGTGATCAGCAGGGTGGCGAGGACGAAGACGAAAAACATGCCGATGGCGTGCAAGTTGAGTGGTTGCTTCTGCGCAATGATGGGCTCGGCATGGGCCAGCACAGGGCTGAGGGCGAGCAGGGCGGACAGGCGTTTCATGCGCGGGACTCCTGCAGGATCTGCGAACTGAGTACGTCGAAGCGGGTGTTGGCGCTGTGCACGTACCAGGCGGTGAGTAGCCAGGACAACAGGATGATCGTCACGCCGATTGGCATGCCGAGGCTGAGGTGACTGCCGTCGTACAGCGGCAGGTGCAGCCAGGCAGGGGCGAAAGCCACCACCATGATGAAGCTGTAGTAGATGGCCAGTACCGCGCCGCTCAGTGACCAGGCCAGCAGTGCACGCTGGCGTGCCAGGCGCTGGAACTTTGGGTTGGCCCTGACCAGTGCACAGGTCAGGACGTGGTTCGGATGGTCGGTCGTCATGGTGAGGCTCCGCATTTCTAGTTGTTTTTGTTGTTCGGCCTTTTGAGGGGCGTACGGGTACCCGGGCAGCGACCCGATGCGGGACGCCGCCTGAATGCTGATGTGCTGGAGTTATTGCCGCCCGGTTGACCTTGTGGTGCAGAGAGGGCGGTGCAGGAGGGCGGGCCCACGGCAGACGAGAATCGTGGCCGCGATTGCGCTGTTGCGCAGCTGCTTGTGTCCGGCGTGAAAGCCGGTTTTTATCCATGCGTTCATGCTGTCAGCCCTCGATATTTATTATTGGGGTGGGGGGCTTTCCTGGCCCGAAAACGACGCTGGCCAAGCTGGGTGAGATGCGAGTATATAAGTGCATATTTCCCATATGTATTGGCAGAAAAGCCCGATGGATATGCAAAAACGCACAACGCAGCCCCCACTGAACTGGGACGACTTGCGCTTCTTCCTCGAAGTTGCCCGTGCTCGCACCGCCAGCGGTGCGGCCCGCCGCCTGGGAGTGGACTACACCACGGTGTCACGGCGCATCCGCGCCCTGGAGCAGTGCCTGGGCGCCCTGCTGTTCGAGAAATCGCGGACTTCCGGTTTTGTCCTGACCGTGGAGGGGCAGCGTCTGGTCGGCCACGCCGAATCCCTGGAAAGTACGCTGCTGGTAGCCTGCGAGCAGGTTTTCGGCACCACGGGGGGGCTCTCCGGGCATCTGCGCATCGGCTGTACCGAAGCCTTCGGGACCTGTTTCATCACTGCGCAGATGAGTCACTTCCTCGAGCACTATCCGAATATTTCGGTGGACATTTTGCCGGTCCCGCATTTCATCAACCTGTCACGGCGCGAGGCGGACATCGCCATCACCCTGGAACGCCCCGAGCGCGGTCCCTATGTGTGCTCGCGATTGTGCGACTACCGCCTGCGCCTGTATGCGACGCCGGAATACCTGGCCAATCATCCGCCGATCGGCTGTCGCGAGGACCTGGCCGGCCACTCGTTCGTAACCTATGTCGAGGACCTGGCCTTCAGCTTCAAGCTGCTCTACCTGAACGACCTGATGCCCGGCGCCAACAGCCGCCTGCGCAGCACCAGCGTGGTCGCCCATTACCACGCAGCCCTGGAAGGGCGGGCGCTGGCCATCCTGCCTTGCTTCCTCGCCGGCCCCGATCCCCGCCTGTGCGAAGTGCTGCCGGGTGAAGTGGAGGTCACGCGGCAGTTCTGGATGTATTACAGCGAGGACCTGCGCAAGCTGAAGCGGGTCACCCTGGTGGCCGAGTACCTGCGCGCTTGCGCGGAACTGAATCGTCCGCTGCTGATGGGCGAGTCACGTGTGATGGGCTATCTACCGTCACCTTGAGGGGCGACGCATTTCACCTCTCTGCGTTAGCGGATGCGATCATGCGATCATGCGAATCTCGTATCGGACCGCAAAAAGAATGCGAGGGTGGTTTCCTAGGCCTCCCTCGCATCTGTTCACGCGCAAAGCCTCAAGCACTGCCAAAAAAGATATCGGTACTCTCGACATGGGCCCCGACCACGGTGATGGTCGTTGTTTGTCCGCCAGCTTCGGCAACCGTCACGACGCCGTCTGCACCGGTGTTATCGATCGATTGGACAACGGCGTTCGGGTCGCCGTTGAGCACCAGCTTGTCTTGCACGCCTGAACCCGTATCGAAGCCGGTGACCTGGTACAGGTTTTCATTGACTGACAGATCGATGTTGAACGCATCCTGCTCACCGATCGTGCCCACCAGTGTGAAGTCGAAGGGGGCGTTGGCCGGGTCGTTGGCGAACAGGTTGGCGTCAAATGTACTGGTCGCCGAGTCCCCATCCTTGTCCGTCAGCGTCGCGCTGAACGCCAGCTGGACATCGCTGGCCAGACTCTCGCTCTGCTGAATGAACTGGATCACCGGGATCTTGATATCGCCCCGGCCCATCGTCAGCTGAACGGCGTCGATCAGTGACGCACCCGCCTTCTCGACGAGGAAGGACACCTGTCCGCCAGCCTCCGGCGTCAAGGTGTTCACCTCGACGCGGTCCGAAAACGTGCCATCGGCGTAGTAGATCCTGTAGTACAGGTCTTCGGTCGCCGTGTTGTAACCCGCCACGGAGTTGTCGATGAAGACCTTCATGCCCGTCAGCAGGGTCTCTGGATTGATCACGAAGCTTTCATCGGCGGCGCTGATGGCCGCCAGGTTATCGCCCTGGAAGACGTTGTTGCCGACGCCGATGCCGGACGTGCTGACGTTCATGGATGCAGGGTCGATGTACGACGGCAGGGGGTTGGTCTGTAGCGCGGCTTCGGTGGGGTCGGGGGCTCCGAGCCCGATGCCGCTCAGGATGTCCGCGGTCGAGGCCAGCGCCTTCGCGGAAAAGAACACGATCTCCTCGGATGTCGAAGGAATAGCCGGGTCATTCGTCTGAGGAATCAACAAGGTGCGCACCGGATCCGGGCCGCCGGCAGCGAGCGAGCCGTCGGCACTGCTGAGCACGATCGTCGAACTGAAGCCCTGCACCAGATCCAGTGCATAGTGACCATCGGAATAGGCGGTCAACGTGTAGTCGACGGTGGTATTCGCCGTTGCAGCGTTGTTGTCGAAATCACCGGTCAAGGTTCCCGTGAACTGGTACGCGCCATTGGCGTCCGGTGATGGCGTCTGCTCGGTGAGCGTGCCGGTCCCGGTCGTGGTCGTGTTGTCGGGCCTGACGAGGGTGAACTGATCATTGACCAACGAGATGTCCAGACCGGCCGCACCCAGCCCGTCGGCTCCCGTCGCCATATTCCAGAATCCGGATTGCGCCAGGACGCTACCGGTCCCGATCAGGTTGCCGAAACTGAGTGCCGGACCGTCATCCTTGAACACCAGGTTCTGCCCGATGTTCAGGGTTGCCAGGGCGCTGTCGCCGTCTGCGTCGGTCTTGATCGCGGTCAGCGTCACCAGGTTGTCCGAGGTCAAACTCCTCGAATCATCGGGATTGCTTGGGTCGGCATGCACCACGGCGCGGGCCTGGTCGAGCGTGACGCTGCCATTGGTGGCGACGCTGACCGTGAACACCAGCAGGTTATTGAGGGCTGTACGCCCTTCGACCACGGTGCCGTTGAGCGACAGGTTCACCGCCTGGCCCGAGGCCGTGTCGATCAACCCGGAGGCCCCGGCCACCACGCCCAGCGCGTAGGTCAGGGTGCCGGCCCCATCGGCGCCAAACGCCGAATTGAAGTTGGCAGCGAAGCTCTGGGTATCGTTGGTCGCCAGTACCGTCTCGTCCACCGTCAGCGTCGGCTCCACACCGGTGGTGGTGATGCTCGGTCCGTCGTCCTTGAACACCAGGTTCTGCCCGATGTTGAGGGTCGCCAAGGCACTGTCGCCCTCCTTGTCGGTGATGGTCGCGGTCAGCGTCACCAGGTTGTCCGAGGTCAGGCTCGTCGAGTCATCGGGATTGGTGGCGTCGGGATGCACCACGGCGCGGATCTGGTCGAGCGTGACGTTGCCATTGGCGGCCACGCTGACCGTGAACACCAGCAGGTCGCTGAGGGCCGTACGCCCTTCGACCACCGTGCCATTGAGTGACAGGTTCACCGCCTGGCCCGAGGCCGTGTCGATCAACCCGGAAGCCCCGGCTACCACGCCCAGCGCATAGGTCAGGGTGCCGGCACCATCGGCGCCAAATGCCGAATTGAAGTTGGCGGCAAAGCTCTGGGTGGCGTCGGTCGCCAGTACCGTTTCATCCACTGTCAGCGTCGGCTCCACGCCGGTGGTGGTGATGCTCGGCCCGTCGTCCTTGAACACCAGGTTCTGCCCGATGTTCAGCGTCGCCAGGGCGCTGTCGCCGTCCCCGTCGGTGATGGTCGCCGTCAGCGTTACCAGGTTGTCCGAGGTCAGGCTCGTCGAGTCATCGGGATTGGTGGCGTCGGCATGCACCACGGCGCGGATCTGGTCGAGCGTGACGTTGCCATTGGCGGCCACGCTGACCGTGAATACCAGCAGGTTGCCCGTGGCAGTGCGGCCTTCCACCACGCTGCCATTGAGCGACAGGTTCACCGCCTCGCCCGAGGCCGTGTCGATCAGCCCGGAAGCCCCGGTCACCACGCCCAGCGCATAGGTCAGGGTACCGGCCCCATCGGCGCCAAACGCCGAGTTGAAGTTGGCGGCAAAGCTCTGGGTGGCGTCGGTCGTCAGTATCGTTTCGTCCACCGTCAGTGTCGGCTCCGTGCCGGTGGTGGTGATGCTCGGTCCGTCGTCTTCGAAGATCATCCGGGAGCCGATTTCAGTGGTCGTAACAGAGGCTTTTACCAGCGTGAAACCACCGATATCAAAGTCGGCGTGGTCATTGCCCTTGGCATTGACGGCGGCCCCGTTCTCCACGAGCACGCGGTTGTGATCCGACGCTGTGGTGTATTCAATCTGGTAGCCGGCTTTAACGCCGGTGATGGTTGCAACGCCTGCAGCGGTAAAGCTGATGGTGATGGCCGGATCATTCACCGAACCGTCTGAATTCTCGATCACCAGCCCGGTGCTATTGTTGACGACGCGGACATTGGTGATGGCCACCGTCGTATCATTGGCATACCCATTGATGAAATTCACACCAGGTTCAGCAGCGGTGCTGAATGCGCTGACCCTTACCACGGCGCTCTTGCCGCTTTGCAATTGCACCACGTCGAAATTGGCCGATTTCGCATTGAAGACGTCGGTAAAGTCGACGTTGGCTTCAAGGTCGGCTTCGTTCTGGTCCAGGTTGGGAACGGTCAAATCCTGCCTGGCACCGGTGACGAACGAAAAGCGGATGCCCTCTTGCTCCACAATCATCTGGTTGTTGGTGCCGAAGGTGGTCGGGCCGCCCGCCTGGCTGGTATTGATCGTGTCACCAGTGTTTATGTTGACGCCGCTTGACTGGTCTGCGGGGTCCTTGCCGGTGGCGATGATCGTGGGATCAGTGATCCGCAACACACCACCGTCATCGATAACGTTCGGGTTTGCCTTCGTGAACATCAGGAACAGGTTCTGACCGGAGGGCGCATTGGCCAGGCTGAACTCCAGGTCCTCACTGGTTCCGATGAAAACCTTGTCCAGCAGATTGAGCGAGTCATCGGCGTTCGTCACATCGGGATGCTTGAGCGGCTGGTATTCCACGGTCCAGAGCTTGCCGCCCGTGACCGGCGAACCGGTTTCTTCAATGTAGGCCGCAAACACGATCGCGCCGGCCGGGCCCCCGGCTCGACCCAGAACGATGTTGTTGTCGTTCGTATCGGTATAGAGAAGGATGCTGGTGCCATCGAGGGTATCGAGTCCGCTGTCCAGGCCATCGAGCGGTGCGCCTGAGCTGTCGGTGAAGCTGATATCGGTAATGCTTGCGCCGGGCGCGGCGGTGATGGTGAATGCATCGCTGCCGCTGTTGTCGGCGGCACCGGTATAGCCGCTCAAGGCCGCACCCGTTGCGGTTCCGGCCCCCAGTGCGGATAAACGGGTAGTGAAGGTCGTGGGCAGGGACGCCAGCAGAATGTCGTTGTCGTCAGCGTCCCCCGCGGGGGTTGGCGTGGCGGTGCTGTTCTGCAACCCGGCCGTTTCGTCCAGCGTAACGCTCTCGCCGGTCGCCACGACGCCCAAAGTGCTGGCGGTAATCGATGTTGTCACCAATGAGCTATTGAGGTCAGTGGTGAGGGGCTGGGTAAATAGAGCGTTCGGATCGTTCGTTGACGATAAATTTTTTTTGATAGTAGCCATGACTTTCTCCAAAGCAGTTGCAGACACCAAGGCCTGACCGTGGACCTATTTCTGGGACATGCCACAACTATGGATAAACGCCGGACGATATACATCGGCCGATACTCCCAGGCGGGCTGGGAGATTCAGACTACTGGGAAGGGGAGACGGGATGACGCGAAGCAACGGAGCCGCCTATTCCGCATGTGACGACTCAGCGCTTGTAACGCAGCGCGTCCACCACTACGCCAAACGCTGAAGATGCGCTGCTGGGCATTTCCAACAGCGTGATGCTGGCGCAGATCACGGCGAACCGGGTGCTGGATCAGATTGATCCGCCTGGTTGAAGGTAAAAAAGATCAAGAGATCGCAGCCTGCGGCAGCTCCTACGGGGATCGCTTAATGCGTAGGAGCTGCCGCAGGCTGCGATCTTCCGGGGTTTTACTGCAGTTCTGGAAGTAGACCCGCCAGAAGGGCGGGTCCGAAGGGGGATCACAGTTTCGGCAATTGCCCGATGCGGCCCATCATTTCGGTCACGATCTGCAAGTCCAGCAGGAACTGCTCGGTGGTCTTGAACTCGTTGTCGTTGTGACCGGTGTACTTCACGTCCGGCATGGCCAGGCCGAATTGCACGCCGTTGGGCAGTTCATGCACGGACGTGGCGCCGGCGGAGGTGCCGAACTTGTGTTCCATGCCGAGGTTTTCGCTGGCCACCGCGAGCAGGGCCTTGACCCATTCGCCCTCGGGGTTGCGGTACATCGGTTCGGCAATCGACAGGTCGAAGGCTGGTGCGATGCTGGTCTTCTTGCTCCAGGCGTCCAGCTTTGCGGCGATTTCGGACTTGAGCACGTCCGGCGACTTGCCCTTCGGCACGCGCAGGTTGACCGCGAGCTTGAAGGCTTTGTCGTCCATCCCGACATAGGTCAGGGAGGTGGTCAGCGGGCCCATGAACTCATCGGCAAAACCGACCCCCAACTTGCCACCCAGGTAGTCCAGCCCCCAGTTGTCGGCGGCGTAGCGGGCGGCGTCGGTGATCTGGTTGTGCTTGAGCGCGACCTTGCCGTCGAGGCCATTGATGAAGTCGAGCATCCTGGCCACCGGGTTGACGCCGGACTCGGGCTCGGAGGAGTGGGCGGACACGCCGGTGACCGTCAGCTTGACGTCCTTGCCGTCGACCTTGGCGGCGACCTCGAAATTGCCGCCGTTGCGCTTGGCATATTCGGTGCCGGCCTTTTGCAGGCTGGCGGCCAGTTCGGCGGGCTTGTCGGTCACCAGGGTCGCGACCGAAGTCGACGGTATCTGGTTGGTGGCCATGCCACCGGTCATCGAGGTGATTTCTGCGCCCTTGCCTTGTGCGGTGCGCTTGGCGAAGCTGGCCATGACCGTGCCGTAGCCTTTCTCGGCGATCACCACCGGGTAGCCGCCATCCAGCGCCAGGTTGTAGTTGGGCGTCGGGTTGCGTTCGAAGTAGTAGGGGATGGCGTCGCCCGTGGTCTCTTCGGTGGTGTCCACCAGCAGCTTGAAGTTGCGGGCCAGCGGCAGCTTCTCTTCCTTGATGATCTTCATGGCGTAGAGCGCCACCACGATGCCGTTCTTGTCATCCTCGGTGCCGCGGCCATACATGCGATCGCCGATCAGGGTGACCTTGAACGGATCGAGGCGGGTGCCGTCCTGCAGTACCCAGTTTTCCGGCGTTACCGGCACCACATCGGCATGGGCGTGGATGCCCACGACTTCATCGCCGCTGCCTTCGAGGGAGATCTCGTAGACGCGGTTGTCGATGTTGCGAAAGTTCAGGTTGAACGCCTGGGCCAGGCCCTTGATCTTCTCGGCAATCTTGATGAATTCGGGATTGTCGTGCTGGTCGACACCTTCCACGCGCACGGTCGGAATGGCCACCAGCTCCTTCAGGGTTTCGGTGGCCGCGCTACCGTATTTCACCCGGGCATAGAGGCCAAGCAAACGATGGATTTCGTTTTGCTGTTCAGCGCTAAGCGTCTTGTTGTCGAGGAAGGCACGGATGGCCGGGCCGAGGTCGTCGGTCCTGGCGATATCGCTGTTGGCCAGGCTTGCCAGGAACTGCCTGAAATCCTTGACCGATGCATCACTGAAGGTCTTGAGGATGATCGCGCTCTGTTGCGGGGTGATATTGGCGTGGGCAGCGGTGGTGAACGACGAAAGGCTGGCGAGCATGAGGGTGGTCGCAGCCAGGTGCTTGAGGGAAAAATCCATTGCTGGGGGCATTCCTTTGCAGGCGGTTTGTAAGAAATATCTGATCAGTCGATCAGAAACTTTTCAAAACTAACACCACGAGCGTGTGAAACGGGAGCCCCTGAAGTGGGATCTGTCGCACAGAAATGCAAAAGCGGCGCAGAAATGAAAAACCGCTCTATCAATGCTTACATTCTGCCATCACCACTTTGCAGGTACTTGGCGTGCCACCGGATCGGCCGGCATAACGTATGCAATTACTCAGGGATTTCTGCCGAGCCATGTCCAGGGTGTCGCCCCAGGCGAGGCCGCCTTCGCCGACAGTGGGGAGGGCTTTTGCATAGCAGGCCGAGCCGACGCTGGAGGCTGAATAGCGAGCCGTGCTGGCTTTGCCTGAGCAGCCGGCGATCAGCGCCAGATCGACGGCGAGCAGGGATAGCAGGAGCCATGACGAGCATTGTCGCGCAGTGTGTCCCGTCATCCCGGTTCCCCTGCAGCAAGAGGCGCATTTGAGACCGTACCTGGCCGGATCAGGGCCGGGGCACACTCTTTCTCTGAGCCTATCCTTGCGGCATCGATCCTGCTGCTCCTTTCGTCCGCTTTCCTTCGTACAGCGTGTCTGGCCGTCCGAGAGCCGGGCCGAGGTCGCTACAGGCCACTGAACATGCTGATGATCACGGCATTAACCAGGTCAATGAAAAAGCCGCACACCAGCGGCACGATCAGGAAGGCCTGGTGCGCCGCACCGTACTTTTGCGTCACGGTCGACATGTTGACGATGGCCGTCGCCGTGGAACCGAGGGCAATCCCGCCGAATCCTGAAGCGATCACGCTGGCTTCGTAATTGCGCCCCATAAAGCGGAAAACCACAAAATACGTATAGGCGACCGTCAGCAGGATCTGCAGGGTCAACGCGCACAGAATGAACATCAACGCGCCGCTGAGCTGCCAGAGCTGAAGCCCCATCAGGGCCATGGTCAAGAACATGCCCAGGCAGATATCGGAGATCAGCGACAGGCCCAGGCTGGCACCGCTCCAGGTTTTCAGTCGCTGGTCACCGACAAAGGCCAGAACGAGGTGGTGAATGACGATGCCCGCGAACAGGCAGCTGACAAACTTGGGCAGGGTGATGCCGGCATCGACCAGCAGCAGGTTGAGTCCATAGCCGAGCATCAGGGTCAGGTTGAGCCACATCCACGCCCAGAGCACGTCGTAGTAGTCCAGCGCCTTGCCCGGTTGTTGCTCGAGAATGCCGACTTCCAGCTCCGCATCCCTGGACGGCGTCAGTTGATAACGGCGAATCAACTGGTTGGCGATTGGGCCACCGATGACGCAAGCGGCAATCAGGCCCACGGTGTTACTGGCGATGCCCAATTCGTGGGCGTTGCTGATGCCCAGTTTTTCGACAAAAAGCGGTGCCCAGGCCAGGGTGGTGCCCACCCCACCCGTGAGGGAAATGGAGCCCACCATCAAGCCCGCCTTGGGATCAAGCCCAAACGCCTCGGCCACACCCATGCCCAGGGAGTTCTGCAGCAGAATGAACACGGCGGCGAGCAACAGCAGGATCAGCAGCGGGCGCCCACCCTTGAGCAGTTGGCGCATGTCCGATTTCAAGCCTATGCCGGCAAAGAAATAGAGCAGCAGGGTGTCGCGAACTTGCAGATCGAATTCGATCTGGATATTCAGGCCGAAGTACAGCAAGGACGTCACCGCCGCACAGACGAAACCGCCAACTACCGACTCCGGGATGCAGTATTGACGCAGAAAGGCGTTGTGCTGGACGAGGGTCTTGCCGAGGAAAAGCAGGAGGATGGCGAGGGTAAAACTCACGAGGCCGTGAATCTGGAAGAGCTGTGAAGTCATTTAAGGCCTACCAAAAAACTGGAAAATCATTATCAGGATTCGCTCGTTCAATGTTTAGACCTGTATCAATGAATGGTCGAAACAGCCTTGCTCGTCCAGATAGCTTCCCAATCATCAGGTGCGTCTGTGCGCCAGGGGTGAGGACAGCCTAGCCTAAACGGAAAAACCCATCCGGTTTGGCACAGGCCGCCATCACGCTCCCGATGGCCAGTCAGACGGGAACTTCAGCGCTTGATCAGTGAGATCTTCGTTCCCTCGATACTGACGCCCGCCATTAATCCTTGCTGGTCGAAGATGAACGCGTAGGCGTCGTCCTTCAGCGTCGAGCTGGACAGGTTCTTCGCAACCCCTTCATCCACCACGACAACCGTTGGCCCCACACCGATTTCCCAGCCTTTGGTTTTGGCAACATAGTCCACGGCTTTATCGGTCATCAGGAAAACCGCATAGCCGTACGACTGGGCGCCGGCCTGCAGCCCCCATGAACCGCTGACGGAGTTGTAGTAGTTCTCGACTTTCGAGCCTTTCATCAGTACGCCTTCGCCATAGCTGCCGCCGAACACGAGACCGGCCTTGATGATGTTCGGGAAAACCAGCACCGCCTTGGCTTGGTGCGAGATGGTTTCGGAGAATGGATGGCTCTTGTAGAGCGTTTGCAATGCCTGTCGAGCGTCGGCATTCAGATCCTCGGCGGTGGCCGCTGCGGCATTGTTCAGTAATGCGGCCGATGCCAATGTTGCAATCGCGAGGAAGAACGAGAGGAAAAACCGTATTGATTGAGTCATTTGCGTACTCCGCTGAGGGAGCAGGGGGATGAGAGCAGCGGCAAGTGCCCGCGTCACGCAGGAACCGAACCCACTGAGGTTATCCGGCGCACCCTGAAATGTGTGAATTGCAGGCTGCGCTCCTGAATGAAGTGGGCTCTGGGCCACTGATCGTTTGCGCTGCCATCAGCTGTTATGACCACTGGGTAATGGCCGGGTTCGCTGTCAGTTCTGCTTCTTGCCGCCAGTTTCACCTTGCGAAGGGTTGAAATCGCTTCGTCCCGCGCTCAATGCAGGCAGCAAAAGGCCCGCGCAATGGCGGGCCTTCTGTTTGGGGTCAAATCCTTTTGTGTTTCCAATCTGCGCTCCATCTTGTGATCGTTTCGTGAAAAGCATGTCGTAGCAAGTGAAAAAGCCCGGTGTCGGCCAAGCTCTTTGTAGATGGGCCAAATCCTTTTGGCTGATCCCATTGTGATGGGTGGATGTGACGACGACATGACAGGGCTGACAGGAAAAGCTGATCGCTGCCAGAAACAGGCTTTCGCTCCAACGAGCTGAGGAATCGAACTGTCCATGCACTTTTATAAAGCGCCATGCACAACAACTTGCACCAGTCGGAAGCGCCGCAAAGCGCTTTCGCCCGCGCCAGCTCCAGCGTCGTGACACTCGCCCCAGGCTCAAAAACCAGTGTTTCCAGATAGTTGAAGTCACTCTGTCGCAGGCTGGCACAAAGGCTGCAAGGCTGTCATCAGGTCCACCTGGAGAGCATTCGTGTGGACAGCCCCCTCGGTCAACGACGATCGATTGGCCGAACAGGTCGTGGGCAACATCGGTGGATCAGGCATAGACGTCTGGTTTCAACACCGCCAAAGAACAGGCAAAGACGCCTGGAACCGAAAGGTTTCAGGCGTTTTTTTTTGCTTTTAAAACCGTGATTGGCTCGGGCTGGGTGCTTTCTATGAATTCCAATGTTGCCACGTTGAACAAGATGCAAACGCTGATCGTGATCGGTAATGGCATGGTCGGACATCATTGTGTCGAACAGTTGATCGAGCGGGGAGCGCTTGAGCATTACCGGCTGCACGTCTTCAGTGAAGAGCCGATGCGCGCCTATGACCGTGTGCATCTTTCCGAGTACTTCGCAGGTCGTGATGCCGAGTCGCTGGCGCTGTCCGATGTGTCTCTCTACCAGACGCCCGGCGTTACGCTGCATCTGGGTGTGCCGGTATTGGAGATCGACCGCGTCCGTCGCCAGGTGGTCACCGCGCAAGGTGGCGTCACGTATGACAAATTGGTCCTGGCCACCGGTTCTTATCCGTTTGTTCCGCCCATCGAAGGCGCCGAAGGTGAATCGCGCCTGGTCTATCGCACCCTGGAAGACCTCGATGCCATTCGGGCTGCGGCGGCCAATGCCCGGCGCGGTGTGGTGGTCGGCGGTGGCTTGCTGGGGCTGGAAGCCGCGAACGCGTTGAAGAGCCTGGGGCTTGAAGCCCACGTGGTGGAATTCGCGCCGCGCTTGATGCCGGTACAGCTCGATGACCTCGGTGGCCAGGCGCTCAAGGCGCAGATCGAACGACTGGGCGTCGGTGTACACCTGTCCCGCGCCACTCAATCGATCAGCGCGGGCGAGCAGTACCGCTATCGCATGAATTTCGCCAATGACGAATGCCTCGAAACCGACCTGATCGTGTTTTCCGCCGGTATCCGCGCTCAAGACGCGCTGGCCCGTCAATGCGCACTGCAGATCGGTCCGCGCGGGGGCGTGGTGATCGACGACACGTGCCTGAGTTGCGACCCGAACATCTACGCCATCGGTGAGTGCGCCTCATGGAACGGCAGCCTGTTCGGCCTGGTCGCGCCGGGTTACCAGATGGCGCGCAGCGTCGCGGCCCGTTTGTGCAACGAAGTCGCCGAGCCGTTCACCGGTGCCGACATGTCGACCAAACTCAAGCTGCTGGGGGTGGATGTCGGCTCCATCGGCGACGCCCACGGCAACACCCCGGGCGCACGCAGCTATCAATTCATCGACGAAACCAGCGCCAGCTATCGCCGCCTGGTGGTGGATGCCAGTGGCAAACACGTCCTGGGTGCAGTGCTGGTCGGTGACAACAGCTATTACGACACCTTGCTGCAATACATGCAGAACGGCATCGCCTTGCCAGCAGAACCCGCCAGTCTGATTCTGCCGTCCTCCGAAGGCGCGCCGACCCTGGGGCCGGGTGCGCTGCCGGAGTCGGCCACGGTGTGTTCCTGTCATAACGTCACCAAGGGCTCCATCTGTTCGGCCATCGACGGCGGTTGCACCGACCTGGGCCAGCTCAAGTCGCAGACCAAGGCCTGTACCGGCTGCGGCGGATGCGCCGGGTTGCTCAAGCAAGTGTTCGAGCATGAGCTGATTGCCCGTGGCGTCAGTGTCGACAAGAGCCTGTGCGAACACTTCGCCTACACCCGCCAGGAGCTTTATGCGCTGGTACGGGTAGAGGGCGTGATCACCTTCGATGAACTGTTGGCCAAACATGGCCGTGGCCACACCGGTTGCGACGTCTGCAAACCGGCGGTGGGCTCGATCCTCGCCTCGTGCTGGAACCAGCCGATCATGGACACGTCGCTGGTGCCGTTGCAGGACACCAACGACACCTTCATGGCCAACATGCAGAAAAACGGCACCTACTCGGTGGTGCCACGCATCGCCGGGGGCGAGATCACGGCGGACAAGCTGATCGCGATTGGCGTGGTGGCGAAGAAATACGACCTCTACACCAAAATCACCGGCGGGCAGCGCATCGACCTGTTCGGCGCACAGTTGCATCAGTTGCCGGACATCTGGTCCGAGTTGATCGAGGCCGGTTTCGAAACCGGGCATGCCTACGGCAAATCGACCCGCACGGTGAAGTCCTGCGTCGGCAGCACCTGGTGCCGCTATGGCGTGCAGGACAGCGTGAAAATGGCCCTGACCCTCGAGGATCGCTACAAGGGGCTGCGTTCGCCGCACAAGCTCAAGTTCGCGGTCTCCGGTTGCACCCGTGAGTGCGCTGAGGCGCAGAGCAAGGACGTGGGCGTGATCGCCACCGAGAAAGGCTGGAACCTCTACGTGGCCGGTAACGGCGGCATGCGCCCGCGCCACGCCGAGTTGTTCGCCACCGACCTCGATGACGCCACCCTGATCCGTTACATCGACCGCTTCCTGATGTTCTACATCCGCACCGCCGACAAATTGCAGCGCACCTCGGTCTGGCGCGAGAGCCTGGAGGGCGGCCTGGATTACCTCAAGGACGTGATCATCAACGACAGCCTGGGGCTTGGCGCGGAGCTCGAATCGCAGATGCAACTGGTGGTCAACCGCTACGAATGCGAATGGGCCAATGCCCTCAAAGACCCGGAAAAACTCAAGCGTTTTCGCACCTTCGTCAACGATCAACGCCCGGACCCGGACATCCATTTTGTCCAGGAACGCGGTCAGCGCCGGCCGATCATGGCCTCTGAACTCCACCTTATCCCTGTCATCGAGGAGATTGCCTGATGAGCCAGTCCGATACCCAGCGAGCCTATTCCAGTTCGTCCCTGGTCAACCCCGATGCCTGGCAAGCGGTGTGCAGCCAGGAAGATCTGGTGAGTAACTCCGGCGTCGTGGTCTGGCTCGACGGTGCACAAGTGGCGCTGTTCTACCTGCCGGCTGCCGAGGGCAAGACCCTTTATGCCGTCGATAATCATGACCCGCAATCCGGGGCAAATGTCATCGGGCGCGGGTTGATCGGCAGCATCAAGGGCGACCTGGTGATTGCCTCGCCACTCTACAAACAGCATTTCCGTCTTGAGGACGGCAGTTGCCTGGAGTACCCGCAGCAGCGCCTGCGGGTCTGGCCGGTGCGCCTGAACGCAGGCCTGGTTGAGGTCGCGGTGGCCTGACCAGATGGATTTTGCCGGGGGCTGTGCCAGGTTCCGGCGGAGTCGATGATCAATGACAAACAGTATCGGAGGCTCGTATGAAAACAGCCGCACAACTGCTGAAACTCAAGGCCGTGCAGAACCGGCGGGTGCATAGCATCGCGCCAGACCAGACGGTGCTTGAAGCATTGAAGATGATGGCGGAAAAAAATGTCGGTGCCCTGCCCGTCATGGAGGAGGGGCAGGTGGTCGGCGTGATCAGCGAACGCGACTATGCGCGCAAGGTCGTTCTACAGGGGCGCTCTTCGGTCGGTACGCCGGTCCGGGCCATCATGAGCGCACCCGTCGTGACAGCAGACAGTCAGCAGAGCATTGAGCGTTGCATGGCGGTGATGACCGACAGTCATCTGCGCCATCTGCCGGTGGTGCAGGGCGACCAGTTGATCGGCCTGTTGTCGATTGGTGATCTGGTCAAGGAAGCCATCGTCGAGCAGACCGAACTGATCCGGCAACTGGAACACTACATCCGCGGACATTAAAGCGACCGGGGGCAGGTTGGGTCTGCACGCTTTAAAATCCAGGCCGGTGTAGCAAGAGGGCCTCAAGGAGGCCCGCATCGCTAATGCCTGTTGTGCTCAGTTCGCCTTTATCGGCACCGTCACGGTTTTGCCGAAGGCCGACTTGATGGTCGCCGTCGGGTTAGGCGACGGACCACTGCCGGCAGTGGTCACCGCTATGTTCCAGCGCGCGCCTGTCGGTGTCAGCGTCAGGACGGCGGCGCCAAGGTTCACCGTACCGGTGGTGGTCGTGGCCGTCGCCGTGATGGTATTGCCCGTGCCTCGGGAGGTGGTGCCGGACAGGACCCAATACCAGCGGCTGTTGCTGCGGGCGGTGACGGTGGCGCTGGTGACGATCAGGCTCTCGTTGATCGCTGCCGAGACCGCCACGGACACAGTCGCCGGTGCCGACTCCGCGTTCCTGGCATCGCTGGCCCTATAGGAAAAGGTCGCGGTGAACGGCGCGGGGACGGTGGCTGGTGGTGTGTAGGTCACGCGCAGGCCATCGGTGTTGACCACGCCCTTGCCGGAGTCCGGTTGCTCCAGACCCACCACTTTGAGCGGCACGTTACCGTCAGGGTCGGTGTCGTTGGCCAGCACGTTGATGATCACCGGTTGACCGGTGTTACTGATGGCGCTGTCGGGGTTGGCAATCGGTTTTTGGTTATCACCGTCCTCTTGACGTCTATCGCCAGTGCGGAAGGTCGGCAGCGCAGCGGAATTGACGTATCCTGCTGTTCCAACTGAAATAGCTGGCTGAGTAATCTTACGTTGACCATGTCGGACAGAGGTTTTTGGCACGGCAACATTAGATGAAACCACTCGCCTTGGCTGCCACAGCAGCTTGGGCGCGGCTGTCGACATTGAGCTTGCCGAAGATGTTTTTCATATGGCTCTTGATGGTCTCGGGGGTGATGCCGAGTAGTTTGGCCATCTCCTTGTTTGACTTGCCCTCGGCCACCAATTTCAACACATTGCGTTCCTTGCTGGTCAGGCTGATGGTCGTGCGCAGCTGGCTGGCCAACTGATTTGCGCTGACTGCGCCCGGTAGTAACTGCCGCAGTTGTGCTTTTTCGCTCTGGCTGATGTCCTGCTGCAGCGCATAGGCTGCGAGCTTTTGCAAGTGCTCGCTGGCTGGCAAGTCCGCGAGCAGTTGCCGGGCGCCCGTGGCTTCGACCAGGCTGCAGGCCTCTAGAAGGGATTTCAATGCACTGTTCGTCTGCTGGCGTTGCCAACAGACCAAGGCACGACTGGAGGCAAGGCGGATCTGCATCAATCGGTGATTGTGGTGCATCGCCAGTCGGCCGAGATGCTCGGCCATGGCCAGATCGGCCTGGCGCGATAGACCGGCGGCCTCGCACCACAGTCCGGCGAGGCTGGCGAGGCACTGGTACTCATCGAGGCTGTCGCTGGTTTGTGGTGGATGGCCGACCTGTAATGCCTCGAGTTGCTGGGCACAGGCCAGCGCCTCGTGATGCTTGTGTTCGAGCAAACTGATGCGCGTGCGCTCCAGCAACAGTTGCGCTTGCATGCGCGGCCACTGGCGGGTCTGCGCAAGGCGCTCGCCGTCTTCAAGAAAACTGCGCGCGCCTTGCAGGCTGCCACGGTTGCTGCTCAAACCACTGGCGGTGACAAACACGCTGGCAGCGCAGTCGAGAAATCCGCCGAGTTTTGCAATCTCGATGTTTTCCAGACTGAGCCGGGCCGCTTCATCCAGGCGCCCCTGCAAGTACCGAACGTTGGCCAGGAAACTGGCAGGTATCGCCCGCAGCACCGGCGCCTGGTTCTGTTCGCGGCCCTCCCGGGAGCTGCAACGCAGTGCCTCCTCAAGGATGGCCGCGGCTTGGGAAAACCGACCTTGCAAGATCTCGGCAAGACCCATCAGCGTCAGCCGGTATACCTGGTTGGCCAGGTAGCGACTGCGCTCCAGCGGTGCGCAGATCGTCGGCGGCACACTGTAGAACGCCTCCCAGCGGCAGGCCCCCAAATGGCCATAACCGACTACGCATTGCAGGGTATTGCAGATCCAGGGGTGGTCCTTGAGGTGTGGCAGGCACTGTTCGGCCAGCCTGCCGGCTATTTCCACCTGGTCGTCCAGTGCCAGCAACATGGCGTGCAGAGCCTGGCATTCCCAGTAGAGATCATCCTGTTCATGGAAACGCTGCAGTTCTGTCCATTCAGCCTTGACCTCATCGAGTAACTGGCGAGAGTTGCTGCGGGTCATTGCCAGGCCAGACGCCCAGGCCAGCGCCAGTTTCAATTGCGGCGGGCTTTGCAACAGGTGGTCCTGCAACTGGCGTTGCCAGTCCAGCAGGATGATGAAATCGGCCCTTTCGACCAGCATAATGGCGCAATGGGTGATCCATTTCTGGGCGCTGTCGTTGTCGCCGGCAGCCAATGCGCAACGCACTGCGTCGGTCCATAGTTGCTCCGCTGCGAACCACTGCGCGGCGCAACGCAGCGACGTATTGAGTTCGTCCGCTTGCAGGCGGCGACACAGGTGCTCGCGAAACAAGGGATGAAAGCTGAACCACTCGCCAGCGTCGTCGATTCCGGTGAGAAACAACTGCAGGCGTTCGATATCCTCGATCAGTGCATGCCCATTGGGGTGCCCCGTCAGGGCTTGTGCCAGCGTCGCATTGAAGCGTTCCACGGTGGCCAAGCGTGGCAGTTGCCCGGCCAGTTCTATTGGCAGGCGTTCGAGTAATTCATCGAGCAAACCGGAGATACTCTTGGGCAGACGCATACTGCCCGCAGGACGCTGGCGCAGGGACAGAAGACTGGCGCGCAACGCAGCGATCCAGCCTTCCGTGGCATTGTGCAAGTCCAGTACTTCGCCTGCATCGACGGCTTCCAGGCCCGACCGCAGCAGCAGATCACGAGTTTCGTCCAGATCGAAACGTAGCTGACCGACGTCTATTTCCAGGCAGGCGTCGCTGTAGAGGTGCGCGTACAAGGTCGGTGGCAAGTCGCTGCGTCCGCAAAACACCAGGTGCAGGTTATCCGGGGCATAGCGAATGATCTGGTCGAAGGCACTGATCAGCACTTGCGGCGGCACACTGTGGTAGTCGTCGATAAACAGGAAACTGCTCTGCGAGCTGCGCTCCAGTTCGTTGAGCAGCAAGATCCCCAACTGGTCGCCGGGCAGCAGAAGCAGGTCCTTGATCAGGTCTTGCTCCAGGTCGTCCTTGAAGCCCCGCTGGACCGCCGCGGCCACATGCAACAACAAGCGCTCGGGCGTGGCATCGGTTTCGTCCAGGGTCAGCCAGGCGACCCGCGCACCACGTGCCAAAGCCGCCTGTGCCCAGGCACTGGCGAGGGTGCTCTTGCCAAATCCAGGCGGAGCCTTGAGTACCGTGAGGGTGGCGTGGGCAATTTGCTCGATCAGTTGCTCCAGACGTGGCCTGGGCAAGGTTCCACGGCCGCGACGCGGAGGCATGAGCTTGGTCGCCAACAATGGCATTGTCGTTATGGCTGACATACTGACCCGTATTTTTTTTGGAGGAGGGCGTACTTGGGAATGACCCTTCGACAGTATAGGCACGCACACCGTGACACCGGGTTGGCGCATGACGCGGCGCTGGGCATTCCAGTTTGCGTCGGATACGAAAAAAGGCCACCGCAAGGGTGGCCTGGTGCCGGGTATTCGGCGAACGGTTGCGCTTCAGCGTACGCCAGCGTTACGCAAGGCGGCGGTGGAGTAATCGGCCTTGCTGGCCTGGAAATCGAAATCGTAGAAGCGTTTCTCCTGGTTGGTCATGCCCAAGGCCAGGTAACGGCCCGATTGCAGGTCGTACAGGGTCTCAAACGCATAATATGGAACCAGATGATCATACAACTGCATGGCATGGGCTTCGGCTACACGCCAGAGTTGGCCGCGGCCATCGTAATGATCGACCTCGGCGGCCTGCCAGGTGTCCTCGTCGATGAAAAAGTGACGTTTGGCATAGATATGACGCTGACCGGGCTTGAGGGTAGCTTCGACTTCCCAGACTCGATGCAACTCATAGCGCGTCAGGTTCTGGTCGATATGGCCTGGCTTGAGAATGTCATCGTATTTCAGCTTGGTGGAAGCCAGCTTGTAGCTGTTGTACGGAATGTAGATTTCCTTCTTGCCGACCAGCTTCCAGTCATAGCGGTCAGGTGAACCGTTATACATGTCGTAGTTGTCGGAGGTGCGCAGACCATCGGTGGCCAGTCCCGGTCCATCGTAGGCGACCTGCGGGGCTCGGCGGACGCGGCGTTGACCGGCATTGTACATCCAGGCCAGACGGGGTTCTTTTACCTGGTCGATGGTTTCATGCACCAGAAGTACATTGCCCGACAGCCGTGCCGGTTGCAGTACGTTCTGGGTGAAATAGAACATGACGTTGCTCGGCTCTTTCGGATCGTAGTCCTTGAGCTGCGTGCGGTAGGTGAACTGATCCTCAAAAGTCACCAAGGTGCCGGCGCCGTTGGCCTGAGGGGTGGCTTGGGTAATCACCCGACGAAAACTGCCGCCGCGGTAACGCGTGATGTGGTTCCAGATCACCTCCACACCGCTTTTCGGGATTGGAAACGGTATCGCCGTGTCGAAGTTCTCCAGGCCATTACCGCCCTGGATCAGATTCGTCGTGGTGGCGTTTTTTTTCACTGCGGCGTACACCGAATCCGGGGTGGCCGCACTGCGGCGCGTCTGGTAAACCGGCATTTTGTAAGTGTCGCCATAACGCTTGAACATTTCCAGCTGACCCGGCGTGAGGTTGTCCTTGTACAGCGCCAGGTTGTCCTTGGTGATGGTGAACAAGGGTTTGTCCGAGGCGAAGGGATCGCTGAGGAAACCGTTGGCATCCACCGGGGCGGCGGTTACCGGCAGGCCACCGGTCCAGGCTGGAATGCTGCCGCTGGCATTGGCGGCTTTCTCTGCGCCCATGGGAGTGAGTTTTGCGCCCAGTTGTGCAGCCTCTTCGGCAGGGACTGCCGCCATCGCCGCGGTGGACAGGGCAGTGAGGGAGAAAGCTCCGGCTTTGAGCCAGGTTCTTATTGTTTGCATTTCAACTTTCCTCGACAACGTAAGTGGGCCCGGACTTGCGCCGCAGCTCGCCGCAAGTCATCGGCCGAGCAAGAAAGATTGCTCTTGGAACACGCTAACGCACTGAGGCGGCGGGAAATCTCCCCCGTTTGGGGGGCGTCTAAAAGGCCGGGCAGGTATGAGTTTTTGAATCACTCTTTCGTCGCTTACGTTCGGGCGGGGAGAACTGATTAGCTGCGGCGACCAACAAAAACCCAACAGGGGAGCCGCATGAAAAAAACAATAACGCGCGCAGAATTCAAGCTCACGGGGCTTGCTGTAGCCATCGCCCTTGGCTGCGCGGCCCAGGCCCAGGCAGCCAGCTTCAATATCGGCGAAATCGAAGGTACGTTCGACACCTCCCTGTCGGTGGGCGCCAGCTGGTCGGTGCGCGGAGCGGACAAGGATTTCATCGGTTCGAACAACGGCGGCGATGGCCTGGCGCAAACCACCGATGACAGCCACCTGAACTTCAAGAAAGGCGAAACCTTCTCGAAGATTTTCAAGGGCATTCACGACCTGGAGCTCAAATACGGCGACTCCGGTGTGTTCGTGCGGGGCAAATACTGGTACGACTTCGAACTCAAGGATGAAAGCCGTCCGTTCAAGGACATCAGCGACAACGGACGCAAGGAGGGCGCCAAATCCGCCGGTTCGCAATTACTCGACGCCTTCGTCTACCACAACTACAGCATTGGCGACGCGCCGGGTTCGGTGCGCCTGGGCAAGCAGGTCGTCAGCTGGGGTGAAAGCACCTTCATCCAGAACGGCATCAACGCGATCAACCCGATCGATGTCTCGGCTTTCCGCCGCCCCGGTGCGGAAGTCAAGGAAGGCCTGATCCCGGTGAACATGTTCACCATTTCCCAGAGCCTGACCGACAACATCTCCGCCGAAGCGTTTTACCAGCTGGAATGGGATCAGACCGTGGTCGACAACTGCGGCACGTTCTTCTCCCAGCCGGACGTCGTGGCGGACGGTTGCAATCGCAACCTGGCGGTTCTGTCGCCTGGCCTCGCGCCGTTCGGTTCGGCGTTCGGCTACCAAACCACGTCGGAAGGGGTGATCGTGCCGCGCAGCGGCGACCGCGATGCACGCGACAGTGGCCAGTACGGGCTGGCACTGCGCTGGATGGTCGATTCACTGAACACCGAATTCGGCGGCTATTACATGAACTACCACTCCCGCGCACCGATTTTCAGTGCCGAAGTGGCGAACCAGGCAACCTACCGGGAGTCGGCGGGTATTCTGGCCGGTGCTTCGTCGCCCACCGTGCCAGGCGCTGCGCGCCAGGGTGTGGCGATCGCCAACGTAGCGGCAGGCAGCCAATATTTCATCGAGTACCCGGAAGATATTCGCCTGTACGGCTTGAGCTTCGCGACCACGTTGCCCACCGGTACTTCCTGGACCGGCGAGGTCAGCTATCGCCCCAACGCCCCGGTGCAACTCAATACCACGGATGTCCTCTACAGCGGCGTGCGTGGCCTGGCGCAGTTTGGCGGGCCGTTCTCCGGCTTCTCCAACTTTTCGGTCCTTGGGGGCGATCCGGCATCCATTCCGGGCAGCACGGTCCATGGCTATGAGCGCAAGGAAATTAGCCAGTTGCAAAGCACCTTCGTGCACTTCTTCGACCAGGTCCTGGGCGCCGAGCGTCTGACGGTGGTCGGTGAAGTCGGGGTGACCCATGTGGGCGGCCTGGAGAGTAAATCCCAGGCACGTTACGGGCGCGACGCGGTGTTCGGCCCGGGCGCCTTGCCCGCCGATACCTGCCATGCCATCAACGCGGGAGCAGTGGGCGCCAACGGTAAAAACGTCGACAAAAACTGCAACAACGACGGTTTCACCACCGCCACCTCCTGGGGCTATCGCGGCCGTGCAATCCTTGATTACACCAACGTATTTGCCGGTATCAACCTCAAGCCGAGCGTTGCCTGGTCCCATGACGTGAATGGCTACTCGCCCGGTCCCGGCGGCAACTTTGAAGAGGGGCGCAAAGCCGTCAGCCTTGGCCTGGATGCCGATTACCTCAACACCTACACCGCCAGTCTGTCGTACACCGACTTCTTTGGTGGCGACTTCAACACCTCCACTGATCGCGACTTTGTCGCCCTCAGTGTCGGGGTGAACTTCTAACGCTTCTCCGGGAAACATTGACTCAGTCCCAGGGCACCGGGGCGCGCACTTGAAAAATGGCTCATGGCGAGTCGGCTATCCCCCATTGCGGGGACTAAAGCCTGCAATGCCATCGACTAGCATGAGCGGCGATCAAGCTTGCGCCCCCGGGCCCTTGGCGAGACAGGAGAGCAGTGTGTCCAGAATGCCCCCCCTTCCTAACGGATTCATTCCCCGCTGCCGGCTGCGCGATGCGTTGCTTGAGGCGCGCTGCCGGCTGCGCCTGATCTGGGCGCCGGCTGGCTGTGGCAAAAGCTTGCTGTTGCGCGAGTGCGCCCGACAATGCCCGGTCGATGTCCCGCTGCTGTGGTTTGATCTTCAGGGTCGGCAACTTCAGGAGATGGAGTGGCTGGATTGCCTGGCTGCGGCCCTGGGTCTGGAACACGCAGATTTTCAATCGGTGCAAACCCACCTGCAGCAGCGGCAGACGCCTGTCTGGCTGATGCTCGACGGTCTGCCCGGTGCCATCGAAGGAAGCCTTGACGACTGTTTGAACCGGCTTTTGCAGGCGTCGTCCTGTCAGGTTCAATGGTGGATCGCCAGTCGTCGCCGGCCAGCCTTGCCCTTGACGCGCCTGTTGCTGGAGGGCGAGTTATTCGAGTTGGGCGCCGCGCAGATGGCCTTGACGGCCGATGAGTTGACAGCCGTTTTGCACGGCCGCGGGCAGACAGTACAACCCTGGGCTGTCGACGAACTGCTGGCCCGCACCGGGGGCTGGTACACCGGGATCCGCTTGCACTTGCACGGTGCCGGGCAGGGGCATGCGTCAGGCCATGAAACCGACGCAGCGTTGCTCCAGCGTTACCTTGAAGAAGAAGTGCTTGCCGCCTTGCCTGCGGCCTGGCAACAAACCCTTTGCACCCTGGCTTACCTGCCTGCCTTCGATGCCGGGCTCTGCGAGCATCTGCTGGCATCGGTCGAGGGAGCGCCACCCATCGACCGGTTGTACGAGTGCGGCCAATTCATTGAGGTACTGGACAACAGACATCAACGCTTTCGCGTTTGGCCGGCCATAACAGGCGTACTCGCCAGGCAAGTCGACGAGGCGGCGAAACAGGCGCTGTACCGCCGTGCGTGTGACTGGTATCGCCGCGAGCATCAGGTTCGGCCCGCAATTGAACTGGCCCTGTTGGCAAGCGACGGCGAGTTGGCTGCCGAACTCTTGCAGCAATTGCCGTTGGAAAGCTTGTTCCAGGGCCGTGAGCTGGCCCGAGTTCTGAGTGGATGCAAGATCCTGCCGCGCGACCTGCTGTGCCGTACACCGTCGCTGTTGATCCTCGATGCCTGGGCACTGTTGCTCAGCGGTCGCCTCGAAGCGGCAGCGCAAAGCGCCAACCGGTTGCAACGATTTTTGCCTCAACCCGGTGCCCGGCAGCAGCGCGAATTGCTCGCACAATGGCAAGTACTGACCGCCATGATCGCCGCCCAGCGTGGTCAACCCTTGCCGTCGAACAGCGACCTGGGCGAGGCACTGGCGTTATTGTCGCCAGCAGCCTGCGCGCAACAGCTCATGACCCGGATGGCCTTCATCGAACTCGCCCAGGTCGACGCTCACCTGGAAACCGCCCATGACCTCAGCGGTACGGCCACCCGCCTGGCACGGGAACGCGGCAGCCTTGGTCTGGAGGCGCTTCTGGTCCTGCAACACGTGCAACTGCTGGGCATTCGCGGCGAATTGACCCGGGCCGAGAGTCTGCTGCGCCAGTTGCAGGGCGAACTCAATGGCACTTGGGCGGAGCCTGACCTGCTGTGGGGCCGGACACAGGTGCGCCTGGGCGAGATCCTGCTCAAGCAAGGGCGTTACCCGGAGGCCGCCGGGCATTTCCAGAATGGTTTGCACGCGGGTCTGGCCTGCGAAGACCCACTGGTCATCGACGCTTATATCGGACTGGCTGCGCTCGATGCCGCGGCCGACGATCTCGACCAGGCCTTTACTCGCCTGGCACAGGCCAAGCGCCTGATGCAATGGCGCAACATCGCCGAGCCGCTGTACATGGGGCCGCTGGTGCTGGCCTACGGCGAACTGTGGCTGCAGCAAGGACGGCCCGAGCGGGCAGGGCAGGCACTTGAAAAAATCCTGGCGCACTACCGCGGTGCTGGTGCTTGCAAGCCGCCATTTGGCAGCCCGGAGCTGGTCCAGCGCCTGGAACTGTTGTTCTGCCAGGTACGCACGGCGTCGGGGCAGGATGTGCGCGTGCAACTGGAATCCATGCTCAAACGGGCCCTGCTCCAGGGGCGACGGACCCTGGCCTGCGAACTCTGGCTCAGCCTGGCCGAAGCCCAGTATGCCCAGAATCTGCAAGGCAAGGCGCAAATGAGCTTGCTCGATGGTCTGGCGCTGGCCCGGCAAATCGGCCTGAAACACGCACTGTGCGTTTGCAGTCAGCGCAGCCCCGGCTTGACGCGCTGGGGCAAGGACGTATTCAACGACGCCACGGTCTGCACCACGGCGGTCCTGCTCAGTCAGCGGGAACTGTCGGTACTGGAAATGATTTCCCGGGGATTATCGAATCAGGAAATCGCCGAATCGCTGTTTATCTCTCTTCATACCGTGAAAAGCCATGCGCAGAAAATCAACGTGAAACTGGGTGTATCGCGCCGGACTCAAGCGGTGGTCCGCGCGAAGATGCTCGGTCTGGTGGCGTGACCCGGCAGCACCACAACACAAACCTGAGGTGTCTAATGAAAAACAAGCTGTTGATTTACGGGGCCAATGGCTACAGCGGCGAACTCATGTGTCGCGCGGCCGCGCAGAGAAATCTCGATGTGGTGATTGCCGCACGCTCAGACACCCGGCTGCGTCCCCTGGCCGATGAGCTGCGCATCGAATATCGGGTGTTCGCCCTGGAAGATGCCGTGGGCGCTCTGGACGACATCGCTGTCGTGCTCAATTGCGCCGGGCCGTTTTCGGCCACGGCTCGGCCGCTGGTGGAGGCGTGCCTGGAATTGGGTATTCACTACGTGGACATCGCCGGCGAGCTGTCGGTGTTTCAGATGTGCCATGAGCTGGATGCCCGGGCCAAGGCGGCCTCGATACTGCTCTGCCCGGGCGCGGGTTTTGACATCGTACCGACCGATTGCCTGGCCGCCGGCCTCAAGGCGCGCATGCCCGACGCCCAGCGCATTGACCTGGCGTTCGCGTTCGGGACACGACCCAGCGCCGGCAGCCTCAAGACCCTGGTCGAAGGCATTCGTCTGGGTGGCCTCATCAGGCGCGACCATCAGTTGAAAAAAGTCGCCAATGGCTATCGCATTCGGCGGGTTCCCTTCAAGGATCGCGCCCGCTGGAGCGTGACCATTCCCTGGGCAGACGTCTATACCGCGGGTGTGTCCACGGGAGTGCCCAACGGCATGGTGTATACCGCGCTGCCGTTGGGCATGGGCGTTTTCTTGCGCCTGACTTCTGCCTTCAGTGGCCTGCTGGCAACGCCCACGGCGCAACGCTGGCTCAAGCATCTGGTCGACAGATTCTACAGGGGCGGGCCGAGTCACACAGAGCTGGACAATCACCGAACCCAATTCTGGGGAGAAGCGGTGGCCACCGATGGCCGCAAGCTCACGGCAGTACTCTCGGCGCCGAGTGTCTATCGACTGACCGTGGAAGCCGGGCTGGCCATCGCTATGCATTGCCTGAAAGGGCCTGTCGCCGGTTTCCATACCCCGGCCATGCTGATGGGCAACGAGTTCATTCAATCGTTGCCCGGGGTGGAGTGGGAACACTAAGCGCCTGCGGGGCAGGGCGGCGGGGGAATTGATCTACACTGCTTCGTGTCTTTCCTGACCTACCCCGGCAGTGCATTTCGTAGGCCACGATTACATTCAACAATTGATGTGCTCCCCAAGGCAGGATTCCTGGTGCGCGTGATTCATGGCCAGCAATCCTGCGGGAGCCAATGCAGGGAGACGCTCAATGCATCAACGCACACTTCTAGGGGCAATCATGGTTTCCGCCATCCTGCCCCTCTGTACTGCAGTCCAGGCCGCAGCGGCCATTCCACCCTCGATTGCCACGCCCGACCGGGTCGAATCCAGTCTCGGCCCCCTCGAATACAAGGATGGCGCACCGAGCAAAGAGACGGTCACCAAGGCCTATGACTACCTGGACCTGATGCATGGCGTCGAAGCCTTCGTCAACGCCTACCAGGGCGCTTCGGTCGCCGCCATCTTCAAGGGCTTCCAGGAGGCCGGCATACCGAACAACACCGCCTTGATCTTCTCCGGGCTGATGGACGCCAAGTCGCTGTTCCTTACGGCCAACGCCGATACCGTGTATTTCTGGGTCAACCTGGACGTCAGCAAGGGCCCGATCGTGGTCGAGACGCCGCCGCTCTCGCTCGGCGTGGTCGACGACATGTGGTTCCAGTGGGTGACCGATTTCGGCCTGCCCGGCCCCGACCGTGGCGAGGGCGGCAAATACCTGTTCCTGCCGCCCGACTACAAGGGCGAGCTGCCGGAGGGCGGCTACTTTGTGAAGAAAATGAACACCACCCGCGCCACGCTGCTCGGGCGTTCGTTCCTGGAAAAAGACGATCCGAAACCGGTGGTCGCGCGCATCAAGAACACCCTCAAGGTCTATCCCTACCTGCCCGGCGGCTACGGCACCAGCATCGGGACTGCCTTGCAGGGCAATGCAACGCTGGCGCGCACACCGGAGCACCAGCTGGACTGGTCGTTCCTGCGACCCAAGGAGCCGGTGCAGTTCACCGAAGGCACGGGCAAGGTCATGAACACGGTGCCCCCGAGCGACTTCAGCTATTTCGAGCTGCTCAACGACGTGGTGCAGAAGGAACCGGCGACGGCGTTTTCCACGGAAATCATGGGTTCGCTGGCCGCCATCGGCATCGTCAAGGGCAAACCCTTTGCGCCCGATGAGCGCATGAAGAAGATCCTCACCGATGCGGCGCACATTGGGAACGCGGCGGCGCGCAGCCTGAACTTTCGCTTCCGGCCCTCGGACGGCGGCTACTACTACCCGGATTCGACTTCCTGGTTCAACCCGTTGTTCCTCGGCGGCTACAACTTCGAAACGCCACCGCCGCAGGTCAGCCCGGAAGGCGCCATCAGCGTCAATCCACCGACCGGGGCGCGCACCCTCAACGTGCGCACGACGATGTTCTTCGGCTACACCTTCATCACCCCGGCGATGATCATGCGCCTGACCGACATCGGCTCGCAGTACCTGGTCGGCGTGGCGGACGCCAAGGGCGAGTATTTCGATGGCAGCAAGACCTACAAGGTCACGCTGCCGCCGAAGATTCCGGCCGGGAAGTTCTGGTCCTTCACCGTGTATGACAACCAGACCCGCTCGATGCTCGACACGCCGCAACGCTACCCGCGCGCCGGCAGCCAGAACTATCCGACCCCGGCCGCAGTGCCGGGCAGCGATGGCTCGACTACCGTGTACTTCAGCCCGAACAAACCCGCAGGCGTGGAGGCGGGCAACTGGATTCAGACCGATCCGAACAAAGGCTGGTTCACCATCCTGCGGCTGTACAGCCCGCTCGAAGCCTTTTTCAGCAAGACATGGAAGCCCGGCGATATAACGCTGGTCCAGTAGCGAGTGCAACGACGCGCGGACTGCGCGCCGTGAACTCATGTGAGTTGAGTTGACCCACATCATCAACCAGCAAGGGAAGTGAATCGTGAGAACAGCACCCACTACCATGGCCTTGAGTCTTGCGCTGGCGGCGGTCATCGCCCCGCGCCTGAGTCTGGCGCAAGCGCCGGACATACAAGTACCAATTCCCACCAGCGTCAACCAGGTGTCTGGCCCGGTGGCCGGCAATGTGATGACCCAGTCCTATGTCGAGATGGTCGGTCGCATGGCGTATGTATGGGGTTACCCCATGGTCAACGCCTATAACCGCCGCAAGGCCTTCTCCGAGGCGCCGAAGCCTGGCTTGCTGGGCGGTATTATTCCGGTTGCGCCGGTCGGCCATAACGCGATGCTGACCAGCTATGTCGAGCCGCAGCAACGCTTCATCGCCTGTCCCAACCAAGACGTGGTCTATGGCGCAGGCTTCACTGCGCTTGATACCGAGCCGACGGTGATCCAGGTGCCGGATTTCGGCGACCGCTTCTACGTTTATGCCTTGTATGACGCGCGCACCAACGAAGTGGCGCGTATCGGCAAGCAGTACGGGACCAAGCCGGGTTTCTACCTGATTGCCGGGGACAACTGGAAGGGCACCGTGCCGCCGGGCATTACCGCCGTCGCCCGTTCCTCGACCGACTTGGTGTTCGTCATTCCCCGGGTGTTCAAAGATGACACGCCGGCCGACACCGCCGCCGTACAGCCGCTGATCAACCAGGTGGTGATGTACCCCTTGAGCCAGTTCGACGGCAAGATGAAAACCGTGGATTACGCCAAGCTCCCGCATTTCCCGGCTCCGGCGGGCAGCGGCGGCGAGACCAAATGGGTGAGGCCGGCGAGCTACTACGAGGATCTCGCGGACGTATTGAAACGAGTGCCGCCGCTACCGGGCGAAGAAGCCCTGTACGGCTGGATTCGTTCGGTGTGGGAGGCCGCGGCGAGCAATCCCGAGACCAAGCAACAGCTGGTTGACACCTTCGCCAAGGCCGATGCCGACCTGGTCGACCCCCTGTTCCACTTTCGCTACAACGGCCGGCCCATCGGTCGCGGCTGGACCGCACCGGCCAACGCGTCACAGTGGGGCACCGACTACCTCAACCGTACCGCCATCTCCAAGTCGAGCATGTACCAGAACACGCCCGAGGAGACCCAGTACCAATTCAAGGAAAACGACAGCCAGGGGCAACCGCTCGACGGCAATCATCAATACACGGTGACCTTTGCCAAAGGACAAACACCACCGGTCAAGGGCTTCTGGTCTTTGACGCTGTACAACGCCGAACACTTTTTCCACGCCAACCCCTTGCAGCGCTTCTCGCTGGGCACCAAGAATAAGACGCTCAAGGACAACCCCGACGGCTCCCTGACCCTCTACCTGGGCGCCAAGTCCCCGGGCGCGGACAAGGAAAGCAACTGGCTGCCAGCTCCTGCCGGGCCGTTCTCGTTGTTGCTGCGAAATTATTGGCCTGAGGCCGCGATCATTGATGGCAGCTGGACCCCGCCTGATGTGGTGAAAACCAACTGACCTTGACGCGGCTGGCAGCGTAGCCGTAGTTATTGACGTGCCTGCCCGGCAATCGGGCAGGCAAGTCGGGCCCCTTAACCTGCAAGTCTGAACACCTCCCATCCCCCATCAAGGGGGTCAATCCCCCGCGTTCCTCCTAATACCATCCACCTCGTCCTTGTCGCGACAGCCGCGCCTTGCGTGCGGCCCGCTGCCGCTATTTCCCGAGAGAAACAATAATGATTGGGTATGCCTTGCGAGTGGAACTCGAACCAACCGGCCTCGATGCCGACCTCAATGAGCTGGAAACGGCGATGCAGCAAAGTGCACGACGCTTTGCCTGCAACGTGATGCGACCGCTCGGCCAGCAGCTCGACCAGATGACCCCGGCTCAGGTGATCGCCGCTGACTCGCCGATATGGCAGGTGTTCGAGGAGTTCGCCGGGTTCGGCCTGAATATGGCCGATCTGCAGGCTTTGCCGGCGGCCGATCGCGCGCGCCTGATGAGCCTGGTGTTCGAGGAATTGGGGCACGGTGACGGTGGCCTGGCCGTGGTGCTGGGCGCCGCGATGATCCCGGGCATTGTCCTGGACCTGGTCGATCGGCAGGACCTGATGCAGCGCTACATTGACCGCCCGCTGGGCTGCTGGGGTATCACCGAACCGGACCATGGTAGCGACATGCTCGACAGCAGCGGCCACGTACGCCACCCCGGCGTGGGGCATGGCCGGTTGAATTGCAACGCGAAAATCCAGGGCGAGCGCATCGTCATCAACGGGCAGAAGTCCGCCTGGGTGTCCAATGGCCCGATTGCGCAAACCTGCATCCTGTTCTGCGGTTTCGACGATGGCTCTGGCCGGGACCAGCGCTGCGTGGTGCTGGTGTCACTCGACAGCGCCGGTGTCAGTCGCGGGGCGCCGCTGGACAAAATGGGCCAGCGTGCACTGCCGCAGGGTGAGTTGTATTTCGACAACGTCAGCCTGCCGCTCGACCATCTGGTGGCCGGGCCGGAAGATTACGTCAGGGTTGAGCAGGGCGTGCTCGCTGAGGCCAACGCATTGATGGGCGTGATCTGGACCGGCGTGGCCCGCGCCGCCTATGAGCATGCCTATGCCTACGTCCATCAACGCAAGCAGGGCGGTGTGCCGATCATCTTCCACCAGAACGTGCGTTATCGCTTGTTCCATATGTTCACCCGCATCGAGGCCTCCCGGGCCCTAGCGCGCCGTGCGGTGCTGTTCAACCAGTTGGCGCCCCGACCGGCGCTGCAAGGTTCCATCGCCGCGAAGATCACCGCGACGCAGACCGCCTTTGACGTGGCCTCGCAAGCGATCCAGCTGTTCGGCGGCAACGGTGTCACTCGTGAGTACCCGGTCGAAAAGCTGCTGCGTGATGCCCGCGCCTCGATGATCGAGGACGGTTGCAACGAAATGCTCGCCATCAAGGGCGGCACCCTGATTTCACGGATCTGAGAACCTCGACATGAAGATGAATGCATACGTTGCCGGTGTGGGCATGGTGCCGTTCGGCAAACACCTGGACAAGACGCTCAAAGGTCTGGCCGGACAGGCGATCCAGTTGGCCTTGAACGATGCCGGGCTGGACAGGACGCAGCTGCAGGCGGCGTGGATGGGCAATGCCGCCGCCGGCGTGGTGACCGGCCAGGAAATGATCCGTGGCGAAGTGGTCTTGCGGGGCATGGGCATCGGCAAGATCCCGGTGGTCAACGTGGAAAACGCCTGCGCCTCATCGTCCACGGCCTTTCAGCAAGCCTGCGCCATGGTCAGTGCCGGCTATTACGACATCGTCCTGGTGTGCGGCTACGAGAAGCTGTTTCACGAAGACAAGGCCCGCAGCCTCGGGGCTTTTTCCAGCGCCATCGACGTCGAAGACCCCGAAGGTGCGATGAACGTGGTGAAGAAACTCGCCGAAGCCGCAGGCGAGCCGTTCGACGTGGCCGGGGCGGGCAGCAGCCGTTCGGTATTCATGGACATCTACGCGTTGATGGCCAAGAAGCACATGAAGCAGTACGGCTCCGCTGTCGAGCATTTCGCCATGATCGCGGCAAAGAATTCCTTCCATGGCAGCCTCAATGAACGCGCGCAGTTTCGTGACGTGCTGACCGTCGAGCAGGTGCTCGGCGCCCGCTCGATCGTCGATCCCTTGACCTTGCCCATGTGCTCGCCGATTGGCGATGGCGCGGCGGCCGTGGTGGTGGTCAGCGAGCGCAAGGCACGTCAACTCGGCCTGCGTAATCCGGTACGGGTGGCGGCTTCGGCGCTGGTGTCGGGCTGGGACTTCGAGCAGGCCGGCGAAAGCGTCGGCGCCCTGGCGGCACAGCAGGTGTACGCCGCTTCCGGAATCGGCCCGCAGGACCTGTCTTGTGTCGAACTGCATGACGCATCGGCACCGTCGGAGCTCATGGCGTACGAATACCTAGGCCTGTGCGCTCCCGGTGGCGGTGCGCGATTGCTCGAATCCGGGGCGACGCATCTTGGGGGACGCCTGCCGGTGAACGCTTCCGGGGGCCTGTTGCGCAAAGGCCATCCGATCGGCGCCAGCGGTTGCGCGCAGATCGTTGAATTGACCGAGCAGTTGCAAGGCCGCGCCGGCGCGCGACAGGTCGATAACGCGCGTATCGGCCTGGCCCATAACGGCGGCGGGGCCATCGGCCTGGATGCCGCCGCCACGGTTGTCACTCTATTGGTGCGGGAGAATTTTCGATGAGTCATTACAGCGATCTTAATCTGGCCGGACTGCTAGGCAACCGGGTCCTGAGCAACTCGCAGCGCTGCGTGTTGACGGTGGAGAACGGCCCGGCAAGCCCGGCGCAGACCCGAACTTATGCGCAGCTGTGGCGCAATGGCCACCGCCTGGCTTGGGGCTTGAGCCGATTGGGACTGCGGCCCGGTGACTGCTTCGCCTTGCTGATGGCCAACCACGCGGAATTTGTCGATGCGATGGTGGCAGCGGCAATCACCGGCACCGTCTTCGTGCCGATCGACCCGCGAGCCAAGGGCGAGAAACTGGCGTTCTTCCTCAACAATGCGCGTTGCAAGGGGGTGATCGCTGCCGACTATGCGCTGGGCAATCTGCTGGCAGTACGCGAGCAGCTCGACGATCGCCCCTGGGTGCTGGTCTTGCCCAGTGACGAGGCCAGCGGAGAATCGCAGGGCAGCGCCGATGTGACGCTGTATGCCGATGTCCTAGAGACAGGTCTTGACGATTACCCGTTGGCGGATCTGGCCGACGATGCGCCGATGCAATTGATCTTCACCTCGGGCACCACGGGCGATCCGAAAGGCATCGTCATGACCCACCGGCGCTATTGCGAGTCGGCGCTGATCACCGACCGCGCCTTTGGCTACCACGCCGACGACCGTCCGTACTCGGGACTGTCGCTGACCCACGCCAACGCCCAACTGGTCACCCTCGGTGCGTCGCTGGCATTGGGCATGCGCTGTGTGCTGTCGCGCAAGTTCACCAAATCTCGCCTGTGGGACATCACCCGCCAGTACGGCTGCACCAGCTTCACCCTGCTGGGCGGCATGACCACCGCGCTGTATGCCGAGGCGGCCCGCCCTGACGACGCCGACAATCCGGTGCGTTTCGTGATTTCCGCCGGCATGCCCAAGGCGATCTGGAATGACTTCGAGCAACGCTTTGGCGTCCAGGTCCTGGAGTTCTACGGCGCTGCCGAGGGCGGGCTGAGCATCAAGCCGATCGGTGCAGGCCCCGTCGGCAGTATCGGCAAACCGGCGCCGAATCTGCGCCACCGCATTGTCGACGAGGCCGGCCATGACTGCGCGCCGGGCCAGCCGGGTGAGTTGCTGTTCCAGCCGGTCGATGGCAGTCCCTACAAGGTTGAATACTTCAACAACCCCGAGGCCTCGGCGAAGAAATGCGCTGCCGGCTGGTTGCACATGGGCGATGTGGTGACACAGGACGCCGAGGGTTGGTTGTTCTTCCAGTACCGCAAAGGCAGTGGCATTCGCCGCAACGGTGAGTTCATAAGCAGCGCCTTCATCGAAAAAGCCATCGCCGAGTGCCCGGAGGTCGATGACGTGTATGTCTATGGCATCCCGGCCAGCAGCGGTGTCCCCGGCGAAAAAGACGTGGTCGCGGCGGTGGTGCCCAAAGACCTGGTGGGGTTCGACCCACAGCGAATCTTCCGGGTCTGCCGCGAAAAGCTCGAGTCGAACGTCGTGCCGGGCTACCTGCAGGTGTTGGCGCAGATCCCCAAGACCGCCTCGGAAAAACCCCAGGATCGCTTCCTGCTCGAAGCCCTTGAGCGGGATCGGGCGAACGTGCATCTCGAAGTCCGCTGACAGTCAATTCAAACAAAAAGAGGAAAATTCACATGTCCCAAGCACGCAAAGTATTGGTCTATGGCGCCAGCGGTTACACCGGCAAACTGGTATCTGAATCCCTGGCCCAGCGCGGCATTCCGTTCTACATGGCAGGGCGCACCCGGAGCCGCCTCGAAGCGGCACTGCAAATAGTCGAAGAGCGTCATGGCCAGCCGGTCGACGCGCAAATCGTCGTCGCCAACAACGATCTGGAATCCTTGCTGCCGTTGTTCGCCGAGGTGGACGTGGTGATCAACGTGGCCGGTCCGTTCATGCAGATCGCCTGGCCGGTGGTCGAGGCTTGCCTGGAAGCGGGCTGCCATTACATGGATACCACTGGCGAGCAGGACTGGACCGCCGCCATCGGCGAGAAGTTCGGTGCGGCCTTTGCCGCCAAGGGCCTGTTGCTGTGCCCGGCCAACTCCTTCATGTGGGCCGCCGGTTCCCTAGCCGCCGAAGTGGTGTTGGAGAACCCGCAGATCGACAGCCTGGACATCTGCTACCAGATCGACAACGGCCTACCATCGGAAGCCTCGACCAAGTCGTTCCTGCGCATGGTCTGCAACGACGTATCCCAGTACTACTTGGAGCAGGGCGAGTACAAATCCTGGCCCAATGACGTGGCCTATCAGGTGTCCGTGCCTTATCGCAATGCGCTGCTCAGTGCTCACCCCTGGGGTGGCGCTTGCGAGCCGGTGTGGTTCAAGAACGATCCGCGCGTGCGCAACTGCAAGGTGCTCACGGCAGTCGGCGAACACATGATCGGCCCGGTCATCCAGGCGATCAAAGCCTTCAACACAGTCGCGCCAGGTCTGACCCAGCAGCAGCGTGAAGAGTGGACCAACCACATGGGCGACCAGATGGACACGGGCGAGCCGCCGAAGGATTCGCTGGACGTGCAACGCGGTGTGATCGTGGTGCACGGGCAGGGTCGGCAGATCACCACGTCCTACGTGATGAACCTGTCCGCGGCCTACACCTGGACCGGCGATCTCTGTGCCGAAGGTGCCCTGCGCCTGCTTGATAACCGACAGAAAAATGTCGGCTTCCAGTCGCCTGCCAAAGCTTTCGGTCATCGCGAGCTGATCCAGTTCTTCCACGAGCGCGGCTATTGCAGCGCATTGCCGGCCTGAGTAGCCAGCCGATGCCAGTCCCGAACAGCGAATGCCTGTCGGGCCTGGTGACGGCGAACGGTTCATCGCAAGCGGAGAAAGATATGCCCCCAGTCGTCCTGGATACACCGGCCGATACGGTTCACGCCCCGCGCGCGGCAGCACGAGAGGTGCTGCTTCACGCCCGCTGGCTGTTCGGCATCGCAGCCGCCTTCAATGTTGCCGTGGCCTCGGGCCTGTTGTTTTGCCAATCCTGGCTGGCACCCCTGTTGGGGCTGACGCCGGCCTACGGCAGCAAAGCCTTGTTCCTCGACCTGACGGCGATGCTGATTGCGGTGTTCGGCTACGCCTACGCGCGAGTCGCCGGCGATCCGCAGCGTTTTCGCCCTTACATTGCCTTGGGCGTGCTGGGCAAGACGCTGGTGGTCGTGCTGGTGTTCGGTCATTGGCTGCTTGGAGACATTGGCTGGCAACTGCCTCTGCTGGCCAGCGCCGATGCACTGTTCAGCCTGCTGTTCCTGGCTTTCCTGCGTCGTTTACCGGCGTGAGCAAACACGAGAGAAAAATCACAATGAATACTGTATTTGAACGATTCGCCCTGGCTGGCAAGGTCGCTTTGGTCACTGGCGCGGCGCAAGGCCTGGGTGCCGAAACCGCACACACCCTGGCCATGGCGGGCGCCAAAGTGATGGTCAGCGACCTGCAGCTCGAGCAGGCGCAAGCCACTGCCGAACGAATCCGTGCGGCGGGGGGCGAAGCCCTGGCCATGCGGCATGACGTGACCGATGAGGCCCAATGGCAGCAGGTGGTCGCAGCAACGGTCGAGGCCTTCGGCGGGCTCGACGTCCTGGTCAACAACGCGGGCATCGAGAAGATGGCGCTGTTTACCGAGGCCAGCGTCGAGGACTTCCGCCTGATGCACGAGATCAACGTCACCGGCGTGTTCCTCGGCATCAAACACGCCGCCCGGGTCATGCGTCCCGGTGCCGCGGCGGGCAAGGGCGGTTCGATCATCAACCTGTCATCGGTAGCCGGGCTGGTAGGCATGCCGGCACTCGGCGGTTATTGCTCCTCCAAAGGTGCGGTCCGCCTGATGAGCAAGGCAGCGGCCGTGGAGTTTGCTCGCCTGGGCTATGGCGTTCGTGTCAATTCGATCCACCCGGCGATCATCAAGACCGACATGGGCGTCAATGTGGTCCGCGGCTTTGTCGCCATCGGCCTGGCGCCCGACGAAGCCAGCGCCGATGCCTACGCCGAGTCCCTGCATCCGCTCGGCTACGGCCAGCCGCAGGATGTTTCCAGCGCCGTGCTGTTCCTCGCGTCCGAGGCGTCGCGCTGGAGCACCGGCAGCGAAATCGTCATCGACGGCGGCGCTTGCGCCTGCTGACTGTCTGAAGAAAGGAGAAACTCATGAGTCGTCTGCACAACAAGGTTTGCCTGGTGACTGGCGCTGCGAGCGGCATCGGACTGGCGATTGCCGAAGCCTTCCTGCGTGAAGGCGCAAAGGTATTGTTGACCGATATCGATGTGGCAAATGGCGAACGCGCTGCCGCCCGCTTGCAGGAAGAAGGCCTGGCGGCAGACTTCCATGTTCATGACGCCAGTTCGCAGGAGCAATGGCAGCAGGTCATGGACGCCGTCCAGCAACGTTGGGGCCGCCTCGACGTATTGGTCAACAACGCGGGCATAGCCATCATCGCCGACGTGGAAACCTTGACCCTGGCGCAGTGGCGCAAGACCAACGCGGTCAATCTTGACGGTGTATTCCTTGGTACCCAACAGGCCATCGCGGCCATGAAGGGGCAGGGCAGCGGGGCGATCATCAACATCGCATCCATCGAAGGCATCATCGGCGAGCCGATGGTGCCGTCCTACAACGCCAGCAAGGGCGGTGTGCGCATCTTCACGCGCGCTGCCGCCGCTCATTGCGCACGTCTGGGCTACGGCATCCGCATTAATAACCTGTGCCCGGGCTTCATCTCGACGGCGATGTTCACTGGCGGCCTGGGCACCATCAGCGTCGAACAGGCGCAACAGTTCCAGGGTTTCCTGCAGCAGCGCATCCCCATGGGCCGCGTGGGCGCGCCGGAGGAAATCGCTAAGGCTGCGCTGTTCCTGGCATCGGACGATTCCAGCTATGTGACCGGTACGGATCTGGTGGTCGACGGAGGTTATCTGGCGCAGTGACCGCGAGTTGCTGTGCTGTGTTTTTGGGGCGGAACCCGAGTGATCCTCGGGGTTCGCCCTTTTTTTCCTGCCAGGTTCCCCCCAGGTGGGGGATCAATTCGCGCCGAGGGAGTTTGCATAGTCCTCCTGCCTGTCGACTGCTCTTCGGGCCACCCGATCACAACAATCGAGGACCTGCGCATGCGCTATCCGCTTCATTCCTGGCCACGGACCCGTCGATCTACCACGGTGACCGGGCGCCAGCCATCCGCCGTGTCAACTGAACGTGGGGAACTCAATCATGGCTTCTGAATGGCTGGGCAAGGTTGCGCGTGTTCTTGAATTGATCCTGCCTTCGCTACTGATCGCCGGCGCCATCGCCTTCGCCTCGTACCCGCCTGCCTGGTACGCCGTACAGGACCAACTGAACAGCCAGTCAACCACCTGCGTCTGGCTTTGCTGGTTCTGGCCATCCTGACATGAACACCCTTCGCGGAAAGGGAAGGCCCCTTCAATACAAGGAAAACACGCTAATGTTCTCGCTCCAATTTTCACCGATTGCCGCCGCTTTAGGCTTGGCCTTGTCGATTAACCTGGGGGCCGTGGCCGAGGAAAAGACGCCGGGCAATGCCGCCGAGTCGACTCAGGTTTATCAGAAGGCCCAGGAGGATTACGCCTACCTCATCGGCAAACAGGCTTACATCTGGGGCTGGCCGGCGATCAATCTGCATAACCGCCGCGCCGCCATGCAGCCGGTGCCACGTCCAGGGCTGGTCGGCGGCATCATTCCGGTGGCCCCGGTCAATCAGTTGAGCATGCTGACCGACTACCTCGATGCCGGGCAGCGCTTTGTGCTGACCCCCAACCAGGACGTGATTTACGGTCAGATGTTCACCGACCTCGGCAAGGGCCCGGTGGTGTTCCAGGTTCCTGATTTCGGCGCACGCTATTGGGTGTTGCATTGCATGGACGCCTACACCGAGGTATTCGCGGCCCCTGGCTCGCGGATCAAGTCCAAGCCTGGTTTCTATATGATCGTCGGGCCGGACTGGCAGGGTGAAAAACCGGCCGGTGTGGTCGAGGTGCTGCGCTCACCGACCAACCTGGCTTGGGTGGTACCGCGCATTTTCATGGACGACAACAGTCAGGACCGCGAAACCGTGCGCTCGCTGGTCAACCAGGTCAACGCCTATCCGCTCAGTCAGTTCGACGGAACACCCAAAAACGTCGATTGGCACGAACTGCCGAAATTTCCGGCACCGGCACAAAGCAAGGGAGAAGTGCGCTGGGTCAAGAACGAAACATTCTGGGCCGACCTGGCGACAGTTCTTTCGGAGAACCAGCCACGCCCGGAGGAGGTGGCATTGATTGACGCCTTCAAGCGCACACTCGAGCTGGCCAAGACCAGCCCGGCCACCCAGCGAGGCCTGGACCGGGCACTGGCGCATGGCGCGATGCTGCTCAACGCCGGGTTTTCATTCAGCATCCACCCCGACAAATTCGGCAATCAGTGGGCGGCCGACCTGACTGCCGGGGCAGCGGGCAGCGACTACTTGCGCCGTGCCTGGGTAGCCAAGGCGTACATCGCCACCAACAAGCCGGACGACGCGCTGTATCTGGGTACCGACTTCGATGGCAGCGGCGAACGGCTGCAGGGCTCTCAGCCGTACAGCCTGACGTTTGCGGCCGATCAACTGCCGCCGGCCGAGGCGTTCTGGTCAATATCGGCGTACGACGGTGAGCACTTCTTCGAAACTAACCGGATCAATCGCTTTTCAATCGGCACCAAGAACCGGGACCTGAAGAAGAACGCCGATGGTTCACTGACGATTTACCTGCAGCACACTTCGCCAGGGGCTAACAAGGAAAGCAATTGGCTGCCTGTACCCAAAGGCGACTTCAGCTTGCTCTTGCGCCTCTACAGTCCGGGGCACAGCGTGGTCAAGGGCGAGTACATGATGCCGCCGGTGAGCAAGACCAAGTAACGCTCCCGGCGATTGCAATGGGGTAGGTTGCGGAAATGGCCGAAAAGATGCGGAAACGATCCGTGCAGAGGCAGCAGTGAAAGCCAAACCCCGGAAACGACAAAGCCCTGAATAATCAGGGCTTTGTCGGTACAAATATGGCGGAGGCGATGGGATTCGAACTCATGGACCTGTTACAGTCGACGGTTTTCAAGACCGTTGCCTTAAACCACTCGGCCACACCTCCGTTTGCGTTGCGGGCGCCATAATACCTGAATGAAACACACTGTCAAACTCTCTGCATAGCTTGTTACAGAGCGTCTGTTATGATCTTTGCGACTGAACGTTTCAAACCAACAGGAGTGTCGCCATGCGCGAACAGGATTACGCAGTTAATAACAGCGTGCAGGCTGAGCAGCTAGAGGTTAGCCGCGTCCTGCGCAACACATACGGCTTGCTCGCCCTGACCCTGGCATTCAGCGGTGTGACAGCCTACGTTGCCCAGCAGATGCATGTTGGCTACCCGAACATTTTCGTGGTGCTGATCGGCTTCTACGGTCTTTTCTTCCTCACCAACAAACTCCGTGATTCGGCCTGGGGCCTGGTGTCGGCATTTGCCCTGACCGGTTTCATGGGTTTCCTGCTGGGCCCGATCCTCAACCGTTACCTGGGAATGCAGGGCGGCGCTGAAGTGGTCAGCTCGGCGTTCGCGATGACGGCGCTGGTGTTCGGCGGCCTGTCGGCCTATGTGCTGATCACCCGCAAGGACATGAGCTTCCTCGGCGGTTTCATCACGGCAGGCTTCTTCGTGCTGCTGGGTGCGACGCTGGCGAGCCTGTTCTTCCAGATCAGCGGCCTGCAACTGGCGATCAGCGCAGGTTTCGTGCTGTTCTCCTCGGTCTGCATTCTGTTCCAGACCAGCGCCATCATTCATGGCGGCGAGCGTAACTACATCATGGCCACCATCAGCCTGTATGTATCGATCTACAACCTGTTCGTCAGCCTGTTGCAGCTGTTCGGCATCATGGGCCGCGATGACTGATCAGTCGGCACTGAGTAAAAAACCCGCCCAGGCGGGTTTTTTATTACCAGAAATTCAGTATTACTCTGCAATGACAATGCTGCCATCGGCTTGCTGGCGGTAGATGGTGTAGGGCAGCAGCAGTGTGTCCATCGCCCCGGACACGACCACGTCGAGCAGTACTATAGCGGGGGCGGGATCATGTACCTGCGCATCCCGACCGTCTTCGAGGGCCGCGTTCAGGTAGCAGAAGTCGTAGGTCACGCCGCTGTAGATTCGTGGCACCGCGCCGCAATAACTCTTGTGGTCCTTGAGGCTTTTTGCGGCCGCTTCGTCACTGCGCACAACCGTCTGAATCGTGCCGCAACCCGCTAGCACCATTGCCACCAATAGCATTGCCTGAGTTTTCATGCCGTCAATCCTTCGCCGGAAAGCATCAATCTATTTCAGTCTGAAACAAATATCACTCACGCCATGGGCGGCAAACGGCGCTTGACCGGGGTTTTCTTGACGATTGCCGTATTGGTTTCAGCGTGGGTATTGAGACGGTCGAGCAGGGTGTCCAGTTGTTCCATCGAGCGCACATGCAGGCGCGCAATGAAACAGTCGTCGCCGGTGACTTTGTCGCACTCGGTGAATTCGGGAATGGCCATGATTTGCCGTTCCACTTCCTGCAATTGCCCCGGTAACGGGCGAATACGCACGATGGCCTGGAGTTGATAGCCAAAGCATTTCGGGTCGATTTCAACGGTGTAGCCCTTGAGCACGCCGCGCTCTTCCAGGCGGCGCAGACGCTCGGCGACGCTGGGGGAGGACAGGCCGCTGATTTGCGCCAAGGCCTTGAGCGAGCGTCGCGAGTCTTCCATCAGTGCCGTGATCAGCACCTGGTCGATGTCATCGGTCATGGCAAAATCCTCTGTTAGGCATTTTTTCAAAATGGCCTTTATAAAAAAGGCAGATTACGAGTTTAGCCTGCTTTTTGCTCTGGAGTAGTCCCTGGGTGCATTGGCATACTTTGGCCACAAACAGAGGAGTCTGATGATGGACAAAACCCTACGCCGCGGTTCGTTCGAAATGACGGCCGCCATGCTGATCTCCGGTACCATCGGCTGGTTCGTGCTGGTGTCCGGGCAACCGGTGCTGGACGTGGTGTTCTGGCGCTGCCTGTTCGGTGCCGGCACCTTGCTGCTGATTTGCGCAGCTTTCGGCTTTCTGCGTCCCGGCATTCTGACCCGCACTACGTTCCTGCTGGCGGTGCTCAGCGGTGTGGCGATTGTCGGCAACTGGGTGCTGTTGTTCGCGTCCTATTCCCGGGCATCAATTGCCATCGGCACCGCCGTCTATAACGTCCAGCCGTTCATGCTGGTCGGGCTGGCGGCTTTGTTTCTCAACGAAAAGATCACCGCGCAGAAACTGACCTGGCTGGGCGTTTCGTTTCTCGGGATGCTGGCGATTGTCAGCGCCCATGGCAGCCAGGGCGAGAGCGGCAGCGACTACCTGATGGGCATTGCCCTGGCGTTGGGCGCGGCGTTTCTCTATGCGATTGCCGCGTTGATCATCAAGCGTTTGACGGGTACGCCGCCGCATTTGATCGCGCTGATCCAGGTCAGCACCGGCGTGCTGTTGCTCGCGCCATTCGCGAATCTTTCGGTATTGCCGCAGGCACCGAGCGCGTGGGCCAGCCTGGTGACGCTGGGCATGGTGCACACCGGTGTGATGTACGTGTTGCTGTACGGCGCGATTCAAAAACTGCCGACGGTGCTGACGGGTGCGCTGTCCTTCATCTACCCGATCGCGGCGATTTTCGTCGACTGGTTTGCCTTCGGTCATCGCCTGGAGCCGCTGCAATGGATCGGCGTCGCGGCGATTTTGCTGGCCGCTGCCGGCATGCAACAAGGCTGGTCGCTGAAGTTTCGGCGCACGGTGACGCCGTAACCCGCGCCCCAGGCGTCAGATGTTCCAGCGCGGCGCGCTCTTGGCCAGGCGCTGGCGCATCTCGCCGACGTTGGCGGCCAGTTGTTGAGTCAGCAAGCGGTACCCGTCCAGCGTGTTATAGACCGGTGCATCGAGGCTGACGAGAGGGGCATCCACGGGGCGATTGAGCCGCTGGGCGGCGCCTGATTTCAACGCCCGGGCCATGCCGATCAATTGCACGCGAATCTGCCGATGTTCGGCTTTCAAGGCCGTTTGCATCAGCAACATCGCCTCGGGGTCATTGGTATCCGGTCGGGTATTGCCGAGGATCTCCAGGGTGCTGACGCACATGCGCAGGTTGCGCTGGAGAGCATCGAGGTCGGTCATGGAGATCTTCACTTCCTTGGACACCGAGGGCATCAGTGAGCGAAGTTGCACCATCGCCGCGTTCAGGCGGGTCATGAGCTTGAGGTGTTCGTCGGCGGTGATAGCCTGGCCGTCTATGATGCGCCCATGGATTTTCGCGCAATCACGCAGCGCATCGGCCAGGTTGTAGCGCCAGGAATAAACCGCATACAACGGCAGGGCGAAGGAAAACGCCAAGGCCAGGGCAATGCCGATCAGGATGTCCACCCCGCGCCACAAGCCATCGGTAACCGGGTTGTCGCCGTGCCCCGCGACGATGAACACGGTAATCGCCGATAGCAGTGCGGTGTAGCCACCCTTGCCGATGGCGTGATACGAGAAAAACCCGCAGACCACCGACATGGCGAAATAGGTCAGCCAGGGCATCCCGAGCCAGGCCTGTTGTGCCACCAGTACCAGGCCGACACCGGCGCCGATCAAAGTGCCGATGGCGCGCTCGGCGGCTTTCTTGCCGATGTTGCCGTGGTGCTGCAGGCCGCCGATCACCACCAGCATGGTCACCGACGCCCACTCACCGTGGGGCAGGTTGATCCCGGTGGTCAGCAGGATCGTCGCCAGCAACCCGAGCGACACCCGCACCGCGTGGATCACCCGGGCATGGCGGTAGCGCCGGTACGGGTCCAGCAACGGACGCAGCAGTCGGCGCAGCAAGGGTGGCAGCCGATGGGCTCTGGATGTACTCAGGCCGGCTCTCCTCAGAAGATGTAGTCGGTGGTCAGGAAGCTCGAACTGCGGCCGCTGATGATCTCGCTGATCAGGTCCTTGTTGGTTTCCTGGAACTTGGTGGCCACCAGGGTACGGATCGAAAACACCCGCAGCGCGTCATGGACCGACAAGGTGCCTTCGGCCGAGTTCTTGCGACCATTGAAAGGATAGGTGTCCGGGCCGCGCTGGCACTGGGCATTGAGGTTGATGCGCCCGACCTGATTGGCGAAGGTGTCCACCAGCCGGCCGACCGCCACCGGATTGGTGCCGAAGATGCTCAATTGCTGGCCGAAATCCGACTCCAGCACGTAGTCGATCACGGTATCCAGATGACGGTACGGCACGATGGGGACGACGGGGCCGAACTGTTCTTCCTGATACACCCGCATCTGCGGCGTGACCGGGTACAGCACCGCCGGGTAGAAGAACGAAGCACGAGCCTCGCCGCCGTTGGGGTTGACCACCCTGGCGCCTTTGCTCTCGGCGTCCGCCACCAGTGCATGCAGATAGTCGACCTTGCCCGATTCCGGCAGCGGTGTCAGGGCTACGCCACTTTCCCAGGGCATGCCGGGCTTGAGGTTGGCGAGCCTGGCATTGAATTTGTCGATGAAGGACTCAACCACGTCTTCATGGACAAACAGGATTTTCAGGGCGGTGCAGCGCTGGCCATTGAACGATAGTGAACCGGTCAGCGCTTCACTGACCGCGTTGTCCAGATCCACTTCCGGCAGGACGATGCCCGGGTTTTTCGCATCCAGGCCCAGCGCCGCGCGCAAGCGGTGGGGTCTCGGATGGAGTTTTTTCAAGTCACTGGCGGCCTTGTTGGTGCCAATGAAGGCAAAGATGTCGATCTTGCCGCTGGCCATCAGCGCACTGACCGTCTCGCGGCCGCTGCCGTAGATGACGTTGATCACCCCGGTCGGGAAGCTGTCGCGGAAGGCCTCCAGCAGCGGGCGAATCAGCAGCACGCCGAGCTTGGCCGGCTTGAACACCACGGTGTTGCCCATGATCAGCGCCGGGATCAGCGTGGTGAAGGTTTCGTTCAACGGATAGTTGTAAGGCCCCATGCACAGGGCCACGCCCATCGGCACGCGACGGATCTGGCCGAGGGTGTCCTGTTCCAGTTCGAAACGGCTGGAGCGGCGGTCGAGTTCCTTCAGCGCGTTGATGGTGTCGACGATGTAGTCGCAGGTACGGTCGAACTCCTTTTCCGAGTCCTTGAGGTTCTTGCCGATTTCCCACATCAGCAACTTGACCACGGCGTCGCGCTGCTCGCGCATGCGCCCGAGGAAGGTTTCGACGTGCTGGATGCGTTCGGCCACGCGCATGGTTGGCCACAGGCCCTGGCCGCGGTCGTAGGCGCGGACGGCGGCGTCGAGGGCGGTCAATGCGGTCTCGGCATCGAGCAACGGCGTGCTGCCGAGGATCACTTGCTCGTCGCCATTCGGGCCTGCCAGGTACACCGGGCTGCGGACTTGGGCCAGCGGCCCGTTCCAGGTTCTGAGTTGGCCATCGACCAGGTACTCGCGCTGCTCGGTCTGGCCGTCAAGGCGGTACTTTTCCGGGATGTCGGCGGGGCTTGGGAACAGATTCTGGAGAATATTGGCTGTGGTCATGTCGCTACCCCTCTGGATTGGCTGATGCACTGATGAATCGTTTTAGCAGACCTCAGCAACGCTTGTCATGACTCATCTCAGCGTTTTTCCGCACGGCGTGATGTCTGGGGATTTGTCGGTGCTTTCCGTCATGGCCTCAGAAGCGCCCCTTGTTGGCCCCCAATGCCCTCAATGCGCCCGCGCGGGGTGCCTTAAGGTTGACTCTCCTTGATCACAACAAAAAAGGCTGCACCCGGCTGGCCGGGCAGCCAATGAGAGGACAGCCATGCGGGCAAGCCGATTAACTGAAAAGCCTAGCCTTTGTTTGGCCTTGGCGGGGTGTGTCTTTGCGGCGTTGCTGGCAGGGTGCGGCGAAGCGCCGGACAACCCGCCGACCCGCAGCGAAGCAGGCGCCGCGAGACCCGCCGACGCCGAGCTGGCGCAGGTCTACGACAACAGCTGCAGGCTGTGCCACGCCAATCCGGCGGCCGGGGCGCCGCTGACCGGTGACATCAAGGCCTGGCAACCACGGGTATTGCAGGGTGCCGACACGCTGCTCGATCACGCGATCAACGGTTACAACGGCATGCCGCCGATGGGCCTGTGCATGCAGTGTTCGCAAGAACAGTTCCTGGCGCTGATTGCCTTTATGTCCGGCCAGCAAATCCAATAACAAGAACGGCAGGGTGCAATTCATGACGATGGACCTGACACGGCGTCAGTTGTTGCAACGGGCGAGCGTCATTGGCGCCTTTACCGCGCTCGGCTCAACGCCGGCACTGGCCGAGCTGTTGCGCGCGCCACGCCTGATTCCCTGGCGCAACTGGTCGGGCGGCCAGAGTTGCCTGCCGGCGGCGCGGCTGGCGCCCAAGAATCTGGATGAGTTGACGCAGGTGGTGCGCCAGGCCCCCGGCAGGATTCGGCCGGTGGGCTCGGCGCACTCCTTCAGCGCGCTGGTGCCCACTGATGGCACCTTGCTTTCGCTGAGCTATTTCACCGGTCTGCTCGATCACGATGGGAAAACGCTGCAGGCCGAGTTCGCCGCCGGCACCCCGATGTCACGCATGGGCACGCCGCTCAAGGACATCGGCCAGGCCCTGCAAAACATGGCTGACATCGATTACCAGACCCTGGCGGGCGCGATCTCGACCTCGACCCACGGTACCGGCAAAAACTTTCAATCCTATTCGGCGCATGTCTGCGGCATGCAGTTGGTGACTGCCAGTGGCGAGGTGCTGGACTGCGACGCCAGTCGCCATCCTGAAGTGTACAGCGCAGCCCGGGTGTCCCTGGGGGCGTTGGGCGTGGCCACCAGGGTGCGCCTGCAAAACCGCCCGGCGTACCGCTTGCGGGAGCGCCAATGGATCGCCAAGACTGAAGAACTGCTGGAGGACCTGGACAAGAACACCCGGGAAAACCAGCACTGGGAAATGCTCGTGGTGACCCATTCGGACTACGCCTTGTCGATCGCCCTGAACGAAACCACCGACCCGGCCACACCGCCCGTGCCGGCGGATGAGGAGGGCGGCAACGAGTTTGTCACGCTGATCGAGAAGATCGACAAATACGCCAGCGACTTCCCGGACCTGCGCCGCACCCTGCTCAACAACCTGCGCCACCTGGCCAGTTTCGATGACCGGGTGGGCGACTCGTTCGATATCTACGCCAACGTGCGCACGGTGCGTTTCAATGAAATGGAATATTCCGTGCCGGCCGAATACGGCCCGGCCTGTTTGCGCGAGATTCTCAAACTGATCCAGGACAAAGACCTGCGCACCTGGTTTCCGATCGAGTACCGGTACGTCAAGGCCGACGACATTCCACTGAGCATGTTCGAAGGCCGCGACAGCTGTTCGATCTCGGTCCATCAGCATTACCAGATGGATCATCACAACTTGTTCGCGGCCATCGAGCCGATTTTCTGGAAGTACAACGGCCGGCCGCACTGGGGCAAGTTGCACACGCTGAACGCGAAAAACCTGCAGCCGCTGTACCCGCGCTGGCAGGAATTCATCCAGGTGCGGCAGGCACTCGACCCCGGCGGCAAATTTCTCAATGCGCATCTGTCTTCCATTCTGGGGGTGAGCTGATGGCCGTCAATCGCCGCAATTTCTTGCTTGGCAGCGCAGGCGTCGGCGCCTTGCTGGTGGGTGTCGGGGCGTGGCTGCGGCCGAGTGACCGGGGCGCGCCGTACAGCGATTACTTCCGTACGCTGAACCGCGAACTCAAGGACCACGGGCCGATGCGACCAGTGATGCTGATCGACCTTGATCGGCTGGATCACAACATCGATGTGGTGATGCAATCGGTCAAGCGCGCCGGCAAGCACCTGCGCCTGGTGGAAAAATCACTGCCGGCGCCGGGGCTCCTGGCCTACATCGCCCGGCGCGCCGGCACCCAACGCCTGATGTCGTTTCACCAGCCGTTTCTCAACCATGACGCGGTGCAGTTTGCCGAGGCCGACATTCTGTTGGGCAAGCCGCTGCCCGTGCGTTCGGCCGAGTTGTTCTATCAGTCGCACAAGGGGCCTTTCGACCCTTCGACGCAATTGCAATGGTTGCTCGATACACCGCAGCGCCTGCAGCAATACCTCGCCCTGGCCCAAGGGCTGGGCACGCGAATGCGGGTCAACATCGAACTGGATGTCGGGCTGCATCGCGGTGGCGTCAGCGACCTTGGCGTACTCGGGCAGATGCTGACGCTGATCAGCCAGCACCCGCAGCACCTGGAATTCGCCGGGTTCATGGGCTACGACCCGTTCGTGGGCATGGGCGTGCCGGGGATTCTGGGCTCGCCCGAGGAGCTGTTCGCCAAGGTGATGGTGATTTACCACCGCTGCGTCGATTTCACCCGTCGGCAATACCCCGGTTTGTGGCGCGAAGGGTTGACCCTCAATACGGCCGGCAGCCCGAGCTATCGCATGCATGAACACGAACAGCTCAGCAGCGAAGTGTCGGTGGGGACGGCGATGCTCAAGCCCACTCACTATGATTTGCCGTCACTGGCCGAGCATGTGCCGGCCGCCTACATCGCCACGCCCGTGTTGAAAAGCACCGGGGCGCTGAATATTCCGGCGCTGGATGACAAGTCCAGGCTGTTTTCCTGGTGGGACACCAATCAGCGCGAAACGTATTTCATCTATGGCGGTAACTGGATGGCGCAGTTCGAGTCGCCCGCGGGGTTGCAGAGCAATGGTGTGTATGGCCGTAGTTCGAACCAGGAAATGGTCAATGGGTCGGCGGCGGTGGGGCTGACGGTGGAGGACCAGGTGTTCTTGCGCCCGACCCAGACGGAGTCGGTGTTATTGCAGTTCGGGGATTTGCTGGCGGTTCGGGGTGGGAAGATTGTGGCTACTTGGCCGGTGTATTCCTGAAATTTGTTAGGTGACTGTTCCGACGCCTTCGCGAGCAAGCCCGCTCCCACATTTGGAATGCATTCCCCTGTGGGAGCGGGCTTGCTCCGGGCGGCGTTCCGACGAAGGCGTCATTTCAGTCAGAACGCATACGGAATACTGACTTTGGCCCAAAGCATTTCCCCTTCAGGCCGGTTTTCCACGTCGAACTCCTTGGCCCAGCGAATCTCCGCGCTGGCGTATTCGAGAAAGGTCCAGTGCAGCGCCGGGCCAATGGCAAACACCTGGCCGCGCACCCCGTCGTTCACGTCCTGGCCATTGAACTGCACGGTGTGGCCGAACTGTTTGTCGTCGGTGGTCTGCTTGAGGTAATAGCCGTTCAACCCGAGCATCAGATTGTCGGTGATCTTGAAACTGGCGGAATAGTCGAAGTGGAAAATCTGCCCTGACTTGTAGTCGGTGTCCTTGTTTTTCTCGTTGAAACTGTAGGTGGTCTTCATCGACACCTCGGTTCTGTCCGTCGGCAGCCAGGTGAAGGAGAACAAGGGTTTGTAGGTGTAGAAATTGTTGCTGGTGTTGGCCAGGCGATCAACGCTGTATTCGCCGGTCGGCACGGTGATTTCGATGGCGGCGCCGAGGGTCAGGTCTGGGCCCATGTCCCAGAGAATGATCGGTGCGACCGTGGTGTCGCCCATGCCTTCACGGGTGTCCTGCAAGCCGAACACCGAGACTTCCTGCTTGAGCCAGGGCTGCGCGATGTAGCCACCCAGCCGGCCGCCAAACACCCGCACCGGGCTGAGGTAATCCAGGCGCGGAATGACCGCCGTGGACTCGATCTCGACGTTCGGCACCTTGCCGCCGAGGGAGCTGATATTGAGCTTCGTGGCTTTGTAGTGGTTGTAGTAGAGGTTGAAGGCAACCATGTTGTCCGGAAGGCTGTCGGGCGAAAGCGGCAACATGAAAAAGCCGTCGGTGCCGGTGCCGATGTTGTCCACGCCAGCCTCGGTGGCCAGTGCCGGTTGCAGGGCGCAGACGCCGGCCAGGCCAGTGACCAGTAGGGGAAGTGTCGTGCGGGTCGGGATCATGGGTGTTCTCATTATTATTGTTAGCGGGCTGTCCGGCATCCATACGAGGGCCGCAACATAGAAATAAGCTGTCTGCGCCCTGCAAGGCAGGGTATTGGCGGCCATTTAGGGGGACTTCTGCGGACAGCCTTTGCACCCTGTGCTAACTTCCTTCGACATAACCGGTTACAAAAATAAGAATGCAGCTCGACCCGGAACGTATAGCCCCATGCAAATGAAAGTGACCGATCCCACCTTTGAACTGGCGCTGGTGTCGCCGTTTCTCCTGCAGACCCTGGCCGAAGTCGCCGAGCAAAAAGGCATCCACCCCGAAAGCCTGTGCCGAGGCTTGGGTTTTACCTTTGAAGACCTGCAGGACCCGGCGCAGCGAATTTCCTATCGCCAGGCCGTGGCCATGATTCAGCGCGCGCTCAAGGCCTTGCCCAATCAGGGGCTGGGCCTGTGGGTCGGCGCGCAGAATGTGCTCGGTACGCTGGGGTTGTTGGGGCATGTGTTGTCGCTGTGCAAGACCCTGCGCGATGCCTTTGAACTGGGCATTCGCCATCAACACACCTCTGGCGGCATTGTCGTGTCGAGTGTGGAGGAGGCGGGGGATCGGGTGTTTATCGACGTTGAATGCCGCTTGCCGTTCGCCGACGTGCAGTTGTTCGCGGTCGAGGAGTTTTTCGCCAGCCTGCTGGTGTACGGCCGGGCGCTGGTCGGGGCGGATTTCAAGCCGATGGCCGTGGAGTTCATGCATGCCGCGCCGGACTATCTCGGCGAATATTCGCGCCTGCTGGGGCCGGACGTGCGTTTCGGCTGCCTGCAAAACCGCATGGTGATCGAGGCACACTGGCTGGGCGTTCACTTGCCCAATCACCATTCCCTGGCCCTGCGTCAGGCCGTGAAATTGCTCGAGCTGGAAGCCGCGCAGGTGCACCAGAAAATGGACCTGATCCAGGCCGTGGAACGGGCGATTGCCCGGGACCTGACCGAAGGCAGCCACATCGAGAAAATCGCCGGCGACCTGAACATGAGCAGCCGCACTTTGCGCCGCCGCCTCACCGAACACGCATTGACCTTCGAAGCGCTGCTGGAACAAGTGCGTCAGGCCCGCACCATGAGCCTGCTGGCCAACCCGGACATGTCCATTGAACGCATCACCGAAGAAGTCGGCTACAGCGACGTGCGCAGCTTTCGCCGGGCGTTCAAGCGCTGGACCGGCATGAGCCCGAGTGCGTTCCGCAACGAAATCCCCAGCGTGGTTTGATCTTTTGTGGCGAGTGGCTTCTGTGGCCTCTCACGGCACACAAACCCTCGTACTCCGGTTAAACTCTGTGCTCTTTTTCAAGGAGTTCATATGAGCCATTACCAGCCGGGCATTCTCGCCACCCCTGTTCCGCCTCAAGCCCGCCATATGTTCTTCGCCCTCGAATCCGCCGCGGCACTGCCGGCTGCGCTCGACAACTTGATGCATCTGGTGGACGGGAAATCGGCTGTCGTCGGCTTCGGCGAATCCCTGGTCAAGGCACTGGAGGGGCAGATCGAAGGCCTGCGTACTTTCCCGGCTTTGGCGGGTGTCGGCGTCGACAATCCGTCGACGCAACATGCGCTCTGGTGCTGGCTGCACGGTGAAGACCGTGGCGAGTTGCTCAACCGCAGCAACGCCATCGAAGCGGCACTGGCCCCGGCGTTGCGCCTGGTGCAGATGAACGAAACTTTCCGCCACATGAATGGCCACGACCTGACCGGCTATGAAGATGGCACCGAGAACCCCCACGCCGCCGCCGCCGTGGCCGCCGCCCTGGTGGGTGAGGGCGCGGACGGTACGGTGGGTGGCAGCTTCGCCGCGATCCAGCAGTGGCAGCATGACCTGAAAGGTTTCCATGGGCTGTCGGCGGATGAAAAAGACAACATCATGGGTCGCCGCTTGAGCGATAACGAAGAGCTCGACGACGCGCCGGTTTCCGCCCACGTCAAACGCACCGCCCAGGAAAGCTTTGCGCCCGAGGCCTTCGTGGTGCGCCGTTCGATGCCGTGGATCGAAGGCGACCGCGCCGGCCTGATGTTCCTGGCCTTCGGCTTTTCCCTCGATGCCTTCGAAGCCCAACTGCGCCGCATGAGTGGCCTGGAAGACGGCATCACCGACGGTCTGTACCGCATCAGCCGTCCGATCACCGGCGGCTACTACTGGTGCCCGCCGCTCAAGGACGGTCGACTGGACCTGCGCGCATTGCGCGTCGGCTGATAAGCAAGGAGAGCCTATGAACCTGGTGCGCTGGGGCATGATCGGCTGTGGCAGTGTCGCTGAACGCAAAAGCGCGCCAGCCTTCTACAAGGCACCCGGATCGGCGTTGGTGGCGGTGATGGGCCGGCGCCTGGAAGCCGTTACCGACTACGCCGCGCGCCACGGTATCGCGCGGGTCTACACCGATGCGCAGGCGCTGATCAACGATCCCGAGGTCGACGCGGTGTACATCGCCACGCCGCCCGACAGCCATCACGCCTATGCCTTGCAGGTGGCCGCCGCCGGCAAGCATTGCTGCGTGGAAAAACCGATGGCGCTGAATGCCGGGCAAAGCCGCGAGATGCAGCAGGTGTTTGCCGATGCCGGGCTGCACTTGTTCGTGTCCTATTACCGACGTTCGTTGCCACGCTTCCGGCAAGTGCGGCAATGGCTGGAGGAAGGGCGGATCGGCGAGGTCCGGCACCTGAGCTGGACCCTCACCAAAGCCCCGTCGGCAGCGGATCGCAATGGCAGTGAAAACTGGCGTACCGATCCGGCGATTGCCGGTGGTGGCTACTTTGCGGATCTGGCCAGCCATGGCCTGGACCTGTTTCAGTACCTGCTGGGCGATATCGTCGAAGTCGCCGGGTTCACCGCACGCCAGGCCGGTATGTATGCGGCCGAAGATGCCGTCAGCGCCACCTGGCGGTTTGCCAGCGGGGCTCTGGGCATGGGCTGCTGGAACTTCGTTGCGGACCTTCGCGAAGACCGGGTCGAAGTGATCGGCAGCAAAGGCCGGATCACCTTTTCAGTGTTCGATGAACACCCGGTCGAGCTGCACGCCGATGAATACCTCAGCCTGACCATCGAGCATCACGCCCACATTCAGTGGCACCACGTAATGGGCATGAATGCGCATATTCGTGGCGAGGCCCAGCACCCGGCCGTGGCCGAGCAGGCGCTGAAGACCGATTGGGTGATGGACCAGATCCTCAAGCGCCACTGATCCTTCAGACCACACACAATCCCCTGTAGGAGCTGCCGGAGGCTGCGATCTTTTGATCCTGGCTTAAAAAACAAAATCAACAGATCGCAGCCTCCGGCAGCTCCTACAGTTTTTGGTTGTGTTGCACTTCTAACCTTATGCGCATTCGGTATTTCTCAAGCCTGTCATAACCTCTCTAAGATCACGTCATAACTCGTTATAACAAGTGATCTGCCATGACCGATAACGTTCTATCCCTGAGCAGCGTCCCGTTGCACACCCAGCTGCGAGACGTGCTGCGCGCACGCATCCTCGACGGCGAATACCCGCAAGACAGCCAGATGCCTTCCGAAAGCGAGCTTGGCGCGTTGTTCAAGGTCAGTCGCATCACCGTGCGCCAGGCCTTGGGCGACCTGCAAAAGGAGGGGCTGATCTTCAAGATCCACGGCAAGGGCACCTTCGTCGCCAAGCCGAAAACCTTCCAGAACGTCAGCACCCTGCAAGGCCTGGCCGAGTCGATGACCGGTCGCGGCTATGAGGTGATCAACCGCCTGCGCAGCTTCAAGTTCATTGCCGCCGACAAGCTCGTCGCCGAGCGTTTGCAGGTGGCCGAAGGCGAGGTCGTGGCGCAGATCAAGCGTGTGCGCCTGATCAATCGCGAGCCGGTTTCCCTGGAAATCACCTACCTGCCCAAGGCCGTTGGTGAGCGCTTGGAAAAAGCCGACCTGGTCACCCGCGACATTTTCCTGATCCTGGAAAACGACTGCGGCCTGGCCCTGGGGCACGCCGACCTGGCCATCGATGCGGTGCTGGCCGACAGCGACCTGACCCAGGCGCTGAACGTTGAACCCGGCTCGCCGATCATGCGCATCGAGCGCCTGACCCATGATGTCGAGGGTCGGCCGCTGGACTTCGAACACCTTTACTACCGTGGCGATGCTTTCCAGTACCGCCTGCGGATCGACCGGCAAAAAGGGGAGCAGGCATGACGCGCAGCACGTTGGAGCAGGAATACGACATCGTTGTCATAGGCGGCGGCACCGCCGGCCCCATGGCGGCGATCAAGGCCAAGGAACGCAACCGCGACCTGCGGGTGTTGTTGATCGACAAGGCCAACGTCAAGCGCAGCGGCGCGATCAGCATGGGCATGGACGGCCTGAACAACGCGATCATTCCCGGTCACTCGACGCCTGAGCAATACACCAAGGAAATCACCATCGCCAACGACGGCATCGTCAATCAGGCCGCGGTGTACGCCTATGCCACCCACAGCTTTGAAACCCTCTCGCAACTGGACCGCTGGGGCGTGAAATTCGAGAAGGACGAAACCGGCGACTACGCGGTGAAGAAGGTTCACCACATGGGCGCTTATGTGTTGCCGATGCCGGAAGGGCACGACATCAAGAAAGTCCTCTATCGGCAGTTGAAGCGCGCGCGGGTGAGCATCACCAATCGCCTGGTCTGCACCCGATTGCTGACGGACGAAGAGGGCGCGGTCAACGGGGTGATGGGCTTTGATTGCCGCACGGCGGACTTCCATGTGATCAAGGCCAAGGCGGTGATCCTCGCCTGCGGTGCCGCCGGACGCCTGGGATTACCGTCCTCGGGCTACCTGATGGGCACCTACGAAAACCCGACCAATGCCGGCGACGGCTACTCGATGGCCTACCACGCCGGGGCCGAACTGGCGAACCTGGAATGCTTCCAGATCAACCCGCTGATCAAGGATTACAACGGCCCGGCCTGCGCCTACGTCACCGGCCCCTTGGGCGGCTACACCGCCAACAACAAGGGCGAACGCTTCATCGAGTGCGACTACTGGAGCGGGCAGATGATGTGGGAATTCCATCAGGAGCTGGAAAGCGGCAATGGTCCGGTGTTCCTCAAGCTCGATCACCTGGCCGAGGAAACCATCCAGAACATCGAAGAGATCCTGCACAGCAACGAGCGTCCGAGTCGCGGCCAGTTCCACGCCAATCGCGGCACCGACTACCGCACGCAGATGATCGAGATGCACATCTCCGAGATCGGTTTTTGCAGCGGGCATTCGGCGTCGGGGGTGTGGGTCAACGAGAAGGCCGAGACCTCGGTCAAGGGCTTGTACTCGGCGGGGGACATGGCCGCCGTGCCGCACAACTACATGCTTGGCGCGTTCACCTACGGCTGGTTCGCTGGCCACAACGCGGCGGATTTTGTCGCCGGGCGCGAGTTTTCGGCGCTGGATGCGCGGCAGATCGAAACCGAAAAGCAACGGGTCTACGCACCGCTGGATCGTGAGCACGGCCTGCCACCGGCCCAGGTCGAGTACAAGCTGCGGCGCTTCGTCAATGACTACCTGCAACCGCCGAAAGTGACCAGGAAGATGCAGATCGGCCTGCAACGCTTCAGCGACATCCAGCGTGATCTCGACCAGATCAAGGCCCACAACGCCCACGAACTGATGCGCGCCATGGAAGTCAGCATGATCCGCGACTGCGCCGAAATGGCCGCCCGCGCTTCATTGTTCCGCGCCGAGAGCCGCTGGGGGCTTTACCACCACCGCGTCGATCACCCGCAACGCAACGACCGCGACTGGTTCTGCCATTGCCACCTGAAGAAAGACGAAAACGGTTTGATGAGCAGTTTCAAGAAAGCCGTCGAGCCTTACATCATCCCGCTCGATGCCGACGAGTTGCAGGCCTACGACCGGCTGCGGGTCGGCGCGGATGCCGCCTGAGCATCACCCAAGAGAGAGACCGTGAAATGGCCTATCAAGCCCAGGAAATCTTCTTCCGTTCCAACGCCCCCGTCACCATCGACGAGGACAAATGCATCGCCCACAAAGGCTGCACCGTGTGCGTCGACGTCTGCCCGATGGACCTGCTGGCGATCAACCCGGCCACGCAAAAGGCCTACATGGCGTTCGATGAATGCTGGTACTGCATGCCCTGTGAAAAGGACTGCCCGACAGGGGCTGTGAAAGTAGAGATCCCGTACCTGCTGCGCTGAAACACTATCAACTGTGGGAGCGGGCTTGCCCGCGAAGAGGCCGGCACAGCTGGCATCCCCATTGACTGACCGGACGCCTTCGCGAGCAAGCCCGCTCCCACAATGGATCGAGGCCAGACGCAAGTCCGTGTACACCGCAACACCCTGTGGGAGCGGGCTTGCTCGCGAAGAGGCCAGCCCAGACAACAAAACGCCATCCGGCACCACCGGACGCCTGATTCAAGACACCCCTCGTTTCCCACCGCGCCCTGATCGTGGCGGAGACGAACATCCAATAAATGATTCGAGGGGAAACACTCATGATGTTGCGTGCAGCTTTAGCCGGTCTGGTACTGGCTTCATTCACCCTGTCGGCCTCGGCCGAAACCATCCGCATTGCCATCGGCACCCAGGACACCACCATCAACTGCGCCGCCGGCGGATTGTTGATTCGCGAACTCGGTCTGCTGGACAAATACCTGCCCCACGATGGCCCCTACAAAGACGCCCAATACGAGGTGCAGTGGAAAAACTTCACCAGCGGCGCCCCCCTGACCAATGAGATGGTGGCCGGCAAGCTCGACTTCGGCGCCATGGCCGACTTCCCCGGCGCGTTCAACGGCGTGGCGTTCGAAACGGCGGGCAAGCACAGCCTGTTCATCAGCGTGCTGTCGGGCAGCATCAAGGGCAGTGGCAACGGCATCGTGGTGCCGAGCGCATCGGGCGTGCAGTCGCTCGCAGAGCTCAAGGGCAAGACCATTTCCGTGCCGTTCGCTTCCACCGCCCATGGCATGTTGCTGCGGGCCGTCGCGGCCCAGGGCTGGGACCCGCTCAAGGACGTGAACATCATCGCCCAGCCGCCGGAAGTCGCCGGCTCCGCGTTGCAGGCCGGCAAGATCGATGCCCATGCCGACTTCGTGCCCTTCGCCGAACTGTTCCCGAGTCGTGGTTTCGCGCGCAAGATTTATGACGGTGCCCAGGCCAACGCGCCGACCTTCCACGGTGCGCTGGTCGATCAGGCCTATGCGAAGAAGTACCCGGAAATCGTCGTCGCTTACCTGCGGGCGAGCATCGAAGCCAACCAGTTGCTGGCGGCTGAACCGGAGAAATACAGCGAGTTGATCGCCAGGGTCACCGGGGTCGATGCCGAGGTCAATTACCTGTTCCATGGCCCCCTCGGTGTGCAGACCCGCGACCTGAGCTGGAAGCCGGAATACCGTCAGGCCGTGGGCACCGCCATCGATACCCTCAAGTTGTTGAAGAAGGCCGATCGCGGGCTCGATCTCAACACCTTCATCGACGACCAATACATCCGCGCCGCCTTCAAGGCCTCGAACCTGGACTACAGCGCGCAACTGGCCAGTTACGGGCCGGCGCCGCTCAAGGCCATCGATGCCGCCAGCGGCCAAGCCATCACCGACTTCAGTCATGTGGTGGAAATCTGGGTGCGCGGCGAGCCGAAAGTTCGTCAATACGCCTCGGCGGAGTCGGCATTTACCGCGCTGACAGCGCTGAAACAGGAAGGCAAGAACATCCGCGCGGTGTACGCCCAGGCCAGCGACAGCGGGATCAAGTTGCTGGCGGATCAGGCGTGGTTTGCCACCGACGGGAAAGGACGGCTGAGCGCGTTCCTGCTCAAAGGTCAGGCCCAACAGTTCGCCACGGCCCAGGGCGGCAAGGTCTTTGACTTTACCGATGCCACTGCCCAGGCCGTGGCGGTTCGCTAACCCCCCAAACACCACGGTTCCCTGTAGGAGCTGCCGAAGGCTGCGATCTTTTGATCGTGCTCTTCGGCAATCGTGAAGCCGTCAAAGATCGCAGCCTTCGGCAGCTCCTACAGGGGTTGTGATTGCCATCGGGAAATGTGTATGTCTGGATCATTTTTACGTTGGATTCCAAGGGTCGCTTCACTGCTGCTCTGCCTGCTGTTCTGGCAACTCGCCGCCAGCCACCACTGGAACCTCGGCCTGGTGACCTTCGCCAACGTCCCGACACCCGTGGCGGTCATTGAAGCTGCCCTCGGCCTCGGCGACTCGGGCAAACTCGGTCAACACCTGGGCAGCAGCCTCGGCCGGGTGTTCGCCGGTTACCTCGCGGCGCTGATCATCGGCGTGGCCCTGGGCCTGGCCATCGGCCGCTCGAAATGGGCCGAAGATCTCTTGCTGCCGCCCCTGGAAGTGCTGCGCCCGATCCCTGCGGTGGCATGGATTCCCCTGGCGATCCTGATGTTTCCCTCCTCGGAGCTGTCGATGGTGTTCATCACCTTCACCGGCGCACTGTTCCCGATCCTGCTCAACACCGTGCACGGCGTCGAAGGCGTCGACCCACGGCTGATCGCCTCGGCGAAAAGCCTCGGGGCGGGGCGCCGGGCCATCCTGCTGGAGGTCGTTCTGCCGGGCGCTGCGCCCAGCATCATCACCGGCCTGGCCATCGGCATGGGCACTTCGTGGTTCTGCCTGGTGACGGCGGAAATGATCTCCGGCCAGTTCGGCATTGGCTATTACACCTGGGAGTCCTACACCATCCAGAACTACGCCGACATCGTGGTCGGCATGTTGCTGATCGGCGTGCTCGGGATGGGCAGCAGCCTGTTGATCAAGCGTCTGGGCGGGCTGTTCACGCCCTGGCATCGACCACGAGGAAAAGCCTGATGAGCGTTTTTCAACACCTGGAAGGGCGTATCGACATTCGCGGGCTGTCGATCAGCCTGGGCGAGGGCGACACGGCTTTCGAAGCAGTGCAGGGCCTCGATTGCCAGATCGAGCCGGGGCAGTTCGTGTGCATTCTCGGGCCGTCGGGTTGCGGCAAGTCCACCTTGCTCGGCGCACTGGCCGGCCACCTGCAACCGCGCACCGGCACCTTGAACGTGGATGGCGCAGCGGTGGCGGGCCCATCGCCCCAGCGCGGCATGGTGTTCCAGCAGCACACGCTGTTTCCGTGGCGCACGGTGCGTGACAACGTGGCGTTCGGTTTGAAAATGCAAGGCATCGGCAAGGCCGAACGGCACAAGGCAGCGGATGAAATCCTCGCCCTGGTGGGCCTCGAAGGCTTTGCCGGGCGCTGGCCCGATCAGCTCTCCGGCGGCATGCAGCAACGGGTGGAAATCGCCCGGGTGTTGGTCAACCGTCCGCGCCTGTTGCTGATGGACGAACCCTTCGGCGCCCTCGATGCCCTGACCCGATTGAACATGCAGGAACTGCTGCTGGACATCTGGACGCGCATCCGCACCACCGTGGTGTTTGTCACCCATGACATCGACGAAGCGCTGTTCCTCGCCGATCGCCTGCTGGTCATGAGTACACGGCCCGGCCGGATCATCGAAGACTTGCGCCTGGACTTCCCCCGGCCACGCAGCACGCAACTGGTGACAAGCCCCGAATTCTCGCACCTCAAGCGCCATTGCCTCGAACTCCTGCGGCACGAAGACGGCCGGCAACTGCCGCGCCTGAACCCGCTCGGACTTCCCCCTGAAACCAAACTGCCGCGATTTGCCCTATGACCTCACTATTCGATGTAACCGATAACGACGACATTCTTGCCCTGCAGCCGCGCCTGACCGATGACGACCCCGGTGTACGCCGGATCGCGCTGATCGAACTGGCCGATCTCGAGGAGCCGGACGGCCTGCTGTGGCTGATCGATCGACTGGCCGAAGACCCGATTGCGGACGTTCGCGCCGAAGCCGCACGCCTGCTGGAAGCCTGGGAGGACGAACCGGTGGTCGAAGCGCTGTGCCAGGCCCTGACGGACCCATCCCCGGCGGTGCAGGTGGCCGCAGCGCAAAGCCTCAGCCTGCTCAAGAGTGAAGCGGCGGGCCGGGTCATCCTGCCGTGGACCGGGCACGCCGACAGCGGCGTACGCATCGCCGCATTCAGGGCGTTGCGCGAGTTGCGTTGCCCCGATGCCGCCGATGCGGCGGCCCGGGCACTGATTGATGAAAGCGCCAGCGTGCGCCGTGAGGCGGTGGGCGTGCTCGGCTGGCTCAAGCAACTCGATGCCTTGCCGGCCTTGGCGCGGTTGGCCAGCGCTGACCCGGACACTGAAGTTCGGCGCGCCGCCACCGGGGCGCTGGGCCTGGCGTCTGACGCACAGGTGCTGCCGGCCCTGCGCCAGGCCTTGCGCGACGCTGCCTGGCAAGTCCGCGAAGAAGCCGCCACCACCCTGGGTAAGGTCGGCCACCTCGACGCCGGCCCGGCCCTGATCGACGCCCTGGACGACGATTACTGGCAAGTGCGCCTGCGCGCCACCCGCAGCCTCGGTCGCTTGCGTTTTGTACCGGCGCTCGACGCCCTGATCGACACCCTCGGCCACCGCATCAGCAACCTGCGCAAGGAAGCCGCGCTGGCCCTGGGCGAATTGAACGACCCACGGGCCATTGCGCCGTTGCAGGCCGCACAAGACGACGGCGACCCTGAAGTGCGCAAGGCCGTGCGCATTGCCTTGAGCCAACTGCAATGAACCCGGTGGCGATTGGCAATTCCCGCAGCAAACGGCAGTTGCGACTGGACTGGCCGGATGGCCGCGAGCAACTGCTGGATCATGCCGAATTGCGCCGGCAGTGCCCGTGCTCGCAGTGCCGGGCGTTTCGGTTGCGGGGGATGGCGCCGATGGTGGATGTGCGGGTTCAGGTGATCGAGTTGCACTCGCAGGGGTATGGCCTGCAACTGGTCTTCAGCGATGGGCATGAGCGGGGGATTTATCCGTGGGCCTATCTTGCTGAACTTACCGAATGAATCGAATTCCATTCCTCATCGGGAGCTGTCGCAGTCTAAGGCAGCTCCCCCGTGTGCGTTTACAGTTGCTTATGTTGCGAATACCGGTTCAGTAACGGCTCGGATAAACGCATCGTCCACAGTCTTTACGCCATACCGATGCATGAACTCACTACCATTGGCAAAGCGATTGAAGCGTTGCTGGCTAATCATGTAAAAATAATCACAGTGGTTAATTACCTCATCAACATTATGCGAGGAAACCAGAATAGCGGTGCCCTCCCTGGCGGCGCCGCGTAGGCATTGCCAAATATAGCGACGAAATTCCGGGTCTACACCGGCGGTAGGCTCATCGAGAATCACGAAGTCTGCAGAAATTGAAAGAAGAGTGAGAGTAAAGAACCAGCGTGTCTCTCCGTAGCTGCACAGCGATGATTTTTTGTTCCAGATATCTTGGTATCGGTCAACTATCGCAGGGCTCCACGCGCTTAGTTTTTTCAGGGTTTTATCTTGTGTCATGGGGTCGCTTGATGACAGCGCAGTCACCATTTTAAAAATGTCACGCATGCGTAGCGGCGGGGGAGTGGTGATGATTTGAGAAAGGTATAAAAACTGACTGAAGTCGTTTTTTATCAAGCCGGACTTTGCTTTTTTAAGCTCGCAGACGATATCGAAAAAAGTTGTTTTTCCAGATCCGTTGGGCCCCAGAATGCCGACAATGTCGCCTTGAGTAACCTCAAGAGATGCCTGGGTCAAGAGGGGGTTGTCTGTATAGGAGAAGTCAATGCTCTGCGCCGTGAATTTTTTCATCAGTATCGGCTCCATACGGGATTGATTCTTAGGTGCTTGAACGTTCTGTGCAGTACTGAAATAAATAAAAGAATTATTGCTGTCGTGATGAGTTTGTTGGATTCAAGACCTTGTTCCATTATCTGGCTTGCAAGTGTCAGTGGATTTGCGAGGTTCAAAGTGTCGGTGATGGGTTTTGATCTGCTGGCACTCATTACGCCGAGAATCAGCATGCAGAACGAAAAAATGGAAAGCAAAGTGTTCGAGTTCTGAAAGTTGATCGGTAACAATGAAAATGCAGCCCCGAAAGTGCAAAACATGATAAAGCAGATGTAAAAGCGTAGTGCGATATTCAGTAATTCATTGAGGGCATAGTTTCCAAATGGGAGTTTGGTCGTTAAGTAAAAGGTTGCGCAATAGGATATCGATATTAACGAGTAGGCAATGAAGTGCGATAAAAGAAAAATCAGTTTCGATTCCTTGGAGTAAATGAATGATCGGGTGAATCCACTTTCCCTTCTTCCGATAATGTAAAAGGCGAATCCGAATAATGCGACACTTGAAGAGATGTAGGCATAAAACCATGCCGAAATCGTAATGTAATTGCTGGAAAAATAGTTGGGGTCTTGCCTGGTTGTTGCAAGAAAATAGAACATCGCACAAGGTGATATCATGATCCAGAAAAAAGCGATGGGTTCTTTTAATTGTTCTTTTATGAATATGGATGTTAGGGAGAAAGCTCTGGGCAGAATATTTTTAGTCATTGAGCGTCACTTTTTCAGGCTTGTTGTTTTTTATTTTTCTTTTATTTGTGGGGGCGCTTGGTATTAAGTGGTGCTGCAAGGATTAGTTGATTTTACTGTTGGACGCAAGCGAGAGGGTTTTGTGTTGTAGGGGGATTCCTGCATGCTTTTAAGATGCGTCCTGCATGATGTTAGGAACCTTAGTGGCTTGGTTTTGTTTTGGTGTGGATAGTTTCTAGCGTGGAACTGTGAAATTCCTTTTTGAAACTGTGTTTTAGTTTTAGGCAAGCAGAAATGATCTTGCTATGTTAAGTAGAATATTTCTGTAGGAGTAAATGTGCGTTTCGTACTTTTTTTATGGATTTTTATTTTCTTCAGATGCTAATTATTTTAGAAAGGCGACGAACGGTAGGCCCTATTTTTTGATCGTCCGTTTTGTTCGAGTAAGGAGTGCTGGACGTTACGTTTGAACCGGCCTCCTGTAGGAGCTGCCGCAGGCTGCGATCTTTTCGCTCTGGTCTCAAGAGATCGCAGCCTCGTTTCACTCGACAGCTCCTACACGGTCCTTGCCAGGAAAAAGCCAAAAGAGTACAAATGTACTCCATGACGACTCTGACTCCCCGCCGTACCGCCATCCTGACCTTTATCCGCGATCGCATCGCCGAGCACGGTCAGCCTCCGAGCCTCGCTGAAATCAGCGAGGCGTTCGGTTTTGCCTCTCGCAGTGTGGCGCGCAAGCATGTGCTGGCGCTGACCGAAGCCGGGTTTATCGAGGTCAACCCGCATCAGGCCCGGGGCATTCGCCTGCTCGGGCAGCCGCCGCGGCCCGAGTTGCTGGACATCCCGGTGCTTGGCCGGGTGGCGGCCGGTGCGCCGATCGGGGCTGATGCCGAGGTGCACAGCCGCTTGCTGCTCGATCCGTCGATCTTCTCGCGGGTGCCGGACTACATGTTGCGGGTGCGCGGTGATTCGATGATCGAGGACGGCATTCTCGACGGCGATCTGGTGGGCGTGCACCGCAACCCCGAGGCGCTCAACGGCCAGATCGTCGTGGCGCGGCTCGACGGCGAAGTCACCATCAAGCGCTTCGAGCGGGTCGGCGATGTGGTTCGCCTGCTGCCACGCAACCCGGCCTACCAGCCGATCATTGTCGAGGCCGACCGGGACCTGGCCATCGAAGGCGTGTTCTGTGGCCTGGTGAGGCAAGGCTGATGGGCGCCGTCGTTGCGCTGGATACGCTGTTCAATGGCGGCCAGGTCTGGAAGGGCCGGCCTGCGCCACCGGCCGCCAGCCCGCAACCCACCGGGCATGCCGCGCTGGACGCCGCGTTGCCCAGCGGTGGCTGGCCGGAGGCGGCGCTGACGGAAATCCTGTTGGCCGGGCAGGGCGTGGGCGAGCTGCAACTGGTGTGGCCGACCCTGGCACGGCTGTCTGCGGCGGGCGAGCGCATCGTGCTGGTGGCGCCGCCTTATGTGCCGTACCCCCAGGCGTGGCAGGGCGCCGGGGTCGATCTGCGGCAGTTGTCGATCATCCAGGCCAGCGAGCGCGATGCACTGTGGGCCGCGGAGCAATGCCTGCGTTCGGGCAGTTGCGGCGCGGTGCTGTGCTGGCCGCACAAGGCCGATGACCGCGCCTTGCGCCGCTTGCAGGTGGCGGCGGAAACCGGCCAGACCCTGGCCTTCGCCTATCGTCCCCTCGGTGAAGCGATCAACCCTTCGCCGGCGGCCCTGCGCATTGCCATCGATGCCCGTCCGGCACAACTGCGGGTGCTCAAGTGCCGCGGCGGCCTGGCCCGTTCGGCGCCGATTGCCTTCGCCGTGGGGCATTGAGGTTGCCATGCGCTGGGTCTGCATTGTTTTCCCGCAATTGGCGCTGGACGCGGTACTGCGTCAGCGCGCCGATCCCGATGAACCCCTGGCGCTGCTGACCGGCCCGGCCCAGCGCCGGGTGCTGCAGGCCGTCAACGGCGCGGCGCGGGCGCTGGGTTTGCGTCCAGGCCAGTCCATGAGCGCGGCACAGGCCTTGAGCAAAGGTTTTGTCACGGCTGAATATGACGCTGCTGAAATCGAACACTGGCAGCGGTTTCTCGCCGCCTGGGCCTATCGCTTCAGTTCCCAGGTCAGCGTGCATTACCCCCGGGCCCTGGTGTTCGAGATCGAATCCAGCCTCGGCCTGTTCGGCGCCTGGCCGCAATTCGAAGCGCTTCTGCGCCGTGAACTCGGTGAACTGGGGTTTCGCCACCGCATCGTGGCCGCGCCCAACCCGGTGGCGGCGCGGGTGCTGGCCAACGCCTATGACGGACTGGTGGTGCCGGACGATCAAGCCTTGCAGCATCACCTGGGGCAAATGCCCGTCGACCGGGTCGGCCTCGAAGCCTCGGTCGCCACGGCCTTGTCGCGCATGGGCCTGCGCACCTTGAGCCAGGTGCAGGCGCTGCCCCGGCATAGCCTGGCCCGGCGCTTCGAGGCCCAGGTGCTCAAGCACCTGGATGCCCTCTTGGGTTTGCGGCGGTTGGCGCTGGCGTTCTACCTGCCGCCGGACCGCTTCGATGTGCGTATCGAGCTCAATTTCGATGTGCAGTCCCATCAAGCCTTGCTGTTTCCGTTGCGCCGGTTGACGGGAGACCTGTCGGCGTTCCTCTGCGGTCGCGATAGCGGCGTACAGCGTTTCGACCTGCATCTGGAGCACGCCGGGTTGCCGGACACGCTCATCAAGGTCGGCCTGCTCAGTGCCGAGCGCGATCCGGCGATGCTCTTCGAACTGGCCCGGGGGCGGCTGGAGCAAGTCCAGGTCGAGGCGCCGGTGCGCGGCTTTCGCCTGCGCGCCGAGGATTTGCCGACCTTCGTGCCCCAGCATCAGGAACTGTTCGACGATCGCCCGCAACAGTCCTTGCCCTGGGAGCAACTGCGCGAACGCCTGCGTGCACGGCTGGGGGATGACGCGGTGCATGGCTTGCGCTTCCAGGCCGATCACCGCCCCGAGTGCGCGTGGCAGGCCCGTGCCGACAGCCAGCCTTGCGCGGTGCCGGCCGCGGTGAAACGGCCGGGCTGGCTGCTGACTGAGCCGCTGGCCGTGCATCAGGGCTCGGCGCGCATCCTCATGGGGCCGGAGCGTATCGAGTCCGGCTGGTGGGACGGCGACGACGTACGCCGTGACTATTACCTGATCGAAACCCGTGCCGGCCAACAGGGCTGGGCCTACCGGGCGGTCGGTGAGGACGGCCCGCTGTGGTTGCAGGGCTGGTTCGCATGAGCAGCGACTATGCCGAACTGCACTGCCTGTCGAACTTCAGCTTCCAGCGCGGTGCCTCCAGTGCCCTCGAGCTGTTCCAGCGCGCGAAAAAGCAGGGTTATCAAGCCCTGGCGATCACCGACGAATGCACCCTGGCGGGCATCGTTCGGGCCTGGCAAGCGGCGAAGTCCGTGGAGTTGCCGCTGATCATCGGCAGTGAAATACGCATCGAGAACGGTCCGAAACTGGTGCTGCTGGTGGAGAGCCTCGAGGGCTATCAGGCGCTGTGCCGATTGATCACCCGCGCCCGGCGCCGCACGCAGAAAGGCCAGTATCAGGTGCTGCATGAAGACTTCAGCGAGCCCTTGCCGGGATTGTTGGCGTTGTGGGTGCCGGACGCTGTCGATGCCTTTGAACAGGGGCGCTGGCTCAAACAGGTCTTCGCCGAGCGCCTGTGGCTGGCGGTGCAGTTGCATCGCGGCCAGGACGATGCCCGGCGCCTGGGCGATCTGCTGACCCTGGCCAGGGAGTTGTGCATCGCGGCCGTGGCCAGTGGCGATGTGCACATGCACGCGCGCGGCCGGCGCGCCTTGCAGGACACCATGACCGCGATCCGTCATCACCTGCCGGTGGCCGATGCCGGGTTGCGCCTGCACCCCAACGGCGAGCGCCATCTGCGCAGCCTCGACGTGCTGCAAGCGCTTTATCCGCCCGACTTGCTGGCCGAAACGCTGAACATCGCCCGGCGCTGCACCTTTGATCTTGGCCAGTTGCGTTACCAGTACCCCCGCGAACTGGTGCCGCAAGGACACTCGGCTACCTCGTGGCTGCGTCATTTGACCGAGGAAGGCATCGAGTGGCGCTGGCCAAAAGGGCCGAAAAGCGAAGTGCTGGTGCAGATCGACAAGGAGCTGCAACTGATCGCGGAGCTGGGCTATGAAAGCTACTTCCTGACAGTCCACGACATCGTCCGCTTTGCCCGCCAGCAACAGATTCTTTGTCAGGGGCGCGGTTCTGCCGCCAACTCGGCAGTGTGCTTCGCCCTGGGCATCACCGAAATCGATCCGGATCGCACCACGTTGTTGTTCGAGCGCTTTCTGTCCAAGGAACGTAACGAGCCGCCGGACATAGACGTCGATTTCGAGCATGAACGCCGCGAGGAAGTCTTGCAGTACGTGTTCCAGCGTTATGGCCGGGCCCGGGCCGCATTGACGGCGGTGGTCAGCACTTACCACGCCGCCGGAGCGGTGCGCGATGTGGCCAAGGCCTTGGGCTTGCCGCCGGACCAGATCAACGCCCTGGCCGATTGTTGCGGGCACTGGAGCGATGAAACGCCTCCCGTGGAACGTCTGCGCGAGGGCGGGTTTGACCCCGAAAGCCCTGTGTTGTACCGGGTGCTGAGCCTGACGGGGCAGTTGATCGGCTTCCCCCGGCATTTGTCCCAGCACCCCGGCGGTTTCGTGATTTCCGAGCAGCCGCTGGACAGTCTGGTGCCGGTGGAAAATGCCGCCATGGCCGAGCGCACCATCATCCAGTGGGACAAGGATGATCTCGATGCGGTCGGTTTGCTCAAGGTCGATATCCTGGCGCTGGGCATGCTCAGCGCGATTCGCCGATGTTTCGATCTGCTGCGCCGGCACCGGGGGCTGGACCTGAGTCTGGCGACCATCCCGTCCGAAGATACGGCCACCTACGAAATGATCGGTCGGGCCGACACCATCGGCGTGTTCCAGATCGAATCCCGGGCGCAGATGTCGATGCTGCCGAGGCTCAGGCCGAAGACGTTTTACGACCTGGTGATCGAGGTCGCCATCGTTCGGCCGGGGCCGATCCAGGGCGGCATGGTGCATCCGTACCTGCGGCGACGGAACAAGGAAGAACCGGAGGCCTATCCGTCACCGGAGCTGGAGGTGGTGCTCAAGCGCACCCTCGGCGTTCCTCTGTTTCAGGAACAGGTGATGCAGATCGCCATCGTCGCCGCCGACTACAGCCCCGGCGAGGCCGACCAGCTACGCCGTTCCATGGCCGCGTGGAAACGCCATGGCGGGCTCGAGCCACACAAGGAACGGCTGGCCGCCGGGATGAAGAAAAACGGCTACACCGCCGAGTTCGCCGCGCAGATCTTCGAGCAGATCAAGGGCTTTGGCAGCTACGGTTTTCCCGAGTCCCACGCGGCCAGTTTTGCCTTGCTGACCTACGCCAGTTGCTGGTTGAAATGCCACGAGCCGGCGGCCTTCGCCTGTGCGCTGATCAACAGTTGGCCGATGGGGTTCTACAGCCCGGACCAGATTCTGCAGGACGTACGGCGTCATCATTTGCAGGTTCGTCCGGTGGACGTGCGCGCCAGTGACTGGGATTGCAGCCTGGAGCCGATCGCCGGTGCGCAACCGGCGATTCGCTTGGGGCTACGCATGATCAAGGGTTTTCGCGAGGACGATGCCCGGCGCATCGAGACGGCACGCTCCCAAGGCGCGTTTGCCGACATCGCCGACCTGGGCGAACGGGCGCGACTCGATGCCCGCGCCCAGGAGCAACTGGCCGATGCCGGCGCGTTGCGTGGGCTGGCCGGCGACCGGCATCGGGCACGCTGGGAAGTGGCCGGGGTACAAAAACAGCTGGGTCTGTTTGCCGGCCTGCCGAGCCAGGAAGAGAACGCGGTGTCGTTGCCCAGACCCACCGTGGGCGAGGACCTGCAAGCCGATTACGCCAGTGTCGGCACCACCCTCGGGCCGCATCCGTTGGCCCTGTTGCGCGGTGAGTTGAAGGCGCGGCGCTGCCGCAGTTCGAAGGAGTTGCTGGACGTCGAGCACGGTCGGCCCGTCAGCGTTGCCGGACTGGTTACCGGCCGACAACGCCCGGCCACCGCCAGCGGCGTGACGTTCGTTACCCTCGAGGACGAGTTCGGCAACGTCAACGTGGTGGTGTGGCGCGACCTGGCAGAGCGCCAGCGCCAAGTGTTGGTCGGCTCGCAGTTGCTCAAGGTCGATGGGCGCTGGGAGAAGGAGGGTGAGGTCCGGCATCTGATTGCCGGACGCTTGAGTGACCTGAGCCCGTTGCTCGATGGCATCAGCGTGCGCAGCCGGGATTTTCACTAACCCCGCATTTCCCTGTAGGAGCGAGCCTGCTCGCGGTTACTGAGGACCAAATAGTGGGATCTCCAGTGGCCCGCGAGAATCAGCTATACCTCTATGAAACGAATAGCGCGCAGGATGCTCGAAACAAACGGGTGCAACTTACCGGGATAGAGCCAGCCGATGCAGTTTCTAGAGGAAAGCCACGGGTGCTCCGGGTGGAACGGCGAAATGGCCGGGCGCATTCGTGCGTTCGACTGGAGCCCGACCGAACTTGGCCCGCTCGATTCATGGTCCAGGAGCCTGAGCAGCGCGGTGCAGTTGATGCTCGCGTCCCCGCTGCCGATGGTGATGCTCTGGGGCCAGTCCGGCTACATGATCTATAACGACGCTTACTCCAAGTTTGCCGGTGGGCGTCATCCGTATCTGCTCGGTTCCGCTGTAGAGCTGGGTTGGCCGGAAGTCGCCGAATTCAATCGCCACGTGGTCGACACCTGCCTGGCGGGCGGCACCTTGTCCTATCGCAACAAAGAGCTGGTGCTGCTGCGTGACGGGGTTCCGGAAGATGTCTGGATGGACCTCTACTACAGCCCGGTGGCTGACGATGACGGGCGCCCGGCCGGGGTCATGTCCATGGTGGTGGAAACCACGGAGCGGGTGATCTCCGAGCAACGGCGACAAGTGGCTGAAGACGCCTACCGCGCCGACAACGAACGGGTACGCCTGGCGCTCAACGCTGGCGCCTTGCTCGGTTCCTTTGTCTGGGACATCAAGGCCAACGTACTGACGGGTGATGAGCGCTTCGCTCGCGCGTTCTCTTATCCGCCCGGGCAAGACCTGCAAAACCTGTCCCGGGAAATCGCTGAAAGCCGGATCCATCCGGACGACCGCAGTTGGGTCCAGGAACGAGTCACACTATCGGTTGAGACGGGCGAACCCTATAACGTCGAATACCGGATCCAGCGCCCGGATGGCAGCTACCTTTGGGTACTCGCCAGTGGTTGTTGCGAGTTCAATGAGCAGGGCGAGGCGTTTCGCTTCCCCGGCGTGCTGATCGATATCCACGAACGCAAGAATGCCGAAGAGTCCCTGCTCAAGTTCACCCGCAACCTGGAGCAGCGGGTGGCCGATGAGGTCGAGGCGCGGCTGGCGGCGGAGGAACAACTGCGCCAGTCACAGAAACTCGAAGCCATCGGTGGCCTCACCGGCGGTGTGGCCCATGACTTCAACAACCTGTTGCAAGTGATCGCCGGCAACCTGCACCTGCTGGCACGCCATGAGCCGGGTAACGCCAATGTGCAACGCCGGGTCTCGGCGTCGATCGCTGCCGTCGAGCGCGGTGCCAAGCTGTCCTCGCAATTGCTAGCATTCGCCCGTCGCCAACCGTTGTCGCCCGCGGTCTTCACATTGCGGCAGATTTTCGATGGCCTGGCGGAGCTGCTGCTGCGTGCCCTGGGTGAAACCCTTCAGGTTCACATGACGGCACCCGAAGACTCGTGGAATGTGTTCGTCGATCGCAATCAACTGGAAAACGCCATTCTCAATCTGGCGATCAATGCCCGTGACGCCCTTCAAGGCGAGGGCAGGATTGACCTGTGCGCGGAAAACATCGTCCTCGATCGCAAGTTTTGTGCCGCAAAGGGCATTGCCCCCGGGGACTATGTGCGGGTGTCCGTGACGGATACCGGTGTCGGCATGCCGCCACAGGTACTGGCCCAGGCGTTCGAGCCGTTCTTCACCACAAAGGCCGACGGGCAGGGTACCGGCCTGGGCCTGAGCATGGTGTTTGGCTTCGTCAAGCAGAGTGGCGGTCATATCGAAATCGCCAGTGAAGTGGGGCGGGGGACCCGGGTGCAGTTGTACTTCCCGCGCACCTTGCGCGCGGCACCCAGCGAAACGCCGGGCGCTGATGTGCCGCAACGGGGCGGGCACGAGCGCATCCTGGTGGTGGAGGACAATGAGGCCGTGCGGGTAGCGGCGGTGGAGTTGTTGCGAGAAGAGGGCTATCAGGTCCTTACGGCCACCAACGGTGACGTCGCCATGCAAATGTTGCTGGAAGGGCTGGCGGTGGACCTGATATTTACCGACGTGGTCATGCCCGGCCTGATCAAGAGTTCGGATCTGGCGGCCTGGGCGAAAGTGCAGGAACCACAGGTGGCCGTGTTGTTCACCTCAGGGCATACCCGCGACATCATCTCGCGCAACCACCAGCTCAGCCCCGACACCCACCTGTTGAGCAAACCCTACAATCCTGAAGCGCTCAGGCAAATGGTGCGCATGGTGCTCAACGGCTGAAACCGCTTGAGCAGACAAAGGTTTTAGCGCCTGTGGGACCGGACGACGAACGGACACCGCTGGTCTGACAGGTGGTCGACAGAACGGGCAAACCGAGGCCATTCTGATAGTTGGTGAACGCAATTGATCGCGTTTCGCTGCCGATCAACTAACGGAGGTGTTCCATGCCGGTGCCCCATGACCTTTATCAGGATCTGAAACGCTCAAAGGAAGAAATCCAGCAGAAACGCACCAAGGATCCGTTACTGGATTCACTGCTTAACAAGTATTCCCAGGCGGATGCCGAAGTGGTGAAAGCAGAGGAGGCCAAGTCCAACGATGACACCGTAAGGAAGCTCAAGGAGACACGTCTGCTGGTCAAGGACAAGATCGTCAAGCAACTTGGCGCGTCGTCCTGACCCACCAGCCTGCCACCGACGACCGGTGGCTGAACAGTTGAAATGGCACAAAAAAAATGGCACCTCGAATGCCCAGAGACCGATGTTATGGCTCTCAACGAGGTGCCTCATGACCCAGCCCGAATATCCCGATGAACTGAACGCTGTCCCATGTGGGAGCGGGCTTGCTCGCGAAGACGTCAGCACAGTCAACACCACTGGTGACTGCCCGTCCGCCATCGCGAGCAAGCTCGCTCCCACAATGGGTCCTGGGTGAGTTCAGACAGGGCGCTTGCTCATTGCAATGCCTTGCTTAACGGCAATCGCACCATGTTCCGGGCTTTCAGCGAACCGAAATACAACCAGTCCCCATATTCGCGCACCGTGGTGATGGGGGAGTAGTTGTTTTTGCTGCCATCCTGCAGGTTGGCGATCACTTTGCCCTCAAGGTCCAGGCCCAGGGCAAATCCGCGTTTTTCCACGGGCTTGGGCAATACGGTCATGGCTCGCACGATCATCTTGCGTACCAACGGATGCGGTGCCGTGGCGTCGAGCAAGGGGTTTCGGGGGGCATACAGGGCTACCCAGAAGCGGTCGCGGCCATTGAACGACAGGTTGTCCGGCAGCCCCGGCAGATTGTCGATGAACAGGTCATGGGTGCCGGCTTTCGGACCGGTGAGCCAATAACGGCTGATGCGGTAGGCACCGGTTTCATTGACCAGTACATAGGCATCGTCCGGACCCAGGGTCACGCCGTTGGCAAATTCCAGCTTATCCAGCACAACCGCCGTCTTGCCGGTCTGGAAATCGTAGCGCAGCAGTCGACCGTCGCCGCCGTGTTCGATCACGGCCTCACCGTCGTGGCCATAGCCGAAGTGGCTCGAAGCATCGCTGAAGTAAGCATAGTGACCGGGTTTGTCGATGGCCACATCGTCGATAAAACTGAAGGGAACGCCGTCGGCTTCTGTGGTCAAGGCCACCAGGCGTCCCTGGGCGTCGAGGGACAACAGACCTTTGACGGCGTCGGCGATCACCAGCAGACCATTGGGATGCCGGGCCAGGCCCAGTGGTCGGCCACCGGTATCGGCCAGGATCTTGGTGTTGTTGCCGTCCAGGCTCGTGCGGATCAGGCGACCGTCGTGCAGGCCGGTGATGAGCGCGTCGTTTTCCAGCAACAAGGCTTCCGGTCCATCGATGTTGGCGGCACCCACGCGTTCCACGTCCTTGAGCCGCTGGTTGTCGGCGTAGATTCCGCTGGTGAGAGACGGTGCAGGTTGTGGCGTCCAGGCCACTGGTCGCACCTTGGTCGGCATCAGCAGCAGGAAGGCGCCGATGACGATGATGGCAAGCAGCAGGCATTTGAAGGTTCTGCTCACGCGCCGACCCCCGTCGCCGCCAGATACTTCTGCGCCATGTCGCGCAATGCCAGCATCGACGCCGCCGATTCCCCATCGATGCGTCGCTTGAGCAGCAACCGGTTGGCAATGCGCATCGCCAGGCCGCTGAACTGATACTCCAGGGTGCGGACGAAGCGGGTGTCCTCGCCTGTGGCATCGCATTCATAGGTCACCACCAGCGACAGGCCGTGATCACCCCGGGCCTCGGCGCTCCAGCGCCGCCCGGGCAGGTATTCCGCTACCTCCCAGCGCAAGTGTCCGTCGCGCCCGCCGGCACGGATGTCTTCCTCGAAACGTGCACCGGCGTGCAACGGACCTTGTGGCCCATCGATGCGCAGCGACGACGGATGCCATTGCGGCCAAAGGGTCACGGTACTGGCGTAGGCAAGTACCTGGACCGGGGTTCCGGCAATGACAATCTGATGTTGCATGCGGGTCATGGGCGTTCTCGTCGGGTTGAGCGGCTCAGGTTCCGGCTCCCAATAGAGGGTGCCGAACAGGTAGTCCATCAGCGGGAAAACGATGTTGAAATTACGCTCCTGCATCAATTCGCGGCGGTGATGCAGTTCGTGCAACCGGCGCATCTGGCGGATCCACGGCAATCGTGTGACCAGGTTGCGCGACGGCAGGTGCTCGCAGGCATGGAACACTTCGTAAACCAGGTAACCGAGGACAAGAAGGCCGCCGACCAATCCGGCGACGTTGGTGTTGATGTGCTTGAGCAGCCACCAGAGGGGCAGGGCGAAGGCGAGGGTGTGCAGCACGATCAGCCACGCCGGAAACAGGATCACTCGCCAGTCGCGGGCGCTGTCGTAGGTCATGTGGCCGGGGGTGAAAAAGCTGTGGTGGTCGACTGCGTGACGGGCATAAAACAGCCGGGCGAAGCTCTTTTTATGATGCCCCAGGTGGCGATGCACCATGTACACGCCGAGGTTGAACAACAGTAGCGTGACGGGTACCGCCAGCCATTCCGCTGGCCGCACCTGATGTACGTTGCTCCAGAAAGCGCTGATCGCTACTGCCCCGAACACCAGGACAAACGCGCCGTGCAGCCAGGGATTGTAGAGCGGATGAATGTCGGCGCGGTAACGGCTGCGGAATCCTTCGGTGGTCTGCCTCACTGCAATCACCAGTCGTTTTTGTTATCTCTTTCAGATTAGCCGATCCCGGTGATTTGACGGAGCGAACCTTGATGACACAACGGCCATGATCCGGTGCAAACCGGTCTCAGGTCAGCGGATCCCAGCGCTGCGACCAGTCTTCGTCGGAATCGATGACCTTGCGCAGCAGGTCGAAGGCGCGTTGCAGCGTCGGCGAGTCACGATCGCGCGAGTAGACCAGATAGGTCGGGTAGTTGAATTCCGGTGCCTTGGGCACCCGTTCCAGGGCGTCGCTTTGCAGATAGCTCTGCACGACGCGGGTGCGGAAGTAGCCACTGCCGCCGTTTTCGAGAAGGTACTGCAAGCCCAGCGGGCCGAGATTGAAACTCAGCGCGGCCTTGGCTTTTTCCGGCAGCGCGGCGTCGTGCTGGCGCCGGAAATCAGCGCCCCAATCGATGTACACATAAGGATCGGGCTTGTCGACCTGGCGCACGAGAATCAGTTTTTCTTCGAGAACCTGCTCGACCTGCAAACGCGGCCAATACTCGGGCTGATACACCAGCGCGGCATCCAGAACGCCCAACTCCAGTTGCCGCAGCAGGTTTTCGCCGTCACGGATTTCCATGCGCAGGGCATGGCTGGGGATGTTCTTGCGGATTTCACCGGCCCAGCCGAGCATCAGCGGATTGCACAGGCTCACCTCGCCACCGATGTGCAGCACATCGTGAAAACCCTCGGGCAACGGCAAATCACGCCGCGCGGCTTCCCAGGTTTGCACCAGTTGATTGGCATACACCACGAACGCTTCGCCGTTGGGCGTCAGGCGGGCGCCGGCACGGTTGCGCACGAACAGGGTGCTGCCCAACTGGCTCTCGAGTTTTTGCACCCGCGCGGTGATCGCGGTCTGGGTGACATGGAGTTTTTCCGCGGCGGCAGCCAGGCTGCCATGGCGGACGATTTCGAGGAAGGTGCGGGCGAGGTCGATGTCCATGGGGTGGCCGGTGTGGGAAGTTCAGGCATTGTATGCCCCCTTGCCACAAGGTTCAGCGGCGGGCAGGCAAAAACGACGAATCCCGCCACTAAGGGCGGGATTCGTTTGCAGCAGGCACACTCCCGAAGTTCGGGAGCCAGGTGCTTACGACGGGAACAGTTCGGACAGTTTCATCGCCAGCATCATGTCGCCTTCAGCGCGCAGTTTGCCGCCCATGAACGCTTGCATGCCGTCAGTCGAACCGTCGACGATGCCTTGCAGGGTTTCGCCGTCCATCACCAGGGTAACTTGTGCGTCCGGGTTCTCGCCTTCCTGCAGTTCGCAGGTGCTGTCCTTGACGATCAGCGAGAAGTTCTTGGTGTCGTCGATGCGGAAACCGAAGACCAGGTCCAGACCGGCAGCAGCGGCTGGGTTGAACTTGGCTTTCATTGCTTGTACGGCATCAGCTACGGAGGTCATGGTTCGATCCTTTCTTGGGTAATAAGAGCTGGGTGATTACAGCCAGGGTCACAATAGTCCGGACTCAGCGAAACGTGATGAGTTCCGGGGCCTTCAACAGTTGCAGGTGCGCATGACTGTTGAAGGAAGCCAGGGACACCTCGCGACCACGAAACTTAAGCTGGTTGAGCGAGGTGTTGACGATTTGCCAGTTCAACTCAAAGGCCTGCCGGGCAGGCATTTGCGTAATCAGGTGGAGCAGGGCAGTGATGGTGCCGCCGGAGGTGAACACGGCGATTTTCTGGGTGTTGTCGGCCTGGTCGAGGATGCGATGCAAGCCGGCCTGCACCCGTTCGACAAACCCCAGCCAGCTTTCCAGGCCCGGTGTGTCGTAGGTGCCGGCCAGCCAGCGCTCGATGATCAGGGCGAAGATACGCTGGAACTCAGCGCGGTTTTGCGTAGCGTTGCGCAGGATGTCCAGGGCTTCGGGTTCGTCCGGCAGCATGGCCGGCAACAGCGCGCGGATCACCGCATCGGCGTCGAACTCGTTGAAGGCGGAGTCGGTTTCCAGCAGCGGCACCGACAGGCCCGCCGCGGTGAATTGCTCCAGCGCGCTGTTGGCCGTGTGCTGCTGGCGGCGCAGGTCGCCCGCCAGGCAGCGGTCGAAGCTGATCCCCAGTTCGGCCAGGTGGCGGCCAAGGATTTCAGCCTGACGAATGCCGGTCGGCGACAGCACGTCGTAGTCGTCCGCACCGAAGGAGGCCTGGCCATGTCGAATCAAATAGATGCTGCCCACGTCCGCGTCTTCCCGGTACGTTGAAGGTTTGGCGAGGTTATGAGGATGGCGGTGTGCTGTCAATGAAAAAACATACGCTTGTTTGAAATGCTCGTTACACGCCTGTTGCCAGAGGTTTCACGACTGGTCGCAAGGTCGGCGCATGGGTATGCTGGAGGTATCCCGCGCGCGTTCAAGCCGCGCATCGTTTGAGGAGTCCCTGTGGAGTTTTTTTCCGAGTACGCCATTTTTCTGGCCAAGACCGTGACCCTGGTGATCGCCATTCTGGTGGTCCTGGCCAGTTTCGCGGCCTTGCGCAGCAAGGGGCGGCGCAAGTCGTCGGGCCAGTTGCAGGTCAGCAAGCTCAATGACTTCTACAAAGGGCTGCGTGAGCGCCTGGAGCAGACCTTGCTCGACAAGGACCAGCTCAAGGCCCTGCGCAAGACCCAGGCTAAAACCGACAAGAAACAGAAGAAAAAGCCCGAGGCCAAGCCCCGGGTGTTCGTGCTGGATTTCAATGGCGATATCAAGGCTTCGGCCACCGAAAGCCTGCGCCACGAAATCACTGCCTTGCTGACCCTGGCCACACCGAAGGACGAAGTGGTGCTGCGCCTGGAAAGTGGCGGTGGCATGGTTCACAGCTACGGCCTGGCCTCCTCGCAACTGGCGCGTATCCGTGAGGCTGGCGTGCCCTTGACCGTGTGCATCGACAAGGTCGCGGCCAGTGGTGGCTACATGATGGCGTGCATCGGCCAGAAGATCATCAGTGCACCGTTCGCGATCCTCGGCTCGATTGGCGTGGTGGCGCAGTTGCCCAACGTCAACCGCTTGCTGAAAAAGCACGACATCGACTTCGAAGTGCTGACCGCCGGTGAATACAAGCGCACCCTGACCGTGTTTGGCGAAAACACCGAGAAGGGCCGGGAGAAGTTCCAGCAGGACCTGGACATCACCCATCAACTGTTCAAGAACTTCGTGTCGCGCTATCGCCCGCAATTGGCGATCGATGAAGTGGCCACCGGCGAAATCTGGCTCGGTGTCGCGGCGCTGGACAAACAACTGGTCGACGAACTCAAGACCAGCGATGAATACCTCGCCGAACGCGCCAGCAAGTCCGAGCTCTATCACTTGCATTACGCCGAACGCAAAAGCCTGCAGGAGCGCATCGGCATCGCCGCCAGCGGCTCGGTCGATCGCGTGCTGCTGAGCTGGTGGAGCCGTTTGACCCAGCAACGCTTCTGGTAATTCTGCGTTCAATGGGCTAATAGCAATTGTCCGCTTTGGTACCATGTACGATTAAAGGACCTTGAACGATGCCATGCAGGCAATGTTCAAGGTCTTTTTTATGGAGACTAAAAACTTAAGGGCGAAAGTGTTTATCCGGTGCTCAGAGCTGCCATGTTATATTTGGAATCCGGACTAGTCCGCGATTGATATACCAATCCAGGATCCTGCAATTATCGCCATAAGTGGCCAGCGCCTGGAGCAGAGATTCAATGTCGGCAAAGCGAGTTTTATACATGGTGCCGATGCTTTCATTTACCGGATAAACACTATCGTATTCAACCCGTATTGGAAACGCCACTGGTCCTGGCCCAAAAGGCTCATACTGAAACTGGAATCTATACATGTGGTCGAGTATAAACATCCCGGGTTCATTGAGTTGCTCTTTTAATGTAGTCGGTAGATCAGGGTATGAAGACCATGGCAGTTCGATACTGTCCATTTTACCTGGAACCTGTTTAAATCCATTTGACTTAAGGGCATCAAGCAGAGTCTCGAGACTCTTGAAACGAACATGATCAATGTTTGGCCATTCTTCGTGTTCAATATAGATGAGAGTGCTGTCAGTCTTGATGGGGACATAGACAATATTACCGCTGGCATCGCAGTATAAAATGGCGAGATAACTAAAGTTTCTTTCATTCCAAAGTATTTTGAAAGCGGAGTTGCGAGCTTCGTCGGTGATATACATCGTGCAAAATCCTTTTTGCGGTAGTTGAGTTTTCATACTCTATCGCGAAAAATAAACAACTTTGCGCGGAATATATTACCAGGATTTTCAAAGCAATATTGCGACGCTGGTTGTCTGGCCGGTCAGTTCGTTTGAGTTGGGTCCCGCTTTTTTAGCCTGCGAATGTCTGCCCGATGTCCTCCACGGCCCGGCGAAATCTCTGTAGGCAGCAGGCGACCGTTCCTGCTTTCGGCAGCGCGGCTGCTGGTTATGTTGATGCTCCAGAATAATTGCCATGGAACGCACATGAATGACCATCGGACACCGCTTCATGCCGAACATCTGCCGCTGCGCGAAACACTGGAGTCTGTGGTGAGCGCGGCTTTGCCGCAGTCTCCCGAGCAGTTCGGTGCGCAGTTGATCCAGGAAAGGTGGGGACAAGACATCGACCCGCAAAGCGCCCTGTTGGTCACCCTGGATTATCGCTACCGGGGGCATCCGCCGCAGGACGGTATCGAGCAAGGCCAGGTGGCAAACTCGCAAACCCTGGTGCAGGCGCTGCTGGCGAACTACCAGAGCGTCGCGGACGGGCGTATTGCCGAAGGTCTGTTGGACTTGTTCACACCGCCCGATGTCGGTCCGTCCATTCGTATCGTGGAGCATGTCGATGAATTCGCCGACCACGGCAATGGCAACCACCACACCTACGAAGGCATCTATCGCCGGACCACGCCTCAGGCGTATGGGCCGGCAACGCAAATTACCCTGAGGCCGGCGGCGTTCAAACAGTGGGTATGGGATCTGGATTTGCAAACCCGCTATCAGGCTTACCTTGATAGTGCCTGGCCCTCCGATAAGCGAATCCTCCAGGCGGCGCCTTTCGACCTGAGAACCTCGACCAGGGCCGCCTTTATCATGAGCGCCTGCCTGCAACATCAGGAGGGCAGCTTGAGTCAGGAGGGCCTGGCCTTGGCCATGCAGGCCGCCGGTTTGCCAGCGGAGCAGGCCTGGAGTACGTTGACTATCGATCAGATGCAGGCGCCCACCCGCATCAGCGCGCCGATCGAAGTCGGTCGGCTGACGATCTATCGCTACACATCGGACGATATCTGGTGTTACCGCCATCGTCGCAGCGGTCGGGTCTTGTTGAACATTCCCGGCAACTCCTCACCCCTGCATGAATTCGCCGACTTGCCGCATCTGCGCCAATGGATCGTGGCCCAAGGCCGGGTTGCCGCCACACGGCAAGCGCTGGTCGCGCATTTTGCCGAGGACGATCGTGAAGACGGCACTTTCCATGCGGGCGTATCGACGGCGTTGGAGGGCATGGCGGTTTACCCGAAGGAGCACTGGCTGACAAAGAACGCCGGATTCTTCAACAATGACGGTTTCTGGGACCCGCAGGACTACATCGACCTTGAGCGTGCGCCGACCGGTACCGATCCGTTCGCGCAACTGGTGCTGACCATGAAGCTGGCTTCCATGGCCAGTGTCAAAACCATCCGCAACGATGCCCAGGTCAATCGCGACAACCTGAGCGCGGTGGTGGAGCCGCTTGTGCAGTGGATCAACCGGCTGGGACCTTTGGCATTGTTCATTCCGGGAGGAGAGGGCGTCCTGGTGCTGGCGGGCCTGATCGACGCCGGTTACGGCCTCGATCAGGCCATCAACGGTAAAACACCCGGGCAGCGCTCCGAGGGGGTGACGCGTACAGTGTTCGGCCTGCTCAATGCGCTCCCGCTGGCCGGGGCGGTGGCAGCACTCAAGGGCGAAGAGAAAATCGCCGGGACGTTGCACGAGTCGGGGGAGCCGGGGAGCGAGCCACTTCCCGCAGCGCCGGACGAGCCCGTGCCCGGTACGTCTGAGGTGCCCGTGCCGACACGTGTGGAACTGATGCGTGGCGTTTGCGCACCGCTTGCTGCCTTCAGTGATGAGGTATTGGCACGGATCGCCCGGATCAGCACGGTCGACGACGATATGTTGCGCCTGATGCAGACCGGTCGCCCGCTGACGCCGACGCTTGCCGACACCATCACTCGCTTCAAGCTCGATCAGGAACTTGAAGCCGTCGCCGATCCGCAAGCGCGGGCCGGATTGTTCAACGCCCGCTATCAGGCGCTCCAGCACTCGGACCAGGATTGGATTCGCCTGTTTCAGCGCGAATACAAGGGTTTGCCGAAAAGTGCGGTGGAGCAGATCCTCGACCGTTCAGGGGTCGACATCAATCGGCCCGTCGATGCTGACGAGGTGCTGCAACTGTTCAAGCGCCTGGACAGCAAGGCACGCGAGTATCAGCAGCATGTACGACTCAACCGGGCCTATGAGGGGTTGTACTTGCGTTCGGTCAGCCACCCCGATTCCGATGTCCTGGCGTTGCACTCCCTGGAACGCCTGCCCGGTTGGCCGGAAGGATTGCGCATCGAAGTGCTCGACGGGTCGATCAGTGGCCGGGTCCTGGACCGTTGCGGCCCGCTCGATTCGGCGGATTGCCGGCGCTTGATCAAGGCCGGTGATCGCTATCGGTGTGCCACGGTGGCGGCAGCCGACGGTGAAGGTACGGATCTGTTTGCGGCGCTGGTCGAACTATTGTCCGGGGAGGAACGCGCGGCGATGGCGCTAAACGCGCCCGACGCGGCCAGCCAGTTGCGCCTGCGCATTGGCGGGCACGCCTTGTCTCGTTCCGAGCTGATACTCGGCTTGAATCGAATGGATTCGCGGTTGCCCTTCGACGCCAGGGGGTTGCGCGGCGGCGGCTTTCCAAACACGCCACAGGGCGCTGCGCTGGCTCACGAAATCATGCGCATGCAGGTCAAGGATCTGTATCCGGAGTTCACCGATGCCCAGGTGGACGAGTTGCTTCTGACGGCAGGTGCCCGGGCGCAAGCGCTGGTGGATCGCCTGACGCTCGAGGTGCGGCAGTTGCATGCCGATCTGCGCGACTGGGTCGACCAGACCGTGCTGGATGTCGATGACATGGATGTGGAGTTTCTGGTTGTGGGCGATGACGCCGCCGCGGGCATGAATCCCCGGCAGGTGGCGGCGCACAATGCCGAACTGCTGCAAACCGTGATCGATTCCGAGCGTGAGGTGCGAAATGAACTGGTCGAGGAGTTGATGAGCATCTGGCAAAAATGCCCGCCCGGGATCAATCGAGTCATGTCCGGCGAGGTGTGCAGCGGCTACAGGCTGGACCTGGGGTACGAGGATTTCCATCGCTTGCCGACAATGAACGTTCGCTTCAATGACGTCGTCGAGCTAACGATGCAGGGCTTGCACCTTGTCGAACGCGAGAGTCTGAGCGCTTTTCTCGAAAGCTTTCCCAATCTGCACACCCTGAACCTGAAACGAGTCGATCTGCGCCGGCTTAATGCAGGCAATGTGCTGGAGGGGATATTGCCTGCACCGGTTCGGCAAATGACTCGACTCACAACGCTCAACCTGAGTTCCACCTTTCTTCAGCTTCAGGAGAACACGGCTTCGCAGTTTCGTGATCTGCCGAGCTTGCAAACGCTGGACCTGAGTGACAACCCGTTGACTGTCCCGCCCGTGGTATTGGGGCTGAATGAGTTGCGTGTGTTGAACCTGAGAAACACCGGGATCAGTCATTGCCCGATTGGCGTCGCCGATCAGCCGTATCTCACCGCGCTCGACTTGCGAGGCAACCGGATCAGTCGGGTTCCCTACGCAATAATGATTCAGGCGATCTCCCGGGACCGGGTGAAACTGTGGGGCAATCCGCTGACGGATGAAGAGACGTTGTTGCGCCTGGTGGATCATCGCGAACGCACCGGTATCAACCTGTGGCTGAGCGAGCCGGGTACCGATTACGGCAGTGCGACACCCTGGTTGCAGGAGGGTGATGAAGGCGTGCGCGAAGCCCGGCAACAGATCTGGCAACGATTGGCCGTCAAGCCATCGGGCAGTACGTTGCTCCGGGTCATGGATGGATTGAGTTTGACCGCGGATTTCCAGGTCGGCTATCGGTCGCTGCAGGCGCGGGTGTGGCGTTTGCTGCAGGAAGCGGATGCGTCAGAAGAGCTGTGGGGTTGGTTGCGACAGTGTGTCGAAACGCGGATGGGCGATGCGCAGAATCCGTTCCGGTTGTTCGTGGTGCTGGAGGATCGAGTCCGGCTGTACCGCGATTGGGTCGCCATGGGGCGGCCGATGCCGCTGGCCGACTATCCACCGTTTTAGCCGGGAAGGTGAAACGCCTTGAACCCCGGGCCGGGGTTCAAGGCGTGACGGTCAGCGACGACGGAACAGCGGTAGCGGTTCGTCGGTAGCGGCCTGATAGGACACCGAGAAGTCCTTGAGGCCTTCAAGGGCTTCGTGCGGGTCTTTGTCGGCGCGAATGGCGAACGCGTCGAAACCACAGCGATGCATGTAGAACAACTGGTCACGCAGCACGTCGCCAATGGCCCGCAATTCGCCCTTGAAACCGTAACGGTCACGCAGCAGGCGGGCATTGGAGTAGTTGCGGCCGTCGGTGAATGCCGGGAAGTTCAGGGCAATGACCTGGAACTGAGCCACGTCTTCGCCGATTTCCTCGGCTTCTTCATCGGCGTCCAGCCAGATGCCCAGGCCGCCGTCGCGGGCCAGGAGCATGCGGCTGTGTTCGCGCCACAGTTGCAACGGAACGATGTAGTCGTCGCAGTTGGTGATTTCGTCGATGTTGAAGTCCTTGGGCAGCAGGTGCCAGGTCTCGTCGACGACCTCGTTGTTCTTAATGATTCGCTGCATAGACACGCTCCTTGAAGAGGTCGATACCAATACGCTGATAGGTGTCGATGAAGCGTTCGTCTTCGGTACGTTGTTCGATGTACACGTCGATCAGCTTTTCGATCACGTCAGGCATGGCTTCCTGGGCAAAGGACGGGCCGAGGATCTTGCCCAGGCTGGCGTCACGGCTGGCGCTGCCGCCGAGGGAAACCTGATAGAACTCTTCGCCTTTCTTGTCCACCCCCAGGATGCCGATGTGGCCGACGTGGTGGTGACCACAGGCGTTCATGCAGCCGGAGATGTTCAGATCCAGTTCGCCGATGTCGAACAGGTAGTCCAGATCGTCGAAACGACGCTGGATCGATTCGGCGATCGGGATCGACTTGGCGTTGGCCAGGGAGCAGAAATCGCCGCCCGGGCAGCAGATGATGTCGGTCAGCAGGCCGATGTTCGGCGTGGCGAAGCCTTGCTCGCGCAACTCGCCCCACATGGCGAACAGCTTGTCCTGCTCGACGTCGGCCAGGATGATGTTCTGCTCGTGGGAGGTTCGCAGTTGGCCGAAGCTGTAGCGGTCGGCCAGGTCGGCCACGGCGTCGAGCTGTTTGTCGGTGATGTCGCCCGGTGCAACGCCGGTCGGCTTCAGGGACAAGGTCACGGCCACATAGCCCGGCTTCTTGTGGGCCAGGGTGTTGCGCACGCGCCAGCGGGCGAAGCCCGGGTGCTGCTGGTCGAGTTCGGCCAGGGCGGCGCTCTGGTTGTCCAGTGCCTTGTAGTCCGGGTCGACGAAGTGCTTGGCGACGCGCTGCACTTCGGCTTCGGTCAGCGTGGTCTGGCCACCGCGCAGGTGCTCCATTTCCGCATCGACTTTCTGTGCGAAGACTTCAGGCGTCAGCGCCTTGACCAGGATCTTGATCCGCGCCTTGTACTTGTTGTCGCGACGGCCATAGCGGTTGTAGACCCGCAGGATGGCGTCGAGGTAGCTCAACAGATCTTGCCACGGCAGGAATTCATTGATGAATGCGCCCACCACCGGCGTACGGCCCAGGCCACCGCCGACCAGCACACGGAAGCCCAGTTCGCCAGCGGCGTTGTGCACCGGCTCAAGGCCGATGTCATGGACTTCGATGGCGGCACGGTCGGAAGTCGAACCGTTGACGGCGATCTTGAATTTACGCGGCAGATAGGCGAATTCCGGGTGGAACGTGGTCCACTGGCGCACGATCTCGCACCATGGGCGCGGATCGATCAGTTCGTCGGCGGCGACACCGGCAAACTGGTCGGTGGTGACGTTGCGCAGGCAGTTGCCGCTGGTCTGGATCGCGTGCATCTGCACGGTGGCCAGTTCAGCGAGAATGTCCGGAATGTCTTCCACGGCCGGCCAGTTGAACTGCACGTTCTGCCGGGTACTGATGTGGGCGTAGCCCTTGTCGTAGTCACGGGCAATTTTGGCCATCATTCGCATCTGGCGCGAAGTCAGCTGGCCGTATGGCACGGCGACTCGCAACATAGGCGCGAAACGCTGGATATAAAGGCCATTTTGCAGGCGCAGGGGGCGGAATTCTTCTTCGCTCAGCTCGCCTGCCAGATAGCGTCGGGTCTGATCACGGAACTGCTTGACGCGGTCCTCGATGATCCGCTGATCGTATTCGTCGTATACGTACATATAAGTCCTGTTCTCAGGCTTGGGCCGGTCGGAAACAGCGGCGTTTTTTTGGCTTGCTGGCGTCCGATAAAACCTCGGCAATTCTGCGCGCACGGCCGCGCACTCCCTACGGAGCCGGGGCACGATACCAGTTTGCAGTTATGCGTAAAAGTGATGTTTGAGCATATGTAAAGAACCAAATCGCCTAATGATAAACGTTGATGCAAAGACCCTGTTTGTGATGCGGGCAATCGTCGTCTTTACTCTGCTCGAGTCTTTATGCAATCACCGATAAAACCGACAAGAGGCGATGCAATGAGCAACCCAACCAAAGCACGGAAAAGCGATAGCACCGTTGATGCATGGGCAATTTTGTTCCTGATCATTCTGGTCGTGGGGACGGCGGTATTCTGGGTCAGTCATCAATAAGCGACACCGTCCGGGCCCGGTTCCGACGATTGTCTGACAAAAACCGGAAAAATCGCCGTTTTACGGATGTTCGCTGGCTATAATGCGCGGCGAATTTCCGGGGGCTCGGACGACCAATGCTGAAGTTTCTGTGTGGCGTATTACTGACGCTGGGCATGGTCTTGGGACCTTGTGCCCAGGCGGCGTCAGTGCTGTTCCTGAATCCGGGAACCCCCACCGAGGCTTTTTGGGTGAGTTATTCGCAGTTCATGCACGCCGCGGCGACTGACCTGGGGATGGACTTGCGCATCCAGTATTCCGACCGTGTCTCCGAAAACACTCTCCGCCAGGCTCGCGAAGCCCTTCAGGGCCACCATCGTCCCGACTACCTGGTGTTCGTCAACGAGCAATACATCGCCCCCGAAATCCTGCGGCTGGCCAAGGGCAGTGGGGTAAAGCTGTTCATGGTCAACAATGCCCTGACCCCGGATCAGATGAAGCTGGTCGAAGCCCGGCCTGACAAGTATCCCGATTTGCTCGGCAGCCTGGTGCCCAACGACGAGGAGGGCGGCTACCTGATGCTCAAGGAGTTGATCCGACAGCACGGCCCGGTAGCCCCCGGCCAGACCATTGAGTTGCTGGCTTTTTCCGGATTGAAGATCACCCCGTCCGCGCAATTTCGCGAGAAGGGCATGCGGCGTGCCTTGGCCGAGCACCCCGAAGTGCGTTTGCGGCAATTGGTGTACGGCGGCTGGACCCGGCAACGTGCCTGCGAGCAGGCCCGGTTGCTGTTCAAGCGCTACCCGCAGACGTCGCTGGTCTGGGCTGCAAATGACGAAATGGTGTTCGGCGTGATGCAGGCGTATGTCGAAGCGGGAGGTGTGCCGGGCAAGGGCGTGCTGTTCGGCGCGATAAACAATTCACCCGCTGCGTTGCAAGCGCTGCTGGACCATCGCCTGAGTGTCTTGCTGGGCGGGCACTTCACCCTCGGTGGCTGGGCGCTGGTGCAATTGCATGACTACGATGAAGGTGTGGACATCAGCCAGTACGGCGGCCGTGACCGGCAGATTCCGTTGTTGCAGCTGATCGATCGGACGCAGGCCAGGCGGTTGCTGGCGATGGACACCGCGCAGGACTTTGGCGTGGATTTCCACAAACTCTCGGCCAAGGGACGTCCCGCGTCCTGGCGTTACCCGTTCACCCTGCAAACCCTGATGCACTGAGTCTGATCAAACCCCGGCCAGAAGCAGCACCAGCTTGACGATGCCAAACAGCGTCAATGCAAACACCGCCGTGAACATTATCCCCAGAATCACGAAATGACTCGGCTTGCCGTGAGTGAAATCTCGGGCCCGGTTCTTCCCGCTCTGCACCCCGAATGCCGCCGCCATGACGCTGTGCAGCATTTGCCAGAAGGTCGGCGGCTTGTTGTCGGCTGGATCGGCCATAAGTCCCTCGCCTGTCAGTAGGTCCTCAGAGCATAGACAATCCAGCGGCCGGTGGTGGGCTCGGCCGGTCCGCGGATCGACGTATTTTGAAATCAGTCTTGAGCGGTGCGATAACTATCTACCGCAGATGCGGTTCGCTGAAATGGTGTCCTGTCGTTCCATTTTTCAGGAGCGACACTATGTCTACCCATCCTCCATCCGTGCCCCGTCAACATTTGGTTCCGGGCCGAAACAGCATTCATCGCGAACTGCTTGAACAACAGACGCCTGATTGGTTGATCGATGCCACGCCGCAGCGGCGAGCTGCCATAAAAGCGAGCGGTTCGCTCCCGCCGCAGTGGTACCAGCGAGCATCCCGCGAGCAAAAGCAGGCACTGAAAGACCTTTTCAACGACAGTTTTGTGTCCCAGGCCCGGCTCGACAAGACGATGTCGTCGCTGCCGGACGCCGAAAGCTTTGCCGAGCCGATACTGCGCAAGGCCTTGAAGGAGCAATTTGGTGTTGAGGTCGACGTCAACAAAACCCTGGTGTGCCTCAGGCGGGCGCTGGAAGTCAGCGCCCTTGAAATAGAGATCGCCTCGTTCGAGGTGATGAAACTTTCGTTGTTGCAAGCGGCATTGCACAACTTCGAAGCGTCCGAGTGTGAGGAGGGCGCTTTTCATCGCGGGTCCGGGTTTGTGATCGAGACATCGACGCCAGGCACGTTCGAGGTCGCTACCTTCAGCATGTCGGTCAGGCAGTTCCTCTCACTCTGTCGCAAGCTGGATATCGGCGCGCAGTATCAAACCCGACTGAAGGCGTTTTTCCAGCCAGCGGATGCGCAGAAGGAAACGGCATTGCGCGAGCAGTTCGTTGCCAGCCAGAAAGCGGCATTGAAGGCAGCAGCCGAACTGGCGCTGCTGAAAAAGGACATCGAGCCCGACGATTACGAAATGATTCTTTCGGTGGTTAACGGCGAAGTTCATCCCCGTCTTGGCAACAGGCCTGTCTGGTTTCGCGACCTGAGTTTGATGAAACGCAGGATGACAGGCTGCGTCGTGTTCGGCATCTGTGAACAATATCGCTATAGCAGCGATTTCATCGTTTACATTCCCCATGATCCGGAACATCCGCTCAAACGCTATACCCCTGAGCGGATGAGGGCGGAATTCAAGCGGCAATTCACAGCCCTTGGCGCATCGCCGTCGAGTGATGGCCCGACGGAGCACCAGCGGTATTTCAGCCAATTCGTCGCTTACGCCGACCGGCCTTACTATTTCAGTCAATTCAACCGTAAAGCCGCGGATGCTCCCGCCGATCCATTGCACTCCATTTGGGTGAAAGTCGCGCAGTACATTCCCGTGCTTTCTCCCGTCGCCCGCATCAAGGAGTTGCCACCTGAGCATTCGGTCAAACGTGAGCGGGTCGAAGATCCCTACCTCGATCCTGTTGACGTCACTCGCAAAGGCGCGGCCGGAATCTGGTCCGCCAACACCGATCTGTGGACTTATCTCTACGAGCAAAACCGCGCCAAGGTGATCGCCGATGCACGCAGTCATGCTGTGCCCACGGCTGACGTCGATGCAACGGTGCGGGCGAAAAAGCTCAATCACCTGCTGGAAATCGGCATGCTGGGCTTGAACATGGTGTCGATGTTCGTACCGGTGCTGGGCGAGATCATGCTGACGGTGATGGCCGGGCAATTGCTGTACGAGTCGTTCGAGGGTGCGATCGAGTGGAGTGAGGGGGATCGCACCGCGGCCAAGGCGCACCTGATCGACGTGGCGGAAAACCTGGCGCTGATCGCGGCGATGGCCGGGGCCGGCAAGGCGCTGGGCAAGCTAGTGCCACTCGCACCGGAGCCCGTGATCGAAGGGCTGGACGCCATCAAGCGTGCCGATGGCACGACTCGGCTGTGGAAACCCGACCTGAAGGCCTATGAGCGCAACGTTGAGCTGGGCGATGACACTGTCCCCAATTCCTTGGGACAGTTTCGCGCGAACCGCAGGACTTACATCCGCCAGGCGGGCAAGGTGTATGAGATCACCTTTGATTCATCAGTGAAAAAATGGCGCATCAAGCATCCGTCCGATACCGGGGCCTGGCGGCCGATTCTCGAACACAACGGCCACGGTGCCTGGCGCCATACGCTGGAGCGTCCTCTGGAGTGGGACCGTTTGACCCTGTTGCGGCGCATGGGCCATGCGACCGAGGCCCTGACGGACGAACAACTGCTCACCCTCGCCGATGCCAGCGGTGCCACTGACAATGCCTTGCGCAAGATGCACCTCGATCACCTGCCTCCGCCTCCGGGGCTGGTTGAGTTGTTGTCGGCGTTCGAGGCTGCCCCCGGTAGCTCCGAGGCGGGCAAGGGGCCGGTGGCGATGTTGCGGCGAGCTTGCCCGGGGCTGAGTGAATCCGCAGCCAACAGGGTGTTGCAGGATGCCAATGCCGAGGAGCTGGCGCGGTGGCAAACGACGCGGCGGATCCCCTTGAACATGCTTGAAGAGGGCCGCTGGTACGCACGCCAAGGGCGCGTCAACCAGGCCTTTGCCGGGTTGCATCTGGAGCGTATGGCGTCGGCGGACAGCCGATGGCTCGCCCTGCATTCCCTGGAAAAACTGCCGGGCTGGTCCGACAGCGTGCGCCTGGAAGTGCGCGACGGTCACGTCGAGGGGCCGCTGATCGATGGCATTGGCAGTCAAACTGCCGTCACGCGCAAATATGTGGTCAAGAAAGGACCGGCTTACCAGGCGTTTGATGAGCGCGGCGAGGAGCTCAACGGCATTCCTCGAAATGAAGACAATTTTTACTCGTCGATCATGCACGCCTTGCCCGACTCAGCGCGACAGGCGCTGGGTGTTCCCCATGTGGCTCAGGGCAGCCAGTTGCGCAAGGCAATCATCGACCATGCCGTTGCCCATCGTAGCGAGCTGGCACAAAGCCTGGAGACACGCACTGGCAAGCACGCGAACTTCAAGCCTCCGGTCCGGATCAACGAACGGTTGGTGGGGTACTACGCCAGCGGGCGCGGGCATGGGATCAATCCTTCGCTGGCGAGTCGGGTTCGGGATGTCTATCCGGCGCTGACCGAACAGCAGGCCAACGGATTTGTCCTGGCGCAGCTGCGTGCGGGGAAAACCGACGGGCAGATTTACGGTTTGTTGCAGACCCGCCTGCGCGAGTGGGAGACGCTTGAGGCTACACTCGATCATTGGGTGGGCGAGCCATCGCCGAACGCTGCCCTGGAACTCATGTTGGGTGGCAAGGCCTCGGTCGCGCAGAGCCTCAAGCAAAGCTGGCGCAACTCGCCGTTGGCTGCAGAGCAGGCGCGCTTCACATTGCTTGAGCTGACCTGTGACCAAGCGCTTCCTTCGTTGCCTGCCGATTTCTCCCATGTGCGTGATCTGTACGTCCGGGGCCGCTGCATCACCGATGCCAATGCCGATGCACTGCTGGGCAATTTCCCCAAGTTGAGAAAACTGCGGATCAACGCCACGGGCAATCAGTTCAGCAATGTGCCCGAAATCATCGGTACGATGCCGGAGCTCACCGATCTGAGCCTGTACTCATCCGCTCCCTACGCCGCCGACATGCCGACGAGGCTGGGCGCGTTGACCAGGCTTGAGTACCTCAATGTCTATTGTTCGGCGTTTACGCCGATTGCGCTGGATGTCAGCCAGTTGCGCAATCTGCGCCTGCTGGAAGTGCTGGCACCTTCATTGTTCGAATGGCCCGCCGGGGTGCTCGAACTGCCGCGACTTGAGCGATTGAATCTCAAGCGCACCGGGATCAGGACATTGCCGGACGGCATTTTCAACGGACATGAAACACTCTGGTCCGGACTGTCGCTGGACTGGTCGAATTTCCTTCGTGAAAACTTCAGGCCGGCGTATGAGTACGCCAAAAGCCTACCCCCGCACCTTGTCGATCTCGAGGAAATGGTCAGGGACTACAGCAAGGGTGAGTTGAGACGCCTTGGCGAAGGCCTCAACGAGAATTACGAGACCTTGTTCAATCGGTTTGTCGAGCAGTGGCCGGACGCCGAGGCGAGGTACGGAGCGATCGAAGCCTTGAGTGAGCAAAACACTGTACTCAACCGCAACCTCAATGATTGGGGTGAAATGCCGATAGCGGTCAATGAAATGACAGGCCGGATATTAGCGACAAGCTCCCTGAGAGCCTGCTGGCGCAAAGGCGTATTCAAGCGCTACGGCGCTAGAGCCGATGCCTCGGTGCTCGACTTGCCTAATCTGGGGCTGAGTAGTTTTCCCGAGTTGCCGGCCGGTGCTTTCCCGGAAGTGCAAACGCTGTATTTGCGAAGCAATCAAGCGCCCGCAGCACAGATTCGCGGTTTCATCAGCGGTTTTTCCGAACTTCAAACACTCGAATTGCGTGGTTGCGGCCTGACCGAAATCCCCATCGGACCCAAAGATCTCGGAAAATTGACTCAACTGGATCTCTCCAGTAACGCGATTGTTGTCGATTCCGGGGTTCAGCAAGGTCTCGATGGGTTGAAGATGCTCGAATATCTGGACCTTGGCAGCAACCCCCTGAACACCCTGGACGTCAGCGCAATGACTCACCTCAAGGCCTTGAACCTGCGCGCGACAGAGCTGGGGGAGTGGCCGGCAGGTGCCCAGGACTTGCCGGATCTGACCTGGCTGGATTTACGCGACAGCAAAATTTCCGAGCTGCCGGGGGCGGTGCTGGAAAATGAGGCGTTGCTCAAAACCAATCTCGGCGGTTCGCCCTTGACCCCTCAGGCTGACGCAATGCTCCGGACCGCCTGGCAGCGAATAGAAGCGGCCAGAGTACTTCCAGAGGGCACCCTGCAGCGGTTCGCCCTGGAGCCGATACCGCTCGGTTTTCCGCCGTCCGAGAGTGGGTTTTCCATTGCGCAGCATTTGCTGACGCTGCCTGAGGTACCGGCGGGAGAAGGGGCCGAGGTTTTCACAAGGCGTCTGCAACGTTTAAAGCCGGCACTGGCGGATGATGAGGCCTTGCAAGCGCTGGAACAGATGCGCGAGCGCGGGGTGACCGAGGTGCAAATCAGCGAGCGCCTTGCCGGTTGGGAACAGACCTTCGAAGCGCTTACGCGTCAGTTGAACGGCTGGATCTTCACACGGGGAGTACGCGACACAGGCTGGATAATATCTTCAAGCATTCGCCGGTTGGGCGCCTTGCGCATCCTCGAATGCTGGCGCCAGGGCCTGGCCGGCGTGGAGGGGGTTGCCAATGCCGTTTTGGATCTGAGCGGCCTGCAACTGGGCGATCTCCCTACGTTGCCGGGAACATTCGACCACGTTGGCAGGCTGGACCTGACCGGAGTAAAACTGACCCGAACAGGCTCCGACGGGTTCCTCGCCGCCTTTACCCGGCTCAAGACCCTGGAACTCAATGGCAATGGGCTGGAGGCAGTACCCGAGCCTGTCCAGCACATGGATAGGCTCGAGCGCCTGGAGCTGTCTTCGAACCGGCTGGACGATGCCGAACACCTGTACGACTCGTTAAGCAATCTGGAACGTCTGAACCAGCTTGACCTGAGCTACAACGAACTGGAGTCCTTCGACCTCGACGTTTTCGAAGCGCTGGTGACACTCGATCTGCGCAATAACAATCTGACGCAATGGCCTGGCGGTGTGCTGGATGCCGCCCACCTCCGGGTCCTGAACCTGAGTGGTAACGGCATCACATCGGTTCCGGCGCAGGCGCTGGATGGCAATCACAACGTCCTGATGATCGGCATCGACCTGAGTGATAACAACCTGGTGCTTGAGAGTCTCGAGCGCTTGAGGGACTACCGTGACTCGGGAGCACGGGACACCGTGCTGGGCCTGTCGCGCGATGAACTCGACGAGTTACTCGATGATGCTCAAGACCAAGGCGACAGTGACAGCATTGAGTCGGATGAAGAACTCCCTGACGTTGAGCCTGATTCCGCGCAACAGGCCCCTTGGCTGGCCAATGCGCCCCCGGAGGAACTGGCCGGTAAAAGCGAAATCTGGAATCAACTGGCGGCCGAGCCGGACAGTGCTGCGTTCTTTCATTTGCTCGAGCGACTGCAAGACACCCGGGAGTTTCGGGTGGCCAATGCCGATTTGACACGACGGGTCTGGACAGTGATGGAAGCCGCGGCCAGCAACAGCGAACTGCGGGAGGTTCTGTTCGCCAGTTCGAGTACTCATGGCACCTGTGTCGACGGGCGAATCCTCACGTTCAGCGGGCTGGAAAGCAAAGTATTCACCCACAATGCCTTGCTCGGCATTGCGCCTGGAGGCCTGAGTGTGAAGGGGCAGGCACTGCTGAAGCTGTCCAGGCAACTGTTTCGACTGGACAAGATCGATGATCTGGCGACCAAGGCCGCGGCTCGATCCGGTGGGGATGAGGCCGAGGTGCGCCTGGGTTATCGAATCGGCCTGACGGAGGGTTGGGATGACGGCCTGATCCTGCCGGGTCAGCCGAAACACATGACGTATGCGTCGGGCGTCACGCGGCAACAACTGGCGGACGCGCGCGCGGAGGTCGTCAATGCGGAGCAGTCCGACGGGTTTTACGAAGACTTGATCCAGCGCGACTATTGGGTGAGCTATCTGAAGGAGAAATACCCTGAAGAGTTCACGGCACTTGATGAAGCGGAGAATCAGGCGGGGGAGGAGGATGACGTCGATGACGCTGCCCTTTTGACTCAGATGTTCGAACAGACGGCGGCGCGCAACGCGAAGATGATCGAGTTGTCCCGCAAGGAGGTTGTGGGTGAAGAACCGCAACCAGGGACATCGGCCGGGAACAGCTGAATCAGCCGCTGGACAACCACTGTGGGAGCGAGCTCGCTCCCACAGTGGGTCACTCAGTTGTCGTAACCCAGGTTCGGCGCCAGCCAGCGTTCGGTCACGCTCAACTCCTGGCCTTTACGCGAGGTGTAGCTCTGCACCTGGTCCTTGTCGATCTTGCCCACGGCAAAGTATTGCGCCTGCGGGTGAGCGAAGTACCAGCCGCTGACCGCTGCCGCCGGGAACATCGCGTAGTGTTCGGTGAGGAACACGCCGCTGCGACCTGCGCGCATTTCCTGGGCCTCTGGGTCGAGCAAGGCGAACAGCTGGGCTTTCTCGGTGTGGTCCGGGCAGGCCGGGTAGCCTGGTGCCGGACGGATGCCGCTGTACTGCTCCTTGATCAGCGCTTCGTTATCCAGCACTTCATCCTTGGCATAACCCCAGTAGTCTTTACGCACCTGCTGGTGCAGCCACTCGGCGCAGGCCTCGGCCAGGCGGTCGGCCAGGGCCTTGACCATGATTGAGTTGTAATCGTCGCCGGCGTCCTGATAGGCCTTGGCCACTTCTTCGGCGCCGATCCCCGCAGTGGTGATGAAACCACCCACGTAGTCAGTCACTTCACTGTCCTTGGGCGCGACGAAGTCGGCCAGGGAGAAGTTCGGCTTGCCGTCGGTCTTGATGATCTGCTGGCGCAAGTGATGCAGCTTGGCCATCGGCTTGCCGTCATCGCCATAGAGCTCGATGTCGTCGTCATGCACCTGGTTGGCCGGCCAGAAACCGAACACCGCGCGGGCGCTGATCAGCTTCTCGTCGATCAGTTTGGTCAGCATTTCCCGGGCATCCTTGTACAGCGAGGTGGCGGCTTCACCGACCACTTCGTCCTGGAGGATGCGCGGAAACTTGCCGGCCAGGTCCCAGGAAATGAAGAACGGCGTCCAGTCGATGTATTCGGCCAGGACGTTGAGGTCGATGTTGTCCAGCACCCGGGTACCGGTGAAGGTCGGTTTGACTGGCGTGTAGCTCGCCCAGTCGAATTGCGGCTTCTTGGCGATGGCCGCACCATAGCTCAGACGCTCAGTGCGGGCGCTGCGGTTGGCGGTGCGCTCGCGAACCTCGATGTAGTCCTGGCGGGTTTTCTCGACGAAACCGGCCTTGAGCTCCTTGGACAGCAACTGCGTCGCCACGCCCACGGCGCGGGAAGCGTCAGTGACGTAGATCACCGCATCGTTGCTGTACTTGGGTTCGATTTTCACCGCCGTGTGCGCCTTGGAGGTGGTGGCGCCACCGATCATCAACGGCAGGTGGAAGTCCTGGCGCTGCATTTCGCGGGCGACGTGGACCATCTCGTCCAGCGACGGGGTGATCAGGCCGGACAGGCCGATGATGTCGCACTTCTGTTCCTTGGCCACTTGCAGGATTTTCTCCGCCGGCACCATCACGCCGAGGTCGACGATGTCATAGCCGTTGCAGCCCAGCACCACGCCAACGATGTTCTTGCCGATGTCGTGCACGTCGCCTTTCACCGTGGCCATGAGGATCTTGCCCTTGGCTTCAGGCTTGTCGCCTTTTTCCAGTTCGATGAACGGGATCAGGTGGGCCACGGCCTGCTTCATCACGCGGGCGGATTTCACCACTTGCGGCAGGAACATTTTGCCGGCGCCGAACAGGTCGCCGACGATGTTCATGCCGGCCATCAGCGGGCCTTCGATCACTTCGATCGGGCGGGCGAAGGACTGGCGCGATTCTTCGGTGTCTTCGACGATGTGAGTGGTGATGCCCTTGACCAGGGCGTGCTCCAGGCGCTTGTTGACGTCCCAGTTGCGCCACTCTTCGGTCTCGGCTTCCTTGACGCTGCCGTCGCCCTTGTACTTGTCGGCGATGGCGAGGAGGGCGTCGGTGCCTTCCGGGGTGCGGTTGAGGATCACGTCTTCCACGGCATCACGCAGTTCCGCCGGGATCTGGTCGTAGATCTCCAGTTGCCCGGCGTTGACGATACCCATGGTCAGCCCGGAGCGGATCGCGTACAGCAGGAACACCGAGTGGATCGCCTCGCGCACCGGGTTGTTGCCACGGAACGAGAACGATACGTTGGACACGCCGCCCGAGGTCAGCGCATACGGCAGTTCGTCACGGATGTAGGCGCACGCATTGATGAAATCGACGGCGTAGTTGTTGTGTTCTTCGATACCGGTGGCGACGGCAAAGATGTTCGGGTCGAAGATGATGTCTTCCGGCGGGAAGTCCACTTCGTTGACCAGAATGTCGTAGGAACGTTTGCAGATTTCCTTCTTGCGCGCTTCGGTGTCGGCCTGGCCGGCTTCGTCGAAGGCCATCACCACCACGGCGGCGCCGTAGCGCTTGCACAGCTTGGCGTGATGGATGAACTGCTCGACGCCTTCTTTCATGCTGATCGAGTTGACGATGCCCTTGCCCTGGATGCACTTGAGGCCGGCTTCGATCACTTCCCACTTGGAGGAGTCGATCATGATCGGTACGCGGGAGATGTCCGGTTCGCCGGCAATCAGATTGAGGAAGGTCACCATGGCCTTCTTCGAATCGAGCATCCCTTCGTCCATGTTGATGTCGATCACCTGGGCGCCGGCTTCAACCTGCTGCAGGGCGACTTCCAGGGCTTCGGTGTAGTTGTCTTCGCGGATCAGGCGGGCGAACTTGGCGGAACCGGTGATGTTGGTGCGCTCGCCGACGTTGACGAACAGCGAGTTGCGATCGATGGTGAACGGTTCAAGGCCCGAGAGGCGGCAGGCCTTCGGGATGTCCGGAATCTGGCGCGGGGCATAACCGGCCACGGCTTTGGCGATGGCTTCGATGTGCCCCGGCGTAGTGCCGCAGCAGCCGCCGACGATGTTCAAGAAGCCGCTCTGGGCGAACTCTTCGATGACCTTGGCGGTTTCCGACGGCAGTTCGTCGTACTCACCGAATTCGTTCGGCAGGCCGGCGTTCGGGTGCGCGGAAACGTGGGTGTTGGCCTTGTTCGACAGCTCTTCGAGGTACGGGCGCAATTCTCGGGCGCCGAGGGCGCAGTTCAGGCCGACGGAAATCGGCTTGGCGTGGGCCACGGAGTTCCAGAACGCTTCGGTGGTCTGGCCCGACAGGGTACGGCCCGAGGCGTCGGTGATGGTGCCGGAGATCATGATCGGCAATTCAATGCCCAACTCCTCGAACACGCCTTGTACGGCGAAGATCGCCGCCTTGGCGTTGAGGGTGTCGAAAATGGTTTCGATCAGGATCAGGTCGGCGCCGCCTTCGATCAGGCCCTTGGTGGACTCGGTGTAGTTTTCCACCAGTTCATCGAAGGTCACGTTGCGGTAGCCGGGGTTGTTCACGTCCGGGGACAACGAGCAGGTGCGACTTGTAGGACCGAGCACGCCGGCAACGAAGCGCGGCTTGTCCGGGGTTTCCAGGGTCTTGGCGTCGGCGACCTTGCGCGCCAGGCGCGCGCCTTCTACGTTTAATTCATACGCCAGGCCTTGCATGCCGTAGTCGGCGAGGGAGATCTGGGTGGCGTTGAAGGTGTTGGTTTCGAGAATGTCGGCGCCGGCGTCCAGGTAGGCTTTTTCAATGCCGCCAATCACATCCGGGCGAGTCAGTACCAACAGGTCGTTGTTGCCTTTGACATCGCTTGGCCAGTCAGCAAAGCGTTTGCCACGGTAATCCTGCTCTTCGAGCTTGTAGCTCTGGATCATCGTGCCCATACCGCCATCGAGAATCAGGATGCGCTCTTTGAGGGCGTGCTTGAGAGCTTGAAGGCGAACGCTGCGATCGGACATTTGGACTACTCGGTAAGGCCATGACGAAGGGCCGGGATGATAGCAAACCTGTGCGCTTTTGGAGCATGACTCGAATTTGCATGAATATCGTTCATGTTGGTAAGGATGACAGACCGGTAGAATCGCGGCGTTTTTTCAGGATTCAGGACCAGGGACATGTCGTATCGCTTCGTCATCGGCACATTGTTGTTGTGTTTAAGCTGGGGCGCTCTGGCGCAAGGCCCGGTGATTCCCACTGCCATTTCACCTGCTATTTCCTATAGCCGTGACATTCAACCGATCTTCACTGAAAAGTGCGTGGCCTGCCACGCCTGCTACGACGCCGCCTGTCAGCTCAACCTGGGCAGCGGTGAGGGCGCGGCACGTGGCGCAACCAAAGTCCCGGTCTACGACGGTGACCGTCGTCAGGCGGTTGCACCGACCCGACTGTTCTATGACGCTTCCGGCAAACAGGCCTGGCAGCAAAAGGGCTTTTATTCGGTACTCGATACCCAGGGCAGCCAGGCTGCACTGATGGCGCGGATGCTGGAGCTTGGCCACAAGACTCCGTTGCAACCCAACGCGAAGTTGCCGGAAGACATCGTCCTGGGCCTGAATCGGGAAGACATGTGTGCCATGCCCGGGGAGTTCGACGGCTACGCCGCCAGGCATCCAAAAGAGGGCATGCCGCTGGCAGTGACCGGCCTGACCGACCAGCAGTACCAGACGCTGCAGCGCTGGCTGGCGGCAGGCGCGCCGATCGATCAGCTGGCGCTGGCGCCCAGCGCCAGGGAAGCCTTGCAGGTGGTGCAATGGGAAAACCTGCTCAATGCGCCGGGCGCCCGGGAAAGCCTGGTGGGGCGCTGGCTGTTCGAGCACTGGTTCCTCGCCCATCTCTACTTCAAGGACGGCGAGCCTGGGCATTTCTTCCAGTGGGTGCGTTCGCGCACCCCGACCGGCCAGCCGATTGACCTGATCAACACCCGTCGCCCGAACGATGATCCGGGCACGCAGTTCTACTATCGCTTGTGGCCGGTGCAGGGCGTGATCGTGCACAAGACCCACATCACCTATGCGCTGAGTCCGGCGAAACTGGCGCGGGTCAAGAGCCTGTTCTACAGCGGCAACTGGCAGGTCGACGCATTGCCGGGCTATGGACCGCAGAGCCGGGCCAACCCGTTTGCCACCTTCGAAGCGATTCCGGCCCAGGCGCGCTATCAGTTCATGCTCGATAACGCCGAGTACTTCGTGCGCACCTTTATCCGTGGGCCAGTGTGTCGCGGTCAGATCGCCACGGACGTGATCCGCGATAATTTCTGGGCGCTGTTCCAGGCGCCCGAGCACGACCTGTATGTCACCGATCCGAATTATCGCGGGCAAGCCACGCCGTTGCTGGCCATGCCGGGGCAGAACGATGATGTCGGCAGCGTCCTCAGCCTGTGGCACGACTACCGTGACAAGCGAAATGAATACGAAGCCTTGCGCCGGGACAGCTACGCCGATGAGCCCGCGCCAAGCTGGTCGACCCTCTGGGCCGGCAACGACAATGCGTTGCTGAGTATCTTCCGCCATTTCGACAGTGCTTCAGTGACCAAGGGTCTGATCGGCGAGGTGCCGCAAACCGTATGGCTGTTCGACTATCCGCTGCTGGAACGCACCTACTATCAATTGGCGGTGAACTTCGATGTGTTCGGCAACCTGTCCCACCAGGCCCAGACGCGCTTGTATTTCGACCTGATCCGCAACGGCGCCGAGCAGAATTTCCTGCGCCTGATGCCCGCCGATTCCCGGGATGACTACCTGGACGACTGGTATCAAAACAGTGGCAAATTCAAGATGTGGCTCGACTACGAGACCATCGATGACGACAAGCCGACCGCGCTGAAGCTGAACCCGGCTGATCCCAAGCGTGACTTTGCCAATCAGCTGCTGGCCCGATACGGCGACCTTAATGCCAGGCCCGACCCGATCAATCGCTGCGACGGCGCCTATTGTTCACGGCCGAACATCGACCCGGACCTGCAAAGTGCCGAGCAGGCGCTCAGTCGCCTGACTTCGCGTCCGGCTGCGGGGCTGAAGGTCATCGACCTGTTGCCGGAAGCCACTATGCTGCGTATCGAAACCAGCAGCGGCAAGCGTGAGGTCTACAGCCTGCTGCGTAACCGTGCCCATAGCAACGTGGCGTTTTTGCTCGGTGAATCACTGCGTTACCAACCGGGGCTCGACACCCTGACGATTTTCCCGGGTGTGCTCAGCAGCTACCCGAACTTCATGTTCAACATCCCGGCCGGGCAAGTGCCGGCGTTTGTGGATGCGATGGAACGCGCCAAGGACACCGACAGCTTCGAGAAAATCGTCGAACGTTGGGGAGTACGTCGCAGTCATCCGCAATTCTGGTTCTATTTCCATGATCTGAGCCGCTACATCCAGGAAAACGATCCGGTGGAAGAGGGCGTGCTGGACATGAACCGCTACGAGAACCTTTGAACCACTGGGCCCTCCTGTAGGAGCTGCCGCAGGCTGCGATCTTTTGATCTAAAAAACAAATCAAGAGATCGCAGCCTGCGGCAGCTCCTACAGGGAGAGATCATCGGGATCTTTTCCCGACAAAAATACTAGGACTTTGTCCGGCGCGTTGATTGGCGTAAACTGCGCCCAAGCCTGCGAGGAGTTTCCATGACCGCTATTACCATCACTGACGCCGCCCACGATTACCTGGCTGATCTGCTCTCCAAGCAGAACACCCCGGGCATCGGCATTCGCGTCTTCATCACCCAGCCTGGCACCCAGTACGCCGAAACCTGCATTGCCTACTGCAAGCCGGGCGAAGAAAAACCCGAAGACACCGCGCTGGGGCTCAAAAGCTTCACCGCGTACATCGACCACTTCAGCGAAGCTTTCCTGGACGATGCCGTTGTCGACTACGCCACCGACCGCATGGGCGGCCAGCTGACCATCAAGGCGCCAAACGCCAAGGTACCGATGGTCAACGCCGACAGCCCGGTCAACGAGCGCATCAACTACTACCTGCAAACCGAGATCAACCCCGGGCTCGCCAGCCACGGCGGTCAGGTCAGCCTGATCGACGTGGTCGAAGACGGCATCGCCGTCCTGCAGTTCGGCGGTGGTTGCCAGGGCTGCGGCCAGGCCGATGTGACGCTGAAGGAAGGCATCGAGCGCACTTTGCTCGAGCGCATCCCTGAGCTCAAGGGTGTTCGCGACGTGACCGACCACACGCAGAAAGAAAACGCCTACTACTAAGTAAGGTGTTCGCTGCGGCATAAAAGACCGCAGCCTTCGGCAGCTCCTACAGGTGTACGCATTCTGTTGTAGGAGCTGCCGAAGGCTGCGATCTTTTGATTTTAAGGGCGGTAGAGATGCGCATGCCCCGCGCGATACAGCGACGACTCGCTGAAGTGGTCACTGCCCAGCACCCGTCCCACCAGAATCAACGCCGTACGGCGAAAGCCCTTGGCTTCAACTTTCCCGGCAATATCCTCAAGCGTGCCCACCACCCAATCCTGATCCGGCCAGCTCGCGCGGTGAACCACTGCAATCGGGCAATCGGCGCCGTAATGGGGCAGCAGTTCCTCAACGATCTTCGCCAGGTGATTGACCCCCAAGTGAATCGCCATGGTCGCGCCGTGCTGCGCCAGGCTGGAGAATTCCTCTCCGGGAGGCATGGCGGTTTTGTCGGCGTAACGCGTCAGGATCACGCTTTGCGAAATGTCCGGCAGCGTCAGTTCCGCGCCCAAGAGCGCAGCGCAAGCGGCTGTGGCCGTCACGCCAGGGACGATTTCGAACGCAATGCCCAGCTCACGCAGATAGCGAATCTGCTCGCCAATGGCGCCATACAGGCTCGGATCGCCGGAGTGCACCCGGGCCACATCCTGGCCCTTGGCGTGGGCGCTCTTGATCAGGTCGATGATCTGTTCCAGGTGCAGTTCGGCGCTGTTGACCACCTGTTCGGCACAGTGACCTTCCAGCACGGCGGCAGGCACCAGGGAGCCGGCATAAATGATCACCGGACAGCTGCGAATCAGCCGCTGGCCCTTGACGGTAATCAGTTCGGGGTCGCCGGGACCTGCGCCAATGAAGTAGACGGTCATCGTCGGTTCCTGTGGGGAAAAAAAGGGGCTGAACAGGGCTTCAGATGAAGAATGTTCATGATCAAAGGCGGGGATTATCGGTTTTTTACGCAGCGCCAGCCAATGCCAGGGTTGCCTGGGCATATTTTTGTCGTGGAATCAGCAGCTTTGCCGGGGCCTGGGCCAATTGTTCCGCCAGCGCCAGGGCGGCGCTTTCCGCCACGCCGTAGCAACCGGTGCGTTCAAAGGCTATTTGCGATTGATGACTGAGTTGCGGTTCATAAGCGGCCAGTTGTTCACTGCTGAAATACATCAGTTCCAGGCCAAGCTGCTGAGCCAGTTCGATCAGCGCAGGTTCGTCGCGCTTCAAATCGATGCTGGCCAGTGCCTTGATTGCATGCAGGGGAATTTGATGCGCGGCCAACGCCTGGTCGAGCAGCGCTCGCAACGTGCTGACAGGGCAGCCTCGCTGGCAGCCCAGGCCGACCACCAGGGTCGGCGCTGTGCTGATATCCGTCATGCGTGGTATTGACCATCGCTTTTGCGACGGAACAACCAGGCGCTGATCAGGCCCAGGGCCAGCCAGAACGCCACGTTGGTCAGTTGCGAAGCGATTTTGAACTGGGTTTCCAGCGCCTCTGGAGCGAGCATCGAATGCACTTGCGGTTGCGGTGCGCCAATCACATGGGGAACGGCGAGGATCGCCGCACCGAGGACTTTCATCAGCCAGTGACGGCTGAACACGATCAGCGCGATACCGACGGCGGTGGAGGCGGCGGTACCGATCCACCACAGTTGCCGTTGTGCCAGGTCGGCCGCGGCAGTGCCTGGCAATTCAGGCGGCAGGCCGAGGGTCGGCGCGAGCACGAAGGTCGCGTAACCGGCCAGGCCCCAGAGCAGGCCCTGCGAGGTTTTGGTCGGCGCACGCAAGGTGTACAGACCGGCCAGCATCAGGGCGAAACCGACGGCCACCACCAGGTTGCCACCGGTGGTCGACAGCACGCGCTGCCAGCCATCTTCCGGCTCCCAGGCTTGTGCATCGTGGGTGTGGGCAGCCATCGCACCGTCGGCGTGTTCATGCACTTCAACAGCGGCCGGTTCGGATTTTTCGTAGGTCTCGGCCTGCAAAATCAGCGGGGCGACCCAGAAGCTTTGCAGCAGCGTCAGCAACAGGGCGGCCAGCAACCCGGTGAAACCTGCGGTTTGCGCAATACGCTTGATCATGTCGACAGCTCTCAATGGCACGGAAACGCGGAGCTGTGGCGGGTATCGTGGGCGGCATTGTGCACCGCTTCGATGTGCGAGAAACCGGCAAAATACACAAGGCACGCGCCCAGGATCGACGCGCAGACGGCAACGGTCAGACGTTGGGTCAGGGTTGAGGTGGTGCTCGCGGCTGTGTGTTCGGCGCTGCTGATGATCGACATGGCGTTTCCCTCTGGTCTGTCAGCGGGGAATAAGAGCGCATGCAAAAACCCGCGCGACCAGGCGCGCAAGGTTTCGAACAGCGCCCGCCCACCGCGGGTTTGTTGGTTCAGTGACCGTACTGGTCACTTTGTGTTGCGGGCCGGTCTCCGGGCTCACGAGGGGCGAAGGCTTGCGCCTGAACCTGAAAACGTCACCTTCCCATGCCGCAGTGGCACAGTGGATCTGACGCTTCGCTCGCTTACCGTTGCGGGGGCAGCACCGGACTGACATGGCTTAAGAGTAAAGCACATGATTCACCGGTTTCCCGTTTCACCCTGTGAAGGGCACCCGTAACAAGGCGTGTAGGAGAGCATGGGCGGGGGTTGGGCGTCAATTGGCAAGGGTTCTCACTTGAGACTGAATGATGCTCGGCTCTTTGTAGGAGCTGCCGAAGGCTCGGGCCGCGTTCGGACGATCTTTTGATCTTGTTTTTAAAAGGGAAATCAAAGGATCGCAGCCTTCGGCAGCTCCTACAGTGATTGACCGGTCTTCCCACCATGCGTAGCCTTGCGCTTTCGAGGTTCTTCGGCATTTGCCGAAGCTAAGAAGGGAACGCGGTCGATGCCGCGGCTGCCCCCGCAACTGTGAACGGTGATGTTCGTTGCCACGCCACTGCAGGCTCAATCCATGAGGCCGGCGGGAAGGCGCAGCGAATGCCAGGCTCAAGGCCGGCACACCGTCAGCCAGGAGACCTGCCTCGTCACAGATTCTCACTTTCAACCGGGCGGGGTGATCCGGTGGCGAACTCTTCAGGCACGCGTGTCCGCGTTGCCGGTCGTCGTCCCGTATGCCCGCCACATTAGCCATAGGGCATCCGATGAAAACACTGGCCAAACTCCCCGTCACCATCGTTACCGGCTTTCTCGGCTCGGGCAAGACCACGCTGCTGCGGCACATGCTCGATAACGCCCAGGGTCGCCGCATCGCGGTGATCGTCAACGAATTTGGCGAGCTGGGCATCGACGGTGAAATCCTCAAGCAGTGCTCCATCGGTTGCACCGAAGAAGAAGCCAACGGCCGTGTCTATGAGCTGGCCAACGGCTGCCTGTGCTGCACCGTCCAGGAAGAATTCTTCCCGGTGATGCGCGAACTGGTGGCCCGTCGCGGCGATCTGGACCACATTCTCATCGAAACGTCCGGTCTGGCGCTGCCAAAGCCGCTGGTGCAGGCCTTCCAGTGGCCGGAAATCCGCAGTGCCTGCACGGTGGATGCAGTGATCACCGTGGTCGACAGCCCGGCCGTGGCCGCCGGCACCTTCGCCGCGTTCCCGGATCAGGTCGACGCCCAGCGCAAGCTCGACCCGAACCTGGACCACGAATCGCCGCTGCACGAACTGTTCGCCGACCAACTGGCAAGTGCTGACCTGGTGATCCTCAACAAAGCCGACCTGATCAACCCGGCGGACCTGGCCCGCGTGCGCCTGGAAGTCGCCGAGGAATTGCCGCCGGCGGTGAAAATCATCGAAGCCAGCAGTGGTCGCCTGCCGCTGGACGTGCTGATCGGCCTGGGTGCCGGCTCCGAAGAACACATCGACAGCCGTCACAGTCACCACGACCATCATCACGATGGCGACGACGATCATGATGACCACGATCACGACGCCTTCGATTCGATCTCCATCGAACTGCCGCAAGCCGACGAAAGCCTGCTGCTGGACGCGCTGACCCAGTTGGTGGTCCAGCACGGCATCCTGCGGGTCAAGGGTTTTGCGGCGATTCCGAACAAGCCGATGCGCCTGCTGATCCAGGGCGTGGGCACGCGTTTCGACAAGCATTTCGACCGCCAGTGGGGTGCTGAAGAAGCGCGCGTCACCCGCCTGGTGCTGATCGGCCAGGAACTGGACGCCGCTGTTCTCCAAGCGCAATTGCGCGCCGCGCTCAGCGTGTAAGCCCATGCACCTGCTCAGGACCCAGCCCGGCGGTTTCGTGTCGGATGACAACATTGCCGACCTCGGACAAACCCCCGCCGAACTGGTGGTCCTGTGCAGCGGCGATTCCAGCCTGGCGCTGCTCGCCGAAGCGGCGCAGCAGTTGCCCGACGATTACCCGAGCGTACGCTTGGCCAACCCGATGCAGGTGCAGAACCATGCCTCGGTCGATTTGTACGTCGATGAAGTGCTGCGTCACGCCAGGGTGATCCTGATTTCGCTGCACGGCGGCATCGCCTATTGGCGTTACGGCATCGAGCGCCTGGTCGAACTGTCGCAGCGTGGTGTGCAGGTGATTCTGGTGCCGGGTGATGATCGTCCGGACCCGGAGCTCAGTGACCTGAGCACCGTCGGTGCTGAGGATCGCGACCGGCTCTGGCAGTTTCTGCGCCAGGGCGGCATGGGCAACGCCCTGGATTTCTTCCGCTGCCTGGCCAACCGCTGGCTGGCCCGTGATTACACCTGGGGCGAGCCGCAAACCCTGCCGCGCACGGCGATCTACCATCCGCACAAACACCACGCTGCACTGAGCGACTGGCAAGCCGACTGGCACACCGATCAACCGGTGGCGGCGGTGCTGTTTTACCGATCGCATTTGCAGGCGGCGAACACCGCTTTCATTGATGTTTTTTGCCAGCGCTTGCAGGCGGCGGGGTTGAATCCGTTGCCGATCGCGCTGGCCAGCCTGAAAGAGCCTGGTTGCCTTGGCGTGGTCGAGGACTGGCTGGATGAGGCCAGCGTCTCGGTGATCCTGAACACCACGGGTTTCGCCCAGTCCAGCCCCGAAGCACCCCATCTGCGCCCGTTTCGCCGCAATATTGCGGTGATCCAGGCGATTTGCGCCCAGGACAACGAGCCCGGTTGGCGCGCCAGCGAACAGGGACTTGGCCCTCGTGATCTGGCGATGCATATCGCGTTGCCTGAGCTGGATGGACGCATCATCAGCCGCCCGATCAGTTTCAAGGACCTGGCATGGCGCAGTGAGCGCAGCCAGTCGGATGTTGTTTGCTACCGGCCACAACCGGAGCGCATGGATTTCGTGGCCGAGCTGGCGCGGCGCTGGGTCGATCTGGGACGGGTACCTAATGCGGAAAAACGCATTGCCTTGATTCTCGCCAATTACCCGACCCGCGATGGTCGCATCGGTAATGGCGTCGGTCTCGACACCCCGGCCGCCGCGCTGAATATCCTGCGGGCGCTGCATGCCGAAGGTTATCCGTTACCGGCCCAATTGCCCGACAGTGGCACCGCGCTGATCCAGCAGTTGCTGGGCGGCGTCAGCAACGATCTCGAGACCCTCGACCTGCGTCCGTGCCAGCAAAGCCTGGGAATGGATGACTATCTGGCGATGTTCAACGCACTGCCCGACGCCAACCGTGCGGCGGTGCTCGAACGTTGGGGCGCACCGGAAAGCGACCCGATGTGCCGCAGCGGACGGATGATGATCGCCGGCCTGCGTTTTGGCCTGACCTTCGTCGGCATTCAGCCGGCCCGGGGTTATCAGGTCGACCCGAGCGCGGTGTATCACGACCCGGACCTGGTGCCGCCCCATGGCTACCTGGCGTTCTACTTCTGGTTGCGCAACACCTATGGCGCCCACGGTGTGATCCACGTCGGCAAGCACGGCAACCTTGAATGGCTGCCGGGCAAGGGCGTCGGGCTGTCGGAACATTGCTGGCCAGATGCGTTGCTCGGGCCGCTGCCGAACATCTATCCGTTCATCGTCAACGACCCGGGCGAGGGCGCCCAAGCCAAGCGGCGCACCCAGGCCGTGATCATCGATCACCTGATGCCACCGCTGACCCGCGCCGAAACCTACGGCCCGCTGCGCAACCTTGAGCTGTTGGCCGACGAGTATTACGAAGCGCAGTTGCTCGATCCGCGTCGTGCCCGAGAGTTGCAGCGCGACATCCTGCAACTGGTGCGCGACACCCACATCGACCGTGAACTGCAACTGGACGAACAACTCGACAGCGATGCCGACGCGGCGATCTGGTTGCCGCGACTCGACACTTACCTGTGCGACTTGAAGGAGTCGCAGATCCGCGACGGCCTGCATGTGTTCGGCGAATCGCCCACCGGGCGTTTGCGTATCGACACCTTGCTGGCGTTGTTGCGCATTCCACGGGGCGATGGTCGGGGCGCGCAGTCGAGTCTGCTGCGGGCACTGGCCAAGGCCTTCGGGCTGGGGTTCGATCCACTGGATTGCGCCTTGGCCGAGCCGTGGACTGGGCCGCGCCCCGAGGTTCTTGTGGGTATCAGCGAAGAGACCTGGCGTACGGCGGGTGATACCCGCGAACGCCTCGAGCTATTCGCCACACGACTGATCTCGGACGTTTTGAATAGCCCCTGTGGGAGCGGGCTTGCTCGCGAAAGCGGTGGCTCAATCGACATCAATGTTGAATGCTCAACCGATTCGTCGGAACACCGCCCGGAGACAAGCCCGCTCCCACAAAAGGCGGGCTGGACTGAAGTGCAAGCCATCATCGACAACCTGCGTGAGGTGGTCGCCCCGCGTCTGGACGCCTGCGGTCCGGCGGAAATGCGCGGATTGCTCGATGCCCTGAGCGGTCGCTTCGTCCCGGCCGGTCCCAGCGGCGCGCCGAGTCGTGGTCGCCTGGACGTGCTGCCCACCGGTCGCAACTTCTATTCGGTGGACGTGCGCAACCTGCCGACCACCACGGCGTGGCGTATCGGGTTCCAGTCGGCCAACCTGATCCTCGAACGGCACCTGCAAGACCATGGCGATCATTTGCGCCAGCTCGGTTTGTCGGTGTGGGGCACCGCGACCATGCGCACCGGCGGCGATGACATCGCCCAGGCCATGGCGCTGATGGGGGTGCGTCCGGTGTGGGCCACCGGCAGCCAGCGGGTCGATGATTTCGAGATTCTGCCGTTGAGTTTGCTCGACCGTCCGCGGGTGGACGTGACCTTGCGCGTGTCCGGTTTCTTCCGCGATGCCTTTGCCAATCTGATTCGCTTGTTCGACGCGGCGGTGCAAGCGGTGGCCGACCTCGATGAGCCGGATGACCTCAACCCGTTGGCGGCCAAGGTACGCGCCGAACGCGCAGCCTTGCTGCAGTCAGGGCTCGATGAAGTGGCTGCGCGGCGTCAGGCCGGCTGGCGGATTTTCGGGGCCAAACCCGGTGCCTACGGCGCGGGAGTGCAGGGCGCCATCGACGGTCGCCTGTGGCAGAGCCGCGAGGACCTGGCCGAGGTCTACCTCAACTGGGGCGGCTACGCTTACGGCGGGTCCGACGAAGGCACCGCCGCCCGCGAACAGTTCAGCCAGCGCCTGAGCCAGGTACAGGCGGTGCTGCAAAACCAGGATAACCGCGAGCACGATCTGCTCGACTCCAACGATTACTACCAGTTCCAGGGCGGCATGCTCGCGGCGGTGGAAAGCCTGAAAGGCGAGGCGGCGGCCAGCTATTATGGCGACCACAGCCAGCCGGACCTGCCGAAGATTCGCACCCTGAAGGAAGAGCTGAACCGGGTGATCCGCTCCCGGGCGGCCAATCCGAAGTGGCTCGAAGGCGTCAAGCGTCACGGCTACAAAGGTGCCTTCGAGATGGCCGCGACGGTCGACAACCTGTTCGCCTTCGATGCCACGACGCAGTTGATCGACGATCACCAGTACGCGTTGCTGGCCGATGCCTACTTGCTCGACCCGGACACCCGGGATTTTGTCCGTGAACACAACCCCCATGCCTTGCGCGACATGACCGAGCGCATGCTCGAGGCGCAACAACGGGGGATGTGGAAGGAGCCCGGCGAGTACCGCGAGGCGCTGGAAAATCTGTTGCTGGATATAGAAGAAGACGGCTAACACGCTTAAACCTGTGGGAGCGAGCTTGCTCGCGATAGCGGTCTATCAGGCAACATTTTTTTCGACTGAACAATTGCCATCGCGAGCAAGCTCGCTCCCACAGGGATTGGGGCGCCAGTGAGATCACCGACCATGACCGAGATAAAACAATGACCGACACCCCGCATTTCCCGCTCTCCGCCGTGGTCGGCGCCGACGATTTGAAGCTGGCCCTGTACCTGACCGCCATCGACCCGAAAATCGGCGGCGTGCTGATCGAAGGCCCGCGGGGCATGGCCAAGTCGACCCTGGCCCGTGGTCTGGCGGACCTGCTGGCCAGCGGTCAGTTCGTCACCTTGCCGCTGGGCGCCACCGAGGAACGCCTGGTCGGCACCCTCGATCTCGATGCGGCGCTGGGCGAAGGTCGCGCACAGTTTTCCCCCGGTGTATTGGCCAAGGCTGACGGTGGCGTGCTCTACGTCGACGAGGTCAACCTGTTGCCCGATCACCTCGTTGACCTGCTGCTCGATGTGGCCGCCAGCGGCACCAATCTGGTGGAGCGTGACGGTATTTCCCATCGGCATTCGGCGAAGTTCGTGCTGATTGGCACCATGAACCCGGAAGAGGGCGAACTGCGTCCGCAATTGCTGGACCGTTTCGGCTTGAATGTCGCCCTTGGTGGCCACACCGCGCCGGTCGAGCGCGGTCAGATCATCCGCCGTCGCCTGGATTTCGACAGCGATCCGCAAGGTTTCTGCGCCGAATGGGAGTCCGCGCAGGCGTCTTTGCGCGAACGTTGCCAGAACGCACGCAACGCGCTGACAAACATTGCCCTCGACGATCAGGCGCTGGCGCACATCACCGAGCGCTGCTTTGCCGCCGGCGTCGATGGTTTGCGCGCCGACCTGGTCTGGCTGCGCGCCGCCCGGGCGCACGCCGCCTGGCGTGGGGCGAACGCCATCGCCGAGGAAGATATCGACGCCGTGGCCGAGTTTGCCTTGCGCCATCGTCGTCGCGAGCATTCACCGCCGGCGCCTCAGCCATCCCAGGCTGCGCAACCCTCGGCGCCGCAGAACACCAACCCGAGCGAAGGGCAGGGCCAGTGGGGCGAGTTGCCTGCCCAGGCGCTGGCGGTCGGCGCACGACGTGAAGTGCCGAGCTGGCCAAAAAAGCCCTAGGCATTCGCCTTCGCCGCGACGCGGGGGCGAATGCCAGACCCCGGGCCGGGCGGCTGGACCACGGCAAACAGGGCAAGCGTCATGCAGCCCCCAACGGCTCGGTCAACTGGCCTGGCACATTGCTCAATGGCCGACCGCGTCAGTGCGAAGACCTGTTGTTTCACCTGCGCACTCGCTCGCCCCATGAACTGTGGCTGGTGATCGTTGATGCCTCCGCATCGACCCGCCGTCATCAGGCATTGAGCGATGCCAAGGGATTGCTGGCACAGCTGTTCGACGATGCCTATCGCCAGCGCGCCCGACTGGCTTTGCTCACGGCCAGCGGTGCAGTACCGAAGTGGCAGGTGCAGGGATTGAAGGCCTCGACCGGGTTGCGCCAGTGGCTCGAGGGTCTTGGTGCCGGTGGTGGTACGCCGTTGCTGGCGGCATTGGGCGAAGCCGGTCGATGGCTCGCCGCACGGCAAAAGCGTTTTCCGGCGGAGCAACAGCGGTTGCTGCTGGTGACCGATGGCCGGCTCAAGGACTGGTCGTTGTTGCCCGTGCTGGAGTGCCCGGGGCTGTTGATCGACATCGAGCGCGGGCCGATCCGGCTTGGGCGCAGCAGGGTGTTGGCGGCGCAGTTGCAGGCCGAGTATCGGCACATTGACGAGCTGCTTCCTGGCTGAGATCTGTCGTGCCTGGACTGGCCTCTTCGCGAGCAAGCCCGCTCCCACATTTGGAATGCGTTCCCCTGTGGGAGCGGGCTTGCTCGCGAAAGCGGTGGGTCAGTCACCATCCATTTCGGATCACTTACCCATCGCCTGCCGATACTGCCGGGTGCGCTTGCCAATGTATAACCGGTCGAGAATCAACGCCCATAGCGCCGAGACTTCAGGTCGGGTTTTGCGCCCACGGCTCAAGCGATGCAGCTGGAACTTGACCACCGCCATGCTCGCCAGCGCCACCAGGGGCTTGCGCTTCCAGCGGATTGGCGGCAGTTGCGGATGGCTGTCCTGGCCTTCGCGCCAGTGCTTGACCAAGTGCGGCTCAACGGCCAGCGCGGTGCCGATGCCGGCCATGGCAAGGCCGCTGTCGAGCACGTGTTCGACGATCGCCAAACGGCGGATCCCGCCAGTCACCATCACGGGCATGCGCGCCACGCTGGCCAGTTCACCGGCCATTTCCAGAAAGTACGCCTCCCGTGCCAGGGTCCGGCCGTCGCGCGCTTCGCCTTGCATGGCCGGTGCCTCGTAACTGCCGCCGGAGAGTTCCAGCAGGTCGATCGCTTGTTCGTTCAGCCACTGGATCACTTGCCGCGCATCCTCGGCATCGAAACCACCGCGCTGGAAATCCGCCGAATTGAGTTTTACCGACACGCAAAATTGCGGCGACACCGCCTGGCGAACTGCCTCGACAACGGACAACAGCAGGCGCGCACGGTTTTCCAGGGAGCCACCCCACTGATCGGTGCGCCGATTGGTGAGCGGCGAAAGGAACTGGCTGAGCAGGTAGCCGTGGGCGGCGTGGATCTGCACACCGGTAAAACCGGCTTTCTCGGCCAGTGCGGCGCTGCTGGCGAAGCGTCGGATCACCTCTTGGATGTCGTCCTCGGTCATGGGCTTGGGTTCGGCGAACATCTTCGAGAATTGGCCCAGATCCAGCGCAACCGCCGACGGTGCCAGGGCTTGCTGGCCGAGGTTGGCCATGGTCTGGCGGCCAGGGTGGTTGAGCTGCACCCAGAAGTGCGCACCGCCGGCCCGGCCGACGCTAGCCCACTGGCGGAAGCGCTCCAGGTGGCGCTCGTCTTCCAGTGCTACACCACCGGGGCCGGTCATGGCGCGGCGGTCGATCATCACATTACCGGTCAGCAACAAGCCGGCCTCGCCCTCGGCCCAGGCCTGATACAGGCGAAACAGCGCTTCATCGGGCACTTGCTCGGTATTGGCGAGGTTCTCTTCCATCGCGGCTTTGGCAATGCGATTGCCGATGGTCTGGCCGTTGGGCAAATTCAACGCTTGAAAGGGCGACATGCTTGACTCCTCGTAGTGATGAGCAGAGGCTAAGCTTAAAGTTAACTTTAATGTCAAGCAGGTAAACGAGGTCGCAATGAAGATTGGTGAATTGGCGCAGTTGAGCGGGTTGACCGCATCGCGAATTCGTTTTTACGAGTCTCAGGGGTTGATCCGCCAGGTCGAGCGCTCATCCAACGGTTATCGACGTTACTCGCAACAGGCGCTGCAAACCCTGCAAATCATCCAGTGCGCGCAGCAAGCGGGTTTCAGCCTGGAAGAACTCAGACAATTACTGCCGGATAATGTGACGGGCGCGTTCAAGCATGATGAGTTGATGGCCGGCCTGCACCGCAAGATCGAGCAGATCGAAGAGATGCAACGGCACCTGGCCCATAGCAAGGCGCAGTTGCTGGGCTGGATCGACACCATCCAGGCCCGGCCCGAAGGCATGAGCTGCGATGAAAATGCCGAGCGGGTGATGACGTCATTCAAGCACTAGATCATCGTGACACAGGAACCGGATTGCGCATCGGCGTACCGGCCCTGCGTGCGCCCGACGGTGAACACATTGTTCGTGGGATTTTTACTGTTGAGCGGGCAAAACAGTTTGAGTGACTGGGTAGGCAAAAGACTCAGTGTTATCGATAGTCGCAATAACGGTCTGCTCATGTCCCGGCTTTATGTAATCAGGAACGCTTTGTAAAAAGCTGATGTAACGGTCTGTCTTCCAGCGAGTTGTATCTAAACCCACGAGAAGCGGGTGCAAGGTAGCCCCAGTATAATATTCCCCAGGTGAAACAGAGAAAATGGTGGTAATGGAGGTTTTGATTGGAAAAAAGATCGCGCCGGGATAAGTGCCACATAACGGAAAGTTTGGAGTTCCCAGGGAACATTTTGACGGTGGCTCCTGGCCGACTACCAGTTTGGTGGGCGGTGAGCTGATACCGTTTACAAACACCGAAAATGAAATACCCTTGCCTGGCAGGTTCTGAAGATTCAATTGAGACATCGTGAAGTTATCGTTGGCCAGCGTGGAAACCTGCTTCAAAATGGCGCCATCACTGGTTACCGCCGTTACCATGAACGGGCCAGTAGTCGTGGCCCCAACGATAGTGCCCGAGATGGAGGTGGCACTTTTTGAAAGCGGTGTCGTGACACAAACTTCAGGGCCATTCTGGCCGATGTACTTTCCATTGACCAAGCTGCTGCACTCTTCACTGACCGTGGAAACAGTCGCGTCCGGATCAACGTTACAACCTGTTAAACCCATTCCCAGCGTCGCGCAAAAAAACAAAGTTTTCGCCGTATTCATGTCTGATTCCTTTGGAGTCGAAAGTGAGATACGTGCCAGTATTTCCTCGCATACTCCGAAGCGTCTACTGTCATAGTTGACAGTGGCAATCAGGTTTGTAGGGTTTAAACTTATCGTTTCTAGATGGTGCGCCTCGCTCGGTTACCAATGAGGGCGCACTGTGCAGCGGGTGGGATAGATAACTTTATTGATGAAAAGTATACCGATCTTTCCCGGTATGTTTTGACTCATACAAGGCCGCATCGGCCTTGATCAGCGCCTGGTTCAGTGTGTCCCCGTCGAGTACCCGGGCCAGGCCGATGCTGATGGTCACCGGGTGTCGAGTGGGTTGCTCGCGCACCACCCGACACAGTTCACCGGCCAGCGTCTCGACGTCTTCGCGGCGAACCCCGGCCAGGTAAATCGCGAACTCCTCGCCACCCAATCGCGCATATTCGTAGTGAGCCATCACCGACTTGATGTCCTGCGCAATGCGCTTGAGCACCTCATCGCCAATGTCGTGGCCGTAGACGTCGTTAACCTTCTTGAAGTTGTCGATGTCGATCATCGCCAGGTAGTGGTCGGTTTCCCGCGGCACGTTGTTCAATTGCAGGTTGGCGCGTGTCATGAACGAACGGCGATTGGGGATTTCGGTGAGCGTGTCGATGTAGGCCTGGTCCAGCAGCAGCTTGGACATTATGAAGTTGTAGAGCTTGGCCTTGCGCAGTGTCAGGAAGCTGTAGATGGTCAGGCCGCCGATAAATGTCGTGTAACTGAGGGCCATCACGCCCCCTAGTTCAAACTGTTCGATACCGGTGTGGTAGAAGGGGTTGAGAAACCACCAGGTCACCCATTGCGCGGCAAAGAATGACCAGCGGCTCAGCGGCAACACCGAAGCCGTGAACAGAGTGGTCGAGGCCGCCAGCAACAGCCAGGCCGGTTGGTGGTCGTTGCCCAGGCCTTCGATGAGCAGCCGCGTGCCGAAGGCAATGGTGAGCACAAACAGCAGGTTGAGTTTCTGGAAGTGCCGGGCGTCGCGGATGAACAGCAGAGTGATGAGGAGAGTCGCGAAGACACCGAAAAACACCAGCGAACGCCAGGTGAATGGCTGCCCGCCGATGAAACTCAGGATCAGGTCGTAAGCAATCCAGACCACGATACTGGCGATGTAGATCAGCACGCAAAAGGTGTGCAGCCGTTCGAATTCATGCTGGAGAAACTCGGCCCTGAGCTCAGTCGGCGCCGATTTTTTCAGCACTTCTTCTTCAATGGTTTTGTACATCGCCGACCTTGCCGTTGTGCTGGTTGTCGAGAATCACCTTGCCCCAGGGGCGGTAGCGCAGGGAGAAAACCGATGTCGGGTGGCAACCCGGCGAAGAGGTTTGCGGGGCCATCGCTTCGGCACGGAAGGGTTGCCCGGCAGCGCTGACTTGCCGGAAGGCTTCCCTGACAATGCCGATGGAGCAGGGCAGTGCATTGGCGTAGCCATTGCGAATCAAGGGTGGCAAGCGTCCAGTGCCGGCACCGTCCTGCCACCACACCTGGATTCCGGCGTTCGCCAATTCTCCTAGCCATTGGCCATTTACTTGCGGCGCGAGTTTGCCGACGTTGAACACACTGATGTGCAATGGCGCATCGAGTTTGGCGGAAAAGTCCTTGAGCTGGCGTTGCAACCTTTGCCGGCGATCCAGTGCTAGAAAGTGCAGGTCATCCAGTTCCATGGGCAGATACCAGCCGCTGACCGGGAGTTTCCAGTCCTTGCGCAGCTTCTGCTGCCGGGCCAGCGACTGCCCCAGTTGCGTCTGCCAGTACGTTGCCAGCCCGGCACTGTCCAGCTCATTGATGCGGTGGTAATAGGCCGGGTCCATGTACAGGCCCAGCACCAGTTTCAGGCCCTGGGCCTGGGCCTGCTTCAGGCTGCCGGCGAGCCAGCCATCGGCGCCGCCGAAGTCCGAATCGCCGTAGGCCGTCCACTGCACGATCACCGTGTGCACACCCTCGCGGGCGCTGTCCTGCCAGATCCGCTGCCATTGCGCCTGGCTCAGGTTGGCATCGACATTGAGTGGTTGATAGAAAATCCGCTCGTCGGCATGGGTCGCCGTGGTGCCCAGCAGCAGGCACAAAGTCAAAAGAAGTCGCTTCATCAGAAATTCAACTCCACGCCCAGCAGCACGCCGTTACCGCCGTCATACAGATTGCCGCCCAACGCTTGTTGATACTCGGTGCGTACTGTCAGGTGCGCGCGATAGGCGTTGTATATGTCATCGTCGAACCACCATTGCCAACGCAGGCCCAGACCGGTGCGCAGGTCCTGGCGCCAGTCGTTGCTCGGGTCCTGGCTGGCGAATTCGAGGAAACCGTACGGCATGATCGTTTGTGCGCCGTTGAACGGCAGTTTCCAGGTGTGACCTTGCTGGAAGCGCGACAGCCATTGATGGTCGCCGGCCTTGGTCCACCACGCCGCGTCGAGGTAGAGGAAGCGCTCCTCCCAATCGCTTTCATCGACCCGCCAATCGTTGCGGAATCGACCCTGATCAAGGAACGACGCCGTTGTCCGCAGCAGGTAGTCGGTGGTGGTGTGGCCATCATCGCGGTGATCCTCGGCCTGATCGGATACCTTGTCGGGGACCAGCATCTGGCCGAGGCTCAGGCCATGGTTGTCCTGGTCATCGAACTGGCTTTGTTTGTAGATCTCGCCATAGAAGTTGATGTTGGCGGTGCCCCAGGGCTTGTAGCGCAGGCCGACGCCGGTGCCCAGGGATTCGGCATAGCTCGAGCGGCCCACGCCGCCAAGCAACACGCGGCCATAGACCGACAGCGTGCTGCCGGCGCGGCTGGGTTCATCGCCCAATGCGTGGTCCCACATGGCCAGTTGGACGTTCTGCGAACTGGAGCGTCGCTGCGTGCCGGTGCTCTGGTCAGGGCGCACGAAGTCGTTGGTCGATATCCCGGCCGGCGACCAGGTACTGGCGATGGTGACTGAGTCGCGACGGGACAGGCTTTCGTGAGCACGACGCTGGCGATAGCGCCGCGCTTCCATGCTGCCATCCTCGTCATCGGCGGCCACCGGGTTCTGCTCCAGGTCGATCACGCGTTCCAGTTCCTTGCGCGCCGAGGCGCTGTCTTCGACCTCGTCATAACGCCAGGCCAGTGTTTCGCCGAGGCGATAGTCTTCCGGGAAGTCCTGGGTGGCGCGTTGCAGGTACGGGATGGAACTGGCGCGTGCTGCCTTGGTCTCGGCACCGGCCAGGCGTACGCCGTAGTCGGCACGATAACGGGGGTTGTTCGGCTCGCGGCGCACCGCTTCGGCAAGCCATTCGGTACTTTGCTGCAGGTCGCCGGCCTTTTGCGCCGTGACCGAAGCCGCGTAGTAATGCTCGGCATCCGGTACCAGCTGCAGGGCGGAACGCTGGCGTTGCAGCGCGAGCGCGTGATCGCCCCGGGCATCGGCAATCGCCGCGCCCAACGTCCACTCATTGGCGCCACGGGTACGGCTTAGTTGCCAGTAGCGTTCGGCCGTTTGCGTGTCGCCGATATTCAGGGCGCCGCGGCTGGCAGTGAGGCGGGCATTGTCGCTGAGTTCGGCGTCCGGAATGCTGCGCCAGATGGCCAGGGCACCGGCCGAGTCTCCGGACGCTTCCAGGGCGTAGGCGAGTGGCAGGCGAGTGTTCGGGTCACCCATTTTTTCGGCGGTCTGGTAGTACACCACCGCTTCGCCGGGGCGCTCGGGCATTGCACAGCGGCCGAGGGCGCGGTAGTCGCCTGCGACTTGCGGGTGATCGCCAATCGCCTGTTGAACCGCGCCACACTGGCCGTTTTCCGCCAGTTGCGCCAGCAGCTGCCCGCGAGTGGCGGGGTCGACGCGGTTGAGCAACGAAACGATGCGTTGCTGTTGTGCCGCGGTTGGTGTCGATGCGGCATACAACCCCGCCAATCGTTGCAGCAGGGGCGTCGGCAGCTTGCCGCCATGGCGGTCGAAGGCGCTTTCGAGCAACTGTTGCGCATGTTCCCGCTGGCCGGCTTTGAGCGCCAGGTAGGTCGCCTGATTCAGCGAGTTGAGGTTGCCGGTCTGCTGGTAGTGCCGCTCCCAGAATGCCGCCGCTTCGGTATCGTGATCCGATGCCTGGAGCAGTTCAGCGCGACGCTTGACCACGTCGGCGGTCTGCGGCTGGCTGGCGAGGTAGGCCATGACTTTGTCGTTGCGGCCTTCATCCCGCCAGACGTCGAGCAGCTGTTCGCGGCGTTGCGTGTCCCAGGGTTCCGGCAGACGGGTCGCTTGCAGCAGGTCGGTGGCTTGCAGGCGCTGGGCGAGGACCAGCCATGCTTGCGGATTTTCATCAGGCTGGCAACTTTTCAACTGGGTCAGCGCCGCTTGCGGATCACGACGTGACAGCCAGTCGGCGGTCTCCAGGCACGGCCGCTGCAACTCACCACTCAAGCGTTGTACCGTGGCGCTGTCGCCGGTTTGCCGCGCCAGTTCCCACAGGCGCTGGCGTTGCGCCGGATCGGCAAGATCGGCGGGCGGCAGCGATTGCATCCAGCGCTGCGCCTGCTGGACCTGGCCCATGGCAATCGCCCGGTCGACCATGGCCAGTCGGGTCTTGCGCGCGGCTTCCGCGCTTGGCGCCGTTTGCAGCAGTTGCTGCAAGGGTTGCTCGTCGAGGCGTTGCACGTAGGCGTTGGCCAGGCGTTGCCAGCTTTGGGCATCGAGTTGTTGTTTCGCGGCCAGGGGCGCCAGCTCCTTGATGGTGCTATCCCAATCGTGCAACTGCTCGGACCAGTTGGCCCGGGCCTGTTGCAGCGCTTGCTCATCACCCTTGGCTGGCAGTTGGGCCAGCCAGTCATGGGCCGAGGCCGCGCCACCGCGCTTGGCCAGGCTCGCACTGTAGGCCTGCCACAGGCGCACGCGATGCTCGATATTGCTGGAGGCGATCCATTGCTCCACCTGTTTTCTGTCTGGCGGATCCTGTTCGATCCAGGCCAGGCGCAGGTTGAGCAGGGCTTCGCTGTTGGCCGGGGTATCCTGCAGCGCTTGCACGGCGTCTTCGTAGCGTTGCTGCTTGACCAGCGATTGCACCAGCAGCGCCCGTGCTTCATCGTTTCCTGGTACTTGACCCAGCAGGTGACGCATCAGCCGTTCGACTTCCTTCCAGTTGCCGTTTTTCGCTTCGCGGTAACTGCGGTCCATATAGGGGTAACTGCGGAACTGATCGAAATCGGTCAGGGGTTCGGCTTGCACCCACGCCGGCGTGGTCAGGCAGAGCAACAGGCTACCGGCCATCAGGGTCTGGCGATGGACAGGCTTCATGCGGCCTCCCGGGCAATGCAGTAGGCAGCGTGCTGCTCACTCGCCTGATCGACCAAGGCCTGTTCGAGAATTTCCTGTGTGATCATGCCGCGTTCAATCAAGTGTTCACCTAAAGACATTTTTTCCGCATCGAAATCGATCAGTGCCTGATTGAACAGGGTTGGCGGCACCATGCCGCGTACTTGCAACAGATTGCCCAGCAACACCTGGTGATGGCTGACGCGCTCGATCAGGTCTTCGTCGTCCTGATTTTTTTCCAGCACCTCAAGCATCTGATGTACTTCTTCGCTTTGACGAGGGCTGGCGTACCAATAGCGGATCCCCAGTGTCACCCGGCCTTGCGGTGCAAGGCGGCAACGCACCTTGCGTTTCAGTTGACGGCTGATGGCTCCCAGGGACACCTGGCTCACCGGACCTTCGGAGGCCAGTACCAGGGTTTCGTTTTCCTCGCCGACCGGCAGCACGCCGTAGTGTGTGGCGATTTTGCGCGGCACCGCGTCGATCAGGCGTTTGTCGAGCTTGAACGGATTGAGTGGCGCCCATTCCAGGTCCAGTTGCTCGGCCAGGGCCTGCACCAGTTGCGTGGTGTCGATGTGCCCGCGCAGCAGCAACTCCTGACCCAGGCGTCGGCGCACCGGGTTGGTGATCGCGGCTTCGAGTTGATCTTCAGAAAGCAGGCCTTTTTCCACCAGTCGATGTCCCAGCGGGGTGCGCTGGGCCTCGGCCAGGGCCGGAAACTCATGGGTGGTCTTGTCCCAGGCGACGCGACGCGAATCGCCCATTTCCATCACCTGGCGCAAGGCCCGAAGGTTGGCGAAGAAATTGACGAAATTGCTCCACACCATCCGGGGGGCCGACAGCAGTCCTTCGCCCAGTCCGTAAAAACGGGTGACAAACCAACCGCGCTGGAATAGCCGATTGAGCAGCATGAAGCCATTGAGCCAGAGCAGGCCCGCCAACAACGTGCTGTCAGAGAGGATCGAGGGGAACCGCCAGGCGTTCGGTGCGATTACTGTGACCAGCCACATCGCCAGCAACACCACCAGCAGTATGTTCACCAGGAAGCTCAACAGGTACGCAATCAGGCCACGGCGGTCGCGCCACAGAAAATAATTGAGCAGGCCTTTGCTGCTCCAGCCCAGATTCTTGGTGCCCTGGAACACAATGCCGACGATCCAGCGCGACTTCTGCCGGATCGCGTACTGCAAGTCCCGGGGAAAGTGCTCGCGCACGCAGATCACCTGGGAAAAGGCGCGATCCATGCCGAACACCCAGGGTTGTTCCAGTGCCAGTTTCGGATCGGTTACCGAATAGCGGGCAAAGATGCACTTCATGCCTTTTTGCTTGAGGCGGAAACCGATGTCGTAGTCTTCGGTCAGGCTCTGCACGTCGAAAGCGATACCGTCACCGTCCTCGAGCAGGGCACTGATGGCCTTACGGCTGAAGCAGGTGCCGACCCCGGCGCTGGGCACTTGCCCGGTCAGTGCTTCACGCACGATGACGTCCTTGCCATGGTTTTCGGCGAACTCGTCGACGTAGTGCCCGGCGGTGAAGCCATTCCATTGCGGCGCGTAGGGATAGACCGGAATCTGGATCAGGTCCTTGGCCGGCAGCAGGTAGTTGAACAGGCGCAACTCCATCGGCGAAATCACGTCCTCGGCATCGTGCAGGATGAAGCCGGCGAACTGGATCTTTGCGTCGTTTTCAAAGCGCAGGATGGCGTCGATCACGTTGTTCAGGCAGTCGGCCTTGCTGGTCGGGCCGGGGCGTGCGCACACCACTTTGTGCACATTGGGATAATGCCGGCACACTGCATCGACGTCGGCCTGGGTCTCGGCGTCGTTGGGGTAGGTGCCGACGAAAATCTGATAGTTCTCGTAGTCGATGGTCGAGGCGGCCAGGCGCGCCATTTCACCGACCACACCGACTTCGTTCCACGCCGGCACCATGATCGCCAGGGGTTTTTCGCCGATGGAGTACAGCCGTTGCTCATCGGCGCGATCGAATTTTTCATAGATCCGCCAGCGCCGGATCAGTTTGCGGGTCCAGTACACCAGGTCTATGAACAGGTCATCGAGCCCGAGCAGGAACATCAGCAGGGCTAGCGTAATCGCGAGGTATTTGAGTCCGAACAACACATAGGCAAAGAGGTCGACAAACACCAGGCTCATACGGCTTTACCCGCTGTACGGTGTTTGAGCCATACGCCGAGTCGATTGGCGATGCGTTCACTGGCGTGCCCGTCGCCATAAGGGCTGTGGACCCGGCTCATGCGCTCGAAAGTGGCCTCATCATCGAACAGCAGGCTCGACTCATTGACGATGCGGTCGGTATCGGTGCCCACCAGCACCACCGTTCCGCCTTCGAGCGCCGTTGGCCGCTCCGTGACATCGCGCAGCACCAACAACGGCTTGCCAATGGCCGGGGCTTCCTCCTGGATGCCGCCGGAGTCGGTGAGAATGAAATAAGCGCGGTCCATCAGCCAGACGAAGTGCTGGTAATCCTGCGGCGCCACCAGATAGATATTGGGTTTGTCCGAGAGGACGCTGTAGACCGCCTTTTGCACCTGCGGATTGAGGTGCACCGGGTAGACGAATTGCACGTCGGGATAACGTTCGGCGAGGATGGCCAGGGCCTGGCAGATGTTGCGAAAACCGCCGCCGAAGTTCTCCCGGCGATGCCCGGTGATCAGCACCATGCGCCGGTTGTCGTCGAGCACGGCCAGCGGCGAATCGGCGGCCGGGTGCCAGTGGACTTCCTGTTGGTGTTTGCGCATCCATACCAGCGCGTCGATCACCGTGTTACCGGTGACTTCGATGTTGGCCTTGGACACACCTTCGCGCAGCAGGTTGTCCTGGTTGATGAGGGTCGGTGCGAAATGCAGGTCGGCGATGACGCCGGTCAGGTGTCGGTTGGCTTCCTCCGGCCAGGGTGCGCGCAAGTTGCCGGTACGCAACCCCGCCTCGACGTGGCCGATGGGTATCTGGCGATTGAAGGCGGCGAGGGCGGCAATGAAGCTGGTGGTGGTATCGCCGTGCACCAGCACGATATCCGGATGCACCCGCTCGTAGGCTTTGTCGAGATGCCCCAGCAATTGTTCGGAGAGACCGTTGAGGGTCTGGCCCTGGGTCATCACCTGCAAGTCCTCATCAACCGTCAGTTCGAACGAGTCGAGGACCTGCTTGAGCATTTCCCGGTGCTGGCCCGTGGAGCAGATGTTCAGGGTGATACCCGGCCAATTGCGCAGAACCCGTGCCAATGGGGCCATCTTGATGGCCTCCGGACGCGTACCGAAAACCATCATGACTTTAAAAGACATCAACCCTCCTGGGACCGCGCACGCCGATTACGTCGCGGCTGCTAAAACCGGTTATTTCCTGGACATAGAATAAAGCAGCCGGATGGGCGGTTGTCCAATGAAGCTGCTCTGAGTCGCGGGTTTTGCTTCGAATGGGTTCATGAGCAGCCAATTGAGAACCTGATACCCATTGCTCTGATTGAAAACAAATTCCAATCTCCCTCACATTCCCTCCACATCCTGTGGCAAACTTTCTGCTCTCTATTCCGTTGTTGCACACCTAGTTCCGGTATAGCGGAATAAACACTTCCAGTCAGGAGAAACACTCATGAGCATTACTCGTTACGGCACCGGCAGCACCGCCGCTGGCGGTCAGCCTCGTCCATTCGCCCGCGCTGTCGAAGCCGATGGCTGGCTGCACGTGTCTGGCCAGGTGCCGGCGCTGGATGGCGAGATCATTGTCGGTGGCATCGTCGAGCAGACTCACCAGGCCATGAAGAACCTGATCGCGATTCTCGAAGAGGCAGGTTTCGGCCTGGAAGACGTGGTGCGTGCCGGCGTGTGGCTGGAGGATCCACGGGATTTCACGAGTTTCAACAAGGTCTTCTCCGAGTACTTCAAGCCCGAACACGCACCAGCGCGGGCCTGCGTGCAGGCGAACATGATGGTCGACTGCAAGGTCGAGATTGACTGCATTGCGTACAAGAAGAAGGCTTGAGTCCGCGGTTGCTCTTGTAGGAGCTGCCGAAGGCTGCGATCTTCTGGCGTTTTTTGATGGGTGCAGCCAAGACAGAATCAAAAGATCGCAGCCTGCGGCAGCTCCTACGGGCGACTATGAATGGGAACCACTGAAATGACCGAAGACACCATCAAGCGCCGGGCACGCGGGCTGGACCGGGCGTTCGATATCCTCGATTTCCTCAAGGAGATCGGCCAGCCCCTGCGTCCGAATGACATCGCCAACGGCATCGGCAGCCCCAAATCCACGGTCTACGAACTGGTGGCCTCGCTGCTGGAGCGACGGATCCTGGAACCGGTGGGCAAGGACGGTCATGTCTACCTCGGTCGCCAGTTGTACTTTCTCGGGCAGGCACACCTGCGGCATTTCGACCTGACCCGCGAGGCCGATCACGCCTTGCAGGACATCGTCAGCCAGACCGGTGAAACGGCGCAGATGTGCCTGCTCAACGGGCGCAAGTACACCGTCGCGCTGATGAAGGAGGGGGAGCGGCATTTCCGCATTTCCTCGGACATCGGCGAAAACGCGCCCATCCCCTGGACCGCATCCGGGCGCCTGTTGCTGGCGCACCTGAGCGACCAGGCTATCGTCGACCTGATCGACCACGACGACTTCATCCTGCCCAATGGCGATCGCCTGGAACTTGCGCAGTTTCTCAAGGAAATCCGTCAGGCCGGTATCGATGGTTTCTTTTCCTTCGATAGCGTGGCCGATACTTTTACCCATTGCTTCGCCGCCCCGGTCAAAGACCCCGACGGCGTGGCCATCGCGACCCTGTGCATCGTCGCCCCACGGGCCGATGCCAAGAACAACTACAACGACTACCGCCGGGTGCTGATCGCAAGCGCCAACAGCCTGGCCCGTCGCATCAACGAATAACAGCGGCTACCTGCGGCCGCGTGAACGAGGAGTTCGACCATGTCTTCTGTCCCCAATACTGCCGCCGTGGAAAAAGGCACCGCGCCCAAGGGCGCCAGCCTGGTGCGTGACGTCAGCTTGCCTGCGCTGGTACTGCACCGCGATGCGCTGGAACACAACATTCGCTGGATGCAGGCGTTCGTCAGCGACAGCGGCGCGGAACTGGCGCCCCATGGCAAAACCAGCATGACCCCGGCGTTGTTCCGTCGCCAACTGGACGCCGGTGCCTGGGGTATCACCCTGGCAAGCGCCACGCAAACCCGGGCGGCCTACGCCCATGGGGTACGCCGGGTGCTGATGGCCAACCAGTTGGTCGGCACGCCGAACATGGCATTGATCGCCGACCTGCTGGCCGACCCGACGTTCGACTTCTATTGCATGGTCGATCACCCGGACAACGTCGCCGACCTCGGCGCTTATTTCGCCTCCCGTGGTGTGCGCCTGAACGTCATGATCGAATACGGTGTGGTGGGTGGACGTTGCGGTTGCCGCAGCGAGCAGCAAGTGCTGGATCTGGCCAAGGCCATCGGCGCACAACCGGCGCTGGCCCTGACCGGGATCGAAGGCTACGAAGGCGTGATCCATGGCGATCACGCGGTGACCGGCATTCGTGATTTCGCCGAGTCACTGGTGCGTCTGGCGGTGCAATTGCAGGACAGCGCAGCCTTCGCCATTGCCAAGCCGATCATCACTGCATCGGGTTCGGCCTGGTATGACCTGATTGCCGAGTCCTTTGAAGCACAGAACGCCGCCGGGCGCTTCCTCAGCGTACTGCGTCCCGGCAGCTACGTGGCTCATGACCATGGCATCTACAAGGAAGCGCAGTGTTGCGTGCTCGACCGTCGCAGCGACCTGCACGAGGGCCTGCGTCCGGCGCTGGAAGTGTGGGCGCATGTGCAGTCGCTGCCGGAGCCGGGGTTTGCGGTGATTGCCCTGGGCAAGCGCGACGTGGCCTACGACGCCGGTTTGCCGGTGCCATTGCTGCGTTACAAGGCAGGCACCGTGCCGGCCAAGGGCGATGATGTGGGCGCCTGCAAAGTGACCGCGGTGATGGACCAGCATGCGTTCATGACCGTGGCGCCGGGGGTTGATCTGCGGGTGGGCGACATCATTTCGTTTGGTACCTCGCACCCGTGCCTGACGTTCGATAAATGGCGTGTTGGCTGCCTGGTGGATGAGCAACTGAACGTTATCGAGACCATGGAAACCTGTTTCTAAGACTGAAACCCGCGGCGCGGCTTTCACGAGCAATCCCGCTCCTACAGGGTTTGTGTACACCGAAGATCCAATGTGGGAGCGGGCTTGCTCGCGAAGAGGCTCTACCAGACAAAAGAGAAATCCGCGTATGAACACCATCAACACCCTGGGCCCCCATACTCCACGCATCGCCCTGATCGGCGAATGCATGATCGAGTTGCAGCATCGCGCCGACGGCAGCCTGCAACAAAGTTTCGGCGGCGACACCTTGAATACGGCGGTGTACCTGTCCCGGGAACTGGCAGAGGACGGCTGCGTGGACTACGTCACCGCCCTGGGCGATGACAGTTTCAGCGACGCGATGTGCCAGGGCTGGGCGGCGGAAAACATCGGCCTCACCATGGTTCAGCGCCTGCCCGGACGCCTGCCGGGCTTGTATTGCATCCAGACTGACGCCGCCGGTGAGCGACGTTTTCTGTACTGGCGCAATGAAGCGGCCGTCCGCGATTGCTTCACCACCCCGGCCGCCGCGCCGATCCTCGCGGCGCTGCCGGATTACGACGTGCTGTATTTCAGCGGCATCACCCTGGCGGTACTCGGCGCGCAAGGTCGGGAAAAACTGCTGGAAACCCTGATCGAAGCCCGCCAGCGCGATGCGCGGATCGTGTTCGACAACAACTACCGGCCACGGCTGTGGGCATCGGTCGAGGATGCACAAGCGGCGTATCGCTGCGTGCTGTCACATGTCGACCTGGCGTTGCTGACGGTGGAGGACGAACAGGCGTTGTTCGGTTATGCCGATTGTGACGCGGTGTTTGCCGCGTATGCGCAGATCGGTACGCCGGAAGTCGTGCTCAAGCGCGGTGCCCAGGCGTGCCTGATTCGTTGTGATGGTGAGTCATTCGAGGTGCCGGCGCAGAAGGTCGAGCGGGTGGTGGACACCACGGCGGCGGGGGATTCGTTCAGCGCGGCGTATCTGGCTTCGCGGCTCAAGGGCGGGAGTCCTGCGGACGCCGCCGAGGCCGGGCATCGGCTGGCGAGCCGGGTGATTCAGGTGCCGGGGGCGCTGATTCCGAAGTAAGAGGTGAATGGCCGCTGGCTGCGCCAACGGATCGCGAGCAAGCTCGCTCCCACAGGGATTAGTGAGTTGCAATAGATAGCAGCCACACCGACTACCTCTGTGGGAGCGAGCTTGCTCGCGATGGGGGCCGAAAGCCAACCACTCAATCCCGGTAAAACACCTGCACCAGGTGATACCCGAACTTGCTCTTGATCGGCCCATGCACCACCCGCAGGGGCTTCTTGAAGATCACCGCATCGATCACGCCGACCATCTGCCCCGGCCGCACCTCACCGAGATCGCCGCCGCGCTTGCCCGATGGGCAGGTCGAATACTTCTTGGCCAGCACATCGAACGCTTCACCCTTGGCGATACGTTGTTTGAGCTGCTCGGCTTCTTCCGAGGTTTTCACCAGAATATGGCGGGCTTGAGCTTTCATTGGCGGTACCTTGCAACGGTGGTGGCTATGTGGGTGGCAGCGGGCGCGCGCGATTATGCCTCAACTCAGTCCGGTTGACTGATCATCGTGCGAATCTTGTTGGCCAGCAGGTCGATGGAAAACGGCTTGGCCACCATGTCCATGCCTTCTTCGAGGAAACCCTGGCGCTCGGCGGCGATCTCGGCGTAACCGGTCATGAACAGCACTTTCAGTTCAGGACGATGCTGGCGGGCGATTTCCGCCAGTTGGCGGCCGTTCATGCCCGGTAAGCCAACGTCGGTCACCAGCAGGTCCACCCGCAGGTCCGACTCCAGCAGCGGCAGGGCGCCCTTGGCATCTTCGGCTTCATGGGCGCGGTAACCGAGCTCCTTGAGCAGGTCCAGCACCAGCATGCGCACCGCCGCATCGTCCTCGACCAGCATCACGGTTTCGCCGGCAATCGCCGCCGGTGCCTCGCTGATGACAGGCGACAAAACCTGTTCCGGTTCGGTTGAATGCAGGCGCGGCAGGTACAAGCGCACGCTGGTGCCCCGTCCGGGCAGGCTGAACAGGTTGACGTGGCCCCCCGTTTGCTGGGCAAAACCGTAAATCATCGACAAGCCCAGACCGGTGCCCTGGCCGATGGGCTTGGTGGTGAAGAACGGGTCGAATGCCTTGGCCAGCACCGAGGGCGTCATGCCGGTGCCGTTGTCGCTGACGGCAATCATCACGTAGTCGCCGGCCTTGACCGGTTCCAGGGTCGTGATGTCGCTGCCGTCGAGGTACACATTGGCGGTTTCAATCTGCAACTGGCCGCCATCGGGCATGGCGTCCCGGGCATTGATCACCAGGTTGAGCAAGGCGTTTTCCAGCTGGCTGACATCGGTGCTGACCCGCCAGATGTTCTCGGCCAGTTGCAGGTTGAGCTCGATGTGGTCGCCCTTGGTACGACTGAACAAGTCTACGAGCGAGTGAATCAAGTCGTTGGGGTTCAGCGGCTTGCGGTTGAGCGACTGACGTCGGGAAAACGCCAGCAGGCGATGGGTGAGGGCGGCGGCACGGTTGGCCGAGGACACGGCCGCTTCGGTGAATCGGCCGATCTCGCTGGTGCGGCCGTCGGCAATGTAGCGTTGCATCAGGTCGAGGCTGCCGATGATGCCGGTGAGCATGTTGTTGAAGTCATGGGCGATGCCGCCGGTAAGCTGGCCGACCGCTTCCATTTTCTGCGCATGGCGCAAGGCCTCTTCGGCACGCTCGCGCTCGAACATCTCGCTCTGCAAACGCTCGTTGGCCTCGGCCAATTGGCGGGTGCGGGCGGCAACCCGTTCTTCAAGGGTTTCGTTGAGGTTGCGCAGGGCTTCTTCGGTCTTTTTGCGTTCGGTTTCGTCGATCACGAAGATGTAGAAACCGTTCACCGCGCCATCCGCGCCGTGGCGTGGCAGGTAATTCATCAAGGCCTGGCGGATGCTGCCGTCGCGGTGCGGCGTGCTGATGCTGAAGCAGCAAGGCCGGCCGGACAGTGCCTCAGTGATGTACGGGGCGCGCAGTGCATAGGCTTGTTCGCCAATCACTTCAAGAATGGTCCGCCCGTAAAGCTCTTGCGGCGTCAGCCCATACCAGTCCAGGTACGCCGCATTGTTCAGGCGAAAGCGTTCTTCACGGTCGACGTAGCTGATCAGGATCGGCATGGCGTTGATGATCAGTTGCAGCTCGGTCTGGCTCTGGCGCAGGGCCTGTTCGGTGTGTTTGCGCTCGGTCAGGTCCAGCGCCGCGCCGAGGAAACGCATCGGCCGGCCATGGTGATCCTTGTAGCAGCGTCCGCGGGCGAATACCCAGCGCATCTGGCCGTCGGTTTGCAGCAGGCGATATTCCTCGGCGTATTCGCTGCCTTGGGTGATGCAATGCTTGATGCTGCGGGCGATCAGGGCACGGTCTTCGGGGTGTACGCCGTGCAGGTACTGACTGATCGGCAACTGACTGGCCATGGCCGGGTCGATGCCGTGCAACTGGGCAAAATGCGCATCGGCGATGAAACGGTCCTCGCTGATGTCCCAGTCCCAGGTGCCGACCGCATCGGTGGCGGCAAGGGCCAGTTGCAGGCGTTCCTCGGTTTCACGCTGGGCCTTGAGGCTGGCCGCCGAGCGCTGTTCGAGTTCGAGGGCGATGCGCCGGCGTTCGTTGGTTTCAATGGCGGTGACCAGGATCCCGGCCACTTCGGCACTTTCGTCGCGGATCGGGCTGTAGGTCAGGTCGAGCCAGAAGTCCGACTCCCGGTCCCCGCGTTGCAGGGTAAAGCGCTGCTCACTGTAGGTTCGCACCTGACCTTGCAAGACGGCGTTGTAGATCGGGTCGGTAAAGTCTTGCAACTCTGGCCAGATCAGGTGCGTCGGTTGTCCGAAAGCGTGTGGATGCTTGCTCCCGGCGAGCAGGGCGAAGCCGTCATTGTAGATCTGCGTCAGTTGCGGGCCCCATAGCAACAGCATCGGCATCGGTGAGTGAATGACGATGTCCACGGCGGTTCGCAGGCTTTGTGGCCAAGTGCTGGCAGCGCCCAGCGGGCTGCTGGCCCAGTCGATTCGGGCGATCAAGGCCTGGGCATCGCTGGCGGTTGGTGTTGCGTTCATCAAAGAGTCCTGCACGTGAGTCGCTTTGGCTGACGTCTATTCTTGCACAGGTGGTTGAAGCTGGAGGATTCGTCGGCGCGAGTGGTTCAGAGACACCGATTCCACAGGGATTTGCGTGGTGCTTCAAGATTTGAGTTCGGGCCGGTCACGAAATTGCTCCAGCGCTTCGGGATTGGCCAGTGCATCAGTGTTTTTCACCTTCTGCCCATGCACCACATTGCGCACCGCCAACTCAACGACCTTGCCGCTGATGGTCCGGGGAATGTCCGTCACGGCAACAATTTTCGCCGGTACATGGCGTGGCGTGGTGTTGGTGCGAATCGTCTCGCGGATCTGCTGTCGCAGGGCTTCGTCCAGCTCGAGCCCGTCGCGCAAGCGTACGAACAGCACCACTCGCACGTCGTCCTGCCACTGCTGACCGATGGCCACGCTGTCGAGTACCTGGGGGACTTTCTCCACCTGACGATAGATTTCCGCCGTGCCGATGCGTACGCCACCGGGGTTGAGCACGGCATCGGAGCGACCGTGGATCATCATCCCGCCATGGGGCAATTGTTCGGCGTAATCCCCCTGGGCCCAGACGCCGGGGAACAGGCTGAAATAGGATTGGCGCAGTTTCTCGCCATCGGGGTCGTTCCACAGGCCAATGGGCATCGCCGGGAAATGCCGGGTGCAGACCAGTTCGCCCTTTTCACCAATCACCGGGTGGCCTTCGTCGTTCCACACTTCGACGGCCATGCCCAGGCTCTTGCCCATGATTTCGCCGCGACGCACGGGCGACATCGGGTTGCCATTGACGAAGCACGAGACGATGTCGGTGCCGCCGGACATCGAGGCCAGGCACACGTCAGCCTTGAAGTCGCGATAGACGTAGTCGTAACTCTGCGGCGACAGCGCCGAGCCGGTGCAGAGCAATGTCTTGAGGCTACCCAGGTCATGACTTTCACGGGGCTTGATACCGCTGCTTTCCAGGGTCGCGAGGTATTTGGGGCTGGTGCCGAAGACGCTGATGCATTCGTCGTCGATCAGGTCGATCAGGCGTTGCGGTTCGGGCTGGAACGGTGAGCCGTCGTACAGCACCACGGAGTTGCCTGTCGCCAGCGCCGACACTAGCCAGTTCCACATCATCCAGCCGCAGGTGGTGTAGTAGAACAGCCGTTCACCGGGGCCGAGATCGCCATGCAGACCGTGTTCCTTGACGTGTTGCAGCAACACGCCGCCGGTGCTGTGGATGATGCATTTGGGTACACCGGTGGTGCCGCTGGAGTAGAGGATGTACAGCGGATGGGCGAAAGGCACCGGGACGAAATCCGGTTCGCCGCCAGGTTCGTAGAAATCGTCCCAAAGCGTCACGTTGGCCTGGGTATGGAATTGTTCGATGTGTGCGTGTGGACGTGCGTAAGGCACGACGATCAACTGTTGCAGCGACGGCAGGCGCTGGAGGATTTCGTTGACCTTGGCGGTCTGGTCGATCTCTTTGCCGGCATAGCGGTAGCCGGCGCAGGTCACCAGCACTTTCGGTTCGATCTGGCCGAAACGGTCAACCACCCCTTGGGTGCCGAAGTCCGGCGAAGAGCAGGACCAGACGGCGCCAAGGCTGGTGGTGGCGAGCATGGCCACCAGGGTCTGCCAGGTGTTGGGCATGCAGGCGGCGACCCGGTCGCCCACAACGACGCCGGCGGCGATCAAGCCATTCTGAAAGCCGGCGACCTGTTCGGCCAGTTCAGCCCAGGTCAAATGTTCACGCTGACCGTTTTCGCCGACGGCTATCACGGCGATCGCATCATCGCGACGCTGCAGCAGGTGTTCGGCAAAGTTCAGTGTTGCGCCGGGGAACCACTGGGCGCTAGGCATTTGCGGGCCTTCGAGCAGCACGGCGTCGGGCTGCTCGTGGAAGCGGATGTCGAAGAAATCGACGATGGCCTGCCAGAAGTCCGGCCGTTGATCGATGGACCATTGGTGCAGGGCCGGGTAGTCGTCGATCTTGAGGTGATGCCGCTGATTGATGAAGCGCCGAAAGGCCTCCATGCGGGTCTTGCCAATGCGTTTGGCGTCGGGTTGCCAGAGGATGTCGGACATGGTTTGCCTCTTTTTGTTGGCGAGTGCTGCGCACTCGATCGCGAGCAAGCTCGCTCCCACAGACACCACAGAACCTGTGGGAGCGAGCTTGCTCGCGATGAACGATAACGCGGTCTGGCAGATGATCACTGCGCCAACCACCCACCATCAACATTCCACGCCGCGCCGCGTACCTGGCTGCCGGCTTCGCTGCACAAAAACAACACCAGTTCACCCAGTTGCGGCGGTGTCACGAACTCCAGTGATGGCTGCTTTTCAGCGAGCAGATCATGCTGCGCCTGCTGCGGATCAACCCCGCTGGCGGCACGATCATCAATCTGCTTTTGCACCAGTGGCGTCAATACCCAGCCTGGGCAGATCGCGTTGCAGGTGACCTGGGTGGTCGCGGTCTCCAGCGCGACCACTTTGGTCAGGCCGATCACCCCGTGTTTGGCGGCGACATAAGCTGACTTGCCCACCGAACCGACCAGGCCATGCACCGAGGCAATGTTGATCACCCGACCCCAGCCCTTGGCACGCATGCCCGGCAGGCTCAAGCGGGTGCTGTGGAACACCGACGACAGGTTGATGGCAATGATCGAATCCCAGCGCTCCACCGGGAACTCGTCCACCGCTGCCACGTGTTGAATGCCTGCGTTGTTGACCAGAATGTCGACGCCGCCAAACTCACGTTCGGCGTAGGTGATCATGTCGGCAATTTGTGCCGGATCGCTGACATCGGCGGGGTGATGGCCGACCTTGCCGCCGAACTGTTGCACCTGGGCGATCACTTGGGAGGCATCGCCAAAGCCGTTGAGGATCAGGTTGGCCCCGGCCTTGGCCAGGCTGAGGGCGATCCCCAGGCCGATGCCGCTGGTGGAACCGGTGACCAGTGCGGTCTTGCCCGAAAGAGTCGTCATGAATACCTCACACAATGCCAGTGGCGTAGAAAGTGCCGATCACCACGAAAACCGCCAGGGTCTTGATCAGCGTAATACAGAAAATGTCTTTGTAAGCCTCGCGGTGGGTCAGCCCGGTGACCGCCAGCAGGGTGATCACCGCGCCGTTGTGCGGCAAGGTGTCCATGCCGCCGCTGGCCATCGCGGCAACCCGGTGCAGCACTTCCAGCGGAATGTTCGCCGCATGGGCGGCGCTGATGAACTGTTCGGACATCGCCGCCAGCGCGATGCTCATGCCGCCCGAGGCGGAACCGGTGATGCCGGCCAGCAGGGTCACGGTAATCGCTTCGTTGACCAGTGGGTTGGGAATGCTCTTGAGCCAGTCGGCCAGCACCAGAAAGCCCGGCAAGGATGCGATCACGGCACCGAAACCATATTCCGAGGCGGTGTTCATCGCCGCCAGCAATGCTCCGCTGACCGCACTTTTACTGCCCTCGGCGAGTTTGCTGCGAATCGCCTGGAAGCCAAACACCAGCACCATGAGGATGCCGACCAGCAAGGCTGCCTGTACCGCCCAGATCGCCGTGAGCTTGGCGATTTCCGTGGTCACCGGCGCGGCCATGCCCGGTAGCGCCAGGCTGTGGGTCTTGCCGTACACCTGGGGAATCCAGTGGGTGAACAACAGGTTCATGATGCCCACCGCCAGCAGTGGCGAGAGCGCCAGCCACGGGTTGGGCAGCTTGAGGTCGGCGGCGGTTTCCGGCTCGTTGCGCAGGTCTGAACCATAGCCTTCACCGGCACGCTGCGCCTTGTTGCGCTGGCGCTGGAGAAACAGCATGCCGGCGCAGAACACGAAGATCGTGCCGATCACCCCCAGCCACGGCGCCGCCCAGGCGGTGGTGTTGAAGAAGGTGCTGGGGATGATGTTCTGGATTTGTGGCGTACCGGGCAGGGCGTCCATGGTGAACGAGAAGGCGCCCAGGGCAATGGTCGCCGGGATCAGTCGCTTGGGGATGTTGCTCTGGCGGAACATTTCAGCGGCAAACGGGTAGACCGCGAACACCACCACAAACAACGATACGCCGCCGTAGGTCAGCAGGGCACAGACCAGCACGATCACCAGCATCGCCTGACGGGTGCCGAGCAAGCGAATGGCCGCCGCGACGATGGAGCGCGAGAAACCGGACAGTTCGATCAGCTTGCCGAACACCGCACCGAGCAGGAACACCGGGAAATACAGTTTGATGAAGCCGACCATTTTTTCCATGAACACCCCGGTGAAAGCGGGGGCGACGGCAGACGGGTCAGTCAGCAGGACAGCGCCGAGAGCGGCAATCGGGGCAAAGAGGATAACGCTGTAGCCACGGTAGGCAGCCAGCATCAGCAGCGCGAGGGCTGCCAAGGCAATGATCACACTCATGGTGTGTCTCCTGGGTTGTTATTTTTGTTGGGTGAAGCCTGGTAGGAGAGGCGTATAGCGAGTTTTGTGCCAGATAGTTAAGTTGTTGAAATATAAGGATATATTTTCAGGTTGGCGGGCTTGTCGAGTAGATTTGTCTCTGTTCTGAGACTTGCATTGGCAGTGCTAGCCTCTTCGCGGGCAAGCCCGCTCCCACAGTTGAACGAGTTGGTCAGGAGAGCAAGGTCTCCTGTGGGAGCGGGCTTGCTCGCGAAGGACTTTCTAACAATGGAGATTAATGTCTCTTTATTGAGACTCTACGATCCCCAGCGCCACCATCTTTTTGTACAACGTCGACCGCCCAAGGCCCAATCGTGCTGCTGCATCAACCACCTTGCCCCCGCATTGCGCGAGGGTGGACTCAATCAGTTGCCGGTCAAATCGCTCTCGCGCCGCACTGAAGGTCTCATGGGCAAGCGGTTCGATGGTCAACGGCGCCACGCGCTCAACGGGTTTGAACGTACCAATCGCCGCACGGATATCTGCTGTCGTCAGGCGCAAGTCATCACTGAGCAACGCGGCCCGCTCCAGCACGTTGCGCAGCTCGCGGATGTTCCCCGGCCAGGCGTGTTGGCCCAACAGTTCCAGGGCTTCATGGTGAAGTTCATGCTGGCTGCGCAGTTCTTCGAGAATCGCTTCACTGAGCGCCGGCACGTCATCGAGGCGGTCACGCAGGGGCGGAACCTGGATCGGCAGCACGTTGAGCCGGTAGTACAAGTCGGCGCGGAATTCGCCGCGTTTGATCGCGGCCTCAAGGTCCGTTGAGGTCGCGGCGATCACCCGCACATCGCTCTGGATCACTTCGTTGGAGCCCACCGGCTCGAATTCCTTTTCCTGCAACACCCGCAGCAGTTTGCTTTGCAGGGGCAGCGGCATGTCGCCGATTTCGTCGAGGAACAGCGTGCCGCCCTGGGCGATCTGCAATTTGCCGGCGCGGCCCTTGCGGTCGGCACCGGTAAACGCGCCCGGAGCGGTGCCGAAGAATTCGGCCTCCAGCAGCGATTCGGGAATCGCCGCGCTGTTGATACTGACAAACGCCTTGTGCGCGCGGGGCGAAGCATTGTGGATCGCCTGGGCCAGCAGTTCCTTGCCGGTGCCGGTTTCGCCGAGCAGCAATACCGGCGATTCGGTGCTTGCACTGCGTCGGGCACGGCGTTTGACTTCGAGGCTGGCGGCGCTGGTGCCGATGAAGTGGGCGAAGTTGTATTTGGTCTGCCGCGCCCGCAGCAGCGAGCGGGTGGAGGCCAGTTCTTCCTGCATGTTCATGTAGCGCTTGAGCATTGGCGACAGGCTGCGCAGCTCGTCGAACAGGGCGAATCCGATGGCACCGATCACCACGCCGACATCGTCGTGAATCGGCAGGCGCATGACCACCAGCGGCTCTTTGGGGGTGTCTTGCATGTCCAGCAGAATCGGCCGGCCGGTGCGCACCACCTCACGCAGCAGGCTGCCGGGGATCACGCTTTCACAGGGCTTGCCGATCGCGACTTCGGCCGATTGCAGGCCGAAGCGCCGGGCGTAGCGCTCATTCATCCAGACGATGTTGGCATCGCGGTCGACAATCACCGTGCCCTCACTCGATTGCTCGATGATTTCGAACAACGAACGGATCGCCAGCAGGCGAACGCGCTGGTAGTCCTTGAGGCTTTCGGTGGTGTTCATCGGTATTGATCCTGATTTCTTGTTGACTGTTCCGGCCCCATCGCGGGCAAGCCCGCTCCCACAGGATATGGGGTTGCCACCGATTTTGGGTACGACAAATACCCTGTGGGAGCGGGCTTGCCCGCGATGGCTGCGACACGGTTCAACTGCGTGGCGCGATTATGCCTGCCCCAACAGCGCCGCCGCCAACAGCTCCTTGGTGTACGGATGCTGCGGTGAGTCAAACACCTCATGGCTGGCGCCGCGTTCCACCACTTTGCCGTCCTTGATCACGATCATGTCGTGGGCCAGGGCGCGCACCACAGCCAGGTCATGGCTGATGAACAGATAGGTCAGCCCGTATTTTTCCTGAAGCTGACGGAGCAGGGCGACCACTTGTTTCTGCACCGTGCGGTCCAGCGCCGAGGTCGGTTCGTCGAGCAGGATCAACGCCGGCTTGAGCACCAGCGCCCGGGCGATGGCGATGCGTTGACGCTGGCCACCGGAGAACTCGTGGGGATAACGATGGCGACTTTGCGGGTCAAGACCGACTTCGTTCAGCGCCCGGATCACTTCGGCGTTGCATTCTTCTGTGCTCAGCTGGCTGTGCACTTCCAGGCCCTCGCTGATGATCTGCGCGACCGACATTCGCGGGCTGAGGCTACCAAAGGGGTCCTGGAACACCACCTGCATCTTCTTGCGCCACGGCCGTAGCTGTTTTTGCGTCAGGCCATCCAGCGCCTGGCCCTGAAAGCGGATACCGCCTTCGGAGTCGAGCAAACGCAGGATCGCCTGGCCCAAGGTGGACTTGCCCGAACCGGATTCGCCGACGATGCCCAGGGTCTTGCCGCGTTGAATATTCAGGCTGATGCCATCGACGGCCCGCAGCCAGGTCTTGCGCTGGAACAGGCCACCACCGACGGCAAACCGCACCTGCAGGTTGTCCACCTCCAGTACGTTTTCGCGCTCGTCCCGGGGCAAGGCTTCGCCCTCGGGTTCGGCGTGCAGCAATACGCAGCTGTAAGGGTGCTTCGGCTCAGTGAAAAGGACTTCGCAAGGCGCCTGCTCGACGATTTCCCCGGCCTTCATCACGCACACGCGCTGGGCGATGCTGCGCACCAGATTGAGGTCATGACTGATCAGCAGCAGCGACATGCCCAGCCGCTGTTGCAGGGACTTGAGCAGCAGCAGGATCTTGCGTTGCACCGTCACATCCAGCGCGGTGGTCGGTTCATCGGCAATCAGCAGTTCCGGCTCGCACGCCAGGGCCATGGCGATCATCACCCGCTGGCGCTGCCCGCCGGACAATTGATGGGGATAGGCCTTGAGGCGCTCCTCGGGTTTCTGGATGCCTACCAGGTGCAGCAATTCGAGGATCCGCGCTTGCGCCGCCTTGCCCGCCAGGCCTTTGTGCACCAGCAAGGTTTCACCGATCTGTTTTTCGATGCTGTGCAGCGGGTTGAGGGAGGTCATCGGCTCCTGGAAGATCATCGCGATGCGATTGCCGCGCAGTTGTCGCAACATGCCGGCATCGGCACCCACCAGTTCCTGGCCGCGATAGCGGATGCTGCCCGTCGTCTCGGACTCGGTTTGCGGCAGCAGTTGCAGGATCGAGTGGGCCGTCACCGACTTGCCCGAACCCGATTCGCCCACCAGCGCCAGGCATTCGCCGGGGCGGATGTCCAGGCACAGATTGCGCACCACGGTCTGGCCGCTGAAGGCCACGTTGAGGTCACGGATTTCGATCAGGTTGGTCATCTCTACATTCCGAATCAAGATCGAGGATCAAAAGCGTCGCGCAAGGCTTCGCCAATGAACACCAGTAAAGAAAGAATCAGCGCCAGGGTGAAGAACGCCGTCAGCCCCAGCCACGGCGCTTGCAGGTTCTGCTTGCCCTGGCCGATCAGTTCGCCCAGGGAAGCGCTGCCGGCAGGCATGCCGAAGCCGAGGAAGTCCAGCGCCGTCAGGGTGGAAATCGCCCCGGTGAGAATGAACGGCAAGTAGCTCAAGGTCGCGTTCATGGCGTTGGGCAGAATGTGCCGCACGATGACCTTGCGGTCGGTCAGGCCCAGCGCACGCGCGGCCTTGACGTATTCCAGGTTGCGCCCGCGCAGGAACTCGGCGCGCACCACGTCCACCAGGGCCAGCCAGGAAAACAGCGCCATGATCCCCAGCAGCCACCAGAAATTCGGCTCGACGAAGCCCGACAGGATGATCAGCAGGTACAGCACCGGCAACCCGGACCACACCTCCAGCAGACGCTGGCCGAGCAAGTCCACCCAGCCGCCGTAATAGCCTTGCAGGGCCCCGGCGGCAATGCCGATCAGGGCACTGACAAAGGTCAGCATCAAGGCAAACAGGATCGACACCCGGGCCCCGAAGATCACCCGGGCCAGAACGTCCCGCGCCTGGTCGTCGGTGCCCAGCCAATTGACGCTGGAGGGCGGGCTGGGGGCAGGTGTGTTCAGGTCGTAGTTGGGTGTGTCGTCACTGAACGGAATCGGTGGAAACAGCAACCAGCCGCCATCCTTCTTGATCAGTTTCTGCACGTAGTCGCTGCGGTAGTCGGCCTGGAACGGCAGCTGCCCACCGAACGCCTGTTCGGTGTGGCGCTTGAAGACCGGGAAGTACCATTGGCCCTGATAGCTGACCACCAGCGGTTTGTCGTTGGCGATCAGTTCGCCGCCCAGGGTCATCAGGAACAGACCGATAAACAGCCAGAGCGACCACCAGCCCCGACGGTTTTTCTTGAAACGCTCGAAGCGACGACGGGCCAGCGGTGAAAGCTTGAGCATCAGGCGTTCCTCGCGGCGAAGTCGATACGCGGGTCGACCAGGGTGTAGCAGAGGTCGCCGACCAGTTTTATCAGAAGGCCGAACAGGGTGAAGATGAACAGCGAGCCGAACACCACCGGATAGTCCCGCGATACGGCCGCTTCGTAGCTCATGCGGCCCAGGCCGTCGAGAGAGAAGATCACCTCGATCAGCAGGGAACCGGCAAAAAACACACTGATGAACGCCTGGGGAATGCCCGACACCACCAGCAGCATGGCGTTGCGGAATACGTGCCCGTAGAGCACCCGTCGTTCACTCAAGCCCTTGGCCCGGGCAGTGACCACGTACTGGCGGGTGATTTCATTGAGGAACGAGTTCTTGGTCAGGATGGTCAGTGTGGCGAAGCCGCCGATCACCAGCGAAGTCACCGGCAACACCAGGTGCCAGAAGTAGTCGGCCACCTTGCCCAGGGTCGACAATGATTCGAAGTTGTCCGAGACCAGCCCGCGAACCGGAAACCAGTTCAGCGAAGTGCCGCCTGCAAAGACCACGATCAGGAACATCGCAAACAGGAACGCCGGCATGGCATAGCCGATGATGATCGCGGTACTGCTCCAGATGTCGAAATGGCTGCCATGGTGCACGGCCTTGCGGATGCCCAGGGGAATCGACACCAGGTAGGTGATCAGCGTCGCCCAGAGCCCGAGGGAGATGGTCACGGGCATTTTTTCGAGGATCAGGTCGGTGACGGTGGCGCCACGGAAGAAGCTCTTGCCGAAGTCCAGGCGCGCATAGCTGGTGAGCATCAGCCAGAGGCGTTCGTGTGCCGGCTTGTCGAAGCCGTACTGTTTTTCAATGTCCTTGATCAACTGCGGATCGAGCCCTCGGCTGGACCGGGACTTGCCGCTCATGGCTTCGCCGGAACTGCCACCAACCGCGGCGCCACCAATGCCTTGCAGGTGCGCGATGGCCTGTTCGACCGGCCCGCCTGGCGCGGCCTGGACGATGACAAAGTTGACCAGGAGAATGATCACCAGCGTCGGAATGATCAGCAGCAGGCGCCGCAATATGTAAGCCCACATCAGTGCGGCCCTCCGGGTTTGCCACGGCTGATACGCTCGGCCGTCATCTGTTGGTTGGTCAATGGCGTGGTGCTCATCTCCCACCAGCTTTCGATGGCTTCGTCATTGCTCGCTTGCACGTTCGGGATACCAAAGCGGTTCCACCACACTGTCGAGGTGCCCGGCGGGTAATAGTTGGGAATCCAGTAGTAATTCCATTGCAGTACCCGGTCCAGGGCATGGGCGTAGTGCAGCATGCCGGCCTGGGTATTGGCGCGGATCAGCCCGGTGATCAGGGTGTCCACCGCCGGGTTCTTCAATACCATGTAGTTGTTGGAGCCAGGGTCGGTGGCCGCCGCCGAACCGAAGTAATTGACCAGTTCGCCCCCCGGAGAGGTGGTGACCGGGTAGCCGGTGACGATCATGTCGTAGTCGCGGCTCATCAGGCGATTGACATACTGGGACGAGTCGATGCGGCGGATGTTCAGGTCGATGCCGATCTGTTTCAACGTGCGTTTATAGGGCAGCAGCAGGCGGTCCATGCCGTTCTGGCTGACCAGGAATGTGAAGGTCAGCGGCTCGCCGTCGGCATTGACCAATTGGTCGCCATCGGGTTTCCAGCCGGCCTCTTCGAGCAAGTCCAGGGCTTGCAACTGCTTGTCGCGAATCACGCCGCTGCCGTCGGTCTTCGGCGCTTCGAACACCTGCGTGAAGACTTCGTCGGGAATCTGCCCGCGCAGCGGTTCGAGAATCGCCAGTTCACCGGCATCCGGCAGTTGCCGGGCGGCGAGGTCGGTATTGGAAAAAAAGCTCTGCTGGCGGATGTACATGTCGCGCATCATCTGCCGGTTGCTCCACTCGAAGTCCCACAGCATCACCAGCGCCTGGCGCACGCGACGGTCCTGGAACATGGGCTTTTGCAGGTTGAACACAAAACCCTGGGCCGGCTGCGGCGCCTCGGTGGCGAGGTGGGCCTTTTGCAGGCGACCGTCGCTCAGGGCCGGGCTGTCGTAGCCGATGGAATAGCCGGTGGCGGAAAATTCGCGATTGTAGTCATAGGCGCCTCCGCGCAGGACCTGGCGCGCCACGTCGGTATCGCCGAAGTACTCGATGCTGAAATGATCGAAGTTGTACAGGCCGCGACTGACCGGCAGGTCCTTGCCCCACCAGTCGGGATTGCGCTCGAAGGTGATGCTGCGTCCCGAGTCGATCTTGCCGACTTTATAGGGGCCGCTGCCCAACGGCGCTTCATAACCACCGCCACCTGCGAAATCGCGGCTCTTCCACCAGTGTTCGGGAAACACCGGCAAGGTCGCGATGTCCAGGGGCAGGGTGCGGTTTTCGTTGTTCTTGAAATCAAAGCGCACAGTCAGTGGCGATTCCACTTCGACGCCTTTGACGTCGGCGAACTGGGTGCGGTAGCGCAGGCTGCCCTGGGTCATCAGCAGGTCGAAGGTGTAGCGTACGTCTTGGGCAGTAATGGGTTTGCCATCGGCAAAACGCGCCTTGGGGTTGAGGTAAAAGCGCAGGGACAGGCCGTCCTCGGAGCGCTCCATCTTCTCGGCCACCAGGCCGTACACGGTGTAAGGCTCGTCCAGGGAGCGCTGGGCCAGCGGTGAATAGAGCAAACCGTCGACCTGTGTAACGCCGATGCCTTTGTCGATGTAGGGCAAGACATGGTCGAACTGACCGATTTCGATCGCCGAACGCCGCATCGTACCGCCCTTGGGGGCCTGCGGGTTGGTGTAGGCGAAATGACTGAAGCCGGTGGGATATTTGGCCGGTTCGCCGTACACGGTCATTGCCTGTTGCGGTGCCGCATTCACACCCGAGGCATCCATCAGCAGGGCCACGGCCGTGAACAGCAAGGTAGGGAAAACCAGTCGCATTGTCAGCCTTAGAGCCGGGTAGTCGTTAACGACAATTTGTACGCTAGCGGCGCGTCCCTCGCCAGCCGTATTGCGCATCACAAACACAACGGCCCACCAATAGGCGGGCCGTTGTGTGAATAGCTCAGGCGTCGATCAGTCCTGACGGCTGGTCACTTCCAGCAGGTGGAAACCGAACTGGGTCTTGACCGGGCCCTGGACCACGTTGAGTGGTGCGCTGAAGACCACGGTGTCGAATTCCTTGACCATCTGGCCCGGCCCGAACGAACCCAGGTCACCGCCCTGGCGGCTGGATGGGCAAGTGGAGTTTGCCTTGGCAACTTCGGCGAAATCGGCGCCAGCCTCAATTTGGGCCTTGAGTTCGTTGCACTTGGCTTCGGAGGCAACAAGGATGTGACGGGCAGTGGCTTTAGCCATGGGAAAATACTCCTTTCAATACTCGATAAAGTGCTGAGCCTACCGGATTCAGTGAGCGATTTCTCCTCAAAGTTCCGTTCCACGGGGGATCCACGGCAGGTGGGTGCTCAAAGGCCGGCGTCCCGCAAGCGCCTGGCATGCTGGACATACAGATCAATCGGGTCGACACCCCTACGCAGTTGCCCGGTCGGCTGGCCAATGGAGTCCAGGTGATCCAGCGCATAGTCGGACCGGATAACCGTGCCCAGATGGGAGCTGAAGCGACCGACCAAACCGTCGTTCTGTTCGCTTTCCGTGACGAAATAACCGGAAAGGGCCCGGCAAAAGGCGTTGAGCGGATCGAGCGCATAGCGCCCTTGTTCGAGAACATTCGCTGGCAGCACGCCGCTCCACGAGTAGTAACGAACACCGTTGACCTGTTCGCACCCCTTGCCACCCCAGGTGGTGGGCAGCCCTTGCGGGTATTTGTCGTTGAATGCGCCTACGCCTTCGGTGGTCAGCGCATTGAGGGCGGCAATGGCGTTTCGCGGTTGATACTGATTGTCGCTCAAGGTCGCGAGGAAGTCGGCGAACAGGGTCACCACCGTCTCGGCCACATGTTCCGGCAGGCATCCCGGTGTCAATGCCTTGCGCAGGAAGTCGGCCAGTTCCGAACCATGGTTCGGCCCGCTGACGGAGGTGACCGACGCCACGCTGTGTGGCGCAATCGCTGCGGCATAGCGTGCGGCCAGTGCGCCCTGGCTATGGCCTATGAGGTTGACTTTGCGCGCACCGGTTCCTTCCATTACCCGCTCGATCTGTGCGAGCAATTGGTCTCCGCGTACCTCGTTGCCATGGATGGCCGACAAGTGGGGAACGAACACCCTGACTCCGGCGTTCCTCAGTGCCTGCCTGATGTCGTGAAAGAGCTCGAACTTGCCGATTTTTTCGAAGCCGAAAAGCCCGTGGACCAGCAGTATTGGGTAACGAGTGCTTGCATTCCTTTGCATGTTCATACCTTTACGCAGAAGTTCATTGGGACTGCATGGCGCTTCACTCTAAAACACTCGAGGTTGGCGCGATGTATGAAAAGTCCGCCGAAACTTGAGGAAAACGGAATAGAACAAGTGCGAATGCTCAAGAGCAGTTGAAGCCTTAGTCGGAATAGATCGAGGACTTTTCGCGGCAATCAGGTTGCTGCTGATCAAAGACCTACTTTGCATGTATCGATTTTCCGAGCAGGTCGGAGTGAGAGGCCGACATCACGACTGTTCGGCATGAGGTTAAATAGCCGTACGGAGCCGGCCACCTGTCCGGTGTTTATTCCAGGGAATGGAGCGAATGAATGACTGTTTATGAACCCGACACCTTGAATCTCGCCCAGCAACCATTGCCACCGCCGATCCTTGAGCAGGCGCAAAACGGCGTTCTCAATCCCTGTGAAAAAAAAGCCGTCATCAGGGTCCGGCCTTATCCAGGCATGACCTGCGGCGACAAATTGCTATTGAGTTGGGCGGGGCTGGATGCCGATGGCCTTGCCTGCAATCACCAGGTGGCGCGTTTTGTCAGTGACGACCGGGTCGGCGAAGACATTATCTTTGCCGTGGGTAGCATGCATATCGAGGCGCTTGAGGGTGGTTCACTGGAAATCGGTTACTCACTCACCAGTACCCGATTGGCCGAGCCCGTGCATTCCCGTCGATTGCAGCTCAGTGTCGGTGATGTGCAGTGCGATCTGTTGCCCGCGACGGTGAGCGATGCGGTGGGGAGAACGCTTGATCCGGATCGGGTGAAGGAAGGGGCGATCGTTACGATCAAACCCTATGCGCGCATGGCGGCGGGCGACTGGGTGTTGCTGACCTGGGCGGGTGTTTCGGTTGAAGCAAGTTTCAGTGATGCACTCAAGGTCGAGGCTTTCGCTGTGGGGGAGGAACTGTCGTTTTGGGTCAGTCCGGAGTGCATTGCGCTCAACCTGGGCTCCTCGGTGTCCGTCGACTATTGCGTCAAACAGGCGGGGCAGGGGCCTCGTTATTCTGAAGTAACGGCACTGATGGTTGGCATCCTGGAGCGGCGGCCACTGCGAGCACCCACTGTGCTGGAAGCCAACGAGGGTTGGGTGGATCTGCAAGATGCGCAGGATGGCGTGTCCGTCGTCATCGAAAACCCCAAGGCTGATAAAGGAGAACGGATTTGCCTGACATGCGACGGGGAGAAATTCAATCACTGTGACGACCGCGTAATAACCAGGGACATCGCGGGTGAGCCATTGGTGTTTATCGTTCCCTACCCGTTCTGGAGGGAACATCGAGATACTGCGATCCGTGTTTCCTGTTCAGTCGAGCGCCTTGACGGCACCCGTCAGCAATCGGGGGTGACACTGGTTCAGGTGCAGTCCCTGATGGGACATTGATTGCCATTTGCCCTCCAGTCTTTCCATGAAGGCTGGAGGGCGCACGGAGGATGCTGATTATCGGGCGTTGTTCGCCGCTCGCAGTCGGTCTGCGGCTTCAAGTAACAGTTGTTCTGTGCCTCAAATACATCCTTGAACACGGCTTGCAATCGACCATGATTCGAGTCGGATCCCGAGTCTGGTCAGGTCGCTTTTTGCCTGGGCGACCGCGTGGTCAGTGTTCCGTGGCGATGTCCTATGAGGTTGACTTTGCGTGCACCAGTTCTTTCCAGTACCCGCTCGATCTGCGTAAGCAATTGATCATCAAGTACTTCGTTGTCATAAGTGGCTGATGCGCAGGGAACGGACACCCTTGCTCCGGCGTTCCTCCGCGTCTACCTGGTGTCGTCAAAGACCTCGAACTTGCCGATTCATTCGACGCCGAAAAGTCGTGGGCCAGCAGTATTGAATAACAGGTGTTTGCATTCCTTTGCATATCGCACATCTTCGCAAACATTCGTGTGAGTGGTATTACGCCTAACTCTAAAGCCATTGACGGAAATGGGGTATACGAAAGTTTCATGAGTTTTGAAGAAGGCGGAAATCAGTAGGTACATTCGAATTTATGGACGGTCTTCGCCGAAATATCTCGACGTAATTCGTTGGGTAGAAAGTTGTAAGGCGTTAATTCCTACCACATCAATATCAATATTCCCTGTAGCACTTAGTGCTCTTCTGACATCACAAGATTTTTTTATGACGTTCAATAGGCCTCGTTCGATGTCGATTGTTGGATGGCGAACTTTCAATGGATTGATGGGAGAAGTTACACATGGCAGATGATGGATTTGTTCGAGGCGAAACTTACTACATTAAACCTACGCACATTGTTGCTGGGCGTCAGCAAACCTTCGGTCCTGGTGGTGGCGGTGGTTACAGCGGAAATAATGGTGGATGGGGGTTGCAGGACGGGCCACGTAGAGGGGAGGGAGGTCCAAGTGGAATTCGGGATGTCGCGTTGCCAAACGTTATGGCCGAGTTTATGAACGAACAAGTCTACAGTCAGCAGCAGATTGATAATGAATACAATGCACGATTCAATACACTCATCACCGATACCGCGCGTGAATTAGAGGAAAGAAAAGTCGCTGCAAAAAGCGCTCAAGTTTTAGCACCCTCAGAATCTGCTGCCGTAGACCAACAGGTCACCCTGGAATTTATTGACTCAAAAAAGAAGCAATACATATCCATTGTGCCAAATATCTACGGCCTTTATGGTCAGAGTCCATTCTTTATGATGGGGGTGCTGCCGCGTCAGAAAATGCGTGAATTTCTGAACTCCGGTAGCGCCGACTCCCAAGCTCTCATGAGCCTGTATTCCATGTTTGACAACGTCTATAAATCTGCATTGGAGCTCAAAGCGCTTTCGCTCTCGGTGGATATTCTGGCTGGCAAACTTGCCGAGCTAGCTAACAGCAGAAGCCAAGCGGAGTCGGTTGTTCCTCTAGATGGCGCCGCATGGTTCGCTGTGCAGAATCAGCGACTTAGCATTATTGGTTTGGAACTGGATATTCACGCTCAGCAACTTCCCGAGTTTCTTCAAACAGAGCTCGTTGCTGCGGCAGGTTCCCTGACTGGCATGACCCAAACTCAAGTATTGTTACATTACAAGGCGACGCTAGAGCGTATGGCTTCGACCAAAATGGCAGAGATCAGACCTGTCGTTGCACCGCCTCCATTCAAAAGAGGTGGTGTAACCATCAATTTCACAGCGGCGAACCCGAAGATCAGTTCGCCATTGAGCAAGCCTGAATTAGAGGCTCTCAATGAGTTGGTATATCTGCAAACCCACACCCCGATTGGGACAAAGTGGCTCAGCTACCACGACGCCTTGTTGAAGGCCGAATCTGCAAGACACCTGACTTCAACTTCAAGTGCCTTGGGCGGCTTGGCCGAGCGGTCGAATGAAGCTGAACAGATCCAGAGTGCAATCAAGTTTACCATGGATTTTTATAAGGAGGTGAGTGAGCGATTTGGTGTAAGAGCCGAGGCGCTGGCGAAAGAACTTTCGAAAAATGCCAAAGGGAAGACGATTCGTAATGCTGGTGAGGCAATAAAGGCTTTTGATCAGTATAAGAATGTTTTGAGCAAGAAGTTTGGAGTCAAGGACCGGGAAGCGATTGCTCGGGCTCTTGACGCTCTAGATAAAGATGTGATGTCTAAAAACCTGACGGCATTCGGTAAAGGTCTGAAGGCTATTAGTAACATCACTGATCTTTTCAGCTTGCTCGCTGAAGCGAAAACATCATCTAGGAGTGGTGATTGGGTGCCATTTTTTGTAAAAGTTGAGTCTTTAGTTGTGGGTAAGGGTGCAACCACTCTGGTAGCGTTCATGTTTGGCCTGACGGCCGCGACACCCTTGACTATTCTGGGATTTGCATTGCTAACGGCTGTGATGGGGGCATTGATTGATGATGCACTGGTGGGCAAGATCAACGACTACGTGATAAATCTCTGATGTGTAAAGGGGGTGGCAGCTTTCACCCCCTTTTTAATATCATGAATATCAAGTAAGTGCTGCCCAGTGGGATGGCGAAGACGAGGCAAAAAAATATAAAAAGTGCATTTATTCCTGTAGAGTCTCCCTTGATAAAAAAATCCTTTCTCCAGAACTCCGGTCCTGTCAGTTTGTAGGCGCTGGCGGTTGTAAAGTACCTAGAGAGTGGGTATAGCAATGTGCTGAGTAGCATAAGTGTGACAAGTTTAATGTCATGGTAAAAAAGGTTGTCATCAATATAAAAAGCAGCACTAGCTGTAATTAGGTACAGTGCGCTCAATAGTAAGTGTTTAGTGAAATATTTTTTATCCATCCTTGACCTCGTTACTGCTGATGATAATGCGCTGTGCCTGCTTGAATCGAGCTGGCGTTACTTTTTTCTTACTCTGTAGATTTGCTTCCATGCATAATCATTCAGATTTTTTTCGTCAGAACTCTTGTGCTTCAATCGTCGTCCAAAAGCATTCACGAATGCAGCATCTAAACGTTACAAATTGTACGGGGAGCGAGGAACTCAGCTTGCGCCGTAGAGGGCGCAAGGGAGCTCAACACCAGAGCGATTGTTAAGTGCGAATTTGTTTCCGCAATCTATCCGCTGCATCGCGCAACAACATTTCCGTCCCGGACCAGCCAAGGCAGCCATCCGTAACTGACACGCCATACTTCAGCGGTGAACTCAACGGCTGGCAGCCCTCGAACAAATGGCTCTCGATCATCATGCCGATCAGCGAACGATCACCTTGCAGGCGTTGTTCAAGTACATCCTGGAACACGGCTGGCTGGCGCAACGGGTCTTTGCCGCTGTTGGCGTGACTGCAATCGATCATGATTCGAGGCGGAATCCTGAGCTTGGTCAGGTCGCTGTTCACCTGGGCGACGCTGGCGCTGTCGTAGTTCGGCCCGCGATGGCCGCCGCGCAATACCAGGTGTGTGTCTGCATTGCCCGGGGTTTGAATGATCGCCGGATGTCCCTGGCTATCGACACCGAAATGGCGATGAGGATGAGCGGCGGAGCGCATGGCGTCGCTGGCGACACCGACACCGCCGTCTGTCCCGTTCTTGAACCCTACAGGCATGCCAAGCCCGCTGGCCATTTCCCGGTGGATCTGCGACTCCGTGGTCCGGGCGCCAATCGCCACCCAGCTCAACAGATCGTCGAAGTAGCCGGCGGCCATCGGTTGCAGCAGCTCAGTGGCAACGGGCAGGCCCAGGCGGAGCATTTCGCGCATCAGCTCGCGGGACAACGTCAGGCCGGCGGCCATGTCATCGCTGCCATTGAGGTGCGGGTCGTAGGCCAGGCCTTTCCAGCCAACCGTGGTGCGGGGTTTTTCGACGTAGGCACGCATCACCAGCAGCATTTCGTCGCTGACTTCGGCGGCGAGGCGGGCAAGATTACCGGCGTATTCGAGGGCTGACTTTGGATCGTGTATCGAGCAGGGGCCGACGATGATCAGCAGTCGGGAATCTTCACCGTTGAGGATCGCGCGAACCGCCTGGCGGTGGGCGGCGACTTGCCGGGTCAGGGCGTTGCCGAGGGGCAATTGCTGTTTGAGTTGCAATGAGCTGGGCAGGCGCAGGGTCAGCGCTTCATTGGCAGGGCTCATGGTGGACAGCGGCAGTGCGGAGACGGACGAGTTCATATTCAAGGCTTCCTGGGCTGGTGGCGGGTTCGTGCCCGCGCGCTCGGCCCTACTGGGGTGTTCGACAATTGGCCGGATTGGCTGCGTGTGTGTGCTTGCCACCTGTGGGTGACCGATCGGAGGCGGCAGGCTGTCCCGAGCGGAGGGTGGTAAATCGCCAGGCGGTAAAACTGTCGTAACGGTAATAAGTGGCGTAGTTCATGTTTTGAATCCTCTGAATGTCTGGTGTGTCGCTAAAAGTGTTGGGGCTGAAAAAACAAAACCCCCGGTCGGGAGGCCGACCGGGGGTTGAGAATTCTCTGGTGGCGACCCGTTTGAAGTGGGCGCCATGTGGGTATCAGGCGCGCCAGTGGCTAAACCAATACCCAAAATAAAAGCTGACCGGAGTACAACCGTCGTTCACCCGGGCAGCCGCAACCGAGCGCGGGGCGCTGGCGGTACGAAGCTGTAAGAGGGCGTTGAACATGGTCTGTCTCCGATGGATGGTCCGAGCTTACTAGAGGCCGGTACGCAGATTCAATCAGAAAATGCTATCGGCCAACGATGGCGCTTTCTATTGCTTGAGTGCCCCCACGGTTGTGACACACTTTGCGCTGCAACAACAATCCTATCGTCACAAGGACGCACATGACCCTCGCTGTGGAATTGGAATGATGGAGCGCCAATGGCGCCCGGCAACACCGGATGACCTGGAATTCGCCCGCGAACTGACCTGCAGAAGCATGCTGCGTTACTACATTGAGCATGAACTGTTGTGGCAGGACGAAGCGTTTGACGTGGCCTGGGCCGGGCGGGACAACCGTTTGATTACATCGGGCGACGGAGTGCAGGGCTATGTCAGCCTGAGTCGTGATGCCAGAGCCTTGTATATCCGCGAATTGCATATCGTCGACGCGTTTCGTGGGCAGGGCACTGGATCCTGGGTGATCGATCAGGCATCGGCTCTGGCGCGCCAGGAGCGGCGACCGGCATTGCGCCTGACGGTTTTCGAAAACAATCCGGCGCGAGCGTTGTACGAGCGCAAGGGGTTGAGGGTGGTGGGCAAGGACGAATGTTTCCTGAGGATGCAACTGGATATCCCCGGGCTGGATCGCTGCAACACGCTTGCGACAAGCCTTTCAAGATGAATTGAAACTTTTAATCTGACGCTTTCCGCTAGGTCTGCCAGAAGCTTTTTGCTAAGGTGTCTGGCAACCCAATAAGACCATATCACGAGGTGTCTGCTTGATTAGGGTGCTAGTAGTCGATGACCATGATCTCGTTCGTACAGGCATTACACGAATGCTGGCTGACATCGATGGCCTGCAAGTAGTCGGCCAGGCCGAGTCGGGTGAGGAATCCCTGATCAAGGCGCGCGAGCTGAAGCCCGATGTGGTGTTGATGGACGTCAAGATGCCGGGTATCGGCGGTCTTGAAGCCACTCGCAAATTATTGCGCAGTCACCCGGATATCAAGGTCGTCGCGGTGACTGTATGTGAAGAGGACCCGTTTCCTACACGGCTGTTGCAGGCCGGTGCGGCAGGTTACCTGACCAAGGGGGCAGGTTTGCCGGAAATGGTCCAGGCCATTCGACTGGTGTTTGCCGGGCAACGCTACATCAGCCCGCAAATTGCCCAGCAACTGGCGATCAAGTCCTTCCAGCCCACCAACGATTCGCCTTTCGATGCCCTGTCGGAGCGGGAAATCCAGATCGCGCTGATGATCGTCGGCTGCCAGAAAGTACAGATCATTTCCGACAAATTGTGCCTGTCGCCGAAAACCGTGAACACCTACCGTTACCGCATCTTCGAAAAGCTTTCGATCAGCAGTGATGTCGAGTTGACGCTGTTGGCGGTTCGTCATGGCATGGTCGACGCCAGCCTCTGAAAATGAACGACACCTTTGATCCGAGCGCCTTTCTGTCGACCGTTAGCGGGCGCCCCGGCGTGTACCGCATGTTCGACAGCGAAGCGCGGTTGCTCTACGTCGGCAAGGCGAAGAATCTCAAGAGTCGCCTGTCGAGTTACTTTCGAAAGACCGGGCTTGCCCCCAAGACCGCCGCGCTGGTAGCGCGTATCGCCCAGGTCGAGACGACGATCACCGCCAACGAAACCGAAGCCTTGCTGCTTGAGCAGACGCTGATCAAGGAATGGCGTCCGCCCTACAACATCCTGCTGCGCGACGATAAATCCTACCCCTACGTCTTTCTCTCCGACGGAGAGTTTCCGCGCCTGAGCATTCATCGCGGCGCGAAAAAGGCCAAGGGCAAATATTTCGGGCCTTATCCGAGTGCCGGCGCGATCCGCGAAAGCCTGAGCCTGCTGCAAAAGACGTTTTTCGTTCGCCAATGCGAAGACAGTTATTACAAGAACCGCACGCGCCCTTGCCTGCAATACCAGATCAAGCGTTGCAAGGCGCCCTGTGTCGGGCTGGTGGAGCCGCAGGTGTACGCCGAGGATGTCCGCCATTCGGTGATGTTTCTTGAAGGGCGCAGCAATGCACTGACTGACGAGTTGTCCGCCGGGATGGAAGAGGCGGCGATCAATCTCGAATTCGAACGGGCCGCGGAGTTGCGGGACCAGATTGCTTTACTGCGCCGGGTCCAGGATCAACAGAGCATGGAGGGCGGGACCGGGGACGTCGATGTGATTGCTGCCTTCGTCAACCCGGGTGGTGCCTGTGTTCACTTGATCAGCGTGCGGGGCGGTCGGGTACTGGGAAGCAAGAACTTCTTCCCTCAAGTCGGTATTGAAGAAGACGTTTCTGAAGTCATGGCCGCGTTTCTCGGCCAGTACTTCATCAGCAGCCCTGAACGCGACTTGCCCAGCGAGCTGATCGTCAACGTGGTCCACGATGACTTTCCCACGCTGATCGCCGCCATCGACGAATTACGCGGTCGGGAGCTGACCATCAGCCATCGCGTGCGGGGCACGCGGGCGCGCTGGCAGCAACTGGCGGTGACCAATGCCGAGCAGGCTCTGAGTGCGCGCCTGGCGAATCGTCAGCACATTACGGCGCGCTTCGATGCACTGGCCGAGGTGCTGAAGCTGGATGAGCCTCCACAGCGACTTGAGTGCTACGACATCAGTCACTCCAGCGGTGAGGCGACGGTGGCGTCGTGCGTGGTCTTCGGCCCCGAAGGTCCGATCAAGGCCGATTACCGCCGGTACAACATCGAGGGCGTTACGGCCGGCGATGATTATGCGGCGATGCATCAGGCGCTGACCCGACGCTTCAGCAAACTGAAGGACGGGGAGGGCAAGCTGCCGGATATCCTGCTGGTGGACGGCGGAAAAGGCCAGTTGTCCATGGCCCGCGACGTGCTCGATGAGCTGGCCGTGCCTGACCTGATTTTGCTGGGTGTGGCAAAAGGCGCGACGCGCAAGGCCGGTTTCGAAACCCTGTACCTGAACGACGCTGCACATGAGTTCACCTTGCGCGGCGATTCACCCGCGCTGCACCTGATCCAGCAGATTCGCGACGAAGCCCACCGGTTTGCCATTACCGGGCACCGAGCCCGACGTGGAAAAACCCGTCGGACGTCTACACTGGAAGGCGTCGCCGGCGTCGGACCCACACGTCGGCGTGACTTGTTGAAACATTTTGGTGGATTGCAGGAGCTGTCTCGTGCAAGCATCGAAGAAATTGCCAAAGCCCCCGGGATCAGTAAAAAGCTCGCAGAGTTGATTTATGCAAATCTGCACAGCGAGTAGAATGCCCCCTCACCTCGTAGCCAGTTGTGCCGATGAATATCCCTAATCTGATTACCGTTCTACGCGTTCTGCTCATACCGATCTTCATTTTGCTGTTCTACCTGCCTTACCAGTGGAGCTACATGGCCTCCGCCTCGGTCTTCGCATTCGCTGCGGCGACCGACTGGCTGGACGGGTACCTGGCGCGCCGCCTGGAACAAAGCACGCCGTTCGGGGCTTTCCTCGATCCGGTTGCCGACAAGCTGATGGTTGCGGTTGCATTGGTCCTGTTGGTGCAGGAACACGGAAACCTGTGGCTCACGCTGCCTGCCGCCGTGATCATCGGTCGCGAGATTGTCGTCTCGGCACTGCGCGAATGGATGGCCGAACTGGGCGCTCGTGCCCACGTCGCCGTATCTAACCTGGGCAAATGGAAAACCGCCGCGCAAATGCTGGCGCTGGTGATCCTGCTGGCCAATCCCAAGGATTTCAGTTTCTGGGTCTTGCTGGGCTACACCTTGTTGATGGTGTCGGCTGGCCTGACTTTGTGGTCGATGGTCCAGTACCTGCGGGCTGCCTGGCCACATCTGAAGACTGACGTTGAAAAGAAATAAAACTTTTTTGAATCAAGGGGTTGACGGGGCTTCTGGATTCTATAGAATGCGCCACACCAAGACGCGGGAATAGCTCAGTTGGTAGAGCACGACCTTGCCAAGGTCGGGGTCGCGAGTTCGAGTCTCGTTTCCCGCTCCAAGTTTGTACGCATTTGATGTCGCGCTACTGACAGCAAATGTTTTGAGGCCGAGTAGCAAAATGGTTATGCAGCGGATTGCAAATCCGCCTACGCCGGTTCGATTCCGACCTCGGCCTCCACTAATAAACAAGCTCCGTAGATCTATGATTTACGGAGCTTTTTTATTTGCAATAGCCTGCAAGATTTAGTCTTGAAAAGGGTATTTGCGAACTTGCTTCACTGGGGCGGGATGTATATATTTCCACCTCTGCTGCACAAGCGTCAGAACTGCCGGATCGTTATCTGGCAAAACCTGGACGCTTCACCGCGCTACCGCCCGAATGGCGAAACTGGTAGACGCATGGGACTTAAAATCCCCCGCTCGTAAGGGCGTGCCGGTTCGATTCCGGCTTCGGGCACCATGAATATCAAGGGCTTGCGTGAGATACCTCATGCAGGCCCTTAGTTTTTTCCGCAATCAAAATCCTTCCGCAATTCGCTACCGGCTTCCTCCCACGCGTCATAAAACCTGTTCCTGCCCACGCCAGTGGTCATCGTCTGTCCGGTATCACTGACGCCCATGACCGAAGCCAACCTGGTTCGGGTGCTGCAATCGCAGACCCGCCTGAATGTCAGCCTGTTGCGCTACGACACGATCGCCCAAGGCGCTGAGCAGGTGCAGGCGCGAATCGCTGAACTGAGGGCTCAAGGTGTCGGCATGGCCATCGCCGATGCCTTGCCGGACAGCGATCTGTACACCCTCGGTAGCGCCTGCGCCGATCTGCCGTTGTTGACGGGTGGTTCGGGGCTGGCCCTGGGCCTGCCGGAAAACTTCCGTCGCGCCGGCAAGTTGCGCGACCTCGACGCCTCGAAACTCCCGGTGGTGTCCGGTGGGGAAGTGGTGTTGGCCGGTAGTGCTTCGATCGCCACCAATGGGCAAGTGGCGGCCTGGCTCGAAGCTGTTCGTCCAGATTTGCGGATTGATCCGTTGGCCTGGCGGCGAGGGAGCCGGTGGTGGCGCAAGCGTTTCACCCGTTTTGGCAACCGGCGCACGCCCCTGGCGTTGACGATTGCCGGCTTCATGGTCGGGTGGCGTATTCGGCAAGGTGCTGGTGGATACCGGAATCGGTGTCGTGCTCTCCGACATGCTGCGCACCACGGGGCTGCCGGTGCTGGCCCTGTCCCATATCAATGACGCCGGTTACTGGATCTTCACCAAACTGTCAGGCCTGAACGTGGCCGACGGTCTGCGCACCTGGACGGTGATGACCACTTTGCTCGGTACCTTGGGTTTCTGTATTACCCTGCTGATCTGGCCCTTTGTCTAACCCTTTATTTCAGGAGCTACCATGCCTCGTTTTGCTGCCAATCTCAGCATGCTCTACCCGGAACATGAGTTTCTGGATCGTTTCGCCGCCGCTGCCTCTGACGGTTTCGAAGCGGTCGAATATCTGTTTCCCTACGACTACCGTGCTGAAGAACTCAAGCAATGCTTGAGCGACAACGGCCTGGTGCAGGCACTGTTCAACGCACCGCCCGGTGATTGGGCAGCGGGGGAGCGGGGCACGGTGTCGTTGCCGGGCCGGGAGAGTGAATTTCGTAGCGGTTTTGATCGTGCCCTGGACTACGCCAGCGTATTGGGCAATTCACGCATCCATGTCATGGCCGGGCTGTTGCCGTCGGAAAACGATCGCCCGCGGCATCACGGCGTGTACCTGGAGAACCTCGCCTACGCCACCACCCAGGCAGCCAAGGCAGGCGTCACCGTATTGCTCGAACCGATCAATACGCGAGACATGCCAGGCTTTTTCCTCAACCGCCAGGATCAGGCCCAGGCTATCTGCAAGGAAGTGGGCGCCAGTAACCTGAAGGTTCAGTTCGACTGCTACCACTGCCAAATCGTCGAGGGCGACCTGGCGGCCAAACTGCGTCGCGACTTCGATGGTATCGGCCATATCCAGATCGCCGGGGTGCCGGATCGGCATGAACCGGACCTGGGGGAAGTCAATTATCCTTATCTGTTCGAGCTGATCGATCAGTTGGGTTATGACGGCTGGGTAGGGTGCGAGTATCGGCCTCGTGGCAATACGTCTGCCGGCTTGCAGTGGTTGCGCGACTGGAAGGTGCGCCAGGCGCTATAGAGGAAGGCTGGCCTGCACCCGGTCCCAGGGCGCTTTCATACTCTGGGCGCAGCTGCCGTAAAATTTCGACACGTTGCTTGAAACGGGCTTTACTGGAATAAGTCGTGCGGATTATCGAGGGCTGCATGTTCTCGGCAGCCAGTACTGGCTGGATGCCGAGTGCAAAACTACAACCGTCGAGGTTGAGGAGCAGTCCTTGCCCATGTCCCGGTTCCTCTGCGCCATGCTGTTCGCACTGCTGCTCGTTGGCTGCGCAACCACGCGCTTGCCCCACGAATTCAGCGAGGCGATACCCGCCAGCGATTCGGCGTTCGGGCGTTCGATCCAGGTTCAGGCCGCCGCACACGAGGGGCGCTCGGGTTTTCGCTTGCTGCCCAACAGCAGTGAAGCATTCCGGGCGCGCGCCGAGTTGATCCGCCATGCGCAGAAATCCGTCGATCTGCAGTACTACATCGTGCATAACGGTCTGAGCACCCGGGCGCTGGTGCGTGAAATGCTGCTGGCTGCCGATCGCGGCGTACGGATACGCATCTTGCTCGATGACACGGCCAGCGACGGCCGGGAAGAAGTCATCGCTACCCTGGCGGTGCACCCGAACATCCATATCCGCGTCTTCAATCCTTTGCATCTGGGGCGCAGCACCGTGGTCACCCGAACCATGGGGCGTCTGCTTGATCTTTCCCAGCAACACCGACGCATGCACAACAAACTGTGGCTGGCCGACAACAGCGCAGCCATCGTCGGCGGACGCAACCTGGGGGACGAATATTTCGACGCCAAGCCCGATCTCAACTTCACCGACATGGACCTGCTGTGCATCGGTCCGGTCGCCGAGCAGTTGGGACACAGCTTCGATCAGTACTGGAATAGCGCCTTGAGCCAGTCGATCAGTGACTTCCTGCTCAACAAGCCGACAGCACAAGACTTGCTCGAGAGCCGTCAACGCCTGGAGCAATCGCTGCAGACCTCACGTATCGAGAGCAAGGTGTTGTACAACCATCTCATGACCTACCAGACTCAGCCGCAATTCGAGACCTGGCGCAAGCAACTGATCTGGGCCCATAACAAGGCGATGTGGGACGCTCCGAGCAAGGTCCTGGCCGACGGCGAGCCGGCACGCGCGCTATTGATGGCCACACAGCTGCGTCCTGAACTCGATGGCGTCAATAACGAGCTGATCATGATCTCGGCCTATTTCGTTCCGCAAAAGCCGGGTATGGACTATCTGCTGGGGCGTGCCGATGCCGGCGTCGATGTGCGCCTGCTGACCAACTCACTGGAAGCCACCGATGTGCCGGCTGTGCATGGCGGCTATGCACCGTATCGCAAGACTCTGCTCGAACATGGCGTGAAGCTCTATGAGCTGCGGCGCCAGCCGGACGATCCCGGCCGCAGTTCTTCGTTTGGCTTCAGTGGTGGCTCGGACTCCAGTCTGCACACCAAGGCCATGATCCTGGACAAGCAGAAAGTGTTCGTCGGCTCGTTCAATTTCGACCCGCGTTCAGTGTTCTGGAACACTGAAGTCGGAGTGCTGGTCGATAGTCCCGAACTGGCCGGCCAAGTGCGCCAGTTGGCGCTTGAGGGCATGGCGCCGGCCATGAGTTACCAGGCCCGACTGGAAAACGGCGAAGTCGTCTGGCTCACCGAGGACGACGGCCGCGAGCATACCTTGCGTAAGGAGCCCGGCAGCAAATGGCGTAGCTTCAAGGCCTGGCTCAGCGACAAGATCGGCCTGGAGAAAATGCTCTAGATCGAAACCAGGCGTACGGCCTCCGGCTGCAACACAACTAAATTCTGAGTAAGTGGAATGTTGAACTCCCGATCCAGAGGCCAACTCCTAACTCACAAGGCACTGTACACGACAACGATGTGGCGATGACCCACCAACAGTTGCATAGCCGCGAGCCCGGCGCGATATTCGAAACCAATCTTCCAGCGCGCCTGGACCGCTTGCCGTGGGGCCGCTTTCACTCCCTGCTGGTGGTCGCGCTGGGCGTCACCTGGTTGCTCGACGGTCTGGAAGTGACCCTGGCGGGCTCGGTGTCCGGCGCGCTGAAAAACAGCCCCGTCCTGCGCATGAACAACTTCGATATTGGCCTGGCCGGCGGCATCTACATCGCCGGTGCAGTGCTCGGTGCCTTGCTGTTCGGCTGGCTGACCGATCGCCTGGGGCGGCGCAAGTTGTTCTTTGTAACTTTATGGCTGTATGTAGGCGCCACGGCGGCCACGGCGTTCTCGTTCAGCCTGGAAAGCTTCCTGCTGTTTCGCTTCCTCACGGGCATGGGCATCGGCGGCGAATACACGGCGATCAATTCGACCATCCAGGAATTTACCCCGGTACGCTATCGCGGCTGGGTCGACCTGAGCATCAACGGCACATTCTGGCTAGGTGCAGCATTGGGTGCCGGCGGGGCCATCGTCCTGCTGGATCCGCACGTGGTCGGTGGTGAGCTGGGCTGGCGCCTGTGCTTCGGCATTGGTGCCGCGTTGGGCCTGGTGATCCTGGTGATGCGCCTGTGGTTGCCGGAAAGCCCGCGCTGGCTGCTGGTCCATGGTCAGCGCGATAAGGCGCGACACATCGTCGAAGGTATCGAAGCGAGTCTGCGCGAACAAGGCCACGAACTGCCGGCGGTGACCAGCAAACCATTGCGCCTGCACGCGCGGGACCATACGCCGCTGGGGGAGGTCTTCCATACCCTGTTCGTCAGATTCAGCCGCCGCGCGCTGGTGGGGATGACCCTGCTGACAGCGCAGGCGTTCTTTTACAACGCGATATTCTTCACCTATGCGCTGGTGCTCACCGATTTTTACCAGGTGCCCGCCGAACAGGTCGGTTGGTACGTATTGCCCTTGGCACTGGGCAATTTTTGCGGACCGCTGCTGCTGGGGCGCCTGTTTGACGTGGTCGGCCGACGCGTGATGATCAGCTTCACTTATGCGACGTCCGGAATGTTGCTGGCGCTCAATGGCTACGCCTTCCAGCAGGGCTGGCTGGATGTCACCCAGCAAGCCGCGGCGTGGATGGTGATCTTCTTTTTCGCTTCGGCAGCGGCCAGTTCGGCTTACCTGACGGTGGCAGAAACCTTCCCGCTGGAAATCCGTGCCTTGGCCATCGCCGTGTTCTACGCGTTCGGCACTGGCCTGGGCGGCATCATCGGGCCGACGCTGTTTGGCCAACTGATTCAGACCCAGCAGCGCGGCAGTCTGTTGATTGGTTATCTGGCAGGCGCTGCACTAATGTGTGCGGCGGCGGCGGTGCAAGCGGTTTGGGGGGTGTCTGCCGAGCGTCGAGCGCTGGAACATGTGGCCAGGCCTTTGTCCCAGGCTGAGGATTGAGTGGGGGCGACTGTCCAAAGAGCCGTTTGAGAAAGCCGGCGCAAATCCAGAGGCAATTCACTCAAAAGGGTGACGCGGTCAAGCTGGATGTCTTCTGACATTTTTGCCTGCACCTGCCTGACTCAGGCTCCTTGCAGTAAACGGAGGGTACCTGTGCCCTTATTTTCGAGGGTATTGAATGAAACAAGGACAAGTTCTGCTGTTGGCTTTGTTGATGATGTTTTTAACGGGGTGCACGACTACGCCGCCAAAAGACCAAGGCAATCTCTGCAGTATCTACCGTGAGTATCCCGACTGGTATGAGGACTCGCTGCAAATGCAGAGCGAGTATGGGACACCCCTGCATGTGGCCATGGCGATCATGAAGCAGGAAAGCAGCTACGTGGCGGACGCATTGCCGCCTCGTGACTACCTGCTATGGGTCATCCCCTGGGGGCGAGTCAGTTCGGCCTACGGTTACGCGCAGGCTCAAGACCCGGTGTGGGGTGAGTACAGGGACAATACGGGCAACGGTGGTTCGCGTGACAGTTTCGACGACGCGATCATGTTTATCGGTTGGTACACCACGGGCACCCAACGTCAGCTCGGGATCTCCAAATGGGACACCTACAATCAGTACCTGGCTTATCACGAGGGGCGAGGGGGCTTCAGCCGCGATTCCTATCGCAGTAAACCGTGGCTGATGCAGGTTGCCCAGAAAGTGCAAAAGCAGTCAGAGATTTACAACGCGCAACTAAAAGTGTGTCGCCAAGAGTTGGATGATGATCGTAGCGGGTGGTTTTAACGCATTTACGAAAAAAAATCCCCGCACCTCCTGGGGGAAGATGCGGGGCAATGTATTACACATGGTGAGGAGGGTCGGCCTCCTCAAATGCAGACTGGCTGTATTCGAAGCGTCCGTTAGAGGCACCACCTGTGAACCCCTTGGCCAACCTCCCTCGACGCATATTTAAAGCCGAGGGAGAGGAGCGAGCGAAATCAATAATTATCAAAAGCAGATCAATCAATATGGATATGGCTTCGTGGATAGCTTCTCGGTGAGGGCATCGCGAGATTAAGCCAGTTCCAAAAGAAGTCTGTTGGTGCTGCCAGGCAAGGGGTGAGGTGCATTGATCCGGCCTTCCAGTCTGTTCACGAACGCGAGGGCTTCTGCGTAGCTGCGAAATTCAACGCACCACGCGTTCATCCATACATTCCAGCCTTCCGGCTTGCTCGCTTTCTCGATTTTTATCAGCATCCTGGAATCCCTCCATGTGGTGGTTAAGCCCACATTTAAAGCCAATAGAGGGGGGTGTTTGGAAATTAATAATTATCAAAAATGGATTTACGGCGGCGGGGGATTCAGACGTTGGAGCCGTGTTTGCGATCGATTGGGCATGCTCTAAACCAAGGGTTTGCAAGCGAAAGCATTGCAAACCCTTGTATGTTTCTGCGTCATTATTTCGATCTTGATCATGGTCGCCTGATGCTTCAGGGGGCCGGGTCTGCCTTGCGGCGATCGCTGCCGGCCGGGTTGCCGGTATCGATCAGCCTTCTTTCCAGCAGTACGTTTTCCAGGGCCTGGCGGTCTGACGGGTTCATCTGATGTTCTCGCTCCTTGAGTTCCAACAGGATCGGGGTCGACCACTGGCGGTAGGTTTGTTCAGCACTACGATTGAGTGACATGGGTTCCTCCTTAATCAGGCTCCTGCCAATAAGGCGCCGCACTTCGATACGCCCAAAAACCCTAGTCGACGAAGCGGGTTCCCGCCACTGCTTTACGTCGGACTGCCATTGCCCCAGATGCCCGTAGCGGCAGTGCGCTGTACGTAGTCGCCGAAGTCGCGCGCCGGGCGTCCCAGTGCCCGCTGTACGCCATCGGCCACGGGTGTGTTGCGCCCGTCCAGCACCGTCGTGAAGAGATACAACACCAGATCGATCAACGCCGGGGGAAGCTGTTCCTGTTCCATTGCCTGTCGATAGGCATCCGGCGGCACGGGCACGAATTCGATGTTGCGACCGGTGGCGCGGGCAATCTCGGTCACGGCTTGAGCAAAGGTCAACGCCCGAGGGCCGGTCAATTCATAGAGCTGGCCAGTGTGCCCGGGTTGAGTCAGTGCGGCGACGGCACACTCGGCGATGTCTTGCGCATCGACAAAGGGCTCGGCGACCTGGCCGATGGGGAGTGCGAGTTCACCTTGCACAATGGGTTCAAGAAAGTGTGCCTCGCTGAAATTCTGGCAGAACCAACTGGCCCGTAGAATTGTCCAGTCAATCCCGCTGTCCTGTACAACGCGTTCGGCCTGTTCGGCTTCCACTTCGCCACGTCCGGATAACAAGACCAGTTTGCGGACGCCGCTTTTCACCGCCAGGTCAGTGAACGCCTGGATGGTTTCAACGGCGCCAGGAACGGCAAGATCAGGTTGAAAGGAAATGTAGACGCGATGAACGCCATCGATCACGGCGTCCCAGGTCGATCGATCTTCCCAGTCGAAGGGAGGATTGGCGTCGCGGGAGCCCCGGCGAACGGGCAGGCCGGCGGCTTCGAGGCGTTGTGTGATGTGCCGTCCGGTTTTGCCGGTGGCGCCGAGGACCAGCGTGATTGGTTGGGCAGTTTTCATCGCGTTCATCTCCATCGGTTAATGTGAGTGATGCTCATGTTAAAAAAGATGATAGATGCTCATGTTTTACCGTCAACCCATCAGATCGAATTCCCCGACGTGTGGCATCTGTTGTTGGGTGCAGAGAGTGGCGATGCTAAGGTGAGCACATGTCACGTTTTTGATCGGGAATTCACTCGTGCGCAAAAAGCCCTCTGAAAACCTCGAACAGCCTGCTGCAGAAGCGGTTCGACGCAACCCCACGCAACAGCGCAGCCGCGATCGTCAGGAGCGGATTCTGGCCATGGCCACTCAATTGATCGCGGACAAGGGCAGCGACCAACTCAAGATGAGTGAAATCGCCGAGCGCTCCGAGATCTCGATCGGTTCCCTTTATCAATATTTTCCCGACAAGAGTTCCGTGATCCGCACGCTGGCCGAACGCTATAACGCTGAGAGCCGCCGTTGCATTGCAGAGGCAATGGCGGCCGTCGAGGACGCCCAGGGTTTGCAGGCCGCCTATTCGCAGTTGCTCGATCTGTATTACGAGATCGTGATGGCGACACCGGTGATGCGTGACATCTGGTCCGGCATGCAGGCCGACAAGCAGCTGTTGCAGCTGGAGTTGAAGGAGAGTCGGGTTGCCGGAGCGCTGCTGTCCCAAGCGATGCTTCGCGTGTATCCCGACTGTGACGAACAACAGGTCGAGGAGTCCGCGTTTTTGATCTGGCACTTGGGCGAGGCAACCATGCGCTTGGCTGTCACTTGTGCACCCGATGAGGGACGAGCACTGGTCGAGGCGTTCAAGCGTATGTCCCTGCGCGAGATCATGGAGCCCGCGCGCAGGAACATCGATTCACCGTAAAAGCCTGGCGGTTGGTTCAGTTTCCCTAAACGAAGGGTTGACCGCCAAAACCGCGGGGCAGTCGTTGCAGGCCGGCCATCGCGGTCAGTCGCTCGGTCCAGGCTGAACGCCAGTCATTGGCGGTGTGCATGGCTTTGGCTTTGCGTGCTGCGCGGCGGGCAGCGTTGCGTTCAGCCTTGCGGGCCTCTTTGTAGGCGTCGGTGTTTCGGCAGCTTCGGCATTTAACCCGATTGAGTTCGCGGGTCGATACGAGGTTGCTGCCGTGGTGACCGCAGGCCAGGTGCCCGCTGACTTTGAAATGAGTGACCATTGGAACGTCTCCTTCGTGACGTGTGAGCGGTTGACTCCACGTGAGCGGGGACGTTCGATTGGTTTTGCGCAACAAAAATCCCGACACCAGGCCGGGTTGTGAGAAAAGCTGGAAATCCAGCAGGCAGCCAAAGGTTCGCAGACGCACGGTCAACGATCATGCTGCCCGAATCGGGCCTGTCCTCGCGCTGCGAATCCGTGACGGATCATCTGAACCGTGGCAGAGGCGGGTCGACAGGCTTGAGAGACGACAGCGTGTGCCGGATCAGCGGCGTGTCCTTTTCGATGTCGTTCAGGCGATCACGAATTCTGAGGGCGGTAGGGTGTCCGCCTTGATGATCGACCCAGTCGGCGATTTCCTTGCAGGCGGCGGCCAGGCGGGCCTGACGGGAGTCCAGCAAGGTGAGCAGGGTGGTGATGGACTCTTTTTCGGACATGGGAGACACCTCCGTTCAAGAAACCTGTGTGTGGCAGCAAAAAGCCCGCCGGGAGCGAGCTTTCTGCCGAAAGGGTTACTGATCCTTCAGCCATTTCAGTATAGACCCGTTAAAAAAGGGTGACACCCCTCAACTTTGTCGGGCTGTCACTTGTGATTTCGCGTTCAACTGACGGCAAACACGCGCGGCGTCCTCTTCAACCTCGTAGCCATCTCCGATGAAGCCTTGGGTGCGGGTATCGGCGATGCGGTACCAGACCGCGGCATCCGGTGGCAGGTGGTCATTTTCACCGGCACGGCGGCCATGGATGATGATCTTGTTGCAACGCTTCACGACGAAAATGTCTTCCATGGCGTCTCCGCGGCGGATTCGTGTTCAGTTCAACTATAGAAGTCATTGCTGATCGTGCAAAAAATAGGCAGGTCAATTCGTCGGTTCAGGCGCTGCCAGCGTTCTCTCCAGAAAATTCGCCAGCCCGACTTCCGCGGCCGAGAGCCCCTTGCGCGCTCTCGGCCTGGGCAGTTGCGCCAAAGCCCCTAGAAGGAAACCATCTAGCACCGCCGGGTGGATATAGCACTTGCGGCACACCGCCGGGGTATTGCCCAGTTGCCTGGCAACGTCCTTGACCATCTCCACCAGGTGCCGTCGGGCGTCCATTTCAGGTTCCCAGTGACGCTTGCGCAGTATTGCCAGGGCCAGAACACTGCCGGCCCAGGTGCGGTAGTCCTTGGCGGTGAAATCGGCGCCGCTGAGCCTTTGCAAATAGCTGTTGATGTCGGATGAACTGACGGTGTGCCGGTCACCGTTTTCATCCAGATACTGAAACAGGTTCTGCCCGGGTATTTCCTGGCAGCGCCTGATGATCCGGGCCAGGCGCCGGTCTTTCACGGTGATCTGGTGTTCGACGCCACTTTTGCCGCGGAACTGGAACAGGATGGCACTGCCGTTGATCTCTACATGGCGGCTGCGCAGGGTCGTCAGGCCATAGGAGCGGTTGTCCCGGGCGTATTGGCTGTTACCGATGCGGATCAGCGTCGAGTCGAGCAGGGTAATGACAGTGGCCATGACTTTGTCGCGACTGAATCCCGGTTCCGTTAGCACGGCTTGCAATCGTTGGCGCAGTTTCGGCAGGGCCAGCCCGAATTCACGCAGGCGCAAATACTTGTCGGCGTCACGCACCTCTCGCCAGTGGGGGTGATAACGGTACTGCTTGCGACCCCGGGCATCGCGCCCGGTAGCCTGCAGATGCCCGCGTGGATCGGCGCAGATCCACACCTCGGTATAGGCGGGCGGCACCGCGAGGGAGTTGAGGCGCTTGATTGCGTCGGGGTCGGTGATGCGCTGGCCGGCCGGGTCGAAATAGGCGAATTTTCCGCGCAGTTTCCTGCGGGTAATGCCCGGCTGAGTGTCATCGACATAATGCAGGTCAGGTGGCAGTCCATCGGGCATGACAAGCGTCCTGGGCAAGGAGTCACGGAGCATTACAGCCATTGACCTCGCCCCGGTGCAGTCGTGCCTTCGGAGTTACGCCAGCACCGCGACCGCTTTTATTTGTGCCCAGAGTGGCTGGCCAGGATGAATGTTCAGTTGGTCACGGGAATAACGCGTGATCCGCGCAAGCAGCGGCGTGCCGGCGGCATCCAGGCGAACCAGCACGTGGGCGGCGTTGTCGGCGTTCATTTCACTGACCACGGTGACCGGCAGGCGATTGAGAATGCTGCTATGCCCGACATTGTCCAGGCTCAGGCTCACATCCCGCGCCTGGACCTTGCAGCGCAGCGCCTGGCCCACGTCCATTGGCGTATGCGGCACACGAATGTCGAGGGCGGTGTCGGGCAGTTGCAGGCTGAGCAATTGATAGTCGGCGTCATAGGCGCTGACGCGACCTTCGATCACCACACCGGCGTCATCCCCCATTGCCAACGGCAAGTCGAGGCGCGCCAGGGTCTGGCCGATCGGGCCGCTGGCCAGTGCCTTGCCGTTGCTGAGCAGCACGATATGGTCGGCCAGCCGCGCGACTTCATCCTGGGAATGGCTGACGTACAGCACCGGGATGTCGAGCTCGTCGTGCAGGCGTTGCAAGTAGGGCAGGATTTCACCTTTGCGTTGGGCATCCAGCGCCGCCAGGGGTTCGTCCATCAACAGCAGTTTCGGGCTGGTGAGCAAGGCGCGGGCGATGCCGACGCGCTGACGCTCGCCGCCCGAAAGGTGTTGCGGGTGCCGGTCCAGCAAATGACCGATGCCCAGCAATTCGGTGGCGTGGGCCATGTCGACCCGACGCTGTGGCTTGGGAATGCGCTTGAGGCCGAACTCGAGATTGGCCAGCACCGACAGATGGGGAAACAGGCTGGCTTCCTGGAACACGTAGCCCAGCGCGCGCTTGTGCGGCGCGACGAAGATCCGGTTGGCGCTGTCTTGCCAGACTTCATTGTTGACCTGGATAAAGCCTTGATCGGCCCGCTCCAGGCCGGCGATGCAGCGTAGGCAAGTGGTCTTGCCTGAACCGGAGTGGCCGTAAAGTGCCGTGACGCCACGGCCCGGCAGTTGCAGATCGACGTCCAGGGCGAAGCCCGAATAACGCAGTTTCAGACGCATTTGAATCATCGATCAGCTCCAGCCCGCTTTGGTTTTACGGCTGGAATACAGCGCCAGCAGGACGACAAACGAGAACACCAGCATCGCCCCGGCCAGCCAATGGGCCTGGGCGTATTCCATGGCTTCGACGTGGTCGTAGATCTGCACCGAGACCACGCGGGTCTTCTCGGGAATGTTGCCGCCGATCATCAGCACCACGCCGAACTCGCCGACGGTGTGGGCGAAGCCGAGAATGGCCGCGGTAATGAAACCGGGGCGGGCCAGGGGCAGGATCACACTGAAAAAGCTGTCCCAGGGATTGGCCCGCAAGGTCGCGGCCACTTCGAGCGGGCGCGTACCAATCGCGGAAAAAGCGTTTTGCAGCGGCTGGACCACAAATGGCATCGAATACAACACCGAACCGATGACCAGCCCCGCAAAACTGAACGTGAGGGTCCCAAGGCCCAGTGACTGGGTGAGCTGTCCAAGGAATCCGTGAGGGCCGAGAGCCAGCAACAGGTAAAAACCAATCACCGTCGGCGGCAGCACCAGGGGTAGGGCGACAATCGCCCCGACCGGGCCGCGCAACCAGGAGCGGGTGCGCGACAGCCATAACGCAATCGGAGTGCCGACAATCAGCAGGATGACAGTCGTCAGGGACGCCAGTTTCAGGGTCAGCCAGATGGCGGAAAGATCGGCACTCGATAGCGACATTTAGATTTCGTAACCGTAGGACTTGATGACAGCTGCCGCTTTCGGCCCCTTGAGGTAGTCAACCAGTGCCTTGGCGGCCGGGTTGTCCTTGCCCTTGTTGAGAATCACCGCATCCTGTTTGATCGGGTCGTGCAGGCTGGCGGGAACGATCCAGGCCGAACCGCTGGAGATCTTGCCGTCCTTGTAGATCTGCGACAAGGCGACAAAACCCAGCTCGGCGTTGCCGGTGGAAATGAACTGGTAGGCCTGGCTGATGTTCTGGCCTTCAACGATCTTGTCCTTGACCTTGTCGGTCAAGCCTTCTTTTGCCAGTACCTGGGTCGCCGCCAGGCCATAAGGCGCGGCTTTCGGGTTGGCGATGGACAGGTGTTGGTAGGCGTTCTTTTTCAGCACATCGCCCTTGGCATCGACGTAGCCTTCCTTGGCCGACCACAGCGCCAGGGTGCCGACCGCGTAGGTGAAGCGCGAGCCCTTGACGGAGTCGCCTTCGGCTTCAAGTTTTTTCGGGGTGCTGTCGTCTGCCGAGAGGAACACTTCGAACGGCGCACCGTTTTTGATCTGGGTGTAGAACTGGCCGGTGGCGCCAAAGGAGGCGACCAGTTTATGCCCGGTGTCTTTTTCGAAATCAGCGGCGATGGCCTGGATGGGCGCGGTGAAGTTGGCGGCGACCGCCACCTGGACTTCGTCCGCCTGGGCTGAGCCGAAGGCGAATGCGGCGAGAAGGCTCGCCAGGCAGGTCGGGGCAAAACGTGAGGCACGAATGAACATGAAACGGCTCCGTCAAAGGCAATTGCGGCAGGTTAATCGTTATGTACAAAAATATATAGCGAATTGCCTTTGAACGGAATGTGCTGGTGAAAAATTGTATACAATTTAATGGGGCAGATGCTCAGAAGCGACCTGAGAGTCTCGCCAACCCTTCTTCAGCCAGCTTTCGAGTCAGTGCCTCGCTGGTCAAATCGACGCCGAGGGTAAATGCCTGACCGGCCCAGAGGTTGCTGAAATCCGCTTCACCTTTGGCCCGCAACGGCATCAGCGCGCCACCGGCAAGGGGGAAGGCCGGGGCCTTGGCGCTCATGGGGCCCAGTTCACGCATCACCCGATTGAGGATGCCCCGGGCCGGGCGACCGGTGAACACGTTGGTGACGGCTGTCTCGCTTTCCCTGGCGGTGCGCAACGCCTTGTGATGGGACGGGCTGACCTTGGCCTCTGGGGTGAACAGGTACGCCGTACCCACCTGCACCGCCGAAGCACCGAGCATGAATGCAGCGGCGACGCCTCGGGCGTCAGCGATGCCGCCAGCGGCAATCACCGGCACTTTCACCGCATCGACGACTTGGGGCACCAGGGCGAAAGTCCCCACCTGACTGCTCAGGTCATCGCTGAGAAACATCCCGCGATGGCCCCCGGCCTCGTAGCCCATGGCAATGATTGCATCGCAACCGTGCTGCTCCAGCCACACGGCTTCTGCGACTGTGGTGGCTGAGGACAGCACCTTCGCACCCGTGGCCTTGACCCGGTCGAGCAGGGATTTTTCCGGCAAGCCAAAGTGAAAGCTCACCACTTGCGGGCGAAACGCTTCGACCACTTCGCAGGCCGCGCTATCGAACGGTGCCCGGTTGGACACCGGCGTCGGCGCATCGAAGTCGGCGCCGAGTTCCTGGTAGTAGGGTTGCAGCAGGTTTTTCCAGTCCTGTGCGCGTTGCTCATCCGCAGCAGGCGGCTGATGACAGAAGAAGTTGACGTTGATCGGGCGTCGGGTGTGTTGGCGGATGGTTTTGAGCTCTTCGCGCAGTTGATCTGTGCTGAGCATCGCCGCCGGCATCGAGCCCAGGCCGCCGGCATTGCAGGTGGCGATCACCATGGACGAGTTTGTGGCACCGGCCATCGGCCCCTGGATGATCGGCAGTTCGATCCCGAGCAGGTCAAGGATGCGGGTATCTGGCCATTGGTTCATGTGCTGTGTTCTCCGACGTTGAATCCGGGCAGGGGCGGTAGAACAGGATTTGTAACGCAACGACTGGCGCAAGGCCAGTCGTCTTTTCAGCGGGTAAGGCGTTAGCGTCGGTGGAAGCCGCCACCGCCGAAGGAGTGATACATGAACCGGGACGAGTCGTGATAACTGTTGAAGCGATCATTGCCGAAGGAACGCGCATCGTACTCCCGGTTGAGATTCTGGACCTGAGCCGTGTTGACCGAATCGAGACGGGTTGCTCCGCCCTGGACCATCGATTGCCAGCCGCTATCGGTCCTTTTGTAAACGTTGCCATCACGGCCGGCGTACACGTTGTCGCCGACATGCGCCATGCCGCCGTCGCGATCATGGATACCGCCGTACTGGGTGGTGTTGCCGGTATTGGGGTTGTAGATGGCCCCGCGATTGGCGGTGACCTGGGTGCCGGTGCGAACGTTGCCGGCGGTCACATGCTGGCCGGCGATGGCTCCGCCGTCCGGGCCGACGGCCACACCGCTGCGGCCTGCGGCATAGTTGCCGTTGTAAACGTTGTGTACCGCGCCGCGCTGGCCTGCCGCGGCGATGCCGGTACGCGAGTTGTAGGAGGCGCCAACCTGGCCGGCCCAGCGATTGCCGGTCCAGGCGTTGTAGCCGCCGCCGTAGCGGCTGACCGAAGCGCGGTCGCCCCATTGGCGGTAGATGTTGCCGGTCGTGCCGGCCCAGCCACCGGGGCCCCAGGCAACGGCGCCACCGTGATAGCCGTAAGCGGCACCGCCCCAAGGCATTGGCGCCGGGTACAGATGCGGCCCCCAGGCGTAACCCCAACCGTAATTGCCCCACCATGGATAGGCGCCCCAGCCCCAACCCACGGCGGCCGTGCTGCCGCCCCAACTCCAGCCGAAACCGAAGCCAAACGTCCAGCCCGTCCAGGGTGTGTAGCGAATCGCCACGCCAAAGCCATAGGTCACCGGTGGGCCGTACCAGACACTGCCCACCCACGGCGTATAGGGATAACCGGTGCCATACACCACCACACCGCTGTCAGGGTCCAGCGTCGAACCCTGGTAACCCGGCGTGTAACCGACGACGACCGTATCGCCACTGGCTTCGTAGACTTTCACGTAAGTGACGTAGTGCATTGGTGAGCTGGGCGGGATCGAATAGATCACCGCCGGTACCGAAGAGGCGACCGTCCAGGGGCCTTGCACCGAGGTGGCCACGAACCAGATGCCGTTCTCCACCGCGTACCAGCTTTGTGCATCGACCATGATGATCGGCATCGGGCTGTTGACCACGTATTGCAGGGGCGTGCCCTTGATGGCCTTGAGTTGCGGCTCGCCGTCAAAGGTTGGCTTGGTCATTTTGACCTGGCTTTTCTTGATCGCCGAGGTCTGTGGAATGGTCGCTGCAATCGCCGCTTCCTTGGCCTGCGGTGTTCCGGCCACCGAGGCCTTTACGTTCTCCTTGGGGCTGTCATCGGGAATGTTGGCGAAGTCCGCCGGCAACTGGTCTGCGCCTACAAAGGTCCAGGGGCCTTTCATGTCACTGGCACGGAACCAGCGACCCGAGATCAGCACGTAGCTGTCCTGGTCACCGATCTCCTTGAAAATATGCCCGGTGGTGTTGGTCACATACAGCAGTGTGGTGTTCTGGATCGGCTGCCATTGCGGCGCGCCGTCAGTGACGATCAACTCGGTCGGCACCGTGGCGATATGGATCTGCGGAGTCGGCGGCTTGGCCAGCGTCGGTATCTTCTCCTTCGGATCGCTCTGGCCTGTCAGCAGGTCTACCTGTCGGCCCTGGATCGCAGCTTTCTTGGCCTTCTCCAGCTCGGCGGAGGGCGAGGGCAGTGGCGCATATTGTCCATCCAGATTGTCCGCTACCATCCAGCCATCGAACACGTGCAGGTAATGCTTGCCCTGTGCATCCTTGAGCAGCAACGGCCGGGTGTTGATCACTCGCTGCAGCGAGGTGCCATCAACGGGGCGATAGGCGGGTTCGCCATCGATGTACACCAGCAGCGCGGGCACCTCGGAGGAAATAATGGTCGGCGGGGTATTTTCCAGCGGCTCGCTGTTGGACTTCTGTTCGGCGGCGATGACACCGAGCGCGGCTTCGAGTTGGTCCAGGGAAATGGTTTTCGTGCGGTTCCCGGCGTCTTGCTTCACCGCGGCGACCCAGCTGTCAGCCTTGGTTGCGCTATCGGGGAAATCGGCCTTGGTGATGGTGTACTGATCGAGCGCCACCCAGCGCGTGGCTTTGTCGACCAGGGTGTGGGCGCTGAACTGCACGATGCCATAGGTGGCCTTGCCATCGGTGCTCGTGGCCTCCACGGCAGCCCGCGCGTGCAGGGTGTAACCGTCCCAGCTGTCCAGTTGCGGTTGGTAGATGGTCAATTTGGTGTCGCCGGCCGCCAGCACTTGTGGCCAGCTAGGGGCTGTCGGCGCCAGATTCCCGGGAGTTTGGGCGGGTGGCTCTGGTGTGGCCTGGACGCCGCTGAGCGGAATCATGCAGAGCATCAGTAAAACGGTGAGTAAACGCAGTTGAGGCATTGTCAGCTCCATCGACAAGACAGTTTGTTGCGGCACTTCAGGGTTGCGAAAAGCATAGCTGCCGTTAATCAAAACGCCCGGCGGTTTGCCGGATTGGCTTAAAGTCGGGTACGGCAATCCATTGCCATGTGTTATTTGAAATGCTCCACCAACCGACTGATTCCATTGAGAGGCCGTAATGTTCAAAGGTATTTTGATCGACAAAGACGACAGCGGTTATCGGGCCACACTGCAAGAGATCCAGGACGATCAACTGCCCGAGGGCGATGTCACGGTGCGTGTTGCCTACAGCACGTTGAACTTCAAGGATGGCCTGGCGATCACCGGCAGCAGTCCGGTGGTGCGCAAATTCCCGATGGTGCCGGGCATCGACCTGGCCGGTGTCGTTGAAGCCAGCGGGCATCCGGACTACAAGGTTGGTGACCCGGTCCTGCTCAATGGCTGGGGTGTGGGCGAAGGGCATTGGGGGGGATTGGCGCAGAAAGCGCGCCTCAACGGTGACTGGCTGATCCCGCTACCCAAGGCGTTTACCGCGGCCCAGGCGATGGCCATCGGTACGGCGGGCTACACGGCCATGCTGTGCATCATGGCGCTTGAGCACAACGGCGTGACGCCCGAACAGGGCGAAGTTCTGGTGACCGGCGCCAACGGCGGCGTCGGCAGTTTCGCCATCGCCTTACTCAGCAGGCTCGGCTACCGGGTGGTCGCGTCCACCGGACGGACCTCGGAGCACGACTACCTGAAGCAACTGGGGGCCGGCGAAATCATCGATCGCGCCACCTTGTCCGAACCGGGCAAACCGTTGGCAAAGGAGCGCTGGGTGGCCGTGATCGACTCGGTCGGCAGCCACACCCTGGCCAACGCGTGCGCCAGCACCAAGGCCAATGGCACCGTCGCGGCCTGCGGATTGGCTCAGGGCATGGACTTTCCGGCATCCGTTGCGCCGTTCATCTTGCGCGGCGTGACCCTGGCCGGCATCAACAGCGTGACCCAGCCCAAAGCCAAGCGTGTGGCAGCCTGGAATCGCCTGGCCCGGGATCTGGACTTCAACCTGTTGCCGCTGATCAGTCACGAAATCGGCTTGAGCGAAGCCATTGAAGCCGCGCCACGCTTGCTGGCCGGGCAGTTGCGCGGGCGCGTGGTGGTGGATGTGAATCGTTGATCACTGCAACTCGCGCTCCAGCAACTGCCGTTTGCGCTCGACACCCCAGCGATAGCCCGACAGATTGCCATCGCTGCGCACCACGCGATGGCAAGGGATCGCCACCGCCAGGTTGTTTGCACCGCAGGCCTGGGCCACGGCGCGAACGGCTTTTGGTTGACCGATACGCTGGGCGACATCGGCGTAGCTGGCAGTGCTGCCCACGGGAATCTCCCGCAGCGCTTGCCAGACACGCTCCTGAAACGCCGTGCCGCGTACGTCCAGCGGCAAATCAAGGCCAATGGCCGGCGCCTCGATAAAGCCGACGACCCTGGCAATCAATTGCTCGAACTCATGATCGGCACCAATCAGATTGGCGCGGCGGAATTTGTCTTGCAGATCGCAGACCAGTTGATGCGGATCATCGCCCAGCAGGATCGCGCACACCCCGCGCTCACTCTGTGCCACCAGAATCGCGCCCAGCGAACACTGGCCGACAGCAAAACGAATGTCGTTGTTTTGACCGGCGGCGCGGTAGTCCCCGGGTTTCATTCCCAGCAACTGGTCTGCCGCTTCATAAAACCGGCTGTTGGAGTTGAAGCCGGCGTCATACAGGGCATCGGTCACCGAGCCGCCGTGTGCCAGGCGCTCGCGTACCTTGCGTGAACGATGGGCATCGGCGTAGCCCTTGGGCGTCAGGCCGGTGACGGCTTTGAATACGCGATGGAAGTGAAAGCTGCTCAGGCCCGCCGCCTCGGCCAATTCGCCCAGGGCAGGCAGCGTTTGCGCGCTTTCGATCTGGCGGCAAGCGGCGGCCACGGTGGAGGCATGTTGCGCGGCGAGTTCGCTCTGATCCTTCGTCGCGCGCTTGCTCGGACGATAACCCGCGGCCCGGGCCTGTTCGGCGCTGTCGAAGAATTCGACATTGTGGGGCTTGGGCAAGCGCGCGTGGCTGCTGGGATTGCAGTAGACGCCCGTGGTCTTCACGGCATAGACAAACTGCCCGTCAGCCTTGGGGTCGCGGGCGACCACGGCGGCCCAGCGCGGATCGTTTTCGATGGTGATCTTGGTCGATTGGGTTGTCATGGCGTCACGTCCATTGAGGGGTTGCCTGCACATTAACCATGGGGCAATTCCCACACACTCCGGCGCTTGCGGTCAAATTCGAAGTCTTTATCCGGCGGTACGGAAGGTGAAGTTGATACGTTGCTCGCCCAGTTTCGGATGATGGCCGTCCTTGATCGGCAGCACACCGTGATAACGCAGGCGATCCACGCCACCCCAGACCACGATGTCACCGTGGAACAGGGGAACGCGCTGACTTTTGTCGCCACGTGCAAAGCCGCCGAACAGGAACATCGCCGGCAAGCCCAGGGATACCGATACGATGGGGGCGGCCCAGGAATGTTCGTCCTTGTCCTGATGCAATGACATTTTTGCCCCGGGGATGTATCGGTTGATCAGGCAGGAATCCGGTGCAAAATCGGCGAAACCCGCTGCCTGCGCCGCCGCTTGCGCCAGTTGGAAAAACACTTCAGGCATCATTGGCCAGGGCCGACCGGTCTGTGGATCGTCGCGGGTATACCGATAACCGCTGCGGTCAGTGGTCCAGCCGAATGTGCCACAACTGCTCAGGGCGACCGACATGGTGAAACCGCCGGGTGTGATCATCTGCCGAAACGGTGCGGCCGCCAGCACTTCTTCCAGGGCCGGCAGCAAACGCTCCAGCCAAGGTAGGGCGAAGCCTCTGAGCACGTAGGATTGTTCGCCGATCTGCTCGTGCCTGGGCTGTTGCTCGGGCTCCGCATCGGCAAACAGATCGAAAGTCAGCGGGTTCATAGGCTCATGACGCATCGTGAAAGATGATTCCAAGGGTATGCCGTTTGCCGCTGTGCAGGCGACTCACGCCGTGACGCAAGGTCACGCGGTAGTAACCGCGAGTCCCTTTGACCGGCCGTTGATTGACCGCAAAGATCACCCCGTCACCTTGCTTCAGGCCGATGACCATGGGGCGCGACTGCATTCGCGGGCGCTGTTCAGTCAGGACAAACTCACCGCCGGTGAAGTCTTGATCCGGGTCTGACAGCAGGATCGCCACTTGCAGCGGGAAAACATGCTCACCGTATAGATCCTGATGCAAACAGTTGTAGTCCTGTGGACCGTATTGCAGCAACAAGGGTGTCGGACGGTTCTGACCAGCGGCATGGCAGCGATCGAGGAAGGCTGGATGGGTTTCAGGAAAACGCTGCGGCAAGCCCATTTGTTCATGCCAGCGATTGGCGATGGGCACCAGTCGCGGGTAGAGCGCGGTGCGCAGGCGAGCCACCAGATCCGGCAACGGGTAGTTGAAATACTTGTACTCGCCTCGGCCGAACCCGTGGCGAGCCATCACTACATGGGAGCGAAACAGTTCGGTTCGAGGGTATAACGTGCTGACTTGCCCGCAAGCCTTGTGGCTCAGCAGTGACGGGATGACGGCATAACCGTCCCGATCAAGTTGCTGCTCCAGCCGGGGCCAGTCCAGCCGGTCCAGATATTGCTCGCTCATTGCCGGGCCTCTCGTCGTTGAGGTGGCCAGTCTGCAAGGCAAGGATGAAGCTGGCACTCCGGTGCTTGCGGTCGAACTGCGAGGGGGAGGCGACGTCCATTGTCGCTCCGGACCGCTTTACAGCGCTTTGCTGACGCTGATGTCGCTGATGACGTCGCCCTGCCCATGAATGGCATCCAGCGCTGCCTTGGCCTCTTCCGGGGTGCCTTTTTCAAGCTGGGCAAACTCGAAGCGGCGCTCACCGTTGAGTTTGTATTTGATGACGTACTTGGTCGTTTGGGCCACGGTTGTATCTGCCTGTCTTGTGTTTCGGGTTCGCCGATCAGCTCAGTTTCGTGCTGGAGCGGCGAATGATTTTGATCGAGTGCGTCAGGGTGGGTTTACGCGTCACGCTGATAGCGCGGCGGTTGACGGTGTCGATCGTGATGTTCCAGAAGCCGGTGCTAGGGGCCGTGATGCGGGCCGGAAACGTGTCGAATGCACCACCGTGATAGGTGTGACGGCCGCCATTCTTGAAGCTGCGGAAGTTGGCGTCGTTCATCAAGCGGATGTTGCACATTTGGGAGCATTGAATGACGACGATGTCGTCTTCATTGAGGTGCTCGCGCTGATGGATAAATTTCATGAGGCGCCTCCAGAAGGGCTTTTTCTACAAAATCAAAACGATAGCATGGGCGATTGGCGCAGTTTATCAGCCCGAACGCCTTATTATCCCGCCGCCAGGACAATTAAAAACGCTTATTTCACATTTGATGAGCGATAAAGCAGTTTGTCTCGGAGAAAAATCGCAGTTGCGCTGTCCGAGGGTCTTTATCGGAGGTTTAGTATGAAGTGGGGTTTGTGGTTGTTGCCGATGGCACTGACGATCAGTGGTTGCGCGAACGTCTCGGACATCAACGAGTCCTTGCCGACAATGAACGTGATTTCCGGCAAGAAGCCCCATGAATACGCGCAATGCCTGAGCGAAAAACTGGCCGATAGCCGTGGCGCCTTGCAGATCCAGCCATACAAGGATGGCTTGCGCGTGATCGTGCCGCTCAAGTTTTCCGCGGGGCCGTCGGCCGTGTTTGACATTGAAGAACGCTCTGGCGGCAGCAGTATCAAGCTGCACGAGAGCATGTCCAATGTCCCGGTGCGGCCAAAGGACGTACAGAATGCTGCCAACGAGTGCATTTCCGGCTGATAGACTGTCGACCATCAGCACCGATGCCGCCCAAGCCCTGCTTGGGCGGCATCGTTATTTCTGGAGTCGAATATGAAACGAGAGCAGGTCCGGGAGCGCCACGCAGAGGGTTTGATCTCTGCCACCCATGTGATTCAGAACCCGGCGGAGCTGGGGGAATGGATCGTGTTTTTCAAGAAAAGTGCCGGGCGCAGCTATTTCCTGGTGGATGACAATGATGAAGTCGAGTCCTTCAGCCGCCTGGATGATCTGATCGAGACCGTGCGCGGGCTTGGAATCAAATTCGCCGAAATCCACATGTAGGGCGCGACACCTTACTTGCAGATCACCACGACGTTGCGGCTCTTGTAGTTGCCGACGTCGGCGCCAAGGGTCTTTTCGCTCTCCTTGAGCGCGGGGGTGCCATCGGTCCCGACGATCTTGTAGCCGGTGCCCGCGCAGGACGCATCGGCCTTTTCGTAGCACGCAGCCCAGGAGTTGGCTTCCCCGGAGCAGTCGATCGATAGACCTTGCTCTCCATTGGCCAGGTAGGTCTGTTCCGACGTTGCGCAGCCACTCAGGGCCAATACCGTCAGCAAAGGCAAAATTTTATTCATGGCTTGATCATCGTCAGGGGGGGTGGGCTATGGCTGAGACAGCGCCGGTATCAAAAGGTTATAGCCAAGGGCCACTTCTTTTTCATTATTCATAAAAAAGCCCTGCGCCATGGCAGGGCCTTTCGCAACGGGCGTCGATCAGCTCTTGTCCTTGGCGCGTCGCTTGGGTTCCGGGTGCTCAAGCTCCAGCACCGAGGCCACTTCGATTGCCAGGGCTTCGGAAGGGAAAGGCCCGGCGATATTTTCACCGGCGACACTGGCCACCCACCATTGGCCGTCCTTCTCCTGATTGATCAGAAATCCGTTGACGCTTTTTACTGCCGACATCTACTTGCCTCGTTGTCTGGTTCAATCGCGCCATGATACCGCCAAACGCACCCAAGGGGTGCCGATGGGCGTATGGTGATGGGTTCCGGGCGGTAGAAACCGTGCATTTGCGCAAGTCTCTGCTATGCATAAGAGGCTGCGCAGCGACCTGCGCACCCTCGCAGGGAACTATCGGCAAGAATATTTCTCTATGTTGGCATCGGTTAGCCAGCGCGGGGGCATTGTAAGGTGCACGCCGCCTGATTAGACTGCGCCGAAACTCGTACACACAGCCCTTTCAAGGACTTATATGATCAAGAAATGCTTGTTCCCAGCAGCCGGTTACGGTACTCGCTTCCTGCCAGCGACTAAAGCCATGCCCAAAGAAATGCTGCCGGTGGTGAACAAGCCACTGATCCAGTACGGCGTCGAAGAAGCACTGGATGCCGGCTTGACCGAAATCTCCATCGTCACCGGTCGCGGCAAGCGCGCCCTGGAAGACCACTTCGACATCAGCTACGAGCTGGAAAACCAGATCAAGGGCACCGACAAGGAGAAATACCTGGTCGGCATCCGCAAGCTGCTCGACGAGTGCTCGTTCTCCTACACCCGCCAGACCGAAATGAAAGGCCTGGGCCACGCGATCCTGACCGGCCGCCCACTGATCGGCGACGAACCGTTCGCCGTGGTACTGGCGGACGACTTGTGCGTCAATCTCGAAGGCGACGGCGTACTGACCCAGATGGTCAAGCTGTACAAGCAGTTCCGCTGCTCGATCGTGGCCATCCAGGAAGTCGATCCGTCAGAGACCAACAAGTACGGCGTAATCGCCGGCGAGATGATCCGCGACGACATCTACCGCGTACACAGCATGGTTGAAAAACCAAAGCCGGAAGACGCACCGTCGAACCTGGCCATCATCGGCCGCTACATCCTGACCCCGGACATCTTCGACCTGATCGAACAGACCGAGCCAGGCAAGGGCGGTGAAATCCAGATCACCGACGCCCTGATGAAACAGGCCCAGAACGGCTGCGTGATGGCCTACAAGTTCAAGGGCAAGCGTTTCGACTGCGGCGGCGCCGAAGGCTACATCGACGCGACCAATTTCTGCTTCGAGAACTTCTACAAGACGGGCAAGGCGTTCTGATAGCGCCTTATTGACTTGTACTGAAAAGATAAACCACCCTGTGTAAAACATAGGTGGGAACTAATAAAACGCCCCGACTTGCTCGGGGCGTTTTATTTTTCGAATCGAAAAAACCTCTCAAGTATTGATGTTGCCCATCGCACAAAGCGGATGTCTCACTCACTTAATATAATCCAGGCCAAAAATTAGTGTTATTCGATATTTGTTACTTTCTTCCTGTTGTCTGAAGGCTTATTCCTACACCTTGCATGTAAATGTGTCCATTTGTAACGTGGACACAATATGAAATGATATGCGTCTTGAATTGTGATGTAACGAAGTCATAGAAATGAATTGTTTCCTGATTAATAATTTATTTCTCCGTTGCTGGTGACGGTCCGAGGTTTACATGGAATTCGACGTTATTGTCGTGGGTGCAGGAGCAGTTGGTGGCTCAATTGCATATGAGCTATCAACACGAGGTCTAAACGTATGTCGCATAGGTGAGACGGATCGCATAAATGCAGCGTCAAAAGCTGCGGGAGCAATGAATGGATGTTTCGGGGAGGTAACAAGCGGTCTACTTTCGAGTGATTATGGTCGATTAAAACTAGATATGGACCGACAAGCCCAACACCTATGGTCAAGTTGGGCGGAGCGCTTGGCAATTTCTTCAGGTGATTCTAGTTCGTTATTTACCGCTATTGGGACCCATGTGCTGCTCAATACCGCCGGTATGGATGAGGTGGATAGCGTTAACTTCGACACCATCGAGAATGCCCTTCGTGAGTATGGTGAACCGTTCGAAGTTGTTGATCCACGCAAGATGAAATGGCTTAAACCCAACCATCTGGTTCGCCCTCTGCGGGGGTTGTACATACCAAATGAACATTCAGTGAATTCGCATCTTTTATTGGAGAAACTGGATGCTGCATTTGTCACCGAAGGCGGCACTCTGAAAAATGAGAATGCTAAGCGAGTGTTGGCTGAGGGTGGGGTAGCAGCAGGTGTCGAGTTGTGCAGTGGGGAGGTTCTCTGGGCAAGGAAGGTTGTGGTTGCCGCAGGCGTTCAATCTCTGGATTTGCTCAGTGACTTCGATGAGCTCGCAAAGAAAATTCCACCGCTGTTCAGTGGTTATGGCGTTTCCATACTCGTAAAGGTGCCAGAAGGGGTTGATTTGCCTAATTCGGTCATACGGACGCCAAATCGTGCCTTTGCATGCGGCTTACACTGTGTCCCTCGTGGGGATGGAGTCTTGTATCTGGGGGCAACTAACATTATTTCGGAGCGGCCCAAGCAACAGGCTCTCATATCAGATGTTCAGTTTTTGCTTGATTGTGCTGTTGATCAATTGAACCTGGACCTTCATGGCGCGGAAATAGTTTCCATACAAGTTGGCAACAGACCAATTCCAGCGGATGGTTTCCCATTGATCGGCGAGTGCGACATCGAAGGTCTTTGGCTCGCAACAGGTACCTACCGAGATGGTCTGCACCAATCACCATTGTTGGCGCGGTATATAGCTGATTGCCTGACCGATGTAGAGACTCCCGATCTAGATCTCAGCCCTTTCAAACCAGTCCGTGCTCCGTTATCTGGGTTTGCCCGCGAGCATACAGTCAGGGAGACGGTACAGCAGATGTTTGCCACCGGATATGAGTATCGTTGGAATATAAAGCCTTATTGGTTCCCTCTGCTGGATGAGGGGCTGTCGCGTAATTATGAACAGCTAATAAACGACTTGCATCCGTTATTTACGCCTCCGCCGGAGTTGGTGGCATTCTCCTATCTTTATGAGTCAATCTTGAAAAGACTTTCTCAGTATTACAAGGAGTGGTCATGAGTCTTACTGATCGTGAGTGTCTTGCTATTAGCCAGGCTCGGGCCATGTTGCGGGAGTCTGGTGTCTGGGATTTGGAAGAAGATTTGAGTTGTCTTATAGATCGCTATATCGAACGAGTGGATAAGGACCGTGCGATCGAAGAATTTATGTTGGCGGTTCAAGAACGCTGTAACCGAATTCCTCTCGGGCATATTGTTGGCATGGTGGAGTTTGACGAAATGCCGCTGGTGGTAGGTAGCGGCGTATTTATCCCCCGTCCTCACAGCAAAGTCATTCACAAGTGGCTGGAGACCAGAGCTGTGCTGCGACCGGGAGCTAGTGTTCTCGATTTATGTGCCGGAAGTGGAGCGATTGGCCTGGCGATCGCACGTCGCAGACCGGATCTGAAAGTGACATGCGTTGAGTTTGATGAGATAGCGGTGCAGTACCTCAAGCGCAACATCGACCGGCTTGCCTGCAAGGGGATACGGGTGAATTACTTGCAGGCAGATATTCGCGACGAACAGGCATTTACGCGATTCACACATCAGGTTGGTTTGATTGTCGCTAATCCTCCGTACGTCCCGCAGTCCCAAGAGTTGCTGCCTGAATGGAGCGATCACCATCCACAGGCGTCAGTCTATTCCGGGGTCGATGGTCTTGAACTGATACGGCAAATCATCTCGCGCGCGAACCAGCTACTAAGTCGCGAAGGTTGGCTAGTTATTGAGCATGGCGAGGAACAGGCCCAAGTGGTACGCGAACTGTTTGAGCAGAGTCAGCTGACAAATGTACAGACGGTAATCGATAAGGAGGCGTCCGACGCGACGGGCAGTTCAGTAATGACCATCGGATGCAGATCTCGTTGATTTTCATAAAGGAGTTTTAGCAATGGATGCGCAAACTAAACAAGACTGGATGAGCGTTCGTCGCGGTAACACTACTCGTGCGCTGGCGAAGGCTTACGAGGAAGGACTGACAGGTTTTACCGTTGCGAGTCGTGTGGGTAAGGACATTACCTTGCAAGACGGAGGTACATTTACAGAGTTCGTTTCCTGTTCGTACTTGGGCTTAGAAACCCATTCGGCATTGATCGACGCGGCACACCAAGCTATGGAAACGTCCGGACTGCACCTGTCGTCTTCTCGAAGTGCAATGCGCCCGAGTTACCTGCCTCAACTGGAAGAATTGCTTGGTCAGGTATACAGAGGTAGCGGCGTCGCGGTGTTTACCTCTACCAGCAGTGTCCATTTAGGTGTTTTACCGTTGCTGGGGAGTGGTTCGTTGAGTAGGTATCCGGTCAAAAAACGAATCCACTGGCTGATGGACAAAACCGCCCACGCTTCGATGCAGGTACTTAGGGGGATTTTGGAGCAGTTCGGATCTGTTTCTAGAGTTGAATCCACCAATCCAGAATCACTGACCACAGCGCTGAAAGACTGCACCGACAAAGGTGAGACTCCTGTGCTTTTGATCGATGGAATTGGTTCGATGAGTGGTCTTGTGCCCATCGCCGAGCTCTCGCGGCAGCTGGAGTCGGCGCGGGGATACCTATACGTAGACGATGCTCATGGAATTTCGATCGTCGGACGTCATGGTGCGGGATATGCTTTTTCAGCGGTTGATCACTCGTTACCAGCAAATATTATTCTGGCGGGGTCTCTCTCGAAGGCCTTTGGTGGCTCGGGTGGTTTTGTCGTGGTTTCAGATCCACGGGATATTGACGTTATCCGAACCCTGGCGAATCCACTGATATTTGGCCATTCCATTATGGTGCCCATGCTGGCGGCGAATGTTGCCTCGGCGAAAGTCCATCTCAGTGAAGAGATCGATGTGCTGCAACAGCGACTTTGGGAAAACGTAAGACTTTTAGATTCCCTCACCGATAACCGGTTGCTCAACGCAGGTATTCAGTCGCCTGTCAGAGGAGCCTTCTTTGAAACAGAGGAGGCCGGTTTGCAGGCTGCGAGAACCCTGCGTAACCAAGGCATGCTGCTCTTCCCGGTGTTTTATCCAATTATTGCCAAAGGCAAAGCGATGCTGCGTTTTGCGATATCAGCAAGCCACAGCGACAAAGACATCAGGATGTTAGGGGGGGCTCTGAAGGTTATGGCGAGCAAAGGGTTATGGACGCCTGCTATCAATGAGCTGGATCACGCCTGACTGACGACTCTCTTCCAGAAATGGGCTAACGGAGGTGCAAAAGATGAAGCAACAGGGACAGTTATCAAAGACAGGCGCGTCTAACATTTTGCAGCCGCAGCGGGAGCGGCTTGACTCGATAAGTTTGCAAGTTGTCGACCTGCTTTCTGAGCGAATGAAGGTGTGCCTGGACATTGCCGAGCTCAAAGCCGTCCATGGCATTGCGATGATGCAACCCGGACGAATTTCCTACGTGCTCGATATGATTAGGACTAGATCGGAGGCGGTAGGATTGAGACCAGAATACACCGAGTCAATATTCAAATTGATTATAGAAGAGACGTGTATTCAGGAGGACGTCCTGATTAATCAGTGTCTGGCCTCAGGGCGCCCCTCATGAAAATATTGCTGATTGATAACTTTGACTCCTTCACCCAGAACATCGCTCAGTATTTGTATGAGGTGACAGGTATCTGTGCGGACGTAGTCACAAATACCCTTGCGTACAATGAATTGCACATCGACAAATATGACGCTGTAGTGTTGTCGCCCGGTCCAGGGCACCCAGGGGAAGAGGGGGATTTTGGTGTTTGCCGCGACGTCATCCTCCGTTCTCCTGTCCCGTTGCTCGGTATTTGTCTGGGACACCAAGGCATCGCTCAATTTCTTGGGGGGACTGTAGGGCACGCTCCCAACCCTGTGCATGGCTACCGCAGTCGCATTACTCATTCAGGCAAAGGGCTCTTTCGAGATTTGCCGGAGCAGTTCGAGGTGGTCAGATATCATTCGTTGATGTGTACAAGCCTACCTTCAGATCTCCAATGTACGGCTTGGACATCTGAAGGCGTGGTCATGGCAATCGAACACGTCACCAGACCGGTTTGGGGTGTCCAATTCCATCCCGAGTCCATCGATTCAGAATATGGCCATGCGCTATTGAGCAACTTCATACGCATGGCTCTGGAACATAACGACAGTGTTAGAACTCGCTTAGAGTCCGGCACGGAATGTACGTCGTCAAAAAATGCATACGTCGCGGTAGGGGGGATGCTGAATATACAGCTTGCCTATCGCGAATTTTCCGATTGCACGGATCCGCAATCAGTATTTTCATCTCTCTATGCCGATGATCGTTATGCTTTTTGGCTAGACAGCGAGAAGTCGGAAAGACCTAATGCCCGCTACTCGATCATGGGTAGTGGGGAGGCTCAGGGAGCGATAAGGCTTGAGTACGATGTCAACGATGAGTGCCTGAAACTTGAGGGCCCCAAGGGTAAAAAAAGCATCAAAGGGGACTTTTTTACACTGACTGCGCAGATCTTCGAAGCCGTGCAGGTTGCTACCCCTCAGTACTTACCGTTTGCTTTCAAGGGCGGTTTTGTCGGCTACCTCGGTTACGAGTTGAAAGCCCTGGCGGGTGGACGCAAAACTTATCGCTCGGTTTATCCAGATGCTTCATTCATGTTTGCACCGCATTTCTTTGTCTTTGATCATCAGGAAGACAAAGCCTATGAATGCATGATGACTGCGACTGGCGATGCTGTTGTTTGGCCGTCCTTACCTGATTTTCTCAATCGTAATAATGAGTCGGCTGGCCATTGCAGTACGTTTACTCCAGGGGCTGTAGATCAGCTGAAGCTCTCGCTCGAGGACGGACCAGAGGATTACATCAGTAAGATCAATCAATCTCTCAAGTACATCACTGATGGAGAGTCGTATGAGATCTGTCTGACCAACAGGGCAAAAATGGCGTACGACGGGGAGCCTTTGAGCGCTTATCGGCGAATGCGCCAGGCTAGCCCCGTACCCTACGGTGCGTACCTCTCGTTTGCAGGTTTCTCAGTTCTGAGCGCTTCGCCCGAAACCTTTCTCAGAATCGATGACAGCGGATTGATCGAGTCTAGACCGATCAAGGGAACCAGGCCGCGTAGTAAGCAACCCTCAGAGGACCAAATACTGCGCGATGAGCTATGCAGCTCGGCCAAAGATAGGGCCGAGAATCTAATGATTGTTGATTTGGTGCGCCATGATTTGAATCAAGTGTGCCGTCCAGGGAGCGTTCATGTTCCTGAAATTTTCTCAGTGGAAAGCTTTTCTTCGGTTCACCAACTTGTTTCAACGGTTCGTGGGCATCTTCGCTCGGATGTTTCAACGGTCGAAGCTATTAGAGCCTGTTTCCCGGGTGGTTCCATGACGGGAGCCCCGAAGAAACGCACGATGGAAATTATTGACGTATTGGAGTCCTCTGCCCGTGGTGTCTACTCAGGCGCATTAGGCTGGTTATCTTTCAGTGGTGGAGCGGAACTGAGTATTGTCATCCGAACGGCAGTGCTCAAGGGTAACGAGGCGAAATTTGGAATTGGTGGCGCAATTGTTGCGCACTCCGATCCACAGCAAGAGCTAGAAGAAACTTTGGTCAAGGCTAGCGTGCCTTATTACAGTTTTGCCGCAGAGAGCGAATCATGATTAGCGACACGGTTGTCGTATTGGGTGGGGCGGGTTTGGTTGGTTCGTTGATCAGCCGCATTCTTATGCAATATGGATACGATGTCCGGGTGGTGGATCGCAGACCTTCGGAACATGAAGGTGGCTTCTATGAAGTTGATGTCACAAGCCCGTTCAGCAACACCGAGCACATTTTCAAAGGGGCAGTTGCAGTGGTCTTTGCGCTGCCCGAAAGCGTGGCTATCCGGGCAATACCTTGGGTTGTTGGTTCCGTTTCGAGCGATGTTGTGTTCATACCGACTTGTTCTGTTCAGGATCCATTTTACAGAGCATTGAAGGATACCTCGTCCCAACAGCCGTTCATCGGTGTCAATCCGATGTTTTCACCCAAGCTCTCCGTTCAGGGGCGCACCGTCGCAATTTGCCTAGAAGACGGCGACTCGCCTTCGACCTTCATTGAGCAACACCTGATGGGGGCTGGGATGAAGATAAAGCGAATGACGCCGGTGGCCCATGATGAGCTCATGGCGCTCTGTCAGGCGCTGCCCCATGCCGCAATTCTCGGGTTCGGTTTAGCGTTGGCAAAGTCTTCGTTAGATCTGGAAAGCGCTTTTGAGGTGATGCCGCCTCCGATGCGCACAATGATGGCGTTATTGTCCCGGGTTCTGGTGAATCCACCGGAAGTTTACTGGGATATACAGCTAGAAAATGACCAAGCCAGCCATCAGCGTGCTGCGCTGGCGGAAGGGATGGAGCGCTTGATGAAAAATGTCCGTAATCAGGATTACGACGAGTTTAGGCGTGACCTACAAGGCGTTTCAAAAACTTTGGGCAGTCATTTGAATTCTGGAGCCGTCGATTGTCAGCACGTTTTTTCATTGCTGAACTGATTAAATCCTCGCCAAGGAAGCGCGTAGGAAAGGTTTCACGGGTGCATTGAAAAATGCCCCGTGAATTTTTTGTGTGCAGTAAGGAGTTTTTACCCATGGCATTAATAAGTGAGGCGACAAACCGCGGAGCGAGATCAAAGCGTTGGTTAGGCCTAAGCGTGCTGATGCTGCCAGTATTGCTGGTGACAGTTGACAATACGGTGCTTGGGTTCGCGTTGCCAAAGATTGCCGAGGCCCTGCGTCCGAGTGCTAGTCAGCAGTTGTGGATGATCGACGCTTATTCGCTGGTATTGGCGGGATTGCTGGTGTCGATGGGGAGTCTGGGAGATCGAGTCGGTCATCGTAAGTTGTTGCTGGCCGGGTCTTTGGGTTTTGCGATTGTGTCGGTGCTAACCGCGTATTCCGATACCGCCACGCAACTGATTGCCGGGCGAGCTTGTATGGGCATTTTCGGTGCAATGCTGATGCCCTCAACGTTGGCGCTGATACGTTCGCTGTTCGAGGACCGAGAAGAACGCAGACTGGCGGTCGCGATCTGGGCAACGACGTTGACGGTCGGCTCGGCACTCGGACCTTTGGTGGGCGGGGTGTTGCTGGAGTTCTTCAGTTGGGGGTCGATTTTCCTGTTGGCGGTGCCCGTGCTGGTGCCGCTGCTGATATTGGGCCCAATGTTGTTGCCTGAATCCGAGCGAGATGCTTCAGGGCCGCTGGATCCGCTTAGCATCCTGCAATCGATGGTTGCCCTTGGTGCCATCGTTTATGGCATTAAACACAGCGCCAGTAATGGTATCGACTGGATGACGCTGACAGCGTTTGCAGTCGGCGCAGTTGCGGGCTGGATGTTTGTGCGTCGACAGTTACGTCTGCCAGTGCCGCTGATGGACCTGACTCTGTTCCGCGGTGGCACCTTTAGCGGCTCTGTCGCGATCAATTTGATGAGTCTCGCGTTTCTCGTCGGCTTCGTATTCTTTACCACTCAGTTCCTGCAGATCGTTCTTCAGATGTCGCCCTTGAGTGCTAGTCTCGCGTTGATTCCTGGTCAGGTCATGGCGATTGTAGTGGGGATGGCGGTCGTGCCTGTCGCACAGCGATTACAGGTGCATGTGCTGATACCGATTTTGATGGCGTTTGCTGGAGCGGCGTTTTTGCTGGTCGCCAGCATGGGCAGTAGCCTGACCGTTCTAGTGGTGGCTTTTGCCTTGCTGAACATTGGTGTGGGCGCGATCGCGACGGTGTCCAATGATGTGATTTTGTCAGCCGCACCACCGGCAAAGGCGGGCGCCGCGTCTGCCATTAGCGAAACGGCCTATGAAGTGGGTGTAGTTTTGGGGACGACAGTGCTCGGCGGAGTCGTCACCGCCTACTATCGTGGTGCATTGCAGCTTCCGGGGTTCCTGAGCGAAGTGCAGATGATGCTGGCGAGTGAGACGCTGTCTGGCGCCTATCATGTGGCGGCAGACTTGTCGGGTGATCAAGCAAGGGAATTGATGGCGCAGGCGGGAAGGGCATTCGAAGGTGGAATCGGTTTGGTTTCGTGGGTGACGTTCGGCTTGGCACTCATGGCGATTTTGATTGCTTGGCGCACTCTGCGGACATCGAAAACGCAATCTGCAGAGGAGCATTGATCGAAAACGAAGATTGGGCCGCGCATCGCACGGCCCGAGCATTTCAGCACAATGCTTGCTCAGCGGCCGTCCGCAGGTATGCTGTTGGCCTGCCGAGGAGATTGAAAATGGCCTACGATTTTGACCTTTATGTGATTGGTGCCGGTTCCGGTGGTGTGCGGGCTGCGCGGTTTGCCGCCGGGTTCGGCGCGAAAGTGGCCGTGGCCGAAAGCCGCTACCTGGGTGGGACCTGTGTGAACGTCGGCTGCGTGCCGAAAAAATTGCTGGTCTACGGTGCGCACTTCGCCGAAGACTTCGAGCAGGCTTCCGGTTTTGGCTGGAGCCTGGATGAAGCGCAGTTCGACTGGCCGACGTTGATCGCCAACAAGGACCGCGAGATCAATCGCCTCAATGGCATTTATCGCAACCTGCTGGTCAACAGCGGCGTGACCCTGCATGAAGGTCACGCGAAGATCGTCGACCCGCATCAGGTCGAGATCAATGGCGAGCGCTTCAGCGCCAAAAACATCCTGATCGCTACCGGTGGCTGGCCGCAGATTCCGGACATTGCCGGGCACGAGCATGCCATCAGTTCCAACCAGGCGTTCTTCCTCAAAGAGCTGCCCAAGCGTGTGTTGGTGGTGGGCGGTGGCTACATTGCGGTCGAGTTCGCCGGGATCTTCCACGGCTTGGGCGCCAAGACCACGCTGCTGTATCGTGGCGAATTGTTCCTGCGCGGCTTCGACGGTTCCGTGCGCAAGCATTTGCAGGAAGAGTTGACCAAGCGCGGCATGGACCTGCAGTTCAATGCGGACATCGAGCGCATCGACAAGCAGGCCGATGGCAGCCTGAAGGTCACGCTCAAGGATGGTCGCCAGCTGGAAGCCGATTGCGTGTTCTACGCCACGGGGCGTCGTCCGATGCTGGACAATCTGGGCCTGGAAAACACCGGGGTCAAACTCGACAGCAAAGGCTTTGTCGAGGTCGATGAGCTGTATCAGACCGCCGAGCCGTCGATCCTGGCGCTGGGCGATGTGATCGGCCGTGTTCAGCTGACACCGGTGGCCCTGGCTGAAGGCATGGCGGTGGCGCGACGCCTGTTCAAGCCAGAGCAATATCGTCCGGTGGATTACAAGATGATCCCGACGGCGGTGTTCAGCCTGCCGAACATCGGCACTGTCGGTTTGACCGAAGAAGAGGCTCGCGAAGCCGGCCACGAGGTGCTGATCTTCGAAAGCCGCTTCCGGCCGATGAAGCTGACCCTGACCGAATGCCAGGAGCGCACGCTGATGAAGCTGGTGGTGGACGCCGGGACCGACAAGGTCCTGGGATGCCACATGGTCGGCCCGGAAGCTGGTGAAATCGTCCAGGGCCTGGCGATTGCCTTGAAGGCCGGCGCCACCAAGCGCGACTTCGACGAAACCATCGGGGTGCACCCGACGGCCGCCGAAGAGTTCGTCACCATGCGTACGCCGGTCGCCGGTTAAGCGTCCTTCGCTGCGTCTGCCGCTGCCGCCAGGGTCGCGGCCAGACGTACGCGTTCCTCCAGATCCGCCCGGGTCTTGGCCAGATCCATTTCCAGTGACCTGTTGAGCTGCGACTGCTCATCGACGTTCTGTTTGAGTGCCTGGCTTTCCAGCAGAGCGACGCGCAGGCGTTCCTGGAGGAGGGTGCGCTCGCCGTCGACGCGGGTGGCCTGTTCCAGTAACTGATCCTGGCGGGTATTGCTTTGCTTGAGCTGTTCTTGCAGCAGGCTCAGCTCGCGCAGGGTGCCGCGGTTTTCAGTCAGCAAGCGTTCGTTGTCGCGGTGCAACTGGGTGATTTCATCCTGGCGTACCAGCGCGCTTTGTTGTGCCTGGCGCAGTTCCATCTGCAGCTGTTGCACCTGGCCTTCGTGGCGACTCATTTCCTGTTCGCGTTGTTCCTTGACCGCATTGCGGTAGTGCTCCAGGGCGTCGCGAGTGTGCAGGTGTTTTTCTTCAAGGGAGCGGATCTGCTCGTCCTTGTCCTTCAAGCGCAGTTCGAAATCGGCCAGTGCCTGGTTCATCCCGGCGTTGCGGGTCTGCTCCGTTTGCAGCAAGGCGCGGGTTTCTTGCAGGGCCTCGGATTCCTGGGTCAGCGCCAGGCTTTGAAATTCGTATTGCTGGTGCAGTTCGTTGTTGGCCTCTTGCGCTTCGCCGAGCTGGTTATCCAGCGCCTTGCGTTGTTCCTCGTACTGCGTGCGCGCCTGGTCGATGGGCTCTTGCGCCTGCTCCTTGAGTCTTTGTGCGAGGCGCGCCACCAGCGCCATCAGTTCGTCGTCGATCGGTTCTGTCGGCGCTTCGACGGGTTCGACCCTGTCATCGAGCTCCTTGAGGTAGCGATGAATCGTGGTTTTCGAGCCGGTATTGCCCATCTCGATCCGTACGGCATCGATGCTGGGGTTTTCGCCGCGGGCGAGGATCGCCAACCGAGCGGCTTGAACCACCGCTTTATTTACACCGCCGCGTGCCATGAGATCTCCCGGGTTTTGATAATGTGGTACGTACCACGTAAATACACATTGTACCATTCAATTCATAAAGTTAAATGCTGAATGCAACTGACGCGGGATATACTGGTATTACCCCGTGTGATACACCCAATACCGGTTTTTGACCCGTTAAAGCGGTATGAATTCAAGAGTTGATCCCATGACAGAGCTGGATCGTTACCTGCAAGCCGCAACGCGTGACAACACCCGGCGTAGCTATCGGGCAGCCATCGAACACTTCGAAGTGACGTGGGGCGGTTTCCTGCCAGCCACCGGCGACAGCGTGGCGCGCTACCTGGTGGCCCATGCCGGGGTGTTGTCGATCAATACGCTGAAACTGCGTTTGTCGGCATTGGCGCAGTGGCACAACAGCCAGGGTTTTGCCGACCCCACCAAGGCGCCAGTGGTTCGCAAGGTGTTCAAGGGTATTCGCGCGCTGCACCCGGCCCAGGAAAAACAAGCCGAACCCTTGCAGCTTCAGCACCTGGAACAGGTGGTCAGTTGTCTGGAGCGAGAAGTGCAAGTCGCCAGGGCCGAGGGCGACCGGCCGGGGTTGCTGCGGGCCCGGCGCGACATGGCCTTGATCCTGTTGGGCTTCTGGCGCGGCTTTCGCAGTGATGAGTTGTGTCGGCTTCAGGTGGAACACGTGCAGGCCAGCGCCGGTTCCGGCATCAGTCTCTATCTGCCGCGCAGCAAGAGTGATCGCGACAACCTTGGCAAGACCTATCAGACACCAGCCTTGCAACGCTTGTGTCCGGTGCAGGCTTATATCGACTGGATTGCCGAGGCGGCACTGGTGCGCGGGCCGGTGTTCCGAGGCATCGACCGCTGGGGGCATCTGGGCGAGGAGGGACTGCACGCCAACAGTGTGATTCCGTTATTGCGTCAGGCGTTGGCGCGGGCAGGTATCGCTGGCGAGCTCTACACCAGCCACTCCTTGCGTCGCGGTTTTGCTACCTGGGCGCATCAGAGTGGCTGGGATCTGAAGTCGCTGATGAGCTATGTGGGCTGGAAGGACATGAAGTCGGCCATGCGCTACATCGAAGCCAGTCCGTTCCTCGGCATGGCGCGCATCACGGAAAAGCCGGTGTCACCCTAGGTCATTCCAAATCAGCTTCGAGCAACACAGCCCTGCACAACAGCAGGCCCGGCCCTTCGGGTTGTGCCTTAAAGCTGGCCATGCTGCGTTGCAGGCCTTGGAAAGGGAACAACCATTCCCAGCGGCCTACGCCTTGCCTGGCCAGCTTTAAGGCGACAACGCGGAGGGGAAACTAATTGAGAACACCCCCTAGATACCGTTTTCTTCTATTAGTACCGCTGGCTAATAGCGAAAGCCAATCAGCAGCATCAGGTTTGCCAATGAGCCTTCCGTTCGTCGAGTGGGTAAAGTTCTCTCCATCAACTTCTTAACCCCTGACGGAGAGTCAACGATGCCTATCATCAACAGCCAAGTTAAACCGTTCAAAGCTGACGCATTCAAAAATGGCGACTTCGTAAAAGTTTCGGACGCTGACCTCAAAGGCAAGTGGTCTGTGGTGTTCTTCTACCCGGCCGACTTCACCTTCGTCTGCCCGACCGAGCTGGAAGACCTGGCCGACAACTACGACGCATTCCAGAAGCTGGGCGTCGAGATCTACAGCGTTTCCACCGACACCCATTTCGCCCACGCTGCCTGGCACAACACTTCGCCAGCCATCGGCAAGATCCAGTACACCATGATCGGCGACCCGACCCACGCCATCTCCCGCAACTTCGACGTGCTGATCGAAGAAGCTGGCCTGGCTGACCGTGGCACTTTCGTGATCAACCCTGAAGGTCAGATCAAGATCGTTGAACTGAACGACGGCGGTGTAGGCCGTGACGCTTCCGAGCTGCTGCGCAAGATCAAGGCTGCCCAGTACGTCGCCGCTCACCCAGGCCAGGTTTGCCCGGCCAAGTGGAAAGAAGGCGAGGCCACTCTGGCGCCGTCCCTGGACCTGGTCGGCAAGATCTAAGTCTGTGACGCGCTTCATCAGGGCGCACTTGCGCACCTTCTAAGCAAGCTGCACCGCCCAATAAAAACGCCCGGGCGAGATTCGCTCGGGCGTTTTTTTGCCTCAAGAATTCAAGGAAATCGCCCGTATGTTGGACACCAATCTTAAAGCCCAGTTGAAGTCGTACCTGGAACGGGTCACCCAGCCGATCGAGATCGTTGCTTCTCTCGACGACGGTGCGAAATCCCGGGAAATGCTCGAACTGTTGAAAGACGTTGCCAGTCTTTCCACCCAGATTACCTTGCTCGATAACGGCGATGATGCTCGCAAGCCGTCGTTCTCGATCAATCGCCCGGGAGCCGATATCAGCCTGCGTTTCGCCGGCATCCCGATGGGCCACGAATTCACTTCGTTGGTGTTGGCGCTGCTGCAAGTCGGCGGACACCCTTCGAAAGCCAGCGCTGAAGTGATCGAACAGATCCGCTCGCTCAAGGGCGAGTTCACCTTCGAGACTTACTTCTCGCTGTCCTGCCAGAACTGCCCGGACGTGGTCCAGGCGCTGAACCTGATGGCGGTACTGAACCCGAACGTTCGCCATGTCGCCATCGACGGCGCGCTGTTCCAGGATGAAGTCGATGAGCGCCAGATCATGGCGGTCCCCAGCATCTACCTCAACGGTGTGAACTTCGGTCAGGGCCGCATGGGCCTGGAAGAAATTCTCGCTAAAATCGACACCAGCGGCATCGAACGCCAGGCCGAGAAAATCAGCGCCAAGGAAACCTTTGATGTGCTGGTGGTCGGCGGTGGCCCGGCCGGTGCTTCGGCGGCGATCTACGCGGCCCGTAAAGGCATTCGTACCGGCGTCGCGGCTGAGCGTTTTGGTGGTCAGGTGCTGGACACCATGGCCATCGAGAACTTTATCTCGGTGCAGGAAACCGAAGGGCCGAAACTCGCCGTGGCCCTGGAAGAGCACGTCAAGCAGTACGACGTGGACATCATGAACCTGCAACGCGCAGACAAATTGATCACCGGCAAAGAAGGTGAGTTGCACGAAGTTCACTTCGCCAGCGGCGCGAAGCTCAAGGCCAGGACCGTGATCCTCGCAACCGGCGCACGGTGGCGTGAAATGAACGTGCCGGGCGAGCAGCAATACCGCAACAAAGGCGTGGCGTACTGCCCGCACTGTGACGGCCCGCTGTTCAAGGGCAAGCGCGTGGCGGTGATTGGCGGCGGCAACTCCGGCGTCGAAGCGGCCATCGACCTGGCCGGTATCGTGTCCCACGTCACGCTGCTGGAGTTCGACGTGCAGTTGCGCGCCGATGCGGTATTGCAGCGCAAGTTGCACAGCCTGCCGAACGTTACCGTGATCACCAGTGCGCAAACCACTGAAGTCACCGGCGACGGCCAGAAGGTCAACGGCCTGCGCTACAAGGATCGTCAGAGCGACGAATTGCGCAGTGTGGAGCTGGAAGGGATCTTTGTGCAGATCGGTCTGTTGCCCAACACCGATTGGCTCAAAGGCACCATCGAGTTGTCGCCCCGTGGCGAGATCATCGTCGACGCTCGCGGTGAAACCTCGGTACCGGGCGTGTTCGCCGCCGGCGACGTGACCACCGTGCCGTACAAGCAGATCGTGATTGCGCTGGGTGAGGGTGCCAAGGCTTCGTTGAGCGCCTTCGATCACTTGATCCGGACTTCTGCACCGGCATAAGCACCGGCACTGAAAATAAAAAACCCCATGATTGATCATGGGGTTTTTTATGGATCAAAAGATCGCAGCCTGCGGCAGCTCCTACACCGATCTCCGTAGGAGCTGCCGCAGGCTGCGATCTTTTGATTCTGCTTTACAGTGGTGCTGGCTGGATGATCTCGACCCAGTAGGCGTCCGGGTCCTTGATGAACGCCAGGCTCTTCATGCGGCCATCGCTCAGGCGCTTCTGGAAATCGCAGCCCAGTGCTTCAAAGCGCTCGCAGGCGGCGACGATATCCGGTACCGAGATGCAGATGTGGCCGAAACCGCGTGGGTCGGTGTTGCCATTGTGGTAGGCGAACTCCGCATCGTGCTCGGTGCCGTGGTTGTGGGTCAGTTCCAGGATGCCGGGGATCGATTTCATCCACTCGGTGCGCGCGGCGGCGTCGGCCGGGATCTGGTTCTTGTCCACCAGCGCCAGGAAATACAGGCTGAACTCGGCTTCCGGGAAGTCGCGTTTTTCCACCAGGGTAAAACCCAGGATGCGTGTGTAGAAGTCCAGGGACCTGGTGATGTCCTTGACCCGCAGCATGGTGTGGTTGAAGACAAATTTCTGCGTGGCGGCGTCCGGTTGGGCGGTGACGCCGGGGAAGGTGTTCAATTCGTGCAGGCTCATGGGCCCTCCGGGAAATATGTGGGCTAACGAATGGCGACAATGATACGCAAGGCTTCGGACATCACCAAACCCAAACAGTCGGCTATTGCCTGACAGGCGGCCTGGGCCCAGACTTTACCGCTTGATCCTTGAGTGCCCATTGCAATGATTCGATTTCGTAACCTGCTGTTCATCCTGCTGAGCGTGTTTTCGCTGGCTGGCGTTGCTCGCGCCGATGCGCCAGTAGTGACCTGGCCGGAAGGTTGGCAAGTCGAAGAAGTGCCTGAATCGGCGTCGGGGGTCAGTCGCCAGCGTGCGGTGAAAAATGATCGGGATGGATCGCCGCTCATGGTGATGGAGTTGACCATGAGCCCGGTGCAAAGCGATCACCAGGTAAACCTCGAGGGCGTATTGCTGGAGATGCGCAAGTCGGTTCAAAAAGACTTCTTTCAGGGCGGGTATCAAAGTGTCTGTACGCGCATTCATTCCACTACCTTGAGTCGATTGGCCGCGCTGGAAACAACCTGCACCATCACGCAAAACGGCCGGCATGTGCTTTCGCAAACATTGGTGGCCGCGGTGGATGCCGATAAGGCCTATGTTCTTTCCTACGCAGGGCAGGCCGAAGCTTATAAGGCGAGCCAGGATGAAATAGACGCAGCCCGTAACAGCTTGAAACTTTAGTCAGCGACAGTGCTTTTTCGATGCATGAAGAAAATTTTAGATATCCAAATGGATTAAGCACAAAGTTGGTGGCAGTCAGGTAATTGTGCGGTGTCCGCCCGGGGTTTTAGATGGCCCATGAAAAAGCCCTGCACGAGCAGGGCTTTTTTTGTTGCCGCGAGAGTTAGCCGCGCAGCCAGGAATCAACGGTGGCTGCACCGTACTGTTCTTTCCAGGCTTTCAGGCCGCGGTGGTTGCCGCCCTTGGTTTCAATCAGCTCGCCGGTGTGCGGGTTCTGATAAACCTTGACCACACGGGCACGGCGGGTTTTAGGTGCTGCCTGCTGCAGGCCGGATTTTGCCGGGTTAGGGTCGAGAATGGCGATGATGTCGCGCAGGCTCTTGCCATAGGTTTTCATCAAGCCCTGGAGCTTTTCTTCGAATTCGATTTCTTTCTTGAGCCCGGCATCGTTCTTCAGGGATTCCAACTGCTTGAGCTGTTCTTGAAGGGCCTTTTCGGCTGCACGAAATTCAGCGAGTCTGGACAATATCTTTACTCCAATAGTGTGTTTGGCTGATACCAACCGCAAACAAAGCTATAAGCCAAGAGCCTTGAAGCGACTCGGTGATAGTGGCTCACCTGCCAATTTAGCGCAGGCATGAAAAATTGTAGTAGTTAATTGGCCAAGAGTAAATCCTGTCTTTTTCTTCATGTAACGTCAGTAGTCTTTTGATTCAAAATGGTGCGGCTAATCGTTTGTTTTGGCGATTAAATCTGCGAGTTAATGGTCGCTTAATGCACTAATGAATTCCGCGCCGGGCATGGGTTTGCCGAACAGATAACCTTGCAGGAAGTTGACCTGATGAGCGCTCAGGTAATCACTCTGCTCGCGGGTTTCGACACCTTCGGCCACCAGGGCAAGGTCGAGTTTGACCGCCAGTTCGATGATGCTGTCAAGTAGGTGGCTAGTGAGTGTATCGATGCCGATCATGGCGACAAAACTCTGGTCGATTTTCAGGAAATCGACATTGAACTGCCTTAGGTAGCCAAGGCTCGAGTGGCCCGTGCCAAAGTCGTCGATGGCGATTTTCACGCCCAGTTCGCGGAGTTGCTCGAACAGTTGCAGGGTGATGGCCGTGGGCTCGATCAATTCGCGCTCGGTCAGTTCCAGTACCAGATGGATCGAGCCTGGTTCGAACGCATCGAGAAACTCGCGGCAATCCTTGACCAGTTCCAGGTCCTGGCAATGGCTCGCGGTGATGTTGATGCCAATGTGAAACGGCTTGTTGAAACTGGCCGATAGCGGTGCGAGCAGGGCGGCGGTTTGTCTCATCAGTGAGCGGGTCATCGGTACGATCAGCCCGGAGTGCTCGGCAAACGGAATGAACAGATCCGGACGCACCAGGCCTTCCTTTGGATGTTGCCAGCGCATCAGCACTTCAGCGCCGGACCAGCTTTTGTTGTCGCCCTGCACCACGGGCTGGAAATACGGAATGAACTCTTTAGCTTCCAGTGCCCGCTGCATTTCATAGGTGGGTGACGATGAGCGCTTTTGCAGGAAGTGACTGATTGCCCCGGCAATCACGCCGAAGAAAATCAGCAGGCTGAACAGCGGCGGATATTCGCTTCTCATGTAGCGCCAGGTTTCACCTTCGGGGAAACCGGCTTCCACGGCAAACGCATAGTGCCCGGAGGTCAGGCGACTTTGCGCAACGGGCAACTCAGGCGTAGCGCCGGTATGAAACTTGCCGTCGGCGGACAACCAGTTCGGGCCAACTTGCAGCAACAGCAAGGTCTTGCGGCCGATCAAACGCAGGATATTGCTCAAGTGATAACCATCGAGGGTCGTCAGCGCGCCTTTATTTCCTTCGCTCAGGCGGTACACCAGCAAGGCGGTGTTGGGCGTTACCTGATTGCCGCTCATGAGCCATAAGGCGCCCTGGGTGTAGTCACCGGGGTTGACCGTCTCCTGGTAGTCGCCGAACAGAGAGCTGCAATAGAGGTTGTTGTCCCACACCAGACTGGTGGAACGCACGAAGGGGCGGCGAGTGACCTGCTCGCGCAGGGCCAGTTTAACGTCACTGCAACTTTGCCCCGCCAGCGGCAGCAATTCACGAGCGGCCTGGGCATTGTTGTCGAGCATCAGGTCGAACTGGCGAATCGCTTCTTCGGCGGTTTGTTGGGTGTCTTGTTGGAGCGCACGCCCTGCTTGCATGTAAAGAATGGCGGCCCCCAGCAGGACCGGGAGCAAGCCACTGATCAGGGTGATCGCAATTTTTTTTCTGCGACTGCGGGTTTTGGTTTTCAACGGCATTCGCGAGTCCTGTCACGAAGAAGTAAGGCTCTCAATTGATGGCGGGGCAAACGCCTCCCACGAAGAGTTCGGGTATGGGCCATGATAGTTGGCCGTTGGCGGTTATGCCGCTCAATGCAAGTCAAGGCTTTCGGCCAGCTTGATAAAGGCCAGCGTCGCGGGTGATGCCTGGCGTCGATCGAGTACCGCCAGGCCGACCTGGCGCAACACGGCCGGCGACAGCGGTTTCTTCACCCAGCGGCGGTCAATCTGATCGGGCAATGAACCTTCGGCAACCACCGTTACCCCGTCGCCACGAGCGACGACATCCAGGGTGCTGATCAACTGCGAGCAGCGATAACGGATGTTGGGCGTCAGTCGGGCCGCTGTGAACAGGCGTGAAACCAGCTCCGAAGAACCGGCCTCGGTCAACACGAACGGGAAATCGCACAGGTTCTTCAGGCTCAAGCTGTCGTGATTCGCCAACGGGTGTCCAGCGGGCAGCAGCGCGACCATCTGGTCCTCAATCAACGGGACCGTGTCGAAACGCTCCTCGGGCAACACCACAAAGCCGATGTCGATCCGTCGTTCCTCCAGCCACTGGAGCACCTGGCGGTCAGGGCCTTCGTCGATATGCACCTCGATGCCGGGATGGGCGGCGCGGTACTGCTGCAGAATCAACGGCAGCAATTTGATCGACGAGGTCGGGCCGAAGGAGCCGATGCGCAGCGTGCCGCGTTTCATGCCCCGCGCATCGGCCGCTTCCTGGCGCAGGGTGTTGGCCAGGCCGAGCATCGCCCGGGCGCGCAGCAACAACTGCTGGCCAATGTCGCTCAGTTCGACCTGGGATTGATGCCGACGCAACAGTTCGACACCCAACTCCAGTTCCAGGGACTTTAACGCATGGGACACCGCCGATTGGGAAATACCCAGGCGATTGGCCGCAGCCGTGAAGCCGTGGAGTTCGGCCACCAGCGAGAAAATCTCCAGCTGAGTGAGGGTCATGAGTGTTTGCTCATTTTACGATGACTGGGTATTAGCCGAATGATACGGCATCTCTTCACTATCCGGTCCTGGAATCCATGACGATCTGTGAGCAAAGCCTGTCAAAACCCTCGGATCGGCCGGTGTATCTGAAACTGGCGGCGGTCACCATGGTGTGGGGTGGCACCTTCGTCGCCGGGCGCTATCTGGCCGGCGGCCTCAGTCCGCTACTGGCGGCCAGCCTGCGGTTTCTGCTGGCCAGCGTGGCGTTGCTGCTGTTTATACGCATGGCGCGGACACCGCTGGTCCGGCCCAGCCCCCGGCAATGGCTGCAATTGCTTTTGCTTGGCTTTTTCGGGATCTTCTTTTACAACCTGTGCTTCTTTTATGGCCTGCATTACATCAGCGCTTCACGGGCGTCCTTGATCGTGGCGCTGAACCCGGCGGTGATCGGCCTGGCTTCCTGGCTCCTGTTCAAGGAGCGCTTGAACCGGGCCAAAGTCGTCGGCATCGCGATCTGCATGACGGGCGCGAGCATGGTGATCGTCAGTCGCGACCCGCAACTACTGGCCGGCGGTGCCGGTGCCTGGCTCGGTGATCTGTTGATTTTCGGCTGTGTCCTTGGCTGGGGTGTCTACTCGCTGTTCTCCAAAGAACTGAATCACAGCCTGGGACCGGTACAAACCGTGACCTGGTCAATCCTGCTGGGCACCGGCATGCTCTGGGTCACCTGCATCGCGCGCGGTGAGGTGAGTGTCGCCGCGATCGCCCAGCTCGGTGCGCAGCAATGGTTGAGCCTTTTGTACCTGGGCGTGCTGGGTTCGGCGCTGGCGTACATCGGCTACTACGACGGCATCCGCAAGATCGGTGCGACCCGTTCCGGGGTGTTCATTGCCTTGAACCCGTTGACGGCGGTGATCCTCGGCGCGCTGCTGCTGGATGAGCCGCTGACGCTGGCCATGTGCCTGGGTGGCGGGTTGATACTGGCGGGGATTTTCCTCTGCAACAAACCCCTTGCGCGGGCATGGAAAAAGGGGATTTGATACAGAAGGCGGACAAATCGATTTACGCTGTGTAGAATCCGGTTACGCATACAATAATAATCGTCTTCTGGCAGCAGAAGCCTCGCCCGCAAGAGCCTTGGGTCGACAATGAAGATATTCGGGTTTCAACTGATCTACGGTGACTTTCTCGCCCGCAGTGTGCGGGGCATCTCCTGTGCGCCACCCACCGGTCTCAGCATTGCTTACAACTAACCTTTGTTAATTGATAAAAAAATGATGAGGCGCCGACCATGGCAGATTTATACGAAAACCCAATGGGCCTGATGGGCTTTGAATTCATCGAGCTCGCATCGCCGACCCCGAACACCCTGGAGCCGATCTTCGAGATCATGGGCTTCACCAAGGTGGCGACCCACCGTTCCAAGGACGTGCACCTGTACCGCCAGGGCGCGATCAACCTGATCCTCAACAACGAACCCCACAGCGTGGCCTCGTACTTCGCGGCCGAGCACGGTCCGTCGGTGTGCGGCATGGCGTTTCGCGTCAAGGATTCGCAAAAAGCCTACAAGCGTGCCCTGGAACTCGGCGCCCAGCCGATCCACATCGAAACCGGCCCGATGGAACTGAACCTGCCGGCGATCAAAGGCATCGGTGGTGCGCCGCTGTACCTGATCGACCGTTTCGGCGAAGGCAGCTCGATCTATGACATCGACTTCGTGTTCATCGAAGGTGTGGACCGCCATCCGGTCGGCGCCGGCCTGAAGATCATCGATCACCTGACCCACAACGTGTATCGCGGTCGCATGGCCTACTGGGCCAACTTCTACGAGAAGCTGTTCAACTTCCGCGAAATCCGCTACTTCGACATCAAGGGCGAGTACACCGGCCTGACCTCCAAGGCCATGACCGCACCCGATGGCATGATCCGCATCCCGCTGAACGAAGAGTCGTCCAAGGGCGCGGGGCAGATCGAAGAGTTCCTGATGCAGTTCAACGGCGAGGGCATCCAGCACGTTGCGTTCCTGTCCGATGACCTGATCAAGACCTGGGACCACCTGAAAAGCATCGGCATGCGCTTCATGACCGCGCCGCCGGAAACTTACTACGAAATGCTCGAAGGCCGTTTGCCGAACCACGGCGAGCCGGTGGGGGAACTGCAGGCGCGAGGCATCTTGCTGGACGGATCGTCCGATTCGGGCGACAAGCGTCTGCTGCTGCAGATCTTCTCGGAAACCCTGATGGGGCCGGTGTTCTTCGAGTTCATCCAGCGCAAGGGCGACGACGGTTTCGGCGAAGGCAACTTCAAGGCGCTGTTCGAATCCATCGAGCGTGACCAGGTGCGTCGTGGTGTTTTGTCCACGGACTAAGCCGATGTAAAAAAACCGGTCGTTGACCGGTTTTTTTTGATCAAAAGATCGCAGCCTTCGGCAGCTCCTACAGGGAATGCAAACCATGTAGGAGCTGCCGAAGGCTGCGATCTTTTGCGTTAAGGCCTGCGCTGGCGCACCAGATGCTTGAACCCTTCGAACACCAGCACCAGCACCGCCATCCAGATCGGGATGTAGGTCAGCCATTCGCCAGCCTTGATGCTCTCTCCCAACAGCAACGCCACACCCAGCAGCAACACCGGTTCGACATAGCTCAACAAGCCGAACAGGCTGAACGGCAGCAGGCGACTGGCAATGATATAGACCACCAGTGCCGATGCGCTGATCACGCCGAGCATGGGGATCAACAGCGACAACCATGGGTGCTGTTCAAACACACCAAAACCTTGCGCGCCGCTCTGGACGAACCAGAACGCCACCGGCAGGGTCAATGCCATGTCCAGCCACAAGCCACCGAGGTTGTCCGCCGCCAGCCGTTTGCGCAGGACGAAGTAGGCCGGATAACCCACGCAGACCAGCAAGGTCGCCCAGGAAAACCCACCGACCTGATACACCTCGTTGACCACCCCCAGGCAGGCGAACACCACGGCAACTTTTTGCAGGTAGGACAGGCGTTCGCCGTAGGCCAGGCGACCGGTCAAGACCATGGTCAGCGGCAGCAGGAAATAGCCGAGGGATACATCAAGGCTGTAGCCGTTCAACGGCGCCCACATGAATAGCCACAATTGCACGCCGAGCAGGGCCGAGGAGGCGATCAACGCACCCATCAGTTTCGGATTGGCCATGGCGCGCCGAACGATCTCCACCACGCGTTTCCATTCCCCGGACACCACCATGAACACGGTCATGCACGGGACGGTCAGCAGCATGCGCCAACCGAAGATTTCCACGCCGCTCAAGGGGGTGAGCAGCGACGTGTAGTAATACATGACGGCAAACAGCACCGAGGCTGAAACCGATAGAGCGATACCTTTAGACAAGCTGTCCTCGCGTGATTTTGAGTGAGATTTAAACGGGCGCAGAGGATACGTGGTTTTTCAGGCGAATATTGACCGATCAATCAACCAGGACCCTGTGGGAGCGGGCTTGCTCGCGAAAGCGGTGGGTCAAACAACATTGATGTGGCTGACACTCCGCCTTCGCGAGCAAGCCCACTCCCACATTGGTTTTCTATTTCTTCAGGTACTGCGCGGTGTACGCCCCGACACAAAATGGCTCACATCATTGAACCCCGGTGTCGACGCATGCCCCGGCGTCACCAGCGAATCGATGAACGCCTCGTCCTCGGCCGTGATCTTCACCGCCTGCGCCTTAGTGTAGGCGTCCCATTGCTCCTCCGTGCGCGGCCCGACAATGGCCGAGGTCACGGCGCTGTTGTTCAGCACCCAGGCAATCGCGAACTCGACGATGCCGACGCCACGCTGCCGGGTGTATTGCTGGATCTGCTGGGCGATGTGCAAGGACTCGACTCGCCATTCGGTTTCCAGGATGCGTTTGTCCTGGCGTCCGGCTCGGCTGCTGGCGTCCGGTTTCACATCCGGCGCGTATTTACCGCTGAGCACACCGCGCGCCAACGGGCTGTAGGGCACCACGCCCAGACCGTAGTTGTGCGCCGCCGTGATCTGCTCGGTTTCAGCCTGGCGGTTGACGATGTTGTACAGCGGCTGGCTGATCACCGGCCGGTCAACCCCCAGTTTGTCGGCCACGCGGATGACTTCGGCGATGCGCCAGCCACGGTAGTTGGACAGGCCCCAATAGCGGATTTTGCCCTGGCGAATCAAATCGCCGATGGCCGAGATCGTGACTTCCAGCGGCGTATTGTGGTCTTCGCGGTGCAGGTAATAGATGTCGAGGTAGTCGGTGCCCAAGCGCGTCAGGCTGGCATCGATGCCGTTGAACAGGTGCTTGCGACTCAAGCCGCTGCGGTTGGGGACGCCATCCACGGGACCGAAGCCGACCTTGGTGGCCAGCACCCATTCATGGCGGCGGCTGGCGATGGCTTCGCCGACGATTTCTTCGGAACGGCCGTTGGTGTAGACGTCGGCGGTGTCGATGAAGTTGATGCCCTGGTCCCAGGCCTTGTCGATGATTCGCAGGGAATCTTCGGCGCTGGTCTGTTCGCCGAACATCATGGTGCCCAGGGTCAGGGTGGACACCTGCAGACCCGAATGACCCAGCGTGCGGTAGCTCATGAGCAAATCCTTTTACCAGTGGGAAAGGCTCAATCAGATATCAAAATTGTTGGACATGGCAAACGAAAAAGAACGCAGCCTGCGGCAGCTCCTACAGGCTGTATGTCATTGCTGTGTAGGAGCTGCCGCAGGCTGCGATCTTTTGATCTTCGCTGATTAGGCGCGCAAGGTACGGGTCATGCGCAACGCCAGCAGACTGCCGCCGACAATCACACCCGCCAACAAGTACAGCGCCGCATCGGTCGAGCCGGTGCTGTCCTTGACCCAACCCACCAGGTACGGGCTGAGGAAACCGGCCATTTGCCCCATGGAGTTGATCAGCGCCAGGCCGCCAGCCGCGGCGCCCGCACTGAGCAGGGCGGTCGGCACCGGCCAGAACATCGGCAGGCCGGTGAGGGCGCCCATGGTGGCGATGGTCAGGCCGAGAATCGCGATGGCCGGGTTGGCGGCGAAGTTCACCGCGATCAGCAGCCCCAGCGCGCCCATCAGCATCGGCACCACCAGATGCCAGCGACGTTCCTGGCGCAGGTCCGCCGAACGGCCGACAATCAGCATGAACACCGCGGCCAGCAGGTACGGAATCGCACTGAGCCAGCCGATCACCAGGTTATCGCTGAAGCCCAGGTTCTTGATGATCGACGGCAGCCAGAAGTTGATCGCGTACACGCCACTCTGGATGCAGAAATAGATCAGGCCGAAGGCCCAGATCGCCGGGTTCCTGAACACCGCCAGCAGCGAATCGGTCGTGGTTTTCGGCTTGTTCGCCAGATCTTCGGCGTGGTCGGCTTCCAGCACCGAACGCTCGAACGGGGTCAGCCACTTGGCGTTGGCGTAGCTGTCGCTGAGCAGGAAGTAAGCCAGCGCACCGAGGATGATGGTGGGAATGCCTTGCAGCAGGAACATCCACTGCCAGCCCGCCAAACCACCTTGGCCGGCGGCGAAGTGGTTGAGAATCCAGCCGGAGAACGGGCTGCCGAGCAGGCCGGAGACCGGGATCGCCGACATGAACAGCGCCATGATGCGGCCACGGCGGAAGGTCGGGAACCATTGCGAGAGGTACAACACCACGCCCGGGAAGAACCCGGCTTCGGCCGCGCCGGTGAACAGGCGCAGGGTATAGAACTCGGTCGGCGTGGTGACGAACAGCAGGCAGGTCGACAGGGTGCCCCAGGTGATCATCATCAGCGCAATCCAGCGCCGTGGGCCGAATCTGGTCAACGCCAGGTTGCTTGGCACGCCGCACAGTACATAGCCGATAAAGAAGATGCCGGCGCCGAGGCCGTACACGGTTTCGCTGAACTTCAGCGCATCGAGCATCTGCAGTTTGGCAAACCCAACGTTTACCCGGTCGAGGTAGTTGAACAGGTAGCAGATGAAAATGAAGGGGATCAAGCGCAGGGTGATGCGCTTGTAGACGGCATTTTTGTCGTCAGCGATGGCGTCGGACGCTACGGCGCTCTGGGTCATGGCGGCTCTCTCTTTATTATGATTTTTTGCGATGCAAAGGGTAACGTTGATCGCCCAGAGAGTCTCGACCACCCCCAGGGTGGCTGTCTTTGTGCCTGAGCACAGGGTTTGCAACCAAGGCCTGTGCGGGTGAACAACCCGTTCCATCACTGTCTTCAAGGATCACTTGCATGTTCGAACTCGATCACGACCTGGCCCAGGACATCGTCGACCGGGCGATGGCTATCCTGCCGTACAACGTCAACGTCATGGACAGCCAGGGCTTGATCCTGGGCAGCGGCGAGCCGGATCGGGTCAACACCCGGCATGAAGGCGCGCAACTGGTTTTGGCCAATGGCCGGGTGGTGGAGATCGATGCGCAGACGGCGATTCATCTCAAGGGCGTGCAGCCGGGCATCAACCTGCCGCTGATGCTGGACCAGCGTCTGATCGGTGTATTGGGCATCACCGGCGAACCCGAGCAACTGCGCACCTACGCCGAACTGGTGCGCATGACCGCCGAGATGCTGGTGGGCCAGCGCAACCAGCAGGCCGAGCAACAATGGCGGCGCCAGCGCTGCGATGATCTGCTGGCGTTGTTGCTCAGCGAAGCCGGGGATGCGCCGCGACTGGTCGACGAAGCGCAGCAGTTGGGCCTCAAGCCCCAGATGACCCGGGTGCCGTACCTGTTCGAACTGGGACTTGAGCACGCGCCAGGGCAAACCGTCGAGGCCCTCAGCGCCTGGTTGACCAGCCGCCACCCCGACAGTTGGTGCGTGAGCTCGGCCAAGACCTCGTTGCTCTGGTGCCGGCCGGCAAGCCAGACGGTGGAGAACGAGCGCTTGCTGGACAAGCTCGACGGCCTGGGCTGGAACATCCTGCGCATTGCCGTGGGCGGGCAGGCCGATGGCCTTTCGGGCTTGCGGCGCTGCTATCGCCGGGTCGGTGACTTGTTGGCCTACGGGCGCGAGGTGTTGCCGCGCTCGCGATTGCTGACGCTCAACCGCTATCGGCTGCCGGTGATGCTCTGGCGCCACCGCAACGACGACGCCCTCGACGAACTGCTCAATCCGCTGCGCAAGGTCATTGCCAAGGACAACAACGGCCAGTTGCTGGCAACCCTGCGCAGCTGGTGCGAACACGACGGCCAGAGCCAGGCCTGCGCCGATGCACTGGGCATTCACCGCAACAGCCTGCGCTACCGCATGGAGCGAATTGCCGAGCTGAGCGGGGTTGATCCGTTGCGGCTCGACGGGATGCTCGCGCTGTATCTGGGGGTGCAACTGCTGCCCCAGACAGACACCCAACCATGAATCACGCAATTCCCCTGTGGGAGCGGGCTTGCTCGCGAAGAGGCCATCACATCCAACATCAATGCTGATTGACCCACCGCTTTCGCGAGCAAGCCCGCTCCCACAAAAGGCCGGTACTTTGTGGAAATGAACAATAATCCTCAACACCGCTTGTGCAGCGGCCCGGCGTTATTGTTCCTGGCGGCTGGCAGCATGTGGGCATTGGAACTGGAGAATTCCCATGAAAATCGTGATCGCCCCCGACTCGTTCAAGGACAGCCTCAGCGCCCAAGGCGTGGCCGATGCCATTGCATTGGGATTGGCCCAGGTCTGGCCTGATGCGCAACTGATCAAATGCCCGATGGCCGACGGCGGGGAAGGGACTGTCGAGTCGATCCTGGCGGCGTGCGATGGCGAACTGCGCCGCAATGAGGTGCGCGGGCCTTTAGGGGCTACGGTGAATGCCGCTTGGGGCTGGTTGCCCGATAGCCACACCGCGATTATCGAAATGGCCGAAGCCAGCGGGTTGCAGTTGGTCCCTCTGGCTCAGCGTGATGCATGCATCAGCAGCACCTTCGGGACCGGGCAATTGATCCGCGCCGCGCTGGATGCCGGTGCGCAACGGGTGATCCTGGCGATTGGCGGCAGTGCGACCAACGACGGCGGCGCCGGTGCCATGCAGGCCCTGGGCGTGAAACTGCTCGACTTCCAGGGGCAGACGCTGTCACCGGGCGGCCTCGCCCTGGCGCAGTTGGCCCGCGTCGACTTGAGTGACATCGATCCGCGCCTGACCCAGGTGCGTTTCGACATCGCCGCCGACGTCAACAATCCGCTGTGCGGCCCCCACGGTGCCTCGACGATCTTCGGCCCGCAAAAAGGCGCCTCGCCGGTGCAGGTCGAACAGCTGGACCACGCTTTGGGGCACTTTGCCGACCATTGCGCACAGGCCTTGAACCACGACGTACGCGACGAGCCGGGCAGTGGCGCGGCGGGCGGTCTGGGGTTTGCCGCCAAGGCGTTCCTCGGTGCGCAATTCAAGGCGGGTGTTGAAGTGGTGGCCGAACTCGTGGGCCTGGCCGACGCCGTTGCGGGCGCCGACCTGGTGATCACCGGTGAAGGACGTTTCGATGCGCAAACCCTGCGCGGCAAGACGCCCTTTGGCGTGGCGCGGGTTGCCCGGGAACACGGCGTGCCGGTCATCGTCATCGCGGGCACGTTGGGCGAGGGCTATCAGGCACTGTACGAGCACGGTATCGACGCGGCGTTTGCCCTGGCGAGCGGGCCGATGACCCTGGAGCAGGCCTGTGCCGAGGCGCCGCGCTTGCTGCGTGAGCGGGCGACCGATGTGGCGCGGGTCTGGCGGATGGCCAGCCGGTAAACGTTTGAACACCCTTAAACAAGTGATGGCGAGGTGCCGTACTGCGCGATTTGAGATAGGGTTGTGGCCAGGAATACGCGCCACAGGAGAACGCCATGCGCTACTCAGCCTTGACCCAACGAATCGCCGGTGACGGAGCGGCGGCCTGGCAGATTCACGATCGAGCGCTGGCGCTGCGCGAGCAGGGTGTCGATGTCTTGCTGCTGTCGATCGGCGACCCGGATTTCGACACCCCACCACCCATCGTCCAGGCCGCGATTGGCAGTTTGCTGGCCGGCGACACGCATTACCCGGCGGTGCGCGGCAGCCAGGGCTTGCGCGACAGCATCGCCCGGCATCATCGCCAGCGCAGCGGCCAGGCAGTGGATGCGCGGCACGTGATCGTCTTCCCCGGGGCGCAGTGCGCGGTGTATTCGGTGGTGCAATGCCTGCTCGATCCGGGGGACGAAGTGCTCGTCGCCGAACCGATGTACGTGACCTACGAAGGCGTGTTCGGCGCCTGCGGGGCGAAAGTGGTGCCGGTACCGGTGCGTTCGCAGAACGGCTTTCGAGTCGATCCGGCGGATGTCGCGGCACTGATCACGCCGAACACCCGCGCGATGTTGCTCAACAGCCCGAACAACCCCTCCGGCGCCAACCTGCCGCTGACGACCTGGAAAGCGCTGGCCGAATTGTGCATTCGCCATGACCTGTGGTTGATCAGCGACGAGGTCTACAGCGAACTGCTGTTCGAGGGCGAACACATCAGCCCCGCGAGCTTGCCGGGCATGGCCGAACGCACGGCGACGATCAACAGCCTGTCGAAGTCCCACGCCATGAGTGGCTGGCGGGTGGGGTGGGTGATCGGGCCGCAAACGCTGTGTGAACATTTGGTGAATCTGTCGTTGTGCATGCTGTTCGGCATTCCGGATTTCATCCAGAACGCCGCGCAGTTGGCGCTGGATGAAAACCTGCCGCACGTGGCGCTGATGCGTGAGGAGTATCGCCAGCGTCGCGACCTGGTGTGCGCCAGCCTGGATCTGTGCCCTGGCATCCGGGCGATTCGCCCCGATGGCGGCATGTTCGTGATGGTCGACGTGCGTCAGACCGGGTTGTCGGCCCAGCACTTTGCCGAGCGGTTGCTGGACGGCTATGGCGTGTCGGTGCTGGCCGGCGAAGCCTTCGGGCCGAGTGCGGCGGGGCATATTCGCCTCGGCCTGGTGGTGGACCGACTGAAGCTGGCGGATGCCTGCCGACGTATTTCCCTGTGTGTGACGGACTTGCTCGAGGGGCGGCGGGCCTGAGGTTTTTCACCCCGGCCTGAGCGCTGAACGTGCGATCCAACCCCGTCTGAACCTGTTCCAGCCGTGCAAAAAAAGTGCGGATACCTGTCAACTTTGACAGTATCGCGTTGCTAAAAACTGCCGTTTAATTCGCTCAAGGTCCAGTTACCGAGCAGAGCGAAGGGACAGTGCTGCGCTTACCCGATGTCTCGATCTGCCAGACAGGCTTGGTGACCATTGCGTGCGCAAAGGTCGAAGTGTTGTTCATGGGAGAACGATGTCATGGCGAGTTACGGCAGCAAGCAAATATTACCCGCATGGAGTCAACGCGAACCTGGGCGCAATGGCCCATTGGAGTTCGTCAAACCGGATGTCAGTACCGTAACGCTGCCTGGAAACCCGCCAGGCCTGTTCCCTCGGGCTTCACTGGATGCCGGAATCCTGTTGCAGGTTACAGCCTGGGCGACACTTCCACCTGATGGTGAAACCGAAACCGTGACACTTCAGATTGCGCGGGTCGGCAGTGATGAATACGAAGATGTTGCGAGTGTCGACTACACCGAAGGTACGTCCTCTTTCCCTTTGCCGATCACCCTCCCGGCTGACTTTCTGTTGAAAGATGAAAACGAGGGGGCATTCAAGATCCGTTATCAACATGTTAACTGGGTTGGGACGCCTGCCGAGTCGGAGGATGTGCCGGTCTTTATCGACAAGACCCCGCCTAACGGTACAGCGGCACCTGGCAAGATTACATTTTCAATTACGCCGCCCTTCACCGAGACCAATCTTGCCGGGTTGACGGACGTTGATGGCACCATCCCCACCTGGACCGGGGCAGCGGAAGGTGACCAGGTGGCCTTTGCCTGGATGAAGGACCGGTTGCCCGAAGACCCGGATTTAATCGTACCAATTGATGTGGTCGAGTTGGGGGCGGACCGAAAGGTGAAGTTCCCGGTTGACCTGATTCGCTTACTGGGTGACGGCGGCTTCTGTGGTGGCTATACCATTTTCGACAAGGCGGGTAACCGCAGCAGGATTTCGTTGTATGACTTGATCCCTGTCGCGCTCGGCACCCTTCCGCCATTGCCCTATCCAGCACCGAGTGTGCCGGAAGCGGTCCCCAAAGGTTATGTCGATCGAAACGACGCGCTCCAGGGCGTTCACGTCGAGTTCCCCAGCATCCTGCATGCGAAAAGTACCGATGAGGTCGAGATCATTTGGGATGGGGTAGCGTTGGCTTATCGCACGCCGATCGGTTCCAACCCGGGTAGTACCATCAGTATCGGAGTGAACTGGGAGCACATGCGTGATCGGTACGGCGCCGCGACAGGGGCTGTTTCCACCCCCATTGCATACAAGTTGTACCGCGGCATACTCGAACTGGGCGGCGAGTCCGGCACGGTGATGGTCAACTTCGAAACCACAGGTCCTGGCAACCCCGATCCGTGGCCCGGCAACCCGTTGCTGCTGCCGCTGGATGTGTTTGGTAAGTCAAACGTTGCCAACAAATTGGTTGCCAGCGATGAGGACGAGCTCATCGAAGCGGTGATCGAACTGGTCGCTCCCATTGCCGATGACGACGAATATCAGGTGCTGTGGAATGGCGTTCCTATTGGCGCACCCTATGTCATTGATACCACCAGCGATAATGCTGGTGATGAGATTCGAATCGAACTGGATTGGGACGTGATCCGCCGGCAAGGCAACAATGCGAAAATGCCGGTGACGTATTCCTTGTCCAATCCTGCCATCGCCAACCCTCAAGGGCCCAAGAACCCAACCGAGGTTGAAATCGAGTTCCTGACGGTGGACTTGCCGGTTGCCGAGCCACAAAACCTCGTCGGCACAACCACCAAACGATTGACCTGTCTCTCGCTGCATACAGAGGCCGGCAAGATGGGCTTTCAATATCGGATTCCGCCTAGCGACTATCTCAAGGCAGGGATGATGGTTGAGGTCGAGTGGAAGGCTTACACCACATACGCCTCTCCAGTACCGGTTACAGCCGCTGGCAAGAGAGCCACGCTGGGTCCGGTCACGGCCGATCAGGAGGTGAATGGCTTGATGTGGTTGATCGAGCCTTATGACACTCATCTGCTGCCGACCTGGGGAGGCCCCACTGACCAGGAAGGTAAGGGCGAAGTGATTTACACCCTTGAAGTCGACGGTGTAGCCGTCCCATCGCCAGCATCAGACACACGGGTGGTGCTCTCGGCGGGATCGGGAACTTGTCTCATTCCGTAAAGTGAAAACGGGCAGGAGCAAACCCTCGGTGGTCCGTGTCATGGGACTCGGACCCCTCGCGCTGGTTTGGCGATGGGCGTCGAAACTGATGGGAAAAATCCTACAAGATCTTAAGGGAACTCCCGCATTTCAATCAGTTGTTACTGGATATTCTGCGTCGTCTTTGTAGGTCGGGTCATCATAGCCTGTAGGGTTGATCCGGGCTTTCTTCGTCCAGAAATCATGGAGCCTGTTATGGCTGGCACGCGTTTGTTCACCTTGAGCCCCCTGTCTCAAATCTTGAGATTGTTGTCCATCGCTCCGCTGATGTTGCTTGGCGAGCATGCTGTATCAGCGACTCGCACGATCAATGCAACAACACTTGATATTGATGGCAGCGCTGCGTATGACAGTTATCGATTGATCAATGCCGCCACGTTGAATGCCAACGGCGCCCGGACACAAGACATTCGAGTCAGCAGTGGTTCCAACTTGAACCTGACCGGCAGTCAAGTGCAGGGCACCGGAAACAACAATGGCGTTCATCTGGATGCAGGCACCGCCACCATTACCGGCAGCGCTATCAGTGCCGACCGGGTCGGCCTCGCGCTCAGTCACGATGCCGCCAACACCAGGGGCTCTGTCGTGCAAGTGAGTGGTAGCACCATCACCGGTGGGCAAAGCGGTGCTTCGGTCAATGCCATGAGCACACTGACACTGACCGGCAGTACAGTGACGGGGGGCAGCGCAGCGGGCTTGCGTTTGTTCAATGGCACGGTCAATGCCAATGACAGCACCATTGTCGGTGGCAAGAACGGTGTTCAAATCAATTTCGATCCGGCGATCAATGCTCCCGGCACACTGAATCTGAATGGCTCTCACGTCATCGGGCGCAACGGCTCGGCCATTATTGTCGATACCCTGAACGCCGGGACTGTATCGGCCGATATCGCTGTACTCAATGGCTCGACCCTGACGGGCAGCAATGGCGTACTGATGGAAGTCGTCAGCGGCGCTGAAGGTAATCTGCGTGTAGGCAACAGTCATCTGGTCGGCGATATCGTTGCCGATGGCAGCAGCACCGCCAATGTAACCCTGGAAAACTTCGCAACCCTGACCGGACGCCTGGAAAACGTGCAGAACCTGGCGGTCAACAGTGATGCCCGATGGATAATGGTCGGCGATGGCAGTGTTGAAAACCTGGCCATGAATGGCGGCGGCGTACAGTTCGGCAACCCTGGGGAATTCTTCAAGCTCTCTGTGGGAACGTTGTCGGGCGAGGGCGGTACGTTCTACATGCACCACGACTTCACCACCGGCCAGATCGATACCCTTACAGTCACCGGCAACGCCAGCGGCAACCATGTGATCGCGCTCGACAGCAGCGGCACTGAACCGCGGGCACCGGCATCGACCGCCGTCGTTCATATCGGCTCGGGGGATGCAACGTTCAAACTGGCCGGCGGTGCCGTCGACCTCGGTGCGTTTTCCTACGACCTGATCAAGCAGGGCGAAAACGACTGGTATCTGAATACGGCTACAAAAACCATCAGCCCGGGCACCCAATCGGTGATGGCGCTGTTCAATGCCGCGCCTACTGTCTGGTACGGAGAACTCAGCACTTTGCGCAGTCGCATGGGCGAAGTGCGCATGGACAACGGCAAGGCCGGTGGCTGGATTCGGGCCTATGGCAACAAGTTCGATGTCAGCGCCGGTTCCGGTGTGGCCTACCAGCAAACCCAGCAGGGGCTGTCGTTCGGTGCCGATGCCCCCTTGCCGATGGGTGACGGCCAGTGGTTGGTGGGACTGCTGGGTGGTTACAGCAAGTCCGACCTGAACATGACCCGTGGCACCAGTGGCACGGTTGATAGCTACTACCTGGGTGCCTACACCACCTGGCTGGATGAACCGAGCGGGTACTATTTCGACGGTGTGCTCAAGTTCAACCGCTTCCAGAATGAGTCCGATGTACGACTCAGTGACGGCACAAAAGCCAAGGGTGACTACAACAACAATGGTGTCGGTGCGTCGCTCGAGTTCGGCCGGCATATCAAGTTGGCGGACGACTACTTTGTCGAGCCTTTTACCCAGTTGTCGGGAGTGGTCGTCCAGGGCGCCAGTTATGACCTGGACAACGGCTTGTCCGCGCAGGGCGATCGCGCGCGATCCTTGCTAGGCAAGGTCGGTGCCACCACCGGACGCAATTTCAACCTGGGTGAAGGCAAAGTCGTGCAACCGTACCTGCGGGCGGCTTATGTGCACGAGTTCGCCGAGAACAACGATGTTGAGGTCAATAACAACCCGTTCAAATCCGATCTTTCCGGCTCCCGTGGTGAGCTGGGAGCGGGGATCGCCATGACCCTGAGAGGCAAGGTCTCAGTGCACGCCGATTTTGATTACAGCAACGGCAATAAAATCGAGCAGCCTTGGGGTTTCAACCTTGGTGCGCGTTACAGCTGGTAATTAAACTTCTGAAGTAGCCAGCAATTACTGTCGAGTGCTGTCATTGATGACGGTACTTGGCGCTCCCGAAAACGGAGCTGAGTGTTGATTGCGCTCGGGGCTCTTTGACTCTGTGAGTCTCCAGCGCTTGTCACCCGGCGCAGGAGATATCCATGTCATCAGAGCAAACCGTTGTGCCGCTGCCGCCACCGACCACAGACCCTGCGCCCTTGAGCAATATCGAGGGCGGGGAAACCAATCTGTTGCACCGAACGGCCTGGAGTGACTCGAGCAATCCACTCAAGGTGTGTTTCGATCCATGGGATAACTCGCAACCGTCCGAGAAGGATCCGGAGTCAATCCAGATCCTCCTCAACGACGTTGAAATCACTCGCAAGGAATGGACGGCGCCTATCCATCCCGACGATCTTTATGTTGCCATCAGTGCAGACAAGCTTCCCTCGGGTGTACACGAACTTCGCTATATCGTGACGATCTGGAGTGGAACGCCTCATGAGTCGGATCCGGTCACCATCACCATCGATAAAACCCCGCCTGTAGTCGCGACGTCCAGCAAGCTGGTTTTCCCTTCCAATGTACTTCCGCCCAACGCCATTACCGCCGCCTACCTGGCCGACCCTGCGCATCAGGATCAGGTGCTGGCAACCGTGCCCGATTACTCCGTGAAAAAAGTAGGTGACGTGATCACCTGGTATTGGGAGCTGTCTCCCGGCGGCCGGGAAGTGGCAGGCTCGAAGACGCTTGCGCTCAGTGATGTGGGGCAGCCGGTGCAGGTCAGCTTTGCGGGGGATTTGCTTCGCAAGGCCAATGGCGTTTTTTATGCGACTTATCGGGTAAGTGACCGAGCTGGAAACGAGTCTGTTCTGTCCGTGGACGAAAAGCTGGATGTCAATATCCGCCCACCCATCCCGCGCAAGTTTCCAACCGTCAGGCAGGCGGACAGCACACCGGCAGGCACGGGGATATTGAACCCGTTCAGGGGGACGGCCGGTGTGACCGTGGTGGTGGAAGCATCGGAAGTCGATCCGACGGAAGCGGTGCGGGTTGACTTTATCGGTCTGGGCGGAGAGGAGGGTATCGGTTCGGTGACGGACGTAAGCCCCACTACGTCGGGTGGCCTGGAATTCGCCATTGCGGCGCCTGTCGTTGCCGCCAACATCCCCGTCAGTGGTGATGGGCGCAAGGTCGAAATCTGGTACTGGGCCGGTCATGACCCCCAACATTCAGCGACGTATACGCTGACCATCAGCGAGTTATCCGCCGATGCGCTCGGCTCGGTCGAATGCCCCGAGGCTCAGATCGGCTCGCCGGCGACGCTCTCCAAGAGCAAGGTTGCGTCCGACGGCGCCAATATCGAAATCGAGGAGTGGGCTTATCACGAAAGCCAGCATCGAATAAACGTATGGGCAATGGCTTCCGGAGTTCGCACGGATTTCCTGAAGGATGCGCCGGCACCGCTCAATGACAAGGGGATGTTCACCACATCCCTACCCAAGGACTACGTCGCGCCGTTGCCGCTCAACGGCACCTTTACCCTGTATGCCAGCGTCAGCTTTGACCAGGGACATAGCTATCGTACCTTCAAGCCAATGTCGATGAAGCTGGTCACGTAACCATCCACCTCCCTCGTTCCCCGGCAGCAGGACCTGCCGGGCGAGCAGGGTTATTTGTAGGTGATGGTAAAGGCCAGCGATGCGTCCGCCGACCCCGGCGAGACATCGGCCGTTGCGCCGGTCTGATAGTAGAGGGCGTTGAACTCCAGCAGCATGCCGCCGCTGGCCGGAATGGTGCCCTGCATCACATCGGTGTTCAGCATGACAGGCGTGGTGGCATCTCGTCCCAGTATCTGGATGCCGACACCCTTTGCGGTTGAGCCGCTGCCGAGGCTGAACAGGCCCAGGTTCGCATCGATTGTCGTCGAGCCGGCCATGGGCTCCAGGCGAATGTGCGCGGTGGTCACCGTGCCGCCCGGCAGCGGGTCGGAAATACACGAATTCAATGCAATGCTGAAGGGCACCGGATCGGTCGTGTCGCCTTGGCCGGTAAACTGCGCCGTCGACCAGTCCCCCAGTTTCACCGGGTCGGCACTCACCGGGTTGGCCGATAACGTGCATTCGGCCTGGGTAACCGAACCGCTCAACGCCAGGCTAAAAGCATCGGGGATATCGCTGAAGGACGCCTTGACCAATTCATGGCCGGTATCCAGCGGCTGTACGCCCTTGCCGATCGGCCCGGTTTTGATCAGTGTCACGACGCCTCTCAATAGCGTGTGTTGCAAAGTAAAAGGCGTATTGAAATCGATGTAGCCACTGAAGGGCACCGAGCTGTCGGGGCCGCTGATTTTCCAGTAGCCGGGCGTAATGCCGTCGTATGGACTGCCAAGGCTGATTTGAGCCGCAACCCCGGCAATGTTGGTTTGCAGTAAGGCGCCCAGTGTCCGTCTGCCATTTTTTATCGGCACAGGGCCGGGTACCGGGGCAGCCGCCGAGTCGGCATTGAATGTCAGGCGGGTCAATCCGTCAGTCATGCAGTGGATGGACAATCCATTACCGGTTACGGTGAAGGGCTGGTCAACCGGGCCTATGGGGTCGCCCACCTGGGCATCTCTGGGGATGTACAGCGAACCCACGTTGGCCACGTAGCGAATAGGCCCGGCGCTGCCGCCCCAACTGCAGGAGCCGGCGGCGTGAGCGTCCTCGGGCGGCATGAGCCCAATGGCGGTTAACGCGAGCAACAGGCCTGGAAGTATTCTGATCGACATACGGTGTTTTATCCTGGCAAAAAAACCACCCGCTGCACCAAGAGGTGCATCGAGCAGGGGTAGGCGAAGGCTTTGGTCAGCGGCACGTCAGGTCTTGAACCCGATAGCCCTGGTCCAGGGGCATATTCTTGACATCAGCGTGCAGCCGGCATTGCTCGGTAGCCGCATTCCCCCAACGCACATCGAAGGTTTGCTGGCCATCGACGGTGCCCAACAGCACTTGGCCGGCCTGGCCGACAACCCCGAGTACTTCGCCAGCGGCGTTGCTGACCTGTGCACCGAACGGCAGCGGTGCGCCCTGGCTGTCACGTGTGGTCAGTAAAAGCCTTTGTACGGTTCGGGCAGGGAAGGTCGCTTTGACCACAGCACCTCGACGGGGTACGACCTGGGTCACGCCGTTTTCGATCTCGACATTCGGATCAAGCTGATTGGTGTCCAGAATCACCCGGTTGACCCGATAAGGCTGCAAGTAAGGAATCAAGGCATAACCACGATCGTTGGTCTTGGCACTCGAAGCGTTCAACAGGCCGACATCGGCGATACCAGGCACATAGGCCAGGCCGCTGGTTTCACCCAGGTAGGGGCCGAATTCGATACCCTCGGCGTGGGCCAGCAGCGCGCCAGTGGCGTTGACCGAGAGGTTGTTGTAGTCAGTGCCTTGAGTGATACCTGCGCCGACGCTGGCGAAAGCAGTCTGATAACCCACTGCCAGTTCGGCGGTCTGTTGATGCTGTTCGTTGTTGGACAACGACGCCCGATAGTTGAGTCGATCTCCCTCGCTGCGCCCCGACAGGGATGCCCGTTCATTCATTGATCCACGACTTTCGCGCAGGTCGAATGTGGCGGTCGTCGAGTTCCCGAAGTCCAGCGGGAAGGAAACGCTCAAGCCCAGTTGCCGGTCATTGGACTGCTCATCGTTCAGCGACTGCGAAGCGTAGAGGCTGTAGTTGATCGACTTGTAACGACTGTTGAAGTTGAACTGGAACTGACGTTGCTGATAATCGGATTGCCAGAAATCTTCCTGGGATAACGTCAGGCTCAGCGAGCTGTCGCTAGCAATGTTCTGAAACACCGAGGCTTCGAGCAGGCTGCGTCGACTGCCACGAAAACGCTGGTCGGCACTGCGTTCACGCACCGCTTCGGTGAAGTCCCGATACCCTTCGGTGGAGTAACGATAGCCGGCAAAGCGCAGGTTGGTGCGGGTCTCGAAGGTCTTGCCGTATTTGATGGCGTAGCTCATGCCCTGGACATTGCGGCTACTGTTCGTTGAGTCGATGTCGGCCGAGGAGCGTGTGACATCGAGCGAGAGCGCACCGAGGGAACCAAAGTTCCTGCCGACGCCGAACGTACCAGCGCGATAGAATTCATTGGCCATCAACCCGCCATACAGCGTCGAATTCCATCCCGTGCCGGTGGCGAGGGTGCCTTGCCACAGCGGGGTATCATCGGTGGACGACGAGGCGGCGTTGTAACGGCCCAGGCTGGTGCTGTAGCGCCAGACGCCTTCACGCAACAGGTTGCTGAGCGTTGCGTAAGGTTGGGTGAATCGCCGCACCTGACCATCGGCTTCGGTCAGGATGATTTCCAGTTCACCACTGCCACCGCCGATGGTGAGGTCATCGATTTCATAGGGACCCGGGCTGACGTAGCTGGAATAAATCGGATAACCGTTCTGACGAATTTCCAATCGGGCCCGGGTCTGCGCAACGCCGCGCACAATCGGTGCATAGTGCTGCTGAGAGTCGGGCAGCATGCTCATGTCAGAAGCCACCTGAATGCCCTTGATCGGCACACTCTTGAATACGTCACCAGGCGTAAACGTCTCGCCCACGGTCAATTGTGAGTGCATGCCCGGCAGATCACGTTGCACATAGGTATAGGCGCGGGTCCAGCTTCGCTCGCCCTGTGCGTCGCTGCGAAAGGCATTGTTACTGCGCAAGCGCCAGGCACCCAGGTTCAAGCCACTGTTGAGGAACAGGTCCTGGCTGCTGTTGTGGCCTGACGGGTTGCGGCCCTGTTGCGCAGAGACCTGATAATTGATGAACGCCGAGTTGATGCCGTAGTCCCAGCGTTGCGGGTCGACATAGCCGACGACATCCCGGCGCATGGCAATTTGCGGAATGGAGAGGGAAAGCAGCAGTTGCCCGCCGTGCAGTTCGATCAACGCGCCGGGCACCAGGCGCGGCAGATCAACACAGGCATCGGTCAGCGATTCAGTCTCGGCCAGGCTATCGAGCCGGATACCCATGTCCAGCAGTAGTTGCCGTGAAAGACAAGGTGAAAGCCCGTCGCCCTGGGCATTGGCGGTGAACTCTATTTCTCGCTGGTCGAAAAAACTGCGATTGACTTCGATACTGACAAGGTAGCGTCCCGGTGCCAGATCCTGGTTCGCGGAAAGGGTTTTCAAGGCCAGTGCGCCAGCATCGCTGGCATGGTTGTCCAGCTGTCGCATGAACGTCGATTGAAACTCCACGGGCGCATCCGCCAGGGCCGATTTGTTGCCCAGCAGCACTGATCCTGCGCCGGTAAATACGAAAACGTGGAGCAAACGCTGCGCCACGGGCATGCGCCGCTGTGTGTAGAAAGGCATGGTGAGCGTCCGCAAAATTAAGGATCAAGGCCGACCGGCAGCGTCATGGGGGGTGTGTAGCCGCCGTAGTCGGTGATCACGGAAAAGTTCACTTGCATGCCTGGCGCGGGTTTGAGGCCATCGAGTTCAAAGTCCTGGGTCGCCATGGGGGCGGCCATGGGCGTTTCCTTGAGCGTGATGGTCTTGCCGTTGGCGCGCAGTTCGATACGCACGAAAGACACATGGAACGGGCTGGGATTGCTCACTTGCAGGCGAGGTTTGCCATCGATGTGCTGGATCGACCAGCGCAAGTCCTGCAACCGGTCCAGCGGCTTGCTTTTGATTTCAACCGGGCGATAGAACAGCTTGATGCGTGTGCGAAGTGCAATGTTCAACTGGTTGGCATCGCCGGCCTCGAGTTGCGGCAACTCCTGGACATTGAAATAGAACAGTGACTCGCGGTCTTTGGGCAATGTATTGGGCAGCCCGTTGATCTGCACTTGTTGCTCTTTGTTGGCATTCAAGCGAAACAGTGGCGGGGAGGCGATAAACGGCACCGCAGTGGTTTGATCGTCTGCTGCGGTATTGACCCAGGTTTGTACGGCAAACGGTTTATTGCTTGGGTTTGAAATGTTTAGCGATACATTGCGCTTGTCGCTGTCAAATACCACCCGGGTACTGCTGATCGTTAATGCGGCGTGGCTGTCTGCAACCCATGTAGTCAAAACTCCAAACAGCGCGCAGGAGAAAATCCCACACCTGACCCGGTCGGGATATTTATTGAAACCAAACATAATAAGAAAGAACCCTGTATCGAAACGTTGCCTGTAAACAACGGGCCATCAGACCCGTTGCTCTACAACTGGCGCGTGTGATCAGTTGATGTGGAGTGTGAACTCGACATCGGAATCGGCAGGGCCGGGTATTACGGTGGCGGCGGTGGCGATGTACATGGCGGTAAAGTCCATGAGCGTCGGGTTGGTTTCGTCCAGCTGGTAGATAACGGAGGTGTCACCGTTTTCAACGTAGTTGCCACTCGCGTCCTTGATGGCCACGGCAACGCCTTTTGCCGGGGTACCGGTCGGCTTGAGGCCGTAGTGGTTGCCACCGCCGCCGTATACCGAGTTGAAGGTGATGGTGGCGTCGAGCTTGGCGGGGTCCAGCACGCAAGCGGAGCCTGGGGTCACGCGCATCTGGAAGGCGCGCTCACCGGCCACGGTGTTGATACCCTTGAAGTCAGTGGAATCGACCCAGCCCAGGGACACCAGATTGCTGACGTTGCCGTTATCAGGGTTGACGATTTCAATGGGGCAGGTAGCGCTGTTGATATTACCGGTGAAGTTGATACGGCCATCGGCGGCGAAGGCCGAAGTGGCGGCCAGACCCATGCCAAGTGCCAGGGGCAGTGCGAACAAAGATGTCTTCATGTAACAAAAATCCTTAGGTTGTTAGTCCGGCGTTTGTAGCGCGAGACAGTGCCGGAAGTGCTCACGATGATGTGAGTTGAGGAAGATGGTGTTGTCTCGGTGGCGGGAGTTTAGATGGGTGGGTGGGGCGGGGGATATGAGAGAACTCTCAGTTTGGAGCGCAGATTGTTTTTGTAAGTGTTTCTTTAATAAAAAAGGCTCCATTTTAGTAAACATGGAGCCCGCAATTTTTTGCTGTTTAATATCCCCCTCGGTTGTTGAGTTAATTTTGCATCGTGTTGCCTATGTTAGAGCGGATAGAACTTGCGCTGCTTTTTGGGATGCTGTCAATGGTGTCGGTTGGTTGAAGATGTACTTCTTCATTATTAAATACAGTTGTTTTAGAGTTTTGATCTTTCTGCAACATCTTAAAGTCATACCCGGAATTTTGGTTTCTTGCATTAGAAGAGCCGGCTACGGGTTCAGGCGTTCGGGATGCTTGCGGAGTCGGCCGAGAAGGTGGAGACACAGTCGTTGCAGGACTACTCGCATTCTGGCCAGGAGCCCCCGGCTGCCCAGGACGTCCTTCCCTTCCCGCTGGCCCGGTATCGCCACGAGGCCCTGTATCTCCTTTAGGCCCTCTATCTCCTCTAGGTCCTGTATTTCCTTTAGGTCCTGGATCTCCTTTAGGTCCCCTAACTGCGCCACCATCAGGTCCATCCGGCAAGCTGGCAGTACGCCCATTCCTCGCCGATACACGACCACGCGCCTTACCAATCCATTTGCCAAGGCCTTTTCGAATCGCTAGTGTGAATGCGGCGGTAAGTACCAGGTCCATCGAACCCGAGATCAAGGCAGTCCTCCCGCTACTCTCGCGAACCTGCAATTTTTTGTCAGATATGGCCCTCGCGCCTTCGTAAAAGGTGTAGCCGGAGACGGCAGCCGTAGCGCTAAAAGTTACAGCAGACGAAACTAAGGATGTGGTTGCCGCGCCAACCGGAGGCGCAACATATATCAACACGGCGCTGGCCACTAAAGCTGCAGCGGCAAAAAATATGCCCAAAAGACCTTCTATATTAACTCCTCGGTTGGCATGCCCTGTCGGATCGACAAAGTTGATCGGGTCCCCCGCGCAGTACACATAAGGGTTGATCCCGCCGGCACCGAACGGGCTTAACGAATCAGGGCTATGAAAGCGCATCAGCGTCGGGTTGTAGGCCCGATAGCCCCGGCCCAGCAGGTACCAGCCACTGAGTTCGTCACGCACTTCACCGTTGAAACCCAGCAGGCATTTCAAGTCGTCGTCCGGGTTGCGTTCGCCATAGGCGCCATAGACCGCTTTTTGCAGCCCATCCTGGCCACCTTCCGCCAGCACACTGTTTTTGACGTCTGTCATCAGCAGCAGTGTTTGTTCCGGGTCGTTTTGCTCCTGCTGACCCAGAGGCTGGTCGTCGAGGTACAGGTAATCAATCTTCCTGTCGCCCTGTTCGGTGCGGCTCAGGCGATCATCCTGATAAAAACGCAACGTTTCAGCTTGTGCGCCCCGGGTCACGCCCAGAAGATGGTTATGGGCGTCGTAGCGGTACTGGCTGACGTCCTTGCCGTTGCTATCGGTGACGCGCAGCAAACGGCCCTGGGTGTCGTAGTGCAGGGTCTGGCCGTTTTCGTCGTGCAGCAGATTACCGTCCGCGTCGTAGTCGAATTTGCAACTCGACGGGTAGTCGCTGTGGCTGTGGGTGACTTCCACCAATTGACATGGGTCGTCCTCGGCAAAATAGCTGATGGCGTCGTCTCGTGTACCGTCGTCAAACAGCGTGTACACACCGGTCACATTGTCCAGCGCATCAAAATCGAACAACTGCTCCTTGATGGCGTTTTTATAGCGATCCCGGGGCAGGGCAGTGCCATCACAGTTGTAGGCGGTCAGGCGCCCGCGCTGGTCATAACCGAAGGTCTCGTGCAGTTCGCACTGGTCATCCACTTGCAAGTGGCGAACCAGCAACTTGCCGTCGTCGCGGTAGGTCTGGGTGATGGTTTGCTGCGGGTGACCGTCAAGCGCCATCGTGCGGCTGACTTCCCGGCCCTGGTCGTCATAGGCCAGTTCGGTGGTGATGGTTTGCCCGGTGTGGGTGTTACAGGTTGTGGTTTTGTACACTCGCCCCAGATTGTCGTACTCGAAAGTCGCGACCAACCAGCCTTGAGTGAGGCTCTTGAGCCGGGCCTTCTCGTCATAGGCGTAGGTGCAGGTCAATCCTTCGACATCCAGGCGGGTCAGCGGGCGCCCGCTCAGGGTGTAGGTGTAAAGGCTTTCCCATTGTTTGCCGGAATGCTTGTCTTTCCATAACTCCTTGAGCAACTGGCCGCTGCTGTTGTAGTTGAAGGTCAACTCGCCCTGAGTGTTTTGCGAAAAGGTCAGTTGCGCACTCTGCGGATCGTAGTTGAAGCTCGACTGCTCGTCCGGGGCAATACTGCCAACCGGCGTGCCCACCAGGCCCGGTGTGTATTCGTAGGTGATTTTTTTGCCACTGGCGGTGATCGCCGTGCTGACCTGAGACTCGCCACCTCGATATTCGAACGACTGAAGACGCGGCCCGACTTTCAACGTGGTCCGGCGTTCCAGGCCGTCAAAAGTCTGGGTGCCTACGCTGACCGGTTCTGCATTGACGACCACCTGAATGTCAATAGGCAGCTCATCGCCACTGTGGTCGGCGTAAATGCGGCGCACTTGGGTGTAGTCGGGCAGTGTCGTGGACTGCAGCCGGGCGAACAGATCGAACTCGAAGCGGGTGGACTCGCCCATTTCGTCGATTTGCTCAACGCAGTTGCCCAAACCGTCATACAGATACTCACGCGAGCTGACGACCTTGTCCTGTGCGTCCAGCGCCTCGATCTTGTCTTCCTTGCCAAACAGGTTGAGCGTCGCGCGACGTTTACCACTGACCGTGATCGGGGCCACGGTACTTTCGGTCCAGCTGCGCAGGGTTTGTGTGGTGGGGTCGACTTCGGTCACCTCTGCCACGCCATCGGCGCCGATAATTTTGCATTCCTGGCCCCAGGCGTCGTATTGACGGTGGCTGGTCAAGGATTTGTCGACGGCGCCTTCCCAGTCGGTGGTGGTCTCGCTGATCAATTGGCCAAGGTTGTTGTAGGTCGCGCTGTAGGTTTCGCGAAACGCCTTGGGGTCTCCGCCGAGGGCATCGGCGTCCTGGCGTTCGACTTTGATCACGCGATTGTAGCCGTCGAGGTAGGTGATGGTTTCTACGCCCTTGATGTCCCTGGCGCTTTGTTTCGCCTGTTGACCCTCGCCGCCATTGGTCAGTGTGTAGGTGTAGGTACGGCTGGCCTTGTAGTTATCGGAGTCTGGGGCGACGATTTCCTCGATCACTCGCCCGAGCCGGTCATACTCGAAGGCGACTTTTACGTCACTGTCATCCTGGGTGAGTAGCTTGAAACCGTTGAGCAACGAGTGCTCCTGGGTGATGGTTTTGCGTATTGGCGTGTCCGGTTTGTCATCGCATCCAATCAACTCACTGTCCGTACGCATGACCATTGTCCCTGTGCGGGCATTGCGGGTGATGCCGTAGCTGTACAGGGTGGTGGTCAAGGTCTCGGCAAGGCCATGCAACGTTTGCGTCATCTTGCAAATGAGGCCATGGGTCCGCGGATCTTGTGGTGTATTGAGGTAGTCATGGCGAATGTTCCGTAGCTGCGTTGCTACACGACCGTCGACCATGTGCTGCAGCGTTTCATCGCGCAGTGTCAGCCATGGCCCGGAATCGCCAAGGCCTGGCTCGGCCGTGTAGGTATAACGGGTTTGCAGGGTCGGGGCCTGGCCGTAAGCGGACCGGGCGGGGGTGACCGTCTTGCTCTTGAGGGTGCGCACAAACCCTTGCGGGTCAGCCGGGCAGTCATCACCCTCACCTTCGGCCTTGTACCACTCGCTGGTTTCGGTCACGCCATTGGCGCTGACCTGGGTCAGCAGGTTGCCGAAGTCGTCGAAGGTGGTGGTGACGATTTCCGTATGCCGGGGCAGCGTGGCGCTGACGAGGCGCCAGGTCTGGGTGACCTTTTTCGGCAACTGGCAGTAGGGTTTCTGGTCCTTGAAGTCCAGGGCGGGATCGATGTGGTATTCGGTGTCGGTGGTCTGCAGGGTGTTTTTCGCCGGGTCGCTGCTGTACTGGGTGATTTGCTCCTGCGTCATCAGGTGAAAGCGGTTATACACCCGCTTGGTTTCACGGACCGCCTTGCCCGCCAAGGCGTCCCAGAGGATTTCCCGGGTTTCGTACTCGTACGCCGAGCGCACTTTGTACAGGTTGTCCAGGCCATCGTCGCTCCATGACAGACCGCTGCCGAAGCCCAGGAAGTTATGGTCCCGGGCATCGTACTCGTAGCGGGTTTCGATGGCGGGCTGGCCAAAACCGGGGTCGCGCTTGTGGCTCGCCACCCGCGGCAGGGTGCGCCCGGCCTGGCCGGGAAAATAATGCGCGCGGCTGGCATAGGTGACGGTTTCATGGCCGCCGGTGGGGGTGTAGACGTCTTTGAGGCAGGTCAGGCCGTTCTGGGCAACGTAGTCGAAACGCCAGCAGGCTTTGTCGTCGGTCGGCAGGACCAGGGTCTCGCTCTCGCCACCGATAATGCTCATCTGGAACAGCGCTTCGAAGGCACTGCCGGGGTGCAGCGTGATCTTCAACAGGTTGGTGGTGCGCTCCAGGCTGAGCAACGCGGTGCTGTCGGTAGCGTTGGTGATACGACTGAGCAGCGGTTCGGTGCCGAAGGCCACATACTCGAGCGCGACACCGTGGCCCTGGGGCGAGAACATCTGCACCGGCAGCGCGACCTCGCCCTGGCCGACCTCGAGGATCTCCACCAGCCCGGCCTTGTGCTCGACGCGATAACGCTTGTTGCCCAGGTCATGGAAATGAAAGGAGTCGATTTTCTGTTCCGGAATCACCGGTCCATTGGGCCCGCCGAGGATGACCTTGAAGGTTTCACCGGTATACAACGACAGCACGCCGTTGGTGGGGTTGAACTGCGACAGTTGCAAGTTCCAGCCCTTGCCGAAACCGCTGTCGGCGGCATTGAGCGGGTTGAAGTTCAGTTGCAGCGGAACGACCGGGCCGCACAGGTTGTTGGCTTTCAATTCAGGCAGTGAAATGGCACAGGTGTATTGCCCGGTGCGCGGATCGACCTGGCTTTGAATGAAGTCCGTGAAATTGAACGCGTTGGAATGTATCGAGGTGGACGTGCTCATGAAAGGCGCCTCGTTATTTGGCGGGAATGCAAAAAAGTCAGAGCTATTTCAGTGGATGATTAATTAGCGGGCTGGGAGCGTTCAATATAAACGCAGCTGATTTGCTCATCCCAATCTTGGTTGCCAAAGTCACTCCCTTCCCACTGCGCTTCGACTCGAACGTATCTTTTTGGAATCAAATCACCCTCCTTTCTTTTTTTGAAGTCATTGAAGTTCATTGTCGGTGTCGGCGGGTTTGGAGGGGTGCTCCAGTCTGTGGGTTGTTTGACTGTCTTGAGTTTTACAAAGAAGTTGTCTTTGGTTCGTGCATCACTACAACCTTCACCAGCATAAAATTGAATGAGTGTTGCCGAGGGAATATTTTCGAGTGTAAAGCTGGCCATCAGATTGTTCTCGCAACTTTGGCCAGGTTGCTCGAAACCGAAGGCCTGCTTGGTCTCCGGAACAGACAAAGTGCATTTTTTTTCGCCTTTTGAGTTGAAGAATACAATATCGCCATAGTTAGCCCTGGGTTCAGATTGTTGGCTGTTTTCATCCGATGCCGCGGCAACAGAATTTGCCCCGTAAAGTGCAAGGCATACACAAGCGGTCACCCTCAATAGTGATAGGTAAGGCTTCATTATCGATTAACTCCGACAGGTTCATGGAAGACACGTACGGTCTACTTCCTCCCGACTTTAGCACCGGTTGCGAGTTTGACAACCTAGCAGTTCTGCTAGTACCCAGGGTCGTTTATCAGGTGTAAAACGTGAGTCGACATTCAAATTTTCTGACGGCTTTAAATGCCGATTTTGTTATTCATATTATTGAACTGTGCAGGAGTAATACTATGGCAGCGGGTGATTTAGACGCGCCGATCATTCCACTTTTGATCAACGGTACAATTGATCCGGAAGCGTTGAACGGCGAACAACTTTGTACTTTCGCCAGGTATACCAATCCCGCGCTGGGTGATGGCCTTTATCAGAGCTGGCTCGGGTTGGCAGAAAATGGCACTCCGGTAGATCACGGGGACTCCAGGATCGATGTGGATCCGCAACCGGGTCAGACCGAGTTCCCGATGCCGGTTCCCAATCACACCGTGCTAGCGCTGAACAAGGGCCAGGTGTTCTATTCGTTTTTTCTGGAGCGTGCCGGCGGAGCCCCGAGGGAAGAGTCCAAGCGAATCCATTTCGGTATCGGCAGGCATGGGTTGTTATCCGCGCCGCAGATAAAAGAGTCCCATGACCTCCAGCTGGATCCGGACGCGATTGATGGCAATATGACCATCGCAGTGGTCCCCTATACCGTTATGTCCAACGCTGACGTGGTCAGGGTTATCTGGGAAGGCAAGCGTGCTGATGGCAGTGATGGCCCCATTGTCAATATTCCCCCCAAGACCTTGAGCGATACCGATACCGACCCGAGCAACAACCCCGGTCAGGTATTGAGCTGGACCGCGCCCAGAACCTACGCCGCAGCGCTGCGAGGGGGCAAGATCACGCTGCGTTACGAGATTACCTATGCCTCGTCCACGCTCGCCGAAACGGTATCGGCCGAACGGACCTTCCTGGTGACTCCGTCTTCCGCGCCGGAACTACCTGTGGCCAGCGTCAAGGACCTGACCGGTAGCGAGATCAATCCCGGCCTGTTTCCCGATGGCATCCGTGTGGTCGTTCCGGTGTATCCGGGTATTCGTGTCGGTGATGAAGTGTTGGTGTACGGCACGCGCACCGGCTCGGGCAGTGGCCCGAACAAAAATACCATCCAGTATTTGAAGATCGACCTCTCCAATATCGAAACCGGCAGGATTGAAGTCCCCATCGCGGCGCAATGGCTGCTGGACAATCGTGGTGGCACCGTCAGCCTGCGTTATCAGTATGCGCGGCCCGACGCCGCCGGTTCCGGTGCCGCATTGGAGCTGAGCATTCGCGAACCCCTCGTACTGCCGACACCGACGGTTGATCGCAGCGTGCTCATCGATGGGCGTGACGAGCTGAATCCAGGCGTGGCTATCAGTGGTGCCTACATCACGATTCCGGCAGCCGCCACCATTGTCGATGGCGATGAAGTCACGGCCCACTGGAAAGGTTTTGGAGCGACGGGCAGTTATGAAACAACGGTACATAGCCAACTTAACCCCATGAAGTTTCGGGTGCCACCCGAAGTGCTTCCGGCGAACTTCGGTAAAACGGTCGAAGTGACTTACCAGGTTGCAGGCCAAGACGCCGAACCTCCCTTGCAATTGTTTATTCGAAACATCACCAGTCATTCCGGCATTGAGTGTGACAAAGCCCAGATCGGATCGCCGGCAACGCTCAGTTTGTCGGATATTCCACCGGAAGGTGCCCTGTTGAGCGTGGAAACCTGGATGTTCATATCGACTGAGCAAATAGTGCGTTTATGGTTGACCGCTCCCGGCATTACGGGGCGCGACATTATTGCCGCACGCGAGGTAAAACCCGAGGAAACCACCGGCGGCGTCAAGGCCAGGTTGTTGAGAGCGGACCTGGCCGATATTGCTATTAACGACACATTAACCTTGAGAGTCAGCGTGAGCTTTGATAGTGGGCACTCGACCATCAATTTTAACAGGCCGCTATCGCTGAAGCTTCTGGCTTAAGAGCACAAGCGTTATTTATTTGAGGTGCTCAGACATGAGTAAGATGACATTGACGCAGTTGGTCGGCGAGATGCAGGGTAAATCCATGACCTATGGTTGGGATGCCTTGACATTATACGATCAACGCAAGGCTAACGAATTGCTGTTTCAACTCTACGTTGAACGGTTCAATACCGCCGATGGTTTTATCGAGCCTGTCAATTTGCAGGCGAGTTGGGGGGATGGTTCTTATAAAGAACATGTATTCAATTTGAAACTGAGTGCGCCACGATTGTCGTTCGAAAGCTCGGACCCCAGTCTGGCTGCGCGGGCACGACTGACCATGGATATGGTCGGCGGGATGATTGTGAGCACTAAAAAGAATACAGGTGGCGCTGTTTTTGTCTCGAAGATACTCAAAGTGCTTCCGGTAGGTGGCCCCCAGTTATGGATGGACCAACCGGTAACCAAAGGAGAAGTCAGTGACCTGGGTGATGTCGTGATTGACATCAAGAATGCCGATACTTTCAAGGCGAACTTTGTATTCGGCGACTTGGCCCAGGACGACGTAGGCAGACGTTTCAAGTTGTACTTTGATGAAAAGGTGGAGGAGGATCAGAAGATTTTCCCGCTCGGGCGACTGACGGGCGATCTGAATGGTGTATTGACGCCTAAAAGTTTTGAAATCAGGACCATGAAGTCCGACCCTCAGGCCGTACTGGGAGATGAGGCCTACGGCGATGGCGCTGTCATGATGTTCATCACCTTGACGGGCGGCGAGGACAGCAAGACTTTTCCGAATGCCAATTCGACCTATCTGATTCCGTCGGATGAAGGCGGCACCAAATATACCGGGGCGATGCTGCTGTCGAGCCGGGTGCTTTTCGACAGGATCATGCGGGGGCCGGCCATTGAAGATATTGGCAATGATATTAATTTTTTAGCGTATGACAGTGGGGCGGATGTTGCATTTGGTTTAAAGGGGGGCGCGGGGGGTATATTTCAGGACTACAAGTATCAGTATGATGTATATTATGGTGGAGTTCATACAGGTGTTTTTTATTTTTCCACACCTATCCAGCATGACTTTAAACAAGACAGTGGCGGTTCTCCTTTAACAATTAGGGGGGGAGGTAACCGTATTGAGTTTGTATGGGATAAATCCTATAAGACTGTGTTTAGGCGGGAAATTAAATATTTTGCCCCTTGGGATCCGAATAAAGATGACTCCGGGAACATGGATTTTATATGTCGATATAGTGTTCATTTTGATATTAAGCTCGACAAGCAAACAGGTCTTGTCAGTTTTGAGCGGAATGAGGGGTCCTCTACATTCAGTCTGAATATTGCCGGGGCGGACGGACTGGAAGACGTCATCTCTCAGTTTCCGCGTATAAGGCCTCAAATTGAAGTTTTTTTTAAACCGAAGATCATCGATCTACTCAGTCGTTTGACATCTCCCACACTGGACACCTTTCTGCTGCGGAACCTTTTGTTCCCCGGGCAAAACGCCTTGCAACTAACCGACGCCTTTGTCCCTGGAGATCTGGCGGTTTTCGGTCAAATCGATCCGCTGCGCACGACCACCACTGTTTCGCCAATGAACTCGACAATCGAGGCCGGCAGCAAACTGCAATTTACCTTGTCGCCCGTGCCCAGCGACGTGCAATGGAGCGTAAAGGATGTCGACGGCAATATCGCTCAACCCGGGGTGATCAGTTCCACCGGTGAATACACGGCGCCGTCGGCGGGCAGTCTGGTCGATGGTTTTGTCGCGGTGATGGTCACTGCCCAAGGGACGCTCAATGGTGCGCCGGTCAAGAGCTCGGCGCTGGTCTCGGTAATGCATAGCGTCATCGTGGCCAACCCGTTATATGCCAGCTGTGAAACAGGCAAAACGATGACCCTGACTGCGCAATCGCTGGACCAGAAACCACTGCAGTGGAGCATCTTGACCTCGCAATGGGGATCGACGGTAAGTGTAGACCCAACAGATCCGAACCAATATCTGTATACCGCCGGGACGAACATGGACGTCGATACGCCTTTCCCGATTGATAAAATCGAGATCAAGAATCCAACGACTGGAGCTGTCTCTCATATCGCCTTGATGATTGAGAAAGTGCTGACACCGGCCCCCATGGTGCTGGCCAGTTCAAGCGATCTTCCGGGTGGGAAGGCGCACTTTCAGTTGCTGGGTGAAAATGGGCCGATTGTTCCCGTTCCTGAAGTTGTAACGCTGACCTGGAGCAAACTTTCAGGGGATGGAAATTTCGATGCCACTACCGGGATATATACCGAGCCGGACAAGGTCGAACCGGGTGGGTTTGTTGTTCTGTCCGGCACTGCAAATATTATTCCTGCCAGTATGAAGATACACGGACAAATCGTCATTCCATTGCCCTTGAGTAAATACGCGGAACTGATTGAAGCAGTCGATCATACCGTTCGCAGTGCCTAATTATTAAATTGCCAATTAAGTCGGGTGCATTATGTCAAATTATTCGTTAGTTGAGCTTACAAACAGAATGCAAGGTAAATCGATCACCCTCGGCTGGGACGCCGTGGTGTTCATGAATCGGGCCAAAGTCAACAGCTTGATGGAGCAGCAATACATTACGCGCTTCAACCAGGACAGTTTCATGAAGCAAATCTTTGGTGCGCCGGCGATGACACCGGATGGTACCGAGGTACTTGAGTTGAGTGGGTTGATTTTGAGCCAGCCTCGCTTGAGTTTCGAGAAGGCCTCGCTGCGTGATTCCCGAGTGACCGCGACCATGGATATTGTGTCGGGCACGGTTTCTTATGTGCGCAAGGGAAGCAACCAGGTCCCGGGGGCCATTCTTTACAGCTATGTGGTGAGCGCCCATCAAGGGTACACCGTCACCATGGACATCGACCTCGCCGCCAGTAAGGGCACGGTCAATGAACAAGGCCAGGTGACTGTCGATATAGGTGACGGCTACAACTGCCGTTGCAACCTGGTGAATGAAGAGAAATCGCAAGAGTCGCTGGGTGATTTTTTCAAGGCGCTGTTCCTTGAGCAGAAACCCGAGGACCGGGTTTACACCTTGGGCATGCTGGACTTGCGCGACGTCGATTTGCTGGCACCGCGTTCATTCATGATCCGCACCATGGCCACCGAGGAAGGAAAGATACGCACATCCGACGACTACGGTGAGGGCGCGGTGGTGCTGATGGTCAGGACCAAGGGGAATCCAAAGGAGGGGAATGACCCGGCGGAAGGCGCTCTGGATTATTTGATTCCCAATGATCGGGATGCGCAGGGCAAGGCCATTTATTCGGGGGCTTTGGTGTTGGCCAGTCGGGTGGTGTTTGATTGGTATATTCAATACCCGATACAGCAAATGATTGGCAGTGAAATTGTTTTTGAACGCACTCACGAATCCAACTCCATTGCTCGATCACTTAAGGCTGTTTCTGGTGCGCTACCTTTACCTGGGTGTTTTATCCGATGGTACGATGGTATAGGGCGGACAGAGGACGTGAGTAGTGTTGGGGAACACAAGTTAGACTTCAGTGGTAGCGATATTGAGGCCTTGCGAATTGGTGCAGATCAGCAGAATATGTTGTCAGTCACTTGGACCAAGATGCAGCAGCAGCCATTTAATGTACGGGTATGGGTATTGATTGGAGGTGCTGATAATTATCCGTCGAAAGCGGATGTTACAACGGATGTAAGAATTGATTTTGCTCCAGTAATTGGTCCATTTAACTCTTTGTCTTTTGAGGCGCAGTCTCCCTCGGCGTCATTTCCTTATAATTACCAATCTGTTATAGAAAGTTACGGTAGTTTGGAGTTTAAAGAGCGTTTTTCTGAAGAGTACTTACCATTAGTGGATCTGGAACTTAAAAAATACGAGATTTTTTTCAATGATACGGCACGATTTAAAAGTTTCGGAATCCCCGAAATCAACGTCCTGGCCATCAGCAACCTGCTCTTCCCCGAACGCAACGCCTTGCAACTGACCGAAGCACGACTGCCCGGTGACCTGGCGCTTTTCGGGCACATCGACCCGAAAGAAACCACGTTCACCCTCGATCCGTTGATGCCGGTGATCAAGGCCGGTGAGAAACAAACCTTCACCATCCGCCAACTGGGCATCAAGGCCGCAGATGTCACCTGGAGCGTACGCAGTGTCGACGGTGCCCGGGCCCTGGGCAGCATCAACGCCAGTGGCGAGTACACGGCGCCGGAGGTTCAGCTGCTCGAAAGCACGGCGGCGCGCAATGTGGTGACCGCCACTTACACAGACCCGGCCACCGGTAACGAGGTGACCGCCTCGGCATTGGTTACCGTAGCTTTGGCCGGGGTGGTGGTGACGCCTTCGATGGCGCAGATTGATATGAGTGACAGTACCGCGACAACGGTCACGCTGAAGGCAACCACCCTGGGGGCCGGCACGCTGAAGTGGTCGTTACGTGGCAATCAGGGCTCCTTGAGCGCCAATCAGGGCCGCGAGGTGACCTATACACGACCACAGACGCCACCCTCGAACACCTTGGAAACAGTGCTGATTGATGTTGAGGACAGTCTCACTGGTGACAAGGCCATTGCCACGGTGCTGTTGCTCAATGGGAGTTTTTCACTGGCGATTACCCCGGCCTTCGTTCCCGGCGTACGGGCTAATGGCCGCGCATTTTTTACAGGCCCCGAGGACGCTTCGCTTAAGTGGTCGGTGGTCGCGGGAGAAGGTCAGGTCAATCCCGATACAGGTGAGTTCACGGCACCAAGCGTGATCACGCAACCTTATAGCGTAGTGAAAGGAACCTTGGCCGGGGTGGTTTCCGGCTACAGCATCATTCACCTGAACAACCACGCCCCGCAGTCGGACTGGTTCGCCGTCGACACGTTTGATTTTACGGTGGATACCACGCCAATCCGGGTCTGGGCCAATGGTTTGCAACAGGCCAGGGTCGTGGTTCGGTTCCGCCCTATGGTCTATGACGGGGCGCCTGATCCGCTGGAGTTGTCTGATGCAGAGTACAAGAGTATTCGCCTGGTCTCGGCAGATGAAAAAAATCCATTGCCAGAAGTCGGTGAGGGCGGCGTACCGGAGGGGGGGAAATGGTATGTCACTGAAGCTGAAAATGGTTATAAGCCTCACCCGGATCTTGTCACCGTTCAACCAACGGGCGCAGGGCAAACGCGCGAGGCAAGGATGTACATCAAAGAGTTCTTTGTCCAATGCCATAAAGTCGAGAACCTGCTGGTGTCGGCCACCATTCGCAATGATACCAGAGAGGACTTTTATTCCAATAAAAGCGTGGAAGATGGAGAACATAATCATAAGGCACGCAACCTCATTGCAGTCGCACCGCCGGACGGAGGAGTTGGCGGTCAGGTCATATTAACATTCGGAGATGATCCGGCGACTCGTGTGGAGGGTGATGCAGACGAAGATGATATGAACACCACCGATTACTATTACTTGAAGTTGATGATCAAGGGTGTACAGGAAAAAATAAAAGACATTCAGTTTGTCGGTAATTCCAGCATGATCAAATGGGAAAGTGATACTCTGCTGGAGGATATTTACAGCATCACCGGCTATGCGTTACCCGACGTCAAAAATGCGCAGGGTCAGCAGATCCTGCACATTGACGATATTCTGTTGCGCCGATTGGGCGACAAGACACAAACTCCACTTCCTTTTGTGAACCCAGGGTATCCGGTACCTGAAGGCCAGGTGTTGTTCAGCCTGCATCGCCGTGAATATTGCCCATATGATCGTTATGCCAAAGCCGATTTCGATGCAGCCCTGCATGTGATTGTCATCGATGTTTATGGCAACAAGCACAGCGTGCGAATCGGCTTCGATGGTACTAATCGAAATAAGCTGAAAATCATCGGTTCATAACGCCGGTAGTTGATCAACAGTGCGGTCCGTTGCGGATCGCACTCGTTACTGAATTTTTAAGGATGTGAGTCATGTCGACATCAACTTCCGTGCATTCCAACGCCTTCAATTTCATGAGTTTCATTCTCAGTCAGGTCGATCCGCGCACCGGGCAATACACCTGTGCCATTTCACTGCCTGAATTGAAAGCCAACAACCTGTGCGGCCCGGTCGTTCCGCTGCAACTGAACTTCAACCCGCTCAATGCCGCCGACAGCGGTTTCGGCAAGGGCTGGAACTTGCAACTGTCGCAGTTCAACCCCACCAACGGCGTGCTGTCGTTGTATACCGGTGAAACCTTCAAGGTCATCCTCGGCGGGCCCAATGGACCGGTGATTCCGGAACAGAAAATCGACTCCTTTCATTTCCATGACCTGGGCAACAAGCGTTATCGCGTCGAGCACAAGGCCGGGCTGGTGGAGATCCTCGAGGTCGGCCAGGGCGAGGTCGCGCTGCCGGTGCAGATGTTCTCGCCCCAGGGCCACGGTGTCGCGCTCGAGTATGTGGCCTTCGGCACCGAACCGCTGCTCAGTCGTATCACCAACGCTACCGACAGCACCGCGTTGCTCAGCCTGGCGCGCACCACCAACCTGTTGAAGATCACGCTGCACCCCGGCAGTGCCTTCGAAGCGCTGTTCCAGATGAGCATTATCGATGGCGAGAGCAAGACCCTGGTCCTGCCGACCGACGACAAAGCCTCGTGGCGTTTCGACTACGTTGCCCAGAGCGGCCTGACCTGCCTCAAAGACGTCTACACCCCCACCGGCGGCCATGAAACCGTCACCTATGCCAGCCGCGCGCATTATTTTCCCGGCCAGGCCGGGCGCACCCTGCCGCGGGTGGCGAGCCACAAGCGCGACCCCGGTTTTGGCCAGCCCGCCATCGAAACCCGCTACGAGTACGATGCCCGGGACCATAACTTCCTGGGCTTCGGCAGCGGTCTGTCATGGAGCGACGATGGCCTGGACAACCTGTACAAAGTGCGCTCGGCGTACGAGTACGAAACCCGGGAAATCCTCTGGGACGCCTTGGCGGGCAAGGCGGTCCGTGAAACCAAGCGGGTGTATAACCGCTTTCACCTGATGACGCAGGAGCAAATCACCCAGTACAGCAGCGACCCGGCGAAAAACACCCTGCAGACCACCGACACCGAATACCACATCGATCCCGCCCTGGACTTCAAGGACCAGAAACCCTACTGCCAACTGCCGAAAAAGGTCACCCAGACCTGGCGCCTCGCCAGCGCCACGCTGCCCCGGCATGCGGAAATCGTCACCACCACTTTCGACGACTTCGGCAACCAGCTGACCCAGGTCAACGCCAACGGCGTGACCGAAACCAGCGAATGGTACAAGGCCGAAGGCGAGGGTGATGACTGCCCGGCTGACCCGCAAGGGTTTGTGCGCAATCTCAAGAGCAAGACGGTCACCCCCGCCCGGTCCGCTTACGGCCAGGCCCCGACCCTGCAAACCCGCTACACCTACACGGCTGAACCGGGTTTGACCGGTTCCGGGCCATGGCTGGCGATCAGGGACGAGACCCTGGTGCCACTTGGTAGCGGCCAGGAGCAGTCATTACAACTGACGGCCTACAAATACTACAACGACCCGACAAATCCCTTCATTCACGGGCGCAAGTTGCAGGATGCGGTAACGCTCAACGACCTGACCACGACCACGGACTACAGTTACAGCATGACGCGCAACGCGCGCAACGGCGAAACGGTCCAGCACACCGTCAGCACATTGACTGGCTTCGACGGGGAGAAAAAAATCATCACGTTGCAGCACTCGCTGCTCAATGGCGAGCCTTTGCTCAATCGTGACGACAACGATGTTGAAATCGAATATGAGTATGACCTGCTCGGGCGTGTGACCAGGGAAACCGTGGCACCGAACACGCCTTATGTCGCTAGCCGCAACTACACCTATACGCTGACCAGTGCATCGGGCCAGCAGGCCATGCAAAGCGCCAGGGACGTCAAGGGCGTTGAAACCATCACCTACCTGGACGGGCACAACCGGGTCATCAGGGAAACCCGGCTTGATGCCGATGCCCTCGGTGGCGATGATCGGCAGTACCGTGAGATTTACCGTGCGACTTACAACAACCGGGAGCAGATGACCAGCGAGACGGATATCGACTGGGAACGAGCAAAAGACGTAGCCTTGACCAGCTTTTTCAACTACGACGATTGGGGCGAGCAGCGCAGCGTTGTGCGGCCCGATGGTGTCGAGGAGCACGAGGTCAATGACCCGATCGCCCGCACAACCACACATTGGCTGGAAGGCATGGGTAAAACCATCACCGTCAATAACCTGTTTGACAAGCCCGACAGCGTCAAGCGTATCGACCTGGGTGGCCGGCAGATCAGCGAGCATGTTTATCAGTATGACGGGCTAGGGCGTACCGCCGAGGAACAGGATGCGGCGGGCAATTGGACGCGTTATGAGTACGACGGTTTCGACCGGATGACCAAAACCGTGTTGCCGGACAGCAACGTCGTCGAGCGCCAATATGCCAGGCACAGTAGCGAAGACCTGCCGATTGAAATCAGCGTCAACGGCGTTGTATTGGGGAAGCAGGGCTTCGATGGCCTCGATCGCATGGTCCTTTCGACCACTGGCGGGCGGGAAAGTGTCTATACCTTCGACCCGGGTCAAAGCCAGCCGAAAAGCGTCAAGCGTCCCAGTGGGGTGGAAATCGGTTACGTGTATCGGCCGGAACTGGGTGAGGATCCAGAGCAACGCAGAGCGCTAGAGAGTACCGCGGTTTATACCTATGACGCCCAGAATGCGCGCCTGCGGACCACTGAAGAGGTGGACCCGTCGGGCATCACGCACAGTCTTGAACGCGAGTATTTCAGCACTGGCGAACTGAAAAGCGAAAGCCGCGGGCAGACCGGCGAAGTCACGCGCATCATGTATTACGAGTACAGCCGGCAAGCACGCTTGATGCGCTACACCGATGTCCTCGGGCAAACCCAGGAGTATGAATACAACCCCCGTGCGCAACTGACTGCAACCCGCCTGGGGGATACGCGCTCGACATTCACCTACGACAATCTGGCGCAACTCAAGACGATTGAAACCATCGACGGAGCGCAGCGGCTGCAGATCGATCTTGAATACGATGATTTCGGGCGGGAGGTGCGGCGTACGTTCGATCTGGGCAATCAGATAAAACAAACACTGAGCCAGACCTACGATGAGGTCGACCGGTTGACCCAGCGGACGTTGATGCAAGGCAGCGAGGAGCTGCGCGTCGAAACCTATGCGTATGACGAGCGTGGGCGCCTGGTCGACTACAAATGCACTGGCAGTCAACGGCCGGAGGACCCTTATGGAAAAATCATCAAATGTCAGGTTTTCGGTTTTGATGCGCAGGACAACCTGGACTTCGTGGAGACGACCTTCGAGGGTGGGCGTCATGTGATCTATTTCGAATACACCAACGAGAAAGACCCGTGTCAATTGACCGGGCTCACCAATACGTTGACCCCGGCGCTACCGGGCGATCCGCTTTATCCGCCCAGAATTGATTTTACTTATGACGCCGACGGTAATCTGCTGCAGGACGAAGTGGGGCGTATTTTGCGGTATGACAGTCTGGGTCGTCTGATCAGTGTCAGTGCCCAGGCAGGCGAAAAAGCCACTGGCTATCACTATGACTCGCTGGACACCCTGAGTGGACTCGGCACCGCTGGCGGCAATGAACAGCGCTTTTATCAGGACGGTAATCTGGCCAATCTGATCACGGGTGCCAATAGCAGTACTTTCCTGCGAGCTGACGGCAAAGTGCTCGCCGAGCATCAGGCAGGTGCCGACCCAAAGTCCCTACTCCTTGTCAGCGATGACAAGAGCAGCGTGTTGTGTGAGGTGAGCCAGGACCGGCGCAATGAAGTCACGTATTCGGCGTATGGCCATCGTGCGGATGACGCGGCGCTCAGTGGGCATTTGGGCTACAACGGCGAACGACGGGAAGCGCAAACCGGATGGTATCTGTTGGGCAACGGGTATCGGGCGTTCAATCCGTTGTTGATGCGGTTTCATAGTCCGGATAGTTGGAGCCCGTTTGGGGATGGGGGGATCAATGCTTATATGTATTGCTTAGGGAACCCGATTGATCTCACAGATAAAAATGGCCATAGTCCTTGGGGAGCTGTAATTAGACTTTTTAAATTGACTACGAATTCTAGAGTGGCAAAAGGCATACCAAGTAGTATGAAGATGGTAGGCAAGGGAAAAGGCTCTGCGACGCTGCACAAAATAACTCGATCTGATGCGGGAGAGGCCATGAACCAGGTTGGGCATTATAGGTCTCAGTTGGAACAGTTTAATGGTAAAGATGTGCCTGATGAACTTTTTAGAAAATACGCTGATTCGGTTTCGCAGATTGATTTTATGGAGGGGAACATTGGGAAAAGGCTTATTACTCGTCATAGCGCTAATGAGTTAAAAGCGGTTCCTGAGTACTTAGATGATTATGTGCTACGGGCTTATCAGGATCGTCATCGGTATTTAGATCGCCTCAAAGAGCAAGCTATGAAACGAGCCCAAGAACAAGCCAAAGATGCCGCCAAAACCAGAGCCAAAACCGAAGCCAAAGCTGAAGCCAGGGCGGCTCGAAAATACCAACAAAAAAACAATGAAGTTAGAGGAGGCGGTATTCGATATGACTCAAATAAACAATGGGCGCAATAATGAGTGTATGTATTAATGGGTAAGCCAATAAAGATCCCAGCGCTGATGAGTGAGTGCATCAGCGCTGGGTGCTAATAGTTAAATCTTATTGTTTACTTCGTCAGGAGTTGATTTAAAGTTTCAGTGGTTCGTTATTAATAAAAAGGATTACCCCAATCCACTCACCCGCGCAAACTCCACCAACCCACCGTCATGGCCAAGCCCCAACTTGTCCATGGCGGTGCGTTTCTGTCGGCTGATGGTTTTTTCACTGCGGTTCAGTTGCGCCGCAATCTGCCGGCCGGACAATCCCTGGACAAACAACCTGACCACCTCCAGCTCCCGCTCGGAAAGTTTCATCGACGGCATGGCCGTACAGCTGGACGGCACGTTCCGGGCTTGCAGGATTTCTGCAATCGTCGGGCACAGGTGGCGCCGGCCTTTGATCACCGTCCGCACTGCCGATTTCAGCTCGGTCATGGGGCTGCGCTTGTCGAACAGGCCCCTGACGCCAATATTGAGCAACGCTTGCAGTAGCGAAGGGTTGCGCAACACGGTCATCACCATCAGCGGTATGTGGCTGAAATGACGCTGCAGGTAACCCATCAATGCCAGGCCATCGGGAAAGCGTCCGTCAGGCATCGAGTAGTCGCTGATCAGCAAATCACAGGGGGTGTTCTGCAAATGGGTGATCAGTTCATCCGCGTTATGTGCCAGGGCAACAATCCTGAATGCTGAACCGGGTTGCGCGCACAGGGTCATCTTGGCCCCGGTCAGCACCACGGGATGGTCATCGGCGAGGATAATGCGTAGCGCGTTGTCCGGGCGGTGCCTGCACGATACGGGCGTATCGTCACAGGCACGGGGACGGGGGAAGGCATGAAGTGTCTGGTCCGGAATCATTGGGTGTCCCTAGGACGCGATGACACGCGGCCCCTTGGGGACGGACTGGCTCAAGGCAATTGAATCAATCCCTGTTCCAGCGCCATGACCAAGGCGATCCAGCGCGATCTCACGCCGAATTTTCGGCGAATGTTGCAAAAATGGTAATTCACACCGGCCTCGGAACAACTGACGATCTGGCCAATTTCCCAGGAAGATTTGCCCGCGGCGCTCCACTGCAAGACTTCTTTTTCCCGAGAGGTAAGCCTGATTTCTTTTGCCTGCCTACTCTCCACAGGTGGCAAATTGAGCGAGGCTGGCGATGAGCGAACTGAGGGGGTAGCGGACTGATGCATTTTGGATCTCCCATTCATCATCATTGACGGCGTGGGCGCGGCGGAATCCTCCTACTTCACAAAGGCACGGTTCGCGCGGCCGTCCTACAAAGCCCGGTGCAGGGCTGTAGGCGAGGTGTCGTTATAGCGCGAATCAACCGACTTGGAACCTGTCAGAAATTACAGGTGAGGAACTTTAATCAGGTGTTATGGAAAAGGCTGTCAGCCGAAGACTTCGGTAGTTGTAGGATGGATCTTTGAGTCATGACGTCCTGAGGAATGCGCGTTAATTTTTTGATTAGGCGAGATTTTGCGTGTTGAACGCAGGCGAGTGATTACGCAGATCCTCACCGGAAAAATGCCGACGCAAGGGGCGGTTTTCGATCAACACCGATATACCCGTTCGTCGCTTGAAAACGCCGGTGGCGCGCTTCTCGACGTGAGACAGGGTTGTGGCTGGGAATCCGCGCGACGGGAGAAGGACATGCGCTGTTCAGCCTTGACCCAACGCATCGCCGGAGAAAGGGCGACGGCCTTACAGATTCAAGGTCGAGTGCTGCTATTGCGCGAACAATAGAAACCGGCCGATCGCCACTAACCGTTCTGTCAGTGGTGCTGCACCCGCAAACGGTATTTAAATGAACGCAGTCAAACCGTTGCTGGAGGCGTCTGAATGAGCGGGCATGAAAACGAATCACCCCTGCCTGGGACGGCTTATGTGGTTCCGCCGATTACCATTACCGCGTCCGCTCAGTCGACCTCGGCCATACGCGTGATCTGGGGCTACCTGGCCGGTGGCGGGCATACCGGTTCGCGGGTGAAGTGGGGAGTGGCGGGAGGCCCCACGGAGGGCGAGTTCGATGTCCCCATCAGTTCCTTGACCTATATCGTCAGCGGGCTCAATCCGAACACGGAATATCTCATCCAGATTTTCGGGCTCAAGGGTGGCGAGGTGTCGCCAATCAGCAAGGACGCGCAAGCCAAGACCCATCCGGCGGCCTCCGTACCGTCAAGCCCGACCAATCTCAGCGCCACACCCAGCAAAAACACCATAGCCTTGAGCTGGTCCGGACCCGCCGATGCTTCGAGCTACAAGATCAGCTACGGGCTTGCCCCCAGTGGCGCGGTGATCGGCTCCGCGACATCGGTGGCGGCGGCTCACACGGTCAGCGGCCTGAATGCCGGAACCCACTATTATTTCGATGTGCGCTCGTCCAATAATGTCGGCGATTCGGCACCGACACGTATCACCAGACAGACCTTGCAAGTGCCCGCGACGCCCGTTGGCTTGCGAGCGACGCCGACAATCTCCACGCTGGAGATTCAATGGTTTGCCGCCACGGCGGCCGACGATTATGTCATCCGTTACGGTATCGAACCCGGTGGGGCGGTCAATACGCTGACCACGCGACTACTGCGCGAGGCGCTGACCAACCTCAACAAAAATACCCTTTATTTCGTCGAAGTCAGCGCCCGCAATGCCAACGGCGAATCTTCTCCGTCGCGCATCACTCAACGAACGCTGGATGGCCCACCGTTGCCACCCAAGCCAGGCCCGTTGGTTGTGCTGGACACCTTTGATACGGTGCGTGTCAGTTGGGCCACGATCAATCAGCCTGGATACGAGGTGGCCTATGGCGTGCTCAGTCAGCACCCGCAAGTCATCGCACGATATGAAACCGAGCACCTGACCTGGCTATTGAGGCACCTGTCTCCTGATGTGACCTATTTCATCGAAGTGCGAGCTTTCAACGAGACTGGATATTCAGCACCGGCATATGCGACCGTCACCATCGGCCCGGACCGGACACAACCCAGAAACCTGAGCAATCCCGGCAGGACGTTCAACGAGGCGAGTCTGACCTGGGATGCGCCGCAGGACGCCTCTTATCTGATCGATTACGAAATCACCTGCCCGGGACGACCGGTCGTTCGCACCAGTGTGCGTGAATACCTCGCCACGGGGTTGATAGCCGAACAGGAGTATCGGTTCACCGTTCAGCCCCGTCGGCCCGAAGGCCCCGTACCGGCCCTGTCGGCTGTGATTGGCGTGGTGACCCATGACTTCGTGCCGCCGATTCGCGTGACGGCCCTCAAGCTGACGCCCTCGACGCCTGGCAATGCACTGCTGAGCTGGAGCGCGTCGCAAGACAATGTCGGGGTCACCGGCTACGAGGTGCGGCGTAACGCAGGTAGCTGGATTTCGGTGAGCGGTACCAGTTACCCGGTTTCAGGCTTGGGGAGCTCGGACGTTTTTGACGTAAGGGCCAAAGATGCCGCAGGAAACCGTTCCTTGTCTGTAACGACGACGTTCACCAACGGCGCTGCAGCCGCGACGTCATCCTGATGGCGGTTGAAACTCGTTATGCACCGATGGGTCACATGGGGCATTCAGATCCAGACGCTTATCCACGTCGAACCCAGCAGCAAAAGCGCCATGCAACGATTGAAGCGTTGCATGGCGCGCGGCGTCCGCAGCCAGCGGCTCGAACCGGCGCCCAGCATTGCCCATGCGCCGAGGCATGGCAGGGACACCAGGAAAAACACCAACGACAGTAATGCCACCCGCAACCCACGCTGTTCGCCGCCTTCGGCGAACACACTGACCACCGCCAGCGCCATCATCCAGGTTTTCGGGTTGATCCATTGCAGGCTGGCGGCACCCCACATTCCGAGGCGGACTTCTCTGGTCTGAGTGCTGATGGCTTCGGCGGGGGTGCTGAAAATCTGCCAGGCCAGATAGCTCAGCCACCCTACACCGACCCATTGCATGACGGTTTGCAAGACCGGCCAAGCGGTCAACGTTGACCCGGCTCCGGTACCCACCAACAGCACAAGGATCGCCGCGCTGGCGCAGGCGCCGAAAATGATGGGCACGGCTGCCGCCACGCCAAACCGTGCGCTGTTGCTCAGCACCAGAATGTTGGTCGGGCCCGGTGTAATCGAGGCGACAAAGGCAAACAGCAAGAAGGGCAACAAGGTCGGGAAAGAGGAAAGCATCGCAGGCAGACTCCGGTGAATATCAGTACGTTGATCTTCACCATCGCCGGTATTACCTGTCTGGAAGATTTGAGCAGCGCTTGCGGTACAACGCCGGCGTCAGGCCGTAGGCGCGCATGAACCAACGGCCCAGATGGCTCTGATCGGCAAAGCCCAATGTCATCGCCACAGCCGCCGGTTGCTCACCACGGGCCAGCATCCGCCGCGCCGTGGCCAGGCGCAATTGCACCAGATACGCGTGAGGCGCCATGCCATAGGCCGCCTTGAACGCGCGGGTCAGGCGGAAGCGGTCGACGCCGGTGACGGCGGCCAGTTGATCGAGGCCGATGTCGTATTGCGCGTTGGCATGCAGGTATTCCCGGGCCTTCTGCGCCACCTGTGGCAAACGCGGGTCCTGGCCATCGCGGGCGCGCCATTGCAAGTGGCTGGTCAGGCGTTCGAGCAAACCGTCGAGGGCGGTCTGGCGGACGATCTTCAGTTCACCGCGATGCAGGGTCTCAAACGCCAGGTTGGTGGCCTGGGCCAGGCGCGCATCGCTGGCCAGGGTGGCGGCGAAGCTCAGCTGGCTGTTGTCGGGGGCATGATCGAACACGGCGCCGAGTTCGCGCTGCAACCACTGCGGGTCGAGGTACAGCATGCGGTAGGTGAAGCCGTCGGCGGTCGGCGCGTCGCCATCATGGATGTCACCGGGTTCCAGCAGAAACACCTTGCCCGGCGTGCTCTGGTGCCTGGCCCGTCGGCAATTGAATTGCTGCACCCCTTGCTCGGTGACGCCCACCAGATAGCTGTCATGCCAGTGCGGGTCATAGGCATGGCCTTCGAAATGCGCGCGCAGGGTCTCGATGCCGGTGTCGGCATCCTGGGCCAGGTCGATCCAGTTGTGAGCGCTCATGGGGCACCTGCGATACGGTTGCCGGGATATTTAACGCCTTGACCGAGGGCCATGCCTAGAACGTTTGTGCAGTCATCAACCGAACAGGCCGGCGGCGATGTTGATCGAGAACCCGAGAATGGCGGTATTGAACAGAAAACCGATCAACGACTGCGCCAGCACGATCTTGCGCATGCCCCGCGTGGCCACGCCGACATCCGAGGTTTGTACCGCCACGCCGATGGTGAACGAGAAGTACAGGAAGTCCCAGTAGTTGGGGGTCGTCAGACCTTCGGCAAAACGCAGCGCCGGCTCCTTGCCGTCCCAGATGTAATACAGCCGGGCGTAATGCAGGCTGAAGATGACCCCGATCAGCAGCCATGAGCCGATGACGGTCAGGGCGGTGAAGCCGTAATGCAAAAGCTTGCGCGTGGTTTCCAGGTCTTTGCTGCCGGCCAGTTCGAAGGTGATGGTCGCCAGGCTGGCCAGCGCCGCAATGCATACGAGCGCCAGCACCAGCCCGGCGTTTTCGTCTTCGATTTCGGCGATGCGTTTCACGTCAGGCGCTTTCGAACGCACGGTGAGCCAAAGCATCAGCGACAGATAGATCCAGACGCCGGCATTCCAGCCGATGAGGATCTTGCTGATCGGCGAATCTGCCGGAGCCAGAAAGCCCGCCGCGATGCCCAGCAGGATGGCGGCGGACAGGCGAGGGTGGGTGCGTGCGAGGAAAATCATGGAGGCTCGAGGGGTTGGGGCTGTGCAATCACCTTAGCCCAGGTAACCACTATCTTGAAATCACCGAGATCCCTGTGGGAGCGAGCTTGCTCGCGATGAGGCCATCACTTTCAACATATTTGTTGACTGTCACGCCGCCATCGCGAGCAAGCTCGCTCCCACAGGGGTTAGTGTTTTTGTCAGGTGTTTTTATGGCGCTTGCGCACCAACTTCATTACCACCACAAAAAACACCGGCACGAACACCACGGCCAGGGTCGCCGTGATCATCCCGCCAATCACCCCGGTGCCGATGGCCTGCTGGCTCGCCGAGCTGGCGCCGGTCGCGATCGCCAGCGGCACCACGCCTAGGATGAACGCCAGGGAGGTCATGACAATCGGCCGCAACCGCAGGCGTGCCGCTTGCAGGGTGGCGTCGATCAGGTCATGGCCTTCGTCGTACAGGCTCTTGGCGAATTCGATGATCAGGATCGCGTTCTTCGCCGACAGGCCGATGATGGTGATCAACCCGACCTTGAAGAACACGTCGTTGGGCATCCCGCGCAAGGTCACCGCCAGCACCGCACCGAGCACGCCCAGCGGCACCACCAGCAGCACCGAGGTCGGGATCGACCAGCTCTCGTACAACGCCGCCAGGCACAGGAACACGATCAACAGCGACAGCCCCAGCAGGATCGGCGCCTGGCTGCCGGACAACCGTTCCTGCAACGACAACCCGGTCCATTCCTGGCCCAGGCCCGCCGGGCCCTGTGCCACCAGCCGCTCGATCTCGGCCATGGCCTCACCGGTGCTGTGGCCCGGGGTCGGTTCACCGGAAATGCTGATCGCCGGATAGCCGTTGTAGCGGGTCAACTGCGCCGGGCCCTGGGTCCACTTGGCCTGGACGAAGGCCGACAGGGGCACCATTTTTTCGTGGGTGTTGCGCACGTGGATCTTCAGCAGGTCTTCCACCTGGCTGCGCTGGTCGCCCTCGGCCTGCACCACCACACGCTGCATCCGCCCCTGATTGGGGAAGTCGTTGATGTAGGCCGAGCCCACGGCCGTGGACAGCACGTTGCCGACGTCGGCGAAGGACACCCCCAGCGCGTTGGCCTGCTTGCGGTCGACCACCAGTTGCACCTGCGGTGCCTCGGCCAGGGCGCTTTCGCGCACGTTCATCAGGATCGGGCTTTTTTGCGCCGCCGCGAGTAACTCGGTGCGGGCTTCCATCAACTTCTCATGGCCGAGACCACCACGATCCTGCAGGCGGAACTCGAATCCGCTGGACGTACCCAGGCCATCCACGGGCGGCGGCAGTACGGCAAAGGTCACCGCGTCCTTGATCTGGCTGAGGGCAACGTTGGCCCGGTCGGCAATGGAGGCTGCCGAGTCTTCACTGCCGCGCTCGGACCAGTCCTTGAGCGTGCTGAACGCCAGCGCCGCGTTCTGCCCGCTGCCGGAGAAGCTGAAGCCGAGAATCACCACGCTGTCGCGAATGCCTGGCTCGCCAGCGTTGTGCGCTTCAACCTGCTCGGCCACCTGCACCGTGCGGTTCTTGCTCGCACCCGGCGGCAACTGGATGTCGGTGATGGTGTAACCCTGGTCTTCCACCGGCAGGAACGAGGAGGGCAGGCGACTGAAGGCCAGGCCCAGACCGATCAGCAGCACGCCGTAGATCAGCAAGTAGCGCCCGGTACGTTTTAACGCGTAGGCCACCCAGCCCTGGTAACGGTCGGTCAGTTGCTCGAAGCGACGGTTGAACCAGCCGAAGAACCCGGTCTTTTCATGGTGCTCGCCTTTGGCAATCGGCTTGAGCAACGTCGCGCACAGGGCCGGGGTCAAGGTCAGGGCGAGGAAGGCCGAGAACAGGATCGAGGTGGCCATCGACAGTGAGAACTGCTGGTAGATCACCCCGACCGAGCCCTGCATGAACGCCATCGGAATGAATACCGCGACCAGCACCAGGGTGATGCCGATGATGGCCCCGGTGATCTGCTGCATGGCCTTGCGCGTGGCTTCCTTGGGCGAAAGGCCTTCGGTGGCCATGATCCGCTCGACGTTCTCCACCACCACGATGGCGTCGTCCACCAGAATGCCGATGGCCAGCACCATGCCGAACATGGTCAGCACGTTGATCGAAAACCCGAGCGCCAGCATCGTCGCAAAGGTGCCCATCAACGCCACCGGCACCACCAGGGTCGGAATCAGCGTGTAGCGGATGTTCTGCAGGAACAGGAACATCACCGCGAACACCAGCAGCATCGCCTCAAAGAGGGTGTAGACCACCTTGGTGATCGAAACCTTGACGAAAGGCGAGGTGTCGTACGGTATCGAATACTCGACGTTCGCCGGGAAGTAGCGCTTGAGTTCATCCATCTTCGCCCGCACCAGGGTCGCGGTGTTCAGTGCGTTGGCGCCGGGCGACAGCTGCACGGCAACGGCAGTGGACGGCTTGCCGTTCAGGCGCGTGGAAAACTGGTATTCCTGGCTGCCGATCTCGACCCGCGCCACATCGCTGATGCGCACGGTCGAGCCGTCCGGGTTGGCCTTGAGGACGATGTCGGCAAACTCTTCGGGGGTCGACAACTGCCCCTTGACCAGAATGGTCGCGGTGATTTCCTGGGTGGTGCGGGTCGGCAGGTCGCCGATGCTGCCCGCCGACACCTGGGCGTTTTGCGCGACGATGGCGGTGTTGACGTCTGCCGGCGTCAGGTTGAAGGCGAGCAGTTTCCGCGGGTCGATCCAGATCCGCATCGCCCGCTCGGCGCCGTACAGCTGAGCCTTGCCGACGCCATCCAGACGCTTGACCTCATTCATCACGTTGCGCGCCAGGTAATCGCTGAGCGCCACGTCGTCGAGTTTGCCGTCGCTGGACGTCAGGGTGATCAACAGCAGGAAGCCGGAGGAGACTTTCTCCACCTGCAAACCCTGCTGGATCACCGCTTGCGGCAGCCGTGATTCCACGGCTTTGAGGCGATTCTGCACATCCACCTGGGCCAGTTCCGGGTTGGTGCCCGGCTGGAAGGTGGCCTTGATGGTGGCGCTGCCCAGGCTGCTCTGGGATTCGAAATACAACAGGTGATCGGCGCCGTTGAGTTCTTCCTCGATCAGGCTGACCACGCTCTCGTCCACGGTTTGCGCCGAAGCGCCCGGGTACACGGCGTAGATTTCGATTTGTGGCGGCGCAACATCCGGGTATTGCGCCACCGGCAGTTGCGGAATGGCCAGCGCACCGGCCAGCAGGATGAACAGGGCAACCACCCAGGCGAACACCGGGCGGTCGATAAAGAACTGCGGCATAGAGAAGCGTCCTGCTTACTGACCAGTCGTCTGGGCAAGGGGAAGAGGGGTGTCGTCGATCTGCACTTTCTCGCCGGGGCGGGCGTGCTGCAGGCCCTCGATGACGATGCGGTCGCCTGCCTTCAGGCCGCCGGTGACGATCCAGCGATCGTTCTGCACGGTGCCCAGTTCGACCGGTTGCTGCCCGACCCGCTGTTCGGCGTCGAGCAGCAGCACCTGGGCGATGCCGGCGCTGTCGCGCTGGATGGCCCGTTGCGGCACGCTGATGCCTTGCTGGTTGACCGCTTGTTCCAGGCGTACGCGCACGAAACTGCCGGGCAGCAAGTCGAGGTCGGGGTTGGGGAACTCGCTGCGCAGGATGATCTGGCCGGTGCCCGGGTCGACGGTGATGTCGCTGAACAGCAGTTTGCCCGGTAGCGGGTAGAGGCTGCCGTCATCCTGAATCAGCGTGGCCTTGGCCTGGTCCTGGCCGACCTGCTGCAACTGGCCGGAACGGAAGGCGCGGCGCAGTTCGTTGAGTTCGCGGGTGGACTGGGTCAGGTCGGCATGAATCGGGTTCAGTTGCTGGATCAGCGCCAGCGGCGTGGTTTCGTTCTGCCCGACCAGCGCGCCTTCGGTGACCAATGCACGACCGATGCGCCCGGAAATCGGCGCGGTGACGGTGGCGTAACCGAGGTTCAGTTTCGCCCGCTCCACAGCGGCTTTACTGGCGGCGACTTCGGCGGCGGTCTGCCGTGCGTTGGCGCGTGCGTTGTCATACTCCTGACCGCTGATGGCCTTGTCATCGATCAACTGGGCGTAGCGTTGTTCCTGCAACCGGGCCTGGAACGCATTGGCCTCGGCCTTGCGCAGTACGGCTTCCGCGCTGTCCAGGTCGGCCTTGAACGGCGCCGGGTCGATGCGGAACAACACATCGCCCTGTTTCACGTCGCTACCTTCACGGAAGGTGCGCTGCAAGACCACGCCAGCCACGCGGGCACGCACTTCGGCCATGCGCGGCGCGGCAATCCGTCCGCTCAGTTCACTGCTGATGGTCAGTGGCCGCGCCTCGATGGTTTCGACGCGAACCGTGGCCAGCGGCGCCTGTTCCTCGGCATTCGAGGACTTGTCACACGCGGCCAGTGTCAACGCCAGTGCAATCAGGCTGAGCCTGGCAAGCAGATTTTTCGACATGTAATACCCCAATAAAGACACCCAGCATCCTACTGGGCGAAGGCGAGGGTAGCGGTGAAGCTTTGTTGGTGCTGTGTGAAATTGTGTAAGGGTTTTACTCAGGGACGAGTGAGGGCGTATATCCTTCAGTCCTTGATTTCTATTGCGCCTGATAGATTGCTATCGCGAGCAAGCTCGCTCCCACAGGGATTTGATGTGAACACAAATGTTGTGAACACCACCGGCCACTGTGGGAGCGAGCTTGCTCGCGATGGCGGCGTATCTGGCGCCACAGCACTTTCTGGAAACACCCCATGCCCAACATCCTCCTGGTCGAAGACGACACCGCCCTCGCCGAACTGATTGCCAGCTACCTGGAACGCAACGGTTATTCCGTCAGCGTGATCGGTCGCGGTGACCATGTGCGCGAACGTGCGCGGCTCAATCCGCCGGACCTGGTGATCCTCGACCTGATGCTGCCCGGCCTCGACGGCTTGCAAGTCTGTCGCCTGCTGCGCGCCGATTCGGCGACCTTGCCGATCCTGATGCTCACCGCCCGCGACGACAGCCACGACCAGGTCCTGGGCCTGGAAATGGGGGCCGACGACTACGTCACCAAACCTTGCGAGCCGCGGGTGCTGCTGGCCCGGGTGCGGACGTTGCTGCGCCGCAGCAGCCTCAGCGAACCGCAGACCGCCAACGACCGCATTCTGATGGGCAACCTGTGCATCGACTTGTCCGAGCGCACCGTGACCTGGCGCGAGCAGTTGGTGGAACTGTCCAGCGGCGAGTACAACCTGTTGGTGGTGTTGGCCCGGCATGCCGGCGAAGTGTTGAGCCGCGACCAGATCCTGCAACGCTTGCGCGGCATCGAATTCAACGGTACCGACCGTTCGGTGGACGTGGCGATTTCCAAGCTGCGGCGCAAGTTCGACGACCACGCCGGCGAGGCGCGCAAGATCAAGACCGTGTGGGGCAAGGGTTACCTGTTCAGTCGATCCGAGTGGGAATGCTGAGCCGATGTTCAGAATCCTCTTTCGTTTGTACCTGGTGACCATCGTCTCGTTCAGCGCGGCGATCTATCTGGTGCCGGACCTGGTGGTCAAGGTGTTCCAGGAGCGCTTTGTCACCTACAACCTCGATTATTCCCGTGGGCTGCAAACGCTGATCGTCAAACAGTTCCACGGGGTCCCGGCCGAACAGTGGCCGGCCCTGGCCGCTGAAATGGACAAGGACTTCTCTCCTCTGCACATCGTGCTCAGCGGCAATGACGACAGCAGCCTGACCCCTGATGAACAGCAGCGCTTGCGCCGCGGCGAGAACATCGTGCGCGTGGGCGACTGGGGCTGGCGCACGCTGGCGGTCGCGCCGCTCAATGAGCGCACCGTGGTGCAAATGGTCGTGCCACCGGACCCGCTGGACGTCAACCTGTTGTACTGGAGCATCAACGTCCTGATCGGCGCGACCATGCTCGCGTGCCTGTTGCTGTGGCTGCGCCCGCACTGGCGTGACCTGGAACGCCTCAAGGGCGCCGCCGAACGCTTTGGCAAGGGCCACCTGGGCGAGCGCACGCAAATCTCCCCGAGTTCCAACATCGGCAGCCTGGCCAGTGTGTTCGACACCATGGCCGGCGACATCGAGAACCTGCTCAACCAGCAGCGGGACTTGCTCAATGCGGTGTCTCACGAATTGCGCACGCCGCTGACGCGCCTGGATTTCGGCCTGGCGCTGGCGCTGTCCGACGACTTGCCGGCGGCCAGTCGCGAGCGCCTGCAAAGCCTGGTGGCGCACATTCGAGAACTCGATGAATTGGTGCTGGAGCTGCTGTCCTACAGCCGCCTGCAAAACCCGGCGCGGCTACCGGAGCAGGTCGAAGTCTCGCTGGATGAATTCATCGACAGCATTCTCGGCAGCGTCGACGAAGAACAGCAATCCCCGGAAATCGTCATCGACGTGCTGCTCCACGGCCAGTTCGAACGCTTCAGCCTGGACCCGCGCCTGACTGCCCGTGCCTTGCAAAACCTGCTGCGCAATGCCATGCGCTATTGCGAGAAGCGTATTCAGATCGGTGTGCAGGCCTATGCCGGCGGTTGTGAAATCTGGGTCGACGATGACGGCATCGGCATTCCGGATGACGAGCGCGAGCGGATCTTCGAACCCTTCTACCGTCTCGACCGCAGCCGCGACCGCGCCACGGGTGGTTTCGGCCTGGGACTGGCGATCAGCCGCCGCGCACTGGAAGCCCAGGGCGGGACGCTGACGGTGGAAGCCTCGCCCCTGGGCGGAGCGCGGTTTCGCTTGTGGTTGCCGGCGTCGGCCTGACGCGCTTGGCAGGCGCTGGCGCAGCGCCTGCGTTGAACCGGGGTTTCTCAGGTACTCAGGCGCTCGCGCAACGTCTTCGCCATTTCCTCCAGGTCCGCCATCGGCTGATGCCCGATCAGCATCCAGGCGTGTTCCATATCGGCCCAATACACGATGTTCAGTTCGCGTCGCTGTTCCCGGGCGAAATGTCGGCTGCCGCTGTTGGAGCGGGTGACGCACAGGGCCATGGGGCCGTGCGCCGGATCGAGGTAGGTGATCTGGGCGATGGGCGCACCGTCGTACTCGAGGATTTGCGCGCGCTTGAATTCGGCACGGGGCAGGCTCAGTTTTGCCGACGCGAGGTTGAGGCCCAGGCGCGCATCGATGGTGCGCAGTTGTGCCCGTTGCGCGGCTTCATCGCCGGGCAAGTGATCCAGGGTTTCCGGTACGTAGAGCGCCATGTAATCGGCCACCAGGCCGCGCCAGTTATGTGTCTGCCGGCTCGCTTGCCAGCCGAGGAACAAGCGGTCCGCCAATACACCGCCAGCCAACAGCCCGGCCGCGGCGGCCAGGAACCAGCGTCGACTGAGCCCGGGACGGGCGGGTGAGGGCAGCGTGGCGAGCATGGCTTGCAGGCGATCCACCGGCGCCTGTCGGGCCAGTTCATCATAGGCGTCCTTGAACGGCAGGCTGCTGCGATCCAGCCATTGCAGGCGCAGGCCGAGCATCGGGTCGGCATTGATGGCCGCGTCGATGCGCGCGCGCTGCTCGGTATCGAGTTGGTTATCGAGGTAAGCCACCAGTTGTTCGTCCGAGGGTATCGTGTTCATCAATGTTCTCCTCGGTTAGGGGTGGGCACCGTGTGCAACGGTGGGTATTCGGCCAGTTTCGCCCGAGCGGTGGCCAGGCGGCTCATGACCGTGCCGATGGGCACTTGCAGCACCTCGGCGACTTCGCGGTAGGACAAGCCTTCGACATAGGCGAGAAACACCGTTTCGCGCTGGGCCTCGGGCAACGCATCGACGCGGCGGATGACCTGTGCCGCCAGCACGTGGGTCTGGGCCACGGATTCACCATCGAACGACAAGGCCTGATCGGCGTCTACCTGACCCTGACCCTGGCGCACCCGTCGGGCGCGGACTTCATTGAGCCAGATCGAATGCAGAATGCTCAGCAGCCACCGGTCCATGCGCGTTCCCGGCACGTATTGCCCGGCCCGTTCCAGCGCCCGCACGCAGGTGGCTTGCACCAGGTCATCGGCGACATGCCGTTGCCGGGACAACAGCAGGCCGTAACGCCATAAACGCGCCAGATGCTGGTTCAGTTCCGTTCGTATTGCCTGATCGCTGGCGATGGCGACCTCCGTCCGCTCGGGTTGTCAGGTTTTCGATGAGCCGTTGATGGCTTCGGCCAGGTCCTGATACTCCTCGCATTGAGTGCTGCCACAGATGGATTCGATCTGTCGCAGTTGCTCCTGGGCAAGATCCAGCCGGCCTTTGACCACATAGGCCTCACCGAGATACTCGCGGACCTGCGCGTACTGCGGGTCGAGTTTCACCGATTGCAGGTAATAGCCGATGCCTTCGTCGGTACGTCCCAGTTTACGCGTGGCGTAGCCGCGATAGTTCAACGCTTTTGCCGTGTTTGGCTGTTTCAGCGTGTCGAGCAGGGCCAGGGCTTCTTCATAACGCCCGTCCTTGGCCAGTCGATAGGCATAGTTGGTGCGGTCTTCGTCCGGTACCAGGCTGCTGGTCTGCCGCACGCAACGCTGGGATTTGCTATCGAACACCTGGCCTTTGGGGCAGTTGGGCCTGATGGGTGCGTCGTCGTCGCCGCCACCGCCGTTGGCCAGGGCGAGGGAGCCGGACAACCCAATGGCCAGCAACAGAGGGGGCATCAGAACAGCAAAGCGAATATTCATGGGCATTGCTCCACAGGTTCACGGGGTTCGGATCAGATCGCGCCTGGCCAGGCGCAGTGCAAGGTTGATGTGATGAGAACACCGCAGCATGAACAATTATTCGTTGTGGGAGCCTTTCCTCTTCAACGCACGGGGTTGGTCTTGTTCAGCCAGGCGAGCAGGGCCTGGTGGAATTGTGCCGGTTCTTCCATCTGTGGCGCGTGGCCCATGCCAGGGAACTCGACCAGCGTGGACCGGGGAATCATCTTGGCCACTTGTTTGCCGAGGACGTCGTAGTGCCCGATCTTCGCCTTGACTTCGGGCGGGGCGATGTCACTGCCGATGGCGGTGGTGTCGGACGTACCGATCAACAGCAGGGTCGGCATCTTCAGATTGTGGAATTCGTAGTACACCGGTTGGGTGAAGATCATGTCGTAGATCAGCGCCGAGTTCCACGCGACTTGGGTATGCCCCGGGCCTTTGTTCAGGCCGGCGAGCATGTCGACCCAGCGATCGAATTCCGGCTTCCAGCGACCGCCGTAATAGGTGGTGCGTTCGTAGTTGCGGATACCCTCGGCGCTGAGCTTGAGTTCGCGCTCGTACCATTGATCCACCGTGCGATAGGGCACGCCGAGGGCTTTCCAGTCTTCCAGGCCGATGGGGTTGACCAGCGCCAGTTGCTCGACCTGTTCGGGGTATTGCAAGGCATAGCGAGTGGCGAGCATGCCGCCGGTGGAATGCCCCAGCAGGGTGGCTTGCTGGATGCCCAGGGCCTTGAGCAATTGCTGGGTGTTCGTCGCCAGTTGCTGAAAGCTGTACTGATAGTGCGCCGGTTTGCTGGAGGTGCAGAAGCCGATCTGGTCCGGGGCGATGACCCGGTAGCCAGCGTCGCTGAGGGCTTTGATCGAACTGCCCCAGGTGGCGCCGCAGAAATTCTTGCCGTGCATCAGCACCACGCTGCGACCATTGGGCTTGCCGTGGGCGGCGACATCCATGTAACCCATTTGCAGGGATTGGCCCTGGGATTCAAAGGCGAAGTGCTTGAGGGTGTAGGGGTAGTCGAAACCTTGCAACTCGGGACCGTATCCCGGTCCTTCGGCGTGGGCGATGACGGGCAGGGCGGCGGTCAGTAAAAGGCTGGGCAACCAGCAGGAGAAGGGGCGTGACATGAAAGGGCTCCATGGTAAATCCGCCGATGCTGGATCGATTCGATTAGGGCGGCATTAAACACAGGCAACCGCCGCCCTTGATGGTTCAACCCATCCAGCCCAAAGTCGCCATGGCCAGCACGCCGTAACGGGCACCCTTGGCCAGGGTGACGATCAGCAGGAAACGCCCCAGCGGCTCGCGCATGACCCCGGCGACCAGCGTCAGCGGATCGCCGATCACCGGCAGCCAACTGAGCAGCAATGACCAATGGCCATAGCGTTGGTAATGAAGCCGGGCTTTTTCCAGGTGCCGGGGGCTCACCGGAAACCAGCGTCGGTCACGGAACCGCTCGATCCCGCGCCCCAGCCACCAGTTAAGCAGCGAGCCCAGAACGTTGCCGAACGTTGCCACCGCCAGCAGTGCCCAGGGCCAGTACCGATCGCTGAGCAGCAGGCCGACCAGCACCGCTTCGGATTGCAACGGCAGCAGCGTGGCGGCACCGAATGCCGCGAAAAACAGCCCGAGGTACGCGCCCGACATCAATGGGCGGGGTAGTCCGCAACCACCACGTCAGTGCCGTCTTTTTTCAGGCCGATGACCTGATAGGCATCGCTCATGCCGTCCATTTCCATGCCGGGCGAGCCCATGGGCATGCCGGGGGCCGCGACCCCCAGCAGATCGTCGCGCTTGCTCAAGGCCAGGACCTGGTCGGCCGGGACATGACCTTCAACGAATTTGCCGTTGATCAACGCGGTGTGGCACGACGCCAGGCGCGGCGGCACGCCGTGCTGTTGCTTGAACTCGCTCATATTGGTTTCGACGTGGTCTTCGACCTTGAAGCCATTGGCCTCCAGGTGGGTGATCCATTTTTTGCAGCAACCACAATTGGCGTCGCGGTGAACCTCGATTGGAATGAGGTCGGCGGCCTGGGCCAGTGAAGACATCAACAGGGCGCTCAGGGCGATCAGGCGCAGAGGGTTTCGCATGGGATTCGTCTCGGGTAACGGGCAAAAAAACGCATTCTGACCATTTTATCCGGTCAGGCATTCAAGGAGTGTTTCCAATTACTACAAAGATCTGCCGTTCGATGATGGTAGGTCAATGCTGTCAGGCAGATGAGGGGCACATTACAAAATTGTCAGATTGAGATTCGAGGGTAAGTATCGGTGCTGATGAAATCCAACTAGCCGATATGTAAGAAAAGTCTGAAAGAACATTCGTCAGGGCGATAAGTTCAAATAAACAAGAAGTTTTACAGTATGTATCTTAATTGTATGAGAATTGTTAAGGCTCTGAATTAAAGTTTGGTTGCCTCAGTGCTTCGGCCGATACTTCTGGCCACCCAACTTGGTCAAACAAGGAGTTTTCAATGACGATCGGATATACCGGCAACTGGACCGCGAAAGCGGGTCTATTGGTTCGAGATGCCGCCAGCAGATCAAAGCCTGTTCCCCAGAGCGTCAAGGTCAGGCAGATGCTTGACCTGGTGGGCAACAATCCGGTTGAGCTGGATACAGTCAAGATGGACAAGATGAAATTGCGCAAACAGATGAAGGGTTTTGACCCCACTGATATTTCTGTCAAGTCCATGGGTGCTCTCAGTGTCATGCTGAAAGAGCGTGGCCTGATCAGCGATGTAACAGCGGTCACACTGAGCAATGCCGGTGACAAGTTCGACCGGTTTGGTATCAAGGACCCTGACGCCAAGTTCAATGCGCTGGAATATTTCGCCACGCAACTGGAGAACATTCAGAACAATAATTTGAAGGGTAACAAGTACGCCAACTACCTGGTTCCCGAGTTCAAAAAAGCGATCTATGTGCTGCAAAACCTGGAAACCTACGGCAAGAACAACGGCCCCATGGTGAGGCCAGGCAGAGTTCTCTCGGACGAGGCCTGACGCCATGTTGCACGGCCCGCCCGGTTCATCGAACGGGCCGGCAACCCTTAGCGGTCGAGCAGTTTCATGACTTCTTCCGGATAACGCAGGCCTGCGGTGGCATTGGCCGCAAAGATCGCTTCCAGCGCGTGCAGTTCTTCGCCACTCAGCGTCACCTCCAGTGCGGCCACGTTTTCTTCCAGGTATTTACGTTGCTTGGTGCCCGGAATCGGAATCAGGTAGTCACCCTGGGCCAGCACCCACGCCAGCGCCAGTTGGCCCGCCGTCACGCCTTTTTCTGCCGCCAGCGCTTGTACCTGTTGCACCAGCAGCAGGTTTTTCGCGAAGTTTTCGCCCTGGAAGCGCGGGCTGAAACGACGATAATCGTCGGCCGCGAAATCATCCGGGCTTTTCAATGCGCCGGTCAGAAACCCTCGGCCCAACGGGCTATAGGGCACAAAGGCGACGCCCAGGCGCTGGCAGGTTGCCAGGCAAGCGTTTTCTTCCTGATCACGGCTCCACAACGAATACTCACTTTGCAACGCACTGATCGGGTGAACCTTGTGCGCTCGTTCCAGGGTCGCCGCCGAGGCCTCGCTCAATCCCAGGTAACGCACCTTGCCGGCACTGACCAGTTCGGCCATGGCACCGACGGTTTCTTCGATGGCCACCTGCGGGTCGATTCGGTGTTGGTAATACAGGTCGAGGGTGTCCACGCCCAGGCGCTTCAAGCTGCCATCGATGGACTGGCGAATGTATTCCGGCCGGCCGTTGACGCCCCGGGCAGTGGGGTTGGCCGGGTCGCGGACGATCCCGAACTTGCTGGCCAGGAACACCTGGTCACGCTTGCCGGCGATGGCCTTGCCGATCAGTTCTTCATTGGTGTGCGGACCGTACATGTCGGCGGTATCGAGCAGGTTGACCCCCAGTTCCAGCGCGCGATGCAAGGTGGCCGTTGCTTCGCGGGTGTCCGTGCCGGTGGTGTAGAAGTCGGTCATGCCCATGCAGCCCAGGCCGATGGCCGATACCTGCGGACCGTTTTTTCCCAATTGACGTGTGTGCATGAAATCAGCTCCCTGTGAAGTGAATCGCCATTGTTCGCCTCGACAGAAACAAGATAAACCGGCTAAAACGGCTATCACTATTCGTAAAATCTAAATAATCAGCCGGTGGAGCCAGCAATGGACCGTTTCAACGCCATGCGCGTTTTTACCCGGATCGTCGAGTTGGGCGGCTTTGCCAAGGCCGCCGACAGCCTGCAATTGCCCCGGGCCTCGGTCACCATCCTGATCAAACAACTGGAGGCGCATCTTGGGGTGCAACTGCTGCAACGCACCACGCGGCAGATCAGCCTGACGCTCGATGGCGCGGCCTATTACCCGCGTTGCGTGCGCTTGCTGGCAGACCTGGAAGAGACCGAAGCGGTGTTCAGTGCCGCACGCCACAATCCCAAGGGCTTGTTACGGGTGGATATGCCGGCGGGCGTGGGGCGCCTGATTGTGATTCCGGCACTGCCGCAGTTCACCGCCCGCTATCCGTTGATCGAGCTGGAAATCGGCCTGAATGACCGCCCGGTGGACCTGATACGCGAAGGTGTCGATTGTGTGCTGCGCGGTGGTTCGCCGCTGGACGACTCGCTGGTGGCGCGGCCCCTGGTGGTCTTGGATCAGGTAACCTGTGCCAGCCCCGACTATCTGCAGCGGCACGCAGCGCCCCATACGCTGGATGACCTGCGCGGCCACCGGATGGTCGAGTACGTCTCCAGTAACAGTGGCAAACGCTATGGACTGGAGTTTGTCGTGGATGGCCAGGTGCGGTCGGTCGACCTGCCCAAGCAGGTGGCGGTCAACAGTGCCGATGGCTATCTGGCTGCGTGCGAGGCCGGATATGGCCTGGTGCAGACGCCGTACTATCACGTGGCGCGGCAACTGCAGGAGGGGCGTTTGTGTGAAGTACTGAGGGAAGTGCCGCCACCGGGCATGCCGATGACGGCGCTTTATCCGCCGCACCGCCAGTTGTCCCGGCGGGTGCGTGTGTTTGTCGATTGGCTGGTGGAACTGTGTGCCCAGCCGGGCAATGACTTTTATCGCAAGGATTCAGGGCATTGAGTAGTGGTTAACGAAGCTGGTAGTAACCTGGTCCGCCATAGTGGTCGTGGTGCCGGCCCCCGTGGGGGAAAACAATGCAACCGCTCAGGGTCAGGATGGCAAGCAGGGGAATCAGCAGTGTGATTCGACGCAACATTTGAAAGTCCTCATGGTTATCGCCGCAATGAAGCTAAAACTCTTCATCGGCTGTAACATGGGACCCCGCTTGTAGCGGCTTATCCCCGAAACCGGGTAAGCGCTTGGCATGCATGTCGATACAAACCGGATACAATTTCAGATTCAGGAACCCGCAATGACTCAGTCGCAACGTTTGAAATACTCGATTCTGATCTCCCTGGTGGTGCTGGGGATCATGTTTGGCCTTTCCTGGTTGCAGAATACCGGCGTCATCAGCGAAAAACTGTTCCAGTACATCGCCATTGGCGTGGCGGTGGTCGTGGTGGTCATCAATGGCGTGATGCGCCGCAAGGTCAAGCCCTGATCAGTCGATCATCGGTTGCGCAAAATGGCGGCAGCCTGGGGATGCAGGCTGTAGCTTTTGTCGGGGTTGAGAACAATCACGCCTTCGCTGCACAAGCGCTTTAGCACTTCACGCACGCTGAGAAAGGACAGGGGAATATCCAGGTCCAGCAATTGGCTGTGCACGCCGCGCACGCCAAGGCTGCGGTCGTTTTCGGCGGCCGTCAGCAGGGCGTCGATGACTTTCAGGCGGATCAGGCTGGTTCGAAGGCCAAAGCTTTTGAGCAGGATCCGGATCCGCTCGTTGCCGTGACGATCGGTACGCGGCTCGAATACGCCGACTCCCATGGAAGTACCCTTTGGCGCGTTGCTACCGTCCGTTGGCAGTTGCGAGTTGTACATTGCAAAACTCCTTTCAGAGCCTGATCAAGAAAAAAATGGGCGCTCTTACAGGACTAGACGTATGAGCAGCCCGAATCATGAAGGTTCGAATGTAGAAATTTTGTCGCCATCGCGTGATCAACCTGTCAGACCATGGGTCGTTGCACAGTAAATCCCTAAATTTTTGTGGTGAGCTTCGTCCCTACAGGGAGGCACGGCGTGCGTGGATATGCGCAACCGTGGCCATCGTTTTTTCGATCAGGAGCGAGCGTGATTATTTCCAGCCAGTTAATCAGGTTGAGCCTGGCGGGTGTGGCTCTGGGGGTGAGCCTGGGGTTGAGCCTTGCGGCAAGCGCGAGCGCTACGCCCGCGCAAACGAGCGCGGATATCCGCCGAACCGGTTTTGGCGTGCCACACATCCGCGCCGACAACGAGCGCGGGCTCGGCTACGGCATCGGCTATGCCTACGCCCAGGACAACCTGTGCCTGCTGGCCAACGAAATCACGACCGTCAACGGCGAACGTTCGCGGTACTTCGGGCCGGATCAGTTCACCGTCGAAGAGCGGGAGAACCTGGTCAGTGATGTGTTTTTCACCTGGCTGAACACTCCGCAAGCTGTCGCCGGTTTCTGGCAGGCCCAAACCCCCGAAGTGCGTGAACTGGTCGAAGGCTATGTGGCGGGGTACAACCGCTCCTTGAGCGAACGTCGGGCCCAGGGTTTACCGCTGCAGTGTCAGGGCGATTGGGTGCGCGAGATCACCCCCTCGGATCTGGTCAAGCTGACCCGGCGCCTGTTGGTCGAAGGTGGCGTCGGCCAGTTTGCCGAAGCCCTGGCCGGTGCCACGCCACCCAACGCAGTGGCCCAGGCATCGAGTGCACAGCCAGCGTTCCAGGTGGCCGCCACGCGGATGCAGCGCTTCGCTCTGGACCGGGGCAGCAATGCCGTCGCGGTCGGCAGCGAGCGCTCCTTCAACGGACGCGGCATGTTGCTGGCCAATCCGCACTTTCCGTGGGTGGGCGGCATGCGCTTTTATCAGATGCACCTGACCATACCCGGCAAACTGGACGTGATGGGCGCGGCGTTACCCGGTCTGCCGGTGATCAACATCGGTTTCAATCAACATCTGGCCTGGACCCACACCGTGGATTCTTCCCGGCATTTCACGCTGTATCGCCTGCAACTGGACCCCAAGGATGCGACCCGTTACCTGCTCGACGGCCAGTCCTTGCCGATGGACAAGCAGACCGTGACCGTCAACATCAGGCAGGCGGATGGGCAGGTCCGGGCGATTCCCCACGAGATCTACAGCTCGAAATTCGGTCCGGTGGTGCAATGGCCGGGAAAACTGGATTGGGACCACCAGTACGCCTACAGCCTGCGTGACGCCAATCTGGACAACGACCGCGTTCTGCAGCAGTGGTACGCAATGAATCGCGCTGAAAGCCTCGAGGATTTCCAGGCCTCGGTGCACAAGATCCAGGGCATTCCGTGGGTCAACACCCTGGCGGCGGACGATCAGGGGCAGACGCTGTACATGAACCTCTCGGTGGTGCCCAACGTCAGCCTCGACAAGCTGGCGCAGTGCAGCGATCCGCGCGTTGGCTTGCAGATGATCACTCTCGACGGCTCCAACGGCGCCTGTGCCTGGGACATCGACCCGCAGGCGCCACAGCAGGGCATCTATGCAGCGGACAAGTTACCGCAATTGCTGCGCAAGGATTTTGTCCAGCACTCCAACGACTCGGCATGGCTGGCCAACCCGGCGCAACCGCTGACCGGCTATTCGCCGTTGATCAGCCAGGACAGCCAGCCATTGGGGCTGCGTTCACGCTTTGCCCTCGATCGTTTGAGCGCGCTGGCCAAGGCCGGCAAGGTCGGGGCAGCGGACTTGCAACGCATGGTCATGGACGATCAGGTTTATCAGGCGGATCAGGTGATGGCGGACCTGCTGCAATTCTGCGTGGCGGATCTCGGTGCCGATGCCAAAACCCTCGCGCCACTGTGCGCCAGCCTCAAGGCCTGGGACCGCAAGGCCAACCTGGGCAGCGGCCTGGGCTTTGTGCACTTCCAGAATGTCATGGAGGCTTTGGAGCCAGTGCCGGACCTATGGCGCGTGGCATTCGATCCGCAGGATCCACAACATACCCCGCGCGGCTTGGCGGTTGAACGGCCACCAGTTGCACAGGCACTGCGCGACGCGATGCGGGCATCTGTCGATCAGGTCAAGGCGGCAGGCCTGAAACCCGACAGCCGTTGGGGCGATATCCAGGTGGTCAGCAGCGGCGGGCAACAGACGCCAATCCACGGCGGACCGGGTGCACTGGGGGTCTACAACGCCATCCAGAGCGTGCCGCGCAGCGATGGCAAGCGTGAGGTGGTCAGCGGTACGAGTTACCTGCAGGTGGTGACCTTCGACGAAAACGGACCGCAGGCCAAAGGGCTGCTGGCGTTCTCGTTGTCCAGCGACCCGGCGTCGAAATATTCACGGGACCAGACGCAGGCCTTTTCGAGAAAGCAATGGAGCGTGCTGCCTTTCACCGAGCAACAGATCCTGTCCGATCCGGACTATCAGGTGCAGACGATCCGTCGGCAGGATGCCAAGGTGGCCGCGCAGTAAGGAGCAGAAGTTCTGCATGAACACTGAAGGCCGCACCCCGCAAGGGGTGGCGGCCTTTTCAGCTTTTCGGAGAGGTTTGCGGAATCGCGTTGACCACCAGATTGCCGTTCTGATTGCGGGTCAGGTAGACCGGCAGGACCCGCGGCAAGGATTTCACCAGGCCGTTGATCTCGTTGATGTTGTAGATGCCGCCGATATGGATCGAGCCGGTGCTGTTGTCGGCCACCATCAGCGGTTTGTCGAGGTAGCGATTGATCAAGGGCAGCGCATCGCTCAGGGACAGATCGTCGAGCACCAGTTTGCCCTGGCGCCAGGCCAGCGAGCTGTCATTGTCATAGGTCTGGCTGATGCGGGGGGTGAAGTCGCCGTGGCGATAACTGGCCTGCATCGCCGGGCTGAGGTGCAAACCGTCGCCATTCAGGTTGGCGTTGCTGCTGACCAGTACCGAACCCTCGATCAGGTTGACCTTGACCTGGTCTTCATACATCCAGACGTTGAATTGGGTGCCGGTCACGCGAATCCGGCCTTCGGCGGCCTTGACCACGAAGGGGTGACGGGTGTCATGGCTGACCCTGAAGAAGGCTTCGCCTTTTTCCAGCGTGACTTGCCGCTGATCCTTGTAGTTGCTGTACGTCAGCTCGCTGCCCAGGTTCAGTTCCACCTGGCTGCCGTCTTTCAAGGTGACCGTTCGAACATTGTCGGTCGCTTCGAAATGCTGGTACGCGTTTGGCACCCAGCCCAGATGCCAGCCGCCATAACCGGCCACCGGCAACGCCAGGGCGCAGACCGCCGCTGCGATCGCCAGGCGGCGCCACGGATTTTCCGCTTTGGGGCGAACCAGCGGCACGACGGGCTCGGGACGGGGCAGGTCGCCAGCGACATCCCAGATCTCCAGCATCGCTTCGTACTCGATGGCATGGAGCGGATGCGCGTTGCGCCATTGCTCGAACGCCTGGCGCTCTTGCTCGGTGCAGTCATTGGCGTGCAGACGCATGCACCAATGCGCAGCGGCATCGGTGATGGCGTCGTATTCGGCTTCCGAGATCGTGTGGTCGGTCATTGGCCCTTCCTGGTTTCCTGCATTCTAACCTTGGGGGGGAGTCTGCGAGAACATCAGTCATGGCATTTAACTATCAATGTGTGGTTTTTTTTCAACGCTTCGCCTCTGGAACATCTGCTCTCGGGTAGCAGTATCCATGGGATGCGTAAAAAAAAGATCAAATCAAACACCGCGATAGCGCACAGATCCGGGGATCTGCGCGTTATTTCGCCAGGATCAGGGTGCAGGGGGCGTAGCGACCGGTACCGGGTCCAGTTGCCGGCCCATTTCGCAGATCAAAAACGCGACCGAGTCGGCATTGTGCAAAATGACATCGGTTCGGAACTTCGAGTCCCGCACGTTAAAAAAAGCTTCCCGTGCCTTAGCCATGGTCTCGCTGCCCGTCAGTTGCAGAATTTTCTTGCCGATGTGGGAAGTGCTCGGTATGGAGTCCAGGTTGACCCATAATTGCCGCCCACTGTTCCAGCGTGCGAACAGTTCGTCCTTTGGCGTTTTCATCGACAAGGCTTCTCGCTGGAAGTCCACTTGAGACTGTTTCTTTGCTGCGCCATAGCCGGTGACCGACGCGACCAGATCGCTGAACGGTAGCCTGGCCTCAAGGTAGGCGATGTCCACGGCCCCTGAAAACAAATGAGCGAACTCGTGTATCAGGGTCGCGGCCTGACTGTGGCCGTCGACATCGAAGGGCTGAGTCAGGCTGGATTTGTACCAGTCCAGTTGTTGATCGAAGAAGTTTTCCGTGAAATGCACATTGCGCTGTTGATCCTTGTCCACGACAAACGCGACAAGGTTGTCCTCCGGGTCCCGGCTTGAACCCACGATAAAACGTTGCGAGTTCATCCAGTCTTCATCGGGATCGACCAGCGCGTTGCAAATGGGAACGACGGCCTGCCTGATTTTGTCGAGCAGTGCTTTGTCGATCAGGTCAACATCAAAGAACTGTTTGAGGAAGGTATCGAGCCGTGTGCCCGGGACGAGTTCCCTGAGTTGCACCAGGTTGTGCAGGCTGTTGAACGCGTAATAGCGAGCCATGTCGATGGCCTGCACGATCATGCGGGCTTTTTCGGGATGTCTTGCGCGGATCTCCTCCATTCCCCGGGCCTCGATGTTCAGCACCTCCCTGGCAACATAGGCGTTGACATACTGATTGCGCATTTTCGAGACGGCTTTGCCGAAGTGAACGGTGTGGGCATCCGGGTCGATGACCAGTTGCTTGCCGGGTGTAGCCAGCAACACCGGGCCTTCTTGCTCGCCTTTGACCATTCGCCAGACCGCTCCGGTCTTGTTCACGCCGTACACTTTGCCGGCAATGGCGGCGAAGGTTTTCTTGCTGCCCGCTTCCAGATAGGTGCCGTCGGTGCTGCTTTTCGTCAGGTCCTTGAGTTCGGTGGTGGTTTCGAACCGTCGCAGCCGGGTACGCAGTTGCGCTGTCGACCGGACTTGCGACCAGGGTTGCGCGATCACGGCGGGGACGGCCGGTTGAGCAGCGGCTTCGCTGGTTGCCTGGGCGCTTTCGGCCCACCCTTCAAGCGACAAGCGGCCCAATGACACGATTTGTGCCGCGCCGGCAATAAACTCGCGCAAGGCGGTCGTCCAGTGATGGTCCTGTAGGGCTTCGGCTGAGTTTTTGGCGTCCTTGTAGGCCCTCCAAAGAAACTGCACATACGCGAGTTTGCCCGGCAGCAGGCCTGAAATGCGCTCTATGCCGGAGCTGAACAGATGTTTGACAGCCTCCCAGTCAGACTGAGCGGTTGCGTTTGCCTGGCTGCCGAGCATCTTCTCCAGCAGCCTGGTGTTGTCATGGAACAAGTGGGTCAGCAGGTTGCCATTGATGGGGCTGGACGCCAGGGTGATTTCGCTCGACTGGCCAACGGTGGATTTGAGCAGGTTGCGAAACACTGTTTGCTGACTGGTCGGCAGGCGACGAAGCAGCATCTCCTGCAATGGCCCCGGTGTGTTGAGCGCCGCGACAACGCTGGCCTCATTGTCGAACTCAACGAACGGTGAGCCACTGGGGTGGTAAGGGGCATAGAGGATTTGCGGGCCTGCCTTGCCTTCGCCGGGACCGATCAGGTACAGGCCCAGTGCCTTGACGGCGGCGGCACCGGTTGTCTTGATCAGTTCCAGTGGTCGGGCAATGGCGTGCGCACCTTCTACGGTAGCCCGGGCGATGGCGTCCGGCATGTCGAATACTTGCCGAAGCAAATCGAAAGCGCTGTCGGACAGCCGTTGCTGCAGTTTCAGTTCGTGTGCGTGTTGCAGCAATTGCCAGGGCAGTTGCTTGACGAAGCGCAGGATCCGTTGTTCCACGTCCGCCGCATTGTTCGACAAGTTGTCGGTGACATGTTTGGCGTAGTTCTGCGCAATTTTCAGTAATAGCAGCAACTGGCGAACAGCCGCCTGGTCCAGCCCCGCGGGCAGGGTTTGCGTGGTTGCCGACCCGACCTTGAACCCGGTGCCTTGCGTAATGTTGACGTGGTGCAAGGCGAACTCGGTGAGGCTCCGGGCAGGGCCGACCAACGCCAGGTCCGGGGTGATTTGAATTTTGTCGGGGTCCAGTGTTGTTGCCGGGAAGCGGTCGGCGAGCAACGATTTCAGTGTTTCATGCACATACGACTTGAGGGGTTTGATCCCGTGCAAATAGTCTTTGTCCTCAACAACGCTGTTGCGGTATTGCTCCAGCAGTTCAAGGTGCAGTCGCAGGTCTTGCAGCGGAGCCATTCCCAGCCAGGCGGGCAGGGATTGCTGCTGGCCGATCGCCAGGGCAATCGACCTGGCTCGTTGCAGGTTGGTGTCAAGCACCGTTGTGGTCAGGTCTTTAAGGGCTTTTTTGCGCTTTGTGTCGCTCAGCTTGAAAATGCGTACGTGTTCGCAGCGAGCCAGAAAGTGCTCGATGGATGATTGCGCGACCCGTTCCAATACAGACCCTTCGATCAGCCGCAACGGTCCCAGTGAGTAGCGTTGGTGAAGGAAGCGTTGGGCCGGGGTCAGGTTTTCCAGCAGCGCCAGGCGTTGTTGCGGTTCGAGCAGGCGTCTGTTCAGCTCCAGCCTTGCGCGACTGATGTTGTCAAAGACTTCCAGGCCCTCGGCGGGTGTCCAAAGGATTGTCCGGCCGGAATGCGAGGGGTCGAGTCCGCCACGCTCGGTCAAAAGCAGACAATGGGCCAGGGGCAGGACATCGCGCTGACCGGAGCACTCCAGTGTCAATGAGTAGGCATCGGGTCGGAAGCCGTTGAGGGCCGGACGGTTCTGCCGGTCGGCCCGGTCCGGATTGAATACCGTTTCGACAATGGCCCGATCCGCATCCCGCAGTGTCGCGCCGAGCACTCGCATATTGGCCTCGCCACGCAGGCCAACGGATAGTGCATGGGCCAGGCGGGGTTTCATGTTTTCCAGATAGACCCGTTGCAGGGCCAGAGCAGCGACCGGTTGTGCTGCGAAATCCGTCTTGAACGGTGTCTCGATGTCGTTGAAGGACTTGGCGAAAGTGGCCGCCGTGTGGGCCAGCACCGTGGAGGGATGCTGATCACCGGATAGCACGGGCCGCGTGCTCCAGCGCCCGTCGGTAGCCAGCGTCAGCAGGCGCTCGTTGATCATCGAGCGGATATCCAGCGCTTTGTCGAACAGGGCGTGGATGTCCACGGTGCCGTCACTGTGACGGAACACCTGCAGGGCATATTGCATGTTCTGCCGTTGCTTGCCGATGATCCCGTCGAAGAGCTTGGGGAAGATCTCGCCGGAAATTGCTTCCCCGGTCACATTCGGCTGGTCAAAGCCAATGAAACGCTGACGCTCGTCCAGGCTCAGCAGGCCATAGAGTTCATCCTCGTGACCGGCAGCGCTGAACTTGCTGCGCACCGTATCGCACAAGTCCTTATAGTCCTTGAGTACCTGCAGGCCTGCGGTGGGCGTGTAGAGAAACGCATTGCCGGTGCTGACCATCAGTGAGCCGGCCAGCTCCACATAATTGGCCTTGTACTCCCACAGGCGAACGGTTTCGACCGTCATTGCCTGGTTCGTCCGGCTGGCCGTAGAGATCAACGCGTGCAAATCCTGGCTTTGCTCCGGGGTGATGATCTCGGCTTCGCGCTTGAGCAGCAGTTGCACTCGCGCCTGATCGGCGATGGCCTGGCCGAAGAACTCTCGACGGGATGCGCCGTCGGCGCTCGGTGCAGCCCAGAAGCCTTCGAGCTGCCCGACCAGCAGGCTGATCAGTTGGCGCGAGATTGTCGTGACTGCGGCTTCCCACAGTGGCTGGTCGGCGTTTGCCGGGGACTTTTCCGGATGCAAAAATTCGTGGGACTGTCCGGCCGGCCAAAGCTGATGGCGATAATGCAGGAGGACGGCCTCACTCAAGGAAAGGGAGTTGACCCAGCGTCGCGCCGGATGGCTTTCGTCAGCATTCTCTGGCGTTGTTGCCTGGTAGAAGTTCACTTGGGTCTGGCTCTGATCCAGACCGGGAAAGGACGCCGCCAGCTTCTGATTCAGCAATGTGTCGAGCAGCGAGGTCAGGGACGGCAGCACTTTCAATTCGTCGAGCAGGGCCTGGTCGTTGAGTTGCTGATGGGTGGAGAGGGTCTTGCGCTGGTCTTCGAACACGTCGTCGTCGATGGGTTGAAAGTCCAACACGATTTCGCCGGCGTCCACCACGGCCTTGCGTTGAGACACCGCCATGAAGGCCAGCAGGTCGTCGTCTTCACTGGCGGCCTTGAGTTGCGTCACCAGATGGTCGGTCAGGGCCGTACGGTTGGCGAACTTTTTTATCCCGGCGTACGGGGTGTAGAGAATCAGGCCATTGTCATCGGGTGTCGCGGTCAACACAAAGCTGCCGGCCAGCACCACGGGCTCCAGCCCCGGGATTTTCAGCAGCACGTTCTTCACCAGCATGGGCGGCGTCTGCTTATCGCGCAGTGCCTGGGTGGCCAGTTCGATATGGCTGAACCATTCGAAGTCCTTTTGCGTCAGTCCATGGGTTTTGCCAAGTTCTTTCCAGCGTCCGCGCAATGTCAGCGCCTCGGGGAAAAACAGCGGAGTTACGGGTGTAGACATCGTCGAGTCTCGTTCAAGGTGCCACTCACAGGCGCCTGTGGATTGAGCTTCGACACTAAAAGCCGGTGCGCTGGCACGGGTGGTAAATAGATAACGCACGGGGCCTGGGCATTCGTGAGAGGGATATCTCTGATCGACCCAGAGCGAAAGGTTGACAGGTCGCTCGCCGCGCGTTGTTAATCGGCGGGTCTTTGTACGCTGTTGTTCCCTCCAATAATCAGTCTGGAGCTTCAGATGTCTGCGCCACACGATCACGCCTCTACCGCTGTCCCGTCCCACCTTTCATTCGATGCGCTGAGCGCTTTGCTGGAGAAGATTTTTTTGCGTCACGGCACCTCGGCCGACGTTGCCCGGGTGCTGGCGCAAAACTGCGCCGGGGCCGAACGCGACGGCGCGCACAGTCACGGGGTATTCCGGATTCCAGGTTATGTTTCGACGCTGCAAAGCGGCTGGGTCAATGGCCAGGCGGTTCCGGTGGTCGAAGATGTGGCTTCTGGGTTTGTGCGGGTCGACGCCAACAACGGTTTTGCGCAACCGGCCCTGGCGGCGGCACGCGAACTACTGGTGCAAAAGGCCCGAAGTGCCGGCATCGCGGCGCTGGCGATCCGTAACTCACACCATTTCGCGGCCTTGTGGCCGGATGTCGAACCCTTCGCCGATGAAGGCCTGGTGGCATTGAGCGTGGTCAACAGCATGACCTGCGTGGTACCCCACGGTGCCGACCGGCCGCTGTTCGGCACCAACCCGATTGCCTTCGCTGCGCCGCGGGCCGATGGCTCGCCGATTGTCTTCGACCTGGCCACCAGCGCCATTGCCCACGGCGATGTGCAAATTGCCGCCCGCGAGGGTGAGCGCTTGCCGGAAGGGATGGGCGTGGACAGCCTCGGCCAGCCGACCACGGACCCGAAGGCGATTCTCGACGGCGGTGCGTTGCTGCCTTTCGGCGGGCACAAGGGCTCGGCGTTGTCGATGATGGTTGAGTTGCTCGCGGCGGCACTGACCGGCGGCAATTTTTCCTTCGAGTTCGACTGGAAGAACCACCCTGGCGCCAAGACACCCTGGACTGGCCAATTGCTTATCGTGATCGATCCGGGCAAAGCGGCGGGGCAGAGTTTTGCCGAGCGCAGCCAGGAACTGGTGCGGCAAATGCACGGGGTCGGCCTGAAGCGTTTGCCGGGGGATCGGCGTCATCATCAGCGCGCGAAGTCGCAGGTCAATGGCATTGAACTGGATGCCCGGACGCTGGCGAATCTTCGGGAATTGGCGGGGGAGTGATCCTTTAGATACGCCGCAACCCCCTGTGGGAGCAAGCCCGCTCCCACAGGGTTCAGTGTTTGCCAGTGTTTATCGACGCCCCAACAACAATCCCACCACCAAACCAAACCCGGCGGAAATCGCCACGGTTTGCCATGGATGCCCGCCGATATAGGTTTCAGTGGCCTCGACCGCGGGCAGGGTGCGCTCGCGCACGCTGCTCACCGAATCCCTGGCCTGCTGGAGTTTCAGGGCGATCTGTCCACGAAGGGTCTCCGCTTCTTCCCCGACCAGCGAGGCGCTGCTTTTCAGCAGTTTTTCCGATTCTTCGATCAGCGTTTGAAGTTCGCTGAAGGCTTGATCCTTGATTTGATCTTCGGCGGCTTGCGCGGCGGTTTTGCGGGCCATTGAAGTACTCCTTGCAGGTAAGTGGACAGTGAACAATGGAGTCTGCCGTCGTCGGAAAAGTTGCAGCTATTTTGCCCGGGGAGGTCATCTTGCTGAAAAACCGGCGCAGGACCTTTCGTCCTACAGTGTAAGATGTCGCCTATTTTACGCAGCAGGAAATTCCCATGAGCTTCAATCTGGCCGACAAACCCCTCGCCGAGCGCGCTGCGCTTGAAGACGAGAAATCCCGTCTGTTCGAACTCTGGCAAAACAACCTGGGCAAGGCCAAGGGTGAGGCCGCGCGGTTGTTCGGCGAACGGGCCAAGCGCAAAGGCAAGTGGGCCGAATGGGTGCGCGCCGAGTTGGATGGCATGTCGCCACCGGAATACGCCAACATGGTGCGCAGTGAAGTCAATCGCCTGATGGCGGCCAACAAATAACATCGGTCGTCAGGCGAAGCTCGCGACGATCGCCTCGCGCACTTTCAATAGCACCGGGTCGAGCTGGGTGCTGGTCCGCCAGCCCAGTTCGATCGGGTAGCGCGGCAAGGCCAGGGGGCAGGGCAGCAGCGCCAGCCCGCAGAGCGTAGCGATGCTTTGGGCGGCATGGGCCGGAATGGTCGCCACCGCCCGGCTGCCTTTGAGCAAATGGGGCAACGCGGCAAAATGCGTGGTCGAGGCGCACACCCGTCGACTGAGCCCCAGCGCCGCCAAACCCTCGTCGGTAATCCCGATAAAACCGCCGGACGACACCAGAATGTGTTCGCGTGCCACAAACTCCTCAAGACCGATGCTCTGCTGACCCTCGACCAGGCTCGACGGGTCCGCCAGGCACAGATAACCACCTTCCCCCAGCACCTGACGGCTGAGCAGCCGCTCGGCAAACCCGCCCGCGCTAATCGCCAGGTCAATGCTGCGCTCCATCAACGCCTGGGCGACGATCTGGCTGTGGGTCTGGCGGAAAATCAGCCGCAGTTTCGGTGCACTACGGGCGATCTCTTCGATCAGCCGCCGGCCGTAGGCAATCTCGAAATCATCCGACATTCCCACGGTGACCGAACGACCTTCGTACTGTTGCGCAGCCGGGTCGACCATCGCCAGGCTCTGCCGGCATTTGTTCAGGGCATCGCTGACCACCGGTTTGAGCTGATTGGCCTTGAGCGAGGGGGCCAGGCCGCGTCCGGTGCGTACGAATAGCTGATCGCCATACAGCTCGCGCAAGCGACGCAAGGCCGCGCTGACGGCCGATTGCGTCACGCCCAGGCGCAAGGCGGCACGGCTGGCGCTGGACTCTTCGTGCAGCGCCTCGAAGACTTTGAGCAGGTTGAGGTCGACGTCGGTGATATTCATTTGGTTCATATCATTCAGCATTGAATCGGTCTTTATTGATGATTGCCTGGCGCCGGAGAATGAGCAACACCTGATGCGAATGGAGTTTCCAAGATGCCCAAATCAATCGTTGCGGCGCTGCAGATCGGCGCCTTGCCCGGCGGCAAGGCTGAAACCCTGGAACAGATCCTGTCCTATGAAAACGCAATCATCGAATCCGGCGCCGGGTTGGTGGTGATGCCGGAAGCGCTGCTGGGCGGTTATCCCAAGGGCGAGGGCTTTGGTACGCAATTGGGCTATCGCCTGCCGCAAGGGCGCGAAGCCTTTGCCCGCTATTTTGCCAATGCCATTGATGTACCCGGCGTGGAAACCGAGGCGCTGGCGGCGCTGTCCGCACGCACCGCAGCCAATCTGGTGATCGGCGTGATCGAGCGCGCCGGCAGCACCTTGTACTGCACCGCGCTGTACTTCGATCCGCAGGCCGGGCTGGTGGCCAAACACCGCAAGCTGATGCCCACCGGCACCGAGCGGCTGATCTGGGGCAAGGGCGATGGCTCGACCTTGCCGGTGATCGACAGCCAGGTCGGGCGCGTGGGGGCGCTGGTGTGTTGGGAAAACATGATGCCGCTGCTGCGCACGGCGATGTACGCCAAGGGTGTGGAGGTGTGGTGCGCGCCCACCGTGGACGAGCGGGATATGTGGCAGGTCAGCATGCGCCACATTGCCCATGAAGGGCGCTGCTTCGTGGTCAGCGCCTGCCAGATCCAGGCATCGCCCCAGGCCTTGGGCCTGGATATCGCCAACTGGCCGGCGGATCGGCCGTTGATTGCCGGTGGCAGTGTAATCGTAGGCCCCATGGGCGACATTCTTGCCGGACCGTTGCGCGACAGTGCCGGGCTACTCACCGCACAGATCGACACCGACGACCTGGTACGCGCCCGCTACGACTACGACGTGGTCGGCCACTACGCCCGGCCGGATGTGTTCGAGCTGACCGTGGACGAGCGGGCCAAACCCGGGGTGCGCTTCACTTCCTGATGACCTGCGGGCTTTGGCCAAAGCAGTCAGACAACTTGATAACTTTGACCATTGCCCGGTAACCCGCGCAGAGCGAGTATTTCCCTGTTGATTACGGTTCCCCCCAACCTAATAAAAAACACAGTGGGATTCTGGCAATGCGCGATTACTTGTCTGCTACTTCTCAGTTCAATTATCAGCACACCGTCGATGCCGCGCTCGCGGGCGATCTGACGGCCCTCAACGCCTGTGTCGAATGCTGTGACCGGCATGCCTTGCCGGGTCGCATCGCGCTGTTCTGGGAAGGACGCGACGGCACCGGTGCGACGTACACCTTCACCGACTTGCAGGACAAGGCCGCGCGTTTCGCCAACTACCTGCTGGCCCAGGGCGTGAAGAAAGGCGACAAGGTCGCCGGCCTGTTGCCGCGCAATATCGAACTGTTGATCACCGTGTTCGCCACCTGGCGCATTGGTGCGGTGTATCAACCGCTGTTTACCGCATTCGGCCCCAAGGCCATCGAGCACCGCCTGGGCTGCTCTGGCGCCAAAGTGGTGGTGACCGATGCAGTGAACCGGCCGAAACTCGCCGAAGTCGCCGATTGCCCGACCATCGTGACCGTCACCGGTGCCAAAGGGCAGGGCCTGGTGCATGGCGATTTCAGTTTCTGGGCCGAACTGGCCAACTACTCCGCCGACTGTGAACCGGTGCTGCTGACCGGCGAAGATCCGTTCCTGCTGATGTTCACCTCGGGCACCACCGGCCCGTCGAAAGCGTTGTCGGTGCCGCTCAAGGCCATCGTTGCATTCCAGAGCTACACCCGCGACGCGGTGGATCTGCGCCCGGAAGACGCCTTCTGGAACGTCGCCGACCCGGGTTGGGCCTACGGCATTTATTTCGGTGTCACGGGGCCGATGTCCATGGGCCATCCGATCACCTTTTACGATGGCCCGTTCACCCTCGAAAGCACCTGCCGGGTCATCAACAAGTACGGGATCAGCAACCTCACGGGCTCGCCGACGGCCTACCGCTTGCTGATTGCCGGCGGCGATGAATTCGCCAAGTCGATCAAGGGCAAGCTGCGTATCGTCAGCAGCGCCGGCGAGCCGCTGAACCCGGAAGTGATCCGCTGGTTCGCCGACAACCTCGACGTGGTCATCCACGACCACTACGGCCAGACCGAACTGGGCATGGTGCTGTGCAACCACCACGGCCTTGAGCACCCGATTCACATGGGCGCCGCCGGTTTTGCCTCGCCGGGCCACCGCATCGTGGTACTGGACGACCAGTACAAGGAGCTGGGTATCGGGCAGCCGGGCATCCTGGCGATCGACCGCAGCCAATCGCCGATGTGCTGGTTCGCCGGCTACGAAGGCGGGCCGACCAAGGCCTTTGTCGGCAACTATTACCTGAGTGGCGACACCGTCGAGTGGAACCCGGACGGCAGCATCAGCTTCGTCGGTCGCAGTGATGACGTGATCACCACCTCCGGCTACCGGGTTGGCCCGTTCGACGTGGAAAGTGCGCTGATCGAACACCCGGCCGTGGTCGAGGCCGCCGTGGTCGGCAAGCCCGATCCGGAGCGCACCGAACTGGTCAAGGCGTTCGTCGTGCTCAGCGCGCAATACCGCGCCGCCCCCGAGCTGGCCGAAGAGCTGCGCCAGCACGTGCGCAAGCGTCTGGCGGCGCACTCGTACCCCCGCGAAATCGAATTTGTCAGCGAATTGCCGAAAACCCCAAGCGGCAAATTGCAGCGCTTTATCTTGCGCAACCAGGAAATCGCCAAGGCTCAAGAGGCTGCGGCGAAGAACCTTCCAGCTTGAATCCAGGGAAACAATGATGCAGATCGAGAACAAGATTTTTATCGTTACCGGTGGCGCTTCCGGCCTCGGTGCAGCGACGGCCGAGGTGCTGGTCGCCGCTGGCGCGAAAGTGATGCTGGTGGACCTGAACGCCGAAGCCGTTGCGGCCCAGGCCCAGCGCCTTGGTGCGCAGAGTGTTGTCGCCGACATCAGCAACGAAGCGGCGGCCGAAGCAGCGGTTCAAGCCACGGTCAAAGCCTTCGGTGGCCTCAACGGCCTGGTCAACTGTGCCGGTATCGTGCGCGGGGAGAAGATCCTCGGCAAAAACGGCCCGCATGCGCTGTCCAGTTTCAGCCAGGTGATCAACGTCAACCTGATCGGCAGCTTCAACATGCTGCGCCTTGCGGCAGCGGCGATTGCCGAGACCGAAGCGGATGCCGACGGCGAGCGCGGCGTGATCATCAACACCGCGTCTGCGGCTGCTTACGACGGCCAGATCGGCCAGGCGGCCTACTCGGCGTCCAAGGGTGCGATTGTCAGCCTGACCTTGCCGGCGGCCCGTGAACTGGCGCGTTTCGGCATCCGTGTCATGACGATCGCCCCCGGCATTTTCGAGACGCCGATGATGGCCGGCATGACCCAGGAAGTCCGTGATTCCCTGGCCGCTGGCGTGCCATTCCCGCCGCGCTTGGGCAAACCGGGCGAGTATGCCGGGCTGGTCAAGCATATTATTGAAAACAGCATGCTCAATGGCGAGGTGATCCGTCTCGACGGAGCCTTGCGCATGGCCGCCAAGTAAGGAGGATTTGTCATGACAATGTCCAACGATCCAATTGTTATCGTCAGCGCCGTCCGCACCCCGATGGGCGGTTTCCAGGGCGAGCTGAAAAGCCTGACCGCGCCGCAACTCGGTGCGGCCGCCATCAAGGCCGCCGTCGAACGTGCCGGTGTTGCCAGTGATGCCGTCGACGAGGTGTTGTTCGGTTGCGTACTGCCGGCCGGCCTTGGCCAGGCCCCTGCGCGTCAGGCGGCGCTGGGTGCGGGGCTGGATAAATCGACTCGCTGCACCACCCTGAACAAGATGTGCGGTTCCGGCATGGAAGCGGCGATCCTGGCCCATGACATGCTGGTGGCGGGCAGTGCCGATGTGGTGGTCGCCGGTGGCATGGAAAGCATGTCCAACGCGCCTTACCTGCTGGACCGCGCCCGTGCCGGCTACCGCATGGGCCATGGCCGGGTGCAGGACTCGATGTTCCTCGACGGCCTCGAAGACGCCTACGACAAAGGCCGCCTGATGGGAACTTTCGCCGAAGAGTGCGCCGAAACCAACAGTTTCAGCCGTGAAGCCCAGGACGCCTTCGCCATTGCCTCGACCACCCGCGCGCAGCAGGCGATCAAGGACGGCAGCTTCAAGGATGAAATCGTCCCGCTGACGGTGATGGTCGGCAAAGAGCAGGTGGTGATCAGCAATGACGAGCAGCCGCCAAAAGCCCGGCTGGACAAGATCGCTTCGTTGAAACCGGCGTTCCGCGAAGGCGGTACAGTGACGGCGGCCAACTCCAGTTCGATCTCCGACGGTGCGGCGGCATTGGTGCTGATGCGCCAGTCCCAGGCACAGAAGCAAGGCCTGAAGCCGCTGGCGGTGATTCATGGCCACGCTGCGTTCGCCGACACCCCGGGCCTGTTCCCGGTGGCGCCAATCGGTGCAATCAAGAAATTGATGAAGAAAACCGGCTGGTCGCTCAATGACGTCGATCTGGTGGAAGTCAACGAAGCCTTCGCCGTGGTCGGCATGGCCGCGATGACTCATCTGGAGATCCCCCACGAGAAGCTCAATGTGCACGGCGGCGCTTGCGCCCTCGGTCACCCGATCGGGGCTTCCGGTGCGCGGATTCTGGTGACCCTGCTTTCGGCCCTGCGCCAGAAAGGCCTGAAACGCGGCGTTGCGGCGATTTGTATCGGCGGCGGTGAAGCGACGGCCATGGCCGTGGAATGCCTGTATTAAGACCTGTAGGAGCTGCCGCAGGCTGCGATCTTTTGACCTTGATTTTTTAGCGATTTCAAGACTGCCAAAAATCAAAAGATCGCAGGCTTCGCCAGCTCCTACAGGGGGCAATTTATTTTTAAGGACTTGGCATGATCCCCAATGACGACCAACAACAAATCCGCGACATGGCCCGGGATTTTGCCCAGGAACGGCTCAAACCGTTCGCCGCCGAGTGGGACCGTGAGCATCGCTTTCCCAAGGAAGCCATTGGCGAGATGGCCGGGCTGGGCTTCTTCGGCATGCTGGTGCCGGAGCAGTGGGGCGGATGCGACACCGGTTACCTGGCCTACGCCATGGCGCTGGAAGAAATCGCCGCCGGCGATGGTGCCTGCTCGACCATCATGAGCGTGCACAACTCCGTGGGCTGTGTGCCGATCCTCAACTACGGCACCGATGAGCAGAAAGAACGCTTCCTCAAACCGCTGGCCAGCGGTGCGATGCTCGGCGCTTTCGCCCTGACCGAACCCCAGGCCGGTTCTGACGCCAGCGGCCTGAAAACCCGTGCGCGCCTGGAAGGCGATCACTATGTGCTCAACGGCTGCAAGCAGTTCATCACCTCCGGGCAGAATGCCGGGGTGGTGATCGTGTTTGCGGTGACCGATCCGAGCGCGGGCAAACGCGGCATCAGCGCTTTTATCGTGCCGACCGATTCGCCGGGCTACACCGTTGCGCGGGTCGAAGACAAGCTCGGCCAGCATGCGTCCGACACCTGCCAGATCCTCTTCGAAGACGTGAAGGTGCCGGTGGCCAACCGTTTGGGCGAGGAGGGCGAAGGCTACAGGATTGCCTTGGCCAACCTTGAAGGCGGTCGCGTCGGCATCGCTTCGCAATCGGTGGGCATGGCCCGTGCCGCCTTCGAAGCGGCGCGCGACTACGCCCGTGAGCGCCAGAGCTTCGGCAAGCCGATCATCGAGCACCAGGCCGTGGCCTTTCGCCTGGCGGACATGGCGACCCAGATCGCCGTGGCGCGGCAAATGGTTCACTACGCCGCCGCCCTGCGCGACAGCGGCAAACCGGCCCTGGTCGAAGCGTCGATGGCCAAACTGTTCGCCTCGGAAATGGCCGAGAAGGTATGCTCCTCGGCGCTGCAAACCCTGGGCGGTTACGGTTACCTCAACGATTTCCCGCTGGAGCGGATCTACCGCGACGTGCGGGTCTGCCAGATCTACGAAGGCACCAGCGATATTCAGCGCATGGTCATTTCGCGCAATTTATAAGAAGGAGAGAATCTGTGAACTACGAAACGATTTTGCTGGAAACCCACGGCCGCGTTGGCCTGATCACCCTCAACCGTCCACAGGCGCTGAACGCGTTGAACGCGCAGATCGTCAGCGAACTGAACCAGGCCCTCGATGGCTTCGAGGCGGACTCGAACATCGGCTGCATCGTCCTGACCGGTTCAAAAAAAGCCTTCGCCGCCGGTGCCGACATCAAGGAAATGGCCGAGCTGACCTATCCGCAGATCTACATCGACGACCTGTTCAGCGACAGCGATCGCGTGGCCAACCGCCGCAAGCCGATCATCGCGGCGGTCAACGGTTTTGCTTTGGGCGGCGGCTGTGAGCTGGCGTTGATGTGCGACTTCATTCTGGCCGGCGACAACGCCCGGTTCGGTCAGCCGGAAATCAACCTCGGTGTGTTGCCGGGCATGGGCGGCACCCAACGCCTGACCCGTGCGGTGGGCAAGGCCAAGGCCATGGAAATGTGCCTGAGCGGTCGTCTGATCGATGCCGTGGAAGCGGAGCGTTGCGGGATTGTGGCGCGGATCGTGCCGAGTGATGAGCTGCTGGACGAAGCGCTGAAAGTCGCGGCGCTGATCGCCAAAAAGTCGTTGCCGATTGCGATGATGGTCAAGGAAAGTGTCAACCGTGCCTTTGAAGTGAGCCTGGCCGAAGGCGTGCGCTTTGAGCGCCGGGTGTTCCATGCGGCGTTTGCGACGCAGGATCAGAAGGAAGGGATGGCGGCGTTTATTGCCAAGCGTGAGGCTGAGTTCCAAGGCAAGTAATAGGGTTGCATCAAAAGATCGCAGCCTTCGGCAGCTCCTACAGGTGTATGCAAAACTCTGTAGGAGCTGCCGAAGGCTGCGATCTTTTGCTTTTACACCAGGTAGTTTTTCAGTTCGCGGGCAATCACCATCCGCTGAATCTCGCTCGACCCTTCGTAGATCTGCGTAATCCGCGCATCCCGGTAGTACTTCTCCACCGGATAGTCTTCCAGATAGCCATAGCCGCCATGAATCTGAATGGCGGACGAGCAGACCTTTTCCGCCATTTCCGAGGCAAACAGCTTGGCTTGTGATGCCTCCGACAGGCAGGGTTTGCCGGCCGTGCGCAGGCGTGCGGCGTGCAGGATCAGCAGTCGAGCGGCGTTCAACTGCATGTGCATGTCGGCCAGCAAATTGGCGATGCTCTGGTGCTCGTTGATCGTCTTGCCAAACTGCACACGATCACGGGAATAAGCCAGTGCCGCTTCGAACGCCGCGCGGGCGATGCCCAGCGCCTGGGCGGCGATGCCGATGCGGCCGCCTTCGAGGTTGGACAAGGCGATGGCCAGGCCCTTGCCGCGTTCGCCCAGCAGATTGGCTTCGGGGATGGTGCAGTTGTTCAGGGTCACCGCGCAGGTGTCGGACGCCCGGATGCCCATCTTGTGTTCAGTGCGATCAACGATAAAACCGGCAGTGTCGGTCGGTACCAGGAACGCCGAGATGCCACGTTTGCCCAGGTCCGGATCGGTCACGGCAAACACAATCGCCAGCTTGGCGCGTTTGCCGTTGCTGACGAACTGCTTGGCGCCGTTGATCACCCACTGGCCGTCGCGCAGTTCAGCGCGGGTGCGCAGGTTGTGCGCCTCGGAACCGGCCTGGGGTTCGGTCAGGCAAAAGCAGCCGATGACCTTCCCGCTGGCAAGGTCCGCCAGCCAGGTCTGTTTCTGTTCTTCGCTGCCGTAGTTCATCACCGGCCCGCAGCCCACGGAGTTGTGGATGCTCATGAAGGCGCCGGTAGCACCGTCGCCGGCGGAAATCTCTTCCACCGCCAGTGCGTAGGCCACGTAGTCGACATAGGTGCCACCCCATTCTTCGGGGACCACCATGCCCAGCAGGCCCAGTTCGCCCATCTTCGCCACCAGACCGTCATCGATCCAGCCGGCCTTTTCCCAGGCCTGGGCATGGGGTGCGATTTCGCCGCGGGCAAAATCCCGGGCCATGTCGCGGATCATGACTTGCTCTTCGCTCAATTCGATATCGTGCATGGTTCAGCTCTCGCTCTGGTCAAACTCGCTGAAGAAGCTCGCCACGTGTTCGGCGTCTAGCGCCTGGAGGGTGGGCGGGTTCCAGTGCGGTGTCTTGTCTTTGTCGATCAGCAAGGCGCGCACGCCTTCGATCAGGTCGCCGCGCTCGAACCACTGGCGGTCCAGGTGCAGCTCCAGGGCAAAACATTGTTCCAGCGGCAGCTCGCGTCCGCGACGGAGCATTTCCAGGGTCACGGCCATGGCCAGCGGCGAGCGGGTTTCCAGCAGGTTGGCGGTGGTGACGGCCCACTCATGGCTGTCGGCGACCGTTACCTGACGCAGTTGCTCCACAATACTCGGCACGTCGGCTTGGGCGAAGAAGTGGTCGATGGCCGGGCGCAAAGCCGCCAATGGTGCATCGGGCAGTTGCTGCACGGCGTATCTCGCCAGCAGGCCTTGCAGGTCCTTGAGCGGCGTGTCGTGCCATTCGAGCTGATCGAGTTTTTCGTCCAGCGTGCCCAGCTTGTCGCTTTCGAGGTACCAGTCGGCCAGCCCGCAATACAGCGCATCGGCGGCGCGAATCTGTACGCCGCTGACGCCGAGGTAAATCCCCAGTTCACCGGGGATGCGTGGCAGGAAGTAACTGCCGCCGACGTCAGGGAAGTAGCCGATGCCGACTTCCGGCATGGCCAGGCGGCTTTTCTCGGTGACCACGCGCAGGTCTGCGCCTTGCACCAGGCCCATGCCGCCGCCGAGGACAAAACCGTCCATCAGGGCCAGCACCGGTTTGCGGTAGTGGTGGATCGCGAGGTCGAGGGCGTATTCCTCGACGAAGAAATCTTCGTGCAGGGTGTCGCCGCTTTTGAAACTGTCATGCAGCGAGCGAATGTCGCCGCCGGCGCAGAAGGCTTTTTCCCCGGCACCGCGCAAGACCACGGCATGGACGTGCGGATCCTGGGCCCAGGCGTCGAGCTGGCGGTGCAGATTGCGCACCATGTCCAGGGTGAGGGCATTGAGGCCGGCGGGGCGGTTGAGGGTCAGGTGACCAATGTGGTTGCGAACCTCGGCCAGCACTTCGTTTTGCATGGCATCCATGGACTGGGTCCCGGGAGAAAAAACCTGAGCAGTCATCACTAACTCCCTGCTTTTATTGTTCTTTATCGAGATGCTCGCGCGCGAGCGATGGCGGATCGTATCAGCGCAAATTTGCCTTGTACAACCCGGATAAGTGCAGGTTGTCTGTGCATTTTTGCATGTTTGTGTCCGGTATTGTTACAGCGTAGACCAAGGCGATTTCAGGCAAACGCTGCGAGCAGATCCTCTTCGAACGCCTTCTGCGCCTCGCCGGCCACCTGCGCGCGGTGCCGGGCCAGATGAAACGCGACATCGAAACTCATGTCGCTTCGGCGCACGGCCCTGAGCAAACCCTTGTCCTCCCAGCCACGGGCGAAGTGGCTGGGCAAGTAACCGACATGCTTGCCGGAAAGGATGAAGGCGAGGGTGCCTTCGACTTGCTCCGAGCGCGCCGAACACAACTTGCCCTGGAAGGGTTCGTCGCTGCGCAGGAAACGGTAGGGGTGATCGACCCGGTCGCAGGCCTGCAGATCCTGATCCTTTGGGGCCGGGTTGGTGAACAGCGGATGGCCGGGGGCGCAATACAGATGCTGGGTTTCAATGAACAACTGGCGGTAGTCAAACGCGCTTTGCACTTGCGAGAAATAGCCGATGGCCAGGTCCAGCCGCTGTTGCAGCAGCAAACGCTCCATTTCACCAGGCATGGCGCTGATCAGTTCGATGCGCACGGACTCGTCCCGCTCACGGAAGCGCCGGATCGCCTCGGCCACCCGTTGCAGCACCGATTGATCCAGGGCTTCGGACAGGCCCAGGCGCACTTCGCCGATCAAGCGCCCGGCCACGCCGTTGGATTGATGACGGAAGGTTTCGATGGACTGGAACAATCCACGGGTGGCGCTGAGCAGCTGTTCACCCTTGGGCGTGATCCTGAACCCGCCCTTGCCGCGACTGCATAGCCGATAGCCCAGGCGGGTTTCCAGTTTGGCCATTTGCTGGCTGATGCTCGACTGGCTCAACCCCAACTCGCCCTGGGCGGCGCTGAAGCCGCCGCACTCCACCACGCTGACAAACAGACGCAACAATTGCAGATCCAGATCGTGGAGTTGGCCGAGCATCAAACATTACTCCGTCATAAAGTCAGGTTAATTAACTTGATATTTTACCAATGTATCCGACGACGCATCCTGCCACCACTTCCTCTGGTCAGGTGTTCGTCATGGCTCCCATGCTCAAGCTGTGTTTACCCGCGCTGTTCCTTGCCATGGCCGCATCGGCCCAGGCCGAAGACAAGGTGGTCAATCTGTACAGTTGGGCCGATTACGTGGCCCCCGAAACCCTGCAACGGTTCGAGCAGGAGACGGGTATCCATGTGCGCTATGACACCTTCGACTCTTCGGAAGTACTGGAGACCAAGTTGCTCACCGGCGGCAGCGGTTATGACGTGGTGGTGCCGTCCTCCAGCGTACTGGCCCGGGGGCTTGCGGCCGGGGCGTTGAAACCGATTCCCCACGAAGGACTCAAGGGTTACGCCAACCTCGATCCTGACTTGCTGGAAAAACTCGCCGCTGTCGATCCGGGCAACCGTTACGGCGTGCCTTACACCTGGGGCACCCTGGGTTTGGGCATGAACGTCGAGGCGCTCAGGCAGCGCTTGCCGGATGCGCCGCTCAACAGCCTGGACCTGCTGTTCAAACCCGAGTACGCGAGCAAGTTGAAAGACTGCGGCATCGCCATTCTCGACTCGCCCCAGGAGGTAATCGGACTGGCGTTGCATTACCTGGGTAAAGATCCCTACAGCACGGACAAGAATGATCTGTCAGCCGCCGAGGCGTTGCTGCATCAGTTGCAGCCGAATGTGCTGTACGTTGCCACCGGGCGGCAGATCAGCGACCTGGCCAATGGCAGCGTGTGCCTGGCGCTGACCTACAACGGCGACGCGAGCATGGCCGCCGACCAGGCACGCAAGGCCAACAAACCCTATGAAGTCGCCTACCGGATTCCCCGGGAAGGCACCCTCGTGTGGCAGGACAACCTGGCGATTCCCAAGGACGCGCCGCACCCCGAAGCCGCCCGCGCCTTTATCGAGTTCATGTTGCGCCCCGAGTCCGTCGCGGCACTGACCAACACCTTGTTCTTCGCCACCGCCAACCAGGCCGCCACGCCGCTGGTGGATGAAGCGGTGCGCACCGATCCGGACATCTACCCGCTGGCCGACGTGCGGGAGCGGCTGTACGCCGACCGCAGCATGAACCTCAAGGACATGCGCCAGCGCACCCGCCTGTGGACCACTTTCCGTAGCCGCCAATAAGAAAAGAGAAGGAGCCTTCAATGGACGTCCCGATGCAGAACGATCAAGCCCTTACCCGTGACAGCCTTTACGGCACGGCCGCCGAAAGTACCTACGCCGGTATCACCAGTTTCATGCGCCGGCGCTACAGTCGCGACCTGCGCGGCGTAGATGTGGCGGTCAGTGGCGTGCCGTTCGACACCGCGACCAGCAACCGCCCCGGCGCCCGCTTCGGACCACGGGGCATTCGTGCAGCCTCTGCCGGCATCGCCTGGGAACGCCACTGGCCGTGGACGTTTGATCCGTTCGATCACCTGGCGGTCATCGACTACGGCGATTGCGATTTCGATTACGGCTCGCCGCAGTCGACGCCGGAAATGATCGAGGCCCACGCCGAGCACATCCTCAATGCTGGCACGGCAATGCTGACCTTTGGCGGCGACCATTTCATCACCTATCCGCTGCTCAAGGCCCATGCTCGCAAGCACGGGGCGCTGTCGCTGATCCACTTCGACGCCCACAGTGACACCTGGCCGGACGAAGAGGGCAAGCGCATCGACCACGGCACCATGTTCTGGCACGCAGCCAAAGAAGGACTGGTGGATCCGTCGCGCTCGGTGCAAATCGGCTTGCGCACCACCAACGACGATCACCAGGGTTTTCAAGTGCTCGACGCGCGGCAGGTGCATCGACGTGGCTGCGAAGCGATTGTCGAGGCGATTCGGGCGCGGGTCGGCGACAACCCGGTGTACCTGACCTTCGACATCGACTGCCTCGATCCGGCGTTCGCTCCGGGCACCGGAACACCGGTGTGCGGCGGCTTGAGCACGGTTCAGGCGCTGGAGATTCTCGGTGGTCTGCGCGGGATCAACCTGGTGGGCATGGACGTGGTGGAAGTGGCCCCGGCCTATGACAGCGCGGAAATCACGTCATTGGCGGCGGCGACGCTGGCGATGGAGATGCTGTGTCTGTATGCGGCCAGACATAAGGTTGATAAGTAATACAAAACCCAATGTGGGAGCGGGCAAGTCGGATCGCCGCACCGCCGCTCCCACAATTATGATTTGTGTCAGGCCACTGGAACGATCGGCAGATCGAGGACCTGGCCACCGCTGAACCGCGCGGACGAACCGGCAATGGATTCGTGCGGCACGCCCTTGGCCACGTCACTGACGCCGTCCAGTCGCGCCAGTTGCTCGGTGCTCAACTGCACATTCAGCGCGCCCAACGTCGCATCCAACTGTTCACGGGTCCGGGAGCCGAGGATCGGAATCAGCGCCGTGGTCGAGCGCCGGGACTTTTCCCGCAACCAGGCGATGGCCACGTGGGTCGGGCTGGCGCCCAGTTCTGCGGCGACATCGATCAAGGTGTCGAGCAGGGCGGTTTCCCGGGCGCTTTTTTCGGCGTGAATCAGCACGCCGAGCTTGTTCGCGCGATTGTCGCCCTCACTGTTGCGATATTTGCCAGTCAGGAAGCCGCCACCCAGCGGCGACCACAGGGTCGCGGCCAGACCCAGTGCTTCGGCCATCGGCAGTTGTTCACGCTCGGCGCTGCGTTCGGCGAGGCTGTACTCGACCTGGATCGCAGCAATCGGCGCAAAGCCACGCACCTCGGCCAGCAGGTCGGCGCGGGCGATGCGCCACGCGGGGAAGTTCGACAGCCCGGCATAATGAATCTTGCCGGCACTGACCAGATCGTCGAAGCCGCGCAGGATCTCTTCCATCGGCGTGACACCGTCACTCATGTGCGCCCAGAACAGGTCGATATGCTCGGTCTTCAGCCGTTTGAGGCTTTCTTCGACGGCACGCACCATATTCTTGCGGCTGTTGCCAGTGTGGGAAATGCCGGCCGCCGGCGTAGTCCCCAGGGTGTATTTGGTGGCGATGACCAGGCGATCCCGTTCTGCGGCGATGAATTCGCTGAGCATGGCTTCGGACTGCCCGCCCTGATAGCCATTGGCGGTATCGATGAAGTTGCCGCCGGCTTCCAGGTAGCCATCAAAAATCCGTATGGCTTCGTCACGCTCGGCGCCATGCCCCCAACCGGTACCGAAGTTACCGGCGCCCAGCGCCAGTTCGGAAACACGCAAGCCGGTTTTACGACCGAAAACTTTGTAATGCATGGGATGACTCCAGAGGGGTGACGACAAGGCTTAATAGATTATATGAAACATGTATTAAATATGATGCTGGTAATCTAATTGGTCAAGGCGCTTTTCCTCCCGGCATAAAATCGCCGATCACTGGTCGCGTTATCCGTGCGCAATGGCATACTGCCGCCCATGACTATCGATTCCCCCTTAAGCGCCTGGCAGCATGCCATCGAGCAAAAGGGCTTCGTCCAGGACGAGGCCCAGGAACATGCCGTGTGGGCCCTGCAAAAATGCCACGAGGCCTTGCACGAAGGCCGCGCGCCCATTTCCGGCGTGTACCTGTGGGGGCCGGTGGGGCGGGGCAAGACCTGGTTGATGGACCAGTTCTACCAAAGCCTGCGGGTACCGGCGCGGCGCCAGCACTTTCACCACTTCATGGGTTGGGTGCACCAGCGCTCGTTTCAACTGACCGGCACCGCCGACCCGCTCAAGGCACTGGCCCGTGAGCTGGCCGAAGAAGTGCGGGTGCTGTGTTTCGACGAACTGTTCGTCAACGACATCGGCGATGCGATCATTCTCGGGCGCCTGTTCCAGGTGATGTTCGAACAGGGCGTGGTAGTGGTCTGCACGTCCAATCTGCCGCCGGACCAGTTGTACGCCGACGGCTTCAATCGCGACCGTTTCATGCCCGCCATCGCGGCGATCAAGCAGCACATGCAGGTGATTGCGGTGGATGGTGGGGAAGACCATCGCCTGCATCCGGGGGCCGGTTCGCAACGCTACTGGGTGGCCGAGCCCGGCAGGCCTGGCGCGCTGGTTGAAGTGTTCCAGGTGTTGAGCGTCGGCCAGTCAGTATCGAGCGAATCGATCCAGGTCGGTTACCGCACCCTTGAGGTGGTCAAGGCCAGCCCGAGCGTGCTCTGGACCCGTTACGCCGCGCTGTGCGAGCAACCCTTCGCCGCCATGGATTTCATCGCCCTGTGCGATACCTACGGCGCTATTCTGTTGAGTGACGTGCCCAACCTCAGCGCACAGAAACGCGCCGGGCGCATTGCCCGGGGCACCGAGGACGGTGTCGAGCGGGTGGACGCGGGGGATCGCGAGTTGCCGCAGTTGTCGGTGCATGACGACGGTGTGCGACGGTTCATTGCCCTGGTGGACGAATGCTACGACCGCAAGGTGCCGCTGTACCTTGAAGCGCAAGTGCCCATGGCGTCGCTTTACACCGAGGGTTATCTGGAATTCCCGTTCCGCCGCACCCTCAGTCGATTGCAGGAAATGCAACTGCAGCGGTTTGCCGAAGTTTGATCGGGATTTGATCGGGAGCAGCGAAGATGAATCAGCCCCTGGCGCACCATTTGCTGACCATGGCCTATCAGAACGCCTGGGCCAATCACCGGCTGGCCAAGGCCTGGCGTCAGTTGAGCCCGCAGGAACTGAGCGCACCCCGGGTCAGCTTCTTCCCGACGATCCGCGCCACCCTCAACCACATCCTCACCTGTGACTGGTTTTACGTGGACGCCCTGGAGCGCGAACTGCGCGGCGACGATCCGCATCCCGATTGCCGGGTGTTTTTCAAGGAAGACGAGCCCTGCCTCATGGCAACGGACCTGGTTGGCGAACAGGCCCACGTCGACCGCCGGCTGATCGCCTATTGCGAGCAGATGCGTGACGCCGACCTCGGCAAAATCGTGACCATCGCCCGTGACACCCCGCAACACGACAGTCGCTTGCGCCTGCTGTCCCACTTGTTTGAACACCAGATCCATCACCGCGGCCAGGTTCACGCCATGCTCAGCGGCACCTCGGTCCAGCCACCGCAACTCGACGAGTTTTTCTGCGCCGGTGAGTCGCACTTGCGGGCCGAGGATTTCGCCGAGTTGGGGTGGACGGAGGCGTTGATCTGGGGCGCTTGAGCGCCAAAGATTTTCTCGGTTGCGATTGTCGGTACCACGGTGCTCGCGCTATGGTCTGCCGGCACTTCAGCGTGACTGCATGCTGGGGGCTACTTCATGTGTGATCGAGGATGGAAATGGACTCCGCAGAAATTCTTGTGCTTCAGGCCAGTTACACCAATCCGGTGCATGCCGAGGCTATTTGTCTGGTGTTGAACCACTACGCCGAGGACCCGATGGGGGGCGGCCAGCCATTACCGGCCAATGTACTGGAGCAACTTCCGGCAGAGCTTGCCCGGCGTCCCCACGCTTTCAGTGTGCTGGCCTTTGTCGGTGGCGAGCCGGCCGGGCTGGTCAATTGCTTCGAGGGGTTCTCGACCTTCGCCTGCCGGCCGTTGGTCAATGTGCACGATGTGGCGGTGGTGAAAAAATTTCGCAGCCTGGGCTTGAGCCAGAAAATGCTGCAAAAGGTCGAGGATATTGCCCGTCAGCGCGGCTGCTGCAAGCTCACCCTGGAGGTGCTGGAAGGCAACGCGGTGGCCCAGGGGGCCTATGAAAAAGCCGGTTTCGCTCCCGGCATGTTCGACCCTGCCCATGGGCGGATGCTGTTCTGGACCAAGAGTCTCTGATTCGACAGGCCAAAAAAAGGGCGTCCATCAGGACGCCCGACAGTCTTGTGCGACCCAGGATCATTTTGGTCTGTAGGTTTCAGTCATTTGTGCGGTTTGATCGTCCGGAACCCGCAGTTCGGTGCTTTGGATAGGGTGGCCGAGGGCTTCTTGCTGGGCCAGTCGCAGGCTTTCGTAGTAATAGCGCATGCGTTCGGCTCCACCTTCGGCAAAAGCGCTGGTTGAGCCCAAGGCCATCAGGCCGGCGAGAATCATTGCGGTGCGTTTCATGGTTTGCCTCCCACTACAGATGTCGGATGCCTTTCGTCCATGAATCAATGAAGCAGTGTCGAAATGGCATTATCCGCCGATTCGGTTAAATGGGAATCAACTTCACCAGCATGAAAAAAGGGGCCGGAAGCGGCCCCTGAAAGGATTACTGCTGGACGACAGCCGGTGGCGTCCTGGGCTTCATCAGGCTGAAGTCGATCAACGCCCGTTGCTCACGCTCATACGGGTTGCCGATCATCAATGGCCGGGCCTTGAAGCTGTCGCTGACCAGGCTCTTGCTGCGATCGAGTTCGTCGAAGCTCAGGCCTGCCAGGTCCGCCCAGGTGTGAATCAGGTGCGAGCTGCTGTAAGGCCGCGAGAGATCACCGGCGAGGTTCCAGTCATGGGCTGCGCGCCATTTCGGCGAAGCCCAGGCCATGAACGGAATGGTGTACATCGGTGCAGTCGGCTTGTTCTCGTTGCGCCCCAGGGTGGCGTGGCCCACGGAATCGAACACGTCTTCGCCATGGTCGGACAGGTACAGCAGGAAACCGTTGGGATCGGTCCGGGCGTAGTCCTTGATCAGGCTGGACACCACGAAGTCGTTGTACAGCACGGCGTTGTCGTAGCTATTGTACGTCGGCAACTGGTCATCGCGAATACCGGCAGGTACGCCTTCGCGGTCCTGGAATTTGTCGAAGGTCGACGGGTAGCGGTACTGGTAGCTCATGTGCGTGCCGAGCAAGTGCACGACGATGAGTTTGCGCGGTGCCCCGTCGGCCAGGGCCTTGTTGAACGGCTCGATCACGTCGCCATCGTACTGGGCAGCGTTCTGGTTGCGGTTGTTGTTCAGGTACACCTGCTCGTCGGCCTGTTCAGAGAAGGTCGTGAGCATGGTGTTGCGCTTGGTCATGGTCTGTTGGTTGGTGATCCAGAACGTCTTGTAACCCGCCTGTTTCATCATGCTGACCAGCGATGGCGTCGACAGGTACAGGTCGGGGTTTTCTTCGTCGGCGAAGGTCAGGACCTGCTGCAGCGCCTCAATGGTATAGGGGCGCGGGGTGATGACGTTGTCGAAAACGTCCAGTTGATCCTTGAGCTTGTCCAGTTCCGGCGTGGTTGGCCGGGGATAGCCGTACAGGCTCATGCGCTGGCGGTTGGTGGACTCGCCGATCACCAGTACCAGGGTAGCAGGCGTGTTGGCCATGGCGTCCTTGAGGTTGTGCAGCGGTGGAATCTTGCTGGCGCTTTCCAGCATGTCCTGCATTCCGGCCAGGGTGTCGAGGTATCGGTGATAGGCCACGGCCATCTGCCATGGCACCGCGGGTTCGATGCGGGTTTCGAACTTCTCGAAACCGGCGGCGAAACTGCCGGTGCGCTGGGTCTGCTTGATCAGCGGATAGGCGACCACGGCGAACAGGAGGGCTGTTGCCGCGACCAGCGCCTTGCCACGGGACAGGTACACCGGGCGCAGGCGTGTCCACAGGAACCAGGAAAAAGCGCTGTGGGCCAGGAACGCCGGGACCATCCACCAGGCAAAGTACTGGGTCATGTACTCGCCGGCTTCAGCCACGTTCGACTCGAACATGATGAAGATGACGCTCTGGGAAAATTCCTGCTGATAGATGAAGAAATAGCCCAGGCTCGCCATGGAGCAGGCCCACAGCACGACGCCGATCACGGCAGCCATGACACGGGTGTGCCGGGGGAACAGCAACATCGGCGCCAGCCAGATGGCGCTCATGACGAAGGCCTGGCGGAACCCGGTAAAGCCGGAGGTGCCAGTCAGCTGGATCAATAGTTGGGTAATGCCGGAAAAGTACCAGAAGAATACAAACAGCCAGACGAATCCGGCCCAATCGAAACCTGCCGCAGTGGTTTTACTGCGTTTAAACCAAGACATTCAGCGCTCCAGCCGAGAATTCACTACCACCGCCGGGACTTGGATATCGCGGACGACGAACGATGGCCGCGCGGAATCGGGCGACCTAAACGAGTAATTATCGTGGGGCAATTGTGAAAATTTTGTGAGATGCCAAAGGCGGCAGGGCGTGAGCCGGTGCGGAAGCAGTGCAGACTGCTCCCGCTTGAAAGGAGGGGGTCAGGCGAGTGGGGCGCGTTGCGTCACAGCCAGGGGCTGCGTCTGGCCGGTTTGCAGCAACAGCCGCAAGTGTGCCAGTTCCTGCTTCAACTGATCGCGTTCGTCTTTCAACTGGCGCAATTCATCGCGACGGATTGTGACGTAAAGGGTTTGTGCTGGCAGTGCGGTATGTACTGTGCCCATTGCTCACCTCGCAAATGGCGTGTCTCAACTGTAGGTACGCCTCGAAATCCGGGGCTGACCTACTATCGGCGCCAATTTTGATTTCTTTTGCCCCCAAAGGGAACTTTTTTATTTTTCATGGTCGTTGTGTCTTCGGTTTGATTCCCGACGTTAACCATCAGGATCGGGCACAATGCCCGGAAACTTCACGCCAACGCTCTGGACTAACCTCATGAGTCGCGTTGGGCTATAACCTTTGACACACTTTTATTTGTAGTAGGGAGCATCAGCACATGCAACTCGGGATTATTGGACTGGGCCGCATGGGCGGCAATATTGCGCGGCGCCTGATGCTCAACGGGCACACCACCGTTGTTTATGACCGCAATACCGCCTTTGTCGAAGCCCTGGCCACAGAGGGCTCCACCGGCGTCACCGACCTGCCAGCACTGGTCGCTGGCCTGGCCAAACCGCGTGCGGTCTGGGTCATGCTGCCGGCCGGCGCGCCGACCGAAGAAACTATCGACACCCTGAGCACCTTGCTCGAAGCCGGCGACACCATCATCGACGGCGGCAACACCTTCTATAAGGACGATATCCGCCGGGCGAAGACCCTGTCGGAAAAAGGCCTGCACTACATCGACGTCGGTACGTCCGGCGGCGTCTGGGGCCTGGAACGCGGTTACTGCATGATGATCGGCGGTGATGCCGAGACCGTTAAACGCCTCGACCCGCTGTTCGCAACCCTGGCCCCGGGCATGGGCGACATCCCGCGCACCAAGGACCGCAAGTCCGACGACGATCGTGCCGAACGCGGTTACATTCACGCAGGTCCGGCCGGTTCCGGGCATTTCGTGAAGATGATCCACAACGGCATTGAATACGGGATGATGCAGGCGTTTGCAGAAGGCTTCGATATCCTCAAGACCAAAAACAGCGAGAACCTGCCGCAAGACCAGCGTTTCGACCTGAACGTCGCCGACATCGCTGAAGTGTGGCGCCGTGGCAGCGTGGTGTCCTCGTGGTTGCTGGACCTGACAGCCGACGCCCTGGCCAGCGATCCGAAACTTGACGGTTTCTCCGGGTCCGTGGCCGACAGCGGTGAAGGTCAATGGACCATCGAAGCTGCCATGGAGCAAGCGGTGCCGGTGCCGGTGCTGTCGAACTCGCTGTTCTCCCGCTACCGTTCCCGTGGGCAAGGTACCTTTGGCGACAAGGTTCTCTCGGCCCAGCGCTTCGGCTTCGGCGGCCACGTGGAGACCTCGAAAAAATGACCCACGCGATCCGCAGAAAATCCAAGGCTGAACCCGCGCCGCCGACCACGCTGTTTCTGTTTGGCGCCCACGGTGACCTGGTCAAGCGTCTGTTGGTACCGGCGTTGTATAACCTCAAGCGCAACGGGTTACTCGGGGATGGACTGCGGATCATCGGCGTTGACCACAACGCCATCAGCGATGAAGGCTTTGCGCAAAAGCTCGAAGAATTCATTCGAAACGAGATGGCTGGCAAGGGTGACCACACCCTTGATCCAGCGGTCTGGTCCAGACTCGCCAAAGGCATCAGCTACGTCCAGGGCGATTTCCTGGACGACAGCACTTATCAAGCACTGGCGGCGAAAATCGCCGACAGTGGTACCGGTAATGCGGTGTTCTATCTGGCCACCGCACCGCGTTTCTTCAGTGAAGTGGCGCGTCGCCTCGGTTCGGCCGGCTTGCTGGAAGAAACCCCCGAGGCCTTCAGAAGGGTGGTGATCGAAAAACCCTTCGGCTCCGACCTGCATACGGCCGAAGCCTTGAACGCTTGCCTGCTCAAGGTGATGACGGAAAAGCAGATCTATCGCATTGACCATTACCTGGGCAAGGAGACCGTGCAGAACATCCTGGTCAGCCGGTTCTCCAATAGCCTGTTCGAAGCGTTCTGGAACAATCACTACATCGACCACGTGCAGATCACCGCCGCGGAAACCGTCGGCGTGGAAACCCGTGGCAGTTTCTACGAGCACACCGGCGCACTGCGGGACATGGTGCCCAATCACCTGTTCCAGTTGCTGGCGATGGTGGCGATGGAACCGCCCGCGGCGTTTGGTGCCGATGCGGTGCGCGGCGAGAAAGCCAAGGTCGTTGGCGCGATCCGTCCCTGGACGGTGGAGGAGGCCCGCGCCAACTCGGTGCGCGGCCAATACGCCGCGGGTGAGATCGACGGCAATGCACTGCCGGGCTACCGCGAGGAAAACAACGTCGCCCCCGACAGCAATACCGAAACCTATGTGGCCCTCAAGGTCATGATCGATAACTGGCGCTGGGTCGGCGTGCCGTTCTACCTGCGCACCGGCAAGCGCATGAGCGTGCGTGACACCGAGATCGTGATCTGTTTCAAGCCGGCGCCCTATGCACAGTTCCGCGATACTGAGGTCGATGAGCTGCAGCCGACCTATCTGCGCATTCAGATCCAGCCGAACGAAGGCATGTGGTTCGACCTGCTGGCCAAGCGTCCCGGTCAGGCCCTGAAAATGGACAACATCGAGCTGGGGTTCGCCTACAAGGACTTCTTCGAGATGCAGCCGTCCACCGGCTACGAGACCCTGATCTACGATTGCCTGACGGGCGACCAGACGCTGTTCCAGCGCGCCGACAACATCGAAAATGGTTGGCGCGCGGTGCAACCGTTCCTGGATGCCTGGCAGCAGGACTCCACCGTGCAGCAATATGCCGCCGGGGAAAACGGCCCCAAGGCCGGCGAAGAATTGCTCACCCGTGACTGCCGCGTCTGGCACCGTCTCGGATGAGCGAGCGTCAGTCTCATTGAGTCATGCAAAAAACTAATGAAATGGCTACCCCGCTGTCCCCTGTGTTCGCCCACTAAGCTTTCACAGGGGACCCCACCGGAGACCGTTGCCATGAAAAAAACAACTAATCTATTTGGATCAGTACGCCTTCCACCTGCATGCGCCCGATGATGTTTAGTATTCTGCTCAAATACCTTAGCCCGTCGGCTACGTAGCACTCAGAAATAGATGTTCACCTGCGTCGCAAGTAATTTTTGTTAGCCTCATTGTTATCTCGTGCATGATTAACAGAGGCGCTGAATAGATGTCGATCTTCGAACGAAATATTCATGGTGCGGGCCAGTGGAAAGACTGGCGCTGGCAGCAGAAGAATGCCGTGCGTGATGAACTTGCACTTCGCGTGGCATGCGGCGGCTGGAGTGAAGATATCACCGCTCATATTGAGCGAAACTTGCAAGACCGTAAGATGCAAATTACACCCTACTATATTGATCTGATCATGCGCTCGCTCGATAGCGGCCCGGTGACGGAACATCCACTGTGGAAACAGGTGGTGCCCTACTGGAATGAACATGTGCCGGGTGACTACGACGGCACTTCGGAGAATTGGGAGCTGCATCATGAGATGAAGACTCCTATCTGCCAACACAAGTACGATAATCGCGTCATCTTGCGGATGACTAATACCTGCAATGCGTATTGCCAGTTCTGCTTTGAAGCCTTGCGTACCTTGCAGGTCGATACCGAGAAAGCCAATGCCAATACCAACTCATTCCTGGAATCGGTGGAGTATGTGCGCGACAACCCTGCCATTGAAGAGGTGATTCTCAGCGGTGGCGATCCCTTGATGTTGGCTGACCGCAGGCTAGAAGAGAACCTGGCGACGTTGCGCTCAATCAGCAACGACCTGCTTATCCGTATTCATTCGCGAGCCCTAAGCTTTAACCCGTTTCGCATCACCGATGAACTGGTCGCAATGCTGGAAAAGTACAACGTCAACGCCTTTGGTGTGCATGTATGCCACCCGCTTGAACTGAGTGCTGACTTTGCCGCCGCGGTTAAACGTATTCAGAGTGTGGTGCCGATTGTCTTCTCTAACATGCCATTGTTGTGTGGAGTGAATGACGATGAAAAAACATTACATAAACTGTTTATCGATCTTTATCGCTTGGGTGTAAAACCATATTACTTGTACCACTTCATGCCGTTCTCACCGGGCGCATCGGAATACAAGGCATCAATCAGCCAGGTCATCGCCATTATGGATCGCCTTAAGCGGCGTGTATCCAACATTGCCATGCCCGAATATGTTCTACCGCACGCACAAGGCAAATTCACCGTGCCCTTGTTGGATTTTGAGAAACCTGAAAATTTACCGCATTTTGAAGTTCTCGATGGGCAGCGCCATTACCGGTTCCGTAACTGGGAAGGGCAATGGTGCAGTTGGCACGACGCGTGAATCCATTTACCGAATCAGGTAGTATCCATCATGAAACGAGATGCAATTATTTTTATTGATGTCGATGACAGTACTTCTGTTCGCTATAGTTATCGTGAGCCGCACTTTGCGGCTGCCCGCGAACAAGGTTTACTTTGTTTGACGGCGGGTGTGTTGGGGCGTCATCACCTGCAACGACTTCGGGATGATAGTGATGAAGTTTTCCTGCTTGATACGTTAAGCGAAGTATCAATTTTGAAACTGGTTGGCCAACTTGATGGGCAGTACAACATTCGCGCGATTTTCTGCCACGCAGGGCATCCGTCTGCTCAAGGGGAGGTGGGTTGTATTGTTGCACGGGCCTGTAAGCGGCTCGGCCTGGTTTACAGCTGCCCTGAGGCCATTGCCGCCTGCAATAACAAGTTCCTGATGCGTCGAGTACTGGATAAGCATGAGCTTCGCTCCGTGCCGTTCGCACTTTGCAATAATGAACAAGCCCTCAAGGAGGGTGCCGATCGAGTAGGTTATCCGCTCATTGCCAAACCCCCCTTTGGCGGTGCTTCTGTGTTTATCAAGAAGTGTTCCAGCTGGGAAGAGTTGCACAGCCATTACGCGCATTTTCTCAGTAATCACGGCACTGCCGCTTGCTCGGATTTCTATGGCTGCGCGCACACCCTACCTGACGAAAACGGGCGGCAGCACGAGAATATTCCAGGGCGCAGCATGCTGCTGGAGGGCTATATCTCAGGCATTGAAGGTAGTGTGGAATGTGCGATTGTCGGCAAGTTGATCCATCCGCTGCTGATCAACGAAAAATTGATGCTGACAGAGCGCAATGGCACCGTACTCGAAAACCTGCTGATTTCGCCACCGACGTCCTTTACTGAGGACCAGTGTGAGCAGATTCGCCAATACGCCGTGGATTGCCTGCGCGCGGTTGGCCTGACCAATGCAGTGGTGCATTTCGAGTTTCGGATGACCGATGAGGGGCCTGTGGTCATTGAGATCAACCCGCGCTTGGGTGGTCTCTACGTCAACGCAGCCTTCCGTGATCTGGCCGCCATCAATCCTTATCAGTTGTATATCTCGTTGCTGCTGGGCGGGCCGGGGATAAACGCCCAGCTCGATGCTGGAGCGCAAAAGATCGCCGACGCAGGGCAAAGCTACTCGATGTTGGCTATCTATCCGGAACACAGCGGCTATTTCAAGGGCATTGAAGGCATGCACTACCTGGATGATAACGAGTGTGTGCTGGAATATGCCCAGCAGGAAGCCGGTAGCTATATCGATGCGGATATCGAAGAGCACTACTTGCTCAAGTGCTGGACCAAGGTCGACGATGCCGAACACGCCCATGCCCTGCATGATGCGATCAGGCAAAACCTGCGTGTCATCCTCGATAACCCGGTTGCAGGATAGCGTTATGGACATCTCACAGATTTCGGCGCATTTGCGCGAGCATCACTACTGCCACGTCCGGGACTTTCGGGAGTTAATCCCGATTGAGCCGGGTGAAGAGGAGAGCTTTCGAGCGTACTGGTCAAACCTGGTGCAAGACGAGGCGTTCAAGGAGTACACCCACCGTAAACGCCGCATCCTGCGCTATCGTTTGTTGCCTTCGCGGCAGCTGCGGCTCGACAGGAATGCGGAGTTCAAATCATCCGTGACCTATGCCATCAAGTATCGCAAGGGCGTGAATCACTTGAGCTATTGCGAGGATGGCTTTATCAAGCATTCGCTCATGCAGAAACTACTGGCCACGGACCTTGCGGTGATCGGCCCGCACCTCGGAAAGCAGACTTATACGATTGATATCCACCAGTTTCGGGTCAGGGCTGATGAGCATTCCAGCAGTCCGACCACCTCGGGGATTCACCAGGATGGCTTGGACTGGGTATTTATGCACTTCATTGGCGAGTGCAATACAGTGCCGGTGGTCTCGGAGGTCTTTGCCAGTGAAACGGAGCAAAGTCGGGTATTGAACCTGGCGATGGAGCAATTTCTCGAAACCATCGTGATCAACGACCGTAGGATTTACCACCGGGCCAGCGATGTGCGCCCGCAGGCCGATTCGGCGCCGGCCTGGCGCGATTTATTGCTGGTGAACCTTCGCAGCCTGCCACCTGACGTAGAGGCACAGCTTTCATGAGCCACGATCCGCAGTTGGCGCGCTCGACCCGAAACGCGCACCTGATCATCTTTGCCAGAGGCGTTTCGGATTTTGGCGCGTTCCTCAACATGGTGGCGCTGTCCACCTACGTTTACTGGCTCAGCGAAAGCGTGGTGTTCGTCAGTATCTTCCTGGCGTGCCGCGTCATCGGCGGGATTGTCGCCAGCCTGTTTGGCATTTCGTTTTTCCGGCGCTTTGCGGGGCGTGGCGCGTTGGCCGGGCTGGATTTGGCCAGGGCGCTATTATTGACGCCCCTGCTAGTGCTGATACCGACACATCAGCTGAGCATCCTACCCTTCATCGCCTTTGGGATCGGCTTGTGCAATTCGCTGTTTGCCATTGGCCTTAACAGTCAGTTACCCACCTGGGTAGCGCTTGAACAGCGGGTGAGTACCAATGCGTGGATCACCTCTGCCGCAGCCACCGGTGCGGTCTTTGGCAGTTTGCTGTCAGGGTTGCTGATCGCAACAGGGGGATTTGAAGCGGTGTTTACCGTCAACATCGGCACCTATGTCGTGGCCGCCAGTCTGATCCTGCCGTTGCGCGCGTTGTATTCAGTAGCCATTGTTGCGCATCGGGGGCTCTCTGCTGAGTGGCACGAACTGAGGAAAGGACTGCGCGGCGCGCCAGTGCTGGCCGCCATGTTGCTGATCAGCATGCTCGATACCCTCGGTAGCGCTGCCCATAACGTCGGTTGGCCTGTGCTGTCCCAGTACATTTCGCCGGACACGGCAAAAACGGTGATGGGTTATCTGCTGGCGGTCTGGGCCTGTGGCAAGTTCGTCGGTGCGCGCCTGGCCAGTGCGGTTTTGAAAGACCGTCGCACGCAAAGCATGGAACTCTTATTCATGATAGGTGTGGCGCTGATGTCCAGCGGCTTTATTCTGACCTTTCAACAAACCGAGTTGTGGCTGGCACTGGTGTTGGTCGTGTGGGCCGGCATAGGGGATGGTTTATCTGAGGTGGCCTTGATCTCCCGCGCGCAAAGTGAGCCCGATAGCTTGCGTCTGCCGCTGTTCAGTTTATTGACACTGATTCAGATGGCCGGCTTCGGAGTGGGGATGCTGGTGGTAGGACCATTCTATTTGGCGTGGACCCCGGCCCAAGTGATTGTTTTATTCCATGGCTTACCTTTAACCGCACTGGTCGTCATGGGGCTATGGATGAAAAAACTGCCGATCGACGTTGGCGCATGGAGGAAATATTGAGTTCAACGAAGGGGATGTATTTAGTGGGTGGCCCAACTGGCGGCACACCTCAGAGAGCCAGGCATTGTATAAATGATTTGCTCTCTGGGATCAGTTCTAGTTGGGGTGAATGGTACCCCGAGCGGAAAACCATTAGGGTGTTAGATCGAGCATTTACTAGTGAGGAATCGCTCCCTCGTCTTCCGCGGCCACGAGCACCTTCCTCCCAAAGTTCGTTCCGGGGTTACAGCCAGTAACTCACCGCGTACCACCCGAGCAAGCCCATCACCAGGGTGTACGGCAACGCCATCCAGACCATTCGCCCATAGGACAGGCGCACCAGCGGGGCAATCGCCGAGGTCAGCAGGAACAGGAACGCTGCCTGGCCGTTAGGCGTCGCCACGCTCGGCAGGTTGGTGCCGGTATTGATCGCGATGGCCAGGGTTTCGAAATGTTCGCGGGTCATCTCGCCCGCCATGAACGCGCGCTTCACTTCGGTGATGTAGATGGTTGCCACGAACACGTTGTCGCTGATGGCGGACAGCAGGCCGTTGGCGATGAACAGCATGCCCGGTTGCTGGTCTGCCGGCAGCGTCAGCACCCAGTGGATCAGCGGGGCGAACAGTTGCTGGTCGTGGATCACCGCGACCACGGCGAAAAACACCACCAGCAATGAGGTGAACGGCATGGCGTCCTTGAACGCTGTGCCCAGGCGGTGCTCGTCGGTGATGCCGGTAAAGGCGGTGATCAACACGATCACCATCAAGCCGATCAAACCCACTTCGGCAATGTGGAACGCCAGCCCGGCAATCAGAATCAATGCGGCAAAGCCTTGCACCAGAAGCGCTGCGCGTTGGCGCGTGGTGCGCTCGGCATTGTCTTCGGCGGCGTAGTTGGCCAGCACCGCACGGACGTTATCCGGCAGCAGCGTGCCGTATCCGAACCAGCGCAGCTTTTCCAGCAGGACGCAGGTTGTCAGCCCGGCAACCAGTACCGGCAGTGATACCGGCGCAACCCGGGTAAAGAACTCGGTGAAGTGCCAGCCCATTTCATGGCCGATCAGCAGGTTCTGCGGTTCGCCGACCAGCGTACAAACACCGCCCAGCGCGGTGCCGACGGCGCCGTGCATCAGCAGGCTACGCAGGAAGGCGCGGAACTGTTCCAGATCGCCCTGATGCAGGGTCGGCAGATGTTGGTCGTCGCTGAACTCGCTGTCCTGGCGCGGATCGTTACCCGAGGCGACGCGGTGATACACAGAGTAAAAGCCTACGGCGGCACTGATGATCACGGCGGTCACGGTCAAGGCATCGAGGAACGCCGACAGAAAGGCCGACAGAAAGCAGAACATCAGGGCCAGCAGGGCCTTGGAGCGGACCCCGAGCAGCAGGCGCGAGAACAGGTACAGCAACAGGTCCTTCATGAAATAGATACCGGCCACCATGAACATCAGCAGCAGGATCACCGGGAAGTTGTGCAGCAACTCGTCATACAGCGCCTGGGGCGTGGTCATCTTCAGCAGCAGGGCTTCAATCATCAGCAGGCCGCCGGGCATCAGCGGATAGCATTTGAGCGCCATGGCCAGGGTGAAGATGAACTCCAGCACCATCAGCCAGCCTGCAGCCACCGGGCCTGCGGTCCACAGCACCAGGGCATTGAGAATCAGAAAGCCGACGATGCAGGCCTTGTACCAACGGGGCGAGTGCCCGAGAAAGTTGTGCGCGAACGCCTGGGCCATTGAACCGGACATCGGCTGCTCCTTGTCTTGAGAAGCGCGCAACTTGCCGCAAGCGCGCCAGAAGATCAAGCGAAGGAAAAATGCCGGTGGTTATCCCTGGAATCGAGCGATGATCGCCTTGTAGTTTCCGTGCAGCGAATAGCCTCCCACGACGATGTTGCCATCGGCTTGCGCGGCGACACAGGTGGCGGTATCCAGGCTGGGGCCGAGGCGGGTACGCGTATAGCCGCTGCCTTTGCCAAAACGGCGATCGGGAAGGCCGTTGGGCAGGCATCGCCCGAGAATGAAGTCTGCTTCGACACCGCCGATGGTAGCGCCCGCCGTGAGCACACTGCCATCAGGCTGTAACTGCGCGGCGGTCCACTGGCATCCGCTGTAACCGATTTCCCGCCGCTGCGGGTGTCCTCCATTGCAATGACTGTCGGGTCGTCCGTTGCTGTGCATTTTAAATGTCAGGCAGTGCATCGGCTCGCGACTGCAGCCAAAACACAGGATTTCGCCCTCGTTTTGCTGGACCACCCGGCTGACCCGGGCGCCACGCCCTTGCGCCTTGAAGGTCATGAATCCATCCACGGCAAAACGGTCGTCGAGGCGCCCGTCCGGGTGATAGCGGGCCAGTAAGCCTTCCTCGGGGAAATTGATCGATCCTCCGACCAGGATTCGGCCATCGCGTTGTATCGTCAGGCTACCGAGCCAGGTATTCATCAGCAGGTGTCTGACCATCACGAAGCCGCGGCCATTGAACGAACAGTCCAGCGAGCCTTCGACATCCAGTCGTATCAACATACCGACGTGATCGGCCAGTTCGAAGTGATGGTTGGCCAGGATCAGGATCCGGCCGTCTTGCTGTACGGCCACATCGCAGGCTTCTGCGCCCGGCACACCGGGAGGCAGCCATTTATCGCGCATCCCCAGGGACAGATCGCCAGGCAATCGCACGACACAGCGGCCATTATCGCCAAAGCCTTGTACCAGGCGACCATCCTGATCCAGTAATGCCAGGGCCGGGAGCGTGCGGTGTGCGTTTTCGTATTGCAGGCCGGCCAGCAGGATATTGCCGTCGGGCAGGATCAGGACCTTGGTGGCCATGGCTTCGAACCCCGGTTCGAATTGCCCGATGACACTGCCTTGTTTGCCGAACGTCAGGTCTGCGCAACCATCCGCGAGCAAGCGGGCCAGGCCAAAGCGGATACCATCGGCCATGCCGACTTTTGCGGCCACCAGCAAGCGACCTTGGGCATCTATCGCAATGCCATTGGCCAGGCTGAAAAGGCTGTCGGCGAAATAGACCTGGGTTTTGCCGTTGGCGGCAAACGACGTGTCGAGGGCCCCGGCGGTGTTCCGGGTGGCGGGGTAGGCAAAAGCGGAGTGGCTTGACATGCACCGCATCTCCTTGCGAGTCGTCATGATCCAGAAGTTTGGGTGGCGACCTTATAAGGAGAATATTCAATCCCTGAATGAAGGGATGCACAACGGTAAGAACTAACAGACGGAGGGTCGCTGTGTGCCACAACAGTGTCTTTTCGAACCAATGGCGAGCCTGCAATGTATCAGGCGCAAGCGAAGTTCGAATTAAACAGTGTCAAGTAGTGTGCGTGGCAAAAAAGACCTGCGAACCAAAGACAGGAAAAGGGCGCGGATTACTCCGGAGTAATCCGCAAAACGATCAGTGCGGCATCGACCACGACTGCAGTGTGTAACCTTCCTCGCTCAATTCGGCGCGAGCCTGTTCCAGCAGTAGTTCGAGTTGCGCAGGATCGGAATAGGCGCTGCTTGGGATCTGCTTGCGGCCAATGCTGGTGCTGGTGCGGTCGATAACGGTCAGGCTGAGTTCACCGTTACCGTCTTGTGGGGCCCAGGCCACGCACTTGAAAGGTTTGAATGCGCGGTCGGCAATCAGAAGTGCTTCGTTGATACGGAGCGGGGCGTTCATAGGGTCTTCTCTCTCTATGCCCAATCAAGTGACAGGCCGACGGTTGGGCTTACCGTTCAGCTGGTTACTTGTACTGATGCCCGCAACCGGGGTTTGGGTCACACACAATCAAAAGAATTTTCCACTTTATTTCACATAATCAAGAATGAGCCTGACATTGAAAGCTGAATGAAAGGAAAGAGTCGTTAGGTGACTAACATAATCGCAACTTATAACCGGTTTTATGACCCTCCTATAGTCAAACAGTACAAGGCCCTGTCAAATTCTTGCTAATGTTACAGTCAGGTCTGCCAAATGACTGTTTTTAATAAATTTTCGCAAATTTGGCGCCAAGGAACAGTCATGAGCGACGCGCCTGCCTTACGACGTTTGCTAGTGGTGGACCCCTGTGACGATTGCTATCGCCTGATCCCTGGGTTGCGCGATATCGGTTGGGACGTTGACAGCTGCACGCTGGAGAACGCCGCTGACCGAACCTGCGACGTGGGCTTGCTGCGCTTGCAGCCTTTTCACCTTGAGCACCCGGAGGCTGTCAAGGCGTTGATCAGCCGCAGCGGTACCGAGTGGATAGCCGTACTCAACCAGGAAGTACTGCGACTGCAAAATGTCGGCGACTTCGTCTGTGAGTGGTTTTTTGACTTTCATACCTTGCCGTTCGATGTGTCCCGGGTTCAGGTAACGCTGGGCCGGGCGTTTGGCATGGCGCGGTTGCGTGGGCAGGGTACGGTCCATGTTGACCAGCCCGAGCACGAATTGCTGGGCGACAGCAAACCTGTCCGTGAACTGCGAAAACTGTTGAGCAAACTGGCTCCGACCGAATCTCCGGTGTTGATTCGCGGTGAAAGCGGCACTGGCAAGGAACTGGTCGCACGAACCCTGCATCGTCTGTCCCAACGTCACAGCAAACCCTTTATCGCGATCAATTGTGGGGCGATCCCCGAACACTTGATCCAGTCCGAGCTGTTTGGCCATGAAAAAGGCGCATTTACCGGCGCGCACCAACGCAAGGTCGGACGGATAGAAGCCGCCAACGGTGGCACTCTGTTTCTCGACGAGATCGGTGACCTGCCGCTGGAGTTGCAGGCCAACCTGTTGCGGTTCCTCCAGGAAAAACATATCGAGCGGGTCGGCGGCAGTCAGCCGATTCCTGTGGATGTGCGGGTTCTGGCGGCGACGAACGTCGACCTTGAAGCCGCCATCGAGAAAAAACGCTTTCGCGAAGACTTGTATTACCGCTTGAACGTACTGCAAGTGGCGACTGTTCCGCTGCGCGAGCGCCATGGCGACCTGGCGGTGCTGGCCAACCACTTTTCCCATTTCTACAGCCATGAAACCGGGCGCCGCCCACGCAGTTTCAGCGACGACGCGTTGATTGCCATGGGCAAGCACGACTGGCCAGGCAATGTTCGCGAACTGGCCAACCGCGTCCGTCGCGGCCTGGTGTTGGCCGAAGGCCGCCAGATTGAGGCCCGAGATCTGGGATTGATCAGTCAGCATGCAATCGCCGCACCGATGGGTACCCTCGAAGAATACAAGTCCCGGGCCGAACGCCAGGCGTTGTGCGATGTATTGAATCGCCACAGCGATAATCTGAGTGTCGCGGCCAAAGTACTGGGTGTGTCGCGTCCGACCTTCTACCGGTTGTTGCACAAGCACCAGATTCGCTGAATCCCGGTGGGAAACCCAAAACCCGTTGCAATTGCAGCGGTTTTTTTGTTTGGGTCAGAAGTAGTAAGGGAGTTTCAGGCTGAACTGGAAGTCCGGGGCATCGTCCGTCATGCCGATGGACAGGTTGGGCACGATGGTCAGGTTGTCGGTGGCCGCAATGGTCATGCCGATGTTGAAGTAACCGGCGTTGGCATCGCTGGAGACCACCGACTGCCAATCCCCGCCATCTTCCTTGAGCTTGCTTTTGCGTTGCACCAGGTCAGAGACCGAGAACGACATGCTCATCTTTTCGTTCAAGGCGAACGCAATACCGGCGCCAATCTGGAAGCTGTCGCCAATGCGAACTTTGCCCGGTGTCTTGAGCGCCGGGTTGGAGCTGATGTCGTCGAAAGACTCTTCCAGGTTGTAGGTGTAGGACAGGCTGCCGAACAACACTGCCGGATCGAACGTCTTGACCAGCGAGATCCCTGGCGTGATCGACCAGACGCCATTACCGGTAGGCAAGGATTCAGGCACGGCCAGGTTTGAGTTATCGGCCACCCGAACCAGCTTGATGCCGAACGGGTCTTTGCCGGTAGGCGCCTTGACGCGCAAGGTCATCACGGCATCCGGGGTGTTGGCCGATTCGTCGAGGAATTTGTAGGCGATACCGAAGTTGACATCACCTATGGTCGGGTCTTGCTTGACGGTATCTTCGGTCGTGACGTTTGCGGAGCCGCTATTGCCGCCACCGGACTGATACGTGGACTCACGGTAGACCACCGGCACGTTCAGGTCGAACTGCCAGCGATTGTTGAAGTTGTAACGGCCGGTGAGGTCAAGCGTCCAGGTGTCGGCCTTGATCCGGTCCAGGTTGATGGCGCCCAGGAAGATCGAGTCCAGGGCGAGAAAACCGTTGAGGACCAGTTGGCGGGTATCGTATCGGGAGTAGGTTATCCCCGTTTCGACGCTGAACTTGCCACCGCCGAAGAACCCGCTGGCTTCGTCATACAGGTTCGAAACACTTTGTGCCGGTTGTGAGTCATTGGCCAGCGATTGTCCATAAGAGCTGCCGCTGCCCCCGGCGACGCCCCCCGAGGCGGTGCCGACTCCTGGATTGCCCTTGAGGTCCGCTGGGGACTTGGCCAGGCGTTTGGGTGGGGGCGAAGCGGGCTGCTCTTCGACCTGGCGGACCCGTTGTTCGAGAACCGCCAGGGCTTTTTGCTGTACTTCGTATCGTTGCTTCAACTCCAGGAGCTCTTGTTTAAGAGCCTCCAGTTCCGGGTCAGGTGCTGCCTGCAACATCGCCGCCGGGAGTAGAGCACTCAAGCATGCAACTGCTAGCAGTGATACTGATCGGTACATGGAATAAGCCGTCCATTTGTGCCTAATGGTCCAGACTCAGCGTAGTTCAATAGCCCATGGTCCGTAATGCAGCGAGTTGATTGAGGTTGCAGTCCAGTGCACCCGCACTCGGGCCATTATTGTTAAGCACTACGTTGAGCTGGGTCATGTTGTCGACCATATTGCTGCTGCCCAGTAACCGGGTGTTTTGCAGCAACCCGCCTTGGGCGACTTGTTGCACGCTTGTACCCTGATTGTTGTTGGCGGTAATGGCCATCTGAACGCCACCACTGGTCGCGGATACCACGACACTGCCTGCGGCATTGCTGCCGGTGATGGTTTGACCGGCTATCAGCGCCTGGCCCTGGCTCGGCACCAGTGCAGGGGCCGTGCTGGCCTCCTTGACGTTGATGGCGATGTTGTTGTTTGAGCTGTTGCCATCGCCTGCTGCCCTTGTGACCTGGGTAATGCCCCGGGAAGTACTCAGCGCAGCGCCCCCCGTCACGTGGCCGCTACCCGATTTGGGCGAACCGCCATGACCGGATTGCTTGATGGTTGAAACATAGAACTGGGGTTTGACCGTTGCGGCTTGAAGCTGCATCGAGGTGGAGGCTCCGATCAGGTCACCACTGGCATTGCGCCAGGTACTGCTCATGACGACACCGAAGCTGATGACCCGCCCCGGCATCACATACCGGCCACGCAACTCGGCCAGTTCCTGGTCCTTGATTTCGATGGGTCTGAACTCATCAGCAAAACCTGAAGTGTTCGCTGCCAGACAGGCTGCGACCACCCAATACGAGGTTTTCATTTGCTGCTCCCGGAGCATCCTGCTCCCTATCATCTTATTGGCGATTAAAAGAAGTCGCTCTGTATGAAACCAAAATCCATCAATTCGGCATCTTTGACCGGGTTGAAGTTATCCATCTTGTTCTTGGCTGTCAGCGGTTCCGGTGGGCTGCGTAAGGCATTGGTCTTGTCGTAACCAGGGCCGACGATGGCGAAGATAATGCCATTCCAGCCTTTGACAAAGTCATCATGGGAGTAGCGTTTGTGACCGAGTACCGGGTCGCCGATATAGACCCAGCTCTTGTCCGCCCGCTGCAACACCACGAAGTGCTTGTAGCCGCGAATTTCCATCAACACCACCACTGGAATCGTCACGGCTTCGAGTCTTTCCGGCGGGATCCTGTAGCCCCGGGCGCGCATGCCGATGCGTTCTATGTAGCGCTTCATGTCCAGCATGGAAAAACCCTGGGTACGCACAAGGTCCTGGTCTGCGGTGACCAGCATGCCTTTGATGATGTGCTCCTCATCGACGTCGAGCCAATAGGCCTGGCGCAGTATCGTTGCCAGCGCGGCGGCGCCGCAGCTGAAATCGGTTTTCTGTTCGACGATGTCGCTGAACTTGCGCTCGCGCAAACTCTGTACGTGCTTGTACACCAGCACGCCACCCGGCAGGGCGGCAACCGGCATCTGTGCAGCCTGGGTCAGGCCAGACAGGCAGAGCAGGGCGAAAAGGACAGTCTTACGCATGATCGATACGCCTTGGGACTGTGGGAAAGCCCCGTCGCCGGGGCTTTCATTGCAATCGCGATTACAGACAGGACTTGCAGCCCGCGGAGATGGACAGCGAGTTGTTTTGCTGGTTGCCCACGCCAGACGATACGTTCGCTCCGCCGTTGCCGGAGAAGTTGTTCATCGAGCCCGTTATCGAAGCGTTGTTGGTTACCGGGGGTTTCCAACCCTCAGGCGTCATCACTTGTTGAGTGGTTACGCCCGCCAGACCGAATACACCCACGGCTACGAAATCAGTCGTGTTGCCGTTGTTGGTGACGTTCAGCCCGGACGTGCTTTGGTTGGCCGCCGCCGCCGCTTGCGCTACACGACCGCCCGCAACGGCAATCGCCAGGTTGTTTTTCTGTTGGTTGAAGTCGCCGGTGGTCACGTTGATGCCGATGTTGCCGGAACCGCTGTTACCTGCGTTGTTGAGCGTTGTGTTGTTGGTGTTGGAGTGGTTCCTGGCGGCGTTGCCGGCGCTCTTCTGAGTCGCACTGGAGACGGCGACCGCGGTGCCGAAGATGAAGCTTTCGTCAGCCGTGGCAAGGGCGGCGGCGTTGTCTTGCTGGTTGCCGTTACCGGCTGCAACGTTGGCGCCCATGTTGCCGTTGGAGTTGTTCAGGGAGTTATCGATTTTGGCGTCGTTCCTGGTGTCCCGGTTCAATACGCTGCTGTCACTGCTTTCCTGCGAGTCCATCACGACGGCCCCGGCGCCTGCTGTAATCTGCAGAATCTGTTCCAGCGTCGGGCCTTTGGGCTGGTGGTTGTTGCCATGCGCATTGCTCTGGCCGTTGCCTTGATCATCATCAAGACCGCCTGCTTGTGCTGCGAATGCCATCACTGCCGCCAGAGCGAAAGCCAGAGGTTTGAGAGCAGTTGTCGGGTTCATGGTGTTTCTCCGTGCTCATTAGTTGGTCAAGTGTTGGTTCGTCCTTAATCGCACTGTATCGGGGTCAGTCAGCGACCCGGATGCTCAAGGTGTTAGCCATTCGGTTCCCCACCCCGGCACTCTGGTTCACCTGGATCACTCCGCGGCTGCCGGTGAAGGCCTGGTCGCTTGTCACGACCTGGCGACTGCCGTTTGGGGCGCCAGTTGCTCCCGAGTTCGGTAACAACGCCACGTTCTGTTGAGAAAGGGCACTATCGTCGATGGCTTGCGGTGCAGCGCTGATGCTGATGCGCATGGCATTGGCCATCTGGTTGTTCGCCCCGGCACCCTGGTTGACACCCAGTACGCCGTTGCCATTACTGAAGGAGGGTCCGCCAATAGTGGCCGTCGCATCCATCGACGGATTGGCGGGCGTGGTGATTGTCTGCCGGACGCTGGTGGTTGCACCGGCATTCGTACCAATGGCGATCGCGCGGACGTTGGTTTGCTGCTGCTGATCGCCTGCCGCCTGGTTGACGTTGAAGTTGCCGCGGTATTGAGTAGCAGAATCCTGGAGGGTGGCGTTGTTCACCGAACTGACGCCCGGATCGGCCATCACGCCGGTGCAGCCGAACAGGGCAAGTAAAAGCAGGGACCGACTCATCTCATTGGCCTCCCGCCATTCTGCCCAGTGAGCCGAGGCCGCTGCTCATGGCGCGGTTGACGGTTCCGGAAATCGCGCTGCCACTGCCACCGCCGTGGCCGACAGACATGCCGGGCATACCATTGGGGTTGGTAACGGCGTTGAGGCCTTGCAGGCCACCCAGGCTTTGTCCGTTGCTGTGGCGAAGGGCTGTTCCGGTGGAGACCCCGGCAATGTCCGCGTCGCTGAGTTCGCCGGTGACGCGGGCCGATGGGTTGGCATTGAGGGTGTTGGGGTTCGGATCTCTGCCGCCGCTGCGACCGATAGGGGTTGGGTGAATGGTGCGGTCAAGCACGATGACGCCGTTGCCTTCGGCTAGAACGTCAAAACTGAAAAGCGTGCCTGCAGCGCTCGCGATCAGCAGCAGGCACGCCAAGACTCTTTTATCGAATATCCACACGACGTTCTTACCTTCTCATGCAGGCTGGCTCTGGTCGGCTTTATGAAGGTAAGAGCGAAAGCTGTGCCGGTTTTTGATTATCTCGTTGATTCAATGGCTTATGGATATTGTCCGGATAGCTTTTGCCAAGAATGTTTCAAAGGTGAGACGAAACCCTGCGCAGGTAGCCCTTAATTGCGGGTAAACCGTTCTAAAGCAAGGGTTTCAGGGGCGTTGTATCACCGGCTTGACAAATCCGATGATCAAACGACGAGGGACGCTGAAATGGGCGGTTTGAGGCAAGGAGAGTGTTTCAGGACCGGACACTTTCCCTCGGAGCAGGGGGGATGGTAGGGGAATTACCCCGGACGCCACTCAGGCGTCGAGCAATCGGGTCACGGCATGCAGTGCCAGGGATCGGCGTTCGGCCCAATCTCCGTGCAGTACTTGAACCGGTTGTGCGTGGCGCTCCAGCCAGGCCAGGGTCTGCTCGAAAAATGCCTGGCGCTCACTCAATCGGGGCTGGCAACGCTGGCCGTCATCCGTCCATTCGACGTGTTCCGGCGACAGCAGCAAGTGCAAGTCGTAATGCCGGGCCAATAGCGCTTGCTCGATCCAGGGGGGGCAGTCGCCAAACAGGGTTTGGCTCCAGAGGACATTGCTCAGCAGGTGCGTGTCGAGGATGAGCAAAGACGGTTGTTGCGCCCGTGCTTCGTCCTCCCACGCCAATTGACCGCGGGCGATGTCCGGAATGTCGGCCAAGGTGGTGTCCCGCGGATTCTGCTCGATGAACCAACGCACATACTCGTCGACCAGAACCCCGCCGAAACGCTGTTGCAATTCGGCCGCCAACCAGCTTTTACCGCTGGATTCCGGGCCTGTGAGTACCAGCACTTTCATGCGCGCAATGCCGGATCGGCGCGCCATTGGCGCCAGCCCTGCACGGCGATAACGGCGAACAGCCCGTACAGGGTGGCGGTCAGGTACAGGTCCTTATAGATGAACAGCCCGACGAAAATCACATCCAGGGCTATCCATAGCGGCCAGCACTGGACACGTTTTTGCGCCATCCAGACCTGCGCCACCAGGCTGAATCCGGTCAGCGCCGCATCGAGCCAGGGTTGTGCTGCGTCGGTCCAGTGGGCCATGGCTGCCCCCAGTAACAGGCTGCCGAGTGCGCCGATGGCCAGGCTCAACGCCACGGAGCGTGAGTTGAGCCAACTGACTTCGCGGCCATGGGTCGTTTCGCCAGCCCGCGTCCACTGCCACCAGCCGTAAAGCTGCAAGGCGGCATAGATGACTTGCAGCAGCATGTCCGAATACAGCTTCACCTCAAAAAAGATCCAGCTATAGAGCAGCACCATGACCAGACCGATGGGCCAGCACCAGGGGTTCTGTTTGACCGTCAGCCAGACGGCAATGACACCGAGGGCGGCGGCAAACAGTTCAAGCCCGGACATGGAGGCTCCTTGGGGAAATCGAAGAGGGGACCGATTGTAACCGGATTGGCGTCGGGAATCCCGTGGCGCACGGGTGTACTTCATTGGTGCGCGATAACGCGGCAGCGCCAAGCGGACTTGTCTGATAGGATTTCGGCCCCGCGCGGGTAAACCCTGATCAGGATTGTTTTTTCACAGGATTTTGACGGTGCTGTGGTGATCCTTGACAGGCGGGGCTTCAGCTACGCTGATCGCAATTCAAGCTTTGGAAAAATACTAACGGGGCATGCCGGCGCGCATAGCCTTTTGGGGGATTGATGGATCTTTGGACCGCCTTTCAGGCATTGATTCTTGGGGTTGTAGAAGGGCTGACCGAGTTTTTGCCCATTTCCAGTACCGGCCACCAGATCATCGTGGCCGACATGCTCGGCTTCGGGGGCGAGCGGGCGATGGCGTTCAACATCATTATCCAGCTGGGTGCCATCCTGGCTGTAGTATGGGAGTTTCGACGCAAGATCTTCGACGTGGTCATCGGCCTGCCGACCCAGCCGGGCGCCCGGCGGTTTACCGCGAACCTGTTGATCGCGTTCTTGCCGGCCGTGGTGTTGGGCGTGATCTTCGCTGACCTGATCCACGAATACCTGTTCAATCCGATCACCGTGGCAGCGGCGCTGGTCGTGGGCGGGTTCATCATGTTGTGGGCCGAGCGCCGCCAGCATGAAGTCCACGCCGAAACGGTGGATGACATTACCTGGAAAGACGCCCTGAAAGTCGGCTTCGCCCAATGCCTGGCGATGATTCCGGGTACTTCGCGTTCGGGCTCGACGATCATCGGCGGGTTACTGTTCGGCCTGTCGCGCAAGACCGCTACCGAGTTCTCGTTCTTCCTGGCGATGCCGACCATGGTCGGCGCAGCGGTGTACTCGGGCTATAAATACCGTCACCTGTTTGTCCCGTCTGATTTCCCGGTGTTCGCGATCGGTTTCGTCACGGCGTTCGTCTTCGCGATGATCGCGGTCCGCGGGCTGCTCAAGTTCATCGCCAACCATAGCTATGCGGCGTTTGCCTGGTATCGCATTGTGTTCGGCCTGATCATCCTGGCGACCTGGCAGTTCGGCTGGGTCGACTGGAGCGCGGTCAAGCCGTGAGTGACTCAAGCTCGCGCAATAACCCCGGGCGCCAGCCCGGGGGACATATCCGTCATCCACGGCTGAAGTGGCTGGTGTTTGCAATCCTGTGCGCATTGCCGCTGTCGGGTTCGGTGTCGTCATGGCTGCACGGGGTGTCGCTGATTCCCCTGGCGGCCTACGGCATCGTCAGCGTCGTGACGTTTTTCCTGTACTGGAGCGACAAGCGCAAGGCCCGCGCCGAGCAATGGCGTACGCCGGAGAATGTCCTGCATGCGCTGGAACTCGCCGGAGGCTGGCCCGGTGCCTTGCTGGCCCAGCAAGCGTTCCGGCACAAAACCCGCAAAGTCTCGTACCAGTTGGTGCTCTGGATCATCGTGCTCATGCACCAGGTGTTCTGGATCGACCACCTGTTCCTCGGCGCACACCTGTTCGCCTTGTTCTGATCAACAACGCCTTATAGCAACAGGCTGACTTGAGTGCGCTTTGGCAGCCTGCTGACCACCAATTGGTGGGAACGCTGTAGCAGTCCCTGTAGTTCTTCGCTGCCGAGCGGGTAGGGCGTTTCCATGATGATCCACTGGGCGCGCGCCAGATAAGGCGCCGGATGAATCCCCGGGCGGTCGCAATGACCGAGAAACAGATCCTTATCGACCTTGAAGGCCAGGGAGTCACCCCGCAGGCCCTGCAAGGCGAACATCTTGTTCCCGGCAATCGAAAACACCCGCACGCCGCCCCATTTATAGTCTTCGCGCGCTCCGGGCAGGCTAAGGCAGAATTTCGCGACATCCTCTTCGCTCATCCGTGCGGTTTTCATAACAATCGTTCCCCACAGGCATTGAATGACTCAACCAGATGGTCAATCCAGGCGCGTACCGCCGGCATGACTCCGCGTCGATGAGGATAGACCGCTTGCAGCCAGCCACCGGGCAACGACCAGTCGGGCAACAACTGCACCAGCGAACCGTTTGCCAGTTCCTGCTCGCAATACATCATGGGCAGCATGGTGAAGCCCAGGCCGGAGAGGGTGCTGGCCTTGCGCACGATAAAGTCATCGATGCCCAGCCGGGCCTCGAGCGCCAGTTCACAACTTTTGCCTTTTTGATCCAGCAGGCGGATGTGCACCAGGCGGTCGGCTTCCAGGGCACCGAGCACCGGCAGGCTTTTCAGATCTTCGGGATGGTTGATCTCACGGCCAAGCAGGAAGCCGGGACTGGCGACCATCAGCATCTGCGCCTGACGCAGGCGGCGAGTGACCAGCAGCGGGTCTTCGTCTCCCAGTTCCCGCACACGCAGGGCTACGTCGATGCCTTCGTTCACCAGGTCGACCCGGCGGTTGAGCAACATCACCTCCAGCTGGACTTGCGGAAACCGTTCCAGAAAGTCGCTGATCACCCCCGGCAATATTTCGTGGGCCAGCCCGACGGGGCAGGACACCCGCAAGCGTCCGCGGGGCTCGCTGGACATGCTGGCCACGGCTTCGTCGGCCATTTCCGCCTCCAGCAGCATCGCCTGGCAGTGCCTGAGGTAACGTTCACCGACGGCCGTCAGCTTCAGTTGTCGGGTGGTGCGTTGCAGTAATCGTGCGCCAAGACGTTCTTCCAGTTCGGCGATGCGCCGTGACAATCGGGACTTGGGGATGCCCAGCAAACGCCCGGCTGCGGCGAATCCCCCGGCTTCCACGACTTTGGCAAAGTAATACAGGTCGTTGAGGTCTTGCATGATGTGAATCCGATTGTTCTATCTGTGGGACGAACTATCGCATTGTTAGCGTCTAATCAGCTATTGGTTTCGTGTGTAGGATTAGTCCCATCAGATCGCCCTTGTGGGCGATCCTCACTTGGAGATCCCACATGAAATTGCTGCATATCGATTCGAGCATCCTGGGCGACAACTCGGCTTCCCGTCAGTTGAGCGGCGAAGTCGTCAAGGCCTGGCAAGCCGCCGAGCCAACCGCCGTGGTGACCTACCGTGACCTGGCCGCCGACGCCATCAGCCATTTCTCCGCCACCACCCTGGTCGCCGCCGGCACCACCGCTGAACTGCGCAACGCGGCACAACAGCACGAAGCCGAACTGAGCGCCTCGACCCTGGCCGAATTCCTGGCTGCCGATGCCGTGGTGATTGCCGCACCGATGTACAACTTCACCATCCCGACTCAACTCAAAGCCTGGATCGACCGCATCGCCGTTGCCGGCCAGACCTTCCGTTACACCGAAGCCGGCCCTGAAGGCCTGTGCGGCGGCAAGAAAGTCGTGATCGTCTCGACTTCCGGTGGCATGCACGCCGGCCAGGCGACCGGTGTTGCCCACGAAGAGTATTTGAAGGTGCTGTTCGGTTTCATCGGCATCACCGATATCGAAATCGTGCGTGCCGAAGGACTGTCTTACGGTGACGACGTACGCAACAAGGCCATGAGCGCTGCCCACGCACAAATCAGCGAGCAATTGTTCGCCGCAGCGTAAGGCTTGCGTAAAAGTAGGCAGCCGTTCAGGTAAAGCCCCAAAAACTCTGTATTCTGGTTACGCAAGTACCAGTTGCGGAGTTTTTTGTTTCTGGTCGTTTCAGGCTGTGGCCCGACTTATGCAGTCCAGGGTGTACGTCTCAAGTCCGGTAACAAGGTGGGGCATCCATGATGCGTCTTTGTGCAGCTTTACTGATTTGCCTGCTAAGCAGCCTGAATACAGTGCACGCCGCACCAGCACCGCATCCTCACTGGAGCGTCGGCTTCCATGAGATGACTTTTCTCGACCCGCTGGACCTGCAGCCGATGCGGGCCATCGCCTTCTATCCTTCCAGTGATCGGGAGCACACCAGCAAGCTTGAGGGTTACACCGTCGAAGCCGGGGAGGACACCAAGGTCGCCATCGGCCGGTTCCCGATGCTGATGCTGTCCCACGGCAACACCGGTACTCCCCTGGCCCTGCACGACCTTGCCACGTCGCTGGCGCGCAAAGGCTTTGTCGTGGTGGCGGTGATTCACCCCGGTGACAACTCCAGGGATCACAGCCGACTCGGTACTTTGAGTAACCTGTATGGCCGGCCGATCCAGATCTCCGAAGCCATTACCGCGACCTTGGGCGACCCTATGCTGTCGCCGTTCGTCAATGCCAACCAGGTAGGGGTCATCGGTTACTCGGCCGGTGGTGAGACTGCATTGATCCTGTCCGGCGCGACCCCGGACCTGGATCGTCTGCGCCGATACTGCCAGGAGCGCCCGGACGACCGCGATGCGTGCAACACCCAGGGCGAATTGATTGTCGACCGCGACGACCTGCAACCGGTGGCTGATCCTCGCGTCCACGCCTTGATGCTGATGGCGCCGTTGAGCCTGAAGTTCGGCCGCCACACCCTGGCCGATGTGCATGTGCCGGTGCTGCTCTACAGCGGCGATGGCGACAAGTTGGTGGCTGTCGACAAGAACGCCGCGGCACTGGCGCGTAAACTGCCGACCGCGCCGGACTTCAAACTGCTGGCCGGGGCAGGGCACTTCGTCTTCATGGCGCCATGCAATGACGAGCAGATCGTGATCATGCCCGCGCTGTGCACCGATGCCGATGGCGTCGACCGGCAAGACATTCACCGCAATCTGATCGCTGAAGCCGGAAGCTTTTTCTCGCGCACCCTGGGCAGAGCAACCCGGGCCGGGATGCAGACCGCCGATCAATAGATCCCTTTGTAGGAGCTGCCGAAGGCTGCGATCTTTTGATTTTAAGATCAAAAGATCGCAGCCTTCGGCAGCTCCTACAGGGATTCAAGCCATGGCGCGGTGTTTCAACAGCAGGGTCAGCCCCAGCCCCGTCACCGACAACAACGCCGCACTGAAGAAAATCCACGCATAACCCAGGTTCAACGCCACTGCGCCCATCAACGGGCCGGCGATGGCCAGCGCCAGGTCGAAAAACACAGCATAAGCACTCAGGCCTGCGCCCCGGCTGGAGTTGGGGACCTGTTTGATGGCCTCGACACCCAGCGCCGGATACACCAGGGACAGGCCAAATCCGGTCAGGCCGGCACCAATTAGCGCGTAACCGGTCGACGGTGCCAGCCACAGCAGCACCAGGCCAACGGTCTCAATGCACATGCAGGCAATGGCCGAGGTGAACCCGCCGAAACGGCTGATGGCGGAAATGAACAGCAGTCGCGACAGAATGAAACACGCGCCAAACACCGTCAGGCAGTAGGCCGCGCCGGACCAACCGCGATTGACGTAGTACAAGGTGATAAAGGTCGTCAGGGTGCCATAGCCAATGGACGCCAGGCTCAGGCTCGCGCCAAACGGCGCAATGCGTCCGAACACCGCCCAAAACGGCAAGCGTTCACCGCGCACCACCGGCACCGAGGGCTTGTTGCGAATCAACAGCAGTGCAGCCAGGGCCAGCAACGACAGGGCAATGCCCAGGCTGGCGAAACCCAGTTGTTGCACCATGACCACGCCCAGCGGCGCGCCAATGGCAATCGCCCCATAGGATGCGATGCCGTTCCAGGAAATCGACCGCGCAGTATGCTCGGCGCCCACCTGGCCCATGCACCAACTGATGGTGCCGACGCCGATCAACCCTTGGGCGATCCCCAGCAACAGGCGCCCGGCGATCAGGATCAGCAGGCTGAGCAAGGGAAAACCTTGCAACAGGGTCGACAGCCAGGTCAGCACGCCGCTGAGCACAATCCCGCACAAGCCATAGATGATTGCGCGCTTGGTACCAACGCTGTCGGACATCCGCCCGGCCATGGGGCGGCTGAGCAGGGTGGCGAGGTATTGCGAGCCGATCGTCAACCCGGCCACGATGGCGCTGAACCCGAGTTGTTCATGGACATAACCCGGCAAAACGGCAATCGGCAATCCGATGCAGAGGAAGGCAATGAAGGTATAGAAGACGATAGAGACGATCTGCAGGGTGATCGCCATGGAGCTTTGCGCAGGCACTTGCGGCACAGACATGAGGGCTCGTTCGCGGGCGGCGGTGGGAGACCTGCATCATGGCGCGGTGTCGGGATAAATGAAAGCAGGCTAACTACTTTTGCCGTGGCATTATCACTGTTCCTCATGGCCTCTTCGCGAGCAAGCCCGCTCCCACAGGGGAACGCATTCCAAATGTGGGAGCGGGCTTGCTCGCGAAGGATTCTCCACCCAGAAAATCCCACCCATGAAACGCAAAAAGCCCCGTCACATGGACGGGGCTTTTCACTTGAGGCTTGCAGCTAAAGGCTTGTAGCTACCTTTAGAACACCACACCCTGGCTGCGCAGGTAGTCGTCGTAGGTGCCGCTGAAGTCGGTCACGCCGTTAGGGCTCAACTCGATGATGCGGGTGGCCAGGGACGATACGAACTCACGGTCGTGGCTGACGAAGATCAGCGTGCCCGGGTAGTTTTCCAGCGCCAGGTTCAGCGCTTCGATCGATTCCATGTCCAGGTGGTTGGTCGGTTCGTCCATCACCAGTACGTTCGGCTTTTGCAGGATCAGCTTGCCGAACAGCATGCGGCCTTGCTCACCACCGGAGATGACCTTGACCGACTTGAGGATTTCGTCGTTGGAGAACAGCATGCGGCCCAAAGTGCCGCGAATGATCTGCTCGCCCTGAGTCCACTGGCCCATCCAGTCGAACAGGCTGACGTCGTCTTCGAAGTCATGGGCGTGGTCCTGGGCGTAGTAGCCCAGTTCCGCGCTTTCAGTCCACTTCACGGAACCGGCGTCCGGGGTCAGTTCGCCCATCAGGGTGCGCAGCAGGGTGGTCTTGCCGATACCGTTCGGGCCGATGATCGCCACGCGCTCGCCGGCTTCGACGGTGAAGCTGAAGTTCTTGAACAGGGTCTTGCCGTCGAAGCCCTTGGACATCTGCTCGATGGTCACGGCCTGGCGGTGCAGCTTCTTGGTCTGTTCGAAGCGGATGAACGGGCTCACGCGGCTCGATGGCTTGACTTCGGCCAGCTGGATCTTGTCGATCTGCTTGGCGCGGGAAGTGGCCTGCTTGGCTTTCGAGGCGTTGGCCGAGAAGCGGCTGACGAAGGTTTGCAGTTCGGAGATCTGGGCTTTCTTCTTGGCGTTGTCCGACAGCAGTTGCTCGCGGGACTGGGTCGCCGCCGTCATGTACTCGTCGTAGTTGCCCGGGAACAGGCGCAGCTCGCCGTAGTCCAGGTCAGCCATGTGGGTGCAGACGCTGTTGAGGAAGTGACGGTCGTGGGAAATGATGATCATGGTGCTGTTACGCGCCTTGAGGATCGTTTCCAGCCAGCGAATGGTGTTGATGTCCAGGTGGTTGGTCGGTTCGTCGAGCAACAGAACTTCAGGATCGGAGAACAGTGCCTGGGCCAGCAATACCCGCAGTTTCCAGCCTGGAGCCACTTCGGACATCGGGCCGAAATGCTGTTCCAGGGGGATACCCAGGCCCAGCAGCAGTTCACCGGCGCGGGATTCAGCGGTGTAGCCGTCCATCTCTGCGAATTCGGTTTCCAGCTCGGCCACGGCCATGCCGTCCGCTTCGCTCATTTCCGGCAGCGAATAGATGCGGTCGCGCTCGGCCTTGACCTTCCACAGCTCTTCGTGACCCATGATCACGGTGTCGATCACGGTGAATTCTTCGTAGGCGAACTGGTCCTGGCGCAATTTACCCAGGCGCACGTTCGGCTCCAGCATGACCTGGCCGCCGGACGGCTCGAGGTCATTGCCGAGAATCTTCATGAAGGTCGACTTGCCGCAACCGTTGGCGCCGATCAGACCGTAACGGTTGCCACCGTTGAATTTGACCGAGACGTTTTCGAAGAGCGGCTTGGCGCCGAACTGCATCGTGATGTTAGCTGTAGAAATCAAAGGTTTTTCCTGCGAAGCATTCAGAGTAGCTAGGGGTGCGGCAGTACCGGTTCAGTACCCGTTCCACTGTCCGGACCCGGGGACATTCATCCCGATCGGCAGTGGAAGATCCATCTGGCATCAAGTGGACAGCAGCATGTGGCGCGCCTGGCCCGAGTCAATGTGCGCTGAAAGGGGGATTTTCCCGCTCTCAACCTGGGGGCGCGTAAAGTTTGGCGGCGATTGTACTGGTCTGGCTCTTTAAACGATAGGGCGATGAGGCCTATGCAACGCTTTGACGGTTTTTGCGGACACATTTTCACAGTTACAGGTTAACTATTGGTTACAAACTGTGGCTAAAATGCCATCTAACAGCTGAACGGTGACCAATCGGCGTAGCTGGATGGCGCCAAGGGGCCGCTGTTTCGTATTCAACCGCTGCACAAGACCCGGGGACCGGCATGCCGGTAAAGGGCGCAGTTTGTATACTTCCGACCTGTGACGATTTCCGTGAAACTGATCATTGCCGTTATTTACATTGTCTCTATTGCGTACGTCCACCTGCGTGGCCGAGTGCGCCACAAGCTGGGCCGCCAGTTGAGTGATCACTCGACGTTCCTGGCGCCGATCAACTGCTTTCTTTATCTGTTCTCGAAAATCCCCAACAAGCCGTATCTCGATCCGGCTGATTTTCCCGACCTGAGCCCCTTGCAGGCACATTGGGAAGAAATTCGCGTCGAAGGCCAGAACTTGCTTCACGCCGGCGAGATCAAGCGTTCGAACCAATACGATGACGTCGGTTTCAACTCGTTTTTCAAGACTGGCTGGAAGCGCTTTTATCTCAAGTGGTATGGCGATAGCCACCCGTCGGCCATGAAGCTCTGCCCGCGCACCACCGAACTGGTGCAGGGCATCGGCTCGATCAAGGCGGCGATGTTCGCCGAGTTGCCACCGGGCTCCAGACTGGTGCGCCACCGCGACCCGTATGCCGGTTCGTACCGTTATCATCTCGGGCTGGACACACCCAACGCCGAAGGTTGCTACATCAATGTCGATGGCCAGAACTACCATTGGCGTGATGGCGAAGCGGTGATGTTCGATGAGACCTACATTCATTACGCAGAGAACACCACGCCACACAATCGCATCATCCTGTTCTGCGACGTCGAACGGCCCATGAAGTATCGGTGGGCGGCGGCTTTCAATCGCTGGTTCAGCCGTAATGTCATGTCGGCGGCAGGTGCACCGAACGAGGACGGAGACCACACCGGCGGGCTCAACCGGCTGTTCAGCAAGGTCTACAAGGTGCGCCTGCGCGCCAAGGAACTGAAAAAGCGCAACCGCAAGCTTTACTACCTGCAGAAGTGGTCGATCTTTGCCGGGTTGCTGGCGGTCTTCATTCTTATCTGATTTTCGGTGTGGCGTATCTGGGCTTCGCGAGCCTGCTCGCGAAGAAGCCGGGACATCCAGCGGATCACTTACTGACTTTCTTCCTGGCAACCGGTTTGCTGCCCGGCTTCGGCCTGGCCGCTGCTTTACCGGCACCTTTGCTGCCGAGGCTGCGCTTGAGCAGTTCGGTCAGGTCAATGACATCCGCCGTTTTGCGCTCCTCTTCACCAGAAGCGGTTTCGACGTCTTCGATCTTGCCTTCACGGGCCTTTTTGTCCACCAGGGCCATGATCTTGTCCTCAAAGCCGTCCCGATAGTCATCCGGCGTCCACTCGGCACTCATGTCCTCCACCAGGCGCCTGGCCATGTCCCGTTCGCCCTTGGCCAGTTCGGGGCTGGTCACTTCGCTGCCCAGCGCCAGTTCATCGAGACTTCGCACCTCGGCCGGCCAGCGCAGCATCACCAGGGCCAGCGCCGACTCCAAAGGCATCAGCGCGGCCAGGTGCTGGCGGGTATGCAAGACCACGCGGGCGAGGGCAACCTTGCCGGTTTTGGTCAGGGTTTCGCGCAGCAGTGCATAGACTTTGCCGCCGCGCTTGTCGGGGGCCAGGTAGTAAGGCGTGTCGATGTTCTGCAAGGGAATCTGCTTGCCGTCGACAAAGGAAAAAATGTCGATGGTCTGGGTCGAGAGTGGGTGAGCGGAACGGATCTCCTCTTCACTGAGCAGCACGTACCGGCCCTTTTCGTATTGCACGCCCTTGACGATGTGCTCCCTGGTGACCTCCTTGCCCGTGACTTTGTTGACCCGCTTGTAGCCCACCGGGTCCATGCTGCGGCTGTCGAGCCAGTCGAAATCGACGCCTCGGGAGGACGTTGCCGAGACCAGCGCCACGGGGATGTGCACCAGTCCGAAGCTGATTGCGCCTTTCCAGATTGCCCGTGCCATGGTCGTCTACTCGCAGGTGATGTTCAGGTGACCTGCGGTCCTGGGCAAAAGTTTCTGTGGGCTGCGCGCCGGCTCCCTGGCGGGATCAACCGGGGTGCAACCTCTTGCCGGGGAGTTTTTGGTTAACAAATCCGAACCTCGGGCGTAGCGTGGTATCGAAGTCCTTATCCACGCGGACGCAGAGAGGCACCCCATGAACCGATACGTGTCTGGCGCCATTGCACTGGCCTTGAGTGGCATATTGGGCCCCTTGGTCCAGGCCGACGACCCTGCTTCGTTGCAGTTGGCCCAGAACCTGCCGGGCAGCACCAGCAACAATCCTTACAACAGCCCGATCCGGCGGGCCAATCCCAACAGTATGCAAGGCACTCAACCCAGCGCCCCGGCCATTCGCGGACCCAATACCGTGCCGGTCCCGCGCCCGCCGACGCTGGACAACGGTGGCATCGGTAATCGCTATCCCGACCGGACAGCGCCCGCCAGCCCACCGAAATTCATTCCCAATCCACCCCCACGAGACACCGGCACCAGCAACCGTTGAGTGGCAGGCGTGACGTCTACCCGCTACTTTTCACCAAGTCTCATTTCCATCAGAAAAGGAATCCTGCATGTTGCGTAAAAACCTGTTGGCAACCCTCTGTGCCAGCGTACTGATTAGCGCCGGCCCTGTGCTTTCCGCGCCGGCCCAGACGATGAAAAGCGAAGACGGCACCCTTGAGGTCACCCCCGTCGTGACGGGGCTGGAGCACCCCTGGGCCCTGGCATTCCTGCCGGATAGCAAAGGCATGCTGGTGACCGAAAGGCCCGGCAATCTGCGACTGGTGACCGCCGAAGGCAAGTTGTCCGCACCGCTCAATGGCGTACCCACGGTCTGGGCCAAAGGGCAGGGTGGATTGCTCGACGTGGCACTGTCACCCGACTTCAAGCAGGACCGGATGGTCTATCTGTCCTATGCCGAAGGTGGCGGCCAGGGCGGCAAGGCCGGCACGGCGGTGGGCCGTGGCCGGCTCTCCGACGATATGACGGCACTCAAGGATTTCCAGGTGATCCTGCGTCAGGAGCCCAAGCTCTCGGTCGGCAACCATTTTGGCTCGCGGCTGGTGTTTGATCGCGACGGCTATCTGTTCGTGACACTGGGGGAAAACAACGACCGCCCGACCGCCCAGGACCTCGACAAGCTGCAAGGCAAAGTGGTGCGCATCTACCCGGATGGCACGGTGCCCAAGGACAACCCCTTTGTCGGCCAGGCCAACGTACGGCCGGAGATCTGGTCCTACGGGCAGCGTAACCCGCAAGGCGCGGCGCTCAACCCGTGGAACGGCACGCTGTGGGAAAACGAACACGGCCCTCTGGGCGGTGATGAAGTCAACATCATCGAGCGCGGCAAGAATTACGGCTGGCCGCTGGCGACCCATGGCATCAATTACTCCGGTCAACCGATTCCCGAAGCCAAGGGTGAGACCGCTGAAGGTACCGTTGCCCCGAATCATGTCTGGGAAAAATCCCCGGGCCTGAGTGGCATGGCGTTCTACGATGCCGATCGTTTCAAGGCCTGGCAGCGCAACGTGTTTATCGGAGCGCTGATCAGCCAGGAACTGATCCGCCTGGAGTTCGATGGCGACAAGGTGATCCACGAGGAGCGCTTGCTCGGGGATTTTAAAAAACGCATCCGCGATGTGCGACAGGGGCCGGACGGCTATTTGTATGTTTTGACTGATGAGGAGAACGGTGGGTTGTATAAGGTGGGTTTGAAGTTGCTGGCTGACTAAGATATCTGAAAACTTGCCATTGACTTGCCATCAACCCCCGGCTAATTTCGAACCATGACTTCCACCGTATTGCGCTGCCAGCCAAGCATTATTACCGCCATTCCTCATTTGGCGGGCTAGCTCACGACTGCAGCACCCAACCCGCCCTGGAGGCGGGTTTTTACTTTCTGTCTCCCGGGCCCCGAACAATGTCAGGAGACGACCATGAGTTTTACGACCGACCAGCAAAGCCTGCTTGGACACTACGTCAAAAAAATCCTTGCCGCGCCGGTGTATGAACTGGCCGTGCGCACGCCGTTGCAACCGGCACCTGCCTTGTCCGAAGCCTTGGGTAACCAGGTCCTGCTCAAGCGCGAAGACCTGCAACCGACCTTTTCCTTCAAAATCCGCGGCGCCTACAACAAGCTGGTGCACTTGAGCGAGGCGCAAAAGGCTCGTGGCGTGGTCACCGCTTCTGCTGGTAATCATGCCCAAGGCGTGGCCCTGGCCGCGCGGGAGTTGGGCATCAGCGCCACCATCGTCATGCCCTGCACGACGCCGCAACTGAAAGTCATCGGGGTGCGCAGTCGCGGCGCCGAGGCGGTGTTGCACGGCGAAAGCTTTCCGTTCGCACTGGCTTATGCGCTGGATTTGGCCGAGGAAACCGGTCGCACCTTTGTATCGCCCTTCGACGACCCGGAGGTGATCGCGGGGCAAGGCACGGTGGCCATGGAGATCCTGCGCCAGCATCAGGGGCCGCTTGATGCGATCTTCGTTCCGGTAGGTGGCGGCGGGCTGATCGCGGGTATCGCCGCTTACGTGAAGTACCTGCGGCCGGAAGTTCGCATCATTGGCGTCGAGTCGGAACATTCCGCGTGCCTGCAAGCGGCGATGCATGCCGGCGAACGGGCCGTGCTGCCAAGCGTAGGTACCTTCGCCGATGGGGTGGCGGTGGCGCAGATCGGCGCATACGGTTTTGAGGTTTGCCGGTTTTGCGTCGATGACGTGGTGACGGTCAGCAACGATGAGCTTTGCGCCGCGATCAAGAATATCTACGACGATACCCGCTCGATCACCGAACCTTCCGGTGCGCTCGCCGTCGCCGGGATCAAGAAATACGTCGCGCAAACCGGTGCCTTGGGGCAGACCCTGGTGGCGATCGACTCGGGTGCCAATATCAACTTCGACAGCCTGGGGCATGTGGCCGAGCGCGCCAAGAGGGGCTGCAGTATGCCGTCGTAATACTGAAGGATGAACACTGTACCTGTGGCGAGGGAGCTTGCTCCCGCTGGGGCGCGAAGCGACCCCAAAACTGGGACTGCTGCGCAGTCCAACGGAAGCAAGCTTCCTCGCCACAGGTTACTTATTGCACTTTCAATATCTCTTAAGCGAACAGCATTACACCGGATGGCCGGGTTATTCCTGAACGGCTTTCTCGACCTTGGTCGACGCCGACCAGATCCGATAGCGCACTTCGATGTCCTTGGGCACGTACAGCACGAGCGGCAGTTTGCTGTTGTAACGCAGCAGGAAGCCGTCACCGACCACCGGTACAAAACCCTGCTTGCTCGTGCCCGCCGGGCAGGCCATCAGCGTGCTCATCGGGCCAATGACTTTTTCCAGGCGATAGAACGGATAGCCCCAGCCCTCGAGGTTCTTCTCCTCGAGAATGCCACCCAGACGCGGGTTGTTGCAGTCGACGGTCATCGTCTTGCCGGCCAGGATCTCGACCTGGAAGTCGTTTTCCCGGGGCTGTGGCGCGAGGTGAATCACCTGGCGGGTAAACCCGCTTTCGGCCTTCGCAAAGGGTGCGGTGTCTTCGAGTTTGGCGGCATGCGCCACCCCGGCAAGCCCCAGTGCGAATAGCGCTGTGCAAGCGTTAACGGTCAAAGAATTCATGATGCCTCCTTGCTTGAAGTGAAGGGCGGCATTTTCACTGTCGTGCGCAGTGAATGCAAACCCGGGACATCCGGTGTGCAATATGCAGGGGCGCCAGGGTCTATAATTGTAAATTGCATGACAGGTTTTACAGGTAACTCGCCCGGACCCTTGAATTACCGATGAGCTGCACAACGAAGTTCAGGGTATGTTTTATGCTGTAGCTGTCCTTGAAGCTTGCCGGGATTTCAAATGAGCAAGCATCGGTTGTCAGGCAGTCTCACAAAGGAGGGAGTCGCCATGTTTCTTTCTGCCTTGGAAATTCGCAACATCATCGAAAGCAGTTTTCTGCCCAAGCGCTGCCAGTGCACGCTGTCACCGGATCTCTCGATGACCGTCAAGGTCTATGCAGACGGGCAAACCGATCAGCTCGATCTATTGGTCACCGGTATCGATGCCTCCGGGCTCAATGGTTGTCGGGAAATCAACGAGTTGATTGCCCAACTGCGTTCCAGGCAGCATCACGTCGAGGTCGAACCGCATTCCAGGCTGGGCAATGCACTCTAGCTTGCTGTTTCGGGTTCCACGGACACGCGCCGGGTCTGGAAGAACGCCAGGCCCAGCGCCAGTTCAAATCCGACCGCCAGTAGAATCCCCGGCCCGACATGGCCACTGAGCCATTCGGCAAAACCCAGCACGGCCAATCCCCAGCTGCCGACGACGAAGCCGAGGCTCAGGGCATTGCGGGTTGCGCAAGGGGGCGCGTTGCGAACCAGAAAAGAGAACACGCTCAACGCCCCAAACAGCACGGCGGTGCGTCGCGCGACCAATCCCACCGCGAATGAAAACTCGATGTCCCAGAACGACAACAACCATTGCGGTGTCAGGCCCCAGACCAGGCTCAGCAAAAGACATAAGGCTGCGGTAAACATCGACAGTGCGCGAAACGACAACTGCATGGCTAATCCTTGCGGGCAGAGAGAGGGGGGGGCGCTAAAGCATAGCGCCGCAACCCTCAAAGGAATACCGCCAAGTACCAAATCAGACCTTTCAGTCAGCCCTGGTTCTCGCAAGCGTCAGAAAGTTTACGGTAGGAAATTTCTGCGAGTTTCCCCGTGTCATCGATGTACTTCATTTCGGCCTTCACCACTTTGCACTCCAGGGTGTCCGGCTCGGTCAGTGAAATCACTTTGCTGACATGCAATGGCATGCCGTAGTGATAGGGCACGGCTTGGGAGGTTGTGGTGTCAGTGGCCTGAGCCAGGCCGGCAAACGCGGTGCAGCCGAGGGCGGCGGTAACCAGCAGGGTGCGAGTGTTCATCAGGGATCTCCGGTGCGGACGGAATGTCAGTTCGATATGTCGCTGGTCGAACTTGCCGCACTGGGCGTCAGAACAGTCTGAGGGCGTGCGGTCCAGTGAAGTGTTGGATCGCACGGTTAAGCGAGGGTTAACCCGGCTGAACGCCGCCTGTCGCGGGTGCGCGATCCTGTGTATCAGTTAAGACCATCGGGGGCCTGATGGAAAGGCATCGCGAACAAGGCTGGACACAAATGCTGTGAACGACCCGCAACCCTGTGGGAGCGAGCTTGCTCGCGATGAGGACGTCAGTGTCAGTGCAAATCCAACTGCTGCCGATAAGGCAAATCCGGCCCGGTCTTGCTGCACGTCAGCGCCGCAGCCTGCACCGCGAACTTCAGCATGCTGTCGATCTGTTCGCGGCCAAGTTGCTTCACGCCCTCTATCGAGTCCAGTTGCTGTTCGGTCAACCAGGTAATCAGCGCCGCCTGAAAGGTATCGCCCGCGCCCACGGTGTCGGCGATTTTTACCGCAGACGCAGGAGTCGACCACGAGCCGTGAGCCCGGCTGAACACGCTCGCACCTTCGCCACCCCGGGTCAGGAAGACCAGCTGGCAGCGATGCCGTAACCAGCCTTCGATCATCTGTGCCGGGTCCTGGCCGGGGTACAGCAGATGCAGGTCTTCGTCGCTGACCTTGATCAGGTCCGCCAGCTCCACCAGCGTCGCGATCCGGTTACGCCACAGGTTAATGTCCGGCTCCGGGTTCAGGCGCACGTTCGGGTCGAGACTGATCAGGCGCTTGCCGCTTTCCCGGCGCACCAATGCCAATAGCGTGTCGGCAATCGGCTGCACCACCAGGGAAAACGAGCCAATATGCAGGCCGCGTACTTCAGGCCCGAGCGCTGGCAGGTGCTCCGGTTGCAATTGTCGATCCGCGCAGCCTTCGCCACGGAAGCTGTACTGCGGCGAACCATTGGCCCCCACGGCGACCATCGCCAGGGTGGTCGGCGCGGCAAAATCCAGCAGGTAGTCCTGGCGCACGCCTTCATCTTGCAAGACTTGCAGCAGGCGCCGGCCCAGGTAGTCGGTGGACAACCCGGCCAACAGCGCCGCGTCCACGCCCAATCGGCGCAAGCCCACCGCCACATTGAACGGCGAGCCACCGGCAATGGCCTTGAAGTTCACTTTGGACGCCAGCCCACTGGCGTCGTTTTCACTGAAAAAATCGAACAGCGCTTCGCCACACACCAGGTACATAGTTTGTTCACTCTTTAATTAGGGTTGCGACTTGCTGTCGATAGCGTTCATACGCCTGCTGGCAGGCTTGTACATTGTCGGCGACGGGCGGGGTTTCACTGGCCGGGTCGAGTTTTACGCAGCGCTTGCACCATTGCGCCAGGCTGTCTTCGCGACCGTTTGCCCGGGATACGCACCAAGCCGCCTGAATTGCCGCACCCAAGGCTGCGGCCTCGCTTTGTTCGGTGCAGATCACCGGCGTATTCATGGTGTCGGCGACAATTTGCCGCCAGACCGCACTTTTTGACCCGCCGCCAATCAGCCGAATGCTGCGGCTTTGTAAGCCATTGTGGCGCAGCAGGTCCAGTCCGTAACGCAAACCGAAGGTCGTGCCCTCGACCACCGCGCGACACAGGTTGGCCCGGGTCAGGTTGGTCATGGTCAGGCCCGACAGGCTGGCGCTGGCATGGGGCAGGGCAGGCACCCGCTCACCGTTGAAGAACGGCAGCATGCACACTCCGTCGGCACCGATCGGCGCCTGGGCAACCAGTTCGTTGAACTGATCGATGTCAAGGTCCAGCAGGTCACGAATCAGGCCGGTGGCATTGGTCAGGTTCATGGTGCAGATCAATGGCAACCAGCCGCCGCTTGAAGAGCAGAAGGTGGCGACCGCGGCATCTGCGGCAATGTTCGGCTGATCGGCATAGGCGTACACCGTGCCCGACGAGCCGAGGCTCATGGTGATTGCACCGGGCTGGATGTTGCCGGTGCCGATGGCCCCCATCATGTTGTCCCCACCACCGCTGGACACCAGTGCCTGGGGGTTGATGCCCAGGTGTTCGGCAATGCCTGGCAGAATGGTGCCGACCGCCTGGTGGGCATCGATCAATTCCGGCAACGCCGCTTGCAGGCGTCCGCTGGGGTCGATGTCACGCAACAATTGCACATCCCACTGGCGCCTACGCACATTGAAGTACCCGGTGCCCGAGGCATCGCCGTATTCGCTGCAACTGCGGCCGGTCAGCCAATGGTTGAGGTAATCGTGGGGCAGCAGGATGCGGGCGATCCGGGAGAACACCTCGGGATGCTGCTCTTTGGTCCATAACAGCTTGGATACGGTGTAGCCCGGCGCGATGACCACGCCGAGGCGTTCCAGAGAACCCTTTTCACCACCCAGGTGCGCGAGCAGTCGGTCATTCTCCGGGGTCGTTTCGGTGTCACACCAGAGTTTCGCCGGGCGCAGCACCTTGCCCTGATCGTCGAGCAGCACCAGGCCATGTTGCTGGCCGGACACGCCAATGCCGAGAATAGACTGGCCATCGACTTTGGCCGCGAGCAAGGCGCGGCGGGTGGCGGTGGCGAAGGCTTCCAGCCACTGGCCGGTGCCCTGTTCGCGACGGCCGTTGGGGCCGCTGATCATCGTGTGGGTGGCTGCGCCTTGGCCCAGCACCTCGCCGCTGACGGCGTCGAGGATGACCGCTTTGGTGCCCTGGGTGCCGCAGTCGATGCCGAGGAATAGTTGTTGGGTTGTCATGCAAGATCCTTGGATATCAGTAAGCCCTTATCGCGAGCCTGCTCGCGAAGACGGCAGTCGCTACACCACCGACCTCAAGCCAGCACCCGCTCCAACGTCCGCGAAACCCCAACCTCCCGCAAGCTGTTGCAACACCACTCAAAAGCCGCGACAAACTCCGGCGAGCGCGCAATGGCCGTACCAAAAATCTCCTCGACCGCCAGCAAACGCTGGGTAATCAACACATCATCGGCCACCAGCGCCTGGCAGAATGCCGCCCGTGGATCCGCAATCGCGTAGGTCTCGCCATGCTCATCCACGCCCTTGAGGTACAGCGCCCACGCCGCCACCACCAACGCCGCGCGCTTGGTCTCGCGGCCATCGGCGATCAAGCGGTTGATGGTCGGTACGGTGAATTTCGGAAACTTCGACGAGCCGTCCGAACACACCCGTTCAAGCTGGTCGGCAATCGCCTGATTGGAGAAGCGCGCCACCAGGGTGTTCTTGTACTCGGTCAGGTCGATTCCTGGCACCGCCGGCAGCTGTGGCGTCACGTCCAGATCCATGTAGGTGCGCATGTAGCGCACGAACAGCGGGTCGTTCATGGTCTCGTGGACGAAGCGGTAACCCTTGAGGAACCCCAGGTAGGTCAGCGCCAGATGACTGCCGTTGAGCAGCTTGATCTTCATTTCTTCGTAGGGCGTGACGTCGTCGGTGAATTGCACGCCGACCCTTTCCCAGGCCGGGCGACCGTTGACGAACCGGTCTTCCAGCACCCATTGCGCGAAGGGTTCGCAGACCACCGGCCAGGCATCGTCCACGCCATGCAGGTCCGCCAATTGCAGGCGATGAGGAGTGCTGGTCATCGGCGTGATGCGGTCGACCATGGCGTTGGGGAAACTGACGTTGGCGTCGATCCAGTCGCGCAACTGGCTGTCGTGCAAGGCGGCGAAGGCCAGCAGGGCCTTGCGGGTGACGGCGCCGTTGTGGGGCAGGTTATCGCAGGACATCAGGGTGAAGGCCGCTGTGCCAGTGGCGCGGCGCCTGGCCAGTGCGGCACAGAGGAAACCGAACACGGTTTTCGGTGCATCCGGGTGCGCCAGGTCATGCTGGATCTGCGGCAAGTGCGCCATGAACTCGCCGCTGCTGTCGTCGATGCAGTAACCGCCTTCGGTAATGGTCAGCGAGACGATGCGAATCTCGGGGCAGGCCAGTTTGTCGATCACCGCCTGGGCACCGTCCTCGGCCAGCAGCATGTCGCGGATGGCGCCGATTACCCGCACTTCGGTGTCGTCGCTATCGCCGAGTTCGAACAGGGTGAACAGGTAGTCCTGGTCCTTGAGATCGTCACGGGCTCGGCGGTCTTCAGCGCGCAGGCCGACACCGCAGATGGCCCAGTCCAGGCCTTCGCCGGTATTCATCAGGGCGTCGGTGTAGTACGCCTGATGGGCACGGTGGAAACCGCCGACGCCGATGTGCGCGATGCCTTGGCGGGTCTCGCCCAGGGCGTATGCGGGCAGGGCCACTTCAGGGGCGAGGCGGCTGAGGTTTTGTTTGTTCAGTTTCATCGCAGGCTCTCTGAAATCAGGCAGCAACGCGCAACGGACGGGTCAACGCCACGCCGTCGACATCGAATAAATGGCAGTGTTGCGCATCCAGATGCAGGCTCAGGGTTTCACCGTAGCGGCTGGCCAGATCGCCGCGAACACGCAGGGTCAGGGCTTCGCCGGATGCTGTGCGGACGTGGCAGAAGGTGTCGCTGCCCAGGCGTTCACTGACATCGGCGGTGACCTGCAAGGTGCAGTCGCCGGGTTTGGCCAGTTCCAGATGCTCCGGGCGAATGCCCAGTGTCACTGCACTCCCGACGCTCAGGTGCCTGCCGCTCAAGGGCAGGCTGATGCGGGTCCCGGCGTCCAGTTGCACTTCACAGCCCTTATTGTCGACGCGGGTGACCTTGCCTTTGAGGAAGCCCATTTTCGGCGTGCCCAGGAAACCGGCGACGAACAGGTTGGCCGGCTGGTGATAGAGGTCCAGTGGCGAGCCGACTTGCTCGATCTTGCCGCCATTGAGTACGACCACTTTGTCGGCCATGGTCATGGCTTCGACCTGATCGTGAGTCACGTAGATCATCGTGGCTTGCAGTTCCTTGTGCAGGCGCAACAGTTCCAGGCGCATCTGCACCCGTAGGGCGGCATCGAGGTTGGACAACGGTTCGTCGAACAGGAAGATTTTCGGGTTGCGCACGATGGCCCGGCCAATCGCCACGCGCTGGCGCTGGCCACCGGACAGTTGCTTGGGCTTGCGCTCCAGCATCGGCCCCAGTTCGAGGATGCGCGCCGCTTCACCAACCTTTTTCTCCACTTCGGTTTTCGCCACGCCGGCCAGGTCGAGGGCGAACGACATGTTCTTGCGCACGCTCATGTGCGGGTACAGGGCGTAGGTCTGGAACACCATCGCCAGGTCGCGCTTGGCCGGGCTGACTTCGGTGATGTCGCGGCCGTCGAGTTCGATGGTGCCGCCGCTGACTTCCTCCAGCCCGGCGATAAGCCGCAGCAGTGTGGATTTGCCGCAGCCCGAGGGGCCGACGAAGACCACGAACTCCTTGTCGTTCACTTCAAGGTCGATACCCTTGATGATGGAAAAGCCTTCGAAGCCTTTTTGCAGATTCTTGATTTTCAGGTTGGCCATGATGATGGGCCTCCGTTTGTTGTTTTTTTAGATCAAAAGATCGCAGCCTTCGGCAGCTCCTACACAGAGCCCCCAAGCACCGCGCCCCCCCCTGTAGGAGCTGCCGCAGGCTGCGATCTTTTGCTTTTGATTCATTTCACGGCGCCGAACGACAGGCCGCGCACCAGTTGTTTCTGGCTGATCCAGCCGAAGATCAGGATCGGCGCACAGGCCAGGGTCGACACCGCTGACAACTTGGCCCAGAACAACCCTTCGGGGCTGGAGTAGGACGCGATCAATGCAGTGAGCGGCGCGGCTTTCGACGAGGTCAGGTTCAGCGACCAGAAGGCCTCGTTCCAGCACAGGATCAGCGACAGCAGTACCGTGGATGCCAGGCCGCCCTTGGCGATGGGCAGCAACACGCGGAGCATCTCCTGGGCCAGCGTTGCGCCGTCCAGTCGTGCGGCTTCGAGGATGTCCCTGGGGATGTCCTTGAAGTAGGTGTAAATCATCCAGACCACGATCGGCAGGTTGATCAGCGTGTAGATCACGATCAGCGCGATCCGCGTGTCGAGCAGGCCGAAACTCTTGGCCAGCAGATAGATCGGCATCAGCACGCCCACTGGAGGCAGCATCTTGGTCGAGAGCATCCACAGCAGCGTGCCCCTGGTGCGCCGGGTTTCATAGAACGCCATGGAGTAGGCCGCCGGCACCGCGATCAGCAGGCACAGGGCGGTGGCGCTGAAGGAAATCACCACCGAGTTCCAGGCGAAACTGAAATAGTCGCTGCGCTCGTTGATGTGCAGGTAGTTCTCCAGCGTCGGCATGAAGATGAACTGCGGCGGCGTGGCGAAGGCATCGATTTCGGTCTTGAAACTGGTCAGCACCATCCAGAAGATCGGGAAGAAAATCACGATGGCGATGGCCCAGGCCAATGTACCGAGCAGCAGGCTTTGCAAACGACGGGATTGTTGAAGAGTCATGGCAGGCCTCAGGCTTTGTCGGTCAGGTTTTTGCCGATCATCCGCACCAGGATGATCGCGGCGATGTTGGCGATGACCACGGCGATCAGGCCGCCCGCCGAGGCCATGCCGACATCGAACTGCACCAGCGCCTGGTTGTAGATCAGGTAGGCGAGGTTGGTCGAGGCGTAGCCGGGGCCGCCGTTGGTGGTGGTGAAGATTTCGGCGAACACCGAGAGCAGGAAGATGGTTTCGATCATCACCACCACCGCAATCGGCCGCGCCAGGTGCGGCAGGGTCAGGTGCCAGAAAATCGCGATGGGCCCGGCACCGTCCAGGCGCGCGGCTTCTTTCTGTTCCTGGTCGAGGGACTGCATGGCGGTCATCAGGATCAGGATCGCGAAGGGCAGCCATTGCCACGAGACAATGATGATGATCGACAGCAGCGGGTAGTGCGCCAGCCAGTCCACCGGTTGCGCGCCGAACAGCTTCCAGACGTAGGCGAGAATCCCCGATACCGGATGGAAGATCAGGTTCTTCCAGATCAGTGCGCCTACCGTGGGCATGATGAAGAACGGCGAGATCAACATCACCCGCACGATGCCGCGACCGAAAAACTCACTGGCCTCCAGCAATGCACTGATCAGCACGCCGAGCACCACACTGATCAGCAGCACGCTGCCCACCAGCAACAGGGTGTTGGTGGCGCCGGGCAGGAAGCCCGAGTCGGTGAGGAAGTAGGTGAAGTTTTCCAGGCCGACGAACTCGTTTTCGCCGGGATTGAGCAAGTTGTAGCGAATCGTCGAGAAGTAGACGGTCATACCCAGCGGTACGATCATCCACAACAGCAGCAAGGCCACCGAAGGGCTGACCAGGAACCAGCCGGGATTGACCACACGGCTTTTGTGCTGCGGCTGGGCAATGTCCATGTGAGCTTTTGCAGTTGATGTATTCATGGCGTTAAACCGATTGGGTACACATATATGTTCAGGACAGAAATCATTCCTGGCATCGACGCGGTCCCTGTGGGAGCGGGCTTGCCCGCGATGGCGATTGAGCAGCCAACATCTATGTTGAATGTGACTGCCTCATCGCGGGCAAGCCCGCTCCCACAGGGAAGGGGACTGCTTACTTGGGATAACCCGCGCGCTTCATTTCGCGTTCAGTGGTTTGCTGGGCCGCCGCCAACGCCTGGTCGACCGTGGTCTGGCCGATCAGCGCCGCCGAGAAGGATTTGCCGACCTGGGTACCAATGCCCTGGAACTCGGGAATGGTCACCAACTGGATGCCGATGTAAGGCACGGGCCTGGCGCCCGGCTTGCCCGGGTCCGCGGCCTTGAGCGATTCCAGCGTCACCTTGGCGAATGGCGCGGCGTTCATGTACGCCTCGCTGTAGGTCGAGGCGCGGGTGCCCGGCGGCACGTTGGCGATGCCGTCTTTTTCCGCGACCAGTGCGCCGTATTCTTTGGATGTGGCCCAGGCGCTGAAGGTTTTCGCCGCGTCCTTGGCCTTGGAACTGGTCGGAATGGCCAGCGCCCATGAGTACAACCACGCCGAGCCCTTGTCAGTGACCTGATGCGGCGCATAGGTGAAGCCGACGTGATCGGTGACCTTGCTCTGGGACTTGTCGGTGACGAACGATCCGGCGACGCTGGCATCGACCCAGATCGCGCATTTGCCGCTGTTGAACAACGCGAGGTTTTCATTGAAACCGTTGCTCGACGCCCCCGGCGGGCCGGATTTCTTCATGGTGTCGACATAGAAGTTCAGCGCGTTTTTCCATTCGGGACCGTTGAATTCCGGCTGCCACTTTTCATCGAACCAGCGCGCGCCATAGGCGTTGGCCACGGTGCTGATCAGCGCCATGTTCTCGCCCCAGCCAGCCTTGCCCCGCAGGCATATGCCGTACTGTTCCTGCCCGGGTTTGTTCAGTTTGGCGGCGAATTCACCAATCTGCTCCCAGGTCGGGCGCTCGGGCATGGTCAGGCCGGCATCCTTGAACAGGTCGGTGCGGTAGTAGGTGATCGAGCTTTCGGCGTAGAACGGCAGGGCGTACAGCGTGCCTTTGACCGACAGGCCTTCGCGCACCGATGGGAACACATCGTCGAGGGCATAGCTGGCCGGCAAATCCTTCATCGGCTCCAGCCAGCCCTTGGCGCCCCAGAGTGCGGCTTCGTACATGCCAATGGTCAGCACATCGAACTGTCCGCCCTGGGTGGCGATGTCGGTAGTCAGGCGCTGGCGCAGGACGTTTTCTTCGAGGACCACCCAATTGAGCTTGATGTCCGGATGCTCGGCCTCGAAGGTTTTCGAGAGTTTTTGCATGCGGATCATGTCGCTGTTGTTGACGGTGGCGATGGTCAGGGTCTGTGCGCCAAGGCTGACGCTGCTCAGGGTCATGCAGGTGAGGGCAAGCAGGGCTTTTACCGAAGGTTGCATCGTGCACTCCTTTTCTGCACCCGGCGGGAAACAGAAGGACAGTTATTGTTTTTGTGTCTTCCTGCGCAGGGAAGAATCTGTGCTGATTACATCCTTCAATGGCAGGCGAGACAAATCATCCATCGCACTTTGATCGATACTTTTTTGCACTGAGGTTTTACGGGGTAGACGCAGGGAAGGGCTTTTCAGCGAAGGAGGGGTATTGAATCCGTACAGGTTTGAGGGGGTAACGCTGTACCTGTGGGAGCGAGCAAGCCCGCTCCCACAGGGATTTGAGGTGTGACTTCAGCCCAGGTTTTGCTCGGTCAACCGCTGCACCACCAAGCGCCGGTAGTGAGAAGGCGTCATGCCCTTGAGTTGCTGGAAGCGCCGGTTGAAGTTGGAAATATTGTTGAAGCCCGATTCGAAGCAGACATCGGTCACCGGCTTGTTGCCATCGGCCAGCAACTCGCAGGACTTGCTGATGCGCAGGCGATTGACGAACTCGATGAAATTGCGCCCGGTGGCCTGCTTGAATACCCGGCTGAAATACGTCGGTTTCATGCCCAGGTGCTCGGCGACTTCCTCCAGCGTCAAGTCCCGGGCGTAATGGGCGAAGATGTAATCCACCGCGCGGTTGGTGCGATCGATGTTGTGTTCGTCGGCCAGTTGCGGGGTCGTGGCGCCAGAGAGCAATTGGTAGTCGTCGGTGGCCGCGAGCAACTCCAGCAGAATGAAAAAATTCCCGAGACGGGTCACACCGGTCGTGTCGGCGATGCGCTGCATCAGATCCATCGCCTTGGCGATGGTGTGCTTGCAGCGAAACTCGATGCCGTACTGCGCACGCTCCAGCAGCGGTGCCAGGGCCTTGAGTTCGGCGAACACCTGATAGCCGCTGTCGAACAACTCGTCGGTGAAGTTGACCAGCATGTCGCGTTTTGGCACCACTTCATCCTCGGCCACCTGACTGATCCAGTTGTGGGGCAGGTTGGGGCCGGTCAGGAACAGGGTTTGCGGATAGAAGTTGCCGATGTAGTCGCCGATGAACACCTTGCCGGAACTGGCGACGATCAGGTGCAGCTCGTATTCCTTGTGGAAATGCCAGCGCACCAACGGGCAGGGGAAACCGTGCTGGCGATAGATGATGGACAAGCCGTTGTGGTCGTCCATCAACTCGTAGGAAGGATCGGTGACTCTGGCGGTGCGGGTCATGTCAGGGCGCTTTTGTAGTTATCCCGCCCGGATCATGCCTCTTGACGCAGGGCCAGCGCTACTACCGCCGGTGCGTCTGTTCATGCAAGGCACGGCCGTAAACCGCTTTCATGCTGGTGGCACTCCAGCAATAACGGACGATGTCGGACTCGTCGAAAAAGTCGGTGCTGATGATGCTGCAACGCGTCACCCAGTTTCCCGTGGTGTTGAACCAGTCGTTGATTTGCCGCTTGATATTCCCGGGCCCACCGAGCAGCGAGTAGGTGGTCGCGGACAGTAACCAGAGGAAAGTTTCGTAAGGCGCATCTTCCAGGGTCTGCGCGATGTAGCGTTGCAGTTCGGCTGGGGCGGAGAACCTGTTGTCGCGCCATTTGTGCGGGATGCGTGGCCAGAAGTATTCGCCATCGAGTTCTGGCCCGGCGGGTGCCGCCATGATCACCCGGCGATGCTGGCTGACGCTTTTCAGTTCTCCCACTGTTTTGAGTCCGTCGCCGGGTAGGACGGCTCGCAGCCCGAGGCGACGCACGAGCCAGTCATTGAGCCGTTGATGATCGAAAGGTTTATTGCCATCGGCCAGTTGATGGAAGTCCAGCACGATGAATTCGTCCGGGTTGCGATCGAGGAACAGCAACACCGCGTCGATCAGGTCGTCCAGGACGCGATGCGAGCGATAGCCGTTGTGATGAAAGTGGAAGCCCGATCGAGCCGCTCCGGCCCTGTAGCCCAGACGGATGTCGAAGGCGCGGGCGCCGTTGGCCAGTTGCCAGGAAAACGTGTCGTTCTGACAGGCGGTCCAGTTGCCGGTCACGACGTCGTAGTTCGGCGCTTTCTTGTCCATGCCGGCGTTATGCACGCCAGGCCAGACGATATCGGTGAGTTTGAGTTGATCGATCTCGAGGGTGTTGCTCATCCAGGTTTGCTTGTCGAGCAAACCACGCGTGTTGCGGGTCATGGCCATTCCTTGTGCGAAACACCCCCGTCCATGGGGTGTGAAGCGCTCAGGTTAACCGGTCGGGCACAGCAACGGCGGTAACTATGTATTGCACAAGAAAAGTGGGCTACTCCTGATTCAGCCGGTTCTTCGCCTCAATCCATTGCGCCATGTATTGAGTGCTCTTGTGCTGGTGATGACGCAACATGCTGCCGGTAAAGTTATCTCGTCGTATGTTTGCCAGATCCCGCTGGCAATCGACCAGCCGCTGGATCAACGCCGGGCCATGAACGGATTTGCGGTAGCGGCCGGCCAGCAGGGTTTGCCCGTGCGCCTGGGCGTCAAGCCAGCGCGTCTTGTCGTTGTGCAGTTGCACGGCATGATCGGCGAACTCCCGTGCCGAACGGGTCACTGCGCCTGGCCATGCCTCTTCGCCATGCATCGCCTCGGCACCCACTGGCGTCGTCACATTCGGTGTGCCACAGAGCATCGCATCGACAATCTTGCCCTTGATTCCCGCGCCAAAACGCAGAGGCGCCATGCAGACCCGCGCCGACGACATGACTTGCAGAGCGTCTTCTGCCCAGTTCATCACATGAAAACCTTGGGCCGGGTTATGCAGGGCTGTCGCCTTGGGTGGTGTGTAGGCACCGTAGATATGCAATTGAGCGCCGGGTATCTGCTCGCGAATCAGCGGCCAAATAGCGGTTTTCAACCAGAGCACGGCATCCCAGTTGGGCGCGTGGCGAAAGTTACCGATATGAAGAAAGTGTGCCCGGTCTTCAAAGGGTACCGGCGCACGGGTCGGAACATCGACCATCAACGGGCACCAGTGCAACAGGTTGCGCGCAAACCTGAACTGCTCGACCAGCAATTCGATTTCCACTTCGGAAACCATCAGCGTCAAATCACAACGATAGAACGAGGCGATCTCGCGCTTCGCCATATCGGTATCGGCCATGTGTTCGAACTCTTCACGCGACGCGGGGGCGAACAGATCGCTGAAGTCGTTGTTGTCGTCACTGGCCTTCAAACGCTCCTTGAGGCGTTGATGCCGGCCCTGCCTGAGGCTTTGCAGGTCGCAGCTTTCGAGTACGCGCAAGGCATCGGGGCAATGCTTCTCGACTCGCCAGCCGAACTGTTCCTCCATCATGAATTGATCGAACAGCACGATGTCCGGCGCCAGTTCGCTGATGAAAGCATCGAAACTGCTGTTGTTCAGTTCGATGGGGACTTCACGGATACCCAACGCAGTAAGGTCTGCGCGTTGCTCGCCGAAGCCTGCCGGGCTGCTGAACGTGATGTCCCAGCCTTGTTCCAGGAAAACCTCGAGAATCTGCATGACATGCCCACTGGCCGCCGAAGAACGGGGCTCGGGCCAGACGTAACCAATGACCAGGACTTTGGTTGCGCGGGACTCAATCATGTACGGGCGTTCCTTGAAGCGAAGACAGGGCGGGGATGAAAAAGGCGCGCATTAAACCACAGCGCAGCCCAGGGTCACCCGAGAATGCTTTTGACCTTGTCGCGCAACTGATCAATGGAGAAGGGTTTGCCGATCACGTGCATGTCGACAGGGACTTCGATGCTTTCGGCATAGCCGCTGGCAAACAGGATGGGCAGGTTGGGACGTAACGTGCGGGCAAGGGTGGCCAGTTCACGTCCGTCCATGACCGGCAGGCCAACATCCGTCATCATCAGGTCAATGTGTAGGTTCACATCCTTGAGGGTCTCCAGCGCCTGTTCGCTGCCATCGGCTTCCAGCACCTTGAACTCCAGTTCCTCCAGTACATCGACGATCAGCATGCGCACGATGGCATCGTCTTCGACGACGAGGATGGTGGAGGCGTTGGCGGATGACATGGTCGAATTCCCGAAAAAGATTGGTATTGCCGGTCGCAGGAGATCACCGGCCTCTTGCATGAGTAAGTGGTGGATCCCGACAAGTTCCCAGCACGTTGGAAAAAGCTTTCACGGCGCGGGAAAGGCAAGGATAGCGCGGACACAGCGTAATTAGGACCTTGCGCGCAAACATGTCAGATAATTGGATCGATGTGCCAGTTTTGGGGCAAACTCCTTGCATCCTGACAGTTCGACAAGGCCTGCCCCATGACCTCAGCGTCCTCGGTTGATGAGCAACGATTTCGTAAACTCCTGAGCCGTAACATCAGCCTGCCGTTGGGGCTGGGTTTCATCAGCGCCGTGTTCTTCGTCTCGCTGATCAGCTATTTGTTGTCGACGATCCAGTGGGTGGAGCACACCGACCGGGTGATCAATAACGCCAATGAAGCGGTCAAGCTGACCGTGGATCTGGAAACCGGGATGCGCGGTTTCCTGCTCAGTGGCGATGAACATTTCCTCGACCCCTACGAAACCGCCAAGCCGCGCATCGCCGTGGCGCTCAACACCTTGCTCGAACTGACTGACGACAACCCGGTGCAGACCGACCGCTTGTTGCGGTTGCAGGCCTTGCAGCAGGAGTGGGCGAGCTACGCACAATCGATGATCGATTTGCAGCGCAGCAGCGGCGATTATCGCGCCGTGGTCAAGGCCGGACGCGGCAAACGCCTGACCGATGAAATTCGCAAGCAGTTCGAGGCGGTGATCGACACCGAGCAACAGTTGCGCGCATCGCGCAATGATGAAGTGCGGCGCACCACGATTATGAGCATCAGCCTCTACCTGTTGCTCATAGCCGGGGTCAGCGGGTTGCTGGCGTATGTCGGGCGTCGCGACTTGATGACCCTGTCGCAGAACTACAGCGTCAACCTTGCCGGCCAACAGGCCAGCGCCCATCGTCTGGAGCAACAGGCCTGGCTGCGCAACGGCCAGACCGAACTGGCCGAGCAGGTATTGGGGCAATTGAGCCTGGCCATGCTCGGTCGCAACATCCTGCAATTCTGTGCGCAGTACCTGGGCAGCGCCGTGGCGGCCATTTATGTGCGCGAAGACCACGATGGCCTCAAGCGCATCGCCACCTACGGGTTTTCCCGTGAACAGGAAGAGCGTGAACAGCAGATCTACAGCGACGAAGGTATTGTCGGCCAGGTGGCGCAACAGGCACGGCTGATTCGCCTGGACGAGGTGCCGGGGGATTATTTCAAGGTCTGCTCCGGCCTCGGTGACGGCTTGCCCCGCAGTGTGCTGGTGGTGCCCACCAGCGACGACGAGCGGGTCAATGGCGTGATCGAGTTGGGCTTCCTGCGTCCACTGACCGACCGTGACGTTGAATTGCTTGAGTTGATAGCCGGCAACATCGGCACCTCGATCGAGGCGGCACGCTATCGCCAGCGTTTGCAGGAGGTGTTGGCCCAAACCCAGCAACTCAACGAAGAATTGCAGGTTCAGCAGGAAGAACTCAAGACCGCCAACGAAGAACTCGAGGAGCAGTCGCGGATTCTCAAGGAGTCCCAGGCACACCTGGAAACCCAGCAGGTGGAGCTGGAGCAGACCAACGAACAACTCGCCGAGCAGGCAGAAATACTGGCCGAACAACGCGACGCCATGGACCTGAAGAATACCGAACTCAATCAGGCCCAGATCCAGCTCGAAGAGCGCGCGGTAGAACTGCAGCGATCGAGCAAATACAAGTCCGAATTCCTCGCCAACATGTCCCACGAGTTGCGCACGCCGCTCAACAGCTCGTTGATCCTGGCCAAGCTGCTGGCGGAAAATCCGGAAGAAAACCTCACCGCCGAGCAAGTGAAGTTCGCCGAGTCGATCTACTGCGCCGGCAATGACTTGCTCCACCTGATCAACGACATTCTGGATATCTCCAAAGTCGAGGCCGGCAAGCTGGAGATCCATCCGGAGAACACCAGCGTGGCGCGTCTGGTGGATGGCCTGCGCGGCCTGTTCCAGCCATTGGCCACGGACAAGCAGCTGGATTTCCAGGTGGATATTCAGGACGGCGCACCGCTGATGCTATTCACCGACCGCCAGCGCCTGGAGCAAGTGCTCAAGAACCTGTTGTCCAACGCCGTGAAATTCACGGAAAGCGGCAGCGTCAGCCTGTCCGTCGCCTCGGCGCCGAACGACGGCATCGCGTTCAGCATCGGCGATTCCGGGATCGGCATCGAGGTGGATCATCACGAAAGCATCTTCGAAGCGTTCCGTCAGGCCGATGGCACCACCAACCGGCGCTACGGTGGCACGGGGCTGGGTTTGTCGATCTCCCGAGACCTGGCGGCCTTGCTCGGCGGCTCCATCAGCGTGACCAGCACGCCGGGGCAGGGCAGTGTATTTACCCTGGTCTTGCCGCGGCAGTACGTGGAACCGGGCGAAGTGCCTGTCGAACCGATGCGAGCCGCTCCAGTGGTGGCGGCGTCGAGTGTGCCGACGCCCACGTTGTCGCCACGGGTGGCCGAAGTCGACATTCCGCGTTTCGATGACGATCGCAACAAGGGTCCGTTCACCACCCGCTGCATTCTGGTGGTGGAGGATGAGCCGAACTTTGCCCACATCCTCTACGATCTGGCCCATGAACTGGGTTATCAATGCCTGGTGGCCCATGGTGCCGATGAAGGCTACGAGCTGGCCAAGGCGTTCATCCCCGATGCGATCCTGCTGGATATGCGCCTGCCGGATCATTCCGGCCTGACCGTGCTGCAACGTTTGAAGGAGCACGCCGAAACCCGACACATTCCGGTGCATGTGATTTCAGTCGAAGACCGGGTCGAGGCGGCGATGCACATGGGTGCCATTGGCTATGCGGTCAAACCGACCAGCCGCGAGGAACTCAAAGAGGTGTTTGCACGCCTCGAGGCCAAGCTGACCCAGAAGGTCAAGCGCGTGCTGCTGGTCGAGGACGATGACTTGCAGCGCGATAGCATTGCCCGCCTGATCGGCGACGATGACATCGAGATCGCCGCCGTTGGCCTGGCGCAGGAGGCGCTGGACCTGCTGCGCACGTCGGTCTTCGATTGCATGATCATCGACCTCAAGTTGCCGGACATGCTCGGCAATGACCTGCTCAAGCGCATGTCCACCGAAGACATCTGCTCCTTTCCACCGGTCATCGTCTATACCGGGCGCAACCTGACCCGGGATGAAGAAGCCGAACTGCGCAAGTATTCGCGTTCGATCATCATCAAGGGCGCACGCTCGCCAGAGCGGTTGCTGGATGAGGTGACGCTTTTTCTGCACAAAGTCGAATCACGGTTGTCCCATGATCGACAGAAGATGCTCAAGGTCGCCCGCAGCCGCGACAAGGTCTTTGAAGGCCGCAAGGTGCTGCTGGTGGATGACGATGTGCGCAACATTTTCGCCCTCACCAGTGCGCTGGAGCATAAGGGCGCAGTCGTGGTCATTGGCCGCAATGGCCGCGAAGCGATAGAACGACTCAATGAGGTGCAAGACATCGATCTAGTGTTGATGGACGTGATGATGCCGGAAATGGATGGTTTTGAAGCCACCGTTGAAATCCGCAAGGACCCGCGCTGGCGCAAGCTGCCGATCATCGCGGTGACGGCCAAGGCCATGAAGGACGATCAGGAGCGCTGCCTGCAGGCCGGCGCCAACGATTACCTGGCCAAGCCCATTGACCTCGATCGCCTGTTTTCGCTGATCCGTGTGTGGTTACCGAAGATGGAACGGATCTAGTGGAGCGCAATTTCCCAGTGGAGCGAAACAGCGAAATCGAACTGCGGTTGTTGATCGAGGCGATCTATCTCAAGTACAGCTACGATTTTCGCGATTACTCCGGCGCTTCGATCAAGCGCCGGGTCAACCATGCGTTGAGCCAGTTGGAGTGCAACACCATCTCGGCATTGCAGGATAAGGTCCTGCACGATCCCGCCGCGTTCATGCAACTGCTGCAATGGCTGACCATTCCGGTGAGCGAGATGTTTCGCGACCCCTCGCACTTCCTGGCCATCCGCAAGGAAGTGGTGCCGTTGCTGCGAACCTATCCCTCGATCAAGGTCTGGATCGCTGGATGCAGCACCGGAGAAGAGGTGTATTCAATGGCCATTCTGCTGCGCGAAGAAGGCCTGCTGGACCGCACGATCATCTATGCAACCGATATCAATCCGCGCTCGCTGGAAAAGGCCAAGCAAGGGATTTTCTCGATGGAGAACGTCCGCGCCTACACTGCTAATTACCAGCAGGCCGGTGGCCAGAGTTCGTTTGCCGACTACTATACGGCGGCCTATGGGTACGCGATTTTCGACAAGACACTGCGCGAGAACGTGACCTTCGCCGATCACAGCCTGGCGACGGACAGCGTATTCTCGGAAACTCAATTAATTTCATGCCGTAACGTATTGATTTATTTTAATAAAAAACTTCAGGATCGGGCATTCGGACTGTTTCATGAGTCCCTCTGTCATCGCGGTTTTTTGGTGCTGGGCAGTAAGGAAACCCCGGATTTCTCAGCCTTCGGCGATCAGTTCGAGCCGTTGGTCAAACAAGAACGGATTTATCGAAAAACATGAACAGTGCAAGGAAATTACCGGCGATCGAAGCGATCGTGATCGGTGCCTCCGCCGGTGGCGTCGAGGCGCTGTTGAGCATCCTCGGCCCGCTGCGCGAAGGCTTCGCACTGCCGATCATTGTCGTGCTGCACATGCCGGACGAGCGCCGCAGCCAGCTGGCGGACGTGTTTTCCCGCCGGGTTGCCCTGCCGGTGCGGGAGGCCTGCGACAAGACCCCGGTCGAGGCCGGCACGCTGTATTTCGCCGCGCCCGGTTATCACCTGTCAGTGGAGCGGGACCGCAGCTTTTCGCTGAGCCTGGAGCCTCGGTTGCATCATTCGCGACCCGCCATCGATTACCTGTTCGAATCGGCCGCCGATGCGTACGGCGCCCATCTGGCTGCAGTGTTGCTTACCGGCGCCAACCGCGATGGCGCGCGCGGCCTGGCTCAGGTCAAGCAGCGCGGTGGCATGACCATCGTGCAGGACCCGCAGGAGGCTCAGGTTGCCACCATGCCCCAGGCCGCGCTGGACATGCACCAGCCGGACCACATACTTCCTGTACGCGGCATCGGCCGTTTGCTTGTCGAGCTGGAACGAATCGCATGTTGAGTAATATCCAGGCCAAACTGCTGATCGTGGACGATCTGCCGGAGAATCTGCTGGCGCTCGAAGCGCTGATCAAGCGTGAAGACCGCATCGTGTACAAGGCGCTGTCCGCCGACGAAGCCTTGTCCCTGCTGTTGGAACACGAGTTCGCCTTGGCCATCCTCGATGTGCAGATGCCCGGCATGAATGGCTTCGAGCTGGCCGAGTTGATGCGCGGCACGGAAAAGACCAGGAACATCCCGATCGTTTTTGTCAGCGCCGCCGGGCGTGAACTGAACTATGCATTCAAGGGCTATGAAAGCGGAGCCGTGGACTTCCTGCACAAGCCGCTGGACGTCCAGGCGGTCAAGAGCAAGGTCAATGTGTTCGTCGACCTGTATCGCCAGAGCAAGGCGATGAAGGAACAAGTGCTGGCCCTTGAGCAAAGCCGCCGCGAACAGGAAGCGCTGCTCGAGCAACTGCAAAACACCCAGCTGGAACTGGAGCAGGCGGTGCGCATGCGCGATGACTTCATGTCCATCGTCGCCCATGAAGTGCGAACGCCGCTCAACGGTCTGATCCTTGAGACCCAGCTGCGCAAGATGCACCTGGCCCGGGACAACGCCGCCGCCTTCACCCTGGACAAGATGCATGCCATGGTCGACCGCGACGAGCGGCAGATCAAAAGCCTCATTCGCTTGATCGAAGACATGCTCGATGTCTCGCGCATCCGTACCGGCAAGTTGTCGATCCGGCCCAAGCGCGTTGATCTTTCGACGCTGGTTCGCGACGTGCTGCACAACTTCTCCCAGCAGATCGACGCCGCAGAGGCTTCGGTTTCGCTCGATGCCGTGCAACCGGTGATCGGAAACTGGGATGAGTTTCGTATTGAACAGGTCATTTCCAACCTGTTGACCAACGCCTTGCGCTACGGGGCCAAGAGCCCGATCGCGGTGAAGGTCTACAGTGAGGGTGGCCAGGCACTGGTGGATGTTCAGGATCAAGGGATCGGCATCAGCGAGGAAAACCAGAAGCGGATCTTCCAGCAGTTCGAGCGGGTATCGGCCAGGCACGCCGTCGCCGGACTGGGTCTGGGATTGTTTATTTCTGAGCAGATTGTGGCCGCCCATGGCGGTACTATTACCGTCCAGAGCAGGATTGGCGAAGGCGCCTTGTTTCGCGTTTGTCTGCCGCTGTAGGAAAACAGCCAGGTAAACGCAACCTCTGATCGACACCACGGTCGTATCAGCAGCAATTGACCGAACAAAGGCTTCCCATGAGCGAAGATGCACAAGATGTAGTACTCGTCGTCGAGGACGATCCCTCGATTCTGATGGTGCTGTCCGCTTATCTGTCGGGCGAGGGTTACCGCGTGTTGCAGGCCGAAAACGGCGAGCAGGCTTTCGAGATCCTGGCGAGCAAACCGCACCTGGACATGATGATCACCGACTTCCGCCTGCCCGGGGGAATCTCCGGCGTGCAGATCGCCGAGCCCGCCGTGAAGCTGCGACCGGAGCTCAAGGTGATTTTCATCAGTGGCTATGCCCAGGAAATCCGTGAGACCGACAGCCCGATCACCCGCAAGGCGCCGATCCTCGACAAACCCTTCGATCTGGATAAATTGCAGGAACTGATGCAGGACATGCTTTCCTGAGCGCTCAGGCGCTGATCATCTCCCTGACCTTCGCCGTCAACAGGTCGAAGGTAAACGGTTTGGTGATCATCTGCATGCCCGGATCAAGGAACCCGCCGCGCACTGCGGCGTGCTCGGCGTAGCCGGTGATGAACAGCACCCTGAGGTCGGGTCGCAGTTGCCGGCCGATTTCCGCCAGTTGCCGGCCATTCATGCCGGGCAGGCCGACATCGCTGATCAGCAGGTCGATGCGCTGGGCCGAGTCGAGTATCGGCACCGCGCTATCGCCATCACAGGCCTCGACGTAGGCATACCCCAGGTCGCTCAACACCGTGCTGACCAGCACCCGCACCGCCGGGTCGTCCTCGACGATCAACACCGTCTCGCCATGCTTGGCCAAAGGTGAATGTTCGACGTCCAATGGACGCTCCAGGGGCAGGTCTCCACTAAAGCGTGGCAGGAACAGGCTCACCGTGGTGCCTTCGCCCACGACGCTGTGGATGGCGACGTGACCTCCCGACTGCTTGCTGAAACCATAGATCATCGATAACCCCAGCCCGGTGCCCTGGCCGATGGGCTTGGTGGTGAAGAAGGGGTCGAAGGCGCGGTTGATGGTGCTTTGCGGCATGCCACAGCCGGTGTCGGTGACGCTGAGCACCACGTAGTCACCCGCATCGAGACTGTTCTGGCCCTGGGTGAAGTCCTCGTCAAAGTGCTGGTTCGCGGTCGAGACCAGCAGCCGTCCGCCATTGGGCATGGCATCGCGTGCATTGATCACCAGGTTGAGCAGGGCGCTTTCCAGTTGATTGGGGTCGGCTTCGGCCACCCACAGTTGCTCGTCCAGTTGCATGTCCAGGCGAATGGTTTCGTTGATGCTGCGTTGCAGCAGTTCATCCATGGAGATCACCAGACTGTTCATCTCCACGGGTTTCGAATCCAGCGACTGGCGCCGGGAAAACGCCAGCAGGCGGTGGGTCAGGCCCGCCGCGCGGTTGGCCGACGTCACCCCCAGGTCGATCAGGCTGTCGAGGTCTTCGGTTCGCCCCCGGGCCAGGCGTCGGCGCAACAACTCCAGACTGCCGATGATACCGGTCAGCATGTTGTTGAAGTCATGGGCGATGCCGCCGGTGAGCTGGCCGACGGCTTCCATTTTCTGCGACTGACGCAATGCCTCTTCGTTGTGACGCAGTTGCGCCGTGCGCTCTTCCACCTGTTGCTCAAGGGTTTCGAGGGTATTCTGCAGGCGCAATTCGCTCTGGCTCAGGTCGATCAGCCGGTCCCTGGCTTCATACTGTCGTCGCCGCCCGCGCAGGGCCGTGGTGACCAGGCTGATCAGTGTGACCGGGTGAAACGGCCGCTCAAGGAAGGTGACGTTGCCCAATTGCGGGCCGAAGCGTGATGCCAGGTCCTGTTGCGGGCCACCGTGGTGCGTCATCACCACGATCGGCAGATCCGACCAGGCGGGCTGGTGTTCGATCAGGCGGATCAGCGGTTCCAGATCGGCACCCAATAGTGCCTCGGAGGAGATCAGCAGCAGGCCGGCCCCCTGTTCCAGTTCGGCGCACAATCCTGGCAGGTCGGAGCTGATCACCCCGTGAAACCCGGCCTCGTTGAGCATCATCAGGGCGATCTGGCCATCGCGCCCTCGCGGTGCAAGGATGATTGTGCGTTCGGGCGTGGCTAGCATGGCCGTCACCGGATTTCATCCGCGAGCAACGGGTTGCTGGCCCCGAGATAGGTGGGGACGCCACGCAATACGCCCTGGAAGGCTTCCAGCGGTTCGCCGATGGTCATGCCCAGGCCGCTGATGCGGTATTCACGGATGGTCGACTCATGGCTGCCGGTACGCTTCTTGATGATCGAAATGGCCCGGCGCACCTTGCCCAGGGCTTCGAAGTAACGCAGCAGAATGACCGTATCGGCCAGGTAAGTGATGTCCACCGGCGCCTGCATATCGCCGACCAGGCCGTGCTGGGCCACCGTCATGAAGGTCGCGGCGCCTTGGCGATTGAGGTACAGCAGCAACTCGTGCATGTGCAGCACCAGGGCGTTTTCTTCCGGCATCGCCGCCTGATAGCCGTTGATGCTGTCGATCACCACAGTCTTGATATTGCCTTCGTCAACGCAGCGCCGGACCCGGTGGGAGAACTCGCCGGGGGACAGTTCAGCCGCGTCCACTTGTTCGATCAGCAAATTGCCGCTGTCTTGCAGGGCCTGCAGGTCGATGCCGATGTTCTTCATGCGCTCGAACAGCAACCCCAACTCTTCATCGAAAATGAACAGCGCGGCTTTTTCGCCCCGGGCCACGGCTGCGGCGGCGAACACCATGGAGATCAGCGATTTGCCGGTCCCTGCCGGACCGAGGATCAAGGTGCTGGAACCGGTTTCGATACCACCGCCCAGCAGCGCATCCATTTCCCGGATGCCGCTGGTCAATTGCTGACGCAGGTATTGACCGCGATGTTCGGCGGCCACCAGGCGCGGGAATACATGCACGCCGTCGCCCATGATGGTGAAGTCATGGAAGCCGCCGCGGTACTTCTGGCCACGGTACTTGACCACGCGGATGCGACGTCGCTCGGCGCCGTAGTTTGGCGTCAGTTCTTCCAGGCGAATCACGCCGTGGGCCACGCTGTGCACGGTTTTGTCGAGGGACTCGGCGGTCAGGTCATCGAGCAGCAGCACTGTGGCGTCGTAACGCACGAAATAATGCTTGATGGCCAGAATCTGCCGGCGGTAGCGCAGCGAGCTTTGCGCCAGCAGGCGAATCTCCGAAAGGCTGTCCAAGACAACGCGGGTCGGCTTGAGCCGCTCGACCACTTCGAAGATCTGGCGGGTGGCTTCGCCAAGTTCCAGGTCGGAGGAGTAGAGCAGTGTCTGCTGCTGTTCGGCATTGAGCAGGCTTTCCGGGGGCGTCAGCTCGAAGATATGGACGTTTTCGTCCATCTCCCAGCCATGGGACAAGGCGCCTTGGCGCAGTTCGCGTTCGGTCTCGGACAGCGTGATGTACAACGAGCGCTCACCGACTTGCGCGCCCGCCAGCAGGAAGTGCAGCGCCACGGTGGTCTTGCCGGTGCCCGGCTCGCCCTCGAGCAAAAACACATGTCCGCGGGACAATCCGCCGTCGAGGATATCGTCCAGACCTTCGATACCGGTGGCGGCCTTGGCTTGGTTCAAATCGTCGGATAGAGACAAACAAGCGTCCTCATATGGCCAGGGTCAACGAAGCAGCCGCTGCGAAGTGCCGCAACGGGCTGCTTGTTCACTTGACCCTTGGCCAGGACGACGGTTCAACGAAATTTCAGTCGGGGTCAAAGCCCTTGTTGCAACGCCGGATCATCGGGGTTCATCTGTTCGAGTTGGGCCAACAGGATCTGCACGTTTTGCAGCTGCCCGCTTTCCTTCCAGTAATTGATCAGCAGCACCCGGGCCTTGCGATCGTTCGGATGGCGCTGAACGACTTCCTGCAACTGGTTCTGTGCCGCTTCGAGCTCATGTTCACCGTGCAACGTGGTGGCCAGGTCGTAGCGGTAATCCCGGTTGTCAGGCTCAAGCTCTACGGCCTTGGACAGGCCGAGCAGGGCGAATTCGCTTTGCTCGTGATGCAGCAGCCAGAGCCCCAGCGCGTGTTGCAGGTAGGCCGAGTTGGGTTGTGTCTGCAGTTGCCTGGCCAACAGCTGCCGGGCGGCGTCGTTCTGGCCCTGTTTATCCAGCACCTCGATTTGCAGCACCAGCGCCGGCAGGTTCTCCGGCGCCAGGCGCAGGGTGTTATCCAGCGCCTGTTGCGCTTGCTTGAGCTCGGCGTTGTGCAGGTGCAACCGGGCCAGTTGGAATTGGTTTGCGGCGCTTTGCGGCTCGCTCTTGAGCACTTGTTCCCAGGCATCGATGGCTTGTTCCAGCGGCCCGAAATACAAACCCAGTTCATCCGGGGACAACCCCAGCAGCGCGTTGATCGCCGCCAGCCGCACGCTTTGTTCGCTGTCATCGAGCAATGGCCCCAGCAGCAGACTGCGCTGGCCGTTCGGTACCAGGCCACTGATACTCCTGATCGCCGCGATACGTACTTCGGGCGACTCGTTCTGCAAGTCGGCATCCGCCAGCTTCAGGGCCACCGAGCTTGGATAGTTGGGCAGCTCGGCATGCAACCAGATACGCCGCTTGGGGGACAGGTCCGGACGGGCCAATTGCTGGTAGAGCACCCGCGCGGCACCCGGTTGACCGCCCCGGGCAGCCGCCAGCGCTTCGCTGTAGCCATGCTGGATGGCTTCGGGAACCACCGGGGTGGTATCGCGCAGGGAGAACCACACAAGGCCGATGACGAGCAGGGCAAAGACGCTGATAAACAGGAGGCGGCGGGACTTGGGCATGCAGGAATCCGGAAGCTGGCAAGCTTTTGCAAAGGCGCCAGCTTCGGTCAGGCCAGGCTTTGAGTCAAACCTTGACGACGTTCACTGACGATTCAATGGACCAGCAAGCTGCGTCGACAGCAAAACCTCTCGAGGCAGCGCGGCAGTGACTACGCTTGCTGGAGGTGTCTCGACGGGTGCTTCCATGCAAGGGTTGTTACAGTACTTCAAGGCCATTCTCAACCCCGGGCCCGGGGTGTTGCTGTTTGCCCTGCGAACCATCGCAGCCGGATTGTTGACCCTGTACCTGGCGTTTTTGTTCGACCTGGACCAGCCCAAGTGGTCGATCATGGCCGTGGTCATCATCAGCCAGCCCCTTGGCGGCATGGTGCTGGCCCGCAGCTTTGGCCAGGTGATCGGCACCACGGTGGGCGCGGCCGTGGCGGTGCTGATCATGGCGATCTTTCCCCAGGCGCCGCTGCCGTTCATCACCACCCTGGCGCTGTGGCTGGCGCTGTGCACCGCCGGTGGCACCCTGTTGCGCTATACCAGTTCCGGGGCGTTTGTCCTCAGCGGCTACACCGCCGTGGTGGTGGCCTTGCTGGCGGTGCCGGACCCGGACGGCATGTTTTTGCTGGCGGTCACCCGTGTCACCGAGACGCTGCTGGCGGTTGCCTGCGTGTGCGTGGTCAGCCTGCTCACCGCCAGGCCACAAGCCGTGGCCCGGGATTACTTCGCCAGGATCGATCAAATCACCCGTTTGCTGGCCACCCACGCCAGCGCCGTCATCCGCACCGAAGAGAGCGAAGCCGAGTTCCAGCAGCGGCAAATGCAGCTGCTGGGCCAGATCAGCGGCCTGGAAGGCGTGCGCCGGCACCTGTACTTCGATGCTCCGCGCTTGCGCAGTGCCAACGGTCTGGTGCAACTGTTGGGCAACCAATTGGTGCTATTGACCGCGCGGTTGACCGCCTTGCGCCACCAGCGACTGTTATTGACCGAGCGCTGGGAGGGCGAGTTGCCTGAAGAGATTCAACGGTTGCGCGGCGAAGAACTGGCCTTTCTCGATGAACTGGCGCGGGAGGGCCGTTCGCTGTCGAGTGACAAGCGCCAGCATTTCACTTCGCTGCAACAACGCTTTGATGAGCTGGCCTACAGGGCCGAACAATTGACCGAACCGCTGCCGGCCACCTTGCGTTCGCTGGCCTGGTCGCTGCGCTGGGAGCAGGCGCGTCTGTTGCAGCAATTGGAGCAGATTCTGGAATTGAGTGATGCCATCCAGAGCGGGCGACCGGCCAGCAGCGTGTATCGCGGGCGGGAAAACCCGCTGCACCTGGACTTCACCCTGGCGACCATGAATGCCGTCCGGGCCTTTTGCGCGCTGTTGATCGCCGGCCTGATCTGGATCGAAACCGGTTGGGACGGTGCCCGAGGCGGAATGGTGCTGGTGGGGATCCTGTGTTCGCTGATGTCGACGTTTCCCCGGCCGCTGCTGGCGGTGCAAAGCTATGCCAGGGGGTTCGGGCTGGCACTGGTGGCCTCGGCGCTCCTTCAGTTCATGTTTGTGCCGATGATCAGCAATTTCGAGATGCTGGCCTTGCTGCTGGCGCCCTTGCTCTACGCGGTCGCGGTGGGGCTGGCCAGTCCAGCCACCACCGGTACCGGCATTGGCCTGGGGCTCACGACCTTTCTGTTGCTCGGCCCGTTGAACGTGGGGATTGGGCAAAACACCGCCATCCAGTGGTTTGAGTTTGCGGGTGCCTATACCTGCGCGACCGCACTGGCGTTGAGTGTCTATGCGCTGGTCTTTCCGTTCATGCCGGATTTGCGCATGCGCCGGCTCCACAAAGAGAACGGCGAGCAGGTGTATGCCTTGCTGAAAACCTCGGCGAGCGATGAACAGCAGTTTGCCTTCGAGAGCCGCATGGTTGATCGCCTGACCATGATGCTGGGGCTGCTGCCGGCGACCCGGGAGCCACAATCCCGTGAGCTGTTTCAAGTCAGCCTGGCCTGCATGGCATTGGGTATTGCCTTGAATCAGCTCAGGCAGCAGGGGCAGAACAACGCATTGCTGACTCCTGATCTGCAAAGTCGCCTGTTTTCGACAGTCCGGGAAACCGGCAGGCTGGTCGCCGGCCGGCCCGGGGTCGAAGTGGCGCAGGTGCTCGATAGCCTGCACACCCTGGGCGACGACCTGGATGCCCTGCATACCGATGTTCATGAGCACTTGTGGTCGGTGTTCCGCATGCGTGTGGCGCTGTTGATCGTGGTGTCGTTCGTCGAACGCTATCGCGGCTACTTTCAACCATCAGGCCTTGAAGGAGACCCTGTCCTTGCCCATTGATCTTGAAGTGGGCGGTGCCTATCTGCCCCCGATTGCCCAGGCGCTGCTACTGGGCCTGCCGATTTTCCTGCTGCTGGACTGGGCGTTGCGGCGCCTCGGCGTGCTGCAGTTCATCTGGCACGAGGCGTTGTTCGAAGGCGCGCTTTACGCCTGCGTCTGCGCCACGTTGATTCTGGTGATGGGAGCTTGATGCCATGAAGAACATCCTTTCCCGACTCACGACGGTGGCGGTGGTACTGCTGGCCTTTATCCTGGGCTGGTTCGCCTGGGAGCATTACACCCGTGCGCCCTGGACCCGGGATGCGCGAGTGCGTGCCGATGTGGTGACCTTGTCCGCCGACGTATCGGGGCGAATCGTCAGCCTGGCCGTACAGGACAACCAGCATGTGAACAAAGGCCAGGCGCTGCTGGAGATCGACCCGGCGCGTTACACCCTGGCGGTGGAACATGCCAAGCGCGCGGTGGAGGTGGCGAAAGCCTCGCTCGGGCAGGCCCAGGCGGCCATCATCGCCAGCGAAGCGTTGCTCAAGCAACGTCAGAGCGAGGAGCAGCGCCGGCGCACGCTCAAGGATCGTTCGGCGATTTCCGGCGAAGAGTGGGAGAAGGCCAACACCGATGTATCGGTGGCCCAGGCCGACTTGCTGCGTAACCAGGCCAATATGGTGTTGGCCCAGGCCAACGTGCAACTGGCCATTGCGGCCTTGACCCAGTCCGAGCTCGACTTGCAGCGTACCCACGTCGTTTCACCGGTGACCGGCTATGTCACCAATCTGCTGACCCGGGAGGGTGATTACGCCTCGGCCGGCGGTCCCTTGCTGGCGCTGGTGGACAGCGAATCGTTCTATGTCAGCGGTTACTTCGAAGAAACCAAGTTGCCGCGGATCGGGGAGGGCGACCTAGTCAGGATCGAGTTGATGAGTGGCGAGACATTTGGCGGCAAAGTGCAGAGCATTGCCTTCGCCATTGCCGACCGGGAAAACCTGCCGGGCGGTCGCCTGCTGGCCAGCATCAACCCCAGTTACACCTGGATCAAACTGGCGCAACGGGTACCGGTGCGGATCGAGATAGATGCCGACTATGCGGGTAAAAACAATCTGCGGGCGGGGACCACGGCTACTGTGACCGTCGAAGAACAGCGCTAACCCTGTAGGAGCTGCCGAAGGCTGCGATCTTTTGATTTTGATCTTCGCGGGTCAAGTACACAAAAAGGTCAAAAGATCGCAGCCTTCGGCAGCTCCTACAGGGATATGTATTGTGTGCAAAAAAAGCCCCGCGACCGAATGAGACGCAGGGCAAGGAAATTGGTTGGTTGCGGCCAACCAAAGGAGCGCTTTAAAACCGCATTACTTGCTGGCGACCGTCTCCGGCTGCCAGCCGCCACCGAGGGCCTTGTAGATCGCGACGATCCCGCGATACAGGTCGACTTCGGCCAGGGCCTGGGTGTCTTCGGCCGCCAGGCGTTCACGCTGGGCGTCGAGCAGCACGAGGAAATCGGCGGTGCCTTCGCGGTAGCGGATTTCCGCCAGGTCGGCGGCCGAGCGGCTGGACTCGCTCTGGCGAATCAGCGAGATCAGGCGCTGCTGGCGTTTACCGTAGTCGCTGAAAGCGTTTTCCGATTCTTCCAGGGCCAGCAACACTTGTTGCTCGTAGGTTGCCAGGGCGCCTTCGGCATCGGCATCGGCGCCGCGCAAACGGGCCTTCACACTGCCCAGGTCAAACGCCGCCCAGGTGATGCTCGGGCCCAGCGCCCAGGCGTTGGCCGCCGAGGAGCCGATCTGCGAACCGCGCCCGGCGGTAAAGCCAAGGAAGCCGCTAAGGCTGACCCGAGGAAACAGATCCGCCTTGGCCACGCCGATACGCGCCGTGGCCGATGCCAGTTGGCGTTCGGCACTGCGAATGTCCGGACGGCGTTGCAGCAGTTCACCCGGATCACCGATCGGCAAAGCCTTGGCGATCGCCGGCAGGTCTTTCGGGCTCAGGTCCACGGTCAGCTTGTCCGGACGCTCACCCAGCAGGGTGGCGATGCGGTTTTTCTGCCGGATCTGTTCGGCCTGCAGTTGCGGCACGCTGGCCTCGACCGACGCCAGTCGCGCATCGGCGCGCTCCACATCGAGTTGGTCGCCGACACCGGCATCACGTAAGCTGATGGTGATCTTGCGCGATTCCTGCTGGTTCTCCAGGTTGGCCAGGGCGATTTTCTCCCGCAGCTGCGCGCCGCGCAGTTGACCGTAAGAATCCACCAGTTCGGCAATCATGGTGACTTGCAGTTGGTACAGGTCGGCCTCGAACGCCTGTTGCTCGGCGTTGGCCGACTCCAGGTTGCGCTGGATGCGGCCGAACAGGTCGATTTCCCAGGCCATGTCCAGGCCCAGGTCATAGCGTTCGCTGTTGACCCGGTCGGTGGTCTGGCCCGGAATCTGGCCTTTGCCCAGGTCACTGCTGACGCGGCTGGTGACAGTCGGCATGGCGTCGTTGCTGACATCATCGCGGATCGCCCGTGCGGCTTTCCAGCGGGCGAAGGCGACGCGCAAATCGCGGTTGCCTTGCAGGGATTTCGTCACCAGCTGGTTGAGGGTCGGATCTTCGAACTGCTGCCACCAGATGCCTTCGAAACGCGAGCGGTCAAAGTTCTTCTGGCCGGCGGCGCCATCGGTGGCAGCCGTGATGTTGGCCGCCTCGGTGGTTGGCGTCTTGTAGTCCGGGCCCACGGCACAGGCACTCAGGGCCAGTACCAGCAGGCTCGGCAGGAAGGCTTTCAAACTCATCAGTGCGACTCCAGCTTCAGGGTGGCCTTGGCAGCTTTGCGCTTCTCGCCGCGCTCGACAAAGTTACGGATCAGTACGTAGAACACTGGTGTCAGCAACAAACCGAAGAAGGTCACCCCGAGCATCCCGGAGAACACCGCCACACCCATGGCATGACGCATCTCGGCACCGGCACCGCTGGAGAACACCAGCGGCACCACACCCATGATGAACGCGAAGGAGGTCATCAGGATCGGCCGCAGACGCAGGCGGCACGCTTCCAGGACCGCTGCCAGCGGGTTGAGGCCTTCCAGCTGTTTGTCCTTGGCGAACTCGACGATCAGGATCGCGTTCTTGCAGGCAAGTCCCACCAATACGATCAAGCCGATCTGGGTAAAGATGTTGTTGTCACCGCCAGAGGCGATCACTCCGGTGATGGCCGACAGCAGAGTCATCGGTACGATCAGGATCACCGCCAGTGGCAGGCTCCAGCTTTCGTACTGCGCCGCCAGTACCAGGAACGCCAGCAGCACACAGAGCGGGAACACGAACAACGCGGTGTTGCCGGACAGGATCTGCTGGTAGGTCAGGTCGGTCCATTCGTAGGTCATGCCGTTGGGCAATTCTTCCTTGAGCAGTTTCTCGATGGCTTTTTCCGCCTGGCCGGAGCTGTAGCCGGGGGCTGCCGCACCGTTGATTTCAGCGGTGATGAAGCCGTTGTAGTGCATCACGCGGTCGGGCCCCGAGGTGTCGCTGACTTTGATGAAGGTCGCCAGCGGGATCATCTCGCCCTTGTTGTTACGCACTTTCAGCTGGCCGATCTGGTCGGATTCGAGGCGGAACTGTTGCTCGGCCTGGACGTTGACCTGATAGGTGCGACCGAAGCGGTTGAAGTCGTTGGCATACAGCGAACCCAGGTAGATCTGCAGGGTGTCGAAGATGTCGCTGACGGCCACGCCGTGGGTCTTGGCTTTCTCGCGGTCGATGGCGGCATCGACCTGGGGCACGTTCACCGTGTAGCTGGTGAACAGGCCGGCCAGTTCCGGCACGTTGTGGCTCTTGTTGATGATGTTCATGGTTTCCTTGTACAGCTCTTCGTAGCCCAGGTTGCCCCGGTCTTCGATCTGCAGGCGGAAACCACCGATGGTGCCCAGGCCTTGTACCGGCGGCGGCGGGAAGATCGCCATGTAGGCTTCCTGGATGTTCGCGTACTGGCCGTTCAAGGCACCGGCAATGGCCCCTGCGGACATGCTCGGGTCTTTACGTTCGTCGAACGGCTTGAGGGTCACGAACACGATGCCGGCGTTCGGACTGTTGGTGAAACCGTTGATCGACAGGCCAGGGAAGGCCACCGCACTTTCCACGCCAGGTTGTTTAAGGGCCAGCTCGGACATGCGCTTGATCACGTCTTCGGTACGGTCAAGGCTCGAGGCATCCGGCAATTGCGCGAAGGCCACCAGGTATTGTTTGTCCTGGCCGGGTACGAAACCGGTCGGAGTGCTGGAGAAACCGAAGAAGGTCAGGACCATCAGGCCGGCGTACAGCAGCAGGGCGATACCGCTGGAACGGATCACGCGGGCAACGGTGCCGACGTAACCATGGCTGGCCTTTTCAAAGAAGCGGTTGAACGGACGGAACAACCAGCCACCGAAAATCTTGTCCAGCACCTTGGAGAAACGGTCTTTCGGCGCGTCGTGACCCTTGAGCAAAACCGCGGCCAGTGCCGGCGACAGGGTCAGGGAGTTGAAGGCCGAAATCACTGTGGAAATCGCGATGGTCAGGGCGAACTGCTTGTAGAACTGCCCGGTCAGGCCGGAAATGAACGCCGCCGGAACAAACACCGCACACAGCACCAGCGCGGTGGCAATGATCGGGCCGGTCACTTCACGCATGGCGCGCTTGGTGGCTTCAACCGGGGTCAATCCAAGCTCGATGTTCCGTTCGACGTTCTCCACCACCACGATCGCATCGTCGACCACGATACCGATGGCCAGTACCAGGCCAAACAGCGACAGGGCATTGAGCGAGAAGCCAAACAGATGCATCACGGCAAAGGTACCGATCAGCGATACCGGCACAGCGACCAGTGGAATGATCGAGGCGCGCCAGGTTTGCAGGAACAGGATCACCACCAGTACCACGAGGATCAGCGCTTCGAAGAGGGTGTGAACCACCGCCTCGATGGAACCGCGCACGAAGATCGTCGGGTCATAGACGATGCTGAAGTCCATGCCTTCGGGGAAACTCTTCTTCAGTTCGGCCATTTTTGCCCGAACTTCGTTGGAGATTTCGATGGCGTTGGAACCCGGACGCTGGAAGATCGGGATCGCCACCGCCGGCTGGTTGTTCAGCAACGAACGCAGGGCGTACTGGCTGGAGCCCAGTTCGACGCGGGCGATGTCCTTGAGGCGAGTGATTTCACCGTTGTCGCCAGAGCGAATGATGATGTTCTCGAACTCTTCCTCGGAAACCAGACGACCCTGGGTGTTGACCGACAACTGGAAGGCCGTGGCATTCGGTGCAGGAGGCGCCCCCAGCGCACCGGCCGCGACTTGACGGTTTTGCTCGCGAATCGCGGTGACCACATCGGTCGCGGTCAGGTTGCGCGAAGCGGTCTTGTTCGGATCGAGCCACACTCGCAGCGAGTAATCGCCCATGCCGAACAGCTGCACATCACCGACACCGCCCAGGCGCGCCAGCTCATCCTTGATGTTGAGCAGGGCGTAGTTGGACAGGTACAGCATGTCGTAGCGTTTGTCCGGCGAGGTCAAGTGCACCACCATGGTCAGGTCGGGCGACGCCTTGTCCACGGTGATACCGATGCGCGTCACTTCCTCGGGAAGTTTCGGCTCGGTGCGGGTCACACGGTTCTGCACCTGCACCTGGGCGTTGTCCAGGTCGGTACCCAGGGCAAAAGTGATGGTCAGGGTGATCTTGCCGTCGGCAGTCGACTGCGAGGACATGTACAGCATGTTCTCGACGCCGGTGATGGCTTGCTCCAGGGGAGCGGCCACGGTTTCACCGATGACTTTCGGGTTGGCACCCGGGAAGTTGGCGCGGACCACCACGGTCGGCGGCACCACTTCCGGGTATTCGCTGATCGGCAGCTGGAACAGCGAGATCGCACCGGCGATCAGGATCAGCAGCGAAAGAACCGCCGCGAAGATCGGCCGCGAAATGAAGAATTGGGAAAAATTCATCGTAAAAATCCCTTAACCGCGTGGGGTCGTGGCAGCCAGTTTCACAGCCGTACCCGGCGCGACCTTGGCAGGCGCGACTTGGGGCAGGTTGCTGGCTTCCAGCGCTTGGCGTTGTTGTGCGAGTGCCGCGAGGGTTTGTTCACTGGCCATCGGAATCACTTCAGGGGTGACCGGTGAACCAGGACGTACCCGTTGCAGGCCCTTGACGATGATGGTGTCGTCCTTGTTCAGGCCGTTGCGCACGATGCGCAGGCCTTCGATCTTCGGACCCAGCTCCACCGCGCGGTAGGCGGTCTTGTTGTCGGCATCCATCACCAGCACGAACTTCTTGCCCAGGTCGGTGCCGACCGCTTCATCGTTGATCAGCATGGCGCTGTAGGTACCGCTGCCCACCAGTTTCAGGCGTGCATACAGGCCCGGCGTGTAGCTGCCGTCGCTGTTGTCGAACACGGCGCGACCACGAATGGTGCCGGTCTTCGGGTTGACCTGGTTGTCGACGAAGTTCATCACACCCTGGTGCGGGTTGCCGTCCTCATTGGACAGGCCCATGTAGACCGGGGTGGTGGCGCCGCGCTTGCCCTGGCGAGCGAGCTCGGTGTACTTGAGGAATACACGCTCGTCGGCGTCGAAGTAGGCGTACACCTTGTCGGTGGAGACCACGCTGGTCAGCGGGGTGGTGTCGGCGGTCACCAGGTTGCCGGCGGTGATTTCGGCACGGCTGACGCGGCCGCTGATGGGAGCAGTCACGCGGGTGAAGCTCAGGTTCAGCCGCGCTAGATCAAGCTGCGCTTGCAGGGCACCGACGGCGGCGCGGGCTTCTTGGGCGGCGCTGGTGCGCGAATCGGCCAGCTCGGCGGAAATGGCGTTGCTGGTGCGCAGGCGCTCACCGCGCTGGGCTTCGTTTTCGCTGCGGGTGGCGTTGGCGCGCGATTGTGCAACCAGGGCTTCGAGGCGGCGGACCTCAGCCTGGAACGGACGCGGGTCGATCTGGAACAACAGGTCGCCTTTCTTGACCAGGGCGCCTTCAGTGAAGGCCACTTCATCGATCTGGCCGGAGACCCGTGGGCGAATCTCGACGGTTTCCGGCGCTTCGAGGCGGCCGGTGAATTCGTCCCACTCGTTGACCGGTTGTTCCAGCACCTTGGCCACGCTGACCTTGGCCGCTGGCATACTGGCGGCGGTTTCCGGGGCCTTGCCGCACGCGCTGATCACCACGACGGCCAACAGAGCCAACGGGAAGCGCAAATGTTTGAGTGACTGTTCCATGGATGCATCCGCCAATGTGTTGAGATTGGCGAATGATGCGCGGCGGGTTTGTATCTCACGAATCGAATGGGGCGAAGGTAACTATCATCCGGAATGATATAAGACCCAAGCCAGCCCTCTAGCCTGCGCCTTGCGCTTGGTCGTCATCAACTGGATTGATGACAATTGTGTGTTGCTTTGGATGCAATAGTCAGTTGGTTCAACGGGCCACAACGGCCCGAACTGTGCCAATTTCGTCACCGCCAATGCCCAAACCCATCAAGCCATGACGCCTCGGATAGACCACTCTGACCGGTCTGTCCAAGGAGATGACCATGATCCGACTGACCCTGATCGAAGCCCGTGAGTTGGCCGAATCGATCCTGTTGCACAACGGTTTTAATCTGGCCCATGCACAAGCGGTGGCGGCGACGGTGATTGCTGGCGAACGTGATGGCTGTGCCTCCCACGGTTTGTACCGGATTCTGGGGTGTGTCAATTCCCTGCGGGCCGGCAAGGTGTCAGCCGATGCCGAGCCACAGGTGATCGACCAGGCGCCGTCGATTGTACGGGTGGATGCAGGCGGTGGGTTTTCGCAGTTGGCGTTTCAGGCGGGGTTGCCGTTGCTGGCGCAGAAAACCCGGGCCAACGGCATTGCGGCGTTGGCAATCAACCGCTGTGTGCATTTCTCGGCGCTGTGGGTGGAGATCGAGCAGCTGACGGCTGCCGGTCTGGTGGCACTGGCGTGTAATCCGAGCCACGCCTGGGTGGCGCCGGCCGGAGGACGACTGCCGGTGTTCGGCACCAATCCCATTGCCTTCGGTTGGCCCCGTGCGGGGCAAGATCCGTTTGTGTTCGACTTCGCCACCAGCGCGATTGCCCGTGGTGATATCGAACTGCACCGGCGTGCCGGCAAGGCGATTCCCGAGGGTTGGGGCGTCGACGCCCAAGGCCAGTCGAGCACCGACGCCAACGTGGTGCTCGACAGCGGCGCGATGCTGACGTTCGGCGGGCACAAGGGTTCGGCGCTGGCGGCGATGGTGGAGTTGATTGCCGGGCCGCTGATTGGTGACCTGACCAGTGCCGAGTCATTGGCTTACGATGGAGGCAGCAAGTCGTCGCCGTACCATGGCGAATTGATCATCGCCCTGGACCCTCGGCGCTTTCTGGGGGACGCCACTGAAGAACATTTGGCCCGGGCCGAAACGTTGTTCCAGGGCATTGAAGGGCAGGGCGCACGCTTACCGTCGCAACGACGTTACGCGGCGCGGGTACGCAGCCTGGTGGACGGCGTGCAAATTCCCGAGGCGCTGTACAACGACCTCAAGGCATTGCTCGCCTGATTGAATCAACGTGCCCGCTTCCACATTTGATTGGTGGCGATCACATATTTTGCGTAGGAGCTGCCGAAGGCTGCGATCTGTTGATCTTAAAAATCAACATCAAAAGATCGCAGCCTGCGGCAGCTCCTACAGGTATTTGTGTGGTTTTCTAGATTGAGTCGCGTTGGCTGCTGCCATCCACCAACCGTGCAATCCCCAGCGGGTTGGCGTTTTTCAAGGCGTCGGGTAGCAAGGCGTCCGGGCAATTCTGGTAGCACACCGGACGCAGGAAGCGCTCGATGGCCAGGCTGCCAACCGACGTGCCACGGGCGTCGGAGGTTGCAGGGTACGGCCCGCCATGGACCATGGCATCGCAGACTTCGACCCCGGTGGGGTAACCGTTGAACAGTACCCGGCCGACTTTTTGTTCCAGCAGTATCAGCAGGTCCGCATGGGTCTGAAGATCCGATGCTTCGCCAATCAATGTCGCAGTCAGTTGCCCGTGCAAGCTGTTCAACGCCTGCCGCAGTTCAACCTTGTCCGCCACTTCAACGACAATGGTGGTCGGCCCGAACACTTCTTCCTGCAGCAGCGGATCCCCATTGAGCAGCAGGCTGACGTCGGCCTTGAACAGTTGCGGCCGCGCCTGATTGCCCTGCTGGTCGTGGCCCGCCAGGTGCGTCACACCCGGATGCTCGAGCAAGGCCCGCAGCCCTTTTTCATAGCTGCCGAGGGTGCCGGCATTGAGCATGGTTTGTGCCGGTTGTTCGGCCATCAGGTTGCTTAGTCGCGCAATGAACGCCGTCCATTCAGGGGCGCGAATGCCAATGACCAACCCCGGATTGGTGCAGAACTGCCCGCAACCCTGGACCACCGATGCCACCAGTTCACCGGCGATTTTCTCGCCGCGCGCACGCAAGGCTTCGGGTAACACCAACACTGGATTGATGCTGCTCATCTCGGCGAACACCGGGATGGGTTGTTGCCGTGCGGCGGCCATGTCGCAAAGGGCACGGCCACCTTTGAGCGAGCCGGTGAAACCGACGGCCTGAATCGCCGGGTGCTTGACCAGCGCTTCACCGACACCCGCGCCGTAGATCATGTTGAACACACCCTTGGGCATGTCGGTCTGCTCGGCGGCGCGCAGGATCGCATTGGCCACGCATTCGGCGGTTGCCATGTGCCCGCTGTGGGCCTTGAACACCACCGGGCAACCGGCGGCCAGGGCCGCTGCGGTATCGCCGCCAGCCGTCGAAAAGGCCAACGGAAAATTACTGGCGCCGAACACGGCCACCGGGCCGACGCCGATCCGGTACTGGCGCAGGTCAACCCGTGGCAGCGGCTGACGCTCCGGCAGGGCACGGTCGATGCGCGCGCTGTAGAAATCGCCCCGACGCAGGACCTGAGCGAACTGACGCATCTGGCCGCTGGTGCGGCCGCGCTCGCCCTGTATCCGGGCACTGGGCAGGGCGGTTTCACGGGTCACCAGGGCAACGAACTCGTCATCCAGGGCATCCAGTTGCGCGGCGATGGCTTCAAGGAATTGCGCCCGGCGCGTCGCCGGCAGGTTGCGAAAGGCCGGGTAGGCGGCCGCAGCGGCCTGGACGGCCGCGTCGACTTCTTGCGCGGTGGCTTGCACGAAAGAGTAGGGCAGTGCTTCGCCGGTGCTGGCGTCATGGCTGTTCAGGATGATTCCGCCGACGGCGCTGCGCGCTCCGCCGATGTAGTTGTGGCCAAGGATTTCGAGCATTGAAAATCTCCGGTCTGGAAAGATAAAGGGCAAAAGATCGCAGCCTTCGGCAGCTCCTACACTGACCGTATTCACCCGGCATTAACGGATGGACACCATTTCTGTAGGAGCTGCCGAAGGCTGCGATCTTTTGAGGCACTCAAGCCAACGAATCACCCCGGCACGGGGTGGCTGGCAAGGCTGCGTCCACGGCAGCAACCCGCGCCGCCGACTCGGCATCCACCTGGCGCAATGACTTGCCACGGGTCTCGCGGGTCAGGCCGACCGCCACCACGGAAATCAGCGCGGCGCCCACCAGGTACCAGGCGATCGGAGTCGAGCTGTTGTACTTGTTGAGCAAGGTGATGGCGATCAGCGGTGCCAGGGAACCGGCGAAGATCGGCGCCACCTGGTAGCACAGAGACAGAGCGGTGTAGCGTACGTGGGTCGGGAACAGTTCAGCCATCAGCGCCGAGTAAGGCGCATAAGTCATCGATTCGATGGCCAGGCCCAGGGTAATGGCGGCCATGATCAGCCAGTTGTTGCCGGTGTCCATCATCGGGAAACCGATGAAACCCCAGAACGCTGTGAGCACCGCGCCGGTCAGGTACACCGGCTTGCGCCCGACAATGTCCGACAGATAGCCCATCAGCGGAATCAGGAAAAAGTGCACCAGGTGCGCGCCGAACATCAGCAGCAGAATTTGCGAAGTGTCCTTGTGCACCACCAGTTTCAGATAGGTAATCGAGAACGTCACCACGGTGTAGTAGAGGATGTTCTCGGCAAAGCGTGCACCGATTCCCACCAACACCGAGCGCCAGTGATGACGCAGCACCTCCACCACACCGAGCTGTTGCTGTTGGGTCTGTGCCTGACGGGCCTGGGCTTCCTTGAAGATCGGCGCGTCATCGACGCTGGTGCGAATCCAGTAACCGATCAACACCACTACCGCCGAGAACCAGAACGCCACGCGCCAGCCCCAGGCCAGGAACTGTTGCTCTGACAGGTTCGACGACAACAGCAGCAGGGCGGCCGTGGCCACCAGGTTGCCGGCCGGCACTCCGGCTTGCGGCCAACTGGCCCAGAAGCCCCGACGATTGTCCGGGCAGTGTTCGGACACCAGCAGAATCGCGCCGCCCCATTCGCCACCGAAAGCGAAGCCCTGGATCAACCGCAACAGCACCAGTAGCACCGGCGCTGCGTAACCGATCTGGTCGAAGCCAGGCAGGCAACCCATCAGGAAGGTGGTGATGCCGACCACGACCAGGCTCAGTTGCAGCAGGCGTTTGCGGCCGAATTTGTCACCGTAGTGACCGAATACCAACCCGCCCAACGGCCGGGCGAGAAAGCCGACCGCGTACAAGGCGAAGGCGGCGATGATGCCGTCGATGGGGCTGTCGGTCTGGCGGAAGAACAGCTTGCCGAAAACCAATGCCGAGGCGGTGCCGTAGAGAAAGAATTCATACCATTCGGCGACGGTGCCAGCCATGGCGGCGGCTACTACGCGTTTGAGTCCGGAGGGTGAGGTTGCGCTTTGCGTGTGTTGAGGATTCGACATGCTGACGTACCTTGTTAAGGCGCAAAAAAGCGGGCAGCCGGGCCGGGCCGGTAAAGGCCCGCCCGACAATCACTCAGAGACCGACGTCCGGCAGTTCCGGGCGGTTGGCCAGTGCCTTGGCCATGATCTGCTCGACGAATACGCGGTCGGCTTCCGGCAGGGCCAGGCGTGGCGGACGGGTCAAGGCACTGCCGCGACCGGCGATGGCTTCACACAGCTTGATGCACTGCACCAGGTCGGCACGGGCATCGAGGTGCAGGATCGGCATCAGCCATTCGTAGATCGGCATGGCTTCGGCGAAACGCCCGGCCTTGGCCAGGCGGAAGATGGTTTCGCCTTCTTTCGGGAACACGTTGGACATGCCCGAGACCCAACCTTCGGCACCCACGGCGATGCTTTCCAGCACCACGTCGTCGAGGCCGGCGAACAGCACGAAACGGTCACCGACTTCGTTGCGCACGTCGATGAAGCGGCGGGTGTCGCCGGAAGAATCCTTGAAGCACACCACGTTGTCGCAGTCGGCCAGGGAAATCAGGATGTCCGGGGTGACGTCATTCTTATAGATAGGCGGGTTGTTGTAGACCATCAGTGGCACGTCGGCGTTTTTCGCCACGTAGCGGTAATGCTCGGCGGTCTCGAACGGCTTGGAACCGTAGACCAGCGCCGGCATCAGCATCACGCCATCGACGCCGACCCGGCGTACGGCATTGGCGACCTTGGCCGCTTGTATGCTGGTGAACTCGGCCACGCCGCAAATCACCGGTACGCGACCGCGGGAGGCATCGACAGCGACTTCGGTCACGGCGATTTTCTCTTCGGCGGTCAGCGAGGTGTTCTCTCCCACCGAACCGCAGACCACCAGGCCTGAGACGCCATCGCGAATCACATTGGAAATCACCTGGTGTGTCTTATCCAGGTTGATCGTGAAGTCATCGTTGAATTGAGTGGTCACTGCAGGGAAGACGCCACTCCAGTTAATGCGCTTGCTCATTGTTGCCTCCGGTTCGTTAATAGTATTTCGTATACGATATTTAAAATGACAAATTTCGGCTAGTGCTTTTTTCAGTTTTCAGGGGTTGTTTATGCGCCGTTGGTCCGGTGTTCAGGCATGCCGCGATCAGGCGCCGGGCCAGGTATCGGACAGGCGATAGCCTTGTGGCCACGGATCGCTTGGGTCGAGCAGCAATTGATGGGTGCCGGTGATCCAGGCTCGGCCGGAAATACACGGGTAAATCGCGGCGCGGCCGGCGACTTCGGTCAACGAATCAATGCGGCAGTGGAACTCGGAGCCGATAATCGAACGGCCGATAAAGCGCTCGCCAACCTGCATCAAGCCTTTGGCCTGCAACACCGCCATGCGCGCCGAGCAACCAGTTCCGGTGGGGGAGCGGTCGATTTTGCCTGGTTGGATGACCACCGCATTGGCACCGGTGGCGATGCCGTTCTCATGGACGATGGGCGCAGCGATCTGGCAGAAGGAAATGTGCGACCACTCGGGGTTCAGCGGATGCACGAAGCCCAGTTGTTCGTTGGCCGCTCGAGTGATTTTCAGACCGACCGCCACCAGATCGGCGGCTTCATCCGGGCTGATGGAAAAACCCAGGCCTTTGGCATCGGCAATCACAAAACTGTCGCCACCATAAGCGGTATCAACCTTCAGCGAGCCGATGCCTTCGACTTCAATCCACGCATCCAGGCGATCAGCGAAGGACGGCACGTTCTTGACCTCCACTCGCTGGACCTTGCCATCGCGGCAATCGGCCACGGCTTCGATCAGGCCACCGGGCGCTTCCAGCACCAGGCGGGTTTGCGGCTCGGTCATGGGCAGGATGCCGCTGTCGAGCAATACGGTGGCGACGCACAACGAGTTGGAGCCGGACATCGGCGGGGTGTCCGCCGGTTCCATGATGATCCAGGCCATCTGCGCCCGTGGGTCCTTGGCCGGGACCAGCAGGTTGACGTGGCGGAACACGCCGCCGCGGGGTTCGTTGAGGACGAAGTTACGCAGGGTTTCGTCCCGGGCGATCCAGCGCGACTGTTCCCACACGGTGGCGCCGGGCGGCGGGGCGACACCGCCGACGATCACGTCGCCGACTTCGCCTTCGGCGTGGCAGCTGACTACATGAATGACTTTCGATGAACGCATGGTTTGCTCCTTGTTTCGCCTGTGAAGGCCTCATCGCGAGCAAGCTCGCTCCCACAGGGTTTACGGCGTACACAGATCAGGGTGGGAGCGAGCTTGCTCGCGATGGGGACAGTGGCTATTTCACTGATTTCAGAAACTCTGCAGTCTCCGCACGCACCGGATTGCCAATCACCTGATCCGGCGAACCAATCTCATGCACCAGGCCATTGCGGAAGAACGCCACACGGTCGGACACGTCCCGGGCAAAACGGATTTCGTGGGTCACCAAGACCATGGTCATGCCGTCTTCGGCGAGCATGCGCATGGTGTCCAGCACTTCACCGACCAACTGCGGGTCGAGGGCCGAGGTGGCTTCGTCAAACAGCATGTAGTCCGGTGACATGGCCAGGGCGCGGGCGATGGCCATGCGTTGCTGCTGTCCACCGGACAGCTTGCCGGGGAAGGTCTTGAGCTTGTCGCCCAGACCGACGTGGGTCAGTTGCTTGACCGCCAGTTCTTCAGCTTCAGCCTTGCTTTTGCCCAGCACTTTGCGCGGCGCAAGCATGACGTTTTCCAGCACCGTCAGGTGCGGGAAGGCATTCCATTGCTGGAACACAATGCCGATTTTCTGCCGCAGGCGATTGAGGTCGGTGGCGCTGTGATGGACCTCGACGCCGTCAACGCGGATGTTGCCTTTCTGGATCGGTTCCAGGCCGTTGATGCACATCAGCAAGGTCGATTTGCCGGAGCCGGAGCCGCCGATGATCGACACCACTTCGCCCTTGTTCACCGTCAGGTTGACGCCCTTGACCACTTCGAGGTTGCCGAAGGATTTATGTACGTTGTCGATCTCAATCATTTTCTTGCCACCTTCTTTCCAGACGAGCGCCCAGGCGTGCGACCACCAGGCTCATGACGTAGTAGATAAGGCCCGCGATGCACAGCACCAGCAACGGTTCCTGGATGCGGGTGACGATGGTTTGCGAGGCGCGCAGCAGTTCGACGATGCCGATCCACATCACCAGCGCGGTGTCTTTCATGACACCAAGTACCAGGTTCAGCCAGCCGGGGAACGCTACCCGGGTGGCCATCGGCAGGACGATCCAGCGCAAGTCCTGCAAGAAGCTCAGCCCCAGCGAACGGCTGGCCCGGCGCACGGTGAACGGCACCGCCAGCACGCCGGCCCGCACGATCTCGGTGAAGTACGCCGCCGCGTAAACCCCCAGCACAATGCAGCCGACGCTGAAGGCGCTGATGTTCAAGCCGACGATGCTTTTGAGTGAGTTGAACAGCACGAACTGGATCAGCAACGGCACGCTGCGAAACACGTCCAGCACCCAGGCCAGCGGCAGGCTGGCCCGTGGCAACAAGGCCCTCAGCAGGCCGAAGAACAACCCTGCGAAGGAGCCGAGAATGATCGACCAGAACGTCAGTTGCATCGTGACCCACGCACCGTTGAGCAGGAACATCAGGTCATTCGAGGAAAAATCGGTGAAAAACATGGACAGCTCCTCAGTAACGGAACAACCGCCAGGCCATCAGCCGGGCTGCCGCGACGATCGCCTTGGCAATCAAGTAATACAGCACCGCTGCGATGGCGAAATACTCGAAGGTGCGGAAGGTTTTGACGTTGTATTCCTGGGTCACGCCGGTCAGGTCATTGTTCAGCCCGACGATCACCCCCAGCGACGTCATCAACACCGCCCAGACCATCTGATTGGTCAGCGGGTAGAACACGATCCGCAGCAGTTGCGGGACGATGATCATGCGGTAGGCCTGGAAGGCACTCATGCCCAGGGAACGCGCCGCACGCACCTGCGTGTTCGGCACGGCCTTGAGGCCGCCGCGAAAGTTCTCCGCCAGATACCCGGCATTGTTGAAGGTAATCCCGGCCAGCAGGGCGAACCAGGAACTGACGTGCAGGTTCAGCGAGCCGAGGCCGAAGTAGAGGATGTAGATCTGGAACAGCGACGGGGTGTTGCGGGCAATCGATACCCAACCGTTGCCGAACCCGCGCAGTAATGGGTGTTTGGCCTCGCGCATCACCGTCAGCGCCAGGGCGATCAGCACGCCGAAGATCATCGACAGCGCGGCGGTTTCGAAGGTGACGATGGCACCGCCGAGCATGTCCGGCAGGGCGCGCAGGGCGGCGCGCCATTGGAAGCTGTAGTCAAACATGCGCAGGGCTCTCCAGTAGGGCAGCAGGTTGTAACCAGGCCGGCAAACGTCCGCTGGCCGTTGCGGTGCAGGCCGCGTCGACGCATTCGGCAAGGCTGGCGAAGTGCACCTTGCGGCCGACCAGGCCCGGTGCGTAGTGGGCGTATTTGCCCGAGTTGGTCATCAGGGTTTTGGCCGCCAGGGGGATTACGGGTTCGCCGAGCATGCACCAGCAGGTGTCGGTGACCAGGGTCGCGCCAAACCCTTGGATCACGGCGATGTGCCCGGCCTCGCGGGCCTGCTCCAACACGGCACGGCCGCAGGTGATGGCAAGCACCACATCCGGGTGTCTTTGTCGTCCCCGGCACAGTCGCGCCAGGTGAGCGAACTCGCTGAGGGAAAAGTGCGGGTTACCCAGCGACACCACATCCACCCGGTTATCGCGAGCACTGTTGAGTGCGCGCCAACTCGACAGCAGGTCCTTCAGGCGGATCTTTTCCACGGCAATGGAAATGTCCGCATCCAGCACCTGTGCCGGGTCAATGGCCTCCGGGGTGACCCCGGCGATGTGGAACAGTGGCGCCGCAGAGGTGGTGGCGAAGGCCGCGCCAAAGGCTTTGAGGTCGTCCAGGCTCGGCTTGCGTTTTTCCAGTCCCCGCACCAGCGGCACGCGACTGCCGGCCAGGGCACCAATGTGGTAACCCAGCAGCGGGTAGAAGGCATCGTCCAGTTCACCGAGGGCAGGCAACTCGATCTGCAACCGGGCCTTGCGTTGCGTGTCCAGGTGGCAACCGATCAGCGGCGCGCGACCGGTGAGGGCGATGCAGATGTCCAGGTAATCCGGGTATTTCAGGGTGCGTGCACCGAGCACGCTGTTGGCGTAGACCACTGCGTTGGATTCGGCCCAGACGATTTGTTCGCCAGCCTTCGGTGCAGTGTCGAGCAGGTACGGGGCGCAGGTGAAACTGAGCTGTGCGCCCATCGCCATATAGGCATCGCCCAAGGCACTGGCCGGTTCACCCAGTGCCGGGTCGATCCCCAGTTCGCGCCAACGGCGCTGGTCGACGGAAATTGAATTGAGGGTGGTGGGCACTCGCACTTTTGCTCCCCATTGCACCAGTTGCCCGGCAAAGCGCAGGCTCGCCGGTCCCGTGTAAATGCAGCCGTCGATGTGTGCTTGAGTGACATCCACCAAGTGCTCGGCACCCTGCAGTTCGGCCATGCGCAGGACGATCTGCATGGCCATTTGCGCGGCCTTGCCATGCCGACCATCGAGCAGCGCCCGATCGTGCTCGGTGAGCCGGATCGAGGCGGTGCTGTCAGTGTTTGGCAGTGGGCCGTCGAGCGCCTGCCAGGCGTCGCCCGGCAGGTGATCGAACAGGCTCAGCGTTGTATTTTCGACCCGGGCGAAGGCCTGGCCGCGCAAGGCGGCGAAGGCCTCCAGACCGATGCACAGCACCGGCAGGGAACGGGCAAAAATGGTCTGCGCCACCAGCACGCCCAAGGTCAGGATTTCGTCGGCTTCGGCCAGCACCAATGCCGCCGGTGCATGGCCGTTGCTGATCAGTTCCATCAACACACTGCTGCCGGTGCACGAGCCGCGACCACTGGGAATCGCCAGCACGCGGCCGGCCAGGTGTTGGCCGCTGAGCGGGTGATGGCGGTCGATGACTTCACCCGTGCAGGGATCGACTCCGCCCCAGAAACTCAAGCCGACATCGGCGAACAGCAGGGCGCCTTGCGCGGCACCCGCCACCAGGCTGCGCCCGGTCAGAGAAATTGGCCTAGGCATGCCGGACATCTCAGTAATAGACCTGAGGCACGGTCAGGTTGGTCGGCGGGATCTCGGTACCGACCCATTTAACGAACAGCTCCTTGTAGCGACCGGTGCGCACCTGTTGGTTGACGAACAGGTTGAGGTAGTTGAGCAGGCCGAACTCGCTGCGCTTGGCACCCAGGGACACATAGTCGATGACGTACGGGGCGTTACCGGCGACTTTCAGGTTTTTGTATTTGCCCGACTTGAGGGTGGCCGCGGCCACGGTGTTGGTGACCACGGTGGCATCGATGTGGCCTTGGGCGACCGCTAGCAGGGTATCGCTCTGCGACTGGTAGGCTCGGAAACTGCCCGAGCCCCAGTTCTTCACGTCTTTCTCCAGGGCGATGGCCTCATAGGTGCCGCTGGTGTTGCCCACTGCTTTGCCCTTGAGGTCGTCGAAGCCGTTGATGCCGGTGTCGTCGCGGGTCAGCACCACCATCTGGAAGGCAAAGTAGGGCACGGTGAGGCCAACGGTCTTGGCGCGTTCGAGGGTGTCGGAGGTGGATGCGACGATCACGTCAGCCCGCCCGGAGACCAGTGCCGGAATGCGATCCGGGAAGGGCGTTTCCACCACTTCGGCCTCGACCCCGAGGATCTTCGCCAGGTCGCGGCAATAGTCCACATCGAAGCCGGCCGGCGAGTTGCTGGCATCGCGAAAGCCCATGGGCGGGAAATCCAGGGTCACGGCGCAGCGCAGCTTGCCCGAACCGATGATGTCGTCGAGCTTGTCGGCCTGGGCAGTGGCGATAAAGGAGGTACTGAGAACAGCGCTGAGGGCTACGGCAAATGCGGGGTTTTTCATAGAGGCCTCGTTGATGTGGAGTGCTGTTAAATATCGTATTGGGGATTTCGTATACGATATTAACAATAGCAATCAACGTGCCTATTTCCAGTCCGATGGGTGAATTAGTTGTCAGGCCTTGGCGTAGAGGTTTTATAGCGGTGCAACCCGAGATGTGGTGACGCCAAGGTATCGGGGGCAGGTGTTACATATGGGAGCAGCGGTAGCGCGGGCGCCCCTTTAAGGAACACTGGCTGTCAAAAGATCGCAGCCTTCGGCAGCTCCTACGGGATTGGTGTACGCCCTTTAATCACGGGTGTACGCGGTCGGCGTAGGAGCTGGCGCAGCCTGCGATCTTTTGATCTTCAGCGCTGATTATCGCGATACTGACTCGGCGACAAACTGGTCAGCGCCCGAAACTGCCGGCTGAAGGCACTGTGGTCGGTGTAACCACAGCGCAAGGCAATCTCGGTGATCGGCAACCCGGTGTGCAGTAACAACCGCGAACCTTCTTCCAGGCGTGCCTTGTGAATCATTTGCCGCGGGGTGAGCTGGAACACCCGTTTGCAGTGCCGCTCCAATTGCGCCACGGAGTAGCCAGCGATGGCGGTCAGTTCGGCGAGGCTGATGGAGCGGGCGAAGTGGCGACGGATATGGGCATCCACGGCGGCGAGTTTCTGGAACGCCGGATGGTTCGACTGCGGCGATTGCAGGTCGCGGGAGATACCGGCCAGGCCGACGATTCGACCCTGTTCATCCTTCAAGGCGAGTTTGTGGGTCAGGCACCAGATCGGCTGATTGCCATAATACAAATGCAACTCCAGCTGATCGGCCAGTTCGCGACCGCTGGACAGCACTCGCCGATCCTGCTCGGTGTACAGCGGACCGAAGCGTTCCGGGAAGACCATTTCGGCGGTGCGCCCCAGCAGCTCGTCCCTGTGTTTGAAACCACAACGCCGGGCCAGGGTCTGGTTGACGAAGGCGTAGCGGGCCTCGCCGTCCTTGATGAAAAACACCACGTCCGACAGGGTATCGAGCAACGGCGCGATGGGCTGAAGGCTGTTCAGCAGCGTCGGCAGATCGCAAGGTTTAAAGGTAGTGAGCGAGGGATACATGGCGCCGGGGGTCTGAGGGTGACCCCCGGGATCATAGAGGCTCGCCAGCGTGGCCGAAAGCCCTGGCGTGGTCATCACGCTGGCGGGATATCGTCCAGGGACATCAAGGTTTCGATCCGCGCCGGGCTGAAGGGTGGGCGCGGTGCAGAGGGCTGCCAACCAAACAAATGCTGCACTGCGCCGCCACACACCCGGCCCTGGCAGGCGCCCATGCCGCAGCGACTGGCGAGTTTGGCTTCGCGCCAGTCAGAGTGACCGGTCAATGCCGCGTAGGGCACGTCTTCGCAGCGGCAAACCAGGGTGTCGGGGCGGGCCAGGGACTTGAGTCGCGGGTCGAGGGCGAACGCGCTGTTCAGCGCCTTGGCGAAACCCTGCCAGCGCGCCCGGCGCGGCCACAATTGCCTGGCGGCTTGCAGATTGCCGACCGCAGCGTGGCCGGCAATCGCACCCTCCACCAAGGCCAGTTCACTGCCGCCGAACCCTGTGCATTCGCCCGCCGCATAATGATCGGCGCGGTTGCTGGCCTGCCAGGCATCCACCGCGATGGCTTGATCTTCGATGGCGCAACCCAGTGCCTGACCCAACTGGATATTGGGAATCAACCCGAATCCACAGGCCAGCCGATCACATTCCAGTTCGACGATGTTGCCTTGTTGTTGCAGGCGCACGCCTTCCACTCGGTCGGTGCCGAGCGCCGCCAGTATGTGGGTGGCGGTGCGGTAATGGTGGTCGAACAGGCTGAACGATTGCAGCCATTTGCCGGGCCAGCGCGGCAGTTGCGCGGCGAAACCGGCGACGGCGCCAAGGCTGGCTTGTTCGGCAATGCGTTGCACTTGCGCGCCATGCTGTTTGGCGGTGGCGGCACTGGCCAGTAACAGCGGGCCGCTGCCGGCGATCACCACGCGCTCGTTCTGCACCGGCAAACCGGCCTTGATCAGCGCCTGCAAACCACCCGCACCGGTGACGCCCGGCAGGGTCCAGCCGGGGAAGGGCAGCAGCAATTCACGGGCACCGGTGCACAGAATCAGTTTGTCGTAGCTGATCAACCAGCCGTGGTCGTCATCTTCCACCAGCAGTTGTTTCGCGCCGGGGTTGGCGATCACCCGGGTACCGGCGTGATGGCGAATGTTGTTGCACGACGCCAGACGCTCGCGCAGGCGCCGGGCCTGACCGGGCACGTTGGCTTGAGGTCCGTCGCGCCAGATTTGCCCGCCCGGCAGCGGGTTATCGTCGAGCATGACAATGCGGGCGCCGCTGGGGGCAGCGGCAAGGGCGGCGCTCATCCCGGCAGGGCCAGCGCCAATGATCAACAGATCAGCGTATTCATTCATGGGCGAGTCTCCACCTGCATGCCGTCACGGCACAGGGTCTGGCAAGCCAGGCGACGCCGGCCATCGATGATCACCCGGCATTCCTGGCAAATGCCCATGCCGCACAGCGGCGCACGGCGCTGACCGCTGACCGAGGTGCGCGTGCAGCCGTCACTGGCCAACGCCAGGGCAGCGGCGACGCTGGTGCCTTCGGCGACTTTCAGGGCGTGGCCGTCCAGCAACAATTCAGGCATAGACCGGTTCTCCGAGAAAACGCTGGGGCAGATAAGGTTGTGCGGCCAGTGGCGGGGTTTCGTTGAACAGTTGCGCCACCAGTAAATCGGCGGTGCCGGGGGCGGTGGTCACGCCCAATCCTTCGTGACCGACTGCCAGCCACAAGCCTTGACGTTGTGGATGTTGGCCCACCAGCGGCAAGCCGTCGGGGCTGGCGGCGCGGAAACCGGTCCAGGCACGGATGCCATTGAGCCGGGCCAGCCCCGGCATGTACTCGGCGGCACGCTTGAGCATTTTCGCGAGCATCCAGCCTTCGACTTGCGGGTCGGTGGTGCCGAATTGCCGCGAGGCGCCGATGAACAGTTGCCCGGTGGGGCGCGGCTGGATGTTGCAGGCGGTCGACGGCCCCGTGGCGTTGTGGGCACTGGTGACGTAACCCAGTTCCACCAGCGTATGGGTGACGCTGCCGGGGTAACGGTCAGTGATCAGCAGGTGGCCTTTTTTCGGCTCGATGGGCAATTCCGGGCACAGTTCGTTGGCTTGGATACCGTTGGCCAACACCACGGCATCGGCACTCAACCAGTGACCATCATCGAGGCAGACGCGGTTGCCATCGACCGCATTGACCCGTGCCCGGCGCTGGCGGATGTTCGGTGTTTCGAGCATCCATCCGGCTGTCGCCGGGGCGTATAGAATGCCGTCGCCATTGATCAGCAAACCGCCTTCCAGTCCTTCGCTCAGTTCCGGTTCGCGCTGGCGCAGGGCACTGGCGCCGATCAGTTCGCAAGCCACGCCCTGGGCCTGCAGGTTCAGGAATTTGCTGTGGGCCACCGCCATTTCTTCGGCATTCGCCGCCAGCCACAGCGTGCCGTTGCAGCGATAGGCACAGCTGTCGGGCAGGTCCGCGCCCAGTTCGCGCCAGCGCTGCAATGAATATTGACTCAGGGCCAGTTCGGCGGGGTTGTCGTCGAGTACCAGCAAGTGGCCCATGCCGGCGGCCGTGGCGCCGTGCAGGCCGGCGTCCAGCACCAGCACCTGCAAGCCGCGACGGGCCAGCGCCTGGGCACAGGCGGCGCCGATAATGCCGGCGCCGATCACGATCACATCGGCCACCTGGCCCTCGTTCATGGACGAATGCCCCAGGCGAACGGGTCGTCCTGTTCGATGATCAGGCTCGCCTCGGCACTGATGAACGCGCGACCACGAATGGTCGGCACGATGCGCTCACCCTGCAGTTCGTAGGCCCCCTCGAACTCGCTGCCGATGACGCTGGCCTGGCGCCAGATCTGCCCCGGTTGCAACTTGTCGTCGGCCGCCAGGCATGCCAGTTTGGCACTGGTGCCGGTGCCGCAGGGCGAACGGTCATAGGCTTTTCCGGGGCAGAGCACGAAGTTGCGGCTGTCGGCGTGATCGTCATCGGCGAACAACTCGACGTGATCGATCAAACCGCCGTCTTCACCGCGAATGCCTTGGGCTTCCAGGGCTTGCTGCACAGCGAAGGTGTAAGCGGTCAGCGCTTCGAGGTTGTCGCCGGCCACCCGCAGTCCATGCTCGGCGATCAGGAAAAACCAGTTGCCGCCCCAGGCGATATCACCGACCACTTGGCCGATGCCCGGCACCTGCACCGCCAGCGCCTTGCGATAACGGTAGGCCGGCACGTTGCGCACACTCACCGAATGGTCTTCGTGCAGGGTTGCCTGCACCGTGCCCACAGGCGTTTCGATGCTGTGCACACCGGGGCCGATCTTGCCCAGGTGCGCCAACGACGCCACCAGGCCGATGGTGCCGTGGCCGCACATGCCCAGATAACCGGTGTTGTTGAAGAAAATCACCCCGGCACAGGCGCCAGGGTCCACCGGCGTGCAGAGCAGGGCGCCCACCAGTACGTCACTGCCCCGTGGTTCCAGCACACAGGCGGCGCGCCATTGGTCATGCTGTTCGGCCAGTACCTTGCGCCGTTCGGCCATGCTGCCAGTGCCCAGGTCAGGAAAGCCGGCGGTCACCAGGCGGGTCGGTTCGCCGCCGGTGTGGGAGTCGATCACTGAGATGCGTTTCATGGGAGGGCCACGTCCATTCGGTTGAGTGAACGCAAGAGTGGCCCGTGCGGCGGGGTGTCGGCTTGATGGATTTAGTCTGTGTCGATGACGAAATCGGCACAGCATTCGTCGCTGTCAGTGGCTATGGGGCAGGTGCTCGAACAGGGTCGTGCAGACGCCGGCAATGTGCTCGTCCAGAAGCTTCACCGCCAGGTCCACATCCCCGGCGCGGCAGGCCGCCAGGATCTCGCGGTGTTCGTGATCGGCCCGTTCCTTACCGGCCGACAAGCTCATCTGCATGCGTAGATAACGTTCCAGCTTGTCGTTGACCGAACGGATCAGACTCACCAGAAACGGTCGCTGCGCCGGCTCGTACAGGCAGGAATGCAACTCCCAGTTGAGCTCGGCCCAGCGCCCCACGTCGTCCTCGCCGACAAACTCCTGACAGATGCGCTCGGCACGGGCGAAGGTCTCTTCGGTCATGTTCGGAATGGCCAGGCGCAGAATCTTGTCCTCCAGCAGCATCCGCACTTCGAACATCTGCGCCAGTTCCGCATCGGAAACCCGCGTGACCATCGCCCCGCGATTGCGCTGGAACATCACCAACCCTTCGGCCTCCAGCCGCTTGAGGGCTTCGCGCACCGGGATCTTGCTGACATTGAACTGGCGGGCGATGTCGTCCTGGCGGATCGGCTCATCCTCGGCAAAATGCCCGGCGACAATCGCATCGCGCAGATGGCGGGTGATGATTTCCGAAGTCGAAGGCGTGTTACCAAGGTCGGGTGCGTTGAGTTTGGGTAAGTTCACGGCGGCGGTCATTTGGAGTGAGATAGCGCTAGGGTATACGAAATTCTTTTGCTGATCTTCCCCGGTTCGACGTCGATGCACCCGGTGTCGGTCATGCAACCCGCGACAACAAAACGGGCGCCTGTAAAGGCACCCGTTTTCATTCAGGCCTGCGTCGCCTTCTCAGAGGCTGTCCGGATCCCCGAAGAACATCTGAATCCGCGAACGCAACCAGCGTTCGCCCGGATCATTATCCTGCGAACCACGCCAAGCCATGTGCAACTCGAAACTGCGCACCGGCAGCGGCGGATCTTCAGCCCGCACACCGCCCGCGGCGGTCAGTGCCTCAGCTGTGTAGTCCGGCACCGTCGCCACAATATCTGTGCCCGCGAGCAGGGTGCTCAACCCGTTGAACTGCGGCACAGCCAGCACCACATGCCGTTTGCGCCCGAGTTTTTCCAGTTCTTCGTCAATAAAGCCGCTGAGGTCGCCGGCGAATGACACCAGTGCATGGGGGCGAGCGCAGTAATCATCCAGGCTCAACGGCCCCGGCACGGTGTCGGCGCGCAACAGCTTCGGCTGGCTGCGGCGCAGTACCTTGCGCTTGGCGTTGGCCGGCAGGTCGGTGGTGTAGCTGACACCGATGGAGATCTCGCCGGATGCCAGCAGTCCCGGCATCAGGATGTAGTTGACCCGACGCACCACCAGCACGATCCCCGGCGACTCGGCACGCAGGCGCTTGAGCAGCATGGGCAGCAAGGCGAACTCGACGTCGTCCGAAAGGCCGATGCGGAACACGGCGGTACTTGTGGCAGGATCGAACTCGGCCGCACGGCTGACGGCGGTGGAAATCGAATCCAGTGCCGGCGAGAGCAGGGCGAAGATCTCGACCGCTCTGGCGGACGGTTCCATGCTGCGGCCGGTACGCACAAACAAAGGATCATCGAACAACCCGCGCAGGCGCGAGAGCGCCGCACTGATGGCAGGCTGGCCGAGGAACAGTTTTTCCGCAGCGCGGGTCACGCTGCGTTCGTGCATCAACGTTTCGAAAACGATCAACAGGTTCAGGTCGACACGACGCAGGTCATTACGATTCATCTGGAGTCCTGGCAGAGTCAGCAAACTTGACGTGGGCGGCCATATGAGAACAATGGCCAGCAGGAATATTACGGGGAAAGGCTGGTACTCTGCACCGGGTAATTCAGTTTTTCCTACATAGGCTGCTTCGGTTTCTTACGACATTTGACGATGTTGCCGCCGCTGCGGAATCAATGACAGGCATGTCGACTATTAATAGCCACAGATAGTGTTGGGTTGAAAGCCCAGCTAGAGTTCAAGGCATTAGAGGTTCATTTGGCGAGGTTTGCGATGTCCCGCACGATCCGTTTTCACAAGTTTGGTCCAGCCGAGGTGCTCAAATGCGAAGAGCATGCGACGGCTCTGCCTGCACCGGGCGAAGTGCAGGTGCGCGTCGAAGCGATCGGCATCAGTTGGTATGACACTCTCTGGCGCCAGAACCTGGCCCCGTCCCATGCCCGTCTGCCTTCAGGCCTTGGCCAGGAGATGGCCGGTATCGTCACCGCTGTCGGTGATGGCGTCGATGACCTGGAAGTCGGTGACAAGGTCGCCAGCTTCCCGGCCCAAAGCCCGAACGACTACCCGGTCTACGGTGAGCTGATCGTTCTGCCACGCTCGGCGGTCACCCGTTATCCGGATGTGCTCAGCCCGATTGAAGCCAGCGTGCACTACACGCCGTTGTTGATTGCCTATTTCGCCTATGCCGATCTGGCACGGGTCAAGCCCGGGCAATTCGCCCTGGTGACCGACGCCAGTCATTGCGCCGGACCTTCGTTCGTACAACTGGGCAAGGCCTTGGGTGTTCGAGTGATCGCCGCGACCAAGACCGCGGAGGAACGTGAATACCTGCTGTCGCTGGGTGCCGATAAAGTGATCGTCACCGAGGAAGAAGATCTGCTGATGCGGATCAACAAGATCACCGATAACCGCGGCGTGGACGTGGTGTTCGATGGTTTGGGCGGTCCGCAGATGTCGTTGCTGGGCGATGTGCTGGCACCTCGCGGCAGCCTGGTGCTGTACGGCCTGCAAGGTGGCAACCAGACGCCTTTCCCGGCCTGCGCAGCGTTCCAGAAAAATATTCAGTTCTTCGTCCACTGCATTGGCAACTTCACGGGCAAGCCGGAACTGGGCATCACCCAGGACCAGGCCGCACTGCAACGTGCCTTGCGCGACATCAATCAGCTGACCGCCGACCGCGTTCTGCTGCCGCTCAAGACCCGGGTCTTCCCGTTTGCCGAGTTTGTCGAAGCACACCGCTACATGGACGAATGCCCGTGTCGCGAACGGGTCGCGCTGCAGGTCGAACCGGCGTAGCACTTATCCAACAGTCCTCCCAAGAGTCCGTGCCCGCACGGACTCTTTCGTTTCAACCCCCCGAAACCCGTCGATCCGCAGGCCGGTCCAGCAACTGAACTGGTTTTTGCCCGTAATCTGTAGCTTCTAATCAGCCACTAAGCCCTGATAATTGAATGATTACTTTCATCTCAAGGAATGAGTCATGGCTGGGTATCAGGCTGGAACTTTTCACTGTGCGCCATCGGTGCAAATCTGCAAATTAGTTGGTTGTTTTTTAGTTGCCAAAAAGACAGCGACAACTTTCTTCCTTATTTCTTGTATTAAGTGTCTGTGGGACCTTGTCGGACATTTCCTAGGACTCCCGTTTAAAACGAGCAAGCCCTTGCCAGCTGGGCACTCCGGTCTTTCCTTTGTCTTTAAAACGAGGGGGCGCTGCGAACGTTTCAAATAATTTCAAGAAAATTCAAGTGTTAGCATTTGGCAATAAAGTCCATGACTCCATTCGCGCCGACAGTCCAACGGGATTTGCTGTCTGCACGATATTGAACTTACGAGTATCAGGTAAATAAAGATGACCAGCATCCATGACCAAGCGATGAACTATGTCTATCAACAAGTGCTGCAGCGATTACTGGGTTTTTTCTCCCGGGCCGAACGCACTGCATTGCAATTGTTGATTCAGCGCCTGGCGGTAGCGGCCGGGGGCATGGAGCGCATTGGCGATTACAAAGTGTTGGCGATCCAGTCCGGGGCTCGTGACAACTGTTACACGCTGGCGCTGTTGCGTGCTGCGCAGTTGACCATTGCTACCCGTACACCGGCGACATTCCAGTTGCGCATCGCCTCGTTACGGTTGAACGGAGCAAACTGCGCGGCCGTGGAAAACATGCACCGGACCAACAGCGCATTGTTTGTCTATGACGATCCCCGGGTCGAGGTGTTGATGGTCGATGATCGGGAGGTATTGCCGTTCAATCATCTGACGCCGGTCTCCGACGCCGGTCGCGAGTCCGGCCGCCTGAACCTGCTGCTGATCGGCCATCGCCGGGAATGGCGCGGCGGGTTCGACCTGTGGGATGACGGTTATCTGGCCACGGGAGAGTTCTACGGACAAATCGCCCGCTGGGACGGAGGTGTCGACGCGTTGCTCATCAGTGACACGCCGCGTCAGCAGAAGCAATTCATCGAGGGTTTGAAACGTGCCGCCACCAAGGCCGGGCTGCAGTTTTCCCACACGGGCGAGGCCGGTTATGCGGGGTTGTTTGCATTGCTCGATGAACTGGGCAGCGACTGTTATCAGGGGTTCTACGCCGATTACGCCCAGGCCCCGTGGCGTCCGCAAGAGCGCTTCGAGACCTGTCGCCGTACGGCCTGCATCGACATTCACGATTTGCTGGTCAGCAACCTGGAAGAACGCTGGCCAATGCTGACTGAATTTCTCGGCTTCCAGCCCGACGAACTGTCCGCGCAGATCAGCGATAACGAGTTTGTCAGCCCGTCGATCTCGGCGCACGTCAGGGGGTTGCAAGCGTGCTACGTGCAGGGCCGCAATTACGAATCCGGCATTGCGCAATACCTGCAACGCGCCCTGGTGATGATGCGCCGCAAGCGCTTGCCCGAGCGTTTGTGCGAGCAGGCCATCGAGGTCTTCGGCAATCCGGCGACAATGACCGAACTGCGCGCCCGGGCGGCAGCCGAGGCGCAAAAGAACCTGGGCCTGAGCGAAGCGCAACTGGTGTGCCTGCTGTTTTCGCCTTTTATCGATAAAGGCGCGGGGCTCGAGCCTTTTCTGCGTCAGTGCCATCCGGGCATGCTGGTGGCCATGCCCGAGTTGCACAAGGCCATGCAGGGGCACCCGGTCGCCGAACAGATCATGCAATGGATGATTGATGTCAGTGGATTACCCCTGAGCCTGATTGGCCAGCTTTACCGCATGGAGTGGACGCCCGCAGTCGATGGCGGGGCGCCTGAGGCAATCATCCAAAGGGCTGCGTCGCACAATACGCCGGACGATCCTGACGCCGGCATCACGATGGAGGATGAATGGTCAGCGGGTCACTGAGCGTGGGCGGATTTTCAGCCAGCGTGGCTGGCCTTCGCCGATGAAAGGTCCACGAGAAACGGATTTCGCCTATCAGGCGGTTTATCGATACCTGGTCAGCCTGATCAACGAGTCTGAAGGGGATTCGCGCATCCGCCTGCCGTCGCTGCGGCATCTGGCTGAGCGCCTCAATGTGTCGATTTCGACCATTCAGTACGCTTATTCGCTGCTGGAGAAAGAAGGGCGCGTCTATTCGGTGGCCAAGTCCGGCTACTACGCGTTGCCGGTGTCCTCGATCAACCTGCAGGACAGCGGCAGCGACTTGCTGGAAGCGGTCTACGTCAATGCCAGGCGCCCGGGGATGCTGGTCCTGAGCGCCGATGAACCGGCGTTGCTGCAACCGCTCGACAGTCCTTTGTTGCTGCTGGAGAGGGAGTTGCTGCGCCAGTATCCCCGCCAGCCGCAGTCGCCTTCGCAACCCTGCGGCGAACTCGAATTGCGTACCGCCCTGGCAGCACGCTACACCACGTCTCCCATGCGTTACTGGCACGCCGACGATGTCTATATCGGCGCTGACCTGCGCGGTGTACTGGAAATCCTGATCGCCGTGCTGGGCTTGAAAGACGCCACGGTGGTGGTCGAATCGCCGTGCGACTGGACGATCCTGCGTTTGTTCCAGGCCGCCTGTGTGCGGGTGATCGAATTGCCTGTGCAAGCCGATGGTGGCCTGGACCCGGAACGGTTGAAAATGCTCCTGGATACCGAGCCGGTAAGGCTGGTGCTGTTGTCATCGGCCCTCAACATGCCCCGTGGCAGCCTGGCGCCTGACGACAACAGGCAGACCATTGCCCGACTGTTGGCCGCGCACGACAGCTGGGTGCTGGAGAACGACTGTTATGGCGAACTTGGATTCGACCTGGGCGGCGTGCGCTTTCGAGACTTGCTGGACCCTGAACGGCTGATGGTGTTTTCCACGTTCGAGAAAATCATCGGGCCGGAAGCGCCCTATGGCTATCTGCTTTCAAGGCATTTGAGCGCTGATCTGCAACGGCACTTTCTGCTGCGTTCCTTCCGACTCTCGCCGATTCGCCAGAAAGCCATCGCACGCTTGTACAGCAGCGGTCGCATCGATCAACACCTGCTGGTGCTGCGGCGGCTGCTCAATGAACGCAAGAATCAACTGACCCAGTTGTTGCAGGAGCGCTTGGGTGATGCCTTGCGTTTCGTCGAGCCAGAAGGTGGTGCAACGGTCTGGGTGCGCTCTTTGCGTCGGGTCAATGTCCGTCGTGTGTTCCAGCGTCTGCTGGCGCATCAGGTGGTCATTGCACCGGGGGAGCTGTTCAGCCTCCACGGTCTGCACGGACAGCATTTTCGCCTGAGCCATACCTTCGGTGGCGATCACAACCTGGCGGCCGCGCTGGGACTGCTGGGGGATGCGCTGCGCCTGGAATCGATCGAGTGAGTGACAAAAAATAACAACCGCCACTGTGTTGGATCGATTCCATCGCCTTGCGGTCCAACTGCCAGTAAACTGCGACCCATCTCCTGAACCACTCTATTCCAGAGGTTTTGCATGACACTCAGTCCTTTTGCGGGTAAACCGGCACCGGCACAATTGTTGGTCGACATCCCGCGACTGGTAACGGCCTATTACACCGGCCAGCCTGATGCCGCGATTTCGACCCAGCGCGTTGCCTTCGGCACGTCCGGGCACCGGGGCAGCTCGTTCGACTTGAGTTTCAACGAATGGCACGTGCTGGCGATCAGTCAGGCGATCTGCCTGTACCGCGAAGCTCAAGGCATCGACGGCCCGCTGTTTGTCGGCATCGACACCCACGCGCTGTCCACGCCGGCCGGCGCCAGCGCCCTCGAAGTACTGGCGGCCAATGGCGTGACTGTAATGATCGCCGAAGGTGACGAGTACACGCCGACACCGGCCATTTCCCATGCGATTCTCTGCTACAACCGCGGACGCACCAGCGGCCTGGCCGACGGCATTGTCATCACGCCGTCCCACAACCCGCCGCAAAGCGGTGGCTATAAGTACAATCCAACCAACGGTGGCCCGGCCGATACCCACATCACCAAGTGGATCGAAGCCAAGGCCAACGAACTGCTGGCCAACAAGCTCGCTGGCGTCAAGCGCATCAGCTACGAGCAGGCACTGAAGGCCGGCACCACCCATCGCCACGATTACCTCAACACCTATGTCGCCGACCTGATCAACGTGATCGACTTCGACGCCATCCGCGACGCCAAGCTGCGCCTGGGTGTCGATCCGCTGGGTGGAGCAGGGGTGCGCTACTGGTCGGCGATTGCCGAGCATTACCGCCTGGACCTGGACGTGGTGAACAAAGAGGTCGACCCGACCTTCCGCTTCATGACTGTCGACTGGGATGGCCAGATCCGCATGGACCCATCGTCCAGCCACGCCATGCAAGGCCTGATCGGCCTGAAAGAACGCTTCGATGTGGCGTTTGCCTGCGATCCGGACCACGACCGCCATGGCATCGTCACCCCGTCCGGTGGCTTGCTGGCGCCGAACAACTACCTCGCCGTGGCCATCGACTACCTGTTCCAGAACCGTCCGCAATGGCGCGCCGATGCTGCAGTAGGTAAAACGGTGGTCAGCAGCGGCCTGATCGATCGCGTGGCCAAGCGCCTGGGTCGTCGCCTGTACGAAGTGCCGGTCGGTTTCAAATGGTTTGCCGATGGTCTGTTTGACGGTTCCCTGGGTTTCGGCGGTGAAGAAAGCGCCGGTGCCTCGTTCCTGCGCAAGGACGGCGGCGTCTGGAGCACCGACAAGGACGGTTTGATTCCGGCCTTGCTGGCCGCCGAGATGACCGCCCGCACCGGTCGCGACCCGAGCCGGGCGTACCGTGCCTTGACCGACGAACTGGGTGAGCCGTTCTCGGTACGGGTCGACGCCAAGGCCAATCCGGAGCAGAAGGCGCTGTTGAGCAAACTCTCGCCGCAACAGGTCACCTCGACCCAGCTGGCCGGCGAGCCGATCCAGAGCATCCTCAGCCACGCACCGGGCAATGACCAGGCCATTGGCGGCCTCAAGGTCATGACCGAGAACGGTTGGTTCGCGGCACGTCCGTCGGGCACGGAAGACATCTACAAGATCTACGCCGAAAGTTTTGTCAGCGACGACCACCTCAAGCAACTGGTGGCCGAGGCGCAAACGCTGGTCGATGGTGCCATTTCCGCGAAATAAACACACAACCCTGCAGCAACTAAAAAGGGGCGACCATTCACGGCCGCCCCTTTTTTTGTGCCGCCCGGCATTTACCGAATCAGGCCAGATCCACCAGAACAATCTCGCTGTCCTCGATGGCCGTCACCCGCAGCACTTGCTCATCGGCAACCGCTACACCGTCTCGAGCTTGTACACGCAAGCCATTGACTTCAATGATCCCGGTAGCCGGCACCAGGTACGCACGACGCCCCTTGTCCAGCGGGTATTCGGCAGACTCACCGGCCTTCAGATTGGCCGCTACCAGCCGGGCATCGGCGCGAATACGCAGGCTCTGGTCGTCGCCTTCCTTGCCGCTGGCCAGGGTGACAAAGCCTTCGCGGTCGCCTTTCGGGAACGGCTTGGCGCCCCAGGACGGCGCCAGGCCGGACTCGTTCGGGATGATCCAGATCTGGAAAATCCGGGTCGGCGTCGCTTCCAGGTTGTACTCGCTGTGGGCGATCCCGGTGCCGGCACTCATGACCTGGACGTCACCGGCTTCGGTGCGGCCCTTGTTGCCAAGGTTGTCCTGGTGGGTAATGGCGCCTTCGCGGACATAGGTGATGATTTCCATGTCGCGGTGCGAGTGTTGCGGGAAACCGGTGCCCGGGGCGATCACGTCGTCGTTCCAGACCCGCAGGTTGCCCCAGTTCATGCGCTTGGCATCGTAGTATTCGGCGAACGAAAAATGATGGTGGGCATCCAGCCAGCCGTGGTGAGCGCCGCCGAGGGAGTTGAAGGGTCTGAGTTCAAGCATGATCGTCTCCAGGAAAGGTTCGTCATGGGGCAGGTGCCTGAGCCACGAAGCGAGACCGGTGAGTGATGACGGCCATCATCTAACAGGTAACAATCGATAAAAAGCGTAAAAAATGCAGCATTCCCATCGAATGGATTGATATAAAACGAGCTCGAAATTTTGTCATCCAGCTTTCACTTCATCGCATAAGCCAATGAGACATAAGCAATTGACTAGAACTCGACGGCAAATGCAGACACCATAGCGCCCAACAGCCTCACACCCTGGAGTCAGTCCGCGTGCCGCAACACACCCCAGATCTTCCGCCTGAACTTCGCCCCCTGGCCGAGATGCCGCTGATCAAGCGATTGCTCGCCCGATTCTTCGGCTACAGTCTGACCCGCCTGCACGCGCAGCATCGTGCGTCGTGGCTGCATGGCCAGGCCGACGGTTTTCGCAGCGGTCACAGCGCCGGGGTCGATTACGGCTACAAGGAAGGCAAGCTCGAAGGGCTGGAAGAGGGTCGGCAGGTCCTGCTGATCCGCGACTCGCGCTGCACTGAACACCGACCGCCGAATGTCGATGACCTGTTGTTCGACGATTGGCGCCTGCCGTTGAGCGCCGAGTTGAAGAAGCGCATGAAGGCCGATGTCGCCCGCTTGTTGCCGGCCCATGCCCAGCCCAGCGCCGCACAGTGGAAAATGATCTTCAGCGATACGCCGTCCACCTCGGTGATCGCGGGTGCCGGTGCTGGCAAATCGACCACGTTGGTGCTGCGAATCCTGCTGTTGACCCACTACCTGGGCTTTGAACTGAGTTCGATGACGGTGGTGACCTTCACCCGCGAGTCGCGCAAGGACTTCATCAACAAGCTGATCGAACTGTTTGCGCTCTGGGGCCGCGCGATCAGTTTCAAGGAGGCACGTGATCTGGTACGCACCTTTCACTCGCGGATCCTGCCGATGGTGCGCAGCCTTGCGGGTTTCGAGCGTTTGCAGGCTTTCGAGAACCTCAGCCTGCGGGCCGCACAGGGCGATGAGGAGGCCGACAGCAATCCGTTCGATCTGCGCATCAACGACGCTCAACGCCAACAGCTCAACGCCTGCTATCACCGCCTGCACAGTGTCGATGAGCGTTTTCGCGAGTTGATCAAGCCACTGTCCCGGCATGCCCTGCAACTCAAGGAACTGGAGCGCGATCACCCCGATGTGCAGAAACGCATGGGGGTTACCGAACTGGCGGCCAAACGCGATGAAGAACTGTGCGATGCCATCGAGGACCTGTGGTTTCGCGCCGGTGCCTGGCCGATCAAGGGCATTGAACCGAATCGCCAGTCGTTCGATATCAACGGTTCGACATTCCATTGCCACGGCCACATCCCGTCCCTGGATGCCTGGGTGGTGCTGGGGTTCGATCCTCGGGAAAACCCGCAGGTTACGCGACCGAACGCCAAGCTGACGGTGCGCGCAGAGTGGGCAGTAAAGCGCACCCTGTTTCAAGCTTTCTGTCGTAAGCCTTTGATATGGCTAGATAGTTACGAATCATCCAGACGTGTTCTGGCCTCGCTTGCCGGCGATGCCAGCGCCGGGCCGGGCTTCGATTACAAGGTCAAGGGCGAGCTCGCTTCCGCGCCGCTGCTCGATTGCTTTGTCGCCGCCGCCGGGTTCATCGAAAACCTCGGGCTGGATGTGCCGAGCGCGGTAGGCCAGATGAGTTTCGCCAAGGACGATCCCGACCGGTTCTTCTTCGAAGCCTTGAGCCTTTATTGGCGGGCGCTGGAAGATCACTTGCTGGATCAGAAGCCGCCGATCATGACCTACAACCGGATGTTCGCCCTGTTCAGCGAGCATTCGCCGGAGAACCTCAAGCTGCTCGGCGATGAGCTGCTGCGGCCGCTGTCGCACCTGATGATCGATGAATTCCAGGATGTCTCGCCGCAGATCGTCTCCTGGATCAGGGCCAGCCTGGCAGAGATCCGCAGTCGCGGGCCGGCCATGCACGTCGGGCGCGGCGCCCAGCGCTCCTCGCTGCTGTGTGTGGGCGATGACTGGCAGTCCATCTACGGGTGGCGCGGCAGTTCGCCGAGCTACTTCATGGAGTTCAACAAGGAGTTTCCGTCGCCGAGCACCACCAAGGTCATGCTCAGCGACAACTACCGCAGCCACCAACACATCATCGATGCCGCCGAGCACATCGTGCGTGCAGCACCGGCGATTGCCGGGAAGAAAGCCAAGGCCAGCGGCGAACCCAAGGCGTTGCTGCCGGTGAACGTCCACGATCGTGATGACCAAGGCATGGCCCAACGCCTGATGGAGCATTACCGAAAGGGCGATTCGATCTTGATGCTTTATCGAAAAAGCAGCGATAAGTTATTGATAGAAGAGCATATTCAGTCTGTAGTTAATGTTGATTCTAGCTTGCCGTATGAGGCTCGCAGGCTCAAGCAACTGACCTATCACAGTGCCAAGGGCCTCCAGGCCGATGCGGTGTTTTTGCTGGGCGATTGCCAGCACCTGACCAGCTCGCCTTACAAGAATCAGGTTTACCGCATGGCGGGCCTGGGCAAGGCAGGTGACAGCGAACCCTACGACAACGCCCAGAAGGACGAGATCCTGCGGCTGGCCTATGTAGGGATTACCCGCGCCGTCAGCCATTGCTACTGGTACGTTGACGCACAAGACACCCAGGCCGCGAACATGCCCAAGGCTTCCGACCGGATCGGCAAGGGCAAGGCGTTCTTTGTCGACCATCGGCAGGGCAAAGCTTCTACTTGAGCGATTGTTCACCCACAAAAAAGCCCACCTGACGTGGGCTTTTTTGTGGGTGTTCAGCCTTCAGGCATAACTTCTGAGGGCTTGTGGTGGTACGAAAGCTTCAAGTTCATCCTCCACCGCTTCGATTATTCGCTCTACATCCGCGGCATTCATGACGGTGGCGCACGGAATGCCGGCAATGGCGATCATGGTCTCGCCAGTGGCACGATCAAACAGACGGGCAATCATGCTGCCCGGCGCGTCCATGCTCGCCTCGAAACCCATGGGATGAAAATGCCAGCGCATCAGCTGGCAGGCGTTTGGAAACGTGACTTTGCTGAACCCTTTATTCATGTGTTGCCCACCTTCATTATCGAGCGCTTCCTTTAGCTCATGGTAGGAGGGAAGAACCTTCATTGGTTCAACCAGTGACAGGTTTTAAAAGTAGCATCCGGTTGTGAAAATATTGTGGATTTTTCAGGTCGTTTGGCGATTGCCAACGTTTTTTTTGATCCAGCTCACGCTTGTCGGCCATTTGCGGGCGCCTGCCATCATCGGTTAGTCGTTGAAGACAAAGCGCAAGTTGGGCAAGCTCGGTGTTTTTTCGTCGAGATGTTCAATGCACGCCGATGATGATGGCCCGCTGCAAACCCAGGCCACGGGCGATACGGTCATGCGCTATCACTTGCGCTGGAAGCACCGGGATCTGGACGGCGTCATGGCGCTTTATCACCCTGAGGTCCAGTACAACGATTTCTTCCAGAACAAGCTCATGGGCCTGGCTGAATTGCGCGAGTACGTACGCAGCAGCATGCCCCGGGACCCGGATGAGGCGCTGGAGCATTCCGACCGCATTCGACTGGACGGCAATACCGCGTTCATTCAGTACCGCATCACCCTGCGCGGCGGTGAAGGGTTGGTGTCGTTCCGCGCCAGCGAAGCGATCACCGTCAAGGACGGGCTGATCTGGCGGGTCAATGAATATGCTTCATTGGTGCATGAACAACCCGGCAGTAAAACGTCCGGCAACCATCGCCCGGCGGTCAGCCGGCTCGGCCTGTCGCCGCGCCAGTTGAGCTTCATGGCCGATGACCTGCAGCAGTATTTCCAGGGTCAACAGCCATATCTGGACCCGGAGCTCGATCTGCAACGGGTGGCGAAGGAGTGTGGCTACAGCCGCAACCAGATTTCCTACCTGTTGAACCAGGTGCTGGGCCAGAGCTTCTACCGCTACGTCAACCAGGCACGCCTGCAACATTTGCTTGCGGCGCTGGATGCCGCCACACCGCCAGTGCGCATCGATGAACTGGCCTTCGCTGCCGGATTCAATTCGCTGTCGGCGTTCTACAGCTGTTTCCGCCAGCATACCGGCCAGTCACCCAAGGCTTACGTCAAACAAATTTCTTTGCGTGCACGCGCGCAAGACAGCGCCTGAGCCCACGCACTAGGATCGACGCCATCGAAGTTTGAGTGGCGGAGTCTTGCATGCCGGCGTGGCGCACTATCAGTTTGTGGATGGACCAGCTCGACGAGCCGCTGTTGGCGCGTCCGGCGCTGGAGCGGGACCTGGATGTCGACGTCGCGATCATCGGCGCGGGCTACACCGGGCTCTGGACCGCGTACTACCTCAAGCAGCACAAACCAGACCTGAACATCGCCATTGTCGAAGCGCAAACCGCCGGTTTCGGCGCGTCGGGGCGCAATGGTGGCTGGCTGATGGGTAATTTGCTGGGGGAGGATCGCCTGCTGGCCAATCTCTCAGCCGAAGAACGACGTGCCTCCTACGATTTGCTGCACAGCATTCCGGATGAAGTGGAAATTGTCCTCGAACGAGAGGGGATCGACTGCGATTACCGTAAAGGCGGGGTGCTGTATTGCGCCGCACGCTATCCGGAGCAGGAGGCCAGCCTGCGTCATTACCTGGACGATCTCCACCGCCAGGGCCTCAACGACAGCCACTATCGCTGGTTGAGCCCGGAGCAACTGGCGCAACAGATCCGCGTCGCGAAACCTTACGGCGGCATCTACGCGCCGCACGTGGCGACCATCCACCCGGCCAGGCTGGTACGGGGGCTGGCCCGGGCGGTGGAGCGGCTGGGCGTCAGAATCTACGAAAACAGCCCGGTCACCCATTGGCAGTCCGGCAGCCTGCGCACGGCGAAAGCTTCGGTGCACAGTCGCTGGGTGGTGCCGGCGGTGGAAGGCTACTCCGTGACGCTGCCGCCATTGGGGCGTTACCAGATGCCGGTGCAGAGCCTGATTGTCGCGACCGAGCCATTGCCCGCGGCCACCTGGGACGAAATCGGCCTGAGTCGCGGCCAGGCGTTCAGCGAGGCCAGTCGCCAGGTCACCTACGGTCAACGCACCGCTGATAACCGACTGATTTTTGGCGCCCGTGGCGGCTACCAGTTCGCCGGCAAGCTGCGCCACGACTTCGACCTGACCGCTGACGAAATACAGCTGCGGCGCTACCTGTTCGGCGAACTGTTCCCGCAGTTGAAGAACGTGCAGATCACCCATTCCTGGGGCGGCAACCTGGGCATGTCCCGGCATTTCCAGCCGCACATGCTTTGCGACCGGGCCAACGGCATTGCCCTGTCTGGCGGTTATGGCGGGGAGGGCGTTGGCGCCAGCAACCTGGGGGGCCGCACGCTGGCTGACCTGATCCTGGGGCGCGACACCGAACTGGTGCGCCAGCCGTGGGTCATCCCCCAGCGCGGCCTCGACGCACTGCGGGCCTGGGAGCCGGAGCCAATCCGCTGGCTCGGCTACAACGCGATCATCCGCAGCTTTGTCCATGAAGACCAGACCCTGGCCAACCCGGCCACTGCGCCCTGGCGGCGCAAGCTGGCCAGCGGGGTCGCCGGTTTCATGGAAGGTTTCATGCACTAAACGCGCTTCTACATCGACAGGTATTCCCATGAGCATCACGCAGTTCAAGAACACCGCAACCCTGAAACTGGACGAATCCAATCCGGTCGCCGTGCCCCTGGGCACCACCGTGGCCGTGGCGTCGACCACCAGCGTCGAACGCGACGACGGCGTCGAGACCGGCGTCTGGGAGTGCACCCCGGGGCGCTGGCGGCGGCAGATCGTCGCCCAGGAATTCTGTCACTTCATCCAGGGCCGCTGCACCTTCACCCCGGACGGCGGCGAGCCCCTGCACATAGAAGCCGGCGACGCACTGATGTTGCCGGCCAACAGCCTGGGCATCTGGGACATCCAGCAAACCGTGCGCAAGACCTACGTGCTGATTTTTTGAGTTTTCAATTCTTTGAAATTTGAAAGCTGATCCTTTGATTGCCTGCCAACAAAAAAAACTACAGGAATCGACCCATGATCCGAAAGACACTGACCCTGGCCCCGCTGATGCTCGTGGCATCGATCAGCCAGGCCGCCGAAACCGTCAAGATCTACAACTGGTCGGATTACATCGCGCCAGACACCACGAAAAACTTCCAGAAAGAAACCGGCATCGACGTCACCTATGACGTCTATGACAGCAACGAAACCCTCGATGGCAAGTTGATGACCGGCAAATCCGGCTACGACGTGGTGTTCCCGTCCAACCACTTCATGGCCCGGCAGATTGAAGGCGGCGCGCTGAAGAAACTCGACAAGAGTCAGCTGCCGAACTGGAAGAACCTCAACCCTGTGTTGCTCAAGGCGTTGCAGACCAACGATCCGGGCAACGAGCATGGCTTCCCGTACCTGTGGGGCAGCACCGGCATCGGTTACAACATCGCCAAGGTCAAGGCCGTGCTGGGGGACAACGCCCCGGTGGACTCCTGGGACCTGATTTTCAAGCCCGAGAACATGCAGAAGTTGCAGAAGTGCGGGGTGGCCATCCTCGACAACGGTCCGGAGCTGCTACCGGCGGCGTTGAACTACCTCGGGCTGCCCCATCACAGCAAGAACCCGGAAGACTACAAGAAGGCCGAAGCCCTGCTGATGAAGGTGCGGCCGTATGTCAGCTACTTCCACTCGTCCAAGTACACCAGCGACCTGGCCAATGGCGATATCTGCGTCGCGGTCGGCTTCTCCGGTGACATCCTGCAGGCGGAGAACCGCGCCAGGGAAGCCAGGAATGGTATCGACATCGGCTATTCGATTCCCAAGGAGGGCGCCGCGATCTGGTTCGACATGGTTGCCATGCCGGTCGATGCCCCGGATGAAAAGGCCGGTTACGCCTTCATGAACTACCTGCTGCGCCCGGACGTCATGGCCGGCATCAGTAACCATGTGCATTACGCCAATGGCAATGAACAGGCCGACAGCCTCATCGACCCGGCCATCAAGAACGACACCAAGGTGTACCCAAGTCCGGAAATGATGGGCAAGCTGTTTGCCCTGGAAGCCATGCCGTTAAATATCGACCGGATTCGCACACGAGTGTGGAACAAGATTCGCACCGGCAGCTGAAACCTGGTCAGGCATTCGGGACAGGACGTCCCGTTGCCACCCTTATCAGCTGACCGGCTCGGCTGCGCAACTCATCTGGCCTGAGCCGGGTATCTGGAAAAACACGTCATCGCCGAGTTGCCAGAAGCTGTAGCTGCCTTTGTAGTCCTTGCCCGTGTACTGGGTTCCGGAATTGTTCGGCACCTGGTTCAAGGTCACCGAGGTGTTGGCCCATTTAAGGAGCACCACGCCCGGTTCGACCGTAAAGAAGGTCGCGGCAACCAATGCGTTAAACCCCGCGCAACGATAAGCCAACGGCCCTTCGGTGAGCCTGCTGGGGTCCTTGGTTCGCGCAATGGCCGAACCCTGGCGCAGTTGGAACGCACGCTCGGCATAACTTCGGATGACGCACGCCTTGTCTTGCGGCCCGCCACCACACTGGTTGCGTGACTCAATCCAGAATCGCTGATCAATCTCGACTTTATTCGGGCGCGGCACTGAATGGTCGTCAGAGAGTGCCAGGAGATAAAGGCGATTGAGTTCCAGATCCATGCTCGCCAGTTGGGCGTCATGACAGATAAGCCTTTCGGCGGAGGCCTGGGGATTGGCGCAATCGAAACTGGTTTTGTACGTTGGCAAGGGCCTTGGCTTTGGTTTTGCCTTTGTGGCGGCATCACACAGGCTCGCCGTCACGCACGTGCTGACGGCGAGCACAGAGGCCAGAAGTGGCATGACCATTTTCATTTCGGCGTCACCTGAGTCTTTGCGTGAAGCCCGTATTGCAACGCCTGTGTCGAAGCGCTGCACAGTCATTCGGTCGCACGGGGTCTATCGAGTGTAAAGCAGTGCTCGAAACCTGCCACATCGTGCCAGGAGAAACGTCAGTCTTCCTCACGAATCGTCGCCACTTCATCGGCCCTGACTTTCACCATCGCTCCGGAAATGTCCTCAAACTCAAAGAACCCGTCCTTGGTTTTGGTCTTCGGCATGTCCTTGGTCAGGTATTGAGTGCCGTTCTGCAGCGTCACCACCGTTGGCGTCGAGCAACCGGCCAGCGCCAGCAGGGCCGCTGCAGCCAGGGGCAAGCCCAATGTCTTGATGTCCATGATCACCTCCCGTTCGTTTAAAGCAGCGCCATCAGCCCGAGGCTGTCACTGCATCTGTATGGCGGTTGGTGCCGCCAGGGGGCAGAAAGTTCTACTGCCCGGGGAAAATTCCGTACAGCGCCGCCATTTATCCTTTTCCGATTGCGCCACGCGGCGTGGAACTGGTATCTGTATGCATAACCAGTACCCCTCGACATGGCCCATTTTCCAGTGACCGCAAATCCCCTCGACGACCCGTTCTACTACTTGAACAACTTCATGCAAGTGCTTGATTGGCTTGAGCAGCGCTTTGCCGATGTGCTGAGCGTCGACGAACTGCGTTTCATTAATCAGTTTAAGCGGTTGCCCCGTGAATCGCAGGCACTGCTGGTCAGAATGGTCATGCGCAAGGGCGTTCATTTCAGGGTGAGCAAACTGCATTACGAGGAAATCGGCGATACCGGCAGCGCCGTCGGGCCGCTGTTAGCGCTCGGTTGGGTCGATGAGCGAATGCCGTTGACGGTCGAAGCACTGTTCGAGGTGCTGCTCAAGGGTGAAATCCTCCAGGCCTTTGGCCCGGCAATCGATCAACCCAAAGGCAAGAAAGCCGATTGGTTGCCAGCGCTGTGCGAGCAGTTTCCCCAGGTAAAAAGCTTCAACGACTGGTGCCCGACCCTGGACGAGCGCCTGTTCAGCCTGACCATCATGCAATTGTGCGATCGCCTGCGCCTGATGTTTTTCGGCAACCTGTATCAGGACTGGTCGGAGTTCGTGCTGGCGGACCTCGGTATCTACACCTACGAAAAAGTCGAATTCTGCGCCGAGTCCCGTGGCTTGCGCAGCCGCGAAGACGTGGATGCCTGCGTCCTCCTGCACGCGTACCAGCAACAATTCGAAGCCGGTGAAGCGCTGGAAGAGGTGGCCGAGCGAATCAAGGGCCTGGCGCTGGATAATCCGTGGTTGCAACGCCGGCGCGGCAAGCTGTTGTTCCAGATGGCCCAGTACTGCGAACGCATCGCGGATTTCTCCATGGCCCTGAGCCTGTACCGCGAATGCGCTTATCCGGGTGCGCGGGCGCGGATCATTCGCGTGCTGGAACGCAGCGGTCAGTTTGAGCAGGCCATGGACCTGGCCGAGCAGGCCGAACAGGCACCGGAAAGCGCAGCCGAACTCCAGCAGCTGCTGCGTGTGCTGCCACGCCTGCGGCGCAAGCTCGGCGGGCCGCCCATCAAGCGGGCAGCGCCTCGGGCAATGCAGCGTCTGGACCTGCAATTGCCCAGGACAGACCCGGCGTTATCGGTGGAGTTCTACGTTCAGGCGCATCTGGGGCAAGAGTCGGCACCGGTGCACTATGTGGAAAACAGCCTGGTCAATTCACTGTTTGGCCTGCTGTGTTGGCCAGCGATCTTCGCGCCGTTGCCGGGGGCGTTTTTTCACCCATTCCAGCGCGGGCCGGTGGATCTGCTCAGCGAAGACTTCCAGGTCCGCCGGGCCGAACTGTTTCAGGCGTGCCTGGCCGAACTTGACGACGGGCGCTACCGGCAGACCATTCGCGAACGTTATGCCGCCAAGTGGGGCGTGCAGTCGCCGTTCGTGTTCTGGAGCGTGCTCAGCGAAGAGTTGCTGGAACAAGCCCTCGATTGCCTCCCGGCCGAGCACCTCAAGCACTGGTTCAACCGCCTCTTGCTGGACATCAAGGCCAATCGCGCCGGCATGCCGGACCTGATCCAGTTCTGGCCGCAGCAAAAGACCTACCGCATGATCGAAGTCAAAGGCCCGGGCGATCGCCTGCAGGACAACCAGTTGCGCTGGCTGGAATTCTGTCACGAACACCAGATGCCCATTGCCGTGTGCCATGTGCAATGGACGGAGCAGGGCGATTGAGCTACAGCATTGCGGTGCGGGCGCTGTGCGAGTTCACCGCCAAGGTCGGCGACCTCGACCTGCGCTTCACTCCGTCACCGACCGCACAGGAAGGTATCGTCGGTCACCGTACGGTGGCCTCCCGGCGCAGCGAGGGCTACCAAAGCGAAGTCGCCCTTGAGGGCCAGTATCAGACCTTGACGGTCAAGGGCAGGGCGGATGGCTATGACCCCGGGCAAAATTGCCTGGAAGAGGTCAAGACCTACCGCGGCGACTTGAGCAAGCAACCGGCCAACCACCGTCAATTGCATTGGGCCCAGGTGAAAATCTATGGCTGGTTGATGTGCCGGAAACTGGATCTGGCTCGGATCAATCTGGCTCTGGTGTACTTCGACATCGTCAGCGAAAAGGAAACCTGCCTGGTCGAGCCTTTCGACGCCATCGAGCTGCAACAATTCTTCGAGCGGCATTGCGCGCTGTTCCTGCAATGGGCCGAACAGGAAGTCGCCCATCGTGAAGGGCGCAATCTGGCCGCCCAGGGCCTGGCCTTTCCCCATGCCGGTTTTCGACCAGGGCAGCGCCATCTGGCCGAATCGGTGTTCAAGGCCGTCAGCACCGGGCGCTGCCTGATGGCCCAGGCGCCTACGGGCATCGGCAAGACCCTGGGCACCTTGTTCCCCATGCTCAAGGCCCTGGCGCCGCAGCAACTGGACAAGGTGTTCTTCCTCACGGCGAAAACCCCGGGACGGAAACTGGCCCTGGACGCCGCGCAAGTGATTCTTTCCAGCGCCAATGCGCCCCCATTGCGGGTGCTGGAGATCATCGCCCGGGACAAGGCTTGCGAGCACCCGGACAAAGCCTGCCACGGCGAGTCCTGCCCACTGGCCCGGGGTTTCTACGATCGCCTGCCCGCCGCACGGCAGGTGGCCAGTCAACTGAGCCTGTTGAACCAGAGCGCCTTGCGCGAGGTTGCCCTGGCGCACGATGTCTGCCCGTATTACCTGAGCCAGGAAATGGCGCGTTGGGCCGACGTGGTGGTTGCCGACTACAACTATTACTTCGATTTCAGCGCGTTGCTGTTCGGCCTGGCCCAGGCCAACAACTGGAAGGTCGCTGTGCTGGTCGACGAAGCCCATAACCTGGTGGAGCGGGGCCGGCAGATGTACAGCGCCAGCCTCGATCAGGCGACCTTCAACGGCGTGCGCAAAACCGCGCCCGACGTGCTGAAAAAACCGCTGCAGCGGGTCAACCGCGAGTGGAATGCCCTGCATAACGCACAAACCGGCGCCTATCAGGCCTATGACAAGGGGCCGGAAAAGCTCCTTCAGGCACTGTCATCGTGCAGCGCCAGCATCGGTGACTACCTCAACGATCACCCTCAGGGCCTGGACAGCGCACTGCAGGGGTTTTACTTCGACATGCTGCATTTTTGCCGGGTCGGCGAACTGTTCGATGAGCAGTTCCTGTTCGACATCAGCAAGCGCGACCTCGAGCGCCAGCGCAGCCTCTCGCAACTGTGCCTGCGCAATGTGGTCCCCGCCGGGTTCATCCGCCCGCGCCTGACCGCCGCGCGCAGCACGGTGCTGTTTTCCGCGACCCTCAGCCCCCGGCACTATTACGCCGATCTGCTGGGAACACCGGCGGACACCGTGTGCATCGATGTCGAGTCGCCGTTTCACGCCGATCAACTGCAGGTGCACATCGTCGACCAGATCTCCACGCGGTTCGTACATCGCCAGGCGTCTCTGGAACCAATCGTGGACTTGATCGCCAGGCAGTTCTGCGAGCGCCCCGGCAACTACCTGGCGTTTTTCAGCAGTTTCGATTATTTGCAGCAGGTGGCGCAGTTGCTGGCCGAGAAACATCCGCACATCAGTCTGTGGTCGCAGTCCCGAGGCATGGGCGAAGCGCAGCGCCAGCAGTTTCTCGAGCAGTTCCACGCCGACGGCCAGGGCGTCGGCTTTGCGGTACTGGGTGGGGCCTTCGGTGAAGGCATCGATTTGCCCGGCGGCCGGTTGATCGGCGCGTTTATCGCCACGCTGGGGCTGGCGCAGCTCAATCCGGTGAACGAGCAACTGAAACGACGCATGGCCGCGATTTTCGGTGCCGGTCATGACTACACCTATCTTTATCCTGGTGTGCAGAAGGTGGTGCAGGCTGCTGGGCGGGTGATCCGTACGCAACAGGATCAAGGGGTGGTGATGTTGATCGACGACCGTTTTGGCGAGAGCAAGGTCAGGCAGTTGCTGCCGCGTTGGTGGGCTTTCCAAAATCCCGGTATGACCCATACTCCAGTGAAACCATGAGGCGGAGGGATCAATGAGCGAAGATCGGACCAGGGTCAGTGCCATCGAAGACGGTCGTTTTCGGCTATTGATCGATGCGGTGATCGACTATGCGATCTACATGCTTGATCCGGACGGCATCGTTACCAGCTGGAACGCCGGCGCCAGGCGTTTCAAGGGCTATGAGGAGGCGGAAATCCTCGGCCAGCATTTCTCGCGTTTCTACACCGATGACGATCGCCGTGCGGGCTTGCCCCAGCGGGCACTGGACACGGCGATTCGTGAAGGGCGTTTCGAGGGGGAAGGCTGGCGGGTGCGCAAGGACGGCACGCACTTCTGGTCCCATGTGGTCATCGATCCGATCCTCGACCCGTCGGGCACATTGCTGGGTTTCGCCAAGATCACCCGGGACCTGACCGATCGCAAAATGGCCGAGGAAGTCCTCAAGCAAAGCGAGCAGCAGTTCCGCCTGCTGGTGCAGAGCGTTACCGACTACGCGATCTACATGCTTTCCCCGGACGGACGGGTGAGCAACTGGAACCCGGGCGCCCAGCGCATCAAGGGCTATTTGCCGGAAGAGGTCATTGGCCAGCATTTTTCGATGTTCTACACCCCGGAGGATCGCGATGCCTGCGAGCCACAACGGACACTGGACATCGCCGTTCGTGAAGGACGCTTTGAAAACAAGGGCTGGAGGGTGCGCAAGGACGGTACGCGGTTCCTCGCCCATGTGATTGTCGAACCGATCCGGGGTGACACCGGTACCTTGCTCGGTTTTGCCAAGATCACCCGGGACATCACTGAAGTCACCCAGGCGCAGCAGGCGCTCGAGCAAACCCGGGAGGCCCTGTTCCAGGCGCAGAAAATGCAGGCCATCGGTCAGCTCAGCGGCGGGATCGCCCACGACTTCAACAACCTGCTGACGGTGATCCTCGGCAATCTGGAAATCGTGCGCAAACGGGGGACGGACGATCCCAAAATAACCCGCCTGATCGACAACGCCACCCAAGGCGCCTTGCGCGGGGTTTCCCTGACCCAGCGCATGCTGGCGTTTGCCCGACGTCAGGAGCTCAAGTCGGAACCGGTGCGGATACCAGCCTTGGTGGACGGCATTTCCGGGCTCTTGCGTAGCTCCCTGGGGCCTTCGGTGAACATCGAAACATGTTTTCCCGAGGATCTTGAACCGGTGATGGCGGACGTCAATCAACTGGAACTGGCCGTGCTGAACCTGGCGACCAATGCCCGTGACGCCATGCCCCACGGCGGGACCATTACCTTCAGTGCCAGGACCGAGGAAGTACTCGACAACGGCACCTCATTCCTGGCCGCGGGGCGCTATGTCTGCGTGAACATTACCGATACCGGCGAGGGCATGGATGAAGCCACGCTGGCCTCGGCTATGGACCCGTTCTTTACCACCAAGGGCGTCGGCAAAGGCACGGGCCTGGGGTTGTCGATGGTTCACGGTTTCATTGAACAACTGGGCGGACGGTTCATCCTCAAGAGCCGCAAAGACCATGGTACGACCGCCGAACTCTGGTTGCCGGTCGCCACCCGTGGTGCGGCGGTGCAACCGGTCGCCGAAGCGGTGGCCGTGTCGGTGCCTGGCCTGTGTGTACTGGTCGTGGACGATGACAGCCTGGTGTTGACCAGCACCAGCCTGCTGCTAGAGGACCTTGGGCACCGGGTCATCAGTGCGGCTTGCGGTGCCAGGGCGCTGGAACTGTTCAGCAGTGAACCGGAGATTGACCTGGTCATAACCGACATGGCCATGCCACAGATGAGTGGTGCTCAACTGGCCAAGGCCATCAGTATCTTGCGACCGAGCGTGCCGATCATCCTCGCCACCGGTTATGCCGATCGGCTGGAAGGCTTTGCCGCGCGCCTGCCACGTTTGTCGAAACCCTATACCCAACTCCACCTGGTGGAAATCATTGCCCTGGCGATGAAGTGACACGGCGGTTGTGCCGCTCATAGCGGGCCAGCATCGGCTGGGTGCTGATGCCGTGGACCAGTATGCTCAGTGCCACCACCGACAGCGTCAGGTCGGCACACAAGGTTGCCACCGAAGGCAACAGATCGTGGTTCAAGGCGTAGAAAAGGTAGTAGAAACTCCCGATGCCGCGAATCCCGAACCAGCCGATCAACCAGCGCTGGGGGCCATTGAGCAACGAACCCCAAGGCATCAGCCAGACACTCAACGGGCGAATCACGGCGAACAGCACCAACGCGACCAGCAGCGCCCGCCAGTCCCAGTGCGAGATCAGCACAATACCGAGCAAGGTCACCAGAAACACTTCCATGGCCCGTTCCACCAGGCTGCCGAACGACAGCATGTCGCCCATCATGATCCCGGCGGCGACTTGCGTGTCTTGCAGGTGCTCCACATTGCCGAGCACGGCCGCCTCGGGTTCGACATGTTGATGACCGACCACCGCTTGAACCAGATGTTCGGCCGGTGTATGGGCACCGCCGCTGGTCTTGACCTCGGCCTGACGCAAGCCCAGGCCGGCGGCAAACACCGAGAGAAACCCGTAGCCGTCGATGGTTTCGGCTGCGACATACGCCAGTGCGATCAAGGCCAGGGCCAGGTAGTCATTGGGGGAGAACGTGCTGTCGTCATTCTTGATGCGCATGACCAATGTCAGGTGACCAATGCCGCGTCCCATCCAGAAGCCGGTCAGCAGTCCGGCGGGTACGGCCCACAACAGACGCTTGAAGAACCAGTCATCCAGGCCGCTGCCGAAGCTGCCGTTTTGCTGCAAAAACAACAGTCCCAAAATCACGAACGGGAAAGCGATGCCGTCGTTCAGTCCTGCCTCGCCCGAGAGCCCGAACCGCACCGGGTCATCATCCTTGGCGTCATTGACCTGAACCAGAGAGGCCAGGACCGGATCGGTCGGCGCCAGTATCGCCCCGATCAGCAGCGACGGCCCCCACCCCAGTCCGAAAGCGAAATGCAGCAGCAGGCAGACACCGACAATGCTCAGCACCATCACCGGTCCCGCCAGGGTGAATGCCACTCGCCATTGGCGATCACGAAGCGGTGGTCGCAGCTTGAGCCCGCAGACAAACAATGAAAACAGCACCGCGACTTCCGTCAGGTGCTCGATCCAGAAGGCCGCCTCGTCGATATCCAGCCTGAGCAAACCCAGGCCCGCCGGCCCGATGGCGATGCCCAGGACCAGGCACACCGCTGAAGTGGTGACCGGCATCCAGCGCAGGTACGACGAGGTCAGTGCCAGGGTCAGTAACACCGCGCCCAACACCGCCACCCAGGCAACGAAACTCATGGCTCAGATCTCGAAACAACCGCCAGTGCAGGGCTATAGGCTGTTGAGCATTGGAGGGCTACGTCGGTTCAATTATTACCTGTAGGAGCGAGCCTGCTCCCACAGGGGACGTTATCAGCCCTTGAGATGGCGCAAGCTGCGCTCCATCCGCGATATGCCTTCTTCCAGCAACGACCGTGGGCAGCCGAAGTTCAGGCGCACGAATTGCTTGCAGTCATCGCCAAAGTCCAGGCCCGCGCTCAAACCGACCTTGGCCTGTTCGAGGAAGAACTGTTGCGGGTTGTCCAGCCCCAGTGCCGTGCAGTCGAGCCATGCCAGGTAGGTGCTTTGCGGCAGGTTCATGGTGATGCCCGGCAGGCGGGTGCGCACGGCCTCGGCGAGGAAATCGCGGTTGCCTTGCAGGTAGACCTTCAGCTCGGCCAGCCATGGCGCGGCTTCGCTGTAGGCGACGCGGGTGGCTTCCATGCCCAGCGGGTTGACGCTGTCGACCATGCCGCAACGGGCGTGGTTGACCTTCTCACGCAGGTGGCGGTCCTGGATGATCATGAACGAGGTCTTCAAGCCGGCGATGTTGTAGGCCTTGCTCGCCGACATCAGCGTGATGGTGCGCTGGGCGACTTGCGGGCTCAGGGTCGCCATCGGAATGTGCTGGCGGCCGTCGAAGCACAACTCGGCGTGGATCTCATCGGAAATGATCCAGGCACCGTGCTCAAGGCAAATGTCGGCAATGGCTTGCAGTTCTGCGCGGGGGAAGGCCTTGCCCAGCGGGTTATGCGGGTTGCTCAGCAGCAGCGCGCCACCGCCTTGCAGCGACTGGCTCAGGGTGTCCAGCGGCGTGGTATAGGTGCCGTCGGCTTGCGCATCGAAATTCAGTTCGACCTTGTTCAGGCCCCAATGCCCGGGCGCATGGCGCAGCGGAGGGTAGTTCGGCACCTGCACCACGACATTCTGTGGCGCCTGCACCAGTGCCTTGAGCGCCATGTTGAAACCGGACTCGACGCCCGGCAGGAAAATCAGCTCCTGGGGTTCTACGCGCCAGGCGTATTTGTTCCAGAGGTCGGCGACGATCGCCTCGCGCAGGTCATCCTGGGCCACGCTGTAGCCGACCATCGGGTGTTCCAGTCGTTTTTGCAGGGCCTGGATGATCACCGGCGGTGCGGCGAAGTCCATGTCGGCGACCCACATCGGCAACACGTCGGCCGGGTAGCGGCTCCACTTGGTACTGCCGGTGTGGTGGCGGTCGAACACCTGATCAAAATCGAAAGTCATGCGTAGTCTCATGAAAGCTGGGTTGGAATGCTGACCATGATAAACGCCAAGCCCTGTGGGAGCGAGCTTGCTCCCACAGGTTGTGTGCCTTAGCTCGCATCGGGGAATCGCCCGACGGTCGGCTGTCATGGTGATTTCGACAGCATTGACTAAAGTTCAAGTGTCGGCAGCCAGGCTGCCGCGACCGTGGTTGTTCAAAAAGGCCCGGCCATGTACCGGGTTCCACCTGATCAGGAGTGCACGATGGATCTCAGCCGTCGTCAGTTCTTCAAGGTCGCCGGTATCGGCCTTGCAGGCTCTAGCCTGGGCGCGTTGGGCATGGCCCCGACGGTTGCCTTTGCCGAACAGGTGCGTCACTTCAAGCTCGCCCACACCCATGAAACCCGCAACACCTGTCCGTATTGCTCGGTCGGTTGCGGCTTGATCATGTACAGCCAGGGCGATGCGGCGAAGAATGTCGCGCAAAACATCATCCACATCGAAGGTGACGCCGACCACCCGGTCAACCGCGGCACCCTGTGCCCCAAAGGCGCGGGCCTGCTGGACTTCATTCACAGCCCCGGTCGCCTGCAATACCCGCAGGTGCGCAAACCCGGCAGCACCGAATGGACCCGCATCTCCTGGGATGAAGCCCTCGATCGCATCGCCGACCTGATGAAGGCCGACCGCGACGCCAACTTCATCGAGAAGAACGCCCAGGGCCAAACGGTGAACCGCTGGCTGACCACCGGTTTCCTCGCGGCATCGGCGGCGTCCAACGAAGCCGGCTACATCACCCACAAAGTGGTGCGCAGTCTCGGCATGCTGGGGTTCGATAACCAGGCGCGTGTCTGACACGGCCCGACGGTGGCAAGTCTTGCCCCGACGTACGGCCGTGGTGCCATGACCAATACCTGGACCGATATCGCCAATGCGAACCTGGTCCTGGTGATGGGCGGCAACGCAGCAGAAGCGCATCCGTGCGGCTTCAAATGGGTGACCGAAGCCAAGGCGCACAACAAGGCGCGGCTGATCGTGGTCGACCCGCGTTTTACCCGGACCGCCTCGGTGGCCGACTATTACGCGCCGATCCGCACCGGCACCGACATTGCCTTCATGGGCGGGCTGATCAATTACCTGCTGACCGAGGACAAGATCCAGCACGAGTACGTGCGCAACTACACCGACGTGTCGTTCATCGTCAAAGCCGGCTATGGCTTCGAGGACGGGATTTTCAGCGGCTACGACGCGGCCAAGCGTCTCTACACCGACAAGTCCGGCTGGGGCTATGAACTTGGTGAAGACGGTTTTGCCAAGGTCGACCCGACCCTGCAGGACCCACGTTGCGTCTATCAATTGATGAAGCAGCATTACAGCCGCTACACCAGGGAGCTGGCGAGCCAGATCTGCGGCATGCCGGTCGACGCCATGCAGAAAATCTGGGAGGAGATCGCCACCTGCTCGACGCCGGGCAAGACCATGACCATCCTCTATGCCCTGGGCTGGACCCAGCACTCGACTGGCGCGCAGATGATTCGCAGCGCGGCGATGGTGCAACTGCTGCTGGGCAACGTCGGTATGCCGGGCGGCGGCGTGAATGCCTTGCGCGGGCATTCCAACATCCAGGGGCTGACGGACTTGGGCTTGTTGTCCAACTCATTGCCGGGCTACCTCACGCTGCCCGGCGATGCCGATCAGGATTACAACGCCTACATCGTCAAACGCACGCAAAAACCGTTGCGCCCGGGGCAACTGTCCTACTGGCAGAACTACGGCAAATTCCACGTCAGCCTGATGAAAGCCTGGTACGGCGCCAACGCCACGGCCGAGAACAACTGGGCCTACGACTACCTGCCGAAACTGGATATTCCCCAGTACGACATCCTCAAGGTGTTCGACCTGATGGGCCAGGGCAAGGTCAACGGCTACATGTGCCAGGGCTTCAATCCCATTGCCGCATTACCCGACAAGAACCGGGTGATGGTGGCATTGGCGAAGTTGAAGTGGCTGGTGGTGATGGATCCGCTGGCCACCGAGACCTCGGAGTTCTGGCATAAGGTCGGGCCGTACAATGACGTGAACAGCGCCGACATCCAGACCGAAGTCATTCGCCTGCCCACCACCTGTTTTGCCGAAGAGGACGGTTCGCTGGTCAACAGCAGCCGCTGGTTGCAATGGCACTGGAAGGGCGCGGATGGCCCCGGCGAAGCGCGCACCGACATCCGCATCATGAGCGAGCTGTTCCTGCGCCTGCGCCAGCGCTACCAGGCCAATGGCGGCAAATACCCCGATCCGATGCTCAAGTTGTCGTGGCCGTACAAGATCCCCGAGGAACCTTCGCCGGAAGAGCTGGCCAAGGAAATCAACGGCTCCGCCACTGCTGACTTCACCGACGCCACGGGCGCGGCGATCAAGGCCAATGCGCAACTGGCCGGGTTTGGCCAGCTCAAGGATGACGGCAGCACGGCGTCCGGCTGCTGGATTTTCTGTGGCAGCTGGACCGAACTGGGCAACCAGATGGCCCGCCGCGACAACAACGACCCATACGGCATGCACCAGCATCAAGGTTGGGCCTGGGCCTGGCCGGCCAACCGGCGGATTCTCTACAACCGCGCCTCGGCGGACCTGCAAGGCAAACCGTGGGATCCGAAAAAACGCCTGGTGTGGTGGAACGGCAAAACCTGGGGCGGCACCGATGTGCCGGACTACAAGGCCGACGTGCCGCCGGAAGCGGGGATGAATCCGTTCATCATGAACCCCGAGGGCGTGGCGCGATTCTTCGCCGTCGACAAGATGAACGAAGGCCCGTTCCCCGAACACTACGAGCCATTCGAGACGCCGATCGGCATCAACCCGCTGCACCCGCAAAACAAGAAAGCCACCAGCAACCCGGCGGCACGGATCTTCGATTCGGTGTGGGATTCCCTCGGCGTGGCCAAGGATTACCCGTACGCCGCCACCAGTTACCGGCTGACCGAGCATTTCCACTTCTGGAGCAAGCATTGCAAGCTCAACGCGATTACCCAACCGGAGCAATTCGTCGAGATCGGTGAAGTGCTGGCCAAGGAAAAAGGCATCGTCGCCGGCGACCGGGTGCGGGTCAGCAGCAAGCGCGGTTTCATCGAAGCGGTGGCGGTGGTGACCAAGCGGATTCGTCCGCTGCAGGTCAACAACCAGGTGGTGCACCAGATCGGCATTCCGTTGCACTGGGGCTTCACCGGCCTCACGCGCCACGGCTACCTGACCAACACCCTGGTGCCGTTCCTCGGCGATGGCAACACCCAGACCCCGGAATCCAAGTCATTCCTGGTCAACGTGGAGAAAGTCTAAATGGCCAGCCAAGACATCATCGCCCGTTCGGCCACCACCACAGTCCCGCCTTCGGTGCGCAACCAGGAGGAAGTCGCCAAGCTGATCGACACCACCAAATGCATCGGCTGCAAGGCCTGCCAGGTCGCCTGTTCGGAATGGAACGAACTGCGTGACGAAGTCGGTCACAACCATGGCACCTACGACAACCCGCAGGACCTCACCGCCGAAACCTGGACGTTGATGCGCTTCACCGAGCACGAGACCGACGCCGGTAACCTGGAATGGTTGATCCGCAAGGATGGCTGCATGCACTGCGCCGAACCCGGTTGCCTGGCGGCATGCCCCAGCCCGGGGGCGATCATCAAGCACGCCAATGGCATCGTCGATTTCGATCAGGATCATTGCATCGGTTGCGGCTATTGCATCACCGGGTGTCCGTTCAACATTCCACGGATCTCGCAAAAGGATCACAAGGCCTACAAATGCACCTTGTGCTCGGACCGGGTCGCGGTAGGGCTGGAACCGGCCTGCGTGAAAACCTGCCCGACCGGCGCCATCGTGTTCGGTACCAAGGACGACATGAAGGAACATGCGGCCGAGCGTATCGTCGACCTCAAGAGCCGGGGCTTTGAAAACGCCGGCCTGTACGACCCCGAAGGCGTCGGCGGTACCCACGTGATGTACGTGTTGCACCACGCCGATACGCCAAGGCTGTACGCCGGCTTGCCCGATCACCCGGCGATCAGTCCGTTGGTGGGGCTGTGGAAAGGCATCAGCAAACCCCTGGCGCTGCTGGCCATGGGCGCAGCGGTGGTGGCCGGGTTCTTCCACTACGTGCGTGTCGGCCCGCAGATCGTCGAAGAGGATGAACATCCGCAGCCGCCGGACACCGCCGTGCATGAAGTCGACCCGTCGGTGCACACCTTCGATCCCCGTGGGGAGGGCAGGCCATGAGCAACAAGACGATCCTGCGCTACACCAGCAACCAGCGCACCAATCACTGGCTGGTGGCGATTCTGTTCCTCATGGCCGGGCTGTCCGGGCTGGCGCTGTTCCACCCGGCGCTGTTCTGGCTGAGCAACCTGTTCGGCGGCGGGCCATGGACACGTATCCTGCACCCGTTCATGGGCATACTGATGTTCGTGCTGTTCCTCGCACTGGTGTTGCGCTTCTGGCGCGCCAACTACTTCATCGCCAATGATCGCCTATGGCTAAGGCGCATCGACCGGGTGATGAAAAATGAGGAGGAGGGCGTCCCGCCCATCGGCAAATACAACCCCGGGCAGAAGCTGCTGTTCTGGACTTTACTGCTGTGCATGCTGGTGCTGTTGTTCAGCGGGCTGGTGATCTGGCGTGCGTACTTCAGCGAGTATTTCGGCATCACCGCGATACGCTGGGCGATGTTGCTGCATGCGCTGGCCGGTTTTGTGCTGATCCTGAGCATCATCGTGCACATCTATGCTGGCATCTGGATCAAGGGCTCGGTCAGCGCCATGTTGCACGGCAGGGTCAGCCGCGACTGGGCCAGGAAACACCACGAACTCTGGTATCGCCAAGTGACTCAAGATGAGACCCGCGACGAAGCGCCCGAGCGACCGATCACTAAAAAGGGCTGACCTTTGCCAACCATCCTGGAACCTGGAGAAATCGAAGCGGCGGCCAGTTCGCCGCCGTTTCTGTACATGCCACCGCCCAACCTGTTCAACCTGCGTGCCCAGCGCCTGGAAATGCTGGCCAAAGGGCACCCGCTGGCCGACTACCTGCGCCTGATCGCCGGGTTGTGCCGGGTGCAGCAACAGGTACTGGACGACCCGCCCTCAAGCGAACCCCTCGACCGACAACGCATCGAGTTGTGCCAGCAACATGGCTTGCCGCCGTTCGCGGCCGATAGCCTGGCGCGCGAAGACGATTGGCAGCTTTACCTCGATGCCTTGTTGCAGCGCTATAACGCACCGCCACAATCCGCGGTGGCCGATGCCGTGGACAGCTTGCGCCTGGCCGGTGCCGGGCAGCGTCGTGCCTGGGCGGTGGCACTGGTCAGCGGCCAGTATTCGCTGGTGCCGGCCGCGCTGGTGCCGTTTCTCGGTGCGGCGCTGCAAACGGCCTGGAGCCACTGGCTGTTGAGTACGCCAAACCTCTCGCTGACCGCCGGCGACAGCCTCAGCCAGTGCCCGGCCTGTGGCTCGCCGGCCATGGCCGGGGTCATCCGCCATCGCGGCAAGCACAACGGTTTGCGTTACCTGGTCTGTTCGCTGTGCGCCTGCGAGTGGCATGTGGTGCGGGTCAAGTGCGTGTATTGCGAGCAGAGCAAGGGCCTGGAATACCTCAGCCTTGAAGATGATCGCCATGCCGCCAACCAGGCGCCGTTGCGCGCCGAAGTCTGCCCTGGTTGCAACAGCTATCTGAAGTTGCTTTATCTGGAGAACGATGCGCACGCCGAAGCGTTGTCGGCCGACCTGTCCAGCCTGATGCTCGACATGCGCCTGGCCCAGGACGGTTATCAGCGTCTGGCACCCAATCTGTTGCTGGCGCCGGGAGACGAGTAACCGCAGCGTCTACACTCTGGCGCGAGGGTCATTCGTTATCAGGAGCGCCAGATGTCTGCACGCAGTGCCAGCCAACCCCTGCGTCTACCTTCCATCGACAGTCTGTTGCGCCACCCGGCGTGCCAGCCGTTGGCCGAGCGCTATGGGCGCGAGGCCTTGCTGACCACCTTGCGGTTATTGCTGGATGAATTGCGCGAAGGGGTACGACAGGGTTTGCTCGAAGCTGTTGAAGTCAGCCCTGATGTACTGGCGGGCAGGGTCGGCGAGCGACTGGCAACCCAGCATCGCAGCCATGTGCGCCGGGTGTTCAACCTCACCGGTACGGTCTTGCACACCAACCTCGGCCGGGCGCTGTTGCCAGAGGAGGCGATTGAAGCGGTGCAAATGGCCGCGCGCTATCCGCTCAACCTCGAGTTCGACCTGCATAGCGGCAAGCGCGGAGACCGCGACGACCTGATCGAAAATTTGATTCGCGAGCTGACCGGCGCCGAAGCAGTGACCGTGGTCAACAACAATGCCGCGGCGGTGCTCCTGACCCTCAACAGCCTGGGCGCGCGCAAGGAAGGGATTATCTCCCGGGGCGAACTGATTGAAATCGGCGGCGCCTTCCGCATCCCCGATATCATGGCCCGCGCCGGAGTGAAGCTGATTGAGGTCGGCACCACCAATCGCACCCATGCCCGCGACTACGAGGCTGCCATCGGCCCGCGCAGCGGCTTGATCATGCGCGTGCATGCGAGCAACTACAGCATTCAAGGGTTCACCACCAGCGTGCCGACTGCCGAACTGGCGCAACTGGCCCATCTGCACGGTTTGCCTCTGCTTGAAGACCTCGGCAGCGGCAGTCTGCTGGACTTGTCCCGCTGGGGCTTGCCGCCGGAGCCGACAGTGCGCCAGGCCCTGCTCGATGGCGCGGACATCGTCACCTTCAGTGGCGACAAACTGCTCGGCGGGCCACAGGCCGGGGTGATTGTCGGCCGCAAGGAACTGATCGCCAGGATCAAGAAAAATCCCCTCAAGCGGGCGCTGCGCGTCGACAAGATGACCCTGGCCGCCCTGGAAGCGGTGCTGGGTTTGTACCGCAATCCGGACCGGTTGGCCGAGCGTTTGCCGAGCCTGCGCCTGCTGACTCGGCCACAGGCCGATATCCTCGCCCAGGCCGAGCGTTTGCGACCGTGGCTGGCCCAGGTGCTGGGTGACGGCTGGAGCGTCAGTGCCATGCCGGCGCTGGGTATGATCGGCAGCGGCAGCCAACCGGTGGCGCGGCTGGCCAGCGCCGCGCTGTGTCTGCGCCCGCTGACCTCCAAGCGCTTGCGCGGGCGTTCGCTGTTGACGCTGGAAGAGGCCTTTCGCGCCTTGCCGATTGCGGTCCTGGGGCGCATCGACGATGACGCCCTGTGGCTGGACCTGCGGCAACTGGACGACGAACCGGCATGGCTGGCGCAGCTCGATCAATTACAGGTGGAGGGCCGGGCAGGGTGATTGTCGGCACCGCAGGGCACATCGACCATGGCAAGACGGCGCTGCTCCAGGCGTTGACCGGTCAGGCGGGTGACCGTCGCCGCGAAGAGCGCGAGCGCGGCATGACCATCGACCTCGGCTACCTGTATGCCGCGCTGGAGACGGATGCGCCGCTGACCGGTTTCATCGACGTTCCGGGCCATGAGCGCTTCACCCACAACATGCTGGCCGGGGCGCAGGGCATCGATCTGGTGTTGCTGGTGGTGGCCGCCGATGACGGGGTGATGCCGCAGACCCGCGAGCACCTGGCGATTGTCCAGCTATTGGGTATCCCTCGGGCACTGGTGGCGATCAGCAAGTGCGACCGGGTCGACAGCGCCCGGGTACAGGAGGTGCGCGATCAGGTCCGCACCTTGTTGGCGCCCGGGCCGTATGCCGATGCACCGCTGATTGCGCTGTCGAGCCTGACGGGCGAGGGCATCGAAACCCTGCGCCAACAATTGCTGCAAGCCCAGCGCGGAGTGCAGCAGCGCAGCACCGAAGGTGGTTTTCGCCTGGCGATCGACCGGGCCTTCAGCGTGGCCGGGGCCGGTATCGTGGTCACCGGCACGGCGCTGTCCGGTCAGGTCGCGGTGGGCGATACCCTGCTGTTGGGGCCACAAGGCAAACCGGTGCGCGTTCGCGGCCTGCACGCGCAAAACCAGGCCGCCGGCCACGCCTTGGCCGGCCAGCGCGTGGCGTTGAACCTGAGTGCCGAACGGCTGGCCCTGGAGCATATCCATCGCGGCCATTGGTTACTCGCCGAAGCCCTGTATGCGCCCACCCAGCGCCTGGACATCGACATGCAGTTGCTAGCCACCGAACCCCGCGCCTTCGAGCACTTTCAACCGGTGCACGTACACCTCGGCACCCTGGACGTCACCGGTCGAGTCGCCTTGCTCGAAGGCGCCAGCCTGGCACCGGGTGAGCGGATGCTGGCGCAACTGCTGCTCAATACACCGGTGCATGCGGTGAAAGGCGATCCGCTGATCCTGCGCGACCAGAGTGCCCAACGCACCCTTGGCGGCGGCCGGGTGCTCGACCCGTTTGCTCCCACTCGGCAACGCCGCAGCCCCGAACGATTGGCGCAGCTGCATGCATTGGTGAACAGCGCAACGCTGGAGGATGTTTTGCCGGCATTGCTGGCCAATAGCGACACAGGGCTCGATCCACAGCGCCTGGCGCGACAGTTCAACCGACCGCGCAGCAGTTGGGTGTTGCCCGCTGACGTGCGCCTGATCGATACCCGCCAAGGCCCATTGCTGTTCAGTGCCAGCCGTTGGGAAGCCTTGAAATCGCCTTTAGTGGAGCAACTCGCGCGTTTCCATGAACTCGAACCGGACCAGATGGGCCCGGATCGGGACCGCCTGCGCCGATTCACCGGCAGTACTTTGGAACGCCCAACGTTTATCAGCCTGCTCGACGAGTTGTTGGCCAGCGGCGACATCGCCAGCAGCGGACCGTGGTTGCACCTGCCCGGGCATCAGGTGCGCTTGAGCGAAGAGGACGAAGCCCTGTGGCTAGAATTGCAGCCGCTTTTCGAACAGGCCGGATTCGACCCGCCCTGGGTGCGTAACCTGGGGCATGACGAAGCGACCGTCCGCGCATTGCTACGCAAGATGGCGCGTCTGGGCTTGATGCACCAGGTGGTGCGCGATCTGTTTTACCCCGACAACATGATTCGCCGATTGACGGCTATGCTGTTGCAGCTGGCGGACGCCAACCCGGTGATCCAGGTGGCGGCATTTCGGGATGCGGTGGGTCTGGGGCGCAAGCGCAGCATTCAGATACTGGAGTACTTTGACCGTATCGGTCTGACACGACGCTTGGGTGATCGCCGGCAGATTCGCCTGGACAGTGCGTTGGCCCAGCACATAGAGCACTGATTCAAAGACATGATTTCAAGGAAGGCAATCGCGCCCGGTGGCGCGGCCGGGCTTCAAACCCGGTTGGGGACGGCATCCGTTCCCGGGCAGGTTCGACTCCGGCTGCCTTCCGCCACTTCCCGGTCAGAACGGCCCGAAGTCCAACGGGTACTGGATGACCACGTACACCCGGTCGATGTCGTCGCCTGCCTGGGCCGCGTTCGCCCGGTGCGACACATGGGACAATTGCAACGACAAGCCCTTCGCCGCCCCGGACTGCACGACGTAGTGCAGGTCGATGTCGCGCTCCCAGTGTTTGCCCCCATCACCCTGTTGCGGCACGAAGGTGCCGGTCGCCGGGTCGAACGGGTTGTAGGCCCCGCCTTGCGGCGCATGGGTGCCGTCGATCTGGTCGCCGGTGACGTAACGGGTCATGAACTTCAGGCCGGGTATCCCGAAGGTGGCCAGGTCCAGGTCGTAACGCGCCTGCCAGGAGCGTTCGCGGGCGCCGTTGAAGTCGGCGTATTTGATCGAGTTGGCCAGGTAGATGGAGTCGCCACCGACAAAATCGAACGGCGTATCACCGTTGATCTTCTGATAGGCCAGGGTGAAACCATGGGCGCCCAGCGTGTATCGGCCGGACAGGCTGTACGCAGTATTGTCGATGGCACCGGCCAGCGCCTGACCGGTGTCCCGGGTGTGATAGAGGTTGGCGTCGAGGAACACCTCGGACTGCTTGAAGTGCAGATTGCCGTAGTACTGATGCCAGGTGTCGGTCAGATCCGAGGCATACAGGGCGCCGCCAACCGGGCTTTGGGTAAACAGGTCGGCGCCGACAAACGAAATGCCGCCGGCCTCGGTGTTGGCGCCATAACCGAAAAAGTTGCCCTTGCCTGACGCACTGTCCTGATTCTTGAACGCCGTGAAGTGGCCGGCCTGCAGGTTCATTCCGTCGATTTCGCGGCTGTCGAACAGAAAACCGGTGGCGTACTCCGGTTGCAGGCGTTTGTCCGCGGTGTCGAACACCGGGCTTTCGACCTCCATTTCACCAAACGCCAGGGTGGTGTTCGAGGCCTTGAGCTTGATCGCGCCGCCACCGCCGGAGTAGTTACTTTCGCTACGACCGTCACTGCCCACGGGCAGTAATCCGGTCCCGGAATGGCCTTTGCCGCTATCGAGTTTCAACCCCAGAAAGGCATGGGCATCGAGGCCGAAGCCGACGGTACCCGGCGTGAAACCGGATTCAAAAGCGCTGATAAAACCTTGAGCCCATTCAGCCTTGTAGCTCTTGCCGGATGGCGAGGGCGATCGATAGTCGCTGTTCAGATAGAAGTTTCGGCTGAGCACGCCAAGGGTCGCGCCCTCGAAAAATCCTACGCTGTCTTTCGCCGATTCCTCGGCCAGTGCGTGGGTTGCCAGCAGGCAGCAGCACAGGGCAATGGCCGCCCTGGATTCTTGCGGGGAAAAGATCATCAATGGGTCACCACAGGGGCAGGGTTTTGCCGGGTACTGCCTTTGCAATGACCATGACACTGTCCTTAGGGGGGAGTGAGGACGTGATGGTTACGTAGATCGGGTCGGGAATATTGAGTCGGTGTGCTGTCTTTTGATGCCTTTTGTCCCGCCGGTCGTTGCTGGTGTCGATCGACCTGAGTGAGATCCATTACTCCTAGCAAAAATTGTGTGTTGGCGTAACCAGATTTGATTATCCCGCTCTAGTCCTACAAATTAACTTCTCTTTTGCTGATTGGTCATGTAGGAAACTTCCGAAAGTGCTAGAGGGGGATGGAGAATTAACTTCAGATGCTTCATCGTTTATAGACAGAGAGACAAAAGTTGTCGCTTGGAGTTGCGGCTTCTATGCATTGAAAGGAATTTAAGGGCTGTGGATGGCAACTCTGCGTATAGAGTTGATCGCCGTTCTGGATTCCAGTCTTATTTATCTTCGTGATGGTTGTTACAGTTGCGCGGGTGTCAGGAGGAATGATGACTGCAAGTAGTTTTCAAAACGAAGTGCCCAAGGCTCGAGTTAATATCAAGCTCGATTTGCACACGGGTGGCGCACAGAAAAAAGTCGAATTGCCGCTTAAGTTGATGGTGATGGGCGACTACAGCAACGGTAAGGAACAGCGCCCGCTGTCCGCAAGAAACAAAATGAACATTGACAAGAATAATTTCGACAGTGTTTTGTCCGAGTATTCACCAAGCCTGAAGCTGGCGGTGGAAAACACACTGGTCAATGACCACTGCGACACCTCTGTGGAATTGAGTTTCCGGGCCATGAAAGACTTTGAACCGGAACAGGTGGCGCGGCAGATTCCGCAGTTGCGCGCACTGTTGGCCATGCGCAACCTGCTGCGCGATCTCAAGTCGAACCTGCTGGACAACGCGACCTTTCGGCACGAACTGGAGCGCATCCTCAAGGATGATGCGCTGAGTGACGAACTGCGTGCCGAACTGGCTGCCCTGGCTCCAAAAGAAGTTCGTTAATTTCCCTTCGGTTCGCTTCACAGGAAAACTCTAAATGTCCGTTGAACATTCTTCCGCGCAATCGCGTGGCGATACAGTGTTGTCTGAAGAAAGCCAGGGTATATATAGCGCTTTGTTCAGTAAGATCAATCTGAATCCAGTAGAGGAGTTGGCCGGTTTCGACTCCTTTCAGGACAATGAAGCATTGTCCGAGGCCTCTGCCGATGAGCGCGTGACCGCTGCCGTCAGCGTTTTCCTGAACTTGCTCAAGCAGTCTTCACATAAAGTCGAGCGTCTGGACAAGGCGCTGCTCGATGAGCACATTGCATCGTTGGACGAGCAGATCAGTCGCCAGCTCGATGCCGTCATGCACCATCCCGACTTCCAGCGCGTCGAGTCGACCTGGCGCGGCGTGAAATCGCTGATCGACCAAACCGATTTCCGCCGCAACGTTCGCATCGAGTTGCTGGATATCAGCAAGGACCATTTGGTCCAGGACTTCGAAGACGCACCGGAAATCGCCCAGAGCGGGTTGTATTTCCATAGCTACATCCAGGAATACGACACGCCGGGTGGCGAACCTATCGCTGCAGCCATTTCCAATTACGAATTCGACCGCAGCCCTCAGGATGTTGCCTTGTTGCGCAATGTTTCCAAGGTGGCGGCCGCAGCACACATGCCGTTCATAGGTTCTGTGGGACCTGCTTTTTTCGGCAAGGAATCGATGGAAGAAGTCGCTGCGATCAAGGACATCGGCAACTACTTTGACCGCGCCGAATACATCAAGTGGAAAGCCTTTCGCGACAGTGACGATGCCCGCTACATCGGCCTGACCATGCCGCGGGTGCTCGGTCGCTTGCCCTACGGTCCTGACACCATTGCGGTGCGCAGCTTCAACTACATCGAAAGCGTCAAGGGGCCGGACCACGACAAGTACCTGTGGACCAATGCCTCGTTCGCGTTTGCCGCGAACATGGTCAAGAGCTTCATCAGCAACGGCTGGTGTGTGCAGATCCGCGGCCCACAGTCGGGTGGCGCGGTCACCGGCCTGCCGATTCATCTGTACGACCTGGGCACCGGCAATCAGGTGAAAATCCCCTCGGAGGTGATGATTCCCGAGACGCGTGAATTTGAATTCGCCAACCTCGGTTTCATTCCTTTGTCGTACTACAAGAATCGCGACTACGCGTGTTTCTTCTCAGCCAACTCCAGCCAGAAACCCGCCCTGTACGACACCGCCGACGCGACTGCCAACAGCCGTATCAACTCGCGCTTGCCGTACATTTTCCTCCTGTCGCGCATCGCTCACTACTTGAAAATGATCCAGCGCGAGAACATCGGAACCACCAAGGATCGTCGCTTGCTGGAGCTTGAGCTCAACAAGTGGATCGGTGGGCTGGTCACCGAAATGACCGACCCCGGCGACGATTTGCAGGCTTCGCACCCGCTGCGTGAGGCGAAGGTGACGGTGGAAGACATCGAGGACAACCCCGGCTTCTTCCGCGTCAAGTTGTACGCCGTGCCGCACTTTCAGGTGGAAGGCATGGACGTCAACCTGTCACTGGTTTCGCAGATGCCCAAGGCCAAAAACTGAGCCTGTTCAAACCCGGGCCATTTCGTAGGAAACGACTGTCATGAAGATCGACCGCCCCCTGTGGGCCGCGGGGGCGTTGCTGTCTCCGCAGCAATTCCAGCAGCAGGCGCGCTGGGAAGCCTGGACCAATGAGTGCCTTGCGCACCTGTCGTTGGTACATCCCTGGGGTGTACAAGCAATGGACGTTGATCTGCAGGCACTGCGCCTGGGCAAGTTAAAACTGACCCGGCTGCACTTGCGCATGGCCGACGGTACCCTGGTCGATACCGATCATGTCGATCGCCTGCCTCCTGCACTGGAGTTGGCTCGGCAGCTGCCTGATGACAGTCAGAGCGTCACGCTGTTGCTGGCCTTGCCGCTGGAACAGGGCAATGGCAACAACTGTCTGTTCGACGGGGGCAGGGCCGATCGACCAATGCGCTATCGTCAGGCTTGGCGCAAGGTTCAAGACGTGTTTGGCGATGAGGTGCAATCGATCGGGGTGCTGGAGCATGCCTTGAGCTTGCGCCTGGTCAACGATGACAACGCCGATTACCTGACTTGCCCGATTGCCCGTCTGATTCGCGACGGGCAGGGGGCCTGGATGCTCGACCCGGGCTACGTACCGCCGCTTCTCAGCTTTGCTGCTCACCCGGGTTTGCTTACCCAACTGGACAATCTGTTGACCCAGTTGGCCGCCAAGCGTCAACGGCTCATGGGCATGCGGCGCGAGAGTAATCAGCGCATGGCGGACTTTGCGGTGGCCGATGTGTCGTTGTTCTGGCTGCTAAATGCCTTGAACAGCTATCAACCCGTGTTGGCTGACCTCAAGGCGCATCCGGGGCGCCATCCCGAACAGGTCTATCTGGAACTGGCCAGGCTGGCTGGAAGCCTGCTGACCTTTTCGCTGGAACATGACATCGAGCTGATTCCTGCCTATCGGCACGAACACCTGGAAACCGTCTTCCCGCCGTTGATGAGCATGATTTCCACCTTGCTGGAAGCCAGCCTTCCGTCCCGGGTCATCGCCCTGGAGTTGCAGGAAACGGGCGCCAACCGCTGGCAAGTCAGTCTCAACGACGCTCGTTTGTGTGAGCCTGGCGGCGCGGACTTCTATCTGTCCGTGCGTTGTCGCCTGCCGGCCGCGCAGTTGCAGAGCCAGTTTCCTCGACTGTGCAAGATCGGTACGCCGGATGAGGTGGATCAATTGATCAATGCTGCACTGGACGGCGTGCCCATGCAGGCGCTCAGCCATGTGCCGGCCGCGATTCCGTTGCGCCTGGAAAATCAATACTTCGCCCTTGATCTCAATCATGCCAAGGGGCTGGCGATGCTGGCCGCGGGGGTCTGCGCATTGTATGTGCCGAGCACATTGGTCGAGGTCAGGCTTGAACTGTTTGCGGTGTTGCGCACATGAACGGAAAAACCGAAAAGCAAACCCGCTCGCCCGTGAACATCGACGTCCTGTTGCAGGACAGCTACCTGCTGGTGGTTGAACTGCGCCAGGCTGGATCAGCAAAAAACAGCCAGGGGCTGTGGTCACGTTGTGCCGACCAGATCGAATACGTTCGCCAGTCGCTTGAACAGGCCGGTTTGAGTCGGCGCAGCATCGACTACATCAGCTACGCCCAATGCGCGTTGCTCGATGAAACCGTGCTCGGCTATGCCGAGGGCAAAGATCATGCTTCCTGGGCCAGCGAACCCTTGCAGGCGAAGTTCTTCAGCCGCCACCAGGCCGGTGAGTTTCTGTATGAAGACATGCGCGAAGTGTTGCGCGAGCCCGCACCGGACCGGCAGGTGCTGACAGCATTCCAGCGGGTATTGATGCTGGGCTTTCGCGGCCGCTATCGCGAGCTGAATGACCCTGATCGCCTGCAACTGCTGGCAGCCTTGAATGCGCAGGTTCCGCCACTGCAACTCAACCATGGGTTAGCGACACAAGCGGGCATCGGCTACCGATCCGGCAGCTGGCGTTGGCAGCGTTCCCCGCTGGCCCAGGTTGTGCTGGCAGGGTTGTTGCTCACGGGGATCTGGCTGGGGCTCGATCACCTGTTGGGCGGTGTCATCGCCAACCTCCAGCCTGGCCAGGCGTGAGCCACCGATGACGTACAAACTCAATCGACTCCTCTGGCTTTGGGCCGGCGCGCTTGTCCTGGCATTGCTGGCGATCATCCCGCTGGCGGCCTGGACACGTGCAACGGCGGTTTTGTTCGTGGCGTGCGTTGCCATAGCGGTCTGGATCAGGATCGGGCGACGGGCGAAGCGTCAAGCCGGGTCACGGGTGCTGGCCGCTAACCTGACGCTGCCACCGGCGGATTATTGTCAGCCGGTGGTATTGGTCTGTGGTGATGGCCTGGACGGTCTGTTCGGCGCGGTTGCCGGTGATTCGCCAGCGTTGCGCGAGACCGGGCAAGGTTGCTACTTGCGGGTGCCAGACCTGATGCAACTGCCGGAGCTGATAGCCAGCGTATTGGCCCGTCGGCCGGCATGGGGCGGGCAGCTTGCTGTCATGTTCGTTTCCAACCCGGGCGAGCATGACGACCGCGCCGTACTGGCGGGGCAGGTGCGGGCTTTTTGTCATCAGGTTGCCCTGGTTCGCAAACGCGGGATTGCATTGCCGATGTTGCTGGTCAGTTACCTGCAAGCTTCTCAGGGCGAGGGGGCCTGGTTCAGTTGGGAGGCGGGTCAGACCAGCCCCGAGGTCCGTGAGGCCGGGATGCATGCCGGCCTGGTCGATTGGCAGCAGTTGGCAGTGGACGATGTCACGCGTATGGCGCGCATGCATACCGGCGTTCAAGTGAGCAGCGTTGCGGCCTGGCTGGAGGAGGCGGTACTGCCGGACCTGGCCGCGCGTGACCGCCGCCATTCGATAGGTCCCGCAGTGGCCATCGCCATCACGCTGGTGCCGGTGTTGCCCCGGACCGTGTCGGGGAACCTCTGGCAACAATGGCTGAGCGACAAGCTGTCGCTGTCAGTCGACTGGCAGGCACAGACCGCAGGCGCGGCGCCACTGCCATTCCCTGACCCGTTGCTGCAGTTGCTGCCCATCCGTATCCAGCGAACGCCGATACGCCGGGCGGGGGTGATTGCGCTGTGGCTGTTTGTGGTCGCGACTGCGGTGGCCTTGGCCAGTTCGGCCTGGCAGAACATGTTGCTGGCGCGTCAGGTCACCGATGACCTGCGTCGCTACACCTCCATGGCGCCACCGGCCCCTTTCGACCAGACCGGGATTGTCCAGCGCGAAGCGGCATTGACGACGCTTCGCCAGCACGCCGAGCGTCTGGACAACCATTACCGTCATGGTGCTCCGCTGAAGTTGGGTTTGGGCCTGTATCGCGGCGACCGACTGCGTGCGCCGGTGCTGGCGGCGATTGCCAGTCACCGCACTCTGCCGTCAGCGCCACTCGCGGTAAAAGTCGCCAAAGCGGTACGCCTGGACAACCTGTCGCTGTTCAAAAGCGGCAGCGCCGTGCTCAAGCCTGATTCGACCAAAGTGCTGATCAATGCCCTGGCGGACATCAAGGCCCAGCCGGGATGGCTGATCGTCATCGCCGGGCATACCGATGCGTCGGGCAATGACGCGCAAAACCTTCTGCTGTCCCGGGCCCGCGCGGCGTCGGTGCGGGACTGGATGCAACGCATGGGCGATCTGCCCGACAGTTGTTTTGCTGTCCAGGGCTTCGGCGCCAGGCAGCCGATCGCCAGCAATGACACCGAGGCGGGGCGCACTGCCAACCGTCGAGTCGAAATTCGCCTGATACCGGAAACGGGGGCTTGCTCGCATTCCCCAACGATACCGGGCTGACAACCCCAGTCGCGTCACGCGGCATTCATGTTCTTAGAAAAGGAGTTTCACATGGCAATTCCCATTTACCTCTGGCTGCAAGACGACGGCGGCGCGGACATCAAAGGTTCGGTGAACGTGCAAAAACGCGAGGGCAGCATTGAGGTGCTGGCCCAGGATCACAGCCTGTACATCCCCACCGACAACAACACCGGCAAGTTGACCGGTGCCCGGGTCCATGCCCCGTTTCTGTTCACCAAGGAAATCGATGCCTCCAGCCCGTACCTGTACAAGGCGGTGACCACTGGCCAGACCCTCAAGAGTGCCGAGTTCAAGTGGTATCGCATCGACGACGCAGGCCAAGAAGTCGAGTACTTCGTGACTCAACTCGAAAACGTCAAGGTGGTGAAGGTCGCGCCAAAAATGCACGACATCAAAGACCCTTCGAAGGAGAAGCACAACCACCTGGAATTGATTGAACTGCGTTACGACAAAATCACCTGGACCTACAAGGACGGCAACATCATTCACAGCGATTCCTGGAACGAACGCCAGAGCGTCTGACGCGAAAACACCAGCAGGCAGAACGCTGCCTGCTGGTTTGAGTGTGTCGGCTTGAGCGCCTGTTGGCGGACGCTCAACCCGGCACATCGAGCTTCAAGCCCACCACCGGCAATACGCCAGGAACTCAGCACAAGGACGCCCAGCATGGCCCATCACGCCACCCGTTTGCTTCGCCGCCTCAATCCTTACTGCGCCCAGGCCTTGAGCGCGGCGGCATCGTTGTGCCAAAGCCGCGCCCACGGGCAGATCAGCATCGAGCACTGGCTCCTCAAACTGCTGGAGCAGGGCGAGGGTGACCTGACGCTTATTGCGCGCCGTTACGAATGGGATATAGACGCCCTCTGGCACGGCTTGCTCGAGCATCTCGACAGCTTGCCGCGCAGCGTGCAGGGCAAGCCGCAGCTGTGCGGCAAGTTACAGCAATTGATCAAGAACGCCTGGCTACGTGCATCGCTGGACGACGACAATGACAGCCTGCGCTCGGCCCACCTGCTCGGTGCGCTGCTGGAGACCCCGACACTGCTGGCCTGTGAAGCGGCCTGGCCGATGCTCAGTCTCGGTCCGGTGCAATTGCAGCACTTGCTCCCGCTGCTTGACCAGCACTCCGAAGAACGACCGCACCTGCAACAGGAGCAGACGCTGGATCGCAAGGCGGTGATCCTCGACAACTCATCGAGTGCTCAACGGTGCGATGCATTGAGGGCGGTGCTGGACAAGTACACCCAGGACCTGACCGCCAAGGCCCGGGAGGGAGGCATCGACCCGGTGTTCGGGCGTGACGATGAAATCCGTCAGGTCATCGACATCCTCAGTCGTCGGCGCAAGAACAACCCGTTGCTGGTGGGGGAACCGGGGGTCGGCAAGACCGCGCTGGTCGAGGGCCTGGCCTTGCGCATTGCCGAGGGCAATGTACCCGACAGCCTCAAGCCGGTCAGCGTGCGCACCCTCGATCTGGGCCTGTTGCAAGCCGGAGCCGGGGTCAAGGGCGAGTTCGAACAACGCCTGAAAAACGTCATCGAGGCCGTTCAGCAATCAGAAACTCCGGTCCTGCTGTTCATCGACGAAGCCCACACCCTGATCGGTGCCGGCAACCAGGCCGGTGGCGCCGATGCGGCAAATCTGCTCAAGCCCGCCCTGGCTCGCGGAGAATTGCGCACCATCGCGGCCACCACCTGGAGTGAGTACAAACAATACTTTGAGCGCGATGCCGCACTTGAGCGACGGTTCCAGAGGGTCAAGGTCGACGAACCGGACGATGCCAGTGCCTGCCTCATGTTGCGCGGCCTCAAAGCCCGCTACGCCAGCCACCACGGCGTGCACATCGAAGACGCGGCGGTAGAGGCGGCGGTCAGCCTGTCGCGGCGTTACCTCACCGGCCGTCAACTGCCGGACAAGGCCGTCGACCTGCTCGACACCGCCAGTGCACGGGTACGCATGAGCCTCGATTGCGAACCGCAGGTGCTGGTGCGCCTCAAAGCCCGAATGGCTGCCCTGGACCTGGAACGCCAGGCCCGGCAAGAGGATCAGCAACTGAGCGGCGACGCCACCGATCAACGGCTCGCTCTGATCGCACAGCAATACGCGCAATTGCAGCGAGAACAAATCGACCTGGTGCGGCAATACCAGAGCGAGCTCGAACTGACCCGCCAACTGCTCGACGCACGCCAGGCCGAACCACCATACATGGCACACTGCGCCCGGTTGCAGCGACAACTGAGCGAGATTCAGGGCAATCAGCCGCTGCTTTTGCTCGACGTAAACCCGCGCAGCGTGGCTGAAGTGATCGCCGACTGGACCGGCGTACCGCTGGGCAGCTTGCTCAAGGATGAACAGGCCAGCCTGCTGGAACTGGAACAGCAACTCAGCGAGCGGGTGATTGGCCAACCCCATGCCCTCAGTGCCATGGCCCAACGCCTGCGTGCGGCCAAGACCGGCCTGACTGACGAAAAGACGCCTTTGGGCGTGTTCCTGCTGGTGGGCACCAGCGGAGTCGGCAAGACCGAAACGGCCCTGGCCCTGGCAGACAGCCTGTTCGGTGGCGAAAAGTCGCTGATCACGATCAACCTCTCTGAATACCAGGAAGCCCATACCGTCAGCCAGCTCAAGGGCTCGCCGCCCGGCTACGTCGGCTACGGGCAGGGCGGGGTGCTCACCGAGGCCGTACGCCAACGACCCTATAGCGTCGTGCTGCTCGACGAGGTGGAAAAAGCCCATCGTGACGTGCTTGACCTGTTTTACCAGGTGTTCGATCGCGGCTGCATGCGCGACGGCGAAGGCCGTGAAATCGACTTTCGCAACACCGTCATTCTCATGACCTCCAACCTGGGGAGTGATGAGTTGCAAGGTTTCTTGCAAGAACAACCCGAAGCCTCGGACAGCACCTTGCACGAACTGCTGCGGCCCATTTTGCGTGAGCATTTTCAGCCGGCCCTGTTGGCCCGCTTTCAGACGCTGATCTATCGACCGCTGCAAGCCGAGGCCCTCAAAGGCATCGTCGCCATCAAACTCGCCCAGGTCGGCAAACGCTTGCAGCGTCACTACGCACTGGACTGCCGGATCGAAGCCGCGCTCAACGACGCCCTGGTCGCCGCCTGCCTGTTGCCCGATACCGGCGCCCGCAACATCGACAGCCTGCTTGACCAGCAGATTCTGCCGGTGCTCAGCCAGCAGTTGTTGCAGCGCCAGGCCGCTGGGCAGAGCACCCATGGTGTGACCCTGGGTTACAGCGAGGAACAGGGAGTCACCCTGCAGTTCTCCAACACGCAGGATTGCGCGGCAAATACCGCCATGGAGGCCTGAACATGCTCAACGAACTGCGCACTTTCTTCGACCACAGCCGCCACACACTCTGGGTCCGGGAGCTGGACGCCCCCCTCGACGTCCTGGCCTTCCACGGCGAAGAACACCTCAGCCAACCCTTCAGCTACTGCATCGAGTTCACCTCCAGCCAACTCGACATCGACGCCGAGCTCATGCTTGGCCAACCCGCCAGCTTCAGCCTGCACGCGCTGCCGGAAAAGGTCTCGTCGCTGATCTTCGAACCGTCCGAAGTCAAGCCGCTGCGCAGCTTGCACGGGGTAATCAGCGGCTTCAAACGCCTGTCCGCTTCCATCGACGAGGCACGCTACGAAGTCACCCTGCAACCGCGCCTGGCGCTGCTCGCGCGGGGCCGGCAATACCGGATCTACCAGCACCGGTCGGTGCCGGAAATCGTCGAGCACATCCTGCGCGGCCGCCACGAGCTCAGGGGCCAGGACTTCCTCTTCCACCTGCACCGCGAGTACCCCCGGCGTGAACAGGTGATGCAATACGGCGAAAGCGATCTGGCCTTTATTGCCCGCCTGCTGGCCGAAGTCGGCATCTGGTACCGCTTCACCAGCGACGAACGCCTGAGTATCGACGTCGTCGAATTCCACGACTCCCCGCGCGCCTACCAGTTCGACGTCGAACTGCCGCTGCGTCCGCTCTCCGGGTTGAGCAGCAGCGGCGAGGACAGCGTCTGGGCCTTGCAGTCGGAACACCAGGTGGTGGAGCAGCACGTGAACATCCGCGCCTACCACCACCGTGACGCCCGCGCGCACCTCGACGGCGACATCGACCAGACGCGCGGCGCCAAGGGCACCTACGGCGAGGCCTATCACTACGCCGAACCCTACACCGCGCTCGGCGACCGCCATGCCTTCCCCGAAGACGTGCAGTGCGAAAGCGGCTACTTCTATGCGCGCCTGCGCCACGAGCGTTACCTCAACCGCCGCACCCGCCTTTGCGGCATGAGCAGCAGCGCCCGCCTGGCGCCAGGCCAGGTACTGGAAGTCACCGACGGCGCGCCCCAGGCCTTCGCGCCGCGGGCGGTGATCATCGGGCTCAAGGCCGGCGCCGCCCGCGACCGCAGTTTCGAGTGCAGCTTCCAGGCCATCCCCTACGCGAAGACGGTGTGCTTTCGCCCAGACGTACCGCCCAAACCCCTGATCGCCGGCACCGTGCCGGCCCGGGTGACCAGCGCGCAGGCCCACAACCCCTACGCCGATACCGACGCCGAGGGCCGCTACCGGGTGCAATTCCTGTTCGACCGCGACACCTGGGACGCCGGTCGCGAAAGCACCTGGCTGCGCCTGGCCCGGGCATACGCCGGCGACACCCACGGCCTGCACCTGCCGCTGATCGCCGGCACCGAAGTGGCGGTGGCCTTCGAACAGGGCGACCCCGACCGGCCCTACATCGCCCACGCCCTGCACGACAGCCAGCACCCCGACCCCGTCACCATGTACAACGAAAAGCGCAACGTGCTGCGCACCCCGGCCAACAACAAGCTGCGGCTGGACGATACCCGAGGGCAGGAGCACATCAAGCTCAGCACCGAACACAGTGGCAAGAGTCAGCTCAACCTTGGGCATGTGGTGGATGCCGAGCGGCAAAAACGGGGTGAAGGGTTTGAGTTGCGCACCGATGCCTGGGGGGCGATTCGGACGGGCAAGGGGTTGTTTATCAGTGCCGATGCGCAGCCCAAGGCCCAAGGGCCGGTGCTGGACATGGCCGCCGCCGTCGGCCGCCTGCAACAGGCCGGCGACCAACTGCAACAGCTGTCCACGGACGCCCAAACCGCCCACGCCGAACCGGCGGACGTGGCCGCGCAACTGAACCTGCTGCGCAAGGATCTGGAACAGCTCAAGTCCCAGGTCCTGCTGCTCAGCGCCCCGCAAGGCATCGCCCTGACCAGCGGCCAGCACCTGCAGCTGGCGGCAAAAGACAACCTGATGCTCAACGCCGGCGGCGAGGCCGACCTCAGCGTGGTCAAGCGCCTGTTCATCGGCGTCGGCCAGGGCCTGAGCCTGTTCGTACGCAAGCTGGGGATCAAGCTGATCGCCAATCAGGGCCCGGTGAGGGTGCAGGCGCAGAACGACAAACTTGAACTGCTGGCGCGGCATGGGCTGGAGATCACCAGCACCGAAGATGAAATCCACATCACGGCGAAGAAGAAAATCGTCCTCAACGGCGGGGGCAGCTACATCACCCTGGAGACGTGTGGCATCGAATCCGGCACGGCGGGTGACCACAACATCAAGGCGGCGTTTCTGGAGTACATCCCGACCAAGGTCACGCAGGCGGCGCGCCTGCCGCCGCTGCCGGCGGTGATTGATCCGCCGCTGGCGTTCGATCAGCAGTACCAGATTTTTGCCAACGATGGCGAGCAAGTCCTGGCCGGCGTCCCGTACAAGATCTCCAGCGCCAGCGGCAACGTGTGGAAAGGCACTACCGACAGCCAGGGTTTCACCGAACGGGTGTACACCGCTGTTCCTGAAGAACTCTCGCTGATCTACGACATGGACGAAGAGGAGGAAGAGGAAGAACTCGAAGGCATCACCCTGCGCATCGGGCTGTTTTTTGATGGCACCGGTAACAACCAGGCCAACGCCGCCCTCACCGAACAATGCCGGCGCGAGGATCTGCAACTGTTCGATGAAAGCGATCTGGCGTCCATCATTCAGTTGTGCAACCAGTATGGGTTTGACGAGTTTGATGGCAGTGGTTTTGGTCGTACGCCGGATAACAGTTATGGGAATGCGCCGAGTAATGTGGTGCATTTGTTTGCGCTGTATCCCGATCACGCTACAGATGGCCTTCCACCGGGCGGTGAGATGGGTTATGTAAAGGTCTATCTGGAGGGTATCGGTACCCGCAGCGGTGGTGACGACTCGCTTTTCGGGCAAGGTATGGGGCGGGGTGAAACCGGGGTGGTGGCGCGGGTTGAACAAGCGCCGGCAGCAATTGCGGAGCAACTACGTGATTTTTCGGTTGCCAACCCAGGTACTAAAATCCGTCGGGTTGAGTTCGACATTTTTGGCTTTAGCCGCGGTGCCGCCGCCGCACGCCACTGTGCCAACGAACTGCTCAAACCGGGTCGAGGTGTATTCGGTGATCTGCTGCAGGGAGGCCGCTTCGGCCTGCTCGACAGCTTCGACCCGGCGGTCGATATCAGCCTCAACCTGATCGGCCTGTTCGACACCGTTGCAGCCATCGGCGGCATTGACCTGAACGTGGCCGATGACCACAACCCGGGCGTGAACCTGTACCTGCCACCCGGTTGTGCGCGTCAGGTTATTCAGCTACAGGCGCGCGACGAGTGTCGCCACAACTTTGCCCTGAACGAGGTGCTGCACGACCATCGGCAAATCAGTCTGCCCGGGGTGCACTCTGACATCGGTGGCGGCTATCTGTCGCGTGCCCGGGAGCGGCTGTGGTTGACCCGGCCCGGTCGCCTCACCCTGCGACGCAACCAACCGGTGCAGTCCACTCCCGAGTGGGCCAAGGCCCTGGCTCAAGTGCAGGCCCTGCGCGCCAGTGGCCTGGCCGGCGACGGCAGCATCGAGGCCAAGGCCTGGCCGTTCACCCCGGCCGCCCGGGGCAAGCAGGAGTCCGACCAGGACCACTATCTGCTGGCGATTGTTCTGGATCGTCCGGTCCGAGGTGAATTGGCATTGATTGCCCTGCGCCTGATGCGCGAACTGGGTGTGCGTCATGGTGTGCCATTTGATGTCATCAATGACGACGACCGACGTTTCAAACTGCCTGAGGAGCTGCAACCGATCGCTGCACAAATCCTTGAGCACGCCCTGTCGGGCACCGAGGTCAGCCTCAACCCCGAGCAGGAACGTTTGCTGCGCGCTCGCTATATCCACCAGTCCGCCCACTGGACACCCAGTAACGGTTTGATGATCAACAAGCCCGCGCCCGACAGCGCACGCAAGGTCCATCCCCATCGTCCGCAAAAGGGCTATCCGCAATGAAGCGTTTGAGCCTGCTGGTCGGCCTGTTGTTCAGCCTTTGCGCCTGCGCCGGTGGTCCCACGCCGCCCAAGTTGCCCTACCACAGCTGGTACGTCGGCCTGGCCGCGCCACGTTTCATGGAGGTCTGGGTCGAGAGCGTGGATGTGCTCGATCAGCGAGGGCTGGCGTTCTTTCGCGTGCATGCCGGAGTGGCCGGTTACACCCGCAAACCTGAAGGGTGGCACAAAGGGGGCGGATCGATGATGCCGGTGAACAATGTCGACTTGCCGGACCGCATCTTCGTGCGCTGGCAATCGCTGGTGGAGCCGCAGACCTACAAGATTGGTATCCGGATCCCCCAGTGGGTGCGCGATGAGATGGTCAGGCCTGAGCGGGTTTTCTGTGAAGCGGATCAGGAGAATGTAACGCTGTATCGCAACAGAATAACGTTGGGCATGGCGCCCGGTGGCATCGTCAAGGTTTGGGTGGGTGCAGGATGTCTTGGCTTCAAGGAAGTCGGGCGTTTTCAGGCCGAGATCGAGCCGCTAGGGCCTAATCAAAACGGTAAGGGTAACTATTACCGCGCACCGAAGCCTGAGGCGCAGGCCTATATCGATCAACACGGAATCCCCTATGGCACTTGGTAAGGGCTATCCGCAATGAAGCGTCTGATCTTGCTGGTTGGCCTGCTGTTCAGCCTGTGTGCCTGCGCCGGTGGTCCCACACCGCCCAAGTTGCCCTACCAGAGCTGGTACGTCGGCCTGGCCGCGCCACGCTTCATGGAAGTCTGGGTCGAGAGCGTGGATGTGCTCGACCAGCGCGGGTTGGCGTTTTTCCATGTGTCGGGAGGAGTAGTCAGTTACACAGGCAAAGCGGAAGGCTGGCACCAAGGGGCGGGGTCGACGATGCCAGTGAACAACGTCGATCTACCAGACCGCATCTTCGTGCGCTGGCAATCACTGGTGGAGCCGCAGACCTACAAGATTGGTATCCGGATCCCGCAGTGGGTGCGTGACGAGATGATCAAGCCACAGCGGTTGTTCTGCAAACCTGCTCAAAAGGAAATGACGCTCTACGAAGATACGATCAATTTGGGCATGGCCCCTGGCGGCATCGTCAAGGTCTGGTTAGGTGGAGCGTGTCTGGGCTACAGGGAAGTCGGGCGTTTTCAGGCCGAGATCGAGCCGCTTGGGCCTTACAAAGGAAAGAGCAACGGCCAATACGTGCCCATAGAAGCTGAAAACAAAGCCTACGTGGACCAGCACGGGATTCCCTATGGCACTTGGTAAGGGCTATCCGCAATGAAGCGTCTGATCTTGCTGGTTGGCCTGCTGTTCAGCCTGTGTGCCTGCGCCACTGGTCCCACGCCACCCAAGTTGCCCTACCACAGCTGGTACGTCGGCCTGGCCGCGCCGCGCTTCATGGAAGTGTGGGTCGAGAGTGTGGATGTGCTCGATCAGCGCGGGCTGGCGTTCTTTCGCGTGTCTGCCGGGGTGGCCGGTTACACCCGCAAACCTGAAGGTTGGCACAAAGGGGGCGGATCGATGATGCCGGTGAACAATGTCGACTTGCCGGACCGCATCTTCGTGCGCTGGCAATCGCTGGTGGAGCCACAGACCTACAAGATCGGTATCCGGATCCCGCAGTGGGTGCGGGATGAGATGGTCAAGTCCGAGCGGGTGTTTTGCAAAGGCTCAAAAAAATGGAAGGACGAGTATCGGGATTCCATCACCTTGGGCATGGCCCCCGGTGGCATCGTCAAGGTCTGGGTTGGTGGGCCATGCCTGGGGTTCAAGGAGGTTGGACGCTTTCAGGCGGAGATCGAGCCGTTAGGCCCTTACAAAGGAAAGAGCAACGGCCAATACGTGCCCATAGAAGCTGAAAACAAAGCCTACGTGGACCAGCACGGGATTCCCTATGGCACTTGGTAAGGGCTATCCGCAATGAAGCGTCTGATCTTGCTGGTTGGCCTGCTGTTCAGCCTGTGTGCCTGCGCCACTGGTCCCACGCCACCCAAGTTGCCCTACCACAGCTGGTACGTCGGCCTGGCCGCGCCGCGCTTCATGGAAGTGTGGGTCGAGAGTGTGGATGTGCTCGATCAGCGCGGGCTGGCGTTCTTTCGCGTGTCTGCCGGGGTGGCCGGTTACACCCGCAAACCTGAAGGTTGGCACAAAGGGGGCGGATCGATGATGCCGGTGAACAATGTCGACTTGCCGGACCGCATCTTCGTGCGCTGGCAATCGCTGGTGGAGCCACAGACCTACAAGATCGGTATCCGGATCCCGCAGTGGGTGCGGGATGAGATGGTCAAGTCCGAGCGGGTGTTTTGCAAAGGCTCAAAAAAATGGAAGGACGAGTATCGGGATTCCATCACCTTGGGCATGGCCCCCGGTGGCATCGTCAAGGTCTGGGTTGGTGGGCCATGCCTGGGGTTCAAGGAGGTTGGACGCTTTCAGGCGGAGATTGAGCCGCTAGGGCCTAATCAAAACGGTAAGGGTAACTATTACCGCGCACCGAAGCCTGAGGCGCAGGCCTACATCGATCAACACGGAATCCCCTATGGCACTTGGTAGGAGTTAGTTAAAACGTATTTTGATTTCACTCGAAAAGAACATGGTGTCATTGCGGGATTGATTTTTAAAGGGATAAAGCCATGCAGCAATTAAAACATGCAGTTAGCACGAATAACGCGGACAGTACCGTCATCAAGGTCGTGTCTGCGCAAAGTACATTGACCTGGGTATCACCCGCTGAAAATGAAGTGTTCAAGATTACCCAAGATGCCACGTTGCCCGTTATCGCGTTCGAGTTTCGAGCGCAATTCGTTGGCGATATCAAATGGTCCTGGGTCATTGAATGGGAGGCAAAAGTCAGTGGTTTGAAGGAGCGGGCGCGAAAAGGTAAAACACTGAATACGTTCAATGAGTCAGGTTCATTTGTCAGCGGCGAAAAAACGTGGACGGCTGATTTCTCCGGCCAGGTTCTCGGTGGAACGTTGTCCGTAAAAGTACAGGTCGGTCAAAAGTCGCTCACGAGGACTGTTGCCATTAAAGGACAGAATCCTGTTCAAGAGAGTATCGCTACTTATGTTGCAAGCCTGGATGGCATGACCGGATTCGAGAACCTGCTGGAACAAGAGACGGGCAGTAAACACTTCATCGATTTCGACGGCGAGCCAATCGTTGCGTTCGACAAAGGTTACGGCATCACGCAAATGACCAATCCGGCACCGTCCTACGAACAGGCGTGGAACTGGAAAGCGAACATCCTGGGAGGCTCCTCCATCTACAAGGATAAGGTCCGGATCGCGAAAAAATATCTGGGTCAGTCTGGTAGGAGCTATACGACTGAGCAGCTGGAACATGAGGTATTCAGCCGCTGGAACGGTGGTTCTTACCATGAGTGGGACACCGCCTCAAGATCCTGGGTCAGGAAAAAGAACATCCTGTGCGACGCCAATACCGGAAACATCGGTTGGTCGATGGACAATGAAAAAAACCAGGACAAGACCGAAGCCGAACTGCACGAGAGAGATGTGGATACCTACAAAAAAGGCACCAAGGGGCAATCGGAGGACCACCCTTGGACTTATCAGGGGGTGTGCTATGCCGATCATGTGTTGTCGAAGTAAATATGTTTGTTCTTTGTTTTTTTTATTGTTGGGTTTCATGGCAGTGAGTGGCGCTTTCGCCGATACGGCAATGCCTTGGGTCAGCAATGAAAAGAGTGGGGTGATTTTGCATATGGAAGACGGAAGTCTCTATCGGCTGAAGTTGAATGCTGGAGTGGGCGGTGTTTTCTATGACAGGCACAAATACCCCATTGCTGGAGAAACTTATCTCGCACTGTTTGAAGTGTCTCCCTCCAACCCTGGAAAGCCTACAGGTTTCTGTGGCGCCGGCAGTGAGGTTTGGTTGCACGTATATAGAGTGGCGGATACCAGTCTGAGGACCAAAACAAGGACACTGGTCAGTAGTTGCCTGCGCTCGATTTCAATGGCAAGCCAGAACTCCGGAACGGAAAAACAAGACACTGATTTTTCTTCGGTGCAATGGAATGAAAAGGGGTTTTCTATTGATTGGTTCAATCATGTTAATGCTGCTGGCCAGGCATTAACTTCAACGAACTATGTGCTGCATGGCAAGGCGGTTTCGATTCAGGAAGTCCTGAGTCAATAGCCGTTGGGCAGGTGAGTAATCAAGTGGGTCTTTAAAAAAGGGAAATGGAATGGAAGGCATCATCCGTATTGGTGACAAAACAACCGGAAAGGGCACTGTGCTTACGGGGTCCGCCGTGATGCGGTTCGGTGGTATCGGCGTGGCTCGGGAGGGTGACGCGGTAATGTGCCCCGTTCCAGGTCATGGTCGAACAGTGATTGCCGAGGGGCATCCGAGGTTTCACGAAAACGGCGTACCGATTGCGTTTCACGGACATTGTTGTGCCTGCGGTTGCACCTTGATTTCGTCACTCCCCGAAGCGGGCGCGAGCTGATCATGTCGGTCCGTCTCGATCAAGTACCTGCTCCGGCGTCCCGTCCTGCGCGGCCCCGTGTCTGGCTTTGGCTGGGTCTGTTGCCGCTGCTTTGGTTGCTGGGTTTCGGGTTGATGTTTGGCTTCGCCAGTCAATCGTTGCGGCAACAACCGTTGGATTTCTACGGTCTGGCCTTGGGTGTTCCGTTCTTGGGTTGGTGCGTCATGAGCTTCGGGCGCGCGCTGCTGTACATCGGCGGACAAGCTGTTGCAGATGGCTGGGATGAGGCCCGTGAGGAGGATTCGGTTCGGCGACTGCGCCGTGGCCGGCGATCCCAGCAAGTATTGAATGTGAGTCTTTACACGGCCTTGCGAGCGCCGGGAGAGGAGTCGCAAGTCCAACTGGACGCTTTGCTGAGTGGGGTCAAGGCGCTCAAGACTCAGCCCTCCTTGTCTGGCGGTGACGCGGTACGTCAAAGCCGCTTGCCCGGCAATACGACGCCGGCCTCTGAACACGTGTTGTTGAGCATTTTGGTGCAGGTGCTCGTTGACCTGGCACAAACCTTGGGGCAACTGCCAGACGAGACGCCGCTGGCACTGTTGCTCGAAGTCGATAGCGGATTACCGGAACATACTTTGCGCAGAGTGTGGCGACAGGCCTGGACAGAGTCTGGCATTCGCCAGTCGACCACGCCTGTCGAAGGGCAGGGCCTGGCGGCGCTGGATCAATGGCTCGACCAGCGAATTGCCGACCAGGCGTTACTGATGGTGGTGGCGGCACAGTTTGCGCCGGAACAGCCCGAAGAGACGGCGGAAGCGGTCGTCGGACTGCTGCTGGGTAATCGTTTGACGCAAACCACATTGCCGCCCATTGCCTACCTGCACCGTCCGGAGCAGGAGCGAGAGCCCAGCCCCGATGCGCTGCTGTATGCCACTCGTCAAGCCCTGGATTGGGTGCCACTGGATGCCGAATCAATCGAGCATGTGTGGCGTGTGGGGGGGAATGCGCAACGCGAGGTGGCAATCAGCACTGTCCTGGCGCAACTGCCGATGGCGGTGACGCACAACCTGGATACCTTGCTGGGACACCCGGGCACAGCGTCTGCGTGGTTGGCGATCGTGGCCGCGACGCAAACCCTTCAGCGCGGCGTCGGGCCGCAGTTCATTTTCAGTGGTGACGATGTCGCAGCCGGGCTTTGGTGCACGGTTTTGACACCGGTGTCACCACTTTCGAAGTAGGAATCTCGAAATGCAGTTTCGACGCTCTGTAGGGTTGGGTGTTCTGGTTGGCGTTGTGTTGCTGACCGGTTTGGTTTCAGGTGCTGTGGTCTGGCTTCACCCCGAGTCGCTGGGCATTGCAAATGGCAGCGCCCGGCAAACAATTTGGCTTTCGGCAATATTGGCCACCACCTTTTTCGTGGTGATGTTTCTGGGGGGATACCCTCTGCTGGGACGTCTAGGTCGCTCAGGCTATCGTCCGCTTGTCGCCGATGATGTTACTCAACCTGGGCAAGCGCCACTCAATGAATCCACTGATGCTCAGCTGGAGAAGCGAATGGCAGCGGTTAAAACGTACCTGCGGAAAAACCACAGCCTCCTCTGGCCCCGCAAAGTCCGCCTGCTGCTCGTCATCGGCGAACCCGAGCAAATCACTGCCATCGCCCCCGGCCTGACCTCGGAAAACTGGCTCGACGCGCAAAACACCGTGCTGATCTGGGGCGGCAGCCTGCAAGCCGAGCCCACCGAGGCGACGCTGACTCAGTACCGCCGCCTGACCCGCTGGCGCGGGCTGGACGGCGTGGTCTGGGCGCTGAGCAAGGAGCAAAGCAGCGATGCTGCCGCCATGGGCGCCGGTGTGCGTCACTTGAAGGTGCTGGCCCGCGAATTGGGCTGGCAGTTGCCCTTGCACCTTTGGCAGGTCTGCGCGAGCAAGTGGGTACAGGACCCGCGGCCGACCCAGGCGGTGGGTTGCCGGTTGTCCTCGCGGGTCACGGCGCTTGAACTGGACACCCGGTTAGAAGCGTTGCTCGACCCTTTGCGACAGCAGGGCCTGGAGCAAATGCAGGAGGCGATGGCGCATGACTTTTTGCTGCGCCTGTCCCGCGACTTGCAGGCCGAGGGCATGGCCCGGTGGCGTCGGGCGCTGTCGCCCTTGTTCGGTGAGTTGGCCCACAACGTGCCGCTGCGGGGGCTGTGGTTCAGCCTGCCGCTGCCGTCGGGCAATAAAATTGATCGGCTGCACTTTTGGCCGGTCGATCCGGCCTGGCACGGCGTGCTGGCCGATCAGGCCGTCAGCCCTCGGCGCCTGGGCTGGTCCGTCCCGCGAGTCGCTTATGCGCTGGTGATGGGCATGGCGCTGCTGTGGGGCGCCGGCCTGCTGCTGTCCTTCGCCAGCAACCGCGTGCACATTGCCCAGATGCAGAGCACGTTGGTCTCTCTCGAACAGTCGCAGAGCCCCGACGAACAACTGCTGGCGTTCAACGAGTTGACCCGCGAGCTGGGGCGCCTGGACTACCGCGCCGAGCACGGCACGCCCTGGTACCTGCGCTTCGGCCTCAACCAGAACGACCCATTGCTGGCGACGCTGTGGCCGCGCTACGTCGACGCCAACCAGCGGTTGCTGCGCGACCCGGCCGTGGCCAGGCTGCAGCAGCAACTCAAGGCGCTGATCCAGTTGCCGCCGGACAGCCCCGAACGCGCCAGGCGTGCCCCGCAAGCCTACGCGCAGCTCAAGGCCTACCTGATGATGGCGCGCCCGGAAAAAGCCGACGCGGCTTTCCTCGCCAAAGTGCTGGTCGAGACCCAGGCGCAGCGCGCCGACATGACGCCGGGGCTCTGGCAGGGCCTGTCACCTGGCCTCTGGCAGTTTTATGCCGAGCAACTGGCGGCCCATCCGGCCTGGCGTATCGAGGCTGACCCGACGCTGGTGGCCCAGGCCCGTCAGGTACTGCTCGGCCAGCTTGGCCAGCGCAATGCCGAAGCCAGCCTGTACCGCCAGGTGCTCGATGCGGCGGCCAATCACTACCCGGCCCTGAGCTTGCCGCAGATGGTCGGCGACACCGACGCCCGCGCGCTGTTCGCCACCACGGCCAGCGTGCCCGGGGTGTTCACCCGCCAGGCCTGGGAGGGTCAGGTCCGCCAAGCCATCGACGAGGTGGCCGAGGCCCGCCGCGAGGAGATTGACTGGGTGCTCAGCGACAATCCCGCCAGCCTCGCCGCCGACTTGAGCCCGGAGCAACTCAAGGAACGCCTGACCGAGCGCTACTTCCAGGACTACGCCAGCGCCTGGCTGGACTTCCTCAATCGCCTGGACTGGCAACCGGCAGGCAGCCTGGATCAGGTGATCGACCAGTTGACCCTGATGAGCGACGTGCGCCAGTCGCCGCTGATCGCGCTGATGAATACCCTGGCGTATCAGGGCCAGGCCGGCACTCGCGGCCCGGCCCTGGGTGCGTCGTTGATCCACTCCGCGCAGAAGCTGATGACCCAGGACAAGGTGCCGCTGATCGACCAACAAGTCCGCGGCGCGAGCGGTCCGCTGGACGCCACCTTCGGTCCGCTGCTGGCGCTGTTGGGCAAGGAGGCCGAAGGCAAGAACGACAACGACCGGCTGAGCCTGCAGGCCTTCCTCACCCAAGTCACCCGGGTACGCCTGAAGCTGCAACAGGTAAGTAGCGCCGCCGATCCGCAGGAGATGACCCAGGCCCTGGCGCAAACCGTGTTCCAGGGCAAAAGCGTCGACCTCACCGACACCCGCGCCTACGGCAGCCTGATCGCCGCCAGCCTGGGGGCGGAGTGGGGCGGGGTCGGCCAGACCCTGTTCGTGCAGCCGCTGGAACAGGCCTGGCAAAGGGTGCTGCAGCCGTCGGCGGCAAGCCTCAATCGCCAGTGGCAACGGGCGATCGTCAGCGACTGGCACGGCGCGTTTGCCGGGCGTTACCCGTTCGTGGCGACCACCAGCGATGCGTCATTGCCGATGCTTGGGCAAATGATCCGTGCCGACTCCGGGCGCATCGAGCAGTTCCTGCAACAGCAACTGGGCGGTGTGTTGCGCAAGGAAGGCCAGCGCTGGGTGGCCGACTCGCGGCACAGCCAGGGCCTGCGCATCAACCCGCGGTTTCTCGCGGCGCTCAATCAGCTCAGCCACCTGGCCGATGTGCTGTTCACCGACGGCGGTCTCGGCCTGGGGTTCGAGCTACGGGCCAAGCCGGTGCGCGACGTGGTGCAGACCACCTTCATCCTCAACGGCGAAAAACACCACTACTTCAACCAGAAGGAAAGCTGGCAACGCTTCAGCTGGCCAGGCTACAGCGACCGTCCGGGGGTGAGCCTGACCTGGACCAGCGTGCAGGCCGGCGAGCGTCTGTTTGGTGATTACCAGGGTACTTGGGGCTTGATCCGCCTGCTCGAACAGGCTCGGGTCACCACGCTGGACGACGGCGACAGCCACTACCGCGTGCAGCTCAAGGCCCCGGACGGCCTGGGCCTGACCTGGCACCTGCGCACCGAACTGGGCGCGGGACCGCTGGCGCTGCTCAAGCTGCGCGGCTTCAAGCTGCCGACGCAGATTTTTCTCGGGGTGGGCAACAACGCCGAGCCTTATGCGCAGAACGGGGAAGTGCCATGAGCTTGCAAGGATTGATCAGCAGTTGCCTGGGCGAACGCGATGCGCTGGCACTGGCCCGGGAAACTTCAGGGCGCTGGCAAGCCTGGTTGCAACCGATCAGCGCAGATACTCCGGTGGGTGAAGACCCCGGTTACGACGATGATTTCCAGCGCATGCGCGAAGAGGTCAACAAGTTGTCCGGCGCAGATGCCGAGCGGGTGGCGCAACTGGCTGAAAAACTTCTGCGGCAAAGCTGCAAGGACCTGCGCGTCGCCACTTACTACCTGTGGGCCCGCTTGCACAAAGACGGCGAGGCCGGGCTCGCCGATGGCCTTGGCCTGCTGGCCGCGCTGGTCGGACATTACGCGCAGCAGGTGCTGCCGGTGCGGCCCAATAGCCGCAAGATGGCCCTCGAGTGGCTGGCCGGCGGCAAGGTGCTGGACAGCCTGTCGCTGTATCCGGAGGTTGTACGCAGCGAAGCTGAACGCACGGTCGCGGCGCTGGCCTGGCTGGAGCAGGGGCTTGACGCCTGGCCGCAGGACCAGCGCCCGGCCCTGGGCGCGCTGTACTCCGCGTTGTCTGCGCGGTTGACGCAGTCCGGCGGGGTGGATGCCCTGGTGCCGCAGAACAGTGCCAGTCATGAAGCAAATACCCAATCGGATGTGCCGGGTGTCACGTCCATCAAGTCCGGACGCGATCTGTTGGACAGTGGCCGGGCCCTGGCGGGCTATCTGCGTGAACAACCTCAGGGTTGGCTGGCGGCCCATCGCCTGATGAAAAGCCTGCGCTGGGACACGCTGCATCAGCCACCGCCTCAGGACGTCAATGGCAATACCCGTCTGGCTCCCCCACGTGGCGACTACAAGGCACAACTCAAGCGACTGCACCTGCAGCAGAACTGGCAGGAACTGCTGGATCAGGTCGAAGGGATGTTCGCCGAGGGTGTGAATCATTTCTGGCTGGATCTGCAGTGGTATGTGTACCAGGCGTTGAGAAAGCAATCCGCGCCGCTGGACAGCTGCGCCGATATGACCAAGCGCGACCTGGGGATGTTCCTTGAGCGGTTTCCGGGTCTGGAGGCCCTGTGCTGGAGCGACGGCACACCGTTCGCCAACGAGACCACTCGCGAGTGGATCGCTCAGCACGTCAGCGGTAATCAGGCCCAACAGTGGTTGCCTGCTCCGGCGACGACAGCCATCGATGCAGGTGCCGAGATCCTGTCCCTGGAAGCCCAGGCTCTGGCACAAGCCGACAGCGATGGGGTGGAGGCGGCGCTGGCCTGGCTGGCCGCGCGGCCCGACGTGCACACAGGCCGTCAGCGCTGGTTGCTGCGCCTGTTGATGGCGCGGGTGGCCGAGCAGTACGGCAAGAGCGACCTGGCTATTCACCTGTTGGGTGAACTGGATGCCACCGCCCAACGCCAGGCGCTGGCGGAGTGGGAGCCGGACCTGAACTTTGAGGTCAAGGCCCGCCTGCTCAAATTGCTGCGCCTCAAAGCGCAACGCAATGACACAGATAAACCCGCGCTGGCCCGGCGCATGGAAGCGTTGCTGGCGGCGCTGGTCGCCATCGATCCGGTACGCGCCGCGGTGCTCTGCGGCTGAACCTTATTTATCAGGATGTATTTGTGAACACGGAAAATCTGACGCTGCGTTATTTCGACGCAGAAATGCGTTACCTGCGCGAGGCCGGCAAGGAGTTCGCAGAGGCGTTCCCTGACCGGGCCGCGCAACTGAACCTGGATAAACCGGGGGCGCAGGACCCTTATGTAGAGCGCCTGTTCGAAGGCTTTGCCTTCCTCATGGGGCGACTGCGTGAAAAGCTCGACGATGATTTGCCGGAGTTGACCGAAGGCCTGGTCAGCCTGCTGTGGCCCCATTACCTGCGCACCATCGCTTCGTTGTCGATCGTCGAACTGGCGCCGGACTTCGCGCAGATGAAGCTCGGCGAACGAATCGCCAAGGGCTTTGAAGTGTTGTCGCAGCCCATCGGACCGCAACGCACCCGATGCAGTTACACCACCACTCAGGACCTGACATTGCACCCGCTGGCCATAGCGTCTGTACGACATGCCCAGGAGCCCGACGGGCGCTCGGTGCTGCGCCTGCGCTTTGCCTGCGGAACAATGACCGACTGGAGCCAGGTCGACCTGAGCCGCCTGCCGCTGTACCTCAATGCCGATGCGGCGTTGGCCAGCGCGCTGCATCAGGCGCTGACCCTCAAGGTTCAGGCGCTGTACGTGCGATGTGCGGGGGATTCGGATCGCCAGGCGCTGGAGGGGCATTTTGCGCCCAAGGGATTTGCCGACGAAGATCGTCTGTGGCCCAAGGGCGACAGCGCGTTCAGCGGCTATCAGTTGTTGCTGGAGTACTTCACGTTCCGCGAAAAATTCATGTTCGTGACCCTTTGCGGGCTGGAGCGCCTGAACCTCAAGCCGGGTACACCCTGGTTCGAGCTGGACGTGGTCCTTGGCGAGGCATGGCCCCATGGCTTCGATCTGAGTGTCGAGCACATTCGCCTGCATGCCGTGCCGGTGATCAACCTGTTTGCGCTGGAAGCCGATCCACTGGAACTCGCCCCCTTGCAAACGGACTACCTGCTGCGCCCCATGCGCCTGCAGGACGGTCACACCGAGATTTATTCGGTGGACCAGGTCACGTCTTCGAAGAACGCCGAGCGGCATGACTATGTGCCGTTCAGCAGTTTTCGCCACAAGGGCGGCATGCTGCGGGACGAGGCACCGGAGCGGTATTTCCATACGCGTTTGCGCCAGGGCGCCAATGGCCTGCATGACACCTGGCTGATTCTGGGCGGCGAGGGCTTCGATCAGGACCGGTTGTTTCAGCGTGAAGGCCTGTCGTTGCGACTGACGGGTACCAACGGGCAACTGCCGCGCAAGGCCCTGCAAAGCACACTGCTCGATACCGTCGCACAGAACGCTCAGTCCCGCTTGCGGGTACGCAACCTGTGTGCACCGACCTTGCCGTGCTATCCGCCGAACCGTGACCGTTTCCATTGGCGGGTGCTCAGTCACCTGGGTTCGAACTTCCTGCCGATGCTCGACAGTGCCGAAGTACTGCGAGGCACCCTGGCGCTGTATGACTGGACGGGCAGTGAACTGAACCGGCGGCGCCTGGAAGCGATCGTCGAGGTCAGGCATCACCTGATCCAGCGTTTCGAGAAAGGTTTTCTGCTGCGTGGGGTGGATATCGAGGTAACCCTGGACGCCAACGGCTTCTGTGGCGAAGGCGATATCAGCCTGTTCGGCGAAATGCTCAATCGCTTCTTCGGCCTGTATGCCGACATTCATCTGTTCAACCAGCTCACGCTGATCCTTCAACCCACCGGGAAGTGCCTGCGATGGAACGAGAACCACAGTCAGCGTATTCCCGGTTGAAAGCCGGCGGTTTGCTGCAAACGCTGCAGGGGCGGGTGGCCGAGGCCAGCCTGTATCGTTTCTGTCAGTTGCTGGAACAGTCATTGCCCGGGCATCCACCGTTGGGGAGTACCGCGCGTGTGGCGGATGATCCGGTGCGGTTTCGGCCGGATCCCGGCATGGGGTTTCCGGCCGGCGAATTGAAGTCTATCGAGGTTGATGAGGAACATCCGCAACGCCCGGCCACGGTGCGTACCCGTTTGCTGGGTCTGTACGGTGTCGATTCACCGATGCCCACGGCGTTCGTCGACGACATTGCCCAGCGCCGGGAAGGGCACGAGGCACTGGAAGCGTTCCTCGACATTTTCAACCACCGGATCTTCACCCAGTTCTACCGGATCTGGCGCAAGTACTCGTACCCGGCCACATTTGAATCCGGCGCGACCGACAAGACTTCGCAGTGTTTGCTCGGCCTGATCGGCCTCGGCATACCCGGCACCGCCGGGCGGATCGCCACGCCGATTTCGCGTTTTCTCGCGTTGCTCAGTGTCATGCGTCTGCCAACCCGAAACGCCGAAGGCATCAGCGCATTGGTCAGGCTGCTGGCACCGAACACGCAAGCGCGGGTGACGCCACACTGGCCTCGCAAAGTCCCTTTGCTGCAACCGGCCGGCCTGTGCGCAAGCCACCCCGTCAGCCTGTCCCAAGGAACACCACTGGGCCATACCGGACACGATGCCAACAGCCAATTACTCCTTGGGCTTTTCACCGAGGACACCCGGGAGGCCAGAGGCTGGTTGCCCGGGGGACAGTTGCACCGTGACCTGCTGGTGTTGCTACGCGTGTATCTGGGCTGGCGCTGTACTGCGCAGTTGCAGTTGCGGCTACCGATGCGCAGCCTGCCAGCACCGGTATTGGGCCATCCGCAGGTATTGCTTGGCATGACCGGCGTATTGGCACAGGGCAGCGACGCCTGCCAGACCGCGCAACACGACACCATCACCATCAGCCTTGGTCGCTACCAGGGCCTTTCGCAGAATCCACGGAACAGAGAGGTACAGCATGTTGCGTACGCTGGGTAATTCATTGGCATGGGTGACGCTGGGCACCTTGCTCGGCGGTTGCGGGTTGACCCAGACCGTCTCGGACAGCACCGCCTCGGCGGCACGGTCCGTGTTCTACAAGCAGGTCACGACGCTGCACCTGGACTTTTCCGGTCGCGCGGCGAACAACACCGATGAAACGGACATGAGTGCATTGTCCGTTCCGACCCTGGTGCGGGTGTACCAATTGCGTGACAGCAAAGCCGTGGAGCAGGCCAGCTATGACAGCCTGCTCAGCCATGGCGACAGCAAACTCAGTACCGATCTACTGGACGCGCATGCCGTGGTGATCAAGCCCGGCGAGGGTGCGTTACTGAACGTGCCCCTGAACAGGGACGCAAAATTCGTCACGGTGGTCGGTCTGTTCCGTCAACCGGACACCCGAATGAACACCTGGCGCCTGACCCTGGCCCGCAATGACCTTGAACCGGACCAGCCTCGGGTGATCGAGCTGGCGGACAACCGATTGACATTACGGCCATTGGCGAAGGAGTAGGTAGTGGGCGATCTCAACCCCTCGCTGTACGAAATGCTCTTGCAGAACTTCGATGGCGAACTGGAGCTGTATCGAGTCGGCGAAGAGGACCAGCAAATCCTGTCGGTACTGGACAATCTGCAACGCATCCTCAATAGCCGCGCCGGCACGCTCAGCCACCTGCCGGACTACGGCTTGCCGGACATGGGCGTGATCCTGCAGGGATTGCCCGCCACGGCCCATGACCTGATGAAAACGATGAGGAGGACTCTGCTCAAGTACGAACCGCGTTTGGCCGCGGTCAGCATCGAGTTGTTGGCACAGGTGCTGCCGGGCCATCTGGAGTATGCCCTCGACATGCAACTCAAGGGCGGCAAACGGGTGACTTTCGGCACCACTCTGGCGCCTGAAGGCAAGGTACTCATGCGTCACCTCAAACGGCAGCGCTACCTGTCGACGCCGTGATATCGGACAGGCAAAAGGAAGGAAAGGAAATGACCGGGTTGTTTGGGCTTCATGTGCGGGCAGGTGGTGATCCACGGGACTTTGACGAGTTTGTCGCACTTCGCGATGAACTGGCCCATCTGAGCCATCCGGCGTGTCCGGACGTGGATTGGGGCCGTATACAGCAGTTGTGCCTGGCGTTGTTCCAGAAAAATGGCGCGGATCTGCAAAGCGCTGCGGCTTTTGCACTGGCGAACGGACAACGCTACGGCCTGGATGGCATCGTGCAAGGGGTGTCACTGATCGAGGTATTGCTCGGCGATCGGGAGGGTGTGTGGCCCCCCCTGGAGTCTGCGCGCCTGGACATTCTGGCCTGGCTATGCGGTCAACTGCAGGCCTTGATGCGGAGTGTGGACATCAGTTCGCGGAACTTGCCGGCGCTTGTCCAGTTGGGCACCGAGCTTGACCGATTGCGCGCGCGCCTGGAATGCACGGGGCTGATTGCTCCGCAAACGCTGCTGGCGATGGGTCAACAAGTCGGCAGTCTGCTGCAGCGGACGCAGGCAAGGCGCTTGTCGAGCGCACCGGGGCTGCCTTCGATCGGGGGCTACGTGCCGGAATATGTCATGCCGGTGATGATCATTCCCAGTCCACCGCTGCCCGATTTATCGGGTTCAAAACAGCGAAAAAAAATACGGAGAATCAGTCTGTGGGTGTCTGCTGTGGCCACCACCTTGATTCTGGTTGGTGGATTGTGGTGGCAGGGCTGGGTGACCATTTCGTCTACTGAGGGCAGGGCCCGCCATCTGGCCTTTATCCAGCACAAGCAGGACATCGGCGAACCCGTGCATCTGCGCAGCCTGTCACTGTTCGAGGCAGGCAGTGCCACGCTCAAGCCCGGCTCGACCAAAGTACTGATCAATGCCTTGGTCGACATCAAGGCTCAGCCAGACCTGTTGATTGTCATTACCGGGCACAGTGATGCCACGGGCAATCCTGAAGAGAACATCAGACTGTCCCAGGCCCGCGCCGCCAGCGTGCACGACTGGATGCAACGCATGGGTGATATCCCGGCCAGTTGCTTTGCCGTGCGGGGGGCTGCCGCCAGTCAACCGATTGCCAGCAATGACACCGAGGCGGGGCGGGAAGCCAACCGTCGTGTCGATATTCGTCTGGTACCGGAAAAGGGCGCCTGTCAGTCGTCGACCTGAGGTTTGCTTCGGGAGCGGATGCCGGGGAGGGGGGAGCCGATATTCCCTGTGGGAGCGAGCTTGCTCGCGATGAGGCCGACACAGCCAGCACTGATAGAGGCTGACACTCCGCCATCGCGAGCAAGCTCGATCCTACAGAGGGTTTTGTGTGACCCAAACGAAATGAGCGCCACTTGGGCGCTCATTTGTTCACGGCATCACGGATTACGAAGCGGCCAACGCCAGTGCGGTCAGCGTTTTGCTGGCTGCGTTCATCGTCGAAGTCCTTTTCACTTGGTTTTCACCACCGCCGGCGGGGTCCAGTCGCCATCGAGGGCATCGGCTTGCGGCCAGTAGGCGCGGATGTACAGCGAGAACCCGGCGCCGTTGGGCGAGGGCAGCCAGTTGCTTTCCTTGTCCTGGCCCGGTGATTCGCTTTGCACGTAGAGAGTCAGCGAGCCGTCTGGGTTGGTTTGCAGGGACTTGTTCTTGGTGCCGATGGAGTAGCGCTTGAGCTCGTTCGGCGAGAAGAAGTGCTGTTCGTTGTACAGCGTCAGCGACCAGAACCCCTTGACCGGCGGCAGCTTGCCCTTGGCGAACGTGACGCTGTAGCCGTACTGGCCGTTGAGACGCAGGCCGTTCTCATCCAGGTCCTGGTAGAAGTATTTGGTCTCTTTCTGCTGGTTCACGAAAATGTTCGAGCGCGCGACGGCGGTACGGGTGAAATAATCGGTGCCGAACGCTGCGCCGTTGCTTACCGTGCTCCAGTGATTGGGCAATTGCAGGCCGTAGTTGCGGAACTGCAACAGCGGGTCGATCACTTCTTTGTCGGCCTTTTTCGCCTCGTCGATCATCGCGGCGCGCAGTTGCGGGTCGGCCTTGGCGATGGCCGCGAGGGCGGTCATTTGTGCGTAGCGGGCGTCTTCGCCCGGTAATGGCTTGGCGTCCTTGAGCAAGGCCGGCAGTTCGTCGAAGAACTTTTCCGGCACAACCCATTTGGTTTCGGCGCTGCCTTCAGAAGCCTGGGCCGGGAATTTCGGCAACCGGGCCCAGTTGCGCTTCTTCATCTTGCCGTCGTACTGCGACAGCGGGTACATGTCGATGCCCGACAATGCCGGCTGCACGGCCAGGCGGTCAGCGGCGGTGTCGTCCTGAAATACCCGAGGAATCACGAACCCGGTGTTTGTACGCGCCCGGTACACCCGCTTGATGCCCGGCGGCACCTTGCCGTTCCAGTCCGGCCCGACCAGCAGGTAGAAACCCGGTTGGGTGTTATACATTTTACCCATCTCGGCGAAGCTGTCGGAGCGCAGGTCGACCACCTGATATACCCAGAAGCGGCCGTCGAAGTCCGGCACTTGCAGCACCACCGGCTCAAGGTCCAGGGCGATGCTGCCGGCGCCGTACACCACGTCCTGGTTCGGGCAGGCCACCAGCCGCTCGGCCGGGTCGATGTAGTCGCTGAGCATCGACAACCGATTGATCGGGGCCACCGGTACGATGCCGCCCATCAAGCCGGGCTCGGGCAAGTCCTTGAAGGCCTGGCGACGATTGAAGATGTTGGCCATCGGCCAGGCCCAGAAATACGCCTCGCGCGCCATCATGCGTACGTACGGTTCAGTTACTTTGGTACCGGCAACAGGGCCTGAGACAGGGCTGGCGGCCGGAGCGGCGACTGTGGCTTGCGCTGCGTAACCCTGCGTACTCAATAGCGCTGTGGCTGTGAGCGTACTGGCCAGAGACAAGGCGAAGAGGGCATGGCGCCGGGGCAAACGATTCATGAAGCGTCCTTACTGGCTGGCAGTCAATGGATGCAGGTGATTCGCTCTCAAGATAGCTCATCTTTACCCCGGTGCTGTTCAACGCAGGCGCGAGAACGTCAGATCGACCTCAAAGATGATCGGCATCAATCACTGCCTTGGCGAACGCCTGGGGATCTTCCTGCGGCAAGTTGTGGCCGATGCCGCCGTTGATCAGGCGGAACTGATATTTGCCGGTGAAGCGCTTGGCATAGTCTTCAGGTGCCGGGTGCGGTGCGCCGTTGGCATCGCCTTCAAGGGTAATGGTCGGTACGCTGATGGACGGTGCCGTGGCCAGTTTCTGCTCCAGCGCTTCGTATCGGCTCTCACCTTGGACCAGGCCCAGGCGCCAGCGGTAGTTGAACACGGTGATATCGACATGATCGGGGTTGTCCAGCGCCTTGGCACTGCGGTCGAAGGTGGCGTCATCGAACGCCCATTTCGGCGAAGCCAGTTGCCAGATCAATTTGGCGAAGTCGTGAGTGTTCTTCTCGTAACCGGCGCGACCACGGTCAGTGGCGAAGTAGAACTGATACCACCACTGCAATTCCGCCTTGGGTGGCAACGGGTTCTTGCCGGCGGCCTGGTTGCCGATCAGATAACCGCTGACCGAGACCAGCGCCTTGACCCGCTCCGGCCACAGCGCCGAGACAATGTCGGCCGAACGCGCACCCCAGTCATAGCCACCGAGCACCGCTTGCTTGATCTTCAGGGCATCCATGAAGTCGATGACATCACTGGCCAGTGCAGCCGGTTGGCCATTGCGCAGGGTTTTGTCGGAGAGAAAATGCGTATCGCCATAACCGCGGGCATAGGGCATCAGCACCCGATAACCCTTGGCGGCCAGCAACGGCGCGACTTCGTCATAGCTGTGGATGTCATACGGCCAGCCGTGCAGCAGGATCACCACCGGCCCGTTGGCCGGACCGGTTTCAGCGTACGCCACATCCAGCAGTCCGGCGTTGACATGCTTGAGCGGGCCGAACGGCGAGGGCGCTGCCTGGGTGGTGCCGGCAGGGGCCAACGCCGGCTGCGCGGTGGCGGCCGTTTGTGCGTGGGCCGCGCCAAGTACGCCGAACAGTGTCAGCGCGAGGATCGAAGGGCCGACCAGGTGGCGACGAGTCTTGCCGGGGTTGCTGTTGCGCAGTGCCATCTTCATGGGATCTCTCCTTTACCAGCCATGGGTCAGGGGATCCGTCCGAGCCCCTTCAAACCTTGCGAGCATTGGAGCGCGGCAACGTATCTGGCCTGTGTCCAATCGTCGGCCGGATGAAAGTCTGTGTATCGAGGTGTCGCGCCGATACACTGTGATACCAAGTCCCAGGGCCGAGTCGGCAGCCGTCATAAGCTTGGATAGTCGAGCAGTCTGCTGATTGTCGGCGCATCAATCCACTGCATGGGAAAGTCCCCAGAGTGCCAGCAACGGCTTGTCGGTTGACCTCATGGAATGGACAGCCGATGGTGGGTTGAACACTACGCCGCCCGGCCCGGGATTCCACCAGCCAACATCTTCCCGATACCAGTAACCTTCCGATAAAACGACATAAAACTCTGCCGGAGGATGCTTGTGGTACGGATAGCAAAGTTTGGGCTCCATTACCGCCAACCCCACTGTCAAAGTTGAACATTCAAGCAGTGCGCCCTTGCCGAGAATCAGCGCATGTCGGTGCCTTTCTTCAAACGCATCATCGTCCCCTTCTGAAGCCGATCGTTTTATCCAGCGACTACTGGACAGCAGGGTCTCAAGAGCCGATAGCAGAATCTTGAAGTCCCGATCCGTTCGGGGAGCATCCGCCAATGCCCGTGCTACCGTGGGCTCCAGGCAAGCGGGCAGGGAAGTGCCCGAGAACGGAGGCAAGCCGATGTCCAGGCGCGCATTGCTCAAGGCACAAACACAGATTTCTGTATCCACGCCATCATCACCACTCCCTTGAGAATGACGGGCCAGGATTCGCAGGAGTGCCTCGCGCATCACCACTCCCTGTATCAGGAGCTCTTGTTCCGACATCTGTAAATACGACTGCATGACCGTTTACCTCTTGAACGTACCTGGCAGGTGACTTTGAAAACTCAGTGATCCATCCGTCGAGATGCCTCCTGGTTTTCTGGGCGAAGAGTTCGATTCGCAATGGCCAATGCTGAAATCGCGCCGGAAACGATTGGGTTAATTGCGAAGAAATCGTGCTGTTGCACTGACAAAAACGAGGAGGACAATCAGACCGCCCAGAGCGAACGACAAGGTGCTTAGATGGGCGACCGCCCCAATAAACACGGGACCGATCAGAATGCCCGCGTAACCCATCGAGATGACAGCGGGGATCGCTACTGCCTGTGGCATACGTTGCTGGCGGCCCACGGCGGTAAAGAGCACAGGGACAATGTTCGAGCAGCCAGCCCCGACCAGGGCATAGCCGATCAAGGACGCGGGCCAGCCATCGATTCCAAGCGACACAATCATGCCCGCGGCTGCGCAAAGCCCGCCAAGCGCAACGACGCGCACGCCGCCCAGTTTGCTGACGATGGCGTCCCCCGTCAGGCGGCCCACAGTCATCGCAGCGGCGAAGGATGCGTAGCCCAAACCGGAGATGCTCGGCTCTAACCCTCGGTTTGAGACAAGGAAGACTGCGCTCCAGTCAAGCATTGCACCTTCAGTGAGGAAGACGATGAAACAGAGCGTCCCTAAAAGCAGCACGATACCTCTGGGCACCGCGAACAATGGCCCACCCCGTTCGGTGCCATAAGTCAGCAAAGCAGGCGCAGCCTTGTAAAACGATCCCAAAACGGTGGCAACGATACAGAGCGCCGCAATCAGTGGATCGAGCCCTAAGGTCAATAAAGCGGTCATGGCCCCGGCGCCCACTATGCCTCCGACGCTGTAAAGGCCATGGAAGCCGGACTGAAGTGCCTGCCCGCTGTTTTTCTCGACGATGACGGACTGTATGTTCATGGCGCAATCAAGCATGCCCATACTGGCACCGAAGAGAGTGACAGCGATGACCAAGCCAGGCAGCCAGGCCACGGTGCTCAACAGTGGAAGAACAGCACACAAGACAATCGTCGCCCAGATTACGACCGGTCGGCATCCATAGTGTGCAGTGAGATAGCCAGCGAAGGGCATGGCCACAATAGATCCTCCGCCAAGGCCAAGCAGCAGCAAACCCAGGCCACCATCGTCCAGGCCGGCGCGTGCTTTAACCAATGGAACCAGAGGCGCCCAAGCGGACATGAGTAAGCCCGCGATGAGGAAGGCAATGCGTGTAGACATCCGCTCGCTGTGGTTAGCCGTGGGTATCAACACCGGCGATGGAGCATTCATAATTCTCGGTAATCCTTATCGATGATGTCAGCCATCGTTTACTCGGCTTGGACAGTGCGGGTTTCGTATGTTTTTCGCGTGCACGGGTTTCAAAACTTAGCGCCTGCGCTCATACGTTGCTCTATAACTGCTTGGCGCTACGCCAAAGAAGTCACGAAAGCGCATATGGAAGTTGGCGAAACTACAGAAGCCGGTCGCAATCGCGATATCGGTGATCGGCCGATTGCTCTGCAGAATAAGCTGTCGCGCTCGAGTCAAGCGCAGCTCAAGGTAGTAGCGTGTGGGCGTGGCGCCCACGAAACGGCAGAAGCGCCGCTCCAATTGTCGTCGGGAAATGTTCACACATTCAGCCAGCTCGTCGATCGATAGCGGCTCTTCGATATTCTTTTGCATCAGTTCTAAAGCGAGCTTCAGGGTTTGTGGCAAGGTGGGGTCAGAGTCAACTATGACGGTCGATATCCCTGACACTTCAGAGGTTTGATCGCAACTGAGTATTTCCTCGACAGCATGGGTCAGCGACACGCCTTGTTTAGCGGTGATGAGCTCCAGCATCATGCGTAACGAGCTGCTGGCGCCGGCGCACGTGATACGGTTTCGATCGATTACGTGCGTTCGACAAGTGACCAGGACTTTGGGGAAAACATCCTCCATCATCGCTCGCCCATCTGGATGGAAGGCACACTCGACACCGTCCATTAACTGAGCTTCCGCCAGAAAAAACGCACCATTCCACAAACCGCCCATGGTCGCGCCAAGAGATGCGAGGTTACGTAGCTTGCGCCGTAACAGTGGGTCGCTGATCAGCTTCACTCGCAAACCACCAGCGACAATGAGAACGTCGATACGATCCGGTAGTTGGGATAACTCCAAGTCCGCTGAAATGGCGATTCCCAGATCGCTCATCACAAGACGGTTCTTGATGCCGACCGTCAACACCTCAAACGCCGGTGTCTCGCTAATCAGGTTGGCGGTCACCAGCGCATCGATAGCGCCGGTGAACGACATCATCGAAAAATTGTTCAAAAGCACGAAAGCTACACGAGTCACCGCCTGCGGCTTTATTGGTTTCTGCGCCGTATAGGAGTACCCCATGTTCTTGTCTTTAAGCACGCTCTCGAATACGAATGGCATAAGTCCTCTTTGACACCTTTACCAATAGCTACGAAACCGTTTCGCAATCTAGACAGCGGTTTTTGGCGCAGACAGCAACAAATCCAAGAATGACTGGCAGTCATCGCTCTCAGGCAGTGCATCAACACTGTTCTTGATCGCATTGCTGAGCGTGGATCCCAAGCTGTCATCAGCCAGCAAATGATATTTAGCCGTGAGTTCGGCACTCGACATAGGGTTGCCGGGGTCGCCCTTGGCCGTCGCGGTTGGGCTCGTAAGACGCGTGCCGTCTTTCAGGGTAACCGTGACGCGGGAGAGGATTTCCTCAGGGAACCTGGCGGACAGGTCGGGCGCCTCGTGAAGGGTTATCTTCCCGCTGATGTTCAGGATGTCTGGCGCATGAATGGAGTCCCCGGTGACTTCGTCAGGGCCCAGCTTTCCACGAACGATCAAGGCGGCCAGCGGAAATGCGAGCGCGTACTGGGCCTCGTCCGCACTCTTCGGAAAATGCCCCTGCAGGCACACAGACTCGTGGAATGTCTCGACATCGATGGTCTCGATCAACTCAGCAGTGATGACTGGATGTGCTCGCATCAAATCGGTCATGGCCGTGAGTGCCGGTTGCGCCCAGCGACATACCGGCCATGGTTTGAAATATTGCTCGTCGATCTCCCAACGGGTTCCGATGTCCTGCCAGAAAGTGGAAATCTCCAAAGGTTCAACAGTGGCGGCTGGAGCGCCAGTGACACCGAGCTGTGCCATCAGTAATGCGTTCAGTCCGGCATACGCCCCGGCGCCGTGGGCATCGCGCAACATCGTCGGAAAGCTCACCAGGCGCATCATCGGGCACCTCGGGCCGAAGTATTCCGCGATACCCAGCGCATGACGGAATGTCGTTTCATCAAGCTTCAGCAAGCGAGCTCCGGCGCAAACGACCCCGATCCCGGAAAAGGCACCTGAAGCATGATATTCCGGGGCAGTGGCCATCAATGCCTGGCCCGCCCGCAAGGCAGTCTCGTAACCGATGCACAGTGCGCTGAGGAACTCTTCGCCGCTGATGTCTTTGCCCTGACGGCGATACGCGTCTACCAATGCAACAACGGCCGGGACTACGGTCGCACCCGCATGTCCCTTGGAGGTGAAGTGACCTTCATGTGCATCCAGGCTATCAACGCAGAAACCGCCGGCATACGCGGCGCCCAATGGATGTACGGCTCTGCCGTCGAACCAAAGGCGACTGGACAGCTTGTTGGCAGAGTAGTGGGTGTCAGCGTAAGTTTTGAGCATCACGCTGGTTTGATTATTGCGAGCTCCGGCGGCCACGCCAATGATGTCGAGCAGGCAAGTTTTAACCAACTCGCGTGTATGTAGGGGCGCGTCCTTGTAACTGAAATTCTGGACGAATGAATACAACTGCATTTCAATATTCCCGAGTGATGAACGCCGAAACGGATAAAAAAGTTGCCCGGTGAAGGGCAACCTTTTATGCAGCTTTATAAGAAGGGACTAGTTCTTTGCGGTGGCGGTATTTGCCGCGGCGCGAGCGTCTGCCAGCCAGCTGTCATATTTCGCGCGATGAGCCGCGATCCATTCTTTGGCGTGCCGGGTAATGTCAGCCGCACTTTTTTCGCCATTGTGCATTTTGAGATTTTGCGCGCTTTCATCGTCGGTAGTGATCTGCATTTCAGACAGGAACTTCACCGCAGCCGGATTTTTCTCGGCGAACTCTTTGTTGATTACCGCTTTGACACTGTCTACCGCGAAACCAAGGTTTTTACCATTGAAGGTAGTGTTGACATCGTTTTTGCCACCTGGAAGATCCGTACGCGGCACGGTCAGCCAGACAACATCTTTACCTTCGACCAGAACACCGGAGATCCACTGAGGCACCCAGGTGTAATAGAGAATCGGCTTGCCTTGTTTATAACGAGCGATGGTGTCAGCCATCAGGGCAAAGTAGGAGCCCTGGTTATTGGTAACGGTCTTTTCCAGGCCATAGGCGTTCATATGGTGGGCAATGATGAGCTCACATCCCCAACCAGGGTTGCAACCAGTGAGGTCAGCTTTACCGTCACCATTAGCATCGAACAGTTTGGCAATTTCCGGTTTCTGTAAATCTTCGATAGAGGTGATGTGGTGTTCATCAGCCGTTTTCTTGTCAATCATGTAGCCCTGCAACACGCCCGGCATAATGTCGCCGGTTTTCACCATCGTCTCATCGCCACCGGCCTTCTGGTAGAAAGATTTGTGCAGCTCCTCCCACAGATGTACCGAGAAATCAGCGTCACCATTGGAAATCGCTACCATCATGGTGGAGTACTCGGTTTCCTTGGGTGTCTCAACGTCGTAGCCCAATTCCTTGAGACCCGCCATTGCAATCTCTCCACGGAATCGCTCTTCGGCGATTGACGGGAAAATGGGAGTGATCGATACCCCTTTTCCGGGCAACTGCGCCGTGGCGGCCGATGCGAAAACAGGTGAAACCGCTAGTACTAAAAGCGCCACAGAATGAATGAATTTCTGTTTTATTCCGACTGTTGTGAAGTTCATTATTGTTTACCTTGGCTGGATTACTAAGTTGGCATTTCTTTTGGTTCACGACGCGCCACTGAGCGGGTTAACTTTCTTTGGGACTGACTTCTATTGTTGTAATCGCGTTTTTTCTTTTCAGGCGATAAATGACACCCGCCGGGCCGGTCTGGTACCAGTGCTCACCTTTGGTTGCTCTGTTACTGCGCTCGCCCATCGCCTGGGTCAGGCGGTCAAGGAAAATCGCCAGCAATACCAGGCCCAAGCCACCGACGGTTGCCAAGCCCATATCAAGGCGGCCAATCCCGCGAAGCACCATCATCCCCAACCCACCAACCGAAATCATTGATGCGATCACCACCATCGACAGTGACAACATCAATGCCTGATTCAAACCCGCCATGATCGTTGGTGCAGCTAAAGGAAGTTGAACCCGCCTCAGCATCTGGCGTGGGGTACATCCGAAAGCCCGGGCGGCCTCAACCTTGTCTTCCGGTACCTGGCGAATTCCCAGATTGGTGAGCCTGACCAGTGGTGCTACCGAAAAGATGATCGTGACCAGTACCCCCGGTACGTTGCCGATACCAAACAGCATCACCACGGGTACCAGATAAACAAAAGCAGGCAGTGTTTGCATTGCATCGAGCACTGGCCGCAGAAGCATCTCCAGCCGGTCACTCCGGGCACACAGGACACCCAGCGGTATGCCAATTACTGCACAGAAAAACAGTGAAGTGAGCACCAGAGCGAGGGTAATCATGGCGTCATTCCATACGCCGATCACGCCTAATAGCGTAAGAGTAACAAAGCAAAGAATACCTATTTTTTTTCCGCCTACCTGCCAGCCAAAGAGTGTGGCGATAATAATGAATATTGACGGAGGAATGGCCAGTAGTCCGTACTGAATACCATTAAGTACCTGGTCGATAGGCCATCTTATCGAGCGAAATATCTCGCGGAAATTATGGACCATATAATTCAGGGCAACTTCTACCCATTGGCCCAAAGGGACGTTGATGGATTGAAACGGGTCTAGAAAACTGAATTCGTTCATGCTAATCACCTGAATGTCCGAGCCTGGCAAGCCAGCTAATAGAGACTATTAGTGTCGGCTCATTGTCTGAAGCAGTAGGCTCTTGGAGATCGTGCCTTTGAACACACCCTGGCGATCCAGGACGGCAACTGGATTAACTGCATCGGCAACGATGTGAAAGACGTCCTGCAGGAGTACATCGTCGCGCAGCGTAGGCGTGGATTGATCCGCGGCGTACGGATGCTCTGCACAAATCCTGGCAACATCGCCAGCCTTGAGGATCTTCGAGGCATCGAAACCTTTGAAGAAAGCCCTGACGTAATCGTTCACCGGGTTGCAAAGCAGTTCTTGCGGGGTACCGATCTGTACTACCCGACCATCCTCCATGATCGCAATGCGATGGCCGATGCGAATCGCCTCGTCAATGTCATGGGAGATGAAGATGATGGTGCGATGCTGTTCTGCCTGCAGGCGGATCAGTTCGCCCTGCATTTCGTGGCGAATCAACGGGTCGAGTGCCGAGAAGGCTTCGTCCATCAGCAGGATGGCTGGGTCGTTAGCCAGCGCTCGGGCCAGACCTACCCGCTGTTGCATACCGCCGGACAGTTGGTGCGGGTAACTGTAGGCGTGGCCATCGAGCCCCACCTGTTTAAGTGCCTCGAGTGCACGTTTATGCCGTTCGCTTTCCTCGACACCCGAGATTTCCAGGCCGAAAGCTACGTTGTCGATCACACTCATGTGAGGCATCAGGGCAAACGACTGAAACACCATGCTCATGTCTTTGCGACGAACGCTGAGGAGATCAGCATCCGACAGACCGGTGATTTCCTGGCCGTTGAGATGGATTGTTCCGGAGGTTGGCTCGATCAGTCGATTGAACAAGCGGACCATCGTCGACTTCCCGGAACCGGAAAGCCCCATGATGACGAAAATCTCTCCACGTTTTACGGAGAAACTGGCATCAAAAACGCCAACGACTTGACCGGTTTTGCTGAAAATTTCACTTTTATCAGCACCGCGAGCCAGCATCTCCATCGCGAGTTTTGGCTGAGCACCAAAGACTTTGTAAATGTTTTTTACCGAGAGTATCTCGTCACCAAGACTCATAACCCCTCCTGCTGCAATTACGATGTAAGACCAAGAATTCAGGTGTACGTGTCTTGATCAGTTCAGACGGTGCTTGTGGGGGCAGTCAAGCTGGGAGAAAGGTTGGGAAATAGTCATTGTGACCATCCTCTTTATTATTTGATGTTTATTATTCTTGTTTTATCAGCGCTGAATTAAGCAGTACCGTTGAGAACCAAGTTATTACCTAATAGAGTCAGCGTCTAACAACATTTCTTCCAGCCAATCAATAACGTCATGTTATCAATCATTTAATTATGTCAATTTGCGACTGCGGCAGTGCCAGTTGCGCAGACGAGTGCGGCTGGCCCTGTCTTAGGCTCTGTGTTTGAGCTACGCTCCAGCCTAGGCTCTAGGTGGAACCCTCTCGCCAATCTCGTCCCTAACGGCCTCCAAAGGGCCCCGAACCGGATATTCAATACTCTAGGTTATGGTTAAGCACATCGATCCAGACATGACGCTGCTGAAAATGCCGTCTCTGAAAGCAGTGAAGTCATTCGTAGCCGCCGCAAAATATCAGAGCTTTACGCGTGCGGCAGAAGCACTGTGCGTAACTCAAGCGGCAATCAGCCGTCAGATTCGGGAACTTGAGGCGTACCTAGGGGTGGATCTCTTCAAGAGAGTGGGGCGAGCAGTCGAGTTGACGGAAGCCGGAACCATCTTTTTTGATGCGGCACAGATATCTTTCGTCAACATTTCCCAGGCGGCGGAGCGCATTCGCACCAACAATGCAGGCAAGCGCACGTTGACGCTTTGCTGTTCTCCCGCGTTTTCAGCCCTCTGGCTCGCAGCGAAGCTGCCGGGGTTTTTTACCAAAAACGCAGATATCGACCTCAATCTGGTCACCACTCAAAACTTTTTGTCGATGGAGCCGGGTGTAACTCCGGACATCTTCATCACCAAAATGGCCAGGATTCAGGATGGCTACCGCAGTTATCCGTTGTTTCATGACGTCATCTACCCGGTGTGCACTCCTCGTTACAAAGAGGAGCACCCTGAGCTGTCCAGCCTGGAAGCACTGCGCGACGGGGTTTTGCTCAACCTCAGCCCCTATGGCAGATCCCAGGTAGCGGAGCACGTTGACTGGGGTGTTTGGCTGGCTTATCACGATGTTGATATCGAGAAACGCCCCCACGACAGCCCTCACGTTTTCAACGCGAACGACTACAACCTGGTCATCAGCATGGTGTTGACCCATCAGGGTGTAGCCCTCGGATGGAATCACCTGGTTGCAACCCTGATCGAAAACGGCACGCTGATTCGGCCGATCGAAGAGGAAGTGGTTCTCCATGAAAGTCAGCACTATCTGACCTTTCGTGAAGACCGGATCAATGACGACGCGTGTTGTCGGCTACGAGACTGGATTCTCGCCCAGTTTTCCTGAGCTGTCAGGAAGGCAGGAGTACTGATTGAGCCGTGACTCGGGGTGCGGGGAGGGGAGAAGTTTGAGTATGCCGGTGGTGATCATTCGTGGTTCTCGCCACCGGCAGTTTTGCTCTTAGCCGACAGATCTTAACGGGATCGTGTCATTGAGTTGCTCAAGCATCGTTTTGCAGTACCAATCATCAAACTGACACACACCAATTTCGCTGGCCACCGACAACGGACCCGGCTCGTAAGCAGGAGAGCTGACGCCGACCTGTGCGCCTTCAACCAGGGTGCGATCCTGGTCATTGGTTGCAAGCCAAACCTTGGTCAGGCGATCGATGTCGTAGTCGACACCTTCCTGCGCATCCTTCTTGACGATCCATTTTGTAGTGACCATCGTCTCGCCCGGACCGATGGGCAGAACGCGGAAGCTCAGCGCGTGATCGCCCAGAAAGTGGTTCCAGGTCGATGGGTAGTTGAAATACAGCAGCGCACCGATGTTGGCTTCACCGGTCGTGTCCAAACGACCGGCAACCGCGGGCTTACCATCCATTGTGTAGCTGACGGCACCGGAAAAAAGGGGGATGCGCGTCATGCGGAAGCGACCGTCTTCGTCCATGACCAATCGGCTGGGCAGGCCTGCCGCTTCGCAACGATCCCAATGCTCTTTGAGTTCAAGATCCTCATCGCCGCCGGCGCCACCCACTGATGGGTTGTCAACGAATGAGTGCATCAATTCCGGGTGAGTAAAATCGCAGTGGTAACACTCGCGGTTGTTCTCGAAAACCAGTTTCCAGTTGCCTTTCTCGATGATGTTCGACTCAAACGCGACTTTGCAGTCGTCCAGGTTATGAGGCGCAACGAAGGGCGTCAGAGACTTTCTGAATGACGAAAAGTCAGGTGCCACATCAGCGACGCACACATAAATGTACGTTTCGACGACCTCACAATGCACGGACTTCAACCCATGTTGAGACTTGTCGAAATCCTCCCCCATATTCCCGGCGAACAGCAGTCTGCCGTCCAGCTCGAAGGTCCATTTGTGGTAAGGGCACACCAGCTTGGCTACCTTGCCGCTGGCTTGCGGGCACACCTTTGAACCGCGATGACGGCAGGCGTTGTGGAAGGCCCGAATCTGTTTGTCTGCGCCGCGCACGATAGCGACAGGATAATCGCCGATTTGCAGCGACAGGTACTGACCCGACTTCTCCAGCTCAAATGTGTGCCCGGCGAAGATCCAGCTTTTGTGCCAGATCTGTTCCAGATCCTGCCTGTAAACGTCTGGATCGCTATAAAGGGCACCTGGCAGCGCATGGTCAGGCTTGCGCTGCGCAACAAGATTTGAAACTGCCGATTTAGTGCTCACGGTCAACACACTCCAAAATACCAAAGGGACGACGAAAGACCATTGTTTGCATCAATCTAGATATTGGGTAACGCCATTTCGCCGGTAAAATATCGCTGTTGTAAAGACTACGTCTGCAATCACACCCCAACAAGAAACTTTTACGCTTATCAATGCATAAACAAATGTTATCGATCGATAGCGTAGCTTTAAGATGATATTCGTAACCTATTGAATTTAATGAATAAATAATTTTCGACGCTGTGCGCTATATCGCTTTAAAGATGTCTGCGCGAGGAAGACACGCTATTGACCACTCTATTGCCCCATGCCAGTCTGGATTCAACAGCTAACGGTACTTAGTCAGTAAAACAACCTCTGGCGATCTCGTGTTTGAGTCTTGGGAACTGTCCCGTGAAAACATGGAGGTTTTTATCGCGCCTCAAGGTATCAAAGCTGACGCGTTCATTGACCTTCCACCTAACTCGCATTCGGAGCATTTATCTTGAAATTTGAAGGTATTTATACGCCAGCAGTAACTCCTTATAACTCTGATGGGGAGGTTGACTGGGATGTGTACTCCCAAGTTTTGGAGTCGCTGATTGAGGCGAAGGTGCACGGCATTATTATCGGCGGGTCGACCGGCGAGTATTATGCGCAGACGTCGGAAGAACGCACCGAGTTGGCGGCCTACGCCAAAGATGTGATCGGCACTCGGGTGCAACTGATCGTCAGCACCGGGGCGATTCGTACCGAAGATGCGGTTCAGTACGCCAAGGATGCCAAATCGATCAAAGCGGACGCCATTCTCGTCACGTCCCCGCCTTACGCGCTGCCAACCTCACAGGAAAACGCGATTCACGCGCTCACTATCGATCGCGCAGCGGACTTGCCGATCATGCTTTACAACTATCCGGGGCGCATGTGCGTTTCGATGGATGAAGAGTATTTCACGCGTGTCAGCCAATCGAAAAACGTCGTCGCCATCAAGGAAAGTTCCGGCGACATGGGTCAGGTGCATATGCTGGCCCGGCAGTTCCCCAACATCGCTTTGTCCTGCGGATGGGACGACCAGGCCCTCGAGTTTTTTGCCTGGGGCGCCCGCAGTTGGGTGTGCGCAGGCTCCAACTTCCTGCCCAGGGAACACGTAGCGCTTTATGAAGCCTGCGTGATCGAAAAGAACTTCGACAAAGGCCGTCAAATCATGTCGGCAATGATGCCGCTGATGAATGCCCTGGACGGTGGCAAGTTCGTGCAGTCGATCAAGTACGGCTGTGAAGTTGCCGGATTGAAAGTCGGTAACGTGCGCCTGCCATTGCAGCCACTTGAAGCGGACGAAAAGCAGAGTTTCGCGTCGCTCATTACTGAACTCAAACGTAACGTAGCCAACATTTCTTCGGGAGCCAGCCATGGGTGATCTTCTGAGCAAGGCCGAATATGCCGCTCTGGCCAAAGACATTTCGCTGCCATCCAAGGCGTTCATCAATGGCGCGTTCAAGCCCGCGATCTCTGGCAAAACCTTCGCCACGAACAATCCGGCGACAGGTGAGTTTTTGACTGACGTCGCCGCCTGTTCGTCCGAGGATGTCGACTTTGCGGTGAGCAATGCCAAAGAGGCCTTTGAGGATGGACGCTGGAGATCTGTTTCTCCTCGGGAGCGCAAAGCGGTTCTGTTGAAGTTTGCAAACCTGCTTGAAAACCATCAACACGAACTGGCCGTCCTCGAAAGTCTCGATAGCGGCAAACCTGTCAGTGAATGTCAGTTGGTCGACATCCCGGACACCATCCACACGATCCGCTGGCACGCAGAACTGATCGACAAGATTTATGACAACACCGCCCCGGTGGGCAGCGACGCGCTGACCATGGTGGTCCGGGAGCCGATCGGCGTGGTGGGCTGCGTATTGCCCTGGAACTTCCCGCTGCTGATGCTGGCCTGGAAAATCGGCCCGGCGCTCGCTGCGGGCTGTTCGGTCATCGTCAAACCTGCTGAACAAACCTCGCTGACCACGTTGCGTGTCGCTCAGCTGGCGTTTGAAGCCGGTATACCCGCTGGTGTCCTCAACATTGTGACCGGCACGGGCAAAGACGTCGGTGAGCCGATCGGTTTGCATCACGATGTCGACATGGTGAGCTTCACCGGCTCCACTGCGACCGGCCGCCGCTTCCTGCATTACGCCGCCGATTCGAACCTCAAGCGCATCGTCCTTGAGTGCGGCGGGAAAAACCCGGCCGTGGTGATGGACGATGCGCAAGACCTGGATCTCGTTGCTCAGCATGTCGTCAATGGCGCGTTCTGGAACATGGGTGAAAATTGCTCCGCGACCTCACGTCTGATCGTCCATGCGTCTGTTAAGGACGAACTGCTGGAGCGCATGGGCGCCTACATCCGCGAATGGAAAATGGGTGACCCACTCGATCCGGAAAACCGCGTAGGGTCGCTGGTCAGCCCAGAGCATTTCGCCAAAGTGAAGTCGTACCTTGAGCACGCCACCGCCGCAAAGCTTGAAGTTGTGTACGGCGGCGCGACGAAAGACGGTGCCTTCGTAGAGCCGACAGTGATTGACGGTGTCGATCGAGACAGTCGGCTGTTCCAGGAAGAGATCTTCGGCCCGATTCTTTCGGTCACCACCTTTCATTCGATTTCCGAAGCCATTGCCCTGGCCAATGACACGGTCTACGGCCTGGCCGCCTCGGTATACACCGCCAGTCTGCGCCGGGCGATCAAGTTGTCGCGTGAGATTCGCGCCGGCATCGTCACCGTGAACTGCTTTGGTGAGGGCGATGCTTCGACGCCATTCGGCGGCTACAAGGAGTCGGGCTTCGGTGGTCGGGACAAATCCATTTTTGCCCATGACCAGTACACCGAAATCAAAACAATCTGGATCGATGTGTCTGATCGGTCGGATGAAGAGACCGAAAAATGAGCACCCATACCATCAAGCGCCTGCCGGTAGATACTGGGGTTTCGGGTTGGGAGGCGATTTCCGCACGCACTGCGCCTGTCCGCATGCTTGATGGAAACGTGACGGCGGACTGGCTGATTATCGGTGCCGGTTTTGCCGGCTTGTCCGCCGCTCGCAGACTTTCACAGTTACACCCCGGTGACAGCATTGTTGTGGTCGATGCTCATGAAGTCGCCAAGGGGCCGGCAGGCAGGAACTCTGGCTTCATGATCGATGTGCCGCACAGTCTGTCGTCCGGGGAATACTCCGTGGCGAGTGAGTCTGCAACGGCGCTGGAAATCACGCAAAATCGTTTTGCGATTGAGTTTGCCGCGCAAGCCGCACGCGAGTACGGCATGTCCACAAACACCTTTGACCCATCAGGGAAGATCAACGCGGCCGCCACTGAGCGGGGATTGAAGCTGAACGTCAATTACGCACAGTCCCTTGAGCGCATCGGCGAAAAGTTCGAGATGTTTGATGCCGCGCAAATGCGCGAAATCACCGGGTCCACCTATTACCACGGTGGGATCTACACACCCGGCGCAGTGTTGATTCAACCCGCTCAATACATTAGGGACCTGGCAGCAGGGCTCGAAGGGAAAATCACGCTGTTCGAACGCTCTCCGATTATTGAATTGACCAAGCAGGGAAGCGGTTGGAGCGCTCGATCTCATAACGGGACGGTGCACGCACCCAAGGTCATCCTGGGGGTTAACGGGCACATTGAGGACTTTGGACATTATCAAGGACGCCTGTTGCACGTCTTCACTTACGCCTCCATGACGGCTGCGTACAGTGATGATGCATTCAAGAAAGACGTGCCGGGTAGAGCCAAGTGGGCATTGTTGCCAGCTGATCCAATGGGAGCGACTGTTCGTAAAATCTCTACGGACGGTCTCTCGCGTATCGTCATCCGGACAAAATTCACCTATGACCCGAGTATCCAGGTCACCCCAGAGCGTGTGGCTGCGGTTGCCAAAGAACAGCGACAGTCTCTGGATGCACGCTTTCCCGAATTGAAATCCACTGCGTTGGAGTTCAGTTGGGCCGGCCGTCTGTGTTTGAGTCGTAACAGCGCCGCTGCATTTGGCGAGATCGAAGAAAACCTGTATTCGGCTTGCTGCGAAAATGGGTTGGGAACGGTCAAGAGCACGCTGGCAGGTGTAATGGCAGCGGAATTGGCTTCGGGTATACGTTCTGATTTTCTGGATAGTTTCAGTCACGCGCCAGGACCCAGCAGGCTCCCCCCCCAAATAATAACGAAGCTGGGCGTCAGTTCGGTCATTCGTTGGCATGAGTTTTGGGCCGGGCGAGAAGGTTAGCAAGTTTAAGTTGTCGGCTTTTCCTATAAAGGCCGTTTAATAAGTCACTAATAAGAACGGAACAATCCATGAAGAATATTTGGAAGGCATTCTGCGCGCTCGCGTTTGTGGGCATGATGAGTTTGCAGGCACACGCTGAAGAAAAAAACATAGTAATGGGGACCATGTCTTGGGAGGATTTGGTGCCCATTACCGGCATTACCAAGAAGGTACTTGAGAACGCTGGGTATACCGTAAAAGTCGTGGAGTTTTCCGAGTGGGGTATCGCTTACGCTGCACTCAGCAAAGGGGATATTCAGGTATTGGCCTCCCAGATTGATTACGCCGCCGCCGATTATTGGAAAAAGAACAAGAACAAAATCGAGAAGCTGTCACCGGTCTCCTTTGGTCTTTATCAGGGCATGGCAGTACCCGGTTACGTAGACATCGACTCCATCGAACAGCTGAATGCAAACGCGGACAAACTGGGGAACAGAATCATTGGCATCGAACCAGGTTCGGGTTTGATGAGTGACGCGAACAACGTGGTCAAAGCGTACGACATCAAGCTCAAGCTGGTCGAGGGCAGTACTTCGGCCATGACCGCGGCTTTAAAGTCGGCAGTCGACCGAAAAGAATGGGTGGCGGTAACCGTCTGGGATCCTTCCTGGATGACCAGGAAATTTGATCTCAAATTCTTGAAAGATCCAAAAGGGGTCTTCCCGCCGTTGCAGGGTTATTACTGGATTGGACACAAAGGCTTCGCTGAAGCCAATCCGCGTGCGCGTGAACTGATGGCCAGTGTTTATGTGCCTATCACGGACATCACCGCGATGAATGCCGAAGTCAAGGATGGCAAGACCATGGACGAGGCTATCAAGGGTTGGATTGATGGTCATACAGATCTTGTAAATCGTTGGGGAAATATCAAGAACTATTAAGTTTGGTTTGTTTGCCACTGCCGCCCTTTGATTAATTAAAAAACCAGCAAACAACTGGTTCGATGGATTGCGAAATGACAATGGCCACAATTAATTCTGACGAAGTGCTGATAGATTGCCAGTCGGTTTGGAAAATCTTCGGTAAAAATGCACCTGCAGCCATGGACGCGGTTGTCCAGCAGGGTCTTTCAAAGACCCGGATCCTGCAAAACCATGGCTGTGTGGTCGGGGTTTCCGATGTCAGTCTCCAGGTTCGCCGGGGGGAAATTTTTTGCATCATGGGTTTGTCCGGCAGTGGCAAATCCACCCTTATAAGGTTGCTGAACAAGCTGATCACCCCAAGCTCGGGGAAGGTGCTGGTCAAAGGCAAGGACGTTTCATCCTTGTCGCCGGCACAACTGCGAGAGGTGAGGGCGCGTCACATCGGTATGGTCTTTCAAAGCGTTGCCTTGCTGCCTAACCGTACGGTTCTTGAGAACACCGCGTTTGGCCTGGAAGTCCAGGGCGTGGGCAAGGCTGCACGTTACAAAGTGGCCGAGCAGGCGCTGACAAAGGTTGGATTGAGCGAGTGGACTTCACGCTATCCAGGCGAACTGTCAGGCGGCATGCAACAACGGGTCGGACTGGCGCGTGCACTCACAGCTGACCCAGAAATAATTTTGATGGATGAGCCGTTCAGCGCGCTTGATCCGCTGATTCGCCGACAGTTGCAGGATGAGTTCCGCCTGCTGACCAAGGAGCTGGGCAAGTCCGCGGTGTTTATTACACACGACCTGGACGAGGCCATCCGCATCGGTGACCGCATTGCAATCATGAAGGATGGCGCCATCATTCAGGTTGGCACCGCCGAGGAAATCGTGCTCAACCCGGCTGACGACTACGTGGCGGAATTCGTCGCCGGCATTTCCCGATTGCATCTGGTCAAGGCTCACTCGGTCATGACGTCTGTCCAGGCCTACAAGGCTGCACAGCCGACTTGCGATATTTCCCGGCTCATCCAAACCTCGCTTGACGCCGATATCGATGAGCTTATCAGCTTGACGATGAAGTCCAGGCGGGACGGGCTTGCCGTGGTCGATAACGGAACAGTGGTCGGGATCATCACGCCTCGTGATCTGCTGCGTGGCGTTCAAGGTATTCCCAACGAGTTGGCGCCCGTAGCTACGGCCAACGCGATGGAGGCGTCCGCATGAGCATGCCGGATTTTTCCAGTCAGTTCGATGCATCCATTGATACAGGACTGGAATGGCTTTCAGATAATGGCGAGTTCGTGTTCGATGCCGTCAATGCGGTGCTGAAGGGCATTTACGAAGGTGTGCTGTGGTGTGTCGCCTATCCACCGCACTACGTTGTAGCGATTGTCATGGCGTTGATTGGCTGGCGTCTGGCTGGCGTTCGCTTTGCAATTCTTGCAGGTTTGGCCCTGTTGTTTTGCGACGTCATCGGCTTGTGGCCAGAGACAGTCAGCACGCTTGCCCTGGTGCTCACAGCAACTGTCCTGGCACTGGTTGTCGCCATTCCGCTGGGGGTCATTGCCGGTCTGGCGCCGGCCTTTGATCGCGTGGTTGATCCTTGTCTGGATTTGATCCAGACGATGCCGCCCTACATCTACCTGCTACCGGCCATTGCACTGCTCGGCTACGGCCCTGCCACGGCGCTGTTGGCGACTTTTATCGTCGCGCTTCCCCCTGCGCTACGACTGACCTCCCTGGGTATTCGCATGACACCCAAGGAGTTCATCGAGTTGGGAGATGCCAGCGGCGTGACTGGAATCCAGATGTTTTTCAAGATCCGCTTACCGTTCGCCATGCCCAGCATCATGGCCGGTGTCAACCAAAGCTTGATGATGGCGTTCGGTATGGTCGTCATCGCCGGCATTGTGGGTTCGGGCGGTTTGGGCGAGGCGATTTACGGTTCCATCCGTACGTTGGATATCGCCAAGTCGATCAACGCGGCCATCGCTATCGTTATCCTGACCATGATCCTGGATCGTCTGGCGCAGAGTGCTGCACAGGCGCGGGTGAGGGCTTCCCAATGACAACGCACATTCAATTTTCTCCAGGCGATTACCTGGCTCCCGCCGTTGATTGGCTGAACACTAATTTACATGGATTGTTCAAAGGGATAAGTCAGGTCATTGAGGCGGTACTCGGTGCAGTGGAGGGGGCGCTGCTTGCTCCCCATCCGTACTTATTCATCGGTATTGTCGTCGTTGCGGCGTTCTTTTTTGCCAATAAACGAGTCGCTGTTTTCGCTGCGGTGATGTTGACTTTCTGTTTGTTCGCTGGCCTTTGGGTCGCGTCCATCCAGACGATTGCGCTGGTCAGCGTGTCGGTCCTGATCTCTGTCGCCATCGCTTTCCCGCTGGGGGTTCTGGCCGCCCGGGTGAAGCGTGTAGATGAAGCGTTGCTGCCGATTCTGAACATCATGCAAACGGTGCCGCCCTGGGTATACCTGATCCCCGCCGTGATGCTGTTCAGCTTGGGACGGGTGCCCGCGATCATCGCAACGATTGTTTACGGCATCCCGCCGATGCTCAGATTGACGACCCTGGCCTTCAAGCAGCTGCCCAAGGATCTCCTTGAGTTGGGCCAGGCGTCCGGTGCTTCACCTAAAGACATTCTGTTCAAAATTGAACTGCCGACTGCCGCTCCCACGCTGTTGGTAGGCCTGAACCAATGTATCCTCATGTCGTTGGCGATGGTGGTGCTGGCAGGTTTGGTGGGGGCGGGCGGTCTGGGGGCTGAAGTGACTCGTGGCCTCTCGAGGATGGAGATGGGATTGGGCCTTCGAGCAGGCCTGGCCATTGTCGCTATTGCGCTGCTGTTGGATCGACTGTCACGGGGCGCGTTGCAGCGTCACTCGCCCAGTAAACTCCTTTGAAGGGGGCGGCTGAACGTCGGCGACGTTCGTCAGTGTAAACAAGCGAGGCTTAAAGTGATCGAACGACGAGACTTCAGCGGGTGTATGAAAGGTAAAAACCTGCGCTATGTGGAAGAGACCCGGAGTGAGTCGACGGCCCATGCCCGGGCAGGATTTTTACTGCTCGAGCACTTCTCGTTGCCTGCATTTACGCAAGCGCTCGATACGATTGTCACTGCCAACCTTTTGCGTCCGGCGTTGTTCTCTTCACGAACCTTCGGGGTGCAGGATGGAGAGGTTACCAGCGACCTTGGCCTGGTCATTCGACCGGATGCGCGTTTGGACGTGGCAGCACTCAAAGACCTTGATTTGCTGGTCATATGCGGCGGCTATCGCACCGAACTCAAAGTCAATCACGAGCTGATCAGCATCCTTAAAACGGCATCGGAACTGGGTATCACCCTGGCCGGGCTGTGGAATGGGGCGTGGTTTTTGGGCGTGTCAGGTTTGCTTGAGGGATATCGTTGTGCGATTCATCCCGAACACCGACCCGCGCTCGCAGAAATTTCAAAAGTCACGCATGTCACCAGTGAAGCATTTGTCATGGATCGAGACCGGCTCACGGCTTCGAGTCCGGCGGGTGCCTATCATATGGCTCTCGAGTGGATCAAAGGGCTGCACGGCAAGGCACTTGTCGAGGGCATCGAAGACATTCTGTCTTTCGAAGAGTCGCGGTATCGGCGTATCAAACCGACACAGAACATCTCGTTGAGTGCCCCCCTCAAAGAGGTGGTCAAACTGATGGATGCCAACCTGGAAGAACCGTTGCAAATGGACCAACTTGCGGTCTATGCCGGTCGTTCCCGTCGACAAATAGAGCGCTTGTTCAAAGAGCAACTGGGTACCACGCCGCAACGGTATTACCTGGAATTGCGCATTACCGAAGCACGGCGATTACTTCAGCACACAGAGCTGTCTCAGGTTGACGTGCTGGTCGCGTGCGGCTTTGTTTCACCGAGCCATTTCAGTAAATGCTACAGCTCGTACTTCGGTTACCGGCCTTCGAGAGAAACGCGGTTGGTGAAGTAAAAACCGGGCTGTCGCAAAAAGTTAAGGGAGGAGGGCATGACCGAGTTGCGATTGAAGTGCGACCAAACAAAAAATGCTGCGCCCACCGTTGCTGCTGGTGCTGGCGTCGCAAGGCCTCAACTCGGGATTTTTTTATGCCTGCTTTCAATGCTTATCTTTGCGAGCCAGGACGGACTAACCAAGGTGCTTGTCAAAGACTTCCCGGTTGCCCAACTGGTCATGGTGCGCTATTGGGTGTTTGTCGTTTTTGCCCTCGGATATGCCGCCTGCCAAGGTAGGGGCAAAGAGTCTTTTCGCAGTAAGCACCCTTGGCTCCAAATCATTCGAGCGCTGTTAGCCGTGGGTGAAACCATACTGTTTGCAGTGGGGCTACGATATTTGGGCCTGGCCGAAATGCATGCGCTCTATGCCGTATTTCCGCTGATGGCACTGGCATTGGCGGGGGCCGTGCTTGGGGAGTTCATAGGTCTGCGGCGCTGGATTGCCGCCGCCATAGGGTTCACCGGGACACTGATCATCCTTCGACCAGGCGCGGGCGTTTTTGAACTCGCGGCGCTGATTCCCCTGCTGGCTGCTTTAGCATTCGCGGTGTTCAACGTACTGACGCGCCGGATTAGCCAGCACGACGCCTTTGCTACGAACATGCTCTTTATGGCAAGTGTGGGTGCCCTGACAGTCACATTTGCGGGGCTACCCGCATGGGTTTCTCCGACTCCGGTCCAGGGCCTCTTGATGGGGATCCTGTCATTGACGGGCGTAGTCGCTCAGATTCTGTTCATTCAAGCACTGAAATACGCAACCGCTTCTACCCTGCAACCTTTCAACTATGCGCTTCTGGTGTTCGCCACTTTGATTGGTGTGATCGTCTTTGCCGAGCACCCCGACACATGGGTAGTTGTCGGAGCAGCGTTGGTTATTATCGGTGGGCTGTATGCGATTAAAGCCAAGGCGTGAACACTCCAGAGGAAGAGAATGCAGCGAAGTATGTCCCGGTTGGCAGGGCAGGTCGCCCAGGGGAACTGGCTGCTGCCGTTACGCTCCTGGCGTCACCGGAGTCCAGTTACATTACCGGTGAATTGCTGGTGGTCGATGGTGGCAATTGCCTGATAGAGAACAAAGCGCCCAAGCAATCAATACGTGCCCGTCACGAAATTTTGCAGCGGAGGAGAGTAAGTGACTCCCTCCGTTGCAAGTCAGGTTGTCAGGCTGATTCGATCAAAACGGCAGTGGCAGTTTCGCTGTGCGCCCCCCATCCACCACGAGCACCTGTCCGGTAATGAAGGCCGATGACTGCGAAGCGAGGAAAACGACTGTCCCGCCAACATCCGCCGGCAATCCGGTACGTCCGACCGGGTGAAGACGCTGGAGTGCCTGGCGCGCCGCATGCGGATCAGCTTGAGCGGCGAGATATGCATCACTCAACTCGGAGTTTATCCACCCTGGAGCAATGGCATTGCAGCGAATGCCGTCCCGTCCGAGATCGACTGCCAAGGCTCGGGTCAGCCCATGGATGCCAGCCTTGGAGGCACAGTACGCGGCATGTTCAGGGTTGGCGCCTATCCCTTCGATCGACCCGATGTTGATGATGCTGCCACCGCCTCGCTGACGCATCTGAGGCACCAACGCCTTGCACAAGAACGCTGGTGCCCGCAGATTGACAGCCATCATGCGATCCCAGTCCTGCTCGGTCATCTCATCAATCGATTTCTCGAACATGAACCCCGCATTATTCACCAGGACATCGACTCCGCCGAGCTGCTCCCGGGCTATTTGCGCGATCAAACCTGGAGACTCCACCGAAGCGAGATCTGCCTCGACGAAATAGACCTGAGGGTGACTTTGCAAGTCGACGTCCAGTGCCTGACGCTGAGCGATCAACACAGTAGCTCCCGCCTCAAGCAATTGTTCGGTGATGCCTCGGCCAATCCCTCTGCCGCCCCCGGTCACCACTACATTTTTACCGTTGAGCATCGCTACCTCTCCTTAGCCGGACACCGGCTTGGCGCCTGTGACTTCTACCGTTTCACCGGCGATGTACCTGGCCTCGTCGGACGCCAGAAATGCGATGACATCCGCAATGTCTTCGGGCTCGGCGATACGGCCTAGTGGGACGCTCTTGTTTAGCTCTTGCACGGCTTTGTCCGGATCCAGGCCGCGACGTTCAAAGCCGCTGCGTATCATCGGGGTATTGATTTCGTGCGGGCACACGGCGTTGACACGGATGCCCAAAGGGGCGCAATCGCGGCCCAGATTTTTGGTTAAAGCCGCAACGGCCCCTTTGCTTGTGCAATACGCCACGTGGGCGGGGCCTGGATAAATTCCCCAGACAGATGATGTGTTGACGATTGCGGCGCCCGGGCGATTTTTCATGTGCGGTATCGCGGCACGGCAGATGAAGAACACCGCATTCAGGTTTACGCCCATGGCGTCGAACCACATGTCGTCAGTGGTTTCCTCTATCGTGCCACGGGGAATGATGCCCGCATTGTTCAATACGATATCGATCCCCGAAAAAACATCGACGGCCGTTTGGACAATCGCTTCGCAATATTCTTTTCGGCGTAAATCGCCTGCCACATAGAGTACTTCCGCGCCCAGGTCACGAACTTTGGCTAAGATTGATTTGCAACCGGCTTCGTCAAGATCAGATAAAACAAGCTTTGCGCCTTCTCGGGCGAACAATAATCCTAACGCCTGTCCGACACCTCCGGCAGCGCCCGTAATGACCACCACTTTATTATTGAATTTCATAGGACAACCTACCTGGTAAGTTTTTGGCGGAGTCATTATTTAATTTCAATGGATCGCAGCGTCCAGCAACTTTTTTACAGGGCCAAAGATAACGTGGCGTTATCCTGAAATTTCTGACTCGATAGTTTTTCTGGTGTCGGCGAAGTCTTGATAAAAGTGTCCGCACTTTTTCAAAAAATTAATTGATTCGGGTCATTGATGGCGTGCTCTATTGATTTGGCGATTGATCGTCTCGAAAATGTACGCCCCTGTACATGCCGTGTACGCCAAAGATCCTGGGGTGTACAGTGTCGAAGAATTTTCAAATAAAGGTGCACCCGAATGTCACAGACAGGAAGGGCGAAAACCAAAGCGCAGGACGCCGGCTGGCGAGGCTCCGTCGATGGTTGGCTGGACGCCGCCTATGATGCCCTGAAGGAGTCGGGTGTTGATGCTGTGCGGGTGATGCCGCTGGCCAAACGCTTGAATTTGTCCCGTACCAGCTTTTACTGGTTCTATGAAGATCGCGAACAGCTGCTCGCGGCACTCCTGGCTCGATGGCGGGACAAGAACACCGGCGGTATGGTCAGCCAATGCGAGAGTTACGCAGAAAGTATTTCCGAAGCGATTCTCAACGTCTTCGAATGCTGGGTGAACCCTGAACTGTTCGACTCGCAGTTCGAATTTGCCGTGCGCAGTTGGGCGCTGCAATCGGACGAGGTCACTGCTGAAATCGCTTTGGCCGATGAGGCTCGGATGAATGCCCTGGCCGCGATGTTCCGACGGTTTGGCTACGACGGCGAGGGTGCCGACGTTCGGGCCAGGACGATCTACCTCACGCAGATTGGCTACATCTCCATGAAAACCAGTGAAGATATCGTCGTTAGATTTCGACGGATTCCTCAGTACGTGAGTGTGTTCACCGGCAAAGTACCTAAGCGGCGAGAGCTGGACCGCTTTTATGGAAAGTTCGGCTACGCGGAAAAAGAGCCCGGCGTTTTCGTTCCCTTGGTCGATACATTCGAGGAGTCGACTGCCGATGGAGAATAGAACTCTGGGCATCATCGGAGGTACCGGCTGGCTCGGGCGCGCAATCGCCCAGGCGCTGCTCGATAGCGGGGTCATCGGGCCTGACCGCTTATTGATCTCGAACCGCTCCGGCGTCAGTCCCTTCGAGCCAGGCGTGAGACTGCTGGCTGACAACCAGCAGTTGGTGGACCTCAGCGATATTGTCGTGCTGTCCATCCGACCGGAGCAGTTTCGTGAACTGCAGATCAACGCCCGCGGCAAGCGGGTGATTTCCCTGATGGCCGGAGTTCCGGCGGCATCCATCAGCGCGGCCACCGGTGCGGATGCAGTGGTGCGGGCCATGCCGAATGCGGCCGTGGAAATCAGGCAGTCGTTTACGCCCTGGTACTGTGCCGGAAACCTTGTTGAATGCGACCGCCAGTGGGTGCAACGACTGTTCGAGTGCGTAGGTTCAGCGGACGAAGTGCCTGATGAGGACTGTATTGATTACCTCAGCGCCTTGTCCGGGACTGGGCCGGCCTTTCCGGCAATGTTGCAAATGGCACTGACTAATCAGGCGGTGGCAGCGGGAATTCCCCTTGCCATCGCACAGCGCGCTGCACAAGGCGTGGTGGTGGGGGGCGGCCAGATGCTTGCCAGCCGCGATCCGCGGCAAATGATTGAGTCGTTGATGGCTTACCGTGGCGTGACGGCAGCAGCGCTGCAGTCGATGGCCGATCAGGGCATCGACTGCATTGTGGGGCGGGCAGTCAATGCAGGCGCTGAGGTTGCGCGGCGGGGAATGTAGCAGGGCAGGGGATAACAGTGAAGGGCCGTGAAGGGCCTTCACTGCCGAAGGCGTCATGGGAAGCTCCGTGCGTCCCTTGACCGCACCAGACGTGCCAGGGGTTCAGATTTCTTTCACCAGGCGCAAAGCGTCGTAGATGGCCGCGTGAGTGTTGCGAGCAGACACGGCGTCGCCGATCCGGAACAGTTGGAAGCGTCCTTCGGGATGGGTGACGATGTTCTGTGCCGTGCCAGCGATCAGGTCATGCTGCTCTACCGCGCCGCCATTGGTGGAGAGAGGACGCAGCTCGAAGTACAAGTCATCCAGCGGAAGGGTGCCGTGGTTGACGACCACCTGATCGACCACGCGCTGCTTGTGAACCTGTCCGTAATCGCTGCCAAAGGTTGCAACGAGCCCGCCATCACGTTTTTCCACTGTATCGACCCGGTAGGTCACGGTGAAGGTGACGTCCAGATCCTGCAGGCTGCGCATGTAGGGCACCAGGTTCATGGCCATGACTTCAGGTGCAAACGAGCGGTCAGGGGTGACGATTTCGACTCTCGCACCGCTTTGCGCGATGACCTCGGCAGCCTGCAGGGCAGCATGATCCCCCGCATCGTCGAAGATCAGTACGTTGCGACCGGGCTTGATGTCGCCAGAAATGATGTCCCAGGTTGAAACCACGAGTTCGTTGCCTTTGCTGAGCACCTCGGTATCCGGCAGGCCGCCGGTCGCGACGATAACCACGTCTGGCTCGAAGGCTTGCACAGTGTCGGCTTCGGCCCAGGTATTGAAGTGAAACTTCACCCCCAGCCGTTCGCATTGTGCCATCCGCCAATCAATGATGCTGATCATCTCGCGACGACGCTCGCTCAGCGCAGTCAGACGAATTTGCCCACCAGGTTGATCAGCCGCTTCAAGCACCGTCACGTCATGGCCGCGCTCACCGGCGACCCGCGCCGCTTCCAGCCCGGCAGGGCCGGTTCCGACTACCAACACCTTGCGCTTGACCGCGGCTTTGGGAATGTCATGAGGCATGGTGGTTTCCCGCCCCGTCGCGGCGTTGTGGATGCAGTAGGCCGCGCCGCCCTGATAGATGCGATCCAGGCAATAGTTGGCGCCCACGCAAGGGCGAATGTCTTCTTCGCGCTTCTCGATGATTTTGCGCACGATGTGCGGATCGGTCATATGCGCGCGGGTCATGCCCACCATGTCCACTTTGCCCGAGGCGATCGCGTAGCGCGCGGTGGCCACGTCGGGAATCTTCGCCGCGTGGAAGGTCGGAAAGCCCGTAGACGAGCGGATCTCGCCAGCGAAGTCGAGATGGGGCGAGTTGCGCATACCCTGAATCGGGATGACATCGGTCAGCCCTGCATCCGTATCGATGTGACCGCGTACGACGTTCAGGAAGTCGACCAGTCCGCTGTCCTTGAGCATGTGAGAAACCTGCATGCCCTCGCTGGCAGTGAAGCCGCCGGGCAGTTCTTCATCACCGGTGTAGCGAACTCCCAGCAGAAAATCTTCGCCTACCCGCTGGCGGATGCCACGCAGGATGTCGAAGGTAAAGCGCATGCGGTTTTCCAGCGACCCGCCGTAAGGGCCGTCGAGGTCATTGGTCAACGGCGACCAGAACTGATCCATCAAATGCCCGTAAGCCTGAAGCTCCAGGCCATCGAGACCTGCCGCCTTCATGCGCTCCGCGGCGTCTACATAGTCCTTGATGATCCGCTCGATGTCCCACTCCTCCATTTTCTTCGGGAAGGAGCGATGCGACGCCTCGCGGCGGTGTGACGGCGACACCACCGGCAACCAATCGGCCTTGTCCCAGCGGGTGCGACGGCCCAGGTGAGTCAACTGGATCATCACTGCCGCGCCATGTTCGTGGCATTCATCGGTCAGGTCCTTCAACCATCCGACTACTTCGTCCTTGTAGGCAAGCACATTGTTGAACACCGGCGGGCTGTCTCGGGATACGGCAGCGGAACCGGCGGTCATGGTCAGGGCGACACCGGCTTTGGCGCGCTCCACGTGGTAGGCGCGATAGAGATCCTTGGGCATACCGTCCACAGGGTAGGCCGGTTCATGGGAGGTGGTCATGATCCGGTTTCTGAGGGTCAGGTTTTTGATTTTATAGGGTTGCAGCAAGGGATCGCTGGACATCGTGGTGCGCTCCAAAGTGGGCTTCATCAGGCTCGGTGACTTAAAATTAGGATAAATGTACACCTGTGTCAACGATTGGTGACACAAGTGTACATTTTGCTTGCGTGCCAAAAAAACCAGGATTAACATCCGCCCAAACAAGGACGAATGTCGCTCGTCCGCGTCTGTCATCCATTTAGAAAGGAGAGAAGCGTGACTGAGTTATTTGATATTCGTTTGGCCAGCAAACAAACTGCCTTCACTGAAATCCCGGTCATAGATATTTCGCCACTCATAAACGGCGAAAATCCGCTGCGGGTGGCAAGCCAGATAGGTGAAGCGTGCGAAAAGGTGGGGTTTTTTTATATAAAAAACCATGGTGTTTCGCAGCAACTGATAGACGAGATGTACAGGCTCACCAAACTTTTTTTCAAGCTTCCAGCCGACGAGAAGAACTCACTTAATATCGTGAACTCTGGGCTTACGCTACGTGGTTACATCCCGATGTATGCGGAAAACGTAGATCCAGCCAATACGCGCGATTTCAAAGAGTGCTTTGATTACGGCGCCCATTACGATGAAGTTTCTCCGTTTTTTGGCCCTAATCAAATGCCGGCCGGGTTGCCGCAATTCGACACGGTTGCCGAGGCTTATCATTCAGCTGTATTGGCGCTTGCGAGAACGCTCATCGGCGGCATCGCGCTGAGTCTGGATTTGCCGCAAAATTATTTTGAACAACGCCAACGCAAGCCCATCACTATTCAGCGCGTTTTGCGTTATCCGCCTCAGATAGGAAAGGTCTCCCTGGAAGAGATCGGTATTGGTGCTCACACGGATTACGGCTTCCTGACAGTCCTGTCTCAAGACACAGTTGGCGGTTTACAAGTCAAGAACCGTGCAGGGGAGTGGGTTACTGCCCCACCCGTTGAAGGCACTTTTATCGTCAACATTGGTGATCTGGTTCAAACCCTCACCAACGATCGCTACACCTCGACAATGCATCGCGTCATAAATACTAGCGGTCTAGAGCGCTATTCAATTCCTTTCTTTATTGATTTGGATTTTGATGCAGTTGTTGAGCCTGTGCCAACCTGTGTGAGTGAAGCGCTACCCGCGAAGTATGAAGCGTACACTTGTGGCAAACACAAATTTAAGCGTTTCGTTGATAGCTATGCGCATCTGAAAGTCGAATAGGGAGTTTTCTATGTGCATCCTGTATATGGCCGACCCCGCCGATGCGCAGAAATGGCGAGATTGCCTGTCAACGCTCGCCCCTGAACTAGAGTTCCGCCAATGGCCTGATATCGGTAACCCGGCAGAGGTGCACTACATCCTGGCTTGGGAGCCTCTTGCCGACATTGCGGAGCAGTTTGGTAATCTTCGACTCCTCTACGCTGCCGGGGCTGGAGTTGATCAGTTCGATCTGGCCCGTTTGCCTGCTAACGTGTCGCTGATACGGCTGGTAGATAGCTCGATGGCTGACATCATGGCCGAATATGTTCTGTTTGGTGTTCTTGCCTTGCATCGAGAAATCCTCGCTTACCAAGAGGACCAGCGAAGTGGTCGCTGGCGACCTCGACCAATCGTGCATGCTTCACAGCGGCGTGTTGGTGTCATGGGGGTTGGCAATCTCGGACGCGCCGCGCTTGATCGCCTTCAGCCATTAGGTTTTCAGCTCAGTGGCTGGAATCGCTCTTTGAAGGAGGTGCCAGGTGGCCACTGTTACGTCGGCCCGGACGAACTCGAGGCGTTTTTAGGGCAGTGCGATATCCTTGTGAACATGTTGCCACTGACCCCCGAAACAGACGGGATACTCAATGCTGCGAGGCTCGATTGCCTGCCTCATGGAGCTGGACTGATTAACGTGGGGCGTGGCGCCCACGTTATAGAAACGGCTTTGCTTTCAGCGTTGGATGAAGGCCGTATGGGAGGAGCCATACTGGATGTCCTGGTACAAGAACCTCCTTCTCAAGACAACCCACTTTGGAAACACCCTCGAGTGCTCCTGACCCCTCATGTTGCAAGCGATGTGCAGATTGAGGGGGGTGTGGCAGTGATAGTTGAGAATCTCCGAAGAGAGCGTGAGGGAATGCCCCTGTTGAATGTGGTTGATCGGTCTAAAGGCTATTAGTGAGGGAGGGGAAGAGTGGAAGCTCCAGTCGAATACCATCGATACTGACCTATAACTTAGCTAAACTAAACAACCATTTAGTTTAGTTATAATTTCTGGTTATTAATGAAGGAGGGGAGTTGACCAGATGATCCAGAGGCAGCTCATCCTTATTCGCTATCTTCCAAATATGTGCTGTATCTTTCAAACATACGTGTATTCGGTAACAAGCCCCGTAAATAAAGGGCTACAGCCATCTGCGGTGGCCACTCAAAGGAGTATGCAATGGCTCATTTTCCAAGCTGGATGCTTTAATGCGCTCACAATTACCTGAAAGCCGCTGAGATTCTGGATGTGCAGAACCTACCGCACGTTGCCCAGGTCGATGCGGCGATTGACATGGAAACCCTGCTCAAGAGCTTTATTTCCGTGCCTGACCAGCATCAAGGCACATCCGGCGAGATCTACAAACTCGACGTCTAGCGTTGGCCGCGGCATAAGCACGATCTATTGACGTTGTTCCATGCGATGCCCGAACCGATTCGTAGCGGCTTGGCCCTGGACAGCCAGGAAGATTCCTTCGAGAGATACCGCGACGTGTTCACCAACAGCCGGTATCCGTATGAGTCGAGCAGCTGGAAATTTTCCGATCCGGTACTGATGAGGAGCTGCGGTGGACTCTGGCCAATATGGTTGGCTATTCAAGGTGCAAGGTTCTCACGATCCGTTCGGTCCTGGATTACCTGATTGAGGTGCAGGCATGAACTGCAGCAGAGTGATCGAGGCCTGAGCCTGGCTTCGAATCTGACCACCAGGCGCTCCCAACTCCGCGTATGATATTACGCATAATGTATATTATGTTAAATGCAATATCATTTGTCGCTCATTGTTCGACAATCAACCATCCGGGGCTTGACGGCGAATTGGCTTTTGGTGTTTCCTGAAACCGGTTTCAGTGCTATCTCACGAAGCACCCGACCTTATAAATCCAATAAGAAGGTTTCAGACCGTGAACGATTTCTCCGCCGCCCAGCGCAGCCGCGTGACCATGCTCGACGTGGCCGAACACGCCAAGGTCTCCAAGGCCAGCGTTTCGCGGTTCATTGGCGATGATCGCGCCCTGCTTTCCGATGCCATTGCCCAGCGCATCGAACAGGCAATTGCCGAACTCGGCTATCGCCCGAACCAGATGGCCCGTGGCCTGAAACGCGGGCGCACTCGCCTGATCGGCATGCTGGTGGCCGATATCCGCAACCCTTATTCAATTGCCGTGATGCACGGGGTGGAAACCGCCTGCCGTCAGCACGGCTATAGCCTGGTGGTGTGCAACACCGACCGCGACGACGAGCAAGAACGCCAGCACCTGGCCCTGCTGCGCTCGTACAACATCGAAGGCTTGATCGTGAACACCCTCGGTCATCATCGTGACGAGTTGCACGAACTGCACCGGGAAATGCCCCTGGTACTGGTGGATCGCAAGGTGGAGCACCTTGAAAGCGATATGGTCGGGCTGAACAACCCGCAGGCCATCGACATGGCCCTTAACCACCTTGAAGAACGCGGTTATTGCGATGTATTGCTGGTGACTGAGCCGCTTGATGGCACCAGTTCGCGAATTGAGCGGGTCAGCAGCTTCAAGGCACAAATCGAGCAACGCCCGGCGCTTCGCGGCACGCACATCGAAACAGGCAGCGAACTGACCGCACAATTGAAATCCTTCCTCGACACGCCTGGGCCCGGCCCGAAGGCACTGTTTTGCGCGAACGGGATTGCCGCGCTCGCCAGCACCCATGCGTTGCGTGAACTCAAGTGCAACCTGTTCGATGACGTGGGCTTGATTGCCCTCGATGACCTGGATTGGTACCCGCTGGTGGGCAGCGGCATTACCGCCCTCGCGCAGCCGACCACCGAGATGGGCGCCAGTGCTTTTGAGTGCCTGCTCAAGCGGCTGCGCGGGGATGACGGGGCGGTGCGGACGCTGGATTTTTCGGCGCAGCTGATTGTGCGGGGGTCGACCCGTGGGAATTTGCGTTGAATGTTAAGGCCTGCTCGCGAAGAGGCCCCAAGTAGCACTAAAAATTTTTTTGAACAAAAATGAAACCGGTTTCAGAGGTAGAAAAACAATGAATAGACCAGCCGTTTCCATCAGCCTTTCCAGCTACGGCGCCGACCTTGTGCGTCAACGCGGCCAGGGCAGCTTCATCGAGATTCTCGCCGCCGCCGGCGCCACGCGCATTGAGTGGCGCGAAGAGTTACTGACCATCGAAGATCCCGCTCAACTGGCCGATGCCACACAAGCAGAAGGCCTGCAGAGCGTGTATTCGTCGCCCATGGAGCTATGGCTGGCCGGGCAATCCAAACCCAACGCCGAACTGATCACGGCCCTGCAACGCGCCCAGGCATTCGGCGCCAAATGGTTGAAGGTGTCGCTGGGCTATTTCACCGACAACAGCGATCTGCAAACCCTCGCCCGTGTGCTGGGTGAAAGCGCCGTACAGTTGCTGGTGGAAAACGACCAGACCCTGCACGGCGGCCGCATTGAACCCTTCCAGCGTTTTTTCGCGGACGTCGAGCAGCACAACTTGCCGATAAAGATGACCTTCGATATCGGCAATTGGCACTGGCAGGACCAGTCTGCCGCCAGCGCCGCGCGCTTGCTCGGGCGTCACGTCGGTTACGTGCACTGCAAAGCGGTGACCCGCCGCGCCGACGGCAAGCTGGTGGCCATCCCACCCGCTGCCAGCGATTTTCAACAGTGGGAACACCTGCTGCGGCACATGGCCCAAGGCGTTATGCGGGCCGCGGAATATCCGCTGCAAGGCGATGACCTGGTGCAACTGACCACCGAGCACGTCGCTGCCCTCGCCCACCTCGGCCAATCGCAGCTGGAGAGTGCTCATGTCTGAGATCGATATTCTGTCCTTCGGCGAGACCATGGCGATGTTCGTCGCCGAACAGGCTGGCGATCTGGCCAGCGTCGGCGCTTTCCACAAACGCATTGCCGGGGCTGACAGCAACGTCGCCATTGGCCTTTCCCGACTGGGCTTCAACGTGGCATGGCTGAGCCGTGTCGGTGCCGATTCGTTGGGCCGGTTTGTGGTCGACACCCTGGAAAAACAAGGCCTGGATTGCCGCCACGTCGACATCGACACCGCCCACCCGACCGGTTTTCAACTCAAGTCCCGCATCGACGATGGCAGCGATCCGGTGGTCGAGTACTTCCGCCGTGGTTCGGCGGCCAGTCACCTGTCGCCGCACTCGATCGTGCCCGAATTGCTCAAGGCCCGACACCTGCACGCCACCGGCATTCCCCCGGCGCTGTCGGAGTCGGCGCGGCAGATGTCGTTCGAGTTGATGACCCGCATGCGCGAGGCCGGGCGCAGTGTGTCCTTCGACCCGAACCTGCGCCCGAGCCTGTGGGCCAGCGAACGACAAATGATCACCGAGATCAACCGCCTCGCCGCCCTCGCCCATTGGGTCCTGCCGGGGTTGAGCGAAGGTCGCTTGCTGAGCGGTTTCGAAGACCCGGCCGACATCGCCGCCTTCTACCTCGACCAGGGCGCCGAAGCCGTGGCGATCAAGCTTGGCCCACACGGGGCTTACTACCGCACACATCTTGATCAAGGTTTCGTGGCTGGCGTACCGGTGCAAACAGTGGTCGATACGGTGGGTGCCGGCGATGGTTTTGCCGTCGGCATGATCAGCGCGCTGTTGGAAAACCAAAGCGTTGTCGAGGCCGTGAAACGCGCCAACTGGATTGGCAGCCGTGCGGTGCAGAGTCGGGGGGATATGGAGGGGTTGCCGACCCGCGCCGAAATGGCCAGCGAATTTGAGGCCGCCATCGCGAGCAAGCTCGCTCCCACAGGGGATATGTGTCGAACCTAGATCCCTTGTGGGAGCGAGCTTGCTCGCGATGAGGCCAGTAAAGGCACCGAAGATTTAAACCGTTACCTGCTGCGACAAAAACAACAAGCTCAGGAGCACCACCATGAAAACCGCAACGCTCGCCACCCGCCGCTGGTGGTACATCATGCCCATCGTGTTCATCACCTATAGCCTGGCGTATCTGGATCGCGCCAACTATGGATTCGCCGCCGCGTCCGGCATGGCGGCGGACCTGATGATCACACCAGGGCTGTCGTCGATGCTCGGCGCGCTGTTCTTCCTCGGCTACTTTTTCTTCCAGGTACCCGGCGCGATCTACGCGCAGAAACACAGTGTGAAGAAGCTGATTTTCGTCAGTCTGATCCTCTGGGGCAGCCTGGCGACGTTGACCGGGATTGTCTCCAATGCCTACTGGCTGATCGTCATTCGCTTCATGCTTGGCGTGGTCGAAGCGGCAGTGATGCCGGCAATGCTGATCTACCTGTGCCACTGGTTCACCCGCGCCGAACGCTCGCGGGCCAACACCTTTCTGATCCTCGGCAACCCGGTGACCATGCTGTGGATGTCGGTGGTCTCGGGCTATCTGGTGCAGCATTACAGCTGGCGCTGGATGTTCATCGTCGAAGGTTTGCCAGCGGTGTTGTGGGCATTCATCTGGTGGCGTCTGGCCGATGATCGTCCGTCACAAGCCAAGTGGCTCAACGATCAGGAAAAACAGGACCTGGAAAGCGCACTGGCCGCCGAACAGGTCGGCATCAAGGCCGTGAAGAACTACGCCGAAGCGTTCCGTTCACCCAAGGTGATCATCCTGGCCCTGCAGTTTTTCTGCTGGAGCATTGGCGTGTACGGTTTCGTGTTGTGGCTGCCGTCGATCCTCAAGGCCGGCGCGCAGATGGACATGGTCCAGGCCGGCTGGCTGTCGGCGCTGCCTTATCTGGCGGCCGTGATTGGCATGCTGCTGGTGTCCTGGGGTTCGGACAAGCTGCAAAAACGTAAACGTTTCGTCTGGCCGCCGCTGCTGATTGCTTCGATTGCCTTCTACGGCTCGTACGCATTGGGCGCTGAACATTTCTGGTGGTCCTACACCTTGCTGGTAATTGCCGGGGCCTGCATGTACGCGCCTTACGGGCCGTTCTTCGCAATCATTCCGGAAATCCTCCCGGCCAACGTGGCGGGTGGTGCCATGGCGTTGATCAACAGCATGGGCGCGCTGGGTTCGTTCGGCGGTTCTTATCTGGTCGGTTACCTGAACAGCTCCACCGGTTCGCCCGGCGCGTCGTACTTGTTGATGAGCGGTGCGCTGATGCTTTCGGTGGTGCTGACGATGTTCCTCAAACCCGGCGCCAGTGACCGCGAGCGGCCCACAGTAGCGCGCACCGCCACTGCACACTCTTGAATCGATGTTGAGATAACCACCATGAAAAAGCAGGTCGTTCTATACAAGAAACTCTCGTCGCCGCTAATGGCTCGCTTGCAAGAGCAGACCGAGGTAACAGTGATCGACAGCCTCGACGCCGAGGGCCTGGCGAGACTGCGTGATGCCCTGCCCCGTGCCCATGGCTTGCTCGGTGCAAGCCTGAAGCTGGATGCCGGACTGCTCGACCTGGCACCGAACCTTGAAGCCGTCGCCAGCGTGTCGGTGGGGGTCGACAACTATGACATCGATTACCTGACCGAGCGGCGCATCCTGCTGACCAATACGCCGGATGTGCTGACCGAAACCACCGCCGACACCGGTTTCGCGCTGATCCTGGCAACGGCCCGGCGGGTGGTGGAACTGGCGAACCTGGTGCGCACAGGCGGTTGGCAGCGCAATATCGGCCCCGCACATTTCGGCATCGACGTGCACGGTAAAACCCTGGGCATCATCGGCATGGGCCGCATTGGCGAGGCACTGGCCCAGCGCGGGCATTTCGGCTTCGGCATGCCAGTGATCTACCACAGCCACTCGCCCAAACCAGCGGTCGAGCAGCGCTTCGATGCGCAATACCGCAGCTTGAACGACCTGTTGCAGCAGGCGGATTTCATTTGTCTGACCTTGCCGCTGACTGCGCAAACCGAGGGGCTGATCGGCACCGATGAGTTTGCTTTGATGCGCCCGGAAAGCATCTTCATCAACATTTCCCGGGGCAAGGTGGTGGACGAAACCGCGTTAATCGACGCATTGCGCCGAGGACAGATTCGCGCGGCCGGGCTGGATGTGTTCGAGCGTGAGCCGCTGAATCCGGATTCGCCGCTGTTGCAGTTGAGTAATGTGGTGGCGACACCGCACATCGGCTCGGCGACACATGAAACACGGGAGGCGATGGCCAGGTGCGCGCTGGATAATCTGCTGGCGGCGCTGGCGGGTGAGCGGCCGGCGAATCTGGTGAACACCGGGGCATGGAAGCGTTAGCCGTTCATCAAGCCACTGCTCCCGACAAGATTGAGGCAGCGGCTCAGCGATTGGTCGCTGCCGACGCCACGTATATCTCGCTGAACTTCGACAATCCTGAATTGAAACGGATCTTGCCGTGGACTTTATCCTTGGGGGCTAGCAGCACAATTGCCCCCACGATCACTTCGAAAATCCCGGCACCGACAATAACCAGGCCGGTTTCAAAGCGGGCATACAGCGCAGCACCGCAGGCACCGGCAATCAGAATCGACGCGCCCAGCGCCGCAAAACGCAGCCGTGCCAGCCCGGCGATTTCGCTTTGTCTGAACCGGGTTTGAATCAGCAGAATGAAGGAGATGTCGATCAGTGGCCCGCCGAGTGCCGCAAGACTTGCGCCGACCATCATCCCCGTGAGGACGTGTTCCGGTGGCAGGTACAGCACCGCCGCACCGATGATCGCGATGCCCAGGCCGTTAACCACGGAACCGAAGGTAAACCCGTGATACAAGCGACGGATCTGCAGATTGCCCACAACAAAAATGGAGATCAGGTTCCCTGCCCCGTAAGCCCCCATGATCAGGCCGTAGGCAGCAAACCCCTGTACCCCGAATCCCTGGATATCGTATTTGACGACTGCCAGCGCCATGCCGATCGATATCCCCACACTCCAGGCAACATTGCCCAGTCCCGCACACACATACACCGCCTGCATCTGGCTGCGTCCCGCAAGACTTCTCCAACCGGCGGTAAATCCGGCACGCCGGCTTGTTGCCTTGACAGGTTGGCGCGGCAACGCCTTGCCCAACTTCATGACCGCCCACGCGGAGATCAGGAAGGTGATGCTATTCAGGGTAAATAGATGCTCGATCGGGATCAGCAGCGTAATCGCCGCTGCCAGCATTGGCCCGATCACCCGGGCGACCCGGATGATCACATCGAACAGCGCATTGACCGATTGCAGCTGGTCCGGCGCCGCGGCAATCCGCGGAAGACTGGCGCGCAGCGCCGGCTCGAACAACGAGTTGACGATCATCATGAGCATGAGCGGCACCGCCAGCATCCACAGACTCATGATGCCGAATCCCCAAGCAAGCACCGGAATCAAGGCAAGCCCGGCCCGCGCCAGGTCGGCGCCGATCATCGTGCGACGGTGGTCCCAGCGCTCAGCCCATATTCCGCCCAGCAAAGCACCTGCCAACGCGGCAGCACCGCGTAAAGCACTGAGCCAGCTTGCATCGGTTCCGGCGATCTGCACCGCCATCCAGGCGATGGCAATCGCGAAGAGTTCGTCACCAATCGAAGAAAGCGCCAACCCTCCCCACAGCAAGGCTACGGGCCGCTGAAGCAACGGCCTGAACAATTTCATATCATCAACTCCGCACAGTCACTCAACAGGTCTGAAAAAAGCCTGTCGTCTCGTTACCCGCGATCCTGAACACCCCACTCGCGAGCACTCCCCTCTCCTCCACCTCAATGCAGTCTCCGATGTGGGAAGGGCACGAACCCACTAGACTTCCGGTGGGTGAAGCACCACCTACATTTGCAACCCGCATTGCCAGGCCAACGACGATGCCTTGCAGATGGCGCGCGCCTGCATTCCCCACATCGCCATCGTTCACTTATTGGACAACCTGAGAACGGAGTAACGGATGCTTTATTTTCAGCAAATGTTGGGCACCGCCGTGTTTGCCATTACCGGATTGTTAGCTATCCAAAAGGTAGGTGTCGATCTGTTCGGGGCCGTAGTGCTGGGCATCATCACTGCTATTGGTGGTGGCACCATTCGAGACCTACTGCTGGATCAACCGATTTTCTGGATTGCAGACTTCAACTACATCTGGGTCGCATTGGTTACCTCACTACTGGCATTTTTTCTCACCAATAGATTGCACAAACGCTATCAGCTATTGCTGTATCTCGATGGTTTTGCGGCCGCACTGTTCGGATTAGTCGCTACTGAGAAAGTGATGGCATTACAGCTTGGTGCACCTTTGGCAGTGATGATGGGCGTGCTGACCAGTATTGGAGGCGGCATAGCGCGTGATGTGCTAGCCGGCAGGGCCTCGTTGTTGATGTCACGTGAGATCTACGCCACGCCAGTCCTGCTGGGGTGCACCTTGTATGTCTTGCTGCGCGATACATTTCCGTCAATCCGGATCGCTGGTTGGATCGCTTTGATACTTACCTCTGGATTCAGGTTTCTTGCCATTTATAAAGGGCTCCAAATGCCAGCGATTTTCTCCACCAGGCAGAGGTAAGTCACGCGAGCTTGATGGCCCCGCCTTGGATATCGTCCCGCGCCATTCGCAAGTCATTGGCGTCTTGGTTGAGCCGATGAATCAAGTTCAGTAATCGTTGGCGCAACACCTCATCCTGGAGCTGCTCTGCAGCACGCATCACATCAAGCGCCGCTGCCTCATTGTTGGTGGCAACGGAATCGAGCAGTTTGCGCATGCTTCTTGATGGCCGATTCATCTCCAACCCTCCCTGGTTTCGGTGGTGCGAATCATATGGCCGGAATGTTTCGTTAGTGTTTCAGCTGTACGAACTGGTTTTGAATCATCGACCCTGGCTGGTTTGACACTAGCTGGAGTGACACCCCTGAGGGGACGATTACACTTGTAACAGCCCATCCGCGATGAAGCTAAGCGGCCCGTTCCAGGGCGTCCAGCAAGCCAACAAACTCCAGCGAAAGCTTATGTCGCGGGGCCAAATGGACGATGGGAACTGACATTTCGTGAGATTCGCGCATCTTGACGGAGCTGCTCAGATAGACCGGTAGCACTGGCAAGCCTTCGGCCAGCAACTCATTCACGAGAGATTGGTGTAGGCCGGTATACCCGGCGAACTGGTTGACCACCACCCCTTCCACTTTCAGTGATTCATTGTGATCAAGACGTAGTTCTTCTACCTGTGCGATAACACGGTACATCGCCTGGCGAGAAAAGCTGTCGCAATCGAATGGAATCAGCAATCGATCTGCAGCCACCAGCGCGCTGAATGTGTAGAAATTCAGCGACGGAGGCGTATCGATATAGATGCGCTCATAGTCCTCGGACAGCTCTACCAGCAACTTGCGCAGCTTGTTGATCTTGAACCTGCTCTCGAGTTTTGACTGGAGGTCTGACAGTTCAGAGCTAGCAGTCACCAGGTGAAGGTTGTCGTAAAGGGTCTCGGTGATGGCCACTCGATTCCTTCTGCCTTCAAAGCCACTGGACAGTGTTTGTTTGAAGAAGTCCGCTATGCCTGCGGGAATGTGCTCGTCGGTCAAGCCCGTGAGGTAGTGAGTCGAGTTTGCCTGGGGGTCGAGATCTACCAGCAGCGTTCGGTAACCTTCGGCAGCACTCACGGCGGCAAGGTTGCAGGCAATGCTGGATTTCCCAACGCCCCCTTTCTGATTGAATATGACACGACGCATAGGGCTTGCTCATCCATGAAAAAGGCCAAAGGCCGGCTGAAGTGTGTAAGAAGTCATGTCAATTCTATGACGGCAACATTACAGTTTTGCGACAGCGATTGGCCAAAGCTGCGCACTAGAGCATTTGACTGCCAACACAAGGTGGTAGCGATAGATTTACACGGATCAGCAATCCCCTGGGTTTGCCAATGTTAGCCGCTGCAGCAAACCTTCCACGTCAGCTAGCGCTGGAGCATGGGCTCCGGCATGGCGGCAAGATATGGATGCGCAAGCCGCTGAAAATTGCAGGCGCTCTCTCAAGTCCGCGATCCCCAACAACTCCGCAGCCAGCCAACCAGCCATACACGCGTCTCCTGCTCCAACCGTGTCCTCTACCTTCACGGCAATAGCCGGCTGATCGAGTTGGCTGTCCGGGGTGTGGAGAACCATCCCGTGTTCCCCTCGGGTAAAAAGGATCTGCGCCTGAGGATTAAGAGCGCGAAGTTCATCCATTGCCTGGTGTTCTGTCAGCCCTGGATAAACTTGCCGAAGGTCTTCGTCGGAAAGCTTGATCATGTCAGCAAGGGTGGTCATCGTAGGGAAGGTCTGCTCCCGATAATGGCTATCCATTAAATTGCGCCAGTTCGGATCATAGCTAATCCGTTTACCGGCTTCTTTGGCCTGCTGAGCAATTTTAACCAGCCTGTCTGCGAGTGGCTGTCGAGCCAAACTGATGCAGCTGAAATGACACAGCTCTGCATGGTTGATCCATCCATCGGGCATCAGATCCGGATCAAAAAACAGATCGGCATCTCCAGCAAAAAAATACCTTGGAGGACGGCTCGATGGAACGATGGCGACCAAAGGATCTCGGTCTACCCGTTGGATAAACCTCATATCCAATGCTGCCGCTTCCGACTGTGAAACTATCTCGTCACCCAGTGAATCCATGCTCACCGCCCCAGCAAAAGCGCTGCTGACACCCAAGCGACTTAGCGCTCGTGCAACGTTCCAGGGAGCACCACCCGGGTAGCCCTTCCACTGTCCAGGAGTGCCTTGGACAAGATCGGTCAAGGCTTCGCCAAACACTACTGCGCGAGGCAATACCATCGTCATTTCCTCAATTTTTTGTCGTAGGGAACTGCTGGCTGATCAGATTCGACCGGTAATCACTGACTCAATGCGTTTTGATGAAAGGCAGGGTTTGTTGAAGTTAGAGAAGTTCTCATGGCCAACCTAAAAGCAGATGTTGGCCGAACGCGCTTGAATATTAAAACCAGGTTTCCATTTGTATGCCGTATTGCCATACACCTCCGGCTTTGAAGTCCGTCATGCCAAAGGAGTCTGTGGTACTGAATCTGTCCAGATCCGAAGACCAGTTCATGAAGCTTGCGAACACTCGCAATTCGGGACGTGTAAGAAGATCTCCAACCTCGAGTTTGAATGTCGGGGCGACAGTGAATTTCCAAAAGTTACCGTCGACCGCATTACGTTGTAGATAGCCCTTCGGGTCGAGGTTCATGGTTTGCCAGCTTATTTCGTAGGCCATCTCGAAATTGCTGTTGATTTCATTGGCCAAACGCACGTTCAGGGTCAGCCAGCGGTAGTCGTCACCCTTGACGTATCTATCCTTGCTCTGTTCGGCCAGCAAGCTGGGCCCGATGCGCCAGTCAGGCGCAAGGGGTGTCTCACCGTAAAGTGCCAGACGCAGAGCGCGGGCATCGTCGATGAGTTCGCCATCCGAGCCGATGTTCTTGACCTCGGCTCCCAGACCTTGCCCATAGAGCAGCGCCGTTTTGAAGAAGCCTTCCCTGCCGAAAAAGTTTTTCTGGTGATTGGCCAGCATGCTGTGCAAGCCGGAATCCGCAGGCGTCATACCCGCTGCATTGGTGCGGGTAGCGAAATCGTTTTTCTTTGCGCCGATGGCATTGAACATCCACTGCCACTGACCATCCTCGAAGAACTGGTTGGAGGTCAGGATGTAGCTTTCCACATCGGCACTAAGATCGCCTTGACTGAAATCCCCGTAGTTACGCCCGATCAAAGAGTAGTTCGAACGCCAATTCTTGTTCATCTGCATATCGTAGATTCCACCCCCGGTGCCGGCCAGATAGACAACGTCCGAGTCCAGCCAGTGGATATCGAAATTATCTCTATCGAATCGCTTGCCTGCCCACAGGGTGGCGTTCTCGAACACTGAATTGCCCTTGAACGCAGCCAGATGGTCAAGCGCTGTGAATACCTGGCGCACGTTCAGTTTGCTTTCGTCGGCCGTCCAGTCATTGGAACTTTCCACACCGTCGGCGATGGAAACCGTGAATTTGGAACGGGTGCCGTTTTGCGCATAGATTTCTTTCGACAGGTCTATACGCATGTAGGTGTCGTCCTCGTTACCGAGTCGCCCGACTGCACCACCGACTGAACCGGCAGGGGTTTCATAAGGGCCGCCACGACCACCCCCCAGCCGATCGTTGATCAGCAATCCGGAGCGGGCGTAGCCGTTGAAGCTGAACCCATCAGTGAGGTGTCCGGTACTGCCCTCTTTCTCCAGGCTTTGCTGACGGGCCTCGAGTTTTGCCAGTCGGGTATCCAAAGCGGGCGCTGAAATTACTGCCGCAGTAGACGCGGCGGGCTGCAAGGGAGCAGTGGCGAGTTTGATCTGCTGCAATTCCCTGGCAAGTGCCTGGGTTTGCTGCTCGGCTGCGGCTGCACGCTTTTCCGCGGCGCTGGCACGGGCTTCAAACGCGGCCATGCGTTCTTCCAGAGTCGCGGCCTGAGAGGTTACCGCCGAGGTGCCGAGCACGCCTGCGAGTAGCCAGCTTGATGCTTTCTGCATGTGAATTTCCTGTTTTGTTTTTATTTTTCTGTTCCCGCGAGCGGCCTTTTTTCGTCAATTGTGAATTGTCAAAATTGACGAAAAAAAGGATGCCTCATCGCAAATACGCTGCTACATTTGGCGATGTTAACGTTAACTTTTCTAAAAACAAAAATAAAGAGGGCTTTATGAAACAGCTAAAAACTCTCCTTCCAGCCGCACTACTCACCCTCTGTGCCGGATTTCCATGCCTCTCGAGCGCTGCCGATTTAACGATCTCGTGTGGCGCGGTGGGTGCGGAGTTGCAGCTCTGCAAGGAGGCTGTCGAGGCGTGGTCGAAACAGACCGGCAACAACGTCGAGGTGGTTTCCACGCCTAACTCGGCGACCGAGAGGTTGTCGTTCTATCAACAGATCCTCAGTGCGCAGTCCACTGACATCGATATCATTCAAATCGACATGGTGTGGCCGGGGATGCTGGCCAAACACTTGATGGATCTGCGCGAGGTGCTTCCCGCCAACGCGACCCAAGGCTACTTCCAGGCACAGGTGGATAACGCCACGGTGAACGGACGGCTGGTGACGATGCCGTGGTTCACCGACTCGGGCTTGCTGTATTACCGCAAGGACTTGCTTGAGAAGTACAACCAGCAAGTTCCCCAGACGTGGGAGGAAATGACCGCTACCGCCAGGAATATTCAACAGGCCGAGCGCACTGCCGGGAATCCCAATGCGTGGGGTTACATCTTTCAAGGGCGCGCCTACGAGGGCCTGACGTGTAATGCACTGGAGTGGATCAGCAGCCAATCGGAAGGCGGACTGGTCAATCCACGAGGTGACATCGTGGTCAACAGCCAGGCTTCAAGAACGGCTTTGACTCTGGCGAAAAGTTGGGTAGGTGACATCTCCCCGCGGGGCGTACTCAATTACACCGAGGAAGAAGGCCGGGGTGTATTTCAATCGGGAAATGCGCTGTTCATGCGTAACTGGCCTTATGTCTGGGCGTTGGTACAAAGCCAGGACAGTGCCGTAAAAGACAAGGTCGGGGTCGCTCCCCTGCCCCGTGGCGGCGAGACCGGTAGCCATGCCTCCACCCTCGGTGGCTGGGGCCTGGCGGTATCGCGTTACAGCGCCCATCCAAAACTTGCCGCCGAGCTGGTGAGCTACCTGACCCGTGCCCAAGAGCAAAAACGTCGTGCCCTGATAGGCGCCTATAACCCGGTTATAGAGTCGCTGTATCAAGATCCCGAACTGCTCGCGGCAATGCCTTATTACAGCCAGCTCCACAGCATTCTCAACGATGGGGTCATGCGCCCTGCCTCAATCACTGCCGATCGCTATCCAAGGGTCTCCAATGCGTTCTTCGATCGAGTGCATGGCGTGCTGGCGGGCGAGTTGCCTGTCGATCAGGCGCTGGCCGAACTGGAAAGCGAACTCACGCGCATCAAACGCCGGAACTGGTAAGCCACAAGGAAGGAAATCACCATGTCTGTCTCTACTACTGCCCCCTGTGACGAGCTCCTGCTCACCAGGGAAACGCCAGTACAACGTCGCCGAGTACGCGCCGCCTGGCTATTTCTGACACCGATGCTGCTGTGTCTGGCCCTGGTGGCAGCCTGGCCGCTGCTCCGAACATTCTGGTTCAGCCTGACCGACGCCAACCTGGCGGACACCAGCGGCGGATCCTTCGTAGGCTTAAGCAATTATCTGTTCCACAACGGTTCCACTTGGTCGGGCATCCTGGTCGATCCTCAATGGTGGAACGCGGTGCGCAACACCTTGCATTTCACCGTGGTCTCGGTGGGACTGGAAGTCGTGCTGGGGCTGCTGGTGGCGTTGCTGCTGAACATCAAGTTCACCGGCCGTTCCCTCGTACGTGCGTTGATTCTGATTCCCTGGGCGATTCCGACCATTGTCTCGGCAAAGATCTGGTCATGGATGCTTAACGACCAGTTCGGCATCATCAATCACCTGATGCTGAGCCTCGGCCTGATTGACGCGCCCCTGGCCTGGACGGCCGATGCGGACCTGTCGATGTGGGCGGTGATCATCGTCGACGTCTGGAAGACCGTCCCTTTTGTCACGCTGCTGATGTTGGCGGCCTTGCAGATGTTGCCGAGCGATTGCTACGAGGCCGCCAGGGTCGATGGCATTCATCCGCTGAGGGTGTTCTGGCGTGTCACGCTTCCCCTGCTGATGCCCGCCTTGTTGGTGGCGGCGATCTTCCGCATCCTCGACTCGCTGCGGGTATTCGACGTGATCTATGTGCTGACCTCGAACTCGTCGAGCACCATGAGCATGTCGGTGTATGCCCGCCAGCACCTGGTGGAGTTCCAGGACGTCGGTTACGGCAGCGCGGCCTCGACGCTGCTGTTTCTGGTGGTTGCGGTCATCGCCCTGCTTTATCTCTACCTCGGACGCCGTCAATTGGAGGTCCGGTCATGAGCCCGCGCCTACTGAAAAAAACGTTGTTGCGCCTCGGGTTCTGGTGCCTGATCGGGGTGTTGCTGCTGTATGCGGTCTTCCCTTTCTACTATGCCATCGTGACTTCGCTAAAACCGTCCAGCGCCTTGTTCGAGGTGAGCTACTGGATCGATAACCCCGATTTCTCCAATTACGCGGCGGTACTCCACCAAGCCTCATTCCTGCGGGCCATCGGTAACTCGCTGGTGGTTGCGCTGTGTGTGGTGACGCTGGCGCTGTTCCTCAGCCTGACCGCCGCCTATGCCTTGGGCCGGGTGAAGTTCCGTGGGCGTGGCACGGTGTTGATGCTGGTTCTTGGTGTGTCGATGTTTCCCCAGGTCGCGGTGCTGTCGGGGCTGTTCGAAGTGATCCGCGCGCTGGGCCTGTACAACACGTCCTGGGCGTTGATCCTGAGCTACACGATTTTCACCCTGCCATTCACCGTCTGGGTGCTGACCACGTTCATGGGGCAACTGCCCCATGAACTGGAAGAAGCGGCAATCATGGATGGCGCTTCACCCTGGGTCACGCTGACCCGCGTGCTGTTGCCGCTGCTCTGGCCCGCGCTGGTCACCACGGGCTTATTGGCCTTCATCGCCGCGTGGAACGAGTTCCTGTTTGCCCTGACCTTCACCCTCACTGACACGCAACGCACGGTGCCGGTCGCCATCGCCCTGATTTCCGGTGGCAGCCCTCATGAGCTGCCTTGGGGGTTGTTGATGGCTGCATCGGTGCTGGTCACCGTCCCACTGGTGATTCTGGTGCTGATTTTCCAGCGCCGAATCGTTTCCGGTCTCACTGCCGGCGCGTTAAAGGGTTGATGCCCAACAAAGACAAGGAACAGCATCGTGATCAAATTGAAACTGGACAACGTGAACAAACAATTGGGCGGCGCGCGGATTCTTCGCGACGTCAGCCTGGAAATCGCGGCGGGTGAATTCGTGGTGTTCGTCGGCCCTTCGGGCTGCGGCAAGTCGACCCTGCTGCGCCTGATCGCCGGACTGGATTCGATCTGCGGCGGCGACCTGCTGATCGACGGGCGACGGGTCAACGACCTGGAGCCGCGCGAGCGTGGCGTCGGCATGGTGTTTCAGTCTTATGCGCTATACCCGCACATGAGCGTCTACGACAACATCAGCTTTGGTCTCAAACTGGCCAAGACTGAAAAGAGCAGCCTGCGTGAGCGCGTGCTGAAAACAGCGCAAATCCTGCAATTGGACAAACTGCTGCAACGCAAGCCAAAAGAACTGTCTGGAGGCCAGCGTCAACGTGTGGCAATGGGCAGAGCCATGGCGCGTGAGCCGGACATTTTGTTGTTCGATGAGCCGCTCTCCAATCTGGATGCATCCTTGCGGGTGCAGATGCGCAACGAAATCGCCCGGCTGCATGATCGACTGGGCTCGACCATGATCTACGTCACTCACGATCAAGTGGAAGCGATGACCCTGGCCGACAAAATTGTCGTGCTCAATGGCGGTCACGTAGAACAGGTCGGCTCACCGCGCGAACTCTATGAGCGTCCGGCGAGCCGCTTTGTCGCCGGTTTTCTCGGTTCGCCCAGAATGAACTTTCTGGCGGCACGCCTGCATGCCCCGGGTGAAACCAGCCTGGTCGAATCTCCCGTCCTGGGTATGACCTCCCTGCCCTTCGACAGCTCGAACCTGGCGGCGGACGCCCCACTGAGCCTGGGGATTCGCCCGGAACACATGTCGCTCAAGGCGGCGCAGGGAACTGCCGGCGTCGTCGTGACCGGGGTCGAATACCTGGGCAGTGAAACCTATGTGCACCTGGATACAGGTCAGGACGAGCCACTGATCTGTCGCTGTGAGGTCAACGCCGGATGGCAGGCGGGCGATCGGGTCGAACTGCAACTGGACGTCGACAACCTGCACCTGTTCGACGCCGACGGCACGGCCTTCAAGCGCCACCCACACGCCATTGAAACCCTGCCGGATGGCGTCCCTCTACGCTCGGCACGAGCAGGCGCCCTATGACTGTGTCTTTGAATTCCATGAGTGTTCCAATGTCCACTGCCCTTGAGATTGCGCAGCATGCGCTCAGTGATGGCCTGTCTCGTGTCATCCACGATTATCGACCCGATTATCATCTTGCCCCCCCCGTGGGCTGGATGAACGACCCCAACGGGGTCGTGTACTTTCGTGGCGAATACCATGTGTTCTATCAACACCACCCTTTCGAAGCGAAATGGGGCCCGATGTATTGGGGGCATGCCAAAAGTTCCGATCTGGTCCATTGGCAACATTTGCCCATTGCGCTGGCGCCCGGCGACGACTTCGACCGTGACGGTTGTTTTTCCGGTAGCGCGGTGGTGTGTGGCGATACCCTGGCACTGATCTATACCGGGCACACCTGGCTGGGAGAAGTGGGTGACGAACGCTCGATCCGCCAAGTCCAGTGCCTGGCCACCAGCACCGACGGCATCCGGTTCGTCAAGCATGGCGCCGTCATCGAGAACGCGCCGCAAGACACGATCATGCACTTTCGTGACCCCAAGGTATGGCAGGAGGATGACTATTGGTACCTGATTGCCGGCGCGCGTCTGGCTGATAAACCGCTACTGCCGCTATACCGTTCCACGGATCTGCATGCCTGGGAGTTCCTCAATTATGTGTCCAGCGGCAGTGAGGGCGATGGCTATATGTGGGAGTGCCCGGATCTGTTCCGATTGAACGGGCGCGATGTGCTGCTCTACTCCCCTCAGGGCATGCAACCCGAGCGTTACGAACGGCTCAACAAGTACCAGACCGGTTATCGAGTGGGCCGACTCGACAGCAAATGGCACTTCAACGGCGGGCCTTTTATCGAGTTGGATAACGGCCACGATTTCTATGCCGCGCAAACGCTACTGGCCGCCGATGGTCGGCGTCTTGTGTGGGCGTGGCTCGACATGTGGGAAAGCCCGATGCCGAGCCAGGCCCATCACTGGTGCGGCATGCTCGGGTTGCCGCGCGAACTTGAACTGCACGCCGATCGGCTTTGCGTGTATCCAGCTCGGGAGCTCGCCGCCTTACGCAAGGAGCCAATACCGGGCACGTCCTGGTGGGATGGGGCGGGAGCCCGATGGGTGCGGGAAGTGAATGGCGACAGGCTCGAAATCCATGTGCATCTGGATTTGCTCGACTGCACCGACGGCCACCTGGGAATCGCCTTGCGTTGCAGCGATGATGGCCAGGAAGAAACCCTGCTCTATTACGATGCATCACTGCAGCGTCTGGTGCTTGACCGCAACCGCTCGGGTGCACAAGTCACCGGTCAGCGCAGCGTGGCGATAGACCCGACACAAGAGCGACTGGAACTGCGTGTGTTTCTCGATCGCTCGTCCATCGAGGTGTTCGACGCGAACGGGCGCTTCAGCCTCAGCAGTCGCTTCTATCCGCGGCCCGACAGTCTGGGCGTGAAGCTGTTTACCAGCGGAAGTGGCGGGCGTGTCTCGATTCCCAAGGCATGGCCTCTCGGCTCTGGATGGCTATGAGCCGCGTCATTCGAGTCGCGAGAAGCCCGGGCCCTGTGTCATGATTCTGCGTCAACCTGACCGGTCTCATCTCGCATGACTTCAGTGAAAGATGTTGCACAGCTGGCCGGCGTGTCCCTGATGACGGTTTCTCGAGCGCTCAATAATCCGGAAAAACTGAGTCCCGAAACCCTTCAGCGGGTGCGTCGCGCCATTGATGAACTGCAATTCGTACCGAGCCTGTCGGCGCGCAAGATGCGCGGCGACAACCTCCAGTCGCGAACCATCGGAGTGTTCGCGCTAGACACCGCGACCACTCCGTTCGCGGTCGAACTGTTGCTGTCCATCGAACAGACCGCACAGCAAGCCGGCTGGAATGTCTTCATCCTCAACCTGTTGAGCAATCCGCCCACCGACCAGAACATCGACCTGATGTTGTCGCACCGTCCCGACGGGTTGATCTTCAGCGCCATGGGGTTTCGCCAGGTGAGCATTCCCGAGCGCTTGAAGAGCAAACCCCTGGTCCTCGCCAATTGCCTGGCCGATGACAGTCACCTGGTCAGTTATGTGCCGGACGACGAATCGGGGCAGTATCGCGCCGTACATCACGCGTTGAGCCAAGGCTATCGACGCCCTCTGTGCATCAATCTGCCCAAACAGAGCCTGGCCTGGGGCCTGCGACAAAAAGGCCTGCAGCGTGCCTGTCAGGCATTCGGCCTGGCGCCTGACGCACTGCTGCAATACGACCTTTCCGATCATGATGCCTATGGTGAAACCGCAGCCATCCTCGACCGGCACATCATCGAAGGTCGTCCCCAGTTCGATGTTCTGATCTGTGGCAACGACCGCATTGCCTTTTGTGCCTATCAGCTGTTGTTGGGCCGTGGCCTGAAAATTCCCGACGATGTCGCCGTGCTCGGCTACGACAACATGATCGGTATTGCTGAGCTGTTCATCCCGCCGCTGACCACGGTGCAACTACCGTACTACGAGATCGGTCGCAAGGCTGCCCGGCACCTGATCGAGACCCTCGACGTATCGGGAGCCCAGCCCGTTGATTGTCCATTGGTGGTTAGGGCATCGCTATAAGATTCAGTTAATTCGGTGATAGCGCGCCCGCTTGCTTTCGATTTGCCACTAGCCTGTCACCGACCTACTGGGCAGATCAATCGAGGCTCAAATGGCCTTGTAGTTTATTTTTGAAGCTTGAGCTCCGGGGTCGTTTTCACTAAAGAAATCGAAAAGCGCTTCGCCACATACCAGATACATAGTCGTTTGCTTCTTAAAGGTTCGCGCGCCTTCGCTAGCATCGAAGGACGCTATAGATCTCAGAAATCACCTGCATCGTTGCGTCTTCGATCGTTCCTTCATTACGGCATAAAACCCAGCCGTGATCTGCAGTCGCTTGCTCGAACGCCTTGGTACAAGCGACATGTTCTTCCAGCTTATGGATCACGGTACTGCTCAGCCCACGCCGTCGTGCCGCTGCCCTCGCCCATGAAATTTCAGGGGCGGTGACAACCCCGACATGCAGGTCGGGCACTCGCACGTTTCGATCAATGTTCAACTGTAGAATCTCTGCAAACGGGACTATCCGGCGAAACGCGGCATCAGACGGGTACCAGCGATCGATCAAGATGATGCTGCCTGGTGGCTGTTTAGCCAGCACGTGCCGGGAAATCCAGGTACGGCTATCAGCAAAGCGCTCACAAACCTCCAACTCCAAATCGCGGGTGGGATTTCTGACGAATTTGTTCACGAGGGTCATTGTTTCACCCCTATAGGGATCGCTTTTTTTCTCGCAAAGTCGAATCACTTTTTTGTTGCCTGCCCTCAGTACTTTCGTGACGGCCTCCAACAGTGTGGTTTTGCCGGCTCCCTTGGGCCCATCCAGAGAAACAAACAGCGGACGATTCATTTTTCACATAACGATTGATATACGGTTTTTTTGCCCTGTTCGTTCGCTGGAACCCTTTGGCGCAACTACGCGAATCGAGTGGAGGGTCCCTTATGAACAGAGATTGATGAACACTCTAACCCGGTTTCGGGCTAACGGGTCTCAAAACCCAGGGTTACAGCCGCTTATGAACATCGGTCATCGCCCATAAGCTAAATCATGTATGTAGCAGTAGCCCACTCTTAACGATCATCGGTGGAATTCGCGGATGGGCAATTCCATCCCCAAAAACCGCAGTTGACGCTCAAACATCAATGTCATGGGTTGTGACGCGTTTCTGTCGACCCGAAGACGTAGAGCCCACTTGAATCGCCCAGGATCCTCCAGGCACCTCCCACCCAGCTTTGCGCCAACTCCTTGGCTGGTCCACTGCAACCTCGCTACCCGAGCGAGCGTCAACAAAACGTTATTTTTTCGAAACATCTCATAACCGCTAATCAGTTGGTTCTGTTTTCTTGACGCTTCCCCGATATGCGGTCGCAACTTTTGCGCTCCGTTGGGTCATAAAGCCTTAGCTGTCGATTGAATATTGGCACTACCGAGGTTTTCGCCTGATACGGAGATAAACTCATGATTTTCAATGTACAAAATTTTGGCGCCAAAGGAGATGGCATCACTGACGACACGGCGGCGATACAAAATGCAATTAATGCGGCGGCCGCTGCAGGCGGGGGGCAGGTGTACATGCCGACCGGAACTTATATCGTTTCGGGAGGTGAGGAACCCTCCGACGGCTGCCTGATGCTCAAGAGCAACGTCTACCTGTACGGCGACGGCATGGGCGCAACCACCGTCAAGGTGGCTGACGGCTCCGACACCAAGATCACCGGAGTCATCCGCTCCGCCTACGGCGAGCAAACCCACGACTTTGGCGTGAGCAACCTCACCATCGACGGCAACCGTGACAACACCACGGGCAAGATCGACGGTTGGTTCAACGGCTACATTCCAGGCGAAGCGGGCTACGACTCCAACGTCACCCTCGACAGCGTCGAGATCAAGGATTGCTCCGGGTACGGTTTCGACCCCCACGAGCAGACCGTCAACATGGTCATCAAGAACAGCGTGTCCCACGGCAACGGCCTGGACGGTTTCGTTGCCGACTTCCTCAGCGACAGCACTTTCGAAAACAACGTCGCGTACGACAACGACCGGCACGGTTTCAACATCGTTACCAGCACCCACGACTTCACGCTCACCAATAACGTTGCCTACAACAACGGCGGCACTGGCATCGTGGTGCAGCGCGGCAGCGAGGACATCCCCTCCCCCAGCAACATCACCATCACCGGTGGCGAGGTGTACGGCAACGGCGCCGAAGGGGTGCTGATCAAGCTGTCCAGCGAGGTGACCGTCAGCGGCGTCGACATTCACGACAACGCCAGCGCCGGTGTGCGCATCTACGGCAGCAACCACGTCGAGATCATCGACAACACGCTCAACAACAATTCCCTGGGCAGCCCCGTCCCGGAGATCATCATCCAGTCCTACGACGACACCCTGGGCGTGTCCGGCAAGTACTTCAACGGCAGCGATAACACCATCCAGGGCAACCTCATCAGCGGCAGCGACCTGTCGACCTACGGCGTCGCGGAGCGCAATGAAGACGGCACTGATCGCAACGCCATTATTGGCAACACCATCAGTCACACCAGCAGCGGCGCCACGCTGATCTATGGCGACGGCAGCTACGTCAGCGCCACGGTGCCGATGACCATCGTGCAAGGTACGGCCGGCAACGACACCCTGCTGGGCAGCGCCGACAGCGAGATTTTCTACGGCGTTGCCGGCAACGACACCCTCAATGGCGGAGCCGGTGGCGATATTCTGGTGGGGGGTGCAGGCATCGACAAACTCACCGGCGGTACCGGCGCCGATACGTTCCGTTTCACCACTCAGTCCGACAGTTACCGCAACGCAACCACAAGCTTCGATGACACCATCACCGACTTCGACGTCACCCAGGACAAGATCGATCTCGCCGGCCTCGGCTTCACAGGACTGGGCAATGGCCGTGGCGGCACCCTGCAGGTCAGCTACAGCGCCAGCAGCGACCGCACCTACATCAAGGACTATGATGCCGATGCCAGCGGCAATCGCTTCGAACTGATTCTCTCGGGCAACCTCACCGGCACCCTGACCGCCAGCCACTTCATCTTCAATCGTGTGATCACCGGCACCGGCGCCAGCGACTCGCTGCTGGGCAGCGATTCGGCCGACACCCTGCTCGGCCTGGCGGGTAACGACAGCCTCAGTGGCGGCGCGGGCGACGACAGGCTCGACGGCGGCGCGGGTATGGACACCCTCACCGGAGGTGCCGGAGCGGACGTCTTTGTGTTCTCCAGTCGCCTGGACAGTTACCGCAACTACAACACCGGCGGTGCCAACCTTGGCGACCTGATCACCGATTTCGATATCACCGCCGACAAGATCGACCTCTCGGCCATGGGGTTCACCGGCCTGGGGGATGGCAAGAACAATACCGTGTACCTGGCACTCAACAGTACCGGTACCAAGACTTACATCAAGTCCCTGGCCGCCGACGCCGATGGCAACCGTTTCGAAGTGGCGCTGGACGGCAACTACCTCGACAAGCTGACCAGCGCCAACTTCGTCTTCGCCACGTCGGCACCGACCAACCAGGCACCGGTGCTGGCCAATCCGCTGCTGGATCAGAGCGCGACCGAAAACACCCCGTTCAGTTACGTGGTGCCAGCGACCAGCTTCACCGATCCGGACAATGACAGCCTCGGCTACACCGCCAAACTGGCCGATGGCAGCGCCCTGCCCGGCTGGCTGGTCTTCAATGCCGCCAACCTGACCTTCACCGGCACGCCGCCCAGCACCGCGTCCGGTAGTTACAACGTGCTGGTCAAGGCCACGGACCCGGCCGGAGCATCGGTCAGTGATAGCTTCACCCTTGTCGTGGCCGATGTACCCGCCAATACCATCACCGGCACCAACAACGCCGAAACCCTCAACGGCACGGCGGGTGCGGACCTGATCCTCGGCCTCGGTGGCAACGACACGATCAAGGCTGGCACCGGCGCGGACATCGTCGACGGTGGCGCCGGACGCGACTCGCTGTACGGCGGCGACGGTGCCGACACCTTCCGCTACAGCAACGTGCTCGACAGCTACCGTGACTACGACACCGGCGGTGTCTCGGCCACCGACACGATTTATGACTTCACCGCGGGCGTCGACAAGATCGATGTTTCAGGCCTGGGTATTATCGGCCTCGGCGATGGCAACAATGGCACGTTGTACATCACCCTCAACGCGGCCGGCGACAAGACCTACATCAAGTCCGCCGAAGCGGATGCCGATGGCAATCGTTTTGAAATCGCCCTCAACGGCAACTACATCAACACCCTGACCGCCAGCGACTTTGTGTTCGGCGAGAGCCCCCGGCAGGACATTCTCTACCTGCCCACCCTCGGCCAATCCAATGCGCGCCTGCTGCGCATGACCGAGGACGACGGTCAGTCCGGCACCTCGATGCTGGTCAACGACCTGGACCGCTACACCCCCTATGATGTGCGCAGCCAATTCACCGACGCCGATGGCAACGGCATCGACATCGCAGTGGGGGGCAGCACGGTCACCGGCCTGTCGACACTCAGCGCCGGGGAGCTCGAGTTGTGCTGGTGGCTGACCGACACCAACCAGCCCGGCGCGGCGTTATTGCGCGCCGTAACGCTGCTGCGAGGCCAGCTCAGCGAACTGCAATCGATCAATAACGTCACCATGGGCATCATTTGGGGCCAGGGCGAGGAAGCCGCCCAGGAGATCGGCCGCGCCACGGACAAAGCTGCAGCAGCAGCGGCGTACAAGGCCGCGACCCTGCAGGTGTTTGATTACCTGCATGCCCAGTTCGGCAACTTCAGCGTGTACTTGATGGAAACCGGTCACTACGACCAGGACGCGGCGCGGGCCCGTGGTTATTCAGAGGAAAAAATTGCCTCCATCGTCGAGGGGGCTGGTTATGTCCGCGCCGCCCAGGAAGCCATCGCCGCCGAGCGCGTCGACGTCAAGCTGGCGGTGGACTACACCGACCTCCCCTTGCGCCACGAAGTCGATCCGCTGACGTATCCCGACGACGTCTGGCACCTGCACGAGGAGTCGGCGGAGATCGTCGGCCAGCGTTTGGCCGACTACATTGCCGGTGACCTTGGCTTGCAGGGCAACCCCAACGACAACAACAGCGTGCAGGACATTTTCGACAACGCCCGGAACATGATTTCCGGTACCGACCAGGCCGATACCCTGGCGGGCAGTTCGGGCAACGACACACTGGATGGATCCCTTGGCGCCGACACCCTGACCGGTGGCAATGGCAACGATATCTATGTGGTCGACAACGCGTTGGACCGCGTGGTGGAAACCAGCACCTCGATCTCGCAGATCGATACGGTGCAGGCCTCGGTCAGCTGGACTCTGGGCGCCAATCTGGAAAACCTGGTGCTCAGCGGCGTGTCGGACATCAACGGCACCGGCAATGAACGGCACAACTTCATCACCGGCAATGCCGCCAATAACCTGCTCGACGGTGCCGCCGGAGCCGACAGCATGAGTGGCGGCGATGGCAACGACACCTACTATGTCGACAACGCCGATGACGCCGTGATCGAGACCAACAGCAATGCAGTGTCTGGAGGGAGCGACCGTGTGCACAGCGACTTGGCAGCCTATACCCTCGGCGACAACATCGAGCATCTGTATATCGATAGCACTGGCGCCGCCAATGGCACGGGCAACGCGCTGAACAACACGCTGTTCGCCGGAGCCGGTAACAACGTGCTGGACGGGCGCGATGGCACTGACACGGTGTCTTATGCGCGCGCCCTGTCCGGCGTTAACGTAAACCTCTCGACCTCGGCGCAACAAAACACCGCGGGCTCCGGGCTCGACACCTTGAAGTTCTGCGAAAACCTGACGGGAAGCGCCTACGCCGACAGTCTGTCGGGCAACAGCGCCGCGAACGTTCTGAACGGTGGTGCGGGCAACGATACGCTGGTGGGCGGTTCGGGCGATGACCGACTGATCGGCGGTGCAGGCACCGACAACCTCACCGGTGGCACTGGCGCGGATACCTTCGCGTTCAGTGCGCTGTCGGACATGGGCGTCGGGGCTTTGCGCGATGTGATCAACGGTTTCAAGAGCACCGAGGGTGATCATCTGGATTTCACCGGCCTGGACGCCAAGCCGTTGACCACCGCTGTCGACGCCTTCACCTTCATTGGCAGCAACGCTTTCGACCCGGCCAACGCCACCGGCCAACTACGCTTTGCCGATGGCGTTCTCCAGGGCAGTGTCAACGCCGACGCCACCCCGGAATTCGAAATCCAACTGGTGGGCGTCCAGGAGCTGCACGCCAGCGATTTCACAGGCTTGGGTTGAGCGCACACCCTGCGGGAGCGGGCTCGTCCTGATCGGTCAGTCAAGGGGGATACTGAACCTGTGGCGAGGGAGCTTGCTCGCGCGCCACACGGGGTCCATCTTGAACCTGGTTGCAACCCTGCGGCTCAAAGGTACCCGCGGATCATCAGCTTCCAAGAAAGACAAAGCCTGGCCAACCTCAAGTGCTGTGCACAGCCAAACAAGCGCCTGAACCGGATTTTTTCGTCTAACGTCATTGGATGCGTTTGCATGACCCACTTCCTCTGAAAAATGGAGTTCGACGATGAAAACAATCGCTTCCTGGCTGACGTTAGCGCTTTTTGGACTGGTGCTTGGCGGCTGTGCCGCGGTGGGTGCCGGGAGCGGAGGCGCTGGCGAGACGGAGATTCGCTCGGGGAAAATCGAGGAGATTACACAGACCCAGATGCAGACCAATCACGACAGCGGTGTCGGTGCCATATTGGGTGGTATCGGCGGTCTGGGCCTGGGCAGCCTGATCGGCGGGGGCACCGGCCGGGATGTGGCGATGGTCGCCGGTGCCCTCGCGGGCGCGGCAGGCGGCAACTACATCGAAAAGAAAAAATATGATCAGCCCGTGGACGCACAGCAGATCATCGTCCGCACCCAAAGCGGCGTACTGGTTCAGGTGACCCAGTCGATCAATCCGGTGCTGAGAAAAGGCATGAACGTGTATGTCGAGGGTGCCGGAAACGAAGCGCGGGTGGTGCCACAAAGCTAGCGGCAGCTACTGGACGTTGCGCAGCGGACAAGCTGCGCAACATCACCATGCCGAGCAAGTTCGGTTGACACTCAATGACTCATGCACAACCTCAGGCCAGTTGTTGGCTACCCATGGATCCATACCTCTGACACACTTAGACTTTGAGTCTTTCGCCCTCCTCGCCGATTGTTGAACGGGTTTCATGACTGAGCATGCCCAGTACCATCACGTCTCCGAAGTACCAGGCCTGGTGCTGGGGTCCGCACGTTTTGCGGATGTCGGTTTCGATCGTCATTACCACCTCGATTTGCACATTGGTTTTGTCACCGAGGGCATCCAGCGCCATCGATCCAAAGGCGAGTCGTTTCTTTTAGGACCAGGAGGTGTTGCCCTGATGCCGCCGGGTGAAATTCACGATGGCGTGTCCGAGGGCGGCGGCGCTTATACGCTCAAGACATTCCGCCTGTCCCAGGCGCTGGTCGCGAGCCTGGCCGAGGAAATCAGCGGTCATCCGAAAGAGCTTGAATTGGCCGGTGTATTGCTCGAAGACCCGGGGCTTGAAGGCAACCTGCGCGGTTTGCACGAAGCGATGCAGCAGTGCGTTGGCCCCGGCAGCCTCGCGGTGCAGACGCAATGGTTCACCCTGCTGGAACAGTTGTTGAGCCAGTCACGGGCGATCAAGCCCGAAACGATTACCGGCACCCTGTCGCCTCTGCAATGGTCTCGCGTCAGGGACTATTGTTTCAGTCACATCGATCAGCGAATCACCCTTGATGATCTCGCAGGCCTGTGCGGATTGGGCCGTTTCCCGTTTCTCAAGCAGTTCAAGCGCACGGTCGGCATGACGCCCCACGCGTGGCTGCTTCGCCTGCGTCTCGAACGGGCCTGTGGTCTGCTCTCTCGCAGCGCGCAACCCATCGTCGAGGTCGCCCACGCCGTCGGCTTCTACGATCAAAGCCATTTCAACCGCGCCTTTCGGCAGGCATTCGGCGTCGCGCCATCGCGCTACAGGACTTAGGCCTTCAGCTGTCAATTTTTTACAAGCGCAACAACCTTCCCTCTCCATAGGATGCGCCAATCCGGGCGAAACACCTTCGCCTGCGCAGCCGAGAACTGGATGATGAACGGTGAAACAAACAGATCGCCCGCGCTGGGTTTTTCAAGTGACAACATCGCCGGTGCTTCGCCGGAGGTGGTACAAGCCCTGGTCAAACACAGCACGGGCCAGGCGAGTCCCTATGGCACCGACGAGTTGACGGCGCAGGTCCAGCGCAAGTTCTGTGAAATCTTCGAACGCAACGTGGAGGTCTTTCTCGTGCCCACCGGCACCGCCGCCAACGCGCTTTGCCTGAGCGCGATGACGCCACCCTGGGGCAACATCTACTGCCATCCGGCCAGCCATATCAACAACGATGAATGCGGCGCGCCGGAGTTCTTTTCCAACGGCGCGAAGCTGATGACCGTCGACGGCCCGGCGGCCAAGCTGGATATCGTCCGACTGCGCGAGCGCACCCGCGACAAAGTCGGCGACGTGCACACGACCCAGCCCGCTTGCGTCAGCATCACCCAGGCCACCGAAGTCGGCAGCCTCTACACCCTGGACGAAATCGCAGCCATTGGTGACGTCTGCAAGTCCTCTTCCCTGGGATTGCATATGGATGGGTCGCGCTTTGCCAACGCCCTGGTGTCGCTTGGCTGCTCCCCGGCCGAGATGACGTGGAAGGCCGGCGTGGATGCCCTGTCGTTCGGTGCCACCAAGAACGGCGCGCTGGCGGCGGAAGCCATCGTGCTGTTCAACACCTCCCTCGCCACCGAGATGAGTTACCGGCGCAAGCGCGCAGGCCATCTCTCTTCCAAGATGCGTTTTCTGTCGGCGCAGATCGATGCGTACCTGACCGACGATCTCTGGCTGCACAACGCACGCAAGGCCAACGCTGCCGCCCAGCGCCTGGCCCAGGGACTTGCTGGCCTGAGCGGGGTTGAGGTGCTCGGCGGCACCGAGGCGAACATCCTGTTCTGTCGGCTGGACTCGGCAATGATCGATGCCCTGCTAAAGGCCGGGTTCGGGTTCTACCATGATCGCTGGGGACCGAATGTCGTTCGCTTCGTCACCTCGTTCGCCACCACCGCCGAGGATGTCGATCACCTGTTGAACCAGGTGAGGCGTGCTGTAGATCGGGATCGCGAGTAACACTCGTCACCCAACACAGGGATTTGATGGTGTGCCGAGGCCGTTGCGTAGACTTCGGCGCCCAGGTACTTGGCAATCTGCACGGCCATGCTGCCCACGCCACCGGCCGCGGCATGGATCAACACTTTCTGGCGACGTTGCACGCCAGCGTGCTCGGTCAGCGCCTGCCAGGCCGTCAGGGCCGTTGCCGGGACAGCGCCGGCCTGCAAGACACTGATCGATTTTGGATTGAGCGCCAGTTTGGAAACCTGGGCAACGGCTTTGGTCGCGTAACCGCCGACGATGTCGATGAAGCCGAAACATTTGCGCTGCGAGGGCGCGGGCCCTGCGCAGCGCGGACGTATCAACGACGGCGAGCGTCGAGGCTGAAGCGACCGGCACCGGAGGCCACGACCTGCAACAGGCCACCGGCCATGGCGATGTTCTTGAAGAAGTGGATGAACTGGTTCTGATCGCCCAGTGCGTTATGGAACGCCAGCGCGGTAAACACGCTGAACACGGCCAGTACGGCGGCGACGGTACGGGTACGGTAACCGGCGATCAGTGCCAGGCCACCGCCGATCTCCGCAATGATCGCCACCGCCAGTGCCAATTGTGGAAACGGAAGGCCGACCGAACCGATGTAGCCGACCATCATTGCCGGAGCGGCGAGTTTCGAAAAACCGGAAAGGATGAAGATTACGCTGAGCAGTACGCGGCCGATCAACGAAGCTGAGGCTTGGGCCACATCAGAACGGCTCTGTTCAGAAGTGGTTGTTTGAGCGATGTTTGCAGAAGTCGTCATGGGGCAATTCCTTCGGTTGGGTGCGATTCGACTTGAACCGCCCGGGTGAAGAAATGTTGCCCTGCATCAGCTAACCTGAATAGCTGACTAATTTAGATCATTAGATTCTATAAATTAGAAAAGCCAGCCCACATATCCGGTAAAGGAGTTAAATCGTGCAATTTGCTCAGGGACATCTGGTTCGAGGAAACAGGCATGATCTCTGACCCGGGAACACCGACACTGGACCAACTGCGGGTGTTCCTGACGGTCGTGGAAGTCGGCAGTTTTGCGGCGGCCGCCAGAAAACTGCATCGCGCCACGTCGGTCGTCAGCTACTCGATCGCCAATCTTGAAATGCAGCTCGGGGTGTCGTTGTTCGATCGCCAGACGACCCGCAAACCCCAGCTCACCGATGCCGGCCGCACGGTGTTGGCCGAAGCCAGGACCATCGCTAACGGTGTTCATGGATTACGCGCCAAAGTGAAGGGCCTGCTCCAGGGGCTTGAAGCCGAAGTGCACGTGGTGCTCGATGTCATGCTGCCCCCCGAGCGCGTGGTGGACGCACTCAAATCCTTTCGCGAAGAGTTCCCGACGGTTGCCCTGCACTTGCACATGGAAGCCCTCGGTGCCGTCACTGAGCTGGTGATCAACCGAGGTGCGATCATCGGCGTCAGCGGCCCCATGAACGAGGGCATCGACGGCATCGAAAGAATAGGCGTCGGCAGTGTCGAGTTGATTCCCGTGGCGGCGCCGAATCATCCGCTGGCTTCAAGCGACGCGAACGTTCCGGGCGCCGGGCGAGAGCACACACAACTGGTGCTGTCCGATCGTTCGGTCCTGACCAGGGGCAAGGATTTCGCGGTGCTCAGTAACCGCACCTGGCGCCTGGCGGACCTGGGCGCCAAACACATGTTGCTGCGTGAGGGCATCGGCTGGGGGAACATGCCCGCGCCAATGGTCCGGGAAGATCTGGAAAGCGGCCGACTCGTGCAACTGAACATACCGGAATACAAAAGCGGGATTTACGCCTTCGACATCATTTACCGCACAGATCTGCCGCCGGGGCCGGCGGCGAGGTGGTTGATCGACCGCTTCGTTCAACAATGCCCGGTGCAGGAGACATCCCCTTGATGTCTGGAACCACAGTGCCGCTCGAGCCGCCCACAATGAAACCACGATTGGTGGCGCTGCTCGACTGATTCGCCTTCAACCGTTCGATTCAAGACTCGTCGGCAACCACCCTCACTCGGTGGCAGTCGGACGGTCCAAGTTTCTGACCGCTCGCGGAGCGTACTTCAATCGGCATCAGGGACTGGCCGAACTCATTGTCCAGCAATACCGAGCGCGTTTCTTCCCGCGCGAACATAAACCGTTCGCCCCACTGCCTCATACTGACCACCACCGGAAAGATCTCCCGTCCTTTCTCCGTAAGGACGTATTCCTTGTAGGCACTGCCATCCGACGCAGGCTGAACGTCGAACACACCGGCCTCAACCAACGTCTTCAGGCGCGATGCCAGAATGTTTTTGGCCACCCCCAGGCTTTTTTGAAATTCGCTGAATCGGCGAATGCCGTCGAACGCGTCGCGAATGATCAGCAGCGACCAACGATCCCCAATGGCTTCCAGTGTTCGTGCTACCGGGCATTCGCTGCCTTGCGGTGAAGGGTCTGCGACCATGGTGTTTACCTTTTTGGATAAGGACGGCCAGTTCAGTCGTCTGGTCTTGAGCAATGTGGTTGCAATATGAAACCTGATTCGATAACAATTGAATCAAGTTGCTAATTGAAACCAGTTTAGCGCCACGGAGGCTCACATGAAAGCAGGTACCGATTCAGCCACCCATCCTTTCGCCGCGCAGGCTTCGGGGCTTTCTGCGCAACTCACGTTTGTGTTTTCTGTCACCTGCGCGCTCGCCGTCGCCAACGTCTACTTCGCACAACCCTTGCTCGATTCAATGGCCCGGAGCCTGGATGTGGCCCCCTCAATGATCGGGTTTGTGGTGACGGCGACTCAAGTCGGTTACGCGCTGGGGTTACTGTTCATCGTCCCTTTGGGCGACTTGTTGAACCGTAAAGGGCTGATTCTGACGCAAATGCTGCTGTCTGCGATTGCACTGGCGGGAGTCGGCGCCGCACAGCAATGGCTGACCCTGTTGGGGGCCATGATCGCCGTGGGTTTGCTGGCAGTGATGGTTCAAGTGCTGGTGGCCTGCACCGCCGCGCTGGCAACGCCGGCACAACGTGGCCAGGCCGTGGGGACCGTGACCAGTGGCATTGTCCTGGGCATTCTTCTGGCGCGGTTCACCTCCGGGCTGATCGCCGATCTGGCAGGCTGGCGCGCCGTGTATTTCGTTTCCTCGGGATTGATGCTGACCCTTGCGGCGGTGTTCTGGAAAGTCTTGCCTCGCGCAGCAACGCCACGCAGTCGATACACTTACCCGGCACTCATCCGCTCGCTCTTCACGCTGTTCATGACCGAACCGGTGTTGCGAATCAGGGGGCTGTTGGCCTTGCTGATCTTTGCCGCGTTTTCCGTACTATGGACATCCATGGTGCTGCCGTTGAGCGCCCCTCCGTTGTCGCTATCACACACGGTCATCGGCCTGTTTGGCCTGGCGGGCGTCGCCGGTGCCCTGGCTGCCAGAAGATCCGGACGCTGGGCCGACCAGGGTCTGGGGCAACGGGTCACCGGCATTTCGCTGGTGATACTGACGCTGTCCTGGCTACCCATCGCCTTTGCGCAGTCTTCGCTGATCGCGCTGGTTTGCGGGGTGATTCTGCTCGACTTCGCGGTGCAAGCCGTACACGTCACCAACCAGAGCCTGATTTTCGCGACACGGCCCGACGCCCAAAGTCGCATGGTCGGCGCCTACATGTGCTTTTACTCGGTGGGCAGCGCACTGGGTGCTGCTGCCGCGACGCAGGTGTATGCGCTATGGGGCTGGACTGCCGTTTGCCTGCTGGGAGCCTCGATCAGTGCGACGGCCCTGATCTTGAGTACGCTGGCCTTCAGTAAACCCCCGCCCGCACCGAGCGCCTGACCTCAGCCTGTATGGCATAAGCCGGCGCCTCTACCGCATTGAAATCCTGCGTATACCGCTGGGCAAATCCCGACACCCCCCAATCCTGATACTGCTGCACATGTTTGAGTTCGTGAGCCCAGAGCTCGATGTCCTGTTCTGCGGATTGAGCGTCCCGGAACAGGATGATATCGATCAGCGTCACGGCACCGACATCGGGGTTTTGCAGCATGGCAGTGGCGGCGTTGAATTGGCCGTTGTCGCTTATTCTGTAGCGCGCGGTATCGAGGACGCCGGGCTCGTACCAATGCAGCAACTGCTCGCGGATGCGCGGTGGAATGGCTTGGGTGCCGGCGTTCGCAGCTTCAGCACGGGCCTGGGTCAGCCACAATGCCAGGGCAGGCGCCGCGATCTGGTAGATGCCATCAGGCACCACGTCTGGCAGGCAAATGCAGCCATCCAGGCACACTTGTTTCTCGCCAGCCGGGCAGGCATTGGTCTGGGCTGTCACATCAAGCGCCAGGCAAAGAATCAGCAGCGCCCCCAGGCGCGTGATGATGGGCGGCATTGGACTCTCCAGGTAGCGGACAGTGGTGACCTCTAGCGACCGAGCAGTGGACTGGTCAAGAGCGCCTTCAAGCTCATCGGCTTGGCAAAATGATAACCCTGGGCCTGCCCTGCCCCCATTTCACGCAGCAACTCCAGCGTCGCTTGATCTTCGACACCTTCGGCCACCACGCTCAGGTCCAGCGATTCGGCCATCCGCACAATGGCCCGGACAATCGCACGACTGCGGGGGCTGGTGGTCAGTTCGAAGATGAACGACTTGTCGATTTTCAAGCCGCTGAAACGGTATTGATGCACATAGCTCAGGGATGAAAACCCTGCACCGAAGTCATCGAGCACCACTGACATGCCGTTGTCGGCCAGTTGTTGCATGGTCTGTCGGGCAATCGCCGGTTCGGCGACCAGTGCCCCTTCGGTCAACTCCAGGCAGATTCGCGATGGCGAAACCCGGTGCTGCGCCAACAGTGCAAGCACCTCACCGGCGAATTCGGGGCGAGTCATGCTGTAGCTGGAGCAATTGACGTGCACCGGCGGCCAGTCGGCGTGTTCGGGCTGTGCGAGGATCGCGGCAATGCTGGCGAGCATGTACAGGTCCAGTCGACCGATCAGGCGCAACCCCTCGACATCCGGCAGGAACTCGCCCGGTGCGATCACCCGGCCGCCCGGCTGGTGCCAGCGGATCAGCGCTTCAAGGGCCAAGAGTTCACCGGTTTCGATGCTGACGATCGGCTGGAAATACGGCAGCAGTTCGTCGGTGCGTTTGAGCGCGTTGCGCAAGGCGCCTTCTCGCTCTACCTGGTCCGAGACTTCACGGCGCACTTCCTGGTTGAACACGGCGTAGCTGTCGCGCCCGGCACTCTTGACCCGGTACATCGCCGCATCGGCATCGCGCAGCAAGTCGGCGGGCTCGTGATGGAACTGACTGTCGGCGCTGACGATACCGATACTGCAGGACGAAAAAACTTCATGGCCATTGATGAAAAACGGCAGGTCGAATGCCACCAGGATCCGTTCGGCGATTTCAATCACCACCTCCAGCGATGCCTCGGGAGCCATCACCGAAAACTCGTCGCCCCCCAGGCGCGCCAGCATGTCGGTGTCGCGCAGGCAACCGCGTAAGCGGTGGGCGGCCTGCATCAACAGCAGATCACCAAAATGGTGGCCGAGGCTGTCGTTGACCATCTTGAAGCGGTCGAGGTCGATGAACATCACCGCCAGGTGCCCGCCTTCGCTGCCGAACCGTGACCAGGCCAGGTTGAGGCGCTGCTGCAGATAGGTGCGATTGGGTAGCCCGGTCAGCGCATCGTGGGAGTTTTCGTGCTGTAGCTTGGCATTGGCGTGATCGAGTTCGCGGGTGCGGCTCTGCACCCTGGCTTCGAGCTTGAGGTTGGCGGCATGAATCGCTTCGGCGGCCGTGCGTCGCGACAACGCTGTGTCGATGTGCCGCGACACGAAGGTCAGCAGTTCCTGGTCGCGCAGGGTATAGCGCACCTGCGAGGTATAGCTTTGCACCGCCAGCACACCACGCACCACGTCGCCTTCGAACAAGGGGATGCCCAGCCAGGAGAAGGAGCGCACGGACTCATGGGCAATTTCGATTTCACCCTGCGCGGACAATCGTTCTGCCTCGCCGACATCTATCAGGCACGGGCGGCGCTGACGGATGACGTACTCGGTCAAGCCCCGGCGGCCTCGGCGTGCCGCCGGGCAAGTGGTCTGGCGTTCATCCACGTAATAGGGAAACGTCACTTCGCCGGTCCCGTCGTCAAACAGGGCAATGTAGAAGTTCTGCGCGAACAGCAGATCACCGACGATGCCATGCAGGGTCTGGAACAACTCGGCCATGTCACCCGGCTGGCTCGACAGTTCTGCAATCTGGAACAGCGCGCCTTGCAGATGTTCGGCACGCTCCCGGTCTGTGACTTCCTGGCGCAATGCGTCATTGACTGCCGAAAGCTCCAGGGTGCGACGTAACACCGTTTCTTCCAGGTCCTCCCGGTGCAGAATCCGGTCCAGCGCCATGGCCACGTGGCGTGCGACCACCAGGAACAGCGCGCGGTCTTCGGCGCTGTAGATGCGAGAAACGTCGTAGACCTGCATCGCCAGCATGCCAAACACCTCGTCCGAGGCATTTTTCAACGGCGCGCCCATCCAGAACTCGGGACGATCACCCACGCAGTGGAAACGGTTCTCGGCCTGGGCCGCAAGAATCCCGGCGGCATCGATCAGCAACGGCTGGCCCGTGGTCAACACCTGGCCGGTCAGCGACAGGCGCGAAGGGTCAAGGTATTCGTAGTTTTCGGATTCCAGGGCATCAACGTCGATGATGTCGACGTAATACGGGTAGTCGATCTTGCCAGTGTGCGGGTTATACAAGGCGAGATAGAAGTTCTCGGCGTCGATCAGGCTGGCCAGCAGCCGGTGAGCCCCCACCAGGAACTCTGAGCGGTCACGGGTCGAACTGGCCAGGTAGGTAATTTCATACAGCACACGCTGAGTGATCTGCGCACGGGCCAGGGTATTGGTCTGTAGCTCGATGCCCAGGCGCAGGGCAAGTTCAGCAAGTGCCGGTTGCGTCGCATCGTCGACGGGTGCGAGCAGCCAACCCAGCTCACTTTCGCCCCTGCCGGTGGGCCAGCGGTGCAGGTTCGAAGCCAGGCAAAAGGCTTCGAACTCGTCATTCGCAACACTCGAAGGCCACGGTACCCGTGGGTCGCCCTGACCAACCCGAAGCATCTGTTCACCGGCACGGTAAAACACCCACGCGGTGGTATGGTCCCAGTTGCGCGCCGAATCCAGCAGTTGTTCGATCCTGTCGTCGTTGCCGGCGCAAGCCATACCGACAGTATCCGGGTTCCCTGGAGGGTGAAATGCGGCAACTGCGTCATTGCTCGATTGCCGCGGGGGGCCGGTCAACGTACGAAAACTCATCAGCGCTCCCTGAGCCAAAACTGCTGAAACTCACTGGCTGATTGCATTCAATGTGCCATTTGACTTTCCGTTTAAAGCTTATGGCGGTTTTTTTCAATGAATTTGTTCAATTTAGTGCCAGGTCTGAGACGGGCTGCAAATTATTCGCTGTGTTGTCCAAACCTGGCGTCTATCACTCGAAGCTAACGTATCAGTCGTCGTTGTCATCGCGATCACGGTAGCGACGGTGATCGCGATCATAGTCACCACGATCATAGTCACGGTAATAACCCCGATCATCGTCCCCTCTGTGGTCGTAACCCCGTCGATGGTCATGATCGTGATACCGCCCGTACCGTTCTCCGTCATCCCAATGCGGGCCGCAGCCTCCCAACAAGACGGCGCTGGAAATGGCCACGATCAAGATTACTGCGCGATTCATAAAAAACGTCCTAAACGTCGGAGATATGGAAGGGTCATGGCTGCTCGAGTCTTTCATCCGGGCAGTGTTCAGCCGTAACTATGACCATTCGGTAACCCGATGATTCCGCTGAAAAATACAAACAACTGATGGCCACTCTCCCCATCGAATGCCCGCCGGGACAGCCCGGGCCTGTCATCAATAGCCAAGGGGTTGTCGTCGAATGAAAAGTGCCCCTGATACGGGAGCTATTTAATGGCAGTACTGAAAAGGTCTTTGGCGATGAGTCGACGTGAGCGTCTGCTGCGCCTGAGTCACGAGTTGCCTGGTACGCCAGGCAGGAGAATAACAATATGAAATTCGTGAAAAGTCTTCTGGCTGCTGTACCCCTCATGGCGCTGGCCATCGATGCCCAAGCCTATGTGTCGAGCCAGGAAGCCGCCCGGCTGGGTACCAGCCTGACGTGGGTGGGTGCCGAAAAGGCCGGCAATGCCGACGGTTCCATTCCGCCCTACAACGGTGGCCTGACCTCCGCCCCCTCCAGCTTCAAGGCCGGCGACAGCATGCGCCCGGACCCCTTTGCGGGCGAAAAACCGCTGCTGGTGATCAACGGCAAGAACGTCGACGCGCACAAAGGCATGCTGACCGCCACCACAGTGGCCTTGGCCAAGCGCTATCCCGACTTTCGCATTGACGTCTATCCGACCCACCGCACGGCATCGCTGCCACAGGCGATCCTGGACAACAGCCGCAAGAATGCCACCAACGCCAGGTCTCTCAATGGCGGGATCGCCATCGACAATGTGATGCCCGGAGTGCCGTTCCCGATCCCGCAATCCGGCGCCGAAGCAATGTGGAATTTCCTGCTGCGCTACCAGGGCGTCAACATCCATTCCAAGTACGACTCCTGGAGCGTCGACACGGCGGGCGTACCGAGCCTGGCGGTGACCGGCGAGGCATTCATCTCCTTCCCGATCTACGAGAACCTGTCGAAGCCGTTCAACAGCTCCGACATCTACTATCAGTTGAAACTGTCCTATACCGGACCTGCCCGCCGGGCCGGCGAGTCGATCATGCTCAAGAACGCGACCAACCCGACGCAGTTCCCTGGCCGCGCCTGGCAGTACATGCCTGCCCAACGCCGGGTCAAACAGATCTCGATCCTGGCCTACGACACCCCCAATCCCGGTACCGCCCGTGCGCTCGAGTTGTACGACTGGACGCTGGTGGGCAAGCAGGAAATGATCGTGCCCTACAACACCTACAAACTCACCTACGCTCGCACTGCCAAGTCGCTGACCACGCCCAACTTCATTGCCCCGGACTTCGTACGCTGGGAAAAGCACCGGGTCTACGTCGTGGAAGGCAACCTCAAGCCTGGGGCCAAGCACATCTACCAGAAACGCCGCTTCTACCTCGATGAAGACACCTGGGCCGCGGTGGCCTCCGATCAGTACGACACCAGTGGCCAGCTATACCGCGGTTCCTTCGCGTTCTTCAGCCAGAGCTACGACCAGCAGGTACCGGACGCCACTCCTTTCATGACTTACGACCTGTCGAAAGGCACCTATAACATCAATGGCGTGGTGGGCCCGCATGGCGGGATCCGCTACATCGAGCCGCTATCGACGGCGCAGTGGGTACCAGAGTCCATGGCGGGTGCCGGTATCCGCTAGGTCCGTGGCGAAACAACGCACACTCATGCAGGAGCGATGAATGACAAAGCCCCCAGGTTCTGAAGAACCGGGGGTTTGAGATTTCGGGTGAGTGTTTTTTGTGAAAGGCCCCTGACGTTGCCGACTCAAATGACCGGCTGCCTGACACCTTTCGAGACGGCAGAAATTGTCCCGAAGTGATCGGTCAAATGTAGCAAGGCAGTCTGGTCATTCAAAGCCGCGAAGCGTCTTCGACCTGGAGGAAGGGTTCGACCACGTCTACGCGGTCCGACCTGAATCAGCTCTCAGAGGCGATCGTTGACTCGACACTGGTTTCTGCCAGCTTCAATCGGTCCGCTTTGCAAATGTATTTATCCTTGCTCTTCGGTGCCAGTTTGGCACTGGCCTTTTTGGCCTTAGCCTTGAACAGCTGCTTTAATTTCTTTTGACGATTCATTTTTTCTACTCGGTATGTCAGGCCTTGAATGATACCAGCTTAAGATATTGGCCCCATTGTGCCGTTACCGACCAGCGAGCAAGAACGCCCGATAAAACGCCGAAAAGCCCGCCACCCTAAAGAGAATGGCGGGCTTTTGTGTTTTTGGTTTTACGTCATTCCAGGCTTCGTGCGTGCCAGTTGCTCCCGGGCAAATGTGCCGAGGGTCTTCAACGCCTTGGCCGCCGAACGCAGGTAGAAGGCTTGCAACTGGAACACGTGCCAGCGTGCGGCATACACCTCCAGGCGGCAATTCACCCCGCAGTCAAGCGCATGCTCGGCCAACCGGGTGGCGTCAGACAACAACAGCTCATGGTCACCGACCTGGATCAACATCGGCGGCAGCCCTTGCAGGTCCACCTCAAGCGGACAGTCCATCACCTGCGTACCGGCATACCAGCCCAGCCCCTGCTCCAGCCAGCCGCGACGGATCATCGGATCCTGTTCGACCCGCGAGGCCATGGAAGCACCGCTCAGGCTTTCGTCAGCCACTGGCGACAACAGAAGCATGCCGGCGGCAAAATGCGGATGCAGATCACGCAGCTTGAGCGCCAGAGCCAACACCAGCGAGGCGCCCGCCGAATCACCGGCCAGGAAGATTCGGTCAGCGGCATACCCCTGAGCCCGTAGTGCCTGGTAGCAAGCCAGCGCATCGTCCAATGCCGCCGGGCAAGGATGTTCTGGCGCCAGGCGATAATCAGCTACCCACACCGACATCCCCGAGGCCTTGGCCAAGCGGCTGGTGATGCTCCAATGTGTATCCGGCGAGCCAAGGCAGAACGCCCCGCCATGCAGGTACAGAATGACCCCGCCGTTTTCACCCTGCTTCGGTGCGACCACTTGCACGGGAACGCCGTTTGCCTGCTGACGATAACGAATCACGCCGCCAGTGCCAGGCATCAACCTGGACAATAGGCTCACGACCTTTCTCTGCGCTGGCGCAGCCAACCCAGGCCCGATCAGAGAGCGAAACGTGGTGCGCAAAAAAACCCTCAGGAATCCGGCGCTCAACGTTTCCGCCCAGTCGCGGGATTCGCCAACGGTCGCGCCGCCTTTAAACTCGCGTGTGAAGCGGTATGCATGCAACCCGGAAAACCGCGTCAGCCAGCGATAGCTCAAGGTGAACCCAGGCCAGTTGGTGCTGTTGTTGCCAGCGTCATCCACATACCAGCTCTTGCAGCCGTTCCACACCGTGTTGACCAGGCGCTGCCGGACCTGCCCATGAAAGCGCTCATACACGCTGGAGTCGACTTCCACGGTGTTGGCGCCGTTGCCCTTCATCGCGCGCCAACAGCGCATGACGTGGGCGATCTGGCTTTCCAGCATGTAGACAATCGAGTTGTGGCCCAGGTTGGTGTTGGGCCCATACAACATGAAGAAATTGGGGAATTGCGCAACCGTCAGCCCCAGATACGCGCGGGTGCCATCGCGCCAGGCATGGTTAAGGTCCACGCCATTGCGCCCGACGATACGCATTGGCGACAGAAACTCGGTGGCCGCGAACCCCGTGCCGTAGATGATCGCATCGACTTCATGCCGCTGGCCGTCAACGGTTTCAATGCCGCTTTCAGTGACTCGCGCAATGCCGTCGGTCACCAACTCCACGTTGGACCGGCTCATGGCCTTGAGGTAATCGCTCGACAGCAGGATACGCTTGCAGCCGTATGGATAATCCGGGGTCAGTTTATTGCGCAGTACCGGGTCCGGCACTTGCCCGGACAACAGTCGACGGAACGGAATTCCCACCGCCCACTTCATCAAGCCCTTGAATCGGGTGAACGCCAGCGCCCGGGACTCGTAGCGCATGTATATCGAGGCACGGTACGCGGTCATCATCCAGGGCACGTTGCGCAGCAATGATTTGGCCCGCTCCGAGTAAGCCCGATCCGGTCGAGGCATCAGGTACGCCGGCGAGCGCTGGAACACTTTCATGTGCCCGACAGTCCCGGCAATCGCCGGCACGAACTGAATGGCCGATGCACCGGTGCCGACCACCGCCACGCGTTTGCCAGCCAGCGAATAGCCGTGGTCCCAGGTCGCCGAGTGGAACACGTGTCCCTTGAAGGTTTCCATACCCGCCAGCTTCGGGAACGCCGGGCGACTCAACTGACCGGTGCCACTGATCAACAGCGATGCACTCAGGACGCTGCCATCCTGCTGAGTCACGTGCCACAGCGAGGTGCGTTCATCAAACTCGGCGGACACCACTTCGGCGCCGAAACGAATGTGCTTGTCCAGCCCGTACTTGTCAGCGCAATGCCGCAGATAGGCATGAATCTCGGCCTGGGGCGCGAACACCCTGCTCCAGTCCGGGTTCGGCTCAAACGAAAACGAATACAAGTGCGAAGGTACGTCGCACGCGGCACCGGGGTAACTGTTGTCCCGCCAGACACCGCCGACGTCCTGTTTCTTCTCCAGGATCACAAAGTCCTTCACACCGGCCTTTTGCAAGGCAACGGCCATGCCGATACCGGCAAAACCGCTGCCGATGATGATGGCGCTCAAGGCTGTTGCCGACTGACTGCCGGTTCCAACTTCATGCAACGACATAAGATGCCTCATTGTTGTTTTCAGTGGTGGCTGTCGTTTCAGTCCGGGCGGAGGAACACACCCGCCCAATACCGCGAATAAGATCAACGGCTTTCTCGGCGATCATGATGGTCGGTGCGTTGGTGTTGCCGCCGACCAGGGTAGGCATCACCGATGCGTCGACGATTCGCAGCCCTTGCAGACCGTGTACACGAAGCTGTGCGTCGACCACGGCCAGTGGGTCATCGCCCATGCGGCAAGTGCCCACCGGGTGATAGACACTGTCGGTACGACGACGCAGTACGGTGCGGATCTGCTCGTCGGTGTCGACCCCGTCGGTGTACAGGTCGCGGGTGATCCAGTTGGCCAGGGCCGGTGCCTGCATCAAACGGCGTGTCAGTCTGAATGCCGCGACCATGTCTTCCAGGTCCTGCGGGTCCTGAAGAAACGCCGGATCAATCAGCGGGGCCGCTTGCGGGTCTTTGCTGGCCAGAGATACGGTTCCGCGACTGCGCGGACGCAACAGGCAAACGTGGCACGACAACCCATGGCCCAGGCGCAACTTGCGCGCATGGTCCTCCACCGGAGCCACGACAAAATGCAATTGAATATCCGGTTTATCCAGCCCTTCGCGCGTCTTGAGAAACGCTCCGCCCTCGGCAAAATTCGAGGTCAGCATGCCTCGACGTTCCCGGCGAAAACGGCCGGCTTCCTTGAGCATTCTGGTACTGCCTGCAAGTGAAACACCCATGGCATCCAGGCTTGAGGTCTTGTAGACGAAAACGAAGTCCGGGTGGTCTTGCAGGTTCTGCCCGACACCAGGCAAGTCCTGCAAGAGCGGGATGCCGTGGCGTTGCAGTTCCTCTTTCGGCCCCACGCCCGACAACATCAACAGTTGCGGGGTCTGGAAAGCCCCGGCGGCGAGAATGACTTCCCGCCTGGCGCGCAGGGTGCGAACCAGGCCGTTTTGCAACACCTCGACAGCCACGGCGCGAGTGCCTTCAAATAAGATGCGTTGCACCTGGGCCCGGGTTTCGACGGTCAGGTTGTTGCGCACGCCCACATACGGCAACAGATACGCCCGCGCCGCGCTGCAGCGCTCACCGTGCTTTTGCGTGACTTGATAGATGCCAACGCCTTCCTGTTCCTCACCGTTGAAGTCGTCGTTCAGCGGCAAACCGGACTCGCGGGCCGCCTCCAGAAAACGTTGCTGGAATGGATTGTCCGAACGCAAATCGCTGACCCACAACGGCCCGCCCCGCCCATGCAAGTGGTTGCCGATGCGCTCGTTGTGTTCGCTGCGACGGAAGTACGGCAAGACATCCTTGAACCCCCAACCGGTATTGCCCAGGGCGGCCCAATGGTCGTAGTCCCATTGATGACCCCGCACGTAGATCATGGCGTTGATCGCAGAGGAACCTCCCAGTGCCTTACCCCTTGGCTGGTAGCCCTTGCGCCCTTCCAGCCCCATTTGCGGGACGGTGTCGAAGGCCCAGTTATTCACCGACGTCGGCACCATTGCCACCATCGCCGCCGGGATATTGACCAGGCTGGACTGCCCGCCACCACCGGCCTCGAGCAAACAGACACTGACGTCCGGATCTTCGCTTAGCCGACCGGCAACCACGCAACCACCGGAACCGCCGCCCACTACGATGTAATCGAAGGTCTTTTTCATTGTTGTTCTCCCTTGTGCAAGGCAGTGCGAGATTTGCGGGGTTACCCGACAACACACAATTGCGCCTCCAGGTTTTCGCCAGGTGCCGCAACGGCCTTTTATTGATGGTTAAACGACGAACCGTGCGCAAAGGATGGTGACGGCCATTGATAAAGAACCGAATGCTGGAATGGGACAATTGTTTTATTATTCGGGCCAACCTTTTCGCCACAGGCACATCGGCATGAGCTTTCGGGATTTTCTGCGTGGCCCGGCCAGCGCCTTGCTGCTGGTGGAGTTCGGTGTCGAAAAAGGCTTGGAGGCCAGCGCGATATTGGCCGGTTCGGGGCTGACGGCAGCGCAACTGGCCGACCCGAATCTGGAGCTGACTGCCGATCAGGAACTGCGGGTGACCGGCAATCTGTTGCAGTTGCTCGGTCATCCTCCGGGTCTTGGTTTCGAAGTCGGTGCACGCTACCACTTCTCGACCTACGGCCTGTTCGGTTACGGCCTGATCAGCAGCGCGACCACCGGGGATGCACTAGCCCTGGCACTGAGCTTTTTGCCACTGACCTACGCATTCACCGTGGTGACCTATGAAGAGCAAGGCAGTGAAGGTGTGCTGACTTTCGCCACGCCCGGGCTGGCACCCGACCTGCGGGATTTTCTGTTGGCCCGGGACATGGCTGCGGGGGCGCTGTTGCTCAAGGAACTGGGGGGCGATGACTTTTCGCTGTCGCGTTTCACGCTGCGCGCAGGTCCCGCTCACGAGTGCGATAACGACCGTTTGTTGGGGCTGGCGCCTGCCTACGCAGCCAGCAGCAACAGCCTGGCCTTTGATCGCTCATTCCTTGCGCGCCCCTTGCCACAAGCCAACGCCGTCACAGTGGGCATGTGCGAGCAGATGTGCACACAGTTGATGCAGCGGCGGATCGCCCGTTCCGGCATGACGGCGCTGGTCCAGCACTACCTGACCAGTACCGACAACACGCCACCGGACCTGTGCGCCATGGCCCGCCTGATCCACGTCAGCACACGCACCCTCAAGCGCCGCCTGCACGATGAAGGCACCACTTTCCGTGCCTTGCTGGCCGAAGCCCGCAGCCACAGTGCCATCGAAATGCTCAACGACGAACGCCTGAGCCTCACCGAGATTGCCGAGCGACTGGGTTTCAGCGACCTGTCGAGCTTTTCCCAGGCATTCAAGCGCTGGTATGGGGTAGCACCGAGTCATTTCTCGCTGCGAAAAAGTAGCAGCGGCGTGTGCTAAATGAGGCACCCGGTCGTTAAGGGGGGCGTTTGAAGCCCGACGCGACCGGCAGCAATCGGCTCCCCCCATTCAACGTTGCTGTTCCACGATCCTGAGCCACGGCCAGCGAGCCTGATAACTTCTCGCCTTCTGATCGAACAGCTCTGGCTTGGGATTCTTTGGATTGATTCGAAGTAGTCCGTGCTCTGTGTCGGCCAGGCCGTTGGGCGCATAGACCTCGCCAGTTTCAATATCCAGGCCAATGCAGGTGCCGGCAACCAGGTAGCGGTCAATCCCGTCTTTGGCTGACTGAAGCCTTGGATAATCCCCGCCAAAGCGCTGGCCGTACCACAGGTGGACGCGAGCCTGATTCTTGATCTCAATGTTCACGTCGAGGTCCTGGAACAGACGCTGACCTGACTGGATAACCTCATTCTCAGCTTCCCACGACAGGTCATCATCGAAGTAAAAGACGTCGTAATCCTTCACACCCCACGCCGGCGGTCGCTGTGCCTGATGATTCCAGACGGCCTGGAACAGGCAACCGGCCGTGAGCAGGCATTGGTTCAAACCGAGCTCAGGCAAGCGAGCGGAAATTTCTGCGTTTACCGGGTTGGCCATTGCGATCCTGAGCAGGCTTTCGGCAGTCAATGTCATCTTCATCCCTTCTGATTGATCTGATCCCTGCGACCGACAATACCCCCAACGCTTTTCAAATTTGCGAAAAAGTCGGCCTTTTCCCTCCTTGGGCCAATCTGGCGCGAATCCTGCCTCATTCAACGGCATGAAGTCGGTACTGACTATGTGGGTGACACTTTTGAAGTGAGCCACCTCAGGGCCTGCCCCGATAATCGATAGCTTACTGACGAACAGTCGAGGTCAAGCATGACGAGCGCAACTATGGAACAAGTCAGCCCGCAAACGCTGAGAAGAGTGATTGTGGCCGCCGGCATCGGCAATTTCGTCGAATGGTTCGACTTTGCCGTCTACGGCTTTCTGGCCACGACCATCGCCCAGCAATTCTTCCCCAGCGGCGATGCCAGTGCCGCGCTGCTCAAGACCTTTGCGGTATTCGCCGTGGCCTTTGCGTTTCGGCCCCTTGGCGGGATTTTCTTCGGCATGCTGGGCGACAGGATCGGCCGCAAGCGCACCCTCGCGATGACCATCCTGCTGATGGCCGGCGCCACGACCTTGATCGGACTGTTGCCCACTTATGCGGCGATCGGGGTCATGGCGCCGATTCTTCTGTCCCTGATCCGTTGCGCCCAGGGTTTTTCCGCCGGGGGAGAATACGCAGGCGCCTGTGCCTACCTGATGGAGCATGCACCGAGTGATAAACGCGCCTGGTACGGCAGCTTCATTCCGGTCTCGACATTTTCCGCCTTCGCCGCGGCCGCCGTGGTGGCGTACGCGCTCGAGGCGTCATTGTCCGCCGAAGCGATGGGGAGCTGGGGCTGGCGCTTGCCGTTCCTGATTGCCGCGCCTCTGGGCCTGGTGGGGCTTTACCTGCGCTGGAAGCTCGATGAGACACCGGCATTCCAGGCAGTGACTCAGGAACATGCTGTCGCCCACTCCCCACTCAAGGAAACCTTGCGCAACCATGGTGCGGCGATCTGTTGCCTGGGCGCCTTTGTGTCACTCACGGCGCTTTCGTTTTACATGTTCACCACCTACTTCGCGACCTACCTGCAAGTCGCCGGAGGCCTGAGTCGCGCAACAGCCTTGCTGGTGTCCCTGATTGCATTGTTGTTCGCTGCGGCGATCTGCCCGCTGGCCGGGCTGTATTCGGACCGGGTCGGGCGTCGAATCACGGTGATGACGGCTTGCGCGCTGTTGATCGTGGTCGTGTATCCATCGTTCCTGATGGCCAGTTCCGGTTCGTTCGCCGCGTCCATCGTCGGCGTCATGCTCCTGGCGATTGGCGCGGTGTTGTGTGGCGTGGTCACCGCGGCCTTGCTCTCGGAAACCTTCCCTACCCGTACTCGATACACCGCCTCGGCTATCACCTACAACATGGCGTACACCCTGTTCGGCGGCACCGCGCCGCTGGTGGCAACGTGGCTGATCAGCACCACCGGCAGCAACCTGTCGCCGGCGTTCTACCTGATCGCGATTGCCTTGCTCGCATTGGCGGGTGGGCTGGCATTACCGGAGACTTCAAGGATTTCCCTGCATGACGTTGCGGCGCAGGAGAAAGCCGAGGGCGTGGGCGCATCGGCCTGAAAACACGAAACGAGCCGGCAGGCGTCATGTAAGCAGGGTTTCCATCAGCGGCCTCTGACTGCGATGCTCATTCGCGGCTCAGGGGCCACTCAAGTCGACGTCACGAGTGATTTCACATTGATATCGCCGATTTGTCATGAAATGAAAAGAAATTGTCGTCGAATGAAGGGTCGATAGCCTCCCCCGTCCATAAATTCCTCTTCAGGCCCGCGCGTTGAATCCCCCCCGATCTGACGCCAGGCCCGGCCGGCGCAATGCCTGGGCGCATTCCTGATTTATATGCTCAACATAATAATAATCCGAGGGGTCGCATTGTATGCGTGTGAATTTACCCGTAACCGAGCATGAAAGAGTTTTCCCCACCGAACAGCGATTGATCTCCACGACCGATCTGGACAGCCGAATCACCTACTGCAATGACGCCTTCGTTGCCATCAGCGGATTCACCTACGACGAACTGGTCGGGCAGACCCATAACCTGGTTCGACACCCCGATATGCCACCCGGGGTATTCGTGCATATGTGGCATACCATCAAGCAAGGCAAACCCTGGATGGGTATTGTGAAAAACCGCGCGAAAAATGGTGATTTCTACTGGGTCAGTGCCTACGTCACGCCCATCTATGAAAACGGACGCATGAGTGGTTACGAATCGGTCCGCTCGGTGCCCAGCCGCGACCAGGTCCGGCGGGCATCAGCGCTCTATTCCAGGATGCGGGCCGGCAAGCCGATCGTTGCGCGCAGCGCGCGGATATTCCGGCCACTCCGACAGGGATGGCCATTATTGATGGCTGGCGGAGTTTCACTGGTGGGTAGTCAGTGGCTACCTCAAACGGCGGCACAAGGGGTCCTGATCGCAAGCCTTGGTATTGCCTGGTACCTGATCGAGTCCCGAAATCGCAGGGCCATTGAGCGCACCCTGGCCGAGCATCCGAAAGCCTTTTCCGATCCGCTGGTCGCGCTCACCTACAGCGATAACCACGGCCCCCAAGGGCAATTGGACATGGCCATGCTTAGTGAGGAAGCGCGCCTGCAGACAGCCCTGAGCCGGTTGGTCGATGCCGGGGTCAATGTCAAGGCCAAGGCGGCGCAGTCATCGGAGCTTTCAGGTTCCCAGGCGCAGTCGCTGGATCGCCAGCGCAGTGAAACCGATCAGTCTGCCGCCGCCATTTCACAGATGGCCGCCACCATTCAGGAAGTCACGCAAAACGTCATCAGCACCGCACATGCCGCCTCGGAGGCTGACCAGTTGACCCGTGACGGCAGCGAGTTGGCCCGGCAAAGCCTGAGTGCCATGAAAACCATGCACGAGGCGGTCAACGAGATTGGCCAGGCGGTCAATGCATTGGCGAGCGAAACGCAATCGATCGGCAGTGTCGTGGATGTCATCACCTCCATTGCCGAGCAGACCAATCTGCTGGCGCTCAATGCGGCCATCGAGGCGGCGCGGGCCGGTGAGCAAGGACGCGGTTTTGCCGTGGTTGCCGACGAGGTGCGCTCCCTGGCCCAACGCACCCGCACCTCCACCGAACAGATCCACGGCATCATCGCTTCACTGTATGACGGTGCCGATCGCGCCGTTTCAACGGCCAATCGTGGCGAGCAGATTTCCCGCGAAAGCATGCAAAGTGTCGAGGCGGTGCAGTCGGCGTTGGTCGGCATCAGCCAGGCCGTCACCCGGATAACCGGCATGAGCCAGCAGATGGCCTCGGCATCTGAAGAGCAAAGTCACGTGGCTGAAGATATCAATCAACAGATCACCCGAATTGCCCAACTGTGTGATCACAGCGCCGGGCAGGCCAAGCAAGGCGCCGCCATCAGCCAGGACCTGGAAGTCATGGCCGATTACCTGCACAGCCTGGCCGAACGTTTCAGCCGATAGCCATTGGCGCCTGTTGACCGTCTGGCATCCGGGCAACAGGCAGGCATCGGCCGATACCCGACATATGCAGGGGGTCGTCGGCGACGCTCAGGTCGCTGCATGATTTCGCAGTTGATTGGCGCTCAACAATTGCTGGATCCGCTGGTGCAATCCCGTCATTCAATCTCTGCGTTTATCAAGGCACTGACGTCGCAGGGTAAGGTTATTGATCTCCATGCAACTGACCGAGTAATCGTCATCATTATTATTTTTGGCCTTGTCCTTGGACTTGCCGCAATTGCCATTGTCATTGCAATTGCCCTTCCCCTTTTGATCATTGCTGTTTTTCAAGCAGTTTCTGACATCACTTGCACTGCCCGCATCATCGCAATTGGAACCGGCAAAGGAGATTGATGGCAAAGCCAGGGAGAATAGGAGTGTGCACACAGTGGCTGCGACGATTCGCATGATAAAGCTCCTGAGTAGTCTGCTACTTGCCTGCAAGCAGTGCCTTGGACAGGCACTGGGTAACTGTAACAGGTCAGTTTGAGGCGGCTCGCCAACCTGCTCGATAAAGGCCGCCCGCAAGCGGCCTTTGATTCTCGACGGCATCAGGGCAATGCATAGACCCTGAACAATCTCTTTACGGTAAGGTTGCTCCCGCCCAGATACTGGTCGTAGGCCTTTTCTATGTAGCCCGAGTAGTAGGCTTCACTCAGGGCCGTATCGACCAGCAAACGGAAGTCTTCGTCATTGCGATCCACGATCATCGCCACCGGCGAGTACTCGAAGATCCGGTCCAGGATCATCAGGTTCTTGTCGGCGCCTTCCTTGGCGATTTCGTTGCGCAGCAGCATGCGTTCGGAGAAGAACGCATCGGCCTTGCCCTCGGAGACCAGTTTGACGCCTTCGTCGTTGTTGGCCACGGTCACCAGCGAGGCAATCACGTTGAGCAGGCGCATCTGTTCGCGAATCCAGTCTTCGGTCACGCCCCCTTCCAGGGTCGCGTAGGTTTGGTTGGCCAGGCCGTTGTTGATGCTGGCGCGCCAGGTCGGGCCGGCATTGGCGACCTTGCCGTTGAGCACGTTGAGCAACGGCTCGCCGGCATCGTTGCGCACCACCACCGAGAGGCCGGCGGTGTAGACCGGTATGGAGTAGCTGATCATCTTGCGCCGTTCCAGGGTAGGCGCTGTCGGCGTGCAGAGGATATCGACCTTGCCCTGGCTCACGGCACTGACCTGGTCCGAAACCGTTACCGGCTGATAGTGCACTTGCAGGTCGGGCAGGCCCAGTTCGCTCTTGAGCTTGTCGGCGATTTTCAGGCACAGGTCGATGGCATAGCCGCTGGCCTTGTCGCCCTCCTGCTTGCTGAAAGGGGCCAGGTCTGGCAGGTAGCCCAGGGTAAAGGTGTGGCTGCTGCGCACACGTTCGAGGGTATTGGCGCCAGCCACTAGCGGCAGCGTCGAGAGTGCGAAGGCGAGCAGCAGTCTGGTGGTTGTGGCAAATGGTACGTTCATGTCCGGTTTCCCCGTATGCAGATGTCTGTGCAGTCCTGTTGGCCACGCCTAAGGGTTTGCGACCCTGGCCTGGTTGGCCGCTGGCGCTTCGGTGAAGCGCTTGGCGAGGAATCCATAGAGCAGGTAGCCGACAGCGAGCACCAGGGTGCCGCCCATCACTGCATCCTTGCCGCAGGCATACAGGGCGTACAAGGAGTACGTTATGGCAATCAGCAAGACCACCAGGTTGCGCGAGTAAATGCCCGACGAGACCCCGGCCTTGTGCATGATCACCAGCAGGCCGGTCATCGCCGTTATGTAAGGGATCAGGTTGGTAACCGCCGCCAGGCTGACCAGTTTGCTGAACTGGGCGGCGGCATCGGGCGAGATGGTCGACAGGGCCATGAGGGTCTGCAGCACACCGCAGACAATCATGCCGACGACGGGCGCATTCATCGAGTTGACCTTGCTGAACAGCTTGAGGAACAGGTTCTGGTCAGCCGTCATCTTGGCCGTTTGCGCCAGGGTGAATTGCCAGCCCAGCAGCGAGCCGACACAGGCCATGACCGCCAGCGCCATGACGATATTGCCCACCATCGGGCTGAACATCGTGGCGTAGACCAACGCGAAAGGCGCCGAGGATTTGGCCAGTTCGTCATTGGGAATGATGCCCTGGATGACAGTGGTCGACAGCACATAGACCACGGCGGCACCGAGGGTGCCGAACAGGCAGGCCAGCGGCACATTGCGCTTGGGGTTTTCCACGGCATCGGTGGCCTGGGCCGCCGACTCCATGCCCAGGAAGGCCCACAGGGTCAGGGGGATGGCTTTGCCGATGGCTTCGGAAATCGGCAGGCTGTTGGGGTTCCAGGCAGCGGCCAACACATCGGACTTGAACCAGAACCAGCCGATGATGCTCAGGCCCGCGACCGGAATGATCACCCCCCACACCGTGAACGCGCCGATCTTGCCGGTGATGCCCGGGCCACCGAAGTTGGCGAAGGTGGTCAGCCAGATCAGCGAGATCGTGCCGACGCACAATGGAATGGCACCCGTGCCCAGCCAGGGAACGAAGGCGGTCATGTAGCCCACCGCCGAAATGGCCACGGCCACGTTGGCGATGGCCAGTGACAGGAAGTACAGGTAAGAGCAGAGGAAAAAACCCGACTTTGAGTGGGCTTCTTCGGTGTACGCGGACAAACCGCCGGAGCGCGGACAGAAGACTCCGCACTGGGCAAAGCAGTAGGCGATGGCCATCGAACCGATTGCCGTGAAGATCCATGACAGCAGCGAGACGGCACCCAGTTGAGCCATGTTGGTGGGCAACATGATGATGCCCGAGCCCATCATGTTGACCGTTACCAGCGTCGTGAGCCCCATCAGGCCCATTTTCTTGCTTGAATCAGCCATCGCAAACTCCTTGCCTTTTTGCAGGGTTTTGAACCTGGGGCTGGCGACGTGCAACACGCGGCCGGACAGGGGCTAATGCTTACTGCTTGACCAGATGAACGCCTCTTACCCGTGGAGCATCAGGCCTTGATCACATACCCATACGCCCGGGTACGACCGCCTTCCTGCTTCAGGTACACCCCCTGCAACTCCGGCGTAAAACCGGGCAAGCGGTTGATGCCCTTTTTCGGGAAGTGTTCCTTGCGGAACATGTACTTCTGCAACTGTCGAAGACGCCATTGACCTGCAAGATGACATCCCGCAGTTGCTTGTAGATCGCCAGGGAGCGATTGCTGCGGCCCTGAGAGGCCACCAGGAAGATCGGGATATCGAAGCCGGTGCGCTTGATGGCATCCAGCACTCCGGCGGCCAGGTCATCAATGCAGAGTACGGCGACGGCGACATCGGTAAAGTCTGTCTGGTCGAACCGGACGACTTCACGGGTATTACGAAAACAATCCCGGACCGCATCGCTGGCAGCGATTTTCAATGCGTTCATATCCAGAATCTCTCGGTCTACTTGACGTTGAAGTTCCTGGGACGAGTACCTTCAGGGGCATCATGTCCCGGGTCCGGAGCGATTGCCCTATTGGGTATAGTCCAGTTTTACAATTTGTTACCCCTTGCCGGAATTTAATCGGTCAATGCAACACCCCATCGGTTGCCTCCAACCTTTGGGGTGCTGCTCATCCAGCCATCAGGTGCGCCCGGCGGAACCTGTCACGGGCAGGTTCCCGAGCAGCTTGAGCCCGGTACTCTTCACGAACGTCTCATAGTCCATCGGCTTCTCGATTCGGGTTTCTGCGTTAGGCAGCACGTAGGCCCAGGCACGTTTGGACGATGCGTCGTACACCAGCTTGAACAGACGGGTCGGCACCCAGACCTGGTTGTCGCCGATGGTCGAGTGGCCCGGGTCAAAGAGCGGGCCGGTAAAGACAAACACGTTGCCATCGGCGCGCTTGGCAAACTTGCGGACGTCAGACTCGACCTTGCTCCAGATCTTGCGGTTGTTGGTCGGGTCTTGCGGCACCATGTTCGACAGCGCAAAGGATTGGGCCATTGCCTTGGGGCTCGGGGCATCGGCTGCCGGGGATTGATGGCCTCGGTCCACGGCCGGCTTCTGGCTGCGGTAGTCGCTCAACTCGGCGCGCCCACTCTTGGGAATGCGTGGGTCCGGGTAGAACTGATTGGTACGCTCCTCCCCTTTGGCATCCTGCAACTGGGCCGCATTCAGACGCTCGACCACCACCAGCGGGGTCTTGCTGGTTTGCGAGTACAGCACCGCGAAGTTGTCGGAACACAGCGCCAGGGGTTTCATGGAGGATGGCACTGTCGCCGTGTTGATCGGTTTCGCTGCCGGGAACAGGTCGGCGCAGCCGTCAAACGATGCCTGTTTCTGTTTGCTTGAATAGAGGTCCAGGGCCGCGTTCTGGCTGATCGAACCGGAGCGGGACGTGTGTTCATGTTGCGCGGTGGGCGGTTTGAGGAGATCCAGCAGACTGCGGGCTTGCGCCCCGGTCGAGAGCAAAACAAGGGCCGACAGCCCAACTGCAATTTTGCGTAGGTACATGGGTTAAATCTTCGAAAGGAATTGAGGGATAAACGTGCGGCGAGGCCCGATTCACGGAACCGGGTGGAGGGCGTTGCTGATTATGTGGCGGCGATCATGCTTTCGCGGTCCTTGATCAAGTTATCGATGCGGGGTGTATGGACCATGACAAGATCGGTTAGTGCAATGCCGTACTCGGCAGCCATATTATTGTGACGCTGTGGTGGATGACATATCCAGCCCCCCTCGATACCCTTTCGCACCCGGGCGCCTGACGGCAGTTCAGGCCAAACCACACTCATCCAGACGAACCAAAAATGAAATCCTCCGCAGGTTTGCTGTTGTCAGGTATCGAACTGGACCGTGCCAGCTCCATCCCCTTGTACCGCCAACTCTACTTGCAGATTCGCAAACAGATTCTCAGCGGCAGGATTCAGGGCGGCGTGCGCCTGCCCTCCACCCGGACCCTGAGCAAGGAACTGCAGCTGTCGCGAATCAGCATTCTCAATGCGTTCGATCAGCTGATTGCCGAAGGTTTCCTGACGTCGCGGACCGGGGCCGGGACCTATGTGGGGCATGAATGGGAGAGCCGCGGTATCGACGACGATGAGCACAAGCGCCAGCCCCCTCGCCTGTCCGACCTGAGCCAGTCCATGCTGTCGTTGCGCAGCGATCATTTCCGCGGTGTTTCCTATGCCGGCTGGGCGACCGGCAGCCCGACCTCGTTCCTGCCCAGTCACAGCGCCTACGATGCGTTCCCGCAATCGGTCTGGAAGCGCCTGTTGAACCGCCACCTGCACAAGCCGACCAAGGCCATGCTCGGTTATGGAGAATTGCAGGGATTGCTGGCCCTGCGCGAGGCGATTGCCGAGTACGTCTTCGATGCCCGTGGCATTGATTGCACTGCCGATCAAGTGGTCATCGTGTCCGGCGCCCAGCAAGCCTTCAACCTGCTGGGCATGCTGTTGCTCAACCCGCAGGACAGCTTCTGGATGGAGGATCCGGGGCATATCGCGGCGCGCATTGCGCTCCAGGCCCAGGGTGGCCGGGTCGTGCCGTTGCGTATCGACAAACAGGGGATCGATGTCCGGCAAGGCCTGGCTGTGTGTCCTGACGCTCGCCTGGTGTTTACCACACCTTCTCGCCAGCATCCCTTGGGCATCACCATGAGTTATGGGCGGCGCCAGGAACTCATCGACTGGGCCGCCCAGAATCAAAGCTGGATCATCGAGGACGACTGCGACAGCGAGTTTCGCTACAACGGCCGCCCGCTGCCGGCACTCTATGCCATGGACCAATGGGCCCGGGTCATCTACGCCGGGACCTTCAGCAAAGTGCTCTTCCCCTCGCTACGACTGGGTTACGTGATACTGCCGAACGCCTTGATCGAACCCTTCTGCACCCTGCGGGCGGTCATGGATCGCAGCCCGCCCACCCTGCTCCAGGCCGTCACCGCGGACTTCATGCGCGAAGGCCACTTTCTCGGCCATATTCGTCGAATGCGCGCCCTGTACCAGGCTCGCCAGCAGGCACTGGTGGAACACCTGCACAAACGCCTGGGGACTTTCTTCAGGATCACGCCAGTGGAAGCCGGTATGCACCTGATCGCCTGGTTACCCGCGCATCTCGATGACGATGCCCTGGCCAGGGAACTTGGCGAGCATGGCATTCATACCTATCCCCTGAGCGACTACTGGGTCGAACACGTCTTGCCGCCGGCGCTGCTGATCGGCTTTGCCAGCACCCCCGAGGACCAGGCTCAAGCGCGCGTCGAAGCGCTGGCCCAGGCCCTGGACAAAATGGGCTACCTGCAACCGGCCACTTGACCCAAGGCAAGTGGCCTTATGAATTAACTGATAATGGATCTATCGAGAGTTCCTGACTGGCGCGATAAAGGCTGCGCCGGTAGACCCGGTGTCTGAACCAGGAACGACTCGAATGAACAATAAGATCCAGGAACGATTCAACGCCTTGCTCAGCCATAAGGCTGTCGAGGCCGAGGCTCCGCCCCTACTGAACGAGGCGCTGGCCCGCCAGTTGCTCGACCGACTGGCGCAACTGCGCCTGTTTGCCCATGCCTATCCCTTGCTGACCAACCTGACCCACGGCCGTGTCACCCCTGGCGACCTGCTGGATTTTGCCTATCGCCATGAACTGCAGGGCCTGAGCCTGCACCTGCTAGACGGTGAGGAAAACAGTCTGAGTCAAATGACAGCCGCGCAGCTTCAGGCGTTCGCCGCCAAGGCCAATGCACTCGGGCTGGACGTGCATCTGGAAATCAGCAGCACCCTGAAAAAAGATGTCGATCAAGTGATCGCCATTGCCAAGGCGCTGGGCACCCGCAACATCCGTGTCTACTCACGCTACGAAGGGGCGCTGTCCCGGGTCATGGACGTGATCGAGTCAGACCTGCACTACCTCGCGCAACAGGCAGACGAGCACGACCTGTTCTTCGACTTCGAGCAGCATGAGGAACTCAAGAGCGGCGAGATCGCGCAACTGTTGAACCGGCTGAACCACCCTCGGCTGCATGCCCTGTTTGATTTCGGCAACATGATCAATGCCTGCGAACAGCCCCTTGCGGCACTGCGCACCCTGGCCCCGCACATACGCCAGACCCACCTCAAGGGTGTGCGCATCGTGCCTGAGCAAAACGGCTTCGGGCATTACGGTGTGCTGCAAGGCAGTGACGAAGACGACCTGCCCAGCGCACGCATGCTGTTCGAATTGCTGATGCTCGGCGAATCAACCCCACAGGTGATCGCCTTCATTCTCGAGCAGGAAAACCACTACGTCGCCCCGGCGTTCCGCCAGCTCGACGAAGCCGCCGACCCGTTCATTGCATACCGGGAAATGAGTGAAACAGCGCTGCCGGAAGGCTTCTCGCTGGAGCGAATGCTGGCCGATGAGCATCGTTGGGCAAACAACCAGGTGGCCTACGTACGAGGCCTGCTGGCCGAGTTCCGCACCCTGGCCGAGTTGACCCTGGCCCAATGCCCTGACGCCTGAACCTGACGTGCCCATCGGCACTGCCTACCCAATCAAGCCTGGAGAACAATAATGACATCCCAAGACAAGGCCAAATGGCTCAGATTCCTGATTCTCATCCTCGGTGGTGGCACCATCTACAAGCTGGCGAATCTCAAAGACGCCTTCTACATCCCCATGCAAGAATTCATGGGGCTGTCCCACACTGAAATCGGCGTGCTGCTGAGTGCCAACGCCATCATCGCCACGGCGCTGTTCGTGGTGGGCGGCATGCTCGCCGACCGCTACGACACGCGCAAGCTGATCCCCCTGGGCCTGATCGGTACCGGCGGCCTCGGGCTCTACCTGGCGACCTTTCCGCCCTTCAGCAATCTGCTGGTGGTGTTCTGCCTGCTGGCCGTGTGTGCCGACTGCCTCTTTTGGCCTTCGCTGCTCAAAGCCATCCGCAACCTGGGCGACGATAAGGAACAGGGGCGCCTGTTCGGCCTGCTCGAAGGCGGGCGTGGCGTCATCGATACCCTGGTCGCCTTCTCTGCGCTGGGCGTCTTCGTCGCCATGGGCTCCGGTGAAAACGGTCTGAAGTCGGCGATCCTCTTCTACTCGGTCATCGACATTCTTGCCGGCACCCTGACCTGGCTGCTGCTCAAGAGCGGCAAAACCCAGTCGACCGTCAAGCCGAAGAACGGGTTGTCGAACCTGCTCGAGGCCATCAAGGTGCCGGGCATCTGGCTGGTCAGCCTCAATGTGTTCATGGTCTACATCGTGTACTGCGGCCTGACTTATTTCATTCCCTACCTCAAGGAAATGTACGAACTGCCCGTGGCCCTGGTGGGCGCCTACGGCATCATCAACCAGTACTTCCTCAAGATCCTGGGCGGCCCCGCCGGTGGCTTCATCGCCGACAAACAGTTCAAGAGTTCCAGCCGCTATCTGAAGTGGGCGTTCCTGGCGTTGTTGCCGCTGATGGGCGTCATCATGCTCATCCCGAAAAGCCCGGATTACATCTACGCAGGCATGGCGGCCACCCTCTCCTTCGCGCTGATTGTGTTTTCCATGCGCGGCGTGTTCTGGGCCCCCATGGGTGAAGTCGGCATTCCCCAGCACATCACCGGTTCAGCCTTCGGGATCGGTTGCCTGATCGGCTATGCACCCGGCATGTTTGCCTACGTCATCTATGGCGCCATCCTTGACCACTTCCCGGGTCAACAAGGCTACAACTACGTGTTCTCGTTGATGAGCGTATTGGCCATTGTCGGGTTCATGGTGTCCAGCCTGCTGTATCAAGCGGTCCGCAAGAATGCCACGATCACTGGCAAGGTCAGCGCCGCGCAAGCCTGAACATAGACAGTGAATGCAGCGCGGCGGTAACCGGAGTCTCTCGGTTACCGCCGCACGGCGTAGCCATCAAAATGCGAAAACGGCTTCCCCGGTTGGCCATTCGGTTCGCGCAGCTGTTGCCGCTGCAGGTGTTCGAATTGCCGCTCGACGTCGGCTCGTTCCACCCCGATGAGTGCATCTGGCGCAACGCCAACATGAGCCGGTGCTGGCGTGGCTGATCGAACAAATCCTGGCGGTGCGGCCAGCTTGAACTGACGCACGGCATAACGCCTTGCCTGAAATTGCACAAGGCGGGCGTCGGATCGCTATACAGTGAACTACTGTCAGTCATGGGCATGGCGCCCACAGCCAATCTCCGGATATCCATCGAATTGCAGGGTTTCCAACCGACATATCACGATGATCACGGAATCAGGCCGATGGAAAAAGATGCAAGAGCCGAATCAAAAAACCAGGCGTTTACCGCGCAGGAGACTGAGTCCCCGGGCGAACCAGCCCCTGTTTGCGAAGTGGCTGGCAATGGCATCAGGCGCACTCGCATCGGGGGCCAGGCGCGCGAACTCAGTCGCTCGACCCAGTTTGTCATTGTCGCTGCAGTGATCCTGGGGCTGACCATGTTCTTCGTCGGTAATCTGGTGAGTGAACGGATAGAAAACGCCGCCGTGCACAGCGCAGCAGAAGCTGCCGCTCAGTACATGGATACGTTTCTGGAGCCCTATGTGCAGGAAATGAGCCGGGACAACGCCCTCTCGGCTGCCAGCGTCCAGTCCCTCGATCGCCTCGCGGAAAGTCGTTCGCTCAAACAGCACATTGTTTCGATCAAGATCTGGCGAGCAGATGGCACGGTGATCTACGGCACGAACAAAGCCATCACTGACCGCAAATTCCCACTCGATGAAATCACCGAGGCACTCAAGGGCAATGTGGTTACCGACCTCAAAGACCTGAAGGAGGAGGATGAGAACGAGTTCGAGCGCAAACTCAACATGCCGCTCTATGAGATCTACGCGCCCCTTCGCGACTCACGCACCGGAGATATCATTGCGGTGGGCGAGTTTTATGAAAAGGCCGATAGCCTCAAGCGCGAGATCAATCGCGTCCGGCAGCAGGTGTGGGTGGACGTAGGCACCGCGACACTGGCGATGCTGACGCTGCTCTTCTTCATCGTGCGACGCAGTGACAAGATTATCCTGCGACAGCAAGTGGCACTGCGCATGCGGTTGCAGGAGCAAACCCGCCTGCATCTCAGCAATGCCGAACTCCAGCACAAGATGGCGACGGCTACCCAGGAGTTTTCCCGGATCAACGAACTCACCTTGCGGCGCATTGGTGCAGACCTGCACGATGGGCCGGCGCAGCTGTTGACCTTGATTCTGATCCGTCTCGACGACCTGGCCGAAAACTGCTCCGCTGTCGATCAGGAGTCGCTGGAAACCATTCGTGGCGCCGCCACCGACGCATTGAGCGAGGTCCGCGATTTATCACGAGGCCTGGCGCTTCCGGAAATCAACGACCTGAGCCTGGAGGAAGAGTTGCAACTGGTGGCGCAACGGCACGAGCAACGCACTGGCACCCGGGTCACATTAACCATGGGGCGGCTACCGGAGGCCGCGCCACTGCCGCTCAAACTCTGCTTGTACCGTTTTGTGCAAGAAACCCTCAACAACGCTTTCCGTCATGCCAACGGCGAAGGCCAGGTCATCCGTGCGCAATACGTTGATGAGGTATTGAACATCAGCGTGAGGGACGGTGGTCCGGGCATGGCGCAGGACGCCATGCTGCTCGATACATCCGGCAGAACCCGATTGGGACTCGCCGGTTTGCGTTATCGCGTTGAATCCCTGGGCGGGTTGTTCAGCATCGACTCCAGCGCCTCGGGTACGTCGGTCAATGCACAGTTCAAGCTTTAGTCAGAGCTGCTGTGGGCATCCACTGGGGTTTTCCCCTCACCGTTGTGAAGGCGCCCGACAGCTTCACGCTCCCAATAACGCCGTAGAGCCGTGACCGCTTCGACACGATTTCGGGCGTGCAGCTTGTGCATCACGCAGCCCATGTGGTGCTTGACGGTTTTTTCGCTGATCGACAGCCTTGTCGCGACTTCCCTGTTGGTCAGACCCTTTGAAACTTCTCGAATGACCTCCTCCTCGCGGTGGGTCAAATCAAAGTTGGGCGTTTGCGCCTCGTGCTTCTTGCTGTTACTCAGCAGTTTGTTGGCAAACTCGGGGGTGATATAGGTCTCACCCTTGGCAACCGACCTGATCGCCAGGATCAGGTCCGGTCCGCTGACACCCTTCAACACATACCCGCGCGCGCCAGCATCCAGTGCCAGAAAGGCGTCATCTTCAGACTCCGAAACCGTCAGCATCAGCACCTTCACATCCGGCAGTTCAGTGGAAATGAAGCGCACCGCGGCGAACACATCCCCCGGCATATTGACGTCCATCAGCATCACGTCCGGGTACACCCTCTGGGCGATATCCCTGGCATCCTGCGCATTGGCGCCCTGCTCCACGACCTGAAGATCCGCCCGTTTTCTCAACGTATTGGCAACGCCCTCACGTAACATCGGATGATCGTCGACTATGCCGATGCGAATGGATGGACTCATGACGCGGCTCCCGAACGGATAAGCATTCGAACATTCATTGATTAATAGCAGGGAACCCGGGGGCACGCCGGTCACCAGTCGTATGTTTTCATCCGACCAACAATCGCTCCCCTGGACGTTGCACCAGGCAAAACCAGGAACAACGTCAAAAGCGACGGATTTCCAACGTCGCGCGTAACCCTCCAGGGGTGCGGTTCTCCAGTTTGACCTGCCCACCAAAGCGATCGGCAATGGCCTTGACGATGGTCAGCCCCAACCCTGCACCCTGATCATTTCCGCGGCTGTAGAAACGCTCGAAAAGCCGATCGCGATCCTGCTCGTTGATGCCCGGGCCCTCATCCTCGACAGACAGTTCGTAGCGGGTTTCCTTCTCGACCAGCCTTACAGTGATCACGCCATGCCGAGGGGAGAAATTCGCCGCATTGGTCACCAGGTTGTTCAAGGCAATATCGATCGCGGCCGGGTCGACTCTGGCAAGGATGATGTCGTCGCTGACTTCAAAAACCAGTTCCAGCCCCTTGCTCAGCAACCAGGGCGTCAACTGGACCAGGCTGTCGCGAACGGTGCTGGCCAGATCAATAGATGCAGGCGGTTCAGTCCCTGCTCCAGGCTCAATACGAGCCATCGTCAGCAATTGATTGACCAGTCGACTGGTACGGTCCACACCGGCAATCAGGAATTCCAGCGATGCGCGACGATCCTCTTCACTCCCCGCTTCCATCAGGTTTTGCGCGTGGATCCTGAGCACGGCCAGGGGTGTACGCATTTCGTGGGCGGCATCGGCGATAAAGCGTCGCTCGCGCCCCATGACTTCCTGAATTTGCGCGAGCATGCGATTGAGGGCCGCCTGCATGGGCTCAAGCTCAGTGGGTAGCGGCGTCAATTGCAGGGGTTCGAGCGAGCCGGGCTTGCGGGCCCGCAGCGTTGCAGCCATGTTGACCAGCGGCTTCAATCCCCAGCCGATGGCCAGCCAGATCATGGCGGCCAGCAACAGACTCCCCAGGATATTGGGCCACAGCGTGTGGCGTACGATCCGGTCCACCAGGTCCATTCGCACGTCGTCCCGTTCACCCACCCAGATGCGCAGGTTGTTCTGCTTGTCTTCAAGCAGGAAGGCGCGCCAAAGCCGATTGTTCAGATCGACTACATCGCTGAAGCCTGGTGTGACCGGCGGTGTGCTGAAGGACGGAGAGCTGGCCGTATGTACCAGCACTTCGTTCCTGGCGTTCCATACCTGAAACGCAATCTTCGTTTCATACGGATGCCCTTCGGCCCTGGGCGTCGCCTCGTTCAGGGCCTGGTTGAAAGCCTTGTACAGGTCCGCATGGTCCTTGCTCACCATGGGCATGCGCATGACCCCTTGCAGCAGGCGAGCGTTCTGGGCCAGATGGGCATCATAGACTTCGGCGATTTCGTGATTGCTGTCGTGCAGATTGAACACGCTGATCACGCCCAGGCCGGCGAGCATCAGGCCGATGATCAGGACCAGGGTGCGACGCCGGATCGAACTCATCGACGCTCCTCCACCAGGTACCCGATACCACGGACGGTGCGGATCAGATCGGTGGAGAACTTCTTGCGCAGGTGATGGATGTGCACTTCCAGGGTGTTGCTTTCGGCCTCTTCGTTCCAACCGTACAACAACTGCATCAGATGGTCGCGAGTCATTACCCGGCCCGGTGGCGAGAGCAACTCGTGGAGCAACTGGTACTCCTTGGGTGTCAGGGCCACCGGCTCGCCTTTGTAGCTCACTTGCTGGGTGCCGGGGTTCAGGCTGATACCGGCGTGCTCGATCAGCGATTGTCCACGCCCGGCGCTGCGCCGAAGCAACGCACGTATGCGCGCCTTCAGTTCTGCCAGGTCGAAAGGCTTGATCAGGTAGTCATCGGCGCCAGCATCCAGGCCCGCGATGCGGTCTTCGGTGGCATCGCGCGCGGTCAGGATCAACACCGGCAGGTTGGAACCGCTGTCGCGCAAGCGCCTGAGCACTTCGAGACCGTCCATGCGAGGCAGGCCAAGGTCGAGCACCGCCAGATCGAAGATTTCACTGAGCAACGAGTGCAAGGCGCTGTTGCCGTCCTGCAACCAGTCGACGGTATAACCTTCACGGCCGAGGGCCTGATGAATGCCCTCGCCGAGTGCCACGTCATCCTCTATGAGTAATAAACGCACAGGGTCTCCTGTCAGCCAAGTTTCTTGTTCACGTCCACCAACAGCGTTTCGATCTCCTTGCGGCGCCCGGCATCAGCGCTCTCGCGGCCAGGTCGAGGCGCAGCCAGCAAGGCTTTTTGCAGCGCAGCCCTGGCTTCGACATAACGCTTCTGACGGTAGAGGTGATCGCCCCAGAAGTACAGGCTGTCGATGCCGTTGGGGTTCATTTGCAATGCCAGCTTGAGCAACTGCTCGGCCTTGTCAGCGTCGCCGAAACCGATGGGCCAACCGGGTACGCGGTCATAGAGCGCCCCCAGGCTGGTATAGGCTGAGCCTTGCAGGGCCTTGGGGTCCAGGGCCAGGGCTTTTTCCAGGTCGGCCTTGGCATCCTTGACCTTGCCCAGCGCACCCAGTCCCCCCTGGGCGCCCGCCCAGCTACTGGTGACAATGCCGGACCAGATCCAGGCCTCGGCCACCGTTTGGCGTTCCTGCTTGAAGCTCGAAGCCTGGGCGGCCAGTTTTTCAAAAGCCGCGGTTCGTTGCCCCTCGGGTAACTCGTACTGAATGTGCGCCCAGCTTTGCTGGATACTGTTGAGACGCTGCTGGTCGGCAGCATCCAGCGCCCAGACACTCTGGCTCAAGGCGCCAAGCAGCAGGCAAGCGATGATCTTTTTCATGGTTCGGGATTCTCCTGGTCGGGTTTCTGGCTCAGGCGGCGGATCAGCGGCAATTGTTTGCGCAAACCACGGTCCACCAGATGGGGCAGGAGGCTGTTCAGGCGTACAAAAAAACGCTCGGGCCAGCCCAGGTACAAGTCGCGACGTTCACCGGCAATGGCATGAATCACCGCGGCCGCCACGGTTTGCGGATCGTCGACATTGGCTTTGAGCGCATCGTTCAGCGCCTGGGCCTGCGGGCTGTTCATGCTGGTACGGGTCGCTCGCGGGGCGACGTAAAGCACACTGACCCGGGTGTCTGCCAACTCTCGACGCAAGGCTTCGGAAAACCCGCGCAGGGCAAACTTGGTGGCGCAGTAGCTGGCGTAGCCGGGGTAGCCAATGGAGCCATAGGTCGAACCGACGTTCACCACCATGGCACTGTCGGCTTGCTTGAGCAGTGGCAACATCAGTTTTGTCAGGCACATCGGCGCGCCAATGTTCACCGCGAGCATCGAATTGATTTCACTGTCGTCCAGTTGTTCGAGCATGGCGAAATGGTTGACCCCGGCGGCATTGATCAGCAGGTTGATGCCGCCGATGCCCTGCGCCCGCGCCAATACCTCGCGGCGGTCGGTGAGCAGCGTCAGGTCCGCGCGGACCCAACTCAGGTTACCGGGATAAAGCTCAAGCAGCGGCACCAAGGGTTCCCGATGCCGAGCCACGGCCAGCACCCGGGCACCACTGGCGCACAGTGCGGTGGCGATGGCCAGGCCGATGCCGCCGCTGGCACCGGTCAACACGACGCGAGCTTCAGACAGGCGCATGCAGGCTCTCCCCGTTACGCGGCAAGCCACGAAACATATCGGTGTAGAGCCGGTACACCACTTTGGAGGCGTGAATGACGGCGGCCTGGTCGCCCGGGTCTTCAAGGCTGTTCATCAGTCGACGGTAGGTCTGCATATGTTCGATATCCAGCGAGCCGTGGGAACTGAGGTAGCTGAAAGCGCTTTCCGGCAAGTCCAGGCGTTGGCGAATACTGCCGGCGGCGTGGGTGGCCAAGGCGATGCTCGTACCTTCGAGCACGTTGACCATGCCGAACAATCCCACCGGATTGTCCCTGGCGATCAGGTCGTAGAGGAAACTGACCATCAACTCGATCGGCAATGACGGGCGCCCGTCGCGTACAGCGTCCCTGTCGCCGCCGCAGGCTTGAATGTCATCGAGTACCCATTGTTCATGGCCGTATTCGTCCTCGATGTATTCACATACCGCTTTGCGCAACCATTCCAGGCGCAACGGCAGGCGCGCACCGCAGGCCATCATCAATGGCACGGTATGGCGCACGTGGTAATAGGCCTGTGCCAGAAACGCCCGGTAACTTTCCAGACTGACTTCGCCCTGCAGCGCATCACGGATGATCGGCAGGTTGAACAGTTCATTGCGTTCTTGCTCGGTGGCTTGTTGCAGCCTGTCAAAAAAACTCATGGTGCGGATTCCTCGGAAAATGCAGATTCGGCCAATTGCCCCCGGTAGCGTTCGATGATGGCGTCACGGCGGGGCCGGCCATTGGCGGTGAGCAAGCCGTTGGTGGCAGTGAAGGGTTGGTCTAGCCGGCTCCAGTGATGGATGTGGGCGTACTCGGGCAAAGCCTCGTTGGCCTGGGCTACGGCGGCGGCCAGTTGTTCGTCGGTGCAGTCCGGGCGATGGGGCCAGAGCAGCGCATGGTTGTGAGGCATGGCCTCGCCATAGACGAAGGCCTGGGCGATGGGCCCACGCTGGGTCAATTCGGCTTCCACCCACTCGGGGTTGACGTTGCGACCGAAACTGGTGACGAACTGATGTTTCTTGCGTCCCTTGAGATAGAGAAAACCTTCGGCGTCGAACTCGCCGAGATCGCCGCTGGGCCACCACTGGGCGGTATGCGGCGGCTCTCCCAGATAGCCCAGCAAGGTTGAACCCTTGATCAGCACTTCACCGTCGTCCGCCAGGCGAATCTGCACATGGGGCAATGGCCGTCCGACACTGCCGGGGCGCTGTGCTTGCGGGCGATTGAGGCACACTACCGACGCGCACTCGGACAGCCCGTAACCTTCATAGACGGGTATGCGCACGCGTTGGGCGCGATGCAGGAGATCTTCGCTGACCCGGGCACCGCCCACGGCGGTAAAACGCAGATGCTGTGGGTCGAAAGCCTGCTGCTCGGCCGCACTGACCAGCATCAGCAACAACTGCGGCACCAGAATCAGGCTCTGGGGCGAACGGCTGGCCAGGCACCCCAACAGCTGGGTCACATCCGCACCGCTGGCGCCTTGAATCCCCAGTGCTTTCTGGCTGGGCAGGCTCAGGGTAGCGCCGGCATACAGTGCGGCGTAACAACCGATGTTTTCCAGCAAAATGGCCAGCGGCAGCAACGCCAGGTGGTGTTGCGGGTCGGTGGGCTGGCTGGCCAGGTGCAGCTCGCGAGCGACCCGCAGAATGCTGTCGGCACTCAAGCACACGCCCTTGGGCGTGCCTGTGGTACCCGAGGTGAAGGTCAACTTGGCGGTGCCTTCAGGCATTCGGTTCGGGTCATTGAAGGTACGGAGCCAGAACTCGCCGTCCTTCTGATACCCAGCCGCTTGCAGCTCGTCGTGCAGTTGCGGTTCGGCAATGACATGTTCGGCCTGGCTCTGCTCCAGGCAATGCTTGCGTTGCGCCGGACTGAAAAAAGGCGGCAAGGCCACGCAGGTCAATCCCTCGAACAACGCGGCCAGGTCCCACAGCATGGCTTCGACGCCATTGTCCAGCGCCAGGGCGACCACCCTGACCTGCTCATCGCGCAGGCGCTGCTGGCGATAAATGACCTCGGCATACAGCGTGGCGTAGTCCAGCTTCAGATGATCGCCCCACAAGGCAATGGCATTGGTTTTTTGCTCGGCATGATGACGCAGGGCCTGTTTGAAACGCTCCATTTCAGGCGACATGGCAGTCCCCTTCAATGGAGGTCGGCAAGCCCAGGCGACTGAACAGGCCAGTGTTGCGCAAATGAATGAAACCGGAGCGGATATTGCCGAAATGAACCCAGGGTTTGCTTTCGTAGTAACTGCCCCAGGCATGGCGGTCCTCGCCCAGGCGCGCCGGGTCGGCAGCACACAGGGTCACGGGCTTCAAGCCAAGGCGATGAAAGCTGTTGACCAGCCCCAGGTTTCCGGTGAAAGCGACCCATTCCAACCCCCCCATGGCGAGCAGGTAGGTCATCGCGATGATGCTCATCCGTGCGCTGCCGGTGTCGCTGGCAGCCAGGTTGCCTACCTCGACGATGTCCGAGCGGCTTACGGTGTGGTCGGCCGCGGCACTGATCAGCGGATCGATCGGCTCGTCCAGATAACCTTCCAGGAACAGCGGCCCGGTGCTCGCCAGACGTACCCCGACCACCGCACAAAGCGCGCCGGACGCATCGCTCATGCCAAACAGCTCCGGCATGAAATGGCGGATATCGGCACCGTGGGCCTTACGAAAACGTTGCTGGATAAAGGCTTCGAAGGCGCCCCGTTGGGGGGCGTCCGGCAAGGCCCTGACCAGATACATCTGCTGTGCTTCGGTCAGGCCAAAGTGCAGCGGCAACTGAAGGTTCCAGTTGAAATCGGACATTGAAAAACATCTCCCCGGATCTATTGGGGAGAAGTATCAAAGGTATTTCTTAACGAAGTCTGAAGGTGACGAAACGATTGTCGCCTTGAGCGACAGTCCGTCATGACATGTCATGACGGACTTTGACCAACAAATACGAAGGGGGAAGGACGAATGGTCGAGAGGCGTGAAGCGCGGGAAATTGCCGGGGGTTTGTAGCCACTACGGACTTTTCAGGCCGGCGCGTTCGTCGCGGTCAAGTTGACTTCACCTTTACAACGTATAGGAAACACCGACCTGCACCGTTCTCGGTGCCCCTGGATAGGCGTAGACGTTGCCGAATGCGCCCTCCTCATAATCTTCGTTCGTCAGGTTCTTCACATCCAGGTTGAGCCTGACCCTGTCGTTCACTTTGTAATAGCTCAGCAGGTCGACCACGGTGTAGCTGCCCATCGAAAACGCCGTGTTGGCCGTCTGCCCTGCACGCTCATCGACGTACTTGAGCCCGGTGCCAAGCCCCAGCCCCTTGAGCGCGCCATCCTGGAACTCGTAGACATTGAGCAGGCTGAAGCTGTTCTGCGGAATGTTCATCAGCCGGGTGCCGGACTTGATGACGTTGTCCTTGGTCACTTCGGCATCGACATAGGCGTAGCCGCCAATCACCCGCCATTGCGGGGTCAGGTTGCCGGCGATGTTCAGGTCGAAACCACGGCTGCGCACCTCGCCTGCCGCCACACTGAACGTCGAGTCCACCGGATCGGTGGTGAGAACGTTGCGCTTTTCGATCTGGTAGATCGCCGCGTCGACACTCAATTGACTGTCCAGCGCTTCCCACTTGATACCCAGTTCATAGGACTTGCCCTTTTCCGGTTCGAAACCACCGCCCTGGCGACTGGCACCGGTATTGGGTTTGAACGAGCGAGCCGTATCGGCGTAGATCGCCACGGTGTCGGTGAGGTCATAGGTCACGCCAACGCGCGGGGTCACCGCATTGTCGCTGGCCTCCCAGCTTCTGCCGCCGGGCACGAAGGTTTGGTAATCATGCTCGAAGCGCTCGAAACGGGCCCCGGCCAATACTTTCAAACGTTCGGTCAAGGCCACCTGATCCTGGACGAATGCCGCGTAGGTCTTGAGATTTTCCTTGTCGTTGGTCGGGGTTCGGGTCAGGGCTGGACGCGGTTGGCCATACACCGGGTTGAAGATATCGATCGGGTAGGCACTCACCGCGCCGCTGGAGCGCTGGATGATCGACTTGTAGTCGTAATCCTCGTACTCGACACCGGTCAGCAGGGTGTGATCGAAACCGCCTGCGGTGAAATGTCCGGTGAGGTTGAGTTGGGTGTCCTTGTCCGTCCACTCCAGCTTGCGGTAGTTGAAGTTACGGCCCAGGGTGCGCCCGTCCGCGGCCACACCGTTGGCTTCGACCGCATTCCCCTCGAGGGTGCCGTCGAGCCATTGGAATCCGCCGCCCAACGTCCAGTTATCGCTCAACAAATGTTCAAACCGCAGCTGCGCCATGTTGTTGTCGTTGTGCAATTTGCCGACGTCTTTTTCGCCGAAAAAAGTATCGCGGGACGCGGTGCCAATCTGATTCGGATAGCGCGTCACGCCGCGATCGAGCGGGTGATTGTTGCGCATGAAGTCGCCTTCGAAAATTACCTTGGTGTCGTCGGTGGCCTGCCAGGACAGCACCGGGGTCACGCCGTAGCGTTCGGTTTCGACATGATCGCGAAAGGTATCACCGCCCTCGCCCACCACGTTCAGGCGATAGGCCAGGCGGCCCTCTTCGTCCAACGGACCGGAGGCGTCCAGCGTGCCACGCTTCATGCCCTGGTCATCGAGTTGGCTGCCCAGGGTCACAGTGGGCACGGCCAGGGGCTGTTTGGAGATCACGTTAAAGGTGCCGCCCGGATCGCCTCGGCCATAGAGCATGGTCGCCGGCCCTCGCAGTACTTCCAGTCGCTCGATGGTGTTGGCATCGGGCATGTTCGGATAACCACGGTTGATCGGGAATCCGTTGCGATAGAACTCCCCGGTGGTAAAGCCGCGCACGGTAAAGGTGGTCAGGCCCTGGCCGCCGAAATTGTTGGCCCGCCCCACCCCGCCAGCGTAATCGAGGGCGTCCTGCAAGCGGGTGGCACTGATGTCCTCGACGACATCCCTGGTGACCACGGTGATGGACTGTGGCGTTTCGTGGATCGACGTATCGGTGCGCGTGGCGCTGGCCGAGCGCGTCGCGCGATAGCCGTCAACCGGCCCCAGGGCGGTTTCAAAGTCTGCGGTGCCAATGATGTCTGTCGCTTGCAACTCCAGACTGGATTTATCGGTAGTGGCTTGCTCCGCCCAGGAGGAAGCGGAAAACGCCTGAAGCACGCAGATAGACATCAAAGTACGACGCATCTAGGAAACCTTGTGAAAATAGCCAAACAGGACGGCATACATGCCAACAAATCGTGGCGCATGGTATACCACACCGCCATGTTTTGATACGTATTCTCATTTGTATTTTCTGAAGGCGACCTGCGTCATTTCAAATCACCGAGGGTTCAAGCCTCCCCCTGTCGAAGCCGCCGGCAAAACAATAAAGGGCCCCGAAGGGCCCTTTGTATTCGGGACATCAGCCCCTGGATACCTACACTCGTGAAGTTTGTTCAAGGCCGGGAAGCAAGGGGCTGCTCGTTGCCGATGCATGGGCATGAACCACCTCCGCCCGCACCGCCTCAGGTTTTTGCTCCTCGATCCCACCATTGAGTGCCTTGTGCATCTTGACGGTGTCCAGCGCCCCGACCCATTTGGCAATCGCCATGGTGCCCACACCATTGCCGATGGTATTGGTGATTGCCCGCGCTTCCGACATGAACCGGTCGACGCCCAGCAGCAACACCATGCCCGCCACCGGTATGGTGCCCAGGGAAGACAAGGTAGCGGCCAGAATGATGAACCCGGAACCAGTGACACCGGCCGAGCCTTTGGAGGTGAACATCAGTACTGCCAGCACGATCAGTTGATCGGTCAGGGTCAGCGGCGTGTTGGTCGCCTGGGCAATGAATATCGCGGCGATGGTGTAGTAGATCGCTTGCCCGTCCGGGTTGAAGGTCAGGCCGGAGGGAATGATCATTCCGGCGACGGGTTTGGACACCCCGGCCTTCTCCATTTTGGAAATCATCTGTGGCAGCACCGACTCCGAAGAACTGGTACCCAGCACAGTGAACAATTCTTCCTTGATGAACTTCAAGAACTTCCACAGGCTGAAACCGCTGTAGCGGCAGATCGGGCCGAGGACGAAGATCACGAACACGGCACAGGTGAGATAGACGCAAGCCATCAACTTGCCCAGAGAGAACAGCGAGCCGAAGCCATACTTGCCGATCGTGAAGGCAATGGCACCAAATGCGCCGATCGGTGCCAGGCGCATAACCATGCTGACGATGCGGAACATGCCTTGCATCAGGCTATCGAGCGTATCGACGAATGCCTTGCCCCGTGGCCCTACATGCGCCAGGGCGATGCCCAGCAGAATGGAAAACAGCAGGATCTGCAGCACATTGCCCTTGGCGAAGGCATCCACGATGGTGTCAGGGATGATGTTCATGACGAAGTCCATGAACGATGCATGTTTCACCGCCGTGGTGTAGGTGGCCAGGCTGGAGGTGTCGAGGGTGGCGACGTCGATGTTCATGCCGGCACCAGGCTTGAACACATCGACCACCACCAGGCCGACCACCAGCGCCAGGGTCGAGACCACTTCGAAATAGAGCAAGGCGCGAAAGCCCACACGCCCCAGTTCCTTCATGTTTTCCATGCGGGCAATCCCTGTGACCACGGTCAGAAAGATCACCGGAGCGAGGAGCATCTTGATCAATTTGATGAAGGCATCGCCCAAGGGCTTGAGCGCAGCACCGGTTTCGGGAACGAACACGCCGACGATGGCACCGAGGATCACCGCCATCAGCACTTGCACATAGAGTTTGCCGAATATTCTTTTCATGACAGGGCCCTGATTTTTTATTGTTGTCAGGAAATGCCAGGGAGTCAGATCAACTGACCCGCCCCTTGGCGTTGTGCCGCAGTACTGCCCGGAAGCGCTGGAAAAATCAGCGGTTGATCAATGCGATGACTGCATCCGTGATCTGGCGGGTGGTGGCGTTGCCGCCAAGATCCGGGGTATGCAAACCACTTTCGGTCACCGCTTCGATCGCGGACATCAACTGTTTGGCGCTGGCGTGTTCACCGAGATGCTCGAGCATCATTGCCGCCGTCCAGAACGTCGCGATCGGGTTGGCCACACCTTTGCCGGTGATGTCGAACGCCGAGCCGTGGATCGGTTCGAACATCGACGGGAATTGGCGGGACGGGTTGAGGTTGGCGGTCGGTGCGATGCCCAGGCTGCCTGACAGTGCCGCCGCCAGGTCCGACAGTATGTCGGCGTGCAGGTTGGTGGCGACGATCACATCGAGCGTCGACGGTTTGAGCACCATGCGCGTAGTCACCGCATCGACCAGTTCCTTGTCGATCCTGACGTCCGGGAAATCCTTGGCCACTTCGTAGAAAATCTCGTCCCACAACACCATGCCATGACGCTGGGCGTTGGACTTGGTGACCATGGTCAGGTGCTTGCGCGGACGACTGCGCGCCAGTTCGAAAGCGAAACGGTGAATGCGCTCGACGCCGGCACGGGTGAATACCGAGACTTCGGTGGCAACCTCTTCCGGCAGGCCACGGTGTACCCGGCCACCGTTGCCGGAGTACTCACCTTCGGAGTTTTCCCGCACCACCACCCAGTCAATTTGATCGCCGTTGTGCAGCGGGCTTTTCACCCCCGGCAGTACCCGGGCAGGACGCACGTTGGCGTATTGGTCGAAGCCCTGGCAAATCGGCAGGCGCAAACCCCAGAGTGAAATGTGATCCGGCACATTGAGCGCGCCCACTGCACCGAAGAAGATGGCATTGAAGGTTTTCAGTTCTTCCAGGCCACCTTCGGGAATGTAGTAGCCGTTTTTCAGGTAGTTATCCGAGTTCCAGTCGAAGTGTTTGAAATCCAGCTGGAAGCCGGAGTTTTTCGACAGGGCTTGCAGCACCTCGACGCCAGCGGCAATCACTTCGACACCAATGCCATCACCTGGAACCGCTGCAATCTTGTATGCGCTCATGGTCAACTCCACTCTCGTAGGTTTCTTGTTGTGCCTGTCGAACGGGCTGTTCAATCAGGGTGTGAGCGGAGTATATGTAGTGAACAAATAGCTGTGAGTTACTCATAATCACTACATAAATAACTTTGAGTTACGAATGAGCCAGACCCTGGATTTGTCGTTTTTCTACCTTTTGGCCAATAAAGGCAGTCTCGCCGCGACCGCACGGGAACTGGGTATCACGCCACCGGCGGTCAGCAAGCGTCTCACCGCGCTGGAGGCTCGACTGGGCATCCGCCTGGTCAATCGCACCACGCGCTCCATGAGCCTGACCTCGGAAGGTGAACTGCTGTTTTCCCACGCCGCTCGTATCCTGACGCAGATCGATGAGGTCGAGCAGTTGATCCACAGCAGTCGGGCCACCCCCAAAGGCCTGATTCGGGTCAACGCGTCGCTGGGTTTCGGTCGCCGATACATCGGCCCTGCCCTGGGTGCATTCTTCGCCCAGTACCCGGAGGTGGAGGTGCAGCTGGAAATCAGCGATCACCCCCTGGACCTGACGACCCATGGGTTTGACCTGGGCATCCGCTTCGGTACCCTGCCGGACGCCGCCTTCCATGCGCGCAAGATCGCGTCCAACCGGCGTCTCCTATGCGCTTCGCCGCTGTACCTGGAAAAGCACGGCGTGCCGCAACGCCTGTCGGACCTGCAGCAACACAACTGCATCTTTCTCAGGCAAAACGAAACGCCCTACGGGGTGTGGAGTTTCACCAACGGGGGGCGCACGCAAAACATCAAGGTCCGTGGCGCACTCGGCTGCAACGACGGCGAAGTGGCCCTGAATTGGGCGCTTGAAGGCTACGGCATTCTGTTGCGGGCCGAATGGGACATTGCACGATACGTGCGCAGCGGCCGCTTGCGATTAGTGCTGGAAGACCAGACCCCGACCCGCGCCGACGTTTATGCGGTGTACCCGCAACAGTTGCACCTGTCAGCCCGCGTGCGCAGCCTGATCGATTTCCTGGTCGAGCGTTTCAGACACATTGACCACCTGGATGAAACGGCAGGCCTGCACGACTGAACAGTTTGGGCCGGTAACCGCTTCGGCTAACTGCTGGCCCGCACGCCCGCACAATCGCCCCCTGTATTGGGGGATATTCCCCGTATAGGGGTGTCCATCCGGGCTTCTGATACGTCAACTTGAAGCCAGCAGACAAGGGGGGCTGCGGCGTAGAGCCACCAGTCACTCCCTGTCACTTTTGGCGGGAAATATGCATCGTTTCCATCCCGGCCCGGAATCAAAAGTTTAACCAACCGGGGCTGGAAGCAGTGGCTCGATGCCATGCATTGCCACGCTCCGAGGAACCCGTCAGAGGTGTTTGCGATGAAACTGGATGCCGGAAGGTTGATACCTGGTTCATTGTCCAAAACCAGACTGGCGTTGAGTATCTCTGCTGCCATGCTTGTGTTTGGGCTGGGCCTGTCCCAGACCCGGGCAGCCCCCCTCGACAACACCGACCCACCGCCTCCTACCGACCCATCGGCGTTCACCAATCAGCCCGCCGACCCCGAAGCCGCCTTGAGGGACTTGCTCAAGCTGCCTGCGGCAAACGTCGGCGCCTTCGACTTGCCCAATGGAGTGGTCGGTAACCGCAAGACCCCCTTGGTCGACAATGTGCTGCCACCCGATCTGCAACCCAGCTTCAATATCCCCACCAACGGTAACGCCAGCCCGGTGTTCGGAGCTCAACCGTTCACGCAGAAGCTTGAACTGTTCGAGGAATTCGGCTCGAACAAACTGAATGCGGCCGACCCGCCATCACCCGTTCCGTTTCCGGTTCCAACGCTGGGACCCGCACCAGCGCAAGATCCATTGAAGGTGGCGCGTAGCGGTCCGTCGCCGGCTGCGCTGGATACCTTTCTCAGGCAGCCCGCCTTGACGCCCTTCCCGACCGAGTTCTCCAATGTGCTGGACCGCAACCCCTGGAAGGCCCAGATCGAGGATTTCCTCAATCGCCGGGTCGATTCGCCCGCAGAAGGCCGGCCACCGGGAAAAGGCTGGTCGCACCAGCGTTTCAATGAGTTTTTCCCGCGCGAAGCCTTCAAGACTGTACAGGCCGGCGCACACGTCAACAGCGGCTTGCGTGATCGCATGCAACGGCATAACTACGCCGTGGGGGAATTTGCCCCTGGCGGGCTCTATCACAACACCAACGGCAGCCCGGTCAACGAGGGCACAACCAAGGGCATTCAAGTGCAGTTTCACCCCAACCTCCCTGTCCAGGACCACAATGCGCTGTGGACATTCGACGGCACCTTTCCGCCCAAGCTGCTCCAGGTGCGCTACGGCCAGGCGATGCTGATGCGTCATTACGATGCCTTGCCCATTGACCCGTCAGCCAACCGTGGTTTTGGCCTGCACACCATCACCACCCATGAACATAACGGCCACTCGCCCGCCGAAAGCGACGGTTTTGCCAACGCGTTCTTCTTCCCGGGCCAGTTCTACGACTATCGCTGGCCGATCCAGTTGGCCGGTTACGACAGCATCAATACCAGCGCTCAGGATCCGCGTGCGGCATTCCCCTGCGACCCCGGTGAAATCCTTTTCGTCAACGACGCCAAGCCCGGCTTCAAGACTTGCAACAACGGCACCATCAAGATCCGTGGCGACTGGCGCGAAACCATGAGCAGCCACTGGTTCCACGACCACATGCTCGATTTCACCGCGCAGAATGTCTACAAGGGCAATGCCACGATGATGAACTATTACAGTGCCGTGGACCGTGGCAACGAGGCGGTCGACGACGGGGTCAACCTGCGCTTGCCCAGCGGTTCCGCGCTGGGTTGGGGTAACCGCGACTATGACGTCAACCTGACGATCGCCGACAAGGCCTGGGACAAGGCCGGCCAGTTGTGGTTCAACCCCTTCAACACCGACGGTTTTCTCGGTGACCAGGTGTTGACCAACTGGGAGTACAAGCCCTTCCTGGACGTACGTGCCCGCCGCTACCGTTTCCGCATACTCAACGGATCGGTTTCTCGCTACTTCAAGCTGGCGGTGGTGCGTCAGGTCAATGGTAATGGTGGCGAGTTTCCTGGTCGGACCGGTTCAGGCCTGTCTTATACCCGCGTGCCGTTCCACATGATTGCCAACGACGGCAATATCATGGAGCACGCGGTGCCGTTCGATGGCAGCCTGGACCTCGACGGCGACGGCGACACACAGGACCACAATGCGATCCTACCGATACAGGGCATTTCCGAACGCTATGACATCGTCGTCGACTTCGCAAAAAACGGCATAAAGCCGGGCGACAGGATTTTCTTCGTCAACATCGAGGAGCATGAAAACGGCAAGCGTCCCAACGCTGATATTCCGTTGGCGGATGTACTCTCCGGGAAATACCTGCCCGTTGTCAGGCAGACCAGCAAAGGACCACAGTGGGTCAACGGTGACCCTGGTGTGGGCATATTCATGCAAATCAACGTCAAGCCCTACACCGGCCAGGATGTCAGCATGAACCCGGTCGACTTCGAGCCCGCCAAACCTGGCAAGCCCGAGGGCAAGTTAATGATCCCCCTGCCATTGCACCGTGATGACCCTGCCGATATCGCGCGGCTTGCCCAGGCGCGGCACCGCACCTTTATCTTTGGCCGCTCCGATGGCACGGATTTCAAGCCCTGGACGATCAAGACCGATGGCGGCGAAGGTTTCGGCATGGACCCGCGGCGGATTTCAGCCGCACCACAACTGGCCACCGGCCCGACATCGGCAGGGTTCAAGGGTGAAGGCACGCTGGAAGTCTGGAAGATCCAGAACGGCGGCAATGGCTGGAGTCACCCGGTGCATGTGCACTTCGAGGAAGGGATCATTCTCAGTCGAGGTGGCAAGACACCACCGGAATGGGAAAAAGGGGCGCGCAAGGATATCTACAATGTAGGCTCCCATCCCGAAAGCCTCGACAATGTCGAAATGGCCTTACGCATCCGTGAGTTTGCCGGTACCTACATGGAGCACTGCCACAATACACAACATGAGGACACGGCGATGCTGTTGCGCTGGGACTCCGAGCACCCGGGCCAGATCCAATTGATGCCCACGCCATTGCCCAGCTGGGACGGCGTGAAGTTCGTGAACTCGGTTGCGTTACCGACATTCCGTACCGGAGATGGCGTCGGGCCACAGGTCGAGGACGACAATAACCGGGAAGATAGCAGCGGCAGTGGTAGCAGCCGCAGTGGTAGCAGCGGCAGCGGTGTCAGCGGAGGCAAAGGCTAGCCTCGTCCATCAAACGGCTGATCATTTCAATCCCAAAGCCGCCTGTCGTCACGGGCGGTTTTGGGTCGTTTGCAACCCTTCGCGACGACCAATACCCGACATTTTTCCCCTGACAGCCGACAGATTGAAAGCACTGATTCACTTTGTGTGAAAATCCGTCATGACATGTCATGACCTCCTTAAAAAACGGACTTTACCCAACAAATACGGGGTTTAAAGGACGAATGGTCAAGAGGCGTCAAGCGCGGGGAATTCCCGGGAGTTTGCAGCCACTACAGGCTTTTCAGGCGGGCGCGTTCGTCGCGGTGAAGTGAACTTCACTTTCTCGACGTGTCACATTAGGTCCTTGTCAAGCAAACGTCAGTAGAGGTACAGCCTTATGAGCATGGCCACAATTGTCAGTGCGGTGATTTCCAGTCTCGCACCCAGTGTCTTCGACCAGAACAGCCTGCAAGAACCCGGCGCGCATGTCTCGGCCGTCGATTACCACTACGGAATGGACATCGATGTGAAACAGGTACTGCAGCGTACCGATACATCCGACAAGACCGGCGTGGTGCCGGTGACTGTTGTCTACCTGGACAGCCAGGGCGAGGTTCACAAGATCCGTTTCCTCGAATGGGGTGGAAGCCCCGCCGACCCCGCCAGCATTGCCTGATCAATCAGTCGATCGGGTTCCGGGCTTCGCCGCCCTCCCCAGAAGCGGAAGTTAAATCTCATATGCACTCAGTGCGGATGATGTTTATTGTTACCTGAAAATGGACATATTCGAATGACTAAAAGTTCATTCGCGAAACTCACTATTATCTTGCTGGCGTAATGTCACAAGATTAATTGATAACAATTGCTGGATCTAAATGGCAGTCAGCAACGGTAAACCCAATCAATCCGTGCCGAGAGCCAAGTTGATTCACTATTGAAGCCAAGAGGTCACCATGGAACTTAGTATGTTCTCTTCGTCCACCGTGGAATATGTGCGTTTGGGCGTTGTATATTTTCATCTTATCGCCTGCTGCGTGGCAATCGGGCTGGTCTTGACCAGTGACATTGCAATGGTCAAGCAACTCCTGAAGGGGGATGCGTCAGGTCACCACGATGACGCGCACATGGAAAGCCTTCAAAAAACCGTAGTGCTTGCACTTGTAGCGCTTTGGATTACGGGTATTGGCATTGTAGGGATCGATTATGCCGGCAAGGGGATGGAGTATTTTCTCAATCCAAAATTGCAAGCCAAGATCGGCATCGTTGTGCTGTTGACCTTTAACGGCTTCCTGTTGCATAGCGCTGTATTGCCGGCGCTGAAAAAAGCCGGTTCGTTACTCAAGCTTTCCTTCAGCCTGCGCATGCTGGCGCTGTTCTCCGGCGCCCTCTCTGGCGTGTCGTGGTTCTATGCCGCCATGCTGGGTGTTGGTCGTCCGCTGGCCTGGAAGTACTCGCTGGTGGAGTTGCTGGCAGCCTATCCGGTTCTCATCGTCGGTGGATTCGGGGCGATGGTACTGCTCACTGCCTGGGCAAAAAGCAAAGACACCGAAGCGCGTATGGAGCAAGGCACCAGGACAATAGGAAACGCCGCCCTGGCTGGATGGTGAAGCCAGGTTGAACACGGAAGTTCAGCTTTAGCCAATAAATTCAAATTCCGCTGCTTAGCAGTTCACAAAACCTCGGCTGACAGAAGTGTGCAGCCTCAAGCCTCGCTGGCAGCACCCAAGGTGCTGCCAGCGCCGGTTTAACCAAGATCCCGCCTACACCCAATCCAGTGTGTTGAAACCGCCTCGACAGCACGGGCATTATGCTCCGTCGCCTCAGACCCTTTCGCTCATCCCGATCAATAATGCCGCGCGCCTGGAACTCGTCCGCTAACCTCGGATGAGTTGAGATAGGCGTCTATCGCTTGCCCTTCATACAAACTATGGAAAGATAAGCACCCCAAAGAACACCGCAAAGAGCAAGTATCAACTCCGGATTGAAAATGCTCTGCTCGACCGGCGCTACCAGGATTTCGCTATAAAGGCACACCGCGCCCGCGATCAACGCAATAAAGTAGCCGGTCCGGGTTCTGGTCCGGCGCAATAACAGAACCTTTTTCAGCCCCTCGTCTTTCCACTCCTGAGGGGGCATGAGTTGGATCTCCTCCAGCAGCACCACACCCCACAGCAACGCACATAACCAATAACCTATCATCATGACGTCTCCAGTTAGAACATTGGTTCAACACGAATGCAGCGTGCACTCCTCGCTCAACTTGCGGATATCGATTCCGGAGTCTTTTCTGACTTGTGAAAATGGCTGTACAAGACGCTGACAAAGACAACTCCATTGAACGGACGAAAATTTGCCGAGAGGTAAATATGCTTGATTGGTACGGTCCCCGCTATCGACGTTAGCAGGACTTCTTTGTAGTGATTCCACTACAGGCAGGCAGGACCAGGCGACGTTTCGGCGATGCCGGGCATGTGCCGCGGAGTGCTGAGGAAGCCGAGAAGGATTGAGCGGCCCGGCGGCGTCGGATGGCAGGGTGTACTAAGTCAACAGGCCGTTTTCGAGCGCATAGCGGGCCAGTTTCGCGTTGCTGTCCATCCCTGTCTTTTCCAGGATCCGTGCCCGGTACGTCGTGACGGTACTTGGGCTCAAGTGCAGTATCTGAGCGATGCGGACAATCCTCTCGCCTGAAGCGAGGAGCTTCAGTACTTCAAGCTCCCGGTCGGATAGTGCTTCGTGGGGTGCCCCGTCGCCTCTGCCGATAGCGTTGACCAGTTTTTCTGCCAGCTCAGGACTGACGTGCTTGCCGCCTGAGGCCACCTTGCGAACTGCCGTAACCAGGGTGGCTGCGGAAATATCCTTGGTGAGGTATCCCGCTGCGCCGTGCTTGATCGCGCGTAATGCATAGGCCTCGACCGAATGCATGCTCAACATCAGAACGGCGAGCTTGGGCTTCTCTGCACGCATGAGCTTGAGCAGTTGAAGGCCGGTCTTGTCGGGAAGCTGAATGTCTACCAGCGCCACGTCGAAATCCTGCTCCCGGACCAGGAGCATTGCGCCTTGTGCCGTCTCTGCTTCGCCCGTAACGTCAATCTCGCCGGCAGTCTCCAGCATGCGTCGCACGCCGCTACGCACGATGCTGTGATCATCTACCAGCAAGACTCTGATTTTGTGGTCACTCATCTGTATTTTCCATTCGGCAGTGGCCTGCAAGCCATGGAATCTGCTGCAGAGCTTGACGTTAGCAGGCACAGAGCACACTTGCACTTTTGCCTCAGGCGTTAGTGCTCACATCCCCGGACCGCGGTTGCAGTCACTTGGAACGGCCTGTTCCCGGCCAATTTCCCCCAGGATCCGGGGTATTGCGCCAACCTTGCTAATATTTCGTAAGCCAACGCTCAGCTTTCAGCATGGTCAATACTGCAATGCCGGCTCCTGCACGACGCCTTGCGCTTGGCATCCATCTTGACTGGACATAGACATGGCCACAGTGACGACACCGATCGAAGCTTTCGACATGAAGACGTTGCTGGCAGCGCTGAAGGCGTTGCGCAATGGTGACTTCACCACGCGTATGCCGGAAGACTGGACCGGCATGCCGGGCAAGATCGCCGACACGCTCAACGAGATCATCGACATGGCGGCCGACACCGCCACGGAATTCGAACGCGTGGCGCGACTGATAGGCAAGCAGGGCAAGGTCGATGAGCGCATCGAACTGCCGATGATGAAAGGCTCATGGCAAAAGATCGTCAACTCGAGCAATGCACTCACCAGCGACCTCATCAGTCCGATGAACGAGATGATCCGCGTTATCGGCTCGGTTGCCGAGGGTAATCTGAGCCAGCAGGTACCACCGGTACTCGACGACCTGAAACTGCGGGGCCAGTTCCTCAAATCCGCCCGGATCGTGAACACCATGGTGACTCGACTGGGCTCCTTCGCTTCCGAGGTCACCCGCGTGGCGCGCGAAGTCGGCACTGAGGGGATACTCGGTGGTCAGGCCAATGTCAAAGGGGTGTCCGGCACATGGAAAGACCTGACCGACTCCGTCAACGACATGGCCGCCAATCTGACCACCCAGATGCGCAACATCGCTTACGTGACGACCGCGGTGGCCAAAGGCGATCTGGGCAAGACGATTACCGTCGAAGTCAGGGGTGAGATTCTCGAGCTGAAAAACACCATCAACACGATGGTCGGCCAGCTCTCGAGTTTCGCTGCGGAGGTGACCCGCGTGGCACTGGAAGTCGGTACCGAAGGCAAGTTGGGCGGCCAGGCGGAAGTGCGCGGCGTATCAGGCACCTGGCGCGACCTGACCGAGTCGGTCAACGGCATGGCGGCCAACCTGACCACCCAGGTGCGCAACCTCGCACAGGTGACGACGGCGGTGGCGCGCGGCGACCTCGGCAAGAAAATTACCGTTGAAGCCAAGGGCGAGATTCTCGAACTGAAAAACACTATCAACACGATGGTCGACCAGCTCTCCAGCTTCGCCTCTGAGGTGACACGCGTCGCGCTGGAAGTCGGTACCGAAGGCAAACTGGGCGGACAGGCCGAAGTGACTGGCGTCTCCGGTACCTGGAAGGACCTGACCAATTCGGTCAACGGCATGGCGGCCAACCTGACCACCCAGGTGCGCAACATTGCCGACGTGACGACGGCGGTGGCCAACGGCGACCTGTCGCGCAAGATCACAGCCGAAGCCAAAGGTGAAATTCTCCAACTCAAGGAAACCATCAACACAATGGTGGACCAGCTCTCGACCTTTGCCGACGAAGTGACGCGCATGGCTCGCGAAGTGGGGACTGACGGCAAGCTCGGGGGCCAGGCCAGGGTGACGGGCGTCGGTGGAACCTGGAAAGACTTGACCGACTCGGTCAACAGCATGGCGGCCAACCTGACCAATCAGGTGCGCAACATCGCCGACGTGACGACGGCGGTGGCCAAAGGCGACCTGGGGCGCAAGATTACCGTGGAGGCCAAGGGCGAAATCATGGAGCTGAAGAACACCATCAACACCATGGTGGACCAGCTCAACAGCTTTGCCGCCGAAGTGACGCGGGTGGCGCGCGAAGTCGGCACTGAAGGAAAGCTCGGGGGACAGGCACAGGTGCAAGGCGTGTCCGGTACCTGGAGGGACTTGACCGAAAACGTGAACTTCATGGCGGCCAACCTGACCAGCCAGGTGCGAGGCATCGCGAAAGTGGTGACCGCAGTAGCCAACGGCGACATGAAGAAAAAACTGACACTGGAAGCCAAGGGCGAGATCGCCGAACTGGCCGACACCATCAACGGTATGACCGATACGCTGGCGCTGTTCTCCGACCAGGTAACCTCGGTGGCGCGTGAAGTGGGCGTCGAGGGCAAGCTGGGGGGCCAGGCGAACGTGCCGGGTGCTGCCGGCACCTGGCGCGACCTGACCGACAACGTGAACGGCCTGGCGGCCAACCTGACCAATCAGGTGCGCGCAATTGCCGACGTGGCGACGGCCGTGACCAAGGGCGATCTGACTCGTTACGTGGAAGTGGAAGCAAAGGGTGAAGTGGCGGAATTGAAGGACAACGTCAACGAGATGATCCGCAACCTGCGGGAAACCACGCGGCAAAACGCGGAGCAGGACTGGCTCAAGAGCAATCTCGCGAAATTCAACCGTCTGCTGCAGGGCCAGCGCGATCTGGCGGCAGTCTCCAAGATGGTGCTGTCTGAACTGGCTCCGCTGATCAACGCCCAGCACGGTGTGTTCTACATGATGAACGAGAGCCCGCCCGATCCCGCGAAACTCAAGCTGCTGTCCGCTTATGCGTACAAGGGAAACATCAATGTGAACGATGAGTGGCGGCTCGGCGAGGGCTTGGTCGGGCAATGCGCCTACGAGAAGCGACGCATCCTGCTGACCGATGTACCCGCCAATTACGTCGCGATTTCATCGGGACTTGGTGCGGCCGCCCCGCTGAATATCATCGTGTTGCCGATCCTGTTCGAGAACAAGGTCAAGGCCGTCGTCGAAATGGCTTCGTTCACGCGCTACAGCATCATTCATCAAACCTTCCTTGATCAGCTTGCTGAATCGATTGGTATCGTACTCAACACGATCGAAGCCAATATGCGTACCGAAGAACTGCTCAAGCAGTCGCAATCGCTGGCGCAGGAGTTGCAAAAGCAACAAGAGGAATTGAGACAGACCAACGAGGAACTGGGGGACAAGGCTGGACTGCTGGCGGAACAGAAAGCCGAAGTCGAGCGCAAGAACCGCGAAGTCGAAATCACCAAGCTGTCGCTGGAGGAGAAGGCGGAGCAGCTGATGCTGACCTCGAAGTACAAGTCCGAATTCCTCTCCAGCATGTCCCATGAGCTCAGAACGCCATTGAACAGCCTGCTGATCCTGGCCCGGCAGCTCAGCGACAACGCGGAACACAATCTCACACCAAGGCAGGTCGAATATGCCAAGACCATCCGTAGCGCGGGCAAAGACCTGCTGGAACTGATCGACGAGATTCTCTATCTGTCCAAGATCGAGTCAGGTACGGTCACACTGGATCTGAATGAAGCGCTGTTCGCCGATTTGCACGACCAGATCGAACGCACCTTCCGGCCGGTCGCCGAAAGCCGGGGCCTCACCTTCACGATTGAACTGGCGCCTGCCCTGCCCCCCGTCATCTGGACCGACGAAAAGCGCCTGCTACAGGTGGTCAAGAACCTGCTGTCCAATGCCTTCAAGTTCACTGAGCAAGGCAGCGTCAAGATCAGCATCGAACCCGCTGTGTCCGGGTGGAGCGTGGATAACAGCGAGCTCAATCGTGCCGATACAGTAGTCGCATTCGTGGTCACCGACACCGGCATTGGCGTATCTGCCGGCAAGCAGAAGCTCATCTTCGAAGCGTTCCAGCAAGCAGATACCGGAACCTCACGTAAATACGGCGGCACCGGCCTCGGCCTGTCGATCAGCCGTGAGCTCGCACACCGGCTGGGTGGAGAGCTGCGGTTGATCCCCGGTGAGATCGGCCCGGGTAGTACTTTCGCGCTGTACGTACCCTTACGTACAGAGAATGCCCAGCGTCAGACGCTAGACGAGTCAGCGACTGAGACAGAGACAGTACCTGGCCAAGTCAAGCGCGACCCCATGTCAAGCCCGTCTGCACAGATACCGGACGACCGCGAGTCTGTCCAACCCGGGGACCAAGTGCTGTTGATGCTCGAGGGCGACGCCCGATTCGGCAGCATTCTGCTCGAGGCCGCGCACCAGGAGGGGTTCAGGGCTATCGTCACGACCCGTGGCGCAGATGCACTGGAGCTTGTCGAGCGCTTCCAACCCGCTGCGATCACGCTGGACCCGGGCCTGACGGACATCGATGGCTGGTCGCTGCTCGAGCAGTTGAAGCGCAATTTCGCTACACGTCACATCCCGGTCCAGATCATCTCCACCACTGACGACCACACACGCGGGCTGCGCTACGGCGCTTTCGACTATCTGCTCAAGCCGGTCACAGCCGACGAGATTCAAAATGCGCTGGTCGGCATCGTGGCATTCGCTCGGCGCAAGACCAGGAACCTTCTACTCATTGACGACAACGAAGGGAGCCGTGCCCATATCCTCGATCTACTCGGCAACACCGACGTGAAGATCGAAGCGACCGCCAGCGACACGCAAGCCTTGAAGAAACTGGCAAAGAAACGCTACGACTGCATGGCAATCAATCTCAAACTGCCCGACGCATCCGGCATCAGGTTGCTCGAGGCGTTGCAGGAAGACCGCGCCATGCGTGAATTGCCGATCGTCGTCTATGGTGCGGAGACACTGACCAAGCCGGAACGCGAGCGTTTCAGGACCCTGCTCGGCAAGGGCGTCATCAAGGCCGTTGAGTCCCCCGAGCGCATACTCGACGAAACCGCGCTGTTTCTGCACCGCGTCGTAGCCAGGCTGACGCAGACCCAGCGCAGGTTGCTGGAAAAACTCTATGAGGGTTCGGACAGCCTCGAGGGTAAAAAGGCCCTGGTGGTCGACGATGACGTGCGCAATATCTTTGCCCTGACCAGCGTGCTTGAGTGCAACAAAATGCTGGTGGCCACGGCCGAAAACGGCCGAACCGCCATAGAACTGCTGCAGCAGCAGCCCGATACCGACATTGTGCTGATGGACATCATGATGCCCGAGATGGATGGCTATGAAACCATGCGCCAGATCCGCACATTCAAGAGATTTGAAACCCTGCCCATGATTGCGCTGACGGCCAAGGCGATGATGGGTGACCGCGAAAAGTGCATCGAGGCAGGAGCCTCGGACTATGTCAGCAAGCCGGTGGATACCGACCAGTTGCTGTCACTGATGCGCAAATGGCTCTATCGATGACTGTGTACCGCGCTCATTGCGCGCTAGCGCAAACCGAAGTGGCATAGATATGCAACAGGAACCTCCGGTATTCAATGAGAGAGCCCAGGCGCGGCACCCGCTCCCGCCTGATGGCGTGCCAGCATCTGTGTTGCTGGTGGATGACAATCCCGCCAAGCTTACGGCGCTCGCCGCGGTGATTGCGGACATGGGCCTCGATATTGCCACGGCGACCTCCGGACGCGAGGCCCTGCGCCTGCTATTGCAACGCGACTTCGCCGTCATTCTGCTCGACGTGAAAATGCCAGTGATGGACGGTTTTGAGACCGCGGCACTCATCCACGGCCGCCCGAAGTCGGCCCACACGCCCATTATCTTCGTCACAGCTGAGGCCGACACGGATTCCGAGCGTTTCCGCGGTTATACGTCCGGCGCAGTGGATTACATCTTCTCGCCGATTGTGGCCGAGGTTCTTCGCGCCAAGATCCGGGTGTTTGTCGACCTGTTCTACTTGCAGCGCAAGCTGACGATGCAGGCCGAAGAGTTGCTGCAATCGAAGCTGTTGCTGCGCGAACTGGCCTCCTATCAGGAGCACATCAAGGAAGAAGAGCGAAAGCGGATCGCACGCGACATCCATGACGAACTGGGACAGAGTCTGCTGGCTTTGCGAATCGATGTCTCCATGTTGCAGGCGCGCACCAGTACCATGCACCCCAAGCTCAACGAAAAGGCCAGTGATGCCCTGAATCACCTCGATACAGCCATCCGCAGTGTCCGCAGTATCATTAATGATCTTCGGCCCCCCGTACTCGATCTGGGATTGCAGGCAGCAATCGAGTGGCAACTTGAAGAGTTCCGGCAGCGCAGTGCGATCGATTGCAAGATGTCGGCAAAAGACGAAAACTTCCGTTGCGATCTGAATGAAAAATCCGCCACGACTCTGTTCCGTATCGTGCAGGAATCGCTGTCGAATATTGCCCGACACGCGCAAGCGACAAAGGTGCATATCGAACTTTCCAGGGAGGGTCGTTGGCTTTATCTGCGGATCAAAGACAATGGCGTAGGCATGACGGATCGCAAAAAATTGAACTCGTTCGGGCTGGTGGGAATGAAGGAGCGCATCAGCATGCTGGGCGGAGAATTGACGATCGACAGCGCGCCGGACAAAGGAACGAGATTAACGATATCGCTGCCACTCGACTGACCCGGATGGCCCTGATTCACCTTGCGTGAAAATCCGTCATGACATGTCATGACCTCCTTAAAAAACGGACTTTACCCAACAAATACGGGGTTTAAAGGACGAATGGTCAAGAGGCGTCAAGCGCGGGGAATTCCCGGGAGTTTGCAGCCACTACAGGCTTTTCAGGCGGGCGCGTTCGTCGCGGTGAAGTGAACTTCAGTTTCAAGACATGTCACATTAGGTCCCCGTCAAGCGAACTTCAGCAGAGGTACAGCCTAATGAGCATGGCCACAGTAGTAAGTGCCGTGATTTCCAGTCTCGCACCAAGCGTCTTCGACCAGAACGGCCTGCAAGAACCCGGCGCGCATGTCTCGGCCGTCGATTACCACTACGGAATGGACATCGATGTGAAACAAGTACTGCAGCGTACCGATACATCCGACAAGACCGGCGTGGTACCGGTGACTGTTGTCTATCTGGACAGTAAAGGCGAGGTTCACAAGATCCGTTTCCTCGAGTGGGGCGCAAGTCCGGCCAACCCCGACAGTATTGCCTGATCCACTCGCCAATAGAGTTCCGGGCCTCGACTGCCCACCCCCAGAAGCGGAAGTTAAACCTCATACTGCGCCCAGTGCGAATGATGTTTTTTGTTACCTGAAAATGGACATGATCGAATGACTAAAAGTTCATTCGAGAAACTCACCGTTATCTTGGCGGCGTAATGTCGCAAGATTAATTGATAATAATTGCTGAATCCTGATTGCAGCCAGCAACGGCAAACTCCAACTAAGCCGTGCCGAGAGCATTACTGATTCACTGAAGCCAAGAGGTCACCATGGAACTTAGTATGTTCTCTTCGTCCACCGTGGAATATGTGCGTTTGGGCGTTGTATATTTTCATCTTATCGCCTGCTGCGTGGCAATCGGGCTGGTCTTGACCAGTGACATTGCAATGGTCAAGCAACTCCTGAAGGGCGATGCCTCAAGTCACCACGATGACGCGCACATGGAAAGCCTTCAAAAAACCGTATCGCTTGCACTTGTAGCGCTTTGGATTACGGGTATTGGCATTGTAGGGATCGACTATGCCGGCAAGGGGATGGAGTATTTTCTCAATCCAAAATTGCAAGCCAAGATCGGCATCGTTGTGCTGTTGACCTTTAACGGTTTCCTGTTGCATAGCGCTGTATTGCCGGCGCTGAAGAAAGCCGGTTCGCTACTGAATCTCTCCTTCAACCTGCGCATGCTGGCGTTGTTCTCCGGTGCCCTCTCTGGCGTGTCGTGGTTCTATGCCGCCATGTTGGGTGTCGGTCGTCCGCTGGCCTGGAAGTACTCGCTGGTGGAGTTGCTGGCAGCCTATCCGGTGCTCATCGTCGGTGGATTCGGGGCGATGGTACTGCTCACTGCCTGGGCAAAAAGCAGAGACGCGCAAGAGCGCAAGGAGCAAGGCACCTGGTCACCAGCAAACGCCGCCCTGGCTGGATGGTGAAGCCAGATTGAACCAGGAAGTTCTAGTTTTGCGAATAAATCCTGCTGTTATCTATTAACTAAATCTCACTTGAGGATACCCAAATGAAATCCATGAAAGCCCTCTTCGTAGTTGCCACTCTGACCGCCTCTTCTCTGGCGATGGCCACAGGTGGTGGTGATAAGACCTTCGCACGCATGGAGTCGGCCCGCAAAGTCTCGATGGACACCTACCAGGTAGCACAGAAACAGAAAACTGAAGGCGCTGTAGCTGAAAGCAAAGCCAAGGCAACCGATCGCGCCAAAAGCTGATCTGTGTAGCGCGCCCCCCGGTTAACTGAAATGTGCGGCCTCAAGTCTCAAATGCCAGTCTCGCAAATCCGTCCCTCACCCGCGCCCCTGCTCGAACCAGGAGAGACGGTGGTCTTGTTCGACGGTGTCTGCAAACTGTGCAATGGCTGGGTGAGGTTCTTGATTCGCCATGACCGCCAGCGGCGCCTGCGGTTGGCGGCGGTTCAGTCACCCGAGGGGCAGGCTCTGCTCGCATGGGCAGGTTTGCCCATGGATCAATTCCACACCATGGCGGTGATCCGCGACCGACGCTACTGGGAGCGTTCGCAAGCTTTTTTCGAAGTCATCGCCCAGCTTCCCCCACGCTGGCGCCCCGTGTATCTGCTGCGCATCTTCCCTCGTAAACTTCGAGATTGGGCATACGACCGCATTGCGCTTAATCGTTATCGGCTCTTCGGAAAATACGACACCTGTCTGTTACCGGATCCTGATCATGAACAGCGTTTTTTGAAGTCTTTGCCTGAATCATCGCGCAATTAATAACGATCATCCCTTCTAAGCAAATACATATCATTCCGATACACGTCATTGACGCTACTCAGGACGAACGTCTCGATTTAAATGCCAGAGCCCCGCCTGGAGGTCGACGCAGCACCGCTAAAAGTGCGCCGTATCTGGCCCGACAACCGACAGGCTGGTCGACAGGGGTACGCTCTGCGTGACGTTGGCCATCCGGGTGATTTCCACCTGCACTTGATCCTTGCCGAGCAGGTAGTCGGCCAGCTTCTGGGAGAACGGCCAGTAGTTCAGATCGGCTGTGAGGGTCAGCGGCCCGACGGCGTCGGCCGGCACCAGGAAGGAGAACTCCCCGATATCGTAGCCCTTGGGCAGAATGCGGTTGTCCGAGAGAATCTGCGTGGCATTCCAGACCTCGACGTCCAGCGGATTGCCGTCCTTGTCGCCAATGTGCACCTTGAAATTTCGCGTGTTGACCTCGGTCTTGCCGTCCTTGATCGAACCCAGGCGATAGATCTCGCGACCACTGGCATCGCGCACCCGAAAATCGATCCACATCTCCCGCCCCTCGGGAAAGCCGGTCGGCAGCTTGTGCCCGGCGCCGACGTTGGTCACTTTGACCGCTACCGAGGTGTATTGCCCGGGCGTCATGGCTGCCGGCACTTGCTCGAACTTTATGTCCCCGGCGCGCCCGAGCATGTCGCGTGCGCGTTGCGCGCCCTCCTCCTGACCGAGATGCTTGAGCATCATCGCGTTGGCCCCGCTGAACCAATGCGAAGCGACCTCCTCGCGGTCTGGCCCCATGATCGCGGCCTTGCCCGCAAAACCCGGCATGTGGCAGCTCTGGCAAGTCACATTGTTCAGGCTGTAGGTGCTCTCCTGCCATTCATCATAGGTGCGCTCCACCGCCACGCTGCTGAAGGGGTGCGTGACGTTGTGGCAGGTGCCGCAAAAGTCCGAGCGGGTGTGCAGAGCGGAATAGACGGTGTCGTGATAGGGCGAAACGGCATCCCTGCGCGGGCCGAACTTGGTCGGTTTGCCGTGGGCCCGCGGGCTCAGGACATAGGCGCCGTTATCGAGGCCCGTGCGGGCACTGATGTTGTGGCAGGTCTCGCAATCGACCCCGGGCATCGGATGGTTCTTCGCACTGTCTTCAATCGAGGAGCGGTTGACTTGCGAAGTGATCTGCCCGGTCGTGAGACCGATCGGGGTATGGCAGCCGGTGCAGAAGTTATCGACCTTGCCCTCGGTGGCCGCACTCGCACGCTTGAGCAAGGCCCGATAGATGGGTTCATCCCAGGCCTGGGACATCATCGACGAGCGCCACTGCCTGTAGATCTCCGTATGACAGGCGCCACAGACCTGGGCATTGTCGAAGTCCTTCACATTCAAGACCAGGTTGCCGGTGGTATTGGCCCGATGGGGAAAGAACGGCATACCGCCAATCACATGCATGAGCCTGGAGCGTGCCGGTTCCACCCACTTATCGTTACTTTGATTGTCATTGCCCTGAGGCTCGTCGGCCGCCACCAGCGTGGCCGTCAACAGGCAAACCAGCAAGCACAACAGACGTCGCAGCGGCACTACCTTGGAGTGGATCATAACGACTTCCCCTGGACAGTTGCAGAGGATGACCGCAGCACTTCCATTGAGTCGCCAGGGGTGTCTCGTGATGCAACCCGACGGTTACATCGATCGTTCAATGGGGGTACTTGCAGCTCCACGGCGTCCCGACACCTTTCATGAACGGGATACCCTCGCTCAGCAATTACCCTGCCATTGATGTAACAAAATTTGTCGGCATACCTGAACGCCCCGCAAACATTGCTCGGAGTTTGAAATTCCCAAGCGGATGGAGACGCGAGTCTTGCCGGGGAATCGTGCCCATTAGCGGGGGGAAATCACGCCGAAATCGGGGGGATTCAGATCAAGACTCAGTCCCGCGGTACAACCACCGCAGAACATCCGATAGCTGCATTGCCCTCCGGAACTGGATCTCAAACTCTTCCTCCCACAGCGCAACCAGGGAGATGTATTGCGTGTAGGTCAGGCCGACGGCCATGTCGGTCGGCAGTGTCACGTTCATCTGTTGGGCGGCCAGCCCCACCGCTGCCATGTAGCAGGCCGACCATGCTCCGGCAAACAGTTGCTCGGCTTTCGGGTGCCCGCACCCACAAAAAACCCCTCACAAGGAGGGGTCTGATGTTTGAAAGGTTCAGACGGTTTCAACCGTCCTTTCCTGGATTCACGTCAGTTCAACGCAGCGCAGGAATTCCGGCAAACATCCAGGTAGATTCCTGAACCTGCGTTGCTGCGTTGCGTTTACGCGCCCACTGGGTCAGCGTCACCATCATCGCAAAGCCGAGTACGATCAACACCGGATAGGCCATCAGCAACTCGGTGAGCGAATACTTCCAGGCCAGCGGTCGACCGACACCGAGCATGGCGGCATACAACCAGGACACGCCTGACAGTGCGCCAGAGAACAGGGCAAACATACGTACATTGACTTGAAGATCAAGCAACGAACCGGCCTTCAACATTGCAGGCAATACATAGCGGTGCAACAACATGCCGTTGAACGTCAGCAACAATACAATAATAACTTTGGCTTGAAGTTTTGGATTGGCAAAATAGGTCATGCCTTTTTCAAGGTAATCAATGCCTATTACCGCAGCTCCGGTAACCCATAAGAATATCAACGCATTGGCAACAGACTTCTGCAGACTGGCCATATGTTCATTATCGTGCCCCGACGACACGCGACCTTTCAACAAGTCCTTCACCATTGCCGCATCGCTGGCAAACACCAGGCCAATAGCTACGCAGCAAGCCAACAGATGAACGTACACAACGCCTAAACGCAAAAACTCCATGGATTCTTTCTGGCCGATCAGGCCGATCATTGTATTAATATCCAAGACTACATCTCCACTTATAGCAGCAGTGCGAATTGACCATGCCCCAGGCGTGCGAATTATTGATTCGCACCTGCAAGGTCAAGTTGGCAAAGATTGAAGCAACTAAATAATTTGGTATTACAAGAGAGAGCGACTCGCCCAGCGAGTCAGTGATGACGGCATACTATCACTCCAGGTCTCAGGTAAAAAAAATCCCCATGTGCATTTCATTCAATGCAGATGAGGTATACGTCCATTTTACTAGTGAGTGCAGCGGGACCCTAAGGATCCGCCTGCTGGGAAATCAGAGCCCAGCATATCCCGTTCGTTCATTTTTTGAGCACAAACATCGACAAACGGTACTATTTCCAGCACTTGTGGACACCTGCCGCTTTGGCTGAAACCCGCGTCGCTACGCAGCTGAATCGTTTTTTGTTCCACGCCGAAAATAAAACCGCTTTTGCGCTGAACTTTCGTCGCCAGACCCGACCAGTGGCACAATTTCCTACCGGTTGCCAGCACGCTCGAGTCGCCTGCAGTCATCAGCAAACCACTTCCAATCGAGCGCAAATTCAGTACTGGCAATACAGTATCCAGGATCGGAACTGCTACGTTTGAAAAGCAAAGCCGTCGGACGACTCCGGTGACGATGCGGTCTTTCTCTCGCGCAAGGAGCGTCTGTTCGCTGGTGAGCAACTACGCGAACGCCTGCCGCATTCGGTTCACGCCGAATGGAAACGACTCTTTCGCACCCACACTGAAGCGAGGTGCTTGAGAAGCTGTGCCCCAGGCTTGCTCAAGCCAGCAACTCGGTGATCCACCGGGCCTGCCGCGCGATGTCCTGCACCGCCTCCTCGGGCACGGCCTGCTGCGCTCGGGCAAAGTGGCTCAGGGTCTTTTGTTTCTGGCGCAACTTGCGCTGCCACTTGACCAGGAACGCCGGACTGCGGGCCTGCATTTGCAACGGACCGAAGTACAGTTCTTGGGCGGTGTAGATCACTGGTCCGGAGCGCTCGGCGACGATGATCTCGTAGTCGAAACGATTCTCCCGCAGCACCTCCTCGCAGAGGATGCGGTAGCCATTGTCCATCAGCCATTGGCGCAGTGGCTGCTCGCCGCCGTTGGGTTGCAGGATGAGGCGCTCCTGACCACTCAGGTACGCCTTGCCGCTGTCGAGGATGTCGCGGATGGTTTCGCCGCCCATGCCACAGACGCTGACCGCCGTGATCCCGTCTCCCGGCTCGATTGCCGCCAGGCCGTTGGCCAGGCGCACGGTGACCCGCGAGTCCAGGCCGTTCTCGCGCACGGTGCGGTTGGCCGCGTGGAACGGCGTCAACGCCACTTCGCCGGCCACCGCCGCCGCGATGGCGCCCCGGCGCATCAATGCCACAGGCAGGTAGCCATGATCCGAGCCGATATCGGCCAGGCGCGCACCGGCTGGCACCTGTGCCGCCACGCGTTCCAGGCGCATGGACAATGTCTGTTGGTTCAACTGCGGCCCCTTTGACCACGAACGTCCGGCGCCTTTGGCCGGATCGGGGCGTGATTCTGTCGAGCAATGCCGCGCATTTCAAATTTATGTGACCAGGGCCATGGCCGCCTTCACGCAATCACTCGTGCATACACCGCTCTGTCGACGTTGCCACCGGACAGAATCACCCCCACCCTTTTTCCCGACATGGCTTCACGCTCCGAGATCAGCGCTGCCAACGCCGACGCACCGGCCCCTTCGGCAAGGTTATGGGTATCGGTGTAATACACACGCATGGCTTCGGCGATCTGCTCATCGCTGACCGATACGATCCGTGCCGCACCTGCCGCGTAGACGGCAAAGGCTTTGGGAATCGGCTTGCGTACGGCCAGGCCGTCGGCAAAGGTGTTGGCCGAGGCGGTTTCGCATATCTCGCCAGCGTCAAACGACAACTGTGCAGCCGCCGCCTCCGTGGAAACCACGCCAACCACCTCTGTTTGCAGACCCAACGCATCGCGGGCGGCGATCACCCCGCAAATCCCCGAGCCACAGCCAATCGGCACATAAACGGTGTCCAGGTCCGGTGCAGCGCTGAACAGCTCAAGCGCATAGGTGGCGACGCCTTTGACCAGCTCGGTGTGAAACGGCGGAACCAGGAACAGGTCATGGGTCTGCGCCAGGCGCGCAGCCTCTTCACGGGCCTCATCGAAATCGCGGCCATACTCGACCACTTCAGCGCCAAAGCCGCGCATGGCGTTGTTTTTTTCCACCGAGTTACCTTCCGGCACGACGATCAACGCCTGCAAACCCAGCGTGCGAGCCGCCAGTGCCAGGCTTTGGCCATGGTTGCCGCGGGTAGCGCTGACAATGCCCTTCGCGCCCGGGTGTTCGCGCTTGAGCCAGTGCATGAACGTGATACCGCCGCGCACTTTGAACGCACCGGTAGGCGTGTGATTTTCGTGCTTGACCCACACCGTGCAACCCAACCGTTGAGCCAGCAAGGGCCAAGGGTACTGGGCCGTGGCGGGCATGACCTGGTAAACCAGGCGAGCTGCCTGTTCGATATCGTCGCGAGTCAGTCTGTGCATGAGTGGTCTCCTTGAGATTTTGTCCAGTCTGAACAACGGCGCGGTACCGCGGCTTTCAAAAAACCGACCTGACTTTTGTCCCCCCTCTTCACTACTATGGTGTCCATGAGTCATCGAAATCGCCCGCCGCCACCCCTGCTGTCCGAACCGGTCCGTCGTATCGAGGCCGGCCCTTGGGCAATCGAATTGCTCCCCGGCTGCGCCTACGCGACCCGCTATGTCGCGACCCGGTCGGGAATCGGCTTCGCCTTCGACAGCCAGCGAGGCCTGCACGCCATCGGCAGTGACCGAATACGCCCCTTCGATGCCGTGCCCAACGGCCTGGCGTTCGTCCCCGCTGGGTGTGACGTGCTGTCCGAGTCCCCCCGGGGCGGTGAATACCTGCGGGTGATTCGCACCGACGGTATGGCGTTGACGGGGGATCGCGCCTTCAACAATCGCATCGACCAGCAGGCCACCGCCCTCGCGTGGCGAATCCGTGCCGCGCTGTTGCACCCTTGCGTGGAGGATGATTGGGAAGCCTGGGCACTGGCGTTGTCCGAGCGGGCGACGGGTAGCGAAGCGCTGTCGACAGCCCCCCATGGCTCGATAACCGGCAGCCGGATGCGCTTGCTCGATGAATTCATTGACGCTGGCCTCGATGGCCCGTTGAGCGTGCCGGCGATGGCGAGCCTGCTTGGATTGTCCGAGGGGTATTTCATGCGGGCCTTCAAAAACGCCACCGGCAAAAGCCCCCACAGTTACCTGATCGACCGCCGCCTCGCCAGGGCCCGCGCCCTGATGCGCGATTCGACCGCCACCCTGACGCAGATTGCCTACGCCTGCGGTTTCAACTCCCAGGCGCACATGGCGACCACCTTCAAACAACGCCTTGGAGTGAGTCCGGCGCAGTTGCGTCAGTCTTTGGGGTTACGTTAGCGCCCGAAGGAAATTGCAACCATGATCGCAATCAGCGTCAGGTTTTCTTTCCCAAGTCCCAGCACAAACAGGTAAATCAGCCCGAAGAAGAACGCAATGATGTTGGCGTTGATGCTCACAGGCACGGCCTTTCAGGTGATGTTGAAAATACTGTGGAACCCAGGGAATCGAACGGTGTAGCAGCGGTCCAACACGCGGCAGGGCAATGGACACAAGATGCCCAACGTATTGCCTGCCGATCGCCATTGCCCAGGGGAGAACCCATTGTCAGCTGTATTTTTGCGTCAGGTTTTCCGGTTAACGATAGTGTTCCTTTGCACTGGCACCTCATCTTCGGTTTTCGCCTGCCCGGCCGGCCAGTCCCAGGTCTGCATGGTCGCTTGTTTTTGTGCTCCGGATTCCGAAGAGGACGCTGGATCGATCTTCGACGACATGAACCAGATGGCCGCCTCTGGATTGCAGAGCTGGATTGTGCAATCGCGCGAATCCGCGGCAACGGGCGATATCCTGCCAATCCCGCTGAATATCCGGGCCCAGCTCGAACCCTGGTATGACATTCAAGTGCTCGATTCGGCTCGCTACAAAGTCGGCGATGATGTGGAACTGAACGCCGCAAACACCATGCTGCAGAATCCCGATATACGTGCGGTCACCCTTATCGACATCATCGTGTTTCGAAATGCCGAAGATGCACTGAACGATGTCGCGCTGTGGGCCCATGAGTTGAAACACGTGCAGCAGTACCAGCAATGGGGCAATCACGAGTTTGCCACCCGTTATACCCGTGATTACGAAGCCGTCGAGGCGCCTGCCTACGAGATTCAAGCCAAGGTCTCCAATACGCTGCGAGCCAGCCAGGCTCGGGCGCAATTGCCTCGGCTTCCTTGAGTTCAAAGGAGCAAGCCTGGTCAGGTAACCATGGAGAGCCGGCACCGGCCCCTCTCACGCTGATTGTCTGCGCCAGGTGCCGGGGGATGTGCCGAACTGACGTTTGAATGCGCGACTGAACGCGGCTTCGGAGTCGTAGCCAACGGCAAAGCCGATTTGCGCCACATTGCCGCGACCTTCGCGCAGCTGTTGGGCCGCCACGTGCATGCGCCACAGCGTCAGGTATTGCATCGGTGGCTGTCCGACCAATGCCGTGAAGCGTTCGGCGAATACAGAGCGCGACATGCCTACCTCAAGCGCCAGGGCTTCTGCGGTCCAGCCTTCGGTCGGGCGAGCATGCAGTAACGCCAGTGCCCGCCCGATATGCGGATCGCGCAAACCCGCCAGCCACCCGCGCCGCTCAGCGGGAAGGCTGGCGACATACTGGCCGACGGCTTCGACGAACAGCAGTTCCGATAGCTTGGCGATGACCGTTGCCGAGCCGACGCGGCCCGCCGCGATTTCACTGACAGCGAAACGGAATGAGCTTTCGATCCAGGTGCCCGAAGCCGTCGCCCGCAGGTCCAGCTTCAATAAGGAAGGCAGCGATGAAAGCAGTGGACTGAAGGGAGTTTCCGAACCGAGGAACCCGCACAACAACTGCGTGGCCTCGCCGCCCCCGCCGTACCTGATCCGTGAAATGCCGCCGACTTCTGGCGGCTGGATGACTTCCCGGGCCGGCATGGGCGCAATGCTCAGGTCGCTGCCAAAGGAATGGGCATCGTTGCGGGGAAGCAAAACAAGTTCGCCTGCCCCTACCTCGATGGCGGCGCCACCGTCGATTTGAATTTGCATGTGCCCCGCGGCGACAAAGTGCGACGCAATGATGTGTCGAGGGGCCGCCAGGAACGGCTTGCAATCATCCGTCGAGATTCTGCCGTTGATGCACCAGGGCGCAGTGAGCTCCGCCTCGAGGAAGACCCCTCCCGACAGCCGAATCACACGCAAGACATCAGAAAGCGCATCCAACACTTGATCGCCATCCTTTCCGGAGTCCGGAGCAGGTATTCAGGCGCAACGGTCATTCACCGCCTGGACTGCGACGCCTAGATTAGCACCAACGCGGACTCAGCGATCGAGATTGTCCCAAGAGGTTCACTGGCTCCGACGTCAACCGAAATTGCCCCATACCAACTCAACCAGGGCAGCAGGAGATCCATATGAACAGCGTCGTTACCCTACCCGGCTCAGCGTCAGGCAACACCGCCCGTTATGCGCAAATGGTCAGGTCTTCGAAAAAAACCGAATGGCAGATCGATCGCGATCTGCTCCAGGACCGCAGTTTCGACTTCTCGCGCAAATTCCTGCCCGACGGACTGTCACAGGTCGACCGCCTGACTTTTCTCGATGCGGCCGAGGCACGTCTGCTCAGTCAGATCCAGGGCCGGACCTACGCGTATATCTTTGGCCTGGTCGAGCGTTTCATCAGTGCCAAGATGCTCGATCAGGGTCGGGCCCATGTGTTTGACGATCAACTGGCGCTTGAAGCACTGGTGCGTTTTTCCAACGACGAGATCAAGCACCAGGAGTTGTTCCGGCGCATGGAGACGATGATGAGTTCGAAATTGCCCGCGGGATATCGTCAGGTTGCCGATCCAAACGAGGTCGCGCGCGCGGTACTCGCGGCCAGCACTTGGTCGGTACTGGCGCTGACCTGTCATATCGAACTGTTCGTACAGGCGCACTACGTGCAAAGCATCGCCCCGCGCGAGGAGCTGTGCCCGTTGTTCAAGGATGTCTTCAAATTCCACTGGAAGGATGAAAGCCGCCACGTGGTACTCGATGAACTGGAGTGGCGGGACGAGCACGTGAAACTCTCGCCAGCCGAGCGCGACCAGGCAGTGAATGACCTGATTGCGCTGGTGGCGGCCGTGGACACAATCCTGCAGGCACAAGCGGCAGCCGATGCCGACTACTTCATTGGTAATGCTTCACGATCGTTCAGTGTCGATGAGACGGCGCAAATCAAAGCCAGCGTGCTGAGCGCCTACCGCTTGCAATACATTATCTCGGGTGTACGGCATCCACACTTCGGCCGACTGCTGACGCAGATGACAACGCCGGCACAGATGTCCCGGATTCAGGCTGCACTGGCACCCATCATGAGCAATTGACCGACAGCACGCGATCGACTGCTCGTCGGTCGCGCTGGGGATAACGGGCTGATATTGATTTGTTGAGGATGGAGTATGTGCCCGTTAGTCTTCAAAACGCCCCGTGGAATCTCGATCGCGCTCGTAATGCCGGGTGAGCGCAAACGCCGGCAACCAGGCCTCACGGCGCACAGTCCAGCTCTCGTAGGTGGGCGTCAACTGGTCAGGAGCATCCAGGGATCCCAGGTTCACTTCGATTTCGTCTGCACTGCGCGAGAACACGGACGAACCGCAGTGGGGACAGAAATACCGCCCGGCGTAGTCACGGGTTTCGCCCTCGACTGTCACGGCATCCTGATGAAATATCGCGGACGCGTGGAACAGCGCCCCATGGTGCTTGCGACAGTCGAGACAGTGACAAACGCCAACCCGGAACGGGCGCCCCGATGCGACAAGACGCACCTTGCCGCACAAACAACCGCCGGCGAATCGGTCCATGGGGTGTCTCCTCCAGGCCCTCGGAAACGGCCTGTCAGCGTGGAAACAGGAGCGTCACAGCGGCGCGAAAGCCCCAGCCTTGCGGGCCGTCTTCCGGGCTGTCGAGCCAGTAGCGCGGGCCGGCCTGCACCGTCAATGGTTGACCGCCGATCCTCAGCAGTTGGGTGACCGTGAGGTTGACCGGTACCGACCATTCGCGCGATTGCCAATTGTAGGTCGACTCGGTGTTCACCCCGTAGGTCGTGTACGTATGGGTGGTGTACGAGAGAAAGGGTTGCAGGAAGGTCTGGTTGACCTTTTCCTTGTCGTCCGGCGGGCTGTCGTCCAGGCCCCAGATATGGTTGGCCAGAATGCCTCGGGTCCAGCCATTGGACTGTTTCAACGCCACGGCCGTCGGGCCCAGGCCCCATTGCTCGCTGCCGAGCAACTCATCACTGCCGGTCGGTATCAGCAACGCCGGGCCACCACCGAGTATCCAGCCACTTTCCGTGGGCCTGGTCGGCGAAAAGAAAAAACTCTGGGTGATATCGCCGCTGCCGGATTTGTCCGCCGCGCCATCGGGGGCCAGGCCGTGCTGGTCGATGATCGGCAGGATGGTCCGGGAAATGAGGTTCCAGTCTTCGTTCAAGGCAAACGGCAGCACAGGCTGGATATTGGTGACGCTGTGCATGCCCTCCCCGGTCGGCCCCATCTTCTGGTCCCAGTTGTACTGCACCGGCAGGCTGTACATCGCCGCGACCGGGTTGAGGGCTTTCTTCGCCAATTCCGCCGAATCGTCGGCCTGAGCCATCGGGATGAAACCCAACGCAACGACGAGTGTCGACGCGGTACCCATCCATCCTTCTTTCAAATCCATCTCACTCACCTGTAGACGCCAAAGCCGGCATTGCAAAGGGTTAGCGTAGGCAACTGTGATCGATGTGCAATTTTTTCCGGTCGGGTATTTAACAGTTTTTGAGAGTTATTGATTCGGATTATCCCGCCGCTACGTGCAGCATTCGGCCCGCATTGACCGGCGTGCAAGCACCTGCTTTGCGTAACCGACCGGCGAGTACCAGTGCCTGGATACAAGGTGCCCGGACCAATGCCCGGGGCCAGGTCGGAACCCGAATGACAACTTTAATCACTTGAGAACCAAACACATGGGCATGTCGAACAAATGGATTGCGGGTATTGCTTTGAGCTGTGTATTTCAGGTCGGCTGTGTCTCGAAAGTCGCGCAGCAAGAGCAATACTCGGGCTTCCTGGGCAATTACCAGGGCCTGGAGGAGCAAACTACGCCGAGTGAGCAGAAAGTATTGCGCTGGGTATCGCCAGGGTTCGATCCACGCACGTATTCCACAGTAGTGTTCAGGCAGATGGAACTGTATCCATCGCCGCAGCCGACCGCGCGCGTCAGCCTGAAGACCCTGCAAGACTTGCAATTGATGGCCAGTAACAGCGTCAAGACCGCCTTTGCCCGTCGTTATGCGATCGTCCCTTATCCGCAGCTGGCGCCGACCGATTCGCGGTCACTGATCCTGCAGGCGGCGATCACCCACGTCAGCGCTAACAATGAAGGCATGCACTGGTATGAGGCCGTTCCAATCGGGGCCATTGTCGGGGCGACACAAGCCGCCACCGGGCATCGGGACCAGACCGCCGAGATGTACATCGAAGCCAACCTGATCGACGCCAAGACCGGTATGCCGGTCGCGAAGATCGTGCGCAAGGTATTCGGCGAGACCATCAAGAATGCCGAACAGCCGATTGTTGCCAATGACTTCAAGGTTGCACTCAAAGGCATGACAGACGATATGCAGGCCCTCCTCCTCAAGCGTTGACGCTCAGGCAAACCCCATCGCAAGCAGACCTGCATGGGGTTTCAATGTGATACCTTGCCGTGTTTTCCCTCTGACAAACCGTTAACCGTACCGACGCCTGACGTGAGACTCAATGATGAAAATACTGGCCAATACCTTAGCGCTCGCTACGATGTTGCTGGGCACCAGCGCCCTGGCTGCGACCGTGATTCCCCTCAAAGGTCAGACTTCCCAGACCATCCAGCAGGACACCAGTGCCTGCCAGTCCCAGGCCAACGCGCAACATCCGGTGCAAGGCACCGTGCCCTCCGGTGGTCGGGTCAAGGGCGCCGCCACCGCCGCGGTCGCCGGTGCCACGGCGGCAGAAATTCGCGGTCGCCAACATGAAAACCTCTATGACCAGATCGACGACGATACCAAGCAAGACTATCGCCAGAACCGGGCACACAGTGCCGCGGCTGCCGGTGCCGTCGTCGGGGGCTCCAGACAACGCCAGGAGCGCCGGCAGAACCTGAGTGAGAGCGAACAAAGCGTCACCGCCAACAACTCCGTCTACAACAGTTGCCTGCAACAACGTGGCTACGATGTCTTGCCCTGATCGGCGACGACGATGGCCTTGAGTGTTCGTGCCCCTGTCTTTTACCGCGCTCAAAAAAAGCCCCGGGCCCTTCAAGAAAGGACCCGGGGCAAAGCCGTAGAACGAGAGGTGAGGATCGTTTACGCCGCGACAAACAAAGCATGAGCGCGATGTGCGTCAACGCTCCTCGAGAGCCATTTAAATCGGTAACGCCTCTGGTTCAAAGCTAATAAGAATCAAAAATAATCTTTAACAAACCCGGCGCAGAAAAACACAACCATTGATTTGTATCCTGATAGTTCAGGCTGAAATTGAAACCTGTCGCAACAGCGATGTTAGTTCACTCAGGCGTGCCTGCGCGCAAGTCCACCTGCTCCAGCTTGCAGTTTTCGGATAGCGCCGTTAATCCATTCCAAGCATTATTCATGGTGTCCAAATCGAAAACCATGGATCATCCAGCAATGCTTTTTTTTTGTTTGATTGAACTGATACCACTGACAGGCCCGGCTGTTTGCCGAACCGCACGCCTCTGACACGAGCCAGTCCGGCACTGTAAATGCGACACGCAGCGCACCTTCCGCCCGACCCTCATCTTCGCTCACCTCCCAGACCAGAATGTACCGAGCCAAATCCGGCCCCTATACTCAGGCCAGCACCGCCTGAACGGAAGATTTCTATGAGCTACACCTTCAAGTTGAAAAATGGCGCCGTGGCGGTATTCGACCCCGACAACGCCATGCTTTCCATTACAACACCCCATGGAGATGTACAGAATTCCACGCTAGGTAGAGCTGAGTCGCGCCTGTTGGACCTGCTGCTCATGGAGCCAGGTGTCACTAAAACCCGCGATGAAATCATCGAGTACACCTGGAATGACCGCGTGGTTGCCTCCGGCAGTTTGAACCAGACGGTTTTCTCACTGCGCAATATTCTCAATGACAGTCGGGATCACGAGATCTTGATGACGGTTCCTCGACGAGGATATTGCTTCAACCGGCAATGTGTCGTCGATGCACAAGCAGATGTAACGACACCCCAAGAGGAAACGGCACAGCCACCCGAGGCCTTCACCGGGCAACTACCGCCACCGGGTGGTGATGAACGACTGGCGCCTTCTGGTAAAACCAGTCAATCCACTCGTATTACAAAGGCTCAGTTGATCGCTTATGTCGTTACGCTGGCAGTCGTTGCCTTTAGTATTTTTCAATTCGACTTCGACGCGCCAAAAATTGAAATTTCCAGTCTCGACAAGAGTGGACTGGTCATACACGCCGTGGGCAGCAATCTTGCCGAGGCTCAAGCGCTGATGGACCTGTCGGCCAAACAAACTGAACAGCTACCGCCAAACCTGAAGGGCCAGGTCTGGATCAACCTGTATAAAGCCAATTATTCCGTTTCGTGCATCCGCCAGGATCAAAGCACTGCAAATCTGCAATTGAACAGCAGCGAAAGAGACCTCGCCTTGATGATTCGTCAATGTCTGGAAGTCACCTTATGAAGTTTGAAATTCCGCAGGCCGTTCACTGGCCTCTTATAGGCTTGATCAATGCACTGTGCATTTTTTCCATTTTTTACTCTCCTTCGCATTACATGGAAAATATCAGCTACCAGACAAAATCCCGACAATGGCTGGAGGATCTCAACCAACTCAATACCGAAGAATACCTCACTATCGGGCATGGTCGACTCACGGGAACCACGTTGGAAAGCCTGAATGGAAAAATCCGTAATGCGACCATCTCGGCGAATATAATCGGAGAAAGCAAGACACACGTCGAGATCAAAGTCAGTAATGTCAAACTCAGCCAGGACAATGAACTTTTTGCCATTGAAAAGACCCCTGACCTGTTCTTCAGGCGTCAGTATGTCTTGCAAGAAGGCGCCATTCTTAACTACGAGTTGATTCCGACCCAGGATAAAGGCGCCGCGTGTTTTTACATCCATGAACTTGGCCGCTTGCGCTGCATGAGCCATTAATCGGCCTCAGGTAGCGACTCGACACCCACCTGGCACAGGTTCACATCAAAGAACCCTTCAAACAAAAATAACACTTATTGATTTGAATCATACGTCTCTCCTGCCAAAAATCCCTCGCCGATAATCCTTGGAATCGAGCTTGCTTGATTCTCGCCCGGGACAATGCCCTATACAGGAGAATCAAGTGAAAACCATGCATTTCCTGCGAACCCATAGAACGACGACTTTCGGATACCTGGCGGTCTTTTTTCTGTCTGCCATGCCACTTTATTCGTTGGCACACGACGAGCGCTCCGTCGAAAGCACGACCATTGAATATTATGAAATTGAAACAAGCCCGGATGACAGTCAGAAACTGTCGCATCTGAAAATCCACAGTGAGAATGAGTATCAAACGGACGAACAGAACAGTGATTCTGCTCTCCCTGCTCCACCACAAAGTGATGCCGGCATGAGCTACGCCAACTGGTTCATACTACTTTGAGGAGCGTTGTATCCGCAGGGGCAAGCGCTGACTGACCTCTTCCGGCGACCTGGCAAATATGAGTTATTGACTTTGGCAGGCACAATCGAAGTGAGATTATTTACAGCCCAAGTCGTGGCAGAGATACAGCTGACATTCTGTTCTGCCTGAATAAACTGTTAATAAGGAATCGCCTCGATGCTACTGAAAAACTTCGTCACCGTGTCGTTTGGTTTATTGCTTTCCCTCAAGGCCATGGCCGACGACAAGGGCTTCTACAGTGCCAAATTGACGAGTATCGAAACCAACAAGAAGGCCCCAAGTACCGTGAAAACTGGCTATCAGGTAAAAACCGGTTATCGTATCGACGACTTTCACGCCTTTACAGCAGCTGCCATTGACCCGATGAAACCCCAATCGCAGATCTTCAGTTCGAAAATCGATCCGCGCAATGTTCAACACATGGACGACTCAGCGTTGGACAGCAAGTACGCATTTTCTGCGGAACTGGAACTGATCCGGGGCCTCTGACACCCCGTTCAAAGCCAATGGAAACGAGGTCGAGCTTACCGACAGCAAGAACGGCCAATCGCGTATCTTCTCCGTGACTGCCCGTCAGGCTTGACCCTATTCATTTAACAGATGAGCCTTCAATTTCATGAGTATCGCACCGCCCGACGAGATCTTTCATTTGTCTTCCGCCTTGCCGAGCCAACTGAATAGAACAATAGGCAATTGGGAAATGAGCCTTTTTCCGGCCGAGCATGAGGCGCGCATTCGGCAACACAAACTCTTTCACAGCCCGCAACTGCAGTGCAGTCGTCTTGAGTTCGACTCATCCGTGACCCTGGTCAGTTCTGTCCCTGCCGGATTCGTGACATTCGCCATCTCCCAGGCGCCGATTGGTCGCCCCGTCGTCAACGATCACAAACTGCGGCCTAACGAAGTCATCGTATTGCACAGCGATGAAACGGTGCATTACACCTGCGAACCGAATGAAACACTTTTCACCCTCACCACGACACTGGAACACTATGACCGATACCGCCAAGATCACCCTGTCATAGATATCCTTGCAAACCGGACAAACCACAGCTATCAGGCTGAAAACTTTCAATTCATTCAATCGGCCATTCAAGCCATCAGTGCTTGCTGTGTCGATATCAGCGACACGGCTTCGGCTGAATGCGATGAAGCAAAGCGATCTGCGATTGGAAGTGCAGTGCTTGCTTCATTGTTGCAATCGCTGACACCCGCAGGCGGTTTCAGCCGCAAAGTCCCGACTAGAAGAAAAGTGGCGATAGAAGCCATACAGTACATCCATGAAAACACAAAAAAAACGCTCACTATAAAGTCGCTCGTAAGGCAACTGGAAACCACCACCCGCACCCTGCACTTTGGCTTCATTGAAACGTTCGGCATGTCGCCTATCGCCTACATCAGAAACTTGAGACTCGCCAGCGCCCGTCGCGACCTGATCAATAAAACCTGGCCCACCGTCACCGAAACCGCGATGTTCTGGAATTTTCATCATCTGGGCCGGTTTTCCAAGGCGTATCAGTTGGCTTACGGAGAGACGCCGTCGGAAACGGCCAGGCGCAACTCAGCCAGGCCCAGGAGCACGGTCTCTCCCGTTTACAATCAGGTCGCCGAGGGTAGAAATCATCGTTAACCGGTATTTATAAATGCCCCGTAAATGATGATTAATGATTTCCCTTGATTAACCACAGGTATCCAAAATTGCTTATTTGCCTACTCAAGGGAGATAAGCATGCATCATCGAATAAACACACTGCCACTCAAGCAGAAAATCGCACTGTGCATGGTCGTCTATGCAAGCGGCATCTTATTGGCCTGGGTAATTGACTGGTACTGAAGTCGTTTAATCCGCGACTGCAGGATGCACAGTGAAATAATGATACCTCGAGGTTTGTCGATGGTTGCCGCATATAAAGCGTTACTTGGAAGGCACGCAGTCACTGTCTGTCTGATTGCTGCAGCGGGTTGGGCCGCATGGCTCAGTGCTGGAGTACTGGCGGAGCCATTCATTGCACGGAAGCTGAATAACATTTATGCCGATCTGCGTGCTGCTCAAGTGGAACCCAATGCGCAGATCGACAAAGTACTGGAAACCCTCGACGATCTTGATCGTTCGGGTCAGGAATGCTCCGTCGAGCAATACTCGCAACTGGCTGACCTGGTCAAGAACCTGCGATTTGTTGATCAAGCGGCAATCCAGTTGCCCAATGGCAAGATCTGTTCCTCCTACGGACAAGAACTCCCGTCGATACTGGCCGGTAGCGAGAAACGCAAGTTCTCCGTTGGAAAGCGAACCTACTGGGTGGATGCTGGCCACAGGGTTTCCGCGGACACCGACTTTATCATTGTGTCGGAACAGTCAACCTACGTCTGGGCAAACAAGAAGATCCTGCTCGATAATCTGAAGTTTCCCGAGGACCTGCAACTGGACCTCATCGGCCCCGGCGGCGCAGTGCCCATCGCCTCCACCGGCCATACACCGCTGACGATGCACAAACCCTTCCACCTGGAAGAACTGGTTATCTCGGCAGATAAGGTCCTGATCGCCTTTGCGGGCAACCGAAATGAACTGATCGCTGTCGTTTCTCTTCCGTTGAGCTACCTGACTGGTCTCAAACTCAAATTATTCATTGGCCTTGCGTGCCTGTTTACAGCCCTGCTCTTGCTCGCAAGGTGTATTCAACGACATTACACCTCTACCGCCGTACGGCTTCGCAAAGCCCTGAAAACCAACACGCTGGGCGTTCACTACCAGCCTATCGTCAATTTGACGACGGGCTATCTGGTGGGCGCCGAATCACTTTCCCACTGGAACGACAACGGTACCCAAGTGCCGGCGGATGTTTTCATCCCGGTGGCGGAGAAGTCTGACTTGATCCGCAAACTTACGCGCTCGGTGATTCGACAAGTGGCGCAGGATTACAGCACCTACCTTTGGGCGTGCAAGGACTTCTACATTACGGTCAATCTTTGCGCCCAGGATATTCAGGACCCGAGCTTCCCGGACTATGTGGCCAGCGTGCTGGCAACCTACAACATGCCTGTGTCCGCCATGGCCTTTGAAATCACCGAAAGGACCATGCTCGATCAGAAGCCCGCCGCCCTGCAATTGCGACGGCTTCGTGCGTGCGGACACCGCATTGCCGTGGACGACTTCGGCATCGGCTATTCCAACCTCTCGCTCCTCGATTCAGTGCCTTTCGACATTCTGAAAATAGACCGCTCGTTCATCGCAGGCGACAAGATCGCGGCCAAGGATGCCTTGTGGCGCCACATTGCCCAGTTGGCCAAATCGCTAAGGCTCAAGGTCGTGGCCGAAGGTGTGGAGACTCAGGAACAACTTCCGCATCTGGTTTCGGAAGGGGTTCTACTGGCGCAAGGCTGGTTGTTCTCCAAAGCACTGCCGATTCAAGCGTTGGCAAGACGCTACTTTCAATGTCCGGAAAACATCCCGCCCTACGACCCAAAAATATCAATCAATGACTTCTATTAACCCCTCATGGTCCCTCAAATGCTCGCCGAACCCTAACACCAGACAACCCTGTACAAGGACTCCACTCAACATGCTACTTCGAAACCTTGGCTTCGCTTCACTGCTATCGCTGCTGTCTTTTCAGGCGCTCGCTGATGACAAAGGTTTATATCTTGGAGCTGGCGTAAGCAGCATTCAGACCGACGAATCCAGACTGGATGACGACGACACCAGCTACAAGGTTTTTGCCGGGTATCGCGTCAATAGCTACCTGGCCTTCGAGGGCGCCTATGTCGACCTCGGTCAGTTCAAGGACAAGAACGTCGACTTCGATGGTAAATCGGCCCAGGCTGCCGCCCATGTCGGCTTTCCGCTGGGTGATCGGCTGCGGGTGTTCGGCAGTGTCGGCGCTCACGCCTGGGACGCCGACGGCAATGCCACCGACGACGATACCGGGGTTGACCTGACCTACGGTGTCGGCGTCGAGCTCGATGTCTTTCGCAACATCGGCCTGCGCGCCGAATACGAAGTCCTGGAGGTCGGAGAGATCGACCTGAATCAGACGACCGCATCCGCCTACATGCTTTTCTGATACCGCTGCAACTGAGCGGCCTTGCTGGTCGCTCAACGCACTCTGTGCGATGCCCCCACCTTGGCACCGGGCCCGATAACCGGTGCTCAGGTGCGTCTTTGCTCCCGCAATGCGCCCTCCCTCGCCACAGAAGTCACTGCGGTTGCAAAATTGCTAGCCGGCAACGACAAACACAATGATCGGCCCACACACCGCCAGCAACACATTGGAAATCGCATAACACACGGTAAAACCAATCACCGGGGTGTTGCTGCCGGACTGCTCGATGATCTTGTTCATCGAAGCGGCTTCGGTCTGCGCACCGGCCAGGGCGCCGAACAGGATCATCGGGTGCAGGCGCAACACATAGCGGCCGAAGTACAGCGCCACCAACGGCGGCACAATGGTGACCACGGCGCCGGACAGCAGCAATGCCAGGCCTTGTTCCTTCATCGCGGCAAACGCCGCGGGACCGGCCAGCAAGCCGACCACCGCGCCGAACGCGGTCAGGCCGAACTCGGAAAACGCCCATTGCGCGGCGGGCGGCAACGCGCCGATTTCCGGGTGACGCGAGTTGTACCAGCCAATCACCAGCGCGGCGACCAACACCCCGCCTCCGATGCCCAGTTCCACGGGGATCATCCCGACATGAGTCGACAACAGCCCCAGCAACGAGCCCAGCACCATGCCGAGGGTGTGCACGGCGATGTCGCTCTTGTAGTTGTGCTCGCGAATTCGCCCTAACCGCTTGGCCACGGCTTCCACACTGGCGGTGCGGCCGGTCAGGGTAATCACGTCGCCTCGACGCAGCACGGTGTTGGGCAGCAAGGGCAACTCGTAGCCCTGGCGGGTGATGGTATTGATGAAGCAGCCCAGGCGCCTGGCGCTTTCCAGCCGGCTTTTCGCCTGATGGATCGTCTTGCCGGCGAACTCAGGCGAGGTCACGACGATGTCCACCTCACGGGTGGGGAAAGACAAGGATTCGGCATGGTCGATTTCCGGTCCGATCCACTGGGTGAGCGTGCCCACGGCTTCACGCAAGGCGTAGACCCCGACGATATCCCCGGCCATCAGCGTGAACGCTTCGTCTCGCTCGAAGATTTTTCCTGCACGTACCACGCGTTCGACGGTCAGCGACTCGTGCTGTTTCTCCACCTCGGCAATACGCTGCCCATTCGCCGAACCATTGGCCGCCACCTGATGGGCACGCACGACGATGCGGGTGTAGGGCACGGTGATCGCGTCTTCTTCCTTGGCGATACCCAACTCCAGCTCCAGCTCCCGCGCCGACTCCCTGAGGTCCACGCCCAGCAACTTCGGGGCAATGCTACCGACGAAGACGATCAGGCCGATGGTGCCGAACAGGTATGTGATCGCGTAGGCAATCGCCATGTGGCTGTTGAGTTGGGCCCTGGCCACGGTGTCGATCGACAATTGATTGATGGCGCTGGTGGCGGTGCCCATGATCGCCGTATCGGTCAGTGCACCGGCGCCGAGCCCGGCGGTGAAACCGGCGTCGAAATCGAACACCGCATTCATCAGCAGGATCGCCGCCAGCGCGGTCCCGCACAGCACCACGCTCAACACCACCAGTTTCAGCGTGCCGCGATTGAGGCTGCCGAAAAACTCCGGCCCGCTCTTGAAACCGACCGCATAGATGAACATCACGAAAAATACCGACTTCAATCCGGTCGGCACCTCCAGCCCGATCTGGCCGATCAGCAGCCCCATCAACAGCGCACCGGCCACCGAACCGAGGTGGAAACTGCCGATGTGGATGCGGCCGACGAAGACGCCCAGGGCAATGGCCAGGAACACCGCGATTTCCGGGTCAGTCCGCAGGGCGTGGAGAATGAACTCAAGCATGGTGCGAACTCCCTTTCAGGCGAAAAATCACGGTTCCTTCGGTTCTTGTGCCGGGGCTGGGTACCACTTGTCCTGGGGCACCCATTTCTCTTGTTGCGGATCGCCCAGGTAGTGCGGCGACATGATCTGCACGCCGTACTCGTTGAACACATCCTGGATGTTGGCGTGCAGCATGCTCAGCAGCACGGCGCGCGGCCGAGGCTGGCTGGGAATGGCCTGGGCCACCAGCCGGTATTCCGGGTAGAAGTCCGACAAGGCCGTCTGGAACACCTGGGCCGGCGGTACTTCGAGAATCCCCGGCGTGCGTTTCGCGGCCTCCAGCAGCATCGCCTCCACCTGTCGCCACGGCGTGTCATAGCCAATGGTCACGATAGTGTCGACCACGTAGCCGGGGCCTTGTACCACCCGCGAGTAGTTCTTGGTGACGGTGCCGGTGATCATCGAATTGGGCAGAGTCAGCACCTCGCCCAGTCCGGTGCGAATACTGGTGGTGAACATGCCCAGTTCGGTCACCGTGCCTTCGTAGTCGCCGATGCGCACGAATTCGCCGGGGCGCAAGGTTCGGGTGTAGGTCAGGATCAACCCCGCCGCCGCCTGCCCCACCACGCTGGTGGCGCCCAGGGAAATCATCAGGCCGATCAACACCGACAAGCCTTTAAAGGCATCGGTGCCGGCACCCGGCAGGTACGGATAGGCCATGGCCAGGGCAAATAGCCAGATCGCCAGGGACGTCAGGCGTTGGGTCGGTTGCAGGGTTTCATGGTTGAGCCAGCTGAGGGTGCCCGGTGCCGCCATGCGCCGCAGTATCCGCCGCATGAACGCGGTGGCGCCGCGGGCAATGAAGAAGATCGCCAGCGCCACGCCCAGCCCGGGTATGGCACCGACGATCCCTTGCAGCAGATAGCCGCCGAGCTCCAGCAGATAATTGTTGAGGCTTTCGCCCCAGGGACGGGTATAGGGAAAGCGCGACAGCACAAAGCCCAGCCATTCGTATGTCAGCAGCAACACGACGACCCAGCGCACCAGCTCCAGCAGGCGGCTGGCCAGCGGATACAGGTAATTGGCGTCGACCAGCGGCACCCGTCCGACTTTCAGGGCCTGGGTGTGCCGGTGCATCAGCTCGGGCAGTTTCTTCAGCACTCTGCGCCGCAGGTACGACATGCCGAACAGCAGCGCGATGTAAACGCCAGTGGCGATCAACGCAGCGACTACGGAGCGCAGGATCAACTGCAGGTTACGGGCTTCCCGGGTTTCGGCCACGACCTGGCGCAGCCGGTCGGCCGCGGCTTCGGCGGCCTGCTGTACCGTGTCGAATTCGGTCGCGTCGAAATCATTGGGCGAAACGATAAAGGCGCGCCGGCTGCCCAGCAGCACCATGTAGCTTTTCATGATCGGGTCGATGGAGACATTGAGATCGTCGGTGTCATCCAGCGCCTCACCGATCACCGCTTTCGCCCGTTTGACCCGCGACACCGGGGCTTCTCCGAAGATGGTCGCGCGAAACACCATGATGCTGCGGTTGGCCACTTTCAATTCAACGGGAGCATCAACCACTTTCGGCGCATCTTCGGCCCACAGTTGCACCGACCAAAACATCCCGAAAACAGTAAACATTACAGCGAGCAGCCTGCTCCGCATGTGTCGGATCCTTACGTCACGAAATTCAGATCGAGGGTACGTACCGCAGCGTAGTTCACCGATGAACGGTTGTCAGATTTGTGCTACAGGCAGTTTCCTTATCCGTCTGTTTCCTTGAAACAGCGAGCTCAAGCCCCGGAAGCTGTGCTCGTGACCGGATTCTTGAAACACTGAAGATCCCACAGGTTGAGATCTGTTCAGGCGGCCGGCGCCCGGTTCAGGGTCAGTTCAAGGATTGACCTGATAACCCTTGCCCTGCAGACAGCTGCTGTAGGCCGACGCGGTATTGGCCTGGGTGGTTTTCTGATCCGCCCGGCGTTCCTGACGCTGACGTGACCCACCGACCACCATCCCGGCGGCCGCCGTCTCCTTGGCGCGGTCCTGGCGATAGTCCTGTTTCCTGTCATCGTCGACACGATCATAAGCGTCGTCGTGCTGATTGCCGCGCACCTGGGCCCCGGCCGCACCAGCGGCAGCCCCCACAGCGGCCCCCTTGAGCCGCCCGCCGGAAGACGAGGAAGACGTCGAGGTGCCCTGGCTGGCGGCAATGCTGTTGCATTCGTTGATGTCGGCCTGGGTTTGTTGAGAACTTTGCCCTTTCATCGGCACCACCGATTGCGCCCATCCCGGGCTACTCAAAACCGACAATGCGATGCACAGACTGACCGGTGAAAACCTATTCATGATGACCTCCGACAGGCTTGCAACAATGGGCAAGCCTTGGGGCGACTGGCGGATGGCAAGCGACGTCATGCGTCGCCCTGCCGATCGGGTGGAACAACTGAAAAGTGTAGTTCAACGGCCCCGCAAAGATGGACTTCCGAACAGGCGGTGGGAGTTGTGGGAGTGAGCCTGCTCGCGATAGCGGACTGTCAGTCGACATCTATATTGGCTGGTAGTCAGTCATCGCGAGCAAGCTCGCTCCCACAGGGTATGCGGTGCATATTAAGTGTTGGTGGTCAGCGGATAGAGCTTGTCATCGAACTGCGACAGCTTCGGAAATACAAGTGGTTGGTCGTCGCTCAAGTGCTGCAGCCGCTGCCCGTAATCAACCAGAAACTGCTGGCGCGCCTCTTCACTGATGTACGGCACATGCCACGCCACGAACGGCTCCAGCACATCAAAACCGACATAAGCCAAGGTCCCACGCAAGATCGGGCGCAACATGTCTTCCAGCGGCCCATGAATCGCGCCCTCGCCAAACATGTGTTCACGTCCACCCAGGGTCACGGTCACCAGTGCCTTCTTCCCGGCCAAACCACCCTGATCGTAGAATCGCTTGCCGCCATAGCAGATGCCGGACACCAGCACCCGGTCGATCCAGCCCTTGAGCATGGCCGGGGTGGAGAACCAGAAGATCGGGAAGTTGAGGATCAGCAGGTCGGCCCACAGCAGTTTGTCCAGTTCAGCCTGGATGTCCGCCGCCAGTGACTGGCTCTTCACGCCCAGGCGTTGTTCCAGGGCATAGACCAGGTATTCGGGGTTTTCCCGATTCGAGAAGTCCGCGTCGCTGGCCACCGGGTTCCAGTTCATTTTGTACAGGTCGCTGACCTGCACTTCGTGGCCCTGGGCTTCGAGGGTGGCGACAGCCTGGTCGCGCAGGGCGGCGGTGAAGGATTGCGGTTCCGGGTGGGCGTGGACGATCAGTACTTTCATTGTGGTTCCTTAGATTTGTTCCCGCGTATCGGTTGACGGTGTGGAGTAGCAACCATCGTGGTTGACGAACAGTTTGAATCGCCAACCGTCACACCTGGATCGCCTTCACTTCGACGAACTCGTTCAACCCCTCCTCACCCCATTCTCGACCGTTACCCGACTGTTTGTAGCCACCGAACGGCGCCTGATAATTAAACGCCGCGCCGTTGAGGAAGCACTGGCCGGCGCGCATCTGCCGCCCCAGTTGCAAGGCGCGCTCGGCACTGCCGGCCCAGACACCGCTGGACAGGCCGAACGGCGAGTCATTGGCGATCTGGATCGCTTGCGCCTCATCGGCATAGGGGATCAGGCACAGCACCGGGCCGAAGATTTCTTCCTGGGCAATGCGCATGCGGTTGTCGACATCGGCGAACAGGGTCGGGCTGACATAAAAGCCGCGCTCGAACGCGGACGGCGTGTCACCGCCGCACAGCAGCCGTGCACCTTCCTGTTGGCCGACCTTGATGTAGTCGAGCACAGTGCGTTTCTGCCCGGCCGAACACATCGGGCCGAGGAAGCTTTGCGGGTCGAGGGGGTCGCCCATGGGCAGGCTCAGGGTTTCCGCCAGTGCCAGTTCCACGGCCTCGGCGTAACGGCTGGCCGGCAGCAGCATGCGGGTCAACGCGGTGCAGGTCTGGCCGGAGTTGATCATCACGTCCTGCACACCGTAGCGCACCGCCGCTGCCAGGTCGGCGTCTTCGGCGATCAGCAACGGCGACTTGCCGCCCAGTTCCAGGCACACCCGCTTGACCGATGGCGCCGCCGCCTGCGCGACGCGAACGCCGGCGCCGGTGGATCCGGTAAACGACACCATGTCCACGTCCGGGTGCTTGGCCAGCGCTTCGCCGACTTTCGATCCCGGGCCGCTGACCAGGTTGAATACCCCGGCCGGCAGGCCGATGTCCTCGATCATTTGCGCCAGCAGGAAGGCATGCAGCGGGGTTTCCTGGCTCGGCTTGACCACCACCGTGCAACCGGCGGCCAGTGCCGGGGCGAGTTTGCCGATCAACTGATGCAGCGGGTAGTTCCACGGGTTGATGAACGCGCAGACGCCCACCGCCTCGCGGATCACCAGCGAATTGCCGACTTCGCGCACTTCGTCCATGAGATGAGCCAGTTCGACGTATTGCTCAAGGCCGATGATCGGCCCGTCGACCTGCACCGAGCGGCACCACTGCACCGGCATGCCCAGTTCCGTGGTGATGACCGCGGCCATCTCATCGGCACGATTGCGCAGTTGCTCGGCCAGGGCACGGATATACCCGGCACGCACGCTGGACGGTGTGCGTGACCACGAAGCGAAGGCCCGGCGAGCCGCCGCCACGGCGTTTTCGACATCGAGTTCATCACCCAACGGAACGCTACCGCAGACTTCCTCGGTGGCCGGGTTGATCACCTCGGCGATGCCCTGCCCCGACGGGGTTTGCCAGCGACCACCAATAAACAGTGTCTTGTGATTAAGCATGAACCTGGGCCTCCATCAGTTCTTGAGCACAACGGGCAATGCGCTGGCAGGCATCGCTCAGCGGTTCGGCACCGACCACCAGACCGAGGCGAATATGCCCCGCTGCGCTCGGGCCAAAGGCCTCGCCCGCCAGGACCGACACACCGTGGCGATCGAGTAGGCGGTCGGCAAACGCCTGGGCGCTGAGCCCGGTCTGGCGGATATCGAGCATCACGAACATCCCGCCATCGGGTTTCAACGCCCGCACGCCGGGGCAATCGGCCAGGCTGTCGCACACCAGGTCGCGACGCTGGCGATAGGCTTCGCGCATGGCCTCGAGTTCCGGCAGGTTGCTTTCCAGGGCCACCACGGCAGCGTCCTGAATGAAGTCCGGCGAGCCGTAGAGCATGCACAACGCGAGGTTTTCCAGGTGCGCGGCCAGGGATGGCGGTGCCACCACCCAGCCGACGCGCCAGCCGGTCATGGCGTGGGACTTCGACAGGCTGTTGAGGGTCGCGGTGCGCCCGGCCATGCCCGGCAGGCTCGCCGGGCTGACGTGCTCGCCTTCGAACAGCAGTTCGCTGTAGACCTCATCGGAAATCAGCCACAGGTCGTGGCCGATGCACAACTCAGCCAAGGCGGCCCAGGTGCTACGCGGCAGACTCGCGCCCGACGGGTTGTGCGGGCTGTTCAGTGCCAGCGCCCGGGTGCGCGGGGTGATGCGCGCGGCGACGTCTTCAGGCAGCACACGGAAGCCGTTTTCCGAGCGCACGGGCACCGGCACCACCACGGCACCGCAAGCACCGAACACCGCTTCGTAGGTGACGTACATCGGTTCGGCGACGATCACCTCGTCACCCGGATTGAGCACGCATTGGGCCACGCTGAACAGCGCACATTGCGCCCCGGCCAGCACGGTGACCTGATCCGCCGAAACGGACTGGCCGCTGCGTTGCTGATGACGCCTGGCAATGGCTTCACGCAGGGCACGCTTGCCGCGCACCTCGGCATAGTGAGTGTTACCGCTGCGCAGGCTGTCGATAGCACCCTGCACGATGGGCTGTGGCGTGTCGAAATCCGGGTCGCCCACGGACAGCAGCAGAATGTCTTCGCCCTGTTCGCGCAGTGCCAGGGCGCGGTAGTGAATGTCCCACGCGGCGGCGCCGTCACCGGCGATTCGTTGAGTCAGATCGGAAAAGCGCATCGCTTCATCCCCTTAAAATGCAAATCACTGCGCACAGGCGTGCTTGAGCTCGATCAGGGTCACGCCGTTGCGCTTGAAGCCGTGGCGCAGGTCGGTTTGCAACTCGGCGAGACTTTGCGGCTGGGTAACGGTGCAACCGAACGCACGAGCGAGGGCGGCGAAATCCGGGTTGCGCGGCAGCACGCCAATGGGCTCGATATCCAGGCCGATCATGTCGTCGCGGATTTGCCCCAGGGCGTCGTTGTTCCACAGCAGCACCACCAGCGGGCTGTCCAGTTCTTCCACCGCGGTGGCCAGCTCCTGGGCGGTGTAGAGGAAACCACCGTCGCCCACCAACACCAGGCCGGGCCGCTGCGGCGCGCCGAATTTGGCGCCGATGCCGGCCGGCAAGCCGTAACCCAGGGTGCCGTAGCCAGTCGGGTGCAGCCAGCTGCGGATAGCCAGGCTGTCGAAGGCGTAGTTACCCGTATACGCAAGCTGGGTCATGTCGGTGCTGATGAAGGCGTTGTCCGGCAGCTCTGCGGCGATACGGTCGAGAATCGATTGATGGATCGACTGCAACGGGCCATGGCTGGCCTTGACCGCGTCGCGCAGGGCGGCCACCGAGGCAGTGGCGGCGCCGGCGTCGCGTACGTCGGATGGCAGGCGCTCAAGCACACCGCTGAGGGTTTGTTGTGCATCGCCGTGCAAGGCAACCGCGCACGGATAGAAGTCATTGAACTTGCGCGGGTCGATGTCGATGCGCAGCAGTTCGCCATTGAGCGGCAGGCGTTCACGCCAGAAATCGGTGTCGGCCATTTCGGTGCCGACGGCCAGCACCACGTCGGCCTCGGCGATCAGGTTCCAGCCCGGTTCCACACACAGGGATGAACCGGCGCTCAACGGTGCATCCGGTGCCAACAGGCCTTTACCGGCAACACTGGTGAACAGTGGCGCGGCCAGTCGGGTGCTGATTTCTTGCAGTTCAGAGGTGGCATTGAGCGCGCCACCACCGGCGATGATCATCGGGCGCTTGGCAGCCTTCAGTCTGGCCACGGCTTGATCGATGGCGGTGGCCGATGCCGGGCCGCGACCCGGGCGACGCACCACCTCGTTGCTCCAGTCACGGGCAATCGGTGCCGACAACACGTCCAGCGGCACCGAGATGTGCACCGGGCGCGGGCGCTCGCTGTCGAACACCGCGTAGGCACGGGCGATCAGCTCCGGCAGGTCTTCGGCGGTCAGTGCCACTGCCGAGAACGCAGTAATCGGCGCGGTCATCGCCCGTTGATCCTGGCATTCGTGCAGGCTGCCCCAGCCCTTGCCCAGGCTGGCGCTGTGGTTGACGCTGGAAATCACCAGCATCGGAATCGAGTCGGCATAGGCCTGGCCGATGCCGGTGGCGGCGTTGGTCACGCCGGGGCCGGTGATGACGAAGCACACGCCGGGTTTGCCGCTGACCCGGGCATAGCCGTCGGCCATGAAACTGGCGCCCTGCTCATGGCGGGTCAGCACGTGGCGGATGCCGCTGCCGGGCAAGCCGCGATACAGTTCCAGGGTGTGCACGCCGGGGATACCGAACACGGTATCGACGCCGTAGTTGGCCAACAGACGCACCAGGGCCTGGCCACCGGTCAAGGTTTTGCTTTGCATATTCATGTCCTCACTCCTGGCCGAGGCGAATCAACGCATCGACCGCAGTTGTGCCCTGGGCACCGACCAACAATGGGTTCACATCCAGTTCCAGCAGGTGAGCGGCGTTCTCGCAGGCATAGTCGGCCACGGCGCGGATGGCGGTCACCAAGGCGTCCAGGTCAGCAGGCTCGCGACCACGGAAACCTTGCAGCAATGGCGCGCTGCGCAGGCTGAGCAAGGCATTGCGGATCGCGCCGTCGGTGGTCGGCAGCAACAGGCTGTGACTGTCCTTGAGCAACTCCACCAGAATGCCGCCGGCACCGATCACCAGCGCGAGGCCGAAATCGTTTTCACGCTTGACGCCGACAATCAGTTCAGCCAGCGGCGCTTTGGCCATGGGTTCCAGCAACAGTTGGTCGAAGGCTACGCCCGGGGCATAAGCGGCAATGCTGGCGCGCATTTTCTCCAGCGCAGCGCTCAATGCCGCGCCGTCCTTGAGGTTCAGCGCCACGGCACCGGCCTCGGTCTTGTGTGGCAGTTGAGCGCTGACCGCTTTGAGTACCAGCGGATAGCCCAATGCCTCGGCGTCCTTCAGTGCCTTGTCCGGGGTGCTCAATACGCCGTTTGGCGTCGGCAGGCCAAAGGCTTTTAACGCCTGTTTGGAGTCCCACTCATTGAGCAAGCGTCCCTCGCCTGCAAGCGCTTGCGGGCACAACGGCACCAACGCCGATTCCCCCAGCGCCAGCAAAGTCTGGCGATTGCGCTGATAACCGGCGATGCGACCCCACGCGGCCAAGCCATCTTCAACACCTTGCAAGGCCGCGACGCCTTGGGCGTGCAGACGCTCACGGGCATGGGCCGGCAGCAGCTCGGGGAAAGCCGAGGTGACGAAGCCGGTCTTGCCGTGACGTTGCAGTGCCGCACAGTACAACTCCAGCAGCAGGTCGCACTCCTTGCGCTCGCCGGTGAACTCCGACGGGTAATCGAGCACCAGCATCGCCGCATCGGCTTCGGTGCGCAGCGCGCTGTCGAGCATGCGGTTCAAGGCTTCGCCGTCGCCCCAGATCGCCGTGGTGAAATCCAGCGGGTTGACCAGGTTGGCGTAGGTCGGCAGCACTTGTGCGAGTTCGCCGACCTGCCCTGGATCGAGTTGCGGCAGGTCCAGTTCGTTGCGTTCGGCGTAGTCGGCAATCAACCCGGCGTCGCCACCGGAACAGGCCAGCGCGATCAGGCTGTTGCCCGCCGGCAGATTGCCGCAAGCCGCGGCTTTGAGAGTTTCGACAAAACTCACCGGGCCGCTGACGCGAATCACGCCGAGACGGTCGAACAGCGCGTCGTACAGCGCATCGGAGCCGGACAACGAACTGGTGTGACTCAAGGCCAGTTCGGCGCCGATCTGCGACACGCCGGTTTTCAGGGCGATGATCGGGATGCCTTTCTCCAGCGCCTTGTGCGCGGCGCGGGCAAACCCCGGCACGTTTTTCAGGCCTTCCAGGTGCAGGCCGATGGCGGTGACCCGAGGCTCGTCGAGCAACACGTCCATCAGTTCAGCGACACCCAGTTGCGCCTGATTGCCCACCGAGGCCATGTAGGCCACCGGCAGCGAGCGGTCGCTCATGGACAGGTTGTAGGCGAAGTTGCCGCTCTGGGTCAGCACCGCCACGCCCTTCTCCACCGCCTTGCCGCCATGGGCCACCGGCCACAGCGCGCAGCTGTGCAGGTAGTCGAGCAGGCCGTAGCAGTTGGGGCCGAGCAAGGCCATGTCGCCAGCGGCCTTGAGCAGTTGCTGTTGCAGGGCCTGGCCTTCGGCGCCGGTCTCGGCGAAGCCGGAGGCGTAGCAAATGGCCCCGCCCGCGCCGATGGCGGCCAGTTCGGTGACGCAAATCAGGGTCAGTTCGCGGTTGGTGGCGATGAATACCGCATCGGGCCCGCATGGCAGGTCGGCGATGTTGCGTACACACGGCACGCCTTCAAGGCTGTCGTGCTGCGGATTGACCAGCCACATCTGCCCTTGGTAGCCGCCCTCGGCACAGCGCTTGAGTGCACGCGCCATGCTGCGGCCGCCGACGAACGCCACGTGTTGCGGCGCGAGCATGCGTTTGAGGTTGTCACGAATGGTTTTGGACATGGGAATTCTCCGGGCCGATCAGCGCAGCAGCGGCCGCAGCAGCTCGCGGGAAATGATGTGGCGCTGGATTTCCGAGGTGCCCTCCCAGATCCGTTCGATCCGTGCGTTGCGCCAGATGCGCTCCACCGGACCTTCGTCCATCAGGCCCATGCCGCCGAAGATCTGTACCGCCTCATCGGCAGTACGCCCGAGCACTTCACTGGCGAACAGCTTGGCCATGCCGGCCTCGCCATCGGTCATGGTGCCCTGGTCCATTTTCCAGGCGGTGTGCAGGGTCAGCAGTTCAGCTGCACGAATTTGTGTGGCCATGTCGGCCAACTTGAACGACACGCCCTGGTAGGTGCCGATCGGCTGGCCGAACTGCTTGCGATCCGCCGCCCATTGCAGCGACACGTCCAGTGCGCGCTGGGCCTGACCGACGCAGTTGGCCGCGACCATCACACGCCCGGCGGTCAGCCAGGCGTTGGCCACCTCCCAACCCTTGCCGACTTCGCCCAGCACTTTGCTGGCCGGCACACGGCAGTCGTCGAAGAACATTTCAAAGGTGTGGTAACCACGGTTGCTCACGCACTTCGGTCCACGGCGAATGGTCATGCCCGGGGTGTTGCGGTCGACCAGGAACGAGGTCACGGCGTTACGCTTTTTGCCGTTGTGTTCGTAGGTGTCGGTCACGGCGAAGACGATGGCGAAATCGGCATGGCCGGCGTGGCTGATGAAATGCTTGCTGCCGTTGAGAATGAAGTCGTCGCCTTCACGCACGGCGCGGGTCTTGATCGCGTTGGCGTCGGAGCCGGCGCCCGGCTCGGTCAGGGCAAAACAATCGATCTTTTCACCCTGGATGCACGGCAACAGGTAGTCGTTGATCTGGTCGCCGGTGCAGGCCATGAGGATTTTCGACGGCCGCGCGACGAACACGTGCAGCGCCCAGGACACCTTGGACAGCTCGCGTTCGATCAGCGCCTGGGACAGGTAGTCCAGGCCACCACCGCCCACTTCCTCGGGCATGTTGAAGGCGTAGAAGCCGGCGGCGATCGCCTTGCCGCGAATCTGCGCCGCCAGTTCCGGGGAGACCTCGTCGGCGCGGTCGACTTGTTCTTCATAGGGCAGCAGTTCCTTCTCGACGAAGCTGCGTACCGAGTCCACCAACATTTCTTGTTCTTGGGTCAGTTGGAAATTCATGCTGCTACCTGTTGTTCGTGTTCTGGGAGATGGAGAGGAATCAACGACCGATGAAGCGTGCCGGGCGTTTTTCCATGGCGGCGCGCAGGGCTTCGTTGCCGTCTTCACTGCGACCGCAGAGCAGGCCGGCGGCGAGCTCGGCTTGCAGTTGTTCGGCGAGGCTGCGTTCGGCGCCTTCACGCATGAGTTTTTTGGTCTGGGCGAAGGCGAAGGTCGGGCCGGCGGCCAGGCGTGCGGCCAGTTCGCTGGTGACCGTCAGCAGTTGATCGTCAGCGCAGACATCGCCGACCAGTCCGGCGTCGAGGGCACGATCGGCGCCCCACAACTCGTCAAGGAACAGCAGGCGCTTGGCCTGTTCGCTGCCAATCAAACGCGGCAAGTGCCAACTGGCGCCGGCGTCCGGCGAGTACGCCATGCTGGTGTAGCCGGCCTTGAAGCGTGCCGATTGCCCGGCGATGCGCAGGTCGCAGCACAGGGTCAGGTCCATCCCGGCGCCGACAGCGGTGCCATTGATGGCGGCGATGGTGGGTTTTTCCAGGCTGTGCAGGCGGGTCATCAGGGCGTGGGCGGTTTCGGTCCAGCCGTAGGTCTCCAGCGCGCCCCGGGCTTCGGCATCGGCCCATTCGTCGAGGTCGGCGCCGGCGCAGAAGCTGCGGCCGCTACCGGTGAGCACCACCACGCGCACCGCCGGATCGGCGTTGAAAGCGTCGAGCAGGCCATGCAGGTTTTTCAGCGTCGGAATATCCAGCGCATTGCGCTGGGCAGTGCGATTGAGGGTGATCCAGGCAACGCCTGCTTCGACCTGGCTGAGCAGCGACGATTGAGTGGTCATGGGAATCCTCGAATTATTGTGATTGGTCTGAGGTGATGCGACTTGAGGCCATACTAAACGAGTGTTCAGTAAGGCGGCAATCGGCGGGGAGATGAGTTGTAACAAGCTCAAAAATCATGTAACACATTGGTTTAATTGAATTATTTATAGATGGGCGAGCGTAAGCCGTTGGCGCTGTTACAACTTCGAACAACTGGTGACAGGAGGCCGGTCGCAAATTTACCGAACACCGCAAACCCCTGTGGGAGCGAGCTTGCTCGCGATAGCGGTAGACCAGTCAACAGTGATGTTGAACCTGATGCCGCCATCGCGAGCAAGCTCGCTCCCACAGGGAATGTGCTGGATTGAAGGAATTACACAGCCGGCAAGCTCGGCGCCAATACGCCCTGGCGCTTGCGATGGATCAGGAAGTACGCGCCATAGCACAGGGCAATGAAGCCAAAGCCCCAATACAGCGACGGACGCTGGGTTTCATCCAGGGCCAGGAACACGAACAGCGAGCAGCACAGCGTGATGCACATCAACGGCAATACCGGGAACCAGGGTGCGCGGTATTTCAGGTCGCTGAGTTTGCCGCCCTCACGCAAGTACGCCTTACGGAACTTGTACTGCGCCAGCGCGATGACAATCCAGGTCACGGTGCCGGACATGCCGCTCACCGCCATCAGCACCATGAACAAGGTGTCGGCGGCGACGAAGCTGGTCATCAGCGACACCAGCGCGAAGCACAGGGTGATGCTCAAGGCGCGTAATGGCACGCCACGCTTGCTCAATGGCGACAGGCTTTTCGGCGCCATGCCGGTTTTCGACATCGCCCACAGGATGCGCGTCGAGGCATACAGGCCGGAGTTGCCCACCGAGAGGATTGCGGTGAGGATCACGAAGTTCATCAGGTCGGCGGCGTAGGGAATGCCGACCATGTCGAACACCTGCACGAACGGGCTTTCCATCAGCCCTGCCTGCTGCCACGGCACGATGGCCGACAGCACGATGATCGCCAGCACGTAGAAGATCAGCACGCGGAACACCACGTTGCGCACGGCCCGGGGAATGCTTTTTTCCGGCTGATCGGTTTCACCGGCGGCCACGCCCATGATCTCGCAACCCTGGAACGCGTAGACCACGGTCATCATCACCGCGAACACCGCCGACAGGCCGTTGGGGAACAACGAATCACCGATCAGGTTGCTCGCCATCGGCGCCGGTGCGCCGCTGCTCAGGGGCATCACGCCGAAGATCACCAGCACGCCGACCACGATGAAACCGAGAATCGCCGCAACCTTGATCCCCGAAAACCAGTATTCGGCTTCACCGAAAGCGCGGGTCGCCATGGCATTGATGCCGAACAGCACCACCACGAACAGCGCCGACCAATACCAGATCGGCACCGCCGGGAACCAGCGGGTCATCAGCATGCCGGCGGCGGTGAACTCCAGGCCCACGGTGGTGGCCCAACTCATCCAGTACACCCAGCCGATCATGAACCCGGTGGCCGGGCCGATGTATTTGGTGGCGTGGGTCTGGAACGAACCGGACACCGGCATCTGTACCGACAGTTCGCCCAGGCAGACCATCACCAGGTACATCAGGAAACCGGCGAACAGGTAAGCCAGGATCGCCCCCACCGGGCCGCCTTGATTGATGGTCACGCCGGAGCCCATGAACAGCCCGGTGCCGATGACGCCGCCCAACGACAGCATGAAAATGTGCCGGCTCTTGAGGGCGCGGGTCAGCTGTATGCCTTTACGATCAGTGTTTTCGTTCATGTCGGCACCTCAGCAGTCGTTGAGGTGAACAGCGCGCGACAGGACGTCACGGCGCAGGGAGGGATCAGCTTTACGGCAATTCATTATTATTATCTCCAATAAGCTTCGAAGACCGCGCTGCGGCGGTTGCGTCGATTATTGGAAAGCCATGTAAGTTCGCGTTGACCGTAAAGATCGAAGTTGTACAAAGTCGTAACAAATTTGTACGTCAGCTCTGCAACAGGCCTTTGAGAGTCTCGAGCGAGTGCTGCAATTGCTCATCGAGCGTGGGTCTCATGTGCTGGATCGCCGATTCATCGTTTGCCAGCGCCAAGGTCTCCAGCGCCCTTAACGTTGTGGCCAAGGCCCGAAAACCCAGGGAATCGCAGCTACCAGCCAGGCGGTGAGCCAATTGTGCGACCTCTGTGCAGTCGTTGGCGGCCATGGCTTCATGCAGCGCATCGCGGTGTTGCAGGATCGAGTCGCGGAGCACCGCCAGCAGGCCCTGGACCTTTTGCGCACCCAACAGGCTGCGATGGGTCTGCAACAGCGGCCAGTCCATTGCCTCATCGCTCGGCAGCGACTCGGCCACAGGCGCCTGCCCTTCCAGCACCTGGCGCAGGTTTTCCAGCTTCAAGGGCTTGGCCAGGACTCCGTCCATGCCGGCATCCAGATAACCGCGCACCAGCGCCGGTTGCACGCTGGCGGTCAGGGCGAAGATGCGCGTGTGACGGTTCGGCCCGTCGCTGCTGCGGATCTGCCGGCACAGCTCGACACCGCTGATGCCCGGCAGGTGCACGTCCAGCAGCATCAGGTCGAACACCCGAGCCGCGCAGTGTTGCAGCGCCTGATCCGCTTCTTCGGCCAGCCACACCCGGTGGCCGTCCCGTTGCAGCAAGCCCTTGACCACTTCGCGGTTGAGCGCCACGTCTTCGACCACCAGGATGTTCAGTGCCGGCCCCGCCGCGCGAACCGGCGCAACCTCAGCCACGCCGCTGGCCGGTTGCAGGGACAGCTCGAACCAAAAGCAACTGCCGCGCTCCTCTTCACTGTCCACACCGATGCAGCCGCCCATCTGCTCCACCAGATGTTTGCAGATCGCCAACCCCAACCCGGTGCCACCAAAACGTTGCGCGACTTCTTCGCTGGCCTGGGTGAAACGCTCGAAAATCTTCGCCTGCATCAAAGGGGCAATGCCGATGCCGTCGTCCGTGACACTGACCCGCAGCCGCTGCCCGGTCTGTTCGCAGGTTTCGCCAAGCAGCGCCACCTCGACGCCGACTTCGCCGCCTTCGGTGAACTTGATCGCGTTGGCCAGCAGGTTGCTCAGCACCTGGCGCAGGAACTGCTCGGCGCCGTGGTGATACTCGGCAATCCGCTGATCGATGCGGCAACTGAGGATCGTGTCGTTGTTCAGCGCTCGCGGTTCCAGAAGTGTCAGCACCTCGTCGAGCAACTGGCGCAGCGAGAAATCCACCGGTTCGGGATGGCTGACGCCCTCCTCCAGCTTGGCGAAATACAGCACTTCATTGAGGATCGTCAGCAAGCCTTCGCCGGCCTTGTGCAAGGCATCCAGGCGTTTGCCGTCCTGGGCATCCAGGCGCGCGCCGCGCAGCAATTCGGCCATGCCGAGAATGCCGTTCAGTGGCGTGCGCAGTTCGTGGCTCATGGTCGCCAGGAACCGCGACTTGGCAAGGTTGGCCGCTTCCGCCTCGTCTTTGGCACGCATCAGGCTGGCGGTGCGGCGCTCGACCATTTTCAGCAGCTCGTCACGGTTGTCCTGTAAGGCCAGGCGATCGGTTTCCCGGCGCTCGATGTCCCGCAGGATCGCCCGACGCATATCGTCCAGCGCATGGGCCACGGTGTCGATTTCGTCGCTGCCACGACGCTTGTCCAGGTGCAGGGGTTCGTGCCACTCACCGGCGGCGATGCGCCGGGCAAACTCGGCCATGACTTTCAGGTGCCGGGTTACCAGTCGATAAAACAGCCCCGACAAGGCAACGGCCAGGCCGCAGAGGAACACCGCCATCCACAGCAGGCTGGTCAAACCGGTGGCGTAGAGACGCTGGTACACCGCCCCCAGATCCGTGCTGACCTCCAGCTCGCCAAGGTTGCGCAACGGGCCGGACGGCGGCTGATAGTCCAGGACAAAGCGCTCGATGCGCAGCGGGCCCGTGGGGTGCGGATTGCCCTGTACCAGGTCGAAATCGGCGCTGGTCAAGTGCACCCGCGCGACGTCGGAGAAGTCCACCAGCCCGCGCAACTGCACATTCAGCTGCTCCTGGTTCAAGTCCCAGAGACTGCGTTCCAGGCTGGCCAGGTAGCCGGCGCGGATCAGCTCCATGCGCGATTCGATGTCGCGCATTTCCCGTCGATACTCGATGTAAAGTTGCACGCTGCTGGCCAGCACGGTGAAGCACAGGCTGAACAACAGAATGAACAGCAGCAGGCGCCGCAACAGTCCACCGGGACGGGCGCGAATCATTGCGCATCCGCCGGCAGGTTGATCATGTCGCGGTAGGTCACTTCGCTTTCGTTGAGCCAGCGCTCGATGTCACCGCCGTCGACCATGCGCTGCAACTGCGCATTGATTTCGGGCATGCGAGTGGCCAAGGGCGAGCGTCGCGACACGGCAACCCGCAGATAGTCCACGCTCAATGCCTTGGGCAAGGCGACGATGTCCTGGCCGCCGGGCAGGTTTTCCACGTACAACTGGCCGGTACGCCGCTCCTGGGTGATGAAATCGATGCGCCCGCGAATCAGCTTGCCGAAGTTCTGGTGGCTGTCGGAAACCCATTCGATATTGTTGTTGCGCGCAACCATGCGATCGAACTCCACGCCATAGCTCTCGCCGAACAACAGGCCGCCACGGTAATGGGCCAGGTCGTCCAGTTGTTCGAATTTCACCGGATGCTGGCGGTTGATGAACAGCGCCACTTCTTCACGCAAGACCGGCACCGTCGAGAACAGCATGCTCTGCTCCCGTTGCGCAGTGCTGTAGGCCAGCACCACATCGACCCGGCCTTCGGCGGCGTCCAGCAGGCAGCGTTTCCAGTTGCCCAGCACCACCATCTCGACCTCGTAACCCAACCGGCCAAACAGGTTTTTCACCACGTTCGGCGCCAGGCCGCGCACCTGCTTGCCGTCGCTCCAGGACACGGGCGGGTACACCGGGTAATCGCAATAGCGAACCTTGTCCGCCGCGACCGCATGGCCGGCCAGCAGCAGCGCCAGCAGGCAAGGCCATCGCGCCATCAGCTTCAGGCCGCCACACTGGCGGTGAACAGGTAACCGGCGCCGTGAATGGTGATGATCAACTGCGGTTCGGCCGGATCGTCATGCAACTTGCGGCGCAAGCGCCCGACCAGCACGTCGATGGAGCGGTCGTTGGGCACCCATTCGCGGTTGCGGATCTGGTCCATCAACTGGTCGCGGCTGAGGGTGTGGCCGCTGTTGCGCAGGAACACGCTGAGCAACTGGTATTCGCCGTGAGTCAGCAGGGTTTCGCTGCCGGACGGATCGATCAGGCGACGGCGGTCGGTGTCCAGTGACCAGTCGGCGAACTGCTTGACCGGCTTGGCCACCGCGACGGCAGGCGCCGGCGTTTGCGCATGACGGACCCGGCGAATCAGGTTTTTCGCCCGGGACACCAGCTCCCTTGGATTGAGGGGTTTGATCACGTAGTCATCGGCGCCGCATTCGAGGCCGACGATGCGGTCGATTTCATCGTTGCGCCCGGTGATCAGGATGATTCCGACTTCCGAACGCACCCGCAGTTCACGGGTCAGGGTCAGGCCGTCCTTGCCCGGCAGGCGGATGTCGAGCATCACCAGGTCGACGCTCTGGCTGGCCAGGAAGGTTTCCGCCAGTTCCGCCGTGGCGGCGCAATGGACGTCGTAGCCTTCCTGGGACAGGTAGGCGTGCAGCAGATCGCGAATCAGCGGATCGTCATCGACGATCAATACCCGAGGAGTCATCGCTTGGTGTCCGGCATAGGCCCTGAGGCCAGTTTCTTATTAGAGTGTATTCCTGCATCGGCGCCAGAGAGTATCGATTGCTGAACGACTGATCAACAGTCGCTCGTCTGCAGGCAAAAACGCTGGCGTCCGCCGGCCTGCAGACCATCGACCCAGGCCTCGCAAATCTGGATGCCTTGCTCCGGGGTGAAGGTGCCGGGGTTCAGCCCGGACTCCAGCCACAAGCCGTCGAGCAAGGCGCTGAGGCTGATGGCGGCGAGGTCGGCGTCGAAATTTTCCCAGCCCTCTTCCCGGGCCAATTCCGCCAGCACCTTGCGCAGGATGCCGCGATACTCGCCATAGGAATGATCGTGGGCCTGGTTGATGGCCTCGGCGGTTTTCACCGCGCCCCAGAACGCCAGCCACGCATCGATCAGTTGCGGGTCGAGCAGCTCGGCGGAAAACGATCCGCGGAAAAACGCCGACAAGCGCTCCCGGGCATTCGGCGCGGCTTGCTCCATGGCGTCGCGCAGCAGGGTCATGACCCGCCCGGTGATCGCCATGTAGGCCTCGGCCACCAGTTCATCCTTGCCGGAATAGTGATGGCTGATCAGCCCCACCGAGACCCCTGCCTCGGCGGATATCTTGCGGATCGACGCGCCCTGGAAGCCGTGACGCTTGAGGCACACCAGCGTCGCCTCGATCAGGTTGGCTTTGCGCAACTGCGGTTCCATGCGGGAAAAACGGGCTTCCTGGTTCATGGGCGACACGCTCCTTGGTTCAATCGTTCAGGCCTGCGCGGGTTGGCGTCGGGCTGAACGACTGTACAGCAAGAGCGGGCCATTTCTCCAGTCAGTTGCCAGTCTGGTAGACCGCGGCGCGTCCATCGGGTCAGCTCAAACAACACAGAATCCGGATCAGTCCCGATACCTCGGAGCCACACGATCCAGTATTCGCAACAACGCCGCCCAAGCCAGTTGCATGGCATCCGGATCACTCAGTTCCCCCTCCTCCAACGGCCGCCCCGGATCATTGAACTGCCGTTCTGTATGCGCACAGACCTCGTGCGACGGCAGCACAACCTCACCGGCAGCTTGCGCGGCCAGCTGGATTTCACAGGCCTTTTCCAGGTAGTACATGCGCAAGAATGCCTGGCTCACCGTCTCGCCGACAGTCAGCAAGCCATGGTTGCGCAGCATCAATACCGATTTGTCGCCCAGGTCCGCCACCAGCCGTTGCTGCTCGCTCAGGTCCAGCGCCACACCTTCGTAATCGTGGTAAGCGACCCGGCCATAAAACTCCATGGAAATCTGGTTCACCGGCAACAACCCACACTTCAACGCCGCCACCGCACACCCGGATTTGGTGTGGGTGTGCAGCACGCATTGCGCATCTTCACGGGCGCCATGAATGGCGCTGTGGATCACGAAACCGGCCGGGTTGACCGGATACGGCGACGGCTCCACGGCGTGACCATCGAGGTCGATCTTCACCAGATTCGACGCAGTGATCTCATCGAACATCAGCCCGTAAGGGTTGATCAGAAAGTGATGCTCCGGCCCCGGAATGCGCACCGAGATGTGGGTGAAGATCAGATCGGTCATGCGAAAGTGCGCAATCAAACGGTAACAGGCCGCCAGTTCCTCACGCAGGCGTAGCTCGGTAGCGCTGCGTTCAGGGGCCAGGTGGCTGGCGATGTTGTTCATGGTGGTGGTTCTCCAGGCTGATCGGCTGGGGCAGACAGTAAGGCTGGACGCTTGGACACGTCCAGCCGTCCGCATTTATTTACTGGCCCAGGCGTTGAAGCGCTCTTCGAGCTCTTCGCCATGATCGACCCAGAAACCGACGTTCATCGACAGTGCGCCCTTGAGGTTCTGCGGCGCGGTGGGCACCCATTGCGCCAGTTTGTCGTCCAGCCGTGCGGCGGCCTGGGTGTTGGTCGGGCCGTAGGGGATCTGCTGCACGTAGTTGACCTGGGCGTCCGGCTGGTTGGCGAAGGCGATAAAGCGCTTGGCCTGATCCACATGCCGGGACCCTTTGATGATCGCCCAGTAGTCCATGCCGTACAGGCTGCCGGGCCAGACCAGAGCGAGGTGGCTGCCTTTCTGTGCGGCGTCGGCGATGCGTCCGCTGTAGGTCGAGGTCATCACCACATCGCCGGCGGTCAGCCATTGCGGCGGTTGCGCGCCGGCCTCCCACCACTGGATGTAAGGCTTGAGTTCAGTGAGCTTGGCGAATGCCCGGTCCACCCCCTGCGGGGTGCCGAGCACCTTGTAGACGTCTTCGGTCTTGACCCCGTCGGCCAGCAAGGCGAATTCCAGGTTGTACACCGCGCGTTTGCGCAGCCCACGCTTGCCGGGGGTTTTCTTCACGTCCCAGAAGTCTGCCCACGAGGTCGGGGCCTGGGCCAGTTTGTCGGTGTCGTAGGCAATCGCCACGCTCCACACCAGCGCGGCGGAACCGCATTCCTGCGCCGCCTCGGGGATCAACTGGTCGGCGTGGCCCAGGCGGGTCCAGTCCAGGCGCTCGTACATGCCTTCCTCGCAGCCGCGCATCAGGTCCGGACCTTCGATCTGCACCACGTCCCAGTCGACGTTGCCGGTGTCGACCATGACTTTGATTTTGGCCATTTCTCCGTTGTATTCACTCTGGATCACCTTGCTTTGATCCACGGCGGCGAAGGGTTGAAAGAACGCCACGTCCTGGGCTTTTTGTCCGGCTCCGCCGTATCCGACCACCACCATGTCCGATGCTGCCTGAGCGCTGCCCAGGCCCATGGCCACGGACAACACCAAGGGATAAAAACCGTGCTTGAGCGTGTGCGATTTCATCAGTGGTTCCTCTTGCAGGTGCCACGGGACCCAAGGCCCGCGCAGCCCTTTTTTATTGTTGTGAGGTTTGGCCCGGGAGCGGGCTCGAGACGAAACTACTGCAAGGCATAGTAAAAAAACAAGTTGATTTTTTACTGAAGGTAAATTTCTATAGCGCAATAATAACAACGCCGAAACCCGGCCTTTCGGCTTCAGCCTGCCAGGAGTACCCGCCCCATGCCGACCTCGACACCCGCCTTCGCGCACCTGTTCGAACCCCTGGAGATCCGTGGCAAGCGCCTGAAAAACCGCATCATGTCCAGCGGGCACGACACCTCGATGCCCACCGACAATCTGGTCAATGAGCAATTGATCGCCTATCACCGGGCGCGTGCCGAAGGCGGTGCCGGGCTGATCGTGCTGCAAGTGGCCGGCGTGCATGACAGCGCGCGCTACACCTCCCATGTGCTGATGGCCACCGACGATGCGTGCATCGAGGGCTACCGCAAACTGGCGCAAACCTGCCATGCCCACGGTACCGTGGTGTTGTCCCAGGTGTTCCATCCGGGGCGGGAGATCATGGAGTCCAGCGATGGCCTGCTGGCGGTGGCCTATTGCGCCTCGTCGGTGCCCAACGAACGCTTCCGGGTGATGCCCCGCGCGCTGGACCAGGCCATGATCGACGAGATCGTCGCCGGTTATGCCGCTGCCGCCCGCCGACTGCACCAGGCAGGCATCGATGGCGTCGAGGTCGTGGCCAGCCATGGTTACCTGCCGGCGCAGTTCATCAATCCGCGGGTCAACCGGCGGACCGATGGCTACAACGGCGGACTGGAACAGCGTTTGCGTTTCCTGCGCGAGGTAATCGCCGCCGTGCGCGCGGCGACCGACGAGCAGTTCATCATCGGCCTGCGCATTTCCGCCGACGAGCGCGACCCGGAAGGCCTGACCGAGGACGAATCCCTGGCCGCCGTGCAGTCACTGCAAGCGCAGTTCGATTACGTGCACATCGTCGCCGGCACCTCGGCTTCCCTGGGTGGCGCGGTGCATATCGTGCCACCCATGGCGATCGAAGCGGCGTACCTGGCTAAAGAAGCCGGGACGTTCAAGGCCGGTTTAAACATTCCGTTGTTCGTCACCGGGCGCATCAACCAGCCCCAGGAAGCCGAGCTGATTCTGGCTCGCGGCCAGGCCGATGTGTGCGGCATGACCCGGGCGCTGATTTGCGATCCGCAAATGCCCAACAAGACCGACACCGGCCGCGTCGAAGACGTGCGGGCGTGCATTGCCTGCAACCAGGCGTGCATCGGCCACTTCCACAAGGGCTTGCCGATTTCCTGCATCCAGCACCCGGAAACCGGGCGCGAACTGATCTTCGGCGAACGCCGACAAGCGCCACGGCGCAAACGCATCATGATCGCCGGCGGTGGCCCGGCCGGGATGAAAGCCGCCACCGTTGCGGCCCAGCGCGGCCATGAGGTGACGTTGTACGAAGCCAGTCCGCAACTGGGCGGTCAGGTGTTGCTCGCGCAGCTGCTGCCGCGGCGTAGCGAATTCGGCGGTGCCAGTACCAACCTGCAACGGGAAATGGAACTGGCCGGCGTGCGCGTGGTGCGCAATACCCGAGTCGACCGGGCACTCGTGGAACGGGAAAAACCGGACATGGTGATCGTCGCTACCGGTGCCGAGCCCTACTGGCCGGCCTTCGAGCGCGGCGGTGAGTTGCAGGTGGTGGACGCCTGGCAAGTGCTGCGCGATGAAGTAAAGGTCGGCCGTTCGGTGGTGGTGGTCGACTGGCGCTGCGACTGGATCGGCCCCGGCATCGCCGAACGCCTGGTGCGCGCCGGGCACCAGGTGCAGCTGGCGGTCAACGGCACCCACTGCGGGGAAAACCTGCCGCTGTACGTGCGCGATCAACTGGCCGGCGAACTGCATAAGCTGGGCGTGCCGATCACGCCCTACGCGCGGTTGTATGGCTGCGATGACAACACGGTGTACCTGCAACACACCGCCAGTGGCGAACCGATGCTGATGGAGAACATCGATACGCTGGTGCTGTGCCAGGGCCACCAACCGGTGGATACCCTGGGTGCGGAGTTGCAAGGGCTGGTGGAGTTTCGTCGCATCGGCGACTGCCTGGCGCCGCGTACCGCCGAAGAAGCGATTTATGAAGGCCTTAAAGTCGCGTGGGAGCTTTAAGGCTGTTTATACTCCGGGGCTTTACATTCAAATGATCGCTCTCAGTAGGAGCTGCCGCAGGCTGCGATCTTTTGATTTTGCTTTTCAAAAACAAGATCAAAAGATCGCAGCCTGCGGCAGCTCCTACCAGGGTGTGGCGTAGCCCCCGGTTCGGAATTTTCCATGAGCAACAACAGCAAGACCCCGCCCGCTTCAGGCAGCGCCGAACCGCATTTTCTCGGCACGCGCATTCGCGGCCTGCGCAAGCGCCGGGGCATGACCCTGGCGGAACTGGCGCAACAGAGCGAACTCACCGCCGGCTACATCAGCCAGCTGGAACGCAACCTCGCCTACCCGTCGATTCCGGCGCTGTTCAACATTGCCCGCAGCCTCGGCGTGACCATCCAGTGGTTTTTCGCCAGTGAAGCGGTCACCGCGCCCGAAGACGATGGCGTCGTGGTACGCAAGAACAGCCGCCTGAACGTTCATTACGAAGACGGCATCGTCGACCAGTTGTTGACGCCGCAAGCCAACCGCCAACTGGAAATGCTCCACTCACGCTTCCCGCCCGGCACCTACAGCCAGCAAAGCTACAGCCACGACGGCGAAGAAGCCGGCTACTTGCTCTCGGGGAGTTTCGAGTTGTGGGTCGGCGAGCGCCATTTCCAGCTCAATGAAGGCGACAGCTTCAGCTTTTCCAGCCAGGAACCGCACCGCTACGGCAATCCCGGCGATGTCGATGCGGTGGTGATCTGGGTGATTACGCCACCGACGTTCTAACGCCGGCTGCGACCGCTTGCCTGAGTGGAACTCGCACGCTTGAGGGTGTCGCTCGGCAGCTCGTTGAACAACGCGCGGTAGCTGCTGGAAAACCGCCCCAGATGCCAGAACGACCAATGCATCGCCACCTCGGCCACGGTGGTTTGCATGGGTGTGCGGCTGAGCAATTCGCGGCGGGCGCTGTTGAGGCGGCGCAGGCGCAGCCACTGGGTCGGCGACATGCCGGTGTAGGTCTTGAACGCATGCTGCAACTGGCGCAGTGAAACCCCCGCGACCTGAGACAGCTCCAGCAGGTTGAGGTGTTCTTCCGGGGTGTCCGCGGCCCATTCTCCTACCCGCTTCATGATCGACCGCTCCCCGGCCCGACGCTGCAGGGCCCCCTGGTCGAGGCCGACACAGGCGTTGTCGAGGATGAACAGGCAATCTTCCAGCAGTTGCTGGGTCAGCGCTTCGCGGCTCGGTGGATCGAAGGTCTGCGACAGGCGCGTCAAGGTCCCGCTGAGCCAACGGCAGAACAGCGCGTTCTGCTGGGAGTTGAGCGGTGCCATGAACAGCCCTTCGAGCCTGGCGATGTCGAGGCTGTGGCGCTTTACGAACTCCGGCCCGAACACCACGGCGATTTCCTGGTAGTTCTCCGGGGTGATCCAGATGTTGCGGCTTTCGCCATTCAACACGTACAGCGCGTTGTCGCCGCGATCGAAACAAAACGACAACGAACCCTGGGGCGCGCTGAAATTCTGTTCGACCCGGGTATTCATCGACTCTTCGTAAATCTCCACGCCCTGCAGATCCAGATAACGCACCAGGCCTGCGAAATGCCCCGGCGACATCTGCTGGTATTGCTGCACCCAACCCGGCGTGGCGCGGATTTGCTCGGCGACATCGGCGGTGTTGAACGCTTGGACCTGGAGGGAGTTGGAACCTGTCATGGGGGGCGACCTTACGCACTCTTTTGGTGCGCTTTGTGCTGCTTAAAGTGGATAGATGGAACCGCAAGGCTCGCACAAGATAGTCGTCAACGCGCTACAGGGGAAGTGTCCGGCGGATGAAACCGGTCTCTCCTGGCGTTAATAAAACCAATAACGAGGTCTTTATGAATGTCCCTTTCGATCAGCTGTTCACTTGGCTGAAAGATCACAAGATTACCGAAGTCGAGTGCGTCGTCAGCGACCTGACCGGCATTGCACGCGGCAAAATTGCACCGACCAACAAGTTCCTGCATGAGCGAGGCATGCGCCTGCCGGAAAGTGTCCTTCTGCAAACGGTAACCGGGGACTTTGTCGACGACGACATCTACTACGACCTGCTCGACCCGGCCGATATCGACATGGTCTGCAAGCCAGATGCCGACGCGGTCTACGTGGTGCCATGGGCCATCGAGCCGACCGCCATCGTGATCCACGACACCTTCGACAAGTTCGGCAACCCGATCGAACTGTCGCCGCGCAACGTGCTGAAGAAAGTCCTGCAGCTGTACACCGACAAAGGCTGGCGTCCGATCGTCGCGCCGGAAATGGAGTTCTACCTGACCCAGCGCTGCGAAGACCCGGACCTGCCGCTCAAGGCGCCGATGGGCCGTTCGGGCCGCGCCGAAAGCGGTCGTCAGTCGTTCTCCATCGACGCTGCCAACGAATTCGATCCGCTGTTCGAAGACGTTTACGACTGGTGCGAACTGCAAGGCCTGGACCTCGACACGCTGATCCACGAAGACGGTCCGGCGCAGATGGAAATCAACTTCCGTCATGGCAACGCCCTGGACCTGGCGGACCAGATCACCGTGTTCAAACGCACCATGCGTGAAGCGGCGCTCAAGCACAACGTGGCGGCAACCTTCATGGCCAAGCCGGTCGGCGACGAGCCTGGCAGCGCCATGCACATTCACCAGAGCGTGGTGGACATTGCCACCGGTCAGCCGATCTTCGCCGATGCCGATGGCAACATGAGCGAACTGTTCCTGCATCACATTGGCGGCTTGCAGAAGTACATCCCGAAGGTGCTACCGATGTTCGCGCCGAACGTCAACTCGTTCCGCCGTTTCCTGCCGGACACCTCGGCACCGGTGAACGTCGAATGGGGCGAAGAAAACCGCACCGTCGGCCTGCGCGTGCCGACCTCCAGCCCCGACGCCATGCGCGTCGAGAATCGCCTGCCGGGCGCCGACGCCAACCCGTACCTGGCCATCGCCGCCAGCCTGCTGTGCGGTTACCTGGGCATGGTCGAGCGTATCGAGCCGAGCGCTGCGGTACAGGGCCGCGCCTATGAGCGTCGCAACCTGCGCCTGCCGATCACCATCGAGGACGCCCTGACCCAGATGGAAGAGTGCGACACCATCAGCCGCTACCTGGGCAACAAGTTCGTGCGGGGCTATGTCGCGGTCAAACGCGCCGAGCACGAGAACTTCAAGCGGGTGATCAGTTCGTGGGAGCGTGAGTTCCTGATGCTCAGCGTCTGAGATCTTCGCTGTCCGTAACGGCCTCATCGCGAGCAAGCTCGCTCCCACAGGGGAACGCATTTCAAATGTGGGAGCGACGGTGCGGCGACCCGACTTGCTCGCGATGAGGGCCGACAGACCACCAAAGAATCACCTGAAGAATCCAACAATTCCAAGAAGGTATCGATATGCGTCTTTTGAAATCCGTGGTCCCCGCCGCACTGGCGGTTCTGTTCAGCGCCGTTGCCCAGGCCCAGCCACAGGTCAGCGTCTACAACTGGACCGACTACATCGGCGAAACCACCCTCGCCGACTTCCAGGCCAAGACCGGGATCAAGGTGATCTACGACGTATTCGATTCCAACGAAACCCTGGAAGGCAAACTGCTTGCCGGTCGTACCGGGTATGACGTGGTGGTGCCGTCCAACCACTTCCTCGCCCGCCAGGTGAAGGCCGGTGCGTTCCTCAAGCTCGATCGCGAGCAACTGCCGAATTTCCAGAACCTAGATCCGAAACTGCTGGCGCTGCTGGAGAAAAACGATCCGGGTAACGCGCACTCGGTGCCGTACCTGTGGGGCACCAACGGCATCGGCTATAACGTCGACAAGGTCAAGGCGGTGCTGGGTATCGACAAAATCGACTCCTGGGCCGTGCTGTTCGAACCGGAAAACATCAAGAAGCTCAGCGCCTGCGGCGTGTCGATGATGGACTCGGCGGACGAAGTGTTCCCGGCGATGCTCAATTACATGGGTATGGACCCGCGCAGCGAAAACCCAGAGGACTTCAAGAAGGCCGAAGCCAAGCTGCTGCAGATCCGCCCCTACATCACCTATTTCCACTCCTCCAAGTACGTCTCGGACCTGGCCAACGGCGATATCTGCGTGGCATTCGGTTACTCGGGCGATGTGTTCCAGGCCGCCAACCGCGCCAAGGAAGCCAAGAACGGCGTGAACATCGCCTACGCCATTCCCAAGGAAGGCGCCAACCTGTGGTTCGACCTGCTGGCCATCCCCGCCGACGCCGGCAATCCGAAAGAAGCCCACGCCTTCATCAACTACCTGCTGGACCCGCAAGTGATTGCCAAGGTCAGTGAGTCGGTCGGCTACGCCAACCCGAACCCGGCCGCCAAGCAGTACATGGACCCTGAACTGGTCAGCAACCCCGAGGTTTATCCATCCCAGGAAGTCCTCGACAAACTCTACATCTCCACCACGCCGCCGCAGTCGATCATGCGCCTGATGACCCGTTCGTGGAGCAAAGTGAAGTCCAACAAATGAATCAGTACACCAAGGAACACACCCACTCCTATTACGCGGCGTCCGCCAAGGGCATGAGGCAGCGTCCCGCACTGGCCTCGGACCTGATGGCCGATGTCTGCGTGGTCGGTGCGGGTTTCACCGGCATCAACACCGCCATCGAACTGGCCCAGCGTGGGCTCTCGGTGGTCCTGCTGGAGGCCCGGCGAATTGGCTGGGGCGCCAGCGGGCGCAACGGCGGCCAGTTGATTCGTGGTATCGGCCATGACGTCAGCGGTTTCGCCAGGCACATCGGCGCCGATGGCGTGCAATACCTGGAGTATGCCGGGACCGAGTCGGTGCAGGTCGTGGGCAATCGCATCCGTGAGCACGGCATCGATTGCGACCTGAGCTGGGGCTTCTGCGAACTGGCCAACACCCCGGCACAGTTCAAGGCGTTCAAGGCCGAGCAGGCGCAACTGATTGAATCCGGCTACGCCTTTGAAACCCGACTGGTCGCGCCGGAACAGATTCGTGAACAGGTGGTGAACTCCGGCGTGTACGCCGGTGGCCTGGTGGACATGGGCTCGGGGCATTTGCATCCGCTGAACCTGGTCCTTGGCGAGGCGCAGGTTGCCGAGTCCCTTGGGGTGCGGATTTTCGAGCAGAGCCCGGTGCTGGAGTTGATCCATGGCAGCACGGTCCAGGTCCGTTGCGCCGGTGGCACTGTGAGTGCAGGCACCTTGGTGCTGGCCTGCAACGCGCACCTCGAAGAATTGGAACCGAAGCTCAGCGGCAAGGTACTCCCGGCGGGCAGCTACATCATCGCCACCGAGCCCTTGTCAGAAGAGGCCGCTGCAAAACTGATCCCGCACAACGTCGCGCTGTGCGACCAGAAGGTCGGCCTGGATTACTACCGGCTCTCGGCTGACCGGCGTTTGCTGTTCGGCGGAGCCTGCCATTATTCCGGGCGCGATCCTTCGGACATCAGCGCCTACATGCGCCCGCAGATGCTCAAGGTATTCCCGCAACTGGCCGATGTGCGCATCGACTATCAGTGGGGCGGCAAGATCGGCATCTCGGCCAACCGTTTCCCCCAGGTCGGGCGCCTGGGCCAGCACCCCAACGTGTTCTACGCCCAGGGCTACTCCGGTCATGGCCTGAACGTGACCCACTGGTGCGCGAAGTTGTTGGGCGAAGCGATCCATGCCGGCCACAGCAAGGGCTTCGACGTGTTCAGCGCCGTGCCGCACATGACCTTCCCCGGCGGACGCGCCCTGCGTTCACCGTTGCTGGCCCTTGGCATGTTCTGGTATCGGATGCGGGAAGTGCTGGGTTGACCACCGGGCACCTGAGGCGAGTTGTCTCTCGCTTCAGGCGTCGCGGCAGGTCAGGAGGGGTTGTGGCGACCTCAAGAGATCGCCGCGGCACTTCTATTGAGGCATCTGAATGTTAATGCCCTCCTTCTGCATTTCTTCCCGTACCGACTGGAATTTCTGATACTTGGACAACTCGATCGGCCCGTCATAGCCCATGCTTTGCAGTTTGCGTGGCGGGTACTTGATGTAGGTCTGCATCAGTTTGTTGATCGCCTGGCTGATCGGCACCATGGTCCAGGTGCGCTCAGTGACGTTACTCATGAAGATGTCGTAGCGCTCCTGTGGATCTTGCAGCAAGTCAAAGACCTGCGGTACGACCGCCACGTACTTCGACTCCCCTTTCCAGCCCAGGTTGGTATCCACCGCCAGGCCGCCGGTCGGCACACCATTGTCGCCACGCAGGTTGAACACGGCCTTGTAGTTGCCTACGCGGGCCGCACCAGGGGACAACTCGTTTTCGGTGAAGTAGAACCACTCTTTACGTGGATCGGGACCCGTGCCGGTGATTACCGGGGTCATGTCGTAGCTGTCGAAATAGATTGGCTGACCTTCGCGATCCTTCTCCGGCAACTTGATGCCGGCCACCGAGGCGAAAGTTGCCATCAGATCGAGCCCGCCGAGAATGTCGTGGTTCTTGGCATTGGGCTTGATTTTTCCGGGCCAGGTCATGATTGCAGGGACCCGGTTACCGCCCTCGCGCACGGTGCCTTTGGTGCCACGAAATGGTGTGTAGCCGGCGTCCGGGTAAACATCCTGCCAGGCGCCGTTATCGGTGGTGTAGACCACCAGCGTATTCTTATCCAGGCCCAGCGCCTTGAGCTTGTCCATGATATGGCCGATGCGCGTATCCAGTTCGACCACCGAGTCGGCGTACTTGGACTTGGAGATCGACTTGTGAACGAACTCCGGTGCCGGCAGGTTCGGCTGGTGCACTTTCATGAAGTTGACGTTGATGAAGAACGGCTTGTCGGACTTGGCAGCGGTGTCGAGAAATTCCAGCGCGGCCTTTTCGACATAACCGTCAAAGTAGGGAATGCCGACTACACCGGGTTTGCCATCGATGACCGGCGTATCAACATACTGGCCGTTGATCTTGAACTCTTCGACGGCCTTTTCTCCCGCCTTGCCCGAGAGTGCGCCCTTGGTCACCTTGGCAAACATTTCCCGGGTTTCCGGGTCCATGTCGGGGAACCAGGTCGGGTCGGCGTAGGTGTAGGCATTGAGGTGATAGAGGCCGACGTACTTCATCACGTCATACCCCTGGGCATTGGGCAATGCATAGTCGGCTTCGCCCAGGTGCCACTTGCCGGTGAAGTAGGTCTCGTAGCCGCCGGTCTTGAGCACCGAGGCCAGCGTCCACTCGGCGGCGGGCAAACCACCGCCCTGGCCCTGGAAGGCCACGGTGGTCATGCCGCTGCGATTGGGGATACGCCCGGTCTGCATGGCCGCCCGGCCCGGGGTGCAGCTCGGCTGGGCATAAAAGGAATAAAAGGTCGTACCTTCTTGTGCCAGTTGGTCGATGCTGGGGGTTGGCATGCCACGGCCGACACCACCACCGTACGGCCCCAGATCGCCGTAGCCGGTATCGTCGGACACGATGAACAGGATATTGGGTTTTTCTGTTTGTGCAGCCTGGGCCATACCGCTGAGCGCTATCAGTAATGAACCTGCAATGTAGAACCTTGAGCGATGCGAGAGTCTATTCATGGCGACCTTCCTTTATCGGGACGGATCCTTGTGGTCGGCTACTTGTTTTCAAGTAATCCGTGACCGGACCCTGGTGAGTTACCCCAAACCATGCCCTCTGGTGAGTTCCAGGCTTTCAACTGACCAGGCAATTGGATTCCTGTATCTACTCAAGGCACCCGAGTCAGCCTAGTACGGTTATTTTCATAACGCGCAATACAGGCAGTGGAATTCTCAGTCGTTCGTCGCTTGCTTCCCATGTCATTTCGTGGGTCGAGTCATCCCCGGCGGCAGATAGTGTTCAGGTTGCGATTTTTGATTTGCTCAATTGCAAGTCACCTCTATATTGAGGGGGTGCTCTGAACTTCCTGCCTTCTGTTGAGCTTGACCCATGGCAACTACTGATCAGCTGATCATCTGCGAGCACTGCGACAGCGTGTACCAAAAAGCAACGCTCGCCAAACATCAAAAAACCCTGTGTACGCGCTGTGGCGGCGTGCTTCAGCGCTATAACGGCCTCACGGTGGAACAACGTCTTGCGTTGACCTTCACCGCATTGATGCTCTGGATATTCGCCAATTTCTATCCGGTGATGAGCATCAGCCTCAAAGGCGTGAAGAACAGCGCAACGCTCTGGGACTCGGTGCTGGCCCTGAGCATGGGGCCTATCACCTTCATCGCCATGGTGGCGGCAATCGCCATGATCATCGCGCCGATTTTCCAGTTGCTGCTGCTGATCTGGGTGCTGGGCTTCGCCCTCAGCGGGCGACGCTCGCCCGGATTCAAACTCTCCATGCGCTGGCTGGAAACCCTGAGGCCCTGGAGCATGCTCGAAGTCTGTCTGCTGGGAGCCATGGTCGCGGTGATCAAGCTCGCCGGACTGCTCGATGTGCTGCCCGGCATCGGGTTGTTTGCCCTCGCTGCGCTGAGCCTGATGATGATCCGCATCGCCGGGCGCGATATTCGCGAACTATGGGACCTTGTATGAGCACGCCTCCTTACGCCGACGAGCTCAACCTGTGCCTGTGCCACACCTGCGGCCTGGCCTGCGACATGACCTTAGAACCCCACGAATGCGAGCGATGCGGTGCACCGCTGCACCGGCGCAAAACCAATTCACTGACCCGCACCTGGGCCTACATGATCGCGGCCCTGGTGTTCTACATCCCGGCCAACCTGTTGCCGGTGATGAACACCAAGATGGTCGGCAACGGCGCCGACAGCACAATCATGAGCGGCGTGCTGGAGTTCTGGGAAGCCGGGGCCTGGGACATCGCCCTGATCATTTTCATTGCCAGTATCGCGGTGCCGGGCATCAAGTTCGTCGCCATCACATTGCTGCTGGTTACCGTGCAGCGCGACAGCGAGTGGGCACGCAAGGAGCGGTCGACGCTGTACCGCTTCGTCGAGGTCATCGGTTACTGGTCGATGCTCGATGTGATCGTGGTCGCCCTGGTGGCCTCGCTTGTTAAATTCCAGGCCCTGGCCGATATCGAACCGCGCCCGGGCATTCTGTTTTTTGGGTTGGTGGTGGTATTTACCATGTTGTCGGCAATGAGTTTCGATCCACGCTTGATTTGGGATAAAGAACGGGAAAACCCACACAATGAGGAGGTCACGGATGAAGTCACAAGCCACTGACGGGCCGCAAGCCCCCGGGCAGGCTCCGATCAAGACCCGCCGCTTCAGCGTCTCGCTGGTCTGGATCGTCCCGATCGTCGCGGTGCTGGTGGGTATTTCGCTGGTGGTTCACAGCATTTTGCAGCAAGGCCCGACCATCGTTGTCACGTTCAAGACCGGGGACGGCCTGACCGCGAACAAGACCGAGGTCAAGTACCGTAATGTCGTGATTGGTCATGTCTCCGATGTGGAACTGGCCAATGACCAGAAGAGCGTCAACGCCACCATCAAACTGGAAAAGCAGGCCGAAAGCTTTACCCGCGAAGATTCGCAGTTCTGGGTCGTGCGGCCGCGCATTGGCGCGGGCGGTGTGTCCGGCATCGATACGCTGTTGTCGGGCGATTACATCGGTGCCGATATCGGCCAGGCCAACGGCCGGGCAAAAAACTTCAAGGGCCTGGAAAACCCGCCACCCATCACCTACGGCGAGCCGGGCAAGCGTTTCACCCTGTTCACCCAGGACCTGGGGTCGCTGGATATCGGCTCTCCGGTCTACTACCGCAAGATCCCGGTGGGTCAGGTGGTGGCTTACGCGCTGGACCCGGATGGCAAGGGCGTGAACATAGAGCTGTTCATTCACGCCCCCCATGACAAGTACGTCACCGAAAACACCCGTTTCTGGAACGCCAGCGGCATTGACGTGAACGTCGGCGCCAACGGTTTCGCAGTCAAGACCGAATCCTTGTCTTCCTTGCTCGTGGGCGGCATTGCCTTCCGCGCGCCCGACTACAGCCCCAACGATAAGCCTGCTGCCGCGGAGTACGCCTACGAACTGTTCGAGGACCAACAAGCCGCCCTCGCCCCGCCAAACGGCAAGCCGCAGTACCTGGCCATGCGCTTCGACCAGGCACTGCGCGGGCTCAAGGTCGACGCCCCGGTGGAATTCCTCGGTGTGGAAATCGGCAAGGTAGTGGCAGTCAATCTGGATTACGACGAGAAAAAACGTTCCTTTCCGATCAACGTCGGCATCGTGATCTACCCGCAGCGCCTGGGCCAGGCCCACATCAAGATGCTCAAGGCGCTCAATCATGATCCTGATAACGAAGCCGCTGGCGTACGGCTGATCGGCACCTTCATCGAAAACGGCCTGCGTGCCCAGGCCCGCACCGGCAACTTCCTGACCGGCCAGTTGTACATTGCCCTGGACTTCTACCCCAAGGCCGACAAGGTTACCTTCGATGCAAACGCGCGCCCGGTCATGATTCCGACCCTTCCCGGCAGCCTCGAGCAATTGCAGGAAAAACTCGAATCCATGGTCGACAAGATCAACAAGCTGCCGATCGAGCGTATCGCCGGCAATCTCGATGGCAACCTCGTCGAATTGCGCAAAGGCATGATGCAATTCAACGGCAAGATCCTGCCGGGCGTGCAATCCACCCTGTCGGATGTCAGCAAGACCCTGGAAACCGCCAATTCGACCCTGCAATCGGCCAGTTCGACCTTGGCCGAGGATTCGCCGCAACGGGAAAAACTGGGGCAGACCCTGGATGAACTCGGACGCACGTCGAGATCCTTGCGTGATCTTTCGGATTACCTGGGACGGCATCCGGAATCGCTGCTTCGCGGCCGTCCGAACAATGCCGCGCCCATGGACCTGCAAGGGCCACCGCGCAATTGAACACAGGAGCAATACCCATGGCTTTACCGCTGAAGTTCACTCTGGTCACCGCGATGTTGCTGCTCGCCGCCTGCCGCAGTGGCCCGATTCACTTCCATACCTTGACCCCGGCACATGAGGGCAATCACTCAAGGACCACCGTCGGGCTGATCCAGATCGAGATGCTCAGCGTGCCACCCCAGGTCGATCGTGCGCAGATCGTCATTCGCGAGGGCAACAGTGGCCTGGCAATCCTGGAAAACCAATGGTGGGGCGCCACCCTCGTGGACGAATTGCGCAGTGCGCTGGTCGATCAATTGAGCAACAATCCTGTACAAGGCCGATATTCGGTGCGGATCGATGTGCAGCGTTTTGACTCGGTGCCCGGCCAGTACGCCTTGATGGACGTGGAATGGCGCCTGCGCAGTGACAGCACCGGCGACACGGCACGGGTGATTTGCCGCAGCACCTTGCAAACACCCTCGGGCGCGAGCATCGATGACCTGGTGCTTGCCCAGCAAAACAACGTCAAGCGCCTGGCCGCGCTGATCAGCCAGGCAGCCACCAGACCGCAGGCGAATTGCCCCACGCCCTGAATGCCGTCTCCCCCCCTGGATCTACGGCGACAAGTTCGCCGTAGATCCGTCTCTCCTTTTCCTGCTGTCATTCCCCGCGACAGGCGACCCGCAGCAACTGCCACCGTCAGATACGCCGAGGCGCACGACAAAAAGGCAACCGGGGCAACGTCATATTCTGATCGACAGCATCGTTTGATCGACGAGTCCAACCACAGTGGGCACAGTGCTGCTAATCTGAATGAAAATTACATGTATTAGCGGTTTTTTTGACGTTTTTTTCTCATTTGGATCTCTACATTTCCCGCACTTCAAAAACATGCAAATGATTCGCATTGGTTAACTGGCGTTTGAATGCGCATGACTTTCAAAAAAATGCACCAGGAGCAGCCCGCAGAATGATTCCAAAAATCCCTTCGTTCTTGAAAAAAGCCCTGCTGGCCACCGCTTTGCTGAGCGCTGGCCAGGTCTATGCCGCTGACTCTGTCGGCATCGTGGTGTACAACGCGCAACACGAAGGCCTGACCAAGGCCTGGGTCGAGGGTTTTACCCAGGAGACCGGTATCCCCGTCACCTTGCGCAACGGCGATGACACCGAGATGGGCAACCAGATCGTGCAGGAAGGCGCGGCTTCTCCGGCGGACGTATTCCTGACTGAAAACTCCCCTGCCATGGTCCTGGTCGACAACGCCGGGCTATTTGCGCCCATCGACAAGGCCACGCTGGAACAGGTTGACTCCGCCTACCGTCCAGCCCACGGCAAATGGGTCGGGATTGCCGCGCGCTCTACAGTGTTCGTCTACAACCCGAGCAAACTGCCGGAAGCCGACCTGCCGAAATCGATCATGGACCTGGCTTCGCCGAGCTGGAAGGGTCGCTGGGGTGCATCGCCCGGTGGCGCTGACTTCCAGGCCATCGTCGCGGCCATCCTCGAACAAAAGGGTGAAGCCGCCACGCTGGATTGGCTCAAGGCGATGAAAACCAACTACGCCAACTACCGCGGCAACAGTTCGGTACTCAAGGCGGTTAATGCCGGGCAGATCGACAGCGGCGTGATCTACCACTATTACAGCCTGGTGGATCAGTCCAAGACCGGCGAAAACAGCAAGAACACCGCCCTGCACTATTTCAAGCACAAAGACCCTGGCGCTTTTGTTAGCATCTCCGGCGGCGGCGTCCTCGCTTCCAGCAAACACCAGGAACAAGCCCAGGCGTTTCTCAAATACATTACCGGCAAGGATGGCCAGGCTGTCCTGAAGAACGGCAAGTCGTTTGAATACGCCGTGGGCAAAGGTGCTGCATCCAACCCTAAACTGGTGCCTCTGAATCAACTCGATGCGCCGACTGTCGATGCTTCGAAACTCGACAGTAAAAAAGCCGTGGAGCTGATGACACAGGCCGGACTGCTCTAAATTGATGCCAGAAACCCTGCCTGCGGGGGTCGCTGAGGCGACACCCGCTAATTTGCGTCGACGTTCCCGTGGAGTCTTTGCGGGACGTGGCGGTGTATGGGTGATTGGTTTGTCGGTGCTGGTTTCATTACTGGCACTGCTACCGATCGCCTACGTTATTGGCGTGTCCCTGCAGACAGGCTGGTCAACCGTTGTGGCCCTGGTGTTCCGTCCTCGGGTCGGTGAACTGCTGGTCAACACCGTGTTGCTGGTGCTGCTGACGATTCCCTTATGCGTCGCGCTGGGAGTGACGCTGGCGTGGCTCACGGAACGCACGAATCTGCCGGGACGACGCTGGTGGTCGTTGCTGGCCACCGCGCCGCTGGCGGTGCCTGCGTTTGTTCACAGCTACGCCTGGGTCAGCCTGGTGCCACCGATTCACGGCTTGTTTGCCGGAGTCCTGGTCTCGGTCATCGCCTACTTCCCGTTCCTGTATTTGCCGGTAGCGGCGACTTTGCGCCGGCTCGATCCGGCCATCGAAGACGTCGCCGAGTCCATGGGGCTCAAGCCCTGGAAAGTGTTTTTCCGCGTGGTGTTGCCGCAATTGCGCCTGGCGATCTGCGGCGGCGCCTTGTTGGTCGGCCTGCACCTGCTGGCTGAATATGGCCTGTACGCCATGATCCGCTTCGACACCTTTACCACCGCGATCTTCGATCAGTTCAAATCGACCTTCAACGGTGCGGCTGCGCACATGCTGGCCAGTGTGCTGGCGCTGTGTTGCCTGGCGATGCTGACGGCCGAATCCGCCGCCCGGGGTTCCGCGCGCTACGCTCGCGTCGGTTCGGGAAGCGCCCGGGAGCAACGGGTCGTATACCTGAAACCGGTATCCACACTGCTCTCGCTGACGCTGCAAATCGTGACCTGCGCCCTGGCCCTGGGCGTGCCCTTGATCACCCTGGGCAAGTGGCTCATCGCCGGTGGCGTGGAAGTCTGGGACATGGCCGAATTGTTGCCCGCCCTGGAGCAAACCCTGCTGCTTGGCATCGCGGGCGCGGCGCTGACCACCTGCGCGGCGATTCCGATAGCCTGGCTATCGATTCGCTACCCCGGTCGAATGCAACGGGTACTGGAAAGCTGCAACTACATCACCAGTTCCTTGCCTGGAATTATCGTGGCGCTGGCACTGGTAACCGTCACGATCCATTATGCCCGGCCGATCTACCAGACCACCTTCACCGTGCTGCTGGCGTACCTGTTGATGTTCCTGCCCCGCGCCCTGGTGAGCCTGCGCGCCGGCATTGCCCAGGCCCCGGTGGAACTGGAAAACATGGCCCGCAGCCTTGGCCGCTCGCCGGCCCGGGCACTGTGGCTGATCACCCTGCGCCTGGCCGCACCGGGGGCAGCCGCCGGCGCGGCACTGGTGTTCCTGGCGATCACCAACGAATTGACCGCCACCCTGCTGCTGGCACCCAACGGAACGCGCACCCTGGCGACCGGGTTCTGGGCCTTGACCAGCGAAATCGATTACGCAGCCGCTGCCCCCTACGCCTTATTGATGGTTGTGCTGTCACTTCCGTTGACCGGACTTCTTTATCACCAATCGAAAAAAACGGCTGGCCGATGAACACTCTTGAATTAAATGCCCTCTACAAGTCCTATGGCGCCCATTGCGCCCTTGACAACGTCAGCCTCTCGGTACCCAGCGGCAGTCGCACGGTCATCGTTGGCCCTTCCGGCTCGGGCAAGACCACGTTGCTGCGGATGATCGCCGGCTTCGAGTTCCCCGATTCCGGGCATCTTTCGCTCAATGGCCAGACCCTGGTCGACGGCACCCACGAAGTGCCGGCCCATCAACGCCTGATCGGCTACGTGCCACAGGACGGCGCATTGTTCCCGCACATGACCGTGGCCGCGAACATTGGCTTCGGCCTGGCGACCAAGGGCCCTGAAAAACAGCAGCGCGTCGCCGAACTGATGGACAGCGTGGCCCTGGACGCGAAGATGGCCGCGCGCTGGCCCCATGAATTGTCCGGTGGCCAGCAACAGCGCGTGGCCCTGGCCCGAGCCCTGGCGCAACAGCCACGACTGATGCTGCTGGACGAGCCGTTCTCGGCGCTCGATACCGGATTGCGCGCCGCGATGCGCAAGATGGTTGCGCGGCTGCTGGAGGACGCAGGTGTCACCACCATCCTGGTCACCCATGACCAGAGTGAAGCCCTGTCCTTCGCCGACCAGCTGGCGGTGATGCGTCATGGCCGACTGGTACAGTCAGGGCATCCGCTGGACCTTTACCGCTATCCCGAAGACGAACAGACCGCCTTGTTCCTGGGGGATGCCGTGGTGATGCCCGCACGCATCGAGGCCGGTTGGGCCCATTGCGACCTCGGGCGGATTCCCGTCAACAATCACCGCAACAACAACTCGGCGCAGATCATGTTGCGCCCCGAACAACTGCAATTGGCCAGCATCCTCCCCAGCGACCCGGAAGCCAGCGGTTGCCGGGCCGTGGTCACCGATCGGGACTTCAGCGGCAACACCTGCACGCTGACAGTGGAACTGCAGCCATTGACCCGCAATGAGCAATCGGGCCGATCACTGCTGGTGCGCAGTTCAGGCATGTATGCACCACCCGCCGGCAGCTCGGTGCAGGTCTCGACCATCGGCCATGCCCATGTACTGAGCGAGATGTGATCGCTCAGAGGTCGAATCGATCCACCGCCCGACGCCGCTCGTTGTCATCGCGCACATCGTAGTTGGCCGTGGTCTGGATATTGCTGTGGTGCGCCAGCTTCTGCGCAATCGACAAGTCATGCTCTTCGATCACCCGGGTGATGAATGAACGCCGGAAGTCGTGGGGCATGATTTTCACCCCGACCTGTGCGCCCCGTTGCCGTGCGATGTAGTAAATCGCGTGTTTGGTGATGCGTTCGCGGGTGATGTGACTGCCACGGCGGATGCGGTTGAACAGGAACGGGTCGTCCGACTCACCGTCCTTGAGCATCGACCGACGTAGCTCAAGCCAGGCTTCAAGCTTGGCGAAGGCCCAGGCCGGGGCGTACTTGATCAACTGTTTGTTGCCCTTGGCCGTCACCCGCAGGCTGCGCTCGGTGAAATCGACCTGGTTCAGCTCCAGGTTCACCGATTCGGATTTGCGCATTCCCGAACCGTACAGAATCCCGATGATTGCTGCGTCCCGCAGGCCTTGCGGCCGCGGATCGGCGGCGCAAACCGCCATCAGTTCCTGGATCAGCGTGCGCCTGAGATTGCGCCCCTGGGACAGCCGTGTACCGGCCATGCCCTTCACCGATCGCATCTTCAACAGATGATCCTGAGAGATCAGGCTCATGCGCCACGCTTCGTTCATCACCCCGCGCACCGCGTTGACATAGAGCGACGACGTGTTCGGTGCATAGCCATCCGAACGCAAGGTGGCCACCAGCGCAATGACGTCCTCGGGCTGCAGGTTGTGCCAGGGGATTTCCTCGATATCCTGGTCTTCGAAGCCCAGGCGGTCGGCGGCATCCTGCAGCACATAACGCATGGTCAACTGGCTGGACGGCGCCAATCGCGCCAGATACAGGGTCAGCGGATTGGTGAGGAGCGGGCGTGAATCAGTAACAGGTAAGTCAATCAAACGAAACGGCCTTGAATGTAAACAGTTCAATGAAACAACTAAGAAGTGAAATAACGATGATGTAAAAGACATTACCGCTGTAGGACTTTTCCTAGGAACTACCATAAATGTCGGAAGTCTGAACAACGGCTTAATAGCCTTCAGATAAACGATTCCCCAACCGTTTTTTCATGTTCCTTTCACAAAATCGGGCATAACCTTCTATAAACTCGACGCAACCCGAATGGACGTCCAACCTGCCGCCCGTGGCGAAAAAAGTCAACCAATGCAGATTTTTACCGCCAACCGGTAACTATTTGATTTGATGCAGGTTCTGATTTAGCGTCTAAGCTGATTTCTGGATCCCTTTAGCCTCAAAGGCTATTTACGTTTACAGCCCCTGAGGTGCCCATGAGTCAGGCGTTTCTCCCTTTCTCCCGTCCCAGTATCGGCGACGAAGAAATCGCTGCCGTAGAGCAAGTATTGCGCTCCGGATGGATCACTAGCGGACCGAAGAACCAGGCACTGGAAGAACACTTCGCCAACTACGTCGGTTGCCGACATGCCGTGGCACTTTCCTCGGCCACCGGCGGAATGCATATCACCCTGTTGGCATTGGGTGTCGGTCCCGGCGATGAAGTCATTACGCCGTCGCAGACCTGGGTTTCCACCGCCAACATGATCACCCTGCTGGGTGCCACGCCAGTGTTCGTCGATATCGACCGCGACACGCTGATGACCGACGTGGCCTCTATCGAAGCTGCGATCACGCCGCGCACCAAAGCCATCATCCCGGTGCATTACGCCGGTGCGGCATTCGATCTCGATCCGCTCTACGCCCTCGCCGACAAACACGGCATAGCCGTGATCGAAGACGCCGCCCACGCGGCAGGCACTGTCTACAAAGGTCGTCACATCGGCTCCAAAGGCACTGCGATCTTTTCGTTCCACGCGATCAAGAACATGACCTGCGCCGAAGGCGCCATGTTCGTCAGCGACGATGAAGCCTTGGCCTCACGGGTACGCATGCTCAGGTTTCACGGGCTGGGGGTTGATGCCTACGACCGCCTGACCCACGGCCGCAAGCCTCAGGCCCAAGTGGTCGAGCCCGGTTTCAAGTACAATCTGGCTGACATCAACGCGGCTATCGCGCTGGTGCAACTGGAACGCCTGGACGAGATAAATGCCAAGCGCACTTCACTGGCACAGACCTACTTGCAGCGCCTGGAAGGCTTGCCCGTGCAACCCCTGGCCGTTCCCGCCCATTCGCAAAAACACGCCTGGCACCTGTTCATCCTGCGTATCGACGCCGAGCGTTGCGGACTGGATCGAGAAGCGTTCATGAAAGCCCTCCAGGAACAGAATATAGGCACCGGCATTCACTTCATTGCAACGCACCTGCACACCTACTATCGACAACGTTACCCCAACCTGTACCTGCCCAACACCGAATGGAATTCGGCGCGGCTGTGTTCGATCCCGTTGTTCCCCGACATGACCTCCGATGATGTCGAGCGCGTCGTCGGCGCCATTGAAAACTGCATGGACAGAAGCCTTTGAGACCCTACCCAATCAACTTCGTTTCGATCGTCATTCCGGTCTACAACGAACAGGAAAGCCTGCCAGAGTTGCTTCGTCGCACCGAAGCAGCGTGTCAGCAATTGACCCATCCCTACGAGATCGTTCTGGTCGACGACGGCAGCCGCGACGACTCCGCACAGATTCTGGAAGACGCCGCCTCCCGCGAAGGCAGCCCTGTTGTGGCGGTGATCCTCAACCGTAACTACGGCCAGCATGCGGCGATCATGGCCGGTTTCGAGCAGTGCAAGGGCGATGTCGTCATCACCCTCGATGCCGACCTGCAAAACCCGCCCGAAGAAATCCCGCGACTGATCGAGCAGGCCAAACTTGGCTACGACGTCGTCGCGACGGTACGCAACAACCGCCAGGATTCGGCCCTGCGCCGTTGGCCATCGAAGCTGATCAACCTCGCCGTGCAACGTTCCACCGGTGTGGCCATGAGCGACTACGGCTGCATGCTGCGCGCCTACCGACGCACCATTGTCGACGCCATGCTCGCCTGCCGTGAACGCAGCACCTTCATTCCGATCCTGGCCAACAGCTTTGCCCGCCATACCACGGAAATCCCCGTGACCCACGCCGAGCGTGAACATGGCGATTCCAAGTACAGCCCCATGCGCCTGATCAACCTCATGTTCGACCTGGTCACCTGCATGACGACCACGCCGCTGCGACTGCTGAGCATCGTCGGCGTGGGCATGGCGGCGCTGGGCATCCTGTTCGCCATCGCCTTGATCCTGCTGCGCCTGGTGTTCGGCGCCGGTTGGGCCGGTGGCGGTACCTTCGTACTGTTTGCCGTACTGTTTGTCTTCACCGGTGGTCAATTCATCGGCATGGGCCTGCTGGGTGAATACCTGGGCCGCATGTACAGCGACGTACGCGCGCGTCCGCGCTTCTTCGTTGAAAAGGTGCTGCGCAGCCAGCCCGCCGCCCCCGCTTCCGTTGTAACTGTCGACGGCCTTACTTCCACTTCTTCAGATCAGGTTCCTTCATGAGTGCAAAAGCTGTTGTCTTCGCCTATCACGATATTGGCTGCGCCGGCATCGAATCCCTGCTCTGCTCCGGTTTCGAGATTGCGGCGGTGTTCACCCACGCCGACGATCCGAAGGAGAACGCGTTCTACGGCTCCGTCGCGCAACTGTGCGCCCGCCACGGCATTGTCGTGCATGCACCGGAAGACGCCAACCATCCGCTGTGGATCGAGCGTATCGCCAAGCTCGACCCCGACTACATTTTCTCCTTCTACTACCGCAACCTGCTGAGCGAACCACTGCTGGCCACTGCGCGCAGAGGCGCGTTCAACCTGCACGGTTCGCTGCTGCCGCGCTACCGTGGTCGCGCACCGGCCAACTGGGTGCTGGTCAACGGCGAAACCGAAACCGGCGTGACCCTGCACCGCATGGTCAAGCGTGCCGATGCGGGCGCCATCGTCGCCCAACAGAAAGTCGCGATCGAACGCAGCGACACGGCGCTGAGCCTGCACGGCAAATTGCGCACGGCGGCAGCAGACCTGCTGCGCGACACCTTGCCGGCCCTGCTGCAAGGCAAGGCCACTGAAACACCGCAAGACGAATCCAAAGCCACGGTGTTTGGCCGCCGCACCCCGGCCGACGGCAAACTGGTCTGGGCCAGGCCGGCCGAAGAGCTTTTCAATCTGGTTCGCGCGGTTACCCAGCCGTACCCGGGCGCCTTCTGTGCGGTGGGCGAGCACAAGCTGATTGTCTGGAGCGCAGAAGTCGCCAAGGGCAACGAAGGCCTTGCGCCTGGTCGCGTCATCAGCGTCGACCCGCTGCGCATCGCCTGCGGTCAAGACTCGCTGATCATCAACGCCGGCCAGCGCAACGACAACGGTCTGTACCTGAGCGGCCCGCAACTGGCCAACGAACTGGGCCTGGTGGACGGTTCCGTGTTGCGCGGTGCCGAATCCGGTCGTGCGCCACGCCGCACCCGCGTGTTGATCCTCGGCGTCAATGGTTTCATCGGCAATCACTTGTCCGAGCGCCTGCTGAGCGACGACCGTTACGAAGTCTATGGCCTGGATATCGGCTCGGACGCCATTGACCGCCTGCGCAGCCACCCGCATTTCCACTTCGTCGAAGGCGACATCAGCATTCACTCCGAGTGGATCGAATACCACATCAAGAAGTGCGACGTGGTGCTGCCACTGGTGGCCATCGCCACGCCAATCGAATACACCCGTAACCCGCTGCGTGTATTCGAACTGGACTTCGAAGAGAACCTGAAGCTGGTTCGCTATTGCGTCAAGTACAACAAGCGCGTGATCTTCCCGTCGACGTCGGAAGTCTATGGCATGTGCCAGGACAACAACTTCGACGAAGACACCTCCAACCTGGTGGTCGGCCCGATCAACAAGCAACGCTGGATCTACTCGGTCTCCAAGCAACTGCTGGACCGCGTGATCTGGGCCTACGGCCAGAAGGGCCTGAACTTCACCCTGTTCCGTCCGTTCAACTGGATGGGCCCACGCCTGGACCGCCTGGATTCGGCCCGTATCGGCAGTTCCCGGGCGATTACCCAGCTGATCCTGAACCTGGTGGAAGGTACACCGATTCGCCTGTTCGACGGTGGCGAGCAGAAACGTTGCTTCACCGACATCGCCGACGGTGTGGAAGCCCTGGCACGGATCATCGACAACGACAACGATGTCTGCAATGGCCAGATCATCAACATCGGCAACCCGGACAACGAGGCCAGCATCCGTCAGTTGGGCGAAGAGCTGCTGCGTCAGTTCGAAGCTCATCCGTTGCGCGCCAACTTCCCTCCGTTCGCCGGTTTCCGCGACATCGAGAGCAAGGCGTTCTACGGCACCGGTTACCAGGACGTGTCGCACCGCAAGCCAAGCATCGCCAACGCCAAGCGCCTGCTGGACTGGACGCCAACCGTTGAGATGAGCGAAACCATCGGCAACACCCTGGACTTCTTCTTGCGCGAGGCCATGCTCGAAATCGCAGAGCGCCCTGCAGAAGAATCATGCTGATGCAGGCAGGCCTTCGGATCGATGTCGACACCTACCGGGGCACCCGTGAAGGGGTTCCCCGGTTGCTGGAAATCCTTGATGAAGCTCAGGTCAAGGCGACGTTCTTCTTCAGTGTCGGGCCGGACAACATGGGGCGCCACTTGTGGCGTCTCATTCGTCCGCAGTTTCTCTGGAAAATGCTCCGCTCCAACGCTGCCGGCCTGTATGGCTGGGACATTCTGCTGGCCGGCACCGCATGGCCCGGGAAACCGATCGGCCGCGACCTGGGGCACTTGATGCGCCAGGCCCGGGATGCCGGGCATGAGGTGGGTTTGCACGCCTGGGATCACCATGGCTGGCAGGCCAATGCCGGGCGCTGGAGCGACACACAACTGGTCGAGCAGATACGCCGTGGCGTGGACACCCTCAGCGACATTCTCGGGGAAAAGATCACCTGCTCGGCGTCCGCCGGCTGGCGTGCCGACGAGCGTGTGATCGAAGCCAAGCAGGGTTTCGGTTTTCGCTACAACAGTGATTGTCGTGGCCAGAGCCTGTTCCAGCCGCAACTGGCCAATGGTCGACTGGGCACACCGCAAATCCCGGTGAACCTGCCAACCTTCGACGAAGTGGTCGGCCCGACCGTCGCCGCCAAGGACTTCAACAGGTTCATCCTGGACCGGTTCAACCCGGAAAAGCTCAATGTCTACACTATCCATGCCGAGGTAGAAGGGATTCTGATGGCCAACGATTTCCGTCAACTGCTGAGCGATGCACATCAGCGAGACATTCGTTTTCACCCCTTGGGCAACTTGTTGCCCCGGGCCCCTGACAGTTTGCCGATCGGCCGCGTGGTACGCGGTGCGCTCGAAGGTCGCGAAGGCTGGCTGGGAGTGCAAGGCGCATGAGCAAACGCTGGGCTTTGCCGTTATTGCTGACCATGATGGCTCTGGCGTACCTGCTGCCACTGGGCAGTCACGGTTTATGGATTCCCGATGAAACCCGCTACGCCCAGATCAGCCAGGGCATGCTCCTGAGCGGCAACTGGGTGTCGCCGCATTTCATGGACGTGCGCTATTTCGAAAAACCCGCGGCCGGCTACTGGATGATTGCCATCGGTCAGGCTCTGTTCGGCCAGAACCTGTTCGGAGTGCGCTTCGCCTCGGCACTGAGCACCGCTTTGGGTGTGTTGCTGTGCTATCTGGTCGCCCGCCGGATGTGGAACGAGCCGAGCAAGAGTCTCGCCTGCGCCGTGATCTTCATGAGCTTCACCATCATTGCGGCTATGGCGGGGTACGCCAACCTCGATCCGCAATTCACCTTTTGGGTCAACCTGAGCCTGGCGGCGCTATGGTTCGCGCTCGACAGCACGAGCCGTGGGCAACGCCTGATCGCGTGGGCGGTGTTGGGCCTCGCTTGCGGCATGGGCTTCATGACCAAGGGCTTCCTGGCCTGGCTGTTGCCGGTGCTGATCGCCCTGCCCTGGATGATCTGGCAAAAACGCTGGCGTGAACTGTTGGTCTATGGCCCTGTGGCGATCGTGGTCGCCATTGTCGTCAGCCTGCCATGGGCACTGGCTGTACACGCCCAGGAGCCCGACTACTGGCGATTCTTCTTCTGGCACGAGCACATCCGCCGTTTTGCCGGGGACGATGCCCAGCATGACGCGCCATGGTGGTACTACCTGCCGCTGCTGGTGGCGTTCAGCATGCCGTGGGTTGCCATGCTGCCCCCCGCGCTCAAGCAAGCCTGGCAGACCCGGCGCCAAACCAATATCGGGTTCCTGCTGCTGTGGCTGTGGATGCCGTTGTTCTTCTTCAGCCTGAGCAAGGGCAAGTTGCCGGCCTACATCCTGCCGTGCCTGCTGCCGCTGGCATTGTTGCTCGGCCATGCTCTGGCTGACCGATTGAAGCTGGAGCAAGGTCGCGCCCTGGGCATCAACGGCCTGCTGAATCTGGCTGTGGGTGTGGCCACCCTGTTGACCCTGGTTTATCTGCAACTGAAAAAACCAATTTACGATCATGAACTGCACAACCTGGTATTGGTGTTCGTCGGTTTGATCGGCTGGATCATGGCCAACCTGCTACAGGCCTTGCGCCCATTGCAGTGCTGGGCGGCCCCGGCTTTTGGCAGCCTGTTGCTCGCCGCCGTGCTGCCCGCCGGACTGCCCAACTCCGTCGTCGCCAATAAAACCCCTGACCAATTCATCCTCGATCACGCCGAGGAACTTGGCCAGAGTGCCAAATTATTGAGCAACGATCTGGGTGCCGCGTCGGCGTTGTCCTGGCGGGTGAAACGGCCGGACGTGGCTTTTTTCAACACGATAGGCGAATTGAAATATGGCCTTGCCTATCCTGACTCGCTTGAACAGCGCGTCGACTCCGATCAGGTGCAACAATGGATGCACGATGCCCGCCAGCAAGGCTCGGTGGGTGTGGTCATGCGGGTCAAGGGCGAAGAAGAGCTGCGCGAACTTGAACTGTTGCCCAAAGAGGGCAAGCGGTATGAACAAGGCAATCTGGTGATTTTGATTATTCCTCAGGCGGCACCATGAGCCTGCTATTGCTGCTGGTGGCCTGCCTGCTGACCTGCCTGGGCCAGATCGCCCAGAAATATGCGGTAGAAAGCTGGCGCGGCAAACCTTCCGGGTGGGCGGACAAACTGCGTTCGCCCTGGCTTTGGCTGGCCCTGGCCTCATTGGGCCTGGGCCTGCTGGTATGGCTGCTGGTGCTGCAACGCCTGGAAGTCGGGATTGCCTACCCGATGCTGAGCCTGAACTTCGTGCTGATCACCCTGGTGGCGCGTTTCGTGTTCCACGAAACCATCGACCGCCGCCACTGGCTCGGTGTGGCGCTGGTGATCGGCGGCGTGGCATTGCTGGGGCAACACGCATGAACCTGAGCCGCGGCATCACCTTCGCGCTGGGCAGTGTGTTGCTGGTCAGTGCCGCCCAACTGGGCATGCGCTGGAGCATGAGCCACCTGCCACAACCCGAACAATGGCTCAGCGCCCCCGTCGACCTGACAGCGGTTGCCGTGGTGCTCCTGGCCATCTTCGCCTACGCCCTGTCGATGCTCTGCTGGCTCGCCGCCCTGCGGGACCTGCCCCTGGGTCGTGCCTACTCGTTGCTGAGCATCAGCTACGCATTGGTGTACCTGCTAGCCGCCAGCCTGCCGCTGTTCAACGAAACGTTCAGCCTTGCAAAAAGCCTTGGCGTGGCCTTGGTCATCCTCGGCGTCATCACCATCAATTCTCGACCTGCTCGTGCGCCCGAATCAAGGAGTGCCCCATGAAAATCAGTGTATTTGGTAGCGGATATGTCGGCCTGGTGCAGGCAGCGGTATTGGCGGAAGTCGGCCACGATGTGGTCTGCATGGACGTTGACGAAAATAAAGTCGAACTGCTCCAACAGGGTCACGTGAGTATTTTCGAACCCGGGCTGGCCAGCCTGGTGCGCGAAGGTCTGGACGCCAGGCGGTTGCAGTTCACCAGCGACGAAAAGTTCGCGGTACAGCACGGACAAGTGCTGTTCATCGCAGTCGGCACTCCGTCCCGGGACGACGGCTCGGCGGACTTGCGCTACGTGATGTCGGTGGGCGACGCCGTGGCCCGTCATCGCGAGCAACCGGCGATCCTGGTGGAGAAATCCACTGTCCCGGTCGGCACCGGCGATGCCTTGCGTGCACACATCGATAAATGCCTGCTCAGCGCCGGGCGCGTATTGCAGTTCGATATCGTCTCCAATCCGGAATTCTTGAAAGAGGGTTCGGCCGTGGCCGACTGCCGACGCCCGGACCGTATCGTCATCGGCTGTGAACGCGAAGAAGTGCGTGACGTGATGCGTGACCTGTACTCGCCCTTCAACCGCAACCATGAGCGCATCATGTTCATGGACCTGCGCAGCGCCGAGCTGACCAAGTACGCCGCCAACTGCATGCTGGCGACCAAGATCAGCTTCATCAACCAGATCGCAGAACTGGCCGAACACCTGGGTGCCGACATCGAATCGGTACGCCTGGGCATCGGCGCCGACTCCCGCATCGGCTATCACTTCATCTACCCCGGTTGCGGCTACGGTGGCTCATGTTTCCCCAAGGACATGCGCGCCCTGATCCACAGCGCCGAGCAGGCCCATTGCTCCAGCGACCTGCTGCAAGCGGTGGAAGCCATCAACGAGCGACAGAAATACAAGCTGTTCGAGCGCATCAACGCGTTCTACAAGGGCGACTTGCGTGGCAAGACGTTTGCCTTGTGGGGCCTGGCGTTCAAGCCAAATACCGACGACATGCGCGATGCGCCGAGCCGGGTGTTGCTCGAATCCTTGTGGGCCGCCGGGGCGAATGTCCGTGCGTTCGACCCGGAAGCCATGCAGGAAACCCAAAAGCTGTATCCCGATGAATCGAAGCTGATGCTCATGGGCACGCCCGAGTCAGTCCTGTCCGGTGCCGATGCACTGATCATCTGCACCGAATGGCAACAGTTCAAGGCGCCGGACTTCCAGCTGATCCAGCAGCGGCTCAACGCACCGGTGATCTTCGACGGCCGCAACCTTTACGACTCGGACCGCCTGGCACGCATCGGTTTCACCTACTTTCCGATCGGCCGGGGTGAGTCGAGCAAATTGCCGATTCCGTACCAGCAATGGTTTGCCGAGTCAGTGGTTGCCTGAACACCATGCTCCCTCACATCCGCCAACAGTCCCTCGCGCTGGGTCTGTTGGCGCTGTTGTTGTTCTGCGCCGGGATTTACCAGCAAGCGGTCATCGGTTTCGATTCGCGCTTCGTGCTGTTCGCCCAGGAGATGCTGCGCAATGGACCGTCGTTTTTTCCGACGACCTATGGCCAGCCCTACGCCGACTATTCGGGACTTTCAACGGTATTCATCTGGCTGCTTTCGCTGCCGTTCGGCCAGGTCAGCAGCCTGACCGCATGGCTGCCGAGTGCCATCGCCGCAGCGGTCATCGTCAGCTTGATGTACCGCCTGTTGGCACCCTACTCCACGCGCTGGGCGCTGTTGAGCATCGCCTTGATGCTGTTGACCAATACCTTCATCACGCAAACCCATGCCGTTTCCCTCGACCTGATGCTGGCGGCCGTCGCGTTCAGCGTTTTCTACCTTGGCTATGCCGCCGATCATTTCGCGGCGCCGCGCCGCCGGGTTCTGATCTTTGCCTTGCTGATGCTGGGCTTCTGGATTCGTGGGCCCATCGGCCTGGTCATTCCTGCGGGGATGCTCTGCAGCTGTTTTCTGCTTGATCGCCAATGGCGACGGCTGATGGTCTTCGGATTGCTGGCATCGGTACTGCTGGCGGTGTGCATTGGGCTGCTGTTGTGGCTGGCAGGCGTCAGCGGCGGCCCGGCCTTCCTGCAGGAAGTGATTCGCATGCAGTTCCTGGGACGCATGGACGGTAGCGAAGGGTCCAACGGAGCGTTGTATTACTTCACCAGCTCGATGGGCAATTACGCGCTGGCCTGGCCGTTGGCCGTGCTGACGCTTGGGGCCGCTGCGTTAACCGGTTCGAGGGAAACCGGGCCGGCATTGCGCCTGATGCAGTACTGCGTGGCGGCCGGACTGATCGTAATGCTCGGCCTTTCCATTCCCCAGGCGAAAAAGGCCCGCTACCTGCTGCCGATGTTGCCCATGGCGGCAATCGTGGCGGCGTATCCGTTTTACGCGACGCAGGGTCAATGGTTTGCCTGGCTGCGGGGTTTGATGCAGGGGCTGTGGCTGCTGATCCCGGGGCTGCTGATCACGGCATTGCTGGTGGTACGGCAAAAATTCCCCGATGGGGTGGCTCACCTCACTTCCCTGTTCATCCTGCTCGGAGTGTTGCAAGCGATCGCCCTGGCAGCGCTCAGGCAGTCCCGCTGGCGAGCTCAGATACTGGCCCTCTGCGCGGTCCTGGCACTGTGGTCGTCCTACATCCTGCAGTTCGAGCCCATTCAACGACAGCTCTACGACACCCGGACCTTCAGTCGCGAAGCTTTTGAACTCGTGCAAAAAGACCCGGCGCCGCTGGTCATGCACGGGATGGGCAAAGACGCGAAGGCCATCAAGTTCATGGTCAACATCCCGCAGGACCTGCACCCGGTTTTCACTGACTCCCCACCGGAGCTTTTAGCCCTCAAGGGCCCGGCGTGGCTGATGATGGACCGCAACACCTACCAGACACTGCAAAGCACAGCCGTTGGTGCATTGCCGCCAGTGCTGAGCGGGCGGTTCGACAAGAATGATTTCGTACTCCTGCACCTTAAGTAAATCCCGTAGCAACGACAGGGGGGCCGACTGCTAAAGTAGCGCTCACGACCGGGCTGATGCCGACCCGCTCGAATAAGGATATTCGCGCCGTGACCAGCTACTCCCCCCTCATTCGCCGCCTGCTGATCTGCTCGCTGACCATCGTCGTCAGCCGCGCCATCACCAGCCCGTTGCTCACACTGTTCGTCAGCGACAAGCTGGGCCTCAACCAGCAGGATGTTGGCTTGCTGCTCGGCATTGCAGTGTTCATCGCCACCCTGCTCTCCCTGTATGGCGGCTACATCATCGATCGCTTCGAAAAACGCCGGTTGCTGATTCTCTCGATGGCGTCCAGCGCGGTCGGCCTGGTGTTGCTGACCTTTGCTGAAAACCTCTACCTGACCACGATCACCCTGATCGTCACCGAAACCGCTTCATCGCTGTTCCTCATCGGTTCAAAAGCGATCCTCAGCGACAACCTCCCGGTGGGCCAGCGCGCCAAGGCGTTTTCCTTGAGCTATACGCTGACCAACATCGGCTACGCCGTCGGGCCGATGTTCGGTGTGCTGATTGCCGGGGCCTTTGCCAGTGCACCTTTCCTGATCGCGGCGGCCATCGCTTTTTTCAGTATTTTCCTGATGACCGGGATCGCAAAGGACCCGGCGAGTTCATCTGTCACCGGCCAGGCGCAGAGTTTCCTCAAAACCCTGATCACCCTGAAAAACGATCGCACGCTGATCATGTTCACCGCCGGTTGCCTGCTCAGCACCGTGGTGCACGGACGGTTTACCTTTTACCTGTCGCAGTACCTGCTGGTGACCAGCGACCCCCAACACACCATGGAAATCATGGCTGCCCTGCTCGCCTGCAACGCCATCAGCGTGATCCTGCTGCAATACCAGATCGGGCGTTTTCTCAAGCGTGAGCAACTGCGCCAATGGATCGTGGCCGGCACCGGCCTGTTCATCCTCGGGCTGATCGGCTTCAGCGTGGCGGACAGTCTGGTGAGCTGGTGCGTGGCGATGTTCATCTTCACCCTCGGTGAAATCATCATTTACCCGGCCGAGTTTCTGTTCGTCGACACCCTGGCGCCGGAAGATCTGCGCGGCAGCTACTACGGTGCGCAAAACCTCGCTGCCCTTGGCGGCGCGCTGAGCCCGGTGATTTGCGGCTTCATGTTGATGCACACCCCCGCGCCGACGATGTTTTATGCCTTGAGTGCACTCGCGGCCCTGGGTGGTTTGCTGTGCTACATAAGCGGCCGACGGAGAAAATTACAACAAAATTAATGCACTCAAAGCTCATTAATATGAATTTGTCAGTAACTTAATTGAACGGCACACTGTGTGCGTTCCTCCCCCAACAGTTGGAACGACTTCAAGGGCTTTCTGGGTTCCCCAGCTAAGCCCTTTTTTTACCTCGATTTTTTCTGCCGGAGTTTTCTCGGAATGCTTGCTCGCTGGTTGCCTGCCGCCATCAACACCCGCCCCACCGAATGGAGCCGCGCCGCCATCGGCATGGCCTTGGGGACACTGATGAGTGTGTGGCTCTGTAGCCAGGTGTTCGGCATCGAGGTGGCCCAGCACCTGATCGGCCCGCTGGGGGCCTCGGCGGTGCTGTTGTTTGCCGTGTCTTCGGGCGCGCTCGCCCAGCCCTGGTCGATTCTCGGCGGTTACTTGAGCGCCGGGGTGATTGCCCTGCTGGTGGCCCATGTGTTGGGACGAACCTTGGGTAGCGCTTGCCTGGCGGCGGGCATGGCGTTGATCCTGATGTGCTGGCTGCGGTGCCTGCATCCACCGGCCGGTGCATTGGCCCTGACCCTGGTGCTGGCCGATCCGGCAACCATTGCCATGGACTGGAAAGCCATTGGGCCGGTGATGCTCAGCGCGGCGACGATGCTGCTCTGCGCCCTGATCTACAACAACCTGACCCGTGTTCGTTACCCCAAGAGCGCCAGCGAACCGGTGGCCAGGATTCCTGCCGATCATCCGCCGGTCGACCGTCAGGCCATCACCGCCGAAGACCTGAAACTGGCGTTGGCCGACATGGAAGCGTTCTATGACGTCACGCCCGAAGACCTCGAACAGTTGATCCAGGCCAGCCAACTGCACGCCAAACGCCGCAGTGTGGGCGAAGTGCTCGCCCCACGACTGTAAGTCGCTGTTTTGGAGGTTCTTTTGCCGTGGCCGGGCGGTTCTGGCATCCTGCGCCTCCATTTTCTGACCCGGCCCGCCTTCTGGCACGCAAACCACCATGACCGCCTCCGAAAAAGCCCCCGCTCCACGCCACAGCGATCTGATCTACGGCCTCGATGACCGCCCGCATCTGACCGCCACCGTCTTTGCCGCCCTGCAACACGTCCTGGCGAGCTTCGTCGGCATCATCACCCCGACGCTGATCATGGGCAGCGCCCTGGGCCTGCAAAGCGAAATTCCCTACCTGATCAGCATGGCACTGTTCGTCTCCGGCCTGGGCACCTTCGTGCAGGCGCGGCGCTTCGGTCCGGTGGGCTCGGGCCTGTTGTGCCTGCAAGGCACCAGTTTCTCGTTCATCAGTGTGATTCTCAGCGCCGGCTTCATGGTCAAGGCCCGGGGTGGCGGCACCGATGAGATTCTCTCGACCATCTTCGGCGTGTGCTTCTTTGCCGCGTTCATCGAGGTGGTGTTAAGCCAGTTCATCGGCAAACTGCGCATGCTGATCACCCCGGTGGTGACCGGAACCATCATCACGCTGATGGGTTTGTCGCTGATCAAGGTGGCGATGACCGACATCGCCGGCGGCTTCGGCGCCCCGGATCTTGGGGCGGCCAGTCACCTGGCCCTGGCGGCGCTGGTGCTGGGCACCATCGTGGTGTTGAACCGGGTGGATGTGCCGTTTCTGCGCCTGGGGGCGATTGTCATCGGCCTGACCCTGGGCTACGGGGTGGCATGGCTCATGGGCCAGGTGGATTTCAACAGCCTGCCTGAAGTGCCGCTGATGAGCGTACCGGTACCCTTCAAGTACGGGTTCTCCTTCGATTGGGTGGCGTTCATTCCGGTGGCGGTGATCTTCCTGGTGTCGCCGCTGGAGGCCGCGGGCGACCTCACGGCCAACTCGATGATCTCCCGGCAACCGGTCAAGGGCCCAGTGTACATTCGCCGGATCAAGTCCGGCCTGCTCGCCGATGGCCTCAACTCGGCCATGGCCGCGGTGTTCAACAGCATGCCGATGGTGACCTTCGCCCAGAACAACGGGGTGATCCAGCTCACCGGTGTGGCCAGCCGTTACGTGGCGTTTTTCATTGCCGGATTGCTGGTGGTGCTTGGCCTGTTCCCGATGATCGGCGCGGTACTGCAACTGATGCCGAAACCGGTGCTCGGCGGCGCCGAACTGGTGATGTTCGGCACCGTCGCGGTGGCCGGGATCAAGATTCTCGCCGAGGCCGGCCTGCATCGGCGCAACATGCTGATCGTGGCGATTTCCATCGGCATGGGCCTGGGCGTGGCCGCCGTGCCGGAAGTCTTGCGTGAACTGCCCAAGGCCCTGCACAACATTTTCGAATCGCCCATCACCGTCGGCGCGCTGTGCGCTATCGTTCTTAATATCTTCCTGCCCGAAGAGTTCATCGAACTGGAAGAGGACGAATTCGATCCGGAGGCCTCCGTGCTTCAGGTGATGCAGAACCCCGATGTGACCGCCAGGGATGAACCCGCAAAGCCTGCGATGGTCGCACAGTCGAACCACTAGTCGGGCTCAAGGGCTGAGCCGCTGGCGGTTCAGTCTTTTTCAGATGAGAGCACGTCCATGCGCAGCCTCCATGCGGTCCTGATTTCCCTCCTGCTCTGTCTGGGCGCCTGCTCCTCCTTGCCCAATCGAGACCCGTTGAAAATCAACGTCGTGGGTGTCGACCCCCTGCAAGGCGAAGGCATGGAAGTGCGCTTTGCCGTGAGAATCCGCGTGCAGAACCCCAATGACTACACCCTCACCTACAGCGGCGTTGCCCTGGACCTGGACATCAATGGCCAGCCCTTCGCCTCTGGCGTCACCGATGTGCAGGGTACGATCGGACGTTTTTCCGACACCATCGTCACCGTGCCGGTCAGTGTTTCGGCGTTTTCGGTGATCCGCCAGACCTATGGCATCAGCCAGATGAAAACGCTGAACAACATGCCCTACGTCCTGCGAGGCAAGCTCTCGGGTGGGGTGTTCAACACGATGCGTTTCGTCGACAGTGGCACCCTCAATCTGCCAGGGCCTACCACCGGCAGCCGTTAACAGCTCGGGAATATACGGTCATTGCGCTGCTGACTTACTCGGTATCATTGAGAATCAGGCTGCGGTAATGCCCCGGATTCGACCCCGACCACTTGCGAAACGCCTTGTAGAACGAACTGACGTCAGCGAACCCCAGCCGCGTGGCGATTTCGCTGAAGCTGATCGCCGGCTCCGCCAGCCAGACGATCGCCAGTTCCTTGCGCACGCCATCCTTGAGGCCCTGGTAGGTTTGCCCTTCCTCGGCCAGTCGGCGGCGCAAGGTCGAGGCCGACATGCACAGGCGTTGCGCCAGGGCTTCGGTTTCCGGCCAGTGTTCGGCCGGCAGGTGGCGCAGGTCGTGTTTGATGCGACTGGCCAGGCTCTGCGGATCGCGGTACTTCACCAGAATGTTCGCCGGCGCACGGGCCAGGAATCGCTCGAGTTCCTCAGGGCTGCGCTTGATGGGCAGGTCCAGGCAATCGGCGGAGAAAATCATCCGCGTGCGTGGGCGGTTGAAGCGCAGGTTCTCGGAAAACATCACCTGATAGTCATCGCAGAAATCCGGTTTCGAACAGCGCAGTTCGATGGCCAGGATCGGAATCCGCCGCCCTGCCAGCCAGCAGGCAACGCCATGCACGATCATCCAGTAAGTGAAATAGGTGAAGGCCCGGCGCGGGTCCTTGTCGTCCTCCAGCAGGACGATTTCCGCCAGGCTTTGCTGACGCACCAACTGCGCCGGCAGGTGCTCGAGGATCAACGACAGAAACTCCAGGCCACTGGCCACTCCGGCCGCCACGTTGGGCTGGAGCATGGCACTGCGACACAGGAACGCGAAGCTGCCGGATTTCAGTTTGCGCAAGTCCATGCCAAAGAACTCATCATCGCCGCGCCGTGCCAGCAACCGCCACAGGCGCGCATAAGCCGTGGCCGGAACACGGGCGTCGGTGCTGCCCAACAGTTGCGGGTCGATGCCGACTTTGCTCAACACCTCGTCCGTGGCGATGCCCGGCGCGCAGCTTTGCAACAGTGCTTCACGCACCAGTTGAATGGAGATGGTGTCTTTTTCCGACATGGATCGCGGCAAGCCCTGTTCTTGTTCGAGTGGGGGCATATTAGCCGAAACCACCCGCTGAACGCTGATCGAATAACCCTGTGGGAGCGAGCTTGCTCGCGATCGCTTTTCTGAGACCCACCGGGTTTACAGGATGCGGTAAAGCAACCGCTCTATCCGCACACGGCTCACGCGCTTGAGGAACTTGGCCACGCCCGCCGGGTACTCGGCCAGGGTTTCCAGGTTCTGGAAGTGCTCGATGCGCCGGGTGTGCTGGAAGATCTCCGCCAGCTCTTTGCCACGCGGTTCCAGCAGTTCGCCATGGGGGTCATCGATCAACAAGGCGTTTTCCAGATCGAGTCGAAACGCCCGCGGGTTGAGGTTGTTGCCGGTCAGCAAGGTATAGCGCCGGTCGATCCACATGCCCTTGAGGTGATAGGTGTTGTCGCCATCTCGCCACAGGTGCAGGTTCAACTGCCCGCTGTTTATGTTGCGTTGATGACGCTTGGCAAACCGGCGCAAGCTGATTTCGTACAGGTACGGCAGCGCCGAAATGACCCGGAAGGGTTCGCTCGGCGGAATGTAGAAATCGTTGGCCGTCTTGTCGCCGACCACAATGTCGATCTTCACCCCACGGGCCAGTGCGCGGTTGATCTCGCGGATGATCGTCAGCGGCAGGTTGAAGTACGGCGTGCAAATGGTCAGTTGCTGCTGGGCGCTGGCGATCAGTTCGCAGATCACCCGGTTCAACGGATTGTTCTTGCCGACGCCAAGCAGCGGGCTGACGGACAAACCGGTCCTGTCGGTGGTGCCCTGCGTGGTGTCGTACGCCGCGTGCTTGAGGCGGCTGCGCAGGTCACCAATGTCATTGCGCAGGCTGCGGGTGGTCGGCAGGTTCGGCAGGTCGAGGCGGTGCACCGCCTTGGACGCCACCAGGCCGTGCTGCACCAGGTGCTGCATCGAATCGGCCAGTTCACGATTGTGCAACAGGTGATAGCGGTCGTAGCGGTACTTGTCGAACTTGTGCAGATAGACGTTGTTCAGGCTCGCGCCGCTGTAGATCACCCAGTCATCGATCACGAAGCCTTTAAGGTGCAACACACCGAACAGCTCGCGGGTTTGTACCGGGACGCCGTAGATCGGCACTTCGCTGGCATGGGTACGGGTCACTTCCTGATACCACGCGGAGTTTCCCGGCTGCTTGCCGGCACCGATAAGGCCGCGCTGGGCGCGCAGCCAGTCGACGACCACCACCACGTCCAGTTCCGGACGCGCCAGTTTGGCCGCGTGCAAGGCATCGAGTATTTCCTGGCCGGCTTCATCCTGTTGCAGGTACAGCGCAACGATGTAGATACGCCGGGTCGCGCTGGCAATTTTCTCCAGCAGGCAACGACGGAATTCGGCAGCGCCGGCGAGGACGCTGACGGCATCGGCCGTCAGCGGAAAACTGCGCAACTTGGGCAGCAGGGAGCGTTTGAAAAGCGACGGCATAGGGCTCGCAATGGGTCGAATCCGAAGAACCCATGAGCTTACACCATGCAAAGGTTCGGGTCTTGTTACCGTCTGTAATGTCCCCTTCGCGAGCAGGCTCGCTCTCACTGGCTGAATGCATTCCCATGTGGGAGCGAGCCTGCTCGCGAAGACCATTTATCAGGCACTAGAAAAATATCGATTGACCATGGAGAACGATCGTTCTACTGTTTGTCACATGAACGAAATCACTAGCAACGACACACGCGACATCATTCTGGATGTCACCGAAAAGTTGATCTACAAAAGTGGCATAGCCGCCACTGGCATGGATCTTCTGGTGAAAACCGCCGGCGTCTCCAGAAAAAGCGTCTACCGCTACTTCGCCAACAAGGACGAACTGGTTGTGGCGGCCCTGCAACGCCGCGACCAGCGCTGGATGCACTGGTACAGAGGCGCAGTCGGCCAGGCACAAACCCCGGCCGAGCGACTGCTCAACCTGTTTACCGTTCTCAAGTCGTGGTTCGCCTGCGAAGGTTTCCGCGGCTGCGCCTTCATCAACACCAGCGGCGAAACCGGCGACCCGCAAGACCCGGTGCGCCTGGTCGCCAAAGAACATAAACAGAAGCTGCTCGACTACCTGTGCGAGCTGTGTACCGAACATGGCGCCGAGGATCCGCAACTGCTGGCCAGACAGCTGCTGATCCTGATCGACGGTGCCATTACCGTGGCGCTTGTAATGGGTGATCACAGTGCCGCCGATAATGCGCAATGCTTGGCGCGAAAGTTATTGGACCTGTAGCAACCTGATCAAGCTCGACAATTGTTTGAACTTTAACTTGATACGGAGACTTGAAATGTCTAACGCCGAAGTTCGTCCGCCATTACCCCCATTCACCCGTGAATCGGCCATTGAAAAAGTTCGCCTGGCCGAAGACGGCTGGAACTCCCGCGACCCCGAGCGTGTGTCCCTGGCCTACACCCTGGACACCCAATGGCGCAACCGCGCCGAGTTCGCCCACAACCGCGAAGAGGCCAAGGGCTTCCTGACCCGCAAATGGGCCAGGGAACTGAACTACCGGCTGATCAAGGAGCTCTGGGCATTTACCGACAATCGCATTGCCGTGCGTTATGCCTATGAATGGCACGACGACTCAGGTAACTGGTTCCGCTCCTACGGCAACGAAAACTGGGAGTTCAACGAGGACGGCCTGATGGCCCGCCGCTTCGCCTGCATCAACGACATGCCGATCAAGGAAAGCGAGCGCAAGTTCCACTGGCCTCTGGGGCGTCGGCCTGACGATCATCCGGGGCTGTCGGATCTGGGCTTGTAATTCAGCTTCACGCTAAACCCTGTGGGAGCGGGCTTGCTCGCGAAAGCGGTGTGTCAGCCAACATTTATGCTGGATCTGGCGGCCTCTTCGCGAGCAAGCCCGCTCCCACATTGGTGTTGTGTTGTTAGTGTGGGTAACATGTCGCCCCTTCCCCGCAGCCCTTTCTGCACCCGCCGATTAAGCCGATCCCATGCCTTTCGAACTTAGCGTTGACCTCTCCACCCTGGCCATCCTGGCCCTTGTCGCTTTTGTTGCCGGTTTCATCGACGCCATCGCCGGTGGCGGTGGGCTGTTGACCACTCCTGCCTTGCTGACCGCCGGCCTGCCGCCGCACCTGGTGCTGGGCACCAACAAACTCAGTTCGACCTTCGGCTCGGCCATTGCCAGTTTCACCTTCTACCGCCGCAAGTTGTTCCACCCCGCGCAATGGGTCCACGCCATCGTCGGCACTCTGGTCGGCGCGCTGACCGGTGCCGTGGTCGCCCATTACCTGCCGGCGGAATGGCTGAACAAAATGCTGCCGGTGATCGTTTTCGCTTGCGGTGTCTATCTCTTGTTTGGCGGCACGCCGAAAGCGCCGCTGGATAGCAACGCACCGATCAAGAAAAAGTGGCAGTCGACCCAAGGCTTCAGCCTCGGCTTCTATGACGGCGTGGCCGGTCCCGGCACGGGTGCGTTCTGGACCGTGAGCAGCCTGCTGCTCTACCCCATCGACCTGGTGAAGGCCAGCGGCGTGGCGCGCAGCATGAACTTCGTCAGCAACGCGGCGGCACTATCGATCTTCATCTTTTCCGGTCAGGTGGATTGGGTCATCGGCCTGTGCATGGGCTCATCGTTGATGGTCGGCGCCTTCTTCGGCGCTCGCACCGCCATCAGCGGCGGCGCGAAATTCATTCGCCCGGTGTTCATCACCGTGGTGCTGGGCCTGACCGTGCGCCTAGCCTGGCAGCACTGGTTCAGCGTGGCCTAAGCGCCGCGCCACATAGACGTCGATCAGGTAACGGGCAATCGAGCGTGACGCCGGCAACGGCGGCAGCTCGTGCACGTTGAACCACTGGGCGTCCTCGATCTCGTCTTCCTGACAGACGATCTCGCCACCGGCATATTCGGCGTGAAAGCCAAGCATCATCGAGTGCGGGAACGGCCAGCACTGGCTGCCCATGTACTGGATGTTCCTGACCTCGATGCTCACCTCTTCGCGAACCTCGCGAATCAGGCAGTCCTCGGCCGATTCGCCCGGTTCGGCGAACCCCGCCAATGTGCTGTAGACACCGCTGACAAAACGCGGTGAACGTGCCAACAGCACTTCATCGCCTCGAGTCACCAGGACAATCATGCTCGGCGAAATCCGTGGGTAGCTGCGCAGATCACATGGCTGGCAATACATCGCGCGCTCGCGCGGCACCTGGGTCATGGCCTGACCGCAGTTACCGCAAAAGCGGTGCTCCCGGGCCCAGGTGCCGATCTGCGCGGCGTAACCGAGCACCTTGTACAGCGTGTGATCGCCTTCGAGCATGAACGCCCGCAGGCCTTTCCAGTTGCAACCCGGCACTTCGCTGTGGCTGCGCAACTCCAGCAGATAGACCGGCTCGCCATCGAGGTGACCGATGCCATGCTCGGCCAGAATCGACAGGTCCTGACGTTTCAGCCATTCGCGCGCGAACAGTGCGCCGTTGTCATCGAACAGAAAGCCTTCGGGGCTGCGCGCGATGGCCCAGCCGCCGGGTTGATCGGTGTCCAGTACTGCGGTGGTCCAGCGAGGAATCATGGTTAATCAATCCAGAAATTCGGGTTTCTGTTTGCTCATATGGGCGGCCATGGCCACGCGCAGATCGGTGGATTGCAACATGGCGGCGTTCCAGGTGGCGATGTATTCGAGGCCGTCATCGATGCGATGGTCACGCATGTAGCTGATCATCTCCTTGGTGCCGGTGACCGCGATCGGTGACTTGCCGGCGATTTCCCGGGCAATACCCATGACGCCGTCGAGCAGGCTGGCGCTGTCGCTGTAGACGCGATTGACCAGGCCCATGCTCCGCGCTTCATCGGCGCCAAAAGTGCGACCAGTGTAAGCCAGTTCGCGCAGCATGCCGTCACCGATGATTCGCGGCAAGCGTTGCAGCGTGCCAACGTCGGCGGCCATACCGATGTCGATTTCCTTGATCGAAAACTGTGCGTCCTCGGCGGCATAACGCATGTCGCACGCGGCGATCAGGTCGATGGCGCCCCCCAGGCAGTAACCCTGAATGGCCGCAAGCACCGGTTTGCGGCAGTTATCGACGGCATTGAACGAAGCTTGCAGGGTGAGGATCTTGCGCCGCAACAGGCGCGCGTTGCGTCCCACGTCCTTGCCCAGTTCATTGGCCACGCCGGCCAGCATCATCAGGTCGATCCCCGAGGAGAAATGCTTGCCTGCTCCGCTGAGGACCACCACCCGCACTTCATCGGTGTCGTCGATCCACTGGAAGATCTCGACGATCTCGCTCCAGAACGCCGCGTTCATCGAGTTGATCTTCTCCGGGCGGTTGATCTGCACATGGGCGATTTTATCGACCAGTTCGACGTTGAACGCAGTGTACTGAGACATGCCAATGATCCTTTTGCGGGCAAAAATGAGGTCCGAACTATAACAAGGCATCAAGGTGGGCAGTAAGGCAGTGGTTTGGCCAAATGCGGGACTCAAAAAACACGCACCACAATAGTGCGCGCCTGATATATCACGTCGCACATTTATATGACTGCCCAGTGACTTTTTGAGGCCCGAACGCAAAAAAACATGCACTTCGTCGGGGCGTTTGCACCTCGATCAGGCACGTCCGTCCCGCTACAAACCGATTGTCGAACAATTTTGCCATCTGCCCTTTACCGCTCTAAGTTCTGGCCTAGACTCACTTTCTCAATGCGAAACCGGTCGGTCACAAAATGGAAAAATAGTCGAAACTTTTTCCAATCCCGATCGGTCCTCTGACAAGAAGGTGCGTTGCGACTGGTGCAATCTTTGCAACGGCTGATTCAACCCTTTTGCTTCGACTCGACGCATTGGGCAGCGCTTGCTCACTGATGCGCAGCGCGTTTGCGCCGGCCACGGGAAATGGCCATGAAACACCGTTTGCCAGACCTAAGAATTAGATCAACAACACGGGAGATTCATATGATCAGTACGGCTTTGGAAATACAGGGAGAGCGTGCTCATCAGGTCGGCGAATCGAGCGCCGTAACTGCCGCAAACACCCAACCCGCCAGCGTTCCAGGCACCAGGACGCTGACCCCGGCAGCCAACCAGAATCCAAACCGTAAGAAAGTCCTGTTCGTCACCTCGGAAATTGCCGACCTGGTGAAAACCGGTGGCCTGGGCGATGTTTCCGCAGCACTGCCGCGGGCCATGGCCCATCTGCACGATGTACGGGTGTTGATCCCCGGTTACCCGCAAGTGCTGCACAGCGAGAACCCCATTCATATCATCGGTGAGCTTGGCGGCCATGCTGCGTTGCCACCGTGCAAGATCGGGCGCATGGACATGCCCGATGGCCTGGTCATTTACGTGTTGATCTGCCCCGAACTCTACGAGCGCGAAGGTTCACCCTACGGCGCCAACAACGGCCGCGACTGGCCGGATAACCATATCCGTTTCGCCCGCCTGGGCCTGGCGGCGGCTGATATTGCCGCCAACCTCGCGCAGATCCACTGGTGCCCGGACCTGGTGCACGCCCACGACTGGCCCGCCGGCCTGGCCCCTGCCTACATGCACTGGCGTGGGCAGCGCACACCGACGCTTTTCACCATCCACAACCTGGCCTATCAAGGTGTGACCAGCCTGGGCTCGTGCCCCGAACTGGGCATTCCCCAACACGCGCTGCAACAGGAAGGCATGGAGTTCTACGGCAAAATGTCGTTCCTCAAGGCCGGCATGGCCTATTCGAGCCACATCACCACGGTCAGCGCGACCTACGCCCAGGAAATCACCACCCCGGATTTCGGCTGCGGCCTGGACGGTTTCCTCGCCGCCAAGACCCAGCAAGGCCTGCTCAGTGGCATCCCCAACGGCATCGATGAAAGCTGGGATTCGGCGACCGACCCGCACCTGTTCTGCCCGTTCGACATCGGCGACTGGGATGGCAAGGCCGTGAACGCCGCCCATGTCCGCGAACTGTTCGGCCTGAAAGACTCCGAAGGACCGCTGTTCGCCGTGGTTTCGCGCCTGGTTTATCAGAAAGGCCTGGACCTGACAGAGGCGGTGTCCGAGTACATCGTCAAAAATGGCGGGCAGATCGCGATCATCGGTCGCGGCGAGCCGGAAGAAGAACAGGCCATGCGTGAACTGGCCCTGCGCTTCCCCGGGCAGATCGGCGTGCGCATCGGCTTCAACGAAACCGACGCCCGGCGCATGTTTGCCGGCAGCGACTTCCTGCTGATGCCTTCGCGATACGAGCCATGCGGCCTGAGCCAGATGTACGCCCAGCGCTTCGGCTCGTTGCCGGTGGCACGCAACACCGGCGGTCTTGCCGACACCATCGAAAACGGCGTGACCGGTTTCCTGTTCGATGAATCCACGGTGCAGAGCTATCAGGAAGCCCTGAGCCGCGCGTTCAAGGTGTTCGCCTTTCCCGGCCTGCTGCACGCCATGCGCTGCCGGGCCATGGCGGCGCCGTTCAACTGGTGCAAGGCGGTCGAACCCTACGCCGAGCTCTACGAACAGCTTGTGGCCAAGGCATTGGGGAAATCGCACAAACAGTAAGAGGCTTTGAAGATGCCGTTACGGACCCTTGAGACCTGGCCCCACGGCGCAATCATGCTGGACGCAGAGCACACGCGATTCGCGTTGTGGGCGCCAGATGCGTACTACGTCAGTGTCGAACTGGAAAATGGACAGTCCTTGCCGTTGCTGCCCCAGGCCGACGGCTGGTTCGTGAGCAACATCCGATGCGCGGCGGGCACGCGTTACCGCTACAGCATCGACGGCGAACTGGAAGTGCCCGACCCGGCCTCCCGTGCCCAGGCCGGCGACATCGACCGGCACAGCGTGGTGGTCGATCCGCTGGCCTATGCCTGGCAACACGCCGCCTGGCTGGGACGGCCGTGGAACGAAGCGGTGATCTACGAACTGCATGTCGGTGCGCTCGGCGGCTTCAGCGCCGTCGAGCAGCATCTGGCGCGGCTGGTCGAACTGGGCGTCACCGCGATCGAACTGATGCCTGTCGCGCAGTTTCCCGGCGAACGCAATTGGGGTTATGACGGCGTCCTGCCCTACGCGCCCCAGGCGTCATACGGCTCCCCCGAGCAGCTCAAGCACTTGATCGACACCGCCCATGGCCACGGCCTGGCGGTGATCCTCGACGTGGTCTACAACCACTTCGGCCCGGACGGCAATTACCTGCATCGTTATGCCAAGGGCTTTTTTCGCGAAGACAAACACACGCCGTGGGGCGCGGCCATCGACTTGCGCCGTCGCGAAGTACGGGACTTCTTCATCGAAAACGCCTTGATGTGGCTGCTGGAGTACCGTTTCGACGGTTTGCGCCTGGACGCGGTGCACGCCATCGAAGACCCGGATTTCATCCAGGAACTGGCACGACGGGTGCGCCAGCAGACGGGACCGGCGCGGCATGTGTGGCTGATGGTGGAGAACGAACATAACCAGGCCAGCCTGCTCGAACAGGGTTACGACGCGCAGTGGAACGATGACGGCCACAACGCCCTGCATGTGTTGCTGACCGGCGAAACCGACGCCTATTACGCCGACTACGCGCAAAACCCCACCGAACAACTGGCGCGCTGCCTGAGCCAGGGCTTCGTGTTCCAGGGCCATCTCAATCGCCATGGTGTGGCGCGGGGCGAACCCAGCGGACATCTTCCGCCCAGTGCATTCATCCTGTTTTTGCAGAACCATGACCAGATCGGCAACCGGGCCTTCGGCGAGCGCCTGCATCAACTCGCCCACCCGCAAGCGCTGCGGGCCGCCACGGTGTTGCTGCTGTTGTCGCCGATGATTCCGCTGCTGTTCATGGGCGACGAATTTGCCGTCGAGCAACCCTTCCTGTTTTTCACCAGCCATCACGGTGAATTGGCCAGGCAGGTTCGCGACGGCCGGCGCAATGAGTTCGCGGCGCTCAGCGCCTTTGCCGACCCGATCCTGCGCGAACACATTCCGGACCCGAACGATCCGCAGACATTTGCAGCGTCCCGCCCAGTCCTGCCATCGACCGGCCATTGCGAGATGCACGACCTGTATCGACGACTGTTGCAGATCCGTCACCGGCACATCATCCCGCGCCTGCCGGGCGCCCGGGCACTGGGCACCGATGTGCTGGGTGAAGCCGCGGTCAGTGCAACCTGGCGCCTGGGCGATGGCAGCCAGCTGCGCATTGACCTGAACCTCAGCGCCAGCCCCGTAGTCCACACCTCACAGACCGGTGCCACGCGCTTGTTCGAATACCCGCCACAGGGCGCCGACCTGCCGGCCCCAAACACCCTTGCCCCGTATTGCGCGCTCGTCAGCCTCGCCGCCGCAGCCCCCTTTGCTACCCCGTTTGGAGAGCGTCCATGAGTGATGCGCAACTGGAAATCCTGGCCAGCCGTGCCGGTCTCGCAGTCGATTGGCTCGACGCCAACGGCCGCCCGCAAAAAGTCGCGCCGTCCGTGTTGCGCAATGTGCTGACCGGCCTTGGCCACCCGGCCGGCAGCGCCCAGGAAATCGACGCCAGCCTGCTGGAACTGCAAGAGGTGCAACAGACCCATCACTTGCCGCCATTGATCACCGCCGATGTCGGGAAGGGCCTGGACCTGGCGCGTTTTTTCGAGCCCGGGACCCCTTGCGAAATCCACCTCGAAGACGGTTCGCGGCTCGACCTGAAACTGGACGCCAACGCGGTGCTACCGGGGCTGGTACCGGTCGGCTATCAACAGGTCAGCATCGACGGACAAAGCTTCACCCTGGCCGTAGCCCCGGCCCGTTGCTACAGCGTGGCCGATGCCGTGGACAACCCCATCCCCCGTGCCTGGGGCCTGAGTGTGCAATTGTATGGATTGCGCCGCCCCGGCGATGGCGGGTTTGGTGACACCCAGGCGCTGGAGGACCTCGCCCGGGTGGCCGGCGAGCGTGGCGCCGAGGCGCTGGCGATCAGCCCGCTGCATGCGATGTTTTCCAGTGACACCCAACGCTACAGCCCCTATTCGCCGTCCAGCCGCTTATTTCTCAACAGCCTTTACTGCGCCCCGGGCACCATTCTCGGCGAACGCGCACTGCGCACCGCCATCGATGCAACCGGGCTGGCCATTGAACTCAAGGCGCTGGAAGAGCGACCGCTGATTGACTGGCCGGCCGCCGCCGAAGCCAAGCATCGGCTGTTGCAGTCGCTGTACGAAGGTTTCGTCCAGGGCGAACATCCTTTGCACGAAGACTTCAGCAGTTTTCGTCACGCCGCCGGCGAAGCGCTGGAAAACCACTGTCGCTTCGAAGCCATCCAGGAGGCGCGCGCCGCCCGGGGTGAACACCTCGACTGGCGGCAGTGGCCTGAACCCTGGCGCAATCCGCGCAGCGCCGAACTGGCGGCATTCGCCGAAGAGAATGCCGGGCGCATCGGCTTCTTCGCCTTCTGCCAGTGGCTGATCACGCGCTGCCTGGAGCGCGCGCAAACCGCCGCCCGCGCCAGCGGCATGAGTATCGGCCTGATCGCCGACCTGGCCGTTGGCGCCGATGGTGGCGGCAGCCAGGCCTGGAGCCGTCAGGACGAACTGCTCGCGTCCCTCACCGTCGGTGCGCCGCCGGACATTCTCAACCGCACGGGCCAAGGCTGGGGGATTTCCGCATTCTCCCCTGAAGGCCTGGTGCGCAATGGTTTCCGGGCCTTCATCGAAATGTTGCGGGCCAATTTCGCCCACTCCGGTGGCTTGCGCATCGATCACGTCATGGGCTTGCAGCGTCTGTGGGTAATCCCCAATGGATCGCCGCCAGCGGACGGCGCCTACCTGTATTACCCGGTGGACGATCTGCTGCGCCTGCTGACCCTGGAATCCCATCGTCACCAGGCCATCGTCCTGGGCGAAGACCTCGGCACCGTGCCGGACGGCCTGCGGGAAAAACTCATCGCCCGCTCGATGCTGGGCATGCGGGTATTGCTGTTCGAACAGGACAACACGCATTTCAAGCCGATCCTCGACTGGCCGGACAACGCCCTGGCCACCACCAGCACCCATGACCTGCCGACCCTCAACGGCTGGTGGCATGGCCGCGATATCGACTGGAACGCCCGGCTCGGCTTGCTCGATGCCAGTGGTGAAATCGAATGGCGCCAGCACCGCGAACGCGAGCGCGAAGGCCTGCGCCGGGCGTTGAGCCAGGACCCGCAGAACTTCCGTGAAGAGTCCCACGAAACCGACCAGGTGCTCGATGCCAGCGTGCGCTTCCTCGGTCATACCCGGGCCCCCTTGGTGCTGCTGCCCCTGGAAGACGCCCTTGGTGTCGAACAGCAAGCCAACCTGCCCGGCACCATCGACTCCCACCCCAACTGGTCGCGGCGCTTGCCCGGTTACAGCGAAGCCCTGCTCGACGGAGCGGATGCCGCACGACGCCTGGAGTTGCTCGCCTGTGCGCGGCTCCAGGCGGCCGAGCGTGATCGATGACCCTGGTACCGAGTCGTCTACTGCGCGCCACCTTGCGCCTGCAATTTCACAAAGGCTTCACGCTTGAAGATGCGGTGCCACTGGTGCCGTATTTCTCCCGTCTTGGCATCAGCCATGTCTACGCCTCCCCGCTGTTGCGTGCCCGCGCCGGGTCGATGCATGGTTATGACGTGGTGGACCCGACCCGGGTCAATCCGGAACTGGGCGGAGAGGCGGCGCTGCGCAGCCTGGTCAGCGCCCTGCACGAGCACAACATGGGGTTGATTCTCGACGTCGTCTCCAACCACATGGCGGTCGGCGGCGGTGACAATCCCTGGTGGCTGGATTTGCTGGAGTGGGGACGCCTGAGCCCTTACGGCGAGTTTTTCGACATCCAGTGGCATTCACCCGACCCGTTGATGGAAGGCCAGTTGCTCCTGCCGTTTCTGGGCAGCGACTACGGCGTCGCGTTGCAGGACGGCACCCTGCCCCTGCGCTTCGATGCCTGGCACGGCAGCTTCCATGTCGAGCACTACGAACATCGCTTTCCGATTTGCCCCAGCGATTACGGGGAACTGCTCAGGACCGATGCACCGCTCGATACACAGCAGGCCGAACAACTGAAAAACCTGGCCGATCGCTTCAGCACCCTGAGCTACCAGACCGACGCCCACAGCCTGGCCCTGCCGCTGAAAGCGGAACTTCGCGATCTGGTCAACGATCCGGCCCTGGCCCACGCCATCGAGCAGCACCTGAACAACTACGACTCACTGACCGGCGAAGGCTTCCGGCGCCTGCACAACCTGCTGGAACGCCAGAGCTATCGCCTCGCCAGTTGGCGCACCGCCGCCGATGACATCAACTGGCGGCGCTTCTTCGATATCAATGAACTCGGCGGACTGCGGGTCGAGCGTCCCGCCGTGTTCGAAGCCACCCACGCGAAGATTTTCCAACTGGTGGCTGAAGGGCTGATCGACGGGTTGCGCATCGACCACATCGACGGCCTCGCCGACCCGCGAGGCTATTGCCGCAAGCTGCGCCGCCGGGTCGACAGCCTGTCAGCGGGCCGGCACCTGCCCATCTATGTGGAAAAGATCCTGGGCGAAGGGGAAACCCTGCCTCGCGACTGGTCGGTGGACGGCACCACCGGCTACGAATTCATGAACCAGTTGTCACTACTGCAACAGGATCCACGGGGCGCGCAGACTCTGGCCGAACTCTGGCATCGTCACAGCGAGCGGTCCGCCGATTTCGGCCAGGAAGCTCAACTGGCCCGCCAGCAAGTCCTCAGCGGCTCCCTGGCCGGAGATTTCGAAAGCGTTGCCCAGGCCTTGCTGCAAGTGGCCCGGGACAACCTCATGACCCGCGACCTGACCCTCGGCGCCATTCGCCGGGCCTTGCAGGCGTTGATCGTGCATTTCCCGGTGTACCGCACCTACATCAGTCCCCTTGGCCGGTCGGCCCAGGGCGAGGCGTTTTTCCGTCAGGCCATGGACGGCGCCCGCCAAACCCTGGGTGAAGAGGACTGGCCGGTGCTCGACTGCCTGGCCGGATGGCTCGGCGGTGAACCCTGGCGTTCGCGCCCGGCCGGTCGCGAGCGCAAACGCTTGAAGCACGCCTGCGTACGTTTCCAGCAACTGACCTCACCGGCGGCGGCGAAAGCGGTGGAAGACACCGCGTTCTATCGTTCGGCGGTCCTGCTCTCGCGCAATGACGTTGGCTTCAACACCGAACAGTTCAGCGCACCTGTCGCCGACTTTCATCAGGCCTGTATCGAACGCCTCGACACCTTCCCGGACAATCTGCTGGCCAGCGCCACCCACGACCACAAGCGCGGTGAAGATTCACGGGCGCGGCTGGCGGTACTGAGCGAGCGCAGCAGTTGGTACGCCGACCAGATCGGCCTGTGGCGCGCCCTCGCCCGGCCCTTGCGCAACGACGATCAAATGCCATCGACGGGGGATGAACTGATTCTCTACCAGGCGATCATCGGCAGCTGGCCGCTGGCGTTGGAGATCGATCATGCGCCGGCCCTTGAGGACTACGCAAAACGCCTCTGGCAGTGGCAACGCAAGGCCCTGCGCGAAGCCAAACTGCAAAGTAGCTGGAACGCGCCCAATGACCCTTACGAGCAAGCGAGCGAAGACTTTATCCAGCGTCTGTTGCTCAGCCCCGAAGGCGAGTTGTTGCGTACGGCCCTGGCCAAGGCTGCCCGCTCGATTGCCGCCCCCGGCGCACTCAACGGATTGGCGCAAACCTTGCTGCGCATGACCGTGCCCGGTGTACCGGACTTGTATCAGGGCAACGAGTTCTGGGACTTCAGCCTGGTCGACCCGGACAACCGTCGTCCCGTGGATTACGCCAGCCGCCAGCAGGCGCTGCAGCAAGCGGTGGACCTGCCGGACTTGATGCAAAACTGGCGTGACGGGCGCATCAAACAAGCCTTGATTGCGCGCACCCTGAGCCTGCGCGCCGAGCATGCCGAGCTGTTTCGGCGTGGTACCTGCCAGGCTTTGGAAGTGGTGGGCAGCGAGGCCCATCGAGTGCTGGGATTTGTCCGTGAACGGGAGGGGAAACGCGCCATTGTGATTGTGCCGATACGTTGTGCCGATCTGCTGGAAAACGGTGCCGAACCACAGGTCCACGCGCCGCTGTGGGGCGATACCCGGGTCAAACTGCCGTTCACCGTCCCGGACGAACATCTGCAGGGACTTTTTTCCCGCATCACAGTCACAGAACACAGGGAGCTGCTGATCAGCGCCGCGCTGGGGGATTTCCCGGTCAATCTCATTTTTCAAACTGCCCACACTTGAATTCAGTTCAGGAGCATTACGATGAGTACCGACGATAAACGCATCCGCGAATTTGCCTATCAGATCTGGGAATCCGAAGGAAAACCCGAAGGCCAGGAGGCCCGTCACTGGGAAATGGCGTGCAAACTGGCGGAAGCCGAAGCCCTGGCCCCGAAAAAGCCGGTCAAGGCTGCTGCGAAAACCCCGGTCAGCAAAACGGCCAATGGCAAGGCTGGCGATGCCAAGGTCGCCGCGGCAAAAACCAAGGCCAAACCGGCGGCGGCTTCGAAGGTGATCCCGCCGGGGGAAAAGGCCGCTGAGAAAAAGCCCCGGGCTGCGCGAAAACCGCCAGCGGTTTGAATAGGCCTTGAGGCCCCTTCGCGGGCAAGTCGGACCGCCGCACCGCCGCTCACACAGTGTTTGGTGGTGTAACTGCAATCTGTGGCAACTCACAGGTCCCTGTGGGAGCGGGCTTGCTCCTACAGGTTGCCGCCGCTTTAAGGAATACCTATGACCAGTCCGAAGAAAGCCGCCGCGCCAGCCCCTCGTGCCGAAACCACACGAATCCGCGAAGGCCTGCCCTTTCCACTGGGTGCCACCTGGGATGGACTGGGAGTCAACTTCGCCCTGTTTTCCGCCCACGCCACCAAGGTTGAACTGTGCCTGTTCGACGACGCCGGCGAGGTGGAACTCGAACGCATCGAACTGCCCGAATACACTGACGAGATCTACCACGGCTACCTGCCCGACGCCCATCCGGGGCTGATCTACGGCTATCGCGTCTACGGTCCATACGACCCGGCCAACGGCCATCGCTTCAACCCCAACAAACTGCTGATCGACCCCTACGCCAAACAACTGGTGGGCAAGCTGAAATGGTCCGAAGCGCTGTTCGGCTACACCATCGGCCACCCCGACGCTGACCTCAGCTTCGATAAACGGGACAGCGCGCCCTTTGTGCCCAAATGCAAGGTCATCGACCCGGCGCATACCTGGGGCCACGATCATCGGGTCAGCGTGCCGTGGGACAGGACGATCATCTATGAAACCCATGTGCGCGGCTTCAGCATGCGCCACCCCGCCGTCCCCGAAAACCTGCGCGGCACCTTTGCCGGGTTGATGGTCGATGATGTGGTGGAGCACATCCGCAAGCTCGGCGTGTCGACTGTGGAATTACTGCCGATCCACGCCTTCGTCAACGACCAGCATCTGCTGCACAAGGGCATGACCAATTACTGGGGCTACAACAGCATTGCGTTCTTCGCCCCCGATCCGCGTTACCTGGCCAGCGGCAAGATCGCCGAATTCAAGGAAATGGTCGCGCACCTGCACGAAGCCAATCTGGAGGTGATCCTCGACGTGGTCTACAACCACACCGCCGAGGGCAACGAGCAAGGCCCGACCCTGTCCATGCGCGGCATCGACAACGCGTCCTACTACCGTCTCAAGCCCGATGACAAGCGCTTCTATATCAACGATTCCGGCACCGGCAACACCCTGGACCTGAGCCACCCCTGCGTACTGCAAATGGTCACCGACTCCCTGCGCTACTGGGCCACGGAAATGCACGTGGACGGCTTCCGCTTCGACCTGGCGACCATTCTGGGGCGTTACCACGACGGTTTCGACGAGCGCCACAGTTTCCTCGTGGCCTGCCGCCAGGACCCGGTGCTGCGCCAGGTCAAACTGATCGCCGAACCCTGGGACTGCGGCCCCGGCGGTTATCAGGTCGGCAACTTTCCGCCGGGCTGGGTCGAGTGGAACGACAAGTTCCGCGACACCGTGCGCGCCTTCTGGAAAGGCGACGACGGCCAACTGGCTGACTTTGCCAGCCGCCTGACCGCTTCGGGCGATATGTTCAATCAACGTGGTCGGCGGCCATACTCATCGGTCAATTTCGTCACCGCCCACGACGGCTTCACCCTCAACGATCTGGTGTCGTACAACGACAAGCACAACGAGGCAAACGACGAAGACAATCAGGATGGCAGCAACAACAACCTGTCGTGGAACCACGGCGCCGAAGGCCCCACCGACGATCCCGAGATCAACGCGCTGCGCCATCGGCAGATGCGCAATTTCTTCGCCACCCTGCTGCTGGCCCAAGGCACGCCGATGCTGGTGGCCGGCGACGAGTTCGCCCGCACCCAGGACGGCAACAACAACGCGTACTGCCAGGACAGTGAGATCGGCTGGGTCAACTGGGACCTCAGCGAAGATGGCAAGGCCCTGCTCAAGTTCGTCAAACGCCTGATCAAGTTGCGCCTGACCTACCCGGTTCTGCGGCGCGGACGTTTTCTGGTGGGCAATTACAACGAGGATATCGGCGTCAAGGACGTGACCTGGCTGGCGCCGGACGGCACACAAATGACCACCGAACATTGGCACGATGCGCACAATCGATGCCTGGGCATGTTGCTCGATGGCCGCGCCCAGGAAACCGGCATCCGCCGCAAAGGCGTCGACGCGACGTTGATGCTGGTAGTCAACGCACATCACGACATCGTCAATTTCCGGCTGCCGGAAGTGCCTGACGGCGGTTTCTGGACATGCATGATCGACACCAACCAGCCATCGATCCGCGGCCAGGAGCGTTTCGAGTTTGGCCACGAGTACTCGGTCACCGGACGCTCGTTGCTGCTGTTCGAGTTGCAGCATGAGGAAGAAGAGTAAAAAAGCCTACAGGCGTTTATGGCCGCAACACCGCAGAGCGGAAAAGTCATTGCGGACAGGTTCGCGACGCGACGAATAGCGTTACATGAGCAATACTCGATTCGCGGCAATCCAGGGTTTGGCTTGTCGCTCCGCTATCAACGAGCCCTCACGGGTCTGCCGGGCTGGTCCCATGCACGACTGAAGGCGACGCAGAACAAGGACGTATCGACTATGAAACCCGTTTCCCTGAGCGAAGCCAGCCTGCCATCACAGATCTGGAACAGCGCCCCGCAACTGGACAGCATTCCGGTCATCAGCACCCAGTCGCTGGTACCCACCGGCGCACGCGCGGTACTCATTGCCCCGCACCCCGGCGATGAGGTAGTGACCTGCGGCGGCCTGCTGCAGTTGCTCAGTAACCTCGGCCACCCGCTGCAATTGATCTCGATCACCGACGGCAGCGCCAGCCATCCGGGCTCTCGGCAGTGGTCGGAAAAACGCCTCAGCGTGTTTCGTCCCCAGGAAAGCGTCGAAGCCATCCGCCGGCTCGGGTTGCCGATGCACAGCCTGAAGTGGATTCGTGGCGGGTTTACCGACAACGCCCTGGTGGAGCACGAAGATCAGATCGCCCAATTCATCACGCGCTACCTGCGCCCCGGTGATGTGGTGTTCAGCACCTGGCGCGAGGACGGCAACGTCGACCACGACACCGTTGGCCGCGCCAGCGCCAGGGCGGCAGCCAACGCAGGGGCAACCTACAACGACGTACCGTTCTGGGCCTGGCACTGGCCGGCACGAGACCGGGAACTGATCCCCTGGCACCGCGCCCGCAAGGTGCGCCTCGATACCTGGACCGTCGCCCGCAAGAGCCACGCCACCCATGCCTACGCCAGCCAACTGGACGGCGAACCGGCCATCGGCCTTGCGCCGTTGCTGCCCCGGCCGCTGTTGGAGCGTATCCGTTTGCCTTATGAAATCGTGTTGGTATGAACTCATCGATTATCGACCCGGTGCAGTCCATCGGACTGAACTGCCTGCCTTTGCATCAGTCGCATGCATAAGCAGCCTTGAGTCAGAGGAGTGTAAGTGGCCAGTTATCCAAAACGGCAGGCAGCCGAATCGACACCCTTGAACACGCCCCCGACGATTCATCGGCTTCGCGTGCTGACGGTCAACACCCACAAGGGTTTTACTGCACTCAACCGGCGCTTCATCCTTCCTGAGTTGCGTGAAGCGGTGCGCAGTACGTCGGCAGACCTGGTGTTTCTGCAAGAAGTCGTCGGCGAGCACGACCGCCATTCCTCCCGCTACAACGATTGGCCACAAACCTCGCAATATGAATTCCTCGCCGACAGCATGTGGAGCGACTTCGCCTATGGGCGCAACGCCGTCTATCCCGACGGTCACCATGGCAATGCCCTGCTGTCGAAATACCCGATCCGCGAGTATCGAAACCTGGATGTTTCCATTACCGGCCCGGAACGCCGTGGCTTGCTGCACTGCGTGCTGGACGTGCCGGGGCATCGCGAAGTGCATGCCATTTGCGTTCACCTCAGCCTGCTGGAAAGCCATCGACAACTGCAGTTGCAGTTGCTCTGTCAGCTCCTCGAATCCCTGCCGGATGATGCGCCGGTGATCATTGCCGGCGACTTCAACGACTGGCAGATGCAGGGCAATGCCACCCTTGCCCGCCGCGACTACTTGCACGAAGCCTTCGAACGCCACCTTGGCCGACCGGCCAAAACCTACCCCGCGCGGTTTCCCTTGCTGCGCCTCGATCGCGTCTACCTGCGCAACGCCAGCAGCCACCAGCCACAAATACTGGGAAACAAGCCGTGGACGCACCTGTCCGATCATTTGCCGCTGGCGGTGGAAGTGCACTTGTGAATCACGGCTATCAGGCGCCTGGCGCTGTGATAACGCCCCCCACCTGTTATTTCTGACAGTAGCCGCATTGAAGCGGCGCCTGCTACGTTGGTGACGCCCTGCCGATGCCGGTAAGGGCAGTCGTTCCTGGCCATTGCTGACGGCCAAAGGAACGGACGTTGATCCCATCGCGGAGGCAACCATGGAGTTTTCGACAGATCTGCCCAAATACCGTTTAAGCGCCTGCCTGTTCTCGATCTGGTTATGCGCGAACTGGCCCCAGGCTGCCGACGCCGCCTGCACACTCATCCCCACCGTCGGTAACGACAACTTCGTCTGCGACAGCGCCACCAGTGGACCGTTGACCGACCTGTCGGGCAACAACACCCTGACCTTTCCTGCCAACGGCACCGGCAGGATCAACGGTAACGTGACCTTCGGTACCGGCGCCGACACCGTGACCATTGCTTCGGGCACCGTAGCCGGGGCACTCAGCCAAGGCAATGGCATCGATGACTTCGTCATGTCTGGCGGAACTGTTCAGTCACTGGCCCAAGGGGATGGTCGCGATACCTTCCTGATGACCGGCGGCACCATCGTCGGCGCTTTCGAGGACGGCGACGTCGCCAGGATGACCGGTGGCTCCATCGGCCGGGTTGACATGAAGCTCGATAACAATCTCTTCGAAATGTCGGGTGGGCAGATACTTCGCAACCTGGTGACCGGTTTGGGCACCGATACCATTATCGTTTCCAGGGGGAGGATCGGTGGCAACATCAGTGTCAGCAATGGCAACGACAGCATCACGGTCACCGGCGGGGAAATCGTCGGCGAGATCCGCGCCGGCAATGGCGATGACACCCTGGTATGGGACGGCGACGGGATCATCCGCTCGCAAATCCTGCTGGAGGCCGGCAACGACAGCGCCACCCTGCGCAACCTCAGCGAAAGCACCCTCGCCCTCACCCCGAGCATCAATGGCGGCGTCGGCAATGACCTGCTGACCTTCGATCACACCACCTCGTCAGGCGCCGCCCGGTATATCAACTGGGAAACGGTCAATCTCGCTAACAGCTCGCGCTTTGATCTCGATGGCACCTTTCAATTGGGGGACAGCACCAGCGGCACGGGCGTGTTCAATCTCGATGGCAGCAGCACCCTGACGTCGGCGCAAGGCAGCATCGTGCCATTGACCGCAGGTCGGCTCGTTACCTTGAACAACAGCGGGATCATCGACCTCACTCGTGGCAACTCGCGCACCAATGACAGCCTGACGGTTGAAGGCAATTACGTGGGTAACGGTGGCCAGCTGTTGTTGCAAAGTGCCGTGGGCGATGACAGTTCTCCCAGTGACAAGCTGGTGGTCAACAACGGGACATTGACCGGCAGCACCCTGATCAGCGTCACCAACCTTGGCGGCGTGGGCGCCTTGACCCGGGAAAACGGAATCCAGCTGGTACAGGCCCAAGGCACGGCGGTCAGCGACAGCACCGCGTTCGCCCTCAAAGCCCCGGTGTCGGTTGGCGCCTTCGATTACCGCCTGTTCAAAGGCGGTATCACACCGGGCAGCGAAAACAGTTGGTATTTGCGCTCCCAGGTGGTGGCGCCGCCAGTCGTTGCCGTCGCCAACCCTGATCCCGCGCTGCCGCCGACGCTGGTGCCCATTGTGGCAGTGCCGGTGGCCGCACCGGTGGTTGTGGCCACCGCGGCTGAAGGCGTTGCAATCGTCGAAGCCCCGGTGCTACCGGCCGCCGTACCCGGCGCAGCACCAATCCCCTTGTATCGCGAGGCCGTACCTACCTGGTCGGTGGTGCCGCCAGCTGCAGCACAGTTGAGCCTTGCCGCGTTGGGCACCTTCCATGACCGTCAGGGCGATCAGAGCCTGCTGAGTGAAACCGGTGTCTTGAGCGCCGGTTGGGGCCGGGTCTACGGCAAGAACCTCGAGCAGACCTGGGCCGGCACCGTCACCCCAAGACTGGACGGCTCGCTCAACGGTTTTCAGGTCGGCAATGATCTGTTCAGCTCAGAGTGGGCGGGTGGGCAAACCCAGCGCAGCGGTTTCTTCATCGGCCACAGCCGCCTGCAAGGCGATGTCGACGGTTTCAATCAGGGCTTCGCGGGCAAGCGCTCCGGCAACGTCGAGTTGGAAGGCGACAGTCTTGGCGTTTACTGGACCCTGACCGATCGCGCCGGCGCGTATCTCGATACCGTGGCCATGTACACCCGGCTCAACGGCGACAACCGCTCCGAAAGTGGACTGAAGATCGACAATGAAGGGCACGTGACGACGTTATCGGCAGAAGTCGGATACCCGATCCCGGTGGCCGGTAACTGGGTGGTCGAACCCCAGGCACAGGCGATTTACCAGAAAGTCAGACTCGACAGCCAGGACGACGGTATTTCCCATGTCTCGTTCGATTCCGACACTGCCTGGACCGGCCGCGTCGGCGCACGCCTGAAGGGTCGCTACGAGGTCGGCGGCCGGCCGCTGGAACCTTATCTGCGGGCCAACATCTGGCACACCTTCACAGGTACCGATACGGTCACCTTTGACCATCTCGATCAGGTCGAAACCCAGCAACGAACCTCGTCCGCCGACCTGGGCATCGGCATGGTGCTGAGCGTTGCAGACTCGTTCAGCGTGTACGCCGGACTCGACTACACCAACAATATCGACAGCAACCAACAACGGAAAACCTACGGTAACCTGGGTGTACGGCTGCGCTGGTGAGGAAATACTTCAAAAGATGCTTTGACCAGGCTGGCTCCTTCGCGAGCAGGCTCGCTCCCACATTCATCCAATGTGGGAGCGAGCCTGCTCGCGAAAGGCAGCAACGCGGCTCTGGATCAGCCCTGCGGCCTTAACATCAACACCGCCAACGGCGGCAAATTCAGCACCAGCGACAACGCCTGCCCATGACTCGGCGTCTCCTCGGCCACCGCCCCGCCACTGTTGCCGTAATTGGAACCGGCATAGATGGAGGAGTCGCTGTTGAGCACCTCGTTCCACTGCCCGGCAAACGGAACCCCGACGCGATAAGCCTCACGCGGCACCGGCGTAAAGTTGGCCACCACCAGCACCGGCTCACCCTCCTTGCTCCAGCGCAACCAGGCATAAACGCTGTTGATCGCGTCATCGCCGATCAGCCACTGGAAACCCTGCGGCACATCGTCCTGCTCATGCAGCGCCGGCGCTTCGCGGTACAAGCGGTTGAGGTCGGCCACCAGTTTCTGCACACCCTGGTGCTCGGGGTATTGCAACAGGTACCAGTCCAGTTGCTGGTCATGGTTCCACTCGCGCCACTGGCCGAATTCGCAGCCCATGAACAACAGCTTCTTGCCCGGATGCGCCCACATGAAACTCAGGTAGGCCCGCAGGTTGGCGAATTTCTGCCAGCGGTCGCCGGGCATCTTGTCGATCAGCGAGTGTTTGCCATGCACCACTTCATCGTGGGAGATCGGCAGGATGAAGCGCTCGGACCACGCATACACCAGGCCGAAACTCAGCTCGTTGTGGTGATGGGCGCGGTACACCGGGTCCTGCTGGATGTAATGCAGCGAATCGTGCATCCAGCCCATGTTCCATTTGTAGGCGAAGCCCAGGCCGCCCTGTTGCGTGCCCTGGCTGACACCCGGCCATGCGGTGGATTCCTCGGCGATCACCAACGCACCGGGCGCCTCGAGTGCCACCACGTCATTGAGGTGACGCAGGAAGTCGATGGCTTCCAGGTTCTCCCGTCCGCCATGGCGGTTCGGCACCCACTCGCCGGCCTTGCGCGAGTAGTCGCGATACAGCATCGAGGCCACTGCATCGACCCGCAGGCCGTCGACATGGAAATGCTTGAGCCAGTGCAGCGCCGACGCCAGCATGTAGCCGTGCACTTCAGTGCGACCCAGATTGTAGATCAGTGTGTCCCAGTCCTGGTGGAACCCTTCCTGCGGGTTGCCATACTCGTACAGCGCCGTGCCATCGAACTGGGCCAGGCCATGGGTGTCGGTGGGAAAATGCGCCGGCACCCAATCGAGAATCACCCCGAGTTCGGCCTGGTGGCAGGCGTTGATGAACGCAGCGAACTGGTCCGGCGTGCCATAGCGCGCACTCGGCGCGAATTGCGACAGCAACTGATAACCCCACGAACCGCCGAACGGATGCTCCATGATCGGCATCAGTTCGATGTGGGTGAAGCCCAGGTCTTTGACATAGGGAATCAGTCGCTCGGTCAGTTCCGGCCAGGTGTACTGGCGGGCCACTTCACCCAGGTCATCCAGCTCGCATTGCCACGAACCGGCGTGCAATTCGTAGATCGACAACGGTGCCGTCACCCGCTGGCGGTCACCCCGGGACATCATCCAGTCCTGGTCCTGCCAGTCGATGCTCAAGGGTGAGGCGACTTTCGAGGCGGTGTCCGGCGGCAGGCTGGTGGCCAGCGCCACGGGATCGGCCTTCAACGGCAGAATGCCATGGGCGCCGAGAATCTCGTATTTGTAGGTGTCCCCGGCTTGCAGGCGCGGGATGAACAATTCCCAGACACCGGTGGGATGACGCAGGCGCATCGGGTGCCGGCGCCCGTCCCAGACGTTGAAATCGCCGACCACCGACACCCGCCGGGCATTCGGTGCCCACACCGCGAAACGCACGCCGTCGACGCCGTCCACGGTTTTCAGTTGCGCGCCCAGGCACGCGCTGAGGTCGCGGTGATTGCCTTCGGCAAACAGGTACAAATCCATTTCGCCCAGCAATGGGCCAAAGCTGTACGGATCTTCTGCGGTTTGCTCGCCGCCGGCCCAACGGGTGCGCAGCAGGTACGCTTGCGCTCGATCGAAATGCCCGACGAACAAACCCGGTGTCTGCGTGGCCTCAAGGTGACCCAGATCCTCGCCGGAGTCCCTGGCCAGTACCTGCACACTCAGGGCGCCCGGCAGATACGCACGAATGAATTGTCCGCCGGCACCATCGGCGTGGGGGCCGAGAATGGCGAAAGGATCGATATGCTCGGCACGCACCAATGCATCGATATCCCGCGCCCTGGGTAGCAGCGCTTCTTTGTGATGACCCTGTTCCTTGTTCGAGAAACTCATGACTACTCTCCACCAAGATCGGAAAAGGGTTTAAGCCCACTCAATAATCCATATAAACCGTGCAACGGCACGGGCAACCACGCGGGGCGATTTTCCGCCTCATAAGCCACTTCATACGCCGCCTTCTCCAGGCCGAACAACGCCAGCGCGGCATCCTCGCCTTCGGGATCTTGCCATGCATGGGCAAGACTAGCTGCCGCCAGCCGATAAGCGTCGACAAATGCTTGCCGCGCCTCGCTCAAGTAGCGATCGGTGACCCGCAAGCGCGCAGCATCGGCTGCCGCGGTGTTGTCGACGCTCTGCACATTGATCGCCATCGCCGCCGCATAGTCGAAAGAGCGCAGCACGCCGCTGACATCCTTGTACGGGCTGTGTTTGCCCCGTCGTTCATGCAATGGCCGGGCCGGTTCGCCTTCAAAGTCGATCAGGTAGGCATCGCCCTTGATCACCAGCACCTGCCCCAGATGCAGGTCGCCGTGCACACGTATACGCAAGCCGCCCACGGTCTTTTTACCCATCGCTTGTACATGGCCGAGGATGGCCTTCTTGTTGTCCAGTAAACGGCCGACCAGGGTCTGGTCCGCCGGGCTCAATTGACTTTTATGTTGCTTGAGCAAGCTCAGCGCGTGCTCGATTTGCGCTGCAACATCCTTGGTCGAAGCCAGCGCCTCTTTCTGCGTGGTGACCTGGGGCATGAAGTCCGGATTGGCACTCGGCGCCGTCAGCACCTGGTGCATTTCCCCCAGGCGCTGACCGAGCATAGCGGCGAAATCTTTCAGTTCGCCGAGCGCGTTGTAATGTTGTTCCTGCTCGGACACAGCGTCGGCCAGCTCATCGCGCAGCGCCCGTTCGAGGTTGTTCTGGGTCCATTCCCAGGCGTCGCCCTGATTGCTCAGATAGCCTTGGGCGATCATCAGCAAATTGTCTTCACCCGCCCCGTCCCGGCGCACCACGGCCCCGAGCAATGGCGAAATATTGCTGAACCCGGCTGCGGTCAGGTACGCGCTCATTTCCAGTTCCGGGTGCACACCGCAGGCGACCTTGCGGATCAGCTTCAGCACCAGGCTGTTGCCGATCACCACCGAGCTGTTGGACTGCTCGGCGGACAGGTAACGTACCGGCGACTCGGCATTGAGGCCGAGTTTTTCCAGCTCCGCGGTGGACTCGAAACGAATGTCGCCATCGCTGGAGGCCAATACGGTGCCGGCCTGAATGCCCTGCAAGACGGCATGCACAAAGGTCTCCAGGCTGAAGGCATCGGTGATAAGACCGACCTGGCGTCCGCGCCGTACCCGCGACAATGCCAATTGCTGCGGCAGCGGGGTACCGACCTGATCTTCCGAGATAAAGCCGAACGGCAACTGGTAGCGACTGCTCTGGCCAGCGCTGGTGACATTGATCTCACTGAACAGCACCGGATGCTGCGGATCGCCGAACCGCACGCCATAGGCCAGGTCGACCTGTTCGATGGCGGCGTCCTTGCTCGCGAACCAACGGCGGTTCTGCAGCCAGTTGGGCAGGATGCTGTGCTCCAGCGTGGTGCGTGACGGAGCCTCCAGCAATTCCTCCATGCGCTTTTTCAGCACCAGCGTGGTGAAGTCCGGCAAGCTTTGTGCGGGCTCCACGTGCCAGCTCGGCATCTGGTTTTCCGCGGCGAGCCCAAACCAGTAGAAGCCGTAAGGCGCCAGCGTCAGGAGAAAATTCAGCTGGCCGATGGGCGGGAACGCGTTACCCCCGAGCATTTCCACCGGCACCATGCCGACATAGGCCGACAGATCCAGCTCGGCGGCCTGGGCGCTGCGCGACACGTTGGCCACGCACAGAATGACTTCGTGCTTGCCGTCCACCCCGGTGAATTCGCGGGTGTAGGCCAGAATCCGCCGATTGCTCGGCGACAGCATTTTCAACGTACCGCGCCCGAAGGCCTTGGATTGCTTGCGCACGGCGAGCAGGCGCCGGGTCCAGTTCAATAGCGAATGCGGGTCGCCAGCCTGGGTTTCGACGTTGACCGACAGGTAGCCATATTGCGGGTCCATGATCGGCGGCAGCACCAGGCTCGCCGGGTCGGCCCGGGAAAAACCGCCGTTGCGGTCGATGGACCATTGCATCGGCGTGCGCACACCGTCGCGGTCGCCGAGGTAGATGTTGTCGCCCATGCCAATCTCATCACCGTAATACAGGGTCGGCGTGCCGGGCATGGACAGCAGCAGGCTGTTGAGCAGCTCGATCCGGCGGCGGTCGCGCTCCATCAGCGGCGCCAGGCGACGGCGAATCCCCAGGTTGATCCGCGCCCGGCGGTCGGCGGCGTAGTAATTCCACAGATAGTCGCGTTCCTTGTCGGTGACCATCTCCAGGGTCAGCTCATCGTGGTTGCGCAGGAAGATTGCCCATTGGCAGTTGGCGGGTATATCCGGGGTCTGGCGCAGAATGTCGGTAATCGGGAAGCGATCTTCCTGGGCCAGCGCCATGTACATGCGCGGCATCAACGGGAAGTGAAAGGCCATGTGGCATTCGTCGCCGTTCAGGCCTTTCTTGTCGGTGTCGCCGAAGTACAACTGGGTGTCTTCCGGCCACTGATTGGCCTCGGCCAGCAGCATGCGGTCGGGGTAATTGGCGTCGATTTCCGCGCGGATCTTCTTCAGGACGTCGTGGGTTTCCGGCAGGTTCTCGTTATTGGTACCGTCGCGCTCGATCAGGTAGGGAATGGCGTCCAGGCGCAAGCCGTCGATGCCCATGTCGAGCCAGTAACGCATCACCGACAGCACCGCTTTCATCACTTGCGGGTTATCGAAATTCAGGTCCGGCTGGTGGGAGTAGAAACGGTGCCAGAAGTATTGGCCGGCGACCGGGTCCCAGGTCCAGTTGGATTTTTCGGTGTCGAGGAAAATGATGCGGGTGCCGTCGTATTTCTGATCGTCATCAGACCACACATAGAAGTCCCGCGCCGCCGATCCGGGTTTGGCCTTGCGCGCCCGCTGGAACCACGGGTGCTGGTCGGAGGTGTGGTTGATGACCAGCTCGGTGATCACCCGCAGGCCGCGCTTGTGCGCCTCGGCAATGAACCGCCTGGCATCGGCCATGGTGCCGTAGTCGCTGTGCACACCACGGTACTCGGCAATGTCATAACCGTCGTCGCGCCGTGGCGAGGGATAGAACGGCAACAGCCAGATGGTGTTGACGCCCAGGTCGGCGATGTAGTCGAGCTTGGCAATTAAACCGGGAAAGTCGCCAATCCCGTCGTTGTTGGAGTCGAAATACGATTTGACGTGGACTTGATAGATCACCGCGTCCTTGTACCAGAGCGGGTCCTTGATGAACGTGGCTGCCTTGGGTTTCTTCGCCATGTGAAACTCCTGGTGAATTCATCTTGGCCACAGGCGGAGTATCCCCTGTGGTGTTCTCAAGAGGCGGTAATTCTCCAAATCCCGAACGGCTGGTACGCCGGGTCGATCCGCATGAATTGCTGTTTGCCATGCCAGGTCCAGCGATGGCCATTCATCAGGTCTTCGCCATGAGTGCTGGCGTAGTCCGGCAAGCCCATTTCCCACAACGGCAACTCGAAGTTCGCCTCCTGCACGTTGTGCGGATCGAGGCTGACCGCCACCAGAATGAAATTGCTGCCGTCCAGGCTGCGTTTGCCGAAGTACAGGATGTTGTCGTTCCAGGCGTTGTAGACCTTCAGGCCCAGGTGCGTGTGCAACGCCGGGTTCTGCCGCCGGATGCGGTTGAGCTGGGCGATCTCGGCAATGATGTTGCCGGGCGCGTTGAAGTCCCTGGGGCGGATTTCGTACTTCTCGGAATCGAGGTACTCCTCCTTGCCTGGCACCGGTGCCGACTCGCACAACTCGAAACCCGAGTACATGCCCCACAGGCCCGAGCCCATGGTCGCCAGCACGGCGCGGATGAGAAACCCGGGGCGCCCGGATTCGTGGAGGAACGCCGGGTTGATGTCCGGCGTATTGACGAAAAAATTCGGCCGGTAGCATTCGCGCCACGGCGATTCGTTGAGTTCGGTGAAATAGGTCGCCAGTTCAGTCTTGGTGTTGCGCCAGGTGAAATAGGTGTAGCTCTGGGAGTAACCGACCTTGCCCAGGCGCGCCATCATGGCGGGGGTGGTAAAGGCTTCGGCGAGGAAGATCACCTCGGGGTACAGCGCCCGTACATCGGCGATCAGCCACTGCCAGAACGGCAACGGCTTGGTGTGCGGGTTATCGACGCGGAAGATCTTCACGCCCTCCTCGACCCAGCCCACCACGATATCCCGCAACTCCACCCACAAGCTCGGAATCGCCTCCGGGGCATAGAAGTCGACATTGACGATGTCCTGGTATTTCTTCGGCGGGTTTTCCGCGTACTTGATCGTGCCGTCCGGCCGCCAGTTGAACCAGCCCGGGTGTTGCTTGAGCCACGGATGGTCCTGGGAGCACTGGATGGCAAAATCCAGGGCGATTTCCAGGCCATGGGCCGCGGCGGCCGCCACCAGTCGGCGGAAGTCTTCGCGGGTACCCAATTGCGCGTGAATCGCTTCGTGCCCGCCCTCCTCGCTGCCAATCGCATAGGGGCTGCCCGGATCATCGGGGCCCGCCGTCAGGGAGTTGTTCGGACCCTTGCGGTAACTACGCCCAATCGGATGGATCGGCGGGAAATACAGCACATCGAAACCCATGTCCTGAATCATCGCCAACCGCGAATGCACGTCATTGAAGGTGCCATGGCGCTCCGGGCTGTCGGTGATCGAACGCGGGAACAATTCGTACCAACTGGCAAACTGCGCCAGTTCTCGCTCCACATCCAGCGGGTACTCCGGGCTCAGGCTCAAGTAGGCGCGATGATCGACGCGGGCCATGAGGTCGGCGCTACGCGGGTGCAAAAACAGTGCAATCTGCTCGGTTTCAAGCAGCCCTGACAGTTCATGGTGCAAGGCCGCCAGTTGCTCGCTGAGTAGCCCTTCGCTGCGTTCGGCGGCCTGCTGGACATGAATCCGCCCTTCCTGCAATTCCAGGCTGACGGGCACCGCCGCCGCATGCTTCTTTTCCAGCTCATAACAAAAACTGGCGAATTGATCGATCCAGGCTTCGATACAGAACAGATAACGGCCCTGGCTGTTGACCCGGAACTGCCCTTGCCAGCCGTTATTGCCCAGGTCCTTCATGGCCGCGCTTTGCCAGGCGTCCCCATCTTCGGCCCGCCAGCGCACGCGAACCGCCAGCTTGTCATGCCCGTCGGCGAAGACCTTGGCCGTCACCACCACGTCCTGCCCCACCACGGACTTGACCGCGAACTGCCCGCCTTCAAGGGTCGGCATGATGTTTTCAATGACGATACGCGGCAGCAACAACGCCTGCGACAGCGGCATGTGCGGGTTGTAGCTCAACTCAGTCGGTTTTTCAGCCGTCATCGAGCCTCTCTCCTTACGCCCCATGGACGCGCTTGTGTCTGGTCGCCACCCCGCCGGGCAATCCGCCCCGGGATGAAGTCACTTAGGTTCCGAGCGACAGCCGCCGGGAAAGTTTCATCGACAATTTCCGGAATCAAGTCCTACGCGCTGCGGTCAACCAACCAGTCCACCTACTTAAGCACGACTCACGCCATGTGCCACCGGAGGCTTGAACAATGAACAATCCTTTCCCGGCTGAAACCCCCGCCCCCAACATCGACAACCCGGTGATACCGCCGAGCGATCCGCAGCCGGTACCCGAACAGGATCCGCCCGAAAAGAACCCGCCGCCAAGGGAAGAACCGCCAACGACGATGCCACCGGTGATTGTGAACCCTGAATGACGACAGTTGATCGTTCCCCCATGCTGGCCGGGGGAACGATCTCATGGGTGATCCTTATCGATCAGCTTCACAATCCCCGGCATCACACTGAAAACCCCCAGCGCCAGCAGCGTACTGAGCACCGCCGTCGCCTCCCGGCCCAGTCCGGCCGCGACACCGATGGCGGCGGTCATCCACAGGCCGGCGGCGGTGGTCAGGCCTTTGACGTGGCTCTCATCGCCGTCGTGGTTTTTCAGGATGGTGCCAGCCCCCAGGAAGCCGATCCCGGCAATCACGCCCTGCACTACCCGGCTCATGGCATCGGCCTGCGAACCGGACATCTGCGGCACCAACACGAATAGCGCCGCCCCCATCGCTACCAGCATGTGGGTACGCACGCCAGCGGCCTTGCCCTGGTGTTCACGCTCGAACCCGAGAATCCCGCCCAGCACCGCAGCCATCAACAGGCGCACGGTCACTCGCGTCAGCTGCGAGGCATCGCCGATGTCGGCGAACTCGCCTTGCAGGGTCACCCAGACTTCGTGCCACCAGGCGTTCATGGGGTTGTCCTTGAGAGAGGCCATGGAGGGTGGACCGCAGCGACCACTAATCGGTTGCACAGAACGATGACCGGTGGTTGCGGCCTGAAACTATAGATTCCACTGAAAAAGGATCCCGTCATGACTGTGCGCATCGAGAACCAGACCTGCTTTTTCACCACTGAAAATGGCGAACTCATTCGTCTGTGTCCCGACGTGACCATCGTCACCGACGGTGCCAAGGCCATGTCGGCAGTGGACATCGAAGGCGAGCGCATCTACATCACTGAAGCCGAGGCTGACGCCTTGACCGTCGCAGGCGCGGTGGATGGACGCCGGCACTTGAAAGCCACCGACAGTGGTTCGGTGATTTGATCGGGTTTGATCCGCACCTGCCGCTGCTGCTTTGCAAGGGCCCCTGAGCCCGGCAGTGACGGCTGCTTCAAGTTGTCGCAGGCCGTGCAAACACGACCATCTGATCTGCTTTTTAACGCAATACCTGAGTCTGTTATGCAAACAGTTCGCCGCTCATAGTGCTCATGCCTGATGGAGGCTGATGAGCGAAAGACCATGAGCGAAAGAATCCCCGTCCGAACCGTAGAAACATTCGAGCCTTCGCGTCTGAAGATGAAGGCCAAATCCAGCGACAACCTGATCCACACCCGCAGCTTCACCGGGCTGTTCCGCAACCTGCGCATCAGCGGCGCCGGTTTTCTGTTCTTGCTGTTTTTCGGCACCGTGTGGCTGAACTGGGGCGGCCGCCAGGCAGTGCTCTGGGACCTTTCCGAAAGTAAGTTCCATATCTTCGGCGCGACCTTCTGGCCGCAGGATTTCATCCTGCTCTCGGCGCTGTTGATCATTGCCGCGTTCGGCCTGTTTGCGATTACCGTGTTCGCGGGCCGGGTCTGGTGTGGCTACACCTGCCCGCAAAGCTCGTGGACCTGGATCTTCATGTGGTGCGAGAAGACCACCGAAGGCGAACGCAACCAGCGGATCAAGTTGCAAGCCGCGCCGTGGGGCCTGAACAAACTGATGCGTCGCTCGGCCAAGCACACCTTGTGGCTGGCCATCAGCCTGCTGACCGGCCTGACCTTCGTCGGCTATTTCACGCCGATCCGGCCGTTGGCCGAAGAGCTGCTGAGCTTCCAGATGAGTGGGGTCAGCCTGTTCTGGGTGCTGTTTTTTACCGGCGCCACCTACATCAACGCCGGTTGGCTGCGTGAAGCGGTGTGCATGCACATGTGCCCCTACGCGCGGTTCCAGAGCGTGATGTTCGACAAAGACACCCTGACCATTTCCTACGACGTGGCCCGGGGCGAAAACCGTGGCCCGCGCAAGCGCGAAGTCAAACCGGCCGAAGTCGGTCTGGGCGATTGCATCGATTGCCGGCTGTGCGTACAGGTCTGCCCGACCGGCATCGACATTCGCGATGGCTTGCAGATGGAATGCATCGGTTGCGCCGCGTGCATCGACGCCTGCGACTCGATCATGGACAAAATGGGCTACGCCCCAGGATTGATCAGCTACACGTCCGAGCATCAATTGCAGGGTGGCAAGACACACCTGCTGCGTCCGCGCCTGATCGGCTACACCGCCGTGCTGCTGGTGATGATTGCCGCCCTGGTGATGGCATTGGTGCAACGGCCGATGGTGTCCCTCGACGTCAGCAAGGACCGGGGCCTGTTCCGCGAGAACAGCCAGGGGCAGATCGAAAACATCTACAGTCTGAAGGTGATCAACAAGACCCAGCAGCGTCAGGACTATCAATTGAGCCTGGTGGATGCCGATGATTTCCAGTTGCAGGGCAGGACCGAATTCACCCTGGCGCCGGGGGAGATTGTCGATGTGCCAGTGTCGGTGGCGATGCTCACGGAGCGTCCGGCCAGCAGTTCGCAGAGCATCGGCTTCAAGGTGGTCGACAGCGATGAGCCCGGCGTCTACAGCGTGGCGAAGAGCCGGTTTGTTGCGCCGATGAATCGCTGAGCCTTTAAGATGCAGAGCTTTAAAGATCGCAGCCTTCGGCAGCTCCTACGCACGCAGGCCGATCCATTGCAGGAGCTGGCGAAGGCTGCGATCTTCGCGGTACGACCGTCCCTTTGTCCAAATGACACCCAACCGGGCTTTTGATGAAACGCTACGAAAAATTCGCCGACGACATCGCAGAACTGATCCGCAACGGCGTCCTGGGTCCCGGCCAGCGGGTACCGTCAGTGCGTTACGCCAGCCAGACCTACGGGGTTAGCCCGTCCACGGTGTTCCAGGCCTATTACCTGCTGGAACGTCGCGGCCTGATCCGCGCCCGCCCGCGCTCCGGCTACTTCGTCAACGCCCATGCGCCACGGCCGTTTTCCGAGCCGGTGATCAGCAATGAGGTCAACGAGTCGACGGCAGTCGACGTCAGCGAACTGGTGTTCTCGGTGCTCGACTCGATCAAGGACCCGAACACCGTGCCCTTCGGCTCGGCGTTCCCCAGCCCGACGCTGTTTCCCCTGCAACGCCTGTCCCGTTCCCTGGCCAGCGCCAGCCGCGAGATGGATCCGCGCATGGTGGTCACCGACATGTCGCCGGGCAACCCGCAGCTGCGCCGGCAAATCGCCCTGCGCTACATGGTCGGCGGGCTGATGTTGCCCATGGAAGAGTTGCTGATCACCAACGGCGCCCTCGAAGCCCTCAACCTGTGCCTGCAAGCGGTGACCCAACCTGGCGATCTGGTGGCCATCGAGGCCCCAGCGTTCTACGCCTGCCTGCAAGTGCTCGAACGCCTGAAACTAAAGGCGGTGGAAATTCCCGTACACCCACGCGATGGCATCGACCTCGGCGTGCTCGAGCAAACCCTGGAGCGCCATCCGATCAAGGCCTGCTGGTGCATGACCAGTTTCCAGAACCCCATGGGCGCGACCGTGCCCGAGGCCAGGAAACAGCAGCTTGTGGAACTGTTGCGGCGCCACCAGGTGCCGTTGATCGAAGACGATGTCTACGCCGAACTGTATTACGGCCAGCAAGCACCGAAACCGGCGAAGGCCTTTGATACCGAAGGTCTGGTGATGCACTGTGGCTCGTTCGCCAAGAGCCTGGCCCCCGGCTACCGCATCGGCTGGGTCGCCGCCGGGCGTTATGCGCAGAAAATCGAACGGCTGAAACTCATGACCTCGCTGTGCGCCTCGATGCCGGCCCAGGCCGCCATCGCCGATTACCTGCAACACGGCGGCTACGACCGGCACCTGCGTAAATTGCGCCATGCCCTGGAAGACCAGCAAAGCGCCATGCTCGCCGCCATCGCCCGCTATTTCCCGGCGCAGACGCGGGTCAGCCAACCGGCGGGCGGGTACTTCTTGTGGCTTGAATTGCCGGAGCAGATGGATTCGTTGAAGTTGTTCCAGATGGCATTGGCCCAAGGCATCAGCATTGCACCGGGGCCGATCTTTTCGCCGGCGCAGCGCTTCAGGAATTGTATTCGGCTGAACTACGGCAGCCCGTGGACCGAGGAATCGGAGAAGGCGATGGAGACGTTGGGGCGGATTGTGCGGTCGTTCTGATGGTTGGATGTTGCCTGCACTATCGCCTTCGCGAGCAAGCCCGCTCCCACAAGGGTTTATCGGTGTACACAATATCTGTGAACACTGGAGATCCACTGTGGGAGCGAGCTTGCTCGCGATGAGGCCAGCGCAAACAACGCCGGTTTCAGGAGTTAACGCCCACCACCAAGATCAACAAAAGTCCCGGTCGCATAAGAAGCCTTGTCCGACAGCAACCAGACAATCGCCTCCGCCACTTCATCCGGGCGCCCGCCACGGGCCATCGGGATCGCCGACTCCAGCTTGCTGACCCGATCCGGGTCACCGCTCAAGGCATGGAAATCGGTATAGATGTACCCCGGACGCACGGCGTTGACCCGAATCCCCTCACCCGCCACTTCCTTGGACAGGCCGATGGTGAAGGTGTCCAGCGCGCCCTTGGATGCGGCGTAATCCACGTACTCGTTGGGCGATCCCAAGCGCGAGGCGACCGACGAGACGTTGACGATGCTCCCGCCCTGCCCGCCGTGCCTGGGCGACATGCGCAGGATCGCGTGCTTGGCGCAGAGGATCGGCGCCAGGACGTTGGTTTTCATGATTTTCAGAATGCGGAACTCGGACATTTCGTCGACCCGGGACTTCTGCCCGACGGTGCCGGCGTTGTTCACCAGCGCGGTGACCCGGCCCAGCTCACTGTCTACCCGATTGAACAGGGCGATGACTTCGTCTTCGATACTGACGTCGGCCCGTACCGCAATGGCTTGCGCACCGAGGGCGCGGACTTGCTCCAGCACGCCGAGTGCGGCCTGTTCGTCCGCCTGATAATTGATGCAGATCCGATAGCCCTGCGCGGCGGCCAACAGCGCGGTGGCGGCACCAATGCCGCGGCTACCGCCGGTGATGACGATGACTTTGTCCATGCGAGCTTTCCCCCCAATCAAAGCTTAAGCGGTCGGGGGCAAGAATAACTGCCATTGGCGGTTTTTGCATTGCTTCACATCAGCTGTCATGTCGGTTGTCATGTCATCGACATCTCGCGCTCGGCACTGGCTTTCAATTGCTCGACCAATTGCTCCCCGCGATGGATTTCCACCATGAATCCTGCGGCGGGCAGCGGATGCCCCAGCAGGTAACCCTGCAACGAATCACAGCCGAGTTGAGTCAGGAAGTCCTGCTGCACGCCGGTTTCCACGCCTTCGGCGACGATGCGCAACCCCAGCGCCTGGCCGAGGGCGACGATGGCCGAAACGATGGCAGCGTCGTCGCTGTCGTGCTCCAGGTCCCGGACGAAACCACGATCGATCTTCAGTTCGTTGGCTGGCAGGCGCTTGAGGTACATCAAGCTCGAATAGCCGGTACCAAAGTCATCGATGGACAGGTCAACGCCCATTTCCGACAGCTCTTGCAGCACCGTCATGCTCGCGTCGGCATCGCTCATGGCGGTGGTTTCGGTGATTTCCAGGGTCAGGCTGTTGGCCGGCAGATGGTGCGTCGCCAGCGCCTTGGCGACGCTCTGGACCAGCCCGGCATGGCAAAACTGAATGGCCGACAGGTTCACCGCGATGCGCCAGTCGGTGTAGCCCAGCACGTACCACTCGCGCATCTGGCGGCACGCTTCGTTGAGCACCCACTCGCCGATCGGAATGATCAGCCCGGTTTTTTCCGCCATTTCAATGAATTTGTCCGGCAGCAGCATCCCTTGCGTCGGGTGCTCCCAGCGCAACAAGGCCTCGGCGCCCACTGGCCGGCCATTGGCGGCGTCGAACTTGGGCTGGTAATGCAGGCTGAATTCCTGCTGCTCCACGGCATTGCGCAGGTCCTGCAACAATTGCAGCTGTTTGCGAGCGTTGCTGTTCATCGAGGCATCGAAAAAGCTGTAGCCGTTTTTACCCGCGCCTTTGGCGTGATACATCGCCGCGTCGGCATTCATCAGCAATTCATGGGCGGACTGGCCGTTACCCGGGTAAAGCGCGATGCCGACGCTGGCGGAAATGTGCAAATCATGTTCGGCAACCCGGAACGCGCGCGCGATCAGCCCGACCTGACGGGCTGCCAGGTTCAAGGCGTCGTTCTGTTCGCTCAATTGCACCAGCAACACGAACTCATCGCCGCCGATCCGCGCCAGGGTGTCCTGGCTGCGCAATTCTTCGCGCAGGCGCACGGCCACTTCGCGCAACAGCAGATCGCCCATGTGGTGGCCGAAGGCATCGTTGACCGGTTTGAAGCCGTCCAGGTCGATGAACATCAGGGCAAAGCACCCCCCGTCCTCCTGGACCCGGGACATGGCCTGATCGATTCGATCGGCGAGCAGCGTCCGGTTCGGCAACCCGGTGAGGGTGTCGTGCAGGGCCAGTTGGGTCAGCTCACGGTTGGCCTCGGTCAGCGATCGGGCCAGGCTCGCGGTGCGCGCCTCCAGGCGTGCATCGAGGATCGAGGTCAGCAAGGCAATGCTCAGCACCGCCAACGTGGTGATCAGCACCAGGTTGTCCAGGCCGTTACCGCTCAATCCATTGACCGCCGCGCCACAAAAACTGCCGTCGGCAAAGCGTGCGGCGGCCATCCCAGTGTAGTGCATGCCGACGATGGCGATACCCATGACCACAGCGGCCCCGCCACGGATCAGACGGACGTGAGGCGTGTGCTGGCGCAGATGGAAAGCAATCCACAATGCCGCACCCGAAGCACCGACCGCGATCAGCAGCGAGACGCCGAACAACGTCGGGTCGTAGTCGATGCCCGGCTGCATGCGCATGGCGGCCATGCCGGTGTAGTGCATCGCGCTGATGCCGGCCCCCATGACCAATGCGCCAAAGGCCAGCTGCCAGGCCGGCAATTGCGGCTGGCTGACCAGCCACAGCGCGAAACCGCTGGAGAGCACGCCGATCAGCAGCGACAACAGAGTGATGGCGCCGTCGTACCCAAGGTCGATCGGCAACTTGAACGCGAGCATGCCGATAAAGTGCATCGACCAGATGCCGATGCCCATGGCAACGGCTCCGCCAGCGGTCCACAAATGCACGGCGCGACCTTTGGCGGTGGCAATGCGTCCGGTCAGGTCGAGTGCGGTGTATGAGGCGAGAATCGCTACACAGAGCGAAATGATGACCAGGGTGGGGGAATAGCTGCCGATGAGCATGGAGACTTCTCGCGAATGCCCCCCTTATTGGTATTGATTCTCGCAGGGGGAAAATGCGGCGATTGTACTGATTCCAAATGAGAACGCACTCACAAAATGAGCAAAGGGCCATCAGTCCGATGAAACGCTTGTTTTAAGGTTTTACATTAACTTGTTTCAAGCTGCCGGCACCTGACAAAACCTGTGGGAGCGAGCTTGCTCGCGATAGCGGTGGGTCAGGCAACGTCCATGCTGAATGTGACGCAGCCATCGCGAGCAAGCTCGCTCCCACAGGGATTACGCTATCGGTTTTCGCTCACCTCAAGCTGCCCGTCCCAGCCACCTCCCAACGCTGCAATCAACTGCACGCTGGCTAACAAGCGGCTTTGCAGCAGATCGAGGTTGCTGCGCTCATTGTTCAGCGCCGCCGCCTGGGTCACCACCACATCGATATACGCGATCAAGCCGGCCTTGTACTGGTTCTGGGTCAGGCGCAACGATTCCCGGGCCGCATCCAGTGCCTGTTGGCGCACGACAGCTTCGTCCTGCAGCACCTTGAGCTGCACCAGGAAGTTTTCCACTTCGCGAAAGCCGTCCAGCACGGTCTGGCGGTACTTGGCCACCGTTTCGTCATAGGCCGCTTCACTGCGGTCGACTTCCGCCGAGCGCTGGCCGCCGTCGAACAGGGTCATGGCCAATTGCGGTCCGACCGACCAGAAGCGGTTCGGCAGGCTGATCCAGTTGGAATAAGTGCTGCTGCTGTAACCGCCGTTCATGCTCAGGGTCAGGTCGGGGTAATAGGCGGCCTTGGCCACGCCGATGTTGGCGTTGGCGGCCATCACCGAGCGCTCGGCCGACGCGATGTCCGGGCGACGTTCCAGCAGCTGCGAAGGCAGTGCCAGCGGTACTTGCGGCAACTGCGGGATGTCCTGGCTTTCCGCCAGGCTGAATTGCGCTGGCGGCAGGCCGATCAGCACGGCAATGGCGTTCTCGAACTGGGCGCGCTGCCAGATCAGGTCGATCATATCGGCTTCGGTGCCTTTGAGCTGTGTCTGGGCCTGGGCCACCGCGTCCTTGCCCGAAACACCGGCGCGGTACTGGTTCTCGGTCATCTTCAACGAACGCCGATAAGCCTCGACCGTGTCCTGGAGCAAGCGTTTCTGGCCATCGATCACCCGCAGTTGCAGGTAATTCTGCACCAGCTCCGACTGTTGACTCAGGCGCATGGCCGCCAGGTCGGCAAAGCTTGCCTGGGCATTCGCAGTGTCGGCTTCGAGGCCTCGGCGCAGCTTGCCCCACACATCCGCTTCCCAACTGACGCCCGCCTGGGCCGAGTACGTGTCGCGAATACCGCTGGACGAACTGCTCAGGCTGGAGCTGCTGCTACCGGTGCCCTGGCTAGAACGGTTCTTGCTGACGTTCAGGTCCACCGTCGGGAAAAACGCCCCCCGTGCGCTACGCACCAAGGCCTGGGCCTGGCGGTACTGCGCCTCGGACTGGGCGACGGTCTGGTTGGCGCTGTTGAGTTTTTCGATCAGCTCGTTGAGCTGCCGGTCGCCATACAACTCCCACCACGCGCCGCGCGCCAGGGCATCGCTGGGGTTGGCCTGCCGCCAGCCCTCTGCGGCCTTGTACTGCGCAGGCTCCGCTGTTTGCGGGCGCTGGTAATCCGGGCCGACGGCGCAGGCACTGAGCATCGCCACGCACAGTGACAGGCTCAACAGGCGCGAGCCTCGGGCCGTGAGCAGCGGTGCAGCCAGGTTGAAAAGCGAACGGTCAGTCATAGCGGAGTTTCCAGAGCAGCATCGGTACGCACCCCGCGCCATTTATTGAAGCGATGGCGCAGTCTGTCGAGATAGAGGTAAACCACCGGGGTGGTGTAAAGCGTCAGCACCTGGCTGAAGATCAGCCCGCCGATGATGGTCAGGCCCAGGGGCTGGCGCATTTCCGCCCCTTCGGCGCGGCTCATCAGCAAAGGCAAGGCACCGAGGATCGCCGCCAGGGTGGTCATCAGGATAGGCCGCAAACGTTGCAGGCAGGCGCTGCGGATCGACTCCAGCGGTGCCATGCCCTGGCTTCGTTCCAGTTGCAACGCCAGGTCGATCATCAGGATCGCGTTTTTCTTCACCACGCCGATCAGCAGAAACAGCCCCAGCAACGAAATCAGGCTGAACTCGCCGCCCAGCGCGTAGATCGACAGCAAGGCACCGACCCCGGCCGACGGCAGGGTCGAGAGAATCGTCAGCGGGTGAATGTAGCTTTCATACAACACACCCAAGACCAGATACACCGCCACCAGCGCCCCCAAAATCATCCACGGCTGACTTTTTTGAGTCGCCGCGAAAGCGTCGGCTGTGCCGGCCATTTTAGCGATCACGTCTTCCGGCAGGCCGACCTTGGCAATCGCCCGCTCGATGGCGGCACCGCCCTGCTCCACGGTCACGCCTTCGGCCATGTCGAAGGCAATGCTCTCCGAGGCGAACTGGCCTTCGTGGCTGACCCGGTCGTTTTCCAGGCTGTTTTCGTAATGGGCGATGGTCGACAGCGGGATCCGCGCGCCGTCAGCGGTGATCACCTGGACCTGCTTGAGGGTGATCGGGTCCTGGGCGTATTTCGGATTGACCTCCATCACCACCTGATACTGGTTGAGGCTGTCGTAGATGGTCGATATCTGCCGCTGGCTGTAGGCGTTATTCAGCACCGCCGTGACCATGTCCATGTCGACACCCAGGCGCTTGGCCTGGTCACGGTCGACGATCAGGGTCACTTGCCGGGCGCCGCGGCCTTCGCGCGCATCGATCGCCGTCAGCTCCGGCAAGGCCTTGAGCGCGGTGACGACTTTCGGATACCACTCGCGCAATGCCCCCAGGTCCCCGCTCTGCAGGATGTACGAGTACTGCGAGGTGGTCTGCTCGCGACCGCCACCGAATTGCAGGTCCTGGTCTGCCATGAGCATCAGTTGTGCCCCGGGAACCTTGGGCATTTCCTTGCGCAGGCGTTCGATGACCTTCTGCGCGGAAATGCTGCGCTCCTTGATCGGTTTGAGGCGCACCAGCATGAAGGCGTTGTTGGTGCCGTTGTTGCCGCCAATGAACCCGGCGACGCTTTCTACTGCCTCATCCTTCAACACCGCCCGGCGGAAAATCTCCATCTTCGGCTGCATCACACTGAACGACAGGCCGTCGTCGCCGCGCACGAAACCGATCAGCTGACCGGTATCCTGTTGCGGCATAAATGTTTTAGGAACAACTACATACAGCGCAATGTTCACGCCGATTGTCACAAACAGACTGAGCAAGGTCAGGCGCTTGTGGCGCAGCACCCAGTCGAGGCTGGTGGCGTATTTGCCGACCATCCAGTCGTTGGCCCGCCGACTCCAGCGTTGCAGGCGGTTCTCCTGCCCCGGCGTGTGCGGCTTGAGCCAGCGGGCGCAGAGCATCGGGGTCAGGGTCAACGACACCACCAGCGAGACCACGATGGCCGCCGCCAGAGTGATGGAGAATTCGCGGAACAGGCTTTCAATGATCCCGCCCATGAACAGGATCGACAGGAAAACCGCCACCAGCGACACGTTCATCGACAGCAAGGTAAAGCCGACTTCCTGGGCACCCAGGTACGCCGCGCGCATCGGCCGCACGCCTTCGTCGATGTGCCGGGAAATGTTCTCCAGCACCACGATGGCATCGTCCACCACCAGCCCTGTGGCCAGGATCAACGCCATCAGCGACAGGTTGTTCAACGAAAAGCCGTAGAGGTACATCACGGCAAAGGTGCCGACCAGCGACACCGGCACCGCCAGGGTCGGGATCAGCGAAGCGCGGAAGTTGCCGAGGAACAGGAACACCACCAGGATCACCAGCGCCACGGCGATCAGCAGGGTCATTTCCGCCTCGTGCAGCGTGGCCTTGATCACCGGCGAGCGGTCCATGGCCAGGTTCAGCTTGACGCTGGCCGGCAGCACCGCCTGCAAAGCCGGCAACTGCGCCTTGATCTCGTTGACCGTCTCGATGATGTTGGCGCCGGCCTGCCGGTTGATCACCAGCAGCACCGCCGCGTCATCGTTGAAGAAACCGCTGTTGTAGCGGTCCTCGACGCCATCGCTGACCTTGGCCACATCCTTCAGGCGCAGGGCCGCGCCGCCGTTGTAGTGGATGATCAGCGATTCGTAGTCCTTGGCTTTTTCCAGCTGGTCGTTGGCCTGGACCTGCCACAGCCGTTGATCGTCTTCCACCGAGCCCTTGGGCCGGCGCACGTTGGCGTTGGCGATGGTGTTGCGCACATCGTCCAGCGCCACGCCGTACTGGTTCAACGACTGCGGTTCGAGTTCGATACGTACCGCCGGCAGCGAGCTGCCACCGATCTGCACCTCGCCGACGCCCTGCACCTGGGACAGGCTCTGGGACAGGATCGTCGAGGCCAGGTCATAGAGCTGACCTTTTTCCAGCACATCCGACGTCAGCGACAGCACCATGATCGGCGCCTGGGACGGGTTGACCTTCTTGTAGGTCGGCATGCTGCGCATCCCGCTCGGCAGCAGTGTGCGCGAGGCGTTGATCGCCGCCTGCACTTCCCGCGCCGCGCCATTGATGTCGCGGTCCAGGTCGAATTGCAGGATCACCCGGGTCGAACCCTGGCTGGAGCGGCTGCTCATGGTGTTGACCCCGGCAATGCTGCCGAAGGAGCGCTCCAGAGGCGTGGCCACGGTCGATGCCATCACCTCGGGGCTGGCCCCGGGCAGGCTGGCCTGGACCACGATCACCGGAAAGTCCATTTGCGGCAGCGGCGACACGGGCAGTAAACCGAAGCTCACCCCACCCAGCAGCATAATCGCCAGGCTCAGCAACATGGTCGCGACCGGGCGCTTGATGAAAGGTCCCGAAAGGTTCATCGATGATTGCCCCCCGCACCAACCCACGAGCCCTGCTGCCCCCCTGTGGGAGCGGGCTTGCTCGCGAAGAGGGCCTTGCATTCAACATTCCTGTCGACTGACCGGACGCCTTCGCGAGCAAGCCCGCTCCCACAGGTTCTGCGGGGCGTCATACCGTCGTCTCCTGAGCGTCGGCCTTGCCAAAACGACGACCGAGACGATCGAAGTACAGGTAGATCACAGGCGTGGTGAACAAGGTCAGAATCTGACTCAGCAACAGGCCGCCGACCATCACCAGACCCAGCGGCTGGCGCAGTTCCGCGCCGGAACCGGTGGCCAGCATCAACGGTACGGCACCGAACAGCGCGGCCAGGGTGGTCATCAGGATCGGCCGGAAACGCAGCAAGGCCGCCTGATAGATCGCCGTTTGCGGGTCCATGCCCTGGTTGCGCTCGGCGTCGAGGGCGAAGTCGATCATCATGATCGCGTTCTTCTTCACGATGCCGATCAGCAGAATGATGCCGATGATCGCGATCATGCCCAGGTCGTTGCCGCTCAGGATCAACGCCAGCAAGGCGCCCACCGCCGCCGACGGCAGGGTCGATAGAATGGTAATCGGGTGGATGTAGCTCTCGTAGAGCACGCCCAGCACGATGTACATGGTCACCACCGCCGCCAGAATCAGCAGCAAGGTGCTCGACAACGAAGCCTGGAACGCCTCGGCCGCGCCCTGGAACTGGGTCTGCACGCCAATCGGCATGCCGATGTCCTTCTGCACCTGCTCGATGATCTCGACCGCATGCCCCAGCGCCACGCCGGGCGCCAGGTTGAAAGACATCATCACCGCCGGGAACTGGCCGATGTGGGTGATCGCCAGTTGCGCCTGGCGCTCTTCGATGCGCGCCAGGCTGGACAGGCGCACCTGCCCGCCATCGGTGGTCTTGACGTGAATCTGCTCCAGCGCCTGCGGGCCGATCTTCTCCCCGGACTGCGATTGCAGCACCACGCGGTACTGACTGGCCTGGGTGTAGATCGTGGAAATCTGCCGCTGACCAAAGGCGTCGTACAGCGCATCGGTGATGTTCGACACCGACACCCCGACCCGCGAAGCCGCATCGCGGTCGATCACCAGGTAAACCTGTAAGCCCTTGTCCTGCAAATCGCTGGCAACGTCGGTCAATTCCGGTCGGTCGGCCAGGGCCTCGACCAGGCGCCCGCTCCACAGGCTCAGCAACTCAGAGTCCGGCGACGACATGCTGAACTGGTACTGCGTGCGGCTGACCCGGTCTTCGATGGTCAGGTCCTGCACCGGCTGCATGAACAGGCGGATACCGACCAGTTTGTCCAGCTCCGGTTGCAGCCGGGCAATCACTTGCGTGGCGCTCAGGTCGCGGTCGCGATGCGATTTGAGGTTGATCAGCAACCGGCCGCTGTTGAGGGTCGAGTTATCGCCATCAACGCCAATGTAGGAAGAGAGGCTCTCGACCGCCGGGTCGGCCAGGATCACCTTGGCCAGTTCCTGCTGGCGCTCGCTCATGGCGGCGAAGGAAATCGATTGCGGTGCTTCGGAAATGCCCTGGATGACGCCAGTGTCCTGCACCGGGAAGAAGCCCTTGGGCACCACCATGTAGAGGAATACCGTCAGCGCCAAAGTGCCGATGGCCACCATCAGGGTCAGCGGCTGGTGCTTGAGCACCCACTGCAACTTGCGTCCGTAGGCGGCGATCATCCAGTCGATGAACGCGCCGCTGGCACGGTAGAAACGGCCCTGCTCGGCTTCCTTGGGCTCACGTTTGAGCAACCGCGCGCACATCATCGGCGTCAGGGTCAGGGAAACCACCAGGGAAATCAGGATCGCCACCGCCAGGGTGATGGCGAACTCTCGGAACAAGCGCCCGACCACGTCAGCCATGAACAGCAGCGGGATCAGCACGGCGATCAGCGACAATGTCAGTGAGATCAGGGTGAAACCGATCTGTTTGGCGCCCTTTAGCGCCGCGTTCAGCGGGCTGTCGCCTTCTTCGATGAATCGGGAAATGTTCTCCAGCATGACGATCGCATCGTCCACCACGAAACCGGTGGCGATGGTCAGGGCCATCAGGGTCAGGTTGTTGACCGAGAAGCCCGCCAGGTACATCACGCCGAACGTACCGACCAGCGACAGCGGCACGGCCACCGACGGAATGATCGTGGCGCTGGCGCGACGCAGGAACAGGAAGGTGACCATGACCACCAGGGCGATGGCGATCAGCAATTCGTGTTGCACGTCCTTGACCGAGGCGCGGATGGTCTGGGTGCGGTCGGTCAGCACTATCACGTCGAGGCCGGCCGGCAGGTTGTCGGTGATGCTTGGCAGCAGGGCCTTGATCCGGTCCACTACCTCGATCACGTTGGCACCGGGTTGACGCTGGATGTTCAGCAATACGGCCTGGTTCTCGTTAGCCCACGCAGCGAGGCGCTCGTTCTCGGCGCCGTCGACGATTTCCGCCACGTCCTTGAGGCGCAACGGTGCGCCATTGGCGTAGGCCAGGATCAGGTTGGCGTAGTCCTTGGGCGACGTCAGTTGATCGTTTGCATCGAGCATCGAGACCCGGGTCGGGCCGTCGAAGTTGCCCTTGGGCTGGTTGACGTTGGAGGCGCCTATCAGGGTGCGCACGTCCGACAGGTTCAAACCATTGGCGGCCAGGGCTTCCGGATTGACCTTGATGCGCACGGCCTGGCGTTGGCCACCGGCAATGCTGACCATGCCGACGCCGCTGATCTGGGCAATCTTTTGCGCCATGCGCGTATCGACCAGGTCATTGAGCTTGGGCAGCAACATGGTCTTTGAGGTGATGGCCAGGGTCAGCACCGGCGTATCGGCCGGGTTGACCTTGTTGTACACCGGCGGCGCCGGCAGATCCTTGGGCAACAGGTTGGTCGCGGCGTTGATCGCCGCCTGCACTTGTTGCTCGGCCACGTCCATGTTGATGTCGAGGCTGAAACGCAGGGTCAGCACCGACGCGCCACCGGAGCTGGTGGAGGCCATTTGCGTCAGGCCGGGCATCTGCCCGAACTGACGCTCAAGTGGCGCGGTCACTGCGCTGGTCATGACATCCGGGCTGGCGCCGGGGTACAGGGTCATGACGCGAATGGTCGGGTAATCGACCTGGGGCAGCGCCGACACCGGCAGCAGCCGATAGGCGATGACGCCGGCCAGGATAATGGCCAGCATGCTCAGGGTGGTGGCTACCGGGCGAAGGATGAACAGCCGCGAGAGATTCATGCGCCGCCCTTTTTCGCCTTGTCGGTGGTCGCGGGCGTTGCCGCGTTGACCGCCGACTTGCCTTGCAGGTGTTCGGTTGGCGTGGTCGGCACGTCCTGGCTGTCGTTGACCACCTCCACGTCGCTGCCGTCCTTCAGGCGGTCGGTGCCTTCCAATACGACCCGGTCGCCCGCCGACAGGCCTTCGGTGACCACAGTGTTCACGCCGTCACTGGCGCCGACTTTCAACTGACGGATCTTGACCTTCTTGTCACCGTCCATGGCATAGGCGAACGTGCCGTTGGTGCCGAACTGGATCGCGGCCGAAGGCGCCAGCACTACGTCTTTGAGGGTGTCGGCCAGCAGGCGTACATTGACGAACTGGTTGGGGAACAGCGACTGATCGCGGTTCTCGAAACGGGCCTTGAATTTCAGGGTGCCGGTGGTGACGTCGATCTGGTTGTCCAGGCTCTGCAATACGCCAGTGGCCTGCAGTTTGGTATCGCCACGATCCCAGGCTTCAGCCGACAGTTTGGCGCCGCTGCGATAACGGGCCAGCACGGTGTCCAGGCTGTTTTCCGGGAGGGTGAAGGCCACGCTGATCGGCTGGGTCTGGGTGATGATCGCCAGTGCGGTGGTGTCGTTGGCCGCGACCAGGTTGCCGACGTCCAGTTGACGCAGACCAACGCGACCGGTGATCGGTGCGCGGATCCGGGTGAATTCGAGGTTGAGCTTGGCATCGTTGACCGCCGCCTGATTGGTCTTGACCGTGCCCTGGAACTGACCGACCAGCGCTTCGGCGGTGTCCAGGGTCTGCTTGGCAATACTGTCTTCGCGGTACAGGCCGCGATAGCGCTCGACGTCGACCTGGGCGTTTTTCAGCTGCGCCTGATTCTGCAGCAAGGTGCCTTCGGCCTGGAGCAAGGCATTCTGGTAAGGGCGCGGGTCGATTTCGGCCAGCAGGTCGCCGGCCTTGACCATCTGCCCTTCTTCGAAATAGATCTTGACCAGTTCACCGCCGACGCGGCTGCGCACATTGATGGTGTTCAGCGCCGTGACTGTGCCCAGCGCCTTGAAATACAGCGGGAAATCACCCTTGACCGCTTGCGCCACGCGCACCGGTACCGGCCCGGACGCGCCACCGAATCCAGGGCGCATCCCGCCCGACCTGCCGGTATGCCCGGCGACGGCTTTCTGTCCCGCAGCCTCTTTGGGTGCAGCGCTGCCGGGCCAGAATTTCCAGCACAGGCCAGCGATGACCAACAAGACAAGCAGGCCGAACAGCCAGCGACGAGGACTACGGGAAGCGGAGGATTGCATTGAGTGATCAACCATTGGGCGCGTGGGCTTTTTTACATGAGGCTGAACGATAAGCACTGGCGTGTCTTAAGCAAAGCGCCTTTACCGGCAATTTACCTTTGGCTTACGTAGCAGGAGATTTATCCAAGACACTGAAACACAAATGAAAACGGCCTGGACAGAGCCAGGCCGTTAATAAGTGTAAAGCTACGCTTATTTCAGAACAGCAAGTGCCGCTTCATAGTTCGGCTCGTCGGCGATTTCGCCAACCAGTTCGCTGTGCAGCACGTTGTCGTTTTCGTCCAGAACCACCACGGCACGGGCGGTCAGGCCTTTGAGCGGGCCGTCGGCGATGGCCACGCCGTAGTTCTCGATGAACTCGGCACCGCGCAGGGTCGACAGGTTCTGTACGTTTTCCAGGCCTTCGGCGCCGCAGAAACGGGCCTGGGCGAACGGCAGGTCAGCGGAGATGCACAGCACAACGGTGTTGGCCACATCGCTGGCCTGGGCGTTGAACTTGCGTACCGAGGTGGCGCAGGTCGGGGTGTCAACGCTTGGGAAGATGTTCAGCACTTTGCGCTTGCCGGCAAAGTCTTTCAGGGTGACGTCGGACAGATTGCCGGCAACCAGGGAAAAGGCTGGCGCCTTGGAACCGGCTTGTGGCAGTTGGCCGTTGACTTGAACCGGATTGCCTTTAAGGGTGACTTGAGCCATGAACGGAGTCCTTCTGAACGTTGTGGTGGAGAATTTTGGCGAGGCCGAAGTTAACCATGAAATTGTCCTACGACCTATGGCCAAACATAAATTGTCATGTAACAGGGCATAAAACTGGATACAACCCACAACCCTGTGTTAACCGAACAAGCCGGCAAAAGTACAGAGTACGCCTTCGCCCGCCGCCTCCCTCGGCTCATGACGAAAGGCACAGGTCATCGGCGAAAACTTTTGTTAACACTCTGTCGAATTGCTCCACCGTCGTTCGACTATAAATCGAGCCACTCAACTGCAACGGAGACGACACCATGCGATTCATGATCATCATCAAGGCCAGCCAGGATTCCGAAGCCGGCGTCATGCCCAGCCAGGAACTGCTGACGGCCATGGGCAACTACAACGAAGAACTGGTCAAGGCCGGCATCATGCTAGCGGGCGAAGGCCTGCACCCGAGCAGCAAAGGCGCACGGGTAAAGTTTTCCGGTGGCAAACACACGGTGATCGACGGCCCCTTCATCGAAACCAAGGAACTGATCGCCGGTTTCTGGTTGTGGAAAGTGAAGTCAAAAGAAGAAGCCATCGAATGGGTCAAGCGCTGCCCCAACCCGATGCCGGGCACCGAGGCCGAGATCGAGATTCGCCAGGTGTTTGAAGCCGAAGATTTTGGTGCCGAGTTCACACCGGAACTGCGCGAGCAGGAAGAGCGGGTTTGGGAGCAGGCGAAGAAAAACTGAACCTCCCGGTGGGAGCGAGCCTGCTCGCTCCCACCGGATTCGCACCCACCCGCAAGCCTGCATCCTCCCCCTCCTTATCACCTCAAAGCGGCAACCCCTTGTTTCGTATTAACTTCTTAGTACACAAAAAACACCGAGAACCTGCACACAAAACGAAAGAATTAACCCATTCGACTGGCTAACTCATGTTTAGATGCTTAACTCTATCTGACGCGTCCTACGGCTCGTTCAGAAACGGATTACGGAGTAACGGCCAAAAACAAGGCCGAGTATCCAATGAGCCACCAGGGAATCGGGGGAATCATGTCGAAAAATATGGAGATGCGCGCCTTTCTTTTGGCGAGTCTGCACACGCCTTGCCTTTATACCCGGGCACACCCCAACACTCCGTCCAACCTGCCGCCCGCCGAAAGATGCTCGGCTGACACGCCTTTCTTTCCTGCGCTCCACTCCGTCCGGATTGAGCGCCCACGACTCCCTCAAAGTGTTCACCGCACGACTGCCGCACGAGCAGCTCAGGCCATAAGGACCAATCCATGAACGTTGCCCTTCGCGCAACCGGCTTCAGCCTGATTGCGCTGAGTACCAGCACCTGGGCCGACTTCACTGCCACCCCCGACGAAGCCCGGGCCATCGCCAAGGAAGCCTATTTGTATGGATTCCCGGTAGTAGAGATGTACAAGACGCTCTACACCCAGGCCGTGGACAAGAAGAGCCCGAACTTCAAGGCACCGTTCAACCAGATCGGCAACACCGCCAAGGCCTTCACCGCCAAGGACACCGCGTTTGTCACGCCGAACGCCGACACGCCCTACTCCTTTGTCTGGATGGATTTACGCGCCGAGCCGCTGGTACTGACCCTGCCGCCCATCGAAGAACATCGTTATTACTCGGTGCAACTGATCGACGCCTATACGCAGAACTTTGCCTACCTGGGCACCCGCAGCACCGGCAACAACGGCGGGCATTTCATGATCGCCGGACCCAACTGGCAGGGCCAGCAACCGCTGAACATCGACCGTCTGCTGCGCAGTGAAAGCAACATCGCCTATGCGCTGTATCGCACACAACTGTTCGATGAGAAGGATCTGGCCAAGGTCAAGCAGATCCAGAAGGGTTACAAGGTCGAAACCCTGAGTCATTACGACAAACAAAAGGCGCCAACCGCCGCACCGAAGATCGACTGGCCAAAACCCACGCCGACCATGAGCGAAACCCCGGACCTGTTCCGCTACCTGAACTTCATGCTGGCGTTCGCCCCGGCCCAGGACGTGGAAAAAGAGCTGCTGGCGCGCTTCGCGAAAATCGGCATTGAGGCCGGCAAGCCTTTCAACGTCAACACACTCAGCACCGAGCAGCGCAAAGCACTGGAGGACGGCATCAGCGACGCCAAGGCCGGGTTTGCCGAATTCAAGAAAACCAAGGTCGATACCCACGAGGTCAGCAGCGGTGATTTCTTCGGCACCCGCGATCACCTCAAGGGCAACTACCTGTACCGCTATGCCGGCGCCAACATGGGGATCTTCGGTAACTCCGCCGAAGAGGCGAACTACATCGGTTATTTCGTCGACAAGGATGGTAAACCGGTCGACGCCTCGAAAAATGACTACACCCTGCATTTCGACAAAGGCGCCCTGCCCCCGGCCGATGCGTTCTGGTCCCTGACCCTGTACGACGGCAAGAACAAGCTGCTGGTGGCCAACCCGCTCAATCGCTACCTGATCAACTCGCGCATGCTGCCTGACCTCAAGCTCGATGCCGATGGCGGCCTGACGCTGTACGTGCAGCACAAGGCACCGGTCAAAGACCTGCAAAGCAATTGGCTACCGGCTCCGAACGGCCCCTTCTACGGGATATTGCGGCTGTATTTGCCAAAACCGGAAGTCCGCAACGGCGAATGGAAAATGCCGCTGTTGAACCCCGTCAATCAAAAGCAATAAGTGGAGTCAGTGATGATCAGGCCTTTTGTAGTGCGCCCCCTGTTGTTGGCGCTATGCATGGTCAGCGGCAGCCCGTTGGTACTGGCGGCTGAAGGTGGTGTCGGACGGCCGATTACCGGCCAGCAAGTGTTCTCCAATGCCGGGATCGTGCCGCCGGAGCCGGGCTGGGTCATGTCCCTGACCAGCATCTGGTACGACGGCGACCTCAAGGGCAGCACCCAGGTGCCTTTGGTGGGGGCCGCCAGTACCGGGCTGGACATGAAGGTGTCCTACACCATGGCCAACTTCACCCATGTCTGGGACACCGGCAAGGGTCGCTGGAACTACGCATCGGCCGTTGGCGTTCCGGTGCAGTACACCGACATCTCGGCCAACATCACCGGGCCCCGCGGCCGAACGCTGGGCTCCTCCGACTCAGGCACCCAGTTCGCCGACATGCTGGTGACGCCGATTGCCGCCGGCTATCACTTCGACGAGCTCAACCACATCGCGTTCTCGCTGCCGATCTACGTGCCCACCGGTGCCTACAACGACGACCGCCTGGCCAACCCCGGGCAGAACAACTACACCTTCATGCCGACCGTGGCGTTCACGCATCTGGATGGCAAGGGCGGCGAATTCACGCTGTCGAGCGGCCTGGAGTTCTACACCGAGAACGACGCCACCGATTATCGCAACGGCGATATCTACACCCTCGATGCGCTGTGGACCCACGGTTTTGGCAACGGCTGGAACGCCGGTATCGCCGCCGGTTACATCCAGCAGATCACCGATGACTCGGGGTCGGGTGCCGACAGCGGCTTCCGCGGACGTTCCGTGGGTGCGGGCCCGACAGTGGGCTGGACCGGCAAATTCGCCGACGCCCAGGCCAACTTCAATGCGCGCTGGGTGCCGGAGTTCGACACCAAAAACCGCCCTGAAGGCAATGGATTCAGCGTCAACATGACCCTGGCGTTTTTCTAGGAGACCCCATGAGCGCACTCAACGACCTCAATGCCCTGCAAGCCAGCATCGCCGAAGCGGTGCTCGGCCAGGACCAGGTGATCCGACAGATGCTCGTCGGCTTGCTGGCCAACGGGCACCTGCTCCTCGAAAGCCTGCCCGGCCTGGCCAAGACCCGCACGGTCAAATCACTGGCCAGACACCTGGACGCGAAGATGAGCCGCATCCAGTTCACCCCGGACTTGCTGCCATCGGACATCACCGGCGCCGAGGTGCTGCATCAGGTCGAAGGCAAGAACGAAATCCGCTTCCAGCCAGGCCCCCTGTTCGGCAACCTGATACTCGCCGATGAAATCAACCGTGCGCCGGCCAAGGTCCAGGCGGCGTTGCTCGAAGCCATGGAAGAACGCCAGATCACCGTGGCCGGCAACAGCCATGCGCTGCCGGACCTGTTCATCGTGGTCGCCACCCAGAACCCGATCGAACAGGAAGGCACGTATCCGCTGCCGGAAGCGCAGATGGACCGCTTCCTGATGAAAGTGCTGCTCGATTACCCGAGCGCGGAAAACGAAAGCCAGGTACTGCGCCTGCTGCGCGAAGAAGAACAGGCCCTGGGCGCCAAGACCGCTGCCGTGCAGGGCTTCTCCCTGTCCCAGGACGTGGTGTTCGCCGCGCGCCGTGAAGTCAGCGCCGTGCACGTCTCCCCGGCCATCGACCGCTACCTGATCGACCTGATCAATGCCACTCGCCACCCGGCCGATTACGACGCCGACCTCGGGCGCTGGATCAGCATCGGCGCCAGCCCTCGTGGCGGCATCGGTCTGGACCGCTGTGCCCGGGCCGACGCCTGGTTGCAGGGCCAGGATTTCGTTTCTCCGGACAACGTCCGCGCCGTGGTGCACCCGGTGCTACGCCATCGTCTGCAACTGAGCTACGACGCGGTGGCCGACGGCGTGAGCGCCGATCAGGTGCTCGACCGCCTGCTCGATAAAGTGGCGATTCCAGCCTGATGTCCATGAACCGCGCCGACGGCCTGGTGTATGTCTCTCTGGCACAGTTGATGGCCCTGGAGTTCAAGGCCCGTGACCTGAGTTTTCTGGCGCGTCAGCCCCAGGGCAGCATCCTGGCCGGTAACCACGCTTCGCGTTTGCGTGGCCGGGGCCTGAACTTCGATGAACTGCGCCGCTATCAGCCGGGGGACGATTTGCGCCACCTCGACTGGCGCGCGTCCCTGCGCACCGGCAAACCGGTGGTGCGGACATTCACCGAAGAGCGTGACCGCCCGGCCCTGATCCTCGTAGACCAGCGCATGTCGATGTTCTTTGGCTCGCAACGCAGCTTCAAATCCGCCGTCGCCGCCGAACTCGGCGCCCTGGCGGCATGGATGGTGTTCAACGCCGGCGACCGCGTCGGTGGACTGGTCTTCAACGATCAACGCATCGACAGCATCGCCCCGCTGCGCAGCCGCAAACGGATCGAAGCGCTGTGCAGCCGCATCGCCCAGCAAAACCAGGCACTCAACGCCGCCAACCCGGACGCCGAAGGCGAAGACCAGCTCGACAAGGTCCTGCAGCATTGCCTGGCCGTGGCCGGTCACGATCACCTGATCTGCATCGTCAGCGACTTCGCCGGAGCCGGCGAACGCACCTTAAAACTGATGCGGCAACTGGCTGCGCACAACGATGTGATTGCCATGCAGGTATACGACCCGCTGGCGCTGAACCTGCCGAAAAACGGCCGCGTGCTGGTCACCCAGGGGCAATTACAGGTGGAGCTGGCGGTGGATCGACAACAAGTGCATCAACCCCTCGGGGACTTTCTCGGCGGGCGGCTCAAGGACGTCGCGACCTTGCTGCGCCGCAGCCAGGTGCCGTTGATGATGTTCAGCACGGCTACACCAGCCCACGAACAACTGCGAGCCGAGCTGGGCAAGTTTACCGGAGGGCGCCGATGAACCCCGCCATCCCGAGCATCGACCAACTCAAGGAAATGGCACTGCCGGCGCCGGTCAGTTACGCACCGCAAACCTGGGGTTGGTGGGCGTTGCTGGCGCTGTTGATCGTTACACTGGTGGTGCTTGGTGCGCGGCGCTACTGGCAATGGCGGCGCGATCGCTATCGGCGCGAGGCGTTAATGCGCCTGGAGGAACTGCAGCAGCGCAGCAATGACCTGAGTGCGTTGCGCGAGCTTCCGGAGTTGCTCAAGCGGGTCGCGATCTCTATGCCGAACGCGAAACCTGTGGGAGCGGGCTTGCTCGCGAAGGCGTCCTGTCAGTCGACATCAATATTGAATGCAATGGCCTCTTCGCGAGCAAGCTCGCTCCCACAGGGGTCTCCTGCGGCGTTGGGGAACGAAGACTGGCAGGCGTTTTTGCAGCGGCACAGTAAACAGCCCCTACCCGCCGACTTCAGCCAACAACTCTCGCTGCTGGCCTACGCCCCCGACGCAACATTGCGGGCCATGCCCACTGAACAGCGCCTGCAGCTGTTCAGTGCCTGCAAAACCTGGGTGGAGCGACATCATGTGGCAGCTTGATTACCCCTGGCTGTTGATCCTGCTGCCGCTGCCGTGGCTCGCCTATCGCTACCTGCCCGATTACCGTGAGGCGCGAAGTGCCGTGCGAGTGCCGTTTTTCGGGGCGATGAGCCGTGCTGTCGGCCAGGCACCGAGCCAGGCTGGCACCCGCAGCAACCGCTGGCAGTTGCTCCTGAACCTGCTGGTCTGGACGCTGCTGCTGGTGGCGGCGAGTCGGCCGGTGTTGGTGGAAAAACCCATCGAACGCCAGCAGCCGGTGCGCGACCTGATGTTGGCCATCGACATTTCCCAGTCGATGGAAACCACCGATTTCACCGACGCCAATGGCCAGAAAATCAATCGCCTGGCCGCGGTCAAGGAAGTGGTGCACGGGTTCATCGACAAACGTAAAGACGATCGAATCGGACTGATCGTATTCGGCACCGGTGCCTATCCACAGGCGCCGTTGACCCTGGACCACCCCAGCCTGTCACTGCTGCTGGACGACACCGGCATCGGCATGGCCGGCCCCAACACCGCCATCGGCGACGCCATCGGCCTGAGCCTGAAACTGCTGGACCAGGCCCACGAGCAGGAAAAAGTGCTGATCCTGCTTACCGACGGCAACGACACCAGCAGCGCCATCACCCCTGATCACGCGGCCGCCATGGCTGCGGCCAAAGGCGTGGTGATTCACACCATTGGCATCGGCGACCCGAATGCGGAGGGTGAAGCCAAGGTCAACCTGCAAGGCTTGCAGGACATTGCCCAGGCCACGGGCGGACGCTTCTTCCGCGCCGAAGACCGCAACGCCCTGGATCAGGTCTACAGCACCCTCGACAAACTCACCCCGCATCAGGTGAAAACCCTCAGCCATCAGCCAAAACGTGATCTGTTCTGGTGGCCGCTGGGCGCGGCCATCGCACTGCTGGCGCTATACCACCTGGGCGCCCTGTTGCTTCCACGGCTGATGCTCGCCCGTCAACGGCAGGAGGCCTGACATGGACATCAACCTCGGCGATTTCCATTTCCTGCGCCCCCTGTGGCTGTTGCTCGCGGTGTTCGGCGCATTGCTGCCGATGCTGTGGCGGCGCAACCAGGACCTGCAACGGCGCTTGCGCAGCAACATCGCCGCGCACCTGCTGCCCCATCTGCTGATCACCCCGCAGGACCGGCAACGCCTGCGTCCGGTGCATCTGGTGTGTGCGCTGCTGGTACTGGGCGCCATCGCCGCCGCCGGGCCGACCTGGGAACAGGATCGGCCGGACTTTCTGGAAAACCGTGCGCCGCTGATCATCGCCGTCGACCTCTCGCCCTCCATGGACGCCAGCGATGTTCCACCCAGTCGCCTGGAAGCGGTCAAGCACAAGCTCCACGACTTGATCCAGCGCCGCGCCGGTTCGCGCAATGCGCTGATTGCCTACGCCGGAAGTGCCCACCTGGTGTTGCCCGCCACCGACGACCCGGCGCTGCTCGATACGTTCATTCAGGCCCTGAGCACCGACTTGATCAACAAACCGGGGAAAAATGTCAGCGCGGTCATCGATCAGGCCAAGCGCCTGCTCGCCGCCGAGAAAACCCCCGGCACCCTGCTGCTGATCACCGATGGCGCCGACACCTCGGCGCTGGCCGGGCTGGACAAGCAACTGGCGGACAGTGCGCTGCAAGTGCTGATATTGGCCGCTGGCAGCAGCGACGTCGGGATCATCCGCGATGCCAGCGGCCAGCCACGCACCGACAGTAACGGTCGTCCGCAACTCGGCAGTTTCGATCAGGACGCCCTCAAGCAGCTTGCCTCAACGCTGGATGCACCGCTGGGCAGCCTGACCCTCAACGATGACGATCTGGACTGGATCGAACTGCACGCCGAGCAACACTTCCAGGCAGCCAGTGACGAACAGCGCGAACTGCACTGGAAAGACGCCGGTTACTGGCTGTGCTGGCCGCTGTTGCTGATCGCCTTCTTCAGCGTGCGCAGGGGCTGGAGCCTGAACTGGATGGCCGCACTACTGCTGGCGGTGGGTTTGGGCCTGCAACCGGCGCCGGCCCAGGCCAACGCGCTGACCGATGCCTTTTTCACCCGCGACCAGCAAGGTCGTTGGGCCTTCGAACATGAGCACTACCCTCAGGCGGCGGCGCTGTTCGTCGATCCGTACTGGAAAGGCGTGGCCGCCTATAACGCGGCCGATTTCGACCTGGCACTGGCCAGCTTCGCGCGGCTCGACACACCGCAGGCGTATTTCTACCTGGGCAACATCTACGTGCGCCGCTTCAAGTTCGATCAGGCCATTGCGTCCTATACCCAAGCGCTGAAATTGCAGCCGCAATTCCCGGAAGCCACGGCCAACCTGGCCCTGGCCATAGCCTTGGAAAAGGACACTGAAAGCGCCGAGAAAAACACGCCAGAGGTCAAACCCGACGAAATCAAGATGGACAAGGCGCCGGGTAAAGGCCAAAGCAAAAAAGTGGAAACCCGGCAAGCGGCCTCGGATGAGCAATGGCTGCAGAACCTCACCACATCGCCGGCGAAATTTCTCAAGCAGAAATTCAGCTTGCAGGATCAGGCGGGGGTCAAACCATGACATACAGTCTGGTAGACCGTGTCGCGGCCTTCGTCGGATCGCCGCCCGGAGACAAGCCCGCTCCCACAGGGGGGCGGTGGTGCACACAAATCCAGTGTGGGAGCGGGCTTGCTCGCGAAAGGGCCCGATCAATCACCACAACACTTGGCGCCCTGCTCATCGGCTTGATCAGCCTCAACACATTCGCCGCCGACCCTCAACTGAAAGTCCAGGCCAGCCTGCAACCCGCCGACCCCGTCATGGTCGGCAGCCTGGTCAAGTTGCAACTCGATGTCTTCACCGACTCCTGGTTCACCAGCGCCCCCACCCTGCCCGACCTGAAACTGCCCGGCGCCTTGGTGATGCCACCGGACGGCCATGCCGAGCACATCAACCAGACCTTCGACGGTCAATCCTTCAGCGGCATGCGCTACAGCTACCTGATCACCCCGAACCTGGCCCAGGGCTTCGACATTCCGGCACTGACGGTACAAGCCACACCGGGTCAGGCCAGCCATGGACTCAGCGCCCAAAGCCTGCCCTTGCATTTCAACGCCGCACAACCTCCGGGGTTCCAGCCCGGCGAGTCGGTGCTGGTGGCCCAAGGGCTGCGGTTTACCCAGAAGACCATCCATTCGGCCACGCCGCTCAAGGTCGGCGACAGCATCACCCGGGAGCTGACCTTACAGGCCGACGGTGCCCTGGCCATGTCACTGCCGACACCGACGCTGGACAACATCAAGGGCTTGAGCCGCTACCCGAAAGCACCGCAAATCCGCAATCTGGATGACGGTCGCGGCAACTTCAATGGCGGCCAGCGCATCGACAGCGTGACTTATCGAATCGACACCGAAGGTCACTACAGCCTGCCCTCCGTCGAACTGAAATGGTGGGATGCCGGCAGTCAGCAAACCCGCACGGCCACGGTGCCTGCCGTGACCTTCGACGCGGCGGCCAACAGCGCTTACAAGCCGGTATTTTCCATCACCGAAGACCTGAAAAAACTCGGCCAGCACAATCGCCTGCACCTTTCCGGGCACTGGTTCGGGCTATTGGCACTGGTGTTGGCGGGGGTGGCGTTCGGTTGGTTCAGTCGCCCGCTCGTACGCCGCGCACACCTCAAATGGCAAGCCCGACGCCGCGCCCGCCACACCGCCTGGCTCGAGTCCGCCGATTACGCGTGGCGGCAGATCCCGGCACAAATCGAGGGCAAACCGGCGCAACTCAGCGCCCTGTACCTGTGGACCCGGCGCAGCCGCCACGGCCTGAAACTGACCGGCCTCGGCCCGCGCCTGCAAACCTTCCTGCGCGCCTGTTATGGCCGCGAACCGGACAAAGAGCAAGCCTTGCGCCAAATCGGGGAATCCTTGTCTACGCTGCATAGTCAGGCGGGACGCAACAGAGAATCAGTCTCTTGTGCACTGCATCCGCTCAACCCCGTTTACGAGAAGGACTTTCCATGACGAATTCGACATCGCTACGCCATCATCGCGCCTTCGGTTTCCTGCTGACCCTGGCCTTGAGCCTGCCGCTGCTGGTGCAAGCGGCCGAGCCGCTACCCTCGTGGAACGACGGGCCGTCGAAAAAGCAGATCATCGAATTCGTGCAGACAGTCACCGATCAAAGCAGCAAGGACTTCGTCAAGCCCGAGGAGCGCATTGCCGTGTTCGATAACGACGGCACCTTGTGGAGCGAGCAGCCGATGTACTTCGAATTGCTGTTCGCCCTCGAGGAAGTCAAGCGTACAGCGGCGCAACACCCTGAGTGGAAAACCACCCAGCCGTTCAAGGCCGTGCTGGAAAACGATCACAAGGCCCTGGCCGCCAGTGGCCTTGAAGGCATGATGAAAATTTTCGGAGCCACCCACACCGGGATGACCACCGAAGCCTTCGATGACGATGCCAAGACCTGGCTGACCCAGGCCCGTCATCCGAAAACCGGCAAGCTGTACACCGAGATGGTCTTCCAGCCGATGCTGGAAATGCTCGACTACCTGCGCGGCAAGGACTTCAAGACCTACATCGTCTCCGGCGGGGACACCGGGTTCATGCGCGCCTTCGCCGAGAAGGTCTATGGCATTCCTCCCGAGCAGGTCATCGGCACTACATTCGTCACAACGTTTGACTACAAGGATGGCAAGGCCTCGATCCAGCGCACGCCGAAACTGGCCCACAACGACGATGGTCCGGGCAAACCGGTCAGCATCGATGCGGTGATCGGTCGTCGGCCAATCCTCGCCTTTGGCAACTCCGACGGCGACCAGCAAATGCTTCAGTGGACCGCCGCCGGTCCCGGCAAACGCTTCATGGGCCTGGTGCATCACACCGACGCCAAGCGCGAATGGGCATACGACCGGCAGTCACAGATCGGTCGCCTGGACAAAGCCCTGGACGAAGCGAACAAACGTGGCTGGACAGTCGTCGACATGGCATCCGAATGGGCCCGGATCTACCCGTTCGATGCCGCCACACCCGAGCAAGCGCAATAAAAAGAAGACGTAACGCAGGACCGCAATAAACGTTTGTCGCAGTACGCGACGCAAGTAAGCATAAGGAGCCAGTCAGATGACTCGCATACGTAAGTGGATACCGAAACTCGCCCTGGTGGCGACAACGGTCATGGCCTTTTCGGCAACCGTCGGGGCCGCTGAGAAGCCCAACATTCTGGTGATCTTCGGCGATGATATCGGCCAGACCAATATCAGCGCCTATTCGATGGGCGTGGTCGGCTACAAGACTCCGAACATCGACCGCATCGCCAAAGAAGGCATGATGTTCACCGACTACTATGCGGAGAACAGTTGCACCGCCGGCCGATCGACATTCATCACCGGACAGTCGGCGCTACGTACCGGGCTGTCGAAAGTCGGGATGCCGGGTGCCCCGGTCGGCCTGCAAAAACGCGACATCACCATTGCCCAGGCGCTGAAGTCCCAGGGCTATGCGACCGGTCAGTTCGGCAAGAACCACTTGGGCGACAAGGATGAATACCTGCCGACCAACCACGGTTTCGACGAATTCTTCGGCAACCTGTATCACCTCAACGCCGAAGAAGAACCCGAGCGTCCGTACTGGCCCAAGGACGACCCCGCATTCGTCAAGGCCTACTCGCCGCGCGGCGTGATCCACAGCTTTGCCGATGGCAAGATCGAAGACACCGGCCCGCTGAACACCAAGCGCATGGAAACCATCGACGACGAAACCACCGCCGCGGCGCAAGCGTTCATCGAGAAGCAGGCCAAGGCGGACAAGCCGTTCTTCGTCTGGATGAACACCACCCGCATGCACTTGTTCACCCACGTGCGCGAGTCGATGAAGGGCCAGAGCGGCATGCCCGGCAACGATTACGCCGACGGCATGATCGAGCACGACGGCGACGTCGGCAAACTGCTGAAAACCCTCGATGACCTGAAAATCACCGACAACACCATCGTCGTCTACACCACCGACAACGGCCCGAACCAGTTCTCCTGGCCGGACGCGGCAACCACGCCGTTCCGTAACGAGAAGAACTCCAACTGGGAAGGCGCCTACCGGGTACCGGCGATTGTGCGTTGGCCGGGCAAGATCAAGCCGGGCGAAGTGTCCAACGAGATGTTCTCGGGCATGGACTGGTTCCCGACCTTGCTGGCCGCCGCTGGCGATGCCGACGTGAAAACCAAGCTGCTCAAGGGTTGGGCACCGACTTCCGGCGGCACCAACTTCAAGGTGCATCTGGACGGTTACAACCAGTTGCCCTACCTGACCGGCCAGGCGCCCAAGGGTGAGCGCAAGGAGTTTTACTACTTCAACGATGACGGCGTGCTGGTGTCGATGCGTTTCGACAACTGGAAAGCCGTGTTCTGCGAACAGCGCGCACCCGGCGGCTTCAAGGTCTGGAGCGAACCCTTCGTATGCTTGCGCGTACCGAAGATCTTCAACCTGCGTATGGACCCGTATGAACGTGCCGACGTGGTGTCCGATCAGTATTACGACTGGCAAACCAAGAACGTCTACCTGGCGGCTGTAGCCGTCGAAAAATCGGCGACGTTCCTGCAGACCTTCATCGAGTATCCACCTAGCCAGAGACCGGCCAGCTTCAGCATCGACCAGATCCGTGCTGCGGTAGACGCCAAAATCGCTGAAAAAATGAAAGCTGCACAGTAAGACCGCTGGACCGCCGCTCGCCTTCATTGGCGAGCGGACTTATTTTCGATCTGTGACCGCATCGACTTCATTCGCGAGCAGGCTCGCTCCCACAGGGACTGCATTGCAAATGTGGGAGCGAGCCTGCTCGCGAAGGGCCGGTGCAGTCACAGGCTATTTCGAATTGGAACAAGGCAATCCGCAATGACCTCACGTGTCGCCAGCAAGTCGTCGGCCATACCTGCCCCTCAAGTCGCCTCCCCGGCGCTGTTGATCCCCGCCCTGTTGCTGTTTGTCTCCGGCGCCGCCGCGCTGGTGTATCAGGTGCTGTGGATCAAGCAGCTGTCGCTGGTGGTGGGCGTCGAGGTCTATGCCATCACCACCGGGATCAGCGCTTTTTTTGCCGGGCTGGCCCTGGGTGGCTTGCTGTTCGGCCGCTGGGCGGACCGGATGCAGCAACCGGTTGTGCTCTACGCCGGGCTGGAAGTACTGGTGGCCGTGCTCGGTGTCGCGGCGACCTTTGCCATGAGCCTGGCGGCCAGCCCGTTTGCCTGGCTGGAAGCACACTTGGGTTTGCTGGCCTGGGTGCTGCCGTTCGCGCTGGTGGGCATTCCCGCGCTGCTGATGGGCGGCACCCTGCCGGTGCTGGTTCGCTCCCTGGCCACTGAACCGCAACACCTGGGCAAGGCCGGCGGACAACTGTATGCGGCGAACACCGCCGGGGCCATCGCCGGTACCCTGCTCGCCGCGTTCGTGCTGATTGCCACCCTTGGCGTGCGCGGCAGCGCACTGGCCGCCGCCATGCTGAACCTGCTGGCCGCCGCAGGGGCTTTGTGGTTCCAGCGCCAGCGCGTGGCCCCCGTCGATGCCCCGGTGAAACATCACAGTGAAAAAGCCCCCGACCGCCTGGCCCTGTGGCTGTATTCCATTGCCGGCGGTGTGGCCCTGGGCTACGAAGTGGTGTGGTCGCAATCGATCGTGCAATTCATGAGCACCCGCACCTATGCCTTTGCCGTGGTGCTGGCGACCTACCTCACCGGCTTGTTCCTGGGCAGCATGCTGCTGGCCCGTCGGGTCGATCGCCTGCGCGATCCTTGGGGGGTGTTCGGTCTGCTGATTGCCGCAGCCGGCGCGATTGCCTTGCTGGAAGTAGCGTTGCTCGGACGTTGGCTGGTGATTGCACAAACCCTGGCGGAAAGCTGGGTATTGTCACTGGGCGGCAGTGAACTGGCGGGCATGAGCACGCGCTTTGCCGTGGCTGCCTTGAGCATCGTGTTTGTACCGACCCTGTTGCTGGGCGCGGCGTTCCCGTTGGCCCTGCGCTTGAGCGTCGGCGGCGAACAGGTGGGGCGTAATGTCGGCGAAGTCGTCGCGTTCAATACCCTTGGCGGGATTGTCGGCGTGATGCTCTGCGGTTTTGTCCTGATCCCGATGCTGGGTCTGGTGCGAACCCTGGGCCTGCTGGCGATGGTCGCCGCCGCTATCGCCTGCCTCGCCGTGCGCAAGGGCCATGGCGTGAAAAAAGGCAGGCGTCAGGCGGTGGTTGCCATTGGCCTGGTGTCGCTGGCACTTGCCGTGTTCACGCCGGTCAACAAGCTCGCCAGCCTGCTGCCGGGGGCGCGCAATGGCACGCTGACGTTCTACGAAGAAGGCCGTGGCGGCACCGTCGCCGTGGTCACCCAGGGCAAAGGCGAAAGAGCGTTCCAGCGTTTGTACATCCAGGGCGTGTCCAATACCGGCGACGCCATGCCGTCCCTGCGCTACATGCGGATCCAGGCGCTGCTGCCCCTGTTGATCCACAACGGTGAGCCGCGCTCGGCACTGGTGATCGGTTTCGGTACCGGCATCACCGCAGGCGCCCTGACCCGCTACCCCGGCCTGGAACATCGCGTGGTCGCCGAACTGCTGCCTTCGGTGGTCAAGGCGGCCCCCTTGTTCAAGGGCAATTTCGATGCCGCGGCCGATCCGGGGGTCGATGTGCGCTTGCGTGACGGTCGCCAGGAACTGCTGCGCAATCCGCAGCACTACGACCTGATCACCCTCGAGCCGCCACCCCCTTCCGCTGCCGGCGTGGTCAACCTGTACTCCCGGGACTTCTACCAACTGGCCGCCAGCCGTTTGCACAAACAAGGCCTGGTTGCCCAATGGCTGCCGCTGCCAACGCAGAACATCGACGACTCGCGCTCACTGGTGCGCAGCTTCCTCGACGTGTTCCCGTACGCGACCCTGTGGACCAGCGAATTCCACGAGATGCTGCTGGTGGGTTCGATGGAGCCGATTGAACTGGATGCGGCGAAGATCAGCGCACGCTTCCAGCAGGACAGCGTTCGCAGCGCCTTGCAGGATGTCGGCGTCGGCTCGGCCGCGGCGTTGCTTGCCACCTGGGTGACTGATCGCGCGGGGCTGGAACGCTTCGCTGGCGATGCGCAACCGGTGACGGACGATCAGCCGAAGATTGAATATGCGCCCTGGGTTCGCTCGAAAGAGATCAGCCGCGTATTGCCCGCCCTGCTCGACTTGCACCAGCCGCCAGCCGTGTTGAACGCCGACGCCGGGTTCATCGAGCGCATGAACACCCAGCAACAACGCCTGATGCAGTTCTATCGGGCGAGCCTGCATGCCTACAACGGAAATCGTGACGCCTGGGCCCGGGAGATGCGCGAGGTGATGCGCGGGGATTCCGGGAATCCGTATTACCGGTGGTTTGTCGGGGAGTGATGTGGCGCCTTGGCGGCCGCCTTCGCGAGCAAGCCCGCTCCCACAAGGTGTTGTGTCGTACTCAATTGCTGTGAACAACACCAAACCCTGTGGGAGCGGGCTTGCTCCGGGCGGCGCTCCGACGAAGAGGCCATCAGCCTCGAAACAATGTCATTTGACACACACCGGCCATCCGGCAAAGCTGCACCCAGCCTGAACGCGCCCTGACGGCAATCGCACCTGGACCATGGAAGTCGTAATGCCGAACCATAAAAATAAAGCTGCAACCCCAAACCCTGATTCGCAACCGACCCTGATCAACCGTTACCTGTTCCCTGTCACCATCGGCATCCTGCTGCTGGCTGTGGCGGGTATTGGCTGGTTTTTGCTGGACAACTCACCGACGCAGCTCAAGCCAGTCCCGGTCAGCGCCCCTGCCGTGCAACCGGCCAAACCGCAACCGGTCGCCGTCGCACCTGCGAAAATGGTCGACGAGAAACAATGCCAGGGCTGCCACGGCGAGCAGGTCAAGGATTGGCAAGGCTCCCATCACCAACTGGCGATGCAGCAAGCCAACGCGGACACCCTGCTCGGCGACTTCAACAACGTCACCTTCAAGGCCGAAAAGGAGACCACGGTGTTCTCGCGCAAAGGCGACGAATTCTGGGTCAACACGCCGGGTATCGATGGCAAGAATGCCGATTTCAAGGTGGCCTACACCTTTGGCATCGCCCCCTTGCAACAATACCTGATCGAGGTCGGCGAAGGCCGCTTGCAGGCCCTCGCCGTGGCCTGGGATACCGAGAAGCACCGCTGGTTCCACCTCTATCCGGGCCAGGGCGTGACCTTCAAGAACCCGCTGCACTGGAGTAAACCGAGCCAGAACGCCAACTTCATGTGCGTCGAGTGCCACACCACCGGTTACAAGCGCAATTTCGATGCGGCGACAAACACCTTCGACAGCCACTGGAACAGCCTCGGCGTCGGCTGCCAGGCTTGCCATGGCCCGGCGTCCAGTCACCTGGAATGGACCGCGAAGAAAACCGACCTGATCCATGCCGGGTTTGCCGTCGATCTCAAGGACAAGAACGCCACCGTCGAAAACGAAACCTGCGCCCGCTGCCACTCGCGCCGCGCGCCCCTGGACGATGGCTACACGGTCGGCAAGCGGTTGATGGACGACTACCTGCCGAGCGTCCTGACCCGCGAGTTGTACGCGCTGGACGGCAAGATCAAGGATGAAGTGTTCGAACACGGCTCCTTTGCCCAGAGCAAAATGTTCGATAAGGGCGTGCGTTGCAGCAACTGCCACAACCCCCACAGCACGCAGTTGAAAGCGCCTGGCAACGGTGTGTGCCTGCAATGCCACAACACCGCCGGCAACACCACTGTGGAGGGTGTCGATGGCAAGGGCCTGCAAGCAAAAAACTACGATTCCATCGAACACACTCGCCACACCATGGGCCAGCCGGGTTCGCAGTGCGTGGATTGCCACATGCCCGGCAAGTTCTACATGGGCAACGACTTCCGACATGACCACAGCTTCAGCATCCCCAACCCCGAACGGGCGAAAAAACTGGGGACGCCTGACGCCTGCCTGACCTGCCACCAAGGCAAGGCCGGCGACAAGGTCACCGAGCAGTTCAAGCTGTGGAACACCGCCAACGCCAGCGCGGTACAGGCCCCTCGCTACGACGAAAGCCTGTGGCTGATTCGCAACGGTCAGGCCGGCGCTGCCGAGGCCTTGTTCGAGCAATTGCAACGCAGCAACCTGCCGGCGATCCAGCGCGCGACACTGCTGGCCGAACTGCCGGCGTACCCCAGCGAACAGGCGTTGAAACTGGCCACCAAGGACCTGGGTAATCCGGCGCCGCAAGTCCGCGAGAGCGCGGTGCGAGCGATCAGCGCGTTCCTGCCGCCAGCAGAGCGTGCGCCATTGCTGACCCCGTTGTTGAGCGACCCGGTGCGGGCCGTGCGCATCGCCGTCGCCCGGGACCTGCTCAGCGTGGCACGCAATGGCCTGGGCAGCGCCCAGGACAGCTGGAATGCCGCCATTGCCGAATACGAGGCGGTGCAAAAGAACCTGGCCGAGCGTGCAGAGGCCAACCTGAACCTGGCCATGCTCTATCAGGCCGATGGCCGCAGCGCCGAAGTCGAAGCTTTGCTGCGTACAGCCCTGCGGCGCGATCCGGACTTCTACCCGGCGCTGGTCACCCTGGTGCAGTGGCTGGAGGCCAACGGTCGCAGCCAGGAAGCCCATGCCCTGCTGGCGCAAAGCCTCAAGGACCACCCCGACTCAGGCCTGCTGCAACACACCCAGGGCCTGGCGCTGATTCGTGCGGGCCAGGCCGCCCAGGCCATGCCGTACCTGCGCAAGGCCGCGCAACTGGAACCACAGAGCGGACAATTCGGCTATGTGCTGGCGGTGGCCCTGCATGACAGCGGCAAGATTGACCAGGCGTGCGCAGAACTGGAACGGCTGTTGAAAGAACAACCGTCCAACCGCAATGCCCGCTTGTCGTTGATCCAGTACTACCTGGACAACGGCCAGGAGCCAAAGGCGCAGGTGCTGTTGCAGGGCTGGAAGAAAATGAACATGGGGGATCCGGCGTTGAAATGAAACCGGGCTGAAAGCGCTGTCTGATCAGTGCTTTCTATCGGCAACACTGACGTCTTCGCGGGCAAGCCCGCTCCCACAGGTTCGGTGTCGACCACAACATTTGGGTACGACACAAACCCTGTGGGAGCGAGCTTGCTCGCGATGAGGCCGGTCCATTCAGCATCAATATCGCCTGACTCTCCGCCATCGCAGGCAAGCCAGCTACAGGGTCATGTGTCGTTGATCAAAGGCTCAACCGCGATCCCGGGGAATCAAACCCTGCAACTGCTGCGCCAGAAAGTTCGCATCGAAGGGAAACACATCCGGGTCCTTCAAACCGTTGGTCTTGCGCCATTGCCAGCTATTGGAAGGTGGCTGGCAAACCAGCGAGACACTGCCGAAACGCGCAGCGGTCAAACCCATCACCGCCAATGAAATCTGCCCCCCCGCCCCCATCACTTCCGGGACAAACTCCACTGCTCTGCCAGCAATCACAATGGACAGCTTCTCGGTCTTGAATGTCGATGTCTCGACAGGAACGCTAGGGCCCGAGGCGACATAGGCTTCGCGGCTCACCTCCAGCAGGTGCGGCGCCTGCACCGGCTCCAGCCATTGCCCGATCTGATCGAACAGCTCACCAATACGCGCAGCCCAATCCGCGGACTGGGACTCGAACAGTTGTTTCTTGTGCGCTTCGCTTTCTGCGTAGTGGCGCAGCATTTCACCCAGTTGCTGTACATCGTCCATTGCGGTGTTCCTTTGGTTGCAGCGGTACTACGGATATTGAGCATGGCAGAAGCGTGAAGCCGGTGTGCGACTAACAGCCAGGAGGTACGTCTGGGGTTTGCCCTGGGCGACTGACTCAACCGGCCTTGGGCGTGCGACGCAGGCGCGCCATGCTCAAGGTGTCCACCAATACGCCGTCGCGCACGGCGTAATCACGGAACAGACCCTCGGTTTCGAAGCCGAACTTGCGGTACAGGGCAATGGCCGCTTCGTTGTCGGCATACACCGACAGCTCGACACGCTGCAGATTCATCCAGTTGTCGGCGATATCCAGCGCTGTCACGAGCAGCTTCGACCCTACGCCCTTGCCCTGCCACGCCACCGCAACACCCATGCCGAAACTGCCGGCATGGCTGCGACGAATGCGTGAGAACTGCTCCAGGCCAATGTTGCCGATGACCGTCCCTTGATGCAAAGCCACCACTTTCACCAGGCGTTCGTTATCCAGCGCCAGGCGACTGCGCCAGAGTTCGGTGGACTGAAACGGCATCTGCAGGGTTTGACGGGCGATTGCCGGATCGTTGTACAGCGCCGTGATGCCTTCGATATGGGATTCGTTGAAACGTTCGAGGGTGATGACAGGTTCGGTGGTTGGCATGGTGAATCATCCTTGAAGCAGACATGGCCGTTCACTCTATAACGCTACCTTCGGCTGTGGCGAGAACCAATGTGGGAGCGCTCAGCTTTGGAACCACTCCCGGCGCTCGTTGAAGGTGTTTTCGATCAATTCGACGATCATCCGCACCTGCGCGTCGCCCCCGGAATGGGCGTTGACCGCCATCCACACCTGACGCCGCATCGGCTGGTCGAACAGGCCCGGCAAGGCAATCAGCCCGCGGTCGAAGTGGCTCATGTAGTGCGGCAGCAGGCCGATGCAGGCACTGCAACGAATCATCTCCAGCATCAGTTCCCAGGATTGCAAGTGCACCGACCCGGCCAAGCGCTGATCCACCAGTGCATTCCATGGCCTGAAGCTTTGAACCTGGCTGTCCTGCCGCCATTGCACCAGGAGAAAATCGGCCAGGTCATCCAGGCATTCCGGCCTGGATGCAACCCGGCAATAGCGCTTGGCAATGTGCGGCAGGTAATCGAGTTCTGCCAGGCGCCGGGGTTCGGTGATGGCAAAGCTCGGCCCCGGTAACGGCGATCCGCTCTCGCCCAGCCACACCACCACGTCGGCGCTGACCGCCTGCAAGGCCAACTCGCTGTCGAGGGTCATGATGTCCAGCCGCACACTGGCGTTGCGCCGCAGCAGTGCAACCAGGTCACGACCAAGAATGTCATGCAGTATCGAATCCGCCACCGCCAGGCGAATCAACGGCTGCTCGATCACCGGCAAATCGCGCTCATGGGCCAGGGCGATCAATTGTGCGTGTAAGCGCAAGCCATCGCGGCTGAGGCTGAAACCATTGTCGGAATGGCTGAACAGCGAACACTGCAGCTGCGATTCCAGCAGCACCAGTTGCCTGCGCAGGCGGGTGGCCTTGATATTGAGACTGCGGGCGGCCTGCATGAAGCAACCGCAACGGGCACTGACGGTGAAACACAGCGCCAGTTCCGGGTCGATACCCGCTGCCAGCTGGCGCCAGGACGCGTTTTTATCAATGGCTACGCGATACTCGGCAGCTCCCTGGCGGGCGCTGGTTTGCATGAATGACATCGAGGACTCCCTGTCGATCTGACACTGACAATTGCATCCTGCGGATCCTTCATGAACCTGCTGTGACAATGACTCAGGCGCTGGGTGTCTGCCGGAAGCTCACGGCCAGGCGATTCCAGCTGTTGATGGTGGTAACGGCGATGGTCAGGTCGACCATTTCGCTTTCACTGAACTGCTCCCGGGTCTGGGCATAGACATCGTCCGGCACATGGCTTTCGCAGAGCAAGGTGACCGCCTCGGTCCAGGCGAGCGCGGCTCTTTCCCGGGGATTGAAAAAGTTGCTGTCGCGCCAGACCACAAGGGAATACAGACGCCGGTCGCTTTCGCCCAGGCGCCGTGCATCCACCGAGTGCATATCGGTGCAAAAGGCACAGCCATTGAGCTGCGAAGCACGAATCTTGATCAGGTGCAGCAGCGCCTGCTCAATGCTCAGGCTGCTGCTCAAGGCCTCCATGGCAATCATGGCTTTCATCGCCTTGGGGGACGCGCTGTAGTAATCCAGTCGGGGGGTCATGGAGCGATCTCGTGCAACCCTGAAGTGATCTTCACGGTAGTCGCTGGCGCACAGGCATGACAGATCCAATCAGGCGATTTTCCCGGGGACCACCGCCGCCAGGCCAATCGACGGTTTTTCCACTGCGCAACTTCTGTACCACAAGCGGATAGGGGTAATCTTGCGCGACGCACACGCGCCTCAACAGCCCCGGAGCCTCGCCGGTATGGAACTACATGTTGTCATCAACGGCCGCAAGGACCTGGCCGGCCAGCTGTACAACCAACTGCGCAGCGCCATCGAGTCCGGTCGCCTGACTGCCGGGACGCAACTGCCGCCCAGCCGTTTGCTGGCCGAACAACTGGGTATTTCGCGCAAGACCATTTCCGATACCTACGCCCAGCTGACCTACGAAAACTTCCTCACCGGGGTGGTCGGCAAAGGCACCTACGTCAACGCACGCTCGTCCAAGGTGCAGCGTAAACGGAGCCACACCGAGCTTGGCGGCTTCGAGGTGATCGAGTCCTGGCGCAACCTGCCGGTGTTTCTGCGTCATCCGACCCTGGAAGGTTCACTACGCTACGACTTCATTGGTGGCGCCACCAGCAAGGGCCAGTTCCCCCAGGATGACTGGCGGCGCTGCACCGCTCACGCACTGCGCCAGATTGCCGGCTCCAAGGGCTTGTACAGCTTGCCCGAGGGCTTGCCGGCGCTGCGTAACGCCATTGCGCAGCACATTGCGTTCTCCCGCGGGGTCAATTGTCAGGATGAGGATGTGGTGGTGTGCAACGGCGCGCAGCAGGCGCTGGACCTGATTGCCCGGGTGCTGATCAGTCCGGGCAGCCTGGTCGCCATGGAGGACCCCGGCTACCCGCCGGCGCGCCTGCTGTTCGGCACCCACGGCGCTACGGTGATTGGTGTGCCGGTGGACGCCGAAGGCATTGTGGTGGACCGGATTCCTCGCGGCACGCGCCTGATCCATGTCACCCCGTCGCACCAGTTCCCGCTGGGCATGCCCATGAGCCAGGCGCGCAGGGAAGCGCTGCTGGCCAAGGCCCATGAGTTGGGCGCGATCATCATCGAGGACGATTACGACAGCGAGTTCCGCTATGAAGGCCGCCCCACCGATTCCCTGCAGAGCATGGATGAACGGGGGATCGTCGCGTACGTCGGGACATTCTCCAAAACCCTGTTGCCGGAACTGCGGCTCGGTTATGCCATCCTGCCGCCAGCGATCCTCGAGGCGGTGGTGCGCGCCAAACAACTCACCGACCTGCACACCTCGACCCTGCCGCAATGGGCGCTGGCCAAGTTCATCGCCGAAGGCTGCCTGCTCAAGCACATCCGGCGCTGCCATACGGTCTATGCCGGACGCCGCGAGCGGATCCTGACGCGTATGGCGGGCGATCTTTCGCCCTGGCTGGAGGCGGTGCCGTCCACCGCCGGATTCCACATGGTGGTGATGTGCAAAGTGCCGATGGATATTGCATTGGTGATCGAACTGGCGAAAAAAGTCGAAGTCGGGCTCTATGCCATCGACAGCTTTTTCTATCAGCAAGCCCCAAGGGCCGGGCTTTTCTTCGGTTTTGGCGCCATCGAAACCCTCGACATCGACATCGCCCTGGACCGTTTGCGCGACATCCTGCAGCAGGTGGCCTGACGGATTGGCATGCGGTTTTATCCGGCGATTGGCTATTGGCGGTCCCGGGGGCCCGGCCTATCCTGCATAGGCGTTATCCCTCAATGAGCAGGATTCGTCCGGCCTGATTCAGGAGTGTGAGCAATGTCCCATGAAGTGATCAATACCGTACAGGTGCAGGCCGCCGCCGGCCGCTCGGATGAACTGGGCAAGCAATTGCAGAAGATTGTCGAAACCCTGCGTGAATTGCCCGGCTGCGAATCCTATATGGTCGACCGCTGCCCCGAGGACACCAATCGCTGGACCGTCAGCGCCCACTGGCAATCCGAAGCGGCCATGCGATCGCATTTCAATTGCCCGGAAGTCCAGGGCTTCATCAGCCTGATCGATAGCCAACTGGCCAATGCCGTGGACTTCAACAGTTTTCCGATCGTTTAATCATTTCCTGTGGTGAGGGCGCTTGCTCCCTCACCATCATTTTTTCTCCGTTGACTGATGGCTGAACGTACGGCTATAAATAAAACGGCTCGAATCGCGAATTCGGGCCTTTTTAATTTCCCGACGTAATTAACCGCAAACTCTTAAACCAAACAAAACTGTTGACCGCCAAAAAACTCGGACATCAGCCATTTAAATAAAGATTGCACAACACACAAGCCGGACAACCGGACTCTACTGCGAAACCACAAGAAACAATTACCAACCACGCCACAAATGCAACTGGCATTATTCTGGGCACCCGTACAGGGGAACACCACACCTTAAATAATGGACTATTTATGAACAAGAACGAAGAACGATCATTTACAGCCCGCGTATCCTGCAACGGCGACACCATTACTTTTCTCCAGGAAGTTCTGCGTAGTAACTTCCTCGAAGATGCAGCCGTGCCGAAAAATATTCTCACGGTTCAACGTGACTATTCACCAAAAATCACGAAAGCGTACAACCCTATAACAAAAAGAATGGAAAACCTTGGTTTTTCTTTTGGAAATATAGACCCCTTAGTTGTGCACTTCTGGTGTTATGACGACTATTACAACATGCAAATCCTCAGCACCCCCTATAGCTACATGTATGTCAGCAAGAACGACGAAGGCTGTCTGGGTGCTTTTCCAGCCGCCGGAGGGGATACTACATCATTCAACTTGCTGGATGCCGACCACAACATCATCACACTGGATGATTTGAGCACTGACACGCCAACGGTCTACTTGAAAGCACGCAATGCGAGAATAATCAGAAAATCAATACATGAACATCCAGAACGCCATTCCTTTTTCCACGATCGTGTGGGCGATATTGTGAAATTCAATTTAACCATACTGAAAAGGCATGCGTTCTAAACTAAGCTCGCGACACTTATCCTTGACGCATCGATTTATATTTAAGCCAATCACAAGCTCTTGAATAAAAAAAACCCCGCATCTTTCAATGCGGGGTTTTTCATTCAACGCCTGATCAGGCAGCCGGTTCCAGCTCGACGGCGACAGCGGCAGGCACTACCGCTTGACCGCTCAATGCCAGGTCCAGCAGTTCGCGGTTGGCCACCGCGTACATGGCGTAGTCAGTGCCGCTGGCGGCACGGATTTCCACCAGCATGGCACGCCAGCGCTCGATCATGCTCTCGTTCTGAGCCATCCACAGGGAGAGCCGTGCTTCCACGTCCTGGGTGCCGTCGCCCTGTTGCAGGACCGAGATGGTGATCGCACGTTGCTGCCAGTCGACATCATCGCGGAACGCTTCACGGGCCAGGGCCTGCCAGTTGTTTTCAACCGGCAGAGCGCTGATCTGCGCCAGGTACCAGGTGATGTCCAGCGCGCTGCCCACGGCGAAGTACGCCTTGGCTACGTCCGCCGGGTCCTGGCCGGTCACGTCGGAGGCCTCGATGATCGGCAACAGGGTGTACAGGTGCGAGGTGCCAGCCACCATGCGCGCCAACAGCTCCGGCACACCGGCTTCGACGTAGGCCTGATAACGCGCCTGCCAGGTTTCGCGGATCGGGCCGATCAGCAGTTCGTCGAGCTTGAGGCCCAACTCCTTCAGATGCGGACCGAAGTGCGCGACGTCACGGGCAGCGTTCTGCTCGTTGCGACGGGCACGCAGGAACCAGCGCGTAGCGCGACGGCCCAAACGCATCAGCTCGTCCATCAGCTCCAGTTGCACGTCGGCGGAGACCTGGTAGTCCAGGGCTTCGATCTGACGGAACCAGTGCGGGAGATGGAAAATGTCACGCACGATCACATAAGCGCCAGCCACGTTCGCCGGGCTCATGCCGGTCGACTCTTTGAGTCGTTGAACGAAGGTGATGCCCATATGGTTGACCAGATCGTTGGCGATCTGGGTGCTGACGATTTCACGCTTCAGGCGGTGACGACGCATCGCCGAGGAGAACTTGCTCACCAGGGTCGGCGGGAAAGCGGTTTCCATGTCGCGGGTCAGGTAGTCGTCGTCCGGCACCAGGGAGCCCAGCAACTGCTCCTTGAGGTCGATCTTGCTGTACGAGATCAGCACCGACAGCTCGGCACGGGTCAGGCCATGGCCTTCGGCGATGCGCTCGTTGATTGCATCTTCGGCCGGCAGGAACTCGATGGCGCGATCCAGCTTGCCACGGCCTTCCAGGTCATTCATCAGGCGCTTGTACTCGGCAATCCGCGGCAAGGCGCGACGGGCTGCCAGGGACAGGGCCTGAGTCTGCTTGTAGTTGTTACCCAGCACCAGACCACCGACTTCGTCGGTCATGCTCGCCAGCAACTCATTACGCTGCTTGTCGGTCATGTCGCCGGCCTGAACCACTTCGTTCAGCAGGATCTTGATGTTCACTTCGTGGTCGGAGCAATCCACGCCACCGGCGTTATCGATGAAGTCGGTGTTGGAACCGCCGCCATTGAGGCCGAACTCGACGCGACCCAGTTGGGTCATGCCCAGGTTACCGCCCTCGCCCACGACTTTGCAGCGCAGTTCGTTGCCGTTCACGCGCAGTGCATCGTTGGCCTTGTCGCCGACATCGGCGTGGCTTTCGCTGCTGGCTTTCACGTAAGTACCGATACCGCCGTTCCACAGCAGATCCACCGGCGCCTTGAGCAAGGCGTTCAGCAGTTCGGTCGGGGTCAGCTTGTCGGCCTGGATGTCGAAGCGTTCCTGCATTTGCGGGGAAATCGCAATGCTCTTGGCGCTACGGGAGAAGATGCCGCCACCTTCGGACATGAGGCTGGTGTCGTAGTCCGACCAGGCCGAACGCGGCAGGTCGAACAGACGCTGACGCTCGGCGAAGCTCGACGCCGGCTCCGGGTTCGGATCGATGAAGATGTGCAGGTGGTTGAAGGCCGCGACCAGTTGCAGCTTGTCGGACATCAACAAGCCGTTGCCGAACACGTCACCGGCCATATCGCCGACGCCCACAACAGTGATGTTGTCTTCCTGGACATTGATGCCGCGCTCGCGGAAGTGACGCTGTACGCCGACCCACGCGCCCTTGGCGGTGATGCCCATCTTCTTGTGGTCGTAACCGGCCGAACCACCGGACGCAAACGCGTCACCGAGCCAGAAGCCGTAGTCGATGGCGATGCCGTTGGCGATGTCGGAGAAGGTCGCAGTACCTTTGTCCGCGGCCACTACCAGGTACGGGTCATCGTGGTCATGACGCACGACGTTGGCCGGCGGAACCAGCGCGCCGTCCTTCAGGTTGTCGGTGATGTCCAACAGGCCCGAAATGAAGATGCGGTAGCAGGCGATGCCCTCGGCCGCGATCTCGTCACGGCTGCCGCCCAGTGGCAGGCGACGCGGCAGGAAGCCGCCCTTCGCACCCACCGGCACGATCACCGAGTTCTTCACTTGCTGGGCTTTTACCAGGCCCAGGACTTCGGTACGGAAGTCTTCTTCACGGTCGGACCAGCGCAGGCCACCACGGGCCACGTTGCCGAAGCGCAGGTGCACGCCTTCGACGCGCGGCGAGTAAACGAAGATTTCGAACTTCGGTACAGGCTTCGGCAGTTCAGGGATCAAGTGCGGGTTGAACTTGAAGCTGAAGTACGACTTGTTATGGCCGTTGGCATCGGTCTGGTAGAAGTTGGTGCGCAGGGTGGCCTTGATCAGGTCCAGGTAGCGACGCAGGATGCGGTCTTCGTTCAGTACCTGGACGTCGTCCAGTGCGCTGAGGATCGCGTGTTCCAGGCGTTGCTGCTTGTCATCCAGATCGTCGCCGGTCAGCTTGCGCGCCAGGTAGAAACGGGTCTTGAACAACCGGGTCAGCTCGCGAGCGATGTCGGTGTGGTTGTTCAGGGTGCTGGCGATGTAGCCCAGGTCGAAGCCCAGACGGATCTGCTTCATGTAGCGGGCGTAGGCACGCAGCAGTGCAACGTCGCGCCATGGCAGGCCGGCGGTCAGTACCAGACGGTTGAACGCGTCGTTCTCGGCTTCGCCACGCACGATGTGGACGAAGGCGTCCTGCAGGGTGTCGTTGAGTTGCTGGATGTCGAGTTCCAGGCCTTCGGCGGCGGTGAAGGCGAAATCGTGAATCCAGAACTCGCGGCCACTGTTGTGGCGCAGGCGGTACGGGAATTCACCCAACACGCGCAGACCGAGGTTTTCCAGGATCGGCAGGACGTCGGACAGCGCCAGCGGGGTATCGGCGTGGTACAGCTTGCAGTGCAGCATGCGCTGGCCGGAGACCTGGCCCAGCGGCTGATAGAAGCTCATCACCAGCGGATTTTTTTCGTTGAGGCTCAGCAAGTGCTGCATGTCGACCACAGCCGAGTGGGCTGCGAAACGCTCGCGGTAACCGGCCGGGAAGCCTTTCGGGAAATCGGCCAGCACGTTGGTGCCGTGGGCTTCACCAAAGCTTTCAACGGTCAGGGCGGCATAGTCGTCCTGCCAGCTGCGGCAGGCCTGCACCACTTCTTTTTCCAGCAGCAGCGGGTCGATGTCGAGGCGGTTTTTCGGGTCGACGCGCAGGATCAACTGCACGCGGGCCAGCACGGACTCGGAGAAGAAGGTCCAGAACTCGCAGTCCGAGGCTTTCAGGCGATCCATCAGCACTTGCTGGATCTTCTGGCGCACTTCGGTGGAATAGATGTCACGCGGCACGTAGGCCAGGCAGTAGCAGAAACGGCCGTACGGGTCTTTGCGCAGGAACACGCGAATCTTGTTGCGTTCCTGGATCTGCACGATCGACATCACGGTGCTGAACAGTTCGTCCACCGGGGTCTGGAACAGATCGTCGCGCGGCAGCACTTCGAGCACCTGTGCCAGTTCCTTGCCCAGGTGAGCCTTGGCCTGGAAGCCGGAACGGTGTTCGATTTCCTCGACCTTGCGGCGGATGTACGGGATCACCCGCACGCTCTCGCCATACACCGACGAGGTGTACAGGCCCATGAAACGGCATTCCTTGATGACCTTGCCGTTGGCGTCGATCTCGCGGATCGACACGTAGTCCGGGTAAGCCGGACGGTGTACGCGGCTTGGGTGCGCGGCCTTGGCGAACGACAGCAGGGTCGGTTCGCGCAGGTAGTTCACGGCGTAGTCTTCGATGCGCAGGTCATCGTAGGTCAGGCCGGCACGCAGCAGCTTGGTCAGGCCGAGGAAGGAATCCTTGTCGTAGACGATATGGCCGCCATCGGCTTCATCGCTGACCACGAACTCTTCATAACCGAGGAAGGTGAAGTGGTTGCCCACCAGCCATTCCAGGAAGCTCTTGATTTCATTCTTCTCGTCGCCATCGACGGCGAACTGGCTGTTGTCCAGCTTGGTCAGGATGTCCTGGACCTTGGCCTTCATCGGCTCGAAATCGCCGACGGCCACGCGGACTTCACCGAGCACCTGCTCCAGCTCTTTGCTCAACACATTGAGCTCGGCGGTGTTGGCGCAGCGGTCGATTTCCAGGTACATCAACGATTCTTGCTGAATATCGTCGCCCTGGGTGCCTTTAGGCAGGATTTCCAGCAACTCGCCCTTGCTGCCACGACGCACGCTCAGCACGGTGGTTTGCAGGGTATGGATGCTGTAGCCGCGGCGGTTCAGCTCGGTACGCACCGAGTCCACCAGGAAAGGCAGGTCGTGGTGCAGCACTTCGACCGCGGTGTGGGTCGACTGCCAGCCGTGGCGTTCGTAATCGGGGTTGTAGACGCGCACTTGTGGCTGCGCGTGATCAAAGCGCTCAAGCAGGCGCCATGCAGAAAGGGTGCAGCCAGCGAGGTCGGACAACCGACGCTGGGTCAGCTCGTCAAGGGAAATGATGCCGAAGAATTGTTCAGCGAACAGCGCCACTTGTGGCAGTGCCTGTTCACTGATGTGCTGCGCCAGTGCCGCTTGCAGTTGGTGCTGGAAGTCGGCTTTGCTGGCTGCGGTGAAGAACGCCATCTGTGGTACTCCGCTTGGGCTTGTTATTGATGGAAGCGTCGCGTGCAAAGCCCCTGTTCGGGGCTACCCGTCACCCCGTTCCTGATTCTCGGGCAGAGGAAACAGGGTGACAGGTGGGTGAAGCTGGACGAGACACTCAGGTCACATTCACCTTCCGTGAATGGGCATCTGCAAAAACGACTGGGCTGCGTGCAGCGCAATGTCTTTACGGGTGCTCATCCGTTGCGCAGCTTAACCAGTGCGGCAAGGCCCGTGCTTGCGGTGCTGCGACATATTCGGTCAACGGTACGCAGCTCAAGGCATGCGCCTCGAACAACACTAGCATTCGCACAGAAAAATGGCGGATTTCCGTCCGGTTTTACGGGACATCCGTACCAGAAATGACCAGCAACACTTTGCTCGGTCACGACACATCCCCCTGACACCCGGACGAGCAGAAATGTGCGCGGGCTGGCAGAATCGCCCTTTGCTGCGTTAACCACGCCCGTCAAGCCAGGAATTCCCCATGAAAATGAAAACCGCCCTCTTGATCGTCAACCCTTGCGACGACGAAGAAGACAACATGGCCATGCTGTGCTGCCACAGCGAACAGGGCGAAATGTTCCTGATGAGCCGCTACCCGGATGAAGACGAGCTGGAAATCACCCTCGATGGCGAACCTTCGACCCTTGATGGCGTGAAAGTTACCCTGAGCCCTTCCCTGTTGAAGATCGAAATTGCGGCTGCCGATGCCGATGTGCTGAATGGGGATGATGTGCTGGAGATCACCTTCGACCCGGACATGGTGGATTTGGCTGAAGTTGAGCTGACCTTGAAGAATATTCTTGATGGCACTGGCACCTATATCAGCCAACTCTAAATATCAGCGCACTTACTGACGCCTTCGCGAGCAAGCCCGCTCCCACATTTGATCGCATGCGTCAGTGACGACGCGGCTCTCTGTGGGAGCGGGCTTGCTCGCGAAGAGGCCCGAGAGAGCACCGCCACCTGCGACCCGAAGAAAATTCCTACAACTATTGCTAACCATTTCCCGCACTTTGCGCAAAATGCCGTTAGTCGGCGCCCCCCGCGATGGATTAAAGTAACGCCCCCAGCCCTGGCGTATTTCCTACGTCCTCGGCCACCCTTTTGCAGGAACAGTCATCGATGGAACATCGTGAAGCGCTGCTGGCGCTGCGAACCTTTCTTTCAACGCAGATTCTCGGCCAGGAAAAACTCATCGAGCGCTTGCTCATCGCCCTGCTCGCCGACGGCCACATGCTGGTCGAGGGTGCTCCTGGCCTGGCCAAGACCAAGGCCATCAAAGAACTTGCCGAAGGCATCGAAGCCCAGTTCCACCGCATTCAGTTCACTCCCGACCTGTTGCCGGCCGACATAACCGGTACAGAAATCTACCGCCCGGAAACCGGCAGCTTCGTGTTCCAGCAAGGTCCGATCTTCCACAACCTGGTACTGGCGGACGAAATCAACCGTGCCCCGGCCAAGGTCCAGTCGGCCTTGCTCGAAGCCATGGGCGAGCGGCAAGTCAGTGTCGGGCGCAGCACCTATGAGCTGTCGCCGCTGTTCCTGGTGATGGCCACGCAGAACCCGATCGAGCAGGAAGGCACCTACCCGCTGCCGGAAGCCCAGCTCGACCGCTTCCTGATGCACGTAAAGATCGGCTTCCCCGACGCGACGGTTGAACGCAAGATCCTGCAACAGGCCCGTGGCGAAGCGCTTAACGGCGAAGCGAAGCCTGAGCGCCGGGTGACTCAACAGACGATTTTTGTCGCGCGCAAGGAAATCCTCGGTCTGTACATGGCCGATGCCGTGGAGGAATACCTGGTACAACTGGTGATGGCCACCCGAACCCCGGCCAAGTTCGATCCGGAAATGGCCGAGTGGATCGCCTACGGCGCCAGCCCCCGCGGTTCGATTGCCCTGGACCGCTGCGCCCGCGCCCACGCCTGGCTGGCCGGGCGTGACTTCGTCAGCCCGGAAGACATCCAGGCCGTGCTGTTCGACGTGCTGCGCCATCGCATCATTCTGTCCTTTGAAGCCGAAGCCGCTGGCATCGATCAGGACCGGGTGGTCCAGCGGATTCTCGACGTCGTAGCCGTCGCTTGACCTCGATGAACGCCAGCCTGCCGCCCGAGCCGGGCATCCGTGTCAGCCTCGCCGACCTGATCGAGATGCGCCATCGCGTGCGCGAAGTGCAGCTGTTTTCCACGCCGAGCCAACGCAGCCCGCTGATCGGCCTGCACCATTCCAAATTGCGCGGGCGTGGCGTCGACTTCGATCAGGTGCGGGTCTATCAGGCCGGCGACGATGTGCGCACCATTGACTGGCGTGTGACTGCGCGCACCCAGGAGCCGCACACCAAGCTGTTCCACGAAGAACGTGAGCGGCCGATTTTCATCATGGTCGAACAAAGCCGCCGGCTGTTTTTCGGCTCGGGCCTGATGTTCAAGTCAGTGCTCGCCGCCCAGGCCGCGAGCCTGATCGGCTGGGCGGCCCTGGGCCACAACGACCGGGTCGGCGGGCTGGTGTATGGCGACAATGAGCACTACGAGATCAAGCCCCGGCGCAGCAAGCAAAGCCTGCTGCAGTTGCTCAACCGGCTGGTGCGGGTCAATCAGTCGCTGACCACCGAAGGCGAGCCGGACCGTGACGCCTTTGGCATTGCCTTGCGCCGGGCGCGGGAGGTGTCGCGTCCTGGCAGCCTTGTCATTGTGATTTGCGATGAACGCGCGCTATCGGAAAGCGCCGAGCAACAGCTGAGCCTGTTATCGCGTCATTGCGACCTGCTGCTGCTACCGGTGTCCGATCCGCTGGATCATGCCCTGCCCGCCGCTGGCCTTTTACGTTTCGCCGAGCGTGGCGCGCAATTGGAACTCGATACGCTGAATTTCGACCTGCGCCAGGCTTACCGGGCCCAGGCCGAAGCACGCATCGCCCGCTGGGAACTGCTCGCACAAAAACTACGGGTGCTGATGATGCCTTTGAGCACCCAGAGCGAGATGGTCGAGCAATTGCGCGAATACCTGAACCCACAGAAACCGGGGAAAGGTCGATGAACAGCCTTGATCAACTGCAACCACTGATATCACCGCCACCGGTGGAATTCTGGCCTCCGGCACCGGGCTGGTGGTTACTGCTTCTATTGGTGCCATTGATCGGTTTAGGCCTGTGGAAGCTGCGGCACTTCATTCCACGCAAACGTCCCGTGGTACGTGCCGAGCAGCCGCTTGACCCGGTGCGCCTGGCCGCACTGGCCGAATTGGCAATGATGCCCAAACCCTACGACGGTGCGCCGGCCGGTGCCTGGCTGCAGCAACTCAACGGCTTGCTCAAGCGCCTGTGCCGCAACCACTATCCCTACAGCCAGAGTCACACCCTCAACGGCCGCAAGTGGCTGGCGTTCCTCGATAACCGCTGCCCGGCAGCCGGGCTGACCCGCTGGATGGTGCTGGTCGAAGGCGCCTACAAACCTGAGTGCAAGCTCGATGACAAGGCCATCGCCGGCCTGACCCAGGCTGTCGACACCTGGATTCGCAAGCATGTTTGAGTTCGCCTGGCCGTGGATCTTCGCCCTGTTGCCCTTGCCGTGGCTGATGCGCATCGTATTGCCGGTGGCCGACAGTGGCGAACCGGCGCTCAAGGTCAGCTACCTCAGCGACCTGGAAGGCCTTGCCGGGCGTCGCGCCCGGGCCAACCTGCCGGCATGGCGCCAGCAGGCACCTTTCATACTGCTGTGGGTGTTGCTGCTGATCTCGGCGGCGCGCCCGCAATGGCTCGGCGAACCCCTGCCGATTGCCGCCAGTGGCCGTGACTTGCTGGTGGCGGTGGACGTTTCCGGCTCCATGGACTTCCCTGACATGCAGTGGCAGGACGAAGAAGTGAGCCGACTGGCGCTGGTCCAGCACCTGCTCGGCGATTTTCTCGAAAGCCGCGAAGGTGACCGGGTCGGCCTGATCCTGTTCGGTAGCCAGGCCTACCTTCAAGCCCCACTGACCTTCGACCGCCACACCGTACGCGTCTGGCTCGACGAAGCGCGCATCGGCATTGCCGGCAAAAACACCGCCATCGGTGATGCCATCGGCCTGGCCCTCAAGCGTCTGCGCTCGCGTCCGGCAACTAGCCGCGTGCTGATCCTGGTCACCGACGGCGCCAACAATGGCGGTGAAATCGACCCGCTCACCGCTGCGCGACTGGCGGCCAGGGAAGGGGTGAAAATCTACCCGATCGGCATCGGTGCCGATCCGGAGCAAAGTGGAACAGTCGGCTTTCTCGGCGTCAATCCGAGCCTGGACCTTGACGAACCGTCCCTCAAAGCCATCGCCGAAGCCACCGGCGGCCAGTATTTCCGCGCCCACGATGGCAAGGAACTGCAATCGATCAAGGACACCCTCGATCAACTGGAGCCCGTGGCCCAGCAACCGACCCAGGCCCGCCCGGCCCAAGCCTTGTATCACTGGCCACTGGCCCTGGCGCTGTGGTTGAGCATGCTGCTGCTGGCACCCGTACTTTGGCCGGACAACCCCTTGCAACGCCTGTTTACCAAGGATCTGTTCCTGCAAACCCAATTGCTGCCCGACTGGCGCCAACGGCTCAAACGCCTGCGCCTGCGGAGGCGCCGATGAGCGTGCTGTGGCCCTACTGGTTCCGCCCCTGGTGGCTGTTGTTGCTGCCGGTGCTTGGCTGGTTGCTCTGGCAACTCTGGCACCGCAAGAAGCGCGCCGGGCGCTGGCAGATGATCCTGCCGCCGGCCTTTCACGCGGCACTGCTCAGCGGTGGCAGTGGTCGCGACAGTAAACTGCCCTGGATCGCCCTCGGTCTCGCCTGGCTGTTGACCGTGCTCGCCCTGCTGGGACCGAGTTGGCAGCGTGTCGAGCAGACCAGTCAAAAGCCCGCCGACCCGCTGGTGGTGATTCTCGAACTGACCCCGGAAATGCTCGCCACCGACGTTACGCCCAACCGACTGGAACAGGCGCGACGCAAGCTGCTTGATCTGCTGCAGATTCGCAGCGACGCGCAAACCGCCATCGTCGTCTACGCCGGCAGTGCCCACACCCTGGTGCCGCTGTCGGATGATCTTTCCACCAGCCGCAATCTGCTGGATGCACTGAAACCGTCGTTGATGCCAGAGGCCGGTCATCGCGCCGATCTGGCGGTGCTCAAGGCCTTGGCGCTGCTCGACCAGGCGGCTTTGGGCGACGGGCGGATCCTGCTGATTGGCTCGTCCCTGACCGACCAGGAGCGGCTGGGCATCCGTCGCGCGCTGAGCGGTAAATCGACTCAATTGCTGATGCTCGGCATCGGCACCGCCGAAGGCTCGCCGATCACCCAGGAGGACGGCAGCTTCCTCAAGGATGAACAAGGCGCCATTCTCGTGCCGCGCCTGGACGAACCCGGCTTGAAAAACTTTACCAACGACCTGGATGGCCGCTATCGCCAGGCGCGTCTTGACGATAGCGACCTGCACGCCCTTGGCCTGCTCGACGGTCCACGTCACTTGCGCAACGACGGTCAGACCTTGCGCCTGGACACCTGGGCCGATCAGGGTTACTGGTTGCTGCTGCCACTGTTGCTGCTCGCGGCCTGCGCGGGACGTCGCGGCTGGCTGTTGTGCCTGCCGCTGCTATTGGCGCTGCCTCAACCGAGCTACGCCTTCGACCTCGCGGACCTTTGGCTGCGCCCTGATCAACAAGGCCTGCATTTACTCAAGCAGAAGCGCCCTGCGCAGGCTTCCCGACGCTTCGAAAACCATCAGTGGCAAGGCGTGGCGCTCTATGAGGCCGGCGACTACGCGGGCGCCGCCGAGCGGTTTGCCGAAGGCGACGATGCCCACGCCCACTACAATCGAGGCAATGCCCTGGCCAAAAGCGGTGAGCTGGAGGCAGCCCTGGACGCTTACGAACAGGCACTGGAGCGTCAACCGGATCTGCGTCCGGCACTGACCAACAAGGCGCTGGTCGAACGTCTGCTCAAGGAGAAAAACACGCCACCCCCTCCTGAGCCAGACGCAGCCAGCAACGCCCGGCCCGAAACCGAACCGACGGAGCCACCGCCCGGTGCCGCTGCCCAGCCCTCGAGCAGCGGCGAACCGAAAACCGAGGGGCAACCGCCCCGCCCGGGTGAGGAACAACCGCCCACCACCCCGCCGAAGCCGGGGGCCAACGAGGTACCGGGCAGCGAACTGGGTGACGAACAACACACCACACCACCCTTGCGCCCGGCCACCGACAGCATCGAAGGTGAACAGCGCCAGGCACTGGAGCAGTGGCTGCGGCAGATCCCGGATGACCCCGGCGAACTGCTCAGGCGCAAATTCTGGTACGAACAGCAACAACATCAGGATCAGGAAGAAACTCGATGACCCGCTTCACCGTTTTATTGCTCGCGCTGCTGCATTGCCTGTTGTTCTGCACGGCTCAGGCACAGGCAGCAGAACTGGTCGCCAGTGTTGATCGCAGTCGCCTGAGCTCGGGCGAGACGGTCGAACTGACCCTGGAATCCAGCGATGTCACCCAGTTCGGCAAACCTGACCTGACAGCGCTGGAGCCGTTGTTCGAAGTGCGCGGCACACGCCAGGTCAACCAGTTGAACACCCTGAGCGGTGAAAACCAGGCCACCACCCGCTGGATCGTCACCCTCCTGCCCCGGCAAAACGGCAGCGTAGTGATTCCGTCACTGCAACTGGGCGAACTGCAGAGCCAGCCAATTACCCTGCAAGTGGTCGAGAGCGAAACACAGGACAACCCGGACAAGCGGGCCGCGGTGTTCATTGACGCCAGCCTCGACCAAACCAGCGTCTACGTGCAGGCCCAGGCGGTCCTGACCCTGCGCATCTACCATTCGGTGTCGCTGTACGACGACAGCAGCCTGCCGCCCTTGCAGATACCTGACGCACGCATCGAACAACTGGGCGAATCGCGCACCTACGAAAAGGACATCGACGGCCTGCGCCACGGCGTGATCGAAATGCGCTACGCGATCTACCCGCAACACAGTGGCGAACTGATCATTCCGGCACAGGTCTTCAACGCCGCGCTGGTCGACCCACAACCGGTACAGGACGCAGCCCAAGGGCCCAAAGCCGGCAAGCTGATGCGCGTCACCTCGGTCGAGTTGCTGTTGACGGTCAAGGCCAAACCCATCACCTATCCGGCCGATGCCCCCTGGCTGCCTGCGCGTAGCCTGACCCTGAGCGAAAGCTGGAGCCCGGAGCCGGATCACACCCAGGTCGGCGATTCGCTGACCCGCAGCCTGACAGTGAAGGCCGAAGGCTTGTCCAGCACCCAACTGCCTCCGCTGCCCGGCACCGACGTCGGCGGCCTGCGGCGCTACCCGGATCAACCGGTGCTCGGTAACCAGAACAGCGAACGTGGCCTGGTCGGCAGCCGTGAAGACCGCGAGGCCCTGGTGCCGACACGGACCGGCGCCATCGAGTTGCCCACCGTCGACGTGGTCTGGTGGAACACCTTCGAAGATCATCTGGAACACAGCAGCCTGCCCGCCCGCACGCTGCACGTGGCGGCCAATCCGAGTCTGATGGCCGACACCCCGGCCGACGCCTCACCGGTCGATGCCGGCGCCGACAGCGAAGCGCTCTGGCGCTGGAAGCTCAGTACCCTGATCCTGGCCTGCACCACCCTGCTCGGCTTCGGCCTCTGGTGGCGTGGCCGCTGGCAACCGGCGGTGGCGCGTGTCGCTCAAACCGGCCCGAGCCCGCGCACCGTTCTAGACGACCTCAAGCGCGCCTGCCAGGCCAACGATTCCCACGCCACCCGCCAGGCCCTCGACGCCTGGGCCCGCCAACAGCCGGAAACCCTGGCCGACATGGCCGCCCGCTTCGTGCCACTGTCCGACGCCCTCGACGGCCTGAACGGCGCGCTGTACAGCGAAACCGGCCAACACTGGCAAGGTGACGAGTTGTGGCGGGTGATCAAGGCGATCCCGATGGCTGAACGGGTCCAGGACCCGGTCGGTGACAGTGGATTGCCGCCGCTTTATCCGAAGTGATTGTTTTTAGTTTTTGAGATGAAACTCAACATCTAGATGAATAGCGTGTAAAAAAGCACAATCGTGAGAAACCACGATCAATGCCCCTTGGTATTGATTAAGCATCTGCTCCAGTGCTATTCGACTGGGCAGATCCAAATGGTTATCCGGTTCGTCCAGCAACAGCAATTGTGGTGGCCGCCGTGCATACAACTGCGCAGCGAGCGCTATTTTCAGGCGTTCGCCGCCACTCAACTGGTACGTCTTGAGCATCGCACGGTCAGCATCAATCCCCATCTGCGCCAAGCGGGTTCGTGCCTCGGCTTCGGGCAATTCGGGATTGCTCTCGTATAGCCATTGCACCGCCGTGCGTTCGGGATACTGCAATCCGGCGTGTTGATCCAGCCAGCCGACATGGCAACTGCGGATGAGTTCGCCTTCGCGCACCGGCAGTTGGCCGGCGATTACTCGCAACAGGGTCGACTTGCCGCTGCCGTTGGCGCCCAGGATCGCCATGCGCATAGGCCCCGTCAGCGTCAGATTGACCGGCGCCGCGTAACCGAACGGGAGAATGACGTCGTTGAGCTGCACAATCAGCTTGCCATTGGGCACTACGCTTTCCGGAGACAACATCATGCGTTGAATGTCCGGCGCGCACCGCGCACGGGCCTCGGCGATACGTTGTTGTTGCTGCTCCCGTGCCACCTGTTGATTGAGGCGCAATTTTCCCTGACTGTTTTCACTGCGCTCTTTCTGGGCGTTGGTGATCAGCTTGGTCTGATTACCGTCGCGGGCCTGACGGTCGCCGCGCGCATTACGCCGTTGCTGACGCGCCATCTGCACGGCCATCTCACGTTGCTCGCGCTTGGCCTGCGCCCTCTCCCCTTGCAATGCCGACTGGAACGACTGCTGTTCTTGCTCGCGCGTCGCCGCATACTGACTGTAGTTGCCGCCATAAACCGCCAGCCCCAAGGGCGAAAGATCGACAATTTCGTTCACGTGTTCCAGAAGGCCCCGGTCGTGGCTGATCAACACCAGACCGTTGGGCCAGCGCTCGATCTGCTGCGCAAGCTTGTGTTGCTGATCAATATCCAGGTGGTTGCTGGGCTCATCGAGAATCAGCCAGTCGGCCCTGGATAACCACGCCCCCAACAGCGCCACCCGTTGCCGTTCGCCACCACTGAGTGCGTCGGTGCGCGCGTTGGCACTCAAGTGACCGAGGCCGATCTGCTGCAGTTCCGCCTCAAGGCGTGTGGCGCAATCCCATTGGTCGACCGCCAGCGCATGGTCGTCATCTTCGACGCTGCCTTGGGCAATGCGCGCAAGCGCCGCCAGAATATGGTCGACCCCGGCCAGCGCGGCAACGCTGGGGTAGTGCACGGGTTCCAGTAACTGCGCCACGGCGTAAACCCGCCCTTCGCGACGGACGATGCCGCTGGCGGGTAGTTGCTCGCCAGTGAGGAGCCGGCCAAGCAAGGACTTGCCACAGCCATTGGCACCCACGATGCCGGTGGCCCTGGTACTGAAGGTGTGGTTCAAGTGATCGAACAGCACGCGCCCGTCGGACAGGTTGAGCGACACATGATCAAGTTGCAGTAACCGTTGAGTCATGACACTTCCTTTTCATTCGGCCGGATAGGCACTGAACCACTCCCTGATGGTGCGCAACAGCACCCGGCGGATGGGCAATGACCGTGAACACGGCGCCTGCCCACATTTGAAAATGACCTTCGAACAGCATGCCGGCCCTGATCGACGTCGAGAGATCTTGTGTCACCCTCAACACCAGACGTCCCGAAGGCCAATGTATCTCGATCAGGCGCGCCCCTTCTACCAACAACAAGATCGAAAGATCGCAGCCTGCGGCAGCTCCTACATTGGATATGTGCATACCCTGTAGGAGATGTCGCAGGCTGTTTTTTTTGCCCTCTGCATTCCCGACCTTTTGCCAGTAAACTCTCTCCCCTTTCGCCGCCTTCATTTTTCACGCGGCCATTACCTATTTTGTAGCGGAGTCCGCCTTGCGCTTGTTTCACACCTCCGACTGGCACCTCGGGCAGAACCTGCACGGCCAGGATCGCGATTTCGAACACGGCTGTTTTCTCGAGTGGCTGTTGCGCCAGCTGAAACTGGATCAACCGGATGTGCTGTTGATCGCCGGCGATATCTTCGACACGGTCAATCCGCCGGTCAAAGCCCAGGAACGCCTCTACGACTTCATCGTCAGCGCCCACGAACAGCAGCCGTTGCTGACCATCGTGATGATTGCCGGCAACCACGATTCCGGCTCGCGGATTGAACTGCCCGCCCCCTTGATGCGCCGCTTGCGCACTCATGCGCTGGGCCGCGTGCTGTGGCTCGACGACGGTCAACTGGACGCCGAGCGCCTGTTGCTGCCGTTGCCCGATGCCAGTGGTGAAGTCGCCGGCTGGTGCCTGGCGCTGCCATTCCTGCGTCCGGCGGAAGTCACCGGCGCGCATTTGGGCGACAACTACCTGCGCGGGATCGGCCAGGTGCACGAGTGGCTGATCGAAGCGGCCAACGCCAAGCGCCAGCCGGGTCAGGCACTGATCGCCATCAGCCACGCGCACATGGCCGGCGGCTCGGTGTCGGAAGACTCCGAGCGCAGCCTGATCATCGGCAACGCCGAAGCCCTGCCCGCCAGCCTGTTCGGGCCGAGCATCAGCTACGTGGCCCTCGGCCACTTGCACAAGCCGCAGAAGGTCAACGGCGAGGAGCGCATCCGCTACAGCGGCTCGCCGATTCCGCTGTCGTTCTCCGAGATCAGCTATCAGCACCAGATTCTCGACATCAAGCTCGACGGCGAAACCCTGCTCAGCGTCGAGCCGAAACTGATCCCCCGCGCGGTCAACCTGCAGCGCATCGGCCCGGCGCCATTGAGCGAGATCCTGCTGCAACTGGCGGACCTGCCGAACATCGACCTGTTGGCCGAGATCCAGCGCCAGCCATGGCTGGAGGTGCGGGTGCGCCTCGACGAGCCACAGCCCGACCTGCGCAATCAAGTGGAAACCGCCCTGCAAGGCAAGGCCGTGCGCCTGGTGCGCATCGCCGCCGAGTACGCCGGCAACGGCGGCCGTGACGGTGCCGACGAAGGCAGCACGCTGATCGAACTGGACCAGCTCACGCCTCAGGAACTGTTCAGCCGCGCCTGGCAGGACAACTACGGCAGCGAAGTCGACGAGCAGACCCTCAAGGACTTTGCCGAGCTGTTGCAGGACGTGCAGATGGAGAGCGAACAGCCATGAAAATCCTCGCGATCCGCCTGAAAAACCTTGCCTCCCTGGCCGGGCCGTTTGAAATCGACTTCACCGCCGAACCCCTGGCCAGTGCTGGACTATTCGCCATCACCGGCCCCACCGGCGCCGGTAAAAGCACCTTGCTCGATGCCCTGTGCCTGGCGCTGTTTGGCGCTGTGCCGCGCCTGAACAACACCGGCCGCGACGCCAAGGTGCCGGACGCCGACGGCGAAATCGCTACCGGCGATCCGCGTACCCTGCTGCGTCGCGGCACGGGCGAAGGCTATGCGGAAGTGGATTTCGTCGGTGTCGACGGCCGCCGTTACCGCGCCCGCTGGGAAGCCAATCGCGCCCGGGACAAGGCCGCCGGCAAGCTGCAAGCCAGCCGCCAGAGCTTGCGTGACATCGATCAGGATCAATTGCTCGCCAGCCAGAAAGGCGAATACAAGACTCAGCTCGAAGCCGCGCTGGGGCTGAATTTCGAACAGTTCACCCGCGCGGTGATGTTGGCGCAAAGCGAGTTCAGCGCCTTCCTCAAGGCCGACGACAATGACCGCAGCGAACTGCTGGAAAAACTCACCGACACGGCGCTCTACACCCGCCTCGGCCGTCGCGCCTTCGACAAGACCAAGGAAGCCCGCGAGGCGCACAAGCTGCTGCAGGATCAGGCCAGCGGTGTGACGCCACTGTCGCCCGAAGCCCGCGCGGAACTGGACGGGCGCTTCAACGAAGCGCAGCAGCGACTCAAGACCCAACAGGCGCAGCTCAAACAACTTGAACTGCAGGACACCTGGCTCAAGGACCTGCGTCGCTTGCAGGACGAACATCTGGCCGCCAGCGAACAACTGCAATCGGCGCAGACTCACTGGGAGGCCTTGGCCAGTGAGCGCTTGAGGTTCACCCGCCTCGAACAGCTGGCCCCGCAACGGCACCAGTTCGCCCGTAAAGCCGAGGTCGATGCGCTGCTGACACCCTTGGCGGCGCAAATTGCCTTGCACACGCAGCAGCATGGCGAACTCGGCGAGCGTCAGACGCAGCTTGAGCAACAGCTCGGCAGCGCGCGGATCGCCTTGAGCGAAACCCAACAACGACAAACCGACAGCACACCGTTGCAGCGTCAGGCCTTCGAAGCCCAAAGCACCCTCGCCCGCCTGGCCAAGGACACCGCCCTCAGCGCCGAAGCCAGGCAACAGGCGCAACAGGCCTGCACCCAGGGCCAGGGCACGATTCAGACCTTGCTCGATCAGCAAGCCCGTGGCGCCGCGGACTTGCAACGCATCGCCACCGAGCTGGAGCAAAGCATCCATCTGGCTCCGTTGAGCGATGCCTGGAATGCCTACCGCGATCGCCTGCAACAGTTGATGTTGATCGGCAACCGGTTGAATCAGGGCCATGCCGAACTGGCCAGCCTCGAACAAAACGCCGCGAGCACCGAACAAGCGCTCACCACGCAGAAGCAACAACTGGAGGTACTGTTCAAGGAGGCCGGCGCCGAACCGGATGCCGTCGCCGAGCAGATCGGCATTCTGGGCAGCCTGTTGCAGGACAACCGCAAGCAACTGCGCGCCGTCGAAGACCTTGCGCGCCTGTGGGCCAGCCAGCAGGACCTGGACAAACGCGGTGCCGAGCTGCAACAACGCCAGCTCAGCGCACAGCAGGAACGTGAACGCCTGACCCAGGACGGGGTCAAGGCCAAGGCTGACCTGAGCGTTGCCGAACAGACCCTCAACGTCACGCGCGAGCTGCTGGAGCGCCAACGTCTGGCGCGCAGTGCCAGTGTCGAAGAGCTGCGCGCGCAGTTGCAGGACGATCAGCCATGCCCGGTCTGCGGCAGCAACGAACACCCCTATCATCAGCCGGAAGCCTTGCTGCAGAGCCTCGGTCGTTTTGATGAAAGCGAACAGGCCAATGCGCAAAAGGCCGTCGACCTGCTCAAGGAAAAACTCACTGACTTGCGCGCCGAAGTCGGCGGGCTGATCGCCCAACAAAAGGAACTGCTGCAACAGCAGGAGCAACTGGCGACCCAGCAGCAAGCCCTCGCCCCGAGCCTGGAAGCGCATCCGTTGGCGACCCAACTGCTGAACCAGGATGCCGCCAAACGCGATGCCTGGCTCGTTCAGCAAAACAGTCAGCTCAACCAGAGCATCAGCCAGGACGAGCAACGGCAGAGCGCGCTGCTCACCCTGCAACAGGATGCCGCGCGCCTGACCCAGCAACTGCGTCACGCCGAAACCGCGCACCAGCAGGCGGCCCAGCACCTGAGCAATCAACAGCGCGAACTGGACAACGACCGCCAGCGCCTGGACGAAGAACTCAAGGCATTCGCCAGCCTGCTGCCGGCCGAGACCCTGCAAGCGCTGCGCGACGAACCGGCCGCGACCTTCATGCAGCTCGACCGGCAGATCGCCGAGCGACTGGCGCAACTCGAGCAACAAAAGGAAGAACTGGCCGAGCAGCAACAGCGCCAGCAAAACCTGGAGAAGGAACAGGATCGCCAGCAAAGCCGCATGCAGCAATTGCAGGCCGCCGAACAGCAATTCAGCGGGCTGGCCGAGCAGCAACAGGCGAGCCAGCACACGCTCGGGCAATTACTCGGCGAACACAGCAGCGCCGAGCATTGGCAGCAGCAACTGGAACAGGCCGTGGAACAGGCCCGCAGCGCCGAAGCCAGCACTGCGCAGACGCTGCAAAGCGTTCTCACGCAATCAGTGCAACTCGCCGCCGAACTCAAGGCCCAGCAGGAGCGCTTGCACGCACTGGAAGGCGAAGAACGCGAGCTCGCCGGCAAGATCGGTGACTGGCGCGCCCGCCATCCCGAACTGGATGACGGCGGCCTCGAAGACCTGCTGCGCGTCGACGACACTCAGGTCAGCGAACTGCGCCAGCGCTTGCAGCACAGCGAAAAAGCCATCGAACAGGCCCGCGTCCTGGTGCAGGAGCGCGACAAGCGCTTGATCGATCACCAGACGCAACACAACGGCAACCTCGACGCCGAGCAGTTGGCCAGTGCGCTGATCGACCTGCAAAACCTCGCCGCCACCAGCGAGCAACACTGCGCCGAACTGCGCGCCGAGCAGGCCGAGGACCAACGCCGGCAGAACGCCAATCAGGCCCTGGCGCAGCAGATTGCCGACGCCTACAACGAGTATCAACGCTGGGCGCGCCTCAATGCGTTGATCGGCTCCGCCACCGGCGACACCTTCCGCAAGATCGCCCAGGCCTACAACCTTGACCTGCTGGTACACCACGCCAACGTGCAATTGCGCCAACTGGTGCGCCGCTACCGCCTCAAGCGCGGCGGCAGCATGCTCGGGTTGCTGGTGATGGACACCGAAATGGGCGACGAACTGCGTTCGGTGCATTCGCTGTCCGGTGGCGAGACCTTCCTGGTCTCGCTGGCACTGGCCCTCGGTCTGGCGTCGATGGCCTCGAGCACGCTGAAAATCGAGTCGCTGTTCATCGACGAAGGCTTCGGCAGCCTCGATCCCGAATCCCTGCAACTGGCCATGGACGCCCTCGATGGCTTGCAGGCCCAGGGCCGCAAGGTCGCGGTGATTTCCCACGTACAGGAAATGCATGAACGGATTCCGGTGCAGATTCAAGTCCAGCGCCAGGGCAACGGCCTGAGCACCCTGGAGGTGAAATGAACACCCTGTATTCCTTCCGCCGCTGCCCGTACGCCATGCGCGCACGCATGGCCCTGCGCTACTCGGGCGTGGCCGTGGACATCGTCGAAGTCAGCCTGAAGGCCAAGCCCGCCGAAATGCTCGCGCTGTCGGGCAAAGGCACGGTGCCGGTGCTGAGCGCCGATGGCCGGGTGATCGACGAAAGCCTCGACATCATGCGCTGGGCCCTGGCACAGAACGATCCCCAGGACTGGTTGCTCAAGGATGATCCTGACGCAGCGGCGCAAATCGCCCCCCTGATCGAACACAACGACCAGGTGTTCAAGGTGCACCTGAATCGCTACAAGTACGCCGAACGTTATCCCGAGCAACCGATGGAGGTTTATCGCGGCGAGGGCGAGGTGTTTTTGCAAAGGCTGGAGGCATTGCTGGAGGGACGCGACTACTTGCTGGCCGATCATCCAAGCCTGGCCGATGTGGCGTTGGTGCCCTTCGTGCGCCAGTTCGCCCACGTCGACCGCGACTGGTTCGCGCAGACGCCGTATCGGCGCTTGCAGGACTGGTTGCAGCGATTTCTGGAGTCAGACTTGTTTACCGGTGTGATGCGCAAATAAGCCGCCGCACACTATGGCGAAGGGCTTGCCCTAATGCCCGTCAGTCAAGGAGCAAAACCTGTGGGAGCGAGCTTGCTCGCGATAGCGGACTGTCAGGTAACGCAGATGTTGACTATGCGATCGTCATCGTCGGAACGCCGCCCGGAGCAAGCTCGCTCCCACAGGGGGGTGTGGTGTTCGAAACGTTAACTGATCGGCATTAGGGCAAGCTCCCTCGCCACAAAAGCCCTTCATCGACAGCAGGCTTCAGGCCAACACCTCACACATCCCGATCGCCGAGCAATCAACCTGGAACGGGCCGAAAGCCACGTTTTCATTCCTGATCGGTGGATTGCCGGCCAGCATGCCCTGGGCACTGGCGTTTTCGCAATTCTGACGCGTGGCTTTCAGTCGATTCTTGTATCGCCAGACGTGTACTCTCTCCAGCTTCTTTTCAGATCAAGACGAATTCCGGGCACAGGCTCACGGGTCCGCACGATAACTCAACACTCGGTCGACCCCAAGGAAACGGGACGCCTCTGCACCAGAGTCGGCCACGAATCTAACGTCGTCCAATCAATGCCTTTTTCTAGCTCAAATCGACAGACGGGTCCGCTCATCAAAATCTGCGTCTGGATGGCCTGCTCAGCGTCAGCGGTACATCCCCACGGAACAGTGTCCAAGTCCCGTAGGAGTCCCGTCAATATGTCCTGATCAAGGCAGTCGCCGAATCGAGCGACCAAAAGGTGTTTCGCGCGGCGAAATCGCATTCCGGTGCCGACCAGTTGCGCAGCCAAGAGCGATGCGCCATGGGCCGCTATAGCAATTTCGGGGGCATGCCGCACGATCATCCCCGGCATTCCCGATAGCATTGATCCCGCCGCCGCGACTTGCCGCAAGTCATCCGCCAGGTCCGAGCGTTTGAATAGGCAGGCTGCGATCAGGTCATCGCCGACATTGAAGACGCCCCGCCCGGCGAGTTCCGAAAGCGCCTCCTTTGGCCACTTGGCCGCCAGGAAAAGGCTGGCCTGCCGGAGCGACTCATAGCGATCGGACCACAGTCCATTGTCCTCGGCCTCCTCATTCAGCCAGTGCGCATACCCGTCAATCAAGGCCCGACAATAATCGAATCCCCTGCGCAGACAACGTAACAGCAGACCGCGAACGATTCGGCTGCACGCCATCGCGGCGACCGTCGACGACATTGGCAGGGCGTGCAAGGCGACGTACTGCGCCCTGTCCTCGATCACCGCTCGATACCGTATCAGTGTGGTAAGTATCTCCTTCCATTCCAATCCGTCGAAACGTTCGGCGAAACCGTCCACGGCTTCGTTGGCGACATACGAGAAATCGTAAGAGGCGTCGAATAGCAAGCGCGTGGCGACCACAAAGTGCCAGAGATGCTCGTAATCCCAGGGATCTGATCCTTGCGCGTTGAGGCGGATGAACAGTGTCCAGGTACCCAACACTTGCTCGCGCCGGACCGTCAGTGCCGGGAACATCCAAATTTGGAATCGATCTAGAAATACCTCAAACGCCAGGATCCGCGCGATTTCGCCCCCGGAGCAATCAGGCGGCTCCGTCCACTCTACCGAGATCTGCCGCGGCGTGAACACGTAGCTCGCCTTGTGCGTTCCCATCGGAATCTGAATCTCGAGCAACTCTCGCTCGAAACGCAGAACCTTCGTCGAGCGACTGCTGAACGTCGAACAGAAGTGTTCTAGCGCTTGTACGCGCCGTGGTAGCCCCAGAGCGTCAAGCCGCAGCCCCGCCAGGGAGTATTGATGAAGGAGATTGTGAAGAACGTGCGGATTCTCGTACCGCAGCGGTGTTTCATGGGAAACCACAATGGCGTCAAACTCGAATCGCCAATTGCGGTCCTGTATCTCGAATGACTCGGGCATCTCGTCATCAGTCCATTGACGCAGCCAAATTTGAAAGCGCTGAAGCACTGCGGCATCGCGCTCAGACAGCGATCCGATGTTCAGGAATTCGATCCACCATTGCATCACTATGAGGTAGCGGCGGTAGCTGCCAGCGTCGCCCTCCTCCACCGCGCGCCATAGCAGCCCTTTCAATGAGGCGTCATACGTTTCGACCAGCGATCCTCTGATCTGCTCAGCGACGTTTTCCAGACCGGCTTCGTACAGCGCACCCCGGAGTGTCAAAAAAGTATCGTTGAGTTGCAGAGGAAGCCGCGCGGTCGTGCTGCCACCCGACACCATAGCTCTAAACAACGCTACTGACTGTCGGAATGCGTCCACTGGTTCGAGGACGGCGGGATTAACGAGAGCCTGCCGCGCAAGCAGGATCCCACTTGCGATCGGCAACTCCAAAGAGCGGATGGATACCATCGATTCGACAAACAAGCCATCTTCAAGATCGTGTGCCAGTGCATCGAGGTAGGAGACGGCGTCGTCCGGCTCATAAACCGGCAGTCGCTTACATTCCGTCCTGACGAAGGCCACGCTTTCAAGAATCAACACGGCGTTATCGCGCTGAAGCGCCTTCAAATGCACGGCAGCCGAATCGACCCGGCGCCGCAACGTTTGCGACGGTAGCCAGGACGTCGCCGCCTCACAGTCGAGCAGTGCCAGGACAATTCGAAGGTCACCACTCGCGACCAACGTGCGTGTCACGGACGACAGCGCGAACAGCGTGCGCAGTTCGCCCTGCGGCTCATTCCGTGACACCCGGAACGCACGTTCGTAGTCCCTCGCAAATTCAGTGAGCGCGCAGCATTCGCCGGCATACCCTGGATTCTTTGACCGCCAGATTGCCGCGAGCAGTGAGGGTGACTCCACTACTCCGTCGTCGCGTTGCATCCAGCTCGCCGACATCGGCTGCTCGCTACGTGCGAACAGCCGCTCCTTGACTTCACGCGCGACCGGCAAACGACGCAGCTGGGAAAGGACTTCGACGCAGTCTCGCGTCAGCTCGCCGCCAGGTGCCAGCACCTCATCGGTGAAAACAAGAGCGCAGTCGTCGGGCAACACCAACTCTCGGCGACGCTCACTCTGAATTGATCGCAGCAGCGTCGAGTCACCGAAAATGCAGGTGCCGCGGTCAAATACAACGCAGTCTGCTCCGGCTGACATGCGTCGAGTGTCCATTCTGACGCATGTAGTTTTCTGCTGGCGGAACATGATACCCGCGTGCTCCTCCGCACTGCCTTCGTCTACTAATACCACCGCCACGTCGGCCTGCTCGTGCGCGTTGAGTGCAAGATATCGGCGCCAGGCGCTCATGAGATCAGGTGCCACCAATGCGCGGCCCGAAGATTGTGCACCCAGCATCAACAAGCCGGCTTCCACGACATCGTAGCGACCGATCAATGTTTCACGGCATGCATCGGTCAACACATCACGATCGCGAAAGGCATCATCAGAATACGCCGGCCGCGCCTGCAGCAGATGCAACCGTTGCACCGTCGTCGCGCGCAGATGGCGTGCGCGCCATAACCTCAGGTCTGAGCAAGCAGGACGCAGCACCAAGGCCGTCGCCTGCGAGCCGGTATTCTGAGCGCTGGCGAAACCGAAACCGATCGTATGCGCGACGTTCATCAGTTGTGGGTTTCGCGGCATGACGGTGGTCACGGACACGAAGCCAAGTGTCGTCTCCAGGCCCCATTCGCAATCGATCGCAATGAAGTCGAACGTCTGCATCAGTTCATTACATACCGCCTCCATGTGATCAAGAACAGCTGTGTCCAGATACGGCGAATGATCGCGACCGACATCGCCACAGACATCGATCTTCAGTAGCTGTTGCACAAAGCATGGAATTGCCTCGACATGATCGTAACGCCCCGAGAGCGCAAGTTGGCGTCGTGCATGCTCGGTCGATCCACTCATGGCCACAGTGGCAATACACCGTATCAGCGCTTGTGGCTCGGGACATATCAGGCTTTCGTAGCCGCCGGCATTGACGTGATCCGTCAGGTCCTCGTTACCTGCACTACGCACGATCCAGGGCGCTGAACCACAAACGTCCTCCACGCTTCGCGCCAGCAGCGGAAAAGCCTCCTCCAAAGCGGCTGCGTAGATCGCTACCGCTTCATCCGCCTGTGCCAGGCCGCCCGCCACTGCGGTTGGCAATGGGGCAATCGGAAAGATAGGCAGGACAAGATTCCCCAGGGATTCGATCTTCCGGATGCGCAGGAGCCGATCCGCCTTGGGTCCGTAGAGTTGTTCTTCGTCTGTAGTCATGGTTTAGCACGCAAGATCCGATGATTGTGGTGGTGCGGCATGTAGCTGGGCCAGCAGTCTAAGCAGCCGATGATGAAGATTCTGATCTGCTCCACTCAGTCGCCCTAGGCGACTGGCAACTTCCGCCGCCACGATCATTCCGAGGCCGACAATTTCACTATGCGGTACACGAACCTCCGCCCCATAGGTTGGCAAGAACTTGAGTTGAAAGCTGCTCGTACAATACGTCCGCATGCAATTGACTGACTTTTTTATCGCTAATCAAGTGATAGCTTGAGGCCCTGCTCTGAAACAAGGTATGCAATAGCGCTGCTAACAAGTTGGCGCTTTTCGATACTCCCACGGCCAACACGGCTACGGGATACAACGGTATCTTGTGCGTCGTACCGAACAAAGCGTGAACACTGCGAATATAATTCGCGACCATGGCTGCTATTCCATCAAAATTTTTTATTCAATATGCAATATCTGAAAAGCACTACAAAGTCCTGGGAAGCGTACTACATCCAATCCTTACACAAACAATATTTAAAGTTTTAAATTTTCAGAGCTCAGTTTCTCTGCTACGGTAATTCAACTTGGACGAACAGAAGGCATCTCTTATCGATGGCAATTAGTTGTTATCCAGCAATTATCCAAGTGCAATGTTTGCCAGGATCGCACTACTCCCAGAGAGGGCAACTACGCGACTACAGTTGATTCGATGTAATGCGCGGATATAACTGATGATCAATTAAAAAGTGACCACACTCATGAAACCCACCTTCATTCGCCAACTTGTCATTCACACAATCTGCAATGTGATTGGCGCGCCGCCTGAAGAGGTTACGGCCCTCGACAGGGTTGAACTGAATACACGCGATTGGGAGCAGGTCTTCAGCCGGCTGGAAGCAACGCTCGACATCCAGACCGGTATGTTGACCTCGGCCGAGCGATCGTTTTCCATCTACGCGTTGACGTGTGTGCTACACACCAAGCTGACAGACGACATGATTACCTAACCGACACGTGATCGGAATCGTCGTGAGTCCTGACGCGCAACGTGACCTCATCCGGCCGGATCGCTGTTTACCGGTGTGATACGCAAGTAAGAACACCGATACTGTAGCGAGAGAGCTTCAGGCCAACACCTCACACATCCCGATCGCCGAGCAATCAACCTGGAACGGCCCGAACACCACACCTTCATTCCTGATCGGTGGATTGCCGGCCAGCATGCCCTGGGCACTGGCGTTTTCGATGTTGCGGGCGATGTTGTGATTGGCTTCGATGGCCCGTGCCACCGAGCCCGCCGAGCCCTGGCCGATCCCCAACAGGGAGGATCCGTTGGTCATGAACGCCAGGAAGGCGATGACCCAGAGTCTGTGCCCTTTCATGCGCCGACGACTCCCGCGAGTTCCGCCTGATCAACGCTCGCGTTTTGCCCACGGTGTTCAAACTGGATGCCGGGATGAGCGACCTGGATCGGCGCTTCGAAGGTGGATTGCGACTGCGCTGAAAGACTGACCACCAGCACCATGGCAAGGTAAAGACCGATCGCCACATAGGCGCCGTGTTTGGCAGAAGTGAGAATTGCGCTGGCCATGATGTTCTCCGCAGGCATGTTTCAATGCCTACAGAATCGATCAAAAAAGCCTGGGTAACCACTCAGGGTTATCCATAGTGACCATCAGCTTCATTGATCATTAAGCCAGGCTATTTCAGCCTTCAATAGAACTAATCAGGGGATTCGCGGGCAGCATGCGTTATGCAGGAGCGACACCACTCTGATCGTTTTCAACACCTGCTATTCAACATCAGGCGCTTCGATCATCAGTGACTTCGCTCCTGCATAAAGGCAGGGCTGAACGTTCAGGCTTGGGTTTTGTGATCCAGCGCGGCGTAGAAGTTGGCGCTCTGTTGCAGGTATTTCTGGGTGTAGCTCTGGGTGTGGGCTTTTTTGTCGCTGATTTCAACGTTGGCGCTGGCTGGCAGCGCAACGGTGGCGGAAATGGCGGAAGCGGCGATGACAGAGAAGATGTTGAAGTTCATGGCGGTATTCCTCGGATTCAGTTGGCTTGCTTGCCCGGTGGGGCCGTGAAGCAAACTTAACCCTCGAGGGTTCGTGCCTTGAAATGCTTTGTAGCAGTACCAGATATCAGCGTCATTGATAAAAGCAGGCAGGCCCCATCAACCGGGGCCTGCGGCTTATTGACGCAGCAGAAACCTGAGGTCGCTCGGGGCGTCCATCGGCAGTTTTTGCACGGTCTTGCCCAGCAGACCGGTCCTGGCGTCGCGTTCGACGACGACAATCTGGTTGCTCTTCTGATTGGCGATCAACAGGAATTTGCCGCTCGGATCGAGGCTGAATTCCCGCGGATGATCGCCCTCCACCGCCCGGCGTTGCAGTTCACTGAGGTGACCGGTCGCCGGATCGATGGCAAACACCAACAGTTGATTGGCGGTACCACGGTTGCTGACGTAGAGGAACTTGCCGTCAGCCGAGGCATGCAATGCCGCCGCAGCCTTGTCTGAAACTGGCTGTCCGGCAGCCAGATCGACCATTTGCGTCTGTTCGAGTTGGCCGTCGTGGTAGTCGAACACCGCCACTTGCGCGCTCATTTCCATGGTCAGCCAGGCGTGTTTGCCATCGGCGCTGAACAGCAGGTGGCGCGGCCCGCTACCCGGCGGCAGCTGCACGAATGCCGGGGTGGCCGGGGTCAACGGCAGTTCCGGGTTGGCCTTGGGGTCGAAGCGGTAGGCAAACACCTTGTCGGCGCCCAGGTCATTGGCGAACACGTATTTGCCGTCCGGTGACGGGATGGTCGAATGCACATGGGCCGAGGCCTGGCGCTCGGGATTGACCCGGCTCGCCGGGTGGCTGCTCATCTGCACCACCGGTTTGAGCTTGCCGTCGGCCGTCACTGGCAATACCGCCAGGGTGCCGCCCGGATCTTCGGCCACCGAGTAATTGCTGACAAACAGATGGCTGCCATCGATGCTGAGACTGGAATGGGTTGGCTCGCTGCCCAGGCTTTGCACCTGGCTGATCAGGCTCAGCGCGTGGGTCTTGGGATCAATCGCAAAACTGCTGACGCGCCCTACCGGATCGGTTTGGCCCGGGCCGTTTTCATTGACCACGAACAGGTGTCGCCGATCCTTCGACAGGGTCAGCCACGACGGGTTTTCGCTCTTGATCACTTGCAGTGGGCTGGCATCGATCTGCCCGGTGCCGCTGTCGAACACCAGGCGGTAGATGCCCTGGCTTTGACCCGCAGTGTAGGAGCCCACCAGCAGCTGATAGTCATCGGCGGATGCCACCTGGACGCCCATGGCGCCGATGCTGCCGGCCATCAACAATGGCCAGAGGTTACGCATCGCCTTGGTCGTCATCTTCGTTGTCACCGCTGACGACATCGCCCAGGCACACCAAACGGTGTTCACCCGAGTCACCGGTGATCAACCAGCTTTGCAGCGAGGTATCGAAGGTCGCGGCCTGAATCTGCGCCGGGGTGAACTCCCAGTGTTTGGCCGCACGGCCATCCATGCATTCAATGTGCAGGTTATCATCCTCGTCGAGGGCGAATTCGAAGGCATGCAGCCCGTCGATCTCCACCATTCCGCAGTGTTCGAGGGCATTGAGCAAGGTGTCGGTTGGGGCAGTCATGGCAATCAGTCTTTGAATGGGAAAGACGCAATGATAGCTCATGCACCACCTCCCCTGTAGGAGCTAGCTCGCTCCCACAGGGATTGTGACTGGCAGTTAAAGTGCCTCGCGGGACGACTGCCCATCCACCAGTCGCTGGATGCGCAACGGATTGCCGTTCTTCAGCGCATCCGGCAGCAAGTTGTCCGGGTAGTTCTGGAAGCACACCGGGCGCAGGAAACGATCGATGGCCAGTGTGCCCACCGACGTACCGCGCGCATCGGACGTGGCCGGGTAAGGCCCGCCGTGAACCATCGAATCGCAGACTTCCACGCCCGTCGGATAACCATTGAGCAGGATGCGTCCGACTTTCTGTTCCAGCAATGCCGTCAGCCCGGCGAACTGCTCGAAGTCTTCCGGCTCGCCAATGACGGTAGCGGTCAACTGGCCGTGCAGGCCATTCAAGGCCGCCATCAGTTGCGCAGGATCCGTCACTTCAACCACCACCGTGGTCGGGCCGAACACTTCCTCCTGCAACACTTCATCGCCATCGAGCAGCAGACTGACATCGGCCTTGAACAGCTGCGGTTGCGCCTGATTGCCCTGCTGCGGATTGCCGGCCAGGTGCTCGATCCCCGGATGCGCGAGCAGTTTTTGCAAGCCCTGGCCATAGCTGCTCAGGGTTCCGGCATTGAGCATGGTTTGCGCCGGCTGGTCACCCATCAACCCGGCCACTTGCTGCACAAAGGCACTGAATGGCGCTGAGCGAATGCCGATCACCAGACCCGGATTGGTGCAGAACTGGCCGCAGCCCTGGACCACCGACGCCGTGAGTTCCCGAGCAACGGTATCGGCTCGCGCCTGCAACGCCTGGGGCAAGACGATCACCGGGTTGATGCTCGACATTTCGGCGAACACCGGTATCGGTTGCGCACGGGCCGCCGCCATGTCGCACAAGGCACGACCGCCCTTGAGCGAACCGGTGAAGCCCACCGCCTGAATCGCCGGATGCTTGACCAGTGCCGCGCCGACGCCCCCGCCATGGATCATGTTGAACACGCCGGCCGGCATCCCGGTTTTCTCGGCGGCGCGGATGATCGCGTCAGCCACCCATTCAGCGGTGGCCATGTGACCGCTGTGGGCCTTGAACACCACCGGGCACCCGGCGGCCAGCGCCGAGGCGGTATCGCCGCCGGCGGTGGAGAACGCCAGCGGAAAGTTGCTGGCACCGAACACGGCCACTGGTCCCAGACCGATCCGGTATTGACGCAGGTCCGGGCGCGGCAACGGTTGACGCTCCGGCAATGCCCGGTCGATCCGTGCACCGTAGAAGTCACCGCGACGCAGTACTTTGGCAAACAGACGCATCTGCCCGCTGGTGCGTCCACGCTCGCCTTGAATCCGGCCGGCCGGCAGCGCCGTTTCGCGGCAGACCACTGCGACAAAATCATCACCGAGGGCATCCAGTTCATCGGCGATGGCCTCGAGAAACTGCGCCCGCCGCTCCGCGCTCAGGCTGCGATAGGCCGGATACGCGGCCGCCGCCGCGCTGGCCGCCGCATCGACTTCCTGCGGGGTCGCCTGATAGAAATCATGGGGCAATGCCTCACCGGTGGTGGCATCGACACTCTGCAATTTGACGCTGCCGGCGGCGCTGCGTTGGCCGCCGATGTAGTTGTGTCCAAGAATCCGGGTCATGGGTAACTCCTCAAAGTGTGCCGACGGTGCCGGGTTCAAAAGCCGCTGCGACCGGAGCGATGCCATTGATCAATGGCGCGCCGAATTCGGCCTGGGTGATCTCGAACACGTCACCCGGTTGCGTGCGAACGCCGTCGGCAAAGGACAGGGTCGCCGTGCCGAAGAAGTGAATGTGCACATCCCCCGGTCGCAGGAACTGGCTGTATTTGAAATGATGGAATTCGAGGTTGGCGAGGCTGTGGCACATGTTCGCCTCGCCACTGAGAAACTCGTTCTGCCACAGCACTTCGCCGTCCCGCAGGATGCGGCTGGTGCCCGCCAGATGCTGCGGCAGTTCGCCGACCCGCAGTTCCGGGCCATAGCTGCAGCTGCGCAGTTTCGAGTGGGCCAGGTACAGGTAGTTCTTGCGCTCCATGACGTGATCGGAGAACTCGTTGCCCACGGCGAACCCCAGGCGATACGGCTTGCCGTCCTGACCAATCACGTACAGGCCGGCGATCTCCGGCTCTTCACCGGCATCTTCGGCAAACGGTGGCAGGGGAAACGGCTGGCCGGGCCTGACGACGATGCTGCCATCGCCTTTGTAGAACCACTCCGGTTGCACACCGGCTTCATCCACTGCTGGCTTACCGCCCTCCACGCCCCACTTGAAGATGCGCATGGTGTCGGTCAGCGCGGATTCGTCGCCGTTCTGCTGATGCATCTTGTCCCGGGCCGACGCACTGCCCAGATGGGTCAGGCCCGTACCGCTGACCAGCATGTGCGCCGGGTCCGCATGGTCCAGCGGCGGCAGGATGCGCCGTTGCGTCAGCAGTTCGGCATAGTCGTGGCTGATGCCCAGCCCCAGGCTTTGCACCTGTTGCTCAAGGCTTGCGCCCGCCTCGATCGCCGCCAATGCCAGATCGCGAACGGTGCGCGCGTCCTGCACTTCACGGACCAGGCCTGCCTCGACCACGCCGACACGGCGTACGCCGTTACTCAATTCGAACTGAACCAAACGCATGAATTTTTCTCCTGTTAACAATTCTTCAAAACACCTCAGAACCAATGTGGGAGCGGGCTTGCTCGCGAAGAGGCCGTCATACCCGACATCATCGGTGACTGACACTCCGCTTTCGCGAGCAAGCCCGCTCCCACATTTGGTCGGTGTGAACCCTCAAAATCAGGTTCGGGACGCCCCACGTGCACTGGCCGCAAACTCATCGGCTGGCAGGACGTGCTTGCGTTCCAGCAGGCGATAGACGATGCCTGTCAGAATCAGCCCGAACACCATCACCCCCGACAGGAAGTACAGGCCCGACGCCAGGTTGCCGGTGTATTCCTTGAGCGCGCCGATCACGAACGGACCGATGTAGCCGCCGAGGTTGCCCACCGAGTTGATCAGCGCAATTCCCGCCGCCGCACTGGCACCGGCAAAGAAACGGCCCGGCAACGTCCAGAACACCGCCGTGCAGGAAAACAGTGCGAACGCCACCAGACACAGTGCGGCCAGTTGCAGCACCGGCACCGACAGCCAGGCACTCAGGAACAAACCGATGGCGCCCAATACATAAAGCACTGCCAGATGGCCGTAACGATCATTCAAACGGTCAGAGCTGCGCGGAATGATCAACAGACCGACGATCCCGAAAATGTAGGGCACCGAAGACACGAACCCGGTCACCAGATCGCTGCCGCCGAACTGCTTGATCAACGTCGGCAGCCACAAGCCGAGGCCGTAAATACTCAGGGTCACCGGCAGGTAGAACAGCGCCAACAGCAAGACTCGTTTGTCCTTGAGCGCATGCAAGGGATTGCCGTGGCGGGTCTGGCCGTAGGCTTCGAGGTCCTTTTTCAGCTCGCCGGTGAGCCAGTCTTTTTCCGCCTGGTCCATCCACTTCACTTGCTGCGGGCCGTCGGGCAACCAGCGCAACACCGGCCAGGTCAGCAGGATCGCCGGGGTGCCGATGACGATGAACAACCACTGCCAGCCGTGCAGGCCGAGCACGCCGTCCATGCCCAGCAAGCCGCCAGACACGGGGCCGGTGATCATCATGGCAATGGGTTGCGACAGGATGAACAGCCCGAGGATCTTGCCGCGATGGCGAACCGGGAACCATTGGGTGATGTAGTACAGAACGCCCGGGAAGAACCCGGCCTCGGCGGCGCCGAGCAGAAAGCGCATCACATAGAAGCTGTTCGGCCCCTGGACGAAGGCCATGCCGATGGTGATGGCGCCCCAGGTGACCATGATCCGCGCAAACCAGCGTCGTGCGCCGAAGCGGTCGAGCATCAGGTTGCTGGGGATTTCCAGCAGGAAGTAGCCAATGAAGAACAACCCTGCGCCAAGGCCGTAGGCCGCATCACCCAGGCCAATGTCGGCGCCCATGTGCAGTTTGGCGAAGCCCACCGCGGAGCGGTCCACATAGGCGATCAGGTACAGCAGGATCAGGAAAGGAATCAGTTTCAGCGTGATGCGACGGATAAGCCGCAGTTCCTGGCTCATGAGATCGGTCTCCGATTGTTGTTGTTATAGAACCTCGGGGGACGCCTCTCGCGAACAATTCGCCAGGGCCATCCCTCCGTTTGAGCGGACTATATAGTAATACTATTTACGCAACAACACTTCCAAAGCGCAGAATTTGCGCTTATGTTACGCCTCAGCTCGAACAATATAGTCATACAATAAGAGAACCGATCATGTCTGATAAGAAACCCACCCTGCGTTCCGCCCAATGGTTTGGCACCGCCGACAAGAACGGCTTCATGTACCGCAGCTGGATGAAGAATCAGGGCATCGCCGACCACCAGTTCCATGGCAAGCCGATCATCGGCATCTGCAACACCTGGTCGGAACTGACCCCGTGCAACGCGCATTTCCGCCAGATTGCCGAGCACGTCAAACGCGGTGTGATCGAGGCCGGCGGCTTCCCGGTGGAGTTTCCGGTGTTCTCCAACGGCGAATCGAACCTGCGCCCCACCGCCATGCTCACCCGCAACCTGGCGAGCATGGATGTCGAAGAAGCCATTCGCGGCAACCCGATCGATGGCGTGGTGCTGCTGACCGGCTGCGACAAAACCACCCCGGCCTTGCTGATGGGCGCCGCCAGTTGCGACGTGCCAGCCATCGTTGTCACCGGCGGGCCAATGCTCAACGGCAAGCACAAGGGCAAGGACATCGGCTCCGGCACCGTGGTCTGGCAGCTCAGCGAACAGGTCAAGGCCGGCACCATCAGCATCGACGATTTCCTCGCGGCCGAGGGCGGCATGTCCCGCTCGGCCGGCACCTGCAACACCATGGGCACGGCCTCGACCATGGCTTGCATGGCCGAAGCACTGGGTACCTCCCTGCCCCACAACGCGGCGATTCCAGCGGTAGATGCGCGCCGTTATGTGTTGGCGCACATGTCCGGCATGCGTGCCGTGGAGATGGTGCGCGAAGACTTGAAGCTATCGAAGATCCTCACCAAGGAAGCCTTCGAAAACGCCATTCGCGTCAATGCCGCCATCGGCGGTTCGACCAACGCAGTGATCCACCTGAAAGCCATTGCCGGGCGCATTGGCGTGGAGCTGGATCTGGATGACTGGACCCGTATCGGTCGCGGCATGCCGACCATCGTCGACCTGCAACCGTCCGGGCGCTTCCTGATGGAAGAGTTCTATTACGCCGGTGGCTTGCCCGCCGTGCTGCGTCGCCTCGGTGAAGCCAACCTGATCCCGAACCCGAATGCCTTGACCGTCAATGGCAAGTCCATCGGCGAGAACACCAGGGACGCGCCGATCTATGGCGAAGACGAAGTGATCCGCACCCTCGACAACCCGATCCGCGCCGACGGCGGCATCTGTGTCTTGCGCGGCAACCTGGCACCGCTGGGCGCCGTGCTAAAGCCGTCCGCCGCCACGCCCGAACTGATGCAGCATCGCGGCCGCGCAGTGGTATTCGAGAACTTCGACATGTACAAGGCGCGGATCAACGATCCGGAACTGGACGTGGATGCCAACTCGATACTGGTGATGAAGAACTGCGGGCCGAAGGGTTATCCGGGCATGGCCGAGGTCGGCAACATGGGCCTGCCGGCCAAGCTGCTGGCCCAGGGCGTGACCGACATGGTACGTATTTCCGACGCGCGCATGAGCGGCACCGCGTACGGCACTGTTGTCCTGCACGTCGCCCCGGAAGCCGCTGCCGGCGGACCGCTGGCCGCCGTGAAAGAAGGCGACTGGATCGAACTCGATTGCGCCAGCGGCCGTTTGCACCTGGACATCCCGGATGCCGAACTGGCCGCGCGCATGGCTGACCTGCAACCGCCGCAGAACCTGATCGTCGGTGGCTATCGTCAGCTCTACATCGACCACGTGCTGCAAGCGGACCAGGGCTGCGACTTCGACTTCCTGGTCGGTTGCCGCGGGGCTGAAGTGCCGCGTCATTCCCACTAAAAAAAAGATCGCAGCCTCCGGCAGCTCCTACGGGATTCAGGTCAGACACATTCATTGTGGTGAACCGGATCTCTGTAGGAGCTGCCGAAGGCTGCGATCTTTTCAAGGGCTGGATCGCCTACCGTCCGCGCCTGCTATCATGCGCGACACCTATTCGCACAGGACCGCGCCGTTTCCCATGGATTACCGCAAACCCTCCGACCGCAAAAGCATGCACTCGCGCATCGTCCAGGAGCTGGGCATGCAGATCGTCTCGGGACGTTTCCTGCCGGACGACAAGCTGCCCGCCGAAGCGCTGTTGTGCGAAGAATATGCGGTCAGCCGACCGGTGTTGCGTGAGGCCACCCGGGTCCTGGTCGCCAAGGGCCTGGTGTATTCCCGCCCGCGGGTCGGCACCGTGGTCAAGCCGCGCAAGGACTGGCACATGCTCGATCCGGACGTGCTGCACTGGTTGATGCAAAGCAGTCCGCAGAATCAGTTTTTCGACCTGCTGACCAGCGTGCGCAGCATCATCGAACCGGCCGCTGCCGCCCTCGCCGCGCAATTCGCCACGGAAGCGGACATTGCCTCCATCGGTGAGGCCTACCAGCGCATGGAAGCCGCGCCGACGCCGGAGGCTCTGTTGCAGCCGGACCTGGACTTCCACAGTCGCATCGCCGATGCCACGCACAACGACCTGCTGGCCAACCTGTGCAACATGCTCTCGGTGGCCATCGCCGAAGCCTTGAAGCATTCCAACCAGCGACCGAACCTGCATGAACTGGCGCTGCCCCGGCACAAGGCGATCCTGACCGCCATCGAAAACCGCGATGCCCTAGGCGCGCGGCATGCGACGCTGGTGCAACTCGATGATGCGCGCAGTGCGTTGAATGTGGTTTTGGGTAGCGATCCTTCGTAATGGCAAAGTCAAAAGATCGCAGCCTTCGGCAGCTCCTACGTGGGATTGCCTACACCGATTAATTGTGGGTGTATTCGATCAATGTAGGAGCTGCCGAAGGCTGCGATCTTTTGATCTTCGCCCAAATAAAAAAGCCGCAACCCTGAGGTTGCGGCTTTTTCATTTCAGCATGGATCAGTGGGCAAACAACGAATTGCCCTTCTGCCCCGCCAGTTTCTCGGGCTTGATCAGGAATCGCGCCAGTGCAGGCAACAGCCACAGCGCACCGAACATGTTCCACAGCAGCATGAAGGTCAGCATCAGGCCCATGTCGGCCTGGAACTTGATGGCCGAGAAGATCCAGGTGCACACGCCGATGGCCAGGCACAGGCCGGTGAACAGCACCGCCTTACCGGTGGACTTCAGCGTCTGGTAGTACGCCTCTTGCAGCGGCAGGCCGGCACGCAGGAAGCTTTCCAGGCGACTGTAGATGTAGATGCCGTAGTCCACGCCAATCCCCACCCCGAGCGCCACGACCGGCAGGGTCGCGACTTTCACGCCGATGCCCATGAAGGCCATCAGGGCGTTGCCGAGTACCGAGGTCAGCACCAGCGGCAGCACGATGCACAATGTCGCCGCCCACGAACGGAAGGTGATCATGCACATGACCGCCACACAGATGTACACCAGGATCAGGATGGTCAGCTCGGACTTCTTGATTACCTCGTTGGTGGCCGCCTCGATCCCGGCGTTACCGGCGGCGAGGATGAACTCCAGGCCTTCCTTGTTGTTTTCCTTGGCGAACTCCTGCACCGCATGCACCGCGCGATCCAGGGTCTCGGCCTTGTGATCGTTGAGGAACACCAGCACCGGCGCCAGGGAACAGCTGTTGTTGTACAGGCCGTCGGCGCGGGCAATGGAGTTGTTCAGCACATCAGGATTGCGCGACAGGGTTTCCCATTTCAGGTTGCCCTCGTTCATGCCCTTGATCATTTGCTTGGACACGGTCACCAGGGAAATCGCCGACTGCACGCCCTCGGTGTTCTGCATCTTCCACATCAGCTCGTCGATCGGCGCCATGGCTTCATAGCGCGAGCAGCCTTCGGACTTGGTCTTGACCATCACCACCAACACATCGGAGCTGGTGGAGTAGTTGTTGATGATGAAGTTGTTGTCCTTGTTGTAGCGCGAGTCCGGACGCAGTTCCGGTGCACCCTGGTCGAGGTCGCCGATTTTCAGGTTCTGGCTGTACCACAGGCCGCCGCCAAAGGCGATCAATGCCAGCAGAATGGAAACCGGGGCAACCTTGGCGCTGGCGAAGTTCGACAGCAGGCGCCAGAACGGATGCTCGCGCACCGCGTCTTTCTTGCTGCGCTCGACCGCACGCTTGCTGATGCCGACATAGGAAATCGCCACCGGCAGCAGGATCAGGTTGGTGAACACGATCACCGCCACACCGATGGATGCGCCGATGGCCAGTTCACGGATCACACCGATATCGATGATCAACAGCGTGATGAAACCCACGGCATCGGCGAGGATCGCGATCATCCCCGGCAGGAACAATTGACGGAACGTACGGCGCGCCGCCGTGAGGGCGTTGTCCGCCTCGCTCGATTGCAGGGCGATCCCGTTGATCTTCTGTACGCCGTGGGAAATACCGATGGCGAAAATCAGGAACGGCACCAGCATCGAATAGGGGTCGAGCCCGAAGCCGAAGAAGTGCATCAAGCCCAGTTGCCAGACCACTGCCACCAGCGTCGTGCTCAACACGGCGACGGTACTGCGCAGGCAGTTGGTGAACCACAGCAGGAGGATCAGGGTGATGACGAAGGCGATGCCGAAGAACATGACCACCATCACCAGGCCATCGATCAGGTCACCGACTTTCTTGGCAAAACCGACAATGTGGATCTTCACGTTCGGGTTCTGTGCTTCGAACTTGGTGCGGATCTTGTCTTCAAGCTCGTGGGAGAACTGGCGATAGTCCAGCGCCAGCAGCTTGCCCTGGTCCTGCGGGTCCGGGTAGGACTCCAGCAATGGAATGTCGACGATGCTCGACTTGAAATCGTTGGACACCAACCGTCCGACCTGACCGGACTTGAGCACGTTGTTGCGCAGCAAGTCGAGGCTGGCCTGGGAGCCATTGTAGCTCTGCGGAATCACTTCACCGCCGGCGAAGCCCTCTTCAGTCACTTCGGTCCAGCGAATGCTCGGGCTCCACAGCGACTTGAGGCCGGAACGGTCGACACCGGAGATGTAGAACACTTCGTCGTTGATCTGACGCAAGGTCTCCATGTACTCCTTGGAGAAGATGTCGCCATCGGTGGCTTCCACCGAGATCCGCACGGTGTTGCCCAGGTTCGCCAGATCGTTGCGGTGCTCCATCATCTTCTGGATGAAGGGATGCTCCAGCGGGATCATTTTTTCGAAGCTGGTGGACGGACGGATCAGCGTCGCCTGCCAGAACAGGAAAATACTGACCAGCAGGCAGATCGTGATCACTGCCGGGCGGTTGTTGAAGATCAGGCGCTCGAGGAACGTCGCCTTGTCCTGGTGATGAGTACTCAAGGAAGTCATAGCTCCGCCTTCTTATTATTAACCCGGCTCATTTGCCCGACTCGGTGCCGCTCGGCGAGGTGACGCGAACGCCGCCCTGCCCGGCCAGAACCAGATTGCCATTGCCTGCCGCCGTCACTGCCGAAACCGAAATACGGTCCGGACGGTTGACCACCTTGAAGGTTTCGCCATTGTCGCTGCTGCGAATCACCGAGCCGCCGTTGCCGACGATCACGATGGAACCGTCGTCGAGCAGCGTACCGCCGGACAGCCCGAACTCCAGGTCGCCACGTTCAGCCTTGAGCTCGACCTGCTCCCAGTTGCTGCCAAAGTCCGTGGAACGGTAAAGGTTACCGCGCAGACCGTAGGCCAGCAGCGTATTGGGCTGCGCCGTGCCGATCACGCCGAACAGCGAGCCTTCGTACGGACCTTCGAGTTTCTCCCAGGTCTGGCCCCAGTCCGCGGAACGGAACATGCTGCCCTGCTCGCCAACGATGAACAGCCCGGCGTCCTTGACCGCAGCGATCGAATTCAGGTGGTACTGGTCTTCGTTGTCCAGGCGATCGCTGGCGTCTTCCCAATGCTTGCCACCGTCGGTGGTTTCCATCAGAGAGCCGTAGGCGCCCACGGCAAAGCCACTGTCAACGTCCTTGAACCAGACATCGAGCAGCGGCGATTCGCGTGTCAGATCTTCGAATTGCTTGGTCCAGGTCGCGCCGCCGTCCTCGCTGGCGAGGATCTGCGCGTCATGGCCGACGGCCCAGCCGTGCTTGTCATCGACGAAAAACACCGACGTCAGCAGGGCCCGGGTCGGGACCTTGGCCTGGGTCCAGGTAGCGCCCTGGTCATCGGAATACAGGATGTGCCCACGATCCCCGACCGCCACCAGGCGCTTGCCGGCGTGGACGACATCGAGCATCAGGCTTTTGGCAGCCTTGGCGGATTCAATGGAATAAACAACATCGGATGCTGGCGCCGCCGCGGCCAGCGCAGGCGCCGACAGCATGGCAGAGCCCAACAGCGAGAGCGCTGTGGCCAGCAACGCGAATTTGCGTAGTGCCGGCGGGCGGCAGATACCCACACCCATGACAGGCTCACTCATAGACCTTCTCCCATTATTATTGTTAGGTCGTTCAACCTTTCTGGGCGCCGCAAGGGTGCGTGTCTGGTCCGGCTGTTTCAGAGCATAGTCCTGAAACCCGCAATCCAGAGCCCCTTCGGAAGCTGGCTTATCCTATCGGTGTTTTTTAATGTCTGACAATCGACGCCACGTTATGTTTTGTTAACCGGGGGGATGGGGGGTTGTTCTGAATGGTTGGGTATCAGGTGGGGTGATTGCGGGTTTGGGGTTTGGGGTTTGGGGTTTGGTGTACATATCCGTTGCTGCGGTTACGGCCGCTATTGGTTCCGCCCTTACGGCGGGTCACTTTCGAAAAGCGCGAAAGTAACCAAAGCGCTTTGCCCCTTACGTTCGGTGCCTCGCTTAGGCTCGGCATGCCCTCGCTCCGGTCCTGCTCCGTGGACCCGCCGCCATCGGCCATCCATGGCCGGCGGCGGCTAACCCGGCATCCATGCCGGGTTGCCCACTGCGCAGAACCTGCGCTCGGCCTCTCGAGGGGGCAAGAAGATCAAGATCAAAAGCCAAAGCGAGGCGGCCTACCGGCCGGCCTGTTTGCGGGGTTCGTTCGCCTTTGAGAGTTGAGTTGGCTGACAGGCCGTCATCGCGAGCAAGCTCGCTCCCACAGGGGACGTGGTTGTACACGGATTTTGCGCCTGACACTGGTCAACTGTGGGATCGCCGCACCGCCGCTCCCACAAAAAAGCAAAGGCAGAACAGCCCACACCGCGCCGCCTCTCACCACTCATCAGGCCGAGCGTTAGCTCGCCTGCAGCTTTTGATCTTGATCCACCCGCCCCCTCGGCAGGCTGAGCGGAGGCGTTCATCCGGGGGTAGGCGCGCAGCGCCGTTCGGCGCAGCCGAACACATCGAGAGGAGGTCGAGCGAAGCCGACCGGAGGCGATGCCCCCGGATGAATGCCGGAGCGAAGGAACCCCGAGCCCAAGCGAGGGGCCGTACGTTCGGGGCGAGCGTTTTTTGGGTTACTTTTTTAGGCGCTTGTAAAAAAAGTGACTCGCCGTCAGGGCGAAACCATAAGCCGCCGTTACCGCAGCAACGGATATGTACTCAATCAACCCACAACCCTGGTCGGCCCGAAGGCCGCCAAGGTCACGAACAGACTCAGACCAAACTCTTGCTGACCACTTCAAACACATCACTGGACAACTGCCCCGAAGCCCGAATCCGCTCCAACTCCCCCTTCATCAAAGCCTGACGAGCACTGTCGTACTTGCGCCAGCGAGTCAAAGGCGCCAACTGCCGAGAAGCGATCTGCGGATTAAAGCCATTCAACTCGATCACCAGATCCGCCAGGAAGCGATACCCCGAACCGTCGGCCGCGTGGAAGTTGATCAGGTTCTGCCCGGCAAACGCACCGACCAGCGCCCGCACCTTGTTCGGGTTCTTGATGTTGAACGCCGGGTGCTGCATCAGCGCTTTCACACGCTCCAGACCGCCCGGCAATACACTGCCGGCCTGCACGCTGAACCACTGATCCATGACCAGCGGGTTGTCCTTGAAGTGCTCGGCGAAGCTGGCCAGCGCCTTGGCCTTCTCGGCTTCAAAGGGTGAGTTGACCAGCACGGCCAGCGCGGTCAGGCGCTCGGTCATGTTGTCGCACGCATCGAACTGCTCCAGGGTTGCCGCCAGAACTTCCGGCTTGCCGCTGAGCATCAGGTAGGACAATGCGATGTTCTGCAACGCGCGGCGAGCGAAGTGCTCGGCCTCGGCCACGTACGGAGTCTGCTTCGACAACTCGCGGTTGGCCTGGTAACGCAGCCACAGGCCTTCGAACAACGCATCGGCCAATTGCTTGCGGGCAAACTCGCGGGCGGTGTGAATCGCTTCGACGTCCGCCACGTCGCTGATTTCGGTCAAGTAGGCTTCGCTTGGCAGCGAGAGCATTTCGGCGACCATGGCCTGATCCAGCGACTCGTCAGAGAGCACCGTGCGCAGCGCCGACACCAGACGCTGATCGAGTACCAGCGCTTCGCCCTTCTGCTGCTGGCCGATCAACTCTTGCAGCACCTGCACCGACAATTGCTGGCCAGCATCCCAGCGGTTGAAGCCGTCGCTGTCGTGCTGCATCAGGAACATCAACTGGTCGCGGTTGTACGGGAAGCTCAGCTTCACCGGTGCCGAGAAGCCGCGCAGCAACGACGGTAGCGGTTGTCCGGCGATGTCGACGAAGGTGAAGGTCTGCTCGGCTTCAGTCACCGAAATGACCCGCGAGGTGCCTTGGGCGGTAGCTTCACCGGACAGACGCAGGGCAATAGCCGCGCCTTTGGAATCCAGCAGGCCCAGTTCGACCGGGATCACGAACGGCAGTTTTTCAACCTTGTCCGGGGTTTGCGGACAGCTCTGGCGGAACGTCAGGCTGTAGGTTTTCGCGGCGGCGTCGTAGGACTCGGTTACCGCCAGCCGCGGTGTACCGGCCTGGCTGTACCAACGCTTGAACTGGGACAGGTCAACGCCATTGGCATCTTCCATGGCCTTGATGAAGTCATCGCAGGTCACGGCCTGGCCGTCGTGACGTTCGAAGTACAGGTCGCTGCCTTTGCGAAAGCCTTCGGCGTCGAGCAAGGTGTGGATCATGCCGACCACTTCCGAGCCCTTTTCGTACACGGTCAGGGTGTAGAAGTTGGAAATCTCGATAAAGCTGTCCGGGCGCACGGCGTGGGCCATGGGGCCGGCGTCTTCGGCGAACTGGTGGGTGCGCAGGTACGCCACGTCCTGGATGCGCTTGACCGTGGCCGAGTTCATGTCCGAGGAGAAACCGGCATCGCGGAACACCGTGAAGCCTTCCTTGAGCGACAACTGGAACCAGTCGCGGCAGGTCACGCGGTTGCCCGACCAGTTGTGAAAGTATTCGTGGGCGACGATCGCCTCGACCCGCTGGTGCGCGGCATCGGTAGCGGTTTCCGCCTTGGCCAGCACGGCGCTGGAGTTGAAGATGTTGAGGCCCTTGTTCTCCATGGCACCCATGTTGAAGTCATTCACAGCGACGATCATGAAGATATCCAGGTCGTACTCGCGACCGTAGACCTCTTCGTCCCAGCGCATGGACTTCTTCAGGCTGTTCATGGCGTGCTGGCACTTGTCGATGTTTTCCGGCTCGACATAAATGCGCAGCGCCACATTACGCTCGCTCATGGTGGTGAAGCTGTCTTCGACGCACCACAGGTCACCGGCCACCAGCGCGAACAGGTACGCCGGCTTCTTGAACGGGTCTTCCCAGGTCGCCCAGTGCCGGCCTTCTTCACCGGGACCGGAAGCGATCGGGTTGCCGTTGGACAGCAGCACCGGATAGCTGTGTTGTTCGGCGACGACCGTGGTGGTGAAGGTGCTCATCACGTCCGGGCGGTCGAGGTAATAGGTGATCTTGCGAAAGCCTTCGGCCTCGCACTGGGTGCAGAACATCGTGCCGGACTTGTACAGGCCTTCGAGCGCAGTGTTGGTTTCCGGGTGGATCCGGACGCTGGTGTCGACCGTGAAAGTGGTGCTGGTCGGGTGCAGGGTCAGGTGATTCTCGGTCAGCTGATACTGCGCCTCTGAAAGCGCCTGGTCGGCCAGGGTGACCGACAGCAGTTCCAGCTGCTGGCCGTCCAGCACCAGCGGCGGCAGGCCCGGACCACGCTCGGGGTTGCGGCGCATCACCAGTTGCGCATGGACCAGGCTGTGGTCCTCGTACAACTCGAAGGTCAGGTGTGTTTCGTCGATCAGGTACTCGGGCGCCTGATAGTCCTTGAGGTAGATCATCTTCGGTTGTTCGGTGCGCATGCTGGAGTCCTTACTGATGCACGGCGAGCTGGTAAGCCGTGTATTTACGAATGTTGATCACGCCGGTATCGAAGATCAGGTATTGGCCCTTGACCCCCATCAGCGTGCCTTCGGCAATCGGGTTCTTGTCCAGGTTGAAGCTGACGATCTTCGCCGGGTACTGCTCGACCGGGTAGCGGATTTCCAACGGTTCGACGTCGGTCACCGGCTGGATCGCTTGCAAGCCAAATCGCTGCTGCAACCCGAGCAAGCCTTCAGCGCAGCTCTCGAACAGTCGATCGCGGACTTCGGCCAGGTTCACCGCCGCCGCATCGCCCTTGAGCAAAGCACGCCAGTTGGTCTTGTCGGCCACCTGACTGCGGAACAGGTCTTCGACGAAGCCGGACTGCTGGCGGGTCGAGACGCGCATGATCGGCAAGGCCTGGCTCGCACCCTGGTCGAGCCAGCGGGTCGGCAACTGGGTGGCGCGGGTAATCCCGACTTTCACCCCCGACGAGTTGGCCAGGTACACCACGTGATCGGTCATGCAGAACTTCTCGCCCCACTCAGGTTCCCGGCAAGTGCCGGCCTCGAAGTGGCAGCGCTCCGGGCTCATGATGCACACGTCGCACTGGGCCAGCTTGGTCATGCACGGGTAGCAGTAACCCTGGCTGAAACTGGTCTTGGTCTTGCGTCCGCAATGGGTGCAGTGGATCGCCCCCAGGTATTCCAGGCGCACCGTGGTGCCGATCAACGGATTGACCGGAACCTCGGTTTCGCCCAGACGGAAAGCGTATTGCACGTTCGGCCCGTCCAGGCGCGCCGACATTTTGCTGATTGCACCGCGGCCAATCTCGATCAATGGATGGCATCCGACTTGAACAGGATATTGGGCACTTGAATCGACTTCGAGCTGCATTCCTGCGGGCCCATGTAACCGGTGCGCTGGTCCTCGGGCAGGTTCTGGATTTCCCAGGCGATCATCGCCTGCAGCGACAGCTCGCGTTGTTCGGCGGTGAGCTTGCCACCGTCGGACCATTTGCCGATTTCCACGGCCAGTTTCAGGCTCTCGTAGATATCGGGAGTGATGTTGTTGATCATTTCGTTAAAAGAGGACATTGGGTCTCCGTCTCTTTATTGCATGTTCTTAAATTAGGCGGCCAGTTTACGGCGGTTATACAAACCGCCCAACAAACCGGTGAAGCATCCGATGAGTAACCCGCTGACGTGGGCCGCGTTGGCGATTTCGCCGAAGCCGATCATCGACACCAGCCCGGACAGGCACAGCAGCAACCACACCAGCATCATCACCAGCACGCCACGCGGCAGGCGATAGGCCGGGTTCGGCGCCAGCAGCTGGAAGATCCAGCAATGCCCGAGCAGGCCGTACAGTACGCCGGACAAACCGCCGAACAGGGTCGGGCCGCTGAACAAATACTGGGCGAAGTTGGACACCAGGCTGAACAGCAAGGTCAGGCCGATCAGGTTGATACTGCCCTGGCGCGACTCGATGCGCCGCCCCAGTTCCCAGTACCACATGCCGTTCATCGCCAGGTGCAGGATGCCGAAGTGGATCAGCATCGGCGTGACCAGGCGCCACCATTGCCCCGCCGCCAGGCTGTCGGCCAGTGGCGTGAAATGGATGTACTCGCCGACCACGCGGAATTCGAGGAAGGTCAGCCAGCGCAGCGTTTCAAGGTTGTCGCCGAGCAAGGTGACCGCGCCGACGATCATGCTCAGCAGCAATACCAGCGCAGTGGCCCTGGCGTATTTCAACTGCTCGACGAAGCCCGGGCGCTTGACGGTTTGCGCCACCGGAATGTCCAGTTGCTGGTCGGGATCGCCCGCCGGAAAACGTTCGTACAACGCACGCACGTCTTCGCTGATGTTGTCCGGCACCCACAGCACCTGCTCGCCAGCTTCTTCGCTGACCCGGTGGGGCACTTGCATGCGCTTGAGCAGGGTGACGAACCCGCTCAAGTCCACCGCCAGGGGCAGACGCAATACCGCTACAGCACTCATTGCAGCACCTCCGGCCGCTCGACATCGACCCAGACGAATTTTTGCGGATCCAGGCGGGTTTCCTGATCCAGTCGGTAGGCAACCAGTTTGCCGTACAGCACCGCGCTGTAATCCAGGCAGGCCAGGTTCGGCCGGATCGGTGCCGGCTTGCCGCTGCGCCAGTAATGGCCGACGAACAACAGCGGCTCATCGATGCCGTAGCGCAGCAAACTGTTCTTTTCAGTGGACGTCAACGGGGTCCGGGCCACGGGTTCGGGCAGTGCATCCGGCTGGAACACGATATCGCCGTAGGTTTTCGGATCGTCTTCCCAGAACTTGGTCCGGAAGAACGAGCGCACCAGGCCGTCGCCGCTGGTCATGGTCAGGCCATGGGGCAAGCGCATGTCCGTACCGCGCAACAGCCGGTCGAATACGGTGCAGGCAAAAGAGCCCGACTCCGCCGACGCCTGGACAAAATGCTCGTCGACGCAACCGTTGGGGAACAATGCCCGCAGCGGCTCGATCAACCCGGCGTCCCAGCAGGCGTGGACCACGCGAAAACGCCCGGCATCGACGAACAATGGCAACTGGTAGAACCATTGCTGGAAGTCGTGCCAGTCGCCCGGATGGTTTTCGAACTGGGTCAGGGTTTCGTGCAGCAAGCGGGCATGGCGCGGCGTGTGCTCGCGCACGAACTGCTTGCCGCTGCCGGGCAACGCCGGCGTCGCCCAGCCCAGCGCATTGAACTCGTGGTTGCCCATGATGCACAGCGCCTGACCGGCCTCGACCATGTCGTGGACGATGTGCAGTGCCTCGCGAATCCGCGGGCCGCGGTCGATGATATCGCCGACGAACACCGCCATGCGCGAGGCATGCCGCCAGACGCCACCCTGTTTGTGATAACCGAGTCGGTCGAGCAAGTGCTCCAGGGTCAGGGCGCAACCGTGCACGTCACCGATCAGGTCGTAGCTACGCGCGGGATCGAGCATCAGTCGCCTCCACCCCCCAACTTGCTGCCCCAGCCGAGCTTGGTCCGGCAGACTTCGTAGTAATTGTGGTCCAGCGGGTGAATCAGCCGCAGTTTCTGGGCTTTCTTGCTGACGGTGATGGTGTCGCCCGGCGCGCAGGTGAAGTGGTTCTGCCCGTCGCACGAGACTTGCGGGTAAATCTGCATATCCTTGGACACGACGATTTTCAGCTCACTGTTGCCATCGACCACGATCGGTCTACCCGACAAGGTATGGGGGTACATCGGCACAATCACAATAGCGTCGAGCTTGGGATGCATGATCGGCCCGCCGGCGGACAACGCATAGGCGGTGGAACCGGTCGGCGTGGCAACGATCAGGCCGTCGGCCTTCTGGCTGCAGACGAACTGGCCGTCGATGTACAGTTCGAATTCGATCATTCGCGTGGATTTACCTGGGTGCAGCACCACATCATTGAGTGCATCGCCCTGGCCGATGGCCTCGCCATGGCGCCGGACTTCGGCCTGCAACAGGAAGCGGTTTTCCACCAGATAGTGGCCGTCCAGCACTTCGGCGACCTTGGTTTCCAGCTCATCGGGACGGATGTCGGTGAGAAAGCCCAGGCTGCCGCGGTTGATACCGAGCACCGGAATATTGTGCTTGGCCAGCGCACGGGCGGCACCGAGCAGGCTGCCGTCACCACCGACCACAATGACCATGTCGCAGACTTCGCCGAGCATCTTGCGCGACGAAGTTTGCAAGCCGTGCCCTGGCAGCACTTCGGCGATGGTGTCTTCGAGGATCACGTGCAGATGACGATCGAGCAGAAACCGTTTCAGTCGGCGGACGGTATCCAGCACCTGGGAACTGCCCAGGCGACCGATGATGCCGATATTGCGAAATTGCTCCATGGGGCTCCTGCGGGGATCTGCGTGGCGGCGAAAACCACGATTATGGGCGAAAGCCGCCCGTAGACAAAATCCTTTCAGCTTCAAGGGTGTGCCCGGGTTTCGGGCTATGCTCGCAAGATGATGCTATTTCCCGATTTGCTCCACCTGCCCCATCAGTTACGCCATCCCGAAGTGCGTGACCTGGCGTGGGTCATCCTCGCGCCGCCCATGCTGGACGATACCCCGTGGCCGCAGCGCCACCCGCTGGCCGGCAGCGACTGGGTGCAGGCTCCGGATCGGCTGGAACATTGGCTGCGGCAGCTGGACCGGGACAGTTATGGCCTGCTGCACTGGCTCGCCCAGGCCCGAACCCGGCGCCTGGGCCTGTACTACGAACGCCTCTGGCAATTCGCCGTGGAGCATGCTCCAGGCATTGAACTGATTGCCGCCAACCTGCCGATTCGCCGCGAGGGGCACACCCTGGGTGAACTGGACATGCTGCTGCGCGACCGCGACGGCGTGCACCACCTGGAACTTGCGATCAAGCTCTACCTCGGCCCGCAATCCGGCGACGGACACGACACCTCCCAATGGCTGGGCCCGGGCTGCCACGACCGGCTCGACCGCAAACTGGCCCACCTGAGCCAGCATCAATTGCCGATTTCCGCGCGCCCCGAGAGCCGTGAAGTGCTGGCGGCGCTGGATATCCAGGCCTTCAGTGCGCATTTGTGGCTGGGCGGGTACTTGCTGTATCCGTGGCCCGGTCAGGCCGCCCCGCCATCGGGTGCCCATCCGCAGCATTTGCGCGGTCGCTGGTTGCATCAAAAGGATTGGCCGGCGTTGTTGGCCCAGAGTCCGCCCGGTCGCTGGCAACCCCTGCCCCGCCACGCCTGGCTGGCGCCAGCGCATTATTCGGCCGAGCACACCTGGAACCCCGGACAGATGCAGGCGTGGCTGGATGAACTGGACCCCTTGGCGCCAGCACAGTTGCTGGTGCGCCTGACCGAGAATGCCAGCGGCGACTGGGAAGAGGCTGAACGTCTGTTTTTGGTGGCGGACCTTTGGCCGAATGTGCCGGGACAGGGTTGAGTCTTGCATTGCCTGATCCGGCCTCTTCGCGAGCAAGCCCGCTCCCACATTTGGGCCCCAGTCGAACACAAGTCTTGTATCCACCGAAGATCCCTGTGGGAGCGGGCTTGCTCGCGAAGGGCCCAACCCGACCTAAAGAGATAACCACCCGGCGCTTCGCAGGACAAAGCGCCGGCCAATGACCATCAGACTTTCTTGTGCTGCTCGACCCATTGCCCATAGGCATTGATGAAACTTTGCAAGAACGGCTTGACTGATTCGGACAACTTGCCCGCCTCATCGAACGCCGAACCGGCGCCACCCAGATAGGCTTCCGGCTGCTGCATCATCGGCACATTCAGAAACACCATGGATTGACGCAGGTTGTGATTAGCACCAAACCCGCCGACGGCCCCCGGCGAAACACTGATAACGGCGCCGGGCTTGCCACTCCACGAACTCTTGCCATAAGGGCGAGAACCGACATCAATCGCATTTTTCAACGGCGCCGGTACCGAACGGTTGTATTCCGGGGTCACGAACAACACCGCGTCGGATGAGCTCACCTGTTGTCGGAAAGTGCTGTAGGCTGCCGGCGGTGAAGCGCCATCGATGTCTTCGTTATAGAGCGGCAGATCGCCAATTTCGACGATGTTGAGCTTGAGATTGGCCGGCGCCAGCTCTATCAGGGCCCGTGCGACCTTGCGGTTGATCGATTCCTTTCTCAAGCTGCCGACCACGACGGCGATCGTATAGACGTTGCTCATAAGAGTTTCTCGACTGTCCGATAGGAAGAGCTTGTAGTTATAGATGACGATTCAAGCAGCGGGCGAGCGAAAATACCGTCCCTGACTATTTTTTTCCCGTAGGAAAACTTACCTCGCCCAAGCACGGTCTACAGTGCCGCAAATTGAGTGATTTATCTCCAGAGGTTCTAAGCAGATGGCAGCAGTACTCGTCGGTCAGTTCCATGCAAGAGACGCGCAAGGCCGTATTTATTCGGTGCACGAGTTCCAGGACTCCACCCCGGCGGTAGACGGTTCAGGCCCTGTCACCACCTACAAGCTGGCCATTGGCGACCGTGTCAACAAGGTCGACGACAATGAATTCATGCTGGTGCAAACCGGCGTGACCATTACCCGCGAACCGCAAACCGTCAGCGTTTCATAACCCGTCGTTATGAGCAGAAGTCATATGCGCGGACTTGGGGTAGGATTCAGCCACTGACTCCTCCACCTGCTGAACATGGACTTCACGCATGCGCTTACGCCATATCGAAGTGATCCAGGCGCTCTTGCAGACCGGTCACCTGGGCACCGCCGCCGAATGGCTGCAGTTGCCAGTGGCCGAAGTCGAGCGTTTGCTGCGCGACGCCGAGGATCAGTTGGGTTTCATGCTGTTCGCCAGCGTGCGCGGGCGATTGCAGGCCACCCGCGAAGCACGGGAACTGCAGGTGGAAATTGCCCGGGTCTACGACGCGCTCGAACCGGTGCAGCGCCTGGCCAACAGCCTCAGGCAATACCTGGCGCCGCCGCTGCGCATCATCTGCACCCCGCCCCTGGCCAACCAATTGCTGCCACACAGTATCGCAGCCCTGCGCCGACGCCTGCCCGACGCGCCTTGCACTCTGCTGAGCCAGCCCACCCGCGACATCGTCAGAAGCCTGCTGCTGCGTGAAAGCGATCTGGGCCTGAGCCTGCATGACCCCGATCACGCCGACCTCGATTGCCAGGTGATTGCCCAAGGCAAACTCCAGCTGCTCGCCCCCCATGGCTGGCTGCAACCGAAACAGAAATACATTTCACTGCAGGATCTGGCCGGTCAATCGATGATTGGCCTGGAGGGGCACGACCCGTTGAGCCCGGCGCTGGAAAACAAACTGCATGGCTTGCGGCCTGCCCCGGTGATCCAGACCCGGGTCCAGACGCATCAGATGATGCGCTGTATGGTCGAGGCCGGCGAAGGGCTGGCCATCGTCGACCCCTTCACCGCCCTCGGCGCCAAAGCCTCGGGCCTGGACGCCTGCCCGCTGGCACCAGCGATCCCGGTCAGTCTCTACGCCCTGACCCTGAAAAACGCCGAACCCTCTCCGGCGGTTCAGGCACTGTTGGCCATCGTCACGGAACAAGCCGCGGCGATGCTGACGAACTGAACGGGTTTTCCAGCGGATTTTCGAACAATCGATACCAGAACAGCGCCACTTCGGCGGTGTTCGGATCGATGCCCCGATAGCGCAGGTGGTCGATCCCGCCGATCACGTAACCGCAGCGCTCATAGAGCCTGCAGGCCCCCAGGTTGTTGTTCTGGGTTTCGAGCATGATGCCCGGGAGTTTCTTCTTGCGGCTCCAGAATTGCGCCACATCCAGCAGGGCCTTGGCCACACCATGTCGCCGGGCCGGTGCGTGCACCGCCAGTTCGTCGATATGGGCAAAGCCGTTCCAGTTGGTACTGACCACCAGGTGCCCCACGGGCTGGTCATCCAGATACGCCATGAAAATCGCGCTATCGGCGGCATCGCGATAGCTGCTGAATTCCTCGGGATCGATGCCGTAGCACTTGCGATAAGGCGTGATCGGGGTGACCTGCCACTGGGCCACCGGCGCTCCTATTTGTGCCGCACCGTAGGCCGCGACTTCAAAACTGAAATCACTGCCCCAGATATAGGCGGCAAAACCTTCGTCGGCAACCCGTACCGACAACCCTGGATAATTCGGATTTATTACCGGTTGCATACTGGGAAAGGTCCTCATTCCTTGATGCAATCGACGGTGTAGCACCGTCCACTGCCCTGATCTTCATGTTGCAATCCGTGCACATCAGCGACGAACCCCGGAAAACTGCTATCAAACGTGCGGGCAAACGCCAGGTAATCGATGATCGAGCGGGTCGACTCGGTAAAACGCTCGCCCGGCATGATCAGCGGAATGCCGGGCGGGTACGGCACCAGCATCACCGCGGCGATCCGCCCATCCAGCGCATCGATCGACACGGCTTCGACTTCACCTCGCACCAATTGATCATAGGCGTCCGCCGGCTTCATCGCGACTTCCGGCAGTACGGTGTACATGCGCTTGAGGTGCCTGGCGGTGGCATTGCTGCGATAACAGGCATGCAACTGATCACACAGATCACGCAGCCCCATGCCCTGATAGCGAGCGACATTCTCTTGCGCCACGCAGGGCAGGCAGTTGGCCAGACTGACGTTGGCGTCGTAGCTGCGCTTGAACTCCAGCAGCTCGGTGAGCAGCGTACTCCACTTGCCCTTGGTGATGCCCATGGAGAACAACACCAGGAACGAATACAGCCCGGTCTTCTCGACCACCAGGCCGCGCTCCCAAAGGAACTTGCTGACCACCGCCGCCGGAATCCCGCGCTCGCTGAGGGCGCCACCGGCGGTCAACCCCGGCATCACCAGCGTGACCTTGATCGGGTCGAGCAGCACATAATCGTCGGTCACGCCGCCAAAGCCGTGCCAGTCGGCATCGGGTTGCAGCAGCCAGTCCTCGGTGACGACCCGCTCGATGCCTTGCGCCGTCGGCGGTTGCCAGATCGAGAACCACCAGTCATCCGCGGCAATGTGCTGGCGCAAATTGGCCAGCGCCCGGCGAAAACTCAGGGCTTCGTCGAACATTTCCTGCAACAGCGAACGCCCGGCCGGCCCTTCCATCATCGCCGACGCCACATCCAGCGAGGCGATGATGCCGTACTGCGGCGAGGTCGAGATGTGCATCATGAACGCTTCGTTGAAGCGATCCCGGTCCAGTTGCCGCGCACCGCCATCGCGCACGTGAATCATCGATGCCTGGCTGAAGGCCGCCAGCAACTTGTGGGTCGAATGGGTGGTGAACACCAGTGGGCTGTCCTCATCACGGGAGGTGCCCATACCGTAGCGCCCGGCAAAGAACTCATGAAACGCCGCATAGGCGTACCAGGCCTCGTCGAAGTGCAACACCTCAACGCTATTGCCCAGTTGCTGCCTGATCAGCTCGGCGTTGTAGCAGAGGCCGTCATAGGTCGAATTGGTCACCACCGCGAGCTTGACCTTCGGTGAACGGCCCTTGGTCAGCGGGCTGGCGTCGATCTTGGCCTGGATCGATTCGCGACTGAACTCACTCAGGGGAATCGGGCCGATGATCCCCAGTTCATTACGCTCCGGACACAGGTACAGCGGGATCGCGCCGGTCATGATGATCGAGTGCAGCACCGACTTGTGGCAATTGCGATCCACCAGCACCAGGTCATCGCGGGCGACAACCGAGTGCCAGACAATCTTGTTGGCCGTGGAGGTGCCATTGATCACGAAAAAGGTGTGATCGGCGCCAAAATTGCGTGCCGCGCGGGCCTCGGCTTCAGCCAGGGGACCCGTGTGATCGAGCAAGGAGCCGAGCTCCGGCACCGACACCGAAAGATCCGAGCGCAGGGTGTTTTCCCCGAAAAACTGGTGAAACGCCTGCCCGACCGGACTTTTGTGATACGCCACGCCACCGCCGTGACCGGGGGTGTGCCAGGAGTAATTGGAATCGGCCGTGTGTTGCACCAGCGCCTTGAAAAACGGCGGCAGCAAGCCATCGAGGTATTTGCGCGCGGCGCGGGCCACCTGCCGGGCGAGAAAGGGCACGGTGTCCTCAAACAGATAAAGAATGCCGCGCAACTGATTGAGCTCGGCCATGGCATCGGCGGGCGCGTTTTCCAGGGTCACCTTTTCGCCCAGGGCGAAGATCGGCAGATCCGGCGCACGCACCCGCGCCAGACCGATCAGTTCGGCCATGTTTTGTAACAAATGGGAGTGGGTACTGGCGTCCTCGGAGGCAATCAACATGCAGGACAGGCCATGGTAAGTCGATGCCACCAAACGTCCTTCGGTGTAGTCCACCGCCGAAACGACGCTGAACCCTTCCTGCTCCAGCTCCCGGGCAATCCCCCGCACGCGGTCGCCGGCGACGCTGTCGGCCTTGATGTCGCGATGGACAATCAGCACCGGGAATTTCAAGTCTTTGTACATGAGGCTCAGTGTCCCGAGGCGGCAGACCAGAGCCTGCCAATCACCTCAGGGTAGAGTGTTGCAGAGAATGTGGCGAGTGTGATGCCCATGTTCGGTCACCGCACGCACCATTCTGTGGCAACGGAGAGCTTCCCTGTGGCGAGGGAGCTTGCTCCCGCTGGGTCGCGAAGCGGCCCCCGGCGTACTTTCAGACATACTTTGCATGCAGGTTTCACGTCGGCTTCGCCGCCGAGCGGGAGCAAGCTCCCTCGCCACAAAGAGTGTGCGTTTGAAAATGTGGGATTACGCCTGCGCTTCAGCCTCGGCCAGTTGCACCCACAACGCCGGGGCACCCGCGGATTTGCCGATGACTTCCAGGCGGGCCGCGTGGCGGGCCAGGTCGTCTTCGCTGGCGCGGATGATGCGCGTCGGCTGGCGGTTCGCCGGCAAACGGCGAATCTCGGTAGCCGAGTTGTCCGCCCCTTCACCGGAGCCATTGCCATCGGAGGCGTTGCCGGCCAGGGACAGACTGGTCTGCCCCCCGGTCATGGTCAGGTAGACGTCGGCGAGAATCTCGGAGTCGAGCAAGGCGCCGTGCAGTTCACGGCCGGAGTTGTCGACGCCATAGCGCTTGCACAGGGCATCGAGGCTGTTGCGCTGCCCCGGGTGACGTTCCCGGGCCATCATCAGGGTGTCGAGGATCGAGCAGTGCTGCGTGATGTCCGCGCGGTCCTGCTGGCCCATCAGAGCGAATTCGTTGTTGATGAAGCCAACGTCGAACGCCGCGTTATGGATGATCAGCTGCGCGCCCTTGATGAACTCGAAGAACTCTTCGGCCACCTCGGCAAAACGCGGCTTGCCCACGAGGAATTCGTTGGTGATGCCGTGGACGCCGATGGCGCCTTCGTCACTTTCGCGATCCGGTTGCAGGTACACGTGAAAGTGCCGGCCCGTCAGGCGTCGGCCGATCAACTCGACACAACCGATTTCGATAATCCGGTGGCCGTCGGTCACCGGCATGCCGGTGGTTTCGGTGTCGAGTACAACGGATCTGGTGGCCATCAGTGCTCAGCTCTCAATCGGTATTCGGGCAAAAGCCGCGATATTAACACGGTCCCTGTAGGAGCTGCCGCAGGCTGCGATCTTTTGCTCTAGATCTTGAAAATCGAAGTCAAAAGATCGCAGCCTTCGGCAGCTCCTACGGCAGCTCCGGCAGACATCGCGATCAGCCCTGCTTGTACCCACGCACTTCATCCACGCCACGGTTGGCCAACTGGTCGGCCCGTTCGTTACCGTGATGGCCAATGTGTCCGCGCACCCATTTCCAGGTGACCTTGTGGCGGTTGACCTGCTCGTCGAGCAGCTTCCACAGGTCAGCGTTTTTCACCGGTTCCTTCGCCGCGGTTTTCCAGCCGCGCTTCTTCCAGTTGTCCATCCACTCGTTGATGCCTTTCATCACGTACTGGGAGTCGGTCACCAGCAGCACCTCGCAGGGACGCTTGAGCTCTTCCAGGCCACGAATCGCGCCCATCAGTTCCATGCGGTTGTTGGTGGTGCTGGCTTCGCCGCCCCAGAGTTCCTTTTCGACGCCCTTGCATACCAGCAGTGCGCCCCAGCCGCCAGGGCCCGGGTTGCCTTTGCAGGCGCCGTCGGTGAACAGTTCTACGCTATCGCTCATGCCAATCTATCCAGGAAAATGCGCTGGCCCGCCGATCGCTGATCGACGACGCCCGAAGCCGGGACAGGCCCGGCTGCAAATGAAAAGTGTGTATTACGGTTCGATGTTGCGCCGGTTGACCTTGGCCATCGGCAACGGGATCAGCTTGCCCATCGGTTCGCGCCGCTCCTGGCGGACAGGTCGCAGGCCCACCACGATCTTGCGCGCCACCAATAAATAGAAGCCGCCGCCCGACAGTTGCCAGTCACCGGCCTTGCGCTCCCAACCGGCCAGACGGGTCTGCCACGCCGGCGACGCAAGCGGCGGACGATAGCACCCGAAGCGGCGTTTCTCCAGTGCGAAGCCCAGCAGGTTAAGCCAGTCCGCGACCCGTGACGGCGAAATGCAGCGCGCCTTGCGCAGCGCATCCTGGGCAAACACATGCCGCAGTCCCCAACTGCTCCAGGGATTGATGCCAATGATCAGCAAATGCCCGCCAGGGCGTACGCTGCTGGCCGCCTCGCGCAGCAGGCCGTGGGGCGACAGGCAGAAATCCAGGCCATGTTGCAGCACCACCACATCGGCGGCATGCTCGCTCAATGGCCAGGCCTGTTCCTCACAAACGATCTCGACCCCCGGCAACGGCGCGCCAAGGCGCACATTGCGCTGCACCTGCGGGGCCGACGGCGGGGTCTGGGCCGAGGGACCGTAATGCACCAGATAGCCACCAAAGAACCGCCCGAGCTCGTCTTCGAGCATGCGCCGCTCTTCGTCCAGCAGAAATTGCCCGAGGGGACCGGCCAGCCACTCGCGGGCCGCGCTGATCAACGCCAGCCAGTCAGGATCGGCTTGTGCGAACGCTTTATCAGTCATTGCATTCTCCAACGCGCCAGGAAGTTCTAAGATGCGCCAATGTTTTCCGCTTGGCGAATCCGACGATGATACAGATCACTGCCCTGCCCGCCTTCACCGACAACTACATCTGGTTGTTACAAGACCACGGCAGCAAGCGCTGCGCGGTCGTCGACCCGGGTGATGCCGCCCCCGTGCAAGCCTGGCTCGCGGCCAATCCGGGCTGGGTACTGAGTGATATTTTGATCACTCATCACCATCATGACCACGTCGGCGGCGTCGAACAGCTGAAAAAAGCGACGGACGCGAAAGTCTATGGTCCGGCCAGCGAAACGATCCCGGCGCGGGACGTTGCACTCAAGGACAACGACAAGGTCAGCGTGCTCGGCTGGGACTTCGACGTCCTCGCGGTCCCTGGTCACACCCTGGGGCACATCGCCTATTACCATCACGGCTTGCTGTTCTGCGGCGACACACTGTTTGCCGCCGGCTGCGGACGCTTGTTCGAAGGCACGCCACAGCAAATGTACAGCTCGCTGACACGCCTTGCCGGCTTGCCTGACGACACGCTGGTCTACTGCACCCACGAATACACCCTCGGCAACCTGAAGTTTGCAGCGGCCGTCGAACCGAACAACCCGGACACCGCCGAGCGCCTGGCCAAAGTCACCCGCCAACGGGAATCAGGGATCATGACGCTGCCCTCGACACTGGCACTGGAAAAGCTCACAAACCCGTTTTTGCGCTCTGGCGAAACATCCGTTAAAGAAAAAGCGGACGAACGGACCAGCACCGATAACTCGGCGCCCGATATGGTTTTTGCTGCGCTTCGAGCGTGGAAAGACAGGTTCTAAAGGGGCTTCTCGAGATTGCAACAATTCTGAAAGGTTGACCGCACAGGGTGCGCTTTCTAGAATCGCCCGACATTTTTGCCCGGAACTTACTTCCAGCCAATGTCGTCACCTATTCGCAAAGCCATCAGTTCAGACGCATTGACCCGCTTGGCTCAAGCCATAGCGGTGGCTGTGTCCGCCACCCTGGCGGGCTGTTCCAGCCATGCGCCGCAGACCGATGCGGCGCACGCGCAGAACATCGCCGCGCGCGCCAAGCAGAAGCCGATCTGGCTCAGCGAAAAACCCAGCCCGCAAATTCCCCAGGACGTCTGGGAGCGCATGCGCCAGGGCTTCCAGCTGCAGGACGGACTGGGCGTCAACCCGCGCATCGAGCAACAGCGCCTGTGGTTCGCCAGCAATCCATCTTTCCTCGAAAACGCTGGCGAGCGTGGCAGCCTCTACATTCACTACATCGTCGAGCGCCTTGAAGAACGCAACATGCCGCTGGAACTGGCCCTGCTGCCAGTGATTGAAAGTGCCTACAACCCGATGGCCTATTCCCGGGCCAACGCGGTGGGTCTTTGGCAGTTCATCCCATCCACCGGGCGTTACTTCAACCTGCGTCAAACCCGTTTCTATGATGGTCGTCGCGATATCACCGCGTCGACCACCGCAGCGCTGGATTACCTGACCCGCCTGCACGACATGTTCAACGGCGACTGGATGCTTGCCCTGGCGGCCTACAACGCCGGCGAAGGCACCGTCAGCCGGGCCATCGAGCGCAACGAGCGCCTCGGCCTGCCAACCGACTACTGGAACCTGCCGCTGCCCGCCGAAACCCAGGCCTACGTGCCCAAGTTGCTGGCACTGTCGCAGGTGGTGATGGCGCCGGATGCCTATGGCGTGAACCTCAATCCGATCGCCAACGAACCTTATTTCAAGGTCGTCGAAATCAACCAGCGCATGGACCTGTCCAAGGTTGCTGAAGTTGCCAACATCGACGAAGACGAACTGTTCCAGCTCAACCCGGCCTTCAAGCAACGCACCACCATCGACGGCCCGCAACACCTGCTGGTCCCGACCTCCAAGGCGCAACTGCTGACCAGCAGCCTGCAGACCATGCGCCCTGAAGAACTGATCAGCAAGAAATCGCTCAAGCCGGTCTTCGAAGGCGCCGACGCTCCCCAGGTCGCCAGCGTCAAGCGTTCCTACCGGGTCAAGCGGGGTGACAACCTGGGCTCCATCGCCAAGGCCAACAACGTCGACGTGAAGGACCTGCAACGCTGGAACAAACTGACCGGCAAGAACCTCAAGCCCGGCCAGACCCTGGTCATGCAGGACACCAGCAAGCGCAACTCCGGGCGCGTCAACACCGTGGTTGCAGCCAATACCAAGAAGCAGCAGACCAAGTACAAGGTCCAGCAAGGCGACTCGTTGTACATCGTGGCCAAGCGCTTCAACGTTGAGATGCAGCACCTCAAGCGCTGGAACCCGCGTGTCGGCCAGGCGCTCAAGCCTGGTCAGATGTTGACGGTGGCCAATCCGCATTAAAAAAACAGCCCCTCAATCCAGGGGCTTTTTCATACCTTCACAGTTTTGTGGGCAGCACAAAAACCTGTGGGGATTGTTGCTTGGCCAATACTGCGCATTAAGCCCCTGTCTTTTTCCTGTCCATACAAGCTGTTACTGTACGGTCCACAAAGCCCAAGCCGCCTGGATCGGATCCCCTATTTGAAGCGTCCCCTCCTCTTCCTGATCAGCCTGGCCTTGAGCTCCACCGCAAGCGCGACGATCAGCGAAAGCCATGGTTATGCGCAGTTCGGCACGCTCAAGTACCCGGCCCGATTTACCCACTTCGACTGGGTCAACCCGCAAGCGCCCAAGGGCGGTACGTTGCGGGTCATGGCGTTCGGCACCTTCGATACACTCAACCCCTACACCTTCAAGGGCACCAGCCCGGTCACCACACCGAGTTTCCTGCAATACGGCATCAACGAACTCAACGAGCCGCTGATGGTCGGCACCGGGCAATACGCGCCGTCGGGCGACGAGCCCGCGTCCAGCTATGGCCTGATCGCCCAGTCGGTGGAGTACAACGAGAACCGCAGTTGGGTGGTGTTCAACCTGCGTCCCGAAGCACGCTTCCATGATGGCACGCCGATCACCGCCTACGACGTCGCGTTCTCCTATCGCGTGCTGCTCAAGGAGGGCCATCCGCTGTACCGCACCAGCCTTCAGGAAGTGTCGCGGGTCGACATCCTCAACCCCCGGCGCATCCGTTTCGTGTTCAAGCGTGCCGGCAATCCGCTGCTGATCCTGCGCCTGGGTGAAATGCCGGTGCTGGCGCAGCATTACTGGAAAGGCCGCGATTTCAAGGCCACCACCTTCGAGCCGCCGCTGGGCAGCGGGCCGTATCGCATCACCTCGGTCACGCCAGGGCGGCAGATCGCCTTTGAACGGGTGAAGGATTACTGGGGCAAGGACCTGCCGGTCAATCGCGGCAAGTACAACTTCGACCGCATGGAGGTCGAGTTCTACCGCGACAGCGACGTCGCGTTCGAGGCATTCAAGGCCGGTGAATTCGATATCTATATCGAGCATCAGGCGAAGAACTGGGGCAGCGGCTACAACTTCCCCGCCATACGCCGCGGCGAGGTGATCAAGGCACAGATTCCCCATCAGATCCCGACCCAGACCCAAGGCTTGTTCATGAACAGTCGCCGTCCGGCTTTCTCGGACGCCAAGGTCCGCGAAGCCCTGGGGCTGATGTTCAACTTTGAGTGGACCAACCGCACGCTGTTCGGCGGCGCCTACCAACGCGCCATGAGCTACTACCCCAATAGCGAGTTCTCGGCCAGCGGTTTGCCGGTCGGGCATGAATGGCTGTTACTCAAGCCCTATCGCGAGCAACTGCCGGCCAGGCTCTTTACCGAACCGTTCAGCCTGCCGCAGACCGACGGCCGCAGCATCCCCCGGGAGACCTTGCGCAAGGCCCTCGGTTTGCTCGCCGAAGCCGGCTGGAAGCTCAATGGCCAGCATCTGCAAAACGCCGCAGGACAGCCGTTGCGACTGGAGCTGCTGCTGGTCAACCCGAACCTGGAACGCATCCTCCAGCCTTACGTCGAGACCCTGGCCAGTATCGGTATCGATGCGCGGCTGCGCACAGTCGACCGTGCGCAATACAAGCAGCGCCTCGACCAGTTCGATTTCGACATGATTCTGATGACCCTCAACCAGACGCTCAGCCCCGGCCTGGAACAATGGCAGTACTTTCACTCCAGCCAGGCCGGGGTCAAGGGCAGCAAGAACTTCGCCGGCATATCCAACCCGGTGGTCGACCACTTGCTCGAGCAGTTGCTGGCCGCCCGGACCCGCGATGAGCAAGTCGCCGCCGGCAAGGCCCTCGACCGCGTGCTGCTGTGGCAGCACTACATCGTTCCCAACTGGTACCTCAATTATCACCGTCTGGCGTACCGCAATCGGCTCGCCTTCGTCACCACGCCGCCCTACACCCTGGGTCTGAACGCGTGGTGGCTGAAATCTTCGGAGAAAGATCAATGAGACCCATCCGTGCCCTGCTCCTGCAGGCCAGCGGCCTGCTGTTCGCCGGGCTGGCCTGCGCCGCCCCGCAACATGCCGTGACCCTGTACAACGAGCCGCCGAAATACCCGGCCGATTTCAAACACTTCGACTACGTGAATCCGGACGCGCCCAAGGGCGGGATTTTCCGTCAAGCCGGTTTCGGTGGCTTCGACAGTCTCAACCCCTTCATCAGCAAAGGCGTGCCCGCGGACGATATCGGCAACATCTACGACACCCTGGCCAAACAAGGCCTGGACGAGCCGTTTACCGAGTACGGCTTGATCGCCCGCCTGATCGAGAAAGCTCCGGACAACGCCTGGGTGCGCTTCTACCTGCGCCCGGAGGCACGCTTCCATGACGGCCATCCGATTCGCGCCGAAGACGTGGTGTTCAGCTTCCAGATGCTGACCAAGGACGGCGCGCCGATGTACCGCGGCTACTACAACGACGTGGCCGAAGTGGTCGCCGAAGACCCGCTGACCGTACTGTTCAAGTTCAAGCACACCAACAACCGCGAGCTGCCGCTGATCCTCGGCCAGTTGCCGGTGCTGCCCAAGCACTGGTGGGCCGACCGCGACTTCAACAAGGGCAATCTGGAAATTCCGCTGGGCAGCGGCCCGTACAAGGTCAGCGAAGTGAAGGCCGGACGCTCGGTGCGTTACGAACGGGTCAAGGACTACTGGGGCAAGGACCTGCCGGTCAATCGGGGCTTCTACAACTTCGACGTGATGACCACCGATTACTACCGCGACAACACCGTGGCCCTGGAAGCACTCAAGGCCGGACAGTTCGACTACTGGCTGGAAATGACCGCGAAGAACTGGGCCAATGCCTACAACGTTGCGGCGGTCACTGAAGGACGACTGGTCAAGGAACAGATTCCCAACGGCAATCCCACCGGCATGCAAGGCTTCGTGTTCAACATGCGCCGCCCGGTGTTCCAGGATGTGCGTGTGCGCCAGGCCCTGTCACTGTTGCTGGATTTCGAATGGACCAACAAGCAACTGTTCAACGGTGCCTACGCGCGCACCCGCAGTTACTTCGAGAACTCGGAAATGGCCGCCACCGGACTGCCTGACGCCGATCAACTGGCGATCCTCGAACCGTTGCGCGCCAAGCTGGCGCCGCAAGTGTTCAACGAAGCGTTCCAGAACCCGACCACCGACGGCAGCGGTATGATCCGCGCCCAGCAACGGCAAGCCTATCAACTGTTGCAGGAGGCCGGCTGGCGCATCGTCGATGACAAGATGGTCGACGCCACCGGCAAGCCCGTGGTCATCGAGTTCCTGTTAGCCCAGACCGAATTCGAACGGGTGCTGCTGCCGTTCAAGCGTAACCTGAGCGACCTGGGCATCGACCTGGTGATCCGCCGGGTCGACGTCTCGCAGTACATCAACCGCGTGCGTTCCCGGGACTTCGACATGATCGTCGGCAGCTTCCCGCAGTCCAATTCGCCGGGTAACGAACAGCGGGAATTCTGGATGTCGGACGCCGCCGACAAGCCCGGCAGCCGCAACTCCATGGGCCTGAAGGATCCGGTGGTCGATCAACTGGTCGAGCAACTGATCAACGCCGATTCGCGCAACAGCCTGGTGGCCCACGCCCGTGCGCTGGACCGGGTGCTGCAATGGGGCTATTACGTAATACCCAACTGGCACATCAAGACCTGGCGCGTGGCGTACTGGAACCACATCGGCCATCCCAAGGTCTCGCCCAAGTACGACATCGGCACGGCCACCTGGTGGGTCAAGCCCGATATCAAGCCGGCAATAGAAGTCGAAACCACACTGCAGGCCGATCCTGCGGGCACGGAGTAATCAGATGCTGGCGTACATTTTTCGGCGACTGTTGCTGATCATTCCGACCCTGTTCGGCATTTTGCTGATCAACTTCGTGATCATCCAGGCCGCCCCGGGCGGGCCGGTGGAGCAGATGATCGCCAAGCTCGAAGGCTTCGAAGGCGCCACCAGCCGCATCGCCGGCGGGGGTGCCGAAGTCTCGGTGGCAGGCTCGGCCTATCGCGGCGCCCAAGGCCTGGACCCGGCGCTGATCAAGGAAATCGAGCACATGTACGGCTTCGACAAATCGGCGCCGGAACGCTTGTGGATCATGGTCAAGAACTATGCGTCCCTGGATTTCGGCGACAGCTTCTTCCGCGACGCCAAGGTCATCGACCTGATCAAGGAAAAGATGCCGGTGTCGATCTCTCTCGGGCTGTGGAGCACGCTGATCATGTACCTGGTGTCGATCCCGCTGGGGATCGCCAAGGCCACGCGACACGGCAGCCACTTCGACGTCTGGACCAGTTCGGCGATCATCGTCGGCTACGCGATCCCGGCGTTCCTGTTCGCCATCCTTTTGATCGTGGTATTCGCCGGTGGCAGTTATCTGGACTGGTTCCCCTTGCGCGGGCTGACCTCGAACAACTTCGATGAACTGAGCATGGGCGGCAAGATCCTCGATTACTTCTGGCACCTGGCGCTGCCGGTGACCGCGCTGGTGATCGGCAACTTCGCGACCATGACCCTGCTGACCAAGAACAGCTTCCTCGACGAAATCAACAAGCAGTACGTGATTACCGCCCGGGCCAAAGGCCTGACCAACCACCGCGTGCTGTACGGCCACGTGTTCCGCAATGCCATGCTGCTGGTGATCGCCGGATTTCCCTCGGCCTTCATCGGCATATTTTTCACCGGCTCGTTGCTGGTGGAGGTGATCTTCTCCCTCGACGGCCTCGGCCTGATGAGTTTCGAGGCAGCGATCAACCGCGATTACCCGGTGGTGTTCGGCACGCTGTTCATCTTCACCCTGCTCGGGCTGGTGGTAAAACTGATCGGCGACCTCACCTACACCTTTGTCGATCCGCGCATCGACTTCGAAAGCCGGGAGCATTGAGATGAACCTGTCCCCTCTCAATCGCCGACGCTTCGAACTGTTCAAGGCCAACAAGCGTGGCTGGTGGTCGCTGTGGCTGTTCCTGGTCCTGTTCGGCGCCAGCCTGGGCGCCGAGTTGATCGCCAACGACAAGCCGCTGGTGGTGCACTACGACAACAACTGGTACTTCCCGGCGCTCAAGCGCTACCCGGAAACCACCTTCGGCGGCGAATTTCCGCTGGAGGCCAATTACAAGAGCCCGTACATCCGCGAACTGCTCAAGGCCAAGGACGCCTGGGTGCTGTGGGCGCCGATCCCCTACAGCTACCAGAGCATCAACTACGACCTGAAAGTCCCGGCCCCGGCCCCGCCCTCGGCGGACAATCTGCTGGGCACCGACGATCAGGGCCGCGACGTGTTGGCCCGGGTGATCTACGGCTTCCGCATTTCGGTGCTGTTCGCCCTGACCCTGACCGTGTTCAGCTCGATCATCGGCGTGATCGCCGGCGCCTTGCAGGGCTTCTACGGGGGCTGGGTGGACCTGGCCGGACAGCGCTTCCTGGAGATCTGGTCCGGACTACCGGTGCTGTACCTGCTGATCATCCTTGCCAGTTTCGTGCAGCCCAACTTCTGGTGGTTGCTGGGGATCATGCTGCTGTTCTCGTGGATGAGCCTGGTGGACGTGGTGCGCGCCGAGTTCCTGCGCGGGCGCAACCTGGAATACGTGCGCGCCGCCCGCGCCCTGGGCATGCAAAACGGCGCGATCATGTTCCGCCACATTTTGCCCAACGCGATGGTCTCGACCATGACCTTCATGCCGTTCATCCTCACCGGCGCCATCGGTACACTGACCGCCCTGGACTTCCTTGGCTTCGGTTTGCCGGCGGGCAGCCCGTCTTTGGGTGAACTGGTGGCCCAGGGCAAATCCAACCTGCAGGCGCCGTGGCTGGGTATCAGCGCCTTTGCTGTGCTGGCCTTGATGTTGAGTCTGCTGGTGTTCATCGGCGAGTCCGCTCGCGATGCCTTCGACCCGAGGAAGTGAAATGAATCAGGACAATCTGATCGAAGTGCGCGACCTGTCCGTCGAATTCGTCGTCGGCAATCGCTGCCAACGGGCGGTCGAAGGCGTCAGCTTCGACATCAAGCGCGGCGAAACCCTGGCCCTGGTCGGCGAGAGCGGTTCCGGCAAGTCGGTCACCGCACACTCGATCCTGCGCCTGCTGCCCTACCCGCTCGCCCGGCATCCGTCCGGCACCATCGAATATTCCGGGCAGAACCTGCTGGACCTGAAAGAAAAAACCATCCGCCACATTCGCGGCAACCGGATTGCGATGATCTTCCAGGAGCCGATGACCTCGCTCAACCCGCTGCACTCGATCGAGAAGCAGATCAACGAGGTGCTGGGCATCCACAAGGGCCTGACCGGCAAGGTCGCGACCAAGCGCACCCTGGAACTGCTGGAGATGGTCGGCATCCCCGAGCCGCACAAGCGCCTCAAGGCCCTGCCCCACGAATTGTCCGGCGGCCAGCGCCAACGGGTGATGATCGCCATGGCCCTGGCCAACGAGCCGGAACTGCTGATTGCCGACGAGCCGACCACCGCGCTGGACGTGACCGTCCAGCTGAAAATCCTCGAATTGCTCAAGCAATTGCAGGCCCGTTTGGGCATGGCGCTGCTACTGATCAGCCATGATTTGAACCTTGTGCGAAGAATTGCGCATCGCGTATGTGTCATGCAGCAAGGTTGCATCGTCGAACAGGCATCGTGCGAAGAACTGTTCCGCGCGCCGCAGCATCCGTACACTCGGGAACTGCTGGCAGCGGAGCCCGACGGCAAGCCTGCAAGCAACGTGATCGGCCCGCCCTTGCTGGCGGTCGAAGACCTGAAAGTCTGGTTTCCGATCAAGAAAGGCCTGTTCAAGCGCACGGTGGATTACGTCAAGGCGGTCGACGGCATCAATTTCAGCCTGCCCCAGGGCCAGACCCTGGGGATCGTGGGAGAAAGCGGTTCCGGCAAATCGACCCTGGGCCTGGCGATTTTGCGGTTGATCGCCAGCAAAGGCGCCATCCGCTTTGAAGGCCAGCCGCTAGACTGCCTGACGCAGCAACAGGTACGGCCGCTGCGGCGGGAGATGCAAGTGGTGTTTCAGGACCCGTTCGGCAGCCTGAGCCCGCGGATGTGCGTGAGCCAGATCGTTGGCGAGGGCCTGCGGATCCACAAGATGGGCACCGAGGCGCAACAGGAACAAGCGATTATTGCGGCACTCAAGGAGGTAGGTCTGGATCCGGAAACCCGGCACCGCTACCCCCACGAATTTTCCGGCGGGCAACGGCAGAGAATCGCCATTGCCCGGGCATTGGTGTTAAAACCGGCGTTGATTTTGCTGGACGAGCCGACTTCGGCCCTCGACCGCACGGTACAACGCCAGGTAGTGGAGCTTTTGCGTTCACTGCAAAGCAAGTACAACCTGACGTATCTGTTTATCAGCCATGACCTGGCTGTGGTGAAAGCGCTGAGCCACCAGTTGATGGTGGTCAAGCATGGCCAAGTGGTCGAACAGGGAGACGCGCAAAGCATTTTTGCCGCCCCCCAACATCCGTATACACAGCAGTTGCTGGAAGCCGCTTTTTTGGCTCCGGCCACTGCGCAATAACCTGAAAGAGGAGCAACACATGGGTTTTCTCGCCGGTAAGCGCGTACTGATCGTCGGTGTCGCCAGCAAGCTGTCCATCGCATCCGGCATCGCTGCCGCCATGCATCGCGAGGGCGCTGAGCTTGCCTTCACTTATCAGAACGACAAACTCAAGGGTCGTGTCGAAGAGTTCGCACAAGGCTGGGGTTCGAACCCTGAGCTGTGCTTCCCGTGCGACGTGGCCAGCGATGAAGAAATCGCCAAGGTCTTCGAAGCACTGAGCAAGAAGTGGGACGGCCTGGACTGCATCGTGCACTCCGTCGGCTTCGCCCCGGGCGACCAACTGGACGGCGACTTCACCGAAGCCACCACCCGCGAAGGTTTCCGCATCGCTCACGACATCAGCGCCTACAGCTTCGTGGCCCTGGCCAAGGCCGGCCGCGAAATGATGAAAGGCCGCAACGGCAGCCTGCTGACCCTGTCGTACCTGGGCGCCGAGCGCACCATGCCGAACTACAACGTCATGGGCATGGCCAAGGCTTCCCTGGAAGCTGGCGTACGCTACCTGGCCGGCTCCCTGGGCCCGGACGGTACTCGCGTCAACTGCGTATCGGCAGGTCCGATCCGCACCCTCGCCGCTTCCGGCATCAAGAACTTCCGCAAGATGCTGGCCGCCAACGAAGCGCAAACCCCACTGCGCCGCAACGTCACCATCGACGAAGTCGGCAACGCCGGCGCCTTCCTGTGCTCGGACCTGGCGTCCGGCATCAGCGGTGAAATCATGTACGTGGACGGTGGTTTCAACACCACGGCCATGGGCAGCATCGAAGAGTAATCTTCGGTCAGCCCATAAAAAACCCGCCTGTTTTGGCGGGTTTTTTATGGGCACCACAATCAAAAGATCGCAGCCTTCGGCAGCTCCTACACAGATCTCTGTAGGAGCTGCCGAAGGCTGCGATCTTTTGACCTTCAGAGCAAGCAGTTCGCAAACAACCGCTGAATCGGCTGATTACGCTGGCTGTAACGCTGCAACAAGACAATCTCTCGAAAGAAGGTCAGCTCGCCCAATCGGATCACCCTGACCTTCGCCCCATGCTCAAGCCACAACCCGGCCTCCGGCAACAGGGAAACCCCCAAGCCACACTCGACCATTTTCACGATGGCCTCCAGTTCATCCAGTTCCAGCGCCACCTTTACCTCGATCTGCCGCTCCCGCAGAAACCGCGTCACCAGCCGCCCGCCGAATGAATTGCGGTCGTAGCGCACATGAGGGTGCTCGGCGAGCAGTTGCAGCGGATCACCTGGGGCAGGAGCCCGGTCTGGGCGGTGGCCACTGCGCCGACTTTCAGTTCGCCACGGTACTCGCTGACATCGTCACTGACGGCCATGCGGCTGAAGGTCTCGAGCATTTCCCTGGCCATCGGCAACGCTCGCTGCCCCGCCGCATTGAGCAGCGCCTGGCGGCCGGTGCGGTCGAACAGACGGATGCCAAGAGCCTGTTCCAGATTGCGAATCTGCGCGCTCACCGCCGACTGTGTCAGGCCGATGTGCATGCCGGCGGCGGCGAAGGTTCCGTAACGCGCCACGGCGATAAAGGTTTTCAGTTCTCGCAGCATGGCGACCTCGATTGATCGAAATAATTTGAGCTCGATGCAAAAATTATCGTCTTTCAATCAAGAATCACAGGACTAAACTCGACACATTCCCAGCCACACCGAGGTAAGCCTGATGCAACTGTCCCCTTTTCACTTGGCCATCCCGGTCTACGACTTGGCGGCCGCCCGACAATTCTACGGTTCAGTGTTTGGCCTGGAAGAAGGTCGTTCAAGCGAGCATTGGGTGGATTTCAATTTTTTCGGCCATCAACTGGTGATTCACCTGGCACCGAAAAACCCCGCGCAAGAAGCCGCGCACACCAATGCCGTGGATGGTCACGATGTACCGGTGCCGCATTTTGGCGTGGTGCTCGGGATGGCCGAGTGGGAGGTGCTGGCCGAGCGGTTGAAGTCACTGGGGACGCGCTTCGTGATCGAACCGGGGATTCGTTTTCAGGGGCTGGTGGGCGAACAGGCGACGATGTTTCTGTTTGATCCTTGCGGGAATGCGCTGGAGTTCAAGGCGTTCAAGGACATTGGGCAGTTGTTTGCCAAGTGAAAGTTGTGGTGCCTGTTCGGGCCTCTTCGCGGGCAAGCCCGCTCCCACAGGGATTGAGTGAACAATACCCGCTAATACAACACCGCCCTAACGGCTCATCACCCGCTCGGCCTCCTCAAGCAGTTCCTCGATTGAGTCATGAACAATGGGGTCATATTCGACCTGGGTAACGCTGAACCGAATGTCATAGCTGCGATGCGCCGTGGCGTTGCGCTCATCGAGCATCTCAGCGAGCCGTGCCTTGATCGCCGCAATCTCCACGGCGCTGGACCCGGTCAGCAGCGCCACGAACCGGTCGCCGTCGAGTCGGCCGACCACATCGTTTTCACGAAAGCCGATCCGCAGGACATCGGCGAACGTCCTGAGTGCGTCGTCACCTTTGTCCCGGCCATACAGATAGCAGATGAGCTTGAATTCATCGAGGCTGAAGTACAGCAGCGTCGCCGGGGTCTCCAGCTGTCGACAGACGTCCAGCCCGAGTTGGGCCAGAGCGATGAAACCATGGCGATTGGACAGCAGCGTCAACTCGTCCATGCTCGCCATCTGCACCCCTGCCAGTTCTTGTTCTGCCTGGCGAGCCAGTTCGCGCAAGCGTTCACGCTCTTGCTGTGGCGTGAGCAGCGGGTTGGCTGGTCGGCCCGATTTGCCTGTTTTGCCTGAGATCAACATCGTTCACTCCCTTGGCGGGTATGTACGTTAGAGTCGCCCATACCCACATTGACTCCCTGTAAGCGTGCCGCTGGTCAGCTACCCGCCACCGGACACGGTCCTCCCGCATCGGCCCAGCGCTTGAACCGGGTGACGAAAATATCGTGAGGGACCGGCACCGGCGCGCGATTGCCGCCGGGGTTCCAGCCCCACAGCACCAGCTTGTCGTCGCTGACGTGCTTGATCAGCGCGGCAAAATCCCGATCGCCGTTGCTGGAGCGATCCTTGATCATCGCGCACAGCCGGTCGGCGGGCAGGCCGATCCAGGCCATGCGGTGCGCGGCCGCAGGCAAACTCCAGTGCGGCGCACCCGGTGGCGCGTGAGGTCCGTAACTGGCCGGCGGATTGCTTTCGGCATGACATGTGGCACAAGGCAACCCGGCCGAGCCTTTGCCGTCCATGCCCCGCACGACATTCATGGCATGGGGAACGCCGGCATCGAATTGCAGCGGCGATTCCCCGGGAATGTGGCAGTTCTGGCAACGGGGGCTCTGGAAGACCTTCTTCACAGTATCGAACGCCTGCAAGGCCTCGCGGTCATCGGCGAACACGTGGGAGGCGTAAGCGACGAGAACGATCAGGATCACCGTCCCAACCAACCAGTGATGTCGTTTCATTTCACACCCCCGACAGCTGCAAGGGCAGCTCCCGCAGGCGCTGCCCGGTCAAGGCAAACACCGCGTTGGCCACCGCCGGCGCCATGGGTGGCACACCGGCCTCGCCGATACCGCCGGGTTTGTCACTGCTGGGCACGATATGCACTTCGACCACCGGCATTTCGTTGAGCCGCAGCACCTGATAGTCGTGATAGTTGGACTGCACCACCTGCCCGTCCTTGAGCGTCAGCTTGCTGTGCAAGGCGAAGCTGAGGCCAAAGGTAATGCACGACTCCATCTGCGCGGCGATGCTCTGCGGATTGACTGCAATACCGCAGTCCACCGCACAGACCACCCGGTGCACGCGGATGGCGAGGTTGTCCTGGGACACCTCGGCCACCTGGGCCACGTAGCTGCCGAACGACTCATGCACCGCCACACCCAGGGCATGGCCGTCCGGCAGTGGCGCCGTCCAGTTGGCCTTCTCCACCGCAAGGTTCAGCACACCGAGGTGGCGCGGATGGTCCTTGAGCAAGGTGCGCCGATATTCCACCGGATCCTTGCCGGCCGCCGTGGCCAGCTCATCGATCAGCGACTCCATGACAAACGCGGTGTGGGTGTGCCCCACCGAACGCAACCACAACACGCTGATGCCGGTTTGCGGGGAGTGCAGTTCGATCTGGTGATTGGCCAGTCCTTCGAAGTAAGGGCTGTCGGCCACGCCTTCGACGGAGGTCTTGTCGATCCCGTCCTTGACCATGGTCGCTTCAAGCGAGGTCCCGGCCATGATCGACTGTCCGACCATCACATGTTTCCAGGCCAGTGGCAGACCGTCGGCGCCCACCCCGATAAGCGCATGGTGCAGGAACGCCGAGCGGTAATAGCCGCCCCGGATGTCGTCCTCCCGCGCCCACACGGTTTTCACCGGCGCACCGGCGGCCTTGGCGACATACACCGCTTCACTGACGAAGTCCGACGTCGGATTGGCCCGGCGCCCGAAGCCGCCGCCGAGAAACTCGGTATGGATCACCACCTGTTCCGGTTTGAGACCGGTGATTTTCCCGGCGACTATCTGGTCCAGGGTCTGGAACTGGGTGCCGGTCCAGATTTCGCATTTGTCCTGGGTAATGCTCACCGTGCAGTTCAGCGGTTCCATCGGCGCGTGGGCCAGATACGGCACACTGTATTCAACGTCGATCCTCCTGGTCGCTTTCGCCAGCGCAGCCTGGGTATCCCCCGCCTGACCGGCGTTGGTGCCTGAGGTGGTGGCGAGTTTGCGGAAGCTTTCCAGCAGCGCCTGGCTATTGAGCCCGGCGTTCGGTCCCGGATCCCACTCGATTTTCAGCGCATCGCGCCCCAGCTTCGCCGCCCAGAAATGATCGGCAATCACCGCAATACCCGTCGGTACTTGCACCACTTTGTGCACCCCCGGAATCGCCAGCGCTTCGGCGCCCTCAAAGGATTTGACGCTGCCGCCGAAGGTGGGTGAGCGGGCGACCATCGCAGTCATCAGCCCGTCAAACTGCACGTCCATGCCGAATTTCGCACGGCCAGTGATTTTTTCCGGTGTGTCCAGACGCTTGGTGGGCTTGCCGATCAGCCACCAGTCTTTCGCGTCCTTGAGCTTGATCGAAGCCGGATCTGGCCGTGGCAACTGCCCGGCGTCATCGGCCAATTCGCCATAGGTGGCACGGTGTTCACCGGCAATAACCACCCCCGATTCGGTATGAATCTCGGATGGCGCGACGCTGAAACGCTTGGCCGCCGCGTCGATCAACATCAAGCGCGCCGCCGCGCCGGCCTGGCGATAGCGGTCGAACTCCATCCAGGTGGACGTCGAGCCGCCGGTGATTTGCATCCCGCCAAAGCCTGGCAGGCCGTAGTCGGCGGCCGAGGCCGGGGAATGCTCGACGCGGATTTTCGTCCAGTCGGCGTCCAGTTCTTCAGCGATCAGCATGGTCAGGCCGGTCCAGATGCCCTGGCCCATTTCCGAGTGGCCGAGCAACACGGTGACACTGTTGTCGTTGCCAATGCGCAGGAAGGCGTTGGGCGCAAACACGTTGCCCTGGTTCTCCGCGCCCATGGCGAAACGGTGCGCACCGGGCATGGCAAACGCGACCACCAGTCCACCGCCCAGCACGGCACTGCCCTTGAGAAAACCACGACGGGATAATGCATTGATGATGTTCATGGCCACCTCAACCCAGCTCGGCGGCGCGTTTGACCGCCGCACGGATCCGCGGGTAAGTGCCGCAACGGCAGATGTTGCCGGACAGCGCCTGATCGATGTCGTTGTCGGTTGGCTTCGGAATCTTCGCCAGCAATGCCGCCGCCGACATGATCTGCCCGGACTGGCAGTAACCACACTGAACCACGTCAAGCTCCGCCCAGGCCTGTTGCACCGGGTGCGAGCCGTCCGCGGAAAGGCCTTCGATGGTGAGAATTTTTTGCCCATGGGCCACGGCCGTGGCCGGTGTGATGCACGAGCGCAGCGGCGCGCCATCGACGTGTACGGTGCAAGCCCCGCATTGGGCGATGCCACAGCCGAACTTGGTGCCGGTGAGGTGGGCAACATCGCGCAAGACCCAGAGCAGCGGCATGTCGGCGGGGACATCCAGCTCCTGATCCTGGCCATTGATGTTCAGGGTCAGCATGGCGCAGTTCCTCAGACTCAGGGTGATCTGAAGGGGCGTCGCTGCGGCCTTGTAAAACCTGCGCGCGCCTCAGGCTATCCCTTCAGCTAAGCGCAAATTTGCCGGCAGGCCGTGGCGCATCGACCACCGGTCATGAAAAAGCCGCCTCGAAAGGCGGCCCTGAAGGTCTTGGCTAGAGCCTCGGCCCCAATAAAATGCCGGTGTAGCGCCAGACAAAAACACCGAAAGCGCTACACCACAGCAACGCCGACAGCGCCAGGCCATGACTGGAAAACGGCACCAACCACACTCGAAGTACACCCGCCAGCAGCAACAGGGAAAACCCCGCGACGATCGCTTTGGACGGCTGCAACAAGCGCCCGGTATGCCCCAGGCTGACCCGGGCGATCATCGCCAGAACCAGCCCGCCGATGCCGCCGACGGCCAGCGCATGGGTGGCCAGGCTTTGTTGCGGCATCCAGCCCAGGTGCCACAGCGCCATGGCCAGCGTCGCCACCGCTAGCCAGGCGTAAGCCAGGTACAGCGACCACAGCAGCGGCACGCGCCACAGGCCGCGATCATGCCAGCGCCACAATCGCAGCAGATGCAAACCGCTGATCAACGCAAACATCAGCGCCAGCCACACCCGTGGGACGTCATTCAAACCGGCGGCAAAGGACACCGCTGCCAGCATGGCGCTGATCAGCAACACCTTGCCCGGCAATGGATGGGCAGCAGGCGTTGCGGGACGGTTCAAGCCGCGCTGGATAAAAAACGGAATCACCCGTCCGCCGATCACGCTCATCAGCGCGCCCACCAGCCACAAGGCAGCCAGCACGCCATGACGTTGCAGATTGGCGTCTTCAACGGCGAGCCCCAGCAACGTCAACGCCTGACACCCGGCCAGCAGCGTCACCATCAACAGAATCGGATAATTCTCGCGTTTGCCCGCCGCCAGCAGATCGCACCCCAACGCCCACGCCAGCAACGGCAGAAACGGAACCTGCAAGGCCAGCAGCCAGGGCGCAGGTATCGGCAGGCACCAGGCCAGCCGTGCCAGCAGCCACACCAGCACCAGGCCGATCAGCGGCCAACCCTTGAGCCCTGGCCGGCCGGTCCAGTTGGGCACCGCCGTGAGCAGGAACCCGGCAATGATGGCCGTGGCAAATCCGAAAGGCATTTCATGTCGGTGCCAGGCGAGCATGCCGCCCACCGGCTGCGCACCGGGCAAGCGGCCGTACAGCCATAAGGCCCAGATCGCGATGGCGAGGGCCGCGAACCCGGCCCCCGCCAGAAAGAAGGGGCGAAAGCCCAGGCTGAAGACTGGTGCAACGGCAAGCCGACGCATCAAGCCACCACTCGAGCCGGGAACTGGCTCAGGCGATACGCGCCGAGCATACGGCTCGACCATTGAAGAACGTTCCGAGGGTTGCTGAAGAAGTTGAACATTGTGCGTACTCCTGAAGGCGTTCAGTTGCACCTTTACCTCTTCAAGTCCCGTGCCAGCTTTTTGCCCCTTTAAATCCAGGCACTTGCGCATATACGAGTCATAACGACCCACGGCAAAAATAGTCTGTTTGACTCCACTTAAAGTCATTTTGACTACCGTCACGCTACCCTGCGGCAATTTTCTCGATCTACGGTACGGCCAGACGACCAGAGGCTGACTACGCTGAAAGTCCGGAACATGCGTTACCTGCAGAGGAGCTGGCGCCATGCTACGCGTACAAAAACTCACGCCCTGCCTGTGGTTCGACGATCAGGCCGAAGAGGCGGCGAAATTCTATTGCTCGATCTTCGACCACTCGAAAATCACTGCCATCACCCATTACGGCCACGCCGGATTCGAGTTCCACGGCCGGCCCGTGGGTTCGGTCATGACCGTCAGCTTCGAGCTCGACGGGCAGAGTTTCACCGGCCTCAACGGCGGGCCTTTGTTCAAGTTCAGCGAGGCGGTTTCGTTTCAGGTCAATTGCCTGACACAGGATGAAGTCGATCATTACTGGGGCAACCTGTCGGCCGGTGGCGCGCCCGAAGCCCAGCAATGCGGTTGGCTCAAGGACAAGTTCGGGCTGTCGTGGCAGATCGTCCCCGTCGCGATGATGGACATGATCAAGGACCCCGACACGAAGAAATCCCAGCGGGCCATGCAGGCGATGATGCAGATGAAAAAACTCGATATCGCCACACTGCAACGAGCCTTTGACGGCGAGAGCTAATACACTCGGGCGCTGACCTGCCGAGGAGTGAGCATGAAGCACGCCGTTGCCAAGAACGCCGACAAGGCCCCGCGCTTCTGGCGTGATGATGCCCTGCCCTTCATCGAAGCCCGCTCCATCGCCGACGGGCGCGAAGTCTGCTACACCCGGCACGCCCACGAGCACTTTTCCATCGGGGCGATCACCGCCGGGCGCAGTACTTATCTGCATGAGCAGTCGGCGTTCGAGGTCGGCGTCGGCACGGTGGTGCTGATGAACCCCGGCGACGTCCACGCCTGCAACCCGATCGAAGACCAACCCTGGTCGTACCTGATGCTGTACGTCGATACGCCATGGCTGACCGATTTGCAGCATCAGCTCGGCTTCAGCGATGACGCGGCGTTTCGCCGCTTCTCGCTGACCCACACCCGGGACGCCCAACTGTTTGCCGGCCTCGCGGGCTTGCATGAGGTGCTGGTCGATCCCCAGCAGGACGTGCTGCGCAAACACAGCGTGGCCGTGGAGTTCTTTACCGAGGTTCAGCTACGACTCAACCCGGCCAACCCGCCGCTGCGCGAACCCAATTTCAAGCTGGAACGCGCAGCCGATTACATCCGCGACCACTGCACGCAAACCCTCAGGCTCGAAGACATATGCGAGGCGGCGCAACTGTCACCGTCCTACCTGATCCGCGCCTTCAAACAGCATTACGGCATGACGCCCCACGCGTTCCTGGTCAACCGGCGCATCCAGTACGCCCAGGATCAATTGCGCAGCGGCAAACTGATCGCGGACGTGGCGCTGGAAGCGGGGTTCTCCGATCAGGCGCATTTTCAACGGGCCTTCAAACAGCATCTGGCGGCTACGCCGGGGCAGTATCGGGGGTGAAGCGTTGTATGAGTCTGTGGCCTTACAGAACCTGTGATTTGGTTGAACCTGCGGCGAGGGAGCTTGCTCCCGCTCGGCGGCAAAGCCGTCGCAAAACCGGCATGCAAGATTTGTCTGAAGGAAAGCGGGGCCGCTTCGCAGCCCAGCGGGAGCAAGCTCCCTCGCCACAAAAGCTGTAACTTCGCCACAAAACCGTGGTGACTGCCGTTACGGCAACACCAGATACACCGCACTCACCACCAGCAACAACGCCATGGCGCGATTGAACAGGCGCATACCCGCCGGGTTGTTCAGGAAGCCGCGTAAAAACGTCCCGGCATACGCCCAGCAACCGACCGACACATAACAGATCACCAGATAGATCGCGGCGAACTGCCAGACCAGGCGCGCCTCGCCATCGGCGACGAACGCGCCCATGCCGGCCACGCAGGCCAGCCAGGCCTTCGGGTTGAGCCATTGCATGATGGCGCCATACAGCATCGATGGCGACTGGGCCGACTCACTGGCCTGCACCTGCCCATTGTCGGCCGCCAGCTTGTAGGCCATGTACAACAGAAAGGCCACCCCCGCCCATTGCACCACCTGGGTCAGTGCCGGCCAGCGTTGCAACACCTCATGCAGGCCCAACCCCATCAGCACCAACAGCAAGACAAACCCCAGCGTCGCCCCGGCCACGTGACGCTGGCTGGCCCGGAAACCAAAGCGTGCGCCGGAGCTCAACGCCACAATGTTGACCGGCCCCGGCGTGATGGAAGCGACCAGCGCAAACGCCGCCATGGACATCATCAGATTCATTGCACACCTTCTTCCATCGGATTGAACAAGGCCCCCAAGGTAAAGAGCCGAGCGGCTCGCGTATTGAAGAAAACTGCCCTGCAGCGCTATGAGTAATAGCCAACGATCTTTTCAACCTTGCCCAGGGCAATACGCAGCGAATCCATGTCCACCGAACCCAGGGCCAGGCGTATCGCGTGCGGTACATAGGCCGAAATCGCAAAGGGCTCGGCCGGCGACACCGACACCTGCTCGCGCATCAGCGCCATGGCGATCTGGTCGGCCCGGGCGTCTTCCGCCAACGGCAGCCAGATGAAATAAGAGTTCGGGTGGCTGACGGTCCTGAGCCCCGCCAGCACCTCGCGGGCCAGGGTTTGCCGGGCCCGGGCATCCGCGCGTTTTTGCGCCTCCAACTGGCTGACGGTGCCGTCGTCGAGCCAGGCCGTGGCGATGGCGGTCATCACGCCCGGGGTGTTCCAGGTGGTCGCCATGATCGTGCGCTCGAAGGCGGCGACCCATTGCGCGGGTGCGGCGATGAAACCGACGCGCAGCCCGGTGGCGACATTCTTCGACAGGCCGGACACGTACACCGTTCTCTCCGGTGCCAGCTCGGCCAGCGGTGGCGGTACGTCTTCGGCCAGGAACGCGTAGGCAGCGTCCTCGATGATCGTCAACTCATGCCGACGCGCAATCGCTACCAACTGCTCGCGCTGATCCAGATCCATCACCCAGCCCAGCGGGTTATGCAAGGTCGGCATCGAGTACACGGCCCGTACCGATCGGCTGCGGCAGAGTTTTTCCAGGGCAGGCAAATCAGGCCCGGTATCGGTGACCGGAATCGGCAAGACTTCCAGATGCAGGGTTTCGGCCAAGGTCTTGAAACCGGGATAGGTCAACGCATCGGCGGCAATTACATCGCCGGGCTTGAGCAGCGTCATCATCGCCACCGCCAGGCCATGCTGGGCACCGCTGACGATCAACACCTGCTCGGCCGGCACGCTCAGCCCGCGGTCAAGCAGATGACGCGCGACCGAGGCCCGCTCATGCAGGCGTCCCGCGTGGGGCTGATAGCGCAGGAGCGATTCCAGGTCCCCGGACAACGCCAGCTGACGCAAGGCCATGCGCAACAGGTCGGCCTGACCGGGCAATGACGGGTAGTTGAAATTCAGGTCGATCATCCCCGCCGCCACCACGTGCTGCGAGATGCCCTGCCCCGGCGGCAGCGAGGTTTCCCTGACAAAGGTACCGCGCCCGGTTTCGCCGCTGACCAGGCCCATGCCCTCCAGCTCGGCATACACCCGGCTGGCGGTGACCAGCGCCAGACCGTGCTCGGTGGCCAGTTGCCGGTGAGTCGGCAGGCGCGTGCCGGGCGGCAGACGCCCGGAGCGGATGTCGGCGGCAAAGGCATCCACCAGGGTTTTGTAGCGGGATCGAGGCATGTCGAGATGTATCCATGACAATTTTTTGATTGTATCGATAGTCGCTCATAGGATGAGTTTCGTGCAATCAGACAATGAGCGTGAGCCAAATGGAACGGACTTCGAACCTGCAACACCGGACGCTGGAAAACAGCACCAGCGGCTGGATCAACGGCCTGATCGGCGTGGTGATCTTCAGCGGCTCGCTGCCGGCGACACGGGTGGCGGTGCTGGAGTTTGACCCGGTGTTCCTGACCGTCGCACGCGCGACCATCGCAGCGGTCCTGGCGCTGTGCCTGCTGTGGCTGTTCAAGGAAAAACGCCCGGCGCGCCAGCAACTGATACCGCTGCTCATCGTTGCCCTGGGCGTGGTCATCGGCTTTCCCCTGTTGACCGCGCTGGCGCTGCAATACGTGACGTCCACGCACTCGATCGTCTTCGTCGGCCTGCTGCCCCTGGCGACAGCGGTGTTCGGCGTCCTGCGCGGCGGCGAGCGGCCACGGGCGGCGTTCTGGATTTTCTCGGTGCTGGGCAGCTTGCTGGTGGTCGGGTTTGCCCTGTCCCAGGGGCTGACCGCTTCCCCCCAAGGCGACATCCTGATGCTGCTGGCCATCCTCGCCTGCGGCCTGGGTTATGCCGAAGGCGCGAAGCTGTCGCGCACCCTCGGTGGCTGGCAGGTGATCAGCTGGGCGCTGGTGCTGTCGCTGCCGGTCGTGGCGGTGCTCAGCTGGATGCGCATGCCGGCCTCGTTCAGCGGCATCAGCACGCCGGCCTGGTTCAGCCTGGCTTACGTCTCGCTGTTCAGCATGCTGATCGGTTTCGTGTTCTGGTATCGCGGCCTGGCCCAGGGGGGCATCGCCGCCGTCGGGCAATTGCAGCTGCTCCAGCCGTTTTTCGGGCTGACGCTGGCCGCCACCCTGCTGCATGAACATGTCAGCATCGGCATGCTGGGTGTCACCGTCGCCGTGATCCTCTGCGTCGCCGGGGCGAAAAAGTTCGCCAGATAGCCCTGTGTACGGTGGTTTGCGCCCATGACTGTATGGGTCTGGCCACCGCTGAGCCGTGATAAAAATAGCGCTCTTGCTACAGGAGCCCACCATGGACCTCGCCACCCTCACCCTGTTCCTGCCGGCCTGCTTCGCCCTCAACATGGCACCCGGCCCCAACAACCTGCTGTCGGTCAGTAATTCGACCCGCTATGGCTACCGCACCGCGTGTGTGGCGGGGATCGGCCGGCTACTGGCGTTCGCCGGGATGATTGCCCTGGCCTCGGCGGGGCTGGCGGTGGTGTTGCAAACCTCCGAGCTGCTGTTCTACGCGATCAAGATCCTCGGCGCGGCCTACCTGTTCTACCTCGCCTGGCAATTGTGGCGCGCCGATCCGGGCGTGGAAAACGTCGTGGCCTCAGCCCCCGTGGGCACGCTGGCGCTGGCCCGGCAGGAGTTCCTGGTGGCGGCCGGCAACCCCAAGGCCATCCTGATCTTCACCGCGTTCCTGCCGCAATTCGTCGACTCGACCCACGCCATCGGGCCGCAATTCGTGGTGTTGGGCGCGCTGTTTCTGGTGCTGGAATGGATCGCCATCGGCGCCTACGCCTACATGGGCCTGCACATGCGCCGTTGGTTCGCCAGGCCGTCGGGCAAGCGGATGTTCAACCGTTGCTGTGCGGGGTTACTGTCGGCGGCAGCTTCGGTGCTTCTGATGGCCAGACGCGCCTGAAGTCGATATTTTCCCCATGTGAGCGCGCTTGCTCGCTCCCACATTGACTCGCAGTGATCAAAGGAGCGAAATTCACTGTCGATTCTCCGGTGGAGGTCGCCCATGACGCGATCTATGCTGCGCCCATGAACCTACAGAAAACGCTGCTTCCACCCCGTGCCGAGATGGTTCGCGCCATGCTCGAGCGAGACACCTCCTACGAGGGGGTGTTCTTCACGGCGGTCAAGACCACAGGCATCTTCTGCCGCCCCGGCTGCACCGCCCGCAGCCCGAAGCCTGAGAATGTCGAGTTCTTTGCCAACGCCGAACAATGCCTGGCGGCGGGCTATCGCGCCTGCCTGCGCTGCAAACCGCTGGACACCGCCGCCAGCGCGCCGGACTGGGTGCAGACACTGTTCAAATCGCTAGACGCCGACCCGGAGCAGCGCTGGACCGACGCCCAACTACTGGCCCAAGGCATCGAACCACTGAAACTGCGCCGTTGGTTCAAGCAGCATTTCGGCATGACCTTCCACGCCTGGCTGCGCGCCCGACGCCTGGGCATGGCGTTGGGCGGGATCAGACAGGGCGACTCCATCGACGACGTCGCGTTCGATTCGGGCTACGAGTCCCTGAGCGGATTTCGCGATGCCTTCCAGAAATCGTTTCACATCACCCCGGGCCGCGCGGCCAACAGCGAGCCGCTGCTGTTCACGCGCCTGACCACGCCGCTGGGACCGATGATCGCCATGGCCGAGCGGCGTGGACTGGTGCTGCTGGAGTTTCTCGGCCAGGCCTCGCTGAACCCAGCGGTCGAAGCGCTGCAAAACCGTTTCGGTTATGCCGTGGCACCGGGGCACAACGCGCATTTGCAGCAGATCGAAGAACAATTGTCCGCGTATTTCGCCGGCACGCTCACTGAGTTCAGCGTGGCCTTGCACATGCCCGGCAGCGAGTTCTCCCGCCGGGTCTGGGCCGAACTGGCGAAGATCCCCTACGGCCGGACCACCACCTACGGCGCCATCGCGGCGAGCCTGGGCAAGCCAGGTGCCAGCCGGGCGGTGGGTCTGGCCAACGGGCATAACCGCTTATCGATTGTCGTGCCCTGCCACCGGGTGATCGGCGCCGACGGCTCGTTGACCGGCTACGCTGGAGGCCAGCCACGCAAGGCGTTTTTGCTCAGGCTGGAGAACGCGGCGGTGCAGCTCACGGAGCAACTGGCGTTCTGATCCCCACGACTTTTTCAAAAGGAAGGAAACCCGATGGACAGGCTCGACAATCAATTGCACCAACTGCATCACGAGGGTTTGCTGATCCTCACCAACGTCGCCGATGCCGCCGGGGCGCGGTTGGTAGAACAACTGGGCAACAAGGCCGTAGCCACCAGCAGCGCGGCAGTGGCCTGGGTGCATGGTTATCCGGACGGCAACACCCTGCCCCTTGAGCGCCTGGTCTCGACGGTCGAGTCGATTGCCCGGGTCATTTCGGTACCGCTGACCGTGGACATCGAGGCCGGTTATTCCGATGACCTGGAACGGGTGACCCAGGTGGTTGATGCGGTGATCGCCGCCGGCGCTGTCGGGATCAACATCGAAGACGGTTCCTCACCGCCGGAGTTGCTGGTACGCAAGATCGAAATCGCGCGCCAGGTGGCCGACCGGCGCAACGTGAACCTGTTTATCAATGCGCGCACCGATGTTTACCTGCGGGGCCTGGTGCCCGCCGAAGATCGCGTCGCCGAAACCCTCAGGCGCGCCGCGCTGTATCAGGCCGCCGGTGCCAATGGCCTGTTTGCCGCCGGCGTTACTGCAGAGTACGAGATCAAGGCGTTGTGCCAAGGAACCTCGCTGCCACTGAATGTGCTGGGGTTCCCCGGCCTGCCGTCCCCCGAAGCGCTTGAGGCACTCGGTGTACGCCGCCTGACCGCGGGTTCAGGCATCGCCGAATTCCTCTACGGTGCCATGGCCGGCATCGCCAAAAGCTTTCTGCAAACCGGCAAGTTCGATAGCCACGACCTGAAGGCCTTGACCTACGGCGAAGTGAACGCCCTGCTGCAACCGTCCGGGAAAGCCTGAGCCCATGGTCGACGGCTATCAGGCGGCCAGTGCGTTCCTGGCGGCCATCGATGATGACTGGCGCCGCCACATCGACGCCATCGGCCCGTGCCTGCACCAGCCGCATGCGGCACATGATCCGTATGAGTCGCTGGTGCGGGCGATTGCCTATCAGCAACTGCATGCCAAGGCTGGGGATGCGATTGTCGGCCGGTTGCTGGCGCTGTTCGGTTCGGGTTCGTTTCCCAGGCCGGAACAGATCGTCGCCACGGATTTCGACCGACTGCGCAGTTGCGGGTTTTCCGCGAGCAAGATCGCGACTATCCAGGGCATCGCACAGGCGTCGCTGGACGGCGTGGTGCCGGATTACGCCACGGCGCTGGCCATGGACGATGAAGCGCTGATCGAGCGCTTGATCACCCTGCGCGGCGTGGGTCGCTGGACCGTGGAGATGCTGCTGATCTACAGCCTGGAGCGGCCGGATATCCTGCCGGCCGATGATTTTGGTGTGCGCGAGGGTTATCGACGACTCAAGGGCCTGGAGATGCAGCCGACGCGCAAGCAGATGATCGAGATCGGGTTGGCGTGGAGTCCCTACCGGACGGTGGCCTCCTGGTATTTGTGGCGGGTGCCCAACCGTTAGACCACATCGCGGTCCCTGTAGGAGCTGCCGAAGGCTGCGATCTTTTGATCTTGATCCTGAAAAACAAAATCAAAAGATCGCAGCCTTCGGCAGCTCCTACAGGGGTCGGCTTGACCTCACAACCCCGACTTCAACCGACTGAACGCCCTGATCAACGCCCGGTTGAACGCCTTGCCATTGTCATTCTTGCTGTACAGCGAAGCCCTGACCGCCGCCGGCGGATACGTCCCCGGATCGTTGCGAATCGCCGGGTCGACCAGGGCGTCCGCCGCCGTGATCGCATTGGCGTAATGGATAGTGTCGGTGATCGGCGCGATCACTTGCGGGATCATCAGGTAGTCCATCAATGCCAGGCCGGCCTTCGGGTGCGGCGCATCCTTGGGAATGACCATGGCATCGAACCAGATCAACGTGCCCTCCTTCGGAATGCGGTACTTGAGCGAATACGGCTTGCCCGCCGCCTCGGCCTGGCCCGCCGCGATGGCCACGTTGCCGTTCCACGACATCGCCACGCAGGTGTTGCCGTTGGCCAGGTCGCTGATGTTCAGGTCGTTGTCGAAATAGCGAATGTACGGCCGAATCTTCGCCAGTTGCTGCTCGGCCAGCTTCAGGTCATCGAGGTTCTGGCGGTTGATGTCCAGGCCCATGTACTTCATGACCGCCGCAAACACTTCGTTGGGATCGTTGAGCAGGCTGACCCCGCAATCGGCGAATTTCGACACCACGGCCGGGTCGAACAGCATCGCCCAACTGTCGGTCGGCGCGTCGGGCAGCCGCTGTTTGACCGCCTGCTCCTGATAACCCACGCCCGTGGTGCCCCAGGCGTAGATCCCGGCATGGCGGTTGCCCGGATCGAACACCGCCATGTGCTGGCGGAACTCCTCGCCGACCCCGGCGAAATGCGGCAGTTGCTGCTTGTCGACCGGCTGCACCGCGCCACTCTCGATGGCCCGGGACAGATGCTGCCCCGCCGTCAGCACCAGGTCGTAGCCACTACGACCGGTCAGCAGCTTGGTCTCGACGGTTTCCAGGGAGTCGAAGTGGTCGACCACCACATGGATGCCGGTTTTCGCTTCAAAATTCTTCAAGGTGTCCGGGGCCAGGTACTCGCCCCAGATGTACAGGTTGACCACCGGTTTGGCGGTGTCGGCGGCCTGCACACACAGGGGTGCAAGCACCAGCAGTATTGCTTGAGTCAGTTTGTGCAGGCCCACGGTCACGCTCCTTTCTTGTTGGAGTGGGGGGCGGCGTACTGCGGCATGGTGATGCACGCGACGTTGCCGCCACCGAGAAGGATTTCCCGGGAGTTTTCGATGCCGACGATGCTGTGTTTCGGGAACAGCTCGGCCAGGGTCGCCAGCGCCACCTTGTCGTTGCGATCACCGAACAGCGGCACCACGATCGAACTGTTGCCGGCGTAGTAGTTGATGTACGACGCGCAGATCTTCGTCCCGGCCTGGCGGGTATGGGTGCTGTCCTGCTGGTCCAGGCCTTCGGCTTCTTCGGCGGTCCACTCCAGCACATCCGGCTGCGGCAGCTTGTGCACGATCAATTCGCGGCCGCGACTGTCGCGGGTGCTGCGCAGGATGTCGTAGGCCTCCTGATAGATTTCCCACTGCGGGTCGTCGCGGTTGTCGGTCCATTGCAGCACCACTTCACCGGGGCGCACGAAGCACGCGAGGTCGTCGACATGGCCGTCGGTTTCGTCGAACTTGCAGCCCCGTGGCAGCCAGATCACCTGCTCGGCGCCGAGGTAATCGGTCAGGCGACGGGTGACTTCGTCCTTGCCCAGGTGCTGGTTGCGGTTGCGGTTGAGCAGGCATTGCTCGGTGGTCAGGATGCTGCCCTGGCCGTCGCTCTGGATACCGCCCAGTTCGGCGATCAACGGCGCGCGATAGCGGTCGAAGCGCTCGATTTCGAGGATCTTGCTCGCGATCTGGTCGTCCTTGTCCCACGGGTAGTACAAGCCGCCATCGAGGCCACCATACGCGTTGAATTCGAAGTCGACGCCGCGCACTTCGCCGCTCTGGTCATTGACCACGAAGCATGGGCCGCTGTCGCGGAACCAGGTGTCGTTGCAGGTCATTTCCACCACGCGCACTTGCGGCGGCAGTTGGCGACGGGCGGTGGCGAACTGAGCCGCCGAGGCGCAGACGGTGACCGGTTCGCTCATGGAAATGGCGGTGACGATCTGCACCCAGACTTTCTGCGCAGGCTTGGCCCCGTTGCGCCAGACGTCGGTGCGCTCCGGCCAGCCGAGCCAGCAACCGGACTTGGTTTCGAATTCGCCGGGCAGACGGAAACCGTCCTGTTTGGGAGTGGTGTCGAGCAAGCGGGCCATGGTCAAACCTCTTCAACGGGGATTGGAATGACCACAGGCTAAGGGCGTTGGCGACTGGCTCGCCAACGATGATTATTTCGGAATACTTGAATCTAACTCATCAATCGAGCAACTGATCGTTGAACCACTCCAGCATCTGCGCCACCGCCGGGCGCTCCAGCCGCAGCCGCTCGCACACCAGTGCGTATTGCCCCAGCGCAGTCATGCTCGACGTAAACGGCCGTACCAGCCGCCCACTGAGCAAATCTTCCTGGGCTGTGAGGTTGTCGCCCATGGCCACGCCCTGCCCTTGGGCCGCGGCCTCCAGTGCCAGCCCGGCGTGGGCGAAATACAGTTGCCGGTCGGGGCGCTGGTCACCGGCATGGCTGGTGAGCCACGCGGTCCAGGTCTTGCCGTCCTGGTCGTCGTGCAGCAGACAGTGGCGAGCCAGGTCCTTCGGGGTTTTCAAGGTGCCCTGGTTGAACAGGCCGGGACTGCACACCGGGAAGAACTGCAACGCCGGCAGCGGCCGGACGAAATACGCGGAGCTGTCCACCGGGCCGGTGCCGTAGGTGATCGCCAGGTCGATATCTTCTCCGGGCGCCGTGGCGTCGATCGGCTGTTCGTACAGATGCAAGGTGATGTGCGGGTAGCGCGCGTAGAAATCCGTGAGCCGGCTCATCAGCCACTTTTGCGCAAGCTCGGCGGTGACCGCCAGACGCAATACCGCCAGGGATGAAGGGTCGCGCAGTTCATCGCAGGCATCGCCGATCAGTTCGAAAGCCTGCTGCAAGCTCTGCATCAGGCGCCCGGCAGCCAGGGTCGGGCGAATCTGCCGACCCTCGCGCACGAACAGCGGCACGCCGAGTTGCTCTTCGAGCTGGCGAATCTGGTGGCTGACCGCGCTGTCGGTGACGCACAACTCAGCCGCCGCCCGACCGAAATGGGCGTGGCGGGCGGCGCATTCGAAGGTTCGCAGGGCTGCCAGGGAGGGTAGTCGTCGCATCAGGTCGTGTCCCGGTTTCGAGGGGGACATGCTGACTTGGCCTTTGGTGGGCGTCCAGTGGGACCGCGTTATCGTTCATCGCAGGCAAGCCAGCTCCCACAGGTTTTGCGGTCGAACATAGAGATTGTGTTCACCACCACTCACTGTAGAAGCGAGCCTGCTCGCGATGAGGCCAGCCCATTCACCACCAACCAACCAGCCCATCACCTTCCCTTATGGACCATGACATCCACCCGCACCCGGCGCATGTTGATGCTTCAACCGGAGGGATTCGCCATGCTCAACACACTCAAACAGATCAACGCAACCTCGGCCTTCAACCGCTGGGCCGGCTTCGAAGTCACCCGCGCCGAAAGCGGCGAAGTCGAACTCACCATGGCTTTTCGCAAGACTGACATGGCGCAATACGCCGGTTTCCTGCATGCCGGCCTGATTGGCGCGATGCTCGACACAGCCTGTGGCTTCGCGGCTGGAACCGTGGCAGGCAACGTGCTGGCCTCGCACTTTTCAGTCAACTGCCTGGCGCCTGCGATCGGTGAAGTGTTCATCGCCCGGGGCCGGGTGGTGAAGGCTGGCAAGAAGCAGGTGTTCGCCCGCGCCGAGTTGTTCGCGCAAACCGGTGATCAACTGAAACTGGTGGCGACCGGCGACGCGATCCTGGTGCCGGTCGAGTAGCCCTGACGGTCTAGGCTGTCCGGGGTACGTTCCAGACAGCCGGAGGCTCCCATGCAACTCGAAGGTTCCTGCCATTGCGGCGCGGTGTCGTTCAGTTTGACCAGCGTCCACCCCTACCCTTACCAGCGCTGCTACTGCTCGATCTGCCGCAAGACCCAGGGCGGCGGCGGTTATGCGATCAACCTCGGTGGCGATGCCGCCAGCCTCAAGGTTCGCGGACGCAAACACATCGCGATTTACCATGCGCGACTCAAGGAAGAAGGCGACAAGCGCGCCCACAGCAGCACCGCCGAGCGGCATTTCTGCTCGGTCTGCGGCTCGGGCCTGTGGTTGTTCAGTCCGCAGTGGCCGGAGTTGATTCACCCGTTCGCCTCGGCCATCGATACACCGTTGCCGGTGCCGCCGGAACACACGCACCTGATGCTGGGTTCGAAGGCAACGTGGGTGGAAGTCGAGGCGCAACCCGGGGATAAACAGTTCGATGTGTACCCCGAAGAGTCCATCGCGCAATGGCATGAACGGCTGGGTTTGAGCCGTTCATGACTGGGTGGTGCAGGATTACGCCGCCGGCACACCACTATGAAAACGGAATTCCACGTCCGGCGACTCGATCAGTTCCTGCTCGGCGGCGCGGACCCTGTCGATCACCTGGGCGATGTCCTTGGCGTCTCCATATTGATAAGCCAGCTTCAGGTAACCCTGGAAATGCCTGGCTTCGCTCTTGAGCAAGCCGAAATAGAACTTGCCCAGTTCTTCGTCCAGATGCGGCACCAGCGCTTCGAAACGCTCACAACTGCGGGCCTCGATGAACGCGCCCACCACCAATGTGTCAACCAGCTTCACCGGCTCGTGACTGCGTACCACCTTGCGCAGCCCCGACGCGTAACGCCCGGCGGACAGCTGGCGCAGTTCGATCTTGCGCCGTTTCATCAGGCGCATGACCTGTTCGTGGTGCACCAGCTCTTCCCGGGCCAGGCGCGACATCATGTTGATCAGATCGACGTGGGAGTGATACTTGGCGATCAGGCTCAACGCGGTGCTGGCGGCCTTGAATTCGCAGTTCTTGTGGTCGATCAGCAGGGTTTCCTGATCGGCCAGCGCGGCCTGGATCCAGCCGTCGGGGGTGCGGCAGCCAAGGAACTCGTGAATTTCGGGAAGGATCATGGGGCTCACGGAAAAATAGGTTCAAAACGAAGGGCGCCGATTATACCGGCCTGCCCGCAGACCACCAGTCGCCAACCGTTGATATGCATCAAGTCCCCGAATCGCAGACAGCAACTATAGTTGTGCAACGCCGTGCTTTTTTATTTTCAGGAGATCCCGCACATGCAAGCCATTCGCAGCATTCTGGTGGTCATCGAACCCGAGCACTCGGAAAGCCTGGCGCTCAAACGGGCCAAACTGATTGCCAGCGTGACCCAGGCACAGTTGCATCTGCTGGTGTGCGACCGCAAGCATGATCACAGTGGCATGCTGGGTGTGCTCAAGGCCGCATTAACGGAGGACGGCTACGTCGTCACCACCGAGCAGGCCTGGAACGAGAGCCTGCACGAAACCATCATTGATGTGCAGCAAGCCGAAGGCTGCGGTCTGGTGGTCAAGCAGCACTTCCCCGACAGCCCGTTGAAAAAAGCCCTGCTGACCCCAGAGGACTGGAAACTGTTGCGGTCCTGCCCGACTCCGGTGCTGCTGGTGAAAACCGCCGGTTCATGGAAAGACAAAGTGATTCTGGCAGCCGTCGACGTCGGCAACACCGATCTCGAACACCGCCACTTGCACGACACCATCATTGATCATGGCTATGACATCGCCACCCTGGCCAAGGCCCACTTGCACGTGATCAGCGCCCACCCGTCGCCCATGCTGTCGGCGGCCGACCCGACGTTTCAACTCAGCGAAACCATCCAGGCGCGCTATCGCGAACAGTGCAAGGCGTTCCAGGCGGAATTCGACATCGACGATGATCACCTGCACATCGAGGAAGGCCCGGCGGACGTGTTGATTCCGTTCATGGTGCACAAGCTGCAGGCGGCGGTGACAGTGATCGGTACCGTGGCACGTAGCGGGTTATCAGGGGCACTGATCGGCAATACGGCGGAAGTGGTGCTCGATTCGGTCGAGAGCGACGTGCTGGTGCTCAAGCCGATGGAAGTGGCGGATCATCTTGAGGAGATTACCGACAAGCATTGAGATCTTTGCTGTTTGGCCGGACGCCATCGCGAGCAAGCTCGCTCCCACAGAGGATTTGTGAACGATACAGATCCCCTGTGGGAGCGAGCTTGCTCGCGATGCTTTTAAGGGCTACCCACCAAAGGCATCTTTCAGGAACCCCGGCGCAATGTAGCGCTGGTAATGGGCTTCGGAGAGCAGGAAAAATTCCCGATCAATGGCGTCGCGCAATTCCGGCAGGTTCCACTCACGAAACTCCGGCAGCAGCACCATCCCGTAGGCTTCCAGGTTGTTGATCACCCGCGCGCCTCGCGCAATCAACTGATAGGCCCAGCAATATTCCGACTGATGGGGCACGAAGCGGATCTTGCGTTGCTCCAGCTGCATTCTGAGCAGCGCCGGATCGAAAATTTCCACCTTGGCGGCCATCACCTGCGACAGCAACTGCTCAAGACGCAGCCATACCGCGCGCTTTTCTTCCTCGTTGTAACCGTTCCAGTGGATCACTTCGTGGTGGAAACGCTTGCAGCCACGGCACACCAGGTCACCGTAAACGGTGGAGCAGAGGCCGACGCAGGGGGTCTTGATGGTCTGATTGGGCATAGATAGGCAAAAACGCGAGAAAGCAGAACAGGCCCGCATGTTAGCCCTTTGTCGGCCATTGATCACCCCTCAAAGTTCAGGGCCCATGGAGAATCGGGCTCTGCTGAGCGCCTCCACCAAAGTCCAATAAACACTGACTTACCTTTAATTTTTTTTTGCCGTAGAATCAGCCTGCCTTTTTAGGCGCCAATGTCCGTTAGAAGCTGTTTTCAAAGCGTCACGAGCACAGTCGTTCCTTCAGAGCGGTGTTGGCGAGGGGTTTTTCCAGCGGGGAAAAGCCCAACGCCAACCCTCATCAGCTCCCGTTCTGCAGGCGTAAAACTTTGAAAGCAGCTTCTGTAAGGAATTGCCGGTAATTCTGGCTAAGTGGCTCACAACGCCATGCAGCGCATGAGTACGGCAATTTCGGGATGAGCGTCCCGGACACCCATTTGGGACCACTGATGAGGGTAATAACTGTGCTTGAAGCCTACCGCAAACATATCGAAGAGCGCGCAGCACTGGGTATCGTTCCCCAGCCGCTAAACGCCGAACAAACTGCAGGCCTGGTCGAGCTGCTGAAAAATCCCCCGGCTGGCGAAGAAGCATTCCTCGTTGACCTGATCACCAATCGCGTTCCGCCTGGAGTGGACGAAGCTGCCTATGTAAAGGCCGGCTTCCTGTCCGCCATCGCCAAAGGCGAAGCCAAATCCCCCCTGATCGACAAGAAGCGCGCTGTTGAACTGCTCGGCACCATGCAGGGCGGCTACAACATCGTGACTCTGGTTAACCTGCTGGATGACGCCGAACTGGCTCCAGTAGCGGCTGAAGAACTCAAGCACACCCTGCTGATGTTCGACGCCTTCCACGACGTCGCTGAAAAAGCCAAGAACGGTAACGTTCACGCCCAAGGCGTGCTGCAATCCTGGGCTGACGGCGAGTGGTTCGTGAAGCGCCCGACCCTGGCCGACAAGATCAGCCTGCGCGTGTTCAAGGTCACCGGCGAAACCAACACCGACGACCTGTCCCCTGCGCCTGATGCCTGGTCCCGTCCAGACATCCCGCTGCACGCCCTGGCCATGCTGAAAATGGCTCGCGACGGCATCGTGCCTGACGCACAAGGCGTCACCGGTCCGATGAAGCAGATCGAAGAAATGCGCAACGCCGGCTTCCCTATCGCCTACGTCGGCGATGTGGTCGGTACCGGTTCTTCGCGTAAATCGGCGACCAACTCCGTACTGTGGTTCTTCGGCGACGACGTTCCTTACGTGCCGAACAAGCGTGCCGGCGGTTTCTGCTTCGGCAGCAAAATCGCTCCGATCTTCTACAACACCATGGAAGATGCCGGCGCACTGCCAATCGAATTCGACGTTTCCAACATGCACATGGGCGACGTGATCGACCTGTACCCGCATGCTGGCAAAGTCTGCAAGCACGGCACCGACGAAGTCCTGACCACCTTCGAAATGAAGACTCCGGTACTGTTGGACGAAGTTCGTGCTGGCGGCCGTATTCCGCTGATCATCGGCCGTGGCCTGACCGAGAAGGCTCGCACCGAGCTGGGTCTGCCACCTTCGACCCTGTTCAAGAAGCCTGAAGCTCCGGCTGAAAGCACCAAGGGTTTCACCCTGGCGCAGAAAATGGTCGGCAAGGCGTGCGGCGTAGCTGGTGTGCGTCCAGGCACCTACTGCGAACCGAAGATGACCACCGTCGGTTCCCAGGACACCACCGGTCCAATGACCCGTGACGAACTCAAAGACCTGGCGTGCCTGGGCTTCTCGACCGACCTGGTGATGCAGTCCTTCTGCCACACCGCGGCTTATCCAAAGCCGATCGACGTGACCACCCACCACACCCTGCCTGACTTCATCATGACCCGCGGCGGCGTTTCCCTGCGTCCGGGCGACGGCATCATCCACTCGTGGCTGAACCGCATGCTGCTGCCAGACACCGTCGGTACCGGTGGTGACTCCCACACCCGTTTCCCGATCGGCATCTCGTTCCCGGCCGGTTCCGGCCTGGTTGCTTTCGCCGCTGCCACCGGCGTCATGCCGCTGGACATGCCTGAGTCGATCCTGGTTCGCTTCAAAGGCGAACTGCAACCAGGCGTCACCTTGCGTGACCTGGTTCACGCCATTCCTTACTACGCGATCCAGGCTGGCCTGCTGACCGTAGAGAAGAAAGGCAAGAAGAACGCCTTCTCCGGTCGCATCCTGGAGATCGAAGGTCTGCCTAAGCTGACCGTCGAGCAAGCGTTCGAACTGTCTGACGCCTCGGCTGAACGTTCGGCTGCCGGTTGCACCATCCAGCTGTCCAAAGAGTCGATTGCCGAATACCTGCAGTCCAACATCACCCTGCTGCGCTGGATGATCGGCGAAGGCTACGGCGATGCACGTACTCTTGAACGTCGCGCTCAAGCGATGGAAGCCTGGCTGGCCAACCCTGAGCTGCTGCAAGCGGACAAAGACGCCGAATACGCTGAAATCATCGAGATCGACCTGGCCGACATCAAGGAGCCTGTGCTCTGCGCGCCAAACGACCCGGACGACGCCCGCCTGCTCTCCAGCGTTGCTGGCGAGAAGATCGACGAAGTGTTCATCGGTTCGTGCATGACCAACATCGGTCACTTCCGCGCTGCCGGTAAGCTGCTGGAACAGGTCAAGGGTCAGCTGCCAACCCGTCTGTGGCTGTCGCCGCCGACCAAGATGGACGCTCACCAACTGACCGAAGAAGGCTACTACGGCATCTACGGCAAGGCTGGCGCGCGCATGGAAATGCCGGGTTGCTCACTGTGCATGGGTAACCAGGCACGTGTAGAGCCGAACTCGACTGTGGTGTCGACTTCGACCCGTAACTTCCCGAACCGTCTGGGTGACGGCGCGAACGTCTACCTGGCTTCGGCTGAACTGGCGTCCGTGGCTTCCATCCTGGGTCGCCTGCCGACCGTCGAGGAGTACATGGAATACGCCGGCAAGATCGACAGCATGGCGGCCGATGTCTACCGCTACCTGTCCTTCGACCAGATCGCCGAGTTCCGTGAAGCTGCTGCGAACGCCAACATCCCGGTCGTTCAAGCCTAACGTAGCAACGCAATGAAAAACGCCGCCCATCGTGAGATGAGCGGCGTTTTTTTATGCCTTCAATTTGAACACCGCCCACACAGAGGGTCATGCATTCAACTGGAGGGCCTGCTGCACCGCCCCATCCACACTCAACCCACTCAGCACCACCCCACTAACCTCCGCCTGCGGCAACACCGCCAACGCCGCTTGTGCGTCGTCTTTCAGACGCGCCAGAATCAGCTGTTTGCCCCCCTGATGCACCCGCACAAAAAACTCCTGCAACGCCTCAATGCTGGTGCCATCCAGATCGGGCGATTCCTCAAGACTGAGGATCACCGTATGAACCGGCGTTTGCGAATGCCGGATCAAGTGCAAGGCACCGCCAAGAATCCGCTCGACGTTGGCAAAAAACAACGCCTCACCCGGCCGCACAATCAACACGCCCGGCACCGTTTGCGCCGTTGGATGGCGCTGCAGGTCGACAAAGTCGTGACCGCTATCGATGCGCCCCAGGATCTGGATATCCGCCGCCGACATCTGCTTGAGCATCAGCAACACACTGATCGCCACCGCCACCAGCAAACCGTCCAGCACCCCCAGCAGCAACACAGCCCCCACGGCGCAGATCACCAGCAAGCGGTCTCGGCGCCAGATGAAATAGCGTCCCAGCGGCTGCAGGCTCAAGCCCCGCCCCAGGGCATGAATGACGATGGCGGCGAGGATCGGTTCCGGGGTCAGGGCGATGTAAGGCAGCACCGTCAGGACAATGACCAGCACCACCAGCGCCGCCACGATACCGGCCAGGCGCGAAGTGGCACCGGCTGCCTCATTGGCCGACGTCGCCGAATACCCCGCGCCCGCCGGCATGCCGTGGAACAGGCCGGACAACAGGTTGGAAGCCCCCAGCGCCAGCAGGTCGCGGTTCGAGTTGACGCGGTCGCCATGCTTGAGCGCATAGGCACTGATCGAGCCATAGGATTCCGCATACAGAATCAACACCATGGCGAACGCCAATTCCCCCAGACGCAACCAGTCGGCAAACGGCAGCACCGGCAGCTTCGGCACCTCCAGGCTCAGGTCGATCACGCCGATCAGCTTCACGCCATAGGCCGGCAGGTCCAGCCACTGTCCTGCCGCAATGCCGATCACCACCACCAACAAACCACCCGGCAAACGCCGAAACCGCGCAAACAGCCATAACAGGGCCAACGCCACGGCACCGACCACCGCTGCGGTCCGGTTCCATTGCGGCAATTGCTCCAGCAGTTGCGGCAGAAACCCCACCAGATTGGCATCGGTCAAATGCACGCCGACCACGCTGGCGACCTGCTTGAGGATGATGGTCAGCGCCAGGCCAAAGGCAAAGCCGCGCAGTACCGGCTTGGCAATGAACGAGGTCACGCCGCCGAGCTTGAACATCCCGGCCAGCAAAAAAAACACCCCGGTCACCAGCACCAGGCCGAAGGCCAGGGTCGAGCGAAGCCCGGGGTCGCCATTGGCCAGGGTGGCGGTCGCCGCAGCCAGTACGGCGGCGGAGGATGAAGTGGCCGAGACAATCGCAAAGCGGCTGGTGCCGAACAGGCCATAACACAGCAGCCCGGCAAACAAGGCGATCACCCCGGCCTGAGGCGCCAGTGCGGCGATGCTTGAATAGGCGACCGCTTCGGGCAGCAACAGGCCGGCAATCGACAAACCGGCCAACAGGTCCTGCCAGCGGTTGGGTTGCTCGGTGGGATTAGCCTTTGGGGCGTTCGACAATCCAGTGCCTCCAGGCGAAAAAAAACCGCTGCACGTATCACGTGCAGCGGCCACTGTAGCTGTCAATCCGGCACTGCGCGAGCAGGCCGGTCGATCATGCGGTCAGCGAGTAGATCAACGCCGTGATCGCCACCAGGCCCACCGCCGTCACGAAGACGTTGGATGCCTGACCGCGATAGCGTGCCATCGCCGGCACCTTGCGGATGGCGTACATCGGCATCAGGAACAGGATCGCCGCGATCACCGGGCCGCCGAGGGTTTCGATCATGCCGAGGATGCTCGGGTTCAGCGTAGCGACGATCCAGCACACCACCAGCATGAACGCGGCAGTCATACGGTCCAGGGCCTTGGCGGACGGACGCTTGCCGCTCTTGACGATCAGGCCCTTGAGGCCTTCGCTGGCGCCGATGTAATGCCCCAGGAACGACTTGGAAATGGCCACGAAGGCAATCAACGGCGCCGCGAAGGCGATGGTCGGATTGCTGAAGTGGTTGGCCAGGTACGAGAGGATCGACAGGTTCTGCGCCTTGGCTTCAGCCAGTTGCGCTGGCGACAGGGTCAGCACGCAACTGAAGACGAAGAACAGCACCATCACCACCATCAGCAGGTGGGCGCGGGACAGAATCTGCGAGCTACGCTCCTCGGCGTGCTCACCGTAGCGACGCTTCTGGTCCACGGCGAACGCCGAGATGATCGGCGAGTGGTTGAACGAGAACACCATCACCGGAATCGCCAGCCACAGGGTATGCAACAGCGCCGATGGCGCCGGCACGTTGCTCGCGGTGGCGAGGATGCCGCCGTTCCAGTGCGGAACCAGGTACACCGCCAGGAACAGCAGCGCGACGATGAACGGATAGACCATCAGGCTCATGGCCTTGACGATCAATTGCTCACCGCAACGCACCACCGCCAGCAGGCCGAGGATCAGCACCAGCGACAGCACGGCGCGCGGTGGCGGCATGATGTGCAGTTGATGCTCCATGAAGCTGCCGACCGTGTTGGTCAGGGCCACGCTGTAGATCAGCAGGATCGGGAAAATCGCGAAGAAGTACAGCAAGGTGATCAGCGCGCCGGCCTTGATGCCGAAATGCTCTTCCACCACCTCAGTGATGTCGGCGCCTTCGCGACCGGACAGCACGAACCGGGTCAGCCCGCGGTGCGCGTAGAACGTCATCGGGAACGCCAGCAACGCCAGGATCAGCAGCGGCCAGAAGCCGCCCAGGCCTGCGTTGATCGGCAAAAACAGGGTTCCGGCACCAATCGCCGTGCCAAAAAGGCCCAGCATCCAGGTGGTGTCCTGGCGATTCCAGCTTGAAAGCGTCGCGGGTGTCGCTTCTACATAGCGTTCGTTAACGCTATTGGCCTGATCATTCATCCGGTGGGATCTCCACATTCCGGTCACTTGCCACCCGGCCAGGACGCGTCGGAATACCCGACAGGCGGCGTCCGGCCGAAACAGGGGCGGCATTCTGGGGGATTAGTGAGCAGAAGCAAAGACTTAGGTGAGGAACGGTGGTACCAGATAGACGAAAATCCTCTGTGGGATATCCCCTGTGGGAGCGAGCTTGCTCCGGGCGGCGTTCCGACGATAGCGGTGTATCAGTCGGAGAATAGGTTGCATGTGCCGCAGCCATCGCGAGCAAGCTCGCTCCCACAAGGACCTGCGGTGCAACTGCGCGTCATCGCCAAAACGCAATGCGCGCTTGATAAAGGTCTACCATCATGTATTTATAACCGACCAACATTCCTTCCGGAGTCTTCCCATGCCACTGGTTCGCGTCGACATCAAAAAACACCGGGACCCCACCCACGCCAAACGCATAGGGCAGCTGATCTATGCCGCCATGCGCCAGACCATTGGCGTACCGGAACACGACAACTTCCAGATCCTGGCCGAACACGACGAGCAGCATTTCATCTTTGATCCCGAGTATCTGGGCATCAACCGCAGCGACAACCTGGTCGTCATCCAGATCACCCTCAACGAAGGGCGAACCCTGGAGCAGAAAAAAAACCTCTACAAAACCATCGCCGAAAGCCTTAACGCAGAGCTGGCCGTGCGCCTGGAAGACGTTTTCATTAATCTGGTGGAAGTGAAAAAAGAGAATTGGTCATTCGGCAACGGAGTTGCCCAATACGCCCTCTGATGTCCAACCTGCAAACCGAGAATGACCCATGCCCCGAGTTTCCCGCAAACAAGCCGACCTCAACCGCGAGACCATAGTCGATGCCGCCACACGGCTGTTTCGTGAACGCGGCTTGCACGGGATCAGTGTGGTCGATGTGATGGCCGCCGCGGGCCTGACCCACGGCGGTTTCTACGGGCACTTCGAATCCAGGGAAGCCCTGGCGCAAGAGGCCAGTGGCCGGGCTTTCGATCAGGCCGCGCAACGCTGGCTGGGACGGGTGGCCGAGCATGACAGCAAGGACGCAGCCCGCCGCGCCGTGCTCGAAACCTACCTGTCCAACGAAAGCCGGGACAATCCGGGCGACAGCTGCCCAGTGGTGGCGTTTGCCGGGGACATGTGCCATGAGGCCGCCGAGAGCGGATTGCGCCAAACCTATCTGCAAGGCCTGAACAACCTGCTTGATTCCCTCGGCTCGCTGCTGGACGCAGAGGACGAAGCCGGCAAACGGCAGCAGGCGCTGGTGCAGTATTCGCTGATGTTCGGCGCGCTGATGCTGTCCCGGGCCACCCGCGGCGATCCGCTGTCGGATGAAATTCTCGAAGCTGCCCGGGCCGCCCTCACGCCGTCGAAGTAAATCGCCCGCCCCCACGCAATAAAAAGATCGCAGGCTTCGCCAGATCCTACACTCAGCGCAGTGCCCTCAACGGCGCAGGAGCTGCCACGGGCCGCGATCGCTGGTGGTTGCCAAGCCACCCTGAAATCAGCAATCTCAAGTGACGTTCGAACCGATTTTTCGATGCCCAGGGAGCCAAGCATGCCCGTAACCGTTCTGGTACTGGTTGAAACCATCAATGATTACCTGCCTATCCTTGAACATCAGGGCTTTCACCTGATCCTGGCCCCGACGCCCACCGAGCGCGCCGAAGCCATCGCCCGCCACACCGGGCAGATCGACGCCGTCCTCACCCGTGGCCCTCTGGGGCTATATGCCGATGAAATCGCCGCCCTGCCCAACCTCAAGATCATCTGCGTGATCGGCGCCGGCTATGAACACGTCGACCTGCAGGCCGCGGCGAACCGGGGCATCACCGTCACCAATGGCGCCGGGGTCAACGCCTCGTCCGTCGCCGACCATGCCATGGCGCTGCTGCTGTCGCTGGTACGCGACATTCCTCGCTGTGACGCCGCCGTACGGCGCGGCGAGTGGCCGAAGATCATGCGCCCTTCCCTGGCCGGCAAACGCCTGGGCATCCTCGGCCTCGGCGCGGTCGGCATGGCGATTGCCAAACGCGCCAGCGCCGGTTTCGACATGGACATTTGCTACCACAATCGCCAGCGTCGCAGCGATGTGTCCTACACCTTGTGCTCGACCCCGACCGAACTGGCACGGGCCTCGGACTTCCTGATCGTCGCCACCCCCGGCGGCGTGGGCACCCGGCAACTGATCAATCGCCAGGTGCTGGACGCGTTGGGCCCCAACGGGTTTATCGTCAATATCGCCCGGGCCAGCGTGATTGCCACGGCCGACCTGATCGCCGCCCTGGAGCAACGCCGGATCGCCGGTGCCGCGCTGGATGTGTTCGACGCCGAGCCGAAGGTGCCGGATGCACTCAAGACCCTGAGCAACGTGATCCTCACTCCCCATGTCGCCGGGCTGTCCCCGGAAGCCACCCAGGGCACCGTCGAACTGGTGGGCAAGAACCTCGTGGCATTTTTCTCCGGCCAACCGGTGCTCACACCGATCGAACTACCGTCGGCCGAGAGCCAGCTCGCCCATTGATGGCGAGTCAAACAGCTGTATCAAAAACAATGATTGGCCGGCAACACGCTCACCTATAAGAGCCGTTCGCGGTTGTAGGTGCGCAGTGTGCGCATTAGATTAGCCAATAGTTCAAGGCCTCCAGAATAAGCAGAAGGGATAAGCATGGCGCTTAACGACCAGTCCACCCGTATCCGCACCGGCGAAGAGCTCGATGCCAGCCTGATCGATCCGTATCTCAAGGCCCATATTCCGGGGCTCAGCGGCTTGCCACGGATCAGCCAGTTTCCGGGCGGCGCTTCAAACCTCACCTACTTGCTGGAATACCCCGAACAGGAATTAGTCCTGCGTCGCCCGCCCTTCGGCCACAAGGCCAAGTCGGCCCACGACATGGGCCGTGAATTCCGCATCCTCAATCAACTGCGCGACGGTTTTCCGTACTGCCCGAAAGCCTACGTGCACTGCACCGACGAATCGGTGATCGGTGCCGAGTTCTATGTCATGGAACGGGTCAACGGCATCATCCTGCGCTCAGACCTGCCGCCGGAACTGGGCCTGGACTCGGCGAAAACCGAAGCCCTGTGCAAGAGCTTCATCGACAAGTTCGTAGAGCTGCACCGCGTCGACTACAACGCCTACGGCCTGGGTGACCTGGGTAAACCCGAAGGTTACGTGGCGCGGCAAATCAAAGGCTGGAGCGATCGCTACGAAAAGGCCCTGACCCCCGATGCGCCACATTGGGACACGGTGAAGGCCTGGCTCAACGACAAGATGCCGGCCGACCATCCGACCTCCAGCATCGTGCACAACGACTACCGCTTCGACAACGTGATCCTTGACCCGAACAACCCGATGCAGATCATCGGCGTGCTCGATTGGGAACTGACCACCCTGGGCGATCCGCTGATGGACCTGGGCAACACCCTCGCCTACTGGATCGAAGCCGATGATCCGGCGCCGGTACAGATGATGCGCCGCCAGCCGAGCCATGCGCCGGGCATGCTGACCCGCCGCGAGTTCGTCGATTACTACGCCGAACGCTCGGGCATCCGCATCGACAATTTCGACTTCTACTACACCTACGGCCTGTTCCGCCTGGCGGGCATCGTGCAGCAGATCTACTACCGCTTCTACCACGGCCAGACCCAGGACAAACGCTTCGCGCAGTTCATTCACATGAACAAGCTGCTGGAGCAGATGAGCTTGCAGGTCATATCGAAATCCAGCCTCTGATCGGCTTCATTACAAGGGAATCCCATGTCCAAGACTCAGTTGTTCGACCTCGACGGCAAGATCGCTTTCGTCTCCGGCGCCAGCCGTGGCATCGGTGAAGCCATTGCCAAACTGCTGGCCCAGCAAGGCGCCCACGTGATCGTGTCGAGCCGCAAGCTCGAAGGCTGCCAGCACGTCGCCGACGCGATCATCGCCGCCGGCGGCAAGGCCACTGCCGTTGCCTGCCACATCGGCGAAATGGAACAGATCAGCCAAGTCTTCGCCGGCATCAAGGAACAGTTCGGCCGTCTCGACATCCTGGTCAACAACGCCGCGACCAACCCGCAGTTCTGCAACGTGCTGGACACCGACCTCAGCGCTTTCCAGAAAACCGTCGACGTGAACATCCGCGGCTACTTCTTCATGTCGGTCGAAGCCGGCAAGCTGATGCGCGAAAACGGTGGCGGCAGCATCATCAACGTGGCGTCGATCAACGGTGTTTCGCCGGGCATCTTCCAGGGCATCTACTCGGTGACCAAGGCGGCGGTGATCAACATGACCAAAGTCTTCGCCAAGGAATGCGCGCAGTTCGGGATTCGCTGCAATGCCTTGCTGCCGGGCCTGACCGACACCAAGTTCGCCTCGGCACTGGTGAAAAACGAAGCCATCCTGAACACCGCGCTGCAACAGATCCCGCTCAAGCGCGTGGCGGACCCAAGCGAAATGGCCGGCGCAGTGTTGTACCTGGCCAGCGATGCTTCCAGCTACACCACCGGCGTTTCGCTGAATGTGGATGGCGGTTTCCTGTCCTGATCGTCTGAACAGCACAAATCCCTGTAGGAGCGAGCCTGCTCGCTCCCACAGCGTAAAAACCCGATTTACTGCGTGACGCAACGCGTCGTGGTGGTGACTCGGGTCACCTGCCCGTCTTCAGCCCGTACATCGCCCAGGACATCGGTTTTATCCATGGCCTGGCAGGTGCGTTCAGGAGGGGGTGGAGTGACCACAGGCGGGGGTGGCGGACTGGAGCAGCCGCCGAGGATCGCCACGCACAATGCCAGCGACAAGGGTGAGATAACGCGTTTCCCAAGAGTTTTCATAGGTTGACCCGCGATAAGTGATAGACACATTTTTTGTGACAACAAAACCGGCGCGCAAAGTCCATACACCTGTCAAAAAAATAAATATCTGCGAATCACCCATAGCGCAGCCCGTGGCCAACACCCGTAAAAGCTGACAGTTCTTACATCGCCGTATCAGGCCGTTGCAAGGAATTACTGTCCAGCTCGTAACGCAGTTCTTCGATCAATGCAGTGACCGACTGCGCCGTCTGCAACGTGCTCATGTGCAGGCCACTGACCACCAGGTCCACCTGGCCCGACACCGGGTGGTAGAGCTTCACGGTCAGCGAATGGTCGCCGGTGACACTGCATTCGCAAGCCAGGGGTGAAAAACTGCGCTCGATCAGCATCCGCAGTTGCGCCTGGGTAATCATTACAGCGAGGCCTGGCGGGTTGAAGCATCGGGTAACTGGCTCATGAGGCTGTTCCTTTTGGCGGTTTACCAAGGCGGCGCCGACGACTTGAAGCCATCTGCCGCACCTCCTCAGCCTAAAAACCACCACACCGGGTCGACACATGAATTTGCACCCTGCGCTCTAGTGCATTTGCACCTTAACGCTACCCCCTGGGTCGCCATTCACTGGAGAACAGTCCCCGCTCCCTCGCCCAGACAATCGCCTCGCTGCGGCTGTGCACACCGAGCTTGGAATACACCGTCGCCACATGGTTGCGCACCGTGTTCGGCGCCAGCTTCAGGCGCGCGGCGATTTCCTTGTCGGCCCGGCCTTCGCAGATCAGCCCCAGCACATCGCGCTCCCTGGCGGTCAGGTCGGCGAAGGACACACCGGGCAGTTCCGGTGAGTTGAAGCGCTTCACGTTGGCCAGTTTTTCAATCAGCGTGCGGCTGAACCATGAGGCGTCCTTCATCACCTCCTCGATGGCCGACACCAGTTCCAGCTCGGTGCGCTTGCGCTCGGTGATGTCCATCAGCACCAGCAGATAACAGGGGATGCCCTGAATGTTCACGGTGTCCGCCGACACCGCGCAATCGATCAGCCCGGCGTCTTTCCTGCGCAGGCGCACGTCGATGCGATCCAGGCTGCCGGTTTTCTCCAATGCGGCGAACAACCGAGTGCGTGCGCCCTTGTCGTCGATGAAATCGATCTGCGCGATGTTCTCGCCCAGCACCTCTTCACCCGGATAACCGAGCGTATCGAGGAACGCTTCGTTGACGTCCAGCACCACCTGGTCACCCGCGCCACACACCAGTATTGGCACCGGAGACAGCCGAAACGCCTTGGCAAAGCGTTCTTCGCTTTGGCGCAGAGCCACTTCGGCCTTGTGTCGAGGCTCCATGTCGACGAAGGAAAACAGCATGCAGGCCTCATCGTTGAGTTCCAGCGGCTGGCCGGCGACGATGACCTGCTTGCTGCCGCCATCCGGTAGCCGCAATTCGGCCTGCATCTGCGCGATGGTCCCCCCTTCGCGCAAACATTGCTTGGCCAATGCCTTGTTTTCGGCTTGCTCCAGTACATCCAGTTCATAGGTGGATGTGCCGATCACCTGATCGCGGGAGTAGCCGGTCATTTCAAGGAAGCCGGGATTGACCTTGATGTAGCGCAGATCACTGAGGCGACAGATCACCGCTGGCGCGGGGTTGGCAGCGAAGGTTTTCTCGAAGCGCTGCTCGGCGCTGGCCCACTCGGTGACATCGTCCATGATCAGCACCAACGACTCTGGTTCGCCCTGGCTGTCGGCCAGTACCAGGCTGCGCACGCGATGGACCCAGCTGTGCTCTTCTTCATCGGCCGCCGATGCCACCACCACCAGCACGTCACTAAACGTCTCGCCACGGGCCACACGGTTGATTGGATAGCTGTCGACCGGCACCAGGTGATTGTTGCGATAGCGCAGGACGAAGCGCTTGGCGTAGGCCTTGGCATCGGGCCCCAGATCGCTGACCTGCGAGACGCCGTGCATGGCCAGGGCAGCCTCATTGGCCCAGCGAATGGTCTGGTCGGGGTCGAGCAGGATCACCCCGTCGGACAGCCCGGCGATGATCTGCTGCAACTGGCGACGATTGGTTTCGGTGGTCAGGACGTCCTGGCTCATTGCGACCCCACAAGTATGGTGACCCTGTGAAGAGTACGACCTTCGAGCTTAAGGTTAGTGCAACGAACCCTGTGGGAGCGGGCTTGCCCGCTCCCACAGGAATTAGTGTTCAGTTGGAGTTTTGCAACACCAGTTCGCGCAACGTATCGAGAAACAGCTTGAGCACCGGCGAATCATCGTCCGCGCGGTACGTGGCGTACAGCGGCACCTCCGGCAACGCCGGGGTCAGGCGCCGGAACACCAGGCCCGCCGGCGCCAATTGCTCGATGGATGCCGGCAGCAACGCCACGCCGAAACCTGCCCGCACCAGGCTGAGCAAGGTTTGCACCTCGATCACCTGCTGGCGGATCTGCGGGGTGAACCCGGCCTGGATGCAGCACTGGAAGAGAAAATCGGCGAACCGCGATTGCTTCAACTCCAGGGCGACGAATGGCTCCTGAGCCAGATCCGACGGCGCCAGGGTTTCACGCTTTGCCAACGGATGATCGACCGGCATGACCACCCGGATCGGCTCGTAGATCAGCAGTTCATTGCGCAACTGCGGGTCGTCATACCCGACCCGGAACACACAGGCGTCGATGCGTTTTTCCTTGAGCGCCTTGACCTGCGCCGCCGGGGTCATCTCATGCAGGCGCCAGTTTACTTGCGGATAACGCTCGCGAAACAGGTGCAAAGCCCGAGGCAGCACCCCGACCATCACTGAGCTGATCATGCCGATTTCCAGTTCGCCCAACTGGCCACGGCCGGTCTGGCGCGTCAGGTCCAGCGCGCGGTTGAGTTGTTCGAACACCAGCGGCGCCTGTTCCTTGAGCATCTGCCCGGCGGCGGTCAACTCGACCCGGTGATGGCTGCGCTCGAACAATGGCGTGCCCAGTTCCTCCTCCAGCAGACGGATCTGCTGGCTCAGGGGTGGCTGGCAGATATGCAAGCGGGTGGCGGCCCGGCCGAAATGCAGCTCTTCAGCCAGGGCCATGAAGTACCTCAGCAAGCGCAAGTCCATGCCCGTTATCCCAGGTTCAGCGGTGTAGAGCGCTGGCGCACGCCGGTCAGGCTGAACAGGGCATTGGCAATGGCCGGGGCCACCGACGGGCTGCCCAGCTCACCGACACCACCGGGCTTGGCCGGATCGCCGTCGACCAGCAGGATGTCCACCGCCGGCATGTCCGACATGCGCGTCACCCGGTAATCATGGAAGTTGCTCTGCACCACCCTGCCTTGCTTGATGTCCATCCGATCGAACAACGCGTGGCCGAGCCCCCACATCAAGCCGCCGTAGATCTGCTCTTCAACGCCGCCGGGCGACACCGCCAGGCCGCAATCGACCACGCAGGTGAGCTTCTCGACCTTGATCACGCCGTCCTTTTGCGACAGGCGCGCGACCACCGCAATGAAACTGGTGTAACCCTGGTTCGTGGCGATTCCCAGCGCCGTGCCTTCGGGCAGCGGCTGCCCCCAGCCGGCACGCTCGGCAGCGCTTTTCAAAACAGCGACATGCCGTGGCCGGTCCTGCATGTTGGCCAGGCGAAAAGCCAACGGGTCTTGCCCGGCTCCATGGGCCAGTTCATCCATGAAGCTTTCCACGGCGAACACATTGGGGATGAAGCTCACCGAGCGATACCAGCCACTGGGCACCTGGCTCTCGTGCCTGACCCACGTCAGGTCGAGGTTGGCCGGGCGATAGGCGAAATCCCAAGCGGTGATGGCTTCGGTGGTGCTGTAGTCCATTTTGTCGGGGCGCTCGAAATAGCCCGGCTCCCACTGCTCCGGCGAGGCCGGCGACACCGCGTCGAGCTGCAGCGCGGTCAAGCGACCCTGCGCATCCAGCGCACCTTTGGCCCGGTGCAGCGTGGCCGGGTGCATGAACAATGAACGCATTTCGTCTTCGCGGCTGTTCATCAGCTTCACCGGCACCCTGGCTTGCTGCGCCAGGTAGGCCACTTCGAACAACCAATACTTGGCCTCCCGCGCTCCGAAGCTGCCGCCGGACACCCGTTCGTTGATGGTGACTTTGTCCTTGGTGAACTTGCATATGACTTGCGCCGCTTCCAGCGCCGACGAAGGCACCTGCACCCCGCCCCAATAGGTGATGGCGTTGTCCTTGACCTGCGCGGTGATGCAGATTGGCTCAAGCGGGTTCTGCACCTTGTAGGGCATGCGGTAATCGGCTTCGAGCAGCTTTGCCGCATTCGGCCATTGTGCGTTCACATCACCCGCAGCCATGGCGGACACCCGTTGCGCGCCTTGGTCCGCCAGCGCCGCTACCTGGGCCTTGGCCAGTTCATCACTGTCGAAACCCGCCAGCGGCGAGTCGCTCCACTGCACCTTGAGCAATTCGCGCCCCTGATGCGCGGCCCAGTAACTATCCGCCAATACCGCCACGCCTTCGACGTTACCGCCGAGGACATCGGGACGCCCCGGCACCTTGATCACCTTACGCACGCCCGGTACCTGCAGCGCAGCCGCGCTGTCCATCGACACAACGGTCGCCCCCAGCACGGGAGCGCGCTGAATCACCGCCACCAGCATGTCCGGCAACACCACGTCGATGCTGTATTTGAAGCGCCCGCAGACCTTGGCCTGGGCATCGCGCTTGTGCCGCAGCTTGCCGATGTACCTGAACTGCGCCGGGTCCTTGAGCGTGACCTTGGCCGGTGCCGGCAGATGCGCGGCGACACCCACCAGTTCGCCATAACCGAGGCTGCGCTTGCTCGCCCCATGAACCACGCGGCCTTCTTCAGTGATGCAACTGTCGGGGCTGACTTTCCACTGTTTGGCAGCCGCCGTGATCAGCAACGCCCGGGCCGTGGCACCGGCCATGCGCAGGCGGTCGTATTCCAGCGAGACGCTGGTGCTGCCGCCGGTGGAGAAGACTTTCCAGATCGGGTGAATGTAGGTTTCGAAGAACGGATCTTCCGGCGAGATCACCTGCACGGTCATCGGATTGACGTCCAGTTCCTCGGCCACGCAGGCGGCCAGGGCCGTGTGTGTTCCAGTGCCGGAATCGTGTTTATGCACCACCAGCTTTACCGTGCCGTCGGGCAGGATACGCACCCAGGCGTTGGGTTCGAATTCACCGGCAGGTGCCGGGGCTTTCGGGTCAGTCGCGGCAAGGCTCGAAGGCAGGTAAAACGCAATGGCCAGGCCGGAAGCAACAGTCGCGGTTTGCTTGAGAAACACCCGTCGCGAAACATCCATCGGGGAGATCGTCATCACGCCTCCTTCGGCGCGTTTGCCGCGTGCTTGATCGCTTTGTTGATCCGCCCGTAAGTGCCGCAGCGGCACAGATTGCCGGACATGGCATTGCGGATCGAATCGTCGGTCACCGCGGCACCAGTGTTGAGCAACGCGGCGGCGGACATGATCTGACCCGATTGACAGTAACCGCATTGCGGCACATCTTCGGCAACCCAGGCCAGTTGCAGCGGATGCTGCTCAGTCGGCGACAAGCCTTCGATGGTGGTGATGCTGTGCCCCGCCACGGCGGCGACCGGCAGTTGGCAGGAGCGCACCGCGACGCCGTCCAGGTGTACGGTGCAGGCACCGCACAGGCCCATGCCGCAACCGAACTTGGTGCCGGTGAGTTTCAAGTGGTCACGCAGCACCCATAACAAGGGCATGGAGGGTGATGTCTCTGCCAGCTCGCGTCGTTCGCCGTTTACCGTGAATTCGATCATTGTCAGGCTCCAAGAGAGCGGCCCGTCTTTGTGCAGGCCTGGTGATCGATTATTGGAAGCCTTGGGAAAAACGGGCCAGCGACGATTTCTGCCATCCTGTGTAAGTAGGACTAACAGCATGTACAAGCGATACCCGTCGGTGCAGTCCATGAGCGCGTTCATCCAGGCGGCGCGCAGCGGCAGTTTCTCCAGCGCGGCGCGCAAACTCGACCTGACCCACAGCGCCATCAGCCAGCAGATCCGCTCGCTGGAAGACTTCATCGGCCAGCCGCTGTTCGTGCGCGAAGGCGGCGGCAGCAACCTGACCGATGCCGGGCAACTGTTCGCCAGTGTGTTGTCCGACGGCTTGGCGCAGATCGACCGGGCGCTGTCTTCGGTGAAGAACCGCAGCGTGGCCCAGCGCCTGACCCTCGACATCGACAGCGAACTGGCCCAGAGCTGGCTCAATCCGCGCCTGCCGCAACTGCTGGACCTGTTGCCCGACCATGAGGTGGTGCTGTTGTCGATGCCACGCTCGGACCGCAGTGCATTCGAACGGGTGGACCTGGCCTTGCGCTACGGTTATGGCGACTGGGACGACTGCGAGATGACGCAGATTTGCGGGGACCGGGTGATGGCGGTGGCTTCACCGGAACTGCTGAAACGTCATGGTCTGGAGCTGCCGTTGAGTCCGGCGCAGATCCTTCAACTGCCATTGCTGGGGTATACGCGACGGTCATGGATTCCGTGGCTGGATGCGGCCGGCATGCCTCCCGTCGAACCTGCGGCGCGGGTGGTGTTCGATAACGCAGCGAACCTGATTGCCGCTGCCGAGGCCGGCGTCGGTGCAGGATTGGTGCGTGGGTTGCTGGCGGCGGATGCGTTGCGCAGCGGTCGGCTGGTGGTGCTGAACGAGGCGCAGATTGCGGCGCATTACAACCTGTATGCGGTGTGGCCGCCGGGGCAGGCCGAGCGGGTGGCGCCGGTGGTTGAGGCGGTCAAGCAGTTGGCTGAAAACACATTGCTTTAGGGTCAAAAGATCGCAGCCTTCGGCAGCTCCTGCACTCGTCTCCCGTAGGAGCTGCCGAAGGCTGCGATCTTTGATTTTCCTTCCCCCATATCGAACGCATATCAACCCCTCGCCCAATTAATATTGTACGAACCCGACACCCCCTTCCAATACTTGCCCCCAAGCAGCCAGCGTCCCGAGCCGGATGCGACCAGGCGAGGGAATGCGTGATGCTTTGCGCATAGAAATGGCCGATTACCCGGGACGTGGCTGCTGTGAACCGCAAGGTTCCCTTCCCCGCTATCAGGAGATCGACTTCAATGATCATCGATATCAGCTGCTATCCCACCGATTTGGTGGACCTCGCCTGGAGGCATGACGGTGACCCGTTCACCGGCGAGCGTCTGCTGGAGATGATGGATGGCCCGTACATGGTCAACGGCAAACCTCGCCGCATCGACAAAGCCTTCATCCAGCCACCCCAGGGCAACACCATCTACACCTGGACCGACGGCGATCTGACCGGCCGCGAGTCCATCGACGCCTACATGGCCTACACGCTGAAAATGGTCCAGACCTACCCGGACCGTTTCATCGGCTGCTTCGTCTACAACCCGCGCTGCGGCGTGGAGAACGGCGTCGAGGCCATCGAGCGCTATGTCAAGGAACACGGCTTCAAGATGGTCCAGATGCAGGCCAATATGCACGCCTACCGTCCGGACCGCGCCCTGGACTGGGTGCGCCCGGCCTTCGAGAAATGCGCCGAGCTGGGCATCCCGGTCAAGCTGCACACCGGCGACGGGCCTTACAGCATCCCGTCGGAATGGGTGCCGATGATCAAGGAATTCCCCAACGTCGATTTCATCATGGCCCACTTCGGCGTGCAGACCGGCGGGGTCTACGTGTTCGAGCCGATGCAATGGGCGATGGAATTGCCCAACGTCTACTGCGAATCGGGCTGGTGCCTGCAGTCGCGGATCGTCGAGTTCGCCAAGGTCCTGCCGACCCACAAGATCCTGTTCGGAACCGATACGCCGCCGAACGAACCCGGCATGTGGCTGCGCCTGCTGGAAGTGTTGTGCCACGAACCGCCGCAGGGCCTGAACCTCGACGAGGACACCCTCGAAGAGTACCTGGGCAACAACACCGCACGGATGATCGGCCTCGAACCGACCCCGCCACCTCGTTCTGTTTGCGAAGCAGAGGCGCAGCTCAAGCGCCCCGTCACCACGCAACTGGCCAGGAGCTGAACCGATGATTATCGATACCCATCTGCACCCTACCAACCTGGTCGACGAGGCCTGGCGCCACACCGGCGAACCCTTCACCGGCGAGCGCATGCTCAAGCTGATGGACGGCCCGTACATGATCAACGGCAAGCCGCGCCGCATCGACATGGGCTTCATCCAGCCGCCACCAGGCAACACTGGTTATCGCGACGGCAACCGCCGGGGTCGTGAGGGTGTGCGTGACTACATGTCCTACGTCGCCGAACTGTGCGTGAAATACCCGGACCGCTTCATCGGCAACTTCAACTTCAACCCGCGCTGGGGACCGGAAAACGGTGCGGCGGAGCTGGAATTCCACATCAAGGAATACGGCTTCAAGATGCTCAAGCTACACGCCAACATGCACGGCTATCGCCCGGACCGGGCGCTGGACTGGTTGCGTCCGGCGATGAAGGTCTGCGCCAAGTACAACATCGTGGTGCTGATCCACACCGGGGACGGGCCGTACACCATCCCGACGATGTTCTACCCGATCATCCGCGAGTTTCCGATGGTCAATTTCATCATCGGCCACTTCGGCATCCAGACCGGCGGCAACTACTCGTTCGAAGCGTTCTGGATGGCGATGGACACGCCGAACGTCTATTGCGAATCCGGTTGGTGCTTCCAGTCGCGGATCGTCGAGTTCGCCAAGGACCTGCCGCGTAACAAGATCGTGTTCGGCACTGACTCGCCGCCGAATGAACCGGGCATGTGGCTACGCGAACTCGAAGTGTTGTGCTCGCCTGCGCCGCAAGGCCTGGGCATCGATGAGGATCACCTTGAGGACTACCTGGGCAACAACATCGCCCGGTTGTGCGGCATCGAACCGACACCGCCGCCCAAGGACCTGATCGAGGCGGACATTCGTCTGACCACGACTTACCTCTAGCGCCTCGGAACCTGTGGGAGCGAGCTTGTTCCGGGCGGCGTTCCGACGATGACGGCGTCACATTCAACACTGACGTCAACTGACCCTCCGCTATCGCGAGCAAGCTCGCTCCCACAGGGTTCTCGCTAGCTTCAAGAGTTACTTGAACGCACAGCATTGCTTTTCACGAGGTGAAACCATGACCCTCTCGACGCTCGGCGATACCCAGGATTTTCACGATTTTCTAGACGCCTATCGCCGGCAATACCCGGACGATGTGCTCACCGTCCGGCAATCCCTTTCAGCCGACCAGGACGTCACCGCCCTGGTCGACACCCTCGCCACCCAGGGCCGCGATCCGCTGCTGATCTGCGAAAAAGTCGGCAACTTCGGCGCGCCGGTGGTCACCAACCTGTTCGCCTCCCGCACCCGCATCGCCCGGATGTTCGGCGTTGCCCCGGCGCAATTGCACGAGACTTTCCAGAAGCGCGCCAACAACCCCATCGCCCCGCGCTACGTGGAAACCGGCCCGGTGCTGGATGAAATCTTCGAAGGCGAAGCCGTGGACCTTGCGCTGCTGCCAATGCTCAAGCACTTTGACAGTGACCGCGGCCCCTATATCACCAACGCGATCATCATTGCCGAAGACCCGGTCACCGGCATTGCCAACATGAGCTATCACCGCTCGATGCGCCATGCACGGCAGACCCTCGCCACCAGCCTGCATTCACGCGGTCACCTGTGGCGCATGCTGCAAACCGCCCGGGAGCGCGGCGAAGAATTGCGCGTGGCCATGGTGGTCGGCGCGCACCCGCTGTTCATGCTGGCGGCGGCGGCACGCTTGCCGTTCGGTAGCGATGAGCGCGCGGTGGCCGGCGGCTTGTTCGGCGCGCCGCTGGAGCTGGTGAAAACCCCGCGCTACGGCATCGGCGTGCCGGCCTTTGCGGAGTTTGTCCTGGAAGGCGCCATCGATCCGACGGCCTATGCCGAAGAAGGCCCGTTCGGTGAGTTCAGCGGCTATTCCTCGGATCGTTCGACCAACAATGTGCTGCGGGTCGACACCCTGATGCGGCGCAAGGATGCCTGGCTGGTGGACGTGGTCGGTGGGCGATATGCCGAACACCTGACCCTGGCGCGGCTGCCCCGGGAAGCGGAAATGAGCGAGAAACTCAAAGCTCGCTTCCCCGCCGTCACCGCCGTGCACTACCCCAATTCCGGCACCCATTTCCACTGCTACGTCGCCCTGGACCAGAGCCGCGACGGCGAGGCGCGGCAGATCATGCTCGCCCTGCTCGGCTGGGACCCGTACCTGAAGACCGTGATCGCGGTGGACAGCGACATCGACATCGGCGACGACAGCCAGGTGCTGTGGGCGCTGGCCACGCACTTCCAGCCGCATCAGGACATCTTCGTCATCGATGGCCTGCCCGGCAGCCCGCTGGACCCGTCGTCCTCGGTCAACGGCACCACCTCGCGCATGGGCCTGGACGCCACTCGCGGCTCTGGTTTCGACGGGATCAAGGCGCAGCTGGACCAGGAGGTGGTCGAGCGTGCCCGCCAACTGCTCGCAGGCCTGCAATCATGAACCGCCAGCGCATGGTGGTCGGCATCAGCGGTGCGTCGGGCTTTATCTACGGCGTGCGCCTGCTGCAATTGCTCGCCGAGTTGAACATCGAAACCCATCTGGTCATCAGCCGCGCCGCACTGCTGACCATGGCCCACGAAACCGACTACAAACTGGCCGACGTCACCGCGCTGGCCAGCCATTACCACCGTGCCGACGACGTGGCCGCCGGGATCGCCAGCGGTTCGTTCCGTTGCCTGGGCATGGTGGTGGCGCCCTGCTCCATGCGCACCCTGGCGGAAATCGCCACCGGCACCTCTTCGGGCCTGATCGGCCGCGCCGCCGACGTCACCCTCAAGGAACGCCGCACCCTGGTGCTGATGGCCCGGGAAACCCCGCTGACCCTCGCCCACCTGCGCAACATGACGGCAATCACCGAGATGGGCGGGATCATCGCCCCGCCCGTGCCGGCCTTTTACGCCCGCCCGCAAGACCTTGCGCAAATGGTCGACCACAGCCTCGGCCGTGTCCTCGACCTGTTCGGCCTCGACGCCGGGACAGCGCGACGCTGGAGAGAACACCCAACCCCCTGTGGGAGCGAGCTTGCTCGCGATAGCGGTGGGTCAGTCCGCATCAATGCCAGCTGATATGGCCTCATCGCGAGCAAGCTCGCTCCCACAGTTGAAAGCACTCCGACCGATCGTTACCAAGGAGCATCACATGAACACCCCATTCAACGCCCCGACCCCGAACACCAAAATCCCGGTGACCATCCTCACAGGCTTCCTCGGCGCCGGCAAAACCACCCTGCTCAACTACATCCTCAAGGAAAACCACGGACGCAAGATCGCCGTGATCGAAAACGAATTCGGCGAAGTCGGCATCGACGGCGACCTGGTGCTCAGCTCCGAAACCGAAGAAATCTACGAGATGGTCAACGGCTGCGTGTGCTGCACCGCCGAGGTCCGCGAGGACCTGGTGCGCATCGTCCGCGAACTGGTGGCGCGGCCCGTGCGGCTCGACCACATCCTGATCGAAACCAGTGGCCTGGCCGACCCCTACCCGGTGGCCCAGAGCTTCTTCATCAACGACCCGATTGCCGATGAAGTGGAACTGGACGCCATCGTCACCATGGTCGATGCCAAGCACATCGCCCAGCACCTGGAAGACCTGCAACTCGACGGCGTGGACAACCAGGCGGTGGACCAGATCGTCTGCGCCGACCGCATCGTCATCAACAAGGTCGACCTGGTCAGCGCCGCCGAAGTGGCGTCCCTGAGCGACAAAATCCGGGGCCTGAATGCCACGGCGGACCTGGTGACCTCGAGCTACGCCGAGATCGATCTGTCGAAGATCCTTGGTATCGGTGCCTTCGAGTCCACGCAGAAACTCATGGAAATCGGCGCCGAACACGACCACCGCGCCGATGAGCATCATCACGACCATGACGAGCCCGACCATGAGCACGACCCGAGCGTGTCGTCGGTGGGCATCGCCGTGGACGGCGCGGTCAACCTCGGTGATTTCCATCGCTGGATCACGAAACTGCGTACCGAGCAGGCCGACAACCTGTACCGCATGAAGGGCGTGCTGGCGGTGGCCGATCAAGACCAGCGCTATGTGCTGCAAGGGGTGCACAGCCTCGTCGAGTTCCGGGCCTCCACTTCATGGGGCACCGAACCGCGCTCCAGCAAGATTGTGTTCATCGGCCGCGACCTGGACCGCGCGGCCCTGAACCAGGGCTTTGCCGCCTGCCTGGCAGGCTGAAAAAAGGCATCGGAGCCGGTGGATGGCGGTTCCGGGCACACGAATGACTGATGCCAATCGGTCAAGGCAACACAGAACCTGTGGGAGCGGGCTTGCTCGCGAAGAGGCCGTCACACTCAACATCTTCGTTGACTGACACACCGCTTTCGCGAGCAAGCCCGCTCCCACCGGGATCACTGTGAACCTGAACTCTCCGGCATCAGAACGAATACCCCTCTCTACAGCATAAAAACAGCAAGAGGTGATTCCCCATGTCGTCAGCCAATACCCCTGTAACGTCCACCATCCACCCCGTCGACCGGATTCTGCCGGTACGGCAAATGCTCACCCTCGGCCTGCAACACATGGCCGTCTCGTACATCGGCGCCATCGCCGTGCCGTTGATTGTCGCCAGCGCCTTGAAGATGTCACAGGCCGATACCGTGGTGCTGATCAGCACCACGCTGTTCTGCTCGGGCATCGCCACCCTGCTGCAAACCGTCGGTTTCTGGAAATTCGGCGTGCGCCTGCCGATCCTGCAGGGCGTGGCGTTCAGCAGCGTGGGGCCGGTGATCGCCATCGGCACCAACCCGCAAGTCGGTTTCGCCGGAGTCTGCGGCGCGGTGATCGGCGCAGGGATTTTCACCATGCTGATGGCACCCTTCGTGGGTCGACTGCGGCGCTTCTTTCCACCGGTGGTCACCGGTTGCATCGTCACCGTGATCGGCTTGCAGTTGTTCCCGATTGCCTATGAGTGGGTCGGCGGCGGGCGGCATGCCAGCGACTTCGGGGCACCGGCGTACCTGGCTGTTGCGGCAGTGGTATTGCTCAGCATCCTGCTGGTCAACCGCTACGGCAGCCCGATGCTGCGCAATATGGCGGTGCTGGTGGGCATGCTGGTGGGCGCGGCGCTGGCCTACGGGCTGGGCATGGGCAGTTTTCACAGTGTGCAGGAGTCGCCATGGCTCACCGTGCCGTACCCCTTCTACTTCGGCTTGCCGACCTTCAGCCTGATCCCCATCGCCACCATGGTGGTGGTGATGATCGTGCAGATGGTCGAGTCCATGGGGCTGTTCGTGGCCATCGGCGACATCGTCGACAAACCGGTGGAAGAAAAACAGGTGATCAACGGCCTGCGCGCCAATGGCCTGGCCAGCACCATCGCCGGGATGTTCGCGGCGTTTCCGTTCATTGCCTTCATGGAGAACGTCGGGCTGGTGATCCTCACCGGCGTGCGCAGTCGCTGGGTCGTCGCGGTCAGCGGCCTGCTGATGTGCTCGGTGGCGCTGGTGCCAAAGGCCGGCGCGATCATCGCCTCGATGCCGACCGCAGCCCTCGGCGGTGCCGGGATCGCCATGTTCGGCGTGGTCGCGGCGGCGGGGATCCAGACCCTGGCCAAGGTCGACTACGAGCGCAATCGCTACAACGTGCTGATCGTCGGCTTCACCATCGCCGCCGCCCTGGTGCCGGTGCTGGCCCCGGCCCTGTTCAAGCAACTGCCCGAGTGGTCGCAGCCGTTCCTGCACAGCAGCGTGGTCATCGCCTGCCTGGTGTCGGTGTTGCTCAACGCCACCCTCAACGGTGTCAGCGTGCCTGATGCCGCCGCCAGCAAATCCGCCACCCACAGCCTCTGACCGGAGCCGACCATGACTGAACTGCAAAACATCCTGATCAAGAACCCGCTGGCGGTAATGACCGGCCTGCGCGGCCCACGGGCCCGGGCCGGCGCCGTGGATATCCGCATCGTCAACGGTCGCATCGCCGAAATGGCCGCCGGCCTTGACGCGCAACCCGGTGAACGGGTGATCGATGCGCGCAACTCGGTGGTGTATCCGGGCTGGATCAACACCCACCATCACCTGTTCCAGAACCTGCTCAAAGCCGTGCCCGAAGGCTTGAACCAGGACCTGCAAGGCTGGCTGGCCAGCGTGCCCTACCCGCGCCTCAACCGCTTCACCCCACAATTGGCGCGGATCGCCGCACAACTGGGCATGGCCGAGTTGCTACTGTCGGGGGTGACCACCTGCGCCGATCACCATTACCTCTACCATGCCAACGGCAGCACCGAGACCGGTGACCTGCTGTTCGACATGGCCGGGGAATTCGGCCTGCGTTTCGTGCTGTGCCGGGGCGGCGCGCTGGAGTCGGCCAGCGCCCATCCGGGTTTCTCGAAGACCGCGCTGCAACCGGAAACCCTGGACCAGATGGTCGGTGACATCGAACGACTGAAATCCCGTTATCACCAGGACACCCCGGACGCCTTGCGCCGGGTGGTCGTCGCACCGACCACGCCGACTTTTTCCCTGCCGCCGACGCTGCTGCGGGAACTGGCCCACACCGCCCGGGGCCTTGGCTTGCGCCTGCACACGCACCTGTCGGAAACCCAGAACTACGTGAATTTCTGCCGCGAGAAATATAACTGCCTGCCGGTGGAGTTCGTCGCCGAACACGAATGGCTCGGCCCGGACGTGTGGTTCGCCCACGCGGTGCACCTGCAACCCGGTGAAATCCGCATGCTCGCGCAAACCGGCACCGGCATTTCCCACTGCCCGGTGAGCAATGCGCGCCTGGGTAGCGGCGTGGCACCGGTGCCGCAGATGTTCGAAGCCGGGGTGCCGATTTCCCTCGGCGTGGATGGCGTGGCGTCCAACGAATCCGGAAGCATGGTCGGTGAAGCGAACACCGCGTGGCTGATTCACCGGGCCGGGCAAGGCGCCTCGGCCACCACCGCCGAAGATGTCATCCACTGGGGCACGGCGGGTGGTGCACAGGTGCTGGGGCTGGGTGCGGTCGGCACCCTTGAAATCGGTCAGGCGGCGGACCTGGTGATCTACGGTCTGGACCATCCGCGCTTCTTCGGCTTCCACGACATTGCCGTGGCGCCCGTGGTGGCGGGCGAACCGATTGCGGTGAAGTACAGCCTGGTCGGTGGCCGGGTGGTGGTCGATAACGGCGTGATTCCGGGGCTGGATGTGCAGCGGATGCGGGCCGAGGCGTGGGATGGGGTGCGGCAGTTGATGAGCGTGGACGACTGACCCACCACCAACACAAATCCCCCTGTAGGAGCTGCCGAAGGCTGCGATCTTTTGATTTTGCTTTTTTTAAGATCAAGGTCAAAAGATCGCCGCCTTCGACAGCTCCTACAGGATCGCGTTCATTTTCAGGAAGAGATGCCATGTCCGGCCTCAATGAACTTCTACAAGCCATCGACACCGGCGCCCAGGCCGGCGAAGAAACCATCCTCGCCACCGTGGTCAAGGTCGAAGGCTCGGCCTATCGCCGCCCCGGCGCACGAATGCTCATTCCCCTGCACGGCCGCACCGTCGGCACCGTCAGCGGCGGTTGCCTGGAGCAGGACCTGGCGAAAAAAGCCTGGTGGCTGACCGACTCCGGCGAACCCGTGGTGCGCCGCTACAGCACCGGCGCCACCGAGGATGAGGACGATGAGCAAAGCGCCCTGACCTTTGGCCTGGGTTGCAACGGCACGGTATTCGTCATGCTTGAACGCCTGCACGCAAAGTCGCCTTCACCTGCAATCGAACTGCTGCGCCGTGTACGTGACAGTCAACAACCGGCCGCCATGGCCACGGTGATCGCCACGTCTCGCAATGCCTCGGCGCGGGTCGGTGACCGTCTGCTGTCCGACACCGATGGCACCCTGCGCAACCTGCCATTGAAAATCGCGATTCGCCAGGACCTGCGCAAGACACTGGCGCAAAAAAAATCATCGATACGCCTCTACACCGACGCCCGTGGTGAAGTCGAAGTGTTTTTCGAATACATCGCCCCGCCACCTCGTTTGGTGATCTTCGGTGCCGGCCACGACGCGCAGCCCTTGGTGCGCATGGCCAAACTGCTGAACTGGCACGTCTCGGTGATCGACAGTCGCAGCCACTTCTCTCGCCCCGAACGCTTCCCCCAGGCCGATGCGGTGATCTTCGCCAGCCTCGACAACCCGTTCGACCTGCGCCCCCTGACCGACGGCGCCGCCGTGACCGTGATGACCCACAGCTATTGCCAGGACCGGCACTGGCTCGGACAACTGTTGCAAGCCGCGCCCGCCTACCTTGGCCAACTCGGTCCGAAGGAGCGCACGGAGCGCTTGCTGGCTGAAATCGGTCCGGGCACGTGCGCCCTGTATTACCCGATGGGCCTCGACCTGGGTGGCGATGCACCGGAAAACGTGGCGCTGTCGATACTCGCGGAGATGACGGCGGTGATGAATCAACGCCAGGGCGGGATGCTCAGGCATCGGCGCAAACCGATTCACCCGGCGGATCTGTCGATCAGTGAAAAGCTTGAGGTCGTAGCGGTGGGTTGAAGATCAAAAGATCGCAGCCTGCGGCAGCTCCTACGGAGAATGCATCCCCTGTAGGAGCTGCCGCAGGCTGCGATCTTTTCAAGTTACTCGAAACAAACCGAAAAACCTCGGGCAAATGGAGCGAAAACTCTCGGCTAGTGTTCAATGATCCACTCGTTCAAAGAGGGCAACGGAATGCCTATCGCTGCAAAAGGATGCCGTCTGCGTAAAGCTCGGGTTTCCGAATCAGGGCGTATCTATCTGCTGACCGCAGTCACTCATCAACGTCGACCGGTGTTCTCAGACGTTCATTTGGGACGTCAGCTTGTCAGTCAACTGCGCAGTGCCGATGAAAGCGCCACCGTAAATTCCTTGGCCTGGGTAGTGATGCCGGACCATTTGCATTGGTTGGTCGAACTGAACCAAGGCACATTGGCCGAGCTTATGTGTCGCATCAAATCCAGAAGCAGCCGGTCGATCAATCTGATGTTGGGAGACTTAGGCCAAGTGTGGCAACGCGGCTACTACGATCGGGCACTGCGCAAAGAGGAAGACATCAAAGACGCTGCCCGCTACATCGTTATGAATCCCTTGCGCGCAGGGCTGGTGAAGCGAATTGGGGATTATCCGTTGTGGGATGCCATTTGGGTTTGAAGAATCACGATCAAAAGATCGCAGCCTGCGGCAGCTCCTACGGAGAATGCGTCCCCTGTAGGAGCTGCCGCAGGCTGCGATCTTTTGCTGATCAAGCAGCCAATGCCGCCGAAGCCGCCAGCATCGCCCGCAACAACACCGCACAACCGGCCGCGAGGTCATCCGGCGCGGCGTTTTCGATTTCGTTGTGGCTGATGCCGCCTTCGCAGGGCACGAAGATCATCCCGGCCGGGCCGAGTTCGGCGAGGAAGATTGCGTCGTGGCCTGCGCCGCTGACGATGTCCATGTGCGACAGGCCCAGGCCTTGGGCGGCGCCGCGCACGGCTTCGACGCAGCCTTTGTCGAAGTACAGCGGCGGGAAGTCGGCCGTTGGCGTGAGTTCGAAGGTCAGGCCGTGTTCTTCGCAGGTGGTTTCGATGACTTCGCGCACTTCGGCGATCATCGAGTCCAGGCGCGCCGGTTCCAGGTGCCGGAAGTCCAGGGTCATGCGCACTTCGCCGGGTATGACGTTGCGCGAGCCGGGATAGGCTTGCAGGCAACCCACGGTGCCGCAGGCATGAGGTTGGTGGCTCAGGGCGGCGCGGTTGAGCGCACCGACGATTACCGCGGCGCCGACCAGGGCGTCCTTGCGCAGGTGCATCGGGGTCGGGCCGGCGTGGGCTTCGACACCGCGCAACTTGAGGTCAAACCATTTCTGCCCGAGGGCGCCCATGACCACGCCTATGGTCTTGTGTTCGTCTTCAAGGATCGGGCCTTGCTCGATGTGAGCTTCAAAGTAGGCACCGACTTTGTGGCCGCTGACGTTGCGTGGGCCGGCATAGCCAATGGCATTCAGTGCTTCACCCACGGTCACACCCTCGGCATCGACCTTGGCCAGGGTTTCCTCGAGGGTGAATTTTTCCGCGAACACGCCGGAACCCATCATGCACGGGGCGAAGCGCGAGCCTTCCTCGTTGGTCCAGACCACCACTTCCAGCGGCGCTTCGGTTTCGATGTTCAGATCATTGAGGGTGCGCAGCACTTCGACGCCCGCCAGCACCCCGAAGCAGCCATCGAACTTGCCGCCGGTGGGCTGGGTGTCGATGTGACTGCCGGTCATCACCGGTGGCAGGTCGGGATTGCGCCCGGGACGACGGGCGAAGATATTGCCGACAGCGTCGATGCTGACGGTGCAGCCGGCCTCCTCACACCACTTGACGAAGATGTCCCGGGCCTGGCGGTCGAGGTCGGTCAGGGCCAGGCGACACACGCCGCCCTTGACCGTGGCGCCGAGCCTGGCCAGTTCCATGAGCGATTGCCACAGGCGGTCGCGGTTGATGTGCTGATGGCTGGACTGCAGAACGTCTACGGCCGCGTTCATGATGATCTCCTCAGGCTGTTCTTGTGTGTTTCTTCAGGCAATTTGTTGGTGTTTGTGCGGCCGTCTTCGCGAGCAAGCCCGCTCCCACAGGGTTCTCGGGTGTTCACAAGACCTGTGGGAGCGAGCTTGCTCGCGATGGGGCCGGTGTTCACACCGCAGATTTCGCAACAGACGGGCTGGGCCGCATCACACTCAACCCATAATAAATAACCCCACCCAGCGCCGAGCCGGTAAACCAGCCATAGCTGTAGAACCAGCTGAACGCATCGCTGCCCAGGGACAACAACGTCAGCACCACCGGCACACCAAACGCGATGAACCCGCTCCAGTTCCACGCCGGATACACGTCATCGCGATACAGGCCCGCAAGGTCCAGTTGCTGTTTCTTGATCAGGAAATAGTCCACCACCATGATCCCGGCGATCGGCCCCAGCAGGCTGGAATAGCCAAGCAACCAGTTGGAATAGACGGTTTCGAGACTGACGTCCGAGACAATCAGGCCCAGTTTTTTCAGCAGCTCATGGGCCATCAATGCCAACCCGACAAACCCGGTGAGCAATACTGCCTTGGTGCGGTTGATCGCCTTGGGCGCGATGTTCTGGAAGTCATTGGTCGGCGACACGATGTTGGCTGCGGTATTGGTCGACAGCGTGGCGATGATGATCAGCGCCATTGCCAGTGCGACCCAAACGGGGCTCTGGATATGGCCGATCAAGGTCACCGGATCGGACACCGTCACCCCCACCAGTTTCACCGACGCGGCGGTCATCACCACGCCGAGGGACGCGAACAGGAACATGGTCAGCGGCAAACCGATGATCTGCCCGACGATCTGGTCCTTCTGGCTTTTCGCGTAGCGACTGAAGTCCGGGATGTTCAGTGACAGCGTGGCCCAAAAGCCGACCATCGCCGTCAGCCCGGCGGCGAAGTAGCTGGCCACGCCGGCGCCTTCGGGACGCTTGGCCGGAATTGCCAGCAATTCGGTCATCGACACGTTGGGCATGGCCCAGACCAACAGGCCTACGCCCACCAGCACCAGTAGCGGAGCCGACAGGGTTTCCAGCCATTTGATCGACTCGGCGCCGCGAATCACCACCCACAGGTTCAGCGCCCAGAACACCATGAAGCCGATGACCTCGCCGGTGCCGCCCAGGGACTTCCAGCCCTCGAACACCGAGCCGAGGAACAGGTGAATCGCCAGCCCGCCGAACATGGTCTGGATGCCGAACCAGCCGCACGCCACCAGGGCGCGAATCAGGCACGGAATATTGGAGCCGAGCACGCCGAAGGACGAGCGCAGCAACACCGGAAAGGGAATGCCGTACTTGGTGCCGGGAAAGGCGTTAAGCGTCAGGGGAATCAGCACGATGATGTTGGCAAACAGAATCGCCAGCAGCGCTTCACCGACGGACAGGCCGAAGTACGCGGTCAGCACGCCACCGAGGGTGTAGGTCGGCACGCAGATCGCCATGCCGACCCACAGCGCGGTGATGTGCCATTTGTTCCAGGTGCGTTCGCGCACCTTGGTCGGTGCAATGTCGTGGTTGTAACGGGGACTGTCGAGGACATCGCTGCCGGCTTCAAGCTCGAACAAGCCGTCGCGCTCGGTCACTTGCGATCTGATCTGTTGCATGGCCGCTCCACTGTTCTTTTGATTATTGTTGCTCATCGGGGGCTGGCGACATCAATAAACGTGCCGTGTACCCCGAATACGCATCGGGCAGTTCCATAAACACATTGCAACCCACTGATGTTTATCAGTTTTATTCGCTGACTCGACTATTTGTCAGGCCACTCAGGCCGAATGCCAGGCAAGTTGTCGAAACAGTCAGGACTCAAACTGGTGCATTGATCTTTTTTTCAATGGCTGCGCATCAACCATAGACCATACTCAAACAGCTGATTTCACATAAGAAATCTTGACTATTTTTCGATCCTGTCAAGTGCGTCAAAATGGTGAACAGCCTCACCATTTTGGTGATTCTTAAATTTAATACTTAAATATCAATAAGTTAGTAACAGAATAAGCTTATAAAAAATATTCTTGCCGATTCGTAAAACTGCAGCTAGCGTTTAATCCTGACAGTACTGACAGGAATCAATCTGGCCGGGCTGTTTTTTAAATAGAACATCTAGAACCGGCATAAGCCGGTCATTGCCTGCGAGGAACTCGGAATGTCTCTGTTGATCCGTGGCGCCACCCTTATTACCCATGATGAAAGTTATCGCGCCGATGTGTATTGCGCAGACGGCGTGATCAAGGCCATCGGCGAAAATCTCGATGTACCCGCAGGCGCCGAAGTGCTCGACGGCAGCGGCCAATACCTGATGCCCGGCGGCATCGACCCGCACACCCACATGCAACTGCCCTTCATGGGCACAGTGGCCAGCGAAGACTTCTTCAGCGGTACGGCGGCGGGACTGGCCGGCGGTACCACCTCAATCATCGACTTCGTGATTCCCAACCCGCAGCAATCCTTGCTCGAAGCCTTCCATCAGTGGCGCGGCTGGGCCGAGAAGTCGGCGTCGGACTACGGCTTTCACGTCGCCATCACCTGGTGGAGCGAACAGGTCCGCGAGGAAATGGCCGAGCTGGTCAGCCAGCACGGCGTCAACAGCTTCAAGCATTTCATGGCCTACAAGAACGCGATCATGGCCGCCGATGACACCCTGGTGGCGAGTTTCGAACGCTGCCTGGAATTGGGCGCAGTGCCGACCGTTCACGCGGAAAACGGTGAACTGGTGTATCACCTGCAACGCAAGCTGATGGCCCAGGGCATCACCGGGCCGGAAGCGCATCCCCTGTCGCGTCCTTCCCAGGTTGAAGGCGAAGCCGCGAGCCGGGCGATCCGCATCGCCGAAACCCTGGGCACGCCGCTGTACCTGGTCCACGTCTCGACCAAGGAAGCCCTGGACGAAATCACCTACGCCCGGGGCAAGGGCCAGCCGGTCTACGGCGAAGTGCTGGCCGGGCACCTGCTGCTGGACGACAGCGTCTACCGCGATCCGGACTGGCAAACCGCCGCCGGTTACGTGATGAGCCCGCCGTTCCGTCCTCGCGGCCATCAAGAGGCGCTCTGGCATGGCCTGCAGTCAGGCAACCTGCACACCACCGCCACCGATCACTGCTGCTTCTGCGCCGAGCAAAAAGCCGCTGGCCGCGACGACTTCAGCAAGATCCCCAACGGCACCGCCGGCATCGAAGACCGCATGGCCGTGTTGTGGGAGGAAGGCGTGAACAGCGGACGCTTTTCGATGCAGCAATTCGTCGCGCTGACCTCCACCAACACAGCGAAGATCTTCAACCTCTACCCACGCAAAGGCTCGATACGCGTGGGTGCCGATGCCGACCTGGTGCTATGGGACCCGCAAGGCACGCGGACCATTTCCGCCAAGACCCACCATCAGCAGGTGGACTTCAACATCTTCGAAGGCAAGACCGTGCGCGGCGTGCCCAGCCACACCATCAGCCAGGGCCGCGTGGTCTGGGCCGACGGCGACCTGCGGGCCGAGCGTGGCGCCGGGCGCTACATCGAACGGCCGGCGTACCCGGCGGTGTTTGATTTGCTGAGCAAGCGGGCTGAGTTGCACAAGCCGGTTGCTGTGAAACGCTGAGAACGACCCATCCCTCTGTAGGAGCTGCCGAAGGCTGCGATCTTTTGACTTTGATCTAAAAAAGCAAAATCAAAAGATCGCAGCCTTCGGCAGCTCCTACGGGGGGGACTGAGCAAGATTCAAATAATGCCCATTCAGAGGCAGCACCTCAAATAACCGTGAGGCCAAAACCGTGATCAAGACCCTGGACCACCTCCCGCATCCCCAAGAGAATGCGGCCGCCCTCGCCGGCCACTTCACCGATCTGGCGCCGCCGCTCAACGAGCGCCAGGCGCACCTGGAAGCCTCGCGCTGCCTGTATTGCTACGACGCGCCCTGCGTGAATGCCTGTCCGAGCGAAATCGACATTCCCTCATTCATCCGCAACATTGCGCAGGACAACGTGCAAGGCGCCGCGCAGAAGATCCTCTCGGCCAACATCCTCGGCGGCAGTTGCGCCCGGGTGTGCCCGACGGAAATTCTTTGCCAGCAAGCCTGCGTGCGCAACAACGCTCACGAATGCGCGCCGGTCATGATCGGCCTGTTGCAACGCTACGCCGTGGACAACGCCCACTTCAGCACGCACCCGTTCCAGCGTGCTGCCGCCACCGGCAAACGCATCGCCGTGGTCGGTGCCGGTCCGGCCGGTTTGTCCTGCGCCCACCGCAGCGCCATGCACGGGCATGACGTGGTGATCTTCGAGGCGCGGGAGAAGGCTGGCGGCCTCAACGAGTACGGGATCGCCAAATACAAACTGGTGGATGACTACGCGCAAAAGGAGCTTGAGTTCCTGTTGCAGATTGGCGGGATTGAAATCCGCCACGGGCAAAAACTCGGGGACAACCTGACCCTCAGCGAACTGCACCAACAGTTCGACGCGGTGTTCCTCGGCCTCGGGCTCGATGCCAGCAAACAACTGGGCCTGGCCCACGAAGACGCGCCCGGCCTGCTCGCCGCCACCGATTACATTCGCGAACTGCGCCAGGCCGATGACCTGAGCCAACTGCCCCTGGCCGACCACTGCATTGTCCTAGGCGCGGGCAACACCGCCATCGACATGGCGGTGCAAATGGCCCGCCTCGGTGCCCACGATGTGAATCTGGTGTATCGCCGTGGCGTCGAGGACATGGGGGCCACCCATCACGAACAGGAGATTGCCAAGGCCAATCAGGTGCGGCTGATGACCTGGGCACAACCCGAAGAAGTGCTGCTCGATGACCAGGGCCGCGTGCGCGGCATGCGTTTCGCCCGCACTCATCTGGTGGAAGGTCGCCTGCAAACCACCGGTGAAACCTTCGAACTGGCCGCCGACGCGATCTTCAAAGCCATCGGCCAGGCCTTCGACGGCAGCGCCCTCAGCGATCCGCTGGCCCGGGAACTCAAGCGTCAGGGCGAGCGCATCGAAGTCGATGAAAACCTGCGCACCAGCATCCCCGGCGTGTATGCCGGCGGTGACTGCACCAGCCTCGATCAAGACCTCACCGTGCAAGCCGTGCAGCATGGCAAGCGCGCCGCCGAGGCGATCAATGCTCAACTGATGCTCAACGTGGAGGCTGCGTAAATGGCCGATCTGTCGATTGTCTTCGCCGGCATCAAAGCACCCAATCCATTCTGGCTGGCCTCCGCGCCGCCGACCGACAAGGCCTACAACGTGGTCCGCGCCTTCGAGGCCGGCTGGGGCGGCGTGGTCTGGAAAACCCTGGGTGAGGACCCGGCGGCGGTGAACGTGTCGTCGCGCTACTCGGCGCACTTCGGGGCTAACCGGGAGGTACTGGGCTTTAACAACATCGAGTTGATCACTGACCGCTCGCTGGAGATCAACCTGCGGGAAATCACCCAGGTCAAAAAGGACTGGCCGGACCGCGCGCTGATTGTGTCCTTGATGGTGCCTTGCGTCGAAGAGTCCTGGAAACACATCCTCCCACTGGTGGAAGCCACCGGCGCCGACGGCATCGAGCTGAACTTCGGTTGCCCCCACGGCATGCCGGAGCGCGGCATGGGCGCAGCGGTCGGCCAGGTGCCGGAATACGTGGAACAGGTCACCCGCTGGTGCAAGACGTATTGCTCGTTGCCGGTGATCGTCAAGCTCACGCCGAACATCACCGACATCCGCGTCGCCGCCCGTGCCGCCCACCGAGGCGGTGCCGATGCGGTGTCGTTGATCAACACCATCAATTCGATCACCAGCGTCAACCTCGAACGCATGGTCGCCAACCCCATGGTCGGCAGCCAAAGCACCCACGGCGGTTACTGCGGCTCGGCGGTCAAGCCGATTGCCTTGAACATGGTCGCCGAAATCGCCCGCGACCCGCAGACCCAGGGCCTGCCGATCAGCGGCATCGGCGGTATCGGCAACTGGCGCGACGCCGCGGAATTCATCGCCCTGGGCAGTGGCTCGGTGCAGGTGTGCACGGCAGCGATGTTGCATGGTTTCCGGATTGTCGAAGAGATGAAGGACGGTTTGTCACGCTGGATGGACAGTCAGGGCTATGCCAGCATTTCGGAGTTTTCCGGCCGCGCGGTGGCCAACACCACAGACTGGAAGTACCTGGACATCAACTACCAGGTGATCGCGAAAATCGATCAGGAGGCGTGTATTGGTTGCGGTCGTTGCCATATCGCGTGTGAGGACACCTCGCACCAGGCCGTGGCCAGCCTCAAGCAAGCGGACGGCACCCACAAGTATCAAGTGATCGATGAGGAGTGCGTAGGCTGCAACCTGTGCCAGATCACCTGCCCGGTACAGGACTGCATCGAGATGGTGCCGGTGGAGACCGGCAAGCCGTTCCTGGACTGGAATCATGATCCGAGGAATCCGTATCACGTCGTGGTTTGAATTATAAGATCAAAAGATCGCAGCCTTCGGCAGCTCCTACAGGGGACGCATTTCTTTGTAGGAGCTGCCGAAGGCTGCGATCTTTTCTGCCTGTAAGATCTCAAGGCTCCAACCCGATCCCCCGCAAAATCACGCTCGTCACCGTCTGCACCGCCTTTTCGAACTGCATGTCCGACAGTGGCTGATGATCGTTGAGAATGTTCACCTGGTGATCGAAGTCGGCGTAGTGCTGGGTCGAGGCCCAGATCATGTACAGCAGGCTCGAGGGCTCCACCGGCAGGATGCGTTTGTCCTCCACCCACTGGCGGATTTTCGCTTCCTTCATCTTGGCCCAGTCGTACAGGCTCGCATCCAGCGCTTCGCCGAGGGTCGGCGCGCCATGGATGATTTCGTTGGCCCAGACTTTCGAGCCATACGGCCGGCTGCGGGAATGGTTCATCTTGGCGCGGATGTAGCTGCTGAGTACCACGCGCGGGTCATCGAACATCTCGAAGCACAGCGCGTCCTGCTTCCAGACTTCCAGCAAGTCGAACAGCACGGCGCTGTACAACTCGGTCTTGGTGCTGAAGTAGTAGTGCAGGTTGGAACGCGGCAGTTGCACTTCAGCGGCGATGTCGGCCATGGCGGTGCTGCCGAAGCCCTTTTCAGCGAAGACTTTTTCCGCCCCCAGCAGGATTTTTTCGACGTTACTGCGACGTATCTCGATCTTGTGATTGCCCATGCGGATCCCCGACCCCAACGTTGAGCAAGACTAGCATCCGCTCTAGCTCGCGGCGACAGAGTCAAACCAAACATTTCACTCCCCATCTGCCAGACAGGTCATCGTATAACTTCCGATTGACAACACTGAAGCGGCCTGTAAATAATCGCCGCCAATGTTGTACGATGACGTATGACAAACAATAAAAACAAAAAAGAAAGGGAGCGTCACAGTGAGCAAGCTCGCCCGCAATTCGTCAATCCGTAGTTCACGGCCTACCCTCACCCGTCGCCATTCTCTCAGCCTGATCGGCTGCAGCGGCCTGGCCCTCGTCCTGCCCATCACCTGCCAGGCCGAAGGTTTCACCGACGACGCCAAGGCCACGTTGAACCTGCGCAACGCCTACATCAACCGCAACTACACCAACCCGGCCTACCCCCAGGGCAAGGCTGAAGAGTGGACGCAGAACTTCATTCTCGATGCCCGCTCCGGTTTCACCCAGGGTCCTGTGGGCTTCGGTGTCGATGTGCTGGGCCTGTACTCGCAGAAGCTCGATGGCGGCAAAGGCAGCGGCGGCACCCAACTGTTGCCGATCCACGACGACGGCCGCCCCGCCGACAATTTCGGCCGGCTCGGCGTGGCGCTCAAAGGCAAGATCTCGAAAACCGAATTGAAGGTCGGTGAATGGATGCCGGTGCTGCCGATCCTGCGTTCCGACGATGGCCGCTCGCTGCCGCAGACCTTCCAGGGCGCTCAGGTGACCTCCAGCGAAATCAGCGGCCTGACGCTCTATGGCGGTCAATTCCAGAAAAACAGCCCGCGTAACGACGCGAGCATGGAAGACATGTTCATGAACGGTAAAGCGGCGTTCACCTCGGACCGTTTCAACTTCGGCGGCGGTGAATATGCGTTCAATGAAAAGCGCACGCAGGTCGGTGTCTGGTACTCGGAACTCAGTGACATTTACCAGCAGCAATACTTCAACCTGACCCACAGCCAGCCCCTGGGCGACTGGACCCTGGGCGCCAACCTCGGCTACTTCATCGGCAAGGAGGACGGCAGCGCGCTGGCCGGTGACCTCGACAACAAGACCGCGTTCGCCCTGCTCTCGGCCAAATATGGCGGCAACACTTTCTACGTCGGCCTGCAAAAACTCACCGGCGATGACGTCTGGATGCGGGTCAACGGCACCAGCGGCGGCACCCTGGCCAACGACAGCTACAACTCCAGCTATGACAACGCCCGGGAGAAATCCTGGCAGGTGCGCCACGACTACAACTTCGCAGCGCTCGGCGTCCCCGGCCTGACCCTGATGAACCGCTACATCAGCGGTGACAACGTGCACACCGGGAAAATTACCGACGGCGAGGAATGGGGCCGCGAATCGGAGCTGGCCTACACCGTGCAGAGTGGTGCGTTGAAAAACCTCAACTTGAAATGGCGTAACGCAACGATTCGCAAGAGCTTCAGCACCAACGAATTCGATGAGAACCGGATTTTCATCAGCTATCCGATCAGCCTGCTGTAACCCCCCTGTGGATGGTATTTCAGTGCGTGCGGCTTGGTTCAGCCAAAGGAAACGACCCTCCGTCATTTTCAACCAATGTCGCGTTGACAAGAGCCGGAAACCCTAATGATACTCAGCACAGTCATACGACAACCTACAACGAACCAATAACAACAACTGTTTGTCCAGGATTCCCATGACGACCACCACAACCGCCCGCATCCCTTTCAATCGCCTGCTGCTGACCGGCGCCGCCGGTGGCCTAGGGAAAGTCCTGCGCGAAAGCCTGCGCCCCTACGCCAATGTGATTCGCCTGTCGGACATCGCCGACATTGCGCCAGCCATCGATGACCGAGAAGAAGTCGTGCCGTGTGATCTGGCCGACAAGCAAGCCGTGCATCAACTGGTCGAAGGCGTGGATGCGATCCTGCACTTCGGCGGGGTGTCGACCGAGCGCTCGTTCGAAGAGATCCTCGGCGCCAACATCTGCGGCGTGTTCCACATTTACGAAGCCGCGCGCCGCCACGGTGTGAAACGAGTGATCTTCGCCAGCTCCAACCACGTGATCGGTTTCTACAGCCAGGACGAAGTCATCGATGCCCACTCCCCTCGCCGCCCGGACAGTTACTACGGCTTGTCCAAGTCCTACGGCGAAGACATGGCCACCTTCTACTTCGACCGCTATGGCATCGAGACCGTCAGCGTGCGTATCGGCTCGTCGTTCCCGGAACCGCACAACCGCCGGATGATGAGCACCTGGCTGAGCTTCGGCGACCTGACCCAACTGCTCGAGCGCGCCCTGTACACCCCGAATGTAGGCCACACCGTGGTCTATGGCATGTCCGACAACAAGGAGATCTGGTGGGACAACCGTTATGCCACGGCCCTGGGTTTTGCCCCGCAGGACAGCTCCGAAGTGTTCCGCGAAAAAGTCGAAGCCCAGCCGATGCCCGCCGCCGATGACCCGGCGCGGCTCTATCAGGGCGGCGCCTTCTGCGCAGCCGGGCCTTTCGGTGACTGAGCCTTCGCGCGTTGCTTGCCCCCGACAAAAACCAAGGGAATGAGTTGCCATGCAAGCTGAACTGATTGTCGACGCCCGCAACGCGGTCGGTGAAAGCCCGGTCTGGGTGTCTGAGGAAAACGCGCTGTACTGGGTCGATATTCCCGCTGGCGGTTTACAGCGCTGGAGTGCCGACACCGGGCAAGTGGATGCCTGGAAAACCCCGCAGATGCTCGCTTGCATCGCCCGTCACCGGGACGGCGGCTGGGTCGCCGGCATGGAGAGCGGGTTCTTCCGCCTGCATCCGCGCCACGACGGCAGCCTCGACAGTGAACCGCTGGCCCAGATCGAGCATGTCCGCACCGACATGCGTTTGAACGACGGCCGCTGTGACCGTCAGGGACGTTTTTGGGCCGGCAGCATGGTGCTGAACATGGGCGCCAACGCTGCCGAGGGGGCGTTGTATCGCTACAGCGCCGGGCAACCCGGGCCACTCGACGCGCGACTGAGCGGTTTCATCGTGCCCAACGGCCTGGGCTTCAGCCCGGACGGACGCACCCTGTACCTGTCCGACTCTCACCCTCAGGTCCAGCAGATCTGGGCCTTCGACTATGACATCGACACCGGTACGCCTTCGAATCGCCGCGTGTTCGTGGACATGAACCAGTATGAAGGTCGCCCCGACGGCGCAGCGGTCGACGCCGATGGCTGCTACTGGATTTGCGCCAACGACGCTGGCTTGATCCACCGTTTTACCCCCGATGGCCGACTTGACCGTTCCCTCGCCGTACCGGTGAAAAAACCCACCATGTGCGCCTTCGGTGGCCCTCGACTGGACACACTGTTCGTGACCTCGATCCGCCCCGGCGACGACCATGACCGGCAATCACTGGCCGGTGGCGTGTTCGCCCTAGCCCCCGGAGTAAAAGGCTTACCCGAACCCCTGTTCAACGACTGACCTTCTCGAAAGAAAAGCGCTCCCGCTGCATCGCTGTGCCTTGAATAAAAAAAAACAATAAAACTGGAGACACCCCCATGGACTTCAAACGCACCTTGCTCGCCGCTGCACTTCCATTAGCCTTCTCCCTCAGCAGTGCCACCCAGGCACTGGAAATCAAATTCGCCGACATCCACCCCGCCGGTTACCCGACCGTGGTGGCTGAAGAGCAACTGGGCAAAACCCTGGTGGCCGACAGCAATGGCGCGCTGACCTTCAAGATGTTCGCCGGTGGCGTGCTCGGCTCGGAAAAAGAAGTGGTCGAACAGGCCCAGGTCGGTGCCGTGCAGATGGCCCGGGTCAGCCTCGGCATCGTCGGGCCGGTGGTGCCGGACGTGAACGTGTTCAACATGCCGTTCGTGTTCCGTGACCAGGCGCATATGCGCAAGGTCATCGACGGTGCGGTGGGCGATGAAATCCTCGACAAGATCACCAACTCCGAATTCAACCTGGTCGCCCTGGCCTGGATGGACGGCGGTACGCGCAACCTCTACACCAAGAAACCGGTACGCAGCCTTGAAGACCTCAAGGGCATGAAGATCCGCGTGCAAGGCAATCCGATGTTCATCGAAACCATCAACGCCATGGGCGGCAACGGTATCGCGATGGACACCGGCGAAATCTTCAGCGCCCTGCAGACCGGCGTGATCGACGGCGCGGAAAACAACCCGCCGACCCTGCTCGAACACAACCACTACCAGAACGCCAAGTACTACAGCCTGACCGGCCACCTGATCCTGCCCGAGCCGATCGTCATGTCAAAAATCACCTGGGAAAAGCTCACCCCCGAGCAGCAGGCCCTGGTGAAGAAAACCGCCAAGGCGGCCCAGGCCCAGGAACGCACCCTGTGGGATGCGAAATCGGCCAGCAGCGAAGAGAAACTCAAGGCCGCCGGCGTCGAGTTCATCACCGTCGACAAGAAACCTTTCTACGAGGCCACCGCCTCGATCCGCGAGAAATACGGCGCGCCCTACGCCGACCTGATCAAGCGCATCGAAGCCGTTCAGTAACCCTCCCTGCATTCAAGAAAGGCCCGGCGCCGCTGACGTTGGTGTACGTCAGTGCGCGCCCGGTTACGGTGGAACCCGATGAAGAATCTGCTGCTGCGTATCAACGACAGGATTTACATGGCCTGCATCTGGGTTGCCGGCCTGTCGGTCCTGGCCATTTCCCTGATGATCCCCTGGGGCGTTTTTGCCCGTTACGTGCTCGGTACCGGCTCCAGCTGGCCGGAGCCCACCGCTATCCTGCTGATGATGGTGTTCACCTTCATCGGCGCCGCCGCCAGCTACCGGTCCGGTTCGCACATGGCGGTGGCGATGCTCACCGATCGCCTTGCGCCGAACCTGCGCAAGGCCGCGGCCATTGCCGCGCAACTGTTGATGGCAACCATCTGCCTGTTCATGGCCATCTGGGGCAGCAAGCTGTGCATGTCCACCTGGAACCAGTTCATGAGCGCCCTGCCGACCCTGCGCGTGGGCATCACCTACATGCCGATTCCGATTGGCGGCGTGCTGACGCTGGTGTTTGTCCTGGAAAAACTCTTGCTCGGTGACCAGAGCAACCGTCGGGTCGTGCGTTTCGACCTCGTTGAAGAAAACGAAGGGGCTGCCTGAATGGACGCTTTAATTCTGTTGGGCAGTTTTATCGCGTTGATCCTGATCGGCATGCCGGTCGCCTACGCCCTGGGGTTTGCCGCACTGATCGGCGCGTGGTGGATCGACATCCCGTTCCAGGCCCTGATGATCCAGGTGGCCGGGGGCGTGAACAAGTTCTCCCTGCTGGCGATTCCGTTCTTCGTCCTGGCGGGCGCGATCATGGCCGAGGGCGGCATGTCCCGGCGCCTGGTGGCGTTCGCCGGGGTGCTGGTGGGCTTCGTGCGTGGCGGCTTGTCGCTGGTCAATATCATGGCCTCGACCTTCTTTGGCGCGATCTCCGGCTCCTCGGTGGCGGACACCGCCTCGGTCGGTTCGGTGCTGATTCCGGAAATGGAACGCCGTGGTTATCCCCGGGAATTCGCCACGGCAGTGACCGTCAGCGGTTCGGTGCAAGCGCTGCTGACACCACCCAGCCACAACTCGGTGCTCTACTCCCTGGCCGCCGGCGGCACGGTGTCGATTGCCTCGCTGTTCATGGCCGGTGTGGTGCCGGGCCTGTTGATGAGCGCGTGCCTGATGGTGCTGTGCCTGATCTTCGCCAAGAAGCGCGACTACCCGAAAGGCGAAGTCATCCCGATGCGCGAAGCGCTGAAGATCTGCGGCGAAGCGTTGTGGGGCCTGATGGCGATGGTGATCATCCTCGGCGGCATCCTGTCGGGTATTTTCACCGCCACCGAGTCGGCGGCGATTGCCGTGCTGTGGTCGTTCTTCGTGACCATGTTCATCTACCGCGACTACAAATGGAGCGAACTGCCCAAACTGATGCACCGCACCGTGCGCACGATTTCGATCGTGATGATCCTGATCGGTTTCGCCGCCAGCTTCGGCTACATCATGACCCTGATGCAGATCCCGGCGAAGATCACCACGCTTTTCCTGACCCTGTCGGACAACCGCTACGTGATCCTGATGTGCATCAACGTCATGCTGCTGTTGCTCGGTACGGTCATGGACATGGCGCCGTTGATCCTGATTCTCACGCCGATCCTGATGCCGGTGATCCTCGGCATTGGCGTGGATCCGGTGCAGTTCGGCATGATCATGCTGGTGAACCTGGGCATTGGTTTGATTACACCGCCGGTGGGTGCGGTACTCTTTGTGGGGTCAGCCGTGGGTAAAGTCAGCATTGAGTCCACCGTCAAAGCCCTGCTGCCGTTCTACGGCGTGCTGTTCCTGGTGCTGTTGGCCGTGACCTACATTCCGGCACTGTCGCTGTGGTTGCCGCATTTGGTGTTGTAAACCCTTAAAAAGATCACAGCCTTCGGCAGCTCCTGCGTCGGACACGGTTTCCTGTAGGAGCTGCCGCAGGCTGCGATCTTTTCCACCATTGAACGCGAATCGATAAACCATGAACCTTCTGCAACTCGAAGACGAATTCACCCACCTCACCCTCGCCCCGGAACTCGGCGCCAGCCTCGTCAACTGGACCGTGCGCAGCACTGGCCAGCCCTTGTTGCGACACGCTGATGCTCATGCCCTGAACACCGGCCTGCCCGGCAAGCTCGGCTGTTTTCCCTTGATCCCCTGGTCCAACCGTATCGCCGATGGCGGTTTCGATTGCCCCGATGGCTGGCTGGCACTGGCGCCCAACAGCCTCACCGATCCCCTGCCGATTCACGGCAGCGCCTGGCAGCAGGCGTGGGACGTGGTTTCGCGGTCGAAAAATGAAGTGCTCCTGCAACTCGACAGCACAACCCCCTTCGCTTATCGCGCCCGGCAACGTTTCCATTTGAGCGCGGGCAAGCTGAGCATCGAACTGCACGTCACGCACCTGGCTGAACACGCTGCGTGGCATGGCCTGGGACTGCATCCGTACCTGCCGCGCACACCGAACACCCGCCTACAGGCGCCCGCCCGGCATGTGTGGATGTGCGACGGGGCAAAACTGCCGACCGAACTCGGCGCATTGCCGGTCGAGTGGGATTTCCAGCAACTGAAGGCATTGCCACAATCCCTGGTGGACAACAGTTTCTGCGAATGGAACGGCCACTGCCTGATCGAGCAAGCGGATCTTGGTTACGCGCTCGACTGCCAGGCCACCGGCAGCGACTACTACCTGCTCTACTGCCCTGTGGGCCTGGGGTTTTTCTGCATCGAACCGGTGAGCCACCCGGTCAACGCGCACCACCTGCCCGGCCGGCCAGGGTTGCGTTTGCTGGAACAGGGTCAATCCACCGAACTGGGCTTCACCCTGCAGTACCGGCCGCTTCAGGCAGATACCCCCAACAATTGACTCAACACCGCTCGCAACTTGCCGGGCTTCACCGGTTTGTTCAGCAAGGGTGCGTTGAGTCGCTGCAACGCACGCCGACAATGGTCGGTGCGGTCGGCGGTAATGATCACCGCGGGAATGTCCTGGTGAAAATGCTCGCGCAAATGTCGCACCACATCACAGCCGACCACCCCGTGATCGAGGTGATAGTCCGCCAGAATCAGTTCCGGCGCCTGCCCGCGCAGCGCCGCCAGCGCAGCCTCTTCATCGGTGGCGACCAGGACGTCACAGCCCCACTGCCCGAGCAACGCGCTCATGCTGTCGAGAATGCTCACTTCGTTGTCGATCACCAGTAAACGGCGGCCCGGCAGCGGGTTGCCGGTGCCCGGTTGTGGCACCGCCTGGCTCACGGGCAGCGGAACCTCGTCGGATATCGGCACCTCGATGCTGAACATCGAACCCCGCCCCGGTAACGAGTACACGCCGATCCTGTAGCCAAGGATCTTGGCGATGCGCTCGACAATCGCCAGCCCCAGGCCCACGCCCTTGCGGTCGGCGGCGCGGCCGACGTCCAGCTGGTTGAACTCGAGGAAGATCGAATCGAGCCGGTCGGCGGCGATGCCACGCCCGGTGTCCCAGACCTCCAGGCGCAACATCTCGCCCCGACGCCTTGCCGCCAGCAGGATGCTGCCTTCATCGGTGTAGCGGCAGGCATTGCTGAGGAAGTTGCGCAGGATCCGCGTCATCAGGCGCAAGTCGGTACTGATGGCGTAATCGGCCATGCGCACCCGCAGGTTCAAGCCGGCCGCCTGGGTGACAGACTGGAACTCCGACACCAGCGGCCCGAGCAGTTCGTCGAGGCGGTACAACGCAACGTCCGGTTTGACCGCGGCCTGGTCGAGCCGGGAAATGTCGAGCAGATCCGTCAGCAGGTCTTCGGCCCCTTCCAGGGCCTGGTGAGTGCGCTCCACCAGCACCTGTTCGGCTTCCGGCAATTTGCGTTCACGCAAGGTCGAGATCAGCAACCGCGCGGCGTTCAGCGGTTGCAGCAGGTCGTGGCTGGCGGCGGCGAGGTATTTGTCCTTGCTGTGATTGGCGGCCTCGGCGGCATCGCGGGCGTCGCGCAAGGCCTTGGCGATCTGTTTACGCTGGGTGATCTGCTGCTGAAGGTTACGGTTGGCCTCGAGCAATTCATCGGTGCGCGCCACGACGCGCTGCTCCAGTTCGTCATTGAGTTGCTGCAGGCGTCGCTGGGCCAGTTTGCGCTCAGTGATATCGGAGACGAACCCTTCCACCAGCCCCTCCTGGCCGGGCTTGAGCAGCAGGTTCATCAATACATCCAGGTGACTGCCGTCCTTGCGCCGCAAACGGGTTTCATAGCCGTGCAGGCTGCGCTGGTGCCGGAGGATTTCGCCAATGCTTTCCAGCTCCTGCGCGCCGTCGACGAACAGGGTGCTGCCCAGGTCAGTCAGGGAGAACAGCACCTCCTGCGGGTCCTGGTAACCGAGCATGCGTGCCAGTGCCGGGTTGGCGGCGCGCATGCCGTCGTGCAGGCTGGCCTGGAAGATGCCGTGCACCGCGTTTTCGAACAGCCACTTGTAGCGATTACGCTCGGCTTCCAGATCATCCAGGCGCGCGGCCAGTTCCGGGTAATGACTCTTGCGCGCCGAGTGGCTGCCCAGCCCCAGCAGCCCGGCCAGGGCCCGTTGTTGCTCGTCAGAGGGCTTCGCCATAGACGACCTCGACATCACGCTGGCTGGATTCGCGCGGGTTGGTCAGGATGCACGGGTCGTGCATCGCATGCTGCGACAGGAACGGAATATCCGAGGTCCTGACGCCATGCAAACCAAGGGTTTCGTGAAAGCCGATGGCGTGCTTGAGGGCGATCAGGTGTTCGACCAGGCGCCCGCAGATCTGCCGGTGATTCAGGCCTCGGCAGTCGATGCCCAACGTCTCGGCGATCACCTTGAAGCGGTCTGGCGCCGAGTTGTAATTGAAGGCCACCACGTGCTCGACAAGGACCGCGTTGCACAGGCCGTGGGGCAGATCGAGAAAGCCGCCGAGGCTGTGGGACATGGCATGCACGGCACCAAGGATGGCGTTGGAGAACGCCAGCCCGGCCTGCATGCTGCCGAGCATGATCTTCTCGCGCAGGGCGATGTCCGTCGGGTTGGCGATCATTTGCACCAGGTTGCCATTGATCAGGCGCATCGCCTCCAGCGCATGGGGGTCGGTCAGCGGCCCGTGGCCGGTGGACACGAAGGCTTCGATGGCATGCACCAACGCGTCAATGCCGGTACAGGCCGACAGGAACGGGTCCATGCTCAGGGTGGTTTCCGGGTCGATCAGCGAAACGTCCGGCACCACCGCCTTGCTGACGATGGAGAACTTCATGCGTTCCTGCTGGTTGGAAATGATCACGAACTGCGAGACGTCCGCCGAGGTGCCGGCGGTGGTCGGAATCAGGATCAGCGGCGGGCTGGGCACGCGGATGGTGTCCACACCCTCGAAATCGAGAATGCTGCGGCCATGGGCAACGACGATACCGATGCCTTTGCCGCAGTCCATCGGGCTGCCACCACCGACGGCGACGATCACGTCGCAGTGGTTTTCCCGGTACATCTCGGCACCGAGCATTACCTCTTCGACCCGAGGGTTGGGCGAGACATCACTGTAAAGGCAATACTCGATACCCAGGGCTTGCAGGCTGGCTTCGACATCGGCGACCCAGCCAGCGGCAATCACGCCGGGATCACTGACCACCAGGACCTTGCGTGCGCCAAAGGTCTTGGCGTAATTGCCGACACTGTGCCGGCTACCGGCACCGAAGATGATTTCAGGTGAAACGAACTTACGCAGCTGGTTGAGACTCTGGCTCATTGGAAAGCCTGTTTTTATTGTTTTGGAAGGTAGAAACCACACTAAACCATCCAGCTGTGAATGCAATCAGACCAAAGAACAGCACTGCCCGGGCTGTAACAGATCCCACAGGGGATCTGCGGCGCTAGAACTATCCGCGATAGATCAGCTGCGAAGCCTTCGCATTACGCAACGTGAGGTGTTCGATCCCCAACCCCGGTGCCTGCGCTTCCTCCCGGGCCTTGAGGATCACGCCGTGGTGCGCAGACTTGCTGCACACCGGGTCGGCATTGCTGGCATCGCCGGTCAGCATGAAAGCCTGGCAGCGACACCCGCCCAGGTCCTTGTGCTTTTCATCGCAGGAGCGGCATGGCTCCTTCATCCAGTCATCGCCGCGAAAACGATTGAAGCCGAACGAGTCGTTCCAGATGTGCGAGAGGCTGTGCTCGCGCACATTGGGAAACTGCACCGGTAACTGCCGGGCGCTGTGGCAAGGCAAGGCCGTGCCGTCGGGAGTGATGTCGAGAAACAGGTTGGCCCAGCCGTTCATGCAGGTCTTGGGACGCTCTTCGTAGTAGTCCGGGGTGACGAAGATCAGCTTGCACGGGTGGCCCTGGGCTTCAAGGCGTTGGCGGTACTCGTTGGTGATGCGCTCGGCACGCTGCAATTGCTCGCGGGTGGGCAACAGGCCGACGCGATTCAGTTCGGCCCAGCCATAGAACTGGCAGGTGGCCAATTCGACGAAGTCCGCTTCCAGCTCCAGGCACAGTTCGATGATCTGCGCGATCCGGTCGATGTTGTGCCGATGGGTGACGAAGTTCAGCACCATCGGATAACCCTGGGCTTTCACCGCACGGGCCATGGCGAGTTTCTGGGCGAAGGCCTTGCGCGAACCGGCGAGCATGTTGTTCACCGCCTCGTCGGCGGCCTGGAAGCTGATCTGGATATGGTCCAGCCCGGCCACCTTGAAGTCACGCACCTTCTGCTCGGTCAGGCCGATGCCGGAGGTGATCAGGTTGGTGTAGTAGCCCATGTCCCGGGCGGCCTTGATCAGTTCGGCGAGGTCCTGGCGTACCAGCGGCTCGCCACCGGAAAAGCCCAATTGCGCGGCGCCCATGTCCCGTGCTTCACGGAATACACGAATCCATTCCTCCGTGCTCAGTTCCTCGCCGTGCCGGGCAAAATCCAGCGGGTTGGAGCAATAGGGGCACTGCAGCGGACAGCGGTAGGTCAGCTCGGCGAGCAGCCACAACGGCGGTCCGGGCAGCGTCTCACTCGATCCAGAATTGCGCATGGGCCACCTCCAGAAACGCCAGCACGTCTTCGTCGATCCCCGGTACGCCGGGAAAATTCGCGCTCAATCGCTCGATGATCGCCGCCACGCTGCGCTGGCCATCCACCAGGTCGAGAATCTGTCCGGCACTGGCATTGAGCTTGATCATGCCTTCGGGGTACAGCAGCACGTGGCAGTCCTGACGGGGCTCCCATTGCAGACGAAAACCGCGACGCAAGGCCGGTGACTGTTGGCGATTGATCAGGCTCACAGGGCGATCCCCCGGTGCCAGACTTTGTTATCGGTAACCGTGTGATACGGCGGGCGCGCAAGCTCGTAGGCCATGCTCATGGCATCGAGCATGCTCCACAGCACGTCGAGCTTGAATTGCAGAATCTGCAGCATGCGTTGTTGCCCCTCGGCCGTCACGTAGTGCGCCAGGGTGACGCGCAAGCCATGCTCGACATCGCGCCGCGCCTGGCTCAGGCGCGTGCGGAAATAGTCGTAGCCAGCAGCGTCGATCCATGGGTAGTGGGTCGGCCAGGCGTCGAGTCGCGACTGATGGATCTGGGGGGCAAAGAGTTCGGTCAGCGAACTGCTGGCCGCTTCCTGCCAGCACGCGCGACGGGCGAAATTGACGTAGGCGTCCACCGCGAAACGCACGCCGGGCAGCACCCGTTCCTGGGAGAGGATCTGCTCGCGATCCAGCCCCACCGCTTCGCCCAGGCGTAGCCAGGCTTCGATGCCGCCCTCGCTGCCGGGGACACCATCGTGGTCGAGGATCCGTTGCAGCCATTCCCGGCGCACGTCGCGGTCCGGGCAGTTGGCGAGAATCGCGGCGTCCTTCAGGGGGATGTTGATCTGATAGTAGAAGCGATTGGCGACCCAGCCCTGGATCTGCTCGCGGCTGGCGCGGCCGGCGTACATGGCTTGGTGGAAGGGATGGTGGATGTGGTAGTAGGCGCCCTTGGCGCGCAGGGCGGCTTCGAATTCTGTGGGGGACATGGGGGTGTCAGTCATTTTGTTCTCCGGGAATTTTTGCGGTGCCCGCGCTGGCCCTATCGCGAGCAAGCTCGCTCCCACAGGTGTTCGGTGGGAACACAAATTTCATGTACTGCAGAAATCCATTGTGGGAGCGGGCTTGCTCGCGAAGGTGTCAGTCGCTACAGCACGATATCCATGCCGTCATAAGCCACTTCGATCCCCCGCCGCTCCAGCAGCGCCCGCTCGGCCGAGTCTTCATCGAGAATGGGATTGGTGTTGTTGATGTGGATCAGCACCTTGCGCTGGCGGTTGAACCCCTCCAGCACTTCAAGCATCCCGCCGGGGCCGCTTTGCGGGAGGTGCCCCATTTCGCTGCCCAGGCTCTGGCCGACTTCGCAAATACGCATCTCGTCGTCGCGCCACATTGTGCCGTCCAGCAGCAGGCAATCGGCGCGCTGCATCCAGCCCAGCACTTCATCGTCGATTCGACCAAGGCCCGGGGCATAGAACAGCGATGCGCCGTTGCGCAGGTCTTCAATGAACAAGCCAATGGTGTCGCCCGGTTGCGGATTGCCGCGATTGGGCGAATACGGCGGCGCGTTGCTCACCAGGGGAACCGCGCGAAATTGCAGATGCCCGCAGGCCGCGATGCTGAATGGCTGGCGATCGAGGCCGACCGGTTGCCAGTGCAATCCGCCGTTCCAGTGTCCGAGCATGTTGAACAACGGGAAACCGCTGCTCAGGTCCTGGTGCACGCGCTCGGTGCACCACACGTCATGCGGGCAACCTTCACGCAGGCTGAGCAAACCGGTGCAATGGTCAATCTGGCTGTCCAGCAGCACGATGCCGGCGATGGCGCTGTCACGCAGGCGCCGCGCCGGTTGCAACGGCGCAAAACTCTCGAATTGCGCGCGAATGTCCGGTGACGCGTTACACAGCACCCACTCGACACCGTCGTCACTCAGGGCAATCGACGACTGCGTACGGCGCTGTGCCCGCAGGCTGCCATTGCGCACCCCGGCGCACTGGCGGCAGTTGCAATTCCACTGGGGGAAACCACCGCCAGCGGCGGAACCGAGAACGCGGATGTGCATGGCGGATGCTCCAGAAGGCAGGCCCGGCCAACGCATCGGCTGGCCGGGTGATCAATCAACGGTTGGCGAAATACATCGTCACTTCGAAGCCAATGCGCAGATCGGTAAACGCGGGTTTAGTCCACATGGGTCATTCCTCTTCTTGTGCCCGGGTGATTCCGGTAGAGCCATTAATGCACGGGGCGACGAGGGCCCGAATGCTACTTTCGAAGGAGTTGGCGGGGTGATTTGGTAGGGGGTGTTGCACAAATTCTGTACACACCAAAAACCAATGTGGGAGCGAGCTTGCTCGCGATGACGGCGCAACAGTCAACATAGATGTTGGATGTCATGGCCTCATCGCGAGCAAGCTCGCTCCCACAGGTTTTTCAGTGTTCTTGAGGAATCAGAAGAACCCCAGCGGATTGATGTCGTAGCTCACCAGCAGGTTTTTGGTCTGCTGGTAATGATCGAGCATCATCTTGTGGTTTTCCCGACCGACGCCGGACTTCTTGTAGCCACCGAACGCCGCGTGCGCCGGGTACAGGTGGTAGCAGTTGGTCCACACGCGCCCGGCCTTGATCGCCCGGCCCATGCGGTAGGCGCGGTTGATGTCGCGGGTCCACAGGCCGGCACCGAGGCCGAACTCGCTGTCGTTGGCAATGGCCAGGGCTTCGGCTTCGTCCTTGAAGGTGGTGATCCCCACCACCGGGCCGAAGATTTCTTCCTGGAACACACGCATCTTGTTGTGACCCTTGAGCAGGGTCGGCTGGATGTAGTAACCGCTGGACAGGTCGCCCTCCAGACGTTCGGCCGCGCCGCCGGTGAGCAGCTCGGCGCCCTCCTCCTGGGCAATGGTCAGGTACGAGAGAATCTTGTCGTATTGCTGCTCGGACGCCTGGGCGCCGACCATGGTCTCGGTGTCCAGCGGGTTACCACGCTTGATCTTGACGACTTTCTTCATCACCTCGGCCATGAACGGCTCGTAGATCGACTCCTGGACCAGCGCCCGGGACGGGCAGGTGCAGACTTCGCCCTGGTTGAAGAACGCCAGCACCAGACCTTCGGCGGCTTTTTCGATGAACTCGGGTTCCGAGTTCATGATGTCTTCGAAGAAGATGTTCGGCGACTTGCCTCCCAGCTCGACGGTGCTCGGGATGATGTTCTCGGCGGCGCAATGCATGATGTGCGCGCCCACCGGGGTCGAGCCGGTGAAGGCGATCTTGGCGATGCGCTTGCTGGTGGCCAGGGCCTCGCCGGCTTCGCGACCGAAGCCCTGGACGATGTTCAGCACGCCCGCCGGCAGCAGGTCGGCGATCAGCTCGGCGAAGACCATGATCGACAGCGGTGTTTGCTCGGCAGGCTTGAGCACGATGCAGTTGCCGGCGGCCAGGGCCGGGGCGAGTTTCCAGGCGGCCATCAGCAGCGGGAAGTTCCACGGAATGATCTGCCCGACCACGCCCAGGGGTTCATGGAAGTGATAGGCCGTGGTCAGCTCGTTGATCTCCGCAGCCCCGCCTTCCTGGGCGCGGATGCAGCCGGCGAAGTAACGGAAGTGGTCGGCCGCCAGCGGCACGTCGGCGTTCAGGGTTTCGCGCACGGCCTTGCCGTTATCCCAGGTTTCGGTGACGGCCAGCACTTCCAGGTTCTGCTCGATGCGGTCGGCGATTTTCAGCAGCACCAGGGAGCGGTCCTGGGCCGAGGTTTTGCCCCAGGCGTCGGCAGCGGCATGGGCAGCGTCGAGAGCCTTGTCGATGTCGGCGGCGCTGGAGCGCGGGAATTCGGCGATCACTTCACCGTTGACCGGCGAGGTGTTGGTGAAGTACTCGCCATTGATCGGGGCAACGAACTCGCCACCGATGAAGTTGCCGTAGCGCGGCTTGAAGGTAATGACGGCGCCTGGGGTTCCGGGTTGTGCGTAGATCATGGTGGGCCTCTGTCTGGGTCGATGCCTGTCGTACTGACAGGCGATGAACCGATACTAGAGAGCCCCGCGTGCCAGACGAATGCATCGTTGGCAGGAGGGGCTCTCGTTATTTGGTCGTAGATTTCACACAAAACACTGTGGGAGCGAGCTTGCTCCGGGCGGCGTTCCGACGATGAGGCCAGCACATTCGCCATTGATGTCGACTGTCAGACCGCTATCGCGAGCAAGCTCGCTCCCACAGGTTATGTGGTGGTCCTGACGTTAATGCTTGGCGACAAGGTCCTTGGGCAACTTGAAGGTCCAGAGCATGCCGCCCTGGTTGAAGTCCTTCACCCGCTTGGCCACTTCACCGCCCCACAGCGGTACCGCGCCGCCCCAGCCGGAGAGCACCGAGACGTACTGTTCGCCGTCCATTTCCCAGGTCACGGGCGAGCCGAGCACGCCGGAACCGGTCTGGAATTCCCAGACCTTTTCGCCGGTCTTGGCGTTGAACGCCTGCAGGAAGCCTTCAGGCGTGCCGGTAAACACCAGATTGCCCTTGGTGGTCAGCACCCCGCCCCACAGCGGCGCGTAGTTCTTGTGGCGCCAGACTTCCTTGCCGGTTTTCGGATCGATGGCCCGCAACACGCCGATGTAGTCTTCGTTCAACGGTTTGATGGTGAAGCCGGCGCCGAGGAACGCCGCGCCTTTCTTGTAGGCGATGCCTTCGTTCCAGATGTCCATGCCCCACTCGTTGGACGGCACATAGAACAGCCCGGTGTCTTGGTTGTAGGCCATCGGCATCCAGTTTTTCGCGCCGAGGAACGCCGGTGCCACGAAGACCGAACTGCCCTTGACTTCCGAGCCTGGGGCACCGGGACGGCTGGCCTCGTTGTAGATCGGCCGGCCGTTCTTATCCAGGCCGGTGGCCCAGGTGATCTTGTCCACGAACGGGAAGCCGCGGATGAATTTGCCGTTGGTACGATCCAGCACGTAGAAGAAGCCGTTACGGTCGGCAGTGGCCGCCGCCTTGATCTCCTTGCCGCCTTCGCTGTAGTTGAACGACACCAGCTCGTTCACGCCGTCGTAGTCCCAACCGTCGTGGGGCGTGCTCTGGAAGTGCCACTTGATGGTGCCATCGTCCGGGTTGAGCGCCAGGCGCGATGAGGAGTAGAGGTTGTCTCCAGGGCGCAGGTGCGAGTTCCACGGTGCCGGGTTGCCGGTACCGAACAGCAGCAGGTTGGTTTCCGGGTCGTAATAGCCGCCCAGCCACGGGGCCGCGCCGCCGGTTTTCCAGAGATCGCCCGGCCAGGTCTTGCCTGCCTCGCCGCCGGAGATGCCGTTTTCCACCGCTTTGCCGTCCTTGTAGACGTAGCCCATATGGCCTTCGACCGTCGGCCGGGTCCACAGCAGATCACCGTTTTTCGGGTCGTAGGCCTCGATCTTGCCCACCACGCCAAACTCGCCACCGGCCACGCCGGTAATCAGCTTGCCGTTGATCACCAGCGGCGCGGCACTGATCGAGTAGCCTTCCTTGTGGTCGGCGACTTTCTTGCTCCACACCACCTTGCCGGTGTCCTTGTTCAGCGCCACGAGCTTGGCGTCGAGGGTGCCGAAAATCACCAGGTCACCATACAGCGCGACGCCGCGGTTGATCACGTCGCAACAAGGACGGATGTCATCGGGCAGGCGTGCATCGTATTGCCAGAGTTTCTTGCCGGTGCGCGCATCCACGGCGAACACCCGGGAATAGGAACCGGTCATGTACATCACGCCGTCCTTGACCATCGGCTGCGCTTGCTGGCCACGTTGTTTTTCACCGCCGAAGGAAAACGCCCACACCGGGCGCAGCTCCTTGACGTTGTCGACGTTGAGAATATCCAGCGGGCTGTAGCGCTGCCCTTGAACGCCGAGTCCGTTGGTCACGACTTGTTCCGGGTTCTTCGGGTCCTGGAGAATGTCCTGGTCGGAAACCCCGGCCAATGCCTGGCCGGACAACAGCATGGCACTGAGCAGCAGGCTCAAGACGAAGGGCTGGCGACGTGCGGGTTGGGTCATGACGGCTTCCTCTGCGGATTTTTGTTATGTCCGGAAAATTTTCCCGGTCTGGTGCAGATTCTTGAGCGCCGCCGCCCTGGCAACAATTGCCCGCAATGAGGAGATTGCTAGTTCCTTGGTACAGGGTGGGGGGTGATGAGCCGCGGATTTTGTGCCCGATGAAAGTCCCCCAGGGGTCTGTGTTTGCTCACTTTTGCGCGTTGGAATCCACCCGCGTCATCCGCCCACGCTCGTAGCGCGGGTACAGATGACTGACGCTGCGGATCAGTTCGTAGCGGCTCAGGTTGATCCCGGCGAAACGTTCGGGGATGGGGCTGCGGATCATCTCGGCCATGTCGCTGCCATTGGCGGCGCCGTCGCGCATCAGTTGATCGAGCCAGGTCAGGTAATCGCGCATTTGCTCGAAGGGTTGTGGGTCGCTCGCCACCGGGCCATGGCCCGGCACAACCTGCGTCCAGGGCAAGCCTTGCAGGGTCGCGATGTCCGCCAGCCACACTGCCAGCCCTGGACTGTTGGGTGTGGTCAGCGCCCGTTGATAAAACACCAGGTCCCCGGCAAACAACACGCCGGTTCGCTGGTCGAGAATAGCCAGATCCGCGCCCGTATGCCCACCCAGGCTCAGCAGACGCAGATCGTGATTCCCAAAACTTTTCACGCCGGGTGTCAGCACCTGGGTAGGCATCACCACTTCGGTGCCACGCATCCAGTCGCCGACCATCCGGTACATATTCTCGGCCATGGCATCGCCTTGCCGGTGCAACAGCTCGGTGGTGCCGGCCAAGGCGCCGATCGGCACGTCGCTGAAGGCTTGGTTGCCCAGCACATGGTCCGGGTGATGATGGGTCAGCAAGACCTCGATCACTGGCTTGTCGGTGGTGGCGGCAATGGCCTTGCGCATCGCTTCGCCGTAGCGCTTCGACGGACCGGTATCGATCACCACCACACCGCGGTCAGTGACGATGAACGCGGTGTTGACGATGTTGCCGCCGTTGGCCTTGGCAAAATTATCGGTGCTGCCTTCCAGCAGCCAAGTGTCCCGGGCGATCTGCCGGGGCTTGAGTGAGTACTCGAGATCGGCCAGGGCCGGCAGACTGACGCTCAGCACCATCAACAGGATCCAGCGCATGCCACGCTCCTTGAGGTCACGCTCCTTGGGGTCAGAGGATCGACGCATTGAACTCATTGCCACTGTTGTCCCGTATTAACAGGCGCGTTTGCCCTGCTCCTTCGATGTCGAAGGCCAGGTTGGGGTTTTCGCTGACTGCGGGAAACAGCTCCAGCCGGGCCAGCACCTGCTCGTTGTGGTCGCGCAACTCGACATGGTTGATGAAGAACTCCGGAATGCCGCTGACCATGCCATTGTCCATGGGATGGGCCACCTGCAACCGCAAACGGCTGAATTCGCCCCGGGGGTAACGGCCGCCGAACACTTCGCCGATGTGCTCTTCCCAGCCTGGTTGCGTGCGCACCACGCTCGGCGCGGTGCAGCCGCCACCCGCCGCATCAATCAGGGTCGAGCCGACATGCCACACGCCGTCGCGGGTCAACACCGCCGCGCGCAAGGGCGTGGCCTGTTCGATGCGAATGCGCAACGACAGCCAAGGCAAAACCGAATCAAGCGGCTGGAAGTCGACGATTTTCGGCAACGGGTTCAGCTCTGCCCAGGCGAGGATTTTCACCACCTCGCCCTTGAACGCCCGGGCGTCGATTTCCAGCGGCACCTGCCGGGCATCTTCGGCAAACGGCGGCGCCAGCAACTTGACCCGCTCATCGAAAACGAACGGCGCATTACCGAGGAACTGCTGCTGATAGAAATTCCACATCACCGATGGCACCGGGTCCTTACCGGGATCGATAGCGCCAGCTTGTGCCGCCAGGCTTAACCAGCAGGCCAACAGACAACTCCCTCGCCATTTCATCGCCTGCTCCTTATTGATACATCTCGGGCACGTCGTACTGCAGGCCGTAATGGCCGTAGATGGTCTTCACCGAACCCTCGCGGATCAGGCCTTCGAGCGCCTCTTCCACGGCATAGGCCAGTTGCCGGTTGCTTTCGTGCACCGCCATGCCGATTTCCCAAAGTTGCTTGCCCATGTTCGGGTAGGCGTTCTCAGCCAGTGCCACTTGCGGGTCGGCCGCTTCATGGACCTGCCAGTCGATTTCGCCGCGCATGGCCATCACCGCGTCGACCTCGCCGGCCTTCATCCCGGCAAACGCCTGGGGCACGCCGGGATAGTGATGGGTCTTGCCAGCGAGCATGCCGTTGAACACCGACGTCAGGTAGAACGACGGCACGCTGTCGACTTCGACACCAATCGGGTGATGCTCGAACACCGCGACGCTGGCGACCTTGTCCAGCCGCCGGCGGTCATAGGCCACCTGCCATTGTTCGTTCTGGTACGGACCGAACATCACCACTTGGCCGTTGACCAGTTCGCCGAACTCGTTGCGCTTCTGCGCGTAGTCACGGTCGTAGGGCACGCGCATCATCAGGTCGGCCAGTTGCTGGTTGTGCAAGGCACTGGCACGCCAGATGTAATCGCGCAGGTCGTCGTCGAGCTTTTCCCCGGCCGGTGCCCAGATCAGTGTCAGGCGCACGCCGAGCGCCTTGGCCAGGGCCTCGGCGAGCTCGACATCGACACCCTGGGGCTTTCCGGCGCGTTCAAAGCTGTAGGGGGCGAAGTCCTTGTAGACCGCCACCTTAAGCTCCCCGGCGGCGATCATTTCGTCGTAGTTGCGAACCTGCGCCTGCGCCGCCTGGCAGCACAGCCACAGAGCGCCGATCAACACCGCGAGCAGGCGCATGGGTCACTCCTCGACGTGCACAGTGTCCAGATAAGTGCGCACTGCCCACAGGGCTTCCTGACTCAGGTAGTCGGCCATCTTCGGCATGTACACCCGACCGTCGCGCACCGCGCCATGGCGCACCCGTTCGGCGAACCATTCATCGCCCGACTCACCGACATCAAGCATGCGCAAGTCGGGGGCGATACCGCCGGACTTGGCTTCCAGGCCATGACAGGCCGCGCAGTTCTGGGTGTACGCAGAAGCACCGATTTCCACTGCTTTGTCATGTTCCGGGGCGGTGCGATACGGGTTCACCGCGGCCCAGCCATCGGCATCGAGTTGCACACCGGCGTCCTTGATCGGGGTCAGCCCCGGGGTGGCCACGGCCTGTGGCACCACGTTGCCGTGGGCCCAGACGGAACCTGCACTGATCAAACTGGCCAATAGCCCGGTCACGAGCAAGGCGTTGCGTCTTGTTGTCATTGTTATGCCCTCTGGATTGCACGCAAAACCTCTTGGCAGAGGCTATGGCAGCCATCTTAGAAACGGTATCGCACTCACCCCATGCTGCTTTGGTGGTCGCCACCTAGTCCCTTGGTAGTAAGGCGCTGGATGGACACCACCGGTACTTTCTGCATATTTCCTCAGCTTCACGGGCTACCTAAGCTGGCGCTACCTGTAATGGAGTGCCCTATGCGCCCGCTCATCCCTTACGCCCTGATCTACCTGCTGGCGATTGCCTGCGCCGCCGGCCTGGCCACCCAGAGCCAGGCCAGCGAAGCGCCCTTGCAGGTGCGGATCGGCTACCTGGGTTATCGCCCCGACCCCGGCCCGCTGCTGTCCAGCGTCATCCCCGAGCCCACCGATGCCGGGCTGCGCGGCGCCGAACTGGCGATCACCGACAGCAACAGCACCGGGCGTTTTCTCAACCACGGCTACAGCCTGGTCAGCGCCAATGTCGACAGCCCCGAGGCCTTGCTCGAAGCGGCAAAGGCGCAGCATGAACAAGGCCTGCGCCTGTTTGTAGTCAATGCCCCCGCGACCAGCCTGCGCCAATTGAGTGCAGCACTGCCCGACAGTCTGCTGTTCAACGCCGGTAGCCCCGATGACAGCCTGCGCACCACCGATTGCCTGGCGAACGTGCTGCATACCTTGCCGAGCCGGGCGATGCTCGCCGATGCGCTGGCGCAGTTTCTGGTGCTGCGCAAATGGCAGCGGGCGCTGCTGATCGTCGGCCCGACGCCCGACGATCAAGCCTATGCCGCCGCCCTGCGCCGCGGGGCCAAGCGCTTTGGCTTGCAACTGGTGGCGGAAAAACCCTGGAGCTTCGATAACGACCAACGCCGCAGCGCCCAGGCGGACATGCCGCTGTTCACCCAGACCGCCGAGTACGACGTGGTACTGGTGGCCGATGAACGCGGCGACTTCGGAGAATACGTGCCCTACCAGACCTGGTACCCGCGCCCGGTCGCCGGCACCCAGGGCCTGACCCCGGTGGGCTGGCACAAGACCGTGGAAACCTACGGCGCCGCGCAGCTGCAAAAACGCTTCGAAGCCCTGACCGGGCGCTGGATGAATGACCGTGATTTCGCGGCATGGATGGCCGTGCGCAGTATCGCCAGCGCCGTGAGCAAACTGCGCCAGGCCGAGCCGAGGGCGATCCGTACGCTGGAAATCAGCGACCAGTTGCCCCTCGACGGCTTCAAGGGCCGCAAGCTCAGCTATCGGCCGTGGAACGGCCAGTTGCGCCAGCCGATTCCCATCGTCCAGCCACGGGCGCTGGTCAGCACCTCACCCCAGGACGGCTTTCTGCACCCCTTCAACGAGATGGACAGCCTGGGCTACGACAAACCCGAGGTCAGCTGCCGTTTTCCCTGATCCGATAATCACAACAACAAGGAATCCGCCATGCGCCGCACCCTGCTCTCTTGCATCATGCTGCTCGCCGCTGGCCATGCCGTTGCCAGCACTGCCTGGGTCTCCAACGAAAAGGACAACAGCCTGAGCCTGATCGACCTGCAGACCCTGCAAGTCACCGACACCCTGCCCGTCGGCCAGCGCCCCCGCGGCCTGCTGCTGTCCCATGACAACAAACTGCTGTACATCTGCGCCAGCGACTCGGACCGGGTCCAGGTGATGGACGTGGCCACGCGCAAGATCATCAAGGAACTGCCCTCGGGCAAAGACCCCGAGCAATTCGCCCTGCATCCGAATAATCGCTGGTTGTACGTCTCCAACGAGGACGATGCGCTGGTCACGGTGATCGACACCGAGACGTCCAAGGTGCTCGGCCAGATCAACGTCGGTGTCGAACCCGAAGGCATGGCCGTCAGCCCTGACGGCAAGTGGGCGGTCAACACCAGCGAAACCACCAACATGCTGCACTGGATCGACACCAGCACCCAGACCCTGGCCGACAGCACCCTGGTCGACCAGCGCCCGCGCTTCGTCGAGTTCTCCCCCGATGGCGCCCAGCTCTGGGCCTCGGCGGAAATCGGCGGCACCGTGACCATTCTCGATGTGGCCAGCCGCACCGTGCTCAAGACCCTGAACTTCCAGATCAAGGGCGTGCACCCGGACAAGGTCCAGCCGGTCGGCATCAAGCTCAGCGCCGATGGCAAGTACGGCTTCGTCGCACTGGGCCCGGCCAATCATGTGGCGGTGATCGATGCCAAGACCTTCGAGATTCTCGATTACCTGCTGGTGGGTCGACGAGTCTGGCAGATGGCATTCACCCCGGATCAGAAGCAACTGCTGGCCACCAACGGCGTCAGCGGCGATGTCTCGGTGATCGATGTCGACAGCCTCAAGGTCAGCAAATCGGTGAAAGTCGGACGCTACCCTTGGGGCGTAGTGGTGACGCCATGAACGCCCTTGAAGTCAGCGACCTGAGTTTCGCCTACGGCGCCCGAGAGGCCTTGCGCAAGGTGAGTTTCAGCCTGGAACCCGGGCGTTTCGCCGCGCTGTTGGGTCCCAATGGCGCGGGCAAGTCGACCCTGATTGCCCTGCTCACCCGGCTCTATGATCTGCAGCACGGCGAGATCCGCGTCGGTGGCAATTCATTGCGCAGCGCGGCACGCCCGGCACTCAAGCAATTGGGTGTAGTGTTCCAGCAAAGCACCCTGGACCTGGACCTCAGCGTCGAGCAAAACCTGCGTTATCACGCCGCATTGCATGGCCTGTCCCGGCGCCAGACCGACCTTCGGGTCGACGCCGAACTGGCCCGTCAGACCCTGACCGATCGCCGTCGCGAACGGGTGCGCGAACTCAATGGCGGCCATCGTCGCCGGGTGGAAATTGCCCGTGCCCTGTTGCACGAACCGCGCCTGTTGCTGCTCGATGAAGCCAGTGTCGGCCTCGACCCGGCGAGTCGCCTGGCACTCAACCAGCACATCCGCGGCCTGTGTCGCGAGGAGCGCATCAGCGTGCTCTGGACCACCCACCTGCTCGACGAAGTGCAGCCCAGGGATGACTTGCTGATCCTGCATCAAGGCCGGCTGGTGGCCAGTGGGCAGGCCGATGCCCTGAGCCTGGAACACGGCGGTGACCTCGGTTCGGCCTTCACCCGCCTGACAACATCGGGAGTTGCCCAATGAACGCTTACTGGCAATGCTTTAGCGGCATCGTGCTGCGCGAGTGGCTGCGCTTTGTGCTGCAACGCACGCGGTTTCTCAGCGCCCTGGTGCGGCCGCTGCTGTGGCTGCTGGTGTTCGCCGCCGGTTTTCGCGCAGCGCTGGGGATCGCGATCATCGAGCCCTACGACACCTACATCCCGTACGAGGTCTACATTATTCCCGGCCTGGCCTGCATGATCCTGCTGTTCAACGGCATGCAGGGATCACTGTCGATGGTCTACGACCGCGAGATGGGCAGCATGCGCGTGCTGCTGACCAGCCCCCTGCCCCGCACCTTTCTGCTGTGCAGCAAACTGTTGGCCACCTCGCTGATTTCGCTGTTGCAGGTGTATGCGTTCCTGGCGATTGCCTGGGTCTACGGCGTGCAGCCACCGGCCATGGGCCTGTTGCTGGCGTTGCCGGCCCTGCTGCTGGTGGCGTTGATGCTCAGCGCCTTGGGCCTGTTGCTGTCGAATGCGATCCGCCAGCTGGAGAACTTTGCCGGGGTGATGAATTTCGTGATCTTCCCGCTGTTTTTCCTGTCATCGGCGCTGTATCCGCTGTGGAAGATGCGCGAGGCCAGCGAGTGGCTGTATTGGCTGTGCGCGGTGAATCCCTTTACCCATGCGGTGGAACTGGTGCGTTTTGCCCTGTATGAACGCTTCAATCCGCTGGCGCTGGCGGTGTGCGTGGGCCTGACGCTGCTGTTCGCCCTGCTCGCCGTGCTGACCTTCAACCCGCAGCATGCTGCCTTGCGCAAAGCCAGCTAACACCACAATCCCCGGTGGGGGATCTTCATTGAACAGGGAGAATTACTACTTTAGTACTGGTTTACCTGTCTATCGTCGCATTCCCAACGCCCCCCCGACTGGCATGTAATAGGTCCATAACTATAAGGACCGAACCCATGCCACGTGCCCGACGTTGCCTGTTGCGCCCCGCTCTCGCCGCCCTGTCGCTGGGCCTGCTGCTGAGCACCGCGCAGGCCGACACAGCGCTGTTCTCCGCCGAGGGTTATCGCATCGGCCTGTACCGCAGCCCGACGCCCGACCAACTGCAAGGCGCAACCATCGTCGATACCCTCACCCTGCAAACCCTGCTCGGCCAAACCCCACGCCCACTGCTGATCGACGTCTACCGCCGTCAGTGGCTGCAAGGGCAATTCATCGAAGACCAGCCCCATGAAAACCTGCCCGGCAGCCATTGGCTGGCCAATACCGGGGATGGCGACCTGACGCCGCAATGGCAGGACTACTTCGCCGGCAACCTGCAAAAGCTGACCGCCGGCGACCCGACCCAACCGCTGGTCTTCTATTGCCGCTCCGACTGCTGGTTGAGCTGGAATGCGGTCAAGCGCGCAGCCACCATGGGCTATAAGACTCTGTATTGGTATCGCGATGGCCTGGACGCCTGGCAAGCGGCCAACCTGCCGGTTTCGCCTGCCCGGCCCGAACCCTTTCCCTGAGCTTTACGCGTGCGTGTTGTTGCCACACCATAATCAAAATAATGAGGTGAAAGGCCATGTACAAAATCCTGATTGCCGACGATCACCCGCTGTTTCGTGAAGCCATTCACAACGTCATCAGCGACGGTTTTGCCGGCAGCGAAGTGATGGAAACCGCCGACCTGGACAGCGCCCTGGCCCTGACCCAGGAACACGACGACCTGGACCTGATCCTGCTCGACCTGAACATGCCCGGCATGCACGGGCTCAATGGCCTGATCAACCTGCGCAACGAAGCGCCGACCATTCCGGTGGTGATTGTTTCCGCCGAGCAGGACAAACAGATCGTGCTGCAAGCCATCACCTACGGCGCGGTGGGTTTCATCACCAAATCGTCACCCCGCGCCCAGATGACCGATGCGATCCAGCAGATTCTCAATGGCAATGTCTACCTGCCCCCGGACATCATCCGCACCGCCAAAAGCAGCACCCACCGGCGGATGAACGACACCCCGAGCTTCCCGCCCGAACTGCTCCAGGCCCTGACCCGCAAGCAACTGCAAGTGCTGGAGCGCATGACCAAGGGCGAATCGAACAAGCAGATCGCCTACACCCTGGAAATCGCCGAGACCACGGTCAAGGCCCACGTCTCGGCAATCCTGCGCAAGCTCAACGTGCACAACCGGGTGCAGGCGATCCTGAGTGCCGGGGATATTGATTTCGGGTCTTATCTGCGGCGTTGAGTCAGCCAGGCCGCGGCGCCCCCTTCGCGAGCAAGCCCGCTCCCACACTGGACCTGCGTCGTACACAAAATCTGTGTTTGATGAAGATCAAATGTGGGAGCGGGCTTGCTCGCGAAGAGGCCAGCACCGACACCCAGAAAATCAAGGCCTGCCGAGCAAATGACTCATCGCCGTCTTCAGTTTCATCGGCCGCACCGGCTTGTGCATCAGGGTGTGGCCCAGTTCGCGGATCTGCTGCTTGAGCTCATTGCTGTAGTTGGCCGTGATCATCATCGCCGGGATCGGTGAGGCACGACGGGCATTGATCCGGGCCACTGCATCGACACCGTTCTGATCGTTATCCAGGTGATAGTCGGCGATCAGCAGGTCGGCCTCGGCGCGGTAGTTGTCCACTTGCCGTGCCAGGTCCTCCTCCGACAGCGCCGTCACCACCCGACACCCCCACCCCTCCAGCAAGGTGCGCATGCCGGCACAGATGGTCGCGTCATTGTCCAGCACCCATATCCTGGCACCCCGCAGGCGCTCAAGCATCGGCTCGCTCATCTGCAGCGTCGGCGGCGGTGTCGGCGCGGTGGCGCTCAAGGGTACTTCGACCGAGAACATCGAACCCCGGCCCGGCCACGAGCGCACATGAATGGGATGCCCGAGGATGCCGGCAATTTTCTCGACGATCGCCAGGCCCAGGCCCAGTCCGCGATCCTGATCCGGTCGCTGCACATCGCCGCGCTTGAATTCCTGGAAAATCTCCTCCAGGCGATGCTCGGCAATGCCCATGCCGCTGTCCCAGACTTCGATCGTCAGGCACTGATGATGCCGCCGGCAACCGAGCACCACGCGACCACTGTAGGTATAGCGAATCGCGTTGCTCAGCAGGTTGCGCAGAATCCGCGCCAGCAACTGGATGTCGCTGCGCACCAGCGCCGAACAGCCGATGAAGTGCAGTTGCAGGCCTTCACTGCGCGCCACCTGGGTGTATTCGGCGGCCAGGTTGTCCAGCAGTTCACTGAGGGCAAACGGCGCGATGTCGGCCTTGATCACCCCTGCATCGAGCTTGGAAATATCCACCAGGGTGCCGAGCAGGTTCTCCACGTCTTCCAGGGAATTACTCACGTTGCGTACCAGAATCTCGCTGGACATCGGCTCTCGGCGTTCCAGCAAGGCACTGGTGAACAATCGCGCCGCATTCAGCGGTTGCAGCAGGTCGTGGCTGACGGCGGCGAGGAACTTGGTTTTCGACAGGTTGGCTTGCTCGGCTTCCTGCTTGGCTTCGCGCAAGCGTGACTCGACCAGGCGCCGCTCATCGATCTCGCGCAGCAACTGGTCGTTGAGGGTGGTCAACTCCGCCGTGCGCTCGCGTACCCGCAGCTCAAGGTTCTGATACGCCTGATGCAGCGCCTCGGCGGTGCGGCGGCGTTCGGTGATGTCGCGGATCAGCACGAAAATCCCCACCACCTCGCCACTGGCCAGACGGTTGGGCACATAGGAGCGCAGCATGTAGCGCTCCTGGTTGTTGACGTTGGTTTCGGCGAACTCGAAGGTCACGCTCTCGCCGGCCAGTGCCCTGGCCACATAGGACTCCAGGCGCTGGTAATGCTGTTCGCTGTGCACTTCACGCAGGCTCTGGCCGAGCATCACGCCGCGGGGCCAGCAGTACCACTCCTCGTAGACCTTGTTGGTGAACTCGTAGACCAGGTCGGCGTTGAGGTAGGCAATCAATGCCGGTACGTGATCGGTGATCAGGCGGATCCAGTGTTCGCTTTCACTCAGCGCTTCGGCGTGCTGGTAGCGTTCGGTGATGTCGGTGAAGGTATTGACGAAACCGCCGGTGGGCAACGGATGGGTGCGGATTTCCAGGACCCGGCCATCGTACAGGCGCTGCTCGCATTCGCGGACCGGTCGCCCGTTGCCGTCGCGACTGGCAGGGGTCAGCAGGTTCAACTCGCTGTCGGCGATCACTTCGGCAAAAGGGCGATGGGCCGCCACCGGCGCCAGGCCGCTCAATTCCAGGAAGCGCCGGTTCCACAATTCCAGGATGCCCTCGGCGCTGACCATCGCCACCCCTTGGGACAGGTTGTCGACCGCCCGTTGCAACAGGTGCGACTTCTGCGCCACCGCCTGCTCGCGGCGCATGGTTTCGCTGAGTTTGACGTCGGTAATGTCGGTGAACAGAATCACCCGCCCCCCTTCCTGGGTCGGCCGCTCGCTGACTTGCAGCCAACGCCCGTTCTGCAGACGGTAAAGCAGGTTTTCGTCGGCGTGCCCGCGAGGCTCTTCGGTGAACAGGGCGTTGTTCATCATCAGCCGCTTGACCTCGGTCAGGCGCATGCCGGCATTGATCCGCACCCGGCTGTTGCTCCAGAACGCCTTGAAGCGACTGTTGAACAGCACGATGCGCTGGTCGGCGTCGAACAACACGAAGGCGTCGGAAATGCTTTCGATGGCATCGATCAGGTGTTGATGCGCGGTTTCCGCGCGCAGGCGGGCTTCGCTGAGCAGATGATTACCGGCCTTGAGTTCAGCCATGGCCTGGTTCAGGGCATCGGTGCGTTCGCGCACTTGCTCGGCCAGCACCACCGAATGCTGGAATGCCGCGTACGGATCGTTGCCGCGAGTCCCCCCGGACTCGACCCGTTCGATCAGCGCGCCATTGATGCGCTGCAGTTTATGGTTTTCCAGGCGCAGCCTGGCCAGTTCGGCCTGCAGCTCAGCGATGTCCCGGGGCACGGCCGCGGGCAATGGCAACGCCGGTGAAGGTCTGGTTGATGTGCATGCCATTGAACTGTTCTCCGTAGGTGTTGAAACCCATCACCCGTTGCTCACGCAAAAACGCGCCGATCTGATCAAGACTGCCGTCGTCTTCGAGTTCCAGACGCCGCAGGAAACAGTCGCAACCGATGGTCAGCAGCAAATCGCCCAGACGCTCCTGCAACCCCTCGAACAGGCTCTGCAGGTTCGGCAGCATCGGCCCCGGGGTCATGGCGGTGAGGACGATGCCGTTTTCCACGGCGCAGTAGAAACTCAGGCTCAGGTCCGGATGCACCTGCTGGATGGCCCGCACGTAGTACTGCTGGTTGATCCGCACCGCCAACGGGTGCGCGGCGAAAACCCGGTGATCGAGCTGCGCCACCGGCACGCCGATGTGCCGGGCGTACTCCTCGGCAGCCGGCTCGGCATTGAGTTCGAAGACCCGGCGCAAGGCGCTGTCGGCCCCGGTGACCACCAGCTTCTCGGCGCGGGGCAGCACGTGGTGGGTGGTGAACACTTCGAAATCCAGCCAGGTATTGACCAGCACCACCACGGCCGCGCCGCTGTGGAATTCGCCATCGAAGTACACATGGGTATGGGTCAGGTAGTTGTCGTCGCCGGCCGAACCTCCGAAATGCGGAATGTCGCCCAGTGCCGCGCTCAAGGCCGCCAGGACCATTTCCTCGCGGCTGGACAGGCCATCGAGCAGGGTCAGGGCAAAGCTGTTGCCCTTGATCGGCGCCAGGGTGTTGCTGCGACAACCACTGACCAGGCGCTCGACCATTTGCTGGGCGTCGATCAGGCTGAAGTGCTCCATCTGGTCGATCAGCTCGATCGCAATGGAAAAGTGCCGGTGATCGAAACCCACCGCCGTCACGCAATTGCGCCCGTAGCCCAGGGGGGTGATTTCCCCGGCGCTGGTGCAGCCCACCAGGCGAATACCGCCGAAGCTTTGCTGCAAGGCCTGGCCCAGCGCCTGCAAGTCGTACTCGGCGGAACAGAAGAACAGCACGAACCCCAGGTGCGGATGCAACAACTGTCGTGCCAGTTCCTGCGCCACCTGCCGGGCATCGGCGGCCTGGGACATTGCACTGATGACGCCTTCGCTCTGCTGCATCCTTACCTCCCGCAGGTGCGTGTGTATGAGGCACGAGTGTACGAAGTCCGTGGGGTGCGACGAATGCTACTTGGGTAGCGGGTAGCCGCTTCGATGGGATGAGACGGTTGGCGACCCTCGCCGCGATGCGCACGGCCAGGGCCACCTCCCGGGGTTACCAGGTCAGCACCGCACCCACGGCAAAGGTGTCGGTGTCTTCGTTCTGCTCGTCGGTGTCGTGGCCGTTGATTTCGAACTGGTTGTACTCGGCCACCAGCTTGAGGTTGTCGTTCACGTCATGGAACAACGCGATGCCGCGGGTCTCGTAGTCCGCGCCGCTGCCGACCACGCCGTTGCCATCGTCATTGGTCTTGCCGTAGGACAAGGCCAGGCGGTTCTTGCCCAGTTTGTAGGAGCCCTGCATCAGGTAGCCGTCGCTGTCGACGTTGCGCAGGGTCGGCTCGCCGGCATTGTTGGTGAAAAACGGGTTGATGCCCTTGGCCTGGAAACCGGACCCGGTGAGGGACAAGCCGCCCATCTTCGCCTGCACGCCATAACCGACACCCTTGGAGGTGACGGTATCGACCGTGGAATCGGTGTTGTCCGAGGTCTGGTAGCTGCCGTTGACCCAGCTGTAGATTTTGGCACCGGCCAGGTCGAACTGATAGGTGACTTCACTCTCGGTACGCGGGTTTTCCTGGTAGGCCTTGCCCGTCGGGCTGCTGTCGTTGGTGTCCACCGGGTCCATGATGCCGACCGCCACGCGCAGACCGTCCATTACCGGGGTGCGATAGGTGATCTGCGAGGTCGGGAACGGATACGGGTAACCGGTGCCGATGTTGCCGAACGACACCCCGCCGCCATCCACCAGCCCCAACGTATCGCTGACCTGACCATAACCGGCAAGCATTTCGTCGAGCAGGATGTTGGAACGGGCGAACAGGCCGAAGTCCTTGCCGATCAGCACTTCGCCCCATTCCGGGTTGGCCACGGTGCCGAAGAACTGCCGCACATCGATGGCGGTGTCGGTGCCGTTGGTTTCGCTGTCGTTGATGGTGACCCAGAACGAGGCACGGGCACCGAGCTTGAGGTCGTCTACCTGCTTGCCCATGTTGAACCCCAGGTAGTTGGGCAAAAAGCCCATCTTGACCCGCGCCTGTCGACGGTCGAACTGATCGCCGGCGCGGTCGACATCGCTGTTCACGTAGAAGGCGTTGATGTAGCCGTCGGTGGAGAACGTGGTCTGGTCCTTGTCGTACAGCATGATATCCGCCTCGGCCACCTGGCTCAGGCCAAGGGCAGACAGGCTGGCGATGAAGGCAGGCAGAAAACGATGCGTGACGTTCTTATTGTTGTGCATGGCGCGCTCCGAAACGGGGACTGAGTGTCGGAGGCGATTATCGAAACCTGACGAGCGGCGCCATACGCTGCCTTGGGGCTGGTTTGCAGCTGCTTTGGATGGGCCGGCGGTGCGTGAGCACCATGGCGTAAGACCGCCGGTCGGCGAGGCTCGCCACTTAGGATGTAGGCCTGTGGACCCCGGTGGCGTCCACAGGAACCGGTACCGGCTAGGCGTTGGCCCGAAACAGCATGTAGGCGGCGACCACGACGCAGATGCTGGCGAAACCGACTTGCAACGCCCGCGCCGGCACCCGGGCGCAGAGCTTGCGGCCGATGATCATGCCAACGATGCTGGAGACGATGAAGGCGATGCCCAAACCATCGATGCGCACCCCGGCATGGAAGGCGCCGATCACGCCGATCGCCGAAATCAGGCTGATCACCATCAGCGACGTGGCAACGATCCCGCGCATCTGCACATCAGTCAGTTGCTTGAACGCCGGGACGATCAGAAAGCCGCCGCCCACCCCCAGCAATCCCGAGACCACACCGGTCACAGCCCCGAGCGCGGCGAGGGTCGCGGTGCATTTGGCGGTCCAGGAAAAGCGCCCGGTCTGTTGATCGAGCATGCAGTTCTTCTGGCCCCAGTTGGCCTGACCGTGATCGCTGGGGCCCTCGTCCTTGCGCTCGCGGCGCAACATCCGCCCGGCCACCACGACCATCAGCAGGCTGAACAGGATCATCAGGATTTTTTCCGGCAACTGATGGGCAAAGTAGATGCCCACCGGCGAAAACACCGCACCGAGCGCGGCGATCAGCAGCGCCGCGCGATAACGCACCAGGCCATGGCGCAAGCCGTCGATGGCGCCGACCGCTGCCGCACTGCCCACCGCAAACAACGCCACCGGAGCGGCCTGGGTCATGCTCCAGCCCAGTCCCAACACCAGGGCCGGGACCGCAAGGATACCGCCGCCGGCGCCAGTCAAGCCGAGCACCAACCCCATCACTACACCAAACAGACTTGCCAGCAACATAGGGAGTTCTCAGTCCACCTTGGACACACGTGTCAGCCACTCGCGGCCCTTGAGCATGCCGTTCCAGTAGAACCACGGCAGCAGTGTCGCCTTCAGCCACCACGCCGAGCAGCGCGGTATCGTCGGGTCAAGGGGAAAGGTCGGCAGCAACTTGCCCGCGTACCCGAACTCGGCAAGGATCACCTTGCCCTTCTCCACCGTCAGCGGACAGGAGCCATAGCCGTCGTACTTCAGCGGCAGCGGCTGTTGCTTGCGCCAGGCCAACAGGTTTTCGGCCACCACCACGATCTGCTTGCGCGCCGCCGCGGCGGTTTTTGCATTGGTGGTGCCGCAGATATCACCCAGGGCGAAGACGCCGGGGTAACACGGATGCTGCAGGCTGTGGGGATCGACCTCACACCAGCCGGCGGCGTCGGCCAACGGGCTGCGGGCGACAAAATCCGGGGCCACCTGAGGCGGAACGACATGCAGCAGGTCAAAGGTCTTTGCCTGGCGGGTGACACTGCCATCGGCATCCCTGACGTCGAACCACGCGGTTTTCGCCGGGCCGTCGACCTTGACCAGATTCGAGTTGAACGCCAACCGGGCTTTGTACTTCTCGATGTATTTCATCAGCGGCGGGACAAAGGTCGGCACTCCGAACAGCGCCGCGCCGGCAAGATTGAACTCGACCTCGATGTTGTTCAGCACACCGGTCTTGTTCCAGTGATCGCAGGACAGGTACAGCGCCTTTTGTGGCGCGCCGGCACACTTGATCGGCATGCCCGGCTGGGTGAACAGTACCTTGCCGCCGCGCAATTTCCGCACCTGGTCCCAGGTGTAGGTCGCGTGGCGATAGCTGTAATTGGAGGTCACACCATGCTGGCCGAGGGTGTCCTCCAGGCCTTCGATTTTCTCCCAGGCCAGGCGCAGGCCGGGGCAGACCACCAGGTTTTGATAGCTGACCGTGCGCCCGTCACCGAGGGTGAGTTGGCACTTGTCGGGATCGATGCCCGTCACGGCAGCCTGCAGCCAATGGGCCCCGCGTGGCATCACCGACGCCATCGGCCGCACGGTGTTTTCCACGTTGTAGGCACCGCCGCCGACCAGCGTCCAGGCCGGTTGATAGTAGTGCCGGGAGTCGGGTTCGATCACGGTGATGTTCAGCTGCGGGCTACGCTTGAGCAGGCTGGCGACCAGGCCGATGCCTGCGGTGCCGCCGCCGATGACCACGATATCTGCACTGATGGATGGGCCCCAGTGTTGATCGTTCATTGCTTGTTCCTTTTGCTGCACGCAAGGATTTTTCTAGTCAATACACAAAACCAATGTGGGAGCGGCGGTGCGACGATTCGACTTGCTCGCGAAAGCATTGTGTCAGTAGACATAAACGTTGGCTGACACACCGCCTTCGCGAGCAAGCCCGCTCCCACAGGGTTATGTTGAGTTGGCTGGCATCAGGGCTGAACCCAGCTTTTAAACACCGCCCCACAATAAAGCCCGGAGAGGGTTTTCATCACCTGGATCACTTCGTGGCTGGCGAGACCGTAAAAAATGTACTTGCCTTCACGACGGGTCGCGACCAGTCCTTCATCGCGCAGGATCCCCAATTGCTGGGACAGGGTCGGTTGGCGTACGCCGGTCATTTTTTCCAGTTCGCCTACGTTGCGTTCGCCCTGGGTCAGCTGGCACAGGATCAACAGGCGATCCTCATTGGCCAGGGCCTTGAGCAGCGCACAGGCCTTGGAGGCCGATGCGCGCAGTTGGGCGACTTCACATTCGGTCAGACTGGATTGCATTTGCAGGATGCCTTCAACGTCACTTAAGCTGCGAACATTATGTCTTTACATAAAGTGTTGCAACCCATGGCTGACTTTCCGTCGTCCGACTTTTCTACCCCTGCACAGGTTCGTGTCCATGCCCGCGCTGATTGAAGCTTTCCTCGACCCCGCCTCCTCGACCTACAGCTACGTGGTCTACGAGGCTGATGGCGGGCAGTGTGCGATTGTCGACCCGGTGCTCGACTACGACGGGGCCTCCGGGCGTACCGCGACCACCCAGGCCGACAGGATCATCGCCTTCGTTCGCGCCCGCCACTTGCAAGTGCAATGGCTGCTGGAAACCCACGCCCATGCCGATCACCTGTCCGCCGCGCCGTATCTGCGCAGGGAGCTTGGCGGCAAAATCGCCATTGGCGAATCGATCAGCAAGGTCCAGGACGTGTTCAAGGCGCTGTTCAATCTGGAGCCTTCCTTTCACGTCGACGGTTCCCAGTTCGACCACCTGTTCGCCCCCGACGAATCGTTCATGATCGGCAACCTCAAGGCGACCGCCCTGCACGTGCCTGGCCATACCCCGGCGGACATGGCTTACCTGATCGACGGTGATGTGATTCTGGTGGGCGATACGATGTTCATGCCCGACGTCGGCTCTGCCCGATGTGACTTCCCCGGTGGCAATGCCAACCAGATGTTTGCCTCGATCCGGAAACTGCTGGCCTTCCCCGCCAGCGTGCGCCTCTACGTGTGCCACGACTATCCGCCCGAGGGTCGCGTGTCCCAATGCATGACTACCGTGGGTGAACAGCGCAAAAGCAATATCCACGTGCGAGACGGCATCAACGAAAAGGCCTTTGTGCAAATGCGCACCCGGCGCGATGCGGGGTTGGGGATGCCGACACTGTTGCTGCCGGCGATCCAGGTGAATGTGCGGGCGGGGAACTTGCCGCCCGCGGAAGACAATGGTGTGACTTACTTGAAGATTCCGATCAATCAGTTGTGACTGCCGGGCAGCACCTCCTGCTTGTGCCACTGCCGGGACGCCGTGCTGTAGGTAAACGCGAGAACCTGACCGGCAGAGATGACATGTTCAAGTTCATCCGTGCCCTGGGAGTGGCCGATTCGGGTGGTATAGAGTGCATCGCACACGATCAGCACCACACTGTTGGCGGGAGCTTCCGCCGGCAAGTACACCAACGGCGCGTAATTGCCGATCGACAATGTATAGCGAATAAATTTCTCGCCGTCGCAAGGCGCCGCAATCACATGTCCGTGCTCATTCGGCGAGCATTCGCGCACCTGCAACGCCCATTGGCGCGAGCCATCAAGACACACCAGGGCAACCACCTCCCCCTTCGATAGACGGACGCCAGGCAGCGGAACATCACTGCCACGCAGATCCAGCTCACATTCGGCGTCCGCATCCGAGCAAACCAGCAACCGGTGTGGCTCTTCATCAAGAATCGGCGGCAGCGCCACTGTTTCAGTCCAGTGCGCGTCATCGATCTGCAAGATCATATGCCGGGCGCTTGGCATGCCTTGAACGCCAATGCTCGTCGGGCTGGCCTGTACAACATCAGGAATGCCCAACGCTCGGCTGCGGAACTGGTTGGAAAAGATGATGTTGTCCACCAGGCGATGCCGTAACGACCAATCGCAATTGATGATGTAGTACTTCATGATCGGATGGCTGGCGGAGCCGGCAGCAAACCATGACATCAACGAGCCCGAAATATCGCTGGGTATATAAATAACCGGTGCCATTCGATGGGCCTGAATCGCCCTCAGCTCACCTGCCGGCTTGACCTCGTTGCCCACCCTGTCAATAAAGGCTTTGAGTTCTTTGTCGGAGGGGGTGTTGGAGCCTATCCAGCGTTGATTGACGCCTTTCCAAAAAAGCGCATCCCTAGGATCGGAGTTGTATGAAATGACGACATTTTTATAGTTTGGCAACGTCCATATTTGCGACACCGTTAGATCTCGATACACAGGCGATATGATCGATTCGCCCAAATAGGACTTTATTATTCCAGCTAGTTCACGATGGGCATCGGCCGTAAAATTCCTGAACTGATGAAAATTCAGAATCACGATCTCGCGTTGAGTGTCCCCATCAGAGCTTTGACGAAACATGCGCACAGCATCGAGAATATCGCCCTGGACCGTTCGCCCGTTGTTTGTCGAATGAAAAATCGAATAACGCCGTGGATCACCAACCGGGTATCCCCAATAATGTTGAACTCTGAGATCCAGTACTCGAATACCGGCGGTCAATTGATGGTACGGCGCGACGTCCTGACATACTTCCGAACTTGGGGTAGATGCTGCTTGTTTGTCGAAACCCGAATTGTGAGTGCCGGGTAGAATCGCCATATGAATCGGCAAATTGTTGACAACACCGTGCGCGCGCATCCAGTGGGTACGAATATTATTGAAGGGTTTGCATATCCCGCCACTCCAGCTCCCGTTCGGGCACCAACCGGCGGTAATTCCAATATCGCTCTCCAGGGCAGATGGACCCGGCCCTCCGTCCAGAGCGGCCTGGATATCCATCAAATCAGTTCCACCCATGTCCTCGACAAAGGGCTCAAAAACAGGAGGAACATATTCTTTTATATTTCCGTAATCATCCAGATCATCTGGATTGACGTCCAGCGAGTAGGCCAAAGCAATTTTATCTAATACAGACTTCATTATGTTTCACTCTAGTTAATCAATAGTGGAGAGCAAAACATAAAGAAAACCGCACCACACAAATACAAGCTCAAACTGTAGAACGGCGTTGTACAGCTGTGACTTATTGCGTCAGTAAAAGCAGTGACACCGCCAATCCTTATTTATCCAGCGTCAACCCATTGGCCGGTAACGGCAACGCGGTCTTGTACCGCACTTGCTTGAGCGCAAAGCTCGAACGGATGTTCGCTACCCCCGGCACCTTGGTCAGAAAGTCCATCATGAAACGCTCCAGCGACTGAATGGTCGGCACCAGCACCCGGATCAGATAGTCCGGGTCGCCTGCCATCAGGTAGCACTCCATCACCTCGGGACGATCGGAAATCGCCTCTTCGAAATGCTGCAACGCCTCCTCCACCTGTTTCTCCAGGCTGACGTGAATGAACACGTTCACATGCAGCCCCAGCAGGTCGGCGTCCAGCAGCGTCACTTGCTCGCGAATCACCCCCAGTTCTTCCATGGCCTTGACCCGGTTGAAACACGGCGTCGGCGACAGGTTCACCGAACGCGCCAGGTCGGCGTTGGTGATGCGCGCGTTCTCCTGAAGGCTGTTGAGAATGCCGATATCGGTACGGTCCAGTTTGCGCATGAGATAAAAACACCTGCTTTTTATGTTTATGCAGGTTTTTTATCTGCAAATGATCTTCAGCGCAACGAAACAGAGAGAAATATTCTTCTTCGGCGGGCCTATGATTGTTGTAGGACAAGATTTCTTCTACCGAACGAAATCTGTCAGCTCACTACAAGAAATTCACAAGATCGAGCGTAGAAGCCATGACCCAAGCGTATGAACCGCTGCGCCTGCACGTCCCCGAACCCTCGGGCCGTCCCGGCTGTAAAACCGACTTCTCCTACCTGCATCTGACCGATGCCGGCACGGTGCGCAAACCCCAAATCGACGTTGAACCGGCTGACACGGCTGACCTGGCCCGTGGCCTGATTCGCGTGCTCGACGACCAGGGCAATGCCCTCGGTCCCTGGGCCGAAGGCGTCTCTAGCGAGATCCTGCGCAAGGGCATGCGTGCCATGCTCAAGACCCGCATCTACGACAACCGCATGGTGGTCGCCCAGCGTCAGAAAAAGATGTCGTTCTACATGCAGAGCCTTGGCGAAGAAGCCATCGGCAGCGCCCAGGCCCTGGCCCTGAACATCGACGACATGTGTTTCCCGACCTACCGCCAGCAAAGCATCCTGATGGCCCGCGACGTGCCGCTGGTCGGCCTGATCTGCCAGTTGCTGTCCAACGAGCGCGATCCGCTCAAGGGACGTCAGTTGCCAATCATGTACTCGGTCAAGGAGTCCGGTTTCTTCACCATCTCCGGCAACCTCGCCACCCAGTTCATCCAGGGCGTGGGCTGGGGCATGGCTTCGGCGATCAAGGGCGACACCAAAATCGCCTCGGCCTGGATCGGCGACGGCGCCACCGCCGAGTCGGACTTCCACACCGCCCTGACCTTCGCCCACGTGTACCGCGCGCCGGTGATCCTCAACGTGGTCAACAACCAGTGGGCGATCTCCACCTTCCAGGCGATTGCCGGTGGTGAAGCGACCACCTTCGCCGGGCGCGGCGTCGGTTGCGGCATTGCCTCCCTGCGGGTCGACGGCAACGATTTCTATGCGGTCTACGCCGCCTCGGCCTGGGCCGCCGAACGTGCGCGCCGTGGCCTCGGCCCGACCATGATCGAATGGGTCACCTACCGCGCCGGCCCGCACTCGACCTCCGATGATCCGTCGAAATACCGTCCCGCCGATGACTGGAGCCACTTCCCCCTGGGTGATCCGATCGCACGCCTCAAGCAGCACCTGATCAAGACCGGTCACTGGTCCGAAGAGGAGCACGCTGCGGTCAGCGCCGAGCTGGAAGCCGAAGTGATCGCCGCACAGAAAGAAGCCGAACAGTACGGCACCCTCGCCGGCGGCCAGATTCCAAGCGCCGCGACCATGTTCGAAGACGTCTACAAAGAGATGCCGGAGCACTTGAAGCGCCAGCGCCAAGAGTTGGGGATCTGACATGAACGATCACAACAACAATATCGAGCTGGAAACCGCCATGACCACGACCACCATGACCATGATCCAGGCCCTGCGCTCGGCCATGGATGTGATGCTTGAGCGTGATGACAACGTCGTGGTCTTCGGCCAGGACGTGGGCTACTTCGGCGGAGTGTTCCGCTGCACCGAAGGCCTGCAGAACAAGTACGGCACCTCCCGCGTGTTCGACGCGCCGATCTCCGAAAGCGGCATCGTCGGTGTCGCCGTGGGCATGGGCGCCTACGGCCTGCGTCCGGTGGCCGAGATCCAGTTCGCCGACTACGTCTACCCGGCCTCCGACCAGATCATTTCCGAAGCCGCCCGCCTGCGTTATCGCTCGGCCGGCGAGTTCACCGCGCCGATGACCCTGCGCATGCCTTGCGGCGGCGGCATCTACGGCGGCCAGACCCACAGCCAGAGCATCGAGGCGATGTTCACCCAGGTCTGCGGTTTGCGCACGGTGATGCCGTCCAACCCGTACGACGCCAAGGGCCTTTTGATTGCCTCCATCGAAAACGATGACCCGGTGATCTTCCTCGAGCCAAAACGCCTGTACAACGGCCCGTTCGACGGCCATCACGACCGCCCGGTAACCCCGTGGTCGAAGCACCCCGCCGCGCAAGTGCCGGATGGCTACTACACCGTGCCGCTGGACGTCGCTGCGATCACCCGTCCGGGCAAGGACGTCACCGTGCTGACCTACGGCACCACCGTGTACGTGTCGCAAGTCGCTGCTGAAGAAAGCGGCGTCGACGCCGAAGTCATCGACCTGCGCAGCCTGTGGCCGCTGGACCTGGAAACCATCGTCAAGTCGGTGAAAAAGACCGGCCGTTGCGTGGTGGTGCACGAAGCCACACGCACCTGCGGCTTCGGCGCCGAACTGGTGTCGCTGGTGCAGGAACATTGCTTCCATCACCTGGAAGCGCCGATCGAACGCGTCACCGGTTGGGACACCCCTTACCCGCACGCGCAAGAGTGGGCGTATTTCCCAGGTCCGTCCCGAGTGGGCGCGGCGTTGAAACGGGTCATGGAGGTTTGAATGGGCACGCACGTCATTAAAATGCCGGACATTGGTGAAGGCATTGCAGAAGTTGAATTGTCGGTATGGCACGTCAAGGTCGGCGACATGGTCGTCGAAGATCAGGTACTGGCCGATGTGATGACCGACAAGGCGATGGTCGATATCCCGTCGCCAGTGCATGGCAAGGTCATCGCCCTCGGCGGACAGCCGGGCGAAGTCATGGCGGTCGGCAGTGTGCTGATCAGCATTGAAGTCGAAGGCGCGGGCAACGTTAAGGAGTCGGCGCAACCGGCACCTGTTAAAGAAGCCCCGGTGGCCGCAGCCAAAGTTGAAACCGTAGTTGAAAGCAAACCGGTCGCTGCCCCATCGCCGAAAGCTGCCGTCTGCCAGGGCCCGATGGTGGCTCGCGCAGCCGATGAGCGTCCGCTGGCCTCCCCGGCCGTGCGCAAGCATGCGCTGGACCTCGGCATTCAATTGCGCCTGGTGCGTGGCACCGGCCCCGCCGGCCGCGTACTGCATGAAGACCTCGAGGCCTACCTGACCCAGGGTCAGTCGAACGCTTCGGCACCGGTGGCGGCTGCTTACGCCCAACGTACCGATGAACAGCAGATCCCGGTGATCGGCATGCGCCGCAAGATCGCCCAGCGCATGCAGGACGCCACCCAGCGTGCCGCCCACTTCAGTTATGTCGAAGAAATCGACGTCACCGCCGTGGAAGAGCTGCGCACGCACCTCAATGAAAAACACGGTGCGACCCGTGGCAAGCTGACTTTGCTGCCGTTCCTGGTCCGCGCCATGGTCGTCGCCCTGCGCGACTTCCCGCAAATGAACGCTCGCTACGACGACGAAGCCCAGGTCATCACCCGCCTCGGCGCGGTGCATGTGGGCGTCGCTACCCAGAGCGATGTCGGCCTGATGGTACCGGTGGTACGTCATGCCGAAGCTCGCAGCCTGTGGGACAGCGCGGCGGAAATCGCTCGCCTGGCCAACGCTGCGCGCAACGGCAAGGCCAGCCGCGATGAACTGTCCGGCTCGACCATCACCCTGACCAGCCTTGGCGCCTTGGGCGGCATCGTCAGCACGCCGGTGCTGAACCTGCCGGAAGTGGCGATCGTCGGCGTGAACAAGATCGTCGAACGACCAATGGTGATCAAAGGCCAGATCGTGATCCGCAAGATGATGAACCTCTCCAGCTCCTTCGATCACCGCGTGGTCGACGGCATGGACGCGGCGCTATTCATCCAGGCCATCCGTGGCTTGCTCGAACAACCCGCTACCTTGTTTGTGGACTGATTTTTGTTGGAGAGCACCATGCAAACTTTGAACACCACGCTGCTGATCATCGGCGGCGGTCCTGGCGGTTATGTGACAGCGATCCGTGCCGGCCAGTTGGGCATCCCGACCATCCTGGTAGAAGGCCAATCCCTGGGCGGCACCTGCCTGAACATCGGCTGCATTCCGTCCAAGGCACTGATTCACGTCGCCGAGCAGTTTCACCAGACCCGGCACCACCATCAGCTTTCGCCCCTGGGCATCAGCGTTTCCGCGCCGACGCTGGACATCACCAAGAGCGTCGAATGGAAAGACGGCATCGTCGATCGCCTGACCACCGGCGTTGCCGCGCTGCTGAAAAAGAACAAGGTCCAGGTCATCCAAGGCTGGGCCAAAGTGGTTGACGGTAAAACCGTGGATGTCGGCGACACGCGCATCCAGTGCGAGCACCTGGTGCTGGCCACCGGTTCGAAAAGCGTGAACCTGCCGATGTTGCCGATTGGCGGACCGATCATCTCGTCCACCGAAGCCCTGGTGCCGACCTCCGTGCCCAAGCGCTTGATTGTGGTCGGCGGTGGCTACATCGGCCTGGAGCTGGGCATTGCCTATCGCAAGCTCGGCGCCGAGGTCAGCGTGGTGGAAGCGCAGGAACGCATCCTGCCGGCCTACGATGCCGAACTGACCCAGCCGGTGCACGACGAACTGAGAAAACTCGGTGTGAAGCTTTACTTGAAGCATAGCGTGCAAGGCTTTGATTCAAAAGAAAATACCTTGCAGATTTTGGCCCCGAACGGCGCGACCCTGAACCTGGAAACCGATCAGGTGCTGGTGGCCGTCGGTCGCAAGCCGAACACCCAGGGCTGGAACCTCGAAGCGCTGAACCTGGACATGAACGGTTCGTCGATCAAGATCGACCACCGCTGCCAGACCAGCATGCGCAACGTGTATGCCATCGGTGACCTGAGCGGCGAACCGATGCTCGCGCACCGGGCCATGGCCCAGGGCGAGATGGTCGCCGAGCTGATCAGCGGTAAATCCCGTGAGTTCAACCCGACCGCCATCGCCGCCGTGTGCTTCACCGACCCGGAACTGGTGGTGGTCGGCAAGACCCCGGACGAGGCCAATGCCGCCGGCCTGGATTGCATCGTGTCGAGCTTCCCGTTCGCCGCCAATGGCCGGGCGATGACCCTGGAGTCGAAAAGCGGCTTCGTGCGGGTGGTCGCCCGTCGGGACAATCATGTGATTGTCGGCTGGCAGGCGGTGGGCGTCGGCGTGTCGGAGTTGTCCACGGCGTTCGCGCAAAGCCAGGAGATGGGCGCGCGGCTGGAAGACATCGGCGGCACCATCCATGCGCACCCGACCCTGGGTGAGGCGGTGCAGGAAGCGGCGTTGCGCGCTCTGGGGCATGCGTTGCACCTGTAAAGATCAAAAGATCGCAGCCTTCGGCAGCTCCTACAGGTGGCCGCCGATCCCGTAGGAGCTGCCGCAGGCTGCGATCTTTTCGACGAAGAACCGGGAAGTTTAATAAGCAGGCTAATAAATCTGCTTCTCCCCCTATCGTCTGGGCTGCGATTTAGCCCAAGAATGAAGTATTGTTGTCCCCATCCAAAAAACGTCAGAAGCCTTGAACCGTTTCGACGGTTGTTCAGTGATAGAGGGTGTCATGGGTAACGAAAGCATCAATTGGGACAAGCTGGGTTTTGACTACATCAAGACCGACAAGCGCTATCTGTCGTACTTTCGCAATGGCGAGTGGGACAAAGGCACCCTGACCGAAGATAACGTGCTGCACATCAGCGAAGGCTCCACAGCCCTTCACTATGGCCAGCAATGCTTCGAGGGCATGAAGGCCTATCGTTGCAAGGACGGCTCGATCAACCTGTTCCGCCCGGACCAGAACGCCCTGCGCATGCAGCGCAGCTGCGCCCGCCTGCTGATGCCGCAGGTGGAAACCGAGCAGTTCATCGAAGCCTGCAAGGCAGTGGTGCGTGCCAACGAGCGTTTCATTCCACCGTACGGCACCGGCGGCGCGCTGTACCTGCGCCCGTTCGTGATCGGCGTGGGTGACAACATCGGCGTGCGTACCGCCCCCGAGTTCATCTTCTCGATCTTCTGCATTCCGGTCGGCGCCTACTTCAAGGGCGGCCTGACCCCGCACAACTTCCAGATTTCCAGCTACGACCGCGCCGCGCCACAAGGCACCGGAGCCGCCAAGGTCGGGGGCAACTACGCCGCCAGCCTGATGCCGGGCTCCAAGGCCAAGAAAGCCCACTTCGCCGACGCCATCTACCTGGATCCGATGACCCACACCAAGATCGAGGAAGTCGGTTCGGCCAACTTCTTCGGGATCACCCACGACAACAAGTTCGTGACCCCGAACTCGCCATCGGTACTGCCGGGCATCACCCGTCTGTCGCTGATCGAGCTGGCCAAGACCCGTCTGGGCCTGGAAGTGATCGAAGGCGACGTGTTCATCGACAAGCTCTCCGACTTCAAGGAAGCCGGTGCTTGCGGTACCGCTGCGGTGATCACGCCGATTGGCGGGATCGACTACAACGACCACCTGCACGTGTTCCACAGCGAAACCGAAGTCGGCCCGGTCACCCAGAAGCTCTACAAAGAGCTGACCGGCGTGCAAACCGGCGACATCGAAGCGCCAGCGGGCTGGATCGTCAAGGTTTGACCTGACGCCAGACGCACAAAAGCCCCCCATCGGGTGACCGATGGGGGGCTTTTTCATGAGCGTAAAAAGATCGCAGCCTGCGGCAGCTCCTACAATGGATATTTCGCAGCCCCTGTAGGAGCTGCCGCAGGCTGCGATCTTTTGCTCTTCTCCTCAATATCCAACCGCAACTCAACCCCGAACCGCCCCGCCATCTCCCTGCGCCCCAACGCCGTCAACGCCAATGCCCGACTGTCCAGATCCTGGGTCACCCACTTGCGCCTGAGCGCCGTTTGCAGCAACGCCGCCCCCAGCGACCCGCCCAGATGCGGCCGGCGCATGCTCCAGTCCAGGCACGGGCAGGCAAAACGACGGCGCAAGGTGCTCAAGTCCTGCACTTCGATCCCGAGTCCTTGAAACATTGCCGTACCGCTGTCGCTCAAGCGATAGGCCTGTTCGTCGGTTTCCTCAAGCCAGCCCGCTTCAAGCATCCGGTCATGCAACAGCACGGCCAGGGTTCCCGCCATGTGGTCGTAGCAGGTGCGGGCAAATTGCAGGCGATCCGGGGTGCGCGCCTGGAAACTTGGCGCGCTGTTCTGGCCGATCACCATCAGTGCCTCCAGGGCCTGGGCCACGCGTTTGTCCGCCAGGCTGTAATAGCGGTGACGTCCCTGAACGTGCAGCCGCACCAGTGCCAGTTCCTTGAGTTTGGCCAAGTGGGCACTGGCGGTCGACGCGCTGACTTCGGCCACCGCCGCCAGTTCGGTGCTGGTGCGGGCGTGGCCGTCCATCAGCGAGCAGAGGATTTTCGTCCGTGCCGGCTCAGCGATGGCTGCCGCCACCTGCGAGACGCCGATGTCGTGTTGTTCTGCGCTCATATTTCGCTCCCGGACGAATCAATGCCCTTTCGGACTGGAGATAGTAGCAACACTTTCCAACAACAAAAGGCTGTGCCCCATGGACCCGATCATCGCTGCAACCCATGCCGATCCTTATTCCTACTACGCACAATTGCGTGCCGAAGGTGGGCTGGCCTTTCATCCGGGGCTGAACCTGTGGGTGGCCAGCAGCGCCCGGGCGGTGGCCGCCGTGCTGGCGCATCCCGATTGCCACGTTCGCCCCGCGCACGAACCAGTCCCCAGGGCAATTGCCGACGGCATGGCCGGCCAGGTGTTCGGCCAATTGATGCGCATGAATGAAGGTGAGCGCCAACGTTGCCCACGGTCGGCGATTGCGCCGGGGCTGGAGTTGATCGACGCGCGGGAAGTCGAAGCCCTGGTTGGCGCCCGATTGATCACCGCGGATGCCGCTGGCCTGTACAATGCCATGTTTCGTGGACCGGTGTGCGTGGTGGCGGCGTTGTTGGGGTTCACCCCGGCCCAGGGCCGCGCCATCAGCGAGCTGACGGCGGATTTCGTCGCCTGCCTGTCGCCCTTGAGCAACGCGGCACAATTGACCGCCGCCCACGCTGCCGCCGAACAATTGAGCGGTTACTTCATCGAATTGCTCGACGATGCGCACAACCACAGCCAATTGCTTGCAGGTATCGGCCAGCGCTTCGCATCCGGCGCACCGCAAACCCTGATCGCCAACCTGATAGGCCTGCTCTCCCAGACCTTCGAGGCCACTGCCGGGCTCATCGGCAACGCCGTGCTGACATTGATTGAACACCCGTCGCTGCGCAGCGAATCACCCCCTGTCGAAGACCTGCTGGCCGAAGTGCAGCGCTTCGACCCGCCGGTACAGAACACCCGCCGCTTCGTCACCGCCCCCTGCGAAATTGATGGCGTGAGGCTGAACGCCACCGACGTGATCCTGGTGCTGCTGGCCTCGGCCAATCGCGACCCGCAGCTCAACGACAACCCCGACACCTTCCTGCTCGAGCGCCCGAACCGGCGCAGCTTTACCTTCGGTGCGGGGCGCCATCAATGTCCGGGGCAACACCTGGCGTTGAGCATTGCCGGCGCCACGCTCAAGCAGCTTCTGGCGATAGGGCCGGCACTGGAGCAGCTGAAATGGCAATACCGCCCATCCACGAATGGACGGATTGCGCTGTTCAGTGATTGAGCGAAAACCGCTCAAGCCGTGCGGTATTCGACGGTCAGATGAGACAGTTCATGGACCGGCGCCAGGCGTTCGCGAATGGTGTCGGCACTGACATTGGCCGCGGCCACAACGCTGACAATCGCGGCCCGTGCCTGGGGGCCGACCTGCCAGACATGCAGATCGCTGATGCGCACATCGTCCGATGACTCCAGCAGTTCACGGATTTCATCGGCAACGTGCTCATCCGTGACATCGAGCAACACCGCAGCGCTGTCACGCATCAATCCAACGGCCCATTTCGCGATCACGATGGCGCCCACGATGCCCATCACCGGGTCCAGCCACACCCACCCCAGATAGCGCCCGGCCAGCAATGCGGCAATCGCCAGCACCGATGTCAAGGCATCGGCCAGCACATGGACATAAGCCGAGCGCAGGTTGTTGTCGTGATGGTGATGATGGCCGTGCTCATGGCTGTGTCCGTGATCGTGGCCATGATGACCGTGGCCGCCCGCCAGCAAAAAGGCACTGGCGATGTTCACCGCCAGCCCCACCACTGCAATCACCGTCGCTTCGGTGAATGCCACGGTCGTTGGTTGAAACAGACGATAAACGGATTCACCGGCAATGCCGATCGCCACCACCCCCAGCACCATGGCCGAGGCAAATCCGGCGAGATCCCCGACCTTGCCGGTGCCGAAGCTGTAACGCGCGTTATTGGCATTGCGCCGTGCGAATCCATAGGCCGCCGCCGCGATGCCCAAGGCCCCGGCATGGGTGGCCATGTGAAAACCATCGGCCAGCAGCGCCATGGAACCGGTGAGGTAACCGGCGGCAATTTCACCAATCATCATCACGAACGTCAGCGCCACCACCCATAAGGTGCGTCGGGCGTTTTCATCATGGGATGCACCGAGAAACACATGGTCATGGGCAAAACGCGAAGCCTGGGGTGTCTGTTTCATGGGATTCAGGCCTCTATTTGGCATAGCGGCGGATGGCCAGCAACAAGTCTTCCACGCCCTGGGCGCGATCCTCATCGCTCAAGTCCGGATGGGCCACGTGCTCGCGGGCATGAGCGTCGATGAACTGCTCCAGCAAACCATTGACCGCGCCCCGGATGGCGGCGACCAGGTGCAGGGTCTTGGCACAATCGGCGTCGGACTCAAGCGCTCGCTCCACGGCTTCCACCTGCCCGGCAATCCGTCTGACCCGCTTGATCAAGTCATCCTTGTGTTCGTGAATGTGCGACATACCTATACCCCCTACCCCTATATGGCGCGTATGTTCGCCGAAAGAGCAGAACCTGGCAAGTTGGCTGGCCAACTACAAGTCAATCATCCCGCGTCAGCACTTCCAGCAGCTCGATCTCGAAAATCAGGTTCGAATTCGGCGTGATCTTGCCCATGGTGCGTTCGCCATAGGCCAGGTGCGCCGGTACCAGCAATTTGCGCTTGCCACCGACTTGCATGCCCATGATGCCCTGGTCCCAACCCTTGATGACCCGCCCGGTACCGATCACGCACTGGAAGGGTTTGCCCCGGCTGTAGGAAGAGTCGAATTCGCTGCCGTCCTCCAGCCAGCCACGGTACTGGGTAGTGATCAGTGCGCCTTTTACGGCGGCTTTTCCGTCACCCACCTGAAGATCGATTACCTGAAGCTCGTCTTTCATTGAATTCACTCGTATGCTCTCTCGCCCTCAAGGGCCTGATGGGCGCCGTTTTCCCAGATTTGCCCTTGATTGGCAACCATTGCCACCTCCCGCGCGACGTTTAAAGCTGTTTGCTGAACTAAAATAATCAACAATTACCCTACGGTTCACCGCCCTGATGGCCATCCCCGAATGATCCTGCTCTGGACCAGCGTCATCCTTGGTTCAACGACGCTTACCCTGATCGTCGCGCTGGTCTGGCGCGAACGTTCGCTGCAAAAACAACTGGCCGAATATCGCAGCATCGTCACCCGCCTCTCCGAAGGCCAGAGCATCCACCAGGACGGCGATGTCGAGCGCTTCAAACGCAGCCAGTACTTTGCCCGCATCGGCACCTGGGACTGGGATGTCGACACCGACCGATTGTATTGGTCAGATGCGATTTTCGGCATGTTCGGCTTCAAGATCGGCGAAGTGACGCCCTCCTACGCGCTGTTTTGCTCCTGCGTTCATCCAGACGACCGGCCCAGGGTTCGGGCCGGCGAAATGCGCTGCCTGGAAACCGGCGAAAACCATGACGAGGAATACCGCGTGGTCTGGCCCGACGGAACGATCCGCTGGCTGCGGGAAACCGGCAACGTGGTCAAGAACGACCACGACGAAACGATCAAGATGATGGGCGTGGTGCGCGACATCACCGAAGAAAAGGCCTCGGCCAACTACCTCAAGCACTTGGCCCATTACGACCCCTTGACCGGTCTGCCCAATCGCCTGGTGCTCGAAGAGCGCCTGTCCGAAGCCCTGGAGCTCGCGCGCACCAGTGCCACGCGGGTGGCGCTGGTGTTTGTCGACCTCAATGGTTTCAAGGCCATCAACGATCATTATGGTCATGCCGCCGGCGACCGCGTGCTGGTCACGACCGCCACACGGCTCAAGCGCATCCTGCGCGGCACCGACACCGTCGCCCGGATCGGTGGCGACGAATTCGTGGTCATCCTCCAGGACCTGCCCAAAGGCAAAAGCCTGCAAGACGAAGCGCGCACCATCTGCCAGAAAATCTTCGTCGAACTTTCCCCGCCCGTCACCATCGGCAACGACCAGCGCCACATCGGCACCAGCCTCGGCGTCGCCGTGTTCCCCGATCATGCGCCAAGCATTGACCGCTTGCTGCACATTGCCGACCTGGCGATGTATGAGGCCAAGCGCAGTGGGAACAATCAGTATCGGCTGGGCACCGAAAGCGTGGTGCGGGCACATAGCGAATAGCGTTTCGTCGACGGGTGCCTGTACCGGTAACTGCACGAGCGAGTCCACCGATGCATTGATTCACTTCGCGCATCAATGCATGCCAACAATGCAATTAACATATCGATGCCTCTGCTCCACTATCCGCCCCAATAAGAACCGTGCGCCGCGTCCAGGCAGCGCATGTCATAAAAGCGGTGGAGTACTTATCGATGACAGCCTCAATCCCGCGCGGACGCTCTCGCGCCAGTGCCATTTTCCGGGTCACCTCGGGCAACTTCCTCGAACAGTTCGACTTCTTCCTTTTCGGCTTCTATGCCACGCAGATCGCTGCCGTGTTCTTTCCGGCCAGCAGCGAATTCGCCTCTCTGATGATGACCTTCGCCGTGTTCGGTGCAGGCTTTTTGATGCGTCCGTTGGGCGCCGTGGTGCTGGGCGCCTATATCGATGATGTGGGTCGACGCAAAGGGTTGATCGTGACCCTGTCGATCATGGCCAGCGGCACCATCCTGATTGTGCTGGTGCCCGGTTACGAAACCATAGGTTTGTTCGCCCCGGCCCTGGTGCTGATCGGGCGGCTGCTGCAGGGCTTTTCCGCCGGTGCGGAACTGGGCGGCGTATCGGTGTATCTCGCCGAGATCGCCACACCCGGCCACAAGGGCTTTTTCACCAGTTGGCAGTCGGGCAGCCAGCAGGTGGCGATCATTGTCGCCGCTGCCCTGGGTTACGCCTTGAACCAGTGGATGGCACCGAGTGTGATTGTCGATTGGGGCTGGCGGATTCCGTTCTTCGTCGGCTGCATGATCGTGCCGTTCATCTTCCTGCTGCGCCGCAACCTGGAGGAAACCGAAGAGTTCGCCAACCGCAAACACCGCCCGAGCATGGGTGAAGTGTTCCGCACCCTGGGGAAAAACTGGCTGACGGTGTTCGCGGGCATGATGATGGTCGCCCTGACCACCACCGCGTTCTACCTGATCACGGTGTACGCGCCGACCTTCGGTAAAACCGTGCTGCACCTGAGCACGTCCGATGCGTTGCTGGTGACATTGCTGGTGGGCGTTTCGAATTTCATCTGGCTGCCGATCGGCGGCGCACTCTCGGACCGCATCGGTCGACGCCCGGTGTTGATCGCCATGGCCCTGCTGGCCATCGCCACTACTTACCCGGTGCTGACCTATCTGGTGAACGCGCCCAGCTTCCTCCACATGCTAATGGTGCTGTTGTGGCTGTCGTTCATCTACGGCCTGTACAACGGCGCGATGATCCCTGCGCTGACGGAGATCATGCCCGTGGAAGTCCGGGTGGCCGGTTTCTCCCTTGCCTATAGCCTGGCCACGGCCGTGTTCGGCGGGTTCACCCCGGCGATGTCGACCTTGCTGATCCAGTACACCGGCGACAAGGCGGCACCGGGTTACTGGATGAGCTTTGCAGCACTTTGCGCACTGTGCGCCACGCTAATGCTCTATCGCCGCGCCTCGAATCATCTGCAACCGGTGGCGTCGTGAACCGGCCCTTCATCGAGAACATGACCATGAAAAAAATCTTCAATCTTGCCGCCCTCGCATTGGTGGCCAGCCTGGGCTTGAGCAGCATTGCCCAGGCTGAAGAGATCCGTGTAATGACCTCCGGCGGCTTCACGGCAGCCTACAAGATCCTCGGCCCGAAGTTCGCCGCCGCCACCGGCAACACACTCGACACCGCGCTCGGTCCCTCCATGGGCAAGGCCCCGGAAGCGATTCCCAATCGCCTGGCCCGGGGTGAGCAAGCCGACGTGGTGATCATGGTCGGCTACGCACTGGACGACTTGATCAAGCAGGGCAAGGTCGATCCGGCTTCCCGTGTCGAACTGGCGGACTCACGCATTGGCCTGGTGGTGCGCGAAGGTGCACCGAAACCGGATATCAGCAACGTCGAGGGCCTGAAAAAGACCCTGCTTGACGCTAAATCAGTGGCCTACTCCGACAGCGCCAGCGGCGTGTACATCGAGCAGCAACTGTTCAAGCGCCTGGGGATCGAGGACCAGCTCAAGCCCAAGTCGACCATGGTGCCGAAAGTCCCCGTGGGCTCGGTGGTTGCCACTGGCGACTATCAACTGGGCTTCCAGCAGGTCAGCGAATTGTTGCCGGTGCCGGGGGTCAGTTTCGTGGCGAAGATTCCGGAGTCGGTGCAGTCGGTCACCCGGTTTGCCGCCGGCATCCCGGTAGGTGCCCGGCACCCGGCCGAAGCCAAGGCCTTGCTGCAATACATGGCCTCGGCCCAGGCTCAACCGGACGTGAAAGCGACCGGGCTGGACTCGGTCAGTCGCTGACCGACGGCTGCAGGACTTTCATTTCCACCACCAGCCGTTCCAGCTCCAATGCCGCCGGGGTCAGGGTTCGACCCCGGCGCTTGATCAGACCGACGCTGCGCATCACCTGCGGATCGGTCAACGGTACCCGCGTCAGGATCGGATGGTCCGCTGCCGGCATCGCCATCAGCGGCACCGCCGCCACGCCCAACCCGGCCTCCACCAGACCGATCATAGTGGTCACGTGACGGGTTTCGCAGATACTCGGCCGCTGCGGCACCACGCCGGTCAACGCCTGATCCAGCAGAAAACGGTTGCCCGAGGTTTTATCCAGCGAGATGTAATCCTGCTGATAGAACTCGTCCCAGGTGACGCTGCTTCGCCCCGCCAGTGGATGATCGCGCCGGCACGCTACGACATACCCTTCTTGCACCAGGGGCTCGAAATCCACTTCGGCTTCCAGCGTGCCCATGAAGCTCAGGCCGAAATCCGCTTCGCCATTGACCACCGCGCTCAATACGTCGTGGGCGCTGGAGTCCAGCACCTTGACCTTGATCCGCGGAAACTGCCGGTGATAATGCGCGATCACCCGTGGCATGAAGTAGTAAGCCGCCGAGGGCACGCAAGCAACCGTGACATGGCCGAGCCGGGTCGAAGCGACTTCGCTGATGCCCAGCAATGCCACGTCCAGATCGTCCAGCAGGCGCTCGACGCTGGGCATGAACCCCCGTCCGGCCTGGGTCAGGCTGACCTTGCGCGTGGTGCGCTCGAACAGCCGCACGCCGAGGGCGTCTTCAAGCTTTTCGATGCGCCGGCTCAAGGCTGGCTGGGAAATGCGCACCGTATCGGCTGCCTTGCGAAAGCTGCCCTGCTCGACCACGGCACGGAAGGCCTGCAGGTCATTGAGGTCGAAGTTGATCGCCATGGGGGACTACTCGAGAGGGACCGTTGGATTGATCAGCTAATTCTATAAATGTAACTAATTAATGCAAATTGTAACATCTAAGCCCGAGCGTTTTGCTGACGCCGAAGGGCTCAGCCTTTATTCTTGTCACCCCCGCAGTACCGAGTCCTGGAGTTTTCTCATGCCCCATGAAGGCAACCTGCTACAAGCCGCTGTCGTGTTTCTGATGGCGGCCGTGCTCATCGTTCCCTTGGCCAAGCGCCTGCAACTGGGGGCGGTTCTGGGCTATCTGTTTGCCGGGGTGATCATCGGCCCGTCGGTGCTGGGCCTGATCGACAATCCGCAAAGCGTCGCGAACATTTCCGAACTCGGCGTGGTGTTGCTGCTGTTCATCATCGGCCTGGAACTGTCGCCGCGACGCCTGTGGGTGATGCGCAAGTCAGTGTTCGGCGTGGGTCTGGCGCAAGTGTTGCTCACCGGCACGGTGATTGGCGTGGTGGCGCTGTGGCTGTTTGGCCAGCCGTTGAACACCGCGATCGTCCTGGGCCTGGGCCTGGCGCTATCGTCCACGGCGTTCGGCCTGCAAAGCCTGGCTGAACGCAAGGAACTGACCAGCCCCCACGGGCGGCTGGCGTTCGCGATCCTGTTGTTTCAGGACATCGCCGCCATCCCCTTGATCGCCATGGTGCCGTTGCTTGCCGGTGGCGATCACAGCACCAGCGCCAGCGAAAACCTGAACCACGGCCTGCAAGTGCTGGCCAGCATCGCCGTGGTGGTGATCGGCGGGCGATATCTGCTGCGGCCGGTGTTTCGCGTGGTGACCAAGACCGCATTGCCTGAAGTCTCCACCGCCACGGCGTTGCTGGTGGTGATCGGCACGGCATGGCTGATGGAGCTGGTCGGCATTTCCATGGCCCTGGGCGCCTTCCTCGCCGGCCTGCTGCTGGCGGACTCCGAGTATCGCCATGAACTGGAAGCCCAGATCGAACCGTTCAAGGGCCTGTTGCTGGGGCTGTTTTTCATCAGCGTCGGCATGGGCGCAAACCTGAGCCTGTTACTGAGCATGCCGGTGGCGGTGCTGGGCCTGACCCTGCTGCTGATCGCGATCAAACTGCCGCTGCTGTTCCTGGTCGGTCGCCTGGCCGGAGGCTTGAAAAAGGTCAGTGCGATCCGCTTGGGCATCGTGTTGGCGGCCGGTGGTGAATTTGCCTTTGTGGTGTTCAAGATCGGTCGCGACCACGGGCTGTTCGCCACCGGACTGTATGACTTGCTGGTGCTGACCATCACCCTGTCCATGGCCGTGACGCCGCTGTTGCTGCTACTTTGCGCACGCTTGGTCAGCCCGAAGGTGCAACCGGTGGAAGTGCCGGAGAAGTTCCGCGAAATCGACGCCGACGCGCCACGGGTGGTGATCGCCGGCATGGGTCGCATGGGCCAGATCGTTGCGCGGATTCTGCGCGCACAGAACATCAAGTTCGTGGCCCTCGACACCTCGGTGGAAACCATCGAACTGTCCCGCAGCTTTGGTGGCGTGCCAGTGTTCTACGGCGACCCGATGCGCCCGGAAATCCTCAACGCGGCCAAGGTCGGGGAAGCGGAGTATTTCGTGATCGCCACCGATGACCCGGACACCAACATCAAGACCGCGGAACTGGTGCGCAAGCTCTACCCGCACATGAAAATCATCGCCCGGGCCCGTAACCGCCAGCATGTACACCGGCTGATGGACGTCGGCGCCCACGCCGTGCGCGAAACCTTTTATTCGAGCCTGGAAATGAGCCGGCAAACCCTGATCGGCCTGGGGCTGACCCAGGCCCAGGCCGATGCGCGGATCAAACGCTTCAAGCAGCACGACGAAGAGGTGCTTGAAGCCCAGCATGCGGTGTATGACGACGCGGTGAAAGTGATGCAGACGGCGCAGGAAGCGCGGGTTGAACTGGCCAGGTTGTTCGAGTCGGATCAACTGCAGGAGCAAGCGGGCAAGAATTGAGGTGACTATTCGGGCCTCTTCGCGAGCAAGCCCGCTCCCACAAGGGTAATCTGCCAGGCTCAATATTTGTGAGCACCTGAGATCCAGTGTGGGAGCGGGCTTGCTCGCGAAGAACGATGACGCGGTGTGATGGATCAACAACAATTGCCAGGGAACCACCATGACTGACCAACCTGCCCCCGCCCTCAAGGAAATCTTCAACACCGAGCGCCTCCAACACATCGCCAGTGAAATGACCGCGGTCTATCCATCATTCAAGGCCGCACGTTTCCTGAAGCTGGCCCGGTCCGGCCTGGCGGACCTCAGCGTCATGCAGCGCATGGCCCGGGTCAGCGAGAGCCTGCACACCGTACTGCCCCTGGACTACGAGGCATCGCTGCAGGTGCTGCGCGCCCTCGCACCGCGCCTGAACAGCGGCTTCGTCAGCATGTGCCTGCCGCACTACGTCGCCAGTTACGGCGCCCATGCGTTCGAGCAGTCGATGGACGCGCTGAAGTACTTCACCGCTTTTGGCTCTTCGGAGTTCGCAATCCGTCACTTTCTGCGCCGTGACCTCGAGCGTTCGCTCAAGCTGATGCATGCCTGGTCGCTGGACGACAACGAGCATGTGCGGCGCCTGGCCAGCGAAGGATGCCGGCCACGCCTGCCCTGGTCATTCCGGCTGGAGACCATCCAGGCCGATCCGACACTGGCCGCGAACATCCTCGACAACCTCAAGGCCGACACCAGTCTGTACGTGCGCAAATCCGTGGCTAACCACCTCAACGACATCACCAAGGATCATCCCGACTGGGTGCTGGACCTGATCGAAGGCTGGTCGCTGGACAACCGGCACACCGCATGGATCGCCAAACACGCCCTGCGCAGCCTGATCAAACAGGGCAACCGGCGGGCACTGGCGATCATCGGCGCGGGCGGCAAGCCTGAGGTCGAGATCGTTGATGTGAAAGTCGAACCGCCGGTGATTGGCCTGGGAGAAAAGATCACATTGTCGTTTGCCGTCAAATCCACGGTAGAAAACAGTCAACGCCTGGTGATCGACTACGCCATCGATTACGTCAAGGCCAACGGCAGCACTTCGGCGAAGGTGTTCAAGCTCAAGGCGCTGACGCTGCCTGGTAACGCCGTCGAAGCCGTCAGCCGTGGCCAGCAGATCAAGGAACTCACCACCCGCCGGCATTATGCGGGCGTTCACACCGTACACATCATGGTGAATGGTGAACGGCTGGCCAGCACGGCGTTCGAAATCACGCCTTGAAACACCGCCGACCGTAGGAGCTGCCGCAGGCTGCGATCTTTTGATTCTGTTGTTTCAAGGTCAAAAAATCGCAGCCTGCGGCAGCTCCTACGGGGGATTTTCGCCGAACAACAGGGGTTGCTCCCGCTCACACAACTCCACCACATAATCCCACAACACCCGCAACCGCACCGATTTGTGCAGCTCTCGGCGGGTGCTGATCCAGTAGCTGCGCTGGATGCTTTCGTCCGGCAACAATGGCACCAGACCGGGATCGGCACTGGCCATGTAGCACGGCAGCACGGCAATCCCCAGGCCTGAGCGCGCCGCCTGCTGTTGGGCGATCACGCTGGTGCTGTGAAACACCACCCGCGGGTTGCGACAGAAGCTATTGAGGAACATCAATTCCTGGCTGAACAGCAGATCGTCGACATAGCCGATCCACGCATGGCGTCCCAGATCCTCACGAGTGCGCAACGGCGGTGAACGGTCGAGGTAGTCCTGACTGGCATAGAGCGCCAGCCGATAATCGGTGAGTTTACGGGTGACCAGCATGTCGGCGGCCGGGCGTTCGAGGTGGATGCTGATTTCCGCCTCGCGGTTGAGGATGCTGACAAAACGCGGCACCGCTACCAACTCCACCTCCAGCCCCGGATAGCGCTCGAACAAACCGTTCATGCGACTGGCCAGGAACATGATGCCCAGCCCTTCCGTTACCCCGACGCGGATCTTGCCCAACGGCGCGGTGGACTGGGTGATTTCCTCCTGGGCCAGCAGCGCCACGTTCTCCATCGCCTCGGCGTGTTTAAGCAACGCCTCGCCCGCCGGGGTCATCTCGTAACCCTGGGCATGCTGGACGAACAACGCCGTACCGAGGCTTTTTTCGATGGCCTCGATATGCCGCGCTACGGTGGCGTGGGTGGTGTTCAGGCGACGGGCAGCCGTGAGCAAACGCCCGCTGCGCTGCAATTCGAGAAAAAACCGCAGGTCATTCCAGTCGAACATGAAGCGTCCTTGTTCGTTGCCGTTCGGAACACTGTTTAAAAACGCACAGCGGCTGCGCAAAAACTAACATTCTTTTGACGAAAGCTAACAACTAGGATGACAGACAACAAGAACAACAACACGAGGTCAGGGATGCAGACTCCCCTGGATGAATACGATTACATCGTGGTCGGGGCCGGGCCGGCCGGGTGTCTGCTGGCCAATCGACTGTCGGCTGATGCACAGCATCGCGTGTTGCTGCTCGAGGCCGGCGGCCGCGACAACTATGCGTGGATTCACATCCCCGTGGGCTACCTGTTCTGCATCGGCAACCCGCGCACCGACTGGTGCTTCAAGACCGAAGCGCAACCGGGCCTGCAAGGCCGCGCCCTGAGCTACCCGCGCGGCAAGGTGCTGGGCGGCGGCTCCTCGATCAACGGCATGATCTACATGCGCGGCCAGGCCGGCGACTACGACCGCTGGGCCGCCGACGGCAACCCTGGCTGGAGCTGGCAAGACGTGTTGCCGCTGTTCAAACAGAGTGAAAACCACTTTGCCGGCGCCGCCGAATTCCACGGCGCCGCGGGCGAATGGCGGGTCGAACGCCAGCGCCTGTCATGGCCGATTCTCGATGCGTTTCGCAGCGCCGCCGAGCAAAGCGGCATCGCCAGCATCGATGACTTCAACCAGGGCGACAACGAAGGTTGCGGCTATTTCCAGGTCAACCAGAAGGCCGGCATCCGCTGGAACGCGTCCAAGGCCTTTCTCAAACCCATTCGCCAGCGCCCCAATCTCACCGTACTGACCGGTGTCGAAGTCGACCGCGTGTTGCTGGACAATGGCCGCGCCTCGGCGGTCAGCGCACGCTGGCAAGGCCAGGCGAGAACCTTCAAGGCGCGCAAGGAGATCGTCCTGTGTGCCGGCTCCATCGGTTCGCCCAGCATCCTGCAACGCTCCGGCATCGGCCCGCGCCCGCTGCTGGAACGGCTGGGAATCGGCGTCGCCCATGAACTACCCGGCGTCGGTGGCAACCTGCAGGATCACCTGCAACTGCGGCTGATCTACAAGCTGGAAAATGCCCGCACCCTGAACCAGATTGCCGGCAGCCTGTGGGGCAAGATGGGCATGGGCCTGCGCTACCTGTATGACCGCAGCGGCCCGCTGTCCATGGCGCCGAGCCAATTGGGCGCCTTTGCCCGCTCGGGGCCGGAGCAGACGACAGCCAACCTCGAATACCACGTGCAACCGCTTTCGCTGGAGCGCTTTGGCGAACCGCTGCATGCCTTCCCGGCGTTCACCGCATCGGTCTGCGATCTGCGTCCGCAAAGCCGTGGCCGGGTGGACATCCGCTCCGCCGACCCGCAAGAAGCCCCGCTGATTCAACCCAACTACCTCAGCCACCCGGAAGACCTGCGGGTCGCCGCCGACGCCATTCGCCTGACCCGGCGCATCGTCGCCGCCCCGGCCCTGCGCGCCTTCAACCCGGCGGAATACCTGCCCGGCGACAGCCTGCAAAGCGAGGATCAACTGCACGAAGCCGCCGCGCGGATCGGCACCACTATTTTCCACCCGGTGGGCACCTGCCGCATGGGCAATGACGCCGACGCCGTGGTCGATGCGCAACTCAAGGTCCATGGCATCCCCGGCCTGCGCATTGCCGATGCGTCGATCATGCCGCGCATCACCTCGGGCAACACCTGCTCGCCGACGTTGATGATTGCCGAGAAGGCTGCGCAGATGATCCTCAACCCTTCTGTAAACACATCAACTGTGGGAGCGGGCTTGCTCGCGAAGGCGGTGGATCATTCACATTGATGTTGAATGGCACGACGCTTTCGTCGGAACGCCGCCCGGAGCAAGCCCGCTCCCACAAGGACCGCATTAGATTCACGGACATCGAGCATCACCCCTGCAAGGAACACGCAACACCAGTGGAACAACAAAAACAATCACTGTGAGGGATACCGGTATGTCAGAGAACGTTCAAACCCTGGAGGCCGTGCGCAGCGCGGGCACCAGCCAGGAAACCCAGAAAGTCATCTTCGCCTCGTCCTTGGGGACGGTCTTCGAGTGGTACGACTTTTTCCTCTATGGCGCCCTCGCGGCGGTCATCAGCAAACAGTTTTTCGCCGGGGTCAACGACACCACGGCGTTTATCTTTGCGTTGATGGCCTTCGCCGCCGGCTTCATCGTCCGGCCGTTCGGCGCGCTGGTGTTCGGGCGGTTGGGGGACATGATCGGGCGCAAGTACACCTTCCTCGCCACCATCGTCCTCATGGGCCTGGCGACGTTCTGCGTCGGGCTGCTGCCAACCTACGCCAGCATCGGCATCGCGGCGCCGATCATCCTTGTGGTGCTGCGCATGCTCCAGGGCCTGGCCCTGGGCGGTGAATACGGTGGCGCCGCGACCTATGTCGCCGAGCACGCGCCCATCGGCAAGCGTGGCTTCCACACCAGCTGGATTCAGTCCACCGCGACCCTCGGCCTGCTGCTGTCGCTGCTGGTGGTGCTGGGTTGCCGCTACTTTACCGGCGATCAGTTCGAAGTCTGGGGCTGGCGCATTCCGTTCCTGTTTTCCATCGTGCTGCTGGGCATCTCGACCTGGATTCGCATGAGCCTGCATGAGTCGCCGGCCTTCGTGAAAATGAAAGAAGAAGGCAAGCTTTGCAAACAGCCGATTCGCGACTCCTTCGGCAAATGGGAAAACCTCAAGGTGGTGTTGATCGCCCTGTTCAGCATCAATGCCGGGCAAGCGGTGACCTTCTACGCCGCGCAATTCTATGTGCTGTTCTTCCTCACCCAGTTCCTGAAAATGGACCCGGCGGTGGCCAACGGTCTGCTGATTGTCAGCGTGACCATTGGTGCCCCGTTTTTCATCTTCTTTGGCTGGCTGTCGGACAAGGTCGGGCGTAAACCGGTGCTGATGATCGGCCTGCTGCTGGCCACCGCGCTGTACTTCCCGATCTTCAAGACCCTGGCCCACTACGCCAACCCGGCCATCGACCAGGCCAGCCGCCAGGCACCGATCACCGTGATGGCCGACCCCGCCACCTGCACCTTCCAGTTCGACCCGGTGGGCAAGGCGAAATTCGACAGCCCCTGTGACAAGGTCAAGACCTTCCTGGTCAAGCAGGGCCTGCCGTACCAAAGCGCAGCGGCCCCGGCCGGCAGTGGCGTGCAGGTGAGCGTCGGTGACGTGAAGATCGACGGGTTCGACGAAGCCGCCCTGCGCGGTGCCGTGACCCTCGCCGGCTACCCGCAACAGGCGGACATGCAGCAGATCAACAAACCGATGATCGTGGCGCTGATCGTCGCACTGATCATCATCTCCGCGATGTGCTACGGCCCGCTGGCGGCGTTGATGGTCGAACTGTTCCCGACCCGCATCCGCTACACCTCGATGTCCCTGCCCTACCACATTGGCAACGGCTGGTTCGGCGGTTTCCTGCCGACCGTGTCGTTCGCGTTGGTGGTGTACACCGGGGACATCTTCTACGGGCTGTGGTACCCGGTGGTGATCACCGGGGTGAGCCTGGTGGTGGGGATGATTTGTCTGCGTGAGACGCGCAACGTCGATCTCGACAAGAACTGAAGCAATGCCTGACGACGAGGGAGCGGGCTCCCTCGTCGCGGCGATCAGCTCCAATCAAACTTCGGCATCAAGCAGTTCGAACTTCACTTGATCCGGATAGAACGCCAGGTAACCGCGGATTTGCTCCACCGACACCTTGGGGTCTTCGTAACTCCACACCGCGTTGGCGCTTTCATGCCCCGGTACCTGCAGGCTGAAATAGCTGGCATCGCCTTTGTACGGGCAATAACTGGTGTGGTCGGTGCGGGCGAAATACTTCTCGTCGATGTCCTCTCGCGGCACGTAGTACACCGGCGGGTAGTTGGCCTCCAGCAACACCAGGGCCCGCGCCGAGGCGGCCACTTGAATACCGTGAAATCTCACCAGCAGACAGCCAGGCTGCTCGGCGATGGTGATGACAGGACTAGGACCGGAGCTTTTCATGGAAAACGTTCCTCATGACGGTGATGGACCTGCAAATCGATGTGGGAGCGTGGCTGGCCCGCGATGGGCTGCGCAGCAGCCCCAAAACCTGAAACCACGATTTATCAGGTATAACCCAAGTTTTACCCTCGCGACTGCTTCGCAGCCGAACGGGAGCGACACACAAAGCTGTACATCCATACAGATAAAGATTGCTCCATCGCCCGTCAAGCGCCATTCTGTGCAGCCTTGGCACATTGATCGACGATGGTGGTTATGCGGCTGTACCTCTGTGAAAAACCTTCCCAGGCCAAAGACATCGCGGCAGTCCTCGGCGCCCGGCGCCGGGGCGATGGCTGCTGGCTGGGAACGGACGTCACGGTGACCTGGTGCATCGGCCACCTGCTGGAAACCGCACCGCCGGATGCCTACGACGCGCGCTACAAGCGCTGGGTGCTGGCGGACCTGCCGATCATTCCCGAAAAATGGAAAATGACCGTCAAGCCGCGTACCGCCAGCCAGTACAAGGCGGTCAAGCGCCTGCTCGGTGAAGCCTGCGAACTGATCATCGCCACGGACGCCGACCGCGAGGGCGAGATGATCGCCCGGGAACTGGTGGAACATTGCCGCTATCGCGGGCCGATCCGCCGGCTCTGGTTGTCGGCGCTGGACGATGCGTCCATTCGCAAGGCCCTCGCGGCGCTCAAACCGGGGAGCGAGACCTTCAGCCTCTATCACTCGGCGCTGGGGCGTTCCCGGGCCGACTGGCTGATCGGCATGAACATGAGTCGGCTGTTCACCCTGCTGGGGCGCCAGTCCGGTTATCAAGGCGTGTTGCCGGTGGGCCGGGTGCAAACGCCGACCTTGCGCCTGGTGGTGGATCGCGATCGCAGCATTGCCGACTTTGTGCCCGTCCCCTATTGGGCCATCGACGTGCAGTTACAGCACAACGGCACCGCGTTCACGGCGCAATGGCGCGCGCCGTCGCAGCTTTGCGACGATCAGGACCGCTGCCTGAACCAGGCATTGGCGCAACAAGCGGCGGCCGCCATGAGCGGCGCGGCCTGTGCGCGGGTGATCAAGCTGCGCACCGAACGGATGCGCGAAGTGGCCCCGCTGCCGTTCGACCTGGGCACCCTGCAGGAAGTCTGCTCGAAGAAGCTCGGCCTCGGCGCCCAGGAAACCCTGGACATCGCCCAGGCGCTCTACGAAACCCACAAAGTCATCACCTATCCGCGCAGTGATTGCGGCTACTTGCCCATCAGTCAACACAGCGAGGCACCGGCCATTCTGGCGGCACTGCGCCAGGCCGATCCAGCGCTGAACGCCTTGCACGATCATCTTGATCCGCAACGGCGCTCACGGGCCTGGAACGATGCCAAGGTCAGCGCCCACCACGGCATCATCCCCACCGCTGCGGCGAAGAATCTCGACAAGCTGGCGGGCAAACAGCGTGCGGTCTACACCCTGATCCGCGCCCGATACCTGGCGCAGTTCCTGCCCAATCACGAATACGATCGCACCCAGGCCGACTTCGACTGTGCCGGCGAGGCCCTGCGCGCTGTCGGCAAGCAGATCATCGAGCCGGGCTGGAAACGCGCCCTGCCCGAAGCGCTGGCTCCGGCCAAGGGGCGCGAAGCCCCGGCACCGCAGACACTGCCCAACCTGGCCGAAGGCATCGATTGCACAGTGGCCGGCGTGCAATTCAAGGACCTGTGGACGCAACCGCCAAAGCCGTTCACGGAAGGCGACCTGATCAAGGCCATGAAGAATGTCGCCAAACTGGTGAAAGACCCGCTGCTCAAGCAAAAGCTCAAGGACACCACCGGCATCGGCACCGAAGCGACCCGTGCGTCGATCATCCAGGGCCTGCTCGACCGTGGTTACCTGGTCAAGAACGGCAAGGCCCTGGCCGCCACGCCGGCCGCGTTCAGCCTGATCGACGCGGTACCGCGGGCCATCGCCGATCCGGGTACCACGGCGATCTGGGAGCAGGCCCTGGACATGGTGCAAAGCGGCGAAATGAGCCTGGAAGAGTTCGTCACCAAACAGGCCGCCTGGATGAGCAAGCAGGTCAGTCGCTGTGCCGGGCTGAGCCTGACCATCAGCGGCCCACCGCCCGGCGGCTCCGCTGCAGCCCCCTGGAAGAAAAAACGAAAAGGCGCCCCGCGTAAACCAGCAAGCGGCACCAAGCGCAGGGCAAAACCGGCAAGCAAAACCTAGACCTTACAGCGAACCCTGTGGCGAGGGAGCTTGCTCCCGTTGGGCCGCAAAGCGGCCCTTCTCTCCAACAACGTGAATGGGACTGCTGCGCCCGAACGCGGACCGGTCCAGCGGGAGCAAGCTCCCTCGCCACGGATCGTGCGACGCCGGCCATAATCAGTTGTGTCCCTTGGCCGATCAGGAGCCACTTCGAATGCCTTCGATAGAACTGCACGCCGCCCAACGCGATGAACTGGAAACCATCGAGAACCTGATGCAGTTCTACACCTACGACTTCAGCGAATGGTTGCCGCTGAAACTGGGCGAATACGGTTTGTTCAACATCCTGCCCATGCCCGACTACTGGCGAAACCCGGCCACCCGCCCCTTCCTGATCAAGGTCGACGGTGAACTGGCCGGCTTCGTCACCGTGGATAACCAGGTCCATCTACCCGGTGCCGACTACAACATCGGCTATCTGTTTGTCAGCCGACGCTTCCGTGGCCAGGGTGTCGCGCGATTTGTCGTTTCCACCCTCTTGAGTCAATTCCCCGGTCAATGGCAGATTTTCCACATCGAGGCGAACCAGCCAGCACGCCAGTTCTGGGCCGCCGTGATGCCGGGGCTCAACGTTGACGGTTTCACCTTGCATCAGCAGGTGGTTGACCGCTATCCCTGCACTTTTTACCGCTTTGAGTGTCCGTCCCTGTCGTCCTGACCGACACACCTTCGACTCCGCCTGCTAATTCCCAACAGCTTTGTCCGACAATATGTAGTGACTGAAAATATTCACTACAAAACCGTTGACGCCTCCGATTTGCCCTTGCATGATGCAGACGTCTCCCCGATCGGGAGTACAGGCAACACGTTTGAGCAAGCTCGTCTGACCGCCGAGCTGTTTTTCCCGGATACACGCTGCCCACAAGGCAGATTGAAGAAGCTGACCTGGCCTGAACGTCCAGTACAAGGGCGAGAAGACTTGGCGAGCAATCCTCATGAAGCTTGTGGCCGACCTTGAAAACGTCGGCAGTGGCCTTAAGGTTTTCGCCGCTTCTCTTCGTTGTGACGCTATTGCGTAGCAGTTATTCAACACGACTACATGCAACAGACGCAGGACCCCGCCCGATAAGGCGGCCGAACGCTGACGTCCTGGTTTCGGTGCCAGGGATCAACTAACCGATGGGCTACCTGTATTAGCGAATCAACTTTGAAAGATCACCAATTGGTCAAGGGGCTTTATGATGAATCTGAACAATCAACCAACTATCGATGAACTGGCTCGTATCTTCGCTGCAAAGAAAGACAGCCACGACAACCATATTCTCTGGATCAGCAAATGTGGCCAGGTTCATATCGACTGCCTGTCGCCGCACGCCCATGAAGCAGAGTTCGACCAGAACAACCAGAACCTGCTGGCCCGACTGAAGATGTACCGTCGCGGCCAGGGCTATGTCGGCAAGAAGGCCGCAGCCGACAAGGACTTCATCGGTAATGTTCTGCAAACCCTGAAACAGGCCTGGGCCTCGATGCAGAATCAGAACGAAGTTCGGGTGATTGACCGGTTCTACTAATTGAAATGAGTCATTACTGACTTATAGATAAACAAGGCCTGCTCCCGATAAGGAGCAGGCCTTTTTTATGCTGGAACGAAAACCGGATATGGGAGCGAGCCTGCTCCCACAGGGTTTAGCGTTTGACGCCCAGATCGACCTGGGTCATGCGGCTACGAATGGTGAACACACCATCGCCGGAGAGAATCGCACTGCGAGCAAACAGGCGCCCGCTCTCCCAGTTCGAAAGCCCCAGTTCCGGCTTGTTCAGCGCGTACTGGCCGTCGACCCAACGGGTGATGCCATTGCCGACAAAAGGCGCGTTGACCGCGTTGTAGAAACGCTCCTGGACCTCGGCACTGTCACTGATCAAAGACACCGTGAATTGCGGGCTATAACGATTGAACAAGGTAATGGCATCGTCCAGGTCGTCGACAATCTTCAGACTGACTTCCGGGGTTTCTTCCCACTCCCACTCACGACCCAATTGATCTTCCGGCAACGGCTCGGCCTGCGCTTCGCCCTGATAGCCTTCGGCGCGGTACACCTGGACCGTTGCAGCCAGCCAGTCTTGCGGCAGGCACGACTCGCTGCCTTCGACGATGTGCAGCTTGCAGCCCTGCCCCCGTGCGGCGCCGGCCTGCTTGAGCGCGCCTAAGAACAGCGGCACCAGTTCAGCGGCGCGGTCGCGGTGAATCAGGCAGACGTTCAGGGTGTTGCAGACTTTGCGGTCCAGGGAGTTGCGCACCACGGCGGCAAAGCGCGGGGCGTCGGCATCGGTGTTGGCGATCAGCCACGCACCACCGGTGCCGTGCAGGCTGACCGCCGTGCCGGCCTGCTGGGCGATGCTGCCCAACTGGCTGACGGCACGACCCGAACCACGGGCCACCGCCAATGACAGGCGCCGGTCGGCGAACATCGCCCAACCGGCGGCGTGGTTGACACTTTCCACCAGCGATACGGCACCGACCGGCAAGCCGGCGTCACTTAGTGCAGGGTTCAGTGCATGGGTGACGATCGCCTGGGCCGTGCCCAACGCATCACTGCCGATGCGCAGCACGGCGGTGTTGCCGGTGCGCAACACACCGGCCGCGTCAGCAAACACATTTGGACGGCCTTCGAAGACGAACGCGACGATGCCCAACGGCGAGACCACTTGCTCGACCTTCCAGCCATCGTGCTCGACGCAACTGATCACCTTGCCACGGCTGACCGCCGCATCACGCCAGGCGCGCAGGCCGGCGATCATGTCGCGACGCATGCGCTCATCGGCCAGCAACCGGGTGGTCGAGCGACCGCGCGCCTTGGCCCGTTCGATGTCGGCCAGGTTGGCAGCTTCGATCAAGGCCCAGCATTCCGGGGTTTCCAGGCGTTGGGCAAACAGGTCGAAGAAAGCGCTGATCGCCTGGTCAGACACCGCCGATAGCGCGGTGAATGCCGCCTGGGCGCGCTCGATCGCGACGTTGGCCGCTTGCTGGTCCGCCACGGGGATCAGCAGCAACTCGCCACTGACCTGCTCCACCAGCAGGTGATCACCGGGCTGGAAACGTTGCGCCAGTTCGGGGCTGACGACAGTGACACGATTGCCGGCGAAAGGGATTGGCGTGCCAGCGACTAGACGTTCGAGCGCGAGGGACATGAAGCAGTATCACCATGCAGGGGGCGGCCGGAAAATGTATAGCAATTTCCCTGTGGGAGCGAGCCTGCTCGCGAAGAGGCCTTTCCATCCAACGTCCATCGCGCCTGACACTCCGCCATCGTCGGATCGCTGCCCCGGGCAGGCTCTTTCCCACTGGAGTGGCGGTTACGTATCTCAATGTATACAGCCCCGCCCCAGACACACCCCACACTCAAAACCCCGTCATAACGACACACCGCAGATACACCCCGTTGATGAAATGCGCCTGTCGATTGGCCACGCCGATCAAAGCGCTCAACTCACGGGGCATGTCGTTGCCCCACCTCCCCCGACCTGAAAGAGAGCAACGTCCATGAGCACCTCCATTTCTTCGGCCGTCAAAGGCCTGCACCTGAACCTCGACCGTGCCGGCGACTGGGTTGCCCCCCTGGCGTTGCGGGTGTTCCTCGCCTGGGAATTCCTCGAGTCCGGCCTGGAAAAATACAACGGCGAGAACTGGTTCGCCGATATCCAGGCGCGCTTCCCTTTTCCGTTCGACCACCTTCCAGCGACGCTGAACTGGGAACTGTCGATGTGGGCGGAGCTGATCTTCGCCTTGACCTTGCTGGTGGGCCTGGGCACACGTTTTTCGGCGTTGAGCCTGATGGTGGTGACCCTCGTCGCAACTGCCGCCGTGCATTGGCCCGCCGACTGGCACAGCCTCAGTGAACTCGCCCAAGGCTATGCCATCAGCAACAAGGGTTACGGCAACTTCAAGCTGCCGCTGATCTACCTTGTGGCCCTCACGCCGCTGCTGCTGTCGGGCGCCGGCAAGTTCAGCATCGATGCGCTGCTGGCGCGTTTCATCTGGCGTCGCTGAAACGCAAAAAACACCAGAATGGAGCCCCTCGCGCCTTGGCCGATGGCGACGGATAATCAACTGGTTTTCATCTCACCGAGGAATTGAAGGATGCCGCTGACTCTTTATTTCCATCCGCTCTCATCGTTCTGCCACAAAGCGCTCATCGCGCTCTATGAACTGGAAATCGAGTTTGAAAAAAGGATCATCGACCTGGGAGACGAGGCTGACAGGGCCGAGCTACAAGCACTTTGGCCACTCTGCAAATTCCCGGTGATCCGCGATCACGACCGCCAACGGGACGTACCCGAGTCGAGTGTGATCATTGAGTACCTGGACCGGCTTCACCCCGGCCAGGCACATCTGATTCCGGATGATTGGGAAACCGCGCTGGAAGTCCGCCTGTGGGATCGCTTTTTCGACCTGCACGTCCAGGTGCCGATGCAGAAGATCGTCGCTGACCGAATCAATGCCGCAAACGGCGACCTGACCCGCGAACGCGCCGCGCTGTTGACGGCGTACGGCATGCTTGAACGTCAGTTGGCCGCAAACACCTGGGCAGCCAGCGCTGCATTCAGCATGGCCGATTGCGCCGCCGCCCCGGCGCTGTTCTATGCCAGTACCCTCGTGCCGTTTCCCGCCGAACATCGCCACTTGAGTGCTTATTTCGACAGGTTGACCCAAAGGCCCTCGGTCAAGCGGGTGATCGACGAGGCAAGGCCGTACTTTTCCTGGTATCCGTTTGCCGAGGCCATCCCGGAGCGCTTTCGGTAGTGGCGCCAGTGCTAGCGGGGAACGGGAGGCAAAAAACAATGAATCGACGAATAATTACCGTCGGTAGAGTGTTTTCTGATTAGGCAGGAATAAAAAATGGCAGGGGCGGCTGGATTCGAACCAACGCATGGCAGGATCAAAACCTGCTGCCTTACCGCTTGGCGACGCCCCTGTATCTGTTGCAATGAGTGCCTGGCACTCGCTTTCTTGAGTGGCAACAAGACCTGTTGCCTGCCTGCACGACTGGTTCCCTGAGGACCGCTGCAAGAGTGGGCGCAAATTTACCAACTTTTCCTTCATCTGGGAAGCCCAAACAAAAAAAATTGTTTATTAAAACAGACGCTTAGTGTCGAGCCGAATCTCGGGGTGCTATCGGCGCACATTCACCCCGAACAGCTCTGCTACGCTTTTGCTTACTCGAATTGAATCGGGAATCGTTTATGCAACACCCTTCCCTTGCCATTTGAGGGCGCCAAAAGTGAAAGGCAAATTACTGGGGGCCGCTGCAACCCTTCTGGTACTCGGGGCCGCGATTTATGGGTTGAACACCTGGGAGCACATCCAGGACCAGCGACAGGAAGCAGTCTGCAAGGCCGCCCGGGAGCATCTCAATAGCCTGGAAACCCAGGCGCGAGCCCTGGCCTCCGGGTTGTCGGTCGAAGCCTATGCCGAAGCCGAAAAAGCCGAGGCCGGCCAGTTGGTCATGGCACTCGATACCGCCAGGAATGAAGCCGAGGTCGATGCCGTCATCGACAAGCACGCCGCTGCCATCGAGGCGCAGATATCGGCCGAGGACGCTGAGGTCCAGTCCCGAGGCGAACAACCTTTCCTCGGTCAGGAACTGAAAAAGCAACGCATCCCCACCGACGTCAAACAGGAATTCAAACGCGCTGAAAAGGCCGTCGCCGACACCTGCGGATAGTGTCGACCGCCAGCTCCACGCTTGTCGCCAGCGTCCAGACTTCAGCAAAAGCAGGTTTCAAGCAAGAACAGCTGAGTGCGCCGTTGCGACGCACTCGCCTGCCACTCAGTGCGGCGCGCGCGGGATGGTCTTGAGCAGGTCTTCGGGGCTGATGTGACCGACCACGCTGCCCGGTTGCGGCAAGTTGAGGATATGGCCCTTCATCTTGCCGATGATGTGCATCTCGCAAGGCTTGCAGTCGAACTTCAGCGTCAACACTTCATCGCCGTGGATCAGCTGCATCGGCGCAACCTTGGTGCGCACGCCAGTCACGCCCTTGGCCTGTTTCGGGCACAGGTTGAAGGAGAAACGCAGGCAATGCTTGGTGATCATCACCGGCACCTCGCCGGTTTCCTCGTGGGCCTCGTAGGCCGCGTCGATCAGCTTGACGCCATGGCGGTGATAGAAGTCCCGGGCTTTCTGGTTGTAGACGTTGGCCAGGAACGACAGGTGCGAATCCGGGTACACCGGCGGCGGCGTGGTCTCGGCCTTGCGGCTGCCACGCGGGTGGGCGGCGATCCGCGCCTCGGTCAAGGCTTCAATCACTTCACGGCGCAAGGCCTTGAGCTGCGAGTTCGGGATGAAGTACGCCTGCGGCGCGTCCAGCTTGATATCGATGGCGTGGTACTGCGTGGTACCCAGTTGGCCGAGCAGATCCTGCAATTGCTCCAGCGCCTGTTCCGGCTTGTTGGCGGCGCCGAACGGGCCAGCCAGGGTGACGCTGGCGCTGATGCCCTCTTCGCTGGTAGCGGTCAGTTCCAACTGGTCTTCACGCAGGCGAGCGACCCAGTTCAGGGCGATGCGACGCTCGGCTGAGGTCTTTTGCAGCGCCTGTTGCCAGTTGTGATCGAGATTGCGATTCAGCGGGTGATTGGGGCGCAGTTTGTACATCCCCTCCGGCATCTCGTTGGGCTCGACGCGATAGCGATAGCGCTTCTCGCCGTCCTCCTCGAACTCGCCCTTGGGTTCGGCGATGTTGGCGCGGAAACCCACCACTTCGCGCTTGACCAGCACGTTGAGACCGTCGCCGTTGGACAGCGGCTCGTGCGTCACGACCTGCATGTCACGCTTGGCGACTTTCTCGACCACACCCACCGGCAGACCGGTGAAGGTCGGCGAGTCAAAGGCGCCGATATCGATCTTGCGGTCAGTGACGAAGTAATCGGTGCTGCCACGGTGGAAGGTTTTTTCCGGGTCGGGCAGGAAGAAGTGCGCGGTGCGGCCGCTGGATGCGCGGGCCAGGTCCGGGCGGTCTTCGAGCACGGCGTCGAGGCGCTGGCGGTAGTAGGCGGTGATGTTTTTCACATAGCCCATGTCCTTGTAGCGGCCCTCGATCTTGAACGAACGCACGCCGGCCTCGACCAGGGCGCGGATGTTGGCGCTCTGGTTGTTGTCCTTCATCGACAGCAGGTGCTTTTCGTAAGCGATCACCCCGCCCTTTTCGTCCTTGAGGGTGTACGGCAGACGGCAGGCCTGGGAGCAGTCGCCACGGTTGGCGCTGCGCCCGGTTTGCGCGTGGGAAATGTTGCACTGACCGGAAAACGCCACGCACAACGCGCCATGGATAAAGAACTCGATGGCCGCGTCGGTTTCGTCGGCGATGGCGCGGATCTCCTGGAGATTCAGCTCGCGGGCCAGCACCAATTGTGAGAACCCGGCCTGATCGAGGAACTTCGCCCGCTCCAGGGTACGGATGTCGGTCTGGGTACTGGCATGCAGTTCGATCGGCGGAATGTCCAGTTCCATCACCCCCAGGTCCTGGACGATCAGCGCATCGACGCCAGCGTCGTACAACTGGTGGATCAGCTTGCGCGCCGGCTCCAGTTCGTTGTCGTGCAGGATGGTATTGATGGTGGTGAACACCCGGGCGTGGTAGCGACGGGCGAACTCCACCAATTGGGCGATATCGCTCACTTCGTTGCAGGCATTGTGGCGGGCGCCGAAGCTCGGGCCACCGATGTAGATGGCATCGGCGCCATGCAAGATGGCCTCGCGGGCAATGGCGACATCGCGGGCAGGGCTGAGCAATTCCAGGTGATGTTTGGGCAAAGACATAATTTTTTTAGTCAGGCTTGTCACGGTCGAGGCGTGCATTGTAGCGGCGAAACGCCTGACCGGCACCCGAATGCTGCCGGGTGGTGTTTTGGCGGAGCGGGACATGTGCCCATTTCCGGATTCAACAAATAACTACTGTGGGAGCGGGCTTGCCCGCGATTGCGCAATTTCAGTCGACATCAATGCCGACTGACACTCCGTCATCGCGGGCAAGCCCGCTCCCACAGGGGACTGCATCTATCGCGGCTATCAGCCCTTGGCCGCCATCGCCGTCACTTCCACCCGCATCCCTTCAATCGCCAGGGACGCCACGCCAACTGCGGCGCGCACCGGCCATGGCTTGGCGAAGTAGCGCTTGTAGACTTCGTTGAACGCGGCGCGGTCGGCCATGTCGGTGAGGTAGATGGTCAGGTGCATCACGCGGTCCATGGAACTGCCGGCACGCTCCAGCGCGACCTTCAGCGCTTGCAGGGTGCATTCGCTTTGCAGGGTGATGTCGCCCAGTTCCAGGCTGCCGTCGGCGCGGGTGGGGATCTGGGTGGAGACCAGCACACCGGCGAAACCGACGACGTCGGAGGAAATCGAATCCGCATCGGGGTCGGGGGTAAAGGTCAGGTCGTGGTTTGCCATGGGGACTCTCTTGCTTGAAGTGATGAGGCTGGTGCCTTTGCGCGGCCAGTTTACAGGGCCATTGGCGGTCCGTCGCTAATCCAGGCCGGACGGCTGCTCGTGGCCCAGCCTCATGGCCTGCCGGCGACTGCACCGTACCGGCTGGATCGTTTCTGAGCCACGGTCGAGCCGAGCGCGAGTCATTGCAAGGGCGAGAACGTCGCGGGCAGGTAGATCGTCGAGCGCATGTCGCGCAGTTGCGGGCCGGAGTTTTCCGGCGGCCAGACGCCATCGGCGACCGCCTGGGTGCGTACTTGCAGGCGCTGTTCCAGGGTGCTCCACGGCCAGATGTGCAGATAGCGCGGCAGCGCGCCGTCGGTGGCGTAGAACGCCGCGTACACCGGCGAATATTGTTCGGCGGTCCGCGCTTCGATGGCGTTGCTCCAGCCCTCGAGGGTGGGCTGCAACCCGCTGCTGACCAGGTCATAGACGCGCAGTTCGTAGAATGGACCGTGCTGGCCCGCGCTCAAGGGTTCGAGGAAGGGAAACAGTGTGTAGTTTTCGATGCGCAGATCGGTGATCAACTCGTTGATACCAAACGCCCCGCCTCCCAGCAGGAAACGCTCGCGCTCCGCTTGCCTCAGGTGTTCGTCGGCGTAGCCGCGCAGTACGGCGATCTGGTTCAACTGACCGATTTCCGAGGCCCAGCAGCCCATCAACACCCCGCCGACTTCCGGCTTCGCCAACTCTGCCTCGATGCGTACCAGCGCATCAGTCACTGTGCGCACCCGCACGGTAAAAGTGATCAGTTCAAATAAACGCATAGCGACTCCGCCCACCGGTTTGCCAAAAGCACACAGCCTAGGGCAGCCCCCGCCAGCGGGATATTGAGACGAACCCCATCGGCAACGGCATTTGCCGCAGTGTTCTAGGTAGTTTCTTTATTGGGATTGAAAAAGCGAAGCATCAGCTACCGGCCATTATCGGCCCAGCCGATTCAAACCTGCGAATTATCGATTTGTGCAGTGGTCCGTGGACCGCGAGCATGGCGTCACTTCCAACAACAAAAACCAAGGACCCGCCATGACCGCCCGATTTCACAATCCAGTGGATACCCGCTTCGGCTGGGGCAGCCTGCAAGAGCTTGCCGCCATCACCGAACACCAGAACGTTGCCGTCGTGACCTTTCCCGAAGCCCGTGGCCTGGGGCTGGTGGATCGCCTTCAAGCGCTGCTGGGCGACCGCCTGGTCTACGTGATCGAAGATGTCCAGCCCAATCCCGATGTCGCGCAACTTCGCGCGACCTATGAACGTTTCTGGCAAGAGGCCGGCGAATGCCACGCCGTGATTGCCGTCGGTGGCGGCAGTGCGATCGACACTGCCAAGGCACTGATTGTCGGCACCGAGTCAGGTCGCTTCGATGAGCTGCTGGCCTTGCTGGCAAGCGGCAAACCCTTCGTTCCGGTTCGCAGTAAACAGCTGATCGCTGCCCCGACCACGGCGGGCACCGGCAGTGAGGTCACGCCCTGGGCGACGATCTGGGACGCGGCCAACCACAAGAAGTATTCCCTGCACCTGGACTGCACCTGGCCAAAGGTCGCGATCATCGATCCGCAACTAATGCTCACGGTACCGGCCAGCGTCACCGTTTCCACCGGGCTGGATGCACTGTCCCACGCGCTGGAGTCGATCTGGAACATCAATGCCAACCCGCTTTCCGACACCTTCGCCATCTCTGCCATCGAGGACATCCTCGAATGCCTGCCCTTGCTGCGGAGTGACCTGTCCAATCAGGAGCTGCGCTCACGGATGGCCCTCGCCGCACTCAAGGCCGGCATGGCGTTCTCCAACACCAAGACTGCACTGGCCCACTCCATTTCCTATGAGATGACCTTGCGCTTCGGCCTGCCCCACGGCATCGCCTGCTCCTTCACCCTGCCACTGGTTCTGGGCCTTGCCTGGGGCCACGACGCAACGCGCGACAAGACCCTGCAACGGGTTTTCGGGCCAGACCTGGATAAAGCCCAGGCCCGTTTGCGCGCCTTCCTGCACAGCCTCGAGGTGAAAACCGAGTTCGCCGACTACGGCGTGACGGCCGAAGAGGCCCAAACCATGATCGACTTCGCCCTGCTGGGCGCACGCGGCAAGAACTTCATCGGCTCACGAGCGGCCTAGGGCTCGCCAGCCCCCCAAAGACACTACCCTGCCAGCGGCGAAACGAGCCGCGACGATTTCCTGCTGCACCTGAAAAAGAGTGCACCCTGCGATGCAACTCGCAGGGACCGAACAAAAATAAGGAAAAGATCATGAATCGTGCCCAAGCCATGCCAGGTCTCGCTGTACATACCGCATCGTTTCGCGTCGCCCAGTGGCGCATGCTGCTGGCAGCCATGTTTTGCTATCTGTTTTTCTATACCGGGCGACAAACGTTCGGTTTCGCCATTCCCGGTATCCAGGCCGAGTTCGGCTTTACCAAAGAGCACCTTGGCTGGGCATCGGCCGCCATGCTCTGGGCCTACGCCATTGGCCAGGCCATCAACGGCAACCTCGCCGACAAGTTCGGTGGTCGACGCATCATGACCATGGGCGCCGTGCTGTCCTGTGGCGCCAACTGGGTGACCAGTTTCGCCAGCGGCTTCGCCGGGCTGATCCTGCCCTGGGGCATCAATGGCTACTTCCAGGCATTGGGCTGGGCACCGGGCAGCCGGCTGATCTCCAACTGGTGGAGCGCGGGCGAACGCGGCAAGGTCTACGGCTTTTATGTGTTCGCGGCCGGCTGCGCGTCGGTGCTTTCCTACGTGACCTCGATCGTCGTGCTGGAGGTGATGCATCTGGAGTGGCGCTGGATCTTCCGCCTGCCCGTATTGCTCATGCTGGCGGGCGGCATCATCTTCTACCTGGTGGCCCGCGAGCGTCCGCAAGACCTGGGTTTCGAACCGCCTGCCGACACGGGCGTGGCCAACGCCGAGGACAAAAGCCATGAAGTGGCCCATGACGAAGTCGAAACCTCCGCGCAACGCTACAAAGCTGTTCTGAAAAACTTCCGCCTGATCATCGCCGCCGTGTCCCTGGGTTTCCAGAACGCCGCCCGCTACGGTTTGATCGTCTGGGTGCCGGTGCACTTCCTGGGTGCCAACTGGAAGACCGGCGACAGCATGATCGATCCGAAGTGGATCACCGTGGCCCTTCCGGTCGGCATGGCAATCGGTGCGCTGAGCAACGGCTGGATCTCGGACAAGCTGTTCGGCTCCAAACGCTACCTGGCGATCATGCTTTACATGTTCCTCGGTGCGGCGACCAGTTTGTGGATGTGGACCCTTGCCCCCCACAGCGCGACCGGTCTGGTGGCGTTGTTTCTCTGCGGCTTCTTCGTGTACGGCCCCGCCTCCAGCTTCTGGGCGCTATGCCCGGACCTGGTCGGCGCCAAACGCGCCGGCACGGCGACCGGGGTGATGAACTTCTCGTCCTACCTGTTCGCCGGCCTGGCGGAACCGCTGATCGGCAGTATGCTCGACAGTACCGGCAACACCTCGCTGATCTTCATCGTGGTCACCGCGGCCTGTCTGTGCAGCGCGTCGGTGGCGCTGTTCATCAGGCGCTGATGGCCCGGCTGGACAGATTGAATCAACGGCAGCGGCTCAGGAACAGGATCGTCTATGTACCAGTACCACAAGTGGCTACGTTCATTTCATGCCGTGGCCAAGACCGGCAGCTTCACCCTCGCCGCCGAGTATTTGAGCGTCGGCCAGCCCACGGTCAGTGAGCAGGTCAATGCCCTGGAAAAGAAGTTTTCCGTGGAGCTGTTCCATCGCCGCGGCCGCTTTATCGAAATGAGTGCCGCCGGGCACCAGCTCTACGCGATCACCCAGGGCCTGTTCGGCCAGGAGGATGAAGCCGTGCAATTGCTGCAAAGTTTCAAGCAACGCAAGACCGGCATGCTGCGCCTCGGCGCGGTGTCGCCACCGATTGCCATGAACCTGACCTACGAACTGATGCAACGGCATCCGGACATCGAGCTGGAAACCTCGTTCTCCCCGGAAAAGGAGACCCTGGATCGCCTGTTCAACTTCGATATCGACGTGGCGATCCTGGCGTTGTCCGAATTCGACCAGCGTTTTGACACGCAGCTTTACCGGCGCTATCCGATCATTGCCGTGGTGCGTGACGACCATCCCTGGGCCCGGCAGAAAGAAGTGCATGTCGAGCAGATCAGCGAAGAGAAATGGGTGCTGCGGGAAAAAAGCTCACGCACTCGTCAACTGGTGGAGGAAAGCTGCAAGCACCTGGGCGTCGCACTGAACTGCGTCATGCAGTTGAACAGCCGCGAGGCCATCGTGCATGCCATCGCCAAGGGCATCGGCATCGGTTTCGTCTCGGCGGTCGAGTACGCCGAAACCCCGGGCACCAAACCGATCACCTTCGTCAATCACCCGTTTTCCATCGACTACCACCTGTGCTGCCTGGGTATTCGCCGAAACCGGCCAATGATCGCGGAGTTGTTCGACTCGAGCCCGATACCGGCCACCTGATTTCGTCTCACCCTTGAGCAATCCATAGGCCTACTTCCTGGCGACAGGAGGGACGGCCTGCCCACAACAAAAAATGGAGAAATACCATGAACTACCAACAACCGACCCAACTGCAAGCCGTGGTCCTGGACTGGGCCGGCACCGTCGTCGATTTCGGCTCCTTCGCCCCCACGCAGATTTTCGTCGAGGCCTTTGCCGAGTTCGGCGTCGCCGTTTCGCTGGAAGAAGCGCGGGGCCCGATGGGCATGGGCAAGTGGGATCACATCCGCACCTTGTGCAATCAACCGCAGATCGCCGAACGCTACCGTGCGGTGTTTGATCGCCTGCCGACCGATGACGATGTCACCGCACTGTACGAACGGTTCATGCCGCTGCAGATCGAGAAAATTGCCCTGCACTCGGCCCTGATTCCCGGCGCGCTTAACACCATCGATGCCTTGCGCGACAAGGGCCTGAAAATCGGTTCCTGCTCCGGTTACCCGGCCGTGGTCATGGAAAAAGTGGTCGAACTGGCGCGGCACAATGGCTACGTGGCCGACCATGTGGTGGCCACCGACGAAGTGCCGAACGGCCGCCCCTACCCGGCCCAGGCCCTGGCCAACGTGATTGCCCTGGGGATCAGCGACGTCGCCGCCTGCGTCAAGGTCGACGACACCTGGCCCGGCATTCTCGAAGGCCGGGCCGCCGGGATGTGGACGGTGGCGCTGACCTGCTCCGGCAATGCCCTGGGCTTGACCTACGAGCAATACAAGGCCCTGCCTTCCGACAGGCTGGACAGCGAACGGGCGCGTATCGTCAAGATGTTCGAAGGCTCCCGCCCGCACTACCTGATCGACACCATCGTCGATTTGCCGGCGGTCATCGAAGACATCAATGCGCGACTGGCGCGAGGTGAAACACCGCAAGGGTCCTGATCCGATTCAGGCATCAAGCGGCCGTCCCACGGGCGGCCGCCTCACTTGAAAAAATCACTCGGCGTCTTGCCGAACTGCTTCTTGAACATGGTCGTGAACGCGCTCGGGCTGTCGTATCCCAGCTCCCCGGCGATGTCGATGATCTTCTCCCCGACGGCTATGCGTTCCAGCGCTAACAACAGTCGCGCTTGCTGGCGCCATTGGCCGAACGTCATGCCGGTTTCCTTGCGGAACCTGCGCTGGATGGTTTTGGCGTCGAGGCTCAAGCGGGCGCTCCAGTCCGACAAGGTCGAGCCATCCCCGGGATCACGCTGCAACGCGCTACAAATCAGGTTGATACGCTGATCGGCGGGCTGTGGCAGGTTCAGGGGCAAGGTCGGCAGGATCGTCAGTTCATCCAGGATCAGCCGCAGCACCCGGGCCTCCCGCGAGTCCGGCTCACAGGCAAAGTCGAAATCGACCGAGACCTTGATCAACTCGCTCAGCAACGCCGAAACACTCACCGCCCGGGTTTCGGCGGGCAGGTTCAGGCTCGGGTCAGGGCGCACGAATACGCTGCGCATCTTGATCGCCCCCACACAGCGAATCGAGTGCACCTCACCACTGGGCATCCAGATGCCACGGCTGGGTGGCACCGTCCATTGGCTGATGGCGGTGTGCACCACCATCACGCCTTCGATGGCATAGATCAGTTGGTGCTTTTCATGGGAATGCGGAGGGATGAACCAGTTTTCCGGGTAGTCGGTCGCACTGCTGCGAACGCTCCAGCCGCCCTGGTCGATCTCCGCAAGAAATGTCTGCAATGGTTTGATCATGACGCCCTTTTTGCGATGGTCCATGCCCGAGTTGCGCGAGACGGGCGCCCTTGAGGCCCCTAGGATAACGCCGAACCCTGAAATTGGCTGCGCCTTGCGTTCGCAGTTCGCGTTATTTATCCGGAAGATCGCCCATGTCGACCACCACCCTCAGTTCACCGTCACCCACCGCTTCGGTGGCCAGCCAGGCCAGCCCGCTGGTCATGCGCGTCATCGGCGCCTGCGCGCTGGCGCACCTGATCAACGACCTGATCCAGGCCGTGCTGCCGTCGATCTATCCGATGCTCAAGGCCAGCTATGGCCTGAGCTTCACCCAGGTCGGCCTGATCACCCTGACCTTCCAGCTCACCGCTTCACTGCTGCAACCCTGGATCGGTTTCTACACCGACCGCCATCCCAAGCCGTGGCTGCTGCCGGCCGGCATGGTCTGCACCCTGATCGGTATTCTGATGCTGTCGATGGTCGGCAGCTTCCCGGCGATTCTCGTGGCCTCGGCGCTGGTAGGGGTTGGCTCGTCGACCTTTCACCCGGAGACCTCGAGGGTGGCGCGGCTGGCCTCGGGCGGTCGTTACGGCCTGGCGCAATCGACCTTTCAGGTCGGTGGCAACGCCGGTAGCGCCTTCGGCCCGTTGCTGGCCGCCGCGATCATCATTCCCTACGGCCAGGGCAACGTCGCCTGGTTCGGCCTGTTCGCGGTGTTCGCCATCCTCGTGCAATACGGCCTGAGCCGCTGGTACCGCAATCACCTGAACCTGTTCAAGCTCAAGCAAGGCAGCAAGGCCACCCACGGCCTGTCGAAACGGCGGGTGACCTTCGCCCTGGTGGTGCTGGCGCTGCTGGTGTTCTCCAAATACTTCTACATGGCCAGCTTCACCAGTTACTTCACCTTCTACCTGATCGAGAAATTCGACCTGTCGGTGGCCAGTTCGCAGCTGTACCTGTTCCTGTTTCTTGGCGCTGTCGCAGCAGGCACCTTCTTTGGCGGCCCGATCGGCGACCGGATCGGCCGCAAGCAGGTGATCTGGTTCTCCATCCTCGGCGCCGCGCCCTTCACCCTCGCCCTGCCCTACGTCGACCTGTTCTGGACGGGCGTGCTGAGCATGATCATCGGCTTCATCCTCGCCTCGGCATTCTCGGCCATCGTGGTCTTCGCCCAGGAACTGGTGCCCGGCAACGTCGGCATGATCGCCGGGGTGTTCTTCGGCCTGATGTTCGGTTTCGGCGGGATCGGTGCCGCGCTGCTGGGGCACCTGGCGGATATCCATGGCATCGAATATGTCTACACCTTGTGTTCGTTCCTGCCGTTGCTGGGAATTTTGACGATCCTGTTGCCTTCGACCCGGAGTGCTCGCTGAAGGATTCAGCCGATCACTTTTGCTACCCACTCTGTAGCACTCGGTAACACCCGGCCCTGTTGCGGTGCGTCTTTTCAACGACGCGCCGCCACCCACCCTGCTCCACACGGGGCCACCCGCCATGGCGTACTTTGTGCATCCAATGGCCATCCTCTTCTGCCTGTAGCCGCCATGCGCCCCAAGGAACTGAAACTCTGGACCACCGGTGTCGCCCACCTGCTCGACCTGCCTGCCGGGCATGGACGGCTGTCGGGGTTGAGCCATTGGCTTCGGCAAATCTGCCCGGTCGATCATTTCGTGTTGTTTGTCTACGAAGGCAATCACCGGCCACTGGCGTTGTTCGATACGTTCTCGGCGGACAAGCGGGCGGTGTATGTCGACGATTATCAGTGCGGGCCTTACCTGCTCGATCCGTTCTACCTGGCTTGTACACGCGGGCAGGCGCCGGGGCTGTGGCGTTTGCGCCAGTTCGCCCCCGACCACTTCTACCTCGGCGAGTACTTCCTGACCTATTACCAGCAGACGGGTCTGGCTGAAGAAGTGGCGTTTTTCGTCGACCTCGGTGGTGGTGCCACGGCGGTGTTGTCATTGATGCGATCGAGCGCCAGCTGTGCATTCAGCCGGGACGAAATGCAACTGGTCGAGTGTGCGCAAGCGGTGGTCGAACAAGTCATCAATGAGGCCTGGCGCTTGCGTCAGGCCCAGCAACCGCGACCGGCACAGGACCTCGACTTCAAGATCCGCGAAGCCTTCGACCACTTCGGCGCGCACATCCTCACCGGGCGCGAGCAGGAAATCGTTCAACTGTTGCTGCGTGGCCACTCCAGCGCCTCGGTGGCCGAACAACTGAACATCAGCCCCGGCACGGTGAAGATTCACCGCAAGAACATCTACGCCAAGCTGGGCATTGGCAGCCAGTCGGAGTTGCTGGGGTTGTTTATTCGGGAGTTGACGGAGGATCCGTTGCAGGCTCCCGGTTTCAAGCTGCAGGCCTGATGCCCGTTGGTATACGCATATCCTTGTGGGAGCGAGCTTGCTCGCGATAGCGGCAGCACATTCAACATTGATGTGTCTGACACACCGCCATCGCGAGCAAGCTCGCTCCCACAGGTCTATTGGTGATCCGCAGATAAGCGGTTATTCAGGCGGATCGAGTTGATCCAGCACGCGGTTTACGGCCAGTTCCCCCAGCATGATCACCTGCGCAATCCCGAGCAGCGCATTGCGGCTCGTTCCTTCCAGATGATCCACCAGATCGTTGGCCATGACATTGGCCGACGCCAGCGATTCACAGGCGTGCACCAGCAAGGTTTCGGCACTGAGTTCGGGATTGACGATGAACATCGTGCTGGGTGTGCGCGGGGTGGCCATGATTGCAGGGCCGGGGTTTAGGTAATGATCGAGGGCGCGCTCGGCGGCTTCGTGGAGTTTTTTGGAGTCGAGGCTTTCGTATGGGGATGCTGGATCGGTGTCCGGCGGGTTGGGTGTGACCTTGAACATGGCAAGTCTCCGTCTACGAGTTGGAGCTGCTCCATTCGGTTCCAAGCGAAGGGGTGGCAGCTGTACGCAGGTTGGAACCCGGGGTAAACGGAACCCGGCAGACCCTAAGGTCTCCCGCGCACAGCCGCCATTACGGAGTGCACACTTGAAGGTGCGCAGCATATGTTAAGCGGCACGCCTTGTGCCGTTTACTCCTCGGGGTTCCAAGCCCGGTCGCTGAATTGGCAGCGACCCGGGAACGATAAAACCCAGCCCCAAGGCGCACAAGCCGGCGGATTCTGGCGTACCTGTAGGCAACGACGCAAGGCGTTGTAGCTTTCATGAAGTAACGCTGACAGCGATTAAACACGTATATCCAACCGAAAATTTACGCAGGCTACTCGCGTTGAATTTCTTAGGAAGCCAGAGGAAATGTCTGACGTATTTTTAAGGTTGGCGACCGGAAGCACGAGGGTTAACTTTGCAGCCCTAAACAGAGACGAGAGATTCTTCGCCTGATGCAGGCGCTCTCTCAGACATTGAGGGTGAAACGATTGCATGAGCAGGACACTAGTCGACAAAGCTAATTGCCCCAACAGCGACATTTGGCGTTATGATCGCGTCAAATGTCGCATGGAGATATTCGGTATGCCCGCCGTCAAATCCAAAGGAAGAACAGTCGTCACGACGGAGACAAAACCTGTCACCCGAAAGCCGACTGAGGTGCTGTTACATGGCCGCGAAGGTAATACGCGCATGATGATCATCCAATACACACAAGAAGGCTTTGATCTGAGCGACGTGAGGGAGATGCTTTCTACCTCCGAACTGTACATGGAGCACGGCCTTGTTGAGCGCATCACAGGGAAGTCCGTCAGGACTGTACAACGCTTGGCAAAGGAGACAGAACCGGTGCGATTAAATCAGCAGCAAAGTACCGTCGCCTTTCAATATGCTCAGGCCTTGGAGCACGCCATCAACGTGTTCGGCAATCTACAGTTGGCTGAGAACTGGCTGAAGAAACCCTGCAAGTACCTGGAAGATCATATCCCGCTGGAACTGATCGACAACTCGCTTGGTTTCCAGGTGGTGGAGGATTATTTGACCCGGATTGAACACGGGGTTTATCAATGAATCCTTTACCGTGGGATGGGAAGTGGCACGCTTGGCGCCTTGACCGCGAGGTCTACAAGGACACGTGGAATAGTGGCTTGGGTGCTCAGCGATCCGGTGGCCGGTGGAACCCTCCCGGTCGCCGGGTTATTTACGCTTCGGCCGACCCGGCCACCGCCATTTTGGAAGTCGCAACCCACGCTGGTTTCGATACGCTCGATACGGTGCCCCACGTGCTCACGTGTTTCGAAGTACTGGATTCCAACTTCATAAAAGTTGTTCAACCCGAAGACGTGCCAAACCCGAACTGGCTCATCCCGTCTGAGCTCTCGCCCAATCAGCAGCACTTTGCCGATGAGTTACTTTCCGAACATCCTTTCGTGCTTATCCCGTCCGCAGTTACCCGCCACTCTTGGAACCTACTCGTTAGCTGTGATTTGGCGGCGGATCAATTCAAGCTTGTTTCGCAGGAGCGTTTTGGACTGGATACCCGCTTACTGAAATGAATGAGAAAGTCGAACTTGCTCACCAGAACCTCAAATGCGGCCTGTCGCGTGTGATCTCTACACTGCACACCTACTAAACACTTGAACCACTCCCCCTCCTATCCCCCAAGGGATATATACACCGCAAAACCCCGATTGCTAGTTTGGCCCCCGACGCACTGATTCATCACTGCAAGGGAGCCCGCCTCGTGAACAACACCCCGCCAAGCGATATCGAATTCTGCAATGTGGTCAAACGCTATGGCGAGGTGCAGGCCGTCAGTGGTCTGGATTTCGCGGTGCGGCGTGGCTCGTTTCATTCCTTTCTCGGCGGTTCTGGCTGCGGCAAGACCACCACCCTGCGCATGATCGCCGGCTTCGAGCAGCCCACCAGCGGCGAGGTTCGTCTGGCCGGCAAAAGCGTGGCCGGTGTGCCGGCGTTCGAGCGGCCGGTGAACATGGTGTTCCAGCATTACGCGTTGTTCCCGCATCTGACCGTGGCGCAAAACATTGCCTACGGCCTGCGTTATCGCACCCCACGCCCGGACAAAAAGCAGCAAATGCGCATGGCCGATGAGGCGCTGGAGATGGTGCGCCTGAGCGGCTTCGGCCAGCGCAAACCGAGTGAGTTGTCCGGCGGTCAGCAACAGCGCGTCGCCCTCGCCCGCGCCTTGGTCAACAAGCCGACGGTGTTGCTGCTCGACGAGCCGCTGGCGGCGCTGGACCGCAAGCTGCGCAAGGAGATGCAATCGGAACTGCTGCGTTTGCAGCGCGAGGTCGGCATCACCTTCGTGCTGGTCACCCACGACCAGGAAGAAGCCCTGTCGATGAGCGACAGCATCAGCGTGATGCACAACGGCTCGATCATCCAGACCGCCACCCCGGAACAACTCTACGAAGCCCCGGCCAGCCGTTACGTGGCCGACTTTATCGGTGAGTCCAACCTGTTCGACGGCACTGTGCGCCAGCTCAACGGCAACTCGGTGGTACTGCGTACCGAGCAGGGTCTGGAGCTGACCAGCCCCCTCACCCCCACTGGCAAGGGCCTGAGCGCTAACGCCGCCGGTTGCATTGCGGTGCGGCCGGAGCTGATCAGCATCGCCGGAGCCAACGCCGAGATGGCCCGGGAAGTGAAGCTGCAAGGCTGCGTCGAGGACCGCATCTACCTGGGCAATTCCACCGAATACCGCGTGCGCACCCAGGCCTTCGGCGTGGTCTGCGTGCGGGTGCCGCGCCAGCAGGATCATGGCGCCAATGCATTCGAACACGGCGCGCCAGTGCGCGTCGGCTGGGATCACGCCAATGGCCTGGCCATGGCGTTGTAAATCATCGATTCGTTTCATCAACCGGATGTGGAGCGTGCTATGGACCAGAAGACTTTTATAAAAACCCTGCGCAGCTGGCAGAACGGCTCGATCAGCCGCCGCGAGTTCCTTGGCCGCACGGGCCTTGGCATCGCCGCCGCCGTGGTCGCGACCAACATGCCCGGCCTTTTGACCTCCACCGCCGAGGCCGCCGAACAGGCCAAGCTGGGGGATCGCCTGTCGCTGGCGACCTGGCCGAACTACCACAGCCAGGAAAACCTCGACACCTTCGGCAAGACCACCGGTGCCCGGGTGTCGATGAGCGTGTTCGGTTCCAACGAAGAAATGCTCGCCAAATTGCAGGCTGGCGGCAGTGGCTGGGACGTGCTGGTGCCGACCAACTACACCATCAGCACCTACGTCGGCCTGGGGCTGATCGAGCCGCTGGACCTGTCGCGCATTCCCAACTTCGATGCCTCGGCGTTCCAGCAGAAGTTCATGGCCCAGGGCACGGTGGATGGCAAGGTCTACGCGGTGCCGAAAAACTGGGGCACTACCGGCATGCTCTACGACACCGGCAAGCTGAAAAATGGCCCCGCCAGCTGGAAGGAATTCTGGGCCGCCGCCCAAGGCCCGGCCAGCGGCCGCACGATGGTCCACGACTACCAGTTGACCGCCATCGGCAACGCGCTGAAAAGCTTCGGCTACAGCTTCAACTCCCTGGACCCGAAAGAACTGGCCGACGCGGAAAAACTGCTGATCGAGGTCAAGCCGCACCTGTTCGCCATCAACTCCGACATTCAGCCATCGATGCGCAGCGGCGATGCCTGGCTGGCGATGTCCTGGACCGGGGACGCCTCGCAACTGCACCGCGACAACGCGCAAATGCAGTTCGAACTGGGCAAGGAAGGTGGCGAGTTGTGGAGCGACTTCTTCGCCATCCCCAAAAGCTCGGAGCACAAGGACGCCGCCTACGCCTTCATCAACTACTTGCTCGACCCGCAGCACAACAAGCTCGAAGTGCTAAGCCACGGTTACCCGAGTGGCGACAAGCGTGTCGACGCGCTGCTGCCGGTGGCGATGCTCGACGATCCGATCATGTACCCGGCCGCCGAGGCCCTGAGCCCGCTGGAGTTCGGTGCCGCCGCGACGCTGACCAGCCCGGCCCGCGCCGAGCTGATGGCGCGTTTCAAGTCCGCCTGATCGCCTGACCATGGCCAATGAGGAGTCACCCATGAATGCCGCCGCCCACCCGCAAACGGTGCAGTCGGGCCATGCCCTGTCGGTCGAAGTTCGCCAACGGCGCAGCCTCGGCCGGCGCATCACCCTGCTGATGCTCTTGCCTTCGACCCTGTGGTTCCTGCTGCTGTTGTTGATGCCGCTGGTGATCATCCTGGTCTTCAGTTTCGGCGAGCGCAGCGCCGTGGGCGGTTACGCCGGTGGCTTCACCCTGGCCAACTACCTGAACCTCGGTTCTCGCGGCGCGGCGTTCAGCAATACGCTGATGTTGGCGCCGCTGGGCACCCTGGTGTGCCTGGTGGCGGCTTATCCGCTGGCGTACTTCCTTGCGGTCAAGGTCACGAGGAACCGCTCGCTGTTGCTGACCCTGGTGATCGTGCCGTTCTGGACCAGTTTCCTGATCCGCACCTACGCGTGGATTTTCATCCTCAGCGGCAAGGGTATTCCGGCGCTGCTGGCCAGCCTGGGTCTTGAGGATGTGCGGCTGATCAACACGCCGTGGGCGGTGCTGATCGGCATCGTCTACGGCTACCTGCCGCTGATGGTGTTCCCGATCTACGTCAGCCTGGAAAAGCTCGACAAGCGCCTGCTCGAAGCCTCGGCGGACCTCGGCGCCAGCGCCTTCGAAAGCTTCCGTCGGATCACCCTGCCGCTGTCCGCGCCAGGGATCATCACCGGGGTGATGCTGGTGTTCATCCTATTAATGGGCGAGTTCCTGATCCCGGCCATTCTCGGTGGCGGCAAGGTGTTCTTTGTCGGTAACGCGCTGGTCGACCTGTTCCTGCAATCGCGCAACTGGCCGTTCGGCAGTGCGCTGGCCATGACGTTGGTGGCGATGATGCTGCTGATCATCGGCGTGTATCTGAAACTGGTGGCGCGCTATGGCGGCCGCCCTGCCGACGGAGGCCTGTGACATGTGGTTGCGCAGCTATTCGACTTCGCTGTACCTGTTTCTCTACGCGCCGATTGCCTTGATCGTGCTGTTCAGCTTCAACGCCGGGCGCAGTGGCCTGGCGTTCCAGTGCTGCTCGGTACAATGGTTCGCCACCGCGTTCGGCAACCCGTTCATCATGGAAGCCCTGGGCAACAGCGCGCTGATCGCGTTGAGTTCGGCGGTGATCGCCTCGCTGTTCGGCACCCTGGCGGTGTTCGGCTTGCAGCGCTGCGGTGCCAAGGTACGCCTGCTGTTCGATGCCCTGACCTACTGCGCGATCATCGTGCCGGGCATCGTCATCGGCATCTCGACACTGATCGCCTTCATCAGCCTGTTCGACCTGATCAACCCGTTGTTGGCGAGTTGGCTGCCGACGGTGCCGAAGTTGAACATGGGGTTCTTTACGGTGATCGCCGCGCATTCGCTGTTCACCATGGCCCTGGTGATGGTGATCGTGCGCAGCCGTGTCGATTCCCTGGACAAGGCCTTGCTCGAAGCCTCGGCGGACCTCTACGCGCCACCGATGGACACCTTCTGGCGAGTGACCCTGCCGCAGATCAGTCCGGCGATCATGGCCGGCTTCCTGCTGGCGTTCACCTTCAGCTTCGACGATTTCATCATCGCGTTCTTCGTCGCCGGTTCCGAAACGACGCTGCCGATCTACATCTTTTCCTCCATCCGCCGCGGCGTGACGCCAGAGATCAACGCCATTTCCACGGTGATCATCTGTGTGTCGCTGGCCCTGCTGTTCACTTCCCGCCATCTGCAAAATCGCCGCACCGGCGTCCAGGAGTCGCACCATGCGTGATCAGCTCTACATCAACGGCGAATGGGTCAGCCCGGACCTGGGCGGCTATCTGGACGTGATCGATCCGGCCACCGAACAAGTCTTCCACCGAGTCGCGGCGGGCACTGAAGAAGATGTCGACCATGCCGTGCGTGCGGCCCGGCGTGCCTTCGACAATGGCTGGGGCCAGACCAGTGGCACCGAGCGAGCGCAATGGCTGGAGGCGCTAGCCGATGAACTGGAAAGTAGCCAGCAGGCGCTGGCGGAACTGGAAGTCCGTGACAACGGCAAACCCTTGCCCGAAGCACAGTGGGACATTGGTGATGCGATTGGTTGCTTCCGGTACTACGCCGGTTTGGCCCGTGAGCTGGATCAGCAACAGGACCAACCGCTGGCGTTGCCGGATGAGCGCTTTCGCTGCCGCCTCCGCCACGAGCCGATTGGCGTGGCCGGGCAGATCATTCCCTGGAACTACCCGCTGCTGATGGCCGCGTGGAAGGTCGCGCCAGCCTTGGCCGCCGGGGCCACGGTGGTGTTGAAACCGTCCGAACTGACGCCGCTGACCGCCCTGGAACTGGCCGCTGCCGCCGACCGCATCGGCTTGCCCGCCGGGGTGTTGAATCTGGTCACGGGCCTTGGCGCCGACGCCGGCAGCCCGCTCACCGAGCATCCGGGGGTGGACAAACTGGCGTTCACCGGCAGCGTGCCCACCGGGGCGAAAATCATGTCGGTGGCGGCGCGGGACATCAAGAACATCAGCCTGGAACTGGGGGGCAAGTCAGCCTTCATCGTGTTTGATGATGCTGATGTCGACGCCGCCGTGGAGTGGATTCTGTTCGGGATTTTCTGGAACCAGGGTCAGGTGTGCAGCGCCACATCACGCCTGTTGGTGCAGGAACGCATCGCCCCGCGCCTGACCGAACGGCTGGTGGAAGAAACCCGCAAGATCAGCATCGGTCCCGGCATGCAGCCCGGCGTGCTGCTCGGGCCGCTGGTCAGCCAGGGCCAGTACGACAAGGTGCTCGGTTTCATCGATCAGGGCCTGGCCAGCGGCGCCCGTTTGCTCACCGGCGGACGGCGACCGGCGCATCTGGCCGAAGGGTATTTCATTGAGCCGGCAATCTTCGACGAGCCGGGACACAGCAGCATTCTGTGGCGCGAAGAAGTGTTCGGCCCGGTGCTGTGCATCAAGCGCTTCAAGACCGAAGAGCAAGCAGTGCAAATGGCCAACGCCAGCCGCTTCGGCCTGGCCGCCGCGGTGATGAGCACCGACTTGCAGCGCACCGCCCGGGTCGCCAACCAACTGCGCGCCGGGATCGTCTGGGTCAACTGCTCGCAACCGACCTTCGTCGAAGCCCCCTGGGGCGGGATGAAACACAGCGGCATTGGCCGGGAACTGGGCCAGTGGGGGCTGCACAATTACCTGGAGGTCAAGCAGGTGACCGAGTACGTCAGTGACCAGCCGTGGGGGTGGTATTTGAAGTAAACAGGTCAACTGTGGCCGGCCGGGGGATTAGCGTTCACTGAAGATCAAAACTGTGGGAGCGGGCTTGCTCGCGATTGCGGTGGGTCAGGCAATATCTCTGTTGAATGTGCCGGCCTCTTCGCGGGCAAGCCCGCTCCCACAGGGATTGTGGCCAGCCGCGGGATTGGCATTCACTGACGATCAAACTGTGGGAGCAGGCTTGTGACGACGGGTTATCAACGCGTAACTTGAATGGCCCGCCCTTCAAGACACGCCGGAGTTGATCCATGCGCATCGCCTTGCTGTCCGACATGCACCTGTCCGTCAATGCGATCCCCTTTCCCGCCGTGGAGGCCGATATCGTCGTGCTCGCCGGGGACATAGCACGGCCGGCCAAGGCCATCGAGTGGGCCAGAGCCTGCCCGGTTCCACTGTTGTATGTGGCGGGCAATCACGAGTTCTATGGCAGTGACCTGGTCACCACCTACGAACAATTGAACAGTCTGGCGCAAGGCACCCGGATCCACGTACTGGAACGCTCGGAGTACGTCCACGACGGCGTGCGCTTTCTCGGTTGCACCTTGTGGTCTGACTATCGCCTGCTCGACAGCCCGGATGATCGGGCGCTGGGCATCGATCTGGCGACCCGGCTGATCCGTGACTTCAGCCACATCAAGATCGCCCCCGACTTTCCGGACCTGTTCACACCGGCCATTTCCCAGCTGGTATTTTTGCAGACGGTCGCCTGGCTGCAAGACTGCTTCAGCCGCGACAGCAGCACACCCACGGTGGTGGTCTCGCATTTCGCCCCGACACGGTCGAGCATCAGCCCGACCTTTGCCGGTTCGCCGATCAACTCAAGCTTTGTCTCGGACCTCGAAGCGCGGATCAAAGACTGGCAGCCGGCACTGTGGCTGCATGGCCATACCCATGGCAGCTTTGACTATCGAGTAGGCAACACCCGGGTGGTCTGCAACCCCCGGGGCTATGCCAGGAATGGCATCAACGAAAACCCTGATTTCGACGCGGCCTTCGTGATTGACCTGCAGATCTGAGGTAACGCTGAAATCAACAGTCTCCAGGCTCGCACCCGATGGAACGCCGGCAACCCGCTACACTTTCCTCGCTGCGCCGCTGCACCAAAGCGGCCAAACCCCTGACTTCTGATCTGGAGGTATCCCATGAGCGACAGCAGCGAACTCACCACCTTTACCGGCTGGGCCGCCACCGCAGCGGGCGCGCCACTGGAACGCTACAGCTACGATCCCGGTCCGTTGGGCAACGATGAGGTGGAAGTCGCCGTGGAATATTGCGGCGTCTGCCACTCCGACCAGTCGTTGATCGACAACGATTGGGGCATCAGCCACTACCCGTTCATCCCCGGCCACGAGGTGGTCGGCCGTATCGTACGCCTGGGCGATCAGGTGCGCGGCCTGGAAATGGGGCAACGGGTGGGCATCGGCTGGTACAAGGGCAGTTGCATGCATTGCACGTCGTGCATCGAAGGCTCCCATAACCTGTGTCGCACCGTGCAACCAACCATCATCGGCAGCAACGGCGGCTTTGCCGACCGCATTCGTTCGCACTGGGCCTGGGCCCTGCCGATCCCGGCCGGGCTCGATCCGGCGATGGCCGGGCCGTTGTTCTGTGCAGGTTCCACCGTGTTCAACCCGCTGGTGGAATTCGGCATCAAGCCCACCGACCGGGTCGGCGTGGTGGGCATCGGCGGTCTTGGTCACCTGGCGCTGCGCTTCCTCAACGCCTGGGGCTGCGAAGTCACGGCGTTCACCTCATCGCTGAGCAAGCAGGACGAAGCCAAGCGCCTGGGCGCGCACAAGGTGGTCGCCTCGACCGATACCGATGCGCTCAATGCCATTGCCGGCACCCTGGATTTTCTCCTGGTCACCGCCAACGCCAACCTCGACTGGAGCGCCATGCTCGCCACCCTGCGCGGCAAGGGTCGCCTGCACTTTGTCGGCGTCGTGCCCGATGCCATCCCCATGCACGTGTTCGAACTGATTCCCCAGCAAAAAACCATGTCCGCCTCACCGGTCGGCTCGCCCGCCAACACCGCGACCATGCTGGAGTTCTGCGCACGCCACCAGATTGTGCCGCAGGTCGAGATGTTTCCCATGAGCCGGATCAACGAGGCCATCGATCATTTGCGCAGCGGCAAGGCGCGCTACCGCGTGGTGCTGGACGCCAGTCAGTGACAGGCGAAAAACGAAGAGAAAGGGCCGCTTGTTCAAGCGTAATGCTGTTCACTTAAGAGCGTCTTGAATCAGAGAAACCTGTGGCGAGGGAGCTTGCTCCCGCTTGAGTGCGTAGCACTCACAAAAATCGGCAATGATTGTCAGATTTTTGGGGCTGCTACGCAGCCCAGCGCGAGCAAGCTCGCTCGCCACAAAGGTACTCACGATCCAAGAGCGCGCCTAAGTGAACAGCGGCCCCTTTTTGTTCCTCAGGGATTGGCCACCTGAGCAGGCAACGCTGGCATATGCGGGTCGTTCCAGGTAAACCGATAGGCTTTGCCGGCCTCTTGCGGCAGGCATTTGCCGTTGTCGGCATCCGCGCCGACGATCGACCAGTTCGCCCGGGCGTTTCCCCCCAGCTCACGGGCCGCTTCGGGCTTGAAGCACTGGTTGAGTACGTCATCGGGCACTAAAGCGTAGGCCTTGGGGCGTTCGCGCAAATAGAGCGCGGCCTTTTCGATGGTCGAATTGTCCATGCCGAAATGCACGATCGGCTGCCGGGCGAACAACCAGTGCCCCTCCTCCCAGTTGACCAGCACCAGATCGGCGCCCTGGGTCATGGTCGCCGCCTGGGTCATGAGCACCTGATCAACGTTGGTGCCGTCCTTGAGCGGTTCGATGAAACCACGGGCGAACCACAACGCGAACCAGGTCGCCACCAGTGCCGGGAACACCCGACGCAAACGCGGGTGACGCTTGAACCAGCGCTTGAGCAGCCACGGGACCAACGGCGCGGCGACCAGCACCAGCCCGGGCAGCGCCGGGTAGATGTACAACTTGCGCTTGCCCGTGCTGATGCAGAAGAACAGCACCACCAGCAGCACCCAACCGAGTAGCACCAACACCCGGCCATCGCGTTTTTGCAACTGACGGCGCCAGGCCGGCACCAGCCATGGCAGCACCAGCACCAACGGCAGCCAATACTGCGGAATCACCTTGGTGAAGAAGTACCAGAACGGTTCGCGGTGATGCCACGCGGCGGCATACCGGCCCGCCGTCTGGCGCAGGAGAATCTCCCGCGCATAGGCCACTTCGTCTGCGCTGCCATCCAAGATGATGGACAAGGCCAGGGGCAGCAGCCAGATCGCAATCGCCGCGAGCATCAGTGCAAACCCGAGCAACCACTTGCGCGCCTCGCCGGGCATCGCCACCACACCGGGCCAGCCTTTGCGCACCCCATAGGCGTAAGGAATCAGCAACAACGCCGGCAGGAAGCCCACGCCCTTGGTGATCACGCCAATGCCCATGGCCGCACAGCCCGCGTAGAACCAGCGCCACGCGGGTCCCAGCAGCAGGTGTCGCGCCAGGCCGTACAGGCCCAGGGAGGTGAACAGAATCAGCAAGCTGTCGATCTGACCGGTGCGCAGGATGCTGTAGGTCTGGTAGGTCGCCAGGTACAGTAGCGCGGCGTTGCGCCCGGTACGCTGGGTCCACAGGCGCCGCCCCAGGTCATAGACCATCGCCGTGACCGTTACCGCCGAAAACAGCCCCGGGATATAAAGGGCGATGTTGGGCTTGCCGCTCAGCCAGGTGAAGAACGCCACCGTCCACATGAAAATCGGCGGCTTGTCGCCATAGATCTCGGCGGCCCGGTGCGGGATCAGCCACGAGCCGTTCTGCAACATCTCCAGCGCGACACCGAGGAAACGCTCTTCGTCCACATTCTGCGCCTGACGCAGGCCCATTCCCGCGCCGATCAGCAACAGGGCAAGCAGCATCAGGCCCAGGCACTCGACCCTGGGCGACAACGATCTACGCATTGCTTATTCCTTTGCGCTTCGGCTTTTGGCAATCAATTGCAGGTTGCGGAAATAGACGAGAGAGCCAAAGGCCTGGCCGACGATGAACACCGGGTCCTGGCGGTAAATGGCGTAGGCGAGCAACAAGGTGCTGCCGACGATGCTCAGGTACCAGAAGTTGGTCGGGATCACGCTGCGTTTCTTGTACTCGCTGTACAACCACTGCAAGACAAACCGCCCGGTAAAGGCAGCCTGCCCGGCAAAGCCGACCAGCAGCCAGAGGGTTTCACGGGTCAGAATCATCCTTCGAGCTCCTGGGCCTGGGTGTGCAGGCGCGTGCGTTTGATCAGCCACCAGACACCGATCAGGTCAAGAATGCCGACCAGCGCGCGGTCGAGGTTGCCGTATTTCGAGACTCCGGCCGTGCGCGGCCGATGGTTGACCGGGTGCACGATCATGCGTCCGTTATGGCGCTGGATCAGCGCCGGAATGTAGCGATGCATGTGGTCGAAGTACGGCAGGCGCAGGAATGCCGCACGCTCGATCAGCTTCAGGCCGCAACCGGTGTCCGGGGTAGCGTCCTTGAGCAGGCGCCGACGCAGGTTGTTGGCGAACCGCGAGGCGTAGCGTTTGCTCGCGGTGTCACGGCGATTGACCCGGTGCCCGGCCACCAGTTGCACGTCGACCTTGCCCGGTTCGCCACGCACCAGCGCGAGCATGCCGGGAATGTCCGCCGGGTCGTTCTGGCCGTCGCCATCGAGCGTCGCCAGCCACTGCCCGCGAGCCTCACGGGCCGCGTGATACAGCGAGGTGCTCTGTCCCAGCGACCGCTCGTGATGCAGGATGCGCAGGGTGTTCAAGCCGTCGTTGCGGATCTGCCGCAGCTCCTGCAGGGTCGCGTCGGTGCTGCCATCGTCGACCACGATGATTTCGTAAGCCTCGTCGGCCAGCGCCACACGGATCTCTTCCAGCAATGGCTTGAGGTTGTTTGATTCGTTCCTGGCGGGAATCAGTACGGATACAAAAATATCTTGGCTCATGGGGTCTCTCTCGCCCTGTTTGATTTTTCGAGATCAGAGGCGAACGCTTCAAATCCGGTAGAACTGCCGATACCACTTCACAAATGCTCTTACGCCGGTTTCCAGCGTCACCTGCGGGCTGAAGCCCACCCGCTCGGCCAGTGCCGAGACATCGGCCCAGGTCTTGACCACATCACCGGCCTGCATCGGCAGGTAGTTGCGCCGGGCCTGCAGGTCCAGGGCTGATTCCAGGCACTCGACGAAATCCAGCAACGCCACAGGCATGCCGCGACCGATGTTGAAGAGCCGGTTGACCCCGGCGACCGAGCCTTCCGGCACCGGAGGCCTTGGGCGCAGTCGGGCGATCCCTTCGACAATGTCGTCGACATAGGTGAAGTCGCGGGACATCTGCCCCTGGTTGTAGATGTCGATTGGCAAGCCTTTGAGAATGGCGTCAGTGAACTTGAACAGCGCCATGTCCGGGCGACCCCACGGGCCGTAGACGGTAAAGAAGCGCAGGCCACTGGCTTTCAGGCCATACAGATGGCAGTAACTTTCGGCCAGCAGTTCATTGGCGCGCTTGCTGGCGGCGTACAGCGAAACGGGATGTTCGACCGGGTCCTCGACACTGAACGGCAGCTTGCTGTTGGCGCCGTACACCGAACTGCTCGAGGCGTAGATCAGGTGCTCGGGGCGATGGTGCCGACAGGCTTCCAGCACATTGAGGAAGCCCACCAGATTCGATTGCCCATAGACATCCGGGTTGTCCAGCGAGAAGCGCACCCCGGCCTGGGCGGCCAGGTGTATCACCTCGGTAAAAGCGTGCTCCTGAAACAGGCTCATCAGGGCCGGCTTATCGACGATGTCCATTTTCCGGAAACGAAAACCCGGCAGCGTCTCCAGCACCTTGAGGCGTGCGTGCTTGAGTTCCACGTCGTAGTAGTCGTTGAGGTTGTCGATACCGACGACCTCCTGCCCCTCGCGGCACAAGCGCTGGACCGTATGAAAGCCGATGAAACCGGCCGCACCGGTGACCAGGACGGTCATGGGAAACGCGCCGGAGACTGCGCCGCGATCGACGCGAGGTTACTGATCCGGACCCTCGTCAACTTCATGTGTAGTCCCTGCTTATGGCGTCATTCACGCACGGTTGCGTTATGAAGCTTATAAAACAGACACATTTCAGTTTGGATAACGCCTCGCACTACCTCGGAAAAATAAAATATCTGGCCGAAAACACCCCGGTTATCTGGCCGACTCGCCACGGGGTTTGTAAAAACGGAACAAGCCGATATCCACGGTCCTGATGTATTGCCTGGCCCAGTCCGGATTGACGGTACGGTCATGGAAATACAAGGCACCCCGGGTGCGATCCGGCAGTTCCTTGTTCAGGGCCTTGCGTGCGATTTCCTTGGCCATCGCGTAAGGCAGCTCTTCCTGGACCGAATCGGATTTGCCGTCGCACCACCAGGAGAACTGGCAACTCTTGGTCTGCGAACCCTGCTTGACCACTTTGCACACCGTGTCCGGAAAGCCCTCGTGGCCCAGGCGATTCATGACCACATTGGCCACCGCCTCCATGTCGGCGGTGTCCTTGCCCTTGGCTTCCCAGTAAATGGACCGGGCCAGGCAGGTGATCGCATCATCCAGCGGCGCGGCGCCGGCCGGGTCGACGGCCTGGACTTCTGACGGGGTAATGGCTTCTGCCTTGGGCGCCGGTGCCGGGTTGTTGCTCTCGGCGGCTTTGTGTTCCAGCACCTCGGCCTTGTTCTCGGCCTCTTGCTGCTTTTGCGCTTGATCCGCAGCGAATACCGGGCCGGCAATCAACGTCAGAGCGAGGCAGGTGGCGATCCAGTCGAAGCGCATGGTCGGTGTCACTCGGTGAGTGGTTCGATTGAGTCTAGTAGTGAAATGATTTCGCCCACCCCACTACACTCTGGATAAATCCGTTGTCCTGGATGGACCAACTTCGCGCATCATGGACGCAATCTGCTCAAGGGGATATTCATGGGTTTCATCTCATCCGCAATGCGCTTGGCCGGGGTGTCACTGGGCCTGGTATTCGCCGCCAACGCCATGGCGGCCGACGAAGCGCAATTGGTCGAATCGATCAACGTCTATCGCAGCCAACTGCAGCGCTGCGCCGGCCAGGTTTCATCGGAACTTCCGCCGCTGTCGGCCGACCCACGCCTGGTGCTGACCGCCCCGAGCATCGGTAATCTGCAGCAGGCCATGGCCACTGCCGGATATCCCATGAAGAATGTGCAGGCCATCAGCCTGTCCGGACCTCGTGATGCGGCGTCGGCGATGAAAGCGATCCAGGAGAGTTTTTGCCAGATCGTCCTCGACCCGCAATTCGTCGATGTCGGCGTCAGCCGCCAAGACAATCAGTGGCGCATCGTCGTGGCACGACCGTTGTTGAGCGCACGCCTGGGCGACTGGCAGACCGAGGGCCAGAAGCTGCTCATCGAACTCAACGCAGCACGGGCCAAGCCGCGTCAATGCGGCACCCAGTCTTTCAATGCGACCGCGCCGCTGGCCTGGAACGCCATACTGGGCACGGCCGCCGAAACCCACTCCCGCTCCATGGCCAACAACAACTTCTTCGACCACAAGGACCGCGACGGCCGCACCCCGGGTGACCGCGCGGAACTGGCCGGCTACAACTTCCAGCAGATCGGCGAAAACATCGCCGCCGGGCAAGACAGCGTACGCAAGGTGGTCGAAGGCTGGCTGACCAGCCCCGGCCACTGCGCCAACCTGATGAACCCTCAGTTCAACGAATTGGGCGCGGCCTATGCGAATGATCCGAAGAGCGATGCGGGGATTTACTGGACGGCGATGTTTGGGGCTCAGTGAGCAACTTGGCGAGTTTCTATACGGCGAGGTGACAAAATGACAAGTATCCCGATAGGTTTAATTGCCGGATTGATACTGGCGCCGATGATACTGACTTGTTTCGCTGTCGCCTTCATCGCACACAAGTACGTTGACGCTATCGAAGAACGTCTACCCAATTGCTCTTTTATAAAAACCACCAGAGACGCATTTTCAGCTGGCGGCCTGGTCGGCAAGGTCATGCGCGGTGGCGCTATTGCCATGGTATTGATGATGCCCGCGCTCAGCGCTCGAAGGGGCGTTATTGATGCCAGCGAAGTGAAAGACCTTCCAAGGCACTACAAGAACCTTTTGATCATTCCGGTGATTATTTTGTTCGTTTTGTTTTTTTCCCTGATCGCACTCAGGGTTTCAGCCTACTTCATAGAGAGCCATTGAAAAGGACTGAAGAATCAAGTCCGCTTTGGAAGAAATCACAACGCCTACCCAACAAAACCCGAAGCCCTGTCATGGGCTCCGGGTTTCTTTTTTCGCAGTGAACCTCAGTGGCTACTCATCCCGGCCGCATGCATCAACATCCGCAACGCCCCCGCCACCACACCCAACGCAACCACACTGCCCAGCCAGATCAACACCAGCCACCCAAGGCGTTTGTACCAAGGCGCCGGAGCTGGTTCACGGGAATCAATGGTAGCCATCGCCAATCCTCACTTTGCCGCGGAACACGTAGTAGCTCCAGACCGTGTACATCAGGATGATCGGCAGGATGAACAGTGCGCCGATCAGGATGAACAACTGGCTGGTCGGTGGTGACGCCGCTGCCCACAGGCTGATCGACGGCGGCACGATGTTCGGCCAGATGCTGAACGCCAGGCCGATGTAGCCGAGAAACACCAGCATCAGGGTGAAGGCGAACGGCCAATGGGTGTGGCGTTGGCGCAGGGTCTTGAGCAAGCCGAACATCGCCAGCAAGGCCAGCACCGCCAGGCCACCGAACACCGCCAGGTGCGCATGGGCAAACCAGCGGGTGGCGATTTCCGGATGCAGGATTGGCGTCCATACGCAGATCACGCCGATCACCGCCAACAGCAGCCAGGCCAGGGGCCGGGTGAACAGGCGCATCCGCGATTCGAGCATGCCTTCGGTCTTGACCAGCAACCAGGTGCTGCCGAGCAGCGCATAAGCGACGATCAGCCCGACACCGCAGAACAGCGGAAACGGCGCCAGCCAGTCCAGCGAACCACCGGCGAACTGGCGGTCGACCACCGGGATGCCGGCAATGTAGGCACCGATCACCACACCCTGGGAAAAGGTTGCCAGCAGCGAACCACCGATGAACGCCATGTCCCAGACATGCCGCTTTTCAGGGCTGGCCTTGAAACGAAACTCGAAGGCCACGCCGCGAAAGATCAAGCCGCACAGCATCAGGATCAGCGGCAGGTACAACGCTTCCAGAATCACCGAATAGGCCAGCGGGAACGCGCCATACAGCGCCGCGCCGCCCAGCACCAGCCAGGTCTCGTTGCCGTCCCAGACCGGTGCCACGGTGTTCATCATCACATCGCGTTCCTGCGCATCCGGGATCAGCGGAAACAGAATGCCCAACCCCAGGTCGAAGCCGTCCATGATCACGTACATCATCACGCCGAAGGCGATGATCACGCCCCAGATCAGCGATAAATCGATACCTTGAATACCCATGACTCAACTCCCTTCCTTCAATTGACGCGGGCGTCGGTTTCGAGGATTTCAGCGTCGGCGGACAGCGGCCGGCGCGGTGTGATGACCTGATCGGAATGCCCGTCGACGGCATGCCCGTGATGCGGCTGCGGCCCTTTGCCGACCAGTTTCATCATGTAGCCGATGCCCACCGTGAACACCGAGAAATAGATCACCACGAACAGCGCCAGCGAGATGCTCAACTGCGCGACACTGTGATTGGACGCGGCATCGGCGGTACGCAACAGGCCATACACCACCCACGGCTGACGCCCGACTTCGGTGGTGATCCACCCGGCCAGCATGGCGATCAGGCCACTTGGCCCCATCCACAACATCAGGCGCAGGAACCAGCGATTGCGGTAGATGGCGCCGCTGCGGCGCAGGGCCAGGCCGAGCACGCCGGCCAGCACCATCAACATGCCCAGCCCGGCCATGACGCGGAAACTCCAGAAGACCACCGTCGCATTCGGCCGGTCCTCTTTCGGGAAGCTCTTGAGCGCCGGGATCTGCTTGTCGAGGCTGTGGGTCAGGATCAGGCTGCCCAGGTAGGGAATCTCGATGGCATATCGGGTCTTCTCGGCCTGCATGTCGGGGATGCCAAACAGCACCAGCGGCGTCGCTTCGCTGCCGTTGTTTTCCCAGTGCCCTTCGATGGCCGCGATCTTTGCCGGCTGATGTTCCAGGGTGTTCAAGCCATGAGCGTCGCCGACCACGGCCTGGATCGGCGCGACGATCAAGGCCATCCACAACGCCATCGACAGCATCTTGCGCACTTGTTTGGTGTCGTTGCCGCGCAGCAGGTGCCACGCCGCCGACGAGCCGACAAAGAACGCCGTGGCCACGAATGCAGCGATCGCCATGTGCGCCAGGCGGTACGGGAACGACGGGTTGAACACGATGGCCAGCCAGTCCAGCGGCATCACCCGACCGTCGACGATCTCGAAGCCCTGGGGCGTTTGCATCCAGCTGTTGGAGGCAAGAATCCAGAAGGTCGAAATCAGCGTGCCGATGGCGACCATGACCGTCGAGAAGAAGTGCAAGCCGCGCCCTACCCGGTTCCAGCCGAACAGCATGACCCCGAGGAAACCGGCCTCGAGGAAGAACGCCGTGAGCACTTCATAGGTCAGCAAGGGCCCGGTGATGCTGCCGGCGAAATCGGAGAAGCGGCTCCAGTTGGTGCCGAACTCGTAGGCCATGACCAGCCCCGAGACCACGCCCATGCCGAAGTTGACGGCGAAAATCTTCGACCAGAAATGGTAGAGATCGCGGTAGGTGTCGTTGTGGGTCTTCAGCCAAAGCCCTTCGAGCACCGCCAGAAAACTGGCCAGCCCGATGGTGATGGCGGGAAAGATGATGTGGAACGAAACCGTGAACGCGAATTGCATGCGCGCCAGGTCCAGTGCCTCCAGGTTAAACATGTCGATATCCTCATCGCGGCTGAAAAACGGCGGCACACGGCCGGGCCACCGTCAGGCCGGGGGGCCTGCAGCCAACACAAGTCGAAAGGGTTACGCGAGCGGCATCGGGCCGCCCCCGGTGTCAGGCGGCGGAAGTCGAAATCAGGTTGCTGGCCTTCGCCTGTTCCAGCCGGATGGCGATGAACTTGGAAGTCGGGGTGAAGGTGCGGTCACCGTAACTTTCCAGCGGCACCAGCGGGTTGGTCTCGGGGTAGTACGCCGCTGCCTGACCGGCCGGAATGTCGTAGGCGATCAGGGTGAAACCGCTGACCCGACGCTCACGCTCGTCGTCCCACAGCGCCACCAGGTCGACCTTCTGCCCCGGCTCGAAACCCAGGCGGCGAATGTCCTGCTCGTTGGCGAACACCACGTCGCGCATGCCGTATACCCCGCGATAACGGTCATCCAGGCCGTACAGCGTGGTGTTGTACTGATCGTGGGAGCGCATGGTCTGCAGGATCAGGTGCGGCTTGACCGCCAGGTTGCGCACGCCCTCGCTGATCAGGTGCTCCGGCAACACGCTCGGGGTGAACTGGGCCTTGCCGCTGGCGGTTTTCCAGATGCGCTTGGCCGCATCATTCGGCATGTGGAAACCGCCCGGATGCAGCAAGCGCCGGTTGAAATCCTCGAAGCCGGGAATGGTGTCGGCAATCATGTTGCGGATGCGGCCGTAGTCGCCGATGGCCCAGTTCCAGTCGATCGGGTGCTTGCCCAGGGTCGCGGCGGCGATGCCGGCAATGATCGCAGGCTCGGAGCGCAGGTGTTTCGACTTCGGTTTCAGTTGCCCGTGGGAGATGTGGATCATGCTGAAGGTGTCTTCCACGGTGACGCCTTGCGGCCCTTCGGCCTGGATGTCGATGTCGGTGCGGCCCAGGCACGGCAGGATCAGCGCTTCACGACCGGTGACCAGATGGCTGCGGTTAAGCTTGGTGGCGATGTGCACGGTGAGGTCGCACTTGCGCAACGCGGCGTGGGTGCGCGGCGTGTCGGGGGTGGCCTGGGCAAAGTTGCCGCCCAGGGCGATAAACACTTTCGAACGCCCCTGCTCCATCGCGCCGATCGCCATCACGGTGTTGTGACCATGCTCGCGCGGTGGCTTGAAGGAGAAGCGCTTTTCCAGGGCATCGAGCAAATCCACGGGCGCCAGTTCGTTGATGCCCATGGTGCGGTCGCCCTGCACGTTACTGTGACCACGCACCGGCGACAGCCCCGCGCCCGGACGGCCGACGTTGCCGCGCAGCAGCATCAGGTTGATGACTTCCTGCAGCGTCGGCACCGAGTGCGTGTGCTGGGTCAAGCCCATCGCCCAGCACATGATCACCCGCTTGGACCGGGCGTACATGCGGGCGGCGAGTTCGATGTCAGCCAGGGACATGCCCGACTGCTGCTCGATGTGCTCCCAGCTGGTTGCGTCGACTTCCCCCAGGTAGGTACCCATTCCCGAGGTGTGTTCGGCGATGAACTGGTGGTCGAACACCGGCTCGCCGCCGCTGACCTGTGCTTCGCGCTCCCACTGCAGCAGGAACTTGACCATGCCGCGCATGACCGCCATGTCGCCGCCCAGTGCCGGGCGGAAGTACGCGGTGTTGGTCGGCTCGGAGCCGTTCAGCAGCATTTCGATCGGGTGCTGTGGATGCTGGAAGCGCTCCAGCCCACGCTCCTTGAGCGGGTTGATACAGATCACCTGTGCACCGCGCTTGACCGCTTCGCGCAAGGGTTCGAGCATCCGCGGGTGGTTGGTGCCGGGGTTCTGGCCGATGACGAAGATCGCGTCGGCATGCTCCAGGTCGTCAAACACCACGGTGCCTTTGCCCACGCCGAGGCTTTCGATCATGCTCACCGCGCTGGCTTCGTGGCACATGTTCGAGCAGTCCGGGAAGTTGTTGGTGCCATAGGCCCGGACAAACAGTTGATAGAGATAGGCGGCCTCGTTGCTGGCCCGGCCCGAGGTGTAGAACTCGGCCTGATCCGGCGATTCCAGCGCGTTGAGGTGCCGGGCGATCGTCGCGAACGCTTCGTCCCAGGTGGTTTCCACGTAACGGTCGGTGGCCGCGTCATAACGCATCGGGTGGGTCAGGCGGCCCTGATACTCCAGCCAGTAATCGCTCTGCTCGGCCAGCGCCGAGACGCTGTATTTGTTGAAGAAGGCCGGGTCGACCAAACGGCCCGTGGCTTCCCAGTTAACCGCCTTGGCGCCGTTCTCGCAGAACTTGACCATGCCGTTTTCCGGCGACTCGCCCCAGGCGCAACCGGGGCAGTCGAACCCGCCATTCTGGTTGGTCTTGAGCATGGCGCGAATGTTCTTCAGCGCGTTTTCACTGCCCAGCCAGTTTTTGGTAACAGCGATCAGCGCGCCCCAACCAGCGGCGGCACCTTTATAGGGTTTGTAGCGGTCGACTTGAGACATGGTACTTCTCCGTGACAATGCACACAGGCTTCGACCTGATTCAGGTCATTGTTCGATTTGCGGAGAAAGCATATGAATGGCGTTTAATTATTGTCTAATCGCTATTTATGACCACATTATCGAAACGCTCTATCATGGATTTTTATCGTTGTTTATCAATGACTTGAAATTACTTAAAACTCTTTAAGCCACAAAATAAAGTTCATCATAGATCCGCTCGATCAGCCGGTCATCAATAGTGATTGGACGCCCGCTGAAGTTGCTCTTAGCCTGCGTTCAACAAGTCCGTCAGTGACGGAAACCTCATACAAAAAAACGCCAAGCGAGGGTGTCATGTCAGAACGAGTCTTGATCGATGGCTTCTCCCGGCGAGTGGACTATCTGCGGATGTCGGTCACCGACCGCTGCGATTTCCGTTGCGTCTATTGCATGGCCGAGGACATGCAGTTTCTGCCGCGCCAACGGGTGCTGACCCTGGAAGAGATCTATCAACTGGCACAAAGCTTCGTGGCGCTGGGCACCCGCAAGATTCGCCTGACCGGAGGCGAGCCGCTGATCCGTCCGGGGGTGGTGCAACTGTGCGAGAAGATCGCCGCCCTGCCCGGCCTGCGTGAACTGTGCATGACCACCAACGGTTCGCAGCTGGCCAAACTGGCCGGGCCGTTGTTCGACGCCGGGGTCAAGCGCCTCAATATCAGCCTCGACTGCCTGGACCCGCAACGTTTTCGCGAACTGACCCGCACCGGTGACCTGGCGCAGGTAATCAAGGGCATCGACGCGGCCATCCAGGCCGGATTTCGCAACACCAAGCTCAATTGCGTAGTGATGAAAGGCCGTAACGACCATGAGATCAATGATCTGGTGAGCTTCGCCATCGACCGCAACCTCGACATCTCCTTCATCGAGGAAATGCCGTTGGGCACCATCGACGAGCACAGCCGCGCCGAAGCGTTTTTCGCAAGCAGCCAGGTCCGCGAACGCATCGCCGAACGCTACACTTTGATTGATTCCGCCGAGTCGACCCAGGGGCCGTCGCGCTACTGGCGCCTGGCCGAGGCGCCGCAGATTCGCCTGGGGTTCATCTCGCCCCACAGCCACAACTTTTGCGGCACCTGCAACCGGGTGCGGCTGACCGTGGAAGGACGTCTGCTGCTGTGCCTGGGCAATGAGCACTCCGTGGATCTCAAGGCTGTCCTGCGCAGCCACCCCGGACAGCCCGAGCGCCTGGAAAAAGCCATTATCGAGGCGATGAAGCTCAAGCCTTATCGACACAACTTCGAAGTGAACGACGATGTTCAGGTTGTTCGCTTCATGAACATGACGGGCGGCTGAACCCCATGATCGTAAGACCCAAACCCAACCTGATCGGCGTGCTGACGTCCCTCAAGGGTTCGATTGCCAAACGCATCGCCTGGCGCAGCCTGATGGTGACGCTGCTCGCCTCGGCCATCGTGCTTATCGAAACCTTGCACCCCAGCTACTTCTCCAAGGTCAGCGCCACGCCCTTCACGCTGCTGGGTTTGTCGCTGTCGATCTTCATGAGCTTTCGCAACAACGCCTGCTACGACCGCTGGTATGAAGCGCGCAAGGCGTGGGGCGATGTGATCGTGGATGTCCGCTCGATGATTCGTGAAACCCTGGTGATCAAGGACACCGCTGAACGCCACACGATCCTGAGCAACCTGTGCGGCTTCGCCCATGCCCTCAACGCGCGGCTGCGCCAGGAAAACGAAATGGGCGCCAGTGGCGACTGGCTGCACCCGATGCCCAAGGGCAACTCCACCGACATCAGCGGGCAGATCCTGATGCAGGTCGGTCAACAGTGTTCGGCACTCAACGAGTCCGGGGCGATCAACGACTGGCGCTACACGCTCATGGCCAACCATCTGACCAGTCTGACCCATGCCCAGGCCGTCTGTGAGCGGATCAAGAACACCCCGCTGCCCTTCCCCTACACCCTGTTGCTGCACCGCACCATCTACCTGTTCTGCATCCTCCTGCCGTTTGCCATGGCTGAACCCCTGGGTTGGCTGACACCGATATTCACGGCGATTGTCAGCTACACCTTTTTCGGCCTGGATGCGATTGCCGACGAACTGGAAGACCCCTTCGGCCGCGACGAAAACGACCTGCCCACCGACGCCATCGTGCGCAACATCGAACGTGATGTACTGGCGGCCCTGGGTGTGACGGAGTTGCCGCCACAATTGGAGCCGGTGGATTTTGTGTTGAACTGAGACTCAGGAAACACACAAAACCTGTGGGAGCGAGCTTGCTCGCGATAGCGGTCTGCCTGCCAACATCTCTATTGGATTTGCCAGCATCATCGCGAGCAAGCTCGCTCCCACAGGGTACTGCAGGTGGTCGCGGGACTCGGGTTCACTGAAGATCAAAACTGTGGGAGCGGGCTTGCTCGCGATAGCGGTCTGCCTGCCAACATCTCTATTGGATTTGCCGGCCTCATCGCGAGCAAGCTCGCTCCCACAGTTTGTTTGCGGAATTCAGAACAGTTCGCTGAAGGGTATGAATCGCGCCGTGTCGCCCGCTTCCAGGGTGCAGCCTTCCGGCACTTCCACCAGTCCATCGGCCCAGCATGCCCCCAGCAAAACGCCTGAGCTCTGGTTCGGATAGAGCACCGCTTGACCGCCTTCGAGTTTCGCCCGCAGGTACTCGCGGCGGCTTCCGGGTTTGGGCCAGGCAAAGCCGACACTGACCGGGAAGCTCAAAGGCTCGACGTCTTCGACCCCCTGAATCCGCAACAGATAAGCCCGGGCCAACAGGCCGAAAGTCACCAACGCCGATGTCGGATTGCCCGGCAGGCCAATCACCGGCACGCGACCGAAGTGGCCCACGGTCAACGGTTTGCCTGGTTTGATCGAGAGTTTCCACAGCAACGGCTTGCCGCACTCGCGCAGCACCTGGCCGAGGCAGTCGGCGTCGCCGGCGGACACACCGCCCGTGCTGAGCATCAGGTCCGCCGTGTGTTGCAGCTGTTCAAGCCTGAGTCGCGTCTGGCGTGGCTCGTCGGGGAGAATGCCGGCCTCGATGACCTCGCAACCCAACGCACTCAACCAATGGCTCAACAAGGTGCGGTTGCTGTTGTAGAGGCTGCCGGGCTTGAGTGGCGTGCCCGGCTCGACCAGTTCATCGCCGGTGGACAACAACACCACCCGTGGTCGCCGCACGACCTGTACATGGGTGCAGCCCTGCGCCGCCGCGACCGCCAGTTCGAAGGGGCCGAGGCGCTTGCCGGCGCGCAACAGCACATCGCCGACGCGGTTCTCCTGGCCTTGCGCGCGGATGTTGCTGCCGGCGCTCAGGGGCTGCTTGAAGCGGATACATCCGCCATCCAGCACCTCGGTGTTCTCCTGCATCTCCACGCAGTTGGCACCCGGCGGAACCGGCGCGCCGGTGAAGATCCGCGCGCAGGTTCCCGGTGCCAGGGCTTCGGGGGCGTGACCGGCAAATACCTGCTGCGACACGATCAGTGGCTCCCCGCCCCAACCGTCGAGATTCAGGGCATAGCCGTCCATGGCGCTGTTCGGCCACGGCGGCAGATCGAGGGTCGCCACCAGGTCATTGGCCAACACCCGTTGCCTGGCGGCACTCAGCGGCACCGCCTCACTGTCTTCAATCCACTGCGCCTCGGCCATGGTCAGCAGCCGGTCGATGGCCTGCTCCACCGACATCAGCGGTAAAGTGCTCATCCCCGCGTCCCGCAGGCTAGCACCGGCTTGAGGTGCGGCACGAAATTGCACGGCCGGTGGCGCGCGTCGAGTTGCTCGGCGAGGATGCCTTCCCAGGCGGTGCGGCAGGCGCCCGTGGAACCCGGCAGGCAGCAGACCAGCGTGCCATTGGCCAGCCCGGCCAGGGCCCGGCTCTGCACCGTGGAGGTGCCGATGTCGAGAATCGAGATCGCCCGGAACAACTCACCGAAGCCATCGATCTGCTTATCCAGCAAACAGGCCACGGCCTCGGGCGTGCTGTCGCGGCCGGTGAAGCCGGTGCCGCCCGTGATCAGCACCACCTGGATGCCGTCGTCGGCAATCCAGTTCGCCACCTGCGCGCGGATCTTGTACAGGTCGTCCTTGAGCAGGTTGCGCTCACTGAGGGTGTGGCCGGCTTCCAGCAAGCGACTGACGAGCAGTTGGCCGGAGGTGTCATTGGCATATTCACGGGTATCGCTGACGGTCAGCACGGCAATATTCAAAGGTATAAACAATGCATTCGGTTTGACGCTCATGGGGTTCTCCGGCAGATATTGATTAAAAGACTTCCGGAGACTAATTCGACAAATAAAGCCCTGTCTAATCACTCTAACCAACCAGACTATCGAGCCGATCTATCAATATAAAAAGACCACGAACCACATCAATGATAGAGCCCATCGATAACCCCTTAGATAGTAGTGATTGGACGCCCGCCAAGGACAATGAGATCGTCTGCACCTCACGATTGCTGCCTCGCCTTGTGTCTTGCGCACCTGAGTCAATACTTACCCCCTCACTCCCCCGCCAGCAGGTGCCGTCATGGACATCAAACAACTCAAGTTCCTGATCGCCCTGGAGCAGACCCGCCACTTCGGCCAGGCGGCCGCGCGCTGCCACATCACCCAGCCCACGCTGTCGATGCGCCTGCGCAATCTGGAGGATGAACTGGACCTGGTGCTGGTCACCCGGGGCCAGCGCTTCGAGGGCTTTACCGAGGCCGGCGAACGCGTGCTGGCGTGGGCCAGGACCCTGCTGGCCGCCCACGACGGGCTCTTCGCCGAGGCCGCCGCGTGCCGGGGCCAGCTCGTCGGCAACCTGCGCCTGGGGCTGGTGCCGCTGAGCAGCTTCAACCCGGTCACCTACATCCAGGGCCTGTCCCGCAGCTTTCCCGAGCTCAAGTACAGCCTGTCGTCCTTGAGTTCCGACCAGATCATCGAGGGCCTAGGCAACAATCAGCTGGACCTGGGCGTGTGCTACCTCGATCACGTCAACCCGAGCTATTTCGAGTTTTTCGAGATCGGCGAGACCCGCGTCGGCCTGCTGTACGACAATCGCCACTTCCATTTCGACGGCACGCAAATGAGCTGGGAGGACGCCGCCGAGCTGCCGCTGGGGATGCTCAGCAACGGCATGCACTACCGCAAATCCATCGACCTGAGCTTTCGCAGCCGCGGACTGGACCCGCAGCCGATCCTCGAAAGCGATTCGACCTACCAGTTGCTGCAGGCGATCCACGAGGGTTTCTGCTGCGCGATCATGCCACTGGACAGCGGCCTGGAAGAGCCCATCGAACACCTGTCGTTCATCGAATTGCCGGATGCCAGCGTGCTCGCGCCCCTGGGTCTGGTGATGCGCAAGACCGAACCCCGCTCGGCGATTGCCGAGAAGTGTTTCGCCGAAGCACGAACGTTATTCAGCCGGACCGACTGATCAAGTTTCGGTTTTATATAAACCGAGCCGGACATGTTTGCCCGGCTTGATAGACATCACCAATCAGCACATCGGAACAAGCGATTGGACGCGTTTAAAAGTTACCCGTAGCCTGAACTTAATCCAGCGCTTCGAGGTTCTTTTCATGTTGTGCAAAGTTGAACAAGCCGATGTTCGAAGCGACACTAACGCCCCCGCGCCAAAACCATCGGGTGTGAACTTTGGCGAATACGACAATGCCGCGTCAGTTTGTCAGGCGACGCCTCAACCTGATTCACGTCCCCCACCGCAACGCACCACGCATTTACAGCCCGGCATGATGCCTTCACCCGATCACCGCGCCGGCAAGCGCAGGAACCTTCCATGACAGACATTGCAGATGCATCCCCCGATGGCCTGACCCACCTCGACCGCCAGGGTCGCGCCAACATGGTCGATGTCAGCGAAAAAGCCCCCACGCAGCGCGAAGCCCAGGCCCAGGCCTGGGTGCGCATGCGCCCGGAAACCCTGAAACTGATTCAAAGCGACGGCCACCCCAAGGGCGATGTATTTGCCGTGGCGCGGATCGCCGCAATCATGGCGGCGAAGAAAACCCATGAGCTGATCCCGCTGTGCCACACCCTGCTGCTCAGTTCGATCCACGTCGAACTCAAGGCCTGCACACCGGACAGCGTGAAAATCGTCGGCACCTGCCGCGTCGAGGGCCAGACCGGGGTCGAACTCGAAGCCCTGACCGCCGTCAGCGTGGCGGCGTTGACCCTCTACGACATGTGCAAGGCGGTGGACCGCGGCATGGTCATCGACGACATCCGCCTGCTGAGCAAACAAGGTGGCCGCTCCGGTCATTTCAAGTTCGAGGACGCACAATGATCCTGATCAATTACTTCGCCCGTTACCGCGAGCAGCTCAACCTGGGCGGCGAAAAACTGCCCCTGACCGACAGCCTCAAGACCATCGAGGACGTGCGCCGACTGCTGATGGCTCGCGGTGAGCTGTGGAGCCATGTGCTGGGTGAAAACAACCTGATGTGTGCGCTGAACCAGGAGCTGTGCCATCCGGACCGGGTGATCGAGGACTACGACGAGATCGCCTTTTTTCCGCCGGTCACCGGGGGTTGAGGCATGACGGTTCGGGTCCAGCGTGAAATGTTCGACGTCGGCCGCTTGATCGACAGCCTGCAGGCGAACGATCCGGGGGTGGGTGCCGTGGTCAACTTCGTCGGCTACGTGCGCGACATCAATCAGGGTGAGGCGGTCACCGGGTTGTTTCTGGAGCACTATCCGGGCATGACCGAACGCTCGCTGCAAACAATCATCGACAACGCCAGGGCCCGATGGCCACTCCGGGCCGTGAAGATCGTGCACCGGATCGGCCCGTTGTCGGTCAGCGAGCCGATCGTGTTTGTCGGTGTCAGCAGCCCCCATCGTCAAGCGGCTTTCGAGGCCTGCGCGTTCATCATGGACTTCCTGAAAACCGACGCGCCGTTCTGGAAACGCGAAGACGTGGCGTGCGGCGCACGCTGGGTCGATGCCCGTGACAGCGACCGCTCGGCTCTCGAGCGCTGGGCAGGTACGACGCATCAGGCGGCTATGCAACGCGCCCCGGCGTAGCTACAGTCTTTGGCTCCAAGCTTTCTGCACAAGGAATTCCCGCTTGAGCCCCACGCCCTCCCCGATCACCCAACAGGATGTGCCGCAGCCCCGGTCCATCAGCCTGCGCGAAGCCTTCCTGTTCTGGCTCAAGCTTGGCTTCATCAGTTTCGGCGGGCCGGCCGGGCAGATTTCGATCATGCATCAGGAGCTGGTCGAGCGCCGGCGCTGGATCTCCGAGCGACGCTTTCTGCATGCCCTCAACTATTGCATGTTGCTGCCCGGGCCCGAGGCTCAGCAGTTGGCGACCTACATCGGCTGGCTGATGCACCGGACCTGGGGCGGTGTAATCGCTGGCGTGCTGTTTGTGTTGCCATCGCTGTTCATCCTGATTGCGCTGTCCTGGGTGTACATCGCCTTTGGCGAAGTGCCCGTGGTCGCCGGACTGTTCTACGGGATCAAGCCCGCGGTCACGGCAATCGTGGTGCAGGCAGCTCACCGGATCGGCTCGCGGGCGCTGAAGAACGGCTGGTTATGGGGCATCGCCGCCGCCTCCTTCGTAGCCATCTTCGTGCTCAATATGCCGTTTCCGTTGATCGTGCTCGGCGCAGCGGTCATCGGCTTTTTCGGCGGACGCCTGGCACCGGAAAAATTCAGGACCGGTGGCCACAGCGCGGCGAAAAAGTCCTTCGGCCCGGCCGTGATCGACGACGACACCCCAACCCCCGGACACGCCCGTTTCAGTGGCTGGAAACTGGCGCGCCTGGCCATTATCGGTGCGATCTTGTGGACGTTGCCCATGGCCCTGCTCACCGCACTGTTCGGCTGGGAAGGCACGCTGACCCAGATGGCCTGGTTCTTCACCAAGGCCGCGTTGCTGACCTTCGGCGGCGCCTACGCGGTGCTGCCGTATGTCTACCAGGGCGCGGTCGGTCACTACGCCTGGCTGACGCCGACGCAAATGATCGACGGCCTGGCACTCGGTGAAACCACGCCAGGTCCATTGATCATGGTCGTCGCCTTCGTCGGGTTCATCGGCGCCTACGTGCTTCAGGTCTTCGGACCGGATCAAGCGTTTGTCGCCGGTGCCGTGGCCGCCACGCTGGTGACCTGGTTCACCTTCCTGCCCTCGTTCCTGTTTATCCTCGCTGGCGGACCGTTGGTGGAATCGACGCACAACGAACTCAAGTTCACCGCGCCGCTGACGGCCATTACAGCCGCCGTGGTGGGCGTGATTCTCAATCTGGCCTGTTTCTTTGGCTACCACGTGCTGTGGCCCAAAGGCTTCGAAGGAGCACTGGACTGGCCTTCGCTGCTGATCGCGATGGTGGCGGGCGTTGCATTGCTTGGATTCAAGCGCGGAGTGATCGAGGTGTTGATCGGCTGCGGGTTGATCGGCCTTGTCGTGCACCTGATGTTCTGAATCAAACATTTACACGCGGCCCAATCCTCCCTAGTATCCAGCCATCCCCGGATGGCTTGTTCCACTCGCCACCGACGATTTCCGCCGCCGGAAACCTGCGCCATGCGTACTTTGCCGTCAGAACAGCACCTGCTGAACCTCTCGAACCTGGCCACCTCGCTGCTGGCCGTGGACGGCATTGCATGAAGCGCATCGTCAACCTGCCCATGGCCCTGCGCCGCTCCAAACTGCGTCACTCCGCACGTCCGCCGGATAGCATCCTGCCCGCCTGATCGGCGAGCCCCCTCCTTCGCTATCCCGGTCCGCGTGAAGCTCAGCCATACACAGAACCTGTGGGAGCGGCGGTGCGGCGATCCGACTTGCTCGCGAAAGCGGTGTGTCATTCAGCACTGATGTCGGCTGAAAGTACGCCTTCGTCGGAACGCCGCCCGGAGCAAGCCCGCTCCCACAATGACTGCGCTCACCTGACCGGCATTGGTTTCTCCCAATTCTGCCTGGACACCGACATGACTCAACGTTGCAATTCCTACTACACCGCCACCCTCAACCAGGACACCGATTACCCGACGCTGCAAGGCCGGCACCGGGTTGACGTGGTGATCATCGGCGGCGGTTTCACCGGCGTGGCCACCGCCGTCGAGTTGGCGGAAAAAGGCCTGAAGGTCGCCATCGTCGAAAGCCACAAGATCGGCTGGGGCGCCACCGGGCGCAACGGCGGCCAGGTCACCGGCAGCCTGTCGGGCGACGAGGCCATGCGCAAACAGATGCGCCGCAGCATCGGTGATGAGGTCGACGATTTCATCTGGAACCTGCGCTGGCGCGGGCACCAGATCATCCAGCAGCGCGTGGAAAAATACGGCATCGCCTGCGACCTCAAGCACGGTCACCTGCACGCGGCGTACAAACCCGCGCACATGGTCGGCTTGCGCAAGGATTACGAAGAGGCGGTACACCGTGGCATGGGCGACGAAGTCAGCCTGCTCGACCGCAGCCAGGTGCGCGACCTGCTGCAAAGCGACCTCTACCACGGCGCGATCAAGAACACCCGCAACATGCACCTGCATCCGTTGAACCTGTGCATCGGCGAAGCCCGAGCAGCCGAAAGCCTGGGCGCGTTGATCTTCGAGAACAGCGAAGTGCTGGAGATCATCCACGGCGATGGCCTGCACAAGAGCCCGGGCGTACGCACCGCCCACGGGCAGATCGACGCCAGCCAGGTGCTGCTGGCCGGCGACGTCTACCACAAGCTGGAACCGGGCAAGCTCAAGGGCAAGATTTTCCCGGCCATGGGCGGCATCGTCACCACCGCGCCCCTGGGCGATCTGGCCAGGCAGATCAACCCCGAAGACCTGGCGGTCTACGACTGCCGTTTCGTGCTCGACTACTACCGCCTCACCGCCGACGGTCGCCTGTTGTTCGGTGGCGGCGCCAACTACAGCGGCAAGGATTCGCGGGACATCGCCGCCGAACTGCGCCCGTGCATCGAGCAGACCTTCCCGGCGCTCAAAGGCGTGGCCATCGACTACCAGTGGAGCTGCGCGATGGGCATCGTGATCAACCGCATCCCGCAACTGGGCAAGCTGTCGGACAACGTCTGGTATTGCCAGGGCTACTCCGGCCACGGCATCGCCACCACCCACATCATGGGCGAAATCATGGGCCTGGCGATCACAGGAAAACTGGAACAGTTCGACACCTTCGCCGCCTGCCAGCACATCCGCGTGCCCATGGGTGACCTGCTCGGCAACCCGATGCTCGCCGCCGGCATGTGGTACTACCAGATGCTTGAGCGATTGCGCTGAGCCATTGGTTGCACATCCAGCATTGATGTTGTTTGTGCCGCCCTCTTCGCGGGCAAGCCCGCTCCCACAGGGTTCGTTTGCCGGCCTCGATATTTGTGGTCGACATCAACCCCTGTGGGAGCGAGCAAGCTCGCTCCCACAGAGCCCCACTCAAGCCTGCACCACCTCAATCCCCAGCGCCCGATAGTCCTCGACATTGCCAGACGCCAAATGCCGTTCGGTGATCAGCGTGTGCACGCCGGTAATGGTGGTTTCCACCGGCAGCGAACGCGCGATCTGGTGCCGAACCGGCCAGGTATCATTTTTTTCGATTTTTCAAATCATTACGCCGAATTTTTTATTTTCCCGTGACCTGTTCAAGATGGCGCCGTCACTCATGTTTCGGATGGAAACCTCATGAATATCAATTTTGCTTTTGCGTGCATGATCGTGGTCTCGTTCACCATTGCGCTGGTACACGCCTGACCGGCCGGTCGCGAGGCGTCAAGATGTGCAAGGTCGCGGTAAAAGCCTGACAGATCAGGAATATGCTCTATAACCAGTGGTGACACGATTTCCGATCAGGGGAACTGGAAGGCTCTCCCGGAAGTTGATCTCTAAAAATGCAGCGGACAATTGAGTGCCCGCCAGGAGACACCACCGATGAAAGCCCTGAAAATCGCCGCCAGTGAAGGCGCATCCGCTTGTTTCCTGAACGCCCGGGAGGTGGTCCCGCTCGGTCACACCGACTTCACCGACGTCGCCGTGGCCGTGGTGTCGGTCAATGATGTGCTGGCCGGTTCCCTCGACGTCATTCAGCGCACCGGTTTTGATATACCGATCTTCCTGGTGGCGTCCCCCGGCACCAGCACCCGCCCCCGGGAAGTCTACAAACACCTCAATGACGTGCTGCTGCAAGTGAACGGCATCTTCGACCTGTCCCCCAGCAACGTCGAATACCACGGCAACCAACTGGAAACCGCCGCCAAGGCCTATGAAGAAAGCCTGCTGCCGCCGTTCTTCGACGCGCTCAAACACTACACCGAGGCGGCCAACGCCACCTTTGCCTGCCCCGGTCACCAGGGCGGCCAGTTCTTTCGCAAGCACCCGGCCGGCCGGCAGTTTTTCGACTTCTTCGGCGAGACGCTGTTTCGCGCCGACATGTGCAACGCCGACGTCAAGCTCGGCGACCTGCTGATCCACGAAGGCCCGGCGCTGCTGGCGCAGAAACACGCCGCGCAGGTGTTCAACGCGGACAAGACCTACTTCGTGCTCAACGGCACCTCGGCCTCGAACAAGGTGGTGACCAACGCCCTGTTGACCCCCGGTGACCTGGTGCTGTTCGACCGCAACAACCACAAGTCCAACCACCAGGGCGCGCTGTTGCAGGCCGGTGCCACGCCGGTCTATCTGGAAACCGCGCGCAACCCTTACGGCTTCATCGGTGGCATCGACGCCCACTGTTTCGAAGAGGACTACCTGCGCGAACTGATCGCCGAAGTCGCCCCGGACAAGGCCCAGCTGCCACGGCCGTTCCGCCTGGCGATCATTCAGCTGGGCACCTACGACGGCACCGTGTACAACGCCCGGCAAGTGGTCGACCGCATCGGCCAGCTGTGTGACTACATCCTGTTCGACTCGGCGTGGGTCGGCTACGAGCAGTTCATCCCGATGATGAAGGACTGCTCGCCGCTGTTGCTCGATCTCGACGAGAACGACCCGGGCATCTTCGTCACCCAGTCGGTGCACAAGCAGCAGGCCGGTTTTTCCCAGGCCTCCCAGGTGCACAAGAAGGACCGCCACATCAAAGGCCAGGCGCGCTATTGCAACCACCACCGGCTCAACAACGCGTTCATGGCCCAGGCGTCCACCAGCCCCTTCTACCCGTTGTTCGCCTCGCTGGATGTCAACGCGCGCATTCACTCGGGTCGCAGCGGCCTGCGCCTGTGGGAAGACTGTGTGAAGTTCGGCATCGAGGCGCGCAAGTTGATCCTCGAAGCCTGCACCATGGTCCGCCCGTTCGTGCCCTACACCATTGAAGGGCGGGCGTGGGAAGACTATCCGACGGAAGAAATCGCCAACGACATCCGCTTCTTCGAGTTCCACCCCAAGGACCGCTGGCACGCCTTTGCCGGCTACGCCGAGAAGCAGTACTTCATCGACCCGTGCAAGTTGCTGTTCACCACGCCGGGCATCGACCCGGTGGACGGCAGCTACACCGACTTCGGCATACACGCCGGCATCCTGGCCAACTTCCTGCGCGAGAACGGCATCGTTCCGGAAAAATGCGACCTCAACTCGATCCTGTTCCTGCTCACGCCGGCCGAAGACTGGGCGAAGATGACCCACCTGGCCGCGCAAATCGCCCGCTTCGAACGCTTCATCAGCGATGACGCGCCGATGAGCCGGGTGCTGCCGGCGATCTACGCGCAGCACCAGGAGCGCTATCGCAACTACACCATCCGCCAGCTCTGCCAGGAAATGCACGACCTGTACCGCCATCACAACGTGCAGCAACTGCAGAAGGACATGTTCCGCAAGGAGCACTTCCCGAAAAAGGCCATGAACCCGCAGCAAGCGCAAATCGAGTACATCCGCGGCAACGTCGAACTGGTGGCGCTGGCGGAGGCCGATGGGCGTATCGCCGCCGAGGGCGCGTTGCCTTATCCGCCGGGGGTCTTGTGCGTGGTGCCGGGAGAGATCTGGGGCGGCGCGGTATTGAAGTACTTCCTGGCCCTGGAAGAGGGCATCAACCGCTTGCCCGGTTTCACGCCGGAGTTGCAAGGGGTGTACCTGAAGCAGGAAGGCGGTCGTACCCGGGCGTATGGGTATGTGATCAAGGCCTGATGGCATGCAGCAGGAGCCGGTCCGGGCCGGCTCCTGTCCAATGCATCGTTCTAGAATTTTTCCGCGATGAATTTGAACGGATAGTTCGGATCCCGATAGTTACCAGGACTTTGGCGCTTGGGCAGTTTCACCTTCGCCCGCGGTACTTCCTCATAAGGAATACTGTTGAGCACATCGCTGATGATGTTCAGTCGCGCCCGTCGCTTGTCATTCGAGTTGGCGACCCGCCACGGGGCGAAGTCTGTATCGGTAGCCTCGAACATGTCGTCCCGGGCACGGGAGTAGTCGTACCAGCGGTTATAGGACTTGAGGTCCATGGGCGACAGCTTCCAGATCTTGCGCCCGTCGGTGATACGCTCCTTGAGGCGTCGGGTCTGTTCCTCCTGGCTCACTTCAAGCCAGTACTTGATCAGGATGATTCCCGATTCCACCAGTGCCTGCTCGACGCGCGGCACCGAGGTGAGAAAATTGCGCACCTGCTCTTCGGTGCAAAAGCCCATGACCCGCTCGACTCCGGCGCGGTTGTACCAGCTGCGATCGAAGATCACCACTTCACCGGCCGCCGGCAGGTGCGGCAGATAACGCTGCACATACATCTGGCTTTTTTCCCGCTCGGTCGGCGCCGGCAGCGCCATTACCCGGAACACCCGCGGACTGACCCGCTCGGTGAGCGCCTTGATGGTTCCGCCTTTGCCGGCGCCATCGCGGCCCTCGAAGATGATGCACACCTTGGCGCCCGTGTGCTGCACCCACTCCTGCAGCTTGACCATCTCGACATGCAGCCGCGCCAGTTCCTCGAGATACACCTTGTTCCTGAGCTTGCCGCTTTCAACCGGTTTGCTTTTGCTTGCCGCCTTCTTCTTCGCCATGCCAGTTAACTCCTTCAATGCGTCACATAGCGTCCGGAGTGTCCCCGGCCGCGTTCATTCAGCGTCGACTGCGCTGATAATGTTCAACCGCCAGTTCCAGGTTCAGGAACATGCGCGCCTCGCCCAGCGCATGGCCCAGGGGGGCCTTGATGACCATCTCCCATACGCTCGGGCTCATGCCCACCAGCCACAATGAAATGCCTTTTTCCTGCAGTTGCTGTTCCGCCCCGGTGAGCATTTTCAGCGCGGTGTATTCCAGGTCGAACACACTGCGCAGGTCCAGGACCACGACCTTGGGGTTCGCCACGTCAATCAGCGGGCGGATCTTGTCGGCGATGCGCTGGGCATTGGCGAAGAACACCCGCCCTTCGGGCCTGAGCAACAGCAACCCGTCAAAGTGTTCGTCGTCTGCGTTGTCCGTGGCCTGCGGACGATAGACGTTGGTGCCGGGCTTGCGTCCCAGGACATGCACGGGCGGGTCCGAGACCTGATAGGCCAGGGCCAGCAACGAGACGATGATCGCCACGACGATCCCTTGCAGCGTGCCCAGCAGGATCACGCCGATCATGGCCACCACGGCCCAGGCAAATTCGGTACGGCGAACCGACAGGATCTCGCGAAACTCCGCCGGCTCGATCAGGCCCACCGAATACACGATCACCACGGCCGCGAGCGTGGCGTTGGGCATCAGGCCAATGAGCGGTGCCAGCAGCAGACAGGTGCCCAGTGCCAGTGCGGCGGTGACCAGTGCGGCCAGTTGCGAGCGGGCGCCGGCCAGGCGGTTCACCGCCGTCTGGGTGGTGCCGCCACCGGCGACCATGGCCCCGAGAAACGCGCCACCGATGTTGGCAACGCCCGTGGCCAGCAGTTCCCGGTTCGGTTGTGGCGCGGGCTCGTCACTGCGGGCGAACGCGCGCCCCGCCGCGATGGTTTCGGTGAAACTCATCAGCGCGATCCCCATCGCCGAGGACCACAGGGTCTCGGCCATCGACCATACCGGCAGGGTCGGCGCGGGCAACCCGATCGGCACCACGCCGACGGCGGACACACCAAAGCGCTCCAGGCCAAACAGGCTCATGCCGATGATGCCAAGCGCCACCGCAATCAAGGGTGCGGGCAGCCGGGGCGTAAATCGCTTCATGCCTACCAGCAGCAGGACCATGAACACGCCGACCGCCACGGTCGGCAGCGAGGCATGGCCGACGCTCTGGACCGTGGCCACCAGGTTGTGCAGGAAGCCGCCTTTGTCGATGTGCGTGCCCAACAACTTGGGCAACTGGTCGAGCACGATGACCACGCCGATGCCGGCCTTGAACCCCACCAGCACCGGTTCGGAAATGAAATTGGCGACGAAACCCAGGCGCAGCAGTCCCGCGACGATGAGGATCGCGCCCACCATCAGGGCCAGCGTCGCGGAACCGGCGAGCAAGGTCGCCGTATCGCCATCGGGACTGATCTGGCCCAGTGCGGAGCCGGCGAGAATGGCCAGGGTAGTCGTGGTGCTGACGCTAAGCGGGCGCGACGTGCCGAGCACGGCATAGATCACCATCGGCACCAGCGCCGTGTACAGCCCGACCTGCACCGGCAGGCCGGCAATGGTGGCGTACGCCAGCGCCTTGGGAATGACCACCGCCGCTGCCGTCAGCCCGGCGACCACATCGCTGCGCAGCCAGTCTGGCCGGTAGTTGCCAAGCCATTCCGGGATCAACAGGCTGCGCAAGGTTCCCCGTTGTGGAGCACCTGGAATCCGCTCTTGCGGATGGCTGCCTTGTTGATTCATCAGTCACTCCAGTGGCAAATCTTCCATGCGGATGATGAGTGGGCTCAACTGACCGCACAATCCTTTAACTGCACGCGCAACCATTGCAAACCTTCATCGGCATCAAAGCGCGTGTGCCAGCAGGCAATCAGCTCGGGCTCGGGAAATTCAAAGGGTGGGGCATGGGTCGAATACACCGGTAAATGTCCGGGTAATGGCGCTCGGTAGATTACAAATGTAGCCGGTTTGTGCGGCGATGAATGGATTCGTTGATTCAGGCTCGAAGGCGTCCATCACGTCCTCGCTGAAAGGGGAAGCCTCGTATGGACGACGTCATGAAAGCGATAAATGAGCTATACCCGCTAATTCCCCCCCTTGCAGTTCTTCAACCCAGGAGTTTGGCAATGAAGCTCAGAACCTCACTGGCAGCACTCATGGTTGCGGCAAGCCTTTTCGGCTGCACCACTTCATCGACCCACGGCGTGAACGTCAACCTGGTCGCCACCCGGCAAAACGCCGGTCAGATCGGCACTGTCACCTTGACCGACTGGGACAAGAAAACCGGGCTCAGTTTCTTCATCAGCGGTGCTCCAATGGGGGTTACCCTGCCCCTGCGCCTTTACTCGTTCATCAATAACGGCACCTGCCAGCAACCCGGGTCAGTCGCCTACGCGATGAACGACACCGTCAACACCGAAGCCCAACCCGTACGCGGCTGGTCTTTTACCCGGACCGCGCCTGTGCCGTTGCAAACCCTGCTTGACGGCAAATATTCGGTGGTCGTGCGAACGGCTCCGACCGATGGCAACGTCGATATCTTTTGCGGGGATATCAAGGCAACAGAGCCGGTGAAATAGCCGCGCCCTTGCAAGCCGGCCCACGCCCGAGTACCGCTCGCGCCACCGGTTGTCCGGTGCGAGCGGTGGCGTCGGATGGACGGAAACGGGGGCGACGGCAACAACCGGTAACAAACCTGTCATTACTCACTGATAACGTCCAAGCGTTTTCCCGAATCGCATCCGCTCGATCTCCGATCGCCCCAGTTCCCTGTACCGGGGCTTTGCCCATCCGCTCAAGGTGCCACTTCAGGTGTACGCAAGCACGACGCGCAAGCAAATCATCATCAGGTCCGACGACATGAGCTGCGACGACTTTGGCGCGTTGTTCTCGAACCTGTTCGGCAACCTCTATAGCGACTCACCGCCGCCGCCGAAAAACATCATCATCGGCGGGGTCTACGGCCGGCATGAAGGTGTCAGTTTTCGTCGCATGCACTATCGCGGTGACTTCACGGTGGCTTTTCCCGCCCCCCTTGATGAAATCACCTTTGTCATCCCCACCGCCGGCAAGATCATCTTCAACCACGTCACCGAGTCGGTCGGCTTCGCGCAGACAGGCCTGGCAATCGACAAGGCCGAGGTCCACTCGACGCGCTTTGTCGACAACCACGCACAGCACGGGATTTCGATCAGCCGCCGGCTGATCACCGAGCGCCTGTCGACGCTGCTGGGTAAACCTATCCTGCAAAAGGTGCATTTCGAGCCGGTGGTGGACCTGAATGTCTTGGCCTTGCAGGGCATCCGCGCATTGATTGACCTGGCCACGGGCACCGAGTTCGACCTGCTGATCAACAGCGGTTCGCTGATGCCTTCGCGTCTTCGCGAGATGCTGGTCGATGCGGTACTGGAAGCCTGGCCGCACAACTTCACCGAAGCCCTCCGGCGCCCTTCCCCATCGATTGCGCCACGGCATGTGAAGCTCGCTGTCGAGTACATTCAGGAGCACCCCGATCACCTGGCCAGCGGCACCGAGCTGGCGCAATTGACCAACGTCAGCCTGCGCGCTTTGCAGGAAGGTTTTCAGCGTTTCATGGGCACTTCGATCGTTGCCTATCAGCGTCAGGTCCGCCTGGAGCGCGCCTTTGCCGCACTGTCCCAGGAGGTATCGCCGTCGGTGACAGACGTGGCCTTGCAACAGGGTTTCAGCAATGTCGGGCGGTTTTGCCAGTATTTCCAGAGTGCCTACGGCATCAGTCCCGCAGACGTGAGAAAGGGCCTGCGAGCGCGGCCGATGGCGATCAATTGAGGGGTTAGCGGGAGCACTCGCGAAAGCGGAATGTCAGCCGCCCTCTTCGTTAGCTGTGAGTCCGCCTTCGCGAGCAAGCCCGCTCCCACACTTTGATCGGTGTCGAACACAATTCCCGCGTACGACAAAAAACCACTGTGGGAGCGGGCTTGCTCGCGAAGGCGGAGTGACATTCAACATCTACGTCGACTGACACGACCACTTCGCGAGCAGGCTCACTCCCACAGATTGCCTCAACTGATCGTCAGAACAGATAACTGGCCTTCAGCCCGCCATTGAAGCCGTGGCTATCGCCGCCACCGCTGGCGCCGACTTCTGCCCCCACGCTCCACGGACCAAGGTTGGCCATGACGTTGACGCCACCGGTGAACTGGTCACGGTTGTCGAAGGCGGCTTGCTGTTCGATGTCCAGGCCCAGCAGTTGCCCTTCGCTGTCGACCTCATGGTCACCCAACACATGCTCGTAGCCCACTTGCAGGCCCGGCACCACTTGCCAGGCACCGAGGCTGACAGGCGCAAAGGATGCGTTGAGGTTGGCCACCGCGCTCTTGCGGGTCTCGTGGATGCCGTCGACGTCCAGGGCCAGTTCGCTGCCTTTTTCCTGGAAACCCGACAGGTTGACGTGACTGATCCGCACGCCGAGGCTCGGTTCGAGGGTCACGCCATTCACCGGTACACGGTAACCGAGGGCCAGGGTCGCGCCGGTGAGGTTGCCATGGCTGTCGCCCTTGGCCGTGCCCAGACCGCCGCCCAGTTCACGCTTGCTCTCGTAATCGAGATAGCCGGCGCTGGCATCGGCATCCACAAACAGGCCGCGCTCCAGGCCGTTCGGGGCAAAGCGTGCGCCGACGCTGAAGAAGGTCAGGTCAGTATCGGCCTCGCCACCTGCGCCACCGACATTGCCGCTGCTGTAGCCAAAGCCGGCATGGGCGCTGAGCTGTTCGGAAAAGCGCTGGGTCAGGCCGATCATCATGCCCTGGCTATGCTCGTTGCTGCTGGAGGCCTGGGAGGAACCATCGGTGCCCAGATACCCCGCCAACGCTGTGCTCCACAGGCGATATTGCCCGGCCTTGAGGTCGATTCCGCTGGTGAACGGCGCGGCGGCCTGTTCGATCATCGCGCCCTGGCGCAGCAGGTAGCTGGCGGCGTCGGCGTGCACCTGACCGCCGACGGTGGACTCCACGCCCCCGAGGCTGCGGGCATCGATGGCCGACTGCAGGTAGTAGTTGTAGGCGCTGTAGGTGCCCGACAGGTTGCTGTTCTGCAGTTGCTGCAACAACTGCGCGCCGGCCGCGGCGTTGCCAGCCAGGTCCGCCGCGCCCGGCAGGCTGTTGTAGAACACCATCTTGCCGCGCAGCACGTAGATGGTTTCCTGGGACAGGCCGAGGCCTTCCTTGAGGTAGTTATCCATCGTGCCGTACTGCGCGCTCACCTCGTCCAGGCCGGCCTGCAGGTAACTGGCCTCCACACCGATCAACGGGCCATAGATGGTCGCCAGGTTCGGTGGCAACGCCGCCAGGGTCGCCCTCATACGCGCGGCGGTGTAGTCGTTGGTCGCCAGGTAGTTGCTCATGATGGTGGCATCGTCGAGCCCGGCGATGCTTTGCAGCACAGCGGCGGTCCAGCCCGTGCGGTCCTTGCCGGCGGTGCAGTGGAACACAGCCGCGCCGTCGACCGTGGCCAGCTCATTGAACAGCTGGTTGAACTCGCTGCGCATCCCAGCGTTGCGGACGAAATCCCGGTTGGTGTCCTGCATCATGGCGGTGGCTTCGGCGGCGCTTTGGAACGCGACGTTGGTGACGTTCGCGCCCGACGTGGAGCCGCCGATGATGTCGATGTTGGTGTACGTCGCACCCGCGGGCATCGTGTCGGGCGTAGCGGCGATTTCGGTTGGCGTGCGCAAGTCGTAGACCGCCTTGATGCCCAGGCCGTTGAGGGTCGCCAGATCCGCCGCCGATGGCGTCAGCGCGTTGGAGCGGTAAAACACCCCGCCCCGCATCGTGCCGTCATTGGCCGTGGTGTACGCGGTGGTGAGACCGGCGACATCGCGCAAGTTATCGATGCTCTTCAGGCGTGGGGTGTTGAGGGGGACAGTCTCGGCAGCCTGGGCGGCAGCGATGGACAGGCTCAAAACAGACAGCGAACACACAAGTCGTTGGAACACAGTGCAGCCTCATTGAAATCGCGTTGGGCTGACTAATATCTACATTGAAATGGCGCTGAACATGACAAATCGCCCGCGTACGCAAATCACTGCGCGATGTGTCCAGGTGGCTCGTTTTCTGTCCGTGTAATGCCTGTTGTGCTGGCGGGGAACAAGCTGCGCGGTGGTCGCCGATCAATTTCCAGGCATAAAAAAACCCGCCTTGCAGCGGGTTTTTTGCTTTTTTAGAAACTGATCTGTCGCCGCGAACTCAATGGGTTTTTTTCGAGGTCGACAGCCCGGCTTTACTCAAGCCTTTGGTGTTGTGCTCACCCGGCGTCGAGGCCGAAATGGCCGTGGCCTTGGCGACGCCACGAGTATCCTTGGAATGGGCGATGCCCGAGGTCGTGCTGCCATGACCGCTGTCATCGTTGCGCGCACTGCCGTAGTGGTTCCCGCTCAGGCCATGGTCGCGCACGGATTTGCCAGCATGGTCGCTGTCCAGCCCGTTGCCGCGGCCGTTACTGCCGGAGTGGCCGGTACCGGCGTGTCCGCCACCCATGCCGCCGCCGTGACCTGCGCCGTTTCCGCCACCATTACCACCGCCGTTACCGCCGCCATTTCCACCGCCGCCACCGCCGCCGTTTCCGCCGCCACCGCCACCGCCACCGCCGTCCTTCGCGTATGCGGAGCCCATGATCGACAGGCCATCAGGCAGCAAAGGGGCGGCTGCAAGCATCATGGCGCATGACATTACAGCAACGAGACTCTTGTTTTTAAAAAGCATGATTGCTTCCATAGGAGGTTGATATCGCGTTAGGTATGACGCGATATCCCTCCAACAGTTCAAGTACCACGACAAACGGCTGGAGCACTTTGAATCAGCGGGAAGACTACCTTCCACACGTCAATCAAACGCACCGTCGAGAATCTCATAGACAAGCCCGGTGGCCAGCGCAACCAGGATCAGGTCCGTGCCGACTTGCTGCCATTCGTAGCCATCATAGTGGGGCAGCCTGCCGACGAGTCGGCCATCGAGTTTTTTGGCGATACCGGGTGGAAGCGGCTTGCCTCGGGCAAGGTTCTTCTGAATACCCGGTGGCAAGTCAGGCCCTGGGCTCCAGTAGCCCGTATTCACACCAATGATCTCGAGCACGCTGCCACGGTTGATGCTCGGGCCATTGCTCCAGTCCCCGCCGCCGCCGGAATTCTTGTTCTTGTTGCCATGACCACCCTGGTTGCCCTGGCCCTGGTTGCCCTGGCCCTTGTTGCCTTGGTTGCCATGGGTGACTTTCCCGCTACCCTGGCCATTACCGGGATCAGCCAGCGCCGTCACCGAGCCGCAGACCAGAGCCAAACAGGTAACAGCTGCAATCAATGATCGAGTCCTGAACATGATTCATTCCTTCGTCGTGGGGAATATTCCCTGAATATTTAGATGTTATAGACGAAGTTGGTTCCATCAAGTCACCAACCGCCAAACCGTCTACGCTCATCCGATCGAAGCCTTGCAGGCGTTTGCCGGAGGATGGGGCTTGTCAATTATAGGCATCTCACTGCGCTTGCTCATCACACAGCCCTGACATCCGAAAAACATGCCAGTACCAACGTGGCCGCCACTGCACTCATCAAGAACGCGTTGCGACGCTTCGACGTGAATCCACGCTTGATACGTCGCAGATACTTCAAAGCGTGGCGCTGTTTCCCGATTGTTACCTCAGCGGCGCAGTTGTCACTTCTGCGCCGCCGAACGGGCCAATAGAGTATGGCCGTCGGTGTGGAACAGGGTCGTCGACTTGTCGGCCCGCGCTTGCACCGATCCCCCCATCACGGAAGAGGTGAATCATGAGTTTCGTCAAAGTGGAAAAAAACCAGAGCAGCGCCCCGTCGGATGCCGACATGAAAAAAGCCATGTTCGAGGCGGGCGGCAAGCCGGACGAGGTCACCGGGACCAATGCCGCCCGCACCCTGACCTACACCGGCGTGGTCAATCACACGGTGTACGAGAACAAGCTGATCGAGATCGCCAAGGGCAAACGCACCAGCTGGAACTTCGTCTGGGCCGATGCCCGGGCCGCCTGAGGTCAAGGCGGGGCGGTCGATCGGCTGCCCCGCTGGCTCAGCCCCTGATACAACCCCGATACCCGCTTGTAACACCAAGACACTTAGCCGCCCTGCCCCTCGACCCTAGAGTGAAGCCGTCAATGGACTGCAGCGCCAAGCGCCAGCAGCCCATTATTTGCCCAACACACCACCAAGGAAGAGGGAAACCATGAGCAAATCAATCGCTGTCAGCCAACAGAGCCAGCAGCTTCACAATGATGTGCAAGAAGCCGTCAAGTCGATCATGGGTGCAACGCAACTGAAGGCGTCAGATTACGGCCGGGTACTGAGGTCGGCCCTGGCGGCTTCGCAAAAAACCGTCACCATCGAAATCGCCGCCGGAGACCTGACGCTGCTGAAGAAGTCCGGCTACAAGCTGTGCTTTGCCAAGAAGGTAGGTGACGCCGACTACAACGTGGTCTGGCAGTCCTATGACGCGTACCTGAGCAACAACGAGTTCAGCTGGACGCCGCAGTATCAGCTGTTCGCCTCCAACGTGTTCAAGGAAAACGTGCAAGTCAAAGTCTCGACCAACATCGTCAACATTGGCCTTGGGCAAACCTCGACACTTGATGAAAGCGGCCTGCTGAGCCCGGCGGTAACCGGTGGCCCGGACACTTCCCTGACTTTCGTGAACAACTACGCGCCGATTCATCCGGGGGTCAACCAGTTGTCCACCGGTATCGATGGCAATCAGGTCAGTACGCCAATCTACGTGGCCGTAAACCAGGTCGTCACCGGCAATACCGTGCTGACGCCGGTGGAAACCATCCTCGTGTGGTTCGAACAGAACGTACAGACCAGCACCATGTTCAGTACCTCACGCTCCAAGGCGATCGAAATCGACCTGACGTTCGATAACACCGCAGCTCGCCTTTACGAAGGCGGTCAGTGGAAAACCGTGTAACCGTCATGCCGGGGCAACCTTGCGGTTGCCCTTTCACTCCTCTTTGCCCGTCGTGGCGAAGTAGCCCGTCAGCGAGCGACAGATCGACTGCGCGAGGTCCTCCTGGGTGGCGATGCCATAGGGTCGATCACGATCGAACTGCGCCGACCAGCGAATCCGCCCCTGCGCCACATCCACCAGGCGCAATGACGCTCGCACCCGCGAAGGCTCGACCCGCACGCTGCCCTCCAGGCAATAGCTGTAACGCCCGCCACGCTTGAAGTCCGGTACCGGCTCGCTGTTGCGTGCCACCCGCATCAACACATGATTGGTCCCGGTCTGCGCCTGCTCGAACGACTCGAACAATCGGCAGCTCAACTCCTCGCACAAGCCCCGGGTAAAGTCATCGCCATCGCGGGTGAGGCAGGTAAACGGCTGGATCTGGACCACCGGATGGCGAGTGCCGACGCCCTTGGGCCGCAGCCGCTGATAGGTCAAGCGATAACACCCGGGTGGAATGCACAAACGCACCGAGTCCTGCTGGCCGTTGCCGGCGTAATGCGCTGCGAGCTTGCGCCGCAAGCGCCCCACCTGCACTCGCACCACCGGATCGTCGCCCGTGCAATACACTGCCGGGTCACGACGAAACACCGCGATGCCGATGGCGTGTTCGGTCAGCGGCGTTTTGCAAGCCTGAAGGTCGTGCTCGACCAGAAAGCGCAACAAACTGCCCATGCGCCTGGACTTGGCAAACAACGGGCTGACCAGCAACAGTGCCAGCACCCGCTCGATTTCTTCCCGATCGAGCGGCTCGGGAACCCCCGCCGCAGTCGGATCGGCCATGCTTTTGATCACCATCGCCTGCCTCCGTGCAGGTTGCCGACAGGAATGGATGTCGCACTCCGTGATAACCCTTGCAGCGTGAGCAGGAATGGGGCTCGGGCACTGCAACGACCAAGCGTAGCAGCCGTGTTGATATCGGCAGGCAATTGCGATGGTAGCAACCCGCCATCCGACGAACGTTCAATTTTGACGTCTGAATAATTTGTAGGAATTTACCCCCCGTGACGAGGGAGCTTGCTCCCGCTGGGCTGCGAAGCAGCCCTCATCCCTTGCAACTCATTTCCTCAGACACACCGCAGCGCCCGGTTTTACGGCGCCGGAGCCGCCGAGCGGGAGCAAGTTCCCTCGCCACAGGGGGCTTTTGGCGTCCTACAGGCCGGTTGCAGCCGTCGAAATCCATGCCTAATGTGCGCCGGTCGCTGACTTGAGTTGGCGATTGGGTTTCGCAGCCCTGTAGAAGAAGGAACACAGCTAAATGACAACTGTGGCAAAATTTGCCGCCGTTTCGTTTTATGGCGGCTGTGTGTGGGAGACCTTCGGGTCTGCCGGCTTGACTCTTCTCCGGTCTGCGAACCCGCACATAGCTGCCACCCATTTGTTTCGCAGCAAAAGGTGGCACTTCACGAACCTTTGAAGAGTTCTACCTTATGACAATGCAAAATCCGCCTCGCCGCTTCACCCCCATGAAACAAATCGCAACCAGCTACCCCGTCCTCCTCATCGACAGCGACGCCCCGCTGCGCGAACTCCACAACTGCGCCGCCGAACGTCTCAACGCCGTCCTGCAATACCTCAACCTCATGGCCTGCACCAGCCTCCCCGACTACGCCGAAAACGACATCAACACCGTCACCAACATTTCGCGGATTCTGCTTCAGGATGTGCGGGATGTGTTTGGGGTGATCGAGCAGCGAGGGTTTGAGGGGCCGAAGAAGCAGTGATATTTTTCAAGCACAAAAAACCCGCATTTCTGCGGGTTTTTGTTGCTCGCTCAAAATCTCACTTTTTGCTTTTCAACCGACGACCGCACTCAGACTAAAGAAATGAAACCGAGCAGCGGAAACGATATCGACTGAACTATTCAGCCATGATCGCCTGATATTCCTTCTGGTACTCAGCGTAAGGGAGCTTTTTGTCGATCAAAGCCTTCACTCGCGCTTCCTTGTACTGAGCAGGCGTCAGCATTCCAACCGGTACAGACGACTGCGAAGACGCTGAAGCCTGGTTTGGTGGTGTGATATTTCCAATGCATTGATACTTGACGATCATCTGCCCGGCGTTGCAATTACCCCAGCCATCTCTTGACTGACAATTCTGGGTTTGACCACCGAAGGGTTCTGCGCGCTCGTAACCCCACACCGCACATTTGCTGTTTGCAATCGACTCAGCCTGCTTGTAATCAACGACCGGAGTCTCGAAAGGTTTGAAGTCGTAAGCCATATCGATCGAGCCATCCGCTCGGCTCCCGCCGGTTGCGTAAAATTCTTTACGACTGGAACAACCCGTTACTACAACGGCCAACATGACCAGAAGAAGTAGCTTGCGCATGAGAAGAAATCCTTTTGAGGTGCAAGAAGCGCAATGATGGCAATACGCCTTCTCTCTGTCCACAAAAACGATTTCCGGATGGACGATCAACAACGACGGAAATTTGCGGCCAAACAATGATCGTTGAATCCCTGATCATAAACTCGCCGGTGTATTAGCAGCACATTGCTCACGACCCTCATCCGGCGCAGTTCCTGCACTGATCAGCGCCCGAGACGCACAAAAGCGGTTTTTTGAAAAACGTCTAAAAAATTCATCTCCCCCGCCGATTCATTTAGACTCGGCCGCTGGCTCATGGGGCCATGACCAAGCCCTATTACGGATATCCAAGACAGCCCGTCATGAAAAAAATAATCAGCTATTTGCGAAACAGTTACTGGAAAAGATGGATTCGCAAACACAAATGCAAAGTGGCGGGCGGTTTATTGTCACTGCACAAAAGAACGACACTGACCATTGAAGAAGGCGTGACGCTTGGGAATGTGGTCATAGAATCAAAAAAGCTGGAGATCGGCGCGCATACCTATATCCGCAGTGACTGCTTCCTTTCGGCGGTCTCCTCCATTGGCAGGTTTTGTTCCATTAGCAGCAGCTGTTTTATCGGCCAGCAAAAGAGCTCGCATCCGTTGGACTGGCTCAGTTCACATCCCTTTCAATATACCGACACGGCGCTGGTTTACGACCCGGAGGTTGCGGACATCACGATTGGGCATGACGTCTGGATCGGCCATAGCGCGATGATCCTGGAAGGCGTGACCATAGGCACCGGCGCAGTCATCGCAACCCGCGCCCTGGTTGCCCATGACGTGCCACCGTACGCCATTGTTGCCGGCACCCCGGCAAAAATTGTCAGGTATCGGCACACACCCGAGTTGATCGAGGCGCTGATCAACAGCCAGTGGTGGGATGTCGATGTCGAGGTACTCAAGACATTACCGCTCAATGATCCGCAAGCAACCTTGTCTCTGTTGGCCACCCTGCAGAAAGAAAACCGCGCCGACTACCAACAGATCGAGATAACCCGCAAAGGGTGCAGTGTTTCCTCTTGAGCAGCGGGAATGACCAGCGCTGCACTTCAAGATGCCAGGCAATAACCAGATTCGAGTGATAAAAAAACCCGCATCAGATGCGGGTTTTGACGGTTGGTTGCTGATGAACCCTGCCTGTAAAGCGGTTATCAGAAGTTCGCCGGTGTGTTGGCGCTGATGATTTCCGCCTCATCCGCCCCGATGTTGCGAAACCGGTGCGGCAAGGTCGTCGGGAAGTAATAGCCATCCCCGGCGTTGAGCACGCTCACCTGGCCATCCACGGTCAACTCCACGGTGCCCCGGGTCACCAACCCACACTCCTCGCCTTCGGAATGCACGATCGGCTCTTCGCCAGAGCTTGCACCCGGTGCGTATTGCTCGCGCAGCAAGCGCATCTGCCGGCTTGGCACGGACGCGCCGATCAGCAGCAGGCGCAGGCCATGGCGACCGAGGTCGGGCTGTTCGTTGGCACGGAAGACGTACTGGTGTTCGCGCGGTGGCTGATCGAAGGTGAAGAAGTCGGCCAGGGACATGGGGATGCCCTCCAGCAATTTCTTCAGGGAGCTGACGGAAGGACTGACCCGATTCTGTTCGATCAGGGAGATGGTTGCATTGGTGACGCCGCTACGCCGGGCCAGCTCGCGCTGGGACAGTTTGTAGCTTTCGCGTACTAATTTGAGTCGTGAGCCCGTGTCCATGACAGCCTTATGTGCGTGCTACTTAAGGGTAATGGGGGTGGAGTGCAGGCGCGGATCACGCCGTTTTCCGGTCCCGGAAACGTGAAAGGCGGCTATTAAATCACGTTTGTTCATAATGCTCAGCAGGTTCGATAAACGGCTGAAGAAAACAACCTGTTGGTGATATTTCTGAGTTAAGTCACAAGACCTGTGGGAGCAAGCTCGCTCCCACAGGGGACTTGGTGTTTCTGGTATTAAAAAGCCGGCGGCACCCTTTGGGGAGATGCCGTCGGCGAGGTAAAGCTTAGATGCCGAAACGGTCACGCAGCGAGTAGTACACGGCGCCCAGGGCGGTCAACGGCGCCGAGAAGGTGCGCCCGCCGATCATCGGCATGTGCGGCAGCGAGGCAAACGCATCGAAGCGCTCGGCGTCGCCACGGATCATTTCCGAGATCAGTTTGCCGGCCAGGTGCGAACAGGTCACGCCGTGGCCGCTGTAGCCCTGCATGTAGTAGGCGTTCTTCTCGATACGGCCGAATTGCGGCATGCGCGACATGGTCAGCAGGAAGTTGCCGGTCCAGCGGTAATCGATCTTCACGTCCTTCAATTGCGGGAAGGTCTTGAGGATCTTCGGGCGGATCAGTTGGTCGATGTCGTCCGGCTCGCGCGCACCGTAGACCACGCCACCACCGTACAGCAGGCGGTTGTCGGCGGTCAGGCGGTAGTAGTCGAGCAGGTAGTTGCAGTCTTCGACGCAGTAGTTGTTCTTGATCAGGCTGCGGGCCTGCTGCTGCGACAACGGCTCGGTGACGACGATCTGCGAACCGCACGGCATGCTCTTGCTGGTCACGCGGTTGTCCAGGCCCTGCGGCAGGTAGGCGTTACCGGCGATCAGCAGGTACTTGGCCTTGACCACGCCTTTTGCCGTGCGCACGGTGATGGGCTCGCCGTAGGTGATTTCCACCGCCGCCGATTGCTCGTAGATCTTGCCGCCCAGGCCGATGATGGCCGAAGCCTCGCCGAGTGCCAGGTTCAGCGGGTGAATGTGGCCGCCCTGCATGTCCAGCAGGCCGCCGACATAGGCTTCGGAACCGACTTCGCGCTTGATGTCGGCCGCGTCGAGCATTTTCAGGTTCTTGTTGCCGTAGCGTTCCCAGCTCTTCTTCTGCTCGGCCAGGCCCTTGAGTTGTTTCTTGTTCATCGCCGCGAAGATACCGCCTGGGCGGTAGTCGCACTGGATGTCGTAGTGCTGTATGCGCTGACGGATGATGTCGGCGCCTTCGAAAATCATGCTGCCGAGGATTTCGGCAGTCTTGTCGCCGTAGCGCTCTTCGATGACATCGACGTCGCGGCTGTAGGAGTTGACCAGCTGGCCGCCGTTGCGACCGCTGGCGCCGAAGCCGACCTTGGCTGCTTCGAGCACGGTCACGCTGTAGCCCGCTTCAGCGAGGAACAGGGCCGAGGACAGGCCGGTGTAGCCGGCGCCGATCACGCAGACGTCGCAGTCCACCGCCCCTTCCAGCACCGGGAAATCGCCGGTGAAGTTGCGGGTGGCGGCGTAGTAGCTGTTTACATGCTGTTGTGTTGAAGAGTTCTGTTTCATACGTTTCTCCGATGGCCGCCGACAGAGCCGGCGACCGTCGCTTTATTGTTATCAGAGCTTGATCCAGGTCGCTTTGAGTTCGGTGTACTTGTCGAACGCGTGCAGCGATTTGTCCCGACCGTTACCCGACTGCTTGAACCCGCCGAACGGCGCGGTCATGTCGCCGCCGTCGTACTGGTTGACCCAGACGCTGCCGGCACGCAGGCCACGGGCGAAGGTGTGGGCCTTGCTCAGGTTGCTGGTCCACACGCCGGCGGCCAGGCCGAAGATGCTGTCGTTGGCAATTGCCAGGGCTTCTTCAGCAGTGTCGAAGGTGATGACCGACAGCACCGGGCCGAAGATTTCTTCCCGGGCAATAGTCATGGCGTTGGTCACGCCGTCGAAAATCGTCGGTTCCACGTACTGGCCACCGGTGTCTTCGAGGGTGCGGCTGCCGCCCGCGATCAGTTCGGCGCCCTGCTCTTTGCCGATGCCGATGTAGCGCAGCACGTTGTCCAGTTGACGCTGGTCCACGACCGCGCCGACGGTGGTCGCAGGATCGAGGGCGTGGCCCGGTTTCCAGGCTTGCAGGGCTTCCACCAGCAATGGAATGAACTGCTCGCGGATCGAACGCTCCACCAGCAGGCGCGAACCGGCGGTGCAGACTTCGCCCTGGTTGAAAGCAATGGCACCGGCCGCGGCTTGTGCGGCGACGCGCAGGTCCGGCGCATCGGCGAACACCACGTTGGCGCTCTTGCCCCCGGCTTCGGCCCAGACGCGTTTCATGTTGCTTTGCCCAGCGTAGATCATCAGTTGCTTGGCGATCGCCGTGGAGCCGGTGAAGGCCAGCACGTCGACGTCCATGTGTAACGCCAGCGCCTTGCCCACGGTGTGGCCGTAGCCCGGCAGGACGTTGAACACGCCTTTGGGGATGCCGGCATCCAGCGCCAGTTGCGCGATGCGGATCGCGGTCAGCGGGGACTTTTCCGAAGGTTTGAGGATGAACGAGTTGCCCATCGCCAGGGCCGGGGCGAATTTCCAGCTGGCCATGATCAGCGGGAAGTTCCACGGCACGATGGCCGCGACCACACCGACTGCTTCGCGGGTCACCAGGCCAAGCTGATCCTGGGGCGTGGCGGCGACTTCGTCGTAGATCTTGTCGATGGCTTCGGCGGTCCAGCGGATCGCGTTGGCGGTCGCCGGAATATCGATGCTCATGGAGTCGCTGATCGGCTTGCCCATGTCGAGGGTTTCGAGCAGGGCCAGTTCTTCCTGGTTGGCCAGGATCAGATCGGCGAAACGGATCAGGATGCGCTTGCGCTCGGCCGGGGCCAGGTTGGCCCACACGCCGGATTCGAAGGTGCGACGCGCCACGGCGACCGCCGCATTGGCGTCGGCTTCGTCGGTGCCGGCGACGTTCGCCAGGAAACGACCGTCCACGGGGCTGATGCATTCGAACGTGGCGCCACTGGCGGCCGCGCAGTATTGGCCGTCAATGAATGCGCGACCTTCAATAGAGAGGGACTGGAAGCGTTGCTCCCAATCGCTGCGAGTGTTTGTCATGGTTGTGACTCGACGCAGGGGAATAGGTGATCGTCGGGCCGAATGCCCTCAATCAAAAACTTGAAACCCGATCCCTGTAGGAGCTGCCGAAGGCTGCGATCTTTTGATCTTAAAAGCAAAAGTCAAAAGATCGCAGCCTTCGGCAGCTCCTACAGGGGTAGTCACCCGCCATCAAGGGTGTGGCGGGTAGCTGCCAATCAGACCGTGTGCAAGTACCAGTTGTACTCAAGGTCCGAGATGGAGTTCTCGAACTCGGCCAGCTCGCTTTCCTTGCACGCCACGAACACGTCGATGTACATCGGGTCGATGTAGCGCGCCATGACTTCGCTGTCGTCCAGCTCGCGCAGGGCGTCGCGCAGGTTGTTCGGCAGGCTCTGCTCGTTCTGCTCGTAGCTGTTGCCTTCCACCGGGGCGCCCGGCTCGATCTGGTTGGTCAGGCCGTGGTGCACGCCGGCCAGCACCGAAGCCATCAACAGGTACGGGTTGGCATCGGCGCCCGCTACGCGGTGTTCGATGCGCACCGAGTCCGGCGAACCGGTCGGTACACGCACGGCCACGGTGCGGTTGTCGATGCCCCAGCTCGGCGAGTTCGGCACGTAGAACTGAGCGCCGAAACGACGGTACGAGTTGACGTTCGGGCAAAGGAACGCCATCTGCGCCGGCAGGGTCTCGAGCACACCGCCGATCGCGTGTCGCAGCGCGGCGTTCTGCTCGGGATCCTCGCTGGCAAAGATGTTGTTGCCTTCTTTGTCGAGAATCGAAATGTGCACGTGCAGACCGTTACCTGCCTGGCCCGGATACGGCTTGGCCATGAAGGTGGTGTCCATCTCGTGGTCGTAGGCGATGTTCTTCACCAGACGCTTGAGCAGGACGGCGTAGTCGCACGCCTTGATTGGGTCAGCCACGTGATGCAGGTTCACTTCGAATTGCGCCGGGGCGCTTTCCTTGACGATGGCGTCAGCCGGGATGCCCTGCTCTTTCGCGCCTTCGAGGATGTCTTGCAGGCAGTCGACGTATTCGTCGAGGTCGTCGATCAGGTACACCTGGGTCGACATCGGACGCTTGCCGGAAACCGGCGAACGCGGCGATTGCGGACGACCGTTCACGTTGTCCTGGTCGATCAGGTAGAACTCCAGCTCGAACGCGGCGCAGATGGTCAGGCCCAGGTCGTCGAACTTGCGCACGATATTGGCCAGTACTTCACGCGGGTCGGCGAAGAACGGCTGGCCTTCGATTTCGTGCATGGTCATCAGCAGTTGCGCGGTCGGGCGCTTCTGCCATGGCTCGATGCTGAGGGTGCCGGGGATCGGGTAGCAGATCCGGTCGGCATCGCCGATGTCCAGACCCAGGCCGGTGCTTTCCACCGTGGAACCATTGATGTCCAGAGCGAACAGAGACGCCGGCAGGTTGATGCCTTTCTCGTAAACCTTATGAAGACTGGTGCGTTCGATGCGCTTACCGCGCACCACACCGTTCATATCCGCAATCAGAAGGTCGACGTACAAAACCTCAGGATATTTCTTAAGGAATGCGTTTGCTTCGTTGAGTTGAACGGTACGCAGAGGGACCGACATGATGCACCTATTTTTTACTGTTAATTATTATGTTCACCGCCCTTTCACGAGCCCAGTCAATCCGAAAGGCAAAGTGAAGTCAATAGCGAACACCTGGCCTTTCAACGTTTATTTTCGGGCCTCTCAGGGGGACGAGAGTGCCAGATACGCCCTCAAACACGCGTAAATCCTGAAGATCGGACGTGCGGCGTTTAGAATTTTTTACATGAGAGTTGTTAATTAAAATCAACAAGGCTAAGCTCCGGAAAAGCTCGTTCAAGTGTGAAACTTCGAGGTGATAAAAATGGCATTCAAGCCATTGATCGGCGTTACTGCATGCGTCAAACAGATTGGCCTGCACCCCTACCACATCAGCGGTGACAAGTACTTGCGTGCTGTCAGCGTTGCCGCGCTGGGGCTGCCTGTCGTTATTCCTTCCTTAGGCGACCTGACCGACATCGAGGACCTGCTGCCGCAGCTCGACGGTCTGTTGCTGACCGGCTCGCCGTCGAACGTGGAACCCTTCCACTATCAAGGCCCCGACAGCGCCCCCGGCACGGATCACGATCCGGCGCGGGATGCCACCACCCTTCCGCTGATCCGCGCCGCTATTGCAGCGGGCGTGCCGGTGCTCGGCATCTGCCGTGGCTTCCAGGAAATGAACGTGGCGTTCGGCGGCAGCCTGCATCAGAAGGTCCATGAGCTCCCGGGCTTGCTCGACCATCGCGAGGCCGACCATCCGGACCTGGCCGTGCAATACGCTCCCGCTCACGGGGTGAATGTGCAGCCGGGCGGTGTGTTCGAAGCGCTGGACCTGCCTGCGGTGTTCCAGGTCAACTCGATTCACAGCCAGGGCATCGACCGCCTCGCTCCCGGCCTGCGCGCCGAAGCCGTCGCGCCCGATGGCCTGATCGAGGCGATCTCGGTCGAGAACAGCAAGGCCTTTGCCCTCGGCGTGCAATGGCACCCGGAATGGCAGGTGCTGAGCAACCCTCCTTATCTGAGTATTTTCCAGGCGTTCGGCGAAGCCTGCCGGCAACGGGCGGCGCTGCGTCACTCGAGCTGACGAACTGATACCCACATTCAACGATTAACTGCCCAACGCGAGCGGGCAGGCGCTTTTGCGTGCCCCGCTCGCGAAAACAACACACTGCAATAACAACAAGTACGACCAGGCAGCCAGGATGGCGGCGCCGAATAAACCCGAGCGGTATGGGTGAGTTCGATCAGCAAACGCAAATCCCTGTGGGAGCGAGCTTGCTCGCGATAGCGATGTGTCAGGTGACATCAATGTCGATTGTGCCGGCCTCATCGCGAGCAAGCTCGCTCCCACAGGGTCTGCGTTCTGACCGAAGTCCCCGATACGGGTTTGCAATCCACTATTAAGCCGGGCCGTGTTGGCCGGGCGACTGAAACCTGTTGGGAGTTTCACATGGCAAACGCCTCCAGCATCTACAGGAAGGCTCTTGAGGGTCACCAGGCACCGAAAAAGGTGTTGGTGAAAATCGATCGCGTCACCAAGAAGTTCGACGAAACCACCGCCGTGGACGATGTGTCCCTGGAAATCCACCAGGGCGAAATCTTCGCCCTGCTCGGTGGTTCCGGTTCCGGCAAATCGACCCTGCTGCGCATGCTCGCCGGTTTCGAGCGCCCGACCGAGGGCCGGATTCTGCTCGACGGCGTCGACATCACCGACATGCCGCCGTACGAACGACCGATCAACATGATGTTCCAGTCCTACGCGCTGTTCCCGCACATGACGGTGGCGCAGAACATCGCCTTCGGCCTCAAGCAGGACCGTTTGCCAGCGGCCGAAATCGACGCCCGGGTGCAGGAGATGCTGCGCCTGGTGCACATGACCCAGTACGCCAAGCGCAAGCCGCACCAGCTGTCCGGCGGCCAGCGTCAGCGCGTGGCCCTGGCCCGTTCCCTGGCCAAACGCCCGAAGCTGCTGCTGCTCGACGAACCGATGGGCGCCCTGGATAAAAAGCTGCGCTCGCAAATGCAGCTTGAACTTGTCGAGATCATCGAGCGCGTGGGCGTGACTTGCGTGATGGTGACCCACGACCAGGAAGAAGCCATGACCATGGCCCAGCGCATCGCGATCATGCACCTGGGCTGGATCGCCCAGATCGGCAGCCCGGTGGACATTTATGAAGCACCGGTCAGCCGCATGGTCTGCGAATTCATCGGCAACGTGAACGCCTTCGACGGCACCGTGGTCGAGGACCTGGAAGGTCACGCGATCATCCACAGCCCGGACTTGGAGCAGAAGATCTACGTCGGTCATGGCGTCAGCACGTCGGTGCAGGACAAGTCGATCACCTATGCGATCCGCCCGGAAAAACTGCTGGTCAGCACCGTCAAGCCGGAGAACCGCTACAACTGGTCCGCCGGCAAGGTGCATGACATCGCCTACCTCGGTGGCCACTCGGTGTTCTACGTCGAGCTGCCCGGGGGCAAGATCGTCCAGTCGTTCATGGCCAACGCCGAACGCCGTGGTGCGCGTCCGACCTGGGACGATCAGGTCTACGTGTGGTGGGAAGACGACAGCGGCGTGGTACTGCGCGCATGAAAACCTTCAATCAGCAATTCCTGAGGTGGGTCCCCAGCGGGCGCAAGTTCGTCATCGGGATTCCGTTCATCTGGCTGTTCCTGTTCTTCATGCTGCCGTTCTTTCTGGTGATGAAGATCAGCTTCTCGGAAGCGGCCCTGGCCATTCCGCCCTACTCGGAGATCTACACCTACGCCGAGCAGAAATTCCAGCTGTTGCTCAACATCGGCAACTACACCCTGCTGGGCGAGGATGAGCTGTACCTGTCCGCCTACCTGGGGTCGTTGAAGGTGGCGTTTTTCAGCACCGTGATGTGCCTGGTGATCGGTTTCCCGATGGCCTACGCCATCACCAAGGCCAGCAAGGAAGCGCAGAACGTGCTGATGCTGCTGATCATGATGCCGACCTGGACCGCGATCCTGATTCGCGTTTATGCGTGGATGGGCATCCTCAGCAACAACGGCCTGCTCAATGGCTTCCTGATGTGGACCGGGCTGACGTCACACCCGATCGAGATCCTCAACACCAACATCGCCGTCTACATCGGCGTGGTGTATGCGTATCTGCCGTTCATGGTGCTGCCGCTGTACGCCAACCTGGTCAAGCATGACCAGAGCCTGCTGGAAGCGGCATCGGACCTGGGTTCGAGCACCTTCAACAGCTTCTGGAAAATCACCGTGCCGCTGGCCAAGAACGGCATCATCGCCGGTTGCATGCTGGTGTTCATTCCGGTGGTCGGTGAGTTCGTGATTCCGGAACTGCTGGGCGGCCCGGAAACCCTGATGATCGGCCGTGTGTTGTGGCAAGAGTTCTTCAACAACCGCGACTGGCCGGTGGCGTCCGCCCTGGCGGTGGTGATGCTGTTGATCCTGATTGTGCCGATTCTGCTGTTCAACCGCAGCCAGGCCAAAGAGATGGAGGCACGGGGATGAAACGCTTCGGATTTTCAAAGTTCATGCTGATTTTCGGCCTGTCGTTTATCTACCTGCCGATGCTGATCCTGGTGATCTACTCGTTCAACGCCTCCAAGCTGGTGACGGTGTGGGGTGGCTGGTCGTTCAAGTGGTACGCCGGTCTGCTCGACAACAGCCAGTTGATGGGCTCTGTGTTGCGCTCGCTGGAAATCGCCTGCTACACCGCGATTGCGGCAGTCGCACTCGGGACGCTGGCCGCGTTCGTCCTGACCCGCGTTACCCGCTTCAAGGGTCGCACGCTGTTCGGTGGCCTGGTCACCGCGCCGCTGGTGATGCCTGAAGTGATCACCGGTCTGTCGCTGTTGCTGCTGTTCGTGGCCATGGCGCAGTTGATCGGCTGGCCGATGGAGCGTGGCATCGTCACCATCTGGATCGCCCACACCACGTTTTGTGCCGCTTATGTGGCGGTGGTAGTCTCCGCCCGCCTTCGCGAACTGGACCTGTCCATCGAAGAAGCGGCCATGGATCTGGGTGCGAAGCCGTTCAAGGTGTTTTTCCTGATCACCATTCCGATGATCGCGCCGTCACTGGCGGCCGGCGGCATGATGTCGTTCGCCCTGTCGCTCGATGACCTGGTGCTGGCGAGCTTCGTGTCCGGCCCGGGCTCCACGACCCTGCCGATGGAAGTGTTCTCGGCGGTGCGCCTTGGGGTCAAGCCCGAGATCAACGCCGTGGCCAGCCTGATCCTGTTGGCCGTGTCGATCGTGACCTTCATGGTCTGGTACTTCAGCCGCCGCGCCGAAGCCACCCGCAAGCGCGCGATCCAGGAAGCCATGGACCAGACCGCCAGCGAATCCTGGCAGCAGCCTGAAAAGAAAATGGCGGGAGCGACAGCTTAATGTAGGAGCTGCCGCAGGCTGCGATCTTTTGATCTTGCCTTCAAAAGATCGCAGCCTCGTTGCACTCGACAGCTCCTACACAGCTCCTACACAGCGCCTACAGGATGATGGGTACCCTCCCTCGTCACAGGTTTTATGTTGATTGCAATTTTGCTTTGTGTTTTTGAATAAAAAAGAAATGGAGTTGTACCGATGAAAATGTTTGGCAGGACTCTGCTGACACTGTCCTTATTGGGCGCAATCGCCACTGGTGCCCAGGCCAATGACAAGGTTCTGCGCGTCTATAACTGGTCGGATTACATTGGCCCGGATACCGTCAAGAAGTTCGAGGACGAGACTGGCATCCAGGTGACCTACGATGTCTTCGACAGCAACGAAACCCTTGAGGCACGCCTGCTGGCAGGCAAGTCCGGCTACGACATCGTCGTGCCGTCCAACAGCTTCCTGGCCAAGCAGATCAAGGCCGGCGTCTATCAGGAACTGGACAAGACGAAGCTGTCGAACTGGAAAAACCTCAACCCGGTGCTGCTGAAAAACGCCTCCGCCAGCGATCCCGATAACGCCCACGCCATCCCGTACATGTGGGGCTCGATCGGCATCGGTTTCAACCCGCAGAAGGTCAGGGAAGTGCTCGGCGCCAACGCCCCGACCAACTCCTGGGACCTGCTGTTCAAACCGGAAAACGCCGAGAAGCTCAAAGCCTGCGGCATCAGTTTCCTCGATTCGCCGACTGAAATGATCCCGACCGCCCTGCACTACCTGGGCTACCCGGTGAACGATCAGGACAAACAGCACATCGCCGAAGCCGAGGCGCTGTTCATGAAGATTCGCCCGAACGTGGCGTACTTCCATTCCTCGAAATACATCTCCGACCTGGCCAACGGCAACATTTGCGTGGCCGTCGGTTACTCCGGCGACGTGCTGCAGGCCAAGGCCCGCGCCCAGGAAGCCGGGGACAAGGTGAAGATCGACTACAGCATCCCGAAAGAAGGCGCCGCCAGTTTCTACGACATGCTCGCCATTCCCCGCGATGCCGCCAACGTCGAGAATGCGTACCTGTTCATGAACTTCCTGATGCGCCCCGACGTGATTGCCGACATCACCAACAACATCGGCTACAGCAACGCCAACGCTGCGGCCACGCCACTGGTGGATGAAGCGATCCGCAACGATCCGGGCTCCTATCCGCCGGAAGCGGTGATGGCCACGCTCTATGCCGTGCCGGACCAGCCGATTGCCGTCCAGCGGATCATGACCCGGGGCTGGACCAAGGTGAAACTCGGCCAGTAATTCACCTGCTTTTGTAGGAGCTGCCGGAGGCTGCGATCTTTTGATCTTGAGAGTTCGTGCCGAAGCAAAATCAAAAGATCGCAGCCTCCGGCAGCTCCTACGGAGTGATGTGTTCGATCAAGTACGATGTTCAAACCTTTTCCGTTCACGCAGCGCCTTACCACCGCTGCCTCTCCTGCAAGTAGAACGGCCTCACCTGGCTCCCTCGGTTCAGGTGAATTTTGGCGCCCTCGGGCGCCTTTTTTATGGTTCTTCACGCAATTCCGGGGAACACCGATACCTGTAGGAAACGGCTTGCTGGCGATGGCGGCCTCCTGGCTGGAGTATTTTATTGGTGGTGTACATATTCATTTCTGCGGTAACGGCCTCCTATGGTTCCGCTTTTACAGCGGGTTACTTGGAAAAGCGCCAAGTAACCAAACGCTTTTGCCCCTTACGTTCGGTGCCTCGCCTAGGCTCGGCATCCCCTTGCTCCGGTCCTGCTCCGTGGGCCCGCCGCGATCGGCCATCCATGGCCGTACGCGGCTAACCCGGCATCCATGCCGGGTTGCCCACTGCGCAGAACCTGCGCTCGGCCTCTCGAGGGGGCGTGCACCGCAACAGCACCGCGAGGCGAGCTAACGCTCGACCTCGTTGTATGGTGGTGTACGCGTTCCCCTGTAGGAGCTGCCGAAGGCTGCGATCTTTTGATCTTGCTTTTGCGATCGGGAAATGGTCTGCCGGCCAAGGCCTGACGCGGTGTTGCACGGCCCGCCCGGTTCATCGAACGGGCCGGCAACCCTTAGCGGTCGAGCAGTTTCATGACTTCTTCCGGAAACGCAGGCCTGCGGTGGCATTGGCCGCAAAGATCGCTTCCAGCGCGTGCAGTTCTTCGCCACTCAGCGTCACCTCCAGTGCGGCCACGTTTTCTTCCAGGTATTTACGTTGCTTGGTGCCCGGAATCGGAATCAGGTAGTCACCCTGGGCCAGCACCCACGCCAGCGCCAGTTGGCCCGCCGTCACGCCTTTTTCTGCCGCCAGCGCTTGTACCTGTTGCACCAGCAGCAGGTTTTTCGCGACGTTTTCGCCCTGGAAGCGCGGGCTGAAACGACGATAATCGTCGGCCGCGAAATCATCCGGGCTTTTTATTGGGGGTCAATCAAAGGCCATTCGGCCAGCGCCCGATAACGGCCCTTGCGGGATTCGAACAGGGTGAACCGGTCGGCACGCAGGAAAAACTCCGGCGTCGTTGCGGACTCCGGTACCGGCGCCCGATAGTCCCGCGCCAGGGTCAGGTGCGGACGGTATTCCCTTGGGGCCTGCTCCAGGCCGAACGGCAACATCGCCTGTTCCAGGGCATACACCAGGCGCAGCAATGCCGGGGGCGCCTGCTGTGGCGCGAGCACCAGCGCGCCTGCCCTGCGCCACACGTCCAGCCGGTCCAGCACCACCGTCAAGCGCTCGCCCGGTGTACGGATCGCCGCCGCCGCGGTACAGACTTCGGCAATCTGCGCCACGCCCACCGCCCCCAGAAACTTCAGCGTCAGGTGAAAGTTTTCCGCCGGCACCGGCCGTCCGTTGCGCAGTTGCAATGCACTGCGCCATTGCGCTATCTCCCGGCGCTGGGCCGGGGCGCAGTTCAACGCAAAGAACAGACGCTTGAACGGCTCGCGGGATTCGTCGCTCATGCCGGGCACCTCCTGGGAAGACTGCCTGAGTGTACTCAACTCTCGAATGCCGGCCAGCGCATATGTGGCGCGGTGGGACATGCGCGTTATAGTTTCAGCATCCCGAAAAACCGGAGGGGGCCATGCGACAGATCATCAGCAAGGAACCATGGTGGGCCAGACCGCCCGAGCCCGGCCAGGATGAACTCAAGCTGGAATGGGGCTGGCTGGTGCATTACAGCGAAGGCGAGCCGCGCTTCGAGTTCATCCGCGAGCGGCCGACGGACGACGAGATCCGCCAGCGCAAGAGTTGCAGGATCACCCCGACGCCGGAGTGATCCCGCGTGCGGCGTCAGGCCTGGAGGAGTACTTCGAACCCGCCGTAGACCATGCGCTGGCCGTCGAAGGGCATCGGATTGACGTCCGGCTTCATGCGCGGATCCTGCATCATCCTGTCCATTCCGGCATTGCGAGTGGCCTTGTCCGGCCAGATGATCCAGCCGAAGGCCACGGTTTCACCGTCCTTGAGCTTCACCGACATGGGAAACGAGGTGACCTTGCCTTCCGGGACATCCTCGCCCCAGCATTCGACCACACTCAAGGCACCGTTTTCCTTGAAGATCGAGGCGGCGACTTCGGCGTGCTTGAGGTATTGCCCGCGGTTGGCGGTGGGTACGGCAGCGATAAAACCATCGACATAAGACATGAGCATTTCTCCTTGGGTCATGGGGTGTTCTGCTGGGTAGTCGGTTGCGATGGCGTCAAATCGACAGTCCCGGCGCTCAAACCGACCGGCGGTGCAGTGCGGTCCGCCAGGCTGCCTTCGATCTGCCCTGCCATGTACAGCGTGCCGGCCATGACGCCGGTCGTCGGGTTCTGCACCAGCTTGAGCCAGGCCTTGTCGAAGGTATTGCCCAGGCTGCTGCGGATCAGCGCCTCACTGTCGGGCCGGTCGTTGGCCTGAATCAGTGCGCGAATGCCCGCCACCCCTACAGTGATCAAACCACCGGCAAGTTTTCCGGCGGCCGCGGCCACGGCGCTGGCGGCCCCACGCGGGGCCATCTCGGCTTCCATCCGCCGGCTGGCGCGCCTGGCCACCGGCGCCATCGCGGTGTCGGTCGAACCCACGCCCCTGTCGCCGCCGGCCTTGTGGATTTTGTCGATCAGCGCGGCGTAGGCCGGCAAGGTGTTCAGCGGATCGGTGTGCACGATCTGGTACAACGAGGCGTTCCGCGCCGGGGGTGGACCGAGGGCGATGGCCGGGATTTTCTGGATACGCCCGTTGAGCTGGGCTATCGGCACGCCGTGGCGGGTAGAGATCTTCTGCAGCTCTTCCTTGAGGATGTCGACGTAGAACGCCACTGACAGGCCCAGAATCGAATCGGGATCGACTTCCAGCGCCACCGGGGCCAGAACCTTCTCTTGATAGGCTTCGAGCAGGTAGGCCGCCAGACGTTTTTCCGATGCGTCCTGCTCGCCCTTGGCGCTGAGGGTGTACCAGCTGACCTTCATCGACAGCCATTCCTGGGTCCAGTAACTGCTGAACCATGGAATGAAGTTCTGTTCGGTCAATTCATAGACCCGGGTACGCCAGTAATCCATGGCACCGCGGGAGTAGATTCGGGTTTGCTCGGTGGCCGACTGCGACGCGGCGACGATCTCCCGGTCCACTTGCTGCCAGGTGCTCGCTGAAACGATGACCGGTGCCGTTTCCACCGGCGCACGCGGGGGTGTGGCGCAGCCTGCCAACACCACCAGCACGGTAATGATCAGCGAACGCAGGTTCACGATGGCGGCTTCCTACAGTTGTCATCGAACCGGAGGTTCGGTGATTGGACAACCTCTGTTTTGAGTATAGGTGGCGGCATGTGCATGGCCGCGAAGGGGGCCGCATCATCAGCACAAAAACCACCATCACTGGCGTCGATATTCACCATCGCCGCGATTGCCTTCCGCTTGTACGCCGTCAGCGTAGGATCGATCCCAAGCCAACACGAAGCCCCGAACCGGAGGGGAACCTCATGCTGATCCATCTGCTGACCTGCCTGGCCCTGACGGCGTTCACATTGAGTGTGTTTGCCTGGTACGTCCTGAGCGAGGAACAAACATCATGATTAACACTGTCACCCTCGCCGTACGTTTCCCGGTGTTCGGCAACAATTTCTACGCGCAGGAATTCGAGTCATGTAAAGAGTTGACTCTGATGTTCGACAAAAATTTCGAGGCGTTGCTGATCCCGGCAGCCGATCATCACTTCAGCAACGAAGTGGTCGGGCTCAATGATCAGTTCCGGTTTTTGAATGACCTGCTGGTCGAGCATCTGCTGGAAGTCGAACTGGCAAAAAGCTCGGCACGTTCGTTCGGGTTCTGACAGCGACCGCCGGTCGCCCGGGCACAGACGGCACCGCTCACAATGTTCGCTGGCTATTGCCGATCCCCTTGGCAATATCGATCCCCCAATCCATCGCCGCTTCCATGTCCAGCATATGCGGCCGTGGGTCGTGGTTTTCATCGATGGCCGTACCGTCCGGCCGATAGATACCGATGAACATGCCCAACGAACCGTCTTTCAATATCTCGGCCGTGACTTTGATGTTGCATCCGTTCGATAGCGTTTCCTTGTGCTCCATATGGCGCTCGGTCATGACTGCATTGCTCCCCTGGCTGAATTCAAACCCTACTGGCCATGCTAGCTCAGCCCTCCGGAATGCGCCGATTGGCAGGACCGGAGGCCTGCCCTGACAGCGGCGCAATGCCACCTATACTGAAGACCACCTCCCCCCCAGGGGATCTGCACGTCCAACAATAAAAAGCAGAGGTGGAACATGGTCTGGCAGCAAGTCTACGATCCGTTCGGTAACCCGGTGCTTTCAACGCTCATGGCGGCGGTGCCGGTGGTGGTGATGCTGGCGTCCCTGGCGTTTTTCCATGTCAAGGCGCACCTGGCGGCATTGCTCGCCCTGGCCTCGGCCTTGCTGATCGCGATCTTCGCCTTCGGCATGCCAGCGGGCATGGCCGGTTCGGCGGCGTTGTTCGGTGCGGCCAACGGCCTGCTGCCCATTGGCTGGATCGTGTTGAACATCATCTTCCTGCACCGCCTGACCACCGAGAACGGTTCGTTCAAGGTGTTGCAAGACTCCCTGGCGCGCATCACCGATGACCGGCGCCTGCAATTGCTGCTGATCGCCTTCTGCTTCGGGGCGTTTTTCGAAGGCGCGGCCGGATTCGGCACGCCGGTGGCGGTGACCGGGGCAATCCTGATCGGGCTGGGGTTTTCGCCACTTGCCGCTTCAGGGCTGGCACTGATCGCCAACACCGCCCCCGTGGCCTTCGGCGCCCTCGGCACGCCGATCATCACCCTGGCCAAGGTCACCGGGCTCGATGAAATGGAACTGTCGATGATGGTTGGCCGGCAGTTGCCGTTCTTCTCGGTGCTGGTGCCGTTCTGGCTGATCTGGGCCTTTGCCGGCTGGCGCAAGATGCTCGAAATCTGGCCGGCGATCCTGGTGGCCGGGGTCAGTTTTGCCGTACCGCAGTTCCTGGTGTCCAACTATCACGGGCCGATGCTGGTGGACGTGATCGCCGCACTGATTTCCATGGCCTGCCTGACCGGTTTCCTCAAGGTGTGGAAACCGGCCACCGTACACACGTCCGCCGCCCTGACCGGCCGGGTCGACAACTCGAAAATCGACGCCGAGCACGACGAAAAGCCCGTACCCACTGCAACCTTTGCCAATGAGGCAAAACCGGCAGTGATGCGGGCGTGGATGCCGTGGCTGATCCTGACGGTCTTCGTGTTCATCTGGGGCACCCAGGGCTTCAAGAACACCTTCGACACCCGCCCCGCCATCGACCCGCAAACCAGTGCCGCCAAGCTCGATCCACAGGGCAAGCCGATGCGCGAGGCGAATCCGCTGTTTGCGCCGGTCGTGACCTTCACCACCCTGCACTTGCAGGTCGAGAAAGTCCCGCCCGTGGTGGCCGCGCCGAAAACCGAAGAAGCGGTATACAAGTTCACCTGGTTCACCGCCACCGGCAGCGGCATTCTGCTGGCGGCGATTGTCGGCGGTTTGCTGATGGGGTACTCGATCCCGCAACTGATTCACCAGTACCTGCGCACTCTGTGGGTGGTGCGTTATTCGCTGATCACCATCGCGGCAATGCTCGCGCTGGGCTTCCTCACCCGCTACTCGGGGCTTGATGCGACCATGGGCCTGGCTTTCGCCGCGACGGGCATTTTCTACCCGATGTTCGGCACCCTGCTCGGCTGGCTCGGCGTGGCGCTGACCGGCTCGGACACGGCGTCCAACGTGCTGTTCGGCGGTTTGCAACGGGTGACGTCCGAGCAACTGGGCATCAGCCCGGTGTTAATGGCCGCCGCCAACAGTTCCGGCGGGGTCATGGGCAAGATGGTCGACGCCCAGTCGATCGTGGTCGCCTCCACCGCCACCCGCTGGTACGGCCATGAAGGGGAAATCCTGCGCTACGTGTTCTTCCACTCGATTGTGCTGGCGATCCTGGTCGGTGGCCTGGTGACGCTGCAGGCCTACGTCGCGCCGTTCAGCCACATGGTGGTGGGCGGGCACTGAATCGACCCCACATGGTACGTCGTGCAGACAAACATCCCAATGGACAGTCGGCTGTATCAGGCCAATGATGAAGGTCAGTGGCCTCCTGCGAGAATCGTGAACCCATGAACATTCTCTACGATGAACGCGTTGACGGCGCCCTGCCCGATGTCGACAAACAGGCGCTGTTGCAGGCCCTGCAAACCCGCTTGCCGAATCTGCAAGTCCTGCATCAGCGCGAGGAACTCAAGCCCTACGAATGCGACGGCCTGTCGGCCTATCGCACCACGCCGATGCTGGTGGTGCTGCCCCGGCACATCGAGGAAGTCCAGGGGGTGCTGCGGGTTTGCCATGAACTGCACGTCCCCGTCGTGGCCCGTGGCGCCGGCACCGGGTTGTCCGGCGGTGCGCTGCCCCTGGAGAAAGGCGTGCTGCTGGTGATGGCGCGCTTCAACAACATCCTGCACATCGATCCCGCCGCCCGCACTGCGCGGGTACAGCCCGGTGTACGCAATCTGGCGATCTCCCAGGCGGCGGCACCCTTCGGCCTGTATTACGCGCCGGACCCATCCTCGCAAATCGCCTGCTCCATCGGCGGCAACGTCGCGGAAAATGCCGGTGGCGTGCACTGCCTGAAGTACGGCCTGACCGTGCATAACGTGCTCAAGGTCGACATCCTCACCGTCGATGGCGAGCACCTGAACCTGGGCTCCAACGCCCTCGACGCCCCCGGTTTCGACCTGCTGGCGCTGTTCACCGGGTCCGAAGGCCTGCTCGGGGTGATCACCGAGGTCACGGTCAAGCTGCTGCCCAAGCCCCAGACCGCCAAAGTGCTGCTGGCGGCGTTCGACTCCGTGGAAAAAGCCGGGCGCGCCGTCGGTGACATCATTGCCGCCGGCATCATCCCCGGCGGCCTGGAAATGATGGACAACCTGGCCATCCGCGCCGCCGAGGACTTCATCCACGCCGGTTATCCGGTGGATGCCCAGGCCATTCTGCTGTGCGAACTCGACGGCGTTGAAGCCGATGTCTCGGATGACTGCGAGCGGGTGCGCCAGGTGCTGCAACAGGCCGGCGCCATCGAGGTGCGCCAGGCCAGGGACGAAGCCGAGCGCGTGCGTTTCTGGGCCGGGCGCAAGAATGCCTTCCCGGCGGTGGGCCGCCTCTCGCCGGACTACTACTGCATGGACGGCACCATCCCCCGTCGCGAACTGCCCGGCGTGCTGCACGCCATCGCCGAGCTCTCGAAGGAATACGGTCTGCGGGTGGCCAACGTGTTCCATGCCGGCGACGGCAACATGCATCCGCTGATCCTGTTCGATGCCAATCAACCCGGTGAACTTGATCGCGCCGAAGCCCTGGGCGGCAAGATCCTGGAGTTGTGCGTGAAAGTCGGCGGCAGCATCACCGGTGAACACGGCGTGGGCCGCGAGAAGATCAACCAGATGTGCGCGCAGTTCAACAGCGATGAGCTGACCCTGTTCCATGCCGTCAAGACCGCCTTCGACCCCGGTGGCCTGCTCAACCCCGGCAAGAACATTCCGACCCTGCACCGCTGCGCCGAATTCGGTGCCATGCACATACACGGCGGTCAGTTGCCCTTCCCCGAGCTGGAGCGTTTCTGATGCGCAGCCCTGAAGATTTCGATGACAGCCAGTCACTGCTGGAACAGGTCAATCAGGCGCTGGAAAACGCCACGCCGTTGCGCATCCAGGGTTCCAACAGCAAAGCCTTTCTCGGGCGCACCACGGCCGGGGAAATTCTCGACACCCGTTCGCACCGGGGCATCGTCAGTTACGACCCGACTGAACTGGTGATCACCGCCCGTTGCGGCACACCGTTGTCGCAGCTGGCGCAGGTGCTGGACGCCGCGCAACAGATGCTGCCCTGCGAGCCACCGTCCTTCGGCGACGGCGCCACCGTCGGCGGCATGATCGCCTGCGGGCTGTCCGGGCCAAGGCGCCCGTGGTCCGGTTCGGTGCGGGATTTCGTGCTCGGCACGCGGGTCATCACCGGCCACGGCAAGCTGTTGCGCTTCGGTGGCGAGGTGATGAAAAACGTCGCCGGCTACGACCTGTCGCGCCTGATGGCCGGTAGTTACGGCAGCCTCGGGCTGATCACCGAAGTTTCCCTCAAAGTGCTGCCCAAACCCCGGCAAGCCTTAAGCATCAGCCTGGAAATGGACGCCGAACGGGCCTTGCTGCGCCTGGCGGAATGGGGCCAGCAGCCGTTGCCGATCAGTGCGGCCTGTCACGACGGTTCGCGCCTGCACCTGCGACTGGAGGGCGGCGAGGGATCGGTGGCGGCGGCCCATGAGCGCCTCGGTGGCGAACGTCTGGAGGCTTGCTGGTGGGACGATCTCAATGAACAGCGCTTGAGTTTCTTCGATCAAGACCAACCGCTGTGGCGCCTGTCGTTGCCACACAACACGCCGCTTTTGTCGCTGCCGGGGCGCCAGTTGATCGACTGGGGCGGTGCCCAGCGCTGGCTGAAATCCGATGCCGATGCCGCGTACATCCGCCAGGTCGTCGACGAGGTCGGCGGCCATGCCACCTGCTTCAGCCACGGCCTGTCCGACAGCCCCTTCCATCCGCTGCCACCGGCGCTGATGCGTTATCACCGCAACCTCAAACAACAACTCGATCCACTGGGCATCTTCAACCCCGGACGCCTGTACGCGGAGCTATGAACCATGCAGACGACCTTGAGTGAACGCGCCAGCCATCTGCCCCGCGCCGCAGAAGCCGAAAGCATCCTGCGCACCTGCGTGCACTGCGGGTTTTGCAATGCCACGTGCCCGACCTATCAATTGCTCGGCGATGAACTGGACGGACCACGGGGCCGTATCTACCTGATCAAGCAGGTGCTGGAAGGCAACGACGTCACGCAAAAGACCCAACAGCACCTGGACCGCTGCCTGTCGTGCCGCAACTGCGAAACCACCTGCCCGTCGGGCGTCGATTACCACAACCTGCTGGACATCGGCCGGGCGGTGGTCGATGCGGCGGTGCCGCGCCCGCTGGGTCAGCGCCTGTTGCGCGAGGGGTTGCGCCAGACTGTGCCGCATCCAGAGCTGTTCAAGAGCCTGGTCAATGGCGGCCAGGTGTTCCGCGCGCTGCTGCCCGGCACCCTGCAAAGCAAATTGCCGCGCAATGCACCGCCGGCCAAACAGCGCCCCGTGACCGTGCGTGAGCGTCAGGTGCTGATGCTCGAAGGTTGCGTGCAGCCCAGCCTGTCACCCAACACCAACGCCGCGGCGGCGCGGGTGCTGGACCGGTTGGGGATCAGCGTCATCGCGAGCCGCGAAGCCGGTTGCTGCGGCGCCGTGGACTACCACCTGGACGCCCAGGCCATCGGCCTCGACCGTGCCCGGCGCAACATCGACGCGTGGTGGCCGGGCATCGAAAAAGGTGCCGAGGCGATTGTGCAGACGGCCAGCGGTTGCGGCGCCTTCATCAAGGATTACGGCCACCTGCTCGCCAGCGACCCGGCCTATGCCGACAAGGCGAAAAAGGTCAGCGCGCTGGCCCGGGACCTGGTGGAGGTGTTGCGCGACGAACCGCTGGAAAAACTTGGCATTCACGCCTCGCAACGCCTGGCTTTCCATTGCCCCTGCACCTTGCAGCACGGGCAGAAACTCGGCGGTGCCGTGGAAGCGCTGCTGACCGGACTCGGTTTCAACCTGACCTCCGTCCCCGACGGCCACCTGTGCTGCGGTTCGGCGGGCACCTATTCGCTGACCCAGCCCGAACTCTCGCGACAACTGCGCGACAACAAGCTCAACGCCCTGGAAAGCGGCCATCCCGAGGTCATTGTCACGGCCAACATCGGCTGCCAGTCGCACCTCGACGGCGCGGGCCGAACCCCGGTGCGACACTGGATCGAACTGGTCGAAGCCGCCCTGCCTTAACCGAACCCTGGAGATGCCCATGAACAGCAAAGCCGTCCTGAGCCAGGCCGAAGTCGGCCAGATCATCAAAGCCGCCCGCGCCGAAGCACAGGCCAATCAATGGGCCGTGACCATAGTGGTGGTCGATGACGGCGGCCACCCGCTGGCCCTCGAACGCCTCGACGGCTGCGCCCCCGGCAGTGCCTACATCGCCACCGAAAAGGCCCGCACTTCAGCCCTCGGGCGGCGCGATTCGAAAAGCTATGAGGACATGGTCAACGCCGGGCGCTACGCTTTCCTGTCAGCACCCTTGCTGACTTCGCTTGAGGGTGGCGTGCCGATTGTTTTCGATGGCCAGGTGATTGGTGCCATCGGGGTGTCGGGCGTCAAGCCCGGGCAGGATGCGCAGGTGGCCAAGGCCGGGGCGCAGTGCCTGAAATAAGATGTCGGCATCACCATTCCCCCTGTGGGAGCGAGCTTGCTCGCGATAGCGGCAGACCAGTCGACATCGATGTTGAATGACACTCCGCCATCGCGAGCAAGCTCGCTCCCACAAGGTCCGTCCCACAGAGTCCGTGTTAAACCAGCCGAGAGGAGTTGCAGCCATGACCCGTCTAACTGCCAAAGATTTCGCCCCTGAACTGCTGGAACTCTACGACTACTACGCCCACGGCAAGATCAACCGCCGGGAGTTTCTCGATCGCGCGGCGTTGTTTACCTTCGGCGGTTTGACCGCTGGAGCCCTGCTCGCCGCGCTAAGCCCAAACTATGCGCTGGCCGAGCAAGTCGAGTTCACCGATCCGGACATCATTGCCGAATACATCACCTACCCCTCGCCCAAGGGCCACGGCCAGGTTCGCGCTTATCTGGTGCGTCCGGCCAAGGCCACCGGCAAGGTGCCGGCGGTGGTGGTCGTGCACGAAAACCGTGGGCTCAACCCCTACATCGAAGACGTGGCCCGGCGTGTGGCCAAAGCCGGGTTCATCGCCCTGGCCCCGGATGGCCTGAGTTCGGTCGGCGGTTATCCCGGCAATGACGACAAGGGCCGCGAGCTGCAGGCCAAGGTTGACCCGGAAAAGCTCATGAACGACTTTTTCGCCGCCGTCGAGTGGATGATGAAACACCCTGCCGCCACTGGCAAAGTCGGCATCACCGGGTTCTGCTACGGCGGTGGCGTGACCAACGCCGCCGCCGTGGCCTATCCGGAACTGGGGGCCGCCGTGTCGTTTTATGGCCGTCAGCCAACGGCCGAGGAAGTGCCCCGGATCAAGGCCCCGGTGATGTTGCACTATGGCGAACTGGATACGCGGATCAACGAAGGCTGGCCCGCCTATGAGACAGCGTTGAAGGCCGGGGGCAAGACCTATGAGGCCTATATCTACCCTGGCTGCAACCATGGCTTTCACAATGATTCGACACCGCGTTATGACGAGGCGGCGGCGAAGCTCGCGTGGGAGCGGACGTTGGGTTGGTTTCGCAAGTATCTGGTTTGACCAGAGGTTGAGGCCGGCAGGGCTGGCCTCATCGCGAGCAAGCTCGCTCCCACAGGGTCCGAGTCGAAGCACCTGTCTGTGAACGACTCAGGAACCTGTGGGAGCGAGCTTGCTCGCGATGGCGGCATCACTAATGGCGACTACTTCGGCTGAGCCACGGTCCGCAGATACGGCTTCAGGGTCTTGAAGCCATCCGGGTATTTCTTCTTCGCGTCTTCGTCAGACACTGAAGTCGGGATGATCACGTCTTCACCCGGCCGCCAGTTAACCGGCGTGGCAACGGTGTGCTTGGCATTGAGTTGCAGGGAATCGAGCAGACGCAGCACTTCATCGAAATTGCGCCCGGCGCTCATCGGGTAGATCAGCATGGCCTTGACCTTCTTGTCCGGGCCGACGATGAACACCGAACGCACCGTGGCGTTGTCCACCGCCGTGCGCGCGCCGCCGCTGGCATTAGGGTGAATCATGTCGTAGAGCTTGGCCACCACCAGGTTTTCGTCGCCGATCAGCGGATAGTTGACCGCCGTGCCCTGGGTCTCGGCGATGTCGCCGACCCAGCGGTTATGGTCACTGACCGGGTCGACGCTGAGGCCCAGGACCTTGGTGTTGCGCTTGTCGAATTCCGGCTTGAGTTTGGCCAGGTAACCCAGTTCGGTGGTGCACACCGGGGTGAAATCCTTGGGATGGGAAAACAGGATGGCCCAGCCATCGCCGATCCATTGGTGAAAATTGAGGGTGCCTTCAGTGGTGTCGGCGGTGAAATCCGGTGCTTCGTCGCCAATGCGGATAGCCATGTTCGATCTCCTTGCAGTGATGGACAGGGACGCCGTCAGGGCAGCGAATGCACTTCCCACGGCATGGACGCGAATCAGTATAGGAGAGGTTCGAGGACTCGCCGCGACGGGTTGAACACGTCGCTAGCCCACCAGCGCAATCAATTGCTGACGCTGGGCATCGGTCAGCATCGGGCCGAAACCGGCCCGGGCATTTTCCGCCATGTAGCGCGGGTTGCCGGTGCCGGGAATCACGCAGGTCACCGCCGAATGTGACAGCAGGAACTTCAGCGCCAGTTGCGGCCAGCTCTTGACCCCGACCTGCGCCGCCCAGCCTGGCAGCGGCTTATCTTTCAGTTTGGCCAGCAAGCCGCCACCGCCAAAAGGCCGGTTGCAAATCACCGCCACGCCCCGCTCGCGGCACAACGGCAGCAGGCGTTTCTCGACGCCGCGATCATCCAGGGCGTAGTTGATCTGCAAGAAATCCACTGGCTCGGCCTTGAGTACCGCTTCCACTTCTTCATAGGCCGATGCCGTGTAATGGGTGATGCCGATGTAGCGGATACGCCCTGCTTCCTTCCAGTGGCGCAGGGTCGGCAGGTGCGTCTGCCAGTCCAGCAGGTTGTGGATCTGCATCAGGTCGATCCGGTCGGTCTGCAACAGGGCGAAGGATTGTTCCATCTGCGCGATGCCTTCTTCGCGGCCCCGGGTCCACACCTTGGTGGCCAGGAAGGCCGGCGAGCGCGGCTCATGGATCGACAGCAACTCGCCTATGGTCTGTTCGGCGCGACCGTACATCGGCGAGCTGTCGATTAGCTTGCCACCCTTGTCGAACAAGGCATCCAGCACTGCGGGCAAGTCCTTGTAGGCCGGTTGCGAAGGCTCGACATCGAATCCGCGGTAAGTGCCCAAGCCTACGATCGGCAAGGACTCGTTGCTGGAAGGAATGACGCGGGTCTGCATGGTCTTGCCTCCTGTTCCCGTCGACGGCGCGGGTTGTGCCCCCGCCTGACCGAAGGTGAAGACCGCCGAAGCACCGGCAGCCAGCGTGAGTACTTCTCTACGGGTGTAACCCTCAGGATGGCTCATAAAACGTTTCTCACCAGTCGCCAGGGTCCGGGTTGTTGCGCCGACAACCCGGATAACCCGCGCCAAGGGTCGATTGACTACACTCAGAAAGCCTTGCGGCGCCAGCCACTTTCAAACCCCGAGCAGTCAATGCCGCCCACTAACGTTAGTCGAATGTCACGCACCTTGTTGTTACTCGTCGTCATCGTCGCTGCGTTGTACCTGGCGCTGTGCGTGGCGCTGTTCGTGTTCCAGCGGGCGCTGATCTACTACCCGCAACCACGCGCCGTCGGGACCGCCGGGACGCTGCTCACCCTGCCGGTCGCTGACGCGCAGGTGCTGGTTTCCATCCGACCGCACGAAGGTCCCAACGCACTGATTTATTTTGGCGGCAATGCCGAAGACGTCTCGCACAACCTGCCCGGGTTCTCTCAAGCGTTCCCTGACTACGCCCTGTACCTGCTGCATTACCGTGGTTATGGCGGCAGTTCCGGCTCGCCTTCCGAAGAGGCCATTGCCCGCGACGCCATCACTTTGTTCGACCAGGTACATGCCAGCCATCCGCATGTGGCGGTGGTCGGCCGCAGCCTGGGTTCCGGGGTGGCCGTGCGCCTGGCCAGCGAACGCCCGGCCGCGCGACTGGTGCTGATCACGCCCTACAACAGCCTCGAAGGGCTCGCCGCCCGGCAGTTTCGCTGGTTTCCGGTGCGCTGGTTGTTGAAGGACAAATACCCGTCCTGGCAGTACGCCGCCCGCATCACGGTGCCGACACTGTTGATCGCGGCCGAGCATGACGAGGTGATTCCGCGCCCGAGCACCGAACGTTTGTACACGCACTTCACCAAAGGCGTGGCGTCATTGCGGGTGATACCGGGGACGGGGCATAACTCGATCGGCGAAAGCCCTGAATACTTAAAGGCGCTGGGGGATGGGTTGTAGCAAGCAAGGTAGAACATACCTGTGACCTGTGGCGAGGGAGCTTGCTCCCTCGCCACAGACAAGCCCTTAAGTCGCCGCGCACGATTACCCGCAGTTGCGTCCGAGCGCCCCCCCCCCGGAGCCCCCACACGAACACTGACCTTACAGATCGATCAACTGCATGTTCGCTTTGAGAAAGCCCATCAACTCGGCTGCCGCTGGCGACAGGCTGTGCCCCTTGCGGCACAGAATGCCGATCTGGCGTTCCAGCCGCGGTTCTGAAAGCGGCAGGAACGTCAGTTTCTCATTGCCCTGCGGGAACGCCAGGGACGGCAACGTGGTGATGCCAATGCCCTCTTCAAGCATCGCAATCAGCGAAATCATGTTGGAGACGAACAGCAGACTGCTGTCCAGCAACCCCGCCGCTTCCGTGCCCGCGAGCAAGCGCGAGGTGCCATTGCGCACTAACGGATAGGCTTGCAGGCTCGACCAATGCAGTGCCTCACCCTGGGCCACCAACGGATGATCGTGGCGGCAGACCACACCCACCCGATCACTCAGGATCGGCACGAACTCAATGTTTTCGTCGGCCGCCCACACGCTACTGATCGCAAAATCCACCTGCCCCTGGACCAACAACTGCTGCACGCTGTCGGCATTGCCGTCCTGCATGCTGATCTGCATTTTCGGGTGCTCGCTGACAAACCGCGCGAGCAGATGCGGCAACAACCGACTGGCCACCGACGGCACCGTAGCGATGCTCACCTGACCGATTTCATGCCGCGCCAGCAAACTGACTTCCCGGGCGATGCGGTCGTGATGCGCCAGTAAATCCTGGAACAGCGGCAAACAGTGCTCGCCGAATGGCGTCAGTTCGGTTTTGCCGCCCTTTTCGAATAATGGCTGGCCGAGTTTCAGCTCCAGTTCGCGCACAGCCAGGGACAGCGCCGGTTGCGTGCGATAGGCCTGCCTTGCCGCGCCATGGAAGCTTTTCAACTGGGCAACCAGGACGAAATAGCGCAGTTGGGTAATCTTCAGCTCGGGAAGCACGGTAAGTTTTCCTTATCATTTCATATTTATTATTAATTTTTATTTGCAGACTAATACTCTCAAGATGGGGCCAACGCAATCGGAGGTTCCCATGGCACTGCAACCCTACAAAAACTACATCGGCGGCAACTGGTGCGAAGGCCAGGGCGTTATCGCCAACCACAGCCCTTCGGATGTTCAAGACCTCATTGGCCATTACCACCAGGCCAGCGCCGAGCAGACGCTGGATGCCATCGCCGCCGCCCGCGATGCCCAGCCGCAATGGGCCGCCAGTGGCCTGGAGCAGCGCCAGCAAGTATTAATGGCCATCGGCAACGAGTTGATGGCGCGTAAGGAAGAACTCGGCGAACTGCTCTCCCGGGAAGAAGGCAAGCCGCTGGCCGAGGGCGTCGGCGAAGTCAATCGCTCCGCGCAGTTCTTCCACTACTACGCGGCTGAAGTGCTGCGTCAGATGGGTGAGACAGCCGCCTCGGTACGTCCCGGCATCGAGATCGAAGTCCAGCGTGAACCGGTCGGCGTGATCGGCATCATCACGCCGTGGAATTTCCCCATGGCCACCGCCGCGTGGAAGATCGCCCCGGCCCTGGCCTTCGGCAACGCCGTGGTGTTCAAACCGGCAAACCTGGTACCGGCCAGTGCCTGGGCCCTGACTGAAATCATCAGCCGCCAGGCCTTGCCCGCCGGCACCTTCAACCTGGTCATGGGCAGCGGCGCGGTGGTTGGCGAAAGCCTGATCCAGTCCGCCGACATCGATGCGTTGACCTTCACCGGTTCCCTGCAGACCGGTCGCCGCGTCGCGGTCGCCACCGCCGGCAATCTGGTGCGTTGCCAACTGGAAATGGGCAGCAAGAACGCCTTGGTGGTGCTCGATGACGCCGACCTCGAAATCGCCGTGGAATGCGCGTTGAACGGCGCCTTCTTCGGTACCGGGCAAAAGTGTACGGCCTCTTCGCGATTGATCGTCTGCGACGGCATCCATGACCGCTTCGTCGAGGCGCTGGTGGCACGCATGCGTCAACTGAAGGTCGGTCATGCGCTCGGACAAGGGGTGCAGATCGGCCCGGTGGCTGAAGCCCGGCAACTGGAGCAGAACCTTCATTACCTGCAACTGGCCGAAGACGAAGGCGCAACCCTGGTCGAGGGCGGCGAACTGCTGAACCTGCAACCGGCCGGGCACTACATGCGCCCCGCCCTGTTCACCAACACCCACAACAGCATGCGCATCAATCGCGAAGAGGTTTTCGGGCCGATTGCCTGTGTGATCCGGGTCGGCGATTACGAAGAAGCCCTCGCCGTGTTGAACGACACCGAATACGGCCTCACCGCCGGGATCATCACCCAGTCGCTGCGTTATGCCAGCGACTTCAAGCGCCGTGCCCGCACCGGTTGCGTCATGGTCAACCTGCCCACCGCCGGCACCGATTACCACGTGCCGTTCGGCGGCCGCAAAGCCTCCAGCTTCGGGCCGCGCGAGCAAGGGCAGTACGCCCGCGAGTTCTACACCGTGGTCAAGACCACCTACGTGCGTCCTTGAACAGGAGATCACCATGCACGATTTATTGATGATCGACGGCCTGCAATATTCCCACTGGAACGAAGAGATCTTTCGCCAGATGCAGGCCGGTGGCCTGAGCGCGGTGCACGCCACCATCGCCTACCACGAGAACGCCAGGGAAACCCTGTCGCGCATCGGCGAATGGAACCGGCGCTTCGAAACCTGGCCCGAGCTGATTCGTCCGGTGCGCGAGGCTTCGGACATTCGCCTGGCACACCAGGAAGGCCGCGTCGGGATTTTCTTCGGATTCCAGAACTGCTCGCCGATCGAAGACGACATCAGCCTGGTGGAGGTTTTCCGCCAGCTCGGCGTACTGATCATGCAGCTCACCTACAACAACCAGAGCCTGCTGGCCAGCGGTTGCTACGAGACCGAAGACAATGGCATCAGCCGTTTCGGCCGCCAGGTGATCCGCGAGATGAACCGCGTCGGCATGCTGATCGACATGTCCCACAGCGCCGAGCGCAGCACCCTGGAAGCCATCGAGTTGTCGAGCCGGCCGGTGATCGTCTCCCACGCCAACCCGTCGAGTTTCCACGCGGCCAAACGCAACAAGTCCAACGCGGTGTTGCGCGGCATCGCCGAGTCCGGCGGTCTGCTGGGTTTCAGTACTTACCCGTTTCACCTCAAGGGCGCGTCGGGCTGCACCCTGGAATCGTTCTGCGACATGGTCGCCAGCACGGCGGAGCTGATGGGCGTCGAACACATCGGCATCGGCACCGACCTGTGCCAGCAACAACCCCTGCAAGTGCTCGAATGGATGCGCAACGGGCGCTGGAGCAAAGACAAGGATTACGGCGAAGGATCAAAGGACAACGCCAACTGGCCGGCACCGCTGCAATGGTTCCGCGACAGCCGGGATTTCCCGGTCATCGCCCAGGGCCTGCGCGACCGTGGCTTCGCCGAGGACGAGGTACGCAACATCATGGGACTCAACTGGTTGCGCCTGCTGGAAAACGCTACGACGGCGCAAGACTGACTCTTGATCGACACCGTGAGGACAGCATGAAAAATAACAACAATAGCCTCCCGTTCATCTCCCCGACCGGCGATGCACAGCCCCAGGCGCGTATTTTGGAGGCATCATGAAAACATCCGACTCCCTGCAAGCCGACGTCCAGCCACTGGACCTCGCACCGCCGAAAAAAGACATCGACTGGCCGCTGTTTTTAATCAGTGGCGGCTTCCTCGGCGCCTTCCTGATCGCGGCACTGATCAACATCGATGGCGTATCGCTGTTGGTGAATACGCTGTTCGCCTGGTCGACGAAGTTCTTTGGCTTGTACTGGCAGATCCTGATGCTGGCGACCTTCGCCATGAGCCTGTTCATCTGCTTCAGCAAATGCGGGCGGGTACGCCTGGGCGGCGTCGACCAGCGTCCCGATACCAGCACCTTCAATTGGATCGCCGTGATCATGTGCGCCCTGCTCGCCGGTGGCGGTGCGTTCTGGGCGGCAGCGGAACCGATGATGCACTTCGCCAGCCCGCCACCGTTGTTCGCCGGGGTGCAGCCTCACACCGAAGCCGCCGCACACGCTGCGCTCGCGCAATCGTTCGTGCATTGGGGCTTTCTGGCCTGGGCAGTGCTGGGCAGCCTGCTGGCCATCGTGCTGATGCATTTGCACTACGACAAAGGCTTGCCACTGGCACCGCGTACCCTGCTCTATCCGTTGTTCGGTGAGCGTGCGCTCAAGGGCCCGATCGGCACGCTGGCGGACGCCACCTCGATCATCGCCGTCGTCGCCGGGACCATCGGCCCGATCGGTTTCCTCGGCCTGCAAATCAGCAGTGCGTTGCATTCGGTCTGGGGCATTCCCAATGACCTGATGGTGCAGTCCATCACCATCGTGCTGGTCACGGTGATGTACACCATTTCCTGCCTGGTCGGCCTCGAAGGCATCCGCTTCGTCAGCGGGATCAACGTCTGGCTGATGATCGGCCTGGCGGTGTTCATGGTGCTGCTGGGGCCCACCGCTTTCATTCTCGGCGGCTTTCCCACCGCGTTCGCCTTGCACCTGGAGCAGTTCATTCCGATGACCCTGTTCCGCGCCGATCCGAAATGGCTGGACTGGTGGACGGTGTTCTACTGGGGCTGGTTCATTGGCTACGCGCCGATGGTCGCCCTGTATGTGGCGAAGATTTCCCGTGGCCGGACCATCCGTGAAGTGATCATGACCCTGTCGATCATCGCACCGCTGGTCACCATGTTCTGGTTCACCATCGTCGGTGGCGCCGGCATCGGCATGGAATTGCAGACGCCAGGCATCGTCACCGCCCACGGCGCGCAGCCCGAAGATCTGCTGCTGGGCGTGACCCAGAACCTGCCCCTGGGTGGACTGATCTCGGCGCTGTTCCTGTTCCTGAGCTTCATTTCCGTGGCCACCAACGGCGATGCGATGGCGTTCACCGTGGCGATGGCCATGTCCAGCAATGACAAGCCAAAGCCATGGTTGCGTGCCTTCTGGGCCATCGGCATGGGCCTGGCCGCGGTGGTGTTGATCACCATTGGTTCTGGCGGGGTCACGGCGCTGCAATCCTTTATCGTAATTACTGCCGTACCGGTTTCACTGCTGATCCTGCCGTCGCTCTGGGATGCTCTGCGCATCGCCCGGCAGATGGCTCGCGAACAGGCAGTCTGACGATGAACAGTTCAGGAATCGCAATGATGTCGCACACCGACACAGACACCTCTTCGGCCTTGCGGCCCACCGCCCGGGTCATGGACCTGGAGCGACTGGGCAGCCACTTTCAAAGCCGCTTGAGTTTCGTGCGCAGCAGCATGCGGCGGATGATGAACGAGCAGTGGCGCATCCAGCGCACCTGCTTCGACCTGGATGCCGAGGGCTTCGGTACGGCGATCTACCGCATCGACACCGCCAGTGCCCACTATCACTGCGTGATTTTCTCCACGTACCTGCCGCCGGAGAAGCGCAGCGACCGGGTCATCGCCGATCAGTGGGATGTCAGTTTTGTCCTGCTCGCCGGCGATGTCGATGAGCAGCAACTGGCTGACCTGCGACGCAATGTGCCGTTGCAGGAAGCCGGGCGTTTTGATTCGCGAGTGCTGGTGCTGTCGCGGGCCAACCGCAGCCTGCGCAACTTCGAACGCTTCCTCGAAGCGCTGGCCGAAGGTTGTCAGCCAGACCCGCGGCAACTGGCCGAGGTCGGCTACCTGTATCGCACCACCGCGGTGTACGGCAACGGCAAGTTCGGCATCGCCGACTTCAGTTGCCTGCAAGGCACTGCGGACTTCACACAACCCTTCAGCGCCCAGATGTTCACCGTGTATCTGTTGCGGCATTTCAGCATCGAGCAGATCGAACACATGGCCCGGGCGCGCAATCCACAGCGGGCGGTGGGCCTGGACCCTGCCCTGCAGCGTTACCTTGGGGTCGGCAATTCCACGGGGCTGGGCATGGCGCCGTTCCTGATCAATCACCCGCAACTGGTCAACCAATGGCTGTGGGCCAGGGAAACCGCACTGGCGCAGGTTGTGGCGCAAGCGGCTGACTTGCCTCATGCCCAGCGCTTTCAGGCGTTGCTGCTACGGGCCCGCCGGCACTTGCAGCAAACCAGCACCGAGGACCAACGGCAAAGCGGCATCGACCAGCAGACGCTGGCCGATCTCGAGCAATTGGCCGAGTGGTTCGCGGGCCAGTCGGTCAACGCGGGGTTGTGGTCACGCCTGCAAGCCTGGGCCGAGGTGAACGTCGGCACCGGTTGCCAGGAACTGCTGGTCAGCCTGCTGCTGGAGTTGTACCCCGAACAGGTCGATCCGCTGGCCGAGCAGATGTCGGTCAACGAGGGGTTTCGCCTGAACGCCGAGATGCCACTGGATGAGCTGTGCGATCTCATCGAGACCAAGTACCGCTGGGCGCTCGACTACGACTTGAGCGACGCCGAGGCCAACCACTTTTTCTGGTATCGCTCGGCGGAAAAGGAAGAACCACGCCTGGGCGAGCGGGCCATGGAGCCAGGCGCCGAGAAGGAAATGCAGTTGGGGATCGCGCACAACATTCAACGTTGTCATCGCGCCCTGCTGGCCTACCGCGAGCAACACCCACGGCAATTGACCGCGCACTTTCTGCTGGCGCTACCGCAGTTCAAAGGCACGGTCTGCCGCCTGCAAGGCATGGCTCGCTGCGCCTTCGGGGAAATCCGCGCCAACCTGATGGACCGCGGCATGCTGCCGATCCACTTGCTGCGCTGCAAGCTGGCGTTCTTCGGCGCCGGCAAGTTCGACCCCAAGTCCAGCCGCTGGGTGCGCATCACCTTGTTTCAGGGGGCACCGCTGGTCAGCGAGATCGGCCAGCCGTTCCCCGACGACTGGAATTTTGCCGTCATGCCTGAACTGACCAACGCTGCCGGAGCACTCTGAAATGCGTGTATCGCTCAATGAAATCCAGGTGATCTGCCGCAAGGCCTTCGAAGGCATCGGCTTTGCACCCGGTGATTGCGACGACGCCGCCGAAATGATTGCCAGGCTGCAACAGCAAGGCCTCGACGGTATCGGCGCGCTGAAAAAAGCGTTGGACTTCCTTCACGATGAAGTCGATCGCCCCATCGAAACCTGCTACGAAGACGCCACGCAACTGACCCTCGACGCCCATGGCCAGAGCGTATTGCGCTGCGCCGCCCAGGCAATCGAACTGGGGGTGAGCAAGGCCTTGCGCCGCGGCAGTGCGCTGATCCGCGTCCGCCATTGCCACAACCGCATCCTGCTGCTGGGCTACCTGGCGCGCTGTGCCGGAGAAGGCCTGAATTTTTGTGTGTACTGGCGCGATGCCCGGCAGGAGCTGGTGGCCACCTTCAGCGCCGGGAACACACACCCGGCCTTGCGGGTATATGACCTGCCGCAACCGGCGCAGGGCGACGAGCAAAGCATCAACGTGCTGATTTCCAGACACTTCGCGCTGCTGCCACGCCTGAGTGCCGAAGACGCGGCCCCGACGCTTGAATTCAGTCAGCCGGCAGCCGCGGGCGGGCTGCAGGTCAATGATGAAGTCTGGGCCCAGTTGAAAAAGCTGGGTGAACGGGTGCTGGTGGAAAGCACCGAAGAATCCCGTCGCCGTGGAGCCGGTGAAGGCAGCGACGCCCGGTAAGCCCCTCAAACCCGTATCAGGAATCATCAATGAAACAGGCGATCAAGACCGACCTCTTTGCCTCGCGCGCGCCATTGGAATGGGCTGTTGTCGGCAACGGCACGCTGTACACCGCGCAAATCCCCATCGACCGCCAGGGCCAGGTGGTGAGCGGCGGCATCGAAGCACAAACCCGGCAGACCCTGGACAACCTGCGCCATACCCTGCAAGCCGCCGGCAGCTCGCTGGACGCGGTCACCCAGGTACTGATCTACGTCACTGACCGCAGCTACCTGGCAACCGTGAATGCGCTCTACACCGAGTACTTCCAGGCGCCCTACCCTAACCGCGCCGCCATGGTCGTGGCGGGCCTGGCCCGGGAAGAAATGCTCGTGGAGCTGGTGGTGTACGCCTGCATGGATTGATCGATTCAGGTCCGCTTGCGGGTCACTGATGTACACAAAACCTGTGGGAGCGAGGTTGCTCGCGATGGCGGTAGATCAGTCAACATCTCTGTTGCCTGAAAGGCCATCTTCGCGAGCAAGCCCGCTCCCACAAAAGTCCTACCCTTCGTCGGACATTCGGTTCCGGCTACAAACAGGTTCGCTCGCGCCGTGAACCTTGTCTCCAGACCCCGGTCATACCCGAGCGTTTTTCCTCTCCTATCGTCGTCATCTCATCCGAGTTGTCCGTCCATGCGCCAAACCGCCGTTGCCTTGCGCTTTTCTTCGCTGTGCCTGTTTTCCCTGCTCCCCGTTTATGCAAGCCCCGCCCATGCCGATGGGCAACGGCAACTGGTAGACGCCATCAACGACTATCGCGCCCATCCGCAACGCTGCGACCGGCGGCCGACGCAACGCTTATCACCCCTGACGCTCAAGTCGAACCTGGCCCTGCCTGTTGGCTATGGCGGTGGGCTGCGGGACCGGTTAAAGGCTTCCGGCTATCAGGCCACCATGGTGCGGTCGATTCGCGTGGTGGGTGCACGGGATGCCGAAGAAGCCTTCGATCTGTTCCAGGACGAGCACTGCGCCGCACTGCTCGACAACCAATACGCCGACATCGGCGTCAGCCGCGCCGGGAGTGAATGGCAAGTGGTGCTGGCACGGCCGGTGCTCGATGGGAAAACCGGCGACCCACGCAGCGCCGCACAGGCGTTGCTGGCGCAGGTCAACGCCGCCCGGGCCAGGCCGCGCATGTGCGGTCGCCAGCGGTTTGGCGCCGCGCGGCCGCTGTCCTGGAGTGCCGCCTTGGGTTCCGCAGCACAAAACCACAGCAAGGATATGGCCTACGGCAACTATTTCGCCCACCAGGCCCCCGACGGAGACATGCCCTATGACCGTGCCAAGGCCGCCGGCTACCGTGGCCGGCAGATCGGTGAAAACATCGCCGCCGGGCAAGGCTCACCCAGCAAGGCCATGGCCGGCTGGCTCGCCAGCCCCGGGCACTGCGCCAACCTGATGAACCCGATGTTCACCCAGGTCGGTGCCGCCTACGCCGCCAACGCCCGCAGCGACAACGGTGTCTACTGGACGATGCTGTTTGGCGCGCCTTGAGCCGCCGGCCGGACCCACCTCGCGGGCATTAAAAAGCCCGCACTGAGCGGGCTTTGTGGGTGGATGTAACAAGTAGGTGGCCGGTGCTGGTCTCCGGCTTACAAGGTTTATCAGGCCTCCCACAAAAGAGTCGTGAAACTGTAATGGAACTCTTCTGCTTCACACGGCATAAGGGCTGGATCCCAGCGCGGGGATCTTTCTAACCGTGTACCCTTCGGAACGCGCCCCACGTCTCCTTGCTATCCTTTTGCGCATCAGTCTGCGTCTTCACCTACAGGTTTGAGGATAGCAAAACAGGAGCGTTTTCCAACCGGGCTTTTAGACCGATTTCGACCAGCAGAAAACATGGCAGGACGGAAAAATACTATCAGTGCGCAGATGACTGTAATAGATGAATTTCGCCAGGGCAGCTGCCTTTGTGTGAGCCAGCTTGCTCGCGATGTGGCCAGCACATTCAACATTGATTTCGACTGCTCGCAAATTTTGCGTACACCCGCTAACCCTGTGGGAGCGAGCTTGCTCGCGATAGCGTCAAATCAGTCAACATTGATGTTGCCTGACACTCTCCCACAGTGATTTCGACTGCTCGCAGATTTTGCGTACACCCGCTAATCCTGTGGGAGCGAGCTTGCTCGCGATAGCGTCAAATCAGTCAACATTGATGTTGCCTGACACTCCGCATTCGCGAGCAGGGCGGATCGCCGCACCGTCGCTCCCACAAAGGTTGTACCTGTTGACCTGGCCGCTGCGCCTCACGAAGGCCGACGCACCACCCTCACCTTGCCGCTATCGCCACCACCGCAGAACAACCGCTCGCCACCATCGGACTCAAGCCCCGACACGCCCACGCCTTCGGGCATTGTCAGGCTCTGCAGCACTTCGCCCGATTGCGGATCGATGCGGCGCAATTCGCTCTCATCGCCTTCCCACGTACCGTGCCACAGCGCACCGTCCACCCAGGTCACGCCGGTGACGAAACGGTTGGATTCGATGGTGCGCAAGATCTTGCCGGTCTCGGGGTCGATCTGGTGGATCTTGCGTTCACGGTACTGGCCCACCCACAACGTCCCTTCGGCCCAGGTCAGCCCCGAATCGGTGCCTGCGCCGGGGGCAGGAATGGTTGAGAGGATACGACCGTTGCGGGGGTCGATCTTGTGGATGCGGTCTTCGGCGATCTGGAACAGGTGCTCCCCGTCAAACGCGGTGCCGGCATGGGCAGCGACATTGATCGAACCCAGCACCTTGCCGCTTTCCGGGTCCAGGGCGTTGATTTTGCTGTTGCAGGCGAACCAGACCTTTTCGCCGTCCCAGGTGACGCCGCACACGTGGTCGACATCGGCAAACGGGCCATATTCGCGAATGATTTCAGCAGTTGCTTGTTTCATCTGGCATTCCTCGACGGGGGTTGGTGGCGTTCATCCTAACCACCGGGCAGCGGCGCCGGGAGTAACAAGGTCGTCGCGAATCCCGGCACGGGCGGCGTCATCCAGCGCCGTGCGCGACCACGGCCAAACCACTGCACCTTGCCCTGCTCCGCCAGTGTATCGAGCGCCCGTTGCACCGTGCGCTGACTGGTACCCAGCGCCAGTGCCAGGGCGGAACTCGACCACGACTCGCCATCGGCGAGGCAGGCAAATACCGCGGCAAATTTTTCCTCGACCGGTTGCGCCAGTGTCACCACCTGCGTACACACCGGCGATTGCAGGGCATAACCGCGGGCCGTCGCGATGACACCGGCCAACGGCTTGAGCGCTTTACGCAACCTGCCGATTTCCACGCGAAGCCGGGCACGATGGGATTCATCCGAGAGCTTCAGGCGAAACGCCCGGGCGATCAGCACTTCCCGCGCAACGTCGCCGGGCCACGCCTCGGCCAACGCACGGGCGAGCACAAACAAAATCGGCCGCGTCGCGAGCGATACCGACATGCCACAACCGCGCACAACGTACCGGCAGGCATCCACCACCAGTGACGTTGAACAAAACAACGCTTCAACATCATCGAGCAACAGCGGCCGTACTTCACCCTGGGCAATCAGGCGTGCCGCGGGGGCATCGAGCAGATGCGCAGCGTGTTGGACCTCAGCGATCAGCGCGGCAATCCCGGCTTGACCGGCAGCCTGCCCGGCCCTGTTCAACGCCCCCCGCGCCACGTGCGATTGCAGGCGCCGAATGGCTATGCCCGCCAGCACCAGTTCATGGGTTGCCCGCAAGGCCGGCGGCAATCGGCCGGGATCGAGTCCGGTCAATAACTGCTGCGCCTCGTCGAGTTGCCCGATCAACAGCAAACGGCGAATTTGCAGGTAGCGCGCATGGGCGGCATTGACCCGGTCACCGTGGTGTTCAAGGGTGACCCGCGCCGTTTCGAGCGCCTTGACCGGCCACCCGAGCTCCCGCGAAGCCAGGGCGATTTCGGCCTCGGCCACCACACAGCGCGCCCGGGCCAGCACTTCCTTGGGCGCAAATGCCCGTTGCGCACGCTTGACCAGTGACCTGGCCCGCACCAGATCGCCCAGTTGCGCCATGGCGATACCGCGCAGGGCAAGCGCCGGCGCATCGTCACGCAAGGCCACGCGGTCCAGTGCGCCCAGCGGATTGCCCGCTGCCAGCGCCTGTGCGGCGGCCGTAATCATCGAGTCCATGGAAATCCCGCCACGCTTGTCACTCCCATCATTTGACACCCGGGTTTAGTCTAAATCACGACCTTTCACCAGGAGCGTAGAACGATGAACACCCACACAACCGCGTCCCGGGACCAATGGCTGACGGCTCGCCTGCAACTGCTCGAAGCGGAAAAGGCCCTGACCCGACGCAGCGATGAAGTGGCCAGGCAACGCCAGGCATTGCCCTGGGTTCGCCTCGACAAGACGTACCGCTTCGATACCGACAACGGCAGCGCCACCCTGGCCGAACTCTTTCAAGGGCGCTCGCAGCTGCTGGTCTACCACTTCATGTTCGGCCCCGACTACACGGCAGGCTGCCCGTCCTGCTCAGCCATCGCCGATGGCTTCGAGCCCGTCGTCGTCCACCTGGCGAACCACGACGTGACCCTGCTGGCGATATCCCGCGCACCGTTGGCGAAACTGCAGGCCTACAAGCGCCGAATGGGCTGGACCTTCCCCTGGGCCTCGGCCGCCGACAGCGACTTCACCGCCGACTTCAATGTCTACTTCACCGAAGCGCAGCAGCGCGAAGGCTTGGTCGAATACAACTACCAGCGCGGCGGCCATGCCATGGACGCCAGTGAAATACCGGAACCGGTGAAACAGTTCGCCGCAACCTGTGGCACCGATGCGCCCACCTATACCCGCGACCGGCCGGGGCTGAGTACGTTCGTGCTGGAAGACGGCGCGATCTATCACACCTACTCCACCTACGCGCGGGGTCTGGACGGATTGTGGAGCATGTACCAATGGCTCGACCGCGCGCCCAAGGGCCGCAATGAGACGGGGCCCTGGTGGCGTCGGCATGATGAGTACCGGTGAGCGGCAGCGCCGGTTTGGTCTGCGAGACTACGCTTTGCCAGATCACGCAAGGAAAGCGCCACTTATCTATCGTGCAGATGCTTTTTCAAGAATGACCGGGTTCGCTCGTGGACGGGGTTCTGCAGGATCTCCTGCGGCGCTCCTTCTTCTACGACAACCCCGCCATCCATAAAGACAATCCGGTCTGCCACTTCGCCTGCAAAGCGCATTTCATGAGTGACGATCAACATCGTCATGTGCTCCGCAGCGAGTTGCTTCATGACCAGGTTGACCTCTTCGACAAGCTCGGGGTCCAGTGCCGATGTAGCTTCATCGAACAGCATAACCTTTGGCTGCATCGCCAGTGCCCTTGCTATGGCAACGCGCTGCTTCTGTCCACCCGACAGGCGAGAAGGATACTCATCGAACTTGTTGGCCAATCCAACTTTTGACAAGTATTCCATCGCCAATTCACGAGATGCTTTTTTTGTAAGCCCCTTAAGTTTTATCGGGCCGAGAGCGATGTTTTCATATACGTTCAAGTGCGGAAACAGATTGAAGTGCTGAAATACCATGCCCATCTGCTGACGCACAGCGTTTATGTGTTGTTCAAACGCTCGACCTTTCAATGGCCGATTGATCTGCTCACCCTCCAACCAGATCTCGCCATCATCAAGTGCTTCCAGGTGATTGATTGACCGCAGAAGCGTGCTTTTGCCAGAGCCACTTGGGCCGATAATTGCGACGATTTGCCCGCGAGATACGGAAAGATCGATTCCCTTGAGTACTTCGAGTGCTCCGTAAGCCTTGCGAGCGTTCTTCACCTCAACCATGAATTCTTTTCTTATCATCGTGACATCTCTACCTTTTTTTCGAGAAGATGCAGACCGGTTTCGAGAATAAGATTGGCTGCATAATAAACAAGCGCAACAGTCAGATAAAACTCAAACGGGCTATAGGTCTCGCTCACGGCAAGTTGCGCGCTGTATACCAACTCGGCAATACCGATTATGGAAACCAGAGAGGTGTCCTTCAACAGGACAATCAGGTTGTTTCCCAGCGGCGCAATAGTCCTGCGCAACGCCTGCGGCACGATGATGTAACGCTGGGTCTGTCCACGGCTGAGGCCAATGGAGCGGGCACCTTCGACCTGCCCCGGGTCTACCGACACCACGCCGGCACGAATGACGTCGGCGTTGTAGACGGCAAAGTGCAAACTAAGACCAATGATGCCAGCCACCAGTGCGGGAATATCGATGCCCACTTGCACAAGACCATAATAAATCACATACAACTGCAGAAGCAGTGGCGTGCCCATCAGCAACCAGGTCATAAAACGCACGGGCAGCGCCAGGACTCTGGGCGCATAAAGAACAATGAGTGCAAAGGCAATCCCCGCCATCAAACTCAACAGGCTGGAACTTACAAACATCACGACCGTCCACCAAAGACCGGTCGCAAGCAACTCGGAATAAGGTGTAACTATACTAAGGTCCAGGCTTTGCATAGGAATGCTCTCACCTTGCCGCGAAGCGATTATCGAGATAGTCAATAATGAATCTGACCGAGTAGACCATCACGATGTAAAGCAGTGCAGACACCATGAAGATCTCGAAAGGCTTGTACGTTGAACTGATAAAGCGTTGCGCTGTATATGAAAGCTCAACAACAGAGATCGTCGACACCAGCGCAGAACCTTTGATAAGAGCGACAGCGTTCACTCCCAGCGGCCTGATCATCAACTTTGCAGCTTGTGGCAGCGTGATAAACCATAAGGTCTGGCCACGCCCGAAACCAATCGAACGTGCCGCTTCTTCCTGGCCAGGATCAACGTTGCCGATAGCGCCACGAATGGATTCGGCCATGTAGGCAGCGATGTTCAGGCCCAGGCCGATTACGCCTGCCGCAAACGGCTCCAGTTCAAGTCCGATCTGCGGCCCGCCAAAGTAGATGATGAACAGTTGAACCAGGCAGGGAGTGCCACGAAAAACGCTGATGTAGAGTCTGGCAAGGCATCGAAAGGCGAGAACCGTGGACAACCGGCCAGCCACCAGCACGATTGCGACCAGAAACCCAAGCACAAGAGCAAGTACAGAAATCTGCACCGTAATCCAGGCCGCCTCCAGGAAAAACGGGAATGTGCGTTGTATGAGAGTCAGATCCATGAGCACGCTCGGAAAAGTCGGATTGACTGGCCCGACGACCCGTCGAGCCATGCTGAACAGCAATCAGCGGATATCGTTGCCAATCCACTTCATCGAGATCTTTTCGTAGGTGCCGTCGGCGAGCATGTCTTCCAGCGCCTTCTGCAGGGTCGCCTTGAGCTCGGGGTTGTTCTTGCGCAGGGCAATGCCCATGCCTTCGATGCCGCCATCGCTATCCGGTGGAGTAATGATGCGCACCTTCTGCCCGGTTTCCTTGATGGCGACCAGCACCGGAACACTGTCCATCACTATCGCATCGATACGCCCGGCCTCCAGGTCGACCAGCATTTCCGGAAGACCCTTGTACGTTCTGACCTTCAGATTGCCGCGGGCCCTGGCCCATTTATCGTGAGCATCGCCGAGGGTCACGCCGACACTCACATCCTTGAGATCATCGAGGCTTTTGATCGAAGAATCTTCCTTCACTACGATCGTGCGGCCGGCATGGTAATAGGGCCCGACGAAATCCACTGCCTTCTGCCGTTCCGGGGTAATGGTCATGGAAGCGATAATGGCGTCATATTTTTTCGCCAGAAGACCGGCAATGATCCCGTCGAACGGCGTGGTGATGATCTTCACTTTTACCCCCATCCGCTCAGCCAGTGCCTCGCTGATGGAAGCGTCGAATCCGACAATCTGGTTCTGCTCGTTGGCAAAGCTGAAGGGCGAGTATTGACCGCTCATTGCGATACGGATTTCCTTGGAATCCTGGATCGACTTCAAATCATCAGCATGAACAACCGCAGTGGAAAGTAGCGCTGCGGCCGCCACGGTAGAAGCGACAATCAAACCCTTGAGCTTTTTGGTTAGCATTGGATGGCACCTTGGAAGAATTGTTTATTATTTTCTTGGGGTTATTCACCCGGCCTTCATGAAAAGTCTTGCATAGGCACTTCTGGAAAGCACCCGGCAAGGTGTCAGCCTGCCTGACACATTGCCGGAGTTGGCCGACACTATGCCGGGCAGTCATATTGTCCAGCCAGGTCAGCGGAGTGCGGCCTTGAAACTTTCGTCCAGGACCTCGAGCAGAAAGTCAGCATTTGCCTGACTGAAAATCATCGATGGGCGCATCTTCAGGACATTGTCATGGGGGCCTTCAGTACCGATCAAAATGCCCCGTTCCCTGGCACCATCGGCTACTTGTTTGGCCAACTGCGTGGCCGGAACTTTGGTCTTGCGGTCCGTGACAAGTTCTATCCCGAGAAAAAGACCCTGCCCACGCACATCGCCTATTGCCTCGTAGCGCTGCTGCAATTTACGGAAGCCGTCGAGCAGATAGTTGCCAATGGTCAGTGCGTTGAGTTTCAAGTTATCGCGCTCGATCACATCGAGTACCGAGAGCCCTACAGCACATGAAACCGGGCTGCCGGCGAAGGTATTGAAGTACTCCATGCCGTTGTTGAAACTGTCGGCAACTTCCCGCGTGGTCACCACCGCCGACATCGGATGGCCGTTGCCAATGGGCTTGCCCATGGATACTGCATCGGGCACCACACCCTGGGTTTCAAAAGCCCACCAGTGGCTGCCAACACGACCAAAGCCGACCTGGACTTCGTCAGCCAGGCAAAGACCGCCTTCTGCTCGGACCATCGCATAGACTTCTTTCAAGTAGTTTTCCGGGAAGAACAGTTGCCCGGCGACACTTGGAATGGACTCCGCCAGGAAGAACGCCGGCGCTCTGCCCTGCTTGCGCATGAGCTCGATCTGATCCGCCACGCTCTCGGCGTAACGCTTGCCAAGTTCCTCTAACGCCCACTGATCCACACCACGGTAGGCATCCGGGACGACCGCCTCGAACACATGATCTGCGCGCCCTTTACCGGCTTTACGCTTGTATTTGTAAGGGCTGAGGTCAATCAGTTCCTGTGTCGTGCCGTGGTAAGCCCAATCCAGCACAATTGCATCGTTACGCCCTGTGTGATTGCGCGCCATACGCAGCATGAGGCTGTTTGCTTCACTTCCCGAACAACCGAAGGAAGCGACCGCCAGGCCTTCAGGCAAAGTGGCGGTGAGCCGCTCTGCATACTCGACGATATTGTCGTGCAGGTAGCGCGTGTTGGTGTTCAGGCGTGCAGACTGCCGCGAAATCGCCTGCACTACATCTGGATGGGAGTGGCCGAGATGGCACACGTTATTGAAGCAGTCCAGATACGCCCTGCCAAAGTTGTCGATCAACCAGACCCCGTCACCGCGAACGAACTTGATCGGGTCCGAATAGGAGATCGACAGGTTTGGCAGCAACAACGCCTTACGCTTGGCCACAATCTCTGCCTTGGTGCGCCCGTCCTGGCTGTAGGTTTCCGCAGGAATCCCCGCGAGAGTCGATGCATCGGGAAAAATGTCGGCCCATACCTCAAGATAAGCCCGTTCACCGACGCCGATGAACTCACCCGCTTTCAATCCGGTGTCAGTGGACATCTGAAAATGCACATGGGGAATCCACCCACCATTTTCCGTGTCCTCCCCCATGTATCCGACAAGCGCGCCAGCCTCCAGGCAGTCACCAGGCTTGAGGCGAGCGAGAGCCTCATGAGCCATGTGCCCCCACAATGTCAGGAATGGCGGGCAACCTTCCGGCGAGTGTTTGAGCATGATCAGACCACCATAGCCAAGCGGCTCATGCTCGATCTCGACGCTCTGCACCACACCGGCAACAGGCGTATAGAGAGGCGTTCCTGCGGGCATGATCAAGTCGACACCGACGTGAATGATCCGACGCTGCCCTTCAATGAATCGCGACTCAAACGCCGTGTCGGTGTAGATGGTCCTTTCCTCACCCCATGGCCCGATACCGAGCGGCACCTTGTGTTCGGCAGAAAAATCATTCCACCACTTCGTTGCCTCTGCTGGACGCTGCTCGGCTGAAGCAATAGTCATCACATGGGAAGCATCTCCGAACGGGGCAATGACCTTGTTCATGGTTGCAGCAGATGGACGCACGATATCGGCGAAGGACTTGCTGTTTTCGGCAACCCAGCGGCGAACCGCACCCGCGCCTTCGATCGCGTCAAAACCACAGGCTTTGCGCAGGATCGCCGTCGCCAGTCGAGGGTTCATGCGATCCAGCCTTTCCAGAAGACGCCAGGCCGGCGCTTCGCTGATGCCAAGGTAGGGATTGTCTTGCGTTCGGTCGGATCGCGATGCCGACAAGGTGACGCTCGTGACCAGGCGCATCGCAATGAGATTGAAGAGGACGTCAAGCTCTTCCGGCTGCAGAGGGTACTTGTCATGGAAACCGGCCGTGAGGGCGGCGGCCGCGCCGATTGGATCTTCCATGTCGAGAATGGAATAGGCGCAGGTGATGGCTACTTCGGCAATCAGAATCGTATGGACCGCATCGCCAAAATCGATGATGCCCGAGACTATCTGGTGATTGTGCGAGTCGACGAGAATGTTCCAGTCATTGCCGTCATTGTGAATGACTTGTGCACGCAGGCGCGAAAGCCTCGGTTGGACGTTTTGTTCGAAGCTTTCAATGAAGCGTTCCAGAATCGCTCTTCTGCCAGGATCTTTCACAAAATGCAGGCGTGATCGCGAACGTGCGGCGTGACGCAAATCCCAGTCGAGATCCCGCACCGCGCCCGGATGAATGAAGCCCTGAAGCGCACGGTCGATCTCACCGAACGACTGGCCAAGGCTGCGCATCAATTCGAAGGTACGCCTGACCTCGGCCAACGGCGTTCCGTGCAACCAGCTCACCAGGCGCACCGCATGGCTTTCGCCCGAGGGCGCTAGCGCAGTGGCGAGGTATTCACCGGCGAGGCTTTTCTTGAGAAAAGGCACGGTAAGCTCGGGATTGTGAGTGGCGAGATGACTGAGAATGGACGTCTGAAACTCGCTTTCAACGCGCGGCTCGGTCGAGTTGACGACCTTCAGAATCCATCCCGCATCGGTTCCGGTGTTCAACCGGTAGTTGCGGTCGCGCTCGCCATCCAGAGGCGTGGCCGTACCAATAACGTTGAAAAGCTGCTCACTGAGTTTTTCGGCATCCCCGGTCGAGAACTGGGGGGCAGGATGGGAGAGATTTGTCATGGTAATTGTTTTCCAAGCCATTTTTTTCAGATAGCTTGGCACGCAACGCCCGGGACGGCAGTAGGTATACGGTCGGCTTGCGCCTGCATATTGCCGGAATCGACCGGCACAATTTCGGCAGCAAAATTAGGGAGTTCTGATGCGCGACCTGGACACGAAAGATCGCGAAATACTCGAAATTCTTTCCAAGGAAGCCCGCATTGCCCTGAAGGCTCTGGCAGCGAGAATCGGGCTTTCAAGAAGCGCGACCAGCGAACGGGTCATCAACCTTGAACGCAATGGCGTGATCAGAGGCTACCGCGCTGATATCGGTGAAATCGACGCCAACGTGATTCGCGCAATCCTGCTGGTCTGCCTCAAGCGCACGCCTGCAATGGGCCTGCTCGACCTGCTTGCGCAAAACTCGCAGGTCAGACGCGTGTCCTCGGTCAGTGGCCAACTCGACCTGGTCATCGAGATCGAATCGCGAACCATCGATGACCTGAATCGGGTCAGAGATGCCGTCGCCAGTCACGATTACGTTGAAGACATCACCACCGCCGTCGTGCTGCGGCGCGATATCGATCGGCAGAGTTCCTGATTTGCCTGGGGGAGAAGACTGAGACCAACTCCCCTCCCGCCCAGACCCTTCACGGAATCCCGGGATGTAGGAGCAGCCGGTCGACGCTCGATTGCTGGCGATCGACTCAAGTGTGCCGCGTTTATCCAGTTCACACGCGTTCTCGTTAACGACCATCGCTGGCAAGCTGATCTGTGTCACAACCAAAAACTACTACCGGCAAGGTTTTCTGAGGCACGATCAGCGGTTTGTTGAGTTTGCCCAATGCGAATTCAATACAGGCAACGCAGTGTTTGCGCCCTCCCACCGCGGAAAGTTTAATCAGAGCGCTTTCTGTAGGAATTTTCTCTCTTAAAAAAAAGAAAAATTACGTAGTGCATAGGACGAAGCTGACTTAACAAACAATCTGCACTAGTTCAAATTACTTCGCATAGCGTTTGGTCTGTATAGGCGAACTCACATTCACTTTCCATCAAAACTATAAATGGAAGCACTTACGCAATGAATGGAAAACAACTATCTGACTTGCGTGAAATTTTTATAAGTTTCGAAACACAGAAACTTGATAAATGCAGAGTCGTTTATATAAATGAAGTGCTCGCCAATGGAAAAAGCCCCAACGACATTCTCAGCGAATATAGCTTTATTGTCAGGCCTGAACCGGCAGTCCCCCGCAACGAATCAGTCGTCAAAACATTTATGGCCGAGCGCTATGGGGGCGATGGCATACTCAGCAATGGAGGTGGTGGCCGATGCGGCTTCGATGGCGTTTGGCAACTAAAGGGGCTGGGCCCCAATCAATTAGTTGGCAATGAGGTCGATCCGAGACATGGAGATGGCAACCTGAGCCTGGAAACTGCCATCTATGAGTCCATCTGGTCTGAAATAATTCAGGCAGTGCTGCCCTTCGGAGCCATCCGAACGATTGCGATTCTGGACACTGGGTCCAAGTTCGATTTTGGTGGGGTGATGACGCCTCGCGGGTTACTGGTCCGTCAACCCGTCGTGCGTCCTGCCCATTTCATAAGGGCCACCTACTTCAGGCAAAAACAACTCAACACGTTGGGCGAAGATGCACAGCGAGTGAAAGCAGTCATTGGAAAACTGGTTGAGTTCCTGCCAGGCGCTAGTGCCCCAGCATCTAGCAGTCTGGTTGAACGCTTGCAGTTCGGCCTGCTTGAACTGGCAGGTCGATATGCAGAACAATTCGCCGCAGCACGGGCCAAACACATTATCCATTACAATGTGAGTGCATCGAACCTTTCACTTGATGGGGCTTGGCTGGACCTGAGCGAAACTCGCCTCTTCACTAATTTTATCAATGGTGATCGAACGGACGTTGACCGTTTCAATACAGAATACTTGCCTTCAATCCAAAGCTTACAGAGCCTGTGTTACTACTTGAGAAAATATGCTGTCATTAGTTTTGAGCAATCCTTGCACCTCTCTGAAACGACAACTGCACACTTCATACGGACATACAACACTCAGTTGAGACTGTATCGGGCCACACAGACGGGATTTCCGCTCTGGCTAGTGCGGCAGCTGGCACACACTGCCGAGTTTGCTGCCTTTTCCAGTTGCTTGGAAAAAATATTGGAGTTTGATGATTTTACAGTCAGCGCCCTCACGCTTGGAGAGGACTGGGATGGTTTTGAACGCTGGACGGCGCGCCTATATTCCACTCTGCTCTCCAACAAGACTTCACCGGCGTCGTCCATCAACTTGGCATGGCCAAACATCGGCGTAGCAAGGACCGGTCAATTGCTTTCAAGCTACAGCCAGTTTTTCGATCTCGCTGCCCAAGCTGCCAACGAACAACACATTGATTTGCATAATTTCACTTGCTGTTTGGCAATCAATGTTACCCGACTGAACCGCAGCCATCACGCATTGCACAATCTTGAGGAAAACATTGGACGCATCAGTGGCGATGTACAAACAAATAGAGCGTCGGTATATCAAAAACTGATGAGCGAGGCTGTATTAGCTGCGAGGCTTAACCTTGCTAACGAACATGCATCACGCATCCCATTTTGGTTAAGCCAGGCACTCTCCATCTGGTTTGATCCTAAATCCGGGTTATTTACACTTCTGGACACAGTTAATCGCATCCTGTCGACAACTGCACTTATTGAACTTGGTAAACAAGAGATTGAAGTCAGAAGAGCACTGTGTTTCTACCATGGAATCTGGAGCAGCCTGAATGAAAAAGAGATTTGAACTATTTACCATATGCCGAGACACTCACCTCAAAAACAAAGCAGCAGCACTGGGTTATGCAAGCATGATCATGTTCAGATGCCGGCGCTCTTCTAACTTTCACATGCGCACTCTGAATTTTTGGCTAACACCTGCGATCGACCATCAGCAAATAATATTTCTATTCGATCGAACATCAGCACCCATAGGGTTTGTAATCTGGGCACACCTGGCGCCGGATACCGAGGAACGTCTTTTGACGGATCCGAGCTTTTTGCTTCATGCCTCCGAGTGGAATGAAGGCGGACGAACATGGATTATTGATTTTTGTCTCCCCTGTGGCGGAGTCATGGAGTCTATAAAAGAAATTAAATCTATTTTTCGCGAGTCCTACATTGATAAAGTATTTTGGGTTCGCAGAGATGACGATTATTCAGTAAAAAAAATAGGACGCTATTCTCTCTAGATTACTTATATCAAAAACTCAACTTAAAAAAACTCAAGCATTGAGCATCTCTGTGAAAATGCGCGAGCGTAACCGTTCGATCCCACTAACTGTTGGAGAAATCAAAATGCGTGAAATTACGTTGGAAGAAGCCGAAATTGTTGGCGGCGCTGTCGGCCCTCCAGGTGCCGCAATAGGAGGTTTGGCGGGTGCTGCGGGATATATTGGCAGTCGCCTTGGCGGGGGCACGTTCGAAACAAAAGGATTCCTAGGTTCTGTAGGGGCGGGGGCATTGGCCGGGGCAATTTCTGGACCGGTAGGCATAGGCAGAGCTTTGATTGGTGGCTTCGGCGGCGGCGTCATAACAGGAAACGCGGACCGACTAGGTGCCTAGAATGTAAGGTATCACGCACAGCGTAACGGCTTGGCTCTAGTACAATACTTATTAGTAGGTATTGTACTATTGAAACTAAAGTTCAATACCACTTCGGACGTATTCTGGACACAGGTGATATCATGCTAATAATTATTTCTCTCGCAATGGCTTTATTCATGGGGCTCGCAGCAAAGGGTTGCGCATTACTTATGAATGCAAAATTCGGCGCCAACATTCGAAGCGAATACTTCCACCTATTCATCAATACATTTATAATTTGCATTACAATTTACTTCGCTCCAAAATTGACGATTTGTCTAGGATATCAGCTTTGACAACTAACCCCTAATGCACAACAAGACAGCTAACACAGTGAATTGGGCGGCCATAGCAAGAGAAGGGAATTTACAAGACTGAACGAGATGTCGCTAACGCTTGGAAACTAGATGCTTTCTAGGTAGCCTTCAGGAGTCACTTCCCCTCAGACGCCAGCTAGCCCTAGTTAAATAATTCATGACTCTACTGAACGTTGATTTAATATGCAATACCTATTAACAGGTTGCATATCAAGATAGATACTCAACTTTATTTAGGATAAAGTGTTTTGGACACATATGATATCACGCTAATAATTCTTTCGCTCGGACTTGCATTACTCCTGAGTCTCACTGCAAAGGGATGCGCATTGCTTATAAATACAAAACTCAACCGAAATATTCAAAGCGGAGATTTACACGCCTTCGTCGTACCGGTTATCATTTTTATAGTAATTTACTTAATTCCAAAATTGATGGTTTTCCTCGACATTCATCAACCATGAGAGTTTGATTCTGATGTACAACAAGATAGCAAACGAATCACTAGCACTTTGTCAATATCGTGTTTTCGAGATAACTCCATAACCCTTCATCATAGGTATGTTGTTACCCACACTAAAATAATAATGGTGAGCAGATATACTTACCAAGTCGGAATTTAAAAATGCGCCAACAGCGCTTTATCACACCACTTCTTCTGCCGATTGAATTTCACTCTATTGCAATGGTGAATACCTCTTGCTTTCGGCTTGAATCGATAGTAACAACTACGGAACCTTATAGTTGACAGATCTACCTTAGGCCTGAGCCACAGATAGCCTTCTAAAACTACCCATCAAGATGCGACCGATGCAAACATCGAATAAACCTACCGTAGTCATAGCAGCAACCGAAATACCACCCTGCACCTGCAGTGCTGACTACGAACTCAATAACACTCAAACGTAAAAGGAGTGATTCCTGAGAGTCAAAACTATTTTTGCTTTTCCATTTCGATGACTATTACCGTCAACTCAACACGACTAGTTACATTAAGTTTTTTAAACGTTGAAGAAATAGGATCCCTGGCGATGTAATTGCTGCAGCCCAGTTGCTGGCCGATTTGCTTACTAGTCAGACCTTTTATCAACAAGCGCATCACACCACGTTCTCTTTTTGCTATTTTCATTTGTTACTCCGAGCGAACTCTTACAGATCGCCTCTTGCAATTACAAGACTCAAGAATAGACACAGCGCCCCTACAGTCATTTTTAAGCTAAACAGTTACGACCGAAAAGAAAAGAAAAGAAAAATTAAAATTCACCGTGATTTTGTAACTATTTGCGAAACGATTGGTTATTCAAATATAGGTTGATCAAGCCGATAGGGAGCGGCTTGTCCAGCTTAACTCCTAACAAAAATTAAGGATGAATGTGTGACACTAAAGACCCCACTGTTTCGACTCGAAGCGCTGGCCTCACAACAAGCTAACTGGCTCGGTGAAATCGTGCTTGTCAGACCCGTTTCCTTCACGGTACTTACGTTGATAGCCACATTGTTTGCCGCTATGGTCGTGACTTTTTTTCTCTACGGCAGCTATACCAAACGCAGCACTGTGGCAGGTCAGCTAGTGCCCATCTCCGGACAGCTGAAAATACACTCGCCACAATATGGCTTGGTGCTCGAACGTTTTGTCGATGAAGGGCAGTTAGTCAAGCAAGGCGCTCGATTGTTTCGCCTATCCAGTGAGCGCTTCGCAGGAGATTTCGGGCCAGTACAGGCAGAAGTAAGCGATCAACTCGCGCAACAACGTCGTTCCTTAAACGAAGAGTTGAAGAAACAAACACAACTTCAAGTCGAGGAACGTCAAAGCCTGCAAAGCAAACTGCAAAGTTTGCGACAGGAACTGCTGACACTGGCACAGCAAAGGGCCAGCCAGAAAAAGCTTGTAGATCTGGCAACCAATGCGGCCGGTCGATATCAAGGACTGATGGATAAAGGTTACATATCCATGGATCAGCTTCAGCAACGCCAGGCTGAACTTTTGGGCCAACGCCAAACCCTTCAGAGGTTGACTCGCGAAGCTACAGCATTGACACAGCAGTTGGTCGAGCGTCGGCATGAATTTTCAGGACTCTCGGCACTGCACGAAAATCAGCTGGCCAGTATCCGGCGGTCATTGTCCAGCATCCAGCAGGCGTTTATCGAGAGCGAAGCCAAGCGCACGCTGATCTTGTCGGCCCCCCAAGACGGCATGGCAACTTCCATTCTTGTTGAGCCGGGACAAACCGTGGATAGCTCACAACCATTAATGAGCATAGTGCCAGCAGATTCCCGCCTGCAAGTAGAGCTTTATGCACCAAGCAAAGCCATCGGGTTCATCCATGTAGACGACCCTGTAATGGTCCGTTACCACACTTATCCGTATCAAAAATTCGGCCAACACCGCGGCAATGTGACATCTATCTCCAAAACTACCCTCTCAGCGACCGAACTGGCGAGCGTAACCGGAACTGTGCCGAGGCTGGGCCTGGACGGCGAACAGTTCTACCGCATTCGCGTTGATATCGAGGCGCAGTCAGTACTGGCCTACGGCAAGCCGAGGCCGCTACAAGCCGGCATGTTGGTTGAGGCAGACATCCTGCAGGAGACCCGCCACCTCTATGAGTGGGTACTTGAGCCGCTCTACAGCCTGACGGGCAAACTCTAGGAACGAATACATGAACTATCTAGATGCGATCACGCTAAGCATAGGCCGACGGCTGCCCCTGATTCTACAAACAGAAGCGACAGAATGCGGTCTGGCCTGTTTGGCGATGATTGCGGGCTACCATGGTCATCACACGACGCTGATGGAACTGCGTCGCCAGTTCAGCGTGTCACTCAAGGGGGTGACGCTCAAACAACTGACACAGACAGCCGATCAACTGAAGTTCGGCACTCGGGCGATGCGGGTTGAACTGGACGACCTCAGCAAGCTCACGTTGCCTTGTGTACTGCATTGGAACTTCAACCATTTCGTTGTTCTTAAGGTCGCAGACGGCCAGTGCCTTACCTTGCATGACCCGGCCCATGGTATCCGCCAGTTGAGCCTGGCCGAGGCTAGCAAGTCGTTTACCGGTGTCGCCCTTGAGGTGTGGCCTGACAGTGACTTTGAAAAGCAGGAAGCCAAGCCACAGATCAAATTGATGAGCATGCTGGGACGGGTGAGCGGTCTTTATCGCGCCCTTTCGCAGGTTCTACTACTAGCCCTGGCCCTGGAAGTGTTCTCGCTTGTCAGTCCGTTCTTGCTGCAGTGGACGCTCGACAATGTACTGGTCACTCAAGACCGTGATTTGCTGACGACGTTGATCATCGGCTTTGGGCTATTACTTTTGATGCAGCAACTGGTGAGTGCTACACGGGCTTGGGTGATGATGCACATGAGCACCCTGCTGAGCGTGCAATGGCGGGCGAACGTTTACAGTCACCTGCTCCGGCTGCCGATCCAGTACTTTGAAAAGCGCCACCTAGGCGATATCGTCTCGCGGTTCGGTGCTATCGGCGAGATACAGGGGACACTGACAGCCGCCTTCTTTTCTGCGCTTCTGGATGGTCTGATGACCATCGCGACACTCGCCCTCATGATTACCTACAGCCCGTTGCTCGCAGTCATTGCGGTAATTGCGATGACTTCGTACACATTGGTTCGCTGGGCTTGGTATCGCCCTTTGTGTCGGGCAAACGAGGAACAAATCATTCATGCTGCCCGGCAGGAAAGCCACTTTCTTGAGACCGTGCGCGGCATGCGCACAATAAAGTTGTTCCAACGCCAGAGCGAGCGACGCTCCACTTGGCTCGGATTGCTCGTAGAACAGATCAACGCAGGGTTACGAACCCAGAAGCTGCAACTGGTCTACACCCAGTTCAACGGCTTGATATTCGGACTGGAGAATCTACTGGCGCTTGGACTCGGTGCGGCCATGGTGATGAACAACCAATTCAGTGTCGGTGTGCTGATGGCGTTTATTGCTTACAAATCCCAATTCGTAAGCCGCGTGGCCAATCTGATCGATCATTTATTTGAACTGCACATGCTCCGTTTGCAGGGCGAACGCCTGGCTGACATCGTCCTGCATCCACCAGAAGACAACCGCGGCACGCAGAATTCCGCAACTTGGCCTTCGTGCCATGTAGATATTGATTTCACAGGGGTGAAGTACCGCTATTCCGATCAGGAACCATTCGTGCTGGATGACATCAACTTGCACATTGCGCAGGGGGAGTCTGTGGCAATCACCGGTGCTTCGGGCAGCGGAAAGAGTACGCTGATCAAACTGCTGCTGGGTATTTGCAAGCCTACTCATGGCCAGATACGAATCGCCGGCAATGAACTTCACCACCTCGGAGCGGAGAACTTTCGCAGCAAGATCGGCACGGTGATGCAGGATGATTGTCTGTTTGCCGGTTCACTGGCAGACAACATCGCATTCTTCGAGCCGAGCCCTGATCTGGACTGGGCCATGGAATGTGCGCGCAAGGCATCAATTCATGCTGACATTATGTCCATGCCAATGGGCTACAACACCCTGGTTGGTGACATGGGAACGGTTCTGTCTGGCGGGCAGAAGCAGCGTGTGCTGCTAGCCAGGGTGCTCTACAAGAAACCAGACATTCTGATTCTTGACGAGGCAACCAGTCATCTGGATGTGAAATGCGAGCAGCAGGTAAATGACGCTGTTCGTGCACTTGAGGTGACGCGCATCATTGTCGCCCATCGTTCGGAGACGATCGCCTCGGCAGATCGCGTGGTGATACTGGAAGCTGGCCGGATTGTCCTGGACCAGCCAACCCCGTCCACCATGTTCCAGACCACTGGCGCTGTCACACTGTGATGAAAGCAGCTTTCATCTACTCCCTTCTGGCCAGTCTTTGCGCCTGGTTCCAATCGGCCATGGCAATGGATGTATTTGCGACCGAGCGTGATGTCTCTCGCACTGCGAACAAGGACATCAACAACTCGACCTGGTCGTGTGAAGTCGGTCCTGTACCAGCGCTGCTGACACTGGAGGAAATGATAGAGCGGGTGCTTTGTCACGATCCACAGACGCGACAGGCCTGGGCCAGCGCCAAGGCCCAGGCTGCCTTGGTCGGTGTTAAACAATCGGCATATCTCCCAAGGCTCAACGGCAGCTCTAGCGTCACCAGTGGACGTAACGACACCGCGTATGAACAACGTGGGGAGTACTCCAGGCATGGTCATCAGCGTCAACTCGATAATCGCCTGACCTTGAGTTGGGTACTGTTTGACTTCGGTCGCCGCGAATCGGCACTGCGTAATGCACGTCATCTTCTAGTTGCAGCAAACGCCAATCAGGATAGCCAGTTGCAAGAGGCTTTCGTCCTGGCAGCCCAGTTGTACTATGACACCCTCGCCGCACAACGTAGCCAGGTTGCCGCCACCCAAGTGGCAATATTGGCAGCCGAAAACCTGAAAGCTGCAAGCGCCAAGTATGAAGCGGGCGCCGCAGCGCTCTCCGACCGCCTGCAGGCGCAAACAGCCTACTCCCAGGCGAGGCTGAACGAAGTTCGCGGCAATGGCGCCTTGCGCAGCGCAAAAGGCCTGATCGCGATGCGTATGGGGTTACCTCCGCAAACACCACTGGAGTTGGCGGGGAGCCTGAGTCGACGTCCGGATACCCATTTCGTCAAAACCGTCGATGAACTGCTTGAACAGGCACGCCAGGGTCATCCCTCACTTATTGCCGCAAAGGCCAAACTGGATGCAGCAAAGGCTGCTATCGACGAACGCAAAGCCTCTGGCCGCCCTACCCTGTCGTTTATCGCTAACATCTCCGATGTACAGACAAACCAATCAATCGCGCTCAATGGCGATAGCCACCTACGTGAAAATAGCGTTGGATTGCAATTGAACATTCCCTTGTTCGAAGGTTTCGAGCGCACCTATCAGGTACGGGGAGCTCAAGCAAAATTTGAGACCAGCAAAGCAGAACTTTCGGATGTTGAACAGCGTATATCGATGGAACTATGGGTCAATTACCAAACATTAAACATCGAAACGCGCTCGTTGGAAAAAACTGCTGAATGGGTGGAGCAGTCAAGTCAGGCGCTGCAAGTTGTGCAAGGGCGTTATCGTTCAGGAGTCGGTAACATGATCGAGCTTCTGAACGCATTAACCGCCTATGCAACGGCAGAACAACAACACATTAATACGTTGAACAGTTGGCAACTATCCCGCCTCAAACTTGCAGCAAGCCTCGGACGCCTGGGCTTCTGGGCGCTCTAATCGAGCGCTACAAAACAACAAGCAACAGCACACCACAACAAGCAATATACAAATATCACATATGACCAAGGTGCTCAGATGGTTTGCAACCCTACAAAAAAAGACGATATTATCCTCAGCAAAAACTCGTTCCTAAAAAACACATATACGATGCTTTCATTGTATTGGAAAAGTGAGGAAAAAATTTTTGCCTGGGGCGTACTTATTGCCTTGCTAATTCTCTCGCTGCTTGCCGTCGTGACCGCCTTGGCCATCAACGAGTGGTACAAACATTTCTACAATGCCATTCAAGAACTTGACGCCCATAAATTTTACAGCCTAGTGGTGGTATTCCTCGCTATCATCTCGTTCTCGGTGGTGCGGTCAGTGCTGATTACCTACCTGGTGGATGTGTTTGCGCTCAAATGGCGAAAGTGGCTGACTAACCACTACCTCTCCGCCTGGATAGTCAAGTCGACCAGGCCCGACCAGATTGAACAGTGTGTCGACAACCCGGATCAACGCATCGCCGAGGACATCAACAAGTTCACTTTTGAAACCATAGACCTGGCCTGCGGCCTAATTTATACCTTGTCCAGCGTAGTATCCTTCAGTGTGGTACTGATTGGCATCTCGGGCGACGCGTCGCTCTGGGGAATTACCGTCCCTGCTTATATGTTCTGGGCTGCCATCCTTTATGCATTGCTGGGTACGTACATCAGCCAGAAAATCGGCTTTAAGTTGGTCTCCCTGAGTAACAATCAACAACGATCAGAGGCCGATCTTCGGTACTTTCTTATCCGCTTCCGCGACGGTTCCAAGATGCACTCAACCGGCACTGGTCGTAACTGCGAGAAAGAAAGTATCAGCGAAAAGCTTGATGTAAGTCTGGCCAATATGCGCCGTACGATTCGAGTAAAAATGCGACTATCGTTGTTCACCGAAAGTTACAGTCAACTCTCCCTTATCTTTAGTAGCTTGTTGGCTGTACCTCGTTTCTTTGCAGGCAGCATCATGTTCGGTGACGTCATGCAGATCAATTCGGCCTTTGGAAATCTTTGTGAAAACTTGAGTTGGTTCATCAATGCCTATCATCGCCTTGCGGATTGGAAGGCTACAACCGATCGACTGATCTCATTTGATGGTGCGCTGGCACGGTCGTCTAAAATTAATGAATGTGCTGCCGAGCATCGAACTGCCTTTACAGACTAATACAAACCTCATCCGCACACTAAAAAGCAAGGAGCTAAACTATGCACGTTCAATCCGCACTATCTGCGTTGTTCGCCAGTGCCAATTCTGTTGGTGTCGCAGGCACGTTTCAGTTCGTTTTTTCGGATCAGAAACGTTATTGGGTAAGTGTGCCAACTTCCAACCTCCCACAGCTGGGAGTGCATCCTGCGGCAGATGTGACAATTGAACTCAAGGAGTCTGTTTTTCTCACTATCGTACAAGGCCTTGCCAACATCGAAGAACTCTTCGCTCAAGGTCAATTGAAAATAACCGGAAACATCGGCCTGGCCACGCTACTCCCTTCACTTGTCAGCGACAGCCTGCATCCTGCTGCTGCCAAAATGGAGGTCGAGATGAATCGACGTTATCCAGCCCTACCACGCTTTAGTGAACAGCTTTCGGCGAGCGTGAACCTGAATGGCAGTATTGATCGTCGGCCAAAAAACCAGGTTTCAATGAACGAGTTCAACGTTCGATACCGGGCCAGAGGCATCCCGCTGGTGTTCACCCAGGCCCTTAACGATTGGCCATTGTTCAGCATGCCCAGAGATACCGCCCTTGAGCAGTTTGCCAACTTGCAGGGCATCACCCGCCACGGCGATTATGCCCACAAAGCCTTCTCATCTGAGCGTGATTTTCGGACTACCGCGATGTTGGATTTTATTGCCACCATGGACGAAGCTCCCTGCCACATTGTCGCCGGGCCGCCAGCCTACATGGGCAATAATCTGGTTCCGAAACAACTACTTCCACTCATCAGGTTCCCGGACTACTTCAAAAGGTCTTTGTACATTCAACCACGTCTCTGGCTGGGTCCGAAGGGTACATTGACCCCCCTTCATCGAGATGACTCAGACAACCTCTTTGCACAAGTCTGGGGAGAAAAGACAACGTTGCTGGCTGCGCCTCACCACCGCATTGCATTGGGTAGTTGGTCGACTTCACCTCACGGTGGTCTGGAAGGCTGCGACTTCGATCCGTCACATCCGAATTTTGAGGAGTTTCCGGCTGCAAAACAGGTGAGCTTTCTTGCAGTGCATCTGAAACCCGGCGATTTGCTCTTTTTACCTGAAGGCTGGTTTCACCAGGTAAGGTCGTTGACTTCGTCTCTCTCGATAAACTTCTGGGTAAATTCAGTGCGTGAGAAAGTCGCTGCCGACTGAGCATTGCAAGCGCTGGACACCATGAACCTTCCCAAGGTCAACGCCGCACCTGATCACGCCGGCGGAATCGTCGCCAGCATGCCAATCAGGATGGTCAACAGCAGAAAACCGCCGAGAAAAATCGTCATCTTGGCCATGGGGCCTCCCACACAATGAATTGGCGGTACAGGGCGGCATGTGCCGCCGTACCGGAGATTTATTGTGGGCTGACGGCTGTATTCGTTACAGAGGCAGATTGCGCTGAAAAATACGGATCAGACCCGCTTTCAGGCTGTGCTTTCAAGGGTTTCCCAGGAAGCAGTTTGCGCGCGATATCCACGAAAGGCGTGACGATCAAGCCCTGCAGCGTCAGGTAACGCTCGTGATCCTGTTCGCCGGTACCGAAATGGATGGCCTCGGGTGTGGACCGGGTGACGTACAGCGTGCCGAACATCCAGTCCCACAGTGACAGGTTGATGCCGAAGTTCTTGTTGAAGTGTCGCGGTGCATCGCTGTGATGAATCTGGTGTTGCGCCGGGCTGCTCAGTACCCGCTCCAGCACCGGCCCGAAGGAAAACCAGACATGGCTGTGACGCAGGTTGGCCGCCAGGGCATTGAAGATGAATACGATGTAGGTCACGCCAAACAAGGTATAGCGGCTGATCTCCCCGCCACAGACGTACCAGAAGACACCGGCAAACGCGCCGACGCAGATGATGTCCGTGAGCTTTTCGACCACTTCTTCCAGAAAGTGCACGCGGCTGGCCGTCGCCGGCACCAGCACGGGCGCCGAATGATGGACTTTGTGGAAGGCCCACAGGTACCGCGAATGGAAAGCGCGATGGCCCCAGTAATGGCTGAAATCCTTGACCAGAAATACGCCCAGCCCATAGAGCAGGGTCAACGCCAGGTGCTCCTCCACTTGCGTACGCGCGCCCCATAGTTGGGTGAAGAACGCGATGTAGTCCGCTGAACGCAAGACGTACGGATCCACCAGACCGACGATGGGCAGCACCAGGGCAACCTTGAGGATGGCGAGTACGAAGTAGTAGCGGTAGTCCAGCATTGCCGAGCGATGCAGGTACACCCGGCGGCCGCCGATGAACTGCCCGAATGAGCGAGCGTCGGTCAGGCCCCGGGATTCTCGGTAGCGGAACAGGCAGTAGGCGACGCCGTAAGACATGCAGAGAAAGGCTAGACCGAGTCTGCCGTTGAAGTCGAAAATGCCCAGGAACTGCCGGGTGACCGGTTCGATCACCCACAGGGATAAATAAAGATGGATTGTGGCAAGAACATCCATACCAGGCTGCCCAACGTAAATGGAAGGGCAATTGTAAATGAGAATGAGTCTTTAGTGTGTTGATTTATGACCGGCTGTCAGCCGCCCAGCGCAATGATCGCAAGGATCAGCACACCCCCCGTAGCGGCCATGATCACCCCACCCTGCCATTGCGTGGCGCCAGCGTATCTGGCGAGCATCCAGCCGGCGATGAACAGCACCACGAGCCCGATCAGGTTGGACAGGCGAATGGCGAGTGCCGTCTGATCCAGCAGTATGAACGGCACCACCAGCGGAAACGTCGAGCCCACGACCAACAGGAAAACCCCGAGGGCGCCCCTGAAGTCGTTCCAGCCCAGGCCCGCCCTGATCGGCAAGGAGGGCTGCTCGAGCAGCCGCCGGCGCAACAACTCCAGGCCCTCGCTGCCGGCCGCCGTCGCGAACTGCAACGGCAATACCTGCGCAACGAGCGCCTGGCCGGCCGCGGCGTCCGCGCCATTGCGCAAGGCCATGTACAGCTTGATCCTGCGCGTGCGCTCGACCAGTGCGCGCAACAGGTACATGACCGCATCGGCCAGTCCCCAGGCGAGATTGCAGCCGAGCGCGGCAATCATCATCGTGCGTTCGGCTGCCTGGTCCGCCGTGGCCACGCTGATGGTGCCGGTGAACGTCATGGCCATCAGCAGGCCGAAGATTACCTCGGTAATGCGCTCGACAGGGTCCAGTACAGGCGCCCTTTCGAATTGACCATTGTCTGGCATGAACTCACCTCGTCGGAGTGTGCTTGCACGATATCGGTCGACGCGTCGGCCAGGCACCGGCTGTTCCGGCTGGATAGCCGCATCCCCGTCAAGTGTAGATTGAACGGCTACACTCATGCGCACACGTTATCTGCTTCAAGAGGAGTGGTTCATGCTTGATTACTTCGCCCTGGGCCTGCTGGTCTTTGTCGGGCTTGTGCTGTTTTACGGGATCATCCTGCTCCACGACATCCCCTATGAAATTGCTGTCCACCGCAACCACCCTCACCAGGATGCAATCCACGCCACCGGCTGGGTCAGCCTCTTCACCCTGCACGCGCTGTGGCCGTTCCTGTGGATCTGGGCCATGGCCTATCGAGAGGACCGGGGCTGGGGTTTCAGTGACGGACATTCACCCAAAAGTCATGTGGTTCACCTCGAGCAACAGGTCGCCGAGCTGCAAGGCCGGATCGAGCGCCTGGAGGCAGCGACGGGCACGACCCAGAACCGGGTGCCAACGGACAATCTCGGCGAGGGCATTTGAGCCATGGATCTCTTACTCATTCTGACGTATGCCGCTCTGTGCGTAGCCATCTTCAAGATCTTCCGCATCCCCCTGAACAAATGGACAGTACCCACGGCGGTGCTGGGCGGAGTCGTGATTATCGGCGCGCTGATTTTCACGATGAACTACAACCACCCCTACTCCGAGGTGGCGCGTTCCTATTTCGTGTCGGTTCCGGTGATTCCCGTGGTCAGCGGCCAGGTGATCGATGTACCGGTGAAGACCAACCAGCCCCTGGAAAAAGGCGATGTGCTGTTTCGCATCGACCCGGCGCCGTTCGAGTACCGACTGAAATCCCTCAAGGCGCAACTGATTGCCGCCCAGGCCGATCGCGCGCGGATCACCGAGCTGATCAAGCGTAATTTCAGTACCCAACGGGAACTGGACATGGTGGTCGCGCGCAGCGATGACCTGAAGGCACAACTGGACAGCGCGCAGTACGAACTCGACAACACCACGGTCCGTGCGCCGAGCAAAGGCTTCGTCACCCATGTTTCGCTGCGTCCGGGCATGATGGCGACCAAGTTGCCGCTGCGCCCTTCGATGGTCTTCATTCCCGCGGAAGGGCATTACTTCTCCGCGTGGATGCGCCAGAACAGCCTGTTGCGCCTGACCGAGGGCGATGAGGCCGAGGTCGCTTTCGACGGCATTCCGGGCAAGGTGTTCGAAGGCAAGGTCAAGACCGTCGTTTCGGTGATCGCCGAAGGCCAGATCCAGCCGTCGGGCACGCTGATCGGCTTCACCGGTTCACCACCGGCCGGCCGGGTCCCGGTGATCATTGAGATCACCGACCCCGACTATGCCCAGTACGCCGGCCAGATGCCGGGCGGTGCCTACGGCCAGGCGGCGTTGTACAGCCAGCATTTCCATCACATCGCGATGATGCGCAAAATCCTTCTGCGCATGGCCGCCTGGATGAACTACATCTTCCCGTTCCACTAACCCGGGCAGCATCGGCCACTGGCTCAATCCCTGGATTGGGTCAGTGGCCGGTTCAGCAAACCGGACTGATTTCGCAGGCTAAGGATCGGAGGAAGAAGGCCAGACAGTGGGTCGCACCATTGGGGTGCTGGAAGAATCGACAGGAAGGAGCGAGGCAGCGAGGGTCGGCGCTAAATAATCCAATACAGCAGCAGGCGAGAAGCAATCCAGTGAGACGCCTGGACCACCCCCCATGCCAGCAGGGCACACATCAACAGGTAGCCCGCAAGGAACCTGAACATCGCGTCCCTTTCCATGCAACCCTCCCGGCTTTACAGCCATACAAGGCGTTCAATGCCAGCGCGTAACCATTACGACGTCCGTCTCGCCCGTATAGGCTTCGATTGCCAGAATGGCTTCCAGTTCCACAGCCGTACAATTCGGGAAAAATGACCTGCCCCTGTCCGCAGGCAGGCCACTGCGGCGCTCACGTCACTTCAGATACCACCCCCAGGGTTCGCCGTTGTAGCGGGTGATCTGCTTGGTTTCCAGGTAGCTGTTGTAGCCCCACTCACCCAGTTCGCGACCAATGCCGCTTTGCTTGTAGCCGCCCCAGGGTGCCTCGACGAAGGTCGGTTGCGAGCAATTGACCCACACGATGCCTGCGCGAAAACCGCGAGCGACCCGTTCGCAACGCGGGATATCCCGGGACATGACGGCCGCCGCCAACCCGAACGGCGAGTCATTGGCCAGGCGGATCGCTTCGGCTTCGGTGTCGAAGGCCCGCAGGCACACCACCGGGCCGAAAATCTCCTCGCGCCACACGGCGCTGTCCTGCGGGACATCGGCGAAAATCGCCGGCGTCAGGTAATACCCCTTTTCCAGATGACCCGGCCGCACACCGCCCGACACCAGCCGCGCCCCCTCTTGCTGACCGGCTGCAATGGCCGCCAGCACCTTGTCCAGTTGCCCCTGGCTGACCAGTGGTCCGAGCTTCACCCCTTCCTCGAAGCCCTGGCCAATCTGAATCTGCTCGGTGGCGGCAATCAAGCGCTCCAGCAACGCCGGGTACAACCCGCGTTCCACCAGCACCCGCGAAGTGGCTGAACAGACCTGGCCCTGGTTCCAGAAGATCCCGAACAGAATCCACTCCACCGCCGCCTCAAGATCACTGTCGGCGAAGATCACGAAAGGCGATTTGCCGCCCAGTTCCAGGCTGATGTTTTTGATCTCGCTGGCAGCGGCCTGCATGACCTTGCGTCCGGTCGGCACGCTGCCGGTGAAGGCGATCTTGTCGACCTGCGGGTGTTCGGCCAACGGCGCTCCCGCTTCGCGTCCCCAGCCTGTGACCACATTCAGCACCCCGGCCGGCAACCCGGCCTGGTCGGCGATGCCGGCCAGTTCGAGGGCGGTCAGCGGCGTCAGTTCGGAAGGTTTGAGCACCAGGGTGCAGCCCGCCGCGAGTGCCGGGGCGACTTTCCACGCGGCCATCAGCATCGGGAAATTCCACGGGATGATCGCCGCGACCACGCCCACCGGTTCCTTGATCACCGACGAGGTGAAGCGCGCATCCGGCAAATCGATCGATTGCTCATTGGTTTGGTCCGACTGCTCGGCAAGTCCGGCATAGAAATCGAAGCACCCGGCGGTATCGGCAATGTCCCACAAGGCTTCCGGCAGCGGCTTACCGTTATCGCGCACTTCGATGGCCGCCAGTTCGTCCTGGCGAGCGCGGATGCCCTCGGCGATGTTCCTCAGCACTTGCGCCCGTCGTGCCCCGGACCAACGTGGCCAGTCACCCTCGTCAAACGCCCTGCGCGCCGCCGCCACAGCCAGATCGACGTCCTCGGCGGTCGCCGAGGCAACCCGCGCCAGAACCGACTCGTCACTCGGATCGAGGGTTTCAAAAACACCGCGCTGGACGGGTAAGACCCACTCGCCGCCGATGTACAACCGTTGATAGTCACCCATGGGACACTCCTTGATCCTGCGCTGCCGACGTTGCTGGTACAGCTGTTCGGCGACCTGCAATTGCTCGCGGTCATTGACCCCGAGCACATCGACTTCATCCACTTCCACGGCCGTCACCGTATGCCCCGCTTCGTTGGCCACCGCCACCGCGTCGGTGAGGTAGTACTCACCCTGGGCGTTGCGGTTGCCGATACGCTCCAGCAACCACAGGCAGGTGTCGGCACGCAGGCCCATGACGCCGCCGTTGCAGAAGTTGATGTCCAGCTCCTGCGGGCTGGCGTCTTTGGCTTCGCGGATGGCCCGCAGACGACCGTCCTTCACCAGCAATCGCCCATAGGGTCCCGGTTGCCGGGCATGGAAACCCGCCACCGCCACCGCTGCGCCGTCTATCAGCGCCCGACGCAAACGGTTCAGGGTCTGCGGGGTGATCAACGGCGAATCGCCAAACAGCACCAACACACAACCCTGCTCGTGAGCCTGCAGTGCAGGCCGGGCCGCCAGCAACGCATGGGCCGTGCCCAGTTGTTCGTGCTGGGTAAACACCTGCGCCGTCGGTGCCACCTGTTGCAGGTACTCGGCCACCTGCCCGCCGCCGGCGCCCACCACCACCGCCCGTTGCTCGATGCCCGCCGTCGCCACCGCCGCCAGCACATGGCCGAGCAGCGGCCGGTTGCCCACCGGGTGCAAGACCTTGGGTAGCGGCGAACGCATGCGCGTGCCCTGCCCGGCCGCGAGAATCACCGCCAGGGTCGGCCAGCCAATGTTGTCGCTCATCACGATCCTCCTGTGTGCATCACGGCTTCAGGCCGGATCGCGATAGAACACGTCGTCGGCGTAGGGATACCACCAGTCCTGGATTTTCGGCTGGTGGTCGATGATGACCATTTTCGAGCGGCGGAACGCTTCCAGCCCCTGGCGCCCGAGCTCGCGCCCAAGGCCGGACATCTTCCAGCCACCGAACGGCAGCGCATCGTTGTCGATCAGCGGATTGTTGACCCAGACCATCCCCGCCTCCAGACGCTCGGCGGCTTCCATAGCTTCGGCCAGGTCGGTGGAAAACAGCGAGGCGCCAAGGCCGAACGGCGAATCGTTGGCCAAGCGCACCGCCTCGTCGAAATCGCTGACCCGGCAGATCGCCGCCACCGGGCCGAAGCACTCTTCCTGCAGAATCGCCATATCACCGGTCACGCCGGTGAGGATGGTGGGCTCATAGAACCAGCCGACGCTGTGCCCGGGTGGAATCCGCCCGCCGCACACCACTGTCGCGCCCTTGGCCACGGCGTCATCGACCAGGCGCATGACCTTGTTGCGTGCCGCCTCGCTGACCATCGGCCCGATCTCCGAGCGTTCCAGGCCATGACCGATACGCAGGGCGCGGGTGCGCTCGGCGAACTTCGCGACAAACTCGTCATGGATTTCATCGACGACGTAGAAGCGCTCGGCCGACGTGCAGATCTGCCCGCTCAAGTGGAACGCCGCCGTCACCGCCCCCGCCGCCGCCACGTCCAGTGGCGCATACCTGGAGATGATCAACGGATCGCTGCCACCGGCCTCGATCACGCAAGGTTTCATCCGTTCGGCGCAGGCCACGGCCACCGCCTTGCCTGCGGCCACGCTGCCGGTGAAGGCCACCGCGTGGGTCTGATCCGACTGCACCAGCAATTGCGCGGTGACTGCATCGCCCGGCACGCAAGACACCAGCCCCGGCAGCAACGCGGTGAAATGCTCCATGAACTTGAGGGTGCACAGGGTCGTGGCTTCCGCCGGCTTGATGATGCAGGCATTGCCCGCCGCCAGCGACGCGGCGACCGTCCAGCACATCAGCAGGATCGGAAAGTTGAACGGCATGATGTGCACGCTGACGCCGTACGGCTCGTAACGCACATGCTGGAAGGAGCCGATCTGCGTGGTGCCGGCGACCTTGCCGGCATCGTCCCGGGCCATCTCCGCGTAGTAGCGAAAGATCGGCGCGCAGTTGGCCAGTTCGCCCATGGCTTCGGGAAACGGCTTGCCCATCTCCAGGGTCATCAGGCGGGCGACTTCACGGTTGCAGGCCAGGTTCTGCTCAATGGCATTGGCCAGCTGATGCAAGCGCGCGGCGCGACTTTTCGCATCGATCAGGCGCCATTGGCGTTGCGCGGCGGTGGCGGCATCGGTGGCGGTCTGCACATCGGTTTCGCCACACACGCCGACTTGCCCGACCGGTTGCAGGGTCGCCGGGTCGAGCACTTCGCGCACACGGCCATCGGTCAGCGGCAGGAATTCAGAATTGATGAAACGCAATGCGGTGTCAGTGTTGAACGTGGCCATGGGATGATCCTTGAACCAATCGATAAGGGGTTTCACGCAACGTCGCCAGGGTCGCGGCGGGCAGCTCTTCACGCCAGTCGGGCACGTGCCGGTCGAGCCATTGGCGAAGGGGCGCAAAGGCCTCGGCGTCCAGGGCGCGGACAAACAAACCCAGGGTGCGCGGCAAATGCGCCAGGTAACCGTGCTTGCCGTCACGGCCGGCCAGGCGCACGAAAATCCCCAGCACCTTGGCGTGACGCTGGGCGGCCAGGCACCGGTAATCTTCAAGAAAACCCGGCGCATCCAGCTCCGGGCGCTGCAACAGGTAATGGCTGATCAGTGCCTCGCGCAGTGCCTCGGGCACATCGCGCCGGGCGTCTTCGAGCAGCGACATCAGGTCATAGGCCGCCGCCCCGACCAGGGCGTCCTGGAAATCCAGCAAGCCGCAGGCGGCGACACCTTCGCGGCCTTGCAACAGCATCAGGTTGTCGACGTGAAAGTCGCGCAGCACCAAGGCTTCACGGCGTTTTGCGACATCGCGACAAGTGTCGGCGAACAACGCCAGATACTCATCGCGCAGGTCTTGCGCCGCGTCCTTGCCGATCAGCAGCGGCACGTACCAGTCGATAAACAATGCGTACTCGTCCGCCAGTCGCTGCCCGTCGTAAGGCGCCAGTTCCGTGGCTGGCGCAGCGCGATGCAAGGCCACCAGCGTATCGACCGCCAGGTGATACAGCTGCGACTCCGAATGCCCGGCCAGCAGCAGCCGGGTGTAGGTGTCGCGACCGAAATCCTCGATCAACGCCAGCCCCGCCGCTTCGTCCACTTCCAGCAAGGCCGGCGCGGACAGGCCCAGCCCCTGCAACTGCCGGGCGATGCGCACGAACGGGCCGATGGGCTCACTGTCGGGGGGCGAATCCATCAGCAACAGGCCGGCGCCCTCCAGGCGGAAATAACGCCGGGTCGAAGCATCCGCCGGCAAAGCGACCAGCAAGGTCCCGGCGTGACCGGCGCGGGCCAGAAAGGCGGCGCGCAGATCTTCACGGGTTGGCAATGACGCCAGTGCATCTGTCATGGCAGTCACCGGATCATGTAGACCTTTTTGATGGTCTCGTGGACGGTGCACACACCCTTCCAGTCCTTGCCGAAGAAGGCGGCGGTGTCCGGCCTGATCTCGATCACCTCGCCGGACTCGTGGACGTACGTGCAGCGGCCTTCGAGAAAGTGGCAGAACTCGTCGCTGGTCACATGGCAGAACCACTTGCCCGGGGTGCAGATCCAGATACCGCATTCGGACTGGCCTTCGGGGCCTTTGTGCAGCACCACGCCGGAAACACGGGATTCGCCTTCGAGCATGGTCGGGATCACGCCCCAATCCTTGACGTCGGTGATGCTCAGCGGGTCGTACAGAAACGGGGTAGTCATTGTTTTTCTCCAAAAAAGTCCGTTGGCCCAATGCCGATCAGACACCGCGATCCTTGTGGGAGCGAGCTTGCTCGCGATGGCGCAATAACATTCAATATCAACGTTGACTGACCCGCCGCCATCGCGAGCAAGCTCGCTCCCACAGGTTTCGCCTTTTAACCGTTCAGCATCAGGTTCAAGCCAGCATGTACACGTTGCGCAGGGTTTCGCGGACGTTGCATTCGCCCGTCCAGCCGGCCGGGAACAGCACCAGGGTGTTGGGACGGACCTCTATCACTTCGCCGTTGTCGTTACGGTAAGTGGCGTGCCCCGCGATGAAATGGCACAGCTCATCCCGGGGAATCGACAACCGCCAGCGCCCGGGGGTGCACACCCACAATCCGCTTTCCGGGCTGTTGTCCGGGCCCTTGAACAGCAAGCGGCCGCTGGAATGCGAGACGCCTTCGACGGCGTCGCTCTGCACGCCCCAGTCCACCAGGTCGGTGCGGCTGCTGACGGCTTCGAGGTACGGCGTGATACCCGCCGTGGTGGATGAATCAGGCATCGTTGAGCACCTTGTCGAGAATTGCAGCCGCGTCTTGCGGCCCCTTGCGCGATTGCATCTGCGCGCTGGTGCGCTGCAGGCGTTGGCGCATCGCCTCGTCGTTGAGGCACGCGTGGAGTTTTTCCGCCAGCTGTTCTTCGCTCCATTCGTAGCGGTCGAGCTTGAAGCCGTGGCCGCTTTCTTCGGCGCGCATGGCGTTGTCGTGGCCGTCCCAGACGTAGGACATGACGATCGCCGGTTTGCCGAAGAACAGGCACTCGGTGAAGCTGTTGTTGCCGCCGTGGTGGATCACCGCGTCGACCTGGGCAATCACCGATGGCTGCGGGAACCAGTTAGAAATCTGCACGTTGTCCGGCAGGTCCGGGTACTCGTCGAGGTGCTCGCCGACGTTGAACAGCGCCCGGTAAGGCAGCTTGCCCACCGCCTCGATCAGACGCTTGAGCAGCTCGACATCGCCGGAACCGAGGCTGCCGAAACTGGCGTACAGCAGCGGCTTGTCGTTGTGGGCGCGAAACTGCGGAATCTCGTAGGGCGTGTCGTGGCGCACGCAACCCTGCAGGTAATGGAAGCGCTCGGCCGGCAATGGGTGGCGCCGGTCGAACTTCACCGCATCCGGGTACAGCAGCAGGTTCATGAACGGCGAGGCTTCAAAGAAGGTACCCAGCGGATACGGCTGCTCGCCATGGGCCTGGAGGAACTGGTTGAAGTCGTCGTGGATCGGCCCGACCACTTCTTCGAAACGCTGGCGGAATAGCGCGTGGCCAGCCTTGTCGTCGATGCTCATGCCCGACAGGTGCGGCGGGATATCCGGGTCTTCGATCTCGTTTTCCGAGCAGGAAATGATCCGCACCCAGGGCTTGCCGTATTGCTTGATCGCCGGAAACAGGATCACGTTGTCGACGCAGATCAGGTCGGGCTTGACCTTGTCCAGCACCGCCGGCAGGTCCTTTTGCGCCCACTTGGCGGTTTCGACGATGGCGGCCCAGCATTCCTTGACGTAGTTGTCGATCTGGTCGAGCGGCGACTTGCGGAAGTTCGGGATGTGGCCGTTGATGAAATCCACCCAGTAGCGGGCCATCTCTTCGGCCGGCATCGGTGCCGACATGTTGACCATGTGCTCTTCAAAACCATAACCGGCGTAGACACCGCTCATGCCCGGGTCGGTGAGGAACACCGCTTTGTGCCCCAGGGCTTCACAGGCCTGGGCGATACCCACTGAGTTCAGGGCCGGGCCGTAGGCGGCTTCGGGGAAGAATGCGATCACTTTCTGTTTCATCGAGTGCTGCTCCTGCCTGGTCTTTTTATTGTTCAGCGCGTCAATACGCGGGCATGCCGGGCCTGCCAGCCCAGCCGGATGGTCGTGTCGATTGCAAAATGGGCGAATTCAAACTGTGAGGACGGCACGCGCACGATCAGCGGCTTGTCGCTGAGGGGGGTCTGCACGTGCAGGTTGGTGTCGAGGCCGTGGTAGGCGACTTCGACGATCTTGCCGCTGACCTGATTGGCGCAATCGCCGCCCTGCTCCGTCAGCACTTGCAGGCGTTCGGGGCGCACCACCACGGCGACGGATTGGCCGCTCACCGAAGGCGCATCGGTTTCGACGCTCAACTCGTGGCCGTTGACCCGCACCGAGTGCGGGCCCGAGCGCACGCCTTCGAGCAGATTGCTGACGCCGATGAAGTTGGCGACAAAACGGCTGTTGGGGTTTTCGTAGAGCTCGGTCGGGCTGCCGCACTGGCAGACCTTGCCGCCATCCAGGACTGCCATGCGGTCGGACATCACCAGGGCTTCTTCCTGGTCGTGGGTGACGATGATGAAGGTGATGCCGCTCTCGTGCTGCAGGCGCTTGAGTTCCAGCTGCATCTTTTCCCGCAGCTTTTTGTCGAGGGCGCCCAAGGGCTCGTCGAGCAACAATACCCGCGGACGCTTGACCAGCGCCCGGGCCAATGCCACCCGCTGACGCTGGCCGCCGGAAAGCTGATCGGGCTTGCGCTCGGCCAGCTCACCCAGTTGCGCGGTGCTCAGCACTTCATCGACCCGGCGGCGGATTTCGGATTCCGGCAGGCGCTCCATTTCCAGGCCGTAGGCGATGTTCTTGCGCACGGTCATGTTGGGGAACAGCGCGTAGGACTGGAACATCAGGTTCAGCGGGCGCTTGTTAGCCGGCAGCGGCGAGATGTCGTTGCCGTCCAGGTAGATGCAACCACCGCTGGGGGTCTCGAAACCGGCGAGCATGCGCAGCAGCGTGGTCTTGCCGCAGCCCGACGGACCGAGCAGCGCGAAGAACTCGTTCTCGCGGATGCTCAGCGACACCTCGTTGACCGCCAGGCCGTTGCCATAGGACTTGCTGACCTTATCCAGGATCAGTACCGCGGAAGAATTATTCATGGGTGCGAGGAGCCTTGTTGAGACGCTGCGAAGCCAGCAGCGCGGTGATGCTGACCAGCATCACCAGCGTCGCCAGAGCATTGATTTCCGGGGTGACGCCAAAGCGGATCATGGCGTAGATCTGCATGGGCAACGTGGTCGAGGCCTGGCCGGAGCCGGAGTTGAAAAAGGCGATGATGAATTCGTCCACCGACAGGGTGAACGAGAGCAACCCACCGGCCAGCACACCGGGGAAAATCACCGGCAGCAGTACCCGACGCAAGGTGGTGAACCAGCTCGCGCCCAGGTCGATCGAGGCTTCGAGGATCGAATAGTCAAAGTGCTTGAGCCGCGTGCGCACCACCGCGCAGACGAAGGCAATGTTGAACACCGCGTGGCTGATGATGATCGAGTGCAGCCCCAGGCCGACCTTGAGCAGGTTGAAGAAACTCAACAGCGCAATCGCCAGCACGATGTCGGGGATGATCATCGGCGCCATCAGCAAGGTGTCGACCACCTGGCCTTTGTCGTTGCCCTTGCGGCGCAACTCGATACCCAGCGCCAGGAACGTGCCGAGCACACAGGCAATCAAGGTCGCCGACAAGGCAACGATCAGGGTGTTGAGCGCCGCTGACAGAATCGCCGTGTTGTGCGCCAGTGCCGCGTACCATTTCAGCGATACGCCGCCCCAGGCGGTAGGCAATCCGGACTTGTTGAACGACAGCAGGATCAGCACCAGGATCGGTATATATAAGAAGGCGTACACCAGCCCCAGGTGCGAACCCAGCACGGTGGCGCTGACAGAACGAGACTGACTCATGAGCGCGCCCCTTCTGCACGACGGGCCACCAGGGCCTGGATGAACAACAGGATCAACATGATCGCGATCAGGAAGAAGCTCAGCGCCGCACCGAACGGCCAGTCCCGCGCCGTGAGGAATTGCGAATAAATCAGGTTGCCGACCATCTGCACCTGCTTGCCGCCCAGCAGGTCGGCAGTGATGAAGTTGCCGATGCTCAGCACGAACACAAACACCGCGCCCGCCGCGATACCCGGCACGCTCAGCGGCAGGATGATCCGGCGAAAGGTCATCCAGCCCGAGGCGCCGAGGTCTTTCGAGGCATCCCACAATTCGTTATTGATCCGCGACAGCGACGAGAAAATCGCCAGGATCACAAAGGGGATGTAGTTGTAGACCAGCCCCAGCACCACGGACGATTCGGTGTACAGCAGGCTGATGGGTTCGCCGCTGTAGCCGAGCATTTGCAGCAGGCGATTGATCAGGCCTTCGCGGTTGAGCAGGACGATCCAGGCGTAGGTGCGGATCAGGTAATTGCTCCAGAACGGCAGCATCACCAGAAACAGATACACCGCCTGACGCCGCCGTGGCGCACGGGCAATCGCATAGGCCGCCGGGTAGCCGATCAACACCGCGAACACTGTGGCCAGCCCGGCGATCTTCGCCGATTTGAGCAGGATGCCCAGGTACAGCGGATCGAACGCGCGCTGGTAGTTTTCCCAGGTGAACAACCAGTCGATGCCGCCATAGGCGCCACGTTCAACGAAGCTGTAGACCAGCACCAACAGGCACGGAATCACCAGGAACATCAGCAGCCAGCCGAAGCCGGGCGCAAGAAGCCAGGCCGACAGGCGCCTGTCAGCATGCAAAGCACTCATTAACCCTATCCTCCCGCCTCAGGACAGAGGCGGCTTGCGAGTGTGGCGAGGCATGCCGGGCATGCCTCGGATCGACGTGGCGTTAGTTCTGCGCCGCCATGATTTCGGTGACGGCGCGGGTGTAGGCCTTTTGCGTGGTGCCGCCCAGATCGCGCAATTGCTCCATTTTCAGCAGCTCGGCGGGGGCGATGGTCAGGTTGGGGTATTGCTTGAGCAAGTCAGCGGACAACCCGGCCATGGCCGCCTGGTTGGGAACTTTGTAGAGGATGTTTTCAGCGACCCAGGCGTGGTTTTCCCTGGCCAGCATGAAGTTGATGAACTTGAAGGCTTCGTCCTGGTGCTTCGAGCTTTTCAACACGACCATGGTGTCCACCCACAGGTCGGAACCTTCCTTGGGCACCACGAACTTGATCGCCGCGTTGGCCTGGGTGCCGTAGTTGCACCAGCCGTCCCAGGCGTGGGCCATCAGCGATTCGCCGGAGGCCAGCTTGGAGTAGAAGGTGGTGTCGTCGAAGGAGAGAATGCGTTTCTTGGTGGCGATCAGTTGATCGCGAACCGCGGCGATTTGCGCGGGGTCGCTGTCGTTGACCGACCAGCCCTTGGCGAGGAAACCGGCGCCGAGCATCCAGCGGTCGGTGGCGAGCATCGTCACTTTGCCCTTGAGCGCATCGCTCGGATTGAGCAGCTCGTTCCAGCTCTGTGGCGCCGGCGTCACCTTGTCGGAGCGGTAGCAGATGCCGGTAGTGCCCCAGGTGTAAGGCACGGAGAACCGGTTGCCCTGGTCATACTCCAGGTGCGTGGCTTCGGGGTAGAGGTTTTTCAGGTTGGGGACCTTGACCGGATCGATGTCCGCCAGCAGCCCCTGTTTGTGCAGGACTTCGGCGAAAGGCGAGGAGACGAACACCACGTCGTACCCTTCACCACCGGAGGCCATCAGCTTGCCCATGATTTCTTCGTTGGTGGCGTGCAGCGCCTTGTCGACGTCCACACCGCTGGCAGCCTTGAACTTCTCCAGCGCATCCGGGGCCATGTAGCCGTCCCAGATGGAAATCACCATATCTTTCGCACTTGCAGCCTGTGAAGCGATCGCCAGGGAAACGGCCAATCCCACGCACAGAAGATCATTCAGCTTGCTCATAAATACTCACCCGACGATTGTTTATTGTTGTGTTCGAAGGCAGTACGGCAAAACGAGAAACGATTGCTGGTGTTTTTTTTTAGAAATTAGGACCAGTATCAAAAGATGTCAACGCTTTTTTTACGGCCTGACGCTTCGCCGGCGCATGACATAAGATGAGCACCTGAGTCCGACAGCGGATCACAACGAGAAAACACGCTTGAGCACGACAGCCGAAAAAAAACCGCGCACCAATCACCTGGAACTGGCCCGGCGCATCCTCGAGCACACCCAGGAAAGCGGCCTGGTGGCCGGTGACCCGGTGGCCGAACAGGCCCTGGCCCGGACCTTCCAGGTCTCGCGCACGCTGATTCGCGGCGCGCTGAAAGTGCTGCTCGAAGAAAACCTGCTGAGCCATGAAGCGGGCAAGGGTTACACCCTGCTGGCCCCCCCGGCCGGCCAGACCTTCAATGCCGCCCTGCCCCAGGCCGAAGAAGAAGAACTGGCCGCCTCGGTGCTGCGCGACCGCATGGCCGGGCGCCTGGGCGACAGCATCAGCATCAGCGAACTGATGCGCCGCTACGACATCGGCCGGCCGGCGGCGCAAAAGGCCCTGCAGCAATTGAGCGAAAACCAGGCCATCGAGCGCGGCCCCGGTCAGTCCTGGCTGTTTCGCCCGTCACTGAACAGCCTGGCAGCCCTCGAAGAAAGCCTGAAATTCCGCCTGATTCTCGAACCTGAAGCGTTGCTCAGTCCCAGCTTCAACGCCGACCCGCAACGCCTGGCGCTGTTGCGCAGCGCCACCCAAAGCCTGCTGGCCCGCCCCGTGGAAGATTTCGATATCCAACAGTTTCGCGAACTGGACATCAGCTTCCACGAACTGCTGGCCCAGAGCTGCGGCAACCGCTTCATCAGCGACGCCCTGCTCCAGCATCAGGGCCTGCGGCGCCTGCCGAACCTGCTGCCCTCGGTGAGCGTGCACCGCCTGCAAGAGGCCCTGCGCGAACACCTGCAGATCATCGCGCAGATCGAACGCGGGCAGATGGAGATCGCCGCCGACCTGCTGCGCCTGCACCTGCGCCTGAGCGCCGCGCAACGCCCGCAAACCGCCAACCGTGGCATCCCGCAAAGTCATCTGTTCGGGCGTCGCTAACCGGCTTGCAAAAAACATGATGATTTTTTTTTGAAAATAAGACAGCATCAAAAACACCTTCAGGAGCGGCGGGTCTGACCCGCCATGGACAGTCCCTCGCCATGCAAAAACAAAAACTGATCGCCCTGTTTCCCGAAGCCAGTTTCGGCGCGGCCTTGAACTGCATTGGTATCGCTCAGTCGCTGCGTGAACTGGGCGCCAGGCCGGTGTTCATCTGCCATGAACATTTCCAGGGGCTGTTCGCCGAATACGGTTTCGACGAATACCCGATTCCGCAAGCGAGCCCGTTGTCGGCGGCGGAACACCAGCACTACTGGGAGCGCTTCATCGAGCGCAGCATTCCCTACTTCGACCAGACCCCGCTGGCACAGATCGACAGCTACGTGGCGCCGGCCTGGGAAGCCATCATCGACACCGCGATCGAAGCGGAAAAACCCTTGCAGCAGTTGCTCGGCCGCCTCAAGCCCGACGTGATCGTGCTCGACAACGTGGTGATGTTCCCGGCCATCGCCAACGCCGGTTGCCCCTGGGTGCGAGTGGTGTCCTGCGCCGAAACCGAACTGCCGGATGCCAACGTTCCACCGTACCTGTCCGGGTGCCTGGCCAGCGACCCCCAGGCCTGCGAACGCTACACCGAGCAGTACCTGAAGGCTGTCGCACCGGCCCATGAACGCTTTTCGCAATTTCTCCTCGGCAACGGCACCGCGCCGTGCCCAGCGGGGCAGTTCCTCACTGACTCGCCATGGCTGAACCTGCTGCTGTCACCGACGCCAGTGCGCTATGAGCGCCAGCAAGCACTGGACCCGCAGCGCTACGTGTACCTCGACGGTTGCGTACGCCGCGAAGCGCCGTACATCGTCCCGGACTTTCCACGGCACAACGACGCGCCGCTGATCTACCTCAGCTTCGGTAGCCTTGGCGCCGCCGACACCGGAATGATGAAGCGCCTGATCAGCACTATCGAAACCTTGCCGTACCGCTTCCTGGTCAACGTCGGCGCCTACCGCGACATGTACACCACCGTGCCGGACAACGTGTACCTCGACAGCTGGTTTGCCCAGCCGGCGGTGCTCAAGGAATGTCAGTTGTTCATCCACCACGGCGGCAACAACAGCTTCTGTGAAGCGCTGTATTTCGGCTTGCCGTCGCTGATCATTCCCTATTGCTGGGACGGCCACGACAACGCCGCCCGCGCCGAGGAAGTCGGCGTCGGCCGCTACCTGCCGCGCTTTGCCGATCCCCTGGCCGCCCTGCCCGCCGCCCTCGAACAGCTGCTGGCCGACCAAGCGATGAAACAACGCCTCAAATCGTTCAGCGAGCGCATGCAAGCGACCCGCGGCACCGACATTGCCGCCCGCGCGATTCTTGCGCTGCCAGACCTCTAGCCAAAACAACAAAAACCGTCGGGCAACCGAACGCAATCGTCGCTGCCCGACACACCGCCGGAGTTTCAGCATGAATGTCCCATCGCGTCTCGATGCGCTTGACCGTGCCCTGCCTCACCCCTTTTGGCAGGACACCGTTACCCCACCGCCCGCCGCGCCCGCCGTCAGCGGGTCCATGCAGTTCGATCTGGTGGTGGTCGGTGGTGGCTTTACCGGATTGTGGACCGCGCTATTGGCGCGCCAGCGCAACCCCGGGCTGAGCATCGCGATCATCGAGGCACGACGCTGTGGCGGTGAGGCCAGTGGGCGCAATGGTGGTTTCTGCGCGCCGAGCATTTCCCATGGCGTCTCCAACGCACTCAAGCGCTGGCCGAATGAAGCAGAGCAACTGATCCGCCTCGGCCGGCAGAACCTCGACGAACTGGCCGCCGACCTGCAACGCTTCGGCATGCACGTCGAGTTCGAACGCCAGGGCAAGCTCAACGTCGCCAGCCAGCCGTGGCAGGTCGATGGGCTGCGCTCGATGCAGCGCAACTATGCGCGGTTCAACATCGACTGCCAGTGGCTGGAAGGCAGCGATCTGGCACACCAGCTTGATTCACCGGCGTATGCGGCCGGCCTGTTCGAGCCCAATTACGCCCTGCTCAACCCGGCGAAAATGGCCGCTGAATTGCGCCGCATTTGCCTTGAGCAAGGCATTCAACTGTTCGAAAACAGCCCGGTCCTGCAACTGAGAGCGGACAAAGACAACCTGCGCCTGCGTACAGAAAGCGGCGAAGTGACCGCCGGAAAAATCGCCCTCGCCACCAACATCGCCCCGCCACTGCTCGGTCATCTGGCATCGAGCGTGATCCCGGTCTACGACTACAGCCTGGTCAGCGAACCCCTGAGCGATGCACAGCTGCAAGCCATCGGCTGGACCGGCCGCTACGGCATCGCCGACGCCGGCAACCAGTTCCACTACCTGCGCAAGACCGCCGACAACCGCATTCTCTGGGCCGGCTTTGATGCCATCTACCATTTCGGCGGGCGCCGCGACGAGGCCCTGACCCAGCGCCCGCAAAGCTTCCAGCGCCTGGCCGAACAATTCCAACAGACCTTCCCGGCCCTGGGCGATATGCGTTTCAGCCATGCCTGGGGCGGCATCATCGACACCTCCGCACGCACCACGATGTTCACCGGATGCGAGCACCAGGGCCGCGTCGCCTATGCCTTGGGCTTCACCGGGCAAGGGGTGTCCGCCAGCCGCTTCGCCGCGCTGAACATGCTCGACCTGCTGGCCGGCGAGCGCACCGAACGTACCGAACTGCTGATGACGTCCAAGGCGCCGTTCCGCTTTCCGCCCGAACCCTTGCGTTATGTAGGTGTGAAACTGGCCCAGCGTTCACTGGCGCGCGAAGACCGCGACGGTCACCGCGACCTGCTGCTCAAGACCTTCGATGCCTTTGGCATCGGTTTCGATTCCTGATCCGGAGACCACCATGTCCACAGCCCTGCCCCGGCACGTCATCGACTTCGCCAGCGACCTTGCTCCCCGTGAAACTGAAATCAACGACCCGGCCGTGGTTGACGCGCCTTACCGCAGCAAGAGTTGGCGGCACTTTGTGCAGCCCGGAAAAAACGCCGTGGCCGGCATCTGGGAGGCGGGACCGCACCGCGAGCGCTGTCAGTGCGATTACGACGAGCTGTGTCACATCCTTGAAGGCAGCGTGCGCCTGACCGATGCCGAGGGCGTCGCGCGCACGTTCGGCCCCGGTGATTCCTTCGTGGTCGCCAGCGGATTCAACGGCACCTGGGAAAACCTCACGACGGTGCGCAAGGTCTACTTCATCCTCGGCTAAACGGCCCCGACCGCTACGTCAGGCTGCTGACGTACCTGATTGCGCCCGTTGCGCTTGGCCTGGTACAGCGCATCGTCGGCGCGGGTCAGCAGGCTTTCCGGTGTGTCGCCAGTTTGCGCATGGGCCACGCCAAACGATGCGGTGATGGTGTCCAGCACCGTGTCGGTGCCCCGGGCCTTGACCCGCAGCGACTGGATTTTCAGGCGCAGGCGCTCGGCAAAAGCGCCCGCGGCCGCCATATCCGGGCAATCCTTGAGCACCACGCAGAACTCCTCGCCGCCATAACGCGCCGCGAACGCTTCTTCGGGCAGCGAATCGCGCAACACCCGGGCGACATGCTGCAGCACGCGGTCACCCAAGGGATGGCCGTACTGGTCGTTGAACTGCTTGAAGTGATCGATATCCAGCATCACCAGCGCCACACCCCTCGCCACGTTGCCCATGGCCTGTTCAAGCTGGCGGTTGAAGGTGGAGCGGTTGAGCAATTCGGTCAGGCCATCGAGGGTCGCCGCCAGTTGGGCGCGTTCGAGTTTGTCCCGCAGGCTTTTGATTTCATGCTGCGCCGACTGCAACTGGGCGAGGAAATGCTCCTGCTGCCCCTGCATCAGCCGAGTGCTTTGTTGCAGCTGGATCAGGATGCTCGGCAAGCGCTCGTCGGCGGGTTCTTCGAGCATCTGCAGGTATTGGCCAAGGCTGGCCTGGAAGTTCTGGTTGCCTTGCACGCTGCGCGAAACATCGCGCTCCATGTCGTCGACCAGGTTGATCGCATCCTGCTGCCCGGAGCGGGCATCCGCCAGTTCATCGCGGATGATGTACTCGCGAAACAGCTTGGTGGCGGACTCCGGCGGAAAATAGTCAAAGTCGTTGACCACCCGGTCCAGTTGCCGGTTGAGCTCCGGCTCCTGGCCCTTGCTGTAGGTGTACCAGAGCGCGTAATGCACCGGGTTGGGCGGAATGTTGTGACGAACCATCAGCGGCACTGCCTGCTTGAGCAATGCCGCGGCCTCGCGGGAGTCTTCCGGATACAGCGCTAGAACAGTCGCTCGCGTGTCTGATTGGCTCATGGTTTCACTGTGATTGTTATCATTGGCGTTTGGCAAACTCGCTGAGCATAGCGATACGCCCGGCAAACGACCATCCCGATTTACACAATCATTTCAACCCGGTGTGCCCGAGGTATTGCACCCGGCTTTTTTGTGGGAGCGAGCCTGCTCCGGGCGGCGTTCCGACGATGGCGGTGTATCAACCAACGACGATGTTGGATTTGATGGCCTCATCGCGAGCAAGCTCGCTCCCACAGGGGCTCTGCGTTTTAACTGATCACCATCACCACTGCGCGAGGGCGGCAAAGCTTGCACCCGAGGTATTGCACCAGGCTTTTTTGTGGGAGCGAGCTTGCTCGCGATGGCGGTGCATCAGTCAACGAAGATGTTGGATCTGATGGCCTCATCGCGAGCAAGCTCGCTCCCACAGGGTCCTGTGTTTTAACTGACTGCCATCACCACTGCGCGAAGGCGGCAAAGTTTGAACCCGAGGTTTTGCACCAGGCTTTTTTGTGGGAGCGAGCTTGCTCGCGATGGCGGTGCATCAGTCAACGAAGATGTTGAAGCTGATGGCCTCATCGCGAGCAAGCTCGCTCCTACAGGGGTTATGCGGTGCCTGTGTCAGCGCGCAGCCCAGGCATTGAAGCGCTGTTCAAGCTCTTCGCCATGGTCGACCCAGAACTCCGCGTCCACGGCCCGCGCACCGGCCAGGTTGGCCTCGGCGGTCGGCAGTTGCTCCTGCACGGCCTTGGGCAGCAATGGCAGGGTCTGGCGATGCACCGGCCCGTAGGGGATGGTTTCGGAGAAGACTTTTTGCGTCTGCGGCTGGCTGGCAAATGCAATGAAATTTTCCGCCAATGCCTTGTTCGGCGTGCCTTTGACCACCGCCCAGTATTCCGGGTCGTACAGGCTCTGCGGCCAGACGATGCTCAGCTTCATGCCTTCCTTCTGCGCCGAGGCGATCCGGCCGTTGTAGGCCGCGCTCATCACCACGTCCCCGGCCACCAGCCATTGCGCTGGCTGGGCGCCCGCCTCCCACCACTGGATGTTCGGCTTGATCTGGTCGAGCTTGGCAAAGGCCCGCGTCACGCCTTGCGGGGTGTTCAAGACCTTGTACACATCGTCCGCCTTGACCCCGTCGGCCAGCAAGGCGATTTCCAGGGTGTACTTGGCGCTCTTGCGCAGGCCACGCTTGCCCGGGAAGTCGGCGATGTTCCAGAAGTCTGCCCAGGACTGCGGCGCCTTGGCCTGCTTGCTCTGGTCGTAGGCCATGACCATCGACCAGACGTAAGTGGCCACCCCGCACTCGGTCAGCGCACCGGGCACAAAGTTCGCCGAGTCACCGAAGCGTCCTTGATCGAGCTTCTCGAACAGGCCCTCCTCGCAGCCGCGCAGCAGCTCGGGGCTTTCGACTTCTACCACGTCCCAACTGGTGTGACCGGCGGAGACCATGGCCTTGATCTTCGACAGCTCGCCGTTGTACTCACCGGCGATGATGTTGCCCGCGCCACTGGCGTTGAAGGGCTGGAAATAGGCCTTATCCTGGGCCTGTTTGGTAGCACCGCCGAAGGAAATCACGGTGAGGTCCTGGGGGGCCGCCCACACACTGGCACTGAGCAACGCCAGGGCAAACGGAACACTGCAACGCAAGGATCTGGACATGGATCGCTTCCTCGGGGCTTGTCGGCCCGTTGTTGTTATGGGTGTTCGGATTCACTCAAGTAAGCCGCCAGGCGATCCATCAAGCGGTCACAGGCCGCCATCTGGACAACGCTGACAAATTCATCGGGCTTGTGCCCCTGGTCCATGCTGCCGGGACCGCAGACCACCGAAGGAATGCCGGCCTGATCGAACAGCCCGCCTTCGGTGCCAAAGGCCACGGTGCTGAACGCGTCGCTGCCGCACAGTTGGGCAATCAGCCGGGCCGCCGCGCTGTCGACGGGTGTCGCAAGGCCGGGGTAGGCGGAAATTTTTTCAAAGCGGATAGCGGTATCGGTGTCCACGGCCTGCATGGCCGGCAGCAGCGTCTGCTCGGCGTAGTCCTGCAGTTCGTCGACGACCACTTGCGGGGCGAAGTCGGGCAAGGCGCGGATCTCGAAATCGAAACGGCAGTCCGCTGGCACGATGTTCAGCGCCGTACCGCCCTGGATCACTCCGACCTGCACGGTCGAGAACGCCGGATCGAAGCGCTTGTCGTGCAAAGTTGGCCGGGCCAGGGTGGCACCGATGTCGCCCAGCCGACCGATCAGGCGCGCGGCCTGCTCGATGGCATTGACCCCGTAAGGCGCGTAGGCCGAATGGCAAGCGGCACCGCGCACGTGGCAACGCATCGCGAGTTTGCCTTTGTGGCCGAGCACCGGCTTGAGTTCGGTCGGCTCGCCAATCAGGCACAAGGCCGGAGCCGGGATGCGCTGGGGCAGCACTTCCAGCAAACCGCGCACACCAAGGCAGCCGACCTCTTCGTCATAGGAAAACGCCAAATGCACCGGGCGCTTCAAAGGGCTGGAGAGAAACATCGGCACTGCCGCCAGCACCGAAGCCAGATAGCCCTTCATGTCCGCGGTGCCACGGCCGTAAAGCTTGCCATTCGCCTCGCTCAGGCTGAATGGTTCGACCGTCCAGGCCTGGCCGTCCACCGGCACCACGTCGGTGTGCCCGGACAGCACGATGCCGCCGGCCACACGCGGGCCGACCGTGGCCAACAGATTGGCCTTGGTCCGCTCGGCGTTGTAGATCAGTTCGCAATCCACGCCCAGTTCGTGCAGATAGTCACGCACGAACTCGATCAGCTCCAGGTTCGAATCGCGGCTGACCGTGGCGAACCCGATCAATCGCGCGAGCATGGCGCGGCTGCGCAACTCACTCATCGCCGGGCACTCCATAGGCGGGGGCCAGGGTCGGATTGAGGGCACGGGTCAGATAATCCTGAAGTTGCGGCTCGTAGGCCGCCCACAGCTTGCCCAGCTCGCCGATCGGGTTTTCATCCGCCCAATCCACCCGCAGGTCGACCATCGGCCAGGTCAGGTCACCGACCACCGACAGCGCCGCCGAGTGCACCGCGCCGGCTTCGCCACCGGCATCCTGCCCGGCCTGCAACGCGTTCATCAGCCGGGTGGCGAGGCAGCCTTCGCTGTTTTCGAACGCCGCGACCATGGCCTCGATCACCCCACTGTTGGCCAGCAGGTTACCGGCCGCCACGCATTGGTCACCGGCCACCGCATTATTGATGCCCAGGGCATGGTTGCCGCTGAACACCGCCGTGCGCCCATGGGCATCGACCACCGCCACCTGCCGATACTGGCTGTAGCCGTTGCGGGTCAATGAGTGGTCCAGCGCCTGGGGCGGCGCCGAGCCGCCTGCCAGTTCATCGAGGATCTGCGGACCGAGGGCCGGCAGCGTGATGTTCTGGCTCGACACCGCACCGACACCGGCACGCAGCCACGGGCAGCGCGCGCCGACGGCAATGCTCGAAGAGCTGATGGCAATGCCCAGCTGGCCGGTCTCGGCGCAGCGACCCACGATGGAAAAAGTCATGACGAACTCCTTATTCAGGGATGACAGCGATCACGTCGATTTCCATCAGCCACTGCGGCTGGCCGAGGGCACTGACCACCAGGCCAGTGGAAATCGGGAACACGCCCTTGAGCCACTTGCCGACCTCCTGGTACACCGGCTCGCGGTAGCGCGGGTCGATCAGGTAGGTGGTGGTCTTGACGATGTGGCTCAGGTCGCTGCCCGCCTCTTCGAGCAGTTGCTTGACGTTGCGCATGGCCTGCTCGGCCTGGGCACGCGGATCGCCGAGGCCTACCAATTGACCGTTGAAATCGGTGCCGACCTGACCACGCACATACACGGTGTTGCCGGCACGCACGGCCTGGCACAAATCGTTGTCCAGCGTCTGGTTCGGGTAGGTGTCTTTGGTGTTGAACATGCGGATGCGGGTATGAGTAGGCATTAACGAACTCCCATGAGGCTGGCTTTCTGAAGAGGTGCACGGGCGGCTTCGGCTTGACGCTGGGTCGCATCCCGGTAGTTGAGATAGGTGTGCTGTTTAACGATGTGATCGGCGATGTGCTTGGCGTCGTGCCAGACGCCCCAGATAAACGCGGAGCCGCGACGGGACTGCCAAGGCAACCCGACGAAATACACCCCGGGCTCGGCCGACACGCCGCGCTGGTGCCGAGGCTTGCCGTTTTCCTTGAAGGCATCGACCTTCAGCCAGCTGTAGTCGGTGGAGTAGCCGGTGGCCCAGATGATGGTGGTGACGCCGGCCTTGAGCAGGTCCAGCTCCAGGATTGGATTCGTCACGCAATCCGGGTCCGCCAGCATGGCCCGGGCTTCGGGTTCCAGCGGCAGGTCCAGGCCGTTGCGTTCGATGTAGGCGTCGGCCTTGTCGAGCAGCGCCAGGTAGTTTTCATCGCCACGCTGGATGTTGTCGGCGAGGTTATTCTCGAAACTCACCACAGCGCCGTTGAACGCCTGGGTCAGGCCGACCAGGGTCATGCCCTGGTGAGCCAGGCGGCGGAAGTCCACGGTGTGGCCGCCACGGGCACCGCTCACGGCGATGGTCACGTGCTCTTTACCGGGCTGCATGGCTTCGGCATCCCACTCGCCCAACACCCCCAGCCACCAGCAGAAATCACGGTTGCGATAGGCACGGGGCGGACGATCGTGGGCGCCCACCGACAGGTAGACCTGCTTGCCGGAACGTTGCAGTTCATCGGCGATCTGCACCCCCGAGGAACCGGCGCCCACCACCAGCACCGCGCCTTCGGCCAGTTGCTGCGGGTTGTAGTACTGGGCGGAGTGAATCTGGGTGATGCCGGCGATTTCGGGGGCAATCGGCGGGATTGCCGGACGCTGGAACGGACCGGTGGCGACCACCACATGCCGGGCTTCGATCACGCCGTCGGAAGTTTCAACGGTGAAACCGGGACGGTCGATGTTACGTTCGACTTTTTTCACATCCACGCCGGTGCGGATCGGCGCGTTGAACTTCTTGGCATAGGCTTCGAAGTACGCAGCCACTTGCTCTTTACCGGCGAAGGCATCCGGGTCCAGACCGTCGAATTCCAGCCCCGGGAAACGGTCGTGCCAGGCAGGGCCGTTGGCTACCAGCGAATCCCAGCGACCGGTGCGCCAGGCTTCGGCGATACGATTGCGCTCCACTACGAGGTGAGGCACACCGAGCTTGCTCAGGTGTTCGCTCATGGCCACACCGGCCTGGCCGGCGCCAACAACAAGCGTATCAATTGCGGTTTTATCAACTGTCATGGCTGTGCACTTCTGAAAGGTGGTTTGATTCAGGTCGGTCATGGCTGCCGCCTCGATTCTGATCACTGTTGTTCTTCTGCTTCGGCTATCGGTGTCAGGGTGTTGGCCGCATTCTGTTCGGAGCCGGGAAATAGCGAAATTATGTTTTTTGTGGTCGCTGGCGAGGAAAAAGCGTCGAGGTGACCGACTGGCCGTGCAAGGTTGCGGTCGACCCGATCCCGGCCTATGGTCCAAGCGATGCATTGCCCGCGACCGGCGCGAAGACCCGGCGCGGATTGCTGTCCATCCAGTGCGGATTTACGCAAGGAGTGATGACATGCCCGACAATTCCCGTCCTGCCGTGCTCGAACTGATCGGCAATACACCTCTGGTGCGCGTCAGCCGTTTCGATACCGGCCCCTGCACCCTGTTTCTCAAACTCGAATCCCAGAACCCCGGCGGCTCGATCAAGGACCGCATCGGTCTGGCCATGATCGATACCGCCGAACGCGATGGTCGCCTCAAGCCCGGCGGCACCATCGTCGAAGCCACCGCCGGCAACACCGGCCTGGGCCTGGCCCTGGTCGGTCGCGCCAAGGGCTACCGCGTGGTGCTGGTGGTGCCGGACAAGATGTCCACCGAGAAGGTCTTGCACCTCAAGGCCATGGGCGCCGAGGTGCACATCACCCGCTCCGACGTCGGCAAGGGCCATCCCGAGTACTACCAGGACGTCGCTGCGCGGCTGGCGGCGGAAATTCCCGATGCGTTCTTCGCCGACCAGTTCAACAACCCGGCCAACCCGCTGGCCCACGAATGCAGCACCGCGCCGGAGATCTGGGCGCAAACCCAGCATGATGTGGACGCCATCGTCGTCGGCGTCGGTTCGGCCGGCACCCTCACCGGCCTGACCCGCTTCTTCAAACGGGTGCAGCCGGACCTGGAAATGGTCCTGGCCGACCCGGTGGGCTCGGTGATGGCCGAATACAGCCGCGGTGGCACCCTCCCCCCCCCCGGTTCCTGGGCGGTGGAAGGCATTGGCGAAGACTTCATTCCGTCAATTGCCGATCTGTCGAGCGTGCGCCATGCCTATTCGATCAGCGACGAAGAAAGCTTCGACCATGCCCGCCAACTGCTGCGTGCCGAAGGTATTCTCGGTGGCTCGTCGACCGGCACCTTGCTGGCGGCGGCGTTGCGTTACTGCCGCGAACAGACCCAGCCGAAACGGGTGGTGAGCTTCGTCTGCGACACCGGGACGCGTTACCTGTCGAAGGTCTACAACGACCAGTGGATGAACGATCAGGGCCTGCTGCAACGCAAGCACTACGGCGACCTGCGCGACCTGATCGCGCGGCGCTTCGAGGATGGCCGGGTGATCAGCGTCGGCCCGGATGACACGCTACTGACGGCTTTTCAACGCATGCGCCTGGCGGATGTCTCGCAGCTACCAGTGCTGGTGAACGGCAAACAACTGGTCGGCGTCATCGATGAATCCGACATCCTGCTGGGCGTGCACGAAGACGTTGCGCACTTTCGCAAGGCCGTCTCCAGCGCCATGACCGACAAACTGCAAACCCTGTCCCCCGATGCCACCCTGGCCGAGCTGGAAGCCGAGCTGGGCCGTGGGCTGGTGGCGATCATCCAGGATGCCTCGGGCTTCCACGGCCTGATTACCCGAACCGACATGCTCAACCATTTGCGGAGATCCCTGCCATGAGTCAACAGGACAAAAACACCCCGCCACAGGGCTTCGCCACCCGGGTGATCCACGCCGGGCAAGCGCCAGACCCATCCACCGGGGCGTTGATGCCGCCGATCTACGCCAACTCCACCTACCTGCAACAGAGCCCCGGGGTGCACAAAGGCCTGGACTACGGGCGTTCGCACAACCCGACGCGCTGGGCGCTGGAGCGCTGCGTGGCCGACCTTGAAGGCGGCACCCGGGGCTTTGCCTTCGCCTCGGGGCTGGCGACCATTTCCACGGTGCTCGAACTGCTCGACGCCGGCTCGCACATCGTCTCGGGCAACGACCTGTACGGCGGCACCTTCCGCCTGTTCGACAAGGTGCGCCAGCGCAGCGCCGGGCACCGCTTCAGCTTCGTCGACCTGACCGACCTGGCGGCGTTCGAGGCCTCCCTGCAAGACGACACCCGCATGGTCATGGTCGAGACACCGAGCAATCCGCTGCTGCGCCTCACCGACCTCGCCGCCATCGCCCGCACCTGCCGCGCCCGCGGCATCATCTGCGTGGCCGACAACACCTTCGCCAGCCCGTGGATCCAGCGCCCGCTGGAGCTGGGTTTCGACATCGTGCTGCACTCGACCACCAAGTACCTCAACGGCCACTCCGACGTGATCGGCGGCATCGCCGTGGTCGGGCAGAACGCCGAACTGGCCGAGCGCCTGGGCTTCCTGCAAAACGCCGTCGGCGCCATCGCCGGCCCGTTCGATGCCTTCCTCACCCTGCGCGGCGTGAAGACCCTGGCCCTGCGCATGGAACGGCATTGCAGCAACGCACTGGACCTGGCGCAGTGGCTGGAGCGCCAACCGCAAGTCTCACGGGTCTACTACCCCGGCCTGCCGTCGCACCCGCAGCACGAACTGGCCCAACGGCAAATGCGCGGTTTCGGCGGGATGATCTCCCTCGACCTCAACAGCGACCTGGCCGGCGCCAAACGCTTCCTTGAAAGCGTGCAGATCTTCGCCCTGGCCGAAAGCCTGGGCGGCGTGGAAAGCCTGATCGAACACCCGGCGATCATGACCCACGCCACCATCCCACCCGATACCCGCGCAGAACTGGGGATTGGTGATGGGTTGGTGCGGTTGTCGGTGGGGGTCGAGGATGTGGAGGATTTGCGGGCGGATCTGGCACAGGCGTTGGCAAGGATGTAATTCACCTGAATTGTGGGACACACAAAACCTGTGGGAGCGAGCTTGCTCGCGATGGCGGTGGATCAGTCGGCAATGATGCAGACTGACGCTCCGCCATCGTCGGAACGCCGCCCGGAGCAAGATCGCCTACAGGGTCAAGGATTCGTCCATGGTGTAGCCAGTGCCAGCGTGATGAGGTAGCGCTCTTCCGTGGGACGCTTTTTGTCCTTGAAACGATGAACCACCAGCATCACTTGATACTTGTCTTGCGCATGCCAATAGGAGGTGCCGCCCTTGTTCACATCGCGCAATTGGGCTCGCCATTGCGGCGTGTCGGCGAACGATGGGTAGTCCTTGAGCCGAATGGCTGTCCAGCCTGTGTTGCGCAGCTGGTCTTGCAAATCCAGTACGACCTTGAGGGTGTCGTCGAGCAGTAGTGGCTCGATTTGTGGAGACATGCGGACGCTCCTCACCTTCTCGTCAGTAAAACTCACGGTAAAGAAGCGGGCCAAAGGGGTTACAAATCCGTATTGAGGATCTACGAAACGCAGGCGGGCATCAGACTTGGGAACGTTGAACCATGAGTGGCCCGGTATGGCGGGGCCAATGCTCGCGCTGGAGCGCTGGCGCATGGTCTCGTATGGCTCACCAATCACTAAGGCGATTTCTGGTTCATCCGACAGGGCTTGAATCGCCGCTGCAGTCAGGAGGGCCGCGACTGCCAGCATCAATAAGCAGCGGCACCAGCCCACACGATGCAGCAGGCTCATCGCACACCCCCACCCACGGCGATCTCCCGAATCGACTGCTCAATCTGGTCGCGCTGGTCGCTTTGCAGCAGTTCGTCAAACTGCGCCGCGGCTTTAAGCACGAAGGCCATGCGCCGCTCGACGTCAGCCAGGTCGGCGAAGGGAAAGTTGCTAAAACCAACGGTGCGCCCGTCCTCGACGGGACGGCACTGACTGGCCAGGGTCAGTTCTATGGCCTGAGCAGCCCCGGAAGGAAGGTTGGTGACGTAGGAGAAATGGTTACCGCGCAGCAACCATTTCAGTCCAGTGTCGTTGTACATCGCCGGTTGCAGGATATTGACCTGTTCGTGTTCGGCAAGAAGCGCGACACTTTCCGCGATATTGCCAGTATCAATCGCCTCGAAGGCCAGGAGGACTTCCTTGTGGTCAGTCCCGAACTTCAGCGCTTCCTGCCCGATCGGCCACAGCACCGGATGCTCACCAGTGCCATAGATGTTCTTCCGTGAATCCAGACAAGCCTTCAGCGCCTGCAACCCCCGCTCCGCATAAAACACATGCAACGGATACACATCCAGGAACAGCGTGGTATTGCCCATCGCCAGCATCTCGTGCACGAACCGGTACATCCGTTGCGCGAGGGGCAACGCACTGTCGACTCCCCAATGGGTGAAGCCCCACACCGGGTTGTCGCGGTTGGCCTGTTCGTAGTCGCGCTGGCGCTGTTCAAATTCCCGTATTGTCGCGCGCTTTTCCCGCTCGCTGGGGCTGAGCAAACCCACCAGCCCTTGCCTGGCGCTGTCCCTCAACTGCTGCATCGTCTCTTCTTCAGTCTGCATCTTGTCGATCGACTCCGCCGCGTGCAGCAGGCCGCAGCCCACCTGCTTGGAGGCAAAGGCCGCAAGGCCGGCCCACTGGAAACGCGGGTCGTGGCGCCACAGCTGGGCGTAGGCGGCGTTGATCGCCTTGTTGCGCGCTTTCGGGTCGGTAATCAGCTTGCCGCCCGGCGCCACGACGTTTTCGACCCGTTGCTGGTAGCCGCGCCAGAGGTTCTCGCAGACCACTCCCGGTCGTTCGCCAAAGGAAGGCGTGGCAGTCTTCGCTGCTGAAGTAAACCCGGATGGGCGAGGCGCGGCCGGAGGACGGGGGGAAGTTGGTGTGGCCGGCTGAGCGGTTTTCCTGGCAGCCGGCGGCGCGGAAGGTTCGTTCACATAACTGCCCTCGAAGTTCGAGGGAAGCAGTCGGGCCTCACAGGGACAGCCACTGAGGCTGTCGAGTGTACCGGCCACGCGCCTGCCATCAGTGATGACATGAGAAACCCCACCCAGGATCCGGTAGCTCTTTTTATCTTTTCCACAACTGACCAAATCACCTTCGCGAGCATGGATGAGGCCGAACAAGCTGAAGCTGTGGTCCCCCTCCAGAACCTCGCCACCACAGGTGGTTTTGTCGCCTGGCCCGATGTAATACCCCAAAGCCATGTCTTGATCTCCCTTTCTACTGGCGTCCCAACGGAGAAGCGCGCCGCTACTGATTAAGTTGCTCTAATCCGAACCTGTCAGGGCAGGGCAAAGCGCGGCGCACAGCGTTAACGCAGGGGAAATAAACGTAAATGGGATGTTTCTGAGAGACGTGTAGGAAATGGAGGATCAATGGCTTTCTGCTGTGGTCTTCCGGCGATACGCGTGAAAGAAACCGTATTTTTCCAGCAGCACACATAATCGTTTGCGTACATTCGCGAGCAAGCTCGCTCCTACAGGTTTTGCTGGTCTGGCACGCAAGAGTCCCTATAATCGCGGCGTTTTCGTCTACCCTCACGAAGCGTCGTGCAGCAATCAGCTTGTGCGGGGCGCATCGACATTTTTCCGCTATTGAACCGGAGAACTTCCATGCTCAAACGTACCCTGGCATTGGCCGTCGGCCTGACCCTGTCCTTTTCCACCCTGCTGGCACAGGCCGCCGACACCCTCAAGGTCAGCGCCATCCCCGACGAAGCCCCCACCGAATTGCAGCGCAAGTTCAAGCCCCTGGGCGAGTACCTGGAGAAGCAACTGGGCATGAAGGTCGAGTTCGTACCGGTGTCCGACTACCCGGCGGTGGTCGAGGCCCTGGCCACAGACCGTATCGACATGGCCTGGCTGGGCGGCTTCACCTTCGTGCAGGCGCGGCTGAAAACCGGCAATGCCATTCCATTGGTACAGCGTGAGCAGGACGCCCAGTTCACCAGCAAATTCATCACCGCCGACCCGGCCGTCAAGTCGCTGGCCGACCTCAAGGGCAAGTCGTTCGCCTTCGGTTCGGTCTCGTCGACGTCGGGCAGTTTGATGCCGCGCTATTTCATGCTGCAGGACGGCATCAAGCCTGAAACTTACTTCAGCCGTGTCGGTTACTCCGGCGCCCACGACGCCACCGTCGCCTGGGTTCAGGCTGGCAAAGTGGACGCCGGCGTGCTCAATGCCAGCGTCTGGGAAAAACTGGTCAAGGCCGGCAAGGTCGACACCGACAAGGTCAAGGTCTTCGCCACCACGCCGGCCTACTTCGACTACAACTGGACCGTGCGCGGCACCCTCGACCCGGCCCTCGCCGAGAAGATCAAGGTGGCCTTCCTCGCGCTCGACCCGGCAAAACCTGAAGACAAGGCCATTCTGGACCTGCAAGCCGCCAGCCGTTTCATTGAGACCAAGCCTGAGAACTACAAGGGCATCGAGGAAGCCGCGCGCGCTGCCGACCTGCTGAAATGACCTTGCACCTGAACCGGGTCAGCCTGACTCACGGCAACGGCGTACGTGCGCTGCATGAGGTCGACCTGCACATCGCTGCCGGTGAGCAGGTCGCGATCATCGGTCCGTCCGGCGCTGGCAAGTCGAGCCTGCTCAACGTGCTGGCCACCGCCCTGCGCCCGGACAACGGCGCGGTCGAGGTACTCGGCGAGCACGCCTGGCAGCTTGGCGCCCATCGGCGTCAGCAGCTGCGGGCGCGCATCGGCCTGGTGCACCAGGCGCCACCCCTGCCACCGCGGCAACGGGTGGTCACGGCGGTGCTGGCCGGAAAGCTGGGCCAGTGGGGTTTTGCCAAAAGCCTGCTGAGCCTGCTGCATCCGGTGGATGTTCCCGGAGCGCGGGCGGCACTGGCCAAGCTGGACCTGGGTGACAAGCTGTTCGCCCAGTGCCAGCAATTGTCCGGCGGCCAACTGCAGCGCGTGGGCATTGCCCGGGTGCTGTACCAGGCGCCCGAAGTGCTGCTGGCCGATGAGCCGGTGTCGGCGATGGACCCGGTGCTGGCCGGGCACACCTTGTCGATCCTCTGCCGCCACGCCCGGGAACACAAGGTGACCCTGGTCGCCAGCCTGCATGCGGTGGACCTGGCCCTGGCGCACTTTTCACGCATCATCGGTTTGCGCGAAGGCCAGGTCCTGTTCGACCTTCCCGCCAGCGACGTCGACCACGATTTGCTCGACAAGCTCTACGCCAACGAACAATTGCTATCGCCGCCCGTTCCGGTGGCGCCCTTGAGCCTGCAGATTCCCCGATGCTGACGCGCGATACACGAGACCCGGCCACCCTGCCCCGCCTGCTGCTCAGTCTGTTGGCGCTTGCCCTGCTGTGGCCCGGTATTCATTTCAGCGAACTGGATCTGGGTGTGCTGCTCCAGGCCGACAGCCAGAGTGAGATGGGCCGGTTTGTCTCAGCCTTCTGGCCACCGGCCCATGACGAAGAGTTCCTCCAGCTACTGTGGCAAGCCACGCTGCAAACCCTGGCCATCGCCACCGCCGGCATGGCCCTGGCCTTGATGTTGGCCGTGCCCGCCAGCTTGTTGGCCAGCCGGGCGCTGTCGTTGTCCGCCGCCTCTCGCAGCGGTCGCCCGAGCGCCTTGGGCCGACTGTTGCGCTGGCCGGTGCGCGGGCTGCTGATCTTCCTGCGCAGCGTGCCGGAAATCGTCTGGGCCCTGCTGTTCGTGCGCGCCGTCGGCCTTGGCCCGACCGCCGGGGTGCTGGCCATCGCCATCACCTACAGCGGCATGCTGGGCAAGGTCTACGCGGAAATCTTCGAGTCCGTCGACCAGCGTCCCGCCCACTCGCTGCTGCAAGCCGGCAGCGGCCGGTTGGCGGCGTTCTGCTACGGCATCCTGCCCAATGTCGCGGCGGAGTTGCTGTCATACACCGTATATCGCTGGGAGTGCGCGATCCGCGCGTCGGTGGTGATGGGCTTCGTCGGTGCCGGCGGGCTGGGCCAGCAGATCGACCTGTCGTTGCGCATGTTCGCCGGCGGTGAAGTGGCGAGCATGTTGCTGACCTTTTTCGTCCTGGTGCTGTTCGCCGATCAGATCAGCCGCCTGCTGCGCTGGAGGTTCGCATGAATCGCCTGATCAACCTGCTGCTGATCCTGTGCATTGGCGCAGCGGTCGTCGCTTCATTCCGCTATCTGGGCATCGACCTCGGCGAACTGGGTGGCAGCGGTAACCTGAAGCAGATGGGCGCCTACGTGCTGCGTTTTCTCAGCCCCGACCTGAGCGCCGGCCATCTGCAAGCCATCGGCCGTGGCGCCGTGGAAACCATGGCCATGTCGGCCCTTGGCACCCTGCTCGCAGCGGTATTTGGCCTGGTACTGGCTCTGCCGGCGGCCGGGCGTTTCGGCTGGCCGTTGCAGAGTGCGTCGCGCCTGGTGCTGAACGCCCTGCGCGCCATTCCCGAACTGGTTTGGGCCGCGCTGATGGTGCTCGCCGCCGGACTCGGCCCCAACGCCGGCACCCTGGCACTGGCCATGCACACCACCGGGGTGCTGGGCCGATTGTTCGCCGAAGCACTGGAAAACACCCCGCCGCAACCGGCCGAAGCGATCCGCTTGCAAGGCGGTAATGTGGTCTGGGCCTTCTGCTACGGCACCCTGCCCAACCTGTTTCCGCAGCTGTTGGCGTACATCCTGTACCGCTGGGAAAACAACATCCGCATGGCCAGTGTGCTCGGTTTTGTTGGGGCTGGGGGGTTGGGGCAGATGCTTTATGTGAGCCTTAGTCTGTTTCAGGAGGCTCAGGCCAGTACGGTGATTTTGGCGATGTTGGTGTTGGTGTTTGCTGTTGATGGGTTGAGTAGTTGGAGTCGGCAGCGTTGGGTTAAGGCGTGATGAGGGATTGGATGGATTTGGTCAGCTGATTGCATTCGAGCTGAGCGAGCATTTGGATGGAGTTGACTAGCGCGTTTTATGGGTATGACCGGCAGAAAACGACCCAAAGCAGACCCTCACCAGGGTATGCATACGGCCAGAAGCGGCTATTGGGTATAGGGCCTATTCAAGCGTCTCGGATTCGATTCCATTGCTCTATGTGTTGAGCCATTTCGCTTTTTACAACCGAAGCCTGCTTTTCCAGGCGACTGATTCCAAGTTGCTTGGATGTGCCGCGAAGCGTTTGGGCTTCGGCATGCGTGAGGATGTAGCAATTGGCTGTTCGTTCACCGTGGACTACAACAACAACCAAAAAATCGAACTCACGCGCGAGCGATCCGATGGTGTTATTCGTGCTCTTGTTGTGCAATTCGGTAGCTTTGACCTGAATTCTTACGATTCGTCCCGACGCCGAGATCGCGGTTATATCGTAGCTATCTTGATTAACTTTAATCGCAGGGTATGCTTCAATTTCGTTCTCAAGCAGGCGCGTTAGAACAAGGTACTCGCCAAATTTACCAATGAACTTCATATTTCTTCCTGTGCAAAATAGGGGAAAGATCTTTTTTCGCCTGCTTAAATTACGCATCTGGTTCAGCGCGCTCATGGTTTCACTTCCGCACATAAATCTTCCGTCCTCCCAGCGTCCGGCAATGGACCCCTCCACGAGATGCGGTGCAGACCAATGGATGCTGGCGGGAAATCAAACCACCGCAGTCATTAGGGCTTGGATGGTGAAAGTTTCTTTGGTACGGATTTCGGTTTTGGCTTTGACGTTACTGTCACTGGAGCTAATTTTTTTTGCTGGCTTTTGACCACTGAGGATCTGGCTACTCGTGGCTTAGCTGCACTAGTAGGCTTCGATACGACAATCTTGGCCGATCGCTTGGCGGCTTTTTTGGCAGTGCCAGTAATGGTCATGGAAAGCTGAGTACCACTGCCGATTCGCTTAAAGTAGGCAACATTTTGGTTGTGCACTCTTTCCAGATCCAACCAGTCGCTGCTGGCACCAAGGGAGTCAGCCTTGAACTGATTGTCCTCAAGGACTCGCAGCATTTGCGGGTAGCGTTTTTTATGAAAGTCCCAAGCCGTCAGAAACTTACTTCTGACGTGGGGTAGGGGGTGCGAGCGCATCTGGTCATGGATGTGCTGGAGAAACCTGATCTGGCCGAATACGTCCGGAGCCACATCGCCAACGGGAGGGTTAAACACTGTTGGAAATACGCCGAAAGCGTGTTTGTTGAGGTATTCCAGATGCTGATTCAGATAGACAAAGGAAAACTCATCGTTGAACCGGGTCAGGTGGAAGGTCTGATTGAACTTGGCACACTCGTTGTCCATGAATAGACCAAGCGAGGGGATGTCCTTCTCAGCCTTGTGAGCCTTGATCAACGCGCTTCCGTAAAAGCAGTCGACATGGTCCAGTTCGTAGTGGAAGAACTCCCCCGCGACCAACGTTGCCCGGAAATAGATGTCTTGTCCGATCAAGCGGTCATGAAGGTCCTCCGCGAACTCCGTCAGATACATGACCAGATACTTCCGGTCGTAATCGTTGGTGGGTGCGTCGTTGTTATAGACCAGGATGGTGTCGGAAAAGACAATCGTTGTGAAACTGTTGTGCTTGTGGACGTTCAACGTGTCAAGGATCGAGTAGACACGAGCCACCTTGCGCGGGTCTTTGGCCACCATTTCGGTAAAGCCGAGGATATCGATATACAGTAGGAAACGGTCCGACATTGCAGTGTTCTTGTGATGTTGGCGACACGCCATCATCGCTGGCTTTCAGTACATTTACCACTATCAAAAAATGCCCCTGACGGGGCCTTAAGTCATCAAGGACTCTTCGGCGGCGGCGTTGGCGCATATCGCCTTTGACTGGATTCGAAGGTGCCTTCGGCGTCGAAGGCAGATAGGGGGCGAACGCTTTCTGGTGTCGCGACTGGAAGGATGGGGGGATTTGGAGCGGTGTCAAGCGTCGGCTTTGGGGCGGAAACAGGCACTCGCCAACGGCCGCTATTGGCCGTTCTCTGCCGGTCATGATTACAAAGCCTGCGGGTCAAATCCGATGCAATCGGTGGTCAAGCGGAATGCAATTTCGCGCCTGACAACCAAACCAGTACTGCCCACGCAAAAAACCCTTCCTGCGTATCACCGCAGGAAGGGTTTTTTGTTTGCGGCTAATCAGTCTTTAGCCTGGCTCAACTTGGTAAACAACTCGGTCGGCACTTTCTTGCCATTGGAGGTGAACTGGTTGGTGCGGAACTTGTACACCTCACCTTCGGAAAGGAAGCCGTCGCCGTTGGTGTCCATCGCCTTGAATTCCTCAGTGCCCTTGGGCGCCACCGCCAGCAGTTCCTTGAGCGACACGCGGCCGTCATGATCGGCGTCGGTACGCGCAAAAGATGCATCGCCGCACTTGCCCTCACCGCACTTGCCCTCGGCCTGGGTCTTTTGCGCGCTGGCTTCGGCACCGCACTTGCCTTCGCCACACTTGCCTTCGCTGGTCTTTTCCGCGGAAGCCAGTTGGTAGCCCTGAGGCAAGGCTTCGGCGGAAAACGCGGAGGACGTGAAGTTGATACCGCCGACCAGTGCAACAGCGATCAGGCCAATACGGGTTTTGTTCGACTGGATACGAGTCATGTTGATACTCCGGATCATTTGCGCGGCGGGACCGTTATTGGTCGTACCACAAGGGTTGATAAACCTGGTTGCGGGGTGCGTTGTGCACCTCGCTTTGCCAGGTCTATTTGGCCTCGGTGGTGTATCCCGGCTGTATCCGTGAAGCGCTGGTTTTGTATGGCTGTACGAAGATGTGGTGCCTTGATACACGGCGATACAACAAAAGCCTCAAGCGACTACCCTTCATTGACGACCTAGACCTTACAACTCAAGGAGCGTCAGGCATGAACGGCAAACGTATGGCAGCGGGATTGAGTCTTTTGTTCGCCCTCAGTGGTGCGTGCCTGGCGGCGCCGGGCACCATCAGGTTTCAAGGCAGCATTGTCGAGCCGGGCTGTCAGTCACGCGTGGGGACGGATGGCACATTCGGACTTTACCAATGCCCTGCCCAGAGTCGTGCGATGGGGATTGAGGCAAACAGCATCGCACCAACCGCCAGTGTGAGCGCTGTCGGTCAATCCAGCGTCAACGTAAAACTGCTCGCTGACAGTGGTCGGGAGAGCCGATATTACGATCAACGGTTTGTGTTGATGGATGACGCAGGCTTACCGATCCGTTCCGGAGACTATCTGGTTACCCTCAGCATGCCTTGATCACGGGGTGCGCGCAGAGCGTCTGCATCTGAGCAATAGCACTTGTTTAAAGAGGCTGTAGGTTATTTCCTGAGAGCTACAAGACCTTGCGTCGTTGCCTACGGTTACGCCAGAATCCGCCGGCTTGTGCGCCCTGCCCCTGGTCTCTATCGTTTCCGCGCCACTGCCCATCAGTGGTCGGGTCTGGAAACCCCGAAATGAAAATGGCGCAACTGCGCCCTTCATAACCTATGCTTGCGCGCTTTTAAGTGTGCACTCCGTTATGGCGGCTGTGCGCGGGAGACCTTCGGGTCTACCGGGTTGCCGTTTCCCCGGGTTTCCAGCCTGCGTACAGCTGCCACCTCTTCGCCTGGAAACGAACGTGGCAGCTTCAACCATGAAGCGGAGACAGCCATGTTCAAGGTCACCCCCAACCCGCCGGACACCGATCCGACATCCCCATACGAACCCGATTCAAAAACGCTCAACGAGGCCGCCGAACGCGCACTCGCCTTCCACTTCCCGTCGACTGCCGACATCAAAGCCACGCCGCGCAGACCCAGCCACCTGTTTACCGTTGACCCCGAAGCCACGACCGAAACCCTGGTGGTTTATCTGGTCGAAACGCTGGCCTCGGTCGATGTGATGGTGCATCAGCTGGTGGATCATCTGGACGGCGGATCACGCAATGCCCTGCTGGGGATTTCCAACAGTGTGATGCTGGCGGAGATCACGGCGAATCGGGTGCTGGACCAAATCGACCCGCCCGCATAGACACTGAATCTGTGACTAACACTCCCCCCGTGGCGAGGGGCATTGCCCCCGCTCGGCGGCGAAGCCGTCGCAAAACCTGACTGCACCGTCTGACTGAAGAAAAGCGGGGGGCCGCTACGCGACCCAGCGGGACGGTGCAGCGTTCCGACAAGCTCCCTCGCCACAGGTTTTGTGTGTTTGATGTTGGCTGGGCCATCTCTAGTTCGGGTCCAGCAACCCGCCACTCCAGTTTCTCGACACCCGGCTACCAGTGAATTTCGCCACGCCCATGCCCTGGGGGATCAGGCGATCGCGATAGCGCGTCACCAGGCGCCCCGCTTGTTCGGCGTGCAGCACCACTTCGGTGGACGGGTCGCCCGGCCGCCCGAGTATCCGTGCAAAGCGCTGGCCTTCTTCGACGAAATCCCCCAGCTCTTTTTCGAAGATCAGCACCCCGGGTTGCGGGGCGACGATGGTTTCCATGTGGCCCATTTCCACGGCTTCGACGGGCCAGTCCGTGGGCGCCACTGGTTCATCGATGACAGCGCAACCGCACAGCCAGTTGTATAGCCCTTCGGCATCCGACTCGGCAAAACGGTCGCTGACATCGCCCTGCCCGCGCAGCTCCAGGGTCGCGGCCATGCGCCCCGCAGTGACTCCGTCGCGTATCCACGGGGCAATGATGGTTTCCTCGAAGGAGCCATCGCCGCCGTCATCCCAGATGATCGCCACGTCCATCTTCATCGCCGCCGCCAGTTCGCGGCCACGGGGCCAGAAGCTGCGGTGCACGTAGAGGTACGGCAAGGCCTCGTCATCGGTGTGCAGGTCGAGCATCACATCGGCCGGGGCAGCCAGTTGCACCAGTTGCTTTTGCCATTGCTGGACGCAGGTCGAAGGTCGTTCCATGGCTGCCGACTGGTCGAACGCGCGGTTGAAGTTTTGCCCGGTGGCGTCGTGATAACGGCCGAGGATCCGCCCTTGGCGAAACTGCCCGATGCCCAGCGGATTGGCCTGGGGCACCACGGTGATGTTGCCTTTGAGCCGGCCCTGGGCCTCGGCGTTTTGCAGCCGTTGCATCAGCAGGTGCAGGACCAGCATCCCGGCGATTTCATCGGCATGTACGCCGGCTTGCAGGTGTACGTTTGGCCCGCTGCCGTCGCCTGCATAGCGCCAGGCACCGACCCGCACGGCGTCACCGTTGTTGTTGCGAACACTGAACGAAATATCCTGCGGCATTGGCTTTCACTCCCGTCATGAACCTTGAAAAACGTTGTATCGCTGCTGCCGAAGCTGGTGATTGAACAGACGTTCAACTAAGCTCGGCATCGTGGAACCTCACCCAAGGACAGCCTTGTGACAACCGATGCCCCGAAAAACCGCCGCGCCGAACCCGAAGACCGTCGCGAAATGCTGGTGGCCGCCACCCTGCGCTGCCTGGGCCGCGACGGTCACGCCGGGATTTCCGTGCGGCGTATTGCTACCGAGGCCGGGGTTTCCGTGGGGTTGCTCAACCATCACTTCGGCAGCATCGAGGCACTGATCGCCGACACCTACCAGCGGCTCGCCAGCGAACTGACCACCGCCCTGCTCCAGGAAATCGAGCAGGCCCAGACACCGGCGCAAAAGATCGATGCTTTCCTGGAAGGCTCGTTCTCGCCCAGGGTCATGGACCCGAAACTGCTCGGCGTGTGGGTGGTGTTCTGGAGCCTGATCCGTCACTCCGAACACGTCAGCCAGTCCCACGAAAAAAGCTACCGCGCCTACCTCGACCTGATCCGCCAGTTGCTCGACGGGCTGGCCGCCAGCGAAGGTTTCGTGATTCACGACACGCGCCTGGCCGCCATCGGCTTATCGGCGATGCTCGACGGTCTCTGGCTCGAGTGGTGCCTGAACCCCGAGACCTTCAGCGCCGCCAACGGCCTGCACATCTGCCGTTGCTGGATAAAGGGGCTGCGTCACGGAGCATTCAGCACCGACGACGTCCTGTGACGGGTGCCGGCCGAAGATCATCGCCAGGGTGCCGCTGACCGCGATCAACCCGGCGCCGATCATCAGCGACATGTCCATCAGCGTGCCCCAGATCAGGCTCGACAGCGCAAACGCCCAGATCAGCCCGGTGTATTCGAACGGCGCGAGCAAGGTCGCGGTGGCGCGGCGGAAACTGGCGAACAACAGGAACTGACCGATGCCGCCCACCAGGCCGGCGCCGAGCATGCCCAGCCAGGCCGGCGTCGGTGATGGCGTGTGGGTCCAGGGCAAGGCGACCGCCATGCAAATCACGAACACCACGTTGGTGATCAGCATCTGCTCCAGCACCGAGGTCTGCTCGTCCACCTGACGCAGCTGAATGTAAGTGAATGCCCAACACATCGCCGCCAGCAGGGTCAGGACGATCGGCAACGGATCGGTCATGTTGTCGGGACGACAGGCAATGACCACCCCGACAAAACCGATGATCAGGCTGAACCACTGCCAGCCGCCGGCGCGCTCCTTGAGAATCACCGCCGCCAGCACCGTGACCATGATCGGCGCGGAAAAATACAGGGTGGTCATCTCGGCCAGAGTCAGGTCCCGGGCCGCCGTGTAGTACAGCACCCAGGCGACAATCGACAGCAACCCGCGCACCACCAGCAGACGCCGGCTCGGCGAGCGCCAGGCCCGCTGGATCAGGCGCAGGCGCCCCGCCAGCAGCACCGCCACGACCACCACCGCGGCGCGCCAGAACAGAATGGTAACCACCGAATAGTCGGCCACCAGCCACTTGATGACCGCATCCTGCAACGCCAGGAACGCATAGCCCAAAGTGCACAGGCCGATGCCTTGCAGCGAGCGGTCAACGGTTGAAGAACTCATCAGGCCGACCTGCGTACGGGCGTTCCGCGCCGTTCGGCAAAGGCAAACAGCGCCTCGATCAGGAACGTCAGGCAGACGTAGACGCCGGCCACCAGCAACAAGGGTTCGTACACTTGCAGGGTTTGTGCGCGGACCACGTTGGCGGCGCCGAGCAGATCGATCACGGCGATGGTCGAGGCCAGCGCCGTGGACTTGAGCAGCATCACGGTTTCCCCGGCCAGGGTCGGTAACAGCAGGCGCATCGCCCGGGGCAAGCGCACCCGCAGCAAGGACTGGCGCGCCGTCATGCCGAAGGCCGACGCCGCTTCCATTTCCCCCTTGGGCACCGCCAGCAGGCCACCGCGAATCACTTCGCCAACATAAGCCCCCACCGACACCACCAGGGCAAACACGATGTACCAGTAACCATCGCGCAGGTAGGGCCAGAGGAAACTGCCGCGAATCAGCGGGAACTGGGCAAACAGACTGCCCAGGCCGTAGTAGAAAATGTAGATCTGGATCAGCAACGGCGTGCCGCGGGTGACGCTGGTGTAGAACAGGCTGACCTTGGCGATCACCTTGTTTTTCGAGATCCGCGCCAGCGCCACCAACACCGCCAGGCCATAACCCAACACACTGGCGATCAACAAAATCGTGAGGGTGGTTTGCAGCCCCCGGCCCAATAGTGCCGCGTATTCAACTATCCACGCTGGAATCATTTCATTCTCTCTGCCGGTTCAGTCAACAAGAGGCATCCAGCGACGAATGCGTCGCTCCAACCGTCCCGAAAGGTAGTTGGACACCAGAGTCACTGCGTAATACAGCGCCGCAGCCGTGAGGTAGAACAACAGATAGTGGCGCGTCGACCCCGCGCCTTGCTTGGCGGTGTATAGCAACTCGTTGGTGCCGACCACGCTGATCAGTGCACTGTCCTTGATCAGGTTGATCCACAGGTTGGCCATCCCGGCCATGGCATAGGGCGCCATGATCGGCAGCGTGACCCGGCGGAACAGGCCGAAACCGTTGAGGCCGAACGCCTTGGCCGCTTCGATCTGGCCGAAGGGAATCGCCTGGATCGCCGCGCGGAAAATCTCCGAGGCGTAGGCGCCCTGCACCAGCCCCAGCACCACGATGGCCGCCAGCGGACCGCTGACATCGACCACGCCGTAGCCGAGATGGGTCATCAGCGAATTGAGGAGCATGGAGCCGACGTAGTACAGCAACAGAATCAGCAGCAACTCCGGAACAGCCCGGAACAAGGTGGTGTAGCCACGCATCAGCGCTGCAATCGGCTTCGGCGCGCCAAGCTTGAGGCACGCCACCACCAGCCCGATGGCCAGCCCGAGCACAAAGGCCCCGGCGGAAATCTGCAGGGTCATCCAGAGACCCTTCAACAGCGCACTGCCCCATCCCTGCTCGGTGAAATTGATCAGATCGAACATTGCCGGCATTTCAGTCTCCAGTATGCGGTCGTGAACACACCGCCGGATCCTGTGGGAGCGAGCTTGCTCCGGGCGGCGTTCCGACGATGAGGCCATGCCAGTCAACATCAATGGTGACTGAACAACCGCTATCGCGAGCAAGCTCGCTCCCACAGGGATCTGCTTTTCCTCAGGACTTGCGTTTAGCCAGCCATCAGAACGCAGGCTTCACGCTGGTGCCGAAGTAGCTCTGGGACAGCTCGTCGTAGTCCTTGCTCGCCAGCAATTCCTGGATGGCCTTGTCCAGTTTGGCCTTGAGTTCGGTGTCGTCCTTGCGCAAACCAGCGCCAACGCCTTTGCCGAAGATCGGGTCATAAGGCACGGTGCCGAGGTAGGCCAGGTCCTTGGCATCCGGGGTTTTGATGAACGCGGCCATGGCGGTGCCGTCGGCCATCATCAGGTCGATGCGCCCGGCAATCAGGTCGGCGTTGGCCGAGTCCTGGGTGTCGTAGTACTTAACGTCGGCAATTTTTTCGTAGTAGGTCTTCAGGTAGCTGGCGCTCACGGTCGAGTTCTGCACGCCGATGATCTTGCCCTTGAGGTCATCCGGGTATTTCTTCACCGATGCTTCTTTCGGGCCGACGACGGCAATCACCGAGTCGTAATAAGCCTTGCTGAAGGCGATCTGTTTTTCCCGCTCCTCGGTCACCGACATTGACGAGAAAATCACGTCGATCTTCTTCGCCAGCAACGATGGAATGATGCCGTCCCACGCCACTTCCTTGATCTCGCACTCGGCTTTCATTTCGCTGCACAGCTTGTGGATCAGGTCGACTTCAAAACCTTTCCACACGCCGTTGGCCTGCTTTTCGGTGTACGGCGGATAGGGTTCCGCTGCCACCGCGAACCTGATCGGTTGCGCCTGAGCAGCACTCATGCCGACCAGCATTACGCAGGCCGCACCGGTCAACCAGTTTGCAAAACGTCGATTTCCCATGTTGTTTTCCCGTCTTTTTATGATGAGTTAGCGAGTCTGATGAGCGTTGACGAATTGTCGGCAACGCTCGCTGCGTGGGTGTACGAACACTTCGTCCGGCGAACCGGTTTCCTCGATCAGCCCTTGATGCAAAAAGGCGACTTTGGATGAGACATCGCGTGCGAAAGCCATTTCATGAGTCACCAGGATCATGGTCCGGCCTTCTTCGGCGAGGGAGCGGATCACCCGCAGCACTTCCCCGACCAGTTCCGGGTCGAGTGCCGAGGTGGGTTCATCGAACAGCATGACCTTGGGCCGCATGGCCAGGGCCCGGGCGATGGCCACCCGTTGTTGCTGTCCCCCGGAGAGAAACGCCGGGTACTCGTTGCGCTTGGCCGCAAGACCTACGCGTTCGAGCAGGGCTTCGGCCCGCTCTGTGGCCTCCGCACGGCTTTCACGCAGGACCTGGGTCGGCGCTTCGATAAGGTTTTCCAGCACCGTGCGATGGGGCCAGAGGTTGAAGTTCTGGAACACCATGCCCAGGCTGGAACGGATGCGCACCAGCTGTTTGGCGTCCGACACCAGCGGAGCGCCGGGACGATTCTGGTTGAGGTGAATGCTTTCGCCATCGACCAGGATGCGCCCCTGGTCCGGCACTTCGAGCATGTTGATGCAGCGCAGCAAGGTACTTTTGCCCGAGCCGCTGGCACCGATCAGGGAGATCACGTCGCCCTCGCGGGCGGTCAGGGAAACGCCCTTGAGCACTTCGATATTGCCGAAGCGTTTGTGCAGGCCATCGACCTCGATCATGGTCTTGGCGGCGACCGGTTCGACGGTGGCGGTGCTGGTCACCGTGCCGATCACCGGCCGCGGCGCTTCACCGTTGAGCACCTGGACGAAGCCGCGAATGCGCTGGCAGGCCTGGGCCAGGCGCTCGTCACTCAAGGTGAACGACAGCCGTACAAACCCCTGGGCCGGCTCACCGAATGCCGCCGCATCGAGCACCGAGACACCGGCCTCGCGCAGCAGGCGCCAGGCGAACTCCAGCGAGGTCAGGCCGGTGCCGCGCACGTCCACCAGCACGAACATGCCGGCATCGGGGTTGAGCACGCTAATGCCCGGGCAATCCGCCAGGCCAGATACCACCAGGTCGCGGCGCCGACGATAGATCTCGCGCATGCCATGGGTGACGTCGTCATGGGACTGCACGGCCTTGAGCGCCGCTTCCATGACAAACCCGGGCAAGCCGTACAGCATGCTCAGCACCAGGGTTTCGACATGATTGACCAGGGCTTCATTGGCCACGACCCAGCCGATGCGCCAACCGGTCATGGCATGGGATTTGGACAGGCTGCCGATCACCACGCAGCGCTCGGCCATGCCCGGCAACGCCGCCAGGTTCAAGTGTTCACGCTCGTAGGCGAGGCTCTCATAGACCTCGTCCACCACCACCCACAGGTCATGGGCGATGGCGAGTTCGGCGATGGCTTGCAGCTCTTCGCGCCCCAGTACCACCCCGGTGGGGTTGTTCGGGTTGGAGAAGAAAATCGCCCGGGTGCGCGGGGTGATGGCCTTGGCCAGCACGGCGGCATCGAGGCGGAAACCCGAGTCCGCCGCGCAAGGCACCCGCACCAGCGTGGCGCCGGACGCCTTGAGCGTGGCTTCGTAGGTGACGTACATCGGATCGAAGGCAATCACTTCGTCGCCGGCACCGAGCAGGCACATCGAGGTGGCGAACAAGGCGTTCTGCGCACCGGCCGTGAGAATGACGTTGGACGCCTGCAGTTCGCGGTCGATCAGTTGGCTGTAGCGGCCGGCAATGGCCTCGCGCAAGGCCTGGCGACCGGCGATTTCGGTGTAGTGGGTATCGCCTTCACGCAAGGCGTGGATCGCGGCATCGGTAATGAAATCGGGGGTGGGGAAATCCGGGTCGCCGACGCTGAGGATGATCACGTCCTCGCCTTTGCGCTGTGCCGCGCTGGCCGCGTAGTGGATATCCCAGGCGGCAACGCCTTGGCCACTGATCCGTTCAACAAAGGGTGAAAACCGCATGCCAGTGCCTCGTTCGAATTGAAGAAACGCAAGCCCGCAACCAGCCGGGGGAAGGTGGCCCCCAACATAGTCCAGACTGAACACTCGTTCAATAGAAAACTCGCAAGGCTTCGCGTTCAGCGCAAACAGGTCGTTTTCACGACAGTCGCGCCGTTTTTCAGCACGGCGCAATCAAGCGACGTGAAACGATTTTGCTGATCGCGCCCAGCACCAGGGCCACGAGAATCAGCCCCGCAGCCACCGCAAACGTCAACCGCATCCCCTGCGCGATGGCCTCGGGTTGCGCCTGCAGGATATCGCCGCTGGCCGTGCCGAAGGCGAACACCGCGCCCATGACCGAGGCGCCCGTGATCAATCCGAGATTGCGCGACAAGCCGAGCAATCCGGACACCACACCACGCTGCCGCGCCTCGATTTCCAGCATGACGGCGGTATTGTTGGCCGCCTGGAACAGCGCATAACCGGCGGTAATGACAGCCAGCGGCACGATGTAGCCGGGCACACCGAACGTCATTGGCAAGGCCGGCAGGATGCAAGCGCCGGTCAACATGGCGATCAATCCAGTCGTGCTGGCTCGATACGTGCCCAAACGATCGACCCACCGGCCCGCCGGCACGCCTGCCAGCGCCGCCACCAACGGCCCCGTCGACATCACCAGCCCGACACTCGCTGCATCCAACGCCAGTGCGCCAGTGAGGTAAAACGGCCCTACCACCATGGTCGCCATGACCACGGTGGTCACCAGCATGCTCATGACCAATCCCGCGCTCATCTGCGAGTTACGGAATATCGTCAATCGAACCAGAGGCGACTCGGCCGTGTGCTCGACGAATACAAACACGCCCAGCCCGAAAACCGTCACCAGCAACAGCGTCATGTTCAGCGGCCCCAGGGTGCCACGCCCAAGGGTCATCGCCAGTGCATAAGCCAGCAGCATCAGAACCAGCACCAGCGTGCCGGGCACATCGAAGCCCGCTCGATCCGCCTTCTTCTCACTGCGATCACTCGGCAAAAAGTAGAGCGCGAGCCCCATCGCCAAAACACCCACCGGCACATTGACCAGAAAAATTGCCTGCCACCCCAGATTGGCAATCAAAAAACCTCCAAGGGTCGGGCCGAGCGAGGTGCCAATCGCCGACATCGTGCCGAGCACGCCCATCGCGCTGCCCATTTTTTCCTTGGGCACCGCCCCGCTCACCAGCGCCATGGTCAGCGCCATCATGGTGGCCGCGCCGACGCCCTGTAAGGCCCGGGCGGCAATCAGCAGCCACAGATTGGGCGCCAGGGCGCACAGGAGCGAGGCGACGGTGAACAGCGCAATGCCGATCAGCAGCAAGCGCCGCCGCCCCAGAAGGTCGCCGAGCCGGCCGATGCTGACGATCAGCGCGGTGATGCTCAGCAAGTAGGCGAGCACCACCCACTGCACGGCCTGGAACGACGCTGAAAACGCCTCGGCCAATGTCGGTAAACCCACGCTGGCAATGCTGGTGCCCAGGGACGACAGCAGCATGGATAACGACAGGCTGGCCAAGGCGCCCCGGATCGATATGGACTTCATTTTCTCGCGACTCCGCAAATGGTTGTCCCGAGCCTAAGCCTGGCCATAACATGGCGGAAGACGCAGCATTTGCACTGTATACATGCATATAACGCCACCTACCCACAACCCAGTGTGGGAGCGGGCTTGCTCGCGAAGAGGCCGTCAGCTTCACCATTAACGTTGGCTGACACACCGCTTTCGCGAGCAAGCCCGCTCCCACAGGAATTGATTCGATGCCCGATCTGAATCTGTTGATCACCCTGAACGTCTTGCTCGAAGAAGGCAGCGTGGCCCGCGCGGCAAAGCGTTTGCGCCTGAGCCCGTCGGCCATGAGCCGGGCGCTGGCGCGGTTGCGCGAAACCACCGGCGATCCGCTGCTGGTGCGGGCCGGGCGCGGACTGGTTCCCACGCCCCGGGCGCTGGAGCTGCGTGAGCGCGTCGGCCTGTTGGTACAGGACGCCGAAGCCGTGCTGCGCCCCGCCGAGGCACTGGACCTCAACCAACTGGTGCGCACCTTCACCCTGCGCACCAGCGATGGCTTCGTGGAAAATTTCGGACCGCCCCTGATCGCCCGCCTCCATCAGGACGCACCTGGTGTGCGCCTGAGTTTCGTGCAGAAGCTGAACAAGGACAGCACCCTGCTGCGCGAAGGTTCTGTGGACCTGGAAACCGGTGTGATCGGCGAATCCACCAGCCCGGAAGTGCGGACCCGGATGCTGTTTCGCGACCGGTTCGTGGGCGTCGTGCGCAAGGGCCATCCACTGGCTCGCGGCGAGATGACAGCGGTCCGTTATGCCGCCGCCCGGCACATCCTGGTCTCGCGCCGGGGCCACGAAAAAGGCGTCATGGACGACGCCTTGAACGAGCTGGGACTGAGGCGCGACATCGCCACCATTGTCGCCGGCTTCTCTTCGGCGATTGCATTGGCGCGGGCTTCAGATCTGGTCGCCAGCGTACCGCAGCGGCACGTCGGCAACCTGTGCCAGGGGATGCACTGCTTTGCCCTGCCGTTCCCCACGCCGGCGATCACGGTTTCGATGCTGTGGCACCCGCGCATGGATGCCGACCCGGCGCATCGCTGGCTGCGCGGTTGTGTGTGGGAGGTTTGCAGTTCGCAATGACCCGGTAGCGCGCCTACTCCTTCAGGATCAGCAGCGGCTCGCCTTTGTTCACGATGTAGGTCGCCAGCTCCGAAGCCTTGCCCTGGCCCACGTTCTTCGCCACATGGGCAACGCCTTCGGGGATGTACAACGAATCACCGGCCTTGAGCGTCACCGGTGCCCGCCCTTCCAGTTGATACTCGAAGGTGCCGCTGATCACGTGCGCCACCTCGACACCGGGGTGAGCATGTCTGGGCGACGTCACGCCCGGATCGAAGTCCACGAGCACCTGAAGGACTTCGCGGTTGGCGGCGCCCAAGTCTTCACGTACCAGGTCGGTGCGATGCAGGCCCTGCTGCCAGCTTTTCATCGCCGGGGCCGGCTGAGCTTCCTGGGCTTGAGAGAAACCCGCGAAGGTGGCGAGCCCGGCGGCGGCCAGGACCAGACCAAGCTTGCCGAGGGTGTGACGGGTGTGGGTACGCAACATTGTCTTTCCTCCAGTTGAACCACGCCAGGTCGCGCCGAAATTGGCGCGATGCCGGTGGTTCCATTGGAAGGCCGCCGTGTATCGCCCGGGTGTCGGGAAACGGCGGTTTTGTATGCCCGGGTAACGGCGGGCGTTGCGGATACCTGCGGATACAAACCCACAGCCGAGGGCATACCATCAATGACAGCTTTATGTCTGCGTACCCCCTCTCCGGCGTCCTGCCGACCGAACACCAGTCCCTTCATGCACTATTGCCCGTTGCTACGTTGAAATCTCCACGGAGAATTCGCGATGCCAAACTCTGACCTACTCCCTTCCCTGCTCGCCCTGGAAGCTGCCATCCTGGAACTGTCGAACTGGGTCGAGCAGCACGGATCGGCCGATTCTGTTGAAAAGTCGGCCATGGTTTTCACGGTAGAAAAGTACACGCTTGAGATTAAAATCTTTGCATTGAGCGGAGGACTCCCGGCTCAGATTTCGCGTAGCGGCGCGCAAAAAAAGGCATTGTCAGCGGTCCGTATGCAGGCGGTCTGGAAGAACCGACTTTTTCAACAGAATCGGCCAAAAAGCGCTCGTTCGGTCACTCGCAAGTATTCCTGACACGGGTGCTGCACTCAGCTCATTGCGAATTTATTACAGATAAATGACAGGAATTACGCCCGAATGATCTAGAAATGCGACACCCGCATTGAGCTCAAACACGGGCTGATATAGAACACCTTGGCAGCATTTTCCACAGTTGTTCAATCCGTGTTCTAAGGGCTCGAATGTGAAAATAAAAACAAAGAAAATCCTAATCTCCCCCTTGTTCCTCTCTCTGCTGATGCTTCATGGGACTCCCAGCTTTGCCGAGGACGTCGCCAGCCCACCTTCAAATCTTTTAACGGCTGCCGTTGCCTGGAAGCAAACCGCCGCCGAGTTTGAAGCGCTTTATTATCAAGGGTTCAACGTAGCAAGAATGCAGCTGGATCGAGCCCTCCAGGCCCACAAAGCGGGTGACCGACCGTTAGCGATCATCAGCGATGTCGACGACACCGTGCTCAGTAGCAACAGCTATTGGGGCTATATGATCAATGCCGACAAAGAGTTTTTCGACGACGCCGCATGGGATAAATGGGTGGCCGACAATGGTCCGGTTGCCACGCCTGGCGCGGTGGATTTCTTGAGCTATGCGCAATCAAAGGGCGTTGAGGTTTTTTACGTCACCAGCCGTGACCAGGGCGAAAAAACCTTCGAATACGCTTTGGCGAATCTTCGGAAAAACAATCTTCCGTTTGCCGATGATAAACACCTGACGGTTTATCGTGAAAGCTCCAACAAGGAGCCACGTCAATCAGAGATCGCCAAGGATTACGATGTCGTGGTGATGCTGGGTGACAACCTCAACGACTTCAAACGCAAGTACTACGTTGCTGACGTTAAACAACGCAATAGCCTCATGATCGAAGACAAGGAGCAGTTCGGTCGCAAGTTCATCATCTTCCCGAACCCGACCGATGGCCACTGGCTCAAAGCGATTTTTGGCGACTCGGAACCACCGGCCACGCCGGAAAACCGCGCGAAGTTCAAGGCCGCGGCCGGCTCTACAGCCTGGCAGCTTAAGCAATAACAGGGCTAGGTCTGGTCAAGGCTTCAGGGGGCGACAACCATCGTTTCGCCCCCATAACGAGACGGGTTTTCTCACTTTTTCTCGGTCGCGACAGCCATAATCGGCCAGAAACGGCCTATCACATCGCTGTTCAGACTGATTTACACGTCAACCAAGCACCCCAGAACAGGCTGCTGAAAAAACGCGTAGCGTCCCCAAAACCCGCGTCATGCAAAAGCTTCTGCACCGCCGCCTCAGAATGTGGAGGGTCAGCTCCTTGAAGAATTTTACCAAGCTTGACCTTCACTTCATCCGGGCTGGCTCCGTGCTGCCGCCAGCGTTGCCCCCAGGCAGCGAGGAGTAACGGCTGGCTGGCATAGGCATATTGATTGCCGGCGACAATCAGCGCAGCCCCCGGTTTCAGACGAGCCCGAATGGATCGTAAAATTTGTCCTTTGGCATCATTCCCGTCGAGATGATGGAGTACACCGATCAAAGTGGCTGCGTCGTAGGACTCATCTGCCGCCAAGTCTTCAACGTGCCCCAGATGCAGGTCCGTTCTTTCGAGCACGTTGTTTACGGCTAACTGCTGTTTCGCGGTTTCAAGCATCGGCTCAGATGGATCAACTGCGGTGAAATGCCAGCCCGGCTCAAGCCTGGCCATCGCGATTATCTCCTGCGCCGTACCGCCAGCGCCGACTACCAGTATTTTTGCCGAGCCCATATTTCCAAGGCTTGCCGCGAGCATGCACGCCACCAAGTCCTGACAGGCGTCATAACCTGCCAGTGCAATTCGGCTCTGTCGTCCGTACTCATTGGCCCGTGTGTTATCGAACTTTTCAGCTGAGTTGAGTGTTAATGATTTCAAGGGCGGTTCTCCATGTCCTTGAATCAACTTAGGTCATAAACAGCGATAATAGAAATTCATTAATTTCATATATTGAATTCCTGTCGAGAATACCAAACCGCTCAGAGTTCGCCCAGGCGACAGTCCGCTTCACGCCCTGAGGAAGTCAGTCAACCTAAATCAAGGATGATGCAGACCGCTAAAAGAAAGGGTATCAACGCATATTGGAAAAAGCCTCCACACGCTGAGCGTGCGGAGGTTTTTTTTCTCTCGACAATTACCCAATAGATTGGGCGATCATCCTCAAAGTCTCTTTTCGTGCAGACTCAACCGATACGATTTTGTCTCCGGCTAGAAAAAGTTACCGGCCATTAGCACAATCCTGCTCCCATTCTTCGAGCATATCGTTCATCACAGGGGCTTCCTCACCTTGGCTCCTACGGAATTCTGCGACCTTACCTTCGACGCATTTATCGGGGTCTGTGCTGTTAGCAACTGGTACTGGTTGAGCTAGTCTCGGAGGTCGGTTCCCGTTGATGGCTGCTGACGACAGCTGCGCTAAAAAGGATGTAACGGTCGGTGACTTACTGAACTCGACATACATTTGATCGCCATTATCTGTAGGCTGCGCGGTATATTCGATGTCCTGAGCATATTCACGCTCTCCGGTTTTAATACCTGCTTTGGCTCCATATGCGTCGAAATCTCCATTCGGAGAATGCGTCCAAACCCCCATGAGTAGCAAATTCATTGAGCTATCGAGGTTGTTGTGGTCCATTCCTTTTGTCGCGCGCGAGAGTGCATCTTTCGAGACATCGAAAGCTATTTTTCCGGCACAATAACTTTTGTTGATCGCAGCATCGACCTTGGTGGTACGCGTGCTTATTAATTTGGGTTTGAACTCCGACAGGATGGATTGAATTTCCGTTTCGTCTACCTTCGGCCCGCCTACCATAGGTCTAGCGTTGTCGATGAGTACTTGCCGAATCTGGCTCTTGACATCATCGCCGATAATGTTTGCTACCGTTTCGTTGTCGCAGCCAGGTGGTTTGGGACCGCACCCCGCTATGAATGCGATTGTTACTGCAATTGCACCGAATTTAAGTGGGTATCGCATGGATGTTCCTTGGCATGATTGATAAAGCTCCCCCTGCTATGTCGGTTAATTTGCATTTTTCTGAAGTGCATTTTTTCCGCAAGCCACAGTTGTCAGTTGAAATTCCTATTCTTATCTACAATCAAATGCCGTCGGAGTGAGCCGTCTAGGGATTTATAGGCATATTCGAAAACCGCTGTTCGATTGTAGTTTTTCGCGGAGGACTGCAATTGGCTTGCCGCGGACAGTTTTCAGCCTGTCACGACAGGCAGAAAACGACTGTGGATTCAACCGGCCCAGAGTGTGTAAAAACACAACTACGCTCAAAAGCCCTGTATCGAATTTTTATTTCGTTGTACGTTGAAGCCGCGGACGGCTTTGAACTGAATGATGACCGTCCCCGGCCACAACACTCGCAAAGGAATGCACATGATCGATGGTCCCGCCGTTTTGACAGTCTTTTTGGTTTACCTGGCCGGTGTCGTTATTCCAGGGCCAAATTTCGTTGCAGTAGTCCACAAAGCGGTAGCTGCTACGCGGTCAGAAGCTTTGGCCTTGGTAGCAGGCATCGTATTGGTCAATTTGTTCTGGGCCACCTGTGCAATCGCAGGTATCGGCGTTGTGTTTGCTGCGTTCCCTTGGGCGGCGCTAATCGTAAAAGTTCTGGGGGCAGCCTATCTGATGTGGTTTGGATTCCGACTGCTGCTCAAGGCCGGAAAGAGCGCGCTTGCCCCCTGTAATAATGCTGTCGTCGGAAACTTTCGGCAGTCATTCATCCAAGGGGTCGTTACGAACATTGGCAACCCTAAATCCATGGCCTTCTATGCCGCTATTTTCTCAGCGGCAGCCCCCACCTACGTTTCACCAAGCACGTTTTTGTCGATGCTGGCAGTCGTAGTGGTGGTTTCGATGACTTGGTATGGAGTGGTCGCAATCGCTCTTTCGCAACCTGAGATCGCTTCAGCGTATCGAAGGAGGAAAAAAGCTATTGATCGATTATGCGGTGGTTTGATTTTGTCTCTAGGGATCCGGCAGCTGGTTCAATAAGTCTACGATTGAGTATCTATCCAGCCCGAAAACCCTTGCTATGATTTCTGAGGATTTCATCGCAAGGATCGCCCATGAAGCGCTTTATTCAAGGTGAACATCGAGGCCAAGGCACCTTACTTCCCGAGAGTCTCGACGACTACGTCAGCGATACCAACCCGGTGCGCGTAGTCGACGTCTTTGTCGATGAACTCGACCTGGTCAATCTGCGTTTTGAACGTGCCATCCCAGCCGATACTGGCCGGCCTGCTTACCATCCCTCGGTCTTGCTGAAGATCTACATCTACGGTTATCTCAACCGCATCCAGTCGAGCCGACGTTTGGAGCGAGAAGCCCAACGCAACGTCGAGCTGATGTGGCTGACCGGGCGTTTGATGCCCGATTTCAAGACCATTGCCAACTTCCGAAAAGACAACAGCAAGGCCATCCGAGGCGTTTGTCGCCAGTTCGTCGTGCTCTGTCAGCAGTTGGGATTGTTTGGAGAAAATCTTGTTGCCATCGATGGCAGTAAATTCAAGGCTGTCAACAATCGTGACCGCAATTTCACCAGCGCCAAACTAAAGCGGCGAATGGAAGAAATTGAATCGAGCATCAACCGTTACCTAGCGGCACTCGATGCAGCCGATCGACAAGAACCCATATCCTCTGAGCCAAAAACAGCGCGGTTGGAAGAGAAGATAGCCAAGCTGAAGACGCAAATGAAAGAGCTTCAAGCGATTGAAATCCAGCTTAACGAATCGCCAGATAAACAGGTCTCACTGACCGATCCAGACGCCCGCTCCATGATGACGCGCGGCACTGGAATCGTCGGCTACAACGTGCAGACAGCGGTCGATACCCAGCACCATTTGATCGTTGCGCATGAGGTCACCAACGTCGGCTCCGACCGCGATCAACTCAGCTCGATGGCCAAGCAGGCCCGCGAAGCGATGGCGCCAGAAGTGCTGTCGGTAGTGGCTGACCGAGGTTACTTCAAAAGCGAAGAAATCCTGGCTTGTCACGATGCAGGCATCACCGCCTATGTGCCCAAGCCGATGACCTCTGGAGCCAAAGCAGACGGGCGCTTCAACAACGATGCCTTCATCTATGACGCGGCAAAAAACGAATACATCTGCCCGGCTGGAGAGGCGCTGATCTGGCGTTATACCAACGTTGAAAAAGGCCTAACGTTGCACCGTTACTGGAGTTCGAAATGCCGGGGCTGCGCCATGAAACCGAAGTGCACACCGAGTACGGAGCGGCGAGTCCGGCGCTGGGAACATGAAGCCGTGCTGGAGGAAATGCAGACCCGGCTGAGCAACGCGCCGGAGATGATGCGAATCCGAAAACGGACTGTTGAGCATTCCTTCGGGACGCTCAAACAATGGATGGGCGCGACACACTTCCTGACCCGAAAGCTTAACGGGGTGAGTGCAGAGATGAGCCTGAATGTGCTCGCCTACAACTTGAAACGGGTCATGAAAATCATCGGCACCACTGGCTTGATGAAAGCGTTAACGGCGTGAAAACCGGTCTTTTTTGCCCTATCCAAAAGACTTTAAGAGGCTGCTGAGCCGTTTTAACTGTTCCTGGAAACGTCGTGACCTCGATCAGTTTGCGAAACGTGAGCACGGTCTCCTGGCGTCGATATAGAAACCCAATCTGACGTTTTTACACACTCTCGGCCAATAGCAGACGTTGGATCAAATCCGATCTGGCAAATTACGGACTGCTGCCTGACTTACTCAAATCTGCCTTCTCAAGCCTGGTTTCGCGATGTGAAAAAGGTCATCACTGTGGCGAGAACCAACAAGATAGAGCTTGCGAGAAATGTCATGCGATAACCGCTCCCGTCGAACAGCAGGCCGCCGAGGGTAGAGCCCAGAGCAATGGATAGCTGAATGACTGCCACCATCAGGCCGCCACCCGCCTCAGCATCCTTGGGTAACGCCTTGGCCAACCACGACCACCACCCCACAGGTGCTGCCGTCGCGATCAGGCCCCACAGCCCCAGCAATACAAAAGCTGCCACGACTCCGCCGCCAAGGACAATCAAGGAAAGTGCAATGGCGGCCATCAAGAGTGGAATGCAGACCAGGACGCGATACATGCCGAACTTCAGGAAAGTACCGATCAGGATGGTCCCGACAAAACCCGCCACGCCGATGACCAGCAGGATCAGCGACAACATGGAGACATCTACACCAGTAACGGTCTCCAGGAACGGGCGCAGATAGGTGAAGAGTACAAACTGCCCCATGAAAAAAGCCCCCACACTCAACATGCCGAAACTGACCAATGGGCTCTTGAGCAATCGAAAGACATTGCCAGCGCCTGCTTTGCGCGGCGCCACCGTCATGGCTGGCAGGCTGATCCACTGCCAGATCAACGCGACGATCGCTACCGGAATCAGGCAGAAGAAAGCACCCCGCCAACCGATGACACTCCCCAGATAGCTTCCCAGTGGTGCGGCCACTACGGTTGCCAAAGCATTGCCGCCGTTAAAGATTGCCAGGGCCTTGGGCACGCTATGGGACGGTACCAGGCGCATGGCCATTGCCGCCGACATCGACCAGAACCCGCCTATCACCACGCCGATCAGCGCACGACCAATCATGTACACCGTATAGTTTGGCGCCAGACCGACCACCAGCCCCGACGCGCACATAATTCCTGTCAGTAGAAGTAACAGCGTCTTGCGGTCCATTGATCCCGCAAGCCTGGAAATCGAAAGGCTTGTCAGCACCGCGAAGGCGCCGGAGATGGCGATCCCATACCCGGCCAGTCCTTCACTGATCTGCAGATCCGATGCAATCGGCGTAAGCAAACTGACAGGCATGAACTCCGAAGCGATCAGAGCGAATACGCACAGTGTCATCGCAAAGATGCCACTCCAGTAAGCCGGCAGTTCCCCAGTCCCCGGCGTGCCGACAGCATCACCTGCCGGGGTGTCGAATACTTGAGCCGTCATTCAAAAACCTCTCTTCCAATAGTTGTTGGCAGAAGCACTTGCCTTTTATCCAACCACCGTCAGGTGCCGGGTAAAAAAGGCGGTGAGTTTGGTCCAGGGAATCAAGTTCACACGGTCGTACAGATCCACGTGACCCGCGCCGGGAACCCAGGCCAGTTCCTTGGGTTCGGCGGCGTGTTGGTAGGCGTCCTCGCTGAACTCTCTGGAGTGCGCCTGATCGCCAGCGATGAACAGCAGCGGACGCGGGGAAATCGTCTCGATATCGTTGAATGGATAGAAATTCACGAACCGGACTTCACTGGTCAAGGCGCGGTTTTGCGTCAGTTCCAACGTTCTGCCATGAGGGATATGGATACCGCGTGGCGTGCGATAGAAGTCCCAAAACTCGCGAGTTACCGGGTCGGTTTCCTTGCCAGGCTGCGTAGGCAGATAGTTCAGTAATTGCATTGTTCCGGTAGAAAACTCGTCGTAGCGTTGCTCGCAGGCTTTGGCGAGCATGGCCTGGCGTTGCTCGACAGTCACTGAGCGCCCCAGACCATGACGGGTGACGGCGCCCATGTCGTACATGCTGACGGTGGCCACGGCTTTCATACGCAGATCCATCTTGGCCGCACTGATGGCAAAGCCACCGCTGCCACAGATACCCAGCACGCCGATACGCTTGCGATCGATAAAGTCCCGCGTACCCAGGTAGTCAACCGCGGCACTGAATGCGTCGGCATACATTTCGGGGGCAACCTGGTTACGAGGCAGGCCCTCACTCTCTCCCCAGAACGGCAAGTCTATCGCCAGCGTGATGAAGCCTTGTTCCGCCAGCTTTTGTGCATAGAGCATGGCGCTTTGCTCTTTGACTGCTCCCATGGGATGACCGACGATAATCGCCGGTGCTTTAACGTTTCGAGCCAGATTTTTGGGCGTTACAAGATTGCCCACGATCTGAAGATTGTATGAGTTCTTGAAGGTCACCTTCTGCACAGTGACCTTGTCGCTTTTATAAAAATTGTCGGCGCCCTCTGGCGGGCTGACCGCATTTTTCGAGTCAGCTGCGAAGGCCGACCCGCCTGCGACCGAAAGGATGCCCAGAGCCGCAATGCTGACGCCGGTGGCCTTTACGAATTCGCGCCGATCAAGCCCTGGAGGGGTCAAGGCTGCTATAGCTTCAGGGAGGGTTACAGGTGTCTCGCTCATCATCAGTACTCCATTCCAGATAGGTGACAGAGCTTGACGGATTCGAGGTACCCTGATTAGTAGGCGTAATCTTCATGTGGTTTTGAGAAAAACTCAGCAATGGCCAATACCAAAGTCAACGATCTCCAAGCTTTTCTGGCAGTGGCGCGCGATCAAAGCTTTACCAAAGCCGCCGCCAAACTGGGCATTACACCTTCTGCGCTGAGTCATACGATCCGGGCACTTGAACAAAGACTTGGGATACGTCTGCTGGCCCGCACGACACGCAATGTGTCGCCGACAGAGGCGGGAGAAAGATTGATGCGCTCGATCGCCCCGCTTTTTGATCAGATCGCTGTTGAGCTTGAAGCCTTGAGCGAATTACGGGACAAGCCCAGTGGCACGATTCGTATTTCCTGCACTGACGATCAGATTGAGTTGTGCATTCGGCCGATGCTTGCAGGTTTCTTGAAGAATTACCCGGATATCACACTGGAGTTCTACGTCGACTATGGATTCACCAACGTGGTCGAGGAGCGCTTCGATGCCGGCATTCGCATGGGTGAATCGATCAGCAAGGACATGATTGCGGTTCGCATAGGACCGGATTGGCGGTTGGCGGTGGTGGGATCTGCGGCGTATTTCGAACGCAAATCGGCACCAGCGACGCCCCATGAGTTGACGGCCCATGACTGCGTCAATATTCGACACAGGCCATCAGGGGCGATTTACGCCTGGGAGTTTGAACGAGATGGCCAGGCGTTTACGGTCAAGGCAGATGGGCAACTCGTTTTCAACAGCATCATGCATGTTCTCAATGCTGCCGTTGATGGCGTTGGTCTGGCCTACGTACCAGAGGAGTTGGTCGCACCCTATCTGGCCGACGGCCGACTCAAAGAAGTCCTCGCCGACTGGTGCCCTGTGTTTCAGGGCTACCATTTGTATTACCCCAACAGACGCCAGGCGTCTCCCGCCTTTTCTGCATTGGTGGAGGCGCTGAAATATAGAAGTTGAGCGTTCTATGTTCGACCGGTTGAATATCAAATGCGTCTGAAAAATCCAGGGTGACCCGCTCCGCGTCACCCTGCCAGATGCCAGATCCGCAAGTTAAAGTATAAAGTCCGCCGTGGTCGCGCTGTTGAGACCGACTATCTGGATGGCGAACTCGGCGGCGCTGTCGGCATCGGTATTGCCATACAGCACGCCCCCTGAAACCTTCAACTGTCCGGCCACGTTGAAAGCAGCGGTACTGCCGATGACCGAGCTGAAGGCGTCATTGGCGGTCGTCGCCGTGTTGGCATCGAGCGTCGACAGGTCGATCTTGTCGGCTCCCCGGGTGAAGTCGGTGATGATGTCCCAGGTGGAACTGGTCAGCCCCGTTTCTGCGAGGGCGTTGAAATCGAAGATGTCGTTTCCGATGCCACCGGTTAGAACATCCTTGCCTGTACTGCCGATCAAGATGTCGTTCCCGCCCCCACCCTGCAGAGTGTCATTGCCGGCGCCACCGTTCAGCAGGTTGGCTACGGTGTTGCCCGTGAGCCTGTCGTTGTAGTTGGAACCGGTGAGGTTTTCGATGCCCAGCAGGATGTCGGAGCCTGATCCACCGGTGGCCTGGGCCGTGGTCACGGCCAGGCTGGCGCTGACGGCGCTGGCGGCATAGAGGTAGGAGGCGGTGTCGACGCCGGTGCTGCCATCGAGCACGTTACTGCCGGCTCCGGAATAGAGAGTGTTGTCGAGACTGTTCCCCGTCAGGGCGGCGGCCCCGGTCGTGAGGAGGCGACCGTTCTCGACATTGGCGCCCAGGGTGTAGACGCTGATAAAACTGTAGACCGTGTCGCTGCCGCCAATGCTGGCCGTCGCATTGGTTTCAATCACGACGTCGCGAATGTTGTCGACGTAATAGGTGTCAGAACCCTCACCGCCCGTCATCCTGTCAAGGTCTGCGCCGCCATTCAAAACGTCATTGCCGGCGCCACCATTGAGCAGGTTGGCGGCGGCGTTACCCGTGAGCGTGTCGTTGTAGTTTGAGCCCGTGAGGTTTTCGATGGCGATCAGGGTGTCCGAGCCTGATCCAGCGGTTGCCTGAGCCGTGGCCACAGCCAGGCTGACGGTGACTGCACTGCCGGCATAGACATAAGAGACCGTGTCGACGCCGGTGCTGCCATTAAGGACGTTGTTACCGGCCGCGGCAAAGAGTGTGTTGTCGAGGCTATTGCCCGTGAGGGCGGCAACCCCGGTGGCGAGGAGACGACCGTTCTCGACATTGGCGCCGAGGGTGTAGGCGTCGAGATAGCTATAGACCGTGTCGCTGCCGCCGGTGCTGGTCGTCGCATTGGTTTCAATCACGACGTCACCGGTGCTGCTGACGTAGTAGGTGTCAGAACCCTCACCGCCCGTCATCCTGTCGAGGCCTGCGCCGCCATTCAAAACGTCATTGCCGGCGCCACCATTGAGCAGGTTGGCGGCGGCGTTGCCCGTGAGCGTGTCGTTGTAGTTGGAGCCGGTGAGGTTTTCGATGGCGATCAGGGTGTCGGCGCCCGATCCGCCGGTGGCCTGGGTCGTGGTCACGGCCAGGCTGACGGTGACTGCACTGCCGGCATAGACGTAAGAGGCCGTGTCGACACCGGTGCTGCCATTGAGGACGTTGTTACCGGCCGCGGCAAACAGGGTGTTGTCGAGGCTATTGCCCGTGAGAGCGGCAACCCCGGTGGCGAGGAGGCGACCGCTCTCGACATTGACGCCGAGGGTGTAGGCGTCGAGATAGCTGTAGACCGTGTCGCTGCCGCCGGTGCTGGCCGTCGCATTGGTTTCAATCACGACGTCGTCGGCGCTGCTGACGTAGTAGGTGTCAGAACCCTCACCGCCCGTCATCCTGTCGAGGCCTGCGCCGCCATTCAAAACGTCATTGCCGGCGCCACCGTACAGCAGGTTGGCAGCGGCGTTGCCCGTGAGCGTGTCGTCGTAGTTGGAGCCGGTGAGGTTTTCGATGGCGATCAGGGTGTCTGAGCCTGATCCGCCGGTGGCCTGGGCCGTAGTCACGGCCAGGCTGACGGTAACTGCACTGCCGGCATAGACGTACGAGACCGCGTCGACGCCGGTCATGCCATTGAGGACATTGTTGCCGGTCCCGGCAAAGAGGGTGTTATTGAGGCTGTTGCCTGTGAGGGCGGCAACCCCGGTGGCGGTGAGGCGACCGTTCTCGACATTGGCGCCGAGGGTGTAGGCGTTGAGAGAACTATGGACCGTATCGCTACCACCGCTGCTGAGCGTCTCATCGGTTTCGGTAACGACGTCGCCGATGTTGTCGACATAGTAGGTGTCGTTGCCAAGTCCGCCGATCAAAGTGTCGGCACCCGACTTGCCGCTGAGGATATTGGCCCCATTATCGCCGGTCAGAATATCGTTGAAACTACTGCCGATGATGTTTTCGATACTCCACAACTGGTCGGCAAAGTCTGAGATGGCTTGCTCGACGTCGTTGATGAAGTTCCCTATGCCGGTCTCCGGAGGGGGCCTGCTGTTGAGCACAGAAATGGCACCCGTTGCATACCCAAAGCCGCTGGTCAGGTTCACGACCACGCTCGATTGGGCATTGGCATAACTGACGAAATCGTTGCCGGTGCCACCGTCGAGGGTTTCGCCGTGGTAGAACCAGAAGTCATAGCCGCTGATCAGATTGCCAGATTCATCGTATGTCGTGCCGTATTCAATCGACTCCAGCGTCGCCGAATATCCCCCTTCAGCCATCAGGGTATCGTTGCCGCCTTCTCCCTTGACAAGATCACGGCCGACATTGCCATCCAGGGTATTGTCTTGCGAGTTACCGATCAGGGTGTCGTTGAGCCGGCCTCCGATCACCGCCTCGATGGCTCCCAGGGTATCCGTGCCAGAGCCACCCGTGACTTGCGTTACGGTGCCCAGATTGATGGTGACAGCAGCGCCCGCATACTCATATGAAACGGTATCGAAGCCTGTATTACCGTAGAGACTATTATTGCCGCTACCTGAGTAGAGTACGTTGTCGAGAGCGTTGCCGCCCAGATTGGAGGTTCCGGTCGAGAGAATGCGGCCACTCTCGATATTGGCACCGAGCACGTAGTTGGCGAGGGAGTTGGCGACCAGGTCAACGCCGCCTGTGCTGGTTTCGCTGACCACATCGCCGAGATTGTCGACGTAATAGGTGTCGGCGCCATCACCGCCCTGCATGGAGTCGGCACCCGCGCCTCCGTCCAGGACATCGTCGCCACCGTAGCCCATCAGGGTATTCTTGCCGCTGTTGCCGGTTAGCCGGTTGTTCAGGTCGTTACCATAACCATTGATATTTTCGCTGCCTGTCAGCTCCAGGTTTTCCAGGGTGCTGCCCAGGATGTAGCTGTCCAGGATGTAGCTGTCCAGGATGTAGCTGTCCAGGCTGGACTTGACCAGATCGGTACCACCACTGTCCACTATTTGGTCCTGGTCTACGTGGTAGTTGTAGAAGAAGCTGTCGCCGACGCCCTGTGGGGAGGCTAATCCCCCCGCAGACTCAAAGGAAACCCAGTGGGTGGCAATACCGCTGCCACGGGACTGGTAGCTGGCTTGGCCCCAATACAGTCCGGATGATTCGGAAAAGAAGATAGCGTTGATTGGCGGTGGAACAGCGCCCCATACATACATGGGGTCCAGGACGCCGAAAATCAAAAGCCCGGATACATCGGTAAAGCCAGACTTCAGCTCGGGAATCTTGTCGAGAATGTAGGTGTCATCCCCGTTGCCGCCTTCCAGCGTGTCCAGACCTAGACCGCCGTCGAGAATGTCATCCCCCTCCAGGCCGGTAATACTGTCGGCCTCAATTGTCCCGACCAGAACATCGTTGTTCGTAGTGCCTCTTATCACGCCCATGTTTCTTCCTTTAATCACGGCAACAAGTGGCAACCCACGCGGCCGTATTGTTCGTTGTCATCAATGACGGGCGGGGTGCCAGGCATTTCATCGAAATTCGTCGAGGCCACGTAGTTCAGCACTCATTTTCATTCAGTTCGCTCATGGCCAAGGTGCTTACGCTGGTGAGTGGGGTGACCAACTCGGCTGAGCTGCCCGTATCGGTGTCGCCGTAGAGCGCCCCGCATGCAACCTGCTACTGTCCGGCCGCAAAGATAGTGGCACTCATTATATATAGCCATTTGCCATCGTGCTTGCCCGATTGTCGCCTCTCATGGGGGGATATGCCGGCAATGCATTGCCGCTATACCAGGCAAACTACTGCAGATCAGCCTGTTTGGTTTGCCGGGATTCGTTGAATCGGTATTGATGGAGGCAGAGTGGCCTTCGCCTTGGGCTAGCAGATCAAGACAGAGAAGTGGATGACATGCTTTGACGATCACGAATGACTGTTTCTGGCAGTTAGTTGCCTTTCGCGACGGGCATAAAACGCCCAAAAGGAGACAGTCAGATGCGTCTGGAAAATCCAGGGTGACCCGCTCCGCGTCACCCTGCCAGATGCCAGATCCGCAAGTTAAAGTATAAAGTCCGCCGTGGTCGCGCTGTTGAGACCGACTATCTGGATGGCAAATTCGGCGGCGCTGTCGGCATCGGTATTGCCATACAGCACGCCCCCTGAAACCTTCAACTGTCCGGCCGCGTTGAAAGCAGCGGTACTGCCGATGACCGAGCTGAAGGCGTCATTGGTGGTCGTCGCCGTGTTGGCATCCAGCGTCGACAGGTCGATTTTGTCGGCTCCCCGGGTGAAGTCGGTGATGATGTCCCAGGTGGAACTGGTCAGCCCCGTTTCTGCGAGGGCGTTGAAATCGAAGATGTCGCTGCCGGCGCCGCCGGTGAGGACATCCTTGCCTGTACCGCCGATGAGGATGTCGTTCCCGCCCCCACCGTTCAGCAGGTTGGCGGCGGCGTTGCCCGTGAGCCTGTCGTTGTAGTTGGAACCCGTGAGGTTTTCGATGGCGATCAGGGTGTCGGAACCTGAGCCGCCGGTGGCCTGGGCCGTGGTCACGGCGAGGCTGGCGGTGATTGCGCTACCGGCATAGGCGTAGGACGCCGTGTCGGTACCGGTGCTGCCATTGAGGACGTTGTTGCCGGCACCGGCATAAAGGGTGTTGTTGAGGCTGTTGCCCGTCAGGCCGGCGACTCCGGTGGCGAGGAGGCGGCCACTCTCGACATTGGCGCCGAGGGTGTAGGCGCTGAGGGAACTGAAGACCGTGTCGCTGCCGCCGGTGCCGACCGTTGCATTGGTTTCAACCACGACGTCACCCGTATTGTCGACGTAGTAGAGGTCAGACCCATCGCCGCCGGTCATCCGGTCGAGGCCTGCGCCGCCATCCAGAACGTCATTGCCCGCCCCACCGTCGAGCGTATCGTTACCGCTGCCACCGTTGAGCAAGTTAGCCGCGGCGTTGCCCGTGAGTTTGTCGTTGTAGTTGGAACCGATGAGGTTTTCGATGGAGATCAGGGTGTCGGCGCCTGAGCCGCCGGTGGCCTGGGCCGTGGTCACGGCCAGGCTGACGGTGACGGCGCTGCCGGCATAGAGCCAGGAGGCAGAGTCGACACCGGTGCCGCCATTGAGGACGTTATTACCGGTCCCGTCATAGAGGGTGTTGTTAAGGCTGTTGCCCGTGAGGGCGGCGCCCCCGGTGGCGAGGAGGCGACCGTTCTCGACATTGTCGCTGAGGGTGTAGGCGCCGAGAGAGCTGTAGACCATGTCGCTGCCGCCGGTGCTGGCCGTGGCATTGGTTTCCACCACGACGTCGCTAGCGTTGTCGACGTAGTAGAGGTCGGAGCCATCACCGCCCGTCATCCCGTCAGCGCCAGTGCCACCATTCAAAACGTCATTGCCCGCACCACCGTCGAGCGTATCGTTTTCGGCACCACCGCTCAGCAGGTTGGCGGCGGCGTTGCCCCTGAGCGTGTCGTTGTAGCTGGAGCCGGTGAGGTTTTCGATAGCGATCAGGGTGTCGGCGCCTGATCCGACGGTGGCCTGGGCCGTGGTCACGGCCAGGCTGACGGTGACTGCGCTGGCGGCATAGAGGTAGGAGGCGGTATCGACGCCGGTGCCACCATTGAGGACGTTGTTGCCGACCCCGGCATAAAGGGTGTTGTCGAGGCCGTTACCCGTCAGGCCGGCGATCCCGGTGGCGAGGACGCGCCCATTCTCGACATTGGCAGCGAGGGTGTAGGCGCTGAGAAAACTGTAGACCGTGTCGCTGCCGCCGGTGCTGGCCGTGGCATTGGTTTCAACCACGACGTCAGCCGCGTTGTCGACGTAGTAGATGTCGGAACCCTCATCGCCCGTCATCCTGTCGATACCTGCGGCGCCATTTAAAAAGTCATTGCCGGCACCGCCGTAGAGGTGATTGGCGGCGGCGTTGCCGGTCAGCGTGTTGGCGAGGCTGTTACCCGTTCCAGTGAGCGCCGCGCTGCCCGTGAGGGTCAGGTTCTCCTGGTAGATGCCGAGGGTGCGACTGACGCTGGAAACGACGGTGTCGACGCCGCCGGTGGCGGAGGTTTCGTTGACCACGTCGCTGGCATGGTCGACGTAGTAGATGTCATTGCCCAGGCCGCCGCTCATCACATCGGCGCCGGCACCGCCGTTGAGCGTATTGGCGGCGGCGTTACCGGTCAGCGTGTTGGCGAGGCCGTTACCGGTGCCATTGATCGTTGAAGTCCCTGTAAGCGTCAGGTTCTCCAGGTTGGCTCCCAGCACCCAGCTCACAGCCGACTTGACCGTGTCAGTGCCGGCACCCAGCTCTTCACGAAGTTGAATCAGGCTGTCGCCCACTGCATAAGTATCATTGCCAGTGCCCCCGGCCAGCAGCATGTTACCCTGACCGTTCAGCGTGTCATCACCGCTCCCGCCAGTGACCTCCAGCCGTACCGCGGTGCCATCGGCACTGAAGCGCTGGACATAGACGCCGTCATTGACATGACTGGACTGTCCTATAGACACCCAGGTCACTGCCCAGCCACCGTCTTCCAGAGACGTGACCTTGGCGGCAACCTGATGGCCGTCAGTGGTGGTATTGACCAGCGTTTCGCCACCGACGGCTTGGCCCGCGGCGTTGTAGCGCTGGGCATAGATAGCCATCCCACTGCCATCTTGTTCGCCGCCCGATTCCCAGGTCACCACCCAGCCGCCATCAGCCAATGCCGTTACATCGGAGTGACTCTGAGACTGCGTGGCATAGTGAGGGCTGTTTATGACGAGGGTTTCACCGCCGACCGCCTGACCATTGGCGTTATAGCGCTGGAAGTAGATATCGTTACTATTGGTAGCTAGGCTGGAGGATGACCAGCTCACCAGCCAGCCACCATCGTTCAAGGCCGTGACCGCAGGAATGTACTGGACATCCAGCGTGTTGGTGTTTACCTGAGTTTCGCTGCCGACCCTGTTACCGGTTGCATCGTAACGCTGGGCATAGATATCGAAGCGGCTTTCGTCTGGGTGATTCGCATGCCAGGTCACCAGCCAGCCACCGTCCTTCAGGGCCGTCACGTCAGTGCTGTAGTGCACGATCTGATTATCGCCTGTCGTCGTGTTGACCTGGGTTTCACCCCCCACAGCGATGCCCGCTGCGTCATAGCGTTGGGCCTCGATCGTGAAGTTATTGCCAGCGACGTCCCGCGACATCCATACCACCACCCAACCACCATCACCCAGTGCTGTCACAGCCGGGCTGTTCTGGCTCTCAGTCGTGTGGGTATTGACGCGCCATGGTTCACCCACGGCTTCACCAGCCTGGTTGAAACGCCGGGCATAGATGTCGCCAGTGTCGACCTGCAGATAGGTGTACCAGGTAACCACCCAGCCACCGTCAGCCAGCCCGGCGACATCGGAGTATTCCTGATTGTATTGCGAAGGGGCGACAGCAATCTCATCGCCCAACCGCTCGCCTGCTGCACTGTAGCGTTGGATTAAAATATCGTTCCCATTGACTGGATCAGAGGACTGCAAGGACACCAGCCACCCACCGTCGGCCAGCCCGGTAATGGAGATACTGTCCTGAGTCATCGGCGTCAACGTACTGACCCGGCTTTCACCGCCCGCCTTGACGCTCAGAACCCTGTCGGCGAATTGCAGGCTTTCGATATTGCGCAGGTAATCGGTACCCTCATCGCCACCAACGACATTCAGGTCGGTGACCGTCAGTTGGCCGTTGCTCCATCCGAAGCGGTAGTCGCCGGCGTTGCCCGAATAGATAGCCGTATCCTGACCACCACCGCCGTCGAGAATGTCATCCCCCGCCAGCCCGGTAATGCTGTCGGCCTCACTTGTCCCCAATAGATCATCATTGCTCGTAGTGCCTGTTATCACGGCCATGTGGGATTTTTCCTTTATGCAGGGCCGCAAGTGGCAACCCACGCGGCGGTGTTGTTATTTGTCATCAGTAACAGGCGAGATGAAGCCGCCGGGCATTGCATCGAAATTCGTCGAGGCCACTTAGGTCAGCACTCATTTTCATTCAGTTCGCTCATGGCCAAGGTGCTTGCGCCGGTGAACCGGGTGACAAACTCGGTTGTGCTGTCCGCATCGGTGTCGCCGTAGAGCGCCCGCTTGCAACCTTCCAGAGCCCGGCCGCACAGAGAGTGGCACTCAGTGTATATAGCCATTTGCCACTTCGCTTGTCCGGTCGTCGCTTCCCATCACTTGGGTAAGCAGGCTAGGACAGAACAGTGGATGACATACTTTCCAATTTGGACTCCGGTGGCAGGACTAGCTCTCGACGGTGGTCCTTACTTTTTGGCATACGCTTGACGATCACAAATGACTGCATCAGTTGACTGCGGCCCTTCGTGACGGACAGCTATCGGCCGATTTTTTGTTTGTCGCCACCGTCAGCCTGGGTCGATTTCAGCCGATTGTGGAAGGCAGAAATCGGCCAGAAACAGCCGGTCGCAACTTGCAGAATTGCGGGGCGAAGGCTTGGCATTGGGCTGTAGCGAGAGGTGACCGGTAAGACCGGAGAAGTTTCGCGAAAAAGATGTGAGGGCAGTAGTATCGACGGATAGACCACGATTAAACCGTAACAGCCTAAGCTGTGGTCTGCCTCTGGTAGTCATTAGAAGTGTTAATCATAGATCAGCGGTCTTCACCAACGAACCAGAGACTTTCACATGATAGCGATGAATCGAATACTTCACTCCACCACAGCCCTAGCGCTCGCGACGATCTTCAGCTTCCTGAGCGGACCGGCGCAAGCCGGCTTAGAGGAAGGTGTTACGGCCTATCAAGCCGGTGACTTGCCGCTGGCATTTAAGGAATTTAGCACCGTTGCGGACACAGGCAACGCCGATGGCCAGTTCAATGTGGCTCTAATGTACGAGCAGGGCATCGGGGTTGCCAAGGACGAAACACAAGCAATTAGTTGGTATGAAAAATCTGCGCAGCAAGGCAACTCCAACGCGCAATACAATCTCGGTGTGCTGTATGAAAACGGTCGTGGCACTGCCGTGGACTTTGCGCAGGCCAATCAGTGGTATCGCAAGGCAGCAGCGCAAGGCGATGCGCTCGCCGTCGGTAATCTGGGCATGCTCTATATGCGCGGCGATGGCGTGAAGGTGGACAAAAATCTGGGCCTAGCTCTGCTTATACAGTCGGCAACCATGGACAACTCGCCCACAAACAAAGCCAAAAGTAACATTGCAGCGACCAGGGGTTTAACCGCCAACATGATCACAACAGCCCAGACACTTTCGGATGAGCTAGGCCAAGCCAAAAATCTGCTGATACCGCTGGATCAATACTTGAAAACTACGACGACTACCTCTGGCGGCGAATCGCAATAGGCTGAAACGCGTCCTCCGGAATACAGGGGGCGCAGGTAGCAAATTACCGCCCGCCAATAAGGGGCGGACCACGGTTTTGCGAAATTTCGATTTAAACGTGAATCGCCCCTATTTTTGTAGTCACTACCTAATCTCATTACGGCCGTACCACCGGCCGCTTTTAGTCGAGGCTGTGTAAAAACGTTTTAGAACAGGTTTGATGGTCAGAACCTGAATGAAAATCGCATTCCTACGCAAATTTCAGGTCCGCTGATTAACCAATCACTGGCAGATTTTACGTAGCGACGCAGACTTCAAAACAGTGCCTGCGTTTTTACACAGCGTGGGTCGTTTTCTGCCGGTCACCACAGGCAGAAAACGGCCAAAAGCAGACCATGGGCGCGCCGCTAATGCGCCAGTAATGGGCGCAAAAGTCATGTCGCTTTTCCTCCTCACCTCATGTCGCGTTTCTAGCGCGACACTCAAGCCGAACAAGGAGTTACGCATGGACAAGGAACGCTATCAGACACAATCGGCGGAAAACATTACGCCAGATGCATCGTCTACTGATAGCTGGGAAGCCAACCAGCTAGCATAGGTTTGAGGCATACCCAAGTCCGGTCAGTCCAATCATCGGCAACCAAACGCCGCGAAAGGAGCAAAGCCTATGTACTCTTCAACGTTCATCTTTGCCAAAAAGCAGTTTGATGAAGCCTTCCACCGACTCGATCAGGAAATCGCTGCAATCGCAAAATCGATCCCTGGTTACCTTGGCGAAGAAGCTTGGGAGAATCCACAGACTGGCCTCTTCTCCAATGTGTACTACTGGAGTTCTCTCGAAGCACTTCAGATATTGGTTGAGCATCCCCGTCACCTGGAGGCAAAGGCTGCCCAGGAAAATTGGCTTGCCGGTTATCAAGTCATCATCTCTGAGGTCATCAAAACCTATGGTGACTCCAAGCTTGGCGAGAAATGGCCAATCGCAACAGCTACTTAAGCATTCCATCGACCAGAATAGTCTTTCGGATGTGCGTAGAAAAACCGACAAGGAAATACGCGGATCAAAAATGGAGTTCATCTTCGACATCGTAATCAACCTGTTGGCTCATCGCATTGGCGTTTACGTGCTGGGCTTGCTTAGTGGCGTAATGCAGCTCACTTAAGGACGAACACTGTATCTGTGGCGAGGGAGCTTATTGTTTGTTCTATCTCTTAAGTGAACAGCATTACGCCTAATCAGCGGGCCTTTTTATTTAATCGATATCGTTCGTCGGAGAAAGTCCAACTCGACAGTCAATCATGTTCAGCGCTGCCGCAGCGTTGTGCCTGATATGGATCGACCAATAACTACCTGGCGGACCAGAAACCGGATAGATAAAGGTTATCTGCGGGCGAGAATCCAATGTGGGCAGCCAAGCAACTCGCCCACAAAGACTGGACCCCGATCGCCAAGATTTATGGTCGCTGAATGCCCTCCGCCGATGCAGGAGCCGGAGGGCGAGCCGGGAGACTTTTTGCCGGCAATACCAACGTTACGACAACTTCTCCTATTTTAGATTGAAGCGATCCAGGTTCATCATCTTGAAGGGCAACCCTGAGGGCCGCGCAGACCGCGGCTTTCAGGCCCTCAAAAATCCCCCTTTGGGGTTTGTATGGCTCAGTTTGGCTATGCAATGACAGCTTTATGTCAGCATTACATTCCCCTCCCCGGCGTCCTGCCGACGAACACCAACCTCTACGTGCACTATTTTCCGATGCTACGCTGAAATCTCCATAGAGGATTCGCGATGCCGAACTCAGACCTACTCCCTTCCCTGCTGTACAAGATCAATGAAAACCAGCTCGCCCTGGAAGCAGCCATCATGGAGCTTTCGAATTGGGTTGAGCAGCGCGGGTCAGCCGACGTCGCCGACAACGTGCGCGCCGCCATTGAAGCCATCGATAAGAATGAAGAATTCATCAAGATGACTATCGCATTGATGATGACGCCGGAGTGACGACTATCAGCTGTGGATTCAACAGGCCGACTCCAGGTGGCCGACGATGATCCAATGCTAAAGTAGAAAAATAAGTCCTTTCCTCCTTTCGAGATTTATCAATGTCAAAATTCGTCGCCGCTGACTTCGGATCTGCGGCCCCGCTGCCTAAAAACCCCGTAGATGCACTTGTCGAGCAGCGCACATTTTTCAACGACGACCGAACTCACCGATTCACGCTTTTCCGGCACTGGGGCAACCCAGAGCATTACGCGTGCGGAATCAGCATGAACCCTTCAGGTGCGGCGGAAGAAGGGGACGATCCAACTGTTGATCGCATGATACGCAGAGCAATGGACTTGGGCTTCGGCGCCTATTACCAGCTCAACGTGATGTCAATTCGCGGTACCGATTCGTCGCACCTTGCCACAGCATCGGAAGTCAACCTCTCGGAAAACGACGATCACATTCGGCGGATCGCAGCTAGGGCAGGAATAGTTATAGTGAGTTGGGGGAATGCCGGTCACAAGCGAGGACTTGAGGTGGAGAAAATTCTGCGGGAGGTGTGCGACCCAGCAAAGGTCTTTTGTTTAGGCCTCAACCAGAACGGGTCTCCAGTCCATCCGCTCTATCAAAAGAAAAACGCTAGATTGCTGCCCTACATAATCACACCGCGACCCTAAAGGGGTAAGGTAAAGTACTCAAGGCCAATGAAACCGGGCACTTCCTTACTTTGGAATACCCGGCTTTAACCTGCTTTACACGGTCAGTGATACAAAAATTGGTACGGACTTCCGACCGCCATCGGTTGATTTAACGTTGAGGCAAGTATGGATATTGAAAAGCTCTCGCTCCTGCTGAAACCCTGGCTACGTGTGGACACTTGGCATACCGGTCATCCGATGGACGACCAGCGCTTCCACCGAGCGTTGAAAGCAGCATTTGATGAACTTGGCGTACAAATAAGCTCGGACGATTTTCGTAAAGCAATCGCGGCTTGTCTGAAAGAGCACCGCCCAGGGGACGTGGGGGCATTCGAAAGCGATATCGAAGAGTTCGCGCAACGTGGCGAAGATATCGCCAGCTATCTGATCGACCTCAAACCCTATTGAATCGGTCACCCTGCGCCAGCTGGGTGCAGACCGTTTGAGTGCCACCATGCCAGGTCAGTAAATCGAGGAAAAAATGGAAAAACTGGTTCGACCCCGAGTAATGTTGATAAAGAGACTCTGGAACTCGTGAACCGGCTGGAAGCCGCAGATAGCACTATCGAACTTCTACGACTCCTGCAGGGGATCGGCAAGGAGGAGCTCGCCCTGATCGGTGGGCTTATCCAGATGTATTGCGTGGCGGACACATTGTGCCGCGGTTTGATTGCCATGCTTCGTGAAAAGCGGGTCGGTGCTCCAAGTGACTTTGCGTACAAACTAAATGATGCCGACGTGTTACTCCATACCAGGAAGGAAGCTGAGCGAACCGGCCTGAAAATCAATACAGCCAGGATTATATCAGCGGTAGAAACCATCGAAATGCACAGGGTTTTCCGACATACCTTTTCTCATTGGGTTGTCAAAAGGCACGTTGGCGGGCAGCACCTAGTGGCAATCAGTAAGAACAAGTCGGATGCGGAAAAGCGCGATGGCATCCCATTGGATGACGGCAAAGCCAAACTGATGGCTTTCCGGATTGATGCATTGTTGACCGAACTGGATAAGGTCAAAGGGCACTGCAACTTCTTGTCAGAGCTTCACCAGTACTTGGAGGATTCTTCAGTCACTTGCTAGGTAAACGCGACATTTAATTATGACGTCAACACGTGGATAGACGGGGGATTGGCCTTTGAATCCAAGGGTCCAGCCCCAAGAATTCCCCGCAGCCCTCCGCCCTTCCCCGATAAATTGGCCCAGCCATCTCAGGCGTCCTGCCGACCGCTCGTCACTCCAAACATTTTCCAACAATAAGCTCATTAGCGAGTTCTACAATAAGCTTCGCACGATTACGTGGAAGGCCTCGTACCCTAGTGTGTTATGAAGCTAAGCTGAGGCTAAAACAGGAGGCTATTACCATGTGTGGACGACTTTCCCAGTACATCGGCCTGCTTCTTTTAATCTCCTGCGCGTTAGCAAGTGCGGATCAAACAGAGTCGCAGCAGCTTCACGGCGCATTCGTATCGGCAAAGATCTCAGGTGGATGCACTACCCTCGTGCAGATGGCTGAGTTCCAGAAATCGACCAAGATGCCAGGTGGTGATGAGTTCCTTGAGAGATTCCTCGGCATGGAATCGGCAAGGCTTGGAAAGACTCCTGCTCAATATGCGCAAATATGTGCGGATGCAGACCGTGTGTATCAGTTTTATTACAAGCTAACATCTGATGCCGATGGATAGAACTCGTCTGCCCCCTATTCGCTCGCTCACTTCTTTGCGAAGAACTATCGATTTAACTCTCTCACATATGCCTGGCACGCCGCCAGCGCTATCAGTCCTTGGTCACCCGCGTCGGTGATTCCGATAATTCGTTGAGCATGCGCTGGGGCGAGTTGGGCGCGCGCTCCTCGGTAAACCATGCCGCCGGTTTCGGAACCGGCTAGCCCTGAACATCATGATGCCCAAGCAAAGCTCATAAAAGTGCGCACAGAAGGAATCGGCGCGATTGGTAAAATTCCACCCGGCTTGTATGATGGCAACTCGCCCACCAACAGAGCGCCTGATATGAGATTCATTGTCCAACTACTGATCTCATTTTGATTATGGGTGATAAATGCTTCAATTAACTGACTCTTACAAGGATGTTTAATATGAGCTGGCTTAGCACCATCGGTAAAATATTAGAAATGTCAGTGCCAACCTCCGGCTATCCAGACAGCAGGAAAAAAAAAGAAAGCAACCCAATCATAGACTCTGTAATTAGTGGCTTTTCAGGACATTTTATTTTAGACAAAATCAAAACTCCCGCAATCGGCGGGGTTGTCTACAGCGGCTTGGTTTCGGGCGCAGCCGACCATTCTGGAATATATGTCGGGTATGGCCGAGTGGTGCATTTGGACGGTTCTGGACGTATCGAATGCGTGACTGCAAATGTCTTCATGAACAGACTAAAAGGTTCAAATACAGCGCTAGCAATTTACACATCCTGCAAAGGAGGCAAGCCAATCGGCTCCAGAAAAGCTGCTGCTTACGCCAAAGCGCAAATTGGCAGAAAGGTAAAATATAATCTACTCAACAACAACTGCCATAAATTCACACTCGAATGCCTAAGCCAAACACCATCAACATTTTCTTGTTTATTTATTGAAGATCTAAAGCAACGATCAAAATCATTTATCAACCATGACACTTGGAGAGTCTGGGATATGAAGTATAAATATTAACAAGCAGCCGCGTTGCTGTTGGTGGTCAGATCGCCCTGATACAGGCCGTCCTGACGGGCGAGCTGCTTTCCATAGCGCCAGTCCTGCACCTTCCACACGCCACTAGCGGTGAACAGCAGCAACGCCAGCTCACCCACCAGCGCCAACTTCAGCGCGGTGGGACTCATGGCACATCCTTGAAAAAGACGTGGTGACCGAGCTTCAATGTCTGCTTGGCACCTTTCACCCAGGCCGGCGGCTTGGGCATAGTGGTCGCGTAATAGTGCGTGGCACCGCCGGTGGGATCCGGCACCTTTCCATCGATCACTTGGTCAGCGGCAATCCGCGCCTGCGCGAGCTCACGAAAAGGAATCTTCTTGGCGCCGCTCAGGTAGACGTAGTTCGGGTCGCTCCTGTTCCAGCAGCTGAACTGGTACGGCTTCTGGCACACACCGGCATAGCCCTCCCCCCACCACGACTTGGTCTTGCCGTCGTTCACGCGGTTGCAGATGGTCCAGGCCACGGCGATCTGGCCAGCCAGGGATTCGCCGCGGGCCTCGCCCCACAACGTGCGAGCGAGGATGTCGCGGTCATTCTCGGATACGGTCATCACTTTTCTCCGGGCAAAAAAAATCCCGCACTTGGCGGGCCTTGGTGTGCGCTAGGCACTTAGGTTTCGTTGGACTCGGACGCTTCGGCACTCACCGGCAACGGGTACCGGGCTTTGATGGCGGCCACCGACGCGAGCCACGCGGTATAGTCAGGCTCGAGGCCTTGGGATAGCGCGTCATAGTCCGCCTCCAAACGCAACGGATCTGACTCGGCAAGGTAAGCGGTCCGACGCGCATTGAGCGCAGCTTCAAGCTCCGCATTCTTGCGATCTTCCTGCTGCTGCTCGGCGGTGATCATTTGGCTGAAGTCGATGTTCATTCTGGAAGCCTCACATCACCATCGGGCGGGTTAACAATGTCGCTGGGGAAGCGGACCGCGATACTGGAATCCTCGTCGCAAGGAATCCCCAGGGCGATAATGAGATCCCCATTGAGACGGGTCACATCCCCCACCACATGCTGGCAGTGAACCGCCGACCAGGGCAGAACCGCACCCTCCGGCAGTTGCCGAAAGTCGAACGACTCCCCGTTGATGATCAGCACATCGCCGGTTTTTTGAACTGAAAGCGGCACCCGGCCGCCCTGCGGTGAAAGCTTGATAATCATCAGAACCACCTTCCTATTGCTAAATACCGGCCACCGGAGATTGTTTGAGCGGTCGGACCATTGCGGTAGATCGCCTTGGCAGACCAGTTGGCCCTTGCGTTATCTGTGGTGTAGCCATACACATCAAGACTTGATTGAGGGGTGCCAAAGGCCTGATAGGTGTAGGTGGTGTCCACAAACAGAACCGGAAACACGCCCAGCGGCGACACCGTCGCGATGGCGCCGGCAGCAACGGTGAAGTCCGCAATTGGCCCCGTGCAAATCAGCCGGCCGTCTGCAAATTTCGTGGCCTCACCGTTCGCGTTCACCACCTTTTCAAAAATGGCGCCGGAAGGTACGCCGCCGCCTTGCGAGACGGTTCCGAGAATAGCCGCGACGGCAGCGGCGCCCAAACCCAAGCCTGCGCGTGCCGCGGCCTGAGTAGTGCCACCCGTCCCGCCTTTTGCAACAGGCACCACGTTTTCGACAGAGACCGTGCCGAGCCCGGCCAACGTGGCGCCCCATTGGTCAACCAATTGCCGCAGGCGGTCGGCGGACTCTTTCACGTAACCCTGCATCGGCGCCAGGGCATACGCCCCGCCAGCGGCGGTAGCACCTTGATAGGCGGGGAGAATCGAAAGCACCGTAGTGCTGGCAATGTTCGAGACTTCGTACCAACGACCATCCGGGCCTTGAAAAGCATCGCCCACGCGAGCGTTGGCGGCGAAGGCCGTACCGGTGCCGGTCACGGTGGTGCTGCCGCTAGTGACAGCGACTGTTCCTGATCTATACCAGGGCATGGGTTTTCTCCAGGCAATAAAAAACCCGCTCATGGCGGGCTGGCTTTAGTTTGTTTATGCGTTGATCTTGGCAAACACAGCTGGCATGAAAAAAGCGAATGGATTACTGAAGCCGTCAGTCACGGCATAGAGCGTTCCGCTTGCAAAATCCCACAGGGTTTTAACCAGCCTTCCCGACCCGGCCCCAGTCACCATCTTCATACCGAAGGTGTTGATCAGCAGGTATTCGTTTTCTGGAAAGTTAAACGGGACCGTGTAGAAAATTCTGGTACTACCAGTTGCGCTTGTTTCATATCGAACATAGGTCCAGTTCTGAAAGGCACGCGTGAACAGCGCAGCCGGTGTTCCCGAATCGAACAGTAATTTCGAAGATCCATCCCATAATCGAAAGCCAAACGAAGCCACCGGCTGAGCACCGAAACTTGCTGCAAAATACCGACCGTTTGGCTGATTGGTATTCACGTCGTAGGCCCGGACATAGAACCCGGTCCAATTTCCGGGGGATCCGATCAACTGCATAGCCGTTAGACCGGCAATGCCGCCAGTGTCGGGTCGACAAAACACCAGTGGAGGCTCTTGGCTAGTGATAACACGCGGGAAACTCGTCGATGATCCAAGTCCGGACTCTTGAGTCGGCGCATATCGCCCACTGCAAATTACAGTTAGGCGGGCAAATTCGGAGTCGACCACCACCTGATTGTTGTTGTTGATGAAAGTTAGTCCGTAAGACATCAGGCAAACCTTATGACCATTAATCGCATGGTTCCGCTGGTGGACAGACTGGCCGCAAAAGTACGGGTGTAGTTGTAAACACGCGCAACCCCTGAAACCATTTCTGTTTCAAATTGATAAGCGGTGTTTTCGTTGTAAGTTTCGACTGGGATAACGATGGCGACCGAGTTGGAGGCGTCGCAGCCTGGCACAGAAAAGTCCTGACTCCCTTTATTGGTGGTCGAGAATGTCACCAGTGTCGACAGCACCACCCGCATCGTGAACGAATTCTCGTCAAGTTGAGTCGCTCCGTCAGCCCCCCATGTCCTTATGCCGAAGCTCATGCGGAAAGATCTCCCCATTGATACCGCTTAACGTTGTTTTCGTCGAAAACCTTACCGCCACGGTTGTTGATCGTTTGCCGGCCTCCACCTCCCAGAGCGGAGTTCAGTTCAAATTCGCCAGTCACAAAATTGATTTTCAGCCCCGTCTGTCCAGCGACGTAATTTGCGGACTGAAGGCTGTCGGTCAGTTTTGCAACGCCGATTGAGGCGTTCTGAATAAAGGCTGAGTTCATGAACACTTGCCCGCCAGTGACAGCAAACGGAGAGGACAACGTGCCGTTGATGCCGTTAACCACGGCAAAAAGATCTGCACTTACCAGGAACTTGCTTTGCAATCCTGCCGGGCCGTTCTCAATGCCCAGCCCGATTCCCGCCGTAACGTACTGCCCCTGGCTATTCAGCTGCATTTTTACCGACCACATCGTGCTGGCTTTGCCGTCGAGCGATACCACCGCCTGACTGACCGTCTGCACGGCTGCGTTTGTGTTGCCAATCGACACTTCCAGCTGTTCCGAGCGCCGAGCCTGGGCTGTATCACCATCAGCCCTGACGCGGGTTTCTTCGGCAAACTTCGCCGTAGATCCCCACGCCCCAAGCGCTCCAGCCAAATCGCCCTCTGCGTCGTCATCCCGCCCGGCCGTGTAAGCGGCCTCCACGGTTGACCGCATCGAAGCCACCGCCGCGTCGGTTGTCACCAGTGCTTCCTGCACGTCCTGAATCTTCGCCGCGTTATCATCGACATCTACTTCAACCGTTCCGATCCTTACCCCCAGCGCATCATCCGCTGTCGTCCTGGCTTGGGATTCGGTACCGATGGCCGCTGTATTGCTGTCAGTCTCGGCTTTCAACTGATCCAGGCGGCTCGCTGATGCAGCGCGGTCGTTGGCCATCGCCGTTTCCAGAGTGCTGATCCCGGCTTGGTTGCCTGCGACCTGCGCATCGAGTGTGGTCAGGCGAGTGGTCGTTGCCTCCCTTTCCGTAGCGCTGGTTCGCACTTCCACCGCAAACCTCGCGGCGCTATCCCACTCATTCAGGGCCCCAGCCAAGTCCCCTTCCCCATCCTCATCCCGGTACGACGCCTGCAGTGATTGCAGGGAAGACGACGTAGCCGTGACCTTGCCGTCCACCGTGGTGATGTCGGTCGTGTTTTTATCGATCTGCACAGCTTGGGCGTTGACCGTCGACACGATGCCGCCGATGTCGAGCCAGTAGGTCGAATTAGGCGGCGCATTGGCCCCGCCGGCGTTAGCGGGCACGGCCAGAATGGCGGTGTACAGGCGCTGCCCTTTGCGCACGTTGTCGTTTTTCAGGTAGCTGTTCGCCGGAACGTATTCCAGTGCATCAGTGATTTGGCTGATCTGATCCTCAAGATCGCTCTTTGCCGCTTCAATTCGACCATTGACAGACTCCGGGCCATAGCCGGAGATCTTGTCGATCTCATCGAGCAGGTGCTGGCCAAGTTCGGACTCGGTGATCTGGCCGGCGATCATGTCCAGGATCGGGCCGGCTTCTGAACTGGCCTGTCCCATTACGCCGTCTATCACTGGGTAGAACGGGCCGATGTTGCCGATCCGGTCGACCAGGCGCGCCCAAAAGAAGAACGTGGTGCCCGCCAGCAGGCTCTGCATCGAGTAATCGCATTGCGGGTAGGCAAGGTCTGCCAGCTTCGTTGCAGCGGCCAGGTTGTTGGCCGGGCCATACCAGAGCTCTGTGCGCTGGGTGTCTTCGGCGCCAGCTGGAAAGCCCCACTTCAGGCGAATGCCAAACAACAACGCTGTTGCGGTCAGGGATGCCACCGCCGGCGGCAAACCACTTTTCCCTTTGAGGTCGGTGAGGATCGAGTTACGCCAGATCGACGAGATGTCGAAGGCGCTCACGGCACGAACGCGAGCCACATAGGCACCAGCATAGATACCGGTAACGTCGACGCTGGTCAGCCCGGTGCGTTGCACTTTGATCCAGTTGCCGCTGTCCTTGCGCCACTCCACGTCATAGCCAACCGCGCCGGGAATCGCCGGCCAAGTGATCGTCATGGTGGCGACAGCAATGCCTTGTGAAACTACCGAGCTTGCAGCCAGGGTGACGCTGGCCGGCGCCGGCACCACCGTGATCGGAATGACACTGATTGGACGCTCCTCCAGACGTGCACCGGTGTCAATGAACGCGAACTTGCTCGGCTCGTACTGCAGCGCGCTGATTTCGTAGTCGCCCTCGGCCGTGCGCTTGGTCCGCAGGACGCGATACAGCGGAATCGCCAGGTCATCGGCATCCAGCGCCCATTGCAACTGCGGCAACGGTGGCTCGCTGTAGCTGGTGGTCACGGTCACCGCGCGGCCGCTCACGCTCTGCACGGTACGACCTTCGGCACGCCCACCGGGCAAGTTGATGATCATGCGATCACCAGCCTTGGCCTGGGTGTCACGGTCGAGGGTCACCACGCGACCGGCGACCGCCGAGATGCGCCCGCCCACCTCACGCCCCGCCAGCAGCGAGTCCGCCACCGGGATGATATGGCCCGGCAACGGGATCACACCTTCCATGCCGGTCTTGAACGACACGGTGCGGTCCTGGTTGTTGCTGAGGATCGCCCACTTGCCACGGCGCTGGGCCTCGGAAGCTCGGGTGCACCCGATGGCGCTCAGTTCGGTCGGCCGGTCACCATAACGCCGTTGCAGATCCAGATCAGCGAACGGGATGACATCGGTGTCGTAGTTGTTCGCTGGGTTGTCGTAGCTGACCAGCGCCCGAGTGTAGCGGGTCTTCGCCGAGGCGCTGCCATAGGAGAACTTGCCATCGATGACGTTGGCCCGGGTGAAGACGTAGTCGAAGTCCTGGGCGCGCGGCATATCAGCCTGCATTACCAACTGCCCTTGGGCCCAGTAAGTCATGCCCCGATAGATACCGGCGATGTCGCGCAGCAGAGACCAGGCATCAGCCTTGCCCTGCAAGTTCATGTCGCACAGAAAGCGCGGCTCGGTACTGTCCAAGCCATTCGGCACCATCTGGTCGCAGTACTGAGAAATCCGGTACAGCTCCCACTTGTCGACCATCCACGGCTTGATGCGCTTGCCCAGGCCGAAGCGGTCCTCGGTGCATACGCCGTAGGTGATCCACGCAGGGTTGTTGGTCCAGGCCGACTTCATGCTGCCGTCCCATGTACCGGCGTAAGTGCGGGCCACTGGGTCATAATTGCTCGGCACCATCCAGCGCCGCGCCTTGCACCGTACCGTCACCGCCGGAATGTTGGTGAACTGCTCGGCATCGAACTCGATATAGAGCAACGCGGTGTTCGGGTAGCGCAGCTTGGCGTCGATCACTTCGGTAATACCGGCGATCAGCATGGTATCGGCGATCTTGTTGCTGTTCTGGTTCGGCGTCAGGCGGCGCACGCGGATCTGCCAGCCAGTAGTGGCGTCGGGCAGATCGATCCGGCGCGAGCGCTCGTAGCGCGTGGTGGTTTTGCCATCCACGGCATCAGGGTAGACCTGCTGATAGGCGCCGCCGTCGGTGGCCACATCGATGGCGTATTCGATTCGATAGCCGCCCACGTTGCCCTGGTCATCCTGCCGTTGCAGGGCTGGCCACGCAAAACGCAGCCGAACGGCCGACAGCTGGGTATTGGTGATCGAGCGCACCCACGGCGCATCACTGCGCAATTCGATGTTCAGCGAGGTTTCGTTCTCCACGGACGGAATGCCCGGGATGTAGGTTTGATCCACCGAGCCCGGCCGCCAATCCCACTTCACATTGGGGAAGTTGTAATTGCCACTGGCATCGCGGATCGGCGTGTTGTCCAGGTAGATGTCGTAATCGGTCGGAGTACCGTCGAACTCGCCCTCGCCCACGGCGATCAACAGTTTGGCCAAGTTCGTGGAACGCAGGCTGTCGCTGGCTTCGGTCGGCGACTTTGGCTTACTGCTGCCGCCCTTCTCGCCATGGATCTCGATCTGTTGTGCTGCGCCCATGCGTTCCTCCAGGCATAAAAAAACCGCCTCTTGGGCGGTCTGTGTGCTGCGTGCTAATTACGTTTTGTCTTCAGCGTTGATCGAGGCGGAAATGATCATGCCGCCCCACCGGCGCTCGCCGATGCAGATCGGCACCGGGTTGCCGCTGGCCGTGGTGTTCTTGGCGCTACCGAAGGCATAGGACGGCGCATTTTCGGGGGATGAGCTGTACGAGAGACCACCCTGCTGTGGACTGAGCATCTGAATCACGCCGCCAGCGGTTGATGCAATACCTGCGGCGTAAAGAGCAGACACTGCCGACCCAGTGAAAGCACCGAATGGGTTGAAATATGCGGCAGCAATCAACACCGCCCCCACAACTGTTTGAAGAACACCTGCGCGCTTGCTACCAGAGATTACCGGGACGATTTTTAGAACCTGCGTTCCAGATAGATTCAGGTCAGATAGCCCTGCATTTTTCCCATTTCTGTAAATTGCAAAACACATCCCGAGCCGATCGAGTCGTTTAATCTCCTCCTGAAAGCCTGGGATCGTCGCATTGAGCGCTTTGAAAACCTCCAGCCCTTGCCCGGAATCCAAGAGCAAGTGATGAACTTCGCCAAATTTATTGGCAAGCTGCCTGGTCAACTGAACCCGAGTGCGTGGTGAGTAATGCGCTACCGTTGTCGCCATTCTTTTCTCCGGACAATAAAAAACCGCCAAAAGGCGGTTTAGCAAAAGGCACACTCTCTATCGTGCGCAGCTCTCAACAACGCTTGTCACCTTCGTAGAAGGGTCCTGCCATGTACGAAAGAAATGGTAGGCAACAGTTGAGCCGCTTGGAGTGGGGGTGATATCAACAACATGCCAAGGGGATTCAGGATCCGGCGCAATCACTGAATATCGCTCACCGGAGGACTGTAAAACCCCGCCGACGCTCCCACCTATTAACGATGTGGATTGCCATCCGTCACGAATACACTCAGCTACATTTTTCGCTTTTTTCTCAGAGGAAAGCGTCAATAGTGGTGCGTTTTTCCGGATATCGCTAGCAGTAGAACATCCCGCCAACAACGCTATAGCCAACGCCCCTACGATCAATTTCATGCAGGTCACTCCTGTGGAAAGGCGGCAATGTAGCATCGGAGGGGCAGAAACGAAAAAAAAGCCGATCCTGTCCGGACCTTTCTATGTATGAATCCACAGGTCTGGCTATCGCAACCACGATGGCATAATGACACCGCTTCAAATAATGAAGACGTTACTCTACAACCTCAATCATATCCGGATAGTTAAATGGACATAACCTCTTTACCACCAACGGTCTTTGTGGCTTTCGGTGTTATTACCGCCGCACTCCTAACTGGCTTTTTTTCTATAATGAACATGGTTAGCGCCAAAGAAAATAAAGTTTCTGAATTTCGTTTAGCGTGGATAGACGGTTTGAGAAATGAAATTGCGGAGTACACTTCCGCAGCACAAGAAATCTACAGAGCACGTAACCCGAACAAATTCAGCGGAGAAGAATTCCACTCAATAACAGAAAAACACAATCTAGAAATCGAGTTTTACAAGGAGACTAAAGAAGCTTACGCCAGAGCTGTTGAAAACCTAAGCAAAATTCAACTTAGACTGAATCCTGAACACATCAGAGAAAACCCTAATGGCGCTGAGGCGAAGCTAATGGAAGCGGTTTTAAAAGCCAGAAGACTACGAAATAAAGACTTTAAAGAAATCCTTCAATGCTGCGAGGAAATAAGAAATGCAGCAGCCCCAATACTAAAAAGCACTTGGGATTTAGTTAAGCGTGGAGAACCATGGTATCGAGTAATTCGAACTTCTTCGTTAATTACCGTCCTACTCGGTTTTTACGCCATCATCGCCTTCGCACTCTTCATTGGGTTCAATACCTATCAAAACGAAAAAAAGAAAATGCATGCTAATTTTTCTCAACAACGAATGGTCCCCCCTCAATTACATACCGACCCTGTCAGCGAACCTTCATCTAAAAATGACTCAAGCATGTAACCGACTCCTATCATAGAATCGGCTAAAGTTATTGCCTGTACGAATACCCAGTAACGCCCCTCCATCACCGGATAGTAGCCTCCTGCCTTCACGCAACGGATTCCCCAGTCCTTTGCCTGCAAGCCCAAGGACTGGGATAGCGCCATTTCCGGCGCGTTTATGACCTGGAGGTCATGTGAGCAACGAAGACTTTAAGCCTAGAGAGCCTTTTTCTATCGATTGGCCACGCCAATACAATGTTGGCCCCTCAGACGAACACCTTCACGCGATGGGGCAGTTCATCGTCAATTACTCAGCAGTCGAATGGCAGCTTTCTGAGCTCTTTGCCTTCTTTCTCAAAATGCCAGTTTCCGAAGCCCAAAGGCTTTCAGTCGAAGCCAACATCTCGATGGCTGGGATGATCAGGTACGTTCAAGGACAAATAGCCCATTCGGAAATCAGCGATCAACAGGCCGTAGACGATCTTTTGCACACGCTCAAATCGTTCGATGCAATCAGTGCGTTGAGGCATAAAATTGTTCATTGGCAATGGGGGCTGAATGAAGGTCCAACAGCATCGTTAACCGACCTGATTAAGCCGAAGAACTCAAAAAAATCGAATGCAACACTCAACATCAGCGAGCTTAGAGAACAGTGCCTAAAGCTCATGAAAATTTTGCAGGCAATATCGCTAAACGGAGAAATCATCAGGGGCGTGAGGACGCGCGCTCAGATTCTAGAAATCCGCAAAGGTACATCTCCCGAAAAGCTCTTTCGACCGTAGACCTTGATATCGGCCATTGTCCAGTCTCTTCCAGAACAGCCAATCCCACTTCAACCATCGCCCTAGAGACTGGAATGTCCTCAGCGTTCATCGCTTTCTGATCAGCGCTCACAGCACGAACATCCATAAACACCTCCGCGGCACCGCCGCATCATGTGATTGATTGGGCATCCTTGTGCCTGAGAATCAGACGAGTCCGGTCGAGCCACGGCCCACCGAACACAATCACCTCCGATGGCCTGCCGTACAGGTGGTGCAACAGGAAAGGCCCGGGACCGAAGGTCGCCGCATCCTCGCCAGGTAGTGCCGCATCGCTGCCGAGGAAGATGCCAGCATGATTCGGGTAAACCGTGCGGCCCACCTCCATGACGACCATGTCACCGCGCTGCGGCTGATCCACCCTGTAGAAGCCGGCTGCCTCGTAGTTCGCTTCGTACAGACTGGCGTTGTCCTTGCTCTCCCACCAACCATCGGCCCGCTTGAAGGCCTCAAACTCAAGGCCCCATTCACGCTTGTACCAGTCGGCGCAGACCTGCCAACAATCCCAGGCACCGTGTACGAAAGGACGTTTTAGCAATTGGACGTCGCCGGTCGGCATGACCGTGCGCAGATCGCCCTCTGGCCAGCTGAGGATGTGCCACGGCAGCGCCGTAGCCTCGCACATTGCCAGGTCACGCGGCGAAGGTCTGCTGGTCGTGTCCGGATGCGAATGAACCACACCGATCACTTCGCCGATGTCCTCAGCCGCGGCGTACTCCTCCGGATCGATCCGGAACTCCTCGCTCGGCTCGGTGGAGATGTTTCGGCACGGGTAGTATTGCTGTTTGCGTCCGACCGCCAGCAACAGCCCGCAGCACTCATTCGGGTACTCAGCAGCGGCGTGCACTTGGATCGCGCTCAAAATGTGCTTGCGCATATTCAGCTCCGGGCAATCAGGGAAACGGCGGGAAAGCCACCGAACGGCATTGGGTTGCCCTCACCGAAGCGCGGAATGCAGCCCCGGCCCAGCGTTGCATCACAGGCATCGAGTTCCGGGTTATCGGTGGGCACGCCATCCTTGGTGACGTAGTCACCGGTGTAACCGCAGTTCGGTCCACGGTAGCCGCCAGTAAGACACCAATGGCACAACGTTGTGGCCTGTCGGCCAACGGACTCGCCGCCGACATCGCCCGGGCTGGCCAGCTCCCAACTGACCGTCTCGCCGTCCTCATTGGTCTTCTGGTCGATGTACCAGACCTCGATCATCTCTTGGGTTGGATCTGCCGTCGGGTTGCCGGCCGGGAAGTTCACGGCATCCAGGTACGTGCCCAGCGTGTGGCGCATCGTGAACTTGAACTCGAGCAGATCGGCGAACGCCAGGCAGAGCGCGGTGATGCGCCCACTGACGTTTCCGACTGATAGCGTCGGCCGCACTGCTGTGCCGTCGCCATTCGACTCGATACCGTCAATTTGCATCGGCCAGGCACCGTACTCGTTACCCTGCCACCAGATAGCCTTGGCCGGGAGCTGGTCGGCATTGGCGCCGGCGGCGATCAGCTCGGCCGCCGTGTGCGGGATCGAATGCCCGTGAAAGCGCAGAACGTCTGCGCCGTAGTCGCTGCCGTCCAATTCGAAGAGCAACACTTCACTGCCAGGCTCGAGCACCTGGATATCTCTGATCAGCGGCATGATTGCCCCTTATGGTTGGAAGGCTCGCTCGAACGTAGCCGTGAGCTTGAAAACACCACCGCCCACCGGGGTGGGCACGGGATTTTTGCAGGTGAACAGGCCTAGCTGGCCGAGGGGCGTTGTCCAGAGAAAGGCTTTCGCTCCGGCGTGCCGGTCGAGGAAGTCCATGATCTCCAGCACCTTTACTTTCAGGCCGGTGAAGGTGATCGGGTAGGAATCCTCTTTGTTGTTGGGGCCGTCGCCGACCTGCTGCTTATAGCCGCCTCCAAACTGCGCGGTACGCACCCTGTAAGAAATCTCAGGTGAGTCACCACGTTCGGTTGGCCAGGTGAATTTCTCGATGGCCATCAGCCCCTCCCATTTGTCAGGCGCCAGATTGATCCACCCGGCTGAAGCGCTCGGGCAATTGCCGTTTCCGCTTCGGTTTTGGCCGCCTGCTGGATGCTTTTTCCGAGCTGATTTGAGGCTTCTTGCGGTATCGCACCATTCTCCCCAGTGGTCTGCACTGAAACCGCCACGGGGAAGTTGTACGTGTTGCCACCACTACCACCAGATATCGCGGCCAGCGCTGGCCCGCCGCCAGAAGTTAGCGGCGTGACGCTGCCGCCATTCGCCCCGGTCATGAGGAAGGACCGGCCGCCCTCGTTGTACAGCTCAGGCCCCAACTCATTGACCTCATACAACGAGTTCGCCGCGACCGGACCGCCAGAGGCTCGGTAGCCTGAGAAATCGACATTGGTGTAGCCAGCCTGCGAGGCACCAAGATTCGACGAGGTAGCACCGGCAGAACCAGCAGGCAGCCCATTACCCGTGCCACTACCAACAAAATAATTGGTAGCGGCACCAACCAGGCTGCCGAGCAATGCCGAACTGGCTTGCCGTGTAGCGATGCGCGCCATGTCGGCCAGAATCGACTTGGTGAAGTCCGCAAACGACAACTTGCCGGTCATGGCGAAGTTGACTATCGCGTCTTCCATCGAGCTGAAGGCATTGCTGAACAGGCTTTTGGTCTGCCCGGCCACGTCACGCGCCGACTCCAGATAGTTCTGCCATGCCGACGATGCGCCGGCGCTCCAGTCGCCCTGGGCGGCGGTCATATCGTCGTAATTGGCCTGAACAGTGTCGTGCAGATCCTGCTGAGTCGCTTTCAACGCCTTCAGTTTGGCGTTGTACTCGTCCAGGCTCATGCCGCGCGAGCCGTCGCCGTACTGGTTGGCCAACTCTAGGCGCTGCTGGTTGAAGCGGTCATCGATTCCGTTCTGCTGATCCGTCAGTGCGCGCTGCCGGTCACCCTGACCAAGGCCAGATGCCGCCCGCAATCCCTGCTGCCGCAGCGTGTCGACCTGTTGCTGTAGGGCGCTGGTGTAAGTGTTGACTGCGAGGGTCTGCTTGCGCAGGCGTCCTTCCTCGTTGGTAGCGATGAGGGCCAGTTCGCTGTCGCTGTCATGCTGGGCCTTGACCATGGCCGATCGGGCATCCGAGATCTTTTGATCAATCTGGATGACCTGCGCAGCGGTTGTGCCCTTCTTGGCCTTGGCTGCTTCGAGCGCATCGATTTCCGCCTGATAGCCCTGGGCAACTTCGTCGGCCTGCTGCTTCAACAGGCTGCCCCGTTGCTCGGTGTAGCTGGCCTGGCTGATCACGCCGGCGCGCTGGGAGGCTTCCAGCTCCTTGTCGGCGTTTTTGTAGTAGGCCAGTGTTTCGGCCAGTGAGTTCTTCGCGTTATTGAATCCGGTTGTGTCGACGCTACCTGCGGCGACCTTTGGATCCTTGAACTTGTCGTTGATGTTCGCGATGTTCTTGTCGATGGCCACTTGGCTCAGGCGTGGGTCGTTCGGCGTCACCTTGCGGATATCGTCGAGCTGCTGCTTGTATTCCTTCAGAGCCTCGGTGCGCTTTTGTTCATTCGTCCACGAAGACTTGGTGAGAGCGTCGACTTTACCCATCGCAATAACCGCAGCGCCTTGGGCTTTCGCCTGCTCACCCTCCCACTTGGCGATGTCTGCTTGAGCTGCCTTCTCGTCCTCCAGCATGTTCAGCCGATTGCGTCTGAACTCGATCAGGGCATCCTTGGATTTTTGGCTTTGAAACAAGCCGTCCATGGTCTCGGCTTCACGGAGATCGTTCTGCGCAGTCTCGATCTCCGCATTTATGTCACGGCGCCCGATGTTCTTCAGATTGTCCGCGGCGCGCGCGACAGCGTTGTAGCCCCTCTCCCAGAAGCTCAGGTTTTCGAGGATCTTCGGCGTGCGCTCGTTGATGGCGTCCGCGTACTGCTCAGTCGCCAGCTTCACGGCGCCCGCGTGGTCGCCTTGCTCTTCCAGTGCGGCGATCTGCGAGTAAACCGATGCGGTCAGGTAGTGGTACTGCTCGTTCAGTGCAGCGGAAGCCTTGACCGGGTCATCTGCCAGCTTCGAGAACTCAGCGACGGTTTCGCTGACAGCCTTTCCGGTCGCCTCCTGCATAGACACGGCAGCCTGGGTGATACCGGTGAAACTCTCGCCCGCAATCTTGCCGTTGCCGGCCAGAAGAGCCAGAACCTCAGCAGCCTGCCCGGTCGTGCCGACAGTGGCGCTCACTTGCCGCGCCATCTCCCCCAGTTGCGCAGAACTAACACCAGCATAGTTGCCGGTGAGGATCAGGGACTTGTTGTAGCTGTCCTGTTCTTCGCTGCCCTTGTAATAAGCGTACGCAAGCACGCCAACAGCGGCGGTGGCCAGCGCTAGCGGCGCAAGGATCGCGAGCAACCCCGCAGCCCCCTCGCCCGCACCTGCGCCCAACTGAGCGACCGCACGAACACCGCTACCCCAGTCACCCGAGGACAAGGCATTCCCCAACTGCACGACGTTCTCTTGCGCCTGACGGGTGCCGAGGCGAAGTTTGTCGAAACCGGTTGCGGTCTTTTCGAGCTTGGCGTAATCCTTATCGATCTTGCTCAGGGCCGAATTGTACTGGTCCTGGCTGATGCGACCGGCGTCGAGGTGTTTCCCAAGTTGCTCAACTTGGGTGTCCAGCTTGGTCATGGCCGCCCGGGCGGGGTCGATCGCACCCAGCAGGCTGTTGAGGGCCTTCTGTTCATCCAGCGTCGACTTTGCCAATACCACCTGCTGCTTATCCAGCTGGGCGCTGATCTTGGTGAATTCAGCTTCACCATAGGCACCGGTTTGGGTCAGCTTAGCCAGGCTGTCACGTTGTTTGGCCAGTTCCTGCGTGGAGGTCGCGCCTTTCGAAAGCGACTTCTCCAGCGCCTCCATCTCTTTCATCAGGCCGACGGCGGACTGCTCAGCGCGATCACCGGCCTTCGTCAGCTTGTCGAGATCGGTCGCAGCGTTGGCGGCATCAGCCGAATCGACCTTGATGCCGAGTTCTGCAATGTTCATCGACTCACCTTGAATAATTGCCCGCTTTCACGGGCTGTTGTCGCGTGCGTCAGCCATAACCGCGATGGCTTCCGACTCCATAACGCGGATGTCCTGAAACACACCGGGGCGATCCTTCACCGGGATGCCGACGAACTTCATTACACTGGGCAGAACGCCGTAATCGAGACCGGTTGCGCCGCACGTGCCGGTACGCCACTGAGTCCCCATCGACTCCATGACGAGGAAAGACGGCCAGTTGTCCGGCCAGACTTCAATGGAGTCATCGATATCTGAAGGAGAAAGCCCAAATACCGAAAGGACATCGGAATCAGTGGTCTGCTCGTACAGCGCGCGTGCGACGTCGGTCAGTTTCCCAGGCGGGCCTTACCGAACGCTTCGCTATAGGCCTTCACCACGGCATCCGAAACGCCGATGCAGCTCTTCACCAATGCGGTGATGGATTCGTCGCTGAGCTTGTCGGTGAAGCCCCAAGACACGACTAGGTCCTTGATTTGGTCGATGCCTTGCTCGACTTCTGCGGCGGTGACCTCAGACAACGTCGGCTCAGTGCCCTTGAAGCGCTCGCCGATGGCTTCTGCCCTTTCCTTCCAAGCGTCGAACAGTTCAGCCAGCGCAGTGCGATCACGGTATTTGAACGTGAACGGCACCACGGCCGCCTTACCGCCGACCTGCGGGATAGCTACGTCGACAGTGAACGTCGGCTTCGGTGCGATGGAAAACTTTGCCATGAGAATTCCTTACGACAGGTAGCGGGTAGGTTCAGCCTGCAGCGCCAAGTTGACGGTGCGGGTGAGCAGGTTGTTACGCGACACCGCCGGCTGCTTCGAGAACGAGGTGTACGCGCCGTAAAGAACGGTATCGGTACCAGGAAGGTTCATCCGTGCAGCCTGGATCTTCTTACCCGCATCTGCTGCGAGCAGCACTGCGTTGAAAGCCTGCGCCGGATCATCGGCAATGGTCAGCGCCATGCTCGCCGCAGATTTATCTGTCGGGATTTGCTTACCCTGGTCGTCTTCGAGGAAAACCACGTCCAGGTAGTTTTGCTCTCCACCAGAGAACGCGACGTCAGTCACTTGCGGGATTTGCACCCAGGTGAGGACCTTCTTTAGGGTGCCAACACCACCGCCAGCCGGATAGACCTGGATGTCGGACGTATCGATGCCTTCGAGAGTGGTCGACGTTGCAGTGGCCGTTTTTACTCGCACTACACGGTTGTTCAGGCGACTCCAGCCAGCAGTGACCAAGACGATGTCACCTGCTGCCAATGTGCTGCCTACCACCGTGGCAACTGCTTCTGTGGCATTGGACATCGCAGTGAATGGCAGCTCGGCGGCGTAGGTGGCACCGTGCTGGATAGTCGCGCCGTTGGGGAGTTTGTAGCCCATTGGTTTTTCCTCTTTGCAGATATGACAAAACCCACTCAATGGCGGGTTTCGGGGATGCCCAACGGGCGGATTTAGTTGGTGTCGGCTCGGTACAGAAACGAGACCGGCACCGTGTAGGTGGTGTCGTCCGGAATGCCGGGGCCGGGGTCTACCGGGCTCATGGTCACCACCGTAAGCGCGCCTTTCGTGTTTCGCTCGTACAACGGGAACAACGCGGCGATCTGGTCGGCCAGTGCGCCTGCCGCGCCGCGGTACTTGCCGGATGGCGTCACGATGCTGACCTGAAACACGCCGGTATACAGCTTGTGGTCGCCGCCGAGCGTGTTGCTTGCGGTGTCGGCGGGCAGCGTGAACGCCTTCAGGTAGGTGGTGCCGTCTACGGGCGTGTAGGTCTCGTTCTCGACTACGACTTTCAGCGGTACCGGCAAGGCTTTCGCCCAGTTGATCAGCTTAGTTTCGAAGATCGACGCGATGATGTTGTGGCTCATACCTGGTTGTTCCTGATGGCCTCCTGCACGATCTGCTGGAAGCGGGCCACGGTAATGCGGACCATACCGCCGGGTGCCTGGGTCGAATGCCCGAACTCGAGAGGGGTCGCGTACGGCAGGTTGTTTATGAGGTAGGCAGTCTGGCCGGCGTTGAAGTCGCTGACTGCCGAGACCAGCGCGGCGATGGTTTCGCTTCCACTCGGGTCCACCTCGTCGAAGGTGACGTTCTCAACGACATCAATCGAAAGGTGCCAATTGGCCCGGAACCGTCCGCCGACGTAGCCTTCTGGCGTAACGATATCCATGCCATCGTTCAGCTTACGTCCTGGCTTGAGGCGGCCCGCTTTCGTCAAGTTGGCCGGATCGCTGCGCAGATCACTGTTGTGATCGTCTACGGCCTTGTTGTACTGACGGGCTACAGTGTTCTGCGCCCATATCTCGGGATTGCCCACAGGTGACATGCGGATCACGCTGCTGCCGACCTCGATGATGATCTCGCGCAGACTGGCGTCGATAGCTTCCGTGGCCTGAGCCGCGAATTCAGCCAGACTCAAAGCAAAGCTGCCGGACTGCCCGGAACCCGCGCGGCTCATGACCTCACCTGCAGCTCATACAGAATCGGCGTACCGGCTGGGTTGATCTCTTTCAACGGAGGAACGATTGACCAGGTGCGCCCTTGGGCAATGACCTTGTTCAGCAGATCAGGTGCCCACGCCAGCCCCTCCGCGGCGACCTTCAGCTTCTTGTCGCCCTGCTTGATGAGGCTGTTGTTCTGGAACTCTTGGCCGGTGAAGTCGAGCAGGATGCCTTGGGCGGTCTGCTCGGTGATGGTGTCGGGCGGTGCAGTACCGGTTTCCGGATCGTACTCACCAACTGTTACCGCGCGGATAGTCACGGGTTGGCCGAACTCCGTGATCATCTCCAGAGCCATCACGGCCATTTCGTCGTAGAAGGCCATGGTGGGCTCCAGATGTGAAAAGCCCAGCGCAGTGGCTGGGCATGCATTCGATTACTCTCGATCAGGGTCCGATTTTTGCCGCTTCAAAAAACCAGCTTTCTGCAGCCAAATATCCAACATCCGATCCGCATAATCAGCAGCTTCGAGTGCTGCAGCTGCCGGGTTCAAGTCGCTTTTTGCGATAATAATTGCCCCTAAAGCTTCCTGGCTATACCGCATCCATGCTTCAAGTTTTGGCGGAAAATCTGCCATTTTAGAACTCCATTCTATTGAAGTTCGAAACGTACTCTAAGCACGGACAGCAAACAACCCGCGCCGCTGCAGGTAATCAGCAAACTGCGTGGCGCTCGGCCGGTCCGGCGCCGCCGGTAGCAGTCGGCCGCTTGTGTTCGGAATCGTTGCGTACTCGCGAGTCACCGCCCCTTCGACACGCTCCAACGTCACCGCGCCTTTGCGCTTCTCGATCGGATCAATATCGTCCTGATGGATTTCGGCAGCCAAAGCCATCTGCCCGTACTGGATGCGGGCCGGCAGGTAGTTGTCGGGCTTGATCTGCCGATCCAGTTCGACTCCCCGGCGCGGCCAGGACAAAGCCTGATCGCCGTCCATCTTGCGCCCCTTCCAGATCATGCCATCCATCGCCAAGGCGGCACGGCGCAGCAGCGCTTCTTGCGCAGGAACTTCCGCCGGGATGGTCACGCCGAACTTTCCGGCGTACATGACCAGGTCCTCGGCGCTCGCGTAGCTTTCGGCGTCTGGCTTGCCGGTGCCGTCCTCGATGATGAGTGTCATGGATCAACTCGCTGGATTGAGTTTTGAACGATTGGCCGCCGGGTTACCGACAGCCTGCAGTATCACGCCTTGGGCAGATCAGCGACGAGCTTTTCCAAGGATTCTTTCGAGGCGTTGGCCCGGTAGTTCACACCAGCAGCGTCGAGCTTGGCCTTCAGGGCTTCGACGTCAACGTCTTCCGCCGCCTTCAACTCGGCGAGTTCATTGCGTAGCGTCTCATTTTCCATTGCGAGATCATCGCGCTGACCGGCCAAATCGACCATCTGAAGGCGGATGCCGTCGAGCGCCTGAAACAGACGGATTGCGAGCTCGCCGGCTTCCGGCTTTTCAATCTCGCCAGCGTCAAGCCCATCAATGACAGCGCGGACCATATCGCTTTCGATACGCAGCTTGCCGATCAGCTCTTCGAGTTCAGCCTTGGTATCACCAGCACCAACAATCAGCACCCGCGCAACGTTCTTCACCTCCACTTCGACGCCGACATTCTCGTAGGCATCAACAACGTTCGGCCAGTCGCCAACCACCAACACGCTTGTCACGCCGGCTTCTGGCCGTTCGAAGTGCTCAGGGTTCCGGTAGCGCTTTTGCGGATCAAAATCCGACTTCTGAGCGGAATAGATGAGTTCCATGAATACCTCCAGGGCGACCATTGAAGGCCGCCCGCTGCGAGTAAGCCGATTAAGGCGCGGACAGGTCGATCAGGACGCCGGCAGTAACTTTGTCGCTGGTCGCGTATTTGGTCCAGTTGGCACCTGCACCGATTGCAGCCAGGTTCGGGTTAACACCACCGGTGGAGTCCTTCCAGCTGTACCCCAACAGGTCCAGGTTGAAAGTACCTTCGGCGCGGAAGCCCATCGCCAAGTTTTCCTGGTTGTCGATGTTGTACGAGCGGAAGCCCGGAGCCTGGGACTCGGTGATTTTGATCGCGCCCGCCTGCAGGCCGAAAATGGTTTCAGCAGGGATGGTGTCGGATACCAGGACCGGCTTGCCCATGGTGCCCGGCTGGCCGCCGTAGATGACCACGCCGGCTTCTTCGTAGACCTTCTCGGTGATGGCTTGATCGACCATGTCGAAGTAGGTCGCCGAGTCCATGGTCCACAGTGCGATGCGGCCGAAGCGGTCACCGAACTTGCGCATACCCTTGGTCAACGCCTTCTTGCCATCGGTGGCAAAGCTGGCGGTTGCAACCATGTTGGCGTTCGCGCCGATGGCGGCTTTCAGAGCGGCCATTGCGTACTGGATATAGCCTTCCAGCACTGCGTCGGCGTAATCCATACCGACCAGTTCGGAAAACTCTTCCGGTGAGCGTGCGCGGCGCTTGAACGCCTCTTCGGTGGTTTCGTAAGGGCCATACTTGAAGGGCACTTTCACACCGACCATTTCGCCGGAACCAATCTTCTGACCGGTAACGGCCGCGACAGAGTTGACATCACGGTGAGCAATGGCGCCGCCGAGCTTGTAGAAAGCACGCTTGCGCAGATCGCCCTCGATCAGCTCGTTGTCCAGAATCAACGCGCCGTTGGAAGATGCGTTGAAAACGTCGATAACGTCCTGGATACGCTCCAGATAGGCGGTTTGGGCAAGGTCGTTGTAAACGATCATGTCCGAGTTGACGGTTGTCGCCATGGGTTACTCCATTATTTGGGCAATTTCAGGTAAGCGTCCTGGCCGTTTGCGGTGATGAACTCACGCTTGGCCACAGACGTCATTTCAGAGCGTTTCAGAGCGGCCCCACCGCCATTTCCAGCACCTCCGGCCCCGCCGCCAGATGCCTTGCTACCCGCGATCAACGGCGCGAAGGCGGTGTTGTTTGCAAATTCTGCTTTCAGCTCGTCCAGCGAAGACGCCGAAAGCTTGCCCTGCTTATCGAGCACGACAACCACAGGCTTCCCGTCACGCTGCTCGACACTCAGACGGCGCTCAATGTGGGGCAGCAGGGCTTCTGCGCTGCCTGGGATTGCCAAGGCGGACGCGATGTCAGTAGCGGTACGGCCAACGGTCAGATCCCGGATCTGTCCGCTCAGCGTTCCACGCTCCTGCTCCAGCATGCCGTTCAGCTCAGCTTCGCGGCGGTTGTATTTTTCAGTCCAGGATCGTTCGAGCTCTTCGACATTGCCGGACTTGCGAGCAGCTTCCTCGCGATCGAGGCGGGCCTGCTCTTCAGCATCCTTGCGCGCCTTGTCGGCGGCTTTCTTTTCGTCCAGCAGTTCCTGGACCTTGGACTTCAGGCCAGAGACATCCTCAGACTGGGGCAAGCCTTCAATACCGAGGACAAACTTTCCTTCCTTCTCGGTGTAGAGCGATTTAACGGAGTCGTCGAGACCATCCAGAGTGTCCAGCTGATACTTCAAGCCCATTTGCTTGTCTCCCAGAGACGATTTGCAGGCCCTGCCCGCTGATATGAAAAAGCCCCGTCATTGACGAGGCCTGTGTAAATCGTTGGCATAAAAAACCCCGGCGGCTGCCAGGGCTTGATTCAAAGCATGTAGGTCCGTGCGAATGGGCGGGCCTTTTGGGTGTTACATTTTTCCGTGTCAGTCGTCTTGATCTATCTGATCAAGAAAATCAACGTCATCATCATCTTCGTCAACAATTGCCTGAGCGTCTTCTTCAACCCATGACTCGTCATCATGGAATTCATGATCGAGCAGGTGGTCGTGCTCAGGCTCGGGAATATCTCGTTCTTCGCTCATGACTTACCGAAAAAAAAATGAAAGAACGGACTGTATATGCAGATCCCCTCCCTCAGTCAACGATCACGAAACAACGACGGGTTAACGGAACAGCTTGGTGTTGTATCCCAGAGACGTAGGTGCAGGCCCTGCCTGCAAATGGAAAAGAAAGTTAAAGTCCGCGTCCGCCATCCAAAGGAAAAATGCACGTGGAAAAGAATCCTGCTAACGCCCCGGAAACCCGCAAAAAAGACGGTTATTCCGCAGGCGCCATTTCATTGTTTGTCGCCGCGATGACTACGGTAGGCGTCCTGCTTGGCGCCGGAGTAACCGCATATGCGACAGTTGTGTCGACTCAAAAAAACAGAGAAGAAAGTTGTCTAAAACGAGTCGATGATCGTGAAATGCTGACTCGAAAAAGGGCTGAAGTCCTATTGGGCAGCATGGGAAGCTTCTTAGGATCTTTGGGCTCACTCAGCGGCATACCCAAAGAGCCGGGCAGGCTAGTCATGCAGTCAGCGTTCGAGCTAACCGCGTATGCTCCTCTGGAGCTGAACTTGGTTGCGCTAAAAATAAGCACATCGGTTTACTTAGGGCTCATGGCCCGCACACAGGAGGAGCAGGAAATGGCTATTCAGGCTGCGAGCGAGTCGTTCAAGGGATGGAACGACAACTACATTAAGCTCATGGCGTCATTTGACAATGAGCGCATGAAATGTGCGCAGCACTGATCTCATAGCCGAGCGCTCTCAAACGCCAAAGGCTCAAGAACTTTCATCTGAGCAAGCGATAGTGGTGAAAAATTGCGATCAAGTTGAAGCTCGGCGAATCGCTCGACGCTCAACCCTCCCTCGCGGAAAAGCTTTGCCCGAACCGGCCCAATAGCCTTGTCCTGAAACGCCGCTGGCTGCTGTTTGAGCCAGTCGTAATAACTGAGGTCTGCCCTCACCTGCTGAGCACCGCCGTCGCCGACGGAAGCCCGAGTGGCGTCCTTGGCGAATAGAGCACTGAAACGTGTCACCGCCACCACCGTCGAGCGGCAGTTGATGTGGATCGGCGGGCGCGGCCCCTCGGTCAGCTTAAAACGGTGCTTATCGAGCGTCCGGCATTGACTGGTGGTCTTCGAATCCAGCGTGCTGACCCACTCCACCGCCTGCACGACGTCGGAGTTCTCTTTGAGCGTTTCCATGCGCGCTTGGGTCGCGACGTGTTGCACCGCCGTCCGCACCACGGCGCCGGCATTCCGGTTCGTTGTGGCCAGGATGCCGTCGTTGTACTGGAGCGCCTTGGTCCCGCGAATGTTCTTGATGATCTGGAAGTTCGTTTGGCCTTCGAAGAAGCCCTGCCGGATCGCACCAGTGACTCGCTGCCGCTCGGTAGCTGTGAAGCCATCAATGAACGACTTGAGCAGCTTGCCGCCGTCCACACCACGCACGCTAAGCGGATTGGTGAGAATGGCAGCCCTGATTGCAGCAGCGCCTGGCACTGCGGCATCGAATGAGACGCCCACCGGCGCCGCTCGGGTCAGACTGGTCGCCTCAAACTCAGCCTCGTAGTTCGCGATATCGATCAGGTCAAGGTTCAGCTTCTCGCTGTACCGGTCGAAGATGCCCAGCAGCAGGCTGTCAACTTCGCTCAGCAGCCGCTCCAGCCGGGCCACGGTGTAATCCGTCAGATCTGCCCGGGTGAGCCGCTCGCGGATCGAGCGGTCAATTTCCTTGAGGAAAGGCCCGAACTTGGCGACCTCCCCCGACTTCAGTTGCTCAAGGAAGACGGCGTGCCGAATCGTGGCGTCAAGGATTGCCTGGTTTGCCGCCATTCGGGATTACCTCATCGTCGTCCAGGTCGGGACCGGGGTTCTCGGTTTCCAATTCGTCGCGGATCTGGTCGTCGGTCTTCTCGGGATCAATCACGCCGCGATCACGCAGGTACTGCCAGAAGTCGCCCGCCGGCAACTTGCCGCCCTGCACCGCATTGAACAGTGCAGAGAGGATCGTCGCGTCCAGAGTGATCTGGCTGAAGTCCTGATTGAGTTTGTAGAGCGTTTCGCCCGCCGCATTCACAAACTCAGCCATCCAAACCAGGCACTGGCTGTAAGCCTCGCTCACGTTGCTCACCACCAGCGACAAAACGCTATGTTCGGCGGCGCTGTCGTTGTCGGCCTGGGTCGCTGTCTTCACCGCACTACCCCGCTCGATCAGCCGGGCGCCCAGCGACACCATGTCCTCTTTCTTGGCGTCCATGGCCTCTTTGGCTACCGTGTTCGGCTGGGCTTGCCATACGCCGCATGTGCCACTGACCGGCAGTAGCCAAGGCGCACGAGAGCCGAGGAAGATGCCGTTCTTCTCCATATGGTCGCGCCACTGCTCATCGAGTCCAGCCATCCACGGCTGAGGCTGGCCCACCAGATATGCCGCCTCTTCGTAGTCAGCACTGTTGCGGTAGTGGCCGATATTGACTTCGGCCATGTCGTACAGCGGCGAATCATCGATGGTCGTGTCGTTGTTCTCGCTGCCCAGAAACTGGAACGGAATCACGCGCCAAGGCTGGCCAAGGCCATTCAGTGGGGTGAAGGGAGCGATGGTCATTGCTGTCTGGCTCGATCCCTCTTCCCACACTTCTTGCGTGTATACGCCGGCGGCATCCAGGCGTAGCACACGGTATTGGACAGCCTGCTCGCTGCCAAAGCCGTCGTCGGTGTCGACGTCTACCGTCTCGCGCAGCACGACGAGGCATAGCAGGTGCTGTCCGCCAACTTGGCGAGTCTTCCAGTTGATGATCGCCTCGGCGGGGTAGCTGGCGATGTTCGCCCGAGCTCGACCTGCTTGTTCGTCCGCCTTGCTCACGGTGCCGGCCTGGACAGCCGCGTAATCAACCAGCAGCCCGTGGCGGCCAACTTCGAGCAGATGCCCAATGACCGATTGCGACTGTTGGTAGATGCTCACGCCCTGCCCGTCGACATCCTTCGACACATAGTCGAGAGCCCCCGGAACTGTCAGCGTCGGCCAAGTGCGGAATACCGCGCCCACCAAACTGTGCTTCGTCCGCCCCGTGGCGTTGTAGAAAACAGCGCGCTTCTTGTACGCGTCGTAGCGGTCCTTGTTGTCCTGACTGGTGTCCGATGCGTTCGGCCGCGGCAGATATCGGTCGCCAGCCGCTTTGATGGTTTCCGAACCTTTGCAGACGTCGCGCACCAAGCGCCAGCGGTACTGCGCCGCCTTATACTCGGGACGGGTAAAAGTGACGTCCGTCATCGGGCGACTCCCATTTTCATTGAGGTTACCGGCTTCACGATCGGGTACTCGCGGTGGATGAAGTAACCGCCGCCGTCGTTGGCGTGGTCGTTGCCTTGGCTCTTATCTGGCTCGCCGTTGGGCGCCCAGATCTGCTGCTCAAGACCATCGGCGTAAGTCGGGCATGTGAAGGGGTTGACCAGGTAGCGCCGTTCGCCCTGCGCATTGCAGAACATGGCATTCATGGCGTTGATCCGGTCCTTCACCGGAGGGTTGGCCGCCGGCGCGATGACAGCGAAACCGGCCTGCTTAAGCATGGCCAGGTCCGTGACGCTTGCGTTGACCGACTTCCGTGAATCGCCAGAGGCGTCCGGGTAGATCCGGATTTCACAGGTTTTCTCGAAGTCGTTGCCGTTGTGTCGCCAGTAGCGCTCCTTGATTCGTCGAATCATGTCCGGTGTGTCGTAGCCATCCATCAGCTCATCCACGGCGCGCGGCAGACCCTGATCACGTTTGACATGGGTGATGGCCGCCATCTTGCCGACGTTGAAGTCCATACCGATGAAAAGCGGTTCACCGGGCTGAACAGTGTCAACACACTGGTTCAGCTTGCGGTCGTACGCGTGGTAGATCGAGCCGGACGTCAGGTTAACGAATTGACCGTTGAGGTAAGCGCGGATCAGTTGCTCGGGATACGACTCCATCAGCGATGGAATGTAGTCGTCCGGCAGATTCAGTTCGTTGTCGAAGGTACTGGCCTGGATCAGGCCGTACATTTCCTTCAGCGCCGGCTTATCGCGCAGTTGCTTCACGAACTGAAGGAAAACGAACTTGAATCCTTCTGGCGTAGTGGTCACATCTACGCCGTTCTTCAGCCCGGGCAGGTTGTAGCGCATCCGGGCGATGATCTTGCGCCAGGCCTGCTGAGCCTTCAGCGACGTCAGCACATCCAGCTCATCGACCAGGGCGTGGCCAATCTTGAAACCGACGATTGTCTGCGGCTTCTCCATCGAGCGGCAAATCACAGTGCCGCGGTACTGCCGGCCGCTGTAAATATGAACCTCATGGTTCGCCTGGTTGATCTTGGTTTTTAGCCCCCAGTCGTAGGCAACCTCCTCCATCGTGGGATAGAAGATGTCCCGGATCTGCGGATACGTCGGCGCGAAGTAGCCAGCGTTGACGCCGGGCCACTCCATGAAGTGCTTGCTCAGTGCCGAGCATCCTACCCAGGTCTTCCCAGAGCCGAAGCCAGCAACGAATGCGCGGAACTTGTGGGGCAACAGAAGGAACTGCGACTGCGGAACGTTAAGGCTCGGCATTCGACTTCCTCGCATCCACCACATCCACCTGGATACGGGTCGGGATCGCCGGCTCGTCGTCAGGCTCGTCCTTCCGGTTGCGATTGACGTAGATGTCGCCGACTTCCTTCGCTGCCTGCTCCAATAGCTGAGCAGTCAGTGACATGTTCTTCATGTTCTCGGCTTTCTCAGCCATGCGACCAAGTGCCCGGAGTCGATACGCCCTATTGGCAATCGGGATGTCTTCCGTCTCTTCGCGGAATCGCTTGCGGGCAGAGTGAAATAGCTCCACCCACTTTGCGCCCAGGGCTCGACCGGCGAACTTTGTCGGGTCGTGTGATTCGCACTGCTGCCGGCTGACTTCAATGCCGAATTCTTTCTTGACCGACTCGACCACCTGAGATGGCGTATCAAAGCAGGCTAGAGCCTGAACGATGAAGGCTTTGACCTCGCTTCGTAGTGCTGCCATATGGTTGTCATCCGTCAAAACCTGTCAGAAATTCAGGCCGACTTGAGCAGACAGGTTCCGCAGGCCCTCGAAATGTTCAGTTTCCCCACCTCGGCAGGTTTGTTTGCAGCGTCTACCAACTCCTGCACGTCAGCACTCGCACCGTAGCGTCGGACGACACCGACGAACTCTTCAACGTCGTGTCCGCGCAGCTTCAGTTTGGGTATGCCTTCTTCGGTGAATGCTGGAGCGCCGTACTTATCTGTCGCCTGGGCGATGTGGTAGAGCTCGTGTTCGACCAGTGCGCAGAACTCAAGGTCGCTGCATTGAGCGCAGTAATCCGCTGCCAGTGTGATGATGAAAGCCGGCACTTGGCCGAACCAATCACGCATCTGCTGCTCCATCCGGAGCTTCTGCCAACCACCAGCGCGGAACGCTACCTGTTCGGCCTGGCCCAGAACTGTGCGGCCCTGCTTCTCGAAGCTGGAGGACGCCCACATGATTCGGATATCAGCATCCAGTAGATGTGCATGGTCTTCGTTGTGAATGGTGCCGGTGTCGGCAAGGATCTCGGCCTGGAGCCATTCCCATACTTCAGTGGCTGGAGTCAGGCGAATGCCGAAGTCGGAGAGCTCGGACAGGTCAAGCAGTGACGATGGAGGGTACGGCCTATCCATGGGTCACCTTGTGCTTGAAATGGTAGCGCGTAGCCAGTACGGCAGGAGTTGAGTCAATACAGGAGGGAGAGCTATGCCGAAAGCTAATGTAGTTCCGCGCAAGCTAGGCATGATCACTGATTCATCCGGCCTGCCATGCGGCACCCTAATCTAAGTACTCACATGAGAGGCCGGCCCTCTTAGCTTTCACCATCATGCACAGTGACCCTAACTCCCGTAGCGACAATCTCGTACTCAGTCTCAGAAATCTTTTTCACGTCACCACCAGATTGCATTTCGAAATGCTTCAGGCCTTCATGTCGAACCATGCCGTGTGGCGAGCGCTCAATGGTCTCGTCCTGATAGATGTTAATCACGTAGTCCAAGTTATCCGTGCCAACCCCAACTACTTTTCCAACATATTTATCTGCCATGTTCGAACTCCTTGCGTGAAATCTCAAAGTAGCTGGTACAGACAGATGAATCCACAGCATTGAACAGTTCAGCTCACCATGATGTTGGTCTGTACTTGGGCGTGCCCGTGCAAGAGAGATACGACCAGGCCCTGAGGCATACCGGCAACCTTTGCGGCATCGATCGCTTTGGCGATGACGCTATCCAGGTCAGTGATGGCCTTGTTGATGGCTGGGCTCAGTGGCAATGCGTGATGTAGCCGAGTGACGCTGCTCATTTGTTCAGCTTCGGCTGAAGGATCACCCGGGCAACCATCACCAGCAGGCCCAGTACGCCGTAGGCTATCGGTGGCAACACGGCTTGCAGTTGCGGCATCAGCTGTTCAGCGACACCCAGGGCGGCAATGGCGCCACCCGCCTGCACGCTCTGCATCTTCAGCGCGTCTTTCCAGTTGTCGATCAGTTGCATGGATCACTCCTGCCGCTTGGGCAATTTGAAGTCAGTGAATCGGTCAGCCAGGGCGGCAACCTTCTTCACGCCGAGGGTGCCGATGATGGCGCCCAGCGCTGCCGCCAGACTCGACGGTAGGTTGAAGTACTCGAGCAGCGGGAATGCCCCGGCCGTGATCGCACCACACAGGCAGGATTCGAGCAGGGCCTGTCGCCGCCCCCCTCCCCCGTAGATCACGCGCAAGAAAGCGATCCAACACGACAGCGCCGCGGCATAGAACATCGGGGCATGCTGGCTGAGCCAGGCCATGACGATGAGCCAGGTGTCTGGTTTGTCGGGCATGTTTGGCATCCGGATTCCTCCCTTGTGGGGAGCGATAGTTGGTCCGGCAATCCACGCCTTCCTCATCCGCTCGGAGCAAAGACGGGGGCATGGGTGCCAGATACGAAAAGCCCCCCGCGAATGCAGAGGCCTGAATGAGGCCCTCTTAGCGCGAGCAGGAAACAAGCTCAAAAGGGCAAAAAACAATAACACCACAAATTTGTTGTATTACCACAAGAACGTGGTAAACTGGACTCATCCAAACAACGAGGCGAGGTGATGAAATACAGCGAGTTCAGACGATGGTTGAAGGCCCGAGGGGTGATCTTCGTAGCTGGCAAAGGAACAAGCCACTTCAAGGTCTACTACAACGGCAAACAAACGGTCTTTGCGGACCACGGCGCTAAGGAAATGAAAGAGCCAACCCGCAAAGGAATCATCAAACAGCTGGGGCTTGAATGAGCCCCAGCTCACTCGCTTAGATCATCTCGACAGAAGAGAGGGCTGCACCATGTACGATTATCCCGTGATCATTCACGAGGACGAAAACCCTGGGGTTGCGGTGACTGCGCCGGATCTACCAGAGTTCAACAGTGCCGGAGACGATGTCGCCGATGCGCTGCGCGAATCCGTGGACGGCATTGAAACCGCTCTATCTATCTACGTCGACCAGCGTCGAGTTATTCCGCCTGCGTCCAAACCAGAGCCAGGCCAGCATGTGGTTCGGCTGCCTGCAGTGACCGTGGCGAAAATCGTTCTGTGGAACGAGATGATGGCGCGAGGTATGCGCAAAGCCGAACTTTGCCGACGCCTGGGGCTGGCACAGACTCAAGGTGACCGCCTAGTGGACTTCCTTCACACCTCGAAGATGGAGGCCATCGAGAATGCCCTTGCAGCACTGGGTAAGCGCCTAGTCGTCACCGCTGAGTCGTACACCAGGTACGAAGTCTTCTACATGCTGAACGGGGAATGGAAGTCCTTCGTCCTCTTGTACAACGACGATATTGAACCATGGTCCACGCTTCTTGCAGGCCTCAAACTTGGCGTTCCTAAAGACCTCGAGTCACCGTCACCCGAGCAGGTTTGCCGGGCTCATGGTATTTCGGAAGCTTTCGGAATCGCTACGTAAGAAAGCCCCGATCAATGTCGAGACCCTGAATAGCTGCACGGTCTTTCCGTGCTGCCCGCGAAAGACATCTCAGGTGTCGAGTCACTACTTTCGGAGCTCAAGCAGGCTGAGCGGGTACTAATCTTTTTTAGGAAGGCAAATGGACGACAATGGATGGGGGATTTTAATCAACTCTGGGGCAGCAATCGCAGCCGCCGTCTCCGCCATAACCAGCGCGATCAGTGCTCGCGCTGCTTATCGCGCGATCAAGCAAAACGATTTGCTCCACTCCAATGAACAGAAAAGCACAGATGCACAGCGTGAAAATACCCGCCTTTTTGACCACGCAATCATGACTCTTGAAAGAGCTTTCATGGCGCTCATGGGTGGGGACCCAACATGGAATGTCCCCCCCAAGAGTCGCCTCAACTGGCTGACGGCTGCACGACTCATAGAGGAGTTTAAAAACACGAAAGAGCGGATCAGCGACCCACTACTGGTGCAGGAATGCTTAAGCCACGAAGCACACTGGCGACTTCAGTTCGCGCGCAAACTAGAAGAGCTAGGAACTGGTCACCCCGATTACTTTAAGCAATCGGGAAAAGTCAGAATCCACCTCACTTCTGCGGTTATCGTTTGCGCTTTCTCAGAGTGGATGAAGGAATTAGACGACGCGATAGATGAGCGCGGAAGCCCACTACAGGCCGTTGAAACTCTCGGCGTATCACCCCAGTTCGCTCAACTGAAGTTTCATCTCGGAATTCTGTAAACAAAAAACCCGGCGAAGTGGCCGGGTTTTTTGGATCTTTGAGTAAGTTGCCAAAGGCAAAACTCTAACAGTGGCGAAATATTGCCCTCAGCCGTGCGGGAAGTCAAGCAGCCTCTTTCATCTTGTAAATCACTCCCCCGATCGGGCTCAACGCCTTCGCGTCAATGTCGTAGCAGGCGTCAAAACAGATCTGCACAAACGGCTCCCAGTCTCGACCCCAGGCAGTGGATGGAAGCTTGATCCCGTACTCGGCATCCATCCACGACCTGAACAACTCAGGCTTGATCATCGGGTCATCATTGGCCGACTGTCCGCCTTGGTGCATGTAGCGATAGCGACGGAACACCCCCTTGGCCACGTACTCAGCCCGCTCTCTTTTGTCAGCGGTCATGCGCGGCGCCCGTGTGCACGCCAGATTGAACACGGCCTCCTCCGCCTCCTCCCGGTCATCATCGGTAGGTTCAGCCGCATACATGGCATTTCCGAAGGCCCGTAGTTGGCGGTGAAGTCGTGCTATTGCCGACTGAATCTGCCCGGCCAATGCACCGTGCACAGCGTGATCTGCCGTCGGCCCGTGCTCGGTGCCCTGTACCACTACGCCCAGCACGGTGACGTCTGAGGTCTGGCCCGGGGCCGGGTTGTATGTGCAGTCATGCCATGCCTGGCGTGCAGAATTGATCTTCATGCTGCTGCTCCCTTCAATTCTCTGGTCAGTGCCCGGTAGTCGGCCTTGATCTTCTTCAAGCTTTCGATGGTGTAGCGCTGGGGCTCATGAGGCCCTTCAAGCCATTCAACGTTCCCGGCGCCGATTCTCTGTAGGAGCGAGATTCGGTAGTTCACGATGTCGCCAGACTTGTGGTTGTTGCACGGCGCACACTGCTTGTGGACGTTCAACGGCTCGAACCTCAGTTCGGGGTTCGCTCCTACAGTGCGATAGTGCCCGGCGTGATACTGGCCTTCGTGGTGACGGCCACAGCTCACGCAAGGCAGTGCGGCATCACGCAGCCGGATCCATTCGTTGAACACCTGTTGAGCCTCACGCATGTACTGGGCGCGCGGCTTGACACGCTCCTTGGCTGCGCGGATCTCCTTGCGGCCAACTTCAGCGATAGCCTTGCGGGCTTTCTCCTGATTCTCCGGAGCGATGGCTAGGCCGCAGGCCCAGCTGCAAACCTTCTGTGCCGTGGAGAACGACGGTTTGAAGCTCACGCCGCACGCCGGGTTCTTGCACTTCTTCGCCTTCGTTTCCTTGAGTGCCACTCTCATGCAGCCACCTCCCCCAACAGATCCGTGAACACCACGCCGCGCGCCGTGAAGTCGGCAACGATGCGATCCGTGTACTGGATACCCTGGGCTCGATTGAACAAGCTGGTGACAGGGAAGCCGTCGGGACCGAGCAACTTGCAGTCACCCATCATGGCCAGCTTCTCCTCGTAGGGCAGATGGCGCATGACCCGGTACCAAGCCGCCTGAAATCCCGAATCCTCGTTCAACAGGATCTGCACGCCGAAGTGAAGCTTGCAGTAACGTCGGGCGTCCGCTGCATCGCCGATCTGGGTCATCTCAGCGATGCGCTTGTACATCGCGAACCACAGGGCGTTCTGGTCGAGCGTGCGGTCCTTGCCCGGGCGCAGCGACACGACGACAAACTTCTTGTCGCGGTACATGGTGGTCAGGCTGGTGATGGCTTCGGATAGCTTGGCCTGGCTGTTGACGGAGATTTTGTCGGTCATCACAGGCGCTCCTTACGAGTCAATTGCTCTACCGCTTTCAGTAGGTCGGCCTTGCGCGAGGCGAGTCGCCGGTGCTCTGACCGGGCATCCCATCGAGATTGAATGTTTTTGCGACGGCGGTGTGCCTGCAGCTCATCCCTGACCTGCTGCCAACGGGCACGCAGTTTTTCGGATGGCTGAACAGGTGACCCGGTCAGCAAGCCAGCAATGACCTGGCCATCTGCGGCGATGGGCGCAATACGCAAATCAGCCAAATACTGAGTTCCGGCTTGCTGGGTGATCAGTTGCATGCGTACCGCCGACTCGATGGCTGTCACCCGCCGAGCTGGGTCGAAACCGAGGGACACGCTCCATGTCACCGGTGCTGCTTCGGCGCGAGCCGTTGTCACCAGCCGCTCGTAGGCGCTCATGAAGGCCATCCGAGCTCCGACTTTGTCGCCAAGTTTCAGAATTGGTCCGGCGGCACTCATGGCCTGCCGGACTTCTGCGGTCATCACCACTGTTTCGATTTCATCACCGGCGTTCAACGCAATTGACCATGCCTCGTCCTTGCCCGGGCGGCCGTCGGCAGCCTGAACACGTTGCAGGATGTCAGCCATGGTCAGCTTGCCTTTCACCTCGAGGCGGCAGGCCTTCAGCGCACCGCGCACTACCGGCACTGGGTAGCCGCTCAGGTCTTCCGCCATGATCGCCGCAGTACCTGGGTTCATTTCCTGCCCCATGGCCTCGGCGGTGGCAATGATGGCCGCCGCCAACCCTGCTACCTGGGCGTCGTTCATTTCAGAGGTATTCATTGCGCTCTCCCGCCTGGCGCTTGACCAGGACCAATTGAGCGGCCTGCTCCGCGGCGGAGAGGTTTGCCTCGGTTCGCTCCATCTGGCGGGCGGTTGTTCCGTTGATGCGCTGACCGGTCACCCACTGGGTGTGGTAGCTCTCCGCGTTGGCCAGCAGCTCGTTGAGGCTGTGGCATTTGCGCAGCACGGCGGCATCGCTGGTTTTCAAAAAGTGTGCTGCGACGTGGTGAGCGACATCGGTGCCGAGGCGGTCGACCAGTTGGCCGAGTTGGCCACCGACCTTGGCGTTCCACACCGGCCAGGTTTTGTAGCGTTTGCGGTAGGCCATGGCGTAATTCGCCCAGACCTTGAAGGTTTTGCAGGACCGGTCTTTGGGGCCTGGCATGTCGGCGGGGATCTCGACCCGTGGAGCGTCCGTGCGATCAACTACCAGCACCAAGTTGCGGGCCGGCTTGTCCGGGCCGTCCTGCAAGTCCTGACTGGTATCCTGATTAGTACCCTGATGATTGGTATCCTGATTTGTCGGAGATTTTTCCGAGCCTGGCTCGGATTTTTCTCCGACCTTGCTCGGATTTTTTTCCGAGGTAGATCGGATTTTTTTCCGACCTTTGTTATTCGGTGGGGTCGGATATTTTTCCGACCCATCAAGCTTCTGGTTCCACTCGACCGCCTTCTCGGTCAGGCGAAACAGCGTGATGTTCGAAGTACTGGAGAGTTCAATCAAACCGGCTTCTTCCAGGGCCTTCAGCATGCGGTAAGCGGTATCCGGCTTGTCAGTGAGCAGCGGTAGCTCCTCGATGATCTTGGCCTTGCTCAGCGCGAAGAAGATCCCGTCATCAGTCTTGATTGGCTTGGTCCAACTCGGGCAGCCGTAGACGAAGGCGAACAGCAGGGCTTGCTGGGAATTCAGCCCCCACTCGAGTGCCTTCACCTGATTGATCGTGACGGTGTATTGCATGTCAGGCATTCCTGACCAAGTGAGAAAGCGCATATGCACGCGACACGTTTTCAGAATTAACAAAACGTGTCGCGACATTGGAGGGGGTATTGATTTGTGGTTGGATCTGCATATACTGGCTCCAATTCGTTGTACAAAGAGCCGGGTCACTACCCCGGCTTTTTATTGCCCGCGATTCAGGCGCTGTAGGTGTCCGGCGCATCCGTGGTAGTTTTTGGTTTCCACACGAAAAGACCTCGGGGGCCGAACATATGAAGATGATTAGAGCGCTTCAAAAAGAGATGCTTGAGCACCTTAGGGATTGCTACCCAGGCTCCTCTGAAGAGGTGATGCAACTTGGTGATCCCAAATACTGCGCTGGAAATCTTTATTACTTGCGCGAGCTCGGTCTCGTTACCCTGATTGATAGCGAATTCGTTGACGGCTCCAGAGCAATTCATTGCGCGACGATCACTGCGAAGGGAATCGACTTCATCGAAGATGACGGGGGAGTCAGTGCAATTCTCGGAACGGTCACGGTTAAACTTCATGAGGACACGATCCGTCAGTTGGTTGAGGCGAAACTGAAGGCTGCGGACATTCCAGAAGAACAGAAGAGCAGCATTCTGAAGGCGCTCCGAGAAGCTCCCGGCGAGACCACAAAACAGCTGATAACGAAACTAGTGGACTTGGGCATGGAGAATGCGCCGAAAGCAATTCCGCTAATTCAAACGTTGCTACAGAGCGCCCATTCCTGAATTCATCTGCAGAGCGAACCCGCGTAAAGCGCGCATAGCCTGCAACTGCTCCCTGTGCCCACAGCGCAACGAAAACCACTTCTAGGTTCAGTTCCGCTTGGAAGTAAAGCTCGGTGGAGCTGGTGGACTTTCGGCCAGCTAATGACAGCAATGTGCAAACACTCAAAGAGACACTGCTTTCTACGTCTTCTGGTGCCATGGTCTTTCTCCGGGTTGGATTCAGGCGGCCTTGACCGACTGCTTGAACACTTCAAGGCTGACGATCACTTCCTCAGCCTCTTTGAGCAGGTCCGACTTTTCTCGAGAGCAAACACGGCCATCTGCCTGGGCATCGAACGCGAGGCGTGTCACGTCAGCCAGATCGGCGTGCAGGCGAAGTAACGCGGTGTTCAAGTCGATGCCTTCCGGCTTCTCCTTTGGCACCAAGTCGAAGCCGAAGGACTCAGCCCAAGCTTTCAGCGGCCGGAAGTCCTGGGTGAACTTCATGATCCGGTGCAGCTCTTCCACGTTCATACGGTGAGTGTCGTAGTCAGGGTTGGCTTTCTGCGAAAGCAGGGTCCTGGATTTGAAGTCGGCCCCCGCGGCAATTTTCCGGGTGCCGTGGTCATCGACCACCTCGTAAATCGCCTTCATCAACTCCTGCATGTCACACCTCTGAAATTGTTACGTGGCTTGATGCCATCAGTTCCGCGATCCTTGACTCATCAACTGATCGGGGACCGTGCCCATGACCAATCAATCCGAATTACAAGGCGAGATAGCCGCCCTTTACTGCTTGGTGGTTGCCTTGGCATCCACCCTTCCCTTGTCGTCTCAGCTCCGGCTGTGGCCTGCGTTTGAGCGGGTTGCCGGCCCGCTAAGGGGGCGGCTTGGTTATGAAGAACTGCGAGGGTTTGAGCGGGCGACTGCTTCGCTAAGTTCGCAGCGGGCCGTGGTTTAGGCGGCGGACTTCTTTGGGTGAACTTCCGAGAGCAGCCAAGACGCCTCGAACGGCTTTCCATTCGCGGCAGCCAGAGCAGCAATTCGCTCGGCATAGCGCGTCTCGCCGGTGTATTCGGTGCGCGGCAAACAGTCAGCGGTAAGCCACTTGTAAACAGCTCGAGGAGACTTTCCGCAAGCCAGCGCAACAGCTGGAACTCCGCCAGCGTCATCGATCGATTTCTTGAGCGGCCGCATAAGGCCTCCGATTCAATTGTGAACTTACAGTACATATTATGTCGGAACTGAAAGTACATGCAAGCGCGTGCGATATTGAACCTATGGTTCAGATAGAAGAAATCCGCACAGCCTTCGTGGCTCGTTTAAAGAAATCCTTGGCTGCTCACGGTATTGACCAGTGGGGCGCAGGCGCTCGCCTAGCTGAAATCGCCAAGGTCACCCCGAAAGCTTCGAGCAAATGGCTGAACGGCGAGTCGATGCCGGGCCCTGCGAAGATGCAAGCAATTGCAGATGCGCTCGGTGTGAAGATTGAGTGGCTTCAGCACGGATCAGGAGCAGATCCGGCGATCTCGCGCATGCCGGTAGTCGACGATCCAACTGGTTCCGAGGTGAAGTCTGCCGCCGATATTGTGCGTGAGATGCTCACCAAACAGGGAACAGGACTTTCAGAAGATGCCCGCAGACAGCTACTTGCGGTCGCAGAGGCTGAAGATGGCGGAGGCGCCATTGAGGTCGACTACTACCGCCCTGGCGTAGTCGGTGACGAAGTGTGGATCGCGCATTACGACGTCCGCGCTGCCATGGGTGGCGGACAGATACCGCATGACTATCCGGAGTTGCTCCAGGACGTGAGGGTAAGCCCTCAACATCTGCGCGAGATGGGCGTCGAGTTCAAGGAGCACTTCCATCTCAAGATGGTGACCGGCTGGGGTCAGTCGATGGCGCCTACGATCAAGCACCGAGACCCGCTCCTAGTCGACATCAGTATCCGTGAATTCGTGGGGGACGGGATTTACATGTTCTCCTGGGAAGGTCATCTCTACATCAAGCGACTCCAATGGGTTGGCGATGATCAGATCAAAATGATTTCTGACAATACGATGCACCCACCGCAAACGATCAGGGCTGATGAGACCTACATCCAAGCGCGCGTACTGTTGGTGTGGAACGCTCACCTGGTGTAACCGGGTTGTGGGCTGAGCATCTGACCCGGAATGCGGGCGCTGCAGAGGTTCTGACAATGCCGAAGAAAAAGCCGGAAAGTCAGGCTGTGGTGACTGCTGCTGAAATCGAGCGTTCTATACAAGCCCTGAATAAAATGGCTGAACGCCTTTGGGGAGATGGTCGAGAGGCCGAGGCGAAAGCTCTCCTTGATGCATTGGATTCGCTAAACCGGGCGCTGGACCGGATCAGGATTGGAGAGAGTCGAAGAGTTCTTCATTAAAGCGAACGCATTAGCCGCACGATTTACGATTTCAGGAGAATCCATGTCCCTCAACAAACCAAATTAAGAGCTATGCCACAGCCTGAAGCGGGCAGCAGCCCGCTGAAGTAATCCCGCGTCTCAACTGCTGAATATTTGACGGGGATCGCGGGAAAGGCACAAATCTGTTAAAAACTCGTTGATTCGAAACAAAAATAATTAGGCCACCTCGAAAGGCAGCATATAAGAAATGCAAAATGTAGGGCACGATGTGCTAGAGAAGCAATTTAAATATTCAAGGACGGATTTCGAGCCTTTCATAAGCCATATCAGATTCCCAAGATATAGAAACCTTGAATCGGACTTCAGGATAGATTTTTCTCACCCAATTACTGCTTTAGTTGGAGAGAATGGCACCAACAAAAGCTCAATACTCAGAGCCTTATATGGAGCACCATCTGATAACTCCCCTGGAACCTTTTGGTTCTCCACTTCTCTCGACCCCATAGAAGAAGATGGAAAAGCACCAAATTGCTTCATATACGGTTATCTCAACAAAACAGCAGGAAAAACAGTTGAAGTATTGAAGACAAGATTAAAGTACGACAAAACCGACGCAGGTAAGAATCCTGATTACTGGGAACCGTCTCGCCCCATCATCAAATACGGTATGTCTAGGCCTCCAAAACTGAATCCCGGGGAAAAAATTCCGGAGGGTCGATCAAAGACACGATGGAACGTCATATCAAAACCTGTAAAACTACTAGATTTTAGAACCGAACTAAGCGCATATGATAAATTCTTTTATCATGGCGATTTTTCAAAAACAGAAACACTTAGAACCAAACAAGATTTTATTCGCCATAAGTCACACCACTTGTTCCACGCAATAGAATCAAAATCCGAGTCCTATATTTACTACGGACGGGATAAGATCGAAGACAAACTCAATCGAGAGCTAAACCCTGAGGAGATCGACTGCGTTTCTTATGTTCTTGGGCGATCTTATGAAAAAATCGAACTTATCGGCCATACTTTTTTTAAAAACGTTGGTAAAACCGTACGCCTGACACATTCAGACATTCGCTACTCTGAAGCCTTCGCTGGTAGCGGCGAATTTGCAGCGGTAATGTTAGTAGTCGGTATACTAGATGCGAAACCTAAATCTTTGATCTTGCTTGATGAACCGGAAGTGTCTTTACACCCAGGCGCTCAAGAGAGGTTAATGCACTTTTTAGAGACTCAGGTCACTGAAAAAAAACATCAGGTTGTTCTTTCTACTCACTCCCCTGCCATCATCAGGAACCTGCCATCTTCGGCGATCAAAACACTTACTCTTGATAGCACCTCGGGAAAGGTTGTTTTAGTTTCTCAATCATTGTCACCTGACGATGCTTTTTTTTACATTGGCGAACCCTCCTCCAATAAAATCACTGTCGTTGTGGAAGATCGCCTTGCGAAAGAAATTGTGGAGCGAGCGCTGAAGGCTTCGGGCCCACACACTAAAAAATACGAAATAAAATTCATTCCAGGAGGAGCAGAGACTCTATGGTCAACGTATATTCCAATATTCGCGGCCGCCGATAGAAGCGACATATTATTTCTGTTAGACGGAGACAAAAAAAAACCTGCTTTAAGACCCTCAATAAACATACCTGAAAGTGAAAACGAAAAGCTTGGAGACGAAATTAAGAAACTTACCGGATGCGCTATAAATTTTAAAACTGACGGCAACAAAAAAACAGGCGGCGACAAGAATCAGCTATTTAAGATGCAGCGCAGCTTTATAGACTGGACATCTAAATACGTAGACTTTCTCCCGATGCTAACTGCCGAAGAGTTCGTTATAAATAACTCAGCTTCTTTAACCAGCACTAACAAAGCAATTGACCCAAAAGAAACATTCCGAGAGTTTGCAAAAAACAGACTTGACAGAAAGCCCCATGAAACAATAAAATCCGACGAAATATTCACAATTCAATGCATCGAGCTTGCCTCAATAAATATAAGTCACTGCGACTTTGAAACTATTCGTTCCAGAATCGAACGCATGAATGGGCCACCCAAGAAATGACTATAAATGTTTTCGACTTCTTTTCAGGCTGCGGCGGTACTAGTTGCGGCTTTAGAGAATCTGGAATGGATATCAAGCTTGGGCTTGATATCGATGCCGATGCCGCAAACACCTATAGATTTAATTTTCCAGAAGCTGTTTTTTTAGAGACTGATATTCGAAATCTTCCTGTTGAAGCGCTTTCCGATGCGATTGCAGAGTCAAAAGGACGCGTTCTTTTCAGTGGATGCGCACCGTGTCAGCCATTTTCAAAGCAGAACCGACACCAAGCTGATGACGACCCCAGACGAAATCTTTTGGGCGAGTTTGGTCGCTTTGTCGAGTACTGGCTACCCGATTATGTTTTTGTTGAAAATGTGCCAGGTATGCAAAAGGATTGCTTAAAAAGCGAGACTTTTGTGAATTTTACTACGCTCCTACAAAATCTTGGCTATTTTTTCGATGCTAAAGTCGTGCAGGCGCTGTGGTTTGGTGTTCCCCAGACTCGTTCACGGCTTGTATTAGTAGCCTCGCGCCATGGTGAAATCACAATTCCAAACGCGACTCACGGTTCTGACTTGAATCCCTATTCGACAGTGAAGGAGTGGATTGGCGATCTCCCTCCGCTAAATGCAGGGAAAACCGACCCTAATGACCCAGACCACTCAGCAATGAACCTTTCGGAACTAAATCTTCGCAGGATCGAACGGACATTAGAGGGGGGGGGGCGAGAAAGCTGGCCTGAAGAACTTCTTTTGGAATGCCATAAAAATTACTCCGGTCATAGCGATGTTTATGGGCGCTTAGCTTGGAGCAAGCCTGCCTCTGGACTCACCACAAAATGCCTCAGCTATTCAAATGGTCGATTTGGGCATCCCAGCCAAATGAGAGGCATTAGCCTAAGAGAGGCAGCGTCCCTACAAACTTTCCCTAGGTCTTATCGTTTTTTCGGTTCTCTGCAATCTAGGGCAAGACAGGTAGGAAACGCGGTTCCACCACTGATGGCTCGTAGCATTTCAAAAGCATTCGCATCATCTTAAGAAGAAATAACACTTCGCTGATGCGAAAAACAGCGTGAAGCCCGGCCCAGCGCCGGGCTTTTTGTTTCTTATCGGCTCTTGGCGCTAGCTCTTGATCACAGACCGCTTTGCTTCCATTGCAGTCCACCAGCGCGTCTACGTCATAAAGCGTTTTGAGGTGAGAGCAACTGTTTTCACCATGTCACTCGCCAGCCTCCTATCGATTAGGCGCTGCTTTATCTTACGCCGAACAATGGGGTGAAACAGGCTGAACCCCTTTCGTCCTCTATCAGTCGAAAGAAATGGCAACCCTTGCCTACTGAAGCATCACTTAAGAGGAGTCTTTTTCATGAAGATCTCAGAAGTTATGACGAAGGATGTTCAAACAGCCAAGCCCGGCCACACAATCCAAGAAGCAGCCAGTCTCATGGCCAAGATCGACAGCGGCGCCATTATGATCGAGGAGCAAGAACGCCTGGTTGGTATGATCACGGACCGAGACATCGCCGTCAGAGGCGTTGCCAAAGGACTCCCAGGGAACACCCCTGTCAGCAAAATTATGAGTGATGGCGTCCGGTATTGCTTTGAGGATGAGGACGTTGAGCAAGTGGCCAAAAATATGGCCGATATTCAGCTCCGTCGTCTGCCTGTACTCAACCGCGACAAGCGCCTGGTTGGCGTGGTGTCGCTAGGGAACATTGCCAGTGCTAGATCGCAAACCGCTTCCGCCACTGTTCTGCGTGGAGTAGCGCAGGCTCATTAACAGCTTCTCTAACAGAGCTGAAGCCCGGCCCAGCGCCGGGCTTTTCGTATCTGCCCTGTCACGCCTTCGTCACATCCACCCACACAATGCAATCAGCCAAAGGGATTTGGCCCATCTAAAGAAAGCCCGGCCTGATGCCGGGCTTTTGCATTCCCCCTACCTAATCCTGAGATCTGGCCTCAGCACATGAGTAGCCTTGAGGTCGTATCGAATCCCTGCTATGAGCTTGCTTATCTCTCGATTGCCATTGAGTTTCGCAGTAGAAATGCCGGTCACCAGCAACTCCACTCTTCCGGAAACTGGCTCGAAGATCTGGGCCTGCAACGATCCGCCTGGATTGACTCGACACTCACAGGACAAGGGAAGGAATGCTGATTCGATGATGTGACGTAACTCGAGCGTGGATAACATGAAAACTCCATTCGAGACAGGAGCCAGCCAAGGCACTCTTGTTTGATGTTGTTGAAGGGCCCAGGAACATAACGCCTGACTGCACCCCAAACCACTTGGCGGGGCGGCGGTCTTTTCAATGTACGCCTTGAGCCATGCCCCATTAGACCGTTTTAGACTTGTGTTCCTTCATCCCCCCACTCCCCTACTACGTTTCTTCACCGCATCGAGGACTACTTGGTCGGAAATCGGAAATCGAAGCCCGCCAAGCGCGGGCTTTTTGTTGCCCATCAGAAAGGCGCGACCTCCTCCACTTCCAGCGCATCCTCCACTTCGACCACGCGATCTTCTTCGGCTTGGGCCTCCCACCGCAGAGTCACCGACTCATCGTCGTTGAACGTCATGTCTATGCCGTCCGTATCGGATAGCAGCCCCATCACCTCCTCCCACTCCCGATCGCCATCCGTGTCTAGGCGGTGAATCGTCACCCAGCGCTGAATCTGCGCCACTGGGTGATTGATCATCGAGGAAACGCGCAGGCCGAGCCGCTCTATTCCGCTTATTTCTTTTTTTGCTTCCGGTTTCGACTGCTTAGGCTTCGCCATACCTTCCCCCCCCAAATACTGTATATACATCCAGTTTAAACAGAGAATAGCGAACCATTGGTTCGCGGTAAATCCCCCTTGCAGGCAATCGCGCGAAATCCCACAGATCTGTACTTTTCGAAAAAAATATGTACTTTTGGTACTTGACCAAATGTGAACCTGTAGTTCATATTTATCCCATCGCAGCGACACACAGCCACTGCGAAGGGCCTCAAAGGGCCTGACCGCTCTTTAACAATCAGCGCAATACGAACAAAGACGGCACTGCCTCTACGGCGACCGGAGATCAGATAGCCCCGAAAGGCTACCAACGCGAGGACCACCTCGACGGCTGACTAGAGCGAAAGGCTCGAACCGTGTGAATGACCCGATAAGCGGAGCCAGCACAAACGGAACATTTCACTGATGCACCTGGTTGCCCGGGTGCATTGGGAAATAAACCGGCGCAATAGTCATTGAGTGAACCAGCAACAGCGGTGCCTACGAAATGCACTCGCTGCGGTCAGCCAGCCGATCCTGTGATTTACAAAAACATCATCGACCAGGCGTATGACCCAGTGTGGAAGAAGAAATACGTTCGCCAGCAGAACCTGCCGTTCTGCAGCGAGGAACACGCAAACCACCACCAATGGTATTGCGAGGGTTGAAGCATCACTTCTGCCCATTCACTGAGTGGGCAGACGTGATGTGAGTGATGTCAGTTGTTCTCGTTTTCTTCGGCAACTCGCCGCTCTTCGGCCAGCTCCAATTTTGCCTCTTGCAACAGAGTAATCAGTTCATCGACCTCCTGCTCAGCAAAGATCAAAACGTGCTCCTCACAATCCCCCTGATCCTGCTTGATGCAAATGTTTCCGCCTGCCGAAACGTAAACCTCAGCCCCGTATCGCGGCTCAATTTTTCCAACCATGGAGTGCACCTATGCGATTTACCTACGAAGTAAAGTGTGGAATGTACATCTACAAGGGTCCGCAAGGCCACGGCGGAATCGCTTACTCGCTCGACCAAATCAACCAGCGCCTGACCAAAGCCTTTAGTGCTTCTGGCTACGAACTGGTGAGATCCTGAACAACCAGCGCCACGTCAGTCTGACGATAACTGCCCGATGCCTTGGTACTCCCCAGCACCAGACCACATCGGAGTGTGATCTGAATGCGCAGGCGATGCGCGAAGCGTGATGGGTAACCGGGTTCCTAGGCCGGGTGACCAGAGCGTGACCATGTAGCTCAGTTGGTAGAGCGGCCTCGCAAAAGGCGCGCCGGTGGTTCGAACCCACCCATGGATGCCGGTATCGCACCCGGCCAGATCACACCCCGATGCGGATGATTCTGCACCGCGCAACGCGGCCCCCTGCATTGCCAATTCAATAGGTGGCCACTGCCTGCCCAGTGAGCGAGCAATAGGAGCCTGCGCCATGAAGTAGATGAACGATCCACCCGCGTGGCGCAGTAAGCCTGAAGGCTGCGCCCAACACCTGACAGGCAGCGGAAAGCAGGGCCGAGGATGTGACCGCGCATCAACCGGGGACCGGTAGGCCCAACCGAACGACATCGCACATTGCTGATGCTGCACACCCAGGCCGTCGCCAGCAGCGGGCCTGGGCAACTCTCCCCGACACCACCCGCATGCACTCCCCTCCGCGCCCAACGGCAACCAGCGGAAAGGATGAGTGCAGCCGGGTTTTGTTGGATCAACACCCCCACTCTTGGAGGCGACCATGGCAACCAGCTACGCAGACAGTGCGCAGGCCCGAGAGTGGGACAGGCGCTACGACGCTTGGGGGCGCGAGAAGAAATCGAATCCCGAAGAATTCCACGACTACGAGGCTGCCGAGAAGATCCGCACTCAAGCGCTGATCGATCGGGAAGCTCGCTTGCTGGAAGAGCGAAAGAGCCTCAAGCGGCGCATTGGCTTGGCCCTGGCGCAAATGGAAATGGTCTGCCCACCCAACGGAGGCGCACATGAACACTGAAGAGCGCGCCCACCAGACGGCGGTCAACTGGATCGAGGGCGAGATCGACAACATGATCCGCGACCTCGGCAAGCCCAACGCCAGCTCAGCGGCAACCTCGGCCATCACCCTGGCTTTCCTTCTGCACGCCATCAATGAAGACGAGCACCGGCACTACCGGGCGCGTATCGACCAGATCTACGCCACCTACAACGCATCGCTCAAGCAGGGAGTCGCCGCATGACCATCATCGCCCGCAACGCCAAAGCAATGGCCGAAGCCCTGCACCGACAGGGCTTTTTTCTGGTCGCTGATCTGCCAACCCGCATCAAGATCCAGTCGCGGCGCGGGATGCTCATCGCGCGGTTGTCGTGACTCAGCGGCAGCGGGCGAGACGCCTGCTGATCTGGCGCGGGTCTTTCTCGGCCATCACCACCCTCTCCTTTCTGATGCTACTCAGCGCCCTCGCTGATCGCGTCACTCAATAACCCCCACACCCTTCAAGGCTGCGCACCGCGCGGCAAGGAATTGTCATGTCCGCAAATACTAAACAAGCACTCGCACAAGAATCGCTCGAAATGAGCGAAAACGACGACGCACAAAAATCTGTCGCCCCTGCGTCTGCCGTCACCGACATCGCCGAATATCGGCCGCACGAGGAGCAGATCGTTCGTCTGGAGACCACTTACGCGAAGCTGGTCGTTGACTGCTCGACCAGCGAAGGTTTGGCGAATGCGAAGGAAGTTCGCGTCGATATCCGCGACGTGCGTTATGCCCTGGACAAAACCACCAAGACGGCGCTGATCCCCTATCAGCAGAAGGTCAAGGATGCCCAGGCTCGCGCCAATCAGGTTAAGGAGTTCGGCGAGGCGCTAAAGGATCGAGTCTTGGCGATCGAGGCGCCTGTTGACGAAGCAATCAAGGCCGAAGAAAAGCGCGTAGCTGACGCGAAAGCCGAGCGCGAGCGTGTCGAGGCCGAACGTGTCGAAGCCATCCGGGCAAAGATTACTCGCTTCAGCTCTGTCGCTGCCGCATATGCAAGCCGCAGCGCTGCTGATGTCGCAAACATTCTGCAAGGCGTGAAGGAGTCAGTGATCCTGCCCGAAGAATATGCCGAGTTCGAAGCTGAAGGCACCATCGCTCGCGACAACGCTATAGAGCAGCTTGAAACGCTACACAGGTCTGCCGTTGAACGAGAAGACGCCGCCGCCAAACTGCTGGCTCAGCAGAAAGAACTCGACGAGCTTCGAGAGAAGCAGCGCATCGTCGACGCGGAAGCAGAGGAGCTGCGCAAGCAACGCGCCGAAGAAGACCGCAAGCGCTTGAAGCAGCAACAGGACGAGCTGGACCAGCAGCGCCGCGACATGGAGGCACAGCAACGCCAACAGCGTGAGCAGCAGGAAGAGCAACAGCGCCAGCAGCGCGAACGCGATGCCCAGTATCAGCGTGACCAGGAGGAACTGGCCCGCCTGCGTGCCCAGGCTGCCGCGCCGGCCCCAATCACTACTGCGGCTGAGCCTCTGGTCGTAGAAAAGGTCGAAGTCGCACACCTCAGTGCACATATGACTGCGGCTGAATCCGACGACGTGACTACGACCGCGCCATCGGTTGACGACATTGTCGAGGTTGTAGCGCTGGGCTTCGACGTGGACCTCGACACTGCTCGCGCCTGGCTTCGCGCCATCCGCTTCTAACCACCCTTTCCATCTGAAGGCCGACCCACTCGTTGTCGGCCACGGAGAGCGCAATGATCGATTCAGACACCCAAGCACCAACCGGCCTTGCCACGTACCACGATCCATCGCATAACGCGGCAGCGCTCATCCTCGATCCAGGCACCATGAAGTCGATGAGCGACCTCGCGCTGATGATGTCAAAGGGCGTGACAACAGTCCCCAAGCACCTGAAGGGCAATCAAGCTGACTGCATGGCGGTAGTGCTACAAGCAATGCAGTGGCAGATGAACCCCTTTGCGGTTGCGCAGAAGACGTTCATCGTCAACGGTGGTGCATTGAGCTACGAGGCGCAGCTCGTCAACGCAGTGATCACATCCAAGGCACCGGTGAAGGGTCGCTTGAACTTCGATTGGTTCGGTGCCTGGGAAAACGTCATCGGGAAGATGCGCGAAGTCACCAGCAAGACCAAGAAGGACGAGGACACTGGCGAGTTCAAGAAGTACCGCGTTCCTGCCTGGAGTTTTGACGACGAGAAAGGCCTCGGAATCAGGGTCTGGGCAACCTTCAAAGGCGAAGACGAACCCCGCATTCTGGAGCTTCTACTAACTCAGGTCCGTACCAGGAACTCTACGCTTTGGGCTGAAGATCCCAAGCAGCAGATCGCTTACCTAGTGACCAAAAAATGGGCGCGCCTCTTCTGCCCTGACGTCATCCTCGGCGTTTATACACCTGATGAGTTCGAAGACTCATACGGTGGAGAAATCGACATCACGCCTGTGAAGCAGGCTGCGAACACTGCTGCTGCCTCTAGCGTTTCGTTCGGCCCGAAATCCCCGTCACCGGAAATCGACGGAGTATTCGCCGACCTTTTGGCTGTCGCGAAACAGCAGGATATCGAAGCCTATGCGACTTCTTGGGCAGGTCTCAAGCCCAAGCAGCGCGCCGCAATCGGCCTGGAGTGCCATGAAGCGCTCAAGGCCATGGCGGCAACTGTTGATGGCGACTTCACCGAAATAACAGGCAACCACGACGACCTGGCGCAGGCCGAGGAGGCAGCGTAGTGAGGGCGGAACTTCAGGGCTCAGAGAAATGGCATGCCGACCGATCAGGCCGAGTGACAGCCAGCCGGTTTAAAGACGTGATGGCATGGGGGAAGGCTGACAAAAACGGGAAGCGCGAGCCTATGGGTGCGCGCACCTCATACATGCGCGAACTGTGCTTCGAGCGATTGGCTAAGAAGTCCAAGCACAACGTCAGCAGCGCTTCCATGAAGTGGGGCCACACCGAAGAACAGAAGGCTCAGGACGCCTACGAGATGTTGACCGGCAACATCGTCATGCCGTCAGAGTTCATCGTCCACCCGAAGTACGACTGGCTCGGCTGCTCGCCAGACGGGCTGATCAATGACGACGGTGGCACAGAGTCGAAGTGCCCTTTCAACGAGGCGATACACGTCAGGACCTGGCTCGAAGGCATGCCCGAGGAACACATGCCTCAGGTGCAGGGCTGCATGTTCGTAACTGGGCGGAAATGGTGGGACTTTCTGTCGTTCGATTCTCGTCAAGATGAAGAATGCCAGCTCTACGTCGAGACGATTTACCGCGACGAAGAATACATCGCCAACCTTCACAAAGAGCTCGTCCAATTCAACCTAGAACTGAATCGCATGGTTGATGAGGTCGCGGACAAAGCGCGGGCACAAGCCCACAGATTAGGAGCTTGAGCATGATCAGCAACCTTAAATACGACATAGAGTTCCGGCGCGATAAAGCCCTGGAGCTTTCCAGCCGGGTCGAACAGCACCTAGCCGGGGGCGGACGGTTCTCCAGAGCGGAACCTGCTCAACTCAATCCACCACCGGCGGTGCGCTCGACGAAGATCGACCCGGAAACAGTCCTCAAGCGCCGCCGCCCCGTCATCACCGCGGCAGAAAGAAAGGCGCTGCGCAAACTCGCGGAGGCCGTATGAAGAAGCGCAAAGCAAATAATGGCTTCGCCCGTGCCGAACGCAGCTGCCGGGCGCTGCTACGCACCAACCACGTCGCGGTCGTGAACATCGACCCCAGCGGCAGCCAGATCATGGCGAACTGGAAGAGCTGCCGGCAGATTCGCAGTCTGGCGATTGCCAACGCCATCTTCGATTTCTGCTACCACTGGACGATCTACATCGCCGCCATGTGTCGAGACGAGCGCGGCGCCGAGTACATCAAGTCGGTCGAAATCTCGCCCGAGGGCATCTACAAGGTCGAGCGCCTGACCGACGCCATCGAACACTACTATCTGGAGCTGCGAAACAGCTGCAACCCAAACCACCTGGTTGCTTCTGGATGGATCGCCGTTCCCGCGGATGTGTCGCTCGAAGAGGCGCAGGCCGCGAAGTTGCTATATGCCGCCGGGGCCTGGCATCAGGTGAAGGTTGCAGCATGAGGCGTATTAACAACCAGGTGCGCCAGCGCCGACGACAGACATGGCTGGAACTACCGGCCCACGGAATTGAAGAGGCAGGCCATGGCCAAGAGCAACGCGGATACTCAGAGGGACAAGCGCGCCAAGGAAAAAGTCTTGCTGGAGCGGATCGGCGCAGAGAAGCGCACGCTGATTGTGTCGAAGGCGTTGGCTGATGCACTTGATGTGCTGGGCAAGCGCCACGACTTCGAGGAATGGCAGGAGACGGTGTCGACCTTCATGATTAACCTCGCCGCCTCGCCCGCCGAGCAGTCCGCCCGTTTCGCCAGCATGTCGCGACCTGAAATCGTTGTGTGTGAAAAGTGGTCGCGACAGCTTGAAGAGTTCGCAAAGACGCGGGTGGAGATTTAACTACCGCCCGCTAGCTAAACTTTTTTGCACCACTTAATTATTAAAAAACAACAGTTGCTCTTACATCCGCCTTGGATGCCAAATTGACAACCATATCTTCGGAAATAGGCGCGACAGCCTTTACAGCCAAACCGAACTGATAATCAGTGCCTTCCCTTCTTGAGGGGGAATTAATATTTACTTGAGCAACACCATTTTGCTTACTTAACAACATGGCGAACTCATCAATACCCTCCTGCCCACCTACAACTGAAACATAAGTTGTAACAAGAGGCGGTGGCGGAGGGGCAGATGGAGTTGTAATCCAACCTGAGTTAGATGACACTCCTGAATTTGAGAATCTTTTAGTGTTAACCAAGCCAACCAACAACTCTTCTATGCTATCCAGGCGGCTCGCGAGAATTTCGTTCGCATCTCCTTGATCAAGGCTTTCCACTAAAACTTTATGCTCTCTAACTCGAAGAACAGGATTATCGACTATTGGCTTTTCTTCGTTTGCGCTAATAACCTGACGCAATGATGAAATCAGTTCAACCACGCCTCGCATATCATTGGCAAAGAAAATAGTTCGCTCCTCAGCAATATCGAATGGAAGGTTCGTGCCGTTTTCAGCGATTGTAACTACTGGCTTGCCGACGCAGTGTCTAACGGCAAGTTCATACATAACGTTTGGATTAAGCGATGTGAGGTTTGCTATTACCAAATCGTCATCTAGCAAGTGTTGAACTACTTGCCTAGTAATTGATCCAGTTAAAGAAATTTCGTGTGCCACATGGACGTCGTAACCTAACTCGGTGAGGACAGGTTTCAGCACAGAACTAATTAAACCATCGGTAGCTCGACGTGTATCCGACGCCGCCCCGCCTATAGGGGTAACGACAAAGCATTGTTTTTTCCTGTCAGCAGAGCCTTCCGTTACACGATCTTCCTGAGATTTTGCTCTGGCCAAAATTCGATCCTCCGAAATAGCCTTTCACCAAATCGATAATCAAACACCATTCACCCTCAATTTGCCACCACCCACGCTGTCGCATCCGGTCACGGAGGGCGGCGCCTGACTGGAGACTGCCAATGAGCATTCCCGCAAATGCATTGAGCGACGAAGAGTGCCTGCACTACGCCGCGCTTGATCCGGCGGCCGCCGCCGAACTTACCCGTCGCTTCACGGCGCAAAGCATCGATCCAAGCGCCGAGCGTGAAGAGCTGCGCGAAGACATTCGTCAACTCGAAAGCCGTATCGATGACAGCGACGACGAGCTGAACAATCTTCGAGATGGCGTGGGCGAGGCTTGCACCTGGATCAAGCGAGCTATGGACCCGGACGATCGGGAGCTTTCACTGAACGAGCTGCTGCAGAAAGCTCTCGACTGCCTGGAGTAGCGCCATGAGCACATTTGCCGTTTTCGGAATGAATGAGCACTTCGCCCGCGAAGAGGCGAAGCGCAAGGTTCGCGACTTCAAGATCGAGAAAGGTCAGCGAATCGAGCTGTCTATGAGCCAATGGCTCCAGGCTGTCGAAGATCGGGTGGTCAAGATCATGGACGGCAAGCGGGTCGCCCAACTCAGCAGCATGTTTGACGCCCCCCAGTACGCAGCCGAATACGCTGAGCGAATCCGCAAGCTCGGACGCTGCCGCGACGTCATCATCAGAGCGAAGATCAAGCTTCCGCAGAATGATGCGAAACGGAAGTCAGCGACCACGCTTTCGTGGATGGACTACTCGACGGAATCAACAGCAGCTGCCTGATCCACCGTCACTTAATGTTCTGAAACCAGCAGCGCATCTATGACTTGCCGTTTTCCTTGTTGTAAGCGGATCTGGCCATCCATAGCGCTATCGCCACCACGCCCAATTGATAAAACACAATCTCGTACTGATGGTGATTGACTGCTGTGTAGATGCCAATAGCGTGGATCCCCCCGCCCCAAACTAAAAACCCTGTCATTTCGTTCAGCGTCATTTTCCCCTCCCGTTTAAAGCTCGTGAAAGCGAGCCGAATAACTCATAGCCCTTATCAACGAATCACGCCAGCCGGCGAGGATCCTGTATGGAAATTACCTATGGCTCGGTCTGTTCGGGCATTGAGGCTGCGACTATGGCCTGGCACCCGCTTGGCATGCGCGCCACCTGGTTCGCCGAAATCGAAGCCTTCCCCAGCGCCGTGCTGGCCCACCACTACCCGAACACGCCGAACCTCGGCGATATGACCAAACTCGGCGCCCAGGTGCTGACCGGCAAGATCGCCGCGCCGGACATCCTTGTCGGTGGCACCCCGTGCCAGGCCTTCAGTGTCGCCGGCATGCGCGAAGGCCTTGCCGATCCGCGCGGCGCCCTCACCATCAAATATGTGGAGCTTGCAGATGCAACTGACTATGTTCGCGCCAGCCGCCGACAGCCTCCCTGCGTCATCGTCTGGGAAAACGTCCCAGGCGTCCTCAGTGACAAAGGGAACGCCTTCGGATGCTTTCTTGGCGCGCTTGCTGGGGAAGACTGTGAACTGCAGCCTTCAGGGAAAAGATGGCCGGACGCTGGTTGTGTGTATGGACCCAAAAGAACAATCGCGTGGCGGGTCCTGGACGCCCAATATTTCGGCCTGGCCCAACGACGCCGCCGTGTGTTCGTTGTCGCGAGTGCTAGAGACGGATTCGATCCCACCGAGGTACTTTTTGAGCGAGAAAGCACTCGCAGGGATAGCCCGCCGGGACGGGAAGCGAAGTCGGCACTTCATCCTACTCTCACGGCACAAGGGGGAGGCTCTCTCGATGACCGAGAGGCATATGTACTGGAGCTCTCCGGGATTCGCAGAACGACTCCAAAAGAATGGGAATGCTGCCAAGGTTTTCCTGACAACTACACGATGATTCCTTGGCGCGGTAAGCCCGCCAGCGAATGCCCAGATGGACCGCGCTACAAGGCGATCGGTAACAGCAAGGCCGTGCAGGTGGTGCGCTGGCTAGGCTTGCGAATCCTACAGCAGCTCGATTGCAAGCCTAACACTTCGGTGGAGCATATCTAGAAAAGCGCGCCTGCTCAGTCGTGAAGCCCTGTCGGCAACTTACTTGGAGAGCGCCGCACTCTCCTTGAGCAAACGATGAACTACTCTGTGACAACTTGCACAGAGACATTGCAAATCCTCAAGACGGGTCTGATGACCAAGCGCCATTTCAGCTATCTGTACATCATGGTGATGCACCTCGATGCAGGCTTCGCCATGATCACCACCGTAAGTTTCAACCGGATCCATACGGCAACGCTCGCAAAAAAGTCGTCGGTGCACACGTAGAAACTCTGCTTTTTTTGCGCGAGACAGTCCTGGGGCACGCTCGCGCCGCAAATGAAAGATCAGCCTAGGCTGCCCCTCTGCCCACTGACGATCTTCTGCAGGTAGAGGGATCCCGGGCTGCTCATCCGCTTCACCCTTCCGAACAATTCGAAAGCCCGCCGCCTCCAGCACGTTAAAGCATGGACTGTTAACTCCAGCAGTGAAATGCCTCGGCTGCACTGCAAAACCAAATGTTTTCGAGGCGGCAAGTCCGTAGACAGCTTTCGGAGGCAGCCTGATCTGCTCATCAGTGATCAGGTCATAATCGGTAGACGGCCCGAAGCCTGGTACTTGCTTACCGCTGAGCAATTCCTGAACAGCCTGCCAGACATACTCGGCAGTAACTGTTCTGAGCTCCTCCGCAGGGATTCGGTCGAGGCTCCGAAGATCCTTTACCACCGGGGCACCTCCCAAGGTATCAACCAAGGTAGATTTGGCGGTGCCAGAGAAAACCTGTAAACAAATCCGGCGGGTAGAGTTGCCTCCACCTTCTTGGGATTTTTCGGCTCGTCCGACAGATTTCATTCGCGAAGAAATCAGCCTCAACGCAGCATTTGGCGAGGCGGCTCGATCAGCTTCATCGAAGATGGTTCTCTGCTCAACCGTTAGTCCTTGGACACGGCTGCTGTCAACCCAAACGCGAAGTAGAGGGATTGAAGCTGCAGAAAGACGTAACAAGAGAGCTTCGAGGCCTTGGGCATATTCGGTATTGATGGCGCTTTTGCCTTTAGTACCGCCTCGGCTGTGGAAGATAATCGTATCCCCGTCTACCTCGTAGTGGGCATCTATTGCGGTACCGTCGTTAGCAGCGACTCGGAAAACCTGACCCATCGTATTAACTCCACTCCAGCTAAGCCCAATCTAGAAGTTCTAGCAGATCTTGCGACCCGACAATCACCGGCCAACGATGCACATGGCAAGCAACGCCGTGCCCCCTCTGGCCGGTCACGAATTATCGAAGCGCTCAAAGCAGCGGACTGACTAGTCCTCACCTATTGGACTGAACCAAACAAAAAAGGCACCCGCTAAGCAGGTGCCTCTCACCGGATTAAGCAGGGGTAGGGCCCCGCTCCGGCACTTCAGTAATACCCCACTTCAACGTATCACGCCAGCCGGCGAAACACAGCTTCAGCGAGATCACCGATAGCTTATCCGCTTAATCCTTACAACACAGGCGACTTTTTATTCATGACACTTGCTATAGATTCTTTCATTGCTGGCAGCGTGATTTTATTAAAAACTACGCCATTAGTGCTTGGATCGAGATCATAAAAAAAAGATTCTAGATGTTTTTTGCCACCGTCATCCAAATAATCGATAAGGCACATCCCCATCCTACTGCTCTCTCCGACCTCATAATTAACATCTATTACAATTTCGCTACTGGAACTTATAGAAGAAATGGCGCCAACCCCCATATCTCCAAGAGGCGGGTCAAACCGGTAATGAACCGCATGCGCTATTGGCCCAGAATTAACAATACGAATTTTGGCCTTCGTAACACCAGACACATCAGTATCAGTCTCTAAAACTAACAATCTCAAATCTGCTTTATAAAGTCGATCACGCTCTTCAATTTGCAACAGACTAATCTTACGCTGCTCATCAATTTGAGCCAATGCAGCCTGCGCCATGATTGTTTGTTGCTCTACAGAATTTTTTAGTTCTGCTGCCTGTAATTGCAACGCATCAGAGCTCAGCTTTAGCTCTCGACCCTGCTGCAAATAACCTAAGATTAGCCATAAAAATGCAACTGGCCCAAACACACCAGCAGCAAGATCCCCAATTTCATTCAACTTCAGGGTTATCAAATCATCAAATCTTGCACCCATAATGGTAATAGCACCACCTATGTAGAGTGCTGTGAGATGCGCAGCCCACCACTCTAAACTGCGGTTGCTCCACCATTTTACCTGATCAACCCAGTACGTCCGTAAGCGATTCAACGAATTCTTCCTTGCAGAATTTGAGGTGTCACTTTAGCAAAAAATCAATTACAAACCAGTACACACAGTAACTCCTCCCCCTTCAAAGTCAGCCGCTATAGCGGCAAGGACGAAGTCATGCCTGAAGAAAAGATAACGTTCGTAAATGGCGAGCCGGCGAAGTGCGGCTGCCAGATGGAGTTCAGCTCCGGCGGTGGTGAGTACTCCGACGTGCTTTACGTGATGCCTTGCCCGAACCACAGCCCGAAGTCCTTTGGCCCCGTCGAAGTGAAGCGCGACAAAGACGGTTGGTGGTGGCACCCGGGCATCCCTGAACTCGATGGCGGCGAAGATCCGGCGCCGTACAGGGCCTGGGTAGCAGAACAAGGGTTAGAGGTGAAAGGCTGGCACTCGGGAGACGAAACTTACGACCTTCCTGAAGAGGATGCAGCGTGCACCGCCTGGAATCCCGAGTCACCAGGGCCCGAGTGGTTCCTGATGGGGATCTTTGATACAGAGGACGGCCCGTATGTGCAGTGGGCGCGCCGGGAGGTGACACCATGACCCAGCAACGTGAACCGATGCGGCGATCAGCAACAGACGAAGACCGAATGAACCTGCCGGAAGGCAAGACCTGCGGCAACTGCGTGCATGCCCGGCGCTGCACCATGATGTTCGGTCACATCCCGGAAGACGAGGTTTGCGACTGGGCACCGTCCCGATTCCGCGAGGCAGCTCAGCAGGCGGCGCCATGATCTTCGCCCCGCTCTACATGCTCTGGCTCATCTACAAGGGGCCGCGGCGATGAAAGCGCGCATCGAGAAGAAGCTCAGCAAGCGTCTTGTTCAACTGCATCCCACACTCTATCGGCGCGCCTGGGTAGATGACGATCGTTCGGAACTTGCCTACGAGCAGAGAACCAGCGTGAGTCACTGCCTGAGTGTCGGCGGCGGAATCGACTATTGGGGAGAAGGCCAGGATGCATACACCGTATGGGCTGATTGGAAGAGCAGTTGGCCCTGGCATGGACCGTTCGATTCGTTCCCAGAAGGCCATGAATTTGAATGTTACCCGGACACCGGCGGCTTCAGGTCTACCACAAAGAACCTGCTGAAGCTGGCCGCCGAGTGCGAGCTGACCTCCAAAGCAACAGCCTGACAACCCCCTCACCACCTTCTGCCGCCGCGAGCGGCATGGAGCACACACATGGTCAGATACAAGACCGTAGAGCAGTTCTCTCGGGAGTCGGGCTATACACCCGATGCCGTCAGAACCAAAATCCGCGACGGCAAATGGCCAAAGCATCTTGTTTGGCGGAAAGCGCCTGACGGCAGAATTTTAATAGACGTAGAAGGATATTACTCATGGGTCGAGATGGGGGAGGCGTCCGCGCCGCATCTGCAAGTAGTATCGAAATCACTTTCCAATACCAGGGCGTCAGGTGCCGCGAGCGCATCGCGCTCAAGCCCACCGCCGCTAACCTGAAAAAAGCTGAACAGCACAAGGCCGCTATCGAGTATTCGATTGCGAACGGTACTTTCGATTATGCAGCCACGTTCCCAAAGTCGAAGCGCGCCCTCACCTTCAGGCGCACCGATGCCAGCCAGACTATTGGGGATTACCTGACGGAATGGCTGGAGAGGAAAACACCGACACTCAAATCAAGCACGGTCGCATTCTATGCGACAACCATCCGCGCAATCCTCAAGCCGATGTTCGGCGACCTGCCTCTGAATGAGCTGTCGAAAAAGATCATCAGAGAAAAGATGTCGACCTACCAGGTAGTCAACAAGACCCTGATGAATGTTCAAAGCTGCTTTCGCTCTGCGCTTAACGATGCAGTTGAGGATGAAATCTTGGAGAGCAATCCGCTCTCTGGGTGGGCCTACAAGAATCGTGAACAGCTCAAGGAGGAAGATGACGTCGACCCATTCACTCGCGAAGAGCAATTAGCAATATTGGCAGCAGCCAGGGGCGACACGTGGCCGCAACTGCAGTTCTCTTTCTGGACAGGTCTACGACCAAGTGAACTGATCGCCTTGGAATGGGGGGATATCGATTGGATCGCGGGGGAGATAAGGGTCGTCAGGGCCAAGACGCGGGCTGCAAAAGAGCCAGAGTCGACCAAGACGTTAGCAGGAAGGCGCACCGTGAAATTGCTGGCTCCGGCGCGAGAAGCGCTGCTCAAGCAGAAGGAATTGACCTTCCTGGCAGGCGGCAGGGTGTTTCTCAATACAATCACTGGCGAGCCGTGGAAGCATGCCGGATACATTTACCGTGTCATCTGGATGCCGGCGATGAAGAAGTCTGGCGTCAGGTGGCGACGACCCTACCAGAGTCGCCACACCTATGCCTCCATGATGCTATCCGCTGGCGAGAATCCAATGTGGGTAGCCAAGCAACTTGGCCACAAAGACTGGACCATGATCGCCAAGGTTTATGGTCGCTGGATGCCCTCCGCTGATGTGGGAGCCGGAGGGCGAGCCGAGGCACTTTTTGCCGGTAATGCCAGCGTTATGACAACATCTCCTCTAGACGACGCGGTTTAAGTCGAAACGGTCCAGGTTCATCACTTTGGTCCACGCAGCGACGAAGTCCTTGACGAACCTCTGTTGCGCATCGGCGGTGGCATAGAACTCGGCCAACGCACGCAACTGCGCATTGGAACCAAAGACCAGGTCAACCCGGGTCCCCGTCCACTTCACTGCACCGGTCTTGCGATCACGCCCTTCAAACTCCTGCTGGGCATCCGACACGGGCTTCCACTCCACCCCCATATCGAGCAGGTTGGTGAAGAAGTCATTGGTCAAGGCTTCCGGCCGTGAGGTGAAGACACCGTGCTTGCTCTGGCCGACATTGGCGTTCAATACCCGTAGCCCACCCAGCAATACCGTCATTTCCGGGGCGCTGAGCGTCAGCAGTTGTGCCTTGTCGATCAGCAGTTTTTCGGCCGGCACACGGTACTGTTGCTTCAGGTAATTACGGAAACCGTCGGCGATCGGTTCAAGGAAACCGAAGGAGTCGACATCGGTCTGTTCCTGGCTGGCGTCCATGCGTCCCGGCGTGAAAGGCACCGTCACACTGTGGCCGGCATTTTTCGCGGCCTGTTCCACGCCCACGCCACCGGCGAGCACGATCAGGTCGGCCAGGGAGATTTTCTTGCCGCCACTGTTGAACTCGTTCTGGATGCTTTCGAGTTTTGCCAGCACGCGGGCCAGTTGCTCTGGCTGGTTGGCCTCCCAGGACTTCTGCGGCTCCAGGCGCAAGCGCCCGCCGTTGGCACCGCCGCGTTTGTCGGAACCACGGAAAGAGGAAGCCGCCGCCCAGGCCGTGGATACCAGCTGCGAAACTGTCAGCCCCGAGGCCGCAATCTTGCCCTTGAGCACGGCGACATCGCTGTCATTGACCAGCGGATGATCGACAGCAGGGATCGGGTCTTGCCACAGCAACTCTTCGTTCGGCATTTCCGGGCCGAGGTAGCGCGAGAGCGGGCCCATGTCACGGTGAATGAGCTTGTACCAGGCGCGAGCGAAGGCATCGGCCAGTTGCTCGGGATTGGCCAGGAAACGCCGGGCAATCGGCTCGTAGATCGGGTCGAAACGCAGGGCCAGGTCCGAGGTCAGCATGGTCGGGTCACGGCGTTTGGACGGATCAAAGGCATCCGGAATGGTCCCGGCACCGGCGCCGTTCTTCGGTTTCCACTGATGGGCACCGGCCGGGCTCTTGGTCAGCTCCCAGTCGAAACCGAACAGGTTCTCCAGGTAGTTGTTGCTCCACTTGGTCGGCGTGGTGGTCCAGGTCACTTCCAGGCCGCTGGTGATGGTGTCGGCCCCTTTGCCGGTGCCGAATGTGCTCTTCCAGCCCAGGCCTTGCAGATCCAGGCCAGCGGCTTCAGGTTCTGGCCCGACGTTGTCGGCAGGCCCGGCGCCATGGGTCTTGCCGAAGGCGTGGCCACCGGCGATCAGGGCCACGGTTTCCTCATCGTTCATCGCCATGCGGCCGAAGGTTTCGCGGATGTCCTTGGCCGAAGCGACCGGGTCCGGCTGCCCTTCCGGGCCTTCCGGGTTGACGTAGATCAGGCCCATCTGCACCGCGGCGAGGGGGTTTTCCAGATTGCGGCCCTCGTCGGTCCGGCTGTCCTCGTTTCGCCCCGGCTCGGCCACGAGCGGGACGTCGCCAGGTTTCTGTGCCGGTTTGTCCTCTTTGCCGTAGCGCGTGTCACCGCCCAGCCACTTGCTTTCAGAACCCCAGTAGACGTCTTCGTCCGGTTCCCAGACATCCGGGCGGCCGCCGGAAAAACCAAAGGTCTTGAAGCCCATGGATTCCAGTGCGACGTTGCCGGTGAGGACGATCAGGTCGGCCCAGGAGATTTTGTTGCCGTACTTTTGCTTGATCGGCCAGAGCAGCCGGCGGGCCTTGTCGAGGCTGACGTTGTCCGGCCAGCTGTTGAGCGGTGCAAAGCGTTGCTGGCCGGAACCGGCGCCACCCCGGCCATCGCCGGTGCGATAGGTGCCTGCGGCGTGCCAGGACATGCGGATAAAGAGAGGGCCATAGTGACCGAAGTCCGCCGGCCACCAGTCCTGGGAATCGGTCATCAGAGCAGTCAGGTCTTTTTTCAGCGCCTGGAAGTCCAGGCTCTTGAAGGCTTCGGCGTAGTTGAAGTCGCCTCTCAGCGGGTCAGACTTGGGCGAGTGTTGACTCAGGATCTTCAGGTTCAGTTGGTTCGGCCACCAGTCGCGGTTCGTAGTGCCACCGCCAGCGGCGTGATTGAACGGGCATTTCGATTCAGTTGACATGGCATCTCCTCTTGATTTTGTTTTCAGCTAACCATCCTTAAGCGTGGATCCGGATCACCGATTGAAGAAATAGCTTTTCGGTATGGGATCCATAGCCTTGAGGCTATGACGGCCCAGTGATCAGTTGCTCCAGACCATCCATTAAAGTACCGGACGGGGAAACTGTCGCTTCATCTGGGGGAGATAGCTGATAAACAGCTCAAATCAGTCAGGAGGTTTGCAAAGCTTCCATGACCCGGGACAAAAGTGGTGGCGACGATTCGAATCGCCACGGCCCCCGAAATGTCCAGGCCGTTACTGCACCCAATAAAAAACCGGCCTGTTTCAGCCGGTTTTTTGTCTCACTCAACAGCACTTCGGTCCGGCTTTACTGCCGTAACGGGCTTCCTGGCGTTCCCGAAAGAACGCCTCGTAGTCCATCAGCGGTTTGTCCGGGTGCTTGGTCTGCATGTGCTCGACGTAGTTGTCGTAGTCGGGCATGCCGACCATCAGGCGCGCGGCCTGACCGAGGTATTTACCGAGGCGACTCAGGTCATTGAACATGATCAGGCATCCGGCAGCGCTTGATATGGCGCTTCCTTGTCCGTGCGTTCCTTGGTGCCCCAGGCAGCGATGCCGACCTTGAGTGCGAAGAACAGGATGCTGAACACCACGAACAGGAACAGCGCAGTCAGGGTCGCGTTGGTGTAGGCGTTGAAGATCACGTGCTGCATCTGGTCGATGCTCTTGGCCGGGGCCAGCACCTGACCATTGGCCAGGGCATCACTGTACTTCTTCGCCAGGGCCAGGAAGCCGATCGCCGGGTTGGCGTCGAACAGCTTGATGAAGCCTGCGGTGGTGGTGCAGATCAGCAGCCACACGGCCGGCAGCAAGGTCACCCACACATAACGCTGGCGCTTCATCTTGATCAGCACCACGGTGCCGAGCATCAGCGCGATACCGGCCAGCATCTGGTTGGAGATGCCGAACAGCGGCCACAAGGTGTTGATGCCGCCCAGTGGATCGATCACGCCCTGGTACAGCAGATAACCCCACATGGCCACGCAACCGGCGGTGGCAACCAGGTTGGCGGTCCAGGATTCGGTGCGCTTGAGCGCCGGCACGAAGGAGCCGAGCAAGTCCTGCAGCATGAAGCGACCGGCGCGGGTACCGGCATCCACGGCAGTCAGGATGAACAGCGCTTCGAACAGGATCGCGAAGTGGTACCAGAACGCCATGGTGTTCTCGCCCGGCAGAACACTGTGCAGGATCTGCGCGATACCGACCGCCAGGGTCGGCGCACCACCGGCACGGGCCAGGATGGTGGTTTCACCGATGTCATGGGCTACGGCTTGCAAGGCTTCCGGGGTAATGGCGAAGCCCCAGCTGCTGACGGTTTGCGCAACGGCCACCACATCACCGCCGACCACGGCCGCCGGACTGTTCATGGCGAAGTACACGCCCGGATCGATCACTGAAGCGGCAACCATGGCCATGATCGCCACGAAGGATTCCATCAGCATGCCGCCGTAACCGATGTAGCGGGCATGCCCCTCGCTGGCGAGCAGCTTGGGCGTGGTGCCGGAAGCAATCAGCGAGTGGAAACCGGAAACCGCGCCACAGGCGATGGTGATGAACAGGAACGGGAACAGACCGCCCTTCCAAACCGGACCGGTGCCGTCGACGAACTGGGTCAGGGCCGGCATTCTCAGCTCGGGCATGGTCACCAGGATGCCGATCGCCAGGGCGACGATGGTGCCGATCTTCAGGAAGGTCGACAGATAGTCTCGCGGTGCCAGGATCAGCCAAACAGGCAATACCGCCGCGACAAAACCGTAGCCGATCAGCATCCAGGTGATCTGGATACCGGTAAAGCTGAAGGCCTTGGCCCACACCGGATCGGCGGCAACCTGCCCGCCCAGCCAGATCGAACCCAGCAGCAACAGCACGCCGATTACCGAGATTTCGCCAATGCGACCCGGGCGGATGTAGCGCATGTAGATGCCCATGAACATCGCGATCGGAATGGTCGCCATCACCGTGAAAATCCCCCACGGACTCTCGGCCAGGGCCTTGACCACGATCAGCGCCAGCACCGCGAGGATGATGATCATGATCAGGAAGCAGCCGAACAGCGCGATGGTGCCGGGGATGCGGCCCATTTCTTCACGGACCATGTCGCCCAGGGAACGGCCGTTGCGGCGGGTAGACATGAACAGGACCATGAAGTCCTGAACGGCACCGGCCAGCACCACGCCGGCAATCAGCCACAGCGTGCCGGGCAGGTAGCCCATCTGCGCCGCCAACACCGGGCCGACCAAAGGCCCCGCGCCGGCAATGGCCGCGAAGTGGTGACCGAAAAGTACGTGCTTGTTGGTCGGAACATAGTCCAGACCATCGTTATTGAGCACAGCCGGCGTGGCCCGATTGGGGTCGAGCTGCATCACTTTATTGGCGATGAACAGGCTGTAATAGCGGTAGGCAACAAGGTAGATGGCGACGGCTGCGACTACGATCCACAGGGCGTTGATCGCTTCGCCGCGGCGCAGGGCCACGACACTCAGCGCAATCGCTCCCAGGACAGCCACGGCAAACCAGGCGAGGTGTTTAGCCAGACGGGGCATAGCGTGTCTCCTGCCGACAGCCAGTGACTGCGGCGGTAATTTTTATAATTGTGTCCGCGATGCGGAGCTGGCCCAATATCCGCGCATGCCGTCCACAAATAAATCCGCGTTACTACGTACGTGGTCTCTACGTAGTTCTACGTAGATGACACCGATCTCCTGTGGGTTGACCACCGGATCCGGGGCCATCCCCGATCAAATGTGGGAGCGAGCTTGCTCCGGGCGGCGTTCCGACGATAGCGGACTTTCAGCCACATCACTTCCGAATGTGCCTCCCTCATCGCGAGCAAGCTCGCTCCCACAGGTTTTGCACACTCCCAACCGGTCATTCCGTCCAGCAACGCTACAAGCCCAGCGCCTCTTTGGCATATGATCCCGAGCCTTCGCGCGGGCAGGAGTCAACATGCAGCTCAAACACAAGATCGTCGCCCTCGGGATTTTGCCGCTGGTGCTGGCCATTGCCGTCATCTGCGCGCTGGTGATTTCCCTCAACCGCCAACTGGGCGATCAACAGGCGCAACTGATCGAAGACAGCATTCTGGCGAGCAAGCGCGCGGAGCTGAAAAACTACGTGGAAATGGCCCAGAGCCTGATCGCGCCCCTGTACGACGACGGCCACGGCAATGCCCAAGCCCAGCAACAAGTGCTGGAAGAACTGCGCAAGCTCAGCTTCGGCATCAACGGCTACTTCTTCGTCTACGACCACGAAGGCCGCAGCCTGATGCACGCGCGGCAGTCGGAACTGGTGGGCCAATACCTGTGGGACATGAAAGACCCCCACGGCCTGCCGGTGATTCAGGCGCTGCTGCAAAGCGCGCAATCGGGCGAAGGCTTCCAGCGCTACGCCTGGAACAAGCCCTCCTCCGGCCAGGTGACCGACAAGCTCGCCTACGTAGTGATGCTCGATCGCTGGGGCTGGATGCTCGGCACCGGCATCTACCTCGAAGACGTCGAACGCGCCACCCAACAAGCCCGTGCCGAAGTGGCCATGGGCATCCGCAAGACCATGATGGCGATTGCCGTGGTCGCCCTCGTCGCGGTGCTGTTCGTGTTCGCCACGGGCATGACCCTCAACGTCAGCGAACATCGGCTGGCGGACAAAAAACTGCAGCGCCTGACCCAGCGCATCGTCAGCCTGCAGGAAGAAGAACGATCCCGGGTGTCCCGCGAGTTGCACGACGGCATCAGCCAGGTGCTGGTCTCGATCAAGTTCCAGTTCGAACTGGCCAGCCATCTGCTGGAACGCGGACAAGCCGACGACAAGGGTTTGAACGCGCTCAGAGACGCCACCGAGCGCCTGGGCGATGCCATCGGTGAAGTGCGCAGCCTCTCCCACGACCTGCGCTCCTCCTTGCTCGACACCCTCGGCCTGCCGGCGGCCATCGGCCAACTGGCCGCCGAATTCGAGCAGCGCAGCGGGTTGACCGTGACCTATGACGAAAATGAATTCGACTGCCTGCTGGTCGACGGCGCGGCGGTTTCGCTGTTCCGCATCGTCCAGGAAGGCCTGACCAATATCGAACGCCACGCGCAGGCGAAAAACGTGTCCATTACACTGCGCGGCTGCGACGAGTCCGTGCGGCTGACGGTGGTCGATGACGGTATCGGTTTCAACGTCGCCCAGGTCGAACGTCGTCAGGCCGGCATTGGCTTGCGTAACATCCGCGAACGCGTCGAACATTTTGGCGGGCGCTTCGATCTGATTTCGATGCCGGGCAGAAGCGAGCTGGACGTGCGGCTGCCAATGAAACCTGCGGTAAAACGCTGAGCCCGCGCAAAACTACAAGAGTGAATATTGCGATGAACCTGCCCTCCCCGATCCGCGTCGCCCTGGTCGACGATCACTCCCTGGTCCGCGACGGCATCAAGGCGCTGCTGGCCGTGATGTCGCCCCTGGAAATGGTCGGCGAAGCGGAAAACGGCGCCGAGGCCATCGAAATGGTCGGACGCTGCCAGCCCGACCTGCTGCTGGTCGACATCAGCCTGCCAGACATGAACGGCCTGGAACTGACCCGCGTGCTGCGCAGCCAGTACCCGTCGCTCAAGGTGCTGGTGCTGAGCATGTACGACAATTACGAATACGTGAGCGAGTCGGTGCGCTCCGGCGCCAGCGGCTACGTGCTGAAGAACGCCCCCTCACGGGAAATCATCGCCGCCATCGAAGCCATCAGCAGCGGCGGAACCTTCTACAGCGCCGAAATCGCCCAGCGACTGATCGCCGACCGCAACACCGACAACGAACTGACTCCGAGGGAAAGCCAGGTGCTGTCGAAGATGGCGCAAGGCTTGAACAACAAGGAAATGGCCCGGGAACTGGACATCAGCGTGCGCACGGTGGAAACCCATCGCCTGAGCATCCGGCGCAAACTCAACATCGACAAGCCGGCAGCGCTGGTCAAGTACGCCCTCGATCATGGGCTCATCTCCCGCTGACACCCGCACCCACAATGGTCATCAAATCATCCATTGACTGCATCGATAGTCACCATTGATTCAATGAAGTTCTCTTAAAAAATCCACGGCGTAACATCTGCTCCATACCAACCCATAAGTACCCCGGAGCACACGATCATGAAACGCCAGACCCTCCTCAGCATCGCTTTCTCGGTTTTCGCAGTTAACGCTTTTGCCGCTACCTCTGCTCAACCTGTGGTCGCTGAAGGCGGCTCGGATCGTCTGATTGAAAGCCGTGTGGCCGAGGGTGGTTCCGACCGCCTGATCGAAAACCGCGTCGCTGCGGATGGCTCCGACAAGCTGATGCAGAACCGCGTCGCTGAAGGTGGCTCCGACAAACTGCTGCAGAACCGCGTCGCATAAACAAACCGCGTCACCACAACACCCAACAAAAACCCGGCCTGATCAGCCGGGTTTTTTCATGGTTTTTTTAAACCGGCAGATCATCCGTTATCTACCAATGATTCAGGCTTTCAAAGCTTGGCAATGGAGACCTCCGTGGACTTGACGAAGGCAATCACCTCGCTGCCCACCTTCAACTCCAGGCTGCGCACCGAACGCGTGGTAATCACGGAAGTGACGATCCCGGAGGCGGTTTGCACGTCGATTTCGGAGACCACTTCGCCTTCGAATATTTCCTTGATGACGCCCTTGAACTGGTTACGGACGTTGATCGCTTTGATGGTCATGATAAGGCTTCCTGTCTGGCGTCGAGACCATCCGCATGGATGGGCATGACCTCAAGATGCACCGCATCAGCCAACACCAAAAGGAATATATAATTACATATTTATATCTTTTGAGAATATAAAAGACGCTTCATACAACCTGAAAATCCTTCACCAATAAGAACCAAAAAGAATTAACAAATAAAAATTCAGTATTTATCGTTATAAAAATAGAAGCGTACTCTCCAGTCATCCCGTCATTCATCACCACAGTGAAGTGCCCCATGAATCCGACTGACAACCTCATCGATTTCGCCAGCTACCGCAAACGCAAACAAGCTCAGCAACGGGCACGGGCCATGTGGGAGATGTACGCACGCAACGCCGGACTACAGGCATTGCAGTGGGTTCAGGCGTCTCGGTCTACCGAGACACGTCAGGCGTGAACGCGTACGAACCCTCGCGCTTTCTGATAAGCGCGGACGAGCCTGTGCTGGATCTGAACAATCCGGAAGAGGACCCGATCTGCGAACGGGTCGGACAAAACCTGCTGCGTCTGCGCAGCAAGCGCCATCTGTCCCTTGATGCCCTGGCCCGACAGTGCGGCGTGAGCCGCGCCATGCTGGCGCAAATCGAATCGGGGCGCAGTGTGCCGTCCATCAAGGTGCTGTGCAAAATAGCCAAAGGCTTGAAGGTATCGGTGGCGGCGTTTCTGGAACATCGGGCCTTCGAAGGTGTGGCCCTATTGTCGGCGAGCCAGAGCAAACGCCTGGTCAGCGCCAACGGCGCTTTTGTCAGCCGCGCCCTGTTCCCCTTTGACGTGGCGCGCCAATCGGAATTCTACGAGCTGCGCCTGAGCGCGTTGGGGGAGGACCAGTCGCAGGGCCATGGCCCTGGTGTCCAGGAAAACCTGGTGGTGGCGCAGGGTGTCCTGGAAATCAGCGTCAACGATGAACGTTACCTGCTATCCACGGGGGACTCGATCCTGTTTTACGCCGACCAGCCCCACCGCTATCGCAACCCCGCCGACAGTGAGGCCGTGGCCTATCTTGTGGTGACCTACCCCGAACGCCTGGACTGATACCGCCTTCTTGTAGGAGCGAGCCTGCTCGCGATGGGCTCAAGGCTGACGCGTTTTTTCAGAAAACCCGCGTCATCGTTGACGTCCATCGCGAGCAGGCTCGCTCCTACAGGTACAGGTACAGTGCAGGGATCAGCAGGTGCAGCACATCAGCGGCATGCCGTTGCAGCTCATCATCATCGGCATGCTGCAGTCGTTCATCATTTTCATCATCAGGGCACAGCAGTTTTTCATCATGTCCATGTTCATGCCGGCCATCGGCATGATTTTGCACATCATGCAGTCCGCCATGAGCGTGCATTCCATCACGCACTTCATCGACGGCATCGGCATGCCCATCACCGGCATCGACATCATCATGTTCATCATCGGCATGGCCATGCTCGCCGGGGACATGCACATCATGCTCATGTTGCCGCAGTGCATCATCATCGGCATGCCGCAGTTCATCATCAACTGCATCATTTCAGCGCTGTTCCTGAACATGGCCATGTCCATGCCAGCGGCCGGCATCATCTTGCACATCATGCCGTCGTCCATCATGTCGCAGGACATGGTCGCCATCATCATCGGCATGCCCATCATCGACATCATTGGCATGTTGGCGTTCATCGGCATTTGCATCTGCATGGCATTCATCATGGTGTTGTTCCCTAAAGGACTGGATAGTTGGACGAAGCTGATGGAGGCGGATTCTAGGGAATCGGCCGAGCGCGACAAGCTGGCGATCAAACAGCCAAACTCGATGTCGCGACAGGCTTAACGAGGCAGGCAGGAGGATTATTTCTGCTGTGACGAACGATCCGATTCGATCACGGACAAGGTAAAAAACATGACGCGGATTATTCGGTTATGGATATGCAGATTGCATCTATTCAAATACCGTAAAGAAATAAACGTTCTAACCGGTGTAGCAATCTTTCCCAGCTGGTTGAGTTGAAGTTCGTCGGAACGCCGCCCGGAGCAAGCTCGATCCCGCAAAGAACACCGAATCATCCATTGACTGCGTCGATAGTCACCATTGATTCAATGAAGTTCTCTTAAAAAATCCACGGCGTAACATCTGCTCCATACCAACCCATAAGTACCCCGGAGCACATGATCATGAAACGCCAGACCCTCCTCAGCATCGCTTTCTCGGTTTTCGCAGTTAACGCTTTTGCCGCTACCTCTGCTCAACCTGTGGTCGCTGAAGGCGGCTCGGATCGTCTGATTGAAAGCCGTGTGGCAGAGGGTGGTTCCGACTGCCTGATCGAGAATCGTGTGGCCGAAGGTGGCTCTGACAAACTGCTGCAGAACCGCGTCGCTGAAGGTGGCTCTGACAAGCTCCTGCAAAACCGCGTCGCTGAAGGTGGTTCCGACAAGCTCCTGCAAAACCGCGTTGCTGAAGGTGGTTCCGACAAGCTCCTGCAAAACCGCGTCGCTGAAGGTGGCTCGGATCGTCTGATCCAGAATCGCACTGCCTGAATAAGCTGCTCTACTACCGCCCCACAAAAAACCGGCCTGATCAGCCGGTTTTTTTGTAATGGTCAGCCTGGCGGAGGACTGAGATCTTCAGGCCAGAGTAGGGGCAGTCTCACCCCTGCTTGCCCGCTGAGCATCCAGCAGCACATCCAGAGTGGTGAGAAACAGGTCATGACTCATGATCCCGGTGCACAGCGTTGACAGCATCTGATTCCCGGCTGCGTCTTTTAGAGTGACCTTTTCACTCCAGGCATTTAAATCAATTGAAGCAAGGGTCGACACCGGGACTTTACGTCCTTCAACTTCCAGAAACTCGCGTGTCACAATAATCGGTTGTGTAACGACATTCAGGAAGTCCCCCGAGACTCGCTTGCGCCAGACCTGCCCGCTCGGCACATACTTGAAAGTCACTGCGCCGTCAGACTCAAGCTTGTTCGTCACAACCGGCAGACACTCGCGAACATGCAACTCACGCACCAGTTGCTGGAATTCCTGAAAGCCTTTCAACGTCTCGATGACGCGATGAAATGGCTCACTTTCATTACGCCGATACGCCAGGTTGGTGATCAGGCCAGTGAATACGGTTTGCCCTGAACTGAACAGGTAAAGGTCTTCCGCCTGATCCACCCGCGCCAACGGCGCATAACTCCCCGGCTCATACAGGTACAGGCTGCTTTGCCCCGGACGCTCCTCACGCAGCATCCGCAGGCCTTGCCACAGAAAGTGCTTCTGCTCGGTTTTACCCTTGACCTCTGAAACCTTGGCAACCCGCCGCCCCAGGCTGTCGTACCGATAAGAACCGGTACTTTCCAGCTTGCCGTTGACCGGCGTCTCGGCCTTGACCAAGCGATTCTCACAGTCATAAACAAACGTCTGCAGCGTGCCCATGCCGCTGCGTTTTTCAATCAGGTTGCCCCACGCATCGTAGGCATATTCCTGGTCCCGCCAGCGTTTGAGGCGGTTATCTTTGACGTGATCGAACTGGCTGGTGTTGAAGTTCAGCCGGTTCGCCGCGGCGTCGCGGCTGTGCAACTGGCCGTTGGCTTCGTATTCGTACTTGATCTCGCCGCGCAGTTTGTCGAGGGTGCGGGTCAGTTCGCCGGCCGGGTCGTATTGGTGACGGCGATGGATCGGGTTGTAGGCGTGCTCGACCAGCAGGTCGGGCTGGATACCGGGGTTGTGCAGGCGCGAGAGTTTTTCCGCCGGCAGGCGCGAGGCGAACTGCCAGCTCTTGCGGCCCATGGCGTCGTAGCCGAAGCAGCTGGTGAGCGTGCCCTGGGTGCGCAGGACTTCGCGGTGCAGGTCGTCGCGCTCGATGTCGCTGATCAGTTGGCCGTCGAGGTTGAGTTGGTGTAGGTGGCCGCTGCCGTAATACAGGTGATTGAGGTGTTGGCCGGTGGGCAACGTCAGGGTGGTGAGGTTGCTCAGTGGGTCGTATTCGTAGGACAAGGCGCCTTGCGCCGTGGTCTCCTGGATCAGCCTCCCGAGCAGGTCGTAGGAGAACTCCAGCGTTTCTTCGCTGACACCAATTTGCTTGCCCTGCGCGGTCGGCAGGCGCTGGATCGACAGCAGGCGATCAGCGTCGTCATACACGTAATCCTGACGGGCATCGGCATTGAGTTTGGCCAGCAACCGGCCAATGCTATCGCGTTCGAATTCGGTGCGGCGTTGTGGCCGTTCACCGCGTTCGCCGTAGCCGGTTTCATCGACCTGGGTCAGATGCCCGCCGGGGTTGTAGCTGAAGCGTCGGGTCAGGTTGTCGATGCGTTTTTCTTCGATCAACCGGTCGCACGCATCGTAGGCGAACTGGTACGCCGCGTTGTTTTCGTTGATCAGCGTGGTCAGGCGAATCGCCGGGTCGTATTCGTAGCGGATGCGCTGGCCCTTGGCGTCCTGGCGGCTGCTCGGCAAGCCACGGGCGGTGCGTAGCAGGCGCGTGGTCTGACCTTTGCCGTCGGTATGGCTGAGCACCTGGCCGAGGGCGTTGTAGGTGAACGACTCGGCGCTGCCGTCCGGGTGGTTGATACGCAGCACTTCGCCGTCGGGTTTGCGTTCCAGCGTGGTGGTCTGGCCCAGCGCGTCGGTGACGGCGACCAGATGCTGGCTCTCGTCGAAGCGGTAGGTGGTGTTTTTACCCGAGCAATCCTGGAAGCGCTCGACCTGGGCCAGGGTGTTCCACCACAGGTATTTGGACTTGTGGGTTGCATCGATGATGGTGTGCGGCAGGCCGTCGTCGCCGTTGAGGTATTCGGCAGTGTGACCGAGGGCGTCGACTTCGGCGATGAGGTTTCTTTTGGGGTGCGCCAGGCCCTGTAGTCGGGGTAATTCATCTGGATGTCGCAGGCCATAGTATTTTTTCAGGCGAATTTAAGCTTTGAATTTAGATTCTTTTATCAATACATCACTTCGTGATTGTGTATCTTCCAGAAATATAGAAATCCACGTATCCATCACCTCAAAAACATCTATACCCAATTCCGGCTCCATGGGTTGCTCATGCCACCAGATAACACCTTTATCATCCGCATGATTATTTATATCGACAGCTAAATAATCCCCGCCCCCATTAGAAAAAATTGTGACCCAGTTTGCTGCGAAGCTCGTTTCTTCTTCATCAATTAAATCTGCCACACATGAAAAGTCTTCGATCTTTTGAGGCCCCATTGATTGCGCGGGAAAAAAAGTGAAGCCATTGTGTACATGCAAATAGAAATCCGACAACCTACCCGCAATCAGATTGATCTTATCTGACTTCAATGGACAGCTACTTAGTGGCAACCCGCCGACATAGTAATAAAGACCACTAGCATCATGGAAGACATATAACAATTCAACTTTCTCGCCACCCAAGACAAACGTGCCGACCAAGCATGTATCTAGCAAGGACAACACCCAAGGCATTTTACCAGCAAAAGAATTCCATGCTGTGGGAAACTTAGGTTTCTCAGAAAAAACAGCACCAAACTCTTTCCACTCCGCAGGAATAATTACATTCACGGGCAATTCATTCGGCGAAAAATACACATCACGACCGACAAAAGAAGTTTTAACTTGCTCTACCACGCATTCCAATGTAATCACTTTCGACTCCTTCTAAGGCAAAAGGCTATAAATTTTTTCCTGCAGTTCAACTTCGAGCTTCGCCGCACGCTCCATCATACTACGTCTAAAGGCAGGATCAACATCCACATTTCCTTTTTTGTAGCGCGTCCATTGTTCGTATGTCTTAGCCCCCCTTGAAGTATTTGCAGTTTCGCTCAAGGGCGAAAAATTCGGCTTATGATTTAATACTTCCAGCTGATTACCAAAGGAAAGTTTGTTAAAACCATCCATTTCCGTAATTTGCTTCATGGGAACGATGTGGTCCGCATGTAAAAGGAAAAAGGGGGCAGATTTATTTATGTCCCGTCCTGAATAAGGTTTACACCTTCTGATCTATTTTCAGGAGGGCGTAATGGAATCAGCAAAAAGGCGTAGTCAGCGAGACTACACGCTGACTTTTAAATTGTCGGTCGTCGACCAGGTCGAAAAAGGCGAGCTGAGTTATAAAGAGGCTCAGGAGCGCTACGGGATTCAAGGCAAAACGACCGTTCTGACGTGGTTACGCAAGCACGGTCGGCAGGATTGGAGCCCGGGCACATACATTGGCTCGCCGAGGATGGGGTCTATGCCCGACAAAAACCGACCATTGACGCCAGAGCAACGCATCAAAGAACTTGAAGAGCAGTTGGCTCTGTCCAATCAGAAAGCGCAGTTTTTCGAAGCTGTCGTGGATGTCTTGAAAAATGACTACGGCCTCTCTGTCATAAAAAAGCGTCCCGGCAAGTCCTCGCGCAAAAGCGAGTCCAAAACCTGAGTATCAGCAGGGCTTGCCAGTTCATGGGGATAAGCCGCCAAGCTTACTACAAACGTAATCGCGCCGATGCTGCTCGTCTCGTTCTGGATCAGAAAGTTGCCGATTACGTTCAGCAAAAGCGCCAGCGGCAGCCACGTCTGGGCACCCGAAAGCTGCATTACTTGCTGCAGTGCCAGCCTCAACTTGAGCTGCAAGTGGGTCGAGATCGACTGTTTTCGATTCTGCGTGAAAGGCGTTTATTGGTGGCCCGCAGGCGGGCTTACCACAAGACGACCGACAGCCATCATCGCTTTCGGCGCCATCCGAACCTGCTCAAGCCCGGTCCTGATCAGGTTGTTGCAAGCGGCCCGGAACAAGTCTGGGTGGCTGACATCACCTATTTGCCCACTCAGGAAGGCGTGGCCTATCTGAGCCTTGTGACGGATGCTTTTCGCGAAAGATCGTGGGCTATCACGTCCATGAAAGCCTGCACGCCGAGTCGGTAGCGCATGCGTTGCGCCGGGCGGTGAAACACCGTCGAACGCAGCAGTCGCTGGTCCATCACTCGGATAGAGGCAGCCAGTATTGCTCGGGAATGTACCAGGAACTGCACGCGAAACACGGCATCCGGTGTTCGATGACGGACGGCTATGACTGCTACCAAAACGCCTTGGCAGAGCGGGTCAACGGGATATTAAAGACAGAGCTTATGCTCCAGCGACCGCAGGATTTGACGCAGGCGAAGAAGATGGTGAGTGAGTCGGTATCGATCTATAACGGCGAGCGACCGCACCTGTCTTTGAAATACAAACGCCCGATGCGGTGCATCGGGCGTTGGGGTGAAACAGGTGTAAACCTATTTCAGGACTAGACATTACTTCAAAATAAATCTCCCCCCTTTTCCGTCGTCCCTTTTCCAGTCCCCTTTTCCCCTGTCCCCTTTTCCGTTCCTTTTCCGCTCTATCCACCAAAATCAAATAACGACTATTTTGTTTTTAAAGAAACCAACAGGCCAATGACCGGAATAATATAATCTGATTATTGTCAACCATCGATCACCAAGCCCGTAATAACTTTCGGACACATATTGCCTAAAGGCAAAACACACCCCATTTCTTGCAGCAAGGCTAAAATCATGCGGCGCACAAATGAATTTGCTCTTGTCAAGATTTTTAGTAGCGGCCATTACTGCCTTATTCGCTTTAATCCTCATGGCGACCAAGTCCGATGGTGGCTTAGGTATCTCATAAAACGGATCAGGTTGAGTTGGGGATGTGGGCAACCATTCAACACCATCATAACACCCATAAAACTCAGACTCAGATGGTTCCACGAAAACCTTTCGAACGCTTTCTATATATATATAATTATCATCTTTAGGCCCACGACCTCCCATGTTAGAAAAAAACTCAAACCCTTCTATCTTTCTACACTCCTCATCAATATCAATCATATTACAATCTCAAATCAGTTATTGTACCAAGTGGCAGAGCTTTTCTTCCTTGTTGAATCGTGCTCCTTAGAACCCCACCTGCGGCATGCGGAACTGGAATCCCAGGCAAAGAGTGATTAGGCAACGTGCCATGTGTCGGCATCAGATTCCACCACTTGTTCGCGCCACCACTTTCCAAAGGTACGATGTGATGGGGAGTTGCACCAGATGGCCATACTCTACCGGTGTTAGCTTCCCATTGTTTCATCAAATAGTTCTGACTACCCACAAATTCTTTCCGTGCCATCTGATTCTGAAACACAGTACGTCGCTGAACAACGGGTAGATTTCCTCTCAAAATTTGAGCTTGTTTGGCGGTGATTTCACCTCCAGCAGATGCGACTTTGTTCGCATCATTTACTACCCTTTCATGAAGAGACGAACATGCTAATCCTAATGGATCGATCCAACCTAAAGGGTTACTCCCATACTGATAGAGATTATCTCCGCCCAACAGCCCAATCGGATCCTGCGTAACAAACCGCCCCACCTCCGGATCGTAATACCGAAACGTGTTGTAGTGCAGCCCCGTCTCGTCATCGAAATACTGCCCCTGAAACCGCAAATTCTGCTCGATGTCATTGACCGCCAGCTTTTCAACCGCCCCCCAAGCCTTGTACGTCGCCTGCCAGACAATGCTCCCGTCCGCGTCCGTCATCTCCAGCGGCGTACCAATCTGATCAGTATGGAAGTAATAAAGCTGCTGCTCTTCACCCTCTGCCTGATCCACCCGCGCCAAGGGCGCATAACTCCCCGGCTCATACAGGTACAGACTGCTCTGCCCCGGTCGCTCCTCACGCAACATCCGCAGGCCTTGCCACAAAAAGTGCTTATGCTCGGTCTTGCCGTTGACCTCTGAAACCTTGGCAACCCGCCGCCCCAGGCTGTCGTACCGATAAGAACCGGTACTTTCCAGCTTGCCGTTGACCAGCGTCTCGGCCTTGACCAAGCGATTCTCACAGTCATAAACAAACGTCTGCAGCGTGCCCGTGCCGCTGCGTTTTTCAATCAGGTTGCCCCAGGCATCGTAGGCATATTCCTGGTCCCGCCAGCGCTTCAGGCGGTTGTCTTTGACGTGATCAAACTGGATGGTGTTGAAGTTCAGCCGGTTCGCCGCGGCGTCGTAGCGGAATTCTTCGCTGTCGAGCAACTGGCCGGTGTCGCGGCTGTGCAGTTGGCCGTTGGCTTCGTACTCGTACTTGATCTCGCCGCGCAGTTTGTCGAGGGTACGGGTCAACTCGCCGGCCGGGTCGTACTGGTGGCGGCGGTGGATCGGGTTGTAGGCGTGCTCGACCAGCAGGTCGGGCTGGATGCCGGGGTTGTGCAGGCGCGAGAGTTTTTCCGCCGGCAGGCGCGAGGCGAACTGCCAGCTCTTGCGGCCCAGGGCGTCGTAGCCGAAGCAGCTGGTGAGTGTGCCCTGGGTGCGCAGGACTTCGCGGTGCAGGTCGTCGCGCTCGATGTCGCTGATCAGCTGGCCGTCGAGGTTGAGTTGGTGTAGGTGGCCGCTGCCGTAATACAGGTGATTGAGGTGTTGGCCGGTGGGCAACGTCAGGGTGGTGAGGTTGCTCAGTGGGTCGTATTCGTAGGACAAGGCGCCTTGCGCCGTGGTCTCCTGGATCAGCCTCCCGAGCAGGTCGTAGGAGAACTCCAGCGTTTCTTCGCTGACACCAATTTGCTTGCCCTGCGCGGTCGGCAGGCGCTGGATCGACAGCAGGCGATCAGCGTCGTCATACACGTAATCCTGACGGGCATCGGCATTGAGTTTGGCCAGCAACCGGCCAATGCTATCGCGTTCGAATTCGGTGCGGCGTTGTGGCCGTTCACCGCGTTCGCCGTAGCCGGTTTCATCGACCTGGGTCAGATGCCCGCCGGGGTTGTAGCTGAAGCGTCGGGTCAGGTTGTCGATGCGTTTTTCTTCGATCAACCGGTCGCACGCATCGTAGGCGAACTGGTACGCCGCGTTGTTTTCGTTGATCAGCGCCGTCAGGCGAATCGCCGGGTCGTATTCGTAGCGGATGCGCTGGCCTTTGGCGTCCTGGCGGCTGCTCGGCAATCCTCGGGCGGTGCGTAGCAGGCGCGTGGTCTGGCCTTTGCCGTCGGTATGGCTGAGCACCTGGCCGAGGGCGTTGTAGGTGAAGGACTCGGCGCTGCCGTCCGGATGATTGATGCGCAGCACTTCGCCGTCGGGTTTGCGTTCCAGCGTGGTGGTCTGGCCCAGCGCGTCGGTGACGGCGACCAGATGCTGGCGCTCGTCGAAGCGGTAGGTGGTGTTTTTACCCGAGCAATCCTGGAAGCGCTCGACCTGGGCCAGGGTGTTCCACCACAGGTATTTGGACTTGTGGGTTGCATCGATGATGGTGTGCGGCAGGCCGTCGTCGCTGTTGAGGTATTCGGTTTTATTGCCCAGGGCGTCGACTTCGGCGATCAAGTTGCCCTTGGCATCGTAGCGGGCTTGCCAGGTGCTGCCGTCCAGGAAGGTCGTTTCTGTGACCAGCGTAGTGCCGAGGTGGTACTTGTATTTGATCTTGCGACCCAGTGGATCGGTTTCTTCAAGCAAACGCGAAAAGTCGTCGTACTTGAACCCCAACCGGTTGTCATCCGGCAGCTTGAGACCGGTCATGTTGCCGGCTTCGTCGAGGTCGATGGCGTACTGCTCACCGCCGAAGTCGCGAAAATGGATTCGTTCAATTATTAATCATTTTTAGCGTGAATTGTAAGAACGCGCTTGCACAGCATTTTTAGATTAAAGAGGAAAGTGGCTTAAGAAAACCTTAAGCCACTCTAGAGATAAAATTTTAAAGAACGGCACAAACCCCACTAGTTTTTGACTACCAATGAACAACCAAACACATCCATGAAATGCTGCGCCACCAGTACAACGGAGCGCTGCACCGTTTACATACAAACATCAGAGAGCGGTTTTTTTCCACTTATCACCACTTTTTGTTTCTTTTTTCACTATCAGCCAACCATTTCCAGTATCTTTTAGAACAAACTTATATACAGCCTTTAGCCTAGCCATCTGCTCGACAACCACAGCGTAATTTTTACCTTCTTGAACAGGCTTGTTTATTACATCCCTCTCTGGATCATAAGTCGGAGGAGACCCACAACCGAGATCTACAAGCCTAGCCCAGCTTCGCTCATCTGACACAGAAAACCTGGTTAAAACCTTCTTAAGCTCGAGTTCATACTTTTTATCACAGTCAGAGGTATTTTTTTCCGCATCGATCAGGCTCATTTGCTCATCGCGAAAAGCCGTCTCCCAATCTCGCATTTCTGACATAAAGCCTTTCAACGCCTCAACCACCGAAACTTCTTTTTCCATAACAAACTCCTACCAAGCACAACAATACAATTGCGAACAGCAGAATAAAAACCAGAAATCCTTTGCCGTGACGGAAGGTGGAGATCAGCTGACCTGTCACCGTTGAAGCGGCTGTGGATGATTGCTGCCTGAGATGAGTACTTCCCTAGTGGTTGGTTTTATAAAACATCGTAATCCAGACCGGTGTTAGTGAAAAAAGCGGAAAATGACAATCATTGTCCGCCTCGCTGTGCAGGTCATCGCGATACCTGTCACAGCTCCTCTGGCCTTCGATTTTACAGGTCGATCTCAGATTCGTCCTTTAACCCCTCAACAAAAGCGTCAAACGAACTTGCGAGCCAACGATAGGCCTTTGCATGATTGGCGGCATAACTACTATTCGAATCAAAGGAATCAGTTGCGTAAAAACACACATCACCATCAGTCAAATCCAGACAGAAAAAGTTACCACCATCGTCAGTCGCAAACGGCAGCAATGTTTTAGGTATCACATTTTTAGAGGTCATCACAGCATAACAGCCGCTTAAATATTTTGTCTCTGCAGCATCCAAAGCACCACTAGCTGCAACTGCTTTAAATTTCTTTAATCGAACAGGCTCATATTCATCACCACTATCCCACCAATCTCTATCTGCAACCCCACCACTATGAGTTAAATAAAAATTTTTAAAGCCTTCAGGCAATGTATGCCCTATCTCATCCTCCAGTAAACTGAGATCAGAGCTATTCACTTTCGGATCGGACTTCGACATTTTCAGTACACCCATCATTGTCTCCTTACTAACAAGTTGTAGAGGCAGCTTTCGGAGTCCGCCCATTCAGCCGGCGGCGTCGTAGCGGAATTCGTCGCTGTCGAGCAACTGACCGATGTCGCGGCTGTGCAGTTGGCCGTTGGCTTCGTACTCGTACTTGATCTCGCCGCGCAGTTTGTCGAGGGAGCGGGTCAACTCGCCGGCCGGGTCGTATTGGTGACGGCGGTGGATCGGGTTGTAGGTGTGCTCGACCCGCAGGTCGGGCTGGATGCCAGGGTTGTGCAGGCGCGAGGCGAACTGCCAGCTCTTGCGACCCATGGCGTCGAAGCCGAAGCATCTGAAGCGACTGAGATCAAATTCCCAGCCACTTAATTAGATAAAACTCATGGAATTTTAGCCAACTCCTTTTCAATCTTGCTTGTATTATTAATATCTCCACCTTTATCCACGTAGGCGTGCCAAGCTGGAACTGCCTTCTTGAATAGCTCGAGGCATTGAGAAGTGACATCTGATTTTTTTATAACCAAATCCATCTTCAAATTACCATCACTATCAAATGGCTCCTTATAAATAAGACCACGCACCTTAAGGAAACTCATTAGAACTGTATACCGCACAACTATCTGCCTCTGATATTCGGCGCTTTTATTTCTAGACATTAGCATCGGTATGCTGCACAAAGTAAAATCCAAATCACTCATTACCAAACTCCTATTACCTTGCACGAATCACTGTCGACACATCAGTTACTTCAATCAATTTTTTGGTACCCGGCTCGCGCACAAAAACTCCACCCGCCTCTCGAATTCTCATTTCTTTTTCCAGCTGCGCAAATTTCGAAGCGGTCAAACTTGTAATTTCTTTCGCCGTGCCGGAGCCATCAGCATTCTTAACAACAAAATCAACTCGACGCCCCTCACCGGTTAACGGGTCCTTGACTATTTTCCCCTCAGCATTACGTAGATACCTTTCGCCGAGAACATTTTTCTTACCGTAACGTTTCTCGAATATTGCTTTGGCTCTAGCCTCTCGAGCAGAGCCAGCCACTTTGTTTGGTATGCATTCCCATCCCCACGGATCAGTCCATGCAGTCGTGTTTGGAGCATAGCTGTAGAGATTGTAACCCCCAAACAATCCTATTGGATCCTGCGTTACAAACCGCCCCACCCCCGGATCGTAATACCGAAACGTGTTGTAGTGCAGCCCCGTCTCATCGTCAAAATACTGCCCCTGAAACCGCAGATTCTGCTCGACATCATTGACCGCCAGCCTTTCAACAGCCCCCCAAGCCTTGTACGTCGCCTGCCAGACAATCTGCCCTTCACGGTCAGTCATCTCCAACGGAGTACCAATCTGATCGGTATGGAAGTAATAGAGCTGCTGCTCTTCCCCCTCTGCCTGATCCACCCGGGCCAACGGCGCATAACTCCCCGGCTCATACAGGTACAGACTGCTCTGCCCCGGACGCTCCTCCCGCAGCATGCGCAGGCCTTGCCATAAGAAGTGTTTCTGCTCGGTCACGCCATTAACAACAGACTGTTTGCCAACCCGTCGCCCCAAACTGTCATACCGATACGCACCGGTACTTTCCAGCTTGCCATTAACCAACGTCTCAGCCCGCACCAAGCGATTTTCACAGTCATACACAAACGTCTGCAGCGTGCCCATGCCACTGCGCTTTTCAACCAGGTTGCCCCACGCATCGTAGGCATATTCCTGGTCCCGCCAGCGTTTAAGGCGGTTGTCCTTGACGTGATCAAACTGGCTGGTGTTGAAGTTCAGCCGGTTCGCCGCGGCGTCGTAGCGGAACTCTTCGCTGTCGATCAGCTGCCCGGTGTCGCGGCTGTGCAGTTGGCCGTTGGCTTCGTACTCGTACTTGATCTCGCCGCGCAGTTTGTCGAGGGTACGGGTCAACTCGCCGGCCGGGTCGTACTGGTGGCGGCGGTGGATCGGGTTGTAGGCGTGCTCCACCAGCAGGTCGGGCTGGATACCGGGGTTGTGCAGGCGCGAGAGTTTTTCCGCCGGCAGGCGCGAGGCGAACTGCCAGCTCTTGCGGCCCATGGCGTCGTAGCCGAAGCAGCTGGTGAGCGTGCCCTGGGTGCGCAGGACTTCGCGGTGCAGGTCATCGCGCTCGATGTCACTGATGAGCTGGCCGTCGAGGTTGAGTTGGTGCAGGTGGCCGCTGCCGTAATACAGGTGATTGAGGTGTTGGCCGGTGGGCAACGTCAGGGTGGTGAGGTTGCTCAGTGGGTCGTATTCGTAGGACAAGGCGCCTTGCGCCGTGGTCTCCTGGATCAGCCTCCCGAGCAGGTCGTAGGAGAACTCCAGCGTTTCTTCGCTGACACCCAGTTGCTTGCCCTGCCCGGTCGGCAGGCGCTGGATCGACAGCAGGCGATCAGCGTCGTCGTACACGTAATCCTGACGGGCATCGCCATTGAGTTTGGCCAGCAGCCGGCCAATGCTGTCGCGCTCGAATTCGGTACGACGCTGTGGTCGTTCGCCGCGTTCGCCGTAGCCGGTTTCGTCGACCTGGGTCAGATGCCCGCCGAGGTTGTAGCTGAAGCGTCGAGTCAGGTTGTCGATGCGTTTTTCTTCGATCAACCGGTCGGACGCATCGTAGGCGAACTGGTACGCCGCGTTGTTTTCGTTGATCAGCGCGGTCAGGCGAATCGCCGGGTCGTATTCGTAGCGGATGCGTTGGCCCTTGGCGTCCTGGCGGCTGCTCGGCAATCCACGGGCGGTGCGCAGCAGGCGCGTGGTCTGGCCTTTGCCGTCGGTGTGCGTCAGTACCTGGCCGAGGGCGTTGTAGGTGAATGATTCGGCGCTGCCGTCCGGATGATTGATGCGCAGCACCTCGCCGTCGGGTTTGCGTTCCAGCGTGGTGGTCTGACCCAGCGCATCAGTAACGGCGACCAGATGCTGGCGCTCGTCGAAGCGGTACGTGGTGTTTTTACCCGAGCAATCCTGGAAACGTTCGACCTGGGCCAGGGTGTTCCACCACAGGTATTTGGACTTGTGGCTGGCGTCCATGATTGCAATAGAGGAAGCGGCTGAGACAACATTGGTAGCCACTTGTTTTGCGTTAGGTTATAAAAGAGCGAGCAACAGCGAGCACTGACGCTGAGAAATTAAGGCAAAAAAACGTACTCAACCGTAAAAATAGTCAAAAAATCTTTCAAAGTTCTCTTCACCTAGTAGAGGAGAGATTTCATCATTCACTCTCGCAACAAATAATGAGCTCAATCCGTCATCATCAGAAATCTCAAAAATATTAAACTCGCCATACACAATCTCAACTAACTTCGCCAACGCAAAAACAAAATCAGCTAGCGAATCTGAAACTTTAAATGGGGCAACCGCACTACAACTTGCATAAACCGGAGTGTTCTTGACATTTGTTACTGCAATAGCTGGCTTTCCGCCACCAGAATCATCCATTATGACTACAAAAGCGTGGCCCCACTCATTGTTTAACTTGACAGCCGACTCCCCACCAACCCACTTATAGCCGACTTGACCTTTCTCAATCGAGTCAAGACTGAAAAGCTTTAACGGGGTAAATCCTGTTTCGATTTTGACATCCACCGGCTCATAATCATTGTAAAAATCCTCCAACTCAACTGAGCGACCAAGAGTTGAAGGCCACTTCGCGCCAACTTGAGCACGCGACTGAAAACCACCTGACAGGTTATATTTATTATGGACTCTCGCCAACTCAGCCGCTGCATGTCCTATACCATTCATAGCCTTCTCCAAAACGTAAATTATTAACCACAGGAACCTAACTTCGCTACATTTTTGACACGATCGATTAAGCGTCCCGCCCCTGCGTTTGTTTAATAAGGGTTGTGGATGGTCAAGAGTTTGTCCTCCGGCAGGCGCGACGCGAACTGCCAACTCCTGCGCCCATGGCGTAGGAGCTGAGGCAACTGGTGAACGCGCCCCTGAGTGCGTAGAACTTCTGCGGTGCGGGTCATAACGCTGCTGTCAGCATTTAGAGCGAAGGCATTAAAAATGCTCATCAGGATGGGCATTTTTCAAGTGCGAAAAAGCCGACTTCATCGTCATCTACACTCACCTCTAAGTCAGTCCAATCCAAAATCATCCCACGGTGCATATACATAACCTTCATCGATAGCCATAAAATTAAGACCGCTAAGCTTCCTAGACTCGAACTCTTGTTTAAATCTTGAAGAACAAACCATCTGTTTGATTTCCTCACAATAGAACAAATCATAGTCAACATTGCTTTTCATGACGAATGAATCAATACGCTCATACACAGGACCGGGAGCTCGATCTTCCTTGGGCCTCAGTAAACCGTCATCCGTCAGGTCATAAACAGATTCTTCTTGACTCAACACCCATGCTCTAGCTTTTATACAAAAAAAACTATATTTTTTCTCAGGGCTCTTTCCATCTTCCAGTATGACTTCCGCGGGAATTGTCAAAAAATCCGTCTCAAGAGACTCACACAACTCTACAAAATCAACTGAAGCCAGATAATCATTTATCAGAACATCGACTTTTAGCTCTTCAGTATCAGCCTTTACGCTGTAGGCTTTGGCGAAGCTTTTAATATCAGGACTAGCAACTGGGAGATCAAAAACAGGTAAATCTGGAGTCCATATCATCTCAAAAAAATAAGGGATATTTTCCCCATTGGCGTCACCACTCACAACATAAAACTTTTTCATAGTTAATCTCACAAAAGCCCGCCAGTCGCAGGATTGACTTTAAAGGTGCCATTTTGCAGGCCGGCCCTAGCCCAATCTTGAACATTTTTAATGCCGAGAACCAATTGAGTATCACTCAAAGATGGTGCCAATTGGCTAAGGCGCTGGAGTTTTTCCCTAACAGCAGTTGTATATACTTTATGGTTGGTCCAATGCCCGGGAAGATCTATATTTTTGACAGCTTCTTTGCCAGGGAGAAATATGCCGTTAGATGCGCCATCTCCATTGAAACCCATAGATTTCAGTCTATTAAACATAGGCTGGAACGATGGGACTTTCATCAGCTCTTCGGGAATCAAGTGGTGATTTGCCATCCCATCGCCAGATCTCGCCCCCATCGACCTTCCTAGAGCGCTGGAGCACCATCCCAGAGGGTCTATCCAAACAGTTGAGTTTATTGCATAACCATACAGATTGACCCCACCCAACAACCCAATCGGATCCTGCGTAACAAACCGCCCCACCTCCGGATCGTAATACCGAAACGTGTTGTAGTGCAGCCATGTCTCATCGTCAAAATACTGCCCTTGAAACCGCAGGTTCTGCTCGACGTCATTAACGTGTAGACGCTCAACCGCCCCCCAAGCCTTGTACGTCGCCTGCCAGACAATGCTCCCGTCCGCGTCCGTCATCTCCAGCGGCGTACCAATCTGATCGGTATGGAAGTAATAGAGCTGCTGCTCTTCCCCCTCTGCCTGATCCACCCGCGCCAACGGCGCATAACTCCCCGGCTCATACAGGTACAAACTGCTCTGCCCCGGTCGCTCCTCACGCAACATCCGCAAGCCTTGCCACAAGAAGTGCTTCTGCTCGGTCTTGCCGTTGACCTCTGAAACCTTGGCAACCCGTCGCCCCAAACTGTCATACCGATACGAACCGATACTTTCCAGCTTGCCGCTGACCAACGTCTCAGCCCGCACCAACCGATTTTCACAGTCATATCGAAACGTCTGCAGCGTGCCCATGCCACTGCGCTTTTCAACCAGGTTGCCCCACGCATCGTAGGCATATTCCTGGTCCCGCCAGCGCTTCAGGCGGTTGTCCTTGACGTGGTCAAACTGGCTGGTGTTGAAGTTCAGCCGGTTCGCCGCGGCGTCGTAGCGGAATTCTTCGCTGTCGAGCAACTGCCCGGTGTCGCGGCTGTGCAACTGGCCGTTGGCTTCGTATTCGTACTTGATCTCGCCGCGCAGTTTGTCGAGGGTGCGGGTCAGTTCGCCGGCCGGGTCGTATTGGTGACGGCGATGGATCGGGTTGTAGGCGTGCTCGACCAGCAGGTCGGGCTGGATACCGGGGTTGTGCAGGCGCGAGAGTTTTTCCGCCGGCAGGCGCGAGGCGAACTGCCAGCTCTTGCGGCCCATGGCGTCGTAACCGAAGCAACTGGTGAGGGTGCCCTGAGTGCGCAGGACTTCGCGGTGCAGGTCGTCGCGCTCGATGTCGCTGATCAACTGGCCGTCGAGGTTGAGTTGGTGTAGGTGGCCGCTGCCGTAATACAGGTGATTGAGGTGTTGGCCGGTGGGCAACGTCAGGGTGGTGAGGTTGCTCAGTGGGTCGTATTCGTAGGACAAGGCGCCTTGCGCCGTGGTCTCCTGGATCAGCCTCCCGAGCAGGTCGTAGGAGAACTCCAGCGTTTCTTCGCTGACACCAATTTGCTTGCCCTGCGCGGTCGGCAGGCGCTGGATCGACAGCAGGCGATCAGCGTCGTCATACACGTAATCCTGACGGGCATCGGCATTGAGTTTGGCCAGCAACCGGCCAATGCTATCGCGTTCGAATTCGGTGCGGCGTTGTGGCCGTTCACCGCGTTCGCCGTAGCCGGTTTCATCGACCTGGGTCAGATGCCCGCCCAGGTTGTAGCTGAAACGCCGGGTCAGGTTGTCGATGCGTTTTTCTTCGATCAACCGGTCGCACGCATCGTAGGCGAACTGGTACGCCGCGTTGTTTTCGTTGATCAGCGCCGTCAGGCGAATCGCCGGGTCGTATTCGTAGCGGATGCGCTGGCCTTTGGCGTCCTGGCGGCTGCTCGGCAATCCTCGGGCGGTGCGTAGCAGGCGCGTGGTCTGGCCTTTGCCGTCGGTATGGCTGAGCACCTGGCCGAGGGCGTTGTAGGTGAAGGACTCGGCGCTGCCGTCCGGATGATTGATGCGCAGCACTTCGCCGTCGGGTTTGCGTTCCAGCGTGGTGGTCTGGCCCAGCGCGTCGGTGACGGCGACCAGATGCTGGCGCTCGTCGAAGCGGTAGGTGGTGTTTTTACCCGAGCAATCCTGGAAGCGCTCGACCTGGGCCAGGGTGTTCCACCACAGGTATTTGGACTTGTGGGTTGCATCGATGATGGTGTGCGGCAGGCCGTCGTCGCTGTTGAGGTATTCGGTTTTATTGCCCAGGGCGTCGACTTCGGCGATCAAGTTACCCTTGGCGTCGTAGCGGGCCTGCCAGACACTGCCGTCCAGGAAGGTCGTTTCCGTGACCAGCGTAGTGCCGAGGTGGTACTTGTATTTGATCTTGCGACCCAGTGGGTCGGTTTCTTCAAGCAAACGCGAAAAGTCGTCGTACTTGAACCCCAAGCGGTTGCCATCCGGCAGCTTGAGACCGGTCATGTTGCCCGCTTCGTCGAGGTCGATAGCGTACTGCTCACCGCCGAAGTCGCGACTGGCAATCACGCGGCGATCGTCGTTGTAGTGGATCTCCAGCTCGCGCCCCAGTGCATCCATCGCCCACGAGGTGCGCTGCTTGAAGTCGTAGCGGTAGTGAAAATGTTCGCCATCGCTGGTCCAGTGCTCGACCACACGCAACTGGTCATCAATGGTTTCCCAACGGTAATGACAGCTCAGGCCCAGGGCGTTGCTGTGGCTGGCCATCACCCCATCGGCGTAGCTGAAACGGCGCATCGAATCGCTGTTGCGATTGATCACCTCGATGAGTTGGCCGTTGTCGTCATAGCGGTACTGCACCAGGGTTTCAACCGCCAGGTTGTCGACGACGCGCTTGACGTCGGTCAGGCGCCCCAGCGGGTTGTCATAGTGCAGGTGCACGCGAACACCGCCAGTGGCGCTGATGTCGGTCAACCGGCCTTCTGCCGTGCGGGTGAAATGCAGGTAATGCCCAAGGGCATTTTCCAGGCGCTGCAGCGGGACATCGCTGTTGTCGTCCGGCACCTCGCCGAAGTAGAAGAACTGGTTGTCGAGGGTTTGCAGCAGGTAGTGGCCGCCTTCGGTGCGGACCAGGTGGAGCTGCTCGTAGGGGTTATAGATGCGATCGCCTGGCTCCACATCCACAAAGGGCACGCTGCGCCCTTGGTTATCCGTGAGGTAGACGAAGCTGCCGCTTCTGCGCAGGCTTTGCTCCCAGGGCAAGACCCAGCCTCTGCCGAGCACGCTGTCGACGGTCAGATCGCTGGCATAGAAGCGCGACCATTCAATCGGCACGAGCCCCGGCAGCGCAAAGTCGGTTTCTCCCGACTCGAGCAGCAGCTTGCGCCCGCTGGTAAGGTCGACGGGATTGCCGCTCAAACCCCCAATTGCGCGCTCAACGGCCGGACCGATGACAAAGCGACCAGCCAGATAGCTGCCCGCCACGGCCGCTCCAAACTTCAATGCGCAAGGCCCGGCCGCCTTCAGACCTTGTGCCATGCCCAGCCTGAAGATCGGACCAATTGCGCGGCCCATCGAGGCGACAATCATCAGCACGTCGACGGTGACCCGCAGCCAGCCGGGAATTTCTTCGTCGACATCGAGATAGCGCTCAGTTCCGCCGCCAATGAACACATTGTTCGAGCCGCTGGAGATCTTCGCGCCGCAAGTGAGTTTGTCACCCTTGCGCGAAGCCGCCACATTGTTGATGAAAACGTTGGATGAGCCTTCGGCGACCATTACCGGTGCTGGGTGTTTATCACAAATACCCATGCTCAATTTTGCGTGGGCGGCATTACGGCTATTGATGAACACATCCGTCGAGCAGCCTTCGAGCTTGATCCCCCCGGCGGGCGAACTCATTGCCGACCCTATGCTTTCGCCAATCATGGGGACGAAACTGGCAGCCAGCCCTACGGCAATCCCCAGCAGAATTCCGCCGAGCCCCGCCGTGCAGATCGTGAACGCGGCAGCCGTCGCAATCGCAAGCCCGATCACTGCGCCGGCGAGAAAGCCGCCGAGCGCACTGGTGTGTTCAATTTCATCGCCCCAACGCGCAGCTTCGAACATGGGTTACTCCTGTTCGGCGCTGTCGGTGGACACCGTCTCGGCCTGGCGCGGTTTGAAACTTGTCAGCAGCTGCAGCCAATTCTGGTTTTGCGTGGCACTGAAATCAGCCTGGCTGGTGGTGGAAAACACCAGGATGCGACCGGGTTCGATTTCGAACGCTGCCTGCCGTTGGTAAACCGGTCGACCATCGTTCATGTAGTAGGCATCCACCTGGATGCCGCAAAGCGGTTGCTCCCCGGACAGCGCTGCCGGCTTCTTGCTGAGCAAGGTATAGCCGCGCAGTTTGGCGGCAATGAGTTTTACCTGGCGCTCGATGTAAGCCTTCAGATCCTCTGCCGGCAGCATGTTGTCGCGCGACAGTGTGATGTTCAGTGGCGCAGGAATACTGTTGCCGAGCACGAACATGTTCACCGTGCGGTCCTGAAAACCTTCCGGCAACGTGATGGATCCTTCCTGAAGCTGATAGTCCATTGGGCGTGTGTTCCGTAAATACGTAAAAGGGGAAAATGCTTAGTCAGCGCTGATGTTTTCGAGCATCGTCTCGAACTCGATTAACCAATCGGCAAGCTCTGCATGTGCGGGATTGATCATCGTCGACATGCTCAACCATTGGCGTTCGTTACCATTGCCGGGCTGGATGACTGCGCTGGTCGCTCTGCCGTGGCGACGCTCCTGTCCCGCCGTGAATATATAATCCAGGGTAATCGCCGGACTGCCTGCCAGCAGGCAATCGCTCTGCCGCACGATGGTGACGTCGGGGTGGTTCTTGCGCAGGTTCTCCACATATAACTGCACCGAGCGTTGCAGCGTCAGCCCTTCAGGTGCAGGACGACGCTTGGCACTGAACGTGACGGGATGGCCATGCTTTTCGAGCGTTGTATCAATGTCGCGGAAGTTGAAGCCTTGCGGCATTACCAGATTCAGCCCCGCGACTTTCAATTCATTGCGCGCCAATTGAAGCGGTATCACCGCTACCGGCTCAGGCTCGATGACAGCGGGCGAAACCTCGACAGCCTCCTGCAACTGCTGCCGCGCAAGTGTCTCGGCCGCTAACCGCTTCTCGGAAATACGGTCGTAGATGCTGGTCCTGACCATGGTCTGATTTCTCACTTGTTGATATCGACACGGTCACCGTGGACGTAGGTGTTCTTGCCAAGAATATCGATGGCGTCGCCCTTTATTTCGATGCCTTCGGGCGTCAGCTTGATACTGCTGCCGCCCACCTGAAGAATGATGTGCTGTTTGGCGCTGACCTGAATGAACTGGTTGTCGACCTGGATCGTCAGCGAGCCTTCCTGGACATTCATCACCGTGTCTTTCTTGATGGTTTCGGTGTGCGTGCCACCGACCGTGATCGTGCGGTTGCTGCCGACACTGTGGATCTCGTCGACCTCGATCTCGGTGTCCATGTTGCGCTCGGCATGCATGATGATCTGTTCGGCACCGGCCTTGTCTTCGAAACGGAAGAAGTTCGCCGTACCGCCGTCGCCCTTCATCGACCGCGTCAGGAACCCGCTCTGGGTCTTGTTCGCCGGCAGCGACCACGGTGGGGTGTTCTGGCTGTTGTAGAGGCTGCCCATGACCAGCGGGCGGTCGGGGTTGCCGTCGAGGAAGACCACCACGACCTCATCGCCCACACGGGGAATCTGGATGCTGCCGAAGCCGCCGCTGGCACCCGCCTGGGCGACGCGGACCCAGCAGGAACTCTTGTCGTTGTGCTCACCCTTGCGGTCCCAGTGAAACTGCACCTTCACGCGGCCGAGTTCGTCGGTGAAGATTTCCTCCCCCGGCGGACCGACGATGATCGCGGTTTGCGGGCCGGAGATGGTCGGGCGCGGGGTAGTGAGTTGAGGGCGGAAGACGATCTTTTTGCGCACGCAGGCGAAGGTGTTGTAGTAGCTCGCCTGATGCCCGCTGAGGTAGTTGTTGTGACCTTCGCTTTCGACGCTCATCAGCAGGAACTGTCGATCATCGGCGGGGCCTTGGTCGTGATCGTAATGCTGCAGCAGTTCGAAGGTGTAGCCGGGTTTCATCGCGCGGCAGTTACTGGCGCCATGAAAACTCTTGCCCTTGAGCTCAAGTGCTTCGACCCGCAGCCGCAGCAGCGTTTCGCCTTCGTCGTAGGTGCCGTGAGTGTACTGGCCGGGGAAGTCGTAGATTTCGAAGTCGTCGACATCGCCCTGCTTGTTCAGGCTCTTCATGGCGACCGGTAAGCGATTGGACGGCTGACGATAATCGAAGGTCTGGACCGCCATTTTCCCGGACTGCAACTGGCGATTGCCGCTCCATTGGGTAATGGAGTCGGCGGTCTCGGTGACCGATGCCGTGTGGTAGCGGATCTGCGGTTGTTCAGGCAACGGCACCAGGGTGCTGGAGTCGTCGCAGATGATCATGGTGTGGCCTTCGGCGGTGTGCTCGAAGTAGTAGAACATCCCCTCTTCTTCCAGCAGGCGCTGGACAAAATTGAAGTCCGATTCCCGGTACTGGGTGATATAGGTGTAATGCTTGAGCGGCTTGCTCAGGCGGAACTCGTGCCGGGAAAACGCCGGGCACAAGGCAAACACCTGGGTGACGACATCTTCCACCGTGCAACCCTGGAAAATGCGCGTGTCGAAGCGGTTCTTCAGCATGGAGAACCAGGGGTTCAGCGTCGCCGTATAGCGAGCCATGCCGCCGTCGCTGCCGATGCTGGCAAACCGCGTGAGATAGCCCGCCAGGTAACGGGGCGTGGCGTCTGCCAGCTCGATTTCCAGAACCACGTGCTGGCCCATCATCGACTTCAGCTCGACGTCGGAGTCCTGGCACACCAGCAGCAACTCGAAGTTGTACGCACGGGACAGACCTTCAGTCCCCTTGAAGGACTCAAGCAACAATTGCTGTTCGGGGTTGGCGAGGTTCTTGAACTTGAACAGGCGCCGATTTTGCGGGGAAAGCATTGCGGCAAGGTCCATCAACATGTGTATCTCCTTGAAAACAGTGGAAAGCTACCGCCCTCTCTCAACCACTGCACATAACGAATCAGATAAGAGGGTCAAAACCCTGTTTGCCGCAACATTGAACCAGGCGAACACTTCGCCACCCTATGTTTTCGGTCTGAGGCACGAATCATCTGCAAGTTCTGCCAGAGGCCACCTGCAAAAAATCCTTCATTTTCATCGATTTTTTTAAACACCGAATGAGATCCCTTACACGCCATTGTGCGTCAGGAACTGCGACCGCAAGGCAGTATGAAAGTGCCATTACCCGGCAAAATATTTGAGAAATTTGTCACACTTCTACAAGTTGCACTGGTTCTCGAACGCGGGAAGGAGACACCCATGTCATGCACTGTGTCAACCCGCACGCAGTGCATGCGGGCACTTCCACGCACTTCGAACTCAGTTCGGGATAATCCCTGAAAAATAATTATCGCCACGCTGGCCACCCAGAAACGCCGATATATCAAGGATGAACGGGAAGTTAGGTGCCACTGATTGGCAACTAATGCCTTATTGCCATCATTGCCGAATGTAACGCGAATAACAAAAAATGGGATCCATGTTGAAATTTTCAACTCGCCCCGCAGTCTGAAGCAGGGCTGATAGCCATCACTTTGGCAATGATGTGAAGTCGGATATTCGACAGCTCGACCGCAGCAACAAGGAAGCGCCTTTCCCCCAAGGACAGTGATGAGTAAATGGATCTTTTAGCCAACGTGCCCAGCTGGGCCGATGTCGAACGCAACCTCGACCAGAAATTCAGCGAGCTGAACCAGGGCGTCAACGACGGCTTGCAGAGCGCTCACGACAACTGGAACGGCTTCACCCGGCGTGTCAGCAATGGCGCGAGCCAGGCCTATGGCTACATGGGTGGTCACCGCATCGATGCGGTGCATCAGGCGATGACCCTCTCCTACCCGATCATCCAGATGGACCTCAAGCGCAAGTGGGCCTCGATTGAAATCGAGCAGATCCTGCCGGTGCTGCTGCAACTGGTCAAGGAAGTCTCGATGATTCTCGGCGGCAGCGTAGCGATCGGCACCGTGGCCGGCGGCGCAGCGGGGGCCTTCGCATTCGGCGTCGGCGCTGCCCCCGGAGCCGCTGCCGGGGCCGGTATCGGCTTGCAGGTCGGCAACCTGATTCTCATGGGCCTGGGCCTGTCAGCCATCGCCGAGTATTTTTACCAGGGCCTGCCCGCCTGCCTCTCGACCTTGCAGGAAGGCATCGCCACGGCCTGGCATGCCGAAGAAGGCGTCAAACCGTCCGGCCTGGACCCCAGCGGCGGTTCCGCCGCACTGGTACAGGAACGTATCGAACGCGCGGCACGACAACTGGCTCGCGGACAGGAGCAACTTGTACTGCTGTTGCTCACCGCCATCGTCACCTACCTGACCCGGGGCCAGATGAAAGCGGGCGTGATGAACAGCATGGAAAGCATCGCGACCCGCAGCGCGAAGCTTCAGGCAGAGATTTCGAACAAGCAGTTGGCGGGTTGGTTGGCAAGGAATGAGCAGAAGTTGCTGGCTCGGGATGAGTTGCGGGTGAAGGAACCGGCGCCTCTTCAGAAGGCCGAGCCGGAGACAATGCGTGAGTATTACGCCAAGCAGGACCCTGACTTCGTTTCGGTGGAGGATCAGGTCAAGAAGGTCAAAACCTTCCAGACCAAGGGCTTGTCGAACGAGCAAATCGAAGGCTTCCTGAATACGCCTGACGGGGAAAAACTGCTGGGCAAATTGCAAGCGGCTGCCCCTGACGCTGATGCAACAACCATCTACTCACGGGCGTTCGACCAGGTAGCTTCCGGCTCCACCATCCCCGAAGTAAGGTTAATGGATTCGCCCCTTGTGAAAATCGTACCCGAAGGCCAAGGCGTTTCACCTTACTCGCCGTTCTTTACCACTCATGAGGAGCTACAGGCAGCCGCGAACTCCGGGAGGACACTGGCTGATTCGTTCGGATTGCCGTTGAGCAGCGAATCAACCACCTATTCGATCTACGAGATGGCACCATTGAAGCCAACCGAGGTTTTTGTCAGTAAAGTCGCCCCTACATCAGAATTGAGCGGTGCAATCCAGAGAACCGGTGAATCATTCCAATATCTGACACCTAACCGTGCCGAGTGGGGAACACCAAAATTGATCGGAACCACAGCTAACTAGAGCCTCCTATGGATATCGAAAAACTTAAAGAAAAGACCCTGAAGCTACGGGCAGCCATCGATGCATTAAAGGCAAAAGACCCTGCTGCAGCTAAATTGGATCTAGAACTGGCCCCTCTGATGGATTTGGCCGAGCGTGGTCAAATCCGCACACCTATGGAATGGCGGGATATCCCTGGACGCTATCTGTTCACTGAGGAGGGGTTGCAGCAATATGCAGAGCTTGAGCACGCTTTTGCGGAGTTTAAAATCGAACTGATCGGAGGAGAATCCCCGACGCTACGTCGACTGAAAGCCCAGATGGAAGAAAAGAAGAACAGTAATCCGAAACCTACATAAGCACATAAAATGCTGTAGCCCTTTGACTCAAGCAAGGCGTACTGCAACGCGGTAAGGATTGAATGGCTATTCAGAAAGGCGAGCGTTTCGCCAACGAAGACATTATTCCTGGCCACCGCCTTTTCGACGAAACAAATCTGAGAATGCTGGGTGATCTGAACGGCGCTTACGCGAACTTTTACATTGAGCTGATTGGTGGTCGCGACTGGTCATCGTACAAACTCATTAAATCCAGAATGCGCGAAGATAAAAACCGCCAACCACCAGATCAAGGACACGATGAAATTCAGTGACGTTTTCAAAAGCCGTGAACATATGTTTGCCTTAGGCGTCGAGGAGACTACAGGTCGCCTTTACCTGTCGATTCCAGTCAGCAACGGCATGGTCGACTACGAGGAGTATTACCAAATTGACCGGGCAAACTTCGATCTCTTCCAAACGGATCTTGATACGGCCCTGGCGTTTGCCATGAGCTGTCGCCGCAGAGAGCTGGATGACCTGCTGATTGTGCAGCCGGGGGCCAATAGAGGAACGGCTATCTAAGGCAAGCTCGTCACTCCGGACCAATGGACCGCTGTCCTCGAAATCAAAATCCTTGAACGGCTACCTCCATGTCAAAACTACTGAAGCGCTTGAAAACCTTTTTCAGACAAAAGCCCGCTCCTCCACCCGCCCCCACCGAGCAGGTTGTCGATGCAGCCACCTTGACCGAAGTGGACAAGCAACCTTCCCGAGTGGAAAGGAACCTGTCCTGGCTGCCGAACAATCGTGAGCCAGAGGTTTTTGTACCGTTGATGCCCCCTGCCTGCCCGGACCTGACGCTAGTGGATGCCCTCCTGTTGCAGCGTTATCGGGTATTCGTCATCGCAAATGACCGGGCCGGATGGACATCAGAGGCGATGATAAACCGCGATAAAGCCAGCCAACTGGCTCGTGACTTGTACGGCAAGGGGACAGATATTGGTTATTGTCGAGGTACCGAATCCTCGTTCGAAATCTATTGGCTCATACAATGTGCGGCCATTGTTTCGCTGTTGGCCCATGGACCACAATCGGAACAATTCCTTACCTATAGAAAACATGTTGACTCCAATCGAGACTCTGCCCGGATTGGAGAGCAGGTCCGAATGTTTGATCAATACGTGGCGTCGCGCAGCAATCAAGACGTTGGTACCGAGAGGGACCGCCTCTTGAAAACGCCGACAACTGCCCTCGACTACATTGACAATGCGATCACCATCACCGCCCTGAGATACAACGGCTGTCCAGAATTCCAGATTTATTCAAGCTCGTTAATCCAGTTGCAATTCATCAAGAACGTGTTGCTGGGCGTTGAAAAAGATAAAGCCCGGTTGCACCAATTGACCATCGGCGTTTGGGCCAGCAAAGAGTTTGAAGCCGACGATCCTGAACTTGCTGGCGTACTGGGGGATGCCTTCTACATAGGCATTCAGATCGCACGCGGTCTGAAGATTCAGCTGCCTAACGGGTTGCCACCGGAAAGTCTTCCTCGCACATGAAATTGCTGCGACTTCACGGATAACGCTAAAGGTAACGTAGTGACCGAAACGTGGTACCGCGGCGACAACGGAATCCTATGGATAGCGAATCGTAAGCGTCTGGCGAACACACCGTATTAAGCGTCCGGCAAAGTCATCTACCCAGCCCCGAAAAGCCCAGACAGGGTGTGCACTTAAATTTAAGTTGGCACCAGTTCCAGGTAGTGTGTCAGCGCTACCCAGCGCTTCAGGCTGTAATCGAGGGTTTTGGCGGTTGCCGCACTGTTGGGAACGTATTGGTTCAGCCATCAATGTTGTACTGGGCTTTGTATTGAATCGCCGGGTTCACGCCGATGGCGTTCGCCACCACTTCTTTTTATTCCGATGCAGTGGCCGGCGCTGGTGATTGCGGTTGTCTGCGCAGTGGTTGCCTTGCTGAAATAAGCTTACCGACCGCTCGGCAAGGGCGGTCGCGTTTCGACTTGCTCAAGGCTTACACGGTAGGTGGTGTAAGTGTCGCCGTCTTCAAGGTAAAGGTTGCTCTGGTAATTCGAGACTGCGCCTTTGAGTTTGATGTGCAGGCCGTTGGAGACACGCTGGATTACCACGTCCTTCAAGTCAGTGTCCGAGACCAGGAAGGCCGGGGTCTTGCCGAGGAGCACCTTCATCGTCTCATTATTCCTGCCGTCGCCATTGTTGACGTAGAACCTCAGGTTTTTGGGCTCATCTGGATCCCTGGCATCTTGAACGATGTAGATCGACTGCCCCGGAATGAAGTCTTGCTTCAGGACTACCTCGGAAGGAAATTCCGGTTTGTGCAGGTACGCATAGATGAAAACGCCTACAAGGCAGAGCAAAAAGATAATCAAGAGATACTTTTTAACCCTGACTACAAGAGTTTGCAGTTCGGTCTTGTTCATGGGATTCAACTGTAATCGAAGGTGAATAGCACCAAGCCTTCAATCGGCTCTGTTTGCACCGGCCGTCCGGTAATGGTAGCCATGGCACCCGTCCCGCTCGTTCAGCTCGCCGACAAAGCCCTCGTACGGTTCCAACGGGCTGAGCATGTGCAGCACGCCCGACCACTCGGGGTTTACGGTGCTGATATCTAAGCTGAACAAAGGGTGCAGATGGTTGGCCAGTTCCAGTTGATCGGCGACAAACACGTCTTCAACAGGTGGGAACGGCAGCATGCCGGTGGGGACTTTGGTGAAGTCGGGGGTGTGATCGTCGGTCATCAGAGATTCTTCCTTGTGGGTCGCCACGGATTGAGCACTTTGGGTATCAATGGCTGTCTTGGTAAGCGCCCAGCGTGGCGCAGTGGCGACATTTGAACAGGTAGGCGGTAGGCCCATGATCCTTATCCAGGGCATTTAAGAACGCTCGCCACTGTGGACCGTCCTCCAATCCTGTTGAGTCCTGAACGGCGGCGATGGCTGCTGGGCCCAGTTCAAGCAACTCTGCATGGCCGGCCTTACCGACAAACTCGGCTGCGTCGTCGCAGTGAGTCAGCCAGCACTCTTGCTGCCAGCCATTAAAACCAGGCGTGCGCTGGCTGACTTCGGCGATCTGCTCCTCGCTCAGCGTGTCTTCGCCGTCCAGGCCGATACTCTCGTCATCGACAAACGTTGCGCCCAGACGCTGGTGCGCACTCCCGTCGGCAATGCACCAAGGGCAGATGCAGTTTTCGTATTCATCAATGGCGTATACCGGGCCCACATAAATGTAGCCTCGCGCCTGATTGCAGCTCACGCAAGTGGCGTAAGAGGCTTGCACCGAACCGCTACCGACGGGATCGGGATGATAAATAAAGTGGGGCAGTGTCATGTACGCATCCTTGTTAAGTGCATGCCTTTCATTGCTCGACCTACTCTAACCATGTCTTGAATTCGAGGGCTTGCTCGGGGGTATTGAGTTGCGTAATCCAGGCGATTTCTTCCGGCACGCTTTGAGAGTCAGAGACTGCGAATACATAAATGGCGTTCTCAAACGCGCACGTCGTCAGCGGCTTCAAGGCCGCAACACAGTGTTCGAAGACGAGTGCGCGGTGACGTTCAAAATCTTCATCGGGAATCGAATCAGCCAAGTCCCACAACAGGCTCGACAGGACGTTGAAGTGTTCGCCACCGAAGGTTTCGTGGCTCCATTCAGCGGGTGACCATTTGAAATACGCCTGCTCAGCAGGTTCTTCAGCCTGCACGCGCGCCAAGTGATCAGCCGTGTTGAACGACGGCACCAGCGTCCGCGCATCCGCGTCTGAGTACAGCGCAAACCCACAGACATCGGCGGTGGGGTGCGCTTGGCGAAATTGCTCGATGGCCTTCTTGCACGCTACCTGAACATCTCGCTGAAAATGGTCGTTGATCTGGCCCGAGTCGCTCATTAAAAAAAAGAACCTCATGAAACCATCCATATCCGTGCCCTCAACATCGCCGACCACTTCCCTGGCCCTGAACAGAAAGGCGGGCGGCCGCTGCCCCAGGATACGGCGTACGCGTTGTTTCATCTGATGTCGCTGTACGGCGGCATGGGCTCAATCAACGACGTTGTTCTGTATGAAAATGCAAAACCCTTGCTGGACGAAAACAACGAACTGCAAGGGCTGCTATCAGATCTTCATCAGCTTTGCGCAGGGAGCCATTGAACCCGGCGCCCCACGCTTGCCAATGCTGAAAGCCTTCAGGCCTGCTCGAATCGCTGCTGCAGCAAGTGCCGCGCAGTGCCTGCATTGAGGTAGGTGCCGATCAGTTCCGCCAATTGCTCATTCTTGAGCTTTTTGTCGTCCCGACAGAACTGAATCAACTGTAACTGGACCCAGCGCTTTTTCTTGTCGAGCTTCGCATCAGGCGAAAAGAACGAGCGCGAGGCCAACTCAGGCATCGGAGCATCGTCTTCCAGCAGCAGATTCAAGTGCAGCCCCTGGCCCATTTGCAGACCAAAATCAGCGACGTGCCGGATCGGCAGTGGTGCCTTGAGGTTGGCAAAAACGAAGTGCTCGGGCGTCAGCAACAACGCGGTCTTGTTCGCCCGCTTGAGCAAGCGCAACGAGAATGGCAGCAGGCATGCCATCAATACGACGAGCACCCCACCAGCAGCCAGTATCATCGATTTGTTACTCCCTGAAGCCTGCGGCAACAGCCACGGCAAGACCAGCAGCCCCAAGCCCAACAACATGAAAAGCGAGAAACAAATCAAGGTAATCCACCCGCGCAATCGTGCGCCTTCATGCAGTCGGACTTCCTCCGTGGCATTGCCGGCATGGCTACGCAACTCCTGCACAACCGCCGCGTCCTGCTCCACGTAGTGGCCGAGGAAGTCCTCGGTAATGCGCGCACGCAATGCCTGGGGGTCGGCGAAATAGTGATCCATCGCGGCGCAGGCTTGTGCCGCGTTGATCGGGCGGGTGCCGCGGCTGACGGCCTCTTCGACCGTGACTTGCAGGGACGCCAGCCGCTCAAGATTGGAGGGATGGGTGTCCGATGGATGCGGCAGGCTGGCTGCCATTTCCTCCTCGGGCAGGGTCAGCGGCTGCGCGGCCAATTCCTGCACGACGCTGGTTGGCAAGTCGTGGGGCGGGACGTACCCGGCACCCGGGTTGGTCGCTTGCGACACACGGGTAAATACACACTGTTGCAACAACGGGTCGATGGCCGAAATACGCACCAGCGCCGAAGCGATGGCAATGTTCCCCGCCAACTGCGCGCCCGCCGCGTCCGCCGCCAGTTCCCGCACGCGGCTCCAATGGTTCACCGCGTGATCGAAACGCTCCATGAAATACTCACCGAGCATGAAGGCCGGCCACAGCGTCGTGCGTTGCAGCACATCGCTTTGCAGCATGGTTTCGGCAATCACGCCGAGACTGCGGCCGATACCCTCGTAGATCGGTACGAAACGCAGGCTGTACTCGGTATCGGCACCGGCGAAGTGCGCCAGTTCGTGACCGATGACCGCGCCGGTTTCTGCCGAATCGAGCAAGCCCAGGTACATCATCGGCACGTGCAGGGTGCGGCCTTTGAGCGCGGTGCCTGCCGGGAGCAGGGTGACGTCGCTGGAGGTGACGTAAAAGCCTTCGGTCATGCCCAGCACGATGTGCTCGGGTGCCAGCGCGCCGAGTTGATCCGCCAGCTGGCGAACATAGGCCCACAACGCTGGCGCCTGTTGCGGTGTGGCCACCTGGCCCAGAACGTTCATCGGTGTGGACTGGAACATGCGCAGCATGACCGGCAGCTGCTTGCCCATCTGCCAGATCGAATACAGGAAACCGAGCATCAGCATCAACACGATGAGCATCAGCTTGAATTCACCGGCGGCCATTTTCCCCATGTGCCACAGCCCCAGGCCTTCGAAACCGAGAATGGCCGCTACCGCCGCGCCCATGGCGACAATGTGCCCCACCAGCAGATACGGCAACAGGCGACTCACTCGGCTGAAGGTGTGCAGCAATCGTTCACGGGAATGGCTCGCGCGGGCACCGGCCCAACGCAGACCCAGCAGCCCCAGCACGCCGACCAGGGAAGCCAGGAGGCCGAGGGTGATGGCACCCTTGGCCAGGTTGCTCATCACGGCAGCCACCGGTTGCAAGATGGTCAGTTCGTGCTCGGCCTGGGTAACGCGCGATAAAGCCAGGTGGACACCCATGCGTTCACCGTTGATATCGACTGTGGCCGAGCGGGAGAACGGTTTGGCAACCATCGCTTCGAGTTCGACATGCATCTCGCCCAGTTCGGCGTTGATATCAGCGAACTCCTTGATGCTCTCGGTACTGCGTTGTAACTCCCAGGCGCCAAACAAACCAAGGCAAAGCGGCAGGAGAATAAGTACAGCAATGAGTTTCAACGTTCTCATGAGACAGGGCCTCAATAGTCGCGTCGCCTTACATCCGTGGCGCGCATAAATTCCATTTAACAAAGGCCCGGAAGCCCTCACGCTATTGCACGGCCCGACATGAAAGTTATGGGGCGCAGTCGTACCTGGCGCGTTATACAGAAATATCGTCGATATGTAACGCCATAGTGCCCGAACACTCGTTCAGCAATGGAATGGACGCCTCGTATATCCCGGACACCTCGAGATGCCATCACTTCCTTGTCGGTTATATGACACTTATCCTTCAACCTTTTCCTCAGCGGATCATCAAGCGGGCATTGGGTGAACCGGTTCACCTTTTTTCAATTTTTTTCAATTAAAAATTGGATCCATTATTTGCCTGAAACCATTGAATTTATTGGGTTTCAGACACTTCCGCCATTCAGATCCGGCAAATGATGGCAACCAGACATCATTGCGACACGTAACAAAAAAAAGAAAAAATCCCCGCCTCGTAGGAACTTTCCTACACATCCTGTTGCCATACACGACGTTACTGGCAACTCGATATCCATATGCCAGCATCGCACTCCCAATGATTCCTGGCAGTGTGATTTTTTGATGTGAAACATCAGCAATCACAACTCGTGAACAGACGTTCAATCGAGAAATTAGTCGCTGCGCACGTACTCCCGTGTATATCCGGGTAGTCGTCGCGCAGTGTTCAAGGACGATGTACCGATGACTCAGACGTTTTTTGATGTTGAAGCATTGATCAAGCTGCGAAGCCAGACCCGGGCCATTTCCGATGCGCTCAAGGCGCAGGCTTCGGACTACCTGGCGACCCTGGCTTTGCTGATCCGTCCGCAAGCGTTTTTCGGTGAGTACCTGCAGGGTGCGCAACGCAGCAGCGGCCGCGAAACCCAGCACCACTTCAAGGAACTCAAGGAGCTCTACGACCGCATCGGCTCGGGTGCTCCGTTCCAACTGGTCAACGAACTCGAAGTGCCCCTCAACCTGCTCAGCACCACTCCGCAACTGTTTGCGCTGGAGTACGACAAGGTGCTGTCCCAAAGCGGCCAATCCATTCGCATCACCAGCCCCGTGCGCTGGGTGGTGGGCTTCAGTTCGTTCGACCTGGCCCGTTTTCGCACCGTCATCAAAGACCCCAATCGCAGCAGCGCCGAACTGTACCGCTTCGTGGTGCATTACCTGGTGCTGTTCTACTGCCTGAGCAAGTCGCCCGGCATCAGCCGCCTGCTCGAAGGCCTGCGTTTTCCCGTCAGTTTCGAACGCTTGAAGGAGTTCGGCGACCTGCCCTTCTGCGTCATCAGCTCGCCGGTTCGCTCGCAACTGCCCGACGAGGCGGTGATCCGCAGCAGCACCCAGATCGCCGGCAACACCAGCTTCGAAGAGCTGGTGGGCCACGCCAACATCATGGAAATGAACGATGAAATCCGTCAGCGCCTGCTGCTGACGATCGAAGGAATGTAACGCGCCCGGCCAGGCATTGGACCGACACGCAAACGACTTGCAGCGAATTGATCGCACAGGAGATCACGATGGCGAAGAAGGAAAGTACCCAGCACAAACTCGACCGCGTTCGCGCGCCTCGGGTCCATATCACCTACGACGTGGATATCGGTGACGCTCAGGAAAAGAAAGAGCTGCCCTTTGTCGTCGGTGTGCTGGGCGATTTCTCCGGCAACCCGCTGGAGCCGCTGCCGAAGCTCAAGGACCGCAAGTTCATTTTCATCGACCGCGACAACTTCAACGGCGTGCTCAAGGGCATCAAGCCGCGCCTGACCTACCGCGTCGACAACACCTTGGCCAAGAACGGCACGCAGCTGGGGGTCGAGCTCAACTTCAACGCCCTCGAAGACTTCGAACCGCAGAACGTGGTCAAGCAGGTCGAGCCGCTGCGCAAGCTGCTGGAAGTGCGCAACAAGCTGGCGGACCTGCGCAACAAGATGGGCGGCAACGACAAGCTCGAAGAGCTGCTGATGGACGTGTTGCAGAACACCGAGAAGTTGAAAACCCTGGGCAAGGAATTCGGCCGTGAAGCCGCCGTTCCAGCCACCGACGGCAAAGCGTAGGAGCCTGACGATGAACGACAAGCAAACCGTGACTCAACAGGACAGCACGCTGGTTGAAGTGGATAGCTTCACCGCGCAATCCTCGTTGCTCGACAGCATCATTTCGCAAAGCCGCGTGGCCCGCTCCGAGACCGAGCGCACCCGCACCCGCGACCTGATCGGTGAATTGGTCAACCAGATCCTGGAAGGCGAAATGACGCCGAGCAAGGACCTGATCGCCGTGCTCGATGCGCGCATCGCCGAGATCGACGCGATGCTCTCCGAGCAGATGAACGAGATCATGCACGCCAGTGAGTTCCAGCAGCTGGAAGCGTCCTGGCGCGGCCTGAAGTATCAGGTCGACCAGACCGAAACCAGTACCACGCTGAAGATCCACCTGCTCAATGCGTCGAAGAAAGACCTGGTGCGTGACCTCAAGGCCGCTTCCGAATTCGACCAGAGCGCGCTGTTCAAGAAGATCTACGAAGAAGAATACGGCACCTTCGGCGGTGCACCGTTCGGCATGCTGTTGGGTGACTACGAGTTCAACCGCAGCCCGGAAGACATGTACCTGCTCGAAGAGATTTCCCACGTCGCCGCGGCCGCCCACGCACCGTTCATCTCGGCGGCCTCGCCTGAGCTGTTCGGCTGGGATTCGTTCACCGACATGTCCGGACCACGGGACCTGGCGAAGATTTTCGACACCGTCGAATACGCCAAGTGGAAGTCGTTCCGCGCCTCCGAAGACTCCCGTTATGTCGGCCTGACCCTGCCCCACGTGCTCGGTCGCCTGCCTTACGGCCCGGATACCACGCCGGTCGAGGAATTCAACTTCGTCGAAAGCGTCGATGGCCGCGACCACAACAAATACCTGTGGATGAACGCCGCCTACGCGCTGGGCACCCGGGTCACCGATGCGTTTTCCCGCTACGGCTGGTGCGTGGCGATCCGTGGTGTCGAGGGTGGTGGCCTGGTGGAAGGTCTGCCGACCCACACGTTCAAGACCGATGACGGTGAAATCGCCCTCAAGTGCCCGACCGAAATCGCCATCACCGACCGCCGTGAAAAAGAGCTGTCGGACCTCGGTTTCATTCCGCTGGTGCACTGCAAAGGCACCGACTACGCCGCGTTCTTCGGCACCCAGTCGGCGCAGAAGCAGAAGCAGTACAACACCGACATCGCCAATGCCAACGCCCGGCTTTCCGCGCAGTTGCAGTACATCTTCGCCACCTCGCGCATCGCCCACTACATGAAGGCGATCATGCGCGACAAGATCGGCAGCTTCGCCTCGCGCAAGGACGTCGAGCTGTTCCTCAACAAGTGGCTGTCGAGCTACGTGCTGCTGGACGACACCGCGAGCCAGGAAGCCAAGGCCAAGTTCCCGTTGCGCGAAGCCCGCGCCGAGGTGTTCGAGGTGCCGGGCAAGCCGGGGGTGTACAAGGCCGTGACCTACCTGCGCCCGCACTACCAACTGGACGAGCTGACCGCTTCGTTGCGCCTGGTCGCTGAATTGCCGCAATCGACCCGCGGCTGATCGGGCACATTGCCAGGGAGGCACCATGACCAGTCAACACAAGCTGTTGCCATCACTGCTGGACCGATTGCTGGACGATCGTCCGCATCAGTCCATCGAAGCGTCATCGCAGCGCTTGTGTTCGCTGGCCGATTACAAGGCCAGCATCGTTCGCGACCTGGAAATCCTGGTCAACACCCGCCAGTCCCTGGTCGCCAACGAGCTGGACGGTTTCGTCAACCTGAGCGGCAGCATCCTCGACTACGGCATGCCGGATTTCACCAGCCGCAGCGTGCTTGATCCGAAGGATCGCCTGTTGATCCAGCGGCAACTGGAGAAAGCGATCACGGTCGGCGACCGGCGCTTTCGCAGCGTCAAAGTGCAACTGCTCGCCCAACAGACCGGCCAACGCATGCTGACCTTTCGCGTGGACGCGGTCCTGCGCCTGCAAGACGTCACCCGCCAGGTGTCCTTCGACGCGGTGCTGCAGGTCAACACCCAGGAATACAAAGTGCAGAACCTCAACTGATGCTCGACGATCTGCTGCCCTATTACGAAAAGGAACTGTCGCACCTGCGCTTTTTGGGCCAGGAGTTCGCGAGCCAGTACCCGAAAATCGCTTCGCGGTTGCTCATCGAGGGCGATAACTGCGAAGACCCGCATACCGAGCGCTTGATCGAGGCCTTCTCGTTCCTGTCGGCGCGGGTGCACAAAAAACTCGACGACGAGCTGCCGGAAATCGTCGAGTCGTTTCTCGAGGTGCTGTACCCGCATTACCTGCGCCCTACCCCGTCGATGTCGATCGTCGAATTCAATCTGGGCAAGCAGGAAAAAGTCACCGAAGCCTTCCGTGTGCCCCGGCATACCGAACTCAGCGCCAACCCGATCGATGGCGTGGTGTGTAAATTCCGCACCTGCTACCCGGTCGAGCTGTGGCCGGTGTCGGTGCAACAGGCATCGTTTATCGAGATGGAACGCTCGGCGTTCAACGGCCACAGCGCTGACCTGGTCGCGCGCCTGCGCATCGGCCTGGTGGCGACCTCCGACGTGTTGTTCGGCAAGCTGGAACTGGACCGCCTGCGGTTCTTCCTCGACGGCGAAAGCACGTTGATGCTGCAACTGTACGAATTGCTGTTCAACAACCTGGCCAAGGCCACGCTGACCTTTGAAGATCAGGGGCGCACCCGCGAGGTCGTCTTGCCGGCCAACGCGTTGAAAGCCGTCGGTTATGGTCTGGACGAAGGCCTGGTGGACTACTCCGAGCGCTCGTTCCTCGGCTACCGCCTGCTGCACGAATACTTCACCTTCCCCGACAAATTCATGTTCTTCGACCTGTCGGGTTTTGCGCGGATTCTGGCGGGCAAGGACGTCGAGAAAGTCGAGGTCAATTTCTACTTTTCCGACTACGACCTGAGCGACCGCCTGGCGCGCCTGACGCAAAACATCGGGCGCAATAACTTCAAGCTCAATTGCACGCCGATCATCAACCTGTTCCGCCAGCAGGCCGAGCCGATCAAGTTGACCCACGCCCAGCACGAATACGCAGTGACGCCGGATGTGCGCCTGCAAGGCTCGGCCGAAGTGGTGTCCATCGATCGCGTGCGGCGCGTGCGCAAGGTCGGCGGCATCGATCAGGTCGGCACCTGCCATCCGTTTTTCGAACCTCGTGGCGATCAGGGCCCGGGCCAAAGCTTCTGGATTGCCCGGCGCCGAGCGGTACAGAGCGGCCAGCGCGATGGCTCGAACGTGTTTATCCGGGTGGTGGATCGCGAGCTGGGGTTGATGGAGGCCAACAACGATGCGTTGAGCATCCGCCTGACCTGCAGCAACCGTGACCTGCCCCTGATGTTGCCGTTCGGCGGCGAGCGCGGCGATTTCAATATCCCCGGTAACTCGGTGATCAAGGACATCCGCTGCCTGCGCAAGCCCACCGCCACCGCGCGCGTGCCCTTGGGCAACGGGGTGATCTGGCGGCTGATTTCGCACCTGTCGCTGAACCACATGTCGCTGGTGTCCCGCGGTCGCGAGGTGCTGCTGGAGCTGTTGTCGCTCTACAACTACCGCAACGTGTCGGCGATCCGCAAACAGATCAACGGCATCGTCTCGGTCAGCAGCGAACCTGTGGTCGCGCGCATCGGCCACCCGCGGCCGAACTTCGTGCGCGGCGTCGGCATCACCCTTAATTTCGATGAAAGCCAGTACACCGGCAGCGGTGTGTTTTTGTTCGGCATGGTGCTCGATCACTTCTTTGGTCAGTACTGCTCGATGAACAGCTTTACCCAATTAACCCTTCGCACCTTGCAGCGCGAAAAGAGAGTCGTCCAATGGCCACCGCGAACCGGCGATCAACCCCTGGTCTGATCGACCAGGCACGGGCTGAGCCGCACCGATTCGAGTTTTTCCAGTTGGTGCGCTTGCTTCGCCTGCATTACAGCAGAACCGGGCGCATGGACCTGCAAACCCGACCGCACGAAGACCCTTTGCGTTTTCGCTCGCAGCTGTCGCTCAACTTCCCGGCCAGTGAAGTCAGCGATTTGCAATTCGAGCGTGAAGGCAAGGTGTCCGTGGCCGGCCTGCCGCTGTCCGAGATGCAAGTCACCTTCATGGGGCTGGTCGGGCCGTCGGGCGTGTTGCCGCGTCCGTACACCGAGCTGTTGATCGAGCGGCACATCCAGTACCGGGATGACGCGGCCCATGCGTTCCTCGACATCTTTTCGCACCGCATGACCACGCTGTTCTACGAGGCCTGGCAAAAGTACAAGTTCTACATCGAGTACGAACGCAACGGCACCTCGGATTTCGACCGCTACCTGCTCAACCTGGTGGGTTTCGGCCCCGAAGCGCAGAAGCAGAAATTCGACAAACAAGGCTCGCCCCTGCGCCGTGAATTGTTCAGCTATTTCTCCGGCCTGTTCGCCCAGAAGCCACGCAACGCGTTGAACCTGGAAGTGATGCTGGCTTTCTATTTTTCGCTGCCATTCAAGGTCAAGCCGTTTGCCGGTCGCTGGCTGAAACTCGACGCCAGCCAATGCACGCAACTGGGGCGCAAGAACGCCGTGCTCGGGCAAAGCGCCGTCGCCGGCAATCGGGTCTGGGACTATCAGTCGTGCGTGCGCATCGAGATGGGCCCGCTGGAACTGGCCGACTATCAACGCTTCCAGCCAGGCACCGAGGACTACCGGAAGCTGGTGGAACTGGTGCGTTTCTATGTGGGCGCGGAACTCGATTTCCAGTTGGCGCCAAAGCTCAAACCGCAGTCCGTACCCGTCGCCCGCCTGGGTCGCCAGGGCAATCTTTCGCTGGGCCGGCTCGGCTGGCTCAAACGACCAGGCGTCGACGTGGAACCCTCCCGTTGCGCGCTCTTCCACATTCCTTTTGATGGGATCTCCCTGTGAACCTGAAGTCCCTGTTCGCCAAGCTCAACGACACCAGCCGTACCGCCACCGAAAGCGCCGCGGCACTGTGTCTGTCGGAACACCACTACGATGTCGAAATCGAGCACCTGTTGTTGCAATTGCTCGACGGCCACGACAACGACCTGCCGGCCATCCTGCGTCATTACGACGTGGTGCCTGAGCGCTTGCAGGCGCAGTTGGTGACGGCACTGGGGACGTTCAAGAAGGGCAATACGCGCACCCCGGCGCTGTCGCCGCACCTGACCCGCATGATCGAACAGGCGTGGGTCCTGGCCTCCATCGAGTTCGGCCAGGCACAGATCCGCACCGGTCATCTGTTGCAGGCTTTGCTCGATGACGACGAACTGCGCCGGGTGGTGATCGCGGGGGCGGCCGAGCTGGAGAAGATCAACGCCGACGATTTGCGCGTGAACCTCAACGCCTTGGTGGAAGGCAGCGCCGAATCGGCCCTGGCCAAACCGCTGGGCACTGCAGAAGCCGCCAACACCAGCCCGGTCAAAGGCAACGGCAAGACACCGGCCCTCGATCAGTACACCATCAACCTCACGCAAAGCGCTCGCGAAGGCCGGATCGATCCGGTACTGGGTCGCGAGTTCGAGGTGCGGCAGATGGTCGACATCCTCACCCGCCGCCGCCAGAACAACCCGATCCTCACCGGTGAGGCTGGCGTCGGCAAAACCGCCGTGGTCGAAGGCCTGGCCCTGCGCATCATCCAGGGTGACGTGCCGTCGGTGCTCAAAGGTGTCGCCATCCATACCCTGGACCTCGGTTTGTTGCAAGCCGGTGCCGGGGTGAAAGGCGAATTCGAAAACCGCCTCAAGTCAGTCATCGAAGAAACCAAGCGCAGCCTGCACCCGATCATTCTGTTCATCGACGAAGCGCACACCCTGATCGGTTCGGGCGGCCAGGCCGGGCAGAACGATGCCGCCAACCTGCTCAAGCCAGCCCTGGCTCGCGGCGAATTGCGCACCATCGCGGCGACCACCTGGGCCGAGTACAAGAAGTACTTCGAGAAAGATGCCGCCCTCGCCCGTCGCTTCCAGGTGGTGAAGGTCGAAGAGCCGGACGAAGACAAGGCGATCCACATGCTGCGCGGCCTGCTGGCCAAGATGCAGGAACATCACAAAGTCACGGTGATGGACGAAGCGCTGGTGCAGGCCGTGCGCCTGTCCAATCGCTACATCACCGGGCGCCAACTGCCGGACAAAGCCGTCAGTGTGCTGGACACCGCTTGCGCCCGGGTCGCCCTGGGGCAATCGGCACAGCCGGGGCCGCTGGAAGACTGCAAGCGCCAGATCGACAATCTGCAGGCGGAGATCTCGGTACTGCAACAGGAAGCCGCCAAAGGCAGCGACCATGCCCGCCGCCTGACCGCCCTCAACACCGAACTGCTGAGCGAACAGCAGGCCCGCGATGCCCTCGAACAGCAATGGCAACGCGAGCTGCAACTGGTGGAAAAACTCGGCGCCCTCAGCCATCCGGAAAATCAGGCACCGGATACCCAGGAGATTGCCGCGGTGCGCGCCGAACTGGCCAGCGTCCAGGGTGAGCAACCGCTGGTGCATGCCCTGGTGGATGGCGGCACCATCGGTGAAGTGATCTCCGGCTGGACCGGCATCCCGCTGGGCAAGATGCTGCGCGACGAAATCGACACCGTGCAGCGCCTGCCGGCATTGCTGGGCGAACGGGTGCTCGGCCAGGACCACGCACTGCAGGAAATCGGCAAGCGCATCAAGATTTCCCGCGCACGCATGGAAGACCCGAACAAACCGATCGGCGTGTTCCTGTTGCTCGGCCCGAGCGGCGTCGGCAAGACCGAAACCGCACTGGCGCTGGCCGACACCCTGTACGGCGGCGAGCGTAACGTCATCACCATCAACATGTCCGAGTACCAGGAAGCCCACACCGTCTCCAGTCTCAAGGGTTCGCCTCCGGGTTATGTCGGCTATGGCGAGGGCGGCGTGCTGACCGAAGCCGTGCGGCGCAAGCCTTACAGCGTGGTACTGCTCGATGAAGTGGAAAAGGCCCACCCGGACGTGCTCGAACTGTTTTTCCAGGTGTTCGACAAAGGCGTGCTGGATGACGGCGAAGGTCGCGAGATCAACTTCCGCAACACCGTGATCATCCTCACGTCCAACACCGGCACCGACCGCATCATGCAGTGGTGCCTCAATGCCCAGCCGCAACCGACGCCGGAAGATATCGTCGAAGGGCTGCGTGACGAATTGAACCAGGTGTTCAAGCCGGCCTTCCTCGGCCGCCTGACCATCGTCCCCTACTACCCGGTCAAGGACGCGATTCTGGAGCGCATCGTCGCACTCAAGCTTGCGCGCATTCGCCAGCGCTTCGAGCGTAATCATCAGGCTGTCCTGAGCTATGACGAGGCGCTGGTCAAGGCCATTGCCTCGCGCTGCACGGAAGTCGACAGCGGCGCCCGCAACATCGACAACATTCTGTCCAAGACCCTGATGCCGGAACTGGCGCAACGGGTGCTGGAGCGCATGGCGCAGGACAAACCGATTCAGAGTTTGAACATCGAGTTGGGCAGCGACGGCGATTTCGCCTATCGCCTGAACTGATCGGGCATTTACAGGTAGTGGTCATGGACAAGAGATATTCAGGGAAGCGTCCCGCGAAAACGGCATTGGCCAAATGCCTGACGGCGGTGGCGATGATGGCGGTACTGAGCGCCTGTGGCGTCACCGACCGGGTCGGCAAGCGCGTGGACGACACGTGGGCCGGCGACATGCTGTTCGACGACAACGAGAAAGTCATCCTGACGTCCGACGGCGGTAACCAGCTCAATCCCGACGCGTCCGGCAAACCGCTTTCGGTGGTGCTGCGCGTGTACCAGCTGACGTCGCTGGAGCGCTTTGCCTCGGTGGATGCCGACTCGCTGTGGGACGACCCGCAAAAGGCTCTCGGTAATACGCTGATCGAAAACCGCGAAATCACCCTGTTGCCGGGCATGGGGCAAGTCGACAAGTGGCCGCTGAACAAGGCGGCGGGCTATGTCGGTGTCGCGGCTTTTTTCCGCACCGACGAGAACAGCCACTGGAAGGTCGCGTTTGATGCCAACTCCCTGCGCAAGGACGGCATCTGGTTCTCCTCCGACGGTCTGCGGGTGCTGGTGGACAACAACACCGTGTCCGCCGTCAGCGGTGTCGATGTCCTGGACAAACCCAAGACCCAGGAGCAACTGGCTAAGGCCACCGCCCAGCCCGACCCGTCTGCCGAACCGACACTGACCGAACGTGTTCAGGACGCCGTGGTGCAAAAGGTCCAGGACAAAGCCGTTGGCTCTGCGCAAAAAGCCGTGGACTCGAAATTGAATTCATTATTGGAAGGCGCTCAATGAGTAAGCAAAGCCGGGTGATGTGGTCCGAAGGCATGTTCCTTTTGCCACAACATTTCCAGTATCAGGATGAGTTCCACCAGCATCAGCTGGCGCAGGCGACCCTGCGCAACACGCCTTTTCACTGGGGCGTGCAGTTGCTGGAAGTGGACGAGGAAGCCCTCGCCACCGGCTCCCTGCAACTCAAGCGGCTGAAGCTGGTGTTTCCCGACGGCAGCCTGTTCGACGCACCGCAGCACGACCCGCTGCCGGCGGCTCGTGACTTGAAGGATTTGCTCAAGGGTAACGACCTGAAGGTCTACGCCGCGCTGAAGCTGCCGGAGCCCTTCGGCCTGAATTACGTCGAAGACGGCCAGGAACAAAAGACCGGGCGACGCTTTCGCAAGCAGTTCGACACCTTGCCGGACCTCAACGAAGGCGACCTGGAAAACGAAATCACCAGCCTGCGCCTGAACGTGGTGATGCTGATCGACGGCGACAACCTCGATGGCTACACCTGGTGCCCGATTGCCCGGCTGTCGCGCAACAACATCGGTGGCTTCAACCTCGACGGGCATTTTGTGCACCCGACGCTGCACCTGGGCACCCACGACACCCTGATCGGACTGGGCAAGCGTTTGCTCGGCGCCCTGCAATCCAAGAGCAAGGCGCTGTCGGGCCGTCGTCGCGAGCGCGCGGACCAGATCGCCGAGTTCGGTTCCAGCGACGTGACCCTGTTCTGGCTGTTGAACACGGTGAACCGTGCCCACCCGGCCCTGGCCCACCTGCTCGCGCATCCGCGCCTGCACCCCGAGCGCTTGTATCTGTTCCTGGCCGAACTCGCCGGCGGCTTGCTGACGTTCTCGCTGGACACCCAGCTCAACGACATCCCCGAGTACGACCACCACGACCCGGCGGCCTCGCTGGTCAAGCTCGACGAAATGATTCGCGTGCTGCTCGACAACGTGGTGCCGAACCAGTGTGTGGTGATCAACCTGACCCAGACCAAACCCTCGTACTGGCAAGGGCAGTTGCACGACTCACGACTGGCGGAGGCGGACTTCTACATCTCCGTGCACGCCGACATGCCGGGGGCGAGCCTGCTGGAACTGGTGCCGCGAGCGTTCAAGGTCGGCTCGCCGGAAGACATCGAAGTGGTGGTCAACAGCGCCATGCCGGGGGTCACCCTCAATCACTCGACACGCCTGCCCAATGCGATTCCGGTGCGACTGGACAATCACTACTTCTCCATCGAACCCCATGGCCGGGTGTACGAGCGAATGATGAGTGCCCAGGCCATCTCTTTCTATGCGCCCAGCGCGTTCACCAACCTCAAGCTTGAACTGATGGCGGTACTCAAATGACCGAAGCCGTACTGCAAGGCGCCGTTGCGGCCGCCCGTGAAAAACCGACCCTCAAAGATCTGGTGCAGGATTTCATCAGCATGGCGCTGATCGTGCGCAAGGGTCGCCAGGTGACTTCGGTCAGCGCCTTCGAGGCGAGCGTCGACACCTTCTTCAAGGCGCTGGAACGCGATGCCCGTGGCGCCAACTACAGCGTTGAACAGGTGAAAGACACCCAGTACGCCCTGTGTGCCTTCCTCGATGAAAGCGTGTTGCGCTCCGGGGACAACGAGTTGCGCCGGCACTTTGAATTGCAGCCGCTGCAGTTCCGCTATTTCGGCGTGCACCTGGCCGGCGAAGGTTTCTTCGAAAAAATCGATGCACTGCGTGGCGACGTCAAACAGAACCTCGACGTGCTCGAGGTTTACCACCTGTGCCTGGCCCTGGGTTTCGAAGGCAAGTTCAGCCTCGGGCAAAAGGACCAGCTGCGTTACCTGGCCAATACCCTGGGCCAGGACATCGCGCGCTTTCGCAAGACCCCCAAGGCCCTCTCGCCTGACTGGGCGTTGCCCGACCAGGTCTCGCAGATGCTGCGCCATGAGGTGCCCCTCTGGCTCTACCTGGCACTGATTGCGCTGGTCTGCGCGGGTGTCTACCTGACGCTGGACTGGTTGCTGGGCAAAGACCTGGCCGCATTGTCCGAACAAATCAGCCAGCTGTTCAGTGCCTGAAAACAGGTCAGGTAATCGAGTCAGGAAGACATGAAGACATTATTGCGCTCGTTGAAAAGTTTTTGGTTCCTCGTTCCCGTCCTGTGGCTGGCGAGCGTGGCGGTCTGCTGGTTCGTGGCCCCGCACGTGAGCTGGCTGCGCGGTTATGCGCTGGAGGCAATGGCGATCGTCAGCGCCTTCTACCTGCTGATCATTGTGCTGCGTCAGTACAAGCGCATCCGCGCCGAGCACAACCTTGAAAACCTGGTGCAGATCGAAGTCGATCGTTCGCTCAAATCCACTGGTGAATTCCGCGATCAGCAAGTGCTGCGCGAACGCCTCAAGCATGCCATCGCCATGCTGCGCGCCGACCGTTCGGCCGGTGGCGGCGGTTCGTCGGCGCTTTACGATTTGCCGTGGTACCTGGTCATCGGCATGTCGGCAGCGGGCAAGACCTCGTTGCTGACCCGTTCGGGCCTGTCCGCAAGCATTGCCAGCAGCGCCAATGACACCCAAAGCGGCACCCAGCATTGCGATTGGTATTTCAGCCCCGAGGCCGTGATGATCGACACGGCCGGTCGCTACCTGCGGGACGACCCGTCGGCCAGCGAATTCGCCGCCTTCCTGCGCATGCTGAAAAAGCAGCGCAGCAAGGCCGCGGTCAACGGTCTGGTGTTGGTGGTGAGCCTGCCGGAACTGCTGGCGTGCAGCGCCGCCGAGCGCAACGAACTGGCCGCCCAACTGGTGTCGCGCATCGAGGAATACAACGATTGCCTGGACGCCAGTCCGCCGATCTACCTGATGCTGAGCAAGACCGATCAACTGCCGGGCTTCAGCCAGGCATTTGAAGGCCTGGACCTGAACGAGCGCCAGCAACCGCTGGGCATGACCTTCGGCTTGTCCGAGATCCGCAACCAGGGCTTGCGCCCGGTGCTGGATGCCAAGCTGGCCAACCTGCACGGCCATATTCGCCGTCACGTCGACGCCCAGATGATTGCCTTGGGCGCCGATGCCAACAGCGCCCTGCTGAACTTCCCGAACTATTTCGCCGAGCTGTCGGGGGTGCTGGAGCAGTTTCTCCAGCACTTCGCCGAGACCGGTCGCAGCGGTGCGCCACTGTTGCTGCGCGGGCTGTATTTCACCAGCGCCTTGCAGACCGACCAGCAGTTGAGCCAGGTGTATGAAGACGACCTGGCCGAGTCGTTTGCATTGCAAGCGGAACATGAGCAACCGCAGCCAAGCAGCGGCAAGAAAATCAGCGACCGCAGCTACTTCATCACCGATACGTTCCGTCGGGTGATCTTCCCCGACCGTGACCTGACCCTCTATCAGTCGCGCCTGGGCAAGAACACCTCCGCCAGCCCTGCCCTGCTGGGCCTGGCGGTACTGGCCGGGGTTGCGTTCATTGGCTGGCAAGGCCTGTCGTTCCAGAACAACCGCCAATGGCTGGCCACATTGCGCGGGCAACTGACCGAGCTGCAACAGTCCCCGGAGCGTGCCGGGTTGCTCGCTTCGGGCCAAGGCCTGGAACTGCTGCACGAGCAACTCTCGGCCATCGAGAAGCACCGTGCCAAAGGCGTGCCGCTGCAACTTGGCGCAGGCCTTTATCGTGGTGATGACATCTACCGCGTCGCGCAGGCCGCCTACTTGCAGCAACTGCGTACCCAGGCGCTGGAACCGGTCACCTTGCAACTGCAATTGCAGATGCGCGCCTTCAATGAGTTCGCCAAGACCATGGATGCGCAGAACAGCTTTGTGCCTGCGTCAAACAAAGCCGACTCGCTCAAGGCCCGCGTGCAGGGCCAGAAACTGCCGGTGCGCTTGAACAACCTGCCGCGCAGTGGCGGTGATGTTGCCAGCCGCCTGACCGGTGCCGCCAAGGGTGCCGCCAACAAGGCACGGGGGGACGCGCTGACGGCACTGCGCAACCCTGCCACCGCGAGCGATGCCGCTGATTTGTCGGCGACCACCGGTGGGCTTTCGCTGTCCGAGGAAATGCTCGGCCGGCTGGATGAGCGGCAAGTCGCGTCCATCATCGAGTCCTACAACGCGCTGAAGCTCTACCTGATGCTCACGCAACCGGGCACCCATCCAGACCCTGAATTCGTCGGCGCTGCATTGCCGGTGGCCTGGGCCAATACTGCCAGTGCCGACAATCCTGTCAGCACGGCGGTGATTCAGGACAACTCGCCGGTCTATGTGCAATTGCTCAAGAATGGCCAGGCACCGACCTTGTCGCGCAACGAGCAGCTCATCAGCGAAACCCGCAACAGCCTCAAGTCCTTCATGATTTCCAGCTCGCTGGTGGACCGTGAATACCTGCGCCTGCAACTCGAATCCGGCCGTCAGTTCCCGGCCGTTGGCTTGAGCGACCTGGTGCCAATGCCCGGCCGCCAGTTGCTGTACGGCACCGAAGCGGTTCCGGCGATTTTCACCCGCCAGGGCTGGGAGCAATTCGTCAAGCCAGAGCTGATCAAACTGGTGTCGGGCAACCTGCAAAACGAATCGGACTGGGTGCTCGACGGCGAAGGCGCCGACAGCATCGTGCAGAAGGCCAACTTCATCCGTGAATTCATGACGCGCTACAAGCGCGACTACACGCAAGCCTGGTACACCCTCATCGACAGCGTCGGTATTCGCCATTTCACCGACATGGCCAATGCGACCCAGCAACTGTCGCTGCTCAGCGACGTGCAGAACTCGCCGGTGAAAATCCTCCTGGCGGCGGTCAACGACAACACCCAATGGGATGTCCCTGCCCCTCGCGAAACCCTGCCAGCGGGCATCAAGCCCGATGACGGATTCTGGAGCAGCGTCACCGGGATTTTCGACGGGAAAAATGCATCGCCAAGCACGTTGACTTCACCTTTGCCAGCGGTCGACGACGGCAGCCTGGCCAAGCGCTTCGAGCCAGTGTCGCGGGTGTTTGCGGTGCAAAACGCCGAAGGCGCCGACAGCACGATCATGGACCGTTACCTCGCGGCCCTGCGCAAACTCAAGGTGCGGATGAACAATATCCAGCGCTCCCAGGACGTTGGCAAAAGCAGCAAGCAGCTAATCAGCGAAACCCTCGAAGGGCTGCCAAGTGAAGTGACCAGTGTGCGCAACTATGTCGAGACCACCGTCGACACCAGCCAGGGCGGTCTGTCCACTTCGTTGCAAGGCCTGTTCAGCTCACCGATCCAGTTTGCCTGGGAAACCCTGCGCGACCCGGCTGGCCAGCAGATTGCCAAAGCCTGGGCACAGCAGATTGCCAAGCCGTGGGAACAGGTCATGGCGCACCGTTACCCGATTGCGCCCGGCAGCCGCAACGAAGCGTCGGTCAAGGATCTGCAGCGTTTCGTCGACCCCGAATCCGGGCTGCTGCCGAACTTCAAGCGCAACGAAATCGGCAATCTGTCCGGTGGCGAAGGCCTGGGGATGAGCAGCAACAGCAAGGCAACGCCGCTGGTCAACCCGAACATGGTCAACAGCATCGACAAGGCCAGCTCGTTGGGCCAGGTGATCGCCAGCCTGTCTGACCGCGACAACGGCTTCGAGATCATGCTCGAACCTTCCGCCAACCTGACCGACATCATCTTCACCCTCGACGGCCAGGTGCAGCACTACCGCAACGGCAAGACCAGCTGGAGCCGCTTCTCGTGGCCGGGCACGACCACCACGCCGGGTGCTCGCCTGGATGTGGTCACCCTTTCCGGCGAACGCATCACGGTGTTCGACTACCCGGGCCGTTGGGGCCTGCTGCGGATGAACGACAGCGCGCGGGTCAACGATCTGGACGGTATCCAGCAACGCTTCAGCTGGAACACCAGCAGTGGTCCGGTCAGCCTCGCCGTGCGCAACTACGGCGGCGTCAAGCTGACGGACCTGGCCAACGTCAAGGCATTGAGCGCGCTCAACGCCAAAGAAGGTCAAGCGCTGTGAGCCGCCGAACCTTGAGCCTGGGAACCGCCCAATGATCGGTTGTTTCGGCAAGGTGCCCGCGAGCCCGGACTTCGTCAGCCTGCAAGGTGCGGGCGACGACGTCTGCGAGTTCGATAGCTGGCTGCAAGGCGCGCTGGCCGCCCTGCAGCATCGCGAAGACTGGCGCGAACTGTTCGACGGGTTGCCGCTGTGCTTTTTCAGCTACCGCGCACGCAGCGGCAACTGGTTGCTGGGCGGGCTGATCAGCTCGAGGGATTCGAGTGGACGGCGCTATCCGTTTTTCATTTTCCAGACCCTCAAGGCCAGCGAAGCCGAGCCTCTGGTCAATCCGTTCACCCTCGGCGAATTGTTCAGCGGGCAGATCAGGCCGTTGCTGCACTTGGCCGTCCAGGGCGAAAGCACCTCGGTGCTGTTCGACCGCATCAAGGCCCTGCGCCCGTTGCAAGGCCAGGACTTCGAGTTGTTCCGGCGCGTGCATGACAAGTTCCTGGTGAACTTCAACCTGCGCGATATCAGCACCGCGCTCGAAGGCGCCTACCCGGAATTCGTCACCAACGCCGTGTTGACCCGGCTTCAAGCCCTCAGGCGGCACCTGGCTCATGCGACGCCCATCGGCATCGCCCTGCCCTTGCCGGCGGAACGGGGCTTGAAAAATCCGACCGCCGATCTGTGGGTCACCTGGCTGACACAAATGACCCCGGAACGTGCCGTGCCGCAGATCAGCCTGCTGGCGGACGACTTCATGCGTCCCCGGCTGATCTGTTTTGCATCGCGTCAGACCAGCGACGCCTACCGCGTGCTGACAGGCATCAGTGACCGTTCGCAGAGCTACGACGTACTGGCGTCCTTCGATGCCTTTGACGAGCACCACCGCACACACGCCTTTCCCGAAATCGACCGCCCTCTGGGTGACGTTATCGACCGTTTTGTCGATGCCCTGGATTCGAAGCCTGTATGAACAAGATCAAGTATTACTTCTTGCGCTATCAACCCTACATCCTGGGGGTGTGCTTTTTCCTCACGATCTTCGTGGTGTGGGGCCTCGGGCGTGCATTTGATTTCAGTTCGCTCAACAGCCTGCTGACCGGCATCGGTGTGTTCCTGGTGCTGTCCGCCGGTTATGTGCTGCTGCTCTATCGGGGCGTGTCCCGGCATCACAACCTCGAAGGCCTGCTGCGCGAGGATGCCGATCAGGCGGTGTTGAACGCGAGCCCGGCGGATCGCGAAGAAGTCAGCCTGTTGCGCGAGCGTCTGTTGCAGAGTATCGAGCGCTTGCACAGCAACAAGCCACGGGGCAGCAACCCCAAGGATGCGCTGTATGCCCTGCCCTGGTACCTGGTGGTCGGTCAGCCAGCAGCGGGCAAAAGCACCATGCTCTACCAGTCGGGCCTCAACTTCCCTTACGCCGAGCGTGAGGGCGTGCGAGTCGCCGGTCTGGGTGGCACCCGCAATTGCGACTGGTTCTTCAGCTCCGAAGCCGTGCTGCTGGACACCGCCGGCCGCTACATGAACAACCAGGAAGAGGCCGGCAAATGGCGGGCCTTCCTGCAACTGCTGCGCCAGCATCGCCAGCGCCGACCGCTCAATGGCCTGATCGTCACCGTCAGCATCCACGACATCCTGCAAGCCTCGCTCGAAGATCAGGAGCGCATCGCCAAGCGCCTGCGCGAACGCATCCAGGAAACCCATGCCCTGCTGGAAGTGCGCCTGCCGGTGTACCTGGTGTTCACCAAGTGCGACCTGGTGCCGGGTTTTGCGCCCTTCTATCGCCAACTCGATGAAACCGCACGCGGCGAAGTCATGGGCAAGACTTTCTCCCACAAGGGCTATGAGCAGGCCGACTGGGGGCAGCGTTTCGGCGTCGCGATGGACGAGCTGGTCAGCTATTGGCACCAGGTGGCGAGCCAGCAGTTGGTCACTCAAGACATCCAGATCACCCGGCAGGATTCGGCGGTGTATCGGTTCCCGCTGGAACTGGCAGCCCTCAAGCCACGGCTTCAGCTGTTCGTCGATGCCCTGTTGCGCGCCAACCCTTATCAAAGTGCGGAACTGCTGCGCGGCTTCTATTTCACCAGTGCACTGGACGCAGACCAGCCGGAACTGGGCGGACACGCACGTCAGGTGACCGAGCGCTTTTCCCTGGAAGGTGATCGGGAGATCGCCAACGGTCACGCGCAGACGCGCCCGTTGTTCATCAACAGTCTGTTCCGCAAGGTCATCATTCCCGACCAGCATCTGGTGGCGCTGTACACCACCAACCACCGCGAGCGTCGGCGCCGGGCGACCTGGATCGGCGGTGCCGCACTGGTCGCGGTGCTGCTGTGCAGCCTGTTGGGCTGGTCATACGTCAACAACAAAAACACCCTGCAAAGCCTCTCGGCAGAACTGACCCAGGCTGGCATCGACAACCGTTCTGTACCCGCTCAGTACACCGATTGGCAAACCCTCGATCGCCTGCGCTTCTGGACCGCGCACTACTACGCGCAGCATCACGACGAAGGTGTGCCGCTGCGCATGCGCCTGGGGCTCTATCAAGGCCACAAGGTAGAACCACTGGTGCGCAGCCGCTACTTCGACCGCCTGGAAAGCGTGATGCTCAAGCCCACGGCCGACAACCTGACCCGCTCGTTGTATTTGCTGACCACGCTCAAGGTCTATCAGCGCAACGCCAAAGAGTTGATGCCCGTGACCGGCGTGGACAGCGTCGAACCCAAGGCCCTGCCCAATGACAACCGGGCGCAATCCATCGCCGGTTTCGGCAAGGCAACGCTGGACACCTACGTCATGTTGTCCCGTGCACAACGGGAAAAGGCCGACCCGGCGTTCCTGAAAGCGAAAATCCCGGATTACTGGTACCCGGCGATTGCCCGTCAGGTCGGCAATGCCAGTGTCGCCGCTTCGGACTATGAGTTCGCCAGCCGTCAGATCAATTTCTACAGCGACCAGATCCACGAGCCGGACGTGCCGCGGATCCTCGACAACGCGTTCCTGATCTCCAGCTCGCGAAACTACATCAACAGCCTGCTGACCCAGTCGTTGCGCTCGATCGAAACCATCACGCTGGAGTCGGACACCCTGTTCGCTTTCGCCCGTGCGGACTTCCAGAGCCTGAAGACTGAAGGCCAGAGCCAGCTCAGCGCGATCGCCGGCAAGCTGCTCAGCACCCCGAACATCGGAAAAATCATTATCGCCGGGCACGCCGACCAGCTCGGCGATCCCCAGGGCAACCTGCAGGTTTCCAAACAGCGGGCACAAACCATCAAGACCTACCTGGTGGGCAAAGGCGTACCCGGCGAGCTGGTCGAAGCCGTCGGCGAAGGCAGCAACAAGCCCTTGGTCAAGTGCGACATGCAGCAGCCAAGGGCCCTGCTGATCCGCTGCCTTGAGCCTAACCGGCGAGTAGAAATCGAAGTGCGGGCACTCAACTGAGCATGCGCGCCTTGTGAAGAAATACCGGTATCCGGGTCATCTCGACGAGAGGCCCGGGCCGGCATAAGACACCTCTGTTGATTGTTTCGAAGAGGTTAAAACGAAGGGCTGCGACCTGTTTGCAGGTGACATCCCTTTAAATGAAGGTAAGGAGAAAATAGAAATGGCATTTGACGCATACATCCAGATCGACGGCATTCCAGGTGAAGTTCTGGACGACAAACACAAGGATTGGATCGAAGTGCTGGGCTACGAGTACGGCGCAACCCAGGCGACTTCCGCGACGGCCAGCTCATCGGGCGGTGCTTCGTCGGAGCGTGTTGCGTTGAGCGACTTCAGCATCCGCAAAGCCGTGGACAAGGCTTCCGCCAAGCTGTTCGAAGCCTGCTGCAAAGGCACGCACATCGCCAAGATCCAGTTGAACGTGAACCGTGCCGGTGGTGACAAGGTCACCTACCTGACCATCAACCTGGAAGAAGTCGTGGTGTCGTCGGTCAAAGCAGTCGCCGGTGGCAGCCAGAACGGTGAAGACAAATCGGTTGGCGATCTGCCGATCGAAGAAATCAGCTTCAACTTCGCCCGCATCAAGACCACCTACACCCAGCAGAGCCGTGCCGATGGCCAGGGCGGCGGTAACGTCACCGGTGGCTGGGATCGCACCGCGAACAAGGTTTTCGCATAACACCGTTGCAATGACGGGCCGCGCACGCGGCTCGTTTTCGGCACCGTGCCTGCCCGGCGGGCGCGGTGTTCTTTTAGTCTGATCAGAGTTTCCCATGTCTGAATTTCTCAACGACCTTTCGCTGGCCGAACTGACCGCGCCCATCAATGAGGGGAGCGGCGAAGACCTGAGCTTTTCCACCTTGTTCGATCAGGTGAAAGAAGCACGGCGAGCAGACCCCGATTACCTGACCCAGGGTGACTGGCAAACCGATCTGAAGTCATCCGACTGGGATCTGACCCTCACCCTGGCAGCCCAGGGCCTGGCTCGACAGAGCAAGGACCTGATGCTCGTCGCCTGGCTCAGCGAAGCCCTGGCGCACAAGTACCATTTCACCGGTATCACCTTCGGTCTGACCCTGGCCGAACGCCTGCTGGACAATTTCTGGACCGGCCTCTTCCCTTCCCTCGAGGATGGGGTCGATGAACGCGCTGCCCGCCTGGCGTGGATGAAAACCACCCTGACGGATGTGGTGGGCGGACTGCCGATCACCCAGGGCCAACAGTACGGCCTGCTGCGTTATGACGAATCCCGGCATGTCGAAAACCTGGCGTTGCAGAACCCCCAGGCCATGCGCGCCGCCCTCGACGAAGGCAAGATCAACGCCGAGGTGTTCCAGCGTTCGGTGGTGCTGACCGACTCCGATCACCTGCGCCAGAAAGCCAGCGAAATCGCCGCCAGCCTGAAGGCCTGCCAGCAACTGCAGAGCACTGCCGACAGGCTGTTCGGCCACGACGCGCCGAGTTTTGCCGGGCTCCATGACGTGCTGTCCCGCGCCGGGCAACTGGCCGAGAAACTGCTAAAGGATCGCGGTATCGAACTGAACCCGGCCCCTGTCGCGCCCACCCCGACCGTCGCCGAAAGCGCTGGCGCACAACCTGCAGGTGCCGCAATGACCCAGACCCAGCAAGACATCCCCGTCACGCCGCTGCGCACCACTCCGCAAACCCGCGACGAAGCGTTCACCCTGCTGGCTGGCATCGCGCAGTTCTTCAAGCAGACCGAACCCCAGAGCCCCGTCCCCTACCTGATCGAACGCGCGATCAAATGGGGCAACATGCCGCTCGAGGGTTGGCTCAATGATGTGATCAAGGACAGCAATGTGGTGGACAACATTCGCGATGTGCTGGGGACCAAGGAGGCGAAGTCCTGATGAGCTATCAGCACAAACGCTGAAAAACCTGTGGCGAGGGGGCTTGCCCCCGTTGGCTGCGCAGCAGCCCAAAAAAAACCGCCGCGCATCACCGTGAGCAACCCACTCTCTCAAGTGAACCGAACCTACGCAGGCGGATCAATCTGATCCAGCACCCGATTCGCCGTGATCTCCGCCAACATCACACTGTTGGAAATCCCCAGCAGCGCATTGCGCGACTCTCCATCCAGATGATCCACCAACTGGTGGACCATCACATCCACCGAGGCCAACGTCTCCACCAGGTAAACCACCAAGGTTTCGGTATCGACCTGCGGGTCGACGGCAAACAGAGTGCTGACCGTACGCGGCGTGGCTTTGATATCGGCAGTCGAGGGGAAGTGGAAATCGAGGGCGCGCTCGGCGGCTTCGTTGAGTTTGTTTGAGTCGGGTTCGTACGGGGATGCCGGATCGGTGTCCGGCGGGTTGGGGGTGACCTTGAACATTGGCTCTTCCTCATAAGAGTGAGGCTACAACCCGTTCGCTGCTAAACGATGGGGAGGCAGCTGTGCGCAGGTTAGCAGACCGATGAGCCAAGAAATCGGCGCGCCGAAGCGCCCTGCGCACAGCCACCATCAAGTGCAGGTATGGGATACCTGTTTGATAGAGACATCATGCGTCTTGACATCAACGGGCTGCTAAACCCGATCACTGATGGGCAGTGATGCGAATCAAGTTACCGAGCGGGCCCCAGGCGCACAAGCCGGCGGATTCTGGCGTAACCGTAGGCAACGGCGCAAGGTCTTGTAGCTTTCATCAAGTAAGCCTGACGACCTTTATACAGCCACGCCCCTCGAGTTTTTCAACTTGAAAAATTACAACGTGGGTGCTTGCACGGTGGCAACTACCTGATCACAGCCCGACACGAAATAACCCCTAACCGCCTGGCCGGAGTATCACGCTTGAAGCCGGTGAACAGGTGGTGAAGGTACCTTCAGCGACTCTGGATATCCCGTAGGTCACTGTAAACGGCAACCTGTAGGTGAATGGCGACGTCAAGTAAGCGTGCGGCCAAGTCATCTACCGAACTCCAGCATCAGGGGCGATGGTGTCCGCATATTTTTAAGCGGACGCGATCGCCCTTATCACCATGATTTTCATGCGCCAACGAAGCTCTTACCCCAAACCATTCAAAGCCCAGGTCGTCCAGGAATGCCTGCAACCCGGGGCGACGATTTCCAGCGTAGCCATCATCACGGCATCAGCGCCAACGTGATCCGCAAGTGGCTACCGATTTACCGGGATCAATCACCCGCAACATTGCCGGCTTTCGTTGCAGTTCCCACGCACTGTGATCCATCACGAGCCGGACAACACTCAGTGCGCTTGCGGCTGCCAGCTTCAGCGCATCGGTGAAGACGTCAGCGAGAAGCTGGACTACACGCCGGGCGTGTTCACCGTCGAACAGCACGTTCGGGGGAAATGGGCCTGCCGGCAGTGCGAAACACTGATCCAGGCGCCGGCGCCGAATTTACAGTAGTGGCCCAAGGGTACGGACTTGTCGGTACACAGCCAGGAAGCTTTTGGACGCCATTTCCTACCAAATGAATATTCGCCCTCGTAAACGCTTCGGTTATAAATGTCCAATTGAAGTCATTACAGAGGTGGCGGACATGACTCCCACTTCCGTTCAACAGCTGTGTTGCGGCCAACTCTTGCAACCGCCATGCCTCATCGAACAGCGCCGGGAAGGTCTAATGGTTGGCTCGGAAACAGGCGATAAATAACAAATCAAAAACGACTACCACATTTTTGGGAGGAAGGCATCGGTACGGTACCTGTGCCAGCGACCGATCATCCAAGATGCAAGACACCGGTAGGTCGTTTATTTTGTCAAATCAAGGAGCCTTGTCTAGCATCTGTTGGATAATCTTGTATGCCTTCGTATTCCTACTGTCGGTAATTTCAACATAGAACTTACTATAGGCTTTCGAGAGATCGTCATATTGTTGCAGATCTGTATCAGCGATACAGCCGATAGCCTGGGATATCTCGAGGTTCGAGTTTTTCCTGAATCATCTCATTTTCGGCTGCTGAAATTAAAGGTTCCATCTGTATGTACAAAGCTAGTACAGAGCGATCTGTCAACTTGTAAAATTCAAGCTTTTTACATAAATCCAGAGCTGCTTGTTTCAATAATGACGTATCCAAATGCATTCCTAATTGTCGACTTCGACAATGAGTTTTGCGGCTTTTGCTCGATGTGAGCGTGGGAAGCGAATAGCCAAGATTGGTTGTCGAGATACTGCAGGTCGTTCGTTTGCATCTACGGTGCCCGAGGCAAGATAAATGGCGATGCTGGGGGAATCGTTTCCTTTGCCAGCGATACATCATTCAAGACGCAAGATCACCGTTAGCCGCTTTTTCGAGACAGTTGGCTGATCCCAAATATCATACTGGCTGTAGCAGTCGCGGCAAGGCACGCAAACGATTCAAGCATTCTTATAATCTGCTTTTTCTTAACATCTCTTGTAACATTTTGAAGGCCTCTGAATTTCTACCATCATTCAGTTCAATAAAGAAATTATTATAGGCTTTCGAAAGATCAGAGTATTGCTCTAAATTTGACTCGACAAAGGTACGGTATCCAGGAATATCTCTCGCTTGCATTTTTTCCTTGATCATTCCACGTTCAGCTGCTGATATTAAATGTTCAAGCTGTTGATATAAGGCTAGCGCGGCCGAATCTTTGTCTTTGTAAAAATCCAATTTCTCACGAAGATCAATAGCGCTCTGTTTTAAAGCTAGAATATTCATGGCAATTCCTAATTATCGATTTCGCCGATGAGTTTAGCAGATGACCACTCATTTCTGTTAGGTACTAAATACTGCGCCGCTTCCCCAGTTCTTGTGATTTTACCTCCGAACTCTACCGTTGGCGCGACCTTACTAACAAAAACATCGGTAGGCTCGAGTGGTGTGATTTCAAAAATTGAATATCTAGCGTCTTCACTGAGGACCGGTAGGCCGAGCGAATCGGCTAAAGTTTTATCACTTCTAGCTGCAGCCTTTAACTCATCCATGGTGGTGAAAAAAGGCGAGTAGTCGGAAATTCCTTCTGCGCCCTGAGGTACGACCTTCACCAGCGGCGTTGACATACGAGTTGTTACTGGCACAGTGCTTCCTGAGGCGATCTGATTAAGAGCCCTGTTGTAAAGCGCTTCAGCAGTCAGTGTCGGGTCTGCTGCAATTAGTTTGGCTGAGTATTTCTGCCCCTCTGCGCTAAGCAAATAGTCATCGACTTGCTGGTCACTCAATCCTACTGGCTTGAATGTTTTAGCAAGCTCTCGCTGTTTTTCGACTGCCACGAATTTCGGATCCTGCTGAGCATAGAACTCACGCATCTCCTTTTCCTTCGCAAGCCTCCCCAGCGAGGTCACTCCCCTAATCTGTAGCTCCGGATGCTCCAAAAGTAGTTTTTCGTTTTTCGTGAGCCATACAGCAAACGGCTTGTTGGAAATCTCTGATCGAAGCTTGGCACTTCTCGTCGCAATACTTTCCAGGCTGTTGACCACACCCGCTTTCATCTGCCCTCGGGTGAGATAGGTGACAATTGCCGTCAGTAGCAGCAACACCAATTGCTCTTGCCCTTGGGCCAACTGTCTGGCTGCGCGTTCTTTGCGTTCCTGGATCATCGCCGCTGAACCGCCAGTCGGGTCGAGGCCTGGATTTTTCAAGCCGTCTTCCGCTTGCCACGCGGTACAGAGACCTTCAAATATCGTGGATAGGCAGGGCCCGATTCCCGCCGAGAAATAACCGGTGATGGCGTACAACCCCAGCGCTGCCATGATCAAATTACCGACCTGCAATCCGACACCGGCGCCGATTGCTGCGCCAGGCACTGCGCCAGCACCAAAGGCAAGCGAGCCAACCGCTCCACCCAGAGCTGCGCCGATCGTCACGCTACCGCCCACGATCATCACAACTTCCTACAACAGTTTGAGCAACACCGGCAGAATTTCGTTGATATTGATCGACGCCCATTTGCGGCTGATGTTCATCTGCATAATGGGGACAGATAGGGCCATCGCGTGGCGGACGTTATCGATCCGATGCCCGCCCACGTACCCGTAGGCTTGAGTGGCGCCGTTGCTGACGCGGCGGGTAAAGCCGTTCCAGCCGTCGTGGGCGCTTTGGAAGCCGTTATCAACGCCCTCATTCAACGCATTGAATTTCTGGTCGAAATTTCGTTCGATGTCGTCCCAGCTGGGCAGGTTGGTTAAAAGATCCATTTACTTGTGACGTCCTTGAAAGGAGGCGGGGCTGCCACACTTGTTGATAGCTCGGCCGGGTATGGCAGGTTGCCCATTTATGGCCGCGAATGCTCGAAAGCATTTTCAAACGGGGGCTATTTTTCTCATCGGCTTTACAAAGGGCAATGATGTCAAACAGGCATTATGGGTATTTACTTACTGTTCAAATGCTCGCAACCCCTGTGCGGCAGGGGTTCAAGGCCGTTCTGATGCGCGCGTTTTCTTTTGAATTTCCTCGAGAGGGGGAATTGGGCGGATGATCGTGATCAGCTGGTGAGCGTAATGTCGGCTGCTCTTATAAAGCGGTGTACGTAAAATGCGCATAGATGATCTGTTCGATACGCACATGCCAAAGGGTGTCCTCACGCGCCTGCCCACACAACGGGGGGGTGAAATCGAGCAGTTGCTTATACATAAGTGACAACCGGTTTAATCACGCAAGACGTGATGCCCGGGCGCATACCAATCTCATGCAGCGGCATGGTGTTTATATCGATTTCACGCTCTGGTAGTGCATCAGTTGATCTTCGATGTTGCTGTGCATGGGCCAGGCGATGGCCAACTCGATGATCATACCGCTCTGTTCCTGCTTACCAACCCGGATTACCTACGGCTGACCTGCAGCGAGGATCAAAAGCCAGGTGTCGGGCGAAAAACTATGCCCGCTCGCGATTTTTTTCGCGCAAGGCATCAACTTAACGCTGCTTCACCTCTGACCCCTTTCCTTACCCTTCTCTTCCCTCTCATGCCGGGCCTGTGCCCGGCGTAAACCCGTGCCCGCCGTTTGTCCGCTGCTGCCCACTGCGCGAACTTTTACCTGCCATCCAGCCAGAAACTCCGTTCAGGGACTTGTGCTATCGGTATTATGGTATACCATCAGACGCACAGACACCCAAAACCTCTACGGAGCAGCTCATGAGTTTCGAAATCCGCAAGATCGTCAGCTATGTCGAAGAAACCTTTATTGAAGGCGGCAAAGCCACCGATAAGCCCGTGACCATGGTCGGTCTGGCCGTGGTGATGAAAAACCCCTGGCTGGGCAACGGTTTCGTCGAAGACCTGAAACCGCAGATCCGCGCCAACTGCTCCGACCTCGGCGCGCTGATGGTCGAGCGTCTGGTGGGCATCATTGGCGGTGCCGAGAAAATCGAGGCCTACGGCAAGGCTGCGGTGGTCGGCGCCGATGGCGAAATCGAACACGCTTCGGCGGTGATCCACACCCTGCGCTTCGGTAACCACTACCGCGAAGCGGTCAAGGCCAAGAGTTACCTGAGTTTCACCAACAAGCGCGGCGGCCCGGGCACTTCGATCCAGATCCCGATGATGCACAAGGACGACGAAGGCCTTCGCTCGCACTACATCACTTTGGAAATGCAGATCGAAGATGCACCCCGTGCCGACGAAATCGTCGTGGTCCTGGGCTGCGCCGACGGCGGCCGCCTGCACCCGCGCATCGGCAACCGCTACATCGACCTGGAAGAACTGGCAGCCGAAAAAGCCCAGTAACCGGCCAGCAGAACGACAACAAGAAGGCATTGCAGGAGCGCTCCATGATTCGGCTCACCGCTGAACTCACCCCGGCTGGCACCAGTTACCTGGCGACCGGCCAAGGCCAGCCCGTGGTCTTGATCCACGGCGTGGGCCTGAACAAAGAAATGTGGGGCGGCCAGATCGTTGGCCTGGCCACGAAGTACCGCGTCATCGCCTACGACATGCTCGGCCATGGCGCCAGCCCACGCCCGGAAAGCGGTACGCCGCTGCTCGGCTATGCCGACCAATTGCTGGAGCTGCTCGACCATCTGCAATTGCCCAAGGCCACGGTGATCGGTTTTTCCATGGGCGGGCTGGTGGCGCGGGCGTTTGCCCTGCACTACCCGCAACGCCTGGAGGGCCTGGTGGTGCTCAACAGCGTGTTCAACCGCAGCGCCGAACAGCGCGCCGGGGTCATCGCCCGCACCAGCCAGGCCGCCGAACACGGGCCGGACGCCAATGCCGAAGCGGCGCTGTCGCGCTGGTTCAGCCGTGAATACCAGGCCGCGAATCCGGCGCAGATCGCCGCGATTCGCCAGACCCTGGCCGGTAATGATCCGCAGGGTTACCTGACCACTTATGAACTGTTCGCCACTCAGGACATGTACCGCGCCGACGACCTGGCCAGCATCCGGGTGCCGACGTTGATCGCCACCGGCGAACTGGACCCCGGCTCGACCCCGGAAATGGCCAGGCAACTGGCCGAACGCATTCCCGGTGCGACCGTTGCCGTGCTCGCCGAGCAACGGCATATGATGCCGGTAGAGTCGCCGCGCCTGGTCAACCAGCTGTTGCTGGAGTTTCTGCAGACCGCGCACTCCCAACAAAACCAGATCAAGGGGATCGTTGCATGACACTCGCACGCTTCCAGATGTGCATCGGCGGTGAATGGGTCGATGCCCTGTCCGGCAAGACCTTCGAAAGCCTCAACCCGGCGCTGGCCGAACCTTGGGCCGAATTGCCCGATGCCGACGAAGCCGATGTCGAGCGCGCCGTACAAGCCGCGCAAACCGCGTTCGACAGCCCGGCCTGGCGCGGTTTGACCGCCACCGCTCGTGGCAAACTGCTGCGACGCCTGGGCGACCTGATCGCCGAAAACAAAGAACAACTGGCGCAGCTGGAAAGCCGCGACAACGGCAAGCTGATCCGCGAAACCCGTGGCCAGGTTGGTTATCTGCCAGAGTTCTTCCACTACACCGCAGGCCTGGCGGACAAGCTCGAAGGCGGCACCCTGCCGCTGGACAAGCCAGATCTGTTTGCCTACACCGTGCACGAAGCCATGGGCGTGGTCGCCGCAATCATTCCGTGGAACAGCCCGCTGTACCTGACCGCGATCAAACTTGCCCCGGCCCTCGCGGCGGGCAACACCATCGTGATCAAGCCGTCGGAACACGCCTCGGCAACGATTCTTGAACTGGCGCGTCTGGCGCTGGAAGCCGGGATTCCACCGGGCGTAGTCAACGTTGTCACCGGTTACGGCCCGAGCACCGGTGCCGCCCTCACCCGCCATCCGCTGATCCGCAAGATCGCCTTCACCGGCGGCGCGGCCACGGCGCGGCATGTGGTGCGCAGCAGCGCGGAGAACTTCGCCAAGCTGTCGCTGGAACTGGGGGGCAAATCGCCGAACATCATCTTCGCCGACGCCGACCTCGACAGCGCGATCAACGGCGCCATCGCCGGGATCTACGCCGCCTCCGGGCAGAGCTGTGTGTCCGGTTCGCGCTTGCTGGTGCAGGACGAAATCTACGATGAGTTCGTCGGCCGCCTGGTGGAACGCGCCCAGCGCATCCGCATCGGCAACCCCCAGGACGACAGCAGCGAAATGGGCCCGATGGCCACCGCGCAGCAACTGGCCGTGGTCGAAGGCCTGGTGGCCGATGCCATCGCCGAAGGTGCGCGTCTGCGTCTGGGTGGCAAGCGTCCGGAGAATCTGGGCGACGGTTGGTTCTACGAGCCGACGCTGTTCGAATGCGACCGCAACTCGATGAAGATCATGCAGGAAGAAGTCTTTGGCCCGGTGGCCTCGGTCATCCGGTTCAAGGACGAAGCCGAAGCGCTGGCGATTGCCAACGACTCGCAGTTCGGCCTCGCCGCCGGCATCTGGACCCGAGATTTGGGCCGTGCCCATCGCCTGGCCCGGGACGTGCGTTCGGGGATCATCTGGGTCAACACCTACCGCGCGGTGTCGGCCATGGCGCCGATCGGCGGCTTCAAGAACAGCGGCTATGGACGCGAAAGCGGCATCGATTCGGTGCTGGCCTACACCGAGCTGAAAACGGTGTGGATCAACCTGTCCCAGGCACCGATGCCTGATCCCTTCGTGATGCGCTAGGAGTCCTGGAAAATGATCGAACCCGGCATTTACAAAGACGTCATGAGCTCGTTCCCGTCCGGGGTCACGGTGGTCACCACCCTGGACCCGGAAGGCGGCATCGTCGGCATCACCGCCAGCGCCTTCAGTGCGCTGTCGATCGATCCGGCACTGGTGCTGTTCTGCCCCAACTACGGCTCCGACACCTATCCGGTGCTGCGCGACAGCAAGCAGTTCGCGATTCACTTGCTGTCCGCCGAGCAGACCGCCGAAGCCTATGCCTTCGCCGGTAAAGGCAAGGACAAGGCCAAAGGTATCGAGTGGCACTTGAGCGATTTGGGTAACCCGATCCTCGCCAAGGCGACGGCGATCATCGAGTGCGAACTGTGGCGCGAATACGACGGCGGTGATCACGCGATCATCGTCGGCGCGGTGAAGAACCTGATCCTGCCCGCGCAACCGGTCACGCCGATGATCTACCACAAAGGCAAGCTGGGGCCGCTGCCCACCCTGGCCTGATGGTTGAACACAATCCCCCTGTGGGAGCGGGCTTGCTCCCACAGGGTCCACCACTTTACTCGGGAGCCGGCATGAGCCCAGCAGCCTCGTTACTGTTCCGCCAGCAGGCCTACATCAACGGCCAATGGCTGGACGCGCCGGATGGCGCCTGTCAGGACATCTTCAACCCGGCCACCGGTGAACTCATCGGCCGGGTGCCGAACCTCGGTGCCGAGCACGCGCACCAGGCTATCGAGGCCGCCAACAAAGCCTGGCCGGCCTGGCGCGCACTGACCGCCAAGGAGCGCAGCAATACGCTCAAGCGCTGGCATGCCTTGATGCTGGAGAACGCCGACGCCCTGGCTGAAATCCTCACCCTCGAACAAGGCAAGCCACTGACTGAGGCCAAGGGTGAAATCCTCTATGCCGCGAGCTTCATCGAGTGGTTCGCCGAAGAGGCCAAGCGCATCTACGGCGACACCATTCCCAGCCACAAGGGTGATGCGCGCATTGTGGTCAGCAAGGAGCCGATTGGCGTCGTCGCGGCCATCACGCCGTGGAACTTCCCGGCGGCGATGATCACCCGCAAGGCCGGCCCGGCGCTGGCGGCCGGTTGCCCGTGCATCGTCAAGCCGGCCCCGGAAACGCCGTTCTCGGCGCTGGCCATGGCCGCACTGGCGGAACAGGCCGGCATTCCAGCGGGCATCTTCAACGTGATCACTGGCGATGCCATTGCCATCGGTGGTGAGCTGACTTCAAGCCCTCTCGTGCGCAAGTTGTCGTTCACCGGCTCCACCGGGATCGGAAAATTGCTGATGGCCCAGTGCGCGCCGACCCTGAAAAAAGTCTCGCTGGAACTGGGCGGCAACGCGCCATTCATCGTCTTCGACGACGCCGATCTGGAGCGTGCCGTCGATGGCGCGCTGATCGCCAAATTCCGCAACGCCGGGCAGACCTGCGTCTGCGTCAACCGCTTCCTGGTGCAAGACGGCATCCACGACGCCTTTGTCGCGCGCCTGGCCGAGCGGGTTTCGCAGCTCAAGGTCGGCAGCGGTTTCGATGATGGCGTCACCCAAGGGCCGCTGATCAACGAGCGTGCCGTGGCCAAGGTCGAAGACCACGTGCAAGACGCACTGGCCCACGGTGCACAACTGCTGTGCGGCGGCGAGCGCCATGCATTGGGTAACGGCTTCTTCCAGCCGACCGTGCTTATCGGCGTCACCACGCAGATGAAGGTCGCACGGGATGAAACCTTTGGCCCGCTGGCCGCCGTGTTTCGCTTCAACACCGAGGCCCAGGCCGTCGAGATGGCCAACGACACCGAATTCGGCCTGGCCGCCTACTGCTACACCCGCGACCTAGGCCGCGCCTGGCGCATGAGCGAGGCACTGGAATACGGCATGGTCGGGATCAACGAAGGGCTGATTTCCACCGAAGTCGCACCGTTCGGCGGCATCAAATCTTCAGGCTTGGGCCGTGAAGGTTCCAAGTACGGCATCGAGGATTACCTGGAACTCAAATACACCTTGATGGGCGGCCTCTGAGCCCACGGGAGCGACGCAAATGAGCAACGAAAAATACGAAAAAGGCCTGAAGATCCGCACCCAGGTGCTGGGCGAGGCCTACGTCAACCGTTCCATCGAGAACGCCGACGACTTCACTCGACCGTTGCAGGAAATGGTCACCGAATATTGTTGGGGTCATGTCTGGGGTCGTGAGGGTTTGTCGCTCAAGGAGCGCAGCATGATCAACCTGGCGATGATCTCGGCCCTCAACCGGCCCCATGAACTCAAGCTGCATGTGCGCGGTGCCTTGCGTAACGGCCTGAGTCGTGAGCAAATACGCGAAATATTGCTTCAGGTCGGCATTTATTGCGGTGTCCCCGCTGCCGTAGACAGTTTCCGGCTCGCCCGTGAAGCCTTCGCCGAAGCCGATGCCGAGGCCTCCAGTTAACCCTTGGCTGTTTGATCTGACCGGGCACCCAGATTCCCGTAATCGAAGTGTTCTTTTTGCATGGACAGCCACAATCAGAGCGGACCCCATGAAACGCCTGCCACTCGACGACAGCTTCAAGGTCAATCGCAACCCCGTTACCCTGCGCGAAATCGTGCTGGATAAACTGCGAAGCGCCATCATGAACTTCCAGCTCCTGCCGGGAGACCGTCTGGTCGAACGCGATCTGTGCGATCGCCTGGGCGTCAGCCGTACTTCCGTGCGCGAAGCCTTGCGTCATCTTGAATCCGAAGGCCTGGTGGAATTCGCCGACGCCAAGGGCCCGCGTGTCGCGATCATCACCCTGGCCGATGCCGTGGACATCTACGAGCTGCGCTGCGTGCTCGAAGGGCTGATCGTTCAGCTGTTCACCCTGCGCGCCAAGGCCAAGGACATCAAGGCCCTGGAAAAAGCCCTGGAAGAAAACCGCAAGGCGTTGAAAGACGGCGAGCTGCAACAGGTCATCGACTCGGTGCAGGGTTTCTACGACGTGCTGCTCGAAGGCTCGGGCAACCATGTCGCGGCCACTCAACTGCGCCAGTTGCAGGCACGCATCAGCTACCTGCGCGCAACCTCGGTGTCCCAGGAAAACCGTCGCGGCGCCAGCAACCAGGAAATGGAACGCATGGTCGAGGCGATCAAGGGCGGTGACCCGCTGGCCGCCCACCAGGCATGCGTCGACCATGTGCGTGCAGCCGCTGCCGTGGCCCTGGACTACCTCAAGCGCAAGCAGGAAGAAACCGGCGACATCCCGGCGATCACCCAGCCCATCGCGCTGAAAGAACCGCGCATAGGTCGCTGACATGTTCAGCCCGAGCTTTTGCCCCAAGTGCGGCAGCGCAGACCTTAGGTCACAGTTGCCGCCGGGCGATACGCACGAGCGCCTGATGTGCCGCGGCTGCGGCTACATCCATTACGTCAATCCGAAGATCATTGCCGGCTGCATCATCGAGCAGGACGGCAAGTACCTGTTGTGCCAGCGCGCCATTCCACCGCGCCCCGGCACCTGGACCCTGCCGGCGGGCTTCATGGAAAGCGGTGAGACCACCGAGCAGGCGGCCTTGCGCGAAGTCTGGGAAGAAAGCGGCGTGCGTGCGGAAATCGTCTCGCCCTATTCGATCTTCAGCGTGCCGCAGATCAGCGAGGTGTACATCATCTTCCGCGCCATCGCGCTGGAGATCACCGGGCAGTACGGGCCGGAAACCCTCGACTACCAGTTCTTCGCGCCTGAGGATATTCCCTGGGACAGCATCTACTACCCGGCGATCCGGCAGATTCTTGAGCGCTATATCGAGGAGCGCCAGGCCGGGGTGTATGGCATCTACATGGGTAATGATGACAGCGGGAAGATTCACTTTATTCGCTGATGCTGCGGGTTTTGACCGTGTACATATCCGTTTCTTTGGTAACGGCCGCTTAAGGTTCCGCCCTTACGGCGGGTCACTTGGAAAAGCCTGCGCGGCCCGGCGCAAAGTAACCAAACGCTCTTGCCCCTGACATTCGGCCTCACGAGGGGGCGTGCACCGCAACAGCGCCCGAGGCGGCCTACCGGCCTGGTTCTGATGTGTGCGTGTTTCCCTGTAGGAGCTGTCGAGTGCAACGAGGCTGCGATCTTTTGATTTTTGACAATGTCGAAGGGTGCGGAAAATCAAGATCAAAAGATCGCAGCCTGCGGCAGCTCCTACAGGGGGGAATGCGTTTAGCCGAAAGAGATTGGTCGGCCATAAGGCCGCCATCGTCGGAACGCCGCCCGGACCAAGCTCGCTCCCACAGAAAAGCAAAGGCAGATCGGCGTACACCGACGCTTCTCACCACTCATCAGGCCGAGCGTTAGCTCGCCTGCAGCTCTTGATCTTGATCCACCCGCCCCCTCGGCAGGCTGAGCGGAGGTGTTCATCCGGGGATGGGCGCGCAGCGCCGTTCGACGCAGTCGAACTCATTGCATGTAGGTCGAAGCGAAGCCGACCGGAGGGCAATGCCCCCGGATGAATACCGCAGCGAAGGAACCCCGAGCCCAGGCGAGGGGCCGTACGTTCGGGGCGAGACCTTTGGTTCCTTTGGGCTGGGCCGGCACTCCGGCGTTTGCCAAAGGGACTCGCCGTAAGGGCGAAACCATAAGTCGCCGTTACCGCAGCAACGGATATGTACTCAACCAAAACTACAAACCAAGACGAAACTGCTTCGGAGTAATCCCGAACTGCTTGCGAAACGCCCGAATGAAATTACTCGGTTGCCGATACCCCAACCGCTCGGCAATCCGCTCGATCGGCTGATCCCCCGCCGTCAACCAGTGCCGCGCCATCTCCAGGCTGTCACTGCGGGTATGCTGCACCGCCGCAGTCTGCCAGTGACGCAACATACTCTGATGCAAAAACCCGTTGGCCCCGAGCAGAGGCTCATCGAGACTGGCAGCCGGCAGGCTCAGGCACGGATGTGAACCCTCCAGCACCTCGACACCAGCGCTACGCAACCATTGCCCGGCAGCCTGTTGCGGTGTCAGTTGGACCGCGATGAACACCTCGGCCGGCGCTCGCCCCAAACGTCGGGCGATGTTGCGCACCAACGTCAGGGTCGCCGCATCGAGGCCGAAAAAATGTGGCTGACGGTCAGCACTGCGCAAGTGCAAACGAGCCTGCCCGTCACCCTCCTCCAATTCCGCCACCACGTAATTGGTTACCCGCGGCAGGAAATCGGTGAAACACGCCAGGCTCGCCCGCAGGGTCGCGGCGGAGTCCAGCAGAATGTTCAACCCCCGCAGCGTAGTGGTCGCCATGCCGTTGACCAGATCGCAACCAAACGACACCCCCGCGCCCGCACGTTCGCATTCACTCCACAGGCGTTCGACCAGATGCACGGGCACATGCAGGTCCTGCCCTTCGAGCAATGACAGGCAGATGCCGGCCCGTTCCAGCAGTTGGTCCTGACACAGGCCGGACTGCCGGGCATGGCTGAGAATGGTGCGGGTGAAGGCGCTGGAAATGAACAGTTGAGGGGTCATGGCAGGTTACGGCGAGAAGACAGGCGTGTACTTATGCCAGCCTCTGTGCTATCGATCCAATGCATTAAAAGTATCCGCCGAATGCAGGAGACGCATGATGGACCTACGACAACTCCGCCACCTTGTCGCCCTGGCCGATTACCGCAACTTCGGCCGGGCCGCCGAGGCGATCAACCTCAGCCAACCCGCCTTCAGTCGCAGCATCCAGACCCTGGAGCGCGACCTCGACTGCGCGCTGGTAGAACGCAGCAGTCGCGAATTCCGCCTGACTGGCCAGGGTGAACTGGTGCTGCAACACGCCCGGCGCCTGCTCGCCGGCAGCCAGGCCTTGCACAACGAACTGACGCAATACAACGGCCTGACCGGTGGCGAGTTGCACTTCGGCTGCGGCCCGTACCCGGCCCAGGTGCTGGTGCCCGAGGCGCTGGCGGAATTCATCCAGGCGCACCCGGCGATCCGCATCAGTTTCCACCAGGGCGACTGGGAGCAACTGGCGGTCTGGCTTCGTGAGCAGCAGATCGAATTCCTGGTGGCCGACGCGCGGTACTTCACCGGCGACCCGCAATACCAGGTTCAGCTGCTGCGCCCTCGACGCGGGCGGTTCTTTTGCCGTGTCGGTCATCCCTTGGTGCAGCAGCAGAACCCGACCCTGCGCGCCCTGCTCGACTACGCGGTGGTCGGCACGCGGATACCGCCGATGATCCGCAAGATCCTCGCCGACGTGCAGGGCGAGGCGGACTTCAACCCGAGTGTGGAATGCGCGCAATTCGATGCGATCCGCCGCGTGGTGATGCGCTCCGACGCGGTGGGTATCGCCACCGTGGAGGCCTTGGCCGAACTGGTCGATCAGGGCCTGATCCACCTGCTGGAGTTTGCCGATGTGCCCAAGGACGATCCCGGCCTGCAATTGCACTACGGCATTGTCAGCCGTGCCGGGCATTCCCTGACACCGGCCGCGCTGGCGATGGTCGATGCGGTGCTGACGGTTGACCGGCGCTTGCTGGCGTCGAATTAGTCGAGCAACCAATGCCCCCTGTGGGAGCGAGCTTGCTCGCGATGGGGCCGTGTCAGTCGACATCGTTTTGAATGACACACCGCTATCGCGAGCAAGCTCGCTCCCACAGGGTTTGGCGTTGCTGTCTCCACATCATGCACGCCGCGCCAGCGCTTGCAATGCCCGGGGCTCACCGAGGGCGCGCAGCAGGCAATGCATCGCCTCCTCGCGGCTGCGCTCGAAGCGATAGCGCGACTCGATGTACAGCGCCAGTTTCAATTCCACCGGTTCGTCCAGGGGCAGCGGCACGTGTTGCAGGCCCAGCACGTTGGCGACCCGGCTTGGCAGGCTGATGCCGAACGGCTGGCGATCGGCGATCAGCTTCGCGGCCAGGGTGCTTTGGGTGCTCATCGCCACATTCCGCCTCAGGCCTTTCAAACCAAGCTGCAAGTCCACCGGGCTGAGCCCGTCGCGGCGGCTGGATACCTGGATCTGCGGCTGCTCCAGATACGCCTGCAGGGTGCGCGGCGGTTCCTTGAGCGCAGCGCCATAGGCGAACACGTAATGGTCGGCGGGCAGTGCCTGTTTGTGCAGGCCGGCAAGTCCGGCCAGCGGCTGGTCGAGGTCGATCAGGATATCCAGCTTGCCGCTGGCCAGGTCCTGCAGGGCGTCACGGCGCCGGGGCTGGAAATAACGCACCTGCCAATCGGCGTGGGGCGATTCGAGCAAGGCATCGAGCAACACCGGTTGCAGGCAGTCCAGACAACTGATGCGCAGCAGCGGATTGCTCTGCCGCGCGGCGGGAATCATGCGCAAGCCATCGCGCAATGACTCTAGCGCGGCACGCACGTAGTCAGCCAGACGATGGGCGACCAGTGTCGGCGTCACCCCCAGGCGACTCTTGATGAACAGCGGGTCGCCGCACAATTCCCGCAGGCGACGCAACGCATTGCTCATGGCCGGTTGCGACAGACACATCACCTCGGCCGCACGGGTGACGCTACGCTGCTGGTAAATCGCATCGAAGGCGAGCAACAGGTTCAAATCGAGCTGGCGTAAATCAAGCATGGTCTTGCTCCGGCAAATCGCTTAACGTCGGGCAGCCTAACCAGTGTTCCGGAACAAGCTGTGAGCCCTACATGACAAAAAGCGATCAGCCACTGCACGATCAATCGATACCCAACGCGTTCTATGCGCCGACCCTGTTGCCGGCGATCGAAGAGTTGCTGGCCCGTGGCGTGGACCGGGACAGTATCGAAGGCCTGTTTCGCCGCAGCCTGTTCGAGTTGCGCACGCCATTCATGCGCATTCCGCTGTTCATGTCGCGGCGCTTCTGGGCGTTTGCCCTGGAGCAGACCGGCGACCCGCTGATCGGCCTGGCGGCTGGCCGGCGTTTCGTTTCCACCGCCACCAACGGACTGACATACCTGTTCGACGTGGCCGCCTCACTGGACAGCGCCTGCCAGTATTTCGTGCGCTTCTTTCCGTTTTTCAACGGGCACTTCCAGGCCCGGATCGTGCGCGGCGACGACAGCGTCGAATTACGCCTGCTCGACCGTGGCAGCGTGAAAGCCAGCGCGGCGACCACCGATTACATCCTCATCAGCCTGTGCAGCATGTTGCGGCGAAAGTTCCTCGCCAGCGGCCTGGAGCGTGATCCGGTTCTGGGCGTCGGGCTGGCCGGCGCTTGCACGGCCAATGCGCAGGACCATCAACAAGCCTTTCGCGCACCGGTGCAATGGGGACAGGCGCAGCACTCGATCCGCCTCGATCCGCAGCTGTTCGTCATCCCGTTGACGCCGGGCAATCATGACCTGGAAAACACGCTGATAGAGCTGCTGGAGCAGACCCGACGCAACAGCGAACCGACCTTGCTCGAGCAAGTCTGCGACCATTTGATCGGCGACCTCGCCGGGGCCAACTGGCAGCAATTCTGTACCACCCAGCACTTGCTCGAGCGCACCGCCGCCCGACGCTTGAAGGCATTGGGCTGGAGTTTTTCAGAGTTGCTCGACGAATACCGCCGCTACCGGGCCGAAGACTTTTTGCAGGGAACGGACCTGGAGCTGGTGGAGATCTCCGACCGCCTGGGCTACAGCGATGTGCAAAGCTTCAACCGTGCCTGCCTGCGGTGGCTGGGGTGCGCGCCGGGAGCCTGGCGAACCCGGCAAGGTCAATAGAAAACCACGCCCGTGCGCCACGGGTGCCTTGGTTTTTTGCGTCCCCCCATTTTGTCGTTTGCAAGACCGGCGTACGACACTGAACACCTTTGGGAGCGAGCTTGCTCGCGATGGGGCCAGCAGGACCCGCACACTATTGAGCCCAGGGCATCAGCCCTTCACCACCACCCACGTAAAACACAAAGGCAGCTGCGCCACCTGCTGTTGATAGCGGTCATAGAGCTCTTCGCGGTTGGAGTGCGGGTATTCCCTGAAGTGACGGATCTGCAACCCTGCCGCAATGGCCGCGCTGAAGAGGTCGCCCAGGGTGTGGACGAACCAGTAGGACGGCGCGGCTGGCTGTTCGATCTTGCCTTCGTAGACGATCGGTTCGTGCTGTATGAACGGTTCGCGGCGGAAGTATGAACTGGCCAGACGAAAAGGATCGGCCGCCTCGGGGTCGAGCATTTCCAGGAACGGGTGGGTTTCGTACACCACCAGTGCGCCACCCGGCTTCAGCGTGCGCGCCACATGGTGGAAGAACTCACCGATGTCCGGCATCCAGTTCAAGACCCCGATGGTGATCAGCGCCAGGTCAAAGCGCTCCTGCAGTTCGACCGGCAAGTGGTGGATGTCCGCTTCGATGAATTGCGGCGCGTGGGGCGAGCGGGACGCCAGTTCCCGTGCCTGCCCGAGAAAGGCTTCAGACTGGTCGACGCCCACCACGCTGCGCGCCCCCAAAGCGAACAGCGACAGGCTTTCACGACCGTTGTTGCAGCCCAGTTGCACCACGTCCTTGCCTTCGACACCCGTCTGGGTCAGCAAAGCGGTCAGGGTGTCATCCAGGCAGGAGAAATCCGCGTGTTCCACGCCCTTCAACAAGGCTTGCCATTCGCTGGAGTCCTTATGGTGACGGGCGGAATCATTCCAGGCCTCGCGGTTACTGGCGATGGCTTGTTCTTTTGTCGGCAGTTCCATTGCATGCTCCAGGGTCCGGGTCGTCGATTTGACCGGCCGGAGTCTAGATCAACCTCATCCGGGCAGGTGTTGTGAACTTGTAATCCGCGCAGCATCGACGGCTGTCCACGGCGCCAGCTATAGTTAAAGACCTTGAGGGTAATGTGGTTAAACCGATCTAGCAGGTGTTGCCATGAAAAAGACCGACCTGACGCTTTTGCTCGCCGTCTGCCTGGGCGCAACCGCTGTCGTCCACGCCGACGACTTGCCCACCACCAACTACAGCAGCGAATTCAACTATTACGGCGCCGACCAACCCTTCGCGCACCCCGCACCACCGTCGATGAACATCATCCCGCCGGGCTCGTACATCCCGACCGCACCCGGGAATTTCATCCCGGTTTCCAGCGAGCACGTGTTTTCCGACTCGCGCCTGCCGACAGTGGCCGACGCCACGGTCCGGGTGTTTATCCGCTCCTACGATCCGGAGCGTGGCGTGTACGTCAACCAGGAAGTCGAGAACCCCAGTTGCATGATGTCCTGTCTGAGGGAAGGCCCGGTGTTGCAGTGAACACTAGGGGGCGTTCTCAATTAGTTTCCCCACCGCGTTGTCGCCTTAAAGCTGGCCAGGCAAGGCGTAGGCCGCTGGGAATGGTTGTTCCCTTTCCAAGGCCTGCAACGCAGCATGGCTAGCTTTAAGGCACAACCCGAAGGGCCGGGCCTGCTGTTGTGCAGGGCTGTGTTGCTCGAAGCTGATTTGGAATGACCAAACTACGCTTCTCGCGCCTTGCCCTGCACAACAGCAGACCCGGCGCGGTAGGGAAACTAATTGAGAACGCCCCCTACCACTGGCGCTTGTCCGGACGGGCGAGGCCGAGTTTTTCGATCCGGTAGCGCAACATGTCACGGCTCAGACCCAGCAGGCGTGCCGATTTGGTGACGTTCCAATCGGTCTTGTCGAGCATCTTGCGCACCATGTCGCGCTCCACTTCCGGCAGGTTCATGGAATCACTACCGTTGAAGGACGCACGCTGTTCGCTGAAATGTGCTGGCTCGTGATGAAACATCGGTGGCTCATCCATCAGGCTCAGGCAGACGTTCAGCTGATGGGCGGCAATGGTGTCGCTTTGCGCCAGCAACACGGTTTGCTCCAGCATGTTGCGCAATTCGCGCACGTTGCCCGGCCAGCTGTAGCTGAGCAGCAAATCTTCGGCCTGGTCGCTGAAATGCAGGTTCGGCTTGCCGTAGCGTTTGCCATGTAGCGCCAGGAAGTGCCGGGCCAGCAGCAGGATATCGGCGCCACGGGCATACAGGCGCGGCACCTTGATGGAAATGATGCGCAGGCGGAAGAACAGGTCACGGCGGAATTTGCCTTGCTGGACCATCTGTTCGAGATTGCAGTTGGTGGCGCTGATCACCCGCAGATCGACCTTGCGTTCCTTTACCGAACCGACCCGGCGAATGGTCCGGTCTTCCAGCAGTTTCAGCAGCTTGGCTTGCAGCAGCAAGTCCATTTCACCGATTTCATCGAGGAACAGCGTGCCGCCGTCGGCCGCTTCCACCAGCCCCATGCGACGATCCTTGGCGTCGGTGAAGGCGCCCTTCTCGTGGCCGAACAGTTCCGATTCCACCAGATTGGACGGGATCGAAGCACAGTTGAATTCAATGAACGGGCCTTTGGCGCGCGGGCCGTCGAAGTGCAAGGCCCGGGCCACCAGTTCCTTGCCGGTGCCTGTCTCGCCTTCGACCAGTACCGGCGGCAGGTCGCTGTTGGCCATGCGCCGCTCGGCGTCGAGCAACTGGGTGATGGTGCCCTTGAGGTACGCCATCGGTGCCGATTCGCCAATCAGTGCCTGTACCCCCGACTTCTGGGCCTCGCGCTCCTGGTAAAACGACAGCGTGCGCTCCATGCGGTCGGTGGCCAGGGCCTTGTCCAGCAGCAGCTTGAGCTCTGGCAGGGCCACGGGTTTGGTGACGTAGTGAAAGGCGCCCTCTTTCATCGCCACCACGGCGTCTTCGACGTTGCCGTAGCCGGTCATCATGATCACTTTCAGATCCGGCGCGCTGATGCGCAGCTTCTGGATCAAGTCGTGACCACTCATGCCTGGCAACGAGTTGTCGGTCAGTACCACGTCAGGCGCGAAAGAACCCAATTGCTCCAGTGCATCTTCAGCCGAGTGGCAGACGGTCACCTCGAAGTCCTTGCGCTCCAGGTAAGTCTGAATATTCTCGGCGAGGATTTCGTCATCCTCGACCAGCAGAATGCTGTGCTCCATATGCCCCTCCCGTTGCCACTTTGAAATTGAGACAAACACGGGTTCCTTCCTGCTCCCGGCTGGTCAGTTCGACCGAGCCGTCAAACCGCTCCATTATTCTTTTGACCAGGGCCAGGCCCACGCCCAACCCACCTTGCTTGGTGGTGAAAAACGGCTTGAAGACCATTTGCTGCTGTTGTTTTGAGATGCCCTTGCCGGTGTCGGTCAATGTCATTCTCACGTCGCCGGACACCGAGGAATCGATCTCGATCGTCAGCACGCCGCCCTTGGGCATTGCTTCCAGTGCATTAGCAAACAGGCTATTGAGTATTTGCGTGAGCAGCACCTGCTGGCTGACGACCGGTGGCACGCTGACAGGAGAGAAACGCACCTCGACGCCCGACCGTTTGATCAGGGACTCAAAGGCACTCAGGGTGTCTTCGAGGGCCAGCACCAGATCGACCGTTTCACAGTCGTCATTCATCGGCCGCAACGACACCAGTAATTCACGGACCCAGCGCGACATGCGGTCGACCTGACTGATGATGTCGCCAATGTTTTTCTGTGCGGTCTGGCTGGCGATGTCCTGGGCCAGTTCGGCGCTGGAACGGATATTGGCCAGCGGGTTGCGCAAGCTGTGGGCCACCGCCGAGGACATCTCGCCAAGGGCGACAAAGGTCTCGTTGGCGATCAGTTGTTTCTGCTGGCTCTGCAACAGCGTCGCCGCGCGCCGCACGATCCAGAACAGCCCCAGGTAAATGGCCGCCCCGCCGATCAGCGTGGCCAGCCAGATCGCCTTGAAGCCACGCTGAATGCGCTCCACCAGATCCAGCGGCTCCTTATAGATTTCCACCATGGCAATCACTTTGCTTCGGTCGGCGTTGAACATCGGAATGTAGTTCTCGACGAACAAATACTCCGGTTCGCGCAGCAAGCGCTGCTCGGGACGCTCCTCATCGATTTCGTGGTAGCTGGTGGACACCGGCGATTTCATTTCGAAGGACTCGTCCAGTTCAAAGTCATCTTCGATGCGCACGCCAATCAAATCGGAGTTGGTCGACCAGACCACGGTGCGGTCCAGGGCGTACACCGTCGCCAGCAGGATGTCCGGCAGATGCCTCACATGGTCGAGAAACTCAGCGCGGGCGGCGGCCCGGGATACGGGGTTGACGTCGGGGTAGGCATCGTCCATGCGCGGGTCGAGCATTTCACCCATGGTCCGCCCTGGGGCAATGCCGGCATGCCGGATTTCGGCCTCGCCAATGGACTGGATGAACTGGGCGGTCAGCATCGAATCACGCTCGATACTTTCATCGACAACAAAGCGCGTGGAGATGTAACCCAACCCCAGTGCCACCACAGCGATGATCAGAAAGCTTGCCAGGGAAAACCAGCGCAGCAAGTTGAACTGCGGCCGCCAACCCTTGCGTTGTGCTACCGGAGCCTGCGGCGCAGCTACTTTTTGTTGTTCGAGTATCTGCATGGCTGTGTCCTGGGTGCCTGAAATCGAGCCTTTTCAGCCGCTTTCAGGATCAGTGTAGGTGGCATTGACTGCCTTGACCGACCCGCGTGATTTTTTTGACACTACTGCACCCGGGGCGTCTCGGGGTGCGCGACCGAATGATGTTGTTCAGGCTCCTCCTTCACACTGACCAATGGCGCCGCTGGCGGATGCTGACGGTCGGTTTCTTCTCGCAGGAAATCGATGAGGGACTGGGCGGATTTCGCATCCAGGCGCAAGTTGGGCATCGAGATCCGGTTGTAGCGCTCGAACAGCTCCATCGCAATCGGGTCCTTTTCCTCGAGCATGCGGTCAGGTTCGCGGATCCAGCGCTTGAGCCAGGCCGGATCGCGCTGGTAGGTCACACCGATCAGGTCCGGGCCGATGCTGCGCAAGCCGATGCCCTGCCCGTCCAGCGGACCGAGGCTGTGGCAAGAGGCGCAGCGGGTGCGAAACAGCTCTTCGCCATTGCTCGGCGGGCGAATTTCCGGTGCATCGACATAGCTTTCTTCGACACTGGGCTGTTTCCAGTTATGCAGGGTATTGGCCAGTTGATCGGCCAGAATCCACGGGTTTTCGAACGGCGAGGCTTTCATCCAGCGACCCGTTGCCTGGTTGCCGACGATAAGACTCAGGTTGTGGTCCTTATTGCGCCCGTTATCGACGCCTTCGATGAACAGCCCCAGTTTTTTGCGCAGGTCGGTGACGTCGGCGAATTCCCCTGTGAGGAATTTCCACCCGGGCCCGACCTGGAAGCGTTGCGCATAGGCCTTGAGCACCTCGGGGGTATCGCTCAAGGGGTCGATGCTGATGGAGTAGAAGAAGATGTCCTTGCCGACCCGATCCCCCAGCAGTTTCTGCACCTGACGCAAGCGCGCGGTTTCCAGGGGGCAGGAGTCGCTGCACGAGGTGAAAATGAAGTTGATCACCACCACCTTGTCTTTGATCAAGTCATCGAAAAAATGCAGCGGCTGTCCGTCCTGGTCGGTCAACGGGGTGTTGGGGAAATAGTCGGCCCCCCACGGAGTGACGGCTTCAACGACAGCGGATTCGCCAGTGGATGCCGGGGCAGGTGCGGGCGTCGACGTCGGCTGGCTGGCGACCAGCAGTTGGCTGGCCAGCAAACCGGTCACCAGCATCAGCACCAGGTGCATGCCCAGGGCTCGTGAGCGTGGTGAATGTATCTCTTTTTTTTCCATCACCAGCCGCCTCGATGTGGTGAAGGGGGTAATGGTGGTTTTGCAAGGACCTCGCCAATCATGTGTTTTTCTATAAAAAAGTACTAACACTCCATAAAACAATGATTTATCAAAATCAATGGGCGATGACCGGGGAGATGACCGGGGAGATGACCGGGGATTGATACCCAATGTTGGGGGTAGTTCATCCCCGTTTTCAGGTGGCCAGAACAAATGACAGCCGCACAGTGGTGCCCTCGCCTTCACTGCTGTCGAGGCTCACCGCACCGCCAAATCGCTCCATGATCCGCTTGACCAACACCAGCCCGACGCCCAGCCCGCCCTGCTTGGTGGTGAAAAACGGCCGGAAGGCCATTGTGCGCTGTTCTTCGCTCATGCCTTTGCCGGTATCGCTCACCCTCACGCTGACGCTCTGGGCATCGCACGGTTCGATTTGGATGGTCAGGGTGCCACCCGCGTCCATGGCCTCCACCGCATTGGACAGCAGGCTGTTGAGGATCTGGGTCAGTTGCACGTGTTGGCTCAGCACCATGGGCGTCTGGTCCGGCTCGAACACCACGCTGACCCTGGCCTTGCCGATCTGGTGCTCGTAAGCCATCAGGCTGTCATGAAGGGCCGCCACCAGGTTCACCGGTTCCGCCTCGTCATTGAGCGGTCGCAGGGACTGGAGCAACTCCCGCACCCATGTCGACATGCGATCGACCTGGCCAATGATGTCGTTGATGTTCCTGTGTGCCGGGCCGCTGTCGAACTCTATCGCCAACTCGGCGCTTGAACGGATGTTCGCCAAAGGATTGCGCAGACTGTGGGCGACCGCCGAGGACACCTCTCCCAGAGCAACAAAGGTTTCGTTGGTGATCAATTGCTTTTGCTGCGTCGCCAGCAGGATCGCCGCCCGCCGCACGATCCAGTACAGCCCCAGGTAAATAAGACCGCCGCCCAGGGCGGTCGCCAGCCAGATCAGCACCAGGCCGCGCTCCATGCGGTTGATCAGGTCCTGCGGTTCCTTGTAGATCTCGACCATCGCCGTGACGGTGCTGCCATCGGCGTCCAACAGGGGAATATAGTTTTCGATGAAGATGTATTTGGGGGGCTCCACAAACTTCTGCTCCATGCGGGATGTGTCCACACCGTGGAAACTGGTCGACACCGAAGTCTTGGCGTTGAAAGCACGGTCGAGGTCTTCATCGGCACGGTTGGTGATGCCAATCAAGGCCGGATTGGTCGACCAGATCACCATGCGGTCGGGGGCATAGATGTTGGCCAGGATCACGTCCGGCAAGTTTTCGATGTGGTCGAGGAATTCATCACGGGCACTGGCACGGGACAGCGGGTCGACGTCAGGAAAGTCCTTGTCTTTTCGTGGGTCGAGCAACTCGCCCATGGTCCTGACGTTGGGAATCGCCACATGCCGCACTTCGGCCGCGGCAATCGCCTGGACGAATTGCGAGGTCAACAGCGCATCGCGCTGCACGCTTTCGGTAATCACGAACCGCGTGGACACCGCCCCCAGCGCCACCGCCACCGTGCCGATCACCACCATGCTGACCAGTGAAAACCAGCGCAGCAGATTGAACGGCTCCTTGCGCGTGTTCAAGCGAACTTCGCTGTCGGTCGCAAGTACTTTGGCGATGGTGTTCATGGACACGGTTCCCGGAAACCCCCTATAGGTTTATAGCCCAGCCATGGCCGTTTGCCCGAACCTGGGGACTGCGATACCCCACCCACCCCGCAGCCCCGTCACCCCCAAAGCGGGGGACAGTTGCCCGCGCCATAACCTCCCGTACTGCCGCCAACGATTGCGCCAAGGCCTTTACTGCGGGCTTCTCACGGGCGTTTTTGCCGATTGGTATGGAAGTTGCCGATATCCCTGCCAACTGCCCCATCCCCAAGGGGCAGGTACTTCGACAGAGGGAATACCCATGCACCCGTTACTGTGCAAAACCGCGACTGCCCTGGTCATGACCGCTCTAGCCCAAGGCATGGCCCAGGCAGCGCTGTTTGCCGTAGACCCCGGACCCTACCTGCCAGCCAATGGCAATTTCGCCGCCTGGTATCAAGACAGCCACGGCCGCACCCTTGACCTATGTTTATCAAAGGCTGTCAGTTCCAGGGTTGCCAGCGCGCCAGGCGCTCCGACTTACATGTGCTCGCTGATCCCTAATCCCGGCATTTTCGATGACAATCAACCGTTGGTCTTTCCGACCAATTTCCCCGACGAAGCGTTCTGGGCCACAGGCGAAACGACCATCGTCGATGCCGCCCGAGGCATCGACCTGACCTATGTCTCGGCGCTCGAAGCAGCCTTCAGTGGCGGGGATCCACTGGAGGGTGACCAGATCAGCTTCGCCCGCATTCGTGTTCGCATCGACGTGCCCACCGCCGGCACTTACGTCATCACCCACCCCTACGGCGTCGAAGTGTTCAACGTCGACACTCCCGGCCGACGGGCGATCAACATGACCCGGGACATTGGCATCGGTGCGCCGAAAACCTACGACGGCGCGCTCAAGGGCGATGTCGGGCCGTTCCTGCGCAGCGTCAACGGTCCCTACACCGAAACCAACCCGAGCACTGGCCAGGCCGAACAATTCGTCGGTGATCCGAACCTCGCCGAAGCCGTCACCGGCAGCCCGTTCAACACCAACTACGTGCGCATCGAAGGCCCCAATGGCCTGGACTTGCGCACCAACCTCTTCGCCGTATCCGGCAAATTGTCGAAGGTGGTCCGGCCGACCCCGGTAATCGCCGAGCGCAGCACCTACTCGCGACAAGCCGGCACCAGCGCCCCGGTGGCCCAGCAGGACGTGTTCGTGCTGGCCCCGCCGCCACCGGCCACCGTGACCCTGGACAGCAACAACCCGGTACTGAACTTCACCGAAGCGAACACCACCGGCCACTGGTATGCGCAGTCGCCGAACAATCCGACGCTGCCGAGCACCTTGCAGGTGACTGCCGACAACCACCTGGCCATCGCCAGCAGCACGCCGACCATTTTGCCCATGCCGCTGACCGACCTGGTGACGATCTCACGCGCCGAGTACAGCCTGAGCACCGGGCAAATCACCATCGTGGCCTCGACCAGCGATGAAACGTCGCCTCCGGTGCTCACCGCCAGCTCCGGCACCGGTATCGCCATCGGCGCCTTGAGTGGTGACGGCGCCGTGAAAAGCCTGGCCACCGGCATCTCGCCGATTCCGCCAGCCCAGGTTCGTGTGTCGTCCTCCAATGGCGGCAGCGATACCGAAGAAGTGGTCATCGTGCAATGAACGCCCACATGCCCGGATCCTCATCAGGAGGCATCATGAACAAATGGCCACGCCTGGCGCTCAACGCCCTGGGACTGACTCTATCGCTGACCGGCAGTGCCTTCGCGCAACTCGCCGCCGTCGATCCCGGCCCTTACACCTTTGCCACCGGGAAATTCCCGATCTGGTATCAGGACACTAATTTGCTGTCGATGGAGTTGTGCCAGTCCCGCGCCGCCAGCTCGCGGGTGGCCGCCAGTGTGCCACCGGCCTACATGTGCACCCTGCTGCCGACGCCGGGTATTTTCGATGACACCCTGCCGATGGTGTTCCCGGATAACTGGCCAGACGAAGCCTTCTGGTTCCTTGCCGAGACCAGCATCCCCAACGACACCGCAGGCTATGGCATGGACGCCTATGTCGCCGGGATCGAGGCCGCGTTTGCCGGTGGCAACCCGCTCGATGGCGACCAGGTCAGCTTCGCGCGGATTCGCATGCGGGTGAACATTCCCGTTGCCGGGACCTACACCATTACCCACCCCTATGGCGTGGAAACGGTGAACGTCACCACCACCGGGCGTCGTGCGATAAACATCACCAGGGACGTCGGCATCGGTGCGCCGGGCGTTTTCAGCGGTGCGGTCAACGGTGCGATCGGGCCGTTCCTGCGCAGCGTCAACGGCCCCTACACCGAGGTGAACCCGGACTCCGGCGCCGTCGAAACCTTCGTCGGCGACCCCAACCTCACCGAAGCCGTGACCGGCAGCCCCACCAACACCAACTTCGTGCGCATCCAGGGTCCGGCCGGGACTATCCAGACCAACCTGTTCACCCTGTCCGGCAAGGTGCTCGACAACCGCGCGCAAACCGCGGTGGACATGACCCGTGCCACCTACCGCCGGATAGCCGGCACGGGCGGCAACAACACCCGGGTCGAAGTGTTTGCCAAAGCCGCCAACGGCTCGACCCTGTGCTTTCGCGAAAGCATCGCCCTGGTCCCCGGCCCGCCTGTATCGCCCTGCCAGACCAACATGGTGAGCGATAACAACGGCGTGTTCTTCGCCCAGCATCTGCTGGTCAACGGGACGGTGCCGCCGGTCGTGGTAGTCACCGCCACCGACCCCGCCGGGACCACTCGCCCGACCGCGGTGTCGAGCAAGCTCTCGGACGTGGTGAAAATCCAGACCGCCCGTTACAGCTGGAGCAACCATAGCCTGCTGATCGAGGCCACCTCCACGGACGAAGTGGTGGTACCGGACATGGTCGCCCAGGGTTACGGGCGGCTGTCGAAAACCGGAATCCTGCAGCGCCTGACGGTGACTGACCTGACCCAACCTCCTGCAACCGTGACGGTCAAGTCCGCCGCTGGCGGCAGTGACACCGAGCCCGTTGTCGTCGTGGGTACGGCGCCGGACAGCGGCCTGAACCAGCGGCCGCTTGCGGTTGCCGACGCTGGCAGCACCAGCTTCGGTGTGCCGCTCACCCTCAACGTGCTGGCCAATGACAGCGACCCGGACGGCAATACCCCGCTGAGCATTACTGCGCTGACCCAACCGGCCACCGACCAGGGCTCCGTGGCATTGAGCGGCACTACGGCGGTGGTCTACACCCCTCCCGCTGTCGTCAACGCGCCGCTGACCACGACCTTCACCTACAAGGCCCAAGACGTCAAAGGCCTGGCCTCGACGACAGCGGCAACCGTGACCATTACCGTGGCGCCTAACCGGCCTCCGGTGGCAGTCGCCGATGCCGTCACGACACTGGGTGTGGCGATTCCAATCAACGTGCTGGCCAACGACACCGACCCAGAAGGCAATGTGCCACTCGCGGTCGCCAGCGTCACTCAGCCACCGGCAAATCGCGGCACCGTCAGCAGTAACGGCACGGTGCTCACCTATACCCCACCGGCCACCATCACCACGGCCTTCACCACGACCTTCACCTACATCGCCCGGGACAGCTTCGGCGCCCAGTCGACGTCGCCGGCCACGGTCACGGTGCAGGTCTCGCCACGGCCCGCGGCGGAAATCTTCGCAGTGACCACCGCAACGGTGAGTGCCCGTTCCAATAACCGCTTCACCTGGAACTTTGCCGGCACCTCATCGGTGACCACCGGCAACACCATCACTATCAAGGTCACCACGCCGACCGGGCTCGTCACCCTGGGCACCACCACCGTACCGGTGAACGGTCGCTGGCGGTTGACGGTGAACAACACCACCACGCTCGTACCGTCGGCGAACCCGACCGCCACGATCACCTCTTCCCAAGGCTCCGTGCGGACAGTGCCGGTGATCGCCAACTGAGCCCGCGCCCCATTCGCCACGTTGGTTGATGGGGCCGGCTTGAACCCTATGGAAAACCGCGGCCTCGGGTGGGGGGCCGCGGTTTTTTGCCGGGTTTGTTCGTCTGTGAGAATTGAGTCGGTTGACAGGCCGTCATCGCGAGCAAGCTCGCTCCCACAGGGGACGCGGTTGTACACGGATTTTGCGCTCGACACTGCTCAAATAATGTGGGAGCGCCGCCCCCCCCCCCCCGCCCCCACAGAAGAGCAAAAGCAGATCGGCGTACACCCACGCTTCTAACCACTCAACAGGCCGAGCGTTAGCTCGCCTGCAGCTCTTGATCTTGATCCACCCGCCCCCTCGGCAGGCTGAGTGGAGGCGTTCATCCGGGGGTGGGCGCGCAGCGCCGTTCGGCGCAGCCGAACACATCGAGAGGAGGTCGAGCGAAGCCGACCGGAGGCGATGCCCCCGGATGAATGCCGGAGCGAAGGAACCACGAGCCCAGGCGAGGGGCCGTACGTTCGGGGCGAGCGTTTTTTGGGTTACTTTTTTTAGGCGCTTGTAAAAAAAGTGACTCGCCGTAAGGGCGAAACCACCAGCCGCCGTTAATAAGGAAACGGATATGTACTCATACCCACAACCTGATCGACGAGTCCCGTCAGCCGCCCGGCCAACGCCTTGGCCTGGCTAGCCACGTCGGTGACGGCGGTACTTTCCCACCACATCCCGCGCAACGGCGGGCCCATGGCAAACAGACGACTGGCGGGATGACCCTCGGCGTCCAGGACCGCGCCATCGACTTCTGCGGCGATGCCCAGAGCCAAGGGCCCGGGCCGGACCAGGCCACGGGCAAGCAGTTGCCGTGGCAACGGTCTCGCGACCCGGCGCCAGTCGTACTCGATACCGCTGGAATTGATCAGGGCGGCACCGCTGACCACGCATGTCTGCGCCTCGCCGCGCCGTCGAAGGCGAATACTCACCTCGCCATTCAGCGAGGGCTCAAGGCCCTGGTAAGAGGCTGCGTGAATACGTAACCGCCCTTCTTTATACAAGCGCTCCACCAGTTCGGCGCTCAAGGGTGGCGAGCGGTGATGGTGGCTTTCCCACCACGGTCGCACATGTCGCACGAACTGCCGACGCTGTATATCCGTCGCCTGATGCCACAAGCGGCCGATGTGTGCCCGCACCGTGTCCAGTGGCGCTTGCCAGTCGATGCCCAGGGCGATGGCGTCCCGGCAGTGGCGACGCAATTCACGCATCAACTGGCGGGGTGTGCGGATGTTCTGATCTTCAGCGAGAAAGTCCACCCAGGCCGGCGGCTGGCGGCGCACATGGGGCAGCAGGCCATGGCGGGAAAACACTTCGATCGGCCCGCGATGCCCGGCCTGCTCCAGGGACACCACGGCGTCGACCATGGTCAGGCCCGAGCCGATGATCATGACCGTCGATTGCGGATCGAGTCGCTGCATGGCTGTCACGTCCCACGGATCGAGGGCCGCCGCATTCAAGCCGCTGGAGCGGGTTTGTGGCGTACGCGCGGCGGGAAACATCCCGGTGGCCAGTACCGCAAACGCGCCCTGCACGCATCGGCCGTCGCTCAAGGTCAACCGCACGGCATCGGCATCGGCTTGCAAGTCGACCACTTCGGCCTGCACATGCTCGACCGTCGAGCCGTTCAAGGCGCCCACCGCCTGCGCTTCGGCCAGGCGTTGCCGGGCGTACAGGCCGAATACGCCCCGTGGCGGAAACAGTTCGCTGATCGGCACGTGCTGCTGATCCGACTCCGGCCAGCCGCCCGCCTCGATGTACCCGGTCAACCATTGGGTCAGGTCGTCGGCGTTGTCCGGGTCAACACTCATCCGCGCCGCGTTGCCGTTAAGGGTATGGCCCGGTTCCACCGCGCTGTAGGCTTCACCCCGCCCCAACTCGGCCCGGGGCTCGAACACCAGCACCCGGCGCCGGCCCGGCAAACGCATCAACTGCGCCGCCAGCATCGCGCCACTGAGGCCGCCGCCGACAATCAGGATATCGGCGTCATTGGTCAAGTTCTGGCCCATCGTGCACTCCCTGTTCAGATCACCACATTACGCACAAACTTCGCCGCCACCGCCCCGTCGTTGCGATAACAGTGCGGCTGGTTGCTGGCGAACATGAAGAATTCACCCGCCGCGATATTCTGCGCCTGGTCGCCGAGCATAACGGTCAGGCAACCTTCGAAGACATAAATCTGCTCGCTCCAGCCATCGGCGTCCGGTTCCGACGGATACACCTCGCCCGGCTGCAGGCACCACTCCCACTGCTCGACTTCGCGGCTGGCCTGGGCCTTGGAGAGCAACACCGCCCTGCTGCCGGGGATCGTGCCGGTCCAGGCCAGTTCGTTGATACGGCTGGGATCCCGGGCGTCGGGGGCCTGGATCAGATCACTGAAGGCGACGTCGAGGGCTTCGGCCACCCGGTCGAGGGTGGTCAGGCTGACGTTCTTTTCCCCCGCCTCGATCGCCACCAGCATGCGACGGCTGACACCGGACTTTTCGGCCAGCGCCGTCTGGCTCAGTTCGGCGGCATGACGCAAACGACGGACGTTTTGACTGACGTGCTGGAGGACCGATGCCCGTTGGGTAGAATCTTTGTGCACTATATTGCTCACTGAGTGGGGTTGGGCAGTATACTGCGCAACATACGACGCATTGTGCGTCCCCCTCCAGTAGCGTGCAAGGTCATGACGTCGGTGAACTCCCCAATGGCTTCCTCCCGTTTTACAAGGTTCAGCAAGGCCGAATGCGTGCTGGTGCTGATCACCATGGTCTGGGGCGGTACCTTCCTGCTGGTGCAGCATGCGATGACCGTCAGCGGCCCGATGTTTTTCGTCGGCCTGCGCTTTGCCGCCGCCGCAAGCATCGTCGCCCTGTTTTCCTGGCGTCACCTGCGCGAGCTGACCCTGCTCGAACTCAAGGCCGGGGCGTTTATCGGCGTGGCCATCATGCTCGGCTACGGCTTGCAGACGGTCGGGTTGCAGAGCATTCCCAGCAGCCAATCGGCATTCATTACCGCGCTGTACGTCCCGTTTGTGCCGTTGCTGCAATGGCTGGTGCTGGGACGGCGTCCGGGGTTGATGCCAAGCATCGGCATCATGCTGGCCTTTACCGGGTTGATGCTGTTGTCCGGGCCGTCCGGTGCGTCTTTCAACTTCAGCCCCGGTGAAATCGCCACTTTGATCAGTGCCGTGGCCATTGCGGCCGAGATCATCCTGATCAGCACCTATGCCGGCCAGGTCGATGTGCGCCGGGTGACGGTGGTGCAACTGGCGGTCACTTCGGTGCTGTCGTTCCTGATGGTGGTGCCGACCAACGAAGCGATACCGGACTTCTCCTGGTTGCTGTTGTGCAGCGCGCTGGGCCTGGGGGCGGCGAGCGCGGCGATTCAGGTGGCGATGAACTGGGCACAGAAAAGTGTGTCACCGACCCGCGCCACGCTGATCTATGCCGGCGAGCCGGTGTGGGCCGGGATTGTCGGGCGCATTGCCGGGGAACGCTTGCCGGCCATTGCCCTGGTCGGGGCCGGGTTGATTGTAGCGGCGGTGATAGTCAGTGAGTTGAGGACCAAGGGTAAGGCTACGGCGGTTGATGAAGTGCTGGAAAGCGAAAGCGGCAACTGAAGCATTAAAGATCAAAAGATCGCAGCCTGCGGCAGCTCCTACATTGAAATGCGTACTTTGTAGGAGCTGCCGCAGGCTGCGATCTTTTTTGCCTCCCAATGAAACAATGTTAAACAGGGCATTTCCGTCTACCGTGTAGGATTCTGCGACAGCTTGGCGTTTGGTGATCCGGGAGCTGGCACGTATGATGCTTCACAAACTTCCGCAGATTAGAAGCCTATGTCCCTGATAGTTCTACTGCTTCTGCCTTTCATAGGCAGCTGTTTGGCGGCCGTGCTGCCGCACAATGCCCGTAACGCCGAATCCCTGCTGGCTGGCCTGATCGCCCTGATCGGCACCGTTCAGGTCGCCTTCCTGTACCCGCAGATCGCCGATGGCGGCGTCATTCGCGAAGAGTTTTCATGGCTGCCCAGCCTGGGCCTGGACTTCGTCCTGCGCATGGACGGTTTCGCCTGGCTGTTCTCCATGCTGGTGCTGGGCATCGGCACCCTGGTTTCGCTGTACGCCCGCTACTACATGTCGCCGAACGATCCGGTGCCGCGATTCTTCGCGTTTTTCCTGGCCTTCATGGGCGCCATGCTTGGCCTGGTGATTTCCGGCAACCTGATCCAGATCGTGTTTTTCTGGGAGCTGACCAGCCTCTTCTCGTTCCTGTTGATCGGCTACTGGCACCATCGCGCCGATGCCCGGCGCGGCGCCTACATGGCGTTGATGGTGACCGGTGCGGGCGGTTTGTGCCTGCTGGCGGGGGTCATGCTGCTTGGCCATGTGGTCGGCAGCTATGACCTGGACAAGGTCCTGGCCGCCGGCGACCTTATTCGCGCCCATGCCCTCTACCCGATCCTGTTGCCCCTGATCCTGATCGGCGCCCTGACCAAAAGTGCGCAATTTCCCTTTCACTTCTGGCTGCCCCACGCCATGGCCGCGCCGACGCCCGTGTCGGCGTATTTGCACTCGGCGACCATGGTCAAGGCCGGGGTCTTTCTGCTTGCACGGCTATGGCCTTCGCTATCGGGCAGTGAAGAATGGTTCTACATCGTCAGCGGCGCCGGTGCCTGCACCCTGTTGCTCGGGGCGTACTGCGCGATGTTCCAGAACGACCTCAAGGGACTGCTGGCCTACTCGACCATCAGCCATCTGGGCCTGATCACCCTGTTGCTGGGCTTGAACAGCCCGCTGGCCGCCGTCGCCGCGGTGTTCCACATCCTCAACCATGCGACGTTCAAGGCCTCGCTGTTCATGGCTGCCGGCATCATCGACCACGAAAGCGGCACCCGCGATATCCGCAAACTCAGCGGCCTGTACAAGCTGATGCCGTTTACCGCCACCCTGGCCATGGTCGCCAGCGCCTCGATGGCCGGTGTACCGTTGCTCAACGGCTTCCTTTCCAAAGAGATGTTCTTCGCCGAAACCGTGTTCATCAATGCCACGCGCTGGGTCGAACTGAGCCTGCCGATCGTGGCAACCATTGCCGGCACCTTCAGCGTGGCCTACTCCCTGCGTTTCACCGTGGATGTGTTCTTCGGTCCGCCCGCGACCGACCTGCCCCACACGCCTCACGAGCCACCGCGCTGGATGCGCGCACCGGTCGAGTTGCTGGTATTCACTTGCCTGCTGGTGGGGATCTTCCCGGCCCAGATAGTCGGCCCGCTGCTCGCGGCGGCGGCGCAACCGGTGGTTGGCGGCACGCTGCCCGAGTACAGCCTGGCCATCTGGCACGGCCTGAACGCGCCGATGATCATGAGCCTGATCGCCTTGTCCTGCGGCTCCGTGCTTTACCTGCTGCTGCGCAATCAATTCAAGCGCGGGCGCTTCGGTCGGCCGCCCGTCATCGGTCGCCTGGACGGCAAGCACCTGTTCGAATACGCGCTGGTCGCCATCATGCGCCTGGCCCGTCGCCTGGAACCGCGAATTGGCACCCGGCGCCTGCAAATGCAGTTGTTCCTGGTGGTGCTCGCCGCCGTGCTGGCCGGGTTGATTCCCATGCTCCACAGCAGCCTTCACTGGGGTGACCGGCCGAAAATCCCCGGGTCGATCGTGTTCGTTACCTTGTGGTTGCTGGCCATCGCCTGCGCCCTTGGTGCGGCTTATCAGGCCAAGTATCACCGTCTCGCCGCCCTGACCATGGTCAGCGTCTGCGGCCTGATGACTTGCGTCACCTTCGTCTGGTTTTCCGCGCCGGACCTGGCCCTGACCCAACTGGCGGTCGAAGTGGTGACCACGGTGCTGATCCTGCTGGGCCTGCGCTGGCTGCCACGACGGATCGAGGAGGTCTCGCCGTTGCCGGGCAGCCTGCGTCGGGCGCGGGTACGGCGTATCCGCGACTTGCTGCTGTCGACCTCGGTCGGTATCGGCATGGCATTGCTGGCCTACGCCATGCTGACCCGCCAGACCCCCAACGACATTTCCTCTTTCTACCTCAGTCGCGCCTTGCCTGAAGGCGGCGGCAGCAACGTGGTCAACGTGATGCTTGTGGACTTCCGTGGTTTCGACACCCTCGGTGAAATCACCGTACTGGTGGCCGTGGCCCTGACCGTGTATGCACTGCTACGCCGTTTCCGTCCGCCGAAAGAAAGCCTGCAACTGCCGGCCCAGCAGCGCTTGCTCGCGCCGGATGTGGTCACCGACCTGGTCAACCCGCGTCACGCCAGCGACACCGCGCTCGGCTTCATGATGGTGCCGGCGGTGCTGGTGCGCCTGCTGTTGCCGGTGGCGCTGGTGGTGTCGTTCTACCTGTTCATGCGTGGGCACAATCAACCGGGCGGTGGCTTTGTCGCCGGGCTGGTGATGTCGGTGGCGTTCATCCTGCAATACATGGTCGCCGGCACGCAGTGGGTCGAGGCGCAAATGAGCCTGCGGCCACTGCGCTGGATGGGCACCGGACTGATGATTGCCACGGCCACGGGCCTGGGCGCGATGGTCGTCGGCTATCCGTTCCTGACCACTCATACCTGGCATTTCTCATTGCCGCTGCTGGGTGACATTCACCTGGCCAGCGCGCTGTTCTTCGACATCGGTGTGTACGGCGTGGTGGTCGGCTCGACCCTGTTGATCCTCACCGCCCTCGCCCACCAATCGGTGCGCGGCCACAAAACCGCCGCCCAGCCCAGATCCGTTGCCGCCAAAGGAGCCGTCTGATGGAAGAAGTCATCGCAATCGCCATCGGCGTACTGGCCGCGTCCGGCGTCTGGCTGATCCTGCGCCCACGGACGTTCCAGGTGGTCATGGGCCTGTGCCTGCTGTCCTACGGCGTCAATCTGTTCATCTTCAGCATGGGCAGCCTGTTCATCGGCAAGGAGCCGATCATCAAGGACGGCGTGCCGCAGGACCTGTTGCACTACACCGACCCGTTGCCGCAGGCGCTGGTGCTGACGGCGATCGTCATCAGCTTCGCCATGACCGCGCTGTTCCTGGTGGTGCTGCTGGCCTCCCGGGGCCTGACCGGCACCGACCATGTGGATGGCCGGGAGCCCAGGGAATGATGGCGATGACTCACCTGATCGTCGCGCCCATCCTGCTGCCACTGCTGACCGCCGCGATCATGCTGATGCTCGGCGAGAAGCACCGGCCGCTCAAGGCGAAGATCAATCTGTTCTCCAGCCTGCTCGGCCTGGGCATTGCCGTGGCGTTGCTGCAATGGACGCAGACCACCGGCGTGCCCGGCTCCATCGGTGTGTACCTGCCGAGCAACTGGCAAGTGCCGTTCGGCCTGGTGCTGGTGGTCGATCGCCTGTCGGCGCTGATGCTGGTGCTGACCGGCATCATCGGTGTCAGTGCCCTGCTGTTCGCCATGGCACGCTGGGACAGCGCAGGTTCGAGTTTTCACGCGCTGTTCCAGATCCAGTTGATGGGCCTTTACGGCGCGTTCCTCACTGCTGACCTGTTCAACCTGTTCGTGTTCTTCGAGGTGCTGCTGGCCGCGTCCTATGGGTTGATGCTCCACGGTTCGGGCCGGGCGCGGGTGTCGTCGGGGTTACATTACATCTCGATCAACCTGCTGGCCTCGTCGCTGTTCCTGATTGGCGCGGCGCTGATCTATGGGGTCACCGGCACCCTGAACATGGCTGACCTGGCGGTAAAAATCCCGCTGGTGTCCGAAGCTGATCGCGGCTTGCTTCACGCGGGCGCGGGGATCCTGGCCATCGCGTTCCTGGCCAAGGCCGGCATGTGGCCGCTGAACTTCTGGCTGGTGCCGGCCTATTCCTCGGCCAGCGCGCCGGTGGCGGCGATGTTCGCGATCATGACCAAGGTCGGCGTGTACACCTTGCTGCGCCTGTGGACGCTGCTGTTTTCCGCCCAGGCCGGGGCCTCGGCGTTCTTTGGCGGCGACTGGCTGATCTACGGCGGCATGGCGACCATCGTCTGCGCCGCCATTGCGATCCTCGCCGCGCAGCGACTGGAGCGCATGGCCAGCCTGAGCATCCTGGTGTCGGCGGGCATTCTGTTGTCGACCATCGGTTTCGCCCAGCCGAACCTGGTTGGCGCGGCGCTGTTCTACCTGTTCAGTTCCACCCTGGCGTTGAGCGCCCTGTTCCTGCTGGCCGAACTGATCGAGCGCTCACGCTCGGCCAACGAAATCCTGCTCGAAGATGAAGCCGAACTGCTGCCCCGTCCCCTGGAATCCCTGCACCCGCCCAAAGGCACCAACCTCGACGACGACCAGAAAGCCGTGGTCGGCCAGGTGATTCCCTGGACCATGGCGTTTCTCGGCCTGAGCTTCATCGCCTGCGCCTTGCTGATCATCGGCATGCCGCCGCTCTCGGGCTTTATCGGCAAACTCGGGTTGATCGGCGCCCTGCTCAATCCCCTGGGCCTGGGTAACAGCGGCGACGTACCGGTTTCCAAGGGCGCCTGGGGCCTGTTGGTGTTGTTGATTGTGTCGGGGCTGGCGTCGCTGATCGCATTCTCGCGCCTGGGCATCCAGCGTTTCTGGACGCCAGCGGAACGACCATCGCCCCTGCTGCGACGCCTGGAATGCGTGCCGATCTTCGCCCTGCTGGGCTTGAGCATTGCACTGACCTTCAAAGCCGATCCGCTGCTGCGTTACACCCAGGCCGCCGCCGATGCCTTGTACAACCCGCAGCAATACGTGATGGCGGTGCTCGACACACGCGTTGTACCGAGCCCGTCGGCCGTGGCCCCGCAGGAGGTACAGCCATGAAGCGCCTGTTTCCGGCACCCTTGCTGTCGCTGGCCCTGTGGCTGCTGTGGCTGTTGCTGAACCTGTCGATCAGCCCCGGCAACCTGCTGCTGGGTGCCGCGCTGGGCTTCTGTGCGCCACTGATGATGCGCAGGCTGCGTCCGCTGCCGGTGCGCATCCGTCGTCCCATGGTAATCCTGCGGTTGATCCTGCTGGTCGGGCGCGATGTGCTGGTGTCCAACCTCGCCGTGGCCTGGAGCGTGCTCAATGCCAGTCGCCGCCCGCCCCGCTCGCAATTCATCAAGGTGCCGCTGGACTTGCGTAACGCCAACGGCCTGGCCGCGCTGTCGATGATCACTACGGTGGTACCCGGTACGGTCTGGTCGGAACTGGCGCTGGACCGCAGCATTCTGCTGTTGCACGTCTTCGACCTGGACGACGAGGTGCTGTTCATCCAGCACTTCAAGACGACCTACGAACGTCCGTTGATGGAGATCTTCGAATGAGCCCCTTGCTGTCGAACGCGATCCTGTTGAGCCTGTTCTTCTTTTCCCTGGCGATGATCCTGACCCTGATCCGCCTGTTCAAGGGGCCGTCGGCCCAGGATCGGGTCCTGGCGCTGGACTACCTGTACATCGTCGCGATGCTGATGATGCTCGCGCTGGGCATTCGCTATGCCAGTGACACCTACTTCGAGGCGGCGTTGCTGATCGCCCTGTTCGGTTTCGTCGGCTCGTTCGCCCTGGCGAAATTCCTGCTGCGTGGCGAGGTGATCGAATGAATATGCCATTGTCGTTGTGGGTGGAGATCCCGGTGGCGATCCTGCTGGTACTCGGCAGCCTGTTTACTTTGATCGGCGCCACGGGCCTGCTGCGCATGAAAGACTACTTCCAGCGCATGCACCCACCCGCCCTGGCCTCGACGCTCGGGACCTGGTGCGTGGCGCTGGCTTCGATCATCTATTTTTCGGCACTCAAGTCCGCGCCGGTATTGCACGCCTGGCTGATTCCGATCCTGCTGGCGATTACCGTGCCGGTGACGACCTTGCTGCTGGCCCGGGCGGCGCTGTTTCGCAAACGCATGGCCGGGGATGATGTACCGGCCGAAGTGAGCAGCCGGCGGAGTGAGAGCGGTAGTTAAACCAAAATTTTGTATTGACTGGACCGGCCTCTTCGCGGGCAAGCCCGCTCCCACAGGGTTCAGCGCAATCCCTGTGGGAGCGGGCTTGCTCGCGAAGGCTATAGACCAGCCAACACAGCAAGAGCGGTCTGTCTCAAATCCAGGCCACCGCCAACAACCCCGCCCCCAGCACCACACACAATGGCGAGTAAACCCAGGTGTCGAGCCGGGCGAACCTCGATCCTTTGACCTCTTTGAAAAAACCCACCAGTTCCGAATCGCCAATGGCCCGGGCAAACAGCAAAATCGCGATCGCGCTGATCACCCACTGCAACGACCAGTGATGCAAGGGTGGCAGGCACCAACCCACCCGCAAGCACACCAGCACGGCAATCAACAGCAACAACCCGGCCACCACGAGGGTGATCCAGCCTCGCGGCTTGAACGCTGGCCTCAGTTGCGCAGTGCCCTCCAACGGTACTTGCGGGACCGCCGCCACCGCCGCCCACTCGCCACCCAACGCCCAATACACATGCACCAGACTGATCACGGCGAAGATCGTCACCAGCGACTGAGCCAACAACAGGGTCATGGTTCAGAGATCCTTGAAAGGGATATGAACAGAACATTGTAGGAGCTGCCGCCAGCTGCGATGTTTTGATTTTGCTTTTTTTAGACAAGATCAAAACATCGCAGCCTGCGCCAGCTCCTACAGGGTGGCGGAGACTTTATCCGCCACGTCCTTGGGCAGCCAGGCCCGCCAGACGTCCGGATGAGCCTTCATGAACGCCTGCGCTGCCTGACGCGGTGGCGTATGTTTCTCGCTCATCTCGGCCAGTGCTTTGTTCAAGGGATCGATCGGAAAGTCGACTTTGGCAAAGAACTCGGCAATCTGCGGATATTGCTTCTGGAAGGGGGTGGACACACCGATCGACAGCTTGGAGGCCAAAGAACGAGTCGGCCGTGGATTGGGGTTGTCGGCGTCGGTCAGGGTCTTCCAGGCTTCGGCGTCGAACGGCGGCTCTTCGAGTTGAATCAGCTTGAAGCGGCCGAGCAACGGCGTGGGCGACCAGTAGTAAAACAGCACCGGCTTGCCACGATGAATTGACGAACTGATCTCGGCATCCAGAGCCGCCCCCGAACCGCTGCGGAAGTTCACGTAGCTGTCGTCCAGCCCGTAGGCCTTGAGCTTCTGTTTGTTGACCACTTCCGAGGTCCAGCCGATGGGACTGTTGAGGAATCGTCCCTTGGTCGGCGCTTCCGGGTCCTTGAACACGTCTTTGTATTTTGGCAGGTCACTGACGCTGCGCAGGTCCGGTGCCAGCGGCTTGATGCCCTTGGCCGGGTCGCCCTTGATCACATACTCCGGCACCCACCAGCCTTCGGTAGCGCCCTTGACCGTGTCGCCGAGGCTGACGACCTTGCCTTCGGCTTCCGCCTTGACCCACACCGGGCTGCGACCGGCCCACTCCTCGCCAATGACCTGGATGTCATTGTTGGCCAGCGCGGTTTCCAGGGTGATGGTGGTGCCCGGCAAGGTGTCGGTCGGCAGCCCGTAGCCCTTCTCGACAATGATGCGCAGGACATCGGTAATCAGGCTGCCGCTTTCCCAGTTCAGGTCGGCGAAGTGGATCGGCGTCTGGGCGGCAGACACCGGGACGGGTGTCGCCAGCAAACCGAAAGTGGCCAGGACCGCAGCCAGCAACTGTCGAAATCCGTTCATGCTTTTGCACCTCGTGCTGTTCACAGCAATAGCAGGATGGCCTGGCAGTAGACCGCGAAGCCTCTGAATACTCAGTCCAATGACTGTAGTAGAGGTTCCTGCTTTCGAGGTGCGTGGATCAGTTTTCGCCAGTGTCCTGCAAACGCATCAGTTCTCGTCTGACCATGCTGGCGTATGGCGCCGGTTGCAGTTGGTAAAGCTGTGACGCCACCCAGTTCAGCCAGGCTCCTTGCAGAATGGTCTTCTGCCCGAACAGCCGCCGCGCTTCGTCTTGAGCACTGGCCAGGTTCTGTTCGTGGAAATCGGCGCGGGTCAGGGTCATCACTCGCTGGCCTTGAAGGTCACCAGCTCGCCTTTGCGCCACTTGGCCGCTTTGGCCGTCACGGCCTTGAGGGTCTTGGTCAGGCCTTCCTGCAACTGTTGATGGGCGGCGAACACCATCACCACGCTGTGACCTTCCTTGAACACGATTCCCTGACCGTCGGCCGTCGTCACGAAGGCGTAGTCGCCTATTCCGTAAACCGTCAGCTTGATGTCGCGGAACTTGATGTCCAGCTTGCCGCCTTCGCGACTGGGCAGCACGGACGCGCTGAAATGGTCGCCGACCTTGAGCTTGAGTCCGGGCTTGTCGTCCACCACCAGGGCTGATTCGGTGTCGATTTCGGCAATGTAGATGCCTTCGGCGTTCTGTTCGGTGATGTAAACGAAACGAGACTGAAACTGCTTGACCAGCTTTGCGCGCAAATCACCCAGCACAAACAAGGCATGCATATCGAGATTACTTACTGCCAAGGAAACATCCCCACATCTGAATAATGGTGCCGTGCGCGAAAAATGAACGCACAGCCAAAAAAGCGGCAATGCCGAAGGTGTAGCCAAAGAACCCGGGTTGAGAGTCCTGAATGAGCAGTGCACTCATTCATCACGAAGCTTGAGAAGACTACTGGAACGTCACTCGCGTCGTCCTGACTGGTGTTCGCCACAGACTGAAGGAAAACGCCCTTCCTGCTGCCGGAAAATTATGGACTATCAACTTCGGGGAAAAATCTCATCAAGAAAAAAACTTTTCCTACATATCGTCCGCAAAAAATTGCTTTAGATAAACATCATTCACCCACCAGTAGGGGTGATTCTAGAGCAGCGATGCTCTTGGAGACTAGCCAAAACGACGTACATACGTCGGTAAAACAATGAAAAGGACTTCATATGTGCACGCTGACACACTTTGCCTATCCCTTGGTGCCTGATTCGGAAACAGCACCGGCCCCGCACCCGACAAGGCTCGCCCTACATGAACCAGCTCCCGATGCCTCGGCCCGCCCACGATTTCAAGTGGTTATGGCGGGCATTGCCTTCTTTCACATCAAGGATATTTCTACAGGCAGTGTAAGAGGTTTCCGAGCCAATCATAACGAAGCCTGTGCCCTCGCCCGGCTCCTCGAATCACACGGTTGACAGGCCCACCGCGCTCGCCTCTATCGACGTTTCGTCTGCCCGCCGACTTATCTCAGCCGTCGACGGGCAACTGCTGCCATACTGCCCGCCCAATAAAACGGATCCGCAGAAAATCGGGTTGCGTTGACAACAACAATGTTTTTCCAAGGGAAGTCTGCAACGTGACGGAATTTGATATCGGCGAGTTTTTCATCCGGGGTGAAGCCAGAGAAGTCGAGGGTGAATTCCAGGCCGTGATTGTCATGCGCGCCAAACCACCGCTCAAGACCGTGACCTATCACCAGGTCGAAAAGGATCGCTGGTTCAAAACCCCGGATGTCGCCGCCATGGCGGCCCAGGAATCGGCCCGGGAACTCAAGGCCGCGGTCGATGCGGGCGCATTGAAAGCCTGATGATCGGGTTGGCGGTCTATGCTCATGGTTGCACTTGAACATCGTGATCGAACTCCACCGCTGCGGCGCCCTCGAATCCTGGGTGCGCCTCGTCCCTCGACCCGACTGATGACCTGCAAGGAGATGAAGATGGAATCACCGACCCATGACTTGAAAGGCCTGTTCGACCAGCTTGGCCTGGACTCCAGCCAGAAAGCGATCGACGACTTCATTGCCGGCCATTTCCTGCCTGACGACAAGAAACTCATCGACGCCGACTTCTGGTCACCGCAACAGGCCGGCTTCCTCAAGGAACAACTTCGCGAAGACGCAGACTGGGCGCGGGTGGTCGACGACCTGAACCTGCGCATGCACCAGACCCACTGACAACCTCAATGCAGGCTGCCAGGACTTTCGGCGTTCAATTGTGCCAGCCAGGCGGCCCTGCACTCCTCCGCTTCGTCGCGACTGGAGTACGCCGTGCCCCGGCGCTCGCCATTGAGTAACACGACCCAGCAAACCTTGCGTCCCATGGAGCGAAGGTTGGCAGGTACCCCGCTGCCGATCATGACCGCGACATCAACTTTGCCTTGCATGCTGCCCCCCCTCCGAACTTAATTAGCAACCTAATTAGTAGGCATGTTAATTAGTTTTCCGGCGAGGAAACAGCAACACCCTGCACAGGTTAATTGCAGAATTCGTAACAGTCGCCCGGCAGCCTTGTTTTTTAGCGCGGCTTTTCCGGCTTGTAGCCCAGGCGTAAACCACCCCAATGCCGGCCCTTGAGCATGATCGGTACCGAAAGATCGTGCATCAACTCGCCGGTATCACGGGTATAGGTTTGCAGTAGCACGGCCTTCTGATGGCTGCCACAGCGGATCCCGGTGCGGTCAGCGAACTTGCGTTTGGTCCGGTTCTGCAAGGCATCGACCTGCGCATCTCCCGTCAACGGCTGGCTGAACAGCTTGTTGTGGGTCGGCACATACCCCTGTTGGGTGCAGGCGATGGCGAACACCAATCCTTCATGACGCGGTAACAACGGCTCTTGAATCGCTGGCAATACCTGATCGGTGTAGCGGTCGAAACGTGTCTGGTACTTGGTCGGGCTGGTATTGGGGATGACCTGGTAATTGCGGTCGAACAGATCGTCGATGCTGATTCGACCGGCATCGATATCCGCTTCGAAACGCGCTGCAATCTGGCTCGCGGCTTCCCGGGCCAGGTCATAGATGCGCTGGTGATAGTCATCCAGCCCCACTTCGGCAAGACGCTCGCTGATGGTTTCGGCTTGCCCTTCCATTTGCACCGCCGCCTGGGCCAGGCGCTGTGTCTGCTGGTCGCTGACCACCAGATCGCTGCGCATCTGTCCGATGGCGTGAAACAGACTGTCGAGTTGCAAACGGTTGATGTCTGCCCCTTGGGCGATTTCCCCGACCTGGGACTCGACGCTGGCCGCCAGTCGGGCAATGTTCTCCAGGTGCTGGCCCGTGCGCTCGACCTGCTCGACGCCGGAGTCAAGGTCGCTGGACAGTTGGCGGATCTGCTCCACCACCTGCGCCGTGCGATGCTGGATGTCGGCCACCATTTCGCCCACCTCCCCCGTAGCGGTCGCCGTGCGTGCGGCGAGCCCGCGTACCTCGTCGGCCACCACGGCAAACCCGCGACCGTGCTCCCCCGCCCGCGCCGCTTCTATCGCGGCGTTCAACGCCAACAGATTGGTCTGGCTGGCGATGGACTGAATCACCAGGGTCACCCTCTGGATATCATCGCTGCGCAGGCTCAAGGCTTCGATCAGTTCACGACTGTTGCTGGCGCGCTGGCTGAGCTGATGCATGCGCGCGATGGACTCGATCAATTCCGTACGCCCGACCACTCCGCTTTGATGCGCCTCGCTGGCGGCACTGAGCGCCTGGCGACTGAGGGTCGAGGTGGCCTGTTCGGTGGTGATCATGACCTCGGCATTGCTGACGATCTGTGCCGCCGCCGTGAGCTGCGATTGCAGTTTGTCCGCCAGTTGCCGAACCGAAAACGCCACGCCGGCGGCCGACAGTGCGTTATGGCTGGTGGTGCAGGAAAGATCGCGAGCCAACTCGCCGATGGCATCGCGGTTGGCGGGGGCAGCAGCCTCAGGGGTCGCGCGCGCGCGCAGGCGAGGCAGCCAGACAATCAATATGGCCAGGGGCAGGCCAAGGTAGAGCGACCATCCGCCCAGCGTCATGCCACATAACAACAGCATCAGGGCGATGCTTTGCAGCGTTGGCGTCAGCCAGCGGTTTTTCGGCAACAGCACGGGTGCGGGCACTGCCGCAACCAGAGACCCGTCTCTTGTCATCATCGTCACCCCGTAAAGCTTCTAATTGTTGTCTTCGCATTAAACGCCACCATAAAGCCATTATCCATGAGCCTTTAGTCGCGAACGTTGCAGCAGATCAATAGAAGAACCGGGAAATCGAAGACGGCAGAAAACGAAGATCGCAGCCTGCAACAGCGCCCAACTTCAATTGCGTAGGAGCTGCCGCAGGCTGCGATCTTTTCAAGGCAGCCCGGATCAAAGGGGCTGCCTCGCAGAATCAGGCCTGACGCTGGTGCTTGTCGATTTGCTCGTGACGTTCCTGAGCTTCGATGCAGTACTTGGTGGTCGGGCTGATCAGCAGGCGCTTGAGGCCAATCGCCTCGCCGCTGTCGTCGCACCAGCCGAAGCTGTCTTCCTTGATGCGCTCAAGGGCTTGTTCCAACTGAGGCAGCATGCGCTGGTCGCGATCGATCGCATTCACCAGCCAGGTGCGTTCTTCTTCGACCGAGGCCGCGTCTGCCGGATCGGCCGGGGTGTCCAGGCTTTCGATGGCGATGCGGTTCTGCTCGATGCGCTCATGGGTTTCGACTTTCATGTTCTGCAACAGCTCGGAGAAAAAAGCATGTTGCTCGGCATTCATGTAGTCATCCGCCGGCATGGCCAGCAACTTGTCCTTTGTCATTGATATCTCTATAAAAAAACGTGCATTAAGGCGAATAAGGGAGCGTTCCGGCAGACCTGGGCAGGCCATCGGAAAGGCGCCGTTTGTTCCAAGCGCCACCCGGCACTCAATTTACGAGGGGCGGCAGTCTACGGCCGACTTGAGGCCTCAGCAACCGAAAAGACTGCGAATTTGTCCGACAAAGCCCTGAAAATGCTCTAAGGCAGGCTTTGAGGCGGTAATCGGAGTGCGTTTATAGCAAGAAATTCAATCGAGCGGCTGTATATAGAAGACAAACGGCTGGCACCGGGCATTATTCACGGTCATTTGCAGGGCCGCGAACCTCAGCTAAGGTTGTCCCTCCCGAAATGGCCATATAAAGGAAAGGACCATGAAGCTGATCGGTATGCTGGACTCGCCCTATGTCAGGCGCGCCGCCATTTCTGCCAAATGCCTGGGAATCGCGCTGGAACACCGACCGGTCTCGGTGTTCCGCCACTTCGAACAATTCCAGCAGATCAACCCGGTGGTCAAGGCGCCCACCCTGGTGCTGGATGACGGTGAGGTGTTGATAGACTCGACACTGATCATCGACTATCTGGAAACCCTGGCCGGCAACAGCCTGATGCCCGTCGAACCGGGTCAGCGCCTGCGCGCGTTGCGCCTGATCGGCCTGGCCCTGGCCGCCAGCGAAAAATCCGTTCAGCTTTACTACGAGCGCAACCTGCGGCCTGAGGATATTCAATTCGAGCCCTGGGTGCAGCGGGTCGAAGGACAACTGACGGCAGCCTATTCGGCGCTGGAGCGGGAGCTGGAAAAGCAGCCGCTGAAGACTGACGGTGCGATTGGGCAGGACGGCATCACCCTGGCAGTGGCCTGGAGCTTCACCAACCTGGTGGTGCCGGACCAGGTGAGTGCGGCGCGGTTTCCGCGGATCGCCGCATTCACGACGTATGCCGAGGGGCTTGAGGTGTTTGTCAGTACGCCGATTGACTGACGGATTCACTTTGCCTGTTCTGCCGTCATCGCGAGCAAGCTCGCTCCCACAGTAATTTTCGTCGTACGCGAGCTTTGTGTTCGACAACAATCCGTTGTGGGAGCGAGCTTGCTCGCGATGGCGTCGTGTCAGTCAACACATGAATTGCCTGTCAGCCCGCTATCGCGGGCTAGATGAAAGTTAATTTATTAAGTCGCGGGCAATTCTTGGCAAAATGCTCGCAACTTCGTATTGAACTGCTTATCAGGCCAGCCCTATGACCCGCATCTTGACCATCGAAGACGACGCCGTGACCGCCCGGGAAATTGTCGCTGAACTGAGTAGCCACGGCCTCGACGTCGACTGGGTCGACAATGGCCGCGAAGGGCTGGAACGTGCGGTCAACGGCAACTATGACCTGATCACCCTCGACCGCATGTTGCCCGAGCTCGATGGCCTGGCGATTGTCACCACGCTGCGGACCATGGGCGTGGCCACGCCGATCCTGATGATCAGCGCACTGTCCGACGTCGATGAGCGCGTACGCGGCCTGCGCGCCGGCGGCGACGACTACCTGACCAAACCCTTCGCCACCGATGAAATGGCCGCCCGGGTCGAAGTCCTGCTGCGTCGGCAGAACACCGTGACCGCCCAGGCCACCACGCTGCGGGTGGCGGATCTGGAGCTGAACCTGATCAGCCACGAAGCCAGCCGCGACGGTCAACTGCTGACGCTATTGCCCACCGAATACAAACTGCTGGAATTCCTGATGCGCAATACCGGGCAAATCCTCTCGCGGATGATGATTTTCGAAGAGGTCTGGGGTTACCACTTCGACCCCGGCACCAACCTGATCGACGTCCACATCGGCCGTCTGCGCAAAAAGATCGACCCGCCTGGCAATGCCCCACTGATTCGGACCGTGCGAGGCTCGGGTTATGTCATTGCCGAACCCGTCTAAAGGCTGGCGTTCTTCCAGCAGCCGTCTGCTGGCGCTCTACAGTTCGCTGTTCGTGATCTGGAGCGGGATCCTCATGGGGGTCATGTACTACGAGGTTTCCGCTTACCTGGACAACCTGGCCAAGCATTCGCTGATGCAACGCCAGCACCTGTTTTCGCGCTTCTCCGGCGAGCAACTGGTGGACGCCCTCGCCGTGAGTATGACCTTCGACATCCGCGGCATCGACGCCTACGGCCTGTTCGATGCCCAACACCGCTACCTCAGCGGCGCCTTGCGCTACATTCCGGACGGCTTGCCGCTCGATGGCAAGATCCACATGCTGCTCGATTGCGATGCCTCCGACGACAGCGACGAACAGACGCTGCCTGCCGACAGTTGCGACGCCGTGGCGACCCGCACCCTCGACGGCCGCTGGCTGGTGCTGGTACGCGACAACGGATCGTTGTTCGCCGTGACCCGGATCATCCTTCACGCCTTGTTCTGGGGTATGACCCTGACCATCGTGCCGGGCATCGTTGGCTGGTATTTGCTGCGCCGCCGGCCGTTGCGGCGCATTCGCGGGATTCAGGCCAGTGCCGAAGCCATTGTCGCCGGCGACCTGAGCCGGCGCTTGCCACTGTCCAATCGGCGTGACGAACTGGACATGCTCGCCGCCATCGTCAACGCCATGCTCGAACGCATCGAGCGCTTGATGAACGAGGTCAAGGGCGTGTGCGACAACATCGCCCATGACCTGCGCACGCCCCTGACCCGTCTGCGCGCGCAGCTTTACCGCATGCAACAGCAAGCCGGCGAAGGCTCGCCGCAGGCCATGCAACTGGACCTGGTACTGGCCGAGGCCGATACGCTGATGGCGCGTTTCCGTGGCTTACTGAGGATCTCCGAACTGGAAGACCGCCAGCGTCGCTCCGGATTCGTGCAAGTGGACCCGGTGGCGCTGCTGCAAGAACTGCATGAGTTCTACCTGCCCCTGGCGGAAGACGACGACCTGGTGTTCCAGTTGCACCTGCCCGCGTCATTGCCGCCCCTCCATGGCGACCGCGCACTGATGTTCGAAGCGGTGGCGAACCTGCTCAGCAACTCGATCAAATTCACCCCGCCCGGTGGTGCAGTGATTTTGCGCGGGATCAATGATGGCGGGCACACACGAATCGAAGTGCTCGACTCCGGCCCGGGCATTCCCGAGGCGGAACGTGAAGCGGTGTTCCAGCGTTTCTACCGCGCCGAAGCGGGCAATCACAAAAGCGGCTTCGGGCTGGGGCTGTCCATCGTCGCGGCGATTGTCAGCCTGCACGGGTTTACCCTGGAGGTGGGCAATAGCGAACTGGGTGGCGCGCGGCTGGTGCTTGATTGTCGGGAGAGTCTGATTCCGCAGGCCTGATAAAAATCTGCCTGAGCGGACACAGTACCTGTGGGAGCGAGCTTGCTCGCGATGACGGTGTATCAGGTAAAGATGTATCGCCTGACACTCCGCTATCGCGAGCAAGCTCGCTCCCACAGGGGCAAGCGCTCGACTACCACCGCGCCATCGCCGGTTTCCAGCCGGCGTACCCGCCCACCTTCACTGAGCTCGCTCTTGGGAATGAACGGAATCCAGTCCGGCAGCGAGTTGAAACCGCCAATCAATTGCCAGACCTGATCGGCCGATGCCGGGACCTCGATCGTTGATGATGCAGTTGCCAGGTCGGGGGCTCTCTCAAAGTTTTTGGGGCTCAGATGGCCAGGCTGTCGACGACACCGCCGTCGACCCGCAAGGCGGCACCGGTGGTGGCCGAGGATAACGGCGAAGCGATGTAGGCCACCAGATTGGCGACTTCCTCGACATCCGCCACGCGCTGGATGATCGATGTCGGCCGGGCCTTGCGCACGAACGCATCGGCTTCGTCCCGGGCGCTGCGTCCGGACTCGGCCGTGGCGTCCTTGAGCATGTCTTCCAGGCCATTGGTAAAGGTCGGGCCGGGCAGGATCGCATTGACCGTCACGCCGGTGCCGGCCAGGCGTTTGGCCAGGCCATGGGACACCGCCAGGTTGGCGCTTTTGGTCACGCCATAGTTGATCATGTCCGCCGGGGTCGCCACGCCGGATTCCGAAGACAGGAAGATCACCCGCCCCCAGCCCTGCTTGACCATGTCCGGCGTGTAATGCCGGGACAGGCGCACGCCGGAGATCACGTTGACCTCGTAGAAGCGCGTCCACTCACTGTCCGGGGCGTCGAAGAAATCCACGGTGTTGAAGATCCCGAGGTTGTTCACCAGGATGTCCGCCCGCGGTTCGGCGACGAACAGTTTTTCGGCGCCCTGAACGGTGCCGAGGTCAGCGGTCACCCCACGCAATTGCGCAGCAGGAACACGCTGGCGAATGCTCGCCATTGCCTGCTCGACCTTGGCCGTGTCGCGGCCGACCACCACCACGGTGGCGCCAGCCTCGGCCAGTGCCTTGCTGATGCCCAGGCCGATGCCGGCAGTGCTGCCGCTGACAATTGCGAGTTTTCCGCTCAAATCAATTTTCATGTTCAAGCTCCAGCAAAGGGTAAGGCAGTACGCTCGGACACAGCGCGAAAAGGTCGGAAAGAGTGTAGCCGCCGCTCGGAACAAGGGGCAGTTCACTCGTCTCGAAGGGTGTTTTACGGCTGTCAGAGCTACTTCATGAAAGCTACGGTCGCTTGCGCCGTTGCTTACGTGTACGCCAGAGTCCGCCGACTTGTGCGCACTCAGTACCGAATCGAGCCGCAATGCGCTGCTGGGTATTGTGCAGGTAATCATGCTGGATGAACTGGCGGTGAACCGGGCACTGGATCAGCTTGATTCGCCTCAGTAGCTTGGCCTGCACCCTCGCCATTGTGCTGTGAAAGCGGTCAATGGTCTGCAACGGAACTCAACGATAGCGATCCGGCAAAACACTCGTCGCACTGGAAAATTGCACAGCACATGGCGGCGCCACTATCGGGGCATTGATCGCCTGCAGGAACACCGGCTCGGAGTCGCGCAGGTACACCGGCATGTCGGTCACCGGTGGCATGGCCGGAATCTCGAAGTACATCTGCACCACCCAGCCACGGTGATAGCTGGCGTGGTTGACCACGTGCATCAGCATCGCGCCGGCGCTCATGGTGCCGCTTTCGCCTGAGACAAAGGTGAATTCCAGGGGCTTGTCCAGGGAGGCATCGGTTTGCCGGGCGCTCCAGTCGCAGTACCAGCGATCGATGGCTTTTTGCGCCATGCGCAGTTCGGACAGATCGGCATGCAGCAGGTCGTGCGAGGTCTTGAAGCCATGTCCCCGGCCTTCGAGGTGCGCCTGCCAGATGCAATCGACCACGTAGACGTGATTAAGGATGCCGATCATGTTTTTGAACACCGACACCCGTTCTTTTTTGACTTCGCCCGGAGGGAGCGCCGCGAGGCTGTCAAAGAGACGCTGATTGGCCCAGCGTTTGTAATCGGCCAGCAGGCAGGCAGTGCGTACGGTGATCATCAGAGTTCTCCGATGGCGGTAAGCGCACCCCCTAGCATAGACCCGATGGCCGCCCGGCAGTGCCAGCCCTGATCATCGGTCGTCCAGGCGTTTCACCACGTGTTCGGCGAGTGCCAGGCAACTGGTCAGCCCCGGTGATTCGATGCCGAACAGATTGACCAGCCCCGGCACCCCATGTTCGGCGCGAGCGCTGATGAGAAAGTCGGCAGCCGGCTCAGTCGGCCCGCTGATTTTCGGGCGAATGCCGCTGTAGGCCGGTTGCAGGCTGTTGTCCGGCAAACCCGGCCAATAGCGGCGGATCGCCTGATAGAAGCCCTCGGCCCTGTGAGGCTCGACGCGGTAATCGATGTGCTCGACCCATTCGACATCCGGGCCGAAGCGCGCCTGCCCGCCAAGGTCCAGGGTCATGTGCACACCCAGTCCGGCGCTCTCCGGGGCCGGATACACGAGGTGGAGAAACGGCGCCCGGCCACTGAAGCTGAAATAACTGCCCTTGCACAGATACGCCCGGGGAATGAATTGCCCAGGCAGCCCGACGATGCTGCTCGCCACCTCGGGAGCGGACAGCCCCGCGCAGTTGATCAATTCGCGGCAGCACAGCGTCATGGGTTGGTTGCCGCCCATGTGCAGCTCGAAACCCCGTTCGATGCAACGGGCCGACAGCAACGGCGTGTGCAAGGCCAGCGTGGCGCCGAGCCTCTGGGCATCGCCCTGGAGCGCCAGCATCAGCCCGTGGGAGTCGACGATGCCGGTCGACGGCGACCACAGCGCCGCGACGCAGGACAACGCCGGTTCAAGCTCCCGGGCCTGCGGGCCATCGAGCCATTGCAGGTCATCGACACCATTGACACGCCCCTGCTGCAACAGACGCTGCAAAGCCGCGCGCTGCTGCTCGTCGGTGGCCACGATCAGCTTGCCCACGCGCCGGTAATCGACACCGTGCTCATCGCAATAGGCGTAGAGACGCTGCTTGCCCTCCACGCACAACCGCGCCTTGAGGCTGCCGCCCGGGTAATAGATGCCGGCGTGAATCACTTCCGAGTTACGCGAACTGATGCCCGTGCCGATACCCCCTCCGGCCTCTACCACCAGCACTTCCCGCCCGCTCCTGGCCAGCGCCCTGGCCACCGCCAGCCCGACCACGCCGGCCCCGACTACCACGCTTTGAATATCGACGTTCAACGACCTTGCCTCCCTCTCAGCCCGTTCCTCGCTAATGCCAGGGAACTCTCGGCGACCGTCACGCATCCTAAACTATGTGGTACTTCCCTTATGCTTCATGCTGTCGGAGGACACCGTCATGCGCCGGATGTTTATCATTTCTTCCCTGGTACTTTGTTTACCCTTCGGCTCGGCTCTAGCCAAAGTGGATGCGGGTGACGTCGCCACTTCCGCCGGGGTTTCCGCTTCGCTGTACTCAACGTTCAAAGACCACAAACTGATGATTCCCGCCCGGGATGACGCTTCCAGCTTCGTCGCCAGTGGCGGTGCGATTCGTGGTGCCTATCTGGAGGCGGTGTTGAAAAAAATCCGTCAGGACAATCCCGCCCTCAACAACGCAAGCGACGAAGACCTGGCCCGCGCCATTCTCGTCCAGGAGGGCGTTGCCACCGATCACTGAAGATCGTCATCGCCAGCGGTGGGGCTTGTGACACCGGGATAGCGTTTCCAGCCCTACCTGGCGTGCGTGCCAGTGGACAAACGTGCCCACCCGGCCACGAGTTGCGCGTTGATACTCACCCCGCCGCACACCACGATCACCACGTCATTGGCATCGGCAATCGCCGGGTGATCCAGGTAGGCAATCGCCAACGAAACCCCGCACGCCGGTTCGACCAGCTGACGCAAATCATTGGCGTAACGCACCACGCCCATGATCGCCTCATCATCGCTGAGCACCACGCACTCATGGGAAAAATCGCCGATGTGCCTGACCGGCCAGGCGGCCACTTGCGCGGCGCCCAGGGACGTGGCGACCGTGTCGATTTTCGCCAGTTTGACCGGGTGCCCGGCCGCCACCGCCGCGGCGAACGACGCCGCGCCTTCCGTTTCGCAGGCTACGATGCGGCAATCGGTGTGCCGATGACGAATCAGGCCGGTGAGCAGCCCCGCCAGCAAGCCACCACCGCCCACCGATGTCACCAGCACATCCACTGGCGGGCAGTCTTCAAGGATTTCATCGACCATGGTGCTGTGCCCTTCCCACAACAGCGGGTGGTCGAAGGCCGGCACAAATTCACTGCGTGGGTCCTGGGCGAGTTCCCGGGCCCGTTGATTGGCTTCGTCCCAGACCTTGCCGTGGACGATCACCTCGGCGCCGGTATTGCTGATCCGCGCCCGGGTGCTTTGCGCGGTGGTATTCGGCACCACGATGCATGCCTTGAGCCCCAGGCATGCAGCGGCCATGGCCGTGGCCAGTCCCGCGTTACCGCCGGAGGGACAGACCACCTTGCGCTTGCCCTGCTGCGCCGCCCGGCTGCACAGCAAGCCGATGCCGCGTATTTTGAACGAGCCGCCAGGTTGCAGGTTTTCCAGTTTCAGCCAGATTCGGCGGGTCGGGGTCGAGAGGCCAGGGTGCAGGATCAAAGGCGTGCGGATGTGAAGCATATAGGCTCCTGTTTCACGCCACCGGCTCGCCGAACAGATCAACGAGCCAGCGGTGAACGGTCCTCTCATGCAAGTTTAGTTCACGCGGCCTCGGGGCGACCGTCTCAGCGGCCTGGCGCAGGTGCAGGCCGCGATCTTTTACCCATGGAAACTCGAAGGCCAATGAACGATCAAAAGATCGCAGCCTACGGCAGCTCCTACGTAAGCCAATTCGTGGAGGCACCATGAAAATCTCGGTCAAACTGGCGTTTTTCGCCGTCGTCAGCACCCTCGCCTACCTCACCCTGGCGATCTGGGGGCTGGGTGGTTTCGCAGCCTTTTTCAGCCACGGCTCACTGGTTGTCGTTGCCCTGGCCACCCTGATCATGGCCGTCGCATCACTGTTCACCGAGGTCAACCTGAGTTCAGGGGAACGCGAAGACCGGGACAACCGCTGGGTCATCCCGGCCTTCGGCGTGATCGGGTTGCTGAGCGGTTTTCTGCCGGCCTATACCGACCGCATCGATTTCTGGACCTTTGGCGGCGAAGGCGTGCGCTGGCTCGGCGCACTGTTGTTCATCGTCGGCGGCGCGCTGCGGTTGTGGCCGGTGTTTGTGCTGGGCAAGCGCTTCAGTGGGCTGGTGGCCATTCAGCCGGGGCACCGACTGGTCACCGAGGGGATCTACCGCAACCTGCGCAACCCCAGTTATCTGGGGATGATGGTCATCGGCATGGGTTGGGCGCTGGCCTTTCGTTCGGGGGTCGGGCTGATATTGGTGGCGCTGACGCTGATCCCGCTGATCGCGCGCATTCACTCGGAAGAAGCCTTGCTCAGGGCGCAGTTCGGCAGTGAGTACGAGGCCTATTGCGCCCGCAGCTGGCGGTTGATCCCTAAAATTTACTGAAGCGTCGATCACAAAAAGTGCAGGCAACACATTAAAAGTGTGGGAGCGGGCTTGCTCGCTCCCACAGGGGAATGTTTCGTTCACAAAAGCTGCAAACGAATCAGACCGCCGGCATCCACGCTCGCGACAACCATGTCATAACCCGCCAACGTCCCATGCAACGTCTCGATCGGCTGCTCATGGGTCGCCGTGACAATCATCAAGTCCGCCCCCGCCGCCTCGGCCGCCAGAATCCCCACGCTAGCGTCTTCAAAAACCAGGCACTGCCCAGGCTCGACACCCAGGCGCCGGGCCGCGAGGCGGTAACCGGCGGGGTCCGGTTTGCCGGCGGTCACATCCTCGGCGGTGATCATGACGGCAGGCTCGGGAATCCCTGCCGCCGCCAACCGCCGCAACGCCAGTTCCCGAGGGGCGGAAGTGACGATCGCCCACTGGCTGAGGGGCAAGGACCGCAAGAATTTCGCCGCGCCTGCCACTTCCAATACCCCGTCGACGTCGACGATTTCCGCTTCGGTAATCCAGGCGGCTTCGACCTCGGCATCCACACCGGGCAAGCCCAGGCGCCTGATGGTGTCGATGGCGCGGGCACCGTGAATGGTCGGCAGGAAGGTCTCGACATCGACACCATGGCGCACGGCCCAGGTGGTCCAGACCCGCTCGGCGGCGGCGATGGACGTCAGGACGGTGCCGTCCATGTCGAACAGAAAGGCACGGTAGGTCGAGTTGAAAACAGAGTGATCGGACAAGGAAAGGAGCCTCGCAGGTGCCGGACGGATTTGCCCGGCAATGTAGCATCTGCGCGCAGGTCAGTTGAGTCGTTTGGACTTGAAGGTCTGGCCCACGCAATCGAGCAACCCGCCAATCATCCAGGGTTTCTTGATGAAAGAGACCTCGTGCCGCACGCCTGCGCTTTCAGGGGTTTCGAAACCGGACATGATCATGATCGGCTTCTCCGGCCACCGATCACCGAACTGGTTGGCCAGGTCCGCGCCGTTGAGCCTGCCGGGCATGGTGATGTCTGTCAGCAGCATGTGCACTTGCGGCGCATGCTGCTCCAGATAGATCGCTGCCGCGTCCGCACTGATTTGCGGTTCGACGACAAAACCTTCCTCCTGAAGAATCTCGCAGAGAAACTCCAGGATCAGTGGGTCGTCCTCAACCACCAGAATCAACCCGCCAGGAAGATCCCCACCCGCCGTCGGTACTCGACTCATGACCGTGCCGCTCCCTGATTGCCTCAATGATTTCGCGGGTACTAATCCGCCACCTAAAAGGTATGAGCAGCGGACTCGACGGAAATTCATTTTTGATACAGCGGATCGACAATAGGAAAAACCACAGGGTTTGTGTTGCCTTTGATTATTGCGACATGGCGTCTTTGCTCATGCCGTCCCTGGACATGGCGTCTTTTTTCATCGCGTCCTTGGACATTGCATCCTTGGACATACTGTCTTTGGACATTGCGTCTCTGGACATTGCGTCTCTGGACATCGAATCGGTCTTCTTCATTGCATCCTTGGACATGGCGTCCTTGGACATCGAATCCTTGCTCATGTTGTCGTTGCTCATGGTGTCAGCAGCGAACACAGAGGCGGCACCAACGGCCAGGCACATGGACAGAACAACAGTGGTCAACTTTTTCATGATTAAACTCCTTGGAGCGTGGGTTGTGGGGTGTGAAATAGCCAGGCACCCGTCAGCTGCCACCGAACCAGTTGTAGCCCTGGTCTTCCCAGTAGCCGCCGCTGTAGGTATTGCTGACGAAAATCGCCTGAATGTGTTTGGGGTTCTTGTAGCCAAGCTTGGTGGGCATGCGCAGCTTCATCGGGAAGCCGTATTCTCGCGGCAGCACTGCGCCGTCCCAAGTCAGTGCCAGCAGGGTCTGCGCGTGCAGCGCGGTGGCCATGTCGATGCTGGTGTAGTAGTCGTCGGCGCATTTGAAACCGACATATTTGGCGTCGGTGTCGGCGCCGATGCGCTTGAGGAAATCGCTGAAGCGCACGCCACCCCAACGCCCGATCGCGCTCCAGCCTTCGACACAAATGTGCCGGGTGATCTGCTCGGTCTGGGCCATGGCCCGCAGTTCTTCGAGGCGCCAGCTGCGCTTGTCGGCGACCAGGCCGGTGACTTCCAGGCGATAGTCCTCCTCATGCACCGTCGGCGCCTCGTCGATGCCGTAGAAGGCATTGAAGGGAAACGGCCGGGTGATCATCGATTCGGGATAGGTGGGCGCCATCGCGTTGGGGTTGAACAGCCAGCCCTGCACCCGGTCGTTGAAGCGCGACATGGTTGAAAGCGCGGTCTCGACGCTGTCGTTGTCGGTGATATTGCAACCGGACAACATCGCTACGCCGCCTAGGGTCAGGCCGCGCAACAGGAACGAGCGGCGCGAGTGGTCTTCGATCTGCGGGGCGAGGATCTTGCGGGCGTCGGTGAGGATCGACGCCTCGTCCAGTCCGGGTACCTGAATGCGCTTTTTCATACCTGCTCCTTGCGGCCGACGATCATGGCCAACAGCGTTTTCGGAACCAGTGCGACCATCACCAGATGCACCGCCACAAAGGCCACCAACAGAGCCATGGCGAAGAAGTGCACACGGCGTGCGCCTTCGTATCCCCACAGCAACTCACGCAACAGCGGGAACTGCACCGACTTCCACAGCACCAGCCCGGAGAACACCAGCAGGAGGATGTCGACCATCACGAACAGGTACGCAACACGCTGCACCTGGTTGTAATGTGAGAGGTCGGCATGGCTCAGTTTTCCGCGTAATGCGGCCCCGAGGTCATGCAGCACAGCTTTGGGCGAGACCGGGAAGAAACGCCGCTTCAGGCGTCCGCTGAACAGGTTGAATGCCAGGTAGATCAAGCCGTTGATCGCCAGGAACCACATCGCCGCGAAATGCCATTGCAGCGCACCACCCAGCCAGCCGCCGAGGGTGATCGACTTGGGAAAGCTGAAGTCGTAGATCGGCGAGGCGTTGTAGATGCGCCAGCCGCTGGTGACCATTACCAGCACCGCCAGGGCGTTGAGCCAATGGGTCAGGCGTAGCCAGCGTGGATGAGTGGACTTGGGTGAAGCAGTGGTCTGCGACATGTCCGGCTCCGGATTGTTGTTGTTCGTTGGGGCCGAGTATGGGAGCCGGAAGATCGCCAAATCCTCACGTAAAGTTAAATTAAACGTGATAACTCGCATCCGAATGCCCCCCCGCTCCCACAAGGTTTTGTGTGGTCCGCCCATTGCGCAATTATGGTTAAATGCCGCCCCCACAAATGATCGACACGACCCGATGAACCCTGAAGCCCTCGCCACCCTCAACCAGCACCTGCTGACCGCCCTGGCAGCCGCCCCCGCGGAAACCCGCCGCCTGTTTCACGGCCGTGGCCGCTGCTGGCCGGGGCTGGAGCAAGTGACCGTGGACTGGTTGCAGGGCGTGGTGCTGGTGGCGCTGTTCAAGGAGCCGGAAGCGGCGCAACTGGAAGACCTGAAGCAGGTGCTGATGGCGATCACCCAGTCTGAGCAGTGGGCAAAATCCGGCGCCCATACCCTGTTGCTGCAACACCGCTACCTGCTGCAAAGCACCACCGAGTGGCTGCTCGGGGACGTCATCGAGGAAATGACCATCACCGAAGGCGGGTTGAAGTACCGGGTAGATTTGGGCCGCAAGCAGAACACCGGGCTGTTCCTCGACATGCGCTACGGCCGCGATTGGGTCCGCGCCAATGCCGAGGGCAAGCGGGTATTGAACCTGTTCGCCTACACCTGCGGTTTCTCGGTGGCGGCCATCGAAGGCGGTGCGAGCCACGTGGTCAACCTCGACATGTCGAGCCCGGCCTTGAACCGTGGCCGCGACAACCACCGGCTCAACGGCCACGACATGAGCAAGGTCGGTTTCCTCGGCCACGACCTGTTCAAATCCTGGGGCAAGGTGATCGGCAAGGGGCCGTACGACCTGGTGATCATCGACCCGCCGTCGTTCCAGAAAGGCAGCTTCCTGCTGACCAAGGACTACCAGCGCGTACTGCGTCGGTTGCCGGAATTGCTCAGCCCTCAAGGTACCGTGCTGGCGTGCATGAACGACCCGGCGTTTGGCGCCGACTTCCTGATCGAGGGCGTGACCCGCGAAGCGCCGAGCCTGCGGTTTGAGCAGCGTCTGGAGAACCCGCCGGAGTTTCCGGATGCTGATGTGGAGTGTGGGTTGAAGGCGTTGGTGTTCAAGCTGCAGAGCTGAAAGATCGCAGCCTGCGGCAGCTCCTACGGGCCTGTGCATTCCCCTGTAGGAGCTGGCGAAGCCTGCGATCTTTTTGACTTGGATCTCAACGCGGCCGCAACACCAGCGCAAACAACTCGCCATGCCCGTTCACGTTGAGCTTGTGATAGAGATTGCGCCGATGCACCTTCACCGTTTCCGGGGAGATGCCCATTTGCTGGGCGATGGCCTTGCTGGAGAAGCCCTGGAGAATCAGGCGCGCGGTTTCGATTTCCCGCAGGGTCAGGCGTGCGTCGAAGCGATCGAGCAAGGTCGCCAGATCGCCGGCCGGTAGTTCGGCGGCCGGCCCTTCCGGTGGCAGCAAATCCAGGTGTCGGCGCATCGCCGCCAGCACCCAGTCACGCACGCACAGCAGGCGGCCCTGCTCTTCGAGGCTGAAGCGTGTCGCACGCCCCAGGGACAGGCCAAGCACGGCACCATCGACGTTGACCATGAACTGCAACTCGTCGCCACCGACTACGGTGCTGAAGTAACTCAGGTAGTACTCGCTGTGCTGGAACTGGTCGGGGGCCACCGATTCGAGGCTGTGCAAACCGTCGGCGATCCCCGCACAGGCGGCTTGATAGAACGGGTCGAGCAGGTACATGCCGGCGCGGTAGTCCGCCAGTTCTTCATGTTCTTCGGTGGTGCCCTTGGCATCGAAGTCAATCAGCAGGCGCGGCACATGCCCCGGGCGCATCAGCGCCACCAGCGCGTTATCCAGCGGCACCAGCAAGCGCAGGGTATCGACCAGCGCGCGCCAGAAGCCGTCCCGCCCCACCGCCGTGAAGACCCGCGCCAGCCCCTGGTGCACCGGTAACTCTTTCAACAACGCGTCCACGCACTACCCCTTTTGAGTAACCCATGATGGGAATGGGTGAAAGCCACCCCGGTCGATACGCTGCAAACTCCTGATTACCACCGGCCGCAACAGGCCAGGAGTGCCGCATCATGAGTCGTCACCGCTTGTATTTCAATCTGGGGTTTGGCGCCTGTCTGGCGGTTTCGCTGTCGGCTTTTGCGGTCGAAGCCCCGACGGTGCACGTGTACAACTGGTACGACTACATCGGCCCGACCACCTTGCAGGACTTCAAGCGTGACACCGGGATTGCGCCGGTCTACGACACCTTCGACAGCGCCGAAGTGCTGGAAGGCAAGTTGCTCACCAGCCGCAGCGGCTACGACGTGGTGGTGGCCAGCAACTTCAGCTTGCCCACGCTGATCAAGGCCGGCGCCCTCGCCCCTCTGCCCCGTGCGCAGATGCCGGACTTCAAGAACATGGACACCGAACTGCTGGCGAAACTGGCCAACAACGATCCGGGCAACCAGTACGCCGTACCCTATCTGTGGGGCACCAACGGCATCGGCTACAACATCGACAAAGTCCGCGCAGCCCTGGGTGACAAGGCGCCGGTGGATTCCTGGGACCTGGTGTTCAAGGAAGAGAACCTGGCCAAGCTCGGCGAATGCGGCGTGGCCATGCTCGACTCGCCGTCGGAGATGCTGCCGGTCGCCCTGCACTACCTCGGCCTGCCGCCCAACAGTACCAACCCCGAGGACTACAAGAAGGCCGAAGCACTGCTGCTGAAACTGCGCCCGCACATTGCCTACTTCAACTCATCGAAATTCATCAGCGACCTGTCCAACGGCAACATCTGCGTGGCGGTGGGCTGGTCCGGCGCGATGCTCGAAGCCAAGAGCACCGCCGAACAGGCCGGCAACGGCGTGAAGATCGCCTACAGCCTGCCCAAGGAAGGCGCGCCGGTGTGGTTCGACACCCTGGTGTTGCTCAAGGACGCACCGCACCCGGAACAAGGCATGGCCTTCATCGACTACCTGATGCGCGCCGAGGTCATCGCCCCGGTCAGCGACCACCTCAACTACCCCAACGGCAACCGCAGCGCGACCACACTGGTGGCCGAGGCAACCCGCAGCAACCCGGCCGTCTATCCGCCCGCCGAAGCCATGGCCACCTTGTTCACCCTCCAACCCCTGCCGCCGGCTACAGAGCGCGTGCGCACGCGGATCTGGAGCAAGGTCAAGAACGGTCAGTAGGAGCTGCCGAAGGCTGCGATCTTTTGATCTTGAAAGATTGCGGATCGACAAAAACAAAAAATCAAAAGATCGCAGCCTTCGGCAGCTCCTACAGGTGTTGACCGCATTTTTCTGCCAAAAATTGAAAATGAGAAAACCCATGAAACCACGCGCCCGCGACCTCAACATCCAGTTCGGCCAACTGCAACCCGGTCCGCTCAATGCCATCACCGACGTCCCTGGCGTACGGGTCGGCCACAGCGATGTACGAGGCCGCACCGTCAATGGCCGCGACATCCTCACCGGCGTCACCGTCATCGAACCCCGCGCCGGTTCCACCAGCCAGCAACCCTGCTTTGCCGGTGTGCATGTGCTCAACGGCAATGGCGATGCCACGGGGCTGGAGTGGATTCGCGAGGCCGGCTTGCTGACCAGCCCCATCGCCTTCACCAACACCCACAGCCTGGGCGTGGTGCGCGACGCACTGATCGTGCTCGACCGCGAGCAGCAACCGGATGACGGGCGCCTGTACTGGAACATGCCGGTGGTGCTGGAAACCTTCGATGGCTTGCTCAACGACATCAACGGCTTTCACGTCAAGCCGGAACACGTGGCCCAGGCCGTGCATTCGGCGGTGGGCGGCCCGGTGGCCGAAGGCAATGTCGGCGGTGGCAGCGGCATGATCTGCCACGAATTCAAAGGCGGTATCGGCACCGCGTCGCGCCGCTTGAACAGCGCCCAGGGCGGCTGGACAGTCGGCGCAATTGTCCAGGCCAACCATGGTATTCGCAATGAATTGCGCGTCGATGGCTACCCGGTCGGGCGCTACATGGAACAGGTCGATTCGCCATTCCTCAAGGCCTCGCTGCCCCATCCGGGCATGGGTTCGATCGTGGTCTGCCTGGCCACCGATGCGCCGTTGTTGCCACATCAGTGCACCCGTCTGGCTCAACGCGCCAGCCTCGGCCTGGCCCGCACCGGCGGCGGCAATGAAGACCACAGCGGCGACATCTTCATCGCCTTCGCCACCGGTAACGATCACGTGCCACCGGCCGCCTACGAGAGCAAGAAAGCGTCGACCACTCACAACCTGAGCATGGTCAACAACGACCACATCAGCGAGCTGTTCCTGGCCGCCACCGAAGCCGTGGAAGAAGCCATCATCAATGCCCTGCTCGCCGCCAAAACGGCCGAAGGCAACGGACATGGGGTGCAAGGGCTGGATGCCGAGACCTTGCTCAAGGCATTGCGCCGCGCCGGCTGGCCGGGGGACACGACTAGCGGTACTTGAGTAAAACACTAGGTCTTTTTAGGATGAACTTACGCAGCCGCCTGTTTGTGCAAGCCGCTGCGTAGGTGGTGAGTGCACTGAACCCCTACCAAGCTCACCGCTTGTTTCACGCGCATCTTGAGCCTCACGGCTCCACTTCCTCCCCATCAAGAGCTTTGAGGCTCTTTTTTAACCTCCGAAAACCATCTTCCTATCAATACATCTCCAATGTGGGAGCGGGCTTGCTCGCGAAGGCGTCGTGCCAGTCGCCATGAATGTTGGCTGACACACCGCTTTCGCGAGCAAGCCCGTTCCTACAGGGGAAAGTCATTGTGTTTCGGTGGTGCACAACGACCGCCACGCCGCCTCCGCCAGCATGTCCCGATAGGCCTTCGGGCTGCCCTTGACCCGGCCCGACAACCAGGCGCGGCAGTAACTGTCTGCCTGGCCGACGATCAGCGACGGGATCAGCTCCGCCGGAAAACGCCCCAGCTCATTACCCTGCGCGCCCAGCCACTCCAGCAACTGCTTGTTGCGCGTCTTGTTGCGGGAAGCGAGTTCGTCCTTGAACGGCCCCTTGGTGACGGCAAACCGTGCGTGGTACTGGAACCGCGCCCACTCCGGCTGGCTATCGACCCAGTCCACATAGCTGTGCACCAGCGCATGCACCCCGGCTTGAGCGGTGTGTGCGTCAGCCAGGTAGCTGTCACGCAAGCGGGCCTGATCATCGAGGGCAGTAAAAAACAGCGCCGCCACCAGGCCTTCCTTGTTGCCGAAATGGTGATAGATCGCGCCGACGCTGGTATCGCATTCGGCGCGGATCATTTCGATGGTGGTGGCCTCGATCCCCTGTTCGTTGAACAGGCCCAGGGCCTTTCTGAAGATGTCGCGCTTGAGTTCGGCGCGTCGTCCGGGGTAGCAGCGTTCGAGCAGATCGGCGGTTTCCATGCGCAAGGACAGTCCGGAAGAGTCATGGGTGGAGGCTGGCGGTGGCCAGCAAACAAGTGGCGCTAGGTTGACAGATTTCCCTTCGACAGAATACTGTTCCGTCACAGAACATTATTCTGTTAAAGAATATTATTCTGCAACCGTCATCCTCAAGAGGCAAAAAAATGAGTCAGTTCCTCAGCATGTTCAACAGCGCAGGCCCGCAAGCATTCAGCAAAATGGCCTGCCAGGTGGCGCCCTACTTCTCCACCATCAACCCGTTGGTCAAGGATTTGCGCAAAGGCAGCGCCACCGTTCACGTGCCGTTTGCCCGGGAGATCACCAATCATTTGGGTACGGTGCATGCGATTGCCATGTGCAACGCCGCCGAACTGGCCGCCGGGATGATGACCGACGTTTCCATTCCCGCCGGCGCACGCTGGATTCCCAAAGGCATGACCGTGGAATACCTGGCCAAGGCCAAGAGCGATGTGACGGCGGTGGCCGAAGGGGAGACGGTGGACTGGACCACCGAAGGCGACAAGATCGTGCCGGTGGATATTCACGACGCCGAGGGCAAGAAGGTGTTCACGGCGCGGATAACCATGAATGTGAAGCTGGCCTAAACGCTGACCGCGGTTAAATGTGGGAGCGGGCTTGCTCGCGAAGGCGGTGTGTCAGCCAACATTTTAGGCGACTGATACGACGCCTTCGCGAGCAAGCCCGCTCCCACAGGGGGATTTGTGGTGTTTAGGAGAGTACGGTCAGACCAGGCGCAATCGAGGTCCGCTAGCCGGCACCGCATCGTCCCCCAACCGCCCACGCACAAATTCATTGGCCTTGCGCGTCAACTGGTCCAGATGCCGGTCGCGTTGTTTTTCCGCGTCGGTCATGGCCCGCTTGCCATGCTTTTGCAGCAGGTAGGTATGAATCTGTCGCACCTCCAGCGAACTGTAGATCGACGCCACATCCAGCAGTGCCATCAAGCCATCGGTGGCGTGGTCGCGGGTGTTCATCAACACTTGGGTCGCACGCACGCCCACCACCTCAAAACCCATCGCCTCGAAATACGGCACCTTGGCCACCGCACAGGTCAGCTCGGCATGGGGATAGCGACCGACCACTTCCCGCAGCATCCGCCGGGCCACGCCCTGGCGCCGATACTCGGCCTGCACCGCCATGTACGCCACGCCGCAGGCCTCGGGGTCACCCTGCACCGGCAGGTACAGCACAAAGCCCGTCACCGTTTGCGGATCGTCTTCGTCGGTGGCGACAATCAACTCCACGGCAATGCCTTTTTCACCGCTCAGCGCCTCCAGATACAGGTGCACCTCATAGCCGATCGCGTATTGGTAGAGGTTGTACAGCAGGTTGCTGGGCGGGATCGCGACCATGCTGATGTCGGTCAGGTTGTCGACCACCATCTGCAGGATCTGGCTATTGATGTGCTCGGGGCACGGGGTCTTGAAGTGGCTGATCAGGGGCATTGCGGTGACAGGCTCCGGGAGGCGAGGACCGCCTATCATAGCGCGCCTGGCACCTGTGGTCCGAAGGGTGATGGACAGACATCCCCCATTGACGGCCCATGCGCATCGCCGGCGGACGCCTGGTTGCGTTTTCGAGGCTGACAACAGCGACTCCGGCACACATTGTGCTGGATGAACGTGCCTCTTCGCGATCAGGCCCGCTCCCTCAGGGGACTGCGGTTTTGCCCACTCCTCGATCTTCTGTGGGAGCTCGCCTGCTCGTGAAAGCGCCCACCACCACTCCGGACCGGGGTATGAGTGGGGGGAAATGGGTGGGTCAAAGCCCCCAACTTTGAGGATTCCCACCCATTGCATCTTTAGGACCAAAGTCCAAAACGCCAGTCTTTTGATATCAAACAGTTTTTTGTCTTCCCCCGGGCCTCCCGGAGATTGGCGCACCTCTTGCAGCGAGCCAATGGCCAACATCAGCCACACCGGCGCGCGCCCGAGGGGAACAACATGAAAAAAATGCCTGACCTCAAACCGCTCGGCTTTCTCAGCAAACCGGGCATCGCCGCTGTGATGCTGATCAACTTCAGCCTCGGCACTGTCAACGCTGCGCCGCTTGACGATGTCAGCCCGCCGCCGCCAACAGATCCTTCGGCGTATACCAACCCGCCGACCGACCCCCAGGCCGCGCTGGATGCCATAGAGGCCATGTCTCCCACCAACCAGGGCTCCTACGCCCTACCCAATGGTGTGTACGGCACCCGCACCACGCCAACGACCGACAACGTGCTGCCGCCAGCCCTGCAGACATCCTTCAAAATCCCCACCAATGGCAAGCCCAGCCCATTGTTCGGGGCCCAGCCGTACACTCAGCAACTGCTGCTGTTCGAAGAGTTCGGCACGGAAAAACTCGACCCGACACTGCCGCCGCCCACCCTGACCTTCCCGGTCCCGATCGTCGGCCCGGCGCCCACCCAGGACCCGAACAACATCGCCCGCAGCGGCCCTTCGGCCGCGGCGCTGGAAGCCTTCATGCGCCAGCCGGGGCTGTATCCGTTTCCGTCGCAGTTTTCCAACGTGCTGGACCGCAACCCCTGGAAAGCGCAGATCGAAGCCTTCCTCAACCGCCATCCGGTCGGCTCGCCGGCCGAAGGTCGTCCGCCAGGAAAAGGCTGGTCGCACCAGCGCTGGAACGAGTTTTACCCGCAGGTCGCCTTCAAGACCGCTCAAGCGGGCGCCAAGCTCAACGGCGGCATGCGCGACCGCCGGCAATTGCACAACTACGCCGTCGGTGAGTTCGGGCCTGGCGGGTTGTACAACCAGACCTCGGACAATCCGATCATCGTGGGCACCACCAAAGGCATCGACACCCGCTTTCACCCCAACATGCCGATTCAGAACCACAAGGCGCTCTGGACCTTCGACGGCACCTTCCCGCCAAAACTGCTGATGGTGCGGTACGGCCAACCGGTGCTGATGCGTCACTACAACGCCCTGCCGATCGATCCGTCAGCCAACATGGGTTTCGGCCTGCACACCCTCAGCACCCATGAACACAATGGCCACTCCCCGGCCGAAAGCGATGGCTATTCCAATGCGTTTTTCTTTCCGGGGCAGTACTACGACTATCGCTGGCCGATCCAGTTGGCCGGTTACGACACCATCAACACCAGCGCCCAGGATCCGCGCGCGGCGTTCCCCTGCGCCCCCGGTGAAACCCTGTATGTCAACGATGCCACGCCGGGCCTCAAGACCTGCAACAACGGCAGCATCAAGATCCGTGGCGACTGGCGCGAAACCATGAGCACTCACTGGTTCCACGACCACATGCTCGATTTCACCGCGCAGAACGTCTACAAGGGCAACGCGGTGATGATGAATTACTACAGCGCCATGGATCGTGGCAACGAAGCACTGCAAGACGGCGTCAACCTGCGCCTGCCCAGCGGTTCGGCGTTGCCCTGGGGCAACCGCGACTATGACGTCAACCTGATGCTGGCCGACAAGGCCTGGGACGCCAATGGCCAGCTGTGGTTCAACCCGTTCAACACCGATGGCTTTCTCGGCGATCAACTCCTGGTCAACTGGCAGTACCAGCCACGCCTGAACGTGCGGGCACGCAGCTATCGCTTCCGCATTCTCAATGGCTCGGTGTCGCGCTACTTCAGGATCGCGCTGGTGCGTGAAGTCGTCGGCACCGGTGGCGAATATCCTGGCCCGGTCGGTTCCGGCCTGTCCTACACCCGCGTGCCGTTCCACATGATCGCCAACGACGGCAACCTAATGGAACACGCCGTGCCATTCGACGGCAGCATGGACCTGGACGCTGACGGCGACCTGCAGGACCACAACGCCATTCTGCCCACCATGGGCATCGCCGAGCGTTACGACATCATCGTCAACTTCGCGAAAAACGGGATCAGCACCGGCGACAAGTTGTACTTCGTCAACCTGATGGAGCACCACGACGGCAAGGGTCCGGAAAGTCTGCCGCTGAGCCTGGCCGATGTCCTGTCCGGCAAGTACAAGGCGGTGCTCAAGCTCGGTAGCAACGGACTGCAATGGGACGCCGGCGACCCGGTGGTGGGCAAGTTCCTGCAGATGGTAGTCCAGCCTTATGCCGGCCAGGACGTGAGCATGAACCCCGCCGACTACGAACCCGCCAAACCGGGCAAGCCGATGGGTAAAACCATGCTGCCGCTGACCCTCAACCGTGACGACCCGACGGTGCAGGCCAGACTGAAACTGGCACGGCATCGCGAGTTCACCTTTGGCCGCTCCGACGGCACCGACGACGAACCCTGGACCATCAAGACCGACGGCGGTCTGGGCTACCAGATGGACCCCCGAATCATCAGCGCCGCTCCGCAACTGGCCAATGGCCCGACCGCTGCCGGCTTCTCCGGCGACGGCACCCTGGAAGTGTGGAAAATCAGGAACGGCGGCAACGGCTGGAACCACCCGGTGCACGTGCACTTCGAAGAAGGCATCGTCCTCCACCGCGACGGCAAGGCCCCACCGGAATGGGAAAAATGGGCGCGCAAGGACGTCTATCGCATCGGCGAGGGCATCGACAGCTCGGTGGACGTGGAAATGGCGATCCGCTTCCGGGAATTCGCCGGGACCTACATGGAGCACTGCCACAATACCCAGCACGAGGACACCTCCATGCTGCTGCGCTGGGATGTCGAGAACCCTGGCCAGTTCCAGTTGATGCCAACCCCCCTGCCCGGCTGGGACGGCGTCAACTACGTCAACTCCGCCGCGCTGCCGACCTTCCGCACTGGCGATACCCGTGTCGAGGACGCCGCTAACCAAAAACCGGTCGCTAACCCCGACAGCGCCATCAGTAACACCGGCCAACCGGTGATCATCAACGTGCTGGCCAACGACACCGACCCTGACGGGAACGTGCCGCTCAAAGTGGTGGGCCTGGAGCAACCGGACTCCGGCAAGGGCGTGGTCAGCACCGATGGCCTGCGCGTGACCTACACACCACCGGCCACGATCCCCGCACCGTTCACCGCGACCTTTTCCTATAGGGCCAGCGATGCCAAGGACGCGGAGTCGGCACCGGCGACGGTGTCCGTGGCAGTCTCGGCAGCGATCAACGAGAGTCTGATCGTCACCAGCGCCACCGTCACCGCCCGCAGCAACAGCCGCTGGTATTGGGTCCTGTCCGGCACCACTTCCCGTGGCACGGGCAATACCATCACGGCAACGGCCACGACCACCACCGGTACGGTGAACCTTGGCGCCGCCGTCCTGACGCCTACGGCCACAGGCGCGCGCTGGAACATAGCGGTGACCACCGCCGGCAGTGGCCCGTCGCCTGGCGCGACGGCAACCATCAAGTCGGCCTTCGGCAAAACCGTGACGGTGCCGATAAAGGCGAACTAGAGCGGTTTGATCGACGCCCGGTCCATGCAATTTGGATCGGGCGTTTTTCTTTGTACAGCGCCCACCATTGAATCGGCGTCGTACTCAGATTTTGCATTCACCAAAGATCAAATGTGTGCGAGCCTGCTCGCGATGGCGCAGTGTCAGGCAACATAGAATCTCCCACAACAGGAGTGTCGTTGACCGCAAGTTAACGTTCGGCCCGACTCACCGCTGCGGCGCCACCATCCGGAAGCGGATATTGATCTCGTTGGACACCACACTGTCCGCCCACTCGCCCTCACCTATCTTGAAGTCGTCACGCTTGAGCACCAGTTGGCCCTCGAAGATACCGATGGCGCTCTGCGATTTCAGCAGCACCGGTACACTCACTTCCCGAGTGAGCCCCCGCAGGGAAAGCGTGCCGGTGATGGTGTAGCGGTTATTGCCCTGGGCCTTGATGGAGGTCGACTCGAAGGTCGCCACCGGATAAGTCGCGGTGTCGAACCACGCCGGCTTTTGCAGCTCGGTGTTGGCGTCGCTGCTGCCGGCATCGATGCTTTTCAGGTCGATGGTCAGCACGGCATGGGCGGCGCCGGGGTTATCGGTATCGAAGTCGAGTTTGGCCTTGAACTTACCAAAGGTGCCGTAGGCTTTCGACCCCATCTGCACATAGGTGAAGCTCAAGGTGCTGGCCCTGGCGTTCACATCCTTGTACTCCACGGCTTGCGCAAACGGCACCAGGCCGAACACCAACATGCCGGCCAGAGCGACGCAATGCGCGGATCGAAGATTCATGGCACTCTCCGGGAGGGTTCCCGTCTTGAGTTGGCGTGCCGCACAGGTCGGGTGGCACCAGATGGACTAAAGCAAACAACCGGCGTTTATTCCACCTCACCCGTTGATTTACCACCACCTGCCCCGCACTCCCCGCGTTGCCATGCCCTGTGCAACAGGTCGATCACCTCGGCATCCGAGGTCTGGGCAAAGTCCATGTACCAATGGCCAATCGAGGTGAACCACTCGGGCATCAGCGGGCAGATCAACTCATCCACCTCGCTGCGCAACGCCTGCACCGTTTCGATCGGCGCCACCGGCACCGCCACCACGATGCGCGATGGCGCCTGCGCCCGCAGCGCCTGGATCGCCGCCATCATCGAGGCGCCGGTGGCCAGGCCGTCGTCGATCAGGATCACCACCTGATCCTTGAGCTGCACCGCCGGCCGCTTGCCCCGATAGACCTGCTCGCGGCGCAATAGCTCGCGGCTTTCCCGCTCGACCACGGCGTCGAATGCAGCCTTGGCAATCGGATGCACCCGCAGCGCTTCTTCATTACGAATCTGGATACCGCCGCTGGCAATCGCGCCCATGGCGTACTCCGGGTGGGACGGCACGCCGAGCTTGCGTACCAGCATCAGGTCCAGGCGAACCTTCAGCGCCGTGGCCACCTCATAAGCCACCGGCACGCCGCCACGGGGCAAGGCCAGAACGATGACGTCGGAACGATTGGCGTAAGGCAGCAACGGTTCAATCAAACGCCGCCCGGCTGCCGGGCGGTCTTGCAGGATGGAATGGGACAAGGGGCTCATTTGAAACCTCCCCAGGCGATTGCGCCTGCGAACTTCAGCCATACCTGCCTTTTGTGGCGAGCGAGCTTGCTCCCGCTGGGCTACGCAGCGCGAGCAAGCTCGCTCGCCACAAACCTGGTCCAAAGCATTATCCGCTCCTTTACCCCGCCTATACCAACCGCTCAATCTTCTGATGCTGCCACACCAGTTTGTAATACAGCGTCTGCAACACCAGCATTCCCAGATACGCCACCGGAAACGCCATCCACACCCCTTGCAGCCCGAACTTCGCATCCAGCAGATACGCCGCCGGCAACTGCACACCCACCACGCACACAATGGAAATCGCCACCGGCACCATCACCGTGCCGCTGGCGCGCATGATGCCGCCGATGATCGCCTGGAAACCAAACACCAACAGGCTCCAGAGCATGATGTGCAACAGGTGCTCAGCCATGTTGAGCGTCGCCTCTTCGGTGAGGAACGACGCCAGCAACCAGCTCGACAACAAGTACCCGAGCACCACCAGGCCACCGGTCAAACACACGTTGATCATCAGTCCAGTCTTCAAAATCGGCCCGATACGCTCAATGCGCCCCGCCCCAATCGCCTGCGCTCCAAGGATCGACGCCGTGATCGCAATCGACAGCGCCGGGAACTGCACGTAATTGACGATCTGCGTCACCGCGCCATACGCCGCCGTCGCCTGGGACCCGTGCTGGTTCACCAGCGCCAGAATCACCAGCTCCGACAGCGACAACACCACCATCTGCAACCCGGTGGGCAAACCGATGCGTAGCACCTTGCCGAGAATCGCCATGTCCAGCTTCATCGCCGCGAAGAACTCACGGTCCGGCGCCAGCGGATGGCCCTTGCCAAGCAAGCGCCACGCCAGCAGCCCCATCGCCACCAGGTTACCCACCAGCCCGGCAATCGCCGCACTCTGAATCCCCATCGGCGCAAAACCCAACCACCCGCGAATCAACGCCGGCGTCAGCGCCAGCCCGACACAGGTGGACACCACCAGCGCCAGCAACGGCGACAAGGTATCGCTCACCCCGCGCAGCAACTGGGTGAACAACACAAACACCAACAGCGACGGCATGATCCACAACATCACATGGGCATACGCCACCGCATCGTCCAGCACATCGGCCGGCGTCCCCAACCCCACCAACGCCGACCGCGCAAATACACTCCCCACCACCGCCGCCACCAACCCGATCAACACCCCCAGCAACAAGGTCGCCCCGGCAATCGCCTTCACCAGATGCGTCTCCCGCGCCCCCCACGCCTGCCCGATCAACACCCCCGCACCCGCACCGAGGCCGATCACCAGGGCGATGAAGAAAAACACGATGGGGAACATGCCCGACACCGCCGCCAGGGCCTGGGTGCCGAGCATCTGGCCGATGTAGATGCTGTTGACCGTGCCGGACATGGATTGCAGGAAGTTCGACAGGACCATCGGGGCGAGGAAAAACAGGTAGGTTTTCCAGAGGGGGCGTTGGGGGTTCGGGGTTTGCATTCGGGAAGGTCCATTTCGACGGCGAGAGCAATGAGTAAGGATAGCGTGGGTGGCTGAATCCAAGGGGCCGTGAACATCTCAGGTCTGTGTTTATATTTCCAGCGACCTGAGGTGAAAGGTCTGAAGTTTCATCGTCGCGGGTCCTACATAAAGCTCGGAATGTCTCACCTTCCCGCGCTGATCTTATACGGCTTATAGTCGGCGCCGTCGCCCAGATGGCGATTCGGGTTTGGCGACCTGACAACAGAGAATGACCGACTGACGGCCTTGAGCCCATCTAAAAGAGATCATTCAAAATGAATCGATATATGCCTCTCACCGGAATCGACCTGGTTCCGGCTTCCCTGCTCATCGACACCCAAGCGCCACTCGACGTCCTGCAAGCCATGGCGGATTACCGTATCCGTACGGTCACGCAGGTGCTGGAAAACATTGCCTACCGATCTGAACTCGGTTGCGACACTGTAGTGCTGGAGGACTTTGCCAAGCTGCTGGTCATTCCGTTGCGCGATGGGTGTGATTTGATGGATGTGATTGGGCGGCGGTTGCGGGCGCAGGCCGCGGAGTAAAGAAAAACGGGTGCTCTCGCGCCCGTTTTATTGCTACTCCAGAAAGAGGTTGCTCCTCAGCTTGATTCGAGGCTGCGAAAAACCGATCAGGCGAAGATACTCAATATGCCCGTAACAAAGAGAAGAGCCGCTGCGGCAGCGGCTCAACCTGGGAAGCCTTCGATGATTTAAACGACTGGACAAGGGAACTGGACGGCCACGAAATGATGGCTACGGTCACCGCTCTCTGGCACCTGCGCTCAGGTACTTGGTGCTGTCAGTCAAAGGTATATTTGCCTTCGAGCATGAATGCCGGCTCTCTCCAGTTGGGTCCTCTCACTACTATGCACCCATTATTTTTTATAAAACCGGCATCACACATTTTCTTGACAAGGTTCAATAGCCCTATGTTGTTCTCCACATGCGCCCAGTTAGCCCGATTATAAAGGCCATCAAGCCGAGGAAAGGAGATGCCCAATTCATTTTTGGTAAGAAATAGAATTACCTCTTCAGGCTTCTCGTTTAGTACGATGTTTTTTATGACGTTCATCGTTTTATTCCTCCAATTTGCTTGGACTCTCTGTCCGTTTGTTTGTTGTCTGCCTCTATAGCCTCGGGCGTGTAGAGTAATTCAAAATCATCTTTTAGCTTGTAGTCTTCCAGCGTCGCGGCGTGAGTATTGTTCCAAATAACACCGTCGTCATTCGGGTTTACACCGTCAACCACACCTAATACTCTGAAACGTTCCAGCTCTCTGAGTTCATGAGTATAGAAGCGTTTGTCAGCATCTGTGATTACCAATTCACCCAGCAGAATTTTTTTCAAGCGAAAAATCATAATGGCATTGGCGTCCGAAGGACCAAAGCGTCCAGTATGTAATTTTACCAGGTCAATACCCGCCTGGATCACGGAAGCACTTGTCCAATCGAGATCGAGTATTGGCCCCCCGGCTTTGGCGGGATTGAAAAGTCGACCGCTGTATTTTCCCCTTGTGGTTGCTCCTTCATAAGGACTATTAAAAACAACGTAGATTGGCGGCAGACCGCTTTCAATCGGAAAGCAGTAAATGCAATCCCTGAAATCAGGCAATTCGACCGCGGGCAAGGTTTCAGGCTGCACAAGCAATGGCGACAGCGTAACTCCAGTGTAAGTCGGTACTTGTGCAGGTCGGGCGGGCGAAGTTGTCGAGCCGTTTCCCAAGTGAATAATTGGAAAACTGAGGATAATGGGCGGTGTATCGTTTGACGTGAAACTGTAGCTGCTGGTCGTTGGATCGAATGCCAATGCTCGTACTGGCACTTTTTCCGAGACGCTCCCTCCAGCCGGGGTTGCAACGAGTGTGTATTGGTTAAGGTCGCCATAAATCCGATAAGGAAGGTCAATGGTTCCTTCGGCAGCGGCGATTTCATTCAGGTTTGACGGCAGCTTTGGTAAAAAAGTGGTACCGGGTAGTTTGAGAGCTGTTTGAGGAAAGCGTTCGCCGTTAGCAAGAGCAGGTGAATAGAACAAGGCTCCGATCCCAACAGCAGTGGCCCGACTGATTAGTGCTTCCCCCAACCCTGCCAATAACCTAATGCCTCCCTGGATTCGCGCCCCGAAGGTCCAACCGTCGGCGAAATGGATGGCAATGGCACCCGCCACGGTTCCTGCCTCTTCGCCATGACCAATGGGCAACCTGTAGGTGTAGGCGACTTCGCCCCTTGCCAAGGCGCGATGGATTTCAGCGTCTGCAGTTGCGGAAGCGTCCTCCAAAATGCGAACGGCCTCGATAAGGATTCGTTTAACGTAGGCGGCAGTTAGCGACAACAGGAATTCTTCATAAAAACTTAGTCGTACTTCATCATCTCTGTCTGACTCCACATCACTTGCAAAAAACTCGGCAATTGTTTCTCTGTCTAGCGACAATGCGTCCACGCCAATATGCAATATTGCATCGTTCCAACTTCCGTGCATTGTGACCCTTTGCAAAAGCTCAACGATGATCACTTTCTTTTTTAAGGCAGCTTCCAGCGCATTTAACTCTTGGGAGTCAATGCCTGCGGCTATGCGCTTCTCTAGATAATCTCGAATATTCGGTGCACCACCCGAAAAAACATTCGTTATCTGATCGTGCGCCGAAAGAAATATCGCCACTAATTGTTGGTATTCGTTTCTGGTTTTTTTGACGCCCTCAATACTATGCGGCGTAGTAACCGCCGGGACATTCCCATCCCAAAACAAAATACTATCGAAGCTTGAAGGAAAAACTGAGGCTTGCGCAGCTTGAACCGGCAGAGACCCAGACGTTATTGAAGATGAATAATGAGTAACTGGTTTTTGCATATAGCACTCCATGCAACAATATTAATTCCATTAAATAGACAGAACAAAAGTTATGCCGCAACAACGTAGCAATTTCAATACTTCAATATTTACTGTATGCATCGCGCGAAAAATAGCATTAGGCCCAAACAACCTCTGCGGCTTCCAGCAAAATCCTCACAGTTGGCCATTCCGTTACACGATGTGTTGTGACTTGATAGATGTGATTGGGCGGCGGTTACGGGCGCAGGCTTCTGAGTAAAGGAAAACGGGCATCAAAGGTGCCCGTTTTTTTGTCTGACGAGAAAAGTGGTTTACTTGTTCTGAGGCCCGATCCTAGAGAAGCGCGCCAGGTTTTATCTTTTTTCCGTCGGTTTGACGCTTGGATGCCTTATGGAGATGAACCGTACAAAGCAGTTAGTCCGTGGATCAACTCAACACAACAATCCTCTTGAGCTCCTCATCCATGTGCTGGAGGCATCCCTCGAATTGATTTCGCTTCCTGAGAATGACTTCTGCTGGTGTTTTTGGGCTGACAGCGATGAAGCAAAAGCAGAGCTGGAGGGATTGATCAAGTCGCTTAGAGCTGGGGTGCTGCCCGGAAGAACCCACTTTGCTGTACTTTTTGCGCCAACAGGTCCGCTGCAAGAGCTCAGCCTCAGTAGTGGGTGGGCGGAAACCTTTTTGAAAGTCGCCAGTAAATATGACGAAGCAGAGGCACGGTTGTGGTGAGGGAATGATGCCGGCTTGGCGTGTGCCAGAGTCGTAATACCAAGCACTTCCAATGATGGCACCGGGTCGTTTTCAGGCCTTCGGGGCAGGCAACAACTGGCCAGAAACAGCCTGTCATGACCGGCAGAGAACGGCCCAGAGTGTGTAAAAACACTGAGCCAAAATTGAAGTCTGAGCCTCTATGCCAAACCTGAGATTTATCGGCTGTTTGGCAGACCTGGATTTTGCGTAGAAACGCGATTTTCAGTTCTACTTGGGACACCAGTCGCGCTGAAAACCGCTTTTACACACTGTGGGCCAGAAGCGGTCGGTCGCTCAAAACACTTAAAAACCACTGATTGCTAAAGTAATCAGGATCCGAAAATTGCTCACTCGGTCGAAGGGACGGATGCTTTGCTACCCAAGCGGATTAGTTCATTGGAGAAACACAGGCCGACGATGATCAGTGCCGCTCCCGCGTACAGGCTTTCGCGCGGTATTTCGTTGAGCGCCACAAACGCCAGCAGCGCGGCGAACAGTGGCTCGGTCAGCTCCAACGCTTGCACTTGGGATGGCTTGAGATACTCGATGGCCTTGGTGGTGCAGAAGAAGCCCAGGATTGTCGGCAGCGTGGCCAGCGCCAGCAGCGCGGCGATCGCCAGCGGCGACAGCTCGCCCATCGCAAAACCATCGGCCGCAGCCGGCATCAGCAAGTACAGGCTGCCAAAGAACAACAATTGTCGGGTGAAGTGCAGCCCCCCCGACACTCCCATACGCTTCATGGCAACCGAAAAGGCCCCATAGCCGGAGCCGGCCATGGAGGCGAGTGCAGCACCTTGCAGGGTAAAGCCCTGCTGCAGGTCGCCGCCGAAGATCACCGAGATCCCGGCGATAGCCAGTGCAGCACCAACGGTAGCGTTCGCGGTGATGGCATCCTTGAGGAAAATACGCCCCAGAATGATCGAGGAAATTGAGGCACTGGCCATCAGCACCACCACCACACCTGCCGCAGCGTAGTGTCGATAGGCGGACGTTTCAAAATGGAACAGCACAAAGATGCCAAGGAATGCGCAGATAGCCGCCTGAGTCCATTTGGTCGACGCCGCCGGGCGCTTGAGGAAAAACAACAGGATCGAGAGAAGCACGCAACCCAGTACGGTCTTGATGACAGCGACACTGCTAGCGGTGAAACCATTACTCATGAGTATTTTGCTGAGTACACCGATCGTTGCGTTCAGTGCCGCAGCGGAGAGTGCAAATATGACGCCTTTGCTGAAAGTAGATTGCATGGATGACGATCCCTGTCGCTGAAGTGTCGTTCGATAGAATGCCGCCCTGTATCGACGGCGCAAAGTTTGAAGATACGAAGATCCCACCAACCCCAGTATTTATTGTGGCATAAGCACTGGATCGCCCAGTAGGATGCTATTCGCCTTCTTTTCGCCGCCAAGGGAGAAGTCAGAGGGTCTGGCCCTTGCCTATGCAATATGAGTTGACGAACGTTGCAGTGTGCTGCAAAGACTGACGTATATCCGGTTTGGCTATTCCATGTCTGTTGGCAAATTGCTCGACCGCCGCTGTATCAAAACGAGTGGTCTGGATAAAGTCCAAGGCTTCGGGTTTTGTATTCAAAAACCACGCGACGGGAGGAATACTCAGTAGCAACTTCAGCAATCGGAGTGAAATGTGATGCTTGGGAGACTTTAAGCCCAAAGGGTGTGCCACCTGTATCAGGAGTTCTCGCAAGTTTGGAGTTTGGTCATCCAGCGCCAGCAGTTCCTGGCCCACCATGGCAGGATCAAAAGCACAAACTGCCACCAGTTCAACCAGGTAATCCACGGTGACCAGTGGCAGCCAGTGCTCGGCGGTACCGGGCACTGCAGTCAGCTTTCCCTGCACAAGGTTGCGTATCAGCTCCACCAGCGGCTGACCGTCAAGGATATGCCCCGTGCGGCTATGACCACAGACAGTCGCAGGGTGGACAACGGTAATCTCCCCGCCCTTGGCGGCCATGACCTCCAGGGTCGCAAAATGCGCCTCCAGCTTGCTTCCCTCGTAACCACCGACATGTCGGTAGACGGCAGGCCAATTCGTCAACTGCGGATGACGAGGATCAATTCCGATGCGTTGCAGATGTTCATGATTTTTCAGCATGTAGCCGCCGATCATCACTAAACGGCTTTTTTGCTCAGCCGCCAACAGCGCCACGCGCTTTGCCCCTTCCACATTCACCGCACGAGAATGCTCCACTGAAAGCCCCCATGCGAAGTGGGCGCCCAGGTGGAATATGACTCTGGCGTGCCTTAGCACTTCTCGGTCAGCAAGACTCAGCCCGAGGTTGTCCCGTTCCAGATCGCCAGCTACGGCAAATATCCGGGTTGCGCACCCTCCCAAATTATCGACTTGCTCGCGCAGTGCAGCTAGTCGCTCTGGGCGACGCATCAACACCCGAATGGTGTGACCTTTTGCACTCAGGCACGCCACCAAATGTTGACCGACGAAGCCGGTACCCCCCGTGACAAAGCACTCCACGCTCATTTCCCTGCTCCTTGTTTAAGGTGAAAAATCAAGCGTAAACTATCGACCCAACTCTATAGTCAAGCGGTGCTTTAATGAAAATCGGCGAACTCGAGGCCCGCAGCGGCGCCAGCCGCCATACGCTCCGTTACTACGAGCAAATCGGCCTGATCTCACCGCTGCGGCAAACTAACAACTATCGCGTTTACACAGTGCAAACTCTGCAGGATCTGGACTTTATCCAGCGCGCGCAAAGCATGGGGTTTTCCCTGGGGGAAATAGGCGAGATTCTGGATGCGCAGCGGAACAAGCTGATCGATTGTGCTGACGGCGCGAAGCTAATTGAAAAGAAGATGGCAGAAATCAAACAAAAAATCGCCAACCTCCAAAGCATTTATCGGTATCTGGATGAAGAGCGTGCAACCCTCGAAGCCAGTGCTGCCAAGCAACTTGAGCTTCAGCAACTGAGCAACTCTTCCAACTGAACTGTCAGCATCTGGGAAACGGAAGCTGCAGCCTGCCTCCAGTTTCAAGCCCATCGCTTACGCATTTTCTATTAGTGGGTTTTCCATTGAGCATGATCAGCACCACCTATCGCTCGGTCCTGCCTCCATTTCAATTTTTCACGCTTCTGTATAAACCGTCATTCCCGCCCCCTGATTTTCTGCGGCAATGACTTGAGGCGAATTGCTACTGATGAGCTATGGTGACTTGGTAAACCACGCTCTGGGCAGATCATCCATGAACACGTACGCCACTCTGTTCTTCGGCATGTTCACCACCCTTTTGGCAATCATCAATCCACTTGAGGCCATTCCGGTATTCTTGGGCCTGCTGCAAGACAAAGACGCCGCCGAGCGGCGCCAGGTGGCACGCAAGGCCTGCCTTTACGCGCTGGCGCTGATGTTTTTCTTTCTGATCTTCGGCAACCTGCTGCTGCGTCTGTTCGAGGTTCCCCTGAGTATGATCCGGGTGGTCGGCGGGGTGATCCTCATGCGTATCGGCTTCGAGCTTTTCGCCCCCTCGCCAAACAGCAGCCTGATTCCAGGCAGTAGCAAGGGTAACCAGGACGTATCCTTCATCCCCATGGCCATGCCGATCATGTTCGGCCCTGGCGCCATTGCCACGGTGATCGGCCTGACCAGTACCATCAAGGATTCCGACCGCGCCATACTGTCCTTCGCGGTAGTAGCATTGGCGATCTTCGCCACCATGTTTACCACCTACCTGTCTCTGGCTTACGCCAATGACATCCTCAAAAAGATTGGTCCGCAAGGCATTGACGCGGCGACACGCATTGTCGGCTTCTTCGTTTCGGCAATGGGCGTGGGCCTGATCTTCCACGGCACGGTGGAGTTTCTCCAGTCGTACGGAGTCCTGCTCAACGGGGTAACAAAGTAGGGCTTTTGATTTTATTTCAGCTGTATGCCGATCCGATCGATATGAGTGAAATACCCCCCCGCCATGAACTCGCACTGCTTAGTTGATAAAGACTGACTTTTTCAAGCAAACCATAGCGTATTAATGAGCTATACCCAATATTCCCCTATGCACTTCTTCCACTATTGGAGGTGTCAATGAAACCCAGTACTGCCCTGCCAGCGCTACTGATCATGGCAAGTCTCTTCGGCTGCAGCAGTTCATCGAACCATTCGATGAACCTTCCTTTGGCGGCTACCCACAATAATCCTGGCCAGATCGCCAGCACCACGTTGACCAGTGTCGGCAATCAAACCAATTTTGACTTCGACATCACAGGTGTTCCAACCGGAACCCTGCTGCCCCCTCGCCTGTACACGTTCATCCATAAAGGTAGCTGCCAACAACCCGGGGCTGTCGCCTTCGCCATGAACGATAAGGTCAATACCAAAAGCACCGCTGGAACCAACGGTTGGACCTTCTACCGAAGCGCGCCCATAGCCATGAAAGACCTGCTTGCCGGCACGTACTCCATCGTCGTACGTACGGCACCCGAGGATGGCAATAGCGATATTTTCTGCGGCGATATTGCGCAAGCAACTCGGTGAAACGGCCACAGTGATTGGTGAGTCGAGAACTTTAGGCTGAATACCATTAGGCATGGGCGGCCCGACTGCGCGATCAAATAATAGTTGTGACATGGCCCTCTAAAAAATCGCAGTTGCCACGTTCAACTTCCGAATCCGCACTAGACTCTGCCGTGGGCCTTAATCCGTGCGTAGTCATGCAAAAAGTAGGAAATGATTCTGTATGCAGTACCTAGGCTAATTACTCGATGGTCAATGCACCAAAGGACAATATTGAGGTGCACTCATCACCCGGTTGCTGACACCATGAAAAAACAAGGAATATTGGTATGGAAAAGTTGTCGGATCGTTTTAGGCTTTCTATCGTGTTTGCTGCACTTTTGTCATTGAATGGGGTTGCCCAAGCCGCCCAGACGGACAAGACGAACATCCTGTTCATTGTCTCCGATGACACCGGCTACGGCGATCTGGGGCCGTACGGTGGTGGTGTCGGCCGTGGCATGCCAACCCCCAGCATCGACCAACTGGCACAAGAAGGTACGACCTTTTATTCCTTTTATGCCCAGCCGAGCTGCACCCCGGGCCGGGCGGCCATGCAGACCGGGCGTATCCCCAATCGCAGCGGCATGACCACCGTGGCCTTCCAGGGCCAGGGCGGTGGTTTGCCCGCCGCCGAGTGGACGCTGGCCTCGGTGCTCAAGACCGGCGGCTACGAGACCTACTTCACCGGCAAGTGGCACCTGGGCGAAGCCGACTATGCATTGCCCAATGCCCAGGGGTATGACGTGATGAAGTACGTCGGCCTCTATCACCTCAATGCCTACACCTACGCCGACCCGACCTGGTTCCCCGACATGGACCCGGAAACCCGGGAAATGTTTGCCAAGGTGACCAAGGGCGCACTCTCGGGCAAGGCGGGAGAAAAGGCCGTCGAAGAGTTCAAGATCAACGGCCAGTATGTTGATACGCCGGTCATCGATGGCAAACCCGGTGTAGTCGGCATTCCCTACTTTGACGGTTATGTCGAAAAGGCCGCGCTGGAATTTCTCGACACCGCTGCCAAGTCCGACAAGCCGTTCTTCATCAACGTCAACTTCATGAAAGTGCACCAGCCGAACCTGCCGGCACCGGAGTTCGTTCACAAGTCGATCTCCAAGTCCAAGTACGCCGACTCGGTGGTCGAACTGGATACGCGCATCGGCCGTATCATGGACAAGCTCAAGGCGCTGGGCCTGGATAAGAATACGCTGGTGGTCTACACCACCGATAACGGCGCCTGGCAGGATGTTTACCCGGACGCCGGCTACACACCATTTCGTGGCACCAAAGGCACCGTGCGCGAGGGCGGTAACCGGGTCCCTGCAATCATGACCTGGCCCGGAAAAATCAAGCCCAATGCCAAGAACCACGACATTCTCGGCGGGCTCGATCTGATGGCAACTTTCGCCTCGGTGGCCGGCATCAAGTTGCCGGAGAAGGATCGCGAAGGTCAGCCAATCTATTTCGACAGCTACGACATGACCCCGGTAATCACCGGCACGGGTCCCGATCCACGTAAAGAGTGGTTCTACTTCACCGAAAACGAGTTGTCCCCTGGTGCGGCCCGCGTAGGCAACTACAAGGCCGTGTTCAACCTGCGTGGCGACAATGGTGTGCCGACCGGCGGCCTGGCGGTGGATACCAACCTGGGCTGGAAAGGGGAGTCGAAGTACGTGGCGGTCGTACCGCAGGTCTTTGACTTGCTGCAAGATCCACAGGAGCGCTACGACATCTTCATGAGTAACGTCACTGAGCGCACCTGGACCATGGTGCCGATCAGCCAGGCGATCAACAAACTGATGCAGACCTACATCAAGTACCCGCCACGCAAACTGCAAAGCATGGGCTATGACGGGCCGATCGAGTTGTCCAAGTACCAGAAATTCCAGTCGGTACGTGAAGTCCTGCAGAAAGAGGGGATCAGCCTGCCGATGCCTGCGGGCAACTAGTCAACTAGTCAAAGAGTGGCGGCCCGGTTCAGGCCGCCACTGGGTGGTCTGATGTTTATGAACTCCCGCCAAGTCACTCGTTCCCTTGGCCTCTGCTGGGGGAAGTGACGATTGTTTATACAGCCTGAAGAGTCGCGATTGCAGCCATCTCATGACCTGTTCGGAGCGAACGCTACTTTGGAAACAACAACGTAACCGCCACCCCAATATTGTTCATTCGACTTGAGAAGGTGGGTTAGGCAGAACTTCGAGGACCGGCTTGATGTGAAGGGCGACGGACGTCTGCTCGACAGAGTCAACAACACCAACACCGAACTGGACATGAAGGTGCCGCAAACCGTCACCCTGAGCCTGTTCCAGCAACTGGACCGACAATGGGCACTGCTGGCCTCGGCCAACTGGCAGGACTGGTCGGAATTCGGCGACATCGCCGTAGAGGTCGACACCACGGCGTTCGGATCGCAATCGAAGACCGTCGACGCCGGCTTCAAGGACACCTGGCACCTCTCCCTTGGCACGCAATACCAGGCCACCGAGCAGTGGTTGTGGAACTTCGGCGTGGCCTACGACAGCAGCGCCGTCTCGGACAGTAACCGCAGTGTAGTCGTGCCGATGAACGAATCCTGGCGTATTGCCACCGGGGCCACCTATGCTCTGGACAAGGACACCGATGTCAACGTCAGTTGGGCCATGGTCTGGCTCGGCGACATGCCGGTTGAGCAGACCAAATCCGTATCGGGCAATCGAGTATCCGGTCAATTCGACAATGCCTGGATTCAAGCCTTGAGCGGAAACATGACCTGGCGATTTTGATGTCTTGTAAACAAAAGAACGAAGATTTCTTCCAAGGAGTAAACACCACTATGAATCTGTCCCGAAAACTGCTCGTCGGCGCCACGCTGGCCAGTCTGCTGCTAGGCGGTTGCACCTCGAAAGTGACTGAGAAGGAGCAATACTCAGGCTTCCTGTCCAACTACAACAACCTGCAGGAAGTCGAAACACCGAGCGGCGGTACCGTGATGCGTTGGGTCAGCCCTTCGTGGAACCCGAATGCCTATGACACCGTGGTGTTTAATAAACTGGAGCTCTACCCTGCGCCAAAACCCGATGAGCGGGTCAACCAGCAAACGCTGACGGACATTCAGAACTACATGACCAACAAGGCCAAGGCCACCCTGGGTCAGAAGTATCGCGTAGTGACCAACACCTCATCCGCACCGGCGGGTTCGCGCCCCCTGATCATGCGTGCGGCAATTACCGGAGTAAGTGCCTCCAACGAAGGCATGAAGTGGTATGAAGTGGTTCCCATCGCGGCCGTCGTCGGCGCAACCCAGGCCGCCACCGGCCACCGTGACCAGGACACCAACCTGTTCATCGAAGCCGAGTTCGTCGACGCCAGGAGCAACCAGACCGTGGCCAAAGTGGTGCGCAAGGTGTTCGGCACCGAACTGAAAAACGAAAGCCAGCAGATTACCGCCAAGGACTTCAAGGCGGCGATCGACAAACTGAACGCCGATCTCTGGGCATTCATTCGCAGTTGAGCCTTGGAGTTACCGCCGGCAGACGTTGGCGGTTCGATAATCCTCACGCAAAGGAACGCTGACATGCATCTCTATTCATCGCTGCAATTTTCAAGATTGCAAAGACCGTTACTTTTCGCAGCGCTCATCGCCATTGCGCTTGCATTAAGCGCTTGTGCATCCGTGGACGCGCAGACGACTGCTTACGTCGGAGTCGAGCATCCCGCACCGACCTTGCCCAGTGAAGTACAGGTGTTACGTACAGAACCGACGCGTCCCAATGTACGGCTGGGAGAAATCCTGATCGATGCCACAGTCGACCCCGCACCGCCTATTACTGAGGTCGAACAAAAGTTACGTGAAGAAGCCGCCAAACTTGGCGCAGACGCGGTAGTCGTCGTCTACGATCACATTCAGCCGGTCGCCGCCTATGTGACAGGCCCACTTTGGAACCGTGATATTGAAACGATCCAGGGACGTAAGCTGAAAGGCATTGCCATCAAATACCAATAACAACGAGGTGCACAGCAATGAAAGCTATTTTGTCCTGGCTGACGGTTACGTTGGTGACTGTGCTGATCAGTGCTTGTTCCGCCGTAGGATCGACCGATGGCGGCGCCGGTGAAATCGAGATTCGCTCAGGGAAGATCGAGCAGATCTCGCTAACGCAGATGCAGACCAATCACGACTCCGGTGTCGGCGCTGTACTCGGTGGCCTCGGCGGCCTGGGAATCGGCAGCCTGATCGGTCATGGCACCGGACGTGATGTCGCCATGGTTGCCGGGGCTCTCGCCGGTGCGGTTGGCGGTAATTACGCAGAGAAGAAAAAATATGACCAACCGATAGAGGCGCAACAGATCATCGTGCGGGTAAACAGTGGCGTGCTGGTATCAATTACCCAGCCGATCAATCCATCACTGAATAAAGGCATGAAGGTGTATATCCAAGGCTCAGGCAATGATGCCCGAGTCCTACCGCAGGGCGGTTAGATTCACTTGAATCTTTAGGGTTGCCCTGGTCGGTATGTGTTCTGATGTCAAGGCCCGGAGTGCAGCATTCATCTGCACCAGCAACAGCCAGCTTTGTGTGCTGCTTGCGAGCCAAACAACAGGCTCTGGTACTGAAGCATGATCTTCATCGCGCTGCACATAAGCACCGGCCAAGTGAATAGCCCTGGGTTAAAGACACTCGATGCCAGTTTCTGGCCGATTTCTATCGGCCCCACTGGCAGCTTCACGCCCTCCGCGACAGGCAACAATCGCCCATATACGGACGGTCAAACGCTTACTTTTCTCGAAGGCTACAAAGGCTGGACTGCAGCGCTCCGGGTACCGGCGAACGCACTCGTGCCAAGCCAGCGCCACAAGTTTTCCGCATCCCGCACAGCCCCGTCTACACGCAGCTCTCGCGACTGAAGAACCTCCCTTGGTGTGCGGTCGCCGGTCCACACCTCGGTCAGCGCGCGCACGCTAGAGTCCACGACGAGCGTGAGTTCGCGTCCGGGGTCGTCGCGGCACAAATCTGCCACACCATGTTCGACCACAAGCCACCACTCTTGCTCGCCGGACCGCGCGTCGCGGAACTTGAAGTGGATGACCACCGACCGGGACGGGAACATCTCGATGCGCGCGAACCGGCGCACGTCCCACATGAGCAGGCCCGCGTCGAGTTCGTTATCGCGAAGGCGACTGCCGATCCAGCGCGCGCCCCAATGCCCTAGCGCCATGATGATGGGGCGCAATTCCTCGCCTGCCTCGGTCAGGCTGTACTCCCAGACTTTGCCTGCGGCCGTGCGATGTATGACACCGATATCTTCCAGGTGGCGCAACCGCTGTGTCAGCAAGCTGGTGGACATCCGTGGTACGCCACGGTGCAGTTCGTTGAAGCGCTTACTGCCGCATAGCAGCTCGCGCACGACCAAAGGCGTCCAGCGCTCGCACAGTGCTTGCGCACCGCGCGCAACAGTGCAGAACTGACCGTAGCTTTCATCCATCGCCTGTACTCCGCAACTACAACGCTTCAGATTCTGAACTAGTCTTGCGACTTCGCCACGTGCACGCTCAAACCTCCGAAAGCCACCGCCTCAGGAGAACGCCATGACCAAGATAGCCATCATTCAGCGGCCGCCAGTGCTGCTCGATCGCAGCGCGACGATCGCCCGAGCCGTGCAATCGGTCGCTGAGGCCGCGGCGGCGGGAGCCTCGTTGATTGTTTTACCCGAATCGTTCATTCCAGGTTACCCGTCGTGGATCTGGCGGCTGGCGGCGGGAAAAGACGGGGCTGTCATGGGCCAGTTGCACACGCGCCTACTGGCCAACGCCGTCGATATCGCGAACGGTGACCTGAACGATTTGTGCGAGGTCGCCTGCGCCAACGCCGTGACAATCGTATGCGGCATCAATGAATGCGAGCGGCGTAATGGAGGTGGCACGCTCTACAACAGCGTAGTCGTTATCGGTACCAACGGCGAAGTGCTCAACCGGCATCGCAAGCTGATGCCAACGAACCCCGAGCGCATGGTCCATGGTTTCGGTGATGCGTCAGGGTTGCGTACGGTCGATACACCCGTCGGCCGCATTGGTACGCTCATCTGCTGGGAAAACTACATGCCTCTGGCGCGCTATTCATTGTATGCCCAAGGGGTGGAAATCTACGTCGCGCCCACGTACGACACCGGCGAAGGCTGGATCAGCACGATGCGTCACATTGCACTCGAAGGTCGATGCTGGGTGCTCGGCAGTGGCACCTCGCTGCGCGGCAGCGACATTCCCGATGACTTTCCGGCTCGCCTGCAACTGTTTCCCGATCCGCAAGAGTGGATCAACGACGGCGACTCGGTGGTGGTCAACCCTCAAGGCCGGATCACAGCCGGTCCACTGCACCGAGAGGCAGGCATTCTGTATGCGGACATCGACGTCTCACTCGTGGCGCCAGCGCGGCGGGCGCTCGACGTCACCGGGCACTATGCGCGCCCTGACATTTTCGAGCTGCAGGTACGACGCACGCCGGCGACAGCGGTGCGCTACATCGACGAGTGAAGCGAACCAACGCTCAGGCGATCCATCCCAACTTCGGCGGTATGGGTAACAACTGATGAAGGAGTCATTCCATGAGCATTCAAAAGTCTTACAAAGGCAGTTGTTTTTGCGGCGCAGTCGAGTTCACCGTCAGCGGTGAGCCGGCCGCAATGGGCTATTGCCATTGCGAGTCGTGTCGACATTGGTCGGCAGCGCCGGTCAATGCCTTCACGCTGTGGAAACCCGAGGCGGTGCAAGTGACTCGGGGGGCGGACAACATTGGCACCTACAACAAGACACCGCAGAGTTATCGCAAATGGTGCAAGACTTGCGGCGGGCACATCTTCACCGAACACCCAGGGATGGGGCTCATCGACGTGTATGCCGCTGTCATCCCGGATCTCGCGTATTCGCCAGGCGTTCACGTCCACTATCAGGAGGCCAGGCTGCGCATCAAAGACGGGTTGCCCAAGCTGAAGGATGTCCCCTGCGAATTAGGGGGATCGGGCGTCAGCGTGGACGAATAGCACGGGCAACGATTGATGTGATCGGGCGGCGGTTGCGGGCGCAAGTGGCGCCGGGTCTATTCTGAGCGCGTCGAGAATGTGCGCTCCAGTCGCCTGCGACAGTGTCGCATGCCTTTGGCGATCTGCTTTTCGATGGTGCCTTCCTTGATATCCAGTTGCATGGCGATCTCACGCATGGTGAATCCCTCGCAACGGGAGAGCAGAAACACTGCGCGGTATTTCTCCGGCAGATCGTCTAGTGCATTGGACAGTATTTCCAGCTCCTGACGAATACCGGCAGCCTTGTCCGGGGATGACAACGGGCACTCGATCGCCTCCGCCAACTCGCTTTCGCCGAAGTAACGACCATGGGTCGTGTCCTGTCGTTGCTTGTCCAGCAACAGATTGGTTGCCGTGCGATAGAGGTAGGCCAGCGGGTTGTCCGGCTGCTTTGTCGAGTGCCTGGCAGCGCGCAGCCAAGTCTCTTGAACGATGTCCGACGCAATGAACGATGAACCCGCTCTGCGCTGGATATAGGCCTTGAGCTCCTCATAGTGGATCTCTACCAGCCGGGTCAGTGTTGGAGATTTACAGGAGGCCATCAGCGGGAAGCGATCTTGTCAGGGGATGTGCCGGACGCTATCACATTTGATATGTAATCTCAAATGCGTATAAATCACATTTCACACTTGTTAACACTTGCGTATGATAGTTATTCTCAATAAAACCAGATCATATGTGAGTCCGCATGTCCGCCCTAGCTCTCCTGTGTGCACAAAACTCCGTTACCCCGCGCTCGCCCCTGGCACTCCGGCCTCTGGCCCTCGCCGTGCACATGCTTGCAGTCGGTATCACTGTCGCTGCTCCATCTCTACAGGCGGCGCAACAGACTGATCAGGCCGAGGCTGGAAGCTCTTTGACCTTGGCGCCCATCGCTATCACGGAGACAGCCACTCAAGAGCGAATCGGCGTCACTGAAGATACCCACTCCTACACCACTGATGCAGCGCGCACGGCCACACCGTTGAGCATGTCGCTGCGCGAAACCCCGCAGTCGGTCAGTGTCGTCACCCAGCAACGCATTCAGGACCAGGATCTGCGTACGATCCTCGACGTGGTCAACAATGCCACGGGTGTGTCGGTCAACCGCTACGAGACCAGCCGGGCACAGTTCAACGCCCGCGGTTTTGAGCTCAACTCGCTGATGATCGACGGTGTACCGACCATCTTCGAGCAGCCGTGGAGTTCGGGGGAGATTTTCAGCAGCCTGGCCATGTACGACCGCGTTGAAGTGGTCCGTGGCGCCAACGGCTTGATGACCGGTGCGGGCGACCCTTCCGCGTCCCTCAACATGGTACGCAAGCGCGCCTACAGCACTGACCTCAAGGGTTCGGTAGAACTGAGCGCCGGCACATGGGACACCTATGGCGTCGAGGCCGATGTGTCCACGGCGTTGAACGAGGAAGGCACCATTCGTGCGCGGCTGGTCGGGGAGACCAACGAGGGCGATACCTGGATCGACATGAACGCCAACAAGCGCCAGACCCTCTACGGCACGATGGACATCGACCTGACGCCCGACACCACGCTGTGGTTCGGCTTGAGCCACCAGGAAAACAACGCCGATTCGCCGATGTGGGGCGGCCTGCCGGTCTGGTACGCAGACGGCAGCCGGACAAACTGGAGCCGTTCGAAGACAACCTCCGCCAAATGGAGCAAGTGGGACACCACCTACGACACCTATTTCGTCAATCTCGATCACACCTTCGCCAACGACTGGCAAGTCAACCTCAGCTACAACCGTGGCGAGCGAACCGGCGACTCTTCCCTGCTGTACCTCTCTGGCAATCCAGGCCAGAACGGTAGTGCCGGTATGTCTTCGTTCCCGGCGACCTACAAGACCAAGACCACCCAGGACGACTACGGCATCCGCTTCAATGGCCCGTTCTCGCTGCTGGGCCGCGAGCATGAAGCGGCCTTTGGTTATGTGGACAGCAAGCAGAAATTCGATGCCGATGCACTCAACGCGCAAACCGGCTTTGACGGTGTTGCCAACTTCGATGCCTACAACGGCGATTTCCCGGAACCGGTCTGGGGCCCGCGGACAGACTACGGCTACAGCGAGACCCGGCAGAAAGGGCTCTACGCAGCGACCCGTTTGAACGTGACCGACGACCTGAAAGTGATTCTTGGCGCGCGTGAGAGCTGGTACGAAAAGACCAGCGATGACATCTACTCGGAGGTGAGCAAGATCGACGTCGATCACGAACTGACCCCTTATGCGGGCATCGTCTACGACCTCACCGACAACCTTTCGGCCTATGCCAGCTACACGGAAATCTTCCTGCCGCAGTCGGTACGCGACAGTAGTGGCCAGCAATTGGAGCCCATCGTTGGCGAAAGCAGTGAAATCGGTTTGAAGGGTGAGTACTTCGGTGGCCGCCTGAACGCCTGCGCTGCGATTTTCCAGATCAAGCAGGATAACCTGGGCCAAAGCACCGGCGTGCTGATCGATCCTTCGAACCCCGCCGGCGGTTATGCCTACGAGGCCAGTGAAGGCGCAACCAGCAAGGGCTTCGAGCTGGAAGTGTCCGGCGAACTCGCGACCGACTGGAATGCAACAGTGGGTTACACCCAGTTCACCGCCGAAGATGCCAAGGGCAACGACGTAAACACCCTGTACCCGACCAAGCTGCTGCGTACCTTTACCACCTACCGCCTGCCCGGTGTTTTCAACAGGCTGACCATCGGCGGCGGGGTCAACTGGCAGGACTCGATCTACACCTACGCCACCAACCCGGCAGGCAACTCCGAGAAGATCCGGCAGGATGCCTATGCCCTGGTCAACCTGATGGCTCGCTACGAAATCACCGAAAACCTTTCGGCGCAGGTGAATGCTGACAACGTCACCGACGAGAAGTACTTCGACATCTTCGATGCCTATGGTGCCCTGACGTACGGTGCACCGCGCAGTATCACAGCTTCAGCGAAGTATCGCTTCTAAGGCACCAGGCGGGTCGGCGCAGTTCACTGCTGCGCCCAGTGACACGACGAAAACTCAAGCTCGCACCAGATTGGCCAGCAACACCGAACCTTCCAACGCCTGGCGATTTGACTGCGAGCAAGTCATCAGCCATCCATCACAGTATTTTCACATCCATTGGAATACGGTGGATCCAGCTCCTTTTGTGTTTTCCAGCCCGCACTCCCCATCGCGGGCTTTTTTTTTCTACTCGATTCGTATGAAACAACAGGACGACCCCGGCCATCGGCGCAAGGACAAGAGACTAGAACAGTCGGACGACTATGGCGGCGACAAGATTGCCAGTGCCAGGGCGGCACCGATGCTGAACGGCACCACAGCAGAGCGGATCGCGTTCGGAGCGGGAATACGCATCTCTTCGGCAAACGCTGCAACGTCGCGGTGCAATTGTTCAATGCTGGATTGATTCGTATGTTGTGTGGGCATGCTGCTACTTCCTGTGCGGGTCACGAGTCGTGTCTGCCGTGGCGAGTTGGAATAGCGGGTCACTCCTGCCAAAGTTGTAGGCAGAATCCGAGAATCGCGTAAGGGGTCTATCAACGGGGCCGAAAAAGAAAAGCCGGTCGTTCGCAACACCTTCCCCAAGTGCCAAACGACCCTGCCCACAGTCGATTGGCTAAACTTCATGAGTAAACCACTTCGCGCAACCCTGAACGTCAGGAGGCGAACATGAGCAAGCAACCTCAACCCCAAAGCCGCTCCAACCCCCAGCCCAGATCCCGTCCGTTGGTGCCGAACCTGCCGAGCAAAACCGGCAACAAGTCCGGCGGCTTGCGCGGTAACTATCCGCCGAAGAAGTCGTAATGGCCTCTGGTGTACGACAGGCTTTGCAATAGAGCCTGTCGTACTCCCCGTCACTTCAGCATTACTTGCCTCTATATCGGACATTGTTTTGTGCAAGCGACGTCGTCCCGGCCAAGAGTGATGGCCAAGGGCTACGCCCTCCACGGTTTCTCGACCATGCCACCAACCGATTCCATCCCTGACTCTGAAAATGTCTGCTCCTTTAACGCACCCAAGCTTTCGCGAAGTCCCGTGTTGCCATGAACCCTGCTTTTTTCTGGCTCATTTACATGGAGTAAGCGTACATGCCCTTCCCCACTCGTTTCCTCGACCCCTACCGCAAAGCCGACCGCATCATGCTGGGCCTGATCTGGCTGATGTTCGCTTTCGCTATCGGCCTGGCGTTCTGGCACGACACCTTCAAGCAGGCGCTGCTGGTGGGGGGTGGCACCAGTGTGTTGTTGACGCTGTTGTATCGCGCCATCGGCGGAACGCGGTTGATGCGTTGTTTGCTGGGCGTTGGGTTGATGGTGATGGAGACGGTCGCGCTGCTCTATCTGGCGCTGCACAGCCAGGCCGATGCGGTGGAGAGCCAGGACATGCTGGACAAGATGCTCGCCACCACGTCCCAGTTCACCGCTGGTGCCGGCCAGGGTGACAAGGTGCTGGCCGGGCAGGCGCAGCAGATCGGTACGGTGCTGGAGGTGATCAGCAGCATTGCCGAGCAGACCAACTTGCTGGCGCTCAACGCGGCGATTGAAGCGGCGCGTGCCGGCGAGCAAGGACACTGGCGCTGAGTAGTCGGCGCTTGCCGCCGATTGCGACTCGGCTGGATGCGTTGGGGCGCACGTTTCATCAGTGATGCGGCCGTGGGCGCGGCGTTTGTTTCCAATGGGAAAACGGCGGGACTACAGCAAGGTATCCGTCCGGAAAGTGCACCCGCGATCATTGCGTTAATCACCCAGGGCAGCTTGCCACGCAATGAAATCAAGACGTTCACCGGCCTGACGCCGCGACCGGCAATCGACGAATTATCCAGGCTTATAAAAGTCGGCCTGGTAGAAAGCCGAACTCCAAAATCCAGAATCGTGACCCCCGGCCTGCCCGCCTGGTTTGCCCAGGATATCTTTCCAGACCTGCATCGACGATTTCAGTAAAACAAAGCCTCAGCCAGATCGCTGCCCTATTGTATTGGCACGACAAGCCCATCCGTCGCACCAATATTGCTCTACAGACTCAATATATCTACATTTGAATCTATAGATACAAAAAAGGACGCGAACATGGCCGTACCCATCCAAGCCCAATCCTTCACAAAAAACCAATGCGTCACCGGCCTGCGTGCCGCCGTGAGCATTCTGGAAAAGTGGAAAGCCACCAGCGACCAGGCCTGTCGCATCCTGCGTATTTCCCGCAGTACCTATACCCGCGCCCGGCAGCGTGACCCGGATTGGGCGGTGGCGCTGGATGCGGACCAGATGCAGCGCATCAGCTTCGTGCTGAACATGCACGCGACGTTGCGGCTGGTATTCGATAATCCGAACAACGTGTACGGCTTTGCTTCGATGGCCAATGACAACGAGTTTTTCAACGGGCGTTCGCCGCTGGAGATCATGGCCCAGGGCGACATGATTTCGCTGTATGAAACCTTCCGCCGCATCGACATGCTGCGGGGTGCGCAATGGTGATGGCGAGCGAGCTGGCGGTGTTTGCCGGTCAGTCGTTGCAGGCTTATCGCCTGGTCAATTCGAAGTTTCCGCCCATTGCGTTGTTTGATGATGTGGCGGACGCGGATGAATTTGAGCTGTTGTTCGAAATTCAGGCGTTGACCAATCCGCGGTTGAAGAATGAAGTGGGTCAGCTGGAGTTGATTGCACGCAGCGAGATTCCGTTCGGCATTCCCGGCTGCTCCTACGCCATCGCGCCCTTTACCCATGTCAACCCGGCGGGTTCGCGTTTCAGTGACGGCCGCTTTGGGGTGTTGTACCTGGCGGATTCGATGGAAGCGGCGCTGGCCGAGGTGCGGCATCACCAGGCGCTGTATTGGTCGAGGGTGCAGAGCCTGAACTATGAGCGCTTTGTGTTTCGTGGGTTGGCTTGTGCTTTTGGCGATGCCGGGATGAAGGACGCCGCGAGCCTGCCGGTGAACGATCCGGTGTATGCGCCGGACGACTACAGCCATTCCCGTGTGCTGGGGCGCGCGGTGCGGGACGCCGGTTGTCCCGGGTTGCGTTATCACTCGGTGCGGATGCCGGGCAGTCATTGCTGGGCGCTGATGACGCCTAGGCCGGTTTCGTCGATTGTGCAGGCGGCGCATTACGAGATGGTCTGGAATGGGCAGATCACCAGCGTGAGCCAGATCAGCGAAGCTTGATTGCCTCGCCACAAAAAGAGTTGCTTAAACAGGCGGTGTTCGATCCATTGAGCGCATCGATAGTCACCATCATTTCAATGAAGTTCTCTTAAAAAATCTCCGGCGTAACATCTGCTCCATACCAACCCATAAGCACCCCGGAGCACACGATCATGAAACGCCAGACCCTCCTCAGCATCGCTTTCTCGGTTTTCGCAGTTAACGCTTTCGCCGCAAACTCCGCTCAACCTGTGGTCGCTGAAGGCGGCTCGGATCGTCTGATTGAAAGCCGTGTGGCCGAGGGTGGTTCCGATCGCCTGATCGAGAATCGCGTGGCTGAAGGTGGTTCAGATCGTCTGCTGGAAAAACGCGTCGCTGAAGGCGGTTCCGACAAACTGCTGGAAAACCGCGTTGCCGAAGGCGGTTCGGATCGTCTGATCGAAAGCCGCGCTGTCTGAATGCAGTGCTTGACCGCAGGACTCAACGAAAAGCCCGGCCTCAACAGCCGGGCTTTTTCGTGGTTCACTGTTTGATCGGTGTTACGAGCACCTTTTCCTCAGTGTCGAGGACGAACACCGCCAACAGGCGTGCAGGTTGGGTGTCGCTGGCGTTGGCGCTGACCAGGTGCACGGAACCCGGTTCCTCTACAAAATTTTCGCCGACCTTGTAGATCTTTTCCGGTTCGCCTTTGACCTCGATGCGAAACGAGCCCTCCAGCACCGTTGCATAAATGAAGGCCGTTTTCGGATGGGTGTGGGCTGGCGACGCGGCACCCGGCCCATACTCGACGACCACGCCCCTCATACTCTTGCCGGGGATGTTGGGAATGGGACGGTCGAACACCACCGTCACCTTACCGGGGGGCGGTTCGGCGGCCGATGCGGCGCTGATCGAGAGCGCAGCGAATGCAGCGGCCATCAGCAATCGGGTAACCATGGGACTTCTCCTGGATTGGTAGGGAAATGTAAGGGGGCGATCCGTTACTGCGCCGTCGACCGGGCCAGCCAGTCGTCGAAGCGGATCGCCCCCAGGCGTGCGTTCTTGCCGGTGACCAGCGATTGATCGTCGAGCACGGCGCCGAAGTAACGTGCATGCACGTCCGGCACGACCTTGCGGTTGTCCCGGGTCGCCCGCAGAAAGCGCCGGGCCAGTTCGTCGATCGGCATGGTTTCCGGGCCGCCGACTTCAACGGTGCCATTGAGCGGTGCAGCCAGCACGACATCGGCCAGCGCCGCTACCACGTCGTCGGACGCTATCGGCTGGATCAGAGCCGGCGAAGCATGAATTTCCTCGCCAACGGCGAACGACTGGACAATGCCGCCGGCAAACTCGGAGAACTGCGTGGCACGCACAATGGTGTAAGGCATGCCGGACGCCTTGATAAGGGCTTCCTGCGCGACCTTGGCCCGGAAATAACCGGTATCGGGAAGCCGCTCACTCCCGACAATCGACAGGGCAACATGATGACGAACCCCGGCGGCGGCTTCGGCGGCCAGCAGGTTCCGGCTCGACGTTTCAAAGAAATCGAGAACAGCCTGGTCCTCCCACGACGGCGCGTTCGCTACGTCGACCACCACATCGGCACCGTCCATCGCTGCGGCCAGGCCTTCGCGGGTGATGCTGTTCACGCCCGTGCTTGGGCTCGCGGCGAGCGCGTCATGGCCGCGCTCGCGCAGGGTGTTCACAAGTTTCGATCCGATGAGGCCGGAGCCTCCGATGACGACGATCTTCATGACTGTTCTCCACTTGTCGACTGCAACCATTGCGTCGGTGTAGAGAGATTGCCTGCGCGCACCAGGCAAGTCCTTGCGCCAGGCTTGGGTTTGTCTTGGCGTATGCTTGAATTTATGTCCAAAGCCGATGGTGTTCATCCAGCCGCCCTTGCCGCAGACGGTGCAGCGGGTGCCGAGCTGCCGTATCATCTGCCTCTGTTACCAACCGCCAGCCGCCTGGGACAAGGAGTTGAGGGCGATTCGCCAGGGGATGCTCGACTTGCCATTCACGTTTGAAGACTACTTGCTCGATCAGGAGCGCCGGGAGCTGACCCTGCGCGGGCAGGTCGTGGCCGTCGGACCGCAGGTCTTCGATCTGTTGCTGCTGTTCGTCAACAATCCCGATCGCGTCGTCAGCAAAGACGAATTGCTCAAGGCAGTGTGGGGCGACCGGATCGTTTCGGAATCGACGATCACCAGCCACATCAATGCGGTGCGCAAGGCCATTGGTGATACCGGCGAGGAGCAGCGCCTGGTACGCACCGTCCCCCGCAAGGGCTACCGCTTCGTTGGCCGGATCAACGGCGACTTGACCGGGGAAGCGCGACAGCCTGACATCGATGAACGCTCGACCGCTACCCCGAAGCAAATCCCCTCCCCCGCGCTCGTCCTGCCGGACAAACCCTCGATCACCGTCCTGCCCTTCCAGAACCTGAGCGGCGATCCGGAGCAGGAGTATTTCGCCGATGGCGTGGTGGAGGACATCATCGCCGCCCTGTCGCGGATCCGCTGGCTGTTCGTCATCGCTCGCAATTCGAGCTTCACCTACAAGGGCCAGACCGTGGACGCCCGGGGCGTCGGCCAGGCGTTGGGCGTGCGCTACGTGCTCGAAGGCAGCGTGCGCAAGTGCGGGAACAGGCTACGCATTACCGGGCAACTGATCGATGCGACAAGCGGGACGCACATCTGGGCGGAGCGCTTCGAAGGCCTGCTCGACGACATCTTCGAGCTGCAGGACCAAATCACCGAAAGCGTCGTCGGAGCCATCGCGCCGCAACTGGAACGGGCAGAAATCGAACGCGCCAAACGCAAGCCGACAGAAAGCCTGGACGCCTACGACTACTACCTGCGCGGGATGGCAAAACTGCACAGCGGCAGTCGGGAAGCCATCGAGCAAGCGCTGCCGATGTTCTACCAGGCCATCGAACTCGATACGGAGTTTGCTTCGGCCTATGGCATGGCCGCCTGGTGCCACTTCTGGCGCAAGCTCAATGGCTGGATGGCCGATCGGCCTGCAGAAATCGCCGAGGGCATACGGCTGGCGCGTCTGGCGGTGACCCTCGGCCGCGACGATGCCGTTGCGTTGACCCGGGGCGGACATGCGCTTGCTCATCTCGCCGGCGAAGTCGACGCCGGCATTGCACTGCTCGATCGGGCACGCCTGCTCAACCCCAACCTCGCCCCCGCCTGGTTCCTGGGCGGTATCCTGCGGGCGCTGCACGGCGAAACAGACACCGCCATCGAAAATTTGAACCATGCCGTTCGCTTGAGCCCGCTGGACCCGGAAATGTTCAGGATGCAGGTCGGGATGGCGCTCGCGCATTTCTTCGCCGGGCACTTCGATGCCGCTGCGGACTGGGCGGAAAAAGCGCTGGGCAACCTGCCCGGTCTGCTGATCGCGGCAGCGCTGGTGGCGGCCAGTCATGCGCTCGGCGGTCGAACGGAAAAAGCCAATCTGGCGATGCAGCGTCTGCAAAAGCTGGATCCTTCTTTGCGTCTGTGCACCCTCAAGGGCTGGCTGCCCATTCAACGGCCTGAGGATTTCGCCCGTTTCGTCGATGGACTGCGGCTGGCCGGGTTGCCGGAATGATGGGGCGCTGAACACGACTTTCACCCGGCAAAACTTGCACTTTGCAAGGGTAGGCTAAGCTTTGAACAACTCGTTGCTCACGATGCTCGGTTCTGCAGGTTTTGGGTTTTTCTGGAGAGCGTCTGCAACAGCTATCCCAGACTGGCCCCAACCTTTCACGCAGGATTGCCGTGATGACAGAGCCCCTCCTCAGCTTTGATGCACTCAAGCGCGCCGCTGCCGCCGGCGAAATCGATACCGTGCTGGTTTGCATGGTCGACATGCAGGGACGCCTGGTCGGCAAGCGCTTCCAGGTCGAGTTTTTCATCGACAGCGGCCACGAAGAAACCCACTGCTGCAACTACCTGCTGGCCGACGACATCGACATGGAACCGGTGCCGGGTTACGCCGCAGCCAGTTGGAGCAAGGGCTACGGCGACTTCGTGCTCAAGCCCGACATGTCCACCCTGCGGCGCGTACCCTGGCTTGAATGCACGGCGCTGGTGCTGTGCGACGTGCTCGATCATCACCATCGCCAGGACCTGCCCCACAGCCCTCGGGCGATTCTGAAAAAGCAGGTCGAGCGCCTGCGCGAGCGCGGCTATACCGGCATGTTTGCCTCGGAACTCGAGTTCTATCTGTTCGATGAGAGCTACGAGGCGATCCACAAGCGTAACTATCACAAGCCGAAAACCGCCGGCCATTACATCGAGGACTACAACATCCTGCAGACCACCCGCGAGGAGCCGGTGCTGCGGGCGATCCGCAAGCACTTGCAGGCCTCGGGCATTCCCGTGGAAAACTCCAAGGGGGAATGGGGCCCGGGGCAGGAAGAGATCAACATTCGCTACGCCGACGCCATGACCATGGCCGACCACCACGTCATCATCAAGCACGCCTGCAAAGAGATCGCGCAGTTGCAGGGCAAGGCGATCACCTTCATGGCCAAGTGGCGCTACGACGCCGCCGGTTCCAGCAGTCACATCCATAATTCGCTGTGGGACAAGAACGCCAAAAAGCCGCTGTTCTTCGACGCGAAAGCCGAGTTCGGCATGTCGAAACTGATGCGGGCCTGGGTCGCCGGGCAGCTCAAGTACGCCAACGACATCACCTGTTTTCTTGCGCCCTACATCAACTCCTACAAGCGCTTCCAGGCTGGCACGTTTGCACCGACACGGGCGGTCTGGAGCCGCGACAATCGCACCGCCGGCTTTCGCCTGTGTGCCGAAGGCAGCAAGGCCATCCGCATCGAATGCCGCATCGGCGGTGCCGACCTCAACCCCTATCTGGCCTTCGCCGCGCTGATCGCGGCGGGCTTGAAGGGTATCGACGAGAAGCTCGATCTTGCGCCGCCGTTCGAAGGCGACGCCTACCTCGACGAGCATTTGCCGGAGGTGTCCAAGACCCTGCGCGAGGCGAGCGCCGCCCTCAAGGCCTCAAGCATGTTGCGCGAGGCATTCGGTGATGAGGTTGTCGACCATTACGTGCACACCGCCGAGTGGGAGCAGAAGGAGTACGACCGGCGAATTACCGACTGGGAATTGCAGCGCGGTTTCGAGCGCTACTGAGAACATCATGACTGAGAAGGTGCAACTGATCTCACCGGTCGATGGCCGGGTGTACGTTGAACGCGATCTTGCCGATGCGGCGCAGATTGAGCAGGCGCTGACGGCGGCTGCCAGCGCACAAGTCTCATGGCAACGCCGATCACTGAGCGAACGCGCGGTTTATTGCAGCGCCGCGGTGGACGCGATGCTATCGATGGAGGCCGACATCGTCCCGGAACTGGCCTGGCAGATGGGCCGCCCGGTGCGTTACGGCGCCGGCGAACTGCGCGGTTTTGCCGAACGCGCCCGGCACATGATCGCCATCGCACCACAGGCCCTGGCCGCAATAGAGCCGGAACCCAAGGCGGGTTTCCAGCGCTATATCAAACGCGAGCCGCTGGGTACGGTGCTGGTGGTCGCCCCATGGAATTACCCTTATCTGACGGCGGTGAACACGATCATCCCGGCACTGATGGCCGGCAACAGTGTAATCCTCAAGCACGCGTCGCAAACCCTGCTGGTGGGCGAGCGTTTCGCCGAGGCCATGCGTCGCGCAAAACTGCCCGAGGGGTTGTTCCAGAATCTGCTGCTCAACCATGTGTCGACCGGGGCGATCCTTGCTTGCGGGCGCGTGCAGCAAGTGAACTTCACTGGTTCCGTAGAGGCTGGCAAGGTCATGGAAAGCGCCGCCAGCGGACAGTTTCTCGGCATGGGCCTGGAGCTCGGCGGAAAAGACCCGGCCTATGTCCGGGCAGACGCCAACCTTGAGTATGCGGTGGAAAATCTGGTGGACGGCAGTTTCTTCAATTCCGGGCAAAGTTGCTGCGCCGTGGAGCGCATCTACGTCGACCAGAAAATCTACCCGGTGTTTGTCGAGCGCTTCGCCGAACTGACCCGCCAGTACGTGCTGGGCAACCCGCTGGACGAAGCCACCACCCTCGGTCCGCTGGTGACGCCGGGCGCCGCCTTCTTCGTGCGTGGCCAGATCGCCGAAGCGCTGGCCCAGGGCGCCAAAGCGCTGATTGATCCGAAGTCCTTTCCCGCCGACGTACCGGGCAGCGCCTATCTCGCACCGCAAGTGCTGGTGGACGTGAACCATCAAATGTCGGTCATGCGCGACGAAAGCTTTGGCCCGGTGGTCGGCATCATGCCGGTGGCCAGCGATGAAGAAGCCATCGCCTTGATGAACGACAGTGAGTTCGGGCTCAGCGCTTCCATCTGGACCCGGGACCTCGCCGCGGCCGAACGCCTGGGCAACGAGATCGCCACCGGCACGGTGTTCATGAACCGCTGCGATTACCTGGACCCGGCACTGGCCTGGACCGGCGTGAAGAACAGCGGGCGCGGCGTCACCCTGTCGCCATTGGGCTACGAGCACCTGACCCGGGCCAAATCCTTTCATCTGCGTCACGAGGTGTAGACCATGAACCTGTCAGGAAACTGGAACTACCCCACAAGCGTTCGTTTCGGTGTGGGGCGCATCGCCGAACTGGCCGAGGTCTGTCGCAGCCAGGGTATCCAGCGCCCCTTGCTGGTGACCGACAGCGGCCTGGCGCGCGCGCCGATCACCACGGCGGCGCTGGACGCATTGCGCGCCGCCGGTCTTGGCGTGGCGCTGTTTTGCGACCTCAAGCCCAACCCGGTGGAAGCCAACCTGGCCGGCGGGCTCGACGCCTGGCGTGCCGGCCAGCACGATGGCGCGATCGCTTTCGGCGGCGGCAGTGGCCTGGACATGGGCAAGCTCATTGCCTTCATGAGCGGCCAGACCCGCCCGGTCTGGGACTTCGAAGACATCGGCGACTACTGGACCCGCGCCGACGACAGCCGCATCGCCCCGGTCATTGCCGTGCCGACCACGGCGGGAACCGGTTCCGAAGTCGGTCGTGCGGCGGTGATCATCGACGAGCGCACCCACACCAAACGCATCATCTTCCACCCGAAAATGATGCCGCGGGTGGTGATCAGCGACCCGGCCCTCACCGTCGGCATGCCGGCCAAGATCACTGCTGGCACCGGCATGGACGCGTTGTCCCATTGCCTGGAAGCGTACTGCGCCCCCGGCTTTCACCCCCTGGCCGATGGCATTGCCGTGGAAGGCATGCGCCTGGTGGCCAACTCACTGGTGAAGGCGGTACACACGCCATCGGACCTTGAAGCCCGCGCGCAAATGCTCGCGGCGGCGGCCATGGGCGCCACGGCATTCCAGAAAGGCCTGGGCGGGATGCATGCACTCTCCCATCCGGTGGGTGCGCTGTACGACACCCATCACGGCATGACCAATGCCACCTTCATGCCCTATGTGCTGCAGTTCAATCGCTCGGCCATCGAGGAGCGCATCACCCGCCTGGCGGCGTACCTGCGCCTGCCCTCCCCGGGGTTCGATAGTTTCCTGGCCTTCGTCCTCAAGCTGCGCAAGGACATCGGCGTGCCCCATACCCTGTTTGAACTGGGCGTGGATGACCGGCAGGCCGACCTGATCGCCGACATGGCGATTGTCGACCCTTCCGCCGGCGGCAACCCGCTGCCGTTGACCCGGGACGGCGTGGCAAAGATTTTCGACGCGGCGTTTCACGGCCGTCTGTAGAGCAGTCGCCTGGCCGGCACTGCGCATGGACAGGTGTGATCCGATAGCGACAGGAGCAGTACGACAAGGGGTTGAAGCCAGCCCATCCGGCCCGCCGGATGGTTGCGTATGAACACCTGAAGGGGTACACATCATGAACCCAGCAAGCCAGCCGGGCACCGAAACACACGACGATGACGTCAAGGTGCTGCACAGCATGGGCTATGCCCAGCAACTCTCACGACGAATGGGGGTTTTCTCCAACTTCGCCATCTCCTTTTCGATCATCTGCATCCTCTCGGGTGGCATCAACTCCCTGGCCCAGGGCACCTCGGGCGCGGGGGGAATATCCATCGGCATCGGCTGGCCGATCGGCTGCCTGATCTCCGGGGTATTCGCCATGGCCATGGCACAGATCTCCTCGGCCTACCCCACCGCTGGCGGCCTGTACCACTGGGGCTCGATCCTCGGTAATCGCTTCACTGGCTGGCTGACCGCGTGGTTCAACCTGCTGGGGCTGGTCACGGTGCTGGGCGCGATCAACGTCGGCACCTATTATTTCTTTTTCGGTGCCTTCGGACCGGCACTGGGCATGGAGGACACGACCACGGTCCGGGTGATTTTCCTGGCGATCCTCACCGGCCTGCAGGCCTTGTGCAACCACTTGGGCATCGGCCTGACGGCCAGGCTCACCGACTTTTCCGGCTACCTGATCTTCGGCACGGCGCTGGCCCTGACCATCGTCTGCCTGATGTCGGCACCCAGCTATGAATTCGCCCGGCTGTGGACCTTCGGCAACTACTCCGGCGAGGCGGGGGGCGGCGTCTGGCCGCAGGTCTCCAACGGCTGGGTGTTCATGCTCGGCCTGCTGTTGCCGATCTACACCATCACCGGCTATGACGCCTCCGCGCACACTTCCGAGGAAACCCGCAACGCGGCCATGTCGGTGCCGCGCGGCATGGTCATGTCGGTGGTCTGGTCGTTGCTGTTCGGCTGGCTGATGCTCAGCGCGTTCGTGCTGATGCTGCCGAACATGGACGAGGCGGCCAAGCAAGGCTGGAACGTGTTTTTCTGGGCCATGAACACCCAGGTCAACCCGACCTTGAAACTGGTGCTTTACGTGGCGATCTTCGTCTCGCAGGTGCTCTGCGGGCTGGCCACCGTCACTTCGGTTTCACGGATGATCTTCGCGTTCTCCCGGGACGGCGGCCTGCCCTGCTCAAAAGCGCTGTCGTCGGTCTCATCGACCCATCGCAGCCCGGTCGCGGCCATCTGGACAGGTGCCACCCTCGCGGTGTTGTTCGACTGGGGATCGTCGGTGATCTCGATCGGGGCAACGCCGGTCTATACGATCGTGGTGTCGTGCACGGTGATCTTCCTGTTCTTCTCCTTCGCCATTCCCATCGTGCTCGGCCTGTTTACCTATGGGACCTCGAAGTGGCCGACCATGGGGCCGTGGAACATGGGGCGTTTCTGGTACTCGGTGTTCGCCATTCTCTCGATCCTGTCGATGATCATCATTTTCGTCATCGGCATCCAGCCACCGAACGATTGGGCGCTGTACATCACCATCGGCTTCCTGGTGCTGACGGCCATCGTCTGGTTCGGCTTTGAAGCCCGGCGCTTCCAGGGGCCGCCGGTGGGCGACATGATCGTCAAGCGCCAGGCTGAAATTGCTGCGGCGGAAGCGGCGTTGAACCGCAAATAGAGCAAGCAATAAGTAACCTGTGGGAGCGGGCTTGCCCGCGAAAGCGGCGTGTCAGGCGACATTGATGCTGAACGTGCCGGCCCCTTCGCGGGCAAGCCCGCTCCCACAAGGATTTCAGTGTTCAAACCCTTAACTGATTGGCATTAGCCCGATCTACCGGGCTTTTTTGTATGGCGATGATTTATCCTGCGCCTCCCCAATTTCACCCCGGAGACACCTGTGCCCGCCCTCACCGCCCGCGAGGTTTACCAGCCGTTGCGCGATGCCGCCCAGGGCATTTGCACCTTCCAGCGAATCGACGACGTCTGCGAGTCTGGCCATGTACGGGTCGACATCGACGGCTGGCAACTGACACTGGAGGTCGACGCCGGCCACTTGCGCCACTGCCTGCATGGCCAAAGCCCCGATGGCCGTGAATATGTGTTCGACAACGGGCAACGCTTCGGCACCGATCCGGTGAGTTTGCTCAGCACCTGGGAGCTGGCGCAGATTGAACGGTTGCTGGCCTGAATCCTTCGCAACCTGTCGTTCCCTGGTCGCACTTGTGATAAACAAGCCGGAGTGATTTTTGCGTCCAAGGAGGTTCTGCCCATGCCCCGTTCCCCACGCCTGCCGCACTGGCTGGCCTGCGCCCTGCTCGGTTTGTTCGCTGGTGTTGCCCAGGCCGGCACGACGCCCCCGGCGCCCGATGCCTTGCAACCCTTGCTGGCAACGATGAATGAGCGGTTGTACATCAGCGAGCTGGTGGCGCTGACCAAGTGGGACAGCGGCAAACCGGTCCAGGACAACGCCCGGGAAGCGCAAGTCATCGCCAACGCGCGCAAGCAGGCGGCCCAGCGCCAGCTCGATCCCGACGATGTCGCCGACCTGATCGCCGCCCAGATCGAAGCCAGCAAACTGGTGCAATACGGCCGAATCGCGCAATGGCAAGCAGCGCACAAGGCACCGGACACGCCACGGCCGGACCTGGGCAACGACATCCGGCCCAAGCTCGACACCCTGCAAAACCTGCTGCTCACGCAGTACGCCGCGTTCCTGCCCTATCGCAAAGACCCGAACTGCCCGCAATGGCTGGCCACCGAACGCTCCGCGCTGATCAAGGATTACCTGCATGGCCAGGCGATGATTCGTGCGACCGGAGAGCTATGTGTTGCGGGGCGATAACGTCAAATGAGCCACACTGAAACCCTCGCCAAAGTCCTCCTCGGCCCGTTGTTGCTGGCGCAGGGTCTATACACGCGGCGCGTGACGCCCAAGTTGCCGGAGGCCGAAGGTGAACGCCACGGCGAATCCGGCAGCGGCGATGTTCTGCGCTTGTTGATTGTCGGCGACAGCGCCGCTGCAGGCGTCGGTGCGGCGACTCAAGGTGAAGCTCTCAGCGGGCGGCTGGTGGAGCGCCTGGCCGATGGTTACCAGGTGGCCTGGAAACTCTGGGCGCGCACAGGTCTGGATTCCCAAGGGTTGCTGGAGCTGCTCGAACAGCATGCACCCGAGCCGTTCGATGTGGCGCTGTTGTCGATTGGCGTCAACGATGTCACCAGCTCACTCACCCTGGATCAGTGGCTCGCCCGGCAACAGCGCTTGATGGCGCTGCTGTGCGACAGGTTCGCGGTGAGGCAGATTGTGGTGACGCCACTTCCGCCGATGCATTTGTTCCCCGCGCTGCCGCAACCCTTGCGCTGGTTCCTGGGATTCAGGGCGCGGCGTTTCAATGCACATTTGGCGGATCTGGCCGCACACCTGGATCAATGTACGATGCTGACGACCCCGCTGGCGCCCGAACCGGGCTTGATGGCCAGTGATGGTTTTCATCCGGGGCCGATGCTCTACCGTCAATGGGCCGACGATGCCGCCTGGGTCATCGACCAACGCTTTCGCAGCACAACAATAAAAAACAGGAGTTGAAGATGTCCGAGCTGAACCTGAACCACAACGTCGCAGCATCCCTGAAGCAGTGGCACGCAATGATCGGCAACCGCGACTTGAGCGGCTTGCCGGAACTGCTCGATCCACAGGCGGTGTTCCGTTCACCGATGGCGCACACGCCATATCCGGGGGCGCCGGTGGTGTCGATGATCCTCAATACGGTCATGAACGTGTTCGAGGACTTTGCCTATCACCGCGAACTGGCGTCGGCGGATGGCTTGAACGTGATTCTCGAATTCAGCGCCAGGGTCGGCGGGAAAGAGCTCAAGGGCATCGACATGATCCGCTTCAACGAACAGGGCAAGATTGTCGAGTTTGAAGTGATGGTACGGCCGCTCAGTGGCTTGCAGGCGTTGGGTGAAGAAATGGGGCGGCGGTTGGGGGCTTATCTGAAGGCCAGCAAGGCCTGATTTCCTGATTCACCAACAACCCCTGTGGGAGCGAGCTTGCTCGCGATAGCGGTGGGTCAGTGAACAATATATTGACTGACACTCCGCCATCGCGAACAAGCTCGCTCCCACAGGTTTTGTGTTTAGCCTGAAATCAGGGGCAATCCGTTAGACCATCGGCTGATGACTGGTCACGCAATGAATCCCGCCACCACCGGCGGAGATCGCATCGATGTCGAGTTGCACCACCTTGCGGTCCGGGTAGAGTTCAGACAGCAGGTCGAAGGCTTTGGCATCGGCTTCTTCGTCACCGAATTGCGCAGCGATGATCGCGCCGTTGATCACGAAGTAGTTGATGTAGCCCGCGGCGAAGTCCTTATTGTCTTTGCTGAACCGGCTGTTGCGCGGGTTGAGCGGCGGCGACACGGTATGCACCTGCAACTTGCGGCCATCGGCATCGGTGGCGTTTTCGAGGATCTGCAGGTGGGCGCGAGTGACCTTGTAGTCGTAGGACTCGGGGTCGTTGTCGAGGTTGGCGATGACCACGCCGGGCTTGACGAAGCGCGCATAGAAGTCGACGTGGGCGTCGGTGATGTCCTTGCCCTTGATGCCCGGCAGCCAGATGATTTTGCGCAGCCCCAGGCGTTCTTTCAGTTCTGCCTCGACCTCGGCCTTGGTCCAGTCGGGATTGCGATTGCGGTTGATCCAGCTGCTTTCGGTCATGATCCCGGTGCCGTGGCCATCCACTTCGATGCCTCCGCCCTCGCCCACCAGTTCGCTGCGCAGGTAATCCGCCTTGGCGTTTTCCGCGACCTGGGCGGCCAGTTGCGCATCGTCCGCATGCTGCTGTTTGTTGCCCCAGCCGTTGAAGTTGAAGTCCACCGCACCAAGGCCGCCGTTGCCATCGACGACAAAATTGGCGCCGATGTCGCGCATCCAGATGTCATCCAGTTCGGTGATCACGAAGGTGGTGTTGTGGCTGCCGCATTTGGCTTCGGCCAGGCGCCGTTCGCTCTGGCGACAGAACACCGTGACTGGCTCGTATTCGGCAATGCTGCGGGCGATCCGGCCAAGGGCGTCTTGCACGTGGGGCGTGAAGTCCTCCCAGATCGCGGCCTGTGCACCGAAGGCGATGAAAGCCCGCTGGTGTTTGTCCCCTTCATCGGGCATGTACCCATTGCCTTTGTCGGCCGCTCGCACCGGCAGGCCGGCAAAGCCCAATCCCATGGACGCCACCGCGCCCAGCCCGGCGGCGACCGATACCTGCTTGATGAATGTTCGACGTGTCGGCATATGTTTTCCTGAAATCGAGGTTTGGCCGGCCTTCGGGCCGGCCGGTGATCAGTTAACGGTAGCGGTCTTGAATTTGGTCCAGGTGCGCATGCGTGCCCGCATGTCGGCCTGGGGAATGTCCTTGCCGGGAATCAGCCGTGCGTAAGTGGCTTCATCAAGGTAGATGTCCGGGTTGTTGCGCATCGCGGCATCGACGTCCGGGCGTGCCTTGGCGTTGGAGGTCGGGTAGCCGGTGAAGTTGCTGATGGCCGCCATGTTCTGCGGGCGCATCACGAAGTTGATGAACGCGTAGGCGTATTCCGGGTGCCGGGCGTCGACGGGAATGGCCATGGTGTCCATCCACACCGTGGTGCCTTCGCGGGGGATGCGGTAGTGGAAGGTGGTTTTCTTGCCGGCGCTGTCCGACGCGCGCTGCGCCTGGGTCATGTCGCCGCTGTAGCCCAGGGACATGCACAGGTTGCCGTTGACCAGGTCGGTCACCGGTTGCGACTGGAACTTGCGAATGTGCGGCCGCAACTTCATCAGCAAGTCACTGGCCGCCGCCAGGTCCGCCGGTTTGGCACTGCGCGGGTCGCGACCGAGGTAGTTGAGCACCACCGCCAGTACTTCGTCCGGTGAGTCGATCATCGAGATGCCGCAGTCGGCGAATTTCGCCGCCAGCTCCGGTTTGAACAGCATGTCCAGGCTATTGACCGGCGCGTCCGGCGCACGCTGGGTGATCTGCTCGGCGTTGTAGGTAAGACCGATGGTGCCCCAGGTGTACGGCACCGTCGCTTTGCTCGAATATTCATAACGCGAGCGCAGTTTCTGCAACCCGGGCTCAATATCAGCCATCGCAGCAATTTTTGACTGATCCAGCGGTTGCAGGCTGCCGGCACGCATCAAGCGTTCAGCCACGGTGTCTCCGGGGAAGATCAGGTCGTAACCGCTGCCGCCAGCCAGCATCTTGGCCTCAAGGGTTTCACTGCCTTCCATGACGTCGTAGATCACCTTGATCCCGGTTTCGGCGGTGAACTTGCTCAGGGTGTCCTCGGCGAAATAATCGGCCCAGTTGTACAGCCGCAGGGTTTTCTCCTCGGCGTGCAGAGCAGGCACCGCACAGCTCAGCGCCAGCCCCATGGCCAGGCTCAGCTTGTTGATAGTGTTCATGTCACACCCCTTGGGTTGCCCAGCGTGAATGGATCTGACGACCGTCCTGGGTCAACAAGGCGCCGTACATGTCCGGACGGCGGTCGCGGTAGATGCCCCAGGTCAGGCGGTCTTCGCGCATGGCCGCCAGGTCCAGGCTGTGAACCAGCACGCCGGTGCTGTCGCGGTCGGCTTCGGCGAGCAACTTGCCCTTGTGGTTGCAGATGAACGACGAGCCGTAGAAGTTCATTTGCAGGGTCGGGTCGGTGGTCGCCGCTTCCCGGCCGACACGGTTGGCCGCCACCACCGGCAGCAGGTTGGCGGCAGCGTGACCGCGCATGGTCATCTGCCAGTGATCCCGGGAATCGAGAGTGGCGCAGCCCGGTTCGGAGCCGATGGCGGTCGGGAACAGCAGCACTTCAGCGTCCATCAAGGCCAGGCAGCGCGCGGTTTCCGGGAACCACTGGTCCCAGCAGATGCCCAGGCCGATGCGCCCGAACGCGGTGTCCCAGACCCGGAAACCGCTGTCGCCGGGGCTGAAGTATTCCTTCTCCTGATAGCCGATGGCGTTGGGGATGTGGGTCTTGCGGTACACGCCCAACAGGCGCCCGTCGGCGTCGGCCACGCTCAATGAATTGAAGTAGGCGTTGCCGGCCTTCTCGTACCAACTCAGCGGCAGCACCACGCCCAACTCTTTGGCCAATGCAGCAAAGCGCTGGAGCACATGGCTGTCGCGATACTCCTCGGCCAGCGCCAGGTGTTTGTGGTGTTGCTCGATGCAGAAGTACGGCGTGGCAAAAAGCTCCTGCAACAGGATGACCTGCGCGCCCTTGGCCGCGGCCTCGCGGACCAGTTGCTCGGCCTGGTCGAGGTTGTGTTTCAGGTCCCAGGTGCAGGGCATCTGGGTGGTGGCGATGGTCAGCAGAGTCATGGCATCAACCCCGCACCGGCCAGACCGGCTGTTGCTGGGTGATGCAATGCACACCGCCGCCGCCATGGGCTAGATGGTTGATCCGCACCGGCACCACTTCGCGTCCGGGGAACGCCTGCGCCAGAACTTCGGCCGCGACCTTGTCGGCATCGATACCATAGGCCGGCATGATGATCGCACCGTTGGCGATGTAGAAATTGGTGTAGGAGGCGCAGAACACTTCGGCCTCAGTGTCCACCGCATCGGAGGCTTCATAGAGTTCGATCAGCTCGAACTTGCGGCCCTGGGCATCGGTGGCCAACTCAAGGGCGCGACGGTTTTCCCGTGCGACTGCGGCGTACACAGAGCTCTGGTCGTGGGTGGCGTCCACCAGCAACACGCCGGGGCGGGCAAAGGCGCACACACCGTCGACGTGGCCATCGGTCATGTCGCCGGTCACGTAGTCCGGATCGCCCGGCAGCCAGATGGTTTTCTTCACGCCCAGCAGGCGGCTGAAGATCTCTTCGATCTCGGCCTTGCTCACGCCCGGGTTGCGGTTGGGGTTGAGCAACACCGATTCGGTGGTGATAAGCGTGCCCTCGCCGTCCACGTGAATGGCGCCACCCTCGTTGCTCAGCGCCGTGCCGAAACACTCCAGCCCCAAACGATTGAGCGCGCGGCGGGCCAGGCTTTCGTCCAGATCGTGGGCCGACTTGCCGCCCCACGCATTGAAGCGCCAGCTCACACCGGCCAGGCCTTGCTGCGGGTGGCAAACGAAGCTCGGGCCGGAATCGCGGCACCAGCTGTCGTTGACCGCCAGTTCGATCAATTCGATATTCGGCCCGCACAAGGCCTTGGCGCTGGCGACGGCTGACGGATCGACCACCAGCTTCACCGGCTCGAAGCGGGCGATGGCGTTGGCCACCCGGGCGAAGTCTTCTTGAACCTGTGGCAGTGTCACCCGCCAGCCTGACTCCCACAGGGTCTTGTTGTGCGGCCAGACCATCCAGGTGGCGGCGTGGGCGACCCACTCGGCCGGCATCGTCCAACCGCTGTTTTGAATTACGTTCTGCTGCATGACAAGCACCTCTGAGTTAAGTCATTGTGTTCAATGAAAACGGCCTTGGCGGTCTTGGCATGCATGCTACGGCTGGAAAAACGGGTAAACAAACGATGGATTTTGCAGACAACTGATTAGAGGAACTTATCGATATGCTCAAACACTGGCCGCCCCTGAGCACCTTGCGCGGCTTCGAAGCCGCCGCCCGGCTGGGCAGTTTTCACAAGGCCGCCGATGAGTTGCACCTCACCCAATCGGCGATCAGCCAGCAGATCCGCAGCCTTGAGGCCTACCTGGAACAACCGCTGTTCCATCGCAGCGGGCGCAGCGTCAGCCTGACCGATGCCGGGCACGACTTGCTCAGCACCACCCAGGCGTTGTTGCAGCAACTGGCGGTGGGCATTCGCCGGTTGGGGCAATACCAGAAACCCAATCAACTGGTGCTCAACACCACCCCGGCGTTTGCCCGGCACTGGTTGTTGCCGCGTCTGGGGGATTTTCGTCGCCAGCATCCGCAGGTCGATCTGTGGATTTTCAGCACCGATGAGGTGCCAGACATGGCCAGCCAGACCATCGACCTGGCGGTGCGCGACGACATCGGTTCCCAGGCCGAATGCAGTTTCAGGGTGCTGCACGCCGACCGCCTCTACCCGGCGTGTCACCCGAGCCTGTTGGCCGTGCCGGTGGAGCAGCGCACTACCCTGCATGGCGAGCGGGAAATGGATTGGAGCCACTGGGCGGTGGAATCGGGCATTGATGTGGGGCAGATGGATCAGGGGCTGAATTTTTCCGATCCGGGTTTGCTGCTGGACGCGGCCTGCACAGGGCTGGGCATTGCGCTGGTGAGTCAGTTGCTGAGTCGGCAGGCGCGGGCCACCGGGCTGTTGCAGCCGATGGTGGAGCAAACCATCCGCGGCCCGAACTGGGCGCTGCTGACCCACCGTGACAGCGAAAACATCACGATGGCGCGGACCTTCACCCAGTGGCTGGTAGACAACCTGGCGGCCGAGCAGCAGCCCACGGCCTGATCATTGCGCCGGGAAGGTTTGCAGGTAGGCCAGCAGGTCTTCGATTTTTTCCGGATCACTCAGGCCCCAGAAAATCATGCGGGTGCCGGGGACGACTTTCTTCGGCGCTTCGAGGTAGGCGATCAGGGTTTCGCGGTCCCAGACAAGGTTGGCGGATTTCATCGCGTCGGAATACACGTAGTCCGTGGTGACGGCGGAGTGGCGACCGATCACGCCATTGAGTTGCGGGCCGAAGAAGGCGCGAGCCGATTCACCGATCTGATGGCAGCCGCTGCAGAGGCGCTTGTACACTTTCTCCCCGGCCTGGACATCGCCCGCGGCAAGGGTGGGAGTGCTGAGCAGGACTGCGGTGAGCGCCAGGGCGAGGGTCGGGGCGGCGATTTTGTTCATGCTACGTTTCCAGTCTGCGAGTGCTCGCTATTGGAACATGGATTTTCAGCATCCTGATGAATGTCCATCAAGCTGTCATCGAATCGTCATGAACCGGACGCCATACTCAGGTCATCCAATGCGTGCTTTATCTTTCTGCTGCCAGTCCCGGCAGCTTTTTTTTGCCTGAAATTCTGCTTACAGACACTCCTGCGCCGCACGCTCGAAAAAACAGTGCGCATGTATCAGGTCCTGAATAGAAATCCACGGTGGATCGGCTTGCCCGCCGCTCAATGGGCGTCGGGCTGATTAATTGGTTGTTGCGGTTAATCCGGCAGTCACCAGCGCCTTCAACGACGCATCGAACTGTTTCAGCGCGGTCAGTTGCAGGTCGCGTTGCTGTTCGATTTGCGCCGCGATTTCGGGCGCTGTCTTGTCATGCACCCACACCGACGGCAGTTGTTTTTCCACCGTGCCTTCGGCCTTGCCGATGTACTGCAGGTTGGCGTCGTAGAACCGCGCGGCGAAACGCGCCTCGACCCGGTCGTTACGCTGGGTCAGCAACTGGTTATGGGTATCGAGCATCACCACCACATCGGGATGGGCTTGCACCAGGGCATCAAGGTTGTCGTAGACAGTCACCGACACAAAGGTGTGGTGCAGCGAACTCATCAGCCAGTCAATGGCCAGGTCCGGATCGGAGCTGTTGACGAACGCCTGGCGAATCCGCGCATCCAGTGCGTTTTTCGCACCGTTGACGGCCACCGAGTGGTATTGCTCAAGGTATTGCAGGTTTTCCACGGTGTTTTCGCTGTAGAGCACCCCGACCGTTTGCCCGTATTGCAAGCCGCCCTGGCCAGCGGTGATGGGCGGCAGATGGCAGGTGCGTGCGTCTTCGGCAAAGGCCGATGCGGTGGATACGACACTGCCCAGCAACAGGGCAATCACAGCCAGTCGGGTCAAGATTTTCATCGCGCAGGTTCCTTGAGCAGCGTGTTCAATGCCGGCAATTTTCCGCCTTTGCGCAAAAAACAGAACTTGCGATTCTTGATGGTGACTATTGACTGAACCAATAGTGCGGCGACGCCGCCTACTCTCTGGCGCAAAATTACCGGTCTATGTCGAACAAGCGGCTGTGCCGGGCGCCCAGGGTTGATTACAGTGGCGACTGCCCTCAAAACCTGATCAAGGAACGAAACAATGGTGACCTGCTACCTCAAATACGTGCTCGATCCCTACCAGCTCGAAGCGTTCGAGCACTACGGCAAGCTGTGGATTCCCCTGGTGGAAAAGTTCGGCGGCCAGCACCACGGCTACTTTTTGCCGTCGGAGGGTGCCAACAACATCGCCCTGGCGTTGTTCACCTTCCCCAGCCTGGCGGCGTACGAGCATTACCGGCAGCAGTCGATGAACGATCCAGAGTGCATCGCGGCGTTCAAGTATGCCGAAGAGAAGAAATTCATCCTCAGCTACGAACGTTCGTTCATGCGGCCGGTGTTTGGCTGACTGGATCGCTGAGTCAGTCTTTTTTCAGATCCAGGCAATAGGTGTAGTAACCGGGGTCGCGCACCCAGCCCAGGGATTCATACAGGTGCTGGGCGGTGAGGTTGTCGGTGGCGGTTTCCAGGGTCATGCCTTTGCCGCCGGCCAGCTTCGCAAAATCCCGGGCGGTGTTCATCAGCAAGGTACCGGCACCTTTGCCCCGGGCGGCGGGCGTGGTGAACAGATCACCGAGCAGCCAGGTACGATGGGCGTCGATCGAGGAAAAGGTCGGGAACAGCTGGACGAAGCCGAGGTTTTCACCGTCGCTGTCCTGGGCCAGAAATATCACCGATTCATCCCGGGCAAGGCGCTCGGCGATGAAGGCGCGTGATTGCGCAAGGTTTGACGGCTGCTTGTAGAACATCCGGTAGGCGTCAAACAAAGGGGCGATCTGATCGATGTGCGATGTGTCGGCGCGCAGGGCCTGAATAGCCATGAGGGTGCTCCATTGCGGTCTCAAGGAATTACAGACTAGCAATGGAGGTGAAGCCGAGAGGGACTTTTTTCAAAGTAAGTTTCAAAGCAAGATCAAAAGATCGCAGCCTGCGGCAGCTCCTACATTGGAATGAGTTTCCCGTAGGAGCTGCCGCAGGCTGCGATCTTTGCTTTTGGATCAGACCCGCACGTTACGCCCTGGCAATGAGGTCCGCTGGCTGCTTTCCCATCCTTCAACCAGCCCCACCGGCACATCCGCTGACGGCAGCATCTGCGCGCCACGCACCAGATCCGACGCCCGCTCGGCGAGCATGATGGTCGGCGCATTGAGGTTGCCGTTCGGCTCGGTCGGGAACACCGACGAATCGATCACTCGCAGACCGGCGATGCCGCGCACGCGCAATTCGGAATCGACCACCGCCATGTCGTCCTCGCCCATGCGGCACGAACCGCACGGGTGGTAGGTGCTTTCCAGGTTGTCGCGCACGAAGGCGTCGAGGTCTTCATCGCTGGTCACCTGGGCACCCGGGGCGATTTCGCCGTCGCGGAAGCGGTCCATGGCTTTCTGGCCGATGATCTCGCGGGTCAGGCGAATGCAGCGACGGAAGCCCTCACGGTCCTCTTCCCGCTCCAGATAGTTGAAGCGGATTTCCGGATGCTCGTACGGATCGGCTGAGCGAACCCGCACATAACCACGACTTTTCGGCTTGTTCGGCCCGGTCAGCACCATGAAGCCATGGCCCTTGATCGGTTTGTTGCCGTCGTAGCGCATCGCCGCCGGCAGGAAGTGGAACTGGATGTCCGGCCAGCGCAGGCCCTTCTCGGAGCGGATGAAGCCACCGGCCTCGAAGTGGTTGGTGGCGCCCAGGCCGTCCTTGAACAGCAGCCAGCGCAGACCGATCATCAGCTTGCTCAGCGGGTCCATCTTGTTGTTGAGGGTCACCGGTTCCTTGCAGCCGAACTGTATGTACACCTCGGCGTGATCCTGCAGGTTCTCCCCTACTCCCGGCAGGTCATGGCGTACGCCGATCCCGGCCTTGCGCAGGACGTCCGCCGGGCCGATGCCCGAGCGTTGCAGCAGGTGCGGCGAGCCGATTGGCCCCGACGAGATCAGCACTTCGCGGTTGCAATACACCTGGTGGGTCTGGCCACCATGGTCATACATGACCCCCACCGCCCGCTTGCCTTCAAGAATGATCTGGCGGGTCATCGCATGGGTAATCACCGTCAGGTTCGGACGACCCATGGCCGGGCGCAGATAGGCGTTGGCCGTGGAGCAGCGCACACCGTTCTTCACGGTCATGTGCATCGCGCCGAAACCTTCCTGCATGTAGCCGTTGCAGTCTTCGGTCTTGATGTAGCCCGCTTCCGCGCCGGCTTCGACCCAGGCACCGTACAGCGGGTTTTTCATGTGGTTGCCGTTGGTGGTGTGCAGCGGCCCGGTCTGCCCGCGATAGCTGTCGCCACCCGACTCGTAGCTCTCGGCGCGCTTGAAGTACGGCAGGCAGTTGCGATAGCCCCAACCTTCGGCACCCAGGGATTCCCACTCGTCAAAGTCCAGCGCATGGCCACGAATGTACACCAGGCCGTTGATCGACGAGGAGCCGCCCAGCACCTTGCCCCGTGGGCAGTGAATGCGTCGGCCGTTAAGGTGGGTCTCCGGCTCGGTTTCGTAGCGCCAGTTGTACTTCTTGGTGTTCATCGGGATCGAGAATGCGCTCGGCATCTGAATCACTACGCTCTTGTCACTGCCGCCGAATTCCAGGACCAGCACCGAGGTGGCCGGGTCTTCGCTCAGGCGGTTGGCCAACACACAACCCGCCGAGCCTGCGCCAATGATGATGTAGTCGTATTTTTGTGTAGCCATTTTTTGCGTGGTCATTCTTTGCGTGGTCATAGTTATCTCCCGACCGTCGATTCAGTGAATACCCGCGGTGGCTGCTGTTTGTGGGTCAGCGTGTCGCCGGTGGTGTATTGCGGGGAGTTTTTTTCGATCTGCTGGATCACCGCCTCTTCGCGTTTCAGATCGATCGAGCGGCTCAGCCAGTAGTACGCCACGCCCGACACGATCAGCCCGACCAGCCAGGCGATGTCGATGCTGCCCAGTGCCTTGGCGAGCGGGCCGACATACACCTCGCGCTGTTCAACGCCGTCGAAGATGTAGAAGAACGGGATCATCGAGATAAAGCCGATGGCATAGGCGGCGATACCGCGCAGTCCCCAGCTGCCGTAGATGTTGCCGTGGGGCATGAAGAAGTGCGGGATGGCGTAGCGGCCTTTGCGCACGAAGAAGTAGTCGGTGAGGTTGACCGAGGTCCAGGGCACCAGGAAGTACAGCATCACCACCAGGTAGATCCCCAGCACCGACAAGCCTTTGCCGGAACTCTGGATGCTCAGGGCCACGCCCAGTTGCAGCAGGATCACGAAGCCGATGGCCAGGATGCGTGCCTTGCGGGTGGGTTCGATGTGCTTGATCGAGTCGACACAGGTCAACGTGGTCAGCTTGGCGCTGTAGATGTTCATCGCGATCACCGGCAGGAACGCCAGGATGGTGACCACCACCACCGCCGTGCCCACCAGTGGCGACACGGTGTTGCCGACTTGCCCGAGGGCCACCAGCACGTCAGTGGTGTGCAGGTGATCGGCCAGCCAGCCACCGACGGAAATCATCCATGCACCGGACAGAGAAGCTCCGAGGAACACCACGGCGATCAGCTTGCCGCTGGAGGTGTTTTTCGGCAGGTAGCGCGAGTAGTCCGACACATAAGGCGCATAGGCGATGTTGTAGCTCGCGGCCGCCGCAAACTGCGCGATGAAACCGGTCCAGTTGAAACCCAGCGGCTCACGGGCCACTTCGCCCTCCGCGAGTGCCGGCAGCACCGCATCCGGCACCCAGCCCATCACCACCGCCATGGTCACCAGGCCATACAGCGGCAACGACAGGTACAGCGCCCATTTGAAGCTGCGGTGCATCCAGTCATGACCGAGAATCGCCAGCACCGCCGCCGGTATGGTCACCGCCACCGCGATCACTGCGGGGCTGAACCCGAACAGCGTGTGCAGCCCCTGCATCATCAACACCAGGTTGACGATGTTGAAGCCGGCGAACACGAACAGCGTCGCCAGCAACACCAGGATTACCCCGCGATAACCGAACTGCGCGCGGGACTGGATCATCTGCGGCAGGCCAAGGTGCGGGCCCTGGGAGCCGTGAAAGGCCATGAACAGTGTGCCGAACATGATGCCCAGCGTGCCGGCCAGCGTGGTCCAGAGCGCGGTCAGGCCGACGCTTGGGCCAACGAAGCCGATGGTCATGGTGAAGAAGGTGAAGTTGCCGAGGAACCAGAACGGGCCCTGACTGGCCAGCTTGTCGGTGCGCTCGTTCTCGGGGATGAAGTCAATCGAATGCCCCTCGACGACGGATTTTTCGTCGAGGCTCGACACGCTCGGGGCGGACTTGGCGTTAGTGTTCATGATGGACTCTTATTGTTGGAAGATCATGACGAGATAACCGCGTTCTTTCGGGTGAACGACTCCCACAGGGATTGAGTCAGTTGCCCGTGCCTACCTGGCGTTGTTGCTGGAATCGAAAACCTGTGGGAGCGAGCTTGCTCGCGATGGGGGCGTGACATGCAACATTGATGTTGGCTGACAGTCCGCTATCGCGAGCAAGCTCGCTCCCACAGGGATTGCATTGTTCCTTGTTTTATCTGATCAGCATCAGCTTGGCAGCGTGATCCACACCGCCTTGGTTTCGAGCAGGTAATCGAGCTGCTCGGCGCCCAGGTCCTTGCCGAATCCGGACTGTTTGTAGCCACCGAACGGCATCGACGGATCGAGGGTGCCGTGGGCGTTGACGTAGACCGAGCCTGCCTTCAAGCGTGGGATCAGGCTGTGCACCTTGCCCAGGTCGTTGGAATACAGTGCCGCAGCCAGGCCGTAAGGCGAGTCGTTGGCCAGGGCCAGTGCGTCTTCCTCGTCATCGAACGGTGCGGTGACCAGCACCGGGCCGAAGATTTCTTCCTGGACGATGCGCATGTCATTGCGGCAGTTGGCGAAGATGGTCGGCTCGACGAAGAAGCCAGGGCCATCGATCGGTTGGCCGCCGTAGACCAGTTCGGCGCCTTCGGCCTTGCCGGTTTCGATGTACTCGGTCACGCGCTGCTTTTGCAGGGCCGAAACCAGTGGGCCGATGAAGCAGTCCGGATCCAGGCCCGGGGCCATTTTCAGGGTGCGTGTGTAGGCGATCAGCTCACGCAGGAATTCGTCGTAGACACTGCTATGAATATAGGCCCGTGTACCGGCGTCGCATACCTGCCCGGAGTTGAAAAACACCCCGTTGGCGACCGCTTGGGCGGCGGCCGGGATGTCGGCGTCGGCGCAGACGATGACCGGTGATTTACCACCGAGTTCGAGGGTTAGGCGCTTCATGTCATCCAGCGCTGCACGACCGACAGTCTGGCCGACCGGGGTCGAGCCGGTGAAGGTCAGTTTGTCGATGCCGGGGTGGGTGGCCATGGCCGCACCGACCACACTGCCGCGCCCGGTGACGATGTTGATCACGCCATCCGGAATGCCCGCTTCCTGCACCAGTTCAGCGAAACGCAGGGCCGACAGCGAAGTCAGTTCGGCGGGCTTGACCACCACGGTGCAACCGGTCGCCAGCGCCGCGCCGAGCTTCCAGGCCATTGTTTGCAGCGGGAAGTTCCACGGCACGATGGCGCCGACTACGCCTACCGCTTCCTTGCGGGTATAGGCCAGGTAATTGCCCGGCAGCGAAGGTTCGACGGTACGGCCGTGCAGCTTGGTGGCCCAACCGGCGAAGTAACGCAGGGTATCCACGGTGCCCTGGATGTCCACGTCCTTGGCGAAGGCCACGGATTTGCCCATGTCGATCGATTCGATTTCCGCGAGCTCCGCGGCGTTCTGTTCGATCAGGTCGGCCAGGCGTTGCATCATGCGCTCGCGTTCGGCCGGTTTGGCCTGACGCCAGGCGCCGCCGTCGAACTGCGCGCGGGCGGCTTGCACGGCGCGGTCCAGGTCATCGGTGGTGCCCATGGGAATGCGGGTGATCAGGCCTTCGGTCGAGGGTTCGATCACATCGGAAGTCTGGCCGTCGCTGGCTTCGACCCAGGCGCCGCCGATGAACATTTTCTGGACCTTGCTGAGGAAGGTCTGGGTGGCTTCGCTGACGCCGTATTTTTGCAGGTAACTTTTGACGATCGTGTCCATTTTTATTCTCTCTGCCCGGCAGTCAGGGCCTGCCGGGTCACTGGTTTCGATGATCAGGCTGATGCGGCTTCGCTCTCGGCGGCCGCTCGCACCTTGCCACGCTCGTGGAAGATGAAACCGATGCTGTTGAGCAGCAGTTGCGCGGCCAGGATCGAGGTCATGCCGGTCGGGTCGTAGACCGGTGCCACTTCCACCAGATCCATGCCGACGATGTTGCCTTTGCTGCGCTTGGCCAGGGCCTGGATGATTTCCAGCACTTCGTAGTAGAGGAAGCCGCCGTGGCTCGGGGTGCCGGTGCCGGGGGCGATGGACGGGTCAAAACCGTCGATGTCGATAGTGATGTAGTAGTTGATGTCCTGCGGGATCAGCGCCAGCACACCCTCGACGCCAAGGCGACGCACATCACGCACCGAGAGGATTTTCGAGCCGGCTTCATGGGCTGCTTCGTAGTCGTCGCGGTTGGACGACGAGACGTTGCGGATACCCATCTGGGTCATGCCGACAATGTGGTTCATTTCCGAGGCGCGGCGCAGCGGGTTGCCGTGGCCGTAGCGCACACCGTGGCGTTCGTCGACGAAGTCCAGGTGCGCATCGAAGTGAATGATGTGGATCGGGCCGCGGCCCTCGAAGGCCTTGATCACCGGTGCGTGCACCGAGTGGTCGCCGCCAAGCACCACCGGCATCACGCCGGCATCGAGGATCTTGCGCACGGCGTATTCGGTATTCTTGTTGCTGGTGGCCATGTCGGTGTGGACGATGTCGGCATCACCGACGTCGACCATGCGCACGTCCGATGCGGTGAGGTACATCACGTCATCTTCGTGGTCGTAGGCGCCGGCGTGGCCGAAGGAAAACAGCGTCGATGCTTCGCGAATCCCGCGTGGTCCGAAGCGTGCGCCGGAGCGCCACTGGGTGCCCATGTCGTTGGGCACGCCGAGCACCGCGACGTCGGCATCCAGTGCATCCCAATCGGTGCACACCGGGGATTTGCCAAAGGTGCAATGACCCACGAATGGCAGGTTCAGGCGACCGGATTCATAACCGTTGTTCGACATTTCTAGCCTCTCCACTTCTTGTTATCGGCTTGGCGGACTGCAAGGCGACCGCCGTTGGAAAGACTATGGGCGCAGGTTTTCGTGGAAAAAATGCTAAACATCAGATACTCATATCGGTATTCCCGATGCATCCCCATGCCGGAGGCCCAAGATGATCCAGCTGCACGATGTCGACCTGAAACTGCTCAGGGTGTTTGCCACGATTGTCCGCTGCGGCGGCTTCTCGGCCGCGCAGGCGGCGTTGAATGCAGGGCAATCGACGATCAGCGAACAGATGACCCATCTGGAAACCCGCCTCGGGGTCAAGCTGTGCCAACGCGGCCGCAGCGGCTTCCGCCTGACCGAACAAGGGGTGGCGATCCATGAAGCCACCCAGCGCCTGTTGTCGGCGGTGGAGAACTTCTGCATGGACGCCGACGTGCTCAAGCAGCACATCAGCGGCAAGCTCAACCTGGGGATCATCGACACCACGATCACCGACCCGGATTCGCCGATTCCGCGCACCACCCAGCGCTTCGTTTCACGGGGTCATGACGTACACCTGAACGTGTACGTCGGCACCCCGGCGGAACTCGAAGAACGGGTGCTCGACGGCCGCCTGCACCTGGCCATCGGGCACTTCCCGATCCATGTGCCGGGCCTGCTGCAATCACCGCTGTACCAGGAAGCCCTGGGTTTGTATTGCGGCCGGCGCCACCCTTTGTACGGCAGCCACGCCGAAGGTGAGGAGCTGCTCGAAGAAGTCGCTGCGGGGCGCATCGTCGTGCGCGGCTACATGCAGCAATACGACCTCGAACACCTGGGCGTCAGCAAGGCGGCCGCCACCGTGGACAACATCGAAGCCACGGCGATCCTGATCATTTCCGGCGCCTACCTGGGCTTCCTGCCTGAGCACTTCGCCGCCCAATGGGTCAAGAGCGGCGAGATGCACCAGTTGGCCCCGGGGAGTTTGCGTTTGAAGTCGCCGTTCGACGTGATCACCCGTCGCGGCACGGCACCGCCACCGATCCTGCAAGCGTTCCTCGAGGACCTGGCCGCCAGCGCCCGTAAAACCGGCCAGCCGTGATGTGACGCTCGCCAAATTCAAATTTTGCCGGGCATACTGATTCGGTTCGTCAACCTTGCAGGCCCGTCATGCGCATCCACGTCACCTTCATCGACCGCGTCGGCATCACCCAGGAAGTGCTGGCCCTGCTCGGTGGTCGCAGTTTCAACCTCGACGCCGTGGAGATGGTGCCGCCGAACGTCTACATCGACGCCCCGACCCTCGGCGCCGAAGTGCTCGAAGAACTGCGCGAGGCGCTTTTCGACGTGCGCGGCGTGCAAGCGGTGACCATGGTCGACATCCTTCCGGGGCAACGCCGGCGCCTGCAACTGGACGCGTTGCTGGCCGCCAGTTCCGACCCGGTGCTGGCGGTGGATGATCGCGGCCATGTGCTGCTGGCCAACCCGGCGCTGATCGCCCTCTGCGGCCGCGAACCGGCCGGTGAATCCCTGACCGCACTGTTCGACGATGCCGATTTGCAACGCACCTTGATCGCTCAGCATTTCCGCCTGCCGATGCACGAGGTCAGCCTCGGCGGCCAGACGCTGCTGCTCGACGCGATGCCGATCACCGACGCCGGCGCCCTGCTCACCCTGTATCAACCCAATCGCATCGGTGAACGCCTGTCGGCACTGCACCATGACCATGCCGAAGGCTTCGATGCGCTGCTCGGCGAATCGCCGCCGATCCGTGCACTCAAGGCCCGCGCCCAACGAGTGGCGGCCCTCGATGCACCGCTGCTGATCCAGGGCGAAACCGGCACCGGCAAGGAACTGGTGGCCCGTGCCTGCCATGCCATCAGCCCACGGCACGATGCGCCGTTTCTGGCCCTGAACTGCGCGGCACTGCCAGAGAGCCTCGCCGAAAGCGAGCTGTTCGGCTATGCCCCCGGCGCCTTCACCGGCGCGCAACGGGGCGGCAAGCTCGGCCTGCTGGAACTGGCAGACCAGGGCACGGTGTTCCTCGATGAAGTGGGGGAAATGTCGCCCTATCTGCAAGCCAAGTTGCTGCGTTTCCTGAGCGATGGTTGCTTCCGCCGGGTCGGTGGCGACAAAGAGGTCCGGGTCAATGTGCGGGTGCTCAGTGCGACCCACCGCGACCTGGAAAAAATGGTCGCCGAAGGGCGTTTTCGCGAAGACCTGTTCTACCGCCTCAACGTGCTCAACCTGCAAGTGCCGCCGCTGCGCGAACGCGGCCACGACATCCTGCTGATGGCCAATCACTTCATGCAGCAGGCCTGCGCGCAGATCCAGCGACCGGCGTGCCGTTTGGCGCCGAGCACCTTCAGCGCCCTGCTCGGCAACCGCTGGCCGGGCAACGTGCGGCAACTGCAAAACGTGATCTTTCGCGCGGCGGCGATTTGCGAAAACCCGCTGGTGGACATCGACGACCTGGACATCGCCCGCACGGCGGTAGAGCGGCAAAACGACGGCGAAGTCGGCAGCCTGGAAGAAGCGGTTGGCGACTTTGAGAAGAACCTGCTGGAACAGCTGTATCGCAGCTATCCGTCCAGCCGGTTGCTGGCGGCGCGGTTGCAGACGTCCCATAGCGCGATTGCGATTCGCTTGCGCAAATACGGGATTCCCGCCAAGCCCTGAGTGATCTGTCGGAACACATTGTCACCGACAACACATTCCCCTGTGGGAGCGAGCTTGCTCGCGATGAGGGAGTGTCAGTCGATATCAATGTGACTGTCATACCGCTATCGTCGGAACGCCGCCCGGAGCAAGCTCGCTCCCACAGGGGACCAGTGTTGTTGCTGAATTCCTCGTCTGCAAATCGATACAGCGTAGCGAAATCAAGACAATCCCTTCCACGCCAGCAATCACGGCGCTTGCCTCCAAGGGCATACTTGCTTGTATTGAATTCAATACGGGTGAGATATCACAAACACTACACAAACAACTCAAGCCATTGATTTAAAACAATTAATCAACCTTGGCACCACCCTTGCTATCACTCCTGCAACCCGCTCGTCACCCCGCCACGAGCCTTAAAACAATAAGGAGTTGATATGAGCCAATTGCGTTTTACCGTCGATCACGAATGGTTGCGCCTTGAGAGCAATGGCCTGGTCACCGTCGGCATCACGGCGTTTGCCCAGCAGGCGCTAGGGGATGTGGTGTTCGTTCAGGTGCCTGAACTGGGCGCCTTCGATGCAGGCGCTGAAGTGTCGGTGCTGGAATCGGTGAAAGCCGCCAGCAGTATCGGCATGCCGCTGGACGGCGAAGTGGTCGAGATTAACGCGACGCTGGAGAGCACCCCGGAACTGGTCAACGAAGATCCATTGGGCGAAGGCTGGTTCTTTCGCTTCAAACCGGTCGATGCCCTGGCGCTGAGCGATCTGCTGGATCAAGACGCCTATGAACGACTGACCGCAGAACACGCCGACGCTTGAAGCCATCCCGGGCATTTCCCGAATCCGCAAAAGGACCACACCATGTTCAGCAAACACGACCAGATCAAAGGCTATGACGACGAACTGCTGGCGGCGATGAACGCCGAGGATGCGCGGCAGGAACACCATATCGAACTGATCGCCTCGGAAAACTACACCAGCCAGCGGGTGATGGAGGCACAAGGCAGCGGCCTGACCAACAAGTACGCCGAAGGGTATCCGGGCAAGCGTTACTACGGCGGCTGCGAGCACGTCGATGTGGTCGAGCAACTGGCCATCGACCGCGCCAAACAACTGTTCGGCGCCGACTATGCCAACGTCCAGCCGCACTCCGGCAGCCAGGCCAACGCCGCAGTTTATCTGGCATTGCTGCAAGCCGGCGACACCGTGCTGGGCATGAGCCTGGCCCACGGCGGTCACCTGACCCACGGCGCCAAGGTGAGTTTTTCCGGCAAGCTGTACAACGCCGTGCAGTACGGCATCGACACTACCACGGGCCTGATCGATTACGACGAAGTCGAGCGCCTGGCGGTCGAGCACAAGCCGAAGATGATCATCGCCGGGTTCTCGGCCTATTCGAAGACCCTGGATTTCCCGCGTTTCCGCCAGATCGCCGATAAGGTCGGTGCGTACTTCTTCGTCGACATGGCCCACGTCGCCGGGCTGGTGGCAACCGGTCTGTACCCCAATCCCCTGCCCTACGCCGACGTGGTCACCACGACCACCCACAAGACCCTGCGCGGCCCCCGTGGCGGCCTGATTCTGGCCAAGGCCAATGCGGAGCTTGAGAAAAAATTCAACGCCGCGGTATTCCCCGGCGGTCAGGGTGGCCCGCTGATGCACGTGATCGCCGCCAAGGCCGTGTGCTTCAAGGAAGCGCTGGAGCCCGGCTTCAAGACCTATCAGGCGCAAGTGATCCGTAACGCCCAGGCGATGGCGCAGGTGTTTATCGAGCGCGGTTATGACGTGGTGTCCGGCGGTACCGACAACCATCTGTTCCTGGTCAGCCTGATCCGCCAGGGCCTGACCGGCAAGGACGCCGACGCCGCCCTCGGTCGCGCCGGCATCACCGTGAACAAGAACGCCGTGCCCAACGATCCGCAATCGCCGTTCGTGACCTCGGGCTTGCGCATCGGCACGCCGGCAATCACCAGCCGTGGCTTCAAGGAAGCGCAGAGCACTGCGTTGGCCGGCTGGATCTGCGACATCCTCGATCACCTTGGCGATGCCGATATCGAGGCCAATGTCGCCCGGCAGGCGGCCGCCCTGTGTGCCGACTTCCCGGTCTACCGCGACTGAGCACACAACACAAAAACCCTGTGGGAAAAAACTCTGTGGGAGCGAGCTTGCTCGCGATGGCGGACTTTCATTCAACATCAATGCTGAATGTAATGGCCTCATCGCGAGCAAGCTCGCTCCCACAGGGTCTCCCACAGGTTCTGCTCCCTGCTGCACAAGGAAAGCATCATGAATGCCATTGTCGAATCGACCGGCAAGAGCCCGGCGAAAGTGGAAATCGGCACTAAGCTGCGCGGCGCGCAAAAGGTCGCACGGATTCCGGTGAAGATCATTCCCACGGATGAATTCCCGCGCAAGCCCGACTGGATTCGTGTGCGCATGCCGATCTCTCCCGAGGTCGACCGGATCAAGCAGCTGTTGCGCAAGCACAAGCTGCACAGCGTCTGCGAAGAAGCCTCGTGCCCGAACCTCGGTGAATGTTTTTCCGGTGGCACGGCGACCTTCATGATCATGGGCGACATCTGCACCCGTCGCTGCCCGTTCTGCGATGTCGGCCATGGCCGGCCCAAGCCGCTGGACGTCAACGAGCCGATGAACCTGGCCGTGGCCATCGCCGAGCTGCGCCTGAAGTACGTGGTGATCACCTCGGTGGACCGCGACGATTTGCGCGACGGTGGTGCCCGACACTTTGTCGATTGCCTGCGGGAAATCCGCAAGCTGTCCCCCGGCATTCAACTGGAAACCCTGGTGCCGGATTATCGCGGACGCATGGACGTGGCCCTGGCGATCACCGCCAGTGAGCCCCCGGACGTATTCAACCACAACCTGGAAACCGTACCGCGCCTGTACAAGGCCGCGCGGCCGGGTTCGGACTTCGAGTGGTCGCTGGACCTGCTGCAGAAATTCAAGCAAGCGGTGCCCCATGTGCCGACCAAATCCGGCCTGATGCTGGGTCTGGGCGAGACCGACGAAGAAGTCATCGAGGTCATGCAGCGCATGCGCGAGCACGAGATCGACATGCTGACCCTCGGCCAATACCTGCAACCCTCGCGCAGTCACTTGCCGGTGCAGCGCTTCGTGCACCCGGACACCTTTGCCTGGTTCGCCGAGGAAGGCACGCGCATGGGCTTCAAGAACGTGGCGTCCGGGCCGCTGGTGCGTTCGTCCTATCACGCCGATCAACAACTTCATGGAGGTACGGACGGTTTCAAGCCATGATGCAATGACTGGTCATGCATGGAGCCGCTTCCGATGTTTCGTTCACCCTGTCTGTTGTTGCTGTGCCTGAGCCTTGCCACGTCGTGCATGGCCGACGAATCGAAACCCGGGCACATGGTGTATGTGCGCAGTGTCGACCCGGGCATCGAGCAGGACATCCGCTACGCCAGCGCGCACAACTTCACCGGGCACCCGCTCGACGGTTACCAGGCAGCGGAATGCCTGCTGTCGGCGGATGCTGCGAAGGCGTTAGCCAGAGTGCAAAGCTCGCTGAAAGCCGAAGGCTACGGCTTGAAGGTATTCGATTGTTATCGCCCGACCCGCGCGGTGGCGGACATGGGCCGCTTCGCCAGCGAACCTGGCGACTCGCTCAAGACCGAGTTCTACCCCCGGGTCGACAAGCAGGACTTCTGGCGCCTGGGGTATGTGGCCCGGGTGTCCAATCATTCCCGGGGAAACACCGTCGACCTGACCCTGACCGGCCCCGAGGCCCTGCCCGCCGACACCTGGACGCCTTCGGCCACGCCGGTGGATTGCACCGCCCCTTACGGCCAGCGCTGGCACGACGGCGCCCTCGACATGGGCACCGGTTTCGATTGCTTCGATGAGCGGGCGCACACCGACTCGGCGCTGATCAACGCCACGGCCAAAGCCAATCGCCAGCGCCTGACCAGTGCCATGGCCAAGGAAGGCTTTGTGGGTTATTCGGCCGAGTGGTGGCACTTCACGTACAGCGGGAATCCGCCGAAGCCGGACGTCATGGACTTCCCCATCACGCCGCTTGCACCATGAACATTCTGCTCAAGGCTCTGTCGGTGGCGCTGTTTCCGCTGGCCGCAATGGCTCAGGGACTCGACGGCAGCGACCAACTGATCGTGGTCACCAGTAAAAGCTGGGATGACATCCAGGGCACTGCCCAGCGCTATGAGCGGCACGGGCAAACCTTCCGGAAATTCGAAGCGCCCTTTGCAGTCGTTCTCGGCAAGAACGGCATGGGCTGGGGCAAGGGGCTGCTCGATATCGAGCAACCTGAAGGACCGGTAAAACAGGAAGGCGATGGCAAGGCGCCGGCTGGGATGTTCAAGCTGGGCACGGCGTTCGGCTACGCGCCTTCGGCCGACACCCGCCTGCCTTATCTAGCGTTGACGCCGACCATCGAATGCGTGGATGACAGCCAGTCCACGCGTTACAACGAACTGGTCGACGGAGCAGTGGTCGATAAAGGCTGGAACAGCTCCGAACGGATGCGCCGCTCGGATGAGTTGTACCGCCAAGGCATCGTCATCCAGCACAACACTCCGGCCACGCCCGCTGCCGGCTCATGCATTTTCTTCCATATCTGGCGCGGCCCCAGTGCACCGACCCGTGGTTGTACAGCCATGGATCCGGCGAACATCGCGCAACTGTTCGACTGGCTGGACCCGGGCAAATCCCCGGTGCTGGTGCAACTGCCCGAAGCGCAGTACGAACAGTTGCGTGAGCACTGGAAACTACCAAAGCGCTAGTCAACTCGCCACAAGAGCTCATCGTTCTCTCTGATTAACCCCGCTCAACCGCCACCGCACTCATCGACGGCTTGGCCAGCGCGTAATAGATCACCCCCGGCACCAGCAGCCCGACGATCCAGGAAATATCCACGCCGCCCAGTTGCGCAACCATTGGCCCGGAGTAGAAATGGGTGTCGACAAAGGGCAACTGGATCAACACGCCGATCACATAGACGCTGATCCCCAGCACGTTCCAGCGACCGTAGCGCCCGTTCGGATCGGACAGCGCCGGGATGTCGTAACGCTCCTTGTTGATGAAGTAGTAATCCACCAGGTTGATCGCGCTCCACGGGGTGAAGAACGTCAGCAAAAACAGGATGAAGTACTTGAACGAGTTGAGGAACGAGTACTGCCCCAGCAATGCCAGCGCGGTGGACGCCGCGACGATCAGCAGCACAAACAGCATGCGCTGGCGGGCGGTGATTTCCAGGCGACGACGAAAGCCGCTGATGATGGTGGCGATGCACATGAAACTGCCGTAGGCGTTGAGGGTGGACACCGTGACCTTGCCGAACACAATGCTCAGGTACAACAAGGACGCGATCACACCGCTACTGCCCAGGCCGACAATGGTCGCCACTTCGTGCCCACGGAAACTGGCCCCGGCCAGTGCGGCGGCGAACACCCCCAGCACCATCGAAGTCTGGGCCCCCAGCACTGTGCCGAGGCCCACGGCGGTGAAGGTTTTCCAGGATGAGGTCTTGCTCGGCAGGTAGCGCGAATAGTCCGCCACGTAGGGGCCGAAGGCGATCTGCCAGGACGCCGAGAGCGAAACCGCCAGCAGGAAGGTGCTCCAGCCGAAATGACGATTGTCGAGCAGCAGGCCGATGTCGTTGAGGGTCATCAACCGGGTGAACAGGTAGGCGAAGGCGATGATGCCCAGCACGCTGGCCACTCGCCCGACCAGGTGAATCACCCGATAGCCGAAGATCGTCAGGAACGCGATGCTCGCCGCGAAGATCAGGATGCCGGTGCTGTCGCTGACACTGATCAATTGCGCGATCGCCTGCCCCGACAGCACCGCGCCGGTGGCGCTGAACCCGAGGTACATCAGGCACACCAAAACAATCGGGATCGCCGCGCCATACACCCCGAACTGCACGCGGCTGGAGATCATCTGCGGTAAGCCGAGCTTCGGCCCTTGCGCCGCGTGCAGCGCCACCACGGCACCACCGAGCACTTGCCCGATCAGCAGGCCGATCAGCGACCAGAACACATCGCCGCCCAGCACCACGGCCAGGGCGCCGGTGACGATGGCGGTGATTTGCAGGTTGGCGCCGAGCCACAGGGTGAACTGGCTGTAGAGACTGCCGTGTCGCTCAGCCTCGGGAATGAAATCAATCGAGCGGGTCTCGATCAGGGGACTGCGTTGCGCACTCATGACGGTGTTTCCTTTGTGGAACTGTTTTTTGTTGTCAGGGACGGAATTTAAAAGGTCTTGGTTGCGCTGGCTACAACTGTCGCCGAACAGAGGTCGTCATAGCCGTACCAACTGCTGCACTCGCTTTTCGACAGGTCGGTGTCGACGTAGCTCAGCCCCCAGGTGACGCCGACGAAGTCGCGGGTCAGCTTGGCTTCCCACTCGTAGTAAGACTCACGGCTATCGCCATTGGCGGACCAGAACGCGGGGTCGTTCACATCGTTGCGCCCAAAGCGCAAATCCAGGCCGACTTCGGCCGGCAAATCGATTTTGTAACCCACGTAGGTGTAAAGGGTGTCCTGGTCCTCGCCGAAGAAGTTCGGCGTGTCCTTGGAGTAATAGGCACCCAGCTTCACACCGTACAGGTCGAGAACGGCATACGCCTCGCTGAGGTTGAATTCGGAATTTTTCGGGTAGTCGTACTTGATGTAGCCCAGGTCCAGGCTGATGGCGTCCGTGGCCTGCCAGTAGTAACCGGCGTAGTACTCACGCTCCTGGCGGGTGTCGAAGCCGCCGCCGAAATCGACGTTGGAGGTCCAGGCGCCGATGTACAGGCCGCTGCTGTGCAGCAGCGTTGCTCCGCCCTGCACCGCCGGATCGCCCAGGGTCTGCGAGATCCCCCGGGTGCGGTAGTCGCTGACGACGCCCAGGGTCATCTCCAGGCTGAAATCATCGTTGAGGGCCAGGGCCTGGCTGGTCAGGGGGGCCAGTGCGAGTGCTGCGAGGGTCAATGCTGAAAGTGCGTTCATACAGTTCTCTTGTTGTTATGGCGTACGGGGAATTTCAGGCATGGCGATGCCAGGCCCCTCGCTCTACGAGGGGCTGGCAGTTTTTGCGGTGTTGGGTGTACGCAGGTCAGGATGCGGGGGCGTAGACCTGCTTGCCGGCGAAGAACGTGTTCAGGACTTTGGTTTCGAACAGGTCGTCATCGCTGACCTTGAACACGTCGCGGTCGAGGATGATCAGGTCGGCCTGCTTGCCCGGTGCCAGCGAACCGATCTGCTGCTCCAGGCGCAGGGTTTTCGCCGCGTTGATGGTGTAGGCATAGAACATGGTCTGGCGGTCGATGCTTTCCTTGGCATTGAGTACGCCCAACGGACCTTTGCGTGTGCTGGCCTGGGCAATGGCGTTGAACGGATTGGCGCTCGACACCGGCCAGTCGCTACCACCGGCAATCGTCGCGCCGGCGTTATGCAGGGACCGCGCGGGATACTGGTAACCGTAGGCAAAGGCGCTGATGTAAGGCTTGACCAGTTCGACGGTGTAGGACTCACCGGTGGCCCACAGCAGTTGCATCGAAGCGATCACGCCCAGTTCCTTGAAGCGTGGAAACTCCTTGGGATTGACCAGTTGCAGGTGCGCGACGCTGTGGGGTACAGGCGTCGGGCTGAGCTTGCGCGCATACGCCACGCCATTGAGCGCTTCACGCACCGCCCGGTCGCCGACGGCGTGCATGTGCACGATCCAGCCGCGTTTTTCCGCCGCCACCACCAGCTCGCCAAAGTGCGCCGGGTCGGTCAGCAACTGACCATTTTTATGGCTGTTCTTGAACGGCACGATAACCGCTGCGGTTTGCCCCGGGAATTCAAGAATGCCGTCGACAAACACCTTGATGCCGGGGAACGTCAGGTTAGGCACGCCCTCGAACTGCTTCATCACCGTGGCGATCACTTCCAGGTCGGCAGGTTTGCTCTTCGGATTGGTGACCATCAACGCGGCGACGTGGGCGCTGAGTTCGCCGTTCTGCGCCAGCTCCTTGTACAGCGGCAGCACGCCGACACTTTCGGCGGTGGCATGGAAATCGAACAGCGAATCTTCGCCGCCGCCGTTCGCCGCAGCGTCCATCCAGGCAGTGACGCCGAATTGGTTGTTGATCTTCACCGCCTCGCGAGCGGCCTTGAGCATCGCCTCCGGAGTAGGCGCCGGAATCCCGTTGCGCACCACATCCCAACGGGATTCGGCGAAGTAGCCGTTCGGCGTGAAGTCCGCTTCATGGCCGACGAAGCTGCGTTCTTTCTCCGGCAGGCTCTTGACCAGCGCCGCGTCGATGTTCAGGCGCTTGAGCATCGCATTGTTAGCCCAACCGGTGTGGCCGTCGATGCCGCTGAAGACGATGGGCTGATCAGCCCAACGCCCCTGGTTGAACACCTTGCCCAGTTCACGGCTCTTCTCCCAGTAGGCCGAACTGACCCCGGCCACGCTGATCACATCACCGGAACGGGCACGTCCGGCCTTGTCCTCTTCGATCAACCACTGCTCCAGTTCCGGCAAGGGTTTGACCTCGTCCAGCAGGTTGGCCTTCATGCTGTCGAAAGCGCCCGAGACCGGGTGGCTGTGGGTGTCGATCATGCCCGGCATCAACACTTTGCCCGCCAGGTCGATGCGCTGGGTCTTGGCATCGGCCAGGGCATTGATTTCGGCATCGCTGCCCACTTTCAGAATCTTGCCGTCTTGCACCGCAACAGCCTGCACCAGTGCCTGGCCGGGTTCGGCGGTAAAGACCTTGCCGTTGAACAACACCAGGTCAGCGGCGGCCATGGCCTGCACCGACGACAAGGCCAGCGCGGCGGCCAACAGGTTTGGAATCAATCGCATTGGAACGCTCTCTAGTTTTTATGGGGCGGATCGGGAAGTGACCGCTTGGGAAACCACGTGTGGCGCAAGCCCCAGGAACGGCGCCTTGGCCCACACGACCTTGCCGCCGACCAGCGTCAGCAGCACGTCATTGCGGCCCAGTTCCTCCTCGGGCACCTGCATGAAGTTCTTGTCGAGCACGATCAGGTCAGCGAACTTGCCGACTTCGACCGAACCCAGCACCGCGTCCAGCTTCAGCTGTTCGGCGGAGTTGAGGGTGATGCTGCGCAGCGCCTCGGCTCGCGACAGCGCCGGATCGGTGTTGAGTCGCCCCGCATATTTGGGGCCATAGCTGTGCGGATTGGTCGGGTCGCCGGAACGGGTGACACCGACTTTCAGCGCCAGGAACTCATCGAGGGGATCGACCGGCCAATCGCTGCCAAACGCCACGCGACCACCGGCATGGGCGATGCTGCCCGAGGGCTCCATGCGCGCAAATCGCTCGGCGCCAAGGTGGTCACTGGTGCCGTCGACCGTGGACGGTGCCTGCTGTGCCCACTGGAACGACATGGTGGCCGTGACGTCCAGTGCCTTGAAGCGTGAATAGTCGGCAGGGTCGACCGACTCGGCGTGTGCGATGGCCGGGCGGAAATCAGTAACTGGCAGTTCCTTGCGCACGTAGGCCACGCTGTCCAGTGCATCGCGCACCGCGCGCTCGCCGGTGGCATGCAGGTGCGGATCGAAACCGGCCTTGACCGCTTGCAGCAACAACGGATTGAGCACTTGCGGCGGGAAGTACAGTTCGCCCAGGTTCTTGCCCGGCGTCCACTTCGGCGCCTTGTCGGTGCCGCTATTGTGCAGGTACGGGGTCAACATGGCGCCGGTGTCCGCCGGGGCATTGATGATGCCGTCCATGAACAGTTTGACGTGGCGCATGTTCACGCCCGGCGCGACATGCACTTCGCCCTGATCGTAGGTGCTGGCCAGGGCCTTGGCCTCGGCGATGGTTTTCACCGGGTCGGCGGCAGCGGCGGCCGGGTCCAGCTTGATCGCCAGCAAGGCCCGGGCGGTCAGCTCGCCGGACTTTTGCAGGCTGGTGAAGGCTTTGCCGTTTTCCGGGCCGGACAGCGCATCCATGAAACTGGTGATGCCTTGCTGGCGCATGGCGTCGAGGGCTGCGCGAACCTGATTGAGTTTTTCCGTGTCGGTCGCAGGTGGCACCACGGCGGCCAGCGATTCGGCGGCGCCGTCTTCACAGATGCCGTTCGGGTTGCCGGCGCTGTCGCGGCGGTATTTGCCGTCTTCGGGGTCGGCGGTGTTCTTGTTGATGCCGGCCAGCTCCAGGCCGCGAGAGTTGGTCAGCACGGTGTGGAAGTCGGTGGAGCGCACCTGGATCGGACGCTTGGTCTTGAGCGCGTCCAGGGTCGATTTGTCGGCGTCGCCGTCGAGCCCGGTCATGCCCATGCGATCCCAGCTGCCCACTTCCAGCCAGACATCCGGGCCCTTGTCCTTGTCGGCATCGAGGCAGGCCTGGATGCTCGCCTGAAACTGCGCGCGGGTCATGGTCTGGTATTTCAGGTCGCACAAGGTCATGGCGCGACCGCCATCTCCCGGGTGCATGTGCGCATCGACGAAGCCCGGCATCAGCATGCGCCCGGCCAGGTCGATCAGTTGTGTCTGCTTGCCGATGTAGGCGTCGACCCCGGCGTCGCTGCCGACATAGACGATCTTGCCGCCCGAAATGGCAATGGCCTGCTGCACGGAATCCTGGCCATCGACGGTGTAGACGTAGCCATTGCGCATGACCGTGTCGGCGGGTGTCGCCGCCAACGCCATGCCGGAAAATGCCGTCGTCGCCGCAACGGCGACAAAAAGCCTGGAAAGTCTCAAATGCCTCACCCCTGTTCTTATTGTTTTGAAGCGGCCCGAAGCGACTGCGCCGGCCCCTGATAGACAGGGCCTACCCTATAGGGCGCAGCGTTCGAATGGACCTCTGCAAATGAGGAGGGGTAAGGCAAATAATTGAAACGACTGGGATTAATCCCGGCGCACGGACTCCGCCAGCGCACCCGGTGAACGCAGGGCCGAGCCCAGTTCCACCTTGCTTTTCACACCCAGCTGCAAGTAGCAATTGCGCAAATAGGTGCGCACGGTCGCGGGGCTCAGGGCGAGCATTTTGGCGATTTCCTTGTAGGAGTGCCCGGCGGCGAACAGCATCGCTGCCGTGCGCTCCCGTGGCGCCAAACCGTCCCCACCCGACGGTGCTTCAAGGGACAGGATGACGTGTCCGGCGTTGGGGCTCAGGGTCAGGGCGCAGCGGCCCAGGCGGATCACGCAGGGCGCCTTCGCCAGTTGCGCGATCACCTCGCCCGGCAGCATTGAACCGCTCCAGCCGGGTAATTCCCGTTGAATGGCGGCGCACAACCTGGCGCCCACATACAACAGGCTGCCGTCCATGCGCGCGACGCCAAAATCACTCGCGCCGTTTTCGCTATCGAAGCGAATCATGTCCTGCACCTGGAACCGCCACAGCTGGAACAGGTGATCGCAGAACGCCGAAAACAGCTCGGCTTCATGCTCCTCGAATGCCTGTTCATGCTGGCCACGGTAGAGGCAGACGAAAAACATCAAGCCGCTTTCGGGCAGCTCATAGGTGATGCTCATCAAGTGGTAGAGATCGTAGCGCCGGGCGAAATCGTTGACGGCTTCGCACGGGTCGTTGAAACCGTTGTCGCGCACCACCTCACCGGGACGATTGAGCGTGGCGTGGGAGAACTGGTCGTTTGCCGCCACCGGATGCCATTCGGCGGCAAAGGATTCGGGGAGATTGATGCTGCCGTGCATCCAGCTCTGAGGGGGGACATCAGGGCCTGGCGTCGACATCTCCCCCCACCAGGCAGACGCGAAGGGCACCAGTTGAGCGAATGCCTGCAGGCCATCGGCGATGAATCGCGACGCCCCGCTCTCCCGCGCCAGCCGGCCAAGGTGCAATACGCAATGATTGAACGCCTTGAGCGTGACCATCGTCGCGTCACCGTCGACTTTATTTCCCTCCCCCATCATTGCGATCCCGTTCACTGCATGGCTTTTCGTTTCGACGATGCCATGGCCCGTGATGGGCGTCCAGCACGCAATGACATCAATGCTTACAAGGTGCTGTGCAGCCCGTACAGCTGCGGCCGGCGGTCCTTGTGCAGATCATTGCGCGCGCTGATGCGCTTGTTGCGCGCTTCGGTAAGGTTCAGCGTGGCCAGCAACATCTGCTCGCCGCCCTGCTCCGCGGGCCCGGCCAACGGGTAGCCGTCGGCGTCGACGATGACCGAACCCTGGACCCAGCCGACCCCGCGCTCATGGCCATAGCGATCACAGGCGGCGATGAACATGCGGTTGACCGAGGCATTGGCCTGCACCCGCAGCACTTCGGCCGGGCGCTCGGTCTGCGGCCGCGGACCGTCGGGCCAGTTGACCGGCGCACACAGCAGATCGGCCCCGGCCAGCGCCGGTAGACGCACCCACTCGGGGAATTCCAGGTCGTAGCAAATCAGCATGCCCAACCGTCCATGCAGCGTTTCGACCACCGGCGGTGGCGCATCGCCAGCCGTGAAGATGTCCTTCTCGGCATCCCACAGATGGGCCTTGCGATACACCGCGCGCAGGCCATTGGCGTCGATCATCGCCGCGCTGTTGGCCAGTTCGTCGCCGGGCAGGCGCTCGCAAAAACCGCCGACGATCACCAGGTTCAGCTCACGGGCCAGGGCCTGCCACAGTTGCAAGGTCGGGCCATCTGTTGTTTCCGCCAGCGACAGCGCCTCAAAGCGGTCGGCAAACAGATAGCCGCTCTGCACCAGCTCGGGCAGCACCACGACCTGGGCGCCCTGTAAGGCTGCCTGGCGAATCGCGCGTTCGGTGAGCGTGCGGTTATAGGCCAGGTCGCCGATTTTCGGTGCCAGTTGGCAGCAGGCGACCACGGTATTTTTTGCGCTGTTCAACGCCCTGCCTCCGCAGATGAATGGGTCATGGCGACAATGTCGCTCTCGCTGAGCGCATCGATCACCCGGCGTTCGGCGGCCAGATCAATCGAGCGGCTGAGCAGGTAGTAGGTCAGCCCCGAAACCACCAGGCCTACCAGCCAGGCGATGTCCACGCCTTCCAGCACTCGCGCTAGCGGGCCGACGAACACCTCTTTGCCGGCGGCGGCATCGTAGATGTAGAAGAACGGCACCATCGCGGCGAAGCCGATCAGGTACGAGACGATGCCGCGAAATTGCCAGGCGCCGTAGATGCCGTTTGGCGTGAAGAAATGCGGTATCGCATAACGGCCCTTGCGCACGAAGAAGTAGTCCACCAGGTTGACGGCGGTCCACGGCACGAGGAAGTACAGCAACAACACCAGGAAGGTGTTCAACAGCGCGATGCCGTCACCTTTGATCGACAGCACGCAGGTCAACAGAATCACGCTGATCACACTGATCGACAGCACGCGGGCGCGGGGTGTCGGGGTGATTTTCCTGATCGAGTCGACACCGGTCAGCAGCGTCAGCATGGCGCTGTAGGTGTTGAGGGCGATGATCGGCAGGAAGCCCGCCACCGAGACGATCACCAGCAGATTGCCCAGCCCCGGCACCATCGAGGAGCCGACCTGGTTCAACGCCACCAGTGCATCCGCTGCTTTGAGCTCCTGGGCCAGCCAGGCGCCGAGGCCGATCATCCAGCTGCCGGACAACGAGGCACCGATGAACACCGCCGCGATCAGTTTTGCCCGGCTGGTGTTTTTCGGCAGGTAGCGGGAATAGTCAGACACGTAGGGGGCATAGGAAATGTTGTAGCTGGCACCGATGGCGAACAGCGTGGCGAAGGCCACCCAGTTGAAGCCCAGGTCGGTCGCCGGCGTGACGCCTTCCTGGCCCGCGCCGAACATCAGGGCGATGGTCACCAGTGCATACAGCGGCAAGGTCGCCAGCAAGGCCCACTTGAAGGCCTTGTGCATCAGGTCGTGGCCGTAGATCGACAACAATGCGCCGATCAGCACCACAGCAACGGCGACGAGGGTCGGGTCAATGCCGAACACATGCTCCAGGCCATTCATGATCAGCGAGATGTTCACCACGTTGAAACCGACGAACACAAACATCGTCGCCATCAACGCCAGGATCACCCCGCGATAGCCGAACTGGGCGCGGGACTGGATCATCTGCGGCAGGCCCATTTCCGGGCCCTGGGAGCCGTGGAACGCCATGAAAATGGTGCCGAACATAATGCCCAGGGCACCGGCCAGCATGGTCCACAGTGCCGACAAGCCGAGGCTCGGGCCGACAAAACCTATGGAGATGGTGAAGAAGTGGAAATTGCCCAGGAACCAGAAAGGCCCCTGACTGCTGAGTTTGGCGTGACGTTCGTTTTCCGGGATGTAGTCGATGGAGTGGCCTTCGATGGCCAACCCGCCGCTCGCCTCGGTGGCGTGCGCAGACACTGGGGAACCTGACATACGATTGTTCCTATGCTGTTGTTTGTTGTTTTTGTGGGTACAGCGCTCGCTACGACGTCCAGTTCAGGTGAAACTCCAGAAAAAGCTGACGATGACGCTGGTTTCACGGCAATGTAGGGCGTGAGTCCGGGCAATAAAATATCGCAGGCACACTGTTCACATAGATCAGCATCTATGTAAGCGAGAATCGGGAGCCCCCCATGCTGGGAACTGTAACGGAGCTGGATCTGCGCCTGATCCGGGTATTTCTGACCGTCGTCGAAGCGGGCGGCATCTCGGCGGCGCAAACCGCCCTCAACACCACGCAACCCACGATCAGCGCGCAGCTGGCAACGCTCGAAGCCCGGGTTGGTTTCCGCTTGTGCGAACGCGGGCGCGGCGGGTTTTCGGTAACGCCCAAAGGCACTCAGTTCATCGACGCGGCCCGGCGCTTGCTGGCGGCGGCCGAAGGCTTTCGGGTCGAGGTGCAGCACATCAACCGCAAAGTCTCGGGCAGCATCAACATCGGCCTGCTGGGGCAAATCGATCCGGTGGCGAACAGGAAAATCGGCCAGGCCATTGCCCGTTTGCGGGCACGGCACGAGGGCTTGTACTTCCATTTCACCGAGCTGTCATCGTCGCTGCTGGAAGAAAAAATCATCAACGGCCATATCGACCTGGCCATCGGTTACTTCTGGCATCGCTTGCCCAGCATCGATTATTTCCCGCTGTTCCCGGAAACCCAGATTGCCTACTGCGCGCCCTCGCACCCGCTGTTCGGGCAAGTCGGCGCGCTGACCCGCGACGATGTCAGCGGGTTCGACTGGGTCTGGCCGAGCCATCCCCTGCCGGAAATGCCGGCCCCCACGTCCATCGAACGCCTGACCGTGCTCACCGACAGCATGGACGGCGCAGCCCTGCTGATCCTGTCCGGCCAGCACCTGGGGTTTCTGCCGCAGCACTACGCGACCCGCCATGAACAGCTGGGGCAGCTACACCCGCTGAACCCGGACCTGTTGCGCTATGAGGTCAGCTTTCATGCGGCGGTGCGGCATTCGGCGCGGCAGCGGGATCTGGTGAGCGCGTTTCTGAATGAGCTGATCGAGATTTTCGGAGCGGTGTAAGTCCTTTGGGAGCGAGTTTGCTCGCGATGGCGGTGGGTCAATCAATATCAATGCTGGCTGTAATGACGTCATCGCGAGCAAGCTCGCTCCCACAGGGGTTAGTGGGTGTACGCGAAATTCTGCCAGCGACCGAAATTACTGTGGGAGCGAGCTTGCTCGCGATAGCGGTGGGTCAATCAATATCAATGCTGGCTGTAATGACGTCATCGCGAGCAAGCTCGCTCCCACAGGGGTTAGTGGGTGTACACGAAATCTGCCAGCGACCGAAATTACTGTGGGAGCGAGCTTGCTCGCGATAGCGGTGGGTCAATCAATATCAATGCTGGCTGTAATGACGTCATCGCGAGCAAGCTCGCTCCCACAGGGGTTAGTGGGTGTACGCGAAATCTGCCAGCGACCGAAATTACTGTGGGAGCGAGCTTGCTCGCGATGGCGGTGGGTCAATCAATATCAATGCTGGCTGTAATGACGTCATCGCGAGCAAGCTCGCTCCCACAGGGGTTAGTGGGTGTACACGAAATCTGCCAGCGACCGAAATTACTGTGGGAGCGAGCTTGCTCGCGATGGCGGTGGGTCAATCAATATCAATGCTGGCTGTAATGACGTCATCGCGAGCAAGCTCGCTCCCACAGGGGTTAGTGGGTGTACACGAAATCTGCCAGCGACCGAAATTACTGTGGGAGCGAGCTTGCTCGCGATGGCGGTGGGTCAATCAATATCAATGCTGGCTGTAATGACGTCATCGCGAGCAAGCTCGCTCCCACAGGGGTTAGTGGGTGTACGCGAAATTCTGCCAGCGACCGAAATTACTGTGGGAGCGAGCTTGCTCGCGATGGCGGTGGGTCAATCAATATCAATGCTGGCTGTAATGACGTCATCGCGAGCAAGCTCGCTCCCACAGGGGTTAGTGGGTGTACACGAAATCTGCCAGCGACCGAAATTACTGTGGGAGCGAGCTTGCTCGCGATGGCGGTGGGTCAATCAATATCAATGCTGGCTGTAATGACGTCATCGCGAGCAAGCTCGCTCCCACAGGGGTTAGTGGGTGTACGCGAAATCTGCCAGCGACCGAAATTACTGTGGGAGCGAGCTTGCTCGCGATGGCGGTGGGTCAATCAATATCAATGCTGGCTGTAATGACGTCATCGCGAGCAAGCTCGCTCCCACAGGGGTTAGTGGGTGTACACGAAATCTGCCAGCGACCGAAATTACTGTGGGAGCGAGCTTGCTCGCGATGGCGGTGGGTCAATCAATATCAATGCTGGCTGTAATGACGTCATCGCGAGCAAGCTCGCTCCCACAGGGGTTAGTGGGTGTACACGAAATCTGCCAGCGACCGAAATTACTGTGGGAGCGAGCTTGCTCGCGATGGCGGTGGGTCAATCAATATCAATGCTGGCTGTAATGACGTCATCGCGAGCAAGCTCGCTCCCACAGGGGTTAGTGGGTGTACGCGAAATCTGCCAGCGACCGAAATTACTGTGGGAGCGAGCTTGCTCGCGATGGCGGTGGGTCAATCAATATCAATGCTGGCTGTAATGACGTCATCGCGAGCAAGCTCGCTCCCACAGGGGTTAGTGGGTGTACACGAAATCTGCCAGCGACCGAAATTACTGTGGGAGCGAGCTTGCTCGCGATGGCGGTGGGTCAATCAATATCAATGCTGGCTGTAATGACGTCATCGCGAGCAAGCTCGCTCCCACAGGGGTTAGTGGGTGTACGCGAAATTCTGCCAGCGACCGGAATTACTGTGGGAGCGAGCTTGCTCGCGATAGCGGTGGGTCAATCAATATCAATGCTGGCTGTAATGACGTCATCGCGAGCAAGCTCGCTCCCACAGGGGTTAGTGGGTGTACGCGAAATTCTGCCAGCGACCGAAATTACTGTGGGAGCGAGCTTGCTCGCGATAGCGGTAAGTCAGCCAGCATCAATGTTGAATGTGCTGGCATCATCGCGAGCAGGCTCGCTCCCACAGGGAAACAGGGTGGGTTCAGAAGTGGATGTCCTTGGCCGGGACCACATCGATCCGCGCCACGGAACCGGTGAGGTGCGCCAGGTCCTTGTTGTGCTCGGCGATGATGTCTTCGGCGGTCAGGTTGCCGTTGTCGACGGTGGAATGCGCGTCGCCCGCCAGCACCACGTCGTAACCCAGTTTCAGGGCCTGGCGCACGGTGGCGTTGACGCAATAGTCGGTCTGCAGGCCACAGATGACCAGGCGCTCGAAGTCCTCCTTCGGCAACAGTTTTTGCAGGTTGGTCTGGTAGAACGAATCCCCGGTGGTCTTGCGTACGCGGTGGTCCTTGGGCATGGTTTCCAGCCCGTCGGCCAGTTGCCAACCGGCAGCCTCATGCGCCAGCGGGCTGCCCGCTTCTTCGTGCTGGATCAGCACCACGGGCACGCCCGCCTTGCGCGCCCGGGCAGAAAGGTCGTTGATGGTGTTGATGACCCGTCCAATCTCGAAGCACTCGTATTCACCGGAACACAAAGCCTGTTGGACGTCGATGATTAACAACGCAGTGGTCATGATTTCCTTCCTTGAATTGTCGATGGATCAGGGGACGAACATAAGCCCGTCCCCCTCCGGACACAACCCTCAATAACCCAGCGACAACCCGGTGTTACGCCGTGGGTCGTTCGCCCCGTAGAAACGGTTCTTGCCTACCGGCTTGCCACCCAGGGACGACGCGCCGACCAGGATCGCCGCCAAGTGGTTGGCATCCTGTGGACCGGCGAACTTGTGGCCCCAGCTCTCGAGGATTTTCACCGTGTCCGGGCTGGTGGTGAAGGCTTCCAGGTTGGTTTCCTCCGGTAGCCACTGCTGGTGGAAACGCGGCGCATCCACCGCTTCCTGGATGTTCATGCCGTAGTCGATCACGTTGAGCATGGTCAACAAGGTCGCGGTAATGATGCGGCTGCCACCCGGAGTGCCGACCACCATCACCACTTTGCCGTCCTTGGTGACGATGGTCGGGCTCATGGACGACAGCGGCGCCTTGCCGGGCGCGATGGCGTTGGCCTCGCCCTGCACCAGGCCGTACATGTTCGGTACGCCGATCTTCGAGGTGAAGTCGTCCATTTCATCGTTGAGGATGACTCCGGTCTTGCTCGCCATCACGCCGGCACCGAACCAGTCGTTGAGGGTGTAGGTCACCGACACCGCGTTGCCCCACTTGTCGACGATGGAGTAATGGGTGGTGTTGTTGCCTTCATGGGGCGCTACACCGGGCTTGAGTTCGCTGGATATCGCGGCTTTTTGTGGCTTGATCGCGTCGCGCAGCTTGGTCGCGTAGTTTTTATCCAGCAGGTGGGCAATCGGGTTCTTCACGAAGTCCGGGTCGCCCAGGTAGCTGTTGCGGTCCACATAGGCGTGGCGCATCGCCTCGATCTGATAGTGCATGCCCTGGGCCGAGTGGTAGCCCAGGTCCTTCATCGGATAGCCTTCGAGGATGTTCATGATCTCGCAGATCACCACGCCGCCGGAGCTCGGTGGCGGTGCGGAAACCACGTGGTAGCCACGGTAGTCACACTCGATGGGCGCCAGTTCACGGGTCTTGTATTTGTCGAGGTCGGCCTGGGTGATGATGCCCTTGTTGGCCTGGCTAGAGGTGACGATGGCGTCCGCCACCCAACCTTTATAGAAACCGTCGGCGCCTTTCTCGGAGATCTCCCGCAAGGTCTTGCTCAGGTCCTTTTGCACCAGTTTCTGGCCGACCTGCATCGGCTCGCCTTTGCTCAGGAAGATCGCGCCGGAATCCTTGATGTCCTTCTTGAACATGTCGGTGGCGTAGTCCAGCAGATCGACATCCCCCTGCTCCAGCACGAAACCGTCTTCGGCCAGCTTGATGGCCGGGGCGATGATTTCCTTGCGCGGCTTGGTGCCGTACTTGGACAGCGCCAGTTCCATGCCCGACACGGTGCCCGGCACGCCCACGGCCAGGTGGCCACGGGTACTCAGGTCGGGAACGACGTTGCCCTCCTTGTCCAGGTACATGTTGGCGGTAGCGGCCAGCGGCGCTTTTTCACGGAAGTCGAGGAAGGTCTTGCGCCCGTCCGCCAGTTGAATGGTCATGAAACCACCGCCGCCGAGGTTGCCTGCCGCGGGGTAAACCACCGCCAGCGCATAGCCGACCGCGACCGCCGCATCCACGGCGTTGCCGCCGTTCTTGAGCACATCCACGCCCACATGGCTGGCCAGGTGCTGGGCCGTGACCACCATGCCGTTTTCCCCGGTAGCCGGGGCCACCGAGGCGGCATGGGCGGTCAGGCAGCTGAGCGCCAACGAGGTCGCAATCAGCGATTTGGCAAAAGGTTCGTACTTCATGAGTCGGTCTCTTCTTGTCATTAAACAGGGGAACGTTTCAAAAGCCGTAGCCAAGTATGGTCGGGATTACGTATTGCGCCTCCCCGTCGAGGCAGTATCCTTAACACCTGTTCAGCAATTTTGCGCGAGCCCTGGCATGACCTATACCTGCACCACCGTGGATTCACCCGTGGGCCAGTTGAAGCTGGTCGCGAACGGTTCACGACTGGCGGCCATCCTCTGGGAAAACGACAAACCCGGGCGAGTGCGCCTGGGGCCGATGAGCGAAGCGCCGGACAACCCGATCCTGGTGCGCACGGCTGCGCAGTTGCGCGAGTATTTTTCCGGCAGTCGCGATCGCTTCGAACTGGAGCTGGATTTTGCCGGTACGCAATTCCAGAAGAAGGTCTGGGCGGCGCTGCTGACCATCCCGTTCGGCGAGACCCGCAGCTACAGCCAGATCGCCGAACAGATCGGCAACCCGGCGGCGGTCAGGGCAGTGGGTGCGGCGAATGGCAAGAACCCGATTTCGATCGTGGCGCCCTGTCATCGGGTGATTGGCGCGTCGGGCAAGCTCACCGGGTTTGCCGGCGGGCTTGAGGCGAAGGCGTTGTTGCTCACACTTGAAGGTGGGCAAAGGCCTGGCACCGCACGGTTCCCAGGCTTTTGATCTTGTAGGAGCTGCCGCAGGCTGCGATCTTTTGACTGTGCTTTTCAAAAGCAAGATCAAAAGATCGCAGCCTGCGGCAGCTCCTACGGGAGATTGCGTTTAATTGAAGAGGTTTTTCATCGCCGCATACTGCAACAACATGATGGTCTTTGCATCGCAGATTTCGCCGCGGTAAAACGCTTCGAGCGCGTCGTCGAACGCCCACTCCAGCACTTCCAGTTCTTCGGTTTCCGACTCCAGGCCGCCACCGTCGCTGACTTTCGACTTCGCATCGTATTCGGCAATGAAGAAGTGCAGTTTTTCCGTCACCGACCCGGGGCTCATGTATGCCTCGAAGACCTTCTGCACATGGTGCACGAGGTAACCCGTCTCTTCCTCGGCCTCATCGCGGATGCGGTCTTCAGGCGCCGCGCCTTCCAGCAGGCCCGCCGCGACTTCGATCAACAGCCCATCGTGACCGTTGACGAACACCGGCAAGCGAAATTGCCGGGTCAGTACCACGGTTTTATTTTCGCGGTTGTACAGGAGAATCGCCGCGCCATTGCCTCGGTCGTAGACCTCGCGGACCTGGCGTTGCCATTCGCCGTTGTTGCGTTGGTAATCGAAGGTGATTTTCTTGAGCAGGTACCAGTCGTGGGACAACACCTGAGACTCCAGGATATTGACCCGCTCGGCCGTGTTCGACATGACAACGCGTCCTGTTATTTGTCTGAGGGTCCACATGTTAAGTGAAAACGCACAGCCTTTCCCCCTCAGGCAAGTTGCGCCTTGTACTCCTTCTCGTATTGTCCGGCCAACGACTCTTTCTGTTTGTCGTCAAGCAGTTTGCCGGCCATCTGGAAGAACTTCTGCTCTTCTTCCTCAAGGTGGTGATGCACCTTCTCCGAGAGTTTCTTCGCGGTCACGAGCCAAGCCGGACTGGACATCTCGGTGTCATCCAGCGCCTCCATCATTTCGTCCATTTCGTGATGTTCGGCGATGCCATGACGACTGAGGTCGACACCGTTGTCGAACTCCATCAACGGGATGTAGAAATGCCGCTCTTCGGCCGTGGCGTGAGCTTGCAATTCAGACTTGAGTTGCTTGTAGGCCTCGACGCGCTCTGGCGTATCGCCGCTGGTATGGATCAGCGCCTTGGCATAGGTCCGTTGGCGTTCGTGGCTTTCGCGCAAGGCTTCAAAAATGTTCACGGGGTGGTGTCCTCATCAGCTGCGTTGCGGAGTGACGCGTCTTAAGGAATGACAGCTGCCCGCTGGCCACGGTTCAACTTTTCCGGGGATGGAACAATAGCTGCAACCGGGATAGGCTGCGGTTTCACTGCCATAAGGATATAGCCATGAACCTGCGTATCGAATTGTCGCAAAACCCCACGGATGAACAACGCCAGGCCATCCTCAAACCCTTGCGCGCCTACAATGGCTCGAAGGCCGAAGGTAACGTGCCCGAGCACATCGCCTTGCTGGTGCGCGACGACAACGACGAGATCCTCGGTGGCCTGCATGGCCGATTGTTTTACCAGTGGCTGTACATCGACTTGCTGGTGGTGCCGGAACAGGCGCGGGGACAGGGCCTGGGTTCGAAACTGATGCAGATGGCCGAAGACCTGGCGCGGGAACGGCGTTGCGTCGGGCTGTGGCTCGACACCTTTGAATTCCAGGCGCCTGGGTTCTACAAGAAATGCGGCTACAGCGAGATCGGGCACATTGCCGATTACCCGCCAGGCCACAAGCACTTCTTCTTCCAGAAGCGCCTGAGCTACTGATCAAAACAAAAACCAATGTGGGAGCGGCGGCGCGGCGATCCGGCTTGCTCGCGAAAGCGGTGGGTCAGTCGACATCAATACTGACTGACCAGCCGCCTTCGCGAGCAAGCCCGCTCCCACAAGGGACTTGCGTTAGCCTTCAAATCACAGGCAAGTCGCCAACGCCGCCAACCGGCGCTTGGCCACGAAATCGTCTTTCTGTGCGTAGTAGTTCAACACCGTGCCCGAGGCATCGGTGGTCACATCGACAAAGGACTCCGCCGAACGGGTGTAAACGGTCGTGCCGCCCTTCTCCCCCGGTTGCAGATAGGCAGCGGCATCGACGCCGAACACGGCTTCGTCCTGCCAGGAAAACTGCACGCACTGGGCGACGTCTTTTCCCGGTTTTTCCGAGTTCAGGGTCTTGTACGGGGCCTTGGTGCGGGCCTCGTTCATTGCCGAGCCGGCGCATCCGGCCAGCAACGTCACGGCCAGCGCCACCATCAGAATTCGCATTGCATTCACTCATCGGGAAAAAGCGGACTTTATCACCCCGGCAGCCCGTATCGTTCTGCTTTACTGCATTTATACCGCGACAGCGCGCAACGATTCGCGCACCCTGTCGCGCCAATAACGCTCCATCGCACCCCTGACTGGAAACCTGATGACACCTAATGCCGAGTTCTACAAACCGAGCACTGAATATGCTGACAAGCTGATCAGCCAGATCGGTCAGACGCCTTCCTGGATTGCCAAGCGAATCGGCGTCACCGACAAGCGGATTCGCTACATCCTCGATGGCGAAAGAACCGTCAAAGGCGAAACCACGCCGATCCAGATGACCTACACCGAACAGTTTGCCCTCGAATGCCTGGCGGCAGCGGCCAAGGCTGGCAAGAAGCAATCCTCGTAATCCGTTCTCAAGGAGCGACCATGGCGGCAACCGAACTGCAGCATGAGCAAGCACTCAAGAGGTTTCTCGATGAGCGCCCCGAGTTGCGCGAAGAACTCGACCACCTCAACCCGCTGTTGGCTCAGGCCAAGGGTGAAACGGCGGCTCAGTATCGCGAGGAACGGCTGCACGAAGCGTTTGAAGCCGAAGCAGAACGCCAGCAGTTGTTCGCCTGGGAACTGACGTTGCAGTTAACCACCACCACACCCCAGGAGTACGAAGCGCAGCGCCTGGAAGTGCACCGGGAAGTAGCGGAAATGGCCGGCATGGACTGGCTGGAATATTGCGAGTTGAATGGGATAAAACCCTAAGCACTGTTCAAGGATACCGTCCCCGATGCTACCCAACACCGCCAGGACCCACGCCAGCCCCGGTCACTTGCACACGCAGAAATGGCGCGGACGCATAGGCCTGAGCCTGGTGGCCATGCTCTCGGTGCTCGCCGGCATGACCGACGCCATCGGCTTCATGGCCAGCGGCGACTTCGTCTCGTTCATGAGTGGCAATACCACCCGGATGGCGGTCGCCATCAGTGCTGGCGACCTTGGGTTGACCCTGCGCCTGATGATCCTCGTCGCCACCTTCATCGTCGGTAACGCGCTGGGCATTATCGTCAGCCGCCTAGGCAGACGCCGGGCCCTGCCCTTGTTGCTGTGCATTACCGCCCTGCTGTGCGCCGCCGCAGCCTGGCCTTATGACGAGCAACTGCCGGCCCTGCTGGCGGCGATCATCGCAATGGGCATGCTCAACGCCGCGGTGGAAGAAGTGAACGGCCTGCCGGTTGGCCTGACTTACGTCACCGGCGCCCTGTCGCGTTTCGGCCGCGGGCTGGGCCGCTGGATGCTCGGCGAGCGCCGTAACGGCTGGCGCGTGCAACTGATCCCCTGGACCGGCATGTTCGCCGGCGCGGTACTCGGTGCCGTGCTGGAACATCACCTGGGGCTCAAGGCGTTGTATGCCAGCGGCCTGCTGGCTGCCGGGCTCGCGGTGTTGTCGTTGAAGATCCCGCGGCGCTGGCAGTTGGGGTATATGCCGCGCTGAGCTTGGCGGTGCCTATGCGGCCCTCATCGCGAGCAAGCTCGCTCCCACAGGGGATCGGTGTCGAATACAAAATTGAAATCCACCACGAAACAATTGTGGGAGCGAGCTTGCTCGCGATGGGGCCAGAATAGACAACATCGATTTAGCTGCCCCGCCGATAAAGCTTTATCATGGCCGCAGTTTCGCTGATCGAGTGCACCATGAAGTTCGCCATCGCCGTATTTTCCGCCGCCCATGCGCCCTCCTCGCGCCGCGCCCTGTTGTTCGCCCAAGCCGCGCTGGCCGGCGGGCACGAGATTGTCCGGCTGTTTTTCTATCAGGACGGCGTCTACAACGCGTCCGCCAGCGTGGTCACGCCCCAGGATGAATTGGACTTGCCCAGGCAATGGCACGCCTTTGTCAGCGACCATCAACTCGATGGCGTGGTATGCATCGCCGCTGCCCTGCGTCGTGGCGTGTTGAACGAGGAAGAAGCCCGGCGCTATCAGCGCGAGGCGGTTGCCGTCGGCGCGCCGTGGGAATTGTCCGGCCTCGGCCAGTTGCATGACGCCGCGCAGGATGCCGACCGTCTGATCTGTTTCGGAGGCGCATGACATGGCCAAATCCATATTGATCATCAGCCGCCAGTCGCCCTGGTCCGGCCCGGGCGCGCGGGAAGCGCTGGATATCGTGCTGGCCGGGGGCGCCTTCGACCTGCCGATCGGCCTGCTGTTTCTCGATGACGGCGTGTTCCAGCTGGCCGTCAGCCAGGACGCCAAGGCCCTGCAACAGAAAGACCTGAGCGCCAACCTGCAAGCCCTGCCGATGTTCGGTGTCGAGGAATTGTTTGCCTGCGGCGACAGCATTACCCAGCGCGGCCTGGACCCGAGCGGCCTGTCACTGCAAGAAGCCCAGGTGTTGGCCGCCCACGAAATCACCGCCCTCATTGACCGTTACGACCAGGTGATCACCCTCTGATGTCGACTTTGCATGTGTTGTCTCATTCCCCGTTCGGCGACGAACGCCTGACCAGTTGCCTGCGCGTGATCGGCGCCAACGACGGGTTGCTGTTGTCCGGTGATGCCGCCTACGCGTTGCAGCCAGGCACCGCGCCGTTCACGGCGCTCAGCGCACGCGGCCTGAAGCTGTTCGTGCTGGCTGAAGATGCCCAGGCCCGTGCGCTTGCGGTTCCAGACTGGGCCAAAGCTATCGATTACCCGGCCTTCGTCGAACTGTCGATCCACTACGACAAGGTCAACAGTTGGCTATGAATGCATTGACGGTCGGCGCCCGCGCCATCGAACTGGACAAGGACGGTTTCCTGGTCGAACTGAGTGACTGGTCCGCCGACGTGGCCAGTGCCCTGGCGGCGGCCGAAGACATCGAGTTGACGCCCGAACACTGGGAAGTCCTCGAACTGCTGCGCAGTTTCTACGCCGAATTCCAGCTGTCACCGGCCACCCGCCCGTTGATCAAGTACACCGCCCTGAAACTCGGCCCGGAAAAAGGCAACAGCCTGCACCTGAACCGACTGTTCAAAGGCACTCCCGCCAAACTCGCCGCGAAACTGGCGGGCCTGCCCAAACCGACGAATTGCTTATGACCGACTACCCAGCACTGACACTCGAAACGCCCGCCGAGCACCCGTTCGCCCAGTTCGTGCGGATCCTTGGCAAAGGCAAGCGCGGCGCCCGTGACCTGACCCGGGTCGAGGCCCGCGAGGCCATGGGCCTGGTGCTCGATGAAAAAGTCGAGGAAACCCAGCTCGGCGCATTCCTGATGCTGTTGCGGCACAAGGAAGAAAGCGCGCAAGAGATGGCGGGCTTCACCGAAGCCTTGCGCGAACGCCTGAATCCTCCGGCGCTGGCGGTGGATCTGGACTGGCCGACCTATGCCGGCAAGAAACGCCATCTGCCGTGGTATCTGCTGGCAGCCAAGTGCCTGGCGCAAAACGGCGTGCGGATTTTCATGCACGGCGGCGGCGCCCACACGGCCGGTCGCTTGTACAGCGAGCAACTGCTGGGCGAATTGAACATCCCGCTGTGCCGCAACTGGCAACAGGTGGGTTCGGCACTGGATAACGGCGGCCTGGCCTTCATGCCTTTGATGGACTGGGCGCCACAGCTGCAACGGATGATCGACCTGCGCAACACCCTGGGCCTACGCTCGCCGATCCACTCCCTGGCGCGGATTCTCAATCCGCTGGGCGCCCGCTGCGGCCTGCAGAGCATTTTCCACCCGGGTTACCAGGCCGTGCATCGCGATGCCAGTGGCCTGCTGGGTGACACTGCCATCGTCGTCAAAGGCGATGGCGGCGAGATCGAGATCAACCCGGACGCCAACAGTCACCTGTATGGCACCACCGGGGGCGAGAGCTGGGACGAGGAATGGCCGCAGTTGTCGGCGCAGCGTCACGTCAAGCCTGCCTCGCTTGATCCTGAACATTTGAAAGCGGTCTGGCGTGGCGATGTGGTCGACAGCTACCCGCAAATGGCCCTGATCTCGACCATGGCACTGGCCCTGCGCGGCCTGGGACAGAGCCGCGAACAGGCCTTCGAAACCGCTGAAAAATACTGGGCGGCGCGGGACAAATCGATTTAATCGATCATTCGCGCCCGATCTTTGCGCTTTTTGTTCGAACTCATCGGAATAGACTCGACTCCATCGATTATGGGTTTCAGGAGTCTTGAACATGGGTTTATTAGTGGATGGCCGCTGGCAGGACAAGTGGTACGAAAGCAGCAAGGACGGTGCGTTCCAGCGTGAACAGGCGCAGCGTCGCAACTGGTTGACCGCAGACGGCAAGCCGGGACCGACCGGCGTCGGCGGTTTTGCGGCCGAGCCCGGGCGCTATCACCTGTACGTGTCCCTGGCCTGCCCGTGGGCTCATCGCACTTTAATCCTGCGCAAACTCAAAGGCCTGGAAAACCTGATCGACGTTTCGGTGGTCAGTTGGTTGATGCTGGAAAACGGCTGGACTTTCGACCAGACCCTCGGTTCGACCGGCGACAGGCTCGATCACTTCGACTTCATGCACCAGCGCTACACCGCCGACACCGCCGACTACACCGGCCGCGTTACCGTACCGGTGCTGTGGGACAAACAGCACAAGCGCATCGTCAACAATGAATCATCGGAAATCATCCGCATGTTCAATGGCGCCTTCGACGATCTGACCGGTAACGACCTGGACTTCTACCCGGCGCCGCTGCGCGGCGAGATCGATGCGTTGAACGAGCGGATCTACCCGGCCGTCAACAATGGCGTGTACCGCGCCGGGTTTGCCACCTCGCAGCAGGCTTATGAACAAGCCTTCGATGAAGTGTTTGCCGAGCTCAATCATCTGGAACAGTTACTGAGTGCCAACCGCTACCTGGCTGGCGAGTACCTGACCGAAGCGGACATCCGCCTGTTCACCACGCTGATTCGCTTCGATGCGGTGTACTACGGGCACTTCAAGTGCAACCTGCGGCGGATCGCGGATTATCCGAACCTGTCGAACTGGCTGCGGGAGATTTATCAGTGGCCGGGAATCGCCGAGACGGTGGACTTCACCCACATCAAGAACCACTACTACGCCAGCCACCGCACCATCAACCCGACGGGTGTGGTGCCCAAAGGTCCGGCGCAGGACTTCACCGCGCCCCATGATCGGGAGCGGTTGAGCGGGAAATGGGTTTGGAAAAAGCGTTAAAAAGCAAAAGATCGTCCGAACGCGGCCCGAACCTTCGGCAGCTCCTACAGGGTGTACACCTTACCTCTGTAGGAGCTGCCGAAGGCTGCGATCTTTTTGCAACAGCCAACGCAGTAATCAGACCTGCCCCTGAGCCCCTTCAAACCACGCCAGTTTCTCGCGCAGTTGCACCACTTCACCGACGATCACCAAGGTCGGCGCATGCACTTCATGCTCCGCCACCAGTCGTGGCAGGTCCGCCAGGGTGCCGGTAAACACTCGCTGGTTGACTGTGGTGCCCTGCTGGATCAGTGCCGCCGGGGTATCGGCGGCGCGACCATGCTTGATCAACTGCTCGCAGATGATCGGCAAGCCCACCAGGCCCATGTAGAACACCAGGGTCTGTGCCGGGGCCACCAGATCGGCCCATGGCAAATCGCTGGAGCCGTCCTTGAGGTGGCCGGTGATGAAGCGCACCGACTGCGCATAATCGCGGTGGGTCAGCGGAATCCCGGCATAGGCCGCGCAACCACTGGCCGCCGTGATACCCGGCACGACCTGGAACGGGATGCCATGGGCCGCCAGTTCTTCGATCTCCTCACCACCACGACCGAAGATGAACGGATCGCCGCCCTTCAACCGCACCACGCGCTTGCCTTGCTTGGCCAGGTCCACCAATTGCTGGTTGATCTGGTCCTGCGGCACCGCGTGATCGGCTCGGCGCTTGCCGACGTAGACCCGCTCGGCGTCGCGACGGCACAGTTCGAGAATCGCCGGTGCGACCAAACGGTCGTACAGCACTACGTCGGCTTGCTGCATCAGACGCAATGCCTTGAACGTCAGCAGATCGGGATCACCCGGACCGGCGCCCACCAGATAGACCTCACCGGTCGCCACTGGCGCTTCGCCATCGATTTTCGCCTGGAGCAAGCGCTCGGCTTCACCGCCCTGCCCGGCCAATTGCCGGTCGGCAATCGGTCCCTGGAAAACATCTTCCCAGAACGCCCGACGCTGCTGCACATCCGGAAACAGGCCTTTGACCTGATGGCGGAATCGCGCCGCAAGCCCGGCCAGGTGACCGTAGGTGGAAGGAATCCAGGTTTCGATCTTGGCGCGGATCAAACGCGCCAGCACCGGTGCATCGCCGCCGCTGGACACGGCAATGATCAACGGAGAACGGTCGACAATGGCCGGGAAGATCACGCTGCACAGGGCTGGCGCGTCTACCACGTTGACCGGCACGCAACGCCGATGGGCGTCGGCGGAGACTTGTGCGTTCAGCGTTTCGTCGTCGGTGGCGGCAATGATCAGCCCGCAACCGTCCAGATCCGCCTCGGCGTAGCCACGTAGCAGGCACTCGCCACCGCTGCCGGTAACCAGCTCGCGCAATTGCGCTTCGATTTCAGGTGCAACCACCCGCAGCAGCGCACCGGCATCGGCCAGCAGGCGGGACTTGCGCAAGGCAATCTCCCCGCCGCCGACGACCAACACACGACTGCCGCGCAGGTTATGGAACAGCGGCAGATAGTTCATTTAGCCGATGACCTCGAGGCCACCCATGTACGGCTTGAGGACTTCAGGCACGCGGATCGAACCGTCGGCCTGCTGATAGTTCTCGAGCACCGCCACCAGGGTACGGCCGACTGCCAGGCCGGAGCCGTTCAGGGTGTGTACCAGTTCAGGCTTGCCGGTTTCCGGGTTGCGGAAACGCGCCTGCATGCGCCGGGCCTGGAAGTCGCCACAGTTGGAGCACGACGAAATTTCGCGGTATTTGTCCTGGCTCGGGATCCACACTTCCAGGTCGTAAGTCTTGACCGCGCTGAAGCCCATGTCGCCGGTGCACAAGGCCAGGGTGCGGTAAGGCAGTTCCAGCAGTTGCAGGACCTTCTCGGCGTTGGCAGTCAGCCCTTCCAGCGCTGCCATCGACTGCGACGGCTCGACGATCTGCACCATCTCGACTTTATCGAACTGGTGCTGGCGGATCATGCCGCGGGTGTCGCGACCCGACGCGCCGGCTTCGCTACGGAAGCACGGGGTGTGGGCGACAAACTTGATCGGCAGCAGTTTCGAGTCGACGATTTCGCCGGCGACGATGTTGGTCAGCGACACTTCGGCGGTCGGGATCAGGTACAGGTCGGCTTCGCCTTCGCGCGCGATCTTGAACAGGTCTTCTTCGAACTTCGGCAACTGGCCGGTGCCTTGCAACGCCGGGGCCTGGACCAGATAAGGCGTGTAGGCCTCTTCGTAGCCGTGCTCGGTGACGTGCAGGTTGATCATGAATTGCGCCAGGGCGCGATGCAGACGGGCGATCGGGCCGCGCAGCAGGGCGAAACGGGCGCCGGACAGCTTGGCGGCGGTTTCGAAGTCCAGCCAGCCGAACTTCTCGCCCAGGGCGACGTGGTCCTGAACCGGGAAATCGAAGGCCGTCGGGGTACCCCAGCGACGCACTTCGACGTTGCCGTCTTCGTCTTCGCCGACCGGTACCGATTCGTGCGGCAGGTTGGGGATACCTAGCAGGATCGAGTCCAGATCGGTCTGGATCGCGTCCAGTTCGACTTTACCGGCGCTCAATTCGCCCGCCATGCGCTCGACGTCCGCCATCAGCGGCGCGATGTCTTCACCGCGCTGCTTGGCCTGACCGATGGATTTGGAGCGCGCATTACGTTCAGCCTGCAGTGCTTCGGTGCGGGTCTGGACGGTCTTGCGCTGTTCTTCCAGCGCTTCGATGCGCGCAACATCCAGGGTATAGCCACGGGATGCCAGGCGGTCCGCTACGTCCTGAAGGTTGCTACGTAACAGTTTGGAATCGAGCATGTCGGTTTCTCGTTTATCAAAGTTTGGTCAAGGACAGGCCGGCCCAGGTGGCAAGCAGCCCGCCGAATACGCTGAGCGCCGCATAGCCCAGGGCCAGCGGCACTTGCCCGCTTTCCAGCAGGCGCACCGTATCCAGTGAAAAGGATGAAAAAGTTGTCAGCCCCCCGAGGAAGCCAACGATCAACCCGGCACGCACCTCGATGGGCACCTCCGGGCGGATCAAAAACAGACCGTATAGAACGCCGATCAGCAAACAGCCCACGATATTAACGGCCAGCGTCGCTGTATAGAAGTGCCGCGGCCAATTCGCGTTGATCCAGTTGCCGGTGGCGAAGCGCAACAACGTGCCGGCCATCCCGCCGACGGAAACCGCAACGATCAAGGGAAGCACTATTTTCTCCGCTGCCTTGGGCTTAAACGGTCGAGTTTCGCCAGGTGATTGAGTTTTTCGCCGATCTTCAACTCCAGGCCACGGGGCACGGGCTGATAGAACGGGATTGGGTCGAGTTCTTCCGGGAAATAGTCTTCGCCAGCGGCATAGGCGTCCGGCTCATCATGGGCATAACGGTATTCATCGCCGTAGCCCAGTTGTTTCATAAGTTTGGTCGGCGCGTTACGCAGGTGCAGCGGCACTTCCAGAGAACCGTGCTCGGCGGCGGCGCGCAATGCGGTCTTGAAGCCCATGTAGACCGCATTGCTCTTTGGCGCACAAGCCAGGTAGGTGATGGCCTGGGCCACCGCCAGTTCGCCTTCGGGGCTGCCGAGGCGCTCCTGCACCTCCCAGGCCGCCAGGCACAGGCTCAGGGCGCGGGGGTCGGCATTGCCGATGTCTTCGCTGGCCATGCGCACCACGCGCCGGGCGAGGTAGAGGGGGTCGCAACCGCCGTCGATCATCCGTGCAAACCAATACAAGGCGCCGTCAGGGTTGGAGCCGCGCACCGATTTATGCAGCGCGGATATCTGGTCGTAGAACGCTTCGCCGCCCTTGTCGAACCGCCGGCGGGTATCGCCGAGCAGGCTTTGCAGGAGATCGGTGCCGATCTCGCTGTTGTCTTCCGCCAGGTCCGAGGCGTTTTCCAGCAGGTTGAGCAGGCGCCGGCCATCACCATCGGCGGCCGACAGCAGCATCTGGAAGCCTTCGTCGCTGAGGGTCAGGTTGCGCTTGCCCAGGCCACGCTCTTCGGTCAGCGCGCGCTGCACCAGTTTGCGCAGGGCCGCTTCGTCGAGGCTTTTGAGCACGTAGACCCGCGCCCGTGACAGCAAGGCGTTGTTGAGTTCGAAGGAGGGGTTTTCCGTGGTCGCGCCGATGAAAATCAGCGTGCCGTCCTCGACATAGGGCAGGAACGCATCCTGCTGGGATTTGTTGAAGCGATGCACCTCGTCGACGAACAGGATGGTGCGGCGCCCGTACTGCGCGGCCTGCTGCTTGGCGATTTCCACCGACTGGCGGATCTCCTTGACCCCGGCCAGCACCGCCGAGACCGTTTCGAAGTGCGCATCCGAGACTTCCGCGAGCAATCGCGCCAGGGTGGTTTTGCCCACGCCCGGCGGTCCCCAGAAAATCATCGAATGCAGGGCACCCTGCTCCAGCGCTTCGCGCAGGGGTTTGCCGCGAGCGAGCACGTGTTCCTGACCGACGTACTCGTCCAGATTGGCCGCACGCAGGCGGGCGGCCAAGGGCTGGGCGATGGGGGCGCTGCGAAACAGATCCATGGTTACCTAAAAAACCTCACTGCCTATCAGCCAAATCATTAAACACCGCAAGCCCCTGTGGGAGCGAGCTTGCTCCGGGCGGCGTTCCGACGATAGCGTCAGGTCAGTCGACATTGCTGTTGAATGTTATGCCGCCATCGCGAGCAAGCTCGCTCCCACAGGTTATCTGTCTTATTCCTGAATTACGTCAGCCCCTTTCGGGATATCGAACTTGAACTTGGACGCCGGGATCGGCTCGTTGGCCTTCACCCCGGTGAACAGGATATTGGTGCGCTGACCAACGCTGTCGATCAGTTGCATATCATTGACCAGGCCATTGCGGAACGACAGGCGCAGGCTGTCGAACAGGGTGTCCTTGGTTTTCGGCTTGAGAGTGAAGTCGATCACCCCACCGGCTTCCTTGGCGCTGATGTCGAAGCTCTGGCTGATCTTGGACACGTCACCGGACAACAGCAAGGCCGGGGTCTGGGTCAGGCGCTGGTCGAGGTTCTTGATGGTGGCCTGTTCCAGGTCCGGGTCCCACAGGGTGACTTTCTTGCCATCGGAGATCATGGTCTGTTCGGCTGGCGCATCGGTGTGCCAGTAGAACAGGCCAGGACGCTGCAGCGACATCTCGCCAGCAGTTTCCTGCAACTGGGTGCCGGTGCCATCGAGGGTCAGTTGCGAGAAACGTGCGGTCAGGGTCTGGGATTTTTCCAGCAGTTGGGTCAGGCGCGCCACGTCCTTGTCATCGGCGTTAGCCTGGAGCGTGGTCAAGGCCAGTACCGGCAGCAACAGCATGCGGATCAGACGCATGGGAGTCCTCATAACATTCGTGGGAGTGCGGGCGGCGCCAAAGGCACCACCCTTTTCATACTCGGGTCAGTCGCGCACCGGGCCCGGGGCCAGGACTTCACGCGAACCGTTGGTGTTCATGGACGTCACGACCCCGGCCATTTCCATGGCTTCGATCATGCGCGCGGCGCGGTTGTAGCCGATCTTCAGTTTGCGCTGAACCGCGGAAATGGAGGCGCGACGGCTTTCCAGCACGAACTGCACGGCTTCGTCGTACAGCGCATCGGCCTCGGGATCGTCACCGTCGCCGCCACCACTGCTGCCTTCAAAGCCGCTGCCCGCCTCTTCGACGCCATTGAGGATGTCGTCGTTGTATTCCGGCGCGCCCCGCAGCTTCCAGGCTTCCACCACGCGGTGAACCTCATCGTCGGACACGAAAGCACCGTGAACACGAATCGGCAGGCTGGTGCCCGGTGGCATGTAGAGCATGTCACCGTGGCCGAGCAGTTGTTCGGCGCCGCCCTGGTCGATGATGGTCCGCGAGTCGATCTTGCTCGATACCTGGAACGCCATGCGGGTCGGGATGTTGGCCTTGATCAGACCGGTGATCACATCCACCGACGGACGCTGGGTCGCCAGGATCAAGTGGATACCGGCCGCACGCGCCTTTTGCGCGATACGGGCAATCAGTTCTTCAACCTTCTTGCCGACGATCATCATCATGTCGGCAAATTCGTCGACCACCACCACGATGGTCGGCAGCTTGCTCAGCAGCGGCGCTTCGTCGTGGATGCTTTCGCGCTTGTACAGCGGATCGCTCAACGGCTCGCCGGCGTCCTGGGCTTCCTTGACCTTGGCGTTGAAGCCCGACAGGTTTCGCACCCCCATCTTGGCCATCAGCTTGTAGCGTCGCTCCATCTCGGCAACGCTCCAGCGCAGGGCGTTGGCGGCGTCCTTCATGTCGGTGACCACCGGGCACAGCAGGTGCGGAATGCCTTCGTAGATCGACAGCTCAAGCATTTTCGGGTCGATCATGATCAGCTTGGCGTCTTCCGGGCCGGACTTGAACAGGATCGACAGGATCATCGCGTTCACACCCACCGACTTACCGGAACCGGTGGTACCGGCCACCAGCAGGTGCGGCATCTTCGCCAGGTCAGTGATCACCGGCTTGCCGCCGATGTCGTGGCCCAGGGCCAGGGTGACCGGGGATTTGAAGTTGTCGTACTCGGGGGTCGACAACACCTCGGAGAAACGCACGATCTGCCGGTCTTCGTTGGGAATCTCGATACCGACCGTGGTCTTGCCCGGAATCACTTCCACCACGCGCACGCTGGTCACGGCCAGGGAGCGGGCAAGGTCTTTGGCCAGGTTTGAAATACGGCTGACCTTGACCCCGGCCGCCGGCTGGATCTCGTAACGGGTGATCACCGGGCCCGGGTGAATCGAATCCACCGTGACTTCGACGCCGAATTCCTTGAGCTTGATTTCCAGCAGGTGGCCAACCGCAGCCAGGGATTCAGGCGAGTAATTGAGCTGTTTCTTTTCCGCCGGGTCGAGAATCGAGATCGGCGGCAAGGTGCCTTCCACGGCGCTGTCGACGAACAGCGGCGCCTGCTTCTCTTTCTCGACGCGCTTGCTCGGCGCGGCGGGCTTTGGCGGCGCGGGCGCAATCACCGGCGGCACCTGCTTCTCACGCTCGGACATGTGCTTGCTCAGGGCTTGCTCACGTTCGATCAGGCGTTCCTTGACCTTGGCCTGCTCGCGCTTGTCGGTGACGGTCGGCGCGACCACTTCATCCATACGATCATCGACTTCACGCAACCGGGCAACCAGTTGTTTGCGCTCGGTACGGGCAGCCCACCAGCGATTGGCGGCGCCCTGGAACAGCTCGAACAGGTCGAGGGTGATTTTGCCGGTGATGTCCATCACCTTGAACCACGACAGATCGGTAAACACAGTCAGGCCGAACAGGAACAAGGCAATGAACAACAGCGTGCTGCCCTGGATATTCAGGGCGTTCCTGGCCAGTTCGCCGAGGCTTTCCCCCAGCGCGCCACCCGCACCGGCCGGCAGACCGGTCGCGGCATGAAAATGGATATGGGCCAGCGCGGCCCCCGACAGCACCAGGAACACCAGGCCGATCAGGCGCCAGGAGAACAGCCAACCGCTCCACTGCCACGGTTCGTGACGCTGGCGGAAGATCTGGTACGCCTTGACGGCCAGCAGCAACGGGAAGATGTAGGCGAAGTAACCCAGCACCATGAACAGGATATCGGCGCTGTAGGAGCCCGCTGGCCCGCCGAAGTTCTGCACATCGTCGATCTTGCTGTTATGACTCCAGCCCGGATCGTCCTTGCCGTAGGTCAACAAGGCCATCATCAAGAACAGGCACAAGGCACCGATGGCGATCAGCGCACCTTCCTTGAGTCGGTAGTGCAAGTGCTGGCGCCAGAGCGGTACGACGGCTGGTTTAGGTGCTGCGGTGGATTTCTTCAAAACGCTTCTTTTCCTGCGCCATGGGCGCGTCCATCTGGTGAATGTCTATAAAAACCGCGAAAAAACTGCCCAATCCAGGCAGGTAAAAAAGTTAACACGCGTTACCGGGACTACTTTTAACACTGCGCCCCGGTTTTTATAAACATGGCGCGCACTGAATATATGTAACACGCAGGGCATTGTACGGGTTTGTACGCACGACGCCATGCTTGAGACCCTTGGGTGTAGCATAGTCAAAAGCATATGACATGCTGTTCAATTTGAGCATGCATTCTCTTTTGTGACAAAGGCTTATGAGGTGTTTTTATGAGCGAAGCGAAGCATTCACGCCTGATCATCCTGGGCTCCGGCCCCGCCGGTTACAGCGCGGCCGTGTATGCCGCCCGCGCCAACCTCAAGCCCGTTGTCATTACCGGCATCCAGGCGGGTGGCCAGCTCACCACCACCGTCGAAGTGGATAACTGGCCAGGGGACGTTGAAGGCCTGACCGGGCCGGTGCTGATGGATCGCATGCAAAAACACGCCGAACGCTTTGCCACCGAGATCGTTTACGACCACATCCATACCGCCAAGTTGCAACAACGGCCGTTCGAGCTGATTGGCGATGGCGGAACCTACACCTGCGACGCACTGATCATTGCCACCGGCGCCAGCGCGCAATACCTGGGTCTGCCGTCGGAGGAAGCGTTTGCCGGCAAAGGAGTGTCGGCGTGCGCGACCTGTGATGGATTTTTCTATCGCAATCAGGTGGTTGCGGTGGTCGGCGGCGGCAATACGGCGGTCGAGGAAGCCTTGTACCTGTCGAACATCGCCAAGGAAGTGCACCTGATCCATCGGCGCGACAAGCTGCGCTCGGAGAAGATCCTCCAGGACAAACTCTTCGAAAAAGCCGCCAATGGCAATGTCCGCCTGCACTGGAACCAGAACCTGGACGAAGTGCTCGGCAATGCCAGCGGCGTGACCGGCGCCCGCCTGCGGGACAGCCACACCGGTGAAACCAAGGAGCTGACATTGGCCGGGGTGTTTATCGCCATCGGCCACAAACCCAACACCGACCTGTTCGCGGGCCAGCTGGAAATGCGCGACGGATATCTGCAGGTCAAGGGTGGCAGCGAAGGCGATGCCACCGCTACGGCGATTGCAGGGGTGTTTGCCGCCGGCGACGTGGCCGACCACGTTTATCGCCAGGCCGTTACATCTGCCGGGGCCGGTTGCATGGCGGCGCTGGACGCTGAAAAATACCTCGACGACATTCCAACCGTTTAAAGGCAAACTTTATGGCGGGCCAACACCCGCCACTGCCCTCCCCTTCTGCAAGCCTGGATGCCATGCTGACTTGGTTACAACGCAACACCTTGCATTTCCCACCGCTGGAAAAGGCCATGCGCGACCCCAACGGGCTTCTGGCTGCCGGTGGTGATCTGTCTGCCGATCGGCTGATCTCGGCTTATCGCCACGGCTGCTTCCCATGGTTTTCCGAAGGCCAGCCGATCCTCTGGTGGTCGCCGGACCCGCGTACCGTGCTGTTTCCCGACGAATTGCACATCTCGCGCAGTCTGAACAAACTGCTGCGCCAGCAACGCTATCAAGTGACCTTTGACCAGGACTTCGCTGCCGTCATCCGCGCCTGTGCAGCCCCCCGGGAGTACGCTGACGGCACGTGGATTACCGAGGCCATGCAGGACGCCTACATCGAGCTGCACAGGCGTGGACACGCGCACTCGGTGGAAGTGTGGGACGGGGACGAACTCGTGGGCGGGCTCTACGGCCTGGCAATGGGCCAGCTGTTTTTCGGCGAATCCATGTTCAGCCTCGCCGACAACGCCTCGAAATTCGGCTTTGCCACACTGGTGCGGCATCTGAAAGACTCGGGTTTTGTACTGATCGATTGCCAGATGCCCACCGACCACCTGCACAGCCTGGGCGCACGCGCCATTCCTCGCCGTGAATTTGCCAGCTATCTGGCCAGGCACCTGGACCAAGCCAACACCGCCACCTGGGTTTGCTGAGCGACTTTCTCCCGTGTGGCTTACACTTATTCAAAAGCATTATCCCGAGGGTTGATCATGACCGAGTTGGCGCGTTTGAAGTTCTATGCCACTCAGCCGCACTCTTGCAGTTATCTGCCCGAGGAGCAGGCCACAACCCTGTTTCTCGACCCTAGTCAGCCCATGGATGTGCATGTCTATGCAGACCTGTCGGAAATGGGGTTTCGTCGCAGTGGCGATCATCTCTATCGGCCGCATTGCCAGAATTGCAATGCCTGCGTTCCGGCGCGCATTCCCGTGGGGCAGTTCACGCCCAACCGGCAACAGAAACGCATCTTCAAGCGCAACGTGGATTTGCAGGTGCGCCCGGCCAGGCCCGGCTTCAATGAAGAGTACTTCGACCTTTACCAGCGCTATATCGAACAGCGTCACGCCGATGGCGACATGTATCCGCCGAGTCGCGACCAGTTCTCGACATTCCTGGTGCGGGACCTGCCGTTTTCCCGATTTTACGAGTTCCGCCTGAACGGCCAGCTTCTGGCCGTCGCCGTCACCGATTTACTGCCGAACGGTCTTTCGGCGGTCTACACCTTCTACGAACCGGCCGAAGAGCGCCGCAGCCTTGGGCGCTATGCAATCCTCTGGCAAATCGCCGAGGCCAGGCGGCTGGGGCTGGATGCGGTCTACCTCGGCTACTGGATCAAAAACTGCAAAAAAATGAACTACAAGACTCAATATCGCCCTATTGAGTTGCTGATTAATCAGCGCTGGGTGGTTCTAAACTAGAGCCGGCCCTAAACCCCTTGGCTTAAACCCCACTTTTCGGGCACAATGCACGCCGCTTTTGCCTGGCGCAGTTGCACCGGGCCATTCATTGGACACCGAGGGCTTTACTGCATGTCGAAAGAAGACAGCTTCGAAATGGAAGGCACTGTCGTCGACACCCTGCCCAACACCATGTTTCGTGTGGAGTTGGAAAATGGGCACGTCGTAACCGCGCACATCTCCGGCAAGATGCGCAAGAACTACATCCGTATTCTTACCGGCGACAAAGTGCGCGTAGAGCTGACTCCCTATGACTTGAGCAAAGGGCGCATCACTTACCGCGCCCGTTAATCAAGTCAATACAAGACGCCCGGCTCATGCCGGGCGTTTTTGTTTGCCTGCGATTTAGCTGCCGCACGCTGCCCTTGTAGGAGCTGCCGAAGGCTGCGATCTTTTGATCTTAAAAACAAAATCAAAAGATCGCAGCCTTCGGCAGCTCCTACAGACAGCAAAAAGGCGCCAATTGGCGCCTTTTTGCTTTATTGCGGTTTAACGTCAGGCCATCTCGGCCGTGGTCTCGAACTCGAAGGTCAGCTCACCATCCTTGATGTCGATGTGTACCACACCGCCATGCTCGGCCAGTTCGCCAAAGAGAATCTCCTCCGCCAGCGGACGCTTGATCTTGTCCTGGATCAGGCGAGCCATTGGGCGAGCCCCCATCGCCGCGTCATAGCCACCTTCGGCCAGCCAGTTGCGGGCTGCATCGGTGACCTCCAGCAACACACGCTTGTCTTCCAGTTGCGCCTGAAGCTCGGTAAGGAACTTGTCCACCACGCTCTTGATGACCTCATGACTGAGGCGACCAAACTGGATGATGGTGTCCAGACGGTTGCGGAATTCCGGCGTGAAGCTCTTCTTGATCACTTCCATCGCATCGGACGAGTGATCCTGATAGGTGAAACCGATCGAAGCGCGGGCTGCGGTCTCGGCACCGGCGTTGGTCGTCATGATGACGATCACGTTGCGGAAATCCGCCTTGCGCCCGTTGTTATCGGTCAGCGTACCGTGGTCCATGACCTGCAGCAGCAGGTTGAAGACTTCCGGATGCGCCTTCTCGATCTCATCGAGCAACAGCACGCAGTGTGGCTGCTTGGTGATGGCTTCGGTCAGCAGACCGCCCTGATCGAACCCGACATAGCCTGGAGGCGCACCGATCAGACGCGATACGGTGTGGCGCTCCATGTACTCGGACATGTCGAAACGAATCAGCTCGACACCCAGGGCCTTGGCCAACTGACGCGCCGCTTCGGTTTTACCGACACCGGTAGGCCCTGCGAACAGGAACGAACCGACAGGCTTGTCAGGGGACTTGAGGCCGGCACGGGACAGCTTGATCGCGGTAGCCAGCGAGTCGATCGCGGCGTCCTGACCGAACACGGTCAACTTCAGGTCACGCTCGAGGTTACGCAGCAGTTCCTTGTCGGAGCTGGTGACGTGTTTTGGCGGAATCCGCGCGATTTTCGCGACGATATCCTCGACTTGCGGCACTTCGATGCGCTTCACACGCTTCTCGACCGGTTGCAGGCGCTGGTAGGCACCCGCCTCGTCGATGACGTCGATGGCCTTGTCCGGCATGTGACGGTCATTGATGTAGCGCGAAGCCAGTTCGGCAGCCGCGCGCAGGGCTTCATCACTGTATTCGATATTGTGATGGCTTTCGAAACGCCCTTTCAGGCCACGCAGAATGCCAATGGTGTCTTCCACCGAAGGCTCCGACACATCGACCTTCTGGAAGCGCCGGGCCAAGGCACGGTCCTTCTCGAAGATGCCGCGGAATTCCTGGAAGGTGGTCGAACCGATGCAACGGATATCACCGGACGACAGCAGCGGCTTGAGCAGGTTCGAGGCATCCATGACGCCACCGGACGCAGCACCCGCACCAATGATGGTGTGGATCTCGTCGATGAACAGGATCGCCTGCGGACGTTTTTTCAGTTCATTGAGCAACGCCTTGAAGCGCTTCTCGAAATCGCCACGGTACTTGGTACCGGCCAGCAAGGCACCCAGGTCGAGGGAGTAAACCACACTGTTGGCCAGCAGGTCCGGCACCTGGTTGTCGACAATGCGCTTGGCCAGGCCTTCGGCAATCGCGGTTTTACCCACGCCCGCCTCGCCCACCAGCAGCGGATTGTTCTTGCGGCGACGCGCCAGGATCTGCGCGACACGCTCGACTTCCAGCTCACGACCTACCAACGGATCGATGCGACCCTGGCGCGCGAGTTCGTTGAGGTTACTGGCATAAGCATCCAGGGGATTGCCCGAGGAAGAAGACTCACCGCCCTCGTCGTCCTGCATATCTTGCTCACCTTCAGAGTGATCGCCATGCCCCGGCACCTTGGAAATGCCATGGGCGATGTAGTTGACGACATCTATACGGGCAACGCTCTGCTGTTTCAGCAGGAACACCGCCTGACTCTCTTGCTCACTGAAGATCGCGACCAGCACATTGGCACCAGTCACTTCGCGTTTGCCCGAGCTCTGTACGTGAAACACAGCACGTTGCAGTACACGCTGGAAGCCCAGGGTTGGCTGGGTTTCGCGATCCTCGTCATGCACGGGAATCAATGGCGTGGTGGAGTCGATGAACTCCTGCAGGTCATGCTTGAGTTTGTCGAGGTTTGCGCCGCACGCACGCAGAACGGTGGCGGCAGCCTCATTGTCCAATAGGGCCAGCAAGAGGTGTTCGACAGTCATGAACTCATGACGCTTCGAACGAGCTTCCTTGAAGGCAAGATTGAGGGTGACTTCGAGCTCGCGGTTTAACATAGCTTCACCTCATACCCAAGTGGTCGGCGATTAACCGTCCTTCTCGATTTCACAGAGTAGCGGATGCTGGCTTTCCCTGGCGTACTGGTTGACCTGCATGGCCTTGGTCTCGGCGATGTCGCGGGTAAACACTCCACATACTGCCCGTCCTTCTGTATGGACGGCCAGCATGACCTTGGTCGCCAGCTCGCGATTCAGGTTAAAAAACACCTCGAGCACTTCGACGACGAAATCCATCGGTGTGTAGTCATCATTGAACAAAACCACCTTGTACATCGGCGGTGCCTGTAGTGCAGGCTTTGCCTCCTGAACAGCAATGCCTGCGGAATCGTCGTCGTGTGCCCCCGGCTGATCTTTTTGAAGAACCGGGCGATCCTGATTGAATGTTAGTCGAATCTGGCTGATTGCATGCATGGAAAGAAAGGTTCGTCAGTTGTTCAAATACAGTGGTGGGGGCGGCTATCAGCGATTTCAACTCCGACTGCCGGGTCAGCTTGACTATCGGCAAAAGGGTGTTACAACCAATAGAGCCCACAGTGGGTAAAAAAGGTCCGCGGAGTCAATCTTATTTACAGATTCGACTGCGGATGTACTGGATGATACTCCAGTGATGGAGTCTGTTGCAGAGGGAGTTGGGTATGGCTGTCGGCAAGGTGAAGTGGTTCAACAATGCCAAGGGTTACGGATTCATCAACGAGGAAGGCAAGACAGAAGATCTGTTTGCCCACTACTCAGCCATTAAAATGGATGGTTATAAAACCCTGAAAGCCGGGCAAGCTGTCGTATTCGATATCATCCAGGGCCCCAAGGGCCTGCACGCGGTCAACATCGGGAACCCGGTGGACGCTTCAAAAGCGACGGAATCCACCCCGCAACAGACCGTTACAGTGTAAGTCCACACCGTCATTGCGACATAAAAAAACCGCCTGGTTCAATCTCTCGAATCAGGCGGTTTTTTGTGTGCCAGCGTTTTCTTACATGTGCGAGATCAGCGCATCGCCGAAGCCGGAAGACGACACCAACTTGGCACCTTCCATCAGGCGCTCGAAGTCATAGGTCACGGTCTTGGCGGAAATCGCGCCGTTGGTGCCCTTGATGATCAGGTCGGCCGCTTCGGTCCAGCCCATGTGGCGCAGCATCATTTCAGCGGACAGGATCAGCGAACCCGGGTTGACCTGGTCCTTGCCTGCGTACTTCGGCGCAGTACCGTGGGTGGCTTCGAACATGGCCACGGTGTCGGACAGGTTGGCACCCGGCGCGATACCGATACCGCCCACTTCCGCCGCCAGGGCGTCGGAGAGGTAGTCGCCGTTCAGGTTCAGGGTCGCGATCACATCGTACTCGGCCGGGCGCAACAGGATCTGCTGGAGCATGGCGTCGGCGATGGCATCCTTGACGATGACGTTCTTGCCGGTTTTCGGGTTCTTGAACTGCATCCACGGACCGCCGTCGAGCAGGGTCGCGCCGAACTCTTCAGCCGCCACTTCGTAGGCCCATTCCTTGAAGGCACCTTCGGTGAACTTCATGATGTTGCCTTTGTGCACGATGGTCAGCGAATCGCGATCATTATCGACCACATATTGCAGGGCCTTGCGTGCCAGACGCTTGGTGCCTTGCAGGGACACCGGCTTGACGCCGATACCGCAGTTCTCGTCGAAACGGATCTTGGTAACGCCCATTTCTTCTTTCAGGAACTTGATGACCTTGGTGGCTTCCGGCGTACCGGCCTTCCACTCGATGCCCGCGTAGATGTCTTCGGAGTTCTCGCGGAAAATGGTCATGTCGACATCGCCAGGCTTTTTCACCGGGCTAGGCACGCCTTCGAACCAGCGCACCGGGCGCAGGCAGACGTACAGGTCGAGTTGCTGGCGCAGGGCCACGTTCAGGGAACGGATGCCGCCACCGACCGGAGTGGTCAGCGGGCCCTTGATGGAAACCACGTAATCCTTGACCGCGTCCAGGGTTTCCTGAGGCAGCCAGGTGTCCTGATCGTAAACCTGAGTCGCTTTCTCCCCGGCGTACACCTCCATCCAGGAAATCTTGCGCTCGCCGCCGTAAGCCTTCTTAACGGCAGCATCGACAACCTTGATCATGACCGGGCTGATGTCGACGCCAATGCCGTCGCCTTCGATGAAGGGGATGATCGGGTTATTAGGAACATTGAGAGAATGGTCTGCATTGACGGTGATTTTGTCGCCGACGGCTGGAACCTGAATCTTCTTGTAACCCATGCTGAACTCCATTGATTGGATTGAACATCTGGCTTGGTTCGAGCGTAACCCAGTTGAATCGGCGCGCAAACCCTATGTTCCATCGATCTGGCGCAAAGCCTTGCAACTCGTGCGCTACAAGCCTGAAAGCAAAGGGAAAAGCGCCAAAACCAAGCACGACGTGTGACCTTACGCCCTGCTCGCCCCTGCGACCTTTAGACCAATGGACGACATTCGTTGCATATGAACCATCGGCAGATTGCCAGCTACCTATGTATAATGCCGCCCGCTGACCACAGGGTCACGACGGCTGAAGTGCTCTACGACGAGACTTTCCGCCCGGCAAGCCGGCCTGTTATCGCAGTCCGGCTACTTGACGCCCTACTGATGCACCCAACATCACAGCAACGAAACCTCGATATTCGGCTCATGGATGACTTTGAACGAACGCGCTTACCCGGCGCCCTCGAGTTTCTGCGCACGCTTTAGCAAAGAAGAGAGAGTTAATCCGAATATGCCCACCCGCTCGAAGATCATCTATACCTTCACCGACGAAGCTCCTGCCCTCGCCACCTATTCACTGTTGCCTATCGTAGAGGCGTTCACCGCCTCGGCTGATATCGCCGTTGAAACCCGCGATATCTCTCTTGCAGGGCGCATCCTGGCCAGCTTCCCCGAGCAACTGGGTGACAAAGCCGTAGCCGACCACCTCGCCGAACTGGGCGCCCTGGCCGTTACGCCTGAAGCCAACATCATCAAGCTACCGAACATCAGCGCTTCGGTTCCACAACTGCAAGCCGCGATCAAAGAGCTGCAAGCCCAGGGCTATGCACTTCCGGACTACCCCGAGACCGTCACCAGCGACGCCGACAAAGTAGCCAAGGCGCGTTACGACAAGATCAAGGGCAGCGCCGTGAACCCGGTCCTGCGTGAAGGCAACTCCGACCGCCGCGCTCCGTTGTCGGTCAAGAACTACGCACGCAAGCACCCGCACAAAATGGGCGCGTGGGCCAAGGACTCCAAGTCCCACATCGCGCACATGGGCACCGGCGATTTCTACGGCAGCGAAAAAGCCGCCCTGATCGACGCCGCTGACGCCGTGAAAATCGAACTGATCGCTCAAGACGGCACTGCTACCGTCCTGAAAGAAAAGACCAGCGTACAAGCCGGTGAGATCCTCGATTGCGCGGTACTGAGCAAAAACGCCCTGCGCAGCTTCATCGCGGCCGAAATCGAAGACGCCAAGGCACAAGGCGTGCTGCTGTCGGTTCACCTGAAAGCCACCATGATGAAGGTCTCCGACCCGATCATGTTCGGCCAGATCGTTGCCGAGTTCTATAAAGACGCACTGGCCAAGCACGCTGACGTGTTGGCACAGATCGGCTTCAACCTGAACAACGGCATCGGCGACCTGTACGCTCGCATCAAGGCCCTGCCTGCTGAACAGCAAGCGGCCATCGAAGCTGACATCCAGGCGGTCTACGCCGTTCGCCCTTCCCTGGCGATGGTCAACTCCGACAAAGGCATCACCAACCTGCACGTGCCGAGCGACGTGATCGTCGACGCCTCGATGCCTGCGATGATCCGTGACTCCGGCAAGATGTGGGGCACCGACGGCCAGTTGCACGACACCAAGGCCGTGATCCCGGATCGCTGCTACGCCACCATCTACCAGGCCGTGATCGAAGATTGCAAAGCCAACGGTGCGTTCGATCCGACCACCATGGGCAGTGTGCCGAACGTTGGCCTGATGGCGAAGAAAGCCGAAGAGTACGGCTCCCACGACAAGACTTTCCAGATCAAGGCTGACGGCGTTGTTCGCGTCACCGACGGCAAGGGCAACCTGCTGATGGAACAGGCTGTTGAAGCCGGCGACATCTTCCGCATGTGCCAGACCAAAGACGCGCCGATCCAGGACTGGGTCAAACTGGCCGTCAACCGTGCTCGCGCAAGCGCGACCCCGGCGATCTTCTGGCTGGACCCGATGCGCGCCCACGACGGCGTAGTGATCGAGAAGGTTCAGGCTTACCTGAAGGATCACGACACTGCCGGCCTGGACATCCAGATCATGGCGCCGGTCGACGCAATGAAGTACACCCTGCAGCGCACCCGCGCCGGCAAGGACACCATCTCGGTGACCGGCAACGTACTGCGCGACTACCTGACCGACCTGTTCCCGATCATGGAACTGGGCACCAGCGCCAAGATGCTGTCGATCGTGCCGCTGATGAACGGCGGTGGCCTGTTCGAAACCGGCGCTGGCGGTTCGGCTCCGAAGCACGTTCAGCAGCTGCTGGAAGAGAACTTCCTGCGCTGGGATTCGCTGGGTGAATTCCTGGCCCTGGCCGCGTCCCTGGAACACCTGGGCGTGACCTACAACAATCCAAAGGCGCTGGTCCTGGCCAAGACCCTGGACCAGGCCACCGGCCAGTTCCTGGACAACAACAAGTCGCCATCGCGCAAAGTCGGCAACATCGACAACCGCGGCAGCCACTTCTACCTGGCGCTGTACTGGGCCCAGGCCCTGGCTGCCCAGACCGAAGACGCTGCACTGCAAGCGCAGTTCGCGACCCTGGCCAAGACCCTGACCGAGAACGAGGCGACCATCGTTGCCGAACTCAACGCCGTCCAGGGCAAGCCAGTGGACATCGGCGGCTACTACCACGCCGACGCCGAGCTGATCAGCAAGGCCATGCGCCCAAGCGCTACCTTCAACGCGGCAGTTGCTGCGCTGGTTTAAGGTTGTAAGGGAACACCACAAACCCCGGCCCTGTGCCGGGGTTTGTGTTTCTGGCGAAGATCAAAAGATCGCAGCCTTCGGCAGCTCCTACACCGATCCTTGTAGGAGCTGCCGAAGGCTGCGATCTTGGCAATTCCGAATACACCGAAGACCTTACCGAGGAAAACTGATGGACTGGAAACCCCACATCACCGTCGCCACCATCGTCGAGGACAACGGCCGCTTCCTGATGGTCGAAGAACACAAGGCCGGTCGCAACGTGCTCAACCAGCCTGCAGGTCATCTGGACCCGAACGAGACCCTGATTGAAGCCGCCGTGCGCGAAACCCTCGAGGAAACCGGCTGGGACGTCGAGCCCACCGGCGTGCTGGGGATTTATCTGTATACCGCCCCGAGCAACGGCGTGACCTACCAGCGGGTCTGCTTTATCGCCAAACCACTGAAACACCACCCGGATTATCAACTGGACGACGGCATCGTCGGCGCCAAGTGGTTGACCCGCGAGGAATTAATCGAGCAACGCGACAACTGGCGCAGCGAGCTGATCATCCGTTGCATCGACGACTATCTGGCAGGCCAACACTTCGACCTCGAATTGATCCGACCTTCTCTTTAGCCATGCAGGCCCGAGCCTGATAGAATCGCGTCCTTTTTCAAGACACTCATTGAATCCCTATGCGTGATCCAGCCCCTTCTGACACACAAAAGAAGCGCGTCATTGTCGGCATGTCCGGCGGCGTGGACTCTTCCGTTTCCGCCCTCCTGCTGATCGAGCAAGGCTATGAGGTGGAAGGCCTGTTCATGAAGAACTGGGAAGAAGACGATGGAACGGAATATTGCACCGCCATGGATGACCTGGCGGACGCCCAGGCCGTATGCGACAAGATTGGCATCAAGCTGCACACCGCCAACTTCGCCGCCGAGTACTGGGACAACGTGTTCGAGCATTTCCTGGCCGAATACAAGGCCGGACGCACGCCGAACCCGGACATCCTGTGCAACCGCGAAATCAAGTTCAAGGCGTTCCTCGACTACGCCATGGTGCTTGGCGCCGACCTGATCGCCACCGGCCACTACGTGCGTCGCCGCGACATCGATGGCCGCACCGAACTGCTCAAGGGCCTGGACCCGAACAAGGACCAGAGCTACTTCCTGCACGCCGTCGGCGGTGAACAGATCGCCAAGACCCTGTTCCCGGTCGGCGAACTGGAAAAACCGCAAGTGCGCGCCATTGCCGAGAAATACGAGCTGGCGACCGCGAAGAAAAAGGACTCCACCGGGATCTGCTTTATCGGCGAACGCCGCTTCAGCGACTTCCTCAAGCAGTACCTGCCGGCGCAACCGGGCGAGATCAAAACCACCGAAGGTGAAATCATCGGCCGCCACCACGGCCTGATGTACCACACCATCGGTCAGCGTCAGGGCCTGGGTATTGGCGGCCTGAAAGACGCCAGCGATGAGCCGTGGTACGTGCTGATCAAGGACCTGGAACACAACGAGCTGATCGTTGGCCAAGGCAATGATCACCCGTGGCTGTTCTCCCGCGCCCTGCTCGCTTCCGATATCTACTGGGTCAACCCGGTCGACCTGAGCCAGCCACGCAAGCTGACCGCCAAGGTTCGTTATCGCCAGAGCGACCAGCCGTGCACCCTGGAAAAAACCGCCACCGGTTATCGCGCGACCTTCGATGATCCGCAGCGCGCGGTCACCCCAGGCCAGTCCGTGGTGTTCTACGACGGTGAAATCTGCCTCGGCGGCGGCGTGATTGAAGTAGCCGAGCCGTGGACGAGCAAGGGCCAGGCCCTATGAACCCGATTCAGGAGCAACTGACGGCACTGGGCGGCGTGTTTCTCGCCGCGGTGCTGGTGGACAGGATCGCCAAGACCGGCCAGACCAACGAAGCCGGCCTGACCTGCATGCTCGGCAGCCTGCTGATCCGCGACCCCAAGGACACCCTGGAAGTCTACGGCGGCGACGACATCAACCTGCGTGAAGGTTACCGCGCACTGATCGGCGCCCTCGAACGCGACCCAAGTGCCCTGCAGCGCGAGCCATTGCGTTATGCCCTGGCCATGCTCGGCCTTGAGCGCCAGCTGGCCAAGCGCAACGACATGCTCGACGTGATCGGCAAGCGCCTGCCGCAGATCCAGTCCCAGGTCGAACACTTCGGCCCGGCCCACGAAAACGTGGTCGCCGCCTGCGGCGCGCTGTATCAGGACACCCTGAGCACCCTGCGCCAACGCATCCAGGTGCACGGCGACATGCGCAACCTGCAACAACCGAGCAATGCCTCGAAAATTCGTGCCCTGCTGCTGGCAGGCATTCGTTCGGCGCGCCTTTGGCGGCAATTGGGCGGTCATCGCTGGCAGCTGGTGATCAGTCGCCGCAAATTGCTCAAAGAGCTTTACCCCTTGATGCGTAACGAATAACCCGCATCGACAGATACGAACTCAGCAATACGCGTAATACGCCGGTCAGTTGGCGACGGACCGGCGGATTTTTTCATGTATGATACGCGCCCCATTTCGTTGCCCGACTGTCCGAGAACACCCCATGCAGCTTTCTTCGCTCACTGCGGTTTCCCCTGTTGACGGCCGCTACGCCGGCAAAACCCAGGCCCTGCGCCCAATTTTCAGCGAGTACGGCCTGATCCGTGCCCGCGTCCTGGTTGAAGTGCGCTGGCTCCAGCGCCTGGCCGCTCACCCTGCCATCAGTGAAGTGCCGGCGTTCTCCGCCGAAGCCAACGCTGTGCTCAACACCCTGGCGGAAAACTTCTCTCTGGAGCACGCCGAGCGCGTCAAAGAGATCGAGCGCACCACCAACCACGACGTCAAGGCCATCGAATACCTGCTCAAAGAGCAAGCGGCCAAGCTGCCGGAACTGGCCAAGGTCAGCGAGTTCATCCACTTTGCCTGCACCAGCGAGGACATCAACAACCTGTCCCACGCCCTGATGCTGCGCGAAGGCCGCGATGACGTGATGCTGCCGCTGATGCGCCAGACCGCCAACGCCATCCGCGAACTGGCGATCCGCTTCGCCGACGTGCCGATGCTGTCGCGCACCCACGGTCAGCCGGCCTCGCCGACCACCCTGGGCAAAGAACTGGCGAACGTGGTTTACCGCCTGGAGCGCCAGATCGCTCAAGTCGCTGCCGTTCCGCTGCTGGGCAAGATCAACGGCGCCGTCGGCAACTACAACGCCCACCTGTCGGCCTACCCTGAGATCGACTGGGAAGCCAACGCCCGCGCCTTCATCGAAGACGAATTGGGCCTGGGCTTCAACCCGTACACCACGCAGATCGAACCGCACGACTACATTGCCGAGCTGTTCGACGCGATCGCCCGTTTCAACACCATCCTGATCGACTTCGACCGCGACATCTGGGGCTACATCTCCCTGGGTTATTTCAAACAGCGCACCATCGCTGGCGAAATCGGTTCGTCGACCATGCCACACAAGGTCAACCCGATCGACTTCGAAAACTCCGAAGGCAATCTGGGTATCGCCAACGCGCTGTTCCAGCACCTGGCGAGCAAGCTGCCGATCTCCCGCTGGCAGCGCGACCTGACCGACTCCACCGTACTGCGCAACCTCGGTGTCGGCTTCGCCCACAGCGTGATCGCGTACGAAGCCAGCCTCAAGGGCATCAGCAAGCTTGAGCTCAACGAGCAGAAGATTGCCGCTGACCTGGACGCCTGCTGGGAAGTATTGGCCGAGCCGATCCAGACCGTGATGCGTCGCTACAACATCGAAAACCCGTACGAAAAGCTGAAAGAACTGACCCGCGGCAAGGGCATCAGCCCAGAAGCGCTGCAGACTTTCATCGACGGCCTGGACATGCCAGCCGCCGCCAAGGCCGAGTTGAAATTGCTCACCCCGGCCAACTACATCGGCAACGCTGTAGAACAAGCCAAGCGCATCTGATCGACCGCTAGACCCTTTATAAGACGCCCGGCCGCGCCGGGCGTTTTTATTCCCGTCTGAAAAGTGCATTTTTTCAATAGGTTACACATGAATCCTGATATTCCTCTTCAACTTCTGGGCGGCATCACGGCACGGGAATTCCTGCGCGACTACTGGCAGAAAAAGCCGCTGCTGATCCGTCAGGCCATTCCTGATTTCGAAAGCCCGATCGACGCCGACGAACTGGCCGGCCTGGCGCTGGAAGAAGAAGTCGAATCGCGACTGATCATCGAGAATGGCGAGCGTCCGTGGGAACTGCGTCGCGGCCCGTTCGCCGAAGATGAATTCAGCAAGCTGCCTGAAACTGACTGGACCCTGCTGGTTCAAGCCGTGGATCAGTTCGTCCCGGAAGTCAGCGAACTGCTGGAAAATTTCCGCTTTCTGCCAAGCTGGCGCATCGACGACGTGATGATCAGCTACGCCGCACCGGGTGGCAGCGTCGGTCCGCACTTCGACAACTACGACGTGTTCCTGCTGCAAGGCCACGGCAAGCGCAACTGGAAGATCGGCCAGATGTGCAACACCGAGAGCCCGATGCTGACCCACGCCGACCTGCGCATCCTCTCCGAATTCGAAGCCACCGATGAATGGGTGCTGGAACCGGGCGACATGCTCTACCTGCCACCGCGCCTGGCCCATTGCGGCGTTGCCGTTGATGAATGCATGACCTACTCGGTCGGCTTCCGCGCACCGAGCGCCGCTGAAGTGCTGACCCACTTCACCGACTTCCTCAGCCAGTTCCTGTCGGACGAAGAACGCTACACCGACGCCGACGCCTTGCCGACTGCCGACCCTCACCAGATCCAGCGTGACGCACTCGACCGCCTCAAAGGCTTGCTGGCCGAGCACATGAGCGACGAGCGCCTGCTGCTGACCTGGTTCGGCCAGTTCATGACCGAGCCACGCTACCCGGAACTGGTGGTGGGCCCGGAAGAGGTCGAAGAAGAAGACTTCATGTCCGCCCTGGAACAAGGCGCGATCCTGATTCGCAACCCGAGCGCACGCCTGGCGTGGTCTGAAGTCGATGACGACCTGCTGCTGTTCGCCAGCGGCCAAAGCCGTTACCTGCCGGGCAAACTGCGCGAACTGCTGAAGATGATCTGCGCCGCCGACGCGCTGCACGCCGACAACCTTGGCGACTGGCTAAGCGACGAAGACGGTCGTGGCCTGCTGTGCGAACTGGTCAAGCAAGGAAGCCTGGGGTTTGCCGATGAATAAGATTCACGTACGTGTCGCAGACTGGCAAAAGGACAACGCCGAGATCCGGCGCATTCGTGAGACGGTTTTCGTTGCCGAGCAATCCGTTCCGCCAGAACTGGAATGGGACGCCGATGACATTGATGCAGTGCATTTCCTCGCTTACGAAGGCGACTTTCCAATCGGCACCGCCCGCCTGCTGCCCGACGGCCACGTCGGCCGGGTGTCGGTACTCAAGGACTGGCGCGGCCTGAAAGTCGGTGATGCACTGATGCAAGCGGTCATCGCAGAGGCCGAAGAGCGCGGACTCAAGCAGCAGATGCTCAGCGCTCAGGTACAAGCCACGGCATTCTATGAGCGCCTGGGCTTTCACCTGGTCAGTGAGGAGTTCCTTGAAGCCGGGATTCCGCATGTGGACATGGTCCGCCATTCGGCCTGAGAGGTGCCCCTTTCGCGAGCAAGCCCGCTCCCACAAGGTTCACGCTGAACCTGTGGGAGCGGGCTTGCTCCGGGCGGCGTTCCGACGAAGAGGCCAGAAAGCACGCCACAAAACGCCCCGACATCGCACGATGCCGGGGCGTTTTGCTGTCTACGATTCAACTAGCGCCACGCCAGGCCGACAAACTGGCAATATCAAGCTTCAGAACGCGGAGATAACGGACATGTCCCTACGCACCCTGCTCACCACCTTGCTGCTCGGTTGCAGTTTTTCGGTGATGGCAGCCACAGAAATTGTGCCCCTCAAGTACCACACCAGCGCCGACCTGCTGCCGGTGGCGCAGGACTTCATCGGCAAGGACGGACAGGTCAGCGCCTACGGCAATCAACTCATCGTCAACGCCGATCAGCGCAAGATCGACGAACTTAAAGCCCTTCTTTCGCAACTCGACACCGCACCCAAGCGCCTGCTGATCACCGTCGACACCAGCGACAACAACTTCCAGGGTGACCAGGGTCATTCGGTGAACGGCGCCAAGCCAAGCCAGGCCCGCATCATCAACTACAGCACCGACAGCCGCGACGGCGGCATCCAGCAAGTGCAGGCCAGCGAAGGCGCACCGGCGCTGATCCAGGTCGGCCAGAGCGTGCCGCTGACCAGTTCGCAGACCGACTCCTACGGCGACCTGCGCAGCCAGACCGAATACCGCAACGTCACCCAGGGCTTCTACGTCACGGCAAACGTCACCGGCGACATCGTTCACCTGTCGATCAGCACCAACCGTGACCGCATGAGCCAGGAACGTCCTGATGTAGTGAACGTACAAAGCACCGACACAACCGTCACCGGCCACCTCGGTGAATGGATCCTGCTGGCCGGGGTCAACGGCCAGACCCAGGCCGACAAACAGGGCCAGACCCGCAGCTACTCGACCCAGAGCCGCAACGACATGACATTGCGGGTGAAAGTCGACACCCTGGACTAAAGCACCAAAAACTGACTGACGAGTCGTATTAGACCAAAGATGTAGTGCCTGAAAAAAAGCACTACAAAACGTTTGACGAGCCAAAAAAGCAAAGGCATGATGGCCTCGCTCCCGCTAATCAGAGGCCCTGGCAAGGGCCTTCGAGGCGATGTTCGCACCTACCCCGCGAACCGCTTCGTGTCTGTACCGCCCACAAGGTGTGTTTGACGAGGTTGTCGACTGGAACGAAGTTGTCCCGAGGGACGGAAGCGTAATAGGTAACCCGGCACCACACTGATGTTCGCACCAAGGCCCACGACGCCCGAATGCGCCCGCAGTCCGCCTTTACCTGCTCACTTCCCCTCGAGCCGATCGTTCATCCCGTCGCCCTCCCCGCCGAACCCGACTTGACCGCTTAAGCTTCTGGTCAGCGAGCGCAGGAATTTTCCACCGCAGAACAACTTTTCATAAAGACGCGACGAGGTTTATCTCCCATGGCACTGACACGCGAACAGCAAATTGCAGCCCTCGAAAAAGACTGGGCTGAAAACCCGCGCTGGAAAGGCGTGACACGCACTTACTCCGCTGCTGACGTCGTCCGCCTGCGTGGCTCGGTTCAACCTGAGCACACCTTTGCAAAAATGGGCGCCGAGAAGCTGTGGAACCTGGTGACCCAGGGTGCCAAGCCAGCCTTCCGTCCTGAGAAAGATTTCGTCAACTGCATGGGCGCCCTGACCGGCGGCCAGGCTGTACAACAAGTCAAGGCCGGCATCCAGGCGATCTACCTGTCTGGCTGGCAAGTGGCTGCGGACAACAACTCCGCCGAATCGATGTACCCGGACCAGTCGCTGTACCCGGTGGACTCGGTTCCAACCGTGGTCAAGCGCATCAACAACTCGTTCCGTCGTGCCGACCAGATCCAGTGGAAAGCCGGCAAGAACCCGGGCGACGACGGCTACATCGACTACTTCGCGCCTATCGTTGCTGACGCCGAAGCCGGTTTCGGCGGCGTACTGAACGCTTACGAGTTGATGAAGAGCATGATCGAAGCAGGCGCCGCCGGCGTTCACTTCGAAGACCAACTGGCTTCCGTGAAAAAATGCGGCCACATGGGCGGCAAGGTACTGGTTCCTACCCAGGAAGCCGTACAGAAGCTGACCGCTGCCCGCCTGGCTGCTGACGTTGCCGGTACTCCGACCATCATCCTGGCCCGTACCGACGCTAACGCAGCTGACCTGCTGACTTCGGACTGCGACCCGTACGACCAGCCATTCGTGACTGGCGAACGTACCCAGGAAGGCTTCTACAAAGTGCGCGCCGGTCTGGACCAGGCCATCGCTCGCGGCCTGGCCTACGCTCCGTACGCCGACCTGATCTGGTGCGAAACCGCCAAGCCGGACCTGGACGAAGCTCGTCGCTTCGCCGAAGCGATCAAGAAGGAATACCCGGACCAACTGCTGTCGTACAACTGCTCGCCTTCCTTCAACTGGAAGAAAAACCTGGACGACGCGACCATCGCCAAGTTCCAGCGCGAACTGTCCGCCATGGGTTACAAGCACCAGTTCATCACCCTGGCCGGCATTCACAACATGTGGCACAGCATGTTCAACCTGGCGCACGACTACGCCCGCAACGACATGACTGCCTACGTGAAGCTGCAAGAGCAGGAATTCGCTGACGCTTCGAAGGGCTACACCTTCGTGGCTCACCAGCAGGAAGTGGGCACCGGCTACTTCGACGACATGACCACCGTGATCCAGGGTGGCTCGTCCTCGGTAACCGCACTGACCGGTTCGACCGAAGAAGAACAGTTCCACTGATCTGCTTCGCCTGAGTCAACGGCCGTTGCGGACTGATTAGAAACCGCAACGCCGCCCATCTGACGCCCCGACTGGTTCGGGGCGTTTTTTTGTGCGCGTTTTCCCAAACACCGCCACCCCCTGTAGGAGCTGACGAGTGAAACGAGGCTGCGATCTTTCAAAGGCAAGATCAAAAGATCGCAGCCTCGTTTCACTCGTCAGCTCCTACGTAACGCGCATATAAGGCAACTTTCTGCGCACTTGCGGAATAAGCAGTTTAAAAACCACCACAAACAATATTGATTATCATTTATCAACTACTATGTTCGTTACATTCCCTACAAAACATAATTGACGAAATGCCGGCTAATGCCCACGGGCCAAGGGCCACAGGGCTTTTGAGGCTCGCTATGTCCTTATTCCTATAATAAATTTCGCTATAGGAATTTTACTTGCCGGGTGTTTAGCCATAAAATCAGCGGGATTGATTGCTGCGACATATCGTCACTGCTTTTGTTTCTTTTCAAGCTCAGAGACCTTTGCTCTCTGTTAAGGATTACCAGCATGCCCGAAGCGACAGGACTCATGGCCCATAACTGGGGCTTTGCCATTTTCCTTCTAGGCGTCGTCGGCCTCTGTGCCTTCATGCTGGGCGTCTCCAGCCTCCTCGGGTCAAAAGCCTGGGGCCGCAGCAAAAACGAACCGTTCGAGTCCGGCATGCTACCTACAGGTGGCGCCCGCTTGCGGCTCTCAGCCAAATTCTATCTGGTCGCGATGTTGTTCGTGATCTTCGATATTGAAGCCCTCTTTCTCTTTGCATGGTCTGTGTCCGTCCGCGAAAGCGGCTGGACCGGATTCGTCGAAGCTCTCGTTTTCATAGCAATTCTGTTGGCAGGTCTTGTCTACCTATTCCGAGTGGGCGCCCTTGACTGGGCTCCGGAAGCTCGGCGCAAGCGGCAAGCGAAGCTGAAACAATGAGGCTTTGGCAATGCAATACAATCTCACCAGGATCGACCCCGATGCTCCTAACGAGCAGTATCCGATTGGCCAGCGGGAAACCGTTTCCGATCCGTTAGAAGATCAAGTCCACAAAAACATTTTCATGGGCAAGCTCGAAGACGTGCTTAACGGCACGATCAACTGGGGGCGCAAGAACTCCCTGTGGCCGTATAACTTCGGTCTTTCGTGCTGCTACGTGGAAATGACCACCGCCTTCACGGCGCCCCACGACATCGCGCGCTTTGGCGCCGAGGTTATCCGGGCATCGCCGCGCCAGGCGGATTTCATGGTTATCGCCGGTACCTGCTTCATCAAGATGGCGCCGATCATTCAGCGTCTCTACGAGCAAATGCTCGAACCTAAATGGGTCATTTCCATGGGTTCGTGCGCCAACTCCGGTGGCATGTACGACATCTACTCCGTCGTTCAAGGGGTGGACAAGTTCCTGCCCGTGGACGTCTACGTGCCTGGCTGCCCGCCCCGCCCTGAGGCTTTCCTGCAAGGCTTGATGCTGTTGCAGGAGTCGATTGGCCAGGAGCGTCGTCCACTTTCCTGGGTCGTTGGTGATCAAGGCGTGTATCGCGCCGAGATGCCTTCCGAAAAGGAAAAGCGCCGCGAACAGCGTATTCAGGTAACCAACCTGCGCAGCCCCGACGAAGTCTGATCCAGACCTGCTTCTTTAATAGAACAAGAACCTGGCTTCATTCTTTACGTTGACCGAAAGCGATAAAATAACCATGACTACAGGCAGTGCTCTGTACATCCCGCCTTACAAGGCAGACGACCAGGATGTGGTCGTCGAACTGAACAACCGTTTTGGCCCGGAGGCGTTCACCGCCCAGCCGACCCGCACCGGCATGCCGGTGCTTTGGGTTGCCCGCGCCAAACTCGTCGAAGTCTTGGGCTTCCTGCGTAACCTGCCCAAGCCATACGTCATGCTCTATGACCTGCACGGCGTGGACGAGCGTCTGCGCACCAAGCGTCAAGGGCTGCCGAGCGGCGCCGACTTCTCCGTGTTCTATCACTTGATGTCGATCGAACGTAATAGTGACGTAATGATCAAGGTCGCCTTGTCCGAGAGCGACCTCAGCTTGCCGACCGTCACCAGCATCTGGCCGAACGCCAACTGGTACGAGCGTGAAGTCTGGGACATGTTCGGCATCGACTTCAAAGGTCACCCTCACCTGTCGCGCATCATGATGCCGCCGACCTGGGAAGGTCACCCGCTGCGCAAGGACTTCCCGGCCCGCGCCACCGAGTTCGACCCGTTCACCCTGAACCTGGCCAAGCAGCAACTCGAGGAAGAGTCCGCGCGCTTCAAGCCGGAAGACTGGGGCATGAAGCGTTCCGGCCCGAACGAGGACTACATGTTCCTCAACCTCGGCCCGAACCACCCGTCCGCGCACGGTGCGTTCCGTATCATCCTGCAGCTGGACGGTGAAGAAATCGTCGACTGCGTACCGGACGTCGGTTACCACCATCGTGGTGCCGAGAAGATGGCCGAGCGTCAGTCCTGGCACAGCTTCATCCCGTACACCGACCGTATCGACTACCTCGGCGGCGTGATGAACAACCTGCCGTACGTGCTCTCGGTCGAGAAGCTGGCCGGCATCAAGGTGCCGGAGAAGGTCGACGTCATCCGCATCATGATGGCCGAGTTCTTCCGGATCACCAGCCACCTGCTGTTCCTGGGTACCTACATCCAGGACGTCGGCGCCATGACCCCGGTGTTCTTCACCTTCACCGACCGCCAGAAGGCGTACACGGTGATCGAGGCCATTACCGGTTTCCGCCTGCACCCGGCCTGGTACCGCATCGGTGGCGTCGCCCACGACCTGCCGCGGGGCTGGGAAAAACTGGTTAAAGACTTCGTCGAGTGGATGCCCAAGCGTCTGGACGAATATCAGAAAGCCGCACTGGACAACAGCATCCTGCGTGGCCGGACCATCGGCGTTGCCGCCTACAACACCAAAGAGGCCCTGGAATGGGGCGTCACCGGTGCCGGCCTGCGTTCGACCGGCTGCGATTTCGACCTGCGTAAAGCGCGTCCGTACTCGGGCTACGAGAACTTCGAATTCGAAGTGCCGCTGGCCGCCAATGGCGATGCCTACGACCGCTGCATCGTGCGTGTCGAGGAGATGCGCCAGAGCATCAAGATCATCGACCAGTGCCTGCGCAACATGCCGGAAGGCCCGTACAAGGCGGATCACCCGCTGACCACGCCGCCACCGAAAGAGCGCACCCTGCAGCACATCGAAACCTTGATCACGCACTTCCTGCAAGTATCGTGGGGCCCGGTCATGCCGGCCAACGAATCCTTCCAGATGATCGAAGCGACCAAGGGCATCAACAGTTATTACCTGACGAGCGATGGCGGCACCATGAGCTACCGCACCCGGATTCGTACCCCAAGCTTCCCGCACCTGCAGCAGATCCCTTCGGTGATCAAAGGCAGCATGGTCGCGGACTTGATTGCGTACCTGGGTAGTATCGATTTCGTTATGGCCGACGTGGACCGCTAAGCATGAACAGCACGCTTATCCAGACAGACCGTTTCACCTTGAGTGAAACCGAGCGCTCGGCCATCGAGCACGAGCTGCATCACTACGAAGACCCGCGCGCGGCGTCGATCGAAGCCCTGAAGATCGTCCAGAAGGAACGTGGCTGGGTGCCGGACGGCGCCTTGTACGCCATCGGCGAGATCCTCGGCATCCCGGCCAGCGACGTTGAAGGCGTGGCTACTTTCTATAGCCAGATCTTCCGTCAGCCGGTTGGCCGTCACATCATTCGCGTCTGCGACAGCATGGTCTGCTACATCGGCGGCCACGAGTCCGTGGTCAGCGAAATCCAGAGCAAGCTGGGCATCGGCCTGGGTCAGACCACCGCCGACGGTCGTTTCACCCTGCTGCCGGTCTGCTGCCTCGGCAACTGCGACAAGGCGCCGGCGTTGATGATCGACGACGACACTTTCGGTGATGTGCAGCCAGCAGGCGTTGCCAATTTGCTCGAGGGCTACGTATGACCCTGACTTCTTTCGGTCCGGCCAACCTCATCAAGCGTTCGGCCGAGACTCACCCGCTGACCTGGCGCCTGCGTGACGACGGCGAAGCCGTATGGCTCGACGAGTACCAGGCCAAGAACGGTTACGCCGCTGCGCGCAAGGCCTTCGCCGACATGGCCCAGGACGACATCGTCCAGACCGTGAAAGACTCCGGCCTCAAGGGTCGCGGCGGTGCTGGCTTCCCCACTGGTGTTAAGTGGGGCCTGATGCCAAAGGACGAATCCATCAACATCCGCTACCTGCTGTGCAACGCGGATGAAATGGAGCCCAACACCTGGAAAGACCGCATGCTGATGGAGCAACTGCCCCATCTGCTGATCGAAGGCATGCTGATCAGTGCCCGCGCGCTGAAAACCTACCGTGGCTACATCTTCCTGCGTGGCGAGTACACCACCGCCGCCAAGCACCTCAACCGTGCCGTGGAAGAAGCCAAGGCAGCCGGCCTGCTGGGCAAGAACATCCTGGGCTCGGGTTTTGATTTCGAGCTGTTCGTCCACACCGGCGCCGGGCGTTACATCTGCGGTGAAGAAACCGCGCTGATCAACTCCCTCGAAGGCCGCCGCGCCAACCCGCGCTCCAAGCCGCCCTTCCCTGCCGCCGTTGGCGTATGGGGCAAGCCGACTTGCGTGAACAACGTCGAGACCCTGTGCAACGTGCCGGCGATCATCGCTGACGGCGTGGACTGGTACAAATCGTTGGCCCGCGAAGGCAGCGAAGACATGGGCACCAAGCTCATGGGCTTCTCCGGCAAGGTCAAGAACCCTGGCCTGTGGGAACTGCCGTTCGGCGTTACCGGTCGCGAGCTATTCGAAGACTACGCCGGCGGCATGCGCGACGGTTACAAGCTCAAGTGCTGGCAGCCTGGCGGCGCCGGTACCGGCTTCCTGTTGCCGGAACACCTGGACGCACAAATGTACGCCGGCGGCATCGCCAAAGTGGGCACCCGCATGGGTACCGGCCTGGCCATGGCGGTGGACGACAGCGTCAACATGGTGTCCCTGCTGCGCAACATGGAGCAGTTCTTCGCCCGCGAGTCCTGTGGCTTCTGCACCCCGTGCCGCGATGGCTTGCCATGGAGCGTCAAGCTCCTGATGGCCATCGAGAACGGTGAAGGCCAGCCAGGCGACATCGAGACCCTGCTGGGTCTGGTCGGCTTCCTCGGCCCAGGCAAGACCTTCTGTGCTCACGCACCGGGCGCCGTGGAGCCGTTGGGCAGCGCAATCAAATACTTCCGTCCAGAGTTCGAAGCCGGTATCGCGCCTGTCAGCGCCGCCGTCCCGCCCCTGGCAAGGCCGATCGTAGTCGGCGCGTAAACGCTTAAAAAAGCGAAGGGTCCGTGCCCTTCGCTTTTCGTGTGATGACGCCTTTAACGGCTGTGTTGATTCACGCGGATAACAAGATTCCATTAGCCACGCCCGCTGACACCGGGCCAACGAAGAACTTTGAACCATGGCCACTATCCACGTAGACGGCAAAGCGCTCGAAGTCGATGGGGCAGACAACCTGTTACAGGCATGTCTGTCTCTGGGCCTCGATATTCCGTATTTCTGCTGGCACCCTGCCCTCGGCAGCGTTGGCGCTTGTCGCCAGTGCGCGGTCAAGCAGTACACCGACGAGAACGACACCCGTGGTCGTATCGTCATGTCCTGCATGACCCCTGCCACCGACAACACCTGGATCTCCATCGAAGATGAAGAATCCAAGGCCTTCCGCGCCAGTGTTGTTGAATGGTTGATGACCAACCACCCCCACGACTGCCCGGTCTGTGAGGAAGGCGGTCACTGCCACCTGCAAGACATGACGGTAATGACCGGCCACAACGAGCGCCGTTACCGCTTCACCAAGCGTACCCACCAGAACCAGCAACTGGGCCCGTTCATTTCCCACGAGATGAACCGCTGCATCGCTTGCTACCGCTGCGTGCGCTTCTATAAAGACTACGCTGGCGGCACCGACCTCGGTGTGTTTGGCGCCCACGACAACGTGTACTTCGGACGTGTAGAAGACGGCACCCTGGAAAGCGAGTTCTCCGGCAACCTCACCGAGGTCTGCCCGACCGGTGTGTTCACCGACAAGACTCACTCCGAGCGCTACAACCGCAAGTGGGACATGCAGTTCTCGCCGAGCATCTGCCATGGCTGCTCCAGCGGTTGCAACATTTCCCCGGGCGAACGTTACGGCGAACTGCGTCGTATCGAAAACCGTTTCAACGGTTCGGTGAACCAGTACTTCCTGTGCGACCGTGGCCGTTTCGGCTATGGCTACGTCAACCGCGAAGACCGCCCACGCCAGCCGCTGCTGGCCAACGGCACCAAGCTGAGCCTCGACGAAGCGCTGGATAAAGCCGCCGACCTGCTGCGCGGTCGCAACATCGTCGGTATCGGTTCGCCACGTGCCAGCCTCGAAAGCAACTACGCGTTGCGCGAACTGGTCGGCGCCGAGCACTTCTACTCGGGTATCGAAGCTGCCGAGCTGGAGCGCATCCGCCTGGTCCTGCAAGTGCTCAAAGACAGCCCGCTGCCAGTACCGAACATGCGCGACATCGAAGACCACGACGCCGTGTTCGTCCTCGGTGAAGACCTGACCCAGACGGCTGCGCGCATGGCCCTGTCCCTGCGTCAATCGGTCAAGGGCAAGGCCGAAGACATGGCCGACGCCATGCGCGTCCAGCCTTGGCTCGACGCCGCCGTGAAGAACATCGGTCAGCACGCGCTGAACCCGCTGTTCATCGCCAGCCTGGCTGAAACCAAGCTCGACGACATCGCCGAAGAGTGCGTTCACGCCGCTCCAGACGACCTGGCCCGCATCGGTTTCGCCGTGGCTCACGCCCTCGACGCCAGCGCTCCGGCCGTTGAAGGCCTGGACGCTGAAGCCCTCGAACTGGCCAAGCGCATCGCCGACGCCCTGCTCGCAGCCAAGCGTCCGCTGATCATCGCCGGCACTTCCCTGGGCTCCAAAGCCCTGATCGAAGCCGCCGCGAACATCGCCAAAGCCTTGAAGCTGCGCGAGAAGAACGGTTCCATCAGCCTGATCGTGCCAGAGGCCAACAGCCTCGGCCTGGCCATGCTCGGTGGCGAATCGGTTGACGCCGCGCTGCAAGCGGTGATCGATGGTAAAGCCGACGCCATCGTCGTGCTGGAAAACGATCTGTACACCCGTACCGACAAGGCCAAGGTCGATGCTGCCCTGACCGCCGCCAAAGTGCTGATCGTGGCCGACCATCAGAAGACTGCCACCAGCGATCGCGCGCACCTGGTTCTGCCAGCCGCCAGCTTCGCTGAAGGCGACGGTACCCTGGTCAGCCAGGAAGGCCGCGCCCAGCGCTTCTTCCAGGTCTTCGATCCGAAGTACATGGACGCGAGCATCCTGGTTCACGAAGGCTGGCGCTGGCTGCATGCCCTGCGCGCAACCCTGTTGAACCAGCCGATCGACTGGACCCAACTGGACCACGCCACCGCCGCCGTCGCTTCCAGCACCTCGATCCTGAACCGCATCGTCGATGCCGCGCCGTCCGCCGCGTTCCGCATCAAGGGCATGAAACTGGCCCGTGAACCGTTGCGTTACTCCGGTCGTACCGCCATGCGTGCCGACATCAACGTGCACGAACCGCGTACTCCGCAAGACAACGACACCGCGTTCAACTTCTCGATGGAAGGTTACTCGGGCTCGGTCGAACCGCGTCAGCAAGTGCCATTCGCCTGGTCTCCGGGCTGGAACTCGCCGCAAGCCTGGAACAAGTTCCAGGACGAAGTCGGTGGTCACATCCGCGCTGGCGACCCGGGCACCCGCCTGATCGAAAGCACCGGTGACTCGCTGAACTGGTTCGCCAGCGCTCCGCGTGCGTTCAACCCAGCTCCTGGTACCTGGCAGGCCGTGCCGTTCTTCCACCTGTTCGGCAGCGAAGAGAACTCTTCGAAAGCCGCTCCGGTTCAGGAACGCATTCCGGCTGCTTATGTTGCACTGGCCAAGTCCGAAGCCGACCGCCTGGGCGTCAACGACGGTGCCATGCTGAGCCTGAACGTGGCTGGCCAGACCCTGCGTCTGCCGCTGCGTATCAACGAAGAGCTGGGCGCTGGCCTGGTGGCACTGCCTGCGGGCATCGCCGGCATTCCGCCAGCAATTTTCGGTAAATCCGTTGACGGTCTGCAGGAGGCAGCTCAATGACCTTGTTCACTCCTGAAGTGATCGATGTGATCATCGCGGTCCTCAAGGCCGTGGTGATTCTGCTCGCCGTGGTGGTTTGCGGCGCACTGCTGAGCTGGGTCGAGCGTCGTTTGCTCGCCCTCTGGCAGGACCGTTACGGTCCGAACCGCGTCGGTCCGTTCGGCGCGTTCCAGATCGCTGCCGACATGATCAAGATGTTCTTCAAGGAAGACTGGACGCCTCCATTCGCCGACAAGATGATCTTCACCCTGGCACCAGTCGTGGCCATGAGCGCCCTGCTGATTGCCTTCGCGATCATCCCGATCACCCCGACCTGGGGCGTGGCGGACATCAACATCGGCATCCTGTTCTTCTTCGCCATGGCTGGCCTGTCGGTCTACGCGGTACTGTTCGCCGGCTGGTCGAGCAACAACAAGTTCGCCCTGCTGGGCAGCTTGCGTGCCTCGGCGCAGACCGTGTCGTACGAAGTGTTCATGGGCCTGTCGCTGATGGGCATCGTGATCCAGGTCGGCTCGTTCAACATGCGCGACATCGTTGAATATCAAGCGCAGAACCTGTGGTTCATCATTCCACAGATCTTCGGTTTCCTGACCTTCTTCATCGCTGGCGTGGCCGTGACTCACCGTCACCCGTTCGACCAGCCGGAAGCGGAACAGGAACTGGCTGACGGTTACCACATTGAATACGCCGGCATGAAATGGGGCATGTTCTTCGTCGGCGAGTACATCGGCATCGTGCTGATCTCGGCGCTGCTGGTGACCTTGTTCTTCGGTGGCTGGCACGGTCCGTTCGGCATCCTGCCGCAGATCCCGTTCATCTGGTTCGCACTGAAAACCGCGTTCTTCATCATGATCTTCATTCTGTTGCGCGCCTCGATTCCGCGCCCACGGTATGACCAAGTGATGGATTTCAGCTGGAAGTTCTGCTTGCCGCTGACCCTCGTCAACATGCTGGTGACCGCTGCGATCGTGTTGCTCAACACGCCCGCCGTCGCGGCTCAGTGAGGATAGAGAATCATGAAGTACATATTTGACATCGTGCATGGCTTCTACACCCAGCTTCGCAGCCTGGTGATGATTTTCGGCCACGCCTTCCGCAAGCGCGACACGCTGCAGTACCCGGAAGAACCGGTCTACCTGCCGCCGCGCTACCGTGGCCGTATCGTCCTGACCCGCGACCCCGACGGCGAAGAGCGATGTGTAGCCTGCAACCTGTGCGCCGTGGCGTGCCCGGTCGGTTGCATCTCGCTGCAGAAAGCTGAAACCGAAGACGGTCGCTGGTACCCGGACTTCTTCCGCATCAACTTCTCGCGCTGCATTTTCTGCGGCCTCTGCGAGGAAGCCTGCCCGACCACCGCGATCCAGCTGACACCGGATTTCGAAATGGCCGAGTTCAAACGTCAGGACCTGGTTTACGAGAAAGAAGATCTGCTGATCTCCGGCCCCGGCAAAAACCCTGATTACAACTTCTATCGTGTTGCAGGTATGGCGATTGCCGGGAAGCCGAAAGGCTCCGCGCAGAATGAAGCCCAGCCGATCAACGTGAAGAGCTTGCTGCCTTAAGGAAGAAAGATGGAATTCGCTTTCTATTTCGCATCGGGTATCGCTGTGGTGTCCACGCTTCGCGTGATCACCAACACCAACCCTGTGCATGCCCTGCTCTACCTGATCATTTCGCTGATCGCCGTGGCCATGACGTTCTTCGCCCTCGGCGCACCGTTTGCCGGTGTCCTGGAAGTGATCGCCTACGCTGGCGCCATCATGGTGCTGTTCGTGTTCGTGGTGATGATGCTGAACCTGGGCCCGGCCTCGGTTCAGCAAGAGCGCGTCTGGCTCAAGCCCGGTATCTGGGGCGGCCCGGTCCTCCTCGCCGCGCTGCTGCTGGTGGAACTGCTGTACGTGCTGTTCTCCCACCAGACCGGTGAAGCCATCGGCCACACCACCGTAGACGCCAAGGCCGTGGGCATCAGCCTGTTCGGTCCTTACCTGCTGGTGGTCGAACTCGCCTCGATGCTGCTGCTCGCCGCAGCTGTCACGGCGTTCCACTTGGGCCGCAACGAAGCCAAGGAGCAATGACGATGCCTGCTATCCCCATGGAGCATGGTCTGGCGGTCGCCGGCATCCTGTTCTGCCTCGGTCTGGTCGGCCTGATGGTCCGCCGCAACATCCTTTTCGTGCTGATGAGCCTGGAGGTCATGATGAATGCCTCCGCGCTGGCGTTCATCGTTGCCGGTAGCCGCTGGGCGCAGCCGGATGGACAGATCATGTTCATCCTGGTGATCAGCCTCGCAGCCGCCGAGGCCAGTATTGGCCTGGCGATCCTGCTGCAACTGTATCGCCGCTTCCACACGCTCGATATCGACGCTGCCAGTGAGATGCGCGGATGAACCTACTCTTTCTGACTTTCGTATTCCCTCTCATTGGTTTCCTGCTGCTGTCGTTCTCACGCGGCCGCATTTCGGAAAACCTGGCCGCGCTGATCGGCGTGGGCTCCATCGGTCTGTCTGCGATCGTTACCGCCTACGTGATCTGGCAATTCAACGTCGCCCCGCCGGAAGGCGGCCACTACACCCAGGTGTTGTGGCAGTGGATGGCGGTGGAAGGCTTCACGCCGAACTTCGCCCTGTATCTGGACGGCCTGTCGCTGACCATGCTCGGTGTGGTCGTCGGCGTCGGCTTCCTGATCCACCTGTTCGCGTCCTGGTACATGCGCGGTGAAGACGGCTACTCGCGCTTCTTCGCCTACACCAACCTGTTTATCGCCAGCATGCTGTTCCTGGTGCTGGGCGATAACCTGTTGTTCCTGTACTTCGGCTGGGAAGGCGTGGGCCTGTGCTCGTACCTGTTGATCGGTTTCTACTACAGCAACCGCAACAACGGTAACGCCGCACTCAAGGCCTTCATCGTGACCCGTATCGGTGATGTGTTCATGGCCATCGGCCTGTTCATTCTGTTTGCCCAACTGGGCACGCTGAACGTTCAGGAACTGCTGGTGCTGGCTCCACAGAAATTCCAGTCCGGCGACTTCTGGATGGTCATGGCCACCCTGATGCTGCTCGGTGGCGCTGTCGGTAAATCCGCGCAGTTGCCGCTGCAAACCTGGCTGGCGGACGCGATGGCCGGCCCGACTCCGGTTTCGGCACTGATCCACGCTGCAACCATGGTGACCGCGGGCGTCTACCTGATCGCCCGTACCCACGGCTTGTTCACCCTGGCGCCGGAAATCCTGCATCTGGTGGGCATCGTTGGCGGTGTGACTCTGGTACTGGCTGGTTTCGCAGCCCTGGTCCAGACCGACATCAAGCGTATCCTCGCCTATTCGACCATGAGCCAGATCGGCTACATGTTCCTGGCCCTGGGCGTTGGTGCCTGGGACGGCGCGATCTTCCACCTGATGACCCACGCCTTCTTCAAGGCCCTGCTGTTCCTTGCGTCCGGTGCGGTGATCGTTGCCTGCCACCACGAGCAGAACATCTTCAAGATGGGTGGTCTGTGGAAGAAACTGCCACTGGCCTACGCCAGCTTCATCGTCGGCGGCGCGGCCCTGGCGGCCTTGCCACTGGTAACCGCAGGCTTCTACTCCAAGGACGAAATCCTCTGGGAAGCCTTCGCCAGCGGCAACAACGGTCTGCTCTACGCCGGTCTGGTCGGTGCGTTCATGACTTCGCTGTACACCTTCCGCCTGATCTTCATCGCGTTCCACGGTGAAGTGAAGACCGAAGCCCACGCCGGTCATGGCATTGCGCACTGGCTGCCACTGTCGGTGCTGATCGTATTGTCGACCTTCATCGGCGCGATGATCGTTCCACCGCTGCACGGCGTGCTGCCGCAAAGCGTCGGCCATGCCGGCGGCGAAGCCAAGCACAGCCTGGAAATCGCCTCGGGCGCCATCGCCCTGGCCGGTATCCTGCTGGCCGCGCTGCTGTTCCTCGGCAAGCGTCGCTTCGTCACCGCCGTCGCCAACAGCGGCATCGGCCGTTTCCTCTCGGCCTGGTGGTTCGCTGCCTGGGGCTTCGACTGGATCTACGACAAACTGTTCGTCAAGCCGTACCTGGCGATCAGCCACATCCTGCGCAAAGACCCGCTCGACCAGACCATCGGTCTGATCCCGCGCATGGCCAAAGGCGGTCACACCGCCCTGAGCCGTACCGAGACCGGTCAACTGCGTTGGTACGCCGCCTCGATGGCTGCTGGTGCCGTGCTGGTAATCGGCGCCGTCGTGCTGGTAGCGGTCTGATATGAACCTTGCGAATTTGCGAAAGGAAACGAACCCGTCATGATTCTGCCTTGGCTAATCCTGATCCCCTTCATCGGCGGCCTGCTGTGCTGGATGGGTGAGCGCTTCGGCGCCACCCTCCCCCGCTGGATTGCGCTGATCACCATGTCCCTGTTGCTCTCCCTCGGCCTCTGGCTGTGGGCCAACGGTGATTATTCATTTGCACCAAAGCCTGGCGCCGATCCGACCTGGGCGCTTGAGTTCAAGCAAGTCTGGATCCAGCGCTTCGGCATCAACGTGCACCTGGCCCTCGACGGCCTGTCGCTGTTGATGATCATGCTGACCGGTCTGCTGGGTGTGCTCTCGGTACTCTGCTCGTGGAAAGAAATCCAGCGTCACGTGGGCTTCTTCCACCTGAACCTGATGTGGATCCTGGGCGGTGTCGTCGGCGTGTTCCTCGCCCTCGACCTGTTCATGTTCTTCTTCTTCTGGGAAATGATGCTGGTGCCGATGTACTTCCTCATCGCGCTCTGGGGTCACAGTTCTTCGGACGGCAAGAAAACCCGGATCTACGCGGCGACCAAGTTCTTCATCTTCACTCAGGCTTCCGGCCTGATCATGCTGGTGGCGATCCTGGGCCTGGTACTGGTCAACTTCAACGACACCGGCGTGATTACCTTCAACTACGCCGACCTGTTGAAGACCAAGATGTCGATGACCACCGAGTACATCCTGATGCTCGGCTTCTTCATCGCCTTCGCGGTCAAGCTGCCGGTCGTGCCGTTCCACTCCTGGTTGCCTGATGCTCACGCCCAGGCGCCGACCGCAGGTTCCGTCGACCTCGCCGGTATCTTGCTGAAGACCGCTGCCTACGGCCTGCTGCGCTTCGCCCTGCCGCTGTTCCCGAATGCTTCGGCCGAGTTCGCGCCGTTTGCGATGGCCCTGGGCCTGATCGGGATCTTCTACGGTGCGTTCCTGGCGTTCGCGCAAACCGACATCAAGCGTCTGATTGCCTTCTCGTCCGTTTCCCACATGGGCTTCGTACTGATCGGCATCTACTCCGGCAGCCAACTGGCGCTGCAGGGCGCGGTGATGCAGATGCTGGCTCACGGTCTGTCGGCCGCGGCACTCTTTATCCTCTCCGGTCAGCTGTACGAGCGCACCCATACCCGCGACATGCGTGAAATGGGTGGCCTGTGGTCGAAGATCGCTTACCTGCCGGCCCTCAGCCTGTTCTTTGCAGCGGCATCCCTGGGCTTGCCGGGTACCGGTAACTTCGTCGGTGAGTTCCTGATCCTGATCGGCACCTTCCCGATCGCCCCATGGGTGACCATCATCGCCACGTCCGGCCTGGTGTTCGGTTCGGTCTACTCGCTGATCATGATCCACCGTGCGTACTTCGGCCCGGCCAAATCGGACGCAGTGCTGCATGGCATGGACGGTCGCGAAATGATCATGGTGGTCGGTCTGGCCGCACTGCTGATCTACATCGGCGTGTACCCACAACCGTTCCTCGATACCTCTGCCGCGACGATGCATGGCGTGCAGCAGTGGCTCGGCACCGCCTTCACTCAACTCGCTTCGGCCCGGTAAGAGCGCTATGGAATTCACGACCCAACACTTTATCGCGCTAGCGCCGCTGTTGATCACCAGCGCCACGATCATCGTGGTGATGCTGGCGATCGCCTGGCGCCGCAACCACTCGCAGACCTTCCTGATTTCCGTGGCGGGTTTGAACCTGGCACTGTTGTCGATCCTGCCTGCCTTGAAAGTCGCGCCCCTGGCCGTGACGCCCTTGCTGCAGATCGACAGCTTCGCCTGTCTGTACATGGCGCTGATCCTGGTCGCCACCCTCGCCTGTGTCACCCTCGCCCACGCCTACCTCGGCGATGGCGGCACGGGTTACCCGGGCAACCGTGAAGAACTGTACCTGCTGATCCTGATGGCCGCCGCCGGTGGCCTGGTTCTGGTCAGCGCGCAGCACCTGGCCGGGTTGTTCATCGGTCTGGAACTGCTGTCGGTACCGGTCTACGGTCTGGTGGCTTATGCCTTCTTCAACAAGCGCTCGCTGGAAGCCGGCATCAAGTACATGGTGCTGTCGGCGGCCGGTTCCGCGTTCCTGTTGTTCGGCATGGCCCTGCTCTACGCTGACTCCGGCTCCCTGAGCTTCGTCGGCATCGGTCAGGCACTGGCGGCTACCGGCCTGCCAAGCTCGCTGGCACAACTGGGCCTGGGCATGATGCTGATCGGCCTGGCGTTCAAGCTGTCGCTGGTGCCGTTCCACCTCTGGACTCCGGACGTTTACGAGGGTGCTCCGGCGCCGGTCGCAGCGTTCCTGGCGACCGCTTCCAAAGTGGCTGTGTTCGCCGTGATGGTGCGTCTGTTCCAGATCTCGCCAGCGGCGAGCAGCGGTGTCCTGAGCGACGTGCTGACCATCATTGCCATCGCGTCGATCCTGTTCGGTAACCTGCTGGCACTGACCCAGAGCAACCTCAAGCGTCTGCTGGGTTACTCGTCCATCGCCCACTTCGGTTACCTGCTGATCGCCCTGGTGGCGAGCAAGGGCCTGGCCGTGGAAGCCATCGGCGTGTACCTGGTCACCTACGTGATCACCAGCCTCGGTGCTTTCGGTGTGATCACCCTGATGTCCTCGCCGTACAAAGGCCGTGACGCGGACGCCCTGTACGAATACCGCGGCCTGTTCTGGCGCCGTCCGTACCTGACCGCCGTCCTGACCGTGATGATGCTGTCCCTGGCCGGTATCCCGCTGACCGCGGGCTTCATCGGCAAGTTCTACATCATCGCCACCGGTGTCGAGTCCCATCAGTGGTGGCTGGTCGGCTCGCTGGTACTGGGCAGCGCCATTGGCGTCTTCTACTACCTGCGCGTGATGGTCACCCTGTACCTGATCGAACCGAACCTGCGTCGCGTCGATGCGCAACTGCACTGGGAACAGAAGGCAGGTGGCGTGATGCTGCTGGCCATCGCCCTGGTCGCGTTCTTCCTCGGCGTCTACCCACAACCGCTGCTGAACCTGGTTCAGCAATCGGGACTGGTGGGTTGATCGCTTAAGCGACACTCGGTAGAAAACACAAACGGCACCTTCGGGTGCCGTTTGCATTGGCGCCTGAAAAATAGTTCAGAGCCTCCCCTGCCGTCGGATGTGTGAGAGTTTTTCGATCGCTATAGGAAAACTCACCATACGCACCAGCCGAAAACCGGCCAGTTTCTCCCAGCGTCATTTTTGATCCACCTCTTTCTGAAAGATCCGACACACAACGACTACAAAACCTGGAAAGCGGCGCCCGGATATACCGGGAATCCGAATATATAAGTATCCACTTTCGTTTATCCGCCCCCACGCAAGCCCCTGCCTCTCTGCATTCAACTCTTGAAATGCGGCGACATCTATTGGAAAACAAATAACAAACCAAAATTGATGTGTACATATTTCATCGGCGCCGACAGCCAAGAACTGCAACATCTGCACACTTTTGACCCAAATACCCCTTTGATTATAGATTCGACTCGTGCTGAAAACAGCACACTCCATTTCTAATCAAAGGAAACTTCCCAATGGGTTATATGGTCAGCGGCTGGAATGCCAACAAAATCACGGATATCGAGCAACAGGAAACACCTACGCCTGAGCAGATCGAAGCATTGCAATTGACCGAAGCTGAATTGGCGGAACTTGTAGAACAAGACGTCGAGTAACAATACGAACGGGGGACAGGTTCCCCCGTTCTCACGAGGAAAAACAATGGACAGGACAAGGATTGCCGAACGGGAACTGTCAGCGGACGAGGCACAAAAGCGCATTCTCGCCGAACTGCGCTTTTTGGGGCTCGAACCCAGCATCCGCACACTAGGACGTAAAGTTGTCTCGGTGTTGGCCAGTCTCGGTAGCAACACGCATGAACCGATCTGTGGCGCCGGCAAAGGCTATCCGGACCAGGCTCGGATCGGCGCACTCTATGAAGCCCTCGAGCACTATTGGACGGAAGATCTGAGCGCTAAAGACATTCACTTTGCAACTGCGCAATACTTTACGGAAACAAAGCTTTTTAACGATGACTCAGTACTGCAGCTTGTTTGCGACCAAAAAGACACCCGGATCGCTTGCCGAACTTATAAATGCCCCTTGCAAGACACTCACTTTCACTACCCGATAGCACTGACTCTGCCAGGTTATCCAGAGCGGGCATTTGAACAGGACAATGCCAACTATTGTGCCCTGCGCCGATATTCAAGTAACAGTGGTACGGCGATCGGAGCGAGTTACAACGAAGCATTACTCCATGCCACCAACGAATGCATTGAACGGGATGCCGTTTCTTTATTTTTGCTGAACCACTTTTATTATGAAAATCATCCACCTCAGCGACGGGTTGCACGCCTGCGTCAAAGCGATATCCTCGGCCGTTTGTGGACCGATGCCGAAAGGGAGATTGGCGCAGAAATCGTGTTGCTGGAAATCAGCAATGAATTCCAGGCACGAACATTCCTGGCTTTCCCAGCAACGCCAGACACCCACATCAGCCTGTACGGTACGGGTTGTTCCCTTGACCCACGGCATGGTGCCTGGCGTGCGCTGACCGAACTGGTACAACTGCATCACGCCGTGTCGCAGTCGCAGTCGCAATATCGGCAACACCTGATCAATGCACAGCGACATTTACAGCGCTTTCCCCGTCTGTTGCGCTGCTCGCAGTTCCATACCCCGTCGCTACTGTCTCCCCAACATAGCGTGGTGCTGCCCGACGCGTGGGATGAACGACCATTGACCGAGCAAATCGACCAGTTGCTGCAAGACCTGCAACGTCACGGACGGACATTAGGTGTAACTACTCTTCATCAAACAGCTTTGGGCACCACACTGGTCAACGTAGTCATTCCCGGTCTGGAGCGCTTTTTCATTGTTTCCAGCGGCAATGTTGTTATCCCCCAGTCCCGGGGTCGACGCCTGGAAAAAAACCGGCAGGCGACATGCGCATGAATACTCCAACGGTGGTTACTCCCGACCGAGAGGTGGCATTGGCTCAAGGCCTGGCCAGGCACGTCATCCAATCCGGTACCATGGGTTGCTACGTCGAGCCTGCGGGCGCCAGCCTGAATCATCTATTTTTTCTACGAGTGAAAGGTCGTGACTGGGTTGGCCGAAAGACCCTGCAACGTGACGCACACCAGCGGTTGCACCTGAGCAGTGTGCTCACCCCTTTCATGTTGCTTGGGCCTCTCGTCCAGTGGCAGTGGAGTAACGAAGGTGTATCAATTTACTTTCGAACAGCGACCCTGGCTGAAAAAACCAAGGCCTTCGACACCGCACTGGCGCTATCTGATAGCGAGGTTAACTTCCCGTTTCCGTTATGTGACGACTCGAATCAGGAAGCGGTCTGTCCTGACGAGTTCTGGCAGTGCAACGAGGTCCTCGCCACACAACTGAACGCAGACGAAGCGCATTTTCGCGACCATTGCGTCCAACTGCTCAAGACAATGCCAATGAAGGGGCAAGTAATTTACGACCCGGCCTGCTCCACCGGCGAGTTCATATCCCATCTGGCCCGGGAACTCACCGACTATCGCTTTCTGGCATCCGATCGCTCGGCCTCGATGATTGCGTATGCAAAAAACCGCCACGTGACATCGCCAGTCGAATTTCGCCTGCTCGACTCCAGCGACGCCGCCATTTGCGGCATTCAATGCGACGTCCTTATCCTTCGATTTCTTAATGCCGAAGTTCTGACCCGCAGCGACGCTCACACCGCTTTCCGCTCCCTGGTGCACTGCGTAAAGCCCGGCGGCAACCTCCTGATCTTCGGTCATACCCCTGTTCTGATTCCTGTACCCTGGCTGGCCCAGCAGTACCACCTGCATTTGTTGTCCAGCGTGGCGGCACGCTCAGGCCAGACAGAACTGTTCCAGTTCTATCGTTTGCTGGTCCCGACTTCATGACCGGCACTCTCCAAACAAACGGATACTACCCAACCGGCGACGGCCATCAACTGTATTGGGAGCGTCACGGAACACCGGGAGCCGAACCGGTATTTTTCCTCCACGGCGGCCCAGGCGGTCGCTGCCGGCATGAACACCTTGAGTTTTTCGACCTGGAGTGCTTCGACGTCGTTCTCTTCGATCAACGCGGGTGTGGACGCTCCCTCCCCCATGGCGAGCTCCGCGATAACACCTGCGGACTGTCAGTAGAAGACATCGATGGGTTACGTCAGCATCTGGACTTCGAAAAAATCAGTCTGCTGGGGGTTTCCTGGGGCAGCTGGCTGGCAATTCAGTACCAGCAGCGCTATCGCGACACCCTGCTGAAAACCACACTGGTCTCGGTTTTCGTGCCTTTCGCCGATAATGTCAGTGCCTACGAACAAATGCTTAACCACGGACTGTCGACACTCACTGGCTGCCATGCAAGCCATTCCCTACGCGACATCTTCCGGATACTCTGCGAGGGCTGTCCGCTACAGCAGCGCCACGCGGCCATTCAATGGTTACAAGCCCTTTTGCAACAGACAGGACAATCTATTGGCCGGAACACCCTTGAGGATTTCGTCGACGACGAAGCCATTCGCGCCATACGCCTGGAGCTGCATTACCACATGCAGCAATACTGCTTCACACCAGCCAACGAAGAGTTGACCCTGGATAGAAACACTTTGCTGATGCAGGGAGTCAGGGACGCCTTCGGCATGGCCAGTGTGCGCTGGCTACGACAGCGTTTGAATCTTGATTGCCGACTGCTGTATGCCGGGCACAACGCGTTCGCCCCCCCCATGCTCAAGGCTGTGCGATATGCGCTCAAGCGTGTTGCCCGAGACTGAATCAGCGGTAGCCGAACAGTCTGCCCGGAGGACTCGATCTCTTGAGCTTTGTCTGGATCAAGAGATACCACCAAAAGACGGCACCTTCGGGTGCCGTTTTTGCGTTTGGGGGATTTTGCCTTGCCTTACTGAGTCCGCCTGCCCACATGACGAAATTGTAATTCCCCCATCACCTTGGCGTTATCCGCAGCTTGCAACGATGTCACTCGGCGACCATGCCGGCGGGCCTTCTCCGTCGAACAATAAAACCCACGCCGACGCACGTTCCCGTTCTGCCGAACCCCAGGAGTGATAAATGGTTAACAATTTAAAAATGTCGATGGCCGCTTTAGCGGTGGCGGTCGTCTCCGGACCGTCCATGGTGTTTGCGCAAGATAAGGCCGAGGGCTTTATCGAGGGCAGCAGCCTGACGGTGCTCAACCGCAACTTCTACTTCAATCGTGATTACCGCAAAGGCCAGTCCAGCCCCACCGGCAATGGATACTCCGAAACCTGGGCGCACGCGATCATCAGCAAATTCGAATCCGGGTACACCCAAGGCACCGTCGGGGTGGGCGTCGATGCATTTGCGATGATCGGCGTGAAACTCGATACCGGCGACGGTCGCAACGGTGGCCGAAGCTCCTTCGACATGCTGCCAGTCAATAGTGACGGCGAGGCGCAGGGCGAATACACCAAGATCGGTGGCGCCGCCAAAGTGCGCGCCTTCGACACGGAGATAAAAGTCGGCGATGTGTTCCCGTCCACCCCGGTCGTCGCAGCGGGAGATTCCAGGCTGTTGCCCGAAAGCTTCCAGGGCATCACCGCGACCAACAGCAGCATCGACGGGTTGACGGTACAGGGTGGACGCCTGCACGCGATGAGCCAGCCGGTTTCCAGCGACATGAACGAGAATTTCGAGACCTTCTATGGCGGCCCGGTCAATTCACCCTGGATCGCCTACTTTGGCGGCGACTATGAACTGAACAAAAACCTCAGCTTCAGCCTGTACTCCAGCCGCCTCAAGGATGTCTGGAATCAGTACTACGCAGGTACCGCATGGACTTACCCGCTGACGGACGACCTGTCGCTGTTTGGTGGTCTGAACTATTACAAGGCGGTAGACGAAGGGAAACAACTACTCGGCGAGTTCGACAACAATATCTGGAGCGGTCGGGTGGGTGTAAAACTGGGAGCGCACTCCATTGCGCTGTCGCACCAGCAAAACAACGGCAACGACGACTTCGATTATCTGCGTCAGTCCGATTCGATCTTCCTCGACAACTCCATCCAGTACAGCGATTTCAACGCGCCCAAGGAGCGCTCCTGGATGGCGCGCTACGACCTCGACATGACCACCTACGGCGTTCCGGGCCTGTCGTTCATGACCCGTTACGCCCGTGGCAGCGAAGCCGACTATTCCAACGCCAACTCGGTGTACATGCGCCGCGATGCCGATGGCAACCCTTTGACCGATCAGAAACGTTGGGAGCGCGACATCGAAGTCAAATACGTGGTGCAGACCGGCTCGCTGAAAGATCTGTCGCTGCGCCTGCGCCAGGCCACTACCCGCGCCACAGCGTTCGAATCGGACCTGGATGAAGTCCGGCTGATTGTCGAGTATCCGTTGGCCGTTCTCTAACCTGGCACTGCCCCTATTCACCTTTAGAAGCTCCTTGCTCCTTTGGTAAAAGGTGAATCTTTTGGCGTCCTTCGGGACGCCTTTTTTTGGTTCTTCACGCAATTCCGGGGAACACCGATACCTGTAGGAGACGGCTTGCTGGCGATGGCGGCCTCCTGGCTGGAGTATTTTATTGGTGGTGTACATATCCATTTCTGCGGTAACGGCCTCCTATGGTTCCGCTTTTACAGCGGGTTACCTGGAAAAGCGCCAAGTAACCAAACGCTTTTGCCCACTGCGCAGAACCTGCGCTCGGCCTCTCGAGGGGCGTGCACCGCAACAGCACCGCGAGGCGAGCTAACGCTCGACCTCGTTGTATGGTGGTGTACGCGTTCCCCTGTAGGAGCTGCCGAAGGCTGCGATCTTTTGATCTTGCTTTTGCGATCGGGAAATGGTCTGCCGGCCAAGGCCTGACGCGGTGTTGCCCGGCCCGCCCGGTTCATCGAACGGGCCGGCAACCCTTAGCGGTCGAGCAGTTTCATGACTTCTTCCGGAAACGCAGGCCTGCGGTGGCATTGGCCGCAAAGATCGCTTCCAGCGCGTGCAGTTCTTCGCCACTCAGCGTCACCTCCAGTGCGGCCACGTTTTCTTCCAGGTATTTACGTTGCTTGGTGCCCGGAATCGGAATCAGGTAGTCACCCTGGGCCAGCACCCACGCCAGCGCCAGTTGGCCCGCCGTCACGCCTTTTTCTGCCGCCAGCGCTTGTACCTGTTGCACCAGCAGCAGGTTTTTCGCGAAGTTTTCGCCCTGGAAGCGCGGGCTGAAACGACGATAATCGTCGGCCGCGATATCATCCGGGCTTTTTTCCTGAAATAAACAATGTGTACCTGCATCGAACAGGATGTCATCCACCCTGTTTACGACACTCCCCCGCCTCCAGATACCTGAGTGTCTTGAGTTGCCCCCGGGAATCTTCAAAAGTCATCGCAGCCGGAACCACGGTACACCCCTTCGCAGGTCGCACAACGCTCACGACTTTCACCACATCCAGGGTCATGCCGTATCGATAGTCTTCCACCACCGGCGCCGGTTTGCCCAGGTTGGCCGCGTACTGCTCCATGGCTTGAGCGTTTGCACTGAACATTTTCTCGAATGTCCTGTCCCCGCCACCTTCCGCCAGCACATTCATCGACATCGTCGTCACCCCGAGAAACGCAATCAACTGACTTGCTTTCATAGCCATCTCCTTCAAAAAATCCATAAAAAAGCCCGCCATCGACCTGCGATGACGGGCTTGCTCAAGTGCGACACGCTTACAGGTCGTTAGCCCTGTCGCCCTTTTCCTCATTCACTACGACGGGATCACGTGCCTGCTCTTTGGCAACAAACAGCTCCATCGAACGGCCATTGGCGGCCATCATTCTTTCGAAGGTTCTGTCGCCACCACCTTCCGCCATCACCAGAGAAGACATCATCAATGCCGCCGCGAACGCACCCAGTTGTACCCGTTTCATGTTTGATTCCTCGTTTGATTAACTGATGGGATCAAGGTAACAATCCGAACCTTTCGTGACGGTGGCGCCGAAATTACATATCCGTCATGTGCGAGCTGTTCTTCGGATCGGGATACAAAAAACCGTGGGAGCTCGCTCCCACAGGGGATATCTATTCAACGGGTGTCACTTCCTCTTCACGTCGATGCGCCAGCTGATACAGCGCAGGCAATATCAGCAGCGTCAGGATGGTCGAAGACAAAATCCCGCCAATCACCACCGTCGCCAGTGGCCGCTGTACTTCCGCCCCGGTGCCAGCCGCCAGCGCCATCGGAATGAAGCCCAGGGACGCCACCAGCGCCGTCATCAACACCGGCCGCAGTCGTGTCAGCGCGCCTTCGTTGATCGCGTCAAAGAGTGAGCGCCCCTCCTCGCGCAGGTTGCGGATAAACGCGATCATCACCAGACCGTTGAGTACCGCCACCCCGGACAGCGCGATGAACCCGACGCCCGCCGAGATCGACAGCGGAATGTCCCGAAGCCACAGCGCTATGACGCCGCCGGTCAACGCGAAAGGAATCCCGGTGAACACCAGCAAGCCGTCCTTGAGGTTGTTGAACATCATGAACAACAGACCAAACACCAGCAGCAATGCCACCGGTATCACGATCCGCAAACGCTTGGCCGCCGACTGCAACTGCTCGAATTGCCCGCCCCAACTGGTCCAGTAACCGGCCGGGGTCTGCACATTCCGTTCGATCACCTCACCTGCTTCCTGGACGAACGAACCGATATCCCGCCCGCGCACGTTGGCGCTGACTATCACCAGCCGTTTACCGTTTTCGCGGCTGACCTGATTCGGCCCCAACACCAGATCGAGACTGGCGACGTCCTTGAGCGCGATGAAACCGATCTCGTTGGCAGCAGCGTTGAGCGGTGCCGGCACTGGAATCAGCAGCGTCGAAAGACCGTCGATGTCCTTGCGCATGGCATCGGACAAACGCACCACCATGTCGAAACGCCGGTCACCTTCGTACAACGTGCCCGCCTGTCGCCCACCGACCGCCACCGCGATGGTGTCTTGCACATCGCCGGCGTTGAGCCCGTAACGCGCGGCCTTGTCACGGTCGATGTTGATGGTCAGCACTGGCAACCCGGTCGTTTGCTCGACCTTCACCTCCGATGCCCCCTCTACCTTCTGCATGGCCGCGGCAATCTTCGTCGCCGTAGCATTGAGCACCGCCATGTCATCCCCGAATACCTTCACCGCCACGTCGCTGCGCACGCCGGAGATCAGTTCGTTGAAGCGCAACTGGATCGGTTGCGACAGCTCATAGTTACTGCCCGGCAGCGTCGCGGCAGCTTGTTGCAGTTCGGCCATCAGGGTTTCGCGGGACTTGCCCGGGTCCGGCCACTGGTCTTTTGGCTTGAGCATCACGTAGCTGTCGGAGATGTTTGGCGGCATCGGATCGGAGGCAATTTCGGCGGTGCCGGTGCGGGCGAACACCCGCTCGACTTCCGGCACTTTTGCAAGGATCAGGGTTTCCAGACGCTGCTGCATGTCCACCGATTGCGTAAGGCTCGTGCCAGGCACGCGCAAGGCTTGCAGGGCAAAATCGCCTTCGCTGAGGCTCGGTACAAACTCGCTGCCCATGCGGCTGGTCAGCACGCCGCTGAGTACAATCACGCCCAGTGCCGCACCCACCGCCACGGCGCGATGGGACATCACCCAGGCCAGTGTCGGCGCATAAACCTGCCGCGCGCCGCGCATGACCGCGCCCTCTTCTTCCTTGACCTTGCCGGTGACAAACAGCGCGATCGCGGCCGGGACAAAGGTCACCGACAACAGCATGGCGCCGAGCAACGCGATGACCACGGTGAACGCCATCGGATGGAACATTTTCCCTTCGACACCGCTCAAGGCGAAGATCGGCAGGTACACGACCATGATGATCAACTGCCCGAAAATCAGCGGTCGGCGCGCCTCCCTGGCCGCCGCGAACACTTCATGGAAACGCTCGGATCGCGTCAGCAAACGCCCGTGATGTTGCTGTGCATGGGCCAGTCGGCGCAGGGTGTTTTCGACGATCACCACCGCGCCGTCGACGATGATGCCGAAGTCCAGGGCGCCGAGGCTCATCAGGTTGGCGCTGACTTTGTTGCTGAACATCCCGGTGAAGGTGAACAGCATCGACAGCGGAATCACCATCGCGGTAATCAGCGCCGCACGGATGTTGCCCAGGAACAGGAACAGAATCGCGATCACCAGAATCGCGCCTTCGACCAGGTTTTTCTTCACCGTGGCGATGGCTTTGTCGACCAAATGCGTGCGGTCGTACACCGGGACGGCAATCACGCCTTCGGGCAAGGAGCGGTTGATCTGCTCCAGCTTGCTGGCGACGGCTTGCGACACGGTACGGCTGTTTTCGCCGATCAACATGAACACCGTGCCGAGCACCACCTCGCGACCGTTTTCGGTGGCAGCACCGGTGCGCAGTTCACGGCCAATGTCCACGGTCGCGACATTGCGGACCCGGATCGGCGTGCCATCGACATTGGCCATGACGATGTTGGCAATGTCCTCGGTGCTCGCGACTTGCCCCGGCGCGCGAATCAGCAACTGCTCGCCGCTGCGCTCGATGTAACCGGCGCCGACATTGGCATTGTTGCGTTCCAGCGCCTTGACCAGATCAGCCAGGGTCAACTTGTACGCCGCCAGCCGTTTCGGGTCGGGCGCGATCTGGTATTCCTTGGCGAAACCGCCAATGGTGTTGATCTCGGCCACACCGGGGACGTTGCGCAACTGCGGCTTGATAATCCAGTCCTGAATGACGCGCAGATCTGTCGGTGTGTAGGGCGTGCCATCGTCCTTGAGTGCCCCATCCTGCGCCTCCACCGTCCACAGAAAAATCTCGCCGAGGCCGGTGGAAATCGGCCCCATCACCGCTTCCGCACCTTCGGGCAACTGCTCCCTGGCAATCTGCAAACGCTCGTTGACCAGTTGGCGGGCGAAGAACAGATCAGTACCGTCCTTGAAAATCACCGTGACCTGCGACAGCCCCGAACGCGATAGCGAACGGGTCTGCTCCAACGCCGGTAAACCGGCCATGGCGGTTTCAATCGGGAAGGTGATGCGCTGCTCGGTTTCCAGCGGCGAGAACCCGGCGGCGCCGGTATTGATTTGCACCTGGACGTTGGTGATGTCGGGCACTGCGTCGATCGGCAATTTTTGATAGCTGGCGATACCGACGCCGGCCATGAGCAGAACGGCGAGCAGCACGATGATGCGCTGCTCGATGGCAAACTGGATCAGGCGTTCGAACATGAGAACTTTCTCGTCGAGGGGCGGATCGGTGGGCTTTACTGGAAGGCGCTAGTGAGCGTGCTCGGCCGAGGCTTTGCCCATTTCCGATTTGAGAACAAAGCTGCCGGCAGCCGCGACTTGCACGCCCTGCCCCAACCCTTGGGTGACTTCCACCAAACCTGCCGCGCGGCTTCCCAGCTCCACCGTTTGCGCCTTGAAGCCATCGTCGGTCCGCACGAACACCGTGGGTTTGTCCTCGATGGTCTGGATGGCGGTTTCCGGTACGGCGACTTTCGCCTGTCGGCTGTCGGTGACGACCAGTGCAGTGACAAACAGGCCCGGACGCCAGGAGCCTTGCGGGTTTTCCAACGTGACGCGAACGGTGGCGGTGCGGGTCTGTTCGCCGAGCAGACTGCCGACGTAGGCCACGGTGCCGGCAACCTCGGCGTTCAATTCCGGAGCGCTGACGGTAACGGATTTGCCCACTTGCACCTTGTCCAGTTCCTTGGGCGAAACGCCGAAAGTCACCCAGACTCGCGACAGATCCGAAAGCGTAAAAGCCGCGGTGGTTTCATCGACCACCTCCCCGGGTGTCAGGTGTTTTTCCACCACGACACCGTCGAACGGCGCGCGCAATTCGTAGCGATTACCGCCGGTGGCAACCACGCTGCCGCTGAGTACACTGATTTTTTGCCGGGCGTTAGTCAGGGCAATTTCAGCTTCTTCCAACGCTTGGCGCGCCTGAAGCAGATCCTGCTCGGCAGAGATTTTGTCCTGCCACAGTTTCTTCTCGCGCTCGTAGGTGGTGCGAGCCAACGCCAGGCGCCGTTGCGCGGCGGCCTGTTCGCTGCGCTGATCGGAGACCTGCTGACTGGTGATCACAGCCAACAGCTGACCCTTCTTCACGGATTGCCCGAGATTGACCAATACCGACTCGACAACACCAGGAACGCGCGGCACCACGTGAGCCGTGCGATCCTCGTCGAAGCGCACTTCGCCGGGGAACGGCAAGCCGAGGCTGATGTTCTGCGCCCGCGCCTGCACCAGTTGAATGCCGGCTGCGGCGATCTGTTCGGCGCTCAACGCCAGATGTCCCTCTTCGCCTTCAGCAAGTCCACCGTCGGCGGCTGCGCCCTCTTCGGCGTGATCGGCGTGTTCCGCCGCTTCATCGGCGTGGACGTCGATGGCTGAATTGCCCGGCCACATCGAGCCGATTCCGACGCCCAGCGCCATAGTCGCCAGCGCGACAACGATCAGTTTTTTATCCATGCAAACTCCTCTGCGCCGTGTCGTCGCGCAGTAATCAAAAAAATGAAATTCAAGGGCTGGCGGCAAGGTCGCCGAAGATACGTTCGATGCGTACCCGGGCGTCTGTCGCTTCGCTGACCGCCTGGATGTATTGGCTGCGGGCGCTGATCAGCGTGCGCTGGGCGTCGAGCACGTCGAGAAAGCCGAACTTGCCCATTTCGAATCCACGGGTGGCGCTGTCGACCGCACTTTGTGCGGCGGGCAGAATTGTCTGGTTGAACGCTTTGAGTTCGCCATTGGCGGTCTGCCATTGCTCGAGGGTGGTCCGGATTTCCGTGCGCAGGCGCAGCTCCGTGGCGTTACGCAGATCCCGCGCCTGATCGCTGCGACGCGCGGCCGCCAGCACGTTGCCCTGGTTGCGGTTGAACAGCGGAATCGGCATCGAAAGCCCGACCACGTTGACTCGCTCGCGGTCCGTTTCGCTGTACTGGCTGCCGATGCTCAGCGTCAGATCGGGGATGCGTTGCGACTTCTCCAGCGCCAGCGATGCTTCGCGCTGATCGATCTGCAACTTGGCCAGGCGCATTACAGGGGTTTCATTCAGGCGCTCGATTAATCGGGTCGGCGGTGGCGCGCCGGGCATGCTTTGCGTCATGGCTTGCACGACGGTCGATGTCGGCAACGGTGCGCCCATGACCTGCGCCAATTGCTGATACGCATTGGCCTGATCGCGTTCCGCGCGGCTCAGTTCCAGGCGCACTTCGGAGAGTTGCACTTGCGCCCGAGTGCCCTCGACCGGCGATGATTTACCGGCCTCGATCCGCCCTTGGGCCACGCGCAAACCGTGCTCGGCGAGTTGCAGCGATTGACGGGACAACTGCAAGCGTTGCTGCGCCGTTTGAGCGCTGTTGAACGCTTGAATCACATCGGCGCGCAGGGCATTGCGCTTGCGCTCCAACTCGATTCCGGCGGCGTCCTGCGCGCGGCTGGCAACATCGATTCTTGCGCCGCGTTTGCCGCCCAGTTCGATCGGCTGGCTGAGCATCACTGTGGTCGTGCGTGAATCGCGGCGAGTGTCTTCCGCCTCCCATGACACCTCGGGGTTGGGGATAAGCCCGGCCTGCTTGCGGTCGCCTTCGGAGATACCGATTTCCCATTGCGCTGCCGCGAGCTCGGGGTTGCCGGCAAATGCTGTTTGCAGGGCTTGCTCAAGGGTCAGTGTCGATGCTTGCGCAAGATCCGCGCCCGCCAGCAGTAAAAAGCAGCTGGCGGTCACCGCCCTTGCCATTCTTTTCAGGCGTGATCGCGCCGTCAGTTCTCTTAAACCGGGCAATGGAAGACTTCCTTTTTAAATCAAGAATTCCATCACGGTAGAGTTTTTAACTTATCGACAAGGTGACTGAGAGATTACAAATCCGTTATCCACGGTTTATGGAAGTTGTTTTGCTCTAGGATGCGAAGTGCTCACCTTGATATAGAAACACATGGAAACAAATACATGGGCATTATCCAAAAAACAGTACTTGTCTCCGTTCACCTCTCATGAATCGGGTGAGTATTTTGGCCTCGCGCGCTGCGTCAGGGTGTCGCAGAGGGCCGATTTCAGGGCTCGAGACTCAGTCAACAATTGACTCTGTAGCCACTACAACCTTTACCTTGCGCCCCCACAGCCAGTGAAACCCTCACTAGGAAATCTGAAATTCACAACACCGCCTGTCAATAACCCGTCTGGAAGCCCTATCAAAAACAACAACTTTTCTCGACCGACTTAGTTACTTAACCATTAAATACAAGTGGTGATTAATCATGCGAATCCTTGTCGTCGAGGACGAGCTTAAAGCTGCCGAATACTTGCATCAGGGCCTGACGGAAAGTGGTTATGTCGTTGACCACGCAGCCACCGGTGCCGATGGATTGCATCTGGCGCAACAACAGGCATATGACCTGGTGATCCTGGACGTGAATCTGCCGAAACTGGATGGCTGGGACGTGCTGGAGCAACTGCGCCGCACGCACTCCACCCGGGTGATGATGCTCACCGCTCGCGGTCGTCTGGCCGACAGGGTTCGTGGTCTCGACCTGGGTGCCGATGACTACCTGGTCAAGCCCTTCGAGTTTCCCGAACTGCTCGCACGGGTACGCACACTGATGCGCCGCAGCGAAAACATCCCGGTACCGCAGGTTCTGAAAGTCGCCGATCTGGAACTTGATCCGGGTCGCCACCGCGCCTTTCGTGGCGAGCAACGCATCGACCTGACCACCAAGGAGTTCGCCCTGCTGCATCTGCTGATGCGTCAGTCCGGCGAAGTGCTGACCCGCACGCAGATCATTTCACTGGTGTGGGACATGAATTTCGACTGCGACACCAACGTGGTGGAAGTGTCGATACGGCGTCTGCGGGCGAAAATCGACGATCCGTTCGACAGCAAGCTGATCCACACCATGCGTGGTGTCGGTTACGTCCTGGAGGCTCGGGAATGAAGCCGGCAAGCCTGTCGCTACGGCTGGGGCTGACCATGAGTACTCTTGGAGCACTGTTGGTGATGTTCCTCGCTGTACTGGCCTACTTCGCCCTGACCCATGAGCTCAATACGCTGTCCCGGGACAGTCTGGCCAGCAAGATGGAGCAGATTGAACACAGCCTGTCGCTGTACACCGACCCCGGTGAAATCAGTTCGAAGCCGCATATTCTGCTCGATCAGGTCATGGGACACGACAACCTCACGCTGACCATTTACGACCGAAGCAACCAGCGTTCCCCCCTGCTGAAGTCCGGCACCGGCATGGTCGATCCGCGCCCTGAACTCAAAGCGTTGCGAGCGACTGTCGACCAGTTGACCTACAGCGACAGCACCGACGCTGAAGGCGCGAAATATCTCACCCTCTCAAAGCTGATTCGCCTCAAGAATGGCACCAGTGTCCCGGTGTTGCTGTCGATGGACAATGCCCACGATCAGGCATTGCTCAGTGCCTATCTGCGCTCGACGCTGATGGCGTTGCCTTTGCTGCTGATCTTCATTGGCTTGAGTGCCTGGGCGGCGGTGCAACGAGGCCTGGCTCCAATGCGCGAGTTTCGCAAAGTGGCGGCGATGGTTTCGACCCAGGATCTTGATCATCGACTGTCGGTGGTGAATATGCCGCAGGAGTTGAGCGAACTGGCGCAAGGCATCAACTTCATGCTGCATCGCCTCGACAACGGTGTGCAGCAGCTATCGCAGTTCTCCGATGACCTGGCCCATGAACTGCGCACGCCGATCAACAATTTGATGGGCAAGGCGCAGGTGACACTGTCCCGTGAGCGTACGAGCGAGGAATACAAAGATGTATTGGTGTCGTGCATTGAAGAGCTGGAGCGTGTCGCACGGATCGTCCGCGACATGCTGTTTCTGGCGCAGGTCAGTCATCCCGCGGCGCTCGCTCCTTTCGAGTTGATCGAGTTGGAGGATGAAGCGCTGAAAGTCGCCGATCTGTTTTCCCTGTCGGCGCAGGAAAAGCGCATCAATCTGAGTGTGGTCGGCAGCGCTCGGGTGCTGGGCGACCGGCTGATGATTCAACGGGCGATTTCCAATCTGCTGTCTAACGCGCTGCGCCACTGTCCCGCCGGGGAAATCGTCTCGCTGCTGATTGAACAAGGGACATCAAACGTTTCGCTGCTGGTCAGCAACCCCGGCGCGGGCATCGAAGCGCACCATTTGCCGTACCTGTTCGAGCGTTTTTACCGGGTCGACAGCAGCCGCTCCCGCGCGCAGGGCAGTACCGGACTGGGGCTGGCGATTGTGCGCTCGATCATGAGCCTGCATCAGGGCGTGGCACAGGTGCAGAGTTTGCCGGGAACGATGACGGTGTTTCGACTGGGCTTTCCAAAAGCCGACGAATAGTTGCTCATCGGGGAGTGAGGTGCCCGCGATGACGGAGGAACAGGCAGCAACAAAAACGGCACCTTCCGGTGCCGTTCGCCTTTTACAGTCCAATCACTTTACTTACGCGCCGCCTCCCACGATTTCAGCAGCTCGCTGTAGCTCACGGTCTCGCCTTTAGGCTTCTCGTTCGCCAGTTTCGGTTTCGGTGCGCCCGGCTGGTCGAACCAGTATTGCGCGTCGCGCTCGGGGTTCATTTTCGGGGCGCAGGTGGCTTGTGCCTTCGAGCGTTCCAGACGGGTCATGATTGCATCCTGATCCTTGGCCAGGCCGTCCAGCGCTTCTTGCGGGGTTTTCTCACCGCTGGCGGCTTCGGCGATATGGCTCCACCACAACTGCGCCAGGCGAGGATAATCAGGCACGTTGGTCCCGGTCGGGGTCCATTGCACGCGGGCCGGGCTGCGGTAGAACTCCACCAGGCCACCGAGTTTCGGCGCCAGGTCGGTCATGGCTTGCGAGTTGATGTCCGATTCGCGGATCGGCGTCAGGCCGACGATGGTTTTCTTCAGCGACACAGTTTTCGAGGTCACGAACTGCGCATACAGCCACGCAGCCAGTTTCTGTTTCTCAGGCGTCGACTTCATGAACGTCCACGAACCCACGTCCTGATACCCCAGCTTCATCCCCTCCTCCCAGTACGGTCCGCGTGGAGACGGCGCCATGCGCCATTTCGGTGTGCCGTCGGCGTTCATCACTGCGAGACCCGGCTTGGTCATGTCGGCGGTAAACGCGGTGTACCAGAAGATCTGCTGGGCGATGTTGCCTTGGGACGGCACGGGACCTGATTCGGAAAAGGTCATGCCCGCCGCTTCCGGTGGCGCGTATTTCTTCATCCAGTCCACGTACTTGGTGGTGGCGAACACGGCCGCCGGGCCGTTGGTGTCGCCACCGCGGGTCACGCTGGAGCCCACAGGGTGGCAATCCTCGACGCGGATACCCCACTCGTCCACCGGCAAACCGTTCGGCAAGCCCTTGTCACCGCCACCGGCCATGGAGAACCAGGCATCGGTGAAGCGCCAGCCCAGGGACGGGTCTTTCTTGCCATAGTCCATGTGCCCATAAACGCGCTTGCCGTCGATTTCCTTGACGTCTTCGCTGAAGAATTTGGCGATGTCTTCATAGGCCGACCAGTTCACCGGTACGCCGAGTTCGTAGCCGTACTTTTCCTTGAACTTGGCCTTCAGGTCCGCGCGTTCGAACCAGTCAGCGCGGAACCAGTACAGGTTGGCGAACTGCTGATCGGGCAACTGGTAGATCTTGCCGTCCGGCGCAGTGGTGAAGGAGATGCCGATGAAGTCCTTGATATCGAGGGTCGGCGAGGTGAAATTCTTGCCCTCGTTGGCCATGAGGTCGGTGATCGATTCGGTCTTGCCGTAGCGGAAGTGCGTACCGATCAGGTCCGAGTCGTTGACCCAGCCGTCATAGATGTTCTTGTCCGACTGCATCTGGGTCTGCAGCTTTTCCACCACGTCGCCTTCCTGCAGCAGGTCGTGGGTCAGCTTGATCCCGGTGATCTCGGTGAAGGCCTTGGCCAGCACCTTGGACTCGTACTCGTGGGTAGCGATGGTTTCCGACACCACCTTGATGCTCATCCCGCGAAACGGCTCGGCCGCCTTGATGAACCACTGCAGCTCTTCGAGTTGCTGATCGGCCGTGAGTGTGGATGGCTTGAATTCAGCGCCGATCCATTTCTTCGCGGCGTCTTCATAGGCATCGGCCCAGGCAGACGCGCTCAAACCGCTGAGTGCCAGCATGGCTGCCAATGAAATGCTATGTCGCAGCTTATTGTTTTTGTCGAACATAGAGACCTCCTGTTTAAGTTTCGGAGCAACATTGCCGAGCGATTCGACTAGCCCCAACGCATCACAGCCAACAGCCACACCAGGGACATCGCGAAGGCGACCCAGATGCTCCAGTCGGTGACGCCGATTACCAGCAAATGCAGGTAGGCGCTGCCGAGAAGACCGATGAACAACCGATCGCCACGGGTGGTGGCAATCGGTAGAAAACCTCGCCGAAGCACACTCGGCGAACGCAATTCCCAGGTGGTCATGCCCACCAGGATCAAGCCGATGACACCAAAAAATGCCGCCGTGGGGACGGTCCAACTCATCCATTCCATCATCAGTTCCTCATACCCGGCCCAAGGCAAAGCCCTTGGCCACGTGGTTGCGAACAAACCAGATCACCAGCATGCCCGGCAGGATGGTCAACACCCCCGCCGCCGCCAGCACGCCCCAGTCAATGCCGGATGCCGAGACGGTACGGGTCATCACCGCTGCGATCGGTTTGGCGTTCACCGAAGTGAGGGTTCGCGCCAGCAGCAGTTCGACCCAGGAAAACATGAAGCAGAAGAACGCCGTGACGCCGATGCCGGAGCCGATCAGCGGGATGAAAATCTTCACGAAGAACTTGGGAAAGCTGTAGCCATCGATGTAGGCGGTTTCGTCGATTTCCTTGGGCACGCCGGACATGAAGCCTTCGAGAATCCACACCGCCAGCGGCACGTTGAACAGGCAGTGGGCCAGGGCCACGGCGATATGGGTGTCGAACAGCCCGATCGAGGAATACAGCTGGAAGAACGGCAAAAGAAACACCGCCGGTGGCGCCATGCGGTTGGTCAGCAGCCAGAAGAACAGGTGCTTGTCGCCGAGGAAGCGATAACGCGAGAACGCATAGGCCGCCGGCAAGGCCACGGTCAGGGAAATGATCGTGTTCAGGCTCACGTAGTACGCCGAGTTGATGTAGCCGGTGTACCAGCTCGGATCGGTGAAGATCACCTTGTAGTTCGCCAGTGTGAAGTCCTGTGGGAAAAGTGTCAGGCCGCCGAGGATTTCGCCGTTGCTCTTGAACGACATGTTCAACAGCCAGTAGATCGGCACCAGCAGGAACAGGATGTAGAGCAGCAGTGGGATCAGCTTTCTCTTGCTCATGGCGGGCCTCAGCGGTTGGCGTCGGAGTGAGTCATGGCGGTGTAGAACAGCCAGGACACCAACAGGATGATCAGGAAGTACACCAGCGAGAATGCGGCGGCCGGACCGAGGTCGAACTGCCCGATCGCCATTTGCGTCAGGGTCTGGCTCAAGAAGGTCGTGGAATTGCCCGGACCGCCACCCGTGAGCACGAACGGCTCGGTGTAGATCATGAAGCTGTCCATGAAGCGCAGCATCACGGCGATCAGCAGCACACTCTTGAGCTTGGGCAGCTGGATATGCCGGAACACCGCCCAGGCCGAAGCCCGGTCGATCCGTGCCGCCTGGTAATACACATCCGGAATCGCCCGCAGTCCGGAGAAGCACAGCAGCGCCACCAGCGAGGTCCAGTGCCAGACGTCCATCACCAGCACGGTGACCCAGGCGTCCATGGTGTTCGCCGCATAGTTGTAGCTGATACCCATGGCCTTGAGGCTCGCCCCCAGCAGACCGATGTCGGCCCGGCCGAAGATCTGCCAGATGGTGCCGACCACGTTCCACGGGATCAGCAACGGAATCGCCAGGATGATCAGCACCACTGACGACCAGCGCCCCTTTGTCGGCATGGTCAGGGCAATCGCAATCCCCAGGGGGATTTCGATCAACAGCACGCAGGCCGAGTAGATGAACTGGCGCAGCAACGAGTCGTGCAGGCGCGGATCGAGCAGCACCTGCTTGTACCAGTCGGCGCCGACGAAGTAGCGGCTGGACTGATCGAAAATGTCCTGCACCGAGTAGTTGACCACGGTCATCATCGGGATCACCGCACTGAACGCCACCAGCAGGAACACGGGCAGCACCAGCCACCAGGCCTTGTTGTTGTGCACCTTGTTCATGGCTGCGCCTCTTGGTTGGCATTGGCTTCGAGCAGGAATTCATCGGCGTAGACCATCAGCCATTGCGCCGGAAAGCTGATGTAGGCCGTGCCTTGCGGCACAGGTTTGTCTTCGGCCAGGCGCACTTTCAGCGGCGCGCCATCGAGATCGAGGGTCATGATCTTGTAGGTGCCCAAGTCTTCGACGTGTACGACCTGTGCCCGCAGCGCGTCATCAAAGGCTTCGTCCCACACATGGACGAACTCCGGACGAATGCCGACCTTCAGGGTTTTCCACCCGGACTCGGCAATACGTTGCTGCATCGCTTCCGACAGCGGCAGGTGCGTGGAGGCAAAACCGACACCGCCCGGTTGCGGCTGCACCTCGATCAGGTTCATCCCGGGGCTGCCGATGAAGTAGCCGACAAAGGTGTGGCTCGGGCGCTCGAACAATTCCCTTGGCGTGCCGAACTGCACGATCTGGCCGCCGTACATCACCGCAATCTTGTCGGCGAAGGTCGAGGCCTCCAGCTGATCGTGGGTGACGTAGACCATGGTGATGTTGAACTGCTCGTGGATCTGCTTGAGCTTGCGCCGCAGTTTCCACTTCAGGTGCGGGTCGATCACCGTCAGCGGCTCGTCGAAGAGGATCGCCGACACGTCGTCACGCACCAGCCCGCGGCCCATGGAGACTTTCTGTTTTTCGTCGGCGGTGAGGTTGCGGGCCTTTTTGCTCAGCAGGTTCTGCAGGTCGAGGACTTCGGCGATTTCCTGCACCTTGCTATGAACCCTGGCCTCGGCCATGCCCTGATTACGCAGCGGGAAGGCCAGGTTGTCGAACACCGTCATGGTGTCGTAGACCACCGGGAACTGGAAAACCTGGGCGATGTTGCGCTTTTCCGGGGTCAGGTTGTTGACCGCTTTGCCGTCAAACAGCACATGGCCCTGGGACGGGCTGAGCAGCCCGGAAATGATGTTGAGCAAGGTTGATTTACCGCAGCCCGACGGACCGAGCAAGGCATAGGCGCCGCCCTGCTCCCAGATGTGGTCCATCTCGCGGATCGCGTAGTCCTCCGGTCCCGACGGGGTCTTGGTGTAGCTGTGGGCGAGGTTCTGCAAACGGATTTCGGCCATCAGGCAACCCTCGTGACACGCCGGCCCGGCGCCTGGACCAGCCGCCCCTGCGTATCGAACACAAACAGTTTATGGGTCGGGATGTAGATGCGGATCGGCGCATCGACGTCGTATTCGTGGACACCCGGCAAGTGCAGCACCAGCAGGAAGTGCTCGTTGCGCACATGCAGGAAGGTTTCCGAGCCGCTGATTTCCGCGACTTCGACGGTCACGGCCAATTCGAGGTCGTCGTCGTTGCTCGGCACCAGCGAGATATGGCTGGGGCGCACGCCGAAACGGAACTCGCCCTCACCCACCGGGCGCAGATCGACGTTCAGCGGGAAGTGCACGAAGTTGGCGAAACTCACTTCGTTGCCGGCAATGCGTCCCGGCATCAGGTTGATCGGCGGCTCGGAGAACAGCTCCGCCGCCAGCACCGTTTGCGGCTGGTGGTAGACCGAGGCGGACTGGCCGCTCTGGATCACCCGGCCTTCGTGAAGAATGGTGGTGGTGCCGCCCAGGGCCAGGGCTTCATTGGGCTCGGTGGTGGCGTAGATCGCGATGGTATGGCGCGCCTTGAACAGCTCGCGCATTTCCTGGCGCAGCTCTTCGCGCAACTTGTAGTCGAGGTTCACCAGCGGCTCGTCGAAAAGGATCAGTTCGGCGTCCTTGACCAGCGCCCGGGCCATGGCCGTGCGTTGTTGCTGACCGCCGGAAAGCTCCAGCGGATAGCGCTTGAGAAACTTCTCGATGCGCAGCATCTTCGCGGTTTCCAGCACCTTGTTCTGGATCAGCTCGCTGGATACACCGGCCTGACGCAGCGGCGAGGCGATGTTGTCGAACACCGTCATGGTCGGGTAGTTGATGAACTGCTGATAGACCATCGACACATTGCGCAAGCGCACGGGGCGTTGGGTGACGTCGACGCCGTTCATCAGGATGCGACCGCTGTCGGGCTTGTCCAGACCGGCCATCAGGCGCATCAGGCTGGTCTTGCCGGACAAGGTGCGTCCCAGCAAAACGTTGAAGGAACCGGGTTCAAAACTCAGGTTGGCATCGTCGATCCAGGTCTGGCCCTCGACGGTGCGGCTGACGTGCTCCAGGGTGAGTGACATGGCTCGGCCTTTTTATTATTGGAGTCAAGCGACCGGAGCTCTAAAGCGAAATCCGTGCCAAAAAACTCAAGCTATTGATTGCGCTTGAAATTCCCGAAGATGACGGCAAAACCGCGTTCGATGCTGAACACAAATGAACAATCACAAATGAACAATTGAACAGCTCACCGATTGACAATGAACAATAGTGAACAACACTCTATGGACTGTTCACGACCCCTGTAGGAGCTGCCGCAGGCTGCGATCTTTTGATTTTGTTTTTTAAGATCAAAAGATCGCAGCCTGCGGCAGCTCCTACAGGGGATCGCATGCACCATAAAAACAATAAAAATGCTGATTCAGAGGCTGACTGTCATGGCCGTACCTGCCACCGCGCTATCCCACGACGCCATCATCCAGGACTCCTGGTCCCGCTGCCGCGCGTTCGGCCTCGATCACCAGAGCACGCCGGCATTCGACCAATTGCCGGCCCAGGGCATCGCGCAACTGCTGGAGAGCCAGCACTCACTGGTGCAAACCACCCATCAGGAAGTGCTGCCCTACTACGAGAACATCCTGAGCAATTCCAATTGCCTGATCATGCTCGCCGACCATCAGGGCCAGGTGCTGACGTCCTGGGGCACCCAGCGCTTTATCGAACCGAAACTGGCCCGGGGTTTCAGCGCCGGCGCCAGCTGGATGGAGCGCTGCACCGGCACCAACGCCATCGGTACCGCCCTGGCCTGCGAACAAGCGGTGCACATCGAACATGACGAACATTTCCTCAAGGCCAACCGCTTCATGACCGGTTCCGCCGCGCCGATTTTCGATGCCGAGCGCAAGGTGATCGCGGTGCTGGACGTTTCCAGCGACAGCTACCTGCCGCCCTCCCACACCCTGGGCATGGTCAAGATGATGAGCCAGACCGTGGAAAACCGGCTGATCCTCAACCTGTTCCATGGCCAGCATTTCCAGCTGACGTTCAACACCGGGCTAAACAACCTCGACAGCCAATGGGCGGGCTTGCTGATATTCGATGAGACCGGACAGGTGCTGTCGGCCAACCGCCGGGCCGACAATCTGCTGGGCATCAGCCTGTCGCGGGTCAGTGTCGAAAGCCTGTTCAAGGTCTCGCTGCTGGAATTGCTGAACCAGCCCGACGGCCTGCCCTTCGCCCTGCAAACCTCGGGACGCAATCGCTTCCAGTGCCTGTTGAAGCGGCCGAAACAGGCATCGATTCAACCCCGAGTATTCGCGGAGCCGGTTGTAGCCGCACCCGCTTCCATCAGCCTCAACACCCTGCATTTCGGCGACAGTCGCGTGGAAAAAGCCGTGCGTCAGGCCGAGCGCTTGCTGGAAAAAGACATTCCCTTGCTGATCCACGGTGAAACCGGGGTCGGCAAGGAAGTGTTCGTCAAAGCCCTGCATCAGGCCAGCTCGCGCAGCAAACAAGCGTTCATTGCCGTCAACTGTGCAGCGATTCCCGCCGAACTGGTGGAGTCCGAGTTGTTCGGTTATGAGAAAGGCGCATTCACCGGCGCCAACCAGAAAGGCAGCATCGGGCTGATTCGAAAGGCTGACAAGGGCACGCTGTTCCTTGATGAAATCGGTGACATGCCACTGCCAACGCAAGCGCGCCTGTTGCGGGTGTTGCAGGAGCGTTGCGTGCAGCCGGTGGGCAGCAGCGAGTTGTTCCCTGTGGACTTGCGCATCATTTCCGCGACCAATCGCTCGTTGCGCGAACAGGTACAACTGGGGCGGTTTCGTGAAGACCTGTATTACCGCATCGGTGGCCTGACCCTGGAACTGCCACCATTAAGAGAACGCAGCGACAAAGAAGCGCTTTTTAAACGCCTGTGGGAACAGCATCGCGAACCCAGCCAATGGGCTGGACTGAGCCGCGAGGTATTGGAGTTGTTCGACCGCCACCCGTGGCCGGGGAACTTGCGCCAGGTCAGCAGCGTGATGCAGGTGGCGCTGGCGATGGCCGAGGAACAGCCGATAAGGCCGGAGCATTTGCCGGATGATTTTTTTGTCGATCTGGAGATGGAGCCGGTCGATACGCCGGAACCGTTGGCCGTGGATCTGAATGATGCCGAGGATTTGAATCGGCAGTTGCAGGCGGCGGGGGGGAATATTTCGTATCTGGCCCGGCGGTTGGGGGTTAGTCGCAATACCCTTTACAAGCGGTTGCGCCAGTTGGAAGGTTGAAAGCGAAGATCAAAAGATCGCAGCCTTCGGCAGCTCCTACATTGGTACGATGCACTCCCTGTAGGAGCTGCCGAAGGCTGCGATCTCTTGACTTTAAAAAAACAAAAACCCGCACAAGGCGGGTTTTGTTTTACAGCGGATCAAGCAATCAGTCAGCCAGACGCCAGGTCGTGCCGCCCTTGCCGTCTTCCAGCACCACGCCCATCGTGGTGAGCTGGTCGCGGATGCGGTCGGATTCGGCCCAGTCTTTACCGGCACGCGCCGCCAGGCGCGCAGCAATCAGCGCCTCGACTTCAGCTGCGTCCACGCGCCCTTCGGCGCCGGCTTGCAGGAAGTCATCGGCTTCCAGCTGCAACACACCCAGCACACTGGCCAGTTCTTTCAAACGGGCTGCCAGACCGGCCGCTGCGTTGAGATCGCTCTCACGCAGGCGGTTGATCTCGCGGACCATCTCGAACAGCACCGCACAGGCTTCCGGCGTGCCGAAGTCGTCGTTCATCACCTGGGTGAAGCGCTCGACGAACGCTTCGCCGCCAGCCGGTGCCACGCTCGGCAGGCCCTTCAACGCATGGTAGAAACGCTCCAGGGCGCCCTTGGCGTCCTTGAGGTTGTCTTCCGAATAGTTGATCGCGCTGCGGTAGTGGCTCGACACCAGCAGATAACGCACGACTTCCGGGTGGTACTTGTCGAGCACGTCGCGAATGGTGAAGAAGTTGTTCAAGGACTTGGACATCTTCTCGCCATTGATGCGAATCATGCCGCAATGCATCCACGCGTTGGCGTAGGTCTTGCCGGTGGCCGCTTCGCTCTGGGCGATTTCGTTTTCGTGGTGCGGGAACTCAAGGTCGCTGCCGCCACCATGAATGTCGAAAGTCTCGCCCAGGCAGCAGGTGGACATCACCGAGCACTCGATGTGCCAGCCCGGACGCCCGGCGCCCCATGGCGATTCCCAGCTCGGCTCGCCCGGCTTGGTGGCTTTCCACAGCACGAAGTCCAGCGGGTCCTGCTTGGACTCGTCGACTTCGATCCGTGCGCCAATGCGCAAGTCTTCGATCTTCTTGCGCGACAGCTTGCCGTAACCCATGAACTTGGCGACGCGGTAGTACACGTCGCCATTGCCCGGGGCGTAGGCATAACCCTTGTCGATCAGGGTCTGGATCATGCTCAGCATGCCCGGAATGTGATCCGTGGCACGTGGTTCCATGTCCGGCTTGAGGATGTTGAGGCGCGCCTCGTCCTCATGCATCGCGGTGATCATGCGTTCGGTCAGCGCGTCGAACGGCTCGCCGTTCTCCTTCGCACGATTGATGATCTTGTCTTCAATGTCGGTGATGTTGCGCACATAAGTCAGGTTGTAACCGCTGAACCGCAACCAGCGGGTCACCAGGTCGAACGCGACCATGCTGCGGCCATGACCAATGTGGCAGTAGTCGTACACGGTCATGCCGCACACGTACATGCGCACATTGTTGCCATCGAGCGGCTTGAAGACTTCTTTGCTCTTGGTGAGCGTGTTGTAGATCGTTAGCACGTTAGTTCCTTGACGCTAAATCACTGGCCCCACGAATCACGCAGGGTCACGGTACGGTTGAATACCGGCTGACCTGGTTTCGAGTCCTTCAAATCAGCAACAAAGTAACCTTCGCGCTCGAACTGGAAACGGTCTTCCGGCTGTGCATTGCCCAACGAGGGTTCAGCACGACAACCGGTGAGTACCTGCAGCGAATCAGGGTTGATGTTGTCCAGGAAACTGGCGCTGTCTTCGGCCTTCTCTGGGTTGGCCGAACGGAACAGACGATCGTACAGACGCACTTCGCACTCGACGCTGGCCGCGGCCGGTACCCAGTGAACCACGCCTTTGACCTTGCGACCTTCCGGGTTCTTGCCCAGGGTGTCCGGATCGTACGAGCAGCGTAGTTCGACGATGTTGCCATCGGCGTCCTTGATCGCTTCGTCGGCACGGATCACGTAGCTGCCGCGCAGGCGCACTTCACCGGCCGGTTCCAGGCGCTTGTAGCCCTTCGGCGGCTCTTCCATGAAGTCTTCACGGTCGATGTAGATTTCGCGAGCGAACGGCAGGACGCGCACGCCCATGTCTTCTTTCGGGTGGCACGGCAGTTCGAGGTTCTCGACCTGGCCTTCCGGGTAGTTGGTGATCACGACTTTCAACGGACGCAGCACGCACATGGCGCGCGGGGCGCTGTGGTCGAGGTCGTCACGGATGCTGAATTCGAGCATGCCGAAGTCCACCACGCCGTCGGAACGGTTGGTGCCGATCATTTCGCAGAAGTTGCGGATCGATTTCGGCGTGTAGCCACGGCGGCGGAAACCCGACAGCGTGGACATGCGCGGGTCGTCCCAACCGTTGACGTGCTTTTCATCGACCAACTGCTTGAGCTTGCGCTTGCTGGTGATGGTGTAGTTCAGGTTCAGGCGGCTGAACTCGTACTGGCGCGGGTTGGCCGGCACCGGCAGATGCTCGAGGAACCACTCGTACAGCGGACGGTGGCTTTCGAACTCCAGGGTGCAGATCGAATGGGTGATGCCTTCGATGGCGTCCGACTGACCGTGGGTGAAGTCGTAGTTCGGGTAGATGCACCACTTGTCACCGGTCTGGTGGTGGTGCGCGTGACGGATGCGATACATGATCGGGTCACGCAGGTTCATGTTCGGCGAGGCCATGTCGATCTTGGCCCGCAGCACCCGCGCACCGTCCTTGAACTCGCCGGCTTTCATGCGGGCGAACAGGTCCAGGTTCTCTTCGACGCTGCGCTCGCGGAACGGGCTGTTCTTGCCCGGCTCGGTCAGGCTGCCACGGTATTCCTTGGCTTGCTCAGGGGTCAGGTCGTCGACGTAGGCATTGCCGGATTTGATCAGCTCCACCGCCCAGTCATGCAACTGGTCGAAATACTGCGAGGCGTAGCGCACTTCGCCGGACCATTCGAAGCCCAGCCATTTGACGTCGCTTTCGATCGCGTCGATGTATTCCTGGTCTTCCTTGGCCGGGTTGGTGTCGTCGAAACGCAGGTGCGTGACGCCGCCGAACTCCTGGGCCAGGCCGAAGTTCACGCAGATCGACTTGGCGTGGCCGATGTGCAGGTAGCCGTTGGGTTCAGGCGGGAAACGGGTGACGATCTGCGTGTGCTTGCCCGAGTCCAGGTCTGCCTGGATGATCGGCCGCAGGAAGTTGACCGGCACGGCAGGGCCGGTCTTGGCATTCGAGGTAGGGTCGACAGTGGGCTTGCTCATAGGATCCTTGAACGTACAAGTGCGTGGCCGTAATGAAGGCCGGACAAAACAAAGCCGCTATCATAGCCGATGCCGTCAAGTACCTGACAGAGCGCACTCTGTAAACCGTCGCATTTAATAGGCCGTAAATGAAAAAACAGCCTCGAAATTCGCGCCTGTCACGCTAAACTGCGCACCTTGGCCGAGACAGGCTGAACCGGTTGCGGGATGGAACCTCCCAAAACCACGAATTCATAAAGTATGCTTCTCCCTAAAAGAGTGTTGATCATGACCCAAGTCAAACTGACTACCAACCACGGCGACATCGTCCTCGAACTGAACGCCGAGAAGGCCCCGATCACCGTGGCCAACTTCGTCGAGTACGTTAAAGCCGGTCACTACGAAAACACCGTTTTCCACCGTGTCATCGGTAACTTCATGATCCAGGGCGGCGGTTTCGAGCCAGGCATGAAAGAAAAGAAAGACAAGCGCCCAAGCATCCAGAACGAAGCTGACAACGGTCTTTCCAACGACAAGTACACCGTCGCCATGGCCCGCACCATGGAGCCGCATTCGGCTTCCGCACAGTTCTTCATCAACGTGGCCGACAACAGCTTCCTGAACCACAGCGGCAAGAACGTTCAGGGCTGGGGCTACGCGGTATTCGGTAAAGTGACCGCAGGCACCGACGTTGTCGACAAGATCAAAGGCGTGGCCACCACTTCCAAGTCCGGCCACCAGGACGTACCAGCAGACGACGTGATCATCGAGAAAGCCGAGATCATTGAGTGATATTGCTGATTTCAGATTTACATCTGGAAGAGGAGCGCCCGGACATTACCCGGGCGTTTCTGGATTTGCTCGCCGGACGCGCCCGCTCGGCGAGTGCGTTGTACATTCTGGGCGACTTCTTCGAGGTGTGGATTGGCGACGACGCCATGACACCCTTCCAGCGCTCCATCTGCCAGGCCCTGCGCGAGTTAAGCGACAGCGGCACGGCCATTTTCCTGATGCACGGCAATCGCGACTTCATGCTCGGCAAGGCCTTCTGCAAAGCAGCCGGCTGCACCTTGCTGAAAGATCCGAGTGTCGTGCAGTTCAACGGCGAGCCGGTGCTGCTGATGCACGGCGACAGCCTCTGCACCCGCGACGAAGCCTATATGAAGCTGCGTCGCTACCTGCGCAACCCGATTACCCTGTTCATCCTGCGGCATCTGCCGCTGCGCACCCGGCACAAGCTGGCGCGCAAGCTGCGCAGTGAAAGCCGCGCGCAAACGCGGATGAAGGCCAACGACATTGTCGATGTCACGCCCGAAGAGATTCCGCGGATCATGCAGGAATACGGCGTGAAGACCTTGATCCACGGGCACACCCACCGTCCCGCGATTCACAAGTTGCAGCTTGGCGAGCAAGCGGCCAGGCGCATTGTGCTGGGGGATTGGGATCGTCAAGGGTGGGCGTTGCAGGTGGATGAGCAAGGGTTTGCGCTGGCGCCGTTTGATTTCGCAGCGCCTTAAAGATCAAAAGATCGCAGCCTTCGGCAGCTCCTACAGAGTGTACACATGCCTCTGTAGGAGCTGCCGAAGGCTGCGATCTTGGCTAGTCAGTGCCCTGCCGAAGCAGGCCCCGCCTTGGCAGTAAACGGCGGCTTGGCTAGCCACACAATCAGTATCAAACCCATGAACATCCAGCCCAACAGGGTGAAGTAGTCCACCGTGGACATGATGTACGCCTGACTGATCACAGTCTGCTCCAGCTGCGTGTAGGCCTTGGCCCCTGCCCCGCCCAGGTTGGTCAATGCTTCGCGAGTCGCCGGATCGAACGGGGTGATGCTTTCGGTCAGGTAGGCGTGATGCTGATCAGCCCGTCGAATCCAGATCCAGGTCGTCAGCGACGCCGCAAAACTGCCGCCCAAGGTCCGCAAAAACGTCGCCAGGCCGGAGCCGTCGGCAATCTGGCTCGGCGGCAGGTCCGAGAGCAGGATGGTCAGGGTCGGCATGAAGAACAGCGCCACGCCGATCCCCATGAACAGCTGCACCATGGCGATGTGCTGGAAGTCCACCTCATTGGTGAAGCCTGCTCGCATGAAACAGCTCAGGCCGATGGCCAGGAACGCCCCGCCCGCCAGCAGGCGCATGTCGAATTTCGGTGCGTATTTGCCGACAAACGGCGCCAGCAGCACCGGCAGGATCCCCAGCGGCGCCACCGCAAAACCGGCCCAGGTCGCGGTGTAGCCCAGTCGCGTTTGCAGCCACTGCGGCAGGATCAGGTTGATCCCGAAGAACCCGGCATAACCCAGGATCAGCACGATGGTGCCGTAGCGGAAATTGCGATGGGCGAACAGGCGCAGGTTGACCACCGGGTGTTCGTCGGTCATTTCCCAGATCACGAAAAACGCCAGGGCCACCACCGAAATCACCGAGCCGATCACGATGAAGCTGGATTCGAACCAATCGGCATCGTTGCCCTTGTCGAGCACGATCTGCAGCGCCCCGACGCCAATGATCAGTGCGATCAGACCGACGTAATCCATCGGCTGGCGGCTGGTGACCACCGGGCGCTTTTTCATCTGCTGGGTCACTACCCATGCCGCGAACAGGCCGATCGGCACGTTGATGAAGAAAATCCATGGCCAGCTGTAGCTGTCGGTGATCCAGCCACCGAGGATCGGCCCGGCAATCGGCGCGACCACCGTGACCATCGCCAGCAGCGCCAGCGCCAGCCCCCGCTTCGCCGGGGGGTAAACCGCAATCAGCAGGGTCTGGGTCATCGGGTACAGCGGCCCGGCCACTACCCCTTGCAGTACCCGGAAGCCCACCAGTTCCGGCATCGAGGTGGAAATCCCGCACAGGAACGAAGCCAGCACGAACAGCAGTGTCGACCAGACAAACAGCTTCACCTCGCCGAAACGCCGACTGAGCCAACCGGTCAGCGGCAAGGCGATGGCGTTGCTCACGGCGAACGAGGTGATGACCCAGGTGCCCTGCTCCGAGCTCACGCCCAGGTTGCCGGAAATCGTCGGTAGCGCCACGTTGGCAATGGTGGTGTCGAGCACTTGCATGAAGGTCGCCAGCGACAGGCCGATGGTGCTGAGCAACAGGCTGGGCGGTGTGAAAGACGCGTTATTGCTCATCGCGAATCCTTTGGAGCTGATCTGGCGCTGTGCCTGTTACAGACGCAGCTAACCCTGTGGGAGCGGGGTTGCCCGCGAAGAGGTCGGCACACTCGACATGGATGTCGCCTGACGCTCCGCCTTCGCGAGCAAGCCCGCTCCCACAGGGTCGATGTAATGGCATATCAGCGTTGCGCGGTCTTGCTGACCGCTGCGCTGTTGTCGTGGATCAGCTGGGTGATCATCGCATCGGCCTCGGCCAACTGACGGTCGTAGACATTGGTGCTGAACGAAGCCTTTTGCGGCGGCTGTTGCGCCAGCACTGGCCCGCTCTGGTCGTGCAGGTCCACATCGACCATGGTCGACAGACCGACCCGCAACGGGTGTTTGGCCAGCTCCTCAGCGTTGACGTGGACCCGCACCGGCACGCGCTGCACGATCTTGATCCAGTTGCCGGTGGCGTTCTGCGCCGGCAGCAGGGCAAAGGCGCTGCCGGTCCCGGCGCCGAGGCTGTCGATGGTGCCGCTGTATTTCACGCTACTGCCGTACAGGTCAGTCTCGATCTCCACTGGCTGGCCGATGCGCATGTCGCGCAGCTGGGTTTCCTTGAAGTTGGCGTCGATCCACAGCTGATCCAGGGGAATCACCGCCATCAGCGCGGTACCCGGTTGTACACGCTGACCAAGCTGTACAGAACGCTTGGCCACGTAACCGGTGACCGGTGCAATCAGGACGCTGCGCGAGTTGTTCAGATAGGCCTGACGCAGTTGCGCGGCGGCGGCCATCACGTCCGGGTGCGATGAAACCACGGTGTCATCGACCAGCGCACTGGTGGTCTTGAGCTTCTGTTCGGCATTGGCCAGGGCGTTTTTCGCCGAGGTCAGGTCATCGCGGGCGTGGGACAGCTCTTCCTGGGAAATTGCCCCGCCGGCGGCGAGATTCTTGCGCCGGCTGAAGTTGTCCTGGGCCTTTTGCACTTCGGCTTTCTGGGCGTTGACCTGGGCCTTCATGCCATCCACATCACTGTACAAGCCACGCACTTGGCGCACGGTACGCGCCAGGTTGGCCTGGGCATTTTGCAGACCGATTTCGGCGTCGTTCGGGTCGAAGTTCACCAGCACCTGGCCTTCATGGACCAGATCGCCGTCATCGGCGCCGATGCTGACCACGGTGCCAGTGACCAGCGGGGTGATTTCCACCACGTTGCCGTTCACATAGGCGTCGTCGGTGCTTTCGCTCCAGCGCCCGTAGAACTCGTGGTAGGCCCAGACGCCCGCGCCACCGAGCACGACGGCGGCGGCCAGGACCAGCAGCATGAACTTGCGCTTTCCCGAATTGGGGTTGCCCTGGGTGTTTTCAGGAGGTTGGGTCGTATCGGCAGTGGCCATGACAAGTTCCTTGAATTAGTGGGTCAACGTGGCTGGCGTGGCGCTGGCCGAGGCGATGGCCTCAGGCTGGAAACCGCCGCCCAGCGCCTGCATCAGTTGGATCGACAGGTCAATCTGCTCGGCATTCAGGTTGGCCAGCTGGCGCTGGGCCTGGAGCAATTGCTGCTCGATGCTGAGCACGTCCAGGTAGTTGCCGATGCCGGAACCGTAACGCTGGACCACGGTGTTGTAGGAATCCTGGGCGATGTCGGTGGCGTGCCGCTGGGCAGCGATCTGCCGACCGATATCACGCAACTGGTTGATGCTGTCACTGACATCCCCCAGCGCCTTGACCAGGCTTTTGTTGTACTGCGCCACGGCGAGGTCGTAATCGGCGTCGCGCGAATCGAGGTCGGCACGCAGGCGGCCACCGTCGAAGATTGGCACCGAGATCGTCGGTGCAATGTTGAAGAAACGACTGGCCGAACCAAACATCGCATCGCCCAGCAAGGATTCGGCACCGGCAGCGGCGCTGAGGTTCAGGTTGGGATAGAACCGGGTCTTGCCGGCGTCGATGCTTTTGCTCGCCGCTTCGACGCGCCAGCGCGCGGCCACCAGGTCCGGGCGGCGCCCGAGCAACTCGGCCGGCAGCACCGAAGGTAGCGCTACCGCACCCGGCTGAAGAATGTTCGGGCGGGCAATTTCATTGCCGCGGTCCGGGCCTTTGCCGAGCAGAACGGCCAGGGCGATTTTCGCGCTGTTCAAGCGCTTTTCGGCGTCGATCAGGTTGGCCTGGGAAGTGGCTTCCAGGCTTTCGGTCTGCTGGAACTGGTACTGGCTGTCGATCCCGGCAGTCAGGCGTCGCTGGCTCAGGTCGAGCATTTGCCGGGTGCGCTTGAGGTCTTCGCTGGACAGGTCATAGACGATGTGTGCCTGGCCAAGATCGCTATAGGCCCGGGCGACATCGGCGGCCAGGGTCAGTTGCGCAGCCTGCTGGTCGACTTCGGCGGCGCGGGCCTGGCCGAGGGCCGCTTCCCAGGCATCGCGCTGACCGCCCCACAGGTCGAAGTTGTAGTTGAAGCTGGTGCTGATGTTGCGCACGGTGGCGTACGCGTCACCCTGCCCGAGCGGATCCTGGTCCCGCGCCAGGCGTGAGCGACTGACACCGGCGCTGGCATCCAGGGTCGGCATCCGCTCGGCGTCGGCGGCGGAAGCGGCAGCGCTGGCCTGATGGGCACGGGCGTCGGCGATCTGCATGTCCGGGCTGTCGCGCAGGGCCTCGCGGATCAGGCCGTCGAGTTGCGGGTCGCCGAGGCTTTTCCACCAGTCGCTTTTCGGCCAGGCCGCGGGTGACAACGTCACACTGCTGAGGGATTGCCCGGCCTTGAGGGTCTTCGCGTCAAGGCTGACACCTTCGGTTTTCAGGCCGCTGTAACTGGCGCAACCGGCGACACTCATGGCCAACAGCACCAGGCTCAGGCCGGTACGCAAGGGGTTACTGCTCATTTGTCACCTACCCGCAGCAGGGTGATCGCGTCACCGGCTGCCACCAGAATTTTCTTCAGGATCAGCTCCAGGGTTTTCAGTTCGTCCGGAGTGATGGCGCCGGCCAGTTCATTCATGGCTTCGGCGCCGATGTTCGGCAGGCGGTCGGCCAGCTTCTGCCCTTCTTCGGTCAGTACCAACTGCACCTGACGGCGATCCGCCTCGGAGCGTTGGCGGGCAAGGAAACCTTTCTGTTCCAGACGATCGAGCATGCGCGTCATCGAGCCGCTGTCCAGGGACAGGTGACGGCACAACTCGCCCGGCGAATCGACGCCGAACTGGGCGATGATGATCAACACTTTGAACTGCGCGGCGGTGATGCCGTGGGGTTCCATGTGGGTGTCGATGATCCGGTCCTTGAGCAGCGCAGCACGTCCGAGCAGCAGGCCGAGATGGCAATTCTGGAAATCTTCAGGAGAGAAATGTTTCATCTGACCACCAATTAGCTGCCTAGGCAGTGAATGTATGTCGAGATGTTACTGCCTAAGCAGCGAATGTCAACGCAATAGTTAGGAAGCTTTGTATTTAGTTGACTAAAGGCATCGGATATAAGCAAAAAGATCGCAGCCTTCGGCAGCTCCTACAGGTGTACACAAAACCCTGTAGGAGCTGCCGAAGGCTGCGATCTTTTGATTTTGAAGGGACTAGAAATCCCGCTTGTAGAAGATATCCAGCGAACTGGCCACGCCACCCGCGGCTTCGAGGTAGACCTTCTTGCTCAGCTTGTAGCGCAGGGCAATGGTGTTGGCCGGTTCAAACACGCCGACGCCATAGCGCAGACTGAGCTTTTCGGAAATATTGCCACTGGCCACCACGCTGGTGGCGTCGCCACTGCCCTGGGTGTCGAGCTGGAAGTCCTGGATGCCCAGGTTCTTGGCGATGCCGCTGGTCACCCCGGAGCTGCCCATCAAGCCCAACCCGAGAGCCGCCTGGGCGAGCATGTTGTTGTCTTCGCCATTGCTGCTCAGCGGACGCCCGAGCACCAGATAGGACAGGGCCTGCTCCTGACTCATGGCCGGCTCGGAGAAGATCTGCGTGGTCGGCTGTTCGGCGCTGCCACTCAAACGAATGCCGGCGATGATGTCGTCGGTCTTGCGAATGGCCTCGATGTCCAGGTACGGCTGATCGATGGGCCCGGCAAACAGCAAGCGCGCCCGGCGCACCGAAAGCCGCTGGCCGTAGGCGCGATATCGGCCGTCGTTAAGCCACAGTTCGCCGCGGGTGTCCATGTTGTCGCCGATGTGCACATGCCCCTGGACATTTGCGGTCAGGCCAAATCCTGCAAAGCTCAGCTTGTCCTCGCCGACCAGCACTTCGATGTCCATCTTCATTGCCAGCGGTGCTTTGCCCTCCTCGGTCTGCTGACCGATGATCACCGTGTCATCGGAAACCTTGACCGTCGACGGCGGCAACTCGCGAATGGTGATGTCGCCCCTGGGCACCAGCACTTTGCCGGCGATGGCCAGTTCGTCGCCCTTCATCGAGATCTTCAGGTCCGGTGCCACTTCCAGCTTGGCGTAAGGCTCGACGGTGACCGGCAGTTGCGACCCCTTGAGCGCCAGGTCCACCACCAGCGCTTGGCCCCAGGAGATGTTGCCATTCAGGCTGCCCTGCCCGGCCTTGCCGCTGTTCCAGCCACCGTTCAATTGCACGCTTTCACCGGCGATGAGCGCTTGAACGTGCAGGTTTTTCAGCTCCATCGGCAATTCAGGCCCGGAGATCTGACCGTCGCTGAGTTGCAGACTGCCATTGACCTGCGGCGCCAGCAGCCCACCGGAAATCGTGCCGCTGCCATTCAAGCGCCCGGTCAGTTTCTCGACCATCGGCACGAACGGTCGCGCCACCGACAGGTCCAGCCCGCTCAAACGGAACGAGCCGCTCAACGGCTTGTTCTTTGGCAGCGGATTGAGCTGCGCTTGCACCATCAGTTCGCCGAGTTTGCCGCCGACGAAGTTGAGCTCGCTGTCGATGCGCTTGGGCGTGAGTTTGCTGGTGAGTTTCAGGGTCTGGTACGGGAAGTCCAGCCACTGGTCCTTGTCCTTGATGCGCAATGTGCCGCCGCCGGCATCGACGCTGACCTGGCCGTTCGGGCCACTGGCCGGCAGGTCCAGTTGCAGGTCGGCATTGAGCCGGCCCTGCCAGGCGAAATCCTTCGGCAACCACTGCGCGAGACTGTCGATCGGGAATTGCTTGAGGTGATAACGCAACTTTGGCTCGGGCATCAGGCGCGAGTCTTCACCGCACAGGCTGGCCTGGCCGGATGCCCAGCAATGGGCTCCAAAGCTGATCTTGCCGTCCGCCAGGCGTTCGAGTTTCGCCGGCCCTTGCAGCTTCCAGTCCTGGCCACCGGCCTGGATATCACCACTGGCCAGGCGCCCGCGCCAGTTGCCTTTGTCCAGCGCACCGTCCAGCCCCAGCGCCAGTTTCAGCTTCGGCCCTTGCAGGTCGAGGCTCAGCTTCTGGTTCTTGATGTCGCCCTGGCCGCTGGCGGTCAGGGTTCCCAGTGCAGTGTCGCCGGCCTGGATGCCGCTGCCCTTGAGGCCGATTTTCGCCCGTTGCGCACTGTCCAGCGTGGCGTCCAGGTTAAGGCTTTGCAGGCGATTGTCCTGGAAAACCAGTTGCGAGCCTTGCAGGTCAAGCTTGCCTTGGGGCGCCTTGAGCGTGCCGGCGACATCCACGCGGCCATTGAGCTGGCCGCGCAGTTGCGGCCAGAGCTGGGCCAGGCGCGGTAGCTTGAGATCGATCTGGCCGGCGAGTTTCTGTTGCAGGCTGCCTTTGCCGCTGATGCTGTTGTCGCCGAGGCGAACTTGCAGGGTATTGAGGTTCCATTGCTCGCCACGGCCGTCGGCCTTGGCCTGGATCACCGCTGGCTGACCGCGCAGCTTGCCCTTGAGATCCAGGTCGGCATTGAGGCTGAGCGTTTCGTTTTTCAGCTCGCCCGTGCTGCGCAACGGCCCGGCCAGTGTGCCTGGCAGCTCCGCAACCCAGTACGCAGGGTTGATCGCCGACAGGTCCAGCGCGGTGTCCCAGGCAATGCCATCGGCGAATTGCAGGTTCAGGTGCCCCTCAGCCTTGCCCTGCCCGGCCTGGAGTTGAATCTGTTGCAGGTAGATTTTCGTCAGGTCGCCCGCGAACGGGCTGGCCAGGGTGAAGGCGCCGGCCGGACCGTCCGCCGCGGCGACGAAATGCCCGAGGTACTTGCCGTCGGTGTAAGAGACTTCGCCGGTGAACGTGCGAAGCGCAACTTGCGGTTCGTCGATAAGCGGATAGAGCCTGTGCCACGGGAAATCCAGCCAGTCGATCTTCGCCTCGGCGCTCAGGCCCTTGCTCCAATCCACAAGCCCTGTGAGCTTGAGGCTTTGCTTGTCGTTGGCGGTCAGGTCCAGCGCGGCAATCTGCGCGCCCTTGGCGTCAACCTTGCCTTGCAGCGCCAGGGCGACTGGACCTTGCTCGGCGGGCAGCGTGGCTTTGCCGAGCAGCGCGTAGCCGTTCTTCAGGTCACCAGCGCCGGTGAGTTCCAGCTGATTGAGTTGCAGGGTATCCGGCAGATCGGCACTGGGCTTGAAGCCATCGGCGGTGATCCGTACCTTGGCCGGCAGGTTTTCCACCAGTGGTTGCAGTTCGCCGGTCAGTTGCCCGTTGAGGTAACCGCTGCTGTCGGCTTTCAGGTTCAGGGTCTTGAGCAGGTCGCCATCGACTTTCAGCGCCAGCGCCAGGGGTTCTGGCGTCGACAACAGCGTCAGCTTGCCGGAGGCGCTGAGGGGCCAGTTGCCGGAGGGTTGCAGCAGTCCGGACAGGTTCAGGCTCAGGTCATCGCGCTGTATCGACACCGCGTCGATCTTCAAGCCGGCCGTCGTCCAGTGCGCCGCCAGTTGCAAACCCTTGAGTTCTTCGCTGCCGTTGAACAACAGGCTGCCGACCTTGATTTCCCCCAGTTCGAGGGCCAACGATAATTTGAGTTCCGGGAGCGTTATCGGGCCGCTGTCTGGCTCTTCGGCACCCGGCGGGAACGTCAGGCTGACCTGATCGGCCTGCAACTGCTCGATGCACAGGGTCATTCGCGTCAGGCACAACGGCGACCAGGCGAAAATCACTTTGCTCAGCTCAACCTGGTTGCTGTCCTGCTGCCACAGCACCCGATCGGCACTCCACTGCCCGCCCAACCGGCCCTGGAAGTTGTCCAGGGTCAAGCCCGGCACGAAGCCCAACGCCCAGAGGCTGCCCGTCGCCGTGCCCAGCACCGTGGCCAGCGTCAGGACAACCACTGCCACCAGCGCAGCCATTGTCAGCAGTGTTGCTTTCAAACCACGCTTCACAGCTCAGGCCCCATGGAAAAGTGCAGTCGAATGCCGCCATCGTCGTCCAGCGCGTGGGCCAGGTCGAGGCGGATCGGCCCCACCGGCGATACCCAGCGCACGCCGATACCGACCCCGGTCTTGAGGTTCGGCAGTTCGAGTGTGTTGAAGGCATTGCCCTGATCGACAAAGGTCGCGACCCGCCATTTTTCGGCGACGGAATACTGATATTCGGCACTGGCGGCGACCATGTAGCGACCACCGATGCGGTCGCCGTCGGAGTTTTCCGGGGACAGGCTCTGATAATCGTAGCCACGCACGCTCTGGTCACCACCGGCGAAGAAGCGCAACGATGGCGGTACCGATTTGAAGCCGTTGGTGGCACTGCCGCCGACCTGCACCCGCCCGAGGAAGCGGTGTTTATCGAACACCGTGGTCAAGCCTTTGACCAATGCCGTGCCGTAGAGCAGGTTGCTGTCGGAACCCAAACCTTCCTTGGCCACTTTGGATTCGAATTGCAGGCGATAGCCGTTGTGCGGGTCGATGCGGTTGTCGCTTTTGAGGTACGAATAGCTCACACCGGGCATCAGCAAGGTACTGAGTCCCGAGTCGTCGCCCAGTTGGTAATCCTCGCGCTGCCACTTCAGCGATACCACCCGTTGCCAGCCGCTGGGCAACTTGCTGTGCCACTCGGGACCGAGGGTCAGCAGCTTGCTGTGGCTTTCCTTATCGGCGATGTCTTCATTCTGGTAGCCACCGGCAAAACGCAGTTTGTCGGTCAGGGGCGGGTCCAGCGGAATGTCGTAGAACAGCCCGACGTTTTGCCGAGGTGCCGAGACTTCGGTTTCCCAGCCATAACTGTGCCCTTGCGCGTTGACCCAGTGCCGGGTCCAGTTGGCCTTGGCCCGTGGACCGACGTCGGTGGAAAAGCCAAGGCCCAGGCCCATGGTCCGCGGTTTGCGGGTTTCGAGCTTGACGTCCACCGGGATTGCTTCGTCCCTGGACGCCGTGGGTGCCGCGTCCACGCGAACGCCTTCGAAGTAGCCGCTCGATTGCAGGTTCTGATTGAGTTCGGCGATCAGTTCCGAGTCATACGGCGTGCCGGTCTTGAACGGCACCATGCGTTGCAGCAGGTCGTCATCGAACGGTGTATCGCCCTCGAAACTGACCTTGCCCAGGGTATAGCGCGGACCGCTTTCATAGATCAGTTCGATATCGGCGACGCCGGCACGGGGGTCGACCGACAGTTTTGAACGGGTGAACCGGCCGCTGAAAAAACCATAGCGCGAAGCCTGATTCTGGATCAGACGCTTGGCGTCCTCGTAATGCCCATGGTTGAGCACGGCACCGGGCTTGAGCGTGTCGCCCTTGGGGATTCGAAAGGCCTTGAGGGAAGCTGCCGGACCGTCGACACGCACCGTGACGTTGCGCAAGTGCACCGGCTCGCCGGGGTCGACCGTAAGCACCAGGCGCGGCTTTTCGCCGCCCTTCACTTCGCTGTCGATGTGCGGCTGGTAATAACCCAAGGCCTGGGCGGCCTTACGCGCCTGCTCTTCGGCGCCACGGCTGAAGCGCAGCAACGCTTCTTCATCGCGATCGCCGAGGTTGCCGATATAGCCTTCGATATTGGCCTTCAGCTCATCATTGGACGGTTTGATCCGCACATCCAATTCACTTTGTGCCAGCGCTGCGCAGCTGGTCATCAGCATCAGCACACCACTGGTAATTCTTCCTGGAAACTTCATAGGCGCGGATGCTATCACGAGCTTGAGAGCGTGATAGAGCCTGACTTACCCGGAAAGTTCGCCGATCAAGCGGTTGCAGTATGTAACACCTGGGGATTGGGGTGAAAAAACACGTGCTCGCGAATCGGTCCTACGGCAACTTCACCAATTTCCTGATAGCCCTGGCGCTTATAGAACTCCAGGTAGCGAGGGTTCCCGGTATCGAGGATCACGCCCTGTGAGTTTTCATCCACGGCGCACCAGTTGTGCACGGCTTGCAACAGTTGTTCGCCGAAGTGTTTGCCCTGGAACTGTGGATGAACCCCCAGCAACGGCAGGACGTGCACCGATTCGTTCGGCACGCAGGCCTCCACGGCAGCGTGATATTCGAGGTAGCGACGGGTGCAGCGAAATCCCGTGCTGAGCACCATGCGCAGGCGCCAGGCCCAACTTTCGGTGACGCCGAGACGACGTTGCGGCGGTGCGATCAGGGCGATGCCGATCAGGCGGTCGTTGACCAGCAGGCCGATGGCCGGCAGGTCCTGGAGAAAGTGCTGGCTCACCAGTTCGCGCACGGTGGCGCGAACCCGCTGTTCATAGCCGGGGCGCTCGGCTTCGAACAGATAGCCGAAGGTCGGCTCGTGTCGATAAGCCTGGTACAGCAGCGAACGCGCTTCGCGGGCGTAACCGCTGTCGAGCATGTGAATATCGGCGATGGCGGTCGAGGTTTCGGGCATGACGGTTGATCTCCCCAGCACAGCTCGGGCGGCTGCGCTCTTGTTGTTACGAGCCTGTCGGTGCTGACACAGTTCCTTACAGATCCGAAATGAGTGTAGGCAATGTAATCGCCTTCGTCGGAACGCCGCCCGGAGCAAGCCCGCTCCCACAGGTGATGAGCCGGCCTTGCTTTTGTGGGAGCGGGCTTGCTCGCGAAAGGGCCATCACTGCCCATACACAACTGACAGGCACAGCCGAATCCCCTCACCCCACACTGGCCCGATTCCCACATGTCAGCTAGCATCGCCCTTTTGCCAGGACTGCCGACCATGAAGATCGTTTCCTTCAACATCAACGGGCTGCGTGCCCGTCCCCATCAGCTGGCGGCGCTGATCGAAAAGCACCAGCCCGATGTGATCGGCTTGCAGGAAACCAAGGTCCACGACGAACAGTTCCCGCTGGCCGAGGTGCAGGCCCTGGGTTATCACGTGTATTTCCACGGGCAAAAAGGCCATTACGGCGTCGCCCTGCTCTCGCGCCAGGAGCCCCTGGCCCTGCATAAAGGTTTTGCCACCGATGAAGAAGACGCCCAGCGGCGCTTCATCTGGGGCACCTTCGCCGACGCCAACGGTGTGCCGGTGACCATCATGAACGGTTATTTCCCACAGGGCGAAAGCCGCGACCACCCGACCAAGTTCCCGGCCAAGGAGCGCTTCTACGGCGACTTGCAGCAATTGCTGGAAAGCCAGTTCAAGAACGACCAGCCGCTGGTGGTGATGGGCGATGTGAACATTTCCCCGGAAGACTGCGACATCGGCATCGGTCCGGACAATATGAAGCGCTGGCTGAAAACCGGCAAATGCAGCTTCCTGCCGGAAGAGCGCGAGTGGATGGCCCGCCTGAAGAACTGGGGCCTGGTGGACAGTTTCCGTCACCTGAACCCGGACGTGAGCGACACCTTCAGCTGGTTCGACTATCGCAGCCGTGGCTTCGAAGACGAGCCCAAGCGCGGCCTGCGCATCGACCTGATCCTCGCCTCCCACGGCTTGCTGCCACGGGTGAAGGCCGCCGGTGTGGACTACGAACTGCGTGGCATGGAAAAACCTTCGGACCATGCGCCGATCTGGCTTGAATTGAGCTAAATAACACAAGATCGCAGCCTGCGGCAGCTCCTACATATGCCCGTAGGAGCTGCCGCAGGCTGCGATCTTTTGACTGTCATCTTTCGGAAACCTTACTGACTTAATCTCCCGACACCTCCTTTGGTTATGTAAGGTGCCGGCATGATGCTGCGCGTGTTGTTCTTGATGATGCTGTGCACAGGCTTGTCGCAAGCGGCCTCGGCCGGCGACTTGCCGACACCCGAACACGGCACGGTGCTGCGGATTCAGGGTTCCAACACCATCGGCGCGGCATTGGGACCGGCGCTGGTCGAGGGCCTGCTCAGTGAACAGGGCCTGCGCAAGATCCATCGGGAAACCCCGAACGCCGCCAACGAACTGCGCATCGTTGGCGAAACCGTTCAGGGCCGTCGGATCGTGGTGGAAGTGGCGGCCCACGGTTCAAGTACCGGTTTCACCGCACTAAAAACAGCCAGCGCCGATCTGGCCGCCTCGTCGCGCCCGATCAAGGACAGCGAACTGGCCAGCCTGCAATCCCTCGGCGACCTGAAAAGCCCGAGCGCCGAACAGGTCATCGCCATCGATGGCCTGGCGATCATCCTTCACCCGGACAATCCGCTGAACCAACTCGACACCGTGCAACTGGCGCGCATTTTCAGTGGCGAGGTGAAGTCCTGGGAAGACATCGGCGGTCGCGGCGGGCCGATTCATCTGTACGCGCGGGATGATCAGTCCGGGACCTACGACACCTTCAAGGAACTGGTCCTTAGCGGCCGTGGGAAAACCCTCGGCAGCGCGGCGAAACGCTTCGAGTCCAGCGAGCAACTGTCCGATGCGGTCAGCGCAGACCCGCAAGGCATCGGTTTTATCGGCTTGCCCTACGTGCGCCAAGCCAAGGCCGTGGCCATTATCGACGGTCAATCACAAGCCATGCCGCCGCTCAACAGCCTGATTGCCACCGAAGATTATCCGCTGTCCCGTCGGTTGTTCTTTTACCTGCCACCGACGGAAAAAAATCCCTGGGCCCAAGCGCTGGTGGCATATACCCAAAGCAGCAAAGGGCAAGCGATTGTCGCCGCCAACGGGTTTATTGCCCAGACCGTCCAGGCCATGGCCGTTACCCCCAATACGTTGATGCCCGAGGGATACCAGTCCCTCAGTCGTCATGCCCAACGGTTGTCGGTGAATTTTCGCTTCGAAGAAGGCAGTGCCAGCCTGGACAACAAGGCGCGGCAAGACCTGACGCGAGTGCTCGACTATATAAAGCAGCAAGACAAAATGTCCGGGCAAGTGACACTGGTGGGTTTTGGCGATGCCAAGAGCGACCCGACGCGCGCCGATCTGCTCTCGAAGCTGCGGGCCATGGCGGTACGACGGGAGTTGGTGAAGAGCGGCGTGGTGTTTCGCGAAATTCGCGGATTCGGTGCCGAAATGCCGGTGGCGGCCAATAGCGCCGATGAGGGAAGGATCAAGAATCGGCGGGTTGAGGTTTGGGTGTATTGAAAAGATCGCAGCCTTCGGCAGCTCCTACAGATGTACGCATATCCTGTAGGAGTTGCCGAAGGCTGCGAACTTTTAGCTTTTCTTAATTCCCGCTGCGCATCATCTCCTTCGGCACATATTTGCCGATTTCGAACTTGCCGATCGCCGCACGGTGCACTTCGTCCGGGCCGTCGGCCAGGCGCAGGGTGCGCTGCATCGCGTACATGTAGGCCAGCGGGAAATCGTTTGAAACCCCTGCCCCGCCATGGATCTGGATCGCCCGGTCGATCACCCGCAGCGCCACGTTCGGCGCGACGACCTTGATCTGCGCGATCTCGCTTTTCGCCACTTTGTTGCCGACAGTGTCCATCATGTACGCCGCTTTCAACGTCAGCAGACGTGCCATGTCGATTTCCATCCGCGAGTCGGCGATCTTGTCGATGTTGCCGCCCAAACGTGCCAGAGGCTTGCCGAACGCAGTACGGCTCACCGAGCGCTTGCACATCAGTTCCAGTGCGCGCTCGGCCATGCCGATCGAACGCATGCAGTGGTGAATCCGGCCAGGGCCAAGGCGACCTTGTGCGATTTCGAAGCCGCGTCCTTCGCCCAACAGGACGTTTTCGTACGGCACCCGCACGTTTTCGAAATGTACTTCAGCGTGACCATGAGGCGCATCGTCGTATCCGAACACCGGCAGCGGACGCACGATCTTCACGCCTGGCGCATCCACCGGCACCAGAATCATCGAGTGCTGGGCATGGCGCGGTGCGTCGGGATTACTCAGGCCCATGAAGATCAGGATCTTGCAGCGCGGGTCGCAAGCACCTGACGTCCACCATTTTTTGCCGTTGATCACCCACTCGTCGCCATCGCGCACGGCACGGGCGGCCATGTTAGTGGCGTCGGAGGACGCTACGTCCGGTTCGGTCATGGCGAACGCCGAGCGGATCTCGCCGCGCAGCAAGGGTTCGAGCCAGCGCTGTTTCTGCTCTTCGTTGGCGTAACGCACCAGCACTTCCATGTTGCCGGTGTCGGGTGCCGAGCAGTTGAACGGCTCTGGCCCGAGCAGCGAACGGCCCATGATTTCCGCCAATGGCGCGTATTCGAGGTTGGTCAGGCCGGCGCCAAGCTCGGACTCAGGCAGAAACAAATTCCACAGGCCCTCGGCCTTGGCCTTGAGTTTGAGTTCTTCCATGATCGCCGTCGGCTGCCAGCGATCGCCCTCGGCGACCTGACGCTCGAACACGGCTTCGGCGGGATAGACGTAGGTGTCCATGAACGCTGTTACGCGCTCACGCAGTTCCTGAACCTTGGGCGAATAAGCGAAATCCATGAGCGAGATACCTTCTTGGGGGAGGTTGTTTAGGTCATGTATCGATGCTAGAACAGCGTTGATAATTTACCTAGCCTATTCTCGGCGTGTATAAACATTCATCACCGATATATGATCGACTGATCGTCACGGTCAGTCCGCCCACACAATAAGAGAGCCGCGTAATGAATCTGAGCAAGGTCGATCTCAACCTTTTCATCGTCTTCGACGCGATCTACACCGAAGCCAACCTGACCCGTGCCGGGCAGATTGTGGGCATTACCCAGCCAGCGGTGTCGAACGCTCTGGCCCGGTTGCGCGAGACCTTCAACGACCCGTTGTTCGTGCGCACCGCCCAAGGCATGGTGCCCACACCCATGGCGCAGAACATCATCGGCCCGGTGCGCAACGCGCTCTCGCTGCTGCGCGTGTCGGTGCAGGAAAGCCGTATTTTCAACCCGCAGCAAGCGGTCAAGACCTATCGCATCAGCATGACCGACCTCACCGAAGCGGTGATCCTGCCGCCGCTGTTCCAGCGCCTGCGCCGCCTGGCGCCAGCGGTGATCATCGAAAGTTTCCTGTCCAAACGCCGGGAAACCACCAAGGAGCTGGCGGCCGGTCGCCTCGACTTTGCGGTGGATGCGCCGCTCAACACCGACCCGCAGGTGCGTCACGTCAAGTTGATGGAGGACCGCTACGTGTGTGCCATGCGCAAGGGGCATCCGCTGGCGGGCAAGGAGAAACTCACGCTGGATGATTACCTGGGCCTGACCCACATCCATATTTCCAGCCGCCGCAGCGGCCTCGGCTATGTCGACCTGGCGCTGGGCAAGATGGGCATCCAGCGCAAGATCGCCCTGCGCTCCCAGCATTACCTGATGGCATCACAGGTGATGCAGCAGACCGATATGGTCATGACCGTGCCGGAACGCTTTGCCCGCCGTAACGATCTGCACGCCTTTAATCTGCCGGTCAACGACGTGCCGCCGGTGGAAACCCACCTCTACTGGCACGAAAGCACCGACCAGGACCCGGCAAACCGCTGGATGCGCGAGCAGATGATCGAGTTGTGCCAGCAGGTGACGGCGCAGGAGAAAAAGCTCGACACTAAAACGGTGTAAAGCCGTTCAAAAGATCGCAGCCTGCGGCAGCTCCTACATGGATATGCATTTTCCTGTAGGAGCTGCCGCAGGCTGCGATCCTTTTTCGCCCCTTGACGTAAACGTCAACCTGACATTAGCTTAACGCCATGACCTTTTGCGAGCGCGCCCATGAGCAGCCAGACCTACAGCATTTCCGACCTCGCCCGCGAGCTCGACATCACCACCCGCGCCATTCGCTTTTATGAAGAGCAAGGCCTGCTCAGCCCCGAGCGCCGTGGCCAGGAACGCATTTACTCGCCCCGCGACAAGGTCAGCCTGAAGCTGATCCTGCGGGGCAAGCGCATCGGTTTCTCACTGGCGGAATGCCGCGAACTGATCGAACTCTACGACCCGTCCAGCGGTAACACCAAGCAACTGCACAGCATGCTGGCGAAAATCAGCGAGCGCAGGGAGCAGCTTGAACAGCAAATGCTCGACATCGAACAGATGAAACTCGAGCTTGATACCGCTGAAGAACGCTGCGTGCAGGCGTTGGAGCAGACGCTCAAAAGCCAGGAATCGGTTCAGTAACCCGACACAATTCCCTGTGGGAGCGGGCTTGCTCGCGAAAACGGTTTGTCATTCAACACTGATGTCGACTGACCCGGCGCCTTCGCGAGCAAGCCCGCTCCCACATTAGATTCCCACTCACCATGACTACAGGTGAATCTCTTATGTCCCTCCCCACCCACGTACGCATTGTCGAAGTCGGCCCACGCGACGGCCTGCAAAATGAAGCCCAACCCATCAGTGTTACCGACAAGGTGCAACTGGTCGATGCGCTGACCGCAGCCGGGCTCGGCTATATAGAAGTCGGCAGTTTCGTTTCGCCCAAGTGGGTGCCGCAGATGGCCGGCTCCGCCGAGGTCTTCGCGCAGATCCAGCGCAAACCGGGCGTGGTCTACGGTGCGCTCGCCCCCAACCTGCGCGGCTTCGAAGATGCCCTCGCCGCCGGGGTCAAGGAAGTCGCAGTGTTCGCGGCGGCGTCCGAGGCGTTTTCCCGGCGCAACATCAATTGCTCGATCAGCGAAAGCCTGGAGCGTTTCGGGCCGATCATGGACGCCGCCAGACAACATGGCGTAACCGTGCGCGGGTATGTGTCCTGTGTGCTGGGCTGCCCCTATGAAGGTAGCGTCGCCCCGGAGCAGGTCGCCGTGGTCGCCCGCGAGTTGTATGCCATGGGCTGCTATGAGGTCTCGCTGGGGGACACCATCGGCACCGGCACCGCTGGCGCAACCCGCAGGATGTTTGAAGTGGTATCGAAAGATGTGCCCCGGGAGAAACTCGCAGGGCACTTCCACGACACCTACGGCCAGGCTGTGGCCAACATCTATGCCAGCCTGCTGGAAGGCATCTCGGTGTTCGACAGTTCCATCGCCGGTCTCGGCGGTTGCCCCTACGCCAGGGGCGCCAGCGGTAACGTCGCCACCGAAGACGTGGTTTACCTGCTCAACGGCCTGGGCATCGACAGCGGAATCGACCTCGACGCCTTGATGCTCGCCGGTCAGCAGATTTGCACGGTCCTGGGTCGCCCTACCGGTTCCCGCGTGGCCAAGGCTCGCAGCGCACAGTGAGTACGCTGTGTGTGTCCGGGTGTTACCGCTGTGTCCGAAACGTGGGCGCAAGCGAGTAACACGGAAACAAATTGTAGGGTTTTGCCTGAGGCGAAAAACCCTACAATTTTCCAAGCCTTTGATTTTAAAGTCTTTTAAAAAGTTGGCATGCCTCCTGCTATATCTATCGCATAACAAGAATAAAAAAATTGCGGCAAACCTAATAAAAACAAGACGTAACGACTCTGACATAACAAAAACAACACGGCAGAGACGCAGCTAACAGATTTTTTTGGAGAAGATGTGCTTTTCAGGGTGCTTTTCGGAGTTACCCGCAACCGGACAGAGAATAATAAAACTACCTTCAGGTAGCTCCCGTACTGGTTGGATCGCTCAGCGAGAAAGTAGATCAGCGCTCAAAAAAATACGTTTGCTCTTGATCCCGAATGGGGATCGCCAAAAACAGCGGTAAAGGGCAACGGTTGCCAAAAACAAAAACAGACCGACCCTCAATAATAAAAAAAGAGCACGCGCAACGAAAATTAAAGGGGAGCTTCGGCTCCCCTTTGTGCTGTCTGGCGTTTGAGATCTCCAAGAGAATCACAACCTTGTAGGAGCTGGCGCAGCCTGCGATCTTTTGATCTTGACCTTCGCCAACCCTAAAAGATCGCAGCCTTCGGCAGCTCCTACCGTATCGCTTTGAGCTCCTCGATACTGATCTCGCGCATCCTGAATTTCTGGATCTTGCCGGTCACCGTCATCGGAAATTCCTCGACGAACTTGAAGTAGCGCGGCGTCTTGAAGTGCGCAATGCGCTCCTTGCACCAGGCTTGCAGCTCTTGCTCGGTGGCGCTGTGGCCGGGGTGGAACTTGATCCAGGCGACGATCTCTTCGCCGTAGCGCGAGCAAGGAATGCCAATCACCTGCACGTCGGCAACGGCCGGGTGAGTGAAGAAAAACTCTTCCAGCTCCCGTGGGTAGATGTTCTCACCGCCACGGATGATCATGTCTTTGTTGCGCCCGGCAATGCACACGTAACCCTCGTCGTTCATGCTTGCCAGGTCACCGGTGTGCATCCATCCTGCCTGATCGATGGCGTCTGCCGTGCCTTCGGGGTTGTTCCAGTAACCGAGCATCACGCTGTAACCGCGGGTGCACAGCTCGCCGATGGTGCCACGTGGCACCAGGTTGCCCGCTTCGTCGATGATCTTGCTTTCCAGTTGCGGCTGGGTGCGGCCGACCGTGGTCACGCGCAGTTCCAGATCGTCTGAAGGACCGGTCTGCAGCGACACCGGACTGGTTTCCGTCATGCCGTAGGCAATCTGCACTTCGCTCATGTGCATTTCGCTGATGACCCGGCGCATCACCTCGATAGGACAGGTCGCACCCGCCATGATCCCGGTGCGCAGGCTCGACAGGTCGAACTGGGCACGTTGCGGTTGGTCAAGCATGGCGATGAACATGGTCGGTACGCCGTACAGCGCGGTGGCTTTTTCTTCGGCCACGGCGCCGAGGGTCAGCAACGGATCGAACGCGTCGTTCGGGTAAATCATCGTACTGCCATGGGTGATGCAGCCGAGGTTACCCATGACCATGCCGAAGCAGTGATACAGCGGCACCGGGATCACCAGGCGATCCGCGGCGGTCAGGCCCAGGCTTTCGCCGACCATGTAACCGTTGTTGAGAATGTTGTAGTGACTGAGGGTCGCGCCCTTGGGAAAACCGGTGGTGCCGGAGGTGTACTGGATATTGACCGGCTGATCGAAATGCAGGCTGTCCTGGCGTTCATGCAGTTGCTCGACCGTCACGCTGCCCGCCAGATCGGCCAGTTGCGACCATGGCAGGAACCCCGACGGCGGCTGTGCATCCAGGCTGATGACGCCACGCAACTCCGGCAACCGCCCGCTCTGTAACTTGCCGATGGATTGCTCCGCCAACTCCGGCACCAGGCCTTGCAGCATCGAGTGATAGTCCGAGGACTTGAAGGCCCCGGCACATACCAGCCATTGGCAGCCGGACTGCTTCAACACGTATTCGAGTTCGGAACTGCGATACGCCGGGTTGATGTTGACCAGGATCACGCCGATTTTCGCGGTGGCAACCTGGCTGATGCACCACTGTGCACAGTTCGGCGCCCAGATGCCGAGGCGGTCCCCGGCTTGCAGCCCCAGCGCCAGCAATGCTCTGGCGTGCAGGTCCGCGGCCTCGGCCAATTGCCGCCAGGTGTAACGCAGCTGCTGATGGCGCACCACCAGCGCCTCCCCGTCCGGGTACTGCGCAACCGTGTTGTCGAATGCCTGGCCGATGGTCATCGCCAGCAAGGCTTTGTCCTGGGAACCACGGGTGTAACTGCGTTGCGGGCTTGCACTGGGTTGATCCATGACGACCCCTATTGTCTTTATTTATGGGCTACCGGCGGTCCCACAGGGTAGGTCCGCGTTCTATCTTGAACTGGCTCTACTCTCGCTCAAGTTGACGTTAACGTAAAGGGTGATTGACAGCCATTCGTCACAGGCTTACGTTAACGTAAAGGTGAGAACCAAATCACGGCCCTCCCCGCCCTACAAAAAAAGCCAAAAGGTGACCCATGAGCTATCCATCCCTGAACTTTGCCCTCGGTGAAACCATCGACATGCTGCGCGATCAGGTTCAGTCCTTCGTCGCCAAAGAGATCGCCCCGCGCGCCGCTCAGATCGACATCGACAACCTGTTCCCCGCCGACCTGTGGCGCAAATTCGGCGACATGGGCCTGCTGGGCATTACCGTGCCGGAAGAGTACGGCGGTGCCGGCCTGGGTTACCTGGCCCACGTGGTGGCGATGGAAGAAATCAGCCGTGGCTCGGCCTCGGTGGCCCTGTCCTATGGCGCGCACTCCAACCTGTGCGTCAACCAGATCAACCGCAACGGCAACCACGAACAGAAAGCCAAATACCTGCCCAAGCTGATCAGCGGCGAGCACATCGGCGCCCTGGCCATGAGCGAGCCAAATGCCGGTTCCGACGTGGTGTCGATGAAACTGCGCGCCGACAAACGCGGCGACAAGTACGTGCTCAACGGCAGCAAGACCTGGATCACCAACGGTCCGGACGCCAACACCTACGTGATCTACGCCAAGACCGACCTGGAAAAGGGCCCCCACGGCATCACCGCCTTCATCGTCGAACGCGACTGGAAAGGCTTCAGCCGCAGCAACAAGTTCGACAAGCTCGGCATGCGCGGTTCGAACACCTGCGAGCTGTTCTTCGATGACGTCGAAGTGCCGGAAGAAAACATCCTCGGCGTGCTCAACGGCGGCGTGAAGGTGCTGATGAGCGGCCTCGATTACGAGCGCGTTGTACTGTCCGGCGGCCCGACCGGGATCATGCAGGCCTGTATGGACCTGATCGTGCCGTACATCCACGACCGCAAGCAGTTCGGCCAAAGCATCGGCGAATTCCAGCTGATCCAGGGCAAGGTCGCCGACATGTACACCCAGCTCAACGCCAGCCGCGCCTACCTGTACGCCGTGGCCCAGGCCTGCGAGCGCGGCGAAACCACCCGCAAGGACGCCGCCGGCGTGATCCTCTACAGCGCCGAACGCGCCACGCAAATGGCCCTCGACGCGATCCAGATTCTCGGTGGCAACGGCTACATCAATGAATTCCCGGCCGGTCGCCTGTTGCGTGACGCCAAGCTGTACGAAATCGGCGCGGGCACCAGTGAGATCCGTCGCATGCTGATCGGTCGCGAACTGTTCAACGAAACCCGCTAAACGGAGCTGTCCATGGCTACCCTGCATACCCAGCTCAACCCTCGTTCAGCGGAGTTCGCCACCAACAGCGCGGCGATGCTCAAGCAGGTCGACGCGTTGCACACCCTGCTCGCCCAAGTGGCGCAAGGTGGCGGCCCGAAGGCTCAGGAACGCCACACCTCGCGGGGCAAACTGCTGCCCCGCGAGCGCATCAACCGCCTGCTCGATCCGGGTTCGCCGTTTCTGGAGATCAGCCAACTGGCGGCGTACGAGGTGTATGGCGAAGACGTCCCCGCCGCTGGCGTGATTGCCGGGATCGGCCGTGTGGAAGGCGTCGAATGCATGATCGTCGCCAACGACGCCACGGTCAAAGGTGGCTCGTATTACCCGTTGACGGTGAAAAAACACCTGCGCGCCCAGACCATCGCCCAACAGAACCGCCTGCCGTGCATCTACCTGGTGGACTCTGGCGGCGCCAACCTGCCGCGCCAGGATGAAGTGTTCCCGGACCGCGAGCACTTCGGGCGGATCTTCTTCAACCAGGCCAACATGAGCGCCATGGGCATTCCGCAGATTGCCGTGGTCATGGGCTCCTGCACTGCTGGCGGCGCCTATGTCCCGGCGATGGCCGACGAAGCGATCATGGTCCGCGAGCAAGCGACGATCTTCCTCGCCGGTCCGCCGCTGGTGAAAGCCGCGACCGGTGAAGTGGTCAGTGCCGAAGACCTCGGCGGGGCCGATGTGCACTGCAAGATTTCCGGGGTGGCCGACCATTATGCCGAGAGCGATGAACACGCCCTGGCCCTGGCCCGCCGCAGCGTCGCCAACCTCAACTGGCGCAAGCAAGGTGAGGTTCAGCAACGCACACCCATCGCCCCGCTCTACAGCAGCGACGAGTTGTACGGCGTGGTCCCGGCCGATGCCAAGCAACCGTTCGACGTGCGCGAAGTGATTGCGCGGCTGGTGGATGGTTCGGTGTTCGACGAATTCAAGGCGCTGTTCGGGACAACCCTGGTCTGCGGTTTTGCCTACCTGCACGGTTACCCGATCGCGATCCTCGCCAACAACGGCATCCTGTTCGCTGAAGCGGCGCAGAAAGGCGCGCACTTCATCGAACTGGCTTGCCAGCGCGGCATCCCGCTGCTGTTCCTGCAGAACATCACTGGCTTCATGGTCGGCCAGAAGTACGAGGCCGGCGGCATCGCCAAGCACGGCGCGAAACTGGTGACCGCTGTGGCCTGCGCCAAGGTGCCGAAGTTCACCGTGATCATCGGCGGCAGTTTCGGCGCCGGTAACTACGGCATGTGCGGCCGCGCCTACGATCCGCGCTTCTTGTGGATGTGGCCGAATGCGCGCATCGGCGTGATGGGTGCCGAACAGGCGGCCGGCGTGCTGGTGCAGGTCAAACGCGAGCAGGCCGAACGCAGCGGCCAGGGTTTCAGCGCCGAGCAGGAAGCCGAGATCAAGCAACCGATCCTCGACCAGTACGAAGAACAGGGTCACCCCTACTATTCCAGCGCACGCCTGTGGGACGACGGTGTCATCGACCCGGCCCAGACCCGCGACGTACTGGCCCTGGCCTTGTCCGCGTCGTTGAACGCGCCAATCGAACCGAGCCGCTTCGGCGTGTTCCGGATGTGATTTTCTGTGGGAGCGGGCTTGCTCGCGAAGGATTCGCCGCGGTTCATCTGATGCACCGCGTTATCGTTCTTCGCGAGCAAGCCCGCTCCCACAAGGACCGTGGAGACGGACGAATATGAGCGACTTCAACACCCTCGAACTGCTGACCGACCCCCGTGGTTTTGCCACGCTGTGGCTCAGCCGCGAAGAAAAGAACAACGCCTTCAACGCCGAAATGATCCGCGAACTGATCCTCGCCCTCGACAAAGTCGCGAGCGATGCCAGCCTGCGGTTCCTGATCGTGCGCGGTCGCGGCAAGCATTTCAGCGCCGGCGCTGACCTGGCCTGGATGCAGCAATCGGCCGAGCTCGATTACGCCACCAACCTCGATGACGCCCGGGAACTGGCGGAGTTGATGTACAACCTGGCCAAACTGAAAATTCCGACCCTGGCGGTGGTACAAGGCGCAGCCTTTGGTGGCGCGCTGGGCCTGATCAGTTGCTGCGACATGGCCATCGGTGCCGATGACGCGCAGTTCTGCCTGTCGGAAGTGCGCATCGGCCTGGCGCCGGCGGTGATCAGCCCGTTCGTGGTGCAAGCCATTGGCGAGCGCGCGACCCGTCGCTATGCCTTGACCGCCGAGCGCTTCGGCGGGCAACGGGCCCGGGAAATCGGCTTGTTGTCAGAGAGCTATGCAAGTGCCGAGCTGGAACAGAAAGTCGAGCAGTGGATCGACAACCTGCTGCTCAACAGTCCGGCCGCAATGCGCGCCAGCAAGGACCTGTTGCGTGAAGTCGGCGACGGCTCACTGACCCCGGCGTTGCGCCGCTACACCGAAAACGCCATCGCCCGCATCCGCGTCAGCCCCGAAGGCCAGGAAGGCCTGCGCGCCTTCCTGCAAAAACGTCCGCCGAGCTGGCAAGCCGAAACCACCAAGGAGCCCCGTTGATGAGCGCACCTGTCCTCACCACCCTGCTGGTGGCCAACCGTGGCGAAATCGCTTGCCGGGTAATGCGTACCGCCAAGGCCCTGGGCCTGACTACCGTGGCCGTGCACAGCGCAACCGACCGTGACGCCCGGCACAGCCGCGAAGCCGACATTCGGGTTGACCTGGGTGGCAGCAAAGCCGCCGACAGTTATCTGCAGATCGACAAACTGATCGCCGCCGCCAAGGCCAGCGGTGCCCAGGCGATTCACCCCGGCTACGGCTTTTTGTCGGAGAACGCCGGGTTCGCCCGCGCCATCGAAAACGCCGGCCTGATATTCCTCGGCCCGCCCGCCTCGGCCATCGACGCCATGGGCAGCAAGTCTGCCGCCAAAGCCTTGATGGAAACCGCTGGCGTGCCACTGGTGCCCGGTTATCACGGTGAAGCCCAGGACCTGAAAACCTTCCGCGCCGCCTGCGAGCGCATCGGCTACCCGGTGCTGCTCAAGGCCACCGCGGGTGGCGGTGGCAAAGGCATGAAAGTGGTCGAGGACGTCAGCCAACTGGCCGAAGCCCTGGCCTCGGCCCAGCGTGAGGCGCAATCGTCGTTCGGCGATTCGCGGATGCTGGTGGAGAAATACCTGCTCAAGCCGCGTCACGTGGAAATACAGGTGTTCGCCGACCAGCACGGCAACTGCCTGTACCTCAACGAACGTGACTGCTCGATTCAGCGCCGCCACCAGAAAGTCGTCGAAGAAGCCCCGGCGCCAGGCCTGAGCCCGGAGTTGCGCCGGGCCATGGGTGAAGCCGCCGTGCGTTCGGCGCAAGCCATCGGTTATGTCGGTGCCGGCACCGTGGAGTTTTTGCTGGATGCGCGCGGCGAGTTCTTCTTCATGGAGATGAACACCCGCCTGCAAGTCGAACACCCGGTCACCGAAGCCATCACCGGCCTCGATCTGGTGGCCTGGCAGATTCGCGTGGCACGGGGCGAAGCCTTGCCGATGACTCAGGATCAGGTGCCGCTGGTGGGCCACGCGATCGAAGTGCGGCTGTATGCCGAAGACCCCGGCAATGATTTCCTGCCGGCGACCGGTCGCCTGGAACTGTATCGCGAATCAGCCCAGGGGCCGGGGCGCCGAGTGGACAGCGGTGTTGAAGAAGGCGACGAGATCTCGCCGTTCTACGACCCGATGCTCGGCAAGTTGATTGCCTGGGGCGAAGACCGTGAACAGGCACGTTTGCGCCTGCTTGGCATGCTCGATGAATTCGCCATCGGCGGGCTGAAGACCAACATCAATTTCCTGCGGCGCATCATCGGTCACCCGGCATTTGCTGCTGCCGAACTGGATACCGGCTTCATTCCGCGCTATCAGGAGCAGTTGCTGCCGGCCCCTGCGGAACTCAGCGACGATTTCTGGCAGGCCGCCGCCCAGGCGTTTGCCCAGAGCCAGCCGCCTGCCACCCGCGCCGACGACCCGAGTTCGCCATGGGCGGTGGGTAACGGCCTGCGGGCTGGTTTGCCGCGAGAAATCACCCTTCACCTGAGCTGTGAAGGCCAGGACCGGGCCCTGACGCTGGGCGACATCAATGCCCACAATGCTCTGCTCAAGGGCGAGCATCTGCTGACCGAGCAGGCGGGTGTGCGACGTCAACACCGCGCAATACGCCGTGGCGAACAGGTGTATTTGCAGTGGGATGGCGAATTGCGTCGCATCGAGGCTTACGACCCGATCAGCGCCGTCGAGGCCAGCCACAGCCATCAGGGCGGGCTGACCGCCCCCATGAACGGCAGCATCGTCCGTGTCTTGGTGGAGGCCGGGCAATCGGTCGAGGCCGGGGCGCAACTGGTGGTACTGGAAGCGATGAAGATGGAGCACAGCATCCGCGCGCCCCACGCCGGGGTGATCAAGGCGCTGTATTGCCAGGAAGGCGAAATGGTCAGCGAAGGCAGTGCACTGGTCGAACTGGAAGAAGCATGAAATGAAGATCGGTCCTACGCACCGCGAGGACCGATCTGATCAGAACCTGGCTGTTGCCTGAACCACTACGCCGATGATTCGACATTCTTCGGTGTACAAGGCTTTCGGATACGTCGGATTGAGCGGGACCAGATAACGCTGCCCGCCCTCTTCGATGAGCTTGCGGAACGTGGCTTCGGTGCTGTCCGGCCACTGGGCAATGACCAGTTTGCCAGGCTCGGCTTCCACGGCCGGGTCCACCAGGATCAGCATGCCTTCCGGGATGCTCATGCCATTGGGTGCGGTCATCGCATCGCCTGCCACTCTCAACCAGAATGCCGGCCCCCGGGCGTGGTAATCGGACAGTTCAAAGTGTCCTTTTCCGTACGCCGGGACCTCGCCGTCGCGCACTACGGCAGGTTCTCGCCAGTCACTGACCGGGTAGCGAAAGTACGGATTGTACTTCTGTGTCAGGGGAATTTCGTCGTCCGTTGACGCCTGCGGCTCCCGGATCACCAGCGCCACCTCGAGAAACTCAAGGCCCAGCGCCCGCAGCACACGGTTCATGTCGTCGATGCCGGGTTCACGACGTTTATTGAGCCAGTGGCCGATACCGCCCTGGGACATCCCGAGGCGCTCGGCGAGTATCTCTTGAGTGATTTTGAGTTCACTCATCTTGGCCTTGACCAATTCAATCCATTTATCCATGTGCGGCACGATACGTGGGCGACTCCAGCCATCAAAACACAAAATGTAGTATTTAAATTGTCGTCACAAATACAGTTCGTATTAGGATCGATCCACGGATCTGAATCTAACACGGAGCTTGCCATCGCCATGAACCAACCCACCAATGACCGCCCGGACATGCAAATCGACAATACCTTCACCTCGCCCCTGGACTCTGCGGCGGCACAACGCGCGCTGGACTATTACTTGAAACCAGCTATTTCGGAGGAAGTGACCGAGCCGCGCTTTTTTGATGTGAATCGCAATATCAGCGGCGAAGAGGCGCTGGTCCATGCCCTGGACCTGTTGCGCTGTGCTGCCGCCACCGCGTACGAGTCCGCCAGTCACCTGCAAGGCGCAAGCCGCGACCTGGCGTTTTCGACGGTGCACATGATCGACATGGCCAAGGCGATGGTCGATCGATCGCTGGAGAAGTATGAAAACGGTTGAGGCGAGAAGGCGAATCGAGAGGACAGGAAAGAATTTTCCTGTCGCGCAGGTGAAAACGCTTGACCTGTAAACGAGAATGATTATTATTGCATCAACTGATCGCGAGATCAGTCGATGGACCAGGTGACCTTAGGTCGGTCTCCTGGACTATCTCCTCATCAGGCTAATCACGGTTTTTGACCCGGCTTTTTGCCGGGTCTTTTTTTGCCAGTTTTTCCTGGCTTTGGCTTCAGGCTAATGAAGTCTTTGGGTACCGCAAATTCGATGGCGCGGATGATATCAAAAGAATTCCAGTTGGCAAGAGAAGCCCGGCATCATTGGTTCAAACCAGCGACAGATAGCACTTGAGAATCAGTCGCACAGTCTCTAAGCTGCGGCGGCGTCAAGGAGGACGCCCCCACCCTCACACCCCGCAATTCCCCTCGGTTTCACCCCACTCTTGCGTGTAAAGTAGCCACCATAAAAATCATATTCAGGACCCGATTATGGCCGTGGCTAAATCCTCTTTCGACATCAGTGCCAACTTCGACAGCGGCAACATCCAGGTGATCGACGTCAGCGATCCACTCAGGCCCCTGCTGGCGATCCGCCCCGATACCAAAAGCAACCATTTCCAATGGTTCCACTTCAAGGCCAGCGGCCTGCATGTCGGCCAGGAGCACTGGTTTCGCCTGAACAATGCCAGCCAATCCTCCTACAACAAGGCCTGGACCGGCTATCAGGCGGTGGCGTCCTACGATCACGTCAACTGGTTCCGCATACCCACCATCTTCGAAGGCGACTGCCTGCGCTTCAGCCTCGAAGCCGAGCAGACCCATGCCTGGTTCGCCTACTTCGAACCCTACAGCCGTGGTCGCCACGACTGGCTGATCGAGCAGGCGCTGACCAAGGCCGGTACCGAACTGCTGGCCACCGGCAAGAGTGTCGAAGGTCGCGACATCCAGTTACTGCGCAAAGGCACCGGCGCCGAAGGCCAGCGCAAAGTGTGGATCATCGCCCAGCAACATCCGGGCGAACACATGGCCGAGTGGTTCATGGAAGGCGTGATTGAACGCCTGGAAAAGCACGACGACCCGGTGCTGAACAAGCTGCTGGCCAGCGCCGACCTGTACCTGGTGCCAAACATGAACCCGGATGGTGCTTTCCACGGTCACCTGCGCACCAACGCCATGGGCCAGGACCTGAACCGCGCCTGGCAGAACGCCAGCCAGGAAATCAGCCCGGAAGTCTTTTTCGTACAGCAGCAGATGGAAAAGTATGGCGTCGATATGTTCCTCGACGTGCACGGTGACGAGGAAATCCCTCACGTGTTCACCGCCGCTTGCGAAGGCAATCCGGGTTACACACCCCGGATCGAAAAACTCGAAGAACACTTCCGCAACCATTTGAAGCACACCACCAAGGACTTCCAGACCAGGCACGGCTACATCCGCGACGAACCGGGCCAGGCCAACATGACACTGGCCTGCAACAGTGTGGGGCAGAAGTACGACTGCCTGTCATTGACCCTGGAAATGCCGTTCAAGGACCACGACGATCATCCGAATCCGTTGACGGGCTGGTCGGGCAAGCGCTCGAAGCAGCTGGGCAAGGATGTACTCACCACCATTGCGGATATGGTCGACACCTTGCGTTGATTGCCCTTTAAGATGAAAAGATCGCAGCCTGCGGCAGCTCCTACATTGGAATGCGTTTCCCTGTAGGAGCTGCCGCAGGCTGCGATCTTTTTTTCCCGGCTATTATCCGCGATCCTTGCCCCGCAACATGCTGTCCAGCACCTCATCACGACGCACCCAGCCGTGAAACAGCGCGGCCGCCAGATGCAGCAACACCGTCAGAAACAACAGATACGCCAGATACCCATGGGCCTTGCGCAAGAACGCAAACACCTGTGCATTGGCCGGCACAATCGATGGCAGCTGCAACGAGCTGCTGAGCATCACTGGCTCGCCCGATGCCGAAATCATCGCCCAGCCCAGCAGCGGCAAGATCAGCATCAACGCATACAACAAGACATGCGAAGCCTTGGCCGCGAGTACTTGCACACCCGGCAGATCCGCCGGCAATGGTGGTTGCGTGGTGGAGAAGCGCACCACCAGCCGCACGATCACCAGCAGCAAGATCGCGACGCCCAGGGGTTTGTGCAGATGAATCAGCCATTCATGCCGCTCGGAGACCGAGGCAACCATGCCCGCGCCGATAAACAGCATGGCGATAATCATCAGCGCCATCAGCCAGTGCAGCAGACGTGCCAATGGAGCGAAGTGGTTGGATTGAGTGCTCATTGCTGGGCCTCCTGTTTGGCGGCGGGCAACTGGCTGACTTCGCTGGTGCGACGCAGGTAGGAATTGGCGTAACCGGCTGAGCGAGCGGCGAGCAATGGGTCGTCGGACCCTTCGATGCCAGCGGGCAATACCAATGGGTCGTAGTTGATGTCTCGGCATTCGCCATTGAGTTGCGGCTGGGTTTTTTCCAGCACCAGGGTGCCCGCGTTCAGCACCTTGCGCCCTTCGGGCCAGGCTTTGCTCGCATCGTTCACTGGATCGCCGGGATTGGCCAGGATGATGTTCAACTGCCAACGCAACGGTCCTGCGGCTATACGCTGAACCAGGTCTTTCTCCAGGAAGTCACTCCCCTGCGGCGCCGTAGCCCCCGGCGCATCTTGAGCCACCGGCACCATGCTCCAGCGCACGGCTTGGCGTTGTCCGGTGGCGCTCACCAGATAAAACGCGTTGACGCTGTTATAGGTCTCCGTGACGTAACTGGCTGACGGCTTGGCGGTCTTGATCCAGGCCAGGAACGGTGCGGCTTCCGGATGCGCACCGAAAAACGCGGGAACCGCGGTCGGGTTCGGCTTGCCGGTAGCCGGGTCCGGCGACTGCGCCTGCTGCAATTGATAGAACGCCTCGGGCGTGCCCACCGGGAACACCGGCATGCTGTTCATCCCGGTGCGCCACTGCTGGCCGTTGGCCTGGGTGAAGCGCAAGGCCATGCTGCGGATCGGCACGGCACTGTCCGGCGCGTAAGGGTTGCCGGCCGGCAAAGCGAAACGCCCGACCACCGGCGTCCGCGCTTCGTTGAACACCTGGGCAGTGGAAAAGCTGCGGGCCTCGCCGCTACTCTCGAAATACCCGATCACGCACACGCCCTTGGAATGGTTGCGACGGAAACCCGGATGCACGCCATTGTTGGTTTCCAGCACGTTGATCAGTTTCTTCGGGGTCAGGCGCTGTGGGTCAAAGGTGCCGTTGACGTAGGCGAAAGCCCCAGCCACGGCGGCAACGACCACGGCAATGCCGGCCAGACGCATCGTCAGGCTCGCCGCACTCAAGGGTGGCCGGATTGGCGGTGATGATCGATCTACCATGAAAGACTCCAGGGCCATCGGCCACAAGTAAGAAGAATCAAGCAGACGAACCCCGCGCAGGTTTATTCCCACGCGCGGTTTTTATTTTTTCTGACGTGGAATAACCTCGAATGCCGGGCGTCTTCCTGGTCCACAGTCCAGCGTAGTGACTAGCCAGAACTTCATGAACGATATCGACGAACAACTCAGAGAAATCATTCCCGGAATGCGGCGGTTTGCCGTGTCATTGACACGCAACACCAGCAGCGCTGACGACCTGGTGCAGGCGAGCCTGGAGCGGGCGCTGTCGAGTTGGGCTGGCAAACGCGCCGAGGGCGACTTGCGCGCCTGGCTGTTCTCGATTCTCTATCGACAGTTTCTCGATGCGCACCGCCGCTCCCGGCGCTATGCGCGCATGCTCGATTTCTTCACCGGGCGTGACGATGCCCAGCCCTCGGTGGAGCGCACCGTGATTGCCCAATCGACCCTCAACGCCTTCGACCGACTGCCCACCGAGCAACGCGCGCTGCTGCTCTGGGTATCGGTGGAAGGCTTGAGTTACAAAGAGGTCGCCGAGATTCTCGACGTCCCCACCGGCACCGTGATGTCCCGCCTGTCTCGGGCTCGCCAGGCCCTGCGCCAACTCAGCGATGGCGAAATCAACCGCCCTTCCCTGCGGAGACTCAAATGATCAGCTTGCCCCCCAGCGAACGAGACCTGCACGCCTACGTCGACCACCAACTGAGCGACGTCGACCGACGCCTGGTGGAGGCTTTTCTGGCCACTGACCCGCAGGTGGCCGCGCAAGTGCGCGCCTGGCAACAGGATGCCCAGACACTGCGCGCAGCCCTGAGTGGTGCCTTGCAACAACCCTCGAACCCGGACCTTGATCCGGCGGTGATACGCCAGCGCCTCAAACGCCAATCCCGTCGGAACCTGGCCAGTGCCGCGCTGTTGCTCATCGCCGTCAGCGTCGGTGGTTTCAGCGGTTGGCAAGCGCGGGAGATGACGCTCGCGAATCCCCAGCTGCCAATGACCGATGCCCTGCAGGCCTATCGCCTGATTGCCCAGCAAGGCCTCCTGCCGGCGGATTACAAAGTCGGCGACGACGGCGACATGCAGGGGTGGCTCGACCGCTACTTCACCCAGGCCAATCGCCTGCCCGACCTCTCTGGTGCCGGGTTCAAGCCGGCCAGCGGACGCTTGCTGAGTACCGAGCAAGGCCCTGCGGCGATGGTGGTCTACGAGAACCAGGACGGGCAGAAAATCAGTTTCTATGTGCGCCCGCCAGGGCCGAAAAACTTCCTGCTGCCCAGGGGCAGTCGCAGTGATGGCGAATTGCAGGCCGAGTACTGGTCGGGAAGTGGCTACAACTATGCGATGGTCAGCCCGGCGGATACGGCGGCGGCGCGGTTGCTCAACCAGACCGCTCAATTCTGATCACACCACCGCTCCCACAGGGTTTGCGGCGTTCCTTTGGAACCCCGTGACGGTGGCCCACCAATGCCGACACCGCTGGAAGCAGATTCCCTGCTCTGGTTACACTATGGCGCCGCAACACAAAGAGCCTGCCCGCACACCAGAGGTGATATCCCAGTGGCCGTTCGCCCGCCCAACCGTTCGCCAATCAAATCGCGCTGGCAAACGTTGCGTCGCCTTCTCGGCAAGGTACCGGCTGCCGGCAGCGGCGCGGCAGGCCAAGTCATCCACGACTACTTTCGCCATCAGGCCCATGCCCAGGGCTACACCCTCAGTCACAGCCAACAGCGGGTGATCGACTGCATGGCCCGGCATGCCTGCCTGCTGATGGGCACTGCGGCCAAACCCCTTCCGGGCCTTTACCTGCATGGTGCCGTGGGGCGCGGCAAAAGCTGGTTGCTCGACGGGTTTTTCCGGGCCATTCCCCTTGCGCGGAAACAACGCCTGCACTTCCATCAGTTTTTCGCTCAACTGCACCAGGGCATGTTCAAGCACCGCGAACAGGCCGACGCCCTGGCGATCACCCTCGATGAACTGCTCAGCAATTGCCAGGTGCTGTGTTTCGACGAGTTCCATGTGCATGACATCGGCGATGCGATGCTCATCACCCGGTTGTTCAAGGCACTGTTCCAGCGCGGCATCCTGTTGCTGGTCACCTCCAATTACCCACCCGAAGGCCTGCTGCCCAATCCGCTGTACCACGCACGCTTCAAACCGGTGATCGACCTGATCAATGCGCGCATGCAGGTGATGGAAGTCGGCGGGCCCCACGACTATCGCAGCCAGGCCCGACACCATGCGCATCAATTGTTCACTCAAGGTCACTACGTCTGGCCGGCGAGCGTGGCGCAACGACAATCGCTGAACCTGCCCATGCGCAATGCCCCGCCTGTTTCGTTGCCGGTGGGTACCCGGCATTTGCGAGCGCATTTGTGCGAAGGGCGCGGCATCGGTTTTACCTTCACCGAGTTGTGCGATCAGCCCACGGCGGTGATGGATTATCTGGAACTGTGCCGCCAGTTCGACCGCTGGATCATCGATGAACTGCCACTGCTGGGCGATTGCACGATTGCCGCCCAGCAGCGGTTTATCAATCTCATCGACGTACTGTACGACCAGGACAAGCACCTGACGTTGCTCGGGCAGCACTCATTGCGCGAAAGCCTGGGTGGCGATGCCATTGATCTGGCACGCACCCGCAGCCGATTGGGGCAACTGGTCGAAGTCAGCGAACCGGTCTGATCGATGTTTTTTTGTTGCATTGACTGCCCCTTTCGCGAGCGGGCTCGCTCCCATATCTTTCCCGGTATCATGTCGCCCATTTCCAGGGCCCCGCGCCCTCCCTTTGGTTAATGGCGAATCTGTTCATGCACACCCTTGCTCAATTGCGCGCCGGCGAGTTGTCGGGCATCACGCGGCTGGATCTGGCCGAAGGCCTGACCGAGTTTCCCCGGGAGATCTTCGATCTGGCGGATTCGCTGGAAGTGCTCAACCTCAGCGGCAATGCCCTGAGCGCGCTGCCAGAGGATTTGCATCGCCTGACCCGTTTGCGCGTGCTGTTCTGCTCCGATAACCGTTTCACCGAGTTGCCGGCCTGTATTGGCCAATGCGCCGCACTGACGATGATCGGCTTCAAGGCCAACCGCATCGCCCACGTGCCCGCAGCGGCACTGCCACCGCTGCTGCGCTGGCTGATCCTGACCGACAACTGCATCGAGACGCTGCCGAGCGAGTTGGGAGAGCGGCCATACCTGCAAAAACTCATGCTTGCCGGTAACCGCCTGCGGGGGTTGCCGGAGTCGATGCACAATTGTCATCGGCTGGAGCTGATCCGCATAGCCGCCAACCAGTTCACCGACTTGCCACAATGGCTACTGACGCTGCCGAGCCTGACCTGGCTGGCCTATGCCGGTAACCCGCTGGAAACCGAAGCCGATGCCGCCGCCCTCGACGCCACACCGCGCATTGACTGGTCGGCATTGCACCTGGAAAAAAAGCTCGGCGAAGGGGCGTCCGGGGTGATCCATCAGGCCGTCTGGCAACCGGCCGACCAACCGTCCACGCCAGTTGCGGTGAAGCTCTACAAGGGTGAAATGACCAGCGATGGCTCGCCCCTGCACGAGATGAACGCCTGCATCACCGCCGGGTTGCATTCGAACCTGATTCGCGTCGAAGGGCGGATTGTCGATCACCCGCAACAAACCGCCGGGTTGGTCATGCAGTTGATCCCGCCGAGTTTTCGCAACCTCGCCAGCCTGCCGAGCCTGGCGTCGTGCAGCCGCGACATCTACCCCGACGACCTGCGCTTGAGTGCCGCGGTGGCGCTGCGCATTGCCTCGGGCATTGCCTCGGTGGCCGAACACCTGCACGGCCATGGCATCACCCACGGCGATCTCTACGGGCACAATATCCTGTGGAATGAGCAGGGTGACTGCTTGCTGGGGGACTTTGGCGCGGCGTCGTTCCACGAAATTTCCGACAGTCTGGAAAGCCGTGCCTTGCAACGGATCGAAGTGCGGGCGTTCGGGGTGTTGCTGGGGGAATTGCTCGCGCGAATCGACTCGGGGTTGAGCGATGAACTGCGTGGAGTGCTGGAGGATCTGGAGCGGCGTTGCTGTCAGCCGCAAGTGCTGGCGCGGCCTGGGTTCAGCGAAGTCGTGCGGCAATTGGAAAGTCTGTAACCGCTGCGCGGTCAATCGCGAGCAAGCCCGCTCCCACAGTTGATCGAGTTGCCCGGCCAGGCGCGATCTAATGTGGGAGCGGGCTTGCTCGCGAAGACGGTGTCACTGGCAAATCAGGTCAACCCGCCAACCCGACAAACATATCCTGCACGTCGTCATGGTTATCGAGGCCTTCGAGGAACGCTTCGACTTCCGCCATCTGCTCATCGCTCAGGCCGGTGACCGGGTTTTTCGGCTGGTAGCCCAGTTTGGCCGACAGCACGGTAAAGCCTTGTTCCGGCAGGGCTTTCTGTACCGCGTCGAGGTCGGTCGGCTCGGTCAGGAACAGGGTTGCACCCTCTTCACCCGGCTCGAAATCCTGTGCACCGGCTTCGATGGCGGCCATCTCCGGATCGGCGTCCGGGGTGTCCGGCGACGCTTCGATCATGCCGACATGGTTGAAGTCCCAGGCCACCGAACCGGAAGCCCCCAGTTGGCCCTTGCGGAACGCCACGCGGATCTCGGCGACGGTGCGGTTGATGTTGTCGGTCACGCACTCAACGATCAACGGTACCTGATGCGGGGCGAACCCTTCATAGGTCACGCGATGGTACTGCACGGTTTCGCCCAGCAGGCCCGCGCCTTTCTTGATGGCGCGATCCAGTGTTTCCTTGGGCATCGAAGCTTTCTTGGCCTGTTCAACCACCAGGCGCAAGTGCGCGTTGGTAGCAATATCAGCGCCGTTACGCGCAGCAATGGTGATTTCCTTTACCAGTTTGCCGAAGATCTTGCCCTTGGCATTAGCTGCCGCTTCTTTGTGTTTAACCTTCCACTGTGCGCCCATTTCTCACTCTCTTATCTGTGGCATCTGTGGCGCCGAGACATCTAATGGCCGACGCTTTGCGCAAGTTTATACGGCCTAAAGTTGGCAATCGACCAAAAAATCCCGACTTGCATCGACATCTTCACCAGCGGTTGTAGGGCGATTCGGAAATGTCGCTTTATCGTGCCCGCAATGCGCCGGGGTTTCGTACGCTTTGCACCCTACTCCACGGCGGTAGCGCGTTCGATGCACAACGACAAGGAAAGTCCCACTACCCTCACGCTTCTCGACGACGACCTGAGCTTCCAGGTGGTCCGGTTCAGTGGTCATGAAGCACTCAACCAACCCTATCGATTCGACATCGAGGTGATCGGGCTGGCACCGGCCCTGAACCTTGAACGATTACTGCACCAACCGGCGTTCCTCGAGTTCGGCCACGATCAAGGCATTCATGGTCTGCTGTACAGCGTCAGTTGTGAATATCGAAGCGGGCACCGGGTCGCTTACAAACTGGTGCTGGTGCCAAGTGTCCAGGCGCTGGATCAGCAACGGCGCCGACGTATTTTCCAGCGCGCCAGCGTACCCATGATCCTGCGCCAGTTGCTCGATGAACATGGGCTGCCTGCCGGCAGCTATCACTTTGAACTGGCAACCGGACACTATCCCCTGCGACCTTTTTGCATTCAGTACGAAGAAACCGACCTGGCGTTTCTGCAACGGCTGTGCGAGGAAGAAGGCATCCACTATCACTTCGAGCATCAACGCGACGGCCACGTGCTGGTTCTGGCCGATGACAGCCTGAGTTTCCCCCAGGCCCCCCTGCTCATGTCGATGAGCCGCGACGCCCTCGACGAACACCAGGAACCCGTGATCAGCGAACTGTTCCAACGCCATGACGCCCCGCTCTCCCCTGTGCGTCCAGGCGCCAGGAATCCGGGTGCAGCGGACATCAGCGAAGGCGCAGCCAATCACTCGTTCGTCACGGCACGGCATTGTCCCGCTGGCGAACAACAACATCGCGACCAGCTCAGCCGTCGACAACTGGAACGCCTGCGCTGCCGACACCTGCAGGTCCACGGTCAAAGTAACCAGGGGGCATTGCGCAGTGGCCGGATCCTGCAGGTGGCCGAGCATCCGCTGGCGAATTTCAATGATCAATGGCTGGTTACCGAAATCCGCCATCAGGGTCGTCATTCATCCATTCTGCTCGATGACACACCCGACATGGCCCCGGGTTACCGCAATCAATTCAGCGCCATCCCTTGGTCGACGGTGTTCAGGCCCGCGCTCAAACAACCCAGGCCGAATATCCCCGGGTATCAGCCTGGCCAGGTGTGCGGCCCGATCGGGCGACCGGCGACAGTGGACGAGGATGGCAGGGTTCAGGTGAACCTCTGGCCCGCCACACCATCAGCCGCAGAGGGGTCCGACGGCCTGTGGCTACCACTGGCGCTGACCACCGCCGAGGAATGGATCGATCCGGCCCGTTTGCCCGTGGCTGGCAGCGAAGTACTGGTGATTTTTCTCGACAGTGACCCGGATCGCCCAGTGCTTTGTACGGCCATGGGCCCTCGGCCACAACCTCACCGCCCTCGCCCGCGCGAGCCTCGTGGCGATACCCGCCTGCTGTTCGACTGGCTGCTCTCCCGCTCGGATCTTGCGCCCTGATGCTCAGCCCTTGTCAGCCTTGCCGGCGGCGGCGGCGAACTTCGCCAGGCGCACGTCCAGATGCCGTGGTCGACGCCCGTGATCCTCCGCGCGTTCCTTGCGGCGGATGGCGTTGCGCACCATCAGCGAGCCGATGTAGCGAATCGGCTCCGGCGGGAAAAACCCCAGCGGTCCGTTGACCAGCGGCGAACGGGTCCAGGGGTTGTCCAGGCCCTGGACCATCGACGCCAGAATCTGCCCACCCATATGGCAGGGTCCGACACCGCTGCCGGAATAGCCGAAACCGTAGAACACGTTGCCAATGGCGCTCATCTGCCCGAAAAACGGCAGCCCGGTCACCGAGCGGTCCGACGGACCATTCCAGGTAGCTTCGACCTTGACCTCGGCAAACGCCGGGAAGAAATCCGCCAGGCTGTTCTGCAGCAAACCGGCGTAAGGCGAAGGCTGGTCGAACACTGGCAGCATGCGTCCGCCATAAGCGAAGGTATTGCCGCCCTTGCCCAGCATGATCCGGCCGTCCGGGGTGTTGTGGTAGTAGTGCACGAAGATCCGCGAATCGAGCACCGTGACGCCGCTGGTCAAGCCGATTTCGTCGAGCAAATCCGGCCGTGGTTCGGTGATCAGCATGTCGCTGGAAACGATCGCCACGCTGCGTTCGAACTGCGGGAACGCCCGGGCCATCCAGGCGTTCATCGCCAGCACCACGCGGTCGGCGCGAACAGTGCCACCAGGGGTTTGAATGCCCGCCGGCCTACCTTCCTCCAGCCCGGTCATCGCGGTGTTTTCATGAATCTTCACCCCGAGTTGCAGAGCTACCCGGCGCAAGCCACGCACCAGTTTGCCCGGCTGCACACTGGCCGCTGCCGGAGAAAACCAGCCTTCCAGGTGCTTGATGGAGCCCGCCATGCGCTGCACATCGGCCACCGGCCGCTGGCTGAATGAGTTGATGCCGTTGCGCTCCAGCGCCGCGATCACAGCGTCAGTCGAGCCAATTTGAGCGCGGTTGGTCGCGGTGTAGAGCGTACCGTCGAGACGGTAATCGGCGTCCACCCGATACTGTTCGCAGAAGGCGCCAATGGCATGGATGCTGCGCTCGGACTCCTTGACCAGACGTACGGCTTCTTCAACGCCAAACAAACGCTCAAGGGTGAAATACTTGGCCGACCACGACAACGCACAACCGCCATTGCGTCCACTGGCCCCGGCACCGCAGATGTCCGCTTCGATCAGCAACACGTCCAGCTCGGGGTTCTGCTCCTTGAGCATGATCGCGGTCCACAACCCGGTGTAACCACCGCCGACGATACAGACATCGGCGCGGGTGTCGCCTTCCAGTGGCGGACAGGTTTCGGATGCATCAGCCTTCAAGGCCTGGTCCAGCCAAAAGGGTCTCATGGGGTCAATCTCCGGTCAGTGGCCCACACGCCGGCCTGCCGCAGGTGCAGCAGGCGACGAGGGACAGGATTCAGGTACGCAGGGGTTTGATGGTGATCGCCTGGTTGGGCACGTAGGCGAAATGAGTGCCCAGGCCACCGGGGCGGCTGTTCCAGTGCGGGATCAACACCAGCGCCGAGAACATGGCGCAGCCGGCGAAAACTATGAACACGGTAACGGTGTCGAAGTAGCCCGGCAGCAGCCCGCCGAGAATCGCCCCGACCGAGCCGCAGCCGTTGACGAATCCGGCTGCCGTGGCGCCGGCCTTGGCGGTGCCGAAGTCGATAGCGGCCGCGCCGCTGATCATCGAGTCCGGCCCGTAGAGGGTCAGGCCCATGACGAACAGCAGTGCCACCACCAGCAGCACGCTGCCGGTATGCAGGGCGCCCATGAAAAACGCCAGGGACACCGTCAGCGCCAACAGGCTGATCACGCAGGCCGGCATGCGCCGGGCGCCGAACAGTTTGTCCGAGGCCAGGCCAATCAGGATCGGCCCGAGCAACCCGGCCAGTTCAAACGCGGTCGGTATGATCGCCGCGCCGACCTTGCCCACTGAAGGCATCTGTTCGAAGACGATCACCGGCCCCCACAGCAGAATCGCGTAGCGCGCCGGCTTGAGCATGAAGTACGCCAACCCCAACACCAGCACTGTGCGGTTGCGCAGGATTTCCTTCAAAGGCTCCCACATGCTGATTTTACTTTGCGCGTCAGCCTCTTCGGCGGTCAGCTCGGGTTCCGGCTCCACCGCCGGCAAGCCGACGTCTTCCGGTTTGTTGCGTTGGAAAATAAAAAACAGCACGGCGACCAGCCCAACCACCGCCGCACTGGAAATGAACGCCGCATGCCAGCTGCCGATGAGCGTGTACGCCCACCAACCGGCAAACGGCGAGGCTACCAGACCACCAAAGGCGTAGCAGGAACTCCATAGGCCCAATACCCGTCCGCGTTGCTCGGAGGGAAAGAAGCTGCCGAGGTTCTTGCACAGCCCCGACCAACCGGTGGACTGCGCCAGGCCTTGTATCAGCATGCAGGTAGCGAAAATCGGTAGCGTTGCAAAGTTGCCCATCACCAGCGCCGCAGCGGCGGAAATCACCAACCCGCCGAGCACCACCACCCGCGGCCCGAAGCGGTCGGCCAGGATGCCCCAGGTGAATTGGCCGAAGGCGTAGGCCGTCAGGTAGATGGCGTCGAGGTTGGCCATGGCCATTTTGTCGAGCATGAAGGTCGGGTCTTCGCCAATACCGAGCTTGGCGACCGAGAAGGCTTTGCGGGTGAAGTAGAAGGCGGCGTAGGCGAGCCAGGTGATCGCGAAGATCTGCACGCGCCAACGCTTGATGGTGCCGATGTGCTTGTTCATTGTGGTTCTGACCTCAGGGTGTGAGTGTGCCGGCAGAATTGGAAGAAAACGCCTGTGTTTTTATTGTTGAGCACTGCGATATCGCCCTGTCCCTACGGCGGATACCGGTCAGATGAGTCCTGTAGTTGCACGCACAGGCTCATGGCTCCCGCTGCTGTTCGACTGACCAGTCACCGGGGCTGAGGTGGATAAAAACAATTACTGATTAATAAGTGAAATCGATTTATCGTATTTCAAATATAAGGTCAGCTTGTTACTGGAGATTCCCATGTCGGTGTCCCACGCCCAGCTCAAAGCTTTCCACGCCGTGGCGGTGCATGGAAGCTTCACCAAGGCCGCCGAGCGCTTGTTTCTGACGCAACCGGCGATTTCCGACCAAGTGCGCAAACTCGAAGAGCGCTACGGGGTTTTGCTGTTTCACCGCAACAAGCGCTCGGTGCGCCTGACCGATCTGGGCGAGCGGCTGCTGAGCGTTACCCAGCGGCTTTTCGTGATTGAGGCGGAAGCCCAGGAACTGCTCCAGGACTCCCAGGCCTTGCAGACCGGCAGCCTGATTCTGGCGGTGGATGCACCGGTCCACGTGCTGCCGCAGATCGCCCGATTCTGCGAACGCTACCCCGGGATCAGCGTGAAGATCGAAACCGGCAACACCGATGAGTCGCTGTTCCGACTGTTCAACTATCAGGCCGACCTGGCGTTGCTGGGCCGTGACGTCAGCGATGAACGCCTGATCTCCCTGCCCCTGCGTAACGACCCGATGGTGGCGTTCGTGTCGCGCAATCATCCGTGGGCCGAGCGCGAATCCATCACCCTTGCCGACCTCGACGACACACCGCTGGTGTTGCGGGAAATCGGTTCCGTGACCCGGCAGACGCTGGAGGAGGAAATGGCCGGTGCCGGGTTCCGCATCCGCCCGGCAATTCAGGTTGAAGGTCGCGAGGCAGCGCGGGAGGCGGTGGTTGTGGGGATTGGGGTGGGTGTGGTGTCGGCTGCCGAGTTTGGTGCGGATTCGCGTGTGTGTGCGTTGCCGATTATCGATTGCAAACGACGGTTGACTGAAACCCTGGTGTGTTTGCGCGAACAGAGTTCGCGGCGGGTGGTGGCGACTTTTCTGGAGATGGTGCGTGAGAGCCTTAACTGACCGCATCCCCCCGTAGGAGCTGCCGAAGGCTGCGATCTTTTGATCTTGTTTTTAAAAGCGAAGATCAAAAGATCGCAGCCTTCGGCAGCTCCTACACCGGTGCCAACCCAAAAAACGCCTGTATCAGTCGCAAATCCCGCCGCCGCTCCATACACCCCATCATGTGCCGATTCACCAGCCCCTCGCCAATGATCGGTACCGCCGCCACCCGTGGATCGTGACTGACCTCCACTGACGACACCACCCCCACCCCCAGTTCGGCGGCCACCGCCTCGGTCACCGCTTCGCGGCTGTCCAGTTCCAGCAGCACCCGTGGATTGACCTTGGCCTGGGCGCATGCCTCATCGAAGGTGCGCCGGGTAATCGAACTCGGTTCGCGCAGCACCATGATCACCTGATCCAGTTCCTTGAGCTGCACGCCTTTGGTCTTCTGCGCCCAAGGATGCCCATCGGGCACCAGCGCGCAAATCCGTGATTCATTCAGCGCCTGCAGATGCAGGCCCTTGCGCGGCTCGACCTCGGTCAGCACCGCCACGTCGGCATGTTCGGACAGCAGCGCCGCCAGGGTTTCCTGGGCGTTGCCCAGGCGCAGGTTCACCGTGATCCCCGGATAGCGTGCACGCAGGCTGGCGAGCATCGGCATGACCATGTGCGGGCCGTCCGCCGCCACTTCCAGGCGCCCGGTCAGCAATTGGCGGTTGGCTTCGAGCATTACCTGCGCCTCTTCGGCCAAGCCGAACATCGCCCGGGTGATTGCCGCCAGTTTGGTGCCCTCCTCCGTCAGTTCCACGCGGCGGGCGGTGCGGCGCAGCAGGGTGATCTGGTAGTGCTCCTCCAGGGCCTTGATGTGCCCGGTGACGGCCGGCTGGCTGATGAACAGCCGCGCCGCCGCCCGGGTAAAGCTGCCTTCCCGGGCCACGGCATCGAAGGCGCGGAGCTGGAACAGGTTCATGAATAACCCTCACTGATGGTTGGCATAACAACAAACAATTTGATTGATAACACGACAAATTGCAATTTAGGCACCAACGCTTCATCCCATCGATTGCGAGGACACGAGAATGAGTACTGCCGAACCCATCCTGCTCACCCCCGGCCCGTTGACCACGTCGGCCCGCACCCGTCAGGCAATGATGGTTGACTGGGGATCATGGGATGACCGCTTCAATCAACTGACCGCCAGCCTCTGCGAGCAACTGCTGGCCATCATCAACGGCGCCGCCACCCACCACTGCGTGCCCCTGCAAGGCAGCGGCACCTTCGCGGTCGAGGCGGCGATCGGCACGCTGGTGCCTCGGGACGGCAAGATTCTGGTATTGATCAACGGCGCCTACGGCAAGCGCCTGGCGAAAATCTGCGAAGTGCTGGGGCGCTCGTTCAGCACTTTCGAAACCGCCGAGGACGAACCGACCACCGCCACCGACGTCGACCGCCTGCTTCGTGCCGATCAAGACATTACCCATGTCGCCCTGATTCACTGCGAAACCAGCACCGGCATCCTCAATCCGCTGCCAGAGATCGCCCAGGTCATTGCGCAACACGGTAAGCGCCTGATCATCGACGCCATGAGCTCCTTCGGCGCCCTGCCAGTGGATGCGCAACAAGTGCCGTTCGACGCACTGATCGCCGCCTCGGGCAAATGCCTGGAAGGCGTGCCGGGCATGGGTTTTGTCTTCGCTCGCAAAGAGTCCCTGGCCAACGCCGTCGGTAACTCGCATTCGCTGGCGATGGACTTGCAGGACCAGCACGCCTACATGGCCAAGACCGGCCAGTGGCGCTTTACCCCGCCGACCCATGTGGTCGCGGCGCTGCACGAAGCCCTTCTGCAATACAACGAAGAAGGCGGCTTGCCGGCGCGGCACGAACGCTACGCCGCCAACTGCCAGGCATTGATGGAAGAGATGGGCAGACTGGGGCTGCGCAGCTTCCTGCCGGCGGCTATCCAGGCGCCGATCATCGCCACCTTCCACGCCCCGAAAGATCCACGCTACGCATTCAAGGAGTTCTACGAGCGGGTCAAGGCCAAGGGTTACATCCTCTACCCCGGCAAACTGACCCAGGTCGAAACCTTCCGCGTCGGCTGCATCGGCCATGTTCAGCCAGCCGAAATGCGCGAAGCCGTGGCGGCGATTGCTGAAGTGTTGCGCGAGATGGAAGTGTTAGAGATCTAACCCACACCACATTCCCCTGTGGGAGCGAGCTTGCTCGCTCCCACAGTAAAAGCGGCTCTCCAATCGTCAGTTTTCTACAGGAAATTAATTGCCATGAACTACTCCAACCCAAGCAAACTGCAAGCCGCCATCCTCGACTGGGCCGGCACCGTGGTCGACTTCGGCTCCTTCGCCCCGACGCAGATTTTCGTCGAAGCCTTCGCCGAATTCGACGTCCAGGTGTCCATCGAAGAGGCCCGTGGCCCGATGGGCATGGGCAAGTGGGACCACATCCGCACCCTGTGCGATCTGCCGGAGGTTGCCGAGCGCTATCGCAAAGTGTTCGGCCGCACGCCGACCGACGATGACGTGACCGCCATCTACCAACGCTTCATGCCGCTGCAGATCGAAAAAATCGCCGAACACTCGGCGCTGATTCCCGGAGCGCTGGAGACCATCGCCAACCTGCGCCAGCAAGGGATCAAGATCGGCTCCTGCTCCGGCTACCCGAAACAGGTCATGGACAAAGTGGTTGAACTGGCTGCCACCAACGGCTACGTGGCCGATCACGTGGTTGCCACCGATGAAGTCCCGAATGGTCGTCCATGGCCCGCCCAGGCGCTGGCCAACGTCATTGCCCTGGGCATCGACGATGTCGCCGCGTGCGTGAAGATCGATGACACGGTGCCGGGCATTCTCGAGGGGCGCCGCGCCGGCATGTGGACCGTGGCGCTGATCTGCTCGGGCAACGCCCTGGGCCTGGACTACGAAGGTTATCGCGCCTTGGGCTGCGACCAACTGGACGGCGAGCGCAAGCGCATCCACGCAATGTTCGAAGGCTCGCGTCCGCACTACATGATCGATACCATCACCGATCTGCCGCAAGTGATCGCCGACATCAACAAGCGCCTGGCCAACGGCGAAATGCCTCAGTCGAGCTGATAAGTCCCCGCATTGCCCCTGTGGGAGCGAGCCTGCTCCCACAGGTTTCTTCTGTGCATTACCCAAACCAGAGCATCCAGCGACCAATCGCCTCAGGCAAACCCGGTGAAACAGGATTACAGTTAGAGCACACCGTCGGATAAGAGCGGTGGCTTTAAACCGGACCTCTGAGGAACACCGTATGCCGTGGAAAAACTCCGAATCGCGCTACAGCACCGTATCGATCGCGCTGCATTGGTTGATGCTGGTCCTGCTGGTGCTGGTTTACGCCTGTATCGAGTTTCGCGGGCTCTTTCCCAAGGGCAGTGGCGGGCGCACGCTGATCGTCGAAACACACTTCATGCTCGGCCTGACCGTATTCGTTCTGGTCTGGGTGCGATTGTTCGCACGCAGCCTCGGCCCGGCGCCGCAGATCTTCCCGGCCTCGGCGCACTGGCAAACGACGCTGGCCAGGCTGATGCACTGGGCGCTGTACATTTTCATGATCGTCACGCCGATTCTCGGCTGGCTGGTCACCAGCGCCAAAGGCAATCAGGTGATGTTCTACGGTGTCGACCTGCCGATGCTGGTAGCGGAAAACAAGGACCTGGCCAAAGAGCTCCAGGGCTGGCACGAGCTCGGCGGCACTATCGGCTACTGGCTGATCGGCCTGCATGCCGTGGCCGGGCTGTATCACCATTATGTGGTGGGCGATAACACCTTGCTGCGGATGATGCCCAAGCGCGTGAACCGCGACTCCTGAGACCAATGAATTGCAGTGTGGGAGCGAGCCTGCTCGCGATGAGGGTGTTGCATTCGGCGCATTTGTCGACTGACCCACCGCCATCGTCGGAACGCCGCCCGGAGCAAGCTCGCTCCCACATTGGTTTGCGGTGCGTTTCAGGCTTGTGAGTCAAATCCCCGCCGCCCCTGCAAGCCGCCCGTGTGGACAAAGATCAGTCGTGTGCCCCGGGCGAACTTGCCCGCCTCGACTTGTTGCTTGAGGGCCATGAGTGCCTTGCCGGTGTACAGCGGCTCCAATGGAATACTCCCGGCCTGCTCTGTCTTTTCGATAAAGTCGAGCAGCAGCGGATCCACCTTGGCGAAGCCGCCGCGACTTGCATCGATCAGTTCATACCTCGCATTGACTACACCGGCTTCCTGCACGATCCGCTCGACCATCTGCGCCACCCCATGATCGTCAGGCACCGCCAGGGCACCGTACACCGGATGATCCCCCGCTTCGGCCAGCACCAGGCCGGCCAGGGTCGTGCCGGTGCCGCAGGCCAGCCACCAGCCGTCATGGTCGCTCCAGCCCAAGCCCGGCAATTGCGCGCAAACAGTGGCCCGCAACTGCATGCAACCCAAGGCACCAGGCAAACCGCCTCCCCCTTCAGGCACCGGATGCAACCTCGGGTAGCGGGTTTGCCAGGGTTGCCAGAAACCCGCTTCATGCCTTGCCCGATAGCCTGCATACCCCAGCCAGTGCAACTGCATGCCGAACGCCTGCAAGTCCTTGACCGTCGGGGTTTGCTGAGGATGCCCGCGCAACAGGCCGACGGTGGCAAAGCCGAAACGCTTGCCCGCCGCCGCCAACGCGTGGAGGTGATTGGAGTGCGCGCCACCGAGACTGATGATGCCTTCGGCCCCCAGGCGGTCAGCAGTTTTCAGGTGTTCGATGAGCTTGAACCATTTGTTGCCGCTGATCAGCGGGTCGATCTGGTCCAGCCGCAGGACCGCCACTTCGATGCCGGCTCGAGTGAGCCAGTCGAGGTGAAGGGGGTCGAGGGGGGCTTGAAGAAACCAATTGTCTGGAGGAGAAAGCATGATGCCGGATCTATGGAAAGATCCGGCATCTTAACAGCCGACTTGTGCTGTGAACCCGAACGATGTGCGTTACAACTGCGCCGCCAAACGCGAACCCTGATTGATCGCCCGCTTGGCATCCAGCTCTGCCGCGACATCCGCGCCGCCGATCAGGTGCACGCTCTGCCCCGCCGACACCAGGCCGTCATGCAACTCGCGCAGCGGGTCCTGCCCGGCGCAAATCACGATGTTGTCCACTGGCAACAGCTGCGGCTCGCCGGTTTCGCCGATGCGGATGTGCAGGCCTTCGTCGTCGATCTTCAGGTATTCGACGCTGTTGAGCATCTGCACCTGCTTGTTCTTCAGACCGGTGCGATGAATCCAGCCGGTGGTCTTGCCCAGGCCGTCGCCGACCTTGGATTTCTTGCGTTGCAGCAGGTATACCTCGCGGGCCGGCGCATGGGGCGCGGCCTTGATACCGGCGACACCGCCGCGCGCTTCAAGGTGTGTATCGATACCCCATTCTTTCCAGAACGCGGCACGATCCTGACTGGTCGCTACGCCTTCATGGACGAGGAATTCCGAGACGTCAAAACCGATACCACCGGCGCCAATCACCGCGACGCGCTTGCCGACCGGTTTGCGCGCCAGGATCACGTCCAGGTAGCTCAGCACCTTGGCGTTTTCCACCCCCGGAATGGCCGGCAGGCGCGGCGCAATGCCGGTGGCCAGAATGATCTCGTCGTAGCCGCCCTCGACCAGCCCGGCCACATCGACGCGGGTGTTCAGGCACACCTCGACGTTGGTGGTCTGCAACTTGCGGTTGAAGTAGCGAATGGTCTCAAAGAACTCTTCCTTGCCCGGAACACGCTTGGCGATGTTGAACTGACCACCGATTTCGCTGGCCGAATCGAACAGCGTCACTTGATGGCCACGCTCGGCGGCCACGGTCGCGGCGGACAAACCGGCCGGGCCGGCACCGACCACGGCGATTTTCTTCAGTTGCTGCACCGGCAGGTAATTGAGCTCGGTTTCATGGCAGGCACGCGGGTTGACCAGGCAACTGGTCAGCTTGCCGCCGAAGGTGTGGTCGAGGCAGGCCTGGTTGCAACCGATGCAGGTGTTGATTTCATCGGCGCGACCTTCAGCGGCCTTGTTGACGAAATCCGGGTCGGCGAGGAACGGCCGCGCCATGGACACCATGTCGGCATCGCCCTCGGCCAGGATCTGCTCGGCGACTTCCGGGGTGTTGATACGGTTGGTGGTGATCAGCGGAATATTGACCGAACCACGCAGCTTGGCCGTGACCTTGCTGAAGGCCGCGCGCGGCACTTTGGTTGCGATGGTCGGAATCCGCGCTTCGTGCCAGCCGATACCGGTGTTGATGATGGTCGCGCCGGCCTGTTCGATGGCCTTGGCCAACTGCACGATCTCTTCCCAGGTGCTGCCGCCTTCGACCAGGTCGAGCATCGACAGGCGGAAGATGATGATGAAGTTCGGGCCTACCGCTTCACGAACGCGACGAACGATCTCCACCGGCAGACGCATGCGGTTTTCATAGCTGCCACCCCAGCGGTCGGTACGGTGGTTGGTGTGCGCGGCGAGGAACTGGTTAATGAAATAACCTTCGGAACCCATGATTTCCACGCCGTCGTACTCGGCGGTTTGCGCCAGTACCGAGCAGGTGACGAAATCGCTGATCTGCTTCTCGATGCCTTCCTCGTCCAGCTCCTTGGGCTTGAACGGGTTGATCGGCGCCTGGATCGCGCTAGGGGCAACCTGTTTCGGGCTATAGGCATAACGACCGGCATGGAGGATCTGCATGCAGATCTTGCCGCCCGCGTCATGTACGGCACGGGTGACGATACGGTGCTTGAGCGCCTCTTCCTCTGTCGTCAGCTTGGCCGCGCCGGAATACACGCCACCCTCTTCGTTCGGGCCGATACCGCCGGTGACCATCAGGCCGACACCGCCACGGGCACGCTCGGCAAAGTAAGCCGCCATGCGCTCGAAGCCACCCGGTTTCTCTTCCAGGCCCGTGTGCATCGACCCCATCAGGGTGCGATTGCGCAGCGTGGTGAAACCCAGGTCCAGCGGAGCCAGCAGGTGCGGGTATTGAGCGGCGGTCATCGGTAACTCCACATCGAGCGATCACGGAAAGTGCAGGAGCTCTACGGCCCCCGTCAGTCATGTTCGACAGACTAAGAGTCACGCCACCATCCCTCAATGACCGTAACTGACAAATTATTGATCGAAATGAGCAGAAGCTTTGGGCCGCCGGGAATGATTCAAAACAAAAACGACCTTGCGGTGCAGGTCCGGATTGAAACCTGCACCCTGAAGGCCGCCTTTCGGGCTCTGGACAAGTCCGCAAGATTTACGCGAAGAACCGGCTTAGCATGCGCTTGCTACTGCCCGCGCCGGCGCAACGCAGACGTCCTGTTGTTTCGCTCGCTGGGTCAACACCAGCATCGTCAGGAACCCGAGCGCAATCAGTACCGGATAGGCCATCAACAGTTCGGAAAGGGAATACTTCCAGGCCAAGGGACGACCGACACCCAGCATGGCGGCATACATCCAGGACACCGCCGACAACGAACCGCAGGCCAACGCCAGCATTCGTGCACTGAATCGGAGATTGAGCAAGGAGCCTGCCTTTTGCAGGGCCGGCAGTACCAGGCGATGCAACAAGATGCCGTTGTAAGTCAACAACGCCACAATAATGACTTTGGCTTGAAGTTTTGGATTCATGAAGTACTCGACACCTTTTTCCAGGTAGTCGATACCGACGACAGCGATGCCCGTTACCCACAGCGCTATTAGTGAAACGATGACAGATCTTTGAAGACTTTCCATGTGAGCATTATCATGCTCAGTTAATACTTTCCGTTTTAAAAGATCCCTGACCATCGCGACATCACTGGTCAACACCAGCCCGATGGCCACACAACACGCCACCAAATGAACATAAATAACCCCCAGACGCAAAAATTCCAGGAATTCCTTATTTTCCAGCAGACTCATAATGGTATTTATCGCCACGGTATTTTCTCCACCTTATTCGAGAGTACGGATCGACTACTTGACAGAATCTTTAATTATTAAAAATTCTGTACGACCTTACTTCTAAAAGATAAGCCAAATCATGGACTCGGCACTCTCAACCTCATTGATTCACCTGGCGAATCAATGACCGGTTGATTTATCGCCTCCCTGAGTTTCAGATAAAAACCCCCAGTGGCATTCACTGCACTTGAGATTCTATTTCCACTTCTTTTTTTTCAATCGCGGGGGCAGGTCATGGCTGACGTGCTCAAGGATCAGAGGCCACAGACGCTACAATGTTCATTTTCCGCACAAGCCACCGACAAACGGTGCGTAGCGCAAGTTCGCCTGAAGCGACAGCAATGAGTCAACTTCCCCGCTATTGCCCACAGCAACTGGCCTGCTTGCCTGGATGCACTTCGAGCATTGCATATTGGATCCGCTAGTTGTTATACATCCCATAAGTCTCGCAATAGCGAGTAACTCTCATCCAAGGCAAACTCCAACGACGGACTTCACGGTGATCCAGCCACCCTTTCAGGCAGACAGCAATACAGGATCAACTGAAAGGAGCAGGATATTAATAGCAAATTAGTCGTCAGCGAATGAAACTGCACGCAGTCAAACCCTATCGGATGGCAAGTACCTTGAAACGGCATACCCGCTAATTGTGGTCTCGCTCAAAATCCGAAGTAGATAAATGCCGTAGCGGCCACGACACCCCATGCGACCAACGCCATTACCGTTGAATTTTGCGTTGACCGGGATTTGTCCAGGCGCCGCAAGCCGAACTTCGAAAAGCCGACCTGTTCATAACAGCAATACATGATCGCCCGGTAGGTATATCGCAGGCCCACCAACAGAAACAGGGTAATCAGGCCAAGGACAAGTCCATGCCTGATAGCCGGTTCAACCAATTCCACAAGGTGATCCTGTTCGCAAGCAACGCTATCGACTTCCACAAGGGTTATTTGCCGGTAGTCCGCCGAAGACCGCTTTTGGCCAATCTGGATCACCGCCTGTTGCTCCAGATCCAGCGCCTGATACTTCCAGAGCGTTGATGACCCTTCTCGACAGAACGTAAAAGCAGCAGGACTTGAGATGGCGACAATACAAGCGTCGTTGATATCCAGTTTTTTCAGCGTTTCCGTGGCTGACCTGGTGAAATCCAGGTCGAACACCGGATTAACACCGGTAGCAAAAGCCGCGACCGAAACCAATAGACTGCTCAAGAGGCAGATGGCTGAAATGTTCAAGGCCGGGTTTCCCTTTTTCAATTGATTCTTTGATTTCGCAGTTCGGTTCCAACCTGCCGCCTTGATGAGTTCCAGTACGCTGCTGGCACCCCGATAGCTAATGGGCAATTGAGTGGATGGAGAAAGGGAGGGCATCCATTGCCCTCCCCCTCCGTCGTCCACACGCTCCCTGCGACAGTCCTTGCCAGGACCTCAAGAGGCCAGAATGAAGTCTGTGGCCGAAACGGTGTTTGGATCACCCACACCTACCAGGGTGATGGAACCCGCACCGAAGTTGAGCAACGTATCCGCACCGAGATCAACGACATTGACACTGCTGCCAAAGGTCGCCGCCGTGATGTTGAGAGCGGCGAAGTTGAGCAGATCCTGGCCTCCGGCCGCGTCGGTATCGAAGCCGAGGATCCGGTCGTTGCCGAAGCCTGCGGCGAACACGAAGATATCGTCGCCACTGGCGGCATTCATCGTGTCGTTGCCCGCACCGCCCGCAACACTATCGTTGCCGGCACCACCATCGAGGTTGTCGTTGCCCAGGCCGCCCAACAATGTGTCGTTGCCGCCGGCGCCGTTGAGGGTGTCATTGCCCACCCCACCGGTCATGACGTTGTTCGACGCGTTGCCGGTGCCGACGAAGTTGCCGACTCCGGTGAAGAGCAGGTGCTCGGCATTGGCGCCCAGTGTGTAACTGGCCAGCGAGGTCTGTACGGAGTCCTCACCGCTGCCCGCCAACTCGACAACCGCGTCCGCGGCTGAATCGACGCGGTAGGTATCGTTGCCGATGCCGCCTTCCATCCGGTCAGCCCCCGCATCGCCACTGAGGACGTCATTGCCCAGGCCACCCAGCAAGGTGTCGTTGCCGCCAGCGCCGTTGAGGGTGTCATTACCCACCCCTCCGGTCATGGTGTTGTTCGACGCGTTGCCGGTGCCGACGAAATTGCCAACGCCGGTGGAGAGCAGGTGCTCGACATTGATGCCCAGTGTGTAGCTGGCCAATGTCGTCTGCACGGAATCGGCACCTTCACCCGCCACCTCGACCACCAGGTCCCCGGCGGAATCGACGCGGAAGGTATCGTTGCCGGTTCCACCGACCATCCGGTCATTACCCGTGCCGCCCGTGAGGACGTCGTTGCCGGCGCCACCCAGCAAGGTGTCGTTGCCGCCAGCGCCGTTGAGGCTGTCATTACCCGCCCCACCGGTGATGACGTTGTTCAACGCGTTGCCGGTACCGGTGAAGTTGCCGGTTCCGGTGAAGAGCAGATGCTCGACATTGGCGCCCAGCGTGTAACTGGCCAGCGTGGTCTGTACCGAGTCGGCCCCCTCACCCGCCGTCTCGACCACCAGGTCCCCGGCGGAATCGACGCGGTAGGTATCGTTGCCGGCTCCACCGGCCATCCGGTCATTACCCGCACCGCCAGTGAGGACGTCATTGCCCAGGCCACCCAGCAGGTTGTCGTTGCCATCACCGCCGTTGAGGGTGTCATTGCCCACCCCACCGGTGATGACGTTGTTCAACGCGTTGCCGGTGCCGACAAAGTTGCCGACTCCGAGGTAGAGCAGATGCTCGACATTGGCGCCCAGTGTGAAACTGGCCAGCGAGGTCTGTACGGAATCCTCACCTTCACCCGTCAACTCGACCAGCAGGTCGCCGGCTGAATCGACGCGGTAGGTATCGTTGCCGGTTCCGCCCAGCATCAGGTCGTTACCCGCACCGCCATTGAGGAAGTCGTTGCCGGCGTCACCATTGATGAAGTCGTTGCCGTCCCCACCACTCAGATTGTCGTCGCCGACGCCACCAAACAACTGGTCGACACCACCCAGGCCAATGAGCGTATCGTTCCCGCCCAGACCAAACAGCACATCGCTACCCGCGGTACCGATGAGGATGTTTGCCAAGGCATCGCCCGTTTGCACCGCACCCAGCAGTACTACCAGTGCCGTCGCTGCGGAGGTCACTGACTCCAGCGTACCGAAGCCATCGGTGTAGCGCGCGATCACCCGAATTTGCTGGTTGACTTGCGCCGCACCAGGGGTGAACGTCGCGGCGGTCGCGCCGACGATATTGGTGAAGGTAGTCCCGGTACCTTGCTGCCATTGGTAGCTGAATGTGCCCACCCCGTCCGGATCGGCAATCCCTGCCGTCAGCGCGGTCAGCACCTGACCTTGAGTCGGTGTCGTATCGCTGACCAGCAACGCGCCTGTCGGTGCGTCGTTGACATTGCCCACCGGTGCCGTGGCGTCGGACGCAACGCTTTCGGCGGTACCGAAGTCATCCACGTAACTGACCACCACGCGCACCTGATCGCCGACCTGAGCCTGGCCAAGTGTGAACGTACTGGCGGTGGCTCCGGCAATGTCGACGAAGGTAACCCCGTTGGTCTCCTGCCACTGGAAGGTGAACTGCGGATTGCTTAGGCCATCGACGTCGACAATGGTCGACAGGTCGGCGGTCAACACCTGGTTCTGCACCGCAAGCCCGAGGATGCCCGGCCCTGCAGTCGGTGCGGTGTTACCCGCCGAGTCGACGATCTCCAGCGTACTATTGCCATCCTGATACACCGCGCGAACGCGGATGTTCAGACCGGCGACATCATCCGCCACCCGATAGGTGGTGCCCGTCACCCGCGATGCCTCGCCGGCGGCGATAATGGTGATGTCTTCATAGATGCCCGAGCCGGCAATGGTTTCGACCTGCCAGTAGTAAGACACGGGACCGGTAACCACGCCGGTAGGATTGGCCGCACTGACACTGTCCGCGTCGCGTATCGACTGACTGCTGACGCGCAGCAGTTGGCCGGCGACAGGAGTATCTTCGCGCGCACCGGTGGTGGCATCGAGGATCGCCAGACGCCCCACAGGAGCACTGTTCAAGGCGGTGCCAACACCGGAGGCCTGCGCCTGGTCAGCGAACTGCAGACGCTCGATGCCTGTCAGGCGATCGACGCCATCACGCCCGGCCACCAGGTCGGTCACGATGACGGCGTTGCCCTCGACAGCGATGCTGTACTCCGACGCATTACCGGAGAACACCGCGGTGTCGAAGTTGTCAGTGCCGGTCAGGATCTCCCGCACGATGACAAGCTGGCCCGGGTTGTAAGTACCGTTCAACATCGCCTGGACCATCGGCCCCATGCTGTCGAACGTGGCGATTTCCGCGCCAGTGCCATCAGCGTTTGCCCGTACGCTGATGCGCACGTTCAGCCACTTGTCACCGTCGATGATGTCGTCACCACCGCGACCTTCAATGAGATCGCTGCCGCTGCCACCGAGGATGATGTTACCGCCGTCGAAGAACGTCGCTCCGACTGGCAGCAGACCCGCCAGACCATTGATCAGGCTGATGTTGGTCAGCACACTGCCGGTTGCACCCGCGGTGGGTAGCGAGGTCGCATCTTCGCTATCACCGCGCAGGAAGTCACCGTGGGACGAACCCGACAGACCTTCCATGATGTCGAAGCGCACCAGCGCCGAAGCCCCCGAACCTGGCTGCGGTGGCACATCGAAGAAGCGGTCGCTGTAATCGACACTCACACCTTGGGCGAGATCCTTGAAGGTCGCCCAGTCATAGCCCGAGCCGCCGATATAGCGGTCACCCATGCCGAGACTGCCGACCATGATGTCGTCGCCGCCTTCGCCGTTGAACTTATCGTTCTCGTTACCACCGACGAATACATCGTGGCCAATGACCGGGTCGTTGCCCAGCGGATCGAAGTTGTCGCCAGGCGCACCGTCCGAGGTACCCTTCTCGATCCAGTCGTCGCCTTCGTTACCCATGTCCTGTTCGTTGGCTTTGCTGCCCAGGATGAAGTCATTGCCCTGGCCACCAATGGCCTCGGAGGCGTCCTCACCGGTAATGATGAAGTCGCTGCCGAACCCGCCAATGATCAGGTTGACGCCGTTGCCACCGTGCAGCACGTCGTTGCCGTCGCCACCCTGGAGGTTATCGTCGCCGCCGGTGTCGGTGATGATGTCGTCGCCGTCACCACCGCGCAGCTGGTCGTTGCCGTCACCGCCGTCGATACGATCGTTGCCGCCATCACCCCAGACCGTGTCATCGCCTTCACTGGAGATGAGGATGTCTGCGTTGTCCGTGCCACCCAGCACGATGTGCTCGGCACCGTTGTAGCGGATGTAGTTGGTGTCCGCCCCCACGGTCAGCGGGTTGTCGCGGAACACCACCTGCTCGCCGTTCGGGCCGAGCGGGTCGGCGGTGAGCAGGCCTTCGTTGAATTGCCTGCCCTGATCCACTTCCAGATAGAACCCCGGATCCGAGAACACCAGGCCCGGCAAGTGAGTGGCCGAAGTGTTGGCCATGATCAGCTTGGCGAACGAGTTGCTTTCAAGTTCGGCATTCATCGACAGGCCAGAGGTACGCTCCAGGTAGTAGAAGCGATCGCCGTCCTGCAGTTTTTCCAACTGGTTCTCGAACACGAAGTTGAAGGTCGAGCCGAGCATGCCGCCGAACGGGGTTTTCGCTTCGGCCAGGCCACCGATCCAGAGGTCGATGGCATCGACGCCAGTGACCGTCACACCCCTGAGGTCGTCGGCAGTGCCCACCACGCCATCCGTGCCGGCCAGCGTTACGTTGGCATAGGCACCCGTGCTGTTGAGGAAGTCCAGGCGATCAGCCGGTGCACCCACACCACCGAAGACCAGCGCCAGGGCTGCCGCGCGCTTGCCATCCAGTGTGGTCGCCGCCGTGATCGTGTCATGCGTGCCATAGGCCGCGATGAAGTTGATCAACGACTCCGGATGTTTGAGGTACTGCACCAGATCGACCCAACTGGTGTACGGCTTGAGTTGGGTATCACCGGTTTGGCTGTAGATGTCGCGGCGGATCGCATTGAGTGAGGGAATCCCCACGTCGCGGCCACGGGCGATGTTGAGCGCCGGCAGGTCGAGCGGCAGGCCGAGCAGGTTATTGCGCAGCGCCTCGGTGACGAACTCGTCGATTTCGTTACCGGCTTGCCGAGTCACCCCACGTATGATCGCACTGGTTGCGTCCTCAGGTGATACGCCGCTGGCGGCGTACGCCAGAGGGTTGAGGAACGCCGCGATCAAGCCCATTTGCTGATCGGGATTAGCGCTGGCCGGATCGCCTATCACGTTGAAGTCGATGTCGTAGCGATCGACGGTCTCGGTCAGCATCGAGTGGCCAAACCGATATACGGTATGGGCGAACTCGGCGACGATCGAGGCATCGAGGTCGACGTCGTAGACCTGGGTCGGTGCGAAGAACAGGTCGACTCTAGGCTGGATGGTCCGCGCAAACTCCTCGAACACCAGGTGCTGATACTGCATTTCGGTGCCGAACTTGGCCGCCTGGAACAAGCGCTCGCCATTCCACTGCAGCGCATCGAACTCGGCCTGGGTGGTTGGCAATGCGGCCACCGGATTGAGCAGCCACTCGTTGAGGAAGGTCACGTCACCCGAGTCGAGCACGGTGTCCTTGGTCTGCTGGACCAGGCGGTTGTGCTCGGAGTGGAAGATCGCATGCACCGCGGTCAGGCCGATGTTCTCGTTGACCCGGCCGTCGCCGGCGATGTAGTGGGCGTCGAGCAGTTCATTGTCATAGGTCAGGTTGTTGCCGCCCGGGCCTACGGGTTGCGCATTACCGACAGCGGTGTCGGCATCCGCCAGCAGAACCCCGCCGACGATTACCGGTGTTGCATTGTGGGCGATATCGACGAGGAACTGGTGACCGGTGCGCACAGCATTGGTCAGGTCAAGGGGAGCAAGCGGATTGCCTTCGACAAGGACGTCATCCGCCGTGCCACCAAGACCGTCAGCCCCACTCATCACCACCATCGGAAAGCCGTTCGGCCCCTTGATGAAATTGCCATAGGCGTCAGTCGCCAACAGCGGGGCATTATCGACATCGGCATCGGTAAGGTTGATACCCAGGATGTCGCGGGCTTGCGCCTTGACCACCTTCCAGGTCGCCATGCCACCGATTTCGACGTCGTCCGCGGTACCAAACGAGCCATCCGCACCCAGGTCACGGTTGGTGATCAACCGGCCTGTCGCTACGGGGCCGCTGGCGGTAAGTTCATAACCGCGCAGGAACACCTGGTGCGACGGGTGCGAACTGTAGGTCTGGTTCTGGTCCACGAACGGCGTGGTGGAGTTGGTGTGCTCATGGATGTCGTCGGCCGTGCCAAGAATGCCATCCGCCCCTGGCTGGTTGGTTGCACGGGTCAGGACCATGAAGTTGGTCGGGCTACCTGGAACAAAGAGTGGATCATCCGGCTGAAGCGGAATGAAGACGGTACCCGAACCACCTTTGGTGACCAGGTCCAGACCATGATCGAAGAACTGCCCGAAGAAGGTCATCCAGGCGTTGAACGGCGCGGACAATCCCGCATCCGCCGCAGTGTTTTCGAACAGGTACACATCATGGTCATCGGCGGTACCGAACTGACCATCCAGCCCGGGGCTGGCGACAATCTGTACGCCATCCTTGAGCACGTCGTCATTCCCCACGGCGCCGAAGTTGAGCACACCGTCCAGGCCCGGATTGAAAGCCGTGGCATAGGCCGCCGGGTTGTTCGACGTCTGGTCGACGATCAGGTTACTGATGGTGCGCGGCTGCGAGTCAATCACAAGACCGCTGTTCTGCGTATACGACGTTCCCTGTTCCGCCGGATTGAAGACCGGATCGCTTATGCGCGGAAAGAGGTTATCGGCGGCACCAAACTCGGTGTTGTTGTTGCCGTTGAGGTTCATCAGGTTGTTGTTCGACCCGTCGACCGCACGCAGGCCCAGCGGCGCGCGAATATTCGGGATCAGCGAGAGGATGTCCTGACCGGCCGCTTCCGCCTCGGCAATCTTGATCTGGTCAAGAATGAAGTTGAGGTCGGAACGGACCATGTGCAGGCCCGCGCCACCCGCGGTGGCATCGACTACAGGTACCAGTGGCGTTGGCGTGACCGGTGCACCGGCGACGATGGCAGCCGTCGGCGTGGAGAACAGGATCTCCGTGGTGCCGTGACCGTCCTGATAGATCGCCTTGACCCGCAACGACAACCCGGCGAGGTCAGGAGAGACCTTGAACGAGGTGCCGTCGGCGCTTTGGAACGCCAGGTCGCCAGCCGGCAACAGGATGATGTCCTCGAATACGCCGCTGCCTGGAGTGGCCTCGAACTGCCAGATGTAGGACACAGAGGAGTTGGTGATCAACCCCTGCGGATTACCCGCCGCGACGTTGTCGGCATCGGTCACTCCGGCCACGCTGACCGTCAGCGTATCGCCCACGGTGATCTCGCCGCCGTTGCCATCCGCGACAGTCGGACTGCCATCCGGTTGGGCATTGAGCCCCGCCACCAGCACTTGCTGGTTATCGGCAAACTGCAGGCGTTCGATATGCAGCAGGGTGTCGATGCCGTCGCGCCCCGCTACGGTATCGGCCACTGTCCAGACATCGTCCGTCACATCGGCGGTGCCACGGTCGTCGACAGTCACCGCATACTCGGCCTCGAGGCCGGAGTAAATGGCGGTATCGAAGGCCGCCCCGCCCGTTGAGGTGCCGGGCATGATTTCCCGCACAGCCTTGAGTTGACCCGGATTAAAGGTGCCGTCCAGCATGAGCGGGATCATATCGACCATGCTGTCGAAGGAGGCGATCTCGGGGCCGGTATGGTTGATGTCAGCCGCGTCATAAACGGCAATCCTGACGTTTATCCATTTGTCGCCATCGATCAGGTCATCGCCACCGCGGCCCTCGATCAGGTCGCTGCCATCACCGCCGAGGATGATGTTGCCAGTGGCAAAGCCGGTGACCGGTAATCCGGCATCGGCCAGGAACTGGTCCAGCCCGCGGATCAACGCCACATTGGTCAGCGCACTGCCCGTGGCACCGCCGTGGTTGATGATGGTGTCCGCATCGACATCATCGCCCTTGAGCACATCGCCGAAACTTGAACCGGACAAGCCCTCGACCTCGGCAAAACGGTCGAGAATCGAGGCAGGCGAGGCGCCGACCGGATTGAATACCCCGGCATTCTGGTTTGGCGCATTGCCATGTGGCTGCGCCAGCGCGGCCAGACTCAAGTCAGCGGTCACGCCGACTCGATCATTCTTGTAGGTGATCCAGTCGAAACCGGACATGCCGTCCATCTTGTCCTGGGCATCGCTGCCGACAAAGATGTCATCGCCACCCTCGCCGATCATTTCGTCGAAACCGCCACCGCCAATAAAGATGTCGTTGCCGATCACATCGTCATTGAGCAACGGCGAGAAGTTATCGCCAGGCGCACCGTCCTGGGTGCCTTTCTCGATCCAGTCATCACCTTCGTTGCCGGTAGGTGGCAGGTTGGTCTTGGCACCGAGGATGAAGTCGTCACCCTGGCCACCGAAGGTGGTGGTGATATCTTCCGTGGTGACGATGAAGTCCTGGCCATCGCCACCCAGGATCAGGTTGCCTGCAACCAGCATGCTGCCGGCCACGATCACATCGTTACCGGCATTGCCTTCCAGACGGTTGTCACCGAACGAGTCGGTGATGATGTCATCACCCGCACCGCCCAGCACCGCATCGTTCCCGGCACCGCCTTCGAGGCGGTCATTGCCGGCGTCGCCGTAAAGGGTGTCATCACCGTCACCGGAGATGATGATGTCATTGCCGGCGGTGCCGCCCATGACGACATGGTCTTCACCGGTGTATTGCAGATAATTGGTGTCAGGCCCTACGGTATCGGGGTTGTCACGAATCACCAGCGACACGACTTCCACGCCGTTGATCAGGATGCCGCCGGTCGGATCGTCTCGGCCGCCCACGCCAAGGCCGGTGAACTGAGTGGCCTGATCCACCTCGAGGGTGAACGTCGGCGTCAGGAACACGGTGTTCGACAAGTGGGTGACATCGGTGTTGAGCATGATCAGCTTGGCAAAGGAGTTGTTTTCCAACTCGGTGCCGAAGTTCAGGCCCGCGGTACGCGACAGGTAGTAGAAGCGGTCGCCGTTCTGCAACGCCTCCATCTGGGTTTCAAACACGAAGTTGAAGGTCGAGCCGAGCATGCCGCCGAACGGCATTTTCTGCTCGGCGAGGCCACCGACCCAGAAGTCGATGTCGTCGACGCCCGTGACCGTCACACCTGTCACGTCATCGGCAGTACCCAGTACCCCATCCGCGCCGGCCGTCGTTACGTTGGCGTAGGCACCGGTGCTGTTGAGGAAGTCCAGGCGGTCAGCCGGCGAACCCACGCCACCCAATACCAGCGCCAGGGCTGCAGCGCGTTTGTCTGCCAGTGTGAGCGCCGCCGTGATCGTGCTATGGGTACCATAGGCCGCGATGAAGTTGACCAGTGACTCGGGGTGCTTGAGGCTGTCTGCCAGGTCAGCCCAACTGATGTACGGCTTGAGTTGGCTGTCTCCGGTTGATTCGTAGAACTCCCGGCGCGCCTCATTCAAGGTGGGGATACCCGTGTCGCGACCACGTGCCAGGTTCAGGGCCGGCAAATCGAGCGGCAAACCGAGCAGGTTGTTGCGCAACGCTTCGGTGACGAACTCATCGATCTCGTTACCGACCTGGCGGGTCACACCGCGGATAATTGCACCTGCCGCCTGGTCCGCAGTCACCCCGCTGCTGGCGAACGCCAGCGGGTTGAGGAAGGCCGCGATCAGCCCCAGTTGCGAGTCCGGGTTGGTGGGGTCAGTGAGCAGCGGATTGAACGCGGGGTCGAAGCGATCGACTGTCTCGGTCAACATCGAGTGACCGAAGCGGTACACCACGTGGGCGAACTCGGCGAGGATTGCCGGGTTGATCGAGGTGTCATAGCCGTTAGGCGCAAGGAATTCGTCGATCTGCGGTTGAACAGTGCGCGCGAACTCCTCGAATACCAGGTGCTGGTATTGCATCTCGGTGCCGAACTTGGCGGCCTGGAACAGGCGTTCGCCGTCCCACACCAACGCCGCGATCTCGGCAGGTGTAGTCGGTATCACGGCCACATCGTCTACCAGCCACTCATTGAGGAAGGCCAGGTCGCCAGACGCAATGATGGTGTCCTTCGATTGCTGGACCAGGCGGTTGTGCTCGGAGTGGAACACATGGTGCACGGTGGTCAGGCCAATGTTCTCGTTCGCCCGGCCGTCGCCGGCAATGTAGTGGGCGTCGAGCAATTCGTTGTCATAGGTCAGGTTGTTGCCGGCAGGACCAACGGGCTGCGCATTGCCGACAGCGACGTCGGCGTCCGCCTGCAGAACCCCGCCGACGACTACCGGCGCGGCGTTGTGGGCGATGTCGTCGAGGAAACCATGTCCGGTGCTTACGGCATTGGCCAGACTGATGGGAGCTGCCCGGTTGCCTTCGATCAGTTGAGTGACGTCATCAGCTGTCCCGGCGATGCCGTCGGCACCGTTACTGACACGAATCACCACTTGCGGCATGCCGTTCGGCCCGCGGATGAAGTTGCCGTACGCATCGGTTGCCAGTAATGGCACGTTGTGTACATCGGCGTCAGTCAGTTCAATGCCGAGAATGTCACGGGCCTGGGCCTTGACCACCTTCCAGGTCGCCATGCCGCCATTTTCGCTGGCGCCATCATCTGCGGTGCCGAACAGGCCATCGGCGCCGAGGTCGCGGTTGGTAATCAAGCGCCCCGTTGCAACAGGATCGCCTGCCGCATTGAGGACATACTCGCGCAGGAACACCTGATGCGACGGGTGCGAGCTGTAGGTCTGGCTCTGGTCGACGAACGGCGAGGTGGTATTGGTCTGGCCATCATCGGCCGTGCCGACTACTCCGTCCGCGCCGGCGGTACGTACTGCACGTGACAGCACCATGAAGTTGGTCGGGCTGCCCGGTACGAACAACGGATCGTCCGGTTGCAGCGGAACAAACACGACGTCGGTAGCGCTCTTGGTGACCAGGTCGAGGCCGTGGTCGAAGAACTGGCCGAAGAAGGTCATCCACGAGTTGAAGCTGGCGGTCAGGCCGACGTCCGGCGAGACGTTGGGCATGAAGAACACGTCCTTGTCATCGGCCGTGCCGAACACGCCATCCAGCCCGGGGCTGGTGACTATCTGTACGCCATCCTTGAGTACATCGTCATTACCCACCGTGCCGAAGTTGAGCACACCGTCCAGGCCCGGGTCGAACGCCGAGGCGTAGGCCGCCGGGTTGTTGGCGGTCTGATCGACGACCAGGTTACTGATAATCCGTGGCTGCGGGTCGGTCACCGTCCCTGGCGCGGCGTATGCGTCCAGAAACGAGGGATCAAGCAGGCGCGGGAAGGCACCGTCCGCGGAGCCAAAATCACTCTGGCCGGTGACCAGGTTGTTGAAGCTGCCATCGACGGTACGCAGGCCGAATGGCACCTGGGTGTTGGGAAGCAAATCAATGAGGCTGGCGCCGTCGGCGTTCGCTTCTGCGATAAAGATTTGCTTGAGGATGAACTCCAGGTCCGACTTGCTGAAATTGGCCATTTTGAATTGCCCTCGATATGTCTGGGTAAAGGCACGGGACGAGAAAACCCTCCCGCGCCAAGTCAAGTGCTGGCTTGCGCAGTTTGTTGGTTATGTTTTTTTGCGAGAGCTGGCGTTACCCGGGACCCGGGATTCGCGCCTGGAATTCGCGATATGAATTGCTCGCCGGGCGATCAGGCAGAGCGGATTCGAGCCCTGGGCGGGCCATGGAATCTGGAAGTGAAGGCAAACGTCCTGGAAAGCCCCTTCCCTCTGCAAAAGAACGAAATGATCGACATGATTCTGCTCCTCTCGGGAAAAACACCGCGCCTTGCGCTGCCAAAGCAATGGCAGGCTTCAGGCGGGCGGGCCCCCCGATAACTAAGACTAAAGTTCCATAGCAAATCTTTGTCAATATTACGTCGTTAAAACAGACGACTGGTGGTAGGCATCTCAAGTAGCTGTTTTTAAAAGACATATAGAAAGTTGTGTGCTGGTATAGAGCGAAATGTTATTTCGGACTGTTTAACCGCCACCTACGCTGCTGCATAAGGGAGCAACGCAGCGATTTCGGAAGACTCGCCATCCACAGAGCGACCAGCCTGCGTGTCCAAAAGCTGTTTACAGGGCTACATTTACTGTTAGCTGTTGCGCCTCAGGGGCAATCGGCTTTTCGCAGTGGGAGGATCAACATGCCCAAGCAGTCGAGCATCCGTTCCGAACTGGCCGACGCGCTCTTTCGCATGCGCCGCAGTTTTTATTCGCTGGCAGCGTTCAGCGGCGTCATAAACGTCATGATGTTGACGCCAGCTATTTATATGCTGCAGGTCTACGATCGAGCCCTTGTCAGTCGCAACGTCACGACGCTGGCGATGTTGACGGTTCTGGTGGTGGGTCTGTTCCTGCTGATGTCCACACTGGAGATGGTTCGCACCCGCGTGCTGATCCGGGTCGGCAACTGCCTGGACATGGACCTCAACCGACGCATTTTCACCGCGGCATTCGAGCGCAACCTGAGCCGCGCCGGAGGTAACCCGGCCCAGGCCCTGCAAGACCTCGCCCAGGTTCGTCAGTTCGTCACCGGCAACTCCCTGTTCGCGTTTTTCGATGCACCGTGGACGCCGATCTACCTGCTGGTCGCCTATCTGATTCACCCGATACTCGGACTGATCACGCTGATCGGCTCACTGATTCTGATGGGCCTGGCCTGGCTCACTGAAAAGGCGACGCAGAAGCCGCTGGCCGAAGCCAATCAGGCCTCCCTCTCCTCCGCCCAATATGCCAACAACAACCTGCGCAACGCCGAGGTCATCGAGGCCATGGGCATGCTGCCGTCGATCAGCAAGCGCTGGTTCCAAAGTCATTTGCGCATTCTGGAAATGCAGACCCTGGCCTCCGACCGCGCCGCCTTTATCAGCAGCACCGGGCGCTTCGTGCGGATCACTTTGCAGTCTTTGATCCTCGGCGCCGGCGCGCTGCTGGCGATCGAAGGCAAGATCACCCCGGGGATGATGATTGCCTGCTCGATCCTCACCGGCCGCGCACTGGGTCCGGTGGAACAGGTCATCGCATCGTGGAAACAACTGCTCGGTTGCCGTACGGCCTGGGGCCGGCTCAACGAGATGCTGCACGACTATCCGCGCCGGCCACCGAGCATGTCGCTGCAGCGGCCAATGGGCATGCTGGCGGTAGAGAATGTGTATGCCGGAGCCCCGGGTACCAACAACACGATTCTGCGCGGGGTGAGCTTCAGCCTTGTCCCCGGCGAAAGCCTTGGCATCATCGGCCCATCCGCCTCGGGCAAGTCCACCCTCGCCCGCCTGCTGGTTGGCGTCTGGCCGGCCCAAGCCGGCAAGGTGCGCCTGGACGGCGCAGACATATTCAACTGGAACAAGGGCGAACTTGGCCCCTGGCTCGGCTACCTGCCACAGGACGTGGAGCTGTTCGAGGGCAATATCGCCGACAACATTGCGCGCTTTGGTGAAGTGGACAGCGAAGCAGTGATCCGCGCCGCCAAGATCACTGGTGTACACGAGATGATCCTGCGTTTTCCGCAGGGCTATGACACCCGCCTGGGCACCGATGGCAGCCCGCTATCCGGTGGCCAGAAGCAGCGCATCGCCTTGGCCCGGGCGTTGTATGGCGAGCCCAATCTGATCGTGCTGGACGAGCCGAACGCCAACCTCGACGACGTCGGCGAAAAGGCCTTGGTCGATGCCCTGGCCGAACTCAAGGGCCGTGGCGCCACCGTCATTCTGATTTCTCACCGTCCCAACGTACTCTGCGCCGTCGACAAGGTGCTGATGCTGCGTGACGGCGGCGTGCAGATGCTCGGTACGCGCGATGAAGTATTCGCAGCGCTGCGCAAGGCCAGTGTGATCCCTGCAGGCGCGTCGACTCCGCTGGCCTCCGTCAAAGCACGGGAGTGACCGATCATGCAAATGAGCCAACATACCGACATGATTACAGCCGATTCCAGGAGCATGGTAGACCTGGACGTCGGCAAACCCGCGCGCTGGGGCGTGTGGCTGGTGCTCGCCGGCTTCGGCGGCTTTCTCCTGTGGTCATGGCTGGCGCCGCTGGATGCCGGCGTGGTAGCGACAGGCACGGTCAAGGTCACCAGCAATCGCAAAGCCGTGCAGCATCTGAGCGGCGGCACCGTGGAAGCCATCCTCGTTCGCGAAGGCGATCTAGTGACAAAAGGCCAGGAGGTAGTCCGCCTCGACTCGTTGCGTGCCCTTGCCGAACAGGGAGCGGTCAGCGCCCAGTACATCGTCAGCAAGACGGTGGAAAACCGTCTGGAAGCGGAGCGTGACAACCGCGACGTGGTGAACTTTGATCCTGAACTGCTAAAGCGCTTCAAGGATGACCACCGCCTGGAAGCCGCCATGGACCTGCAACAGCGCCTGCTCGACACCCGGCGCGCCGGTCTCGCGGGTGAGATCAGCATCCTGCAGGAGAACCTGGCGGCGTCGGCCGTGCAGCTCAAGGGCCTGCAGCAAGTCTATAGTGCCCGCGCCTCGCAAATCAGTTTCCTCAACCAGGAACTGCAAGGCACCCGCGTGCTGACCGCCGAAGGCTATGTACCGCGCAACCGCCTGCTTGAGCTGGAGCGCAGCAACGCCGACCTTTCCGCCGGCCAGGCCGAGAACCTCAACAACATCGCCCGGGTGCGTAGCCAGACCACCGAAATCAAGCTGCGCATCCTGCAGCGCCAGCACGATTACCTGAAAGAAGTCGAATCGCAGTTGACGGAAACCGCCAAGGAAAACACCACCCTGGCCGATCGCTTGCGCGCACTTGACTATGAAGTGACCCACACGGTGATTCGGTCACCGATCGATGGCATGGTCCAGGCCTTGAGCATCGCCACCGTCGGCGGGATCATTCAGCCCGGCTTCAAGATCATGGAAATCGTTCCGCTCAACGAACCGTTGCAGGTCGACGCGATGATTCCCGTGCAGGCCATCGACAAGATGGTCCCCGGACTGCCCGTGGACATTTCCTTCCCGGCCTTCAACCATGCCAAGACACCAAACATACCCGGCCGAGTGATGACCATCTCCGCCGACCGCCTGATGGACGAGGAAAGCAAGCAGCCGTTCTATCTGGCCCAGGTGGAAGTCACCCCCGATGGCATGGGCCTGCTTGGCACCAATCACATTCGCCCTGGCATGCCTGCCAGCGTCACCATCAAGACAGGCGAACGCAATATGTTGAGCTATCTTCTTAAACCAATGCTCGAACGTGTGGACAGCTCATTCAAGGAACAATGAAATGGACCGTCATTGCCTGCTCTTCTGCCTGATGGGGTTGGCCTTGCCGGCCGACGCCATGGACCTCAAGCAAGCCTGGGATCTGTTGCAGTTCCAGGGCCCCATCTACCAGGCCTCCGTGCATGAAAAAGAGGCCGGCCAGGAGAACCGCGCCATCGGCAAGGCCGGCCTGTTACCGCAGATCAATGCCTCGGCCTACAACAACAAGGTCAATGGCTCCCAAAGCCAGAACAACATCGACAGAGATCTCCATTACGACTCAAAGGGCGCTAACGTGCGCCTGCGCCAACCACTGTTCAACAAACAGAAAATGGCCGAGTACCGCCAGGGTCAGCAGCGTGCCGACTACAGTAACGCGGTATTCGATGCCAAGAGCCAGGACGCCGCAGTGCGCCTGGCCGAAAGCTATTTCGATGTGCTCCTGGCCAGCGAAACCATCACCCTGGCAAAGTCCAAGCTGAGCGCCTTCGACGAACAACTCGCCTCGGCGAAACGGCGCCTGGAACTGGGGGCCGGCACCGTCACCGACGTCGACGAATCGACCGCTCGCCGCGACCTCGCCGAAGCCGAACTGATCGAAGCACAAGACAACCTGGTCAACGCGCGCCGCAAGCTCGAGGAATACATCGGTGAAACCCCCGAATCGCTGACCACCTTGCGTCCGAGTTTCGATACACCACCGCTGGTACCAGGCAACCTTCAGGACTGGTTGGTCAAAGCCCAGGTCGATAGCCCACTGATCCATGCGCGCCGCTATAGCCGCGACCTCGCCGAAGAGGAGGTCAAGCGTGCCAGTGCCGGCCACTGGCCAACCCTGGATTTCATCGCCGGCTACACCGCGGGTGAGAGCCAATCACTCTCCGAGTTGAATCAACGTAACCACTACGGCTCGATCGGGCTGGAAGTCAATATCCCGCTGTTCAGTGGTGGCGGCGTCAGCGCGCTGACACGCCAGGCCAGCGCCAATAGCGATAAGGCCACGGACGAACTCGACGCCGCACGACAGGAAGTCATCACCGGAACCACCCGTGAGTATCAAGGCATCCTGAGCGGTGCCAAACGCATTCGCGCGCTGGAGAAAGCCGTCGCGTCCAACGAACGCTCACTGGCATCGTCACGCAAGGGCTTCAAGGAAGGCGGCACCAGCACCAACTCGGATGTCCTCAATGCTGAAGAACTGCTCTTCGTCGCACGCCACGATCTGTTCGATGCCAAGTTACGCTATTTGATGTCGCGCCTGCGCCTGGCCTCTTCGGTAGGCAGTCTGGGCGACGACGATATCGACCAGATCAACAACTACCTCGGCCCGGAACTGCTGGTCACCAACTGACGCTCACCTGCCGGCCGGTCGCGCAAAATGATGGCTGACCGGCGCCCCTCCTCCCATGATCCCCCACCCAGCCATTCATTGCCCCGTCTGAGCACAGAAAGGCAGCCGCCAGCAAAAAAACAGTCATCGCTGAAAGCTACCCACTAAACCCTTGATTCCCTTTATGCTCGATCCAGCTCCAAATCAAAAGCCACGCCAGGCTCCAGGCTGTAAACTGTCTCCCCATGCGCAAACTTTTGTACCTGACATTTTCCATGGCGTTGCTCGCCGCCCTCACGACCTACGCGATGTGGGCCGCAGACCGGCCGGTGGGTCATTACCTTTCGGACCTGCGGATCAGCCTCGCTGTCGACCAGGGCACGCCTGCGGACCGTGGCAACCTGTTGGGCATCCAGCCCGAACTGTTTCCTACCGACTACCAAAGTCCCGAGCGTTTGCACCGCAAGCTCGCAGCCTATCTGCAGGCAGCCCGGGACCAGGGTTTGCTGAACGGCAAGACCGTCGTCGTGTTGCCGGAGCACGTCGGTACCTGGCTGATGGTCAGCGGTGAAAAGGATGAGCTGTATCAGGCCAGCACCCTCAAAGAGGCCATGAACTGGCTGGCGGTAAGCAATCCCCTGAAGTTCGCCAAGGCGTTGATCAGCGCCGAGGGCGGCAACCGTCTGGACGATGCCCACCTGCGCATGAAAGCCAAGGCAATGGCCAGGGACTACCAGACATTGTTCGGAGGCCTGGCCAGGGAGTTCCACGTGACACTGGTCGCGGGCTCCATCGTGCTGCCCGAACCGAGCATCATCGACGGCACCTTGAGAATCGGCCGCGGCGCGCTGTACAACAGCAGCGTGGTGTTCAACAGCGAAGGCCTGCCGATCGGCCAGCCCCAGCGCCAGATACACCCGTTCTTCGCAGAACAGAACGGGATCAAGGCGAACGGTGAGCACTCGCTCAACGTCGTTGATACCCCCGCAGGAAGGCTGGGCGTATTGATCGGCCACGACAGCTGGTACCCGGAAAACTACCTCAAGCTCAACGACCAAAGCGTACAGCTGGTTGCGGTACCGGCCTTTGTTTCCGGCCGTGGCACTTGGGATCAACCGTGGCGCGGCTACAGGGGTTCGTCGGCGCCGGCGTCGGTCGGCTTGAAACCTGGAGAAGTCAGTGAAGGCCAGGCCTGGCAGCGCCTGACCCTCACGACCCGGATGCCGGCCAGTCAGGCCGTCGCTGGCATGAGCGTGTTCCTTCGGGGTCAGTTCTGGGACCAGGGCAGCGCCGGGCATAGTTTCCTCAGCAGCAACGGCCAGCACTTTGCCGATGGCAACGCCCATGGTGCGCGCTTGCTGAACCTCTGGTTGTAGGCCATGAATCCACAGCCGATGCGCCTCGGCGATCTGTCGGTGGGCTTTGTACATAGCCTGGCCGATGCCGTACGCAGTCACGGTGTCGATCCACAGCCACTGCTCGATCAATACGGTCTAGATGCCGCGCGCCTCAGCGAAGCCGGCGCCCGGCTGTCGATACCGCGCTACATGCGCCTGGGCCACAGTGCCATTCAACTGACCGACAATCCGGCCCTTGGCCTGCGCATGGGTCAGCTCAGTCGCCTGAGCCAGGCCGGCCTCGCTGGCGTCACCGCGGCCCAGGCACCGACGGTACGAGAAGCCGCGCGCTGCCTGATTCGATTCGAAGCCTTGTACGGCTCCAATTATCGCGGTCAATCAAGCTTTCACGAAGACGCCCGGGGCGCCTGGCTGCGGTTCTACTCGATCAGCCCCTATAACGCCTACAACCGCTTTGTGGTGGATTCGATCATCGCCGGCTGGTTACAGCAATTGTCCAGTGTCAGCCCTGCCCCGCTGCGTGCCGAACGTATCGAGATCGAATTCGAGGAGCCCGGCTACCGCCAGGCCTATGACGTGTTGGGCGACTGTCCGATCCAGTTTGGCGGCGAACGCAATCAACTGCGCTTGAGCCTGGCCAGTCTCGCCCAGCGCAACCCCGAGCACTGCCCGAGCACCTGGCGACATTTGCTGCAACTGTGTGAGCGGGAACTGGAACAACTGACACGCACCCGCAGCCTGCGTGAACGCATCATCGCGCTGCTGGGACCCTTGCTCAATGGTGGCCGGGAGCCCGACCTGCAGGAGGTGGCGGCACGCCTGAAGCTGCCCACCTGGACCTTGCGCCGCAAGCTCGCCGATGAAGGCACACAGTTTCGTGCAATTCTCAACGACACCCGCCGCGACCTGGCCATGACTTACATACGCGACACCGAACTGGCGTTCGGAGAGATCGCCTACCTGCTGGGCTTTGCCTCAGCCGAAGCGTTTCAACGCGCATTCAAACGCTGGAACGGGCAGACACCCGGCGAATTTCGCCGCAGCCATCGCCAATCCGCTTGATGCCTACAACTCGGTAGCGTCTTCCGCCGGCTCCAGTGGGTCAAGTTCAAAAGCCTGGTACTCGAGCAGCTCTTCTTGATAATCGTCCATATTTGAATTCCCCAACCGTCTGAATAAATAACCAATTCCCTGAGCATAATGCGCCCGCATGAAAGAAAAATGACGCGGGCACGACACTCTGTCGCTACTCAATAAAACGTAGCAGCTGGTCAGGAATTTATCATCGGTTTTTTCGCGCAAGGCCGCAGAACAGCGGACCTTGTTGATGAGGGTCAATCTTTGCGCCCGCTACGGGATCGTTACTCGCTGGCCGATCCCGTAACGCGATCGATCACTGGCCAGAGACAGGAATCGCCTGAATCGGCTCGCTCGGCGGTGGTATGTCCGTCGGGTTAGTCGGTGGCGTGATGGTTTCTGCCGAAGGCGCCGGCTCGGCGTTCTGAACCGGGGTAATCGGCGCCGCTTCAGGAGGCGGGGCAACCGGCTCGGAGGCCGCTGGAACCGCTTCTACGGGTGCGGGCGCAGCAGGTTCTACAGCAGGAGTCACTGCCGGGGCCGGTGCCAGCGGTGCCGATGCTGCCTTGGCTTCAGGCATTCCCAGGTCCGTTTTCGGCTTTTCGGGGATGTGCGCGGCCTTTTTCGCTTCCGGCGGCAGGAACAACTCGACCAGTGCGAAGAAACGCTCGTAGAACTTGGCGGACGATACGGTTTCGCTGGCGACCTTGACCATCGAGTCATCTGAGGAGCCGATCGGCATCGATACCGAGCCCAACACACCCACACCGAGACTGGCGGAGTTGTTGGTCTTCTTCAGCGCATAACGATCCTGCAGGGCATTGGCGAATATGGTCGCGTGGTGCCCTTCGCTGCCGTCATCGGCACAGACCACACTGAAGCTGATCTCCATGTGATTCTCGCCGGTCTGCTGGAAACTCTTGTGACCGCTGACCAGCTTCGGATCGTTGCTGGTGATGATGTAACCCTGGCTGAGCAAGGCGCGACGGGCGGCCTCACAGCTCTGGGTATCGCTGACCGGATAGTTTCGGGAAAAGGTACCGGAGTCGTCGAAATTCTCATGCTCATAGATGGCGGCCTTGTTCGATGAACAACCAGCCGCGGTGGCAAACACGGCTGCCAGCCCGACAACCCGCATGGGAAGTGATTTAAACATTGAACATCCTGAGGAAAACGGTTCGGGGCGTATTGTGCAACAGATCGATGCTTAGCGGAGCATCGATCGTGTCTTAAAACGGTTACAGGCTGATTGACCCCGGTTTTGCGCAAAAGTCACCGCGGCAAATGACGTACGGCCAAACAAAAAGACCCCGGCCTTTCGGCCGGGGTCTCATGTACCGCGTTAAACCTGGTCAGGCATCAGTAACGCTTGATCTCCGCCTGGCTTTCCAGCTGCTTGCGGTAAGCCGCGAAGTCTTGCTGGCCGATGCGGGAAGCGAGGTAGCGACGATACTGTGCTTTCTCTTCTTCGGTCGGTGCCGCGGCTTCGTTCACGCCATTGAGGCGCACGATCATCAGGCTGCCATCAGCCAGCGTCACGCTGGTGAAGGTCGGTTTATCCTTGGCCGCAGGCTTCGCCATGCGAAACAGCGCTTGCAGCACCGCAGGGTCGATCCCTTCCTGGGTACGAGTCGCCGCGTCGGTGACTTTCCAGGACTGGCCGTCGATCACCCGATCCAGCGGGGTCGTGCCGTCGCGCAGGCTGGCAATCAGGGCGTCAGCCTTGGTCTTGGCATCGGCGCTGGCGTGCTCCTTGGCCAATTGCACACGGATCGCGGCAGAGACGCTTTCCAGCGGCAATTGCGAAGGCTTCAGGTGCTCCTTGGCACGCAACACGACCACGGTTTCAGGATCCAGCTCGATGGCGGTGCTGTTCGCCCCCTCATCCAGGACTTCCGGGCTGAACGCAGCCGTGATCACCGCACGGTTGGCCGTAATACCCTCACCACCTTCCCGGCCGAACGGCTTGGACGTGTGGACGGTCAGTTTCAAGTCCTGCGCCGGCTGAGCCAGATCAGACGCTTCGAACGAGGCATCCTCCAGCTGCTTGGTCGCCTCGACAAAACGCTGTTCGACCTGCTGGGCCTTCAATTCGCGGGTCAGCTTGTCTTTCAGGCTGGCGAATGTCGGTACCTCAGGCGCTTCCACGCCCAACAGCTTGATCAGGTGGAACCCGAAATCGGTGCGAACCGGCGCGGAAACCTGATCCTTGGTCAACGAATACAGGGCTTTTTCGAACGCAGGGTCGTAGACGCCAGGACCGGCATAACCCAGATCACCGCCGTTGTTCGCCGAACCAGGATCCTGGGAGAATTCCTTGGCCAGCGCCTCGAATTTCTCACCCTTGGCCAGACGGGCCTGGATCTCTTCGATCTTCGCCTTGGCTTGCGCCTCGGTGGTCTTGTCGTTCACTTCAATCAGAATGTGCGCCGCCTGGCGTTGCTCGGACAAGTTCGCGATTTCTTTCTGATAAGCCGCCTGCAGGTCTTCGTCATTGACGCTGACCTGATCGAAGAAGGAAGCCTTCTTCAGCTCGAGGTAATCGATGACCACCTGATCCGGCGTCATGAATTCCTTGGCGTGATCGTCGTAATAGGCCTTGACCTCATCGTCGGTCAGCTTCACCGCCGCCGGGTCGACCTTGATGTTCAGGGAGGCGAAATCGCGGGTCTGTTTTTCCAGACGGGCAAACGCCAGCACCTGTGCATCGGTCACGAAACCGCTACCGGCCAGACCGGCACGCAACTGACCAATCAGCATTTCCTGAGCCATCAGCTGGCGGAATTGCATGCGGGTGTAGCCGAGTTGGCGAATCACCTGGTCGAAACGCTCGGAGCTGAACTTGCCATCCACCTGAAAGTCAGGCGTTTGCAGGATGACCTGATCCAGAGCCGCTTCGGAAAAAGCGAATTTCGAGTTTTCTGCGCCTTGCAGCAGCAGTTTGCGATCGATCAGGCCTTTGAGAGCCGACTCGCGCAGCATTTTTTCATCGAGCAAGGAAGCATCGAAATCCTTGCCCAGCTGTTGCATGAGCTGACGGCGTTGCATATCGACCGCCTGGCTCAGCTCGTTCTGGCTGATTTCTTCGCCATTGACCTTCGCCGCTTCATTCTTGTTCGTCGTGGCCTGAAAAATGGCGTCGAAACCGGTCAAAGCCATCAGTGCAACGATGACCCCGATAATAGTCTTGGCAATCCAGCCTTGTGAATTGTCCCTGATATTCTGCAGCATGCGTCCCCCAGAAACGGTTGAACTTCAAAAATTAGGCAACCGTGGAGCGTGGGTAGAATCCGAATAGAAGAAAGGCGCATCCGAGGATGCGCCTTCTCGTAACTGGCGGAGCGGATCGAGGGGCTCGAACTGGCGACCCTCGGTGTCTTGAACCGGCGACCTGCAGTCAGGACTGCCGCTCCGCTGCCAAGTCAGGCATGACCTGACCCGGATGGGTAAAAACCTGAATCGAACTTAGTTGACAGCTTCTTTCAGTGCTTTACCGGCTTTGAAACCTGGTTTTTTGGCTGCTGCGATTTCCAGCGTCTTACCGGTCTGTGGGTTACGACCAATGCGAGCTGGGCGATCAGTTACGGAGAAGGTACCGAAACCAACCAGAACAACAGAGTCGCCAGCCTTGAGAGCGCCAGTGACGGATTCGATTACAGCGTCCAGCGCACGGCCAGCAGCAGCTTTCGGGATATCAGCGGATGCAGCGATAGCATCAATCAGTTCCGACTTGTTCACTCTAAGTCCCCTTATATCTATTTGAGTATGATTCTAAGTTTTTTTGGTGAAAGCAAAAACGAGTGCTGAATGGCCTACAGACACTTAAGAGCCGCTTTATAACAAGGGCTCTAAAAAGCTGTCAAGAAAGCCCCCCAGGCAAATACGTACTAATGCGTGCTAATTCTTTCCTTAGAATCTGCGTCGCGTTTCTCATCCTTCGCGACTATCTCCGGAGCCACATCCGGCAAGGGCTCCGGCGCGTATTGCAGCGCAATTTGCAGGACCTCGTCAATCCATTTAACCGGTTTAATCTGTAGATCCTGCTTGATATTGTCCGGAATCTCTTTGAGATCGCGCACATTCTCTTCAGGAATGATCACGGTCTTGATTCCGCCACGATGGGCAGCCAGCAGTTTCTCTTTCAAGCCGCCGATGGCCAATACCTGGCCACGCAAGGTGATTTCGCCGGTCATGGCGACATCCGCGCGTACCGGAATACCGGTCAATGCCGATACCAGGGCCGTGCACATGCCTACACCGGCGCTAGGGCCGTCCTTGGGGGTCGCCCCTTCCGGCATATGGATGTGCGTGTCACGCTTCTCATGGAAGTCCAGGGGGATCCCCAGACTCTTCGCCCGGCTGCGAACAACGGTCAAGGCCGCGGTGATCGATTCGACCATCACGTCACCCAGGGAACCGGTCTTGATCAACTGGCCCTTGCCCGGCACGACGGCCGCTTCGATGGTAAGCAGTTCGCCACCCACCTGAGTCCACGCCAGCCCGGTCACCTGACCGATCTGATCCTGCTGTTCGGCCAGGCCATAGCGGAATTTGCGCACGCCCAGGAAGTGCTCCAGCATGTCTGCGGTGACCTTCACCGAGAAGCGTTTTTCCAGCGCATGCTCCTTGACCGCCTTGCGGCAGACCTTGGCAATCTGGCGCTCCAGCCCACGCACACCGGCTTCACGGGTGTAGTAGCGGATGATGTCGCGGATCGCTTCCGCGTCAAACTCCAGCTCGCCTTTCTTCAGGCCGTTGGCCGTAATCTGCTTCGGCGAAAGGTATTTGACGGCGATGTTGATCTTCTCGTCTTCGGTGTAGCCCGGCAGACGGATCACTTCCATCCGGTCCAGCAACGCTGGCGGGATGTTCATCGAGTTCGAGGTGCACAGGAACATCACATCGGACAGGTCGTAATCGACTTCCAGATAGTGATCGTTGAAGTTGTGGTTCTGCTCAGGATCGAGCACTTCCAGCAACGCCGATGCCGGATCGCCACGCATGTCGCTGCCCATCTTGTCGATTTCGTCGAGCAGGAACAGCGGGTTGCGGACACCCACTTTTGTCATCTTTTGAATCAATCTTCCTGGCATCGAACCAATGTAAGTACGGCGATGACCACGAATTTCCGCTTCATCACGCACGCCACCGAGGGCCATGCGCACGAATTTGCGGTTGGTGGCGTGAGCGATCGACTCCGCCAGGGATGTTTTACCCACACCTGGAGGACCGACCAGGCACAACACCGGACCACGGATTTTCTTCACGCGCTTTTGCACGGCGAGGTATTCGAGGATGCGTTCCTTGACCTCTTCCAGGCCATAGTGGTCGGCGTCCAGAATGTCTTCTGCACGCGCCAGGTCCAGGCGCACCTTGCTCTGGGCCTTCCACGGCACTTGAACCAGCCAATCGATGTACGAACGCACCACGGTCGCTTCCGCGGACATCGGCGACATCTGCTTGAGCTTGTTCAGCTCGGCCGTTGCCTTGGCCAGCGCATCTTTCGGCAGGCCGGCGGCGTCGATACGCTTTTTCAGCTCTTCGACTTCGTTGTGACCTTCGTCGCTGTCGCCGAGCTCTTTCTGAATGGCCTTCATCTGCTCATTCAGGTAGTACTCACGCTGACTGCGCTCCATTTGTTTTTTGACGCGGCCACGAATGCGTTTTTCGACTTGCAGCAGATCGATCTCGGCATCCAGCAGCGCCAGGACGTGCTCGACCCGGGCCGACAAGTCGATGATTTCGAGGATTTCCTGCTTCTGTTCGATCTTCAGGGCCATGTGCGCGGCCATGGTGTCTACCAGGCGACCCGGTTCATCGATGCTGTTGAGCGACGACAGGACTTCAGCCGGGACTTTCTTGCCCAACTGCACATATTGCTCGAACTGGGACAGCAGGCTGCGAACGAACACTTCCGACTCGCGTTCCGGCGCTTCAACTTCGTCGATCAGGGAGACTTCGGCACGGCAGTGGCCATCCACTTCGCTGAAGCGCTCGACAGCGCCCCGTTGCTCACCTTCGACCAGAACCTTGACCGTTCCGTCAGGCAGCTTCAGCAACTGCAGAACAGTGGCAATCGTACCCACGCGGTACAGGGCATCTTCACCGGGATCGTCGTCAGCCGGGTTTCTCTGGGCCAGCAGAAGAATCTGCTTGTCACCCGTCATCGCAGCCTCGAGGGCTTCGATGGATTTCTCGCGCCCCACGAACAGCGGGATAACCATGTGCGGATAAACCACGACATCACGCAATGGCAGGAGAGGCAATTCGATGGTTGTCTTCATGATTTCGCCTCTACGGCGGCCGTAAGGCCGTAAACAGATGGAAGTAAGCTTGAAACCAAGATGGGGGCTGCTTTGGAAAAAAACAAGCGGATAAAAGTACGACTTAAAAGATTGCAACCGATGGCAGCGTTTGTGATGGTCCGGACACACCCGGAAAATCAGATTGGCTGTCAGTTCGCCTTCGCTGGCAGGCCAGCTTCCACAAAAGCAAAGGGGCCCGAAGGCCCCTTCTTTATTCAAGCTGCGTGACACTTAAGCGTCTGGCGCGGCCTTGGCGGTCGGCTCACTGTTCTCGTAGATATACAGTGGCTTGGACTTGCCCTCTATCACGCTTTCATCGATCACTACTTTGCTCACCTCGGACTGCGAGGGGATTTCATACATAGTGTCGAGCAATACACCTTCGAGAATCGAACGCAGGCCACGGGCACCGGTTTTACGCTCCAGGGCACGCTTGGCGACCGATTTCAGAGCGTCGGTCCGGAATTCCAGATCCACGCCTTCCATCTCGAACAGCTTGGCATACTGCTTGGTCAGGGCATTTTTCGGCTCGGTGAGGATCTGCATCAGTGCAGCCTCGTCAAGCTCGTCGAGCGTGGCAAGTACCGGCAGACGACCGACGAATTCCGGGATCAGACCGAACTTGACCAGATCGTCAGGCTCGACTTCACGCAGGGATTCACCGACTTTCTTGCCTTCTTCCTTGCTGCGCACTTCTGCGTTGAAACCGATGCCACCCTTGGTGGAACGGTTTTGAATGACCTTCTCAAGACCCGAGAACGCGCCACCGCAGATGAACAGGATGTTACGGGTGTCGACCTGCAGGAATTCCTGCTGCGGATGCTTGCGACCACCCTGCGGTGGAACGGAAGCGACCGTGCCTTCGATCAACTTGAGCAGGGCCTGCTGCACGCCTTCACCGGAAACGTCCCGGGTGATCGACGGGTTGTCAGACTTGCGCGAAATCTTGTCGATTTCATCGATATAGACAATGCCCATCTGGGCCTTTTCCACGTCGTAATCGCACTTCTGCAACAGCTTCTGAATGATGTTCTCGACATCTTCACCCACGTAACCCGCCTCGGTGAGGGTGGTTGCGTCGGCGATGGTGAACGGAACGTTCAGCAAGCGGGCCAGGGTTTCGGCAAGCAGGGTCTTACCCGAGCCTGTCGGGCCGATCAGCAGGATGTTGCTCTTGCCGAGTTCGACGTCGTCATTTTTTTTGTCACGCTGGTTCAGGCGCTTGTAGTGGTTGTACACCGCTACGGCCAGAACCTTTTTCGCACGCTCCTGACCAATCACATACTGATCAAGGATGCCGCTGATTTCTTTAGGCGAAGGCAATTTATGCGCACTGCTTTCGGCCTGTGCTTCCTGCACCTCCTCGCGGATGATGTCGTTGCACAGGTCGACGCACTCGTCGCAGATAAAGACCGAGGGGCCGGCAATCAATTTGCGTACTTCATGCTGGCTTTTGCCACAGAAGGAGCAATAGAGCAGCTTGCCGTTGTCCTCGCCGTTGCGGGTGTCAGTCATTCGTTCGATCCAAATCCGATAGGCTTGCAACACAAGATGAAGGCTATTGCGGGCTTTTTCAAGCCCGCAGGTGTCGGACCCGCCGACCAACCTTATTTTGAGCTGCTTATTTTAAGCAGGACGCTGGCTGATCACTTCATCGATCAAACCGTACTCACGCGCGGCGTCTGCACTCATGAAGTTGTCGCGGTTGGTATCGCGCTCGATTTCTTCGAGAGTGCGCCCGCTGTGCTTGGCCATCAGCGTGTTGAGACGCTCGCGAATGAAGAGGATTTCCTTGGCATGGATTTCGATATCCGAGGCCTGGCCCTGGAAACCGCCCAGTGGCTGGTGAATCATCACACGCGAGTTCGGCAGGCAGTAACGCTTGCCTTGTGCACCGGCCGTCAGCAGGAACGCGCCCATGCTGCACGCCTGACCGATACAGGTGGTCGACACGTTGGGTTTGATGAACTGCATGGTGTCGTAGATCGACATGCCTGCAGTCACCGAACCGCCCGGGGAGTTGATATAGAGATGGATGTCCTTGTCCGGGTTTTCCGCTTCAAGGAACAGCAATTGCGCACAGATCAGGTTGGCCATGTAGTCCTCTACCGGACCAACCAGAAAGATCACCCGCTCCTTGAGGAGACGCGAGTAGATGTCGTAGGCGCGCTCGCCACGAGCGGACTGCTCGACAACCATCGGGACCAGGCCGCCTGCGGCCTGGATATCAGAGTTCTGCTGAATATACGAATTACGGAACATGCTCTGCAGTCACTCCCAAATAGTTATGTCTTGAATACGCATAAGCCAGCTCGAAGGCTGGCTTATGGTGTTTGCTTCTTATCGCAAAAGTGATCAGTCGGCTTGTGGTGCTTCTACCGGCTTGACCGCTTCTTCGTAAGAGACCGATTTGTCGGTCACGCTAGCTTTCTGCAGAACAGTATCCACAACTTGCTCTTCCAGCACAACCGAGCGAACTTCGTTCAGTTGCTGGTCGTTCTTGTAGTACCAGGATACAACTTGCTCAGGCTCCTGGTAGGCCGAAGCCATTTCCTGAATCATCTCGCGAACGCGGGTTTCGTCAGGCTTGAGGTCGAATTGCTTGACCACTTCAGCCACGATCAGACCCAGCACTACGCGGCGCTTGGCTTGCTCTTCGAACAGTTCGGCCGGCAGTTGGTCAGGCTTGATGTTGCCGCCGAACTGCTGAACAGCCTGCACGCGCAGACGGTCAACTTCGTTGGACAGCAGGGCCTTTGGCACTTCGATCGGGTTGGTGGCCAGCAGACCGTCCATTACCTGGTTCTTGACCTTGGATTTGATCGCCTGACGCAGCTCACGCTCCATGTTCTTGCGAACTTCGGCGCGGAAGCCTTCCAGACCGGTTTCCTTGATGCCGAATTGAGCGAAGAATTCTTCGGTCAGTTCTGGCAGTTTTGGCTCGGAAACGGTGTTGACGGTCACGGTGAACTCGGCGGCTTTGCCAGCCAGGTCCAGGTTCTGATAGTCCTCTGGGAAAGTCAGGCTCAGAACGCGTTCTTCACCGGCTTTTGCGCCAACCAGGCCATCTTCGAAACCAGGGATCATGCGGCCGGAACCCAGAACCAGCTGGGTACCTTTGGCGGAACCGCCGGCGAACACTTCACCGTCGACCTTGCCGACGAAATCGATGTTCAACTGGTCTTCGTTCTGGGCAGCACGAGCGGCCACTTCGAAACGGGTGTTCTGCTTGCGCAGGATGTCCAGCATCTTGTCCAGATCGGCGTCAGTCACGTCAGCGCTCAGGCGCTCTACGGTGATACCTTCGAAACCGGCAACGGTGAACTCAGGGAACACTTCGAATACGGCTACGTATTCCAGGTCCTTGCCCGCTTCCAGGGATTTTGGCTCGATCGAAGGCTGACCAGCCGGGTTCAGCTTCTGCTCAACCACAGCTTCGTAGAAGGAAGACTGGATCACGTCGCCTACAGCTTCCTGGCGAGCGTCAGCACCGAAACGGCGCTTGATTTCGCTCATTGGCACTTTGCCTGGACGGAAGCCAGCAATCTTGGCCTTTTGGGCGGTCTGCTGCAGACGCTTGTTGACCTGGCTCTCGATGCGCTCAGCCGGCACGGTGACGCTCATGCGGCGCTCAAGAGCAGTAGTATTTTCAACAGAAACTTGCATGGATATTCCTCGTTGCACAGACGTTAGCCGGCCGTTTCCGACCCCAGAATCAAGGGCATGCATTCTAGTGGGTCAAACTCAAGAAGTCACCCTACTGAAAACGGGTAAAAACGCAGCAGGCAATTTATAGGTGCGAATGCACGAATGCACCTCGCCCCGATGGCAAATACAACCAATCACGCCAGGGCTCTGCGCCAACCTTTCCCTATATAGAGAAGGCAGCCAATCATCTCCCTGACAGCCGATCTCGCAAGCAAGGCCGGCGGGCAGGACTGCATCATCGAGAAACATAAATACGACGAAACACCCTGCCCCTGCGACCCGGAACCTGCGGCCACTGAAACAAAAAAGGCGCCAGACTTTTCAATCTGGCGCCTTTCGAAATATGGGGTGGACGATGGGGATCGAACCCACGACAACGGGAGTCACAATCCCGTGCTCTACCAACTGAGCTACGCCCACCATATTGCCTGTTAAAGAAGCCAAACAAACTTCTTTATCAAGCTCCAGCCAGGCCAAATGCCTGAGTGAAGCTTTAATTGGTGCGGATGAAGAGACTCGAACTCTTACGCCTCGCGGCGCTGGAACCTAAATCCAGTGTGTCTACCAATTCCACCACATCCGCGGGTGAAGCCTTTAAAGCAAAGGCGCCAGACTGTTAATCTGGCGCCTTTCGAAATATGGGGTGGACGATGGGGATCGAACCCACGACAACGGGAGTCACAATCCCGTGCTCTACCAACTGAGCTACGCCCACCATATCGCGTTACTTGTGCCAAAGCTGCCTAATGGCGCACCCGGCAGGACTCGAACCTGCGACCATCCGCTTAGAAGGCGGATGCTCTATCCAGCTGAGCTACGGGCGCCTTGTTAGCTGTAACCTTGGAGGACTACAAACTAAGTGCTTTCCAGTCTCGCAGAATCGTAATCCCGCTCAACCTTCCTAACCAGTGCTAGGCTGTGCCCGACAAGTGCGACGAATAGTATAGAGCCACCCGAAGGTCGTCAAATCCTTTTTAAAAAAAATTCATTTAATTAAAGGAGTTAGGGGAATTTGCAGACCAAGCGCCTTTGCCCTCACCGCATGACATGCGAGAATGCGTTCTCTTTTTTTCCCCTCTCGATGGTTAATCACGCGCAATGACTGCACAACTTATCGACGGCAAATCGATCGCCGCCAGCCTGCGCCAGCAGATCGCCCAACGTGTCACCGAGCGTCGCCAGCAAGGCCTGCGCACGCCCGGCCTTGCGGTGATCCTGGTCGGCAGCGATCCTGCCTCTCAGGTTTATGTCTCGCACAAGCGTAAAGACTGTGAAGAGGTCGGCTTTCTATCCCAAGCCTATGACCTGCCTTCGGAAACCACTCAAGAAGCGCTGACCGAGCTGATCGATCGCCTGAACGACGATCCTGCAATCGACGGCGTCCTGCTTCAGCTTCCGCTTCCCGAGCACCTGGACGCCTCCAGGCTGCTGGAACGCATTCGTCCGGATAAAGACGTCGACGGTTTCCATCCTTATAACGTCGGCCGCCTGGCCCAGCGAATCCCGCTGCTGCGCCCATGCACCCCCAAAGGCATCATGACCCTGCTGGAAAGCACTGGTGTCGACCTTTACGGGATGGATGCCGTTGTCGTCGGCGCATCCAATATCGTTGGCCGCCCAATGGCCATGGAATTGCTGCTGGCCGGTTGCACCGTGACGGTCACCCACCGCTTTACCAAGGACCTGGCCGGCCATGTCGGCCGTGCGGACCTGGTCGTCGTCGCTGCCGGCAAGCCGGGCCTGGTCAAGGGTGAATGGATCAAGGAAGGCGCGATCGTGATCGATGTCGGCATCAACCGCCAGGACGATGGCAAGCTGGTCGGTGACGTGATCTACGAAACCGCCCTGCCCCGCGCCGGCTGGATCACTCCGGTACCGGGCGGTGTCGGCCCGATGACCCGAGCCTGCCTGCTGGAAAACACCCTGTACGCTGCTGAAACCCTGCACAGCTGAGTTTCAACGCGCACGCGTTCAGCGTGACAAGGAACCCCGCCCTGGCGGGGTTTTTTTTGCCCGCGAAAAACACCGACCGCCTGCCGGAAAATGACTTTCTTTTCATGTTTCTCAGGACTTTCACCTGTTACTTGATCAACCATCGACAGTTATTCAGCCATACTCCAGAATGTCGCGCTTTTTACGAAATAGCCCGTTACAAAACGGCTTATCAACACCTTACGAGTCTGCCAGCGTGAAAATCCGTCTTTCCATCCTGAGCCTATTTTTTGCAGTTACAGGGACTTTCATCACGCCAATCGCCAGCGCTGGCGAAACCACGGCAGCGCCTCGAGACACCTCGCAACTCAAACTCGCCTCCGGCAGCTCTTTACTGCTGGATATGCAGACCAACAAAGTCATCTATGCCAGCAATCCGGACGTCGTCGTTCCCATCGCGTCCGTCAGCAAATTGATGACCGGCCTGGTCGTGGTTGAAGCCCGGCAAAACATGGATGAATACATCAACATCAACATCAGCGACACACCGGAAATGAAAGGTGTGTACTCCCGGGTCAAGCTCAAGAGCGAACTGCCGCGCCGGGAAATGCTGCTGATTGCCCTGATGTCATCTGAAAACCGGGCCGCGGCAAGCCTGGCCCACCACTATCCGGGTGGCTATGCCGCGTTCATTGCTGCAATGAACGCCAAGGCCCGGGCCTTGGGCATGACCAATACCCATTTCGTCGAACCGACAGGGCTCTCGCCGCGCAACGTTTCGACAGCTCGCGATTTGAGCAAACTGTTGATCGCCGCGCACAAGTACCCGCTGCTGACCGAACTGAGCACAACCAAGGAAAAGACCGTTTCGTTTCGCAAACCGAACTACAGCCTGGGTTTCCGCAACACCGACCATTTGGTGCGCAAGCAGGACTGGGACATCCAGCTGACAAAAACCGGTTTCACCAACGAAGCAGGTCACTGCCTGGTGCTGGTGACCCGAATGGGTAACCGTCCGGTGGCCTTGGTGATCCTTGACGCCTATGGCAAGTACACCCATTTTGCCGATGCCACGCGCATGCGTAATTGGGTAGAGAGCGGAAAAAGTGCTGACGTGCCTTCCGTCGCCTTGCAGTACAAGGCAGACAAGAACCTCAAGCAGCGCCAGAGCGGCGTGGTTGAAGCGTCGAAGTAACCAAGCGGCAGCGCACGAAAAGCCCCGATCATTCGGGGCTTTTTTTCGCCGGATCTTCAGTCGTTGGGCAGCGGCATCTGGTCGTCATCCGGGATGCCGTCACCAGTACTTGGATCTCTCCAACCCTTCGGCTTTTCAGTGGGCACCACCGTTGGCCGCGCCAGGGGATCGCGCAACGGGCTGTCGGGATCCATCACCGGATCGGTGCTTTGCTCGGGGGTTGTAGGGACAGTTTCCGGACGTTTGTCGTCGAAACTGGAATCGGTAGACATACGCACCTCCATTGGACCTAAGGCTTCAGGTCACCCAGTGGATCATAGGGCTTGGCCGGAGCCTTGGGGTTGTCACCCGGCTTCACGTCCCTCGGTGCCTTGGCAGGCCCGATCGGGTCGACCTGAGGATCGGCAAGGTCCGGGGAGTCGGGATCGAAACCCAGCTCATCACCAGACGAATGTTCAGACGAGTGCGGACCGACGGGCGTTTTGGAATGAGCCATGGGTACCTCCTGATATGGACCCGAAGCAATGTTCCGGGCCCTTAAGATCAGAGGCTGACCATGGGCAATGGTGCCCGGCGGGTGACCAACGGACTTACTGGCTGGCCAAGGCTTTTTTCGCCCTGGCGGCGGCCTGTTCCTGACCGGCCTGGGCCAGATCGTTGGCGGCCTTGAGCCAACGCTGCTGATCGACCTGGGCCGGGATTTGGCTCGGATTCTGGATCAGCACCGCCCAACCACCGGCATCCTTGAACGCCGACTCGAAGGAACTGAAGCTCATCAGTTCGCGGCGGTTCATCCCGGCCCGCACCAGGACCGTCTGCTTCTGGCGGTTGTAGCCGGCCAGAATGGCGTAACGCGGTTCGGCCCACATGGCCGAGCCTTCGGTAAAGCGCACCATCACTGGATAACCGGCGGCAACTTGGGTCAACAGGGCGGCAAGGTTGCTATCGAGGGGGTAAACGACCATCCCGTACTCGCGGGCCAGGTTCTGCATGTTCTGTTGTAACTGGGCTTCGCCTCCCGGCAAATGCAGGGGTTTGTCGAGCAGTCCCGGGGTAATCACGATGCCCTGCTGGGACAGCATGCTGGCCAGCACCTGCGGCCCGCTTTGATACGCATCGCCCCGGTAGAACCGGCCGCTGAGTTCGACTCGTTCCGGCAGGCGCTTGATCTCGGGCGCAACGCTCCCGGCACAGCCCGCCAGGCTTGCCACGCAACCGGCGATCAGCATGGTCGACAAAATTCGAGAAAATACCCGCACCATCATCTCTCTCTTGTTCAGGTTCAGACGCCAGGCAATCCCATTCCCGGCTTGGGCGTCGATCATAGGTCGCCGCGCCGCTACGGTATAGCTCTAAACGGTAGCGGAGTGCATTCGATAGAGCGAACTGGTTGGGGACAGACGACTTTCGGTCAATAGCCTGAAATGCAGCAACGGCTAGACTGTTCACTGAAGAGACGACAGCGAAGCGTGAGTGCCCATAGAAGGGCAAAGAGGAGGCACAGATGAGCCTGACCATGATCATTGTAATGTTGGTTTGCGGCTGGCTGGCGGTAGCTGCCGCCATGCTGTGGGGCGTGCTGCGCATCACTCGCCGCCACCATTATCCTGTCCAGCCGGCTCCTGCGCCGGAAGCGGACAAGACGCCGAACCAACACGCCAACGCTCACTGACCACACCACACCTTTACCCGAGACCAACAAAAACGGCCGCCTGCACTCCTTCGAGTTCAGGCGGCCGTTTCGTTCAGCGTGGGTCAGGCCTCGGTGGCTGCCCGCTTCTCCCTGGACCGACGGGACATCATGTTCAACACCTCGATCGCAGCCGAGAATGCCATGGCCGCATAGACGTAGCCTTTCGGTACATGGGCACCGAAGCCTTCGGCGATCAGTGTCATGCCGATCATGATCAGGAAGCCCAGGGCCAGCATCACCACCGTCGGGTTGTCGTTGATGAACTTGGCCAGCGGATCAGCCGCCAGCAACATCACCAGTACCGACACCACCACCGCGATGACCATGATCGGCAAATGCTCGGTCATGCCGACAGCGGTAATGATGCTGTCGATGGAGAACACCATGTCCAGCATCAGGATCTGACCGATCGCGGCAGCAAAGCCCAGGGTCACGGTCGAGGTCGCCGATTTCGGATCTTCCGGTGCCGGGTCCATGCTGTGATGGATCTCGGTGGTCGCCTTCCACAACAGGAACAGGCCACCGGCAATCAGGATCATGTCTTTCCAGGAGAACGCGTGGCCGAGAATCTCGATCACCGGATTGGTCAACTGGACGATGAACGCAATGGTGCTCAGCAAGCCCAGGCGCAGGATCAACGCCATGCCGATACCGATGCGTCGTGCCCGCTGGCGATTGTGCAAGGGCAGCTTGTTGGTCAGGATCGAGATGAAGATCAGGTTATCGATGCCGAGCACGATCTCCATCACAATCAGGGTGGCAAGGGCGACCCAGGCGGTGGGGCTGGCGGCAAGTTGTAAAAGGTAGTCCATGGGTCAGTCCTGACTCGTTGTAATACGGTTTAGATTTCCTGGGAGGAAGATTCGGTTTTTTCCGATTCTTTTTCCGATGATTCTTTTTTGCTGATCAACCCGCTGGTGGCGTCACTGAGCGCCTGTTCGGCGGCCTTGTGGGTATCGTCAATCGCCTGTTTGGCGCTTTCGGCAGCCTTGCCCATCAATTGTTGCGCGCTTTTCTCGGCCTGGTCGCAACCGGCCAGTACCAGTAAAGACGTAATCAGCAGTGCCGTAGCTTTAAGCTTCATGATGCTTTCCTCGATAGAACAAACGGGACCTAAACGATGGCCCGTTGATAGCGATGCATTCTAGGGAAGCAAACACTTCAGGAAAATTCGTATTTTTAGCAGTTATACTTCGATTTTTACGAAGTGTTGGACGCCATGCTCAACTATCGGCAATTGCATTACTTCTGGGTGGTGGCCAAGACCGGCAGCATCGTGCGCGCCTGTGAGCAGCTCAATCTCACGCCACAAACCATCAGCGGGCAGATTTCATTGCTGGAACAGACCTTTGGCATCGAGTTGTTCCGGCGCGTCGGACGGCAACTGGAACTCACCGAGGCCGGCCGCCAGGCCCTGCCCTACGCCGAACAAATGTTCCAGCTCGGTGGCGAACTGGAACTGATGCTGCGGGCACAACCCAATGAACAGCAGATCCTGTTTCGTGTCGGTGTGGCCGACGTGGTGCCCAAGTCCATCGTCTATCGCCTGATTGCACCGACCATGGAACTGAGCGAACCGCTGCGCATCACTTGTCGCGAAGACAAGCTTGAGCGTTTGCTGGCTGACCTGGCGATCCAGCGCCTGGACCTGGTGATCTCCGACAGCCCGATGCCGTCGCACCTGGACATCAAGGGCTACAGTCAGAAACTCGGTGAGTGCGGGATCAGCTTCTTCGCCACCCCTGAACTGGCGGCGCGTTATGGACACGACTTTCCGCGCAATCTGCACGGTGCGCCGCTGCTGATTCCCGGGCCGGAAACCGTGGTGCGCAGCCGCTTGCAACGCTGGTTCGCCGAGCAGCAGATCCAGCCGCAGATTGTCGGTGAGTTCGACGACAGTGCCCTGATGCAGGCCTTCGGCCAATCCGGCAGCGGGATATTCATCGGCCCGAGCGTGATTGCCGATGAAGTGCAACGCCAATACGGCGTGGAGGTGATTGGCCAGACCGACGCGGTGAGCGAGTCGTTCTATGCCATCTCAGTGGAACGCAAGGTCAAGCACCCCGGCATTGTCGCCATTACCGAAGGTGCCCGACGCGAGCTGTTTACAGCGCTGTGACCTCTTCGCGGGGCTTGAAGGTCATCAGGGCGATGGCCAGCAGGATCGACGCCAGAATGAAAGCGGCGGCGGCGAAGCCAAGGCCTTGCAGACCGACGCTGTCGATCACCCGACCACCGATCATCGCCCCCAGACCGATACCGAGGTTGGCCCCGGCGATGTTCAGCGACGCGGCGAAAGCCGGCGCTTCGGGAGCCGCTTTCATCAGGCGCACATGGCTGACCAGGAACAACGCCGCCTGGGTCACGCCCCAGATGCCCATCGCCGCCGCCAGGCCGAGGGGCGAATGGATGTTCGGCACCAGCGCCACCAGGCCGGCGATCATGAACGCACAGAACATCATCGACGCCATCAACGGGTGACGATCCACCGCACGGCCACCCAGGGAGTTGCCGATCAGCCCGACCGCGCCGAAGCCCATCAGGCACCAGCCGACCACGGTGCCGTTGAAGCCTGCCAGGCGCTCAAGAATGTCCGCCAGATAGGTGTACGCGGTGAACATGCCGCTGAACACAATCACAGACAGCAGCACGTGACCGAGCATCAGCGGGCTGCGCAGGATCTTGAACTGCGAGCGAAAACTCACCTGATGCTGGTGCAGGTTGGTCCTGGGCAGATAGATAAACAGCAGCAACGCCTTGGCAAAGGCGATGACCGCCAGAATCGCGAAGGCACTGCGCCAGCCGAACGCATCGGAAATCAGCGTGCCCACGGGAATGCCGAACACCGTGGCGCAAACGATGCCGAAACCGATCTTGGCAATGGCGCGCCCGGCGTAATCCGGCCCGACGATATCCACCGCCGTTTCGCTGGCCAAGGCCCAGAACACCGGCAGCCCCAGTGCCGGGATCAAACGGGCAAACGCCATCACCCAGATATTCGGCGCCAGCGCTGCGAGCGTGTTGGCCAAGCCAAACATGATCAGCACCGAGATGAACAGCTTGCGCCGCTCGAAGCGGGCGAAATACGCCGTCAGGAACGGCCCGAACGCGGCCACGGTGAAAGCGAACAGGGTCACCAGTAAACCGGCCTGGGGGATGCTGACCTCCAGGTCCCGGGCGATGGCCGGCAATAGGCCGACGATGATGAACTCCGTGGTCAGCACCGTGAAGCCGGCGGCGGACAACAGAAGAATGGGCAACAGCATGCAAAACTCCAGAAAACGAAAACACCAGCGATAGCCCGAAGGCCCACTGGCAGACATGAAAATGAGGATGGCGAATCTTAACAGAGTGTTTTCGGATGCGGTTGCACGAACCTGCAATTCGCGTTGAATGCCAGGGTGGCAGTTCGTCACAGGTCTGAAAGATCGTTCCTGCGCTGTGATAAAGTCCGCGCCCTTTGTGGCGAGGGAGCAAGCTCCCTCGCCACAGGAATCAGCGCTGGCATTAGCGCCGTGTTCCCCTCTCGGTTTCCCGTCTGCGGCCTGCCCTGCTTGTTGCTGCAACTGCGGTGAAACCTCGCACTTATAAAAAATCAGAGATGCCGTTTTATGACTGCTTCATCCCCTTCTCTATTGCAACGCCTTAAACGCTTGAGCCTGGTCACACAGATCGTGATCGGCCTGATCGCCGGTATTGCCCTGGCACTGATTGCCCCCGACCTGGCCAAGTCCACGGCGTTCATCGGCAAAGTGTTTGTCTCGGCACTGAAAGCCGTCGCGCCAATTCTTGTGTTCGTGCTGGTCATGGCGTCGATTGCCAACCACAAGCACGGCCAGGAAACCCATATCCGGCCGATTCTGTTCCTGTATCTGCTGGGCACTTTCGCCGCCGCCGTGGTCGCGGTGGTTGCCAGCATGACGTTCCCTTCGAGCCTGGTGCTGTCGACCCAGGACGTCGCGGTCACTGCGCCAGGCGGGATTGGCGAAGTGCTGCAAAGCCTGTTGCTGAGCGTGGTCGATAATCCGGTCAGCGCCCTGATGAATGCCAACTTCATTGGTATTCTGGCCTGGGCCATCGGCATGGGCATTGCCATCCGCCACGCCGGCGACACCACCCGTGAAGTGCTGGGCGACCTGTCCAACGGCGTGACGGTGATTGTGCGCCTGGTGATCAGCTTCGCCCCGCTGGGCATCTTCGGCCTGGTGGCCTCGACGCTCGCCACCTCCGGTTTCGGCGCCCTGATCGGCTACGCGCACCTGCTGGCCGTACTGCTGGGCTGCATGCTGTTCGTGGCGCTGGTGATGAACCCGCTGATCGTATTCTGGAAACTGCGTCGCAACCCGTACCCACTGGTGCTGACCTGCCTGCGCGAAAGCGGCATCACGGCATTCTTCACCCGTAGCTCGGCGGCGAACATTCCGGTCAACCTGGAGTTGAGCAAGCGCCTGGGCCTGCACGAAGACACCTACTCGGTATCGATCCCGCTGGGCGCGACCATCAATATGGCGGGAGCTGCGATCACCATCACCGTGCTGACCCTGGCGGCCGTGCACACCCTCGGCATCGCCGTGGACATTCCCACCGCGATCCTGCTGAGCGTCGTCGCAGCCATCTGCGCCTGCGGTGCTTCGGGTGTGGCCGGTGGTTCGCTGTTGCTGATTCCACTGGCGTGCAGCCTGTTCGGCATCCCGAGCGAAATCGCCATGCAGGTGGTGGCGGTCGGTTTCATCATCGGCGTGTTGCAGGACTCGGCGGAAACCGCGCTGAACTCCTCCACCGATGTGCTGTTCACCGCGGCGGCTTGCCTGGGTGAAGAGGCAAAAGCAGAGCGATTGGCGTAAAGATCAAAAGATCGCAGCCTGCGGCAGCTCCTACAGGGGGTACGCGTTCCTCTGTAGGAGCTGCCGCAGGCTGCGATCTTTTGATTCACCAATGAAAAGCCCGCCAAGGCGCAAACCTTGGCGGGCTTTTTTGTACCTGGACGGTTTAGAACGCGCCCATGTAGTCGCGCTTGCCCACTTCCACGCCGTTGTGGCGCAGCAGTGCGTAAGTGGTGGTGACGTGGAAGAAGAACTGCGGCAGGCCGTAGGTCAGCAGGTAGGACTGGCCGCTGAAGCGCTTCTCTTTAGGCGTGCCCGGACGGGTCACGATCTCGATGCCTTCCTTGCCGTTGATCTGCTCCGGCGTGAACTCGCCGATGTAGGCCAGAACCTTGGCGATCAATGCTTGCAGCTCGGCGAAGGTGGTTTCAGTGTCGTCGTACTTCGGCAGTTCGACTTCGGCCAGACGCGAAGAAATGCCTTTGGCGAAATCAACGGCGATCTGCACCTGGCGTACCAGCGGGAACATGTCCGGGAACAGGCGCGCTTGCAGGAAGGCGTTAGGGTCGATGTTTTTTTCGGTGGCGTGGGCTTCGGCCTTTTTCAGCACACCGCTGAGGGCGTTGAGCATTTGCTGGAGAACAGGGATGGAAGCGTCGTACAGGGAAATGGTCATGGCAGTCTCGTGTGATGACAGGAGGGAACGTGGGGCCGATTATAGCCACCCGCGCCCTCCCGAGACCGTTCTTTTTCAGCTGCCGTAAACCTTCGCCGCCGGAACGGCCTGAGTCATCAGCTGCGCAATCGCTTCGCCCATCTCGCCAACCGCCCAGCGGCCCTGGCGATCCAGTTGCGGACCACGGCGCCAGCCGTCGGCGATCGACAACTTGCCGCCCTCGACTTCGAACATCTGCCCGGTCACCCCGACGGAAGCCTCGGAGCCCAGCCACACCACCAGCGGCGCGACGTTTTCCGGGGCGAAGTAATCGAAGCCTTCTTCAGGCTTTTTCATGGTGTCGGCGAACACTTGCTCGGTCATCCCGGTGCGCGCGGCCGGCGCCAGGGCATTGGCGGTGATCCCGTAGCGGCGCAGTTCAGCCGCCTGCACCAGCGTCAGCGAAGCAATGCCACCCTTGGCCGCCGCATAGTTGGACTGGCCGATGGAGCCCTGCAACCCGGCGCCGGAGCTGGTGTTGATGATCCGCGCATCGACCTTGGCGCCACCCTTGGCCTGCTCGCGCCAGTACTTCACGGCGTGACTGGAAATGCAGAAGTGGCCCTTCAGATGCACGGCTACCACGGCATCCCAGTCGGCTTCGGTCAGGCTGGCGAACATGCGGTCGCGGCAGATGCCGGCGTTGTTGACCACCACATTCAGGTCGCCAAAGGTTTCGATGGCCTGGCGCACAATCAGGCCCGCCGAGTCGTAGCGGGTGATGTCGTCGCTGTTGGCCACGGCGCTGCCGCCTTGCCCCAGGATTTCGCCGACCACGGCCAGCGCCGCTTCGCGGTTGATGTCGTTGACCACCACTTTCGCGCCTTCGGCGGCGAAAGCCAGCGCGTAGGCGCGGCCCAGTCCACCGCCGGCACCGGTGATGATCACGACGCGGTTTTCACAGATTTTCATATTGCTCATCCTTCAAATTCATCACTCGTTGCCACAATCCCTGTGGGAGCGGGCTTGCTCGCGAAAGCGGTGGGTCAGCCAACATTGATGTAGCTGACACTCCGCCTTCGCGAGCAAGCCCGCTCCCACAGGTTCAGTGGGCATCTTGAAATCACAGGCGTTCGATAATCGTCACGTTGGCCTGACCGCCGCCTTCGCACATGGTCTGCATGCCGTAGCGTCCGCCGCTGCGTTCCAGTTCATGCAGCAAGGTGCACATCAAGCGGGTGCCGGTGGCACCCAATGGATGGCCGAGGGCAATCGCGCCGCCGTTGACGTTGGTCTGTTCGTGGGGATAGCCCGTTTCTTTCAACCAGGCCATGGCCACCGAGGCGAAGGCTTCGTTGATCTCTACGCGGTCGATGTCTTCCAGCTTCATGCCGGCACGCTTGAGTGCGTAAGCGGTAGCCGGGATCGGCGCGGTGAGCATCCAGATCGGGTCTTCGGCGCGCACGCTCAGGTGATGGATGCGAGCCCGTGGTGTCAGGCCGTAACGTTTGAGCGCCGCCTCCGAAACGATCAGCATCGCACTGGCCGCATCACAGGTCTGGCTCGACACCGCGGCGGTCACCCGGTCGCAGCCGAACAGGAACTCCAGCTCGGCCATTTTTTCCAGGCTGGTCTGGCGTGGCGTTTCGTCATGCAGCACACCGGCCAGTGGCACGATCTCGCGATTGAAGCGGCCTTGCTCGATGGCCTGCAAGGCACGTCGATGGGATTCCAGCGAATAGGCTTCAAGCTGCGCCCGGGACAGGTCCCACTTTTCCGCGATCATCTGCGCCGAACGGAACTGCGTCGGCGGTTGCGCGCCATAGCGCCGCACCCAGCCTTCGGAACCGCTGAACGGATCGGTGAAGCCCAAGGGTTCGGCGGCGATCATCGCCGAGGAAATCGGGATCTGGGTCATGGTCTGCACGCCACCGGCGACGACCACATCCTGGGTACCGCTCATCACCGCCTGGGTGGCGAAGTGCACCGCTTGCTGGGACGAACCGCACTGGCGATCGATGGTGGTGCCCGGCACCGCTTGCGACAGGCCGGCCGCCAGCCAACTGGTACGGGCGATGTCACCGGCCAGCGGGCCGATGGTGTCGACACAGCCGAAGATCACGTCGTCGTAATCCTCGTCGGGAATGGCGTTGCGCCCGACCAGCGCACGCAATACGTGGGCGCCCAGGTCGGCGGCGTGGATCTGGCTCAGACCACCCTTGCGCCGCCCGGTGGGCGTGCGCAGGGCGTCGACGATATAAGCTTCAGGCATGGTCTACCTCGGTGAAGAAATTGAAATCTGGTATTGAGAGCGCCGAAAAACCTTGTGGGAGCGAGCTTGCTCGCGATGGCGGAGTGTCAGTCAACATCGATGTTGGATGTGCCGGCCTCATCGCGAGCAAGCTCGCTCCCACAGGGATGTAGTCACTCTTACTGACGGGTTAGAACGTATTGCCCGCACCCAGCTCCGGGGTGCCGTCAAACAGCGCCGCGCGAATCCGCCCTTTGTGCAGGCCGCGATCACCCCAGACCTTGTCCAGCACCCAGGCGCGTTTCATGAACAGGTGCAAATCCACTTCCCAGGTGTACCCCATGGCACCGTGAGCCTGGATGGTGTTTTTCGCCGCGAGCATGGCCGCTTCTGCGGTCGCCAATTTGGCGTGGGACACGAATACGTCCTGCTCCGGTTGTTGTTCGGCGATGGCATAAGCGGCGCGGTACAGCGGGCCTTTGGCGAACTCGATCTGCACCGCGACGTTGGCCATCAGATGCTTGACCGCCTGGAACGAACCCACCGGTTTGCCGAACTGCTTGCGCTCGAAGGTGTAGTCCACCGCCAGGTCGACCATGCGCTTGGCCAGCCCGAGCAATTGCGCGGCACTGGCGAGGGCGCCACGGTTGAAGGCGGCTGCCCACAGGCGTCGGCCCTGTTCACCACTGGCCACACAAGTGGCGGGGGTTGGCGTCCACTCGACCTGAAACAACTGACGGCTCGGATCGACCGACTCGTTGCGGGTCAGGCGCACGGCATCACGCTCCAGCGCATGCACCTCATCGCCATGGGCCAGCAACAGCAGATCGGCGACATGGGCATCGCTGACCAGCGGGTTACCTGGCTCGGAAACCGCGAGACGTGCACGGCCCTCGGCCACTCGCGACAGCCATTTTTGTTTGAACGACGCGTGTTGCTCATCCAGTGCGGCGAGCAACGGCACGCCGACCAGCATGGTCTCCACCAGCGGTTCGGGCAGACCGGCATAACCGCATTCCTGGGCGATCAGCACGAAGTCCAGCTCATTCATGCCCATGCCGTCCTGCGCCTCGGGGACGGTCAGGGCGGTCAGGCCGAGTTCCACCAGTTGTGCCCAGAGCTGATCACTGCGCCCGTTGTCGCTCTGCCACAGTTCGCGGATGCGTTCCGGGGTGACTTCGTTGATCAGAAAGCTGCGGACGTTGTCCTGAAACAGCAGTTGGTCGCGGCTGAAACTAAAGTCCATGGTCTATTCCTCAGGCTCGCGGCATGCCGAGCATGCGTTCGGCAATGATGTTGCGCTGGATCTCGTTGGTGCCGGCGTAGATCGGACCGGCCTGGGCAAACAGGAAACCCTCCAGCCAATGGCCGACGTCACCGGCGGCCGGTGCATGTGGCAGCAGTTCGCCGCGCAGGCCGAGAATGCTCATGGCGGTGTCGTGCATGCGCTGGTCGAGTTCGGACCAGAAGATCTTGTTGGTCGACGATTCCGGCCCGATCTTGCCGCCCTGCACCAGTTGCGAGGCAGTCATGTAGGTGCTCAGGGTGTAGGCCTCGGCATCGAGCCAGGCACGCATCACCGCTTCACCGATGGCCGGGTCGCGGTCGGCCTGCTCGCGGTTGGCCAGGTACAGCTGCACCAGACGCTTGGCGGTTTCCTGGAAGCGCGCCGGTGAGCGCAGCAACAAACCCCGCTCGAAACCGGCGGTGGACATCGCCACGTGCCAGCCCATGCCTTCGCCACCGAGGGCGTTCTCCACCGGCACCTTGACGTCGTCGAAGAAGATCTCGGCGAAGCCCGGCAAGCCGTTGAGCTGCGGAATCGGCCGCACGGTGATCCCCGGCGTATCCAGCGGCAGCAAAATGAAGGTCAGGCCGTGATGACGCTGGGACTGTGCGTCGGTACGGAAAATACCGAATGCCCAATCGGCCCACACCGCACGGGTCGACCAGGTTTTCTGGCCGTTGATCACGTAGTGGTCGCCCACGCGTTCAGCCTTGGAACGGATCGCAGCCATGTCGGAACCGGCGCCCGGCTCGGACCAGGCCTGGGCCCAGATGTCTTCGCCAGTGGCCATGCGCGGCAGAAAACGCGCCTTTTGCTCCGGGGTGCCGTACTCCATCAGGGTCGGGCCGAGCAGGAAGATACCGTTCTGGTTGACCCGTGCCGGCGCCCCGCAACGGTAGTATTCCTCCTCGAAAATCAGCCACTCGATCAGGTCGCAACCGCGCCCGCCGAGTTCGGTCGGCCAGGTGACCATGCCCCAACGGCCTTCATTGAGCTTGGTTTCCCACGCCCGGTGCTGGGCAAAGCCAGCCTCGGTGTCGAACGATTGCAGCGGTTCACTCGGTACATTGGCCGCCAGCCAGGTCCGTGCCTCGGCACGAAAGGCCTGCTGGGCCGGGGTATAGGTCAGGTCCATGGATATGCCTTCAGCCGTTGAATCGGGCATCGCGTTTCTCGACGAACGAGTCGCGTGCTTCCTGAGAGTCCAGTGAGCGGTAGGCTTCGAGGGTGAAGCCCTGCTCCCAGCGGTATTTGTCTTCCAGATTGCCGTCTTCGATGCCGCTCAGCGCTTCCTTGGCCAGGCTGATCATGCCGGGGCTCTTGGCGGCGATGGTGCGGGCGATCTGCAACGCGGCGTCGCGCAAGTCTTCGCGCTTGACCACCCGCTCCACCGCACCCAGGCGGTAGGCTTCGGCGGCGTCGATCGCCTCGCCGGTGAAGTACATGTGGCGGACTTTCTGCACCGGGAACAGGCGCTGCAAATGCGCACCGCCGCCCATGGCCCCGCGATCCACTTCCGGCACGCCAAAGGTGGCGCACTCGGACGCGACGATGATGTCGGCGGCGCCGCAAATGCCGATGCCGCCGCCCAGCACGAAACCGTGCACGGCAACGATCACCGGTTTCGGGTTGCGGTGGATGGCCTTGAAGCTGTCGTAGTTGCCCTTGTTCACCGCGACGATCAGGTTGCCGTCGGCGGCCAGTTCCTTGATATCGACCCCGGCGCAGAAGCCGCGACCTTCGGCACGGATCACGATCACCCGCACGTCGCTGTCGCGACCCAGGCCCTCGATCTCGCTGGCGATATCGGCCCAGCCCTGACTGCTGAAGGCATTGACCGGTGGCCGGTCGAACACCAGTTCTGCGATGCCGCTATCAATACTCACGCTAAATGGTTTCATGCCTTTCCCCTTCACGACACACGGCGGCACAGCTCGCCCAGGCGCGCTTCGGCGTCGCGGACGATCTGTTCAATCAATTGGGCGCAGCTGGGCAAGCTGTCGATGGATGCAGCGATTTGTCCGGCAGGCAACACGCCCTCGGCCGGACGCCCGTCGACCATGGCTTTCTGGATCACCATCGGCGCGTTAGCGGCCATGATGCTTTGCGCGGCGGTCAGTTCACCGGCACCGCGCATTTTCAAGGCACTGCTCAGCAACTGGGTCAGGCTCATGCCCGTGTGGCGGCGGTAGGCCAGGCCACTTTGCAACGCCAGCAACAGGCGCTTGAGACCACCGCTGTTTTCCAGCTGGTTGAGCAATTCGTTGCGGATCATCCGTTGCGGCATGCCGTCGATGGCGCGGCTGATGATGATGGCCGCCGGGTCCTTGACCGCCAGGTACCGCGCCAGGGTCGCCTGGGGCACCGGGCTGTCGGCGCACATCAAAAAGCGTGTGCCCATGGCGATGCCTTCGGCACCGTAGGCCAGGGCCGACACCAGGCCCCTGCCGTCCTTGAAACCACCGGCCGCCACCACGGGCACCGACACGGCATTGACCACCTGATCAAGCAGCATCGAAGTAGGAACGGAACCGGTATGCCCGCCGCCCTCGCCGCCCTGTACAGTCACCGCATCGGCGCCCATTTCCACGGCTTTCTGCGCATGCTTGAGCGCGCCCACCGTGGGAATGCAGACCACCCCGGCATCCTTCAGGCGGCTGATCATGTGCTTGCCCGGCGAACGGCTATAGCTGACCGCCCGGACTTTGTGGCGCAATACCAGCTCGACGATCTCGCCGGCATTGGCCTGGTACATGTGGAAGTTCACGCCGAACGGCTGGTCGGTCAGGCGCCGGGTTTCGATAATCGCCGCTTCCATCTGCTGCGGTTCGATGGTCGCCCCGGCGAGAAAACCAAAGCCGCCAGCATTGCCCGTGGCCGCCACCAGTTTTGGGTCGGCGACCCAGCCCATGGCGGTCTGGATGATCGGGTAGCGGCAACCGAGCAGTTCAGTCAAACGAGTATTCAACGAGATCGCCATGCTCACGCCTCGCCCGTTTTGCGCTGGGAACTGGCCATGGCCTTGGCGTCGTAGCCGCCGAGGCGGTCGCCGGACACCAGTTCATTGTGGGCATGGGCGAAGTGATGCAGGCCGAACACCATGTCCATGGTCGCGCGCTTGCCCATCAGGTCTTCAGCGTTGTTCACCGCTTGCTTGCTCAGTTGCAGGCCCAGGCGCGGCATCTGGGCGATGCGCCCCGCGATGTCGAAGGTCTGTTGTTCCAGCTCGTCGCGAGCCACCACCCGATTGAGCATGCCCATCTGATAGGCACGGGGTGCCGGCATGCGTTCGCCGAGGAACAGGAACTCCTTGGCGATGCGCGGATTGAGTTCATGCACGTGGGCGAAATACTCGACTCCGGGAATGCCCATGCGCACCACCGGATCGGCGAAATACGCATCCTCGCTGGCGACGATCAGGTCACAGACCCAGGCCAGCATCAAACCACCGGCAATGCACGCGCCCTGGACCATGGCGATGGTCGGCTTGGGCATCTCGCGCCAGCGACGGCACATGCCCAGATAGACTTCCTGCTCGCGGGCATAGAGAAACTCACCGCCCGGTTTGTTCACATGGTCGTACCACAGGCTGGCGCGGTCGAAGGTTTTGTCGACGTCGCGGCCCGGGGTGCCGATGTCATGCCCGGCGGAGAAATGCTTGCCGGCGCCGCGCAGCACAATGACCTTCACTTCATCGTCATCGCAGGCCCGGCGAAACGCCGCGTCCAGCGCATAGGTCATCTGCGAGTTCTGCGCATTGTGGAACTCGGGGCGGTTCATGGTGACCAGGGCCACCGCGTCGCGCACCTCGTACAGCACCACCTCGGCCTGATTGTTATCGTTATGTTCAGCCATCACTTTTCTCCGCAACGCGTTGCTCAGCGTTGGCCTGGCGGGTTGTCTTTGAGTTGCAGGGCGCGCAGGTTGTGCGGATCCAGGCGCTGGATCAGCTGCAACTGCTCGGCCGTCGGTGCCTCCGTGGTCGGGCAAGCGTCCGGCACGTGCAGCTCGAAGCCGGTGTTGTCCTGGACTTGCGCCGCCGTCACGCCGGGGTGCAGCGAACGGATGCGCATCTGCCGCTGCGGGCCCTGGAAATCCAGGACGCAGAGGTCGGTGATGATCAAGCGGATGTCGATGTCGTCCAGCGACCAGCCCCGCGCCAGGCGGGCCGGGTTGTAGCCGACCGAGGCGACCATATCGACCTCGCCTTCGACGAATACCCGCCGGTTATGGCTCGGCACGCAAAACGAGTTGGCGTGGCTGATCGAGTTGCCGGGGAAACCGCGCACACCGAGCATCTGCGCCTTGGGTTTGGCGTAGTCGCCGATGCAGGAAATGTTGGCTTGACCGTAACGGTCGATCTGGGTCGGGCCGACCAGCGCATGGCGCTTGCCGCCCCAGACGTTGTCGAAAATCCGCGAGAAACCCATCCAGCTGTCGCGCTTGGGTTCATAGCCTTTGCGCGCGCCCAACGGCACCGGTTCGGCGACCATGTAGGCTTCGGAATCGGTCATCAGCAGGTTCGGGTTGCTGGTCAACATGGCCAGCGAAGCGGCCAGACGCGGGATCACGCCGATGCCGGAGGCCAATACTTCGCCGTCCTCGCGCCAGGCTTCGGAGGCCGCGCAGATCATCAACTCAGCGAGGCTGAAATCAGTAGTGCTCATCGAAAGGCTCCTTAGAAAATCGGCAATGGCAGTTCACGGATCGCAGCCAGGCCGCCGACCTTTTCCAGATACTGTTCGTGGGTGCAGTCGACGTAGTCGCGCACATAACCTTCCCAGCCATCGGCCGCCTGGACCGTGGCGTTGTAGGCTTTGAAGTGCGCAACATCGAAACCGTACAGCGGCGCGCACGACGACGGATGCGCCCCGCCCGGCACGTGGGCCACGGCGGTGGTCAGGTTGCGTTCCCAGAACACTTGATGGGCGTGGGCGTTGTCCTGATGGAAATACTCGCTGTCGACCAGCTCATCGCAGGTCACGTAGCTGTGGGTCGCGGCCCGCACGAACAGGTCGTCCATGTAGTGATCCGGACCGCTGATCTGACACACGCCGCGTGCATCGGCGCGGTCGACATGCACCAGCGCCGCATCGAGCTTGAGCGCCGGCATGGCGACCCAGTCCTTGCCATCGGCATAGGGCGAGGCGATCAACTTGATCTGACGGTTGTGGCGCAGCACATCGGTGCCCAGGCCCACGGCGGTCGGAATGAACGGCACATTCATCGCTGCGGCGCGCAGGCCAAGCAGCAACATGCCTTCATCGATCTCCATCACTTCCAGCGCCGCTTCCTGGCGCGCCTTGCGGAAGTACGGCTCCAGTGGAATGAAATCCAGGGACACGAAGGCGAACACCAGCTTCTTGATCTTGCCGGCCGCGCAGAGCATGCCGACGTCCGCGCCACCATATGCAACAACAGTCAGCTCCTTGAGGTCCGAGCGCAGAATCTCGCGCACCAGCGCCATCGGCTTGCGGCGCGGGCCCCAGCCACCGATACCGATGGTCATGCCGTCACGCAGTTGGCCGACGAACTCGGCGGTGCTCATTTGCTTGTCCATCGTCTTGTTCCTCATTGGCGACCGACACTGAAGTCGTGGCCCCAGTGGCTGACCACGGTGCTTTCGAACGGTGTGTGGCGGTCCCAGTCGACCACCAGGCCATCGCAGCCGTATTCCAGGTCAAACCCGGACGGGGTCTTGATGTAGAAAGAAATCATCTGGTCGTTGGTGTGCTGGCCGAGGGTGGCCGACAGCTTCACGCCGTTGGCATGAACGCGATCCAGGGCGCGGCCGACTTCGTCCAGCGCGTTGACCTCGACCATCATGTGCACGCAGCCGTGGGGCATCGGGCACTCGAAAATCGCCAGCGAGTGGTGGCGGCCGTTGTTGCAGTGCAGGAAGTGAATACGCTTTTGCGGCTCGGCCGGGTCCGGGGTGAAGCGGACTTTCATCAGGTCCGACAGGCCGAAACCCATCACCTGCTCGTAGAAGTCGCGGCAGCGTTCGAAGGCCGGGGCTGGCAGTACGACGTGGCCCATGCCGAGGTCGTTGGTGACAAAACCTTTGACGCCCACCGGCGAGACAAAACGGGCGAAATCCTGCAACGGGCCCCAGAAAATTTCGTGGCGATTGCCATCCGGGTCGCTGAAGTGCACCAGTTCCTGGACCTTGCGCAGTTCCGCTTCGGCGGCGGTGCCACGGATCACTTGCACATCGGCCTGCTGCAACTCGCTGACCGCCTGTTCCAGCGCCGCCTTGCCGGCCACCTCCCAACCGCAGGCACCGAAACCGTTCTCGGCGTTCTTCTGCACGAGGATGCGGTAATGACGTTCGTCCATTTTCAGGTACAGACGCTCATCATCGCCGCTGACCATCATGCCCAACACCTGGCTTGCGTAGTGGCGCCATTGCGCCAGGTCGCTGGACAGCAGGGTGACGTAACCCAGACCACGGATATCCATGGATGCACTCCTCGTTTTTCTCAGGCCGTGCCGCCCTTCGGCTGGTGCCGGGGGAGACTTTATGTAGGGGCTATTCAAACGGGTTCGGGGAGGGGCAACATCGTCCAATGGGACTAGCGGAAAACAGGCAGAACGCAATCCCTGTAGGAGCTGCCGCAGGCTGCGATCTTTTGATCTTGATCTGAAAAACAAAATCAAAAGATCGCAGCCTTCGGCAGCTCCTACTGGTGGATCGCTACTCTCGCGGATCGACTTGATCGAGCACGCGGTTCGCGGTGATCTCAGCCAGCATGACGCTATTGGAAATACCCAGCAGCGCATTACGGTCACCGCCCTCCAGATGATCCACCAGTTGATGCACCATCACATCGACCGAGGCCAGGGTCTCGACCAGATAGACCACCAGGGTTTCGGTCGTGGCCTCGGGGTCGACGCTGAACAGCGTGCTGATGGTTCGAGGGGTGGCTTTGATGTCGGCGGTCGAGGGGAAGTGGTAAGCGAGGGCACGCTCGGCGGCCTCGTTGAGTTTTTTTGAATCGGGTTCGTATGGGGATACTGGATCGGTGTCCGGCGGGTTTGGTGTGACTTTGAACATATCTCAGGTTCCTAATGATGTGCCAACCTCCTGCTGCTAAACGAAGAGGGTGGCAGCTGCACGCAGGTTAGCAGACCGGGGAACCTAAGAAGCCGGCGCGCCCAAGGGCGCCCTGCGTACAGCCACCATCAAAATACAGGCACAAAACCTGACTGATAGAAGCGTCGTACGACTTAGGTTATACCCGAGCTGCTAAACCCGATCACTGATGAGCAGTGACGCGAATCAAGTTACCGAGGGGCTCCAAGGCGCACAAGCCGGCGGATTCTGGCGCACCTGTAGGCAACGACGCAAGGCGTTGTAGCTTTCATCGAGTAACACTGACAGCCGTTAATCAATCCATGTTTAACGACCCAAAAACCTGTGGGAGCGAGCTTGCTCGCGATGGGGCCATACCATTCAACATCGATGTTGAATGTAAGACCGCCATCGCGAGCAAGCTCGCTCCCACAGGGGATAGGCGGTGTTCAACGCCTTATCTGGCAGGCATAAAAAAACGGGCCTTGGGGACCCGTTGGAAAGTTGGCCTGACGTCCGTGCCAGGCCTGAAATGCGATCAACTGTGGGAGCGAGCTTGCTCGCGATGGGGCCATACCAGTCAACATCGATGCTGAATGTAAGACCGCTATCGCGAGCAAGCTCGCTCCCACAGGGGGGATGCGGTGTTCACGCCTTTAGCGTCAACTTTCAACCCTTGCGGAAATGTGGAATCACCTTCTCGCCAATGTTCTTCAAGGTCTCCAGTTGTGCCCACTGCGGCACGGTGCCCATCTGGCAGATGAACAGGATTTCGTCGGCGCCGGCATCGATCAGGCGCTGCACGTAGCCGATGCAATCCTCGACGGTGCCGTAGGCGTGGTTCGGGTTCATCATGGCCATGGTCGGGTCGGAGAAGTCGACGCTGACTTCTTCGGAGGCGAAGCGCGACTTGATCACGCTCTGGCCGTTGCCATCGACGAAGGTGTCGTCTTTCCACTTCTCCGGGTCCGGACGTTCGCCGCCGCCGTACCAGTAGCCCAGGGACTCCATGAAGTAGCGCTGGCCACGGATACCGATGCGGCGCGCTTCTTCGTTGTCGTCCAGCACGATGGCCGGGCACAGCGCGGCAATGTGGCGATTAGGACGGAAGCCCACTTGCTTCTTCTCATCGCGGTTGTCGTAGGCCGTGTGATACACCTCGACCTTCTTGGCGATTTCTTCCGGGCCACCGAAGCCCAGCACCAGGGCTCCCATGCCACGACCGCCGGCATTTTTCAGCGACTCGGTGTTGGTGCATGCCAGGTACATCGGCGGGTGCGGATCCTGGTAAGGCTTTGGATGGATCGGGCGCTTGGGGATCTGCACGAAGTCGCCGTTGTGCTCGATCTCGTCCTGCACGAACATTTTCGGGATCAGGTACATCATCTCGTCGATCTGCGGCTGCAAGGTCGCGAGGTCGTAGCCGAAGGTGCCGGCTTCCTGCTGGGTGCCGCCCTTGCCCACACCAAAGTGCACACGGCCCTTGGACAACAGGTCGAGGGTGGCGATGCGCTCGGCGACTTTCACCGGGTGGTTCATCGCCGGCGGCAGGCAGACCACGCCGTGGCCGATGCCGATGCGCTCGGTTTTACCGGCCACGAAAGCCAGCATGGTTTCCGGCGCGGACATGTGCGAGTAGTTGCTCAGCGCGGTGTGTTCCACGCACCAGAAGGTGTCGAAACCGAGCTTGTCGGCGAGCACGGCCTGTTCGACGGTGTCCTCGAAAATCTTGCGGTCGCCTTCGCGGCTGGAGTCCACCGTCTGGGCTTCGTAAATCAGGGAAAATTTCATGGTTGATCCTTGTGCTTATTTGGATGCGCAGTCGGCGCCGTAGACCATCGCCTTACCGCCAATGCTCGTGCATCGGCGGGGCGCTCGAATCACGCAAACGGACTAGCCGATTTGTAGGGCAGCGTCAGAGGAAAAAGTCGCTGCTGTCCTGGCCCATGCTCACGCCGCCAAGGTTCCAGGCGTACTTGGCCGGGCTGTTGGCAACGTGGGCGCGACCGGTGTGAATGTCGCGGAACGCACGGTTGATCGGATGGCTGCGGAAGATCGTCGAAGCACCGCTGTTGAACATCAGGTCGCCAACGGCCTTGGCGCACTTGTCGGCCACCAGCGCCGAGTCGTAACGCATCTTCACCCGCTCGGGCATGCTCAACGGCTCGCCCTTCTGCGCGCGCTCGAGCATCAGGGCGAAGTTGCGATGCAGCACGGTCTTGCACTCGTCGACGCAGACCATCGCATTGGCCAGCGACGATTGCGCGGCCGGGTCCTGGACCATCTTGCGACCGTCATTGACTCCGACCCGGGCGCGGTTGTGCTCGACAAACTGATCCACCGCGCCTTGCAGGGCACCGATGGCCGAGGACGAAACAGCACGCACGAATATCTGCCCGAACGGCAAGCGGAACAGGGGCGCAGTGTTCACCTCGTTGCCCGGACTGTTCTGCATGAAACCGTCGAACGCGCGATGGGTGCGGTACTCGGGCACGAAAGCGTTTTCCACCAGGATGTCGTGGGAACCGGTGGCTTCCAGGCCCATGACGTTCCAGTTATCGAGAATCTGGTAGTCGCTGCGCGGCACCAGGAACGTCCGGTAATCCGGCGCCCCACCCGCCTCTGCCGACGGCACCAGCGCACCGAGGAACGCCCAGTCGCAATGCTTGCTGCCGGAAGAAAAGCCCCAGCGCCCGCTCAACTTGAAGCCACCCTCGACCCGCTCAACCTTGCCCACCGGCATATAGGAAGAGGAGATCAGCACGCTGGAGTCGCTACCCCAGACATCCTGGGCCGCGCGGTCGTCGAACAGCGCCAGTTGCCAGTTGTGGATCGCCACCACCCCTAGTACCCAGGCCGAAGACATGCAGCCTTCGGCGAGCGTCATCTGCACGTCGAAGAAGTCCTTGGGCTCCAGTTCATAACCTTCCCAACGGGACGGTTGCAGGATGCGAAAGAAACCGGCGTCGTGGAAATCCTTCAGGGTTTCTTCAGGCAACTGGCCTGCTTGCGCGGCATTCAGGGCGCGTTCACGCAGGATCGGCACCAACTCGCGGGCACGTTGGCTCAGACGCTGGCGAATCAGGTCTTGGTTGAGCATTTTTATTGTTCTCCTTTGTTCACCCCGTCCGCCGGGGCGCGCGTGCAACGGGGCGGGTGTAGCGCCCCTACACTGGCATTCAAACAATGCGCAAAGCGGCGGGCATCCCTCAAACGGACCATGTGGGATTGGGGAAAAGTTTTTTGGAGGTGAATCTGAAAAAGGAGTGTTGGCTGGCAGGCCGTCTTCGCGGGCAGGCCCACATTGAGTCCCCTGTTTTACTCGAGACTTGTGGCCACTGAAGATTCCTGTGGGAGCGAGCTTGGTCCGGGCGGCGTTCCGACGATGGCTTTGTGTCAGGCGACGAGTGTTTTGTGGGTGTACATATCCATTGCTGCGGTCACGGCCGCTTAGGGTTCCGCCCTTACGGCGGGTCACTTTGGAAAAGCCCCAAAGTAACCAAAGGGCTCTTGCCCCTGACATTCGGTGCCTCGCTGTGGCTCGGCATCCCCTCGCTCCGGTCCTGCTCCGTGGGCCCGCCGCCATCGGCCATCCATGGCCGGGGGCGGCTAACCCGGCATCCATGCCGGGTTGCCCACTGCGCAGAACCTCCTCTCGGCCTCACGAGGGGGCGTACACCGCAACAGCACCCGAGGCGGCCTACCGGCCGGCCTGTTCGCGGGTTTCGTTCGTCTGGGAGGTACCTGGTCGGCTGGCAGGCCGCTATCGTCGGAACGCCGCCCGGACCAAGCTCGCTCCCACAGGTGCTGAGTACATCTGTAAGGAATTGGTCGGCTGGCAGGCCGCCATCGTCGGAACGCCGCCCGGACCAAGCTCGCTCCCACAGAAAAGCAAAAGCAGAGCGGCGTACACCCACGCTTCTCACCACTCATCAGGCCGAGCGTTAGCTCGCCTGCAGCTCTTGATCTTGATCCACCCGCCCCCTCGGCAGGCTGAGTGGAGGTGTTCATCCGGGGATGGGCGCGCAGCGCCGTTCGACGCAGTCGAACTCATTGCATGTAGGTCGAAGCGAAGCCGACCGGAGGGCAATGCCCCCGGATGAATACCGCAGCGAAGGAACGCCGAGCCTTAGCGAGGGGCCGTACGTAAGGGGCGAGACCTTTGGTTCCTTTGGGCTGGGCCGGCACTCCGGCGTTTGCCAAAGGGACTCGCCGTAAGGGCGAAACCATAAGTCGCCGTTACCGCAGCAACGGATATGTACCCCATCAACCAAGAGCCTGGTCGGCCCAGAGGCCGCCAAGGCCTAGTCCCCTCGGACGATGTGACGACTGGACGTCAGAGCAAGAATCCATCGCACTCCCCAACCAACAAAAAGGCCCAGTGCGATGAACGACGTCAATCTCAAAGCCGACATGCTCCAGGCCATGCGCCGCCTGGCCAAGTCAGTCACCATTATCAGCACCAGCAACGGCTCCGAACGCTTCGCCATGGCCGCCACCGCGGTCGACTCCCTGAGCACCGAGCCGCCATCACTGCTGATCTGCGTCAACAAGACCGCCTCGCCCCACGCCGCACTGGCGACCGGTGCCGACTTCTGCGTCAACATCCTCGGCGTCGAACAACAAGACCTGGCCAACCTGTGCAGCGGCGCGATCAAGGGCGAAGCGCGCTTCGACCGTGGCAACTGGCTGACCAGCCCCGGCGGCATTCCTTACCTGGGTGACGCACAGTCGGCGATCCTCTGCCGCCAGGACGGCCACTTCAGCTACGGCACCCACACCGTGTTCATCGGGCGCATCCTGCAGATCCACACCACTGATGCCATCACCCCGCTGGTCTACCTCGACGGCAGCTACACCACCACCGCCAAACCCGCACCTTCTCTCGCTGTTGCTGGCTGAGGCCCGAACATGGACAGCCTGAACCGGTTGACGGCGTTGCGAGTGAACAGCGCCGACCAGTTGCCATGGGATGACCGTTGCGACTTGCTGATCGTCGGGTTTGGCGGTGCCGGCGCCTGTGCCGCCATCGAAGCCAGCACTCGCGGCTTGTCGGTACTCGCACTGGATCGCTTCGAAGGCGGCGGCGCCACGGCGCTGAGCGGTGGCGTGGTCTATGCCGGCGGTGGCACGCCGTATCAGCGTCAGGCTGGCTATGAAGACACCAGCGAAGCCATGTTCAACTACCTGCGCAAGGAAGTCGGCGACGCCGTCAGCCTCGAAACCTTGAAGGGTTTCTGCGAAGGCAGCCGCGATCAACTGGCCTGGCTGGAGCGCCAAGGCGCGGCCTTCGAAGCCAGCGTGCCGCCGCACAAGACCTCGTACCCGAGTGACCAGTACTACCTCTATTACTCCGGCAACGAAGCCGTGCCGGCCTATGCCGCCAGCGCCAAGCCGGCGCCCCGTGGCCACCGCACCAAAGGCCCGGGCATGTCCGGCGCCAGCCTGTTCGCCCCGCTCAAGGCCAGCGCCTTGCGTCACGGCGCGCGCCTGCGCAGCCAGTGCGAAGTGCGGCGACTGGTGCTCGACCTCGACGACAAGGTCCTCGGTGTCGAAGCCTGGCAGTTGCCGTCGGGTAGCCGCGCCGCCAGACAACATGCCCGTCTGTCGCGCTGGGCCGCCGCCATTCATATGTACGCTCCGGCGTTGGCCGACCGCTTGCGCGCCCGTCAGCGCCGCATCGAACAGACCAGCGCCATTCGCCAATTGATTCGCGCCGAACAGGCGGTGTTGCTGAGCAGCGGTGGTTTTATCTTCAATCGCGATCTGGTTCGCCAACACGCGCCGCAGTACCTGGCCGGTCTGCCGCTAGGCGCCACCGGGTGTAATGGCAGCGGCATCGCCCTGGGCCAAAGCGCCGGTGGCAGCGTGGCGCGAATGGAAAAGGTCAGCGCCTGGCGCTTCATCAATCCACCACTGGCCTGGGCTCGCGGACTGATCGTCAATGCTCGCGGGCAACGTTACGCCAACGAAGAAATCTACGGCGCGACCCTCGGCCACGCCATGATCGAAGAACAGGACGGCCGCGCCATTCTGATTCTCAATCGGGCGCTGGTTCGAGAAGCACTCAGTCAGGTCGGCCCCGGCAAAGTGTGGAATTTCCAGCGCCTGCCAGTGCTGCTCAACCTGTTGTTCAACGCCAAGCGCAGCACCAGTCTGGCCGGGTTGGCCAAACGCTGCAGCCTGCCGCCGGAACTGCTGCGCCAGAGCGTCGAACGCTATTCCCGCGCGGCACGGGGTGAGGTCGCCGACGAGTTCGGCAAATCCGCCGCGATGCTCGCCAACCTCGAACAAGGCCCGTGGTACGCCCTCGACCTGTCCTTCGACAGCAAACTTTTCCCCTGCCCGGTCATCACCCTGGGCGGACTGAAGGTCTGTGAGGACAGCGGTCGGGTACTGGACCACACCGGCCAGCCAATAGACGGCCTGTACAGCGCCGGCCGCAATGCGGTCGGGGTCGCGTCCAACCTGTACGTCTCCGGCCTGTCCCTGGCCGACTGTATTTATTCCGGTCGCCGGGCTGCCGCCCACGTGGCCGACCAATTCGCACTTCAAACCGCACGATCAGGAGAACAACAATGCAACGTGTAGAAGGCAAAGTCTGCATCATCACCGGCGCCGCCAGCGGCATCGGTCGCGAAGACGCCCTGCTGCTGGCCCGCGAAGGCGCCAAAGTGGTACTGACCGACCTCAACGAAGAAGCCGGTCGCCAGGTGGCCGCGGAAATCGGCGCCAATGCGCTGTTCATCCGCCACGACATCGCCAGCGAAAGCGATTGGCAGCACGTCGTTAAAACCACCGTCGAACACTTCGGCCGTCTCGACGTGCTGGTCAACAACGCCGCGATCCTGGCCCTGGGCAGCATCGAAGACACCACCCTGGAACTGTGGCAGAAGGTGCAGAAGATCAACGGTGAAGGCTACTTCCTCGGCTGCAAATACGCCATCCAGGCGATGAAGGAAACCGGTGGCGGCTCAATCATCAACATGTCGTCGGTGGCCGCGTTGGGTGCAATGCCGATGTTCTGCGCTTACTCGGCGTCTAAAGGCGCGGTGGCGGCGATGACCCGTTCCATTGCCCTGCACTGCAAGCAGCAGGGCTACCGCATCCGCTGCAACAGCGTGCACCCCGATGGCGTGAACACGCCGATGACCCAGGCCCTGGCCGGTGGTCAGCCAATCCCGCAGGAAGCGCTGGACCAGGACCCGATGAACCGCATGGCCGCTCCGCGGGACATTGCCAACGTGGTGCTGTTCCTCGCCGCCGACGAGTCACGGTTCGTCAACGGTGCCGAGATCCGCGTCGACAATGCGCAACTGATCAGCGGGCTCTGAGGCCGAGGTGAACATGGGCACGCAACAGCAGAACCTGACCCCGGCCGAACACACGACGGCAAGCGTCTCATTGCAAGTGTGCGCGGTGATCGACGAGACCGCCGATGCGCGCTCGCTGGTGCTGGACGTACCGCCAACCCTGCGTGAGCGCTTTCGCTACAAACCGGGCCAGTTCCTGAGTTTTCGCGTGCCCTTGGCCGGCAAACTGTTGACCCGCTGCTACTCCATGGCCAGCTCGCCCCTCGCGGACGCGCTGCCCAAGGTCACGGTGAAACGGGTCGACGGTGGCCGGGTGTCGAACTGGATGAACGAAGTGCAGGTCGGCGACTGGCTGGAAGTGCTGCCACCGGCCGGGCATTTCTGTCTGGACCCGCAGGCTGACACCGAAAAGCCCCTGGTCCTGTTCGGGGGCGGTTCGGGCATCACCCCGGTGTTTTCCATTCTCAAATCGGTGCTGCACAGCAGCCGGCGGCCGATCAAGTTGATCTACGCCAACCGCGATGAGGCGTCGGTGATTTTCAAGGACGAGCTGTGCCGGTTGATCAAGGCGCATCCTGATCAACTGCACGTGGTGCACGTCCTCGATTCGGTGCAGGGTTTCCTGACGGACCATCAGGTCCGTCATCTGCTACGCGGATCGGCCGGTGGCGACTACTTCATCTGCGGGCCGGGACCGTTCATGGACACCGTGGAGCGCACGCTGCTGGCACTGGGCGAAGCGGCCGAGCGGATCCATGTCGAACGTTTCGTCTCGCCACCGGACCCCGACGAGCTGCTGGCCGAAGAAGCTGTGGCACGGGCTGCAGCCATGGATTCGCAGTGCGAAGCGCTGATCGTCGAACTCGATGGCCAGCAACACGAGATTGCCTGCCAGCCCGGCGACACCCTGCTGCAAAGTTGCAAGGCGGCGGGCCTGGACGTGCCGTCGTCCTGTGAAGAGGGTTTTTGCGGGGCGTGCATGTGCGTGGTCAAGGAAGGCGAAATCCAATTGGCGCGCAACGACGTGTTGAGCGCCAAGGAACTGACCGATGGCTGGACACTGGCCTGCCAGAGCCGACCTACCGGTGCCCGGGTACGCCTGAAATTCCCGGATTGAGGCTACACCTGCCCCTGTAGGAGCTGCCGCAGGCTGCGATCTTTTGATTTTTCAGAAGCAAGATCAAAAGATCGCAGCCTGCGGCAGCTCCTACAGGGGACGTGCGTTCATTTGCGATCAGGCCGATTGAGGCGCTCTGTCGCCATAGTCTCAACGGACGATCATGTCCGGCCCGGTCTGCGGTTAGACTCGGCCCAAGCATTAGCCCACAACAATAAAAGAGGTGCAGTTATGGCTCGTTTGCAGAATAAGGTCGCGGTGGTCACCGGCGGCGCTTCGGGGATCGGTCTGGCCTGTGTGCGCCGTTTCGCCGATGAAGGCGCGCAAGTGATCGGACTGGACATCGGCAGCGCACCGGCTGACTTTCCCGGCCTGTTCATGACCCTGGACGTGCGCGACGAAGCGCAGGTGCAGCAGGTCATGCAAGAAGTCATCAGCCGCTTCGGGCGCATCGACGTACTGGTCAACGCCGCCGGCGTCGCCGACCAGGGCAGCGTGACCCAGACCACCACCGCCGCCTGGCAACGGGTGATGGACATCAACCTGACCGGCAGCATGCTCACCAGCAAATACGCGCTGGCGTCGATGGTTGAACAACGCAATGGCTCGATCATCAACGTCGGATCGATATTCGGCCTGCAAGGCTGCGACGGCAACGTCGCCTATAACGTGTCCAAGGGCGGCATCAACCAGCTGACCCGCTCGATGGCCATCGACTACGGCTACGCCAACATTCGCGTCAACGGTTTGTGCCCGGGCCTGATCGAAACGCCGATGACCAGCATGGTCCGTGACAATGACGCGTTCCACGCGTTTTTCGCTTCGCAACACATGCTCAGCCGCTCCGGGCAACCGGAAGAAGTGGCCAACGTCGCGCTGTTCCTGGCCTCGGAAGAAGCGTCCTTTGTCAGCGGCCAGATGATTGCCGTGGACGGTGGTTTCTCCGCCGGTCGCCGTTTCGCCCCGCCCGCCCAGTAATTCGTTATCCGGCCGGGCGCCCTGCCCGGCCTACTCCCTTTTTCGCAACTGTCTTCTAACCGGGGAGGCCCCATGCCGCCTGTCGCCACCGCACTGACCATCGCTCAACTGTTCGCCAACGCTGCCCAGGCCTACGGCGACCGCCCGGCCATCGAGGACGCGGGCCACGTCATCAGCTATCGACAACTGGACCAACTGCGCCGCCAGGCTGCCCGCGCACTGCTGGCCCTCGACGTACAGGTCGGGGACCGCGTGGCGATCTGGGCGCCCAACGTGTGGGAATGGATCGTCGCCGCCGGCGCCCTGCAAAGTGTCGGCGCCGCTCTGGTGCCACTCAACACCCGAATGAAGGGTAGTGAGGCCGGCTACATCCTGCGCGAAAGCGGCACCTGCGTGCTGTTTGCCATCGGCGAATTCCTTGGCGCGGACTACCCCGGCATGCTGGCGTCGGAAGACCTGCCTGAGCTGCGCCACATTGTCAGCCTGCGCAGTGCCAATCCGGGCACCCTGGCTTGGGAACGGTTTATGGATCTGGCGGCCGACGTGCCACACCTGGCCTTGCGCACCCGCGAGCAGAGCGTTGGCCCACAGGCCTTGTCCGACGTGCTGTTCACCTCGGGCACCACCGGCAAACCCAAAGGCGTAATGACCAGCCACGGCCAGAACCTGCGCATCGTGCGCGACTGGAGCGATATCGTCGGCTTGCGCGAGAGCGATCGCTACCTGATCGTCAATCCGTTCTTCCACTCCTTCGGCTACAAGGCCGGTTGGCTGGCCGCCTTGATGCGTGGCTGCACCCTCCTGCCGCAGCAAGTGTTCGACGTGCAGGCCGTGCTCGAATGCGTGCAGCGCGAACGCATCACCGTGTTGCCCGGGCCGCCGACGTTGTATCAATCGTTGCTGGCCCATCCGCAACGCAGTGCCTTCGACCTGAGTTCCTTGCGCGTGGCGGTGACCGGGGCAGCGGCGATCCCGGTAGAGATGATCCACCGCATGCGCGACGAACTGGGCTTCGCGACCATCGTCACCGCCTATGGCCTGACGGAAGTCTGCGGTTTCGCCACGATCTGCCGCGCCGGCGACTCCGCGGAACGGGTCGCCAACACCAGTGGCCGGGCGATGCCGGGGGTAGAAGTACGCTGTGTCGGCAACAACGGTCGCAGCCAGCCGGCGAACATTCCCGGTGAAGTGCAGATTCGCGGCTACAACCTGATGCAGGGTTATCTGAACAACCCCGAAGCCAGCCAGGAGATTCTCGACGCCGACGGCTGGCTGCACACCGGTGACATCGGCATGCTCGACGAACAGGGTTACCTGCGCATCACCGACCGCCTCAAGGACATGTTCATCACCGGCGGCTTCAATGTGTACCCGGCGGAGATCGAACAGTGCCTGCTGACCTATCCGGGCGTGGCCCAGGCAGCGGTGATCGGTATTCCTGACGAGCGCATGGGTGAAGTGGCGATGGCGTTCCTGCTGCCTGCTCCCGGGATGGAAATCGAACAGGTGCGGTTCCTCGCCTGGTGCCGTGAGCAGATGGCCAACTACAAGGTGCCGCGCCGGGTGCAAGTGCTGCAGAGCATGCCGATCAATGCGGCGGGCAAAGTGACCAAGAATGTGTTGCGCGAGTGGGCACTTCAGCCAGTCAATTAAGACCGGGGCCTCAAAAAAGATCGCAGCCTTCGGCAGCTCCTACTGGTGTACACCGATCCCTGTAGGAGCTGCCGAAGGCTGCGATCTTTTGCTTGTTTCAGACCACCCGCGCTGGATGCTGCTGGCGCGGGTCGCCGAGCATGGCGCGATGGGATGGTGGCTGGCGGCCTTCGGCTTCGCTGATGCCGTAGCCAGGGGCGATTTCGGCGGTGATCAGGGTCTGCCCGGACAACGCCATCAATTGCGGATCATTGAGCAAGGCATGAATCACCCGCCCGTTGAATTGCGGGGTTTCGGCGTGGGCCAGGAATGCCTGGTACTGCTCTCCATGCTGCTCGCCGGCAATCTTCGTGCGTTCGGTCAGTTGCGGGCCGAGCCACAGCGACAACGCCGCCACGCCCTGCCCCTCAAAATCGATGGCCATGTCCGCTGCCAGCTTGTCGACCCCGGCCTTTTGCGCGCCGTACGCCGGGCCATGCATGTAGCAGCCGGCGCCGAATGACGAGGTAAAGCAGATCAGCCCCTGGGCACTTTTCAGCAACAACGGCGCGGCGTAGAAACTGGCGATGTAGGCCGAACGCAGACCGACGTCGAGAATGCGCACCAGGTCCAGCGGCTTGGCCCAGAACGGCCCTGGCTCGATCAACCGGTCATGGATGAACGCGGCGTTGTTCACCAGCAAATCCAGATGTCCGCACTCATTTTCCACGCGGCTAAACAGCGCCTGAACCTGCGCGTCATCGGCGTGATCACAGACCACCGCGATACCGCGCCCACCGGCGGCGGTGATCGCCGCGGCGGTGTCCGCAAGCGAACCGCGCAAGGCATGCCCGTACAAATTCGATCCGCCCTGCGCCGGGGCACGACCGGTGACATACACCGTCATGCCCGCCGCCCCGAGGGCCAGGGCAATGCCCTGCCCGACTCCGCGACTGGCACCGGTCACTACGGCGATCCGTGGATGCTGGTTGTTCATTCGACACTCCCGAACAAGGTTTTCGCCGAAGCGGTTTCGCTCTGGCGCTTGATGTGATTGGCGGCCAGGTAACCGAAGGTCATGGCCGGGCCGATGGTCGAACCGGCACCCGGATAGGTGCGGCCCATCATCGAGGCGGCGCTGTTGCCGATGGCGTACAGGCCGTTGATCGGTTCGCCGTCTTCATGCAACACGCGGGCGTGCACATCGGTCAGCAGGCCACCCTTGGTACCGATGTCGCCGGCGTCGATGCGCACGGCGTAGAACGGCTCTTTGAGCAACGGCGCCAGGCACGGATTGGGTTGCACGTTCGGGTCGCCGTAGTAGCGGTCGAACAGCGATTCGCCCTTGTGGAAATCCTCGTCGACGCCCTGCACGGCCATGCCGTTGAAACGCTGCACGGTGCGCATCAGCCCCCCAGCGTCGACGCCGATTTTCGTCGCCAGTTCTTCCAGGCTCGACGCCTTGTGGAAGTAATCACGCAAATGCTCGGGCAACTGCCAATCGCGCTGGGCATAGCCCGGCAACAAGGCGCCACACGGGTATTTGCGGCGGAACTCGGCGTCGAACACCATCCAGCACGGCACGCTCGCGGCGCCTTCGCGGTTGTTGGCGTACATCGCGTAAACGATATCGGTATAGGGCGCGGCTTCGTTGACGAAACGCTCCCCCGCCGCGTTGACCATCACGCACCCCGGAAGAGTGCGTTCAACGAACAGCGCACGCTGTTTTTCTTCACCCTTGACGTAGGTGGTCGGCGCCCACCAGCTGTGCTCCATCAACGCGGTCCGCGCACCAAGGGCCTGGCCGGCGCGGATGCCGTCGCCGGTATTGTTGGGCGGCGTGGCACTCCAGTTCGCCCGGGACGGCTGCGGCAGGTACTGCTCGCGCATCGCCTGGTTCCGCTCGAAACCACCGGCGGCGATGATCACCCCATAGCGTGCCTTGACGTTGAGCAACTGACCGTTGCGATTGACCCGCGCCCCACCAACCCGGTCACCGACCAGCAGCAACTCTTCCAGCGCACAGTTGAGCCACAGCGACTTGCCGCGATCCTGCAACGAACAGCGCAAGGCACCGATCAAGGCATTGCCCAAGGTCAGGAAACGATCGCGGCGGGACAAGCGCCGGCCTTCGCGGTCCTTCCAATAACGCCACATCACCCGCAGGGTCAGGCGCAACCAGCCGGGGCCACGGCACAGCAGCACTTGCGCCTCTTTCATGGTCATCGCCATGCGCCCCATCATCAGGGTGCCAGGGGACGGTGCGCGCATGCGCAAGAATTCTTCTCCGAGTTCGGCGGCATCGAACGGTTGTGGATCCATCGAGCGATAGCCCGGTTTTCCGCCCTCGACTTCCGGGTAGTAATCGGCATAGCGCGGTTGCGCCTCGAAGCGCACGCGGGTGTGTTGTTCCAGGTACTCGACCATCTCCCGGCCATTCTCGACATAGGCTTCGATGCGCCCGTCGTCGATCTCGCCATGGGTCACCGCGCGGATGTAGGCAATCGCTTCGGCCGCCGAATCACTGCCGCCGATCGCATTGATCCGGTGATTGTTGGGGATCCAGATGCCGCCGCCGGACACCGCCGAGGTGCCGCCGTACTCGCCGCTCTTTTCGATCAGCAGCGCATTGAGGCCCAGGTCGTGGGCGCGCAGCGCAGCGGTCATGCCTCCGGCCCCAGAGCCAATCACCAACACATCACAGCACTCGTCCCATTTGATCCCGGCAGCGTTCATGCGATCACCCTTGTTCAGCGCCCATCAGGCAGAAACCGCCACCGCCGGATCTTCGCCCGGTGCAGTCGGTCTCGGGATTGTTCGCCGCGCGCGCCGGGTGTTCATCGTCCGATAAGACTAAGGCCAGGCCTGCTGCCACCCCGTACAAATCGCTTAGTCCGCTTGGACGATGTTGCGCGCAATTGGTGACTCCATAGTCGCCCACAGCACCAATCCCCCCCCTGAAATGCAGGTCGGGCAGGTCTGACCTGGGCCATGAGGACGACATGATAAAAACAATAATCGCCCCACCAACACAGCACACTCGCACACAGCTTGTTCTATTGATGCTGGCTGGCGGACTTAGCGCTCACGTTAACGCCATGAGCTTTCAGCCAAGCGAAGACTTGAGCATCGACTGGGACACTACACTGACGTACAGCCTCGCCTGGCGGACCGAGGCTCGCGATCACAAACTGACCGCGAACGCTAACGGCAACGATGGCGATAACGCGTTCGACAAAGGCAGCCTGATCAACAACCGCAGCGGCTTTCTCACCGAAGCCAACATCAAGTGGCAAGACGACTACGGCGTGTTCGTGCGGGCGACGGGCTTCTACGACAACGTCTACGATCAGGACAACGACAACACCACCGGCACTTCCAACTGCTTCGCCGGCGGCCATTGCAGCAAGCCTGACCGCTTCTCCCAGGACACCATCGACCAGCACCGCAATGAACTGCGCATGCTCGATTACTACGCCTATGGCACATGGGACCTGAGCGGCCATGCCTTCAACGCGCGCCTGGGTAACCAGGTGGTGAGCTGGGGTGAGAGCCTGTTCTATCCGGGCATTTCCGCGGCCCAGAGCCCGGTGGACGCGACCAAGGCGACCACCCCGGGCGTCGAGGTCAAGGAAATCCTGCTGCCGGTCGGCCAACTGTTCACCCAGTTCGCCCTGACCGAAAGCCTGGGTATCCAGGCCTACTACCAATACAAGTGGGAAAAGACCGAGCTGTTCGGCGTGGGTAGCTACTTCTCCACCACCGACTTCATCGACGAGGGCGGCTTCAACGACGCCTCCGGTTTTGTCACCCGTCTGAAGGACGACAAACCGAGCGACAGTGGCCAGTACGGTCTGGCCTTCACCTACGCCGCCGAGTCGCTGAAAAACACCGAGTTCGGCATCTACTACTCGCGTTATCACGACAAGACCCCATCACTGGACTTCGCATCGACCCTGGGCCGCTATCAGGTGCGCTACTTCGACAACATCGACCTGTTCGGCGCGAGCTTCGCCACCGTGCTGGGCGACGTCAGTTGGGCCGGTGAAGTCAGCTACCGCGACGGTACGCCGGTGATGGTCAACAACGGTTTCTCCAGCCCCGTGCGCGGCAAGACAATACAAGCGCAAACGTCGATGATCTACGTGCTTGGCCCGACGTCCTTCGCCGACAACACCAGCCTGACCGGCGAGGTGGTCTACAACACCGTGGTCAGCAACGACAAGTCGCAGCCAGTGACCCTGGCCCCTGGCTTCGCGCTGCCGGGAACCGACAGCCTGGTCTATGACCGCGATGCCTGGGGCTACACGGTACAAGCGAACTTTGACTACAACAACGTGTTCAGCGGATGGGACATGACGGTGCCTGTCACCTTCAGCGCCGCCGCCCACGGCGACAGCTCGATGGTCGGCTCGATCAACGCCGGCCAGAACGATAACCGCGCCAGCATCGGCAGTTCGTGGCGCTACCTCGGCAACTTCACCGTCGAGGCCCGCTACAACGCCTACCTCGGCAACGCCAACAACAGCCCGTTGGCCGACCGCGACAACGTCGCGCTCAACTTCAAGTACCGGTTCTGATTCCCCTGTCGGAGGAGCACAGCATGTCCAGATTCACCCAAACCTTATTGAGCACGGCATTGACCGTCGGTCTGCTCGGCAGTGGCCTGGCTTACGCCAAGGTCAGCCCCGAGGAAGCCGCCCGCCTTGGCCAGGACCTGACCCCGATGGGCGCCGAAAAGGCCGGCAACGCCGACGGCAGCATCCCGGCCTGGACCGGCAAATGGCGCGGTCTGCCACCGGGTCTCACGTTCGGTGGTGCAGGCACGCCGTACCCGGACCCCTATGCGTCTGAAAAACCCTTGTTCACCATCACCGCGCAGAACATGGACCAGTACGCCGCCAACCTGACCGACGGCCAGAAAGCTTTGTTCAAGCGCTACCCGGACTCTTTCAAGATGCCGGTGTACCCGAGCCATCGCGACTTCCGTGTCGATCAGCTCACCGAAGACGACATCAAGAAAAACGCCCTGAACGCGGAGCTCTCCAACGACGGCAACGACACCAGCAATGCCTTCGGTGCCTCGCCTTTCCCGATTCCGAAGAACGGCAACGAACTGATCCTCAACCACACCATGTCAGGGCGGTCCTTCACCGAAGAGGCCGTCTACCAACAGGCAGTGATCTATCCCGACAAAAATCGGGTGACGGAGAAGGTCGACTACAAGATCTTTTCGGTGTGGGCCGACCCCAAAAAGACCCTGGACACATCCGGTGGCATCCTCACGCACTTTTTGCTCACCACCTTGGAACCCGTGCGCAAGAAGGGTGAGATCGTCGTCGGTCACGAGTTCATCAATGCCACCGCCGAACCACGGCAAGCCTGGCAATACTCCCCGGGTCAACGCCGCGTGCGCCGCGCGCCGACCGTCGGCTACGACTCACCTAGCGGTGCGGGCGGCTTCCGGGTCTATGATGAAGATCGCTTGTTCAACGGCGCCCCGGATCGCTACAACTGGTCCATCGTCGGTAAAAAAGAGATCTACATTCCGTACAACAACTACAAGATCGACCAACCTGACGTAAACATCGAACAGATCCTGTCCACCACCGGTCACATCAACCCGGATATCATGCGCTACGAGAAACACCGCGTGTGGATCGTGCAGGCCACGCTCAAGCCAAACGCACGGCATCTCTATGCCAAGCGTGTGCTCTATCTGGACGAGGATAGCTGGCAGGCCGCCCTGGCAGACAACTACGACAGCCGTGGACAACTGTGGCGCACAAACATGCAAACCTCGATCTACGCCTATCACATCGAGCGTTTCCACTCCCGTCTGGGCATCTACCACGACCTGATCGCAGGCTCCTACCTGGTTGACCGCATGCTGGTCGATCAAAAGCCTGCCAAGCTCAATGCCAGCAATTTCGTCGACGAAGAATTCACCCCCGGCAACCTGCGCAAGCTCGGCACCCGCTAAACCTCGCCGCCCCGGCCGACGCGTTCAGCCGGGGCGGCGACGGCATCGTGCGTGCCAAACTGGTCGCGCCACCAACCCCGACGGCAGAACAGCAAAACCGATGCCTATCAGCTGTGGCAAGAATTCCGTGATCACGGTAACTGATGGCAGAATGACGACGCCTGGTGAGGCGCGGGAGACCCTGGGCGGTTCAAGCCCTGATCAGACAAGGCGTAGTGCGACGGCGCTCGTTCTTATAACAAGAAAAATTCTGGAGATACTCGATGCGTTGTTACCGTCAATGGCTCGTCCTGTGTCTCGGGCTCTTCGCAGCGTCCATTCGCGCACAGGAAACCCCACCTGTGCCTCACCCCGAGTACCAGGTAAGTGCACCAAAAGGTGCGCCCAATGTGGTGATCGTGATGCTCGACGATGTTGGCTTCGGCGCATCGTCAACTTTTGGCGGGCCCGGCCAGACACCGGTGCTCGACACACTGGCGCATGAAGGGCTGCGTTACAACAGTTTTCATACCACCTCGATTTGCTCACCGACGCGCGCGTCACTACTGACCGGTCGCAACCCGCATGCGGTCGGGATCGGCACGGTAGAGAACGTGCCTGACGATCGCCCGGGTTACAGCGGCTTCCACACCAAGGATACTGCGACCATAGCGGAAATCCTGCGCCAGAATGGCTACAACACTGCCGCCTTTGGCAAATGGCATCAGACGCCCGACTGGGAAGTTTCGCCGAGCGGCCCCTTCGACCGATGGCCGACTGGTGAGGGTTTCGAACGTTTCTACGGCTTCATGGGCGGAGAAACCGATCAATATGATCCGTCGCTTTACGACGGTACGACGCCGATCATGCGGCCGCCAGGCAGCAACTATCACCTGACCGAAGATCTCGCCAACCACGCGATCGAATGGTTGCGCGTACAGCACTCGGTCACGCCGAACAAGCCGGTGTTCCTGTACTTCGCGCCGGGCGCGACCCATGCTCCGCTGCAGGCACCGAAGGAGTGGATCGAAAAGTATCGTGGCCAGTTTGACCAGGGGTGGGACAAGCTGCGCGAGGAGACCTTCGCCCGGCAGAAAAAGCTTGGCATCATCCCGGCTGACACCGTACTCACGTCACGAGACCCACGGATGCCAGCATGGGACACGCTGACACCGGATCAGAAGCGCATCGCTTCGCGATTGATGGAGGTTTACGCCGGCTTCCTGGAACATACCGACGTCCAGGTCGGCAAGTTGATCGATACACTCAAGGCCAATGGCCAGTTCGACAACACGATGTTCATCTACATCGTCGGCGACAATGGAGCGAGCACCGAAGGTGGTTTGCTCGGCAGCGCGAACTATTTCGGCCCCATACAAGGATTGCCGGAAAGCGACGCGAGCAAACTCGCGCAGCTGGATAAACTCGGCGGACCTGGCACGCACGCGCACTATCCGGCTGGCTGGGCGTGGGCGATGGACACACCGTTCCAATGGACGAAGACCGTTGCATCGCATCTCGGCGGCACGCGCAACCCGATGGTGATCACATGGCCGAAGGGAATCATGGATCGCGGCGGATTGCGCAGCCAGTTCAGCCACGTCAACGATATTGTGCCGACCATCCTGAACGCGGCGCATATCAAAGAGCCAACCACGGTCAATGGCATCGCGCAGAAGCCCATGGATGGGACGAGCTTGATCTACAGCTTTGCTGACGCGAAAGCGCCCGAGCGCCACACCACTCAGTACTTCGAGGTCTTCGGGAACCGCGCAATCTACCATGACGGCTGGATCGCATCGGCGTTTCATCGCAGGCTCCCCTGGTCAACCATCAGTGGTTTCACAACGAAGAAGTTCGAGGAAGATCAATGGGAGCTGTACGACCTGAAAAAAGACTATTCGCAAGGCAATGATCTGGCACAGCAAGAGCCGGCACGACTCGCTGCGTTGAAGGATCTGTTCATGCAGGAGGCAGGGCGTAACCAGGTGCTTCCGCTCGCCGACCTCGCCATGTCGGGCTCCAAAGGACTTCCCGCGCTCCACGAAGGTCGCACTCGCATGACTTTCCACGAAGGTGCCGTCGGCATCCCTGAATCGGCGCTGCCCAAGACATACAACCGTTCATGGAGTGTGACTGGAATCGTCGACGTCGGCGCGCAAGCGCACGGAGTGGTTGCGACGGTGGGCGGCAACAGTGCCGGATGGTCGCTCTATCTCGACGCCGAACAGCATCCGATGTTCACTTACCGCCTTTTCGATCTGAAGACGGTGACGTTCCGCGGGGCCGAGCCACTCAAACCTGGCCGTCACGAACTTCGTTTCGATTTCGACTACGACGGCGGAGGTTACGCCAAGGGCGCAGCGATCCAATTGCTGGTCGATGGCGTATTGATCGGCAAGGACCATTTACCCGCAAGCCCGCCGGCTTTCTTCACGATCGAAGAAACCTTTGACGTCGGGATCGACCACGGCTCCTGCGCAGGTGACTATCCCGAGGAATCCGCGCCCGGCTATACCTTTACAGGAGGTCGGATCGAGGAGGTATCAATCGAACTGCGGTAGGTCGCAAGGGAGTTCAGGGCATTAGCCTCGTCGACTCATGCTGTGCACGCTCTTCCCGACCCAGGCTTGTTGAGGCGTGGGATTATGCCCGGGTCGATCTCGGTGCTGCTGCCGTCGAGTTTCGACAGGCCCGGTCAGCGAATAAAATGCCAAATAAAATTAAGCCTTAAATTCGAGGATCATTGCTTGTCGACCGCCAAGAACCTGTTCCTGGGGCTGTGCTCCTTGCTGCTGCTCAACCTCCCGGTGCATGCACAGGAGGCCGCATCGCCGCACTTGGCGAAAGACCCCGCCGGCTATGCCGACGCCGCCAGTTGCCTCGGTTGTCATGCCAAGCAGGCCAGGGACTGGAAAAATTCCGATCACGACTGGGCGATGCGTGAGGCGACTCCAGCCAATATGCTGGGCAATTTCAAGGATGCGCGGTTCAAGGATGGCGGTGTGCAGGCGAAGTTTTTCCGCCGCGGCGAGAAGTTCTTCGTCAACATCGAAGGCGCGGATGGCAAACCGGCGGACTTCCTTATTCGCTACACCTTTGGCTACAAACCGCTGCAGCAGTACCTGGTGGAGTTTCCCGGTGGCCGCCTGCAGAGCCTGACCATTGCCTGGGATACACGACCGAAGGCCGAAGGTGGACAGCGCTGGTTCTCGCTTTACCCTGGTCAGCGTTTTGCGCCGAATGACCCATTGCACTGGACCGGGCGCTACCAGAATTGGAATGCAATGTGCGCGGATTGCCATTCGAGCAACCTGCTGAAGAATTACGACGATAAAACCGACAGCTTCTCCACCACTTGGCACGAGCCAAACGTCGGCTGCCAGGGGTGCCACGGCCCGGCACAGAAACACGTCGAATGGGCCGAAAAAGCCAAGGACAAACCCGAGAGCGAAGCCAGGGATGTGGGCCTGCCGGTGGATTTCAAGGCGCTCGGCAGCCAGGGTCTGATGGAGCAATGCGCCTACTGTCACAGTCGCCGGCAGAGCCTGGGCATCGGCCAGCAGCCGGGTAAGCCGCTGCTTGATGCGGCGTTGCCAGCCACTCTACGGCCCGATCTCTACCATGCCGATGGGCAGATCCAGGGCGAGGTGTACGTCTATGGCTCTTTCGCCCAGAGCAAAATGTACGCCGCAGGGGTGACCTGTACAGATTGCCACGATCCGCACACCGCCAAGGTCAAGATCGAAGGCAACGACCTCTGTCAGCAGTGTCACACCCAGGCGCCACCTGCGCGTTTCCCCAGCTTGCAGGCGAAGAACTACGACAGTCCCGAGCATCATCACCACGCGGCGGGCTCTGCCGGCGCGCAGTGCGTCAATTGTCATATGCCGGAGCAGACCTACATGGTCGTTGACCCGCGTCGCGACCATAGCCTGCGCCTGCCGCGCCCGGATCTGGCCGCCAGGACCGGCAGCCCGGATGCCTGCACTGCATGCCATAAGGACAAGGAGCCGGCGTGGGCGGCCAAGGCCATCGAAGGCTGGTTCGGCAAGCCACAGCGGCCGCCGCACTACGGCGAAACGCTGCATGGCGCCCGCCAGGGTAGCGCCGATGCGTTGCCGCAACTGGCGGCAGTGATTGGCGACTTGGGCAAGCCGGCGATCGTCCGCGCTACCGCTGCCGAACAACTGGCGGCGCTGGGCGAGCCGGCCTTGCCGAGCTTGACTCAGGCGCTCAAAGACCAGAGTCCGCTGGTGCGTGCCTACGCGATTCCTGCCTTTACCGAGCTGGCGCCAGTGGAGCGGGTCAAGCGTCTGCTGCCGTTGCTGGACGACCCGCAACGCGCGGTGCGCGACGAGGCACTGCGTGCGCTGGCGGGTATTCCCCTGATTGCCCTGCCCAAAGAGCGGCGCGAAGGCTTCACCGCGGCCCTCGACGACTACGAGCGGCGCCTGCGCGGTAATGCCGACCTGCCCGGCAGCCGCCTCAATCTGGCCGTGCTGCTGGAGCGCAAGGCTCTGCAGTTGGAAGCGCTGGAGCAGTACCGCCAGGCGCTCAAACTTGATCCCTATTTCTCGCCGGCGCGGATCAACCTGGTGACGCTGGCAAACGGCGTCTTGCGCCAGGACGAAGCCGAGCAGGTCCTGCGCGAGGGCGTGGCACTCAACGAGATGCCAGCGAGCGATCGGGGCAACCTGGCGTACATGCTGGCGCTGTTGCTGGTCGAGCGCGGTAAGGCCGAGGAAGGTTTGCAGTGGATGGAGCAGGCCGCTATCGCCTTGCCCGACAACTCGCGGATTCGCTACAACCAGGGGCTGCTCCTGCTACAAATGCGGCGCCGCGATGCTGCGCGCACGGCGCTGGAAGCCGGTCTGGCGCAATCCCCGCAAGATCCCGATCTGCTTTACGCGCTGATTTATCAGCACGGTACGGGCGGCCAGCGCGAACAGGCGGTGCAGTACCTCCGGCGCCTGGAGCAGGCCGCGCCTGACGATCCGCGCCTGGCGCAGCTCAAGCGACAGATGGGCTTGCATTAGCCTGGCGTTGCACCCGTAGGTGGTGCAAGCCCTGCCCGGAATGCCAGGGTCGCAGGGTGGAATCGAGGAGCAACCCGATATCGCTTAGTCCAGTTGGACGATGTTGCATTGCAAGCGTGACTCCATAGTCGCCCCAGCTTCACTTCCCACCCCTGAACTGCAGGTCGGGCCGGCCTGACCGCTGCGCATGCTCGATTACTACGCCTATGGCACCTGGGACGTGAGTGGTCACGCCCTCAACGCGCGCCTGGGCAACCAGGTGGTGAGCCGGGATGAGAGCCTGTTCTATCCGGGTATTTGCGCGGCCCAGAGCCCATTGGCCGACCGCGACAACGTCGCGCTCAGCTTCAAGAACCGGTTCTGATTCCCCTGTCGGAGGAGCACAGCATGTCCAGATTCACCCAAACCTTATTGAGCACGGCATTGACCGTGGCTCTGCTCGGCAGTGGCCTGGCTTACGCCAAGGTCAGCCCCGAGGAAGCCGCCCGCCTGGGCCAGGACCTGACCCCGATAGGCGCCGAAAAGGCCGGCAACGCTGACGGCAGCATCCCGGCCTGGTCCGGCAAATGGCGCGGTCTGCCACCGGGTCTAAAGTACGCCGGCCCCGGCACCCCGTATCCGGACCCGTACGCCGCGGAAAAACCACTGTTCGTGATCGATTCGAAGAACATGGACAAGTACGCCGACAACCTGACCGATGGCCAGAAAGCGTTGCTCAAGCGTTACCCTGATACCTTCAAGATCCCGGTGTACCCGAGCCACCGCGACTTCCGCCTCGATCAGCGCATGGAAGACCTGATCAAGAAAAACGCCGTCACTGCCGAACTCGACAATGACAACAACGACACGAAAAACGCCTGGGGTGCTTCTCCGTTCCCGATCCCGAAGAACGGCAGCGAGTTGATGTTCAACCATACCTTGCAGTCGCGCGCCAACACTGAAGAGGCCAACTACGGCCAGGCGGTGGTGTACGCCAACAAGGAAAAGGTGCTCGAAGAGGTCAACTACAAGATCTTCTCGATCTGGTCCAGTCCGGACAAATCTCTGGAGACGGCCAACGGCATCCTCACCAACTTCCTGATCACCACGCTGGAACCGGTGCGCAAGAAAGGCGAAATCGTCGTCGGCCACGAGTTCATCAACCCGACCTCCTCCCCGCGCCAGGCCTGGCAGTACAGCCCCGGTCAGCGCCGGGTGCGTCGCGCGCCGACCGTGGGCTACGACTCGCCGACCGGCGCGGGAGGTTTTCGCGTGTACGACGAAGACCGTTTGTTCAACGGTGCACCGGACCGCTACAACTGGACCATCGTCGGCAAAAAGGAAATCTACATTCCTTATCACAACTACAAGATCGATGATCCGAGCGTGAGCACCGATCAGATTCTGGCCACCACCGGCCATATCGATCCGCAGTACATGCGCTATGAAAAACACCGCGTCTGGGTGCTGCAAGCCACCCTCAAGGAAGGTGCCCGCCACGTGTACGCCAAGCGTGTGATGTACCTGGATGAGGACACCTGGTCCGCGACCCTGGCCGACAACTACGACAGTCGCGGTCAACTCTGGCGCACCAACATGCAGACTTCGATCTACGCCTACGAGATGCAGCGTTACCACGCTCGCCTCGGGATCTATCACGACCTGATTGCCGGCTCGTATCTGGTTGACCGGATGCTGATCGATCAGAAACCGGCGAAGCTCAACGCCACCGCCTTCACCGAAGACGAATTCACCCCTGGCAACCTGCGCAAACTCGGCACCCGCTAAAACCTCAGTGCCCCGACCGACTCATTCGGTCGGGGCGTTATGCTTTTCCAATTCTGTAGATTTCACGGAAGACTGCTCATGAATAAACTCCTCACCGGCGTCATCGCAATGGCCAGCGTTGGCCTGTCGATGCACGCCAATGCCCTGAACATCCTGCTGACCAACGACGACGGTTGCCGCGCACCCGGTATCGATGCGATGTACCGCGCCCTGACCGCCGCCGGGCACAAGGTCACCCTGGTCGGCCCATTGAACGACAGCAGCGGCATCAGCGCCGCCAGCGTGGTCGTGCCCGGCCAGGCCCTGGCGGTGACCGAACTGGCGCCGGGCAAATTTTGCGTCGGGCCGCCGGAGGGCTACACCCCGCCTGCCGGCAAGACCTCTGCCATCGGCACGCCAGTGGATGCGGTCAACGTCGGCCTCGATGTGATCCTCAAGGATTCGCCGCCAGACCTGGTGGTATCCGGCACCAACTTCGGCGAAAACGTCGGCCCGTTGACGCAGATGTCCGGCACCCTGAACGCTGCGGTACGCGCGATGTTCAAAGGTGTTCCGGCAGTAGCGGTGTCAACGGCCATCGACATGGACCTGATCATCCGCGACCAGCAGGCCGGCTACCGCAAAACCCTTGGCGCCATGGACGACACGGCGCGGTTTGCCGTGAAGGTCATTGAACAGGCGAGCCTGGCCGGTACCGAAGCTAAACAGGCCTGCACCAAGAACAAACATCAGTGTGATTTGAACGTGCTCGGCCTGCCGGGTATCAGCGGCTTGAACCTCAACTACCCGCCCCTGAAACCCGAAGAAGTCAAAGGCGTGAGCTTTGCCCCGATCGGCAACTGGGATCGGGTGAACTTCACCTCACAGCGCGGCGCCGACGGCGTGGTCCACGTCAACCTGGCCCCACCGTCGACACCAACCGACGCCCAGCAAAAGGCCGATGCCTATCAACTGTGGCAAGGCCACGCGGTGATCACCGTGATCGACGGCAACATGACCGCGCCGCAGGCGATGCAGGATCAGGCGAAGAAGATGTTGCGCGGGATCAAGCCTTAAGCCAATGCAGATGGGGTGTACGCAACTTCTGTGAACCACCCAAATCACTGTGGGAGCGAGCTTGCTCGCGATGAGGCCGGCCCATTCAACATCAATGTCGCCTGACAGACCGCCATCGTCGGAACGCCGCCCGGAGCAAGCTCGCTCCCACAGGGTTATCAGGTGTACGCAATATCTGCGAACAACCAAATTCACTGTGGGAGCGAGCTTGCTCGCGATTGAGGCAACACGGTTCCAGATCAAACCCAGATCGCATCCCACAACGGATAGTCACCAAGCTTCTCAACCAACCCAGCCCGCAACGGGTTGGCGACGACATATCGAGCAAGCTTCACCAAGTCTTCATCCCGCCGCAGTGCCCGATCGTGATAGCCCTGCTGCCAAAGACTGCCTTTACGTCCGACGGACATGTTCACGGCCCGCGTACTCAATGATTTGGTTTTTTGCATCAGCTGACTGAGTGAGCACTGCTGCAACTCGATCAACCAATGAAAATGATCGGGCATGACAACCCAGGCTAACGAGTTCGCCCAATATTGTTCCTGTGCATATTGAAATTGCTTGACGACCAGCCTGCCCAGACCGAAATCCTTGAAAACCGGTTCTCGGTCCAGCGTGTTGCTCGTCAGCAGGTAAATCCTGTTGGGTTCAGGATAGCGGCCTGTGCGCAGGCGATGCGAGGCGGGTAATTCAGGCATTCCTTTGCCCTCTCCATGGTGAATTCAGGAGGAAGGCTAGACCGGTGGATGCTTGAGCGTTGGGTCAGCTTTTGACTGGATGTGACCAATCGATAGCTATCGCGAGCAAGCTCGCTCCCACAATGATTTCGGCTGCTCGCAGATATTGCATACACCCATTAACCCTGTGGGAGCGAGCTTGCTCGCGATGGGGCCGGCCCATTCAACATCAATGTCGCCTGACAGACCGCCATCGCGAGCAAGCTCGCTCCCACAGGTTTGTGTTTGCTTCAGTTTGCCGGCTGGAACGGCACAAACTCCGTCACTTCCAGATCAAACCCGGAAACAGCGGTGTACGGCACCGGCGAGCTCATCAGGCGCATTTTGCGCACGTTCTGGTCCCGCAGGATCTGCGCGCCGATGCCCAGGGTCCGTTGCGGAAACTGTGGTGCCCGGTGCTTGCCTCCACTGCGCTGACGCAGTTGTTCGAGCACGCCCTCGGCGGATTCCTTTTGCGCCAGCAGCACCAGCACACCGCTACCGGCCGCCGCGATACCGGCCAGCGAACGCTCCAGGGTCCACTGTTGCGGCCCGCCTGCGCTTTCACACCCCAGTACGTCACGCAACGTCTCGATGCTTTGCACCCGCACCAGCACCGGTTGCGTGCTGTCGATCCGGCCCTTGACCAACGCCATGTGCAACGAGCCCTGGTAGGTGTCCTGATAGGTGGTCACCTGGAACTCGCCGTGGCGGGTTTGCAACGGATATTCGCCGCCGCGTTCGATCGTGCCTTCATGCAGGATGCGATAGTGAATCAGGTCGGCAATGGTGCCGATCCGCAAACCATGGCGTTGGGCGAAGTCATGCAGCTCGGCACCACGGGCCAGTTCGCCGTCCTCGTTGAGGATGCCCACCAGGGTTGCCGCCGGTTGCAGCCCCGCCAGTCGCGTCAGGTCGCAAGCGGCCTCGACATGGCCGGCCCGCTGCATCACGCCACCGGGCAAGGCTTGCACCGGGAAGATATGCCCCGGTTGCACCAGGTCCGTCGGAACGCTGGCCGGGTCGACCGCCACCTGGATCGACCGCGCCCGGTCCGCTGCCGAGATGCCCGTGGACACTCCGGTGGCGGCTTCGATCGAGCGGGTAAAACCCACGCCATGTTGCGCCCGGGAGTTGGGCACCATCAGGTCCAGGCCCAGTGCGCGGCAGCGCTGCTCGGTCAGGGCCAGGCAAATCAGCCCGCGTGCCTGCACCGCCATGAAGGTGACAGCCTCGGCCCCGGCCTGTTCGGCGGCCATCAGCAACGAGCCTTCGCCGTTGTGTTCATCGTCGGTGATCACCACCATCCGACCGGCTCCGATGGCCTCGATCAGTTGCGGCACCGTGTTGAAAGCCAGGTCGTTCATTTGAGTGCCCCGCGCAGGTCGGTCGCCGCATCGGACAAAGCCTGTGCCGCCCCTTCGACGAATGCCGCCATGCTGATAAAGCCGTGGATCATGCCGTCACAACGCTGTACGCGCACAGGTACGCTGGCCTCGCGCAAGCACTCGGCCATTGCCTCGCCTTCATCGCGCAACGGATCGAATTCGGCGGTAATCAGGGTCGTTGGCGGCAATCCCGCCAGGCTCTCGGCGCGCAACGGCGAGGCCAATGGGTCCTCCGCCTGCCCGACGTCTTGCAGGTACTGCTGCCAGAACCAGCGCATCATCCCGGCGGAAAGCAGATAGCTCTGGGCAAAGTCTTCGAAGGACTGACTGTCGCAACCGGCGTCAGTGACCGGATAAAACAGGCACTGATAACTGATCTTCGGCCCCTGGCGTCGTGCCGCCAACTGACTGACCGCCAGCGCCAGATTGCCCCCGGCGCTGTCCCCGGCCACAGCCAGCCTGCTGCCATCGACGCGCAGTTCAGCCGCGTGTTCGACCAGCCAGCAGGTGGCCGCATAACAATCGAGCGGTGCAGCCGGGAACTTGCTTTCCGGCGCCAGTCGGTAGGCGACTGACACCACCACCGCCTCGGTCTGGCGGGCCAGCGAGCGGCAGAGATTGTCGTGGGTATCGAGGTTGCCCATGACAAATCCGCCGCCATGGAAAAACACCAGCAATGGCAGGTCGCTCTCTTCCGATGGCCGGTACAGCCGTGCGTCCAGTTCACCGTCCGCGCCGGCCACCCGCAGGTCGCACACCTCGCTCATCGGTTCGCCGGGGATGGCCGGCAGCAGGTTGTCGGAGAACTGCCGGTACTGAGCGGCATCGATATGACTGAAATCGGGCTCCGGGATGTCGCGAAACTGCTGGAGTACTCCAGCGATCTGCTTATCGAGCGGCATGGGCATCGTCCTCTACGTCAGTCATTTGAAACTGCGGATTGGTTTCTCCCAGGATGCTTTGCAGACGGCGTTCAAGGGCCGGTTTGAAACTCTTGTGGGGCAGGATCCAGAAACGCTTTTGCGCGACGGCGGCGAACACTTGCGCGGCCAGTTCCGCCGGGGTCATGCCCTGGCGAACGGTGCTGTCGAGCAGTTGACTGAAGTCGGACCCGGCGGTGCCCACTTCCTGGTTCGACGCCATGATTTCACTGGCCACCGGCCCCGGACACAGCACCGACACCGACACCGGCGCACCGATCATGGCGAGTTCGTAATGCAGGGTTTCCGAGAGCGCGACCACCGCCTGCTTGGTCACGTTGTACGGCGCCATCAGCGGGCTGCTGACCAGCCCTGCAAGGGATGCCGTGTTGATCACATGGGCTGCCCGGCCCTGACTGAGCAGCAGCGGCACAAAGCTGCGAATGCCGTTGATCACGCCGTTGAGGTTGACGTCGAGCATGCGCTGCCATTGCGCCTCGGTGATTTCCCAGCTGAAGCCGGTTTGCATCACCCCGGCGTTGTTGAACAGCAGGTCGACCCCGCCAAAGTGCTCGACAGCCCGGTCACGCAAGCGCTCGACCTGCGTTACATCACCGACATCGGTGACGCAGGCAATCGCCTGCACACCGCTGGATTTCAATTCCTCGCACAGGGCTTGCAGGCCCGCCGCATCCCGATCCGCCAGCACCAGGCGCATGCCCAGCGACGCCGCGTGTTCGGCCAGGCCACGGCCAATACCACTGGCGGCCCCGGTAATCACCGCTACCGGCCCTTGTTCATTACTCATCGCCAACTCCTGCCATGGGTCTAATGGCGCCAGTAGAGCGGGCCTACTTAAAGCAGCCATCGTCCATTCAGACGATGCCCGCTTTTACAGGGGCGGCAGAATCCGTTACATGCGCCAAACCCGTGATCCCTTGGGAGAATAATAAGATGAGTACCCTGCACCGCATCGAAGCCAAACTGCTGGAAGACCGCTACGCCCGTGGCTGGCATTGCCTGGGCCTGGCCGCGCAATACCGCGACGGCAAGGCCCACCGCCTGGAGGTGTTCGGCACCCGTCTGGTGGCGTTCCAGGGTGAAGACGGCGATCTGCATATTCTTGATGGCTACTGCCCGCACATGGGCGCCGACCTGAGCACCGGTTGCGTTGAAGGCAACTCGATCCGCTGCCCCTTCCACGCCTGGCGCTGGGGCGCCGATGGCGTGTGCGATGACATCCCTTATGCCAAGCGCATCCCGCCACGGGCCAGGATCAAGAGCTGGCCGATCATGGAAGAGAACCAACTGCTGTTCGTCTGGAACGACCCCGAAGGCAACCCGCCGCTGCCGGAACAACGCATTCCGCGCATCGACGCCTGCTACAGCGACGAATGGGCGGAGTGGGAAGTCGCCGAACTGCAGATTGGCACCAACTGCCGCGAACTGATCGACAACATCGCCGACATGGCGCACTTCGGCACCGTCCATGGCGCGCCGGTCGACGAGTTCATCAACATTTTCCAGGGCCACCTGGCCACCCAGATCATGCGCGCCCGCAGTGAGCGCCTGTCCGGCGATAGCGTGCTGACCACCGAAGCCACCTATTTCGGCCCGGCCTATCAGATCACCGAAATGAACGGCGCCATGAACGGCCAGCCAATCCATTCGATCCTGCTCAACTGTCACGTGCCGATTGACCTCGACAGCTTCACCCTGCGCTACGGCGTGCTGGTGAAGAAGATCCCGGGGCTCAGCGAAGAGCAGAACCAGGCGATGGCCAAGGCCTACGTGGCGCAAGCGCAGGCAGCCTTCTACGAAGACGTGGCCATCTGGCACAGCAAGACCCGCGTCGACAACCCGCTGCTGTGTGACGGCGACGGTCCGGTCTATCAGTTGCGCCGTTGGTACGAGCAGTTCTACACCGACGTCCAGGCGCTGTCGGCGGACGTTGCCGAACACAAGAAGTTTGTCGTGCGCGCCAGCGAACGGGTCTGACATCAGCGGCTTTTCGCCCGCCCCGGGCCTGAGCGGCAGCCGCCGGTCAGGCCCTGAGCCCGAGCGTTGCAAGGAGTCGATACCGGCGCTTATTCTCGGCCACCGCCAACGCTAATAATAAAAACGGTTTTTCCCCATGCAGCAGAGCCTCAGCCTCGATACGTTCAGTGATTTGCTCGGCAACCTCTATCAGGGGCCGCTGGAAACCATTCCCTGGGCGACTTTTCTCAACCAGCTCAATGTGCATCTGAACAGCAAGTACGTGACCTTCATCCTGCGTCCGCCCAGCGCCCATGTGGATGGCCTGATGGTCAACACCACCGGTACCTCGACCGAGGCGACCGCGTCGTATAACAAGCACTTTTTCAGCCTCGATCCGTTTGTCGACCTGCCCAACCGCCAGGTCGTGACCCTCGCCGAGTTCGTCTCCAACGACGACTGGCAGAACTCCGAGTTCTACAAGAACTTCCTTGAACCGGTGGACGTGTTCCACATCCTCGGTGCCGACATCAACACTGTCGACGGCGCCCAGTGCCGCATTCGCATCAGTCGCGGGCGTGACGACAAGCCTTTCGGCAATGAAGAAAAGGCCATGCTCACGCATTTCATCCCGCACCTGGAACGCTCGATCAAGATCCACATGCAACTCAACCGTATCGAAGCCGAGCGCAACCTGTACGCCGGCGCGGTGAACCAGATGGCGGTCGGCACGATCATCCTCGACGAGTCCGGCAAGGTGCTGCAGACCAACCAGGTTGCCGACCGGCTGATCCAGGAAAAGGACGGCATCAAACTGGTCAACGATGGCCTGCAGGTCGGTACCGCCCGGGACACCCAGGAGTTCCGCCGACTGGTCAAGCAGTCGCTGCTGTCGCAAAAGAGCGGCAATCCATCAGTGGTTGAGGCCCTGCGCGTACAGCGACCGTCCGGCAAAGCGGATCTGGGGATCATCGTGCGCTCGGTGCCCTTGAGCGACTGGAGCGAAGGCAAGCAGTGCCCCACCGTGGTGATTTTCATCAGCGACCCGGAGCAGCAGTCCACCGCGCCCCAGGATATAGTCCGCGCACTGTTCGACTTCACCCCGGCGGAAACCCAGCTTGCCATGTTATTGGCGAACGGCTTGACCCTCGATGAAGCCTCGGAAGAGCTGGGCATCAGCCGCAACACCTCCCGGGCGCACCTGCGCTCGACCTTCTCCAAGACCGGCGTGACCCGCCAGACCATGCTGGTGCGCCTGATCCTGCGCAGCGTGGCGACCCTCGGCTGACCCTCATTGCTGCCCTCGTCCGCTCGGACGATGGCGGCTCCCGTTGTACAGCGCACAGTGTCTTTATCCCAAACAGGGGACTGCCCCATGCGCAACTGCCCAACCATCCTCAAGACTGAACTGCTGGCGCAAAGCGGCCACTTTCAGATCGAAGCCCTGCACCTGCAATTCAGCAACGGCCAGCAGCGGGTCTACGAACGCCTGCGCGGCACCGGTTATCGCTCGGTGATGCTGGTGGCGATGCCCGATCCTGCGCATGTGCTGCTGGTGCGTGAATACGCGGTCGGTGTGGAAAAAACCATCCTCGGCCTGCCCAAGGGTGGCGCCGAGCCCGACGAAGACTATCTGCAGGCGGCGCAGCGCGAGCTCAGCGAAGAAGTCGGCATGCGCGCCGCCCGCCTCACCGAGTTGGGCGAGCTGACACTGGCACCGGGGCATTTGTGCCATCGCTACCGGGTGGTACTGGCCGAACAACTGAGCCCCTGCCAACTGCAAGGTGACGAACCCGAACCCCTGGAATGCCTGCGTGTACCCCTGGCACAGATTCCCGAACTGGTGGCCCGTGGCGACCTGCATGAAGCCCGGGCGATTGCGGCGCTGTTCATGGCCATGGGCGCCATAGCACGCCGTGGCTGATGCTCAATTTTTTGTAGGAGCTGCCGCAGGCTGCGATCTCTTGACCTTGCTCTAAAAATCAAAAGATCGCAGCCTCGTTGCACTCGGCAGCTCCTACAGGGGATTTTGGCCAGGCACAGATCCCTAGTCCATTCGGACGAAGCCGCTCGCCCTCCACCGCCATAACCTGTCTCTACAACAATAAAACCGTGTCGAGACCCATCATGCGCAAATCTACTTGTGCTCTGTTCATCATCCTCTGTGCGGGTGCTTCCACCAGTCTGTGCCAGCTGTTCAAGAACGAAGCCTACCGACCGACCACCGCCTACTTCAGCTGTTCGAGCACGGCGATCAATTGCTATCCGCCCGTGGTGCGCAATCTGCTGCCTTGAACACGGTTTCCACCGGCCATAAAAAAACCACCGAATCATCGGTGGTTTTTTCGTTGCCGCAATAATCAGGTCGGCAGTACACCCCTGGCCCGCGACAGGGTCAGCGCCAGGTCTTCGATCATGTCTTCCTGACCACCTACGGTTCCGCGCCGCCCCAGTTCCACCAGCAGCTCGCGAGCAGCAATCCCGTACTTCTGCTCGGCGCGCTTGGCGAACAACAGGAACGAGCTGTAGACCCCGGCGTAACCCAGCGTCAGTGCGTCGCGGTCGAGGCGGATCGGCTGGTCCATCATCGGCACCACCAGGTCTTCGGCCACGTCCATGATCTTGTACAGATCCACGCCGCTATTGACGCCCATCCGCTCCAGCACCGCGACGAACACTTCCAGCGGCGTATTGCCCGCCCCCGCGCCAAGGCCCGCGACCGAGCCGTCGATGCGCGCGGCACCGGCCTCGATGGCGGCCAGGGAGTTAGCGATGGCCATGCCCATGTTGTGATGGCCGTGGAAACCGACTTCGGTCCCGGCGTTCAGGCCGGCACGCAGGGCCCCGATTTTTTGTGTGACTTCATCGGGCAGCATGTAGCCGGCCGAGTCGGTGCAGTAGATGCAGTTGGCACCGTAGCTCTCCATCAGGCGCGCCTGCTCCAGCAACTTCTCCGGGCTGACCATGTGCGCCATCATCAGGAAGCCGACGGTGTCCAGGCCCATCTTCGCCGACATGCCGATGTGCTGGCCGGACACGTCCGCCTCGGTGCAGTGGGTGGCGACACGAATGGTCGACACGCCGTGTTCATGGGCCATCTTCAGGTGATCGAGGGTACCGATCCCCGGCAGCAACAGGGCCGAGACCTTGGCCTGTTTCATCTGCGGGATCACCGCGCAGAAATACTCCTCGTCGCTGTGAGCCGGGAAGCCATAGTTCAGCGACGCACCGCCCAGGCCATCGCCGTGGGTGATTTCGATCAGCGGCACACCGGCCGCATCGAGACCGGTGGCCACCGAAACCATTTGCTCAATACTGATCTGGTGCTGTTTGGCGTGCATGCCGTCGCGCAGGCTCATGTCGTGCAGACGGACGCTCTTACCTTGCAAATTCATCGGGATTCTCCACTCAACGGACGGGCAGTTGCAGGGTGCCCTTGTGGGCTTCTTCGGCGAACATCTCGGCCGTGCGCAATCCGGCGGCGGTCATGATGTCGAGGTTGCCGGCGGACTTGGGCAGGAAATCGCCGAGGCCTTCGACCTCGATGAAAATCGACACCTTTCGCCCATCGAACACCGGCCCGTTAATCAGCTTGTAGCCGGGCACATAGCGCTGCACTTCGCGGACCATCTCCAGCACCGAGGTGCGGATCGCGTCCTGGTTCGGTTCGTCATCGGTCAGGCAGTGTATGGTGTCGCGCATCATCAACGGCGGCTCGGCCGGGTTGATCACGATGATCGCCTTGCCGCGTCGGGCGCCGCCGATCTTCTCCACCGCACCGGCCGTGGTGCGGGTGAACTCGTCGATGTTCTGCCGCGTGCCCGGGCCGACCGAACCGGAAGAGACCGTCGCGACGATTTCGCCGTAGCTCACCGGCTGCACCCGCGACACCGCCGCCACCATCGGGATGGTCGCCTGACCACCGCAGGTGACCATGTTGACGTTCATCGCCAGGCTCGACGCGTGCTCCTTGAGGTTGACCGGCGGCACGCAGTACGGGCCGATGGCTGCTGGCGTGAGGTCGATCATGATCACGCCCAGTTCATTGAGCTTGCGGCTGTTCTCCGCATGCACGTAGGCCGAGGTGGCATCGAAGGCGATGCGAATGTCATCGTCGAGGACGTGGGGCAGCAAGCCGTCGACACCGCCGGCGGTGGTTTTGATGCCCATTTCCCGAGCACGTTTCAGGCCCTCGGATTCAGGGTCGACACCCACCATCCACACCGGCTCGATCCATTGCGATCGGCACATTTTCATCAGCAGATCGGTGCCGATATTGCCCGGGCCGATAATGGCCGCTCTGAGTTTTTTGCTCATTAGGTTAAAACTCCAAAAGTCAGGCGCAGAAAGACACCCGGGCACTGCCCAGGCCATCAATGGTCAGTTCAAAACGGTCACCGGCACGGGCTGGTTCCAGCGGTACCAGAGAACCGGACAGGATGATTTCCCCGGCCTTGAACGGAATGCCGAAGGCACCCAGGGTGTTGGCCAGCCAGGCCACGGCGGTCAGCGGATTGCCTTGCACCGCCGAACCCAGGCCTTCGCTCAGGGGCTCACCGTTCTTGAACACGCGCATGCGCAAATTCGGCAGGTCCAGCTCGCGCGGGTCGACCTTGCTGTCGCCCAGCACGAATACGCCGCAGGAGGCGTTGTCAGCGACCGTGTCCTGGATGCGGATGCGCCAGTCGTGAATCCGCGAGTCGACGATCTCGAAGCACGGCATCACGTATTCGGTGGCGGCCAGCACGTCGGCTTCGGTGATGCCGGGGCCGACCAGGTCATGCTTGAGCTTGAAGGCGATCTCGCCCTCGGCACGGGGCTGGATCAGTTTGTTGGCGGACAGGGAAATCCGGGCATCGTCATCGAACGACATCTGCCGCGTGATGAAGCCGAAATCCGGCTGATGCACGTTGAGCATTTGCTGCACCGCCGCCGAGGTCACGCCGATTTTCTTGCCGACGATCTGGTCACCGGCCGCCACCCGACGCTCTATCGCGTACAGGGAAATGTGATAGGCGTCTTCGATGCTGATCGACGGCCAACGCTCGGTCAGCGGCGCCAGGGTGGAGCCGCTGAGCAGCGCCTGATAAAGCTCTTCGCCGAACTCACGGCGCAATTGCACGCTCATCCGCGGGCCTCCAGAAGAAACGCCAGGCACTGGCGATTGAAAAAGTCACGGTGTTCGACCTGAACCCAATGCCCGCACTCGCTGAGCATCACGAAACGGATGCCGGAGCAGTTTTCAAGCATGGTCTGGGCACCGGAGGACGGGCAGAACTTGTCGTTCATGCCCCAGAAACCGAGGATCGGGCACTGCAATTCACCCAGGCGCGACGTCATGTTCGGCACCTGCATGGTCGACAGCACACACACCGGTTGCTGTTGCACCACCGCCACCCGTTCGTTGACCGTTTCGTCGCTGATCAGGCTTTCATCGAACAGTTGCAGGGCCAGCAGGCGACGCATGCCCGCGGCGTCGTTCAGCTCACCCTTGGCGAAGGCCGCACCCATTTTCTGGATGCCTTCCATCTGCAGGTAATACTGTTCCTTTTCCATCAGGCCACCGGGCGCCATCAGCACCAGACGGCTGACACGCTGCGGTTGGTCGAGGGCCAGTTTGATCGCGATCGCGCCGCCCAATGAGTTGCCGATGAGCGCGCAACGCTGGATATCCAGGGCGTCGAGCAAGCCGCTCAGGGCCGCGACGAAGAAGTCCAGGGTGTAAAGGGTGTCAGGCTTGTCCGAAGCGCCGTAGCCCGGCAGATCCGGGACGATCACCCGGTAACCGGCCTCGGCGAACACCGGGTAGTTCTGCTTGAAGTTGCTGTGACCGCTGGCGCCCGGCCCGCTGCCATGGATGAAAATCACCGGCTCGCCGTTGCCGGTGTCTTGCCCGCCGATGTCTTTATAGTGCAGCTGCAAACCATCCGGCAGCGTAACGAAGTGCCCTTGCGCTGAAGCGCCCATAAGGTGTCCTCCCGGCCTGTTGTTGTAGCGGGATTATTCCGAGGGGCCGGGTGGTCAACATCGTCCGACAAGACTACCTAGTCCCTTTGGACGTTGGCCTGCACAAGGCTGCGGACCTAGCATCGACGGCATTCCCGAGCGACAAAAAGAGAACTCCCATGCTTGATCCGATGGACTTTCGCGGCAAAGTGGTACTGGTCACCGGCGGTGGTAAAGGTGTCGGACGCGGCATTACTCAACGCTTTCTGGACTGTGGCGCCGAAGTGGTGATTTGCGGTCGCGAAGCCCCGCCAACCCTGCCTGCCAGTGCCGGGCGTGAGGCGCTGTTCGTGCCCTGCGACCTGCGCGACGTCGAACAGTCCGGGCGCTTGATCGCACAAATCGTCGAGCGTTTCGGTCGCCTCGATGTGCTGGTCAACAACGCCGGGGGTTCGCCGAGTGCCGACGCGGCCACCGCCTCGCCGCGTTTCAGCGAGGCAATCATCCGTTTGAACCTGATCGCACCGCTGAACCTGTGCCAGCAGGCCAACGAGGTGATGCAGGCCCAGGCCGACGGCGGTGCGATCATCAACATCTGCAGCGTCAGCGCCACCCGCCCTTCCCCCGGAACCGCCGCCTATGGCGCGGCCAAGGCCGGACTGCTGAACCTGACCACCTCGCTGGCGGTGGAATGGGCACCGAAGGTGCGGGTCAATGCGGTCACCGCCGGGCTGATTCTCACCGAGCAGGCGGCCATGCATTATGGTGACGACGCGGGCATTGCCCGGGTGGCGGCGACCATTCCATTGCAACGACTGGCGACCCCGGAAGACATTGGCGACACCTGCCTGTACCTGGCCTCGAAGCTGGCCCGTTATGTCAGCGGCGCGGACATCGCGGTGCATGGCGCGGGCGAACGCCCGGCGTTTCTCGACGCGGCTCAATCCTGAAGTGATCGCAGCCTTCGGCAGCTCCTACAATTGAACCTCAATCTCTGTAGGAGCTGTCGAGTAAAACGAGGCTGCGATCTTTCAAGCATTCAAATAACAAGAGGAATTCCGACATGCCCGCAATCGCCAGCCACAGTGTTTTGCTCGATCTCCCACCTCAAGCCGTCTGGGCCAAACTGCGCGACCTGAGCCTCGCCCCGCACTACGTGCCGGGCCTGACCGGTTGCCAGTTTCATCCAGGCGCAACGGAAGGCCTCGGCACCAGTCGCCGGGTGTTGCGCAAGGGCGGTCAGTATCTGGATGAAAGCGTGGTGCAGTGGCAGGAAGGCACGGGGTTCGTGTTGCGGTTGCACAAGGGCGGCAATGACTCGCCCTTTCCTTTTCGCCAGGCGAGTTTCAGTTATGCCTTGCAAGCCGATGGCAACGCGACCCGCATCACCCTGCAAATGAATTACAGCCTGCGCGGTGGCAGGCTGTTTGAAAGGTTGCTGGCCAAGTCCTTCAACAAGGTCGTGCAGCAGATTGCCGAGAACCTCAAGGCTTACTACGAAACCGGCCGAACGCAGAATCCGGATATGGCTGTCAGCGCATCCAACATTGATGTCGCCTGACATGCCGCCATCGCGAGCAAGCTCGCTCCCACAGGGAATTGGGCTTGCCCGTAATGCCGGCGTCACCACCAAAAACTGTGGGAGCGAGCTTGCTCGCGATGAGGCCGGCACATCCAACATTGATGTTACCTGACATGCCGCCATCGCGAGCACGCTCGCTCCCACAGGGGATTGGGGATACTCGCAATGCCGGCGTCACCACCAAAAACTGTGGGAGCGAGCTTGCTCGCGATGAGGCCGGCACATTCAACATTGATGTTGCCTGACATGCCGCCATCGCGAGCACGCTCGCTCCCACAGGGGATTGGGGATACTCGCAATGCCGGCGTCACCACCAAAAACTGTGGGAGCGAGCTTGCTCGCGAAGAGGCCGGCACATTCAACATTGATGTTGCCTGACATGCCGCCTTCGCGAGCAAGCTCGCTCTCACAGGGGCACCTCGGGAGTGAGCCGCCTTCAGGAACGCGCCACTTCCGAGTGAGCGGTAAAACGGGTGGCGACGATCTTCCATTGGCCGGCGATACGCTGGTAACGGTCCTGATAGAACCCACCCAACTGCCGCGTCGCCCCGCTCTCGCCATCCAGGTTGAAATACCACAGGGCCCAACGGCCCTGGGCCTGATCCTCGCTCAGCACTTCGATTTCCGGGTTGGCGCCGTGATGCAGGTCGATCACCCGCTCATGGCAAGCCAGTTCGCGGTACAGCGCGACAAAACTGTCGCGCTCGCGGAAGATTCCCAACGGCCCATAATCGATCAGCACTGCACCTTCGGCAAAGCAGTCGGCAATCACCTCGACCTGCTTGAGGTCGCAGGCGTTGAGATAGCGATGCTTGAGCTGGCGGATATCCTCCAGCGCTTCCAGGCGGGCGATCCGCTGTTCCAGATTCATGCTGCACCTCGCGCGGTGACGTTAACTTCACTCCAGTAGGCTTTCATCGAGCGGATCTTACCGTCGGTGTCGAACTCCATCACATCGATCACATGCAGCGAGCACGGTTGCTCGCCCCACTCCATGTCGACCCGGAACGGCATCGCGCCGCAACCGTTGAGTGTCGCGCGCACCGGGCCGGTGCGGGTTGCGGAGACTTTCATCGCACCCAGTCCTTCACGGTAAAAACGCGCGATGGCGTCGATGCCCTGCAACGGCGTCTGGCCGACCGGGTCTTCAACGGTGGCGTCTTTGGCGTAGAGCGCGAGGATGCCCTCGATGTCGCTGGCATCCACCAGTTCCACATAGCGAGCCATGGTCGCCTGGATATGTTGTGCGCTGATCATTCAGACCACCTCGAACAGAGCAGCAGCGCCCATGCCGCCACCGATGCACATGCTCACCACCACGTAACGCAAGCCGCGACGCTGGCCTTCGACCAACGCGTGACCAACCATCCGCGCACCGGACATGCCAAACGGATGGCCGATGGAGATCGCCCCGCCGTTGACGTTCAGGCGCTCGGCCGGAATGCCCAGGGTGTCGCGGCAGTACAACACCTGACAGGCGAACGCTTCGTTCAACTCCCAGAGGCCGATGTGGTCCATGGTCAGGCCGTGGCGCTTGAGCAGCTTGGGGATGGCGTACACCGGGCCGATGCCCATCTCGTCGGAATTGCAGCCGGCGACGGCCATGCCGCGATAGATCCCCAGCGGTTCCAGGCCACGTTTCTCGGCCATTTTCGCGCTCATCAACACCGAAGCCGACGCGCCATCGGACAACTGCGAGGCATTGCCGGCGGTGATGAAACGCCCCTTTTCGCTCCACTGACCGCCCGGCCATACCGGCTCCAGCGCCTTCAGGCTCTGAAGGCTGGTGTCAATGCGGTTGCACTCGTCGCGCTGCAAGGTGACGGTTTCATAACCGGTTTCGCCGGTGGCCTTGTCGAACAGTGCCTTGCGGCTGGCCATCGGCGCCAGCTCGCGGTCGAAGCGCCCGGCGCTCTGGGCCTGTGCGGTGCGCAGCTGGCTCTGATAGCTGTATTCGTCCTGCTCGTCGCGGGAGATGCCGTAGCGCGCGGAGACGATCTCGGCGGTTTCGATCATCGGGATATAGGCGTGCGGGTCCAGCTCAATCACCGAACCCGACTGGTTGCGATACAGGTTCTTGTGCTTGTTCTGCACCAGGGAAATCGACTCCAGGCCACCGGCCACGGCGATGTCGATTTCGTCGCACATGATGCCTTTGGCGGCCATGGCGATACTCATCAGGCCCGACGAACACTGGCGCTCGACGGCCATCCCGGCAACCGACGCCGGCAAGCCGCCGGCAATCGCGCACAGGCGGCCCAGGTTATAGGACTGCGTGCCCTGCTGCGCCGCGGCGCCGATGATCACGTCGTCCACTTCACCCGGCTCGATGCCGGCACGGCGCACGGCTTCGCGCACCACGTGGCCGCCCAGTTGCGGCGCTTCGGTGTCATTGAACGCACCGCGAAAGGCTTTGCCGATCGGAGTGCGGGCGGTGGAAACGATGACGGCTTCTTTCATGCTGGATTCCTCGAAAATGCTGTTGAAGGTCAGGCCGGGTAATAGCGACTGATGGTGTCGACCACGACGCCTGGACGTTCCTCGCCGTCGATTTCGACGCTGACACGGATGGTCGCCTGCACGCCGCCTTTCACTTCCTCGACCGCGATCAGTTGCGCACTGCCGCGCACCCGCGAGCCGACGCGCACCACCGAGGGGAAGCGCACCCGCTCACAACCGTAATTGACGCCCATGGCCAGGCCGCGGACCTCAACGATCTGCGGCAAGAACAGATTGACCAGCGACAGGCTCAGGTAGCCGTGGGCGATGCAGGTACCAAACGGGCCGCTGGCGGCCTTGAGCGGATCGACGTGAATCCACTGGTGATCGCCGGTGGCATCGGCGAACTGGTTGATTCGGTCCTGTTCCAGCAACAGCCAGTCACTGGCGCCGAGTGATTCGCCCACGGCGTCGAACAAGGCCATCGGTGTGTCGAAAATACGTGGCATGGTCACGCCCTCTGGCTGGACACCGACAACACTTCGCCGGTCATGTAGGAGCTGTAGTCGCTGGCCAGGAACATCATCACGTTGGCCACTTCCCAGACTTCGGCGGCGCGGCCGAACGCTTCGTTGGCCGCCAGTTGATCGAGCACCGCCTGGGGCGCGGATTTGCGCAGGAAATCGTGCAGGGCGATGCTCGGGCTGACCGCGTTGATGCGGATGCCGTAGTCGGCGGCCTCGACCGCTGCGCAGCGGGTCAGCGCCATCACCCCGGCCTTGGCGGCGGCGTAGTGCGCCTGTTCTTTCTGCGCGCGCCAGCCCAGTACCGAGGCGTTGTTGACGATCACCCCGGCACGCCGCTCCATCATTTTCGGCAGCATGGCGCGGGTCATGCGCATGGTGCCGGTGAGCGTCACGTCGATGACCCGATTCCACTCTTCGTCGGCCATGTCCACCAGCAAGCGCGAGCCGCCAAGCCCGGCGTTGTTGATCAGCACATCGACGCCTTGCAGGTCACGCTCGGCGCAGGCGACCAACTGCTGCACCTGGGCTTCGTCGGCGACGTTGCAGACCTGGCCGAACACCTGTTGCAGCCCGGTGGTTTCGCGGATCTTCAGCACCGCCTCGGCCAACCGGCCTTCGTGGATATCGCTGATCATCAACGCACGGCAGCCTTCTTCGGCAGCGCGCACGGCGGCGGAAAAACCGATCCCGGCACCTGCGGCGGCGGTGATCAGTACCGACTTGCCGCGCAGCAGGCCGCGACCTTCAACATATTGAGGTACAGACATGAACTCTCTCCTTTCAGGCGCGCGGACGCGGCTCTTTGGGCATGCCCAAGGCACGCTCGGCAATGATGTTGCGCTGGATTTCGTTGCTGCCGCCGTAGAGGGTGTCGGCGCGGCTGAACAGGTACAGCGACTGCAAACGGGTGAGTTGGTAAGGTCCGGCTTCGAGCAATTCCGCCTCGGCGCCGAGGACGTCCATCGCCAACTTGCCGAGGCTGGCGTGCCAGGTCGACCAGAACAGCTTGTAGATGGTCGCCTCTTTGCGCAGCGAACCGTCCTGGCTACCCGAGAGCATGCGCAGCGAGTTGTAGCGCATGATCCGCAAACCGCTCCAGGCTTCGGCCAGGCGCTGACGCAGGATCGGGTCGCGGTCGGCGCCGTTGGCGCGGGCCTTGGCGATGATTTCGTTGAGTTCGTTCTGGAACTGCATCTGCTGGCCGAGGGTCGAGACGCCGCGCTCGAACCCCAGCAGCGCCATGGCGATCTTCCAGCCTTCGCCCGGCTCGCCGATGATGTTGGTGGCGTCGGTGCGGGCATCGTCGAAGAACACTTCGTTGAATTCCGAGGTGCCGGTCAGTTGCTCGATGGGGCGTACGGTGATTTCCGTCTGGGCCATCGGCACCAGCAGGAACGACAGACCGCGATGGCCGATGCTGCCTGGTTCGGTGCGGGCGATGACAAAACACCAGTCCGACTCGTGGGCCAGGGAGGTCCAGACTTTCTGGCCATTGATGATCCAGCTGCCGGAGGTTTCATCCAGCGTTGCGCGGGTCTTGACGTTGGCCAGGTCGGAACCGGCGCCCGGCTCTGAATAGCCCTGGCACCAGAACGACGTACCGCTGACGATCCCCGGCAAAAAGCGCTGTTGCTGCTCGACCGTGCCGAACGCGGCGATGGTCGGCCCGGCCAGGCCTTCGCCGATATGGCCCATGCGGCCGGGGCCGCCGGCGCGGGCGTACTCCTCATTGAAGATCACCTGCTGGGTGATCGACAAGCCACGCCCGCCATGTTCCGGCGCCCAGCCGACGCAGGTCCAGCCGCCTTCGGCGAGCTTGCGCTCCCAGGCTTTTCGTTCTTCGGGAAACATGTGCTCGTCGCCCGGTCCGCCGCGAAAACGCAGGGCTTCGAACTCGCCGCAGAGGTTGGCGCTCATCCAGTCGGCCACTTCCCGGCGGAAGCACTCGTCCTGCTCGCTGAAACTGATTTTCATGGCTGCTCTCCCAGAATCACCGAAGCAATGCGCTCGCGATGCCAGGCCGGCAGCCCGAGGAAACTCTCGCTGGCACGGGCGCGCTTGAAGTAGAGGTGCGGGTCGTATTCCCAGGTGAAACCGACGCCGCCATGCAACTGGATCGATTCGGACGCACAAGAGAAGTAAGTCTCGGAGCACTGCGCCTTGGCCAGCGCAGCCGCCAGCGGCAGTTCGGCCGCGACTTGGGGATCACCCTGGGGATCGAGGACTTCCTGGGCCACGCATGCGGCGTAATAACTGGCCGAACGGGCACATTCGACTTGCAGCATCATGTCGGCGGCGCGGTGTTTGAGGGCCTGGAAACTGGCAATCGGGCGACCGAACTGCTGGCGTTCCAGCATGTAGGCCACGCTGAGGTCGAGTACTTGCTGCGCGCCGCCGGTCTGCTCGGCAGCCAGGCCGATACAGGCCAGTTGCAGGACTCGTTCAAGGTGCGGCCAGCCATTGCCGAGTTCACCCAGCAGGCAGTCGGCTTCAAGGTACAGGCCCTTGAGCTGGATCCGCGCCTGACGCCGAGTCTGGTCCATGGTCGGCAACATTTGCCGTTCGATGCCTGCGCGTGCGGCGTTCACGGCAAACAGGCTGATGCCCGTTTCGCCAGTGGTTGCGGGTTGGCGGGCGGCAATGATCAACAGGTCGGCACCATGGCCGTCGAGCACATGCTTGAGGGTACCGTCGAGGACGAACCCGTCGCCTTCAGCCACCACCGTTGCCTGGACATCATCGGCCGACCAGCCGTTGGCACTGCTGAACGCCAGGGTCGCGGTCACGCTGCCGTCGGCAATCGACGGCAACCAGCGCTGCTTCTGTTCATCATTGGCCGCCAGCAATAGCGCAGGGGTGGCCATGCAAGCGGTGGCGAAAAACGGCGAGCACAGCAAACGGCGGCCCATCTGTTCCAGCAGGATCGTCAGCTCGACAAAGCCGAGGCCCAGGCCACCATAGGTTTCGGGGATATGAATGGCCGGCCAGTACATTTCCTGACACAGACGCTGCCAGAGGGCTTCGTCGAAACCCCGTTCACTGACCATCGCCGCGCGTACGGCGGCAGAATCCGAGACATCGGCGAGGAAGCCCTCGGCCGATGCGCGGATCATTTCCTGTTCGTCGCTGAATGCAAACTCCATCGCGGCGCCTTCTGCTCGTTTGGCGGGGCACGCGTGGCGCAACACCCCTTTGAGCATGAAGTTTGGCGCCAGCAGGAGGCGGCAGAATCGTTAGCCTTGCCTAGTCCGAACGGGCGATGTCAAAGTGCGCCCACGCAAGTGAAAAACATGAATCGGCTAAGGATGCAGAACCATGAGCACTGAGCAAGAGACGACTTTCGACGAGCCGCGGCTCAACAGTACGGAAATCCGCATTCTGGGTTCGCTGATCGAGAAACAGGCCACCAGCCCGGAAACCTATCCCCTGACCCTCAATGCCCTGGTGATTGCCTGCAACCAGAAAACCAGCCGCGAGCCGGTGATGAACCTGACGCCTGGCCAGGTCGGCCAGAGCCTGCGCGCCCTCGAAGGACGCGGCTTCACCAGACTGGTGATGGGCAGCCGCGCCGACCGCTGGGAACACAAGGTGGACAAGGCCCTGGAGCTGGTACCGGCACAGGTCATCCTGACCGGGCTGATGTTTCTGCGCGGCCCGCAGACCGTCAATGAACTGCTGACCCGCAGTGGCCGCATGCATGAATTCGAAGACACCGAACAGGTGGTGCATCAACTCGAACGCCTGATTGCCCGGGGCTTGGCCGTATTGATTGCGCGTCAGGCCGGTCAGCGCGAAGACCGCTATACCCACGCCTTGGGTGATCCGGCGGATATCGAGGCGATCATGGCGGCACGGCAAAACCCGACCGAACGGGGTGGCAGCGGGGTTTCGGTTGAACGGATCGAAGAACTGGAAGCGCGGATTGCTGCCCTGGAAGAAAGGCTGGCTCGGCTCGAGTAATCAGGCTACAGAGATCCCGATGTGGGAGCGAGCCTGCTCGCGATGGCGGACTGTCAGTCACATCAATGCCGGATGGGCCGACGCTTTCGCGAGCAAGCCCGCTCCCACAGGGGTTTGGCGGTGTTCGCGCCTATTCGCCGTCCCAGTAATCCACTCCATCGGCTTGCCGGGCAACGGCAACAAAGCCTGACGCATTACCCTCGGCATCCACCTTGAAGTCATCCATCACGGCATACTTGCCGGAATCCGGGTACTCACAGATCTCCGGTGATTGCTGGGTGCTGACGGCCAGGTACCGCAACTCGCCGTTGCTGGTATTGATGATCTGGTGCGCCTTTTCAGGCCCGCCCGGTGGACAGGCGATCACATCACCGGTGCGGATCGGAAAACGTTCGGTTCCCAGGCGGACCTCTCCCTCCCCGGCCACAACGTAGAACATTTCCTCATTGACCCGATGACTGTGGAACGGGCTGCCGCGCATGCCTGGCTCCAGCGCATACAGGCGATAACCCAGCTTTTGCGCCCCCAATTGCTGACCGACTCGGGCCAGGCGCTGTTGATAGCGCCCGGCGGTTTCACCGCCCGGCGCAAACGCTTCGGGCAGCGGTTCAAGTTCGACTGAGTCCAGATTGAGAATGGGGGGATGCATGGACACCTCCTAGCTGCGGGCAAACGCCACGGCCTTCTGGAATTGCTCGTCTGTCGGCCGTACACCGGTATAGAGCACAAATTGCTCCAGCGCCTGGATCGCGATCACTTCAAGCCCGGTGATGACCCGCTTGCCTTCGGCACGAGCACGCACGATCAGCGGTGTTTCCGATGGGATCGCCACCACATCGAAGACAGTTTCTGCTTTTTCGATCACTTCAGGCTCAAAAGCCAGTTGCTCGGCCTCCGGTCCTCCCGTCATGCCGATCGGGGTAACGTTGACCAGCATTTGCGGGCGACGGCTCCCCAGCTCGGCCTGCCACTCATATCCCAATGACTGCGCCAGCGCTTGTCCGGCGCGCTCGTTGCGGGCCACGATCACGCCGTTTTCATAGCCGCCATCGCGCAAGGCGCTCGCTACGGCCTTGGCCATGCCTCCACTGCCGCGCAAGGCAAAGGTCGAGTCCTTGGGCACCTGGTGTTTTTCCAGTAACTGGGCAACGGCAATGTAGTCGGTGTTGTAGGCCTTGAGATGACCGTCGGTGTTGACGATGGTGTTGATCGATTGAATGGCGGCGGCAGACGCGTCGAGTTCATCCACCAAGGCAATGCAGGCTTCCTTGAATGGCATCGACACGCCACAGCCACGAATCCGCAGGGCGCGAATGCCGGCAACGGCCCCCGTCAGGTCCTGGCTGGCAAAGGCCTTGTAGTAAAAATTCAGGCTCAGTTGTTCATACAGATGATTGTGAAAACGCAGACCAAAGTTCCCGGGGCGTCCTGAAAGGGACATGCACAGCTGGGTGTCTTTGTTGGGGTTCATCTGCATGGGCAAGCTCCTTCAAATGCACTTTTCGGATGGACGGGATTAGCCCTCCATCGGGTTCTGATCGATCATTTAAGTGTGTTATCGCGGCCTTACACGGGTCGGTAAAAAAGTCGCTACAGACCTTACACAAAATTTACCTCGCGGCCGTGCTGTTTTTCGAAAAAAAGCTGTCTTAGAAGTATCCCCGCGACAATCCCTGGGTCTATTGCAGACACAGGCGCCGGGTTGAAGAACCGAGGAACTATCATGATCCGTAAAGTCCCCACAGTAGCCTTGCTGATCGGCACCCTCGCTATCGCAGGACAGGCGCAAGCCGGTCATGGTAATGACGCCGCGGTATTTGGAGCGATCGTCGGTACTGCCATCGTCGGCTCGGCTCTGATCAACGCCAACCGCCCGGTCTATGTCGCACCGCAACCGGTCTACTACCAGCCCGCGCCGGTTTATTACGCGCCACCGCCTCCGGTTTACTACCAGCCGGCCCCGGTCTACGTGCAGCAACCGATCTACTACCGTCCGGCCCCGGTGTACTACGGCCCACCCCGTGGCTACTACGGTCCACCCCGCGGTTACTATGGCCCACCACGGGGCTACTACGGCCACGGCCATGGTCGCTGGTAACGAACGCTTCAAGCCCCGCTGAACCAGCGGGGCTTTTTTATCCCCGTTTGTCGGTACAGGTCTGGATAAATCTCGCCAAGGTCGCTATCGGGACAGTGCCCGTGGCAGAAGTTGGCAAGATGGACTCGACCCGTTTTCTGCCGTGCGGCAAAAAACGGTCATATTTTTGTCATGACAGTTCCGCAAGCTCGGTGCTGTCCGTCGAAAACAGGTTGATAACAACAAGGACGACCACATGCCCACGCAAAACCCGCACCGCATCGTCGGTCTGTGCACCTCCGGCAAGGTGTACAACGCACTGACCGAACTCAAGCACCTGGAAGGTCATCGCAGCGCCAAGTTTCTCTCGCTGCTGGCGCAAAGCCTGGTGCGCAAGGGCCTGCTCAACGAGCAGGAAGTGGTTCATATGCTCGATCAGGTGGTCGACTGACCGACCAACGGTCGTTTGCCCCATCCGGCATCAATGACCACTATCGAAAGCGTTGATTACCCCTCAAGGCACCCGGACCTTAAAGTAACTCCACAGATTGATGGAGGTACTTGTCATGTCCAAGGTTCAGATCATGTCCGTTATCGGCAGCGCCGTCCCCGCACAGCTCAGGGAACTGGGCATGCTCGCCTGCTGGTATCTGGTGCAGGACGGCGTGCAGATCAGCGGCCCGCTCACTTCGCTGCCCGCGGCAAAGGAGCTGTCGCAACGCATCGGCACTGGCCAGTCCGGCAGGCTGAGCGCTTAAGGCAGCTGCACCCGCGGTTTGGTTTCAATGAAAATGGCCCAGCTCGACATGAACAGGGCCGCGATCAACGGGCCGATGACAAAGCCGTTCAGTCCGAAAATCGCCAGGCCGCCGAGGGTCGAGATCAGGATCATGTAGTCCGGCATCCTGGTGTCCTTGCCCACCAGTAACGGCCGGAGCAGGTTGTCCACCAGCCCGATCACGAAGACCCCGAACAATACCAGCACCACGCCCTTCCAGATCGCCCCGGTAAACAGGAAAAACACCGCCACCGGCACCCAGACTATTCCCGCTCCCACCGCCGGCAGCAGCGACAGAAACGCCATCAACACCGCCCAGAGCAATACGCTGGGAATGCCCAGGAACCAGAAGATCAGACCGCCCAGCGCGCCTTGGGTGATCGCCACCAACAGGTTGCCTTTCACAGTGGCCCGCACCACACGATTGAACTTGAGCTGCAATCGGCGTTTCTGCTGCTCCTGCAACGGCACCGCCTGGCGCACCTTTCGCGCGAGTTCCGCACCGTCGCGCAGGAAGAAAAACAGCAGGTACAGCATGATGAAGATACTGACGATGAACTCGAACGTGCCCTGGCCGAAACTGAACGCCTGGGAGGCCAGCACCTGCCCACCGGTCATTGCGCTCTTGACGATTTTCTCCCGCAGCCCGCTCAACTCGCCCAAGCCGAAGCGATCCAGCAGATACTGGAAATACGGTGGCAGGCTGTGCTTGAGCTGCGACACGTACCCGGCGATATCGAGTTCACCGCTCTCGACGCGTTTGTAGAGTACCGCACCCTCCTGGACCAGCAAGGTGCTGATGATGATCACCGGTAGAATCGCGATCACCAGGCAAATGCTCAATGTGCACAGCGTCGTGAGGTTGCGTTGCCAGCCGAACTTCAGTTGCAGTCGGCTCTGCAGTGGCGCAAAGACGATGCTGAGGATCACCGCCCAGAACACCGCGCCGTAAAACGGCAGCAGGATCCAGATGAAGGCAGCACTCACCAGCACCAGCAAAACCGTCAGCGATTTGTCTTGCAGTGTCGTTTCGTTCATGTCCGATCCGTGCCAGTCAGTCAGGACGAAAAACTTTCGCCTTGATGTTTAGTCCGCCACGGCTCGCGCGAGTGCCATCAGTTTATTGATCAGGCATAGATCCAGGTCAATAAAGCCGTGGCACAGGGCATTTACCCTGTGCGGCTTTTGCGACCGACACTGCCATGAACCTCACCGCGCCTGAACTGCTCGCCCCCGCCGGCACTTTGAAAAACATGCGTTACGCCTTCGCCTACGGCGCCGATGCCGTGTACGCCGGCCAGCCGCGCTACAGCCTGCGGGTGCGCAACAATGAATTCGACCACGCCAACCTGGCCCTCGGCATTCGCGAGGCACAGGCCCAGGGCAAGCGCTTCTACGTGGTGGTGAACATCGCGCCGCACAACGCCAAGCTCAAGACCTTCCTCAAGGACCTTGAACCGGTGATCGCCATGGCCCCGGATGCGCTGATCATGTCCGACCCTGGCCTGATCATGCTGGTGCGCCGGCACTACCCGCAAATGCCGGTCCACCTTTCGGTGCAGGCCAATACGGTGAACTGGGCGAGCGTCGAGTTCTGGCAGCAGCAAGGCCTGAGCCGGATCATCCTGTCCCGGGAGCTGTCCCTGGAAGAAATCGCCGAGATCCGCAAGCAAGTGCCGGCCATGGAACTGGAAGTGTTCGTGCACGGCGCGTTGTGCATGGCCTATTCCGGGCGCTGCCTGCTGTCGGGCTATATGAACAAGCGTGACGCCAATCAGGGCAGTTGCACCAATGCCTGTCGCTGGAAATATTCGGCGCAACCGGCCACAGAAAACACTCTCGGCGAGATCGTGCAGCAGTATCAACCGGAACCCACCCTGGGCATCGGGGCGCCCACCGGGCAGGTGTTCCTGTTGCAGGAAGCCAACCGTCCCGGCGAACAGATGCCGGCCTTCGAAGACGAACATGGCACTTACATCATGAACGCCAAGGACCTGCGCGCCGTGCAGCACGTCGAACGCCTGGCCCACATGGGCGTGCACTCCCTGAAAATCGAAGGCCGGACCAAATCGCACTTTTATTGCGCGCGCACCACCCAGGTTTATCGCCGCGCCATCGACGATGCGCTGGCGGGCCGGGCCTTCGACCGCGGCCTGATGACCGACCTGGAATCCCTCGCCCAGCGCGGCTACACCGAAGGCTTTCTGCGCCGGCATGTGCATGACGAGTACCAGAACTACCAGAACGGCAGCTCGGTCTCGGAGCGCCAGCAGTTTGTCGGTGAACTGACCGGGCAGCGGCGGGATCGCCTGGCCGAGGTCAAGGTGAAGAACCGTTTCGGCCTGGGCGATCACATGGAGCTGATGACGCCCAAGGGCAACTTCCACTTCGATCTGCATCAGTTGCAAAACGCCAGGGGCGAAGGGATCGAGGTAGCGCCGGGGGATGGGCATACGGTGTACTTGCCGATACCGGATGCAGTGGATCTGGGTTTTGGCCTGCTAATGCGAGATATCGGCACACCGTAACCCCCCCTGTAGGAGCTGCCGAAGGCTGCGATCTTTTGACGTTGCCTTTCAAGATCAAAAGATCGCGGCCTTCGGCAGCTCCTACATTGGCTGATCCTGAACCTAGGCAAACTCCTCGCGCAGCATCGCCACAAACGCTTCACGCGCCGGGTGCACCCCGGCGTTTTCGTGCCAGTAGAACAGGTTGTCGACGGCGGTCAGTTCGGGGAATTCAAACCCCACACAGCCGGCGCCTTTGGCGTATTGGTCGAACACGCCCTTGGGCACCAGTGCCACGCCGGCCCCGGCACTGACGCAACCGACAATCGCACCATAACTGGCCAGGCTGACAATCGGCAGCGCCTGGCCCTGTCGCAACAACCAATGCTCCAGCGCCGCCCGGTATGGGCAACCCTGGGGCCACATGAACACGGTCTGGTCTTGCAGATCGCTGACGTCCCGCAGCGGCCCCAGGGAGGTCGAGGCGATCAGTAGCAGCTCTTCGCGGTACATCGGCGTGCGCTTGAGGTGTGAACGCTCGACATCCACCGCCACGATGGCGCCGTCGAGCTTGTGATTGAGCGTGTCGTCGAGCAACTGCCCCCAGGAGCCGGTGGTCAGCTCCAGCGCCACCTGCGGGAAACGCTTGTGGAATTTCGCCAGCAGGCGCGGCAATCGCCCGGTGGCCGACGACTCGATGGCACCGATGCGCAACGGCCCCGAGGGCTCGGCCGACGGGTCGACCGCGCGCTTGGCCTCGGCGGTGAGGGCAAGAATTTTCGAGGCGTAGGCCAGGAAGGTTTGCCCCGACGGGCTGATGCGCAGCCCTCGGCCCTCACGCAGAAACAGCGCGACACCCAGTTCGGCCTCAAGGGCCTTGATCCGTGCCGTGATGTTCGACGGCACGCAATGCAGTAATTCGGCCGCGCGGGCGATGCTGCCGACATCGGCCACGGTCTTGAACATGCGAATCTGTGCCAGCTCCATACATCACCCATAGTGAACGATTAGCGCAGTATAAGTCAGTTGTGGCGAACTATCCGCTTTCTGATACTCGGTGCATCCGCCCACAGGTGCACGACCATGAAGCCGCTCACACCCTCCCCCGTTTCCCCCTGGAAAATCATCCTGGCCATGGCGTTTGTCGTGGCGTGCTGGGGCTATTCCCCGACCGGCATCCATATCGGCTTGCAGGCCTACGACCCCGTGCACCTGGCGCTCCTGCGCTTCCTGCTGGCTTCTGTGTTCATGGCGGTGGTCGCGATGTTCAAGGGCATTCGCCTGCCGAGCCTGCGCGATCTGCCGCTGATGTTCGGTCTGGGTTTCTTCGCGGTGAGCCTGCACCACGTGGCGATCAACTTCGGGCAACAAGGTGTCAGTGCTGGCGCTTCGAGCGTCCTGGCCCAGACCACGCCGCTGTTCAGCACGCTGATCGCGCGCTTCGTGTTCAAGGATCAGGTGAGCCTGTGGCGCTGGGGATGCGTGCTGCTCGGGTTGTTGGGCGTGGTGATTGTGGTGGCGGGCGATCATGGCCTGGGCAGCATTGATGCCCACGGTTTGCTGATCCTGCTGGCGGCGGTGTCCTGGAGCCTCTACTTTGCCCTGCAAAAGCATCACACCGGACGTTACGACGGGCTGACACTGGTGTGTTACACGGTGTGGTCCGGAACGGCGCTGTTGCTGGTTTTCTTGCCCGGCCTGGCAGATCAAGTCGCCCTGGCACCGATGCGCGTGCAGTTTGCGGTGATTGCCCTGGGGATATTCCCCAGCGCCCTGGCGTACCTGGCCTGGGCCTATGTGCTGGCGCATGTCGATTTGAGCCGGGCGACGATGACCCTGTATCTGACGCCGCCGACGGCGATGGTGATTGCATCCTATGCGCTTGGTGAGCGGCCGACATTGATGATCGTGGTCGGCGGGCTGGTGGTGTCGGCGAGTGTGCTGGCGCTGAATCTGGAGCGGCGGGCTTTGGTTGTTAAGGCTGTCAGGGTCTGATCCAGGTTTTTTGCTGCCTGGACTGACGTCTTCGCGAGCAAGCCCGCTCCCACAGGTTTTGAGTCGTACTCAAGCACTACGGCATGCATAAAACCCCTGTGGGAGCGGGCTTGCTCGCGAAGAACGATGACTCGGTGCCACTGAAGAACAGACAACCTCAGCTAGCCGAAAACCGGTCGCGACTGTTGGTCAGGTGCAGCCACATCGCCGCCCGCGCCGCGTCCGGGTCCTGGCGCTTGATGGCATTGAGAATCGCCTCGTGCTCGAGGTTGGCCAACTGGCCGAGCTTGCTCAAGTCCACCGCGCCACGCTCGGCGGCATTGACCCGGGTGCGCGGGATCATTGCACTGCCCAGATGCTGCATGATTTCAGTGAAGCAAACGTTGCCGGTGGCTTCGGCGATCAGCAGATGAAAACGCCGGTCCGCTTCGACACAGCTGTCGTTGTTGGCCAGCAGGCTTTGATAGTCGTCCAGCGCTTCACGCATCTGCGCCAGTTGCAGGTCGGTACGGCGCGTTGCCGCCAGCGCCGCCGCCTGTGTTTCCAGACCCATGCGCAACTCCAGAATGCTGCGCACCCCCAACGCGGTATCGACATTCAGCCGCAGCCCCTGCTCCGGCGCGCGCTCGATCACGAACGTGCCAATGCCGTGCCGGGTTTCCACCAGCCCCGAGGCCTGCAACTTCGAGATCGCCTCGCGCACCACCGTGCGACTGACCCCGTGCTCCTGAACGATGGTGTTTTCCGAAGGCAACTTGTCACCGGGCAACATCTGGCCGAGCAGGATGCGCTGGGTCAGTTTTTCGACCAGGTCATGGGCCAGGTTGTGGCTGCGCTTGCGGGCGGGTACTTCGAGGTCTTCTTGCATGGGGGTGTCCGGAAATCAGGGCTATCGAATCGTAGCATCGCGCCGGGCTGGAATCCTGAAAAATCTCGCTCAACTTGTATGACAACACTCAACAAGCAGCCCATATCGAGTCGCTTCGATGACCGTAAAGCACCACAAATAGAATAAAAAATCTCGGGATATGCGCCATTTCATTGGACAAACGTGGTTGCAAGATCAAAAAATCTAGTTGTATGATGTCTAGCAACAACGCAACACCCAGCTTCACCCCGCATAAAAATAACGAGTGGGAGAAAACGCAGTGAATACATCCATCTCCGGGATGCACGACGACGCCAATTCAGCGCTGAAGTCCGCCATCGCCAAAGTCAAACGTCACGTCTTGCCGCTGTTCGTCATCATGTTCATCGTCAATTACATTGATCGCGTGAACATCGGTTTCGTCCGCGCCCACATGGAACACGACCTGGGCATTGGCGCGGCCGCCTACGGCCTGGGTGCCGGTCTGTTCTTCATCGGTTATGCACTGTTCGAGGTGCCCTCCAACATCCTTCTGCAGAAAGTCGGCGCGCGTATCTGGCTGACCCGGATCATGCTGACCTGGGGCCTGGTCGCCGCGGGCATGGCGTTCATCCAGAACGAAACCCACTTCTACATTCTGCGCTTTCTGCTAGGCGTGGCCGAAGCCGGGTTCTTTCCCGGGGTGATCTACTACTTCACCCGCTGGTTGCCCGGCGTGGAGCGAGGCAAGGCGATTGCGATTTTCCTCAGCGGCTCGGCGATTGCCTCGCTGATCTCCGGCCCGCTGTCCGGGCTACTCCTGCAAATCAGCGGCCTGGGCATGCACGGCTGGCAATGGATGTACTTCATCGAGGGCATGTTTTCGGTCGGGTTGTGCGCCTTTGTCTGGTTCTGGCTGGACTCAAAACCCCATGACGCCAAATGGCTGAGCCGCGAAGAGCAGGACGCGCTAGTCAAGGCCATCGACGACGAACAACTGGCCCGGGAAGCCGCCACGCCGATCAAGCCGTCACTAGGCAAGTTGCTCAAGGATCGCCAGATCATCCTGTTCTGCCTGATCTATTTCTTTATCCAGCTGACCATCTACGCCGCGACCTTCTGGCTGCCGAGCATCATCAAGAAGATGGGCGACCTGAGCGATGTCCAGGTCGGGCTGTTCAACTCGATCCCGTGGTTGCTGTCGATTGTCGGCATGTACGCCTTCGCTTCCCTGTCGGCCAAATGGAAACACCAGCAAGCCTGGGTTGCCACCGCCCTGCTGATCGCCGCGGCCGGGATGTTCATGTCCACCACCGGCGGGCCGGTCTTCGCCTTTGTCGCCATCTGCTTTGCAGCACTGGGCTTCAAATCAGCTTCGTCGCTGTTCTGGCCGATTCCCCAAGCCTATCTGGATGCGCGCATTGCCGCTGGCGTCATCGCGCTGATCAACTCGGTGGGCAACCTCGGCGGCTTCGTTGCGCCGACCACTTTCGGCCTGCTGGAAGAACGCACCGGCTCCATTCAGGGCGGGCTGTACGGCCTGGCCGCGACCTCGATCATCGCCGCCATCATCGTGTTTGCCGCCCGCAACAAACCCAAATCCGCGCCTGCCGTCGAATCGGCCAAAGCTGCGCCACGTCACGCCTGAAAGGATAAGAAAATGACTGCACAAGAAATCGCCAAGGCCCCGATCATCACCAGCATGCAGATTGTTCCGGTGGCCGGCCACGATGGCATGCTGCTCAACCTGAGCGGCGCCCACGGCCCGTTTTTCACTCGCAACATCGTGATCCTCAAGGACAACGCCGGCCATACCGGCGTCGGCGAAGTGCCGGGGGGCGAGCGCATCCGCCAGACCCTCGAAGACGCACGCAGCCTGGTAGTCGGCAGCCCAATCGGCACCTACCAGAAGATCCTCAATCAGGTTCGCCAGACCTTCGCCGACCGCGATGCCGGTGGTCGCGGCTTGCAGACCTTCGACCTGCGCATCACCATTCACGCCGTCACCGGCCTGGAAGCCGCATTGCTCGACTTGCTCGGCCAGCACCTGGACGTACCGGTGGCCGCCCTGCTCGGCGAAGGCCAGCAGCGTGATGAAGTGAAGATGCTCGGCTATCTGTTTTATGTCGGCGATCGCAACGAAACCGACCTCGCCTACCGCAGCGAACCGGACGCCGACAACGACTGGTTCCGCGTGCGGCACGAGAAAGCCATGACCGCCGACGCGGTGGTGCGCCTGGCTGAGGCGGCTCACGCCAAATATGGCTTCAAGGACTTCAAGCTCAAGGGCGGTGTGCTCAGCGGCGACGCCGAAATCGAAGCGGTCACGGCCCTCGCCGAGCGCTTCCCCGATGCGCGCATCACCCTCGACCCGAATGGCGCCTGGTCACTGAAAGAAGCCATCCGCCTGTGCCGCGATCAGCACCACGTGCTGGCCTATGCCGAAGACCCGTGCGGGGCGGAAAACGGCTACTCGGGACGCGAAGTCATGGCCGAGTTCCGCCGGGCCACGGGCCTGAAGACCGCGACCAACATGATCGCCACCGACTGGCGGGAGATGGGCCACGCGATCCAGTTGCAGTCGGTCGACATTCCCCTGGCCGACCCGCACTTCTGGACCATGCAGGGCTCGGTGCGCGTGGCGCAGATGTGCCACGAATGGGGCCTGACCTGGGGTTCGCACTCCAACAACCACTTCGACATTTCCCTGGCAATGTTCACCCATGTCGCGGCAGCCGCGCCGGGCGAGATCACCGCCATCGACACCCACTGGATCTGGCAGGACGGCCAACGCCTGACCAAGGCCCCGCTGCAAATCGTCGACGGCTGCGTGCAGGTGCCGCAGAAACCGGGGCTGGGGGTCGAACTGGACATGGATCAGGTCGCCAAGGCCCATGAACTGTACAAAGGCATGGGCCTGGGGGCCCGGGATGACAGCGTGGCGATGCAGTTTTTGATTCCCGGCTGGAAGTTCGATAACAAGCGTCCGTGCCTGGTGCGTTGAATCGGCAAGTGCGTTGAATCGAAGGTTGCGCGTGGCCGCCTGTTGGCGGCCAATTTTAAAAAGCGCTCGGAGCATGGCGCTTCACGCCCTAAAATGACGCGCAACTGAATCAACGACGGATGAAACCAACATGGACAGGCTGAAAAACATCGCCGCTTGCATGGCGATATTCGCCGCGGGCCAATGCGTTGCGCAGGATCAAATCGAGACAGTGGTGAACGCCGCTGTACAGCCGGTGATGCAAGCCGAGGGAATTCACGGCATGGCCGTGGCGATCACCGTCAACGGCCAGGCGCATTACTTCAACTATGGCGTCGCCTCGAAAGAAGCCGGCAACCCCGTCACCCAAGACACCCTCTTCGAAATCGGCTCCGTCAGCAAAACCTTCACCGCCACCCTCGCCGCCTACGCCCAGGCCACGGGCAAGCTGTCGCTGTCGGACAAGGCCAGCCAGGTCCTGCCAGCCTTGCGCGGCAGTGCGTTCGACCAGATCAGCGTGCTGCAACTGGGCACCTACAGCGCTGGCGGCCTGCCGCTGCAATTCCCCGCTGAATATGATTCGGCCGACAAAATGCTCAGCTACTACAAGCAATGGAAACCGCTCTACGTTCCCGGCAGCCACCGACTGTATTCGAACCCCAGCCTCGGCCTGTTCGGCTACCTCGCCGCGCAAAGCATGGGCCAACCGTTTGATGACCTGATGGAGAAAACCCTGCTGCCAAAACTCGGCCTCAAGCACACCTATGTGCACGTGCCGCAGGCTCAGATGGCGCTGTACGCCCAGGGCTACAACAAGGACGGCCAACCGGTACGGGTTACTCCGGGGGCGCTGGATTCCGAGGCGTACGGGGTGAAAACCAGTGCCGCTGACTTGCTGGCCTACGTCGGCGCGAACATGAAGCCGACGTCTCTGGAAAAACCATTGCAGCAAGCCATCGCCTTGACCCATAGCGGTTACTACACCGTTGGCGGTATGACCCAGGGCCTCGGTTGGGAGATGTATCGCTACCCGATCACACTGGATCGCCTGCTGGACGGCAACTCTACGCCAATGGCCATGCAGGCCCATGAAGTGCAGTGGCTGAACCCGCCACAAGCACAGCCGCAGGACGCGCTGATCAACAAGACAGGCTCAACCGGTGGTTTTGGGGCTTACGTGGCGTACATGCCATCGAAGGACATTGGCATTGTGATGCTGGCCAACAAGAATTATCCCAATGCAGAACGGGTCAGGATTGCTCATCAGATTCTGAGCGCCCTTACCCGGTAAGACCGCCCCGCCTTGCATACCCACATAAACCAAGTAGGATTCGCGCCTCTTTTTTGCGTCACCTGGCCACGCATCAGGTCTGCCGAATCCTTTGGGGGGGTGGCGGGACTATGCTGAAACAGGACATGAGGATTGATCCATGAAGGTGCTGTTGGTCGATGACCACGCTGTCGTGCGCATGGCGATCGGAATAATTCTGGCCCGTGAAGGCCATGTCATCGTCGGCGAGTGCGACAACGGTGTGGACGCGTTGAGCAAGGCCTTCGAGCTCAAACCCGATGCAATAGTGCTCGACCTGGATATCCCGCAACTCGATGGCATGGCGGTGATCGATCGCCTGCGCATCGGCGGCAGTCCGGCTCATGTCCTGGTTCACACGGGGCTGAAAAGCCAGTCGTACGCCGCGCAATGCATGCGGGCCGGTGCAGCAGGCTTTCTGTCGAAGGCCGATGACCCGGTGGAGATCGTGACGGCACTCAAGGCGCTAGCCAATGGCAAATCCTGGTTCCCGGTCGGTACGCTCAAGTCGGTGCGCCACAGCGATTTCGCCCGCAACGATGTGCAACTGCTCAGCGGCATTACCCGGCGCGAACTCAAGGTGTTGCACGGCCTGGCCCAAGGCCTGAGCAACAAGCAGATCGCCGACGATATGTTGTTGAGCAACAAGACAATCAGTACCTACAAGACCCGCCTGATGCAAAAGTTGAATGCCAGTAATTTGCTTGAGTTGATCGAGTTCGCCAAACGCAACGACCTGGCCTGACCCATGAATCGACTGGTCCTGCGGCTGTCGGGAGTGCTCGGTCTGATACTGGTGGCCCTGAACGCCTGCGCCGATCCCCTGATGCTGCTCAGCCGTGCGCCCACGAGCGACATGAGCCTGTCGCTCAACACGGCGCAGCGTCAGTGGCTGGAGCAGAAGGACGTCTTGCGCGCCGGCGTTTATCTGCCGGACCGTCCGCCACTGGACATCACTGCCAACCAAAAGGACTACGAAGGTCTTTCAGCCGACTACCTCGACTGGCTGGCGCGAGCCTTGGGCGTACGTGTACGCGTCGAACGCTATGCCAGTCAGGCCGATGCGTTGAGTGCTTTGCAACGGGGCGAAATCGACCTGGTGCCGCGGATCAATCACCTGGAAACGCAGTACAGCGACCTGCGCCTGAGCGCACCCTATGCCTACGACCAGGCCGTGCTGGTCAGCCGTTTCGGCACGCACTGGATGAACAATGAACTGCCGCCGGGAACCACGGTGCTGTTCGATCCGGACTGGATCCAGCAGGATCGGGTAATCTCGCTGTTTCCCGACCACCCGGTGCAAACCGTCGATTCGACCCAGCACGGCCTCGGCATGGTGGCCTATGGCGAAGGCATGGTGCTGCTCACCGACGCGATTTCCGCACAGTACCTGCTCGAACGCAGTTACCAGCAGAGCCTGAAACAGACTGTCCAGCGCGATTCCGAAGGCCTGGGCTTCAGTTTTGCCATGCAGCGCCAGAACACCCGGCTACTGACCCTGCTCAACAGCGCGCTGGCAACCCTGTCGCCCCAGGAACGCGTGGTCATTGCCCGCCACTGGGGCATTGGCGCCAACCCGGGGCTCGGCTACAAGCGCTTGCAGTTGACCGCCACCGAGCAGCAATGGATCAAGGACCATCCGCAGATCGAAGTGCTGGCCAACGACCTGTATTCGCCCTTCAGCCTGTTTGATTCCCACGATCAGATGCGCGGCATGGCGGCGGATCTGCTGGAGATGATCAACAATCGTACCGGCCTGGTGTTCCGCCCGCGCAAGATTTCTTCGGTGCAAGCCATGATCCGCCGCACCGAACGCGACCCGCCCGCTCTGATTGCGGCACTGACGTACAGTGACCGGCGCGAGGAACGGCTGGCGTTCTCCCGGCCCTATATGATCAACCCGTTCGTGCTGGTCACCCGGGTGCAGCCTGAACATGAGGGCCTGGTCCGACTCAAGGGGCAGTCCGTGGCGATCATCAAGGATTCCGCGGCGGCCAACTGGCTGGAGCGCGAATGGCCCGACATCAAGGTGGTCGAAGTCGATACACCGATCGAGACTTACGAATTACTCGCCGAAGGTCAGGTCGATGGCGTGATTCAGCCACAACTGGGCGCCGGCTACCTGATCGACCGGTTCTTCCGTGGCCAGTTGCAGATCGATTCGGTGCTCGGCGCGCAACCGGCGCTGATCGCCTTTGCCAGCGGCAAACAGAACGCCGAACTGGTATCGATCCTCGACAAGGCGTTGCTCGACATCTCGCCCGATGAATTGAGTGGCCTGGCGAGCCGCTGGCAGAACCCGCAGCAAAGCCACGGAGGCTGGAGCGCCTACAAGAACTGGTTCTTTCGGGCAGTACTGGGGATGGTGCTGGTGCTGTTGGTGGTGCTTGCCTGGAACTTCGGACTTCGCCGGCAAATCGCCGAACGCCTCAAGGCGCAAAAAGCCTTGAACGACCAACTGGAATTCATGAAGGTACTGGTGGACGGCACACCGCACCCGATCTATGTCCGCGATCGCAGAGGCCTGCTGCTGACCTGCAATCGTGCCTACGTGCAAACGATGCAGGTCGAGTTGGATCAGGTGCTGAACAAAGGCTTGATCGAAGCCGATATCCTGCCCCTCGACGACGCCCACAATTACAAGCGGATTCACCGTACGACCCTTGAGAGCGGGGAGCCGTCCTTCGACAACTTCACCATGACAGTCAAGGGCCAGAAGCGCCACGTCTACCACTGGGCACTGCCGTACCGCGATTCCAATGGCACCATGACCGGCGTCATTGGCGGCTGGATCGACCTGACCGAGCAACACCACCTGCAACACGCGCTGATCCAGGCCAGGAAACAGGCCGAATCGGCCAATCGCGGCAAAAGCCATTTCCTGGCGGTCATGAGCCACGAGATTCGCACGCCCATGAGTGCACTGGTGAGCGTGCTTGAATTGCTGCGCGAAAATCAGCCCGAACAGAATGCCGATGCAGGACTGATCGACATCGCGCAGAAATCCGCCAACGGCATGATGGAGTTGATTGGCGAGATTCTCGACCTGTCGAAAATCGAGTCGGGGCAGTTTGAGTTGCGCAGCACCAGCAGCTACCCGCAACGCCTGGCGCGCACGGTGTTGCAGAGTTTCGCCAGCCTCGCCCAACAGAAAAACCTCGCACTGGAGTTTGTCAGTCATGGCCCGGACCTCACGGTGCAACTTGACGCGCTGCGCTTTCGGCAAATCCTGTCCAACCTGGTGAGCAATGCCATCAAATTCACAACACAGGGTACGGTGACCGTCGAGCTGAGTCTGAGCAGCGATACGCCGTTCGCCCACCTGCAACTGGTGGTGCGAGACACCGGTATCGGCATGGACGAACAGCAACGCCAGCGCCTGTTCCAACCCTACACCCAGTTCGCCGACCAGGACTGCGAATTGCAGACCGGTACCGGTCTGGGCCTGGCCATCTGTCAACAACTGACCCAACTGATGGGTGGCCGCCTGGACTGCACCAGCACCCCGGGCCAGGGCTCGTGCTTTACGCTGACGCTGCAGGTGACACCCGTCAGCGAAGGCGACGCACCCTCGCCCATCGATACCGCGCCATTACCACCGCTACCGCCGCTCTACGTGCTGATTGTCGAGGATCACGAGTTCAATCGCGTGGTATTGCAACGCCAGCTCGAATCCCTGGGGCTGCGTGTCACCTGCGCCGAAAACGGCCTGGAAGGCTTCAATCTCTGGCGCCAGGACAGGTTCGATTACCTGATCACCGACTGCAGCATGCCGCTGCTCAACGGCGACAAGATGACCCGCCAGTTGCGCGCCATCGAAGTGGCCGAAGGTCGCACGCCGACCCATGTGGTGGGGCTGACCGCCAATGCCCAGCCAGAGGAAATCCAGCGTTGCCTCGAAGCCGGGATGAACGCTTGCCTGTTCAAGCCGCTCACGCGTAGCGCGCTGGAACGTTACCTGCACGAGTCCGAACGGACGCGCCAGGCCAGCGAGCCGTGCTTCGACCTGTCCAGGGTCACCGACATTACCGCTGGCGATGCGCTGATGAGCCGCCAGTTGTTGACGACCGTGCTGCGTACCAACCAGGAAGATTTCGACGCCATGCAGGAACTGTTTCGCGCGGGCGACTTCCGGGCCATGGGCCGGCGTTGCCACAAAATCCTTGGCAGCGCGCGGATCATCCATGCAACGCCGTTGATCAGGGCCTGCGAACAGCTGGAGTCAGGTTGTGAGGCAACGACCACCCAACAGGAAGTGCATCGTTTGTTCGAGGCCTTTGCTCGCCAGATGAAGCGTCTGCAGACGCACACTCAGTGCGTCATCGACAGCGATAGCGTGTAGGACATCAATCATCCGGCATTTCAGGCGGTTTGGCGGGCTTGGCCGGCTTGCTGGTTTTTCCGGGCTTGGCGCCTTTGGCCGCCGGCTCGGCTTCAGTGACGGGAGCCGCCACGGTCGCTGTAAACTCTTTCTCGGCCGCCGGCAACTGATCGACAGCGCTGAAAATCTCGTCCAGCTTGAAGGCGTCCGATTGCTCAAGTTTCTTTTCGCCGTCCTTGCCGACCAGAATCACCTTGGTCTTGGCGCCGGCACCCAGTTTGAGCGAGCGGATCAGCGCCGCCGTGTCCTGTGGCCCCAGGTCCTTGCCGTCGCGCTGGCCCATCAGGTTGAGTACGGTGTAGAGCACCATGTTGCGGTCGGTGAAACCCTTGCGGTTGGCCGGCTCATCCAGGGACTTCTTCAGGCTGGTCCAGGCCGGATCAACGGTGCTTGGAGCGATGACAATCAGTGGTCGGGCCCTGCCCTTGTCCATGTCCAGCGGTGAGTCGCCATCGGCGGCGAACGAGGTGCCAGCAATCGCCAGCAAGGTAGCCAGGGTCAGTGACCTGATGAGCATGCGCATCTCCTTTTGATATCCACGCTCTAATGATTGCGCATCGCGGCGATCGTTCCGGGTGACGTACCGCAATATTTTTCGCCTTGCCCCAAGCTTAGGTCAGGGCGGTCATTGCGCAACAGGCTGGGCTAATCTGAAGGCTCATGACAACCCGCCGATCCGTGGTCGGCCGAGCCTGGCGAGCGCCAGGCAGGCCAATGATCAGGCGGGAGGACGGCGGGTGTGCCTGGGAGCTGAACATCAACCTGCCGAATACCGCCAACATCCAGGTAGGAGCTGCCGCAGGCTGCGATCTTTTGATCTTGATCTGACATTTCTGCACACACCGCATGATCCGCAACAAGATCGCAGCCTGCGGCAGCTCCTACAGGATCCGGTTCATCCCGCCAAACGGGTAACCGATCCAGAGCTCCCACAGGGCATTGCGGGCAGGAGTTAAAACGCCAGTTTGTAGCCGATCAACAACAGCATGGTCGCCAGGCAAGGGCGCAGCAGTTCGTCGGAGATGCGCCCGGTCAGGTGGCTGCCCAGGTAAATCCCCGGCAACGAGCCCACCAGCAAGTAACCCAGGACGTGCCAATCCATGTTGCCCATGCTGGCATGGCCAAGGCCCGCGACCAGGGTCAGCGGCACCGCGTGGGCAATTTCAGTCCCCACCAGACGGCGGGTCGGCAGCATCGGATAGAGAATGAACAGTGCCACGGTGCCCAGTGCGCCGGCGCCGATGGACGTCAGCGCGACCATCGTGCCAAGGACGAGTCCGGTGATGACGGTCATCACGTTCAAGCGCAGTCCGCTAGGGTTGTAGTTGCCGCCCGCACGTTTGTGGGCGAAGTCGAGCAGGCGCTTCTTGAACAGGATCGCCAGTGCCGTGGCAAACAACACAAAACCGAGGGCCTGCTTGATGATCGCGTTCATCGCCTCGGGGGCGCTGTGCAGGGTGCTGAGGAACCACAGCGTCAACGCCACCGCGGGCACGCTGCCCAAGGTCAGCCAGCCGGTAATCGCCCAGTCGATGTTGTTGTTCTTGCGGTGAACCAGTACACCGCTGGATTTGGTGATGGCGGCGTACAGCAGATCGGTACCGACCGCCGTCGCCGGGTTGATGCCGAACCAAAGCAGGATCGGGGTCATGAGCGACCCGCCACCTACGCCAGTCATGCCGACGATGAAGCCGACAACCAGCCCGGCAACGACCAACCCGATGTTCACTAAATCCATGAATACTTCCACAAAGATCGCAGGGGAAATCTGGCCCGCAGCATAGCGATATTTCTTATAACCAGTTATATCGATACGATCTATCTTTATACCATGAACTCAATTCCCACAAGGAATATGTGTCGTGCTCACTGCACCGGCAGGAAATTCAGGAACAGCAGGCTCTGCGCATAGTTCAGGCCGATGCGCCGGTAGCGTTCGTCGAGCATCTGGGTCAGCAGGTCCAGCCGGGCGACGATTTTGCCGAACTCCACGGCAAAGCTCAGGTTGCTGCCCTCCTCCGAGATTTCGTTGGAGAACAGCAAGGGCTGGCCTTCTTTGTTCTGTCGCTGACTGAGGATCCAGGTGGCGATCTCGATGTTGCGCGCGGCATTGCTGACGAATACCGGGTTGATCGTATCGGTCATGTAGAACTCGAGGCGATTGCCATGGGCGGTCACCAGCATGCTGCCGATGGCATAGATGAACGCCCCGACCCGGTCGCCGAGAAACTCCGGACTCATGGCAAAACGCAGGGCCGCGAGGTCCTTTTTGCCGCCCAGAGTCGGTAGTGGTTGCTGCAGTTCGATGGCCATGCGCACTTGCTTGCCGGCGGTGCGGGCATCGAGGAAACCGGATTTTTTCAGTTCATCGGGGTTACGCAGGTAAAGCTTGCTCATCAGCAGGTAAAGGCTGTCGAGGTTGTCGCGCATGGTCAGGGTGGCCATGCGGTCGACGCTGGTCTGCAGGAACTCCTGGGGTTTGCCTTCGCGCATCTGGTCGATGATGTCGCCGCCCTGTTGCTGGCTGCAACCGGTGACGAAGGACATCGACAAACCTGCCAGGAGCAGGCAATGACGGCGGATTTGAGTAGTGATCGCGGGTGACACTCGAGCCATGGGTTCTTGGACTTGGGCATGGGCCAGCGGTGGGGATCGCCGCGGGCTGCCATGGATAGAGCCGGACATTTCGAAAAAGTGCAGTATCGGGTGGCACCAATCGATCACTGGCAGGGGAATGTTCAAAGAAAAAACGGATCAGAAAATCATCAGGTCGGTGCACACGCCGTGTAGGAGCTGCCGCAGGCTGCGATCTTTCGATCTTGAACAATCAAAGTCAAAAGATCGCAGCCTGCGGCAGCTCCTACACTATTCACCGAGTACACACAGGAGGTTTGCATGCGCACGCTTGAACTGGCAGGCACCAGGGTCCCGGTCATCGGCCAGGGGACCTGGCAGATGGGAGAAGACCGTTCACGGCACACGGAGGAAGTCGCGGCACTGCGCCTGGGCATCGAACTGGGCATGACCTTGATCGACACTGCGGAAATGTACGCCGAAGGCGGCGCCGAGGAAGTGGTCCGCGATGCCATCGCCGGCCAGCGCGACAGCGTCTTTCTGGTCAGCAAGGTGTACCCGCACAACGCCAGTCGCCAGGGCATTCCCCAGGCTTGCGAGCGCAGCCTGCGCAGGCTAGGCACCGAGTACATCGATCTGTATCTGCTGCATTGGCGCGGCCAGTATCCCCTGGAAGAAACCGTCGACGCCTTCGAGCGCCTGCGCGAAGCCGGCAAAATCGGCCGTTGGGGCGTGTCCAACTTCGACCTCGACGACCTGCTGGAACTGGACGCCCCGTCTTGTGCCACCAATCAGGTGCTCTACAACCTGGAACAACGGGGCATAGAATTTGATTTACTGCCATGGGGCCAGCAACGGCGGTTGCCGGTCATGGCTTACTGCCCGATTGGCCAGGGCGGTAAAATGCTCTTCGACGCCACGCTCAAGCAGGTGGCCGCACGGCACAGCGCCACAACGGCACAGGTGGCGCTGGCCTGGATACTGCGTCAGGAAGGCGTGATCGCCATCCCCAAGGCGGTCCGACCCGAACATGTACGCCTCAACGCCCAAGCCGCCACGTTACAGCTTGAGCCCGGGGACCTGGAGGCGCTGGACCAAGCGTTTCACGCGCCACAACGCAAACAGCGGCTGGCCATGGTCTGAACCACCGCAGTCAGAGAGCTTCGCCATGAGAAGCACCGACCACCTGGACCCGTTCGATCTGCAACGCTTTCTCCAGGCTCAGGACCCGGTATTCGACCGGGTTCAAAACGAGCTGAACAACGGACACAAGCGCAGTCACTGGATGTGGTTCATTTTTCCCCAGTTTGCCGGGCTCGGCGGCAGCGAGATGTCGCGCCGCTTTGCCATCCGCTCGCGGGAGGAAGCCCTGGCCTACCTTGAGCACCCGTTGCTGGGCGCCCGGCTACGCACCTGCACCCAGGAAGTACTGAACATCCGGGAACGCTCGGTAGCGGGGATTTTCGGTCATCCCGACGACCTGAAGTTTCATTCCTCGATGACCCTGTTCGCCCAGGTCGCCGACGCCGATAGCCTTTTCCAGCAGGCCTTGAACCAGTACTTCCATGGCATCCTGGATGACTGGACCCTGTCGCTGATGGACTCAAAACAGGCCCAGTTGCCCACCAATCAGGGTTGAGAAGTCGTCGTCGACAAACGGCAGTATCGCGTCCGCCACCGGTTGCAGCTGCCGGGTGATGTAGTGGTCGTAATCAATGGGCGCGCTGCGCACTTCCAGCGGTTCAGGACCGGCGACGGTGATCACGTAGCTGATCCAGCCACCGTTCTGGTACTGGCGCGGGCGCCCCTGCCGGTCGTTGTACTCGTCGGCCAGGCGCGCCGCGCGCACATGAGGCGGTACGTTGCGCTGATAGTCATCGAGGGTACGGCGCAGGCGTTTGCGGTAGATCAGCCGGTCATCGAATTCACCGGCCAGGGTCTTGCGCACGTAGTCACGCACATAATCCTGGTAGGGCTTGCGCAGGAAAATCCGCGAATACAGCTCCTGCTGGAATTGCCGGGCCAGCAGCGACCAGTCGGTGCGCACGGTTTCCAGGCCTTTGTAGACCATTTCGTCGCTGCCGTCGTCACGGGTGACCAGCCCGGCGTAGCGCTTCTTGCTGCCTTCTTCGGCGCCGCGAATGGTCGGCATCAAAAAGCGCTTGTAGTGGGTTTCGTACTGCAATTCGAGAACGCTCTGCAGGCCGTACTCCTGCTGCACGTGCTCGCGCCACCACTGATTGACGTGCGCCACCAGCGCGTGGCCGATCTGCGCCGCCTCCTGCTGGCCATGGGCGCGACGCAGCCAGACGAAGGTCGAATCGGTGTCGCCGTAAATCACCGCATGCCCCTGGGCTTCGATCAACTGGCGGGTGCGCAGCATGATTTCGTGCCCGCGCAAGGTGATGGACGACGCCAGGCGCGTGTCGAAGAAGCGACAACCGCTGGAGCCGAGTACGCCGTAGAAGGCGTTCATGATGATTTTCAGCGCCTGGGACAGCGGCGCGTTGTGTTCGCGCTTGGCGGTTTCCCGGCCTTCGGCCACCCGGGCGACGATGGATGGCAGGCAATGTCGGGTGCGGGAAAAGCGCGCACCACGAAAACCCGGCACCGACTCGCTGTCGTCCGGGTGCTTGAGCCCTTCAATCAGCCCCACGGGATCAATCAGGAAGGTGCGGATGATCGACGGATAAAGGCTTTTGTAGTCGAGCACCAGCACCGATTCGTACAGCCCCGGCTGCGAATCCATGACAAAACCGCCGGGGCTGGCTTGCGGTGGCTTGCCACCGAGGTTCGGCGCCACGAAACCCTGACGGTGCATCAGCGGCATGTACAGGTGCGTGAACGCCGCCACCGAACCGCCCATGCGATCGGCCGGTAAACCAGTGACGCTGGCCCGCTCCAGCAGGAAGGTGAGCAACTCGGTCCTGGCGAAAATCCGTGTGACCAGTTCGCAGTCCTTGAGGTTGTATGTGGCCAGCGCCGGTTTGTCCTCGGCGAACATGCGATTGATTTCGTCCATGCGCTGGTACGGGTTGTCGATGGACTTGCCTTCGCCGAGCAAGGTTTGCGCGACGTTTTCCAGGCTGAACGAGGGAAAACTCCAGGTCGCCGACCGCAGGGCCTCGATACCGTCGATGATCAAGCGGCCAGCGGCTGAAGCGAAGTAATGGTTGCCGCTGCCGTGTTCGCGCCACTGCATTTCCTCGCCGCCACGCCCCAGCTTCAAGGGCACCGCCAGGCGCCGGGCGTGTTCGTGGAGCACCCGCAAGTCGAACTGCACGACGTTCCAGCCGATGATCGCGTCGGGGTCGAACCGGGCAAACCAGTCGTTGAGTTTTTTCAGCAGCAGGGTTCGCGAATCGCAGTATTCGAGCTGGAAATCCACCTGGCTGGCATCGCCATTGGGCGGACCGAGCATGTACACCTGACGCTCGCCGCAGCCTTCCAGGGCGATGGAATACAACTCGCCCTGGGCGGTGGTCTCGATGTCCAGGGACACCAGTTTGAGGTTCGGCCGGTAATCGGGATCGGCTTTCATCTGCGCATCGAGCAGCAGGCCCTCGGCATTCGCCGTGCCACTGAAACGCACCGGCGCGGTAATGAAGCGTTCCATCATGTAGCGTTCCGGCGGGCGCACATCGGCTTCGAACACCTCGACCCCAGCCCGGCGCAGCGCGGTTTCCAGGCGCATCAACTGGCCGTGTTGCTGGCAATAGAGACCGAGGACCGGGCGATGTTCGAAATCCTGCAGGGCCAGGGGCCTGAGCTCGACGTTCTTCTCGTCATGCAAAATGCGTTCGGCGGGCTCGCGCTGCGCAGCGGGGATGAACGCCACCGACGGTTGATGAGGCAGGCGGATACGCCGGGGACCGCTGTCGGTCGCCAGCCAGAATTCGACTTCCGTACCGGCAGGGGTGTCGCGCCAATGCCGGGTCAGGACGAAGCCCTGCTGTAGATCCACCACTGCAAACCTCGAAACTGATTCAGAGGGTGATTCTACCCGTCATCCGTCGCGATAGCGCGTTTGCCGCCGGTCTACCAGGCAGACACCGACCCTGTGGGAGCGGGCTTGCTCGCGAAGGGGCCATAACATTCAACATCTTTGTTGGCTGACAGTCCGCTTCGCGAGCAAGCCCGCTCCCACAGGTAAGGTGCTGGCCCGAAATGTGAGGTTTGCCAAAGAAAATCCGGCAAATGACGTTTTTTGCGTGTTATCTGCCGCATTCGCCCTTGCCCTGAACGCTCGCGTCTACGATTCTTCAAGAACAACGACAACACCCGAGTAACCACCATGAAAACCGTCGCCCAGCTGCTCAAGCTCAAAGATCAGAAGAATCAGGAAGTCCACCAGATCAAACCCGACCACATGGTGCTCGAAGCGCTAATGAAGATGGCCGAGAAAAACGTCGGCGCCTTGCTGGTGGTAGAGAATGAAGAAGTGCTGGGCATCATCAGCGAACGGGACTATGCGCGCAAACTGGTGCTGCACGGCCGCTCTTCGGTGGGCACGCCGGTGCGCGACATCATGGTGTCTCCGGTGATTACCGTTGACACCCACCAAACCGTGGAGACCTGCCTGGGCATCATGTCCGATAAGCGCCTGCGTCACTTGCCGGTGGTCGAAGGTGGCAAATTGATCGGCCTGCTGTCGATCGGTGACCTGGTCAAGGAAGCGATCGCCGAACAGGCTGAACTGATCAAGCAGCTGGAACAGTACATTCGCGGGGAATAGTCGACACGCCGAGGATCCCTTGTGGGAGCAGGCATGCTCCCACATTGGGTTTTGGGAGTTCAGGCCGGCCAATGCCGGGCGAACACCGGTGCCAGTGCCGGGTGGCGGTCGATTCGTTCCAGCCAGGCGAAAAACCCCGGCCGGGCGTTGCGCAAATGCTCACGACTGCCCGCCCACCGTGAGATCACCGCCGCCAGCACATCCAGGGCTCCTGGCTTCTCGCTGCCCAGGTACAACTCGCCCGAGAACTGATCGGCAAACACCTCCCAACTCCAGTGCAGGCGCCGGCGGGCGCCCTCCATGAGGTTCTGCCTGGACAACTCATCCGCCTCGGCCAGCCAGCGCTCGGGGTAATCAATGATGCCGATGGCCGCATAACAATTGCTGACGATGTACGCCATGCCGCGAATGGCCTGGCCTCGCTCGGCTGGATCCTGCGGTAACAACCCCGATGCGGGAAAGGTCAGCCCGAGGTGGATCAGGATCGCCGCGCTCTCGGTCAGGACAGCGCCATCGGGCAACTGCAAGGTTGGAATCTGTTTGAGCGGGTTGAGCTTCTGCAGCGCCTGGGCCGCCTCCGCGGACGACTCGACATCGATGAAGCGATAAGGAACATCGCAGAGTTCAAGTGCAGCCTCGATGGCCGCTGCGCCAGAGTTCTGATGGCCGTAGAGCTGGTACATACACGTCTCCTTGCATACCGTGACCTCTGCCGGGCCACATCGACCGTCGCGGCAGAGGAACGCGCCAGCTAACCAGTGTAGAAGCCACCACCCACCACACAGCGATCATCCGACGATCGCACCATCACGCTCACCAGGGGTGTGCCGCAAGTCCTATCATTGCCGTCGATGTTCACCATCACTTCAATGAAGTTCTCTTAAAAAATCCCCGGCGTAACATCTGCTCCATACCAACCCATAAGCACCCCGGAGCACACCATCATGAAACGCCAGACCCTCCTCAGCATCGCTTTCTCGGTTTTCGCAGTTAACGCTTTCGCCGCAAACTCCGCTCAACCTGTGGTCGCTGAAGGCGGCTCGGATCGTCTGATTGAAAGCCGTGTGGCCGAGGGTGGTTCCGATCGCCTGATCGAGAATCGCGTGGCTGAAGGTGGTTCGGATCGCCTGCTGGAAAACCGCGTCGCTGAAGGTGGTTCGGACAAGCTCCTGCAAAACCGCGTCGCCGAAGGTGGTTCGGACCGCCTGATCGAAAGCCGCGCTGTCTGAATGCAGTGCCTGAACGCAGGACTCAATGAAAACCCGGCCTCATCCGCCGGGTTTTTTATTCTCTTTGATACGGCGCGATTACTGCACTGCCCGTGCCATGCAGCGCTGGTAGCGTTCATCGACTCGCTTGGCAAACCACGCAGTGGTGAGCTTGCGGGTGATTTTCGGGCTTTGTAGCACGATCCCGGGCAACACTTCGCGGGGTAACGGCCGGCCCTCGGCCCGTTCGGCCAGTTCGAAAACCCGCCGATAGAGCTTGCTGTCTTCGAACGCCAGGGTATTCCCCTCTTCCAGTTGGTCGCGGATCGTCGGATTGCGCATGTCCAGTTGCTTGCCAAGGGTACGCACGGCCAGCTCCGTGGTGCCGGGCATGATCGAACCGTAGCGCACCAGGTCGCCATCCAGCGCCAACGGGATACCGGAAGCCCGGCTCACCGCGTTCTGGAACGCAGCGTTACGGCTGGCGTACCAACCCGCGTTGAAGTCCGCAAAACGGTACAACGGCAGTGGGTAACTCACCGGATAGCCGAGCAGATGCGCGATGCCGAAATACATGCCGCCGCGCCGGGTGAACACTTCATGACGAATAGAGCTCTTCACCGGGTACGGATAGCCCTTGGCCTGCTGTTCGGCAAAATCAATGCTGACTTGCATCGGTCCGCCGGTATGCACCGGGTTGAAGCCGCCGAACAACTTCTTGCCCATTGGCACCATGCCGATGAAGTCGTCGAAAACAGCGCTCAGTTCCTTTTCACTGCGCGCGGCATTCAGGCGACTGCTGTAGCTTTTGCCATTCGGCGAATCGAGCATTAACGCACCGCTCACCAGCAGGCCGGGAATGTGCGCCTTGGCGGCACGGCGGTCGATCTCTTCGCGGGCGATCTTGCCCAGGCCCGGTACGCTCGGGTCGACCTGAAAGGTCGACTCCTGTTCGGTCACGGCCAGCACCGAGCACAGGTTTTGCGTGGTCGGCGAGATGTCTTGCGCGGTAAACGCCACCTGGATATCCGTGGCCCAACCCTGGGGATCGGCGGCCTTGGCCGGCAGTAAACGTACAATCTCGGCCTTTACTTCGGCCGGGCTGCGGGCCGCCGGTTCCTGGGTCCGCTGGCTGCCGCAACCGGCCAATATCAGCAACACGGCGACGCTTGTGATCAATCTGATTTGCATGTCGTTCCATCTAATCCGTTTGTCCGGGCCAACCATACGACCAATGGCAGGTCAGCGGCTACGTCCGTGGCAGCCCGACGGTTGTCGCCCTCCCCGACTGGACCATACTTGATTCACACAGCGAAGAGGACAGGCTCATGCACCGCAGCGACGTGTTGATCATCGGCGCCGGCCCCACCGGGTTGGTCCTGGCGTTGTGGCTGAGCAAACTCGGCGTGCGCGTGCGGATCGTCGACAAAACCTCGGCCCCCGGCACCACGTCCCGGGCGCTGGCCGTCCAGGCACGGACGCTGGAGTTGTATCGTCAGCTCGGACTGGACACCGCCGTGGTGCAACACGGCCATCAAGTAAAGGCCGGCAACTTCTGGGTCAAGGGTGAGCTCGTGGCGCGCCTGCCCCTGTCCCGGATTGGTGAGGGCCTGACCCCCTACTCGTTTCTCGAGATCTTCCCCCAGGACGAACACGAACGGCTGCTGATCGAGCGCCTGGAAACCTTCGGCATCACGGTGGAACGCAACACCGAACTGGCAGGCTTCGAGCAAACCGCAGACGGCATCACGGCCACGCTGCTCCTGCCCGACGGCCAGCAGGAAACCTGCCAGGCCTGTTACCTGGCCGGGTGCGACGGTGCCCGGTCGATTGTGCGCAAGACCCTCGATACCGGGTTTCCCGGCGGGACTTACCAGCAGATTTTCTACGTCGCCGACGTGCAGGCCAGCGGCCCGACATTCAACGGCGAACTGCATGTGGATCTCGACGAGGCGGACTTCCTCGCCGTGTTCCCGCTGGCCGACAGTGGTCGTGCCCGCCTGATCGGCACAGTGCGCGACGAGCGCGCCGAACACGCCGAGACCCTGCGCTTCGAGGACGTCAGCAGCCGGGCCATCGAACATATGAAAGTTCAGATCGAGCAACTGAACTGGTTTTCGACCTACCGCGTGCACCATCGGGTGGCGGATCACTTCCGCAAGGACCGGGCGTTTTTGCTGGGTGATGCCGCCCATGTGCACAGCCCGGCGGGCGGCCAGGGCATGAACACCGGGATTGGCGATGCCATCAACCTGGCCTGGAAACTGGCGGCCGTGTTGAGCGGTGGTGCCGAGGCCAGGCTGCTCGACACCTATGAAACCGAGCGCATTGCCTTTGCGCGCAAACTGGTGGCGACCACCGACCGGGTCTTCACGTTCGTCACCGCCGACGGGCCGATTGCCGATTTGCTGCGTACGCGCCTGGCCCCGTTCTTGTTACCAAAAATGACATCGTTCGAAACCTCCCGCCAGTTCCTGTTTCGCACGGTGTCGCAGATCACCCTGAATTATCGCGCAATGCCGCTGAGTACCGGCGTTGCCGGGCACGTGCATGGCGGCGATCGCCTGCCCTGGGCCCATGACGGTGAGGGGGATAATTTTGAGTCGCTCAAGTGCCTGACCTGGCAGGTGCATGTCTATGGCGACACCAGCGACGAGATGATCGCCTGGTGCCACGAGCACCATCTGCCGCTACACGTGTTTGACTGGCGACCGGCGTTCGAAGCGGCGGGCCTTGGGCGCAACGGCTTTTATCTGTTGCGGCCCGATACCTATGTGGCGATTGCCGAAACCTGCTCGGACCCGAAAGTGATCGAACGGTATTTCCGCGATCACGGGATCCGGCCGTTTTTTGGCACGACCTGATTCAACACAGATCAAAATGTGGGAGCGGGCTTGCTCGCGAATGCAGTGTGTCAGTCAATACATCTGTCACTGACACTCCGCTTTCGCGAGCAAGCCCGCTCCCACAGGGGATGGGGTTCAACCTGAAACGGGGCTCGGAATCTGCAACCCGCGCACCACCGCCGGCCGCGCCAGGAAACGTTCCAGTACCCGCGTGACGTTAGGGAAGTTCTGGATGCCCACCAGATCGCCCGCTTCATAGAAACCGATCAGGTTGCGCACCCATGGGAAGGTGGCGATGTCGGCGATGGTGTAGCGCTCGCCCATGATCCAGTCACGCCCTTGCAGACGGCCGTCCAGCACCTTGAGCAGGCGTTTGCTTTCCTCGACGTAGCGGTCACGGGGACGCTTGTCTTCGTAGTCCTTACCGGCGAATTTGTTGAAAAACCCGAGCTGGCCGAACATCGGACCAATACCGCCCATCTGGAACATCAGCCACTGGATCGTTTCATAGCGCGCTGCCGATTCCTGGGCCAGCAGTTGTCCGCTCTTGTCGGCCAGGTAGATCAGAATCGCGCCCGATTCGAACAGCGCCAGTGGCTGGTCGTCCGGACCGTGGGGGTCGAGGATCGCCGGAATCTTGTTGTTGGGATTCAGGGAAAGAAATTCCGGGGACATCTGGTCGTTGGTGTCGAAGCCTACCCGGTGAGGCTCATACGGCAGGCCGATCTCCTCGAGCATGATCGAGACCTTGACGCCGTTGGGGGTCGGCAGGGAGTACAGCTGAATCCACTCCGGATACTGGGCAGGCCATTTGCGGGTGATGGGGAATGCGGACAAATCGGTCATGGGCGGGATCCACGAAGACATTGAGAGTGACGATCATAATGTAGATATCGGCTCAGCGATCCCTTGAAGCCATCGATCTCACTGATAGCCGAGATCAAAAGAGATCACGACCGTTTCAACGTCATTAGGTGTAGCGTGTCCACAATTGTGCAACATCCTGTCGATAACCTTCGCTGCAAACCTGTGAAGGTTACCGGTACATTGCCGCGCATTCGGCCGGAATCGAACCAATCGGGTTCAGGGGACTCTGAGCACCACCCCTTGGATAACGGACCGACTGCAATGACATGGAAAACACCCGACGCAGGACAATCGAGGTGTAAAGGTTTGTCAGCCTTAACCGAATTGCGCTGAAGAACCTTTACTCATGAATCTGTTCAATTTTGCCAACCGCTTCAAACATCGCGCTTACCTTTTGTTGCCCGCCTTGTTGGTGGTCACCGCCGTGTTTCTGTCGCTGGAGTCCGGCCTGAGTCGCGCCCAACCGATGGATGGCACCCAGACGCTGGTTTTCCTGCGCCACGGGGAAAAACCCGACGGTGGCCTGGGCCAGCTCAATTGCCAGGGACTGAACCGCGCCATCGACCTGGCCACGTTGCTGCCGGAAAAGTTCGGCAAGGCCAACTATGTGTTCGCGGCGAACCCGACCCGTAACGTCGAAGAAGGCGAGCTCGACAATTCCTACAGTTACATCCGCCCCCTGATGACCATCAGCCCCAGCGCCATCAAGCTCGGCCTGCCGGTAAACATCAACTTTTCCGCCAATGACACCAGTGACCTGGCCGATGAACTGCTCCACGACAAGTACCACAACTCGATCATCTACACGGCTTGGTCCCACGGCTACCTGCCGGAACTGATCAACAAGGTGGCCGGCGACGCCACCGGCAAGAAAATGACCATCACGGATGACTGGGAGTCCAGCGACTATGACTCGCTGTACGTACTCACCCTGACCTGGCACGACGGCAAGGCCAGTTTACAGAGCCATGTGTACAAGCAAGGTCTGGATAACGGTGCTGAAACCTGCCCGACTTGAGGCATGCGTTGTCTGAGCGGGCGCCTTCGCGAGCAAGCCCGCTCCCACAGTAGATCTTCAGTGAACACAGATTTTGTGTACGACGCAGATCCAATGTGGGAGCGAGCTTGCTCGCGATGAGGCCGGCAAAAGCACCCTCAACCCTTCTGATTCACCCGCTCGCGCAGATACTCGAGAACCGCCCCCCGCTCCCCGGCAAACTCGATCCGCGGGTCTTTCTTCTCTCGCTGAAACGCATACATCGGATCGTAATACTCGCACAGCAGCCGTTCGATCCAGCCGCGGTGCAGATCCACCGCGCCACTGCGGGCCTGCTCGGCCAACGCATCCTCCATCAAGACCAGCATGCGTCGATGACGTTCGCCACCCAGGCGCTTCTGCACATTGTTCAGGCTTGCCAGCAAGCGCTCGGAAAACAACGCAAAGCCCTCCTCGCCATGCACGTCGATGAATTCGGCGCACAGATCCACCACGTAATCGCGCAGGATCCGCTCTACCCGCCCTTCCAGGCTGTCTTCCAGCCACACCATCGGGAACTGCTGCATGCCTTGGTACAGCGGCAACGGCAGCGCACAACTGCCCACCGCGCGGCTTTCGTCTTCCAGTACGAACTGCTCGATGCCCCGGGCGCGCTTTTTCAGCACGTCCACGGCCAAGCGGTTTTCGAAATCGATATTCGAGGGTTGGCCCGTGGCGCGCTTGCCGAAACTGGAGCCGCGGTGGTTGGCATGACCTTCAAGGTCCACGGCGTTGCCCAGTTGCGTGAGCACCTCGGTCTTGCCGGTGCCGGTCATCCCGCCCAACAGGACGAAATCGCACTGGGTCACGGCTTGATCAAGGGTGTCCAGCAGGAAGGTACGCATGGCCTTGTAGCCGCCGCCCACCCGTGGATAGTCGATGCCGGCCTCATCCTTGAGCCATTGCTGGACGATCTGCGAACGCAGGCCGCCGCGAAAGCAGTACAGCAAGCCATCCGGATGCGCCCGGGCAAAATCGGCCCAGGCCTGGATGCGTTCGGCCTTGACCGCGCCCGACACCAGTTGATGCCCCAGCACGACGGCCGCTTGCTGGCCGTGCTGTTTGTAGCAGGTGCCGACCCGCTGGCGTTCATGGTCGTTCATCAACGGCAGGTTGATCACGCCGGGAAACGCGCCCTTGTTGAATTCGACCGGCGCGCGGGCATCCATCATTGGCCGGTCGTTGAGGAAGATGTCGCGGTAATCAGTGCAGTCGACGAACATCAAAACACCTCGACTGCGTTGCTCTGTCGCTCGACCAGTTCACCGATCGGCTCCAGGCTCAGGCCCAGCTCGGCGGCCACCGAAAGGAATTGCTCGTTGCCTTGCGGCGTCACGGCAATCAGCAGGCCGCCGCTGGTCTGCGGGTCGCAGAGCACGCGTTTGTGCAGTTCCTGAAGGCGTCCGAGCTTGCTGGCGTAGCTGTCGAAATTGCGCAGCGTCCCACCCGGTACGCAACCCTGTTCCAGGTAATACTCGACCCCCGGCAGGCGCGGTACGCGGTCATATTCAATGCGCGCCGTGAGCTGGCTGCCGTCGGCCATTTCCACCAGGTGCCCGAGCAGGCCGAAACCGGTGACGTCGGTCATCGCGGTCACGCCGTCGAGCTTGCCGAAACGGCTGCCGGGTTTGTTCAGGGTGCACATCCAGTCCCGGGCCAGGCCAATGTCGGCGTTGCGCAATTTGCCCTTTTTCTCGGCCGTCGTCAGGATGCCGATCCCCAGGGGCTTGGTGAGATACAGCAGGCAACCGGCGGTGGCGGTGTCGTTGCGCTTCATGTGGCGTTTTTCCACCAGACCGGTGACGGCCAGGCCGAAGATCGGTTCTGGCGCATCGATGGAGTGCCCGCCTGCCAGCGGGATGCCCGCCTCGTCACACACTGAACGACCGCCGCGTATCACTTCCCGGGCGACTTCCGGCGCCAGCACGTTCACCGGCCAGCCCAGGATCGCAATCGCCATCAACGGATCGCCGCCCATCGCATAGATGTCGCTGATGGCATTGGTGGCGGCAATTCGGCCGAAATCGAAGGGGTCGTCGACGATCGGCATGAAAAAGTCAGTGGTCGAGACCACACCGCGTTCTTCATCGATGGCATACACCGCCGCGTCATCGCGCGATGCATTGCCGACCCAAAGCTTCGGATCGAGGTTCTGCGCCCCGCTACCGGCCAGGATCACTTCCAGCACCTGGGGGGAGATCTTGCAGCCGCAACCGGCGCCGTGGCTGTATTGGGTCAGGCGAATCGGCTCGCTCATGGGGTTACCTCTTGGAGTCTAGGTAACTAATCCTACAGCAAATGAGCCTTTTTCTTTGCAGGAGATGCGGTGGTGAGCAGTGCCTCTGTGGGGGTATGGTTATGGCAGCAAAATCACCTTGTCACCGCTGCCCTGACTCACCTCGGCATAACGCTCCAGGCCTTCGGCCAATGGCGATTCGAACAATCCTTGTGGCAGGGGCTGTCGCCAGCAACCGCCGCCGTTCGACAATCCGAGTGAATTTTCCTGATGGCGCGCGATCCTTCTATGTACAACAGGGAGGAACCGGGGCTTTATGAACAGTGCAAAATTATTCGTCATTGAGTACACCCTCCATGGCGCTGCGAAGTCATTCATCATCCGCCTGGAAAAAATGGATAACGCAGAAGCCTGGCATTGGGCGAGCTGTGACGCGGGGGTGGGGCGAATCCCTCGATTCGGACGCGAGAAGGTGCAAAAGACCAGCAAGCCGATGGCTGAAAAATTCGGCGTGGAAAACGTCAAGTGGCGGCCGGCGAACTAATATCCGTTGACCATCAGGTCCGGGGGAAGGGATATGAGCGCAACATCCGTCAACAGCCCTGCGCAGCTGGACTACGGCCTGGACACGCCGACCGGCCGCATCACCAGGAGCGCCGAGTGCCGGATCGGGCTGGAGCAGGTCGAAAATGACCCCTTCTGCTTCGCCATACGCGTCCCGGCGCCACTGCCGGAAGATCTGGAGCAGGCCAGGACCCTGGTGCTGCGGGTCGAAGGGCGGCGCTTGCAAGGCACGGTTCGCCACAGCGAGCGCCTGGAGGATGACAGCCTGAGGCTGGTAGTGGAGCCGGATTAGGCTCCACTTTTGCGTGCGCCGCGGGGTTCAGTGGGCACACTTGCAGCCTTGGGAGGCGCACTCCTCACCGTGCTCGTGATGCTTGGCGCAGGCTTCACAGCAATAGTGCTTGCCGTGACGCACGATCGGGTGTTCGCCGAGTTTGCAGGAACACTTCGGACAATCGCATATACGCTCAGTCATGGGTTTGACTCCTGTGGGTGGTGGTCGTCGGGGGGAGATGAAAACAACCCGTGCTTTTCAGTGTAGGGGTCGACTGCAACACCGCAACACCGCGTATGGCGCACTACTTGAGTCCTTGATGAATTATCCGTTTCGCGAGGACAGGAAATGACGCGTAAGAGGCGATGCCACACTGATTATCTTTGTTTCTGGACATCCTTATATATCCGGCCTCCCCCCACTCCGGCCCCCTGCTATTTTTCACCAGCCAATAATCCTCACCATCTTCGGTGCCATAACCAACAATAAGCACGGCGTAATTCAAATCATCTTCATCGCAACTTTCATCATCCAATACCCCGCCGGAGTATTTTTCAAAGTTGTCGGAAGCGTCAATCGCCGCCGATACCGGCCCTTTGGCTACGGCCTGGCGCAGTGCCTCCTCGTCGCCACGAGGAATATTGGTATAGGTCACCGTATTGGCGGCGACAGCCTTGATCATGCCTGCATTACAGCGTCCCCCGCCGCCTGTGTAAGGGTAATATTCTTCTGACTGAATACCGTTTTGCTTGACGTAGTCATAGGTGTAATCCATCAGCCCCCCATCACATCCTTGATTACCTTGCTCACTGCTGCAATCAAGAATCTGCTGCTCGGAAAGCTCGACCAGTCTTTCGGTTTGCAAAAACAATGCGCCCTCCAGGGCACCCACCGCTGAAAAAGCATAACCGGAGCCACAAGTCCCCAATTGCTTGACTCTGGTAACAGCTCCCTGGGTACGCCAGTCCACTGAGCTTGGTATCTCCAGAGCCTGCGCCGTCACGACACAGCCGCCAACCAGGATGAAACATGAGAGTTGCCAAAATCTCATACTTAGCCCCTGTTTCCATATGGTTTGCAGTTACCTCGCTATGTCATTGAAATGAAAGACCAATAAGCCAACGGCAACAACTGTCAAATATGACAGTTACTCAATACTGTTTAGTTATAAAAACCACACCATTTCGCGTTGTTAACCATAACTGTCAAATACGGAACTGCCCGACCAGACTGCCCAGGCGCTGGCCGAGGTCGGCCAGGCTGCGTGAAGTCTGCGCGCCGAGTTGGGTTTCATCGGCGACGCTGTCCACGGCCACGGCAATCTGGTGCACGCTGCGATTGATCTCTTCGGCCACGGCGGTCTGTTCTTCGGCGGCACTGGCGATCTGCGCGTTCATCGAATTGATGGTCGCGATCAGTTGGGCCATGGTGTCCAGCGAAGCCCCCGCCTCATTGGCCTGGGCCGAGGTGCCGTCGCCGGCCTCGCTGGAGCGGCGCATCGCCTCCACCGCCGACTGGGTGCCGGCCTGCAAACGGTCGATCATGCCCTGGATTTCCTGGGTGCTGATTTGCGTGCGGCTGGCCAGCGCCCGCACTTCATCGGCCACCACCGCAAAGCCGCGCCCGGCCTCGCCGGCGCGGGCGGCTTCGATGGCCGCATTGAGCGCCAGCAGGTTGGTCTGCTCGGCAATCGAGCGGATCACTCCGAGCACGCTGACTATCGACGACACATCCTTTTGCAGGCTGTCCAGAGACACGCCGCTGCTGCGGATATCGTCCACCAGGGCATGGATCTTCTCGATGCTGCCGGCCACCACGCGCTTGGCGGCCTGCCCTTCTTCGTCGGTCTGCTGGGCGGCGACCGCGGCGTTCTGCGCGCTCTTGGCCACTTCCTGGGCGGCCGCCGACATTTCGTTGATCGCCGTGGCCACCTGATCGGTTTCGTGACGCTGGCGCTCCATGGCCTGATCCGAGCGATTGGCCTGGTCGGACACCTGAGTCACCAGTCCGGTCAGTTGCGAGGTCATTTCAGTGATCTGCCGTACCAGGCCGTGGATCTTGTCGACGAAACGGTTGAACGAGCCGGCCAGTTCACCTAGTTCGTCCTGGCTGGTGATGGTCAGGCGGCGGGTCAGGTCGCCCTCGCCTGCCGCGATGTCATCGAGGTTGGCTTTCATCAAATGCAGCGGACGCACAATGGTGTTGGCCAGCAGCATCCCGACGGCAGCGATCACCAGCAGCACCACGACCGCCACGCCGACGATGCTCAGCACCATGCCTTGCATGCGCGCCTGGACCTTGGCTTCGACCACGGCCACCTGTGCTTCGATGCCATCGAGGTTGACCGAGGTGCCGACCGCCATGTCCCACTTCGGCAGGTATTCGGTGTAGCCGAGCTTGGGCACCAGCACCTGGGTGTTGCCGGGCAATGGCGAGCTGTATTGCAGGTAATGGGTACCGTCCCTGGCGACTTTCACCAGGTCGCGGTTGACGTAGACACCGTTCGGGTCGCGGTTGTCCTTGAAGCTCTGGCCCACGCCTTCGGGGCTGTTGGCCTTGAACAGGCGCACGGTGCTGGAGTCGTAGCCGAAGAAGTAGCCGTCCTTGCCATAGCTGATGCTCGACAGCAGCTTTATCACCTGCGCCCGCGCCGCCTCATCGCCAGGGGCGGCCGCGTCGTAGAGCGGTTTGATCGTGGTCATGGCCACGGCCACGTAGCTTTGCAGGGTCGCCTTGGCATCGCTGAGCAGGCGCTCGCGGGTCTGCTCGACTTCCTTGCGCGCCTGATCCTGCAGAATGAACAGCGTGGTCAGGCTGATGACCAGCGCAAACAGCAACACCGGGAGGACGGCAAGGGACAGGACTTTGGCCTTGAGGCTCATGCGCATGACGTTCACTCTTTTGATTTTGTTGTCGTGGTTAAAGCTTTAACGGCACGCCGGGTCAAAAGTTGAACGCCCCAAAAAGATCGCAGCCTTCGGCAGCTCCTACAGATGAACACCCTTCCCATGTAGGAGCTGCCGAAGGCTGCGATCTTTTGATCTTTTGCTTGTTAGATCACAGAACCATCGCCGCTACCCAGCCAAACGCCAGCAACGGCAGGTTGTAGTGCAGGAAGGTCGGGACCACGGTGTCCCAGATGTGATGGTGCTGGCCGTCGATGTTCAGGCCGGAGGTCGGCCCCAGGGTCGAGTCCGAAGCCGGCGAACCGGCGTCGCCCAGGGCACCGGCCGTGCCGACGATGCACACGATCGCCAACGGGCTGAAGCCCAGTTGCACGCACAGCGGCACGAAGATCGCCGCCAGGATCGGCACCGTGGAGAACGACGAGCCGATGCCCATGGTCACCAGCAACCCCACCAGCAACATCAGCAAGGCGCCAATGCCCTTGCTGTGATCGATGTACGACGCCGACGACTCGACCAGCGTCTGCACCTCACCGGTGGCCTTCATCACTTCGGCAAACCCGGAGGCGGCGATCATGATGAAGCCGATCATTGCCATCATTTTCATGCCTTCGGTGAACAGGTCGTCGGTGTCGCGCCATTTGACGATGCCCGACACCGAGAAGATCAGGAAGCCGACCAGCGCACCAATGATCATCGAATCGAGCAACAACTGAATAATGAACGCCGCCGCGATGGCCACGCCGGCCACCATCAGGCTCAGCGGGTTGTATTGCACCGCCACTTGTTCGACCTGTTCAATCTTCGCCAGGTCGTAGACACGCTTCTTGCGGTAGCTGACAAACGCGATCAGCAGGCCCGCCACCATGCCCAGGGCCGGAATGCCCATGGCGTGGGTCACATTGATGCCGCTGATGTCCACGCCGCTGCGGGCAACGTTGGCCAGCAGGATCTCATTGAGGAAGATGTTGCCAAAGCCCACCGGCAGGAACATGTAGGGCGTGATCAGGCCAAAAGTCATGACGCAGGCGATCAGGCGACGGTCCAGTTGCAGCTTGGTCAGCACATAAAGAAGCGGCGGCACCAGCAACGGAATAAACGCGATATGTATCGGCAAGATGTTCTGCGAGGCGATGGCCACGACCCAGAGCAGGCCGATCAGCAGCCATTTGACCTGGCCACCGCCGCTGGCGTGCTGGCGATCGACCATGGCCAGGGCCTTGTCGGCCAGCGCATGGGCCATGCCGGACTTGGCAATGGCCACGGCGAAAGCACCGAGCAAGGCGTAGGACAACGCCACCGTCGCCCCGCCGCCGAGGCCGCTGTTGAAAGCCTTGAGCGTCGCTTCGATCCCCAGGCCACCGGTCAAGCCACCGACCAGCGCGCCGACGATCAGGGCGATCACCACATGCACGCGGGACAGGCTGAGGATCAGCATGATGCCGACCGCGGCAATTACTGCATTCATTGTCATACCTCTGGGCAAGCAAAAAGAGTCCGGCCGACAGTCTGCGAGAGCCGCCAGCGGATAAAAAATGGGTTTTATTAGAGGGCGCGCACTTTGCCGGACCGCTGTCGCCTTGTCAAAGCCAACCCGGGGTATTCGATATTCATTGGCCCGGCTTAAAGAAAGCCCAATCCCGGCCGCTACAGTGCAAAGTCTCAGATATTTATCGAATAAGGACGTCTCCATGTCGCTCAGACAACTTTCCATTCAATGGAAAATCACCCTGCTGGCCGGGCTCTGCCTGGCGGGCATCGTGACCCTGCTGGTGGGTCTTTCGCTGTATCGCATGGAGCACAGTTCCGAGTTGGTGAAAGCCTCGAGCATGGAGATGCTGACCGAAGCGGCCCAGGCGCGGATCGAGTCCCAGGGCGAAAACCAGGCACTGGGGATTCGCCAGCAGTTCATGGACGCCTATCAGTACGGCCACGGCTTCTCGCGGCAGGTGCTGTTCCTGCGTGACCAGGCCGAGAAGCGTTTTCTCGATGCCTTCGACCTGCGCGAAGACCTGACCCGCCAGGTCAAGTCGGCCCTGCAAGCCAACCCGGACCTGCTCGGCCTGTCCCTGGTGTTCGAACCCAATGGACTGGACGGCAAGGACGAACTGTTCGCCGGTCAGGCCGAGCTTGGCAGCAACGACAAGGGCCGTTTCGCCCTCTACTGGTCGCAGCCGACGCCGGGCAAGTTGACGTCCATGGCGCTGCCGGAAAAGGACATGGCCGACACCAGCACCGGTCCCAGCGGCGAAGCGGCCAACGCCTGGTTCACCTGCCCGCGCACCACCCTCAAACCGTGCGTGATCGAACCCTACTTCTATGAGATCGACGGTCAGAACGTGCTGATGACCAGCATCGTTTTCCCGCTGATGGTCAATGGCAAGGTCATCGCCTCGCTCTCGGTGGACATCAACCTCAACAGCCTGCAAGCGGTCAGCCTGGGCGCGAGCAAGAAGCTCTATGATGGCCAGACCAGCGTCAGCATCATCAGCCCGGCCGGCCTGCTCGCCGGCTACAGCCCGGACGCCGGCAAACTCAGCCAGCGCCTGGACGCCGTGGACCAGGCCAGCGGCGCCGAACTGCTGCGCATGCTCGCCGCCAGCAGCAAAACCGCCAGCCTGTACAGCCAGCAGCAACTGAAAGTACTGGCGCCCTTCCAGCCGATCCCCGGCGGTAAATCCTGGGGCGTGCTGCTCGACGTGCCGGAGAAAGTCCTGGTCGGCCCCGCCGAAGCCCTGAAAAAGCAACTCGATGACAGCAACACCGCCGGTACGCTGGTTGAACTCGGCCTGGGCGTGCTCGCCGCGCTGCTCGGCCTGGTGCTGGTGTGGCTGATGGCCCGCAGCGTCACCCGACCGATCCTCGGCGTGGCGCACATGCTCGAAGACATCGCCAGCGGCGAAGGTGACCTGACCCGCCGCCTGGCCTACGACAAGCAGGATGAGCTGGGCCAGTTGGCCGGCTGGTTCAACCGTTTCCTCGACAAGCTGCAACCGATCATTGCCGAAGTGAAACGTTCGGTGCAGGACGCTCGCAGTACCGCGGACCAGTCGTCCGCCATCGCCACCCAGACCAGCGCCGGCATGGAACAGCAGTACCGCCAGGTGGATCAGGTCGCGACCGCCTCCCACGAAATGAGCGCCACCGCCCAGGACGTCGCCCGCAGCGCCGCGCAAGCGGCCCATGCCGCGAGAGATGCCGATCAGGCGACCCGTCAGGGCCTGACCGTGATCGACCGCACCACCGCCAGCATCGACAATCTCGCCGCCGACATGAGCGCGGCCATGGTCCAGGTCGAAGGCCTGGCCGCCAACAGCGAGAAGATCGGCACGGTACTGGAAGTGATCCGCGCGATTGCCGAACAGACCAACCTGCTGGCCCTTAACGCCGCGATCGAAGCGGCTCGTGCCGGTGAGGCTGGACGCGGGTTTGCCGTGGTGGCCGATGAAGTGCGCAACCTGGCGCGGCGTACCCAGGAATCCGTCGAAGAAACCCGTCTGGTGATCGAACAACTGCAAAACGGCACCCAGGAAGTGGTGGGCTCGATGAGCAACAGCCATCGTCAGGCCCAGGGCAGTGTCGAGCAGGTTGGCCAGGCGGTAACGGCGTTACGCCAGATCGGCGACGCGGTGACCGTGATCAACGACATGAACATGCAGATCGCCAGTGCCGCCGAAGAGCAAAGCGCGGTGGCCGAGGAGATCAACAACAACGTGGCGACCATCCGCGACGTGACCGAGTCGCTGTCGGGCCAGGCCAATGAATCGGCGCGGGTCAGCCAGTCGCTCAACAGCCTGGCGAACCAGCAGCAGAGCCTGATGGATCAGTTCCGCGTTTAAGCCCGCTCCCACAATTTTTTCTGTGCCCGACTCAACCAAATGATGGCGAGTGGATATCTGCCAGACCTTGATTATGCTTCATGGAACCTTGCAGCGTTTTCTGGCGTCAACCTGAATGCAAGCCACGTAATCCGATGACTTCAGCCCCAGGGCCTGGGTACGGTAAGTGTTGGTGGGAACTCCGGCCTACAACAAGAGCAAGACGGAGAATACTCATGGCAGCAATCGACAATACAACCACGGGCAGCGCGCCCAACCGCGGGCTCACCCGGGAGGAGCGCAAGGTCATCTTCGCCTCGTCCCTGGGCACCGTGTTCGAGTGGTACGACTTCTACCTGTACGGCTCCCTCGCGGCGATCATCGCCAAGCACTTCTTCGCCGGTGTCAACGAAACGACGTCCTTCATCTTCGCCCTGCTCGCCTTCGCCGCCGGCTTCGCCGTGCGCCCCTTCGGCGCCATCGTGTTCGGCCGGTTGGGCGACATGATCGGGCGCAAGCATACGTTCCTCATCACCATCGTGATCATGGGTGTCTCAACGGCCGTGGTGGGTTTGCTGCCCGGCTATGCGACCATCGGCGTGGCCGCGCCGATCATCCTGATCAGCCTGCGCCTGCTGCAAGGCCTGGCGCTGGGGGGTGAGTACGGCGGCGCCGCGACCTACGTGGCCGAACATGCACCCAAGGGCAAACGCGGCTTCTTCACCTCGTGGATCCAGACCACGGCAACCCTCGGCCTGTTTCTTTCACTGCTGGTGATCCTCGCCTGCCGTACCCTCCTGGGCACCGAAGCCTTCGAAGCCTGGGGCTGGCGGATTCCGTTCCTGCTGTCGATCCTGTTGTTGATCGTCTCGGTGTACATCCGCCTGCAGCTCAGCGAGTCGCCGGTTTTCATGAAAATGAAGGCCGAAGGCAAATCCTCCAAGGCACCGTTGACTGAATCCTTCGCCCGCTGGGAGAACCTGAAGATCGTAATCATGGCCCTGCTCGGCGGTACCGCCGGCCAGGCGGTGGTCTGGTACACCGGGCAATTCTATGCACTGTTCTTCCTGCTGCAGACGCTGAAGATCGACCCGCAGACCGCGAACCTGCTGATTGCCGGCTCATTGCTGATCGGCACGCCGTTCTTCGTCATTTTCGGCAGCCTGTCCGACCGCATCGGGCGCAAGGGCATCATCATGGCTGGCTGCATCCTCGCGGCCCTGACTTACTTCCCGATCTTCCATGCGCTGACCCAATACGGTAACCCCGACGTGTTCATTGCGCAGGAGAAGAATCCGGTCACGGTCGTCGCCAATCCCGCCCAATGCTCGTTCCAGTTCGACCCGGTGGGCAAGGCCAAATTCACCAGTTCCTGTGACCTGGCCAAGACCGTACTGGCCAAAAGGGCCATCCCCTACAAGAACGTGGACGCCGAACCGGGCGCCGTTGCGCAGGTGCGCATTGGCGATAAAGTGATCGAGAGCTTCGAGGGCACCGGCATGCCGGCCGCCGATTTCAAGGCCAGGAACGACGCCTTTACCGCCACCCTCGCCACCGCCCTCAAGGACGCCGGTTACCCAGAGAAGGCCGACCCGGCCAAGACCAACTACCCGATGGTGTTGCTGCTGCTGACGATCCTGGTGATCTACGTGACCATGGTCTACGGGCCGATTGCCGCCTGGCTGGTGGAACTGTTCCCGGCGCGCATCCGCTACACCTCGATGTCGCTGCCCTACCACATCGGCAATGGCTGGTTCGGTGGCTTCCTGCCGACGGTGGCATTCGCCATGGTGGCGGCCACGGGGGATATCTACTACGGGCTGTGGTATCCGATCGTCATCGCGGTGATGACGGCGGTGCTGGGTATTTTCTTCATGCCGGAAACCAAGGATCGGGAGATTCATCACACCTGAGCAGGGGGAGGTTCTATGTGGGAGCGAGCAAGCCCGCTCCCACAATGGACCTCAGTGTCTGGGCAATTCGATGACGACCTTCAGCCCGCACCACTCGCTTTCCAGCAACGACAGTCTGCCGCCCCAGCTATCGACGATGTCGCGCACGATACCCAGCCCCAAACCATGCCCATGGGTTTGCTCGTCCAGGCGCGTGCCTCGGCCGAACACCTGATCGCGACGCTCTTCGGGAATCCCCGGGCCGTCATCTTCCACGCCGAGTTCAAAGCCCTCTGCAGTCTCGGCCACACTCAGGCGAACCTCGGCATCGGCCCACTTGCAGGCGTTATCCAGCAGGTTGCCCAACAGTTCCAGCAGGTCCTCGCGATCCCAGGGCAATTGCAGGCCGGCGGGTGCGCGGTAGCTCAGTGCCAGGTGGTCGCCATGGATCATGTTCAGCGTGGCCAGCAAGCCGGGGAGCTCGGCATCGCAATCAAACAGGGCGCCCGGCAACGCATCGCCGGACAACCGCGCACGATTGAGTTCCCGATTGAGTCGCTGCTGGACTTGTTCCAGTTGTTCCTTGAGGGTCTTGCGCAATTGCGGGTGCGCGTCGAGTTGCTCGCTTGAAGCCAGGCTCAACAGCACCGCCAGCGGGGTTTTCAAGGCGTGGCCGAGGTTGCCCAGGGCATTGCGTGAGCGCTTGAGGCTGTCCTCGGTGTGGGCCAGCAAATGGTTGATCTGCGCCACCAGTGGCTCCAGTTCCACCGGCACCCGATCGTCGAGTTGCGAGCGCTGGCCCTGTTGCAGCTGCGCAATCTGCTCACGGGCCTGCTCCAGCGGACGCAAGGCCCGGCGCACGGTAATCCGTTGCAGCAGCAGAATCAGCAACAGCGCTGTCAAACCGAGGCCAAACCCGAGCTGTTGCATGCGCCGGAAGCTTTCGCGTATCGGCGTGTAATCCTCGGCGACACTGATGGAGATCGGCACCCCCGAACGTCGATAGTCCGTGCGCAGCACCAGTAACTGTTGCCCTTCCGGCCCCAGTTGCAGGTTGCCATGCAGACCGGGTTGATCGAGCACCGGCAGTTCCTGATCCCAAAGGGAACGGGAACGCCAATGGCCATCGGTGAAATCGATGCGGAAATAATGCCCGGAGAATGGCCGCTGATAGGCCGGTGACAGGCGCCGCTCATCCAGCTGCAAACCTTGCGGCCCGCGCACCAGCGCCGCCAGCAGGTTCTCGCTGTCATTGCGCAACCCGGCTTCGAGGTAACGCTGCAACCCCATTTCGAACAACCACAGGCTGGTTTGCGCCAGCACCAGGCCAACGACCACCATCACGCTGATCAGGCCCAGGCTCAAGCGGCGCTGGATCGATCTCACCGGGCTTGCCCGCCGAACAGGTAACCCTGGCCGCGACGGGTTTCAATCACACTTTTGCCGAGTTTGCGGCGCAAGTGGTTGACGTGGACTTCCAGCACATTGGAATCGCGCTCGGTTTCACCGTCGTAGAGGTGTTCGGCAAGGTGGCCTTTGGAGAGGATCTGCTCGGGGTGCAGCATGAAATAACGCAACAGGCGAAACTCCGCGGCGGTCAGCTGAATGTCCGCACCGTCGCGCACAACGCACTGGCGACCTTCGTCCAGATGCAGCCCGGCAGCCTTGAGCGTTGGCTGGTTGACCTGGCCATGGGAGCGGCGCAGCAACGCCTGGATGCGCAAAAACAGCTCTTCGGGATGAAATGGCTTGGTCAGGTAATCGTCGGCGCCGGCCTTGAGGCCTTCGATGCGTTCGGCCCAGGAGTCCCGGGCCGTCAGGATCAGCACCGGCGTGGCCAGCCCCGCCGCGCGCCATTGCGCCAGCACCTCAAGCCCCGGCACACCGGGCAAACCGAGGTCGAGGATGATCAGGTCATAAGGCTCGGTGCTGCCCTGATGCACAGCATCGCGACCATCGGCCAGCCAGTCCACCGCATAGCCCTGGCGGTTGAGGCCGGCCAGCAGTTCGTCGGCCAGGGGCACATGGTCTTCCACCAGGAGCAAACGCATGGATCAGTCTTCCTCGTCTTTCAATAATCGGCCGTCAGTCGCATCGATGTGCAGCTCACGGACCACGCCTTCGGGGGTCAGCAATTCGACATCATAAAGGTAGATGTTGTGCTTCTCTTCGAGTTCGGCTTCCAGCAGTTTTGCGCCGGGGTAGCGATCCATCGCTTGCTGCAGCAGTTGCTCCAGCGGCAGGATCACGCCCTGTTGACGCAGGCGCAGGGCTTCATCCTGATCCAGGTCGCGGGCCATCACTGCCGAGCAAAATGCCAGAAGCAGCAGCGCCATTCTGCGTGCGACACATCGATTGAGTAGAAACACCTTCATTACCAATCCTGATGATCCTTGAGTCACTGCCCGCTGACCGGGTCTAATTCCATGCCCGGTGCGAGTGGTGTGAGCGTCTCGAAAGCCACAATGGTACCAGCGATGCGCTATCCCAGCGTTGCGTCGGGTCCAGGCGAGCCACCTTAACCCGCTGAACTTAATTGAAACTGAATTGCCATCATTGCTGACACCACAACCCCGCAGGAGCTGCCGAAGGCTGCGATCCTTTCTCACTTTCACTTGAGTCGCCAGGCAAAAGACCTAAAGATCGCAGCCTTCGGCAGCTCCTACACACTTCGAGAGCGCAATGACCGCCATCCACATCAAGTTCCCGTCCCTGACCCTCAAAGCCGGCCCACAAGCCTTTGCGCGCATCCGGGACAACGGCTTGAACGCCGCCGACGTCGGCACCTTGCCGGGCGCGGCTGGCGGGCCGAAGGCGCTGGGGATTCAGGGTCTGGACCTGGCGCTGTTCGGCGAGTGGCTGCCGGCGGCACTGCGGGAACGCTCGCTGATTGGCGCATCGGTGGGTTCCTGGCGCTTCGCCAGCGCCTGCCTGCCGGACGCCGCCGAAGGCATCCGGCGTCTCGGGCAGCTGTACACCGAGCAACACTTTGCCAAGGGCGTGACCATGGCGCAGATCAGCCAGAGCTCACAGCGCATGCTCAATGACCTGCTCGACGGTCGCGATGCCTCGATCCTCAGTAACAGCCATTACCGCCTGAACATCATGGTGGTCAAAAGCCACGGTTTGCTGGCCGACGATCATCGCGGCCGCCTGGGACTGGGCCTGTCATCGGTCATCGCCGACAACCTGCGTGGCCGGGCGCGGCTGGCACGACACTTCGAACGCCTGATCATCCACGACCCGCGCCTGGCGCCGCCGGTCGATGCCTTGAATGACTTCCCGTCGCGCTTCGTCGCCCTCAATGCCGGTAATTTGCGCCAGGCCCTGCTGGCCTCGGGCTCGATCCCGATGGTGATGCAAGGCGTGCGCGACCTGCCGGGCGCCGGCGCCGGGACCTTCCGCGACGGTGGTCTGCTGGATTACCACCTGGACCTGCCCTACAGCGGCAACGACATCGTGCTGTACCCGCACTTCACCGACCGGGTGATCCCGGGCTGGTTCGACAAGACCCTGCCGTGGCGCCGCGCCTGCCCGGCTCGCTTGCAGAACGTGCTGTTGCTGGCACCATCGAAGGAATACCTGGCGCGCCTGCCCTACGGCAAACTGCCGGACCGAAACGACTTCAAGCGCTTCATAGGCGATGCCCCGAGCCGGCAGAAATATTGGCGCACGACCATGGACGAAAGTCGCCGCCTGGGGGACGAGTTCCTCGAACTGGCCGCCAACGGTCGCCTCGGCGAGCGCTTGCTGACCCTTTAGTCAGGACAAACTGCTAAACTCGCCGCCTGCCCGAATCGCTGCGGCGAACGCCACCTGAACAGAGCTGAAAACACTGTGGAAATCTTCAAGGAATTTACTTTCGAATCCGCCCATCGCCTGCCCCACGTCCCGGACGGCCACAAGTGCGGGCGCCTGCACGGTCACTCGTTCAAAGTGGCCATCCACCTGAGCGGCGACCTCGACCCGCACACCGGCTGGATCCGTGACTTCTCGGAAATCAAGGCGATCTTCAAGCCGCTGTACGAGCGCCTGGACCACAACTACCTGAACGACATTCCCGGCCTGGAAAACCCGACCAGCGAAGTGTTGGCCAAGTTTATCTGGCAGGAATTGAAGCCTCTGCTGCCGGAACTGAGCGCGATTCGGATCCACGAGACCTGCACCAGCGGTTGCATCTATCGCGGCGAGTAAGCCAGACATTACAAGTAACCTGTGGGAGCGAGCTTGCTCGCGATGACGGCGGCACATCCAACATCGATGTGCCTGACCCACCGCTATCGCGAGCAAGCTCGCTCCCACAAGGGAATGCGTTTCGTCAGTCGATCAAGCAAGCCACCTTCATAGGTGGTTTTTTTATGCCTATGCTTTTTGCCTCTTCCCCCGCCAAGAGGACAAGCCCATGACTGACTGGCCACTGGATCAGGTCTTCGAGTTCAACGGACATCAGGTGCGCCATGCCGTGCGCGGCGACGGCCCGCCGCTGGTGTTCGTGCATGGCACGCCGTTTTCTTCTTTCGTGTGGCACCGGATCGCGCCGTATTTCACGACGACTCACCGGATTCGCTGCCCGGTGCAGATTCTCTGGGGTGAAGACGACCAATGGATTCCCATTGAACGCGGGCAGGCGCTGCATCGGATGATTCCCGGATCGCTGTTTTATCCGATACCCAACGCCGGTCATCTGGTTCAGGAAGATGCGCCCGAGGCGGTCGTCGCCGCTCTTATGGGATTTTTACCCCTGCAACAATCCTCCTGAACAAACCCGCTCCCACATTTTGAACTGGCGGGATTCGCCGCTGGCGAGCTAACGTAAGGGTATCGCCTGAACGATTCGCCAAAAGGATCTGCCCGATGCACATCATCAACGCCCGTCTGCGCAACCAGGAAGGCCTGCATGAGTTGAACCTGGAAAACGGCCTGATCAGCAGCATCGGCCGCCAGATCGAAGCCCCGACCCTGGGCCCTGACGATCTGGACGCCGGTGGCAATCTGGTGGTGCCCCCCTTTGTCGAGCCGCACATCCACCTCGACGCCACCCTGACCGCCGGCGAACCGCGCTGGAACATGAGCGGCACGCTGTTCGAAGGCATCGAATGCTGGGGCGAACGCAAGGCCACCATCACCGAGGAAGACACCAAGGCCCGGGCCAAGAAAACCATCCAGGCCCTCGCCGCCCACGGCATCCAGCATGTGCGCACCCACGTCGACGTCACCGACCCGCAACTGACCGCGCTCAAGGCCATGCTCGAAGTGCGCGAGGAAAGCCGGCACCTGGTCGACCTGCAAATCGTCGCCTTTCCCCAGGAAGGCATCGAGTCCTACCGCAATGGTCGCGAACTGATGGAAGAAGCCATCCGCATGGGCGCGGACGTGGTGGGCGGCATTCCGCATTTTGAATACACCCGCGATCAGGGCGTCAGCTCGGTAAAGTTCCTCATGGACCTGGCCGAACGCAGCGGTTGCCTGGTGGACGTGCATTGCGACGAAACCGACGACCCGCACTCACGTTTTCTCGAGGTGCTCGCCGAAGAGGCCCGCAGCCGCGACATGGGTTCGCGGGTCACGGCCAGCCACACCACGGCCATGGGCTCTTACGACAACGCCTACTGCGCCAAACTGTTTCGCTTGCTCGGGCATTCGGGGATCAGCTTTGTCTCCTGCCCCACCGAAAGCATCCACCTGCAAGGTCGCTTCGACAGTTTCCCGAAACGCCGGGGTGTGACCCGGGTCAACGAGTTGCTGGAAGCGGGCATGAACGTGTGCTTCGGCCAGGACTCGATCGTCGATCCGTGGTATCCGCTGGGCAACGGCAACATTCTGCGGGTGCTCGAAGCCGGCCTGCACATCTGCCACATGCTCGGTTATCGCAACCTGCAAAGTGCGCTGGACCTGGTGACGGACAATAGCGCCAAAGCCATGAACCTCGGCGATCGTTATGGCCTGGAGCGCGGGCGGCCGGCGAACCTGCTGATTCTGTCGGCGGAGAGCGATTACGAGGTGATCCGCAGCCAGGGGTTGCCGCTGTACTCGGTGCGCGATGGCAAGGTGCTGATGAAGCGGACGATGCCGGTGGTGGAGTTCAGTGGGCTGAGCTGAGTCTGGTGTTGACCGAGCTGGCCTCTTCGCGAGCAAGCTCGCTCCCACAGTTGATCTTCAGTGAATACAGAGTCTGTGTACGACAAAGATCCAGTGTGGGAGCGAGCTTGCTCGCGATGGCAATCTAAAAATCAATCGATCATTCGAGCCGTACCAAACAGACTGACCCGACTCAATTCCCCCAAATCCTCTTCCAGCAAGATCGGCGCCGTGCCACCCGGCATCGTCACCTTCACTTCACCAGCAGTCACCCAACCTACCCGCCAAGCCGCACAGGCCACCGCGCTGGCACTGGTCCCCGACGACGCCGTCGGCCCCTCGCCCCGCTCGAATACCCGCGCGGCGATGTGCCCTTCGGACAAACGCATGGCCCATTGCAGGTTGATTCCCGCCGGACAAGGTTTGCCTGCACCGACCGGCATGGCGTAGGCAATCCGCGTCAGCCCATCACCCAGCGCCGGCTCGCGCATCTGCTCGTTGCTCGGCAGGTCCCCGGCACTTTCCACCAGCGTCACGCAATGGGGATTGCCGACCCGCGCGAACTGACTGCGCAACCATGCGCTATTGAGTGCCGACAACTGTTTAACGTGGCTGAGTTCACGACCGTTGAGCTCCACTGCTTCAACCCCGTGAGCACTGACCGCCGACGGCCCGAACCGCGGCTGGCCCAGATCGAGCCAGAACCCCTTCACGCCCTCGACCTCTGCAGTTCTCACTGAAGTCTGCCCCGGCGAAGGCGTATCAGCCTTGTCGTGGTGAACCCTGAGCAGACAGGCTTCGCTCTGCGGCAATAGCCCTTGATCGCTGAGGGCCTGGGAAAAAATCGTCAGCCCGTTGCCGCTGCGCTCGGCCAGGGTACCGTCGGTGTTGACGATCAACAGATCAAAGGGTGGCGACGCCTGAAATGGTCCGACCAGCAAACCGTCGCTGCGATGATCCTTGCTGCCGGGCGGTTGAGTGCCTGGAGCCCAGCTGCAACAAGCCTCGATCGCGGCTAGCGCCCAGGCTTCGAGGGTTTGCGCTGCCTGGCTGGCCTGATCGGGCAGGTCGATACCCTGGCGGCGCAGTTCTTCGGGCGCTACCACGATGTAAATGTTGCCCCGTGCATCGTACCGCTGCGCCATGGCGCCCTCCGCGAGTCATTGGAATGGCTCAACATATCGCGAAAAACAACGGCGCTGTGCAACCATGTCGCCCTGTTTGACCGTAAAACTTTCCGGGCAATGATCGAACCCTCCCAGGTCGATCACTGTCCGTTGAGGACGCGACGCTTTTTGCCAAGGATTGTTATGACCAGCCTCAACAGCCAGACCACCTTCGTTCCCGGCCGCCTGGAACAGATGTCCACGCGCATCGGATTTTTCATCGCCGGGGTCGGCATCGCCGCGTGGGCGCCGCTGGTGCCCTATGCCAAGGCACGGGCCGGACTGGATGAAGGCACTTTGGGATTGTTGCTGCTGTGCCTGGGGGTGGGTTCGATACTGGCGATGCCGTTGGCCGGGATCCTGGCCACACGTTTCGGCTGCCGGCGGGTGACGGCCGGCGGGACCCTGCTGATCTGTGCCGCCCTGCCGCTGCTGGCGACGGTGTCGTCGATTCCGGCGCTGATCGCCGCGTTGTTCATGTTCGGCGCGGGGCTCGGCACCGTGGATTCGACGGTCAACCTGCAAGCGGTGATCGTCGAGCGCGCCAGCGGCAAGAACATGATGTCGGGGTTCCATGGCTTGTTCAGCCTGGGCGGGATTGTCGGTGCGGCGGGTGTCAGCGGGTTGCTTGGCCTGGGAATTTCACCCCTGGGGGCGACGCTGGTGGTGATCGTGTTGCTGCTGATCGCACTGGCCAGGGCCGTGCCGCATCTGCTGCCCTACGGCAGCGAGAGTTCGGGGCCGGCGTTTGCGGTGCCCCATGGCATCGTTCTGTTCATCGGCGGCATGTGCTTCATCGTGTTCCTCGCCGAAGGCGCGGCGCTGGACTGGAGTGCGGTGTTCCTGACGCAGGAGCGTGGCATCGACACGGCGTATGCGGGGCTCGGTTATGCCGCGTTTGCCCTGACCATGACGGCCGGGCGCTTGACCGGTGACAAAATCGTGCGGCGCCTGGGCGCGACGCAGGTGATTGTGTTCGGCGGGCTGACAGCTGCTGCAGGCTTGTTTCTGGCGACATTCGCACCGAGCTGGGAGGCGGCGCTGGCGGGTTATGCGCTGCTGGGTGCCGGTTGCTCGAACATTGTGCCGGTGCTGTACACCGCGGTCGGCAAACAGACGGTCATGCCCGAAAGCATCGCCGTGCCGGCCATTACCACCCTGGGTTATGCGGGCATCCTGGCAGGCCCCGCCGTCATCGGCTTCGTCGCCCATGGCAGCAGCTTGAGCTTTGCCTTTGCCTTGATGGCGCTGTTGCTGGTGGCGGTGGCCGTTGGCGGGAAAGTGTTGAAGGTCTGAAAAGCTTCCACCGGTAAGCCCCGTACCCAATGTGGGATCGGCGGTGCGGCGATCCCACAGGGTTCTTGGTACACCTCGGTCTATCAGAACCCGACACTGGCCTGCACAAAGAACGTGCGCGGCGCACCGACGTACATGCCCGAGTTGTTGTCGCTGGAACGGGTGAAATACTGCTTGTCGAAGATGTTCTTCACCCCCGCCCCCAGTTTCAGGTTCGACACCTGCGGACCGAAGTCATAGCCGGCACGTGCGTTCCAGAGCACGTAACCCGGGATATCACCGAACTGGCCGTCAGCGGTGCCTTCGGTGATGTAGTTGCCGTTGAAGCTGCCATCGGCGTTCACGCCGGTGCCCGGCGAGCGCTGCTTGGACTGGGCGAACGCATCGAGGTTGTAAGTCCAGCGGTTGACGTCGTAACGCAGGCCGGCGGTGGCCACCTGGCGAGAGTAGAACGGCAGGTCACGGCCCTTGAAGCCCGGGATCTCACCTTCGTAGGTGGCACGGGTGTAGGTGAAACCGGCGTTGGCGGTCAAGCCGTCGAGCATCGGGTTCAGCGCGGCCATGTCGTAGTGCACCGAGGCTTCGATCCCCTGGTGCTTGGTCGCGCCGAGGTTGGTCCAGCCCACGTCATTGCTGATGTATTGCAGTTCGTCGTCGAAGTCGATGTAGAACAGCGTCACCTCACCGCCCCACACGTCATCGTTGTAGCGCGTACCGATCTCGTAGGTCTTGGCCTTTTCCGGCTCCAGGCCGTTGGCGGGCTCATCACCGATACCGCCCTGCCCCAGCTGGAAATACTGCAGCGCGCCGAATGAGGTTTCGTAGTTGGCGAACAGTTTCCAGGCATCGGACATGTGATACATCACGCTCAGGGCCGGCAGCGGTTCGTTGCTTTCGATGCTGCGTTTTTTCTCCGGCACCCGCTTACCGGCGTTATCCAGCACCGGGCGGTCGTGCCAGTCGGTGCTGATGTGCTCGAAGCGAATACCCGGGGTGACGGTCCAGTTGCCAACGTCGATCTTGTTGTCGACGTAGACCGAATTGGCCTCGGTGCCACCGGTGCGGTCCTGATAGACATGGCCGTCCGCCCCCGGACGCACCACTGGCTGGTTGTCGACCAGCGCCACTCGGCTGGCCTCTTCGTGCATGGCCTCTTTCAGGTAGCGATAACCGACACTGACTTCCTGGGTGGTCGGGCCCACATCAAACACATGGGACACCCGTGGTTCGATACCGTAGGTGTAGTAGCTGCGCGGATAGGAGTTGAGTGTGTTCAGGTCCCGCGAGGCAATGGTGCTGCCACGAAAGCTGTCGGTGTAATAGGTCAGCACTTCGGCCTGGGTGCGATCGTCGATCTGCCGCGCCCACTTGAACGACACATCCTTGCGCCGGCCGCTGAAGCTGTCGTAGTCGCGTACCGACTGGAACGGGTCGGCGTCGTACTGCGCCTGGTTCAGGCCGCCGGGCATGTCGGCCTTGGCATCGTAGTAGTGGAAGTTGAGGCTGAAATCGTCGACATCGGTCGGCGCCCAATGGGTCTTGAGGATCACGTCGTCGATGTCGTTGCCGTTGTTGCTTTCACGGTAACCGTTGCCGTTCACCCCGGAGTACAACAACGCCACGCCCATGCCGTTGTCGGCGGTACCACCCATGAACGCGGTGTCGATGTGCTTCCAGCCACCGTGCCGGGAAGTTTCCAGGGTGGTGCCGATTTCCGCCGAGGCTTGCTCCGGGATCGCGCGGGTCACGAAATTGATCACGCCACCGACGTTTTGCGGCCCGTAGCGTACGGAACCGGCACCGCGCACCACGTCGATGCTGTCGAGGTTGCCGGAGGAAATCGGCGCCATGGACAGTTGCGGCTGGCCGTAAGGCGCGAACGCCGCCGGGATGCCGTCGATCAGCACGGTGGAGCGTGGCGACAGGCGCGAAGTCAGGCCGCGCACGCCGACGTTCAGGGAAATGTCGCTGCCACCGGTACCGTTGGCATCCTGCACTTGCACGCCCGGGACACGTTTGAGTACGTCGCCGACGTTCATCGCGCCCTGCTCGACCATGGCTTCGCGGCGCACCACGGTGCGTGCGCCGGGGTGGTTCTGCACCACGGCGGCATCGGCGTCGCCGAGCCAGTCGCCGACCACCTTGATGTCAGTCACGCCCAGTTCCAGTGGGCCGTTGGCCGCCGAAGCGGGCGCCGGCATCAAGGTCACCGAACCTTCATCAATCTGGTATTGCAGGCCGCTGCCTTGCAGCAACTGGCGCAACGCATCTTCCGGGGAAAGGTTGCCATCCACCGCCGGGGCCTGCTTGCCGGCAACCAGTTCAGGGCTGAAGAACACCTGAAGCGAGGTTTGCTGGCCCAACTGACTCAGGGCTTGTCCCAGAGGTTGCGCCGGGATACGGATGCCGTCGGCGGCAAAGGCCTGGGGCAGCGCAATATTGACCGCGAGCGCAAGGGCCAGCGGCAACCAGGGGAGTTTGTTGTTTTTAGCGGTGGAGATTTTCACGTCGAACGTAATCCTGTGGATCGCAAGAGTGTGCGTTTGTTAATGCAAACCAGTTGCAGTTGAACAGGAAGACGATGAACTCGAAAAAAACCTGAATTTTATTTTGAAATTATTTCCTGGCTGCCATCGCCAAGGGTGCGCACGGCCACCGGCAGGATGCTCGGCAAGGCCTTGAGCAGCGCATCGGTGTTGTCGGATTTGAACACGCTGGTCAGGCGCAGATCGCCCACCGCTGCGCTGGCGACCTTGAGCGGCTTCTCGCGATAGCGCGAGACCTGCTCGGCGACATCGGCGAGGCTGGCGTTGTTGAACACCAGTTTGCCGCTGCGCCACGCGGTCATTTCCGTCGGGTTGACGGCATAAGCGGCGGCAACTCTGCCCTGGGCATCGACGTGGGTGCCAAGGCCCGCCGTCAGATTGATGAAATCGTTATCTCCCGCGTCGTGCCCTTGAACCTTGACGGTGCCCTGCTCCACCACCACCCGGATTTCGCGGGCGCCATGGCGCACGTCGAAGCGGGTGCCGGTGACCGTGACCTTGCCGCTGCCCGCCGCGACAACAAAGGGTCGGCTGGTGTCATGCTCGACGCTGAACATCGCTTCGCCTGCAGTCAATTCGACGTTGCGGCGATCCTTTTCAAAGCGCACCTGGATCCGGCTGCGGCTGTCCAGGTCGACCACCGAGCCGTCCGGCAACGCCACATGGCGGCGCTCATTCAGGGCTGTTGAAAACTCGGCGGTGTAAGGCACCGGATAATTCAGGCCGCTGAACAAGCCCAGGCCGAGCGCCACGGCCAGCACGCTGGCGGCCACCGCATAGCGCAGCACCGGACGAGGTTTTTTCAGCACCGGCGGAGATTCACACAGGGCCTGCAAACGCGCGGCCGGCACCAGGTCGGCGGCACTCCACAAGCCCTGGAGCACTTCGAATTCGTTGCGGTGCTGGGGGTGTTGGTCCAGCCAGAGCTCAAACCGGTGCCGCACTTCGACATCCACAACAGGCTCCTGCAAACGCACAAACCACTGCGCCGCGTCATCGCGAACCGCTGTCTGCCCGCACGCACAATCACGAGTATCCATCATGGAAGTTCCTGTTTGGCTGGGGAGGAGAATTCACGCCGCATCCTGGTGTAGGAGCTGCCGCAGGCTGCGATCTTTTGGCTGCTTTGAGACCGCTGAAGATCAAAAGATCGCAGCCTTCGGCAGCTCCTACGCAAGCCACCACACATCATGATTGCAGTCCTTCAAGGCGATCACGCAGGTGCCGAAGCGTGCGGATCATATACTTTTCCACCATGTTCCTGGACAGTCCCAGGCGTTCGGCGATTTCTGCCTGGGTCAGGCCCTCGATTTTCTGCCAGACAAACACCTTGCGGCAGTTGACCGGCAACTCGGTGAGCGCCTGCTCGATGGAATCAGCCAGCTGGATCGCATGCATGAAATGCTCCGGGTCGCCGGTCGGCGACTCACTGAGATCAATCGCCTCCGACTCCATGGCACCCCGCCGGTCCTCACGCCGATAACCATCCACGGCAATATTGCGCGCGGTCTGGTGCAAATACGCCCGGGGCTGTTGCACCACCGCCGAATCGGACTCAAGCACCCGCACGAAGGTGTCGTGGGCCAGGTCCTCGGCCTGCTGACGATTCCTCAGGCGACGGGTCCAGGTGCCAACCAACTCTTCGTAATGCTCGAAAAAGCCGTGTCTGCGGGGCAGCTTGAGGGTCATTGCGGCGTGCTGTGGAGACGGGGCGTGAATAGTAATGCTTCCTATTAACTCGAAGCAATGCTTTGCGGCTCCGCAGCCAGGCACTTTGTCCCCTTGCCATTGTGCATTTCGTCAGGAAAGCTGGATCGCGGCACGCAACCAAAGAAATCTGGCAGGCATTCAAAAGCAGCCATTGACGGGTTGTAACAGAGTGCAGGAGTGCCCGTACCCGGCTTTTCCCCAGGAATTCACCCATGTTCAGCCCCAAAGCGTCGCCCAAAAGAACACCGCTTGCCCGCCTGGCCCTGGCCATCACCCTGAGCGCCCTCGGCCTGCCTTTCTGGGCGAACACTGCCCAGGCCCACGGCGGTCAAGCAGAAATGGTGCCGCTGCAAGCGGGCCTTGAGGAGTTTGGCGCCACGGTGAAATGGGACGATTACGCCAATCTGTTCACCATTGCCAAGGACGGGGTCTACCTCAAGGTCAAGCCCGACAGCAAAGTGGCGATGCTCAACGGCAAGCGTATCGAGCTGACGGTGCCGGTGGTGTTCAAGGACCATACGGCGCTCATGTCCAAGGACTTTATCAACCAGGTGTTCCAGTCCGGACTGGACAAGACCTTCGTCGTCGAGACCCGCCCCAACCCGCTCAATCCCCTGAGTGCAGCCGAAATCAACACGGCCGTGGACATCGTCAGGAAATCGGAAAACTACAAGCCCGGTTTCCGCTTCACCGAAGTCTCGGTCAAGGAGCCGCCGAAGGATCAGGTGTGGAACTTCGTCTTCACCGGGCAGAACGTCGCCCAGGCGCGTGAGGCCTCAATCGTGGTGCTCGACGGCAAGCACGTGATCGAAGCCCTGGTCGACCTCGACAAGAAAGAACTCAAATCCTGGAAACCGATCGAGGGCGCCCACGGCATGGTACTGCTGGACGATTTCGCAACGGTGCAAACCGCCGTCGAGACCAGCCCGGAATATGCACAGGCCCTGGCCAAGCGCGGCATCAACGACGTGAAGAAGGTCGTAGCCACGCCGTTGACCGTCGGCTACTTCGACGGCAAGGACGGCCTGGCGCAGGACAAGCGCCTGCTGAAAATCGTCAGCTACCTCAATACCGGTGACGGCAACTACTGGGCGCACCCGATCGAGGGCCTGGTGGCGATTGTCGACCTGGAACAGAAAAAGCTGATCAAGATCGAAGACGAAGCGCTCATTCCGGTGCCGATGAAACCCACGCCTTATGACGGGCGCGGACGCCAGGGCGTGGCAGTCAAACCGCTGGAAATCATCGAGCCCGAGGGCAAGAACTACACCATCAGCGGCAACAGCATTCACTGGCAGAACTGGGACTTCCACGTTCGCCTCGATTCGCGGGTCGGCCCGATCCTGTCCACCGTCACCTACGACGACAAGGGCAGGAAGCGCAAAATCATGTACGAAGGTTCGCTGGGCGGCATGATCGTGCCTTACGGCGACCCGGACGTCGGCTGGTACTTCAAGGCCTACCTCGACTCCGGCGACTACGGCATGGGCACCCTGACGTCACCGATTGCCCGTGGCAAAGACGCCCCGCAAAACGCCGTGCTGCTGGACGCGACCATCGCCGACTACACCGGCGCACCGACCGCGATCCCGCGCGCCATGGCGGTGTTCGAGCGCTACGCCGGCCCCGAATACAAACACCAGGAAATGGGCCAGCCCAACCTCAGCACCGAGCGCCGTGAACTGGTGGTGCGCTGGATCAGCACCGTGGGCAACTACGACTACATCTTCGACTGGGTGTTCCAGCAGAACGGCACTATCGGCATCGACGCCGGCGCCACCGGCATCGAAGCGGTCAAGGGCGTGAAGTCCAAAACCATGCACGAAGACACCGCCAGGGAAGACACGCGCTACGGCACCCTGCTGGACCACAACATCGTCGGCACCACGCACCAGCACATCTACAACTTCCGCCTCGACATGGACGTGGACGGCGAGCAGAACTCACTGGTGGAAGTGAACCCGGTGGTGTTGCCGAACGACCGTGGCGGCCCGCGCTCCAGCACCATGCAGACCGAAACCAAAGTCGTCACAACCGAGCAACAGGCGGCGCAGAAATTCGACCCGTCGACCGTGCGCCTGCTGACCAACTTCAGCAAGGAGAACAAGGTCGGCAACCCGGTTTCCTATCAGTTGATTCCGTATGCCGGCGGCACCCACCCCGTGGCCAAGGGTGCCAACTTCGGCAAGGACGAATGGCTCTACCACCGCCTCAGCTTCATGGACAAGCAGCTGTGGGTGACGCAATACAACCCGGAAGAAAAATACCCGGAAGGCAAGTACCCGAACCGCTCGGACAAGGACTCGGGCCTGGGGCAGTTCACCCAGGACAACCACTCCATCGAGAACACCGACGATGTGGTCTGGCTGACCACCGGCACTACCCACATCGCCCGCGCCGAAGAGTGGCCGATCATGCCGACCGAGTGGGTGCATGTGCTGCTCAAGCCGTGGAACTTCTTCGATGAAACGCCGACGTTGAACCTCAGCTCGCCGAAGTAAACACAAAAAGATCGCAGCCTTCGGCAGCTCCTACAGGATCGGGTTTACACACCATCAATGTAGGAGCTGCCGAAGGCTGCGATCTTTTAAACTTCAACCATGCCGCTTGCGATACTCCCCCGGCGCAATGCCGAAGCGCGATTTGAACGCAGTGGAAAAGTAGCTCGAATCGGAAAAACCCCACGAATACCCCAGCACCGACAACTTCTCCTCCTTGCCTGACCGGCGCAGGGATTCGGCGCACAAATCCAGGCGTCGGTTCTTGATGTAGCGCGCCACCACCAATCCTTTCTTGGCAAACATCCGGTACAGGCCACGGGTGGACATGCCGACTTCCCGCGCCAGCCATTCCGGGCACAGGTCTTCGGAGCGAATGTTGTCGTCGATGCAGGTCAGCGTCTTGCGGAAGATCCGCTCATGGGCATCGCTGCTGTCGTCGGTCTGGCTGATCGCCGGGCGCAGCAGGCTGACGATCGCTTCCAGGGTCGCTTCGCTTTCCTGGCGGGTCAGGTGCTGCTGGCGGGTGGCATCGAGGATCAGCCGGTGCGAGAGCATTGCAATGGGCGATGTGGCGGCGATCCGGTGGCCGCACTTGACCTGATTGAAGCGCAGGGTTTGCTCGACCAGTTGATACGGCAGGATCAGCGACAACTGCCGGGAGTTTTCGCCGTAGGTGAAGTCGCTGGGCCGCGCGGCATCGATCAGCGTGATGTCGCCGGGGGACAGCAAGACCTTGTCGTTGCCCTGGGCCATGCCCGCTGTGCCTTCGAGCTGGAACACCGCGAAATACTTGCCGCCCTCGCCCGCCGCGACCTCCTGGGGCGTACGGTACAAACGCGCCTGGCACGCGTCGACGAAACTGAGCTTGAGCGCGTCGCTCTGGTATTCGCGGATGCGCCCGGCAAATTCGCTGCCCAGGGGTTGTGCGTTGAAGGCGCCACAGATCTGGTTGATCTGATGGATCCACTGGTCGAACCCATCATGGCGCTGTGCTGTTGTAGAAATCATGTCAGGCCTCACGCAGGCTTATTTTTATTGTCTACGTCAATCCACACGACATCGGATGCTTCGAATCTCCTGAACCGCACCATTCCCTGAACAATGACGTGCTATTTCAGTCCGCCAAAACGCCGATAGAAGCTTTCACCCACATCCGGCAACGGGCCGTCGGCCGTTTCCAGCGCGGCGTTCAGCCATTCTTCGGCCTTGGCATAGATCAAACGGTAAATGTTGCGGCACAACTGGCGGGCGGCGCGGCCTTCCCAATCGCCGGGCAGCAACTCATCCGGCAGTTGCGGGTCGCGCAGCAGCAGCTTGCGGTACTCGTGAATCAACAGCACCCGCGCCAGGAAACAGTCGGCCGGTTGCAGGTTTTCCTGCTCGCGCAGGGCTTGCCATAGCGGTCGGAACAACTGGATGAACTCGCTGTAGTGCGCGGCCAGTTCCTCGATGTTCCAGCTCTCGCGCACCTGCAGGCGCAGCGCCTTGGAGGCCAGTACGTCCTGGGCGGTGGTTTCGAAGACGATGGTGTCCTCCTGGACGCCGAGGTCGAGCAGGGTCGCGTTGACGTCGGAACGGTCGCTGCGCGGACAGGCCAGCACCACCGGCGAAATCGCGCCGAAGCCCTGCCACTCCAGCTCCTCGCGCACCTGTTTGCGTTTGTCCTGGGTCAGCTGCGAGAGCATCACCAGGCACCAGGAACCGTCCCAGGCCGGCATCGTGGTGCTGTAGACCCGCTTGAAGGCCTTGTCGAAACGCCGGCGACCGGTGCCGGTCAGGCTGTAGTAACTGCGACGACCGACTTTCTCGGCGGTCAGCCAGCCTTCCTTGGTCAGGCGAAAAATAGAGGTGCGGATCAGCCGCTCGTTGATGCCGATGGGCTCGAGTAACTGAATCAGGCTGCCCAGCCACACAGTGCCGCCATGGGGTTCGATGGCATCCCCGTACAACGTGATGATCAAGGAACTGGCGCGGATCGGCGTCTGCTCCTGGAAGCGGGTAATCAGATGGTTCAAGGGAGTCAGGGACGACATGGGCGTTCCGTGGGAAAAAAGAAAAGGAATATACCGAAACTCCGTAGGAGCTGCCGAAGGCTGCGATCTTTTGATTTTGTTTTTTGAAAGATCAAGATCAAAAGATCGTAGCCTTCGGCAGCTCCTACAGGGGTGGTGTTCATGAGGTACTGTCCTTTGGCCGCAACCCACTGTCACTGATCCGCGGGCGATCAGGCTCCGGTTCGCTCAGCGGTTCGCAGACCTGCATCTGCGTCAGGCAACGCTGGGCCAGTTGCTGATATTCCCGGGTGCCGGCCTGTTTCCATGCCACTTCCTGATCGCTGAGGCTGCGCTTGATGCTGGCCGGTGCGCCCATGACCAGCGACTGCTCCGGGCATTCGAAACCGGCCTTGACGAACGCCGCCGCCGAAACGAATGAACGCGAGCCGATCCGGGCGTTGTCCATCACCACCGCATTCATGCCCACCAGCGCATCGGCGCCGATCCGGCAACCGTGCAGCACCGCGCCGTGGCCGATGTGGCCGTTGCGTTCGACCACGGTGTCGCTGTCGGGAAAACCGTGCATCACGCAGGTGTCCTGCAGGTTGGCGCCCTCCTCCAGCACGATCCGCCCGAAGTCACCGCGCAGACTGGCCAGCGGACCGACATAGCAATGGGGGCCGATGATCACGTCACCGATCAATACGGCGGACGGGTGCACATAAGCGCTCGGATCAACCACCGGAGTCAGGCCATCAAGGCTGTAGCAGGTCATGGAAGCTTCCTTCACAAAGCGATGCAAATAATGACTCATCTTGTATCACATCACTTTTAACAGCACAAAGACTAAAAACCGTATCACTTGAAACGCACCTTTCCGACGAATACCCGCGCGCCCCTAAAATCGCCATAAAACCCAATGTTTTCTGGGTAAAACCCGCTATCCACCACCTTTAAGCAGAAAGCCTTAAAATCAAAACCACCACCAATAAGACACATTAAATCTATTTTTGTATTGCATTTACGTATCACGTTATAGCTATACTTGGGCAAAACCGGCCCCCTGCGGCCGATCCAATAACGAGCCGGCACCACGCCGAGCGTGCACCGTGAGAGCATCCGCCATGCCTCTGACCCTTGCCGTCGAATTGATCGAGCCTGGCGTCCGCCTGATTACCCTGCAGCGCCCGCAAGCCCTGAACGCCCTGACCACCGAGTTGCTGGGCGAGCTGGCCGCTGAACTGAACATCGCCCAAGCCGACCCCGACACCCGGGCCGTGGTCCTTACCGGCAGCCGCAAGGCCTTCGCAGCCGGTGCCGACATCAAGGAAATGGCCGAGCGCAACCTGGTCGGCATCCTCGACGACCCGCGCCAGGCTTCGTGGCAAACCATCACCCGCTTCAGCAAACCGCTGATCGCCGCGGTCAACGGCTTCGCCCTCGGTGGTGGCTGCGAACTGGCGATGCACGCCGACATCATCATTGCCGGTGAAGACGCCCGCTTCGGCCAGCCGGAAATCAACCTCGGAATCATGCCCGGCGCCGGTGGCACCCAACGCCTGCTGCGTGCCGTCGGCAAATCCATGGCCATGCAAATGGTGCTGACCGGCGAGCCGATCGACGCCCGCCAGGCCCAGCGCGCCGGCCTGGTCAGCGAAGTCACCCAGCCGGAATTCACCGTCGAGCGCGCCCTGCACATCGCCCGCAGCATTGCGGCCAAGGCACCGTTGGCGGTGCGCCTGGCCAAGGAAGCACTGCTCAAGGCCATGGACACCGACCTGGCCAGCGGTCTGCGTTTCGAGCGCCACGCCTTCACCGTGCTGGCCGGCACCCGCGACCGCGACGAGGGCATTGCAGCCTTCCAGGAAAAACGCAGCCCGACTTACACCGGGCAATAAAGCGGCCACTGACATCCGAATTCGAACGACTGCCAAGAGAACGCCAAGACCATGAACTTCGAACACATCCTGTTTTCCATCGACGCCGGCGTCGCGCTGCTCAGCCTCAATCGGCCGGAACAGCTCAATAGCTTCAACACCCAGATGCACGGCGAAGTGAAGGAAGCGCTCAAGCAAGTGCGGCAGAACCCGGACGTGCGCGTACTGCTGCTGACCGGTGAAGGGCGCGGCTTCTGTGCCGGGCAAGACCTGAGCGACCGCAATGTCGCGCCGGGCAGCGCCGTGCCGGACCTGGGCGAGTCCATCGAGAAGTTCTACAACCCGTTGATCCGCCAGTTGCGCGACCTGCCGCTGCCGGTGATCTGCGCGGTCAACGGTGTGGCGGCCGGGGCTGGCGCCAACATTCCGCTGGCCTGCGATCTGGTACTGGCGGCACGTTCGGCCAGTTTCATCCAGGCGTTCTGCAAGATCGGCCTGATCCCGGACTCCGGCGGCACCTGGACCCTGCCGCGTCTTGTCGGCATGGCTCGGGCCAAGGCTTTGACACTGCTGGGCAATCGCCTTAGCGCCGAACAAGCCGAGCAATGGGGCTTGATCTACCAGTGTGTGGACGACGCCGATTTGCGCGACGAAGCGCTGAAACTGGCCCGCCACCTGGCGACCCAGCCGACCTACGGCCTGGCGCTGATCAAGCGCAGCCTCAACGCCAGCCTGAGCAACAGCTTCGACGAACAGCTTGAGCTGGAAAAAGACCTGCAACGCCTGGCCGGGCGCAGCGAGGACTACCGTGAAGGCGTCGGTGCCTTCATGGAAAAACGCGCCCCAAGTTTCAAGGGGCGCTGAGTCATGAGCGCACTGAACACCAACGCACGCATCGCCGTGATCGGCGCCGGGGCCATGGGTGCCGGTATCGCCCAGGTCGCGGCCCAGGCCGGCCATCCGGTATTGCTGCTGGACAATCGTCCCGGCGCTGCTGCTCAAGCGATCGAAGGCATTGATCGCCAGCTGGGCAAGCGAGTCGAGAACGGCAAGCTGTCGGCCGAGTCGCGCAGCGCAACCGTCGCCCGCCTGCAAGCGGTGGAAGCCATCGAAGTCCTGGCCGATTGCGATCTGATCATCGAAGCCATCGTCGAGAACCTCGAGGTCAAGCGCGCGCTGTTCCGCCAGCTCGAAGGCATCTGTGGCAAGCATTGCATCCTCGCCAGCAACACCTCGTCGCTGTCGATCACCAGCATCGCCGCGCAGCTTGAGCATCCACAACGCCTGCTCGGCCTGCACTTCTTCAACCCGGCACCGGTCATGGCGCTGGTGGAAGTGGTCTGCGGCCTGGCCAGCGATCCGGCGCTCGCCGAGTGCCTGTACGACACCACCAGGGCCTGGGGCAAAAAACCGGTGCACACCCGCTCCACGCCGGGCTTTATCGTCAACCGCGTGGCCCGGCCGTTCTATGCCGAAAGTCTGCGTCTGTTGCAGGAAGGCGCGGCCGATTGCCCGACCCTGGATGCGCTGATGCGCGAAGCCGGTGGTTTTGCCATGGGCGCGTTCGAACTGACGGATTTGATCGGCCACGACGTCAACTACGCCGTGACCTGCTCGGTGTTCGACGCCTATTACCAGGACACGCGCTTCCTGCCGTCGCTGATCCAGAAAGAACTGGTGGACGGCGGGCGCCTGGGACGCAAGAGCGGCCAGGGTTTCTACAGCTACGCCCAAGGCGCGGAGCGCCCGCACGCCACTGAAATCAGCAGCGCTGCAAAGGTCGGGGTTTGTGCCGTGGAAGGCGACCTCGGTATCGTCAAAGGCTTGCTCCCACGCTTGCATGAACAAGGCGTCGAGATCGTCCAGCGCGACGGCCAAGGCTTGCTGCGGGTCGGTGATGCCGTGCTGGCCTTGAGCGACGGGCGCACGGCCTGCCAGCGGGCTCGCGAAGACGGGCTGCGCAACCTGATCCTGCTGGACCTGGCGTTCGATTACGGCAATGCCAAACGCATCGCCATCAGCCATGCGGCAGGCATTGATCCGCAGGCCCTCGAACAAGGCGTTGCCCTGCTGCAACGGGCCGGCCTCAAGGTCAGCCTGCTCAGCGACAGCCCGGCCCTCGCCGTCCTGCGTACCGTGGCGATGCTCGCCAACGAAGCCGCCGACGCCTTGCTGCAAGGCGTGGCCTCGGCCGCCGACATCGATCTGGCCATGCGCGCCGGGGTCAATTATCCGCAAGGGCCACTGGCCTGGGCCGATGCCATTGGCCTGTCGCACATGCTTGAAACGCTGGAAAACCTGCAAGCCAGTTATGGCGAAGAACGCTACCGGCCGTCGCTGCTGCTGCGCCGTCGCGTCGCCGAAGGGAGAACATTCCATGACTAACCATGAATCCATGACCCTGGCCAGTGAATGCGCGCAATCGCTGTTCCAGCGCGACGCCGCCAGCCAGGCCATGGGCATGCGCCTGCTCTCGGCCGGCCCCGGTTGCTCGCGAGTGGGCATGACCGTGCGCGCCGACATGGTCCAGGGCCACGGCACCTGCCACGGCGGCTACCTGTTCGCCCTCGCCGACTCGGCATTCGCCTTCGCCTGCAACAGCTACAACGAAGCCACCGTGGCCATCGGCTGCAGCATCGACTACATCGCTCCGGCGCGCCTGGGCGACACGCTGAACGCCGACTGCATCGAGCAGAGCCGTTCGGGGCGCACCGGCAACTATGACGTGCGCATCGAAAACCAGCAGGGCCAGTTGATCGCCCTGTTCCATGGCAAATCCTACAAAGTGCGCGGCCCGGTGCTGGCGCAGGAGACCCCCAATGAATGACGCCCTGATCATCGACGCCGTCCGGACCCCGATTGGCCGTTACGCCGGTGTCTTGAGCGGCGTGCGCGCCGACGACCTCGGCGCGGTGCCGTTGCGCGAACTGCTGCGCCGCCACCCGCAAGTGGACTGGAACACGGTCGACGACGTGATCTACGGCTGCGCCAACCAGGCCGGCGAAGACAACCGCAACGTCGCGCGCATGTCGGCGTTGCTGGCCGGGTTGCCGGTCAGCGTGCCGGGCACCACCCTCAATCGCCTGTGCGGCTCCGGGCTGGATGCCATCGGCACCGCCGCCCGGGCGATTCGCAGCGGCGAAACCGGGCTGATGCTGGTCGGCGGCGTCGAATCCATGTCCCGCGCGCCGCTGGTGATGGGCAAGGCCGAGCAGGCGTTTTCCCGGTCGGCCGAAATCTTCGACACCACCATCGGCTGGCGCTTCGTCAATCCGCTGATGAAAAAGGCCTACGGCATCGACTCCATGCCGGAAACGGCAGAGAACGTCGCCGAACAGTTCAACATCTCCCGGGCCGATCAGGATGCGTTCGCCCTGCGTAGCCAGCAACGCGCTGCCGCCGCCCAGGCCAACGGACGTCTGGCCAGGGAAATCGTCGCGGTGGAAATCCCACAGCGCAAAGGCCCGGCCAAAGTGGTCGAGCACGACGAACACCCGCGTGGCGACACCACCCTTGAACAGTTGGCCAAACTCGGCACGCCGTTCCGCGAAGGCGGCAGCATCACCGCCGGCAACGCCTCCGGAGTCAACGACGGGGCCTGCGCCCTGCTGCTGGCCAGCCCGGAAGTCGCCAAACGCCACGGCCTGACCGCCCGAGGCCGGGTCGTGGCCATGGCCATGGCCACTGCCGGCGTTGAACCACGGATCATGGGCATCGGCCCGGTGCCGGCCACCCGCAAGGTGCTGGAGGTGGCCAACCTGAGCCTGGCCGACATGGACGTGATCGAACTCAACGAAGCCTTCGCCGCACAAGGCCTGGCGGTGCTGCGCGAGCTGGGCCTGAGCGACACCGATCCACGGGTCAACCCCAACGGCGGCGCCATCGCCCTGGGCCATCCACTGGGCATGAGCGGCGCACGTTTGGTCACTACTGCCCTGCACGAACTGGAAGAACGTAACGGCCGCTACGCCCTGTGCACCATGTGCATCGGTGTAGGCCAGGGGATCGCGCTGATCATCGAGCGTCTATCCCACTAAAGAATCGCGATTCCCAAGGAGCCGAGAGGTATCCTTGGGGCATGCACTCAAAGCCCTTGTGCAAAAGGGCTGGAACACAAAAACAATTCGAGTGAACACATGAACATGCCAATAGCCAAAGCCGTGCTGGATCCTGTGCTGGACCCGCTGGAAACCGCCAGCATCGACGAGTTGCGCCAGCATCAGCTGGAGCGCCTGCGCTGGAGCCTGAACCACGCCTACAACAACGTGCCGCTGTACCGTCAGCGTTTCGATGCGTTGGGCGTGCACCCGGACGACATCAAGTCCCTGGACGACCTGGCGAAATTCCCTTTCACCACCAAGTCCGACCTGCGGGACAACTACCCCTATGGCATGTTTGCCGTGCCGATGCACGACATCGTGCGCCTGCACGCCTCCAGCGGCACCACCGGCAAACCCACCGTGGTCGGCTACACCCAGAATGACATCGACACCTGGGCCAACGTGGTGGCGCGCTCGATCCGCGCTGGCGGTGGCCGACGTGGCGACAAGGTGCACATTTCCTATGGCTACGGCCTGTTCACCGGCGGCCTCGGCGCGCACTACGGCGCCGAACGCCTGGGTTGCACGGTAATTCCGATGTCCGGTGGCCAGACCGAAAAACAGGTGCAACTGATCAAGGATTTCCAGCCGGACATCATCATGGTCACGCCGTCCTACATGCTCAACATCGCCGATGAAATCGAGCGCCAGGGCATCGACCCGCACAAACTGGCCCTGCGCCTGGGCATCTTCGGCGCCGAGCCGTGGACCGCCGAACTGCGCAGCGCCATCGAACAACGCCTGGGCATCACCGCCCTGGACATCTACGGCCTGTCGGAAATCATGGGGCCAGGTGTCGCCATGGAATGCGCGGAAACCAAGGACGGCCCGACCATCTGGGAAGACCACTTCTACCCGGAAATCATCGACCCGGTCACCGGCGAAGTGCTGCCGGACGGGCAGATGGGCGAACTGGTGTTCACCTCCCTGAGCAAAGAAGCCCTGCCGATGATCCGCTACCGCACCCGCGACCTGACGCGCCTGCTGCCGGGCACCGCACGGCCGATGCGACGCATCGACAAGATCACAGGGCGCAGCGATGACATGCTGATCATCCGCGGGGTCAACGTGTTTCCGACGCAGATCGAGGAACAGGTTCTGAAAGTCAAACAACTTGCCGAGTGCTATGAGATCCATCTGTATCGCAATGGCAACCTGGACAGCGTGGATGTGCATGTCGAGCTCAAGGCTGAGCACCAGCACCTGACCGATGAACAGCAGAAGGCTGTTTGCGGGGAGTTGAGCAAGCACATCAAGACGTACATCGGGATCAGTTCGCGGATTGTTTTGCAGCCGTTTCATTCGATCAAGCGGTCGGAGGGCAAGGCTTGCCACGTGCTGGATAAACGTCCTAAAGCATGACTGCTGCACCCTTTATGGCCCCGCTTTTTGCGGGGCTTTTTTTTGCCGGAGGGCTCAACCAAATCCGGACGTTATTGTACGCTTAACGCCCTTCAAACATTCCTTGCCTGTATTTTCCAAGTTGAATTACAACCGCCACATGCCTGACGCGTGGAGAATTCAGGGTTGATTATTTCGAGAGGATATTACTCGCTTGATATACGAATTATCTCGGAAGCATAATTATCGCGATATTTTATATGCAGCAACACACCAAAAAAAATTGCACCAACACCAGAGGCGACAAGTACGCCGGCGATTGAAAGAAGTGTTGAAAGCCAGGCACCAAAAATCGGCCCAGCAATCATAAATATCAACATCAAACTACGAGCGGTTGCGGACACCGTACCTAAATTAGATAAAGGGCAGTACTTTTGAAGGGTTATACCAAACCCTAAAGAAGTCAGCCCATATGCATAACCAGCAATAAAAAAAACCAGTATCAACATTACAAGCGCCGCCAAACCACCCGACTTAGTTATTAACCCTGCCAGGGTTACCATTACACCAAATAAAAGCAGGGAAAGTGTCGAACAGAAAAAAATTCTTTGCGGATAAACCAATTTAAAGGTTAGACCCGCAACAATTCCACCTAGCGCGGTGGAGCTAACAATCACTCCAAACGCGTAGGCTTCCAGCCCAATGTTTTTGATATGTAGACTCAGTAGCGAATCATAACATCCAAGTACGGCAGATTGAACTAAAGCACAGGTAAAAAACAGCTGCGTTGACGGACCAGTACTTAACAATTTTTTTAGAGCCTTTAAACTCCCAAAGGATCGCAGCTCCGATTCGTGTATATTTCTCTGCCGATTATTCAAAGAAAGCAAAATCACACAGAGTATCCCTAAGAGGGAAAATAACGCGGAAATCAAAAAACCATACGCCTTGTCAGAAGTACTAGCAATAACACCCGCAGCTAAAGGTGAGCAGACTTTAATAAACTGATCCATTACTGTGACCAGTGAAATATTACTGACCAGGTCTTTATTCGCTAGCAGTTTTCTCGTCAAAATTATTTCTGCTGCACCAGACCCGAGGTTCGATATCCCCTTAAGGGAGACCAATATTAAGAAAATAGTTTCTGAGCCCGCACCAAATAAAAGGCCGGCAACGATAAACCTGAAGGCGAAGCTTATTAGTAAAAATTTTATAGGACTAGTATGATCTGCTAGCGTCCCAATTAATGGCCCTAAGAACAGTGCTGGCAGCCCATACAATGCGGCGGCGTACCCCAAAGTTTTTGGAGATGCATCATATACAAATGTAAGTACTGTAAAAATTAAAATGAAGTCTATCCAAAGTGTCACAGAACTACTAAATCGCACCCCACACAAGTAACCATATCCGCTCACCTTGGGGAAACTCACTGCTCTACCCCTTTGGTTTGGTACATTACATTACCCACAACGAATCTGGATATATTATTGGTGCTGCAAAACAACTCAAGATCAGAAAAAGCACTTATAAATATTTTTCCCTTGAAGCTTAATTCGGTATTGCGCACAACAATAACCCCTTAGTTTATTTTGGTTAAAGTCGTTTGACTTCATTTGCAAAGCTAATCACCTTGAAACCAATCGTCAACATCTCGAACCGTAGGAAAAATCATGTTTAGTTTCATGAATAGCCTTACATCACACTCCTACTGCCTGTTATTTTCTTAAGATAATCAGATTATTGCAGGCACACTTTTCAACCCCATTCGCCCCGATGCATTCTCAGAAAGTCTTTATCGGTAGTGTTTAGTTACGAAATGCCACTTTTTTGGTGTTTGTATACATATCCGTTTCTCCGATAACGGCCACCTATGGTTCCGCTCTTACAGCGGGTCACTTGGAAAAGCCCCAAGTAACCAAGGGCTCTTGCCCCTTACGTTCGGTGCCTCGCCAAGGCTCGGCATACCCTCGCTCCGGTCCTGCTCCGTGGGCCCGCCGCCATCGGCCATCCATGGCCGGCGGCGGCTAACCCGGCATCCATGCCGGGTTGTCCACTGCGCAGAACCTCCACTCGGTCTCACGAACGGGCGTACACCGCAACAGCGTCCGAGGCGGCCCACCGGCCGGCCTGGTTGTTGGGTGCGTTCGTCTGTGAGGTACCTGGTCGACTAGCAGGCCGTCATCGCGAGCAAGCTCGCTCCCACAGGTATTCAGTACATCTGCAAGGTTTCGGTTGGCTGTCGGGCCGCCTTCGCGAGCAGGCTCGCTCCCACAGTTGGTCCGGGTATGCCTGCGAAAGATTGGTCGGCTGCTAGGCCGCCATCGCAGGCAAGCCAGCTCCCACAGGGATTGGGGACATCTGCAAAAACCAGGTCGGCTGGCAGGCCGCCATCGTCGGAACGCCGCCCGGACCAAGCTCGCTCCCACAGAAGAGCAAAAGCAGAGCAGCTCACACCGCGCCGCTTCTCACCACTCATCAGGCCGAGCGTTAGCTCGCCTGCAGCTCTTGATCTTGATCCACCCGCCCCCTCGGCAGGCTGAGCGGAGGCGTTCATCCGGGGATGGGCGCGCAGCGCCGTTCGGCGCAGCCGAACACATCGAGAGGAGGTCGAGCGAAGCCGACCGGAGGCGATGCCCCCGGATGAATGCCGGAGCGAAGGAACCCCGAGCCTTAGCGAGGGGCCGTACGTTCGGGGCGAGCGTTTTTTTGCTTACTTTTTTTAGGCGCTTGTAAAAAAAGTAAGTCGCCGTAAGGGCGAAACCGCCAGCCGCCGCTACCCAAGAAACGGATATGTACCCCCTCCCAAAGAACCACCCCCCAAAGCGATACAAAAAACAAATACGACACGTCATTTTGTGTTTGATATTAAATTCTGTATCGCTTATAAAGTCCCCCATGCCCCAGAACAGATTCAAGGCGGGAACTCAAAAATGTACGCACAGCTCGTAGAAACAGGCGTCAAGCGCATCAAGGACCTCTCGGAGATGTCCGAACAGGAACGCGCCTTCCAGGAAAAAATCGATTCAGAAATCAAGATCGAAGCCAAGAACTGGATGCCAGATGCCTATCGCCAGACCCTGGTCCGGCAGATTTCCCAGCACGCCCACTCCGAAATCGTCGGCATGCTGCCCGAAGGCAACTGGGTCACCCGCGCGCCGTCGCTCAAACGCAAACTGCAACTGATGGCCAAGATCCAGGACGAAGCCGGCCACGGCCTGTACCTGTACAGCGCCATGGAAACCCTGGGCGCCGACCGCGACGAAGAAGTCGCCAAGCTGCACAGCGGCAAGGCCAAGTACTCGAGCATCTTCAATTACCCGACGCTGAACTGGGCCGACATGGGCGCGGTGGGCTGGCTGGTGGATGGCGCGGCGATCGTCAACCAGGTGGTGCTGCAGCGCACCTCCTACGGCCCGTACTCCCGGGCGATGATCCGCATCTGCAAGGAAGAGAGCTTCCACCAGCGCCAGGGCTACGAAATCCTCCTGACCATGATGCGCCACGGCAACCAGGCGCAAAAAGACATGGTCCAGGACGCGATCAACCGCCTGTGGTGGCCGTCGCTGATGATGTTTGGCCCGAGCGACGAACACTCGCCGAACAGCGCCCAGTCCATGGCCTGGAAAATCAAGCGCCAGAGCAACGACGAACTGCGCCAGCGCTTCATCGACCAGACCATCCCGCAACTGGAGCTGCTGGGCTGCACCTGCCCCGACCCGGACCTGAAATGGAACGCCGAACGCGGTCATTACGACTTCGGCGAAATCCAGTGGAACGAATTCTACGAAGTGCTCAAGGGCAACGGCCCGTGCAACCAGGAACGCGTCGCCACCCGCCGCAAGGCGATTGAAGACGGTGCCTGGGTCCGTGAAGCCGCCGTCGCCCACGCCCGCAAAAAACAAAACAAGAACGCCGCATAAGGCAATCCGCCCCCCTGTAGGAGCTGCCGCAGGCTGCGATCTTTTGATCTTGATCTTCAGCGGTTTCGAAGCCGCCAAAAGATCGCAGCCTGCGGCAGCTCCTACAGAAGCAATCGATGTGGAGTAACTGAAATGTCCGAGTGGACCCTCTTCGAAGTCTTCGTGCGCAGCAAGCACGGCCTCAACCACAAGCACGTCGGCAGCGTACATGCCGCCGACACCACCATGGCCATCGAGAACGCGCGCGAGCTCTACACCCGTCGCAGCGAAGGCGTGAGCCTGTGGGTGGTGCCTTCGGCATTGATCACCGCCTCGTCGCCAGACGAAAAAGACCCGCTGTTCGATCCGTCGGACGACAAGGTCTACCGCCACGCCAGCTTCTACGAGCTGCCGGCCGAAGTCGGGCACATGTGAGGTCGACCATGGACAACAAGACTGATCTGATCGAATACCTGCTGCGCCTCGGCGACAGCACCCTGATCCAGGGCCAGCGCCTGTGCCAATGGTGCGGCAAGGCCCCGGCGCTGGAAGAAGAGCTGGCGCTGATGAACGTCGGCCTCGACCTCGTGGGCCAGGCGCGCAACTGGCTGGAATACGCCGCTGAACTGCTGGACGACGGCCGCGATGCCGATGACCTGGCGTTCCGTCGCGACGAGCGCGCCTATCGCAACCTGCTGCTGGTGGAACAACCCAACGGCGACTTCGCGGTGACCATGCTCAAACAGTTCCTGTATGACGCCTGGCATCTGCCGGTGCTGCAGGGCCTGAGCCAGTCCAGCGACGAACGCATTGCCGGGATCGCCGCCAAGGCGGTGAAGGAAGTGACTTACCACCTGCGCCGCTCCGGCGAGTGGATCGAGCGTATGGGTGACGGCACCGAGGAAAGCCACAAGCGCATGCTCGCGGCCATCCCCGAAGTCTGGCGCTTCACCGTCGAACTGATCGCCTTTGATGCCAGCGAGCAGCACTTGTGCGAAGCCGGCATCACCCCGGACATCGCCAGCGTGGCCGCCCAGTGGCAGGCCAAGGTCGAGCAGATTTTCACCAGCGCTACCCTGCCCGTTCCTGCGGCGCCGAACTACTTCTATCTGAATGCACGCAAGGGCCTGCACACCGAACACCTGGGCATCCTGCTGGCCGAAATGCAGTTCCTGCCACGAGCGTACCCCGATGCAACCTGGTGAGCTGATCGCCAGCGACCTCGGTGCCCGGCCGGCTCAACCGACCGACCTGGCTGCCGCGTGGGCGATTCTGGCAGAGGTCATGGACCCGGAAGTGCCCGTGGTCAGCGTGGTCGACCTGGGCATCGTCCGGGACCTGGACTGGCAGGCCGGCCACCTGCACGTGGTGGTCACGCCGACCTACTCCGGTTGCCCCGCCACCGAAGTGATCGAGAGCGACATCCGCGAAGCGCTGGAACTCGCCGGATTCAAGGCGCCGCAATTGGAGCGCAAGTTGACCCCGGCCTGGACCACCGACTGGATCAGCGCCAGCGGTCGCGAACGCCTGCGCGCCTACGGCATCGCACCGCCCGAGGGCAGCACCAGCAAACGCAGCCTGCTCGGCGAAAGCCCGCAGGTTGTGTGCCCGCAATGCGGCAGCGCCCACACCGAGGTCCTCAGCCAGTTCGGCTCCACCGCCTGCAAGGCGCTGTACCGCTGCGTCGATTGCCGGGAACCGTTCGACTATTTCAAGTGCATCTGAGCGGCGAATCGGCCGTCCCAGCTGGAGAACAACAATGAGCAAATTTCACAGCCTGACCATCAAGGACGTGCGCGCCGAGACCCGTGACGCGGTGTCCATCGCCTTCGAGATTCCGCAGCACTTGCAGGACAGCTTCCACTTCACCCAGGGCCAGCACCTGGTGATGCGCACCCAACTGGACGGCGAAGAAGTACGCCGCTCCTATTCGATCTGCACAGGGGTCAACGACGGTGAACTGCGCATTGCCGTCAAACGTGTCACCGGCGGACGCTTCTCGGCGTTTGCCAACGAACAGCTGAAAGCCGGACACACCCTGGAAGTGATGCCACCGGCCGGGCACTTCTGCGTCGAACTCGACCCGGCACGCCATGGCAATTACCTGGCCGTGGCGGCGGGCAGCGGCATCACGCCGATCCTGTCGATCATCAAGACCACCCTGCAAACCGAGCTCCACAGCCGCGTCACCCTGCTGTACGGCAACCGCTCCAGCTCCGGCGCGCTGTTCCGCGAGCAGCTCGAAGACCTGAAAAACCGCTACCTGCAACGCCTGAACCTGATCTTCGTGTTCAGCCGCGAGCAGCAGGATGTCGACCTGTACAACGGCCGGATCAACGCCGACAAGTGCGAGCAACTGTTCAGCCGCTGGCTCGACGTCAAAGCCCTCGACGCGGCATTCATCTGCGGCCCGCAGGAAATGACCGAGACCGTGCGCGACAGCCTCAAGGCCAAGGGCATGCAACCTGAGCGCATCCATTTCGAACTGTTCGCCGCCGCCGGCAGCGAGCAAAAACGCGCCGCCCGCGAAGCCGCCCGGCAAGTGGATGCGGCGGTCAGCCAGATCACCGTGATCAGCGACGGCCGCGCCCTGGCCTTCGACCTGCCGCGCAACAGCATGAGCATCCTCGAAGCGGGCAACGAGCAAGGTGCGGAGCTGCCCTACTCGTGCAAGGCCGGCGTGTGCTCGACCTGCAAGTGCAAGGTCATCGAAGGCGAAGTGGAAATGGACAGCAACCACGCCCTGGAAGACTACGAAGTGGCCGCCGGCTACGTGCTGTCGTGCCAGGCCTTCCCGATCAGCGACAAGGTGGTGCTGGATTTCGATCAGCTCTGAAAGATCGCAGCCTTCGGCAGCTCCTACAGGGGATGTGCTTGCCCGGATGCCTGTGTAGGAGCTGCCGCAGGCTGCGATCTTTTCAACCGTTTCACCCAAAACAAAAACAACAAAGGAGCGCGCGTCATGACACCCCAGGAAGTAGAACTCATTCGCCAGCACCCGGATTTCATCCAGCTGGTTCGCCGTAAACAGAAGCTGTACTGGTCACTGAGCCTGGCCATGCTGGTGATTTACTACGGCTTCGTGCTGTTGGTGGCTTTCTCCCCTTCTACCCTCGGCCAATCCTTGAGCGGCGGCGTGACCACCGTGGGCATGCTGGTGGGTGTCGTCATCGTCGGGCTGGCCTTTGCGCTGACCGGGTTCTATGTCTATCGCGCCAACAACGTGATCGACCCGCTGAATGAAAAACTCAAGCAGGAGTGCGCCCGATGAACCGCCTTCTCGCGCTGTTCCTGCTGCCGCTGGCGGCTGTCACTGATGTTGCGATGGCCGCCGACGGCGCGTCCCGTCCGCTGAACTGGAACGCCATCGGCATGTTCCTGGTGTTCGTACTGTTCACCCTTGGCGTCACTCGCTGGGCGGCACTTCGCACCCGCTCAACCAGCGACTTTTACACCGCTGGCGGCGGCATGACCGGTTTCCAGAACGGCCTGGCGATTGCCGGCGACATGATCTCGGCAGCCTCGTTCCTCGGCATCTCCGCGATGATGTTCCTCAATGGCTACGATGGTTTGCTCTACGCCCTGGGCGTGCTGGCCGGCTGGCCGATCATCCTGTTCCTGATTGCCGAACGCCTGCGTAACCTGGGCAAGTACACCTTTGCCGACGTGGTTTCCTATCGCCTGGAACAGACCCCGGTGCGCCTGACCTCGGCCTTCGGCACCCTGACCGTGGCCCTGATGTACCTTGTGGCGCAAATGGTCGGCGCCGGCAAGCTGATCGAGTTGCTGTTCGGCATCGACTACCTCTATGCGGTGATGCTGGTCGGCGTGTTGATGGTGTTCTACGTGACCTTCGGCGGCATGCTCGCCACCACCTGGGTGCAGATCATCAAGGCGGTGATGCTGTTGTTCGGCACCAGCTTCATGGCGTTCATGGTGCTCAAGCACTTCGGTTTCAGCACTGAGGCGATGTTTGCCGGTGCCACCGCCGTGCATGCCAAGGGCAACGCGATCATGGCCCCCGGCGGTTTGCTGTCCAACCCGATCGACGCGATTTCCCTGGGGCTGGGCATGATGTTCGGCACCGCCGGCCTGCCGCACATCCTGATGCGCTTCTTCACCGTCAGCGATGCCAGGGAAGCGCGTAAAAGCGTGTTCTACGCCACCGGTTTCATCGGCTACTTCTACTTGCTGCTGATCATCGTCGGCTTCGGCGCCATCGTCATGGTCGGCACCGATCCGGCGTTCCGTGACGCCAGCGGCGCGATCATCGGCGGCGGCAACATGATCGCCGTGCACCTGGCCCAGGCAGTAGGCGGCAACCTGTTCCTCGGCTTCATCTCGGCCGTCGCCTTCGCCACCATCCTGGCGGTGGTTGCCGGGCTGGCGCTGTCCGGCGCCTCGGCCGTGTCCCACGACCTGTATGCCTGCGTGATGCGCAAGGGCCAGGCGAGCGAGCAGCAAGAGATGCGCGTGTCGCGAATCGCCACCCTGTGCATCGGTGTGCTGGCGATCATCCTCGGCCTGCTGTTCGAATCGCAGAACATCGCCTTCCTCTCGGGCCTGGTGCTGGCCATCGCCGCGTCGGTGAATTTCCCGGTGCTGTTCCTCTCGATGTACTGGAAAGGCCTGACCACCCGCGGCGCGGTCCTCGGCAGTCTGTCCGGACTGGTTTCGGCGATTGTGTTGCTGGTGCTGAGCCCCGCGGTGTGGGTCAACGTGATGCATCACGACAAGGCGCTGTTCCCGTACTCCAACCCGGCACTGTTTTCCATGAGCCTGGCGTTCTTCAGTGCATGGCTGTTTTCCGTCACCGACACCTCGCCCCGTGCAGCCCTTGAGCGTGGCCGTTATCTGGCGCAGTTCATCCGCTCGATGACCGGCATCGGTGCCACCGGCGCCAGCAAACACTAAACGACGACCGAACAGTTGGCAGGGAATAAAAATAATGACACCCGCACGTACCACGTCTTACCCATCACTGTTTTCACTGGCCGCCGCATTGACTCTGCCCATGATCGCCCCCAGCGCCATGGCCGACTTCATCGGCGACAGCAAGGCCCGTATTGATATGCGCAACCAATACATCAACCGTGACTTCCGTCAGGACAACGCGCCGCAATCCAAGGCCGAAGAATGGGCCCAGGGATTCACTGCGCGCATTGAGTCCGGGTTCACCGACGGCACCTTCGGTTTCGGTCTCGACGCACTGGGGGAGCTGGGGCTCAAGCTCGACTCCAGTCCCGACCGCCGTGGTACCGGCCTGCTGCCGTTCGGCCCGCAGAGCCATGAGCCCGACGACAATTACAGCGAACTGGGCCTGACCGGCAAATTGCGGGTCTCCAAAAGCGTGTTGAAGCTCGGCACCCTGCAACCCTTGTTGCCAGTGGTGACCTACAACGACACACGCTTGTTGAGCTCGACCTTTGAAGGTGGCTTGCTGACCAGCCAGGAAATCGACGGCCTGACGGTAAATGCCGGACGCCTGACCAAGGCCAACCTGCGCGACTCCTCCAGCAACGATGACATCGGCTACGCCGCCGCCACCAGCGATAGCTTCGACTTCGGCGGCGGCAGCTACGCGTTCAGTCCGCAACTGAACCTGAGCTACTACTACGGCAAGCTCGACCAGATCTATCGCCAGCAATTCGCCGGACTGGTGCATACGCAACCGCTGGGCAACGGCTTCAACCTGCGCAGCGACCTGCGTTATTTCGACAGCCGGGGCGACGGCGCCGAACGGGCCGGGCGCATCGACAACCGCAACTTCAACGGCATGTTCACGCTGTCCCACGGAGCCCACAAGGTCAGTGCCGCCTACCAGCAATTGTCCGGCGACAGCGCCTTTCCGTTCCTCAACGGCGGCGATCCGTACGTGGTCAACCTGGTGACCTTCAACACCTTTACCCGCGCCGACGAGGATTCCTGGCAGCTGCGTTACGACTATGACTTCGCGGCGCAAGGCATTCCCGGCCTGACCTTCATGACCCGCTACACCGACGGCAGCCATGTCAACGCGGGCAGGGTCGACAACGGCAGCGAATGGGAGCGCGACACCGATATCAACTACGTCATCCAGAGCGGTGTGTTCAAGAACGTCAGCCTGCGCTGGCGCAACGTGACCTTCCGTTCCGGCAATGGCTTGACGACCGACCTGGATGAAAACCGGCTGATCGTCGGCTACACCCTGGCGCTTTGGTAATTCCCGAATGGCGCGGTCGCGACCGCGCCACACCCCTTCATAACCAGGAGCAATCGTGATGTCTCACGCCCCTACCCTGCATGCCCCTACCCTGCAGAGTTTCATCGCCGGTCGCTGGATCGGCCAACAGGGCGCACAAGTGCTGCGCAGTGCCATTGACGGCCATGAAATCGCCCGCACCCATGAGGAGCGCCCGGACTTCGCCGAGGCCATCGAACATGGCCGTCGCCAGGGCATCAGCGGCTTGATGGCGCTGGACTTCCAGCAACGCGCCCAGCGTCTCAAGGCTTTGGCCTTGTACCTGAGCGAGCGCAAAGAACAGCTCTACGCGATTTCCCACCACAGCGGCGCGACCCGCGCCGACAGCTGGATCGACATCGAGGGCGGCAACAGCACGCTGTTTACCTATGCCAGCCTCGGTTCGCGGGAGCTGCCGTCGGGCAATATTGTCCACGAAGGCCCGGCCATGCAGCTGAGCAAAATGGGCACCTTCGCCGGCACTCATATTCTGGTGCCTCGCGGCGGTCTGGCGGTGCACATCAACGCGTTCAACTTCCCGATCTGGGGCATGCTGGAAAAGTTCGCCCCGAGCTTCCTCGCCGGCATGCCGTGCATCGTCAAACCGGCCAGCGCCACCAGCTACCTGACCGAAGCCGTGGTGCGCCTGATGGACGAATCCGGCCTGCTGCCGGCGGGCAGCCTGCAACTGATCATCGGCAGCACCGGCGACCTGCTTGACCGCCTGCAAGGCCAGGACGTGGTGACCTTCACCGGTTCCGCCGACACCGCGGCCAAGCTGCGGGTCAACCCGAACCTGATCCGCAATTCGGTGCCGTTCAACGCCGAAGCCGACTCACTGAACTGCGCCATTCTCGCCCCGGACGTGACCCCGGATGATGAAGAGTTCGAGCTGTTCATCAAGGAAGTCGCCCGGGAAATGACCACCAAGGCCGGGCAGAAATGCACCGCCATCCGCCGCGCCGTCGTGCCGGCCAAACACATCGATGCAGTTGCTACCCGCTTGCGTGATCGCCTGGCCAAAGTGGTGGTCGGTGATCCGTCGGTGGAAGGCGTGCGCATGGGCGCACTGGCTTCCCACGACCAGCACAAAGACGTGGCCGAACGCCTGGAAGCGCTGTTGCAGAGCAGTGACATGCTGTTCGGTGCCCGCGATGGTTTCGAACCCCGTGGTGAAAATGTCGACAAAGGCGCGTTCTTTGCTCCGACCCTGTTGCAGGCCCGCGACCCCCATGCCGAGGGCGGTGCCCACGACATCGAAGCGTTCGGCCCGGTCAGCACCCTGATGGCCTACGACGATCTGGACGAAGCACTGGCCCTGGCCGCGCGCGGCAAAGGCAGCCTGGTGGCCAGCCTGGTGACCAAGGATCCGCAAATCGCCGCCAAGGCCATCCCGGTCGCGGCGGCCTGGCACGGTCGTTTGCTGGTACTGGATCGCCATTGTGCCGGCGAATCCACCGGCCACGGCTCGCCGCTGCCACAACTCAAGCACGGCGGCCCGGGGCGTGCCGGCGGTGGTGAAGAACTCGGCGGCCTGCGCGCGGTGAAACACTACCTGCAACGCGCGGCGGTGCAAGGTTCGCCAACCATGCTGGCGGCGGTCACCGGTGAGTACGTGCGCGGGGCCAAGGTCATCGAGACCGAGGTACATCCGTTCCGTCGCCACTTCCAGGACCTGCAGATCGGCGAATCGCTGCTGACTCACCGCCGCACCGTCACCGAAGCGGACCTGGTGAATTTCGGCTGCCTGTCGGGCGACCACTTCTACATGCACTTCGACGACATCGCCGCCAAGGAATCGCAGTTCGGCAAGCGCATCGCCCACGGCTACTTCGTACTGTCGGCGGCGGCCGGCCTGTTCGTCTCCCCTGGCGTCGGCCCGGTGCTGGCCAACTACGGCCTCGACACCCTGCGCTTCATCAACCCGGTCGGCATCGGCGACACCATCCAGGCGCGCCTGACCTGCAAACGCAAGATCGACCAGGGCAAGAAGAGCCCGCAAGGCGTTCCGCAAGGGGTGGTGGCTTGGGATGTGGAAGTGACCAACCAGTTGGGTGAGTTGGTAGCCAGTTATGACATTTTGACTTTGGTGGTCAAGCGTGAGGACTAATCCTTAAAGTCAAAAGATCGCAGCCTGCGGCAGCTCCTACAGGGATTGGGTGCATTCGCGAAATGGCGGTTGTACCGGATCGGTGTAGGAGCTGCCGCAGGCTGCGATCTTTTGCTTGTTAATGCCTGCGCAACCACTCGATAAACAGCGCAAACAACTCCGACTGCGAACCCACCTCCAGCTTCAGGTACAGGTTCTTGCGGTGCATGCGCACGGTTTCCGGTGAGATGTTCATCTGGCTGGCCGTGGATTTCACCGAATGCCCACGCAGGATCATGTGCGCCACTTGCCGCTCGCGCTCGGTGAGCAAGTCACTGCCGAAATGCTCGAACGCCGACTGCACCCGGTGCTTGAGATCATCGCGCAGGCCCTGGTCTTTATCGCACTGGATCTCGCGACTGCGCAGCATGCCCCGTTGACTGAATTCGCTGATGAATTCGCGCACCAGCGGTTCCACGGCGCGCAGCAGGTTCAGCTGTTCGGCGCTCAGGCATTCACCGCCGAAGCCCTGATAGAGGCTGACGGAAATCTTCGTGTCATTGCCGGTATCGACGATGTAGTAGCTGTCTTCCGAACAGCCAGCCTTCAGGTAATAGGATTTGTAGTAGTCACTGTCGAAGAAATTGTCCGGGGCAATTTCCTCCAGGTGATAGAAGCCTTGCGCCAAGCCCTGCTCCACCGCCAGGCAGAACGGGTCGAGCAAATAACCCCCGGCAAAATAGCGTTCCAGGATCGACACCTGATACTCCTGGGCGATCCCGCGCTGATGCAGCAACTGGGGCGCGCGGTCCTTGCGCTCCAGGCTGATCATCATCGACTCGACGGACACCAGTTGCGCCAACGCTGACGCCAGGTGTTGCAGGGCGTCGGGCTCATCGACATGGGCGAATGCCTCGCGCATTCCCCCATGCCATTTGTGCAATGCCCCGAAGGGCACCGCGATCAGCGTATCGTCGTCTGGTTTGCTCATGCCCCGCAGTCTAGCGGCTGGACAAGCCCTTGGTAACAGCCTGACTGACGAAATCATTGGCCCGCGTACTGTCCGCTCGCTTCAAGCTCGGCGGCCACCTCCAGAATGCATTCGCGCAGGGTCTCGACGATTTCATCGACCTGGGCAAACGTCAGGATCAATGGTGGCGACATCACGTTGAGGTGCATGATCGGCCGCACCAGCAAGCCCCGGGCCTGGGCCCGCACATGGATTTTCTCGCCAATGTTGATCTCGTCGGGGAACAGCGCCTTGGTGCGTTTATCGGCGACGAACTCCACGCAGGCCATGAGTTTCTGGCAGCGCACATCCCCCACCAGCGGCAAGCCCCGCAGGGTTGCCAGGCGCTCCTCCAGATAAGCGCCCACCGTATCGACATGGGCCAGCAGGTTTTCCCGCTCGATGATCTCGATGTTCTTCAGCGCCGCCGTGCAGCACACCGGATGCCCGCTGTAGGTGAAACCGTGGGTGAAGCAGCGGCCCTTGCCCGGTTCGGCGATGACTTTCCAGATGCGTTCGGAAAAGATGCACGCACCCAGTGGCAGGTAGGCCGAGGTCAGGCCCTTGGCGGTGGTGATGATGTCGGGCTGCACGTCGAACACATCATAAGAGGCAAAGAACTTGCCCAGGCGCCCGAACGAGGTCACCACTTCGTCGGCGACGAACAAAATGTCGTAGCGCTGGCAGACGTCCCACATGCGCTTGAGATAGCCCTGGGGCGGAATGATCACTCCGCCCGAGCCCATGATCGGCTCGGCGAAAAACCCGGCGACCTTGTCCGCGCCAATCGAGAGGATCTTGTCTTCGAATTCCTTGACCAGGAACTCGAGGAACTGCGCCTCGTCCATTCCATCAGGGGCGCGGTACGGGTTGGGGTTGGAGACGTGGTGGATCAGCGGGTTGGCGTAATCGAACTCCGGCACCCGGTCGGCCGCCTTGTTGCCGATCGACATGGTCAGGGTGGTGGAGCCGTGATAGGCGTTGAACCGTGCGATGACGTGCTTCTTCTCGGGTTTGCCACGGCAGTTCTGGTAGTACTGGATCAGCCGGTAGGCAGTGTCCACGGCGGTGGAGCCGCCGGTGGTGAGGAACACATGGTCGAGGTCGCCGGGGGCCAGGCTTGCGAGTTTTTCGCACAGCTGAATCGCCACGTTGTTCGACATGTCGGAAAACGGATTCGAATAGGCCAACTGACGGACCTGGTCAGCGATGGCCTCGGCCATTTCTTCACGGCCCAAACCGATGTTGGTGCACCACATGCCGCCCACCGCATCGAGAAAGCGGTTGCCTTGGGTGTCGTAGATATAGGCGCCATCGCCTGCGACGATGTTCAAGGAACCCTGCTCGGCGTGTTCGTCGAACACGTGATAGCCGTGCATATGGTGAGCCTTGTCGGCCTTGACCAGCCGGGACTCGTCCGCTGGGGAAAAAACGCTGCGTGTAGGCGTTGCCATAAATAAACCTCTAATCGAAATGACTAACGATCGAACCCATCAGATGCCGCTTTTCACCGTGCTCCAGACCCGGGTAATCGCCCGCATGTCCTTGGCGTCCTGGGTCTTCTGCGGAAACAGCCGCTCGCGAGTTTGCGCATCGGGATAGATCGCCGGGTTGTTGCGCACATCGGCGTTCAACAACGGCGTGGCGGCGGCGTTGCTGTTGGCGTAGTTGATGAAATCGCTCACGTCCGCCATCACCTGCGGCTGCATCAGGTACTCGAGAAACTTGTGGGCATTAACGACGTGGGGCGCGTCGGCGGGGATGTACAGGTTGTCGAACCAGATCAGCGAGCCTTCCTTGGGGATGAAGTAGGCCAGGTCGATCTTCTTCTTGGCTTCCGCGGCGCGGGCCATGGCGGTGGCGTAGTCGCCGGACCAGGTCATGGCCATGCACACGTCGCCGTTGGGCAGGCTGGTCAGGTAATTGACCGAGTCGAACTTGCGGATGTACGGCCGTACCGACAGCAGCAAGTCCTGGGCGGCTTTCAGATCCTCCGGTGCGGCGCTTCTCGGGTCGCGTCCCAGGTACTTCAGGGCCATGGGGATGACTTCGGTCGGGGCATCGAGCAGGGTCACGCCGCAATCGGCGAAGCGCGAGACGATCTTGGGGTCGAAGATCATCGCCAGCGAGCCGATCGGCGCGTCCGGCATGCGTTCCTTGATCTTGTCGACGTTGTAGGTGACGCCGTTGCTGCCCCAGGTATAAGGCGCCGAGTAGGCGGTGCCCGGGTCATACCCTTGCAGATCCTCCAGGACTTTCGGGTCCAGGTTGGTCCAGCCCGGCAGCAGCTTCTTGTCCAGCGGCTGGAACACCTTGGCCTTGATCAGCGGTGGCGCCAGGGAGGCGTTCAACACGATCAGGTCATAACCGGAGTGGCCGGTGAGCAGCTTGGCCTGTACCGTTTCATAAGAATCGAAGGTGTCGTAGACCACCTTGATACCGCTGGCCTTTTCGAAATCGGCGATGGTTTTTTCACCGATGTAGTCCGCCCAGTTGTACAGCCGCAGCGTATTACTGCCGTCCACCTCGGCGGCGTAGGCATGAAAGGTCAGCGGTACAACAAACAGACTGGAAATCACCTTAAGCAGCGTCTTGCCCATAGCAAATGCACCTTATAGCGAGTTCGGCTCTGGATGAGCGGATGCCCTCACTATTGGTCGATTCGCCGGGCGCGGCCATACCCCGAATGGGTGTGTGTCGCTTTTTGGCGCACCGGCATGGCAAAAAGCGGCAGTGCAGTTGACCCGTTTTGCCATAGATCCGGAGTTTGTCCGGCGCTTAAAGTGGCAGCCCTGAACCGACCCTGCAGAGCCTGCGATGACCGACCTGATCAAACACGAGCAACGCGACGGCGTGTTGACGCTGACCATCGACCGTCCGGACAAGCTCAACGCACTGAACAACGCTATGTACACGCAACTGGCCGAGCTGTTGCTGGCCGCCGACGAAGACCCGCAGACCGGCGTGATCATCCTCACCGGTGGCCCGGCGTGCTTCACCAGCGGCAACGACCTGGTGGATTTCCTGCAAAATCCGCCCACTCATCTGGACGCCCCGGCGTTCTATTTGATGAAGGTCGTTACGCGCCTGCAAAAACCGCTGATCGCGGCAGTCTGCGGGGCGGCCATCGGCATCGGCACCACCTTGCTGCTGCATTGCGATCAGGTACTGGTCACCCGCAACGCCAAGCTGCGCATGCCGTTCGTCAACATCGGCCTGTGCCCCGAATTCGGCGCCAGCCTGTTGCTGCCCCGCCGCCTCGGTCACGCCCGCGCCGCGAGCCTGCTGCTGTTGGGCAACGGCCTGGACGGCAACGAAGCGGTGGCCTGGGGCTTGGCCAACGAAGCCTTCGATGACGGCGAACAATGCCTGGCGGCGGCGACAAAAATCGCCCAGCGCTTCCTGGCCATGCCCCAGCAAGCCTTGCGCCAGTCCCGGCAGCTGATGAAACAGGCTTCCCTGGCCGAACTGGAAGCCACCCTGCGCGAAGAAAACACGCTGTTCATTCAGCGCCTGAATACCGACGAGGCGAAAACCGCCTTGAACGCCCTGCTCAATCGCAGTACAGATAAGAATCCACCGAAAGGAAACCAGCCATGAACACTCCAGAAATCTACGTCGTCAGCGCCGCCCGTACCGCCATCGGTACATTCGGCGGTTCGCTCAAGGACGTGCCACCGGCCGACCTCGCGACCACGGCCGTAAAGGCCGCCCTGGAGCGAGCCGCCGTGGACCCGGCGCTCGTTGGCCATCTGGTGATGGGCAACGTGATCCCGACCGAAACCCGCGATGCCTACATCTCCCGCGTCGCGGCGATGAACGCCGGCATTCCGAAGGAAACCCCGGCCTACAACGTCAACCGCCTGTGCGGTTCGGGCCTGCAAGCGATCATCAACGCCGCCCAGACCCTGATGCTCGGCGATGCCGACATCGTCGTCGGTGCCGGTGCCGAATCCATGAGCCGCGGCCCGTACCTGATGCCATCCGCCCGTTGGGGTTCGCGCATGGGCAACGCCCAGGTCATCGACTACATGCTCGGCATCCTGCATGACCCCTTCCATGGCATCCACATGGGCATCACCGCCGAGAACGTCGCCGCACGCAACGGCATCACCCGCGAAATGCAGGACGCCCTGGCATTCGAAGACCAGAAACGCGCGGCCCACGCGATTGCCAACGGCTACTTCAGCGAGCAGATCGCGACCGTGGAAATCCAGGATCGCAAAGGCGTCAAACTGTTCAGCGTCGACGAGCATCCACGCGCCACGTCCCTGGAACAGCTGGCGGCGATGAAGCCTGCGTTCAAGAAGGACGGCTCGGTCACCGCCGGCAACGCCTCGGGCCTCAACGACGGCGCCGCCGCACTGGTCATGGCCAGCGGCAACGCGGTCCAGGCCAACAACCTGAAACCCCTCGCCCGCCTGGTCAGCTACGCCCACGCCGGCGTCGAACCGGAATTCATGGGCCTGGGCCCGATCCCGGCCACCCGCCTGGCGCTCAAGCGCGCTGGCCTGACCGTCGCCGACCTGGACGTGATCGAAGCCAACATCGCCTTCGCCGCCCAGGCCTGCGCCGTCAGCCAGGAACTCGATCTTGATCCGGCCAAGGTCAACCCGAACGGTTCGGGCATCGCCCTGGGCCACCCGGTGGGCGCAACCGGCGCGATCATCGCCACCAAGGCCATCCACGAACTGCACCGCACCGGCGGCCGTTACGCGCTGGTGACCATGTGCATCGGTGGTGGCCAGGGGATTGCGGCGATTTTTGAACGCGTCTAAGCAACAGCTGTAAAAAAGGCCGGTGATCGCGCAGATCACCGGCCTTTTTTACATTTCCGCGAGCCGATTGTTTGCTACCTGACCACCGGCAGTAAAAATCAACTACCTGACCCACTCCATCGCACGCTTCACCAACAAATATGTTGCCAGGGGTCGAAATCAGCGCGGCACCTTTTCACCCTCGGCAAGAAAAATCTGCGTCGGCAGCTTGAAGCCGCGCAGCTTGAGCAGCGCCAGCGGTCCCGCGCCCAGTTCGGTGCGCAGGTGCCAGGTCAGGCCCAGGCCGTCCGGGGCCTTGAGCTGCACGCGGTAGTGGCTGTCGCCGTCGTCCAGCGTGGTGACCCGAGCCTGTTCGAGCAGGCGGATCAAGCCCCAAGTACCCTGGTAATCACCAAACAGACGCTCGCCGGCCTGCACGCTGGTCCAGGTCAGGCTCACCCCCGGACGGTCGCTGTAGCCTGGCCAGCTGAAGCGTTGCCAGCTTTCCTTCTGGTTGAAGTAGTGGTGTTTTTCGCCGTTGAGGATGAAGGTGGTCTGCACCACATCGCGCACCGGCTTGGCCCGTAGCTCGAACCCCAGGCCGAGACCGCCGTCGGTGAACAGCACATCGGCCAGGTGGCTGAGCTGATTGAGCGCCGCGAGAAACCGCGGGTTGATGCGCAAGCCCTGGCTGTGCCGCGAGTCGGCCACCCAGCGCTGGCCTTCCTTGCGCAACACACCGCCCAGTTGCTGTTGCAGGAACTGCTCGATGCGTCCGGAGTCGGCACGGATCATTTGCCCCAGCATCGGCAATGACGCATCGCTGGTGGTCGCCACGAACGGGTAACGCCCGGCAAACGCGCCGTGCCAGTCGCTGACGATCGCCCGTTGCCACTGGCGATTGAGGCTTGCCGCCGACGGCTGCAGCACCCTTTGCCAGGCCTGTTCCAGCGGCTGCACGAACAGGGTCTGGCCGACCCCGCCCCACTCCGCCCCCAGGCTGGCGGCGATCAGGCTGCCGTAGGCGCGGGTGTCGGTGAGGTCGACGCTTTTGCCCTGGAACACGGTTTGCGCCAGGGCCTGGGTCATCTCCTGCGGATCGGCGGCGCTACTTACCTGTTGCAGCTTCAGGCGTACCCGGGTGACTTGGGTGAGGAAGGCCTGCAGGCTCAGCCGGTCGTTGTCGTTCTTGCCTTCGGCCTCCTTGCCCAACAGCGCCAGCAGCGGACCGAAGGTGGCGTCCAGCGGACCGCTCGCGCCGCGGACTTGTTGGTCGATCAGCGGCACCTTGTCCTGGGTCATCAGCTTCTGCGCGGAGTGGATCAACGACGCACCCAGGGCCGGGCCGCGAGTGCCGGCCTGGCCCTGATACGCCAGGGTATTCATCAGCGCGATCAGCGGCGACTGGCGCACGTCGCTCATCAGGGTCAACTGGTCGATCACCTGATCCAGGCTGCCTGCCGGTTGCCAGTCCAGGCGATTGAGGAAGTTCAGCCAGGCGCTGGCGTAGTCCTGAAAGTAGCGCTCGGTCAGGCGTTCCTTGAGTTGCTCCGGGCTCAAGTCGGCGGCGAGGCTGGCGGGATTGTCGCTGAGCACCCAGTCAATCTCCTCGCGGCGGGCCTCGGCCACCTCGTCGATGGCTTGGCGGACCTGGCCCTCCCAGGCCTGGCGGGTGAGCACCCCGGGCACGCTGGCCGTGGTGGTGAACAGCGCGCGGGCGTCGGTGTCGCCGACCATCTGCGGCAAGCTCAGGGCCGGGTAGTGATTGGCCGCCGCATCGAGCACCTGGCGGTACAGGCTGGCTTCGGCATTGCGCTGGCCAAGCTGGCCGAGCAGTACCTGACGGGCCTGGGCCACCAGCGTCGGGTCAGCCTCGATACGCCAGGCCGGATGGGCGGCCAGTTGCTCGGCATAAAACTGCCAGAGGCCGGGTGACAGGCCCTGCCAGAGCCCCGGCGTCATGTCGGCGCGCTGCGCCTGGGTCTCGACCAGCACCTTGGCGAGGAAAGTTGCGTCGGCTTTTTCCGGGCGCGCCATCATCAGGTAGGCCTTGAGCTGCGCGTAGGCTTGCGGGGCACGCCTGGCGCGTTCGGGGCTGTCCGGCGGCAACTGGATCAGCGCCTTGAGTTGCTGCTGCAGCCTGGCCACGGCCGGGTCGCGCAGCAACCGCTGGTTGGCGTCGACGTAGCGCGGCCACAGCGTCTCCAGCAATGGGTCGTTCTGGTTGAGGCCGAAGCGCAGGTACCAGGGCGTGCCGTGCGCGGCGCGGTAATCCAGGCGCCCCAGTTCACGGGTTAACTCGTTGAACGCCAGCAGTTGTTCGTCGGGGCTCTGCGACTGTTCGAGAGAGACCAACGTGCTCTGCATCTGGGCAATGTGCACGCGGTTGCTGGCGAAGGACAGCAGCAGGCCGGCGCCCCAGATCAGCGCCAGCCCCATTGCTAGTGAATAACTGATCCGCGTGGCGCCCCAGCCCAAACGGCGACGGTGAACAGTCTTGTCACCGAGCACGCCCTCCCAGGGCGGTGTGGCGTGCCAAAAGTGCTCAGTATTTCCCTTTTTTTCTTCGCCACCCGGCACCGGCAGGCTGAACCACAACCCGCGCAACGGCACGCCACGGGCAAACACCCGGAACAACGGCGTCAGCGCCTGCCGCCAACGGGCAATGCCCTCGACCTGCAAATCGCGGGACAGGCGCAGCAGGAAGTCATGATGAATGGCTCCATGCATCTGCGCCCATCCAGAGTCGCGCAGGGGTTCCAACAGGTCTTGCAGAGCATTCTCCACGGCCACCGGCGTCAACCGTGTCGGCAACAGACAACCCACCGCCTGGGTCTGGCGTGTTTTCTGGTCCCACTGACTGTCGCAGACCTGCCACAGGTGCAGCGGTAACTGCCAGCGCAGCTTGTGGGCCAGGGTTTGCAGGTGGCGTATGCCATGGTCCATGGCGCGGGGGTCGGCGCTTTGTGGTTTGTCGAGGGCCCAGATGACGCCGTCAAGGGGGCGCCAGCGGGTCAGGTTGCGCCACGCTTCGAGGCGTGAATCATCGAATTTGCTTTGCAGGCTACCGCCCCAAAGCAGGATGGTGTCGTGACCTTCCAGCCATTTTTGTACTGCCAGTTTGGGGGCGATGGCTTCGACCTGCTCGGGTTCGCCGACGACCAACAGAAAGCGAACCTTTGGCCGTTTGAGAAAACTGTAGTTCTCGCGCAGGTGCTCCTTTAATTCGGGGAACCAGGAAATGTCGGGGGAATCGCTCGGTTTGCTCAAGGGTGAAACCGGTGTTTCAGCGACCATTCCGATTATCCGATTCGACCGAGTCCCTGCCAGCCGATCCCAGGCCAGCAGAATGGTCGGGCAGGTCCAGCCGATGGCAAACCAGATGCCGAAACCGCGCAGCGCCAAGTCTTTGAGCGACAGTTGCGGCCAGCCGAAGTGAGTGCCGCTCAAGGCATACAGCAGACAACCCAGTATCACCAGTAATGCCAGGATCAGCAGATAACCCAATCCCACGCGAATCAAAGAACCCTTGTACTTTGCGTTATTCATTGCCATGAGGCACCGCCATTCCAATAGCCAATCGCTTGTTTCCATCCTGACTCAGCCAACCGCAAGGTTGTCCGGCCTTCCCCGCCTGTAACAGCGCCAGGGACATACCAATGAATGGTGCGATATGCGCCAGTCCCCCCCAGTGTCTTGCCAATTGATGTTCGCCAGCCGACCACCCGCCTTCCACGAAGGCTTCCTGGCTTTCCTTATCCATTGCAAGGCAGGTTGGGGGGGCCGAGTCGATCCCGGCATATCGCTGCATTTGTGTACAGAGGCCTACAGCTGTCTGGTGCGTCTCATTCAAGTACTCTCCCCGGTGCAACACCTGGCGCCCCTGCGAACTCACCAGCCAGAGAAAGCCCGCCTCGCCGGGCAGTTCTGTGCCTTCAGCACTTTCGACCGAGATCACGCCAGCGCACAGCACCCAATCATCCTTGTCACGACAATCGTGGAAAAAGGCATCGATCAGAGCGTCCAGATCGGTCAGATCGTCCAAAGGCAAGCGTGCTTCGGGCAGCACCACTCCCCCCTTGCCCAGTGCCGTTGTGAAGGCGGTCTGGCTGCTCTCATCCCCCATCCAGGCAACACCTCGCAATGCCGGCCAACGTTCTTTCAATTCCGGGAGTTCAAGGGTCATCCGAGCCAGATACCGAGCCAGGGCCGGTGCGCGCAGGGTGGTCTTGGTCAGCGAAAGCGGGCAACAAAACCGTACCTGTGAGGCCTCCCGCAGTTTCGATGGCTTCGGCAAAGAGGTGCCTGCCATCAACCCTTGGTAATTGTCCTGGACATCGCCCGCTGGACCAATCAACCACACCTGCTGCACCGGCAAACCCAGACTGCGGCGCCGCCACCAGCGCTGAACCGCGGCGTCCACGCTACGGTGATACACGCCGTTGCCAAACAGGCCGATTTGCCATGCCAACACGCGCAGGGCCAATGCCAACGCCCAACACAACGGCAGCACGGCACTCCATAACCACAGCTCCAGCCGTGGCTGATCCTCAGGCCACAGCGTGAGCAAGGCGGCCGCCTGCAGGCCCCATAGCCACAGTAAAACCAGCCACCAGCGCCGCCACTGTGGAACACTTGGCGCCACTACCTCGGGGTACTCCGGCGGCCGATTCATGGCACCACCCCCATGGAGGAAACCGCCAGGGTGCTGACCAACCGGCAACCACAGTCACAGCGGTAGCCATCCAGCGCCAACAATTTGCCTTCCATGGTGAACCCCGAGGCACCCTCGCTGATACGCGTCGTGCCGTGTTTGTCGCAGCGCACCTTGTCACCCATGCAAGCCACCGGCATGCCGAAGGCTTCGAAGTGACCTTCCAGCACCTCGCCGCCATAAGGGCGCAGCGGATCGCCCCTACGCACCAAGGGCATCAAGACACCACCTCCTTCACCCGCTCGACCAACCCGCCACTGCGGGTCAGGTAGTCGAGCATGTTCTCCATGCGCAGCGCGTCTTCGGCTTTGACAATGGCCTGCTTTTGCTGCGCCACGACCTGGCCGATGGCCAACGTTGATTTCAGGATCTGCTCCGCGCCCGGCAGGAAGGGTTCCACTTCGCCCGTGGCGGCGTTGATCACCTGATAACCCACTGATGCCGCGACCATCGTCCCGGCAAAGGCTTTGCCGCCGTAACGACGAATGCTGTACGCCCCGCCCAACACCAGGGCAATGCCCACCACGCGTCCCGCCACCACGACCGGCGTCCAGCGCTTGTTGGATTCATCGCCGAAATACACCGCGCGATAACGGAAGTAATCACCAAACATCTCCCGCGAATTCATGAAGTCATGCAGGAACCAGGCGCGGGAGTCGTGTACCTGATCGTCGAACATGGCGACTACCGCAGCGATCGACGCTGAGTCACTCACTTCAAACCGATTGTCCCTACGTTCGATGAACAGTTCCTTGGCGCGCAACTCTCCGGCCGCCTTGATCTGCGCGTACTCGCGCTGCTCGTCATCCTCGCTGAGCAGATACACCGTGTCCCTCAGCACGCCATCGAATACCAATCCCCCAAAGCTGGTCTGATCTCGGCGCCACTGCTGATAGTCGTGTTCGAACTCGACGGCGGCCTCGCGGATTTGCTGCTGGTCCAGCACTGGTTCGTAAGGCGGTGGGCCGGCAAGGGCGGCCAGATTTTGCGTTTCGACGGGTTGGCCTCGAACGCCCGCGCGGGCCCCTTTGGCCTTCTTCGTATCCATCTGACGCTGGGCTTTCTGCTCGGCTTGCAGGGTCGCGTTGGTTTGCACGGCCTGGCCGTAAAAAGGCTGATTGGCATAACTGCCCCGGGCGAATCGCTCGATTCGCCAACCAGTGAGCCAGGCCAGTTGCGCGGCCATGGTGTCTTCCAGGTTGTGGCCAAGGCGTAGGGGTTCGCTGGTGGTTGGAGTTGAAGTAGGGTCTTCGTCCAAGCCCAGGGTGGTGCGCCAGGCGTTGAAGCGGTTGATGAGCGAATCGTCCAGTGCAAACTCTTTTTCGGTTGCCGTCGACATGGCTCGTGTCGGTTGAATTTGTCGAAGGTCATCCGGGACTATTGCTTCGGACACAGTCAATGGCGCGCCCGCCGAGAAGGCCGCTGCATACAAGTCATGCAGAACAATCTGCGACAACAACTCGCCCGCCCCACCGCGGGCCTTGCCCTGATCCCCAGGTGGGTATCCACCGCCAACGTCCGAATGCATGCCGGGGTAAACCACTTCAGTGGCATAGGGCGGGTAACGGCCGTCGGCATAACGGATCGAGTCCAGCGGGAAACACAACCGCTGCTCGTGGGCGGCGACGAAGTGCCGGCAGTCCTTGATCCACTCAGGGAAACGCGCGACATCCGGCAGTGACTGTGTGCCATCAGCCCAGTCCATATGCCCTTCGGCAAAGGGCGCGGCACGGGCGCTGCCCACCGAGGCCACAGTGTCCAGCAGGCCGAGGAATTCGATGCTCAACGGCAGGCCCAACAGCTTTTGCTCCGGGAGTTCGACGCCTTGCGGGGTATCGAACAGCTCGCTCAACCAGGTGACGAAAGTACGCGCCTCGGCGGCGCCGCGAGAAAAGCCATAGACGAACAATTTGATCGCCAGCACTTTGGGTTGCGCCGTCGCGACCTTGGCCCGCAACGGCTCCAGCAGCGAAGCCATGGCCTGGCGGCGGCTGCTTTTGCCCAATGCGGTCATGGGCCAGGTGGTGGCCATGGCTTTGAGCTTGGTCTGCATCGTGGTCAGCGATAAATCATCTTTAGTCAGTGCAACGGACAACGCGTTTGCGATCTGAAGCAATCCCCAATTGATCCGGTCCTCGCCCCGGTTGGCGAACGCCATACCCATGGTACTGAAATCCAGTTCGCCAATCTCGGGAAAGGGGGTGCCCACGCCAGGAATGTAATAGCGGAAATAACCGCTTTCCGGCTGAAGAATGCTGGCGTGAAAAAGCCGTGCAATATTGGTCGGGTGTGGCGGCTCGGCCACACGAGTGTCGTTGTGCTCGTTGTTATTAGTGCCATCGAAAAACAAGCTGATGTGCAACGCGCGCGCGCACGTGGAAGCCCCACGAAATCCGCGCTGGGCATTTAACTCCTGGCGATACAACTCCACTTCAGCCGTTTGCCGTTGGTAATTCTCCCTTACCGCTTCAGGATCGCTGGGTAAACGCCGCTCCTTGGGAAATAGGGCCGGGACATATACAGAATCACGATTCTTTATTTCGGACATACGGCTGGTTCCTGCATGTTCAGAGGTTCCTTGATCGGATAGGCAGGTTGACCATAAGCCATGCAGGCAGTGGTAGCTTTAACCTGATTACAAGGTAAAAAATGAATTTTTAACGAACACAAATTCTCTGCTTCATATGGTGGAAGCTCCACGATGGCAGTGTGTCTTCCGTAATTGGCTTCATGTTTAGCCAATGCAGATTCATCAAAATTAAACCCATCGGGTTTACGTTTAATTTTTTCATAGGGGGCTGGATCAGTTTCCCACTCCACTTTGAACTTCAAATCCGGCGACCATTGGCTGGGCAACATCACACAACACACTCCCCCCCCGTATCCATTAGGACTGGCATTGCCCCCCCCATAACCATTTACCGAAAAACTATTGATGGCTGCGGACGTATGGTTAACCGCATTCAAATTACCGCCCAAATATTTTGGCGTCCCCGGAGAGCACCCGGTCAGCAACAACAGCAAACTACCGACAGCCCACTGCCGCCCAGCCTTCCCTTTCTCATTACTCATTAAACTCCTCCCTGTTTATTAAGTTGCGCACGAAAAATGCCTGCGACAGGCAACTTTCGTTCACTACCTTTTCTTGAGACGGGAAACACAGACGCTTCTCATGGGCGGCGACGAAGTGCCGGCAGTCCTTGATCCATTCGGGGAAACGCCCGACATCGGGCAGTGATTGAGTGCCATCGGCCCAGTCCATATGCCCTTCGGCGAAGGGCGCGGCACGGGCGCTGCCCACCGAGGCCACGGTATCCAGCAAACCAAGGAATTCGATACTCAATGGCAGGCCAAGGAGCTTTTGTTCTGGAAGCTCGGCGCCTTGCGGCGTGTCAAACAACTCGCTCAACCAGGTGATGAAGGTGCGCGTCTCGGCGGCCCCCCGGGAAAAGCCATAAACGAACAACTTGATCGCCAGCACCGTGGGTTGCGCCGTCGACACCTTGACCCGCAACGGCTCCAGCAGCGAAACCATGGCCTGGCGGCGGCTGCTTTTGCCCAAGGCGGTCATGGGCCAGGTGGTGGCCATGGCTTTGAGCTTGGTCTGGGCGACCGGGAGCGCCAAGCCCTTCTTGTTATCTAACGCAAAAGACAACGCGTCGGCGATTCTCAGCAGTCCCCAGTTGATCCGGTCCTCGCCCCGGTTGGCAAACGCCATACCCATGATACTGAAGTCCAGTTCGCCAATCTCGGGAAAGGGGGTGCCCACGCCGGGGATGTAGTAACCAAAATAACCGTTTTCCGGTTGATCCAGACTGGCGTGAAACAGCCGCGCGATATTGGTCGGGTGGGGCGGTTTGGCCTCGCGGGTATCGTAGGGCTCGTTGTTGTTGGTGCCATCGAAAAACAGGCTGATGTGCAGGGCACGCGCGCAGGTGGAAGCGCCGCGAAACCCGCGTTGGGCATTCAACTGCTGACGGTACAACTCCACTTCGGCCGTTTGCCGATCGTAATTGTCCCTCACAACTGCTGGATCGCTGGGCAACCGCCCTTCCTTGGGAAACAGGGACGGGACATACACGGAATCACGATTCTTTACTTCGGACATACGGCTGGCTCCTGCATGTTCAGAGGTTCCTTGATCGGACTGTTGGGTGACGGGTAGCGCCAGCAGGAAGTGGACACCTTGACCTGATGACAAGGTAGAAAGTGCACTTCCAACGCACACAGTTCGTCTTCATAGGGCGGAAGTTCCACAATCGCAGTGTGTTGCTGGTACTTGGCTTTATGCTTGACCATAAAGGCCCGAAACTCATCGGTTCCCAATGGAGGGGATTTAGCATAAGGATCAGAATCAGTTTCCCACTCCACTTTGAACTTCAAACCCGGCGACCATTGGCTGGGCAACATCACACAACACACTCCCCCTCCATAACCAAACGGAGAGATATTTCTTCCACCATAACCATTTACGGAAAAATGATTGATCGCCGCCGACGTGTGATTAACCCCGTTCAAATCCCCGGCCAGGAACTTCGGCGTCCCCGGAGAACACCCGGCCAGTAACAACAGCAAACTACCGACAGCCCATTGCCGCCCGACCTTCCCTTTCTCATTACTCATTAAACGCCTCCCTGTTTATTAAGCTGCGCACGAAAAATGCCTGCGGCAGGCAACTTTCGTTCACTACCTACGGCATCACGGGTCTTTACTTCGGACATACGGCAGGCTCCTTCATTTTTATTGGCTCTTTGATCGGACTATTGGGTGAGGGATAAGCCCAACAGGAAGTGGACACCTTGACTTGATGACACGGCAGAAAATGCACTTCCAACGCACACAGTTCGTCTTCATAAGGCGGAAGTTCCACAATGGCAGTGTGTTGCTGGTACTTGGCTTTATGCTGATCGTATGCATCTGGATCGAATCCATAACCCGATGTTTTGCGTTTTATTTTTGCGTTTGGATTCGGATCGGTTTCCCACTCCACTTTGAACTTCAAACCCGGCGACCATTGGCTGGGCAACATCACACAACACACTCCACCCCCGTATCCATTAGGACTGGCATTCCCTCCTCCATAACCATTCACCATGAAGTAATTAATAGCCGCCGACGTGTGATTAACCCCATTCAAATCCCCGGCCAGATACTTCGGAGTCCCCGGAGAGCACCCGCCCAGCAACAACAGCAAACTACCGACAGCCCATTGCCGCCCAGCCTTCCCTTTCTCGTTACCCATTAAACGCTCCCTGTTTATTAAGTCGCGTACGACAAACACCCGGAATGAAAATTTTTTCGCTTAAACCTACATATACCTGCAACAAACACATTGGCTACGCATAGATACAGACACCCCTTAAACCACAGATAATCCGCCCACTTAATAAGTATGTGAGCTTGGACGCCAGCGTGGCTCAACCGAAAACTTTACATCCGGATATTTTATAGCTGGCGAAATTGAAACTTTACTTTCCTTGTCTTCTACCCCTTGCCTACCATCATAGAAAACAAAAGTATTGTTATTTGAATGCAGCCAATCGTTTACTTTTGAGCTATTGACAGAAGACGCAGAAAGCTTATCTGGAAAAACAAACCTAACCTTTACATCATCATAACGCTCTCCATAATACATCCACATTGAATCAGGCAAGTATCCTTTGAAGGCCGGTATATAAGCCGTCATCGAAGAGTCAACAAGGGGAGCACCATCAACATATAACCTCAGGTCTTTTTTAGTGTCATTCTTATACTCCACCCCATACCTAATTGATTGCGCAGAAGCTCGGAAGCTTTTTGAACCACCAAAGTCAAACTTAATATACCCATGATTCGGCTCCATTCTCGCCTGGATATCAGTCATTTCTTCTGTTCTATCTGCACGCGCGTAGTCATGGGGAATGCTCAGCGTATCGACCGCCAGATCGACTGGAATACTGGCCAGCACGACAACCGGACAAATAATTGTTATATAACAAAGCACGGATGCAAGATCCGCATTAAATGTTAGTACCTGAACATCTGTTACTACCCCCCTGTAATAATCTGCATCGCTGGCAAAACCCAAGTTTTCAATCCGTGCCGCATTTGTTCCGCACCCCATAAGAGATGAGACAAGCAGCCCCACCAATATTAATTTCGCTATAAATTTAGTCACTCCTGCTCCTCTCCACTCGCACCAGACAACACAGCAAATTTGTCCACCGCATAAGCATTCAAACCCCCGAAATAATTTTCGCAACTTGCTTGAAGCACAACGTGGTAACAGCGAGAAAAACACTCCTCACTGGATAGTTGTGAAAACGCTTTCACTGCAAACCCGAGCAACTTTTGCGCATCACTGATGCAGCCCAACCGATCAAATTGCGCATCCGTCAACTCAACCGGAGTGTTTGCTTCTCCAAGTACCTGATCCGAGCCATAGGTGCCCGGTTGCCAGGCAACCCGTTGATCCCGATCCAGCCAACTCCAGAACAACGCCAGGCTCAGAAACCGTTGTTTCTGTTCCGGGTCCAGGACGCTTGCCAACAATTGCGGTAGCACGCGCGGATCGTAGAAGCGCAGCAAGCCAGACTGTCCTCCCCATTCAAGCTGTGAAAGTCCTTGCAGGGTCTTGGTCAGAACATCGAACGGGATGGGGGAAATCAACAACATGAGTCTCGGCATGTGCCCCATCTGCTCGATGATCTCTTCCAGCCAGGCTTTGTGGTGCCAATCGTCCAGACTGATGCGCATCAGGATCGGCGCCTGGAGCAACAACGTCTCCTCCGGCGTTGTGTTGAAAAATGAAAACCAGGGAATGGCTGGCTCGATGGCTTCAAGTGCTGGTAGCAGGGAAACATCGGAGCCCGCTTGGTCGACGATTAAATCAACATGATCGAGGTCCGCTGCACGGCACAAGCCTTCCAACTGGTCGAGCCACTGTTCATAAGTTTCTTGCATTTATCGTCCCCCACCGGTCGTGCGCATCACTGCGCCCGCCGCCTCGGCTTGAGCAATTTTCAGGCACTCTTCACACACCGACTTCGGCAACACCATCAACGGAAAACTCTGGCCGCCAGGCCCCTCCCAGATATGCTGCCCCCGAGACGTCAGCTTGCTGGAGCTTTCCTGAGTGATGCCGTCGTTCGGATCGATGCGGATGAAATTTTCTCCACTGGCCAGCGTGATGCCTTTTTTGGCCGTGAACAGCAGATGCCCCTGCACCGACTGCATCGTGACGTCCAGCTGGGCAATCAGATTCAGTAGATCGTCGTGGGACTCGATTTCCAGCGGCCCCTTGCCGGAGACCACGCGCAGGCCTCCCTGCTGGGCCAACAGGGAGATGCCTTGAATGGCGTGGGCTAAAAGACGCTGGACGGCGGCCAGATTGATGTCGTCGTCACTTTGCAGGTGGAGCGCGTCGCCACTTTTCAGAAGCAGGCTGGCCGGCGTCACCGCACCGATGCCCTTGGGTGCGCTGAGCAAGATGGCCGCGTCGGCCAGGTCTTTCGCGGCGGTTTGCAACTGCTGCAAGCCGTCGAGAGTGGGCTGGCGGCTGTGGTGGGCCAGGGCGATATCTTGCCAGTAGGCTATCTGCCCTTTCGCCCCCTCGATCAGGCTGGATGCGGCCCCCATCTCCAGCACCTGCCCTTGGGCTTTGCTCTGTTCATCGGAGCTGATAAACAACCCCTTGCCCGCCCGAATCGCCCCCCAGGCATCGGTGCGCAACTCAAACCCTTCACCCCGTTTTTGCCGCTCGGCATCCACCACGTGCCCGAGGTTGAGCTGACTCTTGCCGCTGTGTTCGGTGCTGAGCTTGATGTGCTCCTGGCCGCGGGTATCGTCCAGCCGCAGCTTGTTGTTGGCCGGGGTGCGCAGCACGTTGCGCTTTTCGTTGTACATGGTGACGTGGTCGGGGTGCTGGCTGTCGTGCAGGGCGTGGGCGATGTAGGGCCGGTCGGGGTCGCCCTGTTCGAAGGCCACCGCCACTTCGGTGCCGGCGATCAGCGGCAGGTGCAAGCCGTGGGTGTCGCCGGCGTACGCCCGCGCCAGGCGCAGCCAGGAGCTTTCGCGACCGGCGTCCCAGGTGTCGCGGTCGAACAGGAACTGCACCCGGTAGCGGCCTTCGGCGTCGGTATCGGCGTAGGGGTTGTTTGCCTGCGCGCTGGTCACCCGGGCCGGCACGGTGCCGGCGATCAAGGGTTTTGGCGGCACATCAGGGCGAAAGCACACCGTCTGCGCATAGGGGATGGCCTGGAAGCTGCACTCGAAGCTGCGGTCGCGGGCGGCGCCGGCCTTGAGCGCGATGATCACCGCCCGCGGCGCGAAGGCCTGGGGCGCGCCGTCGGTGACTTCCAGCACCTGCCCCGGCGCCAGGCGGGGACTGCTGCTCATGCCGCGCAGGCGGGTGCGGCGGTTGAGGTAACGCTCGTGGCGCAGGCGTGCATAGAAGTAGCCGCTTTCGCACTGCACGTCTTCGGGGAAGGCATGGCGGTCGCCGAGCGCGGTGTAGGGTTCGGCGTAGTGATAGGCCTCGCCGTAGGTGCCCTTGGCGCCGCGCGTCTGGTCGATGTCGCCGTCGAGGTACGCGCGGGCGTCACGGTGGTGGTAGACGCGGATGCTCACGTGCTGTTCCACCACCTGGTGTTCCGACTGCAGGGCCCAGACGCTGTCCTCGCCGCTGCTGCTCAACCCGGAGAGCGGACGCAGCGGCAGTTCGACGTCGAACTGGTAGGCGCGCGGGGAGTCGTGGAATTCGACGACGTCGATACTCAGGCGTTCGTCGCTGGTGAAGCGGTACCAGATGCCGACTTCGGCCAGCAGGCGGGCAATAAAGGCCAGATCGCTTTCGCCGTATTGCATCACCTGCTCGCGCCGGGGGTATTCGCGGTGCAGGTGGAAGAGGAAGTCCTGGCCCCTGAAATCGTGGCGACTGCGCAGGATGTGCTCGACGATTTCCGGCACCGACCGGTGCTGGTAGATCCGGTATTGCCGGCCCCGCGCGAGCAGCGCCAGGCGCGGTTGCAGGGTGACTTCGTAGCGCGCCTCGTCGATGGAACCGGACAGGCGTTTGAAGCCGCTGATTACCCCGTGCAAGCTGCGCAGCGGCTTGACTTCGGACGGTTCGAAGATCAGCGACGAGAGCTTTTCCGGTAGCGCGTGCAGGCTGAAGCTAGCTTGTTGGCCAAGCATGAGCTCGGCGTCGATGTCGAGTTGGCTGGAGGTGAATTCGATGTGGTAGCTGAACGGCTGGCTGAGGTGTTCTTCGCCGTGGAAGGCCAGGACGTCGAGGGGGGCGTCCAGCTCCCGGACCCAGAGTGTGTGGCGGCTGTGGTCGAAGAAAACGGGCAATACGGGGTGCATGTTGCAGACCTCCCTAGTCTATCGATGCAGGCGGGGAGGCTTCGTTGCCGCCCTCGCTCGAGCGCCGGGAAGCTTTCAAGAAGCTGACAATGGTTGATATAGGACGCTTCTAATGAGCGTGTAGGGTGTTTCCGAATTATGCGGCAGACCACAACGCCCTAAGACTCTGCCTACAACAGCAAAAAAATCCTCGGCATCTCGACAGTGGCCATGAATGAGTCTTCCTGATCAGAACTCCACCTGACGACCGGCAGCAAAAACCACTTGTCACGAAATATTACATACATCATATTATATCCATCATAATTAAACGCCGCCCCGACAGGTACCCCTCCATGACCAGCATGTCCACCGTAGAACCCGATCTGGACGCCCCGGTGAAACCAGCAAAACCTCCCCTGCTCAAACGCCTGCTGTTGCCAACCGTTGGCATCGCGGCACTGATGCTGGCTGGTGTGTACGGTGCGCATTGGTGGAGCGTCGGGCGCTTCATCGAGGAAACCGACGACGCCTACATCGGCGGTGATGTGACGGTGATCGGGCCGAAAGTGGCGGGTTACATCGACGAAGTGCTGGTGACCGACAACCAGAAGGTCAAGGCCGGCGATGTGCTGATCCGTCTCGATTCGCGCGACTACCGCGCCAACCTGGCCAAGGCCGAAGGCGCAGTGGCCGCCCAGGAGGCCTTGCTGGCCAACCTCGACGCCACCGAACAACTGCAACAGGCCGTCATCGGCCAGGCCCGTGCCGGCATCGACGCCGCCGGTGCCGAAACCGCCCGCTCCCGGGACGACGATAGCCGCTACAAAAAACTGGTGACCACCAACGCCGTCTCGGTGGAAAGCGCCCAGCGGGCCAACGCCACGTTCAAGACGGCCCAGGCCCAAAGCAACCGCGCCCAGGCTGAATTGCTGGCCGCGCAGCGCCAGTTGAATGTGATCGACACCCAGAAACAACAAGCCCGGGCCGCCTTGATCCAGGCCAAGGCGGAACGCGACCTGGCGCAATTGAATGTCGGCTACACCGAACTGAAGGCACCAGTCGACGGTGTGATCGGCAATCGCCGGGCCCGGGTCGGCGCCTATGCCCAGGCCGGCTCGCAATTGCTCTCGGTGGTGCCGACCAGCGGCCTGTGGGTCGATGCCAACTTCAAGGAAGACCAACTGGCACACATGGTGCCGGGGCAACGGGTAGTGATCCGTGCCGACGTGCTCTCGGGGCAGGAATTCCATGGTCACCTGGACAGCCTCGCCCCCGCCAGCGGTTCGCAATTCAGTGTGTTGCCGCCGGAAAACGCCACCGGCAACTTCACCAAGATCGTGCAGCGGGTGCCGGTGCGGATTCACCTCGACCCGGCCGACAGTGTGCTCGGCCACCTGCGTCCGGGGTTGTCGGTGACCGCTGAAGTGGACACGCGCAAGGAGCCTGAGGCGCCAGCCGTGGCCAGCGCGCCATGAGTCGCGCCCTTGCCGCCCCGGCGCAACCGTTCAATGCCGCGAGCATGGCGACGGCGACCAAGGTCTTCGCCTTTGCCAGCATGTGCATCGGCATGTTCATTGCGCTGCTGGATATCCAGATCGTCTCGGCTTCGTTGCGTGACATCGGCGGCGGGCTCTCCGCCGGCACCGACGAAACCGCGTGGGTGCAAACCAGTTACCTGATCGCCGAAATCATCGTGATCCCGCTGTCGGGCTGGCTGTCCCGGGTGTTCTCGACGCGCTGGCTGTTCTGCGCCTCGGCGGTGGGCTTTACCCTGGCCAGCCTGTTGTGCGGCGTGGCCTGGAACATCCAGAGCATGATTGCCTTCCGTGCCCTGCAAGGGTTTCTGGGCGGCTCGATGATTCCACTGGTGTTCACCACGGCCTTCGTGTTCTTCACCGGCAAGCAACGGGTGATCGCCGCCGCGACCATCGGCGCAGTGGCGTCCCTGGCACCGACCCTGGGGCCGGTGATCGGTGGCTGGATCACCGACATATCCTCCTGGCACTGGCTGTTCTACATCAACCTGCTCCCCGGCATCTTTGTCGCCGTGGCCGTGCCGATGCTGGTGAAAATCGACCAGCCGGAACTGTCGCTGCTCAAAGGCGCGGATTACTTGAGCATGGTGTTTCTGGCGCTGTTCCTCGGCTGCCTGGAATACACCCTCGAAGAAGGCCCGCGCTGGAACTGGTTCAGCGACCGCACGATCCTGACCACCGCATGGATCAGCGGCCTGGCCGGACTGGCATTCATCGGCCGGACCTTGCACGTGGCCAATCCGATTGTCGATCTGCGCGCCTTGAAGGATCGCAACTTTGCCCTTGGCTGTTTCTTCTCGTTCGTCACCGGCATCGGCCTGTTCGCCACCATTTACCTGACGCCGCTGTTCCTCGGCCGGGTGCGTGGCTACGGAGCGCTGGACATTGGTCTGGCGGTTTTCTCCACCGGGGTGTTCCAGATCATGGCGATTCCGCTGTATGCCTTTCTGGCCAATCGCATCGACCTGCGCTGGATCATGATGACCGGCCTTGGGCTGTTCGCGTTATCGATGTGGGATTTCAGCCCGATCACCCATGACTGGGGGGCCAAGGAGTTGATGCTGCCGCAAGCCTTGCGCGGGATTGCCCAGCAATTGGCGGTACCACCGGCGGTGACTTTGACCCTTGGCGGCCTGGCACCGGCGCGGCTAAAGCATGCGTCGGGGTTGTTCAACCTGATGCGCAACCTGGGCGGGGCTATCGGCATCGCCGCGTGCGCAACCATCCTCAACGACCGCACCAATCTGCACTTCACCCGGTTGGCGGAGAACCTCAACAGCACCAACGAGGCACTCAACCAATGGCTGTCCCAGGTCGGCAACAACTTTGCCGCCTTTGGCCAGAGCGGTGACGCAGGGGTCACTGCCAGCCTGCATCAGCTATGGTTGCTGACATACCGCGAAGCCCAGACGCAAACCTATGGCGATGCGTTCCTGATGATCATGGTCTGCTTCATTATCGCCACGGCGATGGTGCCCCTGATGCGCAAGGTGCAACCACCGGCCGCGCCGAGTGCCGATGCTCATTGATGTTTTTGCGGGTCAGGCCTGGGGCATTTTGCGAAAGCCGATGGCCAGGCGGTTCCAGGCGTTGATGGTGGTGATGGCGACGGTCAGGTCGACCAATTCCTTGGCATCGAACTGGGCGCTAGCCAGTTCATAGTCTTCGTCCGGGGCGTGGGTCTGGCTGATCAGGGTCAGGGATTCGGTCCAGGCCAGTGCGGCGCGTTCACGCTCGGTGAAGAACGGCGTTTCGCGCCAGGCCGACAGTGTCGCCAGGCGACGCTCGGACTCACCACCCTTGCGCGCATCGGCGCTGTGCATGTCCAGGCAAAAGGCGCAGCCGTTGATTTGCGAGGTACGCAGCTTGACCAGTTCGATCAGGTTTTTTTCCAGTGGCAATTTCGACACTGCTGTTTCCAGGGCGATCATCGCTTTGAGGGCATCAGGGGAAGCGGTGTAGAAATCGATCCGGGTTTTCATGGTGTGTTCCAGGGCAAATGGGTGTGTCACTACGTTAGTGCCACGACCGGTCTGCACAAATAGCCAATCTTTCAGAAGTCGAGGAGGCCATTGGCTGTGCTTTCTTGAAAGAAAGTGCTATTTGAGCCGGCAAGTCCACAACCTCTACTCCGAACACCACGGTTGGCTGCAGATTTGCAGCGCGAGTGGCATGGTGAAGAAAGTTACTCCCACACTAGATCTGCATCATTCACAAATCTACTGTGGGAGATACTATGGTTGGAGGTGAAGGCTTCAAGCACCGTCAGGCTCAGAATCCGTCGTTGCCGCTGGCCAATAACTGGCCAGTTCCAATCTACGTAGCCCTCTATTGGTCACATGTTGTACAAGCCCCGTATTAATCCATCGGCCGTTGCCGTCCGCCTCCATAACGCTACGCGAGGGTTCTTTGTGCATGACACTGACGGTATCGTCTATGTTCAAGGGCAGCACTACCGACTCCGCCTCCGCCAAAACATCGCCACGCAGTTCACGAAGATAACGAACTCCACCATCGGCTGACTTCAGGGCAACAGCCAGGTACACCGAAGCAACATACATATGAGGGACAACCTTAAAGAATTCAAACCTAACGACGTTATCATCAAAGTCAAACTTCACATACCCGACAACTTGATCGTAGTATCCTTTGAGAAGCCAAGTAATTCTCGCACCACCAACACCATCGCTAACTGGAGGACGAACAAACTCTATTTTTTTGTAACGCATCAACAACTCGTCACGCACAGGTCCGGAAAACGAATTAATGGCCAGCTCAAAATCCTTTTTCAATGGAGACGCCTCACGTAACACCAAATGAGGAGACGGTTCAAAAAGTGGAGATTTTTTTTCCATTTCTGCTTGCAGATTGGCACCTGCATTAGTGGTCAGCTCAACATTCACAAGTCCTTGCTCAGTCACTCTCAAATGATTGGTTTTTTTTGCATCATCAATGACCTTCGATGCATCACTACCAGTAGATTTCATACGTGAAGGTTCTTCATGAAAAATCTCAATGGAAAATCCTGGCTCGATGGGTATCTCCTGAGAAAACAACTCTGTTTTATCCCCCATCATTTGCCGATCAAAAACCACCAAACCTTGCATATTACGTACTGTCACCTGCCCATATAACTTGGCTCCGGCATATTCATGCGGCACCTCCAGAATTACATCCACCATCAATTTTCCGAGCGAAACTGCCACAGAGATAGTGCAAAAATCACCATTGAGTCCACCAAGCATGATTTCTTGATCGGCAAGAGAGCTGGCATGCTTACGGAAATAAATGCAATCGTAGCTAGTCGACCCTTGTTTGACGATTACATATCGACTGGTTGGCTGATATTCTCCGTTTGCTGCGAAAGGCAACTGTAAGGCATATACCCCTACTGGCAAATCGAATACATACACGCTCGTGTGATCAATTTTTACACACCGCGATTTACCACTACCACTCTTTAGAACAAGCATCTGCCCGACCACTTCTCCGAACACATCCGAATCAAACTTCAAGGTCACACTTCCCGTCAAATCAGTTACCGCCGCCAGCTGTGCCGCACTGACCAAATGCAGAGGGCTCCTCACCGCCAACAGTTGCTGAAGAGGCTCTATCATGCTTGCAGGCACAAGTGCATAAAGCGGATAGACTGGAGTAGCCCCGCTATATGAGTTTTCATCAATTTGCCGCTGGCTCAGTTCGATGTTCGCATGCTCCATGAACGCAGACACATCCGAATCAGCGATATCAATGGCAGTACGGCTCAAATGATCCATCATGGGGTTATCCGCAAGTGAAAATCCGACGCTGTTGCACAGTTTCCGATAACGCTTATGAAACTGAACAAGGCATTGCTCACCTGCACGGTGAAATACCAGCATCAAAAAAAACAATGCCATATATATATCAAGAGGTCTTTCACTGTCGAACTCTGTCATCGCCCTTGAATAAAGACTCTGTTCCCCACCGCCATACAACCAACCATCTCGATAAACATCCTCCCCCATAAACTTGTGCTGATAACTTGCCGCAAAAACATTATTCCAAACCTCCCCCATCACCAAGGAACTGTTATACATAAACACGCCTTGATAACCATGCCCTATCTCGTGCAAGGCTCCCCAATTGGTCGGCTTGGTATCCAAAGAAAAATCAGCGACTGAATCCGCAGTTACAGCCGCCCATCCGCCACCATAATAGGCGGCGCCAACACCAGATTTATCTGCCTTCATAAAAAAACGATTAGGAATATTCTTATTTTCTGGTGTATCCGGTGTAAATGAAAGCCCTTCCAAGTGATTATAATATTCAAAAAGACCATTATAATAGTTCACCAAGTGCTGCAAACCAACATTCTGACTCAACGCTTTCACTGCATCCTTGTCTTTTGCTGGAATCAAAATATTCATATAGACAGAACTAAACAATGCAAATTCAGCCTCTGACTGATCCCACAATGAAAGAAAAGAACTGTCCGGTATGGCCTCTGTATAAATCGGTAAAAACTTCCATCCCCCGCTAACTTCAATTTCAACCTCAGTCAACTCTCCTGGCTTGTCCGTATAGCGCGTAGTCACAAATGGAACTGAAGGCACACTTGCTACAAGCGATTGCCACTGAGCTGTTATTTCTGCATGCTTTTCATTTTTACTATCATCATTTAATAAATTCAAACTAGCGGAAGGATTGCTCATCGGAGTTTTCTGCCGAAAACGTATAGTTGCGCCTGCTGAAATAACAATATTCAGAGTTTTTCTATCGTGATTAACCCCTTTATCCAGACCCGAGTTCATCATCCACACAGGACGCTCAAGACTATAAAACTGATGTATAACCGACAAAACTTCTTGATTGTGCATTTGCTTTACCCACTCAATTAAAAATTTAATTCAGGTAAAACGTTACGCGCAAACACAAACCGTAAGAACTGGTATAAATGACAGTTTTTTAGTCTTTAAAATAATATAAAACCGAAAATTATGAATTTTCTGCATAAGCAGTAATTAATGATTCAGCATTTTTTTCACCAACTCACGTAGTTTTGACCACCCGGCATAGGAGTAAAAAGTCGCCGTGACCTACCCGCGATTGCGCAACCACTGCAAAAAGCCCTTCTTCACCTGCGCCACCGGCAGGTCCTGAGTCAGGGTTTTCGCCTTGTGCAGCCGGTAATCGAGCAAGGTTTTCATTGCATCGTTGATGTCTTGACGGGCATCCAGGCATGGCTTGAGGTAGGACTTTTCGATGCGGTACAGGCCACAGAAGGTCTTGGCGGTAAACCGTGCAGGCACCGAGCTGTCCTCCAGGATCCCGGCCTCGCCTATCACTTCCCCCGGGCCCATGCGCCCGGACTCGAAAGGTACGCCGTGCCGGGTCAGCGTCACCGTCACCACCCCGGACTCGATGATGAACAGGTGATCACTGACCTCCCCCGCCTCCAGGATCGTTTCCCCGGCGCGGAACGATTGCAAGGTCATGTTCTGGCTGAAGGTGTCTTTCTCTTCCTGGCGCAGGGTAGAGAAAATCGGCGAGCTGTCGAGCAATGCCCGGGGTCGCGACAGGTTGCCCGGCGGATTGGGTTCCACGCTCGATAGCAGGTTGACGCCGGACGCCTGCAAGTGCCGGTAGGCCAGGTCGAACAGTTGATTGCGCACCGAACGCTTCTGGTCCATCTTCGCGACAAACCCGCTGATTTCATAGACCACGCCGGTGTTACCGGCAGTTTTCATGCCGACACTCGGCGACGGTGTCTCCAACAGAAAGCGGCATCCCTGCATGGCCCGTTCCAGGGCTTCGATCACCGTGTTCGGCCGCGCGTGGGGGCTCACTTCCAGCGAAACGGAGATGCCGAACATATCGCTCGGCCGACTGAAATTGATGATCTTGGCCTTGGCGGCCAGGGAGTTGGGTATCACCGCCATGCAACCCTGGGCGGTCTGCAGGCGCGTGGCGCGCCAGTCGATGTCGGTGACCCGGCCTTCCATGCCATCGATGGAGATGTAGTCATCCAGTTGATAGGGCTTGGTGGTGTTCAGGACGATCCCGGAAAACACGTCGCTGAGGGTACTTTGCAAGGCCAGGCCGACGATGATCGCCAACGCACCGGACGTCGCCAGCACGCCCTTGACCGGCAGATCCAGCACATAGGCCAGGGCGGCAATCACCGCGATCAGAAAAATCACCGCGCCTAGCAAGTCCTGGAGCAAGCGCCCGGTATGCCCGACCCGTTGCATCATTACCGCGCCGATCAGCACGGTCAGGGTCCGCGCACCGAACAACCACCAGCCGATCTGCAAGCCGGTGGCCGCCAGATGCAAGGGTACGTTGTCAGGCCAGGGCGGCGGCTCCATCGGGTTCAGGCCTTCGTTGAACAGCAAGAGGCTGAACAAAGAGAAAATCACCACCCGCACCAACAGCCGCCAGGCGCTGCCAAAGGCACTGAGCAAGTACCACAACCCAAGATCGATCAGGATCAGCGCCATCGCGCAAATCAGCGGGTGTTCGGTGAGCAATGACAGCATCTAACAACTCCAGCCAGGGCCAATAACGCGAAGATCGCATGGATTGGCGTCAGTGTAGGTGGAATTGATTTGGCTGGTTGAACACGTCTGGCTGGACACCCAAAAAACCTGTGGGAGCGAGCTTGCTCGCGATGGCGGACTGACAGTCACTACATCAGTGCCTGTTCTACCGTCATCGCGAGCAGGCTCGCTCCCACAGGGGAAAGCGTGTTGGCTGGATTACTTGCTGTTTGCCAGCGCGCTGTAACTGGTCATCAGGTTGCGGTAATCCGGAATATGGTTGGAGAACAATGTGCCCAACCCTTCGACATCGTTGCGCCAGTCGCGGTGCAGTTCACAGGCCAGGCCGAACCAGGTCATCAGTTGCGCGCCCTGAGCGGTCATACGGTTCCACGCCGATTCGCGGGTCAGTTCGTTGAAGGTGCCGGACGCGTCGGTGACCACGAACACCTCAAAGCCTTCGGCCAGGGCCGAAAGCGCCGGGAAGGCCACGCACACTTCTGTCACCACACCGGCGATGATCAGTTGCTTCTTGCCGGTGGCCTTGATCGCCTTGACGAAATCTTCGTTGTCCCAGGCGTTGATCTGGCCCGGGCGAGCGATGTATGGCGCGTCCGGAAAAAGGGCCTTGAGTTCGGGCACCAGCGGTCCGTTAGGGCCCGTTTCGAAACTGGTGGTGAGGATGGTCGGCAGCTTGAAGTACTTGGCCAGGTCGGCCAGGGCCAGCACGTTGTTCTTGAATCGATCCGGGTCGATGTCGCGCACCAGTGACAGCAGGCCCGCCTGATGATCAACCATCAGAACCGCGGCGTTGTCCTTGTCCAGACGCTTGTAGGAAGTGGTCATTGCAGTAGTCCTCGCGTGTTATCGATGCCGAGTGGAAATCGGCGTGGGGTCACCGGTCAGCGCTGGGAGTCCAGCGCCTCGTGTTCGTTCGCCACTTGCTGGGCCTTGAGGTAACTCTCGATCAGCAATTGATAATGCGGCATGGCCTGGGCGTAGACAGCGGCCCACTGCTCGGCATCCGGACGGTTCCACGAGCCTTGCAGCTCAGAGAGCGTCGCCATGATGTCGATCGGCACCACCCCGGCCTGGGCCAGGCGGGCAACGGTCAGATCAGTGGCCAGTTTCGAGTGGTTGCCGGAGGCGTCGACCACGGCAAACACCTTGTAGCCTTCATGCACGGCGGCGATGGACGGAAACGCCAGGCACACGCTGGTCAGGGTGCCGGCGATCACCAGGGTTTTCCTGCCGGTGGCTTTGACCGCCGCGTGAAACTCCGGGTTGTCCCAGGCGTTGATTTCACCTTTGCGCGCCACGTACTGCGCATGGGGTGCGGCCTCGTGAATTTCCGGGATCAACGGCCCGTTAGGCCCCTGGGGAACAGAAGCGGTGGTGATCACCGGCATCTTCAGCAGGGTCGCGGCCTTGGCCAGGGCAATGGCGTTGGCGCGCAGTTGGGGCACGTCCATGTCCTTGACGATCTGGAACAGTCCGCTCTGGTGATCGATCAACAGCATCGCGCTGTCGTTGGGATCGATGGTCGGTTTCTGGCCGTTGAAGTTGGCCGCGTAGACAGTGTTCATGTGCGTTTCCTCTTTTTTTTGGGCAACAGCCATCCCTGGCCTGAAAACCGGCCCACTCATCCTGGGTAGAGTCGGGTGTTAAAGCGCTGCGAATTAAGCGTGCATCCGGCCGAAGCGACCGGACTGGAAGTCGGCAAAGGCCTGGTGGATTTCTTGCTCGGTGTTCATCACGAACGGCCCATGACCGACGATCGGCTCGTCGATCGGCTCGCCGCTGAGCAACAGCACCACCGCGTCTTCGCTGGCTTCGAGGGTCACCTGATCGCCCTTGCGGTCGAACAGCGCCAGTTGCCCCTGGCGCACCGATTCCTGGCCGTTTACCTGAACCGTGCCGCGCAGCACCACCAGTGCGGTGTTGCGCCCTTCGTGCAGGTTAAGGGTGAGCAATTTGCCAGCATTCAAACGAATGTCCCACACGTCGACCGGGGTGAAGGTGCGCGCCGCGCCCTTGTGGCCGTCGAACGCACCGGCGATCAGGCGCAGGCTGCCGGCGTTGTCCTTCAAGGCGATGGCCGGGATGTCACGGTCGAGAATCGTCTGGTAGCCGGGATCGGCCATTTTGTCCCTGGCCGGCAGGTTGACCCACAGTTGCACCATCTCCAGGGTGCCACCGCTTTTGGCGAAACCTTCGGAGTGAAACTCTTCATGCAGGATCCCCGAGGCCGCGGTCATCCATTGCACATCGCCGGGGCCGATCTTGCCGCCACTGCCGGTGGAGTCCCGGTGCTCCAGTTCGCCCTTGTAAACGATAGTCACGGTTTCGAAGCCACGGTGAGGATGCTGACCAACGCCACGTCGCTCGCTGGTCGGGGTGAATTCAGCAGGGCCGGCGTGATCCAGCAGCAGGAACGGGCTGATGTGTTTGCCCAGGTTGTCGTAGGAAAACAGCGTGCGAACCGGAAAACCGTCGCCCACCCAATGGGTCCGTGGACTGGTGTAGATACCGATGATGTTTTTCATGGTGTCTCCTGATGAGGTGAGTGAAGCCATGGACAAAGCTTAAAACCATGACCTTTGCTGCGCTAGACTGCAAAAATCAGCTTTAGCGTTCTATTTGGAGAACGATGGTGGAAGACCTCAACACCCTCTACTACTTCACCCAGGTGGTGGAGCATCACGGTTTTGCCGCGGCCGGCCGGGCACTCGACATGCCCAAGTCCAAGCTCAGTCGACGTATCGCCGAGCTTGAAGAACGCCTCGGCGTGCGCCTGCTGCACCGCACCAGCCGGCATTGCTCGTTGACGGAAATCGGCCAGGCCTATTACCAGCGCTGCCTGGCCATGCGGGTGGAGGCGGAAAGCGCTGCCGAACTGATCGAGCGCAATCGCTCAGAGCCCCAGGGCCTGGTGCGTGTCAGTTGCCCGACGGCGCTGCTCAATTCCTGGGTCGGGCCGATGCTGACCCGCTATATGCTCAAGTACCCCTTGGTGGAATTGTTCATCGAGAGCACCAATCGCCGCGTCGACCTGATTCACGAAGGCTTCGACATTGCCCTGCGGGTACGCTTTCCGCCGCTGGAAAACACCGACATGGTGATGAAAGTGCTGGGCAACAGCACCCAGAGCGTGGTCGGCAGCCCGGCCTTTTTATCGCGCCTGTCGACGCCGGCTTCCCCGGCCGACCTCAGCGGCTTGCCGAGCCTGCACTGGGGCGCGGCGCAGCGCGAATATCAGTGGGAACTGTTCGGGGCCGACGGCAGTACCGCGATAATCCGGCATGCCCCGCGCATGGTCACCGATGACCTGTTGGCCTTGCGCCACGCGGCACTCGCCGGGATCGGCATCGTGCACCTGCCCAGTGTGGTGGTGCGCGATGAAATCGCCGCCGGGCAACTGGTGGAACTGGTGCCCGGCTGGGCACCGAAGAGCGGTGTCATCCATGCGATCTTCCCCTCGCGCCGGGGCTTGCTGCCTTCGGTGCGCACGTTGATCGATTTTCTCGGGGAGGAGTTCAGTCGTAGTGATATTGCTTAGGGTCGGGGGTAAGGCTTTGGACCGAGTGATGGCTATCGCGAGCAAGCTCGCTCCCACAGGGGATTTGTGGTGCAAATAGATCCAATGTGGGAGCGAGCTTGCTCGCGATGGCGTCGGACCAGACACCATCAACACATCTTCCTGCCCCCAATTCATGACTTGCGGTAAACATTGCTTTGCCGCTCCAGCGGTTTTTCTCACGGATGCAGGCGCGGATACTGCCGCCCATTCCCACTGCAACCCCTGGAGTCATCAATGTCCATTCCCGCCTTCGGCCTGGGTACCTTTCGCTTGCAAGGCCAGGTGGTCATCGATTCGGTGAGCACCGCCCTGGCGCTCGGCTACCGGGTGATCGATACCGCACAAATCTACGAGAACGAAGCTGAAGTCGGCGAGGCTATCGTCGCCAGCGCTATCGCCCGGGAAGAGCTGTTCATCACCAGCAAGATCTGGGTCGCCAACCTGGCCGGTGATCGCCTGATCGACAGCCTGAAAGAAAGCCTGCGCAAACTGCAGACCGACTACCTGGACCTGACCCTGATCCACTGGCCGTCGCCGGACGATCAGGTGCCGGTCGCAGAATTCATGGGCGCCCTGCTCGAGGCCAAACGCCTGGGCCTGACCCGGCAGATCGGCGTTTCCAACTTCACCATCGACCTGATGAAACAGGCAGTCGCGGCCATCGGTGCCGAGCACATCGCCACCCACCAGATCGAACTGCACCCCTACCTGCAAAACCGCAAAATCGTCGAGTTCGCACGCAGCCAGGGCATCGGCATCACCTCATACATGACCCTGGCTTACGGTGAAGTCCTGAAGGATCCGCTCATCCAGCAGATTGCCGAACGCCTGCACGCGACTCCGGCGCAGGTCACCCTGGCCTGGGCCATGCAATCGGGTTACGCGGTAATCCCGTCGTCCACGCGCCGGGCCAACCTTGAAAGCAACTTGAAGGCTCGCAAACTGACCTTGAGCGAGGCCGACATGGCCCTGATCGCATCGCTGGATCGCGGCCACCGCTTGACCAGCCCGAAAGGCATCGCACCGAACTGGGATTGAGCCTCAATCCTGCTCCAGACGCCGGTCCAGGCGGGCCATGGCCTGCTGCAACCGGTCGACGGCGTCGTCGATCATTGCCGCGCGGCCGTCGTTGCACGCCTGCTCCAGTTGTTCGCAACACTCGACCAGGGCGTGGGCTCGCACCATCAGCGCTCCACCCTTGATCCGGTGTGCCAGTTCCTGCAAGCCCGGGCGATTGCCGCCGGTGTGCAAGGCGAGCAAATGCACGCGGTCCTCGCGGTTGGACAGCGCCAGATCGTGCAACAGTTGATCGATCAGCTCACGGTCCGCATCCGCGTAGCGTTCCAGTCCGCTCAAGTCAAACTCGCAGACGCCATGGTCGTCGGTAGCCGTTGAGGGTGCGCTGGAAAACCGCTGGGCCAGCCACGCCTGCAAATCCACCAGGCGAATGGGCTTGAACAGGCAATCGTCCATGCCCGCCGCCTGGCATCGGGCCTTCTCCTCGGCCTGCGCATTGGCGGTAAAGCCCAGAATCGACGTTGATGACAGCCCCTGCACCCGCTCTTGCTCACGTATCGCACCCGCCAATTCGTAACCACTGAGCCGCGGCATGTTGCAGTCGGTGATGACCAGATCGAACCCTTGCCCGCGCCACTGTTCAAGCCCCTGCGCCCCGTCTTCGGCCAGCACTACGCGATGGCCGAGATAGCTCAGCTGCCGCGAGAGCAACAGGCGATTGGCCGGATAATCGTCGACCACCAGAATCGACAACGGCCGGGTCGTCAGCTGCGCCGAATCCAGGGGCTTGCCCCCCGCGGGTAACGCTTGCAGGACAGGCAGCACCAGGCTGATGTCCACCCGAGTCCCGCGCCCGAGCTCACTGTCGAGTTGCAACCGGCCGCCCATCATTTCGCACAGAGTACGACTGATCACCAGCCCCAGGCCGGAACCTTGCCGGGCGCTCTGCTGGTTGTTGTCTGCCTGCACAAACGGGCTGAACAGACGTTGCTGGTCGAAAGCGCTGATGCCGATGCCGCTGTCTTCGATGCGTACGCTGACGGCGAGGTGCGCCGGGGCTTGAGGTCGCACTCGCAGCGTCAGGCTTACCTGGCCTTCCCGGGTGAACTTGATCGCGTTGCTCAACAGATTGGACAACACCTGTTTGAAGCGCGTGGGGTCGAGCATCACGTCACGGTCACTGTGTTCGTCGAGCTCGACCCGCCACTGCAGATTCTTCTGCACCGCCAGCCCTTCAAAAACCCGGCAGACCGAAGTCACCAGCAACTGCAGATTGACCCGCTCCGGCGCCAGCGACAAATGCCCGGATTCGATCCTGGCAACGTCCAGAATGTCACCGATCAAATCCAGCAATTGTTGCCCGGCGTTGGACGCCACCTCAATGGCGGCGCGGTCGGTCTCCCCTTCATCGGCCCGCTTCAGCGCCAGTTCGAGCATGCCGATCAGCGCGTTCATCGGCGTGCGGATTTCATGGCTCATGGTGGCCAGGAACGTGGTCTTGGCCCGGTTGGCGTCGTCCGCCGCGTCCTTGGCTTCCTGCAATTGCCCGAGCAATTGCTGACGCTGGCGAATCTGCCGACGCTGCCAGACAATCCCCGCCAACGCGAGCAACAGCAAGACACCCGCCACCGCAAATGCCTGCACGATCGCCTGCCGGTGTCGCAGCCAGTAACTCTGCTCGACCATCGCGTCATAGCGCCAGGGCTGGGTCAGCTCGTCAATTTCTTCGGGAGGGATGCTCAACAGCGCCTTGTCCAGGATCGAATGCAGCTCGGTGGCCCCGCGACTGGTCGCCAGGGTGCTTCGTGCAGGGTCGGTGCCCACGGTGCTGGTCACTTGCAGGCGATCGCGATACTGCCGGGAAATCAGGTAACGGGCGCTGATCAAGGAGTTGATGCCGCCCTGGGACTTGCCTTGGTCGACCATTTCCATGGCGTCCGTCGACAGGGGCGCATCCACCAGCTGGATCAACGGGTAATGCTGGCGAAGGTACTCGCCAACAATGTTGCCCTGGGTCAGTGCCAGGGGTCGCCCTGCCATATCATCCAGCGTCCTGGGGCTTTCCGTGTCAACGCGGGTCACCAGCACCGAAGGGCTGCTCAGGAACGCGCGGGTGAACAGCAACTCATCTTCACGCTGGGAACTGAGGCCGATACCGGCCAGCACATCGATTTGCCCGCTCTTGATGGCGGTCATCATCTGGGCCACCGACTTCATGCCCTGAATGTCAAATTGCAAGCCGGTGCGCAAACTGATTTTCGCCAGCACATCGATGCCAATCCCGCGAAACCTGCCTTCGCTGTCGATAAATGAAATGGGCGGGATATTTTCGTTGATCGCGACCTTCACCCGCGGGTGGCGCTCAAGCCAGCGCTGTTCGGCCACGCTCAATTGCAAGGACTGGGTACCGGGGATAGACACCTCGTTTGCCCCCCAACGGCGCAGGATGTTCATTTGCTCATTGGTGCTGATGGCCGCAAGCGCCTTGTTGACGATGCGCAACAGCGAATCGTTGTCGCGGTCCATCGCAAAGGCAAAACGCCCGGACTCCATGGGCGAGAAGTCCGTCAGTCGCACATTATCCAGATAATTCTTGCTGATCAGGTAATGGGCATTGATCGCATCCCCCAGGTAGACATCGGCCTGACCGTACGCCACGGCGCCCATTGCCGCCAGTGTCGAGGGAAACAACTGGACCTGCGCCCTGGAATAGAACTGTTGCACGCTGTATTCGGGCAGGTAGTGATACAGCATCACCAGCCGCTTGCCGGCCAGTGTCGGGTCGAGCACCGGAGGGAAATCGGTGCGGGTGACCAGCACCGGTTGATCGACCGCATAGGCACTGGACATCTGCAGCTGTGGATCTTCGGCTTCAAACCGATTGGCCGTTCCCAACAGGTCTGCCCGCCCCTCCTTGATCGCCTGCACCGCGTCGGCGCGCGACGGATAACGCCGGACCTCGATGACGACGTTCAACAATTGTTCGAGCAACCCGGCGTAATCGGCGGTCACGCCTTCGAACACCTTGCCCGCCGTGTTGAACTCGAAGGGGGGATAGTCCGGCGCCGAGACGGCCAGCACCAATCGGCCCTTTTGCTGCAGCCAGCGCAACTCGGTTTGCGACAATCTGACGCTCAGGCCTTCGACACTCGAGCGCCCCAACAGGGTCAACGACTGTTGCGCACAGGCCGTCGATGCCCAAAGAAGAAGGCCAATCAACACCCCACCTGCCAGTCCTCGGAGTGCGTTCATTCAGATCAGATGATTGCGCAGGGCGAAATCCCTCAAGTGCACCGACGAGTTCATATTGAGCTTGAGGGTGAGTCGGGTCTTGTAGGTACTGACGGTCTTGTAGCTCAGGTGCATGATCTCGGCGATTTCCAGGTTTTTCGAACCCCGGGCCAGGTACTGCAAAATGGTCAACTCACGATTGGAGAGCTTTTCGATCAACTGCTTTTCGCTGCGTTGCAACTCCCCCATCGACACGGAGCTCGAGGGGATCTGGGCGAAATAGGTGTAGCCGGCCATCACGGAATTCACCGCCGCCTTCAAGTCATCCAGGTCCTTGCTCTTGGAAACATAGGCAACAGCCCCGGCACGCATGCAGCGGTCCTGATAGAACTGGGCCTCCAGTGAAGTGAACACCACCACGCGACATCGCGTGTTTTCGGCCTTGATTCGGTCCATCACCTCAAGCCCCGCCACACCAGGAAGGCCCAGATCAAGCAGCACGACATCCGGCTGATGCTCCCGGACCAACGCCAGGACCTCATCGCCACGGGAGGCTTCATATACTTGCTTGAACCCTTCCCCCTTGAGTACGAGTTTGATCATGGAGCGAACCACCGGATGATCTTCCACAATCAGTGCTGACTTCATGACAACTCCCGTGCAAAACAACACGATCGGGCAAAAAATGCCCTCCAGGCGCCGCAGCGGTTGGGCACAATGCTGCGCATAGACTTTTGCATGGAAGGCTGGAAAGAACTACCTGACAGAAATGACAGTTCCGACGAACGGTAGCCGACGATTGACGACGCTCATCAACTGCGTAATGCACGCCAGGTCAGGCAGGGCGGCCTGGCTGACCTGGACGTTGCCCACGCCTGACGGCAACGACGCCTGCCGTTCATTGAAGATAAACGCGTGATTTACCTGCGGGTTGTCGACAAAGAAATTCAACAAGTCCAGCCCTTCACTGGCCATCGCTCCATTGATGAGCACCAGGTCCAGAGGTTCGCAACCGTACTCCACCAGAGGAAGGAGCTCTTCGAGACTCTGCACCGGTGCCACGCGAAAGTAGCCGAGCTGATTGAGCAGCCGCTCGATCCGCAGACGGTTGAAGTGCTGCGCATCGGCGATCAGGATGCGCAAGGATTTGTTCGGCATGGTGACCTCCAAAAGGATGTCGGTTTCAAGAGGTCGCAAAGCCTACGGAAGACCTTCCTAGGTTTATGTAGGAATTTTCCTAAATAAGTTCCGGTTAATCTGACTCTGCCAGAGAAACGCAATCGCACCCCCTGACCTTTACTCCGTGGTACTCGGACTCCAGAACGCCTGCACCACCAGGGACGAGGCCGAAATCCGTGCCACCAGCTCATCCAGCTCATCACCATCGACCGAGGTGGTCGCCAGGGTGGCTTCGATTTCAATTTCATCCGTACCGAAGGCATGCACGTCGACATCGCTGGCCGGATAGTTGCAGCGCGCAAGCTCGGCTTCGAGCAAGGCCAGCACGGTTTTCTGCTGCGTACGCCGGGCAATGACATAGACGATGTTGGTGACTTCCGCCGAAATCACATCCAGCGGCTGACGGTTGATGTTGTTGACGATCGGCCGCAGCAGCGTGTTTGCCGCCAGCACGAACAAGGTGCCAAGCAGCGCCTCGGCCAGCAGGTCGGCGCCGGCGCAGGCACCGACCGCCGCCGAGGTCCAGAGCGTGGCGGCGGTATTGAGGCCGCGCACATTGCCCTCTTCGCGCATGATCACCCCGGCACCGAGAAAGCCGATGCCGGAAACCACGTAGGCTACGACCCGCACGGCGCCTTCGGCACCGCCTAGCCGGGTGGCCATGTCGACGAAAATTGCCGCGCCCACCGCCACCAGCACATTGGTGCGCAGGCCGGCGGTGCGCTGCCGGTACTGGCGTTCGAAACCGATCAGGCCGCCGAGGATGAAGGCCGCGCCGAGGCTGACCAGGGTGTCGAGCAGGGAGCTCAGGTTGAGGTTGTTGAGTGCTTGCATGATGAATCCCTTGAAAAACACACGATCCCCTGTGGGAGCGAGCTTGCTCGCGATAGCGGTGTATCAGTTGACATGGATATCGACTGACACTCAGTCATCGCGAGCAAGCTCGCTCCCACAGGGGTTGCGTTGACGGGCCAGCCTCGCGGCCTTATTGCCAGCCAAACCGGCGGATGTAGAACCCCTTCACCGCCTGGGTCAGCGCCATGTACGCCAGCAGGATCACCGGCAGGAACACGAAGTACAGCGACGGCAACGCCTGCAATTTGAAGTAATGGGCCAGCGGTCCCATCGGCAGGAAAATCCCCACGGCCATGATCAATCCGGTCATCACCAGCAAGGGCATGGCCGCGCGGCTTTGCAGGAACGGGATCTTCGGCGTGCGGATCATGTGCACGATCAGGGTCTGGGTCAGCAGCCCGACCACGAACCAGCCGGACTGGAACAGGGTCTGGTGATCTGGGGTGTTGGCATCGAACACGTACCACATCAAGGCGAACGTGGTGATGTCGAAGATCGAGCTGATCGGTCCGAAAAACAGCATGAAGCGCCCGACATCCGCCGGCTGCCAGCGCTGCGGTTGCTTGAGCATTTCCTCATCGACGTTATCGAACGGGATGGCGATCTGCGAAATGTCATAGAGCAGGTTCTGCACCAGCAGGTGCATCGGCAGCATCGGCAGGAACGGGATGAACGCACTGGCCACCAGCACCGAGAACACGTTGCCGAAGTTCGAACTGGCGGTCATCTTGATGTACTTGAGCATATTGGCGAAGGTCCGGCGCCCTTCCAGCACGCCCTCCTCCAGCACCATCAGGCTTTTTTCCAGCAGGATGATGTCGGCCGCTTCCTTGGCGATGTCCACCGCGCTGTCCACGGAAATACCGATGTCGGCGGTGCGCAGGGCCGGGGCGTCATTGATGCCGTCGCCCATGAAACCGACCACATGGCCGTTGCCCTTGAGTAGCCGGACGATGCGCTCCTTGTGGGATGGCGTCAGCCTGGCGAAGACGTTGGTGGTCTCCACCGCCTTCGCCAGCTCGGCATCGCTCATGCGTTCGATGTCGTTGCCCATCAGCAGGCCTTGCTGTTCCAGGCCGACTTCGCGGCAGATCTTCGCCGTCACCAGTTCGTTGTCGCCGGTCAGCACTTTCACCGCCACGCCATGGGCGGCCAGGGCCTTGAGGGCGGGCGCGGTGCTTTCTTTCGGCGGATCGAGAAACGCCACGTAACCGATCAGCGTCAGTGCCTGTTCATCGGCCAGGCTGTAGGTGTCGCGCCTTTCGACCATTGGCCGTGCCGCCACCGCCACCACCCGCAAGCCTTCGGCGTTGAAGGTGGCCGTGACCTGACGGATTCGCGCCAGCAGTTCTTCGGTCAAGGCTTCATCGACTTCGCCATGGCGCACACGCGAGCACACCGCCAGCACCTCTTCCACAGCCCCCTTGCAGATCAGCAAGTGCGGCTGATCGCGCTCGGCGACCACCACCGACATGCGCCGGCGGGTGAAGTCGAATGGGATCTCGTCGACCTTGCGAAACGCCGTGCCGACTTTCAGCTCACGGTGGATCTCGACGTGTTCGAGCACCGCCACATCCAGCAGGTTTTTCAGGCCGGTCTGGTAGTAACTGTTGAGGTAGGCCATTTCCAGCACGTCATCGCAGGCGTTGCCCCAGACGTCGACGTTGTGCGCCAGGAAGATCTTGTCCTGGGTCAGGGTGCCGGTCTTGTCGGTACACAGCACGTCCATGGCGCCGAAGTTCTGGATGGCGTCGAGGCGTTTGACGATGACTTTCTTGCGCGACAGGAACACCGCGCCCTTGGCCAGGGTCGAGGTGACGATCATCGGCAGCATTTCCGGGGTCAGGCCCACGGCAATCGACAGCGCGAACAGCAGCGCTTCGGTCCAGTCGCCCTTGGTGAAACCGTTGATGAACAACACCAGCGGCGCCATCACGAACATGAAGCGGATCAGCAGCCAGCTGACTTTGTTGACCCCGGTCTGGAACGAAGTCGGCGCCCTGTCAGTGGCGCCGACGCGCTGGGCCAAGGCACCGAAATAGGTGCTGTTGCCCGTGGTGAGTATCACCGCCATGGCCGTGCCGGACACCACGTTGGTGCCCATGAACAGGATGTTGTCCAGGTCCAGCGGATTGCGCGTGTCGCGATCCTGCTGGCGGGAAAATTTTTCCACCGGCATCGATTCACCGGTCATGGCCGCCTGGCTGACGAACAGGTCCTTGGCGCTGAGCACCCGGCAATCGGCGGGAATCATGTCACCGGCCGACAGCACGATCAGGTCGCCCGGCACCAGTTGCCTGATCGGCAATTCGATGCGCTGCGCGCCACGGTCCTCAAGGTCCCGGCGCATCACCGTAGCGGTGTTGCTGACCATGGCCTTGAGGGCATCGGCAGCCTGGTTGGATTTGGTTTCCTGCCAGAAACGCAGCAAGGTCGAGAGCACTACCATGGAGAAAATCACGACGGCGGCTTTCAGGTCTTCGGTCAGCCAGGAGATGACCGCCAGCAAGGTCAGCAGCAGGTTGAACGGATTCTTGTAGCAGTGCCACAGGTGCGTCCACCACGGCAGCGGTTGTTCGTGCTCGACTTCATTGAGGCCGAATTGCTCGCGCAGGGCATCGGCTTCGAGTTCGCTCAAGCCGTCGGTGTGACTGCCCAGGGTGTTGAGCAATTGACCGGTGTCGCTACCGGCAGCGGCCACCAGGGTTTGCGCCAGGGTGGGTGGGACTTCACGGCTGACCGTGGTGTCGGTGAAGGTTTCCAGCAACGCCAGGCGACGGAAGTGCCGGGCGATGTGGCGGGTACGCAGGAAACCTGCGAAGAATTCCTTGAGGGTAAGTTTCATGGCTGGAGCCCCTTTGGTCAGCCGGGAAACCGTCGAGCAGGCAAGTCCACGCCGCTGCCGCCGGAACTACCGGCAAAGCAAGGCCTGGCACGCCGGTCACGAATGACAGGCGTGTCGATAGAGCGGCGGCCACGACAAAAAAGTCGAAACCACGCACTGTTCAGCGTCGATGAGAGGGACGTCTGGACACGGCCGGGACTGGCCATGATCGGGATGCCGCTGCTCGCTTGTCGGCGAGACAACGGCACAGGAGACTGCGCGTTATCTTGCCGAGAAAATGCCGGTTACCGAGACCGGCCGACAACTGTCACTCGAACAAGTACCCACTGTGGGTCTCCGTAATGGATGAAAACGCGCGAAGCTTACGCCCCGATGTTTGGGGAGTAAACCCGTTACAAAACCTTGCAGGGGGAATCGCGGGGTTCTTCAGGTAGGGTTCAGGATTGGAGTCCTCATCAAAAGATCGCAGCCTTCGGCAGCTCCTACGGGTGTACGCCATCCCAATGTAGGAGCTGCCGGAGGCTGCGATCTTTTGACGGTCAACTCGATATCAGCTCGCCGTCGCCAACAACAAATCCACCACCGCCCGCCCATGCCCGCGATGCTTGCCATGCTCATACAACGAGCCGGCAATTTCATCGGCACGAATCGGCAGGATCGACAGCAAGGTGTCGCTCAACCCATGGCTGGCCTGGCAAAACCCCTGCATGTAGAGGCCGGCCTTGCAGCGTTCATCGGTGATCAGCTTGTAGTTGCGATCGACCTCGAAATCCCCCAGGTACTCTTGCAGCGGTGCCAGCAGCTTGCGGTGCATCTGCCGCTCGTAACCGGTGGCCAGCACCACGGCGTCGTAGTGACGCACCGAGACTTCGCCGGTGGCGTTGTTGCGCAACACCAGTTCAATGCCCCGCTCGTTGGCGGTGGCCTTTTCGATAGTGGTCAGGGTGTGGAACGCATGACGGGCGATGCCCGAGACTTTCTGCCGATAGAAGATGCCGTAGATGCGCTCGATCAGGTCGATGTCCACTACCGAGTAGTTGGTGTTGTGGTACTCGTTGACCAGTCGTTCGCGCTCGCTGTCGGGCTGCTGGAACACCAGGTCGGTGAACTCCGGTGAGAACACTTCATTGACGAAGGGGCTGTCGTCAGCCGGCTTGAGTGCCGAGCCGCGCAGGATCATGTCCACTTGCACCGACGGGAAGCTGTCGTTCAAATCGATGAAGGCCTCTGCCGCGCTTTGCCCGCCACCGATGATCGCGATGCTCATCGGCCGGTTGTCCACGCACGGCTGCCTGGCCATCTGCGCCAGATACTGGGAGTGATGGAACACCCGGCCGTCATCCTTGAGTGCCTTGAACACCTCGGGAATGCGTGGCGTGCCACCGGTGCTGACCACCACCGAACGGGTGGTGCGCACCTGTTGATGCCCGCTCGCATCGCGGGAAATCACCCGCAACGCCTCGACCTGATGGTTGTGCAGCACCGGCTCGATGGTCAGCACTTCTTCGCCGTAGCGGCTTTGCGCGATGAACTGCCCGGCAACCCAGCGCAGGTAGTCGTTGTACTCCATGCGGCACGGATAGAAGGTGCCCAGGTTGATGAAGTCCACCAGGCGCCCGTGGGCCTTGAGGTAATTGACGAACGAGTAAGGGCTGGTCGGATTGCGCAGGGTCACCAGGTCCTTGAGAAAGGAAATCTGCAACTCGCTCTGGGTCACCAGGGTGTTGCCGTGCCAACGGTAGTCGGCCTGCTTGTCGAGGAACAGCACATCCAGGTTGCCCTGGCTCGCCCCGCGCTCTTGCAGCGCGATGGCCAGTGCCAGGTTCGACGGGCCGAAACCGACGCCGATCAGGTCGTGAACGAGGGGCGAAGCAATTGCCTGTGTCATGTCCAGTGTCCTCTGGATGTTCCCCTCAAAGACGGGGCATTGAACCTAAGTGACCTGACCCGCCAAGGGCCGCACAACAGGTCGTCTGTTGAGTAGGAACGAGGACCGTGAAAAAAAATTTAACCGCGCGGGATCACTGGGCGTCCCACTGTCGCATCCGTATACGGCAATGCTTCATGGCGTTGACGATGTGCTTCTCGACCATTGCCCGGGAAATGCCCAGTTGCTCGGCAATCTGCGGATGGGACAGGCCTTCGATCTTGCGCAGCAGGAAACTCTCGCGGCACAACCTCGGCAACTCCGCCAGGGCACTCTGGAGCATTTCCAGGCGCTGGCCATGATCGAGCACGTTTAGCGGCGAAGGGGTGAAATAGCGCTCTTCGTTGTCGAGTACGTCCAGGGGTTCGGCCTGTCGCAGGGTGTTGCGTCGATGGTCGTCGATGACCAGGTTCAGGGCGGTGCGATAAAGGAATGCCCGGGGCTGCTCGATCGGCGTATCACTGGAACGCTCCAGGACCCGCAGATAAGCGTCATGCACCACATCTTCGGCCACCTGACGGTTGCCCAGCCTGGCGTTCAGGAAACACACCAGTTCGCGATAGTAGTTTTCCAACATGACTCCCGTCCGCACGGGGGTGCGGTTTCTGTCCTTGAGCCCTTTCGGCGACTGCTGAATCACACAGTGGCACGATAGTGGCAGTTCGAGTCGCGTAATTTATAGTAATTCTCATATAGATTTAAAGTACTGCTTCGACTTGCCCGATAAATAGTCATGGTCTAGCGGCTGTGCACCGCTCTGAGGGTAGGAGCTGCCGCAGGCTGCGATCTTTAGCGTTTTCAGCTACGTCGAAAATCAAAAGATCGCAGCCTTCGGCAGCTCCTACAGGTGTTACACCTTGTGTCGCCGGTTAAATTTCCCGTCGGGTTCATCGTTTACAGGACAGCTCCCCGTCCCTGTCCGGCCCTGCCGGCAGCGTTCAGCTATCGTCCCGCGGCTGAACGACGGGCCGATTTTCCCAGGCCGGAACCCCGCATGAAACGTCCCCGACAGACCCGACGCGCCCTGCTTGCAGCACTTTGTCTGATCCCCGTGGCTGCCGTCGCCGCCTGGCAGTTCATCCCCCCGGGCCGCGACGGGCTGGTCACCGTCCAGGTCAGCCGCGCCGACATTGAAAGCAGCGTAACGGCACTGGGCACCCTGCAACCGCGGCGCTATGTCGACGTCGGCGCCCAGGCATCCGGGCAGATCCAGAAGATCCATGTGGAAGTCGGCGATGTGGTCAAGGAAGGCCAGTTGCTGGTGGAAATCGACCCCTCCACGCAACAGGCCAAACTCGATGCCGGGCGCTTCTCCGTCGAAAACCTCAAGGCGCAGCTGCAGGAACAGCGGGCGCAACACGACCTGGCCCGGCAGAAATACCAGCGTCAACAGAACCTCGCCGCCGGCGGCGCCACCCGTGAAGAAGACGTGCAGACCGCCCAGGCCGAACTGCGCGCCACCCAGGCACGGGTCGACATGTTCCAGGCGCAGATCCGCCAGGCCGAAGCCAGCCTGCGCAGCGACCAGGCGGAGCTCGGCTACACGCGGATTTATGCGCCAATGGCCGGTACCGTAGTGGCGCTGGATGCCCGGGAAGGCCAGACCCTCAACGCCCAGCAACAAACGCCGCTGATCCTGCGCATCGCCAAGCTGTCGCCGATGACCGTGTGGGCCGAGGTCTCGGAGGCCGACATCGGCCACGTAAAACCCGGCATGCACGCCTGGTTCACCACCCTGAGCGGCGGCGCCCGGCGCTGGACTAGCACCGTGCGGCAAATCCTGCCCGTCCCGCCCAAGCCCCTGGACCAGACCAGCCAGGGCGGCGGCAGCCCCGCCAGCACCAGCAAAAGCGGGAGTGCCCGCGTGGTGCTGTACACCGTGTTGCTGGACGTCGACAACGCCGACAACGCCTTGATGGCGGAAATGACCACCCAGGTATTTTTCGTCGCCAATCAGGCGCAGAACGTACTCACCGCGCCCATCGCAGCCCTGCAGGCAGGCTCGCAATCAGACCGGCAGACCGCGCAAGTAGTCGCCAGCAATGGCAGCATCGAACAGCGCAACGTGCGCACCGGCATCAGCGACCGCCTGCGGGTACAGATCCTCGACGGCCTGCAGGAGGGCGATCACCTGCTGATCGGTCCCGTCGACGGGAGTGGCGGCTGAATGCACACGCCCCTGATCGACCTTTCGGACATCCGCAAAGCCTACGGCGGCGGCGACGCGCCTGAAGTCCATGTGTTGCGCGGCATCGACCTGTCGATCCATGCCGGGGAGTTTGTGGCGATTGTCGGCGCTTCCGGTTCCGGCAAGTCGACGCTGATGAACATCCTCGGCTGCCTCGACCGCCCGACCTCGGGCGAATACCGCTTCGCCGGGGAAAACGTCGCCGCCCTGGACAGCGACGAACTGGCCTGGCTGCGGCGTGAAGCCTTCGGGTTTGTGTTCCAGGGCTACCACCTGATTCCCTCCGGTTCGGCCCAGGAAAACGTCGAGATGCCGGCGATCTACGCAGGCTTGCCCGCCGCAGAACGCCACGCCCGCGCCGCCGCCCTGCTCGACCGTCTCGGCCTGGCGTCGCGCACCGGCAACCGCCCGCACCAGCTCTCCGGCGGGCAGCAGCAACGGGTGTCGATTGCCCGCGCGCTGATGAATGGCGGCCACATCATCCTGGCCGACGAACCCACCGGCGCCCTCGACAGCCACAGCGGCGCCGAAGTCATGGCCCTGCTCGACGAACTGGCGAGCCAGGGCCATGTGGTGATCCTCATCACCCACGACCGGGAAGTGGCGGCCCGGGCCAAACGCATCATCGAAATTCGCGACGGCGAGATCATCAGCGACAGCGCCCGGGACAATCCCGCCGCGCAAAACCCGGCCAACCCCGGCGCCCTGCAAGCCGTCGATTTGCGCAGACGCCTGAGCGAAGGCGCCGAAGCCACCGGCGCCTGGAAAGGCGAATTGGTCGATGCCGTGCACGCGGCGTGGCGAGTGATGTGGATCAACAAGTTCCGCACCGCCCTGACCCTGCTCGGGATCATCATCGGTGTGGCCTCGGTGGTGGTGATGCTGGCCGTGGGCGAAGGCAGCAAGCGCCAGGTGATGGCGCAGATGGGCGCGTTCGGTTCCAACATCATTTATCTCAGCGGCTCGGCGCCCAACCCGCGCACGCCCATGGGCATCGTCACCCTCGATGAGGTCGCCGCGATTGCCAGCCTGCCCCAGGTGATGCGGATCATGCCGGTCAACGGCCAAGAGGCCGGGGTGCGTTTTGGTAACCTCGACCACTTGAGCTACGTCGGCGGCAACGACACCAACTTCCCGGCGATTTTCAACTGGCCGGTGGTCGAAGGCAGCTACTTCACCCACGCCGATGAACAGAACGCCGCGGCGGTCGCGGTGATCGGGCACAAGGTGCGGAGCAAATTGCTCAAGGACGTGACCAACCCGATCGGTCAGTACATCCTCATCGAAAACGTCCCCTTCCAGGTGGTCGGCGTGCTCGCGGAAAAAGGTGCCAGCTCCGGTGACACCGACAGCGACGACCGCATCGCCATCCCCTACTCCGCCGCCAGCGTGCGCCTGTTCGGCACCCACAATCCCGAGTACATCGCCATCGCCGCCGCCGATGCGCGCAAGGTCAAGGAGACCGAAAAAGCCATCGAGCAACTGATGCTGCGCCTGCACGACGGCAAGCACGACTTCGAACTGACCAACAACGCGGCGATGATCCAGGCCGAGGCGCGCACGCAAAACACCCTGTCGATGATGCTTGGTTCGATTGCGGCGATCTCGCTGCTGGTGGGCGGGATCGGCGTGATGAACATCATGCTCATGACCGTGCGCGAACGGACTCGCGAGATCGGTATCCGCATGGCCACCGGTGCCCGCCAGCGCGACATCCTGCGCCAGTTCCTCACCGAAGCGGTGATGCTCTCGGTGGTGGGCGGCCTCACCGGGATTGCCCTGGCGCTGATCGTCGGTGGCGTGCTGATTTTCAGCGAAGTCGCTGTCGCGTTCTCCCTGATAGCGGTGCTGGGCGCCTTCGGCTGCGCCCTGGTCACCGGTGTCGTTTTCGGCTATATGCCGGCCCGCAAGGCTGCCCGACTCGACCCGGTCACGGCCCTTACCAGTGAATGATCGATTGATGAAGCCGCCACTCAGTGTGATAACCCTGTGCCTGTTGCTCAGTGCCTGCGGCACCCCGCCCCAGCGCCCTGACAGCGGCATCCAGCCGCCAGCCGCCTGGCAATCGCCACACACCGCAGGCGCTGTCCATGACAACCAGCAATGGTGGAACCGCTTCGGCAGCCCGCAACTGGGACGCCTGATCGAACAGGCGCGGCTCGGCAGCTACGACCTGGCCGCGGCCATCGCCAGAGTACGCCAGGCCCAGGCCGACACGGTGATTGCCGGCGGCTCGCAACTGCCCGAGCTCAAGGCCGGGGTCAACGCCAATCGCCAGAAACTGCTGCGCGGCAGCGGCTACAGTCAGCTTGATGCCGACAGCGATAACGACGCCGTCGACTATTTCACGGCGAACCTGACTGCCAGCTACGAAATCGATTTCTGGGGGGGCCAGCGTGCCACTCGCGACAGTGCGCAATTCAGTCTGCAAGCCAGCGAGTTCGATCAGGCCACGGTGGAACTGACGTTGCTCAGCGGTGTGGCCAACGGCTACGCGCAAGCCTTGTCGCTGCAGGAGCAGCACCGCATCGCCGAATTGAACCTGGCCAATGCCCAAAGCGTGTTGAAACTGGTGCAGACTCGTTTCGATTCGGGTTCGGCCACGGCCCTGGAACTGGCGCAGCAAAAAAGCCTGGTGGCGGCGCAACAACGCCAGCTGCCGCTGGTGCGGCAACAGGCCGAAGAGGCGCGGATCAGCCTCGCCGCCCTGCTCGGCCGCCCGGTTCAGGCGCTGTCGTTGGGTCAGGAACGCTTCGATCAACTGACCTGGCCGGCGATTGACGCCGGGGTACCCAGCCAGTTGCTCAGTCGCCGCCCGGACATTGCCCGGGCCGAGGCGCAACTGGCCGCCGCCCAGGCCGACGTCACCGTCGCCCGGGCCGCGATGCTGCCGACCGTGACCCTCACCGCCGAAATCGGCTCCGGTGCCGACCGGGCCGACGATATCCTGCGCAGTCCCTTCTACAACCTCACCGCCGGGCTGCTCGCGCCGGTGTTCAACAACGGCCGCCTCGGCGCCCAACGCGACAAGGCCACGGCGCGCCAGGAAGAACTGCTGGAGACCTATCGCGGGGCGATCATCAACGGCTTCGCCGACGTCGAAAAAGCCCTCAACAGCATCCGCGGGCTGGATCAACAGCGCGGGTGGCAGAGTGAAGAACTGAGCCAGGCGCAGACCGCCTTCAACATCGCGCAAAGCCGTTATCAGGCCGGGGCCGAGGACTTGCTGACGGTGCTGGAGACCCAGCGCACGCTGTATGCGGCGCAGGATTTGAATGTGCAACTGCGGTTGTCGCGGATGCAGGCGAGTATTGCGCTATACAAGGCGTTGGGTGGGGGGTGGACAATATGAGAATCAAAAGATCGCAGCCTGCGGCGGCTCCTACAGGTACGCCGCATAAGCTGTAGGAGCTGCCGCAGGCTGCGATCTTTGGCTTTATGCCTTGGCCTTCAAATTGCGCGCATACCACGGTCGCTGCGGCACTTTGCGGAACAGCCCCTTCAGTTTCTTCTCGTCCTCGCCAAAGGTGATGCGCAGCGCCAGCTTCATGGTTTCCGGGTCCATTTCCACTGACTTACCCACCTGCAACCCCGGCGTGGTGCTGCAGCCATGGGTGGTTGGCCCGAGCCAGGGGTCATCGATCTCGACCCAGCGTCCCGGCGCAAACCATTGCACACCGTTAACCAGCAACCGACTGACCTGCCCCGGATGAAAACGCTCGTGGGCGCGGAACCAGTCTTCCAGGCGGTCGTCGATCCAGCCGTGGAAATACCAGAACACCGGGCTCACATGGGAAGAAAACGGGTCGCCGAGAAAATCGTTTTCCGCTGCAAACCAGCGTGCGGAAAAGTCCGAAGGATCCCGGGCGAACGGCACCGGCTGACCGTTCGACGGATCACGGGGCACCGAAGCCCAGCGCATGTGCAGCCAGTCGTGCAGGCCCAGTTCGACCTCCGAGCCGAACTGGCCGAGGGTCAGCGTCGACAGGTAACGCGGGTCGCGGTAGCGGGATTCCCAGACCTGGAAATTGCTGTGGTACGTCTCGCCAGTCTTGATGTCGCTGACCCATTGCGTGTACTCGTCATCGTCCTCGGCCAGCCAGGTCGGCGGCAGCGCAGTGCCGTCGTGGTTGTCGAAGTAACGCGCAAAGCCAGGCCGGTCCCGCGCCAGTTCCGGCTGCGGCAACGGGAAATGCGTCCAGGACGGCAGGTCCTGCATCGACCGCGCCGTGCCGAGCATGTGCCGGTGCATGAAGAAAAAGTCCACGCCCGAACCGTTGCGATCCTTGCGCTCGCCACGGGCATCGCGCTCCTGGTCCCGAGGGCCGGGCTGCCAGCCGAGCCCGCGCAAGGCGCCGCGCTGGTCTTCGGACAGCTTGTGCCACTTGTCCCGGGAGGCATGCCAGAGTTGGTGGAACAGCCGATGCTCCGGTGATACCAGCCAGGCCAGCAGTGCCTTGTTGAGGCCAGCACGCTCGCGGGCTTCAGGGAATACCCGTTTGACGGCAATGAATCGATTGTCCTGGGCCGTCAGCATCAGCGGCCGCTTCAGATCCAGCACCCGCCCACTGAGGCTGCCGCTGCCGGCGTTGCCGAAACCGGCCCAGACCTCGTCCAGGGTCATCTCGAATTCGTATTCGCAACAGCCACTGGCGCCCAGCAGACGCCAGGCCAGCTGCTTCGGGTTGGCCCCGGACAGATCGCCCAACACTCGGTAACGGGGCTCTTCGCTGGAGCGCAAACGCTCGGCGGTGTCGAGATAACCACTGAAACCGCGACCCTTGTGCCCGATGTCGAGGAACACCTCCAGGCCTTCGAGGGGCAAGCCTTCGATACCGGCGTCACGACCTTCGAAACGAATCTGCCAGACCCCGCGCAAGGTATCCGCCAAGCGTTGGCCGGGGACATCCGCCACATCGAACGAGGCTTCGCCGGGAGTGATGCTCGGGTCCGGCCTGGTCAGTTCGCGATGCCCGTAATACGCCGCAGGCACGGCGGCACCGGTCAGCGCCAGGCCCGCGAGGAACCATCGTCGAGAAATCGTCATTGCCCTACCTGTGTCAGCCATGGAGCAGGCTTTATCCAAGCTAGAACGTTTGTTGCACCGACGAATTTACGGTGCTTTGAAAGATCGCAGCCTTCGGCAGCTCCTACAGGTTTATGCCGATCCAATGTAGGAGCTGCCGCAGGCTGCGATCTTTTGGGATCAACCTAAATTCCATGGCCAGCCACTCGTTCCCCCCAGATAGCAAAGGCCCCTGCGCCTGCACCGGGGCGGCGAATCTGACTGAGACGGCAATGACCAAACCACGTTCGAAAAAGGCTCTTTTCATCGGCCTGCCGCTGGCCCTGGCGATCAGCGCGGGGGCAGGTTTCGCGGCTTGGGACTACGGGTTCAGGGACAACCCCGGCTACCCGGTCAAGGTGATGAAACAGGCCGATCAGTTGCAGGAACGCATCCTCTCGTTCGACAGCCATATCACCGTGTCCATGGACTTCGGCACCGCCGGCAACGAAGTCGACAAGGACGGCGAAGGCCAGTTCGACCTGGTCAAGACCGGGCGCGGGCGTCTGTCCGGGGCGGCGCTGACGATCTTCGGCTGGCCGGAAATCTGGAACGGCCCCAACGCCCCCCATCGCCCTACCGCCGGCTTCGTCGACGAGGCCCGACACGAGCAGGAAACCCGCTACAAGATCATCAGCGCCATGGTGCGCGACTTCCCCAACCAGGTGGCCATCGCCTACACCCCCGACGACTTCCGTCGCCTGCACGGCGAAGGCAAGTTCGCGGTGTTCATCAGCATGCTCAATGCCTACCCGCTGGGCAACGACCTCAACGCCCTGGACAAGTGGGCAGCGCGCGGCATGCGCATGTTCGGCTTCAGCTACGTAGGCAACAACGCCTGGGCCGACTCGTCGCGGCCGCTGCCGTTCTTCAACGATTCGCGGGATGCCCTGGGCGGGCTGTCGGACATCGGCAAGCAAGCGGTGCATCGCCTCAACGACCTGGGCGTGATCATCGATGTGTCGCAGATGTCGACCAAGGCCCTGGAGCAAGTGGCGCAACTGAGCCGCACGCCGATGGTCGCCTCCCACTCGGCGCCGCGTGCCCTGGTGGACATCCCGCGCAACCTCAGCGACCCGGAAATGCAGCTGATCAAGAACAGCGGCGGCGTGGTGCAGATTGTCGGCTTCCCGACCTACATCCGCCCGCTGAGCCAGGCCACCCAGGACAAGCTCAACGCCCTGCGCGCCCGCTTCGACCTGCAACCGCTGCAAGGCCTGGAGATGGCCCTGATGCCCGGCGACCCGGTGATCACCGTCTGGCCCGAGCAGCGCTTCGGCGAGTACGCCAGCCAGCTCTATTCAATCCTCGACGAAGAACCCAAGGCCACCCTCAAGGACTACGGCGATGCGATCGACTACACAGTGAAAAAAATCGGCATCGACCACGTCGGCATCAGTTCCGACTTCAACGACGGCGGCGGCCTCGATGGCTGGAAAGACGTCAGCGAGGCCCGCAACGTGACCGCCGAACTGATCAGCCGCGGCTACAGCGAAGCCGACATCGCCAAGCTTTGGGGCGGCAACTTCCTGCGGGTCTGGGACCAGGTGCAGAAGTCCTCCCAGCCTGTGGTCCAGAACTGATTTTCATCTATTGCCAAAGCGAACCGAATCCATGACCAACCGTCGTTCATTCTTAAAGCAGGCCGGCATCCTCGCGGCCGGCCTTCCCTTGGCCTGCGCTGTGAGCCTGCCGGCACGGGCCGCCAGCTCCGCGCCACTGCCCAAGGACAAATGGGACCAGTTGCGCCAACTCTTCACCCAAGACCCGAATTACCTGCACTTCGCCAACTTCCTGGTGACCTCGCATCCGCTGCCTGTGCGTGAAGCCATCGAGATGCACCGCGCCAACCTCGATCGCAACCCGGGCCTGGCCATGGATTGGCATCGCGGCGAAACCGAACGCCGCGAAGAAGAGGTGCGCGTGTGGGCCGGCCGTTACCTGAAGGCCAAGCCGTCACAGATCGCCCTGACCGGCAGCACCACCGAAGGCCTGGCGATGATCTATGCCGGCATCCACGTGCGCCCGGACCAGGAGATCCTCACCAGCGAACACGAGCACTACGCCGCCAACAGCGTGTTCGAATACCGCACCCGGAAGGACGGCACCCAGGTTCGCAAGATCAAGTTGTTCGAAGACCCGTACAAGGTCTCGACCGCCGAAGTGCTGGCCGCGATTGAACGCAACATCCGCCCCGAAACCCGCGTCCTGGGCATGACCTGGGTGCATTCCGGCAGCGGCGTGAAATTGCCCATCGGCGAGATCGGCAAACTGGTTGAAGAGAAAAACCGTGGCCGCGCCGACAAGGACCGCATCCTCTACGTGATCGATGGCGTCCACGGCTTCGGCGTAGAGAACGTCGATTTCCCGGACATGCACTGCGATTTCTTCATTGCCGGCACCCACAAATGGATGTTCGGCCCACGGGGCACCGGGATCATCTGCGCCCGCTCCGACGAGCTCAAGGACGTGACCCCGACCATCCCGACCTTCTCCGAAGCCACCCAGTTCTCCACGGTGATGACCTACGGCGGCTACCACTCGTTCGAACACCGCTGGGCGCTGACCGAGGCCTTCAAATTGCACCTGGAACTGGGCAAGGCCGAGGTCGCGACGCGCATTCATGCCATCAACAGCTACCTGAAAAAACGCTTGCAGGCACACCCGTCGGTGGAGCTGGTCACGCCACTGTCGCCGGAGTATTCCGCCGGTTTCACCTTCTTCCGCATCAAGAACCGGGACTGCGAGGCAGTTGCCAATTACCTGATGGATCAGCGTGTGGTGTGCGATGCCGTGGACCGTGATGTCGGGCCGATCATTCGTGTGTCGCCAGGGCTACTCAATACCCAAGCGCACATCGACCGCCTGATGGAACTGCTGGCCAACCAGGTCTGACTGAGCGAGAACCATTATGAAAAGCACCCTGAAAAAACTCGGCACCCTGACGCTGTTGGCCGTGCTCGGCAGCGCCTTGCCCGGCCTAGCCCAGGCCTACACCGCGCCCTTGCCCGGCAAGGTCTTCAAGGATTGCCGTAACTGCCCGGAAATGGTGGTGTTGCCCGCCGGCACCTTCACCATGGGCACCCCGGACGACGAAGTCGGCCGCGAACCTGATGAAGGCCCGATGCATGAGGTGACGTTCGACAAATCCTTTGCCATGAGCCGCTACCAGATCACCGCCGGCGAATGGGCCCAATACATGAAGGAAACCGGAATCACCCTGCCCGATGGCGACACCCGCCCCGGTCGGGCATGTACCAATGGCAAACCGAGTTACCCCCAGGACCCACGCCAGCCGGCGGTGTGCATGAACTTCGCCGAGGTCAGTGCCTACGTCGCCTGGCTGTCAATGAAGACCGGCCAGCACTACCACATCGTCAGCGAGGCCCAGCGCGAGTACGCCGCCCGTGCCGGGTCAAAGGGAGCGTTCCCCTTCCCGTTCGACCCCGGCACCGAGTACAGCATCGCCACACACGCCAACACCTACGGCCCCACCGATGGCTACAGCTATTCCTCACCCGTGGGCAGCTATCCGGCGAATGCCTTCGGCCTGTACGACATGCACGGCAATGTCTACGAGTGGATCGCCGATTGCTATCACCCGGACTATGTCGGTGCGCCCACCGATGGCAGCGCCTGGACCGAACCGAACTGCGACACCCTGCGCATCCGTGGCAACGACTGGGGCGAGGCGCCTGTGTTTTCCCGCTCGGGCAACCGCAATGACATCGACCCGCAAACCCGTGGCGACTGGATCGGTTTCCGTGTAGTACGCACGCTCTAATCCCTCCCCCAACCCTTGTGGGAGCGGCGGTGCGGCGATCCGACTTGCTCGCGAAGGCGTCGTGTCAGTCAACATCAAGTTTTCTGATCCACCGCTTTCGCGAGCAAGCTCGCTCCCACAGGTTTTGCATCGCCCACCCTTTAAATTAAGCCCTCCATCAGACGTTCTACTGGGTATCTGCCTCAAGACCCAAGGAACCCTCTGCTCATGACCCAGCCAACGCGCGGTGCAATTCATGAATTGTTCACCCTCCTCAAACCGTTCCGGCTCGTCGTCAGTCTGTCGATCCTCCTGGGCATGGTGGGTGGCCTGAGCGTGACGGTGTTGCTGGCCACCATCAACAACGCGCTGCATTCGACCGAAGGCCTGACCCAAGGCGTGGTCGCGCTGTTCGGCGGCCTGTGCCTGCTGGCCCTGGGCAGCTCGATCTGTTCGGACATCGGCACCAACTACGTCGGCCAGCACATCATTGCCCGGCTGCGCAAAGAGCTTGGGGAAAAGGTGCTTTCAGCGCCCATCGAGCAGATCGAGCGCTACCGCAGCCACCGCTTGATCCCGGTGCTGACCCACGACGTCGACACCATCAGCGATTTCGCCTTCGCCTTCGCGCCGCTGGCGATTTCCCTGACCGTGACCCTTGGCTGCATGGGTTACCTGGCGATGCTGTCGTGGCCGATGTTCCTGATGATGGTGCTGGCGATTGCCATCGGCACCGGCATCCAGTTCTTCGCCCAGGGCAAGGGCATCCAGGGTTTCATGGCCGCCCGCGACGCCGAGGACGATCTGCAAAAGCACTACAACGCCATTGCCGGCGGCGCCAAGGAGTTGCGCATCCACCGCCCGCGCCGTCAGCGCATGTTCGTCAAGGGCATCCAGGGCACCGCCGATTTCATCTGTAACACCCAGGTGCGTTCGATCAACACCTTCGTGATCGCCAAGACCCTGGGCTCGATGCTGTTCTTCGTGGTGATCGGCCTGGCACTGGCCCTGCAATCGTTCTGGCCCAGCGCCGACAAGGCAGTGATGAGCGGCTTCGTGCTGGTGCTGCTGTACATGAAAGGCCCGATCGAGCATCTGGTCAGCACCTTGCCGATCGTCAGCCGGGCACGCATTGCCTTTCGCCGCATTGCCGAACTGTCGAGCCAGTTTTCCTCCCCCGAACCGCACCTGCTGCTCAACGACAAAGGCACCCCGCCGACCGTGGTCAACCGCCTGCAACTGGACCACGTCAGCTACGCCTTCCCCGCCGCACCGGGCAGTGACGCGTTTCGCCTGGGCCCGGTGAACCTGACCATCGAGCAAGGCGAGATCATTTTCATCGTCGGTGAAAACGGCTGCGGCAAGACCACCCTGATCAAGTTGCTGCTGGGCCTCTACGCGCCGCAACAGGGTTCGATCCTGCTCAACGGCCAAGGCATCGACGCGCACAATCGCGACGACTACCGCCAATTGTTCACCACGATCTTTGCCGATTACTACCTGTTCGATGACGTGGTCCAGGGCGACCAGCACATCCCCGAAGATGCCAACCAATACCTGCAACGGCTGGAGATCGCGCACAAGGTCAGCGTCAGGGACGGCAGCTTCACCACCACCGACCTGTCCACCGGCCAGCGCAAGCGCCTGGCGCTGGTCAATGCCTGGCTGGAAGAACGCCCGGTGCTGGTGTTCGACGAATGGGCCGCCGACCAGGACCCGACCTTCCGCCGCATCTTCTACACCGAGCTGCTGCCGGACCTCAAACGCCTGGGCAAGACCATCATCGTGATCTCCCACGACGACCGCTATTTCGACATGGCCGATCAACTGGTGCGCATGGAATCGGGGCGGGTCGTCACCGAGCGCGCGACCGCCTGAGTGCCGTTGCCCCACGCAAATCATTGTTTTTAGAGTTTGTTTTCCGGTTTAGGCAACGTGGTCCGTCTAATAATAATTATCATTAACTAAAAAACTGCACACACCCTTCTGGAGCGATTCGAGCAATGCAAAGCCTTACTCTGTCCCGCGCACCCTTGGCGTTAGCCATCGAACGGCAAAAGAAATTCCGAACGGTCGTGCCGGGCGCGCTGCTGACCCTGTTGCTGCTGGGTACGTCCCAGGTCGAGGCAGCCCCGGTGAACGTCAATGTACCGGCCCAGTCGCTGGCCAGCGCATTGCGCCAACTGGGCCAGCAGACCAACCTGCAGATTCTCTACAGCCAGGACATGGTCAACGGCATCAAGTCCACGGCGGTGTCCGGCAACATGGAACCGGAACAGGCACTGAAAACCTTGCTGCTGGGGAGCGGCATCAATTTTCAGTTGAATGGCAACACCGTATCGCTGGTGCCATCGGCCGGTGACTCCAGTGCACTGCAACTGGGCGCGACGTCCATCACCGGCGTGGCACTGGGGCCGACCACCGAAGGCTCGCACTCCTACACCAGCGATGAAGTGACCATCGGCAAAGGCAACATCAAGCTCAAGGACATCCCGCAGTCGGTGTCCGTCGTCACGCGCCAGCGCATGGACGACCAGAACCTCAACAGCCTGCAGGACGCCATGCGCCAGGTCACCGGCGTGACCATCAAGACCTACAACTCCGGCTCCAGCCTCAACGACGTCTATATGCGGGGCTTCCTCGTCGACCAGGTGCAGGTCGACGGCGTCTCGCAGCCCACCGGCCAGGGCGACATGGCCACCAGCTTCGACCTGGCGATGTACGACCGCATCGAAGTGCTGCGCGGCCCGTCGGGCCTGTACCAGGGCGCGGGCGAACCCGGCGGTACGATCAACGTGGTGCGCAAGCGCGCCCTGAGCAAATTCGCCCTCGGTGGCGAACTGGCCGCCGGCTCCTACGATCGCTACCGTTCTTCGGTGGACGTCACCGGCCCGTTGAACGAACAGGGCACCGTGCGCGGTCGTTTCATCACCGCCTACGAGAACAACCAGTCCTTCGTCGACTACGCGCAGAACGAACGCCCGATGGTCTACGGTCGCCTGGAATTCGACCTCGACCCGGCCACCACCCTGTCGGTCGGTGGCGCTTACCAGAAGAACAACTCTACCCCGGCCTTCGGCCTGCCGGCCTACGCCGACGGCTCATTGCTCGACGTACCGCGCTCGACCTTCGTCGACGCCAAGTGGAACACCCTCAACGAAAAAGTCTGGGAATCCTTCGCCGAACTCGACCACGAACTGGACAACGGCGGTCAGTTCAAGACCACCCTGACCTACCGCGACGCCGAAACCCCGGAGCGTAACTTCACCTGGGCCGACGGCGCGGTCGACCCGGCCACCGGTGACAGCTGGGCCGTCGCCTACGACTACTACACCCACATCAAGACCGTCGGCGTCGACAGCTTCGTCACCACGCCGTTCGAGTTCGCCGATCGCCGCCACGAGTTCACCGTGGGCGCCGAATACCAGCACCTGGACAAGGACTTCACCTACGGCGGCGGCGAGTACTTCCCGATCAACGTGTTCAATCCGGACAGCATCGACATTCCCCGCAACGACTATGCCCACGTCAACGGCAACTGGTCCAAGTCCGATCAGTACGGCGTCTACACCCGCGCCAAGATCAACGTCACCGACTGGCTCGATGTCATCGGCGGCAGCCGCGTCACCTGGTACGAAAGCGATGCGAAGAACGCCAACGCCTTCTTCAACAACTTCGGCGAAGCCCACACCAGCATCAACCGCAAGGTCGTGCCGTACGGCGCCATCATCGGCAAGATCACCCCTGAACTGTCGACCTACTTCAGCTACACCGGCGTGTTCAAACCGCAGAGCGAAATCGGCACAAACGGCGAGCCGGTCGGCCCGCGCGAAGGCAAGCAGTACGAAATCGGCCTCAAGCGCGAGTTCTACGACGGTCGCCTGAACGCCAGCATCGCCGCCTTTCGCATCTACGATGAAAACCGCGCCGAATACGACAACAACTCCGGTGCCTACATGACCGAAGGCAAGGCCCGCAGCCAGGGCTGGGAAACCGAGTTGAGCGGCAACCTGACCGACAACTGGAGCATCGTCACCGGTTACGCCTTCACCTCCACCAAGTTCCTGGACGGCGATCAGGCCAACAAAGGCAAGACCTTCAGCACCATCACACCCAAGCACAACTACAACCTGTGGACCAAGTACGAGTTCACCGACGGTGCGCTCAAGGACTTCAGCGTCGCCGGTGGCGTGCGTGTGGTCAGCGACACCTACTACCAGCGTGACGTGAAGTTCAAACAAGGCGGCTATGCCGTGACCTCGGCCCAGGTCGGCTACAAGTTCAACGAACACCTGTCGTCGACACTGACCGCCAACAACCTGTTCGACCGCAAGTACTACGACCGCGTCGACGCCTCCTGGGGCACCAACTTCTACGGCGACCCGCGCACCCTGACCCTGAGCTTGCGCGCGCAGTATTGATTGCCGGCAGCCTCAACAGCCACACCCCACCCGGGCCGCTTGCGGCCCGGTGCTGATTCGCTGACGAACCGCAAAGGTAATGCGTGTTTGTTGCGCCGGCTTCAGGAGTCGACCTTGCGCTCGTGCGCGGCGGTCCTGAGTTGCTCGGTATCGACGCGGACAAACGTGGAGTCCCCGACAGCGGTCAGGACATCCCCGGCGAAGATCTCGCAGATGACCCGGCTTTTGCGCCCGACCTCCCCCTCGACTCTGGCACGCAGTGTCAGGGGGACACCCATCGGGGTGGGCTTTATGTACTTGATGCCCAGGTTACCGGTGACGCAAGTGATGTGGGGCAAGCTGCCCACCTCGCGTTGCTCTGCCCGGTAGTGATAAGCCATCGCCGCCCAGTTGGAGTGGCAATCGACCAGCATCGCGATCAAACCGCCGTAAACCAGCCCCGGCCAACCGCAGTACTTTTCATCCGGCATATGCTGCGCCATGACATGCACCCCGTCTTCATGCCAGAAGCTCTTGATGTGCAGCCCGTGCGGGTTCTGGCTGCCGCAGCCATAACAAACGCCTTCAGGCGCGGCGAGGTCTTGAAGCGAAGTGTCCTGCGTGGTCATACCGTGTCCATCCTTAATACCGGGTGGTTGAAAGCGGACCGGGTCACCCCGGCCCGCAGCGCCTGATCAATATTGGCAGAAGCGAATCCGGTTGCCGAACGGATCGTAGACTTGCAGCTCTTTGCCCCAGCCCTGCTGGACAATATCAGGGCGTCCATACCCGTAGCGCTTGCCCTGCAATTCGTCCCTGAGCAGTTCGATGTTTTGCATGGGCACGAACACCGTCGAGCCCGGGCTGGCATCACCGTGATGCTCGGAAAGGTGCAGTTGCAGGCCGTCGCGACTGATGCCCAGGTACAGCGGCAGATCAGCCTCGAAACGATGCTCGAACTCGACGCTGAACCCGAGGAAATCCAGATAGAACTCGCGCGCCTTGGCTTCGTCGAAACTGCGCAGAATTGGAATGGGTTTGTCGAAAGTCACAGCAGGCGTGGACGGCGTACTTGCCTGGGAAAGCATCGCCGACGCGGTGTTCCAGTCCTTGTAGCCCAGTTGTTGCGCGACCAGTTCCAGCGCGGTGGAATGGGTCACCGCCTGATTGCGCTCCTCCAGCGAGGCGCGCAACTGTTTGGCCATTTGCTTGGCTTGCTCGATTGAAAACATGACTGCTCCTGTAGCCGAGATGCCTTGGTGCTCGCATTGCCAAACCTCGACCGTCAAGAGAGGCGACAGGGTTCGTACAAGAAGGAGATGCTTTCACCTTTCCCAACGGGAGCGAGCGGCGGGCAGCATCGGGCCGAGGCCGATCATACATAGCCACTGCCGAGTTATGAAGTGGGCTTCACATGTGTCGCATAATCATCCTGGATCGGCTGGAACCCGCAGCGCAGGTAAAAGGCAGCGCCCTCGGGGGTGTCCGTGGACAGTCGCACACTGCGAAAATGCCCGGACGCCAAATCCAGAAGCTGCTGCACCAGCGCTTTACCCACGTTCTGGCCCCTTGATGCACGGGCGACGTACACCCGCCGTAATCTCCCTACGCCGGGTTCGGAAAATGGATCGGATGAAAGACCTCCAACGGCTATCAGCCGCCCGTTGTAAAACACCCCCAACAGGCACTCACCCTGCTCATCGAATCGATTGGCGCCGCTTTCCCATTCCGCAATCAATCGGGTGAGGAACCTGAAGCCTTCTGCAACGGCCTGCGCTTCCAGCTCGCGGATTTGCGGTGCGAGCCCAGAGATTTTACATATCACCCATTCGTCCATTGACATTGCGTTTTGACTCGATGAGGGCTCGCATAATGACCTCCAGAGCCGCTGCCGTCATTGGCAATGATGAATGTGGGTTAGCCGACCATTGCGTCGCGTCAGATCGTAAGGGCTGTACTTCCGACGGCCAACCGCAAACTCTCGTAGGATTCTTCCTGCCGACTCCGAGGATTCCAACGCTCTCTGACAAGACATGACAGCAGGTTAAAAACCACTCGATAGCGCCTGTTTAAGCGGCCTACAGGTTACTTCGTGAAAGCCACAACGCCTTGCGTCGTTGCCTACAGGTACGCCAGAATCCGCCGGCTTGTGCGCCTTGTGGGTCGTCGGTAACTTGAGCCCGTCACTGATTGTCAGTGATCGGGTTTAGTAGCCCGTGGTTACTCAAGGCGCATAGCCCATCAAACAGTCAGGTATCCCATCCCTGCACTTTATGGTGGCTGTGTGCAGGGCGCCCTCGGGCGCGCCGGCTCCTTGGGTCCCCGGTCTACTAACCTGCGCACAGCTACCACCCTTCTTATTAGTAGAGAAGCGGTGGTAGCTCATACTTACAGGACCCAAATCATGTTCAAAGTTACTCCGAATCCGCCGGACTCCGAGCCGGGTGCCAACATCATGGCCACCCCGCGCACACCCAGCACCATGTTCATCGTCAACCCCGAACTCAGTACCGAAACCCTGCTGGTGCATGCCTGTGAATCGCTGGCGTCGGCCAATGTCATGGCCAACGATCTGGTGGATCATCTGGAGGGGACGAGTCGCAATGCGCTGTTGGGGATTGCGCAGGTGATCATGCTGGGGGAACTGGCGGTGAATCGGGCGCTGGATCGGCTTGATCCGCCCTGACCACAATTTCCAGATCACCGATGGCCTGTGGGAGCGAGCTTGCTCGCGATGGCGGCGGCAAATTCAACATTGATGTGTTAGATACACCGCTATCGCGAGCAAGCTCGCTCCCACAGGGATTGCATTTAACTGATCGGCATCCGTACTCCCCTCACAGTGAATCAGGCCAGGCTCTCGCTGATCTGCGCCGCCAGTTGCGCCAGCATCCCCGGCACTTCCTGGACCATCTCGCCCATGCGCGCAAAGTCGTGGGTCATGCCGGCCTTTACCTCCAGCACCAAGGGTTGCCCCGCGGCACGCAGTTTCTCGGCCCAGGCCAGGCCTTCGTCGAGCAACGGGTCGTACTCGGCCAGCCACAGCACCGTCGGCGTCAGCCTTTGCAAACGCTCGGCGTACAGCGGTGAAAAACGCCAGTCGGCGCGGTCGGCCTCGCTGCGTTGGTACTGCTGGTAAAACCATTCCAGCGTGGTGGCTTCCAGCAGATAGCCTTCGGCGAACCGCGTAAGAGACGGGCGCTTTTTTACCGCGTCGATCACCGGGTACAGCAACACTTGCAGGCGCGGCACCAGCGGCCAGCCCAATGGGTCCCGGGCAATGGCGATACACAGCGACGCCACCAGGCTGCCGCCGACGCTGTCCCCCGCCAGCGCAATGCGCCTCGCGTCCAGCCCCAACGCCTTGGCTCCGGTGATGGCCAGCCAACGGGTGATGTCTTCGGCATCGTTGTAAGCGGTGGGAAAACGGTGTTCCGGCGCCAGGCGATAGTCCGCCGACAACACGACAAACTCCCCCGCCAGCGCCAGGCGCCGGCACAGGGTGTCGTGGGAATCGAGGCTGCCCACCACGTAGCCGCCGCCATGGAAGTACAACAACACCGGGCGCGACTCACTGCCCGGTTGTGGTTTGGCGTACAGCCGCGCGTTGAGCAAATGCCCGTCCCGCGCCGCTATGCTGACCGCCGTCACCGTCAACGTGCCCGTCGGGGCCGCATCGAGCAATTGCGAAGTCTGTTCGAACTGCTGCCGCGCTTCTCCGGGGCTCAGCTCATGCATGGGTTGGCTTTTGCCGCTGAGGCGGCCGAACTCGGCCAGCTCTAGAAATCCCTCGATGTCCGGGTGCAGTGCCATGGGCGGTAGTCTCCAAAAATAAAAAGCTCGCCCAATAAACGAACCGTGAGGACCGTTCATTAGGGCGAGCCTGTTTTTGTCGCGGGCAAGCCCTAGAACTGCGGTACCACCTCCCGACTCAGCGCCGCCACCACGGTGTCCAGGCACTCATCCTGCTGCAGGATATCAAAGTGACCGGCCGTTACCCTTTGCACCTTGCGCAGCCGTGGTTGCTGACGTTCCAGGGTCGCGCGTTCGGCCGTCGGATTGCCATCGGCCCACCAGCAATGCAGTTCGGCCTGCGTAATCGGCAGGGTTTCGACCTGCCGCGACAGCGCCTTCAAGCGCGTGCTGACCATGAACGTCTGGGCCAACTCGTCGGCGCCAAGCAGCGCATAACCGCTGGCCTGATCGCTTTCGCTGTCGATCACCGCGCGAATGATCCGCGCCACGGCGTCGTGGTCCCCCGCTCTCTCGACACTCAGTGCCCGGGCGATCACCTCGCCATCCATGCCCAAGGTTGCACCGAGGAACTCGGCCAGATCCGTGCGCCACTCATCCGGGCTGGCGACGGCATTGGCCTGGGTCGGCACAAAGCTGTCCACCAGACCGATGAACGCCACACGCTGGTCCTGTTGTTCGAACAGGTCGCTCACCATCAACGCCAGCGCCCCGCCCAGCGACCAGCCCAGCACGTGGTACGGGCCCTGGGGTTGCCGGGCGCGGATCGCCTCGACGTAGTCGGCGGCCATCTGCGCAAGCGAGGTGTCGTGCCACTGCCGGTCCAGCAGCATCCGGCATTGCACGCCGTACACCGTGCGCTCGCCCTCCAGGCGCCGGGCCAGTGGCTCGTAGTCGAACACGGTGCCGAAACCGGCGTGCAGACAGAACAGCGGCGGCTGATCGCCTACCACCCGGTTGAGCAGCAACAGCGGTTGCGGACGCTGTCGCAGCGGCTGTTCATCGACACCGGACAACCCGGCAATCGTCGGCTTGGCCATCATGTCCCGCAGTTTCAGCTGGAAGCCCGGCTCATTCAGGGCGCGGACTTTCGAGATCACCTTGAGGGTGCGCAGCGAATCGCCGCCCAGTTCGAAGAAGTTGTCGGTGATGCCGACCTTCTCGATGCCCAGCACCTGCTGCCAGATGTCCGCCAGCGCCCATTCCAGCGGTGTGCGTGGCGCCACGTAGTCGCGACCGCTGAAGGCCGGGTCCGGCAAGGCCTTGCGGTCGAGCTTGCCGTTGGGGGTCAGCGGGAAGCGCGGCAGCACCACGACCTGCGTCGGCACCATGTAGTCGGGCAGGCTTTCGCGCAATGCCGCCTGGCAACGCGGGCCGAGGCCATCGTCTTGCGCCGCTACCACATAACCCACCAGTTGCGGCCCCTGGCCGTTGTCCCGCAGCACCACCAGCGCATCGTTGACCCCGGCCTGCTCGCGCAGTCTCGCTTCGATTTCGCCCAGTTCGATGCGGAAGCCGCGCACCTTGACCTGATGGTCGATACGGCCGACGTAATCGAACACGCCATCCTCGCGACGGCGCACCAGGTCGCCGGTGCGGTACAGGCGCCCGCCCTCGGTGCTGAACGGGTCGGCGACGAAGCGCTCGGCAGACTGCCACGGGTGACGATGGTAGCCGCGCGCGACGCCCCGTCCGCCGATGTACAACTCGCCGACCATGCCCACCGGCAGCGGGTTGAGGTCCATGTCCAGCACGTGCAGGCTGCGGGCGCCGACGCGTTGGCCAATCGGCGCATACATCGCCTGGCAGTGGCCGTCGGCGGCGATTTTCCACAGCAGCGGCGTGACCACGGTCTCCGTCGGGCCGTAGCCGTTGACCAGGAATTGCGGCCTGAGTGTGTGCTTGACCCGTTCAAATGTGGCGTCCGGCACCGCATCGCCACCGAAGCAATAGATGCGCACCGGCGGTGGATCGCCACCCTGCAATTCGGCATGTTCGGCCAGTTGCAGCAGGTACGCCGGCGGGAAGCAGGCGACGCTGATGCGTTGGCGGTGCAGCACCGCCAGGGTCTGTTCGGCGGTCCACAAGGTGTTGTCGCGGATCACCAGGGTCGAGCCGCTGATCAGCGCGGTGATCCAGCGTTCATGGGCACCGTCGAAGGCGAACGACATGAAATGCAGTTCGCGATTGTCCGGGTCCATCTCGTACAGCTCGGCGATGGCTTGCACGTGCATGCTCAGCGGCCCGTGGGCCACAGCGACACTTTTCGGCTTGCCGGTGGAGCCCGAGGTGTAGATCAGGTAGGCCAGTTGCTCGGCATGCACCGCGCGTTGCGGTGCCGGCACCTCGACGTCGAGGTTCAGGCGATCCACGGCGACCATTGCCGTGCCCGGATTGAGTTGCGCGCTATCACGCAGCCGCTCCTGGGTCAGCAGCAGGCGCATGTCGCTGTCGGCCATCATGTAGCGCAGGCGTTCCTGCGGGTATTGCGGGTCAAGCGGCACGTAAGCGGCGCCGCACTTCATCACCGCCAGCAACGACACCACCAACTCCAGCGAGCGCTCCATGAACACGCCGATCATGTCTTCGGCCTGCACGCCCTGTTCCAGCAGATGCACCGCCAGGGCATCGGAGCGACGGTCCAGTTCGGCGTAGCTCAAGTGCTCGGCGTCGCGCTCGGCATAACTGAGCACCAGCGCCGTGTGCTCCGGTTGCAGTCGCGCACGCTGGCGGATCAGTTCGTGCACCGGCGTCTCGTCCCCCTCGGCCACCACCGGCAGTTCGCCGTCCAGCGCCCGGCCTTCGTCCAGGGTCAGCAGGCCCAGTTCACCGACCGCGCGCCCGGCGTCGTCGCACAGGCGCTGCATCAGGCTTTCCATGTGGCTGCGCAGGACTTCGACGGTGGCCAGGTCGAACTGATCGCGCTGGTGCATGTACTCGATGCGCAGCCCTTCGTCGAGGCTGACCATCAGGTCCATGGCGAAGCTGGTCAGGCCGAAATCGGAGACGTCGTCGAAGCGCAGGGCATCGCCGTTCCACTCGCGCAGGGTGCGGTCCACCGGCTGGTTTTCGAACACGATGATGCTGTCGAACAACGACTGCCCACCCTGCCCGGCCCAGCGCTGGATATCGCTGAGCGGGGTTTGCTGGAAGTCGCGGATGTCGAGGTTGTAGGCCTGGAGTTCGCGCAGCCAGTCGCCGACGCTGGTTTCGGTCGGCACCGTGTTGACCACCGGCAAGGTGTTGATGAACAGTCCGAGCATGTTCTCCGAGCCGTTGAGGGTTTCCGGTCGGCCGGACACGGTGGCGCCGAAGGTCACCGTGCGCTGGCCGGTGTAGCGCTGCAACAGCAGCAGCCACGCGGCTTGCACCAAGGTGTTGAGGGTCACTTGCTGTTGCTGGGCAAAGGCCTGCAAACGTGCGGTCTGCCCGGCGCTCAGGTGCGTATAGATCGCGTGGTAACCGGCTTGCGGCGCTTTGACCGGCAAGGCGCGGGCCAGGTGGGTGGCGCCTTCGAGATTACTGAGTTTGTCTTTCCAGAACGCTTCGCTGGCCTCGGCGACTTGCTGGCCGAGCCAGTCGATGTAGTCGCGATAGGCCGCCACCGGCTCGTGCTCCTCACCGCTGTAATGACGCAGCACTTCACCGATCAGGCGCGACACGCTCCAGCCATCCATGAGGATGTGGTGGTAGGTCCAGATCAGGCGATAGCGGTCGTCTTCCAGACGCACCAGCAACAGGCGCAACAAGGGCGCACGGTTCAGCGAGAAGCCGCGTTCGCGTTCCTCAAGCGCCAGTTGGCGCACACGTTCTGGCTGATCATCCAGCCCACGCCAGTCCAGTTCGGTGAGCAGTGACGGCGCGTCACGCCGCACCACTTGCAGCGGTTCCTTGTCGCCTTCCCAGAGGAATGCGGTACGTAGAATCCCGTGACGCCGGGCGGCATCGGCCCAGGCTGCATGGAAGCGCGCGCCATCAACCCCGCGCACGCCCACTTCGATCTGGTTGACGTACAGCCCCGAGTCGCCGTCCTGCACCGAGTGGAACAGCATGCCCTGCTGCATCGGCGACAGCGGATAGACGTCCTCGACTTCGTCCGCCGTCAGTTCCAGCGCCTGATATTGCGCTTCACTCAGTTCGACTTTTGCTGCCGGTGCAACCTGCGTCGGCACGGCCTGATTCGCCGTGAGCGGTTGAGCGACCGTGGCCAGTTCGGCGATGGTCGGATGGCTGAACACGTCCTTGGGGGAAATGCTCAACCCGGCCTTGCGTGCGCGGCTGACGGCCTGGATCGAGACGATGGAATCGCCGCCCAGTTCGAAGAAGTTGTCCTGCATACCGATCTGCGGTACTTCGAACAACGCCTGCCACACTGTTTGCAGCGTTGTTTCCACGGCATTGCGCGGCGCGATGTATTCACGCACTTGCTGGTCCGGCTGCGGCAATGCGCGGCGATCCAGCTTGCCGTTGGGCGTTACCGGCAACTGATCGAGCAGCAGCACGTGGCTCGGCTGCATGTGTTCGGGCAGCGCGTTGCGCAGGTGTTGCTTGAGTGGATCGACAGCGGCATCACCCACGACGTAAGCCACCAGTTGTTTGGATTTGCCGACGTCGAGGGCGATCACCACCGCTTCGCGCACCGATGGATGCTCCAGCAGGCAGGCTTCGATTTCCCCCAGCTCAATGCGCAAGCCACGGATCTTCACTTGATGGTCGATGCGCCCGACGTATTCGATCACGCCGTCCTCGCGGTAACGCGCCAGGTCGCCGGTGCGGTACAGGCGCTCGCCCTGATCACCGAACGGGCTGGCGACAAAGCGCTCGGCGGTCAGGTCGGGACGGTTGTGGTAACCACGAGCCAGGCCGACGCCGCCCAGGTACAGCTCACCGACGCAACCCTGCACTTGCGGTTGCAGGCTGTCGTCGAGGATGTAGGTCACCAGGTTGGCGATCGGATAACCGATCGGCACGCTGAAGCCGCCGTCATCGACACAGGTCCAGTGGGTCACGTCGATGGCCGCTTCGGTCGGGCCGTAGAGGTTGTACAGGCCGACGTTGGGCAGCACGCGGAACAGGTTGTGCTGCAAGTCCGCCGACAAGGCTTCGCCGCTGCACAGGATCTGCCGCAGGCTGGCGCAACGCTCGAAGCCTTCGCCCTGGACAAACGCCTGCAACATCGATGGCACGAAATGCAGGGTGCTGACCTGGTACTGCTCGATCAGGTCGACCAGTTGCGCCGGATCGCGATGGGCACCCGGTTCGGCCATGGCCAGGCGTGCACCGGTCATCAATGGCCAGAAGAACTCCCAGACCGATACGTCAAAACTGAACGGGGTTTTCTGCAATACGGTGTCGCGCCCGTCCAATGGGTACGCGCCCTGCATCCACGCCAGGCGGTTGTACAAGGCATCGTGACGGTTGGCCGCGCCCTTGGGTTTGCCCGTGGAGCCGGAGGTGTAGATCATGTAGGCCAGCGACTGCAGCTCGACCACGCAGGGCAGGTTTTCGTCGCTCAGGCCGTCCAGCAAACCGGCCATGTCATCGAGACAAATCGCCGTGGTGGCGGGCGGAATCGGCAACTGCTGCAGCAGATGCCGCTGGGTCAACAGCAGGTGTACGCCGCTGTCGTTGAACATGTGTTCCAGGCGTTCGCGCGGGTAGTCCGGGTCCAGCGGCACGTAGGCGCCACCGGCCTTCATGATCGCCAGCAGACCGATCACCAGTTCCAGCGAACGCTCGGCGGCAATGCCCACCAACACTTCGGCGCCAACGCCCTGGCTGCGCAGGTAGTGCGCCAGCCGGTTGGCCTGTTGGTTGAGTTCGCGATAGCTGAGGGTCTGGCCGGCAAACACCAGGGCCGGGGCCTCGGGGGTTTGCAGTACCAGGGTTTCGAAGCACTGGTAGACCGGGCGCACATCCGGCCAGGCCTGCGCGGTGCGGTTGAAACCTTCGACCTGCTGCGCCGTTTGTGCGGCATCGAGCAGGCTCAGGCGCCCCAAGGGCTGCTGCGGCGTACTCACCATGGCATCGAGCAACGCCAGCAGACGTGCGCTCAAGCCTTCGATGGCTTCGGCGCTGAACAGTGCCGTGTCGTAGTTGAAACGCAAATCCAGGCATTCACCCAGCTCGGCGGCGATGGTCAGGGGGAAGCTGGTCTGGTCGTGGTTACTGATACCGGAGAACTTCAACGTGCTGGCGTTACCCTCTTCCAGCGCTTGCGCCACCGGGTAGTTTTCGAACACCAGCAGCGTGTCGAACAACGCTTCGCCAGAGTGCCCGGCCCAACGCTGCACATCCGCCAGCGGCGTGTATTCGACCTCGCGCAACCTGAGGTTGAGCGCCTGAACTTCATCGATCCATTGGCTGACCGTGCGTTCGGGGTGCGGCGTGGCGATCACCGGCAAGGTGTTGATGAACAGACCGATCTGCTGCTCGATCCCCTGCAACTCGCTCGGACGCCCCGACACCGTGGCGCCGAACGCCACGGTCTGCTGCCCGGTGTAGCGCTGCAACAGCAACAGCCACGCCGCTTGCAGCAGGGTGTTGGGCGTGACGCGGGCCTGACGGGCGAACCCGCTCAGGCGCTCGGTGGCCGCACGGTCCAGGCTCAGGTGCAGGGTGCGATGAGCATCGCCCTGCCCTGCAACCGGCCCCGGCAAGGCGCCGGCCAGTCGCGTCGGCTCGGTGAACGACTGCAATTGCTCCAGCCAGAACGCTTCGCACGCGGCGCGGTCGCGAGTGCCCAGCCAGGTCATGTAATCGCGGTAACGACCGACGCTTGGCGCGGGCATGACTCCTGAATACCGCTGCAGCACTTCGCCGAACAACTGCGAAGTGCTCCAGCCGTCCAGCAGGATGTGGTGATTGGTGAAGATCAGGTGATGGCGGTCATCGACGGTCTGCACCAACGTCAGGCGCAGCAACGGCGCCACCGTCAGGTCGAAACCGCGCAAACGGTCGTCCTCGGCCAGGCGATCCAGCGCTTCGGTCACCGTGGTTTGATCGCGCCAATCGAGCACAGTCAGCGGCAGCGTGGCGTCGGCCAGGATCACTTGCAGCGGCCGCGAGCCGTTGCTTTCGCTGAAGAACGCGGCGCGCAGCACTTCATGGCGCTGCAGCGTCTGTTGCCAGGCATCGCCGAACGCCTCGACGTCGAGGCCCTGCACATCCACGCGCATCTGCGGGACGTAGGCCCCGGCATCCGGGGCGAACAGGCTGTGGAACAACATGCCTTGCTGCATCGGCGACAGCGGCAGGATGTCTTCGATCTGGCTGGCCGCCAGCGGCAAGGCATCCAGCTGCGCCTGATCGACACGCACCAGCGGCACGTCGCTCGGGGTCAACCCGCCGGTACCGCTCAGGCAATGTTCGATCAGCTGTTGCAGTTCCAAGGCGTAGGCATCGGCCAGACGCTGCACGGTCTGTGGTTTGAACACTTCACCGCTGAAGGTCCAGCTCAGGCGCAGTTGCCCGGCGTAGACCTGACCGTTGATGCTCAGGCCCCGGTCCAGTTCGGCCGATGCGCCCTGCTCGGCGCCACCGCTTTCCCGGGCCGGGCGCCATGGTGCCTGTTGGTCGAAGCTGGCGTCGAACTGGCCCATGTAGTTGAAGGTAACCTGTGGCGAAGGCAGATCCTCAAGGCCGGCGTCGGCCAGATAGCGCAGGATGCCGAAGCCGATGCCTTTGTCGGGCACGGCGCGCAGTTGTTCCTTGACCGCTTTGATGCTGGCCGCCAGATCAGTGGCCGGGGTGAGTTTCACCGGAAAAATCGAGGTAAACCAGCCCAGGGTGCGGGTCAGGTCGATGTCGTCGAACAGGTCTTCACGACCGTGACCTTCCAGCTTCACCAGGGTCGAAGTTTGACCGGTCCATTGACCCAGCACCCGCGCCAGCGCCGTCAGCAACAGGTCGTTGACCTGGGTGCGGTAAGCCGCCGGGGCGTCCTGCAGCAGTTGGCGGGTCAACGTGCTGTCGAGCACGGTTTCCACGCTGACGGCATGCTGGCTGGCCAGGCTGCCTTGGGGGTTGTCGGCGGGCAGTTCAACTTGCACGTCGTGGAACTGGTCTTGCCAGTAACTGGCCTGGCTGGCCAACCCGGCACTTTGCGCATGGGATTGCAGGCGCGCGGCCCAGGCCTGATAGGCGCTGGTTTTCGTGGGCAGACGCACGGGTTGAGCTTGCTGCGCTTGTTGATACGCGGTTTGCAAATCTTCCAGCAGCAATCGCCAGGACACGCCGTCCACCGCCAGGTGATGCACCACCAGCAACAGGCGCTGCCCCGCCGCGCCCATGTCCACCAGCAAGGCGCGCAACAGCGGGCCGTCCTGCAGGTTCAGGCTGGCTTGCGCGGCGTTGCACAGTTCCAACAACTCATCGGCATCGGCTGCCTGGCGCTGCCATAGCACCTCGGCGCTGTTCCACTGCTCGGCCTGGGCCTGTTGCCAGGTGCCGTCGACATTACGCAAACGCAGGCGCAATGCATCGTGATGCTCTACCAGTGCGGCCAAAGCCTGTTGCAGGCTGACGCTGTCCAGCGGCTCGCGCAGTTCCAGCAGCAGCGACTGGTTCCAGTGATGACGGGCCTCGATGTCCTGCTCGAAGAACCAATGCTGGATCGGCGTCAGCAACACCTCACCACGCACCGGCCCCTGGTCGATGAGCAACCCGGCGCTGCGTACCGCGACCGTCGCCAGGCTCTGCACGGTCTGGTGCTGGAACAGGTCCCGGGGGGTGATGCGAATCCCGGCCTGACGCGCGCGGCTGACCACCTGGATCGAGATGATCGAGTCGCCGCCCAGTTCGAAGAAGTTGTCGTCGATGCCTACCCGCTCGAGTTTGAGCACGTCTTGCCAAATTGCTGCCAATGCAGCCTGCATCTCGTCCAGCGGTGCCGTGTAGGCCTGTTGCGCCAGCGCGGCGTCGGGCTTGGGTAGCGCGTTGCGATCAAGCTTGCCGTTGCTGGTCAGCGGCCACTGATCGAGTTTGATCAGGTGCGCCGGCACCATGTAATCCGGCAAGCCGGCCTGCAAATGTTCGCGCAGGGACTGGCGCAAATCGCTGTCGTCGCCGATCGTGGTGAACCACGCCACCAGTTGCGGGCTGCCATTGACCTCGGGCGCCAGCACCAGCGCCTGTTCGATGGCCGGATGGCTTTGCAGGCGATCCTGGATTTCCCCCAGTTCGATGCGGAAGCCACGGATCTTCACTTGATGGTCGATACGCCCGGCGTATTCGATGCTGCCATCGGCGCAGTACCGCGCCAGATCGCCGGTGCGATACAGACGCGCGCCCGATTCGGCGGCGAACAGGTCCGGGACAAACCGCGTGGCGGTCAGGTCGGCACGCTGGTGATAGCCGCGAGCAAGGCCGGCACCGCCGACGTACAACTCTCCGACGCAACCCTTGGCCACCGGGTTCAGGCGCGGGTCGAGCACGTACCAGCGCAGATCGCCGATCGGCTCGCCCAGCGGCGAGTTGTTGGCGCCATCGAGGTCGTCGCGGGACAGCGGTCGATATGTCACGTGCACGGTGGTTTCGGTGATGCCGTACATGTTGATCAGCAACGGCTGCCGGTCGTCGAAGGCGTCGTACCACGGACGCAGGCTGGCCACGTCCAGCGCCTCGCCGCCGAACACCACATACCGCAGGGCCATGGCTTGTGAATTGGCGCAGGCGAACGGCAGCAACTGGCGGAATGCCGAAGGCGTCTGGTTGAGCACGGTGACGCGCTCGTCACGCAGTAAGCGGGCGAAGTCCTCCGGGGAGCGGCTGACCGCATGGGGCACCACCACCAGCTTGCCGCCGTAGAACAGCGCGCCAAATATTTCCCACACGGAAAAGTCGAACGCATAGGAGTGGAACAGGCTCCACACATCCTGCCCATTGAAACCGAACCATTGTTCCGTGGCGCTGAACAGCCGCGTCAGATTGCTGTGGGGCAACAGCGTGCCCTTCGGTTTGCCGGTGGAACCGGAGGTGTAGATGACGTAGGCCAGGTTTTCTGGAGCAGTCAGGTTCGGCAGGTTGTCGGCACTGGCCTCGGACAGCCAGTCGCTGGCGTGATCGAGGCAGATCACTTCAATGTCTTCGTTCAATGGCAGGCGCGGCATCAGCGCCGAATCGGTCAGCAACAGGCGCGTGCCGCTGTCGGCGAGCAGGTAGGCCAGGCGATCCTGCGGGTACTCCGGGTCCAGCGGCACGTAGGCGCCACCGGCCTTGAGGATCGCCAGCAGGCTGACGATCATCTCCAGCGAACGCTCCAGGGCGATGCCCACCAACACGTCCGGGCCGACGCCGCGCTCGCGCAGGCTATGGGCGATGCGGTTGGCGCGGCGGTTCAGTTCGGCGTATGTGAGGGTGACGCCGTCGCAGGTCACGGCGATGTTGTTCGGGTGCGCGGCGGCCTGGGCTTCGATCAGTTGATGGGCGCACAACAGGTTCGCCTGATCGCCGTTCAACACCGCACTGCGATTCCAGTCGAGCAAGGTGGCCTGCTGCTCGGCGGCGTCGAGCATTCGCAGGTCCGCCAGGGCAACCGTGCTGTCAGTGCAAATCGCCTGCAACAGGTTCAGCCAGTGCCGGCCGAGACGCTCGATGGTCGAGGCGTCGAACAGTTCGGTGGCGTAGACGAACGACGCGTGGATACCCTCGTCGCCCTCGACGGTGTCGAGCATCAGGTCGAACTTGGTGGTCTCTTCATCCCAGATCAGCGGTTCGACCCTCAGCCCCGGTAGAACCCAGCGTTGCGGGCCACCACTGTCGCGCTGGTGGTTGAACATCACCTGGAACAGCGGCGTATGGCTCAAGCTGCGCTCCACCCCCAGGCCATCGACCAATTGCTCGAACGGCAGGTCCTGATGGGCCTGGGCGCCGAGGGCCGCAGCCTTGATCTCCGCCAGCAACTGCCCAAACGGCTGGTCGGCCCGTGGCTGGCTGCGCAGTACCTGGGTGTTGACGAAGAAGCCCAGCAGGTTTTCCACGTCCTGGCGGGTACGGTTGGCGATCGGCACGCCGACACGGATGTCCTGTTCGCCGCTGTAGCGATGCAGCAACGTCTGCAATGCCGCCATCAGCAGCATGAACAGGGTGCAGCCTTCGCGGCGGGCAAGGTCCCGCAGTCGAGCGGTCAACGCAGTGGAGATGTCCAGCTCGACGCTGGCCCCCTGCTGGCTCGGGATCGCCGGGCGACGACGGTCGGTCGGCAGGTTCAGTGGCGGATGTTCACGGCCCAACTGTTCGCGCCAGTAATCGAGCTGGCGCTCGGCCTCGCCGGCCTCCAGCCACAGGCGCTGCCAGCGGGCGAAGTCGGCGTACTGGATGCCCAACTCCGGCAGCTGTGCAGGCTGCCCGGCACTCAGTTGCACATAAAGTTGGGTGAACTCCTGCAACAGGATCGGCAGCGAGCCGCCGTCGGTGACGATGTGGTGGAAGGTCAGCACCAGCACATGTTGCTGCGCATCGAGGCGGATCAAGCGGCAGCGCATCAACGGGCCGTGCTGCAGGTCGAACGGCTGCTCGGCATTGAGGGCGATCTGCCGTTGCAGTTCGACCTCGTCGCCAGCGCTGACTTCAACCAGCGGCGCATCCATCCGTGGGTGAATCTTTTGCAGCACTTGCTGATCATCGAAGACGAAGGTGGTGCGCAGCACTTCGTGACGCTGTACCAGCGCGCTCAGGGTCTGTGCCAGCGCCTCAGGGTTGAGCTCGCCGCTCAGGCGGAAGGCACCGGTCAGGTTGTAGGCCGTGGCCTGGGGCTGCATCTGCCAGAGGAACCACAAGCGCTGCTGCGCGTAGGACGCCGGCAACATGTCGACGCCGCGGTCCCGTGGCGGGATCGGCAACAGTTCCAGGGTCAGCCCCTGGGCGTGCATCTTCTGTTGCAACGCACGCCGGGCGTCCGCGCTCAAGCCGCAGAAACGCTGGGCCAGGGTCATCATTCTGTCCGGTGCAGCACTCATCGCGCGTGTTCCTCATCCACTTCGTCGAACAACGCTTCAAGGGCGTCTACATCGTTTTCTTTATGTTCACTGTGCTCACGGAACTGCTCGATCTGCGTCGCCAGTCGTTCCAGGGTGTCACCGTCGAAAAACAGCTTGAGCGGGATCGCCAGGTTCAGCTCTTCTTGAATCCGCGCACGAATGCGCGTGGCCAGCAGCGAGTGCCCGCCGAGCTCGAAGAAGTTGTCGTGCACGCCGACGCGCTCGACGTGCAACGCTTCGGCCCAGATCGCCGCCAGGGTTATTTCGAGGTCGTTGCGCGGCGCGACGAAGACGCTGCGGCGCACATCGAGATCGAGCAAGGCCTGGCGATTGAGTTTGCCGTTGGGCATCAGCGGGAAACGCTCCAGCACCTGCAAGCGCGCCGGTTGCAGGTGCCCGGGCAGCACTTCGGCCAGATGGCTGCGCAATTCGTTGAGGCGAATGTCGGCGGTGTCGGCCGGGGACACCACGAAGCCCAGCAGTTGCGGGCCGGTCGGGGTTTCCCGGGCAATCACGGCGGCGTCTTCGATGCCCGGCGCGTTGCGCATGGCCGACTCGATTTCCCCCAGTTCTATGCGGAAGCCGCGGATTTTCACTTGGTGATCGACTCGGCCCAGATACTCCAGCACGCCATCGGCGCGATAGCGCACCAGGTCGCCGGTGCGATACAGGCGCTGGCCCGCCGCCTTCGTGAACAGGTCGGGGACAAAACGCTCGGCCGTCAGCGTGGCCCGTTGCAGATAACCCCGGGCAATGCCGGCCCCGCCGACATACAACTCGCCTTCGACGCCCACGGCCACCGGTTGCAGGTCCGGGCCGAGCACGTGGATGCGCATGCCGGCAATCGGCTGGCCGATGGGGATGCTGTCATCGTCCTGGTCAAGCGGCAGCTCCCAGGCCGAACACCACACAGTGCCTTCGGTCGGGCCGTATTCGTTGACCAGCGCCACCCCCGGCAATGCCTCGCGATGTCGCTGCACCAGTGCGTTGCCGCAGGTTTCGCCGGCGACGATCACACAGGCCAGCGCCTGACGGTCGAGGTGCTCGAGAATTTGCGCGTGGTAGGACGGCAGGGTCAGGTAGTGGGAAATCTCTTCGCGCTGGATCAACTCGGCCAATTGCGCCGGATCCTTGTAGCTGTCTTCGTCCGGCAGGCACAGGGTCGCACCCTGCCCCAGCGCCCAGAAAACCCCGGCCACCGAGCTGTCGAAGGAGAACGACGAGAGCATCAGGAATGCCCGCAGCGGCTGGCGGTAGAAAGCGTTGCGCGCCAGGGTCGAGGCCACGGCGTTGGCATGGCTGATCATCACGCCCTTGGGTTTGCCGGTGGAACCGGAGGTGTAGATGACGTAGGCCAGGTTGGCGCTGTCGCCCTGTGGCTCAGGCCGGGTTGACGCAACGGACCAGACTTCGGCCCCCGGCATCAGGGAGATTGTCCGCTCGCTACGCAACGCTTCGGGCAATGGCTGGCAGGCCAGCACCTGGCGCGCGCCGGTGTCGGCGAGCATGAACGCCAGCCGCTCGATCGGGTAGTTCGGGTCCAGCGGCAAGTACGCAGCGCCGGCCTTGAGCGTGCCCAACAGGGCGATGACCATTTCCAGGGAGCGCTGGCCGTAGACCGCCACGATCTGGTCCGGCGCCACGCCTTGGGTGCGCAGGGTATTGGCCACCTGGTTGGAGCGCGTATCCAGCTCGGCATAGCTCAGGCGCTCACCGTTGACGCTCACCGCAATGCGCTGCGGATGCAGGCGCGCCTGTTCGCTGAACAGTTCTTGCAGGAAGCGGCACGGCAATGCCTGTTCGGTGGCGTTCGGGTTGAAGCCTTCGATCAGGCGGCTCAGTTGTGCGCCGTTGACCAGGCTTGCCTGAGCCAGGGTCAGCTCGGGCGATGCCAGCAATTGGTGGCTGAACTCGACAAACTGCTCCAGCCATTCGACCAGCATCGATTCGGGCAGCGCACCGTCAAGACACGACAACTGCAATTGATCGCCCTGCACACGCAGGCGCAGGACTTCAGGGTTACCGTCATCCACCTCGATAGCGCTCTCAATGGCAGCCTGATAGACGAAGCCGTAACGCAGCGGCGCGGAACCTTCGACGCTCAGTTCGAATTCATTGAGGCAATCGAGCCACGACAGCGACTGTTCGACGCTGGCGGCAAACGCCACCAGCGCTTGCGCCAGGGTCTGCTGGCTGCGGTGCTCGAAGGCCACCGGCAAGCGCCGGGCGAAGCGCCCGAGGGTGGCGATGGTTTGTTCGTTGCGACCCTCCACCTGCCAGCCCATCAGCAGTTTTTCCTGTTGGCCGATGCGCGCAACGAAGGCGGTCCACAGCAACAGTGCCAATTGCTCTGCCTCAACGCCCGTTTCGGCAGCGGCTCGTTGCACGCCAGCCAACCATGGGCCGTCAATCAACGTTGCCTGATGACGAACCAGCGTGACATCGACGGCTTTTTCGAACGGCAAGCGATGGGCCACGGCGACCTGCTGCTGCAGGTTGCGCCAGAACGCCGCGCCCTGGTGACCGATGTCTTCCTCGCGCAGTTCCTCCTGCCATGCGCTGTAGTCCAGGTATTGCAGCGCGTCCTCGTCGTCGCCCAGGGTTTCACCGCGCAACAGGCTGCCAAGTTCACTCGCCAGCACCCGCAGCGATGCCTCGTCGAAACTGCATGCCGGGGCCAGCAGGGTGATGAACGGCTGCCCTGCTCCGTCTTCAACCTGCGCCACCACCAGCGCCTGCTTCGAATCTTCAACCATGACTTCACGGCTGCGACTCAAGGCCTCGGCCACCGAAGGCTGGTTGCCCAGAACTGTGAGCGGCAAGCCAGCGCACAGGCTTTGCACCGGCCACTTCATGCCCGGCAGGCGGCGGTACAGCGTGCGCAGGATTTCATGGCGCTGGCCGAGGGTTTCCAGCGCCCTGCGCAACGCCTGGGCGTCCACTGGCCGGGCGACCGGCAGCGTCAAGGTGGCGAACAGCGGCCGTGCGCCCAGCTCCTGGGCCCGCAAATAAAAGGCCTGCTGGGCCGAAGCCTGGAATACGTCTACCGAAGGTTCGAGGGCGGTGGTGTTCATGTCGGGTGTCCTTATTCCTGATCCAGGTCGGCGCTTTTCTGCGCGATGGCCATGGCCGTGAGGATTTTTCTGTAGCCGGTGAATTCGTTGCGCGCATGTACGCTGAGGATGTTGTCGAGCAGGACCACGTCGCCCTTCTCCCAGGCGAACTCGACCATCACCTCGCGGTAGATGCCTTGCAGGTGGCGAATCACATCGTCGGGAATCGGCGAGCCGTCGCCGAAGAAGGTGTTTTGCGGCAGGTCCTGCGGGCCGAATTCACGCAGCAGGTTGTCGCGGATGCTGTCCGGCAGTGTCAGTGCGTTGAAGAAGGTGCCGTGGTTGAACCAGATGCGCTCGCCGCTCAGTGGATGGCGCACGATGGCCGGGCCGTTCTGCCGGGTGCGCAGGCGGTTGCCCGGTTTCCACTCGGCCTGGATGCCGATTTTCGCGCAGTAGGCCTCGACTTCGCCGCGATCCTCGCTCTGGAACACGGTTTGCCATGGCAGGCCCATGCCGTCGCCGTAGTTGCGCACGTACATGATGCGTTTGCGGGCAAATTCTTCGCGCACCGCCGGGTCGATCCGCGCGAGGATCCGGCGGGTATCGCCAAAGGGGGTTTCACCGCCGGTGGTCGACGGCGTGTCGCAGTAGAAATACAGGTGACGCGGGAACACCGGCGAGTACGAGTGTTCGTTGTGCGGGAAGATTTTTTCCGGCGCCGGGTAGTCGGTGGAGCTGTAGATCTTGAACTGGCCGCTGATCTGGGTCCGTGGCGAAGCGCGGAACAGGTACTCCAGGGCGCCGCCGGAAATCCCGTCGACGCAGCGGTTGAACTCGCCGATATCGGCCACCTGGAAGCCACGGAACAGGATCACCGCGTGTTCCAGCAGCTTGCTTTCGATCAGCCCGCGATTCTGGGTCGCCCATTCCACCAGGCTCACGCCGGACACGGCCGGACGGCACACCAGCGGCATGCTCAGGCCTTCGAACAGCGGCGCAAAACTCACCAGCCGCGTCGGATCGGTGGACAGGCTTTTACGGGCACCACGGCCCATCCTGGGCATGGACTTGGTCGTTGAAACGGTCATAAACCCCTCCAGAAAATGTTGACGGCGGCGCTCAAGGGCGCCGCCGACTGAATCAGTCCGCCGCTGTTTTCGCTGCCGCTGCGCCACGGTTCGCCGAGCGACGCTTGATCGCCATGGCGCCGCCGAGCAAGGCCTTGCGTTGCTCGTTCAAGCGCGCATCGGCACGGCGTTGCACCTCGGCGGCCAGATCCAGCAACTCACCGACCTGCACTCCGTCAGCGCGTATCAGCGCTTCGAGTACCGCCCGGATCTGCTCGAACAAGGACTCCAGCGTGCTCGGCAGGTACTGGCCCACCGGCGTTTCGAAACTCAGGTGAATGTGTTCGGCATCGTTGTAGAACGCGGCGACCATGCCGATCTCGGCGGCCTGGCGCCCGGACGGGAAGTCCTCGATCTGCAGGCCTTCCATCGACGGCAGGCGAGCGACGCCTTCCTGGTAGATCAGCTTGATGTCGAACAGCGGCGAACGGCCGGCCCGGCGCGGCAGGCGCATGGCTTCCACCAGGCGCTCGAACGGCAGGTCCTGATGGTCCGAAGCCTCCAGCACCGCCCGACGACAGGCCTCCAGCAACTGCGCCGCCGACTGCTCGGCATCGACCTCCACTTGCAGTACTAATTGGTTAACGAAGAAGCCGACCATTTCTTCAAGCTCGGCTTGATTTCGGTTGGCGATATCGGTGCCGATGCGCACCCGACCGACCTCGGTACGCTGGCGCAGGACCAGGGTGAAACCGGCCAGCAGCAGCATGAACAGCGACAGATCGCGCTGCTGGGCAAAGTCGCGCAGCTGCTGGCTGAGTTCGCCGCTGAAAGTGAAATGGGCGCTGGCACCTTCTTGTGTCGTGCGCCGGTCGCCATCGGCAGGCAACTCCAGCACCGCCTGGGGCTCGGCAAGGCGCTGCTGCCAGTAGTCGAGCTGGCGCTGTAATTCGCCGCCCTGCTCCAGCCACTGGCGCTGCCATTTGGCGAAGTCGGCGTACTGCACGCTGTGCGCTGGCAGTTGCGGGGTCTGGCCACGGTTGAGGGTTGGATAGAGCGTGACGAATTCATTGATCAGCACGCGGAACGACCAGTCATCGGCGACGATGTGATGCACCGTCAGCAACAGCACATGCTCGTCATCCGCGACCCGCAGCACCCGCACCCGCAGCAACGGACCGTGGCGCAGGTCGAATGGCCGGGAGACTTCCTCGCGGGCCAGTTGCTGCGCTTCGACGTCCGGCGCCGGCCGATGCCGCAGGTCGCTGTCGACAAAACTCAACGGCAGTTGCGCATGCACCCGTTGCCAGGTCTGGCCGTCTTCTTCATAGAACGTGGTGCGCAACACGCCGTGACGCTGCACCAGGGTTTCGAAGGTCTGGCGCAGGGCGTCAAGGTTCAACTCGCCCCGCAGGCGCAAGGCACCGGGCATGTTGTACATCGAACTGTCCGGCTCCAGGTTCCAGAGGAACCACAGGCGCTGCTGGGCAAAGGACAACGGCCGGCGTTCGCCGCTGGTGTCCGCCACCAGCGCCGGGCGTTCACAGCTGTGTTGCAGCGCCTGCACCTGAGCGGCGAAGCCCTCGAGGCGCGGATGCTCGAACAGGCTGCGCAAGCTCACCGACAAGCCCAGGCGCTGGCGGATCTGCGAGACGATCTGCGTCGCCAGCAACGAGTGCCCGCCCAGTTCGAAGAAGCTGTTTTCCCGGTCGACACGACTGACCTGCAACACCTGCCGCCAGATCTGTGCCAGTTCGATTTCCAGCTCGCCTTGCGGCGCACTACCGACTTCGGCCTCCCAGACCTGCGGGGCCGGCAACGCGGCGCGATCGAGTTTGCCGTTGCGGTTGAGCGGCAATGCAGCCAGCAACACCAGTTGCGCCGGCAGCATGTAGTCCGGCAGGCGCTCGCCCAAGGCGCGGCGTACGGTGTCGGTGAGCTGACGCGCATCCGCCGCCAGCAGCCCGGCATCGGCCGGCACCACGTAGCCGATCAATTGCTTGCCGCCGACGCCTTCATGCACCAGCACCGCGGCTTCGCTGATCATCGGCAGGCCTTGCAGATGCGCTTCCAGCTCACCCAGTTCGACCCGGAAACCACGGATTTTCACCTGATGATCGATGCGCCCCAGGTACTCCAGCGCACCATCCTCGCGATAGCGCGCCAGGTCGCCGCTGCGATACAGCCGCGCCCCCGGCGTGGTGGAAAACGGATCGGCAATGAAACGTTCGGCGCTCAAGCCCGGTCGCTGGTGATAGCGCTGGGCAAGGCCGTCGTCGCCGCCGATGCACAATTCGCCGACGCAACCGGTTGGCAGCAGGTGGCCTTCGCTGTCCAGCACATACAGTGCGCGACCGGGCAGGGCCTTGCCGATGGGCACGCCAATCAGATTGCGGGTATCGACCAGCGTGCACTCATGGGTGCTGGACACCACCGTGGCTTCGGTCGGCCCGTAGGTGTTGAGCAGGCGCACATCGCCCAAACCGGCGGCGTGCCACAGCTTCAGGCCTTCCAGCGACATGGCTTCGCCGCCGACGTGGATCTGGCGCAAGCGCCCCTTGTCCCGCTGCGGTTGCGCGGCCCACTCCTGAGCCAGCAGAAACCAGTACGCCGCCGGCAAATCCGCCAGAGTCACGCCCTGTTCGATGATCTGGCGGTAGAGGGTGTCGGTGTCCCACAACTCATCGCCGCGCATCACCAGCGCCGCGCCCACGCACAATGGCGGGTAGCACTGCTCGACAAAGCCGTCGAAGCTGAACGTGGCGAATTGCAGCACGCGGTCTTGCGCGGTGAGTTGTGAATAGTCCGCCGCGATCACGCAAAACTCGCGCAGGGCGGCATGGGCCAGGCACACGCCTTTCGGCCGTCCGGTGGAGCCGGAGGTGTAGATCAGATAGGCGAGGTCTTCGGCGCTGGCGAGGTTGACCGGGTTGTCGGTGCAATACCCGGCGGCTGCGCCCGGCTCCAGCGCCAGGCACGGCAACCCTTGCGGCAGTGCTACATCGGCCAGCAGACCCGGTTGCGCCAGCAGCAGGTCCATGCCGCTGTCTTCGATCATGTAGGCCAGGCGCTCGGCCGGGTAATCCGGGTCCAGCGGCACATAACCGGCGCCGGACTTGAGGATCGCCATCAGGCTGACGATCATCTGCGCATTGCGCCGCACCGACAGCCCCACCCGCTGCCCCGGCGCCACACCCTGGGCGCGCAGGCGATGGGCGAGCTGGTTGGCCTGGGCATTGAGTTGGGCGTAGGTCAGGCGTTCGTCACCGACCATTACCGCCAGCGCATCGGGTGTGCGTGCCGCTTGTTGTTCAAAGCGCTGATGGGCCAGCAACGGGTTGTCCAGGTGTGGTGCCGGTGGACGCGAGCCGCGTATTACCCGGGCTTGGGCCTGAGCGTCCAGCAGGCTGACGGCACCGAGCGCCTGTTGAGGCTGGGCAACAAATTGCGCCAGCACATGCAGCAGGCTGGCGCCCAACTGGCTGATCTGCGCAGCACTGAACCGGGAGCGGTCGAAACTGAAATCCAGTCGCAACGTGGCGCCGACTTCGATGCCGAGGGTCAGTGGGTAGCTGGTGATTTCGTGATTGTGCAGCGCGCCGAAGGTCAGGCCCGCCGGCGCTCCTTGCTTGAGGGCTGCGGCCACCGGGAAGTTCTCGAACACCAGCAGGCTGTCGAACAGCGCCCCCTGTTGCCCGGCCCAGCCCTGAATATCGTACAGCGGCACGTGTTCGAACTCGCGCAGGCTCAGGTTCAGGGCTTGCAGGTCGTTGAGCCACTGGGCCACCGACTGCCCGGCCTGGGGCGCGGCGATGATCGGCAGGGTGTTGATGAACAGCCCCAACTGCTGCTCGATGCCCGGCAACGGCGCGGAGCGTCCGGCAATCGTCGCGCCGAAGGCCACACAGGACTGGCCGGTGTAGCGCTGCAACAGCAGGCCCCAGGCACCTTGCAGCAAGGTGTTGAGGGTGATTTTCTGCTGGCGGGCGAAATCGCTCAGGTGCTGTAGCGTGGCGCTTTCAAGGGTCAATTGATGTTCGTCCATGCCGCGCCCTTCGGCGGGCGCCGGCAAGGCTTGCGCCAGCAGCGTCGGTGTTTCCAGCGGCGCCAGCGCCTGTTTCCAGAACTGTTCGGCGGCCAGCAGCGGCTGCTGTTGAATCCAGCGCAGGTAGTCGCGGTATTGCCCCAACGGCCTGGCCAACGTCTGGCCGGCATAGTGCTGGATCACTTCGCCGAGCAACTGGGCGTTGCTCCAGCCGTCCATGAGGATATGATGGCTGGTGTATATCAGGTGCCAGTCTTCACTGCCCCGACGCACCAGCAGCAGGCGGAACAACGGCGCGGCGCCGAGTTCGAAGCCACGGCTGCGCTCCTCGGCGGCCAGTGCATCGAGGTCGATGTCGGCCGCTTCGATCACTTGCAGTTGCAGGTCGATCTGGCGATGAATCACCTGATGCGCGCACTCAAGCCCCAACCAGTGGAAGCTGCTGCGCAGGATGTCATGCCGGTTGATCGCCGCCTGCCAGGCCCGGCCGAACGCCACGATTTCAAGGCCCTGAATATCCAGGCGCAGTTGATTGATGTAGGCCTCGGCCTGGGGTTCGTACAGGGTGTGGAACAGCATGCCCTGCTGCATCGGCGTCAGCGGGTAAACATCCTCGATGGCCGGCGCCGCAACAGGCAAGGCATCGAGTTGTGCCTGGGTGATGCGCGCCAGCGGGAAGTCCGATGGCGTGACCTGGCCTGCCGTTGTCGCGCAGCAATGCTCGATCAGCGTCTTGAGTTCTTCGGTGTAGGCATCGGCCAGTCGTTGCACGGTGGAATCGGCAAACAGGTCACGGCTGAAGCCCCATTGCAGCGAGAGCTGCCCGCCATAGACCTGGCCTTCCACGGTCAGCCAGTTAGCCAGCAGCGCATCGTCGCCCTGGGCCTGGCCGCCGCTTTCCGGGGCCGGGACGAACAGCGCGGCGTTGTCGAACTGACGGTCGAACTGCCCCAAGTAGTTGAAGGTGATCCGTGGCGCCGGCAAGTCTTGCAGGGCCTGACGCTGCACCGGTTCGCCGAGGTAGCGCAGCAAGCCGTAGCCCAGGCCTTTGCCGGGAATGGCGCGCAGTTGCTCCTTGATCGACTTGATCGAACTTTCTACTTCGGCCTCGGGTTGCAGGCGCACTGGAAACAGGCTGGTGAACCAGCCGACGGTGCGGCTCAGGTCGAGGTCGTCGGACAGGTCTTCGCGGCCGTGGCCTTCCAGCTGGATCAGCGTCGAGCGCTGCCCGCTCCAGCGGCAGATGACCCGCGCCAGCGCCGTGAGCAACAGATCATTGACCTGGGTGCGATAGGCCGCCGGGGCTTGTTGCAGCAGACGTTGGGTTAACTCGGCGTCAAGTTTCGATTCGATCTTGTGTCCGTGGCGCTGCTGCATGCTGCCCCGGGGGTTGTCACACGGCACGTCCCTGGCATCGGCCAGTTGCGCCTGCCAGTACGGCAACTGCTCACTGAGTGCTTGGGCGTGCTGTTGCAGGTGCGCGGCCCAGGTTTGGTAGGCGCTGGTTTTCTCGGGCAGCGCCACTTGCCGGTAAGCCTGTTGCAGGTCTTCGAGCAACACCCGCCACGACACCCCGTCCACGACCAGGTGATGAACCACCAGCAGCAGGCGCTGGCTGCCGTCGTCGAGACTGACCAGCAAGGCACGCAGCAGCGGCCCTTCTGCCAGATCGAGGCTGCGTTGCGCCTCATCGCATAGGGCGGTCAAGGCTTCGGCCGAAGACGCCCGACGCTGCCACAACCCACCTGACTCGACTGGCGCTGCATGGCGCTGCTGCCAGCCTTCGGCACCTTCCACGAAGCGCAGACGCAAGGCGTCGTGGTGGTTGATGACGGTAACCAACGCCTGTTCCAACACTTGCGGATTCAGCGCTTCCCGGGGCGTCAGCAGCAGCGACTGATTCCAGTGCCGGCGCTGGGCGATGGCCTGTTCGAAGAAGTAATGCTGCGCCGGAGTCAGGATCACCTCGCCACTGACCGGGCCTTGATCGATGTTGCTGCGGCTGTCGAACGTCGCGACCAATGCCAGGCTGCGCACGGTCTGGTACTGGAACAGGTCCCGCGGGCTGAGACGGATACCGGCCTGGCGGGCGCGGCTGACCACCTGGATGGAAATGATCGAGTCGCCGCCAAGTTCGAAGAAGTTGTCTTCGAGGCCCACGGGTTCTGCGCCCAATACGTCCTGCCAGATCTGCGCCAGCGCGATCTGCATCGCATCCAGCGGCGCAACGAATGTCTGTTGCGGCACGGCGTCGGGTGGCGGCAAGGCCTTGCGGTCGAGCTTGCCATTGGCGGTCACCGGCAAGGCATGCAGCGGCATCAGGTAGGTGGGCACCATGTATTCCGGCAAGCTGCCGAGCAACCAGGCCTTGAGGGTTTGCGGCCACTGCGGGTCGGTGTCGGTATTTTCCAGCACCAGATACGCCACCAGCTGCTTGCCGCCCTGCACCAGCACCACGGCCTCGCGCACCAGCGCATGCTGCATCAGGCGAGTCTCGATTTCCCCCAGCTCGATGCGCAGGCCGCGCAATTTGACTTGATGGTCGAGGCGTCCGAGGTATTCGATCACACCGTCGGCGCGCTGGCGCACGCGGTCGCCGGTGCGGTACAAGCGCGCGCCATCATCGAAGGGGCACGGCACGAAACGCTCGGCGCTGAGCGCCGGACGCCGGTGATAACTGCGCGCCAGCCCGGCGCCGCCGAGGTACAACTCCCCCGCCACGCCGGCCGGAACCGGGAGCAATTGCGCATCCAGCACATGGGTGCGCAGGTTGGCGATGGGCCGGCCGATGGGCACGCTGTCGGCGCCTTCGTCGATGCAGGTCCAGTGGGTGACGTCGATGGCCGCCTCGGTCGGGCCGTACAGGTTGTACAACCCGGCGCCCGGCAGCTTTTTGAACACCTGCAATTGCGCATCCAGCGGCAAGGCCTCACCGCTGCAGACGATGCGCTTGAGGCCGGTGCAAGCCTCGACGCCCGGTTCGTGGATGAACGCCTGAAGCATTGACGGCACAAAGTGCAGTGTACTGATGCCCTGGTCTTCGATCAGGCGGATCAACTGCGCCGGTTCGCGATGTGCCCCCGGCGGCGCCACCACCAGCCGCGCACCGGTCATCAGCGGCCAGAAGAACTCCCACACCGACACGTCGAAACTGAACGGGGTTTTCTGCAACACCGAGTCGCTGCCATCCAGCCCGTAAGCCTGTTGCATCCAGCACAAGCGGTTGACCAGAGCCCCGTGACTGTTGCCGGCGCCTTTGGGCTTGCCGGTGGAACCGGAGGTGTAGATCACGTAGGCCAGGTTCAACGGATGCACGTCGACCTGCGGACAGGTTTCGCTGTAACCGTCGAGCCAGTCCGGTTCCTGATCCAGGGCGATGACCTTGACGCCCTCGGTGGGCAGTACGTCGACCAAGCTGCTTTGGCTGAGCAGCAAGCCAATCGCACTGTCTTCGATCATGTAGGCCAGGCGCTCGGCCGGGTACTCCGGGTCCAGCGGTACGTAGGCACCACCGGCCTTGTGAATCGCCAGCAGGCCGATGACCATTTCCAGCGAACGCTCGACGCAGATCCCCACCAGCACATCCGGGCCGACACCCTGCTCGCGCAAGCAGTGCGCCAGTTGATTGCTGCGAGCGTCGAGTTGCCCGTAGCTGAGCTGACGCTCGCCAAACACCAGCGCCGGCGCGTCGGGGGTGCGTCGGGCCTGGGCCTGAATCAACGGGTGCATGCACTGCTCGACCGGATAGGTCTCGGCGGTGCGGTTCCAGTCCTGCACCAGCACTTGCTGCTCATCCGCCGTCAGCATCGGCAACTCGCCGACTCTTTGCGTCGAGTCGTCGACAATCGCCTGCAACAGGCGCGTCCAGTGCCCGGCCATGCGCGCAATGGTATCGGCCTCGAACAGGTCGCTGGCGTAGGTCAGCGCGGCGTGCAGCTTGCCGCCCTTCTCCCAGGTGTCCAGGGTCAGGTCGAACTGGGTGGTGCGGCTTTGCCAGTCAATGCTGCCCAGCTCCAGACCGGACGCGGTGCTGACCGAGGCCATGTCGGCCACGTGCGGCTGGTGGTTGTACATCACCTGGAACAGCGGCGTGTGGCTGAGGCTGCGTTGCAGTTTCAGCGCCTCGACCAGACGCTCGAATGGCAGGTCTTGATGGGCCTGGGCGCCGAGGGCGGTTTCCTTGATGGCGCGCAGCAGGTCATCGACCCGGGTCTGGCCGTCCAGTTGCGTGCGCAGCACCTGGGTGTTGACGAAGAAGCCGATCAGGCCTTCGATTTCCGCGCGGTTGCGGTTGGCGATGGGCACGCCGACGCGGATGTCGGTTTGCCCGGTGTAGCGATGGAGCAAAGCGTTGAAGGCGCCGAGCAACAGCATGAACAGGGTGATGTTGTGCTTCTGTGCGGTGCTACGCAGGCGCTCCGCCAGTTGTGCCTCGACCGCGAATTCGTAGCGGGTGCCGCGATAGCTCGGCATCGCCGGGCGCGAATGGTCCAGGGGCAACTCCAGCACCGGGTGTTCGTCACCCAACTGCGCCTGCCAATACGCCAGTTGCCGCGCCTGCTCGCCCGCCTCCAGCCAGCGGCGCTGCCATAGGGCGTAGTCGCTGTACTGGATCGGCAACGCTGCCAGCTGCGGTTGCGCGCCCGCATCGAAGGCGTCGTAGCAGCGGATGAATTCGTCGATCAGCACGTTCATCGACCAGCCGTCAGAGACGATGTGGTGCAGGGTCAGCAACAGCACGTGCTGTTGTTCGGCGAGCTTGAGCAAGGTCACCCGCAGCAGCGGACCGGTCGACAGATCGAACGGCAGTACCGATTGCTGCTCGGCGGTTTCAGCCACGGCACGTTCGCGCTCATTGGCAGGTAATGCGCTGAAATCCACTTGTTCGATCCGCAGCGGCGCAGCGGCCGGCACTTGCAGCAAGCTGTCATCGGCCTGACGGGCGAACACCGTGCGCAGGGTTTCATGCCGCGCCACCAGGCTGGCGAACGCCTGCTCCAGCGCCGACAGGTTCAGGCGACCGCTCAGCCGCACCGCGCCCGGCAGGTTGTAGGCGCCGCTGTGGGGATCCAGTTGCCAGAGAAACCACATGCGTTGCTGGGCGTACGACAGCGCCTGGCGATCCTCGGCCTCGATGCCGGCGGGAATCGGGAAACGGGCGAAATCCACGCCCTCCTTGTGCAAGGCCGCAAGGAACATCTGACGCTTTTCCAGGGGCAACCCGATAAACCGGCGAGCAAGTTTCAAGGAGTCTTCAGCATTCATCTATCGGCATCCGCATCAGTAGGCAGCAGGCGCAAAGGCGCGTCGTGCCTATAAAACGAATGCAGGCGGGAAAAATTAGCGGATCAGGCGGAAGGTGAAACGCGCAATACAGAACAATGAAAAACCTGTGGGAGCGAGCTTGCTCGCGATGGCGGAGTGTCAGTCACATCCATGCTGAATGTGCCGCCGTCATCGCGAGCAGGCCCGCTCCCACAGGGATCGGGTGAAATTTGAGAGTGGTGTTAACCCACGGCAGCCATGGAAAGCCGCCGATGATGCACCTCAAGCTGATCCTTGATCACCCGCAGGACCTTGGCTTCCTGCTCATGGATGAAGAAGTGCCCGCCAGCCAGCATGTCCACCGAAAAACTGCCACGGGTTTCCTGGCTCCAGCCGATCAACTGTTCGGCGCTGGCGCGATCGCTCTTGCCACCGAGAACATGCACCGGGCACTTGAGCAAGGGGCGTTGAATTGGCGCGAAACGCCCACAGAGCAGGAAGTCCGCACGCAGCACCGGCAGGGTCAGGCTCATCAACTCTTCGTTGGCCAGGATCTCTTCGCTGGTGCCGTTGAGGGTGCGCAGTTGCTCGATCAGTTCGGCGTCGGTCTTGGGCTGGGCGAAGCCCCGGTCGTAGTCGGCGCGCAGGGTCGGTGCGGCGGTGCCCGAGGCGAACAGCGCTACCGGCTCCGGGCAGCCCAGCGAGCGAAACGCATGGGCCATCTCGCAGGCCAGCAACGCGCCCATGCTGTGGCCGAACAATGCGTATGGCGCCTTGAGCGTGGTTTTTTGTTCCTGGGCCAATTGCAGCGCCAGGCGGCGCATGTCGGTGTGCAAGGGCTCGCCGTACCGCGCGCCACGCCCCGGCAGTTCCACCGGTTGCAGCGTGAGCCACTGCGGCAGTTTGCGCCGCCAACGGCTATAGACCATGGCACTCGCGCCCGAATAGGGCAGGCACAGCAATGTCAGCGGGGTCACCGGGCTTTCCTCGAAAGTTGTCTGTTTGGAGAACGGACGAGGAGCCCAAAGAATTAGCCATGTGAGTAACCCTGTGGGAGCGAGCTTGCTCGCGATGACGGTGTGTCAGGCACTGATGATTTCGACTGATACTCCGCTATCGCGAGCAAGCTCGCTCCCACAGGGGGGCTGTTTCCAGCATTGGATGTTCATTTCAGATGGCGATAACTCGGAATCGCCGAACCGAGCACCACCGCCCCCGCCGCAATCGCCAGCCAGAACCCGCTGCGTGCGCCGAAGGCGTCCACCAACCAGCCGGAGCCGGCGGCGCCGAACGCCAACCCGGCCAGGCACGAGCCGATGGCATACACCGACAGCACGATGCTCGCCGCCGCCGGTTGGCCCTGCTGCTGGGCGAAGGCGACGCTGACCACGTCGACCACGCCGACGATGGTGCCCATGGCCACCATCAACAGCATCAGCAACTGAATGTCGCGGGAACGGATGATCGAGCCTTGATGGTGTTCTTCATGGGGATGCACCGGCGGCTCCGTGCTGCGCTGCAAGACGAACGCGGTGACGCCGATGGCCAGCGCCAGCAAGGCCGCCAGCGGACCGGCCTCGGGAAATGCCACCACACACAACCCCACCGACAGCGGCGGCCCGACGATGAAGCAGACTTCGTCCAGCACCGACTCCAGGGCGTAGGCGGTCTGCAACTCGGGGCGGCCGCGATACACCTCGGTCCAGCGCGCACGGACCATCGCCGACATGCTCGGCATGCAACCGGCCAGCGCGGCGAAGAAAAACAGCGTCCAGTGCGGCGCCTGCAATCGCGTGCACAGCAACAGCAGCAACAGTGCCCCACCGCCCAGCAACGCCGCCACCGGCAGAATCCGCCCCTGGCCATAGCGATCCACCAGCCGCGAAACCTGCGGCGCACAAAAGGCCGTGGCCAGGGCGAACGTAGCCGCCACCGCGCCGGCCATTGCGTAGCCACCCTGCACCTGCGAAAGCATGGTGATCAGGCCGATGCCGGTCATGGAAATCGGCATGCGCGCGATCATTGCGGCCAGCACGAAGGCGCCACTGCCAGGGGCTTTGAACAACTCGCGATAGGGGTTGGCCATGGGACGGGTCTCATCAGGGGACTGCACGTTGCCATAACGGCTGATTGCCGGGGAAGCAGCAATTTGTTGGTTGAATGTGAAGGCCCCATCGCGAGCAAGCTCGCTCCCACAATGGCCGGCGTACACCAGTCAACTGTGGGAGCGAGCTTGCTCGCGATGGGGTCAGAACAGACAACTCACACCCTTCGCCAAATGAACTCTCGCCCACCCAAACCAGTCAGCTATTTAGGCCCCCGGTTCCCGGAGTTTCGCGACAATGGTTGATCCCCCCGAACGCCAACGCCCCATCGACGCCCACGGCATCATCGGCGACATGCGCAGCGCGGCGCTGGTCAACGACAAGGGCAGCGTGGATTTTTTCTGCTGGCCGGAGTTCGACAGCCCGTCGATCTTCTGCTCGCTGCTGGACACCCCCGAAGCCGGAATTTTCCAGTTGGCGCCGGACTTGCCCGACGCCCGCCGCGAACAAATCTACCTGCCCGACACCAATGTGTTGCTGACCCGTTGGCTCAGTGATCGCGCCGTGGTCGAAGTCACCGACCTGCTACCGGTCGGTGACACCGAGGATGACCTGCCGCTGCTGATGCGGCGGATCCGTGTGGTCAGCGGCCGCGCCACCTTCCACATGCGCTGCGCCGTGCGCCATGACTACGCCCGCGCCCACACTCGCGCACGCCAGAACAAACAGGATGTGGTGTTTGAGGCTGCCGACCAACCGACTCTGCGGCTCGCTTCGGATCAGGCATTACGCATCGACGCCAACGTGGCGATCGCCGATTTCACCCTCGAACAAGACCAGACCGGTCAATTCCTGCTAGGCGCCCTCGACGATCCGCGCTTCAAGGAAGGTGCCGCGCAACTGTGCCTGGAGCGCACCCTGAAGTTCTGGCGCGACTGGATCGGCCAGTCCAACTACCGCGGCCGCTGGCGCGAAATGGTCAACCGCTCGGCCCTGGCGATGAAGCTGCTGACCTCGCGCAAACACGGCGCCATTCTCGCCGCCGCCACCTTCGGCCTGCCGGAAAGCCCGGGTGGCACACGTAACTGGGACTATCGCTTCACCTGGATCCGCGACGCCTCGTTCACCGTCTATGCGTTCATGCGCCTGGGCTTCGTCGAAGAGGCCAACGCCTATATGCGCTGGTTGCGCGGTCGGGTCAGCGACTGCCAGGGCAAGCCGATGAAACTCAATATCCTGTACGCCATCGACGGTCGCCAGGAGCTGCCGGAGATCGAGCTGGCGCACCTGTCTGGGCATGGTGGCGCACAACCGGTGCGCATCGGCAATCAGGCTTACGAACAAGTCCAGCTCGATATCTTTGGCGAGCTGATGGACGCGATTTACCTGGTCAATAAATATGGCGAAGCCATCTCCCATGAAGGCTGGAAACACACGGTGGAGGTGGTCGATCAGGTCTGTGAAACCTGGGAGCAGAAGGATGTCGGCATCTGGGAGATGCGCGGCGCGCAATATCATTTCCTGCATTCACGGCTGATGTGCTGGGTCGCCCTGGACCGCGCCATCCGCCTTGCTTCAAAACGCTCGCTGCCGGCCCCCTTCGCGCGTTGGGACCAGACCCGCCAGGCGATCTACGCCGACATCTGGGAGAACTTCTGGAATCAAGAGCGCGGGCATTTCGTCCAGCACATCGGCGGCACCGGCCTGGACGGTTCGATGCTGCTGATGCCGCTGGTGCGTTTCGTCAGCGCCCGCGACCCGCGCTGGCTGGCGACCCTGGAAGCCATCGAAAAGAGCCTGGTGCGCGACGGCATGGTCTACCGCTACCGCAACGACGACAGCCAGATCGACGGCCTGCCCGGCAGCGAAGGCGCCTTCGCCGCGTGCTCGTTCTGGTACGTCGAATGCCTGGCCCGCGCCGGCCAGCTCGACAAGGCCCACCTGGAGTTCGAACAACTGCTCAGGTACGCCAACCCGCTGGGGCTGTATGCCGAAGAATTCGACAGCCATGGGCGGCACATGGGCAACACACCGCAGGCATTGACCCATCTGGCGCTGATCAGTGCGGCGTGCTTTCTGGATAGGAGGTTGAGTGGGGAGAAGGTTGTTTGGCAGCCGTGAGATTTGATTGTCCCCCCAATAACCGCGTTAGCCGGCAGCACTTTGTATTTTTGCTGCACATAAGCCGATGTAGGACTGTTCCGAGAATACTGTCAGCAATATCAGATCTAAGTAGATCGGCGTAAAAAGATTTTTTCTGGGGGTACTATTTTAAAACCGCCGTCACATTCTGATATGTTTTTTGTTCCCACTACACACGCCAAGCCTTCTTGATATCTAGCCAATAGTGCCGACTAAAGTCACACAAAAACAAAACGCCCTCGTAATCTATCGTTTTTTTCAGGAGCCTGTACATGAATAGCCTGGACAGCCTAATGCGTTCAATCTCCGAGGCATACGATCTACACATAAAACACATGGAACTCATTTACGACGCAGTCAACAAAATATTCAGAATAACCAACGACAACGATTCGTTGATTCTCAAGATCTTCAATAAAAGAGACCATTCAAAACAAAGAATCTCTTTCGAAAGAAAAATCACATCTTATATATCATCCCACCAACCCAACAGCATCAATCCAATCCTTGCGAAAGCCCAGATAGAAAAAACCTACCTATACGAGAACCAGTTTTACTATGGCATTCTCACTCGTGAGTGCACTGGCAACCCGTACCTTAAAAATGCCGGAGCTCTGTCAGACGACTATCTGTTTGGCCAAGCACTATTCACATTGCATCACATTCCACCACCCCCATTCAGAAACCCAAAACACGATACCAGTAACGTTAAGCATCTAATATCAAAGCTTGGAAGCCCCAACCGTTCCCAAAAAACCATTCAATTAAAGGAAATCATACAAACCTTACACAACGATATAAATCTAACTACCCTATCCCATACCGAGTGTATGATGCGTTGTATTAGCCACGGAGATGCCTGGCCAGGAAACGCACTTTATTCTTCTAATGCGTGCACCCTGATTGACTTTGAGCACACCAGAATCTCTGACCCGGCATTTGATGTCGCTACGTTCATCTGGTGGCTCACGGGGAGCGAACACACGGAGTTAGAAAAACTCAAATCATGGAAAAAATTCATCAATGGATATGGTGAGTCTATAAAACAACTAATCAACAACAGCACACCAACACTAATAAAAACCAACCAACTAAGAAGCCTTATCTTCTTACACAACAACATAATCATTAACAAAGAAATACTTGAATACGCACAACACCAAACATTTCATCTACTAGATAAATTAACCCCACACCTAAAAAGCGAGCACCTACTAGAAGCCCTGTGGAAAAAATAATAAATGCAACCATCTCTGATATCTCATTGCTTGCAAAAACACTTACATACCTTTGAAACTTGTTAGCAAAATCACTCTCACTGCCCATTTCGTAACTTTCTTACACTTTGAAATACCTTGTTGCGTATCGTTACCTCCCCACCTAACATCCTTACTGAACGGGAACAGCGGAGCTGTCCAATACACCCCGAATTCAAGGAACCAGAATGACCCAACGCATCCAACGCAGCATCGACTCCCCGCTCCGAACCGGTTTGAACCGCGAAGAGCTCTGGGAGGCCGGTGACAAGGGCCTGATCAAATGCTGGGAAGTCGGCCGCCAGCGCGCCGCCCGATTCCCCGACCTCGCCCGACAGTGCCTCGCCGGCGAGCTGCCCGTACTGGGCTGGAAAGGCGGCGTCAGCCGCAGCCTGAAGAAACTCGAAAAATATGGCTCCCTTAAATACCTCGCACAGTGGCAAGGGTTGCGTGGGGAAGATCTGGATGTTGATTTGAGCGAAGAGCGGGCGCTGACTTGCTCGCGAACCGGGATGGTGGTGACGTTCACGCCGGATCGGGCGAAGTATTTCAATCAAATAGCGGAAGTTGAATCCTAGGAGCATGGACAATGGTCGATTTGCATCAGGAATTTCAAAACAGTGGATTCTTCCACGAAGCGCGCATTGATAGACGTTCAGCCGACGCACTGGTAGGCATCGCGGCTGGACTCGCTGCCGATGGCAGGATCAACCAACAGGAAGCCGAGTTTCTCAAGAGTTGGATCGAGGTTCATTTGTGTCATCTGGGTGATCCGGTCGTGAACATCCTCTATAAACGCCTCTCCAACATGCTGAGTGATGGCGTGCTGGACTCTGAAGAGTCGGCTGAGCTACTGGACATGCTGCACCAGTTTTCAGGTATCCCGGTTGGCTCTGACCAGATCTTCACAACACCTTGCAGTCTTCCACTCGATATCCCTGCACCCGCACTGAACTGGATTGATCGGGTTTTTCTGTTCACCGGCGTTATGGCTTACGGTCCGCGCAAAGAATGCGAATCGCTGATAGTCGAACGCGGCGGTCTGATTGGTGGTTCGGTCAGCAAAAAAATCAACTATCTGGTGGTCGGCAGCATCGGAAACGATCAATGGCTTAATAGCACTTATGGCACCAAGATCAAAAAAGCCGTTGAACTGAGAGAGAGCGGTGTTCCTATCGCGATCATCAGTGAAGAACACTGGCAAAGGGTGCTGTTCGGGTGACACAACTTTGGGCGCCAAGGGAGGTACGATGATTGAGCATCCACTAAAGACCGTCCGCACGACACAACTCGACATTACCTACGAAGAACACGGCCCCGCCACTGGCTACCCGATCATCCTGCTTCATGGCTTTCCCTATTCGCCACGTGCCTACGACGCAATCGCCCCCGCTCTCGCCGCTACCGGTTACCGCGTGATCGTTCCGTATCTACGGGGTTACGGCCCAACACGCTTCATCAACGCTGATACGCTGCGTTCCGGTCAGCAATCCGCCCTTGCCCAGGATTTGCTTGAGCTGATGGATGCCCTTTCCATTAAACAGGCGTCTCTCTGTGGCTACGATTGGGGCGGTCGGGCGGCGTGCATTGTGGCGGCACTGTGGCCGGAACGGGTGCGCTGCCTGGTTACGGGCGATGGCTATAACCTTCAGGACATCCCCCATTCGACACTGCCTCTGGCTCCTGAGTCCGAGCATCGCTACTGGTATCAGTACTATTTCCACACACCTCGTGGCGTCGCGGGCCTGACTGAAAATCGCCGCGCTTTGTGCGAATTACTCTGGAAACTGTGGTCACCCACCTGGGCCGACAGCGCTGCACGCTATCCGTTGAGCGCCCCGGCCTTCGACAACCCGGATTTCGTCGACGTTGTGATTCACTCCTACCGCCACCGTTATATGTATGCCCTTGGCGATCCAACGCTGGAATGGATGGAGCAGGCCCTGAGCAAACAACCGGGCATCAGCGTACCGACGATTTCCCTGTGCGGTGCCGATGACGGTGTCGGGCCAGCGCAAGACGTCGACGAAGATATCGGGCATTTCACCGGCCCCTATGAGCGCCGGATCTTGCCGGGCGTTGGCCACAACATTCCCGAAGAAGCACCAGACGCCACACTCAAGGCACTACTGGATCTGCTCCAACACTAACCGAAAACCGCTCCCGATAAGCCTGTGGCGTCACGCCCATGGCCCGCAGGAAGCTGCGGCGCAGGGTTTCTTCGCTGCCGAAGCCGCATTGCACCGCCACCCGTTTGATCGGCACGCCGGTATCGCTGAGCAAACGCCGCGCGGTTTCGACGCGGATCAGTTCGATGGCCCGGGCCGGGGTCTGGCCGGTGTCGGCGCGGTAGTGGCGCACGAAGCTGCGTTCGCTCATGCCGGCCTGCAAGGCCAGGGTCGGGATGCCCAGGTCGTGGGTCAGGTTTTCGCTGATCCAGGCGTGAAGTTCGTCGAAACGGTTGCCTTCCTGTTGCAGTGACAGGGTCACGCTGAATTGCGACTGGCCACCCGGACGCTTGAGAAACACCACCAGTTGCCGGGCGACTTCCAGGGCCATGGTGCGCCCCAGATCTTGTTCGACCATGGCCAACGCCAGGTCGATGCCGGCGGTCACCCCGGCCGAGGTCCAGACCGGGCCGTCGTTAATGAAGATCGGGTTGGGCTCGACGTGCAGTTGCGGGTGCTGCTGCGCCAATTGCTCGCAACGGGTCCAGTGGGTGACCACGCGCCGGCCGTCGAGCCAGCCGCTGGCCGCCAGCAGGAACGCACCGGTGCACACCGAGGCAACCCGCCGGCAGCCATGGGCATGTTCGCGCACCCAGGCGACCAACGGCGCATCTTCGGCCGCTGCGTAGACACCCCAGCCACCGGCGATGATCAGGGTATCGGTGCCCTCTTCCGGTAATGGTTCGGCCAACAGCGCCAACCCCGCCGACGACATCACCGCCCCGCCGCCGCTGACAATCACTGTCGGTGCATAGGGCGGCGGCAGGCCTTGCTGGCGGGCAATGTCGTTGGCCGAAGCGAAGACCTGCAACGGCCCGGTGACGTCGAGCAATTGCACGTTGGCGAAAGCGAGCACATGGATGGTTTTCGACATTTGGCGTAATTCGTGGGGATATTGGCGTATACGCCAAAGCCTACGAGCCTAAAGTCAAACCGTCCACCCACTTCACGAGAAAAACACCATGACGTTGCAGATCGGTTTTCTGTTGTTTCCTCAGGTGCAGCAACTGGACCTGACCGGCCCTTACGACGTACTGGCCTCGCTGCCGGATGTGAAAGTGCATCTGATCTGGAAAGACCTGATGCCGGTCACCGCCAGCACCGGCCTGCTGTTGAAACCGACCACCACTTTCGACGATTGCCCGGCACTGGACGTGATCTGCGTGCCCGGTGGCAGCGGCGTCGGCCCCTTGATGGAAGATGACCAGACCCTGGACTTTCTCAAGGCCCAGGCCGCCAACGCCCGGTACGTCACGTCGGTGTGCACCGGCTCGCTGGTGCTGGGCGCGGCGGGATTGCTCAAGGGCAAACGCGCCACCACTCACTGGGCGTATCACGAACTGCTCAAGCCACTGGGTGCAATTGCGGTGCAAGACCGGGTAGTTCGCGACGGCAATCTGCTGACCGGTGGTGGCATCACCGCCGGTATCGACTTCGCCCTGACCCTGGCCGCCGAGCTGTTCGACCAGGCCACCGCCGAGCTGGTGCAATTGCAACTGGAATACGCCCCAGCCCCGCCATTTACCGCGGGCAGCCCGGAGACGGCCCCGGCCAGCGTGCTGGAGGAGGCTCGCCAGCGGGCTGCCGGCTCGTTGAAACTGCGGGCGCAGATCACCGAGCGCGCGGCGGCGAAACTCGACCGACAGTGAAAAAATGGCGGCGGGAACCCGGTGCCTGCCGCCACGATGTTTTCACGCACCCACAAAAAAACCCGCCGAAGCGGGTTTTTCCAAGACCATGACGACTCCTTGTCGTAGCGTTCCTTGCATATGGTCGATCATCCATGATCCTGAGCACATCCTGTGCTTCAGTGGGTAAGGCCAGATTACGCTTCGGATCCAATTTGTAACAGACGATATCACTACCATCGCGTGTAAGACATTCGCTATAAACCACCTTCCGAAAACCCCTGGACGCCTCAGGTTTCGAGCCAGCTTCAGCCACTCAGTTGTTCGTGGGACTTGGCATTGTCGATCAAAAACTGCTCGATATTGTTCATTTGCTCTTCCCAACCGCGACTGTCCATGCGGAAAGCCTTTTCGCGACGGGCCTGGGGAACGTGATCGAAACCGGACTCGGAGACCTTGAGCAACGTGCCTTCGTCCATGTCTTCGAGTTCGAATTTCACCAGGGTGGTGGGTTCCTGGGAGTAATCGACTTCAGGGTTCACGGCATACGGGTGCCAGCGAAACGAAAACAGTCGCTCCGGCTCGACCCGCTCTACCAGTACATTCCAGCGCAAATGCTCATAACCGGGATAGGTAATCTGCCCCTGGGTCCACTCGCCTGCCACAAAGCGCTTGCCCTCCAGCGCCACGCCAAACCACTGTCCGAACATTTCGGCATTGGCCAGCACACGCCAGACCTGCGAACGCTTGGCCTTGAGCAGGACTTTCCTTTCGATGCGATCAGATGCTGGGTTCATAAGTCACCTCCTGTACTTGAACAGTAGGTCAGTAAGACCACAAGACCAACTTTAAAGTTGTACCAATGGGAATATGCAATCAACCACGCCTGAGATATTCGGTCGCATTTGCGCGGATAAGTTCTGGGGCAATCGCAAAGTCAGAGGGCGAAACGGCTAACGTTCCGTCTCGAAACAGCATCGAAAAGGATAGCGACATGAACAACCTGCGCGGCAGTTGCCTGGGTCTCTCGGCGCTACACTGCACCTCTCTTTCGGTCACAACGAGCACTCCAGCATGAACCCACGCTTACTCTTGGCACTGACGCCCCTGTTGTTCACCTCCATGGCGTTCGCCGTGGACTGCGAAAACGCCAGCGACCAGGCGACGATGAACCAGTGCGCGGCGCAGCAGCATGCGGCCGCCGACAAGGAATTGAATGCGCTGTACCAGCAGATCACTTCGCGGCTCAAGAGCAACCCGGACGGCAAGAAGCAGTTGGTGGGTGCGCAGCGGGCGTGGGTGGCGTTCCGCGATGCCGAGTGCAGGTTCTCGGCGTCCGGGGTGGAAGGCGGGAGTGTGTATCCGCTGATCTACGGCAACTGCACCACGGAGCTGACCAAGGCACGGGTTCAGACGTTCAAGCAGTACTTGAAGTGTCAGGAGGGGGATTTGAGTTGTCCGGTGCCGGGGGTTTGATTTTTGCTGTTTTTGCGGTGTTTTTGAGGGCCTCTTCGCGGGCAAGCCCGCTCCCACAGGGTTCAGGGGTGTTCACACGATAGTGATCACACTGCATATCCACTGTGGGAGCGGGCTTGCCCGCGAAGGCGTCAGTTCAGGCGCGGCAATTACCGGACAAAAATCTGCGCCGTGGTAATCGCCATGTCCCCGCCCGGCAGCTTGATGCTGCCCGTTTGCTTGAGGCTGTCGGCATCAAAGATCGCCACGTCGTTGAAGGTTCCCGCCAGGTAGATCTTGCTGCCGTCCTTGTTGAAGGAAATGCAGTAGTACGAGTGATCGAGCGTGGCGGACTGGAGCATCTTCTTCTGTTTGATGTCGTACTTGGCCAGGCGGTTGAGCACGCCGAACATCAGGTTCGGGTCCTTGGGCGAGCGCATGCCGCTGAAGTAGATTTCGGTCAAGGGCCCGAAGTCGGTGGTTTCGGTCTTGCCGGTCTTCAGGTCGACACTGAACAGGCCGTACAGGTATTCGGCGGTGGCCGGGTCCTGTTTCTTGTCCTTGAACTTCGCCGCGGTGTACAGCAGCGAGAAGTCATGCCGGTACGTCTGCTGGTTCCACACGTAGAGCACGTCCGGCGCGCTGTAATTCGGGCGCTTCCAGTGGCGGCTGGGGATCAGCACGTCGAACTTGCCGGTATGTACATTGACCTTGTAGACGTCCGCCCCGGCCACGTATAGCGTGCCGTCGTCACCGCTCTGCATGATGGTCAGCTGGCGCGGCGCCGGGAAACTGCGCACAGGCTTGGCGTCCATGCCGGCGTCGGTCTTGTACACGTCGAGCCGCGGCTGCTGCACTTCGTAGCGATCGTTCATCATCAGCGTCGGGTTGGCGACGGTGTACAGCTCCTTGCCGTCGTGGCTGAGGGTGAAGGCGAACATCGAGCGCGCTTTTTCCCCCGGCTTCTGGGCGATGCTGGCGTGGAACACCTGCTTGCAGTTGTCCAGTTCGACACCGTAGACGTCCGCATAGTGATTGTTCAGCACGTAGGCGGTCTTGCGGTCCGGCGACAATTGCACGGTGCCGGGGCCGAAGGCGTCGGGCATCTTGCAGGTCTTGAACAGGGTGTCGGTGGCCAGGTCGATCACGTGCAGGTTGTTCGGGTAGTTGGTGGTCAACATGTACTCGTGACCATCTTGCAGTGCGGTGTTTTCATCGGCCAGAACACTGACCGAACAGCTGCTCAGAACGGCGAACGCGGCCAGGCCGCAGGCTTTGATATTACGCATGCTGGAATCCTTCTTCTGTGATCACTTGTCTTTGGGGAAGACAGTGCCGAGGTTGCGCCAGTTTTCGTTGGACGCCTGGGCATCCTTGTTCCAGTCCGGGTAGGTGCTCATCATGTCGGGCACCTGGGCCGGCCACCAGCAGGGGTCGGAGCAACCGTAGAGGTCGGCTTCCATCGGCTGGCACAGCGACGACACGCCGCCAAACGCATCGATTTCCCAGCCCGGATCGGTGGTTGAGGCACAGCCCGCCACGGAGCTCATGGCCACCACTTCTTCAATGCGGTTCTCGTCCGCGGCCTGATCCAGCTTCAACGCTTTGTTATTGATTGCCTTGAGATGTTTCATATCAGTGAGCCTTGCGCGGAGTGATGTAACTGCTGATGAACGCAGGGTTATTGGCCATGATCCGGGTGTAGACCTCGATGCCGAAGTCGACCCAGTCACGCATCAGTTCGCAGTAGTGATAGGTCGGGTGGGTCGGATCGCCGTAGCGGGCGTAGCTCTCGTGGTAGCAGCCGCCGGAACACAGGTTGCGGATCTGGCAGTCCTCGCAGCCGGTGTTGGTGCGGTCCAGGCGCTGGGACAGGAAGTCGTTCAACTCCACCTGCTTCACACCGCTGTGGACGTTGCCGAAGGTCGGCAGGCTCGAACCGGTAAAGCGGTGGCACAGGTTCAGCTCGCCCTTGTGATCCACCGCCAGCATCTTCAGGCCCGCGCCGCACGGCAGGGCTTTCTTGTGGCCTTCGTGGATGTCGGTGATGAGCTGGTGCAGGTTGGAGAAACCGATGTTGCGGTGCTCCAGCGCCGCTTCCAGATAGCGTCGACCGAGGGCCTTCATGTTGGCGAACACCTGCACCAGTTCATCGCTGGTGAGGTTGAAGCTGCTGATGTCGCCGGAAGTCACCGGGGCAAAGCCGACTTCGGCAAAACCCAGTTCGTTGAACAGGTGATCCCAGATGGTTTCAACATCGGTCACGCCGGTGGTCAGGGTCACCCGCGCACCGACCGGACGGCTGTTGTAGCGCGACAGCAGCATCTCGGCCTTGCGCCGCACCACGTCGTACGTGCCCTGCCCGCCTACGGTGATGCGGTTGCGGTCGTGCACGGTTTTCGGCCCGTCGATGCTCACCGACAGCCCGAAACGGTGGGCGTTGAGGTAGTCCACGGTTTCTTCGGTGAGCAGCGTGGCGTTGGTGGTCATGACGAACTCGACGAACTTGCCCGCCTCGCGGAAACGCCTCTCACAGTAGTCGACCATGTACTCGATCAGCTTGCGGTTGCTCAGCGGTTCGCCGCCGAAGAACACCACGGTGAAACGCTCTTCGTCCGGGGATTCGCGCAGCAGCATTTCCACCGAGGCGATCGCCGTTTCGACGTCCATCTTCTTGCCCGCCGACGGCTTGTCGAGGTCTTCCTTGTAGCAGTAGGTGCAGCTCAGGTTGCAGCCGGTGTTGACGTTGAGCACCACGGTATTGATCGCCGTGCGCTCGACGCGCTTGGTGGCGATGTCCGGAGTCAGCGGCGAACCGTCGCTGACCAGTTCCAGGGCCATCAGCTCGCGCAGGGTCTCGGTGATTTCCTCGCCGCTGAAACGCGCGGCCAGGCGCTGGATCAGGTCGTCCGAGGAACAACCGGGCCCACGCAAGGTGTCGATGATGGTCCCGGTCAGTTCATCGCTGGCGAACAGCGAACTGCTGGGGATGTGAAACAGCATGCGGTCGGCATCGACCTGCACTTCGTGCAGGTTGCGTTCGACCAGATTCAATATGGCGCCCATAACCAACCTCCTGTGCAGGCCCCGCTTGGCGGGGCTTGCGGTCATTCCAAAAAGTGTCTGTAGCCTTGAAGCTGTGTTAAGCCAAGGACAGCCAACTCATGGAATCGGTGGATTGTTCCAGCGTTGCACGGTGACGATCATGTGGCCTTCGCCGGTCAGGGATTGCCCTGCGTCGTCGACGGCGGCGATCACCTTGAGGTTGCCGGCATTGTTGGTGGACATCTTGCGCGCCGGGTTCGGCCCGGCATCGCCCGGGGTGAACACGCCGGTGTCGGCCTGCATGGTGCCGGCAAACTTGACGTCTTCGTCTTCCTTGGCGCGGTCGTCGAAGGCTTCGACCTTCCACTGCGCCGGGAACACGCCGATGCGATATGGCTTGCCGTCGGAGCCCTTGCCCCAGGCTTCGGCGTCAAAACGGCCCTGGACTTTCGGCGTCGAACCACCGCCCTCGCCGATCCGTGCCACCGAGAATTCCGGCACCACCTTGACCGAGGCGATCTTGCTGTACACCGACAGGCTCGGGCCTTTCAGCGTGCCGACACTGACCGCGCGCACGCCCGGCTGGGCATTGGCCGTCGCCTTGAGCTTGACCTTGATCCGCTCGGGGCTTTGCTCGACCACTTCGAGCACTTCCACGCCTTTGCCGAAGTCCGGCTTGCCGGTCAGGCCGCTGCCGATCAGGGTGACTTCGGTTTCGCTGCCGGCCTTCACATAGCCCGGCTGCACCGCCAGCAACCGCTGGGAGCCCTGTTTGGCGGCGACGAAGTCCAGACCGCGCTCATCGTGCTCGGCCTCGAACATCCGGCCCTGCATCGCATTGCCTTGGGCGGCGAACACCTGGCGCATGATCACGCCGTCGATCGTCACGTTGCCGCGCCATTCATAGCCGGTGTAGAGAATCGCGCTGCCGTCGCCATTGAACGGCGTGCCGTCGGCGTATTGGCCTTTGACGCTGACCTTGAAAGTGTCGCTGCCGTCGGCGGTCACGCTCATCACACCGGCCAGTTCGCCCTTGCCGGGCAAGTGCCCGCTGAAGCTCCAGTCGCCCACCAGCGCCTCGCTTTTCGGCGCCGCGCCCTGCCATTTTTTCCAGGCCGGGTTATCCAGCGGATAACGCTTGGCCAGCAACGGCACCATTTCTTTACGGGCCAGATCGAACCAGTCGCGGTCACGGGACAGCGCCTGGTACTCCAGCGACGGCCATTGGCCGAGGTGGAAGTTCACCAGGCGCTCCCACTCCTGGGCCGGACGCCGTTGCAGGGCGACCCGCGCACCGGAGTGGCAGCGGCCGCACATCTGGCTGGTCTGGTCGTCGAAGTGTTCGACGGTGTTGAGCCTGCGCTCCAGCGCATAGCGCACGCCGTCGGTCTCGCTCGGCGCAAGGCCCTGGGTATCGGCCAGGTATTTGACCAGCGTTCGGCGGTCTTCATCGCTGATCTGCAAACCGTGCATGGTCTGCATCCGGGCGATGCTCATCAACCAGCCTTCCGGCGTTTTGCGCTGGTGGCTGATACGGCTCAGGGCGTTATCGGCTTCGGGGGTGTGACAGCCCTGACAGGTTTCCTTGAGGATGGTCTGGGCGTCGCGGGCTGCCAGGCTATGAGGCGAATGCAGCGCTACACAAGCGGCTACGGCCAGCAGGCTGGCGCTCATGCCTGATCGGAGTTTTCTCTTCATCAACGTCGAACCTCGCACGGTGCGTTCTTATTGTTGTGGCTTATCGTTTTTATGGTTTCTGCCGTCGGCGGTGAACCGCTGACGGAGGCAAGAGAAACGTCTGCGATGAGCAATACACGGAGCGTGCCAGCTTATGAATATTTCAATGAATCAATGACTTGCCGATAAAAGCCGGTGTTTTGCCAATCGTGTCGTCTGCGTTCCACGTTCAATTTCGCGACAACTGTTTCAACCTGAGACAAGCATAGGATCAAGATCAAAGGATCGCAGCCTGCGGCAGCTCCTACAGGTGAACGTTGCTCCTTCTGTAGGAGCTGCCGCAGGCTGCGATCTTTTGAACTTCACCATGCGTCACCGGCGTCTCACTGCGTCGCAATTTGCGACGCATGCTCCCCCTTTTTACCTTGGGTCCATAACCCGCAAGCCCCGCTAAACCGGCTCTTGCCTCCCAATAAACATAACTGGCACAACCGTTGCGAATGACCTCGCCACACGAACAAGACGAGGTTTCATCATGTCGCTCCCAAACCTGCTTCCCGCCACTTCGGCATTCATCCAGCGTGCCCCGAGCATGCTCATCGGCGGTGACTGGGTCGAGGCCGCCGATGGCCAGACCATGCCCCTGCACAACCCGGCCACCGGTGAGGTGTTGTGCGTGGTGCCACGGGCAACGCCGGAAGATGTCGACCGTGCGGTCCTCGCCGCCCGCCAGGCGTTCGACGATTCGGCCTGGACCCGCACCCGCCCCCGGGAGCGGCAGAATCTGTTATGGAAACTCGCCGACCTGATGCAGCGCGACGCCGAGCTGCTGGCGCAACTGGAATGCCTGAACAACGGTAAAAGCGCGGCGGTGGCCCAGGTGATGGACGTGCAACTGGCCATCGACTTCCTGCGCTACATGGCCGGCTGGGCGACCAAGATCGAAGGTTCTACGGTTGACGTGTCGGCACCGCTGATGCCCAACGACCAGTTCCACAGTTTCATCCGACGCGAAGCGGTGGGTGTGGTCGGCGCCATCGTCGCCTGGAACTTCCCGCTGTTGCTGGCCTGCTGGAAACTCGGTCCGGCCCTGGCCACCGGTTGTACCGTGGTGCTCAAGCCCGCCGACGAAACCCCGCTGACCGCGCTGAAACTCGCCGAGCTGGTGCTGGAGGCCGGTTATCCCGAAGGCGTGTTCAACGTGGTCACCGGTACCGGCATCACCGCAGGTTCGGCCCTGACCCACAACCCGCTGGTGGACAAGCTGACCTTCACCGGCTCCACCGCCGTGGGCAAGCAGATCGGCAAGATCGCCATGGATTCCATGACCCGGGTCACCCTGGAGCTGGGCGGCAAATCGCCGACCATCGTCATGGCCGACGCCGACCTGAAAACCGCCGCGGCCGGGGCCGCCAGCGCGATCTTCTTCAACCAGGGCCAGGTCTGCTGCGCAGGTTCCAGGCTGTATGTGCAGCGCAAGCATTTCGACAATGTGGTGGCGGACATCGCTGGCATCGCCAACGCCATGAAACTCGGCAACGGCCTGGACCCGAGCGTCGACATGGGGCCGTTGATCTCGGCGCGCCAGCAGGAGCGCGTCTACGGCTACATCGAAAAGGGCCGGGAAAGCGGCGCGACCATCGCCTGCGGTGGTGAGCAGTTCGGCCCGGGGTTCTTCGTCAAGCCGACGGTGATTGTCGACGTCGATCAGAAGCACTCACTGGTGCAGGAAGAAATCTTCGGGCCGGTGCTGGTGGCCATCCCGTTCGATGACGAGGCCGATGCCCTGCGCATGGCCAACGACAGTCCGTATGGATTGGGCGCGAGCATCTGGTCCAACGACCTGGCGGCGGTGCACCGGATGATTCCACGGATCAAGTCCGGGTCGGTGTGGGTCAACTGCCACAGCGCCCTGGACCCGGCGCTGCCGTTCGGCGGCTACAAGATGTCCGGGGTCGGGCGTGAGATGGGGTATGCGGCGATCGAGCAATACACCGAGTTGAAGTCGGTGTTGATCAAACTGTGAAACAGTTTTTGTAGGAGCTGGCGAAGCCTGCGATCTTTTGATCCTCGGTACGTTTGAGGCAGCCAAAAGATCGCAGGCTTCGCCAGCTCCTACGGTTTGAATCCCTGCCCCATCAACCAACTCCTGACCATCCTTCCCTGTTCAGCCGTCAACCCGGCCAACACCTGCTCAGCCGATTCACTGCGCAACCGCCGCACCAACGCCGCCACTTCAACCCCCTGCACATGCCAGATGCCCAACGGCTGATCCGCCGTGATCACCACCTCGGCCTCATCGACCAGCCCATCACGCAACACCGGCGCCCGCTCAATCCTCAGCCCATTGAAATCCGCCTCGGCATGGGCCACCTCGGCGTCCGGCCAGTTCCGTCGCGCCTGCCAGAACGGCTGATCCGGCCAGCGCTGCTCATCGGCATAAAAATCCCGGCCGATCCGGGCAAACCGCAAAAACAACTGTTCCACCCGCTGCTGGTGGAAACGCTGGGCCAGAGCCGTTCGTTCGGGTTTGCACAGCAGCGTGTTGATCACCGCCGGTGCCTGCAACGCCGAAGACAGGGACTGAAAGATCCCGTTGCCCGACAACGGGTCCACCGCCATGGCCGCATCGCCGACCCTAATCCAGTTTTCGCCACACACCTGCGGGCTCAGAATCGCTGTGCTGCTGCGGGCGTGCAGCTGTAGATCAGCTTCCGTTTCGCCGGCAAAAAATGCCGTGGCAAGCTTCGAACCCTGGCGCCGCTGCTGGCAGTATTCGAGCAACATGGCCTTGCCCGGCAACCCGGCGCTGGCCACGTCCACCGTCCATTGCCAGTAACACTGGCCGTCGGCGCGCCGCGCCATCCATGCCCAGCCGTCCTTTAGGCTTTCCACGGCGCTGGCGGTGCTGCCCGGCGAGCCCTGCCAGCGATTGAGCAGGCTGACCGTCTCGGGCCCACGCATGCCCTTGCCGATAGCGGGGGCCTGACGTCCTCGGGCTTCCACGAGAAACGGCGCGAGCAACGGTTCGCGGCCGTCGATTTCGATTCGATGACCATTGGCCGATGACTGAACCGTCAGCACCCGGCCTTCGATCAGCTCGACCCCCGCCAGGTGCAAATCCTCACGCAGGCCTCGATCAAAAACCGGACGGTCGAGCAAGTATTCGATGTTCTGCGCGTGGTGTTGGCCATTCCAGCTCACCTGGCGTTGAGAAGGCAGCGTCGCCTGCGCCAACGCCTGATGCAGGCCCGCGCCGCGCAAAGCCTCCAGCACCCGCACGGACACGCCTTCGAGCGCCGCAAACCGGCGCCATTCGCTGATCAGCGTGACGCCATGGCCCAGTCGCCGGAGTCCCAGCGCGACAGCGGCGCCGGCTGGCCCGGCGCCCAGAATGACGATGTCGGTCATGGTCCGAAACGCCGTTCAGGGCCACGGTAGCGGGCATGGTCGCGCAACCACTCGATGACTTGCGCGTTGCTGGCGTCAGGCTGTTCGGCGAGGAACCCGGCGATGTGCCCGCTCAAGGCGGCACAACCGAGGCTCGCCCCGGACTGCCCCGGGTAGGTGCCATGCACACAGGCGGCGAAATCCGCCTGGGCGCTGTTGAGCCACGACCATTCCTGCTCGGCGCACCGCGCATCGCCGGTCACCCGCACCACCTGCGGATAGTTTGCCGGAAACACGCCTTCGCCCTGGGCCGGGCTCGACGCACACAGCAACACGCCCCGCGCCACCGCCGCCGCGCAGGCCGCGCGCAACAGGCTGCGATCCTGGCGCAGGCCAAGGCTCAGATTGATCAGTCGCACGTCCTGCGTCAGCAGCCAGTCAATCGCCGTGGCGATCTGCAAGGCGCTGGTGACACCGCGCTGGTCGAACACCTGCGCCACGCAAAACAGTGCCGAGGGTGCTCGCCGGCCGATCGCCTCGATCACCGCGCTGCCATGCCCCAGCGGATCTTCGCGCAAGTCGCCCTCGGCCAGGCCGTCTTCAAGCAATGAAAAGCGCCGGCCGGCGATCACTTGCACCCGTTGTGCCGCCGAGTGGCCGCTGTCCACCACGCCAATGCGCAACTCAGGTTTCATGCAGCACCGTTTTCGAGGTCAGCACGCCGTCGAGCAATTCGAAGCGCAGATCGGCATCGGCCAGGGTTGAGGGGCGATGGCTGATCAGGATGCGCGTACGCCCGGCAAACAAGCGGTCGATGGCGTCGATGACTTCGCGCTCGGTGGCCTCATCCACCGCGGACGTGGCTTCATCGAGCACCAGGATCAAAGGGTCTTGCAACAGCGCCCGGGCAATCGCGATGCGTTGCTTCTGCCCACCGGACAACTGCTGGCCCCGCTCGCCCAAGGGGCTGTCGAGACCTTCGGGCAAGGACTCGATCAGGCTGTCGAGTTGCGCCAGTCGCGCTACGTCGGCAATCGCCTCGCGGCTGGCATCCGGCACCGCGTAGGCCAGGTTGTCGGCGAGGCTGCCGCGAAACAACACGATGTCCTGGCTGACGATGGCGATGCGCCGACGCAACTGGAACAGGTCCAGTTCGCGCAGATCGACGTCGCCCAGCAGTACCCGGCCCGATTGCGGATCGTGATGACGTTGCAGCAGATCGATCAGGGTGGATTTACCCACGCCCGAGCCGCCGCTGAGGGCCACTTTCAAACCGTAGGGAATCCGCGCTTCGATGCCACGCAGGGTCAATTGGCGGCCGGGATGGGCGAAGTGCACGCTGTCGAACCACAGATCGCCGCCAGTGGGCATCGCCCGTGGCATGGCGGGTGTCAGCACGGTCGGTTGTTCGCCGCGCAACTCCATGACCCGGCCGAGGCTGACGGTCATCCGCTGGATCGCGACGTAAAGCCCGAGCAGACTCTGCACCGGCCCCACGGCCATGCCCAGGTAGGTGGAAAACGCAATCAGGGCGCCGAGTTGCCAGGTACCCTGCACCACCCAGTAACCGCCGATCAAGAATGCGCAGGCCCGGGACAGCGAGGTCAGGGTACCGGGCACGGCCTGGGTGAAAAACTCGGTGACTTGCAGGCGCAGCAACTGACTCATGTAGCCTTGCCCCAGCGTCTCGAGGCGCCGTGCTTCGCGTTGCTGTTGACCGGCGGACTGGATGAACTTCATCACCGGCAGGGTCTCGACCATGAACGACGACATGTCCGCCGAACGCTCGCGCAACTGCCGTACATCGCGCTCGACCTTGCGCCGCATCCAGCGCAGCCAAAGGACATCAAGGGGAATCAGCACCAGGGCCAGCAGCGAGAGTTTCCAGGACAAGGTCAGCAGCATCGCCACGGCCACCACCAGGCCGATCACGCTGGACACGGCCGAGAACAGCGAGTCCACGGCAAAGCGCTGGATTTCCGCGACGTCACCATCAAGGCGCGACATCAGGTCACCAATGCGCCGCTGGCCGTAAAAGCTCGGCGACAGGGTTTGCAAGTGTCGGTACAGGTCATCGCGCAGGGCAAATAGCATGCGCCCGGACAGGCGCGTGTGCAGGTAGCGGTTGATGCCCGAAAGCGCCGTGCCCAACAAGCCGGCAACGATCATCAGCCCGGCGATCAACACCAGCATCGGGAAGTTGCGCGCCAACAGCCCATCGTCGATCAGCAATTTGGTCAGCCACGGTTGCACCAGCACCAGCGCCGAGGCGCAGACCGACAAACCCAGCAGCCCGGCAATCGCCAGGCGATGGGGTCGCACAAAGCTGTACAGCCAGCGCAGTGACGCTTGCAGCGCCTCGGGGTTCTGGCTGTCGATCAGCCGAACGATCAGGCGCTGCATCACGAACGCAACTGTTTGAGCTTGCGATACAGGGTCGCGCGGCTGATGCCCAGGGCGTCGGCGGCGGCCGAGACGTTGCCTTGGTGCGTGTCCAGGGACTGACGAATCAGCTCCAGTTCGTTTTCCCGGATGCTGCCGGCCTGGGGCCGTTCGCTGGCGGTCAACTCGTCGAGCATGCTGTCGGGCAAGTGGTCGAGGGTCAGCACGGTGTCACCCGGTTCGCGCATGGCCAGCGCGGTGCGCAGGACCATCTCCAGTTGGCGGATGTTGCCCGGCCAGTGATAGCCGCTGAGCAAGCGATCGAGATCATCGTGCAGGACCACGGCGGGTGCGCCCAGTGTCGTCAGCATGCGAGTGACCAGCGCGCCGAAATCCTCGCGTTCGCGCAGGGCCGGGAGCATCACGCTGATGCCGTTGACCCGGTAGAACAGGTCCTCGCGAAAGTGTTTTTCTTCCACCAGACGCTTGAGGTCGCGGTGGGTGGCGCAGATCAGCGCGACGTCGATGTCCTGCTCTTCGCCAGCGCCCAGGGGCGCGACCTTGCGATCCTGCAACACCCGCAACAACCGGGCCTGCAAGGCCAATGGCATGTCGCCGATTTCATCGAGGAACAAGGTGCCGCCATGGGCCTGCTGCAAGCGCCCGACCATGCCGCCCCGGCGTGAACCGGTGAACGCGCCTTCGCGGTAGCCGAACAGTTCCGACTCGATCAGGCCTTCGGGAATTGCCGCGCAGTTCACCGCCACGAAAGGTTTGTCGCAGCGCGCTCCGGCCATGTGCAGGGCGCGGGCAATGACCTCTTTACCGGTGCCGGTTTCGCCCAGCAACAAGACCGGCAACTCATTGGCCAGACCTTGACGGGCCATGCGCAAGGCACGGGCGTAGCGGGTATTGCTGCCGGCCAGCGCCTCCAGATCCGGTGGCGCCTTGGGTGTTTTCGCCGCGGTGCGCGGCGGGCTGCTGACGTTGATCGAGCGTTGCGGCGCGCGCAGGGTCTTGTAGAAGAACTCACCCTTGGCGGTCTGCAGACTGCCGGCCCCGCCCTGATGCAGACGCGCCAATAACTGCAGGCCATCGACGCCGAGAAACTCCTCGCAGCGCCGACCGATCAGGGCCGAGCGCTCGGCGTGAAGCAACTGGCAGGCCTGGGCGCTGACCGCGAGGATCTGCCCGCCGAGGCTCACGGCCAGCAGGCCTTGCCACGGGGATTCCAGGTATTGCCTGCGGCTGTGGAAAGCGAGGACGATTTCGTCCGGATAGCTTGAGTTGAAGATGCGGCTTTCGATCTGGCTGACCGCCATGGCCAGCAGTGCAGTGCTGTCGTGGGCTCGGCCGAGCGGGCCTTCGCGGGTCAGGTCGAGGACGCCAAGAATGTCGCCCTGGGGGCAATGGATCGGCACCGACGTGCAGGAAAAATCACTGAGGCGGTCCAGATAATGTTCGCCGCAATCGATCAGGGTCGGCCGGGCTTCGACCAGTGCCGTGCCCAGGGCGTTGGTGCCGCGCACCGCTTCGCTCCAGCAGGCGCCGAGGGTGATGTCCTGCAGGCCACTGCCCTTGAGACGGTCGGCACGGCCTTCGACGGCGAGGATGGTGGCGTCGGAGTTGGCGAGGATGATCAGCCCTTCCTTGCCCTGACGCTCGGCCAGGTAATCGATGGCCGGCAGCGCGGCGTCGATCAGCAAGCGGTTGCTGGCCAGCAGCACGTCGAGGCTGGCACTCGATTCCAGCGCCAGCTCATGCTTGGCATTGAAATGCACGCCATGGCTCAGGCTGCGCCGCCACGAGGCATCGATTTCCGCACGCAGGACGCCATCCGGCACTTCGCCTTCCAGGTGCAGCTTTTCCCGGGCCAGCCGGGCTTCGCGATGCAGTTTGGGGGAGTTTGTTTTTATTGGCGTCATCAAGCGCTCCGGGTCATCCACCCTGCGCCTTCATGCGTCGGCGCCCTGGAGCAATCTTTACGTTAACGTCAGGGCTATGGCAAGTGCCGTAGGGCGCTTATGGACCGCGTTATCGTTCATCGCGAGCAAGCTCGCTCCCACAGTTGACCGAGGTGAACCGCATATTTGCGTTCAACACCGACCAGTGTGGGAGCGAGCTTGCTCGCGATAGCAATCTTCCAGACGCTGTCAAACTCAGAGCTGCCAAACCTCAGGCCCGACAAAAAACGCCTTGGCATTATCCTCCAGACTCTCCAGGTGATACCCGCCCTCCTGCACGATCAGGCACGGCAACCCCAGGCTGCGAATTCGCTCACCGAGCACGCCGAACCCTTCGCGGGTCACCGCCACCTTGCTCTGCGGGTCCAGTTCGAAAATATCGAAGCCCAGGGACAGCACCAGTACCTCGGCGCCAAAGTCCGTCACCGCCTTCAGCGCCACCTCCAATTGCCCGAGAAAATCCGCCTCGCTGGCGCCATGGGCCATCGGCAGGTTGAGGTTGAAACCCTCGCCCGCCCCGACACCACGCTCATCGGCAAAACCTGCGACGCCCGGATAGAAGTTGGTCGGATCGCCATGCACCGAGACGTAGAGCACGTCTTCGCGATCGTAGAAAATCTCCTGAATCCCCTGGCCGTGGTGCATGTCGGTATCCAGCACCGCTACCCGCGAGAACCCGGCACGCAAGACCTGCGCCGCCACCGCCGCGTTGTTCACATAACAGAAACCACCCGCTGCTTCGGCCCGGGCGTGATGACCCGGTGGACGGCACAGGGCATAGGCTGCCGGCTCGCCATCGAGCAATGCCCGGGCGCCGGCGATGGCGCTTTGCGCCGACCAGTAGGCCGAACGCCAGGTCTGCTCGCCCACCGGGCAGCTGCCATCGGCCAGATAGCACGCGGCTTGCGCGAGAATCCCGCGCAGGGCATTGAGCTCGCGGACAAAGATGTTCGACATCACTTCGTCGCCCCAATCCTCGGGAATCTCTTTCCAGCGCTGATGGGCCTCCTGCAAGAACCTCAGGTACGGTGCGCCGTGCACCGCCAGCAGCGGATCGAACCCGGCATCGACCGGTTGCTCGACCTTGAAACCCAATGCATGAGACGCCTGCACCAGGCGCTGCGCACGCTCCGGCACTTCCTGCGGCGTACGCATCTGGCCACGGGAGTAGTAACTGCGAGGATGGTGGAGCAATTGTTCGGGGTGGAAAAAACTGCGCATGGAGTGATTACCTGTCAGTTAACGAAAATCTTGAAACCGGACACGCACTACTGTGGGAGCGGGCCTGCGTTCAGTCGATTTTTTCGGCGCGTGCCAACACCGCGTTGAGCAGCACATCTGTGCCCTGGCGCACATCCTCGGGCAGCACATCTTCGGCTTCGTTGTGGCTCAGGCCGCCCACGCACGGGATGAACACCATGGCCGTCGGGCAGTACCGCGCCAGGTGGATCGCGTCATGTCCGGCGCCGCTGACGATCGATTGCTGAGCGTAGCCCAGGGCGTCCACGGCCTGTTGCACCGCCGCCACGCAGTCCGCGTCGAACGGTGTCGCCGGACTGATCCAGTGCGGGGTGATCGCCAGTGTCAAGCCGCGAGCGTCGGCTATCGCCTGCAGCCGCGCACGGACTTGTTGCTCCATGGCCTCGATGGTTTCATCACGGTGATGACGCAGGTCGACGGTGAAGTTCACCAGACCCGGAATGGTGTTGCGCGACGATTTGTTGATGCTCAACTCACCGACCGTGGTCAGGCCTTCGGGGGCGAAGTCCGCCGCCAGGCTTTCGATGGCCTGGATCATCTGCGCCACACCGTACAGGGCATCCTTGCGCAGGGGCATCGGCGTGGTGCCGGCGTGGGCCGCCATGCCTTCGACCCGTACGTCGAGCCAGCGAATCGCCTGGCCGCCGCTGACCACGCCGATGCTCTTGGCGTTGTCTTCGAGGATCGGCCCTTGTTCGATGTGGGCTTCAAAGTACGCATCCACCGCGCCGCCCAGCGGGCGCTCGCCGGCATAACCGGTGCGTTGCAGCGCCTCGGCGACGCTGATGCCATCGATGTCGCGCACCGCCAGCGCGGCATCCAGCGCCATGATGCCGGTGAACACCGCCGAGCCGAACATCGCCGGGGTGAAGCGCGCGCCTTCTTCGTTGGTCCACACCGCCACCTCCAGCGGCTTGCGGGTCTGGATGCCCAGATCGTTCAGGCAACGCACCACTTCCAGGCCGGCGAGCACGCCGTACACGCCATCGAACCGCCCGCCTTCGGGCTGGGTGTCGAGGTGGCTGCCCATCATCACCGGTGCTGCGTCAGGGTCGGTGCCGACGCGGCGGGCGAACAGGTTGCCGATGGCATCCACGCTCAGGGTCATGCCGACTTCGCGGCACCAGTGGGCAAAGAGTTCGCGGCCGGCCTTGTCCTCGTCGCTCAAGGCCAGGCGGCAGCTGCCGCCACGGGTGGTGGCGCCGATTTCGGCCATCGCCATCAGACTCGCCCAGAGGCGTTCACCATTGATCTTCAACATGTGTTTCTCCAGGAAATTCAGCTCAGGCCTTGGCCAGTTCCATACGTTCAGCACTGGCATGGCGACGGGCAAGGGACAGCACACACAGCAGCGAAGTCGCGGCAATCAGGCTGTAGAACACCGCCATCGGCCACCACTGGCCGGCGAATCTGTGCGCCAGCATCGTGCCGATCAGCGGCGTCAGGCCACCGGCCAGCGCGCCGCAAATCTGGTACGCCAGGGAAATCGCGGTGTAGCGCACACGGGTCTCGAACATACCGCTGACGTAACCGGCAATCACCGCGTAGAACGACGCCATGCACACCACCGCCAACGCAATGCCGAGGATGATCAGCGGCGCCTGGGCCGAACTGACCAGCACGAACATCGGGTACGGCGAGGCCATGGCCAGCAGCGAGACCAGGCACAGGAAGCGGGTCGCGCCAATCTTCTCGGCGACCCAGGCCGCCAGCGGCTGAATGCAGAACTGGATGATCGCGACGACGAACAGGCACTCCAGGATCAATGAGCGCGGCAGCTCGAGTTGCTGGGTGGTGTAGGCGATCATGAAGGTGTTGGTGAAATACACCCCGGCGATCCCCAGGGTGTTGGCGCCGATGCACAGCAGCAATGGACGCCACGCTGTGCGCAGCACTTCCATGACCGGCGCCTGCTCCTTGCGCTGGCTTTTGCCGGCCTGCTCGCGGCTGGCAAGAAACTCCGGCGATTCATTGACCCCCAGGCGAATCGCCAGGCCCACCAGCAGTAACAGCGAACTGGCGAGGAACGGCAAGCGCCAGCCCCAGCTCATCAGGTCCTCTTCCGGTAACCGGGTGACGGCGCTGAAGGCCAGCAGCGACAGGATCAAACCCGCCGGGCTGCCCAGTTGCGCAAACGAGGCGAAGAAATTGCGCCGGCCTTTCGGCGCATGCTCGCCGGCCATCAACACCGCACCGCCCCACTCGCCACCCACGGCGATGCCCTGGACGATACGCAGCACAATCAGCAGCACCGGCGCAGCGGCGCCGATTTGCCCGTAGGTCGGCAGCAAACCGATGCACACCGTGACCACGCCCATCATCAACAAGGTGATGATCAGCGACTTCTTGCGGCCGATGCGGTCACCGATATGACCGAAGACAATCCCGCCCAACGGCCGCGCAAAGAAACCCACGGCAAAGGTGCCGAAAGCGGCCATGGTGCTGAACAGTTTGTCGTCGGAGGGGAAGAACAGCGCGCCGAACACCAGCGCGGCGGCGGTGGCATAGATGTAAAAGTCGTACCACTCGATCATGGTGCCAATGAAGGCAGCGGCTGCCGCACGGCGCGGCTGGGACGAAGCGGGAGGCTTCATGGGGGGACTCCTTTGGTTATTTTTCTGGCAGGAGAGAAACGGCAAATCCTCGGCGCTCTGGCGGCGCCGGTCTGGGGATGATTTTTCGTTTCGGGACCATGATTAGTCAATTTTCTATTTATTATTCGAAGTATTACTACAATTTATAATCGAAGGTGGCAGCCAAATGCGGCGTGCAACGCCCAGGCGTAGGCGTTCAGCAGAAAGTAAACGATGTCACCAGCATCCAGGATGTGCGAACCAAACCATGAGTCTGGTGCCACAACCTGCACCTGCGTGAGATTTCGGCACCCATGCAGCAAGCCGCCCTGGCTGAAAAAAAAGGGAGGGCATCCAATGCCCTCCCCCTCCGTCGTCCACACGCTCCCTGCGACAGTCCTTGCCAGGACCTCAAGAGGCCAGAATGAAGTCTGTGGCCGAGATGGTGTTTGGATCCCCCACACCTACCAGGGTGATGTTGCCAGCCGCGAAGCTGAGCATCGTATCCGCACCGAGATCAACGATGTTGAAACTGCTGCCAAAGGTCGCTGCCGTGATGTTGAGCGCGGCGATATTGAGCAGATCCTGGCCTCCCGCCGCGTCGGTATCGAAGCCGAGGATCCGGTCATTGCCGAAGCCCGCGGCGAACACGAAGATATCGTCGCCACTGGCGGCATTCATCGTGTCGTTGCCCGCACCGCCCGCAACACTATCGTTGCCGGCACCACCATCGAGGTTGTCGTTGCCCAGGCCGCCCAACAATGTGTCGTTGCCGCCGGCGCCGTTGAGGGTGTCATTGCCCACCCCACCGGTCATGACGTTGTTCGACGCGTTGCCGGTGCCGACGAAGTTGCCGACTCCGGTGAAGAGCAGGTGCTCGGCATTGGCGCCCAGTGTGTAACTGGCCAGCGAGGTCTGTACGGAGTCCTCACCGCTGCCCGCCAACTCGACAACCGCGTCCGCGGCTGAATCGACGCGGTAGGTATCGTTGCCGATGCCGCCTTCCATCCGGTCAGCCCCCGCATCGCCACTGAGGACGTCATTGCCCAGGCCACCCAGCAAGGTGTCGTTGCCGCCAGCGCCGTTGAGGGTGTCATTACCCACCCCACCGGTCATGGTGTTGTTCGACGCGTTGCCGGTGCCGACGAAATTGCCAACGCCGGTGGAGAGCAGGTGCTCGACATTGATGCCCAGTGTGTAGCTGGCCAATGTCGTCTGCACGGAATCGGCACCTTCACCCGCCACCTCGACCACCAGGTCCCCGGCGGAATCGACGCGGAAGGTATCGTTGCCGGTTCCACCGACCATCCGGTCATTACCCGTGCCGCCCGTGAGGACGTCGTTGCCGGCGCCACCCAGCAAGGTGTCGTTGCCGCCAGCGCCGTTGAGGCTGTCATTACCCGCCCCACCGGTGATGACGTTGTTCAACGCGTTGCCGGTACCGGTGAAGTTGCCGGTTCCGGTGAAGAGCAGATGCTCGACATTGGCGCCCAGCGTGTAACTGGCCAGCGTGGTCTGTACCGAGTCGGCCCCCTCACCCGCCGTCTCGACCACCAGGTCCCCGGCGGAATCGACGCGGTAGGTGTCGTTGCCGGCTCCACCGGCCATCCGGTCATTACCCGCACCGCCAGTGAGGACGTCATTGCCCAGGCCACCCAGCAAGGTGTCGTTGCCGGCTCCGCCGTTGAGGGTGTCATTACCCACCCCACCGGTGATGACGTTGTTCAACGCGTTGCCGGTGCCGACAAAGTTGCCGACTCCGAGGTAGAGCAGATGCTCGACATTGGCGCCCAGTGTGTAACTGGCCAGCGTGGTCTGTACGGAATCCTGCCCCTCACCCGTCAACTCGAGCACCACGTCCCCGATTGAATCGACGCGGTAGGTATCGTTGCCGGTTCCGCCCAGCATCTGGTCATTACCCGCACCGCCATTGAGGAAGTCGTTGCCCGCGTCACCATTGAGGATATCGTTGCCGCCCAAGGCATTCAGGATATCGTTGCCATCACCTCCGCTGGCCACGTCGTCGCCTGCCGTACCGTTCCATATATCGGCACCGGCGGTACCGACAAACACATCACTGACCACTGTCGTTGCGGCAGAAGTCACGCGCTCAAGCGTGCCCAGGTCATCGGCGTAACTCGCGACGACACGCAGTTGCTGACCAACCTGCGCCTGGTCGGGCGTGAAGGTCGTGCCGGTCGCACCGGCGATGTCGGCAAAGATCGCACCGCTCCCCACCTGCCACTGATGGCTGATCACCGAGGTCGTGGTCCCGTTGGCGTCGGTGAACGCATCCGTTGCGGTCAAGGCCGAGCCTTCCGCCGGGGTCGTATCGCTGATCAGCACCGTTCCGACCGGCAGGACATTGACGGTGCCGGTGCCGGCAGGTGTGATCGGTGCGGTCGGCGCCGAGAACACCTCCTCCAGCACGCCATTGGCGTCCTTGTAGACCGCCCTGACGCGCAGCGCCAGCCCGGCTGCCACGACGAGTTCCGGTATGGCCGGCACGGCACCAATGAGGGTCGCCGGTGGTGGCACCCTGAGTTCCGAGCCCACCGTGACAGTCGTGCCCTCTGCGCGCGCGACCTCTCCGGCGGCAAAGAACGTGATGTCTTCGAAGACGCCCGAGCCCGGGCGCGCCTCGAACTGCCAGAAGAAACTGATGGGCCCGGCGATCGCGCCTCCGGTCGCGCTATTGTCAGCATCCGTGATGTCTGCCGCCGAGACCGTCAGCACCTGGCCGACGGCGGGCGTGGGATCGTCGATCCTCAGCGAACCGACGGGCGCCGAATTCAAACCGCCGAGCACGACCGCTTGATCGGAGAACTGCAACCGCTCGATATTGCTGAGGGTGTCGGTCCCATCCCTGCCAGCGACATTGTCGGTGACCGTCACGGTGCCGTTGACGTTGTTGACCACGGTGTAATCCGCCAGATTGCCGGAGAACAACGCCGTGTCGAAGTCGGGACCGGCCGCCGTCAGGATTTCACGGACGATCTGGAGCTGGCCAGGGTTATAGGTGCCGTTCATCATGAGCGGAACCAGCGGTGTCAAGCTGTCGAAGCTGGCGATTTCCGGCCCGGTGCCATCGATGTTCTGCCGCACACTGATGCGCACGTTGAGCCACTTGTCGCCGTCAATGAGGTCATCGCCGCCACGGCCCGCGATGACGTCGCTGCCGTCGCCACCCAGGATGATGTTGCCCCCGTCGAACTTATCGTCGGCTGTACCGGCGATGCCATCCGCGCCGTTGCCGGCGCTGCCAACGAGGTCCCGCAGACCGCTGATGAGGTCGAAGTTGGTGAGCACGCTGCCCTTGGCGCCGGCGATGGCGAGCAAATCGGCAGTGGAGTCATCGCCGCCGAGGAAATCGGCGTGGGACGATCCTGACATTCCTTCCACCAGGTCCAACCGGGCAAGGATCGACGCGGTGGAGCCAGGCACTGCCGGTTGATCGAAGAAGCGCAGCCTGGAGTTCAGGTCCATGGTCACGCCGACCTGATCGTCCTTGTAGGTCGCCCAGTCATAACCCGAGAACCCGATGAAACGGTCCGCCTCGCTGGGGCTGCCGACCATGATGTCATCACCGCCCTCTCCGTCGAAGTTGTCCGGTCCGCCATCGCCCAGGAAGACGTCGTTGCCATTGATCGGATCGTTTCCGAATGGGTCGAAGTTATCGCCGGCAACGCCATCGGCGGATCCACCCTGGATCCAGTCATCGCCTTCGCCACCGCGCGCGAACTCGTTGGCCTTGCTGCCAAGGATAAAGTCGTTGCCCAGGCCGCCGCTGCTGTCGGCCGCGTCTTCGCCGGTAACGATGAAGTCCTGGCCAGCCTGGCCAAGGATCAGGTTGAGGCCATTGCCACCCTGGATGACGTCGTTGCCGTCTTCGCCGTGGATGACGTCGTCGCCGCCCATGTCCGTGATGATGTCGTCACCGGTACCGCCAAATAGCTGGTCGTTGCCGTAGCCGCCATCGATCCGATCGTTACCGGCATCGCCATAGACCGTGTCGTCGTCCGAGTCGCCGGCAATGAGGATGTCGTTGCCGGGCGTACCGCCCAATACGACCGTATCGGCACCGGTGTAGTGCAGGTAGTTGGTATCCGGCCCCGCCGTGGCGGGGTTGTCGCGGATCACCAGTGGCGTGAGGAAGTCAGTGCGTGGTGAGCCAATCGGGTGGTCCGACGGGCCAAACGGATCGGCATTGGCCGGCAGATCGTCGAGGGTGCCGACAATACCGTCGGGACCGGCAATCACACTCGGGTTGTACTGGTTCGCCTGATTGACCTCCAGAGTGTAGGCCGGCGTCAGGAAAACCCTGGCCGAGAGGTGTGTTGCGTCGGTATTGGCCATCACCAGATTGGCGAACGTGTTGTTCTCAAGTTCCGCGCCAAAGTCCATCGAGGCGGTGCGTTCCAGATAATAGAAGCGGTCGCCGTCCTGGAGTTTCTCCATCTGGTTCTCGAAGACGAAGTTGAAAGTCGAGCCGAGCATGCCGCCAAAGGGCATCTTCTCCTCGGCCAGCCCGCCAACCCAGAAGTCGACATCATCCAGACCGGTGATGGTCACATCGTCTGCCGTGTGCAGTACGCCGTCCGCACCAGCGTTGCTGGCCCAGGCACCCGTGCTGTTGAGGAAGTCGACACGGTCGGCGGGTGCGGTCGCGCCGCCGAACACCAGGTCCGCAGCCGCGGCGCGCTTGTCCGCCAGCGTGGTGGCGCCGGTGATGGTCGCGTGCGTGCCGTAGGCGGCGATGAAGTTGACCAGCGATTCCGGATGCTTCATGTGCTGCACGAAATCCGCCCAACTGGTGTAGGGCTTGAGCTCTGCGTCACCGGTGGGCCCATAGAACTCGCGCCGCGCCGCGTTCAGGGACGGAATGCCGGTATCGCGACCGCGCGCCAGGTTGATGGCGGGCAGATCGAGTGGCAGTCCCAGCAGGTTGTTGCGCAGGGCTTCGGTGACGAACTCGTCGATCTCATTGCCCACCTGGCGTGTCACGCCGCGCACGATGGCACCGGCCGCCTCCTCCGGAGTGGCGCCGCTGCTTGCGAACTCGAGCGGGTTGAGGAAGGCCTGGATCAGCCCGATATCGCTCGACGCGAAGTTCGGATCCAGCCGGTCGACCTGCTCCAGCAGCATCGAGTGCCCGAAGCGATAGACGGTGTGTGCGAACTCGGCAACGATGCTCGGATCGATCGCGGTGTCGTACACCTGGCCCGGGGCGAAGAACGGATCGACCATCGGCTGGATGGTGCGCGCGAACTCTTCGAACACCAGGTGCTGGTACTGCATCTCGGTGCCGAACTTCGCGGTCTGGAACAGGCGCTCGCCGTTCCAGTCAAGGGTCGAGGTGTCGGCGGGTACGGCAGTGACAGGCGTCAGCAGCCACTCGTTCAGGAACGACACATCGCCACTTGCCGCTGTCGCCAGGACCACCGCCATGGTGTGATCGACCAGGCGGTTGTGCTCATGGTGGAAGATCGAATGGACGGTGGTCAGGCCGATGTTCTCGTTGACCCGGCCGTCGCCGGCAATGTAGTGCGCGTCCAGCAGTTCGTTGTCGTAGAAGCCCGCCGCAGGTGTACCGCCAACGACATTGTCCGCATCGGGCAGGAGTGCCGCGCCGGTCTGGTCGTCCACCGGCACCGCGGTGTGCGCGATGTCGTTGAGGAAGGCATGGCCGGTGCGCGCGGCGTTGACCAGGCTGATGGGCGCGGCCGGATTGCCTTCAACCAGCACATCATCGGCCGTGCCGGCAATGCCGTCCGCGCCCTTCATTACCACCTGCGGAAAACCGTTCGGACCCTTGATGAAATTGCCGTAGGCGTCAGTCGCCAGCAATGGCACGTTGTCGAAATCGGCATCGGTGAGATTGATGCCGAGCAGATCATGGGCTTGCGCCTTGACCACCTTCCAGGTGGCCATGCCACCGATCCCGACGTCGTCGGCCGTACCGAACACGCCATCGGCGCCCAGATCACGATTTTCGATCAACTTGCCGGTGGCCACCGGATCGCCCGTTGCGTTGAGCTCATAGGCACGCAGGAACACCTGGTGCGAAGGATGCGAGCTGTACGTCTGGTTCTGGTCGACAAACGGCGAGGTGGTGTTGGTGTTCTCGTGGATGTCATCGGCCGTGCCCAGGATGCCGTCGGGGCCGGGCTGATTGGTCGCGCGCGTCAGCACCATGAAGTTGGTCGGGCTACCGGGCACGAACAGCGGGTCATCCGGCTGCAGCGGAACGAACACAGTGCCCGACCCACCCTTGGTGACGAGGTCCAGGCCATGATCGAAGAACTGGCCGAAGAACGTCATCCATTGGTTGAAGGGTGCGGTCAGGCCCGCGTCGGGGCTCACGTTCGGGTCGAAGAAAGTCTGGAACGTCGTGCCGTCAGTACGGGTTCCGGTCACCACCTGCGCACCGGCCTTGAGGACATCGTCAGCAGTGCCGAGGACACCATCAAGACCCGGATCGAAGGTGGCCGCGACCGCCGCCGGGTTGTTGGCGGTCTGGTCGACGATCAGGTTGCTGATGGTGCGCGGCTGCGAGTCGATTACCAGGCCGCTGGTCTGGGTGTAGCTGGTGCCGGCATCGGCCGGGCGGAAGTCCGGTGTGGTCAGGCGCGGGAATACGTTATCGGCGGCACCGAACTCGGGATGGAGCAGGTTGTTTTCCGTCCCTTCGACGGTACGCAATCCGAACGGCATCCGGATATTGGGGAGCAACGAGTTCAGGTTCTCACCGGCCGCGTGGTGTTCCGCCAGCTTGATCTGGTCAAGGATGAACGCCAGGTCGGCTTGCGTGTAGCGCACACCGTTGCTGGGAGCCGTGGTCTGTGGATCGATCAGCGAAGGCGCCGCTGCAGGGGTCGGCGCCCCGGCCACTACGGCCGTGGTCGGTGCCGAGAATACCTGCTCGGTCACGCCATGATCGTCCGCATAGATGCCTTTGACGCGAATTGCCAGGCCGGCAAGATCCGACGTCACCGTGAACGTGGGCGCGTCCGCCCTCACAAATCCGATACCGATGCGGCCTGGCCCGAGGATGATGTCCTCGAAGACGCCCGAGCCCGGTGCGGCTTCAAACTGCCATACGTAACTGATGGAATTGTGGATCGCCCCGCCTGCGTTGTCGCCATCGGTGAGGCCTGCCGCCGACACGGTCAGTATCTGGCCAACGGTCGGTGCAGTGTTATCCACCGTCAGCGCCCCCACCGGCTCAGCGTTGAGCCCGGGCACGAGGACCATGGACTGATCGGAGAACTGCAGCCGTTCGATGTGGGTGAGACGGTCGGTTTCTTCCTTGCCGACATTGTCGGTCACGGTAACGATGTCGTCGGTGAAATCGAGCGCAGTGCCGTTATCGTTGACGGTGACTGAGTAGTTCGCCAGCGGGCCCATGAAATTGACGGTGTCGAAGCCGCCCACGCCTGGCAGGATCTCACGCACGGCGACGAGCTGGCCGGGATTGTAGGTGCCGTTCAGCATGAGCGGGATCATCGGCGTCATGCTGTCGAAGCTGGCGATCTCCGGCCCGGAGCCATCCACGTTCTGACGCACGCTGATGCGCACGTTGAGCCAACTGTCGCCGTCGATGAGGTCGCTGCCGCCACGGCCTTCGATGATGTCGCTGCCATCGCCGCCGAGGATGATGTTACCCGCGCCGAACTGATCGTCGGCCGTCCCCCCGATACCGTCGGCACCGAAACCGGCGCTGCCAACGAAAGCCCGCAGGCCGCTGACGAGATCGAAGTTGGTGAGGATGCTGCCCCTGGCCGTGACGTTGGCGATGATGGCCGCGTTTTGTTCATCGCCGCGCAGGAAGTCGGCGAAGGCCGACCCCGACAGGCCCTCCACTTCCGCGAACCGGTCATAGACCGAATCGGGCGATTGCGCCACTGCGCCCACGATATTGCCAGCGGCATCGGGCACCGCGTGATACGGACTGAAGAAGGGAACGACCATGTCGACGGTCACGCCGTACTTGTCGTTCTTGTAGGTGGTCCAGTCGAACCCGGACATGCCGTCCATCTTGTCCTGTGCGTCGCTGGCGACGAAGGTGTCGTCGCCGCCTTCACCAATCATTTCATCGAATCCACCGGTGCCAATGAAGATGTCGTTGCCGGGCACGTCGTCGGACAATGTTGGGCTCGCGTTATCGCCGGGCGCACCGTCCTGGGTGCCGCCCTCGATCCAGTCATCGCCTTCGTTGCCGGTCGGCGCGAGGTTGACCTTGGAGCCGAGGATGAAATCGTCGCCCGCGCCGGCGAACGTCAGGGTGATGTCTTCGGTGGTGATGATGAAATCCTTGCCCGCGCCGCCGTGGACCAGGTTGTTGCCGGCGAGGGTCGAGTTACCGACCTGGATGACGTCGTTGCCGTCCTCGCCGTGGATGACGTCGTCGCCGCCCATGTCCGTGATGATGTCGTCACCGGCGCCGCCAAAGAGGTTGTCGTTACCGTAGCCGCCGTCGATCCGGTCGTTGCCGGCATCGCCATAGACAGTGTCGTCGTCCGAGTCGCCGGCAATGAGGATGTCGTCGCCAGCCGTACCTCCCAGCACGACCGTATCGCCGCCGGTGTAGTGCAGGTAGTTGGTATCCGGGCCCACTGTGTCGGGGTTGTCGCGAATCACCAGCGGCGTGATACGGTCAATCCGTGGTGAACCAATCGGGTGCTCCGACGGGCCAAAGGGGTCGGCGTTGGCTGGCAGATCGTCAACCGTGCCGACGATGCCGTCCGGGCCGGCCACCACGCTCGGGTTGAACTGGTGCGTCGGGTCGACCTCCAGGGTGAAGGCCGGCGTCTGGAATATGTTGGCCGGCAGGTGTACTGCGTCGCTGTTGAGCATCACCAGGTTGGCGAACGAATTGTTCTCAAGCTCAGTGCCGAAGTTGAGTCCTGCGGTGCGGGCCAGGTAGTAGAGACGGTCGCCATTCTGCAGGTTTTCCAACTGGGTTTCGAAGACGAAGTTGAAGCTCGAACCCAGCAGGCCGCCAAAGGGCATCTTCTCTTCGGCCAGGCCGCCGATCCAGAAGTCGATGGCGTCCAGGCCGGTGATGGTCACATCGTCGGCGGTGTGCAGAATACCGTCCGCACCGGCGTTGCTGGCCCAGGCGCCGCTACTGTTGAGGAAGTCCAGGCGATCAGCCGGCGCCGTGGCGCTGCCAAGCACGAGATCCGCGGCCGCGGCGCGCTTGTCCGCCAGCGTCGTAGCACTCGTGATGGTTGAATGGGTGCCGTAGGCGGCGATGAAATTGATCAGCGATTCCGGATGCTTCATGTGCTGCACGAAATCGGCCCAGCTCGTGTAGGGGGTCAACTGGCTGTCGCCGGTCATGTGGTAGAACTCGCGCCGCGCCGCGTTCAGCGACGGGATGCCGGTGTCTCGGCCGCGCGCCAGGTTGAGTGCGGCAAGGTCGAGCGGCAGGCCGACCAGATTGTTGCGCACAGCATCAGTGACAAACTCGTCGATCTCGTTGCCGACTTGCCGCGTGACGCCGCGCACGATGGCGCCTGCCGCCTCCTCAGGGGTGGGGCCGCTGGCAGCAAACGCGAGCGGGTTGAGGAAGGCCGCGATCAGGCCGGTCTGTTGATTGCCCGGGTCAACCGGATTGCCGTCGCCAACGACATTGAAGTTGGGGTCGAAACGATCGACCGTCTCCAGCAGCATCGAGTGGCCGAAGCGAAAGACCGTGTGCGCGAACTCGGCGACGATCGCCGGATTGACCGTGGTGTCGTTGCCCATGGGCGCCAGGAAGACGTCCACTTGCGGCTGGATGGTGCGCGCGAACTCCTCGAACACCAGGTGTTGGTACTGCATCTCGGTGCCGAACTTGGCCGCCTGGAACAACCGCTCGCCGTTCCAGTGCAGGGCCGCGATGTCGGCCGGCGTCGCTGGCAGCGCTGTCAGTTGGGCGTCGGGCATCAGCCACTTGTTCAGGAAATCGAGGTCGGCGGAGGCCAGCACCGTATCCTTGGTCTGCTCAACCAGCCGGTTGTGTTCGCTGTGGAAGATGGAATGCACCGTGGTCAGGCCGATGTTCTCGTTGACGCGGCCATCGCCGGCGATGTAGTGCTTGTCGAGCAGCTCGTTGTCGTAGGTGCCGGGTGCTTGCGGGCCGCCAATGACGGTGTCCGCGTCAGCCACCAGCCCCCCGGTCGGATCGGCGCTGTGGGCGATGTCGATCAGGAACTGGTGGCCGGTGCGCACGGCGTTCGTCAGGCTGATTGGCGCGGCCCGATTACCCTCGACGAGCACATCATCGGCCGTACCGGCAATGCCATCCGCGCCCATCATCACGACTTGGGGAAGGCCGTTAGGCCCCTTGATGAAGTTGCCGTAAGCATCGGTTGCCAGCAGCGGAACGTTGAACACATCGGCATCGGTCAAGTTGATGCCGAGCAGATCTCGGGCCTGAGCCTTGACGATTGCCCAGGTGGCCATGCCGCCGATTTCGACGTCATCAGCGGTGCCGAAATGCCCATCGACACCCAGGTCGCGATTGGTGATCAGCTTGCCAGTGGCCACCGGATCGCCAGTGGCGTTGAGCTCATAGGCACGCAGGAACACCTGGTGCGAGGGATGCGAGCTGTAGGTCTGGTTCTGGTCGACAAAGGGAGAAGTGGTGTTGCTCTGCTCGTGGATGTCATCGGCGGTGCCCAGGATGCCGTCGGGGCCAGGCAAATTGGTGGCGCGCGTCAGCACCATGAAGTTGGTCGGGCTGCCCGGCACGAAGAGCGGATCGTCGGGCTGCAGCGCAATGAAGACGGTGCCGCTGCCACCCTTGGTGACAAGGTCCAGTCCATGGTCGAAGAACTGGCCAAAGAAAGTCATCCACTGGTTGAACGGCACAGTCAGGCCTGCGTCCGGTGTGATATTGGGAATCTGGAAAACGGCAACGTCGTCGGCGGTACCGAACAGGCCATCCAGGCCGGGGCTGGTGACCAACTGTGAATCCGGATTGGCCGCTGCGGCCGCGACCGCCGCCGGATTGTTGGCGGTCTGGTCCACGATCAGGTTGCTGATGGTGCGCGGCTGCGAGTCGAAGACGGCACCGCTGGTCTGCAGGTAGGAGGTCGGTGTGGTTCCGCCTGGATCGGTGGGGCCGAAGAAGCCGGCCGGCTGGACCTGCGCGGTATTGAACACCGGCGTCGTCATGCGCGGAAAGAAATTGTCGGCGGCACCGAACTGGGGATTGGCCAGGTTGTTGTCGATGCCGGAGACGGTGCGCAGACCGAAGGGGACTTCTACGTTCTGCAGCAAGTCAGCCAGACTCGCGCCAGACGCATTCCGTTCAGCGATGAAAATTTGTTCGAGAATGAACTCAAGATCGGACTTGATGAAGCTGGCCATGGCTGTTTCCTCGATGCTTAACCAATCAGGAAACCACACGCATAAAACACGGCTGCAAACGCGTGGTTGAGTGCTGAACCCCATAAATGAAAATCGAAACTTGAACGACGGGACCTGGTACAACGGCCGCACCGAGCCCCTACTGAATTGCGTGCAATCAGCAGAACTCGACTGAGGATCAATTCCCCATGACAACCGTATTTACAGGCTGGTATTGCGCCTCAAGGAGGCGACGGCCCATGAACCCAGGTTGAATAGAAGGTGCAACTTACTCGCGGCCCCGTCACGTATCGGGGCTCTATGCATCTGTACATGATGCTCTCTCAGGCATAGGGGGCTTGTCACAGATGCCACACATCCAGAGAACAGAGGCATTGGCCGGAATATGCTCGCGAAGATCGCCATATTCCGGGACTTCCTGAGGGGTGATGGCACGGTTCTGCGTCCATGCGGCTTCGTCAACAAGCCTTTTATCCATGAGAAAACTGGCATCGACTACGAATTGACTAGTATGTATTGGAGGCTGACTCCGCACGCTGGGTGGCGGAGCCAGGAAACCATTGGAACCACAGGTTTGGTTCTGATTGAGTGGAGCACCCGCACTGTTGGACTGGAGCGTTTTCTCAACAGAGAATTCAAGTGAAGCGAGTTTGACTTGAATGCCAGGGTGCGAATGGCCGACCACACTATTGGTAATAACCGCCAGCTGTTGTTGCCGGAAATAGCGATTATCCAGATGGATCGAGAATCTTTTTAAACTATTCATCGCGCCTCCCGCCTTCAACCTCAAATGCCAGCTTTACACTCCATTGAAAATGAGTATTGAGGGGCTACCCGGATGTGTACAGAGACAAAAGCCCAATCAAATTCTGAGACCTTGGTCGCAGAATCGGATCAGACCTTGGTCGGATCAGAGGCTGGCCAAACGTCCAGTGGCGGAGGCCCGGGAGGACAGAGCCCCCGTGCGAAATTGCGCCATTTGAGCCGCTCGACCCAGTTCGTAATCTGCGCCGCAATCATTCTGGGCTTGACCATGACGTTCGTTGGAAAGCTCGTAAGCCAGAGTATCGAAGATGCAACGATTCAAACGGCGGCAGAGACGGGCGCGCGTTATATGCAGAACTTTCTCGAACCTTTCGTCCAGGGACTGACCACTGTCAAAGAACTCCCCGATGCAACCATTCAGACCATTGATCACCTGCTGTCCAGCACCTCGTTGAGTACACATGTGGTCTCGGTGAAGATCTGGCTTCCAGACGGCACGATTGTCTACAGCACCGACAAGTCCACGGTGCGGAAAACCTTTCCGACAGAGGAAATCTCACTGGCGCTGACAGGCAAGATCTATACAGAACTGGACAATGATTTTGAGGATGATAATGAGGATGCTTTTGAGCGCAGCCTGAATATTCCGCTCTATGAAATTTTTGCTCCACTGCGCGAAGCCGGTACTGGAAAGATTGTTGCGGTTGGTGAGTTCTACGAAACCGCGGAAGCGTTACAGCGCGAAATCAATAATCTTCGCAAGAAAGTATGGGCGATTGTTGGTGCCGCAACGACGGCCATGCTTTTGTTGTTATTTTTTATCGTTCGGCGTGATGACAAGATAATAAAACAACATGAAACAGCACTTGAATGGCGAATGGATGAGCAAGCCAGGTTGCACTCGAACAATGCCGCCCTTCAGCACAAAGTCACTACAGCCAATCACGAATTCTCCAGAATCAATGAACTCACTCTTCGTCGGATCGGGGCCGATCTTCATGATGGTCCTGCCCAGCTGTTGTCACTTATTCTCCTTCGCCTTGAAGAACTCGAAAATTCACAAGGCGCCTCGGATGAGGAAGTTCTCGAAATGATCAGGCGTGCCGGCGAGGATGCTTTAAACGAAGTGCGGGAAATATCACTCGACCTGGCACTTCCGGAAGTCACTGACCTGACCCTGCACGATGCGCTGGTATTGCTTGCCGAGCGGCACGAAGAGCGAACCGAGACGCGAGTCGAACTGGAGCTTGATGCTCTTCCAGACGATGTACCGATAGCGCATAAAATTTGTATTTACCGCTTCGCCCAGGAAGCGTTGAACAATGCCTATATTCACGCCGGAGGAAAGGGCCAAAAACTCAGCGCCTCTCACTGCGAAGGGCTACTGGAAGTACAAGTCGAGGATGCGGGAGTGGGAATTCCAACCGAAAAACCGAGTGTGCCTGGTCGAGGTAGAACTCATCTGGGCCTTGTCGGCATGCGCTATCGCGTCGAATCCCTCGGCGGAGTATTCATCATTGAATCGGCGCCCCATGCCGGAACCAAAGCCAGGGCGCAGTTCAAAATCTGATCATCCGAGCCAGAATGATCATTGCACCCAAGTAACCGCAAGCGCTTATCGCCCGTTACTTGTCTTACCACTGTCATTCAAGTCGCGGCGTTGAAGAGCACCACATAAGCCAGGTATATGGTCACTCTCCCAATGCCGTCTCACTGCTGCGACTGCCTGTGTCCGGTTACGAACGCGCAGCTTGTACATGACATTCGTCATGTAGTGCTTGATGGTCTTCTCGCAGAGCTCGAGCTTGATCGCAACCTCGCGGTTAGTCAGGCCCTTCGATACCTCCCGGATAACCTGTTCTTCGCGATGGGTCAGCTCGACCTTTTGCTTGTCAGCCGCGTGCTTTCCGAAATTGCTCAATAGCTTGCTGGCAAGCTTGGGTGTAATGAAGGCTTCACCACCGGCAACATTTCTGATGGCTTGTACCAGCTCACGACCGCTTATGCCTTTCAACACATATCCCTGCGCGCCCGCTTCGAGGGCACAATAGGCATCCTCGATGGACTCGGACACTGTCAGCATCAAAATTTTAACTGCCGGCGAAGAAGCTGAGATCGCTCGCACGGCAGCAAAGCTATCGCCCGGCATATTTACATCCATCAGCAATACATCCGGAGCAAAACGAGCGGCAATTTCCAGGGCATCATCGGCAGACGCCCCCTGCTCGACCACCTGAAAGTCAGCGACTTTCTTCAGCGCCATTGTGACCCCATCCCTTAACAGCGGGTGATCATCAACGATGCCAATCTTGATCATGGAACTCATAAGAAGCTCCTCTTAAACGGCGATGGCGCTGCAAGGGGGGTCGTGCGTTTCATTTTTCACCCCTCGCGGCATGCCGAACCTGGCAAGACCCGCGGTCTCCATGATGTCCGGGACGTTACGGGTACCCAAGGGGGGTGCAACTAATGAGCCACTACCGCGGGGCGAAGAAAAAGCCCAGGTTAATTAATAAGCTGTTTCTGAATGCTTCGGACGAGAGAAAGGCTAAGCGGGGAATATTCCTCAAATCAGGTGGTAAGCCCCCGGTTGGGTGGGTGTAATGCCCCATTTATGGAGAGAGTGGAGACTCTATTTCAACGGCCGCTATTAGTAGGGATTACTTGCCCTGAGACGACGTGGACTTAACGAGTCGGGACAGGCAGCGGCGGGCAAAAGGGAACCCTCAGCGGCCCGGTGTCGCTTGGGACTCTTCAAAATGATGCCGTAACAATGGCATCTCTCAATAATAGCCAACGTAGACAGGTTCTCGCCGATAACCCCCCTCCTGGCCAGCGCTATAAGTAGCAAGCTATTTGTTGATGAAAGTCTGAAGTATTCTTTTGAACTTTCAGATTCTTTCAGTGCGCGGCCTGTGCCTAACATCGACTCCACAGCGAACCAGCCTCTTGGCAGCGTGGCGCCGTCGAAGTGCATTTGCAGTAGGCCTTGGGATTTTTGAGGATCACCGATGAAGCTGGAAATTTTCCGCACGCTGTGGGGTTACACCGCCAGCAAGGCCCAGGCGCTCGAGGAGTTGCTGCAAGCGGGCTTTGACGGGATGGAGGCACGCCTGCCACTGGACGCCCGTGAACGGGCCGAGTTTGGCGCCTTTCTCCAGGCCAATCGCCTGGGCTATATCAGCACGGTCTTCACCGCGTACGACGTGCTGCCGGACCAGTCGGCAACCCCTGCCGTCCACCTCAATGATCTCGATCAAAAACTCGCCTGGGCCGCTGAACTCGGCCCGCGCTTCGTCAATGTGCTGGCGGGCAATGATCGCTGGTCCTTGCCACAACAAGTGGAGTTTTTTGGCCAGGCGCTGGATCTGGCGCGCAAGCACGGCCAGGTCTGCAGTTTCGAAACCCACCGCTCGCGGTCGCTGTTCAACCCCTGGGTGACCCTGGAGTTGATCCGGCAATTGCCCGAGCTGTTGTTCACCAGCGACATCAGCCATTGGGTGGTCACCTGCGAGCGCCTGTTGAATGACCCGGCCGATGACCTGAGCGCTTTCATCGAGCGGGTTCACCATATCCAGGCCCGGGTCGGTTATGACCAGGGACCGCAGGTTCCGCACCCGGCGGCTCCCGAATATGCAAGGGAACTGGCCTTCCATCAGCAGCACTGGGAAAGCATCTGGCGCTCGCAGCAAGCCCGCGGTTACCAGGTCAGCACCCTGACCCCGGAGTTCGGCGCCGACGGCTACCTGCATCACCTGCCCTTCACCAATGTCCCGGTCGCCGACCTGTGGTCATTGAATGTGTGGATGGGCCAGACCGAGCGTGAACACTTCGACCGTTTCAGCCATTCAAGCCATCCTTAGGGAGCCGATGCGACATGCCTGACAACAAAAACAACAGCGCAAGCACTGACACTCACAAAGCCAACTTCAATAGCATCCCGGTGGTCAACATCGCCGGCCTGTTCAGCGTTGAACTGGAACACCGCCTGGCCGTCGCCGAACAATTGGGGCGCGCCGCCAGCGAGGTCGGGTTCCTCTACATCACCGATCACGGTATCGACCCGCAACTGATCGCCAACCTGCGCAAGGCGGCCAAGGACTTTTTCGACCAGCCCCTGGACGCCAAGATGCGCCACTACATCGGCACCTCGCAAACCCACAAGGGCTTTGTACCCGAAGGCGAAGAGGTCTATTCCAAGGGCAAGCCAGACCACAAGGAAGCCTTCGACGTCGGCTTCGAAGTCCCGGCCGATGACCCGCTGGTGCTGGCCAATACCCCATTGCTGGGGCCCAACGACTGGCCACGGCTGCAAGGTTTCAAGGCCTCGGTGCAGGCCTACTATGAAGCCATCTTCGCCCTGGGCCGGCGACTGTTCGGTGGCTTCGCCCTGACCCTGGGCCTGGAAGAAAACTATTTCGACAGCCTGGTGACCCGTCCACCGTCCAAGCTGCGCCTGATCCACTACCCCTTCGACGGTGCAGCCCATGACGCACCGGGTCTTGGCGCCCATACTGACTACGAGTGTTTCACCATCCTTTTGGCCGACAAACCGGGCCTTGAGGTGATGAACAATCTTGGCCAATGGATCGATGCCCCACCGATTGCCGATGCCTTTGTCGTCAACATCGGCGACATGCTGGAAGTGATGACGGCAGGCGCTTTCGTTGCCACCGCGCACCGGGTACGCAGCGTGAAGGAGGAGCGTTATTCCTTTCCGCTGTTTTATGCCTGCGACTATCACACCCAGATCAGACCGCTGCCCGGGTTCGCCCAGGCAGGCAACGACTACGAAGAAATCACCATCGGCGAACACATGTATGGCCAGGCGCTGCAGACCTATCAATATCTGCGCCAGAGGGTGGCCAACGGGGACGTTCAACTGCCAGGCAAGGCACGAAAGCCCGCCAGTTTCGGACATTTGAAAAATCAGGCCCAACCGTCCTGATTGAAGTTTTCAGCTAATCCCCTACCTACGCCGGAGTCAGCACATCATGAAAAACAACAAGAAAAACCTTTTGAGCCTGGCTGTATTGGCAGCCGGTATGTTCGGTGCCTCGGTGAGCATGGCCGCGGCAGATACGTTCAAGGTCGGCATGGAGATCACCTACCCGCCCTTCGAGTCCTATGACAAGGACAAAAACGTGGTGGGCTCCGACCCCGAACTGGCAACGTCACTGGCCAAGCACATGAACGCCAAGGTGGAGTTCGTCGACACCAAGTTCCCGAGCCTGATCCTGGGCCTGAACTCCGGCAAGTACGACGCGATCATTTCCGGCATGTACATCACACCGGAGCGCCAGACCCAGGCCCAGACCATCGCCTATGCCAACACCGGTGCCGCGGTCATGGTGCCCAAGGGCAGCGAGATCAATGCGAAGAAGCCTGAAGACCTGTGCGGCCTGAAACTGGGACTGGAACAGGGCACCACCTGGGTGAAGGAATTCAAGAAGCTCTCTGACGAATACTGCGTGCCGAACAACAAAGGCGCGATCACCGTCAGCGAGTACCCTTCGGCACCCGAAGTGACCCAGGCCCTGCTGTCTAAAAACATCCAGGCCCAGGTTGAAATCGCCGGCGCGGCAAAAATGATCGCGGAAAAGACCAACGGCCGGGTAGTGATCACCACCGAGCATCCGATTTATCAACAAACCCTGGGCATCTTCGTCAAGAAAGGTAACGACGAAACCTTCCAGGCCGTGCAAAAGGCCTTCGAGGAGAGCAAAAAGAGCGGTGAATACGCGGCAATTCTCCAGAAATATGGCCTGGAAGAACCGACTGCCAACTAAGAACCTGTCCTTGTAGTCTGGTCATCTGCCTCCCCTGCTCCGGGGCGGCAGATCGAGGTGCCCCATGCAATTCGATTGGTCGTATTTCTTATCCCTGTTCTCCCTGCCGGACTTCTGGAAGGCCTGCGTCACGGTGGTCCAGCTCAGTGCCCTGGCCTGGTTCATCGGCATGCTGCTGGGTTTTGTCCTGGCCACGGCCAAGCTGTCCCAGTCGCCCTTGCTGCGCATTCCCGCCGCGGTCTACATCTGGTTCTTCCGCAGCATTCCATTGCTGGTGCTGGTGGTCTTCGTCTACAACCTGCCGCAATTGTTTCCCGGCAGCGGACCGATTCTGTCCAACCCCTTCTACGCAGGGTTGCTGGCCCTGGTGGTCACTGAAGCGGCGTACATGGCGGAAATCCATCGTGGTGGCCTGATCTCCGTGGCCAAGGGCCAGAAGGAAGCCGGGCGCGCGCTGGGTGTCGGCCTGCTCGGCATGCAACGCCTGATCGTGATCCCTCAGGCTTTCCGCATTTCGCTGCCCACGCTGATCAATGAATACATCACAGTGGTCAAGCTGACCTCGCTGGTCTCGGTCATCTCCCTGACCGAAATCCTCACGGTCGGCCAACGCCTCTATGCCACCAACTTCCTGGTCATGGAAACCCTGGCGGCGGTAGGCGTGTATTACGTGTTGATCGTCACCGTGTTCGGTTATTTCCTGCAGCGCCTGGAGCGCTACCTGGACCTGAACTTCCGCAAGCCGCACACGCTCGACGCGGCCACCATCGCCAGGTTCAAGGCCAGCGCCGAAGCCTTGCCCGACACTGCGCGCAAAGCCGCCGGCAACAACGCGACGCCCATCCTGCAACTGAAGAACATCCAGAAGAGCTATGGCACCCACCAGGTGCTGATGGGTATCGACCTGAATGTCGAATACGGCCAGGTGGTCTCGATCATCGGGCCATCCGGCTCCGGCAAGACATCGCTGATCCGCACCGTCAACGGCCTGGAAAGCATCGATACCGGCGACATCCTGCTGTTCGGCGAAAAATTCATCGAAGCGTCGGACAAACCCAACAGCACCCGCCTGCGCAAAGGCGTGCGGCACATCGGCATGGTGTTCCAGAACTTCAACCTGTTCCCGCACCGCACCATTCTCGACAACGTCACCCTGGCACCGCGTTACCACGGTCAGCCGGGCGAGCTGAGTGAACATCGTGCCTATGCGCTACTGGACAAGGTCGGCCTGCTGGCCCATGCCCACAAGTACCCGCACCAGCTCTCCGGCGGGCAGCAACAGCGCGTGGCGATCGCTCGAGCCCTGGCGATGGAACCGCAAATCATGCTGTTCGACGAGCCGACCTCAGCCCTCGACCCGGAACTGGTCAACGACGTGCTGAACGTGATCCGCGACCTGGCCAAAGAAGGCATGACCATGCTGATCGTGACCCACGAAATGGACTTTGCCATGTCGATATCCGACCGGGTCGTGTTCATGGAGAACGGTAATATCCAACTGGATGCCGCACCGCAAACCATACGATGCGAAGCCGAAGGAGAACGCGTGCGACGCTTCATGGGCATCAGTACCCGATCGCCGAACCTGTCCGCAACGCTGGATCATGCATGAACAGGCAACCGCTTTCTTCGAACTTCCTTCTTTCAGGAAAACGTACATGAATCTGGGAATAGCAGGACGCTGGGCACTGGTATGCGCCGCCAGCAAAGGTTTGGGAAAAGCCTGTGCACAGGCTCTCGTCAACGAAGGCGTGAACGTGGTGATCACCGCACGGGGCGAACAGGCGCTGAATGAAACAGCCCGTCAGCTCAGGGCGATAAACCCTGAAGTGACGGTCATCGCCGTCGCTGGAGACATTTCGACGCCCGAGGGTCGGGCGGCAGCGCTCAAGGCCCACGGGCATTTCGATATCCTGATCAACAATGCCGGGGGCCCTCCCCCCGGGGATTTCCGCGAATGGAATCGCGACATCTGGCTCAAGGCGCTGGATGCCAACATGCTGACGCCTATCGAGTTGATCAAGGCAACGGTCGACGGTATGGCGGCACGTGGATTTGGTCGAATCATCAACATCACCTCGAGTGCCGTGAAGTCCCCTATCGAAAGCCTGGGCCTGTCCAATGGTGCGCGCAGTGGCCTGACTGGGTTTGTCGCAGGGCTTGCCCGGCAAGAAAACATTGCCAGTCGCAATGTGACGATCAACAACCTGCAACCAGGCTCGTTCGACACCGATCGACTGCGTGACAACCTGGTCGCGGCGGCCCAGGAGTCGGGGCAGGACAGTGAGGTGTTCCTTGACCAATGCCGTAGCGAAATTCCCGCCAAACGCTTCGGTTCAGCCGAGGAGTTCGGTGCCCTCTGTGCCTTCGTCTGCAGCAGCCAGGCGGGCTACCTGACCGGACAGAACCTGTTGATTGATGGTGGGGCTGTTCGCTCTAGCCAATAATGGGCAAGAGCTATGTGGGTGTACCCGGGCGATCAGGCTTGAGTTCGCGGCCTCGCCCGGGTGAGCTTTGCTGATCAGGGCTTGCGCGCAATGATCACCTGGCTTTTCGCCACCACCGCATCCAGCGCCTGCTTGATCTGTGCGCCCCGTGGCGAAGCCAGGATCGCCTGCCAGGTATCCGCCCAGTGGTTGAGCAACGGATGGTCCGGGTTGCTGAAATCGACCTTGGCTTCCCAGAACAACAGCATCCACATCGACCAGTAGAACCCGTACTGGCTGTGGCTGATCACTTCCAGGCCGGCATCGCTGACCATGGCCTTGAACTGCGCTTCGCTGATAATGCGGATGTGGTTGGGCTTCTGGAAATACTCGGCCGCCGCGATATCTTTCTGCAGGTCTTCGGAGCTGGGGTGCGGGACGCTCAGCAGATACAGCGCGCCCGGTTTACCGACGCGCACCAGCTCAGCGAGGAACTGCGCCGGATCGTCCACGTGCTCGATGACTTCGGTGGACACCACCCGCGTGGCGGTCCCATCGGCAATCGGCAGCGGGTTGCAGTCGGTGACGTGGCATTCGACGTCGCGGGCCGGCGTATCGCTAAGGCGCTGGCGGGTCGCTTCGACCTTGGCCGCGTCGATATCGGCGATGATGATCTTCGCCCCGCGCATCCCGCAGAAATGCACGTTGCCGCCGTCGCCGCAGCCAACATCGAGCAGCGTGTCCTCGGGGGTCACCGGGAAACCGGTGAACAGTTCGCCAGTCTGCTGATTGAACCAGCCGCTGAGCATCGCGTCGTGCAGGCCGAGCATGTAGGGATCGACCTTCTCCGCCACTGGCGCCGCGGGCGGTGCCTCTGGCTGCACAGGCGCGGGCGTGCCCGCCGTGAGTTTTTTCAAAAGGCTCAGCATGAGGTGGCTCCAGAGGATGGGACGGCTGTTCGGGAGGTGCCCAGGCGTTTGACCAGCGAGGCGCCGCGGTTGCGCATGGGCATTTCAATGAAGCGATAGTTGAGTTCGCTCAGCAGCACGATCAGGCTGCCAGCCATCAGCAACATCAGAATCGGATGGCCAGCCGGACTGGGCAGCCCGGCAGCCTGTAACCGGAAAATGAACTCACGAACCAGCAAGTAGGCCGGGATATGGATCAGGTAAATCCCGTAGGAGCGACTGCCGACCCAGGTCATCAGGTTCTTGAACATTCCCTTGGGCATCAGGTAATCACGGTTGTAGGACGCGATCCACACCAGCAGCGCACACAACAGCGCAATCACACCGATCCGGTAATGGGTAAAGGTGAAACGGTCCGTTGCCATGAAACCGAGCACCAGTGCAACGCCGAGCAATGCCGACAAGCCGGCCCAGGGGCGACGCAGGAAAGTCGGCTCCCAGCGCCGGTATGAAGGCTGCACGCTCCACATCGCCAACAGCACGCCAAGGGCCAGCGCGTCGGTGCGCACCACCATCAGGATCGGCGTGCGCAGGGTCAACAACTGCACCGCCACCAGCGCCAGCAATGCCCACACCAGGTGCTTGCGAAACAGCACGATCATCAGTGGAAACAGCAGGTAGAACTGCTCTTCCAGCGACAGGCTCCAGTACACGAAACTGGTGCCATACTCGTAGCGATAAAAACTGTCGGCAAAGCGGAAGTTGGCGTACTGGGCGATGCCGGCCAGCGTCGCCTGAATGTTCGCGTGCAGGGTACCGAACGCGCCGGAGCGGTTGAGGAAAAGGCATGCCAGCAACATCAGCGCCAGCCACAGCCAGGCCGACGGCAGCAATCGAAAGGCCCGGCGCAACCAGAAATTGCGCGTCTGTTGCCAATACTCTTGACCCGTGGTGCAACGGCGCAAGGCCGGGATCAGGCTGCGGGCAATGACGAAGCCCGAGATCGCAAAAAACAGATCCACGCCCCACCACGGCTGGCTGTACAACGTGATGGCCTGGAACAACGGCACAGCCGCCGCGAACAGGCTGTCCTGCAGGTGATGAAACAGCACGCCAAGCACCGCTATGCCGCGCAGCAACTCGACGTCCATGATCCGTTTTTCGTTGCTCATGCGCCCTCCTGGACATGGGGTTTGCGGGCAATGATCACCTGGCTCTTGGGCATGAACCGGTCCAGCATCTGCTTGATCGCCAACCCGTCGGGCTGGGCCAGCAAGTCCTGCCAGGTTTTCGCCCAGCTCTCCATCAGCGGCGGATAAGGCGCCTGAATCCGGTCGCGAACCGCGCCACCCAGTTCACGCCCGGCAGCCCGCTCGCTGGCCCAGAAAAAAATCATGCCCATGACCCAGAAAAACCCGGTGGCTTGACGATGCTCGATGACCAGGCCCGCGTCTTCCACCAGCGCGGCGAATCGCTCGGGGCTGAAAATCTGCACGTGATTGGGCGATTGAAAATAGCTGGCAGGGGCAATGCCTTTCTGCAGATGCTCGCCCACCGGGGACGGTACGCTCAGCAGGTACAGTGCACCGGGGCGACCCATGCGCACGAGTTCGGCCATGAAGGGTTCTGGCTGGTCGATGTGTTCGAGCACTTCCATGCACACGACTTTGCTCGCGCAACCATCGGCCAGAGGCAGCGGCAGGCTGTTGCTGACCAGACCGAGATTCGCTTTATCCGACTGCGCGTCCACTTGCCGCGCCAGGTCGCGGACCTTGTCGTGCTCACTGTCGGTGAATATCACCGACGCGCCTTGACGCACCGCAAACAAGGTCGCAACCCCTTCGCCACAACCGACATCCAGCAAAGTGTCGCCGGCGGTAATGGCAAAGCCTTTGAGCAATTCGCCGCTGTCGCCCGAAAACCAGCCGTCATGCATTGCATCGTGCAAGCCCACGTCTCTTGGCGACACACGGGATTGCTCGACCGGCGACGGCGCGGGCCGTGGCTCGGGTTTCGTCTCTGCAAAGAAACGTCTGACCCATGCGCGAATCATGCCTCAGGGGTTTCCACGGCACGGCTCTCGAACAGGCGCTCAAAAAATACGCCAAGCCGTTGCCCGGCAGTGGCCTGACTGCAGAACTTACTGAGGCTGGCCACTGCGTGCGCGGACATCTGTGCATAACGCCCGGGATCACCCTTGGCCACGTCATAGCTTGATTGGTAAGCCCTGCACAACGACGCCCAATTGGTGACGTAGCGCAAGGTGCGAAACGCCCTGCGCGGGTCATGAGGCCAGGCCGTCAGCTCATCGGTGGAGTCAATCAGGAATGCATTATCGGCATCCAGATAATCGAGCATCGCCGTGGTCCGTGGCGCCACCGCCGGTTTGCCACAGGACATGAACTCCATCAGCGGAAGACATTGGCCTTCGCCATAGGACGTGTTGACCACGTAACTCGTGGCTTGCACCAGCTGCTCATAGTCCGCGTCAGCCAGATAGCCGTAAATCAGCACGACCCGGCAGCGGTAAGACTGGTTTTTGTATAAGTGGTGAAGGATATCGGTCAGCGCTTCTTCGGCATCGTGGTGCGTCAGTTTGAGCACCAGCGTTGCGTCGTCCACCTCGCGAAACGTCACGCAAAAGGCACTGAGCATGTCTTCCCAATTCTTGCGCCCGTCACTTGGGTTGAACACCGAGGTGTAAATCACGCCGTCGAGGACCAACTCGTGCTCACTCGGCGGGGCCTTGAAATCAATACCCGCACCTTGGCGAGTGGCCACGGGGCCGAAGGCTCGCAAGTCGAGTTCGCGGCTGTCTGCCAGTAACCCCTTGAGCGTCAAACGCACTTGACTGGCCAAGGGCTGACGTTGCAAGTGGGCGCCGCGCTCGGAAAAACGGTCCCATACCGGGGCCGGTACCGCGATGACCGGATAGTCGTCGCCCATCGCCTCGCGCACCGCATTCACGGTGTAGCTGGAATGGGTAATCGCCGCACCCGCTGCCCGCAACACCGTGCGCCAGTCATTGAGCGGGTCACCGGCAAAGGGTTCGTTGGGGATGGTGCTGAATTCCCACGCGAACACCGGCAGCGTCGGGCAGGCGAAATTGACCGGCGTGCGATGAGGCGGTGAGAACGACAGGAACACGCACGCTTCACCACGGGACAAACAGTCCATGTACAACACATCGACTTCGGTCCGCGGGTCGCTGACTTCTACCACTCGCCCCAGCCGCTCCAGCACGGGTCGGTACTCCTTGAGCACGAAGTAATAGCTGTACTCCGAGCGGCCAAGGTTCTGGGCAATGGTGTGCTGGTTGGTTTCCGAATGAATGATGATCAGCATGAGGCGGTATCCGTCACGGTTGCTGTCGGCAAAGCCTGTGGCGCCAGCCCGAAAAAATCCGCCATGCGTTTCTGCACCGGAGCGAAAGCGCAGTAATCGTGCATGCGCTCGACGGCGGCGAGGGACATGCGCTGATACTCCAGCGGTTGCTCCTTGGCCAGGCGGTAGCTGTTTTCGTAAGCGGTTTTCAGCGAACCCCAATCCGGCCGGTAACGCAGGGTGCGGTAGATGATGCGAGAGTCCTGCGGCCAGATGGTCAGCTCCTCGCTGGACTTGACCACAAACGCCACACGTTCATCGATGTAGTCCTCCATGGCCGTGTGATCCGGGGCAATCACCGGTTTACCACTGGCCATGAACTCCATCAGCGGCAGGCACAGCCCTTCGCAGCGCGAGGCATTGACGTAGTAACTGGCGGCCTCGTACAACCGGGCATATTGCGGGTCGTCCAGGTAGCCGTGCATGACCACCACCCGACAGGCGAACGGAGAAAGCTGCGCGAGCAACGTCATCAGTTCGTCGTGGTAGGACGACAGATCGCTTTGGGTAACTTTCAGCACCAGTGTCGCATCAGGCGTTTCGCGGAACGCCCAGCAGAATGCAGTGATCAGTTGATGCCAATTCTTGCGACCGTCACGCGGGTTGAACACGGTGACATACACCACACCGTCAACCTGTGTTTCGACCAGGGCTGTGGTATCCGGCCACTGTCGCGGTTCTGGCTCGGGTACTGCCATCGTCTGTGGGCCGGCGATGGCCGGCAACCAGCCAGCGAGACGCTCATGGGCGGCTTGCGACAACAAGTCGCGTATCCCTTCCCAGTACCACTGGCTTAGAAAATGCGTGCGATGCACCGGGATCGGCAGCGATTTACCTTTGTCCAGGCGCCACATATGCAGGTAATGGCGGGCAATCACCAAGCGGCGCTTGAGTGTCAGCGGCGGTGGCTTCAATGCCTCCAGTTCAGCCTCGAGCGCCGCCAGTTCCTCGGCGGTCGGCACGACGGGAATCAGTGCATCGGCGCTCAGCCCGAGTGTGCGCGTATCGAAGATGCAACCCTTGATGTCCAGGGTCGAGCCGGCGCAGATCGGGACGCTGGTGTGGCGACTACGAATGTCGGCGAAGTTTTCCCACAACGGCGTCGGCAACACCAGTACCGGGAAGTCTTCGCCCATGGCCCGACGAATCGCCCGGGCGGTATGGCTGGAGAGCGTGATCACCCGGCCCTGCCGCGCCAGCATTTGCGTCCAGTCCTGGCGCGGGTCGTTATCCCATTGTTCATCGGGAATCGAATCAAACTCCCAGGCCACCACGCAAATCGTCGGGCACTCAAGGTCGTTCGGGGTTTTCTGCGGCGGCGTAAACGACAGGAACAGACTGTCTTCGCCAGCGGCCAATAATTGTTTGTAGAGCGGATCGACCTCGGCGGTGGAGGACACCACATGCACTCGCCCCAGGCTTTCGAGCACAGGGCGATAGGCCTTGAGCACGAAGTAGTAACTGTATTCGGGACGACCGAGGCTCTGGCTGATGGAGCTGTCGTTGACGTCGGAGTAAAGAATGAAATTCATGGCATCCCACGGTGAGGCCGCCATCCCGGCAGCCTCACGCTATGACGGGGAGGATACGGTTCGAGTCAGTGTTTACTGGCGCTCGCCCATCGTCTTGCTGCCCGTCTTCGTTCTTGTTTTAGTGGTCAGTTTCTCGCAGTTTCGAAGCGACGCTGCCGAACCCCGGATAATCGTGACGAGGGGCATTCTAACCACATCCGTTGAGGATTCGTGAACCGCCCGACGAGAATAAATCAGGCTACGCTGACGAGAACTGGCCAGTCACTATTGGACTTGTTGAAATTGCCGAGCAAATGGCACAGATTGGATACCAAACAACTACAACAAAACATTTCGTCCGTCTTCATGAGTAATCCTGTTGGTTCGTGAGACCCTTCCATTAAGCCTTTAGGAAATGGATGAAATGTATGACCCGGGGGTCGCTGTTGAGAAAACGTCTATTTGTCACGGGTCTGACTGGATTTGTAGGACAACACATCCAATCGCGTTTGCAGGCTGAGAATTCGGAATGGAAGCTGCTGCCTGTTCCTTGCCGCTACGATCTCTCTGCGCCGGACAGCCTTGAAGGCTTGTGGCCGGAAATGCCCGATGCGGTGATCCACCTGGCCGGCCAGACTTTCGTCCCGGAGGCCTTTCGTGATCCGGCGCGCACGCTGAACATCAATCTGCTGGGCACCCTGAACCTGCTGCAAGCTCTCAAGGCGCGCGGCTTCAACGGCACGTTTCTGTACGTCAGCTCCGGCGATGTCTATGGCCAGGTCGCTGAAGAGCATCTGCCCATCACTGAATTGCAACCACCCTGCCCGCGCAATCCCTATGCCGTGAGCAAACTGTCGGCAGAGTTCCTGAGCTTGCAGTGGGGCCTGAGCGAAGACTGGCCCGTACTGGTCGCCCGCCCGTTCAACCACATCGGCACAGGGCAGAAAGACAGCTTCGTCATCGCCAGCGCCGCACGTCAGATCTGCCGGATCAAGCAAGGCCTGCAAGGGCCCCAACTGGAGGTCGGGGACATCGACGTCACGCGCGATTTCCTTGATGTCGGGGACGTGGTCTCGGCTTACCTGGCCTTGCTGGAAAAAGGTACGCCGGGGCAGGTCTACAACATTTGCTCGGGGCGCGAGCAGAGCATTCGCCGCCTGATCGAACAGCTGGCAGATCTTGCCCAGGTCGACCTGCAACTGGTCCAGGACCCTGCGCGACTTCGCCGCGCGGATCAGCGCCGCGTGTGCGGCAGCCCTGCCAGGCTGGTCGAAACCACTGGATGGAAATCTGAAATCACAACACAACAATCCCTGCGGGCGATCCTGTCCGACTGGGAGACGCGAGTACGACAAGTATGACTAAAAGTGCATTGATCACAGGCATCACCGGCCAGGATGGCGCGTATCTGGCCAAGCTGCTGCTCGACAAGGGTTACAAGGTCCACGGCCTGGTCGCGCGCCGCAGCAGCGACTCGCGCTGGCGCTTGCGCGAGATGGGGGTCGAGGCGGACATCGTCTACCTGGATGGCGACATGGCCGATGCCTGTTCTGTGCAGCGCGCGGTGATCAAGTCGGCGCCGGACGAGGTCTACAACCTCGCCGCGCAAAGCTTTGTCGCGGCCTCCTGGGATCAACCGGTGACCACCGGCATCGTCGACGGCCTGGGTGTTACCCACTTGCTCGAAGCGATTCGTCAGTTCAGCCCGCACACGCGTTTCTACCAGGCGTCCACCAGCGAAATGTTCGGTCTGATCCAGGCCGAGCAGCAGGACGAGAACACGCCGTTCTATCCACGCAGCCCTTATGGCGTGGCCAAGTTGTACGGCCACTGGATCACCGTGAACTACCGCGAAAGTTTCAACCTGCATGCCAGCAGCGGCATTCTGTTCAACCATGAGTCTCCGCTGCGCGGCATCGAGTTCGTGACGCGCAAAGTCACCGACGCCGCCGCCCGCATCAAGCAGGGCAAGCAGCAGGAACTGCGCCTGGGCAACATCGACGCCAAGCGCGATTGGGGCTTTGCCGGGGACTACGTCGAAGCCATGTGGCTGATGCTGCAACAGGACAAACCCGACGACTTCGTGGTGGCCACCGGCGTGACCACCACGGTGCGCGAGATGTGCCGGATCGCCTTCGATCACGTAGGCCTGAACTACCGCGACTTCGTGAAGATCGACCCGGCGTTCTTCCGCCCGGCCGAAGTCGAAGTGCTGCTCGGCAACCCGGCCAAGGCCCAGCGTGTGCTGGGCTGGAAACCAAAAACCGACCTGGATACCTTGATCCGCATGATGATGGATGCGGACATGAAACGCGTCGCCAAGGAGTAGGCCATGCTGATTCCCGTGATTCTCTCCGGCGGTGCCGGGACAAGGTTGTGGCCGGTGTCGCGTGAAGGCCATCCCAAACCGTTCATGGCCTTGCCTGACGGCCAGTCGCTTCTGGGCAAGACCTATCGGCGTGCCGCGGACCTGCTCGACGGCTGGGGCGATATCGTCACGGTGACCAACCGCGAATACTACTTCCAGAGCAAGGATCACTTTCGGGACGCGCACCTGGGCCGTCATCGCGGGCACTTCCTGCTGGAGCCGACGGGGCGCAACACGGCGCCGGCCATCGCTGCCGCCGCCCTCTCCCTCCAGGCCCTGCATGGCGACGAGGCGATCATGCTGGTCATGCCCGCCGACCATCTGATCGTCAATGTCGATGCGCTCAAGGAGGCGGTCGAGCATGCCATGACATTGGCCAGGAGCGGTCACCTGGTGACCTTCGGTGTGGTGCCGACCGCTCCGGAAACCGGTTTTGGCTACATTGAAGCCGGCACACCGCTGGACGACAAAGGCGCTGCCGGCGTGCGGCGTTTCGTCGAAAAACCGGACCTGCAAACCGCGACTCATTACCTGGAAAGCGGCAATTTCCTGTGGAACTCCGGGATGTTCTGCTTCTCGGTTGCCAGCGTACTGGCCGAACTGCAAATCCATGCTCCCGATTTGCTGGAGCAGGCGCAGACCTGCATGGCCGCCAGCGCCGCAGTGGAAAACGCGGGGAGCCTGCAGCAGGAACTGTCGCCGGCCCTGTTCGGCGAAATCATGGACATTTCCATCGACTATGCGTTGATGGAGCGCTCCGACAAGGTGGTCGTCGTGCCCGCCCGTTTCGACTGGAGCGACATCGGCTCCTGGGGTGCGGTGGCCGCACTGGTACCGGCGGATGCACAAAACAACCGCACCGTCGGCGAGTCGGTTTTCATCGACAGCCACAACAACTTCGTCCAGAGCGACAACCGTCTGGTCGCGACCGTGGGCGTGGATAACCTGATTATCGTCGACACCGCCGACGCGGTGCTGGTGGCCCACGCCGACCGCGCCCAGGATGTGCGCCGGGTGGCCAGGCAACTCAAGGACAAAGAGCACGAAGCCTATCGCCTGCACCGTACGGTCAGCCGGCCATGGGGTACCTACACCGTGCTGGAGGAAGGCCCGCGCTTCAAGATCAAACGCATCGTGGTCAAGCCCGGTGCCAAGTTGTCGTTGCAGATGCACCACCATCGCAATGAACACTGGGTGGTGGTCGAAGGCATGGCCAAGGTCACCAACAATGGCACCGGCACTCATCTGGTGGCCAAGAACGAATCGACCTTCATTGCCGCCGGTCACAAGCATCGCCTGGAGAATCCCGGCGTGATCGACCTTGTGATCATCGAAGTGCAAAGCGGCGAATACCTGGGAGAGGACGACATCGTCCGCTTCGAAGATCAATACGGCAGGACGGTTTGAATGCTGCTTTCCCTTTACCGCACGCTGAGCAGCTATCGGGGGTTCATCCTCGGTAGCGTCCAGCGAGAGTTTCAGGCGCGTTATCGCAATTCGTTGTTCGGTGCCCTGTGGACCGTGCTCAATCCGCTGTCGATGATCATTGTCTACACCGTGATTTTTTCCCACATCATGCGTGCCCGTTTGCCAGGGGTAGATGACGGCATGGCCTACAGCATCTATCTCTGCGCCGGGTTGTTGACCTGGGGACTGTTTGCAGAAATCACGGTGCGCAGCCAGAACATGTTTCTGGATAACGCCAATCTGCTGAAAAAAATCAGCTTCCCACGGATCTGCTTGCCCGTGATCGTGCTGTTGAATGCCGGTATCAACTTCGCAATCATCATCAGCCTGTTCCTCGGTTTTCTGTTGATCACCGGTCGACTACCGGGCCTTGTGCTGTTGGCGCTCATTCCTCTATTGGTATTACAGGTGATGTTCTGTGCCGGGCTGGGGATTATTCTTGGCGTAGTGAATGTGTTTTTTCGCGATGTCGGGCAATTTTTCGCCATCTGTCTGCAATTCTGGTTCTGGCTGACGCCAATCGTTTATCCGATGAGCATCCTGCCCGATTGGGTCCAGCGCTTGCTGCAACTCAATCCCCTGACCAACCTGATCACCAGCTACCAGAACATCTTCCTGTACGGCCAATGGCCTGTCTGGAGTTCGCTGCTGCCGATCATGGTCGCCAGCGTATTGCTCTTCTTCATCGGGCTGCGGCTGTTTCGGCAGAGAGTCGGTGAAATGGTGGATGAACTCTGATGGGACACATACGCGTCACCGGCCTGGGCAAGGCCTATAAACAATACCCTACACGCTGGAGTCGACTGGTTGAATGGCTAGTCCCGTTCTCGCCGATCCGCCATCGTCAGCACTGGGTGCTACAGGACGTGACCTTCCAGATTGCCCCCGGAGAATCGGTGGGTATCGTCGGGATCAACGGTGCCGGCAAAAGCACCTTGTTGAAGATGATCACCGGCACCACCCAACCCACCTGCGGAACCATTGAGCTCGAAGGCAGCGTCGCCGCCCTGCTGGAATTGGGCATGGGTTTTCATGCGGACTTTACCGGTCGGCAGAATGCGGTCATGGCCGGGCAACTGCTGGGCATGCAGGTCGAAGAGATAGAAGCGTTGATGCCGGAAATCGAACGTTTCGCGGAAATAGGCGACGCCATCGACCACCCGGTACGCACCTATTCCAGCGGTATGCAAATGCGTCTGGCGTTCAGCGTGGCCACCGCGCGGCGCCCGGACATATTGATCGTCGACGAAGCACTGTCGGTGGGCGACGCCTACTTTCAGCACAAAAGTTTCGACCGCATCCGCAGCTTTCGCAAAGCCGGTACCACGCTGCTGATCGTCTCCCATGACCGTGGGGCGATTCAGTCGATCTGCGACTCGGCGATTCTCCTGGAAAACGGCCATATGGCCATGCACGACAAGCCCGAAACCGTCATGGATTACTACAACGCCCTGCTCGCCGAGCGTGAGGGACAGACCGTGCGCCAGGAAGCTCTCGCCGGCGGCCAGTTCAGTACCATTTCGGGAACGGGTGAAGCCAGGATTCTGACCGTACGCTTGCTCGACAAAAATGAACGCTCCATCGACGCCGCCGAAGTCGGCCAGCCGGTCGTGCTGGAGGTGAATGTCGAGGTTCGCCAGGACATCGAACGGCTGGTACTGGGCTTCATGATCAAGGATCGCCTGGGCCAGGCCATGTACGGCATCAACACCCATCGCCAGGATCAGGCGCTGACCGATCTGCAGGCTGGCGAGCGCGTGACTTATCGCTTTGCTTTCGTCATGGGGTTGGGCAAGGGTAACTATTCCGTGGCGTTGAGCTTGTCACGCCTGGACTCGCACCTGGACCGCAACTTCGAGTGGCGCGATTACGGGTTGGTGTTCCATGTGATCAACAACCGGCACGAAGATTTTGTCGGCTGCTCGTGGCTGGCCGCGAAGACCACTGTCTCGCGCTCGAGCGCGCCGGTCACTCCGGAGATCACGCCATGACGCGTCTTTTGGTGGAGTGCACGCACGTATTCCAGCACCCCAAGGTCAATTCGGGCATTCAGCGAGTGGTGCGCAACGTCGTCAATCAGCTACCGGGGTCTGTGGACGGCGTTGAATGCATCCCGGTTGTATTGCTTAAAGGCAAACTCTATCGGGTACTGAAACTCGGCGCGCTGAACATTCCGATTTTCGATGCCTTGATGACCTTTGGCGGACGACTTGGGCGCTTGGCTCACCGCTTCTGGCAACTGCATCAGCGCCTGCACAACCGAAGCAACTCGCGAGTGATCAAGCGCCTGCTGCACGTGGCCTACCGGGTGACAGCGGTTACCTGTTTCGGCCTTCCACTGCGTGTGATCGAAGGCATCAACCAGTATCAACTGCCCAAACGTTGCACGCCGCTGCAGCACCAACCGGGAGATCAACTGGTGTTGCTGGATTCGTCCTGGCACACCGACTTTTTCCCGTTTGCCGAACAGCTCAAACGTGAAGGCGTGGGCATTGTTTCAGTGATCTACGATTTGATTCCCCTGACTCACCCACAGTTCTACGACACACGGCTGGTGCAGGTGTTCAACGAGTGGTTCGACTGGATCACTCAAACCGCCGATGGCTACGTGGCCATTTCCGCCACGGTGCGTGACCAGGTGCGTGATGAGGTTCAGCGCCGCCTGGGCTCGGCCAAGGCCAATGCATTGTGGTTCGACTATTTCCACCTGGGCTCCGAACTTGATTTGAGCGAAGTCAGCGAAGCCGTGGAACCGCGTCTTGCGCGGCTGTTCGCGACGCCGGAACCGGTATTTTTGATGGTCAGTACCATCGAACCGCGCAAGAACCACGACTACCTGCTGGACGCCTTCGAACGGGCCTGGGCGGCAGGCTCCAATGCCCGCCTGTGCATTGCCGGGCGAATCGGCTGGAAATGCGATGCGCTGCTGGCCCGGATACGCAATCACCCCCAACTGAACCAACGACTGTTCATGTTCAATGACCTGAGCGACACCAGCCTCGAGCATGCCTACCACCATGCCAGCTCACTGGTGTTTCCGTCTTTTGTGGAAGGCTTCGGCCTGCCGCTGGTAGAAGCCATGCAGCGTGGACTGCCGGCCATGGGTAGCGACATTGCGGTCTTTCGTGAAATAGGCGGCGAGTTCATGGCGTACTTCGATCTGGCCGAGCCAAAAAGCCTGGCTGATCTGGTCATTGGTTTCGAGAACAGCGGTCAATTCCCGGCCACTCGCGACGTCGTGGACTGGCGCTGGATCGGCTGGCGTGAAGCCAGTGCGCAATTGGCTGAACGCACCCTGCGCAATCTTGTCGACGTGCCGCTCATGCAAGAGAGGCAACATGCGAATTGCCCTTAACGCGCGGATACTCCAGGCGCCACGTACCGGCATCGGCCATTACGTCGCCGAACTGGCGAACGCCTTGGCGAGTGAACCGGATGTTGAACTGGCGTTGTTTCATGGCTGGGGCTGGAGCTCTGTGCTGCCTGAGGCAGCCATGCCCGGCTATTCCCGGCTGACACCATTGCTGCGACAGATCCCGGGCGCCTATCAGGCCCGACGGTGGCTGGAGCAGAAACGCTTCGATCAAGGCCGCGCGCAAGCCATCGATCTCTATCACGAACCGAGTTTGTGGCCGCTGTCGTTCGACGGCCCGACCGTCATCACCCTGCATGACCTGACTCACCTGCACTATCCCGAAACGCAGCCACCGGCGCGCTTGCGAGAAATCGAACGGCGCGTGACCGATGGCGTGCGACAGGCAAGCCTGATTCTTACCGACTCGCAGTTCATTGCTGACGAAGCCCAGGCGCATTTCGGATTACCGGCCGAGCGATTTGTCGTCGCACCGCTGGGTGTAGCCGCGCGTTTTCACCCGCGATTCCCCGAGGCTATCGACGCCGTACTCAAGACCCATGGCGTCGAAGCGCGGGAATACTTCCTCTGTGTCGGTACCCTGGAACCGCGCAAGAACCTGTCCCTCGCCCTGCGCGCCCACGCGCGATTGCCGGAATCAGTCCGTCAGCGTTTTCCATTGCTGATCGTCGGCATGGCCGGCTGGCAGCGCGAGCAGTTCAGCGAAGAGTTGCATCAGGCCCTGGCCTGCGGTCATGTCTGTTTGCTCGGCTATCTGCCTGACGAGCACGTTGCGCAGCTGTTGGCCGGTGCCCGGGCATTGATTTTTCCGTCGCTTTACGAAGGTTTTGGCCTGCCGGTGCTGGAGGCCATGGCCTGCGGCACGCCGGTCATTCTGACCAGTCGCTCAGCCATGCCCGAAGTGGCAGGCTCTGCGGGTAACTATGTTGAACCGGATGAAACCGACGGCTTGCGCGATGCAATGAGTCGTCTGATCGAGGATCTAGCGCATTGGCAGGCATGCCGAGAAGCCGGGTTGGTACAGGCAAGGCTTTTTACCTGGGAACGCTGTGCGCAAGTCACGGCCAGCGCTTACCGCCAGGCAATGGGAGGTTGAATGCGAGTTCTTCATTTTTTCAAGACGTACCTGCCTGACTCGGTCGGCGGGATCGAACAAGTGATTTTCCAGTTGTGCGAAAGCGGTGCCCTGCACGGCGTTGAAGGCAAGGTGCTGACGCTCAGTGCCGACCCGACACCGCCGGTGATGCAGATCGCCCAGCATGAAGTCCATCGAGCCAGGCTCGACATTCAGTTCGCCTCCACAGGGTTTTCCTGGAGCGTCTTCAAACAGTTTCGCGAGCTGGCAGCCGAGGCCGACGTGGTCAATTACCACTTTCCATGGCCATTCATGGACCTGGTGCATTTCGCCAGTGGCCTGAATAAACCCAGCGTGGTGACGTACCACTCGGACATCATCCGCCAGAAACACCTGCTCAAACTTTACCGGCCGCTGATGAATCGCTTTCTGCACAGCGCCGACCGGATCGTCGCTGCATCGCCCAATTACCTGCACACCAGTGATGTGTTGCAACAGTTTCAACACAAGACCCGAGTGATCCCCTATGGGTTGAACAAGACAGGTTACCCTCAGCCGGACAGTGATCGAACGGCTCACTGGCGGCAAAAGCTAGGCGATAAGTTCTTTCTGTTTGTGGGTGTGATGCGCTACTACAAAGGTTTGCACATCCTGCTCGACGCCCTGAAGGACCTGGATTACCCGACTGTGATTGTCGGTGCCGGCCCACTGGAAGTAGAGCTGCATGCCCAGGCGGCCGCCTTGGGTTTGCGCAATGTTCACTTCCTCGGGCGTCTGGGGGACGAGGACAAAGTAGCGCTGCTGCAACTGAGCTATGCCATCGTGTTTCCATCGCACCTGCGCTCCGAAGCCTTTGGCATTTCGCTGCTGGAAGGCGCGATGTATGGTAAACCGATGATCTCCAGTGAAATTGGCACTGGCACCAGTTACATCAACATTCATAACGAGACCGGACTGGTGGTGCCACCGAGCAATCCACCGGCATTTCGCGAGGCGATGCGCACGCTTTGGGAAAAACCGGTGCTGGCGGCGCAAATGGGCGAGAAGGCCCAGGCCCGTTATCAAAATCTGTTCACGGCGGATGAAATGGGCCGCAAATGGACGGCCTTGTATGAGGAACTGCTGGAAGAAAAAGCCCTCGCCTACGCATGAGTTTTTTGCAGATCCGAATTGCCTCAGCTGCGCTCCAACAGTGTTACGATCCCGCGACTGCAGATTCTCCACGGCTTGCGCAGAATGTGTGCAAGCCGTCGACTCTCCCTATCGGCCCCTGACTTTCTGCTGAGCGCCTATGCAACGCCTGCTCAATGACCGCCTGGACTGGAACCTGCTGCGCACCTTTCGGGTGATTGGCCAGGAGCAGAGCATCAGCCGCGCCGCCGCCCGCCTGCACCTGACGCAACCGGCAGTGAGCCAGGCACTCAAGCGCCTGGAAGAACAACTGGGCCGCCAACTGATTGCCCGTCGCGGGCCACGCTTTGCCCTGACCGAAGTCGGCGAGCAGATCTTCGCCCTGGCCGGGGAAATCTACGGGCAAATGTCCCAGGTCAGCAGCGTGCTGGAACAACCGGCCGATGAAGTGATCGGCAAAGTGCGGTTGCTGATCATCAGCCGGATCTTCTCCGAGCGCTTCGACGACTTCCTTGCGGACTTTCATCGACAGCACCCGCGAGTGGATCTGGAAGTCGATGTGATGCGCAGTTCCGACATCGTCAGCGCCCTCCAGGAAAAAACCGCGACCCTTGGCCTGAGCCTCAATCGGCGCCCGCAACCGCGCCTGGAGCAGCGTTTGTTCCTGCGTCAGCGCTATGCGTTTTTCTGCGGCAAGCATCATGCATTGTTCGGCCAACAGGACGTCGCCGAAGGGGATTTGCAGCGGGAAAACTTCGTCAGCTTCACCAGCGACCAGATCGGCGGCATGCTCTCGCCGCTGACGATTTTTCGCGATCAGCAGGGTTTCAGCGGCCGTATCGTCGCGTCGTCACCGAGCCTGGAAGAAGTCCGGCGACTGGTGATCGCCGGCTTCGGTATCGGTTGCTTACCCGAACACGTGGTGGCGGCGGACGTCGACGCCGGATTGCTCTGGCGCCTGCCGCCCCACGAAGGGATTGCCGATGTGGACATTCATTTGCTGTGGAACCGCGAGCAGCGCATGAGCCGGGCCGAGACGATCTTTCTCGAAAGCCTGCAACAACGGCTGACGGACTAAACGCAGCGAGCGAGCCGGGGATTTTTATGGTTCTTCACGGATTACCGGGAAAGACGCTCTTGATCTTCATGAAAAAGAATTCGCTGTCCCGGTAACCGTACGCCATCCGCTTAATGACCTTTATTCGATTGTTCATGCCTTCCAGCTGGCCCGTGTGCATTGGCCAGCGAACCCGGCTGACGATGCCCCGCCAGTAACCCTTTAGTCGCTTTGCGAACTGGATCAGAGCCGGTATTCCACTTTCTTGAGCATGGCTCAGCCATTGCTTCCAGGCTGATCGCCAGCCCCAGGCGGTGCTCGGCGTCCAAAGCGTTTTGAGTTCAGCCTTCATTAAGTAGACCGTCATCAACGCTTGGTTGGCCGCTAGCAGATCCTCCAAACGGACCGTTTGCTCCGGCGTTTTCAGGTTCTGCGGATTGCGTAGCAGTAGCCATCGCGCTTGCTTGATGACCTTGCGCGCAGGCTTGTCGTGGCGTAGCCGATTAGCTTCGTCGACGCGGACTCGATCAATCACCTCTCGGCCATATTTGGCCACCACATGAAAGAGGTCGTAGATCACTCGCGCGTTTGGACAATGCTGGCGAACCTCCAGGTCAAATGCGGTGTTCATGTCCATCGCCACTGCTTCGATGCGAGCGCAGCCCTCTGGCCCCAGCTCTTCGAAGAATGGCCTGACCGCCGCTCGGCTGCGGCCTTCGCCGATCCACAGCACGCGCCGGGTATCCGCATCCAGCACCACGCTGGCGTAACGATGACCTTTGAACAGCGCGAATTCGTCCATCACCAGGCGCCGGGGCTGCGCCTTCGGCAAAATACTCAACGCCGCTTGCAAGGCTCGACGCTCCAGCAGCCGCACGGTGTCCCAATGCAGCCCAAACATCTGAGCCACGTGCAGCGTGGGCAGCCGCTCGCAGGCTTGAATGACGGCCTCAGACAGGCGGCGCGTCATGCGGGCATAGCGATCCAGCCAACTGACGGCTTCCATGCGTTTGCCGCAATCACGGCAGCCAACACGTCTGAGCAACACGCTGAGACGCACCGCATGGCCGAGGATGGGCAAATCACGAACGGTTCGCTCGCAATACTCATGAGTGGTTGAACAGGGCTTTTGGCACCCGCCACAGGATGGGAACCGGGTGGCGTGAGGGGTTAGATCGATTTGTAGGGTATCGCCATCAGGCTTGATGGTGACAACAGAAAAGCCCTCCTGAAAATAGATCAGAAGGTGTAAACCTTATTCAGGACGGGACAAAGAACCAATAAAAAGCCCGGATGATTTCGCGGCCGACGATTATCGTCGTTTCAGCCCGCGCTTCCAGGGCGAAAACTTCGCGAAAAACCTGCTGCTGGTGCAACAGGTACAAGCGCTGGCGGCAGAAAAAGGCGTGACGGCGGGCCAACTGGCGCTGGTGTGGGTGTTGGCCCAGGGTGACTGCCTGATTCCGATTCCGGGCACCAAGCAACGTAAATACCTGGAAGAAAACGTGGCCGCACTGGAGGTGACGCTGAGTGGCGAAGAACTGCACGCGCTGGAAGCGATCTTTGCGGCCAATGCCACCGCAGGCCTGCGTTTCCGGAAGAAGTCATGAAACTGCTCGACCGCTAAGGGTTGCCGGCCCGTTCGATGAACCGGGCGGGCCGGGCAACACCGCGTCAGGCCTTGGCCGGCAGACCATTTCCCGATCGCAAAAGCAAGATCAAAAGATCGCAGCCTTCGGCAGCTCCTACAGGGGAACGCGTACACCACCATACAACGAGGTCGAGCGTTAGCTCGCCTCGCGGTGCTGTTGCGGTGCACGCCCCCTCGAGAGGCCGAGCGCAGGTTCTGCGCAGTGGGCAACCCGGCATGGATGCCGGGTTAGCCGCGTACGGCCATGGATGGCCGATCGCGGCGGGCCCACGGAGCAGGACCGGAGCAAGGGGATGCCGAGCCTAGGCGAGGCACCGAACGTAAGGGGCAAAAGCGTTTGGTTACTTGGCGCTTTTCCAAGTAACCCGCTGTAAAAGCGGAACCATAGGAGGCCGTTACCGCAGAAATGGATATGTACACCACCAATAAAATACTCCAACCAGGAGGCCGCCATCGCCAGCAAGCCGTCTCCTACAGGTATCGGTGTTCCCCGGAATTGCGTGAAGAACCATTTTTATTGGTTGGATAACGCTGGGTTCAGTAACCCAACAATCGGTCGGCACAGTTCAGTAACGGTTTGCCGGACTTCAATCGACGAAAGTTCTCCGCTACTTGCTCGGCAATACAGTCATGGGATGCCGCCGAGGCCATGTGCGGGGTGATGGTGACACCGGGCATTGTCCAGAGCCGGTGATCGATCGGCAGCGGTTCCTGTTCGAAGACATCCAGCAAGGCGCCACGCAATTGCCCGCTCGCCAGTGCCTGTTCGAGATCGTCGATGTTCAAATGACCGCCGCGCCCACTGTTGACCAGTGCCGCGCCGTTGGCGAGTTGTTCGAAAGTGGCTCGCCCAAGGATGCCGCGGGTTTCGCTGGTCAGCGGGAGCAGGTTGATCAGCAACTCGACGCCATCGAGAAACGGATGCAACGCATCAGCCCCGGCGAACGTGCGCACACCCGGCAAATCCTTGCTGCGTCGTGCCCAGCCGCGCACGTCGTAACCGGCTGCGACCAGGTCCAGAGCAATCGCGCTGCCCAGCGATCCGAGCCCCATCACACCGACCTTGAACTGCCCCGCCGCCCGTTGCAGCGGCCGCTCCCAGCGTTGCTCCCGCTGTTGCGCCAACACCTGGTCGAAACCGCGGTGATAGTGGATCACCGCCCAGCGCACGTACTCGGTCATGCCTTGGCGATGGCCCGGATCAACCACGCGGCAAATCGGCAGGTCCGGGCATGACGGATCGTGATCGAGGTGATCGATACCGGCAGCCACCGAGTGGATCACCTGCAGGTTCGGCAATGCGCCGAGACTGCCCGGCAAGGGAAACCAGCACGCCGCCATCTGCGCATCCGCGGCCCGTGGATCATCGGCCAGCACGGCGGTGAGCTGCGGCGCACTGCGGGCAAACGCTGTCTGCAATTGCTTGAGCAGCAAGGTGTCGCGGGACAGCAGAACCACGGTATTGATGACGGCGTTCATGACAAATAAGACTCGCGCTGGGATTCGATCAACGTCAGGGCGGCCTCCCAGGCCAGGTCGATGATGTTGTCCTGCTCATCACGGTCAAACTGTTCGGCGGTGTGCGCGCACACTTGCGGCGACGGGTAATGCAAGGCGGAACCACCGGCCAGCGCCTGCACCTGGGCCTGACAGGCCCGCTCCAGGAAGTGGATTTCCTGGAAGGCCTGGGCCACGCCCGAACCACCCACCAACAAACCGTGGTTGCGCAGGATCATTGCCCGGTGCGGACCGAGGTCGGCGATCAAGCGCTCGCGCTCATCCAGCGACAGCGCGATGCCCTCGTAGGTGTGATAGGCCAGCTTGCCGTAGAACTTCAGCGCATGCTGACTGATCGGCAGCAAGCCCTGTTTCTGCGCCGCGACCGCCATGCCCGCTGCCGTGTGGGTGTGGATCACACAGTTCAGGTCCGGGCGCGCCATGTGGATCGCCGAGTGAATGACGAAGCCGGCGGCGTTGACCCGATGGCCGGCGTACTCCGGGTCGACCACCCGTCCGTCCTGATCGATGCGCACCAGATCAGAGGCGCGCATGCGGTCGAAGATCACCCCGTAACGGTTGATCAGGAAGTGGTGCTCCGGCCCAGGTATCCGCAGGGTGATGTGGGTGTCGATCAAGTCGGTCATGCGAAAGTGCGCGACCAGTCGATACAGCGCAGCCAGTTCGCAACGGGCTTGCCATTCAACCGGGTCGATGTGTGCAGGTTTACTCACGAATACACCTCTTTGGCAGCGTGGGTGACGACCGGGTTGGCGCGCAGGCGGGCCAGACCGCAAACACCGATCAGGGACAGGGCCGAGAGCAAGGTGAAGAACACCGCCAGCGGCAACCATTGTCCGGAAAACTTGCTGGCCAGCAGGGTGCCGATCAGCGGCGTGGTGCCACCGGCCACGGCGCAAGCCAATTGGTAGGCGATGGAAATGCCCGAGTAGCGCAGGTGCACCGGGAAGGCCTGGGTCATGTAGCCGGCGATCACCGCGTACAGCGCCGAGAGAATCACCACCGCGAGGGCAATGCCGGCAGTCATGAACACAATGTTCTGCGTGCCTACCAGCAGGAACATCGGGTATGGCGTAACCATGCACAGCAGCGCGACCCATTTGAGAAAACGATCTTCGCCAATACGCTCGGCGATCAACGCCGAGAGCGGTTGCGAGAGCAACTGGATGACGGTTACCAGAAACAGGCAATCGAGAATCGTCGAACGGGCGATGCCCTGGTATTGGGTGACGTAGGTAATCATGAAGGTGTTGGTGAAGAAGAACCCGGCCGAGCCAATGGTCACGGCCGCGGCGGCGAACAGGATCTGCCGCCAGCAGGTGCGGATCACGTCCATCACCGGGTATTTGGCGGTCTCGTTGTTGTCCCTGGCCCTGGCGAATTCCGGCGACTCGTGAACGCCGGAGCGGATCAATAGGCCGACCATCATCAACACGCCGCTGGCGAGGAACGGCAGGCGCCAACCCCAGGCGAGGAACTCCTCAGGCTCAAGGGACGTCACCAGACGGAAAGCGATCAGCGCCAGCAACAATCCGGCGGGACTGCCGAGCTGGGCGAACGACGCGTAGAACGTCTTGCGCTTGGCCGGAGCGTGTTCGCTGGCCATCAACACCGCCCCACCCCACTCGCCACCGACCGAAATGCCCTGAATGACACGTAGCACGATCAGGCCGACGGGCGCCCAGATGCCGGCGCTGGCATAGCTCGGCAACAGGCCAATACCCGCGGTGGCGATGCCCATCAGGGCCATGGTCACCAACAGCATTTTCTTGCGCCCGAGACGATCACCCAGATGACCAAACACCATCCCGGCCATGGGCCGGGCAATGAAGCCGACAGCAAAACTGCCGAATGCAGCGAGGGTACTCATGACCGGGTCGCTGCTGGGGAAGAACACTTGCCCGAGGACCAGCGCCGCCGCGGTGGCGTAGATGTAGAAGTCGTAGAACTCGATGGTCGTGCCAATGAAGGCAGCGGCCGCGGCTCGGCGCGGTTGGGGAGTAGTGTGCATGCAAGGACCCTGTGTACTTATAGTTTTTGGGCAGGTGTTAAGGCTGATGACGGTTGCGCTCTGTGGCGCTTGTGGGCTTTATCGCTTCCATGCCAGGATTAGTCAATTTTCAAATTCTTATCTTTACTATTAGCACTGCTACTACATGAGGTTTTATGCCCTCCACTTCCAACCCGTGGGTCGGCCGGCGCTTTCTCAATGACCGCCTCGACTGGAACCTGCTGCGCACCTATCTGGTCATCGGCCAGGAAGGCAGCATGAGCCGCGCCGCCGCGCGACTGCACATCACCCAGTCGGCGGTCAGCCAGGCGCTGAAACGACTGGAAGAACAACTGGAATGCGTGTTGATTGCCCGTAGCGGACGACGCTTTGACCTGACGGAAACCGGGGAAGAAGTCCTGCGCATTGCGGCGGATATTTACGGGGATATTTCACGCCTGGGGACAGTGGTGGAGAGTCGCCACGATGACGTGGTGGGCAAGATCCGCATCCTCACCGTCAGCGGCGTGCAGGCGCGGCATTACGATGACTTCCTTGCGGATTTCCATGAAACCCATCCGAAAATCGAGTTGGAAGTCGAGGTGATGGGCAGTTCGAACATCATCAGTTCGCTGCTGCAAAAGACCGCAACCATCGGCGTCGGCCTGTGCCGCCTGCCGCAGCCGCGGCTGGAGCAACGGGTACTGTTTCGAGAGACCTATGCTTACTTTTGTGGCCAGCGTCATCGGTTGTTCGGACAAGAGAACCTGGCCCTGGAACAACTGGCCGCGGAAAACTTTGTCAGCTTCACCAGCGATCAATTGGGCGGCAATCTTTCGCCCCTGACGCTATTCCGCGACCAGCAAGGCTTCACCGGCAAGATCGTCGCCTCTTCCACCAGTTTCGAAGAAATTTACCGCCTGATCTGCGCAGGTTACGGCATCGGCGCCTTGCCCACCCATCTGGTGCGCCGGGACGTCGAGCAAGGTCTGCTCTGGCGCTTGCCGCCGGAAGAAGGGGTGGTGGATTTCGATATCCAGCTGTTGTGGAATCGCGAACAGAAGATGAGCCAGGCCGAAACGGTGTTCCTCGAAAGCTTCCAGCACATGCTCAGCATCCGTGAGCCTGTGCTGTGAAGCCATAAGGGGTTCAGACGTGAGGATCGCCCGATGCCTTGCTCGGCGCGGCATACTGCGGCTTGAGGTGGCCATCCTGATCGAGTAGCCAGGCGTCCATGATCTCTCGCACGACCGGTCCGGCGACGCGACCGCCGGCTTCGCCGTTTTCGATCATCACCGAAATCACGATCTTCGGGTGCTCGGCCGGAGCGAAACCGACGAACAAGGCATTGTCGCGGTTACGCTCGCGGGTTTTCTCCCGGTTGTAACGTTCGCCCTGCTTGATCGCTACCATTTGTGCGGTACCGCTCTTGCCGGCAATACGGTACTGCGCGCCCGCCGCTGCCGCCCGGGCAATCCCGCGGGCGTCATGCATCACCATCTGCATGCCGTGGTTTACCTGCTCCCAATCGCGAGGATCCTTGAGCAGAATGTTCGGCATCGGATGCTCATCCACCGGCGCGACACCGTCCACGGTTTTGGCCAGGTGCGGGCGATTCCATACGCCTTTGTTGGCAATCAGCGCCGTAGCCTGGGCCAACTGCAGCGGCGTGACCTGCATGTAGCCCTGGCCGATACCGAGAATCACCGTCTCTCCCGGGAACCAGGCCTGACGACGGGTGGCGCGCTTCCAGGCTTGGGATGGCATCAGGCCGGGGGATTCTTCATTCATGTCCAGGGAGACTTTCTCACCCAGCCCGAACATGGCCATGTAGTCGTGCAGGCGATCGATACCCAGCTTGTGTGCCAGGTCATAGAAGTAGGTGTCGTTGGAGCGCATGATCGCCGCATCCATATCCACCCAGCCGTCGCCGCTGTGGTTCCAGTTGCGGTACTTGTGATCAAAATCCGGCAGTTGGTAATAACCGGGGTCGAACACACGAGTCTGTGGCGTGACGACACCGGCATCAAGGCCGGCGATTGCCACTTCCGGCTTGATGGTCGAACCCGGCGCATAGAGACCGCGTAACACACGGTTGAACAGCGGTCGGTCGATGGAGTCCCGTAACGTGGAGTACTCTTTGGAGCTGATACCGGTGACGAACAGGTTTGGATCGAAACTCGGGTTGCTGACCATGGCCAGCACTTCACCGGTCGACGGATCCAGCGCGACCACCGAACCACGGCGATCCCCCAAGGCGTGCTCGGCGGCTTCCTGAAGCTTGACGTCAAGGCTCAGGACAATGTCTTCGCCGGGCACCGGGTCAGTGTGCTTGAGCACTCGCAGCACGCGGCCCTGGGCATTGGTTTCGACTTCCTCGTAACCGACATGGCCGTGCAACTGTGACTCGTAGAATTTTTCGATCCCGGTCTTGCCGATGGATTGGGTGCCTCGGTACTCGACCGTATCCAGCGCCTTTGACTCTTTCTCGTTGATACGTCCGACGTAGCCGACCGAATGAGCGAAGTGCTCGCCCAATGGATAGTGCCGAACGAACTGCGGCTCGACATCGAGGCCCGGCAGGCGGAACTCGTTCACTGCGAGTACGGCAATCTGTTCTTCGCTCAGCTCATAGAACAAGGTCACGGGTACGAAGGGGTGACGTGCCTGCTTCATCGCCTTGTCGAACTGTGAGCGATCTTCAGCGGGCAAGTGCAGCAGATTGACCACCTCGTCCAGCTCTTCGTTTACATCGATAGCACGTTCGCGGGTGATGGTCAGGTTGTAGCTGGGACGGTTATCCGCGAGGAGTACGCCGTTGCGATCGTAGATCAACCCGCGAGGCGGTGTAATCGGCAGGACATGTACGCGATTGTTTTCGGAGATGGTCGAGTGATAGTCGAACTCGACTACTTGCAGGACATACAGGCGTACCACCAGAGCACAGGTAATGGCGGCAACGAACAAGGCGCAGGCCATGAGTCTCTTGTTGACCAGCCGTGTCTCTTTCTCGTGGTCCTTGATGGGTATCGGTTCAGGCACTTGTGCAGCAACTCTTTGAAAAAAATGCCGATCCGTGGGCGGGGCGCAAACTCAGTCCCTTAAAAATGAGCTGCACCATACCAAAAGCGTGGAACCTGGTTTGTGTGATTTTTTTCACAATTGACCTCGGCTGGCTCGGCCCTTTTTCGAGCACAAAAACAAAACCCCAACTGCTTTCGCAATTGGGGTTTCGGAATTTAATCTTGACGATGACCTACTCTCACATGGGGAAACCCCACACTACCATCGGCGATGCATCGTTTCACTGCTGAGTTCGGGATGGGATCAGGTGGTTCCAACGCTCTATGGTCGTCAAGAAATTCGGGTACTGAGTCGTGGCCGGATGGCCTCGCTTCAGCAAATTGGGTATGCGATAGTTTGGTGCTTTGTGAGTATCTCGAACTTTCGGTTCGTTTCGTCTTCACACACCGCAATCTGATGCTCTTTCGAGTAGTCAAATTGCTTGGGTGTTATATGGTCAAGCCTCACGGGCAATTAGTATTGGTTAGCTCAACGCCTCACAGCGCTTACACACCCAACCTATCAACGTCGTAGTCTTCGACGGCCCTTCAGGGGACTCAAGGTCCCAGTGAGATCTCATCTTGAGGCAAGTTTCCCGCTTAGATGCTTTCAGCGGTTATCTTTTCCGAACATAGCTACCCGGCAATGCCACTGGCGTGACAACCGGAACACCAGAGGTTCGTCCACTCCGGTCCTCTCGTACTAGGAGCAGCCCCTCTCAAATCTCAAACGTCCACGGCAGATAGGGACCGAACTGTCTCACGACGTTCTAAACCCAGCTCGCGTACCACTTTAAATGGCGAACAGCCATACCCTTGGGACCGGCTTCAGCCCCAGGATGTGATGAGCCGACATCGAGGTGCCAAACACCGCCGTCGATATGAACTCTTGGGCGGTATCAGCCTGTTATCCCCGGAGTACCTTTTATCCGTTGAGCGATGGCCCTTCCATACAGAACCACCGGATCACTAAGACCTACTTTCGTACCTGCTCGACGTGTCTGTCTCGCAGTCAAGCGCGCTTTTGCCTTTATACTCTACGACCGATTTCCGACCGGTCTGAGCGCACCTTCGTACTCCTCCGTTACTCTTTAGGAGGAGACCGCCCCAGTCAAACTACCCACCATACACTGTCCTCGATCCGGATAACGGACCTGAGTTAGAACCTCAAAGTTGCCAGGGTGGTATTTCAAGGTTGGCTCCACGCGAACTGGCGTCCACGCTTCAAAGCCTCCCACCTATCCTACACAAGCAAATTCAAAGTCCAGTGCAAAGCTATAGTAAAGGTTCACGGGGTCTTTCCGTCTAGCCGCGGATACACTGCATCTTCACAGCGATTTCAATTTCACTGAGTCTCGGGTGGAGACAGCGCCGCCATCGTTACGCCATTCGTGCAGGTCGGAACTTACCCGACAAGGAATTTCGCTACCTTAGGACCGTTATAGTTACGGCCGCCGTTTACCGGGGCTTCGATCAAGAGCTTCGCGTTAGCTAACCCCATCAATTAACCTTCCGGCACCGGGCAGGCGTCACACCCTATACGTCCACTTTCGTGTTTGCAGAGTGCTGTGTTTTTAATAAACAGTCGCAGCGGCCTGGTATCTTCGACCGGCGTGGGCTTACGGAGCAAGTCCTTCACCCTCACCGGCGCACCTTCTCCCGAAGTTACGGTGCCATTTTGCCTAGTTCCTTCACCCGAGTTCTCTCAAGCGCCTTGGTATTCTCTACCCAACCACCTGTGTCGGTTTGGGGTACGGTTCCTGGTTACCTGAAGCTTAGAAGCTTTTCTTGGAAGCATGGCATCAACCACTTCGTGTTCTAAAAGAACACTCGTCATCAGCTCTCGGCCTTGGAATCCCGGATTTACCTAAGATTCCAGCCTACCACCTTAAACTTGGACAACCAACGCCAAGCTGGCCTAGCCTTCTCCGTCCCTCCATCGCAATAACCAGAAGTACAGGAATATTAACCTGTTTTCCATCGACTACGCTTTTCAGCCTCGCCTTAGGGACCGACTAACCCTGCGTCGATTAACGTTGCGCAGGAAACCTTGGTCTTTCGGCGTGGGTGTTTTTCACACCCATTGTCGTTACTCATGTCAGCATTCGCACTTCTGATACCTCCAGCAAGCTTCTCAACTCACCTTCACAGGCTTACAGAACGCTCCTCTACCGCATCACCTAAGTGATACCCGTAGCTTCGGTGTATGGTTTGAGCCCCGTTACATCTTCCGCGCAGGCCGACTCGACTAGTGAGCTATTACGCTTTCTTTAAAGGGTGGCTGCTTCTAAGCCAACCTCCTAGCTGTCTAAGCCTTCCCACATCGTTTCCCACTTAACCATAACTTTGGGACCTTAGCTGACGGTCTGGGTTGTTTCCCTTTTCACGACGGACGTTAGCACCCGCCGTGTGTCTCCCATGCTCGGCACTTGTAGGTATTCGGAGTTTGCATCGGTTTGGTAAGTCGGGATGACCCCCTAGCCGAAACAGTGCTCTACCCCCTACAGTGATACATGAGGCGCTACCTAAATAGCTTTCGAGGAGAACCAGCTATCTCCGAGCTTGATTAGCCTTTCACTCCGATCCACAGGTCATCCGCTAACTTTTCAACGGTAGTCGGTTCGGTCCTCCAGTCAGTGTTACCTAACCTTCAACCTGCCCATGGATAGATCGCCCGGTTTCGGGTCTATTCCCAGCGACTAGACGCCCTATTAAGACTCGCTTTCGCTACGCCTCCCCTATTCGGTTAAGCTCGCCACTGAAAATAAGTCGCTGACCCATTATACAAAAGGTACGCAGTCACCCAACAAAGTGGGCTCCCACTGCTTGTACGCATACGGTTTCAGGATCTATTTCACTCCCCTCTCCGGGGTTCTTTTCGCCTTTCCCTCACGGTACTAGTTCACTATCGGTCAGTCAGTAGTATTTAGCCTTGGAGGATGGTCCCCCCATATTCAGACAAAGTTTCTCGTGCTCCGTCCTACTCGATTTCATGACCAAGAGATTTTCGCGTACAGGGCTATCACCCACTATGGCCGCACTTTCCAGAGCGTTCCGCTAATCTCAAAGCCACTTAAGGGCTAGTCCCCGTTCGCTCGCCACTACTAAGGGAATCTCGGTTGATTTCTTTTCCTCAGGGTACTTAGATGTTTCAGTTCCCCTGGTTCGCCTCTTGCACCTATGTATTCAGTACAAGATAACCATCTTATGATGGCTGGGTTCCCCCATTCAGACATCTCCGGATCAAAGTCTGTTTGCCGACTCCCCGAAGCTTTTCGCAGGCTACCACGTCTTTCATCGCCTCTGACTGCCAAGGCATCCACCGTATGCGCTTCTTCACTTGACCATATAACCCCAAGCAATCTGGTTATACTATGAAGACGACATTCGCCGAAAATTCGATTGAGCTCCTAAGAGCAACTCACAAATTTTACCTTAGCCTGATCCGTTACCAGTGAAAGTAACGTTCAGTCTATCTTTCTATCACATACCCAAATTTTTAAAGAACGATCTAATCAAAAGACTAGAAATCAATATTCACATCGGAATACTCATTTCTAAACTTTCAGAAGCAGTTATATGGTGGAGCCAAACGGGATCGAACCGTTGACCTCCTGCGTGCAAGGCAGGCGCTCTCCCAGCTGAGCTATGGCCCCATAACAAAATTGGTGGGTCTGGGCAGATTCGAACTGCCGACCTCACCCTTATCAGGGGTGCGCTCTAACCAACTGAGCTACAGACCCAATTTCGAGCGCGTAACTGTTAGCTTGGAGCTATCAGCTTGGAGCTTAAAGCTGCTTCTATCGTCTTCTTCAATGAATCAAGCAATTCGTGTGGGAACTTATGGAGCAGCTGAGTCGTCGATTAAGGAGGTGATCCAGCCGCAGGTTCCCCTACGGCTACCTTGTTACGACTTCACCCCAGTCATGAATCACACCGTGGTAACCGTCCTCCCGAAGGTTAGACTAGCTACTTCTGGTGCAACCCACTCCCATGGTGTGACGGGCGGTGTGTACAAGGCCCGGGAACGTATTCACCGCGACATTCTGATTCGCGATTACTAGCGATTCCGACTTCACGCAGTCGAGTTGCAGACTGCGATCCGGACTACGATCGGTTTTGTGGGATTAGCTCCACCTCGCGGCTTGGCAACCCTCTGTACCGACCATTGTAGCACGTGTGTAGCCCAGGCCGTAAGGGCCATGATGACTTGACGTCATCCCCACCTTCCTCCGGTTTGTCACCGGCAGTCTCCTTAGAGTGCCCACCATGACGTGCTGGTAACTAAGGACAAGGGTTGCGCTCGTTACGGGACTTAACCCAACATCTCACGACACGAGCTGACGACAGCCATGCAGCACCTGTCTCAATGCTCCCGAAGGCACCAATCCATCTCTGGAAAGTTCATTGGATGTCAAGGCCTGGTAAGGTTCTTCGCGTTGCTTCGAATTAAACCACATGCTCCACCGCTTGTGCGGGCCCCCGTCAATTCATTTGAGTTTTAACCTTGCGGCCGTACTCCCCAGGCGGTCAACTTAATGCGTTAGCTGCGCCACTAAGAGCTCAAGGCTCCCAACGGCTAGTTGACATCGTTTACGGCGTGGACTACCAGGGTATCTAATCCTGTTTGCTCCCCACGCTTTCGCACCTCAGTGTCAGTATCAGTCCAGGTGGTCGCCTTCGCCACTGGTGTTCCTTCCTATATCTACGCATTTCACCGCTACACAGGAAATTCCACCACCCTCTACCATACTCTAGCTTGTCAGTTTTGAATGCAGTTCCCAGGTTGAGCCCGGGGCTTTCACATCCAACTTAACAAACCACCTACGCGCGCTTTACGCCCAGTAATTCCGATTAACGCTTGCACCCTCTGTATTACCGCGGCTGCTGGCACAGAGTTAGCCGGTGCTTATTCTGTCGGTAACGTCAAAACACTAACGTATTAGGTTAATGCCCTTCCTCCCAACTTAAAGTGCTTTACAATCCGAAGACCTTCTTCACACACGCGGCATGGCTGGATCAGGCTTTCGCCCATTGTCCAATATTCCCCACTGCTGCCTCCCGTAGGAGTCTGGACCGTGTCTCAGTTCCAGTGTGACTGATCATCCTCTCAGACCAGTTACGGATCGTCGCCTTGGTGAGCCATTACCTCACCAACTAGCTAATCCGACCTAGGCTCATCTGATAGCGCAAGGCCCGAAGGTCCCCTGCTTTCTCCCGTAGGACGTATGCGGTATTAGCGTTCCTTTCGAAACGTTGTCCCCCACTACCAGGCAGATTCCTAGGCATTACTCACCCGTCCGCCGCTGAATTCAGGAGCAAGCTCCTGTCATCCGCTCGACTTGCATGTGTTAGGCCTGCCGCCAGCGTTCAATCTGAGCCATGATCAAACTCTTCAGTTCAAACATCTTTGGGTTTTGAGAAAACCCTAAACTTGGCTCAGCAATCGTTGGTTACATCTTTGATTTCTCGCGGAGTAACTTGTGATGCTGATAATCTGTTGACTAGCAGTCTGACTCCACAAGCACCCACACGAATTGCTTGATTCAGTTGTTAAAGAGCGGTTGGTTAAGATCTTTCGTCTCAACCGAGGCGCGCATTCTACAGCAGCCTCATTTGCTGTCAAGTGGTTATTTTCAGAAGTTTTCCAAGTTTCCTTTTCAACTTCAACCACTTGCGCTTCAGATCTCTCGTCAGCGGGAGGCGAATTCTACAGCGTTACACGCTGCTGTCAACACCTCTTTTTCAACTCCCTTTCGGCTTCGATGAACTGAAGCGACCTGCTGTCGAAAACTGCGTAACTCATTGTTTTCCAAGGAGTTTTCCGTTTCGACTGCGCCGGAAGTGGGGCGAATTATAGGCTTCCAGAATCTGCCGTCAAGCACTGATTCGAGTTTCTACCGATATGTGCAAAAACACTGCTTATATATAGACGCGCCTGCAGGGAATGCGCAGTATATTGCCCAACACAAATAGAAATACCCTTGACACCTATATTTCGGACGATGCCACGCAATGAATGACCAGCCTCGCAGCCTAGCCTCTACCCTGTTCTCGGTTGGGCTGCTGCTCATAGCCATGGCGTCGATCCAGTCCGGAGCTTCCCTGGCCAAAAGCATGTTCTCGGTTGTCGGCCCTCAGGGGACGACAACATTACGACTGATTTTTGCCAGTGTGATCATGATGCTGATACTGCGTCCATGGCGGGCCAAACTCACCGCCAGGTCCCTGCGCACCGTCATCGTCTACGGGATGGCGCTGGGCGGCATGAACTTCCTCTTCTATATGTCGCTGCAAACCGTCCCGCTGGGCATCGCGGTTGCACTTGAATTCACCGGCCCACTGGCGGTGGCGATCTACGCCTCGCGTCGCGCGATCGACTTCTTATGGATCGCCCTGGCTGCCGTCGGCTTACTGTTACTGATACCGACGGGAGAAGCGACCGCCGGCATCGATCTGGTAGGTGCGGGTTATGCCTTGGGTGCCGGAGTCTGCTGGGCACTGTACATTTTGTTCGGGCAAAAAGCCGGGGCCGACAATGGCGTGCAAACCGCCGCGCTGGGCGTAATGATCGCTGCGCTCTTCGTAGCCCCCATCGGTATTGTCCATGCCGGTTCCGCTCTGCTGACTCCATCTTTGATCCCTGTGGCCCTCGGCGTCGCCATCTTGTCCACCGCTCTCCCCTACACCCTGGAGATGGTCGCCCTGACCCGTATGCCGGCCAGAACCTTCGGCACACTGATGAGTATCGAGCCTGCCTTCGGCGCGCTATCTGGCTTGCTGTTCCTTCATGAATACCTCTCGTTGTCACAATGGATGGCAATCATGTGCATCATTCTGGCATCTGTCGGTGCAACCATGACCATGAGCTCTGCCACCAGGCCAGCAGTAGCGGCAGATTGAAAGCAGATATGACACGGCTCTGGTATTTGCCGCTCAATTAGGCCATGTTTAGCCCGCACCCCAGAGTCATGCCATGGACCATTTCAGATAGGGATATCGGTACGCGTCAAGCGAAAGCGAATGCAGCCAGACCCGGGCACAAGATCCGGGGACGCTATAAGGACAGTAATGAAACGATTTTTGATACTGGTCGCCGTACTTGCAATTGCGGGCTGCGCAGCGACCTCGGAAACTCAGATCAAGCACGGTAAGAAAGGGCTACACATCAACTGTTCCGGACTGTCTTCATCCTGGGACAAGTGCTACGCCAGCGCAGCCAACTCCTGCGCCCCCAAGGGATACAAGGTCATCGCCAAATCGGGAGATGCCGTGGAAGAGCCCGGCGATTATCCGTTTGGCCTCAATCCTGCGGGTTATACCAGCCGCAGCATGATTGTCATCTGCAAATAGACAGGGCCGTCGCGTCAGGTTCTCGGACTTGCGATCTGACGGCCGATTTCCTCGTAGCTGGACTTCAGCACAGTGCGCTGGATATCAGGGCTAGCCAGCATGCGCGCTACCACCAGCGCGCCAATACATTGCGACAGAATCGCCCACGCCAGGCTGTCGCTTTGCAGAACACCCGCCCAACGTTCCTGAAGCCGACAAATCCAGTGCTCGGCCTGTTGACGGACCATCAGGCCGGATCGGGCAATTTCCGCCCCCAATGCCGGCAATGCACAACCGGTCTCCGGATTCTCGACGTGAGACATACTCAGGTACTGTTTCAAACAACGCTCAAGCTTGTCACGGTCCTGTCCCTCCCCCAGTCGCGTCAGGCTTTGCCCCAACTCACGCTCGACGATGCTGGCGAACAACTCGTCTTTCGACGAGAAATGGCTATAGAAGGCGCCGCCACTCAAGCCAATCGCTTTCATCAGGCCGTCCACGCCGACCGTTGAAAATCCAGACTTCTTGGCCGATACCGCACTGCTTTCCAGCAGCCTTTGCCTGGTTTCCAGCTTGTGACTGGCCGAATAACGCATTTCCCTTCTCCCTAAATTGCTCGCCTTGACGTCTGTCGAATCATAGCATAACGTTCGTTTAGTTAACGATCGTTTACCAAAAGGGATCTACCCATGAATAACAAGAAGGTCGTACTGGTCGTCGGTGCAGGTGATTCCACGGGTGGCGCCATTGCCAAGCGTTTTGCCCAGGAGGGTTTTGTCGCCTGCGTCACCCGCCGCAGTGCGGACAAGCTCCAGCCACTGGTGAATGCCATCAAGGCCGACGGTGGCGAGGCCCACGGTTTCGCCTGCGATGCCCGCAAGGAAGATGATGTGGTAGCACTGGTCGAGCAGATCGAAAGCGAGATCGGTCCCATCGAGGCATTTGTCTTCAACATCGGCGCCAATGTACCGTGCAGCATTCTCGAAGAAACCGCCCGCAAGTATTTCAAGATCTGGGAAATGGCCTGTTTTTCCGGTTTTCTCAATGCCCGTGAAGTGGCCAAACGCATGGCCAAGCGCCAGCGAGGCACGATCCTGTTCACCGGTGCCACTGCAGGCCTGCGTGGAGCAGCCGGGTTCGCCGCATTTGCCGGCGCCAAGCACGGCATTCGAGCACTGGCGCAAAGCATGGCCCGAGAGCTCGGCCCGATGAACATTCACGTTGCCCATGTCGTCGTCGACGGCGCCATCGATACCGACTTCATCCGCGACAGCTTCCCCGAGAAATACGCGACCAAGGATCAGGACGGCATTCTCGACCCCGAACACATCGCCGAGAATTACTGGTACCTGCACAGCCAGCCCCGCGACGCCTGGACTTTCGAACTGGACCTGCGCCCCTGGAGCGAACGCTGGTAAGCCCTCCCCCACAACAATAAGCAGAGCGCATCGAACATGAGCAAAACCGTGGAATTCCTTTTTGACCTGGGCAGCCCCACCACTTACCTGGCCTATACCCAGCTACCGACAATCTGTGAGCAAACCGACAGCCAACTGATCTACATCCCGATCCTGCTCGGCGGCGTGTTCAAGGCCACCGGCAACGCCTCCCCGGCGACCATTCCCGCCAAGGGCCGCCACATGATTCAGGACCTCGACCGTTATGCCCGGCGCTACGGCGTACCACTGAAGTTCAATCCGCATTTCCCGATCAACACCCTGATGCTGATGCGTGCCGTGACCGGCATTCAGTTGCACCACCCCGAGCGTTTTGTCGCCTTCATTGACTGCCTGTTCAACGCCCTGTGGGTCGACGGCCGCAACCTCAATGACCCGGCCACCGTAGCGGCGGTGCTGAGCGACAACGGTTTCGATCCCAACGAGGTGCTGGCACTGACCGCCGACGAAACAGTCAAGGCAACGCTCAAGGACAACACCGAGAAAGCGGTGCAGCGCGGCGTATTCGGCGTACCAAGCATGTTTGTCGATGACCAGCTGTATTTCGGCCAGGATCGACTGGACTTCGTGCTCGAAGCCCTGATTTAAATCTCGACCACCAACCGCCCCTTTGCCTCTCCTGACAAGAGCAGTACATGGGCGGCTTCTGCGGATTCCAGCGTGAACGAGTGCGGGTCAAGCAACGGCGCGAGCTTGCCCGCCTCAATCAACCGCGCCGCCTCGTGCAGAATCTCGCCGTGATGCTCACGCCCCTTGCCGGTCAGGAGCGGCAGCAAAGTGAAGACACCGGAGTATGTCGCTCCCCGAAAGGAAAGCGGTGCCAGGCTGTGCTGACCCCACCCCAGGCAACTGAGCACATGGCCGTGATACATCCGTGCCGCCTTGAATGACGCATCCAGCGTTTCACCCCCCACTGTGTCATAAACAATGTCGAAGCCCTCACCGGCCGTATGCTCAGCCATATAGTCTTCAACCGAAGACTTGCGGTAATCGATAAACGTCGCGCCGAACCCTTCGATAATCGACTGCTGCCCGGCAGAGCCCGTAGCAAAAACTTCTGCGCCAAAAGCGCGGGCGATTTGCACCGCGACATGGCCAACACCACCGGCGCCACCATGGATCAATACCTTTTGCCCGGGCCGAACGCGAGCCCGGTCGACCAGACCTTCCCAAGCGGTGATCAGCACCAGCGGCAAACCGGCAGCCTCACGCATGCTCAAGTTGTGTGGTTTGCGAGCCAACAGTCGCGCGTCGACCACCGCGTACTCGGCCAATGAACCTTGAATACCGCCAATACCAGTGGCCATCGCATACACGTCATCTCCCGGCAGCCAGCCGCTGACGCCCTCCCCCAACGCCGCTACGGTTCCGGCCAGATCCATCCCCACTATCGCCGGCAATGGTTGAGCCGCATGGGTCGCCTGCCCGGAGCGGATTTTGCCGTCCAGCGGATTGACACCGCTGGCCCTGATCCTGACCAGTACCTGCCCCGCCTGCGGCACGGGCCGTGCAATGGAAACCAGACGTAACGGCGCATTGGCCGAGTCAACCATCAGAGCGCGCATATTCAGTAAGTCAGTCATTTCGCCATGTCCCATCAGTAGTGAATGCAGGACTGATTTTGTCTTGCTCAATTCATGCCGATAAGACGCCATGCCGCTATAGTGATCATTCCATTACGGCATCAATGAGCGATCCCGTGGACAAACTCAATGCAATGGCGATTTTCGTGCGGGTGGTCGAACGGGGCAGTTTTTCCGCCGTTGCCCGGGAGTTGCAGACCAGCCAGCCGACCATCAGCAAAGTGTTGCAAGCACTGGAAGCCCGATTGGGCGGAAAGCTGATTACCCGCAGTACCCGCAAGTTGTCCCTGACGGACGAAGGTCAGCGGTACTACAACGAATGCAGACTCATCCTCGCCGCCGTGGACGCGGCGGAACATAGCTTTCAATCCGGTCGGGAAAGGGCCGCCGGACCGTTGAAAATCGGCTCGTCGGTCAGTTTCGGACGCTTGCAGATCGCCCCGCGCTTGCCGGACTTTCTCAAACACTACCCTGACGTACAGATCGACCTGCAACTGAGCGATCAAAACCAGGATCTGGTCAGCGAAGGGCTGGACGTGACGTTCAGGATCGGAGCCCTGAACGACAGTGGCCTGATTGCTCGCCTTGTCGGCAATACCCACCGTGTCACCGTCGCATCACCTGACTACCTCAGGCAAAATGGTCAACCGCAAACACCGGAGGAACTGGGCAGGCACAACTGCCTGATGTTCAACCTGTTGAGCAGTCAAAACCTGTGGCTGTACACAAAAGACACCCAACGCCACGAAGTGCGGATCAAGGGCAATGCGCAGAGCAACAATTCCGAGGCGATCCGCGAAATGGTGCTGGGGGGATTGGGGATTGCACTGTCACCGATATGGCTATTCAGCGAAGACCTGAGCGCCGGCCGGGTGAGCGCGATTTTGCAGGACTACAGTACGTTGTCGCTGCCAATTTATGCCGTATCCCCGGCGAATCGTCGCCAATCCGCAAGGGTCAAAGCCTTTGTCGACTATATGGCTCAGGCGCTGGATAAAGCGCCTGAGCTGCACATAAACAAATAGCTATAGCAGCAAACCGATCAGATAGCCGCAGTACGAGTGTTCAGCCACTCAAGTGCAGCACCTTCGACCAACGGACTCAGGCGCTCGCGCACTTCGGTGTGGTAGGCGTTGAACCACTGCTTTTCCTCGTCCGACAGCAGAGAGATTTCCAGGCAGCGCGTATCGATCGGGCACTGGGTCAGGGTTTCGAACTTGAGGAACTCGCCGAATTCGCTTTTGCCTGCCTCACGGTTCATCGCCAGGTTTTCGATCCGCACACCCCAACGACCCGGACGATAGGTGCCCGGCTCAATGGACGTGATCATGCCGGGTTGCATCGCGGTTTGCGGTGCAGGTGCGGCCTGATAAGCGATGACTTGCGGACCTTCGTGGACGTTCAGGAAGTAACCGACGCCATGACCGGTGCCGTGACCGTAGTCGACACTTTCCGCCCAGATGGGCGCACGGGCGATGGCATCGAGCAGCGGTGACAGGATGCCTTTCGGGAACTGCGCGCGGGACAATGCAATCACGCCCTTGAGCACACGGGTGCAATCGCGCTTTTGCTCATCGGTCGGCGTGCCCACCGCAACCATGCGCGTGATGTCGGTGGTACCGCCCAGGTACTGGCCGCCGGAGTCGATCAGCAACAGGCCGTCCCCTTCGATCACCGCGTGTTCTTCTTCGGTGGCATGGTAGTGCGGCATCGCGCCATTGGCGTTGAACGCGGCAATGGTGTTGAAACTCAGCGACACATAATCCGGACGGCGCTCACGGGCGGCGGTGAGTTTTTCATCAATAGTCAGTTCGGTAATGCGCTCGCGTCCCAGCGCCGAGTCCAGCCAGGCGAAGAATTCGCACAGCGCTGCGCCGTCCTGCTCCATGGCCTGACGGATGTGTTCGGCATCGGCCAGGCTCTTTTGCGATTTGGCCAGGGTAGTCGGGTTCAGGCCTTCGATCAGCTTCACCCCACTGTCGAGGTTATCCAGCAACCCCGCAGTGACCCGCGCCGGGTCGACCTGCAAGCTCGCGCCGCTCGGCACGGCACGCAGTGCAGCAGCGACTTCGCTGTAATCGCGCAAGGTCACACCGTCCTGTTCGAGGATGGCACGCAGCTCGGCGCTGACTTTGCTCAAGGCGACAAACAGCGTGGCCTGTTGCTGATTGATCAAGGCGAAAGAAACAAACACCGGGTTGAACGACACGTCGCCACCGCGCAGGTTAAACAGCCAGGCGATGTCATCGAGGGTGGCGATGAAATGCCAGTCGGCACCCCGCGCCTGAAGGGTTTCACGCAGTTTGGCAAGTTTTTCGCCACGGCTGACGGTCGCCTGTGGAGGCAAGTGCTGATAGATCGGTTCGTCCGGCAGCCCTGGACGGTCGGTCCAGACGCCGCTCAGCAGGTCGATGTCGGTGCGCAGGCGAGCGCCGCGCTCTTCAAGCCTGGTGCCCAGGGTCCGTGCCGATGCCACCGCCATGACCGCGCCATCGACCGCGACAACGCCCCCCTCGGGGGTTTGCTCGGCCAGCCACTCCAGTGGCCCGGGCTGACCCGGTTGCAGCTTGACCAGTTCAATGCCGCTGCCCTTGAGTTCCTTGGTCGCCTGCTCCCAATAACGGCTGTCGGCCCAGACGCCGGCAAAGTCCGGGGTCACGATCAGGGTGCCGACCGAACCATGGAAACCCGACAACCACTGGCGCCCCTGCCAGTAACCCGGCAAGTATTCGGACAAGTGCGGGTCGGCCGACGGCACCAGCAAGGCGTGAATGCCCTCCCGGCTCATCAGTTCGCGGGTTTGCGCCAGGCGCTGGGGCACCGATCCATTGATCGAAAGCTGCGTATTCATCGTGTCTCCTGCTAACCACGTCATCATTATTGTTGAGTGCCGATCAACGTCGGCGCTTCGTTGCCCTATTGCCAGAAAGCCGGAGCACTGACGCAGGCTGCCTTGATCAGTTGAACCGCCTGGTCGATGTCCTGCTCGGTGGTGAAACGCCCGAGGCTCAAGCGGATGGTGCGACTGGCGGAGCGGGCATCGTGCCCCAGGGCCAGCAGTACATGGGATGGGGTATTGCTCGCGGAATTGCAGGCCGAGGTCGCGGAAAACGCGATCGAGGCCAGCAACGCCGCCGGGTTGAACTCGCCCTCGTCGAAGGTCAGGCTCAAGGTATGGGGAATACGCCGGGTCGGGCTGCCGTTGAGACGTATGCCGGGAATGCTCCGCAATTGCTCGAGCAAGCGTTCACGCAAGCGCACGATGGTAGCTTTCTCTTCATCGAACGCAGCCGCTGCCAGTGCAAAGGCCGCGCCCATGGCCACGATCTGATGGGTCGCCAGCGTGCCGGAGCGTAAACCGCCCTCATGCCCGCCGCCATGGATCTGCGCCTGCAAACGCTGTTGTGCACGCGGACCGACGTACAACGCGCCGATGCCCTTGGGGCCGTAGAGCTTGTGCGCGGAAAACGACATCAGGTCCACCGGCCACTGCGCGAGATCGATCGCCACTTTGCCCGCGCCCTGTGCGGCGTCGACATGGAACAACGCCCCGCGATCACGCACGACCTGACCGATGGCGGGAATGTCGTTCAGGGTGCCCAGTTCGTTGTTGACCAGCATCAGCGACACCAGGAAGGTGTCCTCGCGCATGGCTTCGCTGACCGCTTGCGCCGTGATCAGGCCCTCGGCGTCCGGCACCAGGTAGGTCACCGCGACTCCGGCCTCCTGCAGTTGCCGGGCGGTATCGAGAATGGCCTTGTGTTCGATCTGGCTGGTGATGATATGGCCGCCGCCAGTGCCGCGGGCCTGGGTCACGCCTTTGAGCGCGAGATTGTTGGATTCGGTGGCGCCGGAGGTCCAGACGATCTGCCCGGGCGTCGCGCCGACCAGTTCGGCGACCTGGCGTCGCGCCTGTTCGACCGATTGCCGGGCCTGCTGGCCGAAGACGTGGGAGCTGGAGGCCGGGTTGCCGAAATTGCCGGTAAAACCCAGACACTCGACCATCACCTTGATGACCCGCTCATCCACCGGCGTGGTGGCGGCGTAATCGAAATACAACGGACGTTTATTCATAAAAGACTCGCAGAGCGTGTTCCGGGATCAGGAAGCTCGTGACTGCAAACGGCAAAGCGCAGCCTTGTGAGCTGCGCGCTGTTTTCAGAACGCTACCAATACCTGATCGGATGCCGTTAAAGAAGAATTACTTCATTTAATAGTGCGTAGGAACGCTCCTGAAAAGTCAGCTTAACAGGCATCGGGCAACCGGTTGAAGCAATGCGTCAGCTAAAGCTTTCAAGCAACAGCGGATACAGCGAACCCACGAGCAGCGCGGCCATGCCCCAATTGAACAGGCGCAACCAGCGACGATCCTTCAGAACATTGCGCAACAGCGTGCCGCACGCGGCCCAGACACCGACACTCGGCAGGTTGATGATCGCAAAGACGGCCGCGATCACGATCACATTCGTGAAATAACCCTGCATCGGTGTGTAGGTGCTGATAGCGCCAATGGCCATGATCCAGGCCTTGGGATTGACCCACTGGAAGGCGGCGGCGCCCAAATAGCTGATCGGTTTCGCCTCGCCCTGCTGACTCTCCGACATGGGCCCGGAATGGGCGATTTTCCACGCCAGATACAGCAAATACGCCGCCCCCACATAACGCAGAACGGTGTAGAGCAAAGGGTAAGTCTGGAACACCGCGCCTAGGCCAAAACCGACCGCCACCACCAGTACAAAGAAGCCACAGGTGATGCCGAGCATGTGCGGAATGGTGCGGTTAAAGCCGAAGTTCACCCCCGATGCCAGCAACATGGTGTTGTTCGGGCCGGGCGTGATCGAGGTGACGAGGGCAAACAGGGCGAAGCCCAGCAGCAGGTCGAGAGAGAGCGTCATGGGTGGCAGTCCGTCAGGGTCGGTCAGGTGTTGACCCTATCGCACACCCTCGGCGAAACCCATGGACAGTTACGCAAAACTTGAAGCAGTACAGTTTCGCCTCAGCTTGGACGACCGTGAAGCTGTACAGACCGCCCGGCGTTCATTTCACCCTGGTTGTCGAAGTTGAACGACTTTTGCGGCTGGCCGAGCAGTTCGGCTTTTTTCGCGTGGTATTCGTCGAAGGACAACCCACGGCGGTTCAGCGCCTCCAGGGCAAGTTCCTTGCTTTCTTCAGCCGTGTAAGGCCGAAGCTCAGGGGAAACATGGCTGGCACATCCGGCGAGTACGGAGACGGCGAGCATCAGCAAAGCAGCAATCATCGGTTTCATTTCTGGCGTCCTGGCGACTGGGTTCGAAGCAATGAACACAGGCTACCCGCGCCTCCCGGACAGCAGAAATCAACGCTTTCAATAGTGGCTATCAAGAAATGGCGATCATTGTCGATGTGCCGGGAGAACGCGGGCCGGGCGCGCACTGGTTGGAGCCGACTTGATGGCAATTGTGTGGCGCTGCTGCTCGTCGGGCACTCGGTGGGTGCGAAAGAGGCTGGCCTATATTTATTCGGTCGTACAACGGCACAGGTACTTTCCATTCACAAAACAACAACAGGGAGATCCATCATGAGCGTCAAACCCATTCCAGAGGGGTATCACAGCGTCACCCCCTATCTGGGCATCAACAAAGCCGCCGAAGCCATCGCTTTCTACAAAAAAGCCTTCGGCGCCATTGAAATCATGCGCCTGGACACGCCCGATGGCGGTGTCGGCCACGCGGAACTGCGCATCGGCGATTGCCCGATCATGTTGGGCACACCGTGCGATCAGGGGCCGCTGAGCAACCCGGACAATTCGCCGTCCGTGGGTCTGCATTTGTATGTGACAGATGTCGACAAGTCCTACAAACAGGCGATCGATGCCGGTGCAACCGTTGTATCGGAGGTCAAGGATCAGTTTTACGGCGACCGTTCAGGGACCTTGAAGGATCCCTACGGGCACCTGTGGTTCCTGGCCACGCACAAGGAAGACCTGACCCAGGAGCAGATCGAGCAACGGGCCAAGGAGATGTTCGCCCAGGGTTGAAATCCCTGGTGATGGAGCGGGCCTCTTCGCGAGCAGGCTCGCTCCCACAAGGGCCCCGCCTTCAGCAGCACCGCCGACTTGCTGATCACTTGCGCAAGCAAGCCCGCCCACAGCCGTCGGCAATGAGAAACATTTTCTTTCATTTCCCCTTTCGGGATTTCCCCTGCTCATCCGTCCTACATAGATGCAGTCCTTTCGCGTAGGCAAAAGCCACGACTGGACCTTCAGGGCGCTCATCCCTGCGAAGCCCGCAGCCGAGCCGCCTCTCATCCAGCCAAGACCTCCAACATGTCAAAGAAGTCCCGTTCAAAGATCTGGTTCCTGGTCCATAGCTGGCTGGCATTGCCGATCTGGTTTTTCGTGCTGATCGTCTGTGTAACCGGCACCCTGGCCGTCATCAGCCAGGAGATCGTCTGGCTGGCCAACCCGCCAATGCGCGCCAGCCAACCCTCGGACGATGCTCCGCTGCTCAGCTACCAGCAGGTCATCGAGGCCATCAACAAGGCCGAACCGCAGACCGTAGTGCAGAGCATCAGCCGCCCCGACGAGTCGCACTTCGCCCTGGATGTCGAAGTCAGCTACCCCGACGGGCGCTCGGTGGTGATTTATGTCAATCCGTACAGCGGCGTGATCCAGGGTGTCGCGCCGCAGTTCAACTTCCGCGCCTTCACCCGGGCGCTGCACGGCTGGTGGCTGGTGCCTTTTACCAATGGCTACAGTTGGGGCTGGTACCTGGTGTCGTTTCTTGGCCTGCCGTTGCTGGCTTCGCTGGTCACGGGACTGGTGGTTTACAAACGCTTCTGGAAAGGCTTCTTCCGTCCGACCCTGCGCATTCGTCATGGCGCGCGAATTTTCTGGGGCGACTTTCATCGCTTGAGCGGCATCTGGTCGATCTGGTTCATCGCGGTGATTTCCGTCACCGGCACCTGGTTCCTGATCCAGGCATTGCTGTTCGATAACCAGATTTCCATTTCCACGGAAAAGATCATCCCGGCGATGTCCCGCGAAGCGGTGCCGCTGTCAGCCGATGGCTCGCCCCCGCCGCGTATCGACCTTGACCGTGCGGTTGAAATCGCCACACAGAAAATTTCCGGACTGGAGGCCAGTTTCGTCAGCCTGCCGGGCAATGCCTACAGCCACTTGGATGTCGGTGGGCGCGGTTGGTATCCGTTGATGTTCCAGACCGCCACGATCAACCCGTACAACGGCGAAATCGCCGCCTCGCGCCTGATTTCGGACCGCTCGGCCCTGGAGTTCGTCACCGAGTCCATGCGCCCGCTGCACACCGGCGACTTCGGCGGACTGTGGATCAAGCTGATCTGGGCATTCTTCGGCCTGCTGCTGAGCATGATGGTGCTCAGCGGTCTGCTGATCTGGACCAGGCGCACGGCGCTGGCCACGGCCAATGCCTTCAAACGCAGCAACAAAAAACAACGCGACACCGCGGCGCAACCGGCCACGAACCACGAAGTGTCGGAGGTCGAACTGTGAGCAAAGACATTGCAGCCCCGCAACCTTCGCGCCTGAGCCTGTTCTGGCACAAATGGCGCTTTCACCTGAACGTCCTGTTGTTGCTGATTCCACTCGGCTTCATGCCCAAGTACTTCGCCGACGAGGCATTGATGCGCGGCGACAGCGGCCTTGGCGAACGGGAAGTCGGCGAAGTCCGGATCGGCCCCTGGAGCTTGCGCCTGGCTGAATTGCGCAATTCAGCCCCGATGCTCGAAGGCCCCGCCGGCTACATGAAGGGTTTCAACGCAGCACTGTGCGAGGCCTGTATCGACCAGGTCAAGGCCACTTACCTGCGCATCGGCAAGCCCCGCAGCCTGCGCGCCGCCGGGGTGATTTTCTTCGGCACGCCCTACCGCATGGGCGCTTCGCTGCTCGTCCCGGAAAAGACCAGGGCCGACGCCGAACTGTGGATCACCATGGAAGGCTGGGACGGCGCCATGCATCAGGCATCCATTCCTTTGAGCCAGGCCTCCCCCGCCACCATCGCCTGGTTGAACAAACAAGGAGGCAAACCATGATCAACCCTCTTCGCCCGCTCAACGCCATGTTGCTGGTGCTCTGCGCCGGCTTCAGCGCCAGCGCCCTGGCCCACAACCCGATGTGCGAGTGCAAGGCCATCGACGCGGAGCAGATCAAGTGCACCGGCGGTTTTTCCGACGGCAGCGGTGCTCCGGGTGTGACCCTCGATGTGATCGGCTACGACGAAACCATTCTGGTGCCGGGCAAGCTCGGGCCTGATTCGACCCTGACCTTCAAGAAGCCCGGCGCCGAATTCTATGTGCTGTTCGATGCCGGCCCCGGTCACGTCGTGGAAATCGACCAAGCGGACATCGAGGCACCATGAGCACTCCAACGACCCAAGTCGTGCGCCCGGCCGGGGCCGGTCACGAAACCCTCTACGTTCTGTTGCTGTGCCTGATGATCCTGGCGGTGGCCGGCTCGGTGGTGCTCTGGCGCGGCGAATCCCATGAGGTAAGCAGTGTCAGCAGCCATCAACTGGATGCGCGCCGTGACCTCAGTCCATCCGAGCAAGGTATCTACGCCGATCTGCGGGTGACGCTGGACGAGATCCAGCTGCTGCGCCAGGAGCAGCAAACGTTGCCGACACCCGAAGTGCTGGCCGAGGAAGGGTTTGCCCCGTTTGCCCGGGACGCCAGCGCCGTCAGTCGGGGCGGCCATGCCTGGCAATTGCTCGACGCCAAGGCCTATTTCGGCCAGAGCCAGGCGCCGACGGTCGCCGGCTCATTCCTGATGCGCCTGGCCGCAGCCAATGATGCACCGGACATCTGGCTCAACCGCGCCAGCAAGCTCACGGCACCAGCCGACCTAAGCGACGCCGCGCTCGAAAGCGCTGGCTGGCAGCAAATCGTCGCGCAATTCGATGCCGGCGTGACCCGCCAGCACCAGCACTGAACCCTCGCCTTTTTCCGAGAGAAGACCGCTTTCCCATGCCCAATTCATCTCACCGTTGTTTTTTACGCCTGCTGCTGGTCGGCTTGCTCGCCTGCCTGCTGCCCTCACTGGCCAGCGCTGATGAAGCCAAGCGTCTGCGCATCGGCATCACCCTGCATCCCTACTACAGCTACGTGGCGAACATCGTCGGCGACAAGGCCGAAGTGGTGCCGCTGATTCCGGCCGGTTTCAACCCGCATGCCTACGAGCCCCGCGCCGAAGACATCAAGCGCATCAGCGGGCTGGACGTGATCGTGCTCAACGGCGTAGGTCATGACGATTTCGCCGACCGCATGATCGCCGCCAGCGAAACCCCAAAGGTCCCGGTGATCGAAGCCAACGAAAACGTACCGCTGCTGGCCGCCACCGGCGTGGCCGCTCGCGGTGCCGGCAAAGTGGTGAACCCGCACACCTTCCTGTCGATCAGCGCCTCGATTGCCCAGGTCAACAACATCGCCCGGGAGCTGGGCAAGCTCGATCCGGTCAATGCCAAGACCTATACCGAAAATGCCCGCGCCTACGGCAAGCGCTTGCGCAAGATGCGCGCCGACGCCCTGGCCAAACTGACCCAGGCACCGAGCGCCGAACTGCGGGTGGCCACGGTGCACGCGGCCTACGACTACCTGCTGCGTGAGTTCGGCCTCGAAGTGACAGCTGTGGTCGAGCCGGCCCACGGTATCGAGCCAAGCCCGAGCCAGCTGAAAAAAACCATCGATCAACTGCGTGAGCTGGACGTAAAGGTGATCTTCTCGGAGATGGACTTCCCTTCCACTTACGTCGACACCATCCAGCGTGAATCCGGGGTGAAGCTGTATCCGCTGTCGCACATCTCCTACGGTGAATACAGCGCCGACAAGTACGAAAAGGAAATGACCGGCAACCTCGACACCGTGGTGCGGGCGATTCAGGAGTCCGGCCAATGACATCGAAAGAAACCATTCTGGCCGATGCAGAATCTCCGGTAGGAGCGAGCCTGCTCGCGAAGGCGTCCGGCCATGCAACATCATCATTGAATGACACACCGCAATCGCGAGCAAGCTCGCTCCCACAGGTTCTCGGACCGACCGTGGATTTTGCTGACGTCTGCCTGACCCTTGGCCGCACGACGATCCTCGACCAGGTGACCTTCAAGGTCCGCCCCGGCAGCGTGCACGCACTGGTAGGCCCCAACGGCGGCGGCAAGAGTTCGCTGATCAAGACCCTGCTCGGGCAGATGCCCCACCAGGGCCGCTTGAGCCTGCAATGGCCCGCTGAACCAGGGACCATCGGCTATGTGCCACAGGCGCTGGAGTTCGACCGGGGCTTGCCGATGACCGTCGACGATTTCATGGCCGCCATGTGCCAGCGTCGCCCGGCCTTTCTCGGCTTGAGCAAACACTACGCGGCGGCGATTGGCGAGGCGCTGGAGCGGGTCGGCATGCAGGACAAACGCAAGCGCCGCATGGGCGCGCTGTCCGGCGGCGAACGGCAACGGGTGTTGCTGGCCCAGGGGCTGATTCCGCCTCCGCAATTGCTGGTGCTCGACGAACCCATGTCGGCCCTCGATGAGGCCGGCATCCGGGTGTTCGAACGTTTGCTCGGCGACTGGCGAGCGGCGGGCATCACCGTGCTGTGGATCGAGCACGACCTGGAAGCGGTCGGGCGCCTGGCCGATCACGTCACCGGGCTCAATCGCCGGGTGCTGTTCGACGCCACGCCGCAACAGGCGCTGACACCAGAGCGTCTGTTGACCCTGTTCTCGACCCACCCACGGAGCCTTGCCTGATGAGTTACGAAGCTTTTCGCCTGATGGTCCAGGGCTGGGCGTCGTCGGGTTATCTGCCCGAGGCGCTGGCCTATGGGTTCGTGGTCAACGCCTTGATCGCTGGGCTGCTGATCGGCCCGGTGCTGGGAGGCCTGGGCACGCTGGTGGTGGTCAAGCGCTTCGCGTTTTTCTCCGAGGCGGTCGGTCATGCTGCGCTCACTGGCGTGGCCATTGGCATCCTGCTCGGCGAACCCTACACCGGGCCTTACGGCAGCCTGTTCGGCTACTGCCTGCTGTTCGGCATCCTGCTCAATTACCTGCGCAACCGCACCGGCCTGGCGCCAGACACCTTGATCGGTGTGTTTCTCTCGGTGTCGCTCGCCCTGGGCGCGAGCCTGCTGCTGATTCTGGCGGGCAAGATCAACGTGCACATTCTGGAAAACGTACTGTTCGGTTCGGTGCTGACGGTCAACGGCAATGACCTGCTGGTGCTGGCCATCGTCGGTTCGCTGGTCATGGCTCTGGCCTTGCCGTTGTACAACCGCATCATGCTCGCCAGTTTCAATCCGCAGCTGGCGGCGGTACGCGGGGTGGCGGTGAAAACCCTGGATTATCTGTTCGTGATTCTGGTGACGCTGATCACCGTCGCCGCCGTGAAGGTCATCGGCGCGATTCTGGTGGGCGCCCTGCTGGTGATTCCGGCCGCCGCGGCACGCCTGCTCAGCCAATCGCTGAAGGGCTTTTTCTGGTGTTCGGTGCTGATCGCCACGGTCAGCACGCTGTGCGGGATTCTCGCGCCGATTGTCTTTGACCTGCCGATCCCTTCCGGTGCCGCGATCATCCTCGTGGCCGGTATCGCCTTCGCCCTGGCCGCCCTCGCGCGCGGCGTCGTCCCCAGCCTGAAAGGGAACCTTGGATAAATGACTTTTTCACTGCGCCAACTGACCCTCGCCGTCGCCCTGTGTGGACTGGCGACAACGACCAGCGCCGCCGACAACGGTAAACCGCTGCGCGTGCTGGCCTCCTTGCCGATTACCTATGGCCTGGGCGAAGCCTTGCTCAAGGGCACCGATGTCAGCCTCGAACGCGCGGCCCCGGCCAACCTGCCCGGCAGCCGCCAGACCGCCTACTTCACCGGCCGTGGCGCCCCGGCACTGGCCAGGCTGGCGGACGATGCCGATGCGGTGATCGGCCTGCGTTCACTGTGGCCGGATGACCCGCTGTACCCGGTCTCCCGGCGCAGCAATATCCGCATCGTCGAAGTCGACGCCGCCCGCCCGGTGGACGGCGCCCTGCCCGGCATAGCCGTACAGCCCGACAACAAGGTCGACGGGCTGAACAGTCAGCCGTGGTTCTCCAGCAATAACATGGGACGCATGGCCGATGTGATGGCGGCGGACCTGGTACGCCTGGCTCCCGAGGCCAAGCCGAAAATCGACGCCAACCTGGCAGCGCTCAAGCAGCGTTTGCTCAAGCTCAGTGCCGACAGCGAAGCGCGGCTGGCCAATGCGGACAACTTGAGTGTGATGAGCCTCAGCGATCACTTCAGCTACCTGATCGGCAGTCTCAATCTGGAATTGATCGGCCAGGACGCACGCGCCGATGCCGAGTGGACACCCGAAGCGCTCACGCAATTGGCCACGACGCTCAAGGACAATGACGTGGCGGTGGTGCTGCATCACCGGCAGCCGTCGGATGCACTCAAAGCGGTGATTGCCGGGTCGGGTAGCCGGTTGGTGGTGTTGAGCACCGATGCCGAGGATCCGGTGGCGGAGCTTGAGGGGAATGTGGATTTGCTGATCAAGGGTTTGAGCGGCGTTTAAGGTCAGTACGACCGCGTTATCGTTCATCGCGAGCAAGCTCGCTCCCACAGGATTTGTGCCATGCCGCAGATCACTGTGGGAGCGAGCTTGCTCGCGATAGCGGCCTGATAGGCGACACAAGACTCCAGACCTGAAAAAGCCCGCTGACTGTCACCAGTCCAGCGGGCTTCTTTTTGCATGACGGTTCAGTGCGCCACAGCCGCCTGCTCGTCCATTTTCTGCCGCAGGCTCAACGGACGCATGTCGGTCCAGGTCTCTTCAATGTAAGCCAGGCATTCCTTTTTCAGCCCGCCTTTGCCTACTGTGCGCCAGCCTTGTGGCACGGCTTTGTAGTCGGGCCAGATCGAGTATTGCTCTTCGTGGTTGACCACGACCTGAAAGAGGATGTCCTCACGGTCGAATACTGACGTCATGCTGTCTCTCCATCGTTTTCGGGCGGGCTGCGCCGTGTGCGCAGCCGTTATGTAGAAAGAACGTTCCGCCGGGCGGGAAATTTAGGGATTGGCAGTGGCGGCGACCAGGGCCCGACCGAAGATTTCGGCCACGCGATCGATCTGCGCAGCAGTAATCACCAGCGGCGGCAGGAAGCGCACCACCGCGCCATGGCGGCCACCGAGTTCCAGGATCAAGCCACGCTTGAGGCATTCGCGCTGCACCAGGGGTGCCAGGCGGGCGAAGGCCGGCGGATGGCCTTGGGCATCCAGAGCGCCCGTCGGGTCGACCAGTTCGACGCCAAGCATCAAGCCACGCCCGCGAATGTCACCCAGTTGCGGGAAGTCCCGCTGCAGGATGCGCAGGTGCTCGGCCAGGCGCTCGCCCATCGCGGCGGCATGCTCGCAGACCTTGTGATCGACCAGATAACGCATCACCGCGGAGCCGGCGGCCATGGCCATCTGGTTACCTCGGAATGTCCCGGCATGGGCGCCCGGCAGCCAGGTGTCGAGCCAGTCGCGATAGACCACCACCGCCAGCGGCAGGCTGCCGCCGATGGCCTTGGACAGCACCACGACATCGGGAATGATCCCGGCGTGCTCGAAGGCGAACATCTTGCCGGTGCGGGCGAAGCCACTCTGGATTTCATCGACGATCAGCGCGACACCCGCCTGTTCGGTGATCCGCCGCAGACCGCGCAGCCAGTCCAGATCCGCCGGGATCACCCCGCCCTCGCCCTGCACCACTTCCACGATCACTGCCGCCGGCAATTGCACGCCAGCCTCGGGATCGTTGAGCAGGTTTTCCAGGTAACTCAGGTTGGCCTTGACCCCTTGCACGCCGCCAAGCCCGAACGGGCAGCGGTAATCGTAAGGGTACGGCATGAACTGCACGCCACTGCCGAGCAAGGCGCCCAGAGGCTTTTTCGGCCCCAGGCTGCCCATCAGACTCAACGCGCCCTGACTCATGCCGTGGTAACCACCCTGGAACGACAGCACGGTGCTGCGCCCAGTGGCGGTACGCACCAGTTTCAGTGCCGCTTCCACGGCGTCGGTACCGGTCGGGCCGCAGAACTGGATCTTCGCTTCAGCGGCCAGGGCTGGTGGCAGCAAGCCGAACAAGTCCTGGACGAACCGGTCCTTGACCGGCGTGGTCAGGTCGAGGGTATGCAGCGGCAGTTCATCGCTCAGCACTTGCTGGATGGCTTCGATCACCACCGGGTGGTTGTGCCCCAGGGCCAGGGTTCCGGCTCCGGCCAGGCAATCGATGAAGGTTCGGCCTTCGACATCCTCGACGTAGATGCCCTTGGCGCGCTTGAGTGCCAAGGGGATGCGTCGTGGATAGCTGCGGGCGTTGGATTCCTGCCGGCTCTGACGGGCCAGCAGCGGCGATTCGTTGAATTGATAAAGCGTCTCGGCGGACGTCGCCGGCTGCTCTTCGATAAGGCTGGTAGCGACTGACATCTCTCGACCCCTCAATACGCTGTGGATAGTGACCAAAACTGCACACCGGGCAGGTGCGCGCTCCGGTCACGGGGCGCACTTGTCAGGTTTTCCTGCTTTGGAAACGCATCAGCGAGGCGGGGATTTAGACTTTCAATCCGCTTTCTTGGCGGTCACCGCAATACCCTGTGGGAGCGGGCTTGCTCGCGAAGAGGCCATCACATTCAACATTTATGTCGACTGTTACGCCGCCTTCGCGAGCAAGCCCGCTCCCACAGGGTTCAGCGGTGTTTTTCAGACCGGTTGCAGCGGCATCGTCAGCTCAACCCGCAAGCCGTCCGGCCGGCTATCGAAATGCAGGGTGCAACCGCAACGCTGAACGATGGCCTGGACAATCGCCAGTCCCAGACCACAACCGGTGCTCTGGCCGTTGCGCCAGAAGCGCTGGGTCAGATGTTGCAGGTCTTCTTCGGCAATCCCCGACCCATGATCGCGCACCACGAACTGCACACGATTGCCGGTGGTCTCCAGGCTCAACTCCACTGTTTTGTCGGCGGGGGTATGGCGCAGTGCGTTGTCGAGCAAGTTGCGCAGCGCGGCAATCGACAACACGGCGGGCATTTGTACCGGCGCGGCGGATACCTTGCCCGGTGCCTGAAACCTGATGCGCTGGCGATCGCCGCTCGCCGCGTCCTGGATCGCCAGCTTCGCCACTTGCTCGGCGTTGCATTGCACACCGTCGTCAAACGACAGACTGCCTTCGACGCGCGCCAGCAACAGCAATTGTTCGAGGGTCCGGTGCATGCGGTCGGCACCCTCTTCGGCCCGGGCCAGGGACTGGTCCCGGGCGCTGCCGTCAGTCATCCGCGCCACTTGCAGGTGGGTCTTGATCGCGGTCAGCGGGCTGCGCAGTTCGTGGGCCGCGTCACCGGTCAGGCGACGTTCGCGCTCGATGGTCTTGCCGATGCGCTGGAGCAATTGGTTCTGGGTTTCCAGCAAGGGTTGCAGCTCGCTGGGCAGTGGCTGGATCTGCAACGGTTCGAGGGAGTCGGCGCTGCGGCGCATCAAGGCGTCGCGCATGCGGTTGAGGGGCGCCAGCCCCTGGCCGATGCCCAGCCAGAGCAAACACAGGCAACCGAGCAGCGCCACGCCCACCGGAACCGAAGCGGCCAGCAGAATCGACATGTTCAACGCCTCGCGCTCGATCTGCCGGTCGGCGGTAGTGATGCGCAGATCGCCACGGGCCAGGGTAAAACTGCGCCACGGCGCGCCGTCGATCATCTGATCGTGAAAACCAAGTTTCTCGGCCTCCAGGGTCTGCTGCGGATCGGTGTGACTGCGGGCGAGGATCTCACCGCGCAACGAGCTGACCTGGCACGCCATGCCGCCCGGAATGTTCAGTTGTTCGGCGCTGAAATGAGTGCCCTCGCCCTTGCTCGGCACGGGCGGCAGTTGCTCCATCAGTCCGGCGACCATGCGCGCCGACGCCACCAGCCGCTGGTCGAGGGAAAACATCATTTGATTGCGCAAATCGCTGAGCATCCAGGCCGCGGCCAGGGCCCAGATCAAGGCAAAGGCGGCTCCGAGCGTCAGGCTCAGGCGCAAACGCAGGCTCATCACTTCGATTCTTCTCCGCCATCAGCCGGCCCCAGGCGATAGCCCAGGCCGCGCACGGTCTCGACAATGCCGTTGCCGAGCTTGCGCCGCAAGTGATGGATATGGACGTTGAGGGCGTTGCTTTCCAGCTCGTCGTTGAAACCGTAGACGCTGTCCTTGAGTTGCTCGGTGGACAACACGCGGCCACGGTTATGCAGCAAGGCCTGCAACAAAGATTGCTCACGACGCGACAGGTCCACCGGCTGCCCCGCGAGCGTGGTTTCGCGGCTGCTCGGGTCGTAGGTCAGGGCACCATGCTCGATCAGGTTGACGCTGCGCCCCGCCACCCGCCGCAACAGCGTGTGCAAGCGCGCAGCGAGCTCGCGCAAGTCGAACGGCTTGAGCAGATAATCGTCGGCGCCGGCTTGCAGGCCATCGACGCGGTCAGTGACCGAGTCCCGGGCGGTGAGGATCAGCACCGGGATTTCCAGGCCATGGTGACGCAACTGCTGCAGCAACTTGAGGCCATCTTCATCGGGCAGGCCGAGATCGAGCACCATGACATCAAACTCCGCGACCTTGAGCATCGCCCGTGCGGCGGACGCCGTGGCGACGTGTTCCACGGTCAGGCCCTGGGCGGTCAGGCCGGCGACGATACCGCTGGCGATCAATTCATCGTCTTCGCAAACCAGTATGTGCATGGAAAACCCTGTCGAAAGACATTGATTAAAAAGACACCGGGTTAAGCCAGGATTATGCCTTGACCGGCTGCTGACAGTCATTTCTCAAGACTGATGGTTTGTCGGGCATCCTATAAATATGTACCGCACCTGCACCCTCCTGCCTGAATAACCTGTGTGACGTACCACCCAAACTTCCATCAACACAGGTATTGACCATGTATATACACGCGGACGCATTGACGTCTTTGTTCAATTTGCTCAACACGCTTGGCTCACTGATCACCCAACTGAACGATGAGCAAAAAGCCGCCAGGAAAAAAGGTCTGCAACTTTACAACCTGGGGGAATATCGGGAATCGGAGGCCTATCTCATGATTGCCGCCACCGCAGGGGACCGCGATTCGCAGTATGCACTCGCACAGGTCATCACACTCCGGGAAAGAAGTCTCAAAGAGGAGGATAAAACCCATGCAGAGAGAGAATGGTACGTAAAGGCCGGCGCCCAGGGCGACGTCCGTGCCTTACTGCGATTAGCTGATGAAACCTCGCTCGCCAAAGCGAAAGAGCTTGCAGAGGAGCGCGCCGATCACGGCGACAGCGAAGCCATGCTGCAACTTTATGAACTAACCAAAGATATCGAATGGATGAAAAAATCTGCAGAAGCAGGATTTCTCGAAGCGCAATACAGTCTTGCTGTGCATTATGACAACGATCATTCCCTCATTCCGAACACGGATGAACGCGAAACGGCTATCGATGGCTGGCTCAAACGTGCAGCCGATGCCGGGTTCCCGAAAGCGATACATTGGTACAGCAATCGTCCGCACATCAGCCATGATCTTCCCGTCAGAAAGGAATGGCTGCTTAAATGGACGGAAACAAACGACGTTTGGTCTCTGCGCTATTACGCGTATGCGCTTGGCGGTGCATACCACGATGAAAATGGCATCGATGTCGAGTACGGCCTCGAAGAGAATCTAGTCAACGCCTACGGCCTCATGTGGCTGATTATGGAAAGCCACAAAGAGTTCAAGGGATACCAAAACATCTCAGATGTTTTTTCACAGATTGCCGAAACGTTGTCCGAAACAGATAAAGCAGCCGGCAAAGCATTTGCACAGGAGTGGAAACGCACGCATCCGCCAATGTCGGAATACCGATTGACCTATAGCGACCCTCGTTAATCCCGTGACGACGATTCGCGCTGTGAACCCGGTTTTCAGCGCGAATCAGTTCGTTAACATCCGGTTAATCGGCGGCCATCATCGTGCTCGGCAATAGCAGTTTTTAAGGCTTTTTCGATGCGCGGTATTTTTGTTTTTTTCCTCTGGCTATTTACCTGCCTGGTTCAAGCGGCGCCCGGAACCAATCCGTTCGACACCAAACCTGAATTTCTCCCGGTTGATAAAGCCTTCACGTATACCTCTGAACGTCTGGAATCCGGTGAAACCCAGCTCTATTGGCAGATCACCGACGGCTATTACCTGTACCAAAAACGCTTGAAGTTCGACGGATTGCCTGTCGAACAGCACCCCCCGCTGCCGGAAGGTGAAGCGCACAGCGACGAGTTTTTCGGTGAACAGCAAGTCTACCGCCAAGGCCTGGAGCTGAAGATTCCCGCTGGCGCCAGCGGTCAGGTCAAGGTCAGTTACCAGGGCTGCGCCGATGCCGGCTTGTGTTATCCGCCACAGACCAGGGTCGTGGACCTGGGCAACACCAATGCGCTGAATGCAGCCACTGAAGCACCGGACCAGGCGCTAGCCAGCAGCTTGCAACAACGGGCGCTGGGCTGGAGCCTTTTGCTGTTCTTCGGCCTGGGCCTGTTGCTGGCCTTCACGCCTTGTTCATTACCGATGCTGCCGATTCTGGCTGGATTGATCGTTGGCAGCGGCGCCACACCCAGACGTGGATTCGCCCTGGCCAGCAGTTACGTAATCAGCATGGCGCTAGTGTATGCGGCGCTGGGTGTACTGGCCGCCTCTCTCGGGGCGAACCTGCAAGCCTGGTTGCAGAACCCTTGGCTGCTGGGCAGTTTCGCGGCGATATTCGTACTGCTGGCGCTGCCGATGTTCGGCTTCTTCGAACTGCAACTGCCGGTGGCCGTGCGTGATCGCCTGGAAAACGTCTCGCGCAATCAACGCGGCGGCAACCTGATCGGCGCCGGGGTGCTAGGGGCGCTGTCCGGTCTGCTGGTGGGACCGTGCATGACCGCCCCACTGGCCGGCGCCCTGCTCTACATCGCGCAAAGCGGTAACGCGCTGCATGGCGGGTTGATTCTGTTCGCCATGGGCATCGGCATCGGTGTACCGCTGTTGCTGCTGGTGACCGTCGGCAATCGCTTCATGCCCAAGCCCGGCGCCTGGATGAACCTGGTCAAAGGCATTTTCGGCTTCCTGTTCCTCGCCACTGCATTGCTGATGCTGCGCCCGGTGCTGGACGAATCCCTGTGGGTCGGATTGTGCGGTGCGCTGCTGTTGATCGCGGCCTACAGCGCCTGGAAACAGTCCGAAGGTTTTGGTCGTATCGCGCACCTGTTTGGCGCCAGTTCGTTGCTGCTCGGTTTATGGGGTGGCCTATTGGTGATCGGTGCGGCCGCTGGCAGTGATGATCCGTTCAAGCCATTGCTGGTCTACCGCGCCTCGAACCAGGCTGTGGCCACCGTGCCGGTTGGCCACGATGCCTTCACCACCGTCAAGGATCCGCAGGCACTGCAACGGGAACTCGACGCCGCACACGCTCAGGGCCAGTGGGTGCTGCTGGACTACTACGCCGACTGGTGCGTGTCGTGCAAAGTCATGGAAAAGCAGGTCTTCGGCAAACCTCATGTCCTCGAAGCCTTGAGCGATGTGCGCTTGCTCCGACTGGACGTCACCGCCGACAATGCCGCCAGCCGCGAACTGCTCGGCCGCTACAAAGTGCCAGGGCCGCCGAGCCTGCTGTGGATTGGCGCGGACGGCGAAGAGCGGCGCAGCCAACGCATCACCGGCGAGGTCGATGCCGACACTTTCCTGCAACGCTGGACCATCACCCGAGACGCCCGTTAATGCTGACCTTCACCCTCGGCACCTTTGCCATTGCGCTTAATCACCTGCTGCTGATCAGTGCGCTGGCGCTGGCCACCTTTGTCGGCTGGCGGGTTGCCAGGCGCGGTGGTGAAAACCCCGAGTCGGTGCTGTTCAGCCTGTTTCTGCTGGGCATGCTGGCGGCCCGAATCAGTTTCGTGGCGGCCTATTGGGTGCACTATCGCAATGATCCGTGGCAGGTCATCGACCTGCGCGATGGCGGTTTTCTCGCCTGGCCGGGGGTGGTCGTGGTGTTGCTCGCCACGCTGTATCGCGGCTGGCGTCGCCCGGGTCTGCGCCGTCCATTGGGCTTTGGCGTGGCCAGTGGCCTGGCGTTCTGGCTGTTGGCGACCTTCTCCCTGTCGATTTACGAGCAAGGCACACGCCTGCCGGAAATCACCCTGCGCAACGCCGCCGGCGAAACCGTGCAACTGGCCGACTACAAGGGCGGCCCGTTGGTGATCAATCTCTGGGCCACCTGGTGCCCGCCGTGCCGCCGGGAAATGCCGGTGCTGGAAAACGCCCAGCAACAACGACCGGACCTGACGTTCCTGTTCGTCAATCAGGCGGAAAGCATGCAAAGCGTCGCGACCTTTCTGGAAACCCAAGGCCTGAGCCTGTCCAACGTGCTGTTCGACGGCAGCGGACGCCTGAGCCAGGCCGTCGGTTCCATGGCGCTACCGACTACGCTGTTCTACAACCCCGAGGGTCGCCTGCTGGGCAGCCATCTGGGCGAGTTGTCGGAAGCCAGCCTGGCCCGCGCGCTGGAAAACTTCGACACCGTACCCGTCACCTCTTCAAGGAAACTGCCATGTCCCGCCTCCGCCACCTGCTGACCCTGAGCCTCGGTGCTGCCGTGTTGCACCTGCCATCGGTGCAGGCCGAAGAGTTGCCCGATGCGATCAAGAAAATCGAGGCCAAGGGCGCGAAAATCGTCGGCCAGTTCGACGCCCCCGACGGCTTGCGCGGTTATGCCGCGCAATACCAGAACCGCGGCATGGCGCTGTACCTGACCCCGGATGGCAAACACGTGTTGCTGGGCAACCTGTATGACGCCGAGGGCAATGACCTGAGCAGCGCGCCATTGCAGAAACTGGTGTATGCCCCGATGGCCAAGGAAGTCTGGGCCAAGTTCGAAACCAGCAACTGGATCGGCGACGGCAAGAAGGATGCACCGCGCGTGGTGTACCTGTTCAGTGACCCGAACTGCCCATACTGCAACATGTTCTGGGAACAGGCCCGGCCGTGGGTCAAGGCTGGCAAGGTGCAGTTGCGCCACATCATGGTGGGCATCATCCGTGAAGACAGCCCGGGGAAATCCGCCGCACTGCTCGCAGCCAAGGACCCGGAAAAAGCCCTGCAGGACCACGAAGCCTCCGGCAAGGACAGTTCGCTCAAGGCCTTGAAGGAAGTGCCGCCGGCGATTCAGGCAAAGTTCGCGGCCAACATGCAATTGATGGAAGAACTGGAGTTGCAGGCGACGCCGGCGATTTTCTACATGGACGACAAGGGCAATCTGCAACAGCAGCAAGGCGCGCCGTCACCGGACAAACTGGCGAAGATTCTCGGACCGAAGTAAGCAAGATCAAAAGATCGTCCGAACGCGGGCCGCGTTCGGACGATCTTTTTTGCAAACCCTACGCCGGATTGCGCTCAGCCAAAAACTCCAGCAGCGCTTGGGTGACAAAGTCCGGATTCTCCAGATTGGAAATATGCCCCGCCTCCGGCACCAGCACCCACGGGCAGCCAATCAACTCGGCCATATCACGGGCTTCACCCGGTGGCCGAGGCTTGTCCTGATCGCCGCACATCACCAGCGTGTTCGCCGCATCCAGTTCGCCCAGACGCGATAACTGATCATCGCGCCCAAACGTAATCCGCCCCATCGGCACGATGCTTTCACGCAGGCGATCCGCAGGTAGAGCCGCCAGGGAAGCATGAAAATCCCGGTAGAGCGCCGACTGCTGATCAAGGCCTGTCCGGAAGAAAATCGGCACCACGATATCCAGCAACGCTGGCGTGATAACACCCGCCTCCTCGATCTGCTTCAACAGTGAAAAGTAATACTGGCGAGTCGGCTCCGGTTCGGCGCCGACGTAGGTGTCCATCAACACCAGGCCATTGAGCCGGTGCGCTGCCGATAAGGCCAGGCGCACGCCCCACATGCCGCCAACCGACAGGCCGACCAGCGTGACCCGTTCGATATCCAGATGATCGAGCAGGACCAGGGCCTGACGCGCCAGGTCATCCAGGGACGTCGTACCGACAGGCAACGGCCCGGATTGGCCGTGCCCCCACAGGTCCAGGGCGATCACACGATACTGCTGCGAGAGCGCAGCAATCTGCGGCGCCCACATGGCCTGGTCCCACAGGTAACTACCGGCCAGCAGAACCGCCGGGCCGGTGCCTTGATCGATGTAGTGAAGGGCCTGTCCGTCTATCGTTACGAAGGGCATCGACTGTTTCCGCGAGTAAAAATGGAGCCGGAAGACTGAGCGGCAGGCCATCCCTCGTCAATCGCTGGAGTGTATGCGTTTGTGCCACCTTCGCGGGCAAGCTCGCCCCATAGCGATTTATGCCGATCACAGATGATGTGATCACCACAAACTACTGTGGGAGCGAGCTTGCTCGCGATGGGGCCATTACAGACGCCAGGGAATCAAAGCCCCTCCAGCTCCGCCATCAAATCATTCAAGCGATCCACCTTCTCCCCGGTGAGCTCGCTGGCCGCCAACCCGTCAATGTACCGGGCCAGTTCTTCCACCGTGCTGCATTCGAACATCGCCCGCAACGGCACCTCCTGTTGCAGGGTTTTCTGCACCCGCGAGGCGATTTGCGTGGCCAGCAGCGAATGCCCGCCCAACTCGAAGAAGTTGTCGCGAACGCCCACCTTCTCGACCTTCAACACCTCGGCCCAGATGTCTGCCAGGGCCTGCTCCAGCTCATTGCGTGGTGCCTGGTAATCCTGGCTTTGCAGCTGGCCGATCTCCAGCGCAGGCAAAGCCTTGCGGTCCAGTTTGCCGTTGGCGTTGAGCGGCAGCTTGTCCAGCCACAGCCAGTGCAGCGGCACCATGTATTCCGGCAATTCGGCACGCAGGCGTTGCTTGATGCGCTCCAGGCGTTCAGCCGGATCGAACGCAACATCCGCCGCGACCAGATAGCCCACCAGATGCTTGCCGTTCGCCCCTTCCTGCACACTGACCGCTGCGTCACGAATTTCCGCTTGTTCATGCAGGCGAGCCTCGATTTCACCCAGTTCGATACGGTAACCACGGATCTTCACCTGATGATCGACACGGCCGACGTATTCCAGCACACCGTCACTGCGACGGCGGGCCAGGTCGCCGGTGCGATACAGGCGTTCACCCGGTGCGCCGAACGGGTTCGGCACAAATACCGGGGCGGTGCGCAGCGGATCGCCGACATAGCCGCGACCGACTCCGGTCCCCGCCACGCACAGCTCACCCACCGCGCCCAGCGGCACCAGTTCCAGCGCTCCGTCGAGCAGGTACAACTTATTGTTGTCGGTCGGCGTACCGATCGGCAGGTAGCTGCCGCGAGTCGACGCCAAATCAACCCGGAAGAACGCCACGTCATCCGAGCACTCCGCCGGGCCGTAGGCATTCACGAGGCCGATCTGCGGATAGCGCAGCAACCATTGATGCGCCAGTTCCGGCGGCATCGCTTCCCCCGTCGGCAGCATCCAGCGCAAGCCGTCGAGGCTCATGCGTTCCTGGGCGAGCATGCCCTGGATCAGCGAAGGCACGCTTTCCAGCACGGTGATGCCCTGGCTTTGCACATGAGCGAGCAAACCTTGGGGATCGTGGGCGATGGTGTTCGGCACGATGTCCACCCGTGCGCCGAACAACGGCGCCGCGAGGAACTGCCACACGGAAATATCGAAGCTTTGCGACGCGGTTTGCGCGATCACGTCGGCGTCGCTCAGGTTCAGGTACGGCACCTTGCTCAACTGGTTGTTGAGCATGCCGCACTGTTCGACCATCACGCCTTTGGGCAAACCGGTGGAACCGGAGGTGTAGATCACGTAGGCGAGGTTGTCCGGGCCGCTGAAGACGCCAGGATTGTCCGCCGACACCGCCAGGGTCTGGACCTCCTCCCAGACCAGCAGCCGTGGCCGGCTGGAGCAGCCGAACGCCTCAAGCAAGGCCTGCGCCTGCTCACGACACGCTTGCGTGCACACCAGCAACGGCGTGCGGCTCAGATCGATGATCCGGTTCAGACGCTGACTCGGCAAACCCGGGTCCAGCGGCAGGTAACCCGCCCCCGCCTTGAAGCTGCCGATGATCATGCCCAGCAAATCGAGGCTGCGTTCGGCCAGCAAGGCCACTGGCTGATCGCGCCCGACACCGGCGGCGATCAATGCATGGCCGAGGCGGTTGCTGCGCTGGTTCAGCTCCAGATAACTGTACTGGCGGTCCAGGCAACTGGCGGCAATCCGCTGCGGGTTCCGGGCAACCTGGGTTTCAAACAGTGCAACGTAGCTCTGCTCCAGCGGGTAATCCTGCTCGCTCTGGTTGCAGCCCTGGATGAGGAAATCCTGCTCCTCGGCCCCCAGCAACGGCAGGTCAGCCATGTCGCCATGGAAACCTTCCACCAACGCCAGCAGCAGACGCTTGAACTCACCGAGCATGCGCTCGACCGTGGTCTCATCGAAGTAGCGCTGGTCGTAGGACAGGTGCAAGCCCAGGTCATCCCCCGGATAGCACACGGCCGTGAGCGGGAAGTTGGTATGGGTCCGCCCCGAATCCGAGGTCGCGTTGAGGCTCTGCGCACGGTCCAGCACCGAGACTTCAACCGGGGCGTTTTCGAACACGAACAGGCTGTCGAACAGCGGCTGGCCCTTGGGCAGTTCGCTTTGCTCCTGGATGTTCACCAGCGGCAGGTATTCGTATTCACGCAGTTGCATGTTGTGGTCGAGCAGACCGCTGAGCCACTGGCGCACACTGCAACGCTGGCCGTCCTCGGGCATTTTCACCCGCAGCGCGATGCTGTTGATGAACAGGCCGACGGTGCGCTGCATCTGTGGCATGTCCACCGGACGCCCGGCCACGGTGACGCCGAACAGCACGTCGCGATCCCCGCTCAAGCGTCGCAGCACCAGTGCCCACGCCGCCTGGGCGAAGGTATTGATGGTCAGCTGATGGGCCTGGGCCAGTTCGCGCAATTGCACGCCGTCCCGGGCATCGAGCCTTGTGTAGCGGTCGCCGACGATCATGCCGCCGCTGTCGCCGGCATGTTCGCGCAGCAATGGCCGGTCGCTCGGGATAGGCGTGGTCCGTTCGAACCCCTGCAGATTGGTTTTCCACCATTGCCGTGCTTCAGCCAGGCTTTGGTGCTGCAGCCAGCCGATGTAGTCGCGATAACGTGGCGGCATCGCCAACTGCGCTTCCCGGCCTTCGCCGAGGGCGCTGTAGATTTCGAAGAAATCGCTCATCAGCAGCGAACGGCACCAGGCATCGATGAGGATGTGGTGGTTGCTCATCATGAACCAGTAGCGCGCCTCGCCCACACGGATCAAACGCAAGTGGAACGGCGCCTGGTTGAGCAGATCGAACCCGGCCTCGCGTTCGGTCTTGAGCAGGGATTGCAGTTTCGACTCCTGCTCGGCTTCGGCGAGATCGCTCCAGTCGAGGTATTCGATCGGCGTGTCGCCCGGTTTGTGGATCACTTGCAGCATGTCTTCTCCGACGTTCCAGCAAAAGGACGCGCGCAAGGCTTCGTGGCGGGCGATCACTGCTTGCCAGGCCTGGGCGAAACGCTGCGGGTCGAGCTCGCTGTTGATGCGGTAGCGGTCCTGCATGTAGTACAGGCCGGTGCCCGGCTCCAGCAAGGTGTGCAGCAGCATGCCTTCCTGCATAGGGGTCAGCGGGTAGACGTCTTCGATGGCGGCGGCCGGGACCGGCAGCGCATCCAGTTGCGTCTGGCTGAGATTCGCCAGCGGGAAGTCCGACGGCGTCAGGCCGCCCGCGTCGTCGCGCAGGCAATGCTCGATCAAGCTGCTCAACTCACCGAGGTAGGCATCTGCCAACTCGTTGATGGTTTGCCCATCGAAGCGTTCTGCGCTGAAAGTCCAGCGCAGTACCAGTTCACCGCCATACACCTGACCGTCGACGCTCAGCTCGTTGGGTAGCGGGGCATTGCCATCGTGGGCCGCGCCAAGGGCTTCATCCAGTGGATGGAACAGCGCGTCCGCGCCGAAGCTCTGGTCGAACTGGCCGAGGTAGTTGAAGGTGATCGGCGCCACCGGCAACCCGGCCATGCGCTGGCGACTCCGGTCATCGGCGAGATAGCGCAGCACGCCATAGCCCAGGCCTTTGTGCGGCACGGCACGCAGTTGCTCCTTGATCGCCTTGATCGACGCGCCCTGCCCGGCCGCTTCTTCGATGTTCGACGGGGTCAGGCGCAGCGGATAAGCGCTGGTGAACCAGCCGACGGTGCGGGTCAGGTCGATGTCGTCGAACAGCGCTTCGCGGCCGTGGCCTTCCAGTTGAATCAGCGCCGATGGCTGACCGCTCCAGCGGCACAGCACGCGGGCCAATGCGGTCAGCAGCAAGTCGTTGACCTGGGTGCGATAGGCACTCGGTGCCTGTTGCAGCAACTGCCGGGTACGCTCGCTGTCGAGACGCACGCTGACGCTTTGCCCATGCCGGTTCTGCCGCCCGCCCTCGGGGTGATCGCAGGGCAGATCGGCAATTGGTCCGGCCAGGTGTGCCTGCCACCAATCCAGTTCCTCGCGCAAGGAATCGCTGCCGGCGTAGGCCTGCAAGCGAGCGGCCCAGTCTTTGAAGGCGCTGGTTTTCGCTGGCAGTTTCACCGACTGCTGCGCGTGCAGTTGGCGATACACGGTTTGCAGATCGTCCAGTAGCACGCGCCATGAAACGCCATCGACGACCAAGTGGTGAATCGCGATGAACAGCCGTTGCTGGCCCTCGGGACCATCGACCAGCAACACGCGTATTAGCGGTCCCTCTTCGAGGTCGAGGCTGCGCTGGGCATCGGCGAACAGGGCGTGGCATTTATCCATCGACGAAACGCGTACCTGCCACAGCACCGGCGCCTCGGAAATCGGCTGATGCTGTGCTTGCCACTGACCGGTGACCTTGCTGAAGCGCAGACGCAAGGCGTCGTGCTGTTCGATTACCGCCAGCAGCGCTTGCTCCAGTCGATGGGGCTCCAGAGGTGCGGTCGGTTGCAGCAACAACGCCTGGTTCCAGTGCTGGCGCTGCGGGATATCGGTGTCGAAAAACCAGTGCTGGATCGGCGTCAGACGCGAATCACCCATGATCAAACCCTGCTCGGCGCTGACCTGCTCGGTGCGGCTGGCCACCGCGGCGAGGGTCTGCACGGTCTGGTGCTGGAACAGGTCGCGAGGGCTGAAGTGAATGCCCTGCTGCCGTGCCCGGCTGACCACCTGGATCGACAGGATCGAGTCACCGCCCAACTCGAAGAAGTTGTCGTTGAGGCCGACCTGTCCGACGTTCAGCACTTCGCACCAGATCTGCGCGAGGCTCACTTCAAGCTCGTTGCTCGGCGCTACGTAGTGATGGCGATTCAGCTCCGGGTCCGGCGCCGGGAGAGCGCGGCGGTCGAGTTTGCCGTTGGCGGTCAGCGGCATGCTGCCCAGCAGGATCAGGTGCGTGGGCACCATGTAGTCTGGCAGTTGCGATTTCAGATGCGCCTTGAGGGCCTCGCGCAAGACCGATTGCTGTGCTTCGCTCTGTTCGGCGACGTCAGTCACCAGATAGCCGACCAGTTGCTTGCCGCTCGGTGCATCGAGCGCCAGCACCACCGCTTCACGGATCGATTCGTGCTCCAGCAGACAGGTTTCGATTTCACCGAGCTCGATGCGGAAGCCGCGAATCTTCACTTGATGGTCGATGCGACCGAGGTATTCCACCAGGCCATCGACGCGCTGGCGCACCAGGTCGCCGGTGCGGTAGATACGCCCGCCGCCGGCGGCAAACGGATCGGCGACAAAGCGCTCCGCGGTCATGCCCGGACGCTGGTGATAACCCTGGGCCAGGCCCGCGCCACCGACGTACAACTCGCCCGTCGCGCCTTGCGGCACCAACGCCAGGTCGGCGTCGAGAATGTAGGCCACGCGATCGCCGATCACGCTGCCGATCGGTACGCTTGCGGCGCCCTCTTCCAGTACTTCAGGGGCGAGACCGGCCAGCGGCATGACCACGGTTTCGGTCGGGCCGTAGGCGTTGAAGAACTGGATCGGCTGGAAGGCTGCGCGAATGCGTGCCAGGTGTTCACCGGTCAGCGCTTCGCCGCCGGTGATGATCATGCGCACCGGCAGGGTTTCATTTTGCGTTGCCAGCCATTGCGCCAACTGGCTGCCGTAGCTCGGCGTGAAACCGAGGACATTGATGTGATGACGACGGATCAGGCCACAGATTTCTTCCGCGTCCCACTGCCCTTGAGCCCGCAGCACCACTTGCGCACCGCTGAGCAACGGCACCAGCAAACGCTCCGTGGCAGCGTCGAAGTTGATCGAATAGAAGTGCAGTTCGCAGTCATCGGCGCGCATGGCGAAGCGCTCGATCACCGCGCGGCAATGCATGGCGATTTCGCCGTGGGACACCACCACGCCTTTCGGCTTGCCGGTCGAGCCCGAGGTGTAGATCAGGTACGCCTGATGCTGCGCCAGGCTGATCAGCGGCAGCTCGGTGGCCGGGTAACTGACCAGTGCCGCCGCGTCTTCTTCAAGGCACCAGCGGCCGACGGTCGCCGGCAATTCGCCCAAAGCCTTGAACATCGCCGCATCGCTGAGCAGCAAACCGATGCCGCTGTCTTCGATCATGTAGTGCAAGCGGTCCAGCGGGTACTCCGGATCCAGCGGCACATAGGCGCCGCCAGCCTTGAGGATCGCCAGCAGGCCGACAACCATCTCCAGCGAGCGCTCCAGTGCCAGGCCCACGCGCACCTGCGGACCGACACCGCGTTCACGCAGCATCCACGCGAGGCGGTTGGCGCGGTTGTCGAGTTCGGCGTAGCTCAGGGTCTGCCCGGCGAAGGTCAGGGCCGGAGCGTCTTTGCGCGTCAACGCTTGCTCGGCGAACAGGTGATGGATGCACTGATCCAGCCGATGTTCGCCCGGCTCGACGCCAAGGCTGTCGAGCAGGTGTTGTTGTTCGCCACCGGCCAGCAGCGGCAACTCACTCAAGCGCTGCTGCGGATCGGCAATCAGTGCTTGCAGAAGATTGCGCCAATGCCGGGCCATTTGCGCGATACGCGCTTCGTCGAACAGATCGGTGCTGTAGGTCAGGCAGCAACCCAGGCGATGGTCGAGGTCGGTGACTTCCAGGTTGAGGTCGAACTTGGTCGCGCGGGCATCGTTGGCCAGGTACTCGACCGTCATGCCGGCCAGGGTGCGGCTTTGCTGGAACTCCCAGCGCTGCACGTTGCACATCACCTGGAACAACGGGTTGTAGGCCGCGCTTCGGGGTGGTTGCAAGGCTTCCACCAGATGATCGAACGGCAGGTCCTGATGGGACTGGCCTTCGATCACCGTGTGGCGCACCAGCTCGAACAACTCGCCGACAGACATCTGCCCGTCGAGCTGGCAGCGCAGCACCTGGGTGTTGAGGAATGCGCCGATCAGCCCTTCGCTCTCCGGTCGAATGCGGTTGGCCACCGGCGCGCCGATACGCAGGTCGGTCTGGCCGCTGTAGCGGTACAGCAGCGTGGCCAGGGCGGCGGTCATGGTCATGAACAGGGTCAGGCCGTTTTGCCCGTTGAAGGCGCGAACCCGTGCCGCGAGCTCATCACTGAGGTCAAAGCGATACAACTCACCCTGATGGCTTTGCACCGACGGACGCGGACGGTCGGTCGGCAACTCCAACAATGGGTGTTCGCGGCCCAGTTGCGCGCTCCAGTAATCGAGCTGGCGCTGACGCTCGCCGGACTCCAGCCACTGACGCTGCCACACGCTGTAATCCAGGTACTGCACCGGCAATGGCGCCAGCGGTGATTCACGATCATCGACGAACGCTTCGTACAGCGCGCTCAGTTCCCGGGCAAAAATGTCCATTGCCCAGCCTTCGGTGACGATGTGGTGCAGGGTCAGAACGAAGTAGTGTTCCTGTTCGGCGGTCTTGACCAGACAGGCGCGCAGCAGCGGTCCGGTTTCCAGATCGAATGGCTGGTGCGCTTCATCGTCGGCCAGTTGCTGGACCTGCCACTCGCGGACTTCAGCATCCAGCGCGGTGAAATCCTTCCAATCCATGCGCACGCCGGTTTGCCCGTGTACTTGCTGGCGGGCGACGCCGTCGATGCTCGGAAACGTGGTGCGCAGGGTTTCGTGACGCAGGATCAGGGCTTGCAGCGCCGCCTCGAAACGCGCTACGTCGAGCACGCCACGCAACCGCGCCATGCCCCCGACGTTGTAGGCCGGGCTGTCCGGCTCCATCTGCCAGAGGAACCACATGCGCTGCTGGGAATAGGACAGCGGCACCGGTTGGCTGCGGTCGACTTTTTCAATGGGCGGCTGCTTGTTGGTGCTGCCACTGACCTGGATCAGGCGAACCTGTTCGGCAAATGCACCGAGTTCGCTGTGTTCGAACAGTACCCGCAGCGGCAACTCGACATCGCAGGCCTGGCGGGTGCGGGAGATGATTTGCGTGGCCAGCAGCGAGTGGCCGCCGAGGGCAAAAAAATCATCGCGCAAACCGACTTGCGCCAGGCCCAGCACTTCGCGCCAGATTCCGGCGACGTGTTGCTCCAGTTCAGTCACTGGCTCGACGTGTTCGCGAACCTGCCACTGCGGTTCCGGCAAGGCACGGCGATCGAGTTTGCCGCTCGGGCCGAGGGGCATTTGTTCCAGGCGCATCAATTGTGCCGGGACCATGTATTCGGGCAGTTCGGCGGCCAAAGCGCTTTTCAGGCGGGCGGTTTGCCCGGCTTCCTCCCCGGCATAGTTCGCTGCGGTGTAGTAACCAATCAACTGCGCCCCGGCCACGGTGTCGCGCACCAGCACCACGGCTTGCGCAACGCCGTCCTGGGCCAGCAGGCGCGCCTGGATTTCCTCCGGCTCGACGCGGAACCCGCGCAACTTGACCTGCTGATCGAGACGGCCGAGGTATTCGATCACGCCATCCGCCGTCCAGCGCGCCCGGTCGCCAGTGCGATACAGGCGCGCGCCCGGCTCGCCCAACGGATCGACCACGAAGCGTTCGGCGGTCAACGCCGGGCGACCGAGGTAACCACGGGCCAGGCCAACGCCGCTGATGCACAACTCACCCGGCACACCGACCGGAACGGGATTGAGATCACTGTCGAGCACGCGGCAAATCACATTGCCCAGCGGCCGGCCAATCGGCGAGCGTTCGCCATCGGCGCTGGAGCATTGCCAGTGGGTGACGTTGATTGCGGTTTCAGTCGGTCCGTAGCGGTTGTGCAGTTGCACCGCCGGCAGTTGCGCCAGCACCCGGTTGCGCAGCTCCGCCGGCAAGGCCTCGCCCCCGGAGAACACCCGGCGCAGGCTGGTGCATTCAGCGCTCAACGGTTCCTCGATGAACAGCGAAAGCAGCGGCGGCACGAAGTGCAATGTGGTCACGCCGTACGCTTGCACCAGCTGCGCGATGCGGTGCGGATCGCGGTGTTCGCCGGGACCGGCGATCAGCAAACGTGCGCCAGTGATCAGCGGCCAGAAGCACTCCCACACCGAAACATCGAAACTGATCGGCGCCTTTTGCATCAGCACATCGGTTTCGTTCAGGCGGTAAGTGTCCTGCATCCATTGCAGGCGCTCGGCCAGCGCGGCGTGGGTGTTGCCGACGCCTTTGGGCTGGCCCGTGGAGCCGGAGGTGTAAATCACATAGACAAGGTTGTCGCCGTGCAGGTGCAACCCCGGCGCATGGCTCGGCCAGCCGTCCAGGTGCAGGGTGTCCATGGCGATCACGCTGACGCCGTCAGTCGCTGGCAGGCACTCAAGCAATCGGGTTTGCGTCAGCAGCAATTCAACACCGCTGTCGCTGAGCATGTAGGCCAGGCGTTCGGCCGGGTACTCCGGGTCCAGCGGCACGTAGGCGCCACCGGCCTTGAGGATCGCCAGCAGGCCGATCAGCAGTTGCGGCGAACGTTCGCAGGCGATGGCCACGCAAACGTCCGGGCCAACGCCTTTGTCGCGCAGGTAATGGGCCAGACGGTTGGCCCGGGTGTGCAGTTCGACGAAGTCCATCTGGCCACCGTCCCACACCAGCGCGATGCGCTGCGGGGTCTGGCGCGCCTGCTCAGTGAGCCACTCCGGCAGCCATTGGCTGGCCGCTGCGCAGGGTGCGCTGGCCCAGTCCGATTGCTGATGGTGCTCGGCAGCGGTCAACAGCGGCAGGTCACCGATGGCGGTGTCCGTTTGATCGCAGACAGCGCGCAGCAGGTTGCTGAAATGCTCGGCCAGGCGCTCGATGGTGGCGGCCTCGAACAATTCGCTGGCGTAGTCGAAGGACAGGGTCAGGCGACCGTTGCGGTCTTCTTCACTGTGCAACTGCAAATCGAACTTGGCTTCGCGGCTATGCCAGGGCAACTCTTCGGCCAACAACCCCGGCAAGCGCTTCAATGCGCCGAGGTCCCGTTGCTGATGGTTGAACATGACCTGGAACAGACCTTGTTCACGGGCTTGCGGGAAGGCTTCCAGCAGTTGCTCGAACGGCAGGTCCTGATGCGCCTGCGCACCCAACGCCACCTGACGGGTCTGCGCCAGCAGCTCAACGAATGGCAGGCGCGAGTCCACCTCGGCACGCAGCACCTGGGTATTGATGAAGAAACCGATCAGGCCCTGGGTTTCCAGGCGCGGACGGTTGGCATTGGGCACGCCGATACGGATATCACCCTGGCCGCTGTAGCGGTGCAACAAGGTCTGGAACGCAGCCAGCAACAGCATGAAGGCGGTCGATTCATGGGCCTGGGCGGTCTGGCGAATCCCATCGCTCAGGGGAGCGCCCAGACGCACGGTGTGGCGAGCGGCGCTGTGCAGTTGTTGGGCAGCGCGTGGATGGTCGGTGGCCAGGCTCAGGGTTGGATGCTTATCACCCAAGCGGTCCTTCCAGTAGGCCAGTTGACGCTCGCCTTCCCCTTGCGCCAGCCATTGCCGCTGCCAACTGCCGTAATCGGCGTACTGCGTCGGCAACGGCGCCAGCTCCGCTTGCTGGCCCTGGGAGGCGGCCGCATACAGGCGCGAGAACTCGTCGATCAGCACGTTCAGCGACCAGCCGTCAGCGATGATGTGGTGCATCGTCACCAGCAACTGATGGTCTTCGTCGTCGAGGCGAACCAGCGTCACCCACAGCAACGGGCCTTTCTCCAGATCGAATTGGGTTCGCGCTTCGTCCTCCCGGATCTGCTGCGCCCGGGCCTCACGCTCGGCGGTCGGCAGGTCGCTGATATCGATCAGTTGCAGGTTGAACCCGGCCGCCGCAACGACCTGTTGCAGCGCCACCCCGTCGCGCTCGAAGAATCGCGTGCGCAGGGATTCGTGGCGCTCGATCAACTGCTGGAAACTGGCGCGCAAGGCGTCCTCATCCAGTTCGCCGCGCAGGCGCAAGGCACCGGGAATGTTATAGGCGCTGCTTTGCGGGTCGAGTTGCCAGGTGATCCACAGGCGGTTTTGTGCCAGCGATTGCGGCATCGGTTGCTGGCGCGACAGCGCCGTGATCGAGCCCTGGGCCAGGCCACCGTCCTGTTGCAGACGGGCCACGACATCGGCGAATGCGCCGAGGGTCGGCGCTTCGAACAGCAGACGCAGGTTCAACTCCAGACCGAGCTCTTCACGCAGGCGCGCCACCACTTGCGTCGCCGCTATGGAGTTGCCGCCGAGCAGGAAGAAATGATCATCGGCGCCCACCTGCGTCACTTGCAACTGCTCACACCAGATCTGGCCGATCAGGCTTTGCAGCTCGGAGCCCGACTCGATCCGGCCTGCACTTTGTGTGGCGGCCGACGGGAACATCGCGTAGCTGTCGAGACTGCCGTCCGCCAGGCGATTGCGACACGCCGAGCGCTGCAATTTGCCGCTGGAGGTCTTGGGCAGCGCGCCCGGATTGAGCAGCACCACCACGCTCGGCGCTTGCTGATACGCCTCGGCGACGGCTTGGCGAATGGCTTTGATCAAGGATTCCGGTGGCTGGATTTTCTGCACGCTGCGGCTGATTTCGGCGGCGATGCCGATACCTTCCTGACCATCAACCGTAACGGCAAAGGCGGCAACCCGGCCTTTGCGCACCACTTCCACTTCGCGCTCGACGGTCTGCTCGATGTCCTGCGGGTACAGGTTGTGCCCGCGCACGATCAGCATGTCCTTCAGGCGCCCGGTGATGAACAGCTCGCCATTGCGCAGGAAACCCAGGTCCCCGGTGCGCAACCAGGTCTGGCCGGCGTGCCGGACGAAGGTCTTGGCCGACGCCTCGGGGTTGCGCCAGTAGCCTGAGGCGATGCTCGGCCCGCTGGCCCAGACTTCGCCGACGACGTTGTCGGCCTGTTCGCTGAGGGAGGCCGGATCGATGATCAGCACCGCGTGCGCCGGTTGGCTGATACCGCAACTCATGATCGCGCTACCCTCGCCCGCTTCGACTCGGTTCTGCGCCAGGGCCTGATCGTCCACCCGCAGGTTGCCAATGCCTTTACCGCGCGCGGTGCCGGCCACGAACAAGGTGGCTTCGGCCAGACCATAGGAGGCCATGAAGCTGTCCGCGGTGAAACCGCAGGTGGCGAACTTCCCGGCGAAGCGTTCCAGGGTGTCGAGGCGAATCGGTTCGGAACCGGAATACGCCACGCGCCAGCCACTCAGGTCGAGCCGCTCCAGGGCTGACTCGCTGACCCGTTCGCTGCACAAGCGATAGGCAAAATCCGGCCCGCCGCTGATGGTGCCGCCGTATTCGCTGATCGCCTCCAGCCAGCGCAACGGCCGGCCGAGGAAATACGCCGGGGACATCAACACACAGGGCACGCCGCTGAAAATCGGCTGCAGCAGGCCGCCGATCAGGCCCATGTCGTGGTACAGCGGTAGCCAGCTGACGATGACATCGTCGGGGTTCAGGTCAATGCCGAAACCGTGGCGAATCAGCAATTCGTTGGCCACCAGATTGCCGTGGCTGACTTGCACGCCTTTGGGCAGCGCGGTGGAGCCGGAGGTGTATTGCAGGAAGGCGATGTGATCGGCCTGCAGGTCCACCGCGACCCAGCGCTCGGCCAGTGCACCGTCGAGGGTATCGACACACAGCAGCGGCGGCGCCCCTTCGATCTGCTGCAACCCTTCGCGCAGTCCGGCGCTGGTCAGCAGCAGGCGTGGCTGGGCATCGCTGATGATCGACAGCAGGCGCTCCTGATGATGACGGCGCGTCGACTCCGGCGGATAAGCCGGCACCGCGATCACCCCGGCGTACAGGCAACCGAAGAACGCCGCGACGTAATCCGGGCCGCTGGGGAACAGCAACACCGCGCGGTCGCCGACATCCGTTTGGGTCTGCAACGCGCCGGCAATCGTCCGCGCCCGCAGGTCCAGTTCGCGATAGCTGAGCAGCACCGCCTGGTCCTGGGTTTCGGCGAGAAAGCGCAGGGCCACCCGATCCGGCGTCAGGGCCGCGCGGCGCTGAAGGGCTTGGACCATTGTGCTGGGGAGTTCGAACGCGTCGCTCATGAGGTTTCCTGCCTGAATTCGGCTTGCAATTGGAATCGGTTTTCTGACGTCGCACCCTGATCGAGGGCGCGCAGGACGCGGTCTTCGCCGACCGCGCAAGGCATTGGCAATGCGGTTGTGACCGGGGCTGCTGCCCGGTTCCATTCACCAATGAGAACGGATGACGTCTGGAAATAATTAGTCGCCAGGCTGGAACGCAAAGTGGACGCAAGTGAGTCAGCGTGTCGCAGTTCTCACTCTGCACTCTTACAGCGCATTAGTTCTTTTTCTCATTTGACAATAATTATCATTAAGCCTAATTTGTCGCTCGATGTGTAGGACGGCCCCCCGGTTTTTTTCCCCGTCCCACTAACCTTTTGGCAGCAGGGTGATTTCCATGATGGAACCAGTATCCACAAGCAGGTGCGATACACCGCTACTTCAGGCATTCGTCGACAATCGACTGATCCTGGTGAAGATTGCAGCCCGAATTACCGGTTGCCGCTCACGTGCCGAAGATGTTGTGCAGGATGCTTTCTTCCGGCTGCAATCGGCCCCGCCCATCACCAGTTCGATCAAGGCCCAGCTCAGCTACCTGTTCCAGATCGTGCGCAACCTGGCGATCGACCATTACCGCAAGCAGGCGCTGGAGCAGAAGTATTCCGGTCCTGAAGAGGAAGGGTTGAATGTGGTGATCCAGGGCGCGTCCCCGGAAACGTCGCACATCAATTTCTCGACCCTGGAGCACATTGCCGATGCGTTGACCGAGTTGCCGAGCCGCACCCGCTACGCCTTCGAGATGTATCGCCTGCACGGCGTACCGCAAAAGGACATCGCCAAGGAACTCGGCGTCTCGCCGACCCTGGTGAACTTCATGATCCGTGATGCGTTGGTGCATTGCCGCAAGGTGTCGGGCAACCGGGGTGATATAGCTGCTCGCCAATAAGATCCAGGATCTGCATCGCGCCCTTCGCGAGCAAGCCTGAGACTCAAGACCACAACGAATCTTGAGTCTCAGGCTTCAAGCCAGTCTGCACCGATCAAAAAACCGCTCCCGCCCCAACACCATCAAGGCCGCGCGCTTGTGCGGGAAGTCGAACTCTTTCTCACAGTGAAAGCGCTGCTCCTGCATGTACCCGATCATCTTCGCGTTATCGGCACGGGGCTCGGCCACCACGCGCCGGGTGCGCGGATCATCGAGAAACAGGTAATGCACCAGCGCCGATAACCAACTCGCCACCTTGTGCGGGCCGCGGTGATTTTCTTCGCCCACCAGCATGTGAATGCCACGGTCGTAATCGCCGGCCTCATAGAAGGGTGCGATGCGATCTTCCTTGGCCCAGTAGACTTCGAAATAAGCGAAGGGCTGGTCGTCGAAACAACCGATCAGCGTCAGCGTGTGCGGGTCGGCTACGAGTTTGCTCAGGTATTGGCGATGCTGGTCGAGGCTGCCCTCCTCCTGCCAGAAACTCGCGACTCGCGGACTGTTCTGCCAGCGGTTGAAGCGTGCCAGGTCTTGCTCGATGTCCAGCGTGCGCAGGGAAACCCGGGCACCCAGCCGCGCATCGAAGCGTTGATACACTTCACCCCGGGGCTTGACCGGCCGCCGTGGGTGGCGCTTGCCGTCGGTGATGAGCATCTGCTGCGGGTAGCTGCCGGTCAGGGAATGCCCCAGCCACGGCGGCGGCAACTGCCAGAACACGGTGCGCTCGCAGTGATACTGGCCGCTGACGGGAGTCGGAATCAGCAGACCGCTGGACACGGCTTCGTCCGGCACCTCTTGCAGTTGCCAGGTCAGACGCTGACAGTCAGGGTCACGAGCGAACAGCCAGTAACAGGCCGTCCACAATGCCTGCCCTTCAGGGCGACTGAAGCGCTCCTCCAGTTGCACGTTCAACTCCCGGCCACGACTGAGCCGCAAGGCGGGCAACGGTTGCCCTTCCAGGCTGAGGCTCAGGCGGCAATCGGTTTCATCAGCGGCAAGACGACTGCCCGTCGGCAGACACAGGGCAGTCAGGTCATTGAGATTGGGCATGGGGCGGGCTCACGATAATCGTCGACAGTTCAACGAAGTGACGTGAGCCAGAGCGGGAAATTTAGCCAAAAACCGTCAATTGGCAACTTGGGGCGCCGGTGCATTGCGCTGGACCGGCACCAGCGCAATCTTGTACGGCTCGAAAATCTTCAACATCTGGCCGTTGTCCCGCAAGCCTTGCAACAACTTGCCGAATGCCTCGCCGCTGATGGGTGCGGTCGGACGCAGAATGGCGTAATGGTGATAGACCTGGTCGACGCGCTGGGACGCCAGCAAACTGCCGGCGACTTTTTCATTGCGCAGGAAGTAGTCGCTCAGGTACGAACGTGTGACCAGGGCAATGTCGGCCCGGTCGCGTAAAACCATCAGCAGATTGCTGTCATGGGAATAAGTCAGCGTGGCGTTGTAGTTTTTCGCGAGGTACAGAGGGTCGGCATTGAAGTTGGCGAACTCGTAGTGATAGCCGCTGAACAGTGCCAGGCGCTTGCCTTTCAGGTCGGCAAAATAGCTTTGCTGTCGATCGGGCAGGCGTTGCGCAACAAAAATCTCAGCGTCCTCCAGCCCCATGTCGACGGCCGTGTGGGGGATCTCTTCCCAACCCCAGGCGGGATTTTCGAAAATGGCCATGTCGACCCGGCCCTGCTTGAAATCACCGAAGCGCCGAGGAATGGAGGTGGGCACCAGGACAAACTGGTAGTCAGTTTGCGATGCATTCAGGGCCTCGACCAGTTGCGGCAGCAACCCGGTATCGGCCCCGGATTCCGGGCGCACGGTATAGGGCGGAAAGTGCGCGGCACCTATGCGCACCAGTTGCGCAGCCTGGGACGGTATCATCGTTGACGCCGTAAGCATCGCCAGCAAAAGCCGCGAGGCTGACCGAATTGGCGAACCCATCAAAACGCCCCACTCCCCAATAAAACGGTACCCATGCATTCAAGCTAGGCGGTTTCGACAAGTTAGCCAGTTTAATGCTGGCCAATACAAGCTTATTGCCGGTCTTCCAGCACCAGAATCAGCGCTTCATCGGCCAACTGATCGAGACTCATGCTGCCGCCGGCACGAAACCAGGTGGTGGTCCAGGACAATGCACCGGTCAGGAAGCGGCGGGTGATAAACACATCGCCACGGATAAACCCCGCGGACTTGGCTTCACCCAGCACTTGCAGCCAGATGTCTTCGTAGATGTCCCGCAGCGCCAGGACCTTGGCCTGGCCCTCTTCGGACAGCGAGCGCCATTCGTAGACCAGCACGGCCATGGCCTCACCGCTGCCGCCCATGATCGACTGCAACTCACAGCGAATCAGCGCAAGCACCTGCTCGCGCACACTGCCGGCCTCGGCGATGGCCGCACGCATCAACGCGGTGTTGTAGAGAATGGTCTCCTCCATCACGGCGCGCAGGATTTCGTCCTTGCTCTTGAAGTGATGGAAAATACTCCCGGACTGAATGCCCACGGCGCCGGCCAGGTCGCGCACGGTCGTGCGTTCATAGCCTTTATTGCGAAACAGGTGGGCCGCCACTTGCAGCAGCTTGCCACGGGCGCTGTCCGGGTCGGTCAGTTGGCCGTCGTCGACCAATTGGCGCATCACCCTCAGGGCTTTTTGCTCGTCCACCCGTTCTCTCCTACAGTCGTTCAATCAATAACGCCGATCCCCCCGAAAACAGTGGGGTTGCGCGGGCAATTTAAGCGCATGGATGCAACCAAGCAAGCGCTTGGGCAGAAGAAAATCAAGTCATTTACAAACCAAGCGCTTGCTTGGTAATGTCGACGCACTTCGGTTGGAGGTGGCTATGGAATGGACTGCGCCTAAAACAATTCGCATCGGTTGCGCCAGCGCCTTCTGGGGCGATACCTCGACCGCTGCCGCGCAACTGGTCGAACACGGGCATCTGGACTATCTGGTCTTCGATTACCTGGCCGAAATCACCCTGTCGATCATGGCCGGCGCGCGAATGAAAGATCCCCAGGCCGGCTATGCGGGCGACTTCATCGAAGTGCTCGCGCCCTTGCTGGGGCAGCTCGCGCAGCAGAACATCCGGGTCATCAGCAATGCCGGCGGGGTCAACCCCCAAGCCTGCGCCGCCGCCCTGCAAGCGGCCTGCGACAAGGCCGGGGTGGCGCTGAAGATCGCCGTGCTGCTGGGTGACGATCTGCAGCCGCAATTCAAACAGCTGGGCAACCTGGGCATTCGTGAAATGTTCAGCGGCGCGCCCCTGCCATCGATGTGCGTCTCGACCAATGCCTACCTCGGCGCACCCGGCATTGTCGAAGCCCTGCGCCTGGGGGCGGACATCGTGATCACCGGGCGCGTGGTCGACAGTGCGGTGGTCAGCGCCGCGCTGGTGCATGAGTTCGGCTGGTCGTGGCATGACTACGACAAGCTCGCCCAGGCGGCACTGGCCGGGCACATCATCGAATGCGGCGCCCAGTGCACGGGCGGCAACTTCACCGACTGGCGCGCCGTGCCCGACTACGAACACATCGGTTTTCCCATCGTCGAAGTCAGCGCCGACAGCCAGTTCATCGTCAGCAAACCCGAAGGCACCGGTGGGCTGGTCACGCCGCTGACGGTGGGCGAACAGATGCTGTATGAAATCGGTGACCCTCGCGCATACCTGCTGCCCGACGTGGTGTGCGATTTCACTCAGGTCAAACTGCTGCAACAGGGCAGGAACGCGGTGCAGGTGCACGGCGCCAAAGGCCTGCCGCCGACCGCTCAATACAAGGTCAGCGCCACGTACCCCGATGGTTTCCGCTGCACCGCCAGTTGCCTGATCGCCGGCATCGATGCCGTCGACAAGGCGCGACGGGTCGGTGATGCGATCATCAACAAGACCTCGGAAATGTTCCGCCAGCGCGGCTGGGCGCCTTACAGCGACGTGAGTATCGAGTTGCTGGGCAGCGAGGCCACCTACGGCCCCCACGGCCAGCGCCATGACAGCCGCGAAGTGGTGATCAAACTCGCGGTGCGTCATCCGGACAAGCAGGCATTGATCGTGTTCTCCAGGGAAATCGCCCAGGCCGCCACCGGCATGGCGCCGGGGCTGACCGGCATTGTCGGTGGCCGGCCGACGGTGTATCCGCTGATCCGGCTGTTCTCGTTCCTGATCGACAAAACCGCCTGCACGCTGGACATTGATTTCATGGGCCAGCGCCACCCGTGTGCCCTGCCCGCCCTCGATGTGCTCGACCCGCTGAACCTGCCAGCCCCGCTCGCGCCGCCGAAACCGCTTGGCCTGGCCGACGCCAGCGTGGCCCTGGTCAAACTGGCGGTTGCACGCTCGGGCGACAAGGGTAACCACAGCAATATCGGCGTCATGGCCCGGGAGCCGGAATTCCTGCCATGGATTGCCGAGGCCTTGACCCCGGAAGTGATCGTCGACTGGATGGGCCACGTCCTCGACCCCATCCACGGGCGGGTCGAACGCTGGTACTTGCCGGCCAGCCACAGCCTGAATTTCCTGCTGGAAAACGCCCTCGGCGGCGGCGGTGTCGCCAGCCTGCGCATCGATCCGCAAGGCAAGGCCTTCGCCCAGCAACTGCTGGAAATCCAGATCCCGGTGCCGCAGCGCATCGCCGACCAGTTCAACTAGAGGATTGCCGCCATGGCCTACGATTCGATTTTCAAAGCCGATTTGTTTGCCGGCCAAAACATCATCGTCACCGGTGGTGGTAGTGGCATCGGCCGCTGCACCGCCCACGAACTGGCGGCCCTCGGCGCCCATGTGCTGCTGGTCGGGCGCAAGGCCGACAAACTGAAAACCGTTGCGGCGGAGATCGCCGACGACGGTGGCAAGGCCGATTGGGCGGTTTGCGATATCCGCGAGGAGGAATCGGTAGAGCACCTGGTCAGCGAATTGATCCGCAAGCATGGCCCCATTCATGGCCTGGTCAACAATGCAGGCGGGCAGTACCCGTCGCCCTTGGCCTCGATCAATCAGAAGGGTTTCGAAACCGTGATGCGCACCAATCTGGTAGGCGGTTTCCTGATGGCCCGGGAAGTGTTCAACCAGTCCATGAGCAAGCACGGCGGCGCCATCGTCAACATGCTCGCCGACATGTGGGGTGGCATGCCAGGTATGGGCCACTCCGGTGCGGCACGTTCGGGCATGGATAACCTGACCAAGACTGCCGCGTACGAATGGGGTCATGCCGGGGTGCGGGTCAACGCCGTGGCGCCGGGGTGGATTGCCTCCAGCGGCATGGACACCTACGAAGGCGCCTTCAAGGCCGTGATCCCGACCTTGCGCGAACATGTGCCGCTCAAGCGCATCGGCACCGAATCGGAAGTCAGCGCGGCGATTGTTTTCCTGCTCAGCCCGGCAGCGGCGTTTGTCAGCGGCAGCACCTTGCGCATCGATGGCGCCGCCAGCCTCGGCGGCCGCGCCTGGCCGATCCACAAGGCGACCAACAGCGAGTCGTACAACGGTTTCCACCGCGCCTACATACCAGACGTGTTGAAGGACAAGGAATAACCCATGCCGGTGATTCAGTCGTTACTCGATCCCCATAGCGAGCCGTTCGCCCAGAACCGTGCGGCGATGCTGAGCGCCATCGAGCAAGTTCGCGTGCTCGAACAGAACCTGCTGAACAAGGCGGCCGAAGCCAGGCCGAAGTTCGAAAAGCGCGGCCAGTTGCTGCCTCGCGAGCGCCTCAATCTGCTGCTGGATCCCGGCGCGCCGTTTCTTGAGCTGGCGAGCCTGGCCGGCTACAAGCTGCATGACGACAAGGACGGCAGCTGCGCCGGTGGCGGCTTGATCGGCGGTATCGGCTATGTGTCCGGCGTACGTGTGTTGGTAGTCGCCAACAACAGCGCGATCAGGGGCGGGACCATCTCCCCCAGCGGCTTGAAGAAATCCCTGCGCCTGCAACAGATCGCCATGGAAAACAAACTGCCGGTGATCACCCTCGCCGAAAGTGGCGGCGCCAATCTCAATTACGCGGCGGAGATTTTCGTCGAAGGCGCGCGCAGCTTTGCCAATCAGGCGCGGATGTCGGCCATGGGCTTGCCGCAAGTCACCGTGGTGCATGGCTCGGCCACGGCGGGCGGCGCCTATCAGCCGGGGCTGTCGGATTACGTGGTGGTGGTACGCGGCAAGGCCAAGCTGTTTCTCGCAGGTCCCCCACTGCTCAAGGCCGCCACCGGCGAAGTCGCCACCGATGAAGAACTGGGCGGTGCCGAGATGCACGCACAAACCGCCGGCACCGCCGAATACCTGGCTGAAAACGACGCCGACGGCGTGCGCCAGGTACGCGAGATCGTCAGCTTGCTGCCGTGGAACGAACAACTGCCCCCACTCCCCGAACGTCGCTGGGAGGAGCCGCTCTACCCCATCGACGAGTTGCTGGGCCTGATCCCGGTTGACTCGAAAAAACCCTACGACGTGCGCGAAATCATCGCCCGTCTCGCCGACGCTTCGAACTTTCTTGAATTCAAGGGCGAGTTCGATCAGCAGACTGTGTGCGGTCATCTGAAAATTCAGGGCCGCGCCTGTGGCTTCATCGGCAACAACGGCCCGATCACGCCAAAAGGCGCGAGCAAGGCCGCGCAGTTCATCCAGCTGTGCGACCAGAGCCAGACACCGCTGCTGTTTTTCCACAACACCACCGGGTTCATGGTCGGCACCGAATCGGAGCAGCAAGGCGTGATCAAACACGGTGCGAAGATGATTCAGGCGGTGGCCAACGCCCGGGTGCCAAAGCTGACCATCGTCGTCGGTGGTTCCTACGGCGCGGGCAACTATGCGATGTGCGGACGCGGCCTCGACCCGCGCTTCATCTTCGCCTGGCCCAACAGCCGCACCGCCGTGATGGGCGGCGCGCAAGCGGGCAAGGTGCTGCGCATCGTCACCGAGGCCAAACAGGCCAAGGACGGCCTGGTGCCCGACCCGAAAATGCTCGACATGCTCGAACAGGTGACCGCGCAGAAACTCGACAGCCAGTCCACGGCGCTCTACGGCAGCGCCAACCTGTGGGACGACGGTTTGATCGACCCGCGCGATACCCGGACCTTGCTGGGTTATCTGCTGGATATCTGTCACGAGGCCGAAGTGCGGCCTCTGCAAACCAACAGCTTTGGTGTGGCGCGGTTCTAAGCCGACTAACAGGAGAACAATAAAAATGATCTTCACCCAGGAACACGAAGCACTGCGCCGCACCGTGCGCCAGTTCGTCGAGCACGAGATCAACCCCCACGTCGATGAGTGGGAAAAGGCCGGGCGCTTCCCCATCCACGACATCTTTCGCAAGGCCGGCGACCTCGGCTTGCTGGGCATTTCCAAACCGGAAAAATTCGGCGGCATGGGGCTCGACTACAGCTATTCGATCGTCGCCGCCGAAGAGTTCGGCACTATCCGTTGCGGCGGCATTCCGATGTCCATCGGCGTGCAGACCGACATGTGCACCCCAGCGCTGGCACGGTTCGGTTCCGATGAGCTACGCGAGCAATTCCTGCGCCCGGCCATCAGCGGCGAACAGGTCGGCTGCATCGGCGTCTCCGAAGTCGGCGCCGGTTCCGACGTGGCCGGGCTGAAAACCACCGCGCGCAAGGACGGCGACGACTACGTGATCAACGGTAGCAAGATGTGGATCACCAACTCGCCGAGCGCCGACTTCATCTGCCTGCTGGCCAACACCTCGGACGACAAGCCGCACATCAACAAGTCGCTGATCATGGTGCCGATGAACACACCGGGCATCAGCTTGAGCTCGCACCTGGACAAGCTCGGCATGCGCAGCTCGGAAACCGCCCAGGTATTTTTCGACAACGTGCGCGTGCCGCAGCGCAACCGCATCGGCCATGAAGGCGCGGGGTTCATGATGCAGATGCTGCAATTCCAGGAGGAACGCCTGTTCGGCGCGGCCAACATGATCAAGGGCCTGGAGTACTGCGTCGACAGCACCATCGAATACTGCAAGGAACGCAAGACCTTCGGCAACGCGCTGATCGACAATCAGGTGATCCACTTCCGCCTGGCGGAACTGCAAACCGAAATCGAATGCCTGCGAGCGCTGGTCTATCAGGCTACCGAGCAATACATCAAAGGCCAGGACGTCACGCGCCTGGCCTCCATGGCCAAGCTCAAGGCCGGGCGGCTGGGCCGCGAAGTCAGTGACAGTTGCCTGCAATACTGGGGCGGCATGGGCTTCATGTGGGACAACCCGGTGGCCCGGGCTTACCGCGATGTACGGCTGGTGTCGATCGGCGGCGGCGCCGACGAAATCATGCTGGGGATCATCTGCAAACTCATGGGCATTCTGCCGGGGAAAAAGAAATGAACAACCTGCCGGTTTGCCAGACTTTGCTGCTGGAACTGCACAACGGCGTGTTGCACATCACCCTCAACCGCCCGGAATGCCGCAATGCGATGAGCTTGCAGATGGTCGCCGAGTTACGCTCGGTGCTGGCCGCGGTACGCGATAAACCCGGGGTTCGCGCACTGGTGATCGGCGGCGTCGGCGGGCACTTCTGTGCCGGCGGCGACCTCAAGGACATGGCCAATGCCCGCGCTCAAGGCCCAACTGCGCACCGGGACCTGAACCGGGTGTTCGGCGCGCTATTGCAGGAGGTGCAACACGCACCGCAAGTGGTGATTACTGTGCTGCAGGGCGCGGTGCTCGGCGGCGGTCTCGGCCTGGCCTGTGTCAGCGATATCGCCATGGCCGATCATCAGGCGCAATTCGGCCTGCCGGAAACCAGCCTCGGCCTGCTGCCGGCGCAGATCGCGCCATTCGTGGTGCAACGCATCGGCTTGACCCAGGCTCGGCGCCTGGCCCTGACAGCGGCACGTTTTGATGGTACTCAGGCACGGCGCATGGGGCTGGTGCATTTTGTCGAGCATGATCCGCAGGCACTGGCCGAACGGCTCGACGAGGTGTTGGCCCATGTGTTGTGTTGCGCGCCGGGGGCGAATGCGGCGACCAAGAAACTCTTGCTGGCCAGTGCCGGACAGCCGTCGGATGAGTCGCTTGATCAAGCGGCTGAATGGTTCAGCGAAGCGGTGACCGGAGCCGAAGGCATCGAGGGAACGATGGCCTTCTTGCAAAAACGCAAACCGGGGTGGGCCTCTTAAAAGCTTCGCGAGCGTGCTCACGATGAGGCCCGACCAGACACCGCTAAAATTCAGAGAGCCTAACCATGCCCGGACTCAAAAAAATCCTCATCGCCAACCGCGGTGAAATCGCCTGCCGCATCCAGCGCACGGCCCAGGCACTGGGCTATCGCACCGTCGCCGTGTTCAGCGATGCCGACGCCGATGCGCTGCACGTGCGGATGGCCGACGAGGCGGTCAAGCTCGGCCCGGTCCCGGTGCAACAGTCTTACCTGAACATCCCGGCCATCCTCGACGCAACCCGGCGCACAGGCGCGGATGCGATCCATCCGGGCTACGGCTTCCTCTCGGAAAACGCCGGGTTTGCCCTCGCGTGCAGGGATGCCGGCATCACCTTCATCGGCCCCAGCCCCGAGGCCATCGAACTGATGGGCAGCAAGCGCCTGTCGAAGATCGCCATGATCGAAGCCGGTGTGCCCTGCATCAACGGTTATCAAGGCGCCGAACAGGACGACGCCACCCTGAGCCGCGAAGCCGAGCGCATCGGCTATCCCTTGATGATCAAGGCCAGCGCCGGCGGCGGTGGACGCGGCATGCGCCTGGTGCACGACGCCAGCGACTTGCTGGAACAGATTCGCACCGCGCGCTCCGAAGCCTTGAACGGTTTTGGCAGCGCTGAACTGATTCTCGAACAGGCACTCATCGAACCCCGCCACGTCGAGATCCAGTTGTTCGGTGACCGGCATGGCAACTTGATTTACCTCGGCGAGCGCGATTGCTCGGTGCAGCGCCGGCATCAGAAAGTCATTGAGGAGGCGCCCTGCCCGGTGATGACCGCTGAGCTGCGCCAGGCCATGGGCGAAGCGGCGCTCAAGGCCGGGCGAGCGGTGAAGTACGTGGGCGCGGGCACCGTGGAGTTTTTGCTGGATGCGCGTGGGCAGTTCTATTTCCTGGAGATGAACACCCGGCTGCAAGTGGAGCACCCGGTGACCGAACTGATCACCGGGCTGGACCTGGTGGCCTGGCAACTGAACATCGCCGAAGGGCAACCGCTGCCCTTGCGCCAGGAACAGGTGCAACTCACAGGCCACGCCATGGAAGTGCGCCTGTATGCCGAAGACCCGGCCCAAGGCTTCTTGCCGCAAACCGGGCGAGTCGTGGCCTGGGAGCCGGCATTGCAGGACGGTGTGCGGATCGACCACGGACTGATCGAAGGCCAGGTCATCAGTCCCTTCTACGACCCGATGCTCGGCAAGCTCATCGCTCACGGTGCCACCCGCGAAGAAGCCCGGCGCAAATTGCTGCGGGCGGTACAAGACAGCGTGCTGCTGGGGCTGCAAAGCAATCAACGCCTGCTTGCCAGCCTGCTGGAACACCCGCAGTTCGCTGGTGGAGATTTCAGTACCGGTTTCATCGCGCAGCATTTCGCCGACCACGCCTGCCTGCATCCCGAGCCCCCAAACGCGCAGCACTTGGCCATCGCCGCCGCCCTGTTCTATCAGGCGGCGGCACAGGCTCACCCGGCCCCGCTTGGCGGTTGGCGCAACAACACCAGCGTGCCGCTGCACTATCGCATCGGCCTTGAGGATCAGGACTGGCCGGTAGCGTTGCAGGCGATCCCGGGCCAGCCGTTGTGCATTCAGGTCGCCGAGCGCAGCCTCGAACTGAAGATCATCCACAGCGACGGACGCTGGGTCAGCCTGGAAATCGAAGGCGTTCGCCAACGCCACGCTTATCGCCTGGAGGCCGGGCGCCTCTGGCTGTTTACCCGGCCGGGCAGTCTGCAGTTCGTGGATCGCACTCAGGCGCAGGTTACCGGCCAGGCCAGTGTCAGCTCCGGCACCCTCAAGGCACCGATGGACGGGGCGATTGTCGACGTCCTGGTCAACGAAGGCAGCAAAGTGACCAAGGGCCAACTGCTGGTGGTACTGGAGGCGATGAAAATGGAGCACCCATTGAAATCGGGTATCGACGGTGTGCTCAAACGCTTGCAGGTCAAAGTCGGGGATCAGGTGAAAAACCGGCAGATTCTGTTGGAGGTCGAATAAGGCGCTAGGCGGAACCGCCGGGTTTGGCTACGCTCAAACCCTACAGGACGCGGATATCAGGAACCCTGCAATGCCTCATTGGCTGGTCATTGATCTGGAGGCCACCACCGATGAGGGTGGATGGCCCGTAACAGATATGGAAATCATTGAAATCGGCGCCACCCTGGTGGACCGCAAGGGACGTGAACTGGACCACTTCCAGCGCTTCGTCCGGCCTTTGCGACGGCCGTTACTGACGCCGTTCTGCCGCGAGCTGACGCACATCACCCAAGCCAACATCGATGCCGCACAACCGCTGGGCGAAGTCTGGCCGGCGTTTGAGCGCTGGCTTGGCCATCACCACACACGACTGGAAGGCTGGGTCAGCTGGGGCGATTACGATCGCAAACAACTGCTTCAGGAGTGGCAGCGCCTGGGACTCGCCAGCGTGCTGGCCAACGTGCCGCACATGAACCTCAAACAGCGCTTTGCCAAGGCCCGACGCCTGGAGCGCCCGCTGGGGCTCAACGGCGCCCTGCAACTGGCCGGCCTGCAGTTCACCGGCCAGCAACACCGGGCGCTGGAGGATGCGCGCAATACCGCGCGCCTGCTGCCGCTGGTTCTTCCGCTTTAGACAGGTGACGACTCCCGGGGCCTTGTGCATACTGGCCAGCCCTTTTTAGCCCTTTTCGAGGAATCGCCCATGTTTAAAGTCAACGAGTACTTCGACGGCACCGTCAAGTCGATCGCCTTTGGCACCGCAGAAGGTCCAGCGACCATCGGCGTCATGGCACCGGGCGAGTACGAATTCGGCACCAGCCAGCGTGAAATCATGCACGTGGTCAGCGGCGCATTGACCGTCAAGTTGCCAGACAGCAGCGACTGGGAAACCTTCGCCGCCGGCAGCCAGTTCAACGTACCGGCCAACAGCAAGTTCCAGCTGAAAGTCGCCGTCGACACCGCTTACCTGTGCGAATACCGCGGCTAAGCCTGCGGGGCCTGCACCAAAAAGTCGCCGCAATAAAAATGCCCGTGTTTTTCGACACGGGCATTTTTTATTCTGCGCAAAGTTACTCGAGGATCTCCACCGGCATGCCGACTTCGAGTCGACCGTTGCTATCGTTGACCAGGTTCTGGCCGAACATTGCCCCGTCCGCCTGGGCACGGTATTTCTGCAAGGTGGCCAAGGGTTCGCGGTCGTCGCTGCGCTCCCCGGTCTGCGGGTCGATGGTGGTCAGGATGCAGCGTGAACAGGACTTGACCACGCGGAACTCGACTTCGCCGATACGGATACGCTTCCAGCCATCCTCGGCGAACGCCTCACTGCCTTCGATCACCAGGTTCGGCCGGAAACGCAGCATCTCCAACGGACGCCCGACCCGTTGCGACAAATCCGCGAGAGAGGCCTGGCCAATCAGCAACAGCGGATAGCCATCGGCGAACGCCACCTGGTCGTCATCCTTGCCGTAGCCAGCCTCCGTCATCCGCGCCCGATCCAGCGGCACTTGCACCAGGCGTGTCGGTTTGCCGATGAATCGGCTGACCCAGGCCCCTGCTTCATCACCTGCATCGGGGACTCGCAAGGTATCGCGCCAGATCGTCACGCCACGCAACTCTGCATCGTTACCGGGCAAGGCAATGTCGATCGGCGAATGGCCAGGCGCGCTGAGGGTCAAGCCACCTTCGGCATTCCACAGTGCCGACAACTGGCTCATCTGCGCTACCGCACGCTGGGTCAGGAAGCGCCCGCTGGCCTCGTCCACCAGCATCCAGCGGCGATCGCCGTCCAGCCCAAGCTTATCCAGACCGATCGCTTGCAAGGTCTCGCCCTTGGCAGACTTCAACGGATAACGATACAGCGCGCTCAGTCGCAACATGGCCACTCCCTGTCAGGTAAAAACGCCACCCTATACGAGCTTTACGGCCGAATCAAAGGCTGACGAGCAAACACTGCCCCGGTGGGGGGCAGGCCTGATCAGGCCGGTACTTCGTCAAGCATCAGGCGCTGGCGAACCACGTCGACGAGTTTGTCCGGCTGGAATTTGGAAAGGAAATTGTCGCAACCGACCTTTTTCACCATCGAGTCGTTGAAGCTGCCGGACAGCGAGGTGTGCAGCACCACGTACAAGCCGCGCAGGCGCGGGTCGTTGCGAATTTCGGTGGTCAGGCGATAGCCATCCATTTCCGGCATTTCCGCATCGGTGAAGACCATCAGCAGTTTTTCGGTCATGTCCACGCCGGTATCAGCCCAGGCCTTGAGCATGTTCAAGGCCTTCAACCCGTCGCTGGCGATGTGCATCTTCACACCCAGTTGTCCCAGGGTATCGCGCAATTGCGTCAGGGCCACGTTGGAGTCATCCACCAGCAGCACCTCACGGCCACGGGCACGTTCCAGCACCGGATCTTCCAGCTTGGCGCGGGAGACCTTGGCGTTGTAAGGGACGATCTCGGCCAGGACCTTTTCGACGTCGATGATTTCCACCAATTGGTCATCGACCTTGCTGATGGCCGTCAGGTAGTGCTGGCGGCCGGCACTGCTCGGGGGCGGCAGGATGGCTTCCCAGTTCATGTTGACGATCCGGTCCACGCCACCGACCAGGAAGGCCTGAACCGAACGGTTGTATTCGGTGACGATAATCGTGCTGCCTGGCCCCGGCACCAACGGGCGCATGCCGATGGCCTGGGACAGGTCGATCACCGGCAGGGTCTGGCCACGCAGGTTGACCACGCCGCACACAAACGGATGGCGCTGCGGCATCAGCGTCAACTTTGGCAGTTGCAGGACTTCCTGCACTTTAAAGACGTTGATCGCGAACAATTGCCGTCCGGCGAGCCGGAACATGAGAATTTCCAGGCGATTCTCACCCACCAGTTGCGTGCGTTGGTCTACCGTGTCGAGAATGCCGGCCATCAATGACTCCAGGTCTTGTTCGGATGAATTCACTTAAGGAAGGTTATCGGCTGTTTTTGCCGAAGCTTGACCCTCTCTAAAATGCCACGCCCGGCAATTGATGTCACATTAACATCATGCTTTACTGGCGCTGTGATTACATCTGCCGTACTTCCGCGCCACGCGACCCCGGTTCTCGCGAAAGGTTCCCCTGCGTAAGGGATCCCCCTATCAACAATCAGGTACAACCTGATATTCGCAATATCCAATAGCCATTAATGTGACGCCATTCTCATTGCATGAACGGAGTCAGGCTTTTGTGTGCGATCGCAAGCCAGTGGCCAACCACCCTCTCGTGTTCCCCAGCCTGCCTGCGGGCCAGCCGCAAGTCGTTCACCCGGCGACTCGGCAATGCCGGGGTTCCGACCGCCCTCGTCGACACACACGATATCCCCTCATTTGATATGACGCTGTGGAGATAAGTATGCCGAACGACCGTAAAGAGTGGGCCCTGAGGCTCCCGGAGTTTCTAGTCGAGGCTGAAACACTCCTGGCTAAAACCGAGGAATGCCTGAGTCATCTGCAACTCATCAGCAATGACAAGGACGCCATCGACTGTCTGCTCAGCACACTGCTCAAGCTGGCCAACAAGGCCGATGCCCTGGCGTTGGCGGCCGTGTCTGAATTCTCCCTGCATATTCATGGCCTGCTGAACCACGCACAGAACACCATGAGCCTGCACGACGAGGCGCTGAGTGCCCTGAAAGACTGCCTGACCCTGATTGCCTGGCAACTCGAACTCATCGACCAGACCACCGGACAGCTCAGTCTCGACGACAGCGAACAGGCCACCCTGATCGAAGCCTTTGCCTTTCAAGTCGGGCAAAGCCGGTTTCAACCACCGGTCAATGCCAGGCCCTTCACCCTCGTATCCTATTCGGAGCGGCAGGCCTGAACTTGCCAAACCATGCCGTATGGCGTGTTCCGGTTATCAATATCGCGCTCTAACTTGAGTGCGCACAGGTCGCAAATGAATATTTCATAGCTATAAGCGACATCATTAAACAACCACTCTTGCCCATCGACAATTGCGCACCTGCCTTGACCCGGGTGTTGCCTGATATCAACAAAAAAACCTAAGGTAATCGGCATTTTGCGACGGTAACAACCAACTTGTTCCATTATGGAATCATCCTCCAGACGACTGGGCGCCTGACTTTTCGGACATACATACGGACGCGACCATCGGTATCTTAAGTGCTAACATGCCGCCTGTTAGTTGACGCCAATTAATGGCAGTGTGATTGCAGCCGGATACAGCTCGCTGCAGTTCGGAGCTGAACGCGTCGGCGCTCCACATGAAAAAACAGGGGCCTGTCAGCCAGCATGACCGGTCAGCCCGCAGCGAACATCCATTGGCTCCATCCGCTATGCACGCCAGCCTCAAGTCAATCGCCAAGTGGCCACCCTCCCGGGAAAATGCACGCACATTCACGCTATTGCTATGCGTCTGCTCGACCCTCGGCAGTCTACTGGTCCATGGCTTGTCCATTCCGCTCCCCCTGTCATTGCTGGTGCTCAACGTTGCGGCGCTGACCAGTGTTGCCGTGCAGTATTGCCTCTCGCGCAAATCGATCAAATTCCAGCCCCAGGAACTGGCCGACCGGCTATTACAGGTCCAGGAAAACGAGCGTCACCGACTGAGCCGCGAACTGCATGACGACATCGGTCAATTGCTGACCGCCGCAAAACTGCAAAGTGACTGGCTCAAACGCCGGATGCCCGAAGAACTCCAGGGACAATGTTCGGTCCTCTGTGACACGCTGGAAGAAACCCTCGCCAAAGTTCGTGACGTATCCGCCATTCTCAATCCCCGGCAGTTGACCAGCCTTGGGCTGGAAGCCAGTCTGCGGGCGCACCTGCTCAAGACCCTGGCCAACACCCCGGTGCACTGGAGCCTGGAATGCCAGCAGCGCCTGACCGGCATACCGGAGGAAATGGCCGTGGCGGCTTTCCGCATTACCCAGGAAGCGGTCACCAACATCCTGCGACATGCCCAGGCCAAGAACCTGCTAGTGTGCCTGCAGCGTCTGCCCCAAGGCCTGAAGTTGCAGATCAGCGACGATGGCCAGGGCTTCGCACCCGCATCAGACCCTGGTCGTGAAGGGCAACGCGGTATGGCCGGGATGTCGGAACGAATCGATCAACTGGGCGGCACACTGACCGTTACCAGCGAGCCGGGCAAAGGCACTCAAATCGAAGCTCTTTTTCCCTGGGCGCCCCGTGCGCTCGAACGGGCCAGTTCGAATAAGGTTATGCATTGACTTGTAATTTACTTCTGGTGGATGACCACTCGCTGATCAGGGCTGGCGTGCGTGCCCTGGTAATGGATCTGCCCGGCTATGCCGTCATCGGTGAGGCCAGTGACGGCTCGCAGTTGCTCGAAATGGTCGGGCACCTGTCCCCGGACATTGTCTTGCTGGATATTTCGATGCGCCAGACCGGCGGCCTCGAAGCGCTGCAGCAGCTCAAGCGGGTGCGCCCGCAGAGCAAGGTCCTGATCCTCTCGATGCACACCGACCCGGCCCTGATCATGCAGGCGCTGGAGTCCGGAGCCCATGGCTACCTGCTCAAGGACACTACGGCGACTGAACTTGAACACGCGTTGGAAGCCTTGCGCAACAACGAGCGCTATCTGAGCCCGGCCATTGCCCACACGGTGATCAACCAGGCCCTGACCCGAAACCAGAAGCGCCCACCTGAACCTGCCGACTCGCACAACCTGACGGCACGTCAGCTGGAAATCCTGCGGTTGATCGTTCGCGGAAAATCCACCCGAGAGATCGCAAACGGCCTGGGGTTGAGCGTCAAGACCGTCGAAACCCACCGTTCGCAGATCATGAAGCGTCTGCAGATCTACGATGTGGCCGGCCTGGTACTGTTTGCCGTGCGCGAACAAATCATCAGCCTTGATGACTAGGCACTTCACCGGCACGTAATAGCGGCGAATTCTCAGGCAGATGCACGAGTAACGCCGCCGGGCGAACCGAGAAACGCAGGTTGTCCCCTTCCAGCGGTTCACCATCAAGGTTGATGTACAGCCCTTCCGAGACCTTGATCTCGACCCAGGGCAGGCGCGCCCGGACAAACATGCTGTCGATGCCGAAGCCTTCGGCCAGTAGGTTTTTCAATGTACCAACCACCTCCTGCGGTGCCGGCAGGATGCTGATATCCAACAAACCGTCATCAACCCGTGCCTGCGGGCACAACACCCGCCCACCGCCGGCCTGCCGGCCATTGCCGATGCCCAGTGCCAGCAGGTCGCCACTCCAGTGAAAATCCGGACCCTGCAATTCACCGTAGGCGGTATGCAGTTCATTGAAGCGTGACAAACCAGTGAACAGATACGCCGCGCCGCCGAGGATTTTCTTCAGATCCTCCGGGGTGTTCGCCGTGACATGACTGCCAAACCCACCGGTCGCCATGTTCAGGAATATCTGCCCATCAACCTCCCCAAGATCAATGGCGCTCGGCACGCAATCAAGCAGCTCCAGCGCCTGATCGGGCTCCAGGGGCACACCCGCCGCACGCGCAAAATCATTGGCGGTACCTAGCGGCATCAGTACAAGACTGGCTTTTTCCGGATGCTCCGCCATGGCTTCGGCAATATCGCGAAAGGTGCCATCGCCGCCACCGGCGATGATGCATCGATACCCCGCCGCCAACGCTTCGCCCACCAGCCTCTGCGCATCGCCGGCTTCCCAGGTCAATCGAACAGCCAGCTCCCAACCTCGCTCACGCTGGCTGTCGACGGCGGTGCGAACCGCTTCGTTGAGCGCTTGCTTGCCATGCAGAATCAATAGCGCCTTGCGATCGCTCATTACTCACTCCCGGTTTGAATGGCGCCTGGGAGATGTTGACCGCGAAGGCTCCGGTAAAAGTCGCGAGAAATCGAATTATTTTCAGCCAGAAAGTCTTGCCCCCCCACACGGCAGGACTTTTCTTACAAAACATGAGGAATCGGCTCAATTGACCGGAAATCTGAATTGATAGAGTTTTAGAAGCCTGCTGGACATCACAAGGACGTGCCATGCAACGCCAGAACCTCGCGTCACCGACCATTTCGGTCTTGCCGCTCACAGAAAATAAAAATGCAGGCCATCGAGCTGAATGCCGCAACAGCACAAAAGCCACGGGAGAAGTTGATATGGAACCTCGCGTCACCGAGCTGGAAACACACCTCAAGTGCATACGCAGGGACATGGAAGAAGCCCGGGATGACGTCAAATCCATCAAACACCGACTTGTCTATTCCGCCTGCGGAACAGCCGTGATCCTCGGCCTCCTTGGCTGGATCGCCAATAGCCGTTTCGAACAGGTCATTTCATTGCTTTTGGCGCATTGAGTTGCCACCCACACAAGACCCGGCTCAATCAACCGGGTCTTGTGTGACAAAGCCACTGAAGCTATCAGCCCAGGACTTCGCTCAGCGGAATGAAGAAAACGCTATCGCCCGGAACCAGCGTGCGATCCTCCAGGACTTCTACCAGTCCATCAGCCCAGGCCGCGCTGCGCAGCACACCGGAACTCTGGTTTTTGTAGATCGTTGCCCTGCCGTTTTCCAGACGTCCACGCAAATACTCACGCCGACTGCCTGGCTGGAGCCAGTCAAACCCGGCAGGCACCTGGACCTTCAGCGGCTCAACGTCCTGCACGCCCTGACGACGCAGGAGATAGGGTCTGGTCAACAAGGCAAAGGTCACGAGGGTCGATGCCGGATTGCCCGGCAAGCCAATCACCGGCACACCACGAAAATGTCCGAACGTCAGCGGTTTACCGGGTTTGATGGCGAGCTTCCACAGCGTCAGCTCGCCCTCTTCGCGCAAGGCGATACCCAGAAAATCGGCTTCCCCCACCGATACGCCGCCGGTCGAGAGGATCAGGTCGACATCCTTCAACTCTCCCAATCGGGAGCGAGTGGTTTCCAGATTGTCCGGCAGAATTCCCGCATCGACGACCTCACACCCCAAACGCTGCAACCAGCTACACAACAACACCCGGTTGCTGTTGTAGATCTGTCCTGGCCCCAGCGCCTGCCCCGGTTCAATCAATTCGTCGCCGGTAGACAGTACCGCCACACGCACCTTGCGAACCACCGCCAGCTCAGCGCATCCCAAGGAGGCCGCCAATCCTTGCTCGATCGGCCCCAGCCGTGTACCTGCCGGCAGAATCAGTTCGCCGACGGTCGTTTCCTGGCCTTGCGGGCGAATGTTCTGGCCTTGGGTCAAGGCTTGAATGAAACGTACTCGCTCATCGGCCTGAACCTCGGCGTTCTCCTGCATCTCGACGCAATCGGCACCGGCAGGAACAGGCGCCCCGGTGAAAATGCGCGCACAGGTGCCTGGCTGCAACGGATCGGGGGCCTGGCCGGCAAACACCTTCTGACTGACCAGCAACGGCTCTCCCGTCCAGTCAGCCATGCGCAAGGCATAACCGTCCATGGCGCTGTTGGGCCAGGGTGGCAGATCAAGCGTCGACACCAGATCTTCAGCCAGTACGCGCCCCTGTACCTGCGCCAATGGCAAGCGTTCACGCTCGACAATCCTCGAGGCCTCGGCCATTTCCAGCAGCCGCGCCAACGCCTGCTCGACAGGCATCAGACTGCCAGACTTGCCAGGCTTACCCACGGGATTCACAAGGCGCGGCCTGTTTCAAATGAGGCACGAAGTTGCACGGCCGATGCCGCGCATCCAACTGCTCGGCCAGTATGCCATCCCAAGCTGTGCGCACGGCATTGGTCGAGCCCGGCAAGCAGCAAACCAACGTGCCGTTTGCCAGGCCAGCCAATGCCCGGGACTGAACGGTCGAGCTACCGATATCGGCAACCGAGATCTGGCGGAACAGCTCGCCAAATCCATCAACCTGCTTGTCCAGCAGGCAACCGACGGCTTCCGGTGTGCTGTCACGCCCGGTAAAACCGGTGCCGCCGGTGATCAGCACCACCTGCACGACATCGTCGGCAATCCAGTTGGCGACTTGCGCGCGAATTTTGTAGAGGTCATCTTTGAGCAACACCCGAGCAGCCAGGAAATGACCGGCAGCGGTCAATCCGTCGACAAAGGCCTGGCCTGAGGTGTCGGTTTCCAGTGTGCGGGTATCGCTGACAGTCAGCACTGCAATATTCAGCGGTGCGAAAGGTACATCAGCCTTGGCTTTCATAGGCTCGTCCAGTTGTAGGAGAAACAGCCCGGTGTTATATCACAGCGCTCCGTTTTTTCGCCGCCCCCATGGAGGCCTGCCATGACCACGAATTCACAATTGCCACCCTGCTCCATTCTGCTCCTGGCGGGCGGGCGCGGCCAACGCATGGGTGGTCGGGACAAAGGGTTGCTGGACTGGCACGGCGAACCCCTGATTGCACATCTGCACCGCAAGACCCGTCCGCTGACCGATGACCTGATCATCTCCTGCAATCGCAACCTTGAGAAGTACGCCCCCTACGCTGACCAGTTGGTCCACGATGATGAAGGTGACTTCCCCGGGCCGCTGGCCGGTATTCGCGCGGGCCTGAAAGCTGCTCGCCATAGCCATTTGCTGGTCATGCCCTGTGACGTTCCGGGCATCGATGCGGCACTGATCGGCACTATGCGCGAGGCCGCCAACCTGCATCCGGACAAGCCACTGATGGTGCGCCATGATGACCACTGGGAACCCTTGTTGTGTGTGATCCCGGTGCTGCACAGGGCAGCATTTGAAAATGCCTGGAACGAGGGTGAGCGCAGCCCTGGCCGGTTGATGCGCAAGCTCGGCGCGACCGCGCTGCAATGCCCGGACAACGACCCGCGACTGGCCAACCTCAACACGCCGGAACTTTTAAGCGGTCATGACACTGTGTCAGACTGACATTGATCAGGAACTTGCGCAGACGGTGCACGTCTCAAGTTCAGCAACCACAGAATTCTTATTCGGAGACACAACTCATGACTCAACGGACCCTCGCCACTTTCATGCTCGCACTGGGCCTTGCCACCCTCGCCGGTTGCGCATCGCCTACGGTGATCACCTTGAATGACGGTCGCGAAATCCAGGCCGTCGACACGCCACAATTCGACAAGGATTCCGGTTTCTACGAATTCGAACAGCTCGATGGCAAACAGACCCGCATCAACAAGGATCAGGTTCGGACCGTCAAGGAGCTGTAATCCTGGTGCCACCGGATACAGAAAAGCCCGCTTGATGCGGGCTTTTTCATGCCTGGAGAGCAGCGTTTCAGGATCGCTTACCGATCACCATTGCAGGGTGATTTCACTCTCGAACTCACGCGCCTGGCCCGTGACCGGATCGACAAATTTCAGCCCCTGAGCCAGCAGTTTCAAAGGATTGGCGTAGTCATCCTGCGCATCCTTGAGCACCTCGGGGTAAAACGGGTCGTTGCAGATACCGGCGCCCAACGCCGCCATATGTACCCGTAGCTGATGTTTCTTTCCCGTCACCGGGTAAAGACCATAACGCCAGAGATCCCCCTGTTTCTCCCGAACTTCGACCGCCGTCTCGGTATTGCTGGCCCCCGGACCTTCCTGCATGCGGAAGAACGGTTCGCCATCGACCAGCCGGCTTTTGTGCACCAACGGGAAAGAAAGGCCAGGCAACGCCTTGGCGATGGCCTCGTAGCGCTTTTCGATCTGCCGGGTTGGAAACAACGACTGATAAGCCGAACGGGTCTGCGGATTGGCGGAAAACAGCACCAGCCCCGCGGTGTGCCGGTCGATGCGATGCAATGGCACCAGATACGGATTGTCCAGGCGCCGGATCAAGCGCCTGAGCAGCGTCTGTTCGACGTATTCGCCAGCCGGCGTCACCGGCAGGAAATGCGGCTTGTCCGCCACCACCAGATGCTCGTCCGCGTACAGGATCGACTCGATCACCGGAATCGGTTTTTCATCCGGCACTTCGCGAAAATAATGAATCCGCAAACCTTCCCTGTAGGCCAGATCGAGTGCAATCGGCATGCCCTGCCCATCGAGGACCCGGCCACGGGCGATTCTGTCCAGCCATTGTTCACGACCAATAGTGCTGAAATGCTCGCACAGACAATCGACAACGGTCTGCCACGGGCCAGGTGGCAAGTAGAGCGTACTGGCCTGACTGTGTGCCGCGGAAAAAGAAGAAGTGGACATACGAAAGCTCTAACCTCAGTGCAGAGCGGCATTATCCAACAGCAAGGGGAATGAACCTAGGGTGCGTTCTCAATTAGTTTTCCCGACGTGAAAACCAATTGAGAACGCACCCTAAGATTACTCAAGCCGGGATCTGCGTGCGCGCTGCCGCTTCGGTGTACTCCTTGAGCCAGCGCAGCACATCGACCGCCTCCCAGCGAGCGGGGTCGTACAGGGCGTACAACAATCCCTGATAGCCCACGACATCGAGTTGCCGGTGATAACCCGCGCGCTGAAACAAGGCTTCGATTTCTGCGAAACAGGTATTGAAATGTGTTTTGTTGAAGGGCGTTTTCCCCTCGGTCACCAGACCATCCAGACGCAACTCAAGGACAGCCTCGCGCACGACGTCCGCGGACATCCGGTTCACGCTGTTCTTCAACTGTTCGACATTGACCACGATTCATCCCTCTGACACCCGGGCTTGCCTGCTCATTCCCAAAAATCTGGAATGGCAAGGCAGGCACCGCGAATAACTGTATACACATACAGTATCCGATCAACACCGAATAAGCCAAGGGGATCAATCGCAAAGTTCGACAGGCGGGACATACCGCCAGCGCAAGAACCGCTCAACGCAGGAACGCCACCACCTGGTCGGCACTGAACGGCCAGCCCAGTTCAGCACCGGTATCGACGCGCCGCAATACCGGAATACGCAGGCTGTAGGCTGCGAACCATGTTTCATCGTCGGCGATATCCACCAGCTCCACCAGCAGACCGCGCTCGACGAACTCCATCAACATGGCTTCGGCTACTTCACACAGGTGGCATCCAAGGGTGCCGAACAGCTGACATTCGGGAAGCATGAGCGCTCAACCAGTAAATGAAGTGACCATTCTAGGCCTGCCCCGAAAAACCGTCGAGCCATTGAGGCCCCTGCCCTGATGCTACCGACGATAAAGTGACCTGGGTCAGTCCTGGCTCACGGCGCCGATCTTGTGGATCGACAGGTCCGCGCCGTAGTACTCCTCTTCCTGACTCAGGCGCAATCCATGCAACGCCTTGATCACGCCATACACCGCAAACCCGCCGGCCAGTGCCACAGTGATGCCCAGCGCAGTGCCTATCAACTGGCTGATCAGGCTGACCCCGCCCAACCCGCCCAAAGCGGTCTGGCCGAAAATGCCGCAGGCGATGCCGCCCCACACGCCGCACAAGCCATGCAACGGCCACACACCCAATACATCGTCGATGCGCCATTTGCCTTGGGCCGCGGTAAAGCACCAGACAAACAGCGCCCCCGCGACGGCACCGGTAACCAGCGCCCCAACAGGATGCATCAGGTCGGAACCGGCACAGATTGCCACGAGCCCCGCCAACGGGCCGTTGTGCAGAAAGCCCGGGTCGTTGCGACCGACAATCAGCGCCGCCACCGTACCGCCAACCATGGCCATCAACGAGTTCACCGCCACCAGTCCGCTGACACCTTGCAGGGTTTGCGCGCTCATGACGTTGAAGCCGAACCAGCCGACAATCAGGATCCACGAGCCCAGAGCCAGAAACGGGATGCTCGATGGCGCGAATGCGACCAGCCTACCCTCGCGATAGCGGCCATTACGCGGCCCGAGCAACAGCACCGCCGCCAGAGCCAGCCAACCGCCCATGGCATGCACCACCACTGAGCCTGCGAAATCATGGAAACCGGCGCCAAAGCGCTCCAGCAACCAGGCTTGCAAACCCAGGTTGCCATTCCAGACAATGCCTTCGAAGAACGGATAGATGAACGCGACAATCAACGCGGTTGCACACAGCTGGGGAACAAACCGGGCGCGTTCGGCGATCCCACCGGAAATGATCGCCGGAATCGCCGCGGCAAAGGTCAGCAGGAAGAAAAATTTCACCAGTCCATAGCCATGGTCGGCATTGAGCAGGGCCGCTGGCTGCATGAACGTCACGCCATAGGAAATCCAATAGCCTATAAAGAAGTAGGCCAGTGTCGAAACAGCGAAGTCGCTGAGGATTTTCGACAACGCATTGACCTGGTTTTTCTGTCGCACGGTTCCGACTTCGAGAAAGGCGAAACCGGCGTGCATGGCCAGAACCATGACCGCACCGATCAGAATGAACAGCGTGTTGGAACTATGGACCAGGGTGTCCACAGCGCTTTGCAGATTTTCCATGGAATGGGCAGACCTTATGGCAGAAAAAAGCACCAAAGCAGTTCGCGATGACTGCCCGTGCACCAAGTTGCAGCTTCAAGACATCAGTGGACTGATTTCGCTGAACCACTTTGGCGCACGGACGCCGTCCAGGAAAAACGCGCCCCGGACGTTTACGCGTGTTTTTGATTGTTGGTCCTACGGTTTTACTGGAATCATGCCCGGCAATAGCGCAATGGTGCGGACCGGCGCACCAAGACTCAGCAAAAGTTGTACCAGTCATTTGTACTGAACCTTCGCCGAAGGCTCATACTCGAACGCATCAGATAGCCACTTAAGGAGATCCATCATGGCCCGCACCCAGGCAAAGACTGCTCAAGAAATCCTGATGAACGACTTTCAGACACTGGTCAGTGACACCGAGCGCTTGCTGGAACACACCGCGACCCTGGCCGGCGATCAGGCCGACGAGTTGCGCGAGCAGATCCACGAGAGTCTCTTGCGTGCCCGTGAAACCCTGAAACTGACCGAAGACTCCCTGCGCGAACACGGCAAGGCTGCTGTCACCGCCACTGAAGACTATGTCCAGGCCAACCCTTGGCAATCCGTGGGGATCGCGGCCGGCGTGGGTTTCCTGATCGGCCTGCTGGCCAGCCGGCGCTGATATGTCGATCGGCGAATCCGGCCCGTCCGTGACGGGAACAAGCTCCTCATCGCGGCGCCTGGGTGCTGCCTTCCTTGGGTTGCTGCACAGCCATGTCGAGCTGTTCGGCATTGAATTGCAGGAACAAAAAGCCCGCACCGTCAGCCTGTTGCTATTTGCCGGCCTGGCGCTGGTGTTTGCATTGCTGTTGCTGGTAGGGCTGTCGACGCTGGTGCTTATCCTGTTCTGGGACACGTACCGCCTGGCCGCCATCATCGGGCTCTGCATGTTCTACTCCCTCGCCGCCATATTCTGTGGGATGCGCTTGAGAGCGGCGATTTTCGATGAGTCCTCGCCTTTCCATGGCACCCTGGAAGAGTTGGCCAATGATCGGGAGCGCCTGCTGCCATGAGCCTGCCTGAATTGCCACAAAACAGCTCGCGCGCGCAAATGCGCAAGGCCCTGATCCGCTTGCGCATGGAAATGCACCGTCAGGAAATCCGCCACGAATCCGCGCAACTGCTGCAGCCCTTGCAACGGGTGCGCGGGATGACACAAAACCTGCAGGACGGCTTTGGCATCAAGCACGCTCCACTCTGGGGCGTGGCCGCCGTTACCTTGCTGGGCTTTCTGACCGGCAAGGGTGCAAAAAACGGGGGTAGCCTCAGCAGCCTGACCCGGCTGATCCGTCTCGGCACCACACTGGGGCCGCTGGTCAAACTGATCATGCAGGGCTCCTCACGCAAAGACTGATCAGTTTCTTTCTGGCTGCGTCCTTGCAACATCGACGGGATGCGCCCCTCTATCGGGGGCGCAATCCTGTGCGCCTACCCGGTCGACAGGCATCCGCCAAAAAAAGATCTTGCAAAAAGACCTCGATATCGCCGCCGCCGGGTGGTAGTTCCGCTTGCAGGTCATGGCGCGAAACGGGAAGCTAGGCCATCAGTCACCTGACGGAGAGACCCGCCTTGGATTGGCACACCCTGCTTACCCGCGAACGCCTCGGAAAACCTCTGCACAGCCCTGAAGAACTCGGCCGCAGCCCTTTTCACAAAGACCACGACCGCATCATTTTTTCGGGGGCTTTCCGCCGCCTCGGGCGCAAGACCCAGGTCCATCCGGTGTCCAGCAATGATCACATTCATACGCGCCTGACCCATTCACTGGAAGTCAGCTGTGTGGGTCGTTCGCTGGGCATGCGCGTCGGCGAAACCATCCGCAGCGCCCTGCCCGAATGGTGCGAACCCAGCGACCTGGGGATGGTGGTGCAATCGGCCTGCCTGGCACATGACATCGGCAACCCGCCGTTCGGCCATTCCGGTGAAGACGCGATCCGTCATTGGTTCCAGCAAGCCGCCGGCCGCGGCTGGCTGGATGCCATGAGTGAGGCCGAGCGCAATGACTTCCTGAATTTCGAAGGCAATGCCCAAGGCTTTCGGGTACTCACTCAACTGGAGTATCACCAGTTCGACGGCGGCACCCGACTGACCTATGCAACGCTGGGCACGTACCTGAAGTATCCATGGACGGCCAGGCACGCCGACTCGCTGGGCTACAAGAAACACAAGTTCGGCTGTTATCAGAGCGAGCTGCCACTGCTGGAGCAGATCGCCCATAAACTCGGCCTGCCACAAGTGGAGGAGCAACGTTGGGCGCGGCACCCGCTGGTGTACCTGATGGAGGCCGCCGACGATATCTGCTATGCGCTGATCGACCTGGAAGACGGCCTGGAAATGGAGTTGCTCGAATACGCCGAAGTCGAATCCCTGCTGCTTGGCCTGGTGGGCGATGACTTGCCGGAAACCTATCGCCAGCTCGGTCCCGGCGATTCGCGCCGACGCAAACTGGCGATCCTGCGCGGTAAAGCCATCGAACACTTGACCAATGCCGCGGCCCGCGCCTTCGTCGAGCAACAGGATGCGCTGCTGGCCGGTACACTGCCCGGCGATCTGGTGGAACACATGCACGGTCCCGCCAAGCGTTGCGTGCTCAATGCCAAGGACATGGCCCGCAAGAAGATCTTCCAGGACAAGCGCAAGACCCTGCACGAGATCGGCGCCTACACCACACTGGAAATCCTGCTCAACGCCTTTTGCGGTGCCGCGCTGGAGCAGCATAATGGACGCACGCCGTCGTTCAAGAGCCGCCGCATCCTTGACCTGCTGGGCAACAATGCACCCGATCCTCACGGCTCGTTGCATACCTCCTTTTTGCGCATGATTGATTTCATTGCCGGCATGACCGACAGCTATGCCAGTGACATGGCCTTGGAAATGACCGGCCGCGCCAGCCACTGAGATGAATCGACCGATCAGCCATTACGGCATTCGTTATGGCTGATCCCCCCTTCAACATCCAACAACACTCAAGCTTCGTCGAATTGCCCTACAGCACATGGCGAGCAAACTGATCGCTTGCCCGGTACTCTCGCGAAACAATCTCCCTCCCTTCTGTTCGACAGATGAAGTGCGCCCCATGGCCAAAGACGATCTACGCATCCTCGTGGTGGAAGACCATCCCTTCCAACTAATAGCCACTCAATACCTGCTGGAAAGTTATGGCTTCACCCGACTGACGACCGCCGACAGCGCCAAAGGCGCCCTGCTGCAAATGCTCGGGGCAGACCAACCGTTCGACATCCTCTTATGCGATCAATGCCTGCCCGATCTGACGGGACTCGAACTGGTCCGGTTCGCCAGCCAGCGGGGCCTGATCAGGCAGGCGATCATTCTGAGCAGCCTGACGACGTCTGAACTGGATGAGCTTGAAAAAACGGCCACCGAATACGGGCTGCCATTATTGGGTTACTTGATAAAACCACTGAAACAATCTGAATTTAGAGACTTGTTGACCTCAGCACCACTATAGAAAAAAACATATAAAAGCTGATAAATGCACAGTGAAAAACTTACAAACAACCTCCTTTTAAAGTATGCCCGCACATCGGACTCTTTTCAGCCTTCCTAATAAGAAACCTAGTTAATACGTAGTCCTATTCTTTTTAATATGTAGGATTTTTCCTATATTGCTGCTACAGGACAGTCAGTTCATGCGCCCCTTCAAGTATCTGAGCTATGGTGCGCGCTTTATTTGAGCTCGCATGGGACTTGATTATGAACTCCGTTTTTATTGTCGACGATCACCCGGTTATCCGCCTTGCCGTTCGAATGTTACTGGAACATGAAGGTTACAAAGTCGTCGGCGAAACTGACAATGGGGTCGACGCCATGCAGATGGTTCGCGAATGCATGCCGGACCTGGTCATTCTCGACATCAGCATTCCAAAACTGGATGGCCTGGAAGTGCTATCCCGATTCAATGCAATGAACACCCCTCTTAAAACACTGGTGCTGACAGCACAATGCCCGACACTTTTCGGTATTCGTTGCATGCAATCGGGTGCATCAGGCTATGTCTGCAAACAAGAGGACATCAGTGAACTGGTCAGCGCCATAAGAGCGGTATTTGCAGGTTACAACTATTTCCCGAGCGAAGCCTTGAACCCCGTCCGCGGAGATGAAACACGCTGCATTGAACTGGAACTGTTCAAGTCGGTAAATGACCGGGAACTGATGGTATTGCAACTTTTTGCCCAAGGTCGCACAAATAAGGAAATCGCCAAGGGCATGTTTCTGAGTAACAAGACCGTGAGCACCTACAAAAAGCGCCTCATGCAGAAACTCAAAGCCAAATCCCTGGTTGAACTGATCGAGATGGCAAAACGTAACGCACTCGTGTGAGAACCTGGATGCCCAGCCGTTTGAAGGTCTATCTGATTCAACTGACCGCAGGTCTATGCGTGAGCACCACGTTGTTCGGCGCACCGGGCAATGAAAACTACACGCTGCTCAGCCGCTCGAAGGTCGGAGCGCTGGAGGTTCGGCTGGATGAATCCCAGCGACAATGGATAACACAAAAAACACAGCTGACGCTCGGTACGTCGGCCCCGGACTATCCACCATTCGACCTGACCACCAGTGGTCGGGACTATGAAGGGTTTACCGCCGATTACGCCGGTCTCCTGGAAAAAGTAACCGGTCTGCCCGTCACGGTTCAGCGTTTCGATTCCCGAGGGGCCGCGATCACTGCGCTGGAGAACGGTGAAGTCGATCTGCTCGGCACCGCCAATGGATTCGAAGCTGGCAACGCCGACATTGCATTGTCCATACCCTATGCCGTCGACCAACCCGTATTGGTGACCCGCGAAGGGGAAACCCGATCCCTCACTGATGGCTTGGCCGGATTGCGCCTGAGCATGGTGTATCACTACTTGCCACTGGCGGAAGTCAAGGCGTTGTACCCGAAGGCGATCATCACGTCCTATCCGTCCTACCAGAATGCGATCAATGCCGTTGCTTTCGATCAGGCGGACGTGTTCCTCGGAGACACCATTTCAACTCACTACATGATCAACAAGGGGTACCTGAACAACATCCGCATGGCCAACTTCGGCAAACATGAAGCCTTTGGTTTCAGCTTCGCCGTCAACCGGAACAATCCCGAACTGCTCGGCATCATCAACGCGATGATCACAGCCATCCCCTCCAGTGAACGAGAAAACATCGCCAAACGCTGGAGCGCCGGCAGCGACATTCTGCTGACCGATCAAAAGCTGCAACTCACTGAGCGGGAAGAACGCTGGCTGAGCCACCACCCGATTGTGCGCGTTGTTGTCAACGAAGCCTTTGCGCCACTGACATTTTTCGATAGCAATGGCAATTTTCGTGGGGTCACCGCGGATTTGCTTGAGCTGATCAGGCTGCGCACTGGCTTGCGCTTTGATATCCAGCGCAGTCGAAGCGATGAAGAGATGATCAAACAGATCAAGGACAACAAGGTCGATGTGATCGCCGCATTACTCCCCAGCGCCCAACGTCAATCTCAACTGAACTTTACCCGCCCCTTTCTGGAAAACTCCTACGTCCTGCTGACCCGCAAAGCCGGAGACAGCCCGGCCAACCTCGCGCAGTTGCAGGACAAGCGCCTGGCCATTGCCCGTGGCAATCCAATCATGGATTACCTGCGCATAGAGTTCCCCCGGATCAAGTTGATCGAAACCCCGGACGCCTTCAGTGCCGTAGAGTTACTCGCCGAGGGCCAGGCAGAGGGCGCAGTGAACTCACTGGTCATTGCCAATTACTTCATTTCCTCGCGGCTGTTCGAGCACACATTGCAAATCAGCACCGCCATCGGCACTGAGCAGGCGGCGTTTTCCCTTGCCACCGCTCTGGACGCCAAAGAGCTGAACGCCATTCTCGACAAGGCGTTGCTGAGCATCTCGCCGGAAGAACTGGGCATCATCAACAGTCGCTGGCGCGGCTATTCGGCATCCTCGCAAAGCACCTGGCGCAACTATCAAAGACTGTTCTACCAAATCGTCATCGGTGCCGGCGTGCTATTGCTGATTTCCATTGCGTGGAACGACTACATGCGACGCCAGATCAAGCAACGCAAGGCCGCCGAGCGTGCGCTGAACGATCAGTTCGAGTTCATGCGATCACTGGTCAATGGCACGCCCCATCCGATCTACGTGCGTGATCGCCAGGGGCTGCTGCAAAGTTGCAACGACAGTTACCTGCAAGCGTTCTGCGCCCGGCGTGAAGATGTCATCGGCAAAAGCGTCATGCAGGGATCGATGAGCAATGTGTTCGAAGCCCGGGAGTACCAGGCCGACTACCAGCGCGTAGTGGCCGAAGGCAGACCGTTGATCGTCGATCGCGAACTGCACATTGGTGGCCGGCGGCTGACGATCTATCACTGGATTCTTCCCTATCGGGATTCCAGCGCAAAAGTGCAAGGCATTATCGGTGGCTGGATCGACATCAGCGAACGGCGGCAACTGCTTGATGATCTGCGTTGCGCGAAAGAACGCGCCGATAACGCCAACCGGGCCAAAAGCACGTTTCTGGCCACGATGAGCCATGAGATCCGTACGCCAATGAATGCAATCATCGGCATGCTTGAACTGACACTCAAGCGTCTTGATCATCAGCACCCGGAGCGTCCGGCCATCGATGTCGCGTACAACTCGGCGAAAGGGTTGCTGGAATTGATCGGCGACATTCTCGACATCGCCAGAATCGAATCAGGACGCTTGAGCCTGAGCCCGGAGCGGGTCAATCCGGGTGAACTTGTGACCTCGGTCGTACGAATTTTCGAAGGCCTGGCCCGACAGAAGGAACTCGAACTGGTGCTGGAGTTTTCATCGGCAAATACGACCTTCGATGTGTTGCTGGACCCATTGCGTTTCAAGCAGGTGCTGTCCAACCTGATCAGCAATGCCATCAAGTTTACCGAACAAGGCCAGGTCCGGGTCATTGTCGAACTGCACCCGGCTACGCAACCTGAGCGTGTGCAAATGCAGGTGCAGGTTCACGACAGTGGCATCGGGATCAGCGAGCAGGATCAACAACGCCTGTTCGAACCCTTCGCTCAGGCTGACCATGCCATGCAATCGGCCAGGGGAGGCGCAGGACTGGGGCTGGTGATCAGCCGCAATCTCTGCGAGATGATGGGCGGTAGTCTGCAATTGCGCAGCGAGCCGGGCATCGGCACCCAAGTGGAGGTGTTGTTGCAGCTGGAAACGTTGCCGCTGCAACAGTCGATCCAAGCGGTCGAAACCCAAGTTGTCGTCGCCACAACCCCATTGAATGTTCTGGTAGTCGACGATCACTCGGCCAATCGATTGCTCATGTGCCAGCAGTTGGAGTTTCTTGGGCATCGATTTACCGTCGCGTCCGATGGGCAGGAAGGATTGGAGGCATGGAGAGATCAGCCTTTTGATCTGGTGATCGCCGATTGCAACATGCCGGTCATGAACGGTTACCAGTTGGCCCGCGCCATTCGCCAGCATGAACGCCAACTCCATCGCCCTCCCTGCACCGTTCTCGGCTTTACCGCCAACGCTCAACCGGAAGAAATAAAACGCTGCAAACAGGCCGGAATGAACGACTGCCTGTTCAAACCCCTCAGCCTCGGGGCCTTGGGACAATGGGTGCAAGGCATAAAACCCGGCCAGGCAGCTCCGGCGTTCAGCCTTCACGGTTTGAAACAGCTGACCGGGGGCAACCCGATGTTGAACCGACGATTGCTGAACGAGTTGGTCAGCAGCAACCGCCAGGACCTGCCAACGCTGCTGTCGTTATCCAGCTCCGGGGATACCCAGGCGCTACGGGACATTGCCCACAAAATCAAAGGTGCGGCCCGGATCGTACAGGCCTCCCGCCTGATTGACTGCTGCGAGGCACTCGAAGCCGCCTGCCATGAGGATTTCGATCGCGAAAAAGTGGCCGGATGCTGCAAAGCCATGGAGCGCGCCATGCTCGAACTGGAGGACGCGTTGCTACGTCAGATCGAGCATTACGACGAAGGCAAAATGCCAGAGCCTTAACTATGCTTGGCCCCTCGGCAGTGTGTTGACCATCCTGGAGAAACCCGCAATGCCTGACCCACTGCGCACGGATCCACGCCGGTTTCCGCTGCATATCCATATCAGCGTGATGTTCACCCTTCTACTGTTGCTGACCGGGACTGCCCTGGGGCTATTCAACTACCGGCAAACCACACAGATCATCTTGTCCAGCAGTGAAAAACTCTTCAACCGCATTGAGCAGGATGTCCGGCTGGACCTGCACGCGACCTATGACCCCATTCGTCATCTGTTGAGCCTGCTGGCACTCAATCCGGCGGGCCAGTCCCCTGATCTGGAACAACGCCTGGCACTGCTCGAACCGTTCAGCCAGTCACTCGAGGACAACCCCAACCTGGCTTCGCTGTACCTGGGCTACGACAATGGTGACTTTTTCATGGTCCGCCCGCTGCGCACCCCAGCGGTCAAAGCCCTGGTCAAGGCACCGGACACGGCGGTTTACCAGGTCTGGAGCATCGAGCACGACAGCAGCGGCCAGGCCCACTCCCAGTCATTGTTTTTCGACCGGAACCTGGTACTTGTCAGCCGTCAGGACAACCTGAACGATACGTACGACCCACGCAACCGCGCCTGGTTTACCAGCGCCCGCGGCGACAATGACCAGATCACCACCGAACCCTATATTTTCTTTTCCACCCACAACATCGGCACGACACTGGCACGACGCAGCGGCGACAAGGCAATCCTGGCCGCTGACCTGACCCTGGCCGAACTCAGCGCGACCCTGGCCAAGCACGTCGTGACCCCCAACACCGAAATCGTGCTGTTCGATGCCCAAGGCAATGCCATTGCCTACCCCGACAGCCGCAGGCTGATCATCGATGATCAGACGTCCCGCCTGATCAAGGCGGCGGACCTGAGCCCCAGCCTGGGTGCGTTGCTCAACAGTCCCCCTCAGGGCAGTCACCTGAACGCCAGCGGCCGGCAGTGGATCGTGGCCCGCAGCAGCATGCAGGAAGGCGGCCCCCAAGGCCTGCAACTGGCGCTGCTGGTACCGGAGGACGAGTTGCTCGTCGACGCGTACCGGATGCGCTGGCAAGGTGCGCTCATTACCCTGGCAATCCTGCTGTTATGCGTGCCCCTGGGTTGGCTGACGTCGAGAGTCCTGGTCAAGCCCTTGCGCGCCCTGGTGCAGGAGGCCGACGCGATTCGCAGCTTCGATTTCAATTTTCCGCTTTCCCGTCGCTCGCCAGTGCTCGAAGTCGACCAGCTGAGTGTGTCGATGGCACGGGTGAAAGACACCCTGGCAAGCTTCTTCCAGATCACAGACAGCCTCAGCGCCGAAACCCGCTTCGCCCCACTGCTGGAACGGGTGTTGTTTGAAACCGTGAAAATCGGTCAGGCCCAGGCCGGCCTGATCTATCTGCGCGAAGGTGATGGCGAGCACATGGAACCTCACGGACTGGTGATCAACAACACCGCCGAGAACCTGCAAGCCTTCGACATCCGCGGACACTCGCTGAAGAATCCGCAAAGCCCCCCATGGCTGCACCAGTTGGCCAATGTCGACACTGTCGTCAGTAACCTGGGTTTCGAGCAGGCAGGTGATCTGCAGAAAATCCTGCTCTCGCTGGAAAGCCCCCGAGTCCATCTGATCGGAATCCGCCTGCACAATCGCCACAACGAAACCGTGGGTCTGCTGGTGTTGCTGTTGGCCGACAGCGGCGAGCAGAGCGATCTGGACAAACTGCGGCCGGACCGCATTGCGTTTCTCCAGGCGGTGTCCGGCGCGGCCGCCGTGTGTATCGAAAGCCAGCGCCTGCAAGCCCGGCAAAAACAGCTGCTGGACGCCTTCATTCAACTGCTGGCCGGCGCCATCGACGCCAAAAGCCCCTACACCGGCGGCCATTGCCAGCGGGTGCCGGAACTGACCCTGATGCTTGCCCAAGCGGCGGCAGACAGCCAGGAGCCCGCCTTCAGCGCTTATCAGCCAACCGAAGATGAATGGGAGGCACTGCACATCGCCGCCTGGTTGCACGATTGCGGCAAGGTCACCACGCCGGAATACGTTGTCGACAAAGCCACGAAACTGGAAACCCTGACCGATCGCATCCACGAGATCCGTACCCGCTTCGAGGTGCTCAAGCGCGATGCCTGGATCAGCTACTGGCAGGCCATTGCCCTGGGCGGTGACGAGCGAGCGCTGGCGGAACTGCGCAATACCAGCCTGGCCGGACTGGATGATGATTTCGCCTTCGTGGCCCGTTGCAATCTCGGCGGCGAAGCCATGGCCGACGCTGATCTGCAACGTCTGCGCCGCCTGGCTGAACGCACCTGGACCCGGACCCTGGATGACCGGTTGGGCGTGTCCTGGGAAGAAAACCGGCGTCAGGCCCGAACGCCCGCCCCAGCCCTGCCCGTCAGCGAACCCTTACTGGCGGACAAACCCGAGCACCTGTTCGAACGCAGCGAAAACGAAGTGATACCGCAGGACAATCCCCTGGGCTTCAAGCTCGACGTTCCGCCCCACAAATACAACCGCGGCGAGCTGTACAACCTGAGCATCGTCCGGGGCACACTGACGAGCGAGGAGCGTTATGTCATCAATAACCACATCGTTCAGACGATCCAGATGCTCAACCATCTGCCATTCCCCGGGCACTTGCGCAGCGTCGCGGAAATAGCCGGCGGGCATCACGAAAAAATGGACGGCAGCGGGTATCCGAAACGCTTGAAGCGAGAAGAGATGAGCCTGCCGGCGCGGATGATGGCGATTGCCGATATTTTCGAAGCCTTGACGGCCGCCGACCGCCCATACAAAAAAGCCAAGACCTTGAGCGAGGCGCTGAGCATCATGGCGTTCATGTGCCGTGATGCCCACATAGACCCGCAGCTGTTCGGGCTGTTCATCAAGGCACAAATCTATTTGCAGTACGCCAGGCGCTTCCTCGACCCTGGGCAGATCGATGCGGTGGACGCCTCCGGCCTGCTGGCCAAGGCCGGCCTGGCGTCTTGATCAGCAGTCGGTCAGGCGCAGGAAAATCGCCGCCAGCTGTTCGATCCCGGCTTGGTCCTGCGCGGTGAAACGCGCAAGTTTCGGACTGTCGAGGTCAAGCACGCCGATCAATCGGCCGTCTTTGACCAACGGCACCACCAGTTCGCTGTTCGAGGCGCTGTCGCAGGCAATGTGACCGGGGAACGCGTGCACATCTTCGACTCGTTGAGTCTGCAGGGTGGCTGCCGCCGCCCCGCAAACGCCACGGCCGAACGGAATCCGTACGCAAGCGATCTGCCCCTGAAACGGGCCCAGCACCAGCTCTTCATGACGGTTGAGGTAGAAACCGGCCCAGTTCAAGTCATCGAGTTGATTGAACAGAAACGCCGAGAATTGTGCGGCATTGGCGATAAAATCCCGCTCGTCCGCCAGCAATGACTCCAGCTGTGCGTGCAGCATGCCGTAGCCTTCGAGGCCCTGGCCGCTCTTTTGTAAATCGATCATGCCTTGTGCTCCAACAGTTTCAGCCCGACCCAATAACGAGCAAATTGATAGGCGCAACGCCCATTGCGATTGCCTCGGCCGGTGGCCCAGCGTACCGCCAGGATGTCCAGTTCCTCGGTGCGCTGCCACGCCAGTCCGGCCTTGCCGGCCAACTGGCCGATCCAGTGCTCGACGACGTCGAGGAAGTGTTCCTGGGTAAACGGATAGAACGACAGCCACAGGCCGAAGCGGTCCGACAGCGCGATCTTGTCTTCCACCGCCTCGCTCGGATGCAGTTCGCCGTCGACCCGTTTCCAGTTTTCGTTGTCACTTTCCTTTTCCGGCACCAGGTGGCGACGGTTGGACGTGGCGTACAGCAAAACGTTGTCCGGCGCCTGTTCCAGCGAGCCATCGAGGACACTCTTGAGCACTCGGTAATCACCCTCGCCCGACTCGAACGAGAGGTCATCGCAAAACAACACGAAACGCTGAGGCAGTTTGCCGATCTGTTCGACCACTCGCGGCAGGTCTGCCAGGTGATCACGTTCAATCTCGATCAAGCGCAATCCGGCTTGAGCGTGCTCAGCCAGCAAAGCGCGCACCAGCGACGACTTGCCGGTGCCGCGTGAGCCCCAGAGCAAGGCGTGGTTGGCCGGCATGCCGTCGAGAAACTGTTGGGTATTGCGCCCAAGCTGCTCGACTTGCCGGTCGACGCCGATCAGGTCCGACAAACGCATGTCGAGGCTGACCTCCAGCGGCATCAGATAACCGCCGCGCGACTCACGCTGCCAGCGCGCGGCCAGGCATTGTGTCCAGTCGATGGTGGGCCGGAAGGCCGGCAGCAACGGCTCGATACGGGCCAGAACGGCATCGGCGCGTTCAAGAAAAGCATTCAATCGGGAATCCACGACTTCTCCTCAGGCACGTTCACAGTAATGATGGTGATACAGCGACGAAACACAGCGTCACACAAGCGGCGGCCCCCGCAGTACAAGCCTCGCGAGAACATCAGCAGGCATGCATGATCGACTATGCTTGAGCAGCGAAAGGAAACCGAAGTGGTTCACCCCCTCATGGACATCAAATTCACCAACCGGCTGTCATTCAAGCAAGCCCGGCTTACTGTGCTGGTCGGTTTCATTCTGGGCACGCTGCTCAGCCTGCTGCAAATAGGCATCGATTATGCCAGTGAAGACGCCTCCATCAATCGTGAAATCCTTTCATTGCTGGAAATCAGCCACAACCCGGCCTCGCGAATCGCCTACAACATCGACGCCGAACTCGCCAAGGAACTGACCCTGGGCCTGCTGCGCTCGCCAGCGATCATCGGCGCAAAACTGACCGACAACAACGGTACCGTTCTGGCCAACGTCAAGCGACCCGGTGTGGAAAACGGTTACCGGATGCTCAGTGACTTCCTGTTCGGCGCCAACCGACAGTTCGAAGACCGGCTTTACCTGGATCATATGCCCAACGAATCCCTGGGTACGCTGCGGCTGAACGTCGATACTTACGCCTTCGGCGACCGGTTCCTGCGCCGGGCCGAAGTGACCCTGATCAATGGCTTCGCCCGCAGCCTGCTGCTGTCCGGCATCCTGCTGGCGCTGTTCTATGTGATGCTGACCAAACCCCTGGTGCGAGTCATCCGTGAACTCAGCGGTCGCGACCCGGGCAGCACCGAATCGACCTCACTGGAGTGTCCCACCGGACACGCCAACGATGAAATCGGCGTGCTGGTCAAGGTTGCCAACCAGCAATTCAAGAACATCGCCACCGAAATCCAGCAGCGGCGCAACGCGGAAAACCGCCTGACCGAATACCTCGGCCAACTGGAAAACATCGTCTCGGCCCGCACTGCCGAACTCAAGGCGATCAACGCGCGGTTGAGCCAATCCAACGAGGAACTGGAAGCCGCCCGCAGTACCGCCCTCGACATGGCCGAAGCCCGCTCGGTGTTCCTGGCCAACATGAGCCATGAAATCCGCACGCCTCTCAATGGCTTGCTCGGGATGATCGCGCTGTCACTCGACGGGCCGCTGAATGCCGAACAACAGCAGCAACTGTCTATCGCCCATGACTCGGGCAAAGTGCTGGTGGAATTGCTCAACGATATTCTCGATTTGTCGAAGTTCGATGCCGGCCAACTCGAACTCGAACACATCCCCTTCGACCTCGGTTCGCTGATCGAAGACACCGCCAACCTGTTGTCGCAGAACGCCGCCCCCAGCGTCGAACTGACCTGCCTGATCGATCCGCATTTCCCGGCACTGGTGCTCGGCGATCCGACCCGGGTGCGGCAGATCGTCAGTAACCTGCTGTCCAACGCCCTCAAGTTCACCCGTTTCGGGCGGGTCGACGTGCGCCTGTCGACGTTCGGCGACGGCGTCAGGATCGAAGTGTGTGACACCGGCATCGGCATCCCCCAGGATGCCCAGGTCAAGATCCTCCAGCCTTTCACCCAGGCCGGCGCCGGTATTACCCGTCAGTTTGGCGGCACCGGGCTGGGCCTGGCCCTGACCTACAACCTTTGCGAAGCCATGCAAGGACGCCTGACAATCAGTTCCGAGGCGGGGTTTGGCAGCCAGTTCTGCGCAGACTTGCCTTTGCCCAGTCATACTCGCGCAATGCCTGCTGTTTCGCTCAAGGGCAAGGTCATTGCCATCACTGCCGCCAGCAGCGGTCTGGGGGAACTGTTGAACAGCCTGTTGCCTGTCTGGGGGCTGGACTATGAACGGCGTTCCATGGATGACCCACTGTTTGGCCTGACAGCCGACGTGCTCATCACCGACTGCCCCGAATGCCTGTTCAATTTGCGCCCCACCCTCAGCGCGCCGATCTTGCTGATCACCGCTTACGGCAACTTCATGCCCAGCGAAGAGGCCAGCGCCCTCGCCCCCCTGCAACAACAGGCCCGCCCCTTGGCCCGCAGTACGCTGCTTCAGACGTTGCAGCGGATCCTGCAACCGCAAACCCACCCGATCAATGAGGCCCGGCTCGACACTCAATGCCCGCTACGCCGCGGACGAGTGCTGTTGGTGGAAGACAACCCGGTCAATCAGTTGGTGGCCAAGGGCATGCTCGGCAAACTCGGCTGTGAGGTCACCACCGCGGCTCATGGCGGCGAGGCCCTGGACCAACTCGAACAACGGGATTTCGACCTGGTGCTGATGGACTGCAACATGCCGGTGATGGACGGCTATGAAGCCAGCCGGCAAATCCGCCGCAACGGACGCTGGCCCCAACTGCCCATTGTTGCCCTGACGGCCAACGCCATGTCGGAGGAGCGTGAACGCTGTCGTGCCGCGGGCATGAGCGACTACCTGGCCAAACCCTTTCGGCGCGAAGAACTGGCCGCCCTGCTGGACCTGTGGATCCCCGCTACGACAACGCCTTGATCTGCCCCAACAGGTGATCGAGGCCATCGCGCAATTCGTTGAGACGATTCAGATCGACCCCGCTGTCGCACAACAGGCGCGCCTTGAGTGGCCCGACCTGGTCACGCAAGGCCGCGCCGGCTGGCGACAGGCTCAGGTGCACTTCACGCTCATCGCGCACCGAACGCTGGCGTTGCACCAGTTGCAGTTGTTCCAGGCGCTTGAGCAAGGGTGTCAGCGTGCCGGAATCCAGGGCCAGACGCTCGCCCAATGCCTTGACGGTCGGTTGCTCCGGGGCCGCTTCCTGCCACTCCCACAACACCAGCATCGCCAGGTACTGAGGGTAAGTCAGGCCCAACTGATCGAGCATTGGCTTGTAGGCGCGAATCACCGCCCGGGAAGCCGCGTACAGCTTGAAACACAACTGGCTGTCGAGCTTCAGGGAATCGACTGACAAGGTATTCATTTGAGCAGGGCTTCGATCTCGCGGGTCAGGTCCTGCGGCTTGGTCGCCGGAGCGAAGCGCTTGACCAGTTGCCCGTCCTTGCCAATCAGGAACTTGGTGAAGTTCCACTTGATGCCCTGGGAACCCAGCACCCCCGGTGCGCGCTTTTTCAATTGCACGAACAGCGGATGGGCATCGGCACCGTTGACGTCGATCTTTTTGAACAGCGGGAAGCTGACACCGAAGTTCAACTCGCAGAACTCGGAGATCGCCCCTTCATTGCCCGGCTCTTGTTTGCCGAACTGGTTGCAGGGAAATCCGAGCACCACCAGACCCTGGTCCTTGTAGGTCTGCCACAACTCTTCCAGGCCCTTGTACTGCGGAGTGAAACCGCACTTGCTGGCCGTGTTGACCACCAGCACGGCCTTGCCGGCGAAATCCGCCAGGGTCTTTTGCTCGCCCTTGATCGTGGTGCAAGGGATGCTCAGCAGGTTGTCGCTCATGTTTGAGGTTCCGAACGAATGGAAGAAACAACAAAATAGCTAGCAATTTAATTGTGTGCAATTTAATTAATCAAAACACTGACCAACTGTAGAAGCTGCCGAAGGTTCGGGCCGCGTTCGGACGATCTTTTGACCTGGTCTTTCTTGAGGCCAAGAATCAAAAGATCGCAGCCTTCGGCAGCTCCTACGGGGCTCGCATTACTCGCGGGGCACCAGGTCCAGGCATACCGAATTGATGCAATAACGCAGGCCTGTCGGCGGCGGACCATCAGGGAATACATGCCCCAGGTGCGCGTCGCATTTGGCGCAGACCACTTCGGTGCGGATCATGCCGTGGCTGACATCACGGATTTCGGTCATGGCGCTGTCGCCGATCGGCGCGTAGAAACTCGGCCAGCCGCAGCCGGAATCGAACTTGGTCCTGGAGTCGAACAGTGGCTCGCTGCAGCAGATGCAGTGGTAGATACCGTCGGTTTTGGTGGCGTTGTATTTACCGGAAAACGGACGTTCGGTGCCTTTGAGGCGGCACACGTTGTACTGCTCCGGGTCGAGCATCGCCTTCCATTCTTCCAGGGTTTTTTCCAACTTTTCCATCATCACACCTCAGCGGCTGAAAAAGCCCGATCTGTACCTTTTCCACGGATCGGGCGGCACGTATGATTGCGCCTCGTCAAACGCCAGTCTGGCAGCCAGACCACGCGCATTCAAACGGAAATATGGGTGCTGCATCTCAAGGCGTCAGGCCTGTGTGAATACGCAGGATTCCCAGCACGGTTGCCCAAACGCCGTCTGGATCGTTCATTTTCGGGAACACATCGCCATGCAGGTCAGCAAATCGAACAAGCTCGCCAACGTCTGCTACGACATTCGCGGCCCGGTGCTCAAGCACGCCAAGCGCCTGGAAGAGGAAGGTCATCGCATCCTCAAGCTGAACATCGGCAACCCGGCGCCTTTTGGTTTCGAAGCACCGGATGAAATCCTCCAGGACGTGATCCGCAACCTGCCGACCGCCCAGGGCTACAGTGATTCCAAGGGCCTGTTCAGTGCGCGCAAGGCCGTGATGCAGTACTACCAGCAAAAGCAGGTGGAAGGCGTCGGCATTGAAGACATCTATCTGGGCAACGGCGTATCCGAACTGATCGTGATGTCGATGCAGGCGCTGCTCAACAATGGCGACGAAGTGCTGGTGCCAGCGCCGGACTATCCATTGTGGACCGCAGCCGTGAGCCTGTCCGGCGGCAATCCGGTGCATTACCTGTGCGACGAGCAAGCCAACTGGTGGCCGGACCTGGCCGACATCAAGGCCAAGATCACCCCGAACACCAAGGCCCTGGTGATCATCAACCCGAATAACCCGACCGGCGCGGTGTATTCGAAGGAAGTGCTGCTGGGCATGCTGGAACTGGCCCGCCAGCACAACCTGGTGGTGTTCTCCGACGAGATCTACGACAAGATCCTCTACGACGACGCCGTGCACATCTGCACCGCCTCCCTGGCGCCTGACCTGCTGTGCCTGACCTTCAACGGCCTGTCCAAGTCCTATCGCGTGGCCGGCTTCCGTTCCGGCTGGATCGCCATTTCCGGACCGAAACACCACGCCCAGAGCTACATCGAAGGCATCGACATGCTGGCGAACATGCGCCTGTGCGCCAACGTGCCGAGCCAGCATGCAATCCAGACCGCCCTGGGTGGCTATCAGAGCATCAACGACCTGGTACTGCCCCAGGGCCGCCTGCTGGAGCAACGCAACCGCACCTGGGAGTTGCTCAACGACATTCCGGGCGTGAGCTGCGTCAAGCCGATGGGCGCGCTGTATGCATTCCCGCGGATCGACCCCAAGGTTTGCCCGATCCATAACGACGAAAAGTTCGTCCTCGACCTGCTGCTCTCCGAGAAGCTGCTTGTGGTTCAAGGCACCGCCTTCAACTGGCCATGGCCAGACCACTTCCGCGTCGTGACCCTGCCCCGTGTCGATGACCTGGAGATGGCCATCGGACGCATCGGCGGCTTCCTCAAGTCCTACCGCCAGTAAGCGGTCCGTCACCGTGCGATGCCCCCGAACGTCGCACGGTGATTCATCCGGCAACATTTATTTGCATTGGGCCACTGGCCGTCGCTTTGTCGCTACCGGACAACCCCTTGCCTGCCCACGCCTAACAAAGGCTGGGCCTTCGGCACGAATTGACTGACAAACACTTCCTGCACACTTGTCGGAAATGCCCTGCAAGCAGCTAGACTGTTGCCGTAGGACACAGTTTGAAATAGTCACCCGGTTGAATACCCCGGTGCAGCACCTTATATACCCCGCAGTACGCTACATCTTTAGCTTGAGGAGATTTCTACAACCATGATGCGCATCCTGCTGTTCTTGGCCACTAACCTGGCGGTCGTGCTGATTGCCAGCATCACCCTGAGCCTTTTCGGCTTCAACGGGTTCATGGCGGCCAATGGGGTTGATCTCAACCTCAATCAGCTGCTGATTTTCTGTGCGGTCTTTGGTTTCGCCGGTTCCCTGTTCTCGCTGTTCATCTCCAAGTGGATGGCGAAGATGAGCACCAGCACCCAGATCATCACCCAGCCACGTACCCGTCACGAGCAATGGCTGCTGCAAACCGTCGAGCAACTGTCCCGCGAAGCCGGGATCAAGATGCCCGAAGTCGGTATCTTCCCGGCCTACGAGGCGAACGCCTTCGCCACCGGCTGGAACAAGAACGACGCGTTGGTTGCGGTCAGCCAGGGTTTGCTCGAGCGCTTCTCGCCGGATGAAGTGAAAGCCGTCCTGGCCCACGAAATCGGCCACGTAGCCAATGGCGACATGGTTACCCTGGCATTGATCCAGGGCGTGGTGAACACCTTCGTGATGTTCTTCGCACGAATCATCGGCAATTTCGTCGACAAGGTGATCTTCAAGAACGAAGAAGGCCAAGGCATTGCCTACTACGTGGCAACCATCTTCGCCGAACTTGTTCTCGGCATCCTGGCCAGCGCCATCGTCATGTGGTTCTCGCGCAAGCGCGAATTCCGTGCCGACGAAGCCGGTGCAAACCTGGCCGGCACCGCCGCGATGATTGGCGCCCTGCAACGCCTGCGGGCGGAACAAGGCCTGCCGGTGCACATGCCCGACACCCTGAACGCCTTCGGCATTAACGGTGGCATCAAGCAAGGGTTCGCCCGCATGTTCATGAGCCACCCGCCACTGGAAGAGCGTATCGACGCTCTGGCTCGTCGTCGGGGCTAAGAGACTTCACAGCAAAAATGAAAAGGCCCGCAGCGATGCGGGCCTTTTTTTGCGTGTTCAAAAGCTTCAGTGCTTTTCAGGGCCTCTTCGCGGGCAAGCCCGCTCCCACAAGGAATCGCGGTCAAATGTGGGAGCGGCGGTGCGACGATTCGACTTGCTCGCGAAGAGGCCAGTACTGCTAACCGTTCCTACCGACTGGAAACCCGATACACACGCTCCTCCAGCCGCGTGACACCCGCCTCCAGGAATTTCCCGCTCTCGCTCAACACATCCTGATCTTCCAGGATCTTCAGCGCCCATGAGTCCCCGAACAACCGTCGCACCTCTTCATCGAGTACGGCAAACGGCGGACCGGGCATTTGCGCCTGGTCGTAATCCAGGGTAATCATCAGGCCAAGGGACTCCTTCGGCAGAATCCGCTTCAAATGGGCGGCGTAGCGCTCGCGCATTTGCGCCGGCAACGCGATCAACGCCGCGCGATCATAAAGCGCGGAGCAATCGGCAACGTCGCCTGCCGTCAGCTCGAAGAAATCGCCGCACCACAGCTCAATGGAACCTGCCCGATAAACCTTGAACGGCCCCTGCTCGCTAACGGCCGGATCAAAGCCATGTTCGCTGAAAAACTCCTCGACGGCTTTTTCCGACAGTTCGACTCCCAAGACCTCATGGCCTTGATGGGCGAGCCATAGCAGATCCAGGCTTTTTCCACATAACGGCACCAGCACGCGCGCGCCTTCTTCAAGGCTCAACGCTGGCCAGAACCGTTTCAGATAAGGGTTCACCTGTGGCAGGTGAAAGCCGATCTGGTTCGCCGCCCACTTCTTGTGCCAAAACTCCGGCTGCATAAATAACCCCGAAAATTCGATCAAAACACCCTAAAACTTATATTAGATTTAGATTAATGATCTGACTGAAGATGTTGCATCTTAACTCTCAGGAGCTCATTCATGTTCCCCAGCCTGTACATATCCCACGGCTCCCCCATGCTCGCCCTGGAACCCGGCGCCAGCGGGCCGGCACTCGCCCGCCTGGCCGCCGAATTACCGAAGCCCAAGGCCATTGTGATTGTTTCCGCACACTGGGAAAGCAATGAGCTGCTGGTCAGCGGCAATCCACAACCGGAAACCTGGCATGACTTCGGTGGCTTTCCCAAAGCCCTGTTCGAAGTCCAGTACCCGGCTCCCGGCGACCCACGACTCGCCGCAGAGGTTGCCGAATTACTGAAAACCGCTGGCTTTGCAGCACGTATCGACAGCAATCGACCTTTCGACCATGGCGTCTGGGTGCCTTTATCGCTGATGTACCCGCAGGCAGACATCCCGATTGTCCAGGTTTCATTGCCCACCCGTGGCGGTCCCGCCCTGCAGACCCGTGTTGGTCACGCGCTGGCCAGCCTGCGCGAGCATGGCGTGCTGCTGATCGGCTCCGGCAGCATCACTCACAACCTGCCGGAACTGGACTGGCATGCCGGCCCCGAGAGCGTTGAACCCTGGGCCCGGGCATTTCGCGACTGGATGATCGAAAAACTCGCCGCGAACGACGAAGACGCGCTGCACGACTATCGCGCGCAGGCGCCAAACGCTGTACGCAATCATCCGAGTGATGAGCACTTGTTGCCGTTGTATTTTGCCCGCGCTGCCGGGGGGCCGTTCAGCGTTGCCCATCAGGGGTTCACCATGGGGGCATTGGGCATGGACATCTATCGCTTCGGTTAGCCAATAAGGCAAAAGATCGTCCGAACGCGGCCCGAGCCTTCGGCAGCTCCTACGGAGGAATGTGACCCCATGTAGGAGCTGCCGCAGGCTGCGATCTTTTTTACAGGCATAAAAAATCCCCGAACCAGTCGGGGATTTTTCATGTTCGATCAATCAGCCCGAGAGCGGATCAATCTTCGCGGTAGCGACGCAGCTTCAACTGCTTGCCGGCAACGCGAGTGTCCTTCAGCTTGGTCAGCAACTTCTCCAGACCATCTTCCGGCAACTCGACGAGGCTGAAGCTGTCACGCACCTGGATGCGACCGATCGCTTCACGCGCCAGGCCACCTTCGTTGAGGATGGCGCCCAGCAGGTTCTTGGCAGCGATACCATCACGCGCGCCCAGCGCGGTACGGCAACGTGCACGGCCTTCGCCCAGTGGCATCGGAGCACGACGCTCGCGGTCGCCACGCTCAGGACGATCACCGGAACGCTCTGGACGATCGCCACGCGGTGCATTGTTCGGCACCAGTGGACGTTCTTTCTCGATAGCGGCCAGGTTCAGCGCTTGACCGTTGGTTGCCTTGCGCAGCAGGGCTGCGGCCAGGGCACGCGGGCTGCAACCGATGTCGGCGGTCAGGCGATCAAGCAGATCACCGTGAGTCGATTCGGCCTCGGCCACCAGCGGCGACAGGCTGTTGGTCAGTTTCTTGATGCGCGCATCCAGAACGGCTTGAGCGTCCGGCAGACGAACTTCAGCAACCTTTTGACCGGTTACACGCTCGATCACTTGCAGCATGCGGCGCTCACGCGGAGTCACCAGCAGCAGCGCACGACCTTCGCGACCGGCACGGCCGGTACGGCCGATACGGTGAACGTAGGACTCCGGGTCGTACGGCATGTCAACGTTGAACACGTGAGTGATGCGCGGAACGTCCAGGCCACGAGCAGCAACGTCGGTCGCCACAACGATGTCCAGACGGCCATCCTTGAGGGAATCGATCACGCGCTCACGCTGGTTCTGGGCGATGTCACCGTTCAGCGCAGCGGCTTTGTAGCCTTTGGCTTCCAGGGCACTGGCCAGATCCAGGGTCGCTTGCTTGGTACGCACGAACATGATCAGGGCGTCGAAATCTTCCACTTCCAGCAAGCTGAGAACGGCCGAAGTCTTCTGGTCAGCGTGAACCAGCAGGTGAGCCTGCTCGATCGCGGTAACGGTCTGGGTCTTGGTCTGGATCTTCACGTGTTGCGGATCGCGCAGGTGGCGTTCGGCAATGGCGCGGATCGACTGCGGCAAGGTGGCCGAGAACAATACGGTCTGACGGGTTGCAGGCAGAGCCTTGAAGATAACTTCCAGGTCGTCCATGAAACCCAGCTTGAGCATTTCGTCGGCTTCGTCGAGAACCAGGTGGTTCACGGTCGCCAGTACTTTTTCGTCGCGACGCAGGTGGTCGCACAGACGGCCCGGAGTGGCGACAACGATCTGTGCGCCATTACGGATTGCTTTCAGCTGTGGGCCCATCGGCGCGCCGCCGTAGACAGCCACAACAGTTACGCCCGGCATTTGCTTGGCGTAGGTTTCGAAAGCGGTTGCAACTTGTAGCGCCAACTCACGAGTTGGTGCCAGGATCAGGGCTTGCGGTTCGCGCTTTGCAGGATCGATGCGATGCAGGATTGGCAGGGCGAACGCAGCGGTTTTACCCGTACCGGTTTGCGCCTGACCAATCATGTCGTGACCGGCCATGATGATCGGGATCGATTGCTGCTGAATAGCCGATGGCTCTTCGTAGCCAGTCGCGGTGACGGCTGCAAGAATATTCGGATTAAGATTAAAAGCGGCGAAGCCGCCGGTTTCCTGGGTCATGGGTCTGCCTCTAAGTGCATCCGCAAAGACCCATGCTCCAAAGCTGCGCGTGCCGTGTTGAGACTCAAGAGTCGCCCTGGCAGCTTTGTCGGCGGGGATTTGCGAAAACGAATGAATGAAAAGAATCGTCAAGGGAGAGTCCGCAGTACGGACGTGCAGCCGAAGCTGGCTTCGGGGAATTGCTCTACCTAAACGCGGCCCGGCTAAAGGCCGGCGCGCACTATACCGGAATTTGCCCAAAAAGGGAGCTTTTTTTATCGGAAATCCACCGGATACGCCGTTGTGTCACAGGCTTTGTGAATAATCGGTCAGCCGTCTACTTTTCAAAGGCCCGGCCTTGCGGGTGATGGCGCTAAAACGGTTCACCCTTTGCCGTGCAGACCGCCGGTCCGGCACGCCCTTCCCACCCCGAGGATCGCTCCATGAATCAGCCCAGCTCCAGTCGAGTCAGCCGCGAACGGCATGGCCACGTGTTCCTGATTGGTCTGGACCGGGTGGCCAAGCGCAACGCCTTCGATCTCGACCTGCTCAACGCATTGAGCCTGGCCTATGGCGAGTTCGAAGCCGACAGCGAGGCGCGGGTGGCGGTGGTGTTCGCTCATGGCGAGCACTTCACCGCCGGGCTCGACCTGGTCAATGCCAGCGTCACACTGGCAGATGGCTGGCAGGTTCCGCCCGGCGGCTGTGATCCGTGGGCGGTGTTCGCAGGTCCCAGGGTCAGCAAACCGGTGATCGTCGCCGCCCAAGGCTACTGCCTGACCATCGGCATCGAATTGATGCTGGCCGCCGACATCAACCTGTGCGCCAGCAATACCCGGTTTGCACAAATGGAAGTGCAACGGGGAATCTTCCCGTTCGGCGGTGCGACCCTGCGCCTGCATCAAGTCGCCGGTTGGGGGAACGCCATGCGCTGGTTGTTGACCGGTGACGAATTCGACGCCCGTGATGCCTTGCACCTGGGTCTGGTGCAGGAGGTCATGGCCAGCGAGGACTTGCTGCCCCGGGCGATTGAACTGGCCGAACGGATCGCCCGCCAGGCACCGCTTGGGGTTCAGGCGACACTGATGTCGGCGCGACAGGCCCGATATGAAGGGGAAACCGCGGCGGCAAAGGCGTTGCCGCTGCTGGTCAAGAAGTTGATGGCCAGCGAGGACGTCAAGGAAGGTGTGCGGTCGATGGTGGAGCGGCGGCCCGGAGTGTTCAAAGGTTGCTGAAAATCTGCGTAGGAGCTGCCGAAGGCTGCGATCTTTTGATCTTCAAAGATCGCAGCCTTCGGCAGCTCCTACAGGGGAATCTGTGCTCCTCAGGTGGCCGGGCGAATGCACTTGATCAACGAGTCCAGCGAATACCCCAACCGCGGCGCCAGCCCTTCGGCGCGGGCGATCAGGCCGTCCATGTCCAGTTCCTGGTCCAGCTCCGACGGCACGATCAGAATCACGTTGCCCTCCTTCACCGGCAGCTCCCAGTAATGTCGGTGGTATAAACCGCGCAACAAGGCGGCGCCCAGGGGTTTGCCATCGTCGGTAGCCCACTGATTGATGACCAGCCAGCCCCCCGGATTCAATCGCTTCTGGCAGTTTTCCAGAAAGCTCCAGGCCAGATGACCGACACCCGGCCCGACGTCGGTATAAAGGTCGACGAAAATCAGGTCCGCCGACTCAGCGGTGTCCAGCAGCTCCAGCGCATCGCCAACACGGATGTACAGGCGCGGATCGTCATCCAGCCCCAGATATTCAATGGCCAGGCGCGGTACATCCGGGCGCAGTTCGATGGCTTCGACATCTTCCAGCGGCAGAAACTTGAGGCAAGCCTGAGTCAGCGTCCCGGCGCCGAGGCCGAGAAACAGCGCACTTTCCGGTTGCTGGTGGCACAGCGCTCCGATCAGCATCGCCCGGGTGTAGTCGTACTCGAGCCAGCTCGGGTCGGCCGTGAACACGCAGCTTTGCTCGATGGCATCACCGAACTCGAGAAAACGGTAATCGGCCACTTCCAGCACGCGAATCACGCCGAACTCGTCCTGTACCTCGGCGAGCAGATGCTCGACGCGCTCCTCAGTCATTTCATCTCCTGATCGTCACCGGGGCCGGCAACGCAATAACACCGCGCGTGGAGAGCGGCAAAGGCGAGATTGTCGGCGAAGCGACGGGAACAGGTCACGCACTAATTTGCTGATAACATGGACGTCCGAGCGAAAACACTAGAGACCGTGATGAGCCAACCCTGGAGCCCTGACAGCTGGCGCGCCCTGCCGATCCAGCAACAACCCCGATACCCCGACGCCGCGCATTTGCAGCAGGTCGAGCAGACCTTGGCCAGCTATCCGCCGCTGGTGTTTGCCGGCGAAGCCCGGGAGTTACGCCGTCAGTTTGCCGAGGTGACCCAGGGCCGCGCGTTTCTGTTGCAGGGTGGTGACTGCGCCGAAAGCTTCGCCGAGTTCTCCGCGGCGAAAATCCGCGACACCTTCAAGGTGTTGTTGCAGATGGCAATCGTGATGACCTTTGCCGCCGGCTGCCCGGTAGTCAAGGTCGGGCGCATGGCCGGGCAGTTCGCCAAACCCCGTTCGGCCAATGACGAAACCATCGATGGCGTGACCTTGCCCGCCTACCGTGGCGACATCGTCAACGGCATCGGCTTCGACGAAAAAAGCCGCGTGCCGGATCCGGAGCGCTTGCTGCAGTCCTACCACCAGTCCACCGCGACCCTGAACCTGTTGCGCGCCTTCGCCCAAGGCGGTTTCGCCGACCTGCACCAGGTGCACAAGTGGAACCTGGACTTCATCGCCAACTCGGCGCTGGCCGAGAAGTACAGCCACCTGGCCGATCGCATCGATGAAACCCTGGCGTTCATGCGCGCCTGCGGCATGGACACCTCGCCGCAGTTGCGCGAAACCAGTTTCTTCACCGCCCACGAAGCGCTGTTGCTGAACTACGAAGAAGCCTTCGTGCGTCGCGACAGCCTGACCAACGATTACTACGACTGCTCGGCCCACATGCTGTGGATCGGTGACCGCACCCGCCAGCTCGACGGTGCCCACGTCGAATTCCTGCGCGGGGTGAACAACCCGATCGGGGTCAAGGTCGGCCCGAGCATGAACCCCGACGACCTGATTCGCTTGATCGATGTGCTCAACCCGGACAACGACCCGGGCCGCCTGAACCTGATCGCGCGGATGGGCGCTAACAAGGTCGGTGATCACTTGCCGCAGCTGATCCGCGCCGTCCAGCGTGAAGGCAAGCAGGTGCTGTGGAGTTCCGACCCGATGCACGGCAATACCATCAAAGCCAGCAGCGGCTACAAGACCCGCGACTTCGCGCAGATCCTTGGGGAGGTGAAGCAGTTCTTCCAGGTGCACGAAGCCGAAGGCAGTTATGCCGGTGGTATCCACATCGAGATGACCGGGCAGAACGTGACCGAGTGCATCGGTGGCGCGCGGCCGATTACCGAGGATGGCTTGTCGGATCGCTACCACACCCATTGCGATCCGCGGATGAATGCCGATCAGTCGCTGGAACTGGCGTTTTTGATTGCTGAGACACTGAAGCAGGTTCGACGCTAGATTTTGCTTGTCTGATAGACCGCCATCGCGAGCAAGCTCGCTCCCACAAGGGTCCGCGTTCGCCCAAACAACTCGGTCAACTGTGGGAGCGAGCTTGCTCGCGATGACGTCAGATCAAACACCGCCAATTTGTGTGAATGCCTCCCGCAACCTTGCCGCACTCGCCCGCGGGCAATTGAGCTGAACCTGCGCCAGCCCAAGCCAATCCGCCATCTGCCGCAGATTGACCGCCAACGCCAGCATCCCTTCCTCATCCAGCCCCGCGTCCTCTTCATGCACCGCATGCACTGCCAGACGGCCCGCAGCCCGTTCCGCGCGAAGATCCACCCGTGCTGCAATCCGTTCGTTGTGCAAAAACGGCAGGACGTAATAGCCGTACACTCGCTTGTCTTGCGGTGTGTAGATCTCCAGCCGATAGCGAAAATCAAACAGCCGCTCGGTCCGGCTGCGCTCCCAGATCAGCGAATCGAACGGTGAGAGCAATGCACTGGCGACGACTTTGCGCGGCACTTTCGGCTCGGGCAGACAATAGGCCGGTTGCCGCCAGCCCTGGACTTCGCAGGTCAGCAATTCCCCGGCCTCGACCAACTCGGCCAAACGTGGACGACTGTCCCCAGGGTTCAAGCGGAAATAGTCACGCAAGTCTTTCTCCGTACCGACTCCCAAGGCCGTTACCGCATGCCGCAACAGGCCGCGCTGGGCCTCGCCTTCACTCAGGATGGGGTGCGCAAGCACCGCCCGGGGAATCACCCGCTCCGGCAGATCGTAGAGCCTTTCGAATCCGCGCCGTCCGGCAACGGTCAATTCACCGGCAGCGAACAACCATTCCAGCGCATGCTTTTCCGCACTCCAGTCCCACCAGAAGCCGGCCCGCTCCTGACGGGTCGACAGACTTGCGGCCCCCAACGCGCCCTGCTCCTCGACCGAAGCCAGCACCCGGCGAATGGTGTCCTGCTGTTCACGGCCAAAGCGCGCCAATTGCTGATAGATGTCTTCGCCACGGCTCGCACGCTGCATGCGCCAACGCATCAAGGGGTACATGGAAAGTGGCAACAACGAGGCTTCATGGCCCCAATACTCGAACAACGTACGGCGCCGGCCCTGGCTCCAGGCAGCCTGGTCGAGCAAATCGGATGAGTAATTGCCGAGGCGGGAAAACAGCGGAAGGTAGTGCGAACGCACCAATGCATTGACCGAATCGATCTGCAGAATGCCCAGCCGTTCGATCAGGCGATTGAGCGCAACTGCCTTGATCGCCGCTGACGACGACCGCCCGTTGAACCCTTGGGCGGCCAGCGCCAGACGCCGAGCCTGTTTGAGGGTAAAGGACAACGTTGCGGGCATGGGTGCCTCCTTGTCTGCTCGCAACCTACCTCACCGGTAAGGGGTTTGTGTAGCGTGGCATTCATCATTTATGCATCGGGTCATTCCAGAACGGCTTGATCGACTCGTTCTCCACATCCGCACGGCTCATGCCGATGTCCTTGAGTGCTTCGTCGCTCAAGCTCGCCAGCAGTTCGCGCTCGCGATGCAGTTCGTACCAGCGGCCGACCTTGTGCAGCAGATCGGATATCACGTGAATCGAGTGTTTTTCTGATCCCTGGAACTCGTGTTGACCTTTCATCTTGTTGCCCTCCGTTTGGATGGATCCAGTCTCGCGCCGGGTCTAAGATCAATCCAACGAATGTTTCTGATGTCACATATCTCGGAGATTGATGGATGTCCGCCTACCCGAGTATCGATACCGAAGTGTTGCGCACCTTCGTCGCCATCGCCGACCAGGGCGGCTTTACCCGCGCCGGCGAAATCGTCAACCGCACCCAGTCTGCCGTCAGCATGCAGATGAAACGCCTGGAAGAAGATGTGCTGCAGCGCCAGTTGTTCCAGCGCGACGGGCGGCAGGTGCGACTGACGGCCGAAGGCCAGGTGTTGCTCGGCTATGCACGACGCATCCTCAAGCTGCACAGTGAGGTCTTCAATACCTTGCGTGAGCCCGACATGGTCGGCACCGTGCGCATCGGCACGCCGGACGATTATGTGATGCGGTTCCTCCCGGGGATCTTGCGCCGGTTTGCCCAGTCTTACCCGCTGATTCAGATAGAAGTGCACTGCGAATCATCTAAACAACTGCTGATGCGCCAGGATCTCGACCTGTCCATCGTGACCCGCGAACCGGGCAGCGAAATCGGCCAGTTGTTGCGCAAGGAACGTTTTGTCTGGGCCCAAGCGCAATGCTACAGCGCTCATGAGCAGACACCGCTGCCGCTGGCGATGTTCAACAGTGATTGCTTCTGCCGACTGTGGGCCTGCAATGCCCTGGATGCCCGGGGGCGCGATTACCGGGTGGCGTACAACAGCGACAGCCTGTCGGCGATCATGGCGGTGGTCAGCGCCGGCCTGGCCGTCACGGCACAACTTGAAAGCCTGATCACCGCTGACATGCGCATCCTCGGTGAGGCCGAGGACCTGCCGCTGCTGCCCGAGGCCAGCATCATGCTCGTGCGCAACCTGCATAACCCGTCGCCCATCACCGAGTGCCTGGCCGAGCACATCGTCGAAGGCTTCAAACTTTGAAGGCGAGCATCACCGCACAGAACACCAGGAACCCGCAAAACAGCCCACGCAGCAGCCGCTCGGGCAAAGCGTGGGCAACCTTCACCCCCCAACTGATACTCATCAACCCACCGACCGCCAAAGGTAAGCCGATCACCCAGCTGACCTGATGGTGCGCGGCGTAAGTCACCAGCGTCACCCCTGTACTCGGCAAGGCAAGCGCCAACGACAACCCCTGTGCAACCACCTGGCTGGTGCCGAACAGACTGGTCAGCACCGGCGTCGCCACCACCGCGCCCCCCACGCCGAACAACCCGCCCATCGTGCCGGATGCAGCGCCAAGCACGCCCAGCCAGGGCCATGAGTAGTTCATCTGCGAGGTCGCCGGAGCGCTGGCGGCGAACATGCGAACAAGGTTGTACGCCGACAGCGCGATCAGGAATGCGACAAAACCAATGCGCATGGTTTGCGCATCAATGCCCACCGCCCAGATCGACCCGAGCCAGGCGAAGCAGAACCCCATGATGGCCAGCGGTAGCGCGTGGCGCAGTTCGATCCGGTTGCGCTGATGATAGCGCCACAGCGCCAGCATCACGTTCGGCACCACCATCACCAGCGCCGTGCCTTGGGCTATCTGCTGATCGAGCCCGAACAGCACGCCCAGCAGCGGAATGGCGATCAGTCCGCCGCCGATGCCAAACAACCCGCCGAGCGTGCCCAACGCCGCGCCGAACACCAGATACATCAAGAACTCAATCACAGTATTTTCCCCGTTGCCGTCAGGCCTTTGATCCTACGCAGTTGCTGCTGGCGCGGAAACGCACAGCAACGCACAATGGCTGTGCCAAATTCGCACAAGCGCAAACCTGCCATGAACCCCAATCAGCTGACCGACCAACTGGCCTTGTTCCTCGATGTACTGGAAACCGGCAGTTTTTCCGCCGCCTCGCGCCGCCATCCGCTGACCCCTTCGGCCGTGGCACGGCGTATCGACAGCCTGGAAAGCGCAGTCGGCAGTCAACTGTTCCTGCGCAGCACCCATGCGGTACGCGCCACCCCGGCGGGATTGGCCTTTGCCGAGCGCGCACGGCGGATCGTCGCCGAATTGCGCCTGGCCCGGGCCGAGGCCGTGTCCCTGAGCAGCGCGCCGGAAGGCCTGATTCGTATCGATGCGCCGGCAGCCTTTGGGCGCCGGCACCTGGCACCGGTGATTGCCGATTTCCTGATGCTCTACCCCGGGCTCGATGTACAACTGCACCTGATCGACAGCTTCGTCGATATGCAGGGCCTGAACCTCGGCAAGGTCGATCTGGTATTGCGTGCCGGGCAATTGGCCGACACCCGGCTGGTAGCCACGCCCCTGGCGAGCATGGTGCGTATCGCCTGCGCCAGCCCTGATTATTTGCGGCGTCGCGGCGTGCCGAGCGAGCCGTCACAGCTGATTGAACACGACGGGCTTGACTGGGATGGCCTGGCTCCCCCCTTCGCCTGGCGTTTCGAGCGCGGCGGGCAAATGCAGTTGCACCGGCCGGCGCGGATCCGCATGAGCGCCAACAATGCCGAGGCGCTGGTGTGCGGCGCATTGGCCGGACTGGGTATCGCGCATCTGCCGACCTGGCTGGCCAGCGAGTACCTGTTGCGCGGTGAGTTGCTGCCGCTGTTCTGCGACAGCGGCCTGCCGAAACCGGAAAGCGCCGGCATCTATGCCTTGCGCCTGGAACAGCAGCCCAACTCCCGCAGTCGCTTGTTGCTGGAGTACCTGAAAACCCGTTTCAGCCCCGTTCCGCCCTGGGATCTGGTGCTGCAAACCCATTTGCAGTTGCACTGATCAAAATTATCTGGCGCATTAAAGATTCGCCCGCTAGATTCTTCAGATCACAGATCAAGGCTTCGACATGACCACCGAGCGCAACACCCCGGACAACTGCGACAACCTGCTGCTGGACAATCAGGCCTGCTTCGCCCTGCATTCCACTTCGCTGATGATGACCAAGGTCTACAAACCCTTGCTGCAAGCGCTGGGCCTGACCTATCCGCAATACCTGGCGATGATGGTGCTATGGGAAAGGGACGGTTTGACCGTAGGTGAAATCAGCACGCGGTTGCTGACCGATCCTGGATCGTTGACGCCGCTGCTCAAGCGCCTGGAAGCCGAAGGCCTGCTCAGCCGAACCCGCAGCCGCGAAGACGAGCGGGTGGTGATCGTCGAACTCACCGAACAGGGCCGGGCGTTACGCGACAAGGCCCGCGATGTTCCCCAGTGCATCCTCGGCGCCAGCGGGATGACCGTGGAGCGCCTGCAAAACCTGCAGGCGGAGTTGCAGGAGCTGCGTCGTCACCTGCAAGACAGCCTCTAGTCTCCAATTCACCACAAATCCCCTGTGGGAGCGGGCTTGCTCGCGAAAGCGGTAGATCAGTCGACTCTTGTGTTGACTGAAACACCGCCTTCGCGAGCAAGCCCGCTCCCACATTTGCTTTGTGCTGTCCCACAGAACTCGATTTCCCCTCCGAAAACCGCCCGCATAACCTCCAGTCGCTCTAACTCGATAGTTCCAGCCAATCCTTCTCAACCGTTTGTCTGTCCTGGCAAATTTATTTTATTTTTATCTTGCGCGCTAAATATTTGCGCGATACATTCACCTCGCACTTACTTAGCGCGCAAACATTTAGCGCAAAACAACCAAACCCCGAACGAGGCTTTCACCATGCAAACTCTCTACACCGCAATCGCAACTTCCACTGGCGGCCGTGACGGTCGGGCGGTTTCCAGCGACAACATCCTCGACGTCAAGCTCGCCACGCCGAAAGAGCTCGGCGGTGCCGGCGGCGCAGCCACCAACCCAGAGCAACTGTTCGCTGCCGGCTACTCCGCCTGCTTCATCGGTGCCCTGAAATTCGTGGCCAGCCAGACCAGGCGCAGCATTCCCAACGACGCTTCTATCACCGCCCATGTCGGCATCGGCCAGATCCCTGGCGGCTTCGGCCTGGACATCGACCTGCACATCAGCCTGCCGGGTCTTGAACAAGCCGATGCACAAGCACTGGTCGATGCGGCCCACCAGGTCTGCCCGTACTCCAACGCCACCCGTGGCAACGTCGATGTGCGTCTGCACGTTACCGTCTAACCGCTGATTACCAGGCCCGAACAGGAAACGAACATGAACACTTTCAGCAAAGTCTTGACCGGTACCCTTCTCGCCTTGTCCATCGGGAACGCGATCGCAGGTAACGGGGTTGAACACAACACCCAGGCATTCCTCGACGTACTGAACGCCGGCACCGGCAAACCGATGGAGCAAATGACGCCCGCCGAAGCCCGCGCGGTTCTGGTAGGCGCGCAGTCCGGGGTCAAGCTGACGCTGCCAAAAGCCGATGTCAGCCAGAAGACCATTCAAGTCGACGGCCAACCGATCAGCCTGACCATCGTCCGGCCGGCCGGGGTCAAGGGCGAGTTGCCGGTGTTCATGTTCTTCCACGGCGGTGGCTGGGTGCTGGGGGATTTCCCGACCCACGAGCGGTTGGTGCGTGACCTGGTGACGGGTTCGGGTGCCGCGGCGGTGTTCGTGAACTACACGCCGTCGCCGGAAGCGCATTACCCGGTGGCGATCAACCAGGCTTATGCCGCGACCCGATGGGTGGCCGAGCACGGCAAAGAGATCAATGTCGATGGCCAGCGCCTGGCGGTAGCCGGCAACAGCGTCGGCGGCAACATGGCGGCGGTGGTTGCGCTGATGGCCAAGGACAAGGGCACTCCGGCGATCAGGTTCCAGGTGCTGTTGTGGCCGGTGACTGATGCCAACTTCGAAACCGCGTCCTACAACCAGTTTGCCGAGGGGCACTTCCTCAGCAAAAACATGATGAAGTGGTTCTGGGACAACTACACCACCGATGCCAAGCAGCGCAACGAGATCTACGCCTCGCCACTGCGCGCGACCACCGCCCAGTTGAAAGGACTGCCTCCAGCGCTGGTTCAAACCGCCGGAGCCGACGTATTGCGCGACGAAGGCGAAGCCTATGCCCGCAAACTCGATGAAGCCGGAGTGCCGGTGACCTCGGTTCGCTACAACGGCCTGATCCACGACTACGGTTTGCTCAACGTGGTGAGCCAGGTGCCAGCGGTGCGTTCGGCGATGTTGCAGGCGTCTGAAGAGCTCAAGCAACACCTGAAGAAATAACGCAGAACAACATGTGGGGGTCAACGCAGATTCTGCAGGCACAAAAAAGCCCGACTCAATGGTCGGGCTTTTTCATTCCTGAAGCTGTGCTTATTTGGCACGGCCTTTGTAGGAACCGCCTTCGCGGGTATCGATCTCGATCATGTCGCCGATTTCGATGAAGTCAGCAACCGACAGCTCGGTACCGTTCTTCAGTTTGGCAGGCTTCATTACCTTGCCGGAAGTGTCGCCGCGAGCGGAACCTTCGGTGTAGTCAACCTGACGCACGATGGTGGTCGGCAGTTCTACGGAAACCAGACGCTCTTCGAAGAAGATCGCTTCGCAAACATCGGTCATGCCTTCTTCAACGAAAGGCAGAACGGCTTCGATGTCTTCAGCGTTCAGCTCGTACATGGTGTAGTCGGTGGTGTCCATGAACGTGTAGGTGTCGCCGCTGATGAAGGACAGGGTCGCTTCTTTGCGGTCGAGGATTACGTCGTCCAGTTTGTCGTCGGCGCTGTAAACGATCTCGGTCTTGTAACCGGTCAGCAGGTTCTTCAGCTTGGTCTTCATGATCGCGCTGTTACGACCGGACTTGGTGAATTCAGCTTTCTGAACCAGCCAAGGATCGTTTTCGAGACGAATCACGGTCCCGGGTTTCAGTTCTTTACCAGTTTTCATTGCGAATATCCGAATTTGGATGGGATTTACAAAAATCTAGGCCGCGTATCATATCCAATTTCCATAAAACTGTACCAGCGCCGTGGCAAGATCGGCCTGCAAGGCCTGTTCCTGACACCACGCCTCAGCGTGTTTTTCCAGCTCTGGCCAGTGTTTACGGGTTAATTGCCAGTGGTCGGCTATTTTTTCACCAGCGTTCCACGCCCGCCAGAGACCGCTGATCGCCTCCCGCGCGGGCGCAGATAACCCTTTTACATAAAGTTCAAGGAAGGCTTCGAGCTTGTCCAGGTGGATGTCTTCTTCCTGCCGATAGATGTGCCAGAGAAATGGCCGGCCGGCCCATTGGGCGCGCACAAAGGAGTCTTCGCCGCGCACGGCATTGAAATCGCAGCACCACAGTAACCGGTCGTATTGGTCCTGGCGGACGAATGGCAGCACCTGCACGGTCAAGGCGTCGCGCACATGCACGGCACCGGCCGCCAGCCCCTGCACACCGAGCCAACGCTCGACGTCGCCGAGAATCCGCCCTTCCGGCACCAGCAGATGAGTGGCCGTAGAATCGCCAGCCATTGCATCGAGCCAACTGGCCAGACCGCTGTTTTCGTAGGCAAACAATGAGATCAACTGCGCGCCGGGCGCAGGATCAATCCCCATACCTTGCAGGAATTCTCTTTGAGCCTGCAGGTCCTGCTGAAATTGCCGACGCCGTTCCAGCAACCCTCGCTCACGCAGCAGTCCGCCGGTGCCCTTCTGGAATCCAGGGAAGAAAAAGAACTTCTGTACGCTTTTGTACTTCACAGAGGGTAAGCCGTGACAACCGATCACCCAGTCCTCGGCGCTCAGATAGTCGAGGTTCATCCACAGGGGAGGCTTTTCCCGTTCGACCATGGCGTCCATATAGGCGCTCGGCAACTGGCAGGCAAACGCAGCAATCACCACATCGGCGGCTTCGGTCGGCTGCCATTCGGCTGGCCATTGGCGCACATCGACGTCGTGCTGCCATTGCTGCACAGCGTCGATGTCGATTTCCGGGCACAGGCGCTCGAATGCTCGCAGGTCATCGACCCATAGACGCACCGCCAGTCCATGTTCGGTCACCAGTTGCCGGGCCAGTCGCCAGGTCACGCCGATGTCGCCGAAGTTGTCGACCACGGTGCAAAAAATATCCCAGCGGGTTTTCATTTCAGGCATACCAGGTTCCCGTTGGCAAAGGCGCCGATTGTCCGCATAAATTACCCCGTGCAGAAGAGCCGACGGCGATTATTCTTCATGCGACAATCGCTACCCGCCAGTCACCTTTCGCCAGGAGGCAACCATGCCCCACAGCCCCACTCCGCGCCGATCCTTCCCGATCAGCCTTAGCGCCCTGCAACTGACAGGCAGTATCGCCCTTGGCATGTGGCTCGGGTTCATTGCCATTGTGTTGACCTGCTGGCTCGCGTCGCGCCTGCTGTTCAGCGAGCAACTCGCCCCGATCGCGGCAGCGGTAGAGCAACTGGCCCAACCACCCGCAGTGGCTCAACCGCTGCCGAACATTCCGTCACAGAGCCCGCTGTTCGAGCAATATGAAGAAAACCTGCGCAAGAACGAACAGCAGCAACGGCTTGATCAGGCACGCGGCAGCAGTCGCAACCTGGCCAACCCGAACTGTCAGTTCTGGCTGCAACAGGACCGGACTGCACCCAGCGAAAAAAGCCGCGCCAACGTCCTGCAATTCTGCGATTGATCATGAATAAGCAAACCGTCCACCAACTGATTCTCGACAAGCTGCGGATCGATCTCGACATCGCCGAGCGCGCCGCGCAAACCGCCTACGAAACGGCAACCCACGAAGAAAACATCGCCGAGAACAAGTACGACACCCTGGGGCTGGAAGCGTCCTATCTCGCGGCCGGGCAGGCCAGGCGGGTCGAGGAAATTCGCCAGTCACTGAGCCTCTGCCAGAACCTGGCCCTGCGCCCGTATGACGATCAGCGGGGCATCGAAGTGGGCGCGCTGCTGGGGCTGGAGGACGAAAAGGGGCGCGAACAATGGCTGTTTCTGGCCCCCGATGCAGCCGGGCTGAAGGTCGACCTGGTGGGGCAACTGATTACCGTCATCACCCCGCGCTCACCGCTGGGCAAAAGCCTGCTGGGCAAGTTCGAGGGCGATGAGGTGGAGATCATGGTGGCAGGCGCTCGGCAACAGTTCGCTGTCACCGAGGTGGTTTGACCGGCAGAAACGCTGTCAGTGAACGGGCAGTTCTACGCCTTCGAACAGCTCTTCCAGCTCTTGCTTATTGTGGCACTGAATGGCCTTGGCCATGACTTCGCGGGTCAGGTGCGGCGCAAACTTCTCGATGAAGTCGCACATGAAACCCCGCAGGAAGGTGCCGCGACGGAAGCCGATCTTGGTCACGCTGGACTCGAACAGTTCGCTGGCATCGAGTACCACCAGGTCGCTGTCGAGCTTGGTATCGACAGCCATTTTCGCCACGATGCCCACGCCCAGACCCAGGCGAACATAGGTTTTGATCACGTCGGCGTCGGCGGCGGTGAACACCACTTTCGGCGTCAGGCCGCGATGGCTGAAGGCTTCGTCGAGTTTCGAACGGCCGGTAAAACCGAACACGTACGTCACGATCGGGTATTCGGCCAGGGCTTCGAGGGTCAGTTTCGACAGTTTGGTCAGCGGGTGGCCCTGAGGCACGACCACGCAACGGTTCCAGCGGTAGCACGGCATCATCACCAGATCACCGAACAGCTCGAGCGCTTCGGTGGCAATGGCGAAATCCACGGTGCCGTCAGCCGCCATTTCGGCGATTTGCATCGGCGATCCCTGGTGCATGTGCAGGGCAACGTCCGGGTATTGCTTGATGAAATTGCTGATTACCGGCGGCAATGCATAACGCGCCTGGGTGTGAGTGGTGGCAATCGACAGGGTGCCTTTCTTCTCGTTGGAGAATTCCTGGGCGATCTGCTTGATGCTTTCAACCTTGCGCAGAATCTCGCCAGCAGTGGTGATGATGCGCTCGCCGGCCGGGGTAACGCGGGTCAGGTGCTTGCCGCTGCGAGCAAAAACCTCGACGCCCAGTTCGTCTTCCAGCAGACGGATCTGTTTGCTGATGCCGGGTTGAGAGGTGTAAAGGCTTTGGGCTGTAGCGGAAACGTTGAGGTCGTGGTGCGCCACTTCCCAGATGTAGCGCAATTGTTGAAGCTTCATATGAATCCCTCAAAGCAGGTAGACGCCACGGGCATCAGCGACGATATATAACTATATTAATGGCACGAAGAATAAATCTAGAACTTTTTTATCAGATTGCCACTATTCGTGTCCTAGCGGTCCCCTTGGCGACGACGTTGCACCAGCGGCACCAGATAGACCGGCACCTTGGACAGTTGCAACACACGGGCGGCGGTTCGCCCCAAAGGCGTTTCCGCACCGGCACCGTGGCTGTGACTACCTACGATCAACAAATCCACGGAGAGTTTCTGCGCCTGGTCCAGAATCACCTGCGACGGATCGCCCTGCAGCACCCGTACAGCCTGAATCCGCTCCAGATCGTGCTCCCCCTCATCCCCCAACTCCTCACGAAAACTGTCGAGCACCCGCTGCTCGATACTGGCGATCACCGTATTCAGGCCCTGGCTGTGAAACTCGTTCAGCGCCTGTTCATCGAGATAACTTTGCAGCACCGATTCGGCAAACAACCCCATGGGTTCAACCGCATGCACGACATACAAACTGGCATTGAAGGTCCTGGCCAGTTCCAGGGCATGCTGCATCACCACGGGCGCGTACAGGCCAAGGTCAGTGGCATACAGCATCGAACGAATCATATGACCTCCTCGACTGCCAACATGGCGCAGATTTGATTCAGCTTAGCAGTGCCTTGGCGACTGCGGCGTCCGGCGCAACGCATTGAACGGCGGGCTTAAACCTTTTGCTCGTTGCTTATGCCATGGGGCACATGACCGGTGGCGACGACTTCACGGGCCAATTCGCAGTGGCCGGCCTGATCGTCGAAAAACACGTCGGCCGCGAAGGCTTCGAGAAAGGCCGACTTGGTCAGGCCGCCGAGGAACAGCGACTCGTCGAGACGGATGTCCCATTCGCGCAACGTGCGAATGACCCGCTCATGGGCCGGTGCCGATCGTGCCGTGACCAGCGCGGTACGGATCGGACAGGCGTCCTCCGGGAACTCACGTTGCAACAGATTGAGGGCTGCGAGAAAGCCCTTGAACGGCCCTCCGCGCAACGGCTCGCGGGCGGCCTCACGTTCGCTGGCCTGAAAGGCTTCCAGACCACCGGCCTGATAAATGCGCTCCGACTCATCGGAAAACAGCACCGCGTCTCCGTCGAAGGCAATGCGCAACTCGTCGCTGGCCGCACGGCTGGCACCGCCCGACAGAATGGTCGCTGCCGCGAACCCGGCGTCCAGCGCATTGCGCACGTCTTCAGCGTGGGTCGAGAGAAACAGGTCGCAGCCAAAAGCCTTGAGGTAGGGATACGGACTGCGCCCGCCGACAAAGGCCGCGCGGGAAATCGCCAGCCCGTAGTGGTCAATCGAGTTGAACACCCGCAGCCCGGTGTCGGCGCTGTTGCGCGACACCAGAATCACCTCGACCCGGGCGCGGCCGAGGCTGTTGTTGAGGTTCAGGAGTTTCTGCACCAACGGGAAGGCATCGCCGGGCTCGAGGATTTCGTCTTCGTGTTCGATCTGATACTGCCGGTACGCTTCGACGCCACTCGACAGGTAGACCTTGTGGCTTTCGCTCAGGTCGAACAGCGCCCGCGAAGAAATCGCCAGCACCAGCTTGTCGTCAATTGCCTTTGGCATGCCCTTCCCCCTCAGGTCGGTCGACTCAGGTGTTGCGTCGATCAATGAAACTCAAACTGCGATACAAGGCCTCGATGCGTGGCATTTCACACCCGGCTGCCTTCGCCGCCGCCAAAGGCCGGGCGTAAATCGCGGCCAGTTCCAGCGGTCGCTTGTGCAAATAATCGTGGTACATGCTCGGCCAGTAGTCGGGCATTTTCTCGGTCACCATGAACAAATGCTCGGCATACCCTGCCGGTACGTCGTGCCCGCAGGCAACAGCGCCTTGCACCACTTCAGCCATCAGCGCCTTGACCAGCTCGCGGCTGTCGGCATCGGCCATCAACGGTGTAGTGCTCGCCCCCAGCAAAACCGAGAGACCGTTGTAAGGGATATTCCAGACCAGTTTTTGCCAACGCGCCTGATGTAAATTCGCCATGGCCTGGGAATCGAGGCCGGCGCTGCGAAAAAGTCCGACGCCCTCCTCGACAATTGCGCTGCGTGCCGGCCCATCGGCGGGACCGCTGTGATAACCCACATGCACCGCGCCCAGCGCCTGATGGGTAATGACGCCCGGCGCCTCGCGATGGACGCAGATGTAGCACAGCCCTCCGAGCACATGCAGCGAATCGGGGAGCAACGCGCGCAGGCTGTCTTCGACATCCAGTCCGTTTTGCAGCAGCAGTACCTTGGCGTTCGGTGCCGCCGCCTGCAGGATGGCGGGTGCCAGATCGGCGTTGCTGGTGGTTTTCGCCCCCACCAGCAGCCAGTCGCAGGGCGGCATGTCTTCAGCGTTCGAATAAGCCTGCACCGGATTCAGTTTCAGCGCACCGTGGGGCGCGCTATCGACTTGCAACCCGTGCTCGGACACAGCGCAAAACTCGCTGCGCAGCAGAAAATGCACATCAAAACCGGCACGCGCCAGCATCACCCCGTAGAAACCGCCGATTGCGCCGGTCCCGATAATGCCGACCGTCGGCCTGGCAACTGCTCCCATCATGGCAACTCCTCTGCTGTTCGACTCAGCGCCTGGCGCACAGCCCGATTGAGCTCGATGTCGGTCAGGCGCGATTTCAGTGCTCCAAAGAATTCGCCGTCGCGAACGACAAACAGCGCCGGCAAGTGAAAGACCTGATAACGCTCGACCACCCCGCCGTTGTTGCCGGCATCGATCCAGCACAGTCGATCGACTGCCAGGTCGAGTGTCGGCAATTGCTCGCGGGCAAAACGGCAACCGGCGCAGCCGACACTGGTGAAAATAACCAGCGATACACCGCTCATCGCCAGCAGCCGTTGGTCGACGTCAAAATCGGTCAGTTCCAATTCGACCACTATACTGGAGGGAACAATGTCAGATGGCCGACACATGGAGTCTGTGTTCATGGGACGATTCATTCCTCACCCTGACGATGTGCCTGTCGAGTTAACGTTACTGAAACCTGAGTGTATTTCGCGACGACAGCTGCACACTATCAGCCTCGGGGGCATGGCTTGCAATTATCACCGCGCGTGGCGCCACGGCACGGCGCTGGAGGTACGCATGCCGACCGTGAACCCGGACATGCGCTACCTGGGCTATGTGGCCTGGTGCCTGCGACGCAAGCGTGGTTATCTGGTAGGCATCGCTTTCGTCGACGAACAAACGCTGTTCAGCGCCCGAATGGGCGAGCAGGTGTGCCAGATCGAACGCTACTGCCGCCTGCATGACACCCACGAAGACTTGCAGGATATCCAGGCCCTGGCCCTCGAATGGGTCCAGGAGCATGCCGACGAGTTCTCTCACGACTCGGTGCGCAAGGCTTTTGCGCAGCCGGTGCTGGAATAGAGGCATTCTTGATCGATTTGCGCCTCGCGGCAGGGAAACTGACTGCGAAACCCCACCAAACCGGCGTCTGCCCATTGTCGAGCCACGGTGTAACGCGCTAAGGTTCGGCTCCCCGACGCGCTTAATTTGCTGTGCTCCGCCGCGCGGGTTCGCTGGCGGCCGGCACCCGTGACCTGACGAGTAAACGATGGCTGATTTACCGATCAACGACCTAAACGTCGCCTCCAACGAGACTCTGATCACTCCCGATCAGCTCAAGCGCGATATTCCCCTGAGCGACGCCGCACTGCGCACCGTCACCAAGGGCCGCGAAGTCATTCGCAACATTCTGGACGGCACCGACCACCGCCTGTTCGTCGTGATCGGGCCTTGCTCGATCCACGACATCAAGGCCGCCCACGAATATGCCGAGCGCCTGAAGGTGCTCGCTGCCGAAGTGTCCGATACCCTGTATCTGGTCATGCGCGTGTATTTCGAGAAGCCACGTACCACCGTCGGCTGGAAAGGCTTGATCAACGACCCTTACCTGGACGACTCGTTCAAGATCCAGGACGGCTTGCACATCGGTCGCCAGTTGCTGCTGGACCTGGCCGAAAAAGGCCTGCCGACCGCCACCGAAGCCCTCGACCCGATCTCCCCGCAATACTTGCAGGACCTGATCAGCTGGTCGGCCATCGGCGCGCGCACCACCGAATCCCAGACGCACCGTGAAATGGCCTCCGGCCTGTCCTCGGCCGTCGGCTTCAAGAATGGCACCGATGGCGGCCTGACCGTGGCGATCAACGCCCTGCAGTCGGTTTCCAGCCCGCACCGCTTCCTGGGCATCAACCAGGAAGGTGGCGTGTCGATCGTGACCACCAAGGGCAATGCCTACGGTCACGTGGTGCTGCGCGGCGGCAACGGCAAGCCGAACTACGATTCGGTCAGTGTTGCGCTCTGCGAGCAGGCGCTGAACAAGGCGAAGATCAAGCCGAACATCATGGTCGATTGCAGCCACGCCAACTCCAACAAGGATCCGGCCCTGCAACCGCTGGTGATGGAGAACGTCGCCAACCAGATCCTCGAAGGCAACAAGTCGATCATCGGCCTGATGGTAGAAAGCCACCTGAACTGGGGCGCCCAGGCGATCCCGAAAGACCTCGCCGACCTGCAATATGGCGTGTCGATCACCGACGCCTGCATCGACTGGACCGCGACCGAAAACACCTTGCGCAGCATGCATGCCAAGCTCAAGGACGTGCTGCCTAAACGCGATCGCAGCTGATCGCCTGTCTGGCGGCGCAAAAAGCGCAAACAAAAAAACGCCGGGCTGAACCCGGCGTTTTTTTATGCGTTCGTTTTGTTGAAGGTCACTGACTCAGCTTGGCCGCATGCCGCTGGTGACGCTCCATGTAGCGCTCGACGTAGGAGCACGACGGGATGACGGTGTAGCCCATTTCGTCAGCGTACTCCAGCGCCTTCTCGGTCAAGGCTGCCGCAATACCGCGACCACGCAATGCGTTGGGCACGAAGGTGCGATAGATATCCAGGGTCTGCTTCCCCAGATCCATATAGGTCAGATAGGCACGATGACCGTCCACATTGGTCTCGAACTGATGACCAGCCTGGTCATGGTGGATGGACAACGCCTCGCTCATCACTACTCCTCGCGGGTCTGGAATTCCGACCCCTACCTTACCGATGTTTTTCCGGCGAAGGAACATCTACGCCACCCCGTGCCTGAATGGACACCGAGAAGAGCTGCACCGATCTCGCGCTACCGAGCACGTACAAATAGTAGGCACCATTGGCGGAAATGCTCAAGGTGCGCTCGTCATCGTGCGGGTTGGCGGGTGCTGCTCCGGATCACGCAGGATTGGTTCGACCCAAGATCGCTCGGGGTCGATAGCCTGTACATTGCCGGATGTTGAGACTTAAGACGAGCGCCCGTTGTTAAAGTCACCTGAACATCGAGAAAGATATTGAGAGGCGCCACACAAAAGCCGAACAAAAGTGTAGACGAATCCATGTAGGCGGACTTTAGCCAGACTGAAAAACAGCGCCGTGTCGCAGGAACTTTTTCTCATCAGCTCGCTCAGCCACGGGCCTTGCAGCTGGATATTTTTTAAACAATTCAGTTAAAAGTTGCTCGAAAAAGAATCAACGCCTACAATTTTTTTTGCTTCTTGCGTCACGTCAGTTTTACTTACTACAAGTAATGGGTAGTATGTACGCCGGCTATTTCCTCAATCGGAGGAGATAGCTACTTAATAGAAAGTCCTTGAAGGGGAACACGATGAACAACGTTCTGAAATTCTCTGCTCTGGCTCTGGCCGCAGTTCTGGCTACCGGTTGCAGCAGCGCATCGAAAGAAACCGAAGCACGTCTGACCGCTACTGAAGACGCAGCTGCTCGCTCCCAGGCTCGTGCAGACGAAGCTTACCGTAAAGCTGATGAAGCTCTGGCTGCTGCTCAAAAAGCACAACAGACTGCTGACGAAGCTAACGAGCGTGCACTGCGCATGCTGGACAAAGCTAGCCGCAAGTAATAATCCTTCGGGATTGTTATCAAGCCGACCCATTTTTTGGGTCGGCTTTTTTATTGCCTGGCGTTTCTCCAGACAATAAAAAACCCGTCGACGCGGTCCGCGCCGACGGGCCCTTTGCCAGCCTTACTGCAGCGGGTCGATCGGCATACTCGACACCATCGGCGCAACGCCGTTGCCCGGCACTGCGATCTCAACCGGCAGGCCGTCTTCAGCGGCGACCACATCACGCACCACATCCCAGTTCATGCGCAGGTTGTTGGTGATGTCTTCACGCTTGAGCATCGCATTGATGACGGAGGTGTGCTTGTCGACCACCGACGGGTTGCCCTTGTCGTCCAGCGGCGTATGCGCCTCCAGATAGACCTTGCCGCCACTCAGGCCGAACTTGTACGGGTCGTTGATGATCCGCACCGACGTACCGACCGGCACCATGCCCGCCATTTCCAGCACGTTATTGTTGAACATGCGGAAGCAACCGTGGCTGGTGCGCATGCCGATACCGAACTTCTTGTTCGAACCGTGGATCAGGTAGCCCGGTGTGCCCAGGGTGAACTTGAACGGCCCCAGAGGGTTGTCAGGGCCGGCCGGCACGACATTGGGCAGCGGATCACCGTCTGCTGCGTGCTCGGCCTTGATCGAAGCCGGAGGCGTCCAGGTCGGATTAGGTGTCTTGGCAATGATGCTGGTGTGGGCAATCGGCGAGCCCCAGCCTTCACGACCGATACCCAGCGGGAACGTGTACACCACGTTCTTGCCTTTCGGGTAGTAGTAGAGGCGGTACTCGGCCAGGTTGATCACGATGCCTTCACGGGGGCCTGGTGGCAGGATGAAGCGGGTCGGCAGGATGATTTCCGTGCCGGCGCCTGGCAACCAGGCATCGACACCCGGGTTGGCCGCGACCATTTCCGTGTAGCCCAGATCGTAGGCGGTACCAAGGTCGGCGAAGGTATCTTCGTACTTGGCCTTGATCACCTGCACCTGGCCGATGATGTCCTCACCTGGCGGTGGCAGGGGAAACTCCAATGCTGCGACTGGACCGGCCACAAAGAGGGCGGCAAGAGTCAGGCAGCGGGTGACGGCAGGAAAGCGCGGCAACATCCGGAAAATCCTTCGCATGATCAACAGAGATATAAGAGCGCGATTGTACACCGCTGTCCGTTATTTCGGGGAGATGGCCCGATTGCAGGCAATGCAAGGCGTTCACTGTGAGCTTGCTTCGGGTGGTGTCCTGAAGATGGCTGTGTGATGGGCGATTTTTGACCGGGTAAATATCCATTCTTTTGGTAACGGCCACCTATGGTTCCGCTCTTACAGCGGGTTACTTGGAAAAGCCCCAAGTAACCAAGGGCTCTTGCCCCTGACGTTCGGCCTCATGAGGGGGCGTGTACCGCAAAAGCAAAAGCGAGGCGGCCTACCGGCCGGCCTGATCGCGGGGTTCGTTTGCCTTGAGAATTGGGTCGGCTGTCAGGCCGCCATCGTCGGAACGCCGCCCGGACCAAGCTCGCTCCCACAGAAAAGCAAAGGCCGAGCAGCCCACACCATCGCGTCGCTCTTCACCACTCATCAGGCCGAGCGTTAGCTCGCCTGCAGCTCTTGATCTTGATCCACCCGCCCCCTCGGGAGGCTGAGTGGAGGTGTTCATCCGGGGATGGGCGCGCAGCGCCGTTCGACGCAGTCGAACTCATTGCATGTAGGTCGTCGCGAAGCAGACCGGAGGGCAATGCCCCCGGATGGATACCGGAGCGAAGGAACCCCGAGCCTTAGCGAGGGGCCGTACGTTCGGGGCGAGCGCTTTTGGTTACTTTTAAGGCGCTTGTTAAAAGTGACTCGCCGTAAGGGCGAAACCATAAGTCGCCGTTACCGCAGCAACGGATATGTACACGGTCAACAAAAGACAGGTCGGCTCGAAGGCCGCCTCGACTCCTGACGGATCAAAGCTCGAACCGCAGTTCAGGCCAGATCGGCGACGTCCCCCGCTTCTGCGACTCAAGAATGGCCCGGCACAGCGAACACAGCCGCTGGTCCTGAAACACCCGGCGATCAACACTCGACCAGCGAGGCGAAGCCGGCAACAGGCTGCCACACAGGGTCCGGTCCGCCGAGCCGCCCAACTCCAGCTGACGGGTCACCAGATGCACCCGCACTTCCTGGCAGGCGAACAGATCCAGCTGTTCGTCAGGCTCGATCAGTTGATAGGCAAATAGTGACCAGGCGGGACGCGGCATCGGGGGCTCCAAATCGGGGGCGCCACCTTAGCCGAAAGCCTGCCTCTAGAAAAGTCTCATAACAGCGGTTTTAGGGTAGGCCAGACATTTTCCAGCAACTTGTCCTGGGCCCCGGCCGCCGGGTGTATGCCATCAGCCTGCATCAAGTCCGGATGACCGCCCACACCATCGAGGAAAAACGGCACCAGCGGGATCTTTTTCTCATCGGCCAGGTTGCTATAGACCTCGGCGAACGCCTTGGTGTAACGCGCACCATAATTAGGTGGCAATTGCATGCCGAGCAACAACACCTTGGCACCGCTGGCCCGGGAGCTGTCGATCATCGAAGCAAGATTTTGTTGCAATTGAGTTGGCAGCATCCCGAGCAGGCCATCATTGCCGCCCAACTCGAGGATCACCAGTTCCGGTTTATGCTCTGCAAGCAGCGCGGGCAGGCGCGCCTGGCCTCCGGCACTGGTATCGCCACTGATGGACGCATTGATCACTTTGTCGTCGAAACCTTCGCGCCTGAGCCGTTGCTCAAGCAGCGACACCCATCCCAGCCGGGTATCCAGCCCGAAACCGGCGCTGATACTATCGCCAACGATCAGGACTGTACCCGCCGCTGCGTTTTGGGCCATGCACATCAAGGCCAGGCCAGCACTCAAAAACCAGACACGCATCGGACTCTCCATGGGCGCAAGCATTCTCATCGCGAAGGACCTTAGCAAAGTGGTTCCCAGCGCGGAAGGTGAACTGACCATCCTGCACCAACTCAGCCTGGAACTGAACAAGGGCGACAGCCTGGCCATCGTCGGCGCTTCGGGTTCCGGCAAGTCCACCCTGCTGGGCCTGCTCGCCGGCCTCGACCTGCCGAGCAGCGGCGAAGTCACCCTCGCCGGACAAGGCCTGAGCAACCTCGATGAAGACCAGCGCGCGCGCATCCGCGCCGAGCACGTGGGTTTTGTCTTTCAATCGTTTCAGTTGCTCGACAGTCTCAATGCCCTGGAAAACGTCATGCTGCCTCTGGAGCTCGATGGCCGCAAAGACGCCCGCGAACGCGCCACCCAATTGCTGCAACGGGTGGGACTGGGCCAACGCCTGACTCACTCGCCGCGCCAGCTCTCCGGCGGCGAGCAACAACGCGTGGCGATTGCCCGCGCGTTTGCCGCCGAGCCGGATGTGCTGTTCGCCGACGAACCGACCGGCAACCTCGACAGCCACACCGGCGAGCGCATCAGCGACTTGCTGTTCGAGCTCAACCAGGAGCGCGGCACGACCCTGGTGCTGGTGACTCACGATGAACGCCTGGCCCACCGCTGCCGACGCCTGATCCGTCTTGAAGCCGGCCTGCTGGTCGCCCCTCTGGAGCCTTGATGGCACGTCTGCCGCTGTTGCGCCTGTTCAGCCTCGCCATCCGCCAATTGCTGCGTGATGCCCGCGCCGGTGAATTGCGCGTGTTGTTTTTCGCCTTGCTGGTGGCCGTGGCCGCCAGCACCGCCATTGGCTATTTCGGAGCCCGCCTGAACGGCGCCATGATGCTGCGCGCTACCGAATTCCTCGGTGCCGACCTGCTGCTCGAAGGCAGTTCGCCCGCGCGCCCCGAACAGATAAGAAGCGGTACCGAACTGGGTCTGGAACACGCTCAGGTGGTGGAGTTCTCCAGCGTCATCGCCACCGACAACGGCATCCAGCTGTCCAGCATCAAGGCGGCCGACGGCACCTACCCGCTACGCGGCGAATTGAAAAGCGCGCCCGCACCCTTTGCCACGGAAACAGTCGGTGGCGGACCGCAACCCGGAGAAGCCTGGGTCGAGGCACGCCTGTTGACCGCCCTGGACCTGAAGATCGGCGACAGCATCGATGTCGGCATGAAAGCCCTGAAACTGGCACGGGTGCTGACTTACGAACCCGACCGCGCCGGCAATTTCTACAGCTTGACGCCGCGAGTGCTGATCAACCTCGACGACCTTGCGGCCACCGGCGTGGTGCAGCCCGGCAGCCGGGTCAGCTATCGCGAATTATGGCGAGGCAACGCTCAGGCACTTGAGACGTATCGGCAACTGATCAAACCGGGGCTCGCCGCCAACCAGCGCTTGCAGGACGCCCGCGACGGCAATCGACAGATCGGCGGCGCCCTGGGCAAGGCCGAACGCTACCTGAACATGGCCAGCCTGGTGGCAGTGCTGTTGTCCGGCGTAGCGGTGGCGCTGTCGGCAACCCGCTTCGCCACCCGCCGGTTCGACGCCAGTGCCCTGCTGCGCTGCCTCGGGCTGTCGCGCCGGGAAACCATGGTGTTGTTCAGCCTGCAACTGACTGTGCTCGGGCTGCTGGCCAGCATCAACGGTGCTCTCCTCGGTTGGCTCGCCCAACTGGGGTTGTTTGCCCTGCTGCATGACTTGTTGCCGACCGATGTGCCTCCGGGCGGGCTGTTTCCGGCAGTTGCCGGGATCGGCACCGGACTGGTGGCGCTGGCCGGTTTCGCCTTGCCGCCACTGGCGGCTCTGGGCCGGGTTCCGCCATTGCGCGTGCTGCGCCGGGACATGCTGCCGATCCCTTCCAGCACCTGGATGGTCTACGGCGCAGCGCTGGGCGCCCTCGGCCTGATCATGTGGCGCTTGAGCCTGGACCTGGTGCTGACCTTTGCCCTGCTCGGCGGCGGCGTGATTGCAGCACTGGTGCTGGGCGGCTTGTTACTGCTGCTGTTGAAGAGTCTGCGGCGCATGCTTGCCCGTGCGCCCTTGCCCTGGCGTCTGGGACTGGGCCAACTGCTGCGTCATCCCCTCGCTGCCGCGGGCCAGTCCCTGGCATTCGGCCTGATTCTGCTGTCGATGGCGCTGATTGCGCTGCTGCGCGGCGAGTTGCTGGACACCTGGCAGAACCAGCTGCCGAAAAACGCACCGAACTACTTTGCGCTGAACATCCTGCCAGCGGACAAACAGGCCTTCACCGATCACCTGATTGCCGTGTCGGCGCAATCGGCTCCGCTGTACCCGGTGGTGCCCGGGCGCTTGATCAACATCAACGGCGAGCCGGTGCAGCAAATCGTCACCAAGGAATCGGCAGGTGATCGGGCAATCCAGCGCGACCTGAGCCTGACCTGGGCCGCGGACCTGCCGACGGGCAACAAACTCACGGCCGGCAATTGGTGGAACGAACAGACGCCGGACGATGTTCCTGGCGTGTCGGTAGAGGGCAAGGTCGCCGAAAGCCTGAAGATCAAGCTCGGCGATCACCTGGTTTTCAGCGTTGGCGGGGTCAATCGCGAGGCGAAGGTCACCAGCCTGCGGGAGATCAACTGGGACAACTTCCAGCCAAATTTCTTCATGATCTTTCAGCCCGGCACCCTCAAGGATCTGCCAGCAACCTACCTGACCAGTTTCTATCTGGCATCGGGTCATGACCAACAGATTGTCGACCTGTCCCGCGCTTTCCCGGCGGTGACCATCCTGCAGGTCGAAGCCTTGCTGGAGCAACTGCGCAGCATCCTCGCCCAGGTGACCCTGGCGGTGGAGTACGTGTTGCTGTTCGTGTTGGCGGCGGGGATGGCGGTGCTGTTCTCCGGCCTGCAAGCGACGCTGGATGAACGCATTCGCCAAGGCGCGTTGCTGCGTGCGCTGGGGGCGGAGCGGCTATTGCTGGTCAAGGCTCGACGTATCGAGTTCGGCCTGCTGGGCGCAGTCAGTGGCTTGCTGGCTGCGCTGGGTTCGGAAGTGGTGAGTTGGGTGCTCTACCGCTACGCCTTTGACCTGCCGTGGCATCCGCACCCGTGGCTGTTGGTGCTGCCACTGCTGGGCGCCGTGCTCATTGGTGGCGCCGGGGTGTTCGGCACCCGTCGGGCATTGAACACCAGCCCGCTGACAGTCCTGCGCGAGGGTTGATAGACTCCTGCCATTCTCACCACAAGAAGCTGTCATGAGCCGTTACCGCCCTCCCCGCACCGCTGGCACCGCGCTGATCACCCCCGAGGGTGAGGCGCGGATGCGCGCCGAGTTCCATGAGCTGTGGCATGTACGTCGGCCCCAGGTCACCCAGGCTGTCAGCGAAGCCGCGGCCCAGGGGGATCGCTCGGAGAACGCCGAATACACCTATGGCAAAAAGATGCTGCGAGAGATCGACAGCCGCGTGCGTTTTCTCACCAAACGCCTGGAAGCGCTCAAGGTTGTCAGCGAAAAACCCAGCGATCCGAACAAGGTCTATTTCGGCGCCTGGGTCACGATCGAAGACGAGGATGGCAAAGAGTCGCGCTACCGCATTGTCGGGCCCGATGAGCTGGACCTCAAACAGGGCCTGATCAGCATCGACTCGCCCTTGGCTCGCGCCCTGATCGGCAAGGCACTGGACGCCGAAGTCCGGGTCCAGACACCGACCGGTGAACAGTGTGTGTATATTGTGGCGATCGACTACCCGTGAGTTTCAACGCCGGGTGATCAACCCTTGCCGGGCAACGCGGGTCAGTTGCCGGATCACTTCAGGCGCATCTTCGAGGCTGGGGGACTGAATCACTGCCAGGTCGAAACTGTCGTCGGCAAAACGAGCGAGCGACTCACCGTCGTCGACAAACTGGATCAGGAAGGCAGCGGGACCGCCGGTACGACGTGGCCAGCCATCGAGATAACGCAAGAGCGTCGGCTGATGTTTGCCGCCAAGCAGGATTTTTGGATTGCGCTGGGTCAGATGTGCCGTGATCGGCGCGGGACGTACAACGGCGTTTAGTGCATTCATTGGGTCGTGTCTCTGCCTCAAAAGTCTGCATGGCAGGTGAGAGGCAACACCGAACCAGCGCTTTAGCGGTATTTCGAAGCCTGTTCCGGCTTCTATCGGCAACTGGATGAGTCACCTGGCGCCCCGCAAGTAGCTGTTTAAATCGGCGCATGAGCAACATCCTAGAGAAGCTGACTGGACAGTGTCAAGAATGACGCTCAACAAAAAAGGCCCGCAATGCGGGCCTTTTTGTTGAGCCAGAGGGGTCAGCCGGCGATGGCACGGTCCGCCGAGAGTTTGCCCGCACCTTCGATCAATACCGCGATACTGCCACCGAGCAATGCCAGGGCGAATTCATAACCGTTGTTGGCCATGAACAGACCATTGCTGATGTGCACCGAGAAAATCGCCACCAGCGACAGGAAGATCAGGCCCAGTGCGGCCGGGCGAACCAGCAAGCCGATGATCAGGGCCAGGCCGGCGAAGAACTCGGTGCCACCCGCCAGTGCCGCCATCAGGTAACCCGGCGTCAGTCCGAGGCTTTCCATGTACTGCGCGGTTCCAGCCAGACCATAGCCACCGAATGCCCCGAAGAGTTTCTGCGAGCCGTGAGCGGCGAAAACAATGCCGACCACAATGCGCAGAACGGTCAGGCCGTAGCCGGCGCGGGTAGACATTACCTTATTGATCAGAGTGCTCATGCTGTTTCATTCCTTGTAAGTGTGTGTTGGTTGGCCGCTATATTAATCAGTAATTCACATGTTAAAAGCGCAAAAAACCCGTCATAACAATCAGATTAGTTGATCATTTGCGTGAGGCAACCTTTTGCCCCTGGGGCTCCAACGACTCCCGCTCCCGATCGAATGCCAAGTAATACTTGTTCACGCTATTAACATAGCTGACGGGGCCCATACCCACTTGCTCCATGGCAATGCGTTCAACCTGGAAGAACCACTGGTTGGGATTCAAGCCTCGCCGCCGGGCTTCTGCCCGCATGCCTTGCACTCGCTCCGGCCCGATGTTGTAGGCCGCCAGCACGAAGGCCATGCGTTCGCGCTCGTTGAGTTTGGGACTGGCAAAGAACTTGCGCCGGATCATCGCCAGGTACTTGGCCCCTGCCTGCACATTGCCATCAAGGTCCTGGATATTGTTGACACCCACCCGCTGCGCCGCAGATGGCGTGATCTGCATCAGACCGGTGGGGCCACCGCCACTGCGGGCGGCGGGTTGCAGGGCTGACTCCTTGAAGGCCAGCGCCGCCAGGTTCAGCCAGTCCATGCCCTGGGCATCGGCGTGCTTCTGCAGCACCGGGCGAAGCTTTTCCAGACGCTGCCGGTCCGCCTTGGCCAGTGGATAGTGCACTTGATAGAGACGACGATAGATCCGCAGGAACGCGGCGTCCTGATCCGATGGTTTTTTGTAGCCGGTGAGGAAGCGATCAATGCTGGCCCGCAACATCGAGGCATCACGGCGCACGAACCAGAATTCTTCTCCCGGCTCGCTGATGAGTACCTGCTTGTCAAAACGCAGCTTGGACAGGATCTTGCCCCAGCGCTCGGCGATCGGCTGCTCGACGATGGTCAGGTGGAAGATCCCCCCCTGCACCATCTCCAGTACGTCCTCGACAGCAAGACTCGGATCGACCCATTCGATGATGACCGGAGGCAGTTTGTGCAGGGCGAGCTTTTGATTGATCTGGCTGACGGCATCCCCGGCGGCGCTGCCGGCAGGTAACGCCAGGGTCTTGCCGGAAAGCTGTTCAAGTTTGGTATAGCGGCGTTCGCCTTTGATGCCTACCAGGACCAACGGGATGTTGCTGGCAATCGGCTCACTGGTACTGACGGCGAAACCCGGTTGCAGATCGAGCAACTCGCCCGGTGCCACCAAATCGCCCTCTCCGCGCTGCAATGCGCCGAGCAGTTGATCCTTGGCCTTGGGAATGATCTTGAGGGTAATTTCCTGGCCGTCACGGGCATGGCCGTTGAGGTATTGCTCGAACGCTCTCAGACGATGGTATTCGACCCCGATCGCCTGCCCCTGGACTTCGCCGGAACTGTTGCGGCTCTGGTTGACCAACACCCGCAGCACACGACTGCTGCGAATTTGGGCAAGGTCGCGCACCTTGCTGGCCGGTACGGCTTGCAGCGGCCCGGGCAGACGCGCGACCGCCGTCATCGGCAGTAGCAGCGAACAACACAGCAGTAGCAAAACCGAGGGACGAATCATCCACTCTCCGGAAAGAATATGAGGCCCGCTTCAATGACGAAAACCATCAAGCGCGGCGACAAAAACAGAGCGCCCAAGGCGCTGGCAAAGTGCGAAAGACTGGCACAATGATGGCAAAACTACCAACCCAGCCTGGTCCGCGGCTCAAGAGACAGCGTTAACCCGTTGTAGTTCTTGGCTTTTCTTATAAATCCACGGCTCTGATATGCTTTCCGGCCTTTGGGCCGAGGTAGCACCATGCAACTCATCGATATCGGCGTCAACCTGACCAACGCCAGTTTTGCCGACAAACACCAGGCTGTACTCGACCGTGCCTATGCGGCCGGCGTGTGCCAACTGGTGCTGACCGGCACCAGCGTCGAGGGCAGTGAACAGGCCCTTGAGCTGTGCCAGCAACTGGACGAAAGCGCCCGGCGCCTGTTTGCCACCGCAGGTATCCATCCTCACTGCGCCAGCGACTGGAACGCCGACAGCGCCCGACGTTTGCGCAGCCTGCTCAACGAACCGAATGTGGTGGCCGTGGGTGAATGCGGGCTGGATTTCAACCGTGATTTCTCGCCGCGCCCGCAGCAGGAGAAGGTCCTGGAAGAACATCTGGCCATGGCCGTCGAATTGCAGCTGCCGGTTTTTCTGCACGAACGCGACGCCAGCCAGCGTTTGCTGGAAATCCTGCACGACTTCCGCGACCGACTGCCGGCCGCTGTGGTGCACTGCTTCACGGGTGAACAGAAGGCGCTGTTCAGCTACCTCGACCTCGACCTGCACATCGGCATTACCGGCTGGATCTGCGACGAGCGCCGAGGCACGCATTTGCATCCGCTGGTCAAGGAAATCAAGCGCGGGCGCCTGATGCTCGAAAGCGACGCACCGTATCTGCTACCGCGCAGCCTGCGCCCCAAGCCGAAAAACGGGCGGAACGAGCCGGCGTACCTGACCGAAGTACTGCGCGAAGTGGCGCTGCATCGCGGGGAAAGCCAGGAAGATCTGGCGGCGCATACCACCGCGTGCGCACGGGCGTTCTACGGCTTGCCATCAATCCCCCAGTAACCACAAATCCCCTCCCACGCTGGAATGCTGAGGGGCCGTTGATCTGCATCAAGAATCAGCCACCTGAGTAGCGGCACAATGCTGGCACCTTGCCAAAACTGTTTCCGCTATCAGAGAAGACCTCCATGGGTGCCTGGCTTAGCAATATCTCGCTGAAATACAAATTCTGGGCGGTCAACGCCGTCGCTTTCGTCACCACCCTGTTGCTGGTGCTATACGCGGTGCAGCTCGAACAGCAGGCCCGCAGTGACGCCGCCCAGGATTCGGCCCGGGCCCAGGCGCGATTGCTCGAAGCCTGGCCCGCCGGGCAAACGCTACCCCACGCCGACAACCTGCTGACGTTCAATCGCGGACAAGCGCCGTCGCTGAATGAACAACCCATTCCCGAACTCATCAATGCAAACGGCTGGGTCGAGATCAACCTGATGCCGCTGTTCGGTGACAATCCGTTGATGGGTGCCGAAGTGTTTACCCGTGCCGATGGCCAGCGGGTCGCCGTGATTGCCCACGGTCCAAGCTTGAGCCAGGTGTTCAGCGAGCGCTTCGCCAACTACGCGTTGGCCGTGTTCATCCTGATGCTGGCAATGCTCGGTGCCTCGCAGTTATTGATCCGCTTCCTGCTCAGCCAGCTCAACACCTTGAAAGACGTCATGCTGCACGTGGAGAAAACCGGCGACCTGTCGGCCCGCGTGCCATTGGCTTGCAGCGACGAAGTCGGGCAAATGGCCAACGCCTTCAACGCCATGCAGGCCGGTTATCAACGGGTGGTCAACACCGTCGCCAGCACCGCCCGGCAACTGGACGTCGGCGCCGCGCGGCTGGCGGCCAGCATGAATGAAGTGCGCCACGGCATGCTGGGCCAGCAAAGCGAAACCGATCAGGCCGCCACGGCGATCAATGAAATGACCGCCACGGTCTATCACATTGCCCAACACGCGGGCGCCACCCGTGACCTTTCACAATCGGCCAATACCCTGGCCGGCAGTGGGCAGGAGGTCGTGACACGGGTGCAACGGTCGATTGCCGGACTGTCCACCGGCGTCCAGCAGACCGCCGAGATGATTCAACGGCTGGCCGAGGACAGCCAGAAGATCAATGGCGTGGTCAACGTGATTCACAGCATCGCCGAGCAGACCAACCTGCTGGCGCTGAACGCCGCCATCGAAGCGGCCCGGGCCGGCGAGATGGGCCGCGGCTTCGCGGTGGTCGCCGATGAAGTACGCAACCTCGCCAAACGTGTACAGGCTTCCACGGATGAAATCACCCTCATGGTCTCGGCGTTGCAGGCTGGCACGCGGGACGCCGTGGATTTCATGCAAGAGAGTTCGTTCAAGGCCGACGACTGCGTACAACAGGCGCAAGAGGCCGGCGCGGCACTGGCCGAGATTACCGGCGCAGTGGCGCAAATGCGTGAAAGCAATACACAGATCGCGGTGGCGGCCGAGCAGCAAAGCCAGGTGGCGGAAGAGATGAACCGGGCGGTGGTGAGCATCCGTGACGTGACCGAGAACACGGTGCAACAGACGGTGACGTCGGCGACCACCAGCAATGAGCTGGCGGCGTTGGCCGGGGAACTGAGCAAGGCGATAGGTCAGTTGAAGCTTTGAGGGACTCTTCGCGAGCAAGCCCGCTCCCACAGTTGAAATGCATTCCCCTGTGGGAGCGGGCTTGCTCGCGAAGGCGTCAGTCGAATCCACATCAAATTTGAACATGACGCCTATCAAACCAATAGCCAGCCTTGATTCGCCGCCAGCATAGACCGGGCCTATTCTTCCTACATGTGTTCAACATGGATCGAGGATCGGCATCATGGGTAAACGTCACCCCAACCTACCCGCCTGGCAATGGCGAGCGTACCCGAACAATCATCAGCACCCGACCAATCTGGTGCTGCATCTGATCGCGGTGCCGCTGTTCATCGTGGCATTTCTACTGATTGTGACCGGGGTGTTCAGCCTGAGCCTGGCAAATATCGCCATCGGCGTGATCGGTGTGATCGCGGCGATGGCCTTGCAACGCCACGGCCACAGCCTGGAGACCCAAGCCTCCGAACCCTTCAGCGATCGCAAGGATGCAGTATCACGCCTGTTGGTCGAGCAGTTCCTGACGTTTCCGCGGTTCTTCCTCAGCGGTGGCTGGTGGCGCGCCTGGCGTGAGCGCCACCGCCGTCACTGATCAGGCGAACACGGTCACCGTCTGCCGGCTCATGGCGATCAACCGGCCATCCGCGCTCCACATTTTTGCGGCCGCATGCCCGTAGCCGTCGGCGGCGTATTCGGTCTCGACGAGGTATTTACACCAGTCCAGGGTGTTCAGTTCCAGCAGCGGTTGCACGAACTCGATGGTCCAGGTCAGCGTGCTACCCATCGCCGGCTTCTTCAAAAACGGCATCAGGGCCGGCGGCCAGGCGTCCACCAGCGCCAGGATATGCGCCTCGCCGATGGCCTCTTCCTTTACGTCGCCGCGCAAGCGTACCCAGCCACCCATTTGCCGGGATGTGCTACCGCTGAACGGCAACCCGCCGACACTCCAGCGCATCGCCAGATGCCGCATGAACTCAGGGATGACGCCTTCGACGAAAGGCAACTCCTGGCATTCGTCCCAGTGCTTCATTTCAGGTGCCGGTTCAGCGGCCACCGCCACTTCCGAGGGGCGCGAGGCACCGAAGCTGCCCTGGATCAATGTCACCACCTGCCCCTTCTGCACTACCCGGCCCAGCACTTGGCTGACGGCCTTGCCTTCGCGCAGTACGTCGACCTCAAAACTGACCGGCACCTCGGGCTCAACCGGGCCGACGAAGGTGATTGCCAACGAACGCACCGGCCGATCCGCCGGAACCCGGGCGCGCATGGCTTCGTACTGCAAAGCGGCCACCAGGCCACCGAAACTGGCCCGCCCCTGAGCCCAGGAGGCCGGGATAGACAGCTCCAGCGGCTGGCCGCGGACAGCGTCGAGCAGTTCGGAAAAACGCATGAAAACCTCTGGGATCGGAAAAGATGAAGGGATCTTAACCATCTGGCGAAGTTGATACATCGCCTATTCCGGCCAAATTGACTGACAGATGAGCCCAACAAGGCTCGCTCCTACAATGGATCCGGGGAGGTCTCAGGATTTGAAACAGGCCTTGCCGAGTTTTTCCAGCACCCGATCCGCACGGCTTTCAGCCTCGGCCATGGTGGCTTCCCAGACAGCAACACAGGGTTGCAAATCCGCTTCCCGTTCAGCCATCGCCAGCCATTGCACGCAATCGTGCCAGTCACCCAGTGCGCCCTGGGCCGACTTCAACCGGGGCATGGCCGCTTTCGGCAAACGGTCCAGTTCGGGGTAGGCGTCGATGCCATAGCGCACGCGCTTGATCAACAAGCGCAGCCGATGACGGTCGTGGGTCGGATCGTGCAGTGCCTCGTCGAGTTTTTTCCACTGCTTGCCCAGGCGTTTTTCGATGCGCTTGCGCAGCCCCTTGAGCAATCCCTGGCGCTGGGCAGCACGTAGAAAACGTGGAAACGCATCGAGGACGATCAGCATTTGCGCGAGCTCGGGACTGGCTGCCACGGCCGGATAGGCCTCGGCCATTTGCGCCATGCGCCACTGTGCGGCTTGGGGTTGATGGTGCTGGAGCAGGTACGCCGCCAACACTTCGCGATCGCGTAAAGGTGTGCTCAGTTCGCCCACCCGGGAGGCGGCCGCTTCCAGTTGTTCGACACCGGGCAGCCCGCGCAAGGGCCGCAACAGGCTGCGTAACCGCCGCATGGTTGTGCGCAGGTCGTGTAACGCTTCAGGGTCTGTACGCTCTTTCAAGCGGGCCTGACAGGCAAGCAGACGAACTTCCAGGCCCAGAACCTGAGCCACCAACCGATCGATCATGGGGGTTTACTCCGTAAACAGCGCGAGGTTGCAAGCTCCAGGCTGCAAACTCGAAAGATCTTGCAGCGTGCAGCTTAGAGCTTGTAACCGCTTTTCGCTTTTAACGCCCCGCGCGCGATTCACGAATATAGAAACGAGCCTTCTCGGCTTTCCTGGTGCAGCCTTCGAACCCCTCGAATTGCTGCTGGGTCTTGGCCGCGGTCAACAGCGACAGGGCCTTGGAGTAACTGACAGTCCCGGCGAACCCTTCGGCCTTGGCCAGGTCCAGTTCATGCCATGCCGCATCCAGATTACTACCACAGCTGTCGCGATAAGCGGTTTTGCCGGCACAACCGGCGAGCGCCAGGGCAATCAATGGCACGCAGATCCAGGCTTTCATCATTCACTCCTCAAGAATAGGTCAACAGTCATGCAGGTAAGACGTTGTGGCACCTGAAAAGTGCCGTTGGTCCGCTGTGCAAACTATAGCGCCGACGAGAATAACCATGTGCCGCCATGGAGTGTCGAAAATACGACGCTCTTGTCCCCTCGTACGACCATGGCGATTGAAGCATGGCCCTCGATGGGTGCATTGTTGAACCATTCAAACGAGGGCGATTCATGAAAAAGCGCGTCGCACTGGTATTGGGCTCGGGTGGAGCCCGGGGTTATGCACATATCGGGGTCATTGAAGAGATCGAACGGCGCGGGTATGACATTGCCTGTATCGCCGGATGCTCCATGGGCGCGGTGGTGGGCGGAATCTACGCCGCCGGCAAACTCAATGACTACCGCGACTGGATCGAGAGCCTGGACTATCTCGACGTGTTGCGCCTGGTGGACGTCAGTTTTCGCCTGGGGGCGATTCGTGGCGAGAAAGTCTTCGGGCAGATCCGCAAGATCGTCGGCGAAATCAACATCGAAGATTTGCGTATCCCCTACACCGCCGTTGCCGCCGACCTGACCAATCAGCAGGAAATCTGGTTCCAGGAAGGTTGCCTGCATCAGGCCATGCGCGCCTCGGCGGCGATTCCCAGCCTGTTCACCCCGGTGATGCAGGGCAACCGCATGCTGGTCGATGGCGGCATTCTCAACCCGCTGCCGATCGTGCCGGTGGTGTCGAGCCATTGCGACTTGATCATCGCGGTCAACCTCAACTCCACCAATCAGCGCCACTATCAATTGCCGGTCATCCAGCGTCCCGCCGCCTTCAAGACCCGCTTCGACAGTCTGATCAATTCCCTTGGCTCGAAGCTGCCGTTCCGCCGCAAACAGGCCGAGCAATTGTTGATCCTCGAGCAGGAGGCCCTGAGGGCCGAAGGGGCGGACCTCAACCCGTGGATCGAATCCGCCGAACCCGAAGCGCAGCAACCGGCGGCGGCTCCGGAAGCCAGTGGCGCCCCCCGCTCCGCCACCGGTTCGTTCATCATCGACAACGTTGGGCCGGCGTCCTTGCTGGATTTGATCAACCAGAGTTTCGAGGTGATGCAGACGTCGCTGGCGCAGTACAAGATTGCCGGGTATCCACCGGACATCCTGATCAACGTGCCCAAGCGCGTGTGCCGTTTTTTCGAGTTCTACAAGGCGCCGGAATTGATCGCGCTGGGACGGGAGATTGCGCGGGATACGCTGGACCGGTATGAGAATGAGCAGAACTGAATGCCTGAAGGTTCTCGGGTGACTATCAGGCCCTCATCGCGAGCAGGCTCGCTCCCACAGTGAATCTTCGGTGGTCACAAAATGTGTGTCTGACCAGGATCCCATGTGGGAGCGAGCCTGCTCGCGATGGGGCCAGATCAGGCAACGAAGATCTAAAGGCTACCCTCACCCAACAACCGATACCCCACCCCTGCCTCAGTGACGATGAACCTGGGCTGGGTCGGGTCATCCGCCAGTTTCTGGCGCAAGTGCCCGACCACGATGCGCAGGTAGTGAGTGTCTTCGGTGTGGGTCGGCCCCCAGATGTCCTTGAGCAATTGCTGCTGGGTGATCACCCGCCCTGGATGCCGCGCCAGTTGCGCCAGCACGGCGTATTCCTTGCGGGTCAGCGCGACTTCGACATCGTCGAGCAGCACCCGGCGATACGCCAGATCGACCGTCAACGGACCGAAGCTCAGCGCCGCTGGTTGCGCCTCGCCTGCGGGCACCTGGCGCAATAACGCACGGATCCGCGCCAGGAATTCCTGAATGCCGAATGGCTTGGTCACGTAGTCATTGGCGCCGCCATCCAGGGCCTCGACTTTCTGCCCTTCACTGGCGCGCACGGAGAGCACCAGCACCGGCACCGTCGACCACTCGCGAAAGTCACGCAATACCTGTTGGCCGTCCATGTCCGGCAAGCCGAGGTCGAGCACCAGCAAGTCCGGTTTGTTCAACGCAGCTTGCACCAATCCTTCGCTGCCGGTACCCGCCTCCAGCACTTTGTAGCCCTGGGAAACGAGGCTGATGCGCAGGAATTTGCGGATCTGCGGTTCGTCGTCAATGATCAGGATGGTCGGGGTCTGGCTCATGAATTCACATCAACACAAAGAAGTGGCAAGAGAGTAGCGCAAGCACGATCAGGCTTCACTGTCGTATCCCGGCTGAGCCTGCAGCGGCAGGTGCAACGTGATGCAGGTGCCGCGCCCCTCGATGCCGTCGGCGACACTGATGCGACCGCCATGGGCACCGACCATGCCCTGACAAATCGCCAGCCCCAGCCCGGTACCCTGCCCGCCGCGATCACCCCGCGCCGCGGTGTAGAACATGTCGAAAATTTTCGCCCGTTCCTCTTCCGGAATCCCCGGCCCCTCATCGCTGACCGAGAAAAACAGCTCGCTGTCATCGGCCCCGGCGCGCAGTTGCAAGCGCCCGTGGGGTGGCGAAAACCGCGCGGCGTTTTCCATCACGTTGATCAGTGCCTGTTCGATCAGCGCGGCATGCACATACAGCAACGGTAACTCGGCCGGTACGTCGGTGCTGACCTGCAACGGCGCAAGGACTGCCCGCAGGCGATTGCGCGCACTGCCGACGATGTCTGCCGGCGACACCCAGTCCCGTGCCAGCTTCAAGGCACCGTGGCCGAGGCGGGTCATGTCGAGCAGGTTTTGAATGTAGCGGTCCAGGCGCTCGGCTTCATCGCGGGTGCCTTCGAGCAACTCACGTCTGTCCTCCAGCGGGATCGCTTCCCCCAGGGCCAGCAGGCTGTCGATACTGCCGCGCATGGACGTCAGCGGTGTACGCAGGTCATGGGACACCGACGCCAGCAAGGCGCTGCGCAGTTGCTCGGTTTCGCCGTGCAGCCGCGCCGCTTCCAGATCGTCGGCCAGTTGCGCCCGGGCCAGCGCCTGGGCCAGCGGCTGGCTCAGTGCGGTCAACAAGCGTCGGCGCTGGCCGCTCAGAGTCTGGCCTTCCCTGGCGCACACGCCAAGCAACGCCAGCGGTCCGTCCTCCACCGACAATGGCCACCACCACCAGCGGCCGAACGGCAAGGTGCCGGTGCCCGCACCCGCGGGTTGATCGTGCTGCCAGGCCCAATCGGCGGCGCCGCGCTCGGCTTCGCTGAACTCCAGGGGGCCACCGGTTTCGACTTGCCAGCCGTTTTGCCCGTCGCGATTGAGCAGGCACAGTTGCACATCACTCCAACCATTAAGGTGCTGGGCAGCCGCGCTGACCACGGCCTGGCGGTCGGTGGCGGCGGTGAGTTTGCGGGACAGGTCGAGCAGTTCAGTGGTCTCTTCCTGGGTATCGCGCAATGCCTGCAATTGCCGGCGCTGGCGCGCCGCGAGGTTGCCAGTGAGGGCCGCCATCAGCAGGAAGAACAGCAAGGTCAGCACGTCTTCCTCGCGCTGGATGCTGAAAGAGAAATTCGGTGGAATGAACAGGAAGTCGTAGGTCAGGAACGACAGCGCCGCACAAGCCAGCGCCGGCCCGAGGCTGCTGCGCACCGCCACCAGCAATACCGCTGCAAGGAACACCAGGGAAATATTCGGCAGTGGCAAAACACTCGCCACCGCCCAGGCCAGGGCGCTGGCCAGAACCGTCGCGACCACGGCCAATGCATAGTCGAACCAGACCAGTGAATGCATCGACCGCTGATGGGGTTGAAGCTGTTGGTGATCGCTGTCGAGAACGTTGATCTCCAGCCCACGTGCATTACGCAGCAGTCGCGCCGCCAGCCCGCCACCGAACAGACGTCGACGCAGTCTCGGCCGGGACTGGCCGACCAGCACCAGGCTGGCGCGGCGTTCGGCGGCATGCTGGATCAGGGTTTTCGCCACTTCACCGGCGCGCAGCAACACCACTTCGCCGCCCAGGCGCTCGGCCAGTTGCTGGGCGCTCTGCAGACGCAGGCGGGACTGCTCGTCACGCACGCTGCCGTTGTCCACGTGCACCAGGCTCCAGGGCAGGTGCCGCCGCTGGGCCACGCGACTGGCATGGCGTACCAGGCGCTCGGCCTGGGCATCGCCGTCGACCCCCACCAGCAATCGCCCGCGCACGGCCGGCGCCGCTTGCCCCAACTGACGATACCCCTGGGCCAGATCGTTATCGACCTGAGCCGCCGCGGCTTGCATCGCCAGTTCGCGCAGGGCCGTGAGGTTAGTCTGGGAAAAGAACGCGTCGATGGCCGCCCGCGCCTGCTCCGGCACATAGACCTTGCCGTCGCGCAGGCGCTCCAGCAGCTCCCGTGGCGGCAAGTCGATCAGCAGCAGTTCGTAGGCTTCCTGCAACACCCAATCAGGCAGGGTCTCGCGGACCTGCACGCCAGTGATGCCGCGCACCTGGTCGTTGAGGCTTTCCAGATGCTGGACGTTGACCGTGGTGTACACGTCGATGCCGGCGGCGAGCAGTTCCTGAATGTCCTGCCAGCGCTTTTCGTGGCGGCTGCCCGGAGCGTTGGTGTGCGCCAGTTCGTCGACCAGCACCAGCTTCGGTTTGGCGAGGAGCAGACCGTCGAGGTCCATTTCTTCGAGCAACACGCCACGGTACTCGGAACGTACCAACGGCTGTTGCGACAAGCCGCCGAGCAGTGCTTCGGTTTCGGCCCGGCCGTGGGTTTCGACGACGCCGGCGATGACCTTCACCCCTTGACGCAACTGGGTATGGGCCGCTTGCAGCATGGCGTAGGTCTTGCCGACACCCGGTGCGGCACCGAGAAATACCTTGAGCCGGCCACGGCCATCGCGGGGCAGGTCTGCTAACAGCGCGTCGGCGCGGCCGGAGTTGCTCATTTTCATTGCCTTGTTTGACTTGATAGTTGGGTGTGGCATTAAAAGATCGCAGCCTGCGGCAGCTCCTACGCCAGATGGCGTACATCCTGTAGGAGCTGGCGAAGCCTGCGATCTTTTGATCTACAGTTTTTCCAGCGCCCGATTCAACTCAAGCACATTCACCACCGGCGGGCCTATCAGTGGTTGCTCGACGTGGGCATCCAGCAGTTGTTGCAGCGTTGCGACCGGCAGGTTGCGCGCCGTCGCGACACGCGCCAGTTGATAGGCAATCGCCGCCGGTGGCAAGTGCGGATCCAGACCGCTGCCGGATGTAGTGAGCAGCGCCAATGGCACCGGCCCCTGCCCTGGCACCAACAGTTTGCTGGCATCGTCGATCACCCGCGTCGCCAGCGCCGGGTTGCTCGGCGACAGGTTGCTGGCACTGCTCGACACGGTGGCAAAGGCACCGGCCGAAGGACGCGGGTGAAACCAGGCGTCGCCGACGAAATCCTGGGCGATCAGCGAGGAACCGCGGACCTTGCCTTCGGCATCCCGCACCAGGCTGCCGTTGGCCTGATCCGGGAACGCGACCTGGGCCACGCCGGTGACCACCAGTGGATAAGCGACGCCGGTGATCAGCGTCATCAGGACCAGCAGGCTCAGGGCCGGGCGTATCAATGTGGACATTTCAAAATCCTCTAATTCACAAGTCAGGTACACCGTGGCGCATCCATCGCGAGCAAGCTCGCTCCCACAGGGTATGAGGTGCTTTTGTGGGAGCGAGCTTGCTCCGGGCGGCGTTCCGACGATGGCGGCTTATCTGGCACACCACGCAGTCAAACCAGATGCAACGCCGTCAACAGCATGTCGATCGCCTTGATGCCCACGAACGGCACCAGGATCCCGCCCAGGCCGTAGATCAGCAGGTTGCGCCGCAGCAAAGCCGCCGCACTCGCCGCATGAACCCGCACTCCGCGCAACGCCAGCGGAATCAGCACCACAATGATCAGGGCGTTGAACACGATCGCCGAGAGAATCGCGCTCTGCGGGCTGCTCAGGTGCATCACGTTGAGCACGCCCAGTTGCGGGTAGATCGCGGCGAACAGCGCCGGCAGGATCGCGAAGTACTTGGCCACGTCGTTGGCGATGGAAAAGGTCGTCAGCGCACCGCGGGTGACCAGCAATTCCTTGCCGATCTGCACCACGTCCAGCAGCTTGGTCGGGTCGCTGTCGAGGTCGACCATGTTGGCCGCTTCACGGGCCGCTTGAGTACCGTCGTTCATCGCCATGCCGACATCCGCCTGGGCCAGGGCCGGGGCGTCGTTGGCGCCGTCGCCGCACATGGCAACCAGACGACCGTCGTTTTGCTCGTGACGAATGCGCGCCAGTTTTTTCTCCGGCGTGGCTTCGGCCAGCACATCGTCCACACCCGCTTCAGCGGCGATGGCAGCGGCGGTCAACGGATTGTCGCCGGTGACCATGACGGTGCGGATCCCCAGCTTGCGCAACTCGGCGAAACGCTCGCGGATACCGGGCTTGACCACGTCCTTGAGGTGGATCGCACCCAGCAACTTGCCGTCGGCACACACCAGCAACGGGGTGCCGCCGCTTTGGGCGATCTTGTCGATCTCACGGGACAACGATGCAGCCAGATCAGCGCGCTTGAGGTCCACGAACGCCAACAACGAATCCACCGCGCCCTTGCGGTACACGCGCCCCTGATAGTCGACACCGGACAAGCGGGTTTCAGCACTGAACGGCACAGCGGTCAACAGCTCGGCGGATGGCTCCGGCTGAGGGTGAAGGCCACGCAAGTACTCAACGATGGACTTGCCTTCAGCCGTGTCATCGGCCAGCGAGGCAAACAACGCGCCTTCAGCCAGTTCCCTGGCAGTGACGCCAGGCGCGGCATACACCGCCGAGCAACGACGGTTACCAAAGGTGATGGTGCCGGTCTTGTCCAGCAGCAGGACGTGCACGTCCCCCGCCGCTTCCACCGCACGACCGGACTTGGCGATCACGTTCAGGCGCACCAGGCGATCCATCCCGGCGATACCGATGGCCGACAGCAAACCGCCGATGGTGGTCGGAATCAACGTGACCAACAGCGCCACCAGGAACACCAGTGGCAGGCTGCCATTGGCGAAGTGGGCGAACGGTTGCAGGGTGACGACCACCAGCAGGAAGATCAGGGTCAGGCCGATCAGCAGGATGTCTAGCGCCACTTCGTTCGGGGTTTTCTGGCGTTTGGCGCCTTCGACCAGGGCGATCATGCGGTCCAGGGTCGACTCGCCGGGGTTGGCGGTGATCTTCACCAGCAGCCAGTCGGACACCAGCCGTGTGTTGCCGGTAACGGCCGAGCGGTCACCACCGGACTCGCGAATTACGGGGGCCGATTCACCGGTAATCGCTGCTTCGTTGACCGCCGCGATACCTTCGATCACTTCGCCGTCACCGGGAATCATCTCTCCCGCCTCGACGCGCACCACATCGCCTTTGCGCAGGTTGGCGGCGGGCACCACCTGAAAGCTGCCGTTGCCGGTCCTGCGCCGGGCGCTGAGGCCTTCGCTGCCGGCCTTGAGGCTGTCGGCGCGGGCCTTGCCGCGACCTTCGGCCAGGGCTTCGGCGAAGTTGGCGAACAGCACGGTGAACCACAGCCATACAGCGATTTGTGCGGCGACGAAGGTCGGCACTGCCGTGTCGGGAATGAAGCACAGCACGGTGGTCAGGATCGCCGTCAGTTCGACCACCAGCATCACCGGCGCACGCTGCAATTGCCTTGGGTCGAGCTTGACGAAGGCTTGCACCAGCGCCGGACGCCACAGGGCCGAGAAAGCGGTTTTTGGCGCTTCGACCGACTTGGTCGGTGACGCAGGTTTTGAAGCTGGAACGTGCATATTCATGATGGATTCCTTAGCTCCTTATTTCAGAAGAGCAGCCATACTCAAATGTTCAGCGATAGGACCCAGCGCCAATGTAGGCAGGAAGGTCAAACCGCCCACCAGCAAAATGGTCACGGTCAGCAGGGTCACGAACAGCGGACCGTGGGTCGGGAAGCTGTTCTGCCCGATCGGTGCGGTTTTCTTCATCGCCAGGCTGCCGGCCAGGGCCAGGACCGGGAGGATGTAGCCGAAGCGACCGATCAACATGCCCAAGCCCAGCATCAGGTTGTGGAAGGGGGTGTTGGCACCGAAGCCGGCAAAGGCGGAACCGTTGTTGGCGCTGGCCGAGGTGTAGGCGTAGAGCAACTGACTGAATCCGTGAGGCCCAGGGTTGCTCACCGCGGCCACAGGACCAGGCAGGCTGGCGGCAATCGCGCCGAGCACCAACACGCCAATCGGCATGACCATCAACGTCACCACCAGCAACTGCACTTCCCTGGCCTGCAGTTTCTTGCCGAGGTATTCCGGAGTACGGCCGATCATCAGGCCAGCGAGGAACACCGCGATCAGCACGTTGAGCAACATGCCGTAGAGCCCTGCGCCGACGCCGCCGAAGATCACTTCGCCCACCATCATGTTGACCAGCGCCATCATGCCGCTCAGCGGGCTGAGGCTGTCGTGCATGCCGTTCACCGAACCGTTGGACGCGGCCGTGGTGGTCACCGACCACAACACCGTGGCAGTGGTGCCCAGGCGAGCTTCCTTGCCTTCGAGCGGCGCGGTCTGTTCGACGGCGACATTGTTCAGGGCCGGATTCGGCTGGTATTCAGCCCACAGCGAGGTTGCGCCGCCGATCAGGAACAGCGCCAGCATGCAGGCGATGATCGCTCGGCTCTGGCGCAGGTCCTTCACGTAATGGCCGAAGGTGAACACCAGCGCGACGGGGATCAGAATGATCGAGGCCATTTCGAACAGATTGCTCCACGCCGTCGGGTTCTCGAACGGATGCGCCGAGTTCACGCCGAAGAAACCGCCACCGTTGGTGCCCAATTGCTTGATCGCAATCTGACTGGCAGCCGGCCCCAGCGGGATCACCTGGTCAACACCCTGCATCGTCACCGCATTCACGTACTGCGCGAAGGTTTGCGGCACGCCCTGCCAGACCAGATACAGCGCCAGCAGCAGGCACAGCGGCAACAGGCCGTAGAGGGTGGCACGGGTCATATCGACCCAGAAGTTGCCCAGGGTCCGGGTGGATTTGCGGCCGATGCCGCGACACAGCGCGACCAGTACCGCCAGGCCAGTGGCGGCGCTGACGAAGTTCTGCACGGTGAGGCCTGCCATCTGGCTCAAGTAGCTCAGGGAGGCTTCGCCGCTGTAGCCCTGCCAGTTAGTGTTGGTCATGAAGCTGACGGCGGTGTTGAACGCCAGCGTCCACTCCTGTCCCGGCAGGCTCTGCGGGTTCAGTGGCAGGTGGTCCTGGAACAACAGGATCGCGAACAGCAGCAGGAAACCCGCGAAGTTGAAGGCGAGCAAGGCCAGCGCGTACTTCTGCCAGCTCTGTTCGGCCTGCGGATCGACGCCGGCCAGACGATAACAACCGCGCTCGACAGGACCGAGAATCGGCGTCAGCCACGTGCGCTGCCCTTCCATCACCTTGTAGTAGAAGCGCCCGAGAAACGGCGCCGGGACTAATACCAGGGCAAAAAACCCGAGGATCAGCCAATAGTCATAATTGTGCATGGCCACTCCTAGTTCCGGTCCGCGCGCAGCAGCGCAACCAACAGATAAATGAACAGCCCCACTGCCAGCAGCAGCGACACCCCATCCAGAACGCTCATGGAAGTTCTCCGTGTTACGGCGTATTGCCGCGTGTGGAGTCATTGTCGGAAAGGAGGCTGTAAAGGAACGAGACCGAGGGTGCCTGCGGGGCATAAAGAACGCGTAAAGAGTGGGTTTACGCCGGGGTTACAGGGTGCGCGAAGGTGCTCCGGCCAGGAGAACAACGGGTGTGTCGTACATAGCGCTCTAAATTGTGCGCCAGGGTAGTGAGTGAACGCTCCAAGTCATGGATAATCCGGCCCGATTGACGCGACGCAAGCGAATGGGGTCAAGATCTCTTGCGCCTCCCCGCTTGCGCCTGCAAGCTAACGCTATTCGCATTACTGAAGAAGGCTGGCCCAACGTGCGTATCCTTATTACCGGCGGAGCCGGTTTCATAGGCTCGGCCCTTGTCCGCGAGCTGATTCAACACACTGAGCATGATGTGCTCAACCTGGACAAACTGACCTATGCCGGCAATCTCGAATCGCTGACCAGCATTGCCAACGACACTCGCTACGAGTTCGTTCAGGCCGATATTGTCGATCAGGCGACCGTCAGTGCGGTGCTCGCGCGTTTCCGCCCTCACGCGATCATGCACCTGGCAGCGGAGTCCCACGTCGATCGTTCCATCGACGGGCCATCGGAATTCATCCAGACCAACATTGTCGGCACCTACAGCCTGCTCGAAGCCGCCCGCGCCTATTGGCAAGCCCTCCCGGAGCCTGAGAAAAGCGCCTTCCGCTTTCATCACATTTCCACTGACGAGGTTTACGGCGACCTGCACGGTGTCGATGATCTGTTCACGGAAACGACGCCCTACGCGCCGAGCTCGCCCTACTCCGCCAGCAAGGCAGCGTCCGACCACCTGGTCCGCGCCTGGCAGCGAACCTATGGCTTGCCGGTGCTGCTGACCAATTGCTCGAACAATTACGGGCCGTTCCACTTCCCCGAGAAACTGATTCCGCTGGTCATCCTCAATGCTCTGGCCGGCAAGCCGCTGCCGGTGTATGGCAATGGCCTGCAAGTGCGCGACTGGCTGTTCGTCGAGGATCACGCCCGGGCACTGCTCAAAGTGGTGACCACCGGCGCCGTTGGCGAGACCTACAACATCGGCGGGCACAACGAACAAAAGAACATCGACGTGGTGCGTGGCATCTGCGCCCTGCTCGAAGAATTGGCACCGCTCAAGCCTGAGGGCGTTGCGCATTACGCCGACCTGATCACGTTCGTCCAGGATCGCCCCGGGCATGACCTGCGCTACGCCATCGACGCCAGCAAGATTGAACGCGAACTGGGCTGGGTGCCCGAAGAGACCTTCGAAACCGGCCTGCGCAAAACCGTTCAATGGTACCTGGACAATATGCAATGGTGCCGCCGCGTTCAAGACGGCAGCTATCAGGGCGAACGCCTTGGCGCCATCAATCCCAAGGAGCTGCTCGCATGATGAAAGGCATCGTTTTGGCGGGTGGCTCGGGCACGCGCCTGCACCCGATTACGCTTGGAGTGTCGAAACAGCTGTTGCCGGTCTACGACAAGCCAATGATCTACTATCCGATCTCGGTGCTGATGCTGGCCGGCATCAAGGATATCCTGCTGATCTCCACCCCGCAGGATCTGCCCCAGTATCGCAATCTGCTGGGTGACGGCAGCCAGTTCGGGGTGAATTTCAGCTTTGCCGAGCAACCCTCGCCGGACGGTCTGGCCCAGGCGTTTCTGATTGGCGAAGAGTTCATTGGCGATGACCCTGTGTGCCTGATCCTGGGCGATAACATCTTCCATGGTCAGCACTTTGGCGAACAATTGCAGAGCGCGGCAAAACGCACCCGCGGCGCCACCGTGTTCGGCTACTGGGTCAAGGACCCCGAGCGCTTCGGCGTGATTGATTTCGACAGCGATGGCCGTGCCCTTTCGATCGAAGAAAAACCGAAAGCGCCGAAATCCAGCTATGCCGTTACCGGCCTGTATTTCTACGACAACGATGTGATCGAGATCGCCAAGGCGGTGAAACCTTCGCCTCGTGGCGAGCTGGAAATCACCGACGTCAACAATGCCTATCTGCAACGTGGCGATCTGCAGGTCGAGCGTTTTGGTCGAGGTTTCGCCTGGCTCGACACCGGCACCCACGATAGCTTGCTCGAAGCCTCTCAGTACGTGCAGACCATCGAACACCGCCAGGGCCTCAAAGTCGCCTGCCTCGAAGAGATCGCCTATGAAAATGCCTGGATCGACCGCGAGCAGTTGATGGAGCGCGCCCGGTACTTTGGCAAAACCGGGTATGGCCAGTACCTGGCCAAGCTGGCAGGGGAAGAGCAATGAACCTGTGCGGGCCCGATTCGCCCGGTAACGAGACTGGACTGTTCCCGTGAAAATACTCATCAATGGCCGACACGGTCAGGTTTCACATGAATTACAACGGCGGCTGGGGGCTGTCGGCGAACTGATCGTATTGGGTCGCGATCAGCTCGATCTCGCTCAACCCGATCAGATTCGCCGTCAGGTGCAAAACATCCGGCCCGATCTGATCGTCAATGCAGCGGCCCATACAGCGGTTGATCTGGCGGAAAGCGAGCCGCAACCAGCTTTTGCCATAAACGCGGTAGCTCCCGGCATCCTTGCCGAAGAAGCGCTGGCTCTGGACATACCGTTGATACATTACTCCACGGACTATGTATTCGACGGGAGTAAAGCCGGACCTTATAACGAGGACGACACGCCAAATCCGCTCGGGGTGTACGGCAAGAGCAAACTGGCCGGTGAACAAGCTATCAGGGACGTGCAAGGTAAACACCTGATCCTGCGTACCAGTTGGGTCTATTCAACCCATGGCCGCAATTTTCTGTTGACGATGCAGCGCTTGCTGCAAGAGAAACCGGAGTTACGTGTAGTCGCCGATCAAATCGGAGCACCTACATGGGCAGGTACAATCGCCGATAGCACCCTTGCCCTGATTGAGCGCTGGCAGACGAGCCAGGTCGCCAACTGGGGTACTTATCACCTGACCGCTCAAGGTGAGACCTCCTGGTTCGGCTTCGCCCAGGCGATCGGTGAAGCGCTGCGAAAACAGGGCAAGCCCTGCGCCGACCTGTTACCGATCCCGTCCAGCGACTACCCGACACCCGCAGCCCGACCGCTCAACTCGCGCCTGGATTGCAGTCGCTTGCAGCGCGATTGGGGTGTCAGTCAACCAGACTGGCAAACGGCGTTGCGCGAGTGCCTCACTCAGCAAGCCTGAGCATCAAGCGCTGCCCGCACCTGCATTGAAATACCCAACCTGCGCGTTGCAGCGGTGTTGGGGAGCGGGTATGCGGGCTTGCTCGCGAAAGCCGCATTTACAACAAACGCGCCCCTGACTGACGCACAATATTCGCGCATCCAGTGGCGAACATCCCCGATACGACAGCTTTCAGCCCATTACGACGCGTAATCGTGAAATGGCACGCCCACTGCACTGACCTCCCCTGAGCGTTCCAAACCACTCAGGGAGCAAACCCATGAACACACAACTCAAACCCACGCTGGGCACCTTGCACCTGTGGGGCATTGCGGTCGGGCTGGTGATTTCCGGTGAGTATTTCGGCTGGAGCTATGGCTGGGGCGTAGCCGGGACCCTGGGCTTTCTGGTGACCTCATTCATGGTCGCCACCATGTACACCTGCTTCATCTTCAGTTTCACCGAACTGACCACCGCCATTCCCCACGCCGGAGGTCCCTTTGCCTACAGCCGTCGTGCCTTTGGCGAGAAAGGCGGGTTGATCGCCGGACTGGCGACACTGATCGAATTCGTCTTCGCCCCGCCGGCGATCGCCCTGGCCATCGGCGCCTACCTCAATGTCCAGTTTCCAGCCCTGGACCCGAAACACGCGGCAGTCGGTGCCTACATCGTATTCATGGGTCTCAACATCCTCGGCGTGAAACTGGCAGCAACCTTCGAACTGGTGGTCTGCGTGCTGGCGGTCGCCGAGTTGCTGGTGTTCATGGGCGTGGTCGCCCCGGCATTCAGTTTCAGCAACTTCGCCCTCAATGGCTGGGCCGGTTCCGATGTATTCGGTGCTCCGGCGATTGCCGGGATGTTCGCGGCGATCCCCTTCGCCATCTGGTTCTTCCTCGCCATCGAAGGCGCAGCCATGGCCGCCGAAGAAGCCAAGGACCCGAAACGCACGATTCCCAAGGCTTACATCAGCGGTATCCTGACCCTGGTGCTGCTGGCGATGGGCGTGATGTTCTTCGCCGGTGGCGTCGGCGACTGGCGCACCCTGTCGAACATCAATGACCCGCTGCCCCAGGCGATGAAAACCGTGGTCGGCGAAAGCTCGGGCTGGTTGCACATGCTGGTGTGGATCGGCCTGTTTGGGCTGGTGGCGAGTTTCCACGGGATCATTCTTGGCTACTCGCGGCAGTTCTTCGCCCTCGCCCGGGCCGGTTACCTGCCGTCCTCCCTGGCCAGATTGTCACGCTTTCAAACCCCGCACCGGGCGATCATCGCCGGCGGCGTGATCGGCATTGCTGCCATCTACAGCGACGGCTTGATCAACCTCGGCGGCATGACGCTGACCGCCGCGATGATCACCATGGCCGTGTTTGGCGCCATCGTGATGTACATCATGAGCATGCTCAGCCTGTTCAAGCTGCGCAAAACCGAGCCGAACCTGGAACGCACCTTCCGCGCCCCCTGCTACCCGCTGGTGCCGTTCATTGCACTGATGCTGGCGGTGGTATGCCTGGTGGCGATGGCCTGGTTCAACACGTTGATCGGCCTGATCTTCCTGGGTTTCATGGCGGCAGGTTTCGTGTACTTCATGCTCACCGCACAACTGCGCGCAGACGCCCCGGCGGATGCGATGCTGACCGGACTGTGAAAGCGTTCGAGTGAACCTTGAACAACAGGCATAGAATGAGGTGATAGCGATGGAACTGCGATGAAACCCCATCACTCAAAACGGTATGCACGATCGGTTGGCGAACCCTCGCCGACCGCCTGCTTTTCAAGGAGAGTCCTATGCCCTGGTATGCCTGGTTGATTCTGGTCGTTGCCATCGGCTCGATCGTTGGTGGCCTGATGCTGCTGCGCGACACCGCCAACAAGGTCGAACTGACCGAAGAGCAACGCAAGCGCGTCGCCGAACGCAATGCGGAAATGGACGCCAAGGAAGCGCAGGACCGCTGACTGAAAACCCCGCCTTGGAAAGCGGGGTTTGTTTTTGCGTGGAAACGCCCGAAATCACGCCGCTTTGCACCCATATCGAAGCATCTGCATGTTTATTAGAAGTAGAAGTACAGTCACCATGCAATTTTCATTGGTTAATATGGCGCATTGATGCGGAGATATCAGATGCGTTACTCGCAGGACCATAAAGCCCAGACCCACCAACGCATTATCAAGGAAGCTTCAGCGCGATTCCGACGCGACGGTATCGGCGCGACCGGGCTGCAACCCCTGATGAAAGCACTGGGCCTGACTCACGGTGGCTTTTACTCGCACTTCAAGTCCAAAGACGAACTGGTAGAGAAAGCCTTGCAGGAGGCCGGTGCACAAGTCGACGAGCTGTGTGCGCAAATCTTCGCCGAGGAACAGCCACTCAAAGCCTTCATCGACGCTTACCTGTCCGAATGGCATCAAACCTCTCCCCACGAAGGCTGCCCGCTGCTGACCATTTCTTCGGAACTGGGGCTGCGTGGTCAACCGAGTCCGACCAGCGACGTCGTGCTCCAGGCGCGACTCGATCAGATCCAGCATACCCTTGAGGGTGAGCGCACCGCCGAGCGCAGCATCGTCATCATGTCTACGCTGGTCGGCGCCTTGCTGTTATCGCGCAGCGTGGCCGACGTCGGGTTTGCCCAACGGATTCTCGACATCGCACGCGAACACCTCAAGCACTCGCAGGATTAACCCTGCCAACGCTTGAACAGTACACTGGCATTGACCCCACCAAATCCGAAGCCGTTGGACAACGCATACTCGATGGCCATTGGCCGCGCTTTGCCATGAACGATATCCACTCCTTCAGTGGCAGGGTCCGGGTTCTCGAAATTGAGTGTCGCTGGTGCAACCTGGTCACGGATCGCCAGCAGCGTGAAGATCGCCTCGATTCCCCCTGCTGCACCGAGCAAATGCCCGGTCGCCGACTTGGTCGATGTCACGGCAATACCATTTTGCGCACCGAACAACGCCTTGATCGCCGCCAGTTCACCCAGATCCCCCACCGGAGTCGAGGTTGCATGAGCATTCAGATGCTGAACCTGAGCCGGAGAAACACCAGCCTGAGCCAATGCCAACGACATCGCCCGCCGCGCACCGTTGCCGTCCTCGGGACCGGCGGTCAGGTGATAGGCATCGGCGCTGGTGCCGTAGCCGACGAGCTCCGCCAAGGGCTGGGCGCCCCGGGCCAGCGCATGGTCCAGAGACTCGATGACCAGCAGCCCGGCCCCTTCTCCCATGACAAAACCATCGCGACCACTGTCGAAAGGTCGCGAAGCGCGTTCAGGCGTGTCGTTGTAAGCGCTGGACAAGGCGCGAGCAGCCGCAAACCCGGCCAGGCTGACCCGATCGATCGCTGCCTCTGCACCGCCGCACACCACGATGTCCGCCTCACCCGTACGAATCAGCCGCGCTGCGTCGCCAATCGCCTGAACGCCGGCAGCGCATGCCGTGACCGGTGCACCCAATGGACCCTTGAAGCCATGCTGGATCGACACATGACCTGCCGCGAGGTTGACCAGGAATGAAGGGATGGTGAATGGAGACAAACGTCTCGGCCCACGACTATCGGTGGTGCGCACCGCGTCGGCGATCGCGCCGAAACCACCCACACCTGAACCGATGATGGTGGCCGTGCGCTCCTGGGCATTGGCATCCAGCGCTTGCCAGCCGGCTTGCTCCAGTGCCTGACGCGCCGCTTCCATGGCGAACAAAATGAAGCGGTCCATCTTCTTCTGTTCCTTGGGCGGGGTTGCCCGGTCCGGATCGAACCCCGCCTCCGGATCATCCGCCAGCGCGGGCACTGCACCGCCGACCTTGGCCGGCAGATCGGCAACCACCTCTTGCGGTAAATTGCGCAGCCCGGAACGACCGGCCAACAGCCGCGCCCAGACAGCTTCGACACCGCTTCCCAGCGGCGACACCAGGCCCATGCCAGTTACAACCACTCGACGATCACTCATACCAGACACACCTCAAGCCGATTGATGACGCTTACCGATAACGGGCAGCGGCCTTGCTTTTGGAAAGATTGGGCGCCATCACATGACGCGCCGCCACGAACGCATCCCAATCCGCCGCATCAGGCAACGAAGGAATAGTGATCAACTCACCCTGATCCAGACCCGACAACGCAGCATCGACCATCTCTCCTGCTTCCATCACCATTTCCGCGGGAATTTGCGAAGCATCGATACCGGAGCGCTCCCAGATCTCGGTTCGTGTCACACCGGGCAGCACCGCCTGGATCTTCACCCCGGTACCATTCAGCTCGGCGTTCAACGATTGAGTCAAGCTCAATACATAGGCCTTGCTGGCGCTGTAAGTCGCATTGAAACGCTCGGGAAACAATGCCACCACCGATGCGATATTGATGATCGTGCCGCGCCCGGCCTTGGTAAAGCTGGCCGCAGCCGCCGAGGCCAATCGCGTGACTGCCGTGATATTCAACTGAATCATTCGCTCCAGTTGATCGGTATCGGCATTGGCCAACAGCCCATCCGCCGCCACACCGGCGTTATTGAGCAACAGACTGATACTCGAATCGCTGCGTAGCCGCTGTTCGAGTTGTAGCACGTCTTCCTTCCGGGTGAGATCCGCCGACAGCACTTCCACCTTGATCCCATGCTCCGAGCGCAGCTTGATCGCCGCAGCCTCCAGTCGCGGCTCGTCACGAGCCACCAGCAACAGATCAAAACCACGGGCTGCCAAACGCTCGGCGTACACCGCCCCGATACCGGAAGACGCGCCGGTGACGAGGGCCGTACCTTGGGGCTGAACTGAATTCATGATGGTGCTCCTGAAAAATGCTGAAGGACGCCCGACGTGAAAGCACTTCGACGCGAGCTATTTTATTATAGCCATAATTCTACCAATATATGATAGCCGTAATTTTAATTGATCGAGCAACGGAGGGTTCTCGTCGGTAACCCGGCCAGAATGAGAGTAGCCCCGGAATGAGAATGAAATCCCATCGAGCCTATGGGATGGAGCGAACGGTATTGCGAGCGACCGATAAACGGTGGGGCGAATGAGCAGCGCGCTTTGAACGCTCACAGGATGACAGGAGGCCAGCCCATAGGGCCGTCAAGGTGATGTCTGAGCCGCGACCGTGTTCGCATCCGCGACTGTTTCTCACCCTTGCTGTTTGCTAACAAATGCTGGAAAATCCAAAAAATATAACCAAATGTAAAGTTTTCTAACCTAGATGACGGCAATTTTCAGATGTATTCTGGAAAGTCTGTCCAAATTTTTAGAGCGCGTGATGAACATTCCAGTAAACACTATTGATACCCCCCGACATGAAGTCGTTGAAGTAAAGGAGCTTATCGGCAGCCTTTGGGATCAAAGGGCGATTGTTTTATTGTTTACTGCACTGACCGTTACCGCCGCTATTTCCTATGCCTTGCTGGCAACTCCAGAATATGAAGTTGAAACTTATGTCCGACCTGTCCCACTGGCGGACCTGGACGAACTGAATGAGTCCGGACTTTATAAACTTCTGCCAAAAGACGCGCTGAACAACATCGGTTCTTCAATGCAGTCTTATGATGTTCGCCTGAAGTTCTTCCAGGCCAACCCGCAGTACCTTGCGCCATTGCAGGCACCAGGGCAATCCATTGAGAACACATTTGAAAGGTTCAACGAAAGAGCATTTTCGCTTGAAAAAATTGATCCTAAAAAAAGCTCCAGCCTTTCCGAAGCCGTTGGCCTTAGCCTCAGGTATCCTCAGGGCATAGATGGCGTAGGCATCTTGAGAGACTTTACCGACTTCGTCGTTAAAGGTGAAAAGGAAAAAGTTGCGTCAAACTTAAAAATACTGATTGCCAACCGCATCGATCAGACTGAAAAGAAACTGGAGTCGAAAAAGTCCGCTTATGAGGCGGAAAAAGATTCCAAAGTTGCCCATTTGCTGGAAAAAGATCAGCTAAAAAAGCAAGTACTTCAAGACGAACTCAAAGCGCTGCGCCAACAACTGCAAAGCCGCAGACAAAACCGCATCAAAGAACTTGATGAAGCCATCGTCATCGCCAAGAAACTCGGAATTGTAAAACCCACCACGCCCTCGGCGCTGGGAGATGGAGAGCAAGCCCATCAGGGCAACATGATCCGCACGGAAGTCAACAATCAGAAAATACCCCTGTACTTCCTGGGACAAGCGGCACTGGAAGCAGAGCGTGCCACCTTGGTAGCTCGTCATTCCGATGACTTCACCGAGCCGCGTATCGATGAGATTCAAAAAGAGCTCAGCCTGCTGGCTACCAACCGCGAAGCAGTACTTCTCAAAGAGCGGAATCATCCTGAGTTGTTTATCAAGGACTTCGCGGACATCAGCGGTGAGCTGACTCACCTGAAGCAACTGAATGTAAACTTCGATCAGTTAAAGCTGGTCAATGTTGATAAAGATGCAATGGAACCTCAAGCGCCTATAAAACCGAAGAAAGCCCTGATCGTTGGATTTGGCCTGATCTTTGGATTCATACTCGGCCTGGGTGTCGCCATCATTCGTCGCGCCGTTCTGTCACTGCATTCACCTCGTCGTTAATTGTCGAGGGCTGCGCTTTCCCTTCAAGCGCAGCCCGACTCGACCAATAGCTTTAGCTACGCAAAGAGCATTTAACGGACGACAACTTATTCCCGCAGCGTCTCTGGTGAAGTGATCGCCTGATCATTTCCACTCAACCAGAGATTGACGCTTTCGACACTTTCTTCCGACAACTTTCCGGCCCAGCGATTCAGGATAAAAAGGTTGGTTATAAAGTCGTATTGAGTCTTGAGCAGATCGCGACGTGCCTTGAATTCATTCTGTACCGCGGTCAAAACATCCACGGCATTAACCACGCCATAGGTAAATGCTTTTTCAGCCGCAATGCGCGATTGCTCGGCCGAGGCCAGTGCATTGCGGTTTGCGTGGATCTTTTCCACGCTTGAGTCTGCAGTCAAATACGCGTTTGTCGTTTCCTTGACCACTTGGCGGCGCGTCGCGACCAATTGCTGTTCTGCGGTGAGCTGATCCTGATACAGCTGCCTTACCCGCGCGGATGTCGTGCCACCGCTATAGATCGGAATCTGTACTCCCACACCCGCGACATAGCTGTCGGTCTGTGGCGCCAACGAATTGTTGTAGCCTTCATTGGTCTGCTGCGCACTCAGGTTCAGATTGACCGTGGGATAGTGCCCGCCCTTACCTTCGCGCAGGGCAGCCTCTGCTGCGTCCTGTGCATTTTCGCTGGCCTTGATCGCCGGATTGTCGGCGATCGCCAAATTGACCCAACTTTCCAGGCTTTCGGCAGACACTTTCAATTCGACGTCATTACGCACACGACTCAGTTTCTCTTTGACCGGCCGTCCGATAATTTCCGACAACGCAACACGGCTCAGGCTGGACTGGTTACGCGCTTCGACTTCCTGGGCCGCCAGCGAATCAACTCGGGCCTGGAGATCCAGCAAATCGGTCACCATCGCCAACTGTTTGCTGTAAAGCGCACTGACCCTGTCGAGGTTCTTCTGGGTAGCCCTGCGTTCGGCCCGCACCAATTCAAGTTCATCATCGGCAGCCAGCGCGGCAAAATATCGCTGTGCAAGATCCACAGTGGCCTCGGCCTGAGCCTCTTTTGATTCGGAGTCAGCCTGCTTTGCCAGGCTTTTATAGCGCTGGTAGTTTTCCCAGGCAGCCTTGTTGTACAACGGTTGGGTCAACCCCACCGAATAGTTGCGACTGTCGTAGGCCTCGTCGATTTGAAGATTGGACTGTTTGATCCGGTTGAAACCCGCGTTGGCCGTCACTGAAGGCAACAGACTGCCAAACGCCTGGTTTTGCTGCTCGACCCCGGATTGAGCCTTGGAGTAAGAGGAGATCACCCGTGGGTCTTCCAGGCGCGACTCGCGGTACAACTGCATCAAGTCGACCGAGTAGCTCTGTTTACTGACCGAAGCTGTTTGCGGCGTAGTGATAGAGGGGGGGGCGGTGGGAACTTCAGCGGCGTGGACAGGCAATGCCATTGAACCCAAAACCAGGCAGGGAATCAGACGCACGATCACTCCTCGATCATTGACTGGGCAATAACGTCACGTGCCGGCTGCATCAGGTATTGCAGCATGGTGCGCTCTCCGGTGTTGATCAATACGTCTGCCGGCATGCCCGCCAACAACTTGCGATCTCCCAGTTTCCGCGCGCCCTCCCCTGTCACGCTGATGCGGGCCAGATAGTACGGTGCACTGGTTTTCTCGTTGATCAAGCGATCGCCGGATACACTCGTCACTCGACCTTCGATGACCGGTGTCGTGGCCGTGTTAAAGGCACTGAAGCGAATGTCCGCCAACTTGCCGATAGCGATTCGGTCGATGTCATTGGGTGAGACCTGTGCCTCGACCACCAGGTCGGAAACGGATGGAACGATATCCAGCAAGGGCGTTGCGGGTCGCACAACGCCACCGATGGTGTGGACCGTCATGCCAATCACCATCCCGTCTTCCGGAGCGCGAATAATCACCCTGCTCAGGCGATCCTCCAGCGCCGAGGCTTTTTCCTGCAGGTCGTAGGCCTTGGTCTGGGTCTCTGCCAACTGCTTGGTAACGTCGGCGTTGAAGTCTTTGTCGATCTGCAGGATCTGCAACTGGGTTTCGTTGATCTGCAACCTGGTCTTGATATTTGTCGAGCGGTGATCCGCCACCTCAGACTTGAGCAAGTCCAGCTTGCGCGCCTGTTCCAGCATCCGCTGTTTGTCGACAAAACCCTGGGCCAGCAACTCTTTCAACTCGGCAATTTCGCCGCTGTAGGATTCCTGCAAGCTGGTCTTGGTACCGATCATGGTGTCGGTTCCCTTGATTTGCTGGTTCAACTGACCAATGCGCTCTTGCAGGACCGAGATTTGCCCAAGTCGCGAGCTACGCCGCGCGTTGAATACCTGAGTCTCGCCGAAACGCGCCTCGACACTGCGCTGACTATCGGAATTGATATCGCTCGGGAAGGCAATTGTCGGAAGGTTATCGCGCTCGGCGAGCAACCGCGCCTCGGCCGTCCTGGCAGCGATCAACTGGCTACGGGTCATCTCGTATTCGGAGCGCAATTGAGCGTCATCGAGAACGATGATCGGGTCGCCCTTCTTCACCACATCGCCGTCATGGGCAAGCAGATCCTTGACGATGCCGCCCTCCAGATGCTGCACGGTCTTGCGATACGTTTGCACGGTAACGACGCCCGGCGCGTAGGCCGCGCCATCAAGTGGGGCAAACGTCGCCCACCCGCCGAACAGGCCGAACGTCACCAATACAATGAAAAATCCTGTTCGGCGTACGGATCTGTCGGACGTGGGCAGATCTGCGAAAGTATCGGCAGGAGTAGCGAGCGTACGGTTCATCGAGAGTTTCCTGTCAAACGTCGGTCGACGCGACGTCTGTGCCGGCCCGGGCAGCCGGCTTCTGCTGAGCGGCCAATTGAGGCGCATTGAGTTGTGCGAGGACCTGATCCCGCGGGCCATACAGGCTGATGGTGCCAGCGTTCATCACCAGCAAGCGGTCGAGCTGGGCCAGGATCGAGGTCCGGTGGGCGATGACGAAGACCGTCGCCCCCGTGAGTTTCAACTGTTGCAGCGCCAACGCCAGTGCACGCTCGCCAACTTCGTCCAGATGAGCGTTCGGCTCATCCAGAACGATAAGCCGCGGGCTGCCATAGAGTGCCCGGGCCAGTCCGATACGCTGACGTTGCCCTCCCGACAGATTAATGCCCCCCTCGCCGATGACCGTATCGTAGCCATTGGGCAGCATCAGAATCATTTCATGGACACTGGCGGTCCTGGCCGCCAGCACCACCTGGTCCGGATCAACGACACCGAAACGCGCGATGTTGTCGCTGATAGTGCCTTCGAACAATTCAATGTCTTGCGGCAAATACCCAAGGTGCGGCCCCAATTGGCTTTTGTCCCAATTGGCAATATCGGCGCTATCCAGACGAACGACCCCATTCTGTGGCTTCCACACACCCATCAAGGCCTTGCCAAGCGTCGACTTGCCGGAGGCGCTAGGGCCGACAACACCGATCATCGCGCCTGCTGGCGCGTTGAAGCCGATGCCTTTGATGATCGGGCTTCTTGATCCCGGAGCACCCAGCGTGAGGTTCTCTACCGTCACATGGCCGATTGGAGCGGGTAATTGCATACGCTCAGGTTCGGCATTTTGCTGGTCGAGAACGCTGTTCAGGCGCGCGTATTGTGAACGGGCAGAGATGAACCCCTTCCAACTGCCGATCATCAGGTCCAGCGGCGCCAGCGCTCGACCCAACAACACGGAGCCTGCGATCACCAGCCCAGGGCTGATCTCATGGCTGACTGCAAGATAAGCACCAAGGCCAAGGATCAGAGATTGAACAAGCAAACGGAAAGTCTTGGATATCGATGTGATGATCCCGCTTCGATCGCTGGCTCGGGACTGCAACAGCAGCACGTTCTTTTGACGCAGACTCCAGCGTGACATGAGTGAGTCAAGCATGCCCATGGACTCGATCACTTCGGCATTGCGCAAGTTCTTGGTGGTATGCAGCGTCGCACCAATGCTCTGCTTGTTGGCCTCTGCCAGAACTTTGCCCGTGGATCGCTCATTGATACTGGCCAACGCCAGCAAAACCACCGCACAACCGATTGCCGTCCAGCCGTACCAAGGGTGAAACAGGAACAGCACTGCGATATAGATCGGCAGCCACGGCGCATCGAAAAACGCGAACAGACCGTTCCCGGACATGAACTGGCGCAGCCCGGTCAGGTCGCTGAGCGACTGGGCCGACGCATCCATGCCACCGCTGTCCAGGGCCCGCTTGAAACTGGCCCTGTAGACATCGCGGCCAAGCAACACGTCGAGCCTGGTGCTGACGCGAACCATGATCCGCGAACGTACCCACTCCAGCAGACCCATCGTCACGAGCAGGAAGGTCAGGATAATGGTCAACATGGCCAGCGTCGTCAGGCTGCCGCCCGTGACGACCCGCCCGTAGACCTGAAGCATGTAGAAGGTCGGGACCAACATCAGTGCATTGATGAACAGACTGAAAAAACCCACCGATATAAAGCTGCTCCTGCAGGCCCTCAGGGCTACTTGCAGGCTGTTTTCGGGTGTACTGCGTATCATCTGGGAACTGAAAACCTGGTGTGTTGATCGGGCGTTGCGGGGCGCGCGAGTGTATCACCTGAGCACGGCTTGCAGAATGAAATTGCCAGCATCCTGGCGTTGCAATGCAGTCGACGAGCCGCGCGGGTCCTTGATCTCTGGAGATTTATAATTGCGCTATAGTTGATAATGCTTCTTTAACATACTGGCCAAAGAACTGTAACATATGTGAAATTTTGGCCAGTAACGCCGTTTGCAGAACGATTCGGATATCGGGAGCGGCCACCCAATCAACATGGAGTCACTTTTGATCAATTATTTTTCTTTACTCGCCGATATCGTCCGGGAAGAAGCTGCGGCAACCGGCGCATTGCTGCAAGACGTCGCCCGCGAACTATTGGCCACCAATACAACTCACTCGGATGGAGCCTGGTGGGTTGCCCACGGCAATGACCCTTTCTATACCGCCGAGCAAATTTACAAAACCGTCACAGGCGATCCGACTGCCGAACGCGCAGAACTTCTGTGCGGCAATATGGTTAACGTATTCAGCGGCCTGTGCGCGGAACTTGGCCTGCAAAAACGCACCATCTGGACGTACTCAGACACCCAAGGGTACTTTCAGGGGCATACGTACCTTGAAATTTTTAATACCACAACCAACAAGTGGGAAATCCAGGACGCGGACTATAACGTCTATTACACCGACGTTCGCACGGGCGAGCGTGTCGGTGTCAAGGACATGATGAATGCAGACGACGTTGAATACTTCATCCCTAATAATGCAACTGAATCCGGATGGTCGGAGACAGGTGCAGAAGCCTTGCGCCTGGCTAATCTATATGCTGCGCAAATAATCACAACGGAGCATAAGCTCTATACCAGTAACGACAGTCTGAGTGATACCTTGCTTGCCAGCATTGCCAACTCTCTGAGCGGCGTCTTTGACTATACGGTAGCAAGCGGTGTTGGCGATCTGACCGCCACGCATCTTACAGATAGCAACGCCGTCACCAACAACGGGAGAGCCACAGTCACCGGCACCTCGAGTGCTGACTTCATTTCATATGATGGCAGTTCACTCAGCCCGGTGTTCGCTACGCTCATCGGTGGAGCGGGCAATGACACGCTCGCGCTACGCTTTTCCGGCGGTCAACTTTACGGTAATGAGGGCAATGACGTTCTGATTGGCGGGCAATTGGCAGATCTTCTGGTCGGCGGCACTGGTGATGATTACATGTCTGGTGGTTACGGTGCAGACCAGTACGCGTTTTCGAAGGGCGATGGCTTCAACGACACCATCGACAGCTTCGGTGTAGGTGCCGATCGACTGGTTTTCCTCGGCGTCAGCGGCACCGGCGGCACCGGCCGTACGCAAATTTCGGAAAAAGAGTTCAATTTCAGGATTGACCAGAAGCTGACCTCGGACGGCGTCTATCTTCGCTATGACACCGATGGCGATGCACGTTTTGATGGCGGGATGCTGATCGAAGGCCGTACGACGCTGCTCACCACCAACGACACTACGTTTGTTTTCAACGCTGACCCGCTCAAAGGCTTCAACACAACGGCTGTCGCTGGCAATCCTGGTTCCGGCTACGCCGATAAAATCTACGGTGGCAATGCAGCAGACAAAATCCTCTACGTCGGCACACAGGGCGCAGAACTGGCTGGCAGCACCAGCGGAGTAAACAGTGGCAATGACATCATCCAGTCTCACTCGGATGCAAATTGCTCGCTATACGGCCAAGATGGTAACGACGTGTTGGCTGGAGGAAACGGCAGCGACTTCATCGTCGGTGGCACCGGCAACGACCTCTTGATTGGCGGAAAAGGGCGAGATGTTTTCGTATTCAACGCAGGCTCAGGCGCGGACACCATCCAGGACTTCAAACAAGGTGAAGACACCCTGTATATCTATGGCTGGACGACCACCAAGACAGTGACGCAAACGCTGCAAGACAACGGGCTGGTTGTGACCTTCGACACCGCGGGTGATGGCGCTCACGGTGGCAACATCACGCTACTTGGCCAGACCACCTTGCTGAACAATACCGACCTGTTCTTTGCCTGAATGCGGATAACCGACAACAACGGGTTGTACCGCCGGGCATGAATCCCGCTACAGAAAAAGGCCGATCAATGATCGGCCTTTTTTTGCTTGATCAACCCGCTAGTTCACCTCGACCCTGTCGCGATTTCTATCCAGAAGCGCTTTGCCGATCCCCTTCACCTCCAGCAACTCGTCAACTGACGCAAACGCACCATTACTTTCACGATAAGCAACAATCGCTTTCGCCTTGGCCTCGCCCACCCCAGCCAGCTCTCGTTGCAGCGTAGGTACATCAGCACTATTGAGATCGACTTTGCCGGATGGTGCCTTGGCGGCCACATCCTGCACCAGAGGCGCACTCGTCACCTCAGGTGCCTTGACAGGCGCGGCGCTTGCCGTAACAGAGACGCTGGTGAGAAGGGCGAATACCAGAGAGTAGAAACTGCTTGTACGCATTAGTGAAGCTCCATGCCATCGTTTGGGAAAGCAGCTTTTTCCGAGGCTGCTCTCCAAACTTAGGCGATGCTATTGAACTGTCAAAAATGTGTACGTTACTGGATATGAAACAATCAGGGTTCCAGGCGGCGCTGCTGGTAGATCCAGTCGACGATCTCACCGTCCGGGGTGTAGCCGCTGACAGTGTCACGCAACAGTTGGCGGACGCGCGTGTAGTCGTCCTGGTCCACGGCGGCGAGCAACTCGGTCAACTTGCCCTTCAGCAAATCCCAGGACAGGTGGTCCTCGTTGGCCGTCATGATCATCGGGTGCTGGGTGGCCGCCACGTTGTCACCGATCAGCAGCTCTTCGTAAAGCTTCTCGCCCGGACGCAGCCCGGTGAACTCGATAGCGATGTCGCCATGCAGGTTTTTTTCCGAGCGCACGCTCAGGCCGGACAAATGGATCATCTTCTCGGCCAGTTCGACGATCCTCACCGGCTCGCCCATGTCCAGGACAAAGACATCACCACCCTGCCCCATGGAGCCAGCCTGAATCACCAGCTGTGCCGCTTCAGGAATGGTCATGAAGTATCGCGTGATCTTCGGATGTGTGACCGTCAGCGGGCCGCCCGACTTGATCTGCTTGTGAAACAACGGAATGACCGAACCCGACGATCCCAGGACGTTACCAAACCGTACCATCGTGAAGCGCGTTTTGTTCACACGGGAAACATTACCCGTATCACCGAACAACACCGGGGCCAACTCACGACTCAGCGCTTGCAACGTCAACTCGGCAAGGCGCTTGGTGCTACCCATGACATTGGTTGGTCGCACAGCCTTGTCGGTGGAAATCAGTACAAAGTTGGCCACCCCTGCCTGGAGCGCGGCCTGGGCCGTATTGAGCGTGCCTATCACATTATTGAGCACGCCTTCGGCAATGTTGTGTTCGACCATGGGTACATGCTTGTAGGCCGCGGCGTGATATACCGTGTCTACTCGCCAGGTTTTCATGACATCCAGTAACTTGTCCGGGTTACGAACCGACCCGAGAATCGGTAAAAGACGGATGGACAGCGACTCTCGAGCGATCCGCTGCTCCAGTTCGGACAAGATGGAATAAAGATTGAACTCACTGTGTTCGAACAGTAGAAGCGTTGTCGGACGCAGCGTCAGAATCTGCCGGCAAAGCTCGGAGCCAATGGAGCCCCCGGCGCCCGTGACCAGCACGGACTGCCCTGTGATGCAATGTTCGAGCAAATCAGCCTGGGCCGGGACTGCGTCACGCCCGAGCAGGTCTGCGATGTCCACTTCCTGGATATCATCGACCTTGACCCGGCCGCTTGCCAGGTCCATGAAACCCGGGACGCTTCGAACGTGTAACGGAAAGCCTTCGAGAAACCCGAGAATCTCGCGACGGCGCCCACGGTTGGACGATGGAATGGCGAGGAGAATTTCCTGAGCGCCCGTGTTGTCGATCATCTGCTGGATGTGCTTGGGCGTGTACACCTGCAACCCGGAGATCACCCTGTCGGCGATACCGCTATCGTCATCGATAAAAGCAACAGGCCGCATGACGCGCCCCATCCGCAATGCAGCAACCAGTTGATTACCCGCGGCTCCCGCGCCGTAGATGGCCACTTTCGGCAGACCATCATCCCTGCTGGTGAACGGGACATGCTGAGCTGCGCTGAACCAGTCGCCCATGAAATACTGGCGCATGGCCAAGCGTAATCCGCCGACCATGATCAGGCTCAACCACCAATAGTTGAAAATGATCGAACGAGGAACGACGTTTTGATGATTGCTGTACCAGTACACTACAACGCCAAGTATCAAGGATGACAGTGTCACTGCCTTGATAATGGCAATCAGCGCGTCATTTCCAAAGTAACGCATGACAGCACGGTACATGCCAAAGCGGACGAAAAGAGGAATGGCAATGACAGGTGTACTGACAAAAAGCCAGACGTGCTGAGTGAACGGGTTGATCAACTCGTCCAGCCCAAGACGCACGACAAACGCCATCCACAGGGCAAACCAGACCAACAAAATATCCGTCAGAACCTGCAGAATACGTTTATGTCGTCTTGGCAGACTTAACAACCTTGCCCGAATCTTATCCATAACCCCTCTAAACACCTCTCGAAGCTCCTAGCATTGATACAGCAACTACAGCTTTCGGTAACTCACTTGCCGATAAAGCAATACTCAAAAACCAATGCGCCCATCACGCCTTGCCAGCGATTTCCAACTCGCCTGCGTGAAACCTGAAAGCCAGCAACACCAGAGGCACGTAGGCCAGGACCAACCCCGCCACGCCATCGAGATATTGCAGGACGACCAATATAGCCACTGGTACTAACCACAACAAATTGATTGCAGCGATTGCCAGCGTGACCGCCCGATGGCTGCCATATTTTCGTGAAGCATACTGGTATCCATGGCTGCGATGGGCCTCATAAACCTTATCCCCGCGCAACAGCCGACGAATGAGGGTAAAGGTCGCATCAACAATAAAGACGCCCAACAAAATGAGCCAGGCCCAGAGAAACAATGGATTCGTCCATGCCGCATGAAGCGACATCACCGCCAACACGATCCCCAGAAAACCACTGCCTGCATCGCCCATGAAGATCTTCGCGGGCGGGAAATTCCAGGCAAGGAAACCCGATACGGCCATCGCCAGTACAAGCGGCGCAATGGCGAGGCTGGTGTGGCCTGCGACCCAGTAGACCAGGCAAGCACCGACACAGGCGCAAATCGCCTCGACGCTGGCCAGACCATCAATGCCATCCATGAAGTTGTAGAGGTTGAGCATCCAGACCAGATAGAACGCGGCGATGACATAACCGAACCAGCCGAGACTGAACTCGAAACCGAACATATTGATCGGAGCCATCCCCCCAATCCAGAACAATGCCCAGATGGCACCACCGAAATGCGCAAGCAGGCGCCAACGCGCGGCGATATGCCCATGGTCGTCGAGAAAACCAACGATTGCGATCCAGCCGCCAGCCCCCAGCAGAGCCAGCGCCATCGGCCAGGCGAGCGCATCTGTCCAGGCCAGGACAGGCAGCGCAATCAGAAAACTCAGGACGATAGCCACACCACCACCCCTGGGGGTCGGAACCGAATGTGAACTACGCGCATTAGGAATATCTATCAAGCTGCGTGCCAATGCGTATTTGCGCAATGCACCTGTGCCCAAGAATGAAACACCCACCACCAACGCCAACAACCATATTGTGTTCAAAGGTCAACTTCCTGAAACAGCCAAAATCAATTCTGCAATTGAACCGGCACTGTCATAAGCCAGCTTGGCGCTGGCTTTCCTTGTAGTGATTGGCAGTCGACGCAAGCGCCTCATCGACGCTGACCGGAGGAGCCCAACCCAGCAATTCTCGAGTTTTGCTGATATCGACCTGCAACGATCCGCACAGTCGTTGCGACAAAGCCTGTTTGCCCAGAAGTTGCGCCCCCCGCTCAAGCAATATGCTCGGCACAGGCAACAAGAGTGCAGGTTTACCCAATGCCTGCGCCATCCGCGTCAGCAACTGTGTCGTGGACAAATCCTCACCATCGCTGACGAGGAAGGTCTGATTGGCGGCGGCTGGATGACGGATACAGGTGACGATCAGATCGGACAGGTTTTCGAGCGCGACCAGGCTGCGCCGATTATGGATAGCCCCGAACGGCAAGGGAATGCCCTTGTCCAGCCAACGCATCATATTCAGAAAGTTGGCTCTCACACCCGGGCCGTAAACGAGCACCGGACGGATGATGACCACTTCCATCCCGCTGACGCCAGCAATCTCTCGCAGCCCCTGCTCGGCCTCCATTTTCGAAATGCCATACGGATCGCCAGGCGCGGGTGTCGCGTCGGCGAAGTACGGCTGATTGATCGGCGTACCTTCGCCATTGACCTTGATCGAACTGATGAACACGAAGCGACGAATACCCAGCGCGGCGGCTTGCCTTGCTAGGCTTAGCGTGCCTTCGACATTCACCTTGCGAAACGCCTCCAGCGGATCGGATTCGGTGTCATTCATGACGTGAACGCGAGCCGCGCCATGAATGACAACCTCCACTTGATCCAGCGCCTGCGACCAGTCGGTATCAGCACTGAGCCCGGCGGTTCGAACGGTAGTAACGCGCGAAGGACAGTCAGGCAGGGCGTGCCCACGAATGGCTGCCACCGGTTCCAGGTCGTCAGAGGCCGCTAAACGACCCAATACCGCACGACCAACGAAACCCGTAGCACCTGTCAATAAAACACGCATTTTTCAAACCTCGACGACGCTCAGGATTTCGACCAGACAGTACGATTGATGTAGTCGGTGTAACTCAACACGACCCGAACTACCTGCTTCGACACAGGCCCTGCCTGGTAATCCCTCACAACCGGGATAACACGCTGGGTACGATCATGCTGGCTGGTTACCACACGTACGGCATCGAGAACGCCCTCGACTTTCAGGCCACTCATGATGAGAGTGCCTTCGTCCATCCCCTCCGGACGCTCGTGCGCATTACGAATGGTAATGGCAGGCAAATTCAGAAGAGAGGCTTCCTCGGTGATGGTGCCGCTGTCGGACAGTACGCAGAACGCCGACATCTGCAACTTGATGTAGTCGAGCAGGCCGAATGGCTTCGAGAAGCGAATCAGAGGGTGGTCCAGCGATTCCCCGATCGCTTCCAGACGCTTGCGGGTACGAGGATGCGTGGAAACGATGATGGGGTACTGATACTTGTCCGCCAGGGCTCGCAGCGTTTTGAGCAAGTCGCGAAGATTCTCCGGCGTATCGACGTTTTCTTCACGGTGGGCGCTGATGATGAAGAACTTGTCCTGCTCCAGGCCTTCTCGTGCCAGCACGTCGGAGGTGAGGATTTTCGGCATGTAATAGTCGAGCACCTCCTCCATGTGCGACCCGGTCTTGATGATGGTTTCAGGACGAATCCCTTCCGCGATCAGGTAACGCCGGGCATGCTCGGTGAGGACCATGTTGATATCGCTGAGGTGATCGAGCACCTTGCGATTCAGTTCTTCAGGGACGCGCTGGTCAAAGCAGCGGTTACCGGCCTCCATGTGGAACACCGGAATCTTCCGACGCTTGGCAGCAATGACGGCCAGGCAGGTATTGGTATCGCCATAGAGCAGAAGCGCATCAGGCTTTTCAGCCTCGAATACTTCATCCGCCTTCGAAATCACTTCGGCAATGGTCTTGGCTGCGGTATCACCGGCGGCACCCAGAAAGTAATCAGGTTTACGAATTTCGAGATCATCGAAAAAAACCTGATTCAATTCGAAGTCGTAGTTTTGGCCCGAGTGAACCAATACATGATTAACCTGCTTATCAAGCTCGGCAATAACGCGGCTCATCTTGATAAGTTCTGGTCGCGTACCAACCAGCGTCATGACCTTAAGCATCAAGTTGCTCCTGAATGTATTCCAGATTCAACAGAACTTTCTTCACGCCCTCTACATCAAGACGCTCAGTGTTGTGGGAGGTGTAGTCGTCGAGATCGGAAATCTCCTGTTCGCCCTCAACAAAAAACTTCTTGTAGTTAAGGTCGCGATTGTCCGAAGGAATACGGTAGTAGCGTCCCATGTCTTCGGCCTTGGCCATTTCTTCACGAGAGATCAGCGACTCGTAGAGTTTTTCGCCGTGGCGAGTACCAATGACCTTGACGGCATTGTCACGGGCGAACAGTTCCTTGAGCGCTTGCGCCAGGTCCGCCACTGTCGAGGCAGGTGCTTTCTGGACGAAAATATCACCTTGCTCGGCGTGCTCGAACGCATGCAGAACCAGATCGACAGAATCCTCGAGCGACATCAGGAAGCGTGTCATGTTCGGGTCGGTGACAGTCAGCGGCTCGCCGCTCTGCAGCTGATTGATGAACAGCGGGATCACCGAACCACGGGATGCCATGACGTTACCGTAGCGGGTTGCGCAGATCACCGGACCTGTCGCGGGAATCATCCGCGACTTGGCAACCATCAGCTTCTCAGCCATGGCCTTGGAAATACCCATCGCATTGATCGGATAAACAGCCTTGTCGGTGCTGAGCACAACAACGCGCTGTACACCCGAAGCGATGGCCGCATTCAGAACGTTTTCGGTACCCATGACGTTGGTACGCACCGCTTCCATTGGGTAAAACTCGCAGGAAGGCACCTGCTTCAGCGCGGCGGCGTGGAAAATGTAGTCCACCCCCACCATAGCCTGGTCAAGGCTATCGCGATCACGTACGTCACCGATATAGAACTTCACTTTGTCGTTCGACAAGGCAATGCGCATATCTTCCTGCTTTTTCTCGTCACGGCTGAATACGCGAATTTCTTTTACGTCGGTATCCAGGAAACGCTTCAACACCGTATGGCCAAACGAGCCGGTACCGCCCGTGATCATCAAAACTTTATTATCGAACATAACGACCTTCCCAAAACTGATTGAATTAAATGATCAACGCAACGCACGCATCGATTTAACCAATTCCAACCATGAAGGTGGAACGTAACCGGTTGCAGCCTGAAACTTCGAGGAGTCCAGTGAGCGATCTATAGAAACTTGACTATCGGCGATGATCTCGATTTCCTTTTCGTAAACTTCCGCTACCAGCTTCAGAAGAGAGAGCTTGTCAATCGGCGCCACCGACACATGGTAAAGGCCATGAAGCTGTGGGTTCGGGATCACGTAGTCGCGAATGACACGCGCCAGCTCTACGGTAGGAAGTCCCGAGAAAATGGCCTTCTCATACCCCTTGACCGGCCCGCTCTGGGACAGGAACCAGTCCACCAGTGAATACTGGCTCCCCAGTTCGTGACCAATGATCGAGGTCCGCAGGGTGACGGCATTCAGATCCGTGTGCAGCTCACCGATGTACTTGGACTTACCGTAGAGATCCTCTGCATCGGAGATATCCTCCTCTGCGTACATGCCTTTGCGGCCAGAAAATACGCAATCGGTGCTGATATGAATCAGGCGGGAACCGGCCAACGCGCACAACTTGGCAATGCGATGCGGCAACATGGCATTGATAGGGAGTGCGGAAAGCGGATCCTTGGCATCGGCCAATTGCTTGATGAGCCCGACGCAGTTGATGACGACATCCGGCTTGACCCGTGCCAGCACCGAAACCAGCGAATCCTGGTCAAGCACATCGACATTGCTGATCAACGAACTGTGCATGTCCTCAGAAAAGTATTTTGCGCCACCTGGATTGCGCAAAGTGCCCCACACCTCGTAGTGCGGGTTTCCATGGAATTGCCTGAACACTGTGCTACCCAGCATTCCGGTGACCCCTAACACGAGAACTTTCATTTTGAGCTACCTTTTAATTCATTGATCCTGCTACTGAGAATTTCGACCAGACGCTGGCTTTGCCGCTCCATTTCGAAATGCTCGAGGTAGTACGCCCGACCTGCCTGCCCCAGCGATTCCCGCTCATCCGAAGTCATGCGGAAAAGTTGCTCGATGCAATTGGCCATACCTTCGGCGTCTTGCGCCGCGGTAGTCAGGCCGGCTCCCGCCTCTTGAATGACGCGCGCGCCCTCGCCGTCCAGCGCGGCGATAATCGGCCTCCCCGCTGCCAGGTACGCCTGAACTTTACTGGGGATGGTATAGGAGAACGCCTCATCCTGCTTCAACGTCACCAATAATCCCTCGGCGCGACTGAAAAAATGCGGCATTTCAGTGGCCGCAAAGCGTCCGGCGAGAACCAGGTTGTCCAAACCGCGGGACTTCTTCTGGGTTTCGATCCAGCCCGACATACTGCCGCTTCCGACCAGAACAATCCTGAGTTCCGACAGATGGCGAAGCCTGTCAGCTACCTCAACGAGGGTTTCGACCGACTGCGCGGTCCCCAGGTTTCCGGCAAAAACCAGACAGAAATGGTTGTCGAGTTCCGCGAGCAAGGGTGCGGGAATCCGGGCTTCTTCAACACTCGGCGGTACGTCCTGAAATGAGTTGGGGTAATACACGACCTTGCCAGGGCTGGCGTAACGGGAGACCGGCTCTCGAAATGCCCTCGACTGAACAAGAAGCGTATCGACGAAAGCGTAAATGCCTTTCACCAGCCAGCCCACAACGCGCAATATTGCTTTGTTCTTGATGAACCCGGTCGCACTCAGGCTCTCCGGCCAGAGATCCTGAACCCATACAGCCAGATGACTCTTGAGTTTCCACTTCAAGTAAATCGCCGGGATTACCGATGTAATTGGAGATGGCGCGAATACAAAAATCGCATCATAAGCCTCCCCTTTTACTGCTCGGGGGTAGTACATCAAGCCATTCAGGATAAACGACAAATAGTTCAACACGAGGTTTTTTGCACCCGAAGCACCACGAGGTCTAAGTGGTGCGCGGAAAACACTGACGGAGGACTCGAATTTTTCCTCTTGTGCCCCGGAAGCACTATAGCCATTAAAGACGGCGCCATCCGGATAGTTGGGCTTTCCGGTAAGGACCTTTACGACGTGGCCTTGAGCAGATAAAGTTTTGACCAAATCATTGACAATAAAAGACTCTGGCCAAAAATATTGCGACACCACAAGAACCTTCATTTATCAAACACCTTTTTTCGGGCACACGGCCAGCGCCAACAGTTCTGACCATGTTTTTCTTGAGGTTTTTTCCCAGTCAAACTTATCGCTCTGAGTCACTGCCGCAACGGACAGTTTCTTCAAAAGATCAGGACTCGTTAACGCCTCAGACAATACGCGGCCTATATCTTCTGGATCAAACGGAGAAAAATACAGAGCTGCATCCGCTCCGAACTCCGGCATCGGCATTACGTTCGAGCAGATCATCGGCCGGCCAGAAGCAAGCGCTTCGAGCATAATATTAGGGCAGTTCTCGCACGATGAAGCAAACAGATTCAGATAGGCGTGATGATAAAGAGGAGGAAGACTCTGATAGGGAATAGCTCCCAGCAACAGCACGTGCGCTTCGAGGCCAAGCGTTGCAATCAGAGACTTTACCCGCTCGGCTTCGGGCAGGTTTACTTCGCCAACCAGAACCAAGGGGAACTTTTCACGAAGTTCAGCTGGCAAGTTTGCATAAGCACTAACCACCTCATAATGATGTTTGTAAACATCAAATCTCGACACGTACAGAACATATTCACCCGCTGGCAAAAAATCCGGCCGAGGAACGGCATCATCACCGTGAGTCCGAAATACCGAGCCAATTCCGTGAGGAATCGTAACTGGATTCTTGATCCTGGTCAGTGATTCAATGACACTTCGTGCGTAATTGGAAATATATATCGTCAAATCCGCATCGCGCATGCTCTTCAGCATAATACGATTCAACAACCAGTTTCTCAGGCGCTGCAACCCAAGCGGAATGCTTTTGCGTACTCGCAAGTCAAATGGAATCATATTCCGAAACATGGTCGCAACCTTGCAACCTGCCGGCACAGAAGTACCCACTACGCCACCGGGACAAAACAGCACGTCAGCCTTCTCGGCCTTCAAAATACCGGGCAGTACCCACCGCTCCCACACAGCTCTGACAATTGGATTTTCAGTGGGCCACGCTGGTTCGACCCTTCTGATCCTCGGGTGATCCGGCAGCTTGAGTGACGCTGGGGCGAAAACCAGAATCTCAAGGTCCGCATTGTCAGGTACGAACTGAAAAAGATTGATCAGATATGTCTGACCTCCACCAAGACGGGCAGAGAGCGCATTGAAAACTATCTTCATGGAAAACCTTTTGCTCAATCTAAATTAGTGGCTATTTTTATCGAGCCAGGATTGGAACATTAGAATATTCCACAAATGAAGACTCCGATCGTATGTTCCATTCTGATGCTGGAGCCATGCCGAGCGAATTTTCTGACAATCGAAGTAGCCCTCTCTCTTGAGTCGCTCCTCCGTTAACAACTCCTCCGCCCATTCTTTCAGAGGCCCACGCAACCACTGCGCCAGTGGGATAGAGAAGCCCGCCTTGGGTCTATCGAAGAATGAAGTCGGCACGTATCGCTTAAGAAGCTCGCGAAGTGGCCATTTCCCCACGCCATTCTTTATCAGCTGGTCTGACGACAGGGAAAACGCGAGTTCCGCCACTCGATGATCAAGCAGTGGCGCGCGGGTTTCCAGGCTTGCGCTCATCGCTCCACGGTCCACTTTAACCAGCAAGTCATCAGGCAAATACTGAGAGACATCCCAGCGTCGCATTTCCTCGACGTAATCAACTGCCGACTCCCAGGAAGCAACGCCTTGATGTTGCGCATCGACACCCAGGACCACATTGTCGGTCGCCTGCCACTGCGACATCAAACCGGTATACATTTGCGCCAGATTTTCAGAACCCAACAACTCGGACATTCGGTAAATACGCCGACCATTGACCTTGGCCCGAAGGCTGCCAGGCAAAACCGAACAGACGCTGTCCCAGCCTTTGGACGAAAGCGAGCGAAGTGAATAGGCCATGATCTGGCGTGCGGGCAAAGGCAGCTTTTCTATGCGCGCCCAAAGTCCTGCTGTGATCTGATAGCGGGGATATCCGGCAAAAAGCTCATCTCCGCCGTCACCGGACAAGGCTACGGATACATGCTGTTTTGTCATCCTGGAGACCAGGATTGTCGGAATTTGAGAGGAGTCAGCAAAAGGCTCGTCGTATATTTCCGGTAAGTGCGGAATTATAGAAACAGCATCGTCGGCGCCCAGATAAAATTCGGTGTGGTTAGTCCCCAGGTGCTTGGCAATAGCTTTAGCGTAAGGTGCCTCATCAAACTCAGGTTCGTTAAAGCCGATCGTGTAAGTGTTGATGCTGGTAGAGCTTTGCGACTGCATCAACGAAACGATCAAGCTTGAATCGACACCGCCCGACAAAAATGCCCCAAGTGGAACATCGGCGATCATCTGCGATTTTACAGCAGCAGACAATCTTTCACCGACAACGTCTACTACTTCCTTATCGCTGGCCTGCGACAGCTCTTCTCTTAGCTCGCCAGCCGCCGGTAGCGACCAGTAGGAAACGGGCTCTGCCACGCTGGAAAATGAGCCAACACTCAAGTAATGCGCGGGCGGTAACTTCTTAATGCCTTCGTAGATAGATTCCGGAGCCGGAACATAGCCATACCTTACGAACTTCGCTAGCGCATGACGATCAATTCTCAGATCGCTGCCAAATGCCGCCTTGATTGCCTTCAATTCAGAGGAAAAGACAAAACGGTCGCCCACTACACCGTAATAAAGTGGCTTCTCGCCCATTCTGTCTCGGGCTAAAGTAACCGTCTTGGAAACCTTATCCCAGACAGCAAAGGCAAACATACCCACCAGGTTCTCGAGGGTTTTTTGTACACCCCACGCACCGATTGCAGCCAACAACACTTCTGTATCAGAGTGACCACGCCAAACACGCGTCAAACCGGACTCAATCAGCTTTTCGCGCAGTTCATTGAAGTTATATATTTCACCATTAAAAACAATAACAAAGCGCTCGTCATCGGAAATCATCGGCTGACTTCCATGTACCGACAACTCCAGGATCGAAAGCCGTCGGTGCCCCAGCGAAACTCCACTATCGGCATCTGACCAAACTGCTCCATCGTCGGGACCGCGATGCATCAGCGCATCCACCATCTTGCCAACGGCAACGGCGTTTTGCTGATTCAACTTCCACCCGACAACTCCCGCAATTCCGCACATACCTATTCTCTCAATCCAGTAAAAGTATTTAAGCTCACTTCAAAACCCGCACGAGCTTCATAGTGAGGAATAATCCTAATGCCATCACATAAAAAACCAATGAATTCAGCAAATATATTTCGCCATACCAAACCCAGTGCATGACTGTCGCGGCACAAAGCATATATAAGAAAATTCGCAAAAAATCGTCCTCGCGGCAGCGCGAGTCGATCAACCGCAAGAAACAGACACTGATGAATCCATTCATGAAGACACCAAACAGTCCGAAATTTTCAAAAGCAACACCGGCAACGTGAATGCCACCGAGCCCGGTAATGTAATACCAGAGGGCAGGATTATCCACCACAATGGGCTTCTCCATGCCCAAAGCCGAATAGATAGGTGATGGCGCCAGCGAAAGAAACATGTCGAGGTAGGTCTGACCGTAACGTAGGTGCTCCCCATCCCAGAAATTGGTTAACTGCTGAACGAGCGGTAAAATTATCGCATTCCAGGAATTGAACAAAAAATACTGCGTAATGTTGTCCGCCGTTAAGTCCACGTCCATTCGGCTCATTGAAACAACAACACCACTGACGAGCAGAAGGGTCATGAACGCAGCAACAAAAAATAGAGTTTTTAACTTGATAAATTGATTATAGCGAAACATCAACCCGATAATGGCAGCAACAACCAGTACAACAAAGTCCCGATCCCCGGTCATTGCGTTGGCAACACAATAGGACATCACCAAGGTGACAGACACCATAAACATCAATCTGGATGGGTAGGACAATGCCAAAGCAACGATCGCAATAATGGAAAAAACCACCACTGACTCGACACCCGCAAACATTTCAAGCATCACGTCCGGCCTTACAAGCCTGAACACAATGAAAAATGTGGACAATACAAGGAAAATTCCACCGGCCAACTTAAAGTCCAACGGGGAAAAAAAAGTTTCTCGGTGCGGGTGCAAACTTCGGGGCGGCACCAAAAACGACATTAGAAGGGCAATGACTCCACCAGCGACACCAAGGAACCAGACGAGCGAAAGTCGGAATACCAACAAGTCATCCAGATAAAAATCATAGTCCCCAATGGGCCAAAGGGTAACGGTGTTACCCCACAGACTACTCACAAGACCAAGGAAAGGTACCGAATAACAGACGGAATACAATGCGACCAGGTATTTTTTGGATATCAGGCACAGAACACATTGCGTGAGCAAAATAAGTAAGCACGTCGAAACCAATAATATAACCATTAACCTTGACCAACAAAAACAAAGCAACCGAACCGTAAACCAGACTCAACACTGGCCCCAATATTACTTTCAGTCATGGACGCCACACAAATATAACTAACGTCCAAAACATTTATCATAGCACCAACTTACGGCCACCCAGGACCGCCAGCACGGTAAGTTGAGTTACTAGCGCCAACACAAAGGACCTGAAAAGATCGATTGCCAACATATCACCCTTGAAACCTGCGACTACCGTCATTGACAAATAAACAAACGCATAAAAACAACTTCCAAGAAAAACAACCCTGGTCATGTTTTTGCTATGCAATATTTGAGTGACGATTGTAGTCGTAAGCCCTATGCCACCCGCCAATACTGCGTAAGCCAGAAGATCATTTTTGCTACAAAAGCCACTACCGAGCAAACACAACCAATAACTCTGTGTCAAAACCAAAAACACAGGCAAACAAACTGATATTGATAGCCCGAGCATCAGGTACAATTTGCTGGCACTATTTCCACGCCCTGCCAACTTTACAATGGCATAGGATGTAAGTGAGCTTGGCAGCACAGTTACCAAAATATAAAAAAGAAAAAACAGATTGAAATAGCCAACCTCAGACACATTCAAGCTTGAGTTGGCAAAGATCATCAGGCAAACAATATGGACAGGAGCCCCGAGAAGCATGCTTCCGGCGACAGTCGGCGCCCCTGAACGCGAAAGCAATGCCATCATTTGTCGGAAGGAGGAAGACTCTCGTCCCCGCTCCTCATGACTGAACTTGCTTTTCTTTATGGTAAAAAAACCAAATGCAGGAGCGATTAACGTACAAATTGCAAGGGTTAGAATGACACCCTCTATTTCTCCTCCAATCTTCGCAATGGAAACCACCAGCAACAACCCAAGCAGCCCATGAACCGCCAATGCGGCAGCCCACTTCCCTGAGGTATTAAGGGAGAACATCAGACCGGTTATAGTCAAATTGCAAACACAAGCGAAACCTAGAAAGAATGCTCCGATCAGTAAATAACCAGAACTCATTTCGTACGAGGAAGCAGGCGCCGGAAAAACTATAAACACGATCACACAGAGGGCACCTACAACGATGCCGCCCCATGACATGAGCCCCAAGGAAGTCTTGTAATTTACTTTTTCGGCATTCAAGACCGCGTAGCGACTCAACGCGACACTCAAGCACTCCCCTACCACTGTCGCGATACCTGTTACGATCGCATAGTGGTACGAGAATACGCCATACAGTTCAACGCCTAAAATTCGCGCCAAACTAAACAGCAAGACAAACATACAAAGCTTGTTTGCAAGAACAGTGATTGCGCAGATCTCTTTAATCACTGATTTTAACTTCTTGCAAAGAACGAGACGTACCAATTTGCTGCTTTCAACATACCTTCACCAACATTGAAAAGCGGCTTGTAACCCAACAGGTTCTTTGCCTTATCAATATTTGCCTGCGAGTGCCTTACGTCACCTGCACGGAAGTCCCGATAGACCATATCCGAGGTAGACTTGACATCAACGCGAGCCAAAGCATCCTTGATACAGGCAAAAACCTGATTCAATGTCGTCCTGTCACCGACGGCGACGTTGTAGACATTATTCTTTGCTTCCGGGCTGGCACAGGCTGCCAGTATATTGGCCTGAACTGCGTTCTCTACAAAACAAAAGTCTCGACTGGTTTCACCATCACCATTAACGAAAACTTCTTCGTTATTGATCATGGCGGCTGTCCACTTAGGAATCACGGCGGCGTAAGCGCCATTTGGATCCTGACGCTTGCCAAAGACGTTAAAATAGCGAAGGCCAATGGTATTGAAACCGTATGTGCTGGAAAAAACCTCAGCATACAACTCATTTACATACTTCGTGACCGCATAAGGGGAAAGCGGCTTGCCAATCACACCTTCAACCTTGGGAAGCCCAGGATGATCCCCATAGGTAGAACTGGACGCGGCATAAGTAAAACTTTTTACTTTCGCGTCCTTTGCCGCAACCAACATGTTCAAAAAACCGTCGATATTGGTGCTGTTCGTTGTAATGGGGTCATTGATAGAGCGAGGAACAGAGCCTAATGCAGCCTGATGCAAAACGTAGTCCACCGGAATGTCAGTGGCCGCAGGAAAAATCATCGCATTCCTGCAATCGTCAATGTTTCTGATATCGCCTTTTACCAGTGCGAACCGCGCCCATTGCTCAGGACTCACTACCGACTGCACTTCATCGAGATTACGCTGGTGCCCTGTTGCAAAGTTATCGAGACCCACAACCCGCTGATCTAATTGCAGCAGTGTCTCCAATAAATTGGAGCCAATAAATCCGGCTACCCCCGTCACCAGCCAAACCTTTGGGGATTGTTGAATTTCAGCTTTAACTTCTTCGAAACGGGTCATGTAGTTCTCGACTTGAATTTTTCCGGCGGTAACGAATCAGGGTCATTACTGACCCTGAGATTCAGAGACGCAAATCTGATTGAGAGGCATCCAGCAGGTACTTAAGGTCATAGAGAACGTGCTCTGCCTTACCCAGGCTCCGAATCTGTTCAGCCCCCATTGCAGAGAATTCATTATGCGCGACAGCCAGAATGATACCGTCGTAAGAATTAACCTGTGGCTGGCCGATAGGAGTGATTGAATACTCGTGCATTGCCTCTGCCGCATCTACCCACGGATCATAAACGTCAACAACAATATTGAATTCAGCGAGTTCATTCACAATATCGATGATTTTGGTGTTACGCAGGTCCGGGCAGTTTTCTTTGAACGTCAATCCCATGATCAGGACGCGAGCACCATCAACATGGATTTTGCGCTTCAGCATCGCCTTGACTAGTTGAGAGACCACATAGGCACCCATGCTGTCATTCAAACGACGTCCCGCTAAAATGATCTCGGGGTGATAACCAATGGACTGTGCTTTGTGAGTCAGATAATAGGGGTCCACACCGATGCAGTGACCACCGACCAGCCCTGGACGGAAAGGCAGGAAGTTCCACTTCGTTCCCGCTGCTTCCAGAACCGCCTCAGTATCGATACCCATTTTATTAAAAATAAGTGCCAACTCATTGATCAGGGCAATGTTCAAGTCGCGCTGCGTGTTCTCAATAACCTTTGCCGCTTCGGCAACCTTGATACTCTTGGCCTTATGAGTCCCGGCAATAATGATTGTGTTATACAAAGCATCGACCAGGTCAGCAACCTCTGGAGTGGACCCGGCAGTTACTTTCTTGATGGTAGTAACACGATGCTCTTTATCGCCAGGATTTATACGTTCAGGGCTATAGCCTGCATAAAAATCAACATTGAACTTCAGTCCGGATACTTTCTCCAGCACAGGAACACAATCTTCCTCAGTAGCACCTGGATAGACCGTTGACTCATAAATAACGATATCGCCCTTTTTCAAAACACGACCAATCGACTCACTGGCTTTAATCAAAGGAGTCAGATCCGGTCTCTTATGCTCATCAATCGGAGTTGGAACGGTAACAATAAATATATTGCAGGCAGACAATTCTTCCAGCACAGAGCTAAAACTCAAAGCAGATGCAGAGCGCAACTCACAATCAGATACTTCAAGAGTAGCGTCATGACCGGCCTTTAGCGCTTCGATTCGACGCTGACTGATATCAAATCCGACCACTTGCATTTTTTTGCCAAACTCAACCGCCAGCGGCAAGCCCACATAACCGAGACCCACTATGGCCAACTTTACATCTTCGAGTTTAAGCATTGTTTTCCCTTGCCATTCATCAATATTAAGTCGATCGTAAAAAGCGCGCCAAATCTTGCGCCATAGAAACGAAAATCACGGCTGCGTAAACCAGAAATTATACCGAAAGCGCCTAATGGAGCCATAACAATTTTCAGAAAGCCAAGAAGGAGCCCCCCTCCCCCTTCCGCATGCATTGAGAGCCACCGCAGCAAGACAAGCCATCGCAACGCAACAGCTATTTTTCGAGCAAGGCCTGCCTATCACGATACCGGGCAACTACTCAACCCCGCACCTGAAAAAACATGCAAAATCCGACAAAATGGATTTCCTCTTCAAGGAAAAAACCTTATCAGAACTGACAGCAGGAAGGTGATCGCAGCCACAACCTCAAGAAGAAACCGCTCTGACCTGGCTAACCGGATCGACACAACGCTTAGCCCGCAGATAAAAGCCCCTTCCATGGGCGATACGTCACTTATAAAAATCAGACAAAGAACTGAAATTCAGCTAATCAGATTTTACCGCGAAGAGTCCACGAAGCAATACAAAAGCAACGCCTGTGATAAGCCCCCCAATAACACCCAATATAAGGATCAGCACTTTGTTAGGTTTCACCGGGCTGTCCGGCAACTCCACTGCCCCGTCTTGCCGATAGACAGATACCGATGCCGGCTCTGTTTTTAATTCCTTAAAGAAATAGTATCGATCCTGAAGATCACGCAAATGCTCCGTAAAGGGGTCATCGGACTTGCGGGCCTGCAAACTTTCAATTTCTGCCTTTAGCGCTTTCGAGCCACGCATGTACGTAAGCTGACCTGCCTCTCCACCCGCAATTACAGATTGACTCACCGTGATCGAAGGCGGTTTCTCCAGACCGATTGACTCAGCGATCCGCAGCGCCTCACTCAATCTAGCGATCGAATCCTCTCTGGCCTTGCTGCTTTTGCCCCTGGCAGAACTTATCTGCTGCTCCAGATTACGAGCCCGAACCTCAGACTCAATTGAAACGTTCTTGATCATTTCGTTCTTCGCCAATTCACCGGCCCGTGCAACATATGCCCCAACCCACTCTTTGGCCTTCTGTGGATCACTAGTCTGCACGACAACCGAATACCTGTCAGAGGTCTCCCTAAGCGGCGGAACCACACGCAGCACCTGAGAGAACGTCGAATACAGGACATTCCGGGACTTTTCCCGCTCCTGCGCGGACAAACTCGGCACATAAATTTTGCTAAAAAACTCTAGACGGAGCGACTCCGCTTGCAAATATCGCGTGTAGATATCATAGACATCCTTAACAGTGTAAGGAACCAACTCCGACTCTTTCATTCGACCATAGTTAAAGTTTGATATGTCATTCTGAGACGGCGGCATCACAAAAGCCTTCGCCTCATAAACAGGTGTAGCAAGGAAAGCATAGCTCGCTGCGAGAGCAGCACCTAATATAGTAAATCCAATAACAACAAGTTTTTGTCGAAAAATCGCACGAACAAACTTCTGAAAATCAAAATATTCCGAGTTACTATTTATTTTTGAATCGACACGCATATTTTGTTAACCTTTTTTTACTTAAGCGGTTACATTAACTACACATGCTAGACCACTTGAGAAACATCAACGCAAACCAAGCAGACAAAGGAGCCCCCCCCTTATCTGCTCTCGCAAAATACTGTATTACATACTAGATCGAGCGCATTAAAAAATATAAAACAAATCAATACCCAGCCTATCGCCCACGCCTCCTACCCCCCAGAAAATGAGCCACCACAACCCCACCACCAAAGATCATCCCCACCAGGAACGACGCGACTCCGAACATCGAGATCTGTAGTTGAGGTGAAGAAAAACCGAGGAAGGAAACGACGACAAGCTGCTGGTTTTCCAGCACGAAGAGCAGGCATGCAACTGATGTTAACAAGACAAGCCCGGTAATCATGAACCGCTTGATGCGACTCTTATCTCGCCAACTCATCGCCACCTACACCCTCCTCATCCTCATTTACACGATCACGCAGCTCTTTACCCGGCTTGAAATGCGGAACGAACTTGCCGTCGAGACTTACAGACTGGCCGGTTTTCGGATTGCGCCCTACCCGCGGCGCACGGTAGTGCAGAGAGAAGCTGCCAAACCCCCGGATCTCGATCCGATCCCCGGTAGCCAGACATTGGGACATTTGCTCAAGCATGGTCTTGATGGCCAACTCCACATCCTTGGATGAGAGCAGCCCTTGATGGGTGACAATTCGTTCGATCAACTCCGACTTCGTCATATTTTTCCCTTCTTTTTCAAGCAGCTAGATCAGCGCTTCAAAGGTTTTAGCACGCCTGCGCGATTTTGAACAGCCTGAGTTTTGCCATCCATCCCAGCCCCCCGAAATGCTTGATTCCTGGATCAGGAAGACTCTGGGCGATCACCCTCTCACCGGCAAATCACCAACAGGGTGCGCGTCAGGAAACCTGCCGGGTTGAACCCAAAAAGCCCTCCCTCCTCCTCCCCTTCCTTGAGATCATCAGACCTTGCTACCACTTGGTAGCCCACCCCCTTACATTCCTTGGCTGCACGCTTGTAACACTTCTCCCACTTCGAACCTAGCCCCGAACAATCGACCTCAATACCGCTAACCCCACGCACTACGTGAGTTTTGGCGTTGGTGGTACAACCCGCCAATGCCAGCACTGCTACTGCGACAATGAGCTTGTTCATTCACGTCCTTTTGCCAGAAAGCCTATCGGGCGATCATCAACCTCAGGCTAAAGCCTAGCTGCAAATAAGCGTTTGATCCGACTAAACATTCAGACCTTCTCTCGATATTTTTGGTTCACACCCCAAGCAACTACATCCGCAGGTAATCCACCAAACGCCAGGCACAAAAAAGGGCGACCGAAGTCGCCCTTTTTTACAGAAAGTCAGAACTTAGTTCTGCTTTTCCATTTGTGCACGCAGCAGGTCACCCAGAGTGGTGGCCACAGGAGCATCAGTAGCTACTGGCTTGTCGCGCAGGCTCTGGATTGCTTCTTTCTCGTCTTCAACGTCTTTCGACTTGATCGAGAGCTGAATTACACGGCTCTTGCGGTCAACGCTGATGATCTTGGCTTCTACTTCTTCGCCTTCTTTCAGAACGTTGCGCGCGTCTTCAACGCGGTCACGGCTGATTTCGGAGGCTTTCAGAGTCGCTTCGATATCGTCGGCCAGAGTGATGATGGCGCCTTTAGCGTCAACTTCCTTCACGATGCCTTTAACGATGGCGCCTTTGTCGTTCTCTTGAACGTACTCGGAGAACGGATCGCTTTCCAGTTGCTTGATACCCAGGGAGATGCGCTCGCGCTCTGGGTCAACCGACAGGATAACGGTGTCCAGTTCGTCGCCCTTCTTGAAGCGGCGAACGGCTTCTTCGCCCACTTCGTTCCAGGAGATGTCGGACAGGTGAACCAGGCCGTCGATGCCGCCGTCCAGACCAATGAAGATACCGAAATCGGTGATCGACTTGATGGTGCCGGAGATTTTATCGCCCTTGTTGAACTGGCCAGAGAAATCTTCCCATGGGTTAGATTTGCACTGCTTGATGCCCAGGGAGATACGACGACGCTCTTCGTCGATGTCCAGAACCATAACTTCCACTTCGTCGCCGACTTGTACGACTTTCGAAGGGTGGATGTTCTTGTTGGTCCAGTCCATTTCAGAAACGTGTACCAGACCTTCAACGCCTTCTTCCAGCTCAGCGAAGCAGCCGTAGTCGGTCAGGTTGGTTACACGCGCGGTAACGCGAGTGCTTTCTGGGTAACGGGCTTTGATAGCAACCCATGGATCTTCGCCCAGCTGCTTCAGGCCCAGGGAAACACGATTGCGCTCGCGATCGTACTTCAGAACCTTGACATCGATCTCGTCGCCAACGTTGACGATTTCGGAAGGATGCTTGATACGCTTCCAAGCCATGTCGGTAATGTGCAGCAGGCCATCGACGCCACCCAGATCGACGAATGCGCCGTAATCGGTGAGGTTCTTGACGATACCTTTGACTTGTTGGCCTTCCTGCAGGGATTCCAGCAGAGCTTCGCGCTCGGCGGAGTTCTCGGCTTCCAGGACGCTACGACGGGAAACGACAACGTTGTTGCGCTTCTGGTCCAGCTTGATGACCTTGAATTCCAGCTCTTTGCCTTCCAGGTGCGTGGTGTCGCGCACTGGACGGACGTCAACCAGAGAACCTGGCAGGAACGCACGGATGCCGTTAACGTCGACAGTGAAGCCGCCTTTAACCTTACCGTTGATAACGCCCTTGACCACTTCTTCGGCTGCGAAGGCTGCTTCCAGAACAATCCAGCATTCAGCGCGCTTGGCTTTTTCACGGGACAGCTTGGTTTCGCCAAAGCCGTCTTCAACCGAGTCCAGAGCAACGTGAACTTCGTCACCGACGTTGATGTTCAGTTCGCCAGCGTCGTTGTAGAACTGCTCAAGCGGGATGAGTGCTTCAGACTTCAGGCCAGCGTGAACGGTTACCCAGCGAGCCTGGTAATCGATATCAACGATAACACCGGTGATGATGGAGCCTGCCTGAAGGTTCAGGGTTTTTAGGCTTTCTTCAAAGAGTTCCGCAAAGCTTTCGCTCATTTTAATTCCTGTTGATGAGGGCGAAGAATACGCCCATCTCCACACCCCAGACGGTGTGGGTTAGTTTCATTTAAAAGAAGCCACCGCAGGACTATGACTGGTCCCCTGCGGCCTTCTTGGTCACCCGGCGATATCGCGAATGGCGATCTCGCTCATGATGCGTTCCAGCACCTGGTCGATAGATAATTCCGTGGAATCCAGCTGTATGGCGTCAGCCGCCGGTTTGAGCGGGGCTACCGCTCGCTGGGTGTCACGCTCATCGCGCGCACGTATCTCATCTAGCAGACTCGACAGACTAACACCCTCGACTTTGCCCTTCAACTGCAAATATCGACGGCGTGCCCGCTCCTCGGCGCTGGCGGTCAGAAAAATCTTCAGTGGCGCGTCAGGAAAAACCACTGTGCCCATGTCGCGACCATCCGCCACAAGGCCTGGCGCCTCCTGAAAAGCACGCTGGCGCTGCAGCAGCGCCTCGCGTACAGCCGGCAGCGCAGCCACCTGGGAAGCGCCGGAACCGACGCTTTCGGTGCGAATGACATCGCTGACTTCATCACCTTCCAGAATGATGCGTTGCAACTGACCGTCCGTCGCGGCGATGAACTGTACATCCAGATGAGCGGCGAGTTTCTTCAGCAGCTCTTCATTGGTCAGGTCGACACCGTGGTTATGCGCGGCGAAAGCCAGCAATCGGTACAACGCACCGGAATCCAGCAGGTTCCAGCCCAGGCGCTTGGCCAGTATCCCGGCTACCGTGCCCTTGCCCGAACCGCTTGGCCCATCAATGGTGATGACCGGTGCAATGTTGATCACGACTGTGCCTCTTGTGCCACACGAATGCCGACCTGTGCGCACAGCGCCAGGAAATTCGGGAACGACGTCGCGACGTTGGCGCAATCATGAATGCGGATCGGCGCACTGGCGCGCAGCGAAGCAACGCTGAACGCCATGGCGATGCGGTGATCACCATGACCGTGCACTTCACCGCCGCCGATCTGGCCTCCGTCGATGATGATGCCATCCGGGGTTGGCTCGCACTTGACGCCCAATGCCAGCAAGCCATCAGCCATGACCTGGATACGATCCGATTCCTTGACCCGCAACTCTTCGGCGCCACGTAACACGGTGCGCCCTTCGGCACAGGCGGCGGCGACGAACAGCACCGGGAACTCGTCGATCGCCAGCGGAACCAGCGCCTCGGGAATCTCGATACCCTTGAGTTTAGCTGCACGTACGCGCAAGTCAGCCACGGGCTCGCCACCCACTTCACGCTGGTTTTCCAGGGTGATGTCGGCGCCCATCAGGCGCAGGATGTCGATCACACCGGTACGGGTCGGGTTGATGCCGACGTGTTCCAGCACCAGCTCCGAACCTTCGGCAATCGATGCCGCCACCAGGAAGAACGCCGAGGACGAAATATCACCCGGGACTTCAATGTGGGTCGCGGTCAGCTTGTTGCCAGACTCGACCGATGCGGTTGCGCCATTGACCGTTACCGGGTAGCCGAAGCCGCGCAGCATGCGCTCGGTATGGTCGCGGGTCGGAGCAGGCTCGGTGACCGTGGTCTTGCCTTCGGCATACAGACCGGCCAACAGCAGGCAGGACTTAACCTGGGCACTGGCCATCGGCATGGTGTAGGTCAGGCCCTTGAGTTTATGGCCACCACGAATGGTCATCGGTGGACGACCTTCGGCGGCGGTTTCGATCACTGCGCCCATTTCACGCAGCGGATTGGCCACGCGATTCATCGGGCGCTTGGACAGCGAAGCGTCGCCGGTCAGGGTGCTGTCGAAGTTCTGCGCAGCCAGCAGGCCGGACAGCAGACGCATCGAAGTACCGGAGTTGCCCAGGTAGATCGGACCCGGTGCCGGCTTCAGGCCATGCAGGCCAACGCCGTGAATGGTCACGCGACCGTGGTGTGGACCTTCGATGACCACGCCCATGTCACGGAACGCCTGCAAGGTCGCCAGGGCATCTTCGCCCTCCAGGAAACCTTCGACTTCGGTGACGCCTTCGGCCAGGGAGCCAAGCATGATCGAACGGTGGGAAATCGATTTGTCGCCTGGTACGCGAATCCGACCGGAAAGGCGGCCACCAGGTTGAGCCAGGAAAATCAGATCGTTGGAATTCATAGCGTCCACATAGGCCCTGCGGGCCAGGATTTTACTGAAATGCTCGCGGGCAACCCGGGCGCGAGTGAAAACGCCCAACAATTGGTGCCCATCCCCTGCATCGACCGCGTCGCGCAAGGCGTCGAGATCGCTGCGAAATGTATCGAGTGTGCGCAGGACAGCTTCACGGTTGGCGAGGAAGATGTCGTGCCACATGACCGGGTCGCTTCCGGCGATTCTTGTGAAATCACGGAAACCGCCCGCAGCGTAACGGAAGATCTCAAGATTTTCATTGCGCTTGGCCAACGAGTCGACCAGGCCGAACGCCAGCAAGTGCGGCAGATGGCTGGTCGCGGCCAGCACTTCGTCGTGACGTTCGACCTGCATGTGCTCGACATCGGCACCCAACTCGCGCCACAAACGGTCGACCAGCGCCAGGGCTGCGGGATCGGTCTGATCCAGCGGCGTCAGGATCACTTTATGGCGACGGAACAGTTCGGCATTGGAGGCTTCCACCCCGCTCTGCTCGGAACCGGCAATCGGGTGCCCCGGCACGAAACATGACGGCATCTTGCCAAATGCTTCGGTGGCCGCACGCACCACATTGCCCTTGGCACTGCCGACATCGGTCAGGATCGCCTGCCCCAGATCCATGCCCGCCAGACGCACGAGCAATTTTTCCATGGCCAGGATCGGCACCGCCAGCTGGATGACGTCGGCACCCTGACAAGCAACGCCCAGGTCCTCCTCGCAGCGATCCACCACACCCAACTCGACCGCGAGCTTGCGCGATTGAGGATCGAGATCGACCCCGACCACTTCGCGGCACAGACCGCTTTCACGCAAACCCTTGGCAAACGAACCGCCGATCAATCCGAGGCCGACCACCACCAGGCGACCGATCATAGGTCCGGCAGATTGCAGCGCAGTGACATCAACCACGAGCCAGAACCTTGGTCAGCGCTTCAAGGAAGCGGCTGTTCTCTGCCGGCAGGCCAATGGTGATGCGCAGGTGGTTCGGCATGCCGTAGTTGGCCACCGGGCGCACGATCACGCCTTCACGAAGCAAGCCCTGGAACACCGGGGCCGCGACCTGACCGAGATCGACGCAGATGAAATTGCCCCTGGACGGGATCCAGCTCAGCCCCAGCTCACGGAAACCGGCTTCCAGCTGCCGCATGCCGGACTCGTTCAACTGACGGCTTTGCGCCAGATACTCTTCGTCCTTCAACGCCGCACAGGCCGCGGCCAGGGCCAGGCTGTTGACGTTGAACGGCTGGCGCACACGGTTCAGCACGTCTGCAACCACCGCCGTGGACAAGCCATAACCCACGCGCAGCGCAGCCAGGCCATAGGCCTTGGAGAAGGTACGGGAAACCAGCAGGTTCGGATAAGCCGCCAGGAAGTCCAGGCCATCCGGCAGATCGCTGCCTTCGGCGTATTCGATGTAAGCCTCGTCCAGCACGACCAGCACATGCTCCGGCACATCCTGCAGGAATTCGTCCAGCGCCTCGGCGTCGAACCAGGTCCCGGTCGGGTTGTTCGGGTTGGCGATGAACACCACGCGGGTGTTGGCATCGATCGCCGCCAGCATGGCAGGCAGGTCATGCCCCCAATCCTTGGCTGGAACCACCTTGGCCTGGGCGCCGACCGCCTGAGTGGCAATCGGGTAGACCGCGAACGCATGCTCGCTGAACACGGCATTCAGGCCCGGCGCCAGATAGGCACGCGCGACCAGCTCCAGGATGTCGTTGGAACCGTTGCCCAGCGTGACTTGGTCGAGTTCGACGCGGCACTGCTCGGCCAGCAGGCTCTTGAGGGCAAAACCGTTGCCGTCCGGATAACGGGTCAGCTCGGCCAACGCATCGCGGATCGCCGCCAGCGCCTTGGGGCCGGCACCCAGCGGGTTTTCGTTGCTCGCCAGTTTGACGATGCTGGCTGGATCGAGGTCCAGCTCACGCGCCAGTTCGTCCACGGGTTTGCCCGGAACATAAGGCGAAAGTTGTTGCACGCCCGGCTGTGCCAGAGCGAGGAAATTGCCACTCATTTGCTACCGCCCCTTAAAGAACTGCTTTCGGGTAGGAACCCAGCACCTTGAGTGCCACTGCTTCCTGACTGATCTTTTCCAGCACACCCTTGACCAGCGGGTCGCGGTGGTGGCCGACGAAGTCGATGAAGAACACGTAGGTCCATTTACCGCTGCGCGATGGACGAGTCTCGATTCGCGTCAGGTCGATGCCATTGTCGTGGAACGGCACCAGCAACTCGTGAAGCGCACCCGGCTTGTTGCTCATCGAAACGATGATCGAGGTCTTGTCGTCGCCGGTCGGCGGCACTTCCTGGTTGCCGATCATGAGGAAGCGCGTGGAGTTATCCGGACGGTCCTCGATTTTTTCAGCCAGACGGGTCAAGCCATACAGGCCGGCCGCCATGTCGCCGGCGATCGCCGCCGAGTTCCACTCACCCTTGACCCGCTTGGCCGCTTCGGCGTTGCTGGACACCGCCACGCGCTCGACATTCGGGTAATGGGCGTCCAGCCACTTGCGGCACTGGGCCAGGGACTGGGCGTGGGAGTAGATGCGGCTAATGCTGTCGGTCTTGGTGTTTTCACCGACCAACAGGTGATGGTGGATACGCAGTTCGACTTCGCCGCAGATCACCATGTCGTGTTCAAGGAAGCTGTCGAGGGTGTGGTTGACCGCGCCTTCGGTGGAGTTCTCCACCGGCACCACGCCAAAATTCACCGCCCCCGCCGCCACTTCACGGAACACTTCGTCGATCGCCGCCATCGGCTTGCTGATCACCGCGTGGCCGAAGTGTTTCATGGCCGCCGCCTGGGTGAACGTACCTTCAGGGCCGAGGTAGGCCACTTTCAGCGGCTGCTCGAGCGCCAGGCACGAAGACATGATTTCGCGGAACAACCGCGCCATCTCTTCATTGCCCAGCGGCCCCTGGTTGCGCTCCATGACTCGCTTGAGCACCTGAGCTTCACGCTCAGGACGATAGAACACCGGCACCTCGCCTTCGGCCAGCGAGGCCATCTTTACCCGCGCGACTTCCTGGGCGCAGCGCGCACGCTCACTGATCAGCTCCAGGACCTTTTCGTCCAGGGCATCAATGCGCAGGCGCAGTGCCTTGAGTTCTTGCTCAGACATTAGCCGTGTTCCTTCTCGAACTCTGCCATGTACGAAATCAACGCGTTGACGGCGTTGATGTCGACGGCGTTATAGATGGAGGCGCGCATGCCGCCCACGGAACGGTGCCCCTTGAGGTTCAACAGGCCACGCTCGTCGGCACCGGCCAGGAATGGCTTGTCCAGGCGATCATCAGCCAGGCGGAACGGTACGTTCATCCACGAGCGGTCCGACTTGTTGATCGGGTTGCTGTACAGGCCGCTGGCATCAATGAAGCCGTACAGCGTGCGCTGCTTGACTTCATTGAGCTTGCCGATGGCCTCGACGCCGCCCTGCTCCTTGAGCCACTCGAACACCAGGCCGGACAGGTACCAGGCCAGGGTCGGCGGAGTGTTGTACATCGAGCCGTTATCGGCCGCGACCTTGTAATTGAGCATGGTCGGGCACAGGGAACGGGCCTTGCCCAACAGGTCTTCGCGAACGATGTTGACGACAATGCCACTCGGGCCGATGTTTTTCTGGGCGCCGGCGTAGATCATGCCGAAGCGCGACACATCCACCGGGCGCGACAGGATGTCCGAGGACATGTCGGCGACCAGCGGAACATCGCCTGTTTCCGGGATCCACTGGAACTCCAGACCGCCGATGGTTTCGTTCGGCGCGTAGTGAACGTAGGCCGCGTCTTTCGACAGCGTCCATTCGTTCTGGCCCGGAATGGCGAAATAGTCGTAAGGCTTGGCGGTGCCGGCAACATTGACATTGCCGTAGCGCGACGCTTCTTCGATGGCTTTCTGCGACCAGATACCGGTGTCGATATAGTCGGCCGAGCCGTTTTCCGGCAACAGGTTCAGAGGAATCTGAGCGAATTGCTGGCTGGCGCCACCTTGCAGAAACAGCACTTTATAGTTCGAGGGGATATTCAGCAGATCACGCAGATCCTGCTCGGCCTTGGTGGCAATGGACACGAACTCATCGCTGCGATGGCTCATTTCCATGACCGACAGACCCTTGCCGTGCCAGTCGAGGAGTTCACCCTGGGCGCGCTGCAGGACAGCTTCGGGAAGCGCCGCAGGACCGGCACAGAAGTTATAGGCTCTCTTGCTCACATCCAATCTCGCTCTGATTTGGTGGTATCACGCAGTAAATCTGTAGGAGCTGTCGAGCAGAGCGAGGCTGCGATCTTTTAATGCCAAGTGATAGCAAGAGCCAGATCAAGAGATCGCAGCCTCGCTTCGCTCGACAGCTCCTACATTAAAATCAATTCCACAGTTCCTTGAGGACAAACAACAAGGGGGCGAATTTTCATCCGCCCCCTGCTTACCCGCTTATTCCTGTGGCTCTTCGTCAGCGGCAGCGTCGAGTTGCTGGTCTTCGGCAACGTCGTCGATCACGACTTCACCGACAAACCCTTCACCCTCTTCGCCTTCGAGTTCTTCACCCTCGACTTCCGACGGCTCCTGAACCCGCTCCAGCCCGACCAGTGTTTCGTCGTTGGCCAGTTTGATCAGGGTCACGCCCTGGGTGTTACGACCCAGGCTGGACACTTCGTCGACACGGGTGCGCACCAGGGTGCCCTGGTCGGAAATCAGCATGATTTCCTCGCCGTCGAGCACCTGGACCGCACCGACCAGACGGCCGTTACGTTCGTTGCTGACCATGGCGATAACGCCCTGACCGCCACGCTTGTACTCAGGGAACTCGGTGATCGCCGTGCGCTTGCCATAGCCACGCGCCGAAGCGGTGAGGATCTGGCTGCCTTCTTCCGGGATCAGCATGGAAATCAGCTTCTGGCCTTCCGGCAGACGCATGCCGCGCACACCACGGGCGGTACGGCCCATGGCGCGAACGTCGGATTCCTTGAAGCGGGTGACCTTGCCGCCGTCGGAGAACAGCATCACTTCACGCTCGCCATCGGTGATGGCCGCGGAAATCAGCACGTCGCCTTCGTCCAGCTCCAGTGCGATCAGGCCGACACTGCGTTGACGACTGAAGGATTCCAGCGGGGTCTTCTTCACGGTGCCGTTGGCGGTAGCCATGAAGATGTAGTGACCTTCGGTGTATTCCTCGACCGGCAGCATGGTGGTGATGTACTCACCGTCATCCAGCGGCAACAGGTTGACCAGCGGACGACCACGGGCAGCGCGGGACGCTTCAGGGATTTCGTAGGTTTTCAGCCAGTACACCTTGCCCTTGCTGGAGAACAGCAGCAACGTGGTGTGGCTGTTGGCAACCAGCAGGTGAGCGATGTAGTCCTCATCCTTGACGCCGGTCGCCGACTTGCCTTTACCGCCACGACGCTGGGCCTGGTACGCAGCCAGCGGCTGGGTCTTGGCGTAGCCACCGTGGGAAATGGTCACGACGCGCTCTTCTTCCGGGATCATGTCACCCAGGGTCAGGTCGAGACGGGCATCGAGGATTTCGGTGCGACGCACGTCGCCGTATTCGGCGCGAATCACTTCCAGCTCTTCGCGGATCACTTCCATCAGGCGCGTGGCGCTGTTGAGGATGCGGATCAGCTCGCCGATCTGGTTGAGGATCTCTTGATACTCGGCCAGCAGCTTTTCGTGCTCCAGACCGGTCAGGCGGTGCAGACGCAGTTCCAGAATGGCTTGCGCCTGCTCTGGCGACAGGAAGTACTTGCCATCGCGCAGGCCGTATTGCGGATCGAGGTTTTCCGGACGGCACGAATCGGCGCCGGCACGCTCAACCATTGCCACCACGGCCGAGGACTCCCAAGGGGTGCTGATCAGCGCTTCCTTGGCTTCCGACGGGGTTGGCGAGGCCTTGATCAGGGCGATGACCGGGTCGATGTTCGACAGGGCAACCGCTTGACCTTCAAGGATGTGACCACGTTCGCGTGCTTTACGTAGTTCGAACACGGTACGACGGGTTACCACTTCGCGACGGTGACGGACGAAGGCTTCCAGCAGGTCCTTGAGGTTCAGGATCCGCGGACGGCCGTCGATCAGCGCAACGATGTTGATACCGAACACCGCTTGCAGCTGGGTCTGGGCGTAGAGGTTGTTGAGGATGACCTCAGGCACTTCGCCGCGACGCAACTCGATCACGACGCGCATACCATCCTTGTCGGACTCGTCGCGCAGTTCGGTGATGCCCTCAAGCTTCTTCTCTTTTACCAGCTCGGCGATCTTCTCGATCAGACGCGCCTTGTTCAGCTGGTAAGGGAGTTCGGTGATGACGATTTGCTGGCGGCCACCGACCTTGTCAATATCTTCGATCATCGAGCGGGCGCGCATGTAAATGCGACCGCGACCGGTGCGATAGGCTTCAATGATGCCGGCGCGACCGTTGATGATCGCGGCGGTCGGGAAGTCCGGACCGGGGATATATTGCATCAGCTCGTCGACAGTCAGTTCCGGGTTGTCGATGAGCGCCAGGCAACCGTCGATGACTTCACCGAGGTTGTGCGGCGGAATGTTGGTCGCCATGCCCACGGCGATACCGCTGGAGCCGTTGACCAGCAGGTTGGGAATACGGGTCGGCATGACCGCCGGGATCATTTCGGTGCCGTCGTAGTTCGGCACCCAGTCCACGGTTTCTTTATGCAAGTCAGCCAGCAGCTCGTGCGCCAGCTTGGTCATGCGCACTTCGGTGTATCGCATGGCCGCGGCGTTGTCGCCGTCCACCGAACCGAAGTTGCCCTGGCCGTCTACCAGCAGGTAGCGCAGGGAGAATGGCTGCGCCATCCGAACGATGGTGTCGTACACCGCGGTATCACCGTGCGGGTGATACTTACCGATCACGTCACCGACAACACGGGCAGATTTCTTGTACGGCTTGTTGAAGTCGTTGCCCAGCTCGCTCATCGCGAACAGCACGCGCCGGTGCACGGGCTTCAAGCCATCGCGCGCATCCGGCAGTGCCCGCCCGACAATTACGCTCATCGCGTAGTCGAGGTAGGACTGCTTCAGCTCGTCTTCGATATTGACCGGGAGGATTTCTTTGGCCAGTTCGCCCATGAGAAGCCTGATTCCTTTTTCTGGTGAAACTTCGTCAGGACCAACGAAGCTCGCCGCTGCAGGCTCAGTGCCATGCATTGGCTTACAACAAATCAACGAGTTATGCCATGGATCTGCGCAGTACGGGTCGCCACTTCGGGCAACCCTGGAAACCGCCGGATGTTATCACAAGAGCCGCCACGCACCTATCCCCCAGACGCGCATGGAGAGTAGTTAGTTGACCGGTGACAGGCTTGAGGGGGACGAGAGAGGCTTAGAGCTGCGATCAACCGGCATTCAACCGTATTTTTCACTTGTAAACACCGACCTGTAGGAGCCGCCGAAGGCTGCGATCTTTTCAGGACCGCTACCGACTTATGCCGGGAAGATCAAAAGATCGCAACCTTCGGCAGCTCCTACAGGGATTTCGTGCAACCTTAATGATTTAATGCAGACGCTTACGGCACATCAATTGCGCCATTTTCGCCGTATCCGGGCGTTCGACGATGCCTTTTTCGGTGACGATCGCATCGATCAGGTCCGCCGGCGTCACGTCGAACACCGGGTTAAAGGCATGGACATCAGCGCCGACTCGCTTGCCACCGACCTCCAGCAACTCGCGACCATCACGCTCCTCAATCGGAATGTCATCGCCACTGGCCAGGTTCATGTCGATGGTCGAACTCGGCGCCACCACCATGAAGCGAACGCCGTGGTGCATGGCGTTGACCGCCAGCTGATAGGTGCCAATCTTGTTGGCCACGTCGCCATTGGCGGTGATCCGGTCAGCGCCGACAATGACCCAGGTAGGGCCTTTGGTCTTCATGATATGCGCCGCGGCGGAATCGACATTGAGGGTTACGGGAATGCCTTCATTGGCCAGTTCCCACGCGGTCAGCCGCGAGCCTTGCAGCCATGGGCGGGTTTCGTCGACATAGACCTGCTCGACCATGCCCTCGATGAAAGCGCCACGAATCACCCCCAGCGCCGTGCCAAAGCCACCCGTGGCCAGCGCGCCGGTGTTGCAATGGGTCAGGATCGCCTGGGCGTTGCCCTGATGCTTGCGGATCAGGTCGACACCCAGTTGCGCCATGGTCAGGTTGGCTTCGCGATCACTTTCATGAATGGCGATAGCCTCGGCCTCCAGTACCTCAAGCGGATCGGCATTGTCTTTCAGGCGATCAAGCCGGTCGTGCATGCGGCCCAGCGCCCAGAACAGGTTGACGGCTGTAGGACGGGAATCGGCCAACAGCATGAAATCCTCTTCCAGCGCCGCGTACCAGTCGCCACCTTCGGCAATCCGGGCCCGGGCCGCGAGCACGATGCCATAAGCGGCGCTAATGCCGATGGCCGGCGCGCCACGCACCACCATCGAGCGGATTGCCTCGGCCACACCCGCTGCACTGGTGTAGGCAATCCAGGTTTCCTCGAACGGCAAAATACGCTGATCCAGCAGATGAAGAGCGCCATCACGCCAATCGATGGCCTTTACCTTTTCCGCAGCCAACAGTCGATCGCGCATCCCTCACCCCGCACTCATGAACAAAAGCCGCCGATTATAGCGATCCCCCCGCGAAGACGCTCGGGTATACTTCGCCATCCTATACAAAAGCACTGGAACCGACCCTCGATGCCGAACACTGCCGCTGCGCTCGACCTGTTATTGCTGCCGACCTGGCTGGTACCCGTCGAACCCGCTGGTGTTGTCCTCAAGGAACATGGCGTGGGCATCCGTGATGGACGCATCGTGTTTATCGGCCCACGTTCCGCTGCGCTGAAGCTTAACGCAATCGAAACCCGCGAATTGCCCGACATGCTCCTCAGCCCCGGCCTGGTCAATGCTCACGGGCATGCGGCGATGACGCTGTTCCGTGGCCTGGCCGATGACTTGCCATTGATGACCTGGCTTGAAAACCACATCTGGCCCGCCGAAGCCAAGTGGGTCGACGAGGACTTCGTGCGCGACGGCACCGATCTGGCCATCGCCGAGCAAATCAAAGGTGGCATCACCTGTTTCTCTGACATGTACTTCTTCCCGAAGGTTGCCAGCGAGCGCGTGCACAACAGCGGCATTCGCGCGCAGATCGCGATTCCGATCCTCGACTTCCCCATTCCGGGCGCCGCTACGGCGGACGAAGCCATTCGTCAGGGCGTTGAACTGTTTGGCGACCTCAAGCACCACGAGCGCATCAAAGTCACCTTCGGCCCCCATGCACCCTACACCGTGGGCGACGAAAACCTGGAAAAAATCCGGGTGATCGCCGAAGAACTGGACGCCTCGATTCACATGCACGTACATGAAACAGCATTCGAAGTGCAGCAATCGGTCGAGCAGCGCGGTGAACGACCACTCGCCCGACTGGCGCGCCTGGGCTTGCTGGGGCCGCGCTTCCAGGCGGTTCACATGACCCAGATCAGCGAAGAAGACCTGGCGCTGCTGATAGAAAGCAACAGCAATGTGATTCATTGCCCGGAATCGAACCTGAAGCTGGCCAGCGGGTTCTGCCCGGTCGAGCGTCTGTGGCAGGCCGGGGTCAATGTCGCGGTCGGCACCGATGGCGCGGCCAGCAACAACGACCTTGACCTGCTCGGCGAAACCCGCACCGCGGCCTTGCTGGCCAAGGCTGTCGCCGGCTCGGCCACCGCGCTGGATGCCCATCGTGCCTTGCGCATGGCCACCCTCAACGGTGCCCGGGCACTGGGTATCGAGGCCGAAACCGGCTCGCTGGAAATCGGCAAGGCGGCGGACATGGTGGCATTCGATCTCTCGGGCCTGGCCCAGCAGCCAGTCTACGACCCGGTTTCGCAACTTATATACGCCACCGGCCGGGACTGCGTGAAACACCTTTGGGTTGCCGGCAAACAGTTGCTCGACGACCGTCGCCTGACACGCCTGGATGAACAACAGCTAAGCACGATCGCGAAGGCCTGGGGCCAGCGCATCAGCGGCCGCACCGAATCGTAAGCACCCTGGAGCACAACCCGGGGCAACAGGATTTTTCAAGTTTTAGAGGACTAGACCATGAGCAACGTCGACTACGCCGAAATCGCCAAATTCGAAGCCCTGGCCCATCGCTGGTGGGACCGCGAAAGCGAATTCAAACCGCTGCACGACATCAACCCGCTGCGGGTCAACTGGATTGACGAGCGGGTCAACCTGGCCGGCAAGAAGGTCCTCGACGTCGGTTGCGGCGGCGGCATCCTCAGCGAAGCCATGGCTCAGCGCGGCGCGACCGTGATGGGCATCGACATGGGCGAAGCGCCGCTGGCGGTTGCCCAACTGCATCAGCTGGAGTCGGGCGTGAGCGTCGAATACCGGCAGATCACCGCCGAAGCCCTGGCCGAGGAAATGCCCGAGCAGTTCGACGTGGTCACCTGTCTGGAAATGCTTGAGCACGTACCAGACCCATCGTCGGTCATCCGTGCCTGCTTCCGCATGGTCAAGCCCGGCGGCCAGGTGTTCTTCTCGACCATCAACCGCAACCCGAAGGCGTACCTGTTCGCCATCGTCGGCGCCGAATACATCATGAAGCTGCTGCCGCGCGGCACCCACGACTTCAAGAAATTCATCCGCCCCTCCGAACTTGGCGCCTGGAGCCGCATGGCCGGCCTGACCGTCAAGGACATCATCGGCCTGACCTACAACCCGCTGACCAAGCACTACAAACTGGCGGCCGACGTGGACGTCAACTACATGATCCAGACCCTGCGCGAGGAATAAGCCGATGCCAATCAGAGCAGTTCTTTTCGACATGGACGGCACCCTGCTCGACACCGCGCCAGACTTCATTGCGATCTGCCAGGCGATGCGTGCCGACCGTGGCTTGCCACCGATGAACGACAAGCACATTCGCGACGAGATTTCCGGTGGAGCCAAGGCGATGGTCGCGGTGACCTTCGCCATGGACCCGGAATCGCCGGGGTTCGAGGAACTGCGCCTGGAGTTCCTGGAGCGCTACCTCGTCGGTTGTGCCGTCCACAGCAAGCTGTTCGACGGCATGGGCGAGCTGCTGGCGGACATCGAGAAGGCCAACCTGATCTGGGGCGTGGTCACCAACAAGCCGCTGCGCTTCGCCGAGCCGATCATGCAACAGCTGGGGCTGGCTGAACGCTCGGCGCTGCTGATCTGCCCGGATCATGTGAAGAACAGCAAACCGGACCCGGAACCGCTGATCCTGGCCTGCAAGATGCTCGACCTGGACCCGGCCAGCGTGCTGTTCGTCGGCGATGACCTGCGCGACATCGAGTCGGGCCGTGATGCTGGCACCAAGACTGCGGCCGTGACCTTCGGCTATATCCACCCGGATGATAATCCGCGGCATTGGGGTGCTGACGTGGTGGTCGATCATCCACTGGAGTTGCGCAAGGTGCTTGATAGCGCGCTTTGCAGCTGCTGATTAAAGTCAAGAGATCGCAGCCTGCGGCAGCTCCTACAGGGGACCGCGATCGACGTAGGAGCTGCCGCAGGCTGCGATCTTTTCCAGCTTTGTAATGGATTGAGGTTTTTTTATGTTTGATTATTCCGCCCACCCCGAACTGCTCAAGGATCGGGTCATCCTGGTCACCGGCGCAGGGCGCGGCATCGGCGCAGCAGCGGCAAAAACCTATGCGGCCCACGGCGCAACCGTGCTGCTGCTGGGCAAGACCGAAGCCAACCTGACCCAGGTCTACGACGAAATCGAAGCCGCCGGCCATCCACAACCGGCGGTGATCCCGTTCAACCTCGAAACCGCCCTGCCCCATCAATACGATGAGCTGGCAGCGATGATCGAAAGCGAATTCGGGCATCTCGACGGCCTGCTGCACAATGCTTCGATCATCGGCCCGCGCACGCCGATCGAGCAGCTTTCCGGCGAAAACTTCATGCGAGTCATGCAAGTCAACGTCAATGCCATGTTCATGCTCACCAGCACACTGCTGCCGCTGCTCAAGCTGTCGCAGGATGCCTCGGTGGTGTTCACCTCCAGCAGCGTCGGCCGCAAAGGACGTGCGTACTGGGGCGCTTACGGTGTCTCCAAGTTCGCCACTGAAGGCCTGATGCAAACACTGGCTGACGAAGTCGATACCGTGGCCCCTGTACGTTCCAACAGCATCAACCCGGGCGCCACCCGCACCAGCATGCGCGCCCAGGCCTACCCGGGTGAAAACCCACTGAACAACCCGACGCCGGAGGAGATCATGCCGGTCTACCTCTACCTGATGGGCCCGGACAGCACCGGCATCAATGGCCAGGCGTTCAACGCCCAGTAACGACCGTACGTCGCTTTCTGGTGCCGCGCCAGCTTCCTGTCGCGGCACTCGAAGGCTCTCGGATTAGAGCCAGGCACCTGTCAAACAAACGTCACACGCTGTGCCGTACAGGTAGAAGACGAACAACAACCGATTGATTCACAACAGATTTTATTCGGATGAACCGAATGGCACGACTTTCGCTCTAAGTTTGCTCAGACACGTAACGTGAAAGCAAACGGGGGTGAAGCTTGAGCGCAGAGATTACTCATCTTCTACAAAGCGGATTAAACTTGTACGAAATGTCCTACGGGACTGACGGACCAGTACGACGCGCAGCCCTAAGCCGCTCTCACCCTGCTTGTAAGACAGCCTTACTGCTTAGGGGCGCACGCCTTATGAAACCACCTTCCCAGACCAACGCAATTGACTTCGATAGCGCCAAATTGCAACGCCTGGGCTTTGGTCAGCAGCCGCCCCTTCTGGAAAGACCTGTCAGTCTTGCGCAATTGCGCCAGCAGTTGAGCCTGCAGTTGCAAACCAGTCTGGAGCCGCAACGCATTCTTGGGACTTTCTATCGCGAGATTCAGCGATTGGTACCGTTGGACGCCTTGTGCTACCTGCACAAGAGCAGTGACCTGCGCCTGGAGTTCGGCCAGCGCGGCCACCACTCCATCAGCTACAGCCTCAGCCACAAAGGCGAACACCTGGGTGAGCTGATCTTCCGTCGCAATCAGCGTTTCAGCGAACTGGAACAGGGCCATCTCGAATCACTGCTGGCCGCGCTGCTTTTCCCGATGCGCAACGCGCTGCTGTACCGCACCGCCACCCAAAGTGCACTGCGCGACCCACTGACGGGCGCCGGTAACCGCATCGCCATGGACCAGACGCTGCAAAGGGAAATCGAACTGTCCCGGCGCCATCTGCAACCGTTGTCGGTGCTGATGCTGGACATTGATCATTTCAAGCTGGTCAATGACACCCACGGCCACAGCACTGGCGATGACGTGCTCAAGGCGGTCGCTGCCTCGATCAAAAAACAGCTGCGCAACGTGGACATGGTGTTCCGCTATGGCGGCGAGGAATTCCTGATCCTGCTGTCGAATACCTGTCGCGAGGCCGCGGCCATGGTCGGTGAGCGGCTGCGGTTTGCAGTGCAGTCTGAAGAGTACCTGGCCAATGGTCACAGGATCCTGCTGACGGTCAGCCTCGGCTGTTCGACCCTGTTGCCCGGCGAGTCTGCCGAAAGCCTGTTGCGACGGGCAGACAGCGCGTTGTATGTGGCCAAGCGCGAAGGTCGTAACCGGCTGGAGATGGCGGGCTGATTGTTCAGCCACGACACAAACCAATGTGGGAGCGGCGGTCGCACCGCCGCTCCCACAGTTTTATTGCGTAATAGCTGGATCAGCTTTCGGCCAGCGCCATCCGCTCACGCACGACCGGTGCCCGCTCTGCATGTTCGATTTGCATGCAACGTTCGAGGAACAGGTACATATAGTCGTAGCTCTTGCAAACAGCCTGGCGTAACTCCACCTGCAGGGATTTGCTCGGGTTGCTGCCGGCCAATGTGCAGATGATCTCCAGGGCTTCCCATGGATGGGCATCGTCGTACTGGGCATGCATCTTCAGCCACTTCATCGCCCGCTTGCGATCTTCCTCGGGGAACGAGGCGGCGTAGATACCGTTGGAACACACGACCGCCGACCATTCCCCGGTCGCCCCTTCGATGGCGTAGTTGGTGGCGGCAATCGCGACGATCAGCGAGTCGGCGGAACTGGTGTGCCAGCACCAATGGCTAAGGGCGTGAAGCTCGGGGGGAACCTGCTGAGCCTGCAACTCTTCCAGGCTGACACCGTGCGCGCGACTCCAGTGCACCCAGTAATCGGCGTGGTTCAGTTCGACGCGGATGTTGCGCATCAGCCAGCGACGGGCCATGTCTTCGCCGGGATGACGGGCAAAGCGGGTCTTGGTCAGGTTTTGTGCCATATACAACGCGAACTGTTCGACCACCGGCCAGCCTCCGATCAGGTACTGGCGCATGGTCTTCGCACTGAGTTTGTTGTCTCGCATGCGTTGGTACAGTTCGTGTTCGACAACCCGGCGCTTGCTCTCGCTGCAATCCTGGATCAGGCGCTGGGCCCAGGCAGGGTAACTTGCAGCTTCCATGAGCGGTCCGGTTCGGTTGAATGTATCGATCACTGTCGAGCTCCTTTTGATTGTGATTGTAAGACCGGCAGGAGTTTCAACGGAACGTGCCTGGCGCCTTGAACAGCAGCGGCTGAGGCCTGGCGGGGCGACTCAACAAGCTGTCGCAGGTAAACAACTGCGGGCGTTCAATCACATACCCTTGAGCGTAATCTACCCCGATCTCCAGCAATGCCTGCTCGATCTGGGGCGTTTCGACAAACTCGGCAATCGTACGCTTACCCATCACATGGCCAATGTGATTGATCACTTCGACCATGGCGCGGTTAATCGGGTCGTCCAGCATATCCTTTACGAAACTCCCGTCGATCTTCAGGAAGTCTACAGGCAAATGTTTCAGGTACGCGAACGAGGACATTCCGGCACAAAAATCGTCCAGGGAAAAATGGCAGCCTAAGCCTTTGAGTTCATTAATGAATCGAATGGCGCTGCCAAGATTTGAAATAGCACTGGTTTCAGTAATTTCAAAACAAATCATTTCAGGCGGAATCGAATACGTCACAAACTGTTCGCGCAAGAAGTCCAGGAAGGCCTCATCCCCGATCGTCGTGCCTGACAGATTTATCGCACACATGGCCAGCGGCCCGGGGCCTTGCTCGGCCCGGCATTGGGCAATGATCTTGAACACGTTCTGCACCACCCAACGATCCAGCGAGCTCATCAGGCCATAACGCTCGGCAGCCGGAATGAAGCTGTCAGGCAAGATCATCCGCCCGGCTTCATCATGCAATCGCAGTAGAATTTCAATGTGCCCGCTACCCTGTTCGACATGGCCCAAGGGGGCAATTTCCTGGGCGTACAGACAGAAGCGGTCTTCCTCCAGCGCCATGTGCAAACGCTGCACCCAGGCCATTTCACCGAAGCGCAGGGACAACTCCGAGTCATCCGGATGATAGACCTGGACCCGGTTGCGCCCCTTTTCCTTGGCCATGTAGCACGCCATATCGGCAGCACGCAGCGAGGCTTCAAGCGTCGTCGGATTCTGCGCGACATGGACCAGCCCGATACTGACCGTGGTCACGAAAGGCCGGCCCTTCCAGACAAAATGCAGGTTCTGCACAGTCTGGCGCAGGCTTTCGGCAATTTTCTCCGCCGCTTCCGGTGCGCAGTTTTCCAGCAGGATGCCAAACTCGTCGCCGCCAAGGCGCGCCAGGGTATCGCCTTCGCGCAGCCCGGATTGCAACAGCGCGCAGATGTGCCGCAACAGTTCGTCGCCCGCCGCGTGGCCGCAGGTATCGTTGACCAGCTTGAACTGGTCCAGATCGAGGAACATCAGGGCATGGCGACCCGCGTAGCGGGTCAGGTTGTGCAGCGCCTGCTCCAGGCGATATTCGAACTCCCGACGGTTGGCAAGACCGGTCAAGGCGTCATGGGTCGCCTGCCACGACAGATTGGCGATGTATTGCCGCTCCTGGGTCATATCATGCAGCACCAGCACCGTCCCGCTGACTTTGCCGGCATTGCGGATCGGCGCGCCCACCAGCGTGACGGACACCGTGCTGCCGTCCAGGCGTTGAATCAGCTTGGAGTGTTCACTGCCACCACTGAGTTGGCCGCTCAGAATATGCTCGATCAGGGTAAAGCCATCGGTCTGGGCATTTTCGTCCAACAGGTTGAACAGCGCCGCCAGGGGCAACCCCGTCGCCTGCTCGGCCTTCCAGTGGGTCAACGCCTCGGCCGCCGGGTTCATGTAGGCGATCGCACCGGAAACATCCGTGGTGATCACTCCGTCGCCAATCGATTGCAAGGTGATCTGCGCCCGTTCTTTCTCCACCTGCAGCGCATCGGCAAAGGCATGGCGCTGCTTGAGCAGCTTATGGGTGCGCATCAAGGCCAATACAATCAAGCCCAGGGCTGTGGCGAGGTTGGTCACCAGCAACAGTCGCAGGATCATCCGCGAGCCTTCGCCCAAGGCATCGCTGAAGGCCTTCGCCGCCGGTGTCACACTTTCATTGATGACGAATATCTGATCCTTCCAGCGCTTGATATCGGCATCGGTGGCCTGCCTGGTGGTGATGCGCTGATGCATCTCCTGCGCAATGGCATCGAGCTGCACCAGATACCCGTCGCCCACCCTCCAAAGGTCGATGGCTTTCTCGTGGTAACTGAAGTGCCGGAAATTCAGGTACAGCCAGATCACACTGGAGATGTCATCCGGATGGTTGCCGCCCTTGAGGATCGCCACACGTGCCGCCTCGATGTTCGGCGGCCGATGATCGAGCGCCACGCGTAATTCATGCCCGCCCTGAGGCACGGAAATGGCGTCCTGGTATTTATGAAAAATCGCTTCGTCGCCGCTGTCGGCATAGAGGTTGAGATAATAAATGGCGTCTTTCTGGCCTTTGGACCAGAGGCTTTCGCCGGCAACATAGCCGCGGACCGCCGACAGCACATAAAGGCTAACGCCGCCCAGCAAGGCTTGAAACACCACAACGGCGATAAATGGCCAGACGATGCCCAACAACCGTGGCGTTCCGAGAGTCCGCGTTTGATTCATGAGGTCCCTTGCATTAGCACTGCTTGTTCGTCTTCCGGACGAAATCGCCTTAGCTAGACTAGGTTGCGATTCCGATCCCGGCAAGCGACAAGCTTTGCCCGGAGGGCGTATCGCGGCCACTGAATCCGCTCGCGATGATGTTTTTTTATAGTATTGAATTAGCGCCCTGCAACTTTGATGTCATCTCCTACAACCGCTGCAAATGCCCATACAGCTTGGCGTACAGCCCACCCTCGGCGATCAGTTGCTGGTGGTCGCCGTCTTCGGCAACTTGCCCGCCGTCGAACACCAGCACACGGTCAGCCTGTTTTACCGCCGAAAGACGATGGGCGATGATCAACGTGGTGCGGTTGCTCAGGAAACGCGCCAGTGCCTGGTGCAGATTGTATTCGGTGGCGGCGTCCAGCGCGGAGGTGGCTTCGTCGAGGATCACCACCTTGGGTTCGGCCAGTACCATCCGGGCGATGGCCAGGCGTTGACGTTGCCCGCCGGACAACCGCACCCCGGAACGCCCGACGATACTGTCCAGGCCATTGGGCAAGTCCCGGACGGTGCCGTGCAACTGGGCGATTTCCAGTGCCTGCCAGCAGGCCTCGTCACTGCGTTCGCGACCCATGGTCAGGTTGGCCCGGATGGTGTCGTTGAACAGCGCTGGATGTTGCAGGACCACGGCAACATTTTCCCGCACCGTTTCCAGGCCGATCTCCTGCTGGGTCGAACCGCCGAAGCGAATGGTTCCGGCCAACGGCGTGTACAAGCCCAGCAGCAGTTGCACCAGCGTGCTCTTGCCACCGCCACTGGCGCCGACGATCGCGACCTTTTCGCCGGGGGCGATAGACAGGTTCATCTGGTTCAGGACCAGTTCATCACCGTAACCGAAGCTCAACCCTTGTACTTCAAGCCCGACCGTCTCGCGACCGGCGAAAGGGTCGACGCCGCCCGGGTATTCGGGCTCATCGGCCCGGGACAGCAGTTCGTTGATCCGCGACAGCGCACCGCCGGCAGCGTAGTAGGCATATTGCAGGTTCAGCAGTTGCTCAACCGGACCGATCATGAACCACAGGTAGCTGAACACCGCGAGCATCTGGCCGATTGAAAGGTCGGAAAACAGCACGGTGAGCATCGCCGCAGCCCGGAAAATATCGATGCCGAACTGGAACAGCAAACCGCTGGCACGGTTCGACGCATCGGTTTTCCATTGCGAATTCACCGCATAGTCACGCACGTCCCGGGCGCGTTGCCCCAGGCGACCGAGGAAAAACCCCTGGCGGTTGCCGGCGCGAACTTCCTGGATGGCATCCAGCGTTTCGGTCAGTGCCTGGGTAAAGCGCGAAGTGCTGTCGTTCTCGAGTTTCTTCAGGTGCTTGACCCGCTTGCCCAACTGCACCGTGGCGTAGATCACCAGCGGGTTGAACAGCAGAATCAGCAATGCCAGTTTCCAGTGCATCCACATCAGAATGCCCGCCGTGCCGACCAGGGTCAGCATGGCCACGAGGAAACGGCTGAGGGTTTCGCCGACGAATTTGTCCAGCGTATCCAGGTCGGTGACCAGATGCGTGGTCACCGTGCCGCTGCCCAGGCTTTCGTACTCGCCCAGGGAGATACGCTTGAGACGCTCGATCAGGCGTATGCGAATGCGATAGACGATGTCCTTGGCCAGCCCGGCGAACAATTTCGCCTGCACCACGTTGAACAGCAACGCCGAGCAACGCAGGGTCAAGGTCACCACCAGCATCAGCCCGATGTAACCCGCGGCCTTCTGCCACCCTTCGGGCAGCACATGGTTCATGATCTTCAGCGCGGCATCACCATGCCCCAGCAACACCTCGTCCACCAGCAACGGCAGGAGCAAGGGGATCGGCACGCTGCACAAGGTCGCCAGCACGGCCACGCCGTTGGCGATCCACAGGGATTTCTTGTGATGCAGGGCCAGGCGGCGGATTTCCGCCCAGCTCAGACGGTCGACACGTTTAGCGGGTGCGACATCATCAGGCAAGTCATGCACAGGCAGCACGCTCCAGCCAGCGGCCGAGCAGCGCGGACAACTCGCTCAACGGCTGATAGCCATTGGTCAATAACGCCAGTTGGCCGTTACGCTCGGCCAACAGAGTGGGGAAACCGGCAATGCCCAGGTCCTGGACCCAGGTGAAATCGGCTTCAGTCGCCGTGTGCATGTCGGCACGGTCGAAAGCGGCGGCGAACTCGATACGCGGCACGCCGGCCTGCTCGGCCAGTTCCACCAGCACGCTGGCGCGGGTGACGTCCCGGCCTTCGACATAAAACGCATGCTGGATCAGCCCGAGCAACTTCCAGGCGCAATCCGGCGCCAGTGCGCGCGCCGTCACCAGTGCCCGGCAGGCAGGCTCGGTGTCGTAGACAAAGCCATCGGGTAACGCGCCCTCGAACTTGAAGGGCTGGCCGGTGGCCTCGGTGACCGCCTGCCAGTGTTCCAGGATGTAGCGGCGGGTGGTCGGCTCCAGCGCCGCACCGCTACCGGTGCGCAAACCACCCACGATCAGATGCACATCCACACCCGCGGCTTGCGCCTGCTCGACCAGTGCGTTGGCCACCGGGGCAAACCCCCAGCACCAGGAACACATCGGGTCCATCACATAGAGCAGGCGCGCAGACATGGTTCAGGCCTCGGAGGATGCTTGCTTGTAGTTGAAGCCGATCGGGTGAGGCTGGTTACGAGCCTTGGCCAGTTCGATCTGCTTCTGCCGGTCGATCGCGCTGCGACGGGTCTTCTCACTCAGCTTATCCCAGCAATGCGGGCAACTGATGCCGGCCACGTAATGCTCGGACGCGCGGTCTTCCACGCTCACCGGCGTGCGGCAGGCATGACATTGATCGTAGTCGCCTTCGCTCAGGTCGTGACGAACGGTCACGCGGTTGTCGAACACGAAGCAGTCGCCCTGCCACTTGGTTTCTTCCTGCGGCACCTCTTCGAGGTACTTCAGGATGCCGCCCTTTAGGTGAAAAACCTCACCGTAGCCCTCGCTGAGCATGTAGCTCGACGCCTTCTCGCAGCGGATGCCTCCGGTACAGAACATTGCGACCTTCTTGTGCACGGCCGGGTCGAAGTTAGCTTTGATGTAGTCGGGAAATTCGCGAAAACTGGTGGTTTTCGGGTCAATGGCGCCTTCGAAGGTACCGATCGAGACTTCGTAATCGTTTCGGGTGTCGATCAACAACACTTCCGGGTCGCTGATCAGGGCGTTCCAGTCCCGCGGATCGACGTAGGTGCCGACCTTTTTGTTCGGGTCCACGCCTTCCACGCCGAGGGTGACGATTTCTTTCTTGAGTTTGACTTTGGTGCGGTAGAACGGCTGCTCATCGCAGTACGACTCTTTATGGTCGATGTCGTCCATGCGCGGGTCGTTCTTGAGCCAGGCCATCAGCCCGTCAATGCCTTCGCGGCTGCCGGACACGGTGCCGTTGATGCCTTCTTCGGCAATCAGCAGGGTGCCTTTGATGCCATTGTCGACCATCGCTTGCAACAGAGGCTCGCGCAGGGCGACGTAATCTTCCAGGGTGACGAACTTATACAGTGCCGCCACGACAATCTGTTGTGTCATGGGTAAATCTCCAGGTGGCTACCCTCGTAAGGGGTGAACCGGATGCGAAAAAAAACGCGCCGGGTTAGCGGCGCGTTGGGCATTCTAACAAAAAAGATCGCAGCCTGCGGCAGCTCCTACATGGGAATGCGTATTCCTGTAGGAGCTGCCGCAGGCTGCGATCTTTTGAGCTTAATGCTTGCTGCCACCGGCACAGGTCGGCGAGGCCGGAGCCGCGTCGATCCGGGCCCATTCCTCTGGCGTGTAGGTATGCAGCGCCAACGCATGGAACTCTCCCATCAGCTCGCCGAGCGTGCCGTAGACCTTCTGGTGACGCTTGACCCGGTTCAGGCCTTCGAACTGCGCGCTGACCACCACGGCCTTGAAATGGGTTTGCAGCCCACGGCTGTGCATGTGGCTTTCATCCAGCACTTGCAGATGCTCGGGCTGAAGCAGGCCCAGCGTCGATTCGATGCGTTGTTGCATGGTCATACCGGACTCCGCTTAAGGCTTTTTCTTGGCTGGCGCGGCCGCATCTTTCGGCGTCAGCTCGGCGGTCATGTCAGCCAGCAGCTTGTTGACCACCGGCACCGCGCTTTCCAGCTTGGCCTGGGTCATCTGGGCCGATTGCTGGGTCAGCTGAGGCATTTTTTCCAGGACTTTCTTGCCCAGTGGCGACTGGTAGAACGCAACCAGGTCCTTGAGCTCGGATTCGGTGAAGTTGGTGGTGTAGAGCTTGACCATGTCCGGCTTCAGCTTGTTCCAGCCAATGGCCTGGTCCAGAGCGGCGTTGGCCTTGGCCTGGTAGGTTTCCAGCACGGCCTTTTTCGACTCAGGGGCTTTGGTCTGTTCGAAACGCTGGGCAAACATCTGCTGTACTTGCATGTACACCGGGGTGCCCAGTTTGTCAGCGTGCGCCATGGTCAGGAAAGCCTCGGCACTGGCGTTATGGCTGGCGGTGTCGGCAAAAACCTGGCCGCTGGCGCAGACCAAAGCAACGGCGGTACAGATGGCACGAAGACGAGTCATCGAGTTTCCTTTTCTAGCTGGCGAGGTAAGACCCCAAGGGCGTCCATTCTGCGCCTAAAAAAGTGTGTCGCTCAACCCCAAGCCTTGTCGCACCTGATTTAGAGGGGTTGAATGGTCAAATTCAGACTGATGGAACCACGGCCGTCGATCACGGCCTAAACTGCGCAATCGGACCTACAGGAGTGAGCAAGATGAGCCGTATCGAAACCGACAGCCTCGGCCAGGTTGAAGTCCCGGATGAAGCCTATTGGGGCGCTCAGACACAACGCTCGCTGATCAACTTCGCCATCGGCAACGAACGCATGCCGCTGGCCGTGTTGCATGCCTTGGCGCTGATCAAGAAAGCCGCGGCACGGGTCAATGATCGCAACGGCGACGTGCCCGCCGATATTGCCCGCCTGATCGAGCAGGCGGCCGACGAAGTGCTCGCCGGCGAACACGACGACCAGTTTCCGCTGGTGGTCTGGCAAACAGGCAGCGGTACCCAGAGCAACATGAACGTCAACGAAGTGATCGCCGGTCGCGCCAACGAGCTGGCCGGCAACCCCCGTGGCGGCAAGTCCCCGGTGCACCCCAACGATCACGTCAATCGCTCCCAGAGCTCCAACGACTGCTTCCCCACCGCCATGCACATCGCCGCCGTCCAGGCGGTGCAACAGCACTTGCTGCCGGCGATCAGCGAACTGTCCGGCGGGCTGGCCGAGCTGGCCGCCCGCCACATGAAACTGGTCAAGACCGGCCGTACGCACATGATGGATGCGACACCGATCAGCTTCGGACAGGAAATATCGGCCTTCATTGCCCAACTCCATTACGCCGAGCGGGCGATCCGCAGCGCACTGCCCGCGGTCTGCGAGCTGGCCCAGGGCGGAACGGCCGTCGGCACCGGGCTCAATTCACCCCACGGCTTCGGTGAGGCCATCGCCGCGGAATTGGCCGCCCTCTCCGGATTGCCGTTCATCACGGCACCGAACAAGTTTGCCGCTCTGGCCGGCCATGAGCCGCTGACCACGCTGTCCGGCGCGCTGAAAACCCTCGCCGTGACGCTGATGAAAATCGCCAACGATTTGCGCCTTCTGGGTTCCGGCCCGCGCGCCGGCTTCGCCGAAGTCAGGCTACCGGCCAATGAACCGGGTAGTTCGATCATGCCGGGAAAGGTCAACCCGACCCAGTGTGAAGCGCTGTCGATGTTGGCCTGCCAGGTGTTGGGCAACGACGTCGCCATCGGCTTTGCCGCCAGTCAGGGCCACTTGCAGCTCAACGTGTTCAAACCGGTGATCATCCATAACCTGCTGCAATCGATCCGTTTGCTGGCTGATGGCTGCAGCAACTTCCAGCAGCACTGCGTGGCCGGTCTGGAGCCGGATGCGGAAAAAATGGCTGAACACCTGGAGCGTGGCCTGATGCTGGTGACGGCGCTCAACCCGCACATTGGCTATGACAAATCAGCGGAGATCGCCAAGAAGGCCTACAGCGAAGGCCTGACCTTGCGCGAGGCGGCGCTGCAGCTCGGGTATCTGACTGACGAAGAGTTCGATGCGTGGGTGAGGCCGGAGAACATGCTGGAGGCTGGGGCCAAGGGCTGAGATTTGCAGTGAAGCGAAAAGATCGCAGCCTGCGGCAGCTCCTACAGGGATAGGCATTTACATGTAGGAGCTGCCGCAGGCTGCGATCTTTTGATCTTCAGGCCATCCGCACCTTCCGCGCCTTCAGCCCGGCAATCAACGAAGGCCCCAACGCCACCAGCGCCGACCCCAGCACCACCAGCACCGCACCGCCATATCCCAGGCCATTGATCGTCTCGGCATGCACATAGTCGGGCCAAAGCCACGCCGCCATGGCAACCGCGGCAAAGGTCACCAACGGCGTTATGGCCAACGTCGCGCTGACCCGAGAGGCTTCCCAATGGGCCAGGGCCTCGGCAAACGCGCCATAGGCAATCAGGGTATTGAGACAGCAGGCCAGCAGCAACCAACCCTGCAAGGGGTTCAATTGCAACGCTTCGAGCGGATGCACCCACGGCGTCAACAGCGCCGCGCAGAACAGGTAGATCACCATCATCACCTGCAGCGAATTCCACACCGTCAGCAATTGCTTCTGCCCCAGGGCATAGAAGGTCCAGACCGTGGACGCCAGCAGCACCAGCAGCACGCCGGCGGTGTAGTCGGTCAGCGATGTGAGCAACTCACTCAAGCGCTGGTTGAAAAACAGCGCAAAGCCGATCAGCAGCACCAGCAGGCCAATCCCCTGCCCCAGGCTGAAACGCTCCTTGAACACAAACAGACTGGCGATCAGCAGCATGATCGGGCCCATCTGCACCACCAGTTGCGCCGTGCCGGGGCTGAGCAGGTTCAGGCCCATCAGATACAACACATAGTTACCGACCAGGCCGAGCACCGCCATCAGCACCAGCCAGCCACCACGAGGACCGAGCACTTTGCGACTGGGAAGGCGCCTGGTGGCCGCCAGGTAAATGAACAGGCAGCCGCCGGACACCAGCAGGCGAAACCAGGTCACCGTCACCGGGTCCATCACCAGCAACACTTGCTTGAGCTTGATCGGCAGGATTCCCCACAACAACGCGGTCAACAAGGCCAGGAACAGACCGTAACCCCAGCGACCCGATGAAATGTGCATGTGAACCCCAGCGCCAACTGACAAGAGTCGTCATTCTAGGCTCGCAGCGGTAGCGTACACAGGCACAGTTTCGGACTGGCCGCGAATGAAACTGTGCGGGTCGTAATCTTTGAGGGGGCTATGGATGAGCCGGTAAACCGCGTCGTCTGCATTCGCGAGCAAGTCGAATCGTCGCACCGCCGCTCCCACATTTGACCGAGTACTCAAGGTATATACGGTTGAATGTGGGAGCGGGCTTGCTCCGGGCGGCGTTCCGACGAATGCGATCTAACAAGTCACACAAAACAATGAAAATTAACGCACTGCTTCAAACAGCCCGGTCGCCCCCATCCCGCCACCCACGCACATGGTGACGATGCCATACCGCAAATTGCGTCGCTGCAATTCACGAACCAGATGCCCGACCTGACGCGAACCGGTCATGCCGAACGGGTGACCGATGGAAATCGAGCCGCCGTTGACGTTGTACCGGGCGTTGTCGATTTCCAGGCGGTTGCGGCTGTACAGGCACTGCGAGGCGAACGCTTCGTTGAGTTCCCACAGGTCGATGTCGTCAATCCGCAAGCCTTTGGCCTTGAGCAGTTTCGGTACCGAGAACACCGGGCCGATGCCCATTTCGTCCGGCGCGCAACCGGCGACGGTAAAACCACGGAAGAACGCTTTCGGCTTGAGCCCCAGTTCCAGCGCTTTCTCCAGGCTCATCACCAGGGTCATGGACGCGCCGTCAGACAACTGCGAAGAGTTGCCCGCCGTGACCGAGCCATCTTCGGCGAACACCGGTTTCAATCCGGCCAGGCTTTCCAGGGTGGTGTCCGGGCGGTTGCAGTCATCGCGGTCGACGATGCCGTCGAGGATCTGTGCCTGACCTGTGGCCTTGTCTTCGACGCGATACTTCACCGCCATCGGCACGATTTCATCAGTGAACAGCCCGGCGGCCTGAGCCTCTGCGGTGCGCTGCTGGCTTTGCAGCGCGTATAGGTCCTGCTCCTGACGGCTGACGTTGTACCGACGCGCGACGATTTCAGCAGTCTGGCCCATCGGGAAGTAGATGCCCGGCACCTGTTCCTTGAGCAGCGGGTTGATCAGGTTGTCGGTGTTGACGCTTTTCATGGTCAGGCTGATGGACTCGACGCCACCGGCGACGATGATGTCGCTGCACCCCGAAGCGATCTGGTTGGCGGCAATGGCGATCGCCTGCAAGCCCGAGGAACAGAACCGGTTGAGGGTCATGCCGGCCGTGCCGATGCCCAGGCGCGAGAGCACCGCGACGTTGCGACCGATATTGAAACCCTGGGCGCCTTCGTTGGAGCCGGCGCCGACGATGCAGTCCTCGACGCTCGCCGGATCGATTCCGGTGCGCGCCAACAGCGCATCGACACAGTGTGCCGCCATGTCGTCCGGGCGGGTCATGTTGAATTTACCGCGAAAGGATTTGGCCAGGCCGGTCCGCACGCTGTCGACGATCACCACTTCACGCATGGCATACCTCATTGTTGTTATCGGTTGAGAGTGGATCGAGCATAAGTCCAGCCCTTCACCGACCGCGACGATCATTCACCTCGCGTATGCGTAACCATGACCTCAATCCTTGTCCTTGCGCTTGCGTTCATGCCGGTCGGTTTTTTCGAAAGCCTGCTCCAGCGCCCGGTTGATGGTGCGCAGCACCTTGACCCGTGCCCAGCGCTTGTCGTTGGCTTCCACCAGGGTCCATGGCGCAATCTCGGTGCTGGTACGGTCGACCATATCGCCGACCGCCCCGCGATAATCGTCCCACTTTTCACGGTTGCGCCAGTCGTCTTCAGTGATCTTGAAGCGCTTGAAGGGAATCTTTTCGCGCGCCTCGAAGCGCTCCAGTTGCGTCAGTTTGTCGATGGACAGCCAGAACTTGACCACGATCACACCGGCGTCGGTGAGCTGCTCTTCGAAATCGTTGATTTCACCGTAGGCACGCAGCCAGTCCGCCGGGCTGCAAAAACCTTCGATGCGCTCCACCAACACCCGGCCATACCATGAGCGGTCGAACACGGTGAACTTGCCCCGGGCCGGCAGGTGCCGCCAGAAACGCCACAGATACGGTTGCGCCCGTTCTTCCTCGGTGGGCGCGGCAATCGGCACGATGCTGTACTGGCGCGGATCAAGCGCTGCCGCTACCCGGCGGATCGCCCCGCCCTTGCCGGCCGCGTCATTGCCCTCGAACACTGCCACCAACGCGTGGCGACGCATGCGTTTGTCACGCATCAACCCGGAAAACCGCGCCTGCTCGGTGATCAGCTGTTCTTCGTAATCTTCTTTGTCCAACTGCAGGGTCAGGTCCAGGCTGTCGATCAGGTTCACTTGATCGACACTGGGGAACACTGGCGCTGCGCTGACCTTTTCCGGATGGATCTTCGGTCGCTTCAATGCGCCTTGCAGGCCCGCCAGCAGAATCCGTCCCACGGCCAGGCTGCGATAGTGGGCATCCACTCCGGCGATCACATGCCAGGGTGCATAGTCACGGCTGGTGCGGCGCAGCGCCCGTTCACCATACTTCACGAACCTGTCGTACGTTTGCGACTGCTGCCAGTCCAGCGGGCTGATGCGCCAGCTGTGCAGCGGATCGTCGGCCAGCGCCTTGAGGCGTGCCTTCATTTGCTTCTTGGAGAGGTGAAACCAGAACTTGAAGATCAGCGCACCTTCGTCGCAAAGCATCTTTTCCAGGCGCTCGGCGCCGTTGATCGCCTGGTCCAGGCGCGGATCCTTGAACTCGCCATGGACCCGCCCCTGCAGCATCTGGCTGTACCAGTTGCCGAAGAAAATCCCCATGCGCCCCTTGGCCGGGAGCATCCGCCAGTACCGCCAGGCCGGGGGCCGCGCCAGTTCTTCGTCGGTTTGCTGATCGAAGGTGCGGACCTCGATCAGGCGCGGGTCCATCCACTCGTTGAGCACCTTGATCGTCTCACCCTTGCCGGCACCTTCGATGCCATTGATCAAAATGATCACCGGAAAGCGGCGTTGCTGCTGCAATTCGAATTGCGCTTCGAGCAACGCTTCGCGCAGGGCCGGGATTTCGGCGTCGTAGGTTTCTTTGTCGATGGCGTGATCGATTTCGGCGGATTCAAACATGAGCGGCTCCCTTCCAGATGTGAGCAAGACTAGCGGATTGAACTGAAGGCCAGCAGGGATTTTCCCGTCCTCGGCCAATGCATGTCTTGCCACGGATCAAGCACCACGCCTGCGATCGGCTAGAATGGCGGCCTTGCCGTTGCCGAGCCTGCCATGAAACCTGTATTGCCCCACGCCCAACTCGACTGGGACGACCAAGGTCGCCCGTATTCGCGAGTGTTCGACGATGTGTATTTCTCCGACCAGTCGGGGCTGGACGAAACCCGCTATGTCTTTATCGAACAGAACCGTTTGGCGGAGCGCTTTGCGGCCTTGCCCGAAGGCGGGCGGCTGGTCATCGGGGAAACGGGGTTCGGCACCGGGCTGAATTTCCTGTGCGCCTGGCAGGTGTTCGAGCAACACGCCGCGGCCGGTGCGCGGTTGCATTTTGTCAGCGTCGAGAAGTACCCGCTGAGCCCGGCCGACTTGCAGCGGGCCCTGGCGCTATGGCCGGAACTCAAGGTGTTTGCCGATCAACTGCTGGAGCAATACGTGGCCATCCATCAGGGCTTTCAGCGCCTGACGCTGGACCACGGCCGCGTGACCCTGACGCTGCTGATCGGCGATGCACTGGAGCAACTGCCGCAACTCGATGCCCGAATCGACGCCTGGTTCCTCGACGGTTTCGCCCCGGCGAAAAACCCCGACATGTGGACCGCCGAACTGTTTGCCGAACTGGCTCGCCTGGCCGCTCCCGGTGCATCCATCAGCACTTTCACCAGCACCGGCTGGGTGCGGCGCCTGCTCAACGCCGCCGGCTTCAAGATGAAACGCACCCCCGGCATCGGCCACAAATGGGAGATCCTGCGCGGCGAGTTCCTCGGCTGGCCCCAGGAAACGCCGGCTCCGGCCCTGGATAAACCCTGGTTCGCCCGCCCAACTCCGCTGACCGGCGAGCGCCAGGCACTGGTGATCGGTGCCGGCCTGGCCGGTTGTGCCAGCGCCGCCAGCCTCGCCGCGCGGGGCTGGCAAGTGACAGTGCTGGAGCGCCACGACGACATCGCCCGGGAAGCCTCGGGTAACCCGCAGGGCGTGCTCTACCTGAAGTTATCCGCCCACGGCACGGCGCTGTCGCAAATGATCGTCAGCGGATTCGGCTACACCCGACGCCTGCTCGAACACTTGCAACGGGGCCGCGACTGGGACGATTGCGGCGTGTTGCAACTGGCCTTCAATGCCAAGGAGGCCGAGCGTCAGGCGCAGTTGGCCGCGGCGTTTGCGGCGGACTTGTTGCACCTGCTGGATCAAACCGAGGCACAGGCCGTGGCCGGTATCGGGCTGGCACAGGGAGGCCTGTTCTATCCCGAAGGCGGCTGGGTCCACCCACCGGCGCTGTGCCAGTGGCAGGCTGCGCATCCACAGATTCAACTGCTCACCCATCACGATGCGCTGGAACTGCGCAAGGTTGAAGGCCGTTGGCAAGCCTGGGACGGCGAGCGATTGCTTGCCGACGCCCCCGTGGTGGTACTCGCCGGCGCGGCTGAAATCCAGCGTTTCCCCGAAAGCGCCGAGTTGCCGCTCAAACGCATTCGCGGGCAAATCACCCGCCTGGCGCAAACCCCGCAAAGCCAGGCACTGAGCACCGTGGTATGTGCCGAAGGCTATGTCGCCCCTGCCCGCTTGGGCGAACATACCCTGGGAGCCAGTTTCGATTTCAAGAGCGATGACCTGACGCCGACCACGGCAGAACACCTGGGCAACCTGGCCATGCTCGAAGAGATTTCCCACGACCTGGTCGAGCGTCTACAGGCCGATAAACTTGCACCTGAAAGTCTCCAGGGTCGCGCTGCCTTTCGTTGCACCAGCCCCGACTACTTGCCAATCGTCGGCCCGCTGGCCGATACCCAGGTGTTCACTCAGGTGTATGCAGCACTAAGCAAGGACGCACGGCAGGTACCGGACGTCGAATGCCCATGGCTTGACGGTTTGTACATCAACAGCGGTCACGGCTCGCGCGGCCTGATCACCGCGCCGCTGTCCGCAGAACTGCTGGCAGCCTGGCTGGACAACGAACCCCTGCCGTTGCCCAGAAGTGTGGCTGAAGCCTGTCACCCCAACCGGTTTGCCCTGCGGCGCCTGATCCGGGGCAAGTAGTCGATACAGCAGCCGAAGTCGCCCTCACCGGGCGATTCGGCCGTGGCCAGTCGCGCATATAACTCATCGATCTAAAACTCCCCTTACCGATGAGGGTCACTTTCTGAGCACCCGCTGTTTCGGTGCGGTATCGATCGACCCTCCCCAACGGAAAAACCGGTAAGGAATTTATGTGCGGATTAGCTGGCGAGTTACGTTTTGATCACCAACCTGCAGACCTTGCAGCCATTGAACGAATCACCCACCACCTGGCCCCTCGCGGCCCCGACGCCTGGGGATTTCATAGCCAGGGACCGGTTGCCCTGGGCCATCGGCGCCTGAAAATCATGGACCTGTCGGACGGCTCGGCGCAGCCGATGATCGACCCGCAACTGGGCTTGTCCCTGGCCTTCAACGGGGCGATCTACAACTTTCCGGAACTGCGCGCGGAACTGGAAAACCTGGGTTACGCCTTCTATTCCGGTGGCGACACCGAAGTCTTGCTCAAGGGCTATCACGCCTGGGGCGAAGCCTTGCTGCCAAAACTCAACGGCATGTTTGCCTTTGCCGTTTGGGAGCGCGATGCCCAACGCCTGTTCATCGCCCGCGACCGTCTCGGCGTGAAACCGCTGTACCTGTCACGCACCGGCCAGCGCCTGCGCTTCGCCTCGGCGCTGCCGGCATTGCTCAAGGGCGGCGACATCAGCCCGATCCTCGATCCCGTGGCGCTCAATCACTATCTGAATTTCCACGCCGTGGTCCCGGCACCGCGCACCTTGCTGGCGGGCATCGAAAAACTGCCGCCGGCCACCTGGATGCGCATCGAAGCCGATGGCCGCACCGAGCAGAAAACCTGGTGGACCCTGCCCTATGGCCCTCACGCCGATGAGATGGATCTGACCCTCGAAGACTGGCGCGACCGTGTGCTCGACAGCACCCGCGAAGCGGTCGCCATCCGCCAACGCGCGGCAGTGGATGTCGGCGTGCTGTTGTCCGGCGGCGTCGACTCAAGTCTGCTGGTGGGCCTGTTGCGGGAAGTCGGCGTGGACAATCTGTCGACCTTCTCCATCGGTTTCCAGGATGCCGGTGGCGAGCGCGGGGACGAGTTCCAGTATTCGGACCTGATCGCCCGACACTACGGCACGCAACATCACCAACTGCGCATCGACGAAAAGGAAATCATCGAACAACTGCCCGCCGCGTTCCGTGCCATGAGCGAACCGATGGTCAGCCACGACTGCATCGCCTTCTACCTGTTGTCTCGGGAAGTGGCCAAACATTGCAAGGTGGTCCAGAGCGGCCAGGGCGCCGATGAACTGTTCGCCGGTTACCACTGGTATCCGCAAGTGGACGGCGCGAGCGATCCATATGCCGCGTACCGCGAAGCATTTTTCGACCGCAGTTACGACGACTACGCCGCCACCGTGCAACCGAAATGGCTGACCGCGAATGACGCCGCCGGTGACTTCGTCAAAGCCCATTTCGCCCAGCCCGGTGCCGATACGGCGGTGGACAAGGCCTTGCGTCTGGACAGTACGGTGATGCTGGTGGACGACCCGGTCAAACGGGTCGACAACATGACCATGGCCTGGGGCCTGGAAGCGCGCACGCCGTTTCTCGACTACCGCCTGGTGGAGCTCTCGGCACGGATTCCGGGGCGTTTCAAACTGCCGGACGGCGGCAAGCAAGTCTTGAAAGAAGCCGCGCGACAAGTGATTCCCAGTGAAGTGATCGACCGCAAGAAAGGTTACTTCCCGGTGCCGGGCCTCAAGCATTTGCAGGGCGATACGCTGGAATGGGTGCGCGAACTGCTGCTTGATCCCAGCCAGGATCGCGGCCTGTTCAACCCCGCGATGCTCGACCGTCTACTGACTGATCCACAGGGGCAATTGACACCGTTACGCGGCTCGAAGCTGTGGCAACTGGCGGCCCTCAACCTGTGGCTCAGCGAACAAGGAATCTGACCGATGAAACCTCACGCCACGGCTATCAGCCAACGCCTGTTGCGCGGCCAGTCACCCTCCTATGAACGCTTGCAGGCACGCCTGGCCGAGGATCGCTGTGAACTCGGCGGTGCGCCGATCGCCGTGCATTGCGGCTGGGGGCGCTTGCTGATCGGACACACCTTTGCCGATGCCGCGAGCCTGGCCGGAGAGTTGCTCAACGAGCAACCCGGCGAGCGGGACATTGCCCTGTACGTCGCCGCGCCCCAGCAAGTACTGGGGCTGGAGCCGACGCAGCTGTTCCTCGACCCGTCCGATACCTTGCGCCTGTGGTTCAGCGACTACCGGCAGGCAACCCGGGTGTTTCGCGGTTTCCGCATTCGACGCGCGCAAAGCGATGCCGACTGGCAGGCGATCAACCAGCTGTATCAGGCCCGCGGCATGTTGCCCATCGATGCCACCCTGCTGACGCCGCGTCATCTGGGCGGCCCGGTGTACTGGCTGGCCGAAGACGAAGACAGCGGCGCAGTCATCGGCAGCGTCATGGGCCTCAACCACCACAAGGCCTTCAATGATCCGGAGAACGGCAGCAGCCTGTGGTGCCTGGCGGTCGACCCGCATTGTGCGCGGCCGGGTGTCGGTGAAGTGCTGGTGCGGCATTTGATCGAACACTTCATGAGTCGCGGGCTTGCCTGCCTCGACCTGTCGGTGCTGCACGACAACCGCCAGGCGAAAAGCCTTTACGCCAAGCTCGGCTTTCGCAACCTGACGACCTTCGCCATCAAGCGCAAGAACGGCATCAATCAGCCGCTGTTTCTCGGGCCCGGCCCGGAAGCCGCGTTCAACCCCTACGCGCGGATCATTGTCGAGGAAGCACACCGTCGTGGCATCGATGTGCATGTCGATGACGCCGACGCCGGGATGTTCACCCTCAGCCATGGCGGGCGCCGGGTACGCTGCCGCGAATCCCTGAGCGACCTGACCAGCGCCGTCAGCATGACCCTGTGCCAGGACAAAAGCCTGACCCACAAAGTGCTCAAGGCTGCCGGCTTGAACCTGCCGGCGCAGCAACTGGCGGGTAACGCCGATGACAACCTGGCCTTCCTCGATGAACACCAGCGCGTGGTGGTCAAGCCGCTGGATGGTGAACAGGGCCAAGGGGTGGCGGTGGATTTGCGCACCATCGAGGAAGTGCAGCAAGCCATAGAAGCCGCTCGCCACTTCGACAGCCGCGTGCTGCTGGAAAGTTTCCACGAAGGCCTGGACCTGCGCATTGTGGTGATCGGTTTTGAAGTGGTCGCTGCCGCCATTCGCCGGCCAGCCGAAGTGGTGGGCGACGGCCAGCACTCCATCGGTGCATTGATCGAAGCCCAGAGCCGGCGGCGACAGGCGGCCACGGGCGGCGAAAGCAAGATCCCGCAGGACCAGGAAACCCAGCGCACCTTGCGTGCAGCCGGATACGACTACAGCAGCATTCTGCAGGCCGGTGAGCACCTGTTCGTGCGACGCACGGCGAACCTTCATACCGGCGGCGTGCTTGAAGACGTCACGGCGATCCTGCACCCGACGCTGGTGGATGCGGCGGTACGGGCCGCGCGGGCACTGGACATTCCCATGGTTGGCCTCGACCTGATGGTGACGGCCGCTGACCAGCCGGACTATGTGTTTATCGAAGCCAACGAACGAGCCGGGCTGGCCAACCATGAACCGCAGCCGACAGCGGAGCGGTTTGTGGATCTGTTGTTTCCGTACAGTCAGCCGGTGGTCTCTTAGTGATGCGTTGCCTGGGCTGGCCCCTTCGCGAGCAAGCCCGCTCCCACATGTGATCGCATTCCCCTGTGGGAGCGGGCTTGCTCGCGAAGGCGGCCGAACAGGCGATAACCAATCAGGAGTTTCCATGACCAGCAAAATCCCCGAGCCGGACCTCGGTTACCTGCAAAAAGTGCTGCTGGAAATGCTCGCCATTCCCAGCCCCACCGGGTTCACCGACACCATCGTGCGCTACGTCGCCGAACGCCTTGAAGAACTGGGCATTCCCTTCGAGCTGACCCGTCGCGGCACCATCCGCGCCACGCTCAAGGGCAAGAAGAACAGCCCCGACCGCGCCGTTTCCGCCCACCTGGACACCATCGGCGCGGCGGTACGTGCAGTGAAAGACAACGGCCGCCTGACCCTCGCGCCCGTCGGCTGCTGGTCCAGCCGTTTTGCCGAGGGCAGCCGGGTCAGCCTGTTTACCGACAGTGGTGTGATCCGTGGCAGCGTCTTGCCGCTGATGGCTTCCGGGCACGCATTCAATACCGCCGTGGATGAGATGCCAATCAGTTGGGATCACATCGAGTTGCGCCTGGACGCCTACTGCGCCACCCGTGCCGACTGCGAGTCGCTGGGCATCAGCGTCGGCGATTTCGTCGCCTTCGACCCGCTGCCGGAGTTCACCGAAAGCGGCCACATCAGTGCCCGTCACCTCGACGACAAGGCCGGGGTGGCCGCACTGCTGGCGGCGCTCAAGGCCATCGTCGACAGTGGCGAAGAACTGATGATCGACTGCCATCCGCTGTTCACCATCACCGAAGAAACCGGCAGCGGCGCGGCGGCGGCGCTGCCCTGGGATGTCAGTGAGTTCGTCGGCATCGACATCGCACCGGTCGCGCCAGGCCAACACTCCAGCGAGCACGCGGTGAGCATCGCGATGCAGGATTCCGGCGGGCCCTATGACTATCACCTGTCGCGCCACCTCTTGCGCCTGGCCAGCGACAACGAGTTGCCGGCACGCCGGGACCTGTTCCGCTACTACTTCAGCGACGCACACTCGGCGGTCACCGCCGGCCACGATATTCGCACCGCCCTGCTCGCCTTCGGCTGCGATGCCACCCACGGTTACGAGCGCACTCACATCGACAGCCTCGCCGCCCTGAGCCGCCTGCTCGGTGCGTACATCCTCAGCCCGCCCGTGTTTGCCAGCGATGCACAACCGGCCAAGGGCTCACTGGATCGCTTCAGCCATCAGCTCGAACATGACACTCAGATGGAAAGCGACACGCGGGTACCGTCGGTGGACAGCCTGGTGGGGCAGCGTTCGGAGAGCTGATCCGGTTTTTTTGTTGCTGGAGAGATCGCCATCGCGAGCAAGCTCGCTCCCACAGTTGATCGGTGGTGAACACAATTACCCGGTTCGCCACTGAACCCTGTGGGAGCGAGCTTGCTCGCGATGGCGTCAGAGCAGACGACATCAAATCCCAGGCTAGCCGATACCGGCCAATCGCCGTAGCATCGCGCCATTGATCCAACCGAGGTGCCTATGCTGATCCCCCACGACCAACTCCAAGTCGACACCCTCACCCGCCTGATCGAGGATTTCGTGACCCGCGACGGCACGGACAATGGTGACGACACGCCCCTGGAAACCCGTGTACTGCGCGTGCGCCAGGCGCTGACCAAGGGCCAGGCACTGATTGTCTTCGACCCGGAAAGCGAGCAGTGCCAACTGATGCTCAAGCACGACGTGCCCAAACACCTGTTTGACTGAAGTCTTCAGCGCCCCTTGGTTTTCGCCAGTTTTTTCTGGATGCGTTCGTAGATTTCGCAGCGGTGCACGTTGACGTCCCGGGGCGCTTCGACGCCAAAGCGAATGTTGTTTCCATTGATCGCGAGAACGCGCACGGTAATGTTGTCACCGATGGAAATGGTTTCGCCCACAACACGAGTGAGTACGAGCATGAGGAGTGTCCTTCAGGGGTTTCTGGCCCTTGAAGATGCCCGGCCCGACGTACACCCACAATGCTCCGACAGCAAACCAGACCGGACTGACAGCCCTTGACGTACGGCACTTACGGAAAGGTCTGACAGGCCGATTGAATGTAGGGGCTGGTCTGTCAGGACACGGAGAATCGAGGCCCGAACAGAATGATGCTCGCGCCGATCACACACAGCGCCACGCCGAGCCAGTCCGAACCCAGGGGGCGAATCCGCTCGACCACGGCCAACCAGCCGATCGAGGCAATGATGTAGATGCCTCCGTAAGCGGCATAGGCGCGGCCGGCGTAGGTGGCTTCGATCCGGGTCAGCAGCAGGGCAAACAGGGTCAGGCTCAGGAGCGCCGGCACCACCCACCACATGCTTTTACCCTGGCGCAACCACATCCAGAAGGCAAAACAACCGGCAATTTCGAACAGCGCGGCGAGGAAAAACCACAGGTAATTGAGCATGCAAGCGTCTCGCGAGGATGGCCGATGGCGGCCACCCTAACCACAGCATTGCCTGCGGGCAAGATCAGCTTGCCGATTGCCTGGCCTTGGCGCGCATTTTGTCGGCCATGGCGGTCATTTCGTTGTAGAGCAATTGCGGGTTCTTCTGCTTGATCGCCCAGGCCATGCGTCCCTGCTCGTGGGGCAGGATCATGAACTCGCCGGCGGCGACCTGCCGATAGATGTAGTCGGCGATGTCGGCAGCGCTGATCGGCGAGCTTTCCAGCAACTTGCCGACCTGGGCTTTCATGGCCGGAGTCGGGCCGCGGAAGGAGTCCAGCAGGTTGGTCTGGAAGAACGACGGACACACCACATGCACGCCGACTTCCTGATGCGCCAGCTCGATCAGCAGGCTTTCGGACAACGCCACCACGCCCGCCTTGGCCACGTTGTAGTTGCTCATCGCCGGGCCTTGCATCAGCGCCGCCATGGACGCGATGTTGATGATTTTACCTTTGCTTTTTTCCAGCAGTGGCAGGAAAGCCTTGCAGCCCTTGACCACGCCCATCAGGTTGATCGCGATCTGCCAGTCCCAGTCCTCCAGGGACAACTCACTGAAAAACCCTCCAGACGCTACACCCGCGTTATTGACGATGACATCGATGCCGCCGAGCTTGACCTCGCAGGCCTGGGCGAACGCAGTCAACTGGCTGTAATCGCGTACGTCGCAACGCTGGATAAAACCGTCGCCGCCCGCTTCGCGGACCAGCTTGAGGGTTTCCTGCAAGCCGGGCTCGCTAACGTCCGACAAGGCCAGTTGCCAGCCTTCACGCGCCCAGCGCAGCGCGATTTCGCGACCCAGGCCAGAGCCTGCACCAGTGATCATCATGCGATTTTGCATAGCAAACAGCCTTGTTGTTCTCGGAAGATGCACCGAGTGTAGCGAAGGAAGTTGCCCGACCCACGCTCCATCAGATTGCTGAATGGCCCGAGCAAACTGCGGGAGCGCCAGACGCAACCAAGGCAACTACAAAAGAAATAAGAACCCGTCCGAAATACTTCAAAAAAACTTGGAATTTTCCTGCAACCGCAAGAGTCGGAATTTTTAAGCAGCTCGAATCTACTTCATTCCAGCTGACCTTGATTGGCATGGTCAATCCACTGCATTTTCGACAAGGAAATAGACATGGGCACAATACTGATCATCATTCTGATCCTGTTACTGATCGGTGGTTTACCGGTCTTCCCGCACTCCAGAAGTTGGGGTTACGGCCCGTCCGGAATCATCGGCGTCGTATTGGTGGTGCTGTTGATCCTGCTCTTGCTTGGCCGAATATAAATATCCGCCAGGCAAAAAAAAGAGGCCCTTGAAGGGCCTCTTTTCTATTGCGTCACAACTTAGTCCGGCTTGCCATCAACAACACCGGCGGTGTTGTCCAGCAGGCTCTTGGTCGCTGTTTGCAGGAACGCTTCGAGCTTGAGTTTCAACTCGGCGGTACGCGGCGCATCGGCAATGACTTCGGCGCGAGGCTTGTCCCCCAATTCATACTGATACAACTTCGGCGCCATGTCCTTGTCCTTCGGCAGGACCAGAATCTGGTCTGCGGTAAGGATGGCCGTGGTCTGCTCGCTGCCCGACGGCTTGATCACACCAATACCGGCGTCGCCTTCGGGCAGGTTGAGCAGGTCGCGCCCCCAGCACTGATGACGCACCTCACCACCAATGCGGCCCATGATGGTCGGCACGATGTCGATCTGAGTGCCCACGGTGTGGTCACGCTGGCCGAATTTGTCCTGGATGCCCGGCGCGATCATCAGCATCGGCACGTTGAAGCGGCCCAGGTCCATTTCGGTGATCTGCTGTTCGTTACCAAAACCGTGGTCACCGACGATGACAAACAGGGTTTCCTTGAAGTACGGCTCCTTTCGGGCCTTTTCAAAGAACTGGCCCAGCGCCCAGTCCGAGTAACGCATGGCGGTCAGGTGTTCGTTCAGGTTGCCACGATCGGTCACGCGCTCAACCGGCAATGGCGTCGGCAAGGCGTAAGGCGTGTGGTTGGACAGGGTTTGCAGCAAGGCATAGAACGGCTTGCCGTTTTCCCGCGCCTTGAGTTCGACCAGGCCACGGTCGAACATGTCCTGGTCGGACACGCCCCAGGTCGGATCAGAGAACACCGGATTCACGAAATCGTTACGGCCGATGAAGTTGGTCATGCCCTGGTTGCTGAAGAAACCCGACTGGTTGTCCCAGGCGAAATCGCCGTTGTAGACATACACGTCGTCGAAGTCGCGGGCGCTGAGCAACTGCGGCAGACCGGACAGCTTGTGGCTGCCTTCCGGGGTCTGCATCAGGTATTCGAAGCCCGGCAGGTTCGGGAAGCAGGCCATGGTGGCGAACATGCCCTGGTGGGTATGGGTACCGTTGGAGAAGAAGCGGTCGAACAGCAAGCCCTCCTTCGACAGTTTGTCGAGGTAAGGCGTGATGTTGCCCGGGCCACCCAGAGCACCCACCGAGTGACCAGCCATGCTTTCCATCAGGATTACGACGACGTTCTTGATCGGCAGGGTCTTGTCGGCTGGAGGGGTGTAATCGCGACGTACCGCCGCGGTGTCGGCATCCACCAGTTTCTCGGCCGGCAGCACCAGCATGTCACGCACCACTTGCTGGGCTTGTGGCTGCGGCAGGGTCGCCTTCCAGATATTGTCGCGATCTTCGGACATCCGGCTCTTGGCGGCGGCTACCAGCGACAACGTGCCGTTGAGGCCCAACTGGTTGGCAAAATTCGAGTCGGTGGTATAGACGTCACCCCAACGCAGCGGCGGGCCCTGGCGCAGGGTGCCACGGGCAGCGACCACGCAAACCAGCAGGCACACCACGAATACCGCGATACGCGAGTACCACGGCGCAACCTGGCGTGTGCCGATGCTGCCGCCACTGAACGGGCCACGAGGGCGGGTCGCACGGTCGGCGCCCTTGAACGCCAGGCTCAGGATCCAGGTGCCCACGGCCCAGGCCAGCAGGTAACGGACCACCGGGAAACCGTACCAGAGCATGCTCATCACGGTTTTCGGATCTTCCTTGACGTACTGGAAGACCAGCCCGTTGAGGCGCTGGTGGAACTCACGATAGAAGTCCATCTCCATCAGGCCCAGGAACAGCGCAATGCTGGAGACGATCGTCAACCACAGACGGAACAACCCGCGTGCGGCCATGGCCCGGGCACTGAACAAGGCCAGCAGCAACGGGATACTGAGATAGACCACCAGGCGCAGGTCGAAACGCAGACCGTTGGCGAATGCCTCGAGGAAGGTCGAGGCCGGTGTGTCGAGGATCATCGAGCTGTTGTAAGCCAGCAGCGCGACGCGCAGCAGGCTGAACATGACCATCATGACCAGGGCACACAACAGCGTGTAGGCCAGATGCGATTTGACGGTCGGTTGCAGCAGGCGACTAGAAGCTCGCTGCTGATTCAGGGCGTCCGGGATTGCCATGTCGTTTTAGGACCCATTGGAAGTTGAAGTTTCAAAAATACAGCTGCGCCTTGCCCTCTTTTCGGCCCGTACCAGGCCTGGGGGTTTGCGCGGTGCGCAAATGTTGCACGATCAACGGCAGCATTGCCATTGATAACTACCCTCATCCCGACTCTTTCATCCTGCATTCAGCAATACACAGGGTGTTACGGGAGAGCCGGCGAATTGTCTTGGAGAGTGGGTGAAAATTTCGTGCAACGCATATCCAGAAACAAATTAAAGCCTGCGCAGCGGTCAAAAACGCAAACGCCCCGATCGAGTCGGGGCGTTACGAAGTCACCTCAAAAGCGCGAGACATTTACTTCTCGGCGCGTTCCTTGAGGGCTTTCAAGGTATTGAACGGGGCATCCACCACGAACTTGTTGGCCACCATCGACGGCACGCTGCCGCCCGGCTCAGTGTGCACCTGATAGGTCACTTCGATCTGGTCGCCCTTGGGGACGAACTTCCAGAAACCGTCGACCTTGGCGACCCGGACGAAGCCTTTTTCTTCAGGAATGTACTTCGGTACGCCTTCAAGCTTGCGGGTCAGGCTGCCATCGGCGCCTTCGATGGTGGTGACGTGCAACACCGAATCACGGGGAGTAACCGGCCACGGGGTGTTGAACTGGGTGTAGGTCCAGCTCTGGTCACCTTCGTGCTTGAGCAGCTTCTGGGTTTTGCATTCGTGAATCCAGGCGCAGGCTCCGGGCACGTCTTCCTGCAACGCACGCAGCTTGGCCATGGTGGTCTTCATCAATGTGACGCCCTGGTAAGCCTTGTAGTCGGAGCCGGCCACTTCACTCAGGGAGATCTTGATGCCGTCTTCGTCCTTTTTGACTTTCCAGTCTTCGGCCTGGGCCGTCGAGGTAGCCAGCGCAACCGTCAAACCACACAACACAGCCATACGATGCAGCGAACCCATAGTCTTATTCCTTATTGTTGAAGTTCCGTTCGTTGGGCTTGCACCTCCGATCACCTTCAGGTTTTTCGGAGGTGCAAGCCCACACATCACGCCGCCGTCATTTGTTCCCACCAGCCAATCAACCGGATAGCCTCTTCGCTGCTGCTTCCGCACACCTCGGGGTCGGCCTCGAAGGCAGAACACACCGTCGGCCGTTCCGGCTGGCCGAAAATACTGCAAAGGTTATCGGAGGAAAGTTGCAGGCAACGCTGCCCCGCGGCCTTGCCGTTTGGCATACCGGGAATCGGCGAACTGATGGAAGGGGCAATGCAACAAGCGCCACAGCCCTCACGGCATTTCATGACGACAAGCTCCTCGCGACGAGCAATGTGTTAATGGACGGGGCACAGAGTACCCGCTTAAACAGTTGTTTTAAATTACCTGCGAGCGGGTTTTTCAACGCAAACGGGCATGACCGGCCAGTCTCCGACAAAGCGTCTGGCCTGCGGCTCGCGGATCCTGACGGGGTTACTGCTTGAACTCGAAATCCAGTGCCGCGCCTTCGACCTCGTGGCGTTCTTCATTTCGCAGTTGCAGCTGCATTTCGTTGCTGAGCAGGCGGCCATTGAGCTGGAACTCGCTGCTGCCGCTTTTGTCACCGAACATCTGGGGTAACAACGGTTCACGCCTGACCAACGGCACCGTTCCGACCGGCTTGAGCTCTTGAACCATATCCTTGGGCAAGCTCAGGTCCAGCTTGGCAGATGGAAGCTCGGTCTTTACCACCTCGCTGGCCGGTTTCGATTTGGAGGCAATGGGCGGACGCTTTTTCACGGGCGCAGCCTGCTTACTCGCCGCCGAGGCTTTTTTTACAGGTGCGGTGTCTATCGGTGCGACGTGGAAACTGCCGGTTGCCTGATCCTGCTCGGTAGCCGCCACGACGGATGCCGGTTGAATACTCGCAATCAGGCAGAGCAAAAGCCAGGCGGCAGGAAAAGTCGGTTTCATGTATCCAACGGTGGGTGCAAACGGCAGAGATGCATATGCTGGCCTGTTGCAGCCCACAAGACAAGCGTAGTCGCAGCCTGTTACAAACCGACGGCCATCTCCTGGCAGAGTTGGGTGGCCAGCATGCCCAGGGTCATCAATGCGCGCTCGGCTTCACGGTTCCACGGGATGCCGCAGTTGAGCCGGATGCAGTGATTGAATTGCTCGGTATTACTGAAGATCAGTCCCGGCGCGATACTGATGCCCTGCTGCAATGCCCGCACGTGCAACTCTTGCGTGTTGACCCGCCCCGGCAGGCTGACCCACAGAATGAAGCCGCCGGTAGGCCGGGTCATCTGCGTGCCTTCCGGGAAATACTGCTGCACGGCCAGCTGGAAGGCACTGAGGTTTTTCCGGTATTCCTGACGGATGAAACGCAAATGCCGGTCGTACCCGCCGTTTTCCAGGTACGCGGCAATGCCCATCTGGGTCACGCTGCACGCGGAATGCGTACTGAAGGTCTGCAAGCGCTGGATCTCCTGCTGGTACTTGCCGGCAATCATCCAGCCGATCCGCACGCCAGGCGACAGGGTCTTGGAGAAGCTCGAGCAATAGATCACCCGGTCCAGCCGATCGTAGGCCTTGAGGGACTTGGTGCGCCCCTGTTCGAACATCAACTCACCGTAGATATCGTCTTCGACAACCTGGATATCGAAGTCCGACGCCAGGCGCAGCAATTGTTTCTGCCGCTCCTCGGGCATGGTGCCGCCCAATGGATTGCTCAGTCGGGTGGTCAGCACCAACGCCTTGATCGACCATTGGTTGGCCGCCAGTTGCAGGGCTTCCAGGCTCATGCCCGTGGCGGGATCGCTGGGGATCTCGATGACCTTGAGGCCCAGCAGGTCAGCCAGTTGCAGCAAGCCGTAATAGGTCGGCGACTCGGCCGCGATCAGATCGCCCGGACGGGTCAGCACGCGCAGGGACATCTGCAGCGCATCGACACAACCGTGAGTGATCACCACCTCCGACGGATCGACCACCACGCCGGCATCGCGCATGCGGATCGCCACCTGTCGGCGCAACGGCTCGAAACCGGGGCTGAACATGTAGCTGAAGGCCCGCGGGCTATGGAAACGGGTGACCTTGGCCAATTGCTGATGCAGTGCCCGCACCGGCAAATAGTCGACACTCGGCACCGCAGCGCCCAGCGGGAAGACACCTTCACGACGGGATTCGACCAGCACTTGCTGAATGATGCTGCTGCGGGTGACCAGCCCGGGGCGCTCGACCCGGGCGATGTCCGGCGTCGGCGCGGTGAGTGCCGGCGTCTGGTGCACGTAGTAACCCGACTGCGGCCGGGCGCGGATCAACCCTTGATCTTCGAGATTGGCATACGCCTGCAACACCGTCGCATGGCTGACATTGAGCTGCGAGCTCATCTTGCGCACCGAAGGCACGCGCTCCCCCGGCTGATAGACCCCACGGCGGATGTCTTCGGCCAGTTGTTGAGCAATACGTTGATAGAGCAAAAGGTTGGTCATGACGCAGCACTCGATTTCACGGGCATTTTATTCTTGTGTGAAACAATACCGGAACAGTTTAGAAGTGTACGGGAACAGTTGCCACAATAGTCGACCGTACAGTGCAGTGTCAGCAAAATCTGTACTGTTTTGTGCGGTAATCGGCAGGCAAAAAAAACCCGGCGCTGCATGGCAGGCCGGGTTGTAGGAGCTGTCGAGTGAAACGAGGCTGCGATCTTTCCAGCCCCACTTGAGTATCAAGAGCAAGAGCAAGATCAAAAGATCGCAGGCTCCGCCAGCTCCTACCGGGCGGCGCCGAGCTGGCCCTTTTCGTCGGAAAACACAATTTCCACCCGACGATTCTGCGCCCGACCCCGTTCCGACGCATTCGCGTCCACCGGATACTCGTCGCCATAACCTTCGACCTGGATGCGCTTGTCGTCGATACCCAGGTCCATCAGCACGTCAGCCACCGATTGTGCGCGGTCGCGGGACAGCTTGAGGTTTTCCTGCTTGCCCCCGGTACTGTCCGTATAACCTTCGATCCGCACCACACGCTTGGGGTTGAGTTGCAGGAACTGCACGATCTTCAACACCACACGGTTGGCCGACGGCTTCAATTCCGCTTCGCCGGTGTCGAACAGCATATCGCCCAAGGTCATCACCAGCCCGCGGTCGGTCTGGCTGGTGGTCAATGCAAGGATCTGCTCCTCGAGCCATTTGCCTTGCTGCTGCACGCTGAACAGTTTGGACTCACGCAGTGCCAGTTGCAGGCGCTGCCGTTCCAGTTCGAGTTTTGCCGCCTGCTCTTCGTTAAGCACCTGATTGGTGTGTTCCCGGGCAATGGCGCTGTAGCGCTGGCTCAGGTAGGCGTAATGCACCACGTCCGAACCGCTGCCCCAATAGCTGGACAGGCGATCGGCACGGGCCAGGGATTCACCGGCGCGAATCACGTCCTTGGGGGCGATTCGCAGTACATTTGAGTCTTCCTTGACCTTCTGAAAGTCGGCACCGGCCTGCTGCAACGCGGACTCGCTGTGCTGGCTGGCGCAGCCAAAGAGGCTCACGCAGCCTGCCAGGATCAAACCGCCGAGGGCTTTGCTCTTGAGGCTCATTGGGCATCTCCCAGTTGCTTGCGCAGGCGGGCGATGCGGGTGTTGAGCACGTTCAACTGTTCCTCGCTCTTGGCCGTCAACACCTTGGCTTCAGCCAGGCGCGCATCGAGTTCGGCCTGTTCGGCCCGCATGCGTGCGTTTTTGAAGGATTGATCGGTCATGTTGCCCTTGGCGCGGTTGAACTTGTCTTCGGCCAGTTTCATTTCCGGCACATCGTCTGCCGTGGCGCCCACGGCCTTGGCCTGTTCGAGTGCCTGTTCGGTCAGGCGAATCTGTTCATTCGGCGCAGGATCGGTTGCACAACCCGCCAGGGCGGCAAAGGCCACGGCAGCGAAAAGAGGTCGAATACTCACTGAAAATCCTTACTGTTTTGGGGTACTGACGGGTTGTTGCTGGGGGATTGGCTGTGGTTGTGAGCGTTGTGCTTTCCATCGCTCGATATTGCGCATCAGCACGGCCTCCGTCAGTCCGGACGCGGGCAATTCTGTCATCTTTTTGGCCAACTGTCCGCGCAACCACGGATCGTTGCAGGCCGAGTCATGGGAAATCGCCAGGTACAGGCCAGGTTTGTCGACCGGTTGTGAGCGTGCGATCAGATCAGCGGCCATGCCCAGTGTCTGTGCAGTCGCCATGCCCGAGTAACGCCCTGCCAGTACAAACTCGACCTCGCCCAACAGCAGTTTCTGAAAGGCCTGGGTCAGGTTGGACGTGCGCGTGAGGGTCAGTTGCTGCCCGGAAAAGGTGCTGAATTGCGCGGTCATTCGGGCCTTTTCCGACACGGCACCGAGATGGCCGTGCAGGTCCTGTGCTTCGTTGTAGACCAGGGTCGAGTCCTTGCGAGTCCAGACCAGATAGTCGTTTTCCAGCAAGGCGGGATGAATGTAATCCAGGGTTTCCAGCTCGCTGACGGTCAACGCCGCGTCCGCCAGCATGTCCATGCGCCCACTGCGCACTTCGTCCAGGGCCTGGGCGCGTTTGCCGGCATAAAGCAGTTCGACCTTGAGCCCCAACTCCCCCGCCACTTGCTGCAGCAAATCGGCGCTGGCACCGATCAGGTATTTGGGATTCTGCGGGTCTTGCCACAGGTACGGTGGCGCATCCGGGCTGCCGGTGACCACCAGGCGCTCGCATTTACCCGCGGCGACAGACAGTGCCGGCATAGCCGACAGTCCCAGCAGCAGCAACGACCAGCCGCACAGGCGACGCAGATCCATGGCATCACACTCCCATTCAAATCCGGAACAAAAAAAAGCCCGACCAAAAGGCCGGGCTCTTTATAAGTGAAGCAGCCGGATTAGACCAGCTTCTCCAGCTCAGGGATGGCTTCGAACAGGTCCGCCACCAGGCCGTAATCGGCCACCTGGAAGATCGGCGCTTCTTCGTCCTTGTTGATCGCAACGATCACTTTGGAGTCTTTCATGCCGGCCAGGTGCTGGATCGCGCCGGAGATACCGACGGCGATGTACAGCTGTGGAGCAACGATCTTGCCGGTCTGACCGACCTGCATATCGTTCGGTACAAAGCCTGCGTCGACCGCGGCGCGCGAAGCACCGACGGCAGCGCCCAGCTTGTCGGCCAGGGCGTACAGGTGTTTGAAGTTGTCGCCGTTCTGCATGCCGCGACCGCCGGAAACGACGATTTTGGCAGCGGTCAATTCCGGACGATCGGACTTGGCCAGTTCTTCGCCAACGAAGCTGGAGATGCCAGCGTCGTGGGCAGCAGCAACAGCTTCAACGGCAGCGGAGCCGCCTTCAGCTGCAACCGGGTCGAAACCGGTGGCACGCACGGTGATCACCTTGACCGCAGCGTTCGACTGAACGGTAGCGATGGCGTTACCGGCGTAGATCGGACGCTTGAAGGTGTCGGCGCTTTCTACCGAGATGATCTCGGAGATCTGGTCAACGTCCAGTGCAGCGGCAACGCGCGGCAGGATGTTTTTGCCGTTGGAAGTAGCGGCAGCCAGGATGTGGCTGTAGCCCTTACCCAACTCTGCAACCAGAGGAGCAACGTTTTCCGGCAGCTGGTGAGCGTAGGCAGCGTTATCGGCCACCAGCACTTTAGCCACGCCAGCGACTTTCGCAGCGGCTTCAGCCACGGCGCCAGCGCCCTGGCCGGCAACCAGAACGTGGATGTCGCCACCGATTTTGGCGGCAGCAGCAACGGTGTTCAGCGTGGCCGGGGCCAGCACTTTGTTGTCGTGTTCAGCAATAACCAAGATAGTCATTTAGATTACCTTCGCTTCGTTTTTCAGTTTCTCGACCAGTTCAGCCACCGACTTGACCTTGATACCCGCGCTGCGTGCAGCCGGCGCTTCGACTTTCACAGTCTTGTTGGTGGAGGCGGTGGAAACGCCCAAAGCATCCGGAGTCAGCACTTCGAGAGGCTTCTTCTTGGCTTTCATGATGTTTGGCAGAGACGCGTAGCGCGGCTCGTTCAAACGCAGGTCAGTGGTGACGATGGCCGGCAGTTTCAGGGAAACTGTCTGCGCGCCGCCGTCGATTTCGCGGGTGACAGCTACGCTGTCGCCGCTGATTTCGACTTTCGAAGCGAACGTACCCTGACCGTAGCCGCTCAATGCAGCAAGCATCTGGCCAGTCTGGTTGTTGTCGCTGTCGATGGCCTGTTTGCCAAGGATCACCAGCTGAGGCTGTTCCTTGTCGACAACAGCTTTCAACAGTTTGGCAACAGCCAGGGAAGTCAGGTCTTCGGCGGACTCGACGAGGATGGCGCGGTCGGCACCCAGAGCCAGCGCGGTGCGCAGTTGCTCTTGAGCGGTGGACGGGCCTACGGAGACGACGACGATTTCAGTCGCAACACCCTTCTCTTTCAGGCGTACGGCTTCTTCCACGGCGATTTCGCAGAACGGGTTCATCGACATCTTGACGTTGGCAAGATCGACGCCGGAATTGTCCGCCTTGACGCGAACCTTGACGTTGTAATCCACAACGCGTTTGACAGCTACAAGAACCTTCATGGATTCCTCGTTACTCTCCGGTGAAAAGAAAGTCGCCTAGGCGAACCTGGCGGTTGATGCTCATCGGGCGCAAGGGCACCTCCAAAAACGCCGGCAAAGCTGTCAAGTGACCATCGCTCATGATCTGGATGACCGTTCGTCAGTGGTGACTGACGAGTCATTCAACATCGCGGCGTGTAAACTGCACATCAAACCCGCGCAGCACATCACTCTCTACTGCCATCGCCCTGTCTTTAGAGGTGCTCTTGAAACCAACAGTCAGCCTACGGCGAGCGCAAAACCGCCCGTATCTTGACCGGAACGCCTATTCCGGTCAATACGCCAAAATGGCCGTTCATAAGGCGCGTGACTTTGATTTCTCTGGCCTTGAGCCAATTCAAACAAACGTTTGTATTGGACGCTGAGAGTGGTGTAGATATAATGCGCCACCAAAAGAGAAAGGTGGTCAATCGATTGTCCTCTTCCGGCGTTGCGCCGGGATTCATGGATGCGACACCCGACTTCCAAATTAGAAAAAAAAACTGTTGAGCCTTGAGTAGGAGATAACCTGTGGAACGCGAATACATGGAATTCGACGTGGTCATCGTCGGTGCCGGCCCCGCTGGTCTTTCCGCCGCCTGCCGCTTGAAGCAGAAGGCCGCTGAAGCCGGTAAGGAAATCAGCGTCTGCGTGGTCGAAAAAGGCTCCGAAGTCGGTGCTCACATCCTGTCCGGCGCCGTGTTCGAACCACGGGCCCTGAACGAACTGTTCCCGAACTGGAAAGAACTCGGCGCGCCGCTGAACACGCCGGTAACCCGCGACGACATCTTCGTTCTCAAGAACGCTGAAAGCGCGCAGAAAATTCCAGACTTCTTTGTGCCCAAGACCATGCACAACGAAGGCAACTACATCATCTCCCTGGGCAACCTGTGCCGCTGGCTGGCCCAGCAGGCCGAGAACCTGGGCGTGGAAATCTACCCGGGCTTCGCCGCTCAGGAAGCGCTGATCGATGAGAACGGCGTGGTTCGCGGGATCATCACCGGTGACCTGGGCGTCGACCGCGAAGGCAACCCGAAGGAAGGCCTGTACACCCCCGGCATGGAACTGCGTGGCAAATACACGCTGTTCGCCGAAGGTTGCCGCGGCCACATCGGCAAGCAACTGATCAAGCGCTTCAACCTGGACACTGACGCTGATGCCCAGCACTACGGCATCGGCCTGAAAGAAATCTGGGAAGTCGATCCGGCCAAGCACCAGCCTGGCCTGGTGGTGCACACCGCCGGTTGGCCGATGGACATCATGGGCACCGAGAACACCGGTGGCTCGTTCCTCTACCACCTGGAAAACAACCAGGTCGTGGTTGGCCTGATCGTCGACCTGTCCTACAGCAACACCTACCTGTCGCCGTTCGACGAGTTCCAGCGCCTCAAGCATCACCCGGTGCTTGCCCAGTACCTGGAAGGCGGCAAGCGCATCAGCTACGGCGCACGTGCCATCAGCAAGGGCGGCCTGAACTCGCTGCCGAAAATGGTATTCAAGGGCGGCGCGCTGATCGGTTGCGACCTCGGCACCCTGAACTTCGCCAAGATCAAGGGCAGCCACACTGCGATGAAGTCCGGCATGCTCGCCGCTGAATCCGTGGCTGACGCGCTGTTCGCCGAGAAGGATGGCACCGAAGAGCTGACCACCTACGTCGACGCGTTCAAGAAGAGCTGGCTCTACGAAGAACTGTTCGCCAGCCGCAACTTCGGCCCGGCGATCCACAAGTTCGGCGCCATCGTCGGTGGCGGTTTCAACTGGCTGGACCAGAACATCTTCGGCGGCAAACTGCCCTTCACCTTGCACGACACCAAGCCGGATTACGCTTGCCTCAAGCTCGCGGCCGACTGCAAGAAGATCGACTACCCGAAACCGGACGGCAAACTCAGCTTCGACAAATTGAGCTCGGTGTTCATCTCCGGCACCAACCACGAAGAAGAACAGCCGTGCCACCTGAAGCTGACCGACCCAAGCATCCCGATCAGCAAGAACCTGCCGCTATACGATGAACCGGCACAGCGTTACTGCCCGGCCGGCGTGTATGAAGTGATCACCAAGGAAGACGGCGAGAAGCGCTTCCAGATCAACGCCCAGAACTGCGTTCACTGCAAGACCTGCGACATCAAGGACCCTGCACAGAACATCACCTGGGTGACACCGGAAGGCGCTGGCGGCCCGACTTACCCGAACATGTAAGCCGAACCGCTGAACATCAAGGCTCCCAACATGGGGGCCTTTTTGTTGCCCGCGATTCAAGCCACACCACAAGACAAATGTGGGAGCGGGCTTGCTCGCGAATACGGTTGATCCTTCACCATTTATACTGACTGACACACCGTTTTCGCGAGCAGTCGGATCGCCGCACCGCCGCCCCCACAGGGGATTGGCGGTGAGTCAGGCTGCACGCTCGTCGCCAGGATTACGCTCGAAGTACCTTTTGTACTCGCGACTGAACTGCGAAGTGCTCTGATACCCCACCCGATGCGCCACCTGCGCCACGCCCAACCCCTCCCCCACCAACAACTGCTGCGCCCGCAGCAGACGTAATCGCTTCAGATACTGCACCGGCGACAACAAGGTGCTGCGCTTGAAATGCTCGTGAAAGGTCGATGCACTCATGTTCGCGCAACTGGCCAGGGTCTCGACGTTCAACGGTTCGGCAAAATGCGCATGCAGATGACTGAGGGAGGCCGCGATCCGGGCGAACTGCCCCTGCTGCTCCACCAGTGCTCGCAATACATCGGCTTGCGGACCGCGCAATGCGACGAACAGCAGCTCACGCAAACGCGCTTGCCCCATGATCTGGCATTCCAGCGGATCGTGCAGGCAACGCAACAATCGTTCGACACAACCACGCATCGCATCATCGAGCACTGCGCAGGTCATGGACTCAGGTGTTTGCGCCGGAATATGCCGCCCCGGCGCCAGGCCCATCGCCAATACCAACTCGCCCAGCATCACCCGGTCGATCGCGACCGACACCCCGAGCATCGGCCCGTCCGGCGCGGCAAAGGTTTCACACTCGAACGGCACCGGCAGCGCCTGAATCAGGTAGTGCCCTGCGCCATATTCCAGGGTGCGCGGCCCCAGGTACGCCAGTTTGCTGCCCTGGGCGATGATCACCAGGCTCGGCTCGTAGATCTGCGGCCCACGGGCCACATCGCAGCTGGCCCGCAGAACCTGCACGCCCGGCAAGGCAGTCGGGACGAAACCGTCGCGAGTGGACAGCGGCTCGATCAGCGAAACCAGGGTGGCATTGGCATCAAGGTGACGGGTTAACAGCATCGGGGCACTTCACAGAAAAAATCGCGGAAAAAGGGACGAAAGCATCATCGCAGATCCGCTGACCAATGCGACGGCTCACACCCGCATGCCGGAGGAATAGGCATGACACCCGGAGGAATCACCATGGCCGGTACAGGGTTCGGCGCCCAGAATGCGCCACCTCACCCGTCAGCGCTTTTGCGAGGTTCACCATGTACACCGCCATCGGATACGCCGCCCAGTCGGCCACCACTCCCCTTGCCCCCGTGAAATTCGAACGTCGCAGCCCAAGGCCTGACGACGTTGCCATCGAGATTCTCTACTGCGGCGTCTGCCATTCCGACATCCATCAGGCCCGCAACGAGTGGGGCATTGCCGTTTACCCGCTGATGCCCGGCCACGAAATCGTAGGCAAGGTGACCGCCGTCGGTGCGAAAGTCACCCAGCACAAAATCGGCGATCTGGTCGGTGTCGGCTGCATGGTCGACTCGTGCCGCAGCTGCGAAGCCTGCCAGGCCAACCTGGAGCAATACTGCCTCGAAGGCCCGACCCTGACCTACGCCACCCCGGATCGGGTCGACGGTAGCAACACCATGGGCGGCTATTCCGACAGCGTCGTGGTCAGCGAGCACTTCGTGGTGCGCATTCCCAAGTCACTGGACCCGGCCAGCGCCGCGCCGATCCTGTGCGCCGGCATCACTACCTACTCGCCGCTCAAGCACTACGGCGTGAAGGCCGGTGACAAGGTCGGGATTCTCGGCATGGGTGGCCTGGGCCACATGGGTATCAAGTTCGCCAAGGCCCTGGGCGCGCAAGTGACGCTGTTCACCCGCTCGGCAAGCAAGGCCGAAGAGGCTCGCCGCCAGGGTGCGGACCATGTGATCGTGTCCACCGATGACGCGCAGATGCAGGCTGCCGCCGGTCACTTCGATTTCCTGCTCGACACCATTCCGGTGCAGCACGACCTCAACCCATACCTCGATACGCTGCGTTTCGACGGCGTGCATATCCTGGTGGGGTTGATCGAACCGGTGGAGCCACCGGTGCATGCCGCCAAACTGGTATTGGGGCGTCGCGTGCTCGCCGGCTCGCTGATCGGCGGCATCGCCGAAACACAGGAAGTGCTGGATTTCTGCGCCGAGCACAACATCACCTGCGACATCGAGATGCTCGACATCCGCCAGATCAACGAGGCTTACGCCCGCATGATCGCCGGTGACGTGAAATACCGCTTCGTCATCGACATGGCGACCCTCAAGGTTTAAACCTTAAGGCCAAGCTCCGCCGACAGCCGGGCCGTGACCCCTTTGATCAGGGGAATCAGCTCGGCCATTTTTTCCAGCGGCATATACGGTACGGTACTGGCGATGCTGATACCGGCGACGATGCGTTTGCTGGCATCGCGGATCGGCGCGGCTACGCAGCGGATCGACGGCTCGTTGTCTTCCAGGTCGAAGGCATAACCGCCGGCCACGTACTCGACCATGCGCTGCTCGAATTGCTCCCAGGATTGCTCCGGGTGCTGCGGCCAGAACTGGTTTTTCCCACCCACCGGCAGGCTGACTTCGTACAGGCGCTGCCACTCTTGCGGCGAATCATCGAGCATCAGCGCCTTGCCGATCCCGGTGCGCGCCAACGGCATGCGATGGCCGACCCGCGAACGCATTTCCGGACCATTGCGCCCCGGATTCTTGTGCAGGTACAGCACTTCGTCACCCTCACGAATCGCCAGGTGAATGGTGTCGCCGGTCAACGCCGACAACTCATCCAGATACGGCCCGGCCAGGGTCACCAACGGCAACTCTTCACGGGCCTGAAAGCCCAACTCGATCAGTTTCGGCCCCAGCAGATAACCGACTTGCGGCACCACCCGCAGATAACGCTCATCCACCAGGCAACTGGCCAGGCGATGGGTGGTGCTGCGCGTGGTGCCAATCAGCCGGGCGATTTCCTTGAGATCCCGGGCGCCGCTGGCCACGGCGTGAACCACACCCAAACCGCGAAGCAGGGTCTGGGTGCCGGTCGGCGCGGCGTCCTTGGCGATTTTTGGGGCGTCTTCCTGCATATCCAGCCTTTACCGTTGAGCGAGTGAACGGGCGGCATTATGGTCGCCCGAATGCCACGACTACAACTTGATACGCTCGACCTTGCCCACCAGCAAGATGTAGGACAGTGCGCCAATCAACGCCAGCACCGAAATGTAGGTGATTGCAGGGGCAAAAGAATCACCCGTCGCGAGGAAGCCGATCACGATAGGCGTGGCAATTGCCGACAGGTTGCCGATGAAGTTGAACACCCCGCCGGTCAGCCCGAGCAAGCGCGCCGGAGCCAAGGTCGACACCAGCGACCAGGTAATCGAGGCCAGGCCATTGCCGAAGAACGCCAGCGCGAGGAAGGCAATCACCAAGGGCGTCGACTCGACAAAGTTGGCGCCAATGATCGAGGTGGAAATCAGCAGGCCGCTGATGATCGGCAACTTGCGGGCGAAACCCACCGTGTAGCCGCGACGGATCAAAAAGTCCGAGAAGAACCCGGAACACAGCACACCGACAAAGGCCGCGAGAAACGGCAGCGACGCCAGCAGGCCGGATTTGATGAAGTCCATGCCGCGATACTTCACCAGGTAGGTCGGGAACCAGGTGAGGAAGAACCACAGGGTCGAGTTGAGGCAGAACTGCCCAAGGTAGATGCCCCACAGCTTGCGCTTGGTCAGGACGATCCCCAGGTCGGTCCAACTGAACCTGGCTTTGACCTTGGCCTGTTCGGCCTGGATATCCACCAGCCCGCCGCCCTCGCGGATCAGATCAATCTCTGCGTCATTGGCGCCTTTGAAATCCCGTGGTTCGCGATACACCGCGTACCAGATCACCGCCCACACAATGCCCACCGCTCCGGTGGCGACAAACACCATGTGCCAGCCGAATTCGTGCTGCAGCCAGGCCAGCACCGGCGTCAGGAAGGCCAGGCCGACGAACTGCCCGGAGGTGTAGAAACCGATGGCCGTGGCGCGCTCGCGCTCCGGGAACCAGGTGGTGACCACCCGGCTGTTGATCGGATAGGCCGGCGCTTCCAGGGCACCGACCGCCATGCGCAACACGAACAGCGCGATGAAGCTGGCGGCAAAGCCGAGCATCACCGTGGCCACCGACCACAGCAGCAAGGCGACGCTGTACAGAATCCGTGGCGGCACGCGGTCCACCAGCCAGCCGCCGGGGATTTGCATGGCGGCGTAGGTCCAGCCGAACGCGGAGAAGATCAGGCCGACGTGGATCGGGTCGATGCCCAGGTCACTGGTCAATGCCGGGGCGGCAATCGACAGGTTGCTGCGGTCCAGGTAATTGATCACCACAGTGATGAACAACAGCACCATGATGAAAAAACGCTTGCGGCTGGGCGTCACCAACGACGCCTGCCCGGTGAGGGTTTGCGGTTGCATGAGGGGTGCCTCTTCTTATGGTTATTGAGGTCAATTTTGAAGACTTGCACTACCCCCCCTGTGGGAGCGAGCTTGCTCGCGATGACGGCGGCACATCCGGCATTGATGTGACTGACAGGACGCTATCGCGAGCAAGCTCGCTCCCACAGGGGTTCAGTGGTGTGTCAGGCACTCACCACTCGGCAAAACTGCCATCGGCATGGCGCCAGATCGGGTTGCGCCAGCGGTGGCCGATGGCGGCGCGTTCGATCACGTATTCCTCGTTGATCTCGATGCCCAGGCCCGGACCGTTCGGGATCTTCACGAAGCCTTTGTCGTAGTCGAACACCCGTGGGTCTTTGACGTAGTCGAGCAGGTCGTTGCTCTCGTTGTAATGGATGCCCAGGCTCTGTTCCTGGATGAACGCGTTGTAGCAAGCCGCGTCCAGTTGCAGGCACGCCGCCAGGGCAATCGGGCCCAGCGGGCAATGCAGCGCCAGCGCCACGTCGTAGGCTTCGGCCATGTTGGCGATCTTGCGGGTTTCGGTGATGCCGCCAGCGTGGGAGGCATCCGGCTGGATGATGTCGACGTAGCCTTCGCTGAGCACACGCTTGAAATCCCAGCGCGAGAACAGGCGCTCACCCAGGGCAATCGGCGTACTGGTCAGCGGCGCCAGTTCTTTGAGCGCTTCGTAGTTTTCGCTGAGCACCGGCTCTTCGATGAACATCAGCTTGTACGGATCAAGCTCCTTCATCAGCACCTTGGCCATGGGCTTGTGCACCCGGCCATGGAAGTCCACGCCAATGCCGACGTTCGGGCCGACGGCATCGCGCACGGCAGCGACGTTGGCCAGGGCCTGGTCGACCTTGTCGAAGGTGTCGAGGAATTGCAGTTCTTCGGTGCCGTTCATTTTCACCGCGGTAAAACCACGCTCGACCGCTTCTTTCGCCGCCCGCGCGGTATCCGCCGGACGGTCGCCACCGATCCACGAATACACACGGATCTTGTCCCGCACCTGGCCACCCAACAGGTCGCTGACCGACACGCCCAGCGCCTTGCCCTTGATGTCCCACAAGGCCTGGTCGATACCGGCCAGGGCGCTCATGTGGATCGCGCCGCCACGGTAGAAGCCGCCGCGATAGAGCACGGTCCAGATGTCTTCGATGTTGCGCGGGTCCTTGCCGATCAGGTAGTCGGACAATTCTTCAACGGCAGCGGCAACGGTGTGGGCGCGGCCTTCGACCACGGGCTCGCCCCAACCGGTGACGCCCTCGTCGGTTTCGACCTTGAGGAAGCACCAGCGCGGCGGAACGATGAAGGTGGTCAGTTTGGTGATTTTCATCTTTTGGCTCTCTTATTAGATGCAGCGCGCTCGGCGCTCAAAGAAGTCTTAGCGAAGGGCTTTCCAGGCAGCGACGTAGGCCTCGGCATTGGCCGCTACTTGCGCTGGCGTCATGCCCGGTTTGAACAGGCCGGAGCCGAGGCCGAAACCTTTGACGCCGGCGTCGATGAACGACTGCATGTTGTCCGGCGTGATCCCGCCGACTGGCGCCAGAAGGGTTCCGGCCGGCAACACCGCGAGCCAGGCTTTGACGACTGCCGGGCCCATCTGCTCGGCCGGAAACAGCTTCAGCACATCGGCGCCTTCAGCCAGTGCCGCGAAGGCTTCAGTCGGTGTGGCGACTCCCGGCGACAGGTACAGCCCTGCCGCTTTCGCCGCGCGCAAAACCTTCGGATCGCTATGGGGCATGACGATCACCTGGCCGCCCGCGGCTTTCACTTGTTCGACCTGCTCCGGGGTCAACACAGTGCCGGCACCGATCAGGCAATCGGCGGGCAAGGTACTGCGCAGGATGCGGATACTTTCGTAGGGCTCAGGGGAATTGAGCGGCACTTCGATGACGCGAAATCCGGCGGCGTACAGCACTTCGCCGATGTCCGCCGCTTCCTGCGGACGCAGGCCACGCAGGATCGCGATCAGGCCGTTTTGCGCCAGGGCTTGTTTGAGCATGTCAGGACTCCAGTCAGGTTTAACGGGATGCGGTGCACGTGACCAGGCCGGCAGCCAGCGCCAGTTGCCACAACCCGCGTTCGGTGGCCTGTTCGGCCAGGATCACCCGGGCAAAACCGCAGGCGTCGAGCGCACGGCTGTAGCGGGCACAGAGTTGGGTGTTACCGATGAGGATGATCGAAGGCAGATGCACGCTGTTGCGCCGGCGCCGTTGCACGTTGGCCAGCGCCACCAGCTCGTGGCCGATCAGCAGGCCGGACAGATAGTCCGCCTGGGCGGTGGCGCTCAACTCGCCGGTCAGCCCGAGACTGCGGGCGCTGAACAGGGTCGACAGCGGACCGATGTCACCGTCCGCCGACAACGCGACCCGCACGCCGCGATCAAACGCATCGCCATCGAAAGACCCGCCACATTGCTGGGTGCGTCCGAGAATGCTGTGTTGACTCAGCACAGCGAAGACTTCGCCGGTCATGAAAGTGTCGAAGTGCATGATGCAGCCGTCGGCCACTTCCACCCATTTCGAGTGGCTGCCCGGCAAGCCGATCAGCAGATCAGCGCCCGCCTCGCTCGCCAGGTTTTGCAGCACGCCGAGCACCTGGGTTTCTTCGCCGCGCATCACATTCGGCAAAGACGAACGCTCAATGACGCCGGGCACGATGTGCACATCGACGCCGCGCAGGCTGCGCACGGTTTGCAAGGCAGTACCGAGCGTGGCGACATTCGCCGGCGTATCGCGGTAGGCCGCTTCGCGCCAACCCTGGGCGCTGCCGACCATGCCACAGGCAATCACCGGCAAATCCGGCTGGGCATCGAGCCAGTCGCCGCAAGCCTCATCGAAGGCCAGTTCAAAACCATCGGCGCATTCCCGGCCGCCAATGATTCGCGGCGCTTTCGGCAGCTGCATGATCCCCGACGACAGCGAACGCTGTTCGAGCACTTGGCCGCCTTCAGCCAGTTTGTAAGCACGTAATGAGGTTGTCCCCCAGTCGAGCGCGATCAATTGCGCCTGCATCGCTTCACCTGTTTTGGTTTTTGGCAGTGAGTGAGCGGGACTATAAACCTGAGACGGGACATATCTCAATATATAAATATCAATCCCATATTGTGAGACACGACAAAAAAAAGATCGCAGCCTTCGGCAGCTCCTACACGGGATCGTCCGCCGCGGTTTGGCGGTGTACATCGATCCGTAGGAGCTGCCGAAGGCTGCGATCTTTTAAGAAGTTTCAGTTACCCGAAGCAAAATCCCGCAACACCGCCCCATCCATCCGATAGCGCACCCACTCCTCCTGCGGCTGCGCCCCCAGGGATTTGTAGAAATCGATGGCCGGTGTATTCCACTCCAGCACGCTCCACTCGAAACGGCCGCAGTCGTTGGCGCAGGCGATTTTCGCCAGTTGCCGCAGCAGGGTCTTGCCCGCACCGCCGCCGCGCTGTTCCGGGGTGATATAGAGGTCTTCGAGGTACAGGCAGTTGCTGCCAAGCCAGGTGGAATAGCTGAAGAAAAACACCGCGAAACCGATGGGGGCACCGTCGCGCAGGCAAATCAGGCCATGGGCGGTGGCACCTTCGCTGAACAGGCTGCGCTCGATATCGGCAACGCTGGCGATGACTTCATGGCGGGCACGTTCGTAGTCGGCCAGTTCAGTGATGAACGCGAGGATTTGCGGTGCGTCACTGGGGGTCGCCGGGCGGATTTCGATCGTCATGGACGTGCCTTGTCAAAAGTGGAAAACGCCATACTAAGTCGGCGCGTGACGTGTGGCGAGAGAGCTTGCTCACTGGCCACAAATGCGCTCATTACTCCGGCCAACACTAACCCTGGAATCGATAACCTCGGACCTAACATTTGGGCACTGCGTGGTTAGATAGCCGCGCTGCTCATTCAGCCGGTCAAGGAACCGCGTCATGTCTACCGCAATACCCCCAGTTTCAAGCAAGCTGTTCGGCCTGTTCTGCCTCGCCAGTTACCTGTTGTCGTTGTCCTACGGTTCGACGTTTTTGCTGTCGTTGTTGATTGGTTCGCGCGGCGGTAACGAACACGACGCCGGCAGTGTGATTTCGGCGGCGATGCTCAGCACCTTTGCGGCGGTGATTGTTTCCGGTCATTTGTCCGACTTGCTCGGCGCCGCCCGATCGGTGGCGTTGTTCGGTGTGTTGCTGGTAGCAGCCAGCCTGGGCTTCGCCCTGACCCCGGGCTTCGGTCACCTGCTGTTGTTTTTCGGGCTGCTGCTGGGCCTGGGCTGGGGCGTGTTCTACACCCTGGGGCCGATCATCGTCGCGAGTCTTGTGACTCCCGCGCAGCGCGCCAAATACTTCGCCCTGTTGTCGGGCAGCATGATGATCGGAATCGGCAGCGGCCCTTTGCTCGGCCGCGCGGCGAGTGCGCTCGGTTATCCGGTGACGGCGGCGTTTTACCTGGCGGCGCTGGCCAGCCTGATCGGCGTTTTGCTGTTCTGGCGCCTGGATCGACAACTGAAACAGACGCCCGCGCAATCTGGCAGCGTGTCGCGGATTTCCTGGCGTGCAGCGACTCAGGTGCTGTCGTCCAGGGCCGTTTTCCCGATCATCATGGTTGGCCTCGGCGGCTGCGTGTTCGGTGGTCTGTCGAGCTTTCAAACCAGTTACGCGGCGGCGCACTCACTCGACTATTCGCTGTTCTTCCTCGGCTTCATGAGCGCGGCGATCAGCGGCCGCATGCTGGTTGCCGGGTTCGTGGTCAAGCGCGATCCGTTCCGTGCGTCATGCGTACTTTCGGGGTTGATGCTGGCATCGATCGTGATGTTCGGTTTTGTCGTCGACAGCAGCTTCAGCTATGTGCTCGCGGCGGTGATGCTCGGGATCGGTTATGGCCTGACCTACTCGGTGATCAACGGCCTGGCCGCCAATGAAGCGCCGAACGGCAGCACCGCGCAATCCCTGCTGCTGTTCAGCCTGTCGTACTTCATCGGCGTGTTCGGTTTTCCATTGCTGGCCGGGAAAATCATCGTCGAACAAGGCATGCCCACGCTGTTGCTCACGGTGTTGGCGGTTGCCTCGCTCAACTGGCTGATCACCGTGGGCCGATTGATCTGGCGCAGGGCCACAGCAGTCAGGGCACTGGAACAGGCTTGAGCCGTTCGTCGCTGACAATGCACCCATCCGGATCGAGGGCGGACTAATCAGGTAAGGACTCTACTCGTTGGAGACACCGCCATGACCCTGTCCAGGTTGACCGCCCTCGTTCTCACTGCGCTTTTGTCCGCAGCCTCCTTCGCCGGGACCATCGGCTCGAGCACCGGCCCGACCAATCCGGTGGAAAAACCCAGGGCTCCCGCCATCCAGAGTGCCCCCGGCATGAACACCGATGGCACGACGATCGACCATAACCTGCCGCCCGCCACCGGCACCGACCCGCGGATTCAAGGCAATGACGCGGGACGTAAGGGCGGGCCGAACCTGCCGGAGAAAAAAACACCCGGCAGTGGTGGCCTCGGTTCAAGCACCACCGAGGACGAGGAAAGCAACATGAGCCAGTAATGAAGCCAGGAGAAATCCCATGCCTCGTGGAAGCAAAACCAAATACACCGCTGAGCAAAAACGCAAGGCGCAACACATCGAAGACAGTTACGAAAACAAAGGCGTCTCAAAAGACGAAGCAGAAGCCCGCGCCTGGGCGACAGTCAACAAGCAGTCCGGCGGCGGCGAGCGGGCCGGCGGTTCGGGACGCAAGAAGCCGGCCAGTGCAAAATCGGCCGATCGCAAGGAGTCGGCGCGTCGGGCGGTGGCCACTCGTGAGGGACACTCGCGTGGCAGCAGGGCCTCCAGAGAGACCCAGACGGTCGATAGCTTGAGGAAGGAAGCCCGGGCCAAGGGTATTCCGGGAAGATCGGGGATGCGCAAGCAGGAGTTGATCGAGGCGTTGCGCAAGGCGGGTTAAGGCCAACTGTTTTGTACACGGTCCAATGTGGGAGCGGGCTTGCTCGCGAAGACGTCAGCACATCCAACATCGATGTGACCGACAGATCGCTTTCGCGAGCAAGTCGAATCGTCGCACCGCCGCTCCCACAGGAGATCATCTGTACCTTCAGACTTCGGTGGTCAACGCTGCTTCAGGCGGTCAATCACAACGGCCAAAAGCAGAATCGAACCCCGAATCACATACTGATAAAACGTATCGATGTTCTTCAGGTTCATCGCATTTTCGATGATCGCCAGAATCAACACCCCGGCGATCACGTGCCGGATCATGCCGATCCCGCCACTCAACGACACCCCGCCCAGCACGCAGGCCGAGATCACCGTCAGCTCGAAACCCTGGCCGATCATTGGCTGGCCGGAGGTCATGCGCGACGCCAGGATCACCCCGGCCAACGCGCCGATCACACCGTGCACGGCGAAGATGATGATCTTGGTCCGGTCGACATTCACACCGGCCAGCAGCGCCGCTTCCTGATTGCCGCCAATAGCCATGGTGTTGCGCCCGTAGGTGGTGTAGTTCAGCAGCCAGCCGAAGAACAGAAAGCAGACGATAGTGATCAGGATCGGTACCGGCACGCCAAACATCTGGCCGTTACCGAACACGAAAAACGATTCCTGGGACACCCCCACCGCTTTGCCGTTGGCGAAGATGTAGGCCAGGCCACGCACGATCTGCATGGTCGCCAGCGTGGTGATCAGCGCGTTGACCCGCAGCTTGGCGATCACTATCCCGTTGATCAGCCCGACGATCAGGCCCATCACCAGCGCCGCACAGACACCGAGAAACACACTGTTGGTATCGCGCATCACCACCGCCGCAACCACCCCGGCGCAGGCAATCACCGAACCCACCGACAAGTCGAAATGCCCGGACGCCAGACAATACAACATGGTGCACGCAGCAATCCCGGTGGTGGAAATCGCCAGGCCCAGGCCACGCATGTTCAGCGGTGAAAGGAAGTTGTCGATCAGCAAGGTGCAGGCGACAAAAATGCCGACCGCAGCCAGCAGCATCACCCAGTCATCGAGGAAGCGTCGCAGGTCCAGCGGTTTGCGTGTAGTCGGCAGGGTGTTGTTTTGGGTTGTCATCATAGTCACCTCTCAGTTCGCCACGCCGTCGGCGCGTTGGCGCGGCAAAGCCAGTTGCAGCAGGTTGGATTCGTTGGCCTGCTCGCGGCTCAGCTCGCCACGCAGGGCGCCTTCGCACAGCACCAGGATGCGGTCGGAAATGCCCATGACTTCCATCAGGTCGCTGGACACCACAATCACCGCGATCCCCTCGGCGGCCAGGTTATGGATGATCTGGTAGATCTCGGCCTTGGCACCGATGTCGATGCCGCGAGTGGGTTCGTCGAGCAGCAGCACCTTCATCGGCATCGACAGCCAGCGGCCGAGAATGGCCTTCTGCTGATTGCCACCGGACAGGTACATGATTTTCTGCGCCGCGTTGGGCGTCTTCACTTTCAGCGCCCTGATCTGCTGCTCGGCGTTGTCCTTCTCCCACAGGCCGCGCAACAGGCAACCGAAGGTGGAGTGAGCGCCGCGCGCACTGATGTTGATGTTCTCGGCGACGCTGGCCAGCGGCAGGATGCCTTCCTTCTTGCGGTCCTCGGGACACAACAGGATCCCGGCGGCAATCGCGTCCCGGGGTGAACGCAGCTTCAGTTCATGGCCTCGAAGTTTCAGCTGTCCGGCGCTGTTGCGCGCCAGGCCGCTGAGCAGGCGCAACAGCTCGGTGCGACCGGCACCGACCAGCCCGAACAGCCCGAGGATTTCACCTTTGTGCACCTCAAAACTCACCGGTTCGCGCAACCCCGGCCCGAGCAGGCCATCGACCTTGAGAGCCACCGCGCCGCGCTGGCGTGGGCGGTAATCGTAGATGTCCTGGATGTCGCGCCCGACCATGCAGGTGACCAGTTGATCGTGGGTCAGCTGGTTCATGTCGTCGAAGGTGCGCACGTAACGCCCGTCCTTGAACACTGTCACCGCGTTGCAGATGCGGAACACTTCTTCCATGCGGTGGGATACGTAGAGCACCACTTTGCCCTCGTCCCGCAGCCGGCCGATGATCGCCATCAAGCGGTCGATCTCCCGTGCCGAAAGGCTGCTGGTGGGTTCGTCGAAGGCAATCACGTGGGCGCCACGGGACAACGCCTTGGCGATTTCCACCAGTTGCCGCTGGCCGAGAGACAGGCGTCCGACTTTCTCTTGGGGGTCGATTTCATCGGCCAGGCCTTTGAGACAGGCCAGTGCCTGCTGGCGCAGGGTACTGCGATTGATCAGGCCGAAACTGGCGGGCAGATGCCCGAGAAACAGGTTCTCGGCCACGGTCATTTCCGGCACCAGATGCAGCTCCTGGTGGATCACCGCGACGCCACTGCCGATGCTGTCGGCGGTGGACTTGAAGTCCATCGTCCGCTCGCCGATCTGCAAGGCACCGCTGCAAGGCGTGTAGGCCCCGCCAAGGATTTTCAGCAGTGTCGACTTGCCGGCGCCGTTCTCGCCCATCAAGGCATGAACCTGCCCCGGATGGGCGACGAAGCTGATGTTGTCCAGCGCCTTCACCCCGGGAAAGGTCTTGCCGATCCCGTTGAAGCGCAAGCTGCCGGTAAGGCTGTGTTCCTGTTGGATTGTTTGCGCGTGCATAACCACCTCTTCACACCGATCAGGCAGCCCCGCCGCCGGGGCCACCGCTGAAATCAAACGGCTGTCAGTTCCACAGGCCGATCTTTTCCAGTTCCTGCTTGAAGTTGTCGCGGGTGATCAGCGTCACGTCATCCATGGCGGTGTACTTCGCCGGTTCTTTGCCAGTGGTGACCCATTCGTACATCATGCTGGCGGTGTTGTAGCCCTCGATGTGCGGGCTCGGCAGCATCGAACCGTAGAAGCCGCTGTCGGGTTTCTTCAGCTCGCCGATGGCATCGGTACCGTTGATGCCGATGCCGATCACGTTGGCCGCGGCAAAACCGGCGCTCTCGGTGGCGCGCACACCGCCCAGGACGGTGTTGTCATTCATGCCGCCGATGATCAGGTTCTTCGCCGCCCCCGGCAGTTTCACCAGGGCCGAGTTGGTGGCGTCCATGCTGCCCGGCACGTCGAGGGTCTTGAGGGCCGCGAACAGGATGTGGTCTTTCGGCATACCGGCATCTTCCAGCGCTTTGACCGAACCGTCGGTGCGCTTCTTGCCGGTGTCGAGTTCGTTGTAGGTGTTGATCACCGCATAGGTGTCTTTCCAGTCCCAGCCGCGCTTCTTCGCTTCGGTCGCCATGGCATGGCCTTGTTTCTGGCCGACTTCGAAAGCGGCCATGCCGAGGTACGGCACGTCTTCCATGAACTTGCCGCCGGCATCGACGAAACGGTCATCGACGGCGATCACTTTCAACCCGTTGAGCCTGGCCTTGGCCATGATCGCAGGTCCCAGGGACACGTCCGGCGGGCAGATCACGAACCCCTTGGCGCCGTTGGCCGCGAGGCTGTCGATGGCCGAAAGGGTTTTCTCGCCGTCCGGCACGGCGATCTTGATCAGGGTGAAGCCCTTCTCTTTCCCGGCCTTTTCGGCAAAGGCCCACTCGGTCTGGAACCAGGGTTCTTCCGCCTGCTTGACCAGGAAACCGATCTTCACTTCTTCGGCTGCCAGCAGCGTGCTGCTCAGGCTGAACGCCGAGACCGCCAACGCGGCACAGCAGAGGGAACGGATAGCATGACGACGATTCATAAGCTGACTCCTTGTTATTTTTCTTGAGCGTTCTTTGAAAGCGTTCTTTGTTAACCAGCGGGCAGTAAAAACACACCGCCAATAGTCATATCGTATGATGATTGGATTTCAGACGTACCAAGGCGCCTGAAAGCCCGATCACTCAGTCGTGGTACATCACCGAGCGACCACCATCGACGGTGATGCACGAGGCATTGATGAACGGTGCTTCATCACTGGCCAGGAACACGGCGGTCATTGCCACTTCGATCGGCTGCCCGATGCGGCGCGGCGGGTGCAAGTCGAACGCGCGCTGGCGTTCGGCGTGGGGGTCGGCAAAACCGTTCCAGTAATCGACGTTCAACTGGGTTTCGATGTAGCCCGGCGCGATCGCGTTGACGCGCACACCCTTGGGCGCATATTCGATGCCCAGCGCACGGGTCAGGCCGAGCAGGCCATGCTTGGCCACCGGGTACGGGAAGCACCCCGGAATGATGTGGGTGGAATGGGTGGATGCGATATTGATGATGCTGCCGATGCCCTGCTCGATCATCTGCGGCAGCACTGCCTTGCAACCGTACCAGGCGCCATCGAGGTCGATGGCGAAGCAACGACGCCAGTCTTCTTCGGTCATTTCCAGCGGATCGCGAAACACGTTGACCCCGGCGCAGTTGACCAGCACGTCGATCCGGCCGTGCAGGTCGATCGCCAGCCGGGCCATGGCGTGCAGATCCTGCTGACGCGACACGTCAGCTTTTATTGCCACCACATCGGCGCCCTGGTCCCGCCAGTGCGCCGCGACCTTCTCGACTTTCTCGGCCTGAATGTCGCTGATGATCAGCCTGGCCTGCTGGGACGCGAAGGTCGCCACAATCGCTTCGCCAATCCCCTGGGCGGCACCGGTCAGCAATACGACCTTGCCTTTCAGGCGTTCGCCCTTGGGCGGTTCGGGCACTGGTGGCAATGACAGTGGTTCAGCCATGGATCAAGACTCCTGTTCGAAGACACGACGAAAACCGGGCATCTGTCGATGTCCGGTCAAAAGGCGCTGGGTAGGAAACAGGTGAGTGCGAAAACGTTTCAGCTCGGAAACGCCCTGAGGCACTGGCTCCGCAAGGGAACACGGGGAAACTTCGCTGCATCACTTCACCTGTTTTGTTTTTTTAAGTGTGAGTGCATGTAACTGGTGGGGCCGACTATAAACCCGGCACGCAGAAAATCTCAATATATATATTTACATCCCATATTTTGGGATTTACCCAACGAAGCGAGTACAGTGCTTCCCGGGCACATCTACCGGGATCGACAACACCGCCCCGTCCAACGGATGGCCCAGCGGACTCGCCGCGCTGGTGATGTACAGGGTTTTCAGGTCTGCACCGCCAAACACACAGCTGGTGGGGCGACTGACCGGCAGCTCGATGATTCGATCGACCTTGCCGTCCGGGCTCAACCTGAGCAGGCAGCTGCCGTCCCAACGGGCATTCCAGATAAAACCTTCGGCATCTATCGCCGAACCGTCCGGGCCGCCACGCCCGTGCGGACCAAACCAGACCTGCGGCGCATCGAGGGCACCGTCGGTACGGATGAAATGTCGATACAAGGTGCCGTCGAGGCTGTCGCCGAAATACACGCTGGTGGCGTCATCGCTCCACAGCAGCGTGTTGGGAATGCCCAGATTGCGCAGCAACGGCGCAACCCGCCCGTCGCGATCGATGCGGAACAGCCCACCGGAACGACGGACGATGGGCAGGTCTTCGCCGTTTACGCCGATGTTGTTTTGCATGGTGCCGAGCCAGAGCCGGCCCTGGGCGTCGCAGCGGGCTTCGTTGGGGCGATTGCCCGGTTGCGGATCGGCCACGCAAAACAATGTCAGGCGCGGCGCCAGGCCGGGTGAATCGAGATCGAGGCGATACACGCCGCTGCTCAATGTCACCAAGGCGTCGCCGCTCTCACAGGGAATGAACGCCGACACGTGCTCCGGCATCTGCCATATCTGCACGTTGGCACCGATCAATCGCAGCGCCTGTCTGCCGGCGATATCCACCCAGTACAGGGCTTGGGTGGGGGCATCCCAGAACGGGCCTTCGCCCAGTTGTGCCCGATGTTCGGTCACCGCGGTCCACGCCATGAAACCTCCTGCATTGTTCTTGTTTTTATGTGGGGATTTTCGTTGTCAGCTGGCCTTTTTATCCGCCATGACTTGCGGGTAGTAACGCTTGATCGCCAAGTCCGCGTTGTCGATCAGGGTCATGCAGGCCCAGACACCCCGGGCGGTATCCCGGGCCGCGATAGCCTCGGCCAGGTCCCGGTGAATCGGCAGGGTGCGACGCAGTTCATCCGGGTCGGCGGCGGACACTTCAAAGGCCACCGCCAGCAACGCACCGAGGGCAGGAACCATTTGTTCGATGAATTGGTTGTGGCTGGCGGCGAGGATGCACTCGTGGAAGAACTGGTCGGCACGGTTGTAATCGATGCCGCTGTCCACCGCCCGTTCCAGCGCATTGCAGGCCAACAGGATCGCGTTCACCTGTTCGCCGGTTGCGCGCTCGCAGGCCCAGCGCACGGCCATCGGTTCGATGGTGCGGCGCAGGTCGAGCAGATCGTCGACGAAGTTTTCCGGCAAGCCGCTGCGCGACAGCCAGCCGACGACTTGTGGATCGAAGAGGTTCCAGCGCCGCACCGGCAAAACCCGCGTGCCGACTTTCGGCCCGACCTCGAGCATGCCTTTGGCAACCAGGGTCTTGATGGCTTCACGGATGACCGTGCGGCTTACACCAAGTTGTTCGCCAAGGTCGGCTTCGACCTTGAGTGACTCACCCGGCTTGACCTGCCCCGTGGCGAGCCAGCAACCCAACCAGTCAACCGTCGATGCATGAAAGCTGCTGGACATGGACACCTCAAAGCCGTACGTGATGGAAGCTCACGCTAATCATCATACGATTGGATGTCAAATAAAAAAGATCGCAGCCTGCGGCAGCTCCTACAGGAGTCCACATTCCCCTGTAGGAGCTGCCGCAGGCTGCGATCTTTTCAAGGCTCAAGCCCGATGGGGAAGAACTCGCCGCCACTCCATACACCGAGCCAGCGCTGGCCGTCGATCTCGCGACTCACCGCCAGCTCCACCAATTGATAGAACACGTTGCGATGGATCAACGCTTCAAGATTGCTGCGCACGTGCACGTAAGGCGCTGGCTCCTGTGTTGCCGGGTCTATGACCACGCGCATCGGATGCCCGGCACCGGCCTCGCTGGTTTCATCGACGTTGGTGGTAAAGCGCAACACCTGCGCCTCGCCCTCGCCTTCCACGTCCACCGCAATTGCTACGAACGGCGCATCGTCGACCTTGATGCCGACCTTTTCCACCGGAGTGATCAGGAAGTAATCATCGCCGTCACGGCGAATGATGGTGGAGAACAGTTTGACCATCGGCTTGCGCCCGATCGGCGTGCCCAGGTAATACCAGGTGCCGTCCCGGGCGATGCGCATGTCGATGTCGCCACAGAAGTCGGGATTCCACAGGTGCACCGGCGGCAAGCCTTTGGTCTTGGGGATTTGCCCCAGCAAGTCGTTGGCTTTTTGCGGGTCACTCATGGCGTACTCCTTGGAATTACTGGTCGCTGAGCCCCAACAGGCTGCGCGCGTATTGCTCCAGCGGCGGGCCCATCAGGTCTTCGGGTTTTTTATCGTGGAACGTCAGTAAACCGCCACGACTCTTGATGGTTGCAGTATCAATCAAATACTGGGTGCTGGTCTCGATCAACATGATCTGAATCATACCGCTGTCGATGCCGAGACGATCCAGAGCTTCCTGGTCCAACCACTCGTCCGAGTTGCCGATACGGTCGTCAGACTGGGCAAACCGGGTGTAAAGCAGATAGTGCGCACCGGCGGCACGGGCCTCGCCCATGGCCTGGTCGAGGCCTTCCGGCGTGCGGGCACGGCGGACCATCGGGAAGTATTCGACGAAGCCATCGAACGCGACTTCGGCAATCACGTTGGGCCGCGGATAAACGGCGCTGCCTGGCGGCATGAAAGCGCCCTGGGCGATGTAGACGAACGAGTCCGGCTGAATGCGCAGGTTGTTTACACGACGGCTGTCACTGTGGTCGAGCAACCCCGCATCGCTCATATGGTAACGAGTCCCTTCGGCCATATCGCTGACGTTCATGCAGCCACCAAGTGCCAAAACGGCCAGCAGCAAAACCAGGCTACGCATCCTATCCTCCAGAGGCCGGTGTCGGAAAACCGGCGAATGGCCGTAGGATGCAGCTTTTGCGCCAGCTCATTCACATCAGCATCTGACAGACCGAATCGCGAGCAAGCTCGCTCCCACAGATGATATGCGATCCCCTGTGGGAGCGAGCTTGCTCGCGATTGCGAAGGATCAACCGCCGATAATCTTCATGACAGTCGCACCACCGGAGAACGCCACTTCCTGCTTGTCCCCCAAGGCTTTCACCAGCAGCCGCTGCAAGGCCGGCAGCGCCTGATGGCGCGGCTTGTCCAGCAGATCGCCGATGTAATGGCGATTGCTCGACGACAGGCAGCCATGCAGCCACCCGGTGGAAGATAAACGAAGGCGCGAGCAAGTACGGCAGAACGGCACACTTTCGTTGGCGATCACGCCGAAATGGCCTTGCCCCGGAATTTCATAGCGCACCGCTGTCGCATCGACGGGCGCGTCGGCTTGCAGATATTCGTAGCGCTCGCCGATCAGGCTCAGCAATTGCTGGAGGCTGACGAACTGTTGCAAAAAGGCATTGGAGTCGTTGGCCAGATGGCCCATGCGCATCAGCTCGATAAAGCGCAGTTCATAACCGCGCTCCAGGCAGTAGTCGAGCAGCGGCATCACTTGATCGAGGTTCTGTCCGCGCAGCGGCACCATGTTGACCTTGATCTTCATGCCGGCCGCACTGGCCTCGTTCATGCCGTCGAGCACGGTGGCCAGGTCGCCGCCCCGGGCAATGCCGCGGAACGCACTGGCGTCGAGGGTATCGAGGGAAACGTTGAGGCGCCGAATGCCGGCGTTCACCAGCAGCGGCAGTTTCTTCGCCAGCAACTGGCCATTGGTGGTCAGGCTGATGTCTTCCAGGCCCATCTGTCCGACCGCCGTCATGAACGCTTCGAGTTTCGGGCTGACCAGCGGCTCGCCGCCGGTAATGCGCAGACGCTCGATGCCCGCTGCATCAATCAGATAAGCCACGCCGCGCGCCATGGCTTCGGCCGACAATTCATCCTGCGCAGCCACCAGCCGCTTGCCATTGGGCACGCAGTAGGTACAGGCGTAATTGCAGGCTGAGGTCAGACTGATTCGCAAGTTGCGAAAACGCCTGCCTTGACGGTCAACGATCATGGTCACTCCGGCGGAAGAATATCGGGCCGCTAAAACTTGACTCAGAAATCAAGTTTTAGCAAGTCCTCTACCTGAGTATATTCCTGCGGTACTGCGCCATGTAGCGAAATCATGGCGCAATAAAGCAACTGAATGGCTCAGCTGCCGGAAGTGTCGGTGTCACGCTTGCGCTTGTTGCCCATGCGCACGCCGATGTCCATCAGGAACTGGAAGAAACCTTCCTGATCTTCCAGCACATTGCTCCAGAACGGCGAGTGATACAGCGCGACGGCACCGTGCACCAGCGCCCAGGACGCGCAGTAGTGGAAGTAAGGCGGCACGTCTTCCAGCTTGCCTTCGCTGATCCGCCCCTTGATCAGCAGGGTCAGGCGTTCGAAGTTCGAGGCACGGATCTTGTGCAGCTCCTCGATCATCTCCGGCACCTGGTTGCCCTTGACCACTTTCTCTTCGAGGCGGTCGAACAGGCGATAGCGTTGTGGATCGCGCATGCGGAATTCGAAGTAGGCCCGGGACAGGGCTTCCTTGTCCTTGTCGACATCGGCCGAATGCAGAAGAGCGTTCAAATCGCGCTCGTAGTCGAGCATCAGGCGCAGATAGATTTCCGCCTTGGATTTGAAGTGCTTGTAGATCGTGCCTTTACCGATACCGACGGCATCAGCAATCATCTCGACGGTGACACTGTCTTCACCTTGTTCGAGGAACAGCTTGAGCGCGGTATCGAGAATTTCCTGCTCGCGGCGACGGAATTCACGGACCTTACGAGGTTCTTTATGCATAAGAAAAGGTCTGTCGGGGTCAAAATTCGAAGCCGCGTATTATGCCTAACTTGCGCAAAAATGCACGGATCATCCGACCATATCTGCGCTTTCTGGTCATTCCGCGTACGTTTACAGGGTGATGAGAACTCTTCCGAAGCGCACGTATTCCAAATTTGTTTAAAAACCCGTGCCGCTAAACTGGACGAGGCGCAATCCTGATCAATACTTGAACTGTCGGCGGGGCATCTCCCCCAAGTGTCACGCCGATATTGGTACCAACGGACCGCGTGCCATTGTTTTACTCCTAATGGTCTTAACCCGGATTCACCCCCCAGAACCCGGGTTTTTTTTGCCTGCGATTTAACCTTTTACGTGTGCCAGCGGGAACAGTCGCTTGAAATTCGCCGTGGTTTGCTCGGCAAACCGCTCGTAGGGCTCACCACGCAACATTGCCAGAAATTCCGCAACTTCACGCACGTACTGCGGCAGGTTTGGCTTGCCGCGATAGGGAATCGGCGCCAGGTACGGCGAGTCGGTTTCCACCAGCAATCGGTCGGCCGGCACCTTGCTGGCCACATCGCGCAACGCATCGGCATTGCGAAAAGTGACAATCCCGGATAGGGAAATGTAATAGCCCATGTCCAGCGCGGCCTTCGCCATCTCCCAGTCTTCGGTAAAGCAATGCAATACGCCCGCCTGGGGCAGCGCTGCTTCACGCAGCAAGTCCAGGGTATCGGAGCGGGCGCCACGGGTGTGGATGATCACCGGTTTGCCGGTCTGTTGCGCCGCTTGCAGATGCAGTCGGAAGGACTCCTGCTGCAACTCTGCCGCTTCCGGTTCGTAGTGATAGTCCAGGCCGGTTTCGCCGATCGCCACCACCCGCGGGTGATTGAGTTCCTGCAACAGCCAGTCCAGCGCCGGCGCGGCACCCGGCTGCACATCCAGCGGGTGTACGCCCACCGAGCAGTCGACGTCGTCATAACGTTCGGCCAGGGCCTTGACGTCGGCCGCGTTGTCCGCGCTGACACCGATACACAGAAAGTGCCCTACCCCGCGCTGCCGGGCTGCATCAAGGGCAGCATCCAGGGAGCCGTCGTGGGTGGTCAGGTCGAGGCGATCAAGGTGACAATGGGAATCTACGAGCATAAGGGGCTGCAACTTGTATCGAATGGGTGGGACGGTCGGATGTACCGATACTCAGAGTTTAGGCGCAGACGGTCATCGCTGGGCAGGCAACGACGCCCATTGCACCAGCAATGCCTCCAGCAGCAAGGCCGGATTGAGGTTGGCCTTGCTCAGGACTTTCTGCCGCTGGGCGAGGATCCAGTCCTGGATATCGAGGACTTTGCCCTGGGCGCTTTTCTGCGCCAGATATTGCACGACCTTGCGCATGTCGGTCAGGCCGAGGCCGGCTTCGTCCTGGGTCAACTGATAGCGCAGGATCAGGCTCGACCAATCGCAGAACCAGTCGAACAGGCGCAACATCGGAATGTTTTTCCATTCTTCGGCCAGTTGCGTCGGCGACTGCTGTTGCTTGAGGAGTTTTTTCACCCCTTCCACCACGTGCGCGCGCTGTTCACGCACGCCCTGCCCCTGGAGGTTGACCGCCGCCAGCGGCGAACCGGCGGCCAGCGTGAGCAGTTCGACGCGCTCGTCTTCGGAACACTCCGGCAGCGCCTGGGCCAGCCACTTCAAACTCATGGCCTCGCCCGGTAGCGGGCAGGCCTGCTGCACGCAGCGACTCTTGATGGTTGGCAACAAGCGGCTCGGCTGATGGCTGACAAGCAACAGGACGGTATCGCCGGACGGTTCTTCAAGGCTTTTGAGCAAGGCGTTGGCGGCGTTGATGTTCATCGACTCGACCGGCTCGATCAGCACCACCTTGCGCCCGCCCAACTGCGCGGTCTGCACCACGAAACCGACCAGGTCGCGAACCTGGTCGACCTTGATCGCCTTGTCGGCTTCTTCGGGCTCCAGGATGTAGTTATCCGGGTGGCTGCCAGCCTTGAGCAGCAGGCATGATTTGCATTCGCCACAGGCCTCCAGTGCGTTCGGGCGCTGGCACAGCAAGCTGGCCATCAAGCGCTCGGCCAGTGCCCGCTTGCCGATCCCCGCCGGGCCATGCAGCAGGTAGGCGTGCGCATGCTGGGCGCGACCGGCCAGTTGCTGCCAGAGGGCTTCCTGCCACGGGTAGGCCTCAGCCACGGTTCAACTCCAGCAGGCGCGGCAGCAAGGCATCCAGCGATTGCTGGACCTTTGCCAACGGCTGGGCAGCATCGACCAGCACATAACGCGCCGGATCCGCCTTGGCGCGCTCGAGAAAGGCACTGCGCACGGCATCGAAAAAGGTCCGGCCTTCAAGCTCGAAGCGATCCAGACGACCACGAGCGCTGGCGCGGGCCAGGCCGACCTCGACAGGCAGATCGAAAATCAGTGTCAGGTCCGGGCGCAGATCGCCCTGGACGAAGGCTTCCAGGGTCGCGATGCGTTCCAGCGACAAGCCCCGACCGCCACCCTGGTAGGCGTATGTCGAATCGGTGAAACGATCACACAAGACCACGGCACCGCGAGCCAGCGCCGGGCGAATCACCTCGGCCAGGTGCTGGGCACGCGCCGCGAACACCAGCAGCAGCTCGGTGTCCGGGTTCATGACTTCATCGACCGGAGCCAGCAGCACGTCACGGATGCGCTCGGCCAACGGCGTGCCACCCGGCTCGCGGGTCAGCACCACCTCGATGCCGGCGGCGCGCAGGCGCTCGGCCAGGTATTCGCGATTGGTGCTCTTGCCGGCGCCTTCGGGGCCTTCCAGAGTAATAAACAAGCCGGTCACAGGCAGTCCTTAGTCAGAGTCATTGCGAGCTTTTCGGTGCGTTGGCATCGAGTTCGGGCGTTTCGGGGGTTGGCGCAGGTTCTTGCGCCGGCACTTGCGGCAGCGCCTCGGGAGCCGTATTCGGTGAAGCGGCCGGAATCGGTGTTTGTTCCTGCGAAGCCTTGGCCTCCTGCGTACCGTTTTGTTCAGTATCGGTCGGCGATGTCTCTGGCGTGGCAGTGGGTGCCGGGCTGGAGCGGTAATCGGCGCGACGCTTGATCTGGAACTCCTTCACGGCATTGTTGTGGGCATCCAGGTCGTCGGAGAACACGTGAGTGCCATCACCACGCGCCACGAAGTAAAGGCTGTTGCCCTCCACCGGATTGAGTGCCGCATGGATGGCTTCGCGACCGACCATGGAAATCGGGGTCGGCGGCAGGCCCGCATTCATGTAGGTGTTATAGGGCGTCGATTCCTTGAGGTGAGCCCGGGTCAGCTTGCCGCTGTAGCGGTCGCCGAGGCCGTAGATCACTGTCGGATCGGTCTGCAGCAGCATGCCTATTGCCATGCGGCGCACAAACACGCCGGCAATCTGTCCGCGTTCCTGTGGCACACCGGTTTCCTTTTCCACCAGCGAAGCCATGATCAGCGCCTGGTAGGGTTCGGTGTACGGCGTATCTGCAGCGCGCTTCTCCCACTCCTTGGCGAGCACTTCATCGAGGCGGTCGTAAGCGGTTTTCAGCACCTCGACATCGGACATGCCCCTTACGTAACGATAAGTGTCAGGGAAGAAGCGCCCTTCCGGAAAAATCCCGGTGTGGCCGAGCTTGTCCATGACCTGGCTATCGCTCAAACCGTCGAGGCTATGATCGAGTTTTTCTTCCTTGGCCAGCGCTGCGCGGACCTGACGGAAATTCCAGCCTTCGACCAGGGTCAGGCTGTATTGAACCATTTCCCCGCGTTTCCACAGATCGATCAGGCCTTCGACGGTCATGCCAGGTTGAATGCGGTATTCCCCGCTGTGCAGAGGTTGTTTGGCCAGGTTGAAGCGCCAATACACCCGCAGCCAGAATGCGTCCTTGATGACGCCATTGGCTTCGAGTCGGTAGAAGGTGCGGGTCGGCGTGGTGCCCTTGGGCACATCCAGCAATTGTTCCTGGGCAATGTTCAGCGGCTGTACCAGCGCCGAATGAATCTTCCAGGCAGAAGCCCCCATCAGCAGCCCCGCCAGAACCACTCCGGTTTCCAGCAGCAGCAAGAGTTTACGTCTCACGTATCAAGCATCCAGTAGCACACGGGCAATGGTTTGGAGTTTACGGGTGAGCGGCCCAACCGGCCAGTGAAGAGCAGCATAGGCGCGCACCGGCCAGATACCATACACGCTGTTGCAGACAAAGACTTCGTCAGCCCATTGCAGCTGCTCGAGGGGGATATCGGTGATTTGCGTGGGGATTCCCAGCGACTTGGCCTGAAACAATATTTCGGCACGCATCACGCCTGCCACGCCGCAGCGCTTGAGGTCGGCAGTGATGAGCACGCCATCACGCACCAGGAACAAGTTGCTGAACACGCCTTCAATCACGCGCCCGGCCTGATCGAGCATCAAGCCTTCGGCATGCTCGCTGTCCTGCCATTCGGCACGGGCGAGGACTTGCTCAAGACGATTCAGGTGCTTGAGGCCGGCCAGTAATGGCTGCCTGGACAATCGCGTGACGCAGGGAAACAGACGAACACCCTGCTCACCGTGGACCCCAGGGTAAGCCGCCGGTGGATTGCCTTGCAGAATGCGTCGGGCCTGGGCCGAAGGATCCGGGGCGTAACCGCGCAGTCCGTCGCCACGGGTGAGAATGAGCTTGAGCACCCCGTCACCCAGTGCCGCGGCGTAGGCCAACAGTTCGCTGCGGATCAGCTCATGCTCGGCGGTTATCGCCAGGCGTGAGCAGCCATCCGCCAGACGCGACAGATGCCGGTCCAGCAACACGGGCTGACCACTGCGCACGGCGATGGTCTCGAACAGACCATCGCCATAAGCCAGGCCGCGATCCTTCAGCGACAAAGCGTCAGCCGGCTGACCGTCGACCCAGCTGTCCATCAGCCTGCGAACCGGCGGAACACCAGCGAGCCGTTGGTGCCACCAAAACCGAAGGAGTTGGAAACGACCACATCGATATCCATGTTGCGCGCCGTGTGCGGCACGAAATCGAGGTCGCAGCCTTCATCCGGCTCATCGAGGTTAATGGTCGGCGGCGCCACCTGGCCGTTGATCGCCAGCACGCTGAAGATCGCCTCGACCGCGCCCGCCGCACCCAGCAGGTGGCCGGTCATGGACTTGGTGGAACTGACGGCCAGCTTGTAGGCGTGCTCGCCGAACACCGACTTGATCGCATTGACTTCGGCCAGGTCGCCTGCCGGAGTCGAGGTGCCGTGGGCATTGATGTACTGCACTTGATCGCCATTGATTTTGGCATCGCGCAGTGCATTGGTGATGCAGCGCGCAGCACCCGCGCCATCAGCTGGCGGCGAGGTCATGTGGTAAGCGTCGCCACTGGTGCCGAAGCCGATCAGCTCGGCATAGATGGTCGCGCCGCGGGCCTTGGCGTGCTCGAGTTCTTCCAATACCAGCGCGCCGGCACCATTGGACAATACAAAGCCATCGCGGCCCTTGTCCCATGGACGGCTGGCGCGGGTCGGCTCATCGTTGCGGGTCGACAGCGCGCGGGAGGCACCGAAGCCGCCCATGCCCAGACCGCAGGCCGCCATCTCGGCGCCGCCGGCAATCATCACGTCGGCTTCGTCGTACATGATGTTGCGGGCCGCCATGCCAATGCAGTGGGTACCGGTGGTACAGGCCGTGGCGATGGCGTAGTTGGGTCCCTGTGCACCGAGGTGGATGGACAGGAAACCGGAAATCATATTGATGATCGAGCCTGGCACGAAGAACGGAGAGATCCGTCGCGGGCCGGTCTCGTGCAGCGTGCGGGCGGTTTCTTCGATATTGGTCAGACCGCCAATACCCGAGCCCATGGCCACGCCGATACGCTCACGGTTGGCGTCGGTGACTTCCAGACCGGAATTGCGTACCGCCTGAAAACCTGCGGCCAGACCGTACTGAATGAACAGGTCGAGCTTGCGGGCTTCCTTGACCGAGAGGTATTCCTCGACATTGAAGTCCTTTACCGAGCCGCCAAAACGGGTGGAATAGGCAGAAAGGTCGGCGTGTTCGATCAGACCAATGCCACTACGGCCAGCCAGAATGCCCTGCCAGCTGCTCGGCACATCCGTGCCCAGTGGCGACAACATACCCATACCGGTGACTACGACGCGTCTACGCGACACAGCACTCTCCTTTTTTCAAATGACGACTTTGCATCAGGCCTAAAGAAAAAACCGCACGCCTTGATGGCAGTGCGGTTTTTCCATGACAGCGAGCAACGATTACAAACTATTACGCCTGGTGGCTAGTAACGTAGTCGATTGCAGCTTGTACAGTAGTGATCTTCTCGGCTTCTTCGTCAGGGATTTCGGTCTCGAATTCCTCTTCCAGAGCCATCACCAGCTCAACGGTGTCAAGGGAGTCGGCACCCAGGTCTTCAACGAAGGAAGCAGTGTTGACCACTTCTTCTTCTTTAACGCCCAGTTGCTCAGCAACGATTTTCTTGACGCGCTCTTCGATGGTGCTCATACCTTGTTTTCACTCCTAATGGACAAATTCAGGCAGCTGGCCAGTGGGTAAGTGTATAGAAAGACTTTTCAGCTTTTCAACTGAAAGCTTCACTCCTCGTACCCGGTGACCCTCTGCCTATAAATAGATTGCAGCTTTATAACGGATTTTAGACAGCTCGTATGACATTTTTTTGAAGCAATCCGTCACATTTGAATTACATGTACATCCCGCCGTTCACCGGGATTGTAGCTCCGGTAACGTAAGCCGCACCGTCCGACGCAAGAAAAGCGACCACGGACGCGATCTCTTGAGCCTGCCCCAGACGACCCAGCGGAATCTGCGTCTGCAAGGCTTCACGCTGTGCCTCGGGCAGTTCACGGGTCATATCGGTATCGATGAACCCAGGGGCCACCGAGTTTACCGTAATCGAACGCGAACCGACTTCACGCGCCAGAGCACGGCTGAAACCTTCCAGGCCGGCCTTGGCGGCAGCGTAGTTTACTTGGCCTGCGTTGCCCATGGCACCCACAACCGAGCCAATACTGATAATTCGGCCCCAACGAGCTTTGGTCATGCCGCGCAAAACGCCCTTGGACAGGCGGAACAGACTGTTCAGATTGGTATCGACAACGTCGTGCCACTCGTCGTCTTTCATGCGCATCATCAGGTTATCGCGGGTGATACCGGCATTATTGACCAGAATTGCCGGCGCACCGAACTGCTCCTGAATGCTCGCCAGAACACTTGCCACGGACTCGTCGCTGGTGACATTGAGTTCCAGGCCTGTGCCCTGGATACCGTTTTCCTTCAGGGTCGCGGCGATGCGCTCAGCACCCGACGCGGAGGTCGCGGTACCCACAACGATAGCGCCCTGACGCCCCAGTTCCAGGGCGATGGCCTGGCCTATGCCACGGCTTGCACCGGTGACCAGTGCAACTTTACCTTGCAGACTCATGCAAGCTTCTCCTGATTCAGGCCAACGCTGCACGGGCGGCAGCGAAAGCGTCTGGGGTATTGAGGTTGGATGTCGACACGCCTTCGGCGCAACGTTTGTTCAGACCGGCGAGCACTTTGCCCGGGCCACACTCGACCAGGTTGATCGCGCCTTTGGCGGCCAGCGCCTGGACCGATTCAACCCAGCGTACTGGCTTGTACAGTTGTTCGAGCAGATCGCGCTTGAGGGTTTCCAGATCGGCCGGCACCTGGGCACTGACGTTCTGTACCACGGGAATCTGCGGCGCCTGCCAGTCGATCGCAGCGATCGATTCGGCGAAACGTTCGGCAGCCGGACGCATCAGCTCGCAGTGCGACGGCACACTGACCGGCAGCGGCATGGCGCGCTTGGCACCACGCGCCTTGCAGCCTTCGATGGCGCGCTCGACGGCAGCCTTGGCACCGGCGATGACCACCTGGCCCGGCGAGTTGAAATTGACCGCGCTGACCACTTCGCCTTGCGCCGCTTCGGCACAGGCTGCCAGTACGTCGGCATCGTCCAGGCCCAGGATAGCGGCCATGCCGCCCTGCCCGGCCGGAACGGCTTCCTGCATCAACTGGCCACGACGCTCGACGAGTTTCACCGCGTCGCCCAGGCTCAGGCTGCCTGCCGCGACCAGCGCGCTGTATTCACCCAGGCTGTGCCCGGCAACGTAGGCCGGGCGTGCGCCACCTTCAGCCAGCCACAGACGCCACAAGGCGATAGAGGCGGTCAGAATGGCCGGCTGGGTTTTATCGGTTTGATTGAGTTGCTCTTCCGGCCCTTGCTGGGTCAGTGCCCACAGGTCGTAACCCAGTGCATCGGAAGCTTCTTTGAATGTTTCAAGGACAACCGGATGTTGCGCGCCCAGCTCGGCCAGCATGCCGAGGGACTGCGAACCCTGTCCTGGAAAGACGAATGCGAGGGAAGCAGACATGTAACAAGCCCCTAATGATCTTGTCGTCGGAGAGTTGGCGCCCCACTTCGGGGACGCAAGAAACTGACAGTTGGATGGCCCATCGAACCAAGCGGTCACATTTAAGCATTGTCCGACGAAAACGCCTAAAGCAACAAATCCTCCAGACGACCGTGCAGGCGCTCGGGAAGATTCTCCTGAATCTCGATCAAGGCGCGCTCAATGGCACTCTGAAACCCCTGGACCCCTGCAGAACCGTGGCTTTTCACCACAATACCCTGCAAGCCGAGAAAGCTCGCGCCGTTGTGTCGGGCAGGCGCCAGATCGGCCTGCAGGCGCTTCATCAAGGGCAGCGCCAGTGCGCCAACCACGCGAGAGGCCACGTTCTTCCTGAACAACGCCTCGATGCGCCCGGCAATCATGGTCGCCAGACCTTCGCTGGACTTGAGCAGGATGTTGCCGACAAAACCGTCACACACCACCACATCCGCTTCGCCACGGTACAAACCGTCGCCCTCGATAAAGCCGATGTAATTGATGCCACGGGCGCCTTGCAACAAAGTCGCTGCCAACTTGACCTGCTGATTGCCCTTGATGTCTTCGGTGCCGATGTTCAGCAACGCCACCCGAGGACGCGCGATACCCAGGGTCTCAGCCGCAACCGAGCCCATGACCGCAAACTGCAGCAGATGCTCGGCACTGCAATCGACGTTGGCGCCCAGGTCGAGCAATTGGCAGTAACCCTTTTGTGTCGGAATCGCCGCCACCATGGCCGGGCGGTCAATGCCCGGCAGGGTCTTGAGCACGAACCGCGACAACGCCATCAGCGCACCGGTATTGCCGGCACTGACACAGGCCTGGACCTTGCCGTCACGCAACAACTCAAGCGCCACGCGCATCGACGAGTCGGGTTTGCCACGCAGGGCCTGGGCCGGCTTCTCGTCCATTGTGATGACTTCGCTCGCCGGGGCAATCGACAGGCGCGCGCGATCCACAGCCGGATGGCCAGCGATCAATTCTTCAAGAAGGGAGGGTTGACCGACGAGGGTCAGGTGCAGCGAGGGTGTAGCAGACAGGCAAGCAAGGCTGGCCTGGACAATGCTGCGGGGACCGAAGTCCCCGCCCATTGCGTCAATCGCGATGACTTGAGCGGACAAGTGATTACTCGTCAGCGCCCTTGTCGATCACTTTACGGCCACGGTATACGCCTTCTGGCGATACGTGGTGACGCAGGTGAACTTCACCGGTGGTTTTTTCTACAGACAGGGTGCTAGCCTCGAGAGCGTCGTGCGAACGGCGCATGTCACGGGCAGAGCGGGATTTTTTGTTCTGCTGAACAGCCATAATTGATTAACTCCTAAACGTTTGGGTCACGCTTTAACTGCGCCAATACACTGAACGGGTTGGACCGCGTTACCTCGTCCTCGCTCGGTTCGGGCTCATCGAGACCCGCCGGCTGCTGGCATTCTTCCGGATGATGAGCAGGCACAATGGGCAAGGCGAGCAGAAGCTCCTCCTCGATCAGTGACTGCAGATCCAAAGGATCTTCGCCCAGTTCCAGCACGTCATAACCTTTCGGCAACGACTGGGTATTCGCACCCTCCTTCACCACAGCGTAACTGCATTCGCTGTGGATCGGCAGGGTGACCAGCTCAAGACAACGCTGGCAAACCATTTTGACCTCAGTGTCGATAAAGCTGTGGATGACCACAGATTTACGTTCATCTCGTTCAAAAACGAATTTAGCCTGCACCGTACCGACATTGTCGGAAAGCGGGTCGCAGAGTCTCTCCAAATCGGCCAGCAGCATTTCACCTTGAAGGGTGGTGCCACGATCAGCCAATTTGCGCGGGTCAACGTGAGGTGGAATCGGGTCATTCAACATAGGCGCAGCATTATAGGGATGCCCCCGCCCATGTCAAAGGAAATTCAGCCCTGTCCGTCACTTGGAAGCCTCGCTAGAATTCGCACACGCCTTATGGAGTTGCGCATGCTGCCTTTATTACTCGCTTCCAGCTCGGCCTATCGCCGGGAATTGCTGACCCGCCTGCAGCTGCCTTTCACTTGCAGCTCGCCGGATATCGATGAAAGCCATCGCCCGGGTGAGTCCGCCATCGAGCTGGTCAAGCGCCTCGCCGAAGAGAAAGCGCGCGCCCTGGCCGACAGCCATACCGCTCATCTGATAATCGGCTCCGACCAGGTCGCCGTGCTGGGAGAGCGGATTATCGGCAAGCCTCACACCTTCGAAAAGGCCCACGAACAACTGCTGGCCGCCAGCGGTGCCAGCGTGACGTTCCTGACCGGCCTGGCCCTGCTCAACAGCCAGACCGGGTACTGCCAGGTCGATTGCGTGCCGTTCACCGTACACATGCGCACACTCGACGCAACCCGCATCGAACGCTACCTGCACGCAGAGCAACCCTACGACTGCGCAGGCAGCTTCAAGGCCGAAGGCCTGGGGGTCAGCCTGTTTCGCAGCACCGAGGGCCCTGACGCCACCAGCCTGATCGGCCTGCCACTGATTCGCCTGATCGACATGTTGCTGGCCGAAGGCGTGCAAATCCCCTGAAAGCAAAAGATCGCAGCCTGCGGCAGCCCCCACACGAATTAGCGTAGGAGCTGCCGCAGGCTGCGATCTTTTGACCCAAGGCCGGATCAGCGCAACGACGGACCGTTAAAGCCCATCCACATCGCCAAATGCTCAGCCACGCTGGCACCGAGTTTTTTCGAGAAGCGATCGAATGGCGACTCCTGAACGGTGAAGTCCACCAGCTCTTTCTCGCCGATCACATCCCGTGCAACCGAACTGGCATTGCCCAACCCATCGATCAACCCCAGCGGCAACGCCTGCTCACCGGACCAGACCAGGCCGGAGAACAGCTCCGGATGCTCCTTGTCCTTCAGGCGATCGCCACGCCCCTGCTTGACGCTGCTGATGAACTGCTTGTGGGTCGTATCGAGCACGCCCTGCCAGAAAACGGTTTCTTCCGGCTTCTGCGGCTGGAACGGATCGAGGAACGACTTGTGCTCGCCAGAGGTGTAGGTGCGCCGCTCGACGCCCAGCTTCTCCATGGTGCCGACAAAACCATAACCGGCTGCCGTCACACCGATGGAGCCGACCAGGCTCGCCTTGTCGGCGTAGATCTGATCTGCCGCGCTGGCGATGTAGTAAGCGCCGGAAGCCCCCAGATCGGAAATAACCGCATAGAGCTTGATATCCGGGTGCAGGCCACGCAGACGACGGATCTCATCATAGACATAACCCGACTGCACCGGACTGCCGCCCGGGCTGTTGATGCGCAGGATGACGCCCTTGACTTTCTTGTCCTCGAAAGCCGCGCGCAGGCTGCCAACGATATTGTCTGCGCTGGCCGATTCCTTGTCGGCAATCATGCCCGTCACATCGATCAGCGCCGTGTAATTGGCACTGAGGGTAGCGGCCTTCTCCATATCCATCAGTGGCGAAAACAGGGCAATTGCGCCGAACAGATACACAAAAGTCAGTAATTTGAAGAATATCCCCCAGCGACGGGACCGGCGCTGCTCCTGCACGCCAGCCAGCAGCGTTTTTTCCAGCAGCTTCCAGCTCTTGTCGTCACCGCTCTCTGCGCTCGCCTTGGCGGGCGCCTTCCATTCGTCGGCCATGCCATCCACCCCAAAAACAACCGGTTAAGCCCGCTGACTCAGCCAGGCATGCAATTCTGAAAAACGGTCGATGGCCAGTCGCGGCTCATACAACTTCAACGCATCGATCGATTGAGCACCATAACTGACGGCCACCGAACCCATGCCGGCGTTGCGTGCCATCTGCAAATCGAAGGACGAATCACCGACCATCAACGCCTGCTCCGGGCGAACCTCGCAATGGGCGAGGATCTGCTCGAGCATCAGCGGATGGGGCTTGCTGGCGGTCTCGTCGGCGGCGCGAGTGATATCGAAGTAATTCTCCCAACCATGGGACTTCAACACCCGATCCAGCCCGCGACGGGCCTTGCCGGTCGCCACGGCCAGATGATAGCCCTCGGCACGAAACGCCTCGAGCGATTCGACCACACCCTCGAACAGCGGCGAAGGCACAGCCTCCGACGCGATGTAATGCTCGGCATAGTGCTCGCGGAACGCGATCAGCCCGGCATCGTCGATTTCGGGGTACAGGGTGCGGATCGCTTCCGGCAAGCCCAGGCCGATGATCCCCTTGACGGCCAGATCATCGCGCAGCTCAAAACCGGAACGCCGGGAGGCAACGTGCATCGCCTCGACAATTCGGCCAATGGAGTCGGCCAGGGTGCCGTCCCAATCAAAGATCAGCAGCTTGTAATCAGATGGGCGCACTCAATCGCTCCACGGTTTTGGCCCACATATCGTCAACCGGCGCTTGCAGCTTCAGTTCACCGCCATCGGGGAGCGGCACGGTCAGCATGTAGGCGTGCAGGAACAGGCGCTTGCCGCCCAGATCACGGATTTCCTTACTGAAATCGTCATCGCCATACTTGGTGTCGCCGGCAATGCAGTGCCCGGCGTGCAACGTGTGGACACGGATCTGGTGAGTGCGGCCGGTGATCGGCCTGGCTTCAACCAGGGTGGCAAAGTCGCCAAAGCGACGCAGGACCTTGAACACGGTCACAGACTCCTTGCCCTCCTCCTCGTCGACCTCGACCATACGCTCACCGGAGCGCAGATTGCTCTTGCCGAGCGCCGCTCGGACTTGCTTGATCGAGGACGCCCAGTTACCGCGAACCAGCGCCATATAGCGCTTATCAACGCCATCACCGCGCAAGGCTGTGTGCAGGTGACGCAGCATGCTGCGTTTCTTGGCGATCATCAGCAAGCCGGAGGTGTCGCGGTCAAGACGATGAACCAGTTCGAGCTCCTTGCAATCGGGACGCAACTGACGAAAGGCTTCGATGACACCGTAATTCAAGCCGCTGCCGCCGTGAACGGCGATGCCGCAAGGCTTGTTGATCACGATCAGCGCCTTGTCTTCGAAGACAATCGAGGCTTCGAGCCGCTGCAGCAGGCCTTGTGCCAGCGGTACCGGCTCGTCGCGCTCGGGCACGCGAACCGGCGGCACGCGCACGATATCGCCCGCCTGCAGCTTGTACTCGGGCTTGATCCGACCCTTGTTCACGCGCACTTCGCCCTTGCGCAAAATGCGGTAAATCAAGGTCTTGGGCACGCCTTTGAGTCGGGCGAGAAGGAAATTATCAATGCGCTGGCCGGCATATTCCGGCGAGACCTCAAGCAGTTGTACGCCTGGAGTCGGGGGGGTAGTCGTCGTCATGGCGCGGATGATAACAATTTTTTATGGAATTGAAGCACTTAATCATTGCTGCTATAGTCGCGAACGCCGCCAAAAGCGGCCTGGACAGCGGACCAACGGTCAAAAACCGGCCCTGACCAACGCAATTCACCAGGACGCGAGGCCATCCTACGGGGCTTTCGCTACGTAACGGTGGAGTTTGCAGGTGTAACGAGCGCAGGTGACATGAGGCCTGAATCACGCCACAAAGCAGAGTTTTCCACTCGTTTTGCGAGCCATATTCACGGCCAGTTCACAAAGTGCAGTCAGCTGCGAATGACCCCGAGCGAAGGCATCGGAAACAACGCCTAAATTAGCCATGATGCGTGACCTCCCCTTTCGGAGCTCACGGTAAATGCCAACCCGCTGCGGATTCTGCGCGCGGCAGCACCCGAATTATCAGGGATACGTGTAGGGTGGAGATGCACAACCGCCGGACTGTGTAGCAACAGGCTTTCTCAAGACGCTTCATCTCGTCCACAGCCGCTGGTTGATTCCTCCTCCTGACTGAGTGCTTAAGTAGCCACAGCAAGCAGGACGCGTACGTCGCGATGAAGGCCCACATTGGCCGGACTTCGCTGGACACGGGAAATGGCCAACCACTCCCGACGCACCTGACACCGACCGTGAGAAGTCGTGTGTGCCGAACGCCGTTTCCGGCAGCCCGGAAACCGACGGTACTACATGAAAAGAATGCTGATTAACGCAACTCAACCCGAAGAGTTGCGTGTTGCACTGGTAGATGGCCAGCGCCTCTACGACCTGGACATCGAATCCGGTGCACGCGAGCAGAAGAAGGCCAACATCTATAAAGGCCGGATTACTCGCATCGAACCAAGCCTCGAGGCTGCCTTTGTCGATTTCGGCTCTGAGCGCCACGGCTTCCTGCCCCTCAAAGAAATCTCCCGCGAATACTTCAAGAAAGCCCCTGAAGGTCGCGTCAACATCAAGGACGTCCTGAGCGAAGGCCAGGAAGTCATCGTTCAGGTCGAAAAAGAAGAGCGTGGCAACAAGGGCGCCGCCCTGACCACCTTCATCAGCCTGGCCGGTCGTTACCTGGTGCTGATGCCGAACAACCCGCGTGCCGGCGGTATCTCCCGTCGCATCGAAGGCGAAGAGCGCAACGAACTGCGTGAAGCCCTGAACGGCCTGGTTGCCCCGGCCGACATGGGCCTGATCGTGCGCACTGCCGGCCTGGGCCGCAGCAGCGAAGAAATGCAGTGGGACCTCGACTACCTGCTGCAACTCTGGACCGCCATCAAGGAAGCTTCGCTGGACCGCGCCGCGCCGTTCCTGATCTACCAGGAAAGCAACGTGATCATCCGCGCGATCCGCGACTACCTGCGCCAGGACATCGGCGAAGTGCTGATCGACAGCGTTGAAGCCCAGGACGAAGCCCTGACCTTCATCCGCCAGGTGATGCCGCAGTACGCCAGCAAAATCAAACTGTACGAAGACAGCGTTCCGCTGTTCAACCGCTTCCAGATCGAAAGCCAGATCGAAACCGCCTTCCAGCGCGTCGTCGAACTGCCTTCCGGCGGCTCCATCGTTATCGATCCGACCGAAGCCCTGGTGTCCATCGACATCAACTCGGCGCGCGCCACCAAAGGCAGCGACATCGAAGAAACCGCACTGCAGACCAACCTTGAAGCCGCCGAAGAAATCGCCCGTCAGTTGCGCCTGCGTGACATCGGCGGCCTGATCGTCATCGACTTCATCGACATGACCCCTGCCAAGAACCAGCGCGCCGTGGAAGAGAAAGTCCGCGAATGCCTGGAAGCCGACCGCGCTCGCGTGCAAGTCGGTCGCATCTCGCGCTTCGGCCTGTTGGAAATGTCCCGTCAGCGCCTGCGTCCGTCCCTGGGCGAAAGCAGCGGCATCGTCTGCCCGCGCTGCAACGGCACCGGCATCATCCGTGACGTTGAATCGCTGTCCCTGGCGATCCTGCGCCTGATCGAAGAAGAAGCCCTGAAAGACCGTACCGCCGAAGTTCGTGCACAAGTGCCGATCCCGGTGGCCGCGTTCCTGCTCAACGAAAAACGCAACTCGATCACCAAGATCGAACTGCGCACCCGTGCCCGTATCGTCATCCTGCCGAACGATCACCTCGAAACGCCGCATTTCGAAGTGCAGCGCCTGCGTGATGACAGCCCGGAAGCCGCGACCAACCAGTCCAGCTACGAAATCGCCGCTGCCGCTGCCGAAGTCGAAGAAGTCCAGCCAGCCGCTGCGACCCGCACCCTGGTTCGCCAGGAAGCCGCGGTCAAGACGGCCCCGGCCCGCGCCAACGCTCCGGTTCCGACCGAAGTGGCCGCTCCAGCCCCTGCTCCGGTTGCAGTGCCTGAGCCAAGCCTGTTCAAAGGCCTGGTGAAGTCGCTGGTGAGCCTGTTCGCCACCAAGGAAGAGCCTGTTGCTCCGGCCGTGGTTGAAAAGCCTGCGACCACCGAGCGTCCAGCCCGCAACGAAGAGCGCCGCAACGGTCGCCAGCAGAGCCGCAACCGTAACGGTCGCCGCGATGAAGAGCGCAAGCCTCGTGAAGAACGTGCACCGCGTGAAGAGCGCGCACCACGTGAGCCGCGTGAAGAACGTCAGCCACGTGAAGTGCGTGAACCTCGCGAGACCCGCGAAGAAACGCCAGCAGTAGCCCGCGAAGAACGCGCACCACGCGCGCCTCGTGAAGAACGTGCACCGCGCGCTCCGCGTGAAGATCGCAAGCCGCGTGGCGAGCGTGAAGAACGCGTTCGTGAACTGCGCGAGCCCCTGGATGCCACTCCGGCTGCTCCGGCCGCCGCTACAGCTGCTACGGCTGCTACCGCTGAAGAGCGTCCAGCTCGCCAGCCACGTGAAGAACGCGCTCCACGCCCACCGCGTGAAGAACGCCAGCCACGTGCCGAACAAGCTGCCGCAGCCACAACTGAAGAAGAACTGGTCACCAACGAAGAGCAACTGCCGGAAGACGGTCAGGAAGGCGCCGAGGGCGATCGTCCACGCCGCCGCTCCCGCGGCCAGCGTCGTCGCAGCAACCGTCGCGAGCGTCAGCGTGACGCCAACGGCAACGTGATCGAAGGTTCGGAAGAGTCCGAATCCGGCGAAAACGCTGAAGCGCCAAGCACTGCTGACCTGGCCGCCGGCCTGGCTGTCACCGCAGCCGTTGCAAGCAGCGTGATCAGCGCTCCAGCCGAAGCTGAAGCCAATGTGCAAGCCGAACGCGCCACTGCCGCGACGCTCGAAGCGGCTCCGGTTGAAGCGCCAGTCGTTGAAGCGACCACTCCGGTCGAAGTCACCGCCTCGCCGGAAATCGAAGTAGCGCCAGCGCCGGAAGCTCAGCCAGCTGTTGAAGCGGCTGCCGAGCCAGCGCCAGTGGTAGAAGCTCCTGCCCAGGTTGCAGACGCGGTTGTTGAAACCGTGACTGAAACCGTGCGTGAAGTTCGCGAAGAGCAAACCGCATTCAACTGGGTTGCCGAGCCAGCCGTCGCTGAAGCCGCTGCACCAGCCGCTGAGACCCAAGTGGCTGAAGCCATGGTTTCCGAGCCGGTGGTTGCCGCCGCGGAACCGGCTCCAGCGCCGGTGATTGAAGCGCCAGTCGTTGAAGCGCCGGTCGTTGCCGAAGCACCCGCTCCGGTAGTCGAAGCCGCGCCTGCCAGCTCCCTGACGCCAAGTGGCCGTGCGCCTAACGACCCGCGTGAAGTGCGTCGTCGCAAGCGTGAAGCCGAGCGTCTGCAGAAGGAAGCTGAACTGGCTGCCGCTGCGGCTCCTGCTGAAGCGGCTGTCGCTGCCGAACCTGCACCGGCCGCCGAAGTGACTGCCGAGCCGGTTGAGTCGGTGATCCACGAAGCACCGCGCTCCGTTCAGGAAGCGGTAGAGCAACACGAGCAAGCCGAGGAAAAAGAACACGAGCCTAAACCTCTCGTCTGATTCCATCGGCCAATGAAAAGCCCCGCCTGGTGATCCAGGCGGGGCTTTTTATTTCAGTAAAGATCAAAAGATCGCAGCCTTCGGCAGCTCCTACAGATGATCGACGTAGGAGCTGCCGAAGGCTGCGATCTTTATGACTTCACTCAAAAACCAATTTCTGCGGCACATCCACATCCCACAAAACCCCGGGATCATTCACCGCAACCTCAACCACCCGCCCCTGGGCGAACAGCGGCTTGGCGCCGCGATCCCCCGATAGCGCCATCAACCCCGCCGCGAAGTCCCGTCCGAAGCCGACCGGATGCCCGTATACGCCGTCCTGCACGGGCACACTGATACAGTCATCGCCAATACCTGTCACCACCTGCTCGATACTGGATGGCAGAATGAACGGCATATCTCCCAGCACCATCAACCAGCCATCGAGCTGCTTGCAGGCAGCGACTCCCGCGGCAATGCTGTCGCCCATTCCCGTCGATTCGATCAGTACAATCTCGCAGCCATAGGCCTGGGCCATGCGAATCACTTGCGGGCGGTCAGCAGTGGTCACCAGCACGCGCTTGTCCAGCACCGCCGGCAGGTTGACCAACGTGTGCTCGATGACGGACCGCACCACGCCGTCACGCCCGGTGCAATCGGCCACCAATTTATCCTTTTCGGCACCCGCCACCTGGCGAAATCGACTGCCCTGCCCCGCCGCCAACACGATGACACCAATGGACTTGCTCATACATCCTCCCGCAGGGTTTTCTTCTGCTTCAGTTCGATGCCGTTTTTGACCGCCACGATTTCCGCCATGAGCGACAAGGCAATTTCCGCCGGATTATGACTGCCGATGTGCAAACCGATCGGACCATGCAAGCGGTCAATCGCCGATTGCGACAACCCCAGTTGAGCCAGGTTTTCCCGGCGCTTCTGGCTGTTGACCCGCGATCCCAGCGCCCCGACGTAGAAAGCCCTGGAATCCAGGGCTGTGAGCAGCGCCATGTCGTCCAGACGCGGATCATGGGTCAAGGCCACGATGGCCGTGCGTTCATCGGTCTGGATGTTCAATACTGCCTCATCCGGCATGCCCGAAACGAATCGTCCGTGCTGCTCCTCCCAGCCGTAGACGAACTCGCTACGCGGATCGCAAATCAGCACCTCGAAATCCAGCAGCCGGGCCATTTCCGCCACATAGCGCGACAGCTGCCCCGCGCCGATCAGCAGCAAGCGCCAGCGCGGACCATAGATCGCTCGCAACGTCTGCCCGTCGAACATCAACACGTCAGCTTTACCGGCCGGCTGCAAAATCACTTTGCCGGTGGTCAGGTTCAGTTCACGGGCAACGATTTCATGGGTCTCGCATCGAGCGAGTAGTTGTTCGACCCAATCCCCATCGTCGATACGCTCCTCGGTCAAGCGCAAGGTGCCACCGCAGGGCAAGCCGAAACGTGCGGCTTCCTCGCGGGTCACGCCGTAGGTGATCAATTGCACCGGCGGCCCGTCAAGCGCGAGGCGCCCGTCGTGCAGCCGGGCAATCAAGTCATCTTCGACACACCCACCCGAGACCGAACCAATCACCATGCCGTCTTCGCGCAAGGCCAGCATGGCGCCGGGTGCCCGGGGCGCTGTGCCCCAGGTTTCGACCACGCTGTACAACACCACCCGCTGACCGGCGCGATGCCATTGCAACACGCTGCGCAGGACGTTCAGATCGGCGCTGTCCATCAGGCGTCGGCCTTCTGCCAACCCGACAGCTGATAACGAACCGGCAGATTGCGAATGCGTTTGCCAGTGGCAGCAAAGATCGCATTGCACAGGGCCGGCGCAATCGGTGGCACACCCGGTTCACCCACACCGCCCAACGGCACGTTGCCCGGCGGCGTCACCAGATGCACCGCCACTTCCTTCGGCGCCAGGGACATGCGCGCCACTTCGTACATATGGAAGTTATCCTGCTGGACCTTGCCGTCCTTGAAGCTGATCTCTCCCAGCACGGCATTACCCAGGCCCATGACGCAGGCGCCCTCGAACTGCGAGCGAATCCGTTCGGGGTTGATCTGCGGACCGCAATCCACCGCAATATCCGCCTTGTGCACGACCAAGGTGCCGTCGTCTTTGACTTCGACTTCGATCACCGCCGCCACATAGGTCACGAAGCTGTAATGCACCGCCAGGCCAAGGCCGCGCCCCTTGGGCAACTCACGCCCCCAACCGGCGGCTTTGGCGGCGGTCTCCAATACCGTGCGCAGGCGCGCGGTGTCGATCGGATAACGCTCGGGGGACTCGCCGTAGTTCCACTCTTCACTCAAGGTGCGCGGATCGATCTGACGGTCCGGGCCGAGCAATCTGATCTGGTACTTCAGCGGGTCCTGCCCGGCCTTGTGCGCCAGTTCATCGATAAAACTCTGGATCGCGAAGCCATGGGGAATGTTCGACACCGAGCGATACCAACCCACCCGGGTATGCACCGTTGCCTCGGGGTTCTCCAGGCGAATGTTGGGAATCGCATACGCCATGTTGGTGAACCCCATGCCCAACTCGAACGCCGCCTCATGGTTCATGCCCGGCGCAAACAACGCAGTGATGCTCGGCGCCACCGTACGGTGCAACCAGCCGGACGGCAGGCCATCCTTGTTCAGGCTGGCCTTGAGATATTCGGCCGACACGGTGTGGAAGTAGGAACAGTGGATGTCGTCTTCACGAGTCCATTGCACCCGCACCGCTTTGCCGGGGAACTCCCTGGCGAGGATGGCGGCTTCGATGATGAAGTCAGGCTTGGACTTGCGCCCGAATCCGCCCCCGAGCAGGGTCACGTTGAACGTGACTTTGTCGAACGACAGGCCCAGGCGCTCGCCGATCCGCTCCCGGGTGACCTGCGGCGCCTGGCTCGGCCCCCAGGCTTCGCACGCACCGTCCTTGAACCGCGCAATGGCGACCATCGGCTCCATCGGCGACTGTGACAGATGCGGCAAGTAGTAGGAGGCTTCCAGGGTGCTATCGGCGCTGGCCATGGCCTCTTCGATGTTGCCGGCATTACGCACCACCTTGCCCGGCTTGAGCGAGGCAGCTTCGAGCTCCTTGCGGTAAGCAATCGAGTCGTAGCTGGCGTTGGGGCCGTCGTCCCACTCGATTTTCAGTGCCTCGCGGCCCTTGATCGCCGCCCAGGTATTGCTCGCCACCACGGCAATACCGCCCAAGGGTTGGAACTCCGAAGGCAACGGACGGCTTTCGATCTGCAGCACCTTGAGCACGCCGGGGACTTTCATCGCCGCGCTGCCATCGAAGCTTTTGACCTTGCCGCCATACACCGTCGGCCGCGCAATGGTCGCGTACAGCATGCCGTCGACATGCACGTCGGCGCCGTACACCGCACGACCGTTGACGATGTCTTCACCGTCGATGGCCTTGGTGCCTTCCTTGCCGATATATCGAAATTCCGAAGGTTGCTTGAGTCTCAGGCTGTCGCGCGCCGGCACGGCCAAAGCGCCAGCAGCGGCGGCCAGGGCTCCATAGCCCAGCTCACGACCCGACGGTTTATGGATGACTTTATGAAGTTGCGCATGGCACTCGCCGACGGACACTTTCCACTGGTCGGCGGCAGCCTGTTCCAGCATGGCCCGCGCAGCGGCACCGCAGCGACGCATCGGCTCGTACCAGTGACGCATGCTGCGCGAGCCGTCGGTGTCCTGGTTGCCGAAACGTACTTCATCGCCGGGGGCCTGCTGTACTTTGACCCTTGCCCAATCGGCCTCCAGTTCATCGGCCACCACCATGGTCAGGCTGGTGCGCACGCCCTGGCCCATCTCCGAGCGATTGCAGATCACGGTCACCGTGCCATCGGCGGCGATGCTCACATAGACTTTCGGATCGTCGACCCAACCGTGAGGCATGCCGTCGGCACCGAACTTTTTCTCTTTGTCCTCGGCAAAAGCGTCTTGCCAGCCCCAGCTCGCCGCCAAAACCAGCGCGCTGGTGGCGCCCACGCCTTTCAGAAAACCACGGCGACTAAGGTTGCTCAGGGCGAAATCATTCGGTAACCGGCTCATGCCTTGGCCTCCTTCAGGTGAGTGGAGGCCTGGCGGATCGCGGTCTTGATGCGATTGTAGGTGCCGCAGCGGCAGATGTTGCCGACCATGGCTTCCTCGATCTGCTCGTCGCTCGGGTTCGGATGGGTCTTGAGCAGCGCTGTCGCCGACATGATTTGCCCGCCCTGGCAGAAGCCACATTGGGCCACTGCCGTGTCGAGCCAGGCTTGCTGCACGACTTTGCCGATCGGGTCGGCGTGCAGGTTGTCGATGGTGCTGACATTCTGCCCGACGACAGAACCGATGGGCGTGATGCAACTGCGTGCCGGAGCCCCTTCGATATGAATGGTGCAGGCGCCGCACAGGCCCATGCCGCAACCGAATTTGGTGCCGTTGTAACCGGCCACATCGCGGATTGCCCAGAGCAACGGCATGTCCTCGGTGACGTCGAGTTGATGGTCTTGACCATTGAGTTTCAGGGTAATCATGGGCACGCCCGCATAGATCTTGAGTGATGGGGTCGAGCAATCTGCCGCTGGATCTCGGTGGGTCGCACGCAGATCGACTCAGGCTAATGGGCTCTCTTGTACAGACGAAAACGGTCTGCACCGGGCCTTTGGTGGAGCAAGAGTGTGCATCGTTAGCTGACTAAGTTAACCGAGCATTAACAAAAAAGCCCTGCACAATAAACATTGTGCAGGGCTTTTTGATCTGTCCTGGAAGCTTAGGGGGCGTTCTCAATAGCGGTTTGGCTCCATTTCCAGATCGACATGGAAACGCTCGGAAATGTCTTTCTGGATGCGCTGCGCCAGGTTCAGCAGTTGCAGGCCCGTCGCGCCGCCATAATTGACCAGCACCAGCGCCTGCAATTTATGCACGCCAGCATCAGCCTCACGGAACCCCTTCCACCCTGCCCGCTCGATCAGCCAACCGGCGGCCAGCTTCATCTGCCCGTCGGGTTGCGCATAGGCCACCAGGTCGGGGTATTCGCCCTTGAGTCGTGCAGCCAGCGCCGCCGACACCAAAGGGTTCTTGAAGAAGCTGCCGGCATTGCCGAGTACGGCCGGGTCCGGAAGTTTTTCGTTGCGGATGCTGCAAATGGCCTGGCTGACATCGCTGGCGGTCGGATGCTCGATGCCCTGTTCGGTCAGGCGCTGACGCACCGGGCCGTACTCCAGGTGCAGATGCGCGGCGCGGTCGAGGGCGAAACGTACGCGCAGGATCAACCAGCGCCCCGGCTCCTGTTTGAACAGGCTGTCGCGGTAAGCGAAGTTGCACTCTTGCAATGTGAAATCGCGCAGTTCGCCGGTCTGGCGATCGAGGGCAGTGAGGCCGGCGAAGACGTCCTTGATCTCGACCCCATAAGCGCCAATGTTCTGCATTGGTGCCGCACCGACAGTGCCGGGAATCAGGCTGAGGTTTTCCAGACCGGACAAACCCATGGACAGTGTGTGTTGCACAAAAGGATGCCAGGGCTCGCCCGCCTCGGCCTCGACCACCACTTTACCGCCCTCATCGCTCAGCACGCGACTCCCGCGGGTGGCCATGCGCAGCACCAGTGAATCGATATCCGCCGTCAGCAGCAGGTTGCTGCCGCCGCCGATCACCAGCACCGGGACCTTGCGCTCCAGCCCGTAGGCCAAGGCTTCGCGCACATCGGCGTCGCTATGGGCCTCGGCAAAGAACCGGGCCTGGACATCCACGCCAAAGCTGTTGAACGGCTTGAGCGAAACCTGCGATTGAACCTGCAAACTCATAACCGTCCCTTCAATTCGATCACCAGCAAATCACTGGCGCGTTCGATCAGGTCCAGCACCTGCTCGAAGCCCTGCTCGCCGTCATAGTACGGATCCGGTACTTCATCGACCGGCGACTGGTAGCGACGCAGGAACAGGTCGAGTTCGGCCTTGCCCTTGGCCGGCTGCAAGGCCTTGAGGTTGCGCAGGTTGCTATTGTCCATCGCCAGGATCAGGTCGTAGGTGGCGAAATCGGCACGGCTGACTTGCCGGGCGCGCTGGGCGGACAAGTCATAACCGCGCAGCTTCGCCGCTGCCTGACTGCGCTTGTCCGGCGCCTTGCCGACATGCCAGTCACCGGTGCCGGCGGAGGCCACTTCAACTTGATCGGCCAGGCCGGCCTCGCGCAGTTTATGCCGCAGCACGCCTTCGGCCGTGGGGGAACGGCAGATGTTGCCCAGGCAGACAAACAGAACCCGCATCACGCCTCCAGCAGGCGACGAACGCGCTCAAGGTCTTCAACGGTATCGACGCCGGCTGGCGGCGCGATCAGTGCGTCGGCCACGTGGATCCGCACGCCGTGCCACAGGGCACGCAGCTGTTCCAGGCACTCGGTGTTTTCCAGCCAGCATGGGCCCCAGCTGACGAAATCCTGGAGGAAACCGGCGCGGTAGGCATAGATACCGATATGGCGGCGATACGGCACACCTTCGGGCAACTGCTCAGGGTTCACGGCGAATGCATCCCGCGCCCAAGGCAAAGTGGAACGACTGAACGTCAGCGCCAGGCCATTGAGGTCGCTGACGACCTTGACCACGTTGGGATTGAACAGGGTGTCCGCGTCTTCGATCGGCTCGGCCAGGGTGGCCATGCGCGCTTCGGCGTGGGCCGCCAGGTTGGCGGCGACCTGATCGATCACGCTCGGCGGGATCAGCGGCTCGTCGCCCTGGACGTTGACCACGATGGCGTCGGGCGCCAGGCCCAGCTTCATCGCGACTTCGGCCAGGCGATCAGTGCCGGAGTTGTGGTCTTCACGGGTCAGTACCACTTCGGCACCAAAGCCTTTGCAGGCCTCGACGATGCGCGCGTCGTCGGTGGCCACCACCACACGCCCGGCGCTGCTTTTACTCGCCTGTTCCCAGACGTGCTGGATCATCGGCTTGCCGGCGATCAGCAGCAGCGGCTTGCCCGGCAGGCGGGTGGAGGCGTAACGCGATGGAATGACGACGGTAAAGGCTGTGGTCATTTATCCAGGCGCTCGTCGGTGGTCAGGGTGCGCGCTTCGGATTCGAGCATCACCGGGATGCCATCGCGAATCGGGTAGGCCAGGCCTGCACCCTTGCTGATCAGCTCGGTCTTGTCGGCGCTGAGCTTGAGCGGGCCTTTGCAGACCGGGCAAGCGAGGATATCGAGCAATTTGGTGTCCATGAGCATTCCCTGGAAAAAACGGAGTTAAGGCAACAAACGAGCCGGCAGCAGGCGCATCAACTGTGTGTCGAACCAGGCCACGAAGGCCGGCGACGGCACGGCATCGACCGCCAGGTACCACCAGTCGGCGGCGGCAAAGGCACGGCATTTCACCGCGTCCTTTTCCGTCATCACCAACGGCAATGACGGCGTGAAATTCAACGCCTGCACGCTGTATTCGGCGTGGTCGGCAAACGCATGTGGAACCGGCTGCCAGTGTAGCGTTTCGAGGGTCTTGAAGAAACGTTGCGGATTGCCGATGCCGGCCACCGCGTGCAGGGCCTGGCCGCTGGGGAAGTAGTCAAGGGGACGTCGTTCGCCGCTGCGCAGGTTGACCAGCGCGGTGGGTTGCAACTGGAAGGCAAATCCATCATCTCGGTCAGATGCGGCACCATTGTAGAGCACCGCGTCGACGCTTTGCAGACGCTCGACCGGCTCACGCAATGGCCCGGCAGGCAGGCAACGGCGGTTGCCCAGGCCGCGGGCGGCATCGATCAGCACCAGTTCCAGGTCACGGGCCAGGCGGTAGTGCTGCATGCCGTCGTCGGACAGGATCAGGTCCAGCGGCTCGCTGGCCAGCAAGGCTTTGACGGCATTGCTGCGATTGGGGTCGATCATCAGCGGCACGCCTGTGCGCTGGACGATCAGCAACGGCTCGTCACCGGCGACGTCGGCGCTGTGCTCGGCCTCGACCCGCCATGGCAATTGCGGCGGTTTGGCGCCGTAGCCCCGGCTGACCACGCCGACCCGCAGGCCGCTACGCTGGCAGTGGTCGATCATCCACAGAATCAGCGGCGTCTTGCCGGTGCCACCCACGGTGATGTTGCCGACCACGATCAGCGGCACCGGCGGCTGATAGATCTCGCCCTCACCCGCCAGAAAGCGCTTGCGCTTGTTCATGACCACGCGCCGGTACAACCATTCCAGCGGCTGCAGCAGTTTCAGGGCCGGATGACCTGCGTACCACGCGGCGAGCAATCGATCGGACATGGCCATCAGGGCGCCGGGGGCGCCGCCTCGATGGTGGTCATGCGCAAATGACTGAAGCCGAGCTTGCCGGCTGCATCCATGGCTGTCACCACGGACTGATGCGCAGTCTTGCCGTCAGCGCTGATGGACAGCGGTCGGCTGGTGTCGCCATTGGCTTCTTTTTGCAGCGCGTCCATCAGCGAAGCCAGGTCGCTTTTCGGCAAAATCCGGTTGTTCACCGAGAACACGCCGTCGGCGCTGATGGCGATGTCCAATGACTTGTTCTGATCGTCGGCCGGCGCGCCGCTGACGGCTTCCGGCAGATCGACGCGTAGCTGGGTTTCACGGGTGAAGGTGGTGGTCACGACAAAAAACAACAGCAGGATGAACACCACGTCGATCAGCGACGCGAGGTTGATGTCCACCGTTTCCCGTGGTTTGCGGCGGAATTTCACGCTTTGCCCTCGGCCAGGTCCACGTCGCGGTCGCCCTGCACTACCTCGACCAGTTTGATCGCTTCCTGCTCCATCCCTACCACCAGCTCATCGATCCGGCGTTGCAGGAATCGATGGAAGAATACCGCCGGGATACCGACCATCAAACCGGCGGCCGTGGTGATCAGGGCCTTGGAAATACCACCGGCCAGCACCGAAGCGTTGGTGGTCATGCCACTGCCGGTAAACGCGCTGAAAATATCGATCATGCCCAGCACGGTACCAAGCAAGCCCAGCAACGGGGCCATGGCAGCAATAGTGCCGAGGGCGTTGATGTAACGTTCCAGATCGTGGATGACCCGCGCAGCAGCCTCTTCGATGCACTCTTTCATGATCTCGCGACCATGCTTGGAGTTGGCAAGGCCCGCGGCGAGGATCTCACCCAGCGGCGAGTTGGCGCGCAGTTCCTTGAGTCTGTCTTTGTTGAGTTTCTTGTCCTTGATCCAGACCCAGACCTGCCCGAGCAAGTGCTCCGGGGTCACGCGGCTGGCCCGCAGGGTCCACAGACGCTCGGCAACGATCGCCATGGCCGCGATGGAACTCAAAATGATCGGCAGCATCATCCAGCCGCCGGATTTGACCAATTCCCACACAGTGACAGCCCCCTCGAAAAAGTGCGCCACTCTAACATAGGGGGTGCAAGCACCGAAGACCGTGATGTCGCATCCGGTCGTGCCTTTATAATGCTCGTTTATGGATTCAAGGGCGGCGGATCGCGCCAGAAACGCCGTTCCTGGCGCATTGACCACGGCGACTCGAAGCGTCCCAGTTGCAGACGAATGGCACCCTGTTCGACGCTGTCGTAGATTGCCATTCCACGTTTTTGATAACGCGCGATGACCGTAGGATGCGGATGGCCAAACGAATTGCCTTGCCCGCGAGAGATCAGCCCCCCTTTGGGTCGCAGGACATCCAACAGGACATTGGACGACGAACTGCGACTGCCGTGGTGTGGCGCCTGCAGCCAATCGGTGGGCCGGGCCAACGCGCTGTCCAGCAGGGCTCTTTCGGCGGCGGCATCAATGTCGCCACTCAACAGCAACCGTTCACCATTGGCTTCGATCAACAAGACACAGGAGTTCTGGTTGCTGTCGCCGGCCAATGGCCAGTGCCAGAGCTGGAAATCGACTTCATCCCAGGTCCATTGCCGACCGCTCTCACAGCTCCCGGCTTGCAATTGCGCAGGCAAGTCTGACGGTTCACCACTGACCACCTGTTTCACCGGCAAGCCCCTGGCAATCGCCGGGGCACCGCCGGCATGATCGGCATGGGCGTGGCTGATAAGCATCATGTCGAGCCCCTTCACCCCCAGTTTGCGCAATGCCGGCAGCACCACCCGCTCCCCTTGGTCGAGTTCACCGAAACGCGGGCCGGCGTCGTACAGCAACGTGTGATGCCGAGTGCGTACCAGGATTGACAAGCCCTGCCCCACATCCAGTTGCCAGACTTCGGCCATGCCCTCCTGCAACATCGGCCTGGGCGAAAAAACCAGCATCAACAGCATGGGCCAACCTAACGGGCGCATCGGCAAGCCTCGCGGCAGCAATAGCAAAAAGGCGCCAATGGCACCGATTACCCAAGCCCATGGCGGGACTGCCGCGGGCACCCACGCGGGAACCTGGCCGGAGACGAGCCCCAACGCCCTGAACCAGCCATCGATCAGGCCACCGGCCAGCCACAGCAACTTCTCACCCACGTAAGGCACCGGCAGCAACAGTGTCCCGAGCAACGCCGGCGGCAGGACCACCAGACTGATCCAGGGCACCGCAAATAAATTGGCCAGCGGCCCGCTGAGACTGATTGGCAACCCCAGCGCCAGTAACAACGGACACAGACCGATTGCAATCAGCCACTGGGCACGGGTCCAGGTCTGCCACCAGCGCCAAGGCCCCAAACGTCCGCCGAAGGTCAATATCAAGACTGCCACGGCCGCGAAAGACAGCCAGAAACCAGGCTGGAGACTCGACAGCGGTTCCAGCAGCAATATGCCGTCGAGTGCCAGCAACAGTGGCCACCATGCACCGAGATGACGGAACCGCAGACGCCACAACAACACCATTGCAATCATCAGGCAGGCCCGCCGCACCGGCACCTCGAAACCGGCCAGCATCCCGTAACCGAGCGCAGCGGCGAATGCCAGGCCACACGCCCAGGGCAACCATGGCAGACGGTTCGGCCATAACCCGAAGCGGGCCAGGCCGGCGATCAACAGATACACCACGCCCGCCAGCAATCCGATGTGCTGCCCGGAAATCACCAACAGATGCACCGTGCCGGTGTCCTGCAATACCTGCCAGTCTTCGCGGCTCAGCCCGGCGCCGTCCCCGAGTACCAATGCCGTCAACGCGCCGCTTCGCCCTTGGGCATCCACCGCCAGCAAACGCTGGCGGATGGCATCGCGCCAGGCCCATCGGGCTGGCGCAAGGCGTTCGCCCTGCTTGATCGTCCCGGTGGCCCCGATGCGTTGCGCCAACAACCAGGCCTGATAGTCGAAGGCCTGCGGATTGAGGAGCCCGACCGGGCGCTTCAACTTGACGGCCAGCCGCCAGCGCTCGCCACCGCTCACCGGCGGTCCGCCATACCAGGCCAGGCGCATTTGCCGCGGCAGCCGGGTCCGTCGGGACTGGATGTCGGTCAATTCGAAACGCACGACGCCATCGTCCTGCCGGGGCAAGCCTGTGACCCGGCCTTCGACCCAGCGGGTTTCTCCATCCAGCGCCGGCGGCAACCGGTCATCCAGCGCCCACTGCGCATTCGCGCAGGCCCAACTCAAGCCGAACAGGTAAAACGCCACCGGATAGGTCCTGAACGGCAGCAACATCAGACCCGCCACCGGCATCGCCAGCCACAACCAGACCGGCGGTAATACCGGTAAAAAACGCAAGGTCAACAGACCCAGCGCCAGCGCCATCATCCCTGTGCGCATAAGCCCGTCCTTGAAAGTCCCCTCCAAGGCTTAGCCCGCCCATCGCGCCAGCGCCGTTATTAATTGTCACAAAGTCTGAATGGGTAGTTCATGGAATCCAGACATACTTGCCGCCTTGACCGACCGAGAAGCCTTATGCCCCGGCGCTTATTCAAACGTTACATGCCAGACCCGATGAGTATCAGGGAACACAAATCCTTACGCTTTCTCGGCACGCTGCTGCATGACCCGAACCTGTGGCACCTCAACCGCCACTCCGTTGCCCGCGCCATGGCGGTGGGCCTGTTCGCCGCGTTCCTGCCGATCCCGATGCAGATGCTGCTGGCGGCAATCCTCGCCATCATCGTGCGTGGCAACATGCCGATTGCCGTGAGCCTGGTCTGGCTGACCAACCCGATCACCATGCCTGCGGTGTTCTTCTGCACCTACCAGACCGGCGCCTGGCTGATGGACGTTCCCACCCGGCAGTTGCCGGACTCACTGACCTGGGAATGGATCAGGGGTGAAATCTCGACCCTGTGGCAACCGTTTCTGCTGGGTTCGGTAGTGACGGGGCTCGCACTTGGAGCACTGGCCTACTTCCTGGTGATGATGTATTGGCGCTGGTGGGTGGCCAGGCAGTGGAAGCGGCGCAAGAAAAGCCGGATGTGAGAATGCAGAACGGCCTCCACTTGGGAGGCCGTTTTTTTTCGGTGGCTGGGCTGACGCCATCGCTGGCAAGCCAGCTCCTACAAGGGTTTGCTGCGGGTCAGGTACGCATCCCGCGTCCACTCACCAGCAACCGCGCACTGCCGAGATACAGCACCACGGTCGCAACCAGCATGAAGGCGATGGCCACGCTGATGCGGATATCCGAAACGCCAAGGATGCCGTAACGGAACGCGTTGACCATGTGCAGCACCGGGTTGGCCAGGGACACGGTCTGCCAGAACGGCGGCAGCAAGGTGATCGAGTAGAAGACCCCGCCCAGGTAGGTCAGTGGCGTCAGCACGAAAGTCGGAATGATCGAAATGTCATCGAAGTTGCGCGCAAACACGGCGTTGATGAAGCCCAGCAGCGAGAAGATCGTCGCGGTCAGCACTACCACCAGAATGGTCACGCCCAGGTGATGCACCTGCAAATGGGTGAAAAATAGCGACAGCAGAGTCACGATGATCCCCACCATCAACCCGCGCAGCACACCGCCCAGGGTGTAGCCGATCAGAATCGTGTGCGGCGACAGCGGTGAGACCATCAGTTCTTCAATGGACCGCTGGAACTTGCTGCCGAAGAAACTCGACACCACGTTGCCGTAGGAGTTGGTGATCACCGACATCATGATCAGCCCCGGCACGATGTACTCCATATAGGTGAAGCCACCCATGTCGCCGATCTGCCGACCGATCAGATTACCGAAGATCACGAAGTACAAAACCATGGTGATCGCGGGTGGCAGCAGGGTCTGCGGCCAGATCCGGGTGAAACGCCGGACTTCACGATAAACGATGGTGTTGAGGGCAACGAGGTTGGGGCGCAGTTCGGAACTCATACTGCCACCTTCGACAGATTTTTCTCCACCAGGGACACGAACAACTCCTCAAGGCGATTGGTTTTGTTACGCAGGCTCTGTACTTCGATGTTCTGCTGCGCCAACTGGGTGAACAGCGCGGTGATCCCCATGGACTTGTCCACCTGGACTTCCAGGGTGTGGCTGTCGATCAACCGGGACGGGTAGCCGAGCAACTGCGGCGCCACTTGCAACGTGTTCTTCATATCCAGCAGGAAGGTTTCCACATGCAATTGGCTGAGCAACTGCTTCATGCTGGTGTTCTCGACGATGGTGCCGTGGTCGATGATGCCGATGTTGCGGCACAGCTGTTCAGCCTCTTCCAGGTAGTGGGTGGTGAGGATGATGGTGATGCCTTTCTGGTTCAGCTCGGTGAGGAAGCTCCACATCGAACGACGCAGTTCGATGTCCACCCCGGCGGTCGGTTCGTCGAGGATCAGCAGGCGCGGTTCATGAACCAGCGCGCGGGCGATCATCAGGCGACGCTTCATGCCGCCGGACAGCGAGCGTGACGGCACGTCCTTCTTGTCCCACAGGCCGAGCTGGGTCAGGTACTGTTCGGCGCGTTCCTTGGCGATTTTCGCCGGGATGCCGTAGTAGCCGGCCTGGGTCACGACGATGTCGAAGGTCTTTTCGAACTGGTTGAAGTTGAATTCCTGAGGCACCACGCCGATGGAGCGCTTGAGCTGCGCGGGATTCCTGTCCAGGTCGTGACCGAAGATATTCACCGTGCCGCTGGTCTTGTTCACCAGGGTCGAGAGAATGCCGATGGTCGTGGATTTGCCGGCGCCGTTGGGGCCGAGCAAGGCGAAGAAGTCACCTTCGGCGACATCCAGATCGATACCACTCAGGGCCTGGAAACCGTTGCCGTAGGTTTTGGTTAGCTGCCGGATGGACAGAGCGGAACTCATATCTGATTTACGCACCAAGAAGGGAAGAAAGGAATAAGTATGGGCGGCGGCGAACAATACAACCGCAGCGAACTGGCACAATGGTGCTTGTCGCCGCCACACAAGTACAGTCAAGCGTGTCGATAGTGAGTATTAAGTCAACGCGGTCATGACCGCCTTTTGATACGCCGGACGCTGTTTCAACCGCGCGTACCAGGCCTCCAGATGAGGTTGCGGTGCACGCTCGATCGGCATTTCGAACCAGGCATAAATGAAACTGCCCAGGGGAATGTCACCCATGCCGATCTCGTCTCCGGACAGGTAGGGTGTGGCGGCCAGCGCCTGATCGGCCATCGCCAGCAACGTGTCGCATTCCTTGATCGCCGCCTTGATGGCGGGCCAGTCCTGCTGGTCTGCCGGGGTACGCAGCACACCCCAGAACACAGTACGGAACGGGCCGGCAAAGCTCGAGGTGGTCCAGTCCATCCACTTGTCGGCAGTGGCGCGGGCCTTTGGATTTTTCGGGTACCAGGCCGTGTCGTCAGCATGTAAGGCCATCAGGTAACGCACGATGGCGTTGGATTCCCACAACACAAAACCGCCGTCTTCAATGACAGGCACGCGACCATTGGGATTCATGGCGCGGTACTCGGGCGTATCGACGACACCAAAGGCGCCACCGGCATCGATAGCCTCGTAGGCCAGTCCCAGTTCTTCGGCGGCCCACAATGGCTTTCTGACATTCGACGAGTTTTTCCGACCCCAGATCTTCAGCATGACCGCCTCTTTTTCGGTAAGTGGGCAGGCAGCATACGCCGGATCAGGCGCGACTCAAATCGCTCTGCATGTCGCCCAGCAGCGGTTGCTGTTGCTCACCGAACAGGTGCGGATAGCACTTTTCCAGGTGTTCGAAAAAGAACGTTTCAGGTACGTCGGCGAACTGGCCGTGATCGACGAGGTACTCCATCAGCTTCGCGCCATCGCGGTTGAAGGGATGGAAAACGCTGTCGTTGACCCCGTCGAATTCCAGCGGCGCCACATTGAACAGGTCGCAGAGTTTGCGGTTGAACGCTGGTGTCGCCTTGACCCAGCGATCCTGCAAATAGAATTCGGTGTAGCCATGCATGGCGAACATGTCGCTCTTGAGCAATTCGAGCAGCCGTGGCGTCGACAGATGATTGCGCACATCCGCCAGGCCGATCCGTGCGGGAATCCCGCAATGCCGCGCCGCACCTGCCAGCAGCGTGGCCTTGGGCACGCAGTAACTCTCACCGGTCGCCAGCGCATAACTGCCGCGCAAGGTCTGCGGATCGCGACTGAACGTGTACGGGTTGTAGCGCACCGCTTCGCGCACGGCGTAATAGAGACTGATCGCCTGCTCCAGCGGATCGCGACTGACGCCACGGTGTTGTTCGGCGAACTCCACGACGGACGGATGGTCACTATCGATGAAGCGGCCGGGACTCAGATACTCGTGCATCAGAATAATCTCCTGGGGAAGCCTTGAGTCTAACGAGAGCTTCAGCACAGAGATAACGACGTTTCGGCCAAACATGGGCGCTTTGCCGCTTGCTCGATGAACGCTTTTCCCACGATTTCAATCACGTCGCTCCAACCAGCCTGTTTCGCGGATGCCGTCTAAGCTCTGTGGGCTGGTTCGCCCTGGTTTCACGGAGGAATGAATATGCTGTTGTTGTGGATACTGGTTCTGCTGGTCGCAATTGCCTATTTGGCTCACCGCCGCATCGCCCCGATGCCCGCCCTAATCATCGTGGCCGTCTATGTCGTGGCCATGGGCGCTTTCAGCCGCGCGCCGGGCTGGTTGCTGTTGGTTTTCTGGGTGTTGATCGCCGCCGTCGCAGCCCCCCTGTTGCTGCCCGACCTGCGCCGCAAATTGTTCAGCGCGCCGATGTTCAACTGGTTTCAGAAAACCCTGCCACCGATGTCGCAAACCGAACGCGATGCCATCGACGCCGGTACGGTCTGGTGGGACGGCGAACTGTTCAGTGGCCGTCCGGACTGGAGCAAACTGCTGTCCTATCCCAAGGCGCAATTGAATGAAGAGGAACAGGCCTTCATCGACGGGCCGACCGAAACACTCTGCGCCATGGTCAGTGAATGGCAGCTCGGTCAAACCATGGACCTGCCGCCGCAAGCCTGGACCTTCATCAAGGACAACGGCTTTTTCGCCCTGATCATCCCCAAGGAGTTTGGCGGCAAAGGCTTCTCCGCCTATGCCCACTCGCAAGTGGCGATGAAACTGGCGAGCCACAGCGGCGACCTCGCCTCCACCGTGATGGTCCCCAACTCCCTCGGCCCGGCCGAACTGTTGCTGCATTACGGCACCGACGAACAACGCAACCATTACCTGCCCCGCCTGGCGCGCGGCGACGACATCCCGTGTTTTGCCCTGACCGGTCCGCTGGCCGGCTCCGACGCCGGCGGCATGCCGGACTCCGGGGTGATCTGCAAAGGTCAATGGGAAGGCCAGGAAGTCCTCGGCCTGCGCCTGAATTGGGAGAAGCGCTACATCACCCTCGGCCCGGTGGCCACCCTCCTCGGCCTGGCCTTCAAGGCCTACGATCCGGATCACCTGCTGGGCGACAAGGAAGACCTGGGCATCAGCCTGGCGCTGATTCCGACCGACACCGCCGGTGTCGACATCGGCCGTCGGCATCTGCCGTTGGGCGCGGCTTTCATGAACGGCCCGAACTCGGGCAAGGACGTGTTCGTCCCGCTGGAGTTCCTCATCGGCGGCCAGGAAATGCTCGGCAAAGGCTGGATGATGCTGATGAATTGCCTGTCGGTCGGGCGTTCGATTTCCCTGCCGGCGGTGGGCACCGGCATGGCCAAGTTCACCAGTCTGGTCACGGGCCAATACGCCCAGGTTCGCGAGCAGTTCAATGTGCCGATTGCTTCGTTCGAAGGCATCCAGGAAGCCATGGCCCGCATTGGTGGCAATGCCTGGATGATGGACGCCGCCCGCATGCTGACCGCCAATGCGGTCGATCTGGGCGAGAAACCGTCGGTGCTGTCGGCGATTCTCAAGTACCACCTGACCGAACGCGGCCGCGACTGCATCAGCGATGCCATGGATGTGCACGGCGGCAAGGCGATCATCATGGGGCCGAACAACTACCTCGGTCGCAAATGGAACGGCGCGCCGATTTTCATCACCGTCGAAGGCGCGAACATTCTTTCGCGCAACCTGATGATCTTCGGCCAGGGCGCTATTCGCTGCCATCCCTTCGTGCTCAAGGAAATGGCCCTCGCCGGCCGTGAAGACAAGGATCAGGCGCTCAGGGAATTCGACGACCTGCTGCTCAAGCACATCGGTTTTGCCGTGGGCAACGCCGCCAGTACGCTGGTGCTCAATCTCGGTTTCGGGCACCTGGAACACACACCGGGCGACAAGCTCAGCCAGGGATATTTCCGTGCCCTCAACCGTCAGGCCGCTGCATTCGCCCTGCTCGCCGACCTCAGCATGATGTTGCTGGGCGGCGCACTGAAACGTCGCGAACGCCTGTCCGCACGGCTAGGCGATGTCCTGAGCAACCTTTACCTGGCCTCGGCCGCACTCAAGCGCTACAACGATCTCGACTCACCGCAGTACATGACACCACTGCTGAGCTGGGCCATGGAAGAAAGCCTGGGCCAGGCGGAACGGGCCATGGATGAACTGCTGAGCAACTTCCCGAACAAAGTCGCAGGCTGCCTGTTGCGAGTGATCGTGTTCCCGTTCGGTCGCCGACACAAAGGGCCATCGGACAAACTCGGTGCCGAAGTTGCCGGGGTAATTGGCCGCGCCAAAGGCGACCCGGCACTGGAGGAAGTGCTCCTGGGTTGCTACCGCCCGCAAGCGAGCGACGATCCGGTCGGTGCATTGCAGCACGCCTGCAATCTGTTGAGCGCCGCACAGCCGTTGCAGAAGAAGTTGCATGTGGCACTCAAGAGTGGCCAGGTCAAACCGGTGGCCGGCGAGTCGGTGATCGATGCCGCCCTCGAAGCTGGCGTGTTGCAGCCGGTGGAAGCCCAAACCCTGCGCGAAGCCGAAGCGGCCCGGCGCAAGGTCATCGATGTCGATGACTTTGACCAAGAGGCCTTGGCGCTGGCCGAGGGAAAAGTCCGCTGATCCCGTCAAGCATGTAAAAACGGGCGCGGGCGCTTTATACTCCCGCGCCCGTTTTGCTCTTGAGGACTTATCTCGTGTCCAACATCGTTGCCGATCATCTCGTTTTACTCGACCACCTGCGCAGCATCCTGGTCGCCGTAGGTGAGGCCGAGCAGGTTCCCGAAGAAAGCCATGCCTTGTTCCTTGAGCGCTTCGACGAACTGCTGGCGTCACTGCCGATCGAGCCGATCGAAAGCCAATACCTGGGCCAGGACATCCTGACTCAAGTCATTTCCCGTTATCCGCAAATCGCCCACCTGATTCCACGGGATCTACTGTGGTATTTCGCCGGTGACTGCCTGCACTACTTGTCCGATGAAGAAATCGACCTGTATCAGGCACTGGAAGAACGCCGCTTCGAAGCTGAACAGAACGACGAACCTTTCGACTGGAACCAGGAAAAGCAACTGCTGGCGCTGTCGAACCAGGACAGCAAGCACTGATTGAAGATCAGTGATGCCAAAGGCCCGCATGCTTGAGCATGCGGGCCTTTTTTATTGCCTTGAGCGTAACCCGCCAGTTTCAGGCAACCGCACCGTGCTGCGACCTTGCCCGCCCCCCTCATCCGCCTGCCTGAATCCAGCCTTTGCACCAAGGGTTTTGTTTAAATTCATGGCACTTTGGTTTGATTGAACTACCTTCAAACTACAAGAAGTCATAACGGCTCGAGTTTCCACGTTAGCTTCAGTGATCAGATAGCGGATTGGCAAAAGGAGTTACCTCACCATGATCCTGGCAGGCGTTTTCCGGCTCTGTTCCTGTATTGCCGATTTGTTTCAGGGGAAACCAGGACAGCAGACAGTGCCATCCCCAGGCGCGGGTATCGCTCTGGCGCGCAGTCCAGGTTACCGAATCACTGAAAACCGTTTCAGCAAAGGTCGCTCGCTATCCAGCCAGATCAGCGAATGGCGCCCGCTCGTGTGTAGCACGCAAGGAATAACGCCTGGGCCATGGATGAGTGGTCTGGCGCATTGGGGGGGATAGTCCGATCCCCATGAAGTGATCCGAGACAACTCTGTCAGCCTAAAGATGGCCTATCCAGCGAGGATGTACTTGATGAGCTTTCGTACCGAGCCCGCTTTCAAGCGAATTATCCATGGCCTGTTCTGGATGGGCCTCAGCGTGGATGCGGCTCAGGCCGCGCCAGCCAATTGCCCGCAGCTGGACAATTGGCCGACAACGTACGAGGTCGGTCAGGGACTGCAGAATGAACTGCGCAGCCCCGTTCCGGTAACGCAACTGGCGGTGGGTGACCCGAAAATTGCCGACGTGCAACCCAGCGGCAACAACGCGTTCATTCTCACGGGCATTGCACCGGGAACCACCAGCCTGATGGTCTGGACCGCCTGTTCGAAAACGCCGCGCCAAAGCATGGTGTTCGTCAAGGGCAAGGCCACGTCGGCGCTGACCAGCGTGCCGTCGGTGCCTTCCGACGACCCGCTGCTGCCGAGCCAGGTGCAGACTGATGTCCGCTTCGTTGAAGTCAGCCGGACCAAGCTCAAGGAAGCCTCCGCCTCGATTTTCGGCGTCCGGGGCAACTGGCTGTTCGGCTCGCCGAGAACCTTGCCCACCATCGGCGGCATAGTCACGCCGGCGATACCGGTGAGAAACGACCAGTTCAACCTCACGTTTGCTACCGGCAGTACCCTGGTGGCGATCAACGCGCTGGAAGGCAGCGGTTTCGCCTACACCCTGGCGCGACCAAGCCTGGTTGCGCTCAGCGGGCAGAGTGCGAGCTTTCTGGCCGGCGGTGAAGTACCAATTCCAGTGCCCAGTTCAGGCAGCGATAACGTGTCCATCGAGTACAAGGAATTCGGTATACGCCTGACCCTGACGCCGACCATCGTCGGGAAAAACCGTATCGCACTGAAGGTGGCGCCGGAAGTCAGTGAACTGGACTTCACCAACGCCGTAAGCATCGCCGGCACGATAGTCCCGGCCCTGACCGTGCGCCGTACCGATACCAGCATCTCCCTGGCCGACGGCGAAAGCTTCGTCATCAGCGGCCTGATCAGCACCCACAACGACTCCCAGGTGAACAAGTTTCCGGGGTTGGGCGATATCCCGATTCTGGGCGCGTTTTTCCGCGACAACACCATCAACCGTGAAGAGCGCGAACTGCTGATGATCGTCACCCCGCATCTGGTCCAGCCATTGGCTGCCGATGCACCACTACCGTCATTGCCTGGCGAGCAGCTGCGCAATTACGACCCGAACTTCTATCGCATGTTTTTCCTGGAAAATGGCGACTTCGACAGTCTCAGCGGGCTCTCGCAATGAAACGAAGCCTGAACCGCACTGACCTCGCCCTCACTCGTAACGGTGACTTTGAACGCTTGCCGGGCCAGCTGTGCTGCCATTGGCCAGGCGTTCAACGTGTTGTAGTCAGGGGACATTCAATGAAAGCAGTCATTGCAATAGCGGCGACATTGATGCTCGCAGGTTGTGCCAGCAATGGCCTGTCTTCGCGACCGGGTAGCTGTGCCAAGCCCGGTTCGGACCAGGAATTGACCCTGAACCTTGCCGACAACATGGCCAGCGAAGGCCGCTTGTATGCCAGCCTGGCGAATCTGGAAGGTTTGCCCGATAGCGTGGTTCAGGTTCGCCTGCGCAAGGCTCGGGTGCTGCGCTTGATGGGGCGTAACTCGGAGGCGGAGCCGTTGTATCAAAGCTTGCTCGGCACCTGTCTGGCAGCTGAAGGGGAACATGGCCTGGGCCAGTTGGCCGCCGCCAGAAATGATAACGCCACCGCTACCACTCACCTTGAGCGTGCGGTGTGGATGGCCCCCACCGACGACAGGATGCGAAATGACCTGGGGGTCGTCTACCTCAATCAACGACGGATCCCCGAAGCACGCATTGAGTTCATGACCGCCATGGAGCTCAAGCAGGCAAACACACTGGCGGCACTCAATATGGTGACGTTGCTGATCTATCAGGATAACTGGAAGGCGGCAGCCGAACTCGTGACCCGCGCCGACTTGAGCCCCAAGCAAGTCGTAGAGGCTCAAACCCGCGCGGAAAAACTCAAGACCTCCGCCAAAAAAGTGGTGGCCTCCGAGGGGAATCGCAAGACTGAGGTAGCCGATGCCTCTTCCAGTGCGAACAAGTAGAACGTACGAGGAGTCGAGATGAATACCAAAAGGCTGTTGATCGTGTGCATGGCTTGCCTGTCCACCAGTGCCTGGGCCATTGGGCCGGGGCCCTCCTCGCCGTATCAACAAGGCACCGAGCAGTGGTTGCAGCTGCAGATTCGCGGTGTGGTTGCCTCCCCGCACCTGCAAACCGCCTCGGCCACCGAACGTGACCTGGCCATGCAGCGCTGGCTGAACAGTTTCAACTTTCCGATACCGGAATTTTTTGACCAGGATGCAGCGGGAGATATGAGCGTCAGCGGCGGCAACTGAGGCATGTCGATGGGTGATCAGCCTCTGACGTAGTCTAGATAGGCCTGGCTGCAAAGCCGGGCTTGATGTCGTGTGCAGGAAAGCAGTGGCATCTACGCATTATCCATCCCAGGACGGATTACCCCGGAGCAGATGTTTAGATCCCTGGCAGGAAAGTGCAGATCAGGCTCGAGTGGCAAGGCCGTCGCACTCGACAGCCTCAAGCCCCTTGACCTCACCCGAATGCTCTCAATACCCCGATCAGGGCCGGGCCGATGGCAACCAGAAAGAAGCTCGGCCACAGGCAGAAAATCAACGGGAATATCAGTTTGGTACCGATTTTCGCCCCCGCCTCTTCGGCGGCTTGGGTACGCCGGTCACGGAATTCATCGGCATAGATACGCAGGGTGTCGGCCACGCTGGTACCAAAGCGGATGCTCTGCGCCAACAGGCCAACCAACCCTTGTACGTCATCCAGACCGGTGCGCACAGCCAATTGCTTGAGTGCCTCGGTACTGCTAATGCCCGCGCGGATTTGCGCATTGACCAGAGCCAGTTCTTCAGCCAGTTCGACCTGACTGACTGACATTTCCTCAGCCACCCGTTCGATCGTCGTGGGCAAGGCCAGGCCAGACTCCACGCACACTACCATCAGATCCAGCGCATCCGGAAACGCGGCACGCAGCCGACCTTGTCGCAACTGCTTGCGCTTGGTGACATACAGCGCTGGCGCCAACCATCCGATAGCGGCCACCATGAACACCAACGACATCCCCATGATCAGGGAAACCTTGGGAATCATCGGCAACAGCAACAACGCAATACCGATCAATAACAGAGGCAGCATCAAGCGCACCGCCCAGTACATCTGCACCGCCGACGAGGAACGGTACCCCGCATGCATCAACAGGGTCTGGGTGATACTAGTCTGAGCCGACTCGGCCGAGCCAAAGCGCTGGCCGACCCGCTCCAGCAACAGTTGCAAGTTACCCGGCGCTTCCTGCCCCGTCGTATTGCCGAAATGACCACGCTTGATCAGCGCCAGACGACGCTGCACCGGGTCCTGAAGCCCCTGCATCAGCAAGATCACGGCGACGACCACAAGCACCGTACTCAAGCCGACCGCGCCAAGGAACAACAGGCGCGCCATCTCCTCGTTCTCCGTGACCCGACTGAACAACCCGAGCAAAAAGTCCATTATCTGTACCTCCCGGTAGCGAACACCGCTTAAACCTGAATCCTGATGATTTTGCGTATCCAGAAAATCCCGATCAACATGGCGCAGAACGCCCCGATGATCAGCTTGTGACCGGTGGGGTCATTGATCAGCACAGGCAAGTAACTGGGAGTGGTGAGTATGATCGCGATCGCCAGCACAAAGGGAATGGTCACCAGTATCCAGGCTGACATCCTCCCCTCGGCCGACAGGGTTTTGACCTTGCGCTGGAAGCGAAAGCGCCCACGGATCAAGCGACTCAAACGTTCCAGCACCTCGGTCAAATTGCCGCCAGTCTCGCGATGGATGAGGATCGAAGTCACGAGCATCATCACCGTCATGCTCGGCATCCTCTCCAGCAGGCCGAGCATGGCCCGGCGCACATCGTTGCCATAGTTGATATCGGAGAAGGTCAGGCCGAACTCATGAGCCACCGGCCCTTTGTGCTCCTCGGCCACCAGGCGCAAGGTTTCGTTGAAGGGGTGCCCGGCGCGCAGAGCGCGGCACATGGCATCCAGCGCATCCGGCAAGCCTTCCTCGAACTCAGCGAAACGCTTGCTACGGTCACGAGATATTTTCAGTATGGGTAACCAGAAAACCGCGAAACCCGCCACCAGCGCCATCCACCAGACTGACGAAACCATCCAGACCAGGATACCCACCCAGCCCCCCAGTACCAGCCCGAGCAACAATACCCGATAGGCTCGGTACTCGTGCCCGGACTGCTCTATCATTTGCGTCAATGCTTCCATGAAGGGCAGTTGTTCAAGACTGGCCTCCAGTGGCGACAGACGCGTCAGGTATTTCTGTCGCAACACTGTCTGCATGTTGGGCTGATTGTTGGCTTTCTCCATTACATTCAAGCGGCCGCGGATGCGCTTGCGCATCTTGCCGGCCTCGCCGAATACCGGCACCGCAACGCTCTGGGACAGGAGGAAGACGGCGATAAACACCATGCCAAGGAACATCAGAATGAATTCACCAGGAATACTGCTCATGACTGCCGTGCCTCCATCCACTCAGGCCTGAACATCGCAAGCGGCAATTCGATGCCGCGTTTGGCAAGCACATCGCGGAAGGCGGGGATCATGCCGCTGGGCCGATAATCACCCAACACTTCGCCGTTTTCGCCCATGCCATGGCGTGCAAAGGAGAAGATTTCGGTCATGGTGATGATCTCACCCTCCATGCCGTTGATTTCCTGCACGCTGACCAGGCGGCGCTTACCGTCCTCCTGACGCTCCAGCTGGATAACCACATCGATGGCCGAAGCAATCTGTTGACGCATGGCCTTGATCGGGAAGGTCGCCCCGGTCATCGACACCATGTTCTCGACCCGCCCCAACGCATCGCGCGCGGTGTTGGCATGGATCGTGGTCAACGAGCCGTCGTGGCCGGTGTTCATCGCGGTCAGCATGTCCAGCGCCTCGACGCCGCGCACTTCGCCGATCACGATGCGGTCCGGGCGCATCCGCAGGCTGTTGCGCACCAACTCCCGCTGGCTCACCTCGCCGCGCCCCTCGATATTCGAAGGCCGGGTTTCCAGGCGCACCACGTGGGGCTGCTGCAGTTGCAGTTCAGCCGAATCCTCGATGGTAACGATCCGCTCGTTGTGCGGAATGAAACTGGACAGGACATTGAGCATGGTGGTCTTGCCGCTGCCGGTACCGCCGGAAATCAGCACGTTCAAGCGCCCACGGACAATCGCCTTGAGCAGCAGGGCAATGGCCGGGGTCAACGTCCCCACCTGGATCAGGCTGTCGGTATTGAGCAGGTCCACCGCAAAGCGCCGGATCGACATGCTCGGGCCGTCGATGGCCAGTGGCGGGATAATCGCGTTGACCCGCGAACCGTCCTTGAGCCGGGCGTCCACCAAGGGCGAAGACTCGTCGATACGCCGCCCCAGGCTGGAAACGATACGGTCAATGATGTTCAGCAAATGCTGATCATCGCGAAAGCGCACATCGGTGCGTTGCAGCTTGCCGAAGCGCTCGACATAGACCGAGGAAAAGCCGTTGACCAGAATGTCGGACACGCTGTGATCGGCCAGCAACGGCTCCAGGGGGCCAAGGCCGAGCACCTCGTCGGTGATCTGCTTGATGATCAACTGGCGGCTGGAAGTACTCACCGGCGCCGAATGCTCATCGAGCAGGCGCTGGCAAATATCGCGAATCTGCCGCGTGGCCTCAGCCTGTTCAAGGGAGTCCAGCAGGGACAGGTCCATGACCTTGAGCAACTGCTGGTAGATCTTTTCTCGCCACTCGGCTTCCACCGGGGTGACCTGGGTTCTGGTTTCGTACATGACATCCGGGATTGCGTGCTCCCAAGCCATCAGTTCATCTGCCGGATCCGGCTGGTCACCGTCCAACGGGGTCACCGACGATGAGGCGGTTTTACCGGACTGTTTGCGCAAGCGGTTACGAAAGTCGCTGATCATGGGTCATCCCCCGAAAAAACGGTTGAAGGCGCGTTTGAGTAAGCTTTTGTTCCCGGCAGCCTGTTGACCGATCAGGTTCTCGGTCATGTCGCGCAGTGCAGCAGTGATCGCTGCCTTCGGCGCATGCAGCCCCAACGGCACGCCAGTGTTCTGGCTCTGGCTGACCAAGTTGAAGTCGTTGGGTAATTTCGACAGGTTCGTGCAGCGCAGCGCCTCGCCGATATCCTTGAGACTGACCGCTGCCGACTTGTCATAGCGGTTGACCACTATCTGCAATTGATCCCCACGCACGCCCAGGTCTTCGCGAAGAATCCGCACCAGGGAGCTGGCATCGCGCAGATGGCTGACGCTCTGCTGCACCACCACGTACACCCGGTCCGCCTGCTCCAGCACGGAGCCGGTGAGGTGATCGATCTGCCGTGGCAGATCGATCACTACCCAGTCATAGGTGGCGCGGGCCAACTGCAACAAGGTGTCAAGTTGCTCGGGTTGGGCATCCTGCGGCAGACACAGCTCACCGGCCCGGCCACCCAGCACATGCAAGGTCGGGCTGAAGTGGCTGCAAAAACCCCGTAGCGCGACACTGTCCATGCCGTCGATCTGATGCAACACCTCAAGATGGCTGTGGGTTTGCGCCACATCCAGGTAATGCGTCACGCTGCCAAATTGCAGGTCCATATCCAGCAACAGGGCACTGCCACCCTTCATGCTGAGCTGCTGAGCCAGATTGCAAGCCAGCATGGTGCCGCCGGATCCGCCCTTGGAGCTGGTCACGGCGATCAATTTGCCTTCAGTCCCACTGCCGTTCCGAACCTCCACGACCAGCCGATTCAAGGCGGCGACCAGTTCTGCCTCGGCTACTGGCTCGGGCAGCACGTCACGGGCGCCGGCCTGCATCGCCAGGCGCATGCCTTCCTGCTCGCTCAGCAGCCCGCACACCAGCATTGGTGGACGCTCATGGGCCGGGTGCTGCAACAGGGCCGCCAATTCCTCGCGCCACAGGTGGCTGACGCGCAACAGCAACAAGTCGGGCATCCGGTCCAGGCCATAGAGCGGGTCGACATGCCCATTGCTCACCAGGCGAGTGCTGACCTCCAGGCTGGGCATGCGTTGGCAGACGCTTTGCAGGTCGCGCAACGACGTGGCATCACGGCTGCTGATCAGCAACCTGAGCCCGGCTTTGCCGGTCGAGGCAGAGAGTGGAGTGTCCTTGGTATTCAGCATGGCGTGATCTCCCCGGAATCGGAATGACGCCCGAGGCTTTCGCGTGGCAACGTTGCCCTGAATGCAGGCAAGGTAATGGACACGCCGAACCCGGGAATGAACAGATTGAAAACGAAGTTTTGCAGACTCAACCGGACATAGCGGATGGCACGAAATCCATTGGCCCCACTCGTGTCGGTGGGGTTGGCTACCAGCGCACCGGTTGCGTCCAGATAGCTCAGCGTCAGGTTGGTAGTGCTCAGATTTCCAATCAGTTGGCTCGTACCCGCATCGCCCGCCGCGTTGAAGATAGCCCGCTGCAACACCACCGGATCGCTGATATTGCACACCGCTGCCAAACGTGTCCCACGGCGCACGGCTTCATCCAGCGCATTGACCGTGAAGTACAGGCGGCCCATTTCCAACACGCCGAACAACAGCGTGAACATCAGCAGACCAATGAAGGCGAACTCCACGGTATAGGTGCCGCGCATGTGTTTTCGGTTCATCACAGGGCCCTCATCACGGTAGTGGCGACCAGCGGAATGCTCAGCGCAATCTGATTACCAATAAAACCGGGAAGCGATCCGGTGCAGTTGCCACCGCCAATCACCGGGCAGAACGTGTAAGTGATAGTGACCCGCACATGGTCGGTGCCCACTGCTACGACGTCCACGTTGGCAGTCGTCAACCCTGACACCACAGCGGTCCCGGTGTTGGCCGGCACGCCATACACCGCAACGTTTTTCGTCTCGGTCAGCAGCGTACTGCTCAGGGCAACCATGCCAAGCGTCGAGTTCCAGGCCTGACTGGCGACAAATCGGTCGGCATCGCGGCTGGCCTGCAGCAATAAGTTGTACTGGTAGAGCATGCGGCCGAACTCACCGAAGGCCAGCATCAGCAACAGTAATACCGGCAGGACGAGGGTGAACTCGACCAAGGCCAGGCCTTGCTGGCGCTGTGAATGCTTAAATCCGTGAAGTCTCATGACACCTCCTACGAGTCAGTGCTCGGAGTGCCGCTGCCGTTGATATAGGTTTTGTAGAGCTGGATGATCTGCGGGCCGGAATCGGTCGACGGCGACGGGCCGGCCACATTGTCGCCTTCGCACTCGCGCACAAACTGGCCGAAGATCTGCGCTTGCGTGCCGCCGCCATCCATGGGCTGCACCACGAAATAGCAGCCAAAGCCCAGGACAGGGATCGTAGTTGAACCGCCCTGTTTGCCGGTGCAGTCACCAACGACGATTTTCAGCATCCGGCGCTCGAATACCCCACCGCCCTGACAACCACTGCCGGACCCCGCTACACAGGCGGCAACACTTGCCTTCCAGTCGTTGTAGTCCAGTATCGCGTTGCTGCCCGCAGTGAGATTGCCACCACTCGAGATGACGGGTTGCCCCTGGTACAGCGTCTGCGCCGGGGTAACCGAGTCGTTGTAAGTGATCGCGGGATTGCTCGACGACGTCACCATGTCTGGCGGATAGTTCGAGGCACTGACCGGGCCGTTGTAGATGCCGAAGCGCGTATTCAAGCCTTGAGACGCAGGGCCGACCGTGTTGCCGGGTGAGGTCTGGACAGTCTCCCCCACATTGCGGCAGACCGAGCCGCCACCGGCCAGGTCTTCTCTGACCGAACTGCCGCCCGAACCGAAATCGAGCAATTGGAAGTTGCCAGGGCCAATGGCGGACGAATTGTTGGCAGCTGACTTCAACACCTGCAAATCACCAAACTGGAAGCCCCAGAACATGCCGGCGGCCGGGTCGTATTGAGTCGAGTCGCCACAGATCATCAACGGTGCGACATCACATGGGTTGGTGGGGCTGGGTCCGGCGGTGGCTATCGCCGCCACCGCTTTGGCTCCCAGACCGCCAGCGCCAAATACCTGGGCGAAGTTCCAGAAAAATCCTGTCAGGCTGTAGCTCGGTACCGATACCCGGACGTACTTGGCATCCGACGGGCCGGGATAGGAGAACGGGCCATAGACGCTGCTTGCCAGCTCCACCACCGCAAATGCAGCGGCGTTGCCGCCCACAGCCGTGGCCAGTTCGTTGTTGCCCAGGGCATTGGCATTCTGTACCAGCGTATTGAGCGCGGCGGTGCGCGTCGTGCTGGCGCTGTTGCTGCCACCCGCCACCTGGCTCAGGGTTTTGGCGCCACTCAGGGCGGCGGCATCCACCACATTCTGCAGGCGCGTTTTGTTCAGCAGAATATGCCCACCATCCAAAGCCAACGCCGCCATCATGGCCATCGCCGCCAACGCGATCACCATCAAAACACTCACCGATCCTTCCTGGCGCCTTGGCGTCGAAGTGAACGGCCGCTGAATACGAAGATTCATCATCAAGCCCTCGATTGCCGACACTGATCCGGATCGGCTCCGCCAATACCCTGGTGCCCAGGCACCTGTTGCACACTGTCAGCGAATGTTGACCACTTTGGCGTCGGTCCCGCGGATAACGGTGATACCCGCGCCCTCGCCACTGCTGCGCTGTACCACACGTTTTGGCGCCTCGGCGGTGGCCACGGCCATGGCCGGGGCAACAGGTGCGACAGGCGTGGCAGGCGTGGCAGGCGCAACGGCCGGGCTTTTCTTCTCGAGGTTCAGCGGGTTGCGCAGCGCCAGTTGCAACTTGCCTTCCGTCTGCGCCGTGACCAGGGTTTCCGCTTCAGCGGCCGACATCTCCAGGGTCACTGCGCGCACCACTACCGGTTGGGTCTTGTCGGTGCCCGCAGTCTGATCCACCGCCAGCACCCGCAAGTTCTCGAGGATGGTCCTGGACGTGGCGCTGTTACTGCCGGCATTGGTGGTTTTGGTCGCCAGTACATCGACCCGGTTACCCGGCAACAGGAATCCACCGACGCCGACCACATCGTCCACCCGTACCGAAATGGCGCGTTTGTCAGGCGCAATCAACGAGGCCAGGGTGCTGCCCCCCAGGTGTTCGCTCAGCCGTGCGCCGCGCACAATGTCGCCCCGCAGAATGTCGAAGGTTGCGATCTTGCCCACGGCTTTTTCACTGGCATCGAAGGCATCGTCCGGGATCGTATCCAAGGGCATGCGTACGGTCGTGACCTGCTGGGCCTCGACCATTTGCCCGAATGGAATTTCTACCGTGGCGACCACCACGTTTCGAAGGTGGTCATCCGGGCTGGCATTGAGCCGCGCGCTCAGCCAGGAGTCGGCCATCCATGCAGCCCCTAGGCCCATGGCCAGGGAAACGCCTATCAGGGTAAGCGTGCGAGAGCTCATGTCAGTATCTCCGTATCAAAGAAAGTCGAGCTGGACGAAGTAGTTGTGCCAGGCCCATTCCAACTCTTTCGGTGACAGTGGTCCGGAACCGCCCATATAACGCTGGCGATCGAGTGCCATGTTCAGGAGATCGCGGGGATGGCAAGGCACCAGGGGCATGCCTTCACTTGCATAAAGCCTTTGCAGCACATAACGCACCAGCAGCGGGTCATAGGAAATGCCCAGACGCTCGCTTTCCTGACGCCAGATCTTTTCGTACTCCTCAGGCTTCAGGTAACCGAATTGCAGCTTGTAGCCAATCCGGCGAAGGAAGGCCTCATCGGCCAGCTCCAGGGGATTGAGGTTGGTGGAAAACACCAGAATCAGATCGAACGGCAACTCACAATGCCGACCACCGCCCAGGTTGAGGAAGTCGCGCTTCTCTTCCATCGGGACGATCCAGCGATTGAGCAGCTCGGCGGGAGCCATGCGCTGGCGCCCCATGTCGTCAATGATGAACAGGCCATTGCTGGCCTTGAGCTGCAAGGCAGCCTGGTATTGACGGGTGAAAGGGTCATAGCGAACGTCCAGCTGTTCCATGCTCAACTCACCGCCAGTGATGACGATCGGGCGTTTGCAGCACAGCAGTCGACGGTCGATGCCTTCGTTGAGCATCAAAGTGTTCTGTTGAGCGTTATCATCGAGCCGCTGATGCACCTGCGGGTCATAGATCTCGATCACCGACTCGTTGATGACGATGGCATGGGGGATCCAGATGGCCTCGGCGAACAGACGGATCAGCCGACTGCTGACATAAGTCTTGCCGGTACCCGCGGGGCCATAAATCATGATCGCGCGCCCGGAGTTCATCGCCACACCCAACTGATCCAGCATCTCCTCCGTGAGCACTACGCCAGCAAGGGCATTGCGCATATCGTTGGCGTTGATGCGACCATGGTGAATGGTCTGCAGTTTGATCAGGGACCGGTAGGTACTCACCGGAAACGGTGCTGCGCCTATATAACCGCTACGCGACAGGGCATCGCGGGCGGCACTGCGACCACGTTCGGTCAGGCCATAACGCAGCATCTGCCCGCCCGTTTGACTCACCTGGCCCAGCACTTCGACACGGCCATCCTTGCGCAGAAACGCCAGGACCTCCTCTAGTACCGCGCCGGTCAGCGCCAGGCGTTCCACCAGCCGCGACATGTCCAGCACCCCGGCATCAAACAAATGCTTGCACACCAATTCGCCGAGAAAACTGTCGGTCAGACCGGTTTCGCGGATTGTGCACGGCTGAGGAGCCAATCTTTGCACCGCTCCCCGATCGCTGGGGTAGGCATCACTATCGACGATGACGTGCATGTCTAACCTCCGAATCCACCGGCAACTTGCCAGTAGACTATGTTCAAAGTGCCGATCAATATTGCAATCGAATATGGGAAAGGCTTGCCAGCGACTTCATCTGAAGTTGGCGCCAGATAAGCCTGCGCCCTTAGAATCAGCCAATAGCGCCCCAGGGTCTGACGCAATTGACCGCGAACCAGCACGATCAATAAACCGCATACGCCGCCAGCTATCAGGCTGAACATTGCAGCCCACAACGCGAGCTGGAACGGTAGAAAACTGCCGACCATGGCCATTAACTTGACGTCACCGGCGGCCATGCCACCGAAGGCGTACATCGGCAGAAACAGCGCAAAACAGATCAGGATACCCAGCAGGCCGTCACCCAATCCGCTGACACCACCTGTGTACATTTGACCGATCAATCCCAAGGTAAGCCCCACCAGGACAAGCATGTTGGGAATACGGTGGCTAAGCAGATCGCTCACCACCGCCACGCCCAAAAGTCCTATCAGTAAAACCATCGATACCAGTTCCGTGGACATGGCATGTCTCCCTGCGGGTATTAATCGTTAGCACACAACGTTGCTGTTGGCGGCCTTGAACAACGCAGTGATTTGGAACAGGGACAACGTGAAGCCCATTAAGAAAGTTGCCGGCGCCCTATCAGAAATAGCGGCAACCGGCTGCTCCGTGGACATCGACGCGTCCCCCAGCGGGAACTATCAGCAAGCGGAACCTTTGATCGCGGTGCACAGTGTCTGCATTTTTGTCTGAACCGCTAAGCCAAGGTTCGTGAAAATTGTGACGACAAGCGCCGTAACCAACCCACCGGCTACCGCGTACTCCACAACGGTCAGGCCATCTTCGTCTTTGACGAACTTCACTACCGAAGCCTTGATTGTTTGCATGATCATTTTGCCCACCTCACTCGAATGTTGTTTTTTCTGAGGCAGTACGTTCTGCGCTGCCTGAGTGCAACACTAGTCAGGAGCAAGGCATGAGCGTTAGGAAGATTTTGCGCATCGCTAGGACTTTTTTGCGGGACGACCAAATACGCAGCATTGGCCTTTGCAGCAGTAACGGGAGGGGTAAACAAGGCATTGAAACGCAAAGGCAATTGCCACTGATTCACAAGCGACAGGCGGTTCAACCCGGTTTTTTCGAAGACTCACGAGCAAACACTCGCCCTGGACAGACTTCCAGGCAACCCATAGAGCGAATGGAACTAAAAACCGTCTTTTCTATCGGGATTAAATCTGCAAAGTGATAGCACATTGGCAATACTGGCGAAGAGAGTCACTAGAACCACCGAGTAGAGACATGACGTCCAATTTGACCAAAAGGCCATCGCTCCTGTGGTTCGATCTGACTCATGATCGGTCCACGAAAGAACTCGTCACGCAGTTCGAGGACGCCTGCGAGTGCAATCTGGCGAAAAACTCCGTGTTGCCCATCAGGGAACACGCAGACATGATCTGCGTCCATTTCGATCGCCCCGACACTCCAGGTTTGAAGCTATTGCTGGAGATCAAACGCACAACCCCCACCATCCCGATCACCATGTTCACCGTGCAGCACTCAGAGGAACTGGCTGTATGGGCCATGCGCTCCAGCGTCTGGGAATACATGGTGCTTCCGCTCTCGACCACCGAGAGGAAGCGTTACCTGACGGCAGTGCTGCAGCTCTGCGAGCTGCGCCGAAATGCCCACGGCCAGGGCAAGTCATCGCAGATCGACCACTCCCCGACTCTGCCGGACAGCATCCGGCTGACCTCAGGACACCAAAAACACCAGGCGTTGAGCAATGTCATGCTGTACATCGAACAGCACTTTCGTGACAGCATCGATCAGAGGGACCTGGCGCAGCGCTGCGGCATGACGACATTTCGCTTCAGCCGCCTGTTCAAGGAAGCCAATGGGCAGGGCTTCACGGATTACATCCTGGACAAGCGCATGAACTTCGCCAAAGACCTGCTCGACAACAGCCAGATGCCGATTACCAGCATCGGCTATGAAGCCGGCTTCAAGGATCCTTCCTACTTCGCCCGTGCCTTCAAGCAGTTCGCCAACTGTACGCCCAGCGAATACCGACTGACACGCCAACTCAAAGCGGCTGCAGCTGCGCAACAGGTGCAGGATGAGAAAACCACTGAAGCGCTCGAAAGCCTGGTACAAACCCTCAGCGGTTGATCCTGCTTTTTACGCGCAAACGAAAACGCCGCTCAATGAGCGGCGTTTTCGTTAAATATGGAGCGGGAAACGAGACTCGAACTCGCGACCCCGACCTTGGCAAGGTCGTGCTCTACCAACTGAGCTATTCCCGCAAATGGCGTCCCCTAGGGGACTCGAACCCCTGTTACCGCCGTGAAAGGGCGGTGTCCTAGGCCACTAGACGAAGGGGACACGCTACCCGGAACACATGGTGTGTGTTTCGGTGTCCAGAGCCGCATCCGAAGACTTGGTTCTGGTTTCACTCAGCCCTGCCCGAAAGCAACGCTGTTTAAAATTGGAGCGGGAAACGAGACTCGAACTCGCGACCCCGACCTTGGCAAGGTCGTGCTCTACCAACTGAGCTATTCCCGCATTGGCGTCCCCTAGGGGACTCGAACCCCTGTTACCGCCGTGAAAGGGCGGTGTCCTAGGCCACTAGACGAAGGGGACACACGTACAACATTCACTCCCTGCTTCGTTTCGCTGTGTGCTTTACGCTGCAAGTGGCGCGCATTCTATGGATGGATTGAGAGGTCGTCAACCCCCTGATATAAATTTATTTAAATCAATGACTTCGACCTGCTTTTGGGAGCCGTTGCGGTTTTTCCGCTGCCCGGCGTTTGACGCCTATATTCTGGCACCCGCCAAGACGTTATAGTCCACGGGGTGATGGCAATCTGTATATCGAGTGCCATCATTTATAGAAACGGGGCTCCGGCCGATATAAGTACAAGCATGTCCGATCCAACCCGTCGTGCGGGCCTGGGCGCTCAATTGCCAAGCCACCAGACTCCCATGCGTAACCTATAAAGAGGTCTTACCGGTGACGCCACTCATGATCACCCTGCTAGTTGTAGTCGGGATCGCACTGTTGATCGCCATTGGCTACATGAACCATGTGGTGGAAAACAACAAGCTGGAAAAGGCCCGTACCAAGATCGAGCTCAACGATCGCCTGCGACGCTGCGGCGAGATCACCGAGACATTCCCCGGCCAGCTGATGACCCCGGCCCTCAAGCTACTGTTGGCCCGTCTGGAACTGAACGTCTGCCAGCGCCTGCTCAACCTGGAAAAATCCAGCGCCAACCTCAAGGCGCGGATCGCCGAACTGGAGGCCCTTGTCGGCCAGGGTGAATCCATCCCGGTCAACAATCCGCCAGCACCGATCCAGACGGAAGCCAAGGCCAAGGATGTACGCTTCCTGCTCGAAGCCCTGCACGGCCAGATTACCCGTGCGGCACAGGACGGTTTCCTGCCCCCCAACGAAGCCAAGCGCTGGATTCGTGAAGTGCGCCACATCCTGGTACTGCTGCACATCGAGTTCTTTAACAACCTCGGCCAGCACTCCCTGCAACAGAACCAGCCCGGACAGGCTCGCCTGGCATTCGAGCGCGGCGTGCAATACCTGCGCAAACAACAGGACCCACAGGTCTACGCCGAGCAACTGGGGTACCTGGAAAAACTCCTGGCCCGCGCCAACGACCAGGTCATGGATCGCATCGCACCGGTCGAAGGCGAGGTCAACCAATTGACCGAAGGCCTCAAGGACGTCGAGGCTGATGCGGACTGGAAGAAGAAAGTGATCTACGACTGATCAGCGAAATCACAAAAGCCACCGAGAGGTGGCTTTTTTTGGGTTCTTCACGCAATTCCGGGGAACACCGATACCTGTAGGAGACGGCTTGCTGGCGATGGCGGCCTCCTGGCTGGAGTATTTTATTGGTGGTGTACATATTCATTTCTGCGGTAACGGCCTCCTATGGTTCCGCTTTTACAGCGGGTTACTTGGAAAAGCGCCAAGTAACCAAACGCTTTTGCCCCTTACGTTCGGTGCCTCGCCTAGGCTCGGCATCCCCTTGCTCCGGTCCTGCTCCGTGGGCCCGCCGCGATCGGCCATCCATGGCCGTACGCGGCTAACCCGGCATCCATGCCGGGTTGCCCACTGCGCAGAACCTGCGCTCGGCCTCTCGAGGGGGCGTGCACCGCAACAGCACCGCGAGGCGAGCTAACGCTCGACCTCGTTGTATGGTGGTGTACGCGTTCCCCTGTAGGAGCTGCCGAAGGCTGCGATCTTTTGATCTTGCTTTTGCGATCGGGAAATGGTCTGCCGGCCAAGGCCTGACGCGGTGTTGCCCGGCCCGCCCGGTTCATCGAACGGGCCGGCAACCCTTAGCGGTCGAGCAGTTTCATGACTTCTTCCGGATAACGCAGGCCTGCGGTGGCATTGGCCGCAAAGATCGCTTCCAGCGCGTGCAGTTCTTCGCCACTCAGCGTCACCTCCAGTGCGGCCACGTTTTCTTCCAGGTATTTACGTTGCTTGGTGCCCGGAATCGGAATCAGGCAGTCACCCTGGGCCAGCACCCACACCAGCGCCAGTTGGCCCGCCGTCACGCCTTTTTCTGCCGCCAGCGCTTGTACCTGTTGCACCAGCAGCAGGTTTTTCGCGAAGTTTTCGCCCTGGAAGCGCGGGCTGAAACGACGATAATCGTCGGCCGCGAAATCATCCGCGGCTTTTTTGGCCTGGCCGATGATCGTTTCAAAGCCTGAAATGCCCCACCATTCCCTTCAGTTCAACCCCCAGTTGCGCCAACTGGATACTGGACGCGGCATTGCCCTGCATCGCCAGCGATGACTGATCGGCACTGGCGCGAATGCTGGTGACACTGCGATTGATCTCCTCGGCCACCGAGCTCTGCTCCTCCGCCGCCGCGGCGATCTGCTGGTTCATCTGCTGGATCAGCGACACCGCCGCCGCAATGCTTCCCAGCGCACTCTCGGTCTGCAAGGCATCGCTGACCGCCAGCTTCACCAACTCGCCACTGCTCTGGATCTGCTGCACCGACGACTGCGCCGCCAAACGCAAGGCGCTGACCAGGCGTTCGATTTCCTCGGTCGATTGCTGGGTTCGCTTGGCCAACGCACGCACTTCATCGGCCACCACCGCAAACCCCCTGCCCTGCTCGCCAGCCCGGGCCGCCTCGATCGCCGCGTTCAATGCCAGCAGATTGGTCTGCTCCGCCACACTTTTGATCACACTCAAAACCGTGCCGATGTTCTGGATTTCCGCACTCAGGCTTTCGATGCTCGAACTGGCCGAGGTGGCCGAGTTCGCCAGTTGTTCAATCCGCGCCATGCTCTGGCGCACCACCTGCTGGCCACTTTCAACCTTGCCGTCAGCCGTTTGCGCTGCCAGGGCCGCCTCCTCTGCATTACGCGCGACATCATGCACCGTGGCCGTCATCTGATTCATTGCAGTGGCGACCTGTTCGGTTTCCTCCTTCTGCGTGCTGACTTCGAGGTTGGTCTGTTCAGTCACCGCCGACAGCGATTGGGCGGAAGTCGCCAACTGCTCGATACCCGACTGCAAGCCGCTGACTATATGGCTGAGCCCCGCGCCCATTTGTTGCATTGCCTGCATCAACTGGCCGATTTCGTCACGACGGGTCACGTCAATGGTCGCACTCAAATCCCCTGAGGCAATCTGCTGCGCCACCTCAATCACACGGCGCAGCGGTGCCACGATCAACCGGGTGATAAACCACGCGGCAACCAACCCGACCAGCAAAGCCAGGGCGGAGGAGCCGATGATCAGCAACGAGTTCTTTTTCAGTTCAGCCTGCATCGCCATGTCTTGTGCAACATAAGCCTGATCCACCCGTTCGACCACTTGGGCTGCGCGCTGGTGCAATTGTTGATAGACGGTTTTTTCCTGCTCCAGCAGCCCGGTGTACTCGGCAAGTTTGTCGCTGAAACTGACGATATGGCCCATTACCTCATTGAGGACGGTCTGATAGCCCTCATCCTTGACCGTGGTCTTGAGCTGCTCGGCCTGGGCCAGTGCCTGGCTGGCCTGTTCGATCTTGCCCTGCCCGGCGCTATCGTCACCTTTGCGGCTTTGATCCAGGCGCACGCGCGCTTCATTCATGGCTTGCAGCATCAAGCGTGAAACCTGGCTGACCTGGCTGGCCTGCTCGATGAATTGCGCACCGTCCTTGCCTTCGGACTCTTTCAGCGTATAGGCGCCGTCATCGACGAGCCCGGATTGCAATACATCAAGGTTATTGGCCACGCTGGACACCGACCAACTGGCCATTTCCAGGGCCAGGTCCTTGGCCTGGGTAAGCGAGACAAACTCGTCGAAAGCCTTGCGATAGTCCCCCAGGGACTGTTCGACATCATTCATCACCGGCACGTTGGCCGCAGAAGCGGCCTTGAGCTGGCCGGCCAGGGCGATCAGGCCATCGACGCCCTCGTGCAGGGCATCGACGGTTTTCGGACTGCCGTGCAAGGCGTACTCCTGCTCCAGCAGCCGCACCTTGAGCAAACCGCTGTTGAGCGATGACATCTGCTTGAGCCCGTCGAAGCGCTGGCTGATGGTTTGCAGGGACCAAACGCCAATGCCCGCCACCAATGCAGTCAACAACAGTACCAGGACAAACCCGACACCCAGTTTTTTCGCCATACCGAGGTTGGCAAAACGTCCTTGCACGGCCGAATTCATTGCACTTAGTCCCCTGCCAAAGTCTGTAGACGCAGATTCGCAACGGGCCGGTGGCAACACAAGGCTCTGGCGCCGGAATAATGGCAAAAAGCTACGCCAACGTCGTTTTCAGAACGCTTGAGGTCGATCCCGTGCAGTGGCCTGAAAGAACGCCCGGGCTCGCGGATCGCAGGCATAGGCCACGTTGATACGCTGCCAGTCACTGGCCTCACCCGAGGGGTTGAAGGCGGTCTTCGATGACAGCAGCACACCCAGGCGCCGCGCCTGGGTCCGCAGCTGATCGTAGTCGGACATTCGTGATCGCGCCCAGATGAACAAGCCTCCCGCCGGCTTGCCGAAAACTTCCCATTCGGCATCCTCGAGCAATTGCAGCACCGCCAGCCGGTCGCAGCTCAAGCGTTGGCGCTGACGCTGCACCAGTTTGCGGTAGGCACCATTAGCCAACAGGCACGCCAGCACCGACTCGCAAAAACGCGAGGCGCCCATGCCACTGATCATCTTGACCTCGGCCAGGCGCGTAATGACTTCGGCACCAGCCACCACGAAACCGACCCGCAAGGAACTGCTGAGGGTCTTGGAAAAGCTGCCCACGTAGATCACGTTGTCGTCCAGCGCAGCCAGACGCATACCGGAACCGCTGTGCAAATCCGCATAGACGTCGTCTTCGATCACCTGTACGTCGAAGGTCCTGGCCAGCTGCAGCACGCGGCGCGCCACCAACGGTGCAAGGCTGCTGCCGGTCGGGTTGTGATAGAAGCTATTGATCAGCAGCCCTTGAGGCCGGTGTTTGACCAGCACCGATTCGAGCACGTCCACGTCCGGCCCGCGCGGTGTTCGCGGTACTTCGACCATGTGGATGCCGTGCAGCCTGAGCAGATCGAACAGCACCGGATAGCCGGGACTCTCCACAGCCACACAATCACCGGCCTTGAACAGTGTCCGCACGATCAGGTCAAGCCCCTGACTGGCGCCCGCCGTGGTCATGATCCGGTTGTCCTGCGCCCGGATATCCAGCTGCCTGAGGTGCTTGAGGATCTGTTGTCGCAAGGCCGGCAAACCCAGCGGCGTGCTGTAGTTGAACAGGCTGGCCGTGTCGGAACGACTGACTTGCCGAATCGCGTAAATCAGATCGTCTGTCTCGCGCCAGCTTTCAGGCAGCCCACCACAGCCCAGCCTCAACTCAGTCGAACAGGGCCTGATCTCGGGCTCAGCTCCCTCGAACCACACCGGCTCGTGCTTTGCACCCGCGGCCAATACCGGGTCGGCAACCGTATAGCCCGCCCCATGACCTGACACCAGCATCCCCTGCGTCACCAGGCGTTCACAAGCCTGGGCAACACTGACCTGACTGAGCAAGTTGATCCGCGCGATCTGTCGCACCGAAGGCAGGCGCGTACCGGGCGATACCCCGCTGGAATGAAGCCAGCAGGTCAGCGCGTCAACAATTTGCTGTACGACGGGCACCAGCGCCTGTCGGTCGATTCTCAATTCCATGAGCAAGCAAACTCCTGTTGATTTTGCGAGAAGCAGTTAATCACAGGAGTGTTCGAAGACATGTGCGACAACGCCGCCAAAACCATAGGATCTAATCATTTGAAACACATTGCCTGGTCCTTTAGCGTAACCAAAAAAACTGTGGGAGCTAGCTTGCTCCCACAGGTTGCAACTCTTCTTTGGTAGAGATGCGTTGCTTTAGAACGCAGTAACGCCACCATCCACCGCAAGCGAATGGCCAGTCGTGAACGCCGCGCCATCGCTGCACAGGTACAGCACCGCGCTGGCGATCTCTTCGACCTTGCCGATGCGACCGACCGGATGCATGGCGTTGGCGAACTCGCCTTTTTTCGGGTCGGCTTCATAAGCGCGACGGAACATATCCGTGTCGATCACCGCCGGGCACACCGCGTTGACCCGGATCTTCTTCTTGGCGTATTCAATGGCCGCCGACTTGGTCAGGCCGATCACTGCGTGTTTAGAGGCTGCGTAGATACTCATTTTCGGCGCCGCGCCAAGGCCTGCCACCGATGCTGTGTTGACGATCGCGCCGCCCCCTTGCGCCAGCAACAGCGGCAACTGGTATTTCATGCACAGCCAGACACCTTTGACGTTGACGCCCATGATCGCGTCGAATTCGTCGAGCGTACCTTCGGCCAACTTGCCTTTCTCGATTTCGATGCCGGCATTGTTGAAGGCATAGTCGAGGCGACCGTAAGAGTTGATCACCTCCTCCATCAGATTTTTTACATCGCTTTCCAGGGTAACGTTGCAGCGCACGAAGGTCGCGTCACCACCGGCTGTACGAATCAGCGCCACCGTGCCCTCTCCGCCCGCCGCGTCCATATCGGCCACCACGACCTTCAGGCCCTCTGCGGCAAATGCCTGCGCGGTCGCGCGGCCAATACCGGCCGCCCCGCCTGTCACCACGACCACCTGGCCGGAAAACGTCATGCTCATTGTTATGTCCTCAAAAGAAGAATGCGGGGAATCGCGTAGGACCAGTCTAGCCATGGAGGTCTTGAACACGGCAGCACTATCAAGGCTCCGGTTGGGTGCCCATGAGTTGCAGTGATGGAACTGCCGTACCAACTATCACTGCACTGGATCAGGCTGCATTCGCCGCATCAGCCGAACTTGCGGCATCGGCGCTGACCGGCTATCAACAAAGCTTCATTCATCCTGAGTGCCTGCCATGACCTCCCAGATCAATCGCCAATTCCTGCTCGCCAAACGTCCGGTTGGCGCGGCGACCCGTGAGACATTCACCTACCAGGAAGTACCGGTCGGCGAGCCGGCGGCGGGTCAGATCCTGGTCGAGAACCAATACCTGTCCCTGGATCCGGCCATGCGTGGCTGGATGAACGAAGGCAAGTCCTACATCCCGCCGGTCGGGCTCGGCGAAGTCATGCGCGCCTTGGGTGTGGGCAAAGTCATTGCCTCGAACAACCCGGGGTTCGCGGTCGGGGATTACGTCAACGGCGCCCTGGGCGTGCAGGATTTCTTCCTCGGCGAGCCGCGAGGTTTCTACAAGGTCGATCCGAAACTGGCACCGCTGCCACGTTACTTGTCCGCGCTGGGCATGACCGGGATGACGGCGTACTTCGCCCTGCTCGACGTCGGCGCTCCGAAGGCCGGTGACACCGTGGTGCTGTCGGGCGCAGCCGGCGCCGTGGGCAGCATCGCCGGGCAGATCGCCAAGATCAAAGGGTGCCGGGTGGTTGGCATCGCCGGCGGCGCCGACAAGTGCAAGTTCCTGATCGATGAGCTGGGTTTCGATGGCGCTATCGACTACAAGAGCGAAGACGTCCTCGCCGGCCTCAAGCGCGAGTGCCCGAAAGGCGTCGACGTGTATTTCGATAACGTCGGTGGCGACATTCTCGACGCAGTGTTGAGCCGCCTGAACATGAAGGCGCGGGTGGTGATTTGCGGTGCCATCAGCCAGTACAACAACAAAGAGGCGGTCAAGGGACCGGCCAACTACCTGTCACTGCTGGTCAACCGCGCGCGCATGGAAGGCTTTGTGGTGATGGACTACGCCGCCCAGTACGCCAGCGCCGCCCAGGAAATGGCCGGCTGGATGGCCAAGGGACAGCTCAAGAGCAAGGAAGACATCGTCGAAGGACTGGAGACGTTCCCGGAGACGCTGATGAAATTGTTCAGCGGCGAAAATTTCGGGAAGCTGGTGTTGAAGGTGTAACCCGATTTTTGAAGTCACCCTAAAAACAATGTGGGAGCGGGCTTGCTCGCGAATGCGGTGTGCCAGACAACATCTTCGTCGACTGACACGCCCTCTTCGCGAGCAAGCCCGCTCCCACAATGGGTTCTGCGGTGTCTGATCAGGCCAATTCAGCCACAACTGAAGCCAGCGCCTTGGCTGGATCCGCCGCCTGGCTGATCGGACGGCCGATCACCAGATAGTCGGAACCGGCATCCAGCGCTTGACGCGGGGTCAGAATGCGGCGCTGATCGTCCTGGGCACTGCCCGCCGGACGAATCCCCGGGGTCACCAGTTGCAGTGACGGATGCGCCGCTTTCAGTGCCTGGGCTTCCAGGGCCGAGCACACCAGGCCGTCCATCCCGGCTTTTTCCGCCAGGGCGGCCAGGCGCAGCACCTGCTCCTGGGGCTCGATGTCCAGACCGATGCCCGCCAGGTCTTCACGCTCCATGCTGGTCAACACGGTCACGCCGATCAGCAGTGGTTTCGGACCGGTGCGCTGATCCAGCACTTCACGGCACGCAGCCATCATGCGCAGGCCGCCGGAGCAATGCACGTTGACCATCCACACGCCCATTTCCGCAGCCGCCTTGACGGCCATCGCGGTGGTGTTCGGGATGTCGTGGAACTTGAGGTCCAGAAACACTTCGAAACCCTTGTCACGCAGGGTACCGACGATTTCCGAGGCGCAACTGGTGAACAGTTCCTTGCCGACTTTGACCCGGCACAGCTTCGGGTCCAACTGATCGGCCAGCTTCAGTGCGGCGTCACGGGTAGGGAAATCCAGGGCGACGATGATGGGAGTCTGGCAGGCGGACATGAGTGGGCTCTCAGGCAAGTCGAAATCGGCGCGCATTGTAGCGGAACCAGCGCCGCTGCGGGACCCGATGATCGGTAAATCGTCGCGACGGCTCAGGCAAGGCCAGTCCTTGAGGCCATTGTGTCGAGTTCCCCAAGCAGAATACAAATCTCAGGGCCGACGATCGTCAACCCGCGCCTGAGGCTTGCTCCAGTCGATCAACAGGCTGTAGGCCACCGCCAGCAATGTCGGGCCAATGAACAGGCCGATAAAACCAAAGGCAATCAACCCGCCAAATACCCCAAGCAGCACAATGACCAGCGGCAGGTTACCGCCACGGCTGATCAGGTATGGCTTGAGCACGTTGTCGACACCGCTGATGACGAATGTGCCCCAGATCCCGAGGAATATGGCCATCCCGTACTCGCCTTTCCAGACCAGCCACGCGGTCGCCGGAATCCACACCAGCGGCGGGCCCATCGGGATCAGGCTGAGCATGAACGTCACAATGCCGAGTACCAACGCTCCCGGTACGCCGGCAATCAGGAACCCGATCAGCGCCAGGATCGCCTGGGCCGCGGCGGTACCGATCACGCCGTTCACCACCCGCTGAACCGTGCCCGCCACCAATTCGATGTAATAGCCGGCCCGCTGACCGATCAGCCGCTCCAGCAACGTGTGTACAAACGCCGCCAGGCGCGGCCCGTCACGATAGAAAAAGAACACGAAGACGACGCTCAGGGTCAGTTCGAGAATACCGCCGCCGATCTGCGCGCTGCGCGCCAGCAACCAGTTACCCATCTGCCCCAGATAAGGCTTGAGCGACACCATCATCGCCGCGCCCTGCTCATCGATGCTGTTCCAGATCCCCACCAGCCGTCCGCCCACCAGGGGAATCGAACCCAGCCACAGCGGCGCTTCGGGTAGCCCCTCGACCTGCGCATCCTTGATGAAAGCCGTGGCATCGCGCACATGATCGGCAAGATTGAAACCCAGCCACACCAAGGGTGCAGCTACCAGCACCATCCAGCCCAGGGTCAGCAATGCCGCCGCCAGCGACTCGCGGCCATTGAGCCAACGGGTCAGCAAGCGCATCAGCGGCCAACTGGCAAACGCCAGTACCGCGCCCCAGAACATCGCCGACCAGAACGGCGCCATCACCCAGAAGCTCGCGCCGAACAACACCACGAGCAGGATCTGCACCAATAGGCGATCGTTATTGATCATCAAAAGTCTCGAAAAAGTCAGTCAGCAAAAGAGTAGGCGAACGCGATGTACGCGCTCGCCCGGTACAGCCTAGCGCAATAGCTCGATGTGCAGGCCAGAGCCTCCGGCACTGCCAGCTTCCATCCGCGCGGCACGCACGCCCTGGCCAATCAGTGCCTGACGCCAGGCTTCGGCATTCGCTCCGGAAATGCTGACCCGCAAGGTGGTGTCCAGGTTCAGCCCGCGAGAAATCAGGCGGAGCCAGGTCTCGTCAGGTGCGCTGTTCAACGTGGAAAAATCGAGCTCGCCGGTGCTCTTGAGTTCACGCAGCAAGGTCGCGGAGGTCGGCAACAACTCGCCCAGCGGTGCCGAAGCGTCGAACTGCTCGACATGCAGGTAGGCTTTGCGATTACCCCGGGTGATGCTGTACAGCGCGATAAGCGTGTTGTCCCGTGGAGCGGCAAGTCGCAGCAGCAGATAGGCTTGTTGATCGTCGGCGCCGTACAGCTTGGCGTTGCCGAAGACTTCATTGGCCCATAGGCTGCTTTCACCGCAATCGCGCGCCTGGCACCAAAACAGCAAGCCGGCGTCCTGCTGTTGCAAGGCCTCGCGGGCAGCGGTGAACGCCTCGATGGATGAATGCTCCGGTGGCAACTCGTAGGTCACGGAAGTGACGTTGCCGCGGGCACTGACCTGGCCGTCGAAACGTAACTGGCCACTGATTTTCCGGATCGAGCCCAGCGGGTAGATCCGCTCCAGTTCGGCGGCAGGACGATAGTCGACAATCTGGGCGTCGACCATGCGCGGTACTATCGGCAGGTCCTGACTGCCCGGAACATCGGCGGCGAACAACAAGGGACTGAAACTGCACAGCACCAATAAACTGAATGAACGCATGGATAGACTCATCGGATCAGCATGGCCTGGGCACCCTTGATGACACTGGCTTCATCGGCGCGTTTGGGTACTTGCAAACCACGCTGCACCGCCGCCCGGGCCTCCAGGGTTGCCATCCAGCGTTGCAACGCCGTCAAGCCCTCCACCGAGACGCCCGACCACTCGTAGCCGCGCACCCAGGGAAAGGTGGCGATGTCGGCAATGCTGTACTGATCGGCGAGGAACTCCACGCTTTGCAACCGGGTGTCGAGCACTTCGTAGAGGCGACGGGTTTCATGCTGATAGCGGTCGATGGCGCCCTGAAGCTTTTCCGGAAAGTAGCGGAAGAACACGTTGGCCTGGCCCTGCATCGGGCCGATCCCGCCCATCTGGAACATCAGCCACTGCAATACCAGCGAACGTCCCTTCGGGTCCGATGGCATCAGTTTGCCGGTTTGTTCAGCGAGGTAAATCAGGATGGCGCCGGATTCGAACACGGCGAAATCGCCGTTGGCGCGGTCGACAATCGCCGGAATCCGGCCATTGGGGTTGATCTTGAGGAAGTCCGCGGACTTCTGCTCCTTTTTGTCGAAACTCAAGGCATGCACCGTGTAGGGCAGGCCGAGTTCCTCGAGCACGATAGAGACCTTGTGGCCATTCGGGGTCGCAGCGGTGTAGAGATCTATCATGGTTGTCTCCCTTTTCAACCCGCCAAGCCTCGACAGTTGCCCGGCGCAAGTCAAGGAGTGGCGAAGAACCGATTGAAACAGTCTGCGACAAGATCAGCACCGGACTCGTCATTGAGGTGCAAATGATGGCCGCCTGGCAGCTGTTCCCGGCTAAAGGGTAGACGCTCCAGCAACTCCGGGTGTTTGGCGAGCATGCCGTCGGCAGCAACCACCAATGTTGCAGGACACTTGATCCGCTGGACGAAGGCCATGGCCTGTTCGGTGGTAAGACGCAGCGGCGATGGCAGCGTGAGGCGATTGTCGGTGCGCCAGGTGTAACCGCCCGGCACCGGCATAAGGCCACGCTGCGCCAGCAGTTCGGCGGCCTCGCGGCTGACCGCCACCAGGCCCTTCATGCGCGCTTCGATGGCCCGGTCGAGAGTGTCGTAGACCGGTTTGCGCTTTTCCCGCAGATCCAGTTGCGCTTGCAGGGCCATGCCCATGCGCTCGGCAGCGTTTTCACCTTTGTCTGTAGGAGGAATGATGCCGTCGATCAACGCCAGGTGGGTAACCCGCTCGGGCATCGACCCGGCGATGATCAGCGAAGCAATGGCGCCCATCGAATGCCCCATCAGCGCAAATTTGCGCAGGCCAAGCTGTTCGGCGACTTGCAGCACATCGTGGGCATAGTCCCACATGGCGTAGCCAGCGCCCGGCGGGCGATGCCCGGAATGACCGTGACCGGCCATGTCCAGTGCGATGATGCGCAGGCCTTTGAGTTTGGGTGCCAGGCGGGCAAAGCTGTTGGCGTTGTCCAGCCAGCCATGCAGGGCAATCACCGGCAATCCGTCTTCAGGGCCGAACAGGTGCGCCGCCAGTTCGATGTGCGGCAGGCTCAGGCGAACCTCTTCGACGACGTGGTTCATGCGCAATCCTGCTGTCGACGGCCGCCCCAGCGATAGAACAGGCCTTTGAGCATGCCAGCGGTATCAAGGGGACGTTCGAGCGGAAACATGTGGCCGCCGGGCATGGTCAACGACTCTCCCAGCGGCAGGCGGTCGACCGAACTGGCGTGATGACGCATCACCACGCGGCTGTCATGCCCGCGAACCACCGCCAGCGGCACTTGCAACTGCCGGGTGCTGCCCGGGCTTGTGTGCGGCACGCCGCGATAGATGCTGATTTCCGTGGCCGGGTCGAAGCGCAGGCGCAGCTTGTCGCCGACCTGATGCAAGCCGTGTTGCAGGTAGGCATCGAAGCATTCCGGGTCGAAGCCGCGGAACAGGGTCTTGCCAGCGAAATACTTGCGGGCGCTGTCCAGGTCGGCGAATTCTTCACGGCGGCCCAGGGTACGCCCGGCCGGGGTCAAACGGTCGATGAAACCAAAGCGTTTGGCCGCCCGTATGACCCATCGGTCGGTGCGTGTCAGCACTGGCGAGTCGAGCATCACCACCCCGCGATACAACTCAGGGCAGCGCAAAGCGGCATGCAGGTGCAACACGCCACCGAAGGAGTGACCGACGCCCCACACAGGCTCGGCCTGTTGTTGCAGGTGATGGATCAGCTCATCCACCAGGTTGTACCAGTTGTCGTCCGCCGGAAAGCGCGGGTCGTGGGCGTGCTGCTCCAGATGCGTCACCTCAAACTCGGGTGCCAGCGCCGCAAACAACTTGCCGTAGGTCCCCGAAGGAAAACCATTGGCGTGGGCGAAAAAGATCTGTTGCGACATACCTGCAAATCCATGAGTTAGAACAGGCGTTGATTGTCCGCAAGACCGCGTCCTACAGCAATGACCATAACTACCAGGAATGGTGGTAGGAGCTGCCGCAGGCTGCGATCTTTTGATTTCAAACCGTCAACGTACCGGCGGATTCTCACCCAACGGCACCACCGCCATGGTCAGTCGCGACACGCAACTGGCCTTGCCCTCATCGCTGGTCAGCCGAATGTCCCAGACATGGGTCGTGCGGCCAATGTGGATCGGCTTGGCCACCGCCGTCACCCGTCCGCTGCGCAGACCGCGCAAATGGTTGGCGTTGATTTCCAGGCCCACGCAATAGAATTTGCTGGCATCGATGCACAGGTAGCTGGCCATCGAGCCGACCGATTCGGCCAGCACCACCGAGGCACCGCCATGCAGCAATCCATAAGGCTGATGGGTGCGGTGATCGACGACCATGCTGGCAGTCAGGGACTCGTCGTCGAAGGCTTCGAAACGGATGTCCAGCACTTCGCCAATGGTATTTTTCTGGATCGCGTTCAACTGCTCGATGTTCGGGATGGTGCGCCACAGGCTCATCGCAGAGGTTCCTTGTTGGTTTTGTTCGTGGATCAATCCTGCCACAGCACCGCTTCGCTGCGCTCGCTCCATTCCTCAAAGCACTCACCGTAAGCCGCTTCAATCACGTTGCGCTTGATCTTCAGGGTCGGAGTGAGAAAGCCGTTTTCCACGGCCCAACTGTCCTTGACCACCACCAGGCGTCGCAGCTGTTCATGCTTGTCGAGGGCGCCGTTGACCTCTTCCAGGAGTTTTTCCAGGCTCGAATGCAGGCCGGCGCGCGCGGCCCCGCCGGCATCCTGCTGGCCGACCGCCGACAACACGCACAACCCCAGCGGCGCACTCAAGCCGTCGCCCACCACGCAAACCTGTTCGATGCGCGAATGCACGGCCAGGCGATTTTCAATCGGTGCCGGAGCCACGTACTTGCCTTTACTGGTCTTGAAGATCTCCTTCAAGCGTCCGGTCAGGCGCAGATTGCCTTCGGCGTCCTCCTCGCCCTTGTCGCCGGTACGCAGGAAGCCGTCCTCGGTAATGGTGTCGGCGGTTTTTTCCGGCTCCTTGTAATACCCGAGCATGGTCGCACCACTGCGCACCATGACCTCCCCCGTCTCGGCAATCCGCACTTCGACCTCTGGACACGGCTTGCCGATCCAGCCCGGTTTGTTCTGGCCCGGCATGCCGATGTGGGAGTAGCCGCAACTCTCGGTCATGCCGTAGACCTCCAGCACGTCCAGCCCCAGTTTGCGGTACCACTGCAACAAGGTCTGCGGCACCGGAGCCGCGCCGGACAAGGCGATGCGCAACGCATCCAGCCCCAACCCGGCGAGGACTTTATGCCCGACCCGTTTGCCGATGATCGGCAGGCCGAGCAGGAAGTCGAGGCGTTTTGCCGGGATCTTGCTGTACACGCCCATCTGGAATTTGGTCCAGATGCGCGGCACGCCAAACAGTGCGGTCGGCCGCGCACGCTTCAGGTCGGTGAGGAAGGTGTCGAGGCTCTCGGCGAAAAACACTGTTTGGCCGGTATAGATCGACGCCAGTTCGACGAACATCCGCTCGGCAACGTGGCACAGCGGCAGGTAGGACAACAGCCGGTCCGACTCGTTGAGGCCGAACAACGCAGTGCCGCGTGTGGTGGCGAACCCCAGATTGCCGAAGCTGTGCATCACGCCCTTGGGCATGCCCGTGGTGCCGGATGTGTAGATGATGGTCGCCAGTTGGTCGGCGGCAGGCTTGGGATTATCCTGGATGGGCGAGTTGCGTTGCAGGTCGGTCCAGCTGAAATCAAAGTCGCCTGGGGGATGCAGGGGCAGGCTGATGGTCGGCAGGTCGGAGCTGACGCCATGGGACATGCCTGGCCAGTCGTCGAGCTTGCCGATGAATGCCAGCGCCGCTTCTGAATGTTCGAGTACCTGGGCAACGGTCTCGGCGGTCAGGTTGGGGTACAGCGGCACCGAGACATGCCCGGCCATCCAGATCGCCAGGTCGGCAATGATCCAGTGCGCACAGTTTTTCGAGATCAGGGCGATATGGCTACCCTGCGGCAGTTCCCGCGCTCGCAGCCAGTGAGCTGCACAGCGTGCCTGATGACCGACATCGGCCCAGGTCAAGGTCTCGACCTGACCACCGCCGACAGGCTGGACCAGAAAGCGCTGGCGGGGATGACGGGCCTCACGCTCGTAGAAAACGTCCAGCGGCAAACGAAAAGCAGCAGACATGCGACTCGCTCCTGTTTTTTTGGTCTGGAGCAAGCGTAGTCAACCAAGCAAGTGCTTGGTTGAATTTTTAACGGAAAAACAAAATCAATAGATCGCAGCCTGCGGCAGCTCCTACATGGAAATGGCGTGCATCTTGTAGGAGCTGCCGCAGGCTGCGATCTTTGCTTTTATGGGTGCTTGATGCCGTTGAGCCTCATCGACCCGACCAACAACTCATTGCTCTCGAGCTCGGCCAGGCCGGCGGTGCTGATCCGCTCTGGCAGATGCCCGGCACCATGCTGCAGGTAGCTCAACAGATTCCCCACCAGCGGGTTGTGACTGACCAGCAGCACGTTGCTTACCGCGACCATCTGTTCGGCCACCTTGTCCGGTTCCGTGTCCGGTGTCAGCCACTCGACGGTGCGGATTTCCGGTTCGAAACCCAACGCCTCTCGTACCAGTTGCGCTGTTTGCTGCGCTCGCAGGTACGGGCTGGCGTAAATGCCGGTCAGCGGCTGACCCACCAGCTCTGCGGCGACTTTCAATACTTCCTTACGACCGTTATCCGTCAATTCCCGCTCCGAATCGTGGGGGCGGGAACCGTGTGGTACAGCTTCACCATGACGCAATACCCAGAGTTTCATAGCTTGGGTTCCTCATCTCGGGCCGGATGGGGTGCCGGTGCCACGACATGCGGCGCCTCGCCTTCCGGTGTACGCGGCGTCGGCCAGTCGGCGAACGGCCAAGGCTTCTGGTCGCTGTGAAAGCTGCCGAAACGACCGATCTGCGCCAAAAACTGGCTCAGGCTGTCGCCGAAATTCATCAGGCTGGCGCTTGGGGCGCCATAGAACAAACGATAGATCAACTGCACCAGCACGACGGCGCCGAGGATGAACTGCGCCACTTGCCACACCAGCACGAAGAGGATCATCCACAGCACCCGCAGCAGGATAGACTCGTACTTGGCTTCTACTTTTGGATCGTTCATGCGCAACTCCCTGCTTTTCTGGCAAGCGTGATTAGTTGAAACCACTGGTGGAAATAAAGTCGACGTCGGTTTTCGGCTCGCCACGCATTAACAGACCGATGACCTGCTCCAGCGTGCGGCCCTCGAACAGGATCGCGTGCAGCCCGGCGACCAGCGGCATGTACACACCAACCTCCTGGGCCTTGGCCTTGAGTACTTTAAGGGTGTTGACCCCTTCGGCGACTTCACCCAGGCGCGTGACCGCCTCGTCCAGGCTCAGGCCCTGGCCGAGGGCGAAGCCGACCTGATAGTTGCGGCTCTTGGGCGACGAACAGGTCACGATCAGATCGCCCACGCCCGCCAGCCCCAGGAAGGTCATCGGGTTGGCGCCCTGATTCACCGCGAAGCGGGTCATTTCCGCCAATGCCCGGGTGATCAGCATGCTCTTGGTATTTTCCCCCATGCCCAGCGCCACCGCCATGCCGGCGATGATCGCGTAGACGTTTTTCAACGCCCCGCCCAACTCCACGCCGAAACGGTCGGCGCTGGCGTACACACGAAAGGTGCGCCCGTGCAGTGCGGCCTGTACCCGCTGGCAGAGTTCTTCGTCCTCACTGGCGACCACTGTGGCGGTCAGCGCGTGCTCGGCGATTTCACGGGCCAGGTTGGGTCCGGACAGGACGCCGATGCGCGCCTGCGGGGCGATCTCTTCGAGGATCTCGCTCATCAACTTGAACGTGTGGGCTTCGATGCCTTTGGTCAGGCTCACCAGCAATTTGCCGGTCAAGCGTTCAGCGTGCGGCACCAGCACCGAGCGCAGCGCGCTGGAGGGCAACGCGACGAAACACAGGTCGCAGGCGTCCAGGGTGGCTTGCAGGTCGGTGACCGGCGTAACGCCGGGCAGAATCTTGATGCCTTTGAGGTAACGCGGGTTCTCGCGATTGACCCGAATGGCCTCGGCCTGTTCGGGGTCACGCATCCACTGAAGGACCTGATGCCCGTTCTCGGCCAGCAGATTAGCCACGGCGGTTCCAAAACTTCCGCCTCCCAGGACCGCAATCGGGCGCTGTTCAGTCATATGCAATCCGTTAATCCATACCAGTGGCGATGTCGGCATTATACGGGGCAGCCCATCGGCGGCCAGCCCCGGCATCAAATACCTGCACCAGTAGGAAGAAGAGCAATAAAACCGAGGAAAATGCCGACATCGTGAATGGAAAAGTCATTCGGCTCGGTTAACATGCGCGCCAACAATCACTGACAGGGATCTGTTGTGTCTCCGGGCTCTCCTTCGCCGCGTTCGCCTCTGTTACTGGCGCTGATTTTCAGCTCGCCGGCGCTGGCCGACGACTTGTTCCTGGACAGTGAACCGCTGCCGCAAGTGCTCACCGCCACGCGCCTGAAGCAGTCGCCGGCGGCCGTACCGGGAAGCATGACGGTGATCGACAGCGCCCTGGTCCACGCCAGCGGTGCCCGCGACATCAGCGAATTGCTGCGCCTGGTGCCGGGAATGATGGTCGGCAACATCAGCGGCAACCAGGCAGCGGTGAACTACCACGGCACCAACGCAACTGAAGCGCGACGCATGCAAGTGCTGATCGACGGGCGCTCGGTGTATCGCGCCGGCCTGGCCACCGTGGACTGGAGCGACATTCCGGTGGCCATGGAGGACATCGAGCGCATTGAAGTCTTTCGCGGGCCGAATACCGTCAGCTACGGCGCCAATGCCCTGATGGCGGTGGTCAACATCATTACCCGGCGGCCGGCCGACAGTCACGGTACACGCATGAAGGTCACCCGGGGCCAGCGCGGCATCAACGACTTTTACGCCAGCCAGGGCCTGGGCTGGGAAGACGGTGACATGCGCCTGTCCCTGTCCGGCCAGCAAGACGACGGCTTCGACACCGACCGAACCGGCGCGGACTACCATGACAGCCGTCGCCTTGATCGCTTCAATCTCGCCGTCAGCCAGAGCCTCGACGAACGGCAAAGCCTCGACTGGCAGTTGAATGCCAAGGACGGCACCAACCAGCGACCCTATACCTACCGGCCGGTGTTCCCGGGGATTACCCGCGCGGGCAACGACTCCGACGTCACCGCCAAGGACTACGCCGGTTCATTGCGCTGGAATCTGGACATCAATCCCGACCACAGCCTGTATATCCAGGGTTCGGCCCAACACTGGGATCGCCAGCAAACCTGGCGCGCCTGCGATGCTGAAATATCCTTCAGCCCGCAACTGACCGAACTCTGGCAATTGAACCCGAACTACACCGAACGCCTGGCCCGCAATATCACGCGTTTCATCGGCCCTGGCGCGCCGGCCGGCACGCCCGCCGAGCAGGCGCTGGCCAATCAGGTGCTCGATCAATGGCGTAACGGCGCGAGCCAGACCGTTTGCGGCGACATCGACCAGAGCACCCGAGAGTCGCGCTACGACCTCGAACTGCAGGACACCCTGAGCCTTGCCGATAACCTGCGGCTGGTCAGCGGTTTGAACTATCGTTACGACCGGGCCGATTCCGAGACTTACTTCAATGGCACGCTCGATGACACCATCTGGCGGGCGTTCGGCCAGTTCGAGTGGCGTGCCACCGAACACTGGCTGCTGCAAGGCGGTGCCATGTTCGAGGACACCCGATTGATCGGCAGCTCACTGACACCTCGCATGGCGGTCAACTACCTGATCAATCCGCGCCATGGCTTGCGTGCGGTGTACTCCGAGGCCGTCCGTTCGCCGGACATGTTCGAGAACAACGTCAACTGGAGTTATCAGGTCACTAACCTCAAGCCCGGCGCCTTTGGCCAATCCAGCGCCCGCTATTTCGTCAAGACCCGTGGCCCCGGCGACCTCGATCAAGAGCACATGCGCTCCCGGGAGCTGGGCTACAACGGCTATTTTCCCGAACCGGGGCTGGCGCTCGACGTGAAGCTGTTCCACGACGAAATCACCGGCATGATCAGTGAACCGCTGCGCAATAATCAGTACATCGCCAGCAACGCCAACAAGGCGCGTTTTTCGGGGGTCGAAACCCAGCTCGACTGGCGTATCGGCAGCCTCGATCGCCTGCGCCTGACCTATGCCTACGTCGATACGGACGCCAGCAATCCGCTGGATGCCAGGCAGACTGCAAGCAACAGTGGCTCGGCCGGATGGCTGCGCGATTGGGGCCAAGGCTGGAACAGTGCGCTTTTCTATTATGGCGATGATGCCCTCAACGGCTACCGCTTCGAACGGGTCGATGTGCGCATCGCCAAACGTATCGCCTTGGGCAAGACCAGCCTTGAACTGGCCGGAGTGCTCCAGCAACGGCTGGACAATCAGCCGACCACCTTCATCGACAACAATTATGACCAGCGCCACGTGATGTACTTCAGCGCGGAGCTGGAGCTTTAAGATGCCGAATCGTCCAGCCTGCGCAATACCGACCCTGGGTCGGCTGCTGGCCATACTCTGCCTGCTGACAAGCGGCCTGCTGGGCAGCCTGGCGAGTAACGCGGCCGACATTTTGCTCACGGGGGCCGAAGACAGCCCGGCTGTGCGGGCGTTTACCCAGGCCCTGAGCGAGTTGCGACCACGCGATAACGTACGCTTCCAGACGCTGGCCAAAATGCCGATACCGGACAAGCTGCCGGAAAACATCCGCTTGATACTGCTCGACCTGCCCAGCCTCGACTGGCGCCTGCAGAACACCCAGGGCCCGGCAACTCTCGTATTGCGCATCAGCCGCCTGCAAGCCCGGCAACGCTTGAACAACACGTTGCCTGCGCGCCTTTGCCTGCTATGGAGCGATCCGCCACTGGACCGCCAGTTACGCTTGACCCGCACCCTGTTGCCTCAGGCCAGACGCATCGGCGTGCTCTACGACACCCACAGTGAATTCCTCTTGAATGAGCTGCGTCAGGCCGCCCTCCCCCTGGGTCTTGAAGTGGTCACCCAGCGCTGGGACAACATTCACGACAGTCGTCCACTACAAGCACTGCTAAGCAAAAGCGACGTGTTGCTGGGTCTGGACGATGCCGACCTGTACAACCCGCAAACCGCAAAGAACCTGCTGCTGAGCAGCTACTCGCGGCAAGTGGCGCTGATCGGACCCAACGCCGGATTCGTCAAGGCCGGGAGCCTGGCCAGCACTTATAGCGACCAGAGCGACTGGCTGGCGGTCCTCGACGAATTGCTCGACCGGCCACCGGCCACCTGGCCGCGCACGCTCTATCCCCATCGATTCAAGGTCGCGAGCAATCCGCAGGTGGCACGTTCATTGGGCATCGAACAGATAGACGAAACGTCTGTCGCCACACTGCTGGCTGAAGGAGAACGCCGCCCATGAGCTTGCGCCGTCGCTGGGACATCAACACCCGCACCCAACTCATCAGCCTTGGCCCTGCGCTGCTGCTGACCTTGTTGCTGATCAGTTTCTTCACGTTCGTGCGCATTCAGGATCTGCGTCAGGAAATCACCCACACCGGGCAGTTGATCGCCAATCAACTGGCCCCGGCCACCGAATACGGAGTGATTTCGGGCAACATCGAAGTGCTCGAAACCTTGCTCAAGGCGACGCTGGCCACACCCAACGTGAGCTTTCTGGAAATCCAGGACAGCGCCAACCGGGTTCTGGTGTACGTCGAACAACCAAACGAACACCACAATCGCGCGCTACAACTCGAAGTGTTCCAGGCACCGATACGGCTCCAGCGCATCGCGTTGCACAATGATTTTTTCCAGAGCAGCAAAACCGCCACTGCCGCCCCCACAGAAGACTATCTGGGCCGGGTGATCGTCGGGCTGTCCAACGACGCCTTCAGCCGGCGCCAACAGGAAATCGTGCTCAAGGCGGCCATCCTGGCGCTGTTTGCCCTGCTGTTTACCTTCCTCGTGGCCCGGCGCCTGGCGGGCAGCCTGTCGCAACCGATCCGTGATATCGGCAATGCCGTCAAGGCGATCCAGGAAGGCGACTACAAGACACCGCTGCCCATAGTCGACGACACCGAGCTGGGGGCGCTGTCGCAACACATCAACAACCTCGCCAGCGGTCTCGAGCAGGCCAGCCGCGAACAGCATCAGGCCATGGCGCAACTGATCCAGACCCGCGAAGAAGCGGAAAAGGCCAACAACGCAAAATCCGATTTCCTCGCCATGATGAGCCATGAACTGCGCACGCCGATGAATGGCGTACTGGGCATGCTGCAGTTGCTGGAAACCACCGACATGACCGAGGAACAGGTGGAGTACGCGGCGCTGGCCTCGGAGTCCACCGAGCACTTGCTCAAGGTCATCAACGACATCCTGGATTTCTCGCGGATCGAACGTTCAGAGCTGGAACTGGAGCACATTGCGTTCAACCTCGCCGATCTGATCGGCAGTTGCGCCCAGTCGTTCCAGCACAGCGCCGTGCAACGCCGTCTGGACCTGCAACTGATGATCCCCGACGACATGCGCGGCTTGCAGGTCAAGGGCGACCCGACGCGTATCCGGCAGATACTGGTCAACCTGGTTGGCAACGCGCTGAAGTTCACCGAAAAGGGCCGCGTCACCATCGAGGCGCAGTGGCAGTCGCTGGACCACGAGTTGCTGTGGTTCACCTGCACCGTGCGCGACAGCGGCATCGGCATCCCGGCGCAAAGCCTGGAATTGATGTTCAACGCTTTCCAGCAGGCCGACAGCTCTATCTCCAGACGCTACGGCGGCACGGGGCTGGGCCTGCCGATAGCCCGTACCCTGGCCGAACGCATGGGCGGCACCTTGCGCGCGCAGAGTGAGGAAGGCCGCGGTTCGGTGTTCACCCTGGAAATTCCCCTGGCACTGCACCAGCAGACACAACCGCTGTTGCCCCCTCGCGCGCAATCGCGCAACAGCAACGGCGAAGGGCGCAATGTGCTGTTGGTCGAAGACAACCCGGTTAACCAGACGGTCATCGAAGCCATGTTGCGCAGCCTGGGCTTCAAGGTCAGTGTCGCCGCCGACGGCGCGCAGGCGGTACGCAGTGCCGAAAGCCTGATTTTCGAAGCGATCCTGATGGATTGCCGCTTGCCGATCATCGATGGCTATGAAGCCACCCGACAAATCCGCAAGCTACCCGGTTGCACCGACCTGCCGATCATCGCCCTGACCGCCAACGCCTTGCAGGGCGATCGCGAAGCCTGCCTGTCGGCGGGGATGAACGATTACCTGGCCAAGCCGTTCAAACGGACTGATCTGCAGCAAATTCTGCAACGTTGGGTGCAGTAGTACAGGCCTTTCGACCATCTGTGACTGGCGTGAAAGGCGAAAGTGCGGCAGTCTTAGGCACCCGAACAGGCCCGAAAAGGGGCTTGAATAAAAATTTCAGTGCACAAGTGTACATTCATGTCCTTGGTGCTGTGACTTTCACCACAACGCAATAGTCTATGAGTAGGCTGCCGGTTCGAGGCATGAACGCTTCGATCGGCCGGGAAGATTTGCCCCACCTGCCGCATGGGACTATTGAGGAGCTCGCATGACCAAACAAAACGCCTTTACCCGGGAAGACCTGCTGCGCTGCAGTCGCGGTGAGCTGTTCGGCCCTGGTAACGCGCAACTGCCCGCCCCGAACATGCTGATGGTTGATCGCATCACCCTGATCAGCGAAGAAGGTGGCAAGTACGGCAAAGGTGAATTGGTCGCCGAGCTGGATATCAATCCGGACCTGTGGTTCTTCGCCTGCCACTTCGAAGGCGATCCGGTGATGCCGGGCTGCCTGGGCCTCGACGCCATGTGGCAACTGGTAGGCTTCTTCCTGGGCTGGCAAGGCTTGCCGGGCCGTGGCCGTGCGCTGGGTTCGGGCGAAGTGAAATTCTTCGGCCAGGTCCTGCCGACCGCCAAGAAAGTCACCTATAACATTCATATCAAGCGCGTCCTCAAGGGCAAGCTGAACCTGGCCATCGCCGACGGTTCGGTCACTGTCGACGGTCGCGAAATCTATACCGCCGAAGGCCTCCGGGTCGGCGTGTTCACCTCCACTGACAACTTCTAAGGGTTATCCGCATGCGCCGCGTCGTTATCACTGGTCTGGGCATCGTTTCTTGCCTGGGCAATGACAAAGAGACCGTCTCCGCTAACCTGCGTGCAAGCCGCCCTGGCATCCGGTTCAACCCGGAATATGCCGAAATGGGTCTGCGTAGCCAGGTTTCCGGCTCCATTGACCTCAACCTTGAAGAACTGATCGATCGCAAGATCTATCGCTTCGTCGGCCACGCGGCAGCTTATGCCTACCTGGCCATGAAAGACGCCATCACCGACTCCGGCCTGACCGAAGAACAGGTGTCCAACCCGCGTACCGGCCTGATCGCCGGTTCCGGTGGCGCATCGACCCTGAACCAGATGGAAGCGCTGGACATCCTGCGCGAGAAAGGCGTCAAGCGCGTCGGCCCATACCGCGTCACGCGGACCATGAGCAGCACCGTTTCGGCATGCCTTGCCACTCCGTTCAAGATCAAGGGCCTGAACTACTCCATCGCTTCTGCCTGCGCCACCAGTGCTCACTGCATCGGTACCGCCATGGAACAGATCCAGATGGGCAAGCAGGACATCGTCTTCGCCGGTGGCGGTGAAGAAGAGCACTGGAGTCAGTCGTTCCTGTTCGACGCCATGGGCGCCCTGTCCAGCAAGCGCAACGACACCCCGGAAAAAGCCTCCCGTGCCTACGATGCTGACCGTGACGGTTTCGTCATCGCCGGCGGTGGCGGCATGGTCGTGGTTGAAGAGCTGGAACACGCTCTGGCCCGCGGCGCCAAGATCTATGCGGAAATCGTTGGCTACGGCGCGACCTCCGACGGCTACGATATGGTTGCCCCTAGTGGCGAAGGCGCGATCCGCTGCATGCAGCAGGCGCTGTCCACCGTCGACACCCCGATCGACTACCTCAACACCCACGGCACCTCGACCCCGGTCGGCGACGTCGCGGAAATGAAAGGTGTGCGTGAAGTGTTCGGCGACAAGGCACCGGCCATCAGCTCCACCAAGAGCTTGTCGGGTCACTCCCTGGGCGCCGCCGGCGTTCATGAAGCGATCTACTGCATGCTGATGATGGAAGGCAACTTCATTGCCGGCTCCGCCAACATCGACGAGCTGGACCCTGAAGTGGCCGACCTGCCGGTGCTGACCAAGACCCGCGAAAACGCCACCATCAACACCGTGATGAGCAACAGCTTCGGTTTCGGTGGCACCAACGCCACCCTGGTACTGAAGCGCTGGCAGGGCAAGTAATACCCCGCCATAACGCCGCGCAAGAAAACGCCCCGACTGGTTCGGGGCGTTTTTTTGCCTTGAGAAAACCCTCTGAAGATGAAGCTTTTGTCATGAAACCAAATGCCCTGCGACTGAATGTCGCGGATTCCGCGGGCTGCAGCACTGTTGCCGTTTTTGCAAAAAACCCTTACCAAACCCAATCATTTACTTAGCAAGCTACCAAACTCTATAACAGAGTCCTGCACACGCCTTGCTGCAGATAACAGAGATTGGAGCTAGCAGATGACTGTAAAAGTAACTGAACGCGACGATTCACATAAATCCCACGAGGGTGTAGCCGCCGGTATCCGGATCTGGGACGTGCATCAACAAGACCTGCTGGTCGGGATGTTCCACTCCGAGACCGACGCGCAAAACTACAGGGCCGAACTGGAAATGCTCGAGCGCAAACGCGAGCTCGCAACCGGTTGAGGACAGACTCTACAGACTTGCAGCTTGCCCCCCCCACGCAGGGGCAGGCTGCAACCGGGCCACTTGGCTCAGGTAATGTGAACAGCCGCCAAATGAAGGGAGTCGTCGATCACCAGCGCAGGGACAACACTGACGATCCGCCCCGCTTCAAGTTTCACCACCTCGCATTCACCGTCGCCCGCGCCGTCATTACGGATCGCGTACTGGAGCGAAGACGGATGCAGTTTGCCGTAGTTGAATTTCATGCCGCAGGCAATCAGAAAATCGATCTTCGCCCCCGCCAGTTCAATTTCCTTGTCCCGCTCACCGTCTTTCAACTCTGCATAATCGAGACATAAATTGATACTGAATGGGCAGCCCGGAACGAGGCTGTTAATAAACATCCCTTCATATCCACCAAAATAACTATGCTCGGCCCGCACACTACTCACTGCCTTTACCCTGACTACAACCTCGTCAAACAACTTAAATAACCAATAGCCGTCTTCATCGCCAACATGGTTGCCGAAATCGATACCTGATACGTAGCGTTTCGGCCACATCGACATCAATGGCATATCGACCTCATATTCCTTGTTGGTAATTGTCAGCATGTAATTGATAACATCGTAGTAACTCGACTCCCCCTCTCCTACCTTGATAAGCGTCGCACAGCTTCCCGCCAGCAAAACGATCTTGCCGTATTGCTCCATTGGTAGTTCGCTGATCAACAGCGTCACACACTCAGGTACCTTCTCCAGGTATGCAGAACTCAGCTCGTGCAGTTCTTCTTCACTGCGGATCTGGTGCCAGGGAATATTCCAGAAAAACTCAGGCAGGGTAAAGAAAACACACGCAGTCTCACCATGTTTCTCACGGGCGGTCTTAGCAGCGATCTTGATTTTTCGGCGCACCAGGTAAGCGCGCTCGGCCAGTTCACTGTCCAGATAATCGAGAATGGATTGTTCGGGCATTCGCGGGTGCGACAACTGCGATTTGAAAGTGGGTTGACGTAACGAAGCGATACTTACCAGCATCAAAGATATCCTTATCCATTTAAATTCATTCCATTAGTTCCTCCCGCCAAACAGCTAACCACTCATTCAAGAGCGATTATTTTTGGCAAAAGAAAACCCGAAAGATCGTATCGATACGAGCTTTCGGGTTCAAATTTTTAATCCTGCAAAGTACTAGCAAATATTTAGTACTGGCGAACTATTTACCACATCAGATCATCAGGGATCTTGTAGGCCGCGTACGGATCGTCCTCGACGCTGACTTCTTCGGTCTGCACATTCAACTGCACGATGCGTTGCGGGTCACGCTCCTGAATCTTCAGCGCCGCCTCGCGCGGAATCACTTCGTAGCCGCCGGCGTGATGCACGATGGCCAGAGAACCGCTGCTGAGCTTGTTGCGCATCAGGTTGTTGACGCAGATGCGCTTGACCTTCTTGTCGTCGACGAAGTTGTAGTAATCCTCGGTCGTCAATTTCGGCAGGCGCGAGACTTCGATCAATTGCTTGACCTGCGCGGCACGGGCCTTGGCCTCGGCCTTTTCCTGCTGCTGGCGGTTGAGCTCCTGGTCGCGCTTGACCTTCTCGGCCATGGCTTCCTGTGCCGCCCGCTGTTGGGAGTCATCCAGTTCGATCTGGCCTTTGTGGGCCAGGCGTTGCTGTTTCTGCTTGTCTTTGCTGACCTGCTTGGCCTGCTTCTGGTTGACCAGCCCTGCTTTGAGCAACTGGTCGCGAAGGGAAATGCTCATGGTGCTTATTACTCACTTAGGCCACTGCTCAACCGCAGCTGGGCAAATTCTTTTCCTGACGTTTGGCTTCGCCCCACAAGGCGTCCAACTCTTCGAGGGTACAATCTTCCATGGGACGGCGGGTGTCGCGCAATGCCTGTTCGATAAAACGAAAGCGTCTTTCAAACTTGCCGTTGGCGCCACGCAGTGCGGTTTCCGGATCAACCTTGAGATGCCGCGCCAGATTCACCACGGAGAACAGCAGGTCACCGATCTCGTCGGCCACGGCCTCGGGATCATTTTCCGACATGGCTTCAAGGACTTCATCGAGCTCCTCACGCACTTTGTCGAGCACCGGCAAGGCGTCCGGCCAGTCGAACCCGACCTGCCCCGCGCGCTTTTGCAATTTCGCCGAACGTGACAACGCCGGCAATGCAGCGGGGACGTCATCGAGCAATGACAGCTGTTCGGGCGCCGAGGACTTCTCTGCGCGCTCCTCGGCCTTGATCTCTTCCCAACGCTGCTTGACCTGCTCTTCGCTCAGGCGCGGGACATCCAGTGGCGCATAGAGATCGCCCGCAGGGAACACATGGGGGTGACGACGGATCAGCTTGCGGGTGATGCTGTCGACCACGCCATCAAACTCGAAGCGCCCTTCCTCCCGGGCCAACTGGCTGTAATACACCACCTGGAACAACAGGTCACCGAGTTCACCCTGCAAGTGATCGAAATCACCGCGCTCAATGGCGTCGGCGACTTCGTAGGCTTCTTCCAGAGTGTGGGGGACGATGGTGGCGTAAGTTTGCTTGATGTCCCACGGGCAACCGTACTGCGGGTCGCGCAGTCGGTTCATCAGGTGAAGCAGGTCTTCAAGGCTGTGCATCGACAATCTCATTTAGACGCAGGCCCCTGTAGGAGCTGCCGCAGGCTGCGATCTTTTGATGTTAAAAAACAAGATCAAAAGATCGCAGCCTGCGGCAGCTCCTACAAGGGTGCCGATCATGGCGTACGGTTACGCCGGGTTTCGATGATGTTCGGCAACTGGGAAATCCGCCCCAACAACCGCCCCAACGCATCCAGCCCCGGAATCTCGATGGTCAGGGACATCAACGCAGTGTTGTCCTCCTTGTTCGAGCGAGTGTTGACCGCCAGCACGTTGATTCGCTCATTGAGCAAGACCTGCGAGACGTCACGCAGCAACCCGGAACGGTCGTAGGCGCGGATGACGATGTCCACCGGATAGGTGAGCACCGGCACCGGGCCCCAACTGACCTGGATGATCCGCTCTGGCTCACGCCCGCTCAGTTGCAGCACCGAGGCGCAGTCCTGGCGGTGAATGCTCACCCCGCGGCCCTGGGTGATGTAACCGACGATGGCATCTCCCGGCAGCGGCTGGCAGCAGCCGGCCATCTGGGTCATCAGGTTGCCGACGCCCTGGATCTGGATATCGCCGCGCTTGCCCGGTTTGTAGCCAGTGGCCTTGCGCGGTATGAGTTCAAGCTGTTCGTTGCCACGCTCCGGCTCGACCAGTTGCTGCGCCAGGTTGACCAGTTGCGCCAGGCGCAAGTCGCCAGCACCGAGGGCCGCGAACAGGTCTTCGGCGGTTTTCATATTGGCCTTGTCGGCCAGCTTGTCGAAATCCACCGCCGGCAGACCGAGGCGATTAAGCTCGCGCTCAAGCAGCGTTTTACCGGCCGCGACGTTCTGGTCACGAGCCTGCAACTTGAACCAGTGAACGATCTTGGCCCGTGCCCGCGACGTAGTGACGTAGCCCAGGTTCGGGTTCAACCAGTCGCGGCTCGGGGTGCCGTGCTTGCTGGTGATGATCTCGACCTGTTCACCGGTTTGCAGGCTGTAGTTGAGCGGCACGATGCGCCCGTTGATCTTGGCGCCACGGCAGTTGTGACCGATTTCGGTGTGGACGCGGTAGGCGAAGTCCAGCGGGGTCGCGCCCTTCGGCAAGTCGATGGCGTGACCGTCCGGGGTGAAGATATAGACCCGGTCCGGCTCGATATCGACCCGCAGCTGTTCCGCCAGGCCACCGATGTCGCCCAGCTCTTCGTGCCATTCGAGCACCTGGCGCAGCCAGGAGATTTTCTCTTCGTAATGATTGGAGCCGGACTTGACGTCGGTGCCCTTGTAGCGCCAGTGCGCGCAAACGCCGAGTTCGGCTTCTTCGTGCATCGCATGGGTGCGGATCTGCACTTCCAGCACCTTGCCCTCGGGCCCGATTACCGCCGTGTGCAGCGAGCGATAGCCGTTTTCCTTGGGGTTGGCGATGTAGTCGTCGAACTCTTTCGGGATGTGTCGCCACAGGGTGTGAACGATGCCGAGCGCGGTGTAGCAATCGCGCATTTCCGGCACCAGCACGCGAACGGCACGCACGTCGTAGATCTGGCTGAACTCCAGACCCTTGCGCTGCATTTTGCGCCAGATCGAATAGATGTGCTTGGCCCGGCCGCTGATGTCGGCATCGACACCGGTGGCCTGCAATTCGTTTTTCAGCTGGCTCATCACGTCGCTGATGAAACGCTCGCGATCCAGTCGCCGCTCATGGAGCAACTTGGCAATCTGCTTGTACTGGTCGGGCTCAAGGTAACGGAAGGACAAGTCTTCCAGTTCCCACTTGATGTGACCGATACCCAGGCGATGGGCCAGCGGTGCGTAGATGTCGAAGACTTCACGGGCCACGCGGTTGCGTTTTTCGTCGTCGGCGGTTTTCACCGCGCGGATCGCGCACGTGCGTTCGGCCAGCTTGATCAGGGCGACGCGAACGTCGTCGACCATGGCCACCAGCATCTTGCGCAGGTTTTCCACCTGGCCCTGAGTGCCCAGCACCAGGGATTTGCGCGGGCTCAGGCTGTCGCTGATCGCGGCCATGCGCTGCACGCCGTCGATGAGCTTGGACACCACCGGACCGAAGCGCTGGCTGACGGCCGGCAACTTGATCTGATTTTCGCGCACGCCTCGATACAGGATCGCGGCGACCAAGGAGTCCTGGTCGAGCTTGAGATCGGCGAGGATCTCGGCGATCTCAAGCCCGGTACGGAAAGTCGAGTTACCTTCCGACCACAGATTCTGTGCCGCATTGGCTTGTTGTTCGGCCTCCCGAGCGTACTCGCAGGCCTCTTTCAAGGCTTCGCGATCCAGTGCCAGATCGACACTGACCGCATGATCGAGCCAAGCCTCGAGATTGATACTGCCGTCGGTGTTGATCGGCTGGTGTGCTCTCACCTGTACCATCTTGCTTACCTTCCCTACGACGCAGATTCAATGCGTCAAATCGCTGACCTTCGTTGCCCGTGCGCCCACGTCGGGCTGGGTGCGCGGCTGCACGGGCGGGCCAGTCGGACCAGACGAGCATCCTAGCTCGCTTCAAATAACGCCATGGCCTCGACATGTGCCGTTTGAGGAAACATATCGAGAATCCCGGCACGTTTTAACCGGTAGCCCTGCTTGATCAATTCGACCGTGTCGCGCGCCAGAGTTGCAGGGTTGCACGACACATACACCAATCGCTCGGCGCCAAGGCTCTTGAGCTTGCGCACGACCTCGAAAGCACCGTCACGCGGTGGGTCCAAGAGTACCGCACAAAAGCCTTCGGCGGCCCATTCGGCGCCTGTCAAAGGCTGGGATAAATCGGCCTGAAAAAACTTCGCGTTATGCAGATTGTTGCTAGCCGCATTCGCCGCGGCCCGATCGACCATCACCTGCACGCCTTCGACCGCTACCACTTCACGAGCGGCCTTGGCCAACGGCAAGGCAAAGTTGCCCAGGCCACAGAACAGGTCAAGTACCCGCTCATCCGCTGTCGGCTTCAGCCAGTCCAGCGCCTGGGCGACCATCGCTTCGTTAACGGCGGCGTTGACCTGGATGAAATCCCCTGGACGATACGCCAACTCCAGGTCCCACTGTTCAAGGCGATAGCCCAACGACTGATCGGCCTCGACCGGTTGCGGTTCGCCGTCGCCATGCAGCCACAACTGGGCTTCATGGAACGCACAGAATTCCTTGAGGATCGTCAGGTCGGCGTCGGACAACGGTGCCATGTGCCGCAGCAACACAGCCAGCGTCGAGCCACTGAACAACTCCACATGCCCGAGCGCCTGGGGTTTGCTCAAGCGCCGCAGCATCTGGGGCAAGCGGGCCATGATCGGTTGCAAGGGCTGTACCAGCACCGGGCAGTCATCGATGCCCACGATGTCCTGGCTGCCGGCGGCACGGAAACCGACTTCGAGTTTTTTCGCCTTCATGTCCCAGCGCACAGCGACTCGGGCACGACGCCGGTAAGCGAATTCCGCACCGCTCAATGGCGCTGCCCACTCTTCGGGTTCGACGCCCGCGACCCTCGACAACTGCTCGGCGAGCATGCGCTGTTTCAGGGCAAGCTGTTCGTTGTGGGGCAGATGCTGCACGCTGCAACCGCCGCAGCGGCCGGCATGGGCGCACGGTGCAGGCCGGCGTAACTCACTGGCCTTGAACACCCGCTCGGTACGCGCCTCGACCACTTTGCCGTGGGCACCGAGCACCCGCGCCTCGATCTCTTCACCGGCCAATGCGCCGATGACGAACCAGGTGCGGCCTTCGAAAAACGCGATACCGCGACCGTCATTGGCCAGGCGCTCGATGGTCAGGCGCTGCTTTTTGCCGGTCGGGACTTGCGGGGCCTTGCTGCCGCCAGTGGGCTGGAAGCGCAGGCCTCTTTCATGTTTGGCCATCAGTTGGGCGCGTCGAAAATGCCGGTCGACAGGTAACGGTCGCCACGGTCGCAGATGATCGCGACGATCACCGCGTTTTCAACTTCTTTGGACAGGCGCAGCATGGCCGCCACGGCACCGCCCGAGGACACGCCACAGAAAATGCCTTCTTCGCGGGCCAGACGACGGGTCACGTCTTCGGCTTCGCTTTGGGCCATGTCGACGATCCGGTCCACGCGGTCGGCCTGGTAGATCTTCGGCAGGTATTCCTGAGGCCAGCGGCGGATACCCGGGATCGCCGAGCCTTCCATCGGTTGCAGACCGATGATCTGCACGTTGTCGTTCTGCTCTTTCAAGTAGCGCGACACACCCATGATGGTGCCGGTGGTGCCCATGGAGCTGACGAAATGGGTGATGGTGCCCTGGGTCTGGCGCCAGATTTCCGGGCCGGTGGTGGTGTAGTGCGCCTCGGGGTTATCACCGTTGGCGAACTGGTCCAGCACCTTGCCGCGACCTTCAGCTTCCATTTTCTGCGCCAGATCACGGGCGCCTTCCATGCCCTGCTCCTGACTGACCAGAATCAGCTCGGCGCCATAGGCCGTCATGGCTGCCTTGCGCTCGGCACTGGAGTTGTCCGGCATGATCAGGATCATCTTGTAACCCTTGATCGCAGCGGCCATGGCCAGGGCGATCCCGGTGTTGCCCGAGGTCGCCTCGATCAGCGTATCGCCGGCGTGGATCTGCCCGCGCAGTTCGGCGCGGGTGATCATCGACAGCGCCGGCCGGTCCTTGACCGAACCCGCCGGGTTGTTCCCTTCGAGCTTGAGCAATAGGGTATTGCTGGTGGCGCCGGGCAGGCGCTGCAAACGGACCAGCGGAGTGTTGCCGACGCAATCGGCGATGGTTGGGTACTGCAAGGTCATGGCGTATTCGCAATCCAGACTGCGGGGGCGACTATCATACCGGCAAACGTTCCCAGGCCATATCACGCAAAGTGTGGTGCTTATGGTTTATGGGAATAAGCAGATATTTTGCGGTGAACATGAGGGCCTCTTCGCGGGCAAGTCGGATCGCCGCACCGCCGCTCCCACAGGGTACCGGGGTGATCATACGTTTTGCGGTTGGAACACGCCCAATGTGGGAGCGGGCTTGCTCGCGAAGGCGTCGGCACTGGCGCTATTAACATCCGCCAACAAGCGCATATTCAGGCGCAACCCGGTCCCGGTGTTCTGCGCCCACAGCTGTCCGCCCTGACGCTGCACCGCATTGCGGGCGATACTCAAGCCCAGCCCGAATCCACCGTCCCCCGGCCGCGAACCGTCGAGCCGGGTGAACGGCAGGAAGATCCGCTCCAGATCCGCTTGCGCCACGCCGCCGCCGTGATCTTCCAGCCACAGGTGCCAGAAATCGCCATCACGACGACCACCCAATTGGACAATGCCTGCGGCCGGTGAATGCCGAATCGCATTGCGCAGAATGTTTTCCAATGCCTGGGCCAGGGTGTTGAGATGACCGCGAACCCAGCAGGATGAATCCACCGTGCATTGCAACTGCGTATCGGGCCAGCCACTTTCATAGCAGGCGTTTTCCGTGAGCATTTCCCACAGGGCCTGGATCTGGATCGCTTCGTCGGGCAATCGGGTGCGCTCGGTATCGAGCCACGCCAGTTGCAGCGTGTCTTCCACCAGGCGCTGCATGCCATCGACCTCACGCCCGATGCGCTCGCGCAATGGCTCCAGCCCCTGCTCGCTTTCACTGGCCACCCGCAGTCGGCTCAAGGGCGTGCGCAATTCGTGGGACAGGTCGCGCAGCAGTTGCTGCTGCAGGGCTACAGTACTTTGCAGGCGTTCGGACATGTGATCGAACGCCCGACCCAACTCACCCAGCTCATCCGATCGATTGGTGGTCCGGGCCGACAGCCGTACGTTCAGTTGATCGGCACGCCAGGCATTGGCCTGCGCGCGCAAGTGATTGAGCGGGACCACCAACAGGCGATACAGCCCGACGCATAGCAGCAAGGTGAACAATCCCGGAATCACGCCGTTGGTGATCACCCGCCAGAACACCCGATAACGCCCGGGTACAAAGCGCTTGGGCAGCTCGATCACAAGGCTGCCGGCGGACGGGTCACCGGGAAACGGTATGCGCATCCACGGCCGACCTTTCTTGTGGATGGGCCAATCGAGGCCGCGCAAAAAGGTCAGGCGTTCGACTTCCTTGTCCGTCAGCGATTGGTTGCTCAAGGACTGCAAATCACCACCGATGACACCGACCCAGCCTTTTTCCCGCTGATGCATGCCTTGCAGCCAGTCATCGACACCAGCGCTCTGGCGCTGCTGCCAGACCTGCTCGGCTTCGGCGGCGTAGCGCGCCAGGGTGCCGCGGGCCTCATCGGAGAGGAACTGGTTGCGCTGCTCCATGTAACGGCCCCAGGACCAACTCAGCCAGATCATCAGCAGGCAGAAAGCGACCAATAGACAGGCCAGTTTCCAGAACAGCGAATGCCTGCCGGGCAAGTTACACTTCATCAGCGTGGCTCAGGATGTAGCCCTTGCCCCATACCGTGCGTACTTCGCGCTCGGTGTAGCCAATGGCCTTGAGCTTGCGGCGGATCTGGCTGATGTGCATGTCCAGGCTGCGGTCATGGGCCGCGTAACCGCGTTGCAGCACCTGTTGATAAAGGAAGGCTTTGCTCAGTACTTCGTCGGCGCTGCGGTGCAGCGTCTCCAGCAACCGATACTCGCTGCGGGTCAAGCCACCGGCCTGTTCGCCATAAAAGACCTCGTAGCTTTCATCGTCGAAACGCAGGCTGTCCATCGATGGGGCCGGCACCGCGGGTGCGGGACGGCGGTCGAGTGCCACCCGCCGCAGAATGGCTTCGATGCGTACCCCCAACTCCACCATGCTGAAGGGCTTTGGCAGGTAATCATCGGCCCCCAGTCGAAAGCCGCTGATGCGATCGGCCTCGGCACCGAGGGCCGACATCAACAACACCGGGGTGGAATGGCTCTGGCGCAATTGGGTCAGCACCGCCAGGCCGTCCATGCCTGGCAGCAGAATATCCATCAGCACCACGTCGAAAGCTTCCCTGCGGGCAATATCCAGGCCTTCCCGGCCGTTCTGGCACCAGGTCACCTGGAAACCGCTACGGTCCAGATGCTCATGCACGTAGGCGCCGAGCACAAGGTCGTCTTCGATGGACAGGATTCGGGGGAGACCGGCAGTGATGGGAGTCATGACTATCTGCAAATAATTCTCAGTTGAGCAATTATTCAAGATTGCCTCGCCAGGGGCAACCCACCGTTTGTCCATATCGCCATTAAGTCATTCGGGCCGACGAATGACGGCACCATTTTTACGAGGATTGCCCGCGAGCAAATCGCTACACTGCGCAAGTGGTGCATGGCGGATGCATGTACAGCTCTATAAATAGCGGGATGCAGGAGAGATGCGTGCTCAAGAAACTGGGAATCAAAGGCCGCGTGCTGTTGCTGACCCTATTGCCAACCAGCCTGATGGCGTTGGTGCTGGGGGGGTATTTTACCTGGATGCAACAGGCGGACCTGCACATCCAGCTCATGCAGCGTGGCGAAATGATCGCCGAGCAGTTGGCGCCATTGGCGGCTCCCGCCATGGGCCATCAGGACAACGAACTGCTCGAACGCATTGCCACCCAGGCCCTGGAACAAACCGACGTACGAGCCGTGACCTTCCTGGCTCCTGATCGCACGCTACTGGCCCACGCCGGCCCGACCATGCTCAACCAGACCCCCTCCGGCAGTGGCACGCAGATGCTGCGCCGCAGTGGCAACGATGCGACCCGCTATTTGCTGCCGGTATTCGGCAAACACCGCAACCTGGCCGGGGACGTGATTCCCGAAGAAGCCGACCGCCTGCTGGGCTGGGTCGAACTGGAACTGTCCCATAACAGCATGCTGTTGCGGGGCTACCGCAGCCTGTTCGCCAGCCTGATACTGATCATTGCGGGACTGACGGGTGCGGCACTGCTGGCCCTGCGCATGGGGCGCACGATCAATCAGCCGCTGAGCCAGATCAAGCAGGCCGTGGCCCAGCTCAAGGACGGTCATCTGGAAACCCGCCTGCCGCCCCTCGGCAGTCAGGAGCTGGACGAGCTGGCCTCGGGCATCAACCGCATGGCCGGCACCCTGCAAAATGCCCAGGAAGAGTTGCAGCACAGCATCGACCAAGCCACCGAAGACGTGCGCCAGAACCTGGAAACCATCGAGATCCAGAACATCGAGCTGGACCTGGCGCGCAAGGAAGCCCTGGAAGCGAGCCGGATCAAGTCCGAATTCCTGGCCAACATGAGCCATGAAATCCGCACACCGCTCAATGGCATTCTCGGCTTCACCCACCTGCTGCAAAAAAGCGAGCTCACCCCACGCCAACTCGACTACCTGGGTACCATCGAAAAGTCCGCCGACAGTCTGCTGGGGATCATCAACGAGATTCTCGACTTCTCGAAAATCGAGGCCGGTAAGCTGGTGCTTGACCATATTCCGTTCAACCTGCGCGACCTGCTCCAGGACACCCTGACCATCCTCGCCCCGGCCGCCCACGCCAAACAGCTGGAACTGGTGAGCCTGGTGTACCGGGACACGCCACTGTCACTGGTGGGCGACCCGCTGCGGCTCAAGCAGATCCTGACGAACCTGGTGAGCAATGCGATCAAGTTCACCCGCGAAGGCACCATCGTCGCCCGCGCCATGCTCGAAGAAGAACACGAAGACACCGTGCAGTTGCGCATCAGCATTCAGGACACCGGCATCGGTCTGTCGAACCAGGACGTGCGCGCCCTGTTCCAGGCCTTCAGCCAGGCCGACAACTCGCTGTCGCGGCAACCCGGCGGTACTGGCCTGGGCCTGGTGATTTCCAAGCGCCTGGTCGAACAGATGGGCGGTGAGATCGGCGTCGACAGCACGCCTGGGGAAGGATCGGAATTCTGGATCAGCCTGAGCCTGCCGAAAACCCGCGACGATGCCGAAGACCTGCCCTGCGCGCCCTTGCTCGGGCGACGGGTGGCGGTACTGGAAAACCACGAGCTGGCGCGGCAGGCGTTGCAGCATCAACTGGAAGACTGCGGCCTCAGCACCACACCGTTCAATACCCTTGAAAACCTGACCAATGGTGTCACCGCCGCCCACCAGACCGACCAGGCGATCGAGCTTGCCGTGCTCGGCATCACCAGTAACGACATGCCGCCGGAACGCCTCAACCAGCACATCTGGGACCTCGAGCATCTTGGCTGCAAGGTGTTGGTGCTGTGCCCGACTACGGAACAGACGCTGTTCCATCTTTCCGTGCCCAACCCCCACAGCCAGCTCCAGGCGAAACCGGCTTGCACCCGCAAGCTGCGACGCGCCCTGTCTGACCTGGTCAACCCGCGACCGATACGCAGCGAGCCGGGCGAACCGTTGTCCAGCCGTGCCCCGAAGGTGCTTTGCGTCGACGACAATCCGGCCAACCTGATGCTGGTGCAGACCCTGCTCGAAGACATGGGCGCCAAGGTGCTCGCGGTGGAAAGCGGTTATGCCGCCATCAAGGCAGTGCAAAACGAGACATTCGATCTGGTGCTGATGGACGTGCAAATGCCCGGCATGGACGGCCGCCAGAGCACCGAGGCAATCCGCCAGTGGGAAAGCGAGCGCCATTGCACACCGCTGCCGATCGTGGCGCTCACTGCCCACGCCATGGCCAACGAAAAACGCGCGCTGCTGCAAAGCGGCATGGACGACTACCTGACCAAACCGATCAGCGAGCGGCAATTGGCCCAGGTGGTGCTCAAGTGGAGCGGCCTGGCGCTGCGCAATCACAGCCCGGAGCGCGCAGGCGATGGGCATGCGGGTGCCCATGACCTGATGGTACTCGACCACGACGAAGGATTGCGCCTGGCCGCTGGCAAGGCTGACCTGGCTGCAGACATGCTGGCGATGCTGCTCGCGTCCCTGGAAGCCGACCGAGAAGCCATCCGCCTCGCTCAGCAAAGCAACGACCACAACGCCCTGATCGAACGGGTCCATCGCCTGCATGGCGCGACGCGTTACTGCGGCGTACCGCAATTGCGTGCGGCCTGCCAACGCAGCGAAACCCTGCTCAAGCAACAGGACCCGAAAGCCAGCGTGGCACTGGATGAGCTCGACCGGGCAATCAATCGCCTGGCTGCCCAGGCGCGCATGAATGCTTGATGCAGCGCAATCGCCAAGGGTTGCCGGCGAGCTAACCTGACGACTGTCGAATGCCGGCTTGCTCAACGGCGCAGGCCACCTTCAAGGAGCACCGCATGCGTACGATTCTTTTCAGCAGCCAGAACTACGACCGCGACAGTTTTCTCGCGGCCGGGCAGCCGGCCGGCATCGAGCTGCAATTTCAGCCTGCGCGCCTGAGCCTCGACACGGTAGCGCTCGCCCAAGGGTATGAAGCGGTCTGCGCGTTCATCAATGATGACCTCGGCGCGGCAGTGCTCGAACGCCTGGCCGCTGGAGGCACGCGCCTGATCGCCCTGCGCTCGGCCGGTTACAACCATGTCGACTTGCCGACGGCAAAACGTCTGGGACTGGCCATCGTACGCGTCCCGGCTTATTCCCCCCACGCGGTGGCCGAACATGCGGTAGCGCTCATCCTCGCACTCAACCGCCGCTTGCCCCGCGCCTACAACCGCACCCGAGACGGGGACTTCAGACTGCAGGGGCTGACCGGTTTCGACCTGGTGGGCAAGACCGTCGGCGTGGTCGGCACCGGTCAGATTGGTGCCACCTTCGCCAAAATCATGAGCGGGTTTGGTTGCCAGTTGCTGGCCTACGACCCCTACCCCAACCCACAGGTCGAAGCCCTCGGCGCTCGCTACCTGAGCCTGCCGCAACTGCTGGCCGAATCGCAGATCATCAGCCTGCACTGCCCGCTCAACGAGCAGAGCAAGCACTTGATCAACCGCGAGTCCCTGGCGCACATGCAACCGGGTGCGATGCTGATCAATACCGGGCGTGGCGGCCTGGTGGACACCCCGGCGCTGATCGATGCCTTGAAAGACGGTCGCCTGGGTTACCTGGGGCTGGATGTGTATGAGGAAGAAGCGCAGTTGTTCTTCGAGGACCGCTCCGACCTGCCACTGCAAGACGATGTGCTGGCACGGCTGCTGACCTTTCCTAACGTGATCGTCACCGCGCACCAGGCCTTCCTGACCCGCGAAGCGCTGGATGCGATTGCCGCCACCACGTTGCGCAACATTGCAGCCTGGACGGCGGGCACCCCGGAAAACCTGGTGACGGGAGACTGAAACGGATCGAAGGTCATCTGCCTGCGCGATGCGGCGTGCAAGCCCGTGCTAGCATATCGCGCATATTTGGAGGACCCATGGTCGAACACGATTTCCGCTACAGCCTGATGAACCCGCAACACACCCTCACCGAATGCCGCGCCCTGGTGCCGGGGCGCTATCAAGTCACCGGCAACGGTGGTTCGATTCGCAACAATGACGTGCTGGTCGTGACCCTCAAGGGTGCCAAGGACTTGTCCATGCGCCTGACCGTCGAAACGGTTCGCCACCTGATCAACCCGCCCGGCCAATGGGTCGCGGTAGCCAGTGGCCCGGTGTTCGGCGAACTGGCCATCCACACCTGGCAAGTGAACTGTGACAGCTGCGCCAAAGAGCTGAGCTTCGAGTTCGCCGTCGATGCCAAGCTGGGCAACAAGGCCGAAAAGCCTGCCGCCACCGCGCGGATTGCCGAGCTGGGCTGGACCAGCGTCGGCGAGAAACACCTGTGCCCGAAATGCCAGGAGCCTGCGTGATGAAACGCCTCGCTCTGAGCGCCATGGTCGGCGCCAGCCTGCTGGGTTGCGCCGCCGAGCCGGTGCAACTGCAACAGAACCGCAGCTACATTCTGGAGTGGATCGGCGAGCGGCCGTTGATGGACTACAGCCACCTGACCATCACCCTCGGCGAAGACGGCCGGGCCTACGGCAATGGCGGCTGCAACCACTGGTTCGCACCGTACACCCTCGAAGGCCACAAGCTGACCTTCGGCAAAATCGGCAGCACCCGCAAACTGTGCGCGCCAGCGCTGATGGAACAGGAAAAACGCTTCCTCCAGGCGCTGGAAAATGTCCAGCGCTGGGACGTCTCCCCGATCGAGCAGATGCGCTTCTGGCCAACCGAAGGCAAGCCGCTGCGTTGGTGGCTTGAGGAGGGCTGATCCCCTGAAAGATCGCAGCCTGCGGCAGCTCCTACAGGGTGTACGACAATCCATGTAGGAGCTGCCGCAGGCTGCGATCTTTTTGCTTTAATTTTTCGCCTGCAACGCCTCAAGCTTGGCCATCACCCCCGCCGCCGTCTGTTCACCCATCAACTGCTCACGCACCTTGCCCTTGTTATCGATGATGTAGGTCACCGGCAACGCCTCGCTGCGCGGCAGCTCGAACAGTTCGGAAGGGTCCTGGGCCAGCACGGTGAACCTGATCCCCAGTTTCTCGCTCGCGCTCTTCAGCTCTTGCCCCTGAACGTTGTCGAAGTTGACCCCGAACACACCGATTTTCCTGTCCTTGAGCTGCTCGGCCAGGGCGTTCAACTCCGGGATCTCCGTGCGGCAAGGCCCGCACCATTCTGCCCAGTAGTTGAGGACCAGCCATTTTCCGTCCAGGCGGTCAGAGGCGATTTTATGACCGTCCTGGTCGATGCCATAGTCATTACCGCAGCCCCCCAGCATCAACGCTCCGATGATCGCCAATGCTGCTGCCAGTCGCCTTGTCATGTCGTGTTCCTTGTCAAAAATTGAATGCACCTGCGACCCATCGCCTCTCACGGTTCTGGAATGCGCGCTGCACAGTTAGAATAGCCGCCACCTTACGCAAGATGCGACCCGCTCATGACCGATCTGACGCTTTATCACAATCCGCGCTGCTCGAAATCCCGCGGTGCGCTCGAACTGCTTGAAGCCCGTGGCCTGACCCCGACTGTGGTCCGCTACCTGGAAACCCCACTGGACGCCGCGCAGATCCAGAACCTGCTGGGCAAACTCGGGATCAGCGCCCGGCAATTGCTGCGCACCGGCGAGGACGAGTACAAGACCCTCGACCTGGCCGACAGCAGCCTGAGCGAAGCGCAATTGATCGCCGCCATCGCCGCCCACCCGAAACTGATGGAGCGACCGATTCTCGAAGTCGGCGACAAGGCCATCATCGGCCGCCCACCGGAGCAGATCCTGGAACTGTTGCCATGAGCGCACCGTACATTCTGGTTCTGTACTACAGCCGCAGCGGCTCGACCAACGAAATGGCCCGGCAGATCGCCCGTGGCGTCGAACAGGCAGGGCTTGAGGCGCGCTTGCGCACGGTGCCGGCGATTTCCACCGAGTGCGAAGCCGTTTCCCCGGAGATTCCCGACGAAGGTGCGCTGTATGCCAGCCTCGACGACCTGAAGAACTGCGCCGGCCTGGCTCTCGGCAGCCCGACCCGCTTCGGCAACATGGCTGCACCGCTCAAATACTTCCTCGACGGTACCAGCAACCTGTGGCTGACCGGCGCCCTGGTGGGTAAACCGGCGGGTGTTTTCACCTCCACCGCGAGCCTGCACGGCGGCCAGGAAACCACGCTGCTGTCGATGATGCTGCCGTTGCTGCACCACGGCATGCTGATCACCGGCCTGCCCTACAGCGAATCGGCGCTGCTGGAAACCCAGGGCGGCGGTACGCCATACGGCGCAAGCCACCACGCCGGTGCCGACGGCAAAAGCGGTCTGGATGCCCATGAAGTGGCGCTGTGCCGCGCGCTGGGTATGCGCCTGGCCAAGACCGCACAGAAACTGGAGAGCTGAGGTGGCCAAGAAACCGAAGATCCTGCCCGCCCTCGAATGGCTCGAACCACGGGTCAAGGCGATGCGCGCCATCAGCCTGCTGTGCTTTTTCGGCCTGGTGGGATTGCTGTGTGTTTACTACCTGGCGATTGCCGACCTGCACGGGGCACGCCCCTGGGTGATCCTGTTGATCGAGCTGGTGCCACTGCTGATTCTGGCACCGGGGATGATCATCGGCAGCCCTCGCGGGCATTCGTGGATGTGCTTTGTGGTGAACCTTTATTTCATCAAGGGCGCATTGGCTGCCTATGACCCGAACCGGCAGATCTTCGGTTTGCTGGAGATGGGCGCGAGCCTGGCGGTGTTTTGCTCGGCGCTGTTGTATGTGCGGTGGCGGTATCAGTTGAACCGAAAGCTGGCGGGTGAAGGCGAACCCTCCGTCGCCTGATCTGACGCCTTCGCGAGCAAGTCGAATGGGGCGACTCGGTCTCAATGATTGACGGTGTACGCCAGCATCATCGAAATCTGGCTCATCGGCCGCCCGCCACTTTCCTCATGCCACTGGTTGAACACGTCCTGCACCAACGCCAGGTCGCGCAGACTGCTCGGCACCTTGTCGATGATGTCCTGAGCATTCAGCGCCGCCACCACGTCATAGCTCGGTACAAAGGTGTCCTTGCCGATCATGCGCAGGAAGCGCGGGGCTGACAGCCCGCCCAACTGATGTCCGCGCTTTTTCAGGAAGGTCCAGAGCCCGACGATATCGGTCACCGGCCAATCGGCGATCAGCGCACCGAAACTGCCCTTTTCATGGGCCACGTCCAGTATGAACTGCGCATTGCGCGGCACGCTCTTGAGTTTGCCCAAGTGACGTATGATCCGCGTGTCCTGCATCAGGCGCTCAAGGTGCTCGGCGCTCATCAGCACGACTTTTTCCGGGTCGAACCTGAAGAACACTTCTTCGAAGGCCGGCCACTTGGCATCCACCAGGCTGTGCTTGAGCCCGGCACGGAATACCCGCAACGCCATCGTCGAGAGGTAGCGATCGTCGCTGATCTTGCGCAGTTGCGCCGGGGTCTTGGGAACGGGCAGATGGGCTTCCAGTTCAGCCGCCGAACCGAAGCGGTTCAAGCAATACTCGTTCAGCCACTTGTAGTCGCGCATGCCCTCTCCTGAGGTAAACGAAAAACCTGTGGGAGCGGGCTTGCTCGCGAAGACGTAGTGTCAGCCAACATCAATGCTGAAGACACACCGATTTCGCGAGCAAGCCCGCTCCCACAGCTGGATCAGAGGTTGACGACATTGACGAAGCGCGATGCGGCGCTTTCGTCGATCTTCAGACTGGTAAAGTCGAACAGGTTGCGATCCGCCAGTTGCGACGGGATCACGTTCTGCAGGCTGCGGAAAATGCTTTCGGTACGACCCGGAGTCTTGCGTTCCCAGTCCAGCAGCATTTCCTTGACCACCTGACGCTGCAGGTTCTCCTGGGAACCGCAGAGGTTGCACGGGATGATCGGGAATTGCTTGAAGTCCGAGTAAGCCTGGATGTCTTTTTCGTTGCAGTAGGCCAGCGGACGAATCACCACGTTACGACCATCGTCGGCGCGCAGCTTCGGTGGCATGGCCTTGAGCGAACCGTTGAAGAACATGTTCAGGAAGAACGTTTCGACAATGTCGTCGCGGTGGTGACCGAGAGCCATCTTGGTCGCGCCGATTTCATCGGCGAAGGTGTAGAGCGTGCCGCGACGCAGGCGCGAGCACAGCGAGCAGGTGGTCTTGCCTTCCGGAATCAGCTCCTTGACCACCGAGTAAGTGTCTTTCTCGACGATGTGGTACTCGATCCCCAGTTCCTTGAGGTAGGCCGGCAGCACGTGCTCCGGGAAGCCCGGCTGCTTCTGGTCCATGTTCACGGCCACGATCTCGAACTTGATCGGCGCGACCTTCTGCAAGTGCATCAGCACATCGAGCATGGTGTAGCTGTCCTTGCCACCTGACAGGCAGACCATGACCTTGTCACCGTCTTCAATCATGTTGAAATCGGCAACCGCCTCGCCGGCCAGTCGGCGAAGGCGCTTTTGCAGTTTGTTCTGGTTGACCGTGAGAGTGCCCATGACGCGAAATCCGTGAGGTGTGACGAAAGGCCGGCATTTTACGCAAAAATGCCTCAGGGGCGAAGTGCCTGGCCAAAAGGGCCGTTCGCCACAGACCCGGCGGCGATTAACAACTGCGTTTACAGCGCGATTTGCTCTAAAGCCCCTACTCCCTCTGGGGAAATTCCTCCCTATACTGCGACATAAGGTCACATACAAATTCAGACCTATGACTTACTTGGCCGCATTGGCCCGTAGGCGCTCCGCTGGGGGGCGACGGTAAAAACAAGAGGAGTGACTGGCATGATCCATCACGTAGTGGGGCTCTTCACCCACCCTGACCAAGAATGGAAGGAAATCCGTGGCGACCAGGAGGAAAGCATCAGCCACATGTACCTGACCCATACACTGATCCTGGCGGCGATTCCCGCAGTGTCTGCCTTTATTGGCACCACACAGGTCGGCTGGGTCATCGGCAACCGACCTCCCGTCATGCTGACCGTAGAAAGCGCGATATGGATGACGATCATGTCGTACCTGGCGATGCTCGGCGGTGTCGCGGTAATGGGCGCGTTCATCCACTGGATGGCCCGCACCTATGACGCCAACCCAAGCCTGGCCCGCTGCATTGCGTTTGCCACCTACACCGCTACACCGCTGTTCATCGGTGGTCTCGCCGCCTTGTACCCGCACTTGTGGCTGGGGATGATCATCGGTACCGCCGCCATCTGCTACACGGTGTACTTGCTGTACGTGGGCTTGCCGACGTTCATGAACATTCCATCTGACGAGGGCTTCCTGTTTTCAAGCTCGGTGCTCGCCGTAGGCCTGGTGGTGCTGGTCGCCATCATGGCGTTCACCGTCATTGTCTGGGGACTCGGCGTGGGCCCGGTCTACACCAGCTAACCGCTCATCACTGAACATCGGAACTGCCGACAAAGGCCGCCGCAAGGCGGCCTTTTCATTCTTCAGCAACGAGAACGCACACGACCATTCGGCAACCTGGCGATTCGCAAGGTCCGAGGGTTGCGGCATACTTGAGCGCTCTGGAGATCCATCAAGCATGCCCGAGCAACTCAATACCCGCGTCGAAGACTGTTTCCAACTAGCCGAATCCTTTTTCAAACGACCTTTCAAGCGCCCCGTGGTGAGCCTCAAGCTGCGCGGGCAAAAAGCCGGTGTCGCGCATTTGCACGAGAACCTGCTGCGCTTCAACCCGCAGCTGTACCGGGAAAACACCGAAGATTTCCTCAAGCAGACCGTGGCCCATGAAGTCGCGCACCTGATCGCCCACCAGCTGTTCGGTGACCGCATCCAGCCCCATGGCGAAGAGTGGCAATTGATCATGCGCGGCGTGTACGAACTGCCGCCCAACCGCTGCCACACCTATGATGTCAAACGCCGCAGCGTGACCCGCTACATCTACAAGTGCCCGTGCGCCGACAGCGACTTCCCGTTTTCGGCCCAGCGCCACAGCCTGGTTCGGCAGGGACGGCGGTACCTGTGCCGGCGGTGTCGTAATACCCTGGTGTTCAGTGGGGAAATGCGGGTCGAGTAGTTGTTTTTTTGGTGACTGCACTGGCCTCATCGCGAGCAAGCTCGCTCCCACATTGAGTTTGTGTCACGCCACAGATCCCCTGTGGGAGCAAGCTTGCTCGCGATGGCGGCCTGACAGGCACTAAAGAATCACCTTGACCCGACGCAACTGTTCGATCCGCTCAGCACTGAACCCCAACTCCCCCAACACCTGGTCCGTATGCTGCCCCAGCGCCGCGCCAATATACCGGGGCTCAGGCAACCCTTGCGAAAACTTCAGCGGACAAGCCATCTGCGCCTGGGACGAGCCATCGCCACGGGGCACTTCGGCCACCAACTCCCGCGCCTGCAACTGCGGATGACACAGCGCTTCTCCCAGGCTCAACACAGGTTCGACACAAGCATCCAATTCGGCGAACAGCGCGCACAATTCGGCGAAGTCATGTTTTTCGAATTCGACCTTCAGCGCGTCTTTAAGCTGTTTCTGCTGCGCCGGTTGCGGTGACAGGCCAAGGCCGGCCAACTCCTCCAGCCCCAACGCCGTACACAACTGTTTCATGAAGGCCGGCTCAAGGCTGCCCACCGACAGCCAGCGCCCATCCCGGGAGCGGTAGTAATCGTAGAAACTGCCGCCGTTGAGCACCTGATTTTCCGGTCCCGGCTCGACGCCACAGGCCAGATACCCGGCACCCGCCATCGCATTCAGGCTGAACGCACAGTCGGTCATGCTGACATCCAGGTGCTGACCCTGACCGGTTTGCTGCCGGGCAATGACCGCCGCCAGCAAGCCAATCACCCCGTGCAACGAACCACCGGCGACATCCGCCACCTGCATGCCCAACGGCAGCGGCCCAGAGTCGGCACGGCCGGTATAACTCGCCAGCCCGGACAGGGCCAGGTAGTTGATGTCATGGCCGGCGCGGTCCTTGTAGGGACCGGTCTGGCCATAGCCGGTGATCGACACATAAATCAATTTCGGATTGATCGCCTTCAGGGCTTCGTAACCCAGGCCCAGACGCTCCATGACGCCCGGGCGGAACTGCTCGAGCACAATGTCGTAGTCCTGCAGCAACGACCTGATCACCTCCAGTGCCTCAGGTTGCTTGAGGTCCAGGGCGAGGCTGCGCTTGTTGCGGTTGAGGTAGGCATGACTGGCTGACACGCCTTGATCGTGGGGCGGCAACACCCGCAACAGATCCATGCGGGTCGGTGATTCGATGCGCAGCACTTCGGCGCCCATGTCCGCCAGCAGCAACGAAGCGAACGGCCCCGGCAGCAGTGTCGAGAAATCCAGAACCTTGAGTGATGCCAGTGGACCGAGCATGAACGTTCTCCCTTGACGATGCCCACAGCCTAGGCAGCTGATCGCTTTGCAGCAATCACCTTATATGCCACGTGCAGTGACCGTTACGCTCAAACACCGGGCATGAAAAAACCCGCCGAAGCGGGTTTTTCATTACAACAAGGCTTACTTGGCGTTAACCGGGGCTACCTCTTCGACGTGGCCCAGTACATCGTCTTTAGGCTCGTCGGCAATGCCGCGACCGCCCGAAGCCAGCTCGGCTTGCAGTACGTCGGTGTCCAGTTCATTGACCCACTTGGCCACAACGACAGTGGCAACGGCGTTGCCGATCAGGTTGGTCAGGGCACGGGCTTCGGACATGAAGCGATCGATGCCGAGGATCAGCGCCAGGCCGGCAACCGGCAAGTGGCCCACGGCAGACAGGGTGGCAGCCAGTACAATGAAACCGCTACCGGTTACGCCCGCAGCGCCCTTGGACGACAGCAGCAACACCACCAGCAGGGTGATCTGGTGCGTGATGTCCATGTGCGTATCGGTTGCCTGGGCAATGAACACCGCGGCCATGGTCAGGTAGATGGCGGTACCGTCAAGGTTGAACGAGTAGCCAGTCGGGATCACCAGACCCACGACAGATTTTTGCGCGCCCAGGCGCTCCATCTTGATCAGCATGCGTGGCAGTACCGATTCCGAAGAAGAAGTACCCAGCACGATCAGCAGTTCCTCACGGATGTAGCGGATCATTTTCAGCACGCTGAAGCCATGCAAGCGGGCGATGGAGCCCAGCACGATCAGGATGAACAGCAGGCAGGTGATGTAGAAGCACGCCATCAACTGACCCAGTTGCACCAGCGAGCCGACACCGTAGGCACCGATGGTGAAGGCCATCGCACCGAAGGCACCGATTGGCGCGAGCTTCATGATCATGTTGATGATGTTGAACATCACGTGGGCGAAGCGATCGATGAAGTCCAGCAGCGGCTTGCCGTAGGCACCCAGGCGATGCAGGGCGAAACCGAAGATCACCGAGAACATCAGCACTTGCAGGATGTCACCGGTGGCGAAGGCGCCGACGATAGTGGCCGGTATCACGTTCAGCAGGAAGCCGACGACGCTTTGGTCAGCACCGGCTGCAACATAAGTGGCAATCTTGGAGGCATCGAGGGTGGCAACGTCGATGTGCATGCCATTGCCCGGCTGCACGATGTTGACCACGACCAGACCGACCAGCAGGGCGATGGTCGAAACGATCTCGAAGTACAGCAGCGCGTAACCACCGGTCTTGCCGACCGATTTCATGTCCTGCATACCAGCGATACCGCTGACAACGGTACAGAAGATGATCGGGGCGATGATCATTTTGATCAGCTTGATGAACCCGTCACCCAGTGGCTTAACGGCCACACCGAGCTGAGGGTAGAAGTGACCGAGCGCGATACCGATGACAATTGCAACGATCACCTGGAAATACAGGGATTTGTACAGTGGCTGACGAGTCGTCATTGCAAAGTTCCTCAAGGGTGCCAGGTGACAACATCCATCTGTTGCCCGCAACACCGCAATTGCGAACCCTCCTGCACTGGAGGGATTTGTTTTTTCGAGCTGCGCAACGGCAGGCATCTGCACGATGTATCGCAAGGCCCGTGCCACCTTCCGCAAAATCCCTGCAAGCCTTTTGATCTGCGGGGTTGCAGCGAATTCCCTGACACCGGACGGTTACAAGCATGTGGCGGATTTCCGCCCTTCCATTAAAAGTCGTCCTGCTATTTGGCGGATATCCGCCCTGTTCACGCCCGCGGTGCACAGCTACCATCCGTCGATCAACGGTCAGATCTGCTGCCATGCGCGAACGCACCATCGCCAGTCATTTCGCCCGCGCCGCCCTTGGGGGGGCGCGTCGGCACGGCTACGACTATTCAAGCCTGCTACAGCAACTGGGAATCAGCCCCGAGTTGCTGGACGAGCCCCGGGCACGCATCGCTCCGGAGCAATTCACCCAACTGATCCAGGCCTTATGGCTGGCGCTGGACGACGAGTACCTGGGGTTCGGGCAAGCCCCAAGCAGGCCGGGCAGCTTCGCGATGATGTGCCATGCCGTGATTCACTGCCGCAACCTGGATAAGGCACTCCATCGCGGCTTATTGTTTTATAGCCTATTCCCCGGGGTTCCGCGTTTGACCTTGAGCCGTGAAGATGAATGGGTGCGCCTGAGCCTGGACGACTCGCAACTCTGGGACCCGGATCATTTCCTCAGCGAAAGCCTGCTGGTGATCTGGCACCGTTTCGGCAGCTGGCTGATCGGCCAGCGCATTCGCCTGGAACAGGCCACGTTCAGCTACCCCCGCCCCGAACATGGCGCCGAATACGACCTGTTGTTTTCCTGTCCGCTTGAGTTTTCCAGGCCCCAGAGCAGCCTGTTGTTTCACAGCCGCTACCTGGCCATGCCGCTGTTGCAGGACGAACGCACCCTCAAGCATTTCCTTGAGCGCTCCCCCGCCGACCTGCTCTCGCGCCCCGACGATGGCGACAGCTTGAGCAGCCGCCTGCGGCGCTTGCTCAGTCGCGACAGTTCACACTGGCCCGACCTGGAAGCCGTAGCCGCCCATCTGCACATCAGCCCACAGACCTTGCGCCGGCATTTGCGGGAAGAGGGTTCGAGCTTTCAGGAATTGAAGGACCAGTTGCGCCGGGACATCGCGATTTATCATCTGAGCCGCGCGGACCTGTCGTTGCAACAGATCGCCGAGCAGTTGGGGTTTTCCGAGCCGTCGGCGTTTCACCGGGCGTTCAAGAAGTGGACGGGGCTGACGCCGGGGGCTTATCGGGCGCAGGAGAGCTGAGTTTCAGCACCCGCGTTGCGCAGTGATCACTAGCGTCCTCCCAAGCGCACTCCGAAATACCCCGTCCAGGTTTTGCGGACGCTTACTCCTGAGGCGGGATGATCAGCGACAAGCCAGGGTAAATTTTATCCGGATGCTCCAGCACCGACCTGTTCGCATTGAAGATCAGTGGGTACTTGGCAGCATCACCATAAAACTCTCTGGCAATTTTGGACAATGTATCGCCCTTTACAACCACATACATATTCAACTGACTGACCGGTGGAATCGCCAGTGTGGCCGGTGATTCGAAGTCCACATCGCCTAGCTGGTTTACCTGTTCGATGAACCGGCCAAGATTGTTGGCCGTGGTCGCGTGTATGTCATGCATCAGCACAATGGAGTTCTTTCTTTTCCTTATTTGCTCAACACCATGGGATACCCAGCCTCCCGGTTGGTAGTTGCTGTTCCAGTCCAGGGTATCCACGCTCCACAGAACCTGCCGGTACCCCAACTCGGCGACAGTGCGATCGACCATCGCATCGTGAGCGCCATAAGGCGGCCTCATGATCAGGTCCGGCTGCTGGTAGGGAGCCAGTGCCTGCTCCGTCATTTTGATTTGATCGATGATGGTGTCTTTGTCCTGGCCAACCAGCCTTAGATGATCGTAAGTGTGATTACCGATCCGGTGTCCTTCGCAGAGGATGCGCTTGATACGCTCGCCATGCCTGGCAACCAGATTGCCAACAACAAAAAACGTTGCCTTGATATCAAACTGCGCCAGTGTTTCGAGCACGGTGTCGGTCTGGATTTGCCGAGGACCGTCGTCAAACGTCAGCCAAACTTTCTTCCTTTCCATTTTTATCTCCTTTGATGGCATGGAACGCTTCAGCCCATATCCACTCATGCACCAACACAGGCTTTGCGTGTGCATGTTGTCAATGAGGCGAAGCCTATTACCTGCCACCAAACGGCTGAACGCCAACAAAACTTTGTTGCCGGTCGTTTAACGATTGATGCTTTTAGCGGCCGTAAAAGACCGCTATCAAATACCCGTTCAAACTGCCGGAAAGTGAATCCTGAACACCGCCCCGCCCATCGGTGAATCCCCCAGGGTCAGCTTGGCGCTGTAGCTCTCGATGATGTCCTTGACCACCGCCAGGCCGATGCCCTGCCCCGGGTGCTGGCGGTCCAGGCGCTCTCCGCGCTCGAGAATCCGTGCGCGCTGATCCTGTGGTACGCCAGGGCCGTCGTCCTCGACACACAACTCGGTACCACTGAGGGTTTCACGCACGCTGATGCGTATTTCGCACAGGCACAGGCGATAGGCGTTTTCCAGCAGGTTGCCCATCATCTCCAGCAGAGCGCCCTGCTCGATCGGCACATAGCACGGATCGGGCAAGTCGAACGCGACATGCACGCGCTTGTCGCGATAGACCTTGTCCAGCGTGTCGCACAGGCTTTTCAGTACCGGTCGCAAGTGCACCTGATGGCGTACCAGGCCGCTTTTGCGCAGGCTGGCGCGCTGCAACTGGTAGCTGATCTGCTGGCTCATGCGTTCGATCTGGGCTTGCAGCACCCAGGCCTGATCGCGATCCTCGGGACGCTGGGCCATGTCTTCACTGACGCCTTGCAACACCGCCAGCGGCGTTTTCAGGCTATGGGCCAGGTCGTCGAGGGAATCGCGGTAGCGACTGCGCTGCTCACGTTCGCTGTGCAGCAAACGGTTGAGGGAACCGGTCAAGCGCAGCAATTCCCGGGGATGTTCCTCACTGAGGCTTTCGCGGGTGCCACCTTCGATCTGGTCCAGTTCCTGGCTCAAGCGCCGCAATGCCTGCAAGCCCCAGGTCAGACCAATCCACAGCAACGCCAGCAGCACCAGCAGTGCCGCGCCAAACCCCAGATAGAGATTTTCCCGCAGGCCTTCGAGGGTCAGTTCGTACTCGCGAACCGGCTGCAACGCCACGATGCTGAAGGCTGCACTTTTGCCCCCGAGCAACTTGACCTCGACGTCGTAGACGAAGAACTCCTGGCCATTGGCTTCGCGGATCCGCGCAAACTCGCTGCCACGTCCGTCGTAGCGTGGCTTGTAGTTGATGCGTTCTTCCTGGGTCGCCTTCGAACGCCAGACCAGATGCCCTTCACGGTCATAGATGTAGCCGAGCAATCGACTGTCGGTGAGGTTGAAGCGCTCGTCGGGCAGTTGCGCCGGCATCTGCAGGCTGTTGTTCTCCACCCGGGCGGCCGAGATCAGCGTGGTCACGTCGGATGCCAGGCGCTGCTCGATGGAGTCCTGCAGCGCCAGGCTGAAGGCGCCTTGCATCGCCGGCAGCAACGCCAGCATGAACAACACCGCCAACAGCGTGGCGGCGAGCATCAAGCGTATGCGCAGCGAACGGATCAAGTGCAACGCTCGTTGAACAGATAACCCAGGCCACGCACGGTGTCGATCGGCTTGAACCCGCCCGGCCCCTCCAGTTTGCGGCGCAGACGGCCGACCAGCACCTCGATCACATTCGGATCACGCTCGTCGTCATCCGGATAGAGTTGCTCCATCAAGCGATCCTTGGGCACCACTTGCTGATGATGGCGCATCAGGTATTCGAGAATGCGGTACTCATACGCGGTCAATGCCAATGGCTGATCGTCGAGGGAAGCTTGCTTGCGGTTCAGGTCCAGCAGTAAGGGGCCAGCGACGATGGTCGACTGGGTGAAACCGCTGGAGCGTCGCAGCAAGGCATTCAGGCGGGCCTCCAGTTCTTCGAACTGAAACGGCTTGACCAGGTAATCATCGGCGCCGGCGGCCAGGCCTTCGACCTTGTCCTGCCAGTTGCCGCGCGCGGTGAGGATCAGGATCGGGAAGCTCTTGCCACTTGAGCGCAACTGGCGGATCAGGTCGAGCCCGCTCATGCCCGGCAGACCGAGGTCGATCACCGCCAGGTCAAAGTTGAACTGCGCGGTCTGGTACAGCGCCTCCTCGGCGTTGGCCACGGACTCGACCACATGGCCGCTCTCCGTCAGGCGGGTTTGCAGGTGATGACGCAGCAGCGCTTCATCTTCGACGACCAGCAATTTCATATTGCTCTCCCGGGCAAATCAACATCTCCAGAGGCGCAACGTCGCACCTCAATAACTAACATGGCAACGCCGGATCAGTCATTCGGACTGATCCGGCGCAGGCCGTTCATGGAACGCTTGTCAGAAAGCGTAGTTGGCGGACAGGTAAGTCTGGGCGCTGCTGGTCAGGTCCAGCGAACCCTGTTTGCTGCCGCCGCGCTCACTCATCTCGGTGCTGGCGTTGCTGCGCAGGTAACGGTAACCCAGTTCAACCGAGGTGTTCTGCGAAACCTGTTGCAGCACACCCACCTGGCCACCGATTGCGTAGACGATATCGCTGTCGCGGCTGAAGCCTGGCGACTCCTGAGTCATTTTTGTCAGGCCGGCCGTGGCGCCACCGAACAGCCTGGTGGTGCCGCTTACCGGGTAGAACAGATCGTAGCTGCCCAGAAGGTTTTCCTGACGCAGCTTAATGCCGTTGTGGGTGCCCGACACATTGTCGTAAGTGGCGTAGTAGCGGCCCTTGGTATTTTGCTGGCCCAGACGAACACCCCAGGTGGTGTCCTTGCCGATTACGCCATCGGCGTTCGGGTGATTGAGGTTGTCGTTCAGGGCGTGGGATTTTTTGACCTTGTCGCTGGTCTGTCCAAGAGTAAGGCTGGCGAAGTTGTCGTCGGATGCGAAAGCTGCGGTGCTTGCGCCCAGAACCGTGAATGCCAGAAGCAGTTTTTTGAATCCAGTCATTGGGGAGTTTCCTCATGTGCCGTTTGTTTTTTGGGTACGGGGCAAGGTTACGCACCGCGCCCTGAACTCCCCCTGAACGCACTCTGAACCTGGGCTGAACCGCCCTCATCCGAATGTTTCGACACGTTTCAACAGGAGATCCGACCCTGCAAAGGACAAGTCCGGCGCCGACTACCAATTCGTCAGAAGCTTTGCACTACCCAGCCTCAAGCCAACCCGGCAAAATGCCTGATATGAATCCAACCCCCGCCCTGCCCACCTGCTGCACACCCCTCGATGACCATTGGCCGCTGCCGTTTGTGCTGCCCGATACGGTCCTGCTGAGTACTCACTTCGATAGCGCCCGACTGGCCAGCGATGACTTTCAGCGCAGCGCTGTAGAAGTGCCGGCGAGCATCCAGCGCTCGGTGGCCAAACGGCAGGCGGAGTTTCTCGCCGGGCGAGTGTGCGCCCGGGCCGCGCTACAGCGACTGGAAGGCTTGAGTTTCATTCCGGCCATCGGTGAAGACCGGGCACCGGTCTGGCCTGGTCATATCACGGGCTCGATCACCCACAGCACTGGCCGGGCCGCGGCGATCGTGGCGAACAAAAGCCATTGGCGCGGCCTGGGCATGGACCTGGAAAACCTGCTCAATGCCGAACGGGCCGAACGCCTGGCCGGGGAAATCCTCAATCCGCCGGAGCTACAGCGCATGGCGGCGGGCGATCACGATCAACGGGCGTTGCTGGTCACCCTGACGTTCTCGGTCAAGGAAAGCCTGTTCAAGGCGTTGTATCCGATCGTTCAACAACGCTTTTATTTCGAACACGCCGAAGTGCTGGAGTGGCGTGAATCGGGCGAGGTGCGGTTGCGATTGCTCACGGACTTGTCCAGCGAATGGCGCAATGGCACCGAACTGGATGCGCAGTTCGGGGTCAGGGACGGGCAGTTGCTGAGTCTGGTCAGCATCAGGGCCTGAGGTTTATTGGCGCCTGTTCGGGCCCCATCGCGAGCAAGCTCGCTCCCACACTGGATCTATGTCACGCCACAAATCCTTGTGGGAGCGAGCTTGCTCGCGATGGGGCCGCAACAGACAACACAAGGCTCAACGCTTCTCCTGATTGCGCGGCCAGCTCAGGCTGAAGCACGCCCCGCCCAGGCTCTTGCTCTTGCCGATCAACGCGCGACCGTCATGCCAATGGATGATCCGTCGCACAATGGACAGGCCTAACCCATGGCCTCCAGACGCGCGGGTGCGGCTGTCGTCGAGACGCAGGAACGGCGTAAAGATCTTCTCCCACGCCGACTCCGGCACGCCCGGCCCGTCATCCTCGATATCTACCCGGCATCGCTGCTGCCCCACCTGATAGCTGATGGTCACCCGTGATTGCGCGTGGCGCATGGCATTAGTCACCAGGTTCTGGATCGCCCGATGCAAGTAGCGCGGCTCAGCCTCGACCCAGGCGTCGTCGTTGTCGGCGGCCGACAGGCATAACCCGCGTTGCACCGTGACGTCCGCGCGCAACGGCGCCAGTTCTTCGATCACCTGGTCGACCAAGGCATCCAGATCGATCCGCTGAAAGTTCAGCGCCGGCGAGCCCTGTTCCAACCGCGCGTAGGTCAGCATCTCGTCCACCAGCCGGTCGAGGTCCTCGATGTCGTGGTCCATGCCCTGGCAGTATTTTTCCAGGGCTTGCGGCGTGCTGGCCGAGCCGATCATTTCCAGGCCAAAGCGCAGGCGTGCCACCGGCGTACGCAATTCGTGGGACACCGCGCGCACCAGTTCACGCTGGATCGCCAGCAACTGCTGCAGGTGTTCGGCCATGCCGTTAAACGCCGAGGCCAGCCGCCCCACCGAATCCGCACCGCGAGCAGGTACGCGGGTTTCCAGGCTGCCCTTGGCAATGCGCGTGGCGGCGGCCTCCAGGCCACGCAAGCGTCGCTCGAGCTGGCGCACAAGCAGATAGACGATCAAACCGATCAACGTCAGGCCCAGCGCAGCGATCAGCACCAGCCACTCCGGCGGATAAGGATTCATCTGATACAGCGGGCCGATTTCCAGGACCCACGGCGTGCCGACCATGCCGGCAAACACCCGGATCGAATCGCCCCCCTTGCCCAGCGCCATCACCGTGTCACCCTCGGATACCCGGCGGCTCTGGTCTTCGTCCATGTCCGCCTGGTCAACCGTGACCAGGCGCAAGTCGAAGCCGAAGCCCTTGCTTTCCTTCAATTGCGCCAGGCGCAAGGGCTGGTCGGCGACCGGGGTGCGCACCAGCTCATCGGTCAACAGGTAGATGGTCGCCCGGGCCAGTTGCTCGCTGATCTGCTGCACCTCCCCGGTGAGCATCAACTGTTCCTTGTCGCTGACCAGCTTGTAGACCTTCGCAGCGTGCGGCCCGGTCTGCTCCACCAATGCCTGGCCGCGCAACACACGGGTGCGCTGGGTCAGGTCGAGGTCGGTCTCGGCAAAGGTTTTCAGCGCCAGCGGAATCCCCAGCAGCCGCTCCCACACCAGCAAGGCCCGGTGGCGCTCAGTCTGGTTCATCGGTTGCAGGTTGTCGGCCATCAGCGAGAACGTGCCGTGGGCCAGGCGCTCGCGGTATTGCTCGCTGCGCACCTCATTGAGCAGGTGCAACGCCAGCACACCGAGCACCGCCACCAGAATCAGCGCGGCGCACATGCCGCCATAGATACGCAGGAAGATCGAGTTCACAGGGACGGATCTACGCAAGCCTCGGGAACGAACAGATAGCCCTTGCTGCGCACGGTCTTTATCAGCCGTGGATGCTCCGGGTCATCGCCGATCTTCGGGCGGATGCGCGAGATGCGCACATCAATGGAGCGGTCCTGACCGTCATAGCCGATGCCCCGCAGCGCGGTGAAGATCTCTTCCCTTGAGAGAATGCGCCCGGCATTGGCCACCAATAGCCAGAGCAGGTCGAATTCGGCGCTGGTCAACTCGATGCCGTTGCCCTGCAACCAGGCTTCGCGCAAGGCGTTGTCGACGATCAGCGGACCGAACTGTAGACGCCGCTGTTTTTCCGGGGCGACCTCGGGCGTTTCACTACGGCGCAGCAGCGCCTGGATGCGCGCCAGCAACAGGCGCGGGCGTACCGGTTTGCAGACGTAGTCGTCAGCCCCCAGGTCCAGGCCGAGAATCTGGTCGGTATCATCAGTGCGGGCGGTGAGCATCAGGATCGGGCCGTCATAGCGGGCGCGGACCTTGCGGCAAATGCTCAGACCATCTTCACCGGGGAGCATCAGGTCGAGGATCACCAGGTCCGGTTGTTCCTTGATGATGCGATTCGCCGCGAGCGCACCATTGCCTTCGATCAATACACGCAGGCCATTGGCTTCCAGGTAATCGCGGGTCAGTTCGGCCAGTCGCTGGTCGTCCTCCACAATCAATACCTGCCAGGCTTCTTGCTCCACGGGTGACCTCTGCTTGCCAAAAACACTAATAAGGAAGGATCCGCCCGTCTTTTTGTAATGATTCGGGGGGATAAATATGTATACACGCTGGGCCGATTGTATAAACGCCACCCGTCGAGAACACAAGCGGGTAAATGCGTTCGGACAACAGGGTTTTTTGTGGTAGGGTTCGCGCCCTTAAAAATCTGACCTGGCGTTTTCACCCGTTGAAATTCGCTGAAAAAAGCTTCGATCCAGCAAGGTCGCGGCCTACACGCCGATTCCCTCTTTCACACACAATTTACGCACAGGTTTATCCACAAGCAGTATGTTGCACCCCCCCATAAAACGCATTATCTTGTACCCCGGCGCAAAAAAAACCCTACATGTAGGGTTTTGACTAAAAAGCCCAACCACATTTCAGACCAGAAACTCAAGCGCTTTATTGCCTGTTTATGGTTGAACCAAGCGTGAACTTACAAGCCCAAACCGCGCTGGCGGATGGCACCGTTTTTTCAGGCCAGAGCGGCCAAAACGGTACGGGTGTTGCAGTCATGACTGACACCCCCGAAAGGAATCCGGTTTCGAGCCCAGGCTCGTAGCCAAAGACTTCGGCAAGGACGGCCTCATTAGCCTTTTTCCTACTGTCCCGAAGTTGTTATGCCCGGCTCTCGCCGGTTGTAGTGCTTCAGGACGGAACGGTGGGCACCGTGATGGTGCCCAAACAAACATAGAGAATGTGGAGACACCCCCCCATGCAAACCGACACAACTCGCGAGAACCCGCAGGGCACCTTGCCGCAGGCCGCCGATTCGAATTCGGATCTGTCCGCCACCGCGCCAGGTCAGCTGCGTGTGATCAAGCGTAACGGCACTGTCGTTCCCTACACCGATGACAAGATCACCGTCGCCATCACCAAAGCGTTCCTCGCAGTTGAAGGCGGCACCGCTGCTGCCTCGTCGCGAATCCACGACACCGTTGCCCGCCTGACCGAACAGGTCACCGCGACCTTCAAGCGTCGCATGCCATCGGGCGGCACCATCCACATCGAAGAAATCCAGGACCAGGTCGAACTGGCCCTGATGCGTGCCGGCGAACAGAAAGTGGCTCGCGACTACGTGATCTACCGTGACGGTCGTTCGAAAGAACGCGCTGCCCACGCACCGGCCGAAGAAGCGGTCAACGCTCACCCGTCGATCCGCATCACCCGTGCCGACGGCAGCCTGGCGCCGCTGGACATGGGTCGCCTGAACACCATCGTCACCGAAGCGTGCGAAGGCCTGGAAGAAGTCGACGGCGACCTGATCCAGCGCGAAACCCTGAAGAACCTGTACGACGGCGTGGCCCTGAACGACGTCAACACCGCCCTGGTAATGACTGCCCGTACCCTGGTTGAACGCGAGCCGAACTACTCGTTCGTGACCGCGCGCCTGCTGATGGACACCTTGCGCGGCGAAGGCCTGGGCTTCCTCGGTGTGGCCGAGAGCGCCACTCACCACGAGATGGCCGACCTGTACGCCAAAGCGCTGCCGGCCTACATCTCCAAAGGTATCGAGTTCGAACTGCTGAACCCTGTGCTGGCCTCCTTCGACCTGGAAAAACTGGGCAAGGCGATCAACCACGAGCGCGACCAGCAATTCACCTACCTGGGCCTGCAAACCCTGTACGACCGTTACTTCATCCACAAGGATGGCGTGCGTTTCGAACTGCCGCAGATCTTCTTCATGCGCGTGGCCATGGGCCTGGCGATCGAAGAGAAGCAAAAAGAAGACCGCGCGATCGAGTTCTACAACCTGCTGTCGTCCTTCGACTACATGGCTTCGACCCCGACCCTGTTCAACGCCGGTACCCTGCGTCCACAGCTGTCGAGCTGCTACCTGACCACCGTGCCGGATGACCTGTCGGGCATCTACCATGCGATCCACGACAACGCCATGCTGTCGAAATTCGCTGGCGGCCTGGGCAACGACTGGACACCGGTTCGTGCGCTGGGTTCGTACATCAAGGGCACCAACGGCAAGTCCCAGGGCGTCGTGCCGTTCCTGAAAGTCGTCAACGACACCGCCGTTGCCGTTAACCAGGGTGGCAAGCGCAAAGGCGCTGTGTGTGCCTACCTGGAAACCTGGCACATGGACATCGAAGAGTTCATCGAACTGCGCAAGAACACCGGTGATGACCGTCGTCGTACCCACGACATGAACACCGCCAACTGGATCCCTGACCTGTTCATGAAGCGTGTCTTCGACGACGGCAAGTGGACCCTGTTCTCGCCATCCGAAGTACCGGACCTGCACGACCTGACCGGTAAAGCCTTCGAAGAGCGCTACGAGTACTACGAAGCCCTCACCGAGTACCCAGGCAAGGTCAAGCTGTTCAAGACCATCCAGGCCAAAGACCTGTGGCGCAAGATGCTGTCCATGCTGTTCGAAACCGGCCACCCATGGCTGACCTTCAAGGACCCGTGCAACCTGCGCAGCCCGCAGCAGCACGTGGGCGTGGTCCACAGCTCGAACCTGTGCACCGAGATCACCTTGAACACCAACAAGGACGAGATCGCCGTTTGCAACCTGGGCTCGATCAACCTGCCAAACCACATCGTCGACGGCAAGCTGGACACCGCCAAGCTGCAACGCACCGTGAACACCGCCGTGCGCATGCTCGATAACGTGATCGACATCAACTACTACTCGGTGCCGCAAGCGAAGAACTCCAACTTCAAGCACCGTCCGGTCGGACTGGGCATCATGGGCTTCCAGGACGCTTTGTACCTGCAGCACATCCCTTACGGTTCCGACGCTGCCGTCGAGTTCGCCGACAAGTCGATGGAAGCGGTCAGCTACTACGCGATCCAGGCTTCCTGCGACCTGGCTGACGAGCGCGGCGCCTACGAGACGTTCCAGGGTTCGCTGTGGTCCAAAGGCATCCTGCCGCTGGATTCGCAACAGATCCTGATCGAGGCCCGTGGCCAGAAGTACATCGATGTCGACCTGAACGAATCCCTGGACTGGGCACCGGTTCGCGCCCGTGTACAGAAAGGCATTCGTAACTCCAACATCATGGCCATCGCACCGACCGCGACCATCGCCAACATCACCGGCGTCTCGCAGTCGATCGAACCGACCTACCAGAACCTGTATGTGAAATCGAACCTGTCGGGCGAATTCACCGTGATCAACCCGTACCTGGTTCGCGACCTGAAAGCTCGCGGCCTGTGGGACTCGGTCATGATCAACGACCTGAAGTACTACGACGGTTCGGTGCAGCAGATCGAGCGCATCCCGCAAGAACTCAAAGAGCTCTACGCGACCGCCTTCGAAGTGGACACCAAGTGGATCGTCGACGCCGCCAGCCGTCGTCAGAAGTGGATCGACCAGGCTCAGTCGCTGAACCTGTACATCGCCGGCGCATCGGGCAAGAAGCTGGACGTGACCTACCGCATGGCTTGGTACCGTGGTCTGAAAACCACTTACTACCTCCGTGCCCTGGCCGCGACCAGCACCGAGAAGTCGACCATCAACACCGGCAAGCTGAACGCTGTTTCCAGCGGCGGCAACCACGGTGACGACTCGGTTCTGGCGGCTCCTGCAGGTCCCGCTCCAGTGCCAAAGGCTTGCGCCATCGACGAGCCGGATTGCGAAGCTTGCCAATAAGCTGAGCCCGTGAGCGCCGCAAGGCGCTTACTCGAAACCCCCGATCAGCCTCTGGCGGGTCGGGGGTTTTCTTTTGCCTCGAGGAAATGGGTGACTGATCTGACGCTTTCGTCGGAACGCCGCCCGGAGCAAGCCCGCTCCCACAGGGGACCGAGTCTTTCCAGATAAACACGATCAACTGTGGGAGCGGGCTTGCCCGCGAAGAGGCCATCACATCCAGCATAAAACCTCAGGCCACAAAAAAGCCCCTCTTTCGAGGGGCTCCTTGCACAGCTCAATCCAGCATCAAGTCATCTGAATGATGGTCTGCATGATGGTGCTCTGGGTGGAGATGGTCTTGGCGTTCGCCTGGTAGTTGCTCTGTGCCTTGATCAGGTCGACCAGTTCGTTGGTCAGGTTGACGTTGGACTCTTCCAGGGAGTTGGAAACGATCGAACCCAGGGTACCGGTCTCCGGCGCATCGTAGCCCGGAATGCCCGACGCGTAGGTTTCTTTCCAGCTGGTGCCGCCTACCGGCTGCAGGCCTTGCTCGTTGGTGAAGCTGGCCAGGGAAATCTGGCCGATCGGCTTGGTCTGGTTGTTGCTGAAGTTGGCCAGCAGCACACCACTGCCATCAATGGTCAAGTTGGTGATCTGGCCCGTGGCGTAACCGTTCTGCGCCGGAATCGAACGCGCGGTGTCGGCGTTGAACTGGGTGGTGTTGGCCATGGCGATAGTCAGACCTGCAGGATCGGCTGCGGCACCGTTGGCTGTCCAGACGCCATTGGTGACACTGCCCGGGGTCCAGTTGGTGATTTTCAGGTCACTGCTGATCACCGAAGTCGGTGGCGTGGTTGGCGGCGTCACTGGCGTGCTCACCGAGGTCAGTTTACCGGTGGAGTCGAACGACATGGTCGAAGCGATCGGATCAGTGACGGTTGGATCACTGCCATCGGGATTGCGGCCATCGATCAGGGTGTAGGTGTCCCAGGTGTTCGCGCCAGTCTTGACCATGTATTGATCCATGGTGTGCTGGTTACCCTGCGTATCGTAGATCGGAGTACTGAACGACTTGGTAAAGGTCTCGGTCTTGGACGGGTCGAACTTGTTCGCCGCAACCGTCTGGTCGATCACCGCCGAGGTGGAGTTCAGGTTGATCGTCGACGACACGGTGCTGGTGGACTTCGGCGCCAGGTTGGAGGTGTCGATCCGCAGGTCGGTCAGCACGCCATTGACGATCTTGCCGTTGGAGTCCACGCCGTAACCTTGCAGACGGGCAGTGCCGTCGCTGTTGGTGACGTAGCCTTCCTTATCGGTCTTGAACGTACCGGCACGGCTGTAGGTCAACGAACCGTTGTTGCTCAGTACGAAGAAACCGTTGCCCTGGATACCCATGTCGAGCACGTTGCCGGTGTTGCTCACGTCACCCTGGCCGAACTGCTGGGAAACGTTAGCCAGGCGCACGCCGTTGCCGACTGTCTTGCTGCCGGTGCCCAGGCGGGTCGCCGAGTACACGTCTTCGAATTCTGCACGGGACGATTTGAAACCGGTGGTCGCGACGTTGGCGATGTTGTTGCCGGTCACGTCCAGTTGTTTGTTGGCTGCATAGAGACCGCTAAGGCCGATATTAAAAGACATCATCCACTCCTTTATGCCGTGTTAGTCGGCTCTACATACCAATGGTTTGTACTTTGGACAGGGCAATGCTGCCCAGCCCGGCCAGATTGAGCATCAACTCACCACCGGTCTGGCTGATGGTCACACTGTTGACGGTCGCCGGCAGATTAGTGATCAACGCGACGGACTTGCCATCGATGGTGGTCGTGGCACCGAAGGTGTAGGTGCCAGCGGCTACCGTCTCACCCGCATCGTTCTTGCCATCCCAGATGAAGCTGGCGTTGCCGGCTTTCTGCGAACCGAGGTCGATGGTGCGCACGGTCTTGCCGGCCGAGTCGGTGATCTTCAGGGTGGCGGACGCCACTGAAGACGGCACGACTACCGTGCCGCTGAGGCTCTTGGTGGTATCGACTACGGCCTTGTCGCCCGGAGCGATGACCGAACGGCCCACCAGCGACGACGCCTGCAGGGCCTGGGACGAGTTGTAGTTGCTGGCCAGGCCGGTCACCGTATCGTTGAGCGTGGTGATGCCTTCCAGGCTGCTGAATTGCGCCAACTGAGCGACAAACTCGCCGTTGTCCTGGGGTTCCAGCGGGTTCTGGTTTTTCAACTGCGTAACCAGCAACTGCAGGAACGCATCCTTGCCCAGGGCCTTGCTGCCCGTGGCGCTGCCGGTGGCCGACGCGAGGCCGTCAGTCGTGGTGGTGGTCTTGATCGAAGAGTTGGCCAGGATGTCGTTGAGGCTCAAACCACTGGTGGAATCGGTAACACTCATCTGAGTCGCCCCTTATCACTGACCGAGGGTCAGGACCTTCTGCATCATGGTTTTGGCGGTGTTCATCATTTCGGCGTTGGTCTGGAACGAACGGCTCGCGGAAATCATGTCGGCCATTTCCTCCACCACGTTGACGTTCGGGTAGTAGACGTAACCCTTGGCATCGGCCGCCGGATGATTCGGCTCGTAGCGCGCCTCGAGGTTGCTCTGGTCTTCAACTACACCCAGCACCTGAACACCCTGACCGGCGGCGTCCTGGCTCTGGAACAACGAATCGCTGCCGCCGCTCTGCCCGCCCTGGAACATGGTGGCGAATACCGGGTGACGCGCACGGTAGGTCTGGTCGATGCTCGACGAGACGGTCTCGGCGTTGGCAATGTTCGAAGCGACGGTGTTCAAACGCGTGGTCTGCGCACTCATGCCGCTACCGGCAATGTTGAAAACACTGGATAGAGACATGGCTTACTCTCCGCGCAGGGCTGACACCAGCCCTTTGAATTTGCTGTTGAGCAGGGTGAAGCTGGCCTGGAAACCGATCGCGTTTTCCGCGTACGCTGATTGTTCAAGCTGGGCGTCCACGGTGTTCTGGTCGATCGACGGTTGCATCGGCGTGCGATACAGCAACGACTCGTCGCCATTGCCCAGGCCCTCAGCTTCGATATGACGGTTGTTGGTCATGTTCAAGGCGAAGGTGCCGCCTTTGGTTTTCTCGTTCTGCTCGGCGAGCACTTTCGAGAAGTCCAGATCCCGAGCCTTGTAGTTCGGGGTATCGGCGTTGGTGATGTTGTTGGCCAGGACTTCGGCACGCTGGGCGCGGAAGCCCAGGGCTTGTTCGTGGATACCGAGCGCTTTATCGAAGCTGATGCTCATGTCGGGAAACCTTCGGGTGACCTGATTTTTCGTAGGATCAACTTAGCAAGCCCCATGCCAATTCAAAAAAACCCGGAAACCGGGGCTTTGCCGGCCATGGCAACGCGGCAATGCCAGAAAAGCGGCAACGGTTTTCCGCCGGATGCCGCTTTTCTGCCGCTTGTCCTACGCACACTCCCCCCTGTAGGAGCTGCCGAAGGCTGCGATCTTTTGATTTTGCTTTTCAAGATCAAGATCAAAAGATCGCAGCCTGCGACAGCTCCTACGTGATGCAAAAGCGCCGCGCATAAAAAAGGAGTCCCGGAGGACTCCCATTTTTATGCGCGGCGCTTTTGCATCACTTCGCCTGGTAAATGATCCCCGGGCTGCACTGGACCATCTGGTAATGATCCGGCAAACCGTTCAGCGCTTCGGAAGCACCGAGGAACAGGTAACCGCCCGGCTTCAACGTGCTGTGGATGCGCAACAGGATGTCCTTCTTCACCTCGGCGGAAAAGTAGATCAGTACGTTGCGGCAGAACACGATGTCGAACTTGCCGAGGCTCGCGTAGCTGTCCAGCAGGTTGAATGAACGGAACTCCACACGGCTTTTGATAGGCGCCTTGATCGCCCAGCGCCCCGGCCCTTTCGGGTCAAAATAACGCTGCAGGCGCTCGGGCGAAAGACCGCGGCCGATGGCCAGGCTGTCGTACTCGCCGGTCTTGCAGTTGTTCAGCATGGTACCGGACAGGTCGGTGGCAACAATCTGCACGCCCATCCGCAACTGGCCCATGTTGACCCGCTCGAATTCGTCGATGGACATCGACAGCGAATACGGCTCCTGGCCCGACGAGCACGCCGCCGACCAGATGCGCAGGCGCTGGCCGGGACTGGCCTTGATCGCTTCGGGCAGTACCTTGTTCTTCAAGACTTCAAACGGGTAGGTGTCACGAAACCACAGGGTTTCGTTGGTGGTCATGGCGTCCACCACCTGCTCGCGCAAACCGCTGCGCGGCTGGGTCTGCATGCGCTGAACCAGTTCGCCCAAAGACTTGATGCCTTGCTGTTCCATCAGTTTGTTGAGACGGCTGGAGACCAGGTACTGCTTGTTTTCACCGAGCAAAATGCCACAGGCTTTTTCCAGGAATACCCGGAACTGTTCGAAATCCAAATTACCCGTAGACAATGATGCCGCCTCTTAAATCGTGTTGACTGCCAGGGGCACGGGCCCCTAGCTGATATCTGCTGCCTTGATCCGGTCGACTACCCGGGATGCCAGGTCATCAGGACGGAATTTGGCCAGGAAGTCATCGGCACCGACCTTCTTGACCATCGCCTGATTGAATACCCCCGACAACGAAGTATGCAGGATGATATGAAGCTTTTGCATGCGCGGGTCGTTGCGGATTTCCGCCGTCAGCGTGTACCCGTCCATCTCCGGCATCTCGATGTCGGAGATCATCATCAGGAACTCTTCTTCCGGCTTCTTGCCCTCGTCGACCAGTTTGCGCAGGTAGTCCAGCGCTTGCCGACCGTCGTTCAACGCCACCACTTCGACGCCGACCGTTTGCAGGCAACGCGTGACCTGCTTGCGCGCCACCGACGAGTCGTCGACCGTCAGCACGCGCAACGAAAGCGCCTTGTGCTGGGTTTCGACATCCACCACACCAACGGAAATCGCTTCCGGCGTCGGAGCCACTTCCGCCAGCACCTTTTCGACGTCGATGATTTCGACCAACTGATTGTCGACCCGCGTCACCGCCGTCAGGTAGTGATCGCGCCCGGTGCCCTTGGGCGGCGGATGGATCTCCTCCCAGTTCATGTTGACGATGCGCTCCACCGAACGGACCAGGAACCCCTGGGTCTTGGTGTTGTACTCCGTGATGATCACGAAGGGGTTGTTCTTGTCCTTCAACGCGCCGGAGCCGGTCGCCATCGCCAGATCAAGGATCGGAATGGTCGCCCCCCGGATGTTCGCCACGCCGCACACGACAGGACTGGATTTGGGCATCAGCGTCAGTTTGGGGCATTGCAGCACCTCCCTAACCTTGAACACGTTGATCCCGTACAGTTGCTGGCCGTCGAGACGGAACAACAACAGCTCAAGGCGATTCTGCCCCACCAGTTGCGTGCGCTGGTTTACCGAATCCATTACACCAGCCATGCCCAGACTCCTACACCAACGCCAAGTGTTGTTGCGACGCGCCTTCATCACTAAACGGCACGGCGCTTGCTTTTTTAATCGTTATGAACACAGAACCGACATTTTTTCGACGCCTGACCACACCCTACCGCAAATTGCCCGGCGTGCTGGCGGCTGTTTGCCTGTTCAACGCTGGCAGCCCTGCCCTTGCTGACGCGGTTACCTTGCCTGACATGCTTATCGGCGTCACTCAGGGCTTTCTTGAATTCACCGTAGAAGACTATCTGGCTACCAGTCAAACGGAAGGTCGCTACGAGATCCAGGTCAACCCGCTCGATCCGCGCATGCACATGCCCATGTGCGACAAGGAATTGACAGCAACGCTCGAGAGTCCCAAGCCGCTGGGACGGGTCACGGTCAAGGTTCGCTGCGAGGGTACTTCCCCCTGGACAGTGTTCGTACCCGCTCAAGTCCGCCTGTTTCGCGAGGTCGTGACCAGCGCCCGGCCACTGCGCCGCGCCGCCATTGTCGAACCTGGAGACGTGATCCTGCGCGAGCGCGATATCAGCCTCATCAGCCAGGGCTACCTGACCTCCCTCGATCAGGCGATCGGCCAGCGACTGACCCGACCAATGGTCGCCGACCAGGTAATTACCCTGGTGAACATCGAGCAGGCCGAAGTCATTCGCAAGGGCGATCAAGTGGTGATAACCGCCCGCAGCGGCACCCTCAGCGTGCGCATGCCGGGCGAAGCGCTGTCAAACGGCAGCCTGAGCGAGCAAATCCGGGTGAAAAACCTCAACTCCCAACGAGTCATCAAGGCGCAGGTCATGGCACCGGGGCAGGTGGAAGTGTCCATGTAAGGCGCTCTGTTCATCTGAATGTGGCGCTTGCCGCGGCTGTTCCCTAGACTGTGCTCCATGCAGGGCAAGCGCTGACGCGCGCAAGGTTCATTGATAAATGAGCCTAAAGTTTTCCAGGGAATGGCCGAAACCATGGCAAGCGTCCAAATTCCCAGAGGTTTTTTATCATGGTCATCGATTTCAGCCGTTTGAACAGCTCCTCGTCCCTGACGGGCAGTACACGTACCAGCGCCAGCAAGGAAAGCGCCGAAGCCGGCAAATCCGCGCCGCTGGAGTCCGCGGCCGAACAGGCCGGCACCGTCAAAAGCGGGGAATCGGTACATCTCAGCAATGAGGCTCAACAGTTGCAGAAGGTCACTGACAAGCTGCGCGATCAGCCTGCCGTCGACAACGCCCGCGTGGCCGAGTTGAAAGCAGCGATTGCCGATGGCAGCTATAAAGTCGACAGCAACCGTGTAGCCAGCAAACTGCTCAACTTCGAAGCCCAGCGCTAGGCCACCGCCGGCGCCAGGCTTTTGGACGCTTAAAACCCAAGGCCAGCCATGCACGACACTCATCTACTGCAACTGATCACCGACGACTTTGCCCCAGCGCAACACCTGCTGGAGTTACTGCAGACCGAATCCCTCGCATTGCATGGCCGCGACATGCCATTGCTCGAGAACATCCTGGCGCAGAAACAGGCGTTGATCGTTTTGCTCGAACAGCATGGCCGCAAGCGCAGTGAAATCCTCGCCAGCCTCAACCTGCCGACCAACCGCAGCGGCCTTGAGCAATTGGCCGGCCAGTCGAGCATTGGCGAGCAGTTGCTGGCGCAAAGTGACGTGCTGACCGATCTCCTGGCCCAGTGCCAGGCCATCAACGCCAACAACGGCCAGTCGATCCTCACTCAGCAGGCCGCTACAGCCACCCAGCTGAAAATCCTCACCGGCGGTGAAACCCCGGCGCTTTACGATGCCAGCGGAACATTCTCCAAGCTTGCCAAGCCACGCCCGCTCAGTCAGGCATGAAGCGGTCAACGCCCTCGCTCTATCAAGACGCGCAACATACTGGCAAACTGCTAGTCTGCCGTAGTCAAATTTTGTCTGGAGATTGATTAACCGTGTCCAATGCCTTATCCGTGGATGATGCTCCGCAGCCACCCAAGGTGCTCTCCACGCCCTTGGAAATCTCCAGCAACCTGCGCCAGCTGCTCGAAAGCCATGACCCGCTGATCATCACGTTCCATGAGCGCAGCCAGCGCTTCCAGAGCTACCTGGTGGACCTGGACCGTGACAGCAACATGATTGCCCTGGACGAAATGATTCCCCGTGATGGCGAGCGTTACCTGCTGGCGGGCGAGCCGTTCAGGGTCGAAGGCTTCCACGAAGGCGTACGCATTGCCTGGGAAAGCAACGGCCAGTTGAAAATCGACGAATCCGGTGGCAGCCGCTGCTACCGCGGCCCCCTGCCCCATGAAGTGGTGTACCACCAGCGCCGCAATGCGTTCCGCGCCGCGCTGAAGCTGGCACAGCTGGTCAACGTCAACCTGGACGGCGAAAAGCTCAAGGCGCCGATCAGCGGCAAGCTGCTGGATATTTCCGCTACCGGCTGCAAACTGCGCTTCGACGGCGACATCACCGGCAGCCTGCAACTGGGTCAGGTCTACGACCGTTTCAACGCCGACCTGCCCTTCGGCAAGATGACCGCACCGGTCGAGTTGCGTTATCTGCACTTCGAAGAAAGGATTTCCACCACCTTCGCCGGCGTTCGCTTTCACAACATGAGCGGGCTGGTGCAGCGTCAGGTCGAACGCTTTGTCTACCAGTTGCAACGCGAAGCACGCCGCTTCGACAAAGACGACATGTGATAGAGCGCCAACAAGAAAACGGGCAGTCCCTTGCGGTGACTGCCCGTTTTTTTTGTGCCCCGGTATTAAGGCCTGGCTTCGGTAAAGCTTTGCTCGCGGCCGGAGTCAGGGTCTTCTGGCGGCTGATCGGATTCAGGTCCTGATTCGGCTGGCGGTTCCGGATTCACCGGATTGCACATCTGGTCCTGCACCACCTGTTCATCGACCCGCGGATCCAGCGCAGCCACCAGCGGCGAACTGGACATACTGTCCGGCATTGCCACGTGGTGCAACGGTGCATCGTCCACCTGATGCAGGTTGGTCACGGCTTTCGGCCGGATCCGCCAGACCAGCACCAACGCAAAGAACGTGAAGAATGCATACAGGCTCTGGCTGCCGAACAGCTTCATCAGCACCCCGGCCGCCAGCGGCCCGATACTGGCACCGACACCGTAGGTCACCAGCAGCATCGCCGTCAGCGACACCCGGCGATCCCCCTCGACATGGTCATTGGAGAACGCCACCGCCAGCGGGTACAGGCAGAACTGCACCAGCGAGCACAGGAAGCCGACGGCGAACAACACCTCCAGCGGCACCTTGGGCAAGATCGCCAGCGGTAACGCCGCGACCGCCAGGAACATGGCAAAACAGCGGATCAGCAAGGCCCGGTCATAACGGTCGGATAACCAGCCCAGCGGCCACTGCACCAACAGCCCGGCAAAAATGCAGCTACCCATGAACAGACCGACCTGCTCGGTGGTCAGCCCCTGTTGAGAGGCATACAACGGCGCAAGACCATAGAACGAACCGATGATCAGCCCTGCGCCCAATACCGTACTCAAGGACTGTGGCACACGCTTGATAAAGAAGCGCGGCTCCATCGGTGCCGGGTGCAAAGGTGCCGGGTGAATGCGCCGGGTCAGGGCCACGGGTACCAGGCACAGCGCGAAGCACAGGGCGACCAACATCAGCAATTCAAGCCCCAGCCCTGGGTGCATGACCAGAATCAACTGCCCCAGCACCAACCCCAGGTACGAAGCGATCATGTATCCGCTGAAGACCATGCCGCGCTGATTGGCATCGGCCTGTTCATTGAGCCAGCTCTCGATCACCATGTACTGGCACATCATGCCGAGGCCGACGATCACCCGCAAAAACAGCCAGGCCGGCAACCAGTCCACCAGGCCATGGCCGAGCACCGCCGCGCCAACGATCCCGGCACACGCCGAATAGGCCCGGATATGCCCGACCCGGGCAATCAACCGGTGACCGATCTTGCCTCCCAGCACCAGGCCGAAATAGTTGGCAGCCATCAGCGCACCGACCCACAGACTGTCGACATGGTCGGCAGCCAGGCGCAACGCCAGGTAAGTACTCAACAGGCCCGAGCCGATCAACATCATCAGCGAGGCGAAATACAGCGCTCGAAAGGATTTCCAGATTTGGCGCATCGGCGTTCCGAGCGGCTCCTTGCAGTGAGAATCGGCTATCGCTAAACGATAGCCGGATGTCGACGGGACGTCAGGCCTGGGTTGCTAAAACACGCCTTTCCCAGGGAGTAATTTCATCATGGAAACTGGTCAGTTCCAGGGTCTTCGAAGCGATGTAGCCTTCGATGAATTCCGTGCCGAACAGTTCCTTGGCCAACTGGCTACGTTTCAGACGCTCAAGCGCCGCATGCAAGGTACACGGCAACGAAAGATTATCCGGCACGTCGAACTCACCCTGGATCGGCGCGCTCGGCTCCAATGCCTTCTGGATGCCATGCAACCCCGCCGCCAGGCTTGCGGCAATCGCCAGGTACGGGTTGGCATCGGCCCCCGGCAAGCGGTTCTCGACCCGACGGGCCACCGGCAAACTGGCCGGAATGCGCAAGCCCGCCGCCCGGTTGTCGTGGGACCAGCAGGCATTATTCGGTGAGGCGTAAGGATGGCACAAGCGCTGATAGGAGTTCACGTTCGGCGCAAACAACGCGGTGAAATCGGCCATGCACGTTTGCTGACCGGCAATGAAGTGGCGGAAAGTGGCCGTCTCCTGGCCCGCCTCGTCGCTGAACACATTACGTCCCGAATCGATCTCGACCACGCTCTGGTGGATATGCATCGAACTGCCCGGCGTATGCGCCAACGGCTTGGCCATGCACACCACGCTCAGGCCGTGCTTGAGTGCCACTTCCTTGAGCAAGTGCTTGAACAGGAATGTCTGGTCGGCCAGCAACAGCGGATCACCGTGCAGCAGATTGATCTCGAACTGGCTGACGCCCATTTCGTGCATGAAGGTATCGCGGGGCAACCCCAGGGCCGCCATGCACTCGTAGACTTCATTGAAGAACGGCCGCAAGCCGTTGTTGGAACTGACGCTGAACGCCGACTGACCGTCTTCGCGGCGACCGTCCAGCCCCAGTGGCGGTTGAAAAGCCAGGGTCGGATCGGTGTTGGGGGCGAAGACAAAAAATTCGAGCTCGGTCGCCACCACAGGCGCCAGGCCGCGAACCGCGTAACGGGCAATCACCGCCTTGAGCTGGCCACGGGTCGACAGATTGGAGCTGGTGGTGGTGCCCAGTTCATCCGCATCGCAAATGGCCAAGGCCCGCGGTGGATGGCTCCAGGGCAAGCGGTGGATTTGTGCAGGGTCCGGGATCAACGCGAGGTCGCCATCGTCGCTGCCGTAAAACCGCGCCGGCGGATATCCGCCCATGATGCATTGCAGCAGCACGCCCCGCGCCATCTGCAAACGTCGACCGTCGAGAAAACCCTCGGCGGTCATCACCTTGCCCCGTGGAACGCCATTCAAATCCGGCGTGACACATTCAACTTGATCAATGCCCGTCAATCGCTGCGCGAGTGAACTCAGGCCAACGGTCGTCATGACGCTATCCTTGTTATTGTGCGGGCCGCGAACGGCGACCGTACAAAATAGGCTCCACGTGTTCGGAATTTCAAGCAGCGTCGAAAAATATGCTGCCGGTCAGGGCAGGTAAAGGCGAAACACTCCACCGCCCAACGGCCCGCCATTGCTGATTTCTGTACGCCCACCCACGCCGTTGCGTTGATGCAGCGCGGCAATTCGCCCGGCAAAGTACAGGCCCAGCCCGGTGCTGCCGGTGCTTTGATTGATCCCCTGCACGTAATCGGCCTGACGCTCGATCATCTGCGCCGGATACCCCTCGCCATCGTCATTGATGGTCAACACCAGTTGCCCGGCATCGTCGCTGACGCTGATCAGAACGGCATGCCGTGCAAAGCGAATGGCGTTGTTGATGCAGTTGGCCAATACCGACGCGATCAACTCACGATCGAAGAAACCCAGAGGGCTCAGCGGGTCCACTTCATAGGTGGCCATGATGCCGCGGCTGGCGAACACCTCCTGATGACAGGCCAGTTGAGCTTCGATGAAGTCGTCCAGTTCATGGTAGGCCGGTTGCAATGGCATCTGGTTGACGCCGAGCTTGTACAGCCCCAACAACTGCACCAGCATGCCGTTGAGGTGGGCGAATTCGAAGTCCATCACGCCCTGCTCCGGCGCTTGCCGCGCCGACTCCGGCAATTGCCCCAGCCACTGGCTGTGAGCCTGCATCAGCATGGCCAGCGAGTTCTTCATGTCGTGCACGGTAGAGGCGATCACCGTGGAGAAATCCAGTGCCTGCTCGTTGTCATTCATTGGCCAAGCGCCTTGCTTTTCAGCTTCTGGTAACGCGGATAACGCGCGTCGGTGTCGGGCATCAGGCCGACCATTTTCAGACAGGTCCGACACTCCTCCAGCTCCGCCGAAGGAACGCTGGTATCGGTGCCATGCAGCAATGACTGCGCCATGTTCAGGGCGATACTGATGTTCTTCGGTTGCATCGCCAGGGCCTTGCGGAATACCTGCCGGGCCTCCACCAGATTGCCGGTCTTGTACACGCGCACGCCCTGACGGTTGAGTTCCGCGGCGGCGTTGCCGGAATTGAGGATGCTCGGGTCGTCGGTCTGCTTGGCGATGTCCTTCATGACCACCGGATCGTCGCCGTAGATTTCCACGCAGTTTTTCAGCATCGCGGTGCCGGCTTCGGTCTGCCCGAGCAGTTTCAGCTGCTTGGCCACCAGCAAGGCCGCTTCGGCGCTCATGAATTGCTCCATGCCGTCCAGACGCAACAAGGCTTGTTCGGTGAGCTTGTCGGCCGTCTCTGCATCGTTGAGCAACAGGCTAGTGGCCTTCATCAGGCGCGCCCGGATTTGCAGGCCCGGATCGGAGGGGTTCTCCTTGGCCACGGCACTCAATGTGGTGTTGATTTCCAGGCGGGTCCGCGTGTCCAGGCCCCGTTCGCTGCCCTTGCTGATCAACGCATGGGCCAGGCCGAGGTTGCTTTCAGCATCCTTGAACCGTGACTGCGCGCCCTGGCTCACTGCCTGGCGATAGGCCTTGGCCGCCGTGTCGAAGTCCTCGTTGGTCATCGCCAGCTTGCCGAGCAATGCCTGGCGACGCACCGCCAGCGGCGACAGGCGAATCGCCTCTTCCAGGACGCGCTGCGCACCCTTGGTATCCCCTTCGGCGACCAGTACATCCGCCATGCCGTCATACAGCGACGGCATCATCGGGAAGACTTTCAGGGCTTTTTCATAAATGCCCTTGGCCTGCCCGACCTGGCCACGCTTGAACAACAACTTGCCCAACCCGGCAAACGCCCATGGCAACGGGCGGTCGGCGATGATGCTGTCGTAGAGACGCTCCAGCGCTTCGTTCTGATTCAGGTCGCGCAGGGCATCGGCGCGAAAGCGCAGGCACAGTGGCGAATAGCGGATGTCTTGTTTGCACAGGGCGATACAGGCGTTGAGCACCTCCATCGGCTTACCGCGGTCGAGGGCCTGAAGGATCGGCTTGAGCAGGGTCTTGCGTTGCTCCAGGCGCTCCAGGCGCTGGGCCAGGCTGGAACGGTTGAACGGCTTGGTCAGGTAGGCATCGGGCTCATGCTCCAGCGCACTGAGCACCATGGCCTGGCTGGTTTCGGCGGTGACCATGACGAACACCGATTCATGGCTGATCAGCTTTTCTTCCATCAGGTCTTCGAGCACCTGCTGGCCGTTCTTCTTGCCGTCACCCAGGTGAAAGTCCTGCAAGATGAAATCGTAGGCTTTCTGCGAGCACATTTTCAGCGCCTGCTCGCCGGTATCGGCAGTGTCCACTTCCTTGACGCCCAGTTCACGCAGCATCGACCTGACCGAACTGCGGAAGTCCGAGAAATCATCGACGATCAGAAAACGCTTTTGGTGATACGACAGCATCGAAGATTTCCAGGCAATTTAAGAAGAAGAACCCAAAGGCAAATACACGGACGGACTCAGCTTCGCAGCCCCTGTTTTGGCGCGCAGATGATAGCTGGTAGCCCTTAGCCATCAACACACTTTCTCATCGCCAATCAGCATATGCATCGACCGAAAGAGACGAAGAGGCTCTTGACTGCCCATGTTATCGGCCAGCCATGGCATTCCCTTGAGAGCCTTCCCCAACGCTCAATCTGAATATGCGAAGGCGTTACTGAAAACGAGACCTCGTGCACAAAAAAAGGTGGCTAACCAGCCAGATATCGCCGACAAATTGACTAAGTCGATATTAGCGCTCCCAAGTTAACGCCACTCGTCGATTAATTGACGATCATGATGTGGATCCGACCTTGGCCACTGGCCATCTATGGCAGGCCTAATACCTTGATTTTCGAGGGTTACTCCCCGTCTCGAGAACATCGGTCAGGCCTGTCCGCACCGGGACTGGATCGAGCACTGACGGATGGGTAGGTTGGAAGCGCTCCGAGCTGACCTAGAATCAGTTGAGAGGCGGGAGGGAGCACATCATCATGTGTAAACCACTGATAATTATTCGTATTGATCTTCTCTCCCGGGCTTTGACTGCCTTCTGGAAACGTTCGCCCCACGTGCCAGTGCTGTTGATGGAAATGGTCCCGGGGTCGATGGTTGCCAATGCCTGGGAGGGCTTCATTACGGCCTCCCTGCGTTCAATTCCGTCCTTCAATCGCACCGCCCAAGTGGGCAAGTTTCTGCCTCGCAAAGTCCTGCGGGGGGAGGCCTTCACTGGTTTTTCAAGAGGGTCAGGAAGATCATGACTGACCAAAGAGAGTCAATTGGCGTGATGTTGATCGATTGTCGTCCCCTCGTACTCATGGGCCTTCACGATTTGATCAATGCCAGAAAACCCCGGATGGAAGTGACAGCGCAAGCCACCACTTATACCCAGGCGCTGGATCTTGCCGATCAGCTGCGGCCCGATGTGATTTTTTTCAGTTTCTTTCCGGATGCGCTGAATCCTCTGGATGTCGTCGCGGGACTCACCCGTAGCGCCGAAATGAAAGTGCTGCTGCTCAAGGGCCTGTATGAAGTTGTCCCCGCTGCCCAGGCGATAGAGGCTGGCGCTCGCGGCATCGTGCTGGCGGAAGACCCGACGGAATCAATTATCCAGGCCATCCTCAAGGTCCACCATAGCGACTTCGCAATGGATAGAGCTTGGGCTGGCGGCCTTTCCGGTTATGCCGCGACCGGGCAAACACCCATAAAATGCAATCTGGAGCGGGCAAAACAGGCGCGGTTGACGCTGCGCGAGAGAGAACTGATTCGCGCCATCGTGGGCGAACCGTCCGCCAAATATGTGAGCATCGCCGGGCGCCTGGGGATCAGCGAGCACACCGTGCACAACCACCTCAGCAACATCTATCAAAAGCTTAATCTCATCAACCGCATCGACTTGCTGATGTATGCGCTGAAACACGGGCTCACCAACGAAGCACCGACCGAGTCCGCCTGGGTGGAACTGGAATGAGTTTCAAGTCGATACAAAACGGTCTGCCCCCCACTTTCAGGGAGTAGACCGTCACCGTTTTGCCGTCCTTGTCGGTATCCCGGGACAGAGTGCCCCGCAATACTGATGTCGTTTTCGTAAAATCTGCCACGTCCACCCGTACCTACCCGCCGCGCTTTTCAAGCCTTGTGCTGCTCGCCAGTTCACAGCGTAGCGATCATGGGGATCTCGTATCGGAACCGCAAAAAGAATGCGAGGGTGGTTTCCTGGGCCACCCTCGCATCCGTTCACACGCGCAAAGCCTCAGGCGCTGCCAAAAAAGATGTCGGTATTCTCAACATGGGCCCCGACCACGGTGATGGTCGTTGTTTGTCCGCCAGTCTCGGCAACCGTCACGACGCTATCTGCGCCGGCGTTGTTGATCGATTGGACAACGGCGTTCGGGTCGCCGTTGAGCACCAGCTTGTCTTGCACGCCTGAACCCGTATCGAAGCCGGTGACCTGGTACAGGTTGTCATTGACTGACAGGTCGATGTTGAACGCATCCTGCTTACCGATCGTGCCCGCCAGCGAGAAGTCGAAGGATGCGTTGGTCGGGTCGTTGGCGAACAAATTGGCGGCAAACGCACTGGTCGCCGAGTCCCCATCCTTGTCCGTCAGCGTTGCGCTGAACGCCAGCTGGGCATCGCTGGCCAGACTCTCGCTCTGCTGAATGAACTGGATCACCGGGATCTTGACATCGCCCCGGCCCATCGTCAGCTGAACAGCGTCGATCAGTGACGTACCCTCCTTCTGGATGAGGAAGGACGCCTGCCCGCCAGCCTCTGGCGTCAGGGTGTTCACCTCGACCTGGTTCGAAAACGTGCCATCGGCGTAGTAGATCCTGTAGTACAGATCTTCGGTCGCCGTGTTGTAACCCGCCACGGAGTTGTCGATGAAGACCTTCATGCCCGTCAGCAGGGTCTCTGGATTGATCACGAAACTTTCATCGGCGGCGCTGATGGCCGCCAGGTTATCGCCCTGGAAGACGTTGTTGCCGACGCCGATGCCGGACGTGCTGACGTTCATGGATGCAGGGTCGATGTACGACGGCAGGGGGTTGGTCTGTAGCGTGGCTTCGGTGGGGTCGGGGGCTCCGAGCCCGATGCCGCTCAGGATGTCCGCGGTCGAGGCCAGTGCCTTCGCGGAAAAGAACACGATCTCCTCGGATGTCGAAGGAATAGCCGGGTCATTCGTCTGAGGAATCAACAAGGTGCGCACCGAATCCGGGCCGCCGGCAGCGAGCGAGCCGTCGGCACTGCTGAGCACGATCGTCGAACTGAAGCCCTGCACCAGATCCAGTGCATAGTGACCATCGGTATAAGCAGTCAGCGTGTAGTCGACGGTGGTATTCGCCGTTGCAGCGTTGTTGTCGAAATCACCGGTCAAGGTTCCCGCGAACTGGTACGCGCCATTGGCGTCCGGTGATGGCGTCTGCTCGGTGAGCGTGCCGGTCCCGGTCGTGGTCGTGTTGTCGGGCCTGACGAGGGTGAACTGATCATTGACCAACGAGATGTCCAGACCGGCCGCACCCAGCCCGTCGGCTCCCGTCGCCATATTCCAGAATCCGGATTGCGCCAGGACGCTACCGGTCCCGATCAGGTTGCCGAAACTGAGTGCCGGGCCGTCATCCTTGAACACCAGGTTCTGCCCGATGTTCAGGGTTGCCAGGGCGCTGTCGCCGTCTGCGTCGGTCTTGATCGCGGTCAGCGTCACCAGGTTGTCCGAGGTCAAACTCCTCGAATCATCGGGATTGCTTGGGTCGGCATGCACCACGGCGCGGGCCTGGTCGAGCGTGACGCTGCCGTTGGCGGCGACGCTGACCGTGAACACCAGCAGGTTGCCGCTGGCCGTGCGGCCTTCGACCACGGTGCCGTTGAGCGACAGGTTCACCGCTTGGCCCGAGGCCGTGTCGATCAGCCCGGAAGCCCCGGCCACCACGCCCAGCGCGTAGGTCAGGGTGCCGGCCCCATCGGCGCCAAACGCCGAATTGAAGTTGGCGGCGAAGCTCTGGGTATCGTTGGTCGCCAGTACCGTCTCGTCCACCGTCAGCGTCGGTTCCACGCCGGTGGTGGTGATGCTCGGGCCGTCGTCCTTGAACACCAGGTTCTGCCCGATGTTCAGCGTCGCCAGGGCACTGTCGCCCTCCTTGTCGGTGATGGTCGCGGTCAGCGTTACCAGGTTGTCCGAGGTCAACGTCGTCGAATCATCCGGATTGCTTGTGTTGGCGTGCACCACGGCGCGGCTCTGGTCGAGCGTGACGCTGCCGTTGGCGGCGACGCTGACCGTGAACACCAGCAGGTTACTGAGGGCCGTACGCCCTTCGACCACCGCGCCGTTGAGCGACAGGTTCACCGCCTGGCCCGAGGCCGTGTCGATCAGCCCGGAGGCCCCGGCCACCACGCCCAGCGCGTAGGTCAGGGTACCGGCCCCGTCGGCGCCAAACGCCGAGTTGAAGTTGGCGGCGAAGCTCTGGGTATCGTTGGTCGCCAGTACCGTTTCATCCACCGTCAGCGTCGGTTCCACGCCGGTGGTGGTGATGCTCGGTCCGTCATCCTTGAACACCAGGTTCTGCCCGATGTTCAGGGTTGCCAGGGCGCTGTCGCCGTCCCCGTCGGTCTTGGTCGCCGTCAGCGTTACCAGGTTGTCCGAGGTCAGGCTCGTCGAATCATCAGGATTGCTTGTGTTGGCATGCACCACGGCGCGGCTCTGGTCGAGCGTGACGCTGCCATTGGCGGCCACGCTGACGGTGAACACCAGCAGGTTACTGAGGGCCGTACGCCCTTCGACCACCGCGCCGTTGAGCGACAGGTTCACCGCCTCGCCCGAGGCCGTGTCGATCAGCCCGGAAGCCCCGGCCACCACGCCCAGCGCATAGGTCAGGGTACCGGCCCCATCGGCGCCAAACGCCGAGTTGAAGTTGGCGGCGAAGCTCTGGGTATCGTTGGTCGCCAGTACCGTTTCGTCCACCGTCAGCGTCGGTTCCACGCCGGTGGTGGTGATGCTCGGTCCGTCATCCTTGAACACCAGGTTCTGCCCGATGTTCAGGGTTGCCAGGGCGCTGTCGCCGTCCCCGTCGGTCTTGGTCGCGGTCAGCGTTACCAGGTTGTCCGAGGTCAAACTCCTCGAATCATCGGGATTGCTTGGGTCGGCATGCACCACGGCGCGGGCCTGGTCGAGCGTGACGTTGCCATTGGCGGCCACGCTGACCGTGAACACCAGCAGGTTACTGAGGGCTGTACGCCCTTCGACCACGGTGCCGTTGAGCGACAGGTTCACCGCCTGGCCCGAGGCCGTGTCGATCAGCCCGGAAGCCCCGGCCACCACGCCCAGCGCATAGGTCAGGGTACCGGCCCCGTCGGCGCCAAACGCCGAGTTGAAGTTGGCGGCGAAGCTCTGGGTATCGTTGGTCGCCAGTACCGTTTCATCCACCGTCAGCGTCGGTTCCACGCCGGTGGTGGTGATGCTCGGTCCGTCATCCTTGAACACCAGGTTCTGCCCGATGTTCAGGGTTGCCAGGGCGCTGTCGCCGTCCCCGTCGGTCTTGGTCGCGGTCAGCGTTACCAGGTTGTCCGAGGTCAAACTCCTCGAATCATCGGGATTGCTTGGGTCGGCATGCACCACGGCGCGGGCCTGGTCGAGCGTGACGTTGCCATTGGCGGCCACGCTGACCGTGAACACCAGCAGGTTACTGAGGGCTGTACGCCCTTCGACCACCGCGCCGTTGAGCGACAGGTTCACCGCCTGGCCCGAGGCCGTGTCGATCAGCCCGGAAGCCCCGGCCACCACGCCCAGCGCATAGGTCAGGGTACCGGCCCCGTCGGCGCCAAACGCCGAGTTGAAGTTGGCGGCGAAGCTCTGGGTATCGTTGGTCGCCAGTACCGTTTCGTCCACCGTCAGCGTCGGTTCCACGCCGGTGGTGGTGATGCTCGGTCCGTCATCCTTGAACACCAGGTTCTGCCCGATGTTCAGCGTCGCCAGGGCGCTGTCGCCGTCCCCGTCGGTCTTGGTCGCGGTCAGCGTTACCAGGTTGTCCGAGGTCAGGCTCGTCGAATCATCAGGATTGCTTGTGTTGGCATGCACCACGGCGCGGCTCTGGTCGAGCGTGACGCTGCCATTGGCGGCCACGCTGACGGTGAACACCAGCAGGTTACTGAGGGCCGTACGCCCTTCGACCACCGCGCCGTTGAGCGACAGGTTCACCGCCTCGCCCGAGGCCGTGTCGATCAGCCCGGAAGCCCCGGCCACCACGCCCAGCGCATAGGTCAGGGTACCGGCCCCATCGGCGCCAAACGCCGAGTTGAAGTTGGCGGCGAAGCTCTGGGTGGCGTCGGTCGTCAGTATCGTTTCGTCCACTGTCAGCGTCGGCTCCACACCGGTGGTGGTGATGCTCGGTCCGTCGTCCTTGAACACCAGGTTCTGCCCGATGTTCAGGGTTGCCAGGGCGCTGTCGCCGTCCCCATCGGTCTTGGTCGCCGTCAGCGTTACCAGGTTGTCCGAGGTCAAACTCCTCGAATCATCGGGATTGCTTGGGTCGGCATGCACCACGGCGCGGGCCTGGTCGAGCGTGACGTTGCCATTGGCGGCCACGCTGACCGTGAACACCAGCAGGTTACTGAGGGCTGTACGCCCTTCGACCACCGCGCCGTTGAGCGACAGGTTCACCGCCTGGCCCGAGGCCGTGTCGATCAGCCCGGAAGCCCCGGCCACCACGCCCAGCGCATAGGTCAGGGTACCGGCCCCGTCGGCGCCAAACGCCGAGTTGAAGTTGGCGGCGAAGCTCTGGGTATCGTTGGTCGCCAGTACCGTTTCGTCCACCGTCAGCGTCGGCTCCACACCGGTGGTACTGATGCTCGGCCCGTCGTCGTCGAAGATGATCCTGGAGCCGATTTCGGCTGTCGAAACAGAGGCCTGGACCAGCGTGAAACCACCGATATCAAAATCGGCGTGCTCATTGCCCTTGGCATTGACGGCGGCCCCGTTCTCCACGAGTACGCGATTGTGATCCCCCGTAGTGGTGTATTCAATCTGGTAGCCGGCTTTAACGCCGGTGATGGTCGCGACCCCTGCATTAAAGCTGATGACAATGCCCGGATCATTCACCGAGCCGTTTGAGTTCTCGATCACCTGCCCGGTGCTGTTGAAGACGCGAACATTGGTGATGGACACAGACGCATCATTGCCATACCCATTGATGAAATTCACACCAGGCTCAGCAGCGGTGCTGAATGCGCTGACCCTTACCACGGCACTCTTGCCGCTTTGCAGTTGCACGACGTCGAAACTGGCCGATTTCGCATTGAAGACACCGGTAAAGTCGACGTTGGCTTCAAGATCGGCTTCGTTCTGGTCCAGGTTGGGAATGGTCACATTCTGCCTGGCACCCGTGACGAACGAGAAGCGGATGCCCTCTTGCTCCACAATCATCTGATTGTTGGTGCCGAAGGTGGTCGGCCCCCCCGCCTGGCTGGTATTGATCGTGTCACCAGTCGTTATATTGACGCCACTTGACTGGTCTGCGGGGTCCTTGCCGGTGGCGATGATGGTGGGATCGGTGATCCGCAACACACCACCGACATCGACAACGTTCGGGTTCGCCTTCGTGAACATCAGGAACAGGTTCTGACCGGAGGGCGCATTGGCCAGGCTGAACTCCAGGTCCTGGCTGGCGCCGATGAAAAGCTTATCCGCCAGATTGAGCGAGTCATCGGCATTCGTCATAACGGGATGCTTGAGCGGTTGGTATTCCACGGTCCAGATCTTGCCACCCGTGACCGGTGTTCCGGTTTCTTCAATATAGGCAGCGAACACGATCGCGCCGGCGGCGCTCCCGGCTCGGCCCACGACGATGTTGTTGTTCGTATCCGTATAGAGAAGGATGCTGGTGCCATCGAGGGTATCGAGTCCACTGTCCTCGCCATTGAGCGGCGCGCCGGTGGTGCCGACGAAGCTGATATCGGTAATGCTTGCGCCGGGGTCAGCGGTGATGGTGAATGCATTACTGCCGGTGTTGCCAATGGCACCGGTATAGCCACTCAAGGCCGCGCCCGTGGCGGTACCGGCCCCCAGTGCGGCTAAACGGGTAGTGAAGGTCGAAGGCAGGGACGCCACCAGAATATCGTTGTCGTCAGCGTCCCCCGCGGGGGCTGGAGTGGCAGTGGCGTTCTGCAACCCCGCCGTTTCGTCCAACGTGACGTCCTCGCCGGTCGCCAGGACGCCCAAAACGCTGTCCGTAAACGAGGTTGACGCCACCGCGTCGTCACCGGTGCCGACCACGCCATCGGCGCCCGCAGCGGCTGCTGTGAGCAGAAACGTTGCGCCTGCCGAATCGTCGGGATTCACGTACCAGGACGTGGTGACGCTGCCGTTGACCTGGCCATCTAGATCGCCAGCACCGCCGTCGGTCACGGACCAGGGCTCGTGACCCGCGCCGGTGTTGGTATCGAGCACATCGTCGGATGTCCCCCACACACCATCCGCGCCGGCACCGATGGCGTGGTCCACTTCGAGCGTCACTGTGCTGCCGGCGGCGAAACCACTGGCCGTGATGATGGCCGTGCTGCCGGGTGCGTAGTCATTAAGGTTGGTGGTGACGGTCGGAATGTAGGTAAAAGTCCAGTCGTGGCTGACGGGCGAAAGATGGTCACCGGCGTTACTGGTCAGGTCATTCGTTGGCGATGAGGTTTTTTTGCGCATAGTCATGACTTTCTCCTGAGCGGGGTCCAGTCATCGAGGTCGACCTTGGACCATTTTCTGATCTATTGGTCACAACTATGAACATGCGCCGCAGGCGGCACATCGGCGGATACTCCCAGACGGGATGGGAGATTCAGACTACGTGGAAGAGGAAACGGAAAGTCGCCAAGGCAGGGTTGATGGCGTCGATAGATCCCGGGGACCTGAGATTTCGAACGTTATCTGCACGTCGTGAAAAGGAAGCGTTGGAACAGGAGGGGAGCTGAAAAATATGGTGTCCCAGGGCAGGTTCGAACTGCCAACCTTCCCCTTAGGAGGGGGATGCTCTATCCAATTGAGCTACTGAGACACAGGTTGACCGCGACGATACGCGGTGCGATGGACGGCGTGCATGTTAACGGCCGGGCTGGCTTTTGTCATGTCGTCCGTAGGCTTTTTAAGTGTAGGCAGACGCCTCGGTCGGGCGCGGACTTGTTTACCGTGCAAATTGCATCACTGCAAAAAGCCATCATTGCAAAATGCAATATGGGCGCTTTACCAAAAATAACTTAATTCATTGTTTTTAAAGAATTTAATTGCCGATAAACTCTGGCATGCGAGCTGCTTCCTTTGTTCTCACAGAACAACCGAGACCCGCCCCCCATGAAGAGCGCCCTTTCACTCTCGTATGCCATCGCACTGGCGGCTTTAGCGGGAGTTCATTTTGTTCCCGAGAGCAGCACTACGCAGGTTGCCCAACGCATGCCGCATTACCTTCAGTTGCAGAAGGCGCCACAGCTGGCTGTGACAAGCGACCAGAACGGCTTTGTCAGCCAGGAAAACATCCTGGTGCCGGCTCCGCCTGCCGAACGTTTGGTATTTTGAATGACCCTCACCAGGAGTACAGCATGTCCAGATCAGCCGCGAGTTTCTTCATCCTCGCCTTGTCGAGCGGCATTTTTCATCTGTCATTGACCCAGGACATGGTCGTCACCCTCCCCCTGATCGCCTGTGGCGTATTCAGCACGCTGTTCGTGCTCGCATTGATCGCCGGACGCAAGATCAAGTTTGATCCGGTACTGCGCTGATCCCGACATGGCAGCCCCGCTGCCAGGGCCTGCCATCCATCCTGAATTCACCCCCTCCATGCCACTCCCCCTAGTAAATCGGCAATTTGCCACTATCCTGTAAAGACAAGGAACAGGGATCGAGTTCACTTTTTCCTGCCCGCCGGAATCCTTTCGTCGGGTAGAGAAAGCACGAAGTGATACGGCCTGGTCGAAGTTTTCAAACCAGTCCGCATTTCTGATAATTGGTGCTGGCAGAACGCCTTTATCCAGTTCAATATTTGTCACAGAATTGACGCCAAGGATCTGGCTGGTTTGAGGCATGATGCGCGCCTCTATCAATTCAGGTTGAACATTTGGTCAGAGCGCTTGTCCTACCAGACATCCTGCGGCCAATCCCGAAACCGCTCCCCTGAACTAACCGGTTAAATATATGCGCCCATTGAAACAGGCAATTTATTCCAGCCGTACGGCTGACAAGTTCGTCGTACGTCTGCCAGACGGAATGCGTGAACGCATTGCCGAGGTGGCTCGCAATCATCATCGCAGCATGAACTCCGAAATCATTGCGCGCCTTGAGCAGAGTCTTATTCAGGAAGGCGCACTGGGAGAAGAGTTGAGCATGCGCCTGGACAGCCCGGAGCTTTCCTTGCACGAACGTGAGTTGCTGCAGCGCTTCCGCCAACTCTCCCATCGACAGCAGAACGCCTTGGTTTCGCTGATCGCCCATGACGCTGAAATGGCCGCCGACGCGTCCTGATTCAGCCAGAAAGCCCAAGCCAGCCTGATCGCTGGCTTTTTTTTGCCTGAAATCCGGGCACAAAAAAACCCGCCAGACGGCGGGTTTTTTAGAGAAACGGACTTCAAAGCAGGAAGATTGTCGCCAGCCCCAGGAAGATGAAGAAGCCACCGCTGTCGGTCACGGCCGTGATCATCACACTGGCCCCCATCGCCGGGTCGCGCCCCATTTTCGCCAGGGTCATCGGAATCAAGACCCCCATCAACGCCGCGAGCAACAGGTTGAGCGTCATCGCTGCGGTCATCACCACACCCAATGACCAACTGCCATACAACAGGTAGGCAACCACACCGATCACTCCACCCCAGATCACGCCGTTGATCAGCGCGACCGCCAATTCCTTGCGCATCAGACGCGAGGTGTTGCCGGTGCTCACCTGGTCCAGCGCCATGGCCCGAACAATCATGGTGATGGTCTGGTTACCCGAGTTGCCGCCAATTCCCGCCACGATCGGCATCAATGCCGCAAGCGCCACGAGTTTCTCGATCGAACCTTCAAACAAACCGATGACCCGAGAAGCCACGAACGCGGTAATCAGGTTGATCGCCAGCCAGGCCCAACGGTTACGCAGGGATTTCCAGACCGACGCAAAAATGTCTTCTTCTTCACGCAAACCCGCCATGTTGAGAACTTCGCTTTCGCTCTCTTCACGGATCAGGTCGACCATTTCATCGATGGTCAGACGGCCGATCAGCTTGCCGTTCTTGTCGACCACGGGGGCGGAGATCAAGTCGTAACGCTCGAACGCCTGGGCGGCATCGTAGGCGTCTTCGTCCGGGTGGAAACTCACCGGATCGCTGGCCATCACCTCGGAAACCTGTTTGTCCGGATCGTTGACCAGCAAACGCTTGATCGGCAACACCCCCTTGAGGACGCCGTCGTAATCGACCACGAACAGTTTGTCGGTGTGACCCGGCAACTCCTTGAGACGGCGCAGATAACGCAAGACCACTTCAAGGCTGACATCCTCGCGGATGGTCACCATCTCGAAGTCCATCAGCGCACCGACCTGCTCCTCGTCGTAGGACAGAGCCGAACGCACACGCTCGCGTTGTTGCTGGTCGAGGGTCTCCATGAGCTCATGGACGACGTCTCGCGGCAGCTCGGAGGCCAGGTCAGCGAGTTCGTCGGCATCCATGTCCTTGGCGGCTGCCAGGAGCTCGTGATCGTCCATGTCGGCGATCAGCGATTCACGGACCGAATCGGATACTTCAAGGAGGATGTCGCCGTCGCGATCGGCCTTGACCAATTGCCAGAGCGTCAGACGATCGTCCAGCGGCAAGGCTTCAAGGATGTAGGCGACGTCGGCGGAGTGCAGGTCATCGAGCTTGCGTTGCAACTCGACAAGGTTCTGCCGGTGGACCAGGTTCTCGACCCGGTCATGATGCGGGCCTTCCTGGCGGTGAGTCAGGTCTTCTACAACTCGCTGGCGCTGCAGCAACTCGACCACCTGAGCCAGGCGATCCTGCAAGCTTTCCTGCGTTTTCTTTACTTCAACATCGGACATAGGCGAACTCCACTCCCAGCAGCGGGGCACGCCGGAAGGATCAATCAGTCAATTCATGATTGGTGAAATGGGGTACTGAGTAACTACTGGGTAAGTCCATGGAGGTATTCCACAAGCCCCGGCGGGGCTGACGGGCGCAATGATACACCGCCTGACGGTTTTAAACGTTAAAAAATCTCGGCTGAAACAAGCGCTTGCACAACAAACTTGAGCATCGTCCTGATCCTGGAAAATGCGACGACGCTTCCAGAAAAGAAAACACACCTCCTTTTCGAAATTGTAGTCGCTACCCTTGAAAAGGAACGTCACGGAGGACGCCGGGGAGCGTGTAGAGGCAATCATCAATCACCGGCATGAGCCAGCAAGACGTCGAAAGCGCCCTCGGCAAGCCGGACAGGATCAGCATTCGCAATTCGCCCACCAGCTATCGCTACGACAACCAGCGAGATCGCAGCACAGGTGGAGTTCGACGAGAGGGGATGCACGAAAGGAAAAGCCAAATCCCGGACGGCAAAAAGCCCGCATAAAATGCGGGCTTTTTGTTTGTATGGTGCACTCGACAGGATTCGAACCTGTGACCGCTCGGTTCGTAGCCGAGTACTCTATCCAGCTGAGCTACGAGTGCATTTGTGTTTTTATACCAGATCACAACTGGTTGAAGCCAAGTTACCTGCATTGCTGCAACTAACTCTTAAATGGTGCACTCGACAGGATTCGAACCTGTGACCGCTCGGTTCGTAGCCGAGTACTCTATCCAGCTGAGCTACGAGTGCATTTGTTGCCGCGCATTATAGGCCGTCTAATCTCTATGTCAAACACTTTTTCTAGTAATTTCAACAACTTACCGAAGAAGCCAGATTACAACGTACTACGCAAATAATGGCGGAGAACGGGGGATTCGAACCCCCGACACCCTTTTGAGGTGTACTCCCTTAGCAGGGGAGCGCCTTCGGCCACTCGGCCAGCTCTCCGCAACACGGGGCGTATATTAACCAGCTTCTTCCCCGTTTGCAAACATAAAAAACGATAAAAATTAATGGCTTGGTTCTTCGTCCTTCTCTTTCTTGATACGCAGGTAAATTTCTTCCCGGTGAACAGCCACCTCTTTGGGGGCATTAACACCGATGCGCACTTGATTTCCTTTGACGCCGAGCACGGTCACGGTGATTTCGCCATCACCGATAATCAGGCTTTCTGCGCACCGACGAGTCAGAATCAGCATACCTTTCTCCTCACGCATTACATTTCAGGGACAACAGTCTGCAAAAAAAAGGCACTCGACCCACAACCGGAGCGATCGCAGCCCTACATGCCTGAGTATTGACTAGCGCGAGCAAAAGAACAGCCTCGGGGGTCACGCCATTCAAAAAAACAAAAGGCGCGGTCAGACCGCGCCTTTTGGCAAACGCATCACTCGCCCTGGCGGGCCGGTGCGTCCAGTTCGAAAGCCGTGTGCAGAGCGCGCACAGCCAGTTCCAGATACTTCTCTTCGATCACTACGGAGACTTTGATTTCCGAAGTCGAGATCATCTGGATGTTGATGCTTTCCTTGGCCAGGGATTCGAACATGCGACTGGCCACGCCTGCGTGAGAGCGCATGCCAACGCCGACGATCGACACCTTGGCGATCTTGGTGTCGCCCACGACTTCACGGGCACCCAGCTCGCCAGCGGTCTTTTCCAGCACGGCTTGCGCCGCCTGGTAGTCGTTGCGGTGCACGGTGAAGGTGAAGTCGGTGGTGTTATCGTGCGCAACGTTCTGCACGATCATGTCGACTTCGATGTTCGCGGCACTGATCGGGCCGAGAATCTTGAAGGCAACGCCCGGGATGTCTGGCACGCCACGGATGGTCAGCTTGGCTTCATCGCGGTTGAAAGCGATACCGGAAATGATCGGCTGTTCCATGGTTTCCTCTTCATCAATAGTAATGAGGGTGCCCGGACCCTCCTTGAAGCTGTGCAGTACGCGCAGCGGAACGTTGTACTTGCCGGCGAACTCGACCGCGCGGATCTGCAACACCTTGGAGCCGAGGCTGGCCATTTCCAGCATCTCTTCGAAGGTGATCTTGTCCAGGCGCTGAGCCACGGACACCACACGCGGGTCGGTGGTGTAGACACCGTCGACGTCGGTGTAGATCTGGCATTCGTCAGCCTTCAGGGCTGCCGCCAGCGCCACGCCGGTGGTGTCGGAACCGCCACGACCCAGGGTGGTGATGTTGCCGTGCTCGTCGACGCCCTGGAAACCGGCGACAACCACCACACGACCCGCCTTCAGGTCACCGCGAATCTTCTGGTCATCAATCTGCAAGATACGCGCTTTATTGTGCGCGCTATCCGTCAGGATCCGCACCTGGTTGCCGGTGTACGACACCGCCGGCACGCCGCGCTTGATCAGCGCCATGGCCAACAGGGCAATCGTCACCTGCTCACCGGTGGAAACGATCACGTCCAGCTCGCGCGGAACCGGTTGGCCGTCGCCACTGATTTGCTTGGCCAGATCGATCAGACGGTTGGTTTCGCCGCTCATTGCAGACAGCACAACCACCAGGTCATCGCCGGCATCGCGGAATTTCTTAACCTTGTCGGCGACCTGCTCGATTCTCTCGACAGTGCCGACCGAGGTGCCTCCAAATTTCTGTACGATCAAAGCCATTTCAAAGCCGCCTCTGCCCATGAAGGGCGCCCAAATAATCACTCAAACAGCGTCGCGGCCCACCACTAGACTGTGGGCCGCAAGTACTGCCTTATAGACCCTGCTCTACAAACGGAACGGTCAGGGCCAGTGCCGCATCCAGTGCGCCAGCGTCGGTACCGCCGCCTTGCGCCATGTCTGGACGACCACCACCCTTCCCGCCCACTGCCGCAGCGGCTTGCTTCATCAAATCACCGGCTTTGAGTTGGCCAGTCAGGTCTTTGGTTACGCCTGCAACCAGAACGACCTTTTCCTCATGGACACTGCCGAGCAGGATCACTGCGCGGCCGAGTTTGTTTTTCAGTTGATCGACCAGCGCCAACAGCGCCTTGCCATCCTGACCGTCCAGACGCACGGCCAGCACTTTCACGCCCTTGACGTCCAGCGCCTGGGCCGACAGATCGTCGCCCGCGGCACTGGCAGCCTTGGCTTGCAACTGCTCGAGTTGCTTCTCCAGCAGACGGTTGCGCTCCAGCACAGCCGACAGCTTGTCGATCAGGTTGTCGCGGCTGCCCTTGACCAGGCTGGCCGCTTCCTTGAGTTGTTCTTCCGCCGCATTCAAGTAAGCCAGCGCTTGCGCACCGGTGACGGCTTCGATACGACGCACACCCGATGCCACACCGCCTTCGCTGATGATTTTCAGCAGGCCGATGTCGCCGGTACGGTTGGCGTGGATACCGCCGCACAGCTCGACGGAGAAATCGCCCATGCTCAGTACACGCACGTTGTCGCCGTATTTCTCGCCGAACAGCGCCATGGCGCCTTTCTGCTTGGCGGTTTCGATATCGGTTTCTTCGGTTTCAACTTCGGAGTTCTTGCGAATCTCGGCGTTGACGATGTCTTCCAGCGCTTTCAGTTGTTCAGGCTTGATGGCTTCGAAGTGACTGAAGTCAAAACGCAGGCGCTGACTGTCGACCAGCGAGCCCTTCTGCTGGACGTGATCGCCCAGCACCTGGCGCAATGCAGCGTGCAGCAAGTGAGTCGCGGAGTGGTTCAACGACGTGGCGTGACGCACCTCGGCGTCAACGTGGGTCTCGACCGGCGTACCGACGATCAGGCTACCCGAATCCAGGATACCGTGGTGCAGGAATGCACCGCCGGTCTTGGTGGTGTCGCGCACGTCGAAACGCGCGCTGCCCGCCTGCAGGTAACCGCAATCACCGACCTGGCCACCGGACTCGGCGTAGAACGGCGTCTTGTCGAGAACGATCACGCCCTCATCGCCTTCGCTCAATACGTCGACCGACTGGCCATCTTTATACAGCGCAACGATTTTGGCGGAACCGCTATGAGCGATGTAACCGGTGAACTCGGTGGCCACGTCAACCTTGACCAGGCTGTTGTAGTCCATGCCGAAGGAACTGGCGGAACGGGCACGGACGCGCTGGGCCTCCATCTCACGCTCGAAACCTTCTTCGTCGATGGTCAGGCTGCGTTCGCGAGCGATGTCGCCGGTCAGGTCCATCGGGAAACCGTAGGTGTCGTAGAGTTTGAACACCACGTCGCCCGGCACCACTTCGCCTTTCAGTTCAGCCAGATCCTGCTCGAGAATCTTCAGGCCCTGCTCCAGGGTCTTGGCGAATTGCTCTTCTTCGGCCTTCAGCACGCGTTCGATGTGCGCCTGCTGGGATTTCAGCTCAGGGAACGCTTCGCCCATCTCGGCGACCAGGGCCGCAACGATCTGATAGAAGAAGCTGCCCTTGGCGCCCAGCTTGTTACCGTGACGGCAGGCGCGACGGATGATCCGGCGCAGCACGTAGCCGCGGCCTTCGTTGGACGGCAGCACGCCGTCGGCGATCAGGAAGCCGCAGGAACGGATGTGGTCAGCCACGACTTTCAGCGAAGCCTGGGCATCGTTGGTGCAACCGATGGCCTTGGCCGACGCGCTCAGCAGGCTCTGGAACAGGTCGATTTCATAGTTCGAGTGAACGTGCTGCAGCACGGCACTGATCCGCTCCAGGCCCATGCCGGTGTCGACCGACGGCGCTGGCAACGGGTGCAACACGCCATCGGCGGTGCGGTTGAACTGCATGAACACGTTGTTCCAGATTTCGATGTAACGGTCGCCGTCTTCCTCCGGCGAGCCCGGTGGGCCACCCCAGATGTCGGCGCCGTGATCGTAGAAAATCTCGGTGCAAGGACCGCACGGGCCGGTATCGCCCATGGTCCAGAAGTTGTCGGAGGCGTACGGCGCGCCCTTGTTGTCGCCGATGCGCACCATGCGCTCGGCTGGAACCCCGATTTCCTTGGTCCAGATGTCGTACGCCTCGTCATCGCTGGCGTAGACAGTGACCCAGAGCTTTTCCTTCGGCAGGTTCAGCCACTTGTCGGACGTCAGGAAGTTCCAGGCGTAGGTGATCGCGTCACGCTTGAAGTAATCACCGAAGCTGAAGTTACCCAGCATTTCGAAGAAGGTGTGGTGACGAGCGGTATAACCGACGTTTTCCAGGTCGTTGTGCTTGCCGCCGGCGCGCACGCATTTCTGGCTGCTGACGGCGCGGGTGTACGCGCGCTTTTCCTGGCCCAGGAAGCAGTCCTTGAACTGGTTCATCCCCGCGTTGGTGAACAGCAGGGTTGGGTCGTTGCCCGGAATCAAAGAGCTGGAGGCTACACGGGTGTGGCCTTGCTCTTCGAAGAAGCGAAGGAAGGCTTCACGGATTTCTGCGCTTTTCATTAGGTTCTTCCACGGAGGCTGCGGCCAAAGGCCTGTTCGAAACGTCAACAGACGAAGCGACGGCAAAGGGCCGCATTATATCGGCCCTGCGCGCGGGGTACAGCGTGTTTATACGATAGAAACGGTCAATTGGAGTGCTAACGCTATCACTTGCGCGAAAAGTCGACGAATGTCGCGACGACCTGCTCGATTTGCGCACGGCTGACGTCCATGTGCGTGACCATGCGCAGACGAGCGGCGGCACTGAGCTTGATCCCCTGCTCGGCGGCACTGAGCTTGATCCCCTGCTCGGCGGCAAAGGCCTTGATCGCCTCGGCCTGGTCGCCCATCTGCACGTAAACCATGTTGGTCTGCACCGGCTCGACCTCGAACCCGGCCCCGCGCAGGCCCTCGGCCAGCAACTGCGCGTTGGCATGGTCATCGGCCAGGCGCGCTACATTGTTATCCAGCGCATACAGCCCCGCCGCCGCGAGAATCCCGGCCTGACGCATGCCGCCACCGACCATCTTGCGCAGGCGCCGGGCCTTGCCGATCAGCTCGGCCGAGCCGCACAGCACCGAACCGACAGGTGCGCCCAGGCCTTTGGACAGGCACACCGAGACGGAGTCGAAATACCGGGTGATTTCCCGGGCATCCACACCCAGTTTCACTGCCGCGTTGTACAGACGTGCGCCGTCCAGGTGCTGTTGCAGGCCATGTTCGCGTGTGAAACTGCGCGCCCGGGCCAGGTATTCCAGCGGCAGGACCTTGCCTTGCATGGTGTTTTCCAGCGCCAGCAGACGGGTACGGGCGAAATGGAAGTCGTCCGGCTTGATCGCGGCGGCAACATGCGCCAGGTCCAGCGAACCATCGGCCTGTACTTCCAGCGGCTGTGGCTGGATCGACCCCAGCACCGCCGCTCCACCCCCTTCGTACTTATAAGTGTGGGCCTGCTGGCCGACGATGTACTCGTCACCGCGCTCGCAATGGGCCATCAACCCCAACAGGTTGCTCATGGTGCCGGTCGGCACGAACAGTGCCGCGGCAAAACCCAGGCGCTGGGCCAGTTCGGCTTCCAGGTGATTGACCGTCGGATCTTCGCCATACACGTCATCGCCGGTGGCGGCTTTGGCCATCGCGTCGAGCATGCCGGCGCAAGGTTGAGTAACGGTGTCGCTGCGAAGATCGATAACGCTCATGAATCTGGCCTCGGTAAGCAGGGGAAATCCCTTTCAGTCAGGAATTACTGCGGGCATGGCGACGATTAATCAACCCTTGGGCTGGGATAATGCTCACTAATAAAGCGAAATACTCGATAGCAATCATCCAAAAGGGGCCATGCGCACACCGCAAATATGTGATAAAAACGCTGCGCAGCCAAACAATTTGGGCGGCAAAAACGTTCTCAGGGCGGGGTGCAACTCCCCACCGGCGGTAATTGCGTGCAAAGCGCATAGCCCGCGAGCGCTTGGCGACGACGCTGCTTCGGCGGTGGTTGGCGACAAGGTCAGCAGACCCGGTGTGATCCCGGGGCCGACGGTCATAGTCCGGATGAAGAGAGAACGGGATTGACAACAAAGGGCCGTCCGCCGGCATTCGTGCGAGCGCACCCTCAGATCCCCTTCGATTCATAACGCCCTGTTTTTCACACAAACAGGAGTCAGAACATGCAACCCACCGCAATCGACAGCAAAAGCAAACACCATCATGGCGAGCGCGTAGCGTTCATCCAGGCCTGCTGGCACAAGGATATTGTCGATCAGAGCCGTAAAGGCTTCGTCGCCGAAATGATTGCCCAGGGTTATCAGGAATCCGACATCGATTTCTTCGAAGTCGGCGGCGCCTTTGAAATGCCCTTGCACGCCAAGTTGCTGGCCAAGACCGGTCGTTATGCCGGCATCGTCGCCGCAGCCCTGGTGGTGGACGGCGGCATCTACCGCCACGAGTTCGTCGCCCAGTCGGTGGTCAGCGGCCTGATGCAGGTGCAACTGGAAACCGAAGTGCCGGTGTTCTCGGTGTCCCTGACCCCGCACCACTTCCATGCCGGTGAAGAGCACCAGAAGTTCTTCTTCGAACATTTCCAGCATAAAGGCCAGGAAGCGGCGAAGACCTGTGCGGATACGCTGATGAAGATCCGCACGCTACGTCGCAGTGAGCCGCGTGCGGTAGCGGTCTAACACCGCAAAACCCTGTAGGAGCTGACGAGTGCAACGAGGCTGCGATCTTTTGATCTGAAAAGAACAAGATCAAAAGATCGCAGCCTTCGGCAGCTCCTACAGGGGTTGTGTCAGGCCAGGTTTGCGTCGGTGGTTGGCACAACCAGGATGCCGGCACGCAAACCATTCTTCACCCTGGGGTTCGGGAAGATGATCCGGGCGCCCTCTTCCTCGATGATCCAGCGGGTGTTGGCGATGTCTTCCGCCAGCAGGTAACCCACTTCAAGCTCCGAAAAGTTCTCGATGTCCGCCGGCAGGTTCAGGCGGAAGCTGTCGCTGTGCTTGATGATTTCCCGTGCCACGCTGTACAGCTGCAAACCGTCCAGCGCGTCCTCAGTCAGTTCCGGTTCAGTGCCCTCAATGATCTGCTTGAGGCGCTTCTCCAGCAGCGAGACGTTGACCCCGTCGTTCTGACCGAACGGCCGCGCCTTGCCCAACTCCAGGGTGAAGGCCTCGGCCCCCAGTTTGTCGTAGGTGTAGGAGCTGAACACGATGGACGGTTTGTTCTGCAACAGCACCGCTTCCATGCCGGCAGCACGCAGGCGCGCCAGCTCCTGACGGGAATGCTGGCGGTCTTCTTTCCACGGATACAGGGCGAACTGCTCGATTTTCGAGCCACGAATCGCCGTGTGCAGGTCGTAGTGCAGGCGCTGACGGTCCGGCAGGCTGAAGAAGCTCGCTGCCAAACGCTCCAGTTCACAGGCGCGCAGGGCTTCGCAACCGCTGCTTTGTTCATGACGGCCGTTGAACAGCCGATTGACGTCCTGCTCGACGAAACGCTCGCCTTTGCGAATCGCTTCCGGGTTGCCGAACAGGAACAGAATACGTGCGCGCGGCTTCAAGTCGCCGCGGGCAATGTCGTGCAACAGGCGATCGAGCAATTCGATCGGCGCTGTTTCGTTGCCGTGGATCCCCGCCGACAGCAGCAGGTCCAGGCCATTGTCACGGGCTTCAGGTGGCCGGACTTCCAGCGCACCTTCGCTCAACCAGCGCATGCGCACGCCTTCGACAGTCAGTTGAGTCTTCTCCGCCGGTTCGCGGCCGGCGAGGGTCAGTTCAAGCAGTTTGCCGAGGGCGAGCATAGAGCGGTTTCCTTAGTGGTCGTGGTTGCAATCCGGGCCGTGAACGTGATCCTCGTCGTCGCCGAGTTCAGCCGATTCCATCTCCAGTTGCAGACTTACCAGATTAGTCGCCAATGGGCGCAACAGCAGGTTTGCGTATTCGGCGTCGCCTTCTTCGACGTCTACGCCGATCAGCAACTGGCCACGGCCGTCCTGCTGGATCCACAGCTCTTTGCCTTGCCACAGGACCGCGACGCGGGTGCAGGAAGTCTCCAGTTGCGTGCCGTCGGTGTCTTCAAGGATCAGCTGCAGGGTATCGCTCATATCTTTACGCTCTCGTTTGAGATGAAGCAGCGCGCTGCCATAGAAGGCGGCGCGCCGTCGATCAATTGATCTGGAATGGATAAACCGCGCCCAGTTTAAGGATTTGCGTCAGTTCATCCAGTGCCGTCCGGCACTCAAGCAGCAATTGCGGGTCCGCCAGATCGTTTTCGGTCATGCGGTCGCGGTAGTGCTTCTCGACCCATTCGGTCAGTGTGCCGTACAACGGTGCCGTCATGATAACCCCTGGGTTGACGGCCGCCAGTTCGGTTTCGTTGAGTGCGACACGCAACCGCAGGCAAGCCGGGCCACCGCCGTTCTGCATGCTCTGCTTGAGATCGAAGACCTTCACTTCGCGGATCAGGCCGCCTGAGCCGGTCAAACCCTGCAGGTACTGCCAGACACGCTCGTTGCCACGGCATTCTTCCGGCACGATCAACAGCATGGAGCCGTCAGGACGCGACAGCAGTTGGCTATTGAACAGGTAGGAACGAACGGCGTCTTCCACGCTTACTGCGGAGCGCGGTACGCAGACGGACTGAAATTTCCCACCGACCTTGGCGAGTTTGCTCTGCAATTCAGCGAGCATCTTCTCGGTCTCGAGGAACGCGTCCTCGTGATAGAACAGCACTTCGCCATTACCGACCGCAATCACGTCGTTGTGGAACACGCCCTGATCGATCACCGACGGGTTCTGCTGGGCGTAGACCACGCCGTCATCGCTCAAGCCGTGCAAACGGGCAACGGCCTGGGACGCTTCGAGGGTCTGGCGCGCCGGGTACTTCTGCGGTGCCGGGTAGCGAGTATCGAACGCGCTGCGACCGAACACGAAGAATTCGACACCGGCTTCGCCGTATTCACGGCAGAAACGGGTGTGGTTGGCCGCACCTTCGTCACCGAACTGCGCCACGGCCGGCAAGGCGGCGTGGTGGGCGAAGTGTTGCTGGTCAGCGAACATCGCCCCCAGCACGCGGCTGGTGGTCGGGTGTTCGATGCTGCGGTGGTATTTGCAGTTGAGGTTGGCGGCGGTGAAATGCACGCGACCATCAGCGGTGTCGGCGCTCGGGCTGACCGTGGCGGCGTTGGCCACCCACATGCTCGAGGCCGAGCAACTGGCCACCAGCAGCGGCATCGCGTCTTTGGCGGCGCGCTCGATCACTTGAGCGTCGGTGCCGCCAAAGCCCAGGCGACGCAGTGCGGCCACATCCGGGCGCTCTTGCGGTGCCAGTACGCCTTGCTGGAAACCTATTTCCATCAGCGCTTTCATCTTTGCCAGGCCTTGCAGCGCCGCTTCCTTGGGGTTGGAAGACTGCTGGCTGTTGCTCTGGGACGCGACGTTGCCGTAGGACAGGCCGCCGTAGTTATGGGTCGGCCCCACTAGACCGTCAAAATTGACTTCATAGGATTTCATCAGCGAGGCTCCACGAGAATCTGTTGTTATAGGCTTCAGTAACTAACTGTTCAGTGCGACCGAGTCGCGGCCTTCGCGGGCAAGCCCGCTCCCACAGGTTCAGCAGTGTTCACAAATTTTGTGTTCGACGCAGTCCTTGTGGGAGCGGGCTTGCCCGCGAATGGGCGTTACGCCATTTTCACGCCAGGCGTAAGGGCCGACGGCATCACCAGGCTCGGCGTTTCCAGCGAGGCCACCGGGTACGCGCAGTAATCAGCCGCGTAGTAGGCGCTGGCGCGGTGGTTGCCCGAGGCGCCGACGCCGCCGAATGGCGCGCTGCTCGCGGCGCCGGTCAGTTGCTTGTTCCAGTTGACGATACCGGCACGGCTTTCCAGCCAGAATTGCTGGTAACGCGCTTCGGAATCCGACAGCAGGCCGGCGGCCAGACCGTAGGCGGTGTCGTTGGCTTCAGCGATCGCCGCTTCAAAATCAGCGTAGCGGATCACCTGCAACAACGGGCCGAACAGCTCTTCGTCAGGACGATCGGCAACGGCGCTCACGTCCAGGATGCCCGGGGTCAGCAAGGCCGATTGAGCCTGAGGCTGAGTCATTTCCAGCAGCGCCACGGCGCCGTTGGCCAGCAGATGTTCTTGCGCATCCATCAACGCTTTGGCCGCACCGAGGGAAACCACCGAGCCCATGAACGGCGCCGGTTGCTGATCGAAAGCACCGACCTCAATGGTCGAGCTGACCGCCACCAGGCGCGCCAGCAACGTATCACCCCAGGCACCTTGCGGCACCAGCAAGCGGCGGGCACAGGTGCAACGCTGGCCAGCGGAGATGAACGCCGACTGAATGATGGTGTACACCGCGGCATCGAGGTCAGCGACCTGATCGACCACCAGCGGGTTGTTACCGCCCATTTCCAGCGCGAGGATCTTGTCCGGACGACCGGCGAACTGCTGGTGCAGGTGATTGCCGGTGCGGCTGGAACCGGTGAAGAACAGACCGTCGATACCCGGGTTCGCCGCCAGGGCGATGCCGGTTTCGCGAGCGCCTTGCAGCAGGTTCAATACGCCTGCTGGCAGGCCAGCCTCGATCCAGCACTTGACCGTCAGCTCGGCGACTTTCGGTGTCAGTTCGCTTGGCTTGAACAGCACGCTGTTACCGGCCAGCAGTGCCGGCACGATATGACCGTTCGGCAGGTGACCCGGGAAGTTGTAAGGACCAAACACCGCCACCACACCGTGGGGCTTGTGGCGCAGCACTGCGGTGGCGTCACCCAGCGGGCCGCTCTTCTCGCCGGTACGTTCGCGGTAGCTCTGCACCGAGATGGCAACCTTGTTGACCATGCTGGTGACTTCGGTCGCCGCTTCCCACAGGGGTTTGCCGGTTTCTTCGCCGATGGTATGAGCCAGTTCGTCAGCGTGATTCTTCAGCGCGGCGGCAAAGGCTTCCAGCACCGAGATACGCTCTTGCAGGGTACGCCGCGCCCAGTCCGGGAACGCCTGACGCGCAGCTTGCACAGCCGACTCGACTTGACCGGCGGTGGCGCCAACGCCGGACCACAGCACCTGCTGGGTCACCGGGTTCAGCGATTCGAAGGCTTCGCCCCCACCTGCCAGCCATTCACCTGCAATGTAAAGCGACTTCATTATTTCGACTCCCGAGCAGCGGACAACGCCACGGCGCGTACTTGGTCGCCAGCGTTGAGTTGAAGACGTTTGGCGGTCTGCGGATCGACCACCAGGGTACCGGCGGCCAGACGTGCCGGCGCAGCAGTGATCCGGCAGTCCTCGCGCTTGCGGTTGTGAATGATAAATGGCGTGGCATCGTCACCCGGCGTGCCGACGGCCAGCACCAGTGCCTGGCTGTCACGCACGGCGCGGATCTTGCCGGTTTCGCACTCGATCGCAGGACCTGCGTCGAAAATGTCGACGTAGCCCTGGTAGCTGAAACCTTCGCTCTTGAGCATGGCCAGCGCCGGCTCGGTGTCCGGATGAACCTGACCGATCACGTTGCGCGCGTCCGGCGACAGGAAGCAGGTGTACAGCGGGAATTTCGGCATCAGTTCGGCGATGAACGCCTTGTTGCCGACACCGGTCAGGTAGTCAGCCTGGCTGAATTCCATCTTGAAGAAGTGCCGCCCCAGACTTTCCCAGAACGGCGAACGCCCGGCCTCGTCGGAAACACCGCGCATCTCGGCAATGATCTTGTTGCCGAACAGTTGCGGGAATTCGGCGATAAACAGCATCCGCGCCTTGGACAACATGCGGCCGTTGAGGCCGGTACGATAATCGGCGTGCAGGAACAGCGAGCACAGCTCGGAGTTGCCGGTCAGGTCGTTGGCCAGGAACAGCGTCGGGATTTCGCGATAGATGTTCAGCTCTTGCGAAGCGCTGACCGTCAGACCGACCCGGAAGTTGTACCAGGGCTCACGCAGGCCGACGGCGCCGGCAATGGCGGAAATACCCACCACGCGACCGTCGTCATCTTCGAGCACGAACAGGTAGTCCGCATCGCCCCGCCCGGCTTCGCCGCGAAAGGTCTTCTCGGCCCAGCCGACCCGATGGGCCAGCCGCTCTTCGTTGGCCGGCAAGGTGGTCAGGCCGGTACCGGTGCTGCGGGCCAGGTCGATCAGAGCGGGTAAATCGCTGCTGCGTACGGGACGAACGATCATGCTATCTCCTCAAACGGGCCGCTTGCGCCACCCGTGAAACTTCGCTGCTTTCTAAACAAGCAATCAGGCCAGGCCGCTGTTAAACCGCCACCAGGCGCACGCTGGCACCCTCGCCGACGCCCAGGGCTTCGGCCGCTTCCAGGTCCAGGGTCACCGGTTTGCCCGGCGCGTAATCGAGCTCGAGCATCACTGCGCGGTAATCCTGCAACTGGGCATTGGCCACCAGATACTGGCGACCGACACCTTTGACCGGTTCGCCGATCTTCACCGGCACCACACGGCTCTGGGCGATCGAACGGATCCCCGAGACACGGGCATGCAGGGTCGGGCCACCGTCGAAAATGTCGATGTAGTGATCGGTCTCGAAGCCTTCGCGCATCAGGATGTCGAAGGTGATCTGCGCCCGCGGGTGCACCTGGCCCATGGCTTCCTGAGCGGAGTCCGGCAGCAGTGGCACGTAGATCGGGTAATGCGGCATCAGTTCGGCGAGGAACGTACGGCTTTTCAGCCCGCACAGACGCTCGGCCTCGGCGTAGTTGAGGTCGAAGAAGTTGCGACCGATGGCATCCCAGAATGGCGAGTCGCCGTTTTCATCGCTGTAACCGACGATCTCGGTCACCACGGAATCGGCAAAACGCTCCGGATGGCTGGCCACGAACAGCAAGCGGCCACGGGAGTTGAGCTCCGACCACGGCGAACCCACCAGCTCGCGCTGCACATAGAAACTGGTCAGCAAGCTGTTGCCGGTCAGGTCATGGCACTGCGAGAGCACGTGGATCTTGTTGTGAATCTTCAGCTCGCGGGAAGCGTGCACGAAGGTTTCGTTGCGAAAGCTGTAGAACGGCTCGGAGTAACCGGCCGACGCCACGATGGCCGAGCAACCGACCAGCTTGCCGGTGGCGGAGTCTTCGAGGACGAAGAAATAGCTTTCCTCACCGTTGAAACTCACTTCGGCGGCGAACGAAGCTTCGCTTGCCGCGATCTTGTCGCTCAGGCGTTCAACGTCATCCGGCAAGGAAGTAACACCAATCGGACTGTCCGCAGCCAGACGCTGTACCTCGCCCAGATCAGCCATTTGCGCGGGGCGCATCACCAGCATGGTGTCACTCCTTTATCCAAAAATTACAGAGAAAAAAACCTGGCCTGCCTGAGAGACACTGTGGGAGCGAGCTTGCTCGCGATGGCGTCCTGTCAGGCAACGAAGATGTTGGCTGTCAGGCCCTCATCGCGAGCAAGCTCGCTCTCACATAAAAGCGGGGCCGGCATAAAAAATTGGGTTCGACGCCTGAAAGGTCAGGCGTCGAAGGGTCTATCAGGCTTGCGTCAGTTTTGCCGCGGCACGTTCGAAGCGGTCCAGACCGGCATCGATATCGGCGTCTTCCACCACCAGGCTCGGGGCGAAACGCACCACGTCCGGGCCGGCTTGCAGAATCATCAGGCCTTCTTGCTCAGCGGCGTTGAAAATGTCCTTGGCCTTGCCTTTCCAGGCATCGCTCAGCACACAGCCGATCAACAGGCCCAGGCCACGGACCTGGGTGAACAGGCCGTACTTCTCGCCGATCTGCTCAAGGCGGGCCTTGAACTTGTCATGCTTGGCGTTGACACCAGCCAGCACCTCAGGGGTGTTGATCACGTCGATCACGGCTTCGGCGACAGCACACGCCAGCGGGTTGCCGCCGTAAGTGGTGCCGTGGGTGCCGACGACCAGGTGCTTGGCCAGGTCTTCGGTGGTCAGCATGGCGGCGATCGGGAAACCACCGCCCAGGCTCTTGGCGCTGGTCAGGATGTCCGGGATCACACCGTAATGCTGGTAGGCGAACAGGTGGCCGGTACGGCCCATGCCGGTTTGCACTTCGTCGAACACCAGCAGCGCGTTGTGCTCGTTGCACAGTTCGCGGGCGCCTTGCAGGTAGGCCAGTTCGGCCGGCAGTACGCCGCCCTCACCCTGAATAGGCTCCAGGACCACGGCGCAGGTCTTGTCGGAAACGGCAGCTTTCAACGCGGCCAGATCGTTGTACGGCACGTGGGTGATGCCGGTGATCTTCGGACCGAAGCCATCGGAGTACTTCGACTGGCCACCGACGTTCACGGTGAACAAGGTACGGCCGTGGAAGCTGTTGAGCGCGGCGATGATTTCGTACTTCTCGCTGCCATAACGGTCGAACGCGACACGACGGGCCAGCTTGAAGGCGGCCTCGTTGGCTTCGGCGCCGGAGTTGCAGAAGAAAGCGCGCTCGGCAAAGGTGGCGTCGACCAGCTTGTGTGCCAGGCGCAGGGCCGGCTCATTGGTGAACACGTTGGACACGTGCCACAGCTTGTTCGCCTGCTCGGTCAAGGCACCGACCAGCGCCGGATGGGCGTGACCCAATACGTTGACGGCAATCCCGCCGGCAAAGTCGATCAGCTCGCGGCCGGACTGGTCCCAAACGCGGGAACCGGCGCCACGCACAGGAATGAATGCGGCAGGCGCATAGTTGGGAACCATTACCTGATCGAAATCGGCGCGTTGTACCGCAGCGTGCTCAACGGACATCGGAGTCTCCTGAAGAGAAAACACTCGCCTGAAACTGGCGAGCTTGGTGAGGATTGTAAGGACAGTTTTCAGCCCGGCCTTGCCGCCAAGCGACAACTTCTTATAGCGCAAACCCCGGATTTTCCCGGGTTTACGGCAATGCGACATATAGGGTCGCAAAGGCGCAGTTTAACTGGCGGCGGACGTTTGCGGCAGGCTTGCTGCGCTGTAACGCCTGCCAATGGCCCGAGTGCGGTAAATATGTACCGCACAGCGTCCAGGTTCGCGGGTTTTCCTAGTGGCCTTTCAAAACCAACGGCCACTGCCCCCATGATTACCGAATCCACTGCCACTATTGCCTGCGACGCTTTCAGGCCGGACGCTCATTTCCAGCATCTGCAAAATGTGATCCCCCCTTGGCTGCGCCAGGCGGCGCCTCACAGACGCGAGGCGCTGCGCAACATCACTCCCACTCTGCCCGCCGGACTAAAGGCTGCATCGAAACATCACCACACGAAACTCCCCAGGCTGATCGCCCGACAGATCTCCAGCCAGAATCAGGTCGACAAGGCGCTGGCCAACCTGCAAAACCCCGCGGATTTCGCCGAGCCGCTGCTCCAGGCCGAAATCAAGCGCCGCTTCGGCCTGGATCTGAATGTGCGCGAAACGTTTTTGCGCCTCTACCTGCCTGATCACCTGCCGTGGTTACGCCTGAAGTCAGGCGCTGCGCGCACCTGGACGGTATCGCTGCTGGATGCCGCACTGCACAATTTCGAAAGTGCCGAGACCCTTGCAGATGCCTTCGAACCCGCCTCGACGTACATCACCGCGCCATCCTCCAACGGGCAATTCCTGACCTTGCCGCAGATCCTGGAAAAAATGCCTGTCACGGTCTTTACCGCCATGTGCCGGGAGCTGGACATCGGCCAGCGCTATAAAACCTATCTGGAAGACAATCTGAGTATCGGCAATCCGGTGGACTCGGCGCTGCTGCGAGGGAAAATCCGCGACAGCCAGAAATCCGCAATCACCGCTGCATTGCACCTGGCGCAGATGCAAAAAAACCTGGGCAGCGACACCCACAGCCTTATTCTCGGCCTGCTCGACAACCTGCCGCAGCACAAGCAGCCATGGCGCTGTCATGACCTGAAGATCCTCAACGCGAGCCTCACCGGCATCCTGCTGTTTGCCCCGGACCTGGAGCGCGCCCGGGAAGTGGTTCGCGTGGTGGCTTATATACCGGGCGACCCCGAACAGCCGATCAAGGAATACCCCTCGTCTGCGGCCTTCGCCGAGGAACTGGGCCGACGCCTGCTCGACCCCGCCTATCAACAGCTTTTCAGTCGCTTCATTAACCATGAAGATCGCGGTCACTTTTTCGCACAGCTGAACCAACTGCTTGTCCCGATCACCTGGCAACCGGTCCAGCCAGGCGATCCTCGTCCAACCTGGCGGCAACAGCCCAACCCGCGCGCGGACCTGAAGATCGTGGCAACGCCTGTCACAGCAGAACTGTGGACTCACCTCTACCAGAGCAAGCTCAACAAAATCCTCAACGATGCGCGGGTGATCGCGGTGTCCACTGCAACGGTCGACCAGAAAGCCCGCTGGGCGCTGTGGGATTCCTTCACGGAGATCGCCTCGGCACTGCTGAACATCGCCGCTTTCGTGGCACTGCCATTCGTGCCGTTTCTCGGCGAACTGATGCTCGGCTACATGGCCTACCAGTTGCTCGACGAAACCTTCGAAAGCGTGGTCGACTGGGCCGAGGAGCGGAGTCGCGAGGCCTTCGGGCACTTGATGGGTGTGGTGGAGTCCGCAGTGCAACTGGGGACCTTTGCCGCAGGAGGGGCGATCGCCGCTGGCGAATTTCGTTCGGTATTGCCCCGGGAGATCGTTGAATTCATCGACGGCTTCAATACGGTAAAACGGCCAAACGGCGACACCCGCTACTGGCAGCCCGACCTGACCGGCTATGAACATCCCTCGGCGTTACCCAAGGATGCAAAACCGAATGAACTGGGCCAGCACCCGTATCAGGGCAAAAACCTGCTACTCCTGGAAAACAAGCACTACGCCGTGAGCAAGGATCCACTAACCGGCGGGTACCACATCGACCACCCCTCCCGCCCTGACGCCTACAAACCAAAACTGCGACACAACGGTGCCGGTGCCTGGCAAACCGAACTCGACCAGCCGTTGAGCTGGGACCAGGCCACCGTACTGCACCGTGTCGGCCCGGACATGCAGCGATTTTCGGCCAGTACTCGCGAACGCATCCTCAGCATCAGCGGCAGCCACGAAGATGTCCTGCGCAAGATGCACGTGAATACCGGGCGGGTACCGCCGCTATTGGCCGACACACTCAAACGCTTCGGGATCGATCAGGACATACAGACCTTTATCGATCAGATCGGCAGTGACCAGCCGGAGCACTTCCTCAAGGCGGATCCGGTGACACAGCTGGAACTGCTCAATGAAAACGGTTACTGGCCGGCAAACAAAGGCTTGCGACTGATCGACAAAAAAGCGCAAACCCTTTGGCAAAGCCCGGCGCCCGATGTACCCGTGGTGCAAATCGATACCACCCGCCTCACCGACGGCGACCTGCTGAAAACCTTCCTCCAGACCCTGTCGGACAGCGAAGCCAGAACGCTGATGAGCGAAGAATTCGGCCACCCCTCCCCTGGCCTGGAAAAGCGGGTGCAGCGATTGCGCAAGATACTCGCGCGGCTTGCCGAACAGAAACGGCAAAGCCTGTTCGATCAACGTTACCGCAGACTCGAACGTGGCGCTCGCGCAGCCATACAAGTGGTCATGGATGCCGAGCCCGGATTGCCACGCAGCGTTGCACAAGCGATTGTGGACACGGCAAGCGATCAGGAACTGCAGCAGCTGAAAAACTCAATCCTTGCCCCTCGCCTGGTCGAGTTGAGCCGGGAGGCCGGATTGCAAGTACGGGTGACACGCGCCTACGAGGGGCTTGATCTGCCATCGACCGAGAACAACCTCGACACCGACCGGCTGGCCTTGCACACCCTGGAAAAACTGCCGGGCTGGACGGCAGAGCTACGACTGGAAATCCGCCAGTACGCCCATGAGGGCCCGCTGATCGACAGCCTTGGCCGTATCGACGCGCCCCTGCGTAAAGTGCTGGTGCTCGGAGAAGAGGGTTCCTATCAGCCCTTCGATCATGACGGCGAAGAACTCAGCGGCATGGGCTCGCTCTACACCTGCCTGCTACAGGCCATGCCGGACAGCGAACGGGCGGCCTTGAATCTGAATATCGGTGAAGGTGAACGGCTCAAGCAGCTGATTCGCCAGCACGCCTTGAGCCGCGATGCATTGCGCGCACTGCTGATTCAACACCCCGACCTCAAACCCACCTACGACCCAAAAGTGATGCGCTTGCTCGGTGGCGGTGACGGGTATCGTCAAATGCCACGCAACATACCCACCTTGCAAGGTCGGGCACAGACACTGTTTCCCCATCTATCCGCCGAAGAACTCGACGCCTTCATCGAACGCTTGCAACTGCATCCCGGCGGACCGCGAGCAGAGCTGAGTCGACTCATGACTCAACACACGCAACTGCTGGAGGCACTTTCATCCTGGCGAGATGAAATTCCGCTGTTTATTCCAGACACGCAAATCAGGATCACGCCCGGGCAGTTCGCTGCGCAACAGCAGGTCCGCCGTCAATTCACTATCGATCTGGCCGACTGTTGGCGCCAGCAATGGACCCTTCCCGAAACGACTCTTGAAACAGTCGACTTCAACTTCTCCCAAGCCATCATTGGCCAATTGCCAACACTGGACACCGACTTCAGCGGCGTCACAATGCTAAGGCTCGATGGTGGTAGCGCCACGCGGGGCCTGCACGAGTTTCTGCGCGGCTTTACGGGCCTACGCATCCTGAAACTGCGAGACTTCAACCTTGGCCGCTTGCCAGACACCCTTCCATCGCTGCGACTCGAAGAGCTCATTCTGAGCAATTGCTCGATCACCCTCAGCCCCGAAAGCCAGCTCGGGCTCGAGGGCCTGCATCAGTTGACCACTTTGGACTTGTACAACAACCCCTTGGGCCTGACACCCGATTTCGGCAGCATGCCGGACTTGAACTACATCGATTTATCGCAGACGGGCATCACTGAACTACCGCGCAACTTGCTGACTCGTCCGCGCCTGCGCACCGCCCTACTCAATGATAACCAGATCAAAGAGTTGCCCAGCGCACTGTTCACGCTGCAACAACGCACCCAGGAGGGTTTCGACCTGGCCAACAATCCGTTTTCCAGCGCAACCCGTGAACGCCTCAAACAGCACTTCCAACAGACCCATCAGGACTTCGGTATCTTTGCCGAGCAAGCAGATATCGACCGCACCCAGGCGCTGTACCCCATGATGGACCAGGAGGACGCCAGCAAATTCGTGTTCCTGCTACCCGGCACACTGGACGAGGGGCGAATCGCATTGACCCGCCTGGAAGCCGAACTCACCACCCTTGAACACGACCTGTCGGCCTGGACCGGCAATATTCCAGCCGTCCACCCCCACAGCAATCAACCGTTCACTGCCCAGCAACTGCTGATCGAACATTCGACGCGGGACGCATTCAGAGAGTCCGTACTGCGCTGCTGGCGCCGGGAAACCGATCCAGTGAACCTCAACGACTCGCTGCAAGCGACTACTTATGACCTGAGCCTGAACACGTGGATTACCGGTCACCTTCCGACACTTAGCGCAGATTTCAGCCATGTTTCTCTGGTCTACCTGGAGAGCGAGAGTGGCCTGACTTCGGGTGTCACGGGGTTCCTGGAGTGCTTCCCCAAACTCAAGACCCTCGTTATCAACGACTTCAGGCTGGGCAATATCCCGGAGGCGATCTTCCGGATGAGCGATTTGAGCTCGCTCAATCTCCCTGACTGCAACATCACCCTGTCCCCGGAGTCGGTCCTGAACCTGGCCGAGATGGCCCGCCTGGAATTCATCGATTTGAGAAACAATCCCCTGGGGCTGGCTCCGGATATCAGCCAGATGACGGACCTGGCAACCCTGCAACTGGACAACTGCGGGCTCCCCGAATTACCCGCCGGGCTGATGCAACTCAAGAGCCTGGAAATCGTAGACCTGAGCGGCAACACGATCAGCCAGATACCCGCCGACCTCCTCGAAATGCCGTTGGAGGTCGCCGAAAGCATCAGCCTGCGGGGTAATCCGCTCTCTGAAGAAAGCCTGCAAATCCTGCTTGAGTACTTCAGGTTGACCAGCGTCGACTTCGGGGTTCAGGAAGTGATTGATCGGGCAGAATTGGAGATGTCGACTTCCGAGGCGTCCGAACCGGAAGACTGATCGGTATCAGGCGCGGATCAACCGCGCTCCGGCGGCACCGATGACAACTCGAACGGGCTGCTGCTGCGCCGCTGGTTGCGATCTTCCCGCGGCGTGGCACCGAAGAAATTGCGATAGGCGCTGGAGAAATGCGGCCCCGAGGAGAAGCCACAGGACAGGCCGATCTGGATGATCGACTTGCTGGTTTGCATCAACATCTGCCGGGCCTTGTTCAGGCGCAGTTCCAGGTAGTACTGGCTCGGCACACGGTTGAGGTATTGCTTGAAAATGCGCTCCAGTTGCCGACGGGACACGCACACGTGCTGGGCGATTTCGTCGGTGGTCAGCGGCTCTTCGATGTTGGCTTCCATCAGCAACACCGCCTGGGTGAGCTTCGGATGGCTGGAACCGAGGCGGTTCTGCAACGGAATACGCTGGCGTTCGCCGCCCTCACGGATGCGCTCGACCACCAGTTCCTCGGACACCGCCCCGGCCAGTTCCGCACCGTGGTCGCGGGCCAGCACCGCCAGCAACAAGTCGAGCACCGACATGCCGCCGCACGCCGTCAGGCGATCGCGATCCCAGTCGAACAGGTGGCTGGTGGCAATGACCTTCGGAAAGCGCTCGGCGAAATCGTCCTGCCAGCGCCAATGCACCGCCGCGCGATAACCGTCGAGCAAACCCAGCTGTGCCAACGGGTAAACACCGGCCGACAGACCGCCGATCACGCAACCGGAACGCACCAGTTGCTTGAGCGCACTGCTGAGCGCCGGCGCCAGTGCGGTCGGTGGTTCGTCAGCGAGCAGGAACAGTTTCTGGAAGTTTTCGAGCTTGCCGGCCCACGCCTCGCCCGGCAATTGCCAGGCGCTTTCGGCCGGCGGTTCGGCCTGCAGGAACGACAACTCGTAAACCACGTCCGGATGCACACGCTGGGCAACACGCAAGGCCTCCTCAGCCAGCGCAAGCGTCAGTGCTTTAGTGCTGGGCCAAATCAGGAAACCAATTCGATGGGCAGTCATGGTGGGCAATCCGAAGCGGAGAACAGTGATGAAGGCATGGGCCAATGCTAGCCCGTAAATGAACGCAAATCTTAAAACCAGCAGAGATCAAACCTGTAGGAGCTGTCGAGTGAAACGAGGCTGCGATCTTTTGACTCGAAAAATCAAGATCAAAAGATCGCAGCCTTCGGCAGCTCCTACAAGGTGCACAACGGCAGCCCTGATTACTTCAGGCTACCCGAGAGAAATTGCTGCAAACGCTCGGATTGCGGGTTCACCAGCACTTCGCGCGGGTTGCCGCTTTCTTCGACCACACCTTTGTGCAGGAACACCAACTGGTTCGACACTTCACGGGCAAAGCCCATTTCGTGGGTCACCACGACCATGGTCCGGCCTTCCTGGGCCAGGGCCTGCATGACTTTCAGCACGTCGCCGACCAGCTCCGGGTCGAGGGCGGAAGTCGGTTCGTCGAACAGCATCACTTCCGGCTCCATCGCCAACGCACGGGCAATGGCCACGCGCTGCTGCTCGCCGCCGGACATGTGCCCAGGGTAAGCATCCTTGCGATGGGCCACGCCTACCTTGTTCAGGTAGTGCTCGGCCTTGTCGCGGGCCTCGGCCTTGGACATGCCCAGCACATGCACCGGCGCTTCCATGATGTTTTCCAGCGCGGTCATGTGCGACCACAGGTTGAAATGCTGGAACACCATCGACAGGCGCGAACGCATGCGTTGCAGCTGTTTCGGGTCGGCAGCCTTCAGCGCGCCGTCCTTGTTCGCCACCAGCTTGAGCTCTTCGTTGTTGAGCAGGATCTTGCCCGCGTGCGGCTGCTCCAGCAGGTTGATGCAGCGCAGGAAAGTACTTTTGCCGGAGCCACTGGAACCGATGATGCTGATTACATCGCCGGCTGCCGCTTTCAGGGACACGCCCTTGAGCACTTCGTGACTGCCATAGCGTTTATGCAGGTCTTGGACTTCAAGTTTGTACATGCTGTCGGTTCTCACAAAAACAGTCAGTCAGTGGTATTCAGTGCTTGCGCGGGGCCAGGTAGCCCAGCCAGCGGCGCTCGGCCATCTTGAACAGCTTCACCAGGATGAAGGTCAGGCACAGGTAGAACACGCCGGCCGTGATGTACGCCTCGAACGGCAGGTAGAACTGGGCGTTGACCGTGCGCGCGGCACCGGTGATGTCGATCAGGGTCACGATGGACGCCAGACTGGTGGTCTGCAGCATCATGATCACCTCGTTGCTGTACTGCGGCAGCGCACGGCGCAGGGCCGACGGCAGCAGAATGCGCTTGTACATCTTGACCCGCGACATGCCCATGGCCTTGGCCGCTTCGATCTCGCCGTTCGGCGTGGCACGCAGGCTGCCGGCGATGATTTCGGCGGTGTAGGCGCTGGTGTTGATCGCGAACGCCAGGCACGCACAGAACGTTGCGCTGGACAGCCACGGCCAGAGGAAGCTTTCACGCACCGCTTCGAACTGCGCCAGACCGTAGTAGATCAAGAACAGCTGCACCAGCATCGGCGTGCCACGGATCACATAGGTGTAGAGCCAGGCCGACATGTTGACGACCGAGTTCTTCGAGACGCGCATCAGGCCCAGCGGCAAGGCGCACAGCAAGCCGAAGAACAGCGACAGCGCGAGCAGTTTGAGGGTGGTCACCAGGCCGCCGAGGTACAGCGGCATGGCCTCCCAGATGACGTTGTAGTCGAAGATCATAGATCAGCCGCCCTTACGCCTACCGAGTAGCGCTTCTCAAGGTGACGCAATGCCAGCAACGACACACTGGTGATCACCAGGTACATCGCCGCCACTGCGAGGAAGAAGGTGAAAGGCTCGCGGGTGGCATCGGCCGCCTGCTTGGCCTTGAACATCATGTCTTGCAGACCCACCACCGAAATCAGCGCGGTAGCCTTGGTCAATACCAGCCAGTTGTTGGTGAAACCCGGAATCGCCAGACGAATCATCTGCGGCACCAACACCCGGAAGAACACCTGGAAACTGCTCATGCCGTAAGCCATGCCGGCTTCGGCCTGGCCCTTGGGGATCGCCATGAAGGCGCCACGGAAGGTTTCCGACAGGTACGCACCGAAGATGAAGCCCAAGGTGCCGATACCGGCCGCCAACGGGTTCAGGTCGATGTACTCGTCAAAGCCGAGCAGCGGTGCGACGCGGTTGAGCAGGTCCTGGCCACCGTAGAAAATCAGCAGGATCAGCACCAGGTCGGGAATACCGCGGATCACCGTGGAATACAGGTCGCCCAGCCAGGCCAGCCAGCGCACCGGCGACAGACGCAGTGCCACGCCGATCAGGCCCAGAACGATGGCCATGGCCATGGACGACAAGGCGAGCTGAAGCGTCAGCCAAGCGCCATCGAGGATGACAGCCCCGTAGCCTTTCAACATGATTCAGGTCCTCGAAAGTTGGGATGAAAAAATGGCGCAAACCTCAGAGATCCTGTTGCTTGCGCCATTTCGGACTTGTCGCTGGGACGAGTTACTTGCCGTAGATATCGAAGGCGAAGTACTTGTCCTGGATTTGCTTGTATTTGCCGTTCGCACGGATGGCCGCGATAGCATTGTTGAGCTTGTCCAGATCTTCCTTGTCACCCTTGCGAACCGCGATGCCTACGCCGTCGCCGAAGTATTTGACGTCGGTGAACGCAGGGCCGACGAAGGCGAAACCTTTACCGGCGTCGGTTTTCAGGAAACCGTCATCCAGAAGCGTAGCGTCTGCCACGGTGCCGTCGAGGCGGCCGGCGGCCACGTCAAGGTAAATCTCGTTCTGCGAACCGTAAGGCTTGATCTCGGCACCCAGCGGGGCCAGGACTTCGCGGGCGAAACGCTCGTGGATGGAACCACGCTGCACACCGATGTTCTTGCCCTTGAGCTCGGTCAGGCCTTCGCTGACCTGAGTGCCGGCTTTCATGACCAGGCGAGCCGGGGTGTTGTAGTACTTGTTGGTGAAGTCCACGGACTTCTTGCGATCTTCAGTGATCGACATGGACGACAGGATCGCGTCGATCTTGCGCACCTTGAGCGCAGGGATCAGACCGTCGAACTCTTGCTCGACCCACACGCACTTGACCTTCATTTCTTCACACAGCGCGTTGCCGATGTCGTAGTCGAAACCAACGATGCTGCCGTCCGGTGCCTTGGACGCGAACGGAGGGTAAGCCGCCTCGATACCGATTTTCAGAGGTTTTTCATCGGCGAAGGTTGGCAAGGACAGCACGGACAGTGCCAGGGCGCCAAGCAGCACGAGTTTCTTCATCTTGGGACTCCATCGGTAAAGGGCAAAAACGGCAGAGTGAGCAACAGCCCAATATGCGAGTGAGTGGAACCGGAAAGCAGTGCTGCGTCCTGGGAAGCGGGTGTTGAAATTCAACACGAGCAACGACGAGCGAGTGATCGGCATTCTAACGACAGGCCCGAGGCCGATATTTCTTCAATGCGACAACTAATTACAGAAGCACTGAGAAAGCCGTTTTAGCACGTTGACAGCCCTGCAAAATCATGCAAGAGCAAAAGATATTGAACCGATCTATATTGCAAATTGCGGGCCTATTATTGGCAAACCCTTCTAATCCGGCAAGCGCAGTGTAATGGCTTATTTTTTTCAAGGGCATTTAAGGACCGGATTTGAGTACCGACGTTTCCCAATGCCCCGTATTGGCGCGACGCGGTTACACATTCAGTAACCTGAAAGAACGCAGGTAACAGTAGGAAACCGCCCACAGAGGAAGCCGATAATTATTGGTTGAAGATCAAATGATCGCAGCCTTCGGCAGCTCCTACATGAATCGCGTTCCTCTGTAGGAGCTGCCGAAGGCTGCGATCTTTTGATCTTCAAAAACAAAAGCCCCGCCAGGCTCAACACCTGACAGGGCTTTCAGTGACTCAGAACCCGCGCTTACGCGACATTCATCGTCTTGTGGGTATCAATCAAATGCTGCACCACACTCGGATCAGCCAGGGTGGAAATATCACCCAACCCATCGTACTCAGCCGTCGCAATCTTGCGCAGAATCCGGCGCATGATCTTGCCCGAACGAGTCTTCGGCAGCCCCGGCGCCCACTGGATCACATCAGGCGAAGCAATCGGACCGATCTCCTTGCGCACCCAGTTTTTCAGTTCCAGGCGCAGCTGCTCGCTCGGCTCTTCACCGTTTTTAAGAGTGACATAAACATAAATGCCCTGCCCCTTGATGTCGTGCGGCACACCGACCACTGCGGCTTCGGCGACTTTCGGGTGAGCGACCATCGCGCTTTCGATCTCGGCGGTGCCCATGCGGTGGCCGGATACGTTGAGCACGTCGTCCACGCGACCGGTGATCCAGTAGTAACCGTCAGCGTCACGACGCGCACCGTCACCGGTGAAGTACATGCCACGGAAGGTCTTGAAGTAAGTGTCGACGAAACGGTCATGGTCGCCAAACAGCGTACGTGCCTGGCCTGGCCAGGAATCGAGAATCACCAGGTTGCCCTCGGCCTCGCCTTCGACGATGTTGCCCAGGTTGTCCACCAGGGCCGGCACCACGCCGAAGAACGGACGCGCCGCAGAACCTGGCTTGAGCGCGTGCGCCCCCGGTAGCGGGCTCATCATGTTGCCGCCGGTCTCGGTCTGCCACCAGGTATCGACGATCGGGCAACGGGACTTGCCGACATTCTTGTAGTACCAGTCCCAGGCTTCCGGGTTGATCGGCTCGCCCACCGAACCCAACAGGCGCAGGCTGCTGCCATCGGCGCCTTCAACAGCGGCGGTGCCCGAAGCCATCATGGCGCGGATCGCGGTCGGTGCGGTGTAGAGGATGTTGACCTTGTGCTTGTCGACGATCTTCGCCACCCGGGTGATGTCCGGGTAGTTCGGCACGCCTTCGAACAGCAGCGTGGTCGCGCCGTTGGCCAGCGGGCCGTAGACGATGTAACTGTGGCCGGTGACCCAGCCGACGTCGGCGGTGCACCAGTAGATTTCACCCGGGCGGTAGTCGAACACGCGCTCGTGGGTCATGGCTGCGTACAGCAGATAGCCGCCAGTGGTGTGCTGCACGCCCTTCGGCTTGCCGGTGGAACCCGAGGTGTAAAGGATGAACAGCGCTTCTTCGGCGCCCATCTCTTTCGGCGCGCACACGGTGCCGGCCACTTTCATCAGGTCCTCGAACCAGATGTCGCGATGCTGGTTCCACTTGATGTCGCCGCCGGTGCGCTTGCACACGATGACTTTCTGGATGCTGCTGGTTTCCGGGTTGGTCAGGGCGTCGTCGACGTTGGCCTTGAGCGGGATCTTCTTGCCGGCACGAATGCCTTCGTCGGCCGTGATCACCACTTTGGATTTGCAGTCGATGATACGACCGGCCAGGGCTTCCGGCGAGAAACCGCCGAACACCACCGAGTGAATCGCGCCGATCCGGGTACAGGCCAGCATGGCGACCACGGCTTCGGGGATCATCGGCATATAGATAGTCACCACGTCGCCGCGGTGTACGTCCTGGCCACGCAGGGCGTTGGCGAACTTGCACACTTGCTCGTGCAGTTCGCGGTAAGTGATGTTGCGGCTTTCGGCAGGGTCATCGCCTTCCCAGATGATCGCGACCTGATCACCGCGCTCGGCCAGATGACGGTCGAGGCAGTTGTAGGAAACGTTCAGGGTGCCGTCGGCGAACCATTTGATGTCGACATGGTGATCGTCGAAGGAAGTCTGCTTCACCGTGGTGAAAGGCTTGATCCAGTCGAGGCGCTTGGCTTGCTCGCGCCAGAAGCCGTCCGGGTTGACGACCGACTGCTGGTACATGGCCTTGTAGGTCGCCTCGTCGGTCAGCGTGTTAGCCAGAACCTCGGGACGAACGGGATACAGGGAAGCCGCACTCATCTTTCTTACCTCGGTGGAATAGTTGTTTTTGTATGACCCTGTTTTAGCCGGGCCGGGGCTATAGAACCATTCGACGATGGTAGTAACAAGCCCCTACAAAATGTCGTAAATAGGTCCCCAGCCTGCCAAACCGCAGACGTTTCGTCGTCCCCCAAACGAGGTAGGAGCTGCCGCAGGCTGCGATCTTTTGACCTTGCTCTTAAAAAACGGGATCAAAAGATCGCAGCCTGCGCCAGCTCCTACACAGGGCGTAATTACCCAGTTTTCGGGGATTGTTACGAAATACGTCAAAAGTGTTTATCAAATCCACGGCTATATGGACGAGGCGCGTACACCTAAAATCAGCCACGCCAACAAGGCAACCTGATTAACCCAGTTGCAGCCCCCACGAAGGCAGTTAATCAAAACCCTGATACCGAAGCTCCACGCGCAATCCCAACAAGATTGCGTGCCCCCTTTCGACCTCCAAAAGGTAAATCCGAAATGAAAGCTTTATTAGTTCTGGCCCTCAGCAGTCTGTGCGCAACCGCCATGGCAAACGAGGTCCCGGCTGATGTCGCGCAGCAACAACCGGCAATAGAGGAATACACCTACTCCACCCATCTGGACATCGCCAAAGTGATCTCCATGAGCGAAACGCCGAACGTGTGTGAAGTTGTACCGATGAAAATGGAATACGAAGACTCTCACGGCCAACGACACATCCTGCGTTACAGCGCCATGGGCAACGGCTGCTCTAACGGCTGACCTCCTGCTTCACCCCCCAATAAGGTTCGAGCCACCCGCCGCGATCAGGCAGATGAAGCGCCGAACCTTAATGATCGATTAAATCGATTCTTTTAAGCATTTTTTTGCGCTTTTTAATCGAAAAATTCTGCGTAGTATCGAATGCAACCCAAGACAAACAACACCTGCGAAACTGGAGTAACGACCATGAAAACCCAACTGATCCTCGCCCTGACCCTCTCCGTACTGGCTGCCAACACCTTCGCCGCCGATGGTTACGACCGCACTGGCTCGGCGGCTTACACCACTGAAGCCGCTGTCGCTTCCGACGGTTCTGACCACACCGGCGCTGCCCGCCTCGCCGCCGATGGTGCCGATCACGTTGGTGCAGGCAAACTGGCTTCCGATGGCGCTGACCACACCGGTGCCGCCCGCCTCGCTGCCGATGGCGCTGATCACGTCGGTGCCGCTCGCCTGAGCTGATCCGCCAGCGTGACTTCACAGCCCGACTTCGGTCGGGCTTAGTTGTGTCTGGAACCTGAGAAAACCCCACCGAAACACAAGATGTAGTGAAAAAAGCCTTTTTTGGTTATTTCTTGAACAAAAATAATCCGGGGCAAAAAATCAGGAAAAAAAATCTTCCCCCGCCAACGCCCTTCAAAGCCCTGTAAACCCTCACTCCAACCGAAAAACGGCCCCCGTCGACCGATCCGTGAGCCATTTCGCCGCACCACAGCACGCAAAACTTCCCTATAATGCGGCCTTAAACGGGCCTGCAATATTCCCTTACAGGGACGAAAAGCCAGTCTGAAGCCCCGCACATGCGATCAACGCTTGCTGCGCCCATCAGTGGCTCTCGGAACCCCGTACAAAATTCTGTTTGATGCCTGCGTTTAGCTGCCGCAAAAAACGATTCCTTTAGATCCAACGCGGCCAGTAAGGCCGTGTGAAAAACCGACCATCCAATTTCACACGGGCACACTGGCCCTCACGCAGGAGACGACACGTCATGCTGAGCTGGGACGAATTCGACAAAGAAGACACGGAAGTAGCAGTCAAGAGCGCCAACGCTGGCCACGCCACCGAAGCCAACATGGACCGTCTCGACAGCGCCGGCGGTGCCGCCGCCCTGGAAGCCCGTGCCGTGACCGCCGCTGACTCCGCCGCCGTTGCCCGCGCCAAAGCCGCCCTGGACTCCCTCGACGTCGCCGAAGGCCTCGCCGAACTCGAAGGCGCCTCCGCCCGTGTCGCCGTTGACGAAAAGCGCATGATCAACTGCCGCGCCGACCTCAACCAACTCGTACCCTTCAAGTACGACTGGGCCTGGCAGAAGTACCTGGACGGCTGCGCAAACCACTGGATGCCGCAAGAAGTCAACATGACCGCCGACATCGCCCTCTGGAAAGACCCGGAAGGCCTGACCGACGACGAGCGCCGCATCGTGATGCGCAACCTCGGCTTCTTCTCCACCGCCGACTCCCTGGTTGCCAACAACCTGGTCCTGGCCGTGTACCGCCTGATCACCAACCCGGAATGCCGCCAGTACATCCTGCGCCAGGCCTTCGAAGAGGCGATCCACACCCACGCCTACCAGTACTGCATCGAATCGCTGGCCATGGATGAAGGCGAAATCTTCAACATGTACCACGAGATCCCGTCGGTCGCGAAAAAAGCCACCTGGGGCCTGAAATACACCCGCTCGATCTCCGATCCGAAGTTCGAAACCGGCACCGTCGAAACCGACAAAGAACTGCTGCGCAACCTGATCGCCTACTACTGCGTCCTGGAAGGGATCTTCTTCTACTGCGGCTTCACCCAGATCCTCTCCATGGGCCGCCGCAACAAAATGACCGGCGTCGCCGAGCAGTTCCAGTACATCCTGCGCGACGAATCCATGCACCTGAACTTCGGCATCGACGTGATCAACCAGATCAAAATCGAAAACCCGCATTTGTGGGATGCCGAGATGAAGGAAGAAGCTTCGCAGATGATTCTGCAAGGTACTCAGCTGGAGATCGAATACGCGCGTGACACCATGCCTCGCGGCGTGCTGGGCATGAACGCGGCGATGATGGAGGACTACCTGAAGTTCATCGCTAACCGTCGTCTGTCGCAGATTGGGTTGAAGGAAGAGTATCCGGGGACGACTAACCCGTTCCCTTGGATGAGCGAGATTATGGACTTGAAGAAAGAGAAGAACTTCTTTGAGACTCGGGTTATTGAGTATCAGACTGGTGGGGCTTTGAGCTGGGATTGATTTTCGGAACTAGCCACGATTTGCCGGTTGTTATTTGAATCGGCAGATTGGAAAATTCAAAAAGCCCTGAACGTGTTCAGGGCTTTTTTGTGGCCATCAGTACCGAGATCTGGCGACATAGACCGAAACACGAGAGCACAACCCGATATTCGAACGTAAGACGGCTACATCTCGTCAATCGAACAACAAGCCTACTTCTAGACTTTGCACTTCGTGAGAAGACCACTTGGTTCGCGTGTAAAACCCTTTCAGATGGCGAATCCCTGAATCAGATCAGACAGGAATCCAGCTTGGGGCGCCTCCGGTGTCCCAACGACCATCGCTCGGTCCAGCCCACTGTTGATCGTCTCACATGCTGTTTCCGGCAACAGCACACAAGCATGACAGGCCGCCTTGTTCACCTGCCTCGAACCATTGCCTCCCAGATCTTCTGAACACACAGGATCCGCGGAACACCAAGACGCACGAGAGACGGCCCTGCGAACCATTGGCTCAAACAACTCAGGACGACCGAGGCGGACCAGCCCACCTAAGCTACCCTCCGAATCACCTGCAGCCGTATAAATGAGGAAGGATGCCATGGGCGCGCCATCGTCATTTGACACAAATATGCGTTCTTTCAATGAAGCGGAGGAGTAGCCGCACTCGAAAACCAATTGATTGATGAGAATATGGGCAAGCGTATGGACTAGGAGGTAACGCGCAGCCCATTGCCACGTGCACCCCTTACTCAGCGGGGGCAGTAGCCACGTTTCGTTGGCCATGCGATCCACAAACCCTTGGCCGAGCCGCTTTTGTAGCCAATCGGCGTCCCTGTGTAGCCAGTCGCTGATTGCCTCCTCGCGCAGCTCGATGAACAACCCTTCGCCATAATTCTTGATGGCGGGCAGCCACTGGTACTCGGGCTCTGGCGGATGCAGAAAAAGCTGGCCCATTGCGGATGACGGCATGCCTTCGAGCGGATCCTTCGACCGCACCAGACGTTCGAATCCATAAAACACACGCGTTTCGCGCAATCGCTCCACTAGGTTGACCGTCCCCAGCCACGACGTGAAGGTTGCGGGAACCTGGCTAGGTATGACACGCAATTCACTACTCTTACCCGGCCCAACCTCATTCCGGAGGACATTGTACTCAGCCCGCCGGAACATCAGACTCTCCGATTCATGAGAGACAGGTTTAAGGGTGCCGGTGGTCGCTGTGATTCCCTGACTGAGGGATTCGAAGGCCTTCAGGATCGCATCGTCTTCGGGAAGCACCGTGTAATGGGGTTTCAGGATCTCCCGAAGCATTTCCAGGGCGTTGGGACGTCGTCCCATTTTGAGGAAGATCTTTACGGTGGTCAGATCCAGGTCCTGTTGCCTCAGTATCTCCTGTATGTCGACAATTTCCCGCTGACCGGCGAGATCAGGCAGATAGATCGAGGAAATAGTCTTGCCGAAGTAGATGTTTGACTGGTTGACCAACACGGCCACAGGGTGTTCGGTGCACGTTCCCGCAGTCCTCCCCAGCCATGGACGATCACCTCCGCATGTAATATTTGCATTTCCAAGTCCGGAAGCGATGATAGTGTCATTGGTAAGATCGCGTTCCATGAACATCGCGCCAGCAAGCGTCTTCGATTTCAAACAAGTCTTGCAGGAAACTTTCACAGAGCGCAGATCTGGGCCGCCCGAATCATTCAGGACCAGACCTTCATCACCAGGACAGACACATCCAAACCACTGTTTCCAAGGAAAGTCCGTTATATGACCATGGGCGCAGACACTGATGAAGCGAACTGGCCGCCATCGTCCTTGGCCCTTTTCCAGAGGTGCCAGCTTCTCCGTATTTAAGCTAAACCTGCGCAGCTTTCCACTGATGCTGTTGACATACCAAGTTGGAAACCGATGCGTCTGAACTTGTAGATACGAAAGGTCGGGGTTCTGGTCGTCGGAACAATACTGCGGCGGCTGGCGAAATTGCGGAACGTTGAGCAGCGCGGAAAGCCTAGGCTCATCGATCACATGCTTACGCAAGGCCGTTTCACCCACCTGCCACTGCCCCCGCTCATCCGTCTTCCGGTACCAGAAGTCCAGTCCGCAGATAATGTTCGGAACACCGTTCTTGTCGGTGTAAATGCTCCCTGGGCCAAAGGGCGCAATTAGTTGCCCCAAGCGAATCTCACTGGCCATGCTCGGTCTGCTCCTCCGCGAAATAATCGTTGCTGATCGCCGCTCGGGCATTGCCGTCGACGTTGCGCATGCTACTGAGGATCCGCTCCCCCTTCAGTTTCTGTCCGGGTGTGGCGTATTCGCCCGACCACAGCATCAGATACTCGCCGTCCGGCCTCTGCGGAAAGGCCCACCATTGCTGCGGATTGCCCTGCCACTTTCTGCGGAGTCTGTCGAAAACCTTTTGCATGGCGTTGCAGACACGACGCGCCTCATCGGGCTGCTGCTCCATGATGGCCATGCAGCGTTCAATGAGCAGATCAAGCGCATCTTGCAGGTAGCCGTCATAGCTACCGAAGGCCTCGCCGGGCGAATCGGCTTCATGACACTGCCTGGCCCAGACCAACAGGACCCCGGCGAGAGCACGCTCCACCGCCTCAACCGAATAGGGGGTTGCCGATGTCGGTTCGACGCGCTCGTACAACCGGCGGTGGTAGCTGTGAAACTGCTCGAAGTGCGAGCGATCACGGCTCTTGGCCGGATTGAACATGCTCAGAATCAAACCTGGCCGCTCGCTCCAGCGCCGCCCGACACGGCCCGTCACCTGAATGTACTGCGCGGTCGACTTGGGCTGGCCGACGACGGCCATCAGCGCTAGCCGGTCGATGTCGATCCCTACCTCGATGATGTTGGAAGCCAGGCAGGCGTCGATGGAACCCTTTTCGTTCCAGTCCAGTGCCAGCCTGTCCATCAACTGCACTAGTTCCGCCTGGCCACGACGGCTGGTCAGTTCCTCGACCGTATTGAGATAGCGTTGCTCGCTTCCCTTGAGGCCATAGCGGAACGAGTAATCCTTCAGGCGCGACGCGATGTCCGAGTCGAACAGTGTCCGGGCGCCACCAAGTTCACGAAGGCTGTTATAGAACGTCAGCAAGGTCCACCACGCATCCTTGTCATCACCATCGAACATCCAGGCCCTGAACAACGCCGCAGAGAATGTCCGGACCTGCGTAGTCAGGAAAGACCGGTAACCGCTGGCATGAATGCCAAGGTACAGGCGCCCCTCGGCAAACCGGTCGCCCTCCTTCGCGTAACGGCCGAAAAACGAATCGCCCATCTGCAGTCCGGGACTGGGAAACAGCTGCAGCCCTTCGCGTGCATAAACGGCCCGCACTTGCTCCGTCGCACCACGGATGGTGGCCGTTGAAGCAATGATCTTGGGTCGGATCATGCCCGTACGGTCCTCCGCGCTACAAAATCTTTCGATCACGCCTTCATACAGTCCGTAGATCGTGCCCAGCGGACCCGAGATCAGGTGGAATTCATCCTGGATGATCAGACCCGGTGGCTGGCTAATACGCGTGACTGTCCCGGCAGCCCCATGATGGAAACCGAACAGCGCGCCGGCTTCCGGCTTCCATGCCATCATTGCGAACTTGTCCGCCGTACCGATGAACATGGACGGCGGCGTGTCGTAGATGGACTGGTCGACCACTTCGACGGGAAGACTGTCGTGCTCGCCACCGTACGAGCAACGGGTGTCGGAGCACTTGAGATAAGGGCGCTTGTTGGACTCGACCAGTCCGGCAAGGTTGTTCTCGTTGCGCCTTGCATATCGGGCGGGCCGGTCAGACGCCAAGCGCCCAATCTCGCTGCGACACCAAGGGCATTCGGTGAGTACCAGCGGATTACCCTCCACCTCACCCCGGCTGTACTTCCTGATCTCCGCGCGGGCGTCATCCCAAGTGTTCGGAGAACCATCTCCTCCAATCCATAACCCCAGCGAGAATCGGCTTTCTCCGAGCTGGGGACGCGCGTTTTCCGCACGCAGGCGCACACGGATCTGCTCCATGGCGCAGATCAGACTGGCCGCCCTTTGGAACTGCTGCGTAGTCAGCATGCGCAGGGTATAGCGCATGAAAACGTTGGTTCCATCGCGGCGCAACGCATCGTCGGGGCGTGTAATCAGGCGCTGGTGGAACATGTAGAAGGCGGCAACAGCGAGATAGGCCTCTGTCTTGCCACCTCCTGTGGGGAACCAGATCAGATCGACGATTTCGCGGTCTCCGGAATACCTGTCGACAAGTCCAGCGATGCTCATCAACAGGAAGGCCGCCTGGAATGCGCGCCAGCGTCCTACATCGGGCCTTTCCGTGCTGGTGGCCCAGACATCCCAAGCGGTGCGCGGTTTACCGAGCGCCAGTTCCTCGGCCGCGACGTAACCGTCAAGACGACTGAGGGAGCGGCGCTCGATCTGCTTGGATGCGATCTGCTGCAACAGCATGCCCTGATTTGCCAACCGGAACGCTTCCAGTGCAGTTTCATCCTTCTGCAGGATGGCAATCCCACGCTGGATACGCGTCAGACACTGCTGGCAGGCATCAAGATGGCGCTCGGCCACATCCTGATAATGTGCATCCAACCCTACGCGCTCTCGCTCCCTTGCCGTAATCCACGCCGCGTACTCGTTTGCGAGATGTGTGAGTGTCTGCCAGCCCGCCCCGCCCTCAGCGAAGGAAGGCAGTCCGGCGAGTTCACGCATCGACAGAGTGATCAGCTGACCATCGAGTCCCCTGATGTCGGGCGTCATGCTAGGGAGCTCCACGGCCGGCATCACATCTGCGAAAACCACTTCCGGCGTGTCGCCCCCCTCCCAACCTGCCGCACAGCCATGTCCAATCGCCCAGGTGGCCGCATCGCGGTAGAGCAGTGCGAGGGTCTGCTCGTCGTCGTCAAACTGCTCGAACGGCCTGACGCCTTCAGGGTAGCGACTGAACTTTGCCCCGGCCTGCACACGCACTTCGAAATGAGCCTGATAGAGCACACTGCGGATGCGCTCCTCCTGCGTTTTCAGGGTACCGGCGTCCTGCAGATTACGCAGTACACAGGTGATGAGCCACTTGTCATGCATCCGCCGGGGAAACAGCTGGATCTCCAGGCGCAATCCGCAGGGAAGATCCAGCGTTCTGGATTCGGTAACACCGGGTTTCAGCTTGCCGAGCTCAAATCGCTCGCAAGTCTCTGCGGTGGTCGCCGGCACTCGTCGCCACGCATCGAAAGACTGCTCGCCGCCGCCCTCCGTCCGTACGACTTTGACACAGCGTTCATAGCGGCCATTGACCGGGAAAGGTGTCGCATCGGGCAGTTGCCAGTAGAATTTTTTCTGCGCAGGCAGCGCCACCACTATATCGCCCGGCTCATCTTCGATACAAAAACTGATGCCCAAGACCGAGGGCTGATACATGTCGGCATTGGCGATTTCGAAATCGTCATCCAGCCCCACTGTCGCTGCATCGACGCTCTCGCCTCCTATATCAGGTAATGCCGGTTCTTCTATCTCGATGACAACCGCCTGTGCGGTTTCAACCGCCGCATCGCCAGCAAGCTCTTCTGCTGCTTGCGTAGCCGCCGGTTCGTCGCTTCTTGTCCCGGGCACATCATTGCGCGGGTGCAACAGTCCCGCACCATAACGCTGCAGTGGAGTTTCTCCGCGGTAGTACACGATCTCCTGCGGGATCTCAGTACCTTCAGGCGTCCAGTACAGCGTCCCGCTGGCGTCGGCCGGCGCCTGGAAAGCGCGCTGCGCATCAAAGGCCACCGTGGTGGCAGGCTGGCCGGCAGCCAAAGGTCGCGCAGGTCCCACCAGCTCACCGCGCAGAAATTCGATCTCGGCAGAACGCTCCCTATTCATTATCTTTCCCCGCAAAGGCCACCCATTCGACCAACTGTGACTTACCTGAAGCGTGACAGAGGATGTAAAGCCGCTCTATCGCACGGGTAATGCCCGTGTAAAAACGATGGCGGTTGAACCCGCTGTCGGACGGCATCACGTCGGTAATAATGATGACCTTGTTCTCAAGGCCCTTGTAAGCAGAAACAGTGGACCACCGGATACCCTTGGCTTCGAACTGCGCTGCGGAAACAAAGCGTCGTTGAGACTGTTCCCACAGCAGTGGCAGCACCGATTTTTGTTCTGCACCGAAACTCAGCACCGTTATCTCCTCATCGCGGAAACCACTGTCCAGGGCCAAGTCAATGCACTCGCTAATTTTACGGACCTGATCCTTCGCGTCTTCGTACATGGTCAGATCCCACGTCTGCAGGCCACCTCCCTGACGCATATAGCCTGAATACGTGCTCCGGTCAGCCATCGACAGGGTCATTGCAACTTGCCCGATGGACTTGTAGTTCCGGCAGTTTTCCGTGAGCAGCCAACGGGCGGCTTGATGCCGCACTTCGACAAGATTCGCCTTGAGTTCGTCAGCTCCTGTTAGCACCTGATTTCGAAAGTCACCCAGCATCAGATAACTACCACCGATCAGATCTCCGTCGATCAACAGGCGGACACAGTCCAGAAGGTCGGGCCGCGCGAGAATATCCTGCGCCTCATCAATCACCAGATAGTCAAATCGCGCATCATGTGCGCAAGCTGGATCAGTCAGACGGTCCTGAATCAGCAGCGGAAGCTGCGCCCAGAAATCGGCATCTGGATCATTCGGGGGGTCAATCCCGGTCAACGACATCAATACGCTGAATGCGGAGCCGCCGATCAGATCGGGATGGTTATCGGCCGCTAACTCACGAGCGGCCCAGTTGCCGATCAACCGGTTGAAACATAGATAACCGACGCGAAGCCCTTGGGCGGCCTTGCGCCGGGCGACCTCAATGCCTATCAGGGATTTTCCTGTCCCTGCTCCCCCTTCCACCAGAACTCTAGGGTTGTTGTCCGTCAACCTGAGAACCGGCCGCTGCTGCTCGCGCAGTAGCTTCTCGAGCTCCGCCTCGCGATGGAGTATTTCGGCAGCTTTTTCGGGTCGGCGCTTACGGATCGGAAAACAGAAATTGATAAACTCGTCACGATGAAATGCCGACAACAGCACCTTCAGCGGGGAGATCTGTGGATCGGCGCCGATGGCCAGCTGTGCCATGCGCTTGAGTGCGTCGCAGAATGCCTCGCCGGTACCGCAGCCGGCAAACCGGCGGCGATCCATCACTTCGAACGACTGAATGGACACATTCGCCGGAACGGCGAAGTCCGCTCGCGGGAAAATGCAGCAATGAATGACCGGCACATGCGCAAACGCGGATAGCCGGCCCACTAAACGACGACGCAGCGCGAATCGCGCATCCTGTGCCTGGCGAAATGGCGACTTAGTGACGCTGTCTGGATACCAGCGGCTGCCGTCGAACCCGATTTCACGATGCGATTTTACCTCAACGCAGAGAATACCGACGTCGGGAATCAGAATGACAAAGTCGATCTCGGTGCGACGATAATTGTTGTATGGAGCAAGATCGAGTGAGTGAATCACGATCCAGTCGTGTCCCGAGCTTTCCAGCTTGCGGAACACGTCTATTTCACCTAACGGAGCAGACTCATCGATGAAAACGGGGATCATGTGCATTACAGCGCATCTCCTGATTCATATCGATACTGTTCCGCGACCAGCAGCTTCATCGGCTTACCAAACTCCTCCGGCGGTGCGGCAAAGCCTGGTGCAATGCTGATGACCGGATCAAACCTCACACTGCCAGCCAGTCCGCTCTCCGGAGTCAACAAGTGGTGGTAACCCCCATCGGGCGAAATCATGTCCCGCAGATGGCCGAGCTCTTTGCGCAACTCCACAATGAGCTGCTCATTGACGATGGCGGACTCCATGACACCGTGCTCGATTGCTGTCGACCGTGAGGCCGCCACTTCGGCCCAAGCCAGACGCCAGCCTGGAACCGTTTGTCCATTGTGGTTCCGTGGAGGGATGAGTTCCGGATCAATCACACAGGTAAGCAGCGCCTGAAAATGATCACGGCGTTGAGGCGCGTGAATCACGCTGCCATTCAGCGACATCCAGCTCTCTACCGCGCGGTGAAGATGGCGCAGTGAAATGCCAGCATCCCTCATTTTCTGGACACACAAGCCCGACTGTCGTTTGTACAGGTCGGCCAGCGCCTTTTTCCAGACGGCCGCCAGTGGCGCTTTCGCGGCGTCAACACTGATCTCCCCAAAATCCGCATCAGCGTCGTGGATCAGCAGATAATCGCCTTCTTCCACGTCAATGATATGGCGGTAGGCGATTGCATCGCAGTCATTTCGAAGAGGGGAAAAAATCAGCTGGCTTGTTCCGGGCCGTAGCAGAACCCCGCAATCACCGGGCAATTCCACTAGTACACAGCGATGCATGCCTCGATCGGAGCCCTTGGTTCCGGCAAAGAAAACAATGTCGTCGGCTGGCTCCTCCACCGGCAGAGATGCACCTACCCTAGCGCTGTCGGTGACGCTGTGTCTCACGGACCGCATGGTTGTTAGCCAGTTGTGTTCCGGGACCAAAGGATCGGCCGCGAACTCTTCCTCATCTGTCAACCCTTTCCAGACAAACCTGACCAGCCTGCGGTAAACCGGCGAAGTGATCAGTGCCTCCGGTGTTTTTGCCATTCCGTGGGCGCGCAGCGGCCCTAACCTGATCAGCGCATCGACTGGCGGACAGCTGCGATATTCGGCAAGCGAGCAAATGAACGCATGATCTTCAAGCTCGGCCAGCCCCTCGAGCAACGCGCGGAAAAGATCACGCTCATTACGGTGGCACCAAATTTTGAGCCGGTCCTGACCAAATTCCACTGTCAGGTTGCAAAATACCTGTACGAACTCCTTATTCAGCACCGAGCCTTCTTCGCGGTAGCGGCTGATTAGGGCTTTCAGCGCCATAACTTCGCGCACAGCGTACTCGCCCCACCTGTGGCGAATGTGGAGTTCGTTGGCCAAACCACAACTCTGGAGAAAATCGGTATTCGGTATCAACGGCGATGTCAGCCATTTCATCATCTCCATGCGCAGCGCCAGTGCGGGTGCATTCTGTCGCGCATCGTCTTCTGGCGAATAGATGGCGGCAAACAGCGCCCGCATATGACTACGAATAGCTGAAAACAGCTGCGAGTCGCACACATGGAGCTCCTGAACTGGAGGGTTGTCTGCCAGGAAACTCATGCGCTCAGTCGTCGAGATGTACGTCATTTAGGTTGCCTTCCGTTGCAGCACGCGCAGCAACATGCCCTCTGGCAGTACGCTAGACAGACAATTGTCCGTGTATATATCGGTGTAGTAGCGGATGATTTCGTTCATCCGGTCTCTTAGCTGATCGATGGCTTCGATAGCGGCATCGCGGTTGCAGACACCGATAATGTCGCTGGCAGGAAACAGTCTCTCCGCAGAGAGCAGCGCGGGCAGGCCATCGGCAACAACCAGCCAGGCTTCGTGTCCAGAATTATCTGGAGCACGCTCATTAAAAAAAACCAGACGCCGTATATACTTCCTTTCCTTGGAATGCAGGGTCAGCAGCTCGCCCAGCGGCACCTGGCAATTATCGGACGCGAAACCCGCGGCATAAAACTTTTGCATATAGGTTGTGTCGCGCGCAGCGCCCTGCCCGACCAGCACCAGACCGTCATAGGAGCGACGCAGGTTGTCTTCAATGATCGGCCCGTTGCAGCCAGGCAGAGCACTATAAATTGACAATTCCAGTGCTGATCCACTGGGGCTTATCTGTGGGAGCGGAAGATTGTGTAGCTGCCAGCCAAGGGCGCTTTCTCGCCTGATGTAACGGCGGCATGGTCCGTTCGGATTGGGAGTGAGTTTTCCACCACGCTTGATAAGCCGCTGGTGCGTGCTGTCCTCAATCACAATTTCATCGGGGCTCTCATTGTCAGAAGCAAACCGCCAGCAGGTATTCTCGACGACATTGCGCACATCCCACGAGGGCAGCCCGGTGGAGTCACCGCGCCTCAGTGCAGCCATGCGCTCACGGCACCTCCGCAGAAGTAGGTCAAAGTGCGTATCAACATGGTTTGCTGTAGCACGCTCAAGATCGCTCCGCAGCGCCCCCAACGCGACGAGACCAGCCACCTCCGAACCGCACGGCATCGACAATAGCCCGATTCGACGAGTGTCATTGCAGCTCTGGCGCCAGCTATAACCCAGACTGAGCGCTGCTTCTACCCACGTCGGGGCAGCCTCATGTAACACATCCCCTTCGAAATACCGCATCTGCCGCCCCTGACTTTCTCAAGCATCCTTTGAAGAGCGAGGCGCTCAAATAGTGCCTCCTGCTACTAGCCAACACTCAGCTGTACATTTAAAGGCCGTTCTCAACTGAGGCTAAATGAGCCATTCGACACCATTGAATCAATTCGAGGATCCGATGAAGCACGGCTGGCTGCGTGAGGCCAAGGAGAGTGTAGTAAAGAACTGCTGCCAAGCTGGGCCTGTGAGAAATAACCGCAGGTCAATAGAACAACGGAAAAACAGGTTTTCACTCATTTTTTGCACCCACCAACGTCATCCAAGTCGGCTACGGTGGTAGGCAGGAGTTGAGGCAAACCCCTGACTAATGAGCTAGTCAGGGGTACAGCGGAAGGATCAATGAAGGGCGCTTCAATCTCACCTCATTATCGAAAAACTGTCTGAAAGTGATTACGTTTTCGTAGCCCTCGTAAGCAGATTCTTTAGCTTTTTTCAAAGACTCCGGCACAACCAGCGAAATCGAATTCCTATCCATCTCATCAATGGCCTCACCCGACACTCGATCATCAACAGTAGCGAGAAAAATTGCTCCAAGCGGCTTCTCTAAGGCCAACTGCTTCCATCGTTCGCGCAGTGTTGTCTTCAAGGAAACAATTACCGCATCACCTTTCATGTTGAGCTCCTTGACGTCCGGTAAAACGAAATCCGGGCGCCGGCCACCGAAGACAGCCTGCGCTTCGTGACGAATTCGACCATCCTTGAATAGCCTTGCTACATGATGCTCAAACGAAAGCCCAGCTCTGCTCTTTCTGGTTTGCGCCGCGCTGAGGAATATCGAATCGAGCTCAGAGAATGCCCGAACAAGATTGCCAACAGGATCGCCTCCCCCCTGGAGGAGAATTCGGGCGACTAGAGCTGCACGAAAGCGGAGTTCTGCCTGCTTGTAGATGGAATATTCAATGTCCCTGCTGATGCGCATGACCGCGTCACCAGGCTGGGAGAGGGAGAATGGATTCATGTCGCAGAAACCCTTCTCATTAAGCCATTTGCTCTGCGCTTTTCCTGCCAGCATCTCCGGGGATGGAAGAGTCTGCTGCTTAATGAATTGCTCCAAGGTTCCATCCTTGAGCGCCTGCGACAGCTCTGCAATGAGCTGATCCGTTTCGGAAGCAGGCTCAGCAAGCGAAGCAGGATCGAACAGGCCGTAGTGGAAATCGGCATCCAGCTCGAATGCGGTCTCGATAATTTCCGCTTCTTCGCTTACCGAATCGACGACGATGAACCAATATCTGGAACCAAACCTATCTTGTTTGAGTTTTCCGATAACGAGCAGCGAGGCTGGAGAAAGCAGCTGGAATTGCTCCTTGGGTATACCCGTGTGCTGCCACTCGTACCTTGGCTTTGCTTTCTCTTTATTGGTTGGATTGCGCATCGAAAAATATTTGATCATCGATGTCTTTATCTCGCCAGAGGCTGGCCAGAACGTTGGATATTCGACATCGTAAATGTGCGGTTTGTCCGGGTTGGAGTTCTTCAGCCTTGGAAAGAAATCAGACTCTGCAACAGGACGAGGGATAAAAAAGCCATTCTGATGCCCATTCTTTGGACTATCTGCCCAAGATGTGTCATTGCGTGACAGTTTTTTGATGAAGAGACTCTCACTTTGATTGATCAAAGTGGAAATATCATTCCATTCCGGATGGAAGCCCATTGTTATTCCTTATTTCTGATATCGGGGACGAGCCTTCACACGAGGAGTCTGTGTAGCCCCCTTCCAGACCAATCGTTCCGAAATCCTAGATCACAAGAAACGTCATCTTGGCAGGTTGCTCATCGGTTTCGATCAGTTCGCTGGCTAGAAAGTCTCTGCCACATTCGTCAGAGAAAATCGATCAAGCGAATCTCTGCTTCGCGCATCCAATGGGTTCTGGAGAGTTTCACGGACACGGACTTCAACACTGGTGCGCTCTTCGTCTGCGAAGTTGTCGTCGGAAATGCTTGCCCCCGAAATTTCGTTCGGATTTAGCGGGCGGAACTGCCAATGAGCCACAATCAACTCTCCCTAGTGTGAAGACCTGCATCCTAGTTCCAACGCATCTTCATCGATCTGGAAATATTCCGATCCATTTATCAGCCAGCTCGCTATCAGGTCAACAAGCAATGGGGACTTTTCTTTTTTCATCGACCGTACAGCACATTCCCACACGATAAGTACCCTCCAGCCCATTGCTTTAAGGGCACCTTCCTGAAGGCTGTCCCGAGCCTTATTTTTTCCGATTTTCTCTAACCAGAACTCAGGACGAGTTTGGGGAACCTTAAAATACCTGCATGCATGCCCATGCCAAAAACAGCCATGGATGAAGACAAGTGCATGGTATTTCGGTAACACCAGATCAGGCTTACCGGGAAGGTCTTTGACATGTAAACGGAAGCGAAAGCCCCGTGCATGCAGGGCTTTGCGGATTAGAAGTTCAGGCTTGGTGTTTTTACCCTGAATCCCAGCCATCATTCTTGAGCGTGTAGCTAAATCCACTACATCAGTCAAATAACCTCCATAACGGAGCGCTGGGCGCTCCTGAGTAAAGGCCCACGCGGCTACCTCATCAGGCTGGAAGGGCGAACTCCAGCTGGGGTTGCCCAGTGTCGGCCATTTTCTCTTTCGCTTTCAGGATACGGTCCTTCATCAATCGAGCTACCGCCTCGAAAACGGGTACGGCAACAGAGTTGCCAAACTGACGATAAGCCTGTGTATCAGAAACCGGAATAATGAAGGAGCTCTCACCAGGCTTATCAAATCCCATCAAGCGTGAACACTCGTGAGGCGTCAATCGACGAGGTCGATTAATCTGGTTCAATTCGCTATTGAAGTCCAGAGTTTCGACAAAGCCTCGGTCAACAAGGATTTCAGAGCCGTCCTTGTGATACCTAGCTGACAGTGTACGCGCCACATCATCAGACCGAGTCAACCCAAAACCGAAGCCATTACCTTTCTCACGATGCTTCGCAGCATAGCGGTACAGGTAATCCCAGAGCTTTGGCGTCAGGATGTATTTACTATCTACTTCTTTATCTAGCAAATCGCCAAACGTCGGTTTTTGCTTCGGAATGAGTTTGCTGATTTCACTCAGGGTGAAGCCTTGGTGAACATTCAAATCGCGGCGGAAGCCCACCAGCACAATCCGCTCACGGTGCTGGGGAAGGAAATGTTTGGCATCGATAACTTTCGGATCTGTCCCCTTCGGGGCATTTACGTCTGCAACCTCATACCCAAGCTCATCAAGCGCTTCGCAGATGATTCTGAATGTATTGCCTTTGTCATGACTCTTGAGATTTTTCACGTTCTCCAGCAGGAAAGCAGCTGGACGTTTAGCGGCAATGATCCGTGCCACGTCAAAAAAGAGGGTGCCCTGGGTTTCGCACTCAAAGCCGTGTTTACGGCCTAGCGAGTTTTTCTTGGAGACACCAGCCAGCGAAAACGGCTGGCAAGGGAAGCCGGCAAGCAATACGTCATGATCCGGGATTTTGCGATCAATGTTGAAATAGGCTTCGTCTTCACTTACCTCTGGTTTGTCGGACAGAGTTACCGAGCGGATATCCAGATTGAAGCTGTGCCGGTCAGGATCACAGTAGTGATTCGCCTTGTAGGTTTTAACGGCGTATTTGTTCCACTCTGAAGTGAATAGGCACTCACCACCAATTGCTTCAAATCCCTTTCGAATGCCTCCGATCCCTGCGAACAGATCAATGAATGTAAAGGAAGGTTTATGGTTCAACCGCTTAGGAAGTAGAGACTCCAGATGAGTGTACTCAGCGTGGGTCAGCTTCGGAGACGCTTTACCCTTCACCCAGCGGTTGACCGTTTCGCGACAGTGAGGCGAACCAATCTCACTGAGCTTTTCGGCCAGTTGACCTTGGTCGTAGATCTCAAGCAGTTTGTACAGAAGTGCCAGGTCTTGAGCCGGATGAGGATCTGGCTGAAATGAATGCGGGCTCGTCTCGTCGGCTTGTGTAAATGCGGTTTCAAAAAGGTTCATGAGCCCTGCTTTCCTCTGGGTCAAATCTGTGACGAATGATCACTATTCTATCCCTTGCGCAGCCAATGTAAATTTATCATTTCGCTAAATCACGAAATGACAGCCACATGGTGGGAACGAAATAAATGTGACCTAGCACACAGAATTAGCTGTATATAAATACAGTATATGCCGACTCAAAATTTTGTCGAGGCTACCGCGTCATTAGATTGGTGATGAGGCTAATAGCTCGGTATGGCCTACCCCACTCAGCCCATGACTTGACCCTCCCCCGCATTCCTCCTAACCTCCCGTCTCAGAGCCTAAGAAACTCTACAAACCAGAGCGGTCCTCCGCACCCGACAGTCATGCGGCTTTTTTTCGTCTGCGGTTTCTCTACGCCTGCGAGAAAATCCCCGTTATGTCGGGAGTGGGCGAATACAAGACCCGAAAGGGGAATATGTCCGGCCCGTCTCTGGTGGGTTTCTTAGCTCCCGACACCCTTAACGAATGCCCTAAGAAAGCAGCCAGAGGTAAAGGAAATGCCTGACTATCCGACCTTCACGATGAAGGTGAATCGCCGTACTCACAGATCCAGCCACGCGCTTCCGTTCCACGAGGCCCGCCATGCCTGAATCACTCACCCCTACCGTTTTCACTCGTCACAACGTCCACTTGCATGCCCTTCTTTTGGAGAATCAGGCTTGGTTCTGTGCGCATGATCTCGGGCGACTGATGGGTAAACACCTTGATGAGCGCGTGACACGCAAGCTCGATGCGGACCAGAGGCAAATGATGCATGTTGACCTCTATGGCGCCGCTAAAGAGCGTTTGATGGTGAGCGAGTCAGGTGTGTATGCGTTGTTGATTTATCACTACTGCCCTGAGAATCGATTGCTGCGAGAGTGGCTGACTCATCAGGTGGTGCCTGCACTGCGGGATGCACGGCCGTCGCGAATGGTGGAGCGCCCGACGTTGAGCTTGCTTGATTGGCCGAAGATGTCGCTCTGTATGTTGCATTGGCAGGATGAACCGTGGATTCGGTTGCGGGATATGCCGTGTGTTCTGGCGGATGATCCATTCAATCGGCGTGAATCGTGGTGGCGGAAGGCTTCACGAGTGATGCGTGGGTACTGATTGTTCACCCCTCAAAAAAACTGGCTGTCCGAGTTTCAGACAGCCAGTTTTTTTGAGGCGGGCAGCCTCCAATCCGCACCGCTCGGTTTATCTGATGCACCTGAGTTGCAGTATTTGGGGCTGCTTCGCAGCCCAACGGGGGCAAGCCCCCTCGCCACAAGGTTGGTGGCTAGCTTGGTTGCTGCGTTGGTCTTGCGAATCGAGTCGTTCTGCAGAGCAAGTCCACTTAGGGACTCGGTGGCGGACTTTGTTTATGCGACATATTCACCTACGCCATCGCGAGCAAGCTCGCTCCCACAGGGGGTCTGCGGCTGGCTTGGGAACGTCGGTGTTATCAGGGCCGTAGAATTTCCTGCGGCCCTTTTCTTTGCCCGTAACAAGGCTAAAATCTCACCTCCCCAACCCACTAATCCGCCAAGGACACACCGCCGCCCTCACCCCACTCGGCCCAACAATCTCCGGCGTCTGCCCCAACGACCTGGCGCTCAGCACACTCCCCACCCGCTCAATCAACTGATCAAACCCCAACGTCGCATCCTCCTGATGCAATTTCCGCAGTTGTTCGACCAGGGCGTAGGTAAAGGCGCCATAGCTGTTGGACCCCACCTCATACTCATTGGCTTTTTCGTTCTCCCGCGCGGCGTAGAGCATCAGGGGCATGTAGGGGCCGTGGTGGCCGTAGAGTTTGCCCTGGCGCAGCAGTTGGGCTTTTTTCTCGGGGCGAAGGCCCGTGGCGGCGCCTTGGGTGGTGCGGGTGCGGGTAAGGCCGCGGGTTTTGTTGTCTTGTTCGCTGAAGTCGCGGCGGTCGCTGTCGACGGCGTAGACGCGGCGGTCCCAGTCTCCGGCGTAGGGGTCCCAGCGCAGCATGCGGTGGCGGATGTCGCTGGGTGGGGTGATGCCGCGCACGCGGCCGTTGCCGCGGGTCATGCCGCCGGCGTAGCAGCAGTCGAACATGACGGTGAGTTTGGCGCCGTGGCCGTCCGGGTCGAAGGGCAGGTGGCTGTAGAACTGGCGGAACAGTTTGTCGGTGAAGTGGGTGCTGTCGTCGTCCCAGTCGAAGTCGTGGAGCACCAGGGTTTCGTCCATGCAGTCGGCTTCGCCGCTGCTGCTGTAGACCGGCAGCTGGGTGCCGTGGCCGGAGTAGAACAACACGCGCTCGTCGCCGGCGCGGGCGCCTTCCACCAGCCATTCGAGGCGCTCGACGAAGTTGGCCCGGGTCGCTCGGGCGTCGTGCAGCAACCGGATGTCGCCGGCGTCGTAGCCGCTTTCCTGGAGCATGCGGCTGATCAGGTAGGTGTCGTTGATGCAGCCGTCGAGGCGTGCGCTCGGGTCGAGGTAATCGTTGATGCCGACCACCAGCGCGCGGCGTTTGCGCTGGCCGCTGCGGGACAGGAACGCCGGCACTTCAAGTGCCCGTGCGGCCACCACATCGCGGGCCAGTTGCGGCCAGAGGCCAGTCTGGCTAGTGGGTGACGACAAGTAGGCCTGGGCGGCGTGATTGAGGTCGAGCAGGTCATCGCGCAATGGCAAGGTGAATTCGGTTTGCAGGTCGACTCGCGCGGAATCCGGTGAGGTGATTGGCCGGGTCAGCAAGCCGTCGTTGGGGTTATGGAGGTGGAACCAGCGGCGGATGCCTCGGCCGTTTTCGCTCAGCCGCGGGACTCGCCCACCCCATACTTCGCGCATCACCAGCGGCAATGCGATCGGTGAGCCGAAGCTGACGAACACTCGGCCATCGATGCGCTTGAGCGCCGCCCCCTTTTTCGCCACCGAACGGCGCAGGGCGTCGTAGCCGATCAGGCTGCCCAGGCCTTGGGCGAAGATGATCTGTGGATTGAATGCCTCGATCTTCGCCAACAGAAGTTGAGTCAACTCCGTACGCAAATCGGCGTCTTCGATCCATTGCACGAGGGCGCCAACCGTGGTGCGCAACATCTGGTTGACCGGCAGGCCCCAACTGCCGAAATTCTCATCGGCCTTGCCCCTGGCGTCGGCCCTCAGCATCGCCAGGCCTCGGGTGATCTGGGCGAAGTCCGGTCCTTCCTTGAGTTGCTCATCGAAGGAAAGAAAGTCGATGTCCTGGTCATCGATGAGGCGCCCGCTCTGTGCCAGTTGAGTACGGATCAATGTGCGCCATTGCTCCTGCCAGTTCGCATCGATACCGCCCTGCCCGCCTGCTGCCCGGCTGAACCCGACACCGGGCAGGCACAGGACGCGCAGCCGTGTTGGCGCGACCTCCGATCCCGGCTCGACCAAGGCTTTGCTGGCCGGCGTCGCAACCGGAGGCACCGTTTGCCCTTGGGCGGTGACCATCAAATCCTGCAGGCGCCGCAGTTTCGCCTCCAGACTGTCCGCACTGGGTGCGGCAGGCGTGAGTGCCGCCTGACCCGGATCAGCCAAGGCTCGGCTGCGATTGCCGAGAAAACCGCTGACCCATTGCGCGCTGCTCTTCCAGATCTGCTCTGGATCAAGGCCGTCTAGGTAACCGGTGGCGCTGTCCACCACCTGTCGGCTTTGAGTCGCCAGTTCGGACTCGATCAATGGCAACCCGGCGCGACTCGGCACTACGGTGGCCGCCAATTTTGGCGCAGCCGTTACGCCCGGTGCGGCACGCCAGATGGGTGCATTGCCGAAGTGCTGCGCGGCGACCACCCGTGGGCCGAGGGCACTGCGCGGCAATTTGAAGTGATCGCAAAGAAACGCCAGCAAACTGGTGTGATCGTAGTGCTGCGCCTGGACATCGCCCGTCCAGGGGATCAAACCCGGCTTGAGCCACGGCGAAGCCAGGATCGCCGGTACACGCACGCCGAGACGGGTGAAGGGGTTCTTCCAAGGGACATCGACTGTTGAACCGGTCGCCACGCAAGTTGGCGGCACCACGTGGTCATGGAAGCCGCCATGTTCGTCGTACAGCAACACGAACAGGGTTTTGTTCCAGACAGCGGGATTGGCCGACAACGCATTGAACACCTCACCGACAAACTGATCGCCAAAGCGCAAATCTTCAGGTGGATGATGGGACACGTTTGGCCCGAGCTTACCGTTGAGCAGGCCATAACTCGGTTCGATCCAGGACAGCTCGGGGAGTTTGTTGCCGGCGACGTCTGACTTGAAGTCGTCGATGCTCAGGTGCTGCAAACCACCCTTCACCAGCGCCGCCAAAGGAACGGCGCCGTCGGAATAAATGCGTGCGTCATGGCCGTTGTTGCGCAGCAGCGAAAAAATACTTTCGCCACCAAACTGTGCGATCAGGCTTTTGATGCCGGCCAGTACCGTGCCGGTGGAGGGCATCAGCAAGTGGCCATTGCAACTGCCGAGCATGGCAAAAAAGCGGTTCGGCCAGGTTGGCCCTGGGACCGAGGAAAACCAGCGGTCGCACACGGTGAAGTTACGCGCCAATCCGTGGATCGCCGGCAGCGTATCCTTCGCTGGCGTAGCGCCGAACGGGATGTAGTTCATCGCCCGTTGGGCCATGGATTGCGACCAGGTTTTGTACACCTTCAGGTCTGTGCGGGCCTTGTCGTAGGCGTCCTGGGCAAAACCCTTGAGCGTGGGGTTGGCCGGGCTGGTCTTAAAGGAGACGCCCAGTTGTTTCTCTACATTGACGAACTCGTGGCCAAGGTCGAAACCCTCGCTGTTGCCCGGCGGCAGCGCCGGAGGCAGAGGGGGCGGCGGCGCCCACAGGCTGTAGTTCTCCGGAAACTCCGAGGCCTGGGTGATCACCGTCGAATTGCCATTGGCCAGCTTCAGCGGGTTGGTGCTGGGCGCCTTGCGGTTGATACCGTCACACGCGGGATTGATGCTTGTGTAATCCCCCAGCAAATGGTCGAACGAACGGTTTTCCATCATCAATACGACAACGTGCTCAATCCCGGCGGGCCAGTTGTTCGCCATGGTTCGCTCCTTGATATGAAGTCTCTATTTCGATCTCGCGGGTTTCACGGCAACCGGTTCCCTTCATCTTCCCGCTCCCTGTAATCCACCCGATAATTCGCCACATAACTATCCACAGCCGTCCCAATCGTTGGAAAAAACGCCGTCTCCCCCAACCGTGCAAACAACCCAAACCGCTTCAGCTTGTCCTTCACCGGATCCTTCATCTCCGCAATGCACAACTCGATACCCGCCGCATGCAACGTGTCGCCCAGTTCGGCCAGCATGTCGGCGGAGGTCACGTCGACGCTGGTAACCGGTTCTGCGGCGACCACCAGCCAGCGCACGGGTGTGGGCGATGCAGCCACGGCGTCCAGCACTCGATCACTGAACAGTTCGGCGTTGGCGAAAAACAAGGGCGCATCCCAGCGAAACAGGACCAGGCCGGGGATCAGGCGCGCTTCGGGGTAGCGTTTGATGTCGTGGTAGCCCTTGACCCCGTCGGCGCGGCCCAATACCGCGGAGTACGGGCGCCAGCCGTCCCAGAGGAATTCAATGACGGCAATCACGATGGCCAGGCCGATGCCCTCGATCGCGCCGAACACGGCCACGCCGACGGTACAGACAATCGATAGCCAGCATTCCCAACGCTGGATACGGTAGATCCGGCGCAGGTCGGTGATCTCGATCAGGCCAATGGCCGAGGCGATCACGACGGCCGCCAGGGCGCTGGACGGTAGATGTTGCAGCAGGTCCGGTGCCACCACCAGCAGCAAGGCAACCGCCAGTGCGCCGACAACGCCGGTCAGTTGGGTTTTGGCGCCGGCCGCCTCCGCCACGGGGGTTCGTGACGAGCTGCTACTGATCGGGAAGCCCTGGAAAAAACCGGCTGCGAGGTTGGCGATGCCCAGGCCTACCATTTCCTGGTTCGGGTTGACGTAGGTGCGGGTCCGCGCCGCATAGACGCGGGAGAGCACGCTGGTGTCGGCGAACGAGACGAGTGCGACGGCGCAACCGCCGATCAGCACCGGGACGATGTCGGCGCGGGTGATCCAGGGGATGGCGAAACCGGGCAAGCCTTGGGGGAGCGAGCCGAGGACCGACACACCGGCGCGTGTCGCAAGGTCGAGCACACCCACGGCGACTGTCGCGCCTACCACGGCGATCAGAATGCCCGGCAATCGCGGCCATCGTTTGAGCAGCAGGATCGCCGCCAGGGTGAGCCCGCCCACCGTGAAGGTGGTCCAGTTGATCTTTCCCTCCATCACCCCTGAGGCGATGGCCGCGATGTTTCTCAATGGGCCGTCGGATTCAATCGAAAAACCGAACAGCTTGGGCAACTGGCTGATCAAGACGGTCAGTGCGATGCCGTTCATGTAGCCGTAGCGGATTGGTTTGGACAGCAGCTCGGTGATGAATCCCAGCCGCGCGATACCGGCCAGGATACACACCGCTCCCGAGACGATCGCCATCATCCCCGCCAGGGCGACGGCACGCTGCGGGTCGCCGCCGGAGAGTGGAATGATGACGGCAAGGATGACGGCCACCAGGGAGGAATCCGGCCCCATCACCAGAATGCGGCTGGGGCCGAACAAGGCATAGAACAGCAGCGGAACGATGGTCGCGTAGAGGCCATAGATGCCCGGCACGCCCGAAGCCACCGCATAGGCGATACCGACGGGCACCAGCATCGTGGTCAGCACCAGGCCGGCGACGATGTCGTAACGCAACCATTCCGGTTGGTATTCCCGCAGTATGCCCAGCCCCGGTAGCCAGCGGCGCCAACCGGTCTGTTCATCGCGGCGAGCTATGCGGCCCGGTTCCGGGAGAGGGGGCGAAGCATCTGAATGGCTCATGAACCGCCCTCGTTGATGGACTGTGCAAACTCCGGGATATCGAAGTGATCTCAGTGTAGCTATTGCTTCGAATGCGCCATCACTGGAAGCTGTTCATCTAAAGGACTTGGAACCCGACATGAAATTCGACCTCGCCTACTGCCTCAGCCTCAACGACAAGTTGTCGATCTACGACGTGCGGGATCTGAATTTCGACGAGACGATGGATTTCGACTCCGCCAGGGAACACTTCCAGTGCCCCAACGATGCCTGTCGCCTGGCGTTCGATACGGCCAATGAGCTGGGCACGTTCAACGCCAAGAACGTGAATTACGTGCGCACGCCGCACTTCAAGAACCTGCCGAGTACGCGGCATGTCGAGGGCTGCCCTTATGTCAGCCTGAAGACGCCGACGTCGGGTGTGGATGAGACGGAAACGGATGACAGTCGCGAGGAAAATTTCCCGTCGGAATTGTTACTGACTCGGCGCGAATATGTGCGTAGGCCGTCCAGCCCGGTGGTGATTGCCGATGTGGTTCGGGATGAACTATTGGCGCCCAAGGCGGCTAGTCATGTCGAGCAACCGAGCAAGGAGTCGACCCCGGACAAGACCAGCGTCTTCGCCCATCCGGTGGAGTGTTTCGTGTCGAACTTCGACGACAAGGATTTGCTCAAGCGCGTGCCGCTGAAAATTGGCGAGCACACCGCGCCTTACGGGTCGTTTTTCAAGAAGATCGAATACCTGCAAGACAACAAGGGGCTGATTTACTGGGGCAAAGTCAAGGAGATCAAGGACTACACCCAGAGCTTTCGCATCGACTTCGAGAAGAAGGTCTGGTTCGAGAAAAAGCCCTACTCGGTCAATGTCTACCTGAGCAAGAAACTGATCGACAGCTACCGCAAGCGCAAGGCGTTCCTGGAGGAGATCAAGCACGCCATCGAGAGCGGGCGGGCGTTGTACTGCTTCTTTTATGGCGTAACGCCCGAGCTGAAGCAGGTGCCGAGCAAGAAAAACCCCGAGCAGACATTCGGGGTGTTCAGCGCCAACATTGAAAACCTGGATCACTTTATTGTTCGCGAAGCGCCGGGGTTGGCGGGTAAATAAGCGCAGTGCCGTTCGTCTGTCTGAAAAGAAAAATTAAAAAATGCGTTTGATCCGGGCTCAAAACAACTGTACAAAAACACAGTATATTTTGACCAACACTCTCGAGCCCGGAGAACACCATGGCCTCTCAAGCGATGAAAATCACCCTGGAACGTATCGCCCTCTTCCAATTCACCCCGGCCCACTGCGCCCAGGCCCGAGCGATGCTGGGCTGGAGCGTGGAGGAGCTATCGCGGGAATCCCGGGTCTCGGTGGATGCCATTCAACGCTTCGAGGCGCGACAGGAGGTGCGGGATGTCACGCGCCTGGCGCTGGCCTATCGGCTTGAAGCCGAAGGGTTGGTGTTCTTCCCGGGGTTTGCGCCGGGTCGAGGGATGAATGTGAGAGGGTCGACGCCGAATCCGGTTGGGCGGGCGGATTTTGCGATGGTGGAGTGAGGGTTAACAGATGAACGAAATCGACGATGGCGATAACTGCGTTTATCAGGCACTGGGCATTCCCGATGCTGGTGATATGCGGGCCAAATCTGATTGCGTTATGAAAATTGGCCTTCTGCTGGAAAGCGGCCGGCTGAGTAAGACGGATGCTGCGCAGAAGCTCGGATTATCTGTCGAAGAACTAAACGAAATATTTCGAGGGAAGTTTCGCGACCTGAGCGTGGCAAAGATCTCGGGGTTCCTTGAGCAGTTAAAGAACTCGCGTGGCTAACTGATTTAGTTGAACTCCCAAGCCGGTCCGCAGACCGGCCGGGGTCACAACTTCACGCGTTCTGCACCACTCGCTCACTCTCCCCTTCCACCGCCATCCACCACGCCCCACCACGCTGCGGATGCATCAAGTTGAACGCCTCGCCCATCTGCGGTGTGGTGATCGATACGTTGCGCTCCCAGGCCAGGGCCAGGATGCGGTCGAAGGGTTCGTACCAGGCGTGCATCGACAGGTCGAAGGTGCCGTTGTGGATCGGCAGTAGCCAGCGGCCCTTGAGGTCGAGGTGGGCTTGCAGGGTTTGTTCGGGTTGCATGTGCACGTGCGGCCAGTCGACGTTGTAGGCACCGGTTTCCATCAGGGTCAGGTCGAATGGGCCGTACTGTTCGCCGATGCGTTTGAAGCCGTCGAAGTAGCCGCTGTCGCCGCTGAAGAAAAGGCGTGTGTCGCCGTCGATCATCACCCACGAGGCCCACAGGGTGCTGTTGCTGTCGAACAGGCCACGGCCGGAAAAGTGCTGCGACGGGGTGGCGATGAACTGGATGCCATCGACTTCCGTGCCTTGCCACCAATCCAGTTGGCGGACTTTGCTGGCGTCGATGCCCCACTTGATCAGGGTGTCGCCTACGCCCAATGGGGTAAGGAAGTGTTTGGTCTTGTCCGCGAGCTTGAGCACCGCCCGATAATCCAGGTGGTCATAGTGGTCGTGGGACAGGATCACCGCTTCGATCGGTGGCAATTGTTCCAGGCTGATCGGTGGCTGATGAAAACGCTTGGGGCCGGCCCATTGCACGGGGGAGGCGCGCTCGGCGAAGACCGGATCGGTGATCCAGAATTTGTCGCGCAGCTTGAGCAGCACCGTGGAGTGGCCCAGACGATAGACGCTGTGGTTGGGCGCTGCGATCAGCGCGGCTTGAGTCAGGGCTTGCACCGGCACGGGTGCGCTTGGGCGGGTGTTCTGCGGTTTGTGGAACAGCGCGGTCCACAGGATGCCCATGGTTTTGCCAAAGCTTAAACGTTGAACCGGCGTGAAGTTTTGATACTGCCCTTGGGCCTGTCGGGACGCTTCAGGTGTGGAGGCGTTGTCCGCCGGGGAGTTTGAATTGGCCATGACTGAATGACTCCAGAAAAACCGCGCATCGCGCGACTTTCCGTTTTGGGACGATAAATGGCCAAGGCACGCACGCATCAGCCGGACGTTCTATTTTTGCTGGGCAGGGTTAACAAAACATTACACTGCACAGTGTAGTTTCTAGGTTGCATCAAAGTCGATGACAAGTAAACTACCGAGTGTAATTCCCACCTTCTCCCCTGCCGAAGCGTACTTATGACAGCTCCACAGCGTCTCACCGACCGAAAACGCCAAGCGATCATTCAAGCCGCGATCAACGAATTCCGTGAAAACGGTTTCGAGATCACCAGCATGGACAAGATTGCTGCCACTGCCGGTGTGTCGAAGCGCACGGTATACAACCACTTTCCCAGCAAGGAAGAGTTGTTCGCCGAGATCCTCAATCAGTTATGGATCCGGGTGACGGCAGAACAGGAAGCGACCTACAGCCCCGACCTGCCGTTGCGCGAGCAATTGCGCGGATTGCTGATGGCCAAGCTGCAAATGTTGGGCGATGACAATTTTCTCGACCTGGCGCGGGTGGCGATAGCGGCGACGATTCATTCCCCGGAGCGGGCGCAGGATATGGTGGCGCGAATGGGCGAACGCGAAGAAGGGCTGACGGTATGGATTCGTGCCGCTCAGGCCGATGGTCGCTTGAAAGCCGTGGCTCCCGAATTCGCCGCTCAACAGATCCATGGCCTGCTCAAGTCTTTTGCATTCTGGCCGCAGATTTCCATGGGGCAACCCAGCTTGTCAGCCAAGGAGCAACACACGGTGGCGGATTCCGCGCTGGACATGTTTCTGGCCTGCTATCAGTTGCAATAAATGACAAGGTCGAAGGTGGTGTTAGAAGGATTGATGACTCGGATTTGAACGGCACGATGTGTTTCAGAATGAAACCGGCGCTGAGGCTATAGTGAGCTTCAGTCCCAGCGCCAGACAGAGAGCATCATGACCACCAGCCACGAAACCGCCGCCCACGTCGATCACCTGCGTTTCCATCGCCCTCATGCCCACCTCGCACCGACCTTTGGCAATGACAAGTTTGCCTTGCGCGCCGAAGCCTTTGCACGATTCTTCGGTACACCGACCTTTCTCGGCGCACAAACGCTGATCGTGGTGATCTGGGTGTGCCTCAACCTCTCCGGTTTCACCCACTTCGATGCGTACCCGTTCATCCTGCTCAACCTGGCTTTCAGCCTGCAATCGGCCTATGCCGCGCCATTGATTCTGTTGGCCCAGACGCGTCAGGCCGCGCGAGACAAAGCCCAGTCCGATGCCGATGCGCAGCACCGCGAAGCGCTGGCGACCGCCAACAGTGAGCGGCAGGCGGAGGCCGCGAAAAACTCTGCGCAACTGCTGGAGTTGCTCGAGCAGAACACCCGTCTCACAGAGATGACCAAGACCCTCACCGAGCGCATCGAAAACCTGACAACGGAAATGCACCAGCAGTTCGTGCGCAAGGATAAGCCGAAGGCTTGAACGGTTTCACGGCAGTTTCAGCGCCCGCCCCAACTCATCGAACAAGGTAACCACCGAGCGCAAGGCGCGGCAGTCGGGACGGGTCAGCAGCCATAGCGCAGTGTCGTATCCGTGCAGCGGTTCGCTCAGCGGCTGTAAACCGTCGCCGATCAAGAAGTCCGGTAACGCCGCTACACCCAGCCCCGCCCTGACCAACTCGGTCACCGACAGCATGCTGTTGCAGCGATAGCCCGGCGTTACGCCCGGCAAGGCCTGGCGACGCCAGGTAACGGTCGGGTGATCAGGCAGGAAGTCATCCGGGGCGATCCAGGCCAATGAGGCCAGGTCAGTGCTATTGACCGTTTGCAGGTATCGCTCACTGGCACACACTCGGTAGGAAATATCCGCCAGCCGCCGTCCCACCAGATGCTCCGGTGGCGTGCGGGTCAGGCGCAGGGCGATATCGGCATCCCGACGGCTGAGGTTGGCAAAATCATTGGACGTGCTGAGCTCGAGGGTCAGCGCCGGATAGTTCGGCATGAACTGCGCCAGCGCCGGCAACAGCAAACCTTGCAGGACCGAATCGGTACAGGTCAGGCGCACGATGCCGCTGATCACTTCACCGCCCTGCTCCACACCGATGCGCGCCGCCTCCAGTGCCTGCTCAGCGCGCTCGGCCTGTTCCGCCAGGGACTGCGCCAGGGTGGTGGGCAGGTAACCGGCGCGGCTTTTTTCGAACAGTTGCTGGCCCAGCGCAGCCTCCAGCCGGCGCACCGCTCGAAACACCGTCGAGACATCCACCTTGAGCAGTTGCGCGGCCCGGGCCAGAGAGCCGCCGCGCACCAGGGCGAGGATCAGCGCCAGGTCCGGGTAGTCCAGTCGATAGTGCGTCGCTGCATTGATCACTTGGATAAACGCCAATATTGAGTGCGTGAACGCCAATCTATAGTGGGCACCGGCAATCAACAAGTGCAGAGGCCCCACATGGAAACCCGCCCGATTCGCATCGCCCTGATCGGCGACTACGACCCGCAAGTCACCGCCCACCAGGCCATTCCTGTAGCTCTGGAAAAGGCCGCTGAACACAGCGGCCTGAACGTGCAATGGCATTGGCTGGCCACCGATGAGATCCACGCCGAGACACCGCTGCACAGATTCGACGGTTTCTGGTGTGTACCGGCCAGCCCTTACCGCAGCACGGACGGCGCATTAAAAGCGATCCGCTTTGCCCGCGAACAACGGCGACCTTTCCTCGGCACCTGCGGTGGTTTTCAACACGCGGTGCTGGAATATGCACGCAATGTACTGGGCTGGTCGGATGCCGAACACGGCGAGACAAATCCCGATGCCGCGCGAGCGCTGCTGACACCGCTGGCGTGCTCACTGGTGGAGGCCGTCGATACCATTCATTTACAGGAAGGCTCGTTGATTGCCCAAGCGTACGAAAACGCCGAGATTCGTGAAGGCTATCGCTGTCGTTATGGGATGAATCCGCAGTTCGAAGAGGAGTTGCTCAAGCGCGAACTTCACGCCGTCGGCCACGATTCTGAACACGGACTGCGGGCGGTCGAACTCGGTGATCATCCATTCTTTGTCGCGACCTTGTTCCAGCCCGAGCGGGCAGCGCTCAAGGGCGTCTTGCCGCCGTTGGTTGGCGCCTTTGTCGAAGCCTGTGCGGGGCGCTCGTCATGATCGCCGATACGCCAGCTGCGCCTTATTACGCGGTGATCTTCACCTCACTGCGTACCGAGGGTGACCAGGGTTACGCCGATGCGGCTGCACGGATGCTGGAACTGGTCCGTGAACAGCCGGGGTTTCTTGGAGTGGAGTCGGCGCGGGGCGAGGATGGGCTTGGGATTACGGTGTCGTACTGGGTCAGTGAAGCGGCGATTCTGGCGTGGAAGCATCATCCTGAGCATACGGCCATTCGCGAGCGTGGGCGCTCGACCTGGTATGCGCGGTGTCATACGCGGGTGTGCCGGGTTGAGCGGGCTTACGGATTCAATCAGTAACTGATTTAGAGTTCTTCAGGCCGCCATCGCGAGCAAGCTCGCTCCCACATTTTGATCCCGGTCGGTCACAACATTTGTGCGCGACAAAGATCTACTGTGGGAGCGAGCTTGCTCGCGATGGGACCAGTACAGTCACCGCAAAAACTCACCCCCGAACCAAACTGCGAACCGCCGAAATCTCCGGCACTTCCCGCCGGTTCATGTACACCCGCAACGGCTTGGTGATGTTGATCCGGTCATCGATGTTCTGGTCCAGCAACAACTGGATCAATTCGCGTTTGAGCGTCATGGTTTGCTCAGGCCCCGCGGCCCAGACGAATTCGCTGGTCGGGATGATGCCGTCGTCCGCCACGTCCATGCCAAACGAGTCTTCGCTGAAGCGCACGATGTAGTGCCCGGTCTTGCGGTTGAGGCCGACAAAGCCTTTGAGTTGGTCGGCAGCCTGGCAGATGAGCTGGGAAGTGATGCGCATGGTAAACCCCGCAATGGTGATCATTGGTTTGCACGCAGGGCCTGCGTTTCCCTCTGTCGGGGAAATTGCAGGGCCCCAGCGTACTGCAAACGGGCGCACAAAAGCGCTGACGAAAATCAGCTTTAGACAGGTTTATGTCGGCCTGGCGATAGCGCCTGCAAAGATGAATTGTTAAAAGGGACCGCTCACTTATTGCGAAAGGATCTCGACCATGCCCGCAACCTTTACCAAAAGCGCCCTGTTACTGAGCCTGTTGCTCGGTCTCGGCCACGCACAGGCCGCCAGCGAACCTGGCCCCTCGGCACTGGCGACCCGCTTGGGCATTCCGCATCCAGCGGTGATCGCCCACCGTGGCGCGTCGTTCGATGCGCCGGAATCCACCGCCGCCGCCTACAGAACTGCCCGCGACCTGGGCGCCGACTACCTGGAACTGGATCTGCAGCGCAGCAAGGATGGCGTGCTGTTCGCCCTGCACGACAACAATCTGCAACGCACCACCGACGTCGCCAGCAAATTCCCCGAGCGCAAGGACAGCCCCGCCAATGCGTTCACCATGGCCGAACTGAAAACCCTGGACGCGGGCAGCTGGTTCAATGCCGCGTACCCGGATCGCGCACGCCCGGCCTTCGCGGGCCTGAAGATCCTGACCCTCGATGAAATCATCGACATCGCCGAGGGCAACAGCCTGCACAAGCCCGGCCTGTACATCGAGACCAAGGAGCCCAAGCAGTTTCCCGGCATCGAACACGACCTCAAGGAAAAACTTCAGGACCGTGGCTGGCTGAGCCCGACCGCTTCGAAACTGGAAAAAAGCGAGCTGGCGGTCGGCCAGGGCAAAGGCAAGGTGATCCTGCAGACCTTCGAGAAGAGCAGCCTCGAACTGCTGCAAAAGGAGATGCCGAAGGTGCCGAAGATCCTGCTGTTGTGGGTCGGTGAAGGCAGTATCGAGCCCAAGTCAAAGGTGACATTTGCCGAGTCCGGCGAACAGGATAAAGCCGCGTACTACGCCAGACAGCAACCGAAGGACAAGGCCGAATTCCAGCAATGGGTCGACTACGCCAAGGCCCAGGGCGCCATCGGCACCGGCCCGTCCGCTGCACTGACCCAGGGTGGCGACCAGAGCTACTCGGATCTGGTGCAACCCTGGATGAACCAGTACACCCACGACCAGGGCCTGCTGGTACACGTCTACACCATCGACGATGCGGTGGACTACCGCAAAGTCATGGACGCCGGTGTCGACGGCATCTTCACCAATCGCGCCAGTGAGTTGTTGAAGTTCTATAAACGCCCGGCGGCGGCGAGTGTGGCGCAGGTGCTACAGAACAACGGGTATTGATCCACAATTGCGCAAAACCTGTGGGAGCGAGCTTGCTCGCGATAGGGCCATCAGCTTCAACATCCACGTTGACTGACACTCCGCTTTCGCGGGCAAGCCACGCTCCCGCCAGGGATTGATGCAAGACATGCCGGGGGTTTTAAGGGTGGATTAAGTTACACAGGCTAACCTGATCTCACTTGAACGGATCACCCAAGGAAAGAAGCCCATGAAGACCCTGACTGCTTTGTTTGCCGCTGCAACCCTGACCCTCACCGCCGGCCTGGCCCAGGCCGATGTGCGGGTCGATCAGATCCCGCAACTGGTCAAGGACGGCAAGATCAAGCCACTGGAAGACCTGAACAAGATCGCCCTGGATCTGCACCCGGGTGCAACGATTACCAAGACCGAACTGGACAACCACTTCAACGGTTACGAGTACGAAATCGAACTGCGTGACGCCAAGAACGTCGAGTGGGATGTGGACATCGATGCCTCCAACGGCAAGGTCCTGGAAAACAAACAGGACAAGTAATCCCGAAACAAATAAAAGCCGCGCGATGGGAACATCGCGCGGCTTTTGCGTTTTCTGAGCGTCACAAAAAAGTCATCAGCGCTTGCGATGATGCCGCTCACGTGAACCTGTAAAAACGTGACAGGCGCCTCCCCTTGCGAGTCCTCATGAACCACAGCATCGATCAAAGCCATCGCGACACGGATCTGTTCGGCCTGCTTTACGGTTTCAGCTTTCGCCCCGGTGAGGCCGGTCGGGAAATCAATTCCGCCGAGGCCTTGCAATACCTGCAACAGCCGCAAAGCGACGAGCAATTTCTCTGGCTGCACCTGAACCTCGCCCACGCCGCGTGCGAGCGCTGGATGAAAAGCCATCTGGAGTTGCCCGAGGAGTTTTTCGAAGCGCTGCACGAAGGCTCTCGCTCGACACGTATCGAGCATGTCGACTCCGCATTGCTGGCGGTGGTCAACGACGTGGTGTTCAACCTCAGCAACATGGTCTCCTCGGATGTCTCGACCCTATGGGTGTGCGCCCGCAGCCAATTGATCATCAGCGCCCGCCTGCAACCGCTGCACTCGGTGGACAAATTGCGCTCGTCGGTAAAGGCCCGGGAGTGCTTTCGCTCCCCGCTGGAGTTGCTGGTGCATTTGCTGCGCGACCAGGGTGAAGTGCTGACCCAGATCGTGCGCAAGACCAGTCAGAGCGTGGATCAGATCGAAGATGAATTGCTGTCCTCACGGCTATCGACCAACCGCGCCGAGCTGGGCGCCAATCGACGAGTGCTGGTGCGATTGCAACGGTTGCTGGCGCTGGAACCGGGTTCGTTGCTGCGCCTGCTCAACCGGCCGCCGCAATGGCTGCAAAAGGAAGACGTGAAGGAGTTGCGCAAATCCACCGAGGAGTTCGCGCTGATCATCAACGACCTCACGGCACTGGGTGAGCGGATCAAGCTGTTGCAGGAAGAGATCGCCGCCAACATCAACGAACAGACCAACCGCACGCTGTTCACCCTGACGGTGGTGACAGTGCTGGCGCTGCCGATCAATATCATCGCCGGTTTCTTCGGCATGAACGTCGGCGGCATTCCCCTGGCCGGCGACCCGGAGGGTTTCTGGATCCTGGTGGCACTGGTCGCAACCTTTACCGTGATCGCCGGGCGCTGGGCGTTTCGCAAGCAGCAGGATTATTGAACGCACCGCGGCGGGCAAAGGCATTGTGCTTTCGTTCAAAGTTGGCACTTCAGTTTGTCCGCGCGTTGCCGACTCTTAAGAGAGCCAAAGTATTCCTGGGTGAGAACCGTGAACTTATTCATCAATCAGTTGCACAAACACACTGATTTCAGAAGTGCGATCTACGCTGGCGACATCTTCCTCAACACCGAACTGAAAGCGGCAAAGGAACTCTGTGCCTTTGCCCAGGAAAGCATCACCGCCGCCTTCGATGGCGAGACCAACCACCAGGCGCTGCACACGCTGATGCCGGTGGAAGAGTTCGTGGTGCTGGTGACTCGCCTCAAGGGTCAGTTCACCAACAGCCTGCGCGCCAAGGAGCTGATCCGCAGCTTCACCGACGAAATCGGTGGCGCTGCGCAGGAGTTCATTTTCGACGTACCGCGCATCCGTGTCGTGCCCAACTACGACTACCTGCACGCTGGCGTCAGCTACGCCTACAAGCCCCATCGCGATACCTGGTACGGCGGTGTCGACTGCCAGATCAATACCTGGATGCCGGTCTACACGATCCAGCCCGAGCAGACCATGATGATCAACCCGGCCTACTTCGACGTCCCGGTGAAAAACACCTCGGCGCAGTGGAGCCTGTCCGACTGGATCGACGTGCAACGCCAGCGCGCCAAGGACAACGTCAAGGAAGAGGCGCGCCAGCACCCGGTACCCACCGAAGCGATCAACAACGCCTCTGAGCTGCGCATTGCCGGCAACACCGCCGAGATGCTGGTGTTCTCGGGTTCGCACCTGCACGGCACCGTGCCCAATTACACGCAACAAACCCGCTTCAGCGTGGACTTTCGCCTGATGCACCTCGACGACCTCAAGCAGCAGCGCGGCGCGATCAACGTCGACAGCGCCTGCCCGGATGTCGGCGCCGGTTTCAAAGACTACTTCCACGTCCACGACTTTTCGAATTTCCGAGGAATCCCGCAATGACCAAGCGTCGCATCACGCCCGCCGAAGCCCAGTACAACGAAACCCGTACCAACGTCCTGAAACGGGTCGATGCCGAATACGTGGCCGACGCGCCGTTCGTCTTCGCCAACCGCATTGGCGTGACCGCCGCATTGTCGCGTATGGAACTGTTCAAGAAAGTCGCCGAAGTACCGGGCGCGATCATTGAGTGCGGCGTGTACAAGGGCAACTCGCTGATGCTCTACATGCACCTGTCGATGATTCTCGAGCCGTATGCGATCAACCGCTCGATCGTGGGTTTCGACACCTTCGAAGGCTTCCAGAGCATCGACAAGAAAGAGGACCCGGCCGACGTCAACGAGACCATGTTCGCCGACACCGACCAGTCGCTGATCCAGGACATGATCGACGCCAACGACCTGTTGCGCCCGGTCAACCGCATTCCGCGTTGCGAGCTGGTCAAGGGCGACATCGTCAAGACCGTACCGGAGTGGGTCAAGACTCGTCCGGACCTGGTCGTGGCCATGCTGATCCTCGACACCGACCTGTACGAGTCGACCAAAGTCGCGCTGGAAACCTTCCTGCCGTACATGCCCAAAGGCGCGATCGTGGTGCTCGACGAAGTCGCCTACCGCAACTTCCCGGGCGAAACCAAGGCCCTGCGTGAAGTGCTCGACCTGAACAAGATCGAACTCAAGCGCCTGCCGTTCGATTCGTGCGTGGGTTACTTCCACGTCTGATCCAAAGACCTGGAATCTGATGCACAACCTGTGGGAGCGAGCTTGCTCGCTCCCACAAGGGCAGGTCTCAGACCTCTGACCCGCCCCCTCACCGCAAAAACACGACTCAGCAAACCTCGCGAGTCACCAGCATCCGCTCCCGAACCACGTCATACGCCCAGTGGTAGACGTAGGTGTACGGCAGGAAGAACAGCAACACACCGATATCCAGCACGAACGCCTGCCACAGGCTGACATTCAGCCACCAGGCGATCAGCGGCACGCCGAGGGCGACCAGACCGCCTTCGAACAACAGCGCATGCACCACACGGACCCAGGCGTTGTGGACGATGGAAAAGCGCTTGAGCATCCGGTCGAACATACCGTTGAACACCACGTTCCAGGCCAGGGCCAGGGCAGCCATGGCGATGGTCACAGCGCCCATGTCCAACATCGGTTTGTCCATGATCCAGGCCAGCAACGGGGTACAGATCAGGATGGCCAGCAGTTCGAAGCCGATGGCCTGGAAAATACGTTCAGTAATGGATTTGTTGGCGCTCATGGCCGAACTCCCTTGGGTGACGATGATTGCCATGATCCTTCATCAAGCCGATACTTCATAACCAATAACCATCGATCATGGCGATAGTTCATGGCATCTCACGAAGTGTTGCTGGCGTTTGTCGAAGCCGCGACCCAAGGCTCGTTTTCCGCCGCGGCGCGTAAATTGGGCCGCAGTCAATCGACCATCAGCGCGGCGGTGGCCAGCCTGGAAATCGACCTGAACCTGACCCTGTTCGACCGCAGCAGCCGCAAGCCCGGGCTGACCCCGGCCGGGCACGTCATGCTGCAACGGGCCGAAGAGATCCTGGCCGCCACCAGTCGCCTGGAAATAGCCGCCAGCCAACTGTCCCAAGGGGTGGAAGCGAAGCTGACGGTGGCGCTGTCCGATACCTATCAGTCGGACCGCTTCGAAGCCGCGCTCAGTGCCTTCGAGCAGCGTTACCCGGACCTGGAACTCGAATGCCTGATTGCCGAATGCGATGACCTGATGTCCCTGGTGCAAAGCGGTCGGGCGCAAATTGCCTTCGCCGAAATGCAGGACAGCTACCCGCCGGACCTGGTCAGTTCAACGGTGGACGAGCGCACGGAAATCGCCTTGTTCGTGTCCCCGACTCATCCGTTGGCGACGCTGGACTACGTCGACCGGGACGTACTGCAGCTGCACCGCGAACTGCGTCTGGCCACCATCATCAATCCCTATGAAAGTCGGGCGAAGGGCCGCGTCTGGTCGGCGCCGAGTTATCTGATGCTGCTGGAAATGGCCCAGGGCGGATTCGGCTGGGCGCCGTTACCCCGCTGGCTGGTCGAGCGGTTCGGGCCCGACACGCTGCGGGAACTGGTGGTGCGCGGCTGGCCGAAAATGGTGTCGGTGGATGCGTTGTGGTCGCGGCTGAATCCGCCGGGGCCGGCGGGTAGCTGGTTGTTGGGCAAGATGCTGGAATAGCGGCGCGGCCATTCGCGAGCAAGTCGGATCGCCGCACCGCCGCTCCCACAGGTTATTGTGTCGGTCATAAAATTTGTGTGCACCACTTGCCCCTGTGGGAGCGGGCTTGCTCGCGAAGAGGCCAGCAAGGACACATCAATCCAGTGCCTTGAGCCGCTCTTCGATAAACCGCCGCTCCGGCTCTTGCCGGGTCAACGCCAGCGCCCGCTCCCACGCAGCCCGCGCCTCTTGCTTGCGGCCCAGTTGCCGACAGAACTGCGCCCGCGCCGAATGCGCCAGGTGGTAGTCGAGCAGTTCTCCCCGCTCCAGGATGGCGTCGACCAAGGTCAACCCCGCCAGTGGACCATCGCGTTGCGATATCGCCGCGGCACGATTCAACTCGATCACCGGCGACGGCACCGCTCGCAGCAAGACGTCATACAGACCGACAATCTGCGGCCAATCGGTTTCCCCCGCCGTCGGGGCTTCGGCGTGTACCGCCGCGATCGCCGCTTGCAGGCAATAGGGTCCGAATCGCCCCATGGTCAGCGCCTGTTCGACCAGCGTGCAGCCTTCACTGATCAACCCGGCGTCCCACAGCGAACGGTCCTGTTCGTCCAGCACAATCAGCTCGCCGCTGACCGAAGTCCTGGCCGGGCGGCGCGACTCGTGCAGCAGCATCAACGCCAGCAAGCCCATCACCTCAGGCTCCGGCAGCAGCTCCACCAGCAACCGGCCGAGACGGATCGCTTCGCGGGTCAAATCCTCGCGGATCAGTTCGGCCCCGATGGACGCCGAGTATCCTTCGTTGAACACCAGGTAAATCACCCGCAATACGCTGTCCAGACGCTCGGGCAACTCAGCCAGTGTCGGCACTTGATAGGGGATTTTCGCATCGCGGATCTTCGCCTTGGCGCGCACGATCCGCTGGGCGATGGTGGCCGGTGCCGAAAGAAAGGCCCGGGCGATTTCTTCAGTGGTCAGGTCGCAGACTTCGCGCAGCGTCAGCGGCACTTGTGCGTCCGCCGCCAGGGCCGGGTGGCAGCAAGTGAAGATCAGCCGCAGGCGATCGTCTTCCACGTCTTCATCACTCCAGTCGGCCTGCTCCAGTTCCTCCAGCTGCGCGATCAGCAAAGGCTGCGACGCGGCAAAACGTGCACGCCGGCGCAAGGCATCGATGGCCTTGAAGCGCCCCGCGGACACTAGCCAGGCCCGTGGATTGTCCGGCACGCCGTCACGCTGCCAGCGTTCGACCGCGATGAAAAACGCCTCGTGCAAGGCCTCTTCAGCAAGGTCGAAGTCGCCGAGCAGGCGGATCAAGGTTGCGAGGATTCGCCGCGAATCCTCGCGATAGACCTGCTCGACCCGCGCCTGAACCGGCAGCCCAGGCATCTTAGGGATTCAACTGCCGAACGGGGCGCACTTCTACACTGCCGACCCGGGCCGCCGGAATGTTGCCGGCGACCTGGATGGCTTCGTTGAGGTCCTTGGCATCGATCAGATAAAAACCGGCCAACTGCTCCTTGGTTTCAGCGAACGGGCCGTCAGTGATCGACATCTTGCCGTTGCGCATGCGCACCGTGGTGGCGGTCTGCACCGACTCCAGCGCCTCGGCAGCGACCATCCGGCCGCTGCCCTGGACCGACTCGGCGTAGGCCATGCACTCTTCGTCCTTCGGGCTTTCCGGCAGCGAATGCAGCAGGCGCTCATCGCTGTAGACCAGGCATAAGTACTTCATCACGCTCTCCTTATTGAACGGATCAACTATGGCCGCGAATCGGCACTTTGGCGCAGCTTTCGATAAAACAACTCAGGGCTTGAGGTCGAACAGCGCCGCGCCGGTCTGCATGTCGAACGGCGCCGACCAGTGCTCATGGACGATCTGCCACAACCCGTCTTCCTGGCGATAGCACGCACTGCCGCGCATCCAGCAGGACTGGGTCTCGCCCTTGTCGTTGGTGCCGCCGCAATGGGCCAGCCAATGGGCGAAGGCGATCTCCTGGGACGCCTCGATACGGATGTCCTGGAACTCGAAAATGTGCGGGCCGGGGCACATTTTCATGCAGTCCTCCCAATGCGCGCGGTATGCCTCCTTGCCCTTGAATTGCAGGGCCTTGACCGCGTCGAAGGAGACGATGTCGTCGGCATACAGGGTCATGACTTTATCCACGTCCTTGGCCATTACGGCCTGACGATAGGTTTCGATCAGGTTCTGGATCTGGGTTTGCGAGTTCATGGTGGTTCTCCGTGGTTTTTATTGGAAGACACCCTTAGTCGTCTGGCGATCCGGCGAATCGACAGAAGAAATAAAAATAATCCATAACGCCAGACTCGCTAGAATCCGAGACTCATTTTCAGTTGGAAACAGGACACGCCAGTGACAGCCCGACTCGTGCCTTATGAAAGCCTGAACACGCTGCAGCGCCAACAGGTCGAGGCCATCGAAGTGCATCCGGAGCAAATCAAGTTCTCGGGTGACATCCACGGCGCCTTGCACACGCTGCTGTCCAGGCCCGGACCCGGCGTCAAGGGGTTCGCCCTGCTGGCCGAGGATGTGCCCGTCGCGTTCCTGCTGCTCAAGCGCCCGCCGGTGTTGCCGGCCTGGGCCGATGAACACAGCGCCACCCTGCATGCGCTGCAAGTCGATCAACGCGCCCAGGGCAAGGGCTATGGCAAGGCCTGTCTGCAGGCGCTGCCCGAGGCTGCGCGCCTGGCCTGGCCGGAAATCAGGGGGCTGGAGTTGTCGGTGGATGCCGATAACGAAGCCGCCATCGCTCTGTATGCCAGGTTTGGCTTTGTCGACAGCGGCGAGGCATACAAGGGCCGGATCGGCTATGAGCGGCGGATGGGGTTGGTGTTTTGAACACGGCCCCCACCAACACCACAAAACCACTGTGGGAGCGAGCTTGCTCGCGATAGCGGATGATCAGTCGACATCTCTGTTGAATGTTACGCCCCCATCGCGAGCAAGCTCGCTCCCACAGGGAATCTACGTCGGATCAGAGTTCGAGCACCATCTCATGCCACGCCATGCCGCCATGGTCGGACGCCGAAGGCTTGATATAGGCAAAGCCGAAACCGGCATACAACGGAATGTGCCGCTCCTTGCACATCAGGTTGATGGTGACCTTGCCCATCCCACGCATGCGCTCGATGAACTCACCCATCAGTCGCTTGGCCAAGCCTCGCCCCTGATAATCCGGGTGCACTACCACCGACATGATCACCACGTGCGGTCCGGCCGGGTCGTGACCGATCAGTTCCTTGAACGCTTCGTCCGACATTTCCACCTGGAACGCCGCACCGGAATTGATGAATCCGGCGACTACCCCGTCCACTTCCGCAACGATAAAACCCTCGGGCCAGGTCGCGATGCGGGTGGCGATCTTCTCGCGGGTCGCGGCCTCGTCACCTTCATAGGCAAGGGTTTCGATGGCAAAGCAGCGGTCCAGATCGGCGGGAGTGACGTTGCGGATGACGGTGTTCATGGCAGCTCGGAATCAGCATGGGAAAGGCTGGGGATAATAAATCAGCCGCTGTGGGACATCGAGAGACGAATCGGCCGATCCGCCTCTCGTGCAGGTGTCATGCCTTGATCGGCAGCCAGATTTCCAGCTTGCCGGTGTTGAGCTTGGGGTTGAAGTCTTCGCTGTAGCGCTCGAACTCCGGGGCCGCCAATAGCTCGTGGCCGGACTGCGGCAGCCAAGTGCCATGGATGTACTGGAAGGTTTGCGGCAGGGTGTCCAGCGATCCCTTGTGTTCAAACACCACGTACTGTTGTGGCTGAACTTCTACCCAGCGGTAGGTTTCCGGCAAGTCGTCGAGCTTGCTGATCTCGACTCCGGCGATGTAATCGAAGCCGCCCTTGCCGTCGAAATTGCAGCAGACGCCGTAGGTCACTTCGCCTTTTTGGCCCGGAATGTTCCCAATGTGGGGCTCGAGCTTTTCCCAGAGATCGGGAATGTCTTTAGTGGTCTCTTGGGTAAACCGTCCGCCAAGCCCTGCGATCAGCAGGAAGTGTCCGTGTTCAAAGCGTGGTTCCGTCACTTCGACGCGTGTTTGCTCATCCATGGCTCGACTCCTGACGCATAAAAATGGGTTCGGCTGGGAGTATAGAAGCCAAACCAGATTCGCCCAATTACAGTGCGTGCAATTGCTCGACGGCAGCGGCGCCAACAAACTCGTTGTAACCCGATAGGATCACGTAGACCGCGAAATAACAGAAGATCGCTGCCGATGCCATGTAGGAATAACGCAGCAACTTGTCCCCCAGCAACTTGCCGCCATGGCTCGCGGCAAAGCACAAGCCGGCCGACCAGAGCAGCCCGGCACAGAGGAAACCGCCGAGAAACAGTGCCGAGCTGAGCGGGCCACCGCCACCGGAGCGGGCGATCAGCGTGCCGCCCACCGCGGCGAACCAGAGAATGGCGCTGGGCGAAGACATGGCAAGAAAAATCCCGCGGAAAAATTCCTTGCGGTGGGAGTTGTTCCCGACCTCTGCCGTCTCGGCCAGCAGCGCTTCGTGGTGAATCGCCGAATAGATCATCTTCGCCGCGAAGTACACCAGCAGCGCCGAGCCACCGATCCACAACACCCAGCGCACGGTTTCGTATTGCAGCAACACGGTCATGCCGGCCAGTGCCAGTACTGCGTAGATCAGGTCGCCGACACAGGTCCCCAACCCCAGGGCAAAGCCCTGGAAATAGCCGCGCTGCATGGCCAGGGTGATCATTGCGATGTTGGCCACGCCGATATCCAGGCACAGCGAAAGGCTCAGCAAGAAGCCGCTGGTAAATTCCATCAACCCTATCCTTCGGACAAATTTGTTTACATAGAGGCTGGACAGTCTGCCACAGCTGCCCGTACATTCCGCCACAGGTCACCACTGACCTACGTCGCTCGGACGGTTCCGGGCGCTTACGTTATCCGAGGCAACAATGGCCGAACAAGGTTCGCCGCGCCGCTTTGCGCGCATAGATCGACTCCCCCCTTACGTTTTCAACATCACCGCCGAGCTGAAGATGGCCGCCCGTCGTCGTGGCGAAGACATCATCGACTTGAGCATGGGCAACCCCGACGGCGCCACGCCGCCGCACATCGTCGAAAAACTTGTGCAGGTCGCCCAGCGCGAAGACACCCATGGTTACTCCACCTCCAAGGGCATTCCGCGCCTGCGCCGGGCGATTTCCAACTGGTACAAGGACCGTTACGAGGTCGACATCGACCCGGAAAGCGAAGCCATTGTCACCATCGGTTCCAAGGAAGGCCTGGCGCACCTGATGCTGGCCACCCTCGACCAGGGCGACACCGTGCTGGTGCCGAACCCGAGCTACCCGATTCACATCTACGGTGCGGTGATTGCCGGCGCCCAGGTGCGGTCGGTGCCGCTGGTGCCAGGCGTGGATTTCTTCGCTGAACTGGAGCGGGCCATTCGCGGTTCGATCCCCAAGCCGAAGATGATGATCCTCGGCTTCCCGTCCAACCCTACCGCCCAGTGCGTGGAGCTGGACTTCTTCGAGCGGGTGATCGCCCTCGCCAAGCAGTACGACGTACTGGTGGTGCACGACCTGGCCTACGCCGACATCGTCTACGACGGCTGGAAAGCCCCGTCGATCATGCAGGTACCCGGTGCCAAGGACATTGCGGTGGAGTTTTTCACCCTGTCCAAGAGCTACAACATGGCCGGCTGGCGCATTGGCTTCATGGTCGGCAACCCGGAACTGGTCAACGCCCTGGCGCGGATCAAGAGCTACCACGACTACGGCACCTTCACCCCGCTGCAAGTGGCGGCCATCGCTGCGCTTGAAGGCGATCAGCAATGCGTGCGCGACATCGCCGAGCAGTATCGGCAGCGGCGCAACGTGCTGGTCAAGGGCCTGCATGAACTGGGCTGGATGGTGGAAAACCCGAAAGCCTCGATGTACGTCTGGGCCAAGATTCCCGAGGCTTATGCGCACCTGGGCTCACTGGAATTCGCCAAGAAACTGCTGGCCGAAGCCAAGGTGTGTGTCTCGCCGGGCGTCGGGTTTGGCGAGTATGGCGATGATCACGTGCGCTTCGCCCTGATCGAAAACCAGGACCGGATTCGCCAGGCCGTACGCGGGATTCGCGGGATGTTCAGAGCGGATGGCCTAGTCACTAAGTAACACGATGACCTGTAGGAGCTGCCGCAGGCTGCGATCTTTTGATCTTGCCGTGTAGAGTCAAAAGATCGCAGCCTCGTTACACTCGGCAGCTCCTACAGGTCACCCACAAAAAAACCGCATCGCTGCGGTTTTTTTGTGTCTGTCGATTCGCTTAGACGAACAGCGACAACAACAGGATAAAGCCCAGGCCAACCACGGAGAGGATGGTTTCCATCGCGGTCCAGGTCTTGAAGGTTTCGGCCACGGTCATGTTGAAGTACTGCTTGACCAGCCAGAAACCGGCGTCGTTGACGTGGGACAGGATCAGGGAGCCTGCACCGGTGGCCAGCACCAGCAGTTCACGGTTCACACCCGGGATCATCCCCACCACCGGCACCACGATGCCGGCGCCAGTGATGGTCGCCACGGTCGCCGAACCGGTGGCGATACGGATCACCGCCGCCACCAGCCAGGCCAGCAGGATCGGCGAGATCTGTGCGTTCACCGCCATGTGGCCGATCACGTCACCCACGCCGCTGGTCACCAGCATCTGCTTGAAGCCGCCACCGGCACCGATGATCAGGATGATCGCGGCGGTCGGCGCGAGGCTCGCATCCAGCCATTTCATCATTTGGCTGGAACCGATGCCCTGCTTGTAGCCGAAGGTATACAGCGACAGCAGCAATGCCAGCAGCAATGCCGAAATCGGGTGACCGATCAGGTCCATGAAAGCGCGGAAGATGTTGCCATCGGGCAGCACCACGTCGGCAAACGTCTTGAGCAGCATCAGGAACACCGGCAGCAGCACGGTCACCAGCGTGATGCCGAAGCTCGGCAGTTCAGCCGAATCGGTTTCGCGCGCCAGTTGATCCACCAGCTCCTGGTTCGGATGACCGGGAATGTGCTTGGCAATGAACGTACCGAAGATCGGGCCGGCAATGATGGCGGTTGGCAGCGCAACGATCAGGCCGTACAGAATGGTCTTGCCGATGTCGGCACCGAACACGCCGATGGCCAGCAACGGGCCCGGGTGCGGTGGCACCAGGCCGTGCACCGCGGACAGACCAGCCAGCAGCGGGATACCGATCTTGATGATCGACACGCCGGTGCGGCGGGCCACGATGAACACCAGCGGAATCAGCAACACGAAGCCGATTTCGAAGAACAGCGGAATGCCGACCAGGAACGCGGCGAACATCATCGCCCACTGCACCTTGTCCTTGCCGAAGGCGCGGATCAACGTCTGCGCAATCTGATCCGCACCGCCTGATTCGGCCATCATTTTGCCGAGCATCGTGCCCAGCGCGAGGATGATGCCGACAAAACCAAGCACGCCACCGAAGCCGTCCTGGAACGCCTTGATGATCGTGCCGATCGGCATGCCGGAGGTCAGCCCGAGGAAGGCTGCGGCGATGATCAGTGCGAGGAATGGGTGCAACTTGAACTTGGTGATCAGGACGATAAGCCCGATCACCGTGACCACTGCATCGAGCAGCAGGAACGTCTCGTGGGACATGCCAAACATTAGGGGTGTCTCCTGGTTGTTGTTGTTATTAAAGCGGGTTGATCAGAAGTCGTGAGGACAGCGCTGTCTTTGCAAACACAGTCATACCGCCTGCTTCAGGCCGTTCGCCTGCCACCAAGCATGAGCCTGCGCCGCCAGTTGCTCGACGTTATGGGTCGAAGCATCCAGCGCCAGGGTCAATGGCTCGCCGACGGGCGATTCGAGGGTGGCGAACTGGCTGTCGATCAGGGTCGACGGCATGAAGTGGCCTGGCCGATGGGAGACACGGTCGGCGGCGACTTCGGGAGTCAACTCAAGGAACACGAAGCCCAGGCCCGGCAAGGCACTGCGCAGACGTTCGCGATAGATATGCTTGAGCGCCGAACAGGTCAGCACCGGGCGCTGGCCCTTGGCGTCGACACGGCGCAGTTCATCGCACAGGCTGTCGAGCCAGCCGGCACGGTCTTCATCGTTCAGGGGAATACCCGCGCTCATCTTTTCGATATTGGCGGCAGGGTGAAAAGAGTCGCCTTCAATGGCAGTGGCGCCGCTCAAATGGCACAGGGCCTCGCTGACGCACGTCTTGCCGCAACCGGCAACGCCCATGATGACCAGGGCGGTGATGGGATGATTCATGTAACACCTCAGCGCGCAGACAGCGCTACCTTTGCCAGTTATGACACTAGACCAAAAGCAGAAGTTGCCGACGCCTTTCTTGTCATTTTATGGGTTGCAGCAGGTTAGGTCCCGACACCAAAAAGCAAGGATCAGGCGAACCCTTGCTCACGCATTTGCAGCTGCATCGAGACAGCGCTACCTTAGTGCCTTGAATTTTGTTTGGCAAGCCGTCGATGAACACAACCAAGAACGATAAAAATACCCGCACCACTGGCCGCCCTACCCTGAACGAAGTTGCCCGACTGGCCGGCGTCAGCCCGATCACCGCCTCCCGCGCGTTGCGTGGCGTCAGCACCGTGGCCACCGAACTGGTGGAAAAGGTGCAGAAAGCGGCGCTGGAACTCAACTATGTGGTCAACCCTGCCGCCCGCGCCCTGGCCTCAGCCCAGAGCCAATCGGTGGTGGTGTTGGTGCCTTCATTATCCAATTTGCTGTTCATCGACACCCTGGAAGCCATTCATCGGGTTTTGCGCCCCAAGGGCTTCGAAGTGCTGATCGGCAACTTCCATTATTCGCGCGATGAAGAAGAAAACCTGCTGCGCAACTACATGGCCTATCAACCCCGCGGCTTGTTGCTGACGGGTTTCGACCGCACTGAAAGTTCGCGGCGGATGATCGAAGCCAGCAACATTCCGTGTGTGTACATGATGGAACTGGACAGCGCCGCCGGGCTCAATTGCGTTGGCTTTTCGCAACTGGCCGCCGGCGAAACGGCCGCCGAACACTTGCTGTCCCGCGGCCGCAAACGCCTGGCCTACATCGGCGCGCAACTGGACCAGCGTACCTTGCTGCGCGGCGAAGGTTTCCGCAAGGCCCTGCAAAAGGCCGGTTTGTATGACCCGGACCTGGAAGTGCTGACGCCCCGCTCCTCCTCCGTCGGCCTCGGTGGCGAGTTGTTCCTGCAACTGCTGGCCAGTCATCCGGATGTCGATGCGATCTTCTTCGGCAACGATGACCTGGCCCAGGGCGCCCTGCTTGAAGCCATGCGCTGCGGGATCAAGATCCCGGAACAAGTGGCGATCCTCGGCTTCAACGACTTGCCCATGTCCGAACACATGGTTCCGCGCCTGAGCAGCATCAACACCCCACGCGAAGCCATCGGCCGCCGCGCGGCGGAGCAGATGCTGACGCTGATGGCCGGCAACACCGTGGCCAGGCCGGTGCAGGACATGGGGTTTGAGTTGAAGGTGCGCGAGAGTACATAGTTTCCCGTCTCGCCAAGTGTAGGAGCTGCCGAAGGCTGCGATCTCTAAAAATCAAGATCAAAAGATCGCAGCCTTCGGCAGCTCCTACAATTGCATATACGCCTTTCGCGATGGAGCAGCTCAAATGGAACATACATTGAAGATTCTCGGCAAAGCCTCGTCCATCAACGTCCGAAAAGTGCTGTGGACCTGTGAGGAGCTGGGCATAACCTACGAACGCGAGGACTGGGGCAGTGGTTTTGCATCCACCCACAGCCCCGAGTTCCTGCGCTTCAATCCCAACGCACAGGTGCCGGTGATCATCGATGAGGCCGGCGTGTTGTGGGAATCCAATACCATCTGCCGCTATCTGGCCGGCAAACACCAACACCAGCACGATCTGCTGCCCGTCGAACCGGCGGCACGCGCCCGGGTTGAGCAGTGGATGGACTGGCAAGCCACCGAGCTCAATCCGTCCTGGAGCTATGCGTTCATGGCGCTGGTGCGCAAGGACCCGGAGTTCCAGGACGCCCATCGCCTGGAAGTCGGCATCCGCGGCTGGAACCAGAAAATGGGCATCCTCGAGCATCAACTCGCGACCACCAAGGCGTATGTCGCCGGGCCACGCTTTACCCTGGCCGACGTTGTCATCGGTTTGTCGGTCAACCGCTGGCTGATGACGCCGATCGACCGGCCCGACTACCCCGCCGTCGATGAGTATTTCAAACGCCTGGCGCAACACCCCGGTTTCCTGAAGCATTGCTGCAACGGCTTACCCTGAATGGCCACAGGTTGCCGCCACACACAATAAAAAAGGGTCCCTCTACCGGGACCCTTTTTCATTTGCCGCGACTAGTTCAATTGCAATGTCGAATTGAACTGACTGATCGCATCCACCACATGCCGCGAACCCTGTTGGATTTCCAGAATCACCTCCCCTGCCTCATTCGCCAATTCAACGCCGAGCCCGGTTCGACTCAGGCTCGATTGCATGCTCGACACCGCGCTGAGCGACAAATCGTGGTTCTTGCGCACCACCTCGACAATCTCCAGCGTCGCCTGACTGGTGCGTGCCGCGAGGCTGCGCACTTCATCGGCCACCACCGCAAACCCGCGCCCGTGCTCACCAGCGCGGGCCGCTTCGATTGCCGCGTTGAGCGCCAGCAGGTTGGTCTGATCGGCAATGCCGCGAATGGTCTGCACGATGGTGCCGATGATGTCGGACTGTTTGCTCACGGCGTCGATACTCAGTGCCGCCTCGTTCAAATCCCGGGAAATATCCTGGATGATCTGCACCGTCTGCTGCACCACTTCGGAACCCTTGCGCGCGCAGACGTCGTTTTGCACTGAAGTGCTGTGGGCCGATTCTGCGGCGGTTTGCAGGGTGGTCATCTGGTGGGTGATATCGCTGGCGAACTTGACCACTTTGTATAACCGCCCCTTGGCGTCGAACAACGGGTTGTAGGACGCCTCCAGGAATACCGTCTGACCTTGCTTGTTCCTGCGTTCGAAACGGTGGGAGTGATATTCGCCACGGTTAAGCGAAGCCCAGAAATTCCGGTAACCCTGGGACTCGGATTCGGCACGGTGGCAGAACAGGCTGTGATGCTGCCCCACCACTTCATTGAGCGAGTACTGCATGGTTTTCAGGAAGTTCTCGTTGGCGCTGATGACCTTGCCTTCGGGCGTGAACTCGATCACGGCCATTGAACGACCGATCGCGGCGAGCCTGCTTTCGTTTTCGTGTTCCTTGTTGATCCGTGCGGTGATGTCGGTGGCTACCTTGATCACACTTTTCACCTGCCGGTCAGGGCCCAGCACCGGCATGTAGCTGGCTTCGAGCCAGATCTCCCGGCCACTCTTGTGCAAGCGCAAAAAGGTCCCGCTCAGCGGCTCGCCCCGCGCCAGGTCACGCCACAACCTGGTGTACTCGTCGCTGCGGTAATACTGCTCCTCGCAAAAGACCCGGTGATGCTTGCCGCGCACTTCGTCGGCGCTGTAGCCCATGGCATTGCAAAAGTTTTCGTTGGCATCGATGACGGTGCCATCCGGGGTGAACTCAATCATCGCCATCGAACGACTGATCGCCGCCAACTTGGCATTGGCCTCAGTCAGCGCACAGCTGAAGCGTTCGATTTCCAGCAGGTCAGCCTTGTGATGTAGGTTGAACATGGTTGTATCACCTTCAGCGCGGTTTTTGATTGATGAAAGTTGCAGGTCTTTCACATCCACCACTACGTTCCACGGAACAGGCACACGCATCCCTCCAAAAAAGAAGGACTAGTCAGGTGATAATTGATGATCAATCGGAGGGTCCTTACAGCGACACGCTCATCAAGACATCCTTCTCTTGATAGCCCGCATGCGGGCCAGCCCTAACAGGTTCACAACAAATTCCATTTAACGGACAACTCCCTGTCACCAAGTGTTGGTGCGTTCGTTTGCGCACTCTTTCGCCAAGCCATCAACCGCCCCATCACGGCCGATATGGTTAGTTACAGCTGATCATAGACAGCAACCTTGGGCTTGCAAGGCCACTAGTCGGCCAGCATTGAGGACAAAAACGATTCAGCTGCTTGTTGGGGGTTGCCGCCCGTCGAGCATGAGAACGGCACAGGACAGCAAATTGGCGTAAGACTTGAGAACATTCGCGAGCAAGCCCGCTCCCACAGGGGTTCTTTGTTGACCACGGGATTTGTGGACACAACAGACCCAATGTGGGAGCGGGCTTGCTCGCGAAGACGGCAGCTCAAACACTGCAGAAACGTCAGAAAGCACTACAAGCTGGTACTCACCCTGGTGGCCACCTCCCCCGGCACCCAGCCCTTCCACACCTGCGGCTGCTCACGCAAAAACGCTTCGGCGACTTCACGGGGTTTCTGCCGTTTTTCACTCATCTGGCCCAGGGTCTGGTTCAACAGATCAATCGGCAGGTCGACCTTTTCGAAAAACGTCACCAGATCCGGATACTGCGCCTTGAACGGTGCCGACACGCCAATGGCCAGGCTGGCCGGCATCGAGCGCGTGCCTTTGGGGTTCGGGTTGTTGGCGTCGGCCAGGGTTTTCCAGGCTTCGGCGTCGAACGGTGGCTCGTCGAGTTTCACCAGTTTGAAGCGCCCCAGCAGCGGTGTCGGCGACCAGTAGTAGAAGAGCACTGGTTTGCCTCGGCGGATCGACGACGCTACTTCTGCGTCCAGAGCTGCACCGGAACCGGTGCGGAAGTTGACGTAGCTGGCGGTCAGGTCATAGGCCTTGAGTTTCTGGCTGTTGACGATTTCCGAAGTCCAGCCGGTCGGGCTGTTGAGGAAGCGTCCGCGGCTCGGGTCTTCAGGGTCGCGGAATACGTCTTTGTATTTCGCCAGGTCAGCAACGGACTTCAACTCCGGGGCCAACGGCTTGATGCCGCGCTCGGGATCGCCCTTGATCACGTACTCCGGCACCCACCACCCTTCGGTGGCGCCCTTGACCGTATCGCCGAGGCCAAACACCTTGCCCTCCGCCGCCGCCTTGACCCAGGCGGGGCTGCGCCCTGCCCACTCTTCACCGATGACCTGGATATCGTTTTTCGCCAGCGCCGCTTCAAGGCTGACGGTGCTGCCCGGCAGCGTGTCGGTCGGGTAGCCGTAACCTTTTTCAACGATCAGGCGCAGGATTTCGGTGATGAGGCTGCCGCTTTCCCAAGTGATGTCGCCAAAGTGAATAGGTGCCGTTTTTTCCGTGGCCGATGCGGGGTGGGACAACAGGCTCAGGGCCAGCAGCGAACTGCCGAGCAGGGTTTTGATCGATCTCATGCGGACCTCTTGTTCTGGAGGGGACGGTTCAGGGATTGGTTGGCGCTGTGCCGGTCGCACAGGGCCTGGGAGCGGCTCATGTAGTCGCTGACTGAACGCAGGGAGATGCCCAGCGCAGCGGCAATTTGCGGATAGGTCAGGCCGTCGATCCGCGACAGCAGGAAGGTCGAGCGGACTTTGCCTGGCAGCCGCTGAAGACTGCGCTCCACACGGGTCAGGGTCTGGGACAACTGAGCCAGTGCCTCCGGCGATTCGGCGTGGACCGGCTCGGCCTGTTGCAGTTGTTGAAGGTACTGGCGCTCCAGATCACCTCGACGCCAGCGCTGATAGAGCAGGCGCCGGGCGATGGTGGTGAGCAAGGCACGGGGTTCACGGATTGCCGTCAGGCTTGGGGCCTGGAGCAGTTGCACGAAGGTTTCGCCGACAATGTCTTCGACAGCGGCGGCATCGTTCAGGGACTGACGCAGTCGCGTGCAGAGCCAGTGGTAGTGGGCGCGGAACAATCCGTCCACGCACTTGCGATGAAGAATATCGGCGCCGGACATAGGGGCTCCTGGGTTAGGGGTCGCTGAATGTCCGGTGGTCCGGTGAGGCGAATCCTAGCAAGGAGCCTTATTCATTAATAATATTTAAAACTTATTTTTATATTCACTTATGGAATTAAAAATAACTCCTGACAAGCCTCTATCGCAAATCCCCATACCCCAACGTCTCAGCCTCACGCTGATAGTCGAGCACAACCTGATAGTCGCTTTCGTTGGCCGGCAGCACCTCTGGCAAACCGAGGGTTTCGGCAACCTCTGGCAGTTCGCGCAACGCCAGGTTCATCAGCTTCAGCAGCTCTTCAGCCAGTTCATCGCTGACCGTCGCGGCAGTAATGATCGGTAAGGCGGGACTGAACGCACTGCGGGCGATCACCCGCAATCCAGCCACTTCCTCTGCGGCATGGCGTGCCAGATAGGCAAAGGTAACGCTGTCGATGGCCGCCAGATCGGCAAGATCTTCGCGCAACCAGCGCAGGCTTTCTCGATGGCTGCCGCTGATTCCGACCCGGGCAAAAAAACGCCCGTCACGTTGCAGTGGCGCCAACCGGTGGCGCAGCAGGTTCATGCCGCTGTTGGAGTCCAGGCCATTGATCACGCCTCGGCTGCCGCGAAAATCCGCCAGGGTTCGCCGTGCATCATCAAGGCGCCCCAGAATCAGGCTGCAATGATTACCGCCGCTGCTGTCCGGCAGTTCATAATGAGGCCGCCCCAGCACCCGGACCTTGCCGCGCAATGCCGTCATCAGCGGATAACCGCAGGTTTGTGTCAGCAGCAAGTGCGGCGACAACCACATTTGCATCAGGGACAGGCCTTCGGTATCACGGCGGGTGCCGCCCAGATGCTCGAAGATTCGCGCCAGCCAGCGTGCGTTGGCCTGATGGATGGGGTCGGGGGCGGTGTACATCAGCAGTTCGGCAATGTGTTGGGTCATCGATATTGTCCCATGCAACGAAAATCCCCTGTGGGAGCGAGCTTGCTCGCGATGGCGTCGTGTCAGTCAACATCCATGCAATCTGTGACTCCGCTATCGCGAGCAAGCTCGCTCCCACAGTAGGTCAGTGGCGATTCAAAAAATCAGTAAAACGGATGCCTCGGGCTGTCGATGGCCTTCACTCCATGCTCACGCCACAACTGCCCATAACCCTGCACCAGGAATCCACCACTGCGCGCCAGCCATTGCTCGCGGCGGGCCCGGTAAGCGTGGGGCAAGTCGTACCAGGGCAACCCCGGCAACTCGTGATGCACCAGATGAAAATTGAGGTTCAGGAACAGCCAGCGCCACGGCCACGCCGCTTCATTGAGCACCGTGCGTTGCTCCGGCGCGGCATGAGGCCGATGTTCATAGTAGGAACGAATCATGGCGATCGACAGCGCCGGCACACTGATCAAAAACAGGTAATGCCAAACCGGCAATACACTGAAGCTTGCGATAAACAGCAACATCAACCCGGTCATCAAGCCGTGACTCAACCACATCAGCCAGGCCTGTCGCTCGCCCGCTCTCAGGCGTTGCAGCTCTTCCCGGGCCAGCGCCAGCAAGGCCAGCGGTGCACCCAGGGCAAAGCGGCCGAGCACGGTTTTGTTCAGCCAGCACAGGCTGCGCACCAGCGGTGAACTACCCTGCCACTGCCCGGCGCTCAGGTAACGGCTTTCCGGATCTCGACCGGGAATCGTCAGGTCCTCGTCGCGGTGATGCAGCAAATGGCTATCGCGGTACAAGGTGTACGGATACCAGACGGCAAATGGCGCGTAGCCCAGGATTTTGTTAAGGGTTGGCCAGCGCGTGGGATGGCCGTGCAGCAGTTCGTGTTGCACGGATAACCACAGCACCAGCAATGGAATCAGCAACAGCGTGCTCCACCACAAACCCAATCGATGGCTGTTCAATACGATGCCAAACCAGACGCCATACACACTGATCAACAGCAACCAGGTCGGCCATTCGGTGCGGGCGGTGAAGCGACGGCGCAGGGTTTCGATTTCTGCTTGGTGGGCGCTATCAAAGTAATGGGGCATGGCGTTGCTCAGATCGGGGACCAGTCCCCTTCTGTGCAATGACCTTGGGAAATCTTGCAGATTATTTTCAGGAGGATCGCTCCCATGTTGCATGGGAGCGATCAATCAATGCGGGATCAGTGACCGAACACGCCGACCTTCTTGGCTTTCTTGTCCGCGCGCTTTTCAATGGCGGTTTTCGCTGGTTTCTTTTTCGCCGCTTTCTTTGAATCCATACCTTTGGACATGATGCGTACTCCACTCATGGGGATGTGAGATCAGGTATACACCTATCCCGGCGCGCGCGTTCTTTTATAATCGCCCGCTTTGCACACCGACAGCCAAAGACCATGCCCGACACCCAATACGCCCTGCTCGACGAGCCGTTATGGCCATTGATGAACAAGTTCTATCGCGCTCACCAGTCATCGATGAAAGCGGTGCGCGACGCGCAGTTGTGGGTGGCCCGACGTGACCGGATTGTTGCCGTGCTGTGTTTGCGTCCGGTGTCCGGCGGGCATTGGCTGACCGGATTGCTGGTCGATCCGGCCTGTCGCGAGCAAGGGCTTGCCGCCGGGTTGATTGCGGCCGCGGTGAAGGAGTGCGAACTGCCGGTATGGCTGTTCTGCCATCCGGACTTGCGAGGGTTTTATGAGCGACGCGGGTTTACGTTCGATCCGCCGATGCCATACGCGATGGTTGAACGGTTGAGCCGCTATGCGCGCAGCAAGCCGATGATTGCGATGGGTTTGGCGCCGAAGTAACCGGGATCAAAAATGTGGGAGCGGGCTTGCTCGCGAAGGCGGTGTATCAGTCGCCAACAATGTTGACTGACCGGACCTCTTCGCGAGCAAGCCCGCTCCCACGGGGTTTTGCGGCGATTTAATCGTCCGCGCTGGGATCCAGGTCCGGGAACATCACCTCGGTGAAGCCAAACTTGCTGAAGTCGGTAATGCGCGACGGGTACAGTCGGCCGATCAGGTGATCGCACTCATGCTGCACCACCCGTGCATGAAACCCCGAGGCAAAGCGCACGATGGGTTCACCCTTGGGGTCGACGCCTTCGTAGCGAATCTGCTGATAACGCTGCACCGCGCCACGCAGGCCAGGCACGGACAGGCAGCCTTCGAAGCCCTCTTCCAGGCCCGGGCTCAGCGGTGTAATCAACGGGTTGATCAGGATCGTCTGCGGCACGGCCTCGGCATCCGGATAACGCTCGCTGTGCTCGAAGCCGAAGATCACCAGTTGCAGGTCGACGCCGATCTGCGGAGCCGCCAGGCCAACGCCCCCCACACTTTCCATGGTCTGGAACATGTCATCGATCAGTTGCCACAGCTCGGGGCTGTCGAACATTTCGACCGGTACTGGCGGGGCAATGCGCAGCAGGCGCTCATCGCCCATTTTCAGAATTTCACGAATCATGATCAGGTTTCATCAATGGTCGGTTTGTGTGAGTGATCGCGGCCCAACCCCGATACATGGTGCTTTTCCTCATGGACGGGACCATGCTCGCCAGCCACTTTTTCGCCAGGGTCCTTGCCCTCTCGCGACATGTGCTCGATCACGGCATTCATTTCCGCGCCCAGCAGCAGCACTGCGGCGGAAATGTAGAAGTACAGCAACAGCACGATGATCGCACCGATACTGCCATACATGGCGTTGTAGTTGGCGAACTCCTTGACGTACAAACCGAAGCCCAGGGACGCGATGATCCATACCACCACCGCCAGCACTGAGCCTGGGGTGATGAAGCGGAATTCCTGTTTGACGTCCGGCATGACGTAGTAGATCAACGCCACCGCGACCATCAGCAGGATCACGATCACCGGCCAGCGCGCGATGGTCCAGAGGGTGACGATGAAGTACTCAAGGCCGACCTGCGCAGCGATCCAGCTCATCACCTGTGGCCCGAGCACCATCAGTGCCGCGGCGATCAGCAGCATGCCGGCAATGCCGACGGTGTAGATGATCGACAACGGAAAGCGTTTCCACAGCGGGCGCCCTTCAACCACGTCGTAGGCGGCGTTCATCGCGCTCATCATCAGCCGCACGCCGGCGGAGGCGGTGTACAGCGCAATCACGATACCCACCGACAGCAGCCCCCCCTTGGACTGCTGAAGCTGGTCAATTACCGGGTTGACCTGCTCCAGCGCCTGGGGCGGCAATACGAGTTCCGATTGCAGGCGCAGCCAGGAGAAAAAGTCGGGCAGATGCAGGAAGCCGATCAGGGCGATCAGGAACAGAATGAACGGAAACAGCGAAAAGAGCATTTGATAGGCCAGCGCCGAGGCATAGGTCGACATCTCGTCGGCCATGAACTCGGTGACCGTGCGCATCATCACACGGTGCAGGGGCAAGCCTCTCATGTCCGGAAAAATCATTCGCGTCTCCATTCGCCGCATACGGATTGGGGTTGAAGTCGTGGCGACTCAGGGGCTGTTTTCTTTCATCAAGGTAGCCCAGTTGGCGACTTTGAAACAAATTCAGCGTGCAAGTTCAGGCTGACACAAAAACGGCCATCTGAAGATGGCCGCGTCTTCTTTTCATTTAAGACATTTCAATGCAGGAAAGTCGTTACACAAGGTTGACCGAGGGCTTTTGCGGGGAGTTTCATTTATTTCACCACGACATTTCATCGTTCAATGCAGGTTGCGCTTTATGTTTGCGGGCCAACCCCTGAGAATGCGCAACACATTCAGGCCTTGGCGCTGAAGATCCAATCCCGTAGGAACGTTATGAAACTCGATAAAAAGCAGGCCATTGCCCGCAGAAACCAGGAACTCGGCGGTGCTGTGCTTGGCGTCAACAACTGCCACTTCGCCGAACTGAACCGTAACCGCAACATCTGGTGGTTCGACCTCCCGGTGACGCGCCTTGCAATCGGTCAGTACGAGTGGATTCACCTGCTGATGCACACGCCGGCCACCGACGAACTGCTGCACCTGAAAGTGCCGACGGTGTTCCTGCGCGAGAAGCTCGAAGGCCTGGTGGTGCGCAATGAAGGCAAGCGCAAGGCGGCATTGAGCCTGGAACTGAGCGCCGACAAGGACTCCTTCCTGCAGGACATGCGCCCGGCGGGCACCAACGTCAACTTTGCACCGTTTCGCCAGTAACCCAAAAAGCTAAAAGCTTCGCGAGCAAGCCCGCTCCCACATTTAACCGAGTTCCTCCAGCAAGAATGCGGTCGAATGTGGGAGCGGGCTTGCTCTGGGCGGCGTTCCGACGAAGACGGCCTGACAGGCACCAATGACTTATCAGGCATCCAAAAAAAGCCCCGCATCTGCGGGGCTTTTTGTTGATTACGCAGTGGCTTTCTTCGCGTTGATCTTCTTCAGCTCTTCATCGCGCAATTCACGACGCAGGATCTTGCCGACGTTGGTGGTCGGCAGTGCATCGCGGAACTCCACGGAGCGCGGGACCTTGTAGCCGGTGACGTTGGCGCGCATATGCTCCATCACCTGTTCCTTGGTCAGGGTAACGCCCGGCTTGGCGACGATGAAAATCTTGATCGCCTCGCCCGACTTCTCGTCCGGTACACCGATGGCCGCGCATTGCAGCACGCCCGGCAGTGTCGCCAGCACGTCTTCGAGTTCGTTCGGGTACACGTTGAAGCCGGACACCAGGATCATGTCTTTCTTGCGATCGACAATGCGCATGTAGCCATCGGTCTGGATCAGGGCGATGTCACCGGTCTTCAACCAGCCTTCGCTGTCGAGGATTTCATCCGTGGCTTCCTGGCGCTGCCAGTAACCCTTCATGACTTGCGGCCCCTTCACGCACAGCTCGCCGATTTCGCCCAGCGGCTGCTCGACACCGGCATCGTTGATGACTTTGCACAGGGTCGACGGCACTGGAATGCCAATGGTGCCGATCTGGATGTGCTGGATCGGGTTCACCGTCGCCACCGGGCTGGTTTCGGTCATGCCGTAGCCTTCGCAGATAGCGCAACCGGTCACCGCTTTCCAGCGTTCGGCCGCGGCCAGTTGCAGGGCCATACCGCCCGACAAGGTGACTTTCAGCGCGGAGAAATCCAGCTTGCGGAAGCCTTCGTTGTTGCACAGGGCCACGAAGAGCGTGTTCAGGCCGACGAAGCCGCTGAACTTCCACTTTGACAGTTCCTTGACCATCGCCGGCAGGTCGCGCGGGTTGCTGATCAGGATGTTGTGGTTGCCGATCAGCATCATCGCCATGCAGTGAAAGGTGAAGGCATAGATGTGGTACAGCGGCAGTGGCGTGATCAGGATCTCGCAACCTTCATTGAGGTTGGAGCCCATCAGCGCCTTGCACTGCAGCATGTTCGCCACCAGGTTGCGGTGGGTCAGCATCGCGCCCTTGGCCACGCCGGTAGTGCCGCCGGTGTATTGCAGTACCGCGACATCGCCACTGGCCGGACTGGCTTCCGCCACTGGCTGGCCCATGCCTTTGCTGAGCACGTCGTTGAACTTGACGGCCTTGGGCAAGTGATAGGCCGGCACCATCTTCTTCACGTACTTGATGACGCTGTTGATCAGCAGACGCTTGAGCGGTGGCAACAGGTCGGCGACTTCGGTGACGATCACGTGCTTGACGCCGGTTTTCGGCACCACGGTTTCCGCCAGGTGCGCCATGTTGGCCAGGCAGACCAGGGCCTTGGCACCGGAGTCGTTGAATTGGTGTTCCATTTCCCGCGCGGTGTAGAGCGGGTTGGTGTTGACCACGATCAGCCCGGCGCGGATTGCACCGAAGACGGCTACCGGGTACTGCAACACGTTGGGCAGTTGCACGGCGATTCGATCGCCAGGCTGCAAATCGGTATGCTGTTGCAGATAAGCGGCAAACGCACCGGACAATTCGTACAGTTCACCGTAGGTGAGTGTCTTGCCCAGGTTGCTGAATGCCGGCTTGTTGGCGAAGCGTTGGCAGGATTGCTTCAACACTGCCTGAATATTCGGATACTCGTCTGGATTGATGTCGGAAGCAATCCCAGCTGGGTACTTATCCTTCCAAAAGTCTTCGATCATGGAAGCCCACTCCTCAGCAACGCGAATTCAGCACCGCATTTGATGCGATTATTATTGGTGTTTGGTCATTGGTGAATCTGGCTGATAGAAGGCCGAGAAGTCACAAAGCGCGCCGAGAGTAGCAGCTTTGCCAAGGGTCGACTAGAGCCAAAAGCGGCCTCTACGGTCACAATTGTGACTCAAGACTTGCAAGCAGTCATTTTAGAGCAAAAAACCTATAAAGCCCTGTAGCCCGCTAAAACCGGGACTCAAAGCAAAAGATCGCAGACTTCGACAGCTCCTACAAAGAAATGCGTTCCCTGTAGGAGCTGCCGAAGGCTGCGATCTTTTGGAGCCGCGCCGGTCTCTACGACCTGCTACGCGATATCACGCAACTCCCGCCGCAAAATCTTGCCCACCGGCGTCATCGGCAGCGACTCACGCAGCACGATGTGCTTCGGGACTTTGTACGCCGTGAAGTTTTCCTTGCAGTAAGCCTTCAGCTCTTCAAGGCTGACCCCTGCTTCACGGGCCACCACGAACAACTTCACCGCCTCCCCCGACCGCTCGTCGGGCACACCGATGACCGCACAGTTGGCGACATTCGGGTGAGCCATCACCACGTCTTCGATCTCGTTCGGGTACACGTTGAAGCCCGAGACAATGATCATGTCCTTCTTGCGGTCAACGATGCGCACGAAACCGTCCGGGTCGATCACCGCAATGTCACCGGACTTGAACCAGCCCTCGGCATCCAGCACTTCGGCCGTGGCATCGGGTTTCTGCCAGTAGCCCTTCATGATCTGCGGGCCCTTGATGCACAACTCGCCGCGTTCGCCCAAAGGTTGCTCGACACCGTCATCATTGATGACTTTCAGCGTGGTGCCCGGCACTGGCAGGCCGACCGTGCCAATCCGCGACTGGTCGCCATAGGGGTTGGTGCAGGCCACCGGGGAAGTTTCGGTCAGGCCGTAACCTTCGGTGATGCGGCAACCGGTCAGTTGCTCCCAACGCTCGGCGGTGGCCTTGACCAGCGCAGTGCCACCGGAGTTGGTGAGCTTGAGGCTGGAGAAGTCCAGGGTCTTGAAGTCCGGATGATCCATCAGCGCGACGAACAGAGTGTTCAGCCCCAGCAACGCCGAGAACCGCCAGTTCTTCAGTTCCTTGATGAAGCCGGCGATGTCCCGCGGATTGGTGATCAGCACGTTGTGGTTGCCGGTCACCATCATGCACATGCAGTTCGCTGTGAAAGCATAGATGTGGTACAGCGGCAGCGGCGCGATCATCACCTCCTGGCCTTCGCGCAGCAGCGGTTGCCCGTCGCTGGCCGACTGACTGAGGCAGGCCCGTGCCTGTTGCATGTTCGCCACCAGGTTGCCGTGGGTCAGCATCGCGCCCTTGGCCAGGCCCGTGGTGCCGCCGGTGTATTGCAGCACGGCGATGTCGTCGAGGCCGACCTTCAGTGGCTTGATACCCAGGCCACGGCCCATGCGCAGCGCACTCTTGAAGGAAACGGCCTGGGGCAAGGAGTAGTCCGGGACCATCTTCTTGACCTTGCTCACCACCGTGTTGACCAGCCACCCCTTGGCGGTGGGCATCAGGTCGCCCATCTTCGCTTCGATCAGGAACTGGATATCGGTGTCGGGCAGCACTTCCTGGACTTTCTGGCCGAACATGTTCAGGTACACCAGCGCCCGGGCACCGGAATCCTTGAACTGATGACGCATTTCCCGCGCGGTGTACAGCGGGTTGGTGTTGACCACGATCAATCCGGAGCGCAAGGCTCCGAACACGGCAATCGGATAATGCAGGACGTTGGGCATCTGCACCGCAATGCGGTCACCCGGTACCAGGTCGGTGTGGGCTTGCAGGTAGCCGGCGAAGGCTGCGCTCTGGCGTTCCAGCTCGGCGTAGGTCAGGGTCACGCCCATGTTGCTGAACGCAGGGCGGTCAGCAAACTTCTTGCAGGAACGCTCGAACACCTCGATTACCGACTTGTAGGCTCCCAGATCGATATCCAGGGGGACGCCGGCCGGGCGTTTGTCATTCCAGAAATCAGGTTGCATTGTTGTTGTCCTCTTTACCTGAATCTATCCGGGGCCACTTCTCTGTCACTTTTCAAAAAAAATGCAAAAAGCGGAGCTTCACGGACACTAGCAGTTATGACGTAGCAGGCAAATATGCCCACGGCCGTCATTGACCGTATGAATCTACTCGCCGTGGCGTAGGCTGATCAGACGCCCGGCCAAGGATGCGCTATAAACTGCAACGAGCTGTTTCAGACCAAGCAGCCTCATGCAAAGGAACCGCCATGATCCATGACACTTTCTGGCTGACCACGAGCGACCACAGCCGCCTCTTCGTCAACCAGTGGCTCCCCGACGGCAGCCTCAAGGCAATGATTCTGCTGGCCCACGGCATGGCCGAACACAGCGCTCGCTATGGTCCCCTGGCGGAAAAACTCTGTGAGCAGGGCTATGGCGTGTGTGCCCCTGACCTGCGGGGACATGGCAAAACTGCCGAAAACGGGACACTCGGACATTTCGCCGATGACGATGGCTGGTGCAAGGTCGTGAGCGACCTGGCCAGCCTCAACCAGCACATCGGCCAGCAGCACCCTGGCGTCCCGATCGTGCTGCTCGGTCACAGCATGGGCAGTTACATCGCCCAGGCCTATCTGCTGCACCACAGTGCCAGCCTGCACGGGGCAATCCTCAGCGGCTCGAACTTCCAGCCTGTGGCGCTTTATCGTGCGGCAAGGCAGATCGCCCGTCTCGAACGCCTGCGCCAGGGCCGCAAAGGACGCAGCGCCTTGATCGAATGGCTGTCGTTCGGCTCGTTCAACAACAAATTCAAACCGGCACGCACGCCGTTCGACTGGCTCAGCCGTGATCCGGCGCAGGTCGATCTGTACGTCAACGACCCGCTCTGCGGCTTTCGCTGCACCAATCAACTGTGGATCGATTTGCTCGGCGGCTTGCAGCAAATCAGCAAAGCGTCCAATCTCGCGCAGATCGACCCGGGCCTGCCGTTGCTGGTGATTGGCGGCGAATGTGATCCGGTGAGCGAAGGCAAACGTCTCAAGGATCTGGCCGACGCGTTGCGGGCGGCCGGCAGCCAGCACCTGCAACTGACCGTTTACCCGCAGGCGCGGCACGAACTGTTCAATGAGAGCAATCGCGATGAAATCATCGCCGATGTGCTGAACTGGATCGCACAGGCCTTGAGCGCTCCTCGGCCGCACCGGTCCGAATAGTTTTTTGTGGATTTTTTAATTCGTCACAGGAATTGAGACAGATGACCCAGGTTACCAACACCCCTTACGAAGCCCTCGAAGTCGGCCAGACCGCCAGTTTCAGCAAGACGGTCGAAGAGCGCGATATCCAGTTGTTCGCTGCGATGTCCGGCGACCACAACCCGGTACACCTGGATGCCGATTACGCCGCCAGCACCATGTTCAAGGAGCGCATCGCCCACGGCATGTTCAGCGGTGCGTTGATCAGCGCTGCGGTCGCCTGCGAATTGCCTGGGCCGGGGACCATCTATATCGGCCAGCAAATGAGCTTTCAGAAGCCGGTGAAGATCGGCGACACCCTGACCGTGCGCCTGGAGATCCTCGAAAAACTGCCGAAGTTTCGCGTGCGCATTGCCACTCGCGTGTTCAACCAGCGAGATGAACTGGTGGTCGATGGCGAGGCGGAGATCCTCGCGCCACGCAAGCAACAGAGCGTGACGTTGACGGAACTGCCGGCCATCAGCATCGGCTGATTGACGGGGCAAAAACAAACACTGTGGGAGCGAGCTTGCTCGCGATGAGGGCCTGACATTCAACATTGATGTTGACTGAACTGGCGCTATCGCAAGCAAGCTCGCTCCTACAGTTGTTTCAACCAGGCATTACGAACGCGCACGCGCCTGGTTACGCAGAGCCTTGACCTGATCGTGATTTCGTTGCGCGCCGTGGTACTGACGCTCAACCAGATCGCGAATGCCCACCAGGTTGTGCTTGTTGATTTTCTCCATGGCGTCCTGGTAAGCCTTCAGCGCATGGTCTTCACCGCGCTCGGCTTCATTGAGTACAGCCTCCTCGCCCTTGCCGGTGAACATCGACTTCACGTCGACCCAACGACGATGCAGGTCACCGCTGACACTGGTGGAGGTTTCCGGATCGCCACCCATCGAGCGTACGGCAGACTGCAATTCCGCGGCGGCTGTCGCACAATCGGCCGAACGCTTGATGAACAGGCTCTTGAGTTCAGGGTGCTTGATGTCTTCAGCGCAAGTCTTGAACCCGGCCTGACCGTCCTTGCTGGTTTCAATCAGGTCGTTGAGTACAGAAATCGCTTCTTTATTCATGTCGGTCATTTTCAGTTCCTCGCGGTTGATGAAAGATGCAATGAGTCGTGCACCCTGCATGCCAGTCTGGAATTGTTTACTTATTCATTATTTTTCAAACAGTTAGCCATTATCAGAAAATCTGTATCCGTTTTATTTGCATGATCTGTCATTTGGCCTGCATGCAGAATGCCTGTATTTTCCAGACTGACTGAATCAAGACGACCGATTGATGAATCCTGAAAAGCTCGAACTGCTGATCACCCGCGAAATGCCCTTTGGCAAGTACAAGGGTCGAATCATTGCCGACCTGCCCGGCCCTTACCTGAACTGGTTCGCCCGGGAAGGCTTTCCCCATGGCGAGCTGGGTGGCCTGCTGGCCCTGATGCAGGAGATCGACCACAACGGTTTGTCGGACTTGCTCGAACCGCTGCGCGCCAAACACGGCAAACCTGCCCCGCGCCACTGAACACCTACCGAGTCCCCCATGCCCGACAACACCCGCCGCGCCCGTGATGAAGCCTTCTGGCAAACCTTTGCCGACCGCTACGATGTCGAACCCGGCCCGCTCAACCTGGAGAACGGTTACTTCGCACGCATGTCGCGCACGGTGGTCGAGGAATACCAGCGCAACATCGAGCTGATCAACCGCAGCAATTCGGTGTACGTGCGCCAGCGTTTCGAACAAGGCGACAGCCTGAAGATCCGTGCGCAACTGGCCAGGTTGATTGGCGTCCCCGCCGACAGCATCGCCCTGACCCGTAACGCCTCGGAAGGTTTGCAGTCGCTGATCCGCAACTACAACCGGCTGCAGCCCGGCGATCAGGTACTGATTTGCGATCTGGAATACGACACGGTCAAAGGCGCCATGCGCTGGCTGGCGCGTAGTCGCGGCGTTGAAGTGATCGAGATCGAACACGCACACCCGGCCACCTTCGACAGCCTGCTCGATACCTATCGGCAAGCCTTCGCGCGGTATCCGCGGCTCAAGCTGATGGCCCTGACCCACGTCACCCATCGCACGGGCCTGGTGATGCCGGTGCAGGCGATTGCAGCGGCTGCGAAGGAGCATGGCATCGACGTCATCCTCGACGGCGCCCATGCCCTCGGCCAGCTTGAATTCGACCTGACCGAGCTCGGTATCGCCTTCGCCGGCTTCAATCTGCACAAGTGGATCGGCGCACCGCTGACCCTGGGTTTTATCTACATCGCCCTCGAACGCCTGGCCGACATCGATCCGGACATGGGCGAGATGCATTTTCCGCCCACTGACATTCGCGCCCGTACCTCGTACAGCACCCCCAATATCCCGGCGCTGATGACTCTACCGCTGGTGCTTGAAGAACATTGGGCGATGGGGGGTGCCGCGGCCAAGGGCGCGCGGCTTAACTATCTGCGCAACCGCTGGGTCGCGACAGCGCGGCAGTTGCCGGGTGTCGAAGTCCTGACACCGGATGATCCGCGCCTGTATTGCGGCATCACTTCGATGCGTTTTACCCGGCATGCCGACCAGCAACTCATGGTCGAGCGCCTGCTCAATGAATACAACCTGTTCACCGTGGCCCGCAGTGGCGCCGCATGCGGTCCGTGCATCCGCATTACACCGGGGCTTACCACCACCGCATCTGACATGGATGTGCTGGCCAGGGCACTGACCGAACTGGGCTGACGTCAGACGGTGTATTTGTCAAAGTCCTCGGGCCTGATCTGTGTCGACACGGCGAACGTGTCGATGCCGATGGTCATCTGCCCGAAGTAGCCGTCTTCAGCCGAATCCCGCCCCAGGGTGTGCACGCTCAAGGTCGATTTTTCACCGCCCATGGTTGTATAGATAAAGTCCTGGTCGTTGGCCAGGACCGGCACCGTTCGGCCGCTGTACGGGCGACTGCCGAGTACCGAGCGCGAGGCCACCTCAGGCAGGTAAAGCTGCCCGACCCAGGCGACATGCCGTTCTTGCAGATAGTTGTTGCCGGCCGTGATGCGCACGGCGACGTGAATGTGCAAGGCGCGGCCGGCGTAAAAACCCGGATAGATCGTGGTGAAGCGCACGATGCCCGACTTGTCGGTGAACTGCCCGCCGCGCAGGTAGGTATCGTCATCGGTGCGCGGCACGGCGCCGATGTCTCCGGTATCGACCTCGACGTCCGGGTTGATCTTGCTCCAGCCCGAATAGGCACCGCGGGCATTGCAGTGCCAGATGTCCACCAACGCATCGGGGACCGGCTCACCGGTCATGGCATCGACAATGGTCAACCGCAATACCAACGGAACGCCTTCGGCGCCTTCGCTGATGTTCCTGCGGATCAGTTTGGGGTTGCGGAAATACGGGCCGGCAATCTGCTCGGGAGACAGCAGGCAGACCGGTGCCGGGGGTGCAACTGAGGTGTTGGCGTCCATGACGTTCTCTCTTCCATAAGATGAACGCAGGCTAGCACCGGTCAATTTTCGTTATGCGGTAACTATGTATCGCTGGATGTCCTTGTCCCTGTGGGGATATGAGTCGATCCGGGCAACTTTCTTCAGGCAAAAAAAAACGGTGCACCGACCAAGCGCACCGTAAAGCCGTAGAACACACAACGAGGTGTAGGGTGAAGCGATCAGTCCAGCAGCGCCAAAGCCTCGGCGGTGCACTCCTGAATGCGGGCCCAGTCGCCGTTCTTGATCCACTCCGGATCAAGCATCCAGCTACCGCCCACGCACATGACGTTTTTCAACGCCATGTAGCTCTTGATGTTGGCAGGTCCCACGCCGCCGGTCGGGCAGAATTTCACTTCGCCGAACGGACCGCCCAAAGCCTTGATGGCCGCGACGCCGCCGCTGACTTCCGCCGGGAACAGCTTGAAGCGGCGATAACCCAGGCCGTAGCCTTCCATGATGCCCGAGGCATTGCTGATGCCTGGCAATAGTGGAATCGGGCTGGCGACGCTGGCTTCCAGCAGGTCACGGGTGATGCCTGGGGTGACGATGAATTGCGAGCCGGCCGCTTCCGCCGCCACCAGCATATGGCGATCCAGCACGGTGCCGGCACCGGTCACCAGCTCCGGACGCTGCTCGCGCAGAATCTGGATGGCCTTGAGGCCCAATTGCGAACGCAGGGTCACTTCCAGGGCTGTCAGGCCACCGGCCGCAAGGGCGTCGGCCAGCGGCAGAACGTCTTGCTCGCGGGCGATGGTGATCACCGGCAGGATCCGCGCTTTCGCACAGATGCTGTCGATCAGGGCAACTTTATCCGCCATGGAAACGGTCGGGGATGGGTTTGTCATAGCGGCTGTTCCTTGGCTCATGGGCACCAGTAAATCTCTAACGTGGGTTGCAGAAACGCGCGAATCGGCATTGCGGCGACATCATCACCGGCCAGTGCGGTACTCAGGGTGGTCAGCTTGGACTGACCGGAAATCGATAGAACCTTGTGCTTGGCCGAGGCCAGCAGCGCGCGGCTCATGGTCAGGCGCTGATGCGGCACGGTCGGCGCCAGCATCGGCCAGCAGCGACGAACGCCATCGGCCTGCAATGCCTCGGCAAGGTTCGGGCTGTTGGGGAACAGCGACGCGGTGTGGCCGTCATCGCCCATGCCGAGGATCAGCACGTCGATCACCGGCAACTCCGACAGCAAGCGGTCGGCCTGCTCGGCCGCCTGTTCCAGGTTGGCACTGGCGCTGTACAGGCTCAGGAACTGCGCCTTGGCCGCCGGGCCTTGCAACAGGTAACGCTTGATCAGACCGGCGTTGCTGTCGGCGTGCTCCACCGGTACCCAGCGCTCGTCGGCCAGGCTGATCACCACGTTCGACCAGTCCAGCGTCTGCTTGGCCAGGTGCAGGAAAAACGCCACCGGGCTGCGGCCACCGGACACCACCAGGGTCGCAGTGCCCTGGGCGTCGATCGCATCGCTCAGTTGTTTCGCCACGTTCAGTGCCAGGCTTTCAGCCAGCAGCACCGGGCTCTTGAACCCATGGGCGCTGACGCCCTGGGGCAGTTTCAAATCAGATATCGCCATACCACGACCTCCCGTCCCGCGTGATCAGAGCAATGGAGCTCATCGGCCCCCAGGACCCGGCCGCGTACGGCTTGGGCGCATCACCGGATTTTTTCCACCCGGCGATCAACTGGTCACACCACTTCCACGCGGCTTCGATTTCATCTTTACGGACAAACAGGTTCTGATTGCCGCGCATCACTTCCAGCAACAACCGCTCGTAGGCATCGGGAATCCGTGCGCTGCTCCAGGTGTCGGAAAAATTCAGCTGCAACGGACCGCTGCGCAGCTGCATGCCCTTGTCCAGGCCTTGGTCTTTGGTCATGACACGCAAGGAAATGCCTTCGTCCGGCTGCAGGCGGATAATCAGCTTGTTGCTGATTTGCAGGCGCTGCTCGGGAGCGAAGATGTAGTGCGACGGTTCCTTGAAATGGATGACGATCTGCGACAGCTTCTGCGGCATGCGCTTGCCGGTACGCAGGTAAAACGGCACGCCGGCCCAGCGCCAGTTGCGGATGTCGGCACGCAGGGCGACAAAGGTTTCGGTGTCGCTCTGGGTGTTGGAATTGGGTTCTTCCAGGTACCCCGGCACCGCTTTGCCTTCGCTGTAGCCAGCGATGTATTGGCCGCGCACCACCTGGGTGGTCAGGCCTTCCGGGCTGATCGGCGCCAGGGCCTTGAGCACTTTGACCTTCTCGTCGCGGATGCTGTCGGCGGACAGGTCGGCCGGCGGGTCCATGGCGATCAGGCAGAGCAGTTGCAGCAGGTGGTTCTGGATCATGTCCCGCAGCTGGCCGGCCTTGTCGAAGTAACCCCAGCGGCCTTCGATACCGACCTTCTCGGCCACAGTGATTTCCACGTGGGAGATGTAGTTCTGGTTCCACTGGGTTTCGAACAGACTGTTGGCGAAACGCAAGGCGATCAGGTTCTGGACGGTCTCTTTACCCAGATAGTGGTCGATGCGATAGGTGCGGTTCTCCGGGAAGAACTGTGCCACGGCGTCGTTGACCTTGCGCGAGGATTCCAGGTCCGAACCGATGGGTTTTTCCAACACCACGCGGGTGTTTTCCGCCAGGCCGACCTTGGCCAGGTTCTCGCAAATTGCGCCGTACACGGCGGCCGGGGTCGCAAAGTAGGCGATGACCCGCTGCGAACTGCCGGCGGATTCGGCCAGGGCCACATAATCATCGGGATTGAGGAAGTCGACGTGCAGGTAGCTCAGGCGCGCCAGAAAACGCTCGACCACGGCTTCGTCCAGCTCTTTGGCGCCCACATAGCGGCGCAGCTCGGAGGTGATGAACGCCAGGTGTTCCTGCTCGCTGCCCGGCTCACGGGCCAGCGCGATGATCCGCGTATCCTCGTGCAAGAGGCCTGCACCATCGAGTTGATAGAGGGCAGGAAACAGCTTGCGCAGGGCGAGATCGCCAAGAGCGCCGAACAAGGCAAAGGTGCACGGTTCAACCGTAATCGAGAGCATGATGTTTGTTCTTTTATCAAGTTAAGCTACAAATACCTTTTTTCAAGGCATCACTCAAGGGAAAATGTAGTAATAACCACAACATTTTCGCAAAATACAGATTCCGAGTGGTGGTCGGTCGGAGCCATCAGTAGGATAGGCCACCGTTACGGGCCTCACCAAAGGCCCTTTTTGCATTAGCCGCGCGCTTATCGGTGCCGGTGAATCAAGGAAACTTATATGGACCGCGTGCGAAATTTACTGGAGCAAATCCAGAATCGCCTTGAAGAGCTGAACAAGGCCGAACGCAAAGTCGCCGAGGTGATCCTGCTCAACCCGCAGCAGGCCACCCGCTTCAGCATCGCCGCCCTCGCCCAGGCCGCTTCGGTCAGCGAACCGACGGTCAACCGTTTCTGCCGTTCGTTCGGCGTCAGCGGCTACCCCGAGCTCAAACTGCAACTGGCGCAGAGCCTGGCCAGTGGCGCCGCCTATGTCAGCCGTGCGGTGGAGGCCGATGACAATCCGGAGGCCTACACCCAGAAGATCTTCGGCAGCGCCATCGCCTCCCTGGACAGCGCCTGCCAGGCACTGGACCCGAACCTGATCAGCCGTGCCGTCGACCTGCTGATCCAGGCGCGGCAAATCCACTTCTTCGGCCTCGGCGCCTCGGCCCCGGTGGCACTGGATGCGCAGCACAAGTTCTTCCGTTTCAACCTCGCCGTCACGGCCCACGCGGATGTGCTGATGCAGCGCATGATTGCCTCGGTGGCCCATACCGGCGAGTTGTTCGTGATCATTTCCTACACCGGCCGCACCCGCGAACTGGTGGAAGTGGCGCGCATCGCCCGGGAAAACGGTGCCTCGGTGCTTGGCCTGACCGCCGAGAACTCGCCACTGGCCAAGGCCAGTACCCTGAGCCTGAATATCCCGCTGCCGGAAGACACCGACATCTACATGCCGATGACGTCGCGGATCATCCAGCTGACCGTGCTCGACGTGCTCGCCACGGGCATGACCTTGCGTCGCGGGGTGGATTTCCAGCCGCATTTGCGCAAAATCAAGGAGAGCTTGAACGCGAGCCGGTATCCGGTGGGTGACGAGTTTAATTAGGACGCTTCGCGCAAAAGATCGCAGCCTCGTTTCACTCGTCAGCTCCTACAGGTATACGCGCTTGTGTAGGAGCTGCCGAAGGCTGCGATCTTTTGATCTTCTTTACACCCCCCCACCCGCGCCTGCAAACTCAAATGCGCCCGCTCCCCCGGTTTCAGGCACAGGCTGTCGGTGCCTCCACTCGCCGCTTCCACACAGACAAATTCGGATATCTCGTTCCAGGTCACGCCGAGCAGCGGACGTGAACCGGGATGCCACACCACGGTGTCGGCCGTATCCCCGGTATCGATGCACAACGCCCGGTCCCAGGCATGGTCGTTCAACTGCAATTCGCCGTCGTGCTGGAACACCCGCTGGCATCCGCCGTCCACGCGCAATTCGCCTTCCTGCTGACAAACCTGCCGGCTCAACTGGTCGTAACCCTGCGCGCCTTCGAGCCCAGACAGCGCTATCTCACTGACATCGCCAATACGCCAGTAAGCATGCAAAGCCTGGCTCAACTGGCACGGCATGTCGTCCTGATGCTCGGTGCTCAGGCGCAATTCCATGCGTTCACCCAGGCGCGCGTGCAGGTCCACCTGCCAGTCGCACAGCTTCAGTTGCCAGTGCAATCGCACGCCATCGTCGTCACTGTTGCTGTCGAGCAGCTTCCAGTCGAGCAACCGCGCCCAGCCATGGGACGGCCAGGCGTTCTCGCTCGGATGCCGGCCATACCAGGGCCAACACACCGGCACGCCGCCACGAATGGCGCCGACCTGCGGCCACTTTGCCGCGCACCACAGCCAGGGTTTCTGGCCCTTGGGCTGGAAGTGCAGCAACTGCGCGCCCTGACGGCTGAACACCGCCTGACACAGCGGATGGTCGATCACCAGCACGTCGCGCGTCTGATAGCGCTCCCACGCGAACACCGGACGTTCGCGCAAGGATTTGAAGAAGCGTTGTAGCGGATGCTCAAGCATGTGCCACGGTCCTGAAATCAACTGTCACCGGGGTGCGCGGCCCGCAAAAAAAAGCGGACAGCCATGGCTGTCCGCAAATATGCGCACATGGAGAGAAGCTTATCGCAGACGCGTTAGAACACCGACTGAATTTTCAGGCCGGCCACCAGCGCGTTGTCGACTTCATCCACACCACCCGGGTGCGTGACGTATTGCAGGTTGGGACGTACGGTCAGCCAGTTGGTCACGTGGAAGCCGTAGTTGATCTCGTAGTTGTATTCGGTTTCACGAATCGGCGAGAACAGCGGATTGTCGTATTCCGAAACACCGTTGGCCACGTTGGTCAGCTCGGCGTTTTTCTTCACGTCATCGTTGACATGGATACGGGCGAAACCGATGCCCACGTCATCCTTCGGTCGCGCGTCGAACGGGCCCTTGTACACGAACATCAGCGACTGGTAGTTGTCGATGAAGTTGGTGTCCTTGTCGTGGAACGTGGCGTTGGCCGCGATGTTCAGACCACGGGAAGCATCGCCATTGTGGCTGGTGAGTTGCTGCTGCGCGACGAACCAGTAGCCGTGCTTGCTATCGTGGACGCGATAAGGGTTGCCGCTGGTCGCTGCGTTCTGGCCGTTGTCGTCTTCGAGAACGTCGTCTGCCGGGGCTGTGCTTTTGTAGTAACCGACACGGTACTCGCCCGGCAGGTTGTTGACCTTCGGCGACCAGACCAGTTCGACCGGCAACACGGTGCCCTCAGTGCCACTGCCGCTGAGTTTGAAACCGTTACCGTGTTCCAGTTGCGTCGGGTTCTGGTTGTACGCACCAATCTGAGCGTAGAGTTCGTCGTTGATGTTGTACTTCACGCGGATCGCCGCCTGGCTGACCGGCCAGTTGTACCAGATGTTGGTGGCCCAGTTACCGACCTGGGATCCACAGAACGCCAGGTTCTGGAATTCGCACGGGAAGGTGTTGAAGTCTTCACCTTCACCGAAGTAACCGGCCTTGACGTCCAGCTTGTTGTCGAAGAACTGGTGCTGAATCCACAGCTGGGTCAGACGGACCATGTGGCCGCGACCATAGACTTCCTGGGAGGAACTCAAGGTGCCGGCACGTGGATCGCCAATACGGTCGTTGGAGATGTTTTCGCCGTTACGGTTGGTGAGCTGGATTTTGGCCTGGGTGTTATCCCAGCCGAACAGTTTTTCCAGGTCCAGCGCCGCGCCCAGGCCAAACTGGTCGGCATAGCGCGCGGTCTTGTCATCGTTGAACCCGCCATGCAGGTTGCCACCGACTTCACCAACGTAGTCCATCTTGATGTCGATACCCTGCTCGATCAGCTTGGTACGCTCGCCACCCCAGTCGCCCGTCATCCATTTGGAGTCTGAGCTGAACGCTTCATCGGCCATCGCATTGCCGGCCAGAACCAGTGCTGCCGCTGCTGAAACCTGGCAGATCAACCGGGCCTTGTTCTTCATCTTCATCCCTACTTCCTCGTTTTATTGTTATTAACTTTTCTTCTTTAACGCGGTTACATCAGTTGCGATGCGCGACAGGCCGCGCACCACGGATCCCCCTGTGGGAGCGGGCTTGCTCGCGAATGCGGTGTGCCATTCAACGCAGATGTCGACTGATCCACCGCTTTCGCGAGCAAGCCCGCTCCCACATTTCTTGATCTTCAGCGGCCTTTGAACTGTGCGACGTTGGCAGCGTGTGATTCGGTTTTCGCTACGCCAGCGACCCCCAGTCGCTCACCCGTTTTCGCATCGAACAGCAGCACTTTCGCCGGATCGAATTGCAGGGTCAGGGTCTCGCCCACCGCTGGCGCCACGTCCGGTGCCAGGCGGCAGCAAACCTTGGTGTCGTTGAGGTTGACGAAGACCAGGGTGTCCGGCCCGGTCGGTTCGGTGACCTGGACTTCGGCGCGAATGGTCGGCAAGCCATTCGCTTCGCCGTTGGCCAGGATGATCTGCTCAGGGCGCATGCCGAGGATCACTTCGCGGTCCTCAAGACCGGCGTCCTGCATGCCCAGCGGCAGTTCGCAACGGGCCTGGCCGCTGTCGAGCAATGCCAGCAGACGACCGTCCTTGCGCTGCAGGCGCAGCGGGATGAAGTTCATCGGCGGCGAACCGATGAAGCTCGCCACGAACAGGTTGGCCGGGTTGTTGTAGATGTCCTTCGGCGTACCGAACTGCTGGATGATCCCGTCCTTCATCACCGCCACTTTGTCGCCCAGGGTCATGGCTTCGATCTGGTCGTGGGTCACGTAGACCGTGGTGGTTTTCAGGCGCTGGTGCATCAGTTTCATTTCGGTGCGCATCTCGACCCGCAGCTTGGCGTCGAGGTTGGACAGCGGTTCGTCGAACAGATAGATCTTCGGCCGCCGCGCCAGGGCACGGCCCATCGCCACGCGCTGTTGCTGGCCGCCGGAGAGCTGGCCGGGCTTGCGGCTGAGCAGGTGTTCGATCTGCAACAGCTTGGAAACCCGAGCGACTTCTTCGTCGATTTCGGCGATCGGCATTTTGCGGATCTTCAGGCCGAAGGCGATGTTGTCGCGCACGCTCATGGTCGGGTACAGCGCGTAGGACTGGAACACCATGGCAATGTCGCGATCCTTGGGGCTCATGCCGCTGATGTCGGCATCGTCCACCAGGATCGCGCCGCCGCTGATGGTTTCCAGGCCGGCGATGCAGTTCATCAAGGTCGACTTGCCGCAGCCCGACGGGCCGACCAGGATCAGGAACTCGCCGTCATCGATCTTCAGTTCGATGTTTTTCAGGGTGTCCGGCAAGCCGGGGCCGTAGGTCTTGTTGACGTTGCGTAATTCGAGAGTTGCCATGTTTCTACCCCTTGACCGCGCCGGACGTCAGCCCACGCAGGAAATACTTGCCAGCGAATATGTAGACCAGCAGTGTCGGCAGCCCGGCGATCATCGCGGCGGCCATATCAACGTTGTATTCCTTGGCCCCGGTGCTGGTGTTGACCAGGTTGTTCAGGGCCACGGTAATTGGCTGGGCGTCGCCACTGGCGAACACCACGCCGAACAGGAAGTCGTTCCAGATCTGGGTGAACTGCCAGATCAGGCAGACCATCACGATCGGGATCGACATCGGCAGCAGGATCTTCAGGAAGATCGTGAAGAAGCCCGCGCCATCGAGCCTTGCGGCCTTGACCAGCGCATCCGGAATGCTCACGTAGTAGTTGCGGAAGAACAGCGTGGTGAACGCCAGGCCGTAGACCACGTGCACCAGCACCAGGCCGGTGGTGGTGTTGGCCAGGCCGAACTTGCCGAGAGTGAACGAGGCCGGCAGCAGCACGGTCTGGAACGGCAGGAAGCAGCCGAACAGCAGCAGGCCGAAGAACAGCTGTGAACCACGGAAGCGCCACATCGACAGCACGTAGCCATTCATCGCACCAATAAACGTGGAAATCAGCACCGCTGGCACGGTGATCTTCACCGAGTTCCAGAAGTAGCCACCGACCACGTCCCAGGCCTTGATCCAGCCGATGCCGTCGATCACGGTCGGCCAGCTCAACAGGTTGCCGGTACGGATGTCTTCCGGGGATTTGAAACTGGTCAGCAGCATCACCACCAACGGAATCAGGTACACCGCCGCTGCCAACAGCAGGGTGGCGTAGATCGCGATGCGGCTGAAGCTCAATGCTGGTTTGCCGAGTTGATTAGTCATGGCGTTTGCCTCGCAGCTCGGAGTACAGGTACGGCACGAGGATGGTCAGCACGGCACCGAGCATCAGCATGGCGCTGGCCGAACCGATGCCCATCTGGCCACGGCTGAAGGTGAAGGAATACATGAACATTGCCGGCAGGTCGGAGGAGTAACCCGGACCGCCCGCGGTCATCGCCGCGACCAGGTCGAAGCTCTTGATCGCGATGTGCGCCAGGATCATGAAGGCACTGAAGAACACCGGGCGCAGGCTCGGCAGGACGATCTTCAGGTAGATGGTCGGCAGGCTCGCACCGTCGACTTGCGCGGCACGGATGATCGATTGATCGACACCGCGCAGACCGGCAAGGAACATCGCCATGACAAACCCGGAGGCTTGCCACACGGCGGCGATCACCAGGCAGTAAACGACGCGATCCTGATCCACCAGCCAGTCGAGACGAAAGCCCTCCCAGCCCCAGTCACGCAGCATCTTGTCCAGGCCCAGGCCTGGGTTGAGCAGCCATTTCCACGCGGTACCGGTGACGATCATCGACAGCGCCATCGGGTACAGGTAGACGGTGCGGATGAAGCCTTCCTTGCGAATGCGCTGGTCCAGCAGCACCGCGAGGAACACGCCCAGCACCAGGCTGATGCCGATGAACATGCCGCCGAACAGCGCGAGGTTCTTGCTCGCGACCCACCAGCGGTCGTTGTCCATCAAGCGCATGTATTGCTGCAGGCCGACCCACTTGTAGCTCGGCATGAAGCTGGAGTTGGTGAAGGACAGAATGAACGTCCAGATGATGTAACCGTAGAAACCAACCAACACGATCAGCATGCTCGGCGCGAGTACCAACTTGGGTAGCCAGCGTTGCAGCGCATCGAACGGTGAGGCTTTGCTGAAAACCGCCACAGAGCTCATCGGGATAATCCAGGTTTAGATGTAAGGATCGGAGTGCGATCCCTTGTAGGAGCTGCCGCAGGCTGCGATCTTTTGATCTTGATTTTAAAAAACAAAATCAAAAGATCGCAGCCTGCGGCAGCTCCTACAGGGGGGATGCCAGGGAATTACTGGGCAGCTTTGACAGCCGAGGCCAGTTGGGCGCTGGCCTTGGCCGGGTCAGCATCCTTGTCGTTCATGAAGTTGGTGACCACGTCGAAGATCGCGCCTTGCACCGCCAGGGAAGTGGCCATGTTGTGCGCCATGCTCGGTTGCAGGCCGCCGGTCTTGTCGTCCGCGATGAAGTCCTTGGCCGACTTCTGGGCGCACTCGTCGAAGCCGAGCTTGTCCATTTCGTTCAGCATGTCGTTACGCACCGGGATCGAACCCTTGTTCATGCTGAAGACTTTCTGGAAATCGGTACCCAAGGCGACCTTGGCCAGGTCTTGCTGGGCAGCGATGTCGCCCTTGCGATCGGCCTTGAGCTTGAACACCGCCAGGGAGTCGATGTTGTAGGTGAAGGCTTTTTCAGTGCCCGGGAACGCTACGCACAGGTAGTCCTTGCCCGCGACTTTCTTCGCCGCCGTCCACTCGCTTTTCGCCCAGTCGCCCATCATCTGCATGCCGGCCTTGCCGTTGATGACGTCGGCGGCGGCGATGTTCCAGTCACGACCGGCGCGGTTCGGGTCCATGTAGCCGGTGATCTTTTTCAGCTCGGCGAACGACTTGGTCATCTCCGGGCCGGACAGGGTTTTCTGGTCCAGGTCGACCAGGGCTTTCTTGTAGCCGTCAGCACCCATGACCGAGAGCACGATGTCTTCGAACACGGTGCTGTCCTGCCAAGGCTGACCGCCGTGGGCGAGCGCGATGAAGCCGGCGGCCTTGAGCTTGTCGCCGGCGGCATAGAATTCTTCGAGGGTGGTCGGGGCTTTTTCGATCCCGGCTTTCTTGAACACCTGCGGGTTGATCCACAGCCAGTTGACGCGGTGGATGTTCACCGGCACGGCGACGTAGTCACCTTCGTACTTCACGGTGTCGGAGACTTTCTTCGACAGCAGGCCATCCCAGTTTTCGGACTTGGATACTTCTTTCAACGCGTCGGTGCTGAGCAGGCCGGTGCTGCCCCACTCCTGGATGTCCGGGCCCTTGATCTGTGCAACGCCCGGCGGGTTGCCGGCTACGGCGCGACTCTTGAGTACGGTCATGGCCGTGGAACCGCCACCGCCGGCGACTGCGCCGTCCTTCCAGGTGAAGCCGTCTTTTTCGACTTGAGCCTTCAGGACATCGACCGCTGCTTTTTCACCACCGGAAGTCCACCAGTGAACGACTTCAACGGAACCTTTGGATTCGGCGGCCAGGACACTGAGGGGAAGTGCAGACAGGGAAGCGAGAGAAATGACAGTAGCGAGGCGAGAAATCGCATTCATCTAGGAGCACCTTTCTTGTTGTTATGCATGCAAGTCTGTTGCTTGCGCTGCATAGGATTCTAAACAGGGGATATCCCTTCGCAGGTAACGAAGGGATGCGCGAATGTCACCGCATGGTTACATAGAACCGCTCTGGGACAACTGCGCCAGCGCCGTAGCCATGCTTGGCGCCAACGCCAGGCGCGGAATCAGCACGGCTTGCCAGGCGTGGTAAAGGTCAGGCTTGCCGGGCCAGATATCGGCACTCGGGCGGTTCAGCGGATCGAGTTCGTGATGCCAGCTGCCGCCTTCGCGGTCGATGAAATGACTGTCAGAGAATTCCCAGAACAGTCGGTACCAGTGTTCGTATTGTTCATCGCCGGTGCGCTTGAGCAAGGCACTGGCGGCGGCGCTGGCTTCGCAATGGGTCCAGTGCAGGCGATGGCGGACCACCGCTTTGTTGTCCCAGTCCAGGGTGTAGACGATGCCCGGCGCGCCATCGACATCCCAGCCGTGGAGGCAATTGTGCTCGAACAGTTTTTGCGCATCGGTGACCAGCCAGCCCGGCGTGAGCATCCCCGCTCTCACCCGCGAAGCTTCGAGGTGCAGCAACAGCCGCGCCCACTCGAAACCATGGCCAGGCGTGGTGCCGTAAGGGCGGAAGCCGTCGGCCGGATTGTCGTGGTTGTAGTCCCGCAGTGGCTGCCAGGCGCGGTCGAAATGCTCGATCACCAGGTAATCGTTGGCGGCGGCGTGGCCATGGATCACTCGTTCGACAATCCGTTGGGCGCGGCTCAGCCAGCGGTTGTCATCGGTGACATCGGCCAGGGCGAGGAAGGCCTCGGTGGCGTGCATGTTGCTGTTGGCGCCCCGGTACGCCTCCTCTTCGCTCCAGTCGCGCCTGAAAGACTCGCGCATCGCGCCTTCTTCTTCGCACCAGAAATAAGTGTCGATGATATCGATCGAGTCATCGAGCAAGGCTTGCGCACCGGGACGCTGCGCGACCACCGCAGAACTGGCGGCCAGCGCGACGAAAGCGTGCAGATAGGCATTCTTGCCGGTATTGCCGTCGCGGTGTTCGGCAGTCGCGAACCAGCCGCCATGCAGCGCATCACGCAATGGTCCGCGCAGGGCGGCAACACCGTGATCCACCAGCTCGGCAAAACCCGGCAAGCCCTGAATATGGGCCATGGCAAAGCTATGGGTCATGCGCGCGGTGTTCATGGTGTGGGCTTGCGCATCAGCTGGGAGACGGCCTTTTTCATCGAGGTTGCCGAAGCCTTCAGGCAGTTTCGAAGCCTTGGCAAAGGCCAGCAGGCGCAAGCCTTCGGTGGCGAGCCATTGCTGATGGGCAGGTGCATTCAGCCAACTGCTGAAGGCCGGTTGGAAGGTGTCCATGGCGTACCTTTTTTGTTGTTATGACTGAGGGGCAGCATAAACAACGGACGAAGGCGGGCTTGTAACGAAGGGGGTGGGTTATGTCACCAGGCTGTGACAATTGCATAGCAAGATCAAAAGATCGCAGCCTTCGGCAGCTCCTACAGGGATCCATGTAGGAGCTGCCGAAGGCTGCGATCTTTTGACTTTCAATCCATCGAGCGGGGTAACTGCAGGGTCACCCGCAACCCGCCCTCACGCAAATTCTGCAAGCTGACCTCACCGCCATGGCTATGGGCAATGTTGCGGGCAATCCCCAGCCCCAGGCCATAACCCTGCTGCTGCCCGGCCAGGCGGAAGTGCGGTTCGAACACCTGCTCCAGGCGCTGCTCCGGCACGCCCGGCCCCTCATCATCGACATGCAGGATGAACGCGCTTTCATCGTCATCGATGTGCAGGTGCGCGTTCTGCCCGTACTTCAACGCATTGTCGATCAGGTTGCCGATGCAACGCTTGAGCGCCAGCGGTTTGCCCGGATAGGACGCCAGCGCCCGCCCCTGCTGGGTAACGCGGCCGTTGCCGTTCGGCGCGAGATAGGGTTCCACCAGGCAATCGAGCACATGGTTGAGGTCCACCGGCTCGATGTTCTCGTGGATGTCGGTGTCTTTCACGCATTGCAGCGCACCCTTGACCAGCAATTCGAGCTCGTCCAGGTCGCGCCCGAACTTGGCTTGCAGTGTTTCGTCCTCGAGCAATTCAACCCGCAGGCGCAAGCGGGTGATCGGCGTGCGCAGGTCGTGGGAAATGGCGCTGAACAACTGGCTGCGCTCGGTCAGGTAACGGCTGATGCGCTCGCGCATGGTGTTGAAGGCGCGCCCGACCTCGACCACTTCGCTGCCACCGCCCTCGGCCACCGGTTCCACATCGGCCCCCAGCGACAGGTCCCGCGCCGCCCGCGCCAGGCGCTTGAGCGGACGACTCTGCCAGTGCACCAGCAGGCCGATGAACAACAGCAAAAAGCTGCTGGTCAGGACAATGAACCACACCTGCTGCGCCGGCAGGCCCTGCTCTTCAAGGCTGGTGTAGGGCTCGGGCAACAGCGAGGCGATGTACAGCCATTCGCCCGGCGCCATCTGGATCTGCGTGACCAGCACCGGCGGATTCACCGGCTCCAGGGTCAGCGCGTAGTGCGCCCAGGAGCGTGGCAACTCATCAAGCTTGAGGCCGCCATTGAAGATGCGCAGGTCTTGCGGGCTGACAAAAGTCACCGAGATGTCGGTGTCCTGGCCGAGAGACTGGCGCAGCACTTCGTCCACCGCCTTGAGCACCGCCTCTTTGCGCGGAGTAATGGGTAACACTTCCATGCCCAGCGGCTTGTCGTTGAGCGTCACCACGAACCGGGTGCCGCCCATGCTGCGCAACTGGTCGAGCACCAAGGGGCGAAACGCCACCGGCAACGAACGGAAATAACTGACGCTGGCGGTCATTGAATGGGCCAGGCTGCGGGCGCTGGTGACCAGGCCCTCGAGTTGCGTGGCACGCAGTTGCGACACCCAGATCACACTCGACAGTGCTTGGGCGAACAACACCGCCAGCAGGGTCAACAGCAACATCCGCCCGAGCAGCGAACGCGGCATCGGCACCTTGGCGGCGAGCTTGCGTAAAGTCTCAGTGACCATTGCTGGCAACCACGTTGGCTGCCAGTTGGTAACCGCTGCCACGCACGGTGCGGATCAGCCGTGGCGGTTTCTCGGTGTCACGCAGGCGCTGGCGCAACCGGCTGACCGCCATGTCGACGATGCGATCCAGGGGCATCAGATCACGGCCACGGGTGGCGTTGCCGATGGTGTCGCGGTCGAGGATTTCCTGCGGGTGATCGAGAAACAACTTCAGCAGCGCAAAGTCGGCGCCCGAGAGAATCACCTCTTCGCCGTCGATGTGGAACAGCCGATGGCTGACCATGTCCAGCCGCCAGTCATCGAAGGCCAGCACCTCACCGCCACTGCGCTCCTGACCGAACTGCGCGCGGCGCAGCAACGCCTTGATCCGCGCCTGCAATTCCCGCGGGCTGAAGGGCTTGCCGAGGTAATCGTCGGCACCCAGTTCCAGGCCGATGACGCGATCGGCCTCATCGGAACTGGCGGTGAGCATGATGATCGGCACCTGCGCCTGACGCGGATGCTGGCGAATCCAGCGGCACAGGCTGAAGCCGTCTTCGTCGGGCAACATCACATCAAGGATCACCAGATCACTCGGCGCCTCGTTCAGCGCCTGGCGAAAGCCGGCACCGTCGGGCGTGGTACGGACCTGAAATCCGGCGCGGGTCAGGTAGGTATCCAGCAACTCGCGTATCTCTTGATCGTCATCGACCAACAAAATCGACTTGTTGACTGAGCTCACAGGAAGGCGTCCTTGTTGTTTGAATTGGGCGGATTATGCCTTAAGCACTGATTTTACAAACACCACAGAAACAACTGTGGGAGCGGGCTTGCTCGCGAAGGCGTCGTAACATTCAACATATTGGTTGACTGACACACTGCTTTCGCGAGCAAGCCCGCTCCCACATTTTGATCGTATTTCAGGCTGGGAGAGATTGCTCCAAAGCCACACCCGCACCCATCAATCCCGAATACGGCGCCGTCACCAGCCACACCGGAATCCCCTTGAAGTAATCGCTCATGCAACCCTTGTCGGCGAAGCAGCGGGCGAAACCGCTTTCGAGGAAGAAATCGGCAAACCGCGGAATCACCCCGCCCACGATGTACACGCCACCGCGTCCACCGGTGGTCAGCACGTTGTTGCCGGCCACGCGACCGAGCCAGCAGCAGAACTGCTCAAGTACTTCCACGGCAATCGGGTCGCCCGCCAGCCCGGCAGCAGTAATCGCTTCCGGCGTATCGAGCACAGGCGTGTGCCCGTCCACCGCACAGATCGCCCGATAGACACGGGGCAAGCCGCCACCGCTCAGGGCTGTTTCCGCACTGACATGGCCGATTTCGTTGAAGATGTGCTGCCAGAGCTGGGTTTCACGTGCACTGCTCAATGGCAGATCGACGTGACCACCCTCCCCCGGCAATGCGGCAAAACGGCCCTCGCCCAGATCGAGCAAGGTGCCGACGCCCAGGCCGGTGCCCGGGCCAATCACCACCGCCGGGCGCAACGGCTCGGGCGTGCCCGCGCAGACCACGCGGAATTCGCCGGGCTGCAAACGGGTCATGCCCAGGGCCATGGCCGAGAAGTCGTTGACCAGCAACAGCTGATCCACCTGCAAGGTCTGGCAAAAGCCCTTGCGGCTCAGGCGCCAGTGATTGTTGGTGAATTTGAATTCATCACCGCTCACCGGGCCTGCCACCGACAGGCACACCGAACCGATCGCACCCGGCGCCAGCCCCAGGCCATTCAAATAGAAGCTGATCGCATCGATAGGGCTGGGGAAATCTGCCGTTGCCAGCACCTGGACCGATTCCAGTTGCTGGTTATTCCACAACGCGAAACGTGCGTTGGTCCCACCGATGTCACCGACCAAAGCCAGTTTCAATTAAGCGTCTCCAGGGCAGAAGTGAAGGCGCTGGCGCCCTGCTCCGCCGAGCTGAAGGCCATGCGCATGAAACCGAACAGCTCGCGACCGGTGCCGATGTTGTTGCCCAACAGGCCTTTGGCCGGCGTGCGCGCTGCGAATTCTTCGGCGTCCACCATAAGCTCCAGGGTGCCTTTGACGCCATCGACGCGGATGATATCGCCCTCTTGCACCCGCGCCAAAGCGCCACCGACATAAGCTTCGGGGCTGACATGAATGGCCGCCGGGATTTTCCCCGACGCACCGGACATGCGCCCGTCGGTCACCAGCGCGACTTTGAAGCCGCGATCCTGCAGCACGCCGAGGAACGGCGTCATCTTGTGCAGCTCCGGCATGCCGTTGGAGCGCGGGCCCTGGAAGCGCATCACCGCGACAAAATCCTTCTCCAGCAAACCGGCCTTGAACGCATCGGCCAGGTCCTGCTGATCCTGGAACACCATGGCCGGCGCTTCGACGATCTGGTTTTCCACGGCCACGGCGGAGACTTTCATCACGCCACGACCGAGATTGCCTTCCATCACCCGCAAGCCACCTTCGGCCGAGAATGCACGGGCGACCGGACGCAGGATGCTTTCATCGAGGCTGTCGGTCACGCCTTCGCGCCAGACCAGTTGGCCATTGTCGAGGAACGGCTCCTGGGTGTAGCGGCTCAGGCCGTGGCCCATCACGGTGTTGACGTTTTCGTGGAGCAGACCGGCTTCCAGCAGTTCACGAATCAGGAACGACATGCCACCCGCGGCCTGGAAGTGGTTGATGTCGGCTTTACCGTTCGGGTAGACGTGGCTGAGGGTCGGCACGACTTCGGAGAGGTCGGCCATGTCCTGCCAGGTCAATTGAATGCCCGCTGCCATGGCGATGGCCGGCATGTGCAGGGTGTGGTTGGTCGAACCGCCGGTGGCGTGCAGCGCGACAATCGAGTTGACCAGCGAACGCTCATCGACGATTTCGCCGATCGGGATGTAGTCACCGTTCTGCTTGGTCAAACGCGTGACCTGATGCGCCGCTTCGCGGGTCAAGGCATCGCGCAACGGCGTGTTCGGGTTGACGAAGGACGCGCCCGGCAGGTGCAAGCCCATGACTTCCATCAGCAACTGGTTGGTGTTGGCGGTGCCGTAGAAGGTGCAAGTGCCAGGGCTGTGGTAGGACTTCATTTCCGATTCCAGCAACTCTTCGCGAGTTGCCTTGCCTTCGGCGTACTTCTGGCGCACGTCGGCTTTCTGCTTGTTGGAAATGCCCGAGACCATCGGCCCACCCGGCACGAAAATCATCGGCAGATGGCCAAAGCGCAGCGCGCCCATCATCAGGCCCGGCACGATCTTGTCGCAGATGCCAAGCAGCAGTGCGCCGTCGAACATATTGTGGGACAGCGCCACGGCCGTGGACAACGCGATCACTTCGCGGCTCGGCAGGCTCAGTTCCATGCCCGGCTCGCCCTGGGTCACGCCATCGCACATGGCCGGGGTGCCACCGGCGAACTGGCCGACGGAGCCGATCTCGCGCAGAGCCTTTTTGATCATCTCCGGAAAGACTTCGTACGGCTGGTGCGCCGAGAGCATGTCGTTATATGACGAAACAATCGCAATGTTGGCGGAGTTCATCATCCGCAGGCTGTGCTTGTCGTCGCTGCCGCATCCGGCCACGCCGTGGGCGAAGTTGGCGCATTGCAGCTTGCCGCGCATCGGACCGTCGCTGGCCGCACCGCGAATCAATGCAAGGTAAGCCTCACGCGTGGCGCGGCTGCGGGCGATAAGCCGTTCGGTGACCTCAAGGACGCGGGGATGCATGTGTAGAACTCCAGGCTAACGGATGTGGCGACCTGATTGTCTATGCTGATCAAAGCCCGGTGTCGATGGGATGACAGACGGTTTTCTTGATCGGTTGGACCAGTTGATTCAGGTCACTCGTTGTAGATTGAACAAAATATTGCCATTAAAAAGGCTTGTTTTCTATTTTTTTGCGAATAATCTTGTAATTCCAACAACAAAACGACGGTAGCGCCGCACTATGACTCTTCGAATCGCAATCAATGGTTTTGGCCGCATCGGCCGTAATGTCCTGCGAGCACTCTATACCCAGGGCTACCGTCAGGATCTGCAGATCGTCGCCATCAACGACCTGGGCGACAGCGCGATCAATGCTCATCTGCTCAAGTACGACACCGTTCACGGCACGTTCGATGCCGATGTCCAGCATGACCAGGAGAGCCTGACGGTCAACGGCGACCGCATTTCGGTCAGTGCCATCCGCAACCCGGCCGACCTGCCCTGGGCCGCGGAAAAGATTGATGTAGTGTTCGAATGCACCGGTCTGTTCACCGACCGGGCCAAGGCCGCCGCGCATATTACGGCGGGCGCGCGCAAAGTGATCATCTCGGCCCCGGCCAAAGGCGCCGACGCCACCGTCGTTTACGGGGTGAACCACGACATTCTGCGCCAATCGCACCAGATCATTTCCAACGCGTCGTGCACCACCAACTGCCTGGCTCCGGTGGCCCAGGTGTTGCATCGCGAGTTGGGCATCGAAAGCGGTCTGATGACCACCATTCACGCCTACACCAACGACCAGAACCTGACCGACGTCTACCACACTGACCCGTACCGTGCCCGTTCGGCCACCCAGAACATGATCCCGAGCAAGACCGGTGCCGCCGAAGCGGTCGGCCTGGTGCTGCCGGAACTGGCAGGCAAACTGACCGGCATGGCGGTGCGCGTCCCGGTGATCAACGTGTCGCTGGTGGACCTGACCGTGCAACTGAAAAAAGAAGCCAGCGCAGAGGAAGTCAACGCGCTGCTCAAGCAAGCCAGCCAGCACTCTAAGATCCTTGGCTATAACACCCTGCCGCTGGTTTCCAGCGACTTCAACCACAACCCGCTGTCGTCGATCTTCGATGCCAACCACACCAAGTCCAGCGGCAAGCTGCTCAAGGTACTGGCCTGGTACGACAACGAATGGGGTTTCTCCAACCGCATGCTCGATAACTGCCTGGCGCTGTGCAACGCCGAGTAAGCGAAGCTTACGACTGTAGGAGCTGCCGGAGGCTGCGATCTTTTGATCTTGTTCTTAAAAAGCAAAATCAAAAGATCGCAGCCTCCGGCAGCTCCTACAGATGTGCGCAATGCAAAGCATCGTGTTCATGTCCTGGAGCCCCCCATGATCGGCATCAGCTTTACGCAAAAGACCATGGCGGCGCGCAAGCGTATCGCCCTGGTCGCCCATGACCACTGCAAGGTGTTCTTGCTGGACTGGGCCGAACGGCAAAAAGACAGGCTGGCCCGGCATGATCTGGTCGCCACCGGCACCACGGGGTTGTTGTTGCAACAACGCCTCGACCTGCCGGTGCAAAGCATGATCAGCGGGCCGTTGGGCGGCGACCAACAGCTCGGCGCGCAAATCGCCGAGCAGCGGGTCGACATGCTGGTGTTTTTCTGGGACCCGTTCGAACCCCAGCCCCACGACCCGGACATCAAGGCGTTGCTGCGGGTCGCGGCGGTGTGGAACATCCCGGTGGCGTGCAACGAATGCAGCGCAGACTACCTGCTCAGCAGCCCGCTGATGGATCAGGCGCACCCCCATCGGATTCCCGATTACGCCACCTACTTGCAGGGCCGCGCATAAAGCTTCACAAATCAGGACTTGACCACTCGAGTAGATGATAAGCATTATCATCTACTCGAAATGGATCAGGTTCTCCCGTGAGTCAGTCGCGCTTCAACCACGTTTTCCTCACCCAGCGCACCTCCCTGCTGCGCACGCTGGAACGGATGGTCAACAATCACAGCACTGCTGAAGACCTCTTGCAGGAAACCTACCTGCGGGTGACCCGTGCATTGAGCGAACGGGCCATCGATCATCTTGAGCCCTTTGTCTTCCAGACGGCACGCAACCTGGCGCTGGACCATTTGCGCGCGCGGCGCATCCATTCGCGCACCATGGTCGATGACGTGCCGCAGGAGTTGGTGCACAGCATCGCCGCCCCCACCAGCAGCGCCGAAGACGCCGCCCATGCCGAACAATTGCTGGAGCGCCTGAACGTGAGCCTCGGTCAACTCAGCGCCCGCCAACAGCGAATTTTCATCCTCAGCCGCCTGCACGGGCACAGCTACCAGGAAATCGCCGAGGAGCTGAACGTGTCCCTCAGTACTGTGCAGAAAGAACTCAAACTGATCATGTCGATCTGCATCGGGGTTGCCGATCGCTTGAACGCCAACTGAGCGCCAAGGCCCTGCGCTTATCTGGACCGACTGCGCTGATCATCGGGCTTTGCTACCCTTGGTCCACTTTCTACGCTTCACTAAAAAAACAGCCGTGCACTGACACTGCCGAGGAAACACCGTGACGGACAACCACCGTTCCCCAGAGCCTTCATCGGCGCAGGACCCCGCAAGCGCGATGGACCAGGCCCTGGACTGGCTGATCGTGCTCGACAGTCCCGACGAGGAGCAGACCCGCCAATTCCATGCATGGCTTGACGCCGATCCGTTGAATGCCCAGGTGTTCGCCAAGGCCCAGGCGATCTGGGACGGCCCACAAGTGGCGCAGTGCGCGCAAAGCCTGGCTGCGCGCCCCGCGAAAGTCACTGCCATTGCCCGTCTGCGTCCGCACTGGAAACCACTGGCCACCGCCGCCGTGCTGCTGCTCGGGCTGTTCAGTTTCAGCAGTTTGCCGATGCGCCTGCAGGCCGATCACCTGACCGTGGTCGGCGAGCGCCAGCGCCTGCAATTGGAGGACGGCTCCAGGGTCCTGCTCAATACCAATTCGGCGTTTTCAAGCACCATCAACGACCAGCAACGTGTTGCCCGCCTGTATCAGGGCGAAGCGTTTTTCGAAGTGCAGGCCAATCGCGGCCAACCCCTGGAAATCGATGCCGGACCGGTCACGGCCAGCGTTCGCGATACCGCGTTTGCCGTGCGTTACCTCGACGGCGTGGCACAGGTGCGGGTACAGCGCGGCGATGTCGACTTGCGCGCCACCCGCAACGACGCCCGGGTGCGCTTGTCCGCCGGGGAAAGCATTCGCATCGGCCCCAACGGCTTCGACCGCCCGGCCAAGCTGGATGCCGCCACCGACCTGGCGTGGGTCCAGGGACGTCTGGTGTTCGAAAACTGCCCGTTGAACCAGGTGCTGGCAGAACTTCGCCGCTACTACCCGGGCTGGATCATCAACAACAACGAGCAGTTGGCCGATGTCACCGTGACCGGCAACTACCGCCTCGATCAGCCGCTGGACGTGGTTCGCTCCCTGGCCCATATCACCTCGGCCCGGCTCCAGGAATTCCCGGCGCTGGTCATCCTGAACTGAATGAGAATTATTTTTACTCGATAGCCAAACCCCGTACGTCTCGTTATAGCCAATGCAATTGATTCGCATCTAACCCTGCCAATCAGCACCTATAAAGATTCGTGCGACACGGAGCGCTATCGATGTCCCCTCGCCTTACCCGCCAAGCCCCTACACCTTCCCGCGTGCTGTCGCTGCTGACCGCCGCCATCCTGATGGCCGGTACCGCACCGCTCATGGCCGCCACCTCCACCGAGCAGTCGACCCGCAAAATGGGCGACTACGCATTCGCCATTCCCCAGCAATCACTGGTGTCGGCACTCAATGCCTTTACCGCCGTGACGGGCTGGCAAGTCGGCGTGTCGTCGGAGCTGGCGCAAGGTGTGGCCTCGCCGGGAGTACGCGGCTCGCTGTCGCCGGAGAACGCCCTGGATCGCCTGTTGGTGGGGACCAACCTGGGCTATCGCAAACTGGGCAACAACAGCATCGTCCTGGAAAAGCGCAGTGGCAGCAGTACGCTCAACCTGCAACAGGTGACCATCAGCGCCACCCGTAACGAGCAGGATGTGAACAGCGTACCGAGCACGGTCTCTGTCTACACTCGCGAAGATCTGGACCGAAACAACGTCAACACCATCAAGGAACTGGTGCGTTACGAGCCCGGTGTTTCGGTGGGTGGTTCAGGCCAACGCGCCGGCATCACGGGCTACAACATTCGCGGCATCGATGGCGACCGCGTGCTGACCCAGGTCGATGGCGTGCAGGTACCCGACGGTTTCTTCAACGGCCCCTATGCCCAGACCAACCGCAACTATGTCGATCCGGAAATCGTCAAGCGTGTGGAAATCCTCCGGGGCCCGGCGTCGGTGCTGTATGGCAGCAGCGCCATTGGCGGTGCGGTCAGCTACTACACGCTGGACCCGGACGACATCATCAAGCCAGGCAAGGATGTCGGCGCGCGCCTGAAAACCGGCTACAGCTCCGCCGACGACAGCTGGCTGACTTCCGGCACCGTCGCCGGCCGCACCGGCGAGTTCGATGGCCTTTTGCATCTGAGTCAACGCAACGGCCATGAAACAGAGTCCTATGGCGATACCGGCGGCACTGGCCTGAACCGCACGGAGGCCAACCCCCAGGACGCGCGCACCACCAGCGTGCTGGCCAAACTGGGCTGGAATTACGCCGACGACGCGCGTTTTGGCCTGACCTACGAGCATTACAAGGACGACCGCGACACCAATCAATTGAGCGCAGTGGGCGGCCCGTTCAATGCCGGACGCGGGTTCGGCTACTACAAGTCCCGTACCGGTAACGACACGATCACCCGCGAACGCTTTGGCCTGGAACACAGCTTCGGTCTGGACAGCACTCTGGCTGACAACATCAAGTGGACGCTGAACTACCAGATCGCCAAGACCGACCAGACCACCGAAGAAATCTACGCGCCGTCGCGGACTGTGCTGCGTAACCGTGATACGACTTACAAGGATCGCCAATGGGTATTCGATGCCCAGGCTGACAAGTCGTTTGCCATCGCCGATACCGATCACTTCGTCACCTATGGCACCACCATCAAGCAGGACAAAGTCACCGGCCTGCGTACCGGTACCGGCACCTGCCTGACCGTGGCCGGTGCCTGCCGTGTCATTGGCGCCCCTAGCACCAGCGACACGCTGACACCCGCCAGTGACTTCCCGGACCCGACCATCAATAGCTACGCCCTGTTCGCCCAGGATCAGATCAGCTGGGGCAACTGGACCTTCCTGCCCGGTGCACGCTACGACTACACCCAGCTCAAGCCGCATATCACCGACGAGTTCCTGGCCACCGCCGACCAGAGCGGCAACGGCACGGTGAGCGACGAGACCAAGACCTGGCATCGCCTGTCGCCGAAATTCGGCACCACCTACAGCTTCAACGATCACTACACCTGGTACGGCCAATACGCCGAAGGCTTCCGCACCCCGACCGCCAAGGCGTTGTATGGTCGTTTCGAAAACATCGCCGGCGGCTATCGGGTCGAGCCTAATCCGGACCTCGAACCGGAAAAGAGCAAAAGCTACGAAACGGGTTTGCGCGGCAACTTCGAGCAGGGCTCGTTTGATGTGGCGGTGTTCTACAACAAGTACCGCGACTTCATTAACGAGAACGCCATCACTCCGGGCTACACCGAGACCACGTTCCAGAGCAACAACATCAAGCACGCCACCATCAAGGGGGCCGAGGTCAAAGGCCGCCTGAACCTCGACGCCTTCGGCGCGCCGCAAGGCCTCTACACCCAGGGCTCGGTGGCTTATGCCTACGGTCGCAATGACGACAACGGCGAGCCGCTCAACAGCGTCAACCCGCTGACCGGTGTATTCGGCCTCGGCTACGACCAGGACACCTACGGCGGTTTGCTCAGCTGGACCCTGGTGAAGAAGAAGGACCGCGTCGACAGCACCAGCTTCAAGACCCCGGACGGCACCAGCACCCAGTTCAAGACCCCCGGTTTCGGCATTCTGGACCTGAGCGCGTTCTACAAAGTGACCGACGACGTGACCGTCAGCGGCGGCGTCTACAACCTCACCGACAAGAAATACTGGCTGTGGGATGACGTGCGCGGCTACGACAGCGTCGGCGAGGCCTCGGTGACCCAACCGGCCAACCTCGATCGCCTGACCCAGCCGGGTCGCAACTTTGCGGTCAACCTGATCTGGGATATCTGATCCGCACATCCCGCTGGGCGGTTTCATCTAGCCGCCCGGTGAGGTTTTTTTACTGTCAGGCGCCTTGCTGTTCGTCTCGTTACCAAGCGCCTCTTCTTTCTCCAAGGAATTGCCATGACTACCCAGGCCACCGAACAACGCCCCAACCTGCGCTCACAGCGTTTGAACCAGATCACCAACGAGCCGCACAGCAAGCTCGATGCCCTGGTCAAGGCCCACTCCCCGTTTGAAACCCCGGCCAATTTCGCCCGCTTCGTGGTAGCGCAGTACCTGTTCCAGTCGGAACTGGTGTCGCTGTACAACGATGCCGAACTGACCGCCATCGTCCCGGATCTGCCGGCCCGCTGCCGTGCCGATGCCGCCAGGGCCGACCTCGCGGACCTGGACACCGACGTGCCGACACCTGTGGCCGGTGCACTGAAGAACCCGACCAAGGCCGAAGCCCTGGGCTGGATCTTTGTTTCGGAAGGCTCGAAGCTCGGTGCGGCGTTCCTGATCAAGCGTGCCGTGGGCCTTGGCCTGAGCGAAACCTTCGGCGCCCGCCACCTCGGCGAACCGGCCGGTGGCCGCGCTGAAGGTTGGAAGCGCTTCGTCCAGACCCTGGACGGCCTGGCATTCAGCACCCAGGAAGAAGCCGAAGTGGAAAAAGGCGCCATCGACGCGTTCAACCGGTTTACCGTGTTGCTGGAGCAGGCTTACGCCAGCGCGCCGGAAGTCGCCTGACACACCGCTGTCCCTGTGGGAGCGGGCTTGCTCCGGGCGGCGTTCCGACGAAAGCGGTGTATCAGTCGACATGTTTTTTGAATGTCAGACCGCCTTCGCGAGCAAGTCGGATCGCCGCACCGCCGCTCCCACATTGGACGAAGCAAGTCTTCAGGATTTCGATTCGCCTCACGTGTTGCCTTGAACCCATGCCTGCCTCTTCAAAACTCTCCCGCCTCCTCTTCGGCCTGCTGGCCTATGTCAGCCTGGGCATCGGCCTGATCGCCATCGTCATACCCGGCCTGCCAACCACCGAGTTCATCCTGCTGGCCGCCTGGGCCGCGACCCGCAGTTCGCCGCGCCTGAGCGCCTGGCTGGAAAACCACCGGCTGTTCGGCCCTATCCTCCATAACTGGCGCAACGGCAAGATCATCGCGCGTCGGGCAAAAGTCAGCGCCACGGTCAGCATGCTGTTGTGTGCCGGTCTGATGCTGGTGATGCTCGATCACGGCTGGCCGATTTACCTGGCGATTGCCGGGATGGGGCTGGGCAACCTGTGGATCTGGTCACGGCCGGAATCACTGCCGCAAGTCACCTGAAGCCCCTTCAAGTCGCCCTGTAGTTGCCAACAACAGCGCACTTGAAAGTACCTACTTCCTGTTCGGATTTCTCCTACGTGTTTATCAGGTCATCCATTTCCGGGGTTGGCCGTTAAGCACTATGAAACCCCACGACGAGAAGCTGACATGAATGTAAGTGCCGCTGCATCTTTTCAAGTTCCGTATCCGCAAACATTGAAAGCGAACACGGAAAAAGCCCAGCCTGAGAAATTCGACATTTCGGTAATGGATGACAGGTTAAGGTTGACCATCGAGAAACTCCGAGCGCCTCAAGGTGTAGCTAGAAATCTCAGCAGCGAAAAACTGAATGAGGTGGATGATTTTTTGAATTCGCTCGAATCACTTAGCGGGTTCTATGACCTCCCCCCTCTGATAGAAAGCTTTAGAAATTCAATGATTAGACATCATGCATTCCAGGCAGATCTGGTGCTCAAAAGAATGGAAGGGATTTACTCCGACTTCAAAAAAGACCTGCAAAGCAAATGGTCTGGTCTGGCCCATAACGTAATGGGCTTCACCGTGGCCGAAGACGGGCAGTTGAAAGTCACTTCGCCCCCCGACACCCTGACTGCCAGGGATGAGGAAATATTGAATACCCTGTTGAACGAGGCCAAAGGCTTGCAACCCCTGACCCTCAAGCACGCCAAGGCCGTAATCGAGTTGACTCAGCTGGATAAGCCACAGTTTGAGGGCAAGGTAAAACTGGACCTGAGCAACTTCCACAAGATGATTGACTATGGATTACTGCTGAATAAAGGTGCGCTGGACTTGGAAAGTCCAGACTCCTGGCTGGATCAATTGCATAAAAAGGCCGAGAAGAATCCGATCGAGAAAAAACAGGGCCTGCACATCGAGGCCTGATCGTTCGATAAAACCCGGCAAAGCGAACATATATGTGCGCTTTGCCGGGGACCTGACAGGCTTAGTTACGCAACATATTCTGATAACATATATGTGCGAATGAAACATTCGGTACGTTGTGTCCTCCCACCCCCGACGCCTCTTTGCCTTGAATCTGGATCAACCAATGTCCCAGGTTATATTCAACTTCCCACTTATATCGATACTTGCCACTGCTGGTCCAGAAAGGCTCAGACTTCAGCTGCCCATAACACCCGCCCAACTGAACGACACCCATGGCATTACCGGTAACATCCGTTACAAGGTCGTATGGGGTCTTATCCGTCCCTTTGTCCAACTTCAAAGTGGCGGTAGCACCTTCGACCGGCTGTCCTGTCGAATCACTCAACCGGACCGACCAATTCAAGACTCGGTAGGCCTGCGTAGTCGCCCAGTAGTGCCGCAGATCACCGGTATCGCCCTGGACACGACTGTCGGTGTAGTAAGGCGCTGAGCCAAACTCGAGCTTGTAGATATCACCCGCTACGAAGGGAGCAGACGGCTTTTTCGAGATGCGAACCTGAACTTCCTCATTCGGCTTCAGGCCAGACACAGTGAAAGGTGCCCCCCAAGGAATAGCAGCCCAGCGTCCGTTGCGATTGTATTCCAACATCAATGGCCCGCCTTTCGTGTCACCCGCATGGATCAACACATCTTGGCCCCGCACAGCCACGAAACTGTAATGTTTCACATCCGCTTCGTCAGCCAGACTTTCCTTGAGGGTGTTCAGTTTGTCCGGCAGTACCGTGGCCGCCGGGGTTATTTGGGACGCGATACCCGAAACTGCGGCCGAGTTCAGAAAAGACATCGCAGGTGCCGTCCCTGCCGCCAATAACATCCCCCAAAACAATGCTACCGAGCGAAACCCTATCCCTTTAAAACAAGTCATACACATGAAGTCCTTCTCATTATTTTCTGTCAGATGCCGGATCCGAAAACTTCCGCAATCGTTCCACCGAGGTGGCCCGCGTATTTAAGCGGTCTGCCCTTAATGAGAAGCGGTACATATGTATTTCGAGAGTTTCACTCAGGGCGGCTCGAAGCCGGAATCCTTGGCGTAACCACCCTGAACGCTCCCGCGCTTTTTTCCTCTTTTCACCCCCATTTTCGGCACATTTTCCTGCGCAAACGTTCAACCATTACCGTTCGTCGGGATGCCCCTCATGTAACCTCATCGCCACGCCGATGTGCATTGATCGGCGCTAAATGGATTTAGCGAGTGAGCCGCGACGGCCCACAGCCAACACTTCATCCATTCGCGAGCTCGCCCTATGTTCGACTCACTGTCCATCCGCCTGAAAATCGTCCTGCTGTCCGGTCTGTGCCTGCTGGGCGTAGTCGCCTTGATAGTGGGCATGAACATCTATCAGACCAATCAGAACGATGACCTGGTCAGCGATTCCAGCAGCAGGATGCTCACCGCCAGTGTGCAGGACCTGCTCCAGGCCAAGGCCGCCGAGCAAGCCGTGCGGGTGCAGAAGACCTTCGGTGAAACCCTGACGGTGGTGACCGCTCTCGCGGACCAGATCCAGGACATGCGCAACCTGGCCGCCAAGCGCGCCCTCGAACCCGGCGCCCTGCGTGAAGAGTTGAACCAGAGCCTGAAAACCGCGTTCGAGCGCAACAGCAAGGTGCTGGGGATCTGGCTGGCGTTCGAACCCAACGGCCTGGATGGCAAGGACAGCGAGTTCGTCAATGACGCCGCCCGCCAATCCAACGAGATCGGACGTTTCGCCACGTACTGGAGCCGCGCCGGGGGTGATGCCCTCAACACGATCATGGTCGAAGAGGACATGACCAAGACTACCCTGAACCTCAGCGGTACGCCGTACAACATCTGGTACACCTGTCCGCGGGACAGCAAGCGCATCTGCCTGCTCGACCCCTATGCCGATACGGTCGGCAACAAGGAAATGTTGATGACCACCATTTCCGTACCGCTGCTGGTGGATGGCAAGTCCATCGGCGTGGTCGGTATCGACATCGCCCTCGACGCCCTGCAAGCGGCGGCGGTCGACTCCCAGCGCGACCTGTTCAACAGTGCCGGGCACATGCTGATCGTTTCCGGCACTGGCGTGCTGGCCGCCTACAGTGTCGATGCCGGCAAAGTCGGCAAGAACATCGGCGACACCCTGGGCGGCGATGGCAAGGACATCCTGCAATTGCTCGGCAATGGCGCGCCGAAGATTCTCCAGCAAGGCGAGTTGATCCGCGCGGTGTACCCGGTCAGCCCGATTGCCGACGCCAAGGCCTGGGCCGTGGTGATCGACCTGCCCCGGCAAGTGCTGCTGGCCGACTCGGTGAAGCTGCAAGCGGTACTCGACGATGCCCAGCAAAGCGGCACGCTCAAGGCGCTGTCGGTGGCAGTGATTGCCGGTCTGCTCGGGCTGTTGCTGATGTGGCTCACCGCGTCCGGCGTGACCCGCCCGATCAACAGCGTGGCCGACATGCTCAAGGCGATTGCCAGCGGCGACGGCGACCTGACCCAGCGCCTGCACTACAGCAAGAAGGACGAACTGGGCGAACTGGTGAGCTGGTTCAACCGCTTCCTCGACAAGCTGCAACCGACCATCGCGCAGATCAAGCAAAGCATCACCGATGCCCGAGGCACCGCCGACCAGTCTTCGGAAATCGCCCGCCAGACCAGTGAAGGCATGCAGGTGCAATTCCGCGAAATCGACCAGGTCGCCACCGCGTCCAACGAAATGAGCGCCACCGCCCACGACGTCGCCAACAGCGCCTCGAACGCGGCCAACGCGGCGAAGGGTGCCGACCAGTCGGCCCGCGACGGCATGTCGATCATCGAACGCAGCACCCGCGACATCAATCAACTGGCCGAAGAGGTCAGCAAGGCCGTGACCGAAGTCGAAGCCCTCGCGGTCAACAGCGAGCAGATCGGTTCGGTGCTGGAGGTGATTCGCAGTATCGCCGAACAAACCAACCTGCTGGCGCTCAACGCCGCCATCGAAGCCGCCCGTGCCGGTGAAAGCGGCCGGGGATTCGCGGTGGTCGCCGATGAAGTGCGCAATCTGGCCAAGCGTACCCAGGACTCGGTGGAAGAAATTCGCCTGGTGATCGAACGCATCCAGTCCGGCACCCGCGGCGTGGTCGCCACCATGCACTCAAGCCAGACCCAGGCCCACAGCAACGCCGGACAGATCCAGCAGGCGGTCCAGGCCTTGGGCAAGATCAGCGACGCGGTCACCGTGATCAGCGACATGAACCTGCAAATCGCCAGCGCCGCCGAACAGCAAAGCGCCGTCGCCGAAGAGGTCAACCGCAATGTCTCGGCGATCCGCACCGTCACCGAAACCCTGACCGGCCAGGCCACCGAGTCGGCGCAGATCAGCAGCCAACTCAACGCCCTGACCACCCACCAGATGAAGTTGATGGATCAGTTCCGCGTTTAGGAAGCACCACCGATAAATGTGGGAGCGGGCTTGTCACCTGATTTGATCTAAGATCGGGCTCTCGCTCCGGAGGGCCCTTCGATGACTGATCTGCTCACGTCCATTCAAGCCGCACTCGGTTTGCCTCACACCCCGATTCCATTCACGTCCAGCGGCGCCCTGCCCTCGGCGTTTGCCGTCACGGATCTGGCCTGCGCCGGCATCGCTGCCGCAGGCCAGGCCGTCAGCGAACTGCTGCACCAGCAAACCGGGCACCTGCCCGACCTTGAGGTCGACCGACGCCTCGCATCATTCTGGTTCGCAACCTCGATTCGTCCGCTTGGCTGGAGCGTTCCGCCGTTGTGGGACCCAGTGGCCGGTGACTACGCCACCCGCGATGGCTGGATTCGCCTGCACACCAACGCACCCCATCACCGCGCCGCTGCCGAAAGCGTGCTCGGCCACTGTATCGACCGCGCAGCGATGGCCAGCCAAGTGGCCCGATGGGCGAACAGCGAGCTGGAGCAGGCGGTGGTCGATGCCGGTGGTTGCGCTGCCGAAATGCGCACCTGGGAACAATGGCAGGTCCATCCTCAAGGCCAGGCAGTGAATGCCGAACCCTTGGTTCTGTTCGCCAACCATCCAATCCAGAGCCGCAAACCCTGGACTGGTTCAGTGGCTCGCCCGCTGGCCGGCATCAAGGTGCTGGACTTGACCCGAGTACTGGCAGGTCCCATCGCCAGCCGCTTTCTGGCAGGCCTGGGCGCCGATGTCTTGCGCATCGATCCGCCGACCTGGAACGAGCCCGGGGTGGTACCGGAGGTCACCTTGGGAAAACGTTGCGCGCGTCTTGATCTGAACGACAGCTCCGATCGCGCTGTATTCGAGTGCCTGCTCAAGGACGCCGACATTCTGCTCCACGGCTATCGCGCCGATGCGCTGGAGCGACTTGGTCTGGGCATGGATGAACGCCGGCAACTGAACCCCGACCTGATCGATGTTTGCCTCAACGCCTATGGCTGGAGCGGCCCTTGGCAAAACCGACGGGGCTTCGACAGCCTGGTGCAGATGAGCAGTGGCATTGCCGAAGCGGGCATGCGCTGGAAGCAGGCGGACAAGCCGACGCCACTGCCGGTGCAAGCCCTCGATCACGCCACCGGGTACTTGATGGCGGCCAGTGCGATCAGGTTGTTGGCGCAGCGGTTGAACGACGGTACGGGGGGTTCGGCGCGATTGTCGTTGGCGCGTACGGCGAGGTTGTTGATCGAGGCTGGGGCCGGGTCCGATGAGCCGTTGCGGGCAGAGGATCAAAACGATCAGGGGATACAGGTTGAGCAAACACCCTGGGGACCGGCGCATCGGTTGCATGTGCCGCTTAAGATGACGGAGACACCGTTGCAATGGACTTTGCCAGCAACTGATTTGGGTTCACATCGCGCGCAGTGGTGGTGACCGTCAGATCGCCATCGCGAGCAAGCTCGCTCCCACAGGGACCGCATTTTTCCTGACGATCGCGATCAAATGTGGGAGCGAGCTTGCTCCGGGCGGCGTTCCGACGATGGCGCCAGAAACAGCAACACAAAAACCAGATCAGCTCAGTCCACCCGACTCAAGGAAGTCCACAACACCTGCGCCGCATACCCTCGATAAGGCCGCCACCCTTCAGCCCGCAACAACAACTGCTTCGCTGTCACCGGCCCGCCTTCGAGCGCCGCCAGCGCATTGATCAGCCCCACATCACCATTGGGAAACCCGTCCATCTCTCGCAAGTGACGCAAGGCAATGTATTGCGCCGTCCAGTCACCAATCCCGTGCAAGGCCAGCAACCGCGCTATGCCCCCTTCCCGGCCGGGCTCAAACAATCGCGGATCATCGAGCAATGCCTGAGCCCCCCCCGACAAGGTCCGGCCTCGGCTTTTCGGCATGCCCAGCGTCGCCAGATCTGCGTCTGCCAAAACCCTGGCCAGGGGAAAAACATGGGTCACTCCCGGCAATGCTGAATTTAACGGTGTGCCGTACCGCGCTACCAGTTTGCCCGCCAACCGGATCGCCGCCACCACCGTAATCTGCTGCCCCAGTACCGCGCGGATCGCCAGTTCCAGCCCATCCCACGCTCCCGGTACGCGCAGGCCCGGGCGTTCGGCAATCAACCGCGCCATCAGCGGATCAACCGCCAGGTGCCGGTGAATCGTGGACAGGTCGGCATCCAGGTCGAACATTCGCCGCACTCGCGCAACGATCTCGGGTACGGCACCAGCATCCGGAAAATCCAGGGTCAGCTCAAGCGCATCGGATGCGGCAGGCTGGATCGAAAACGTACCGTGTACGCCATGCAAGTCGATGCTGCGCGCGTAGACACCCTCGACCACCCTTTCCAGACCCACGATCGCCCGCGCCGACAAGAACCCCAGCAACGCCGGCCAGTCATAGGGCGGCTGGTACGCCAGCGACACCCTCACAGGCTGAGCACCCCGCTGTACAACCCATAAGCCGCCAGCCCCGCCCCCCCGATGACACAGGTGAAAATGCCTTTCTCGACCACCGTGAACAGCGGCTTGCCCTGCTCGTTACGAGCCTTGGCAAACAGGATCACACCCGGCGCATACAGCAACGCCGACAGCAGCAAATACTTCAGGCCGCCGGCATACAGCAGCCACACCGCGTAGCCCAGGGCGATGCCACCGATCAGCAGGTCCTTGATCCGTTCGGCGGGTGCCTGTTGGTAGGTTTCACCCCGTGCGCACAACAACACCGCATAGGCCGCCGACCACAGGTACGGCACCAGAATCATCGAGGACGCCAGATAAATCAGGCTGGTGTAGGTGCTGGCGGAAAACAGCGTGATCAGCAGGAACAACTGGATCATCGAGTTGGTCAGCCACATCGCATTGACTGGCACACGGTTGGCGTTTTCCTTGGTCAGGAATGCCGGCATGGTCTTGTCTTTCGCCGTGGCGAACAGGATTTCGGCGCACAGCAGCGCCCAGGACAACAAGGCCCCCAACAGCGAAATCGCCAGGCCGACGCTGATCAGCAACGCCCCCCAAGGGCCGACGATATGTTCAAGCACCGCCGCCAGCGAGGGGTTCTGCAGTTTCGCCAGTTGCGGCTGGGTCATGATCCCCAGCGACAGCACGTTCACCAGCACCAGCAGCGCCAATACCCCAATGAACCCGATCACCGTCGCGCGGCCCACGTCGGAGCGTTTCTCTGCCCGGGCCGAATAGACACTGGCGCCCTCGATACCGATGAAAACGAACACGGTGACCAGCATCATGTGTCGAACCTGATCCATCACACTGCCGAATTCCGGATTGTTGCGTCCCCAGATATCGAGGGTAAAGATGTCCGCCTTGAACGCCACGGCGGCGATCACAATGAACATGATCAGCGGCACGATCTTCGCCACCGTGGTCACCTGGTTGATGAACGCCGCCTCCTTGATCCCGCGCATCACCACAAAATGCACGGTCCAGAGCAGCACCGAAGCGCAGACGATGGCGATCGGCGTGTTGCCTTCACCAAAGACCGGAACGAAATAACCGAGGGTGCTGAACAGCAGCACGAAGTAGCCGACGTTGCCCAGCCAGGCGCTGATCCAGTAGCCCCAGGCCGAAGAAAAGCCCATGTAGTCGCCAAACCCGGCCTTGGCATAGGCGTACACCCCGGAGTCCAGTTCCGGCTTGCGATTGGCCAGGGTCTGGAACACGAACGCAAGGGTCAGCATGCCAACGGCGGTGATTGCCCAACCGATCAGGATCGCCCCGGCATCGGCCCTGGCCGCCATGTTTTGCGGCAGGGAAAAAATCCCGCCACCGATCATCGAACCCACCACCAACGCGATCAAGGCGCTCAGGCGAAGCTTGTTCGGTGATTGCGCCATCGTTGCATCTCCATTTTTCTGAGGGGCGACAACTGCCGCGAGATCGTCACATAACGGGCGTCAATTAAACTGTTGAAGAGTAATAACGTTTATTGGATAACGCCAACATAGGTCTTTTACTTGCACAAAACGGCTATTAGAGGCGCCGATATAATCATTTGTTGTATAGGTTTTTCCAATACATCAATTTTGTACAAAAAACCCGCGAGGAAAAGTTGCGATTTTTGAAAAACCAACTAGCGTCATAATTCGAAACAAATTCTAAAAGTACTTAAATAATCCACAAAAGGCTCTAGAACAAGCATTACAGACAGCCGCCCTGCAAATGATGGCACTTCGCTAAAAACTGGAAAAGCTCTCATTTTGTGATCTAAGTCAGCTGATTTGATATTCAACGGAATTAGTCTGTTGTTTCTCTTCTCCTGCATTGGAGTCATGCAATGTCTGAAGCTCCCGGAAAACTCAAACTCGGCGCGCTGGTCGCGTTAGTCGTGGGTTCGATGATTGGTGGCGGGATCTTTTCCCTGCCACAAAACATGGCCGCCAGCGCGGATGTCGGCGCCATTCTGATCGGTTGGGCGATCACTGCCGTTGGCATGCTCACCCTGGCATTCGTGTTCCAGACCCTGGCCAATCGCAAACCCGATCTTGATGGCGGGGTCTACGCCTACGCCAAGGCCGGTTTCGGCGACTACATGGGCTTCTCGTCCGCCTGGGGGTACTGGATCAGTGCCTGGCTGGGCAACGTCGGTTACTTCGTCTTGTTGTTCAGCACGCTCGGCTATTTCTTTCCGCTATTTGGGGAGGGGAATACCCCCGCTGCCGTGATCGGTGCCTCAGTGCTGCTCTGGGCCGTGCATTTCCTCGTACTGCGAGGAATAAAGGAAGCAGCGTTCATCAACCTGGTGACCACCGTCGCCAAGATCGTGCCGCTGCTACTGTTCATGCTGATCGCCTTGTTCGCCTTCAAACTGGACATCTTCACCGCTGACATCTGGGGCCTGAAGAACCCGGACCTGGGCAGCGTGATGGACCAGGTGCGCAAGATGATGCTGGTCACCGTGTGGGTGTTCATCGGCATCGAAGGCGCGAGCATCTTTTCGGCCCGGGCGGAAAAACGCAGTGACGTGGGTAAAGCCACCGTGATCGGTTTCGTCACCGTGCTGCTGTTTTTGGTCCTGGTGAATGTGCTGTCGCTGGGGATCATGACCCAGCCGGAACTGGCCAAACTGCAGAACCCGTCAATGGCCGCCGTGCTGGAACACGTGGTCGGTCACTGGGGCGCGGTGCTGATCAGTGTCGGTTTGATCATCTCGTTGCTGGGGGCGCTGCTGTCGTGGGTGCTGTTGTGCGCGGAGATCATGTTCGCCGCCGCCAAGGACCACACCATGCCGGCGTTTTTGCGCAAGGAAAACGCCAACCACGTACCGGTCAATGCCCTGTGGCTGACCAACGCCATGGTCCAGGTTTTCCTGATCATCACGCTGTTCTCGGCCAGCACTTACCTGTCGCTGATCTACCTCGCCACCTCGATGATCCTGGTGCCGTACCTGTGGTCGGCGGCCTATGCGTTGCTGTTGGCGGTGCGTGGCGAAAGCTACGAAGGCGCGGCGGGCGAGCGGCAGAAGGATCTCATCATCGGTGCCGTGGCCCTGATCTACGCGATCTGGCTGCTGTACGCCGGCGGCACCAAATACCTGTTGCTGTCCGCCCTGCTCTACGCCCCCGGCGTGATCCTTTTTGCAAAGGCCAAGCTGGAAATCAACAAACCGGTTTTCACCAACGTCGAGAAGCTGATTTTCGCTGCGGTGGTCGTCGGCGCCGTGGTGGCGGCCTACGGCCTCTATGACGGCTTCCTGACCCTTTAACTCCTGTTTCTAGAAGCACAACCCTGTTTTGTCATCTGGAGGATCACTGTAATGACCACGGAAAAAGTTAAGTACGGCGTCCATTCCGAAGCCGGCAAACTGCGCAAAGTCATGGTTTGCTCCCCAGGCCTGGCCCATCAGCGGCTGACCCCGAACAACTGCGATGAACTGCTGTTCGACGATGTGCTGTGGGTGGCCCAGGCCAAGCGCGACCACTTCGACTTCGTTACCAAGATGCGCGAACGCAACGTCGATGTACTGGAAATGCACAACCTGCTGACCGACATCGTCGCCATTCCCGAAGCCCTGGACTGGATTCTGGAACGCAAGATCACCGCCAACTCGGTGGGCCTGGGCCTGATCAACGAAACCGCGTCGTGGCTGCGCAGCCTGGAGCCACGTCACATCGCCGAGTTCCTGATCGGCGGCGTATCGGGTGACGATTTGCCCACCAGTTTCGGCGGCAAGGCCATCGAGATGTTCCGCGACTTCCTCGGCCACTCCAGCTTCATCCTGCCGCCGCTGCCAAACACCCAGTTCACCCGCGATACCACCTGCTGGATCTACGGCGGCGTCACCCTCAACCCGATGTACTGGCCGGCGCGCCGTCAGGAAACCCTGCTGACCACCGCCATCTACAAGTTCCACCCCGAGTTCACCAACGCCGACTTCCAGATCTGGTACGGCGACCCGGACAAAGACCACGGCAACTCCACCCTTGAGGGTGGCGACGTGATGCCGATCGGCAACGGTGTGGTGTTGATCGGCATGGGCGAGCGTTCGTCGCGCCAGGCCATTGCCCAACTGGCGGTGAACCTGTTCAAAAACAAGGCGGTCGAGAAAGTGATCGTTGCCGGCCTGCCGAAATCCCGCGCGGCGATGCACCTGGACACCGTGTTCAGCTTCTGCGATCGCGACCTCGTCACGATCTTCCCGGAAGTGGTGAACCAGATTGTCGCCTTCACCCTGCGTCCCGATGAAAGCAAGGCCGGTGGCATCGACATCCGCCGAGAAGAAACCAACTTCCTCGACACCGTGGCCCAGGCCCTGAACCTCAAGGCGTTGCGCGTGGTGGAAACCGGCGGCAACAGTTTCGCCGCCGAACGCGAGCAATGGGACGACGGCAACAACGTAGTGGCCGTGGAGCCGGGCGTGGTCATCGGCTACGACCGCAATACCTACACCAACACCCTGATGCGCAAGGCCGGTGTGGAAGTGATCACCATCAGCGCCGGCGAACTCGGCCGGGGACGGGGCGGCGGCCATTGCATGACCTGCCCGATCATCCGCGACCCGATTGACTACTAACCTATTACCTTGGCCCGCGCTGCCCTCTACCCAAGGGCATGCGCAGGCCAAGGGGATAACCGACACCTTAGGAGATCCAAAATGGCGTTCAATATCCATAACCGCAATCTGCTGAGCCTGGAACACCACACTCCTCGCGAATTGCGCTACCTGCTCGACCTGTCCCGCGACCTCAAGCGTGCCAAGTACACCGGTACCGAACAGCAGCATCTCAAGGGCAACAACATCGCGCTGATCTTCGAAAAAACCTCGACCCGCACCCGCTGCGCGTTCGAAGTTGCAGCCTATGACCAGGGCGCCAACGTCACCTACATCGACCCGAACTCCTCGCAGATCGGCCACAAGGAAAGCATGAAGGACACCGCCCGCGTACTCGGGCGCATGTACGACGCTATCGAGTACCGTGGCTTCAAACAGGAAATCGTCGAGGAGCTGGCCAAGTTCGCCGGCGTACCGGTGTTCAATGGCCTGACCGACGAGTATCACCCGACACAAATGATCGCCGACGTGCTGACCATGCGCGAGCACGCCGACAAGCCGATCCACGAGATCAGCTACGTCTACCTGGGCGACGCGCGCAACAACATGGGCAACTCCCTGCTGCTGATCGGCGCCAAGCTCGGCATGGACGTGCGCATCTGCGCGCCAAAAGCCCTGTGGCCGGCGGACGACCTGGTGGCTCGCTGCAAACAGTACGCCGAAGAAAGCGGCGCGCGCATCACCCTCACCGAAGACCCAAAAGCCGCGGTCAAGGGCGTGGACTTCATCCACACCGACGTCTGGGTGTCGATGGGCGAGCCGGTCGAAGCCTGGGCCGAGCGCATCCAGCAACTGCTGCCGTATCAGGTCAACGCCGAACTGATGAAAGCCACCGGCAATCCGCGCACCAAGTTCATGCACTGCCTGCCGGCGTTCCACAACAGCGACACCAAGATCGGCAAGCAGATTGCCGAGCAGTACCCGTTCCTGAACAACGGCATCGAAGTGACCGATGACGTGTTCGAGTCGCCGGCCTGCATCGCCTTCGAGCAAGCGGAAAACCGCATGCACACCATCAAGGCGATTCTGGTGTCGACGCTGGCGGATCTATAACGGCTGATCATGTCCTCTTGATCGCTCACTGACCCGTAGGAGCTGCCGAAGGCTGCGATCTTTTGATCTTTGAAGATCAGTAGCAAGATCAAAAGATCGCAGCCTTCGGCAGCTCCTACTCTAGAAGGACTGCACCATGCGTATCGTCGTTGCTCTGGGCGGTAATGCCCTGCTCCGCCGGGGCGAACCCATGACCGCTGACAACCAGCGCGCCAACATCCGGATCGCCACCGAACAGATCGCCAAGATCCATCCCGGCAACCAATTGGTCATCGCCCACGGCAATGGCCCTCAGGTCGGCCTGCTGTCTCTGCAGGCGGCGGCCTACACCTCGGTTTCGCCCTACCCGCTGGACGTGCTCGGTGCCGAAACCGAAGGCATGATCGGCTACATCATCGAACAGGAACTGGGCAACCTGCTGGACTTCGAAGTGCCCTTCGCGACCTTGCTGACCCAAGTCGAAGTCGATGCCAATGACCCGGCCTTCAAGAACCCCACCAAACCCATCGGCCCTGTCTATACCAAGGATGAGGCCGAAGCACTGGCCGCCGAGAAAGGCTGGGCCATTGCCCCGGACGGCGACAAATACCGTCGCGTGGTCGCCAGCCCGAAACCGAAGCGCATCTTCGAAATCCGCCCGATCAAATGGCTGCTGGAAAAAAGCAGCATCGTGATCTGCGCCGGCGGTGGCGGCATTCCGACCATGTATACCTCGCCCGGCAAACTCGAGGGCGTCGAAGCGGTCATCGACAAGGACCTGTGCTCGGCGCTGCTGGCCGAACAGCTTGAAGCCGATCTGCTGGTGATCGCCACCGACGTCAACGCCGCCTTCATCGACTTTGGCAAACCCACGCAGAAAGCCATCGCCCAGGCCCACCCCGACGAAATGGAAAAACTCGGCTTCGCCGCCGGCTCCATGGGACCGAAGGTGCAGGCAGCCTGCGAATTCGCACGCCATACTGGGAAAGTCGCAGTGATCGGTTCGCTCGCGGACATCGAAGCGATCGTCCAGGGCAAGGCCGGCACGCGCATCAGTACGGCGACACCGGGCATCAGCTATCAGTAAACGAAACTGCGGGGCAGGCCTGAGGCTTGCCCTGATTCAAGATCTTTTGAAGGAGAGTCAACAATGGCAACGTTCGAGCCGGGTCACCTGCACATCGAGCGACACGCGCTGAACAAGGATGACGTCAGCTACAACATCTGCATCGACTATGAAATCGCCCAGGATCCCAAGGAAGGCAAGGGGATGCAGTTCAAGATGCACGGCAACATCCAGGGCAAGGACATGAGCGAGACGTTCTTCCTGCCCAAGGACATGGCCTACAACTTCGCCAGCAACGTCACCAAGATTGCCGAGAAGCATGGCATCCCGAAAACCCATAGCAACATCGGTTCGATCCACAAACATTACGACGCAATGTTCGAAGACGTGCGGGTGCAGTTGAACATGAAATCGGGCGACCCGGTCAAACCCGAGCACCTGGAATAACGTTTGGAAGATCAAAAGATCGCAGCCTTCGGCAGCTCCTACAGGGGAATGCGTTCGGCGTAGGAGCTGCCGAAGGCTGCGATCTTTTCAAGCCATACCCCATCGACATTTCACCTGCCCCCTCCTCCAAGGCATACTTGCCACCCTTCGCACTGCAGACCCCAAGACCGCCCCATGCGTATCCACGTCAGCTTCATCGACCGCGTCGGTATCACCCAGGAAGTCCTGGCCCTGCTCGGCGGGCGCAATCTGAACCTGGATGCGGTGGAAATGGTCCCGCCCAATGTCTATATCGACGCCCCGACCCTGAGCCCGCAAGTCCTCGAGGAACTGCGCGATGCCCTGTTCAGCGTGCGTGGCGTGCAAGCGGTGACGGTGGTCGACATCCTGCCCGGCCAGCGCCGGCACTTGCAACTCGACGCCTTGCTGGCAGCCATGACCGACCCGGTGCTGGCACTGGACAGCGACGGCAAGGTGCTGTTGGCCAACCCGGCCCTGATCGCCCTGTACGGTCGCGAACCGGACGGTGAAAGCGTGGGCGACCTGTTTGCCGACCCGGCGTTGCTCGACGCCCTGCTCGAACACGGCTTTCGCCTGCCGCTGCGGGAAATTACCGTCAACGGCCAGACCCTGTTGCTCGACGCCACGCCGATCACCGACGCCGGCGCCCTGCTGACCCTGTACCAACCGAACCGCATCGGCGAACGCCTTTCCGCGCTGCACCATGACCACGCCGAAGGTTTCGATGCCTTGCTCGGCGAGTCCCCGGTGATCCGCACCCTCAAGGCGCGCGCCCAGCGGGTGGCGGCCCTCGATGCACCGCTGCTGATCCAGGGCGAAACCGGCACCGGCAAGGAGCTGGTGGCCCGCGCCTGCCACGCCATCAGCGCCCGGCACAGCTCCCCCTTTCTGGCGTTGAACTGCGCGGCATTGCCAGAGAACCTCGCCGAAAGTGAACTGTTTGGCTACGCCCCCGGCGCCTTCACCGGCGCACAACGGGGTGGTAAGCCGGGGCTGATGGAACTGGCCAACCAGGGCACGGTGTTTCTCGACGAGATCGGCGAGATGTCGCTGTACTTGCAGGCCAAATTGCTGCGTTTCCTCAACGACGGCAGTTTTCGCCGGGTCGGCGGCGACCGTGAGGTCAAGGTCAACGTACGGATCCTCAGCGCCACCCACCGCGACCTGGAGAAGATGGTCAGCGAAGGGCTGTTCCGCGAAGACCTGTTCTACCGCCTCAACGTCCTCAACGTCGAAGTGCCGCCCCTGCGCGAGCGCGGCCAGGACATCCTGCTGCTGGCCCGCTACTTCATGCAGCAGGCCTGTGCGCAGATCCAGCGCCCGACCTGTCGCCTGGCGCCGGGCACTTACCCGGCGCTGCTGGGCAACCGCTGGCCGGGCAACGTGCGGCAATTGCAGAACGTGATCTTCCGCGCCGCGGCGATTTGCGAAAGCAGCCTGGTGGACATCGGCGACCTCGACATCGCCGGCACCTCGGTGGCCCGCCAGGGCGACCATGACGTCGACAGCCTGGAACAGGCCATGGACGAGTTCGAGAAAACCCTGCTGGAAAAGCTCTACGCCAGCTATCCCTCGACCCGACAACTTGCGACCCGCCTGCAAACCTCCCACACGGCGATTGCCCACCGGTTGCGCAAGTACGGGATTCCCAACAAGGCTTGAAGCCTTGCGTCGACAGATGGTGGGCTGTGTACACCAACCTGTGTAGGAGCTGCCGCAGGCTGCGATCTTTTGACTTTGATCTTATGGTGCCTGCGACAAGATCGCAGCCTGCGGCAGCTCCTACGGAACGGATTGTCACTTCGAAAACTTCTTCACCTGTTTAAAAACGACCTCCACCTGTACTGAAAGCGCTACAGCGGAACGATATCGCTACACCCCTCTCCGATCACGGCTGTGCAAGGCTTTGATCCACCTCGGCTTTTATCATTGACATATGCCGTATCGATTTCGCTACAACGATTGATTTTCAGCCTTTGTCGAAACCACCTAAATCATTGATCAATAACAATAAAAATAACGTTGGCCGCGTTCTTGCTATGTACTCCCACATAAACCGGGCATTGCCCAAGCATTCAATCGCGTCCACCAGACGAGTCTGGCCCCTTAGGAGTTTCCATGAGCGAGTTGCGTTTTACTGAAGATCACGAATGGCTGCGCACCGAAGCTGACGGCAGCGTCACGGTCGGCATCACCGCTTTCGCACAGAACGCCCTGGGCGACGTGGTTTTCGTTCAACTGCCTGAGCTGCAGTCCTACGACAAAGGCGCCGAAGCCGCCACCGTGGAATCGGTAAAGGCTGCCAGCGGCGTGTACATGCCGCTGGACGGCGAAGTGCTGGAAGTGAACCCGGCGCTGGACAGCAGCCCTGAACTGGTCAACGAAGATCCGCTGGGCGAAGGCTGGTTCTTCCGCTTCCAGCCAAGCGACGCCTCGGCAGTCGCCCAACTGCTGGATCAGGACGCCTACGACCGTCTTATCAAAGCCCAAGCCGAAGCCTGAGGAGCACTGACATGACCCAGATTAATCCTGCCGTTGTAAACATAAGTACCGCCAACGAATTCATCGCACGTCACATCGGCCCGCGCGCCGGTGACGAGCAAGCCATGCTCAACAGCCTCGGTTTCGACTCCCTGGAAGCCCTGAGCGCCAGCGTGATTCCCGACAGCATCAAGGGCACCAGCGTCCTCGGCCTGGAAGACGGCTTGAGCGAAGCCGATGCCCTGGCCTTGATCAAGTCCATCGCGACTAAAAACCAGTTGTTCAAGACCTTCATCGGCCAAGGTTACTACGGCACCCACACGCCGTCGCCGATCCTGCGCAACTTGCTGGAAAACCCGGCCTGGTACACCGCCTACACCCCGTATCAGCCAGAAATCTCCCAAGGCCGTCTCGAAGCGCTGCTGAACTTCCAGACGCTGATCAGCGACCTCACCGGCCTGCCGATCGCCAACGCCTCGTTGCTGGACGAAGCCACCGCCGCGGCCGAAGCCATGACCTTCTGCAAGCGCCTGAGCAAGAACAAGGGCAGCCACGCATTCTTCGCCTCCGTGCATTGCCACCCGCAAACCCTCGACGTACTGCGCACCCGTGCCGAGCCTTTGGGCATCGACGTGGTGGTTGGCGACGAGCGCGAACTGACTGACGTAACGCCATTCTTCGGCGCGCTGCTGCAATACCCGGCGAGCAACGGTGACGTGTTCGATTACCGCGAGCTGACCGAACGCTTCCACGCCGCCAACGCCCTCGTTGCCGTGGCTGCCGACCTGCTGGCCCTGACCGTGCTGACCGCACCGGGCGAATTCGGCGCCGATGTGGCTATCGGCAGCGCACAGCGCTTCGGCGTGCCACTGGGCTTCGGTGGCCCGCACGCGGCTTACTTCTCCACCAAGGACGCATTCAAGCGTGACATGCCGGGCCGACTTGTCGGTGTTTCCGTAGACCGTTTCGGCAACCCGGCCCTGCGCCTGGCCATGCAGACCCGCGAGCAACACATCCGTCGCGAGAAAGCCACGTCGAACATCTGCACCGCGCAAGTGCTGTTGGCCAACATCGCCAGCATGTACGCCGTGTACCACGGTCCGAAAGGCCTGACGCAGATCGCCAACCGCGTACATCACCTGACCGCAATCCTGGCCAAAGGCTTGAGCGCACTGGGCCTGAGCGTCGAGCAAGCGAGCTTCTTCGACACCCTGACCGTGAAGACCGGCGCGCAAACCACCGCCCTGCACGACAAGGCACACGCCCAGCGCATCAACCTGCGCGTGGTCGATGGCGAACGCCTGGGCCTGTCCCTGGACGAAACCACCACCCAGGCCGACGTTGAAACCCTGTGGAGCCTGCTGTCCGACGGCAAGGCCCTGCCGGACTTCGCCGCCCTCGCCGCCTCGGTCACCAGCACCATTCCGGCCGCGCTGGTGCGTCAGTCGCCGATTCTCAGCCACCCGGTGTTCAACCGCTATCACTCGGAAACCGAGCTGATGCGCTACCTGCGCAAACTGGCGGACAAGGACCTGGCGCTGGACCGCACCATGATCCCGCTGGGTTCGTGCACCATGAAACTCAACGCCGCCAGCGAAATGATCCCGGTGACCTGGGCCGAATTCGGCGCCCTGCACCCGTTCGCCCCGGCCGAGCAAAGCGCCGGCTACCAGCAATTGACCGACGAGCTGGAAGCGATGCTTTGCGCTGCCACCGGCTACGACTCGGTATCCTTGCAACCGAACGCCGGCTCCCAGGGTGAATACGCAGGTCTGCTGGCGATCCGCGCCTACCACCAGAGCCGTGGCGAAGACCGTCGCGACATCTGCCTGATCCCGTCGTCGGCCCACGGCACCAACCCGGCCACCGCACAGATGGCCGGCATGCGCGTGGTCGTCACCGCCTGCGATGCCCGTGGCAACGTCGACATCGAAGACCTGCGCGCCAAGGCGATCGAGCACCGCGAACACCTCGCCGCACTGATGATCACCTACCCGTCCACCCACGGCGTGTTCGAAGAAGGCATCCGCGAAATCTGCGGCATCGTTCATGACAACGGCGGCCAGGTGTACATTGACGGCGCCAACATGAACGCCATGGTCGGCCTCTGCGCGCCGGGCAAGTTCGGCGGCGACGTATCGCACCTGAACCTGCACAAGACCTTCTGCATTCCACACGGCGGTGGCGGCCCGGGCGTCGGCCCGATCGGCGTGAAATCGCACCTGGCACCCTTCCTGCCAGGCCACGCCCAGATGGAGCGCAAGGAAGGCGCCGTTTGCGCGGCACCGTTCGGCAGCGCGAGCATCCTGCCGATCACCTGGATGTACATTCGTATGATGGGTGGCGCGGGCCTCAAGCGTGCTTCGCAGCTGGCGATCCTCAATGCCAACTACATCTCCCGTCGCCTCGAAGAGCACTACCCGGTTCTGTACACCGGCAGCAATGGCCTGGTGGCGCACGAGTGCATCCTCGACCTGCGTCCACTGAAAGACAGCAGCGGCATCAGCGTCGATGACGTCGCCAAGCGCCTGATCGACTTCGGCTTCCACGCACCGACCATGTCGTTCCCGGTGGCCGGCACGTTGATGATCGAACCGACCGAAAGTGAATCCAAGGAAGAACTGGACCGCTTCTGCGACGCCATGATCCGCATCCGCGAAGAAATCCGCGCAGTGGAAAACGGCACCCTGGACAAGGACGACAACCCGCTGAAAAACGCGCCGCACACCGCCAAGGAGCTGGTGGGCGAGTGGTCGCACCCGTACAGCCGTGAGCAAGCGGTGTACCCGGTTGCGTCGCTGATCGAAGGCAAGTACTGGCCGCCGGTCGGTCGCGTCGACAACGTGTTTGGCGACCGCAATCTGGTCTGCGCCTGCCCGTCGATCGAAAGCTACGCTTAAACGAATGAGGGGGCGGATTGATCCGCCCCACTCAAGAACACCGCAAACCTCCTGTAGGAGCTGCCGCAGGCTGCGATCTTTTGATCTTGATCTTGAAAAAACAGGATCAAAAGATCGCAGCCTGCGGCAGCTCCTACGCAAAGCATCTCCCGTGATACGCCTATAACAAGAAACCGGAGAACCACCATGTCGTTAAGCGTGTTCGACCTGTTCAAGATTGGCATCGGCCCCTCAAGCTCCCACACCGTCGGCCCGATGCGCGCCGCTGTGCGTTTCGCCGAAGGCCTGCGCCGTGAAGGGCTGCTGACGGCCACCACCTGCGTCAAAGTCGAGCTGTACGGCTCGCTCGGTGCCACCGGCAAAGGCCACGGCAGTGACAAGGCTGTGCTGCTGGGCCTGGAAGGCGAACACCCGGACACCGTGGATACAGAAACCGTCGCTGCGCGCCTGCAAGAGATTCGCAGCAACGGCCGCTTGAACCTGCTCGGTGAACACAGCATTGCGTTCAACGAGAAAGAACACCTGGCGATGATTCGCAAACCGTTGCCCTATCACCCCAACGGCATGATTTTTCGCGCCTTCGACGCAGCGGGCCTGCAGATCCGCAGCCGCGAGTACTACTCGGTCGGCGGCGGTTTTGTGGTCGATGAGGACGCCGCCGGCGCCGACCGCATCGTCGAAGACGCCACCCCCCTGACCTTTCCGTTCAAGAGTGCCAAGGATCTTCTCGGTCATTGCGTCAAATACGGGCTGTCGATCAGCCAGGTGATGCTGACCAACGAAAGCGCCTGGCGCCCGGAAGCGGAAACCCGCGCCGGCCTGCTGAAAATCTGGCAAGTGATGCAGGACTGCGTCGCCGCCGGATGCCGCAATGAAGGCATCCTGCCCGGCGGTTTGAAGGTCAAGCGCCGGGCCGCCGCGCTGCATCGGCAGTTGTGCAAGAACCCGGAATCGTCGTTGCGCGACCCGTTGTCGGTGCTGGACTGGGTCAACCTCTACGCCCTGGCGGTCAACGAGGAGAACGCCAACGGCGGGCGCGTCGTAACGGCGCCCACCAACGGTGCGGCGGGGATCATTCCAGCGGTATTGCACTACTACATGCGCTTTATCCCCGGCGCCAATGACGACGGCGTGGTGCGATTCCTGCTGACCGCCGCGGCCATCGGCATTCTGTATAAGGAAAACGCCTCCATCTCCGGCGCCGAAGTCGGCTGTCAGGGTGAAGTCGGCGTCGCCTGCTCGATGGCCGCCGGCGCCTTGTGCGAAGTGCTTGGCGGCACTGTGCAACAAGTGGAAAACGCCGCGGAAATCGGCATGGAACACAACCTCGGACTGACCTGCGACCCGATTGGCGGGCTGGTGCAAGTGCCTTGCATCGAGCGCAACGCCATGGGTTCGGTCAAGGCTATCAATGCCGTGCGCATGGCTCTGCGCGGCGACGGACAACACTTCGTCTCCCTCGACAAGGTCATCCGCACCATGCGCCAGACCGGCGCCGACATGAAAAGCAAATACAAGGAAACCGCCCGTGGCGGTTTGGCGGTCAACATTATCGAGTGCTGATGCGCGCTCATCTGCACCCTTCTTCAGGAGCTGAATATGTCCACCGAACAACTGTTGAAAACTCCGTTGCACGCACTGCACATTGAACTCGGCGCCCGCATGGTGCCCTTCGCCGGCTACGACATGCCCGTGCAGTACCCGCTGGGCGTGATGAAAGAACACCAGCACACCCGCGACCAGGCCGGGCTGTTCGATGTCTCGCACATGGGCCAGATCCGCCTGACCGGCGCCAATGCCGCCAAAGCCCTGGAAAGCCTGGTGCCGGTGGACATCATCGACCTGCCAGTGGGCATGCAGCGTTACGCCATGTTCACTAACGAGACCGGCGGCATCCTCGACGACCTGATGGTCGCCAACCTGGGTAACGACGAACTGTTCCTGGTGGTCAACGCCGCCTGCAAGGATCAGGACCTGGCCCACCTTCGCAAGCACATCGGCGACCAGTGCAGCATCGAGCCGCTGTTCGAAGAGCGTGCCCTGCTCGCCCTGCAAGGCCCGGCGGCAGTCACTGTACTGGCGCGTCTGGCGCCGGAAGTGGCAAAGATGACCTTCATGCAGTTCGCCCGCGTGAAACTGCTGGGCGTGGACTGCTTTGTCAGCCGTTCGGGTTACACCGGTGAAGACGGCTATGAAATTTCCGTACCCGCCGCCAACGCCGAAGCCCTGGCTCGTGCCCTGCTGGCCGAACCGGAAGTGGCCGCCATCGGCCTTGGCGCTCGTGACTCCCTGCGCCTGGAAGCCGGCCTGTGCCTGTACGGCCATGACATGAACACCGACACCACCCCGATCGAGGCAAGCCTGCTGTGGGCGATCTCCAAGCCACGTCGCGCTGATGGCGCACGGGCCGGCGGCTTCCCTGGCGCCGAAACCGTATTTGCCCAGCAACAGGCAGGCGTGAACCGTAAACGTGTAGGTCTGCTACCACAGGAACGTACACCCGTGCGTGAAGGCGCCGAGATCGTCAACGAAGCCGGCGACATCATCGGCAGCGTCTGCAGCGGTGGTTTCGGGCCGACCCTGGGTGGGCCGCTGGCCATGGGTTATGTCGACAGCGCCTACATCGCACTGGACACACCGGTCTGGGCAATCGTTCGTGGGAAAAAGGTGCCTTTGCTTGTAAGCAAAATGCCATTTGTTCCACAACGCTACTATCGTGGTTGATTGACTGTTCCTATAAGTAACGCGGTTGCGTTAACTGTGCACTAATGTGTAACGCAACCGCCATAAAACAGTGCAATGTTTGGCTCTAAGCTTCGATTATGAACTTTGCTTATAACGATCGAAAACAATTGAACGAGGTTAGAGAATAAGGCCCCACTAGTGGACTGACTTTGCCAGCAACCTGAGGAAATCCGGGGCCTTCACGGGGCTTGTTTTTTCTCCCGTAGTTGGCGTAGAGTTTGTTCACTGTGTTTGCATGGGTCGCTTGGAATCGTGACCTGGGCAGTAGCCTACAAGTTAGCTACATCCCGTTCGACGTCTTCTTACTCTCCTGCAACCAGCCCCAGTACTCTTTCATGAGAAGGAGACTGTCATTAATTTTTTGCGTCAAAGGAAATAAGAAATGTCCCAACGTCAGAGCGGTACCGTCAAGTGGTTTAACGACGAGAAAGGTTTTGGTTTTATCACTCCTGAAAGCGGTCCGGATCTGTTCGTGCATTTCCGCGCCATCCAGGGCAACGGCTTCAAAAGCCTGAAAGAAGGCCAGAAAGTGACTTTCATCGCTGTGCAGGGCCAGAAAGGCATGCAGGCTGACGAAGTACAAGCAGAAGCCTAATCTTCTGTAACGAAAAAGCCCCTGATGCTGACATCAGGGGCTTTTTTGTGCGCATAAATCCGTAAAATGGCTTCTTTTTTTGCCGAGAGCCTGCCCATGTCGAAACACCTGCTTACCCCCCAGGGCGAGTTCCCCGCCGCTGGCCTGGGTCGTCGCCTGGCAGCCATGTTCTATGATTTCCTGCTGTGCACAGCCCTGCTGATCGTCACCAGCGGCATCTACAAGATGATCCAGATGGCGATCATCGGCGAAGAAAGGATGCGCGCCCTGACCGAAGCGGGTGCGCTGGACGGCGATCCCCTGCTCTCCACAGTTCTTTTATTCGTACTGTTCGGCTTCTTCGCCAAATTCTGGACCTGGTCCGGTCAGACCCTGGGCATGCAGGTGTGGTGCATCCGCGTGCAGAATGCCGATGGCTCGTCCATCAGCCTTTTGCAGGCGCTGCTGCGCTTTTTGGTGTCGATTGCTTCACTGCTGTGTGTTGGCCTGGGATTCTTCTGGTCGCTGTTCGACAAGCAGAAACGCAGCTGGCATGACATCTACTCCAATACCGAACTGGTGCGGATTCCGAAGAAGACCAAATAGTTTCCCGACGCAGAAACCACTGTGGGAGCGAGCTTGCTCGCGATAGCGGCATGACATTCAACAGTGATGTTGACTGACACGACCTCATCGCGAGCAGGCTCGCTCCCACAATTTTTACGACTTACCTGACAAATATCAGGCGTTACCGGCCAGCTTCATCCGTGCCGCCTGGGTGAAATCAAGCATGCGCTTGAGCGGCCGGATCGCCTGAGGAATCAGCGCCGGGTCGACAAAGATCTCGTTCGCCCCCTCCTTCAACGCCTTCAGCGTGCGCTCAAGGGTGTTCATGGCCATCCACGGGCAATGTGCACAACTGCGGCACGCCGCGCCGTTACCCGCCGTAGGGGCCTCGATAAAGACCTTGTCCGGGCACAGCTGCTGCATCTTGTAGAAGATGCCACGGTCGGTCGCGACGATCAGTGTCTTGTTCGGCAGGCTCTGTGCCGCCGCGATCAACTGACTGGTGGAACCCACGGCGTCCGCCAATTCGATCACCGAGGTCGGCGACTCCGGGTGCACCAGAATCGCAGCATCCGGGTACAGCGCCTTCATGTCTTCAAGCTGCTTGGATTTGAACTCTTCGTGAACGATGCAGGCACCGTCCCATAGCAGCATGTCGGCACCGGTCTGGCGCTGGATGTAGGTCCCCAGGTGCTTGTCCGGGCCCCAGATGATGGTCTCGCCGTTGTCCATCAGGCTTTCGACGATTTCCAGCGCACAGCTTGAAGTCACCACCCAATCCGCTCGGGCCTTTACCGCAGCGGAAGTGTTGGCGTACACCACCACCGTGCGCTCCGGGTGTTGATCGCAGAACGCGGAAAATTCGTCCACCGGGCAACCCAGGTCGAGCGAACAGGTCGCTTCGAGCGTCGGCATCAATACGCGTTTTTCCGGGTTGAGGATCTTGGCGGTCTCACCCATGAATTTCACGCCGGCGACGACCACGGTCTTGGCCGGATGAGCGTTGCCGAAGCGGGCCATCTCCAGCGAGTCGGAGACACAGCCGCCCGTCTCTTCGGCCAGCGCCTGAATGACAGGGTCACAATAGAAGTGGGCCACCAGTACCGCGTCCTGAGCCTTGAGCTCGGCAGCGATGGCAGCACGGTAATAAGCCTCTTCATCGGCGGTCAGCGGCTTGGGCTGTTTGGCGTCGAGGTGGGCTTGAACCAAAAGGCGTTCGGAAATTTGCGTCATGTTCGCAAGACCTGCAGGCGCATTCGCGCGAAAGTCGAGTATACACCCGGCTCCGGACCCATCGGGGTACCGCCGGGAAAGTGAGTATTCATCAGGCACGGACAGCGTTGAAGCTGCGCAAGGCTACAGAATATCCGACGGATGCAAAAGGTGATTCTGACCTGCGTCATGCGCAGCAGCGCGCTGCGAAGCGGGCTTGAATCGCGGGCAAAAAAAAACCCGGAAATCCTCACTTGCGTGGGCCTTCCGGATTTTCTAAACCGCCAAAAATGGTGGGTCGTGTGGGATTCGAACCTACGACCAATTGGTTAAAAGCCAACTGCTCTACCAACTGAGCTAACGACCCGCTGTGTGGTGGCGCGTATAATACTGATTTTTAAGGACTATTCAACACCTATTTTGAAATAAATCAAAAATAAGGGGTTGGATCGCTGATTCCGGCCGCCGCAAAGCCTTCTGCACGCAGTCGGCAGCTGTCGCACTTGCCGCATGCACGACCCTTATCGTCGGCCTGATAGCAGGAAACGGTCAGTCCGTAGTTCACGCCAAGCTTCACGCCCTCCTGGACGATCTGCGCCTTGCTGAGGTTTTGCAGAGGTGCCTGAATGCGGAAGCCATTGCCTTCCACGCCGGCCTTGGTTGCCAGGTTGGCCATGCGCTCGAACGACTCGATGAACTCGGGACGGCAGTCCGGGTAACCGGAGTAATCCACCGCATTGACGCCGATGAAGATGTCCCGTGCGCCGAGCACTTCTGCCCAGCCCAGGGCCAGGGACAGAAACACCGTGTTACGCGCAGGCACGTAAGTCACCGGAATGCCCTCACCCAACTCTTCCGGAATATCGATGCTGCGGTCAGTCAGCGCCGAGCCACCCATGCCGTTCAGGTTCAGGCCGATCACCTTGTGCTCGACCACACCCAAGTCCCGTGCCACACGCTCGGCGGCGTACAGTTCGGCGTGAGAGCGCTGACCGTAATCGAAGCTCATGGTGTAGCAGCTGTAGCCTTCAGCGCGCGCCATGGCCACGACGGTCGCCGAGTCCAGGCCACCGGACAGCAGGATGACCGCACGTTTTTCAGCAGTATTGAGTTGTTCAGTCATTTCAGCGCCCCGGCTCGTCATTCCATAGATATTTATGCAGCTGCAATTGCAAACGCACTGGCAGGTTGTCCGCCACCACCCAGTCCGCCAGGTCCCGAGCATTGAGATCATGGTGACTTGGCGAGAACAGGACTTCGCCGGCGCGCTTGTCCAGACCGTACTGGATCAACTTGGAAACGGACCAGTCATAGTCCTCCCGCGAGCAGATGACAAACTTCACCTGATCGTTGGGCGTGAGCAGCTCAATGTTTTCATAGCGATTGCGGTGTGCTTCCTTCGAACCCGGGGTTTTCAGGTCGACAACGCGACTGACCCGGGAATCTACTGCCGAGATATCGATGGAGCCACTGGTTTCCAGTGACACTTCGTAACCGGCGTCACACAAGCGCTTGAGCAAGGGAATGGCGTTTGGCTGTGCCAGGGGCTCGCCGCCCGTGACGCAGACATAACGCGGGCGAAACCCTGCAACCTGCTCGAGGATGTCGTCGAGGGTGCGAATGGTTCCGCCGGTGAACGCGTAGGCGCTGTCGCAGTATTGGCAACGCAGGGGGCAACCGGTCAGGCGCACAAAAACAGTGGGCAGGCCGGCAGTCCGCGTTTCACCCTGCAACGAGTAGAAAACTTCGGTGATTCTCAATGTGTCTTGCATAGTCGCCACGGGCGTAACAGCTAAACAGGCTGTCCGCCTCCGTCAGGCACTTGAAGGAACCCCGGCAAAGCGCAGGCCCCTAAAAGCGTGTTTCATAAAAAGGGCGTGAATTCTAACGAAAAAACCCGCGACAAGCGCGGGTTTCTTTGAAACGGGTCAAGCAAGCTTACATTTTTTGCAGATCGCGCTGGGCCAGCTGAGCGGCGGAAGTGCCCGGATATTGGGACACCACCTGCTGCAGAATGCCTTTGACCCGGTCGGTATGACCCAGGCGACGCTCTACATCAGCAAGCTTGTACAGCGAGTCCGGCACTTTGGCGTGCTTGGGGTACAGCTGCGAAACCTTGGCAAATGCCTGACCCGCGCCTTGCAGATCGCCTTTGGCCAGGTTCACTTCGCCCAACCAGTATTGGGCGTTGCCCGCGTACTGGCTGTTCGGGTATTTGCGCAGGAAAGCGGCAAAAGCCTGGCTGGCCTTGTCGAAATCCTTGGCCTTGATCAGGTCGAAGGCAGCATCGTAATAGAGCTTTTCCTTCGCCGGATCCGCTGGCTCGCTACCCGCGGCAGGTGCTTGAGCGGCGGCTGCGCCTGCTGCCGCACCTGTTGCTGCACCAGCGGCATTCATATCACCACCGGTGGAAGAATTTTCAGGAGTCGCGGCTGGTGCAACGCCGGTTCCTATGCGCCGATCAAGATCCTGGTATCGCTCCAGGTTTTCCTGCTTCATGCGCGCTACATCATTTTGCAGAACCTCGATCGCACCTTGCTGGCGCTCGATCTGTTGCTGCATTGATTGCAGTTGGTTGAACAGCTCGCCCTGTGCCGAGACAGGGGCCGAAACCCCTCCCCCGGCATAGGCGCCGTTCGTACCGTAACCTGCAGGCGGATAACTGCTCCCGCTAGTGTTATAGCCGGAGTCATTATCGACCACAGGAACCGCAGCCCACACCGCTAGCGGCGCGAGGCTGAGAGCCAGGACAGTTACAGCACGACGGCACGTTCGCATGACGAATTACTTACGCAGTTCGACGCGACGGTTTTGAGCCCAGGACTGCTCGTCGTTGCCGGTAGCAACTGGACGCTCTTCGCCGTAGGAAACCAGTTCCAGCTGAGCTGGGGAAACACCTTGCAGTACCAGGTAGCGCTGAACGGCTTTCGCACGACGCTCGCCCAGTGCCATGTTGTACTCACGAGTACCACGTTCGTCGGTGTTGCCTTCCAGAACAACGCGAGCGCCGTTTGCTTTCAGGTCTTTGGCGTGAACGTCCAGAGCGCGCATGGCTTCTGGCTTCAGGTCCGAACTGTCGTATTCGAAGTAGAAAGTGGTGATAGCGCGCAGTGCAGCTTCTTCGCTCAGGGAGCCGTCAACTGCACCAGTGTTTGCGCCGTAACCAGCGTTTGGATCTACCGCGCCTTCACCGGCATTGTCGCCGCCTTTGGACGAGCAACCTACAGCTACAGCCATGGCCAGTGCCAGCGCAGCAAATTTACCAAACTTCAGCATTTCCATCGTGAAACTCCTAATGAACCCCAGTGTGTTAAGTACAACGTATAGCGCCGCGTCAGTTCAGGTAAGGGGACCAGGAAGGTTCTCTGACTTCGCCTTGTGCGGTAGGAAGCGGGAGCCTTACGCGTCCATTGATGGACACGAGCATCAAGACTCCCCGGCCCTGCTGGCGGGTGGCGTAGATTACCATGGTGCCGTTGGGCGCGACAGTAGGCGACTCGTCCAGAGTGCTATCAGTGAGGATTTTTACACTACCGCGCTGCAAATCCTGGGCTGCCACCTTGAAATTGGTGAAGCCATCCTGACGGTGAATCATGACAAGCGTCTTTTCATCAGCTGACAGTTTAGGGTTGGCATTGTAGTTACCGACGAAAGTCACGCGTTCGGCACCGCCACCACCGGCACTGGTCTTGTAGATCTGCGGTTTGCCGCCGCGGTCGGACGTGAAGTAGATGGTCGAGCCATCCTTGCCCCAGAACGGTTCGGTGTTGATGCCGGGACCGTTGGTAACGCGGCTGATCTGACGCGACCCCAGGTTCATCACATAGATGTCCGGGTTGCCGTCTTTGGACAGCACGAACGCCAGGCGATTGCCATCCGGCGACCAGGCTGGCGCACCGTTCAGGCCTTCGAAGTTGGTGATCTGCTCACGACGACCGGTGTCGATGTTCTGCATGAAGATGCGTGGGCGCTTCTGCTCGAAGGAGACATAAGCGATGCGCTTGCCATCCGGTGCGAAACGAGGCGACAGGATCGGCTCGCGCGACTGCAGCAGGGTCACGGCGCGAGCACCGTCATAGTCCGACCGTTGCAGGGTATAGCGAGTGTTGTTCTCGGAGAAACGCTCGGCCGTTACGTACAGCAGGCGAGTCGAGAAGGCACCCTTGATACCCGTGAGTTTTTCGAACGACTGGTCGGAGATGTAGTGCGCCATGTCGCGCAGCTGATCGACGCCGCCGGACACGCTGCCGGTCAGCACTTGCTGCTCGGTGGCCACGTTGAACAGTGCGTATTGCACCTGCAGGCGACCGCCCGCCGGCACAATGCTGCCGACCATGACGTACTGGGCACCCAGGGCCTTGAAGTCACGGAAGATGATTTCGCTGGCCTGGCTCGGCTGGCTGATCATGTTCTGCTTTGGAAGCGGCGAGTAGTAACCCGAGTTGCGCAGGTCATTACCGATTATTTCCGCCATGTCGTCCGGCAGCACGCTACCGCCCTGGAAGCCGAACGGCACGACTGCGATCGGGGTCGCCCGATCGCTGCCGCTGGTAACCAGAATGTTTTTCTCATCTGCCATCGCCATCCCTGCCATGCAGCAGATAACGACCAGCATTCCTCGAAGAAGGTTTCTCACAAGGCTAGATCCTCAGGTGTGAATGTCATCTTGAATGAACGATACGGAGCGAAATCACTCGGCTTCATTCCCTGCATTTCTGTCAAACGTCCAATATTCTTCACTGCTGCAACAGCCGATGCGTCAAACGGACCGTCGCCACTGGACTTGGAGACGCTGACCGAAGTCACCGTACCGTCCGGCAACATGCCGATTTGCAACACGACCGTCATGCCTTTGCGTGCCGAAGGTGGACGAGCCCAGCCTTCCGCTGCACGCGCACGAATCAGGTCATCGAAACTGCCGGCGACTTCGTCGCCCTGCTCATCGGCCAAGGCCTGCTGACGCTGCGGCGTATCGGAAAGCAAATCTGCCAGGGCCTGGGCCTTTTTGTCTTCGGCGGATTTACGCGCCGCATCCTGCGATTTCTTCTTCGCAGCATCGGCGGCAGCTTTCTTCTTCGCTTCCTCGGCGACTTTCTTCTTCGCCTCTTCAGCTTCAGCTTTCTTCTTGGCGTCTTCCGCGGCTTTCTTCTTCGCGTCTTCGACGATCTTTTTCTTGGCTTCTTCAGCGGCCGCTTTCTTGGCCTCTTCTTCCGCGGCTTTCTTGGCTTCTTCTTCGGCTTTCTTCTTGGCTATATCAGCCAATTGTTTCTCTTCTGCCTTCTTGGCTTCCGCGGTTTTCTTCGCATCGTCGGCTTTCTTGGCTTCGTCAGCCTTTTTCGCCTCGTCCGCTTTCTTCGCCTCGTCGGCCTTCTTGGCTTCTTCGGCCTTTTGAGCCGCCTCTTCTTTCTTTTGTTCCGCAGCCTTCACCGCTTCCTGCTCGACCTTTTTCTGTTCCATCTGCTCGACTTCGGTCTGACGCGCAGCGGATTTCTGCGCTTCACCGGCAATCTTCTGATTGGTCTGGGTGGTCGCCCGACTTTTCGATTTCAGCTGGTACAAGGTCGCCTGGACAATCGGCTTGGCAGGCGGCAGTTCCGGGGTAAAGGCAAAACTGACGAACAGCATGCCGAACACCAGCACGTGCAAGCCAATCGCCCAGACACTAGGCCAGAAGTAGCTTTCCGAGGCGGACGGCTCTCGCTGTTGCTGCATCAGGGCGCCTCGGTAATCAAGCCAACATTACCGACCCCGGCTTTCTGCAACCCGCCCATCGCGCCCATGACGGAGCCGTAATCGACGGATTTGTCGCCGCGAATGAAGACCTGGGTACGCTTGCCGCCTTCGTTGCCGACACGAATGATCTTGGTCACCGCGTCAGTCATCTGCGGCAGGGTCATGGCCCGATCCTGCTGTTTTTCGGTGTCGACTTCGCTGCCAAGGTTCCAGTAGTAGGTCTTGTCGGATTTGATGGAAATGGTCAGGACCTGGGTGTTGTTGTCCTGCGGCAAGGCTTCACTGGAAACCTTGGGCAGATCAACTTTCACGCCCTGATTGAGCATCGGAGCGGTCACCATGAAGATGACCAGCAGCACCAACATCACGTCGATGTAAGGCACCACGTTCATCTCGGCGACCGGCTTGCGCTTTTTGCGAGCTCGAGCGATTAAAGCCATTGGAAATTACCTGCTTATTCTTCGCTGGTGTGCACTTTGCGGTGCAGGATCGCCTGGAACTCGTCGGCGAAGGTGTAGTAGCGGCCCAGCAGGGTTTCGCTGCGAGCAGCAAAACGGTTGTAAGCGATAACGGCTGGAATGGCAGCGAACAGACCGATCGCGGTGGCGATCAGTGCTTCGGCGATACCCGGGGCCACAGTGGCCAGGGTCGCTTGCTGGGCGGTGGCCAGGCCACGGAAGGAGTTCATGATCCCCCAGACGGTACCGAACAGACCGATGTACGGGCTGACGGAACCAACGGTGGCCAGGAAAGGCAGGCTCTGCTCGAGTTTTTCTTCTTCGCGGGAAATGGCAACGCGCATGGCACGGGCCACACCTTCCATGACCGCTTCCGGGTCAACGCCTGACTGCTGGCGCAGACGGGAGAATTCCTTGAAACCGGCACGGAAGATTTGCTCGACACCCGAATCAGGGTCCGGATTGCTGCCGGCCTGACGGTACAGCTTGGACAGGTCGATACCCGACCAGAAGCGCTCTTCAAAGCTCTCCAGGGCACGTCGACCGGCGCGCAGCAGGTTGCTGCGCTGAAAGATCATGATCCACGAGGTCACCGATGCGGCTACCAGGATCAGCATTACCAGTTGCACCACGATACTGGCATTGCTGACCAGGCTCCACATGGAGGAATGGTCGACGACGTTAGCTTCCACGCTTTATCTCCTGCTTTGAGTGTGTACCCGCGCCGCTCACGTCGGCAAAGGCCGCTCGTAGAGCTTCGGGAATGGCCCGGGGTTTCAAACTTTCAGTGCGCACACAGGCCACCAGAAACTGCCCTTCGCAGAGCAGTGCATTATCCGTTGCCCGCCTGACCTGCTGTTTGAAGCGCAGGCTGGCACGGTTCAATTCGATTACCTCGGCGCTTACCAGCAGTTCGTCATCCAGTCGCGCCGGCGCGTGGTAGCGCGCTTCGCTGGAATGCACGACGAACAACAGGTCCTCCCCGACAAGCTGCGATTGGGCAAAGCCCAGATCTCGTAGCCGCTCGGTTCGAGCCCGTTCCATAAACTTGAGGTAATTAACGTAATACACGATGCCGCCCGCATCGGTGTCCTCGTAATAAACGCGACAACGATGTGCGAAAGGCTCAAGCCCGTTTTGCGCGCGCATACTCTAGTGCTTACTCCTCAGGTTGCCAATCCGGCATGGCAACTGTTTTTCATTGTTCTGCGGCTTTCTCGTGAAAGTACGGTCCTGGGACCCTACATTGCCCGAAAAAATCAGCACGCAATGTTAATTAATCGTCAGCGGCATTGAGAAACTCGTCTACCACGGGCATTTCGCCCAATCGTGACGGAATGTTTAAACCGAAATGCAGGTAAGCATGCCGCGTCACCACCCGCCCCCGAGGCGTACGCATGATGTAACCCTGCTGGATCAGGTAAGGCTCCAGCACGTCTTCGATGGTGTGACGCTCTTCGCTGATGGCTGCGGCCAGGCTGTCGACCCCGACCGGTCCACCGTCGAATTTCTCGATCATGGTCAGCAACAGACGCCGGTCCTGGTGATCGAAGCCACGCTCGTCGACGTCCAGCAGGTTCAGCGCCAGGTCGGCAATCGGCTTGGTGATATGCCCCTTGGCGCGAACTTCGGCGAAATCACGCACCCGGCGCAGCAGCCTATTGGCGATGCGCGGCGTGCCACGGGCACGGCGGGCGATTTCGAAGGCGCCTTCCGGGTCCAGCGGCAAACCGAGGATGCTCGCCGAACGACTGACAATCGTCGACAGGTCGGCGGTATTGTAGAACTCAAGACGCTGAACGATGCCGAAACGGTCACGCAACGGGTTGGTGAGCATCCCCGCCCGCGTCGTTGCGCCAACCAGGGTGAACGGTGGCAGGTCCAGCTTGATCGAACGCGCGGCCGGCCCCTCACCGATCATGATGTCGAGCTGGAAATCCTCCATGGCCGGGTACAGCACCTCTTCGACGATGGGCGACAGGCGATGGATTTCGTCGATAAACAGCACATCGTGAGGTTCAAGGTTGGTCAACAACGCCGCCAGGTCACCAGGGCGCTCCAGCACCGGCCCCGAGGTGCTCTTGATCGACACCCCCATTTCCTGGGCGATGATGTTGGCGAGGGTGGTCTTGCCCAGGCCGGGCGGCCCGAAGATCAGCGTGTGATCCAGGGATTCGTTACGACCGCGAGCGGCCTGAATGAACAACTCCATCTGCTCGCGAACGGTCGGCTGGCCAATGTATTCGGCCAGGCTGACCGGGCGAATGGCGCGGTCCTGGACTTCTTCGCGCTCACGCGGGCTGTGCGTGGCAGCGATCAGACGATCAGCTTCAATCACTTAGATCATTCCCTTCAAGGCGCGGCGGATCATGTCTTCACTGCTCAAATCTTTCTCCTTGATCGCAGACACCGCCTTGCTCGCTTCCTGGGGTTTGTAGCCCAGGGAAATCAAGGCGCTGACGGCGTCAGTCTCGGCAGTGTTCACCGGGGCCGGTCCATCCGGCTGGTTCGGCACCAGGGCGAACATGGCCGGTACGGTTTCCCAGGCCTTGAAGCGATCCTTGAGTTCCACCAGCAAGCGTTCGGCGGTTTTCTTGCCGACGCCCGGGACCTTGGTCAGCGCCGAAGTGTCCTGGGACTGTACGCAACGAACCAGTTCGTCGACTTCCAGGCTCGACATCAACGCCAGTGCCAGTTTCGGCCCGACGCCGTTGAGGCGGATCAATTCGCGAAAAAAGTCGCGCTCACGCTTGCCGACAAAACCATAGAGTAACTGTGCGTCTTCGCGCACGACCAAATGGGTATGCAAGGTTAGCGGCTCACCGACCGACGGCAAGCGGTAAAGGGTCGTCATGGGCACTTCAAGTTCATAGCCCAGGCCATTTACATCCAGAATCAGATGAGGAGGCTGCTTCTCAGCCAGGGTGCCGCGCAAACGTCCAATCACGTTACAAATCCTTGAGCGTTGGCCAGCTCTTGGCCAGCGACTGATAGAGCGAGGGAGCATCGCCGACAACCCAGGCGGAACGCCCTCACTCCATGAAAATGATTGCTGATGCTATCAGAGACGCAGGCGCCCGCCACGACTGCGTGCAGCTCCCAGCCCATGGGGCAGCAGACTGGAACGGGTGTGAGCGTGGCAGATGGCAATAGCCAGGGCGTCCGAGGCATCGATCTGGGGTTTGCTGGTCAATTTCAGCATGTGCATGACCATCATCTGCACTTGCTCTTTATTAGCAGCACCAGTGCCAACCACCGCTTGTTTGACCTGGGTTGCGGAGTACTCGGCAATTTCCAGGTTTTCCTCGGCGCCTGCCACAATCGCTGCGCCACGGGCCTGCCCCAGTTTCAGGGCGGAATCGGCGTTACGGGCCATGAACACCTTTTCGATCCCCATGGTCACCGGATGGTACGTCTGAATGATCTCCCGCACCCCGCGATAGACAATCTGCAGTCGCTCATGCAGCTCGCCGGCACCGGTGCGGATACAACCGGAGGCGACGTACTCACAGCCGCGACCGGTATCACGAACCACACCGTAACCGGTGATGCGCGAACCGGGGTCGATACCAAGAATTAAAGTCATAACGCCTGCAGAAAGAGATCGCGGTTAACGGAGGATAACCGTGTAGGAGCTGCCAAAGGCTGCGATCATTTAAATAAAAAGCCAAAAATCAAAAGATCGCAGGCTTCGCCAGCTCCTACAGAGGCTGGTGAAAACTGCGATCTTTATCGATGCCTCAACCGAGCTGCGCGGCCACCGACTCCGGAATTTCCGCGTTAGAGTAGACGTTTTGCACGTCGTCCAGGTCTTCGAGCATGTCGATCAGCTTGAGGACTTTCTCGGCGCCTTCCAGATCGAGTTCGGCGCTGGTGGTCGGCAACATGACGATTTCCGCGTCGTCACCTTTGAAACCCGCCGCTTCCAGTGCGTTACGCACGGAATAGAACCCGGCAAACGAGGTGAACACATCGATCGAACCGTCTTCGTTGGTCACCACGTCATCGGCGTCGGCTTCCATGGCGGCTTCCATCAGTGCGTCTTCGTCAACGCCGGCAGCGAAGGAGATCTGCCCCTTGCGCTCGAACAGATAGGCCACCGAACCGTCAGTCCCCAGGTTGCCGCCACATTTGCTGAACGCGTGACGAACAGCGGCTGCAGTGCGATTACGGTTGTCGGTCATGCATTCGACCATCACCGCGACACCACCCGGACCATAACCTTCGTAGGTCAGCTCGACCATGTCGTCGGTATCGGCGGCACCGGCACCACGGGCAACTGCCCGGTCGATGATGTCGCGACTCATGTTCGCGCCAAGAGCCTTGTCCAACGCCAGGCGCAGACGCGGATTGGAACCTGGATCACCGCCACCCTGGCGAGCAGCAACGGTCAGCTCACGAATCCACTTGGTGAAAATCTTGCCTTTTTTGGCATCCTGACGTTCTTTGCGGTGCTTGATGTTCGCCCACTTGGAATGACCTGCCATAACTCGCTCCGAATTCTCTTTGAAACATTGCCCGCTACGCCGCATTGCGCCGGCCGGCAAACAAAAATCTTGAACAGCTCTATCTATACAGAAAGGGCGCATCCACAGATGCGCCCTTCAGGTCGGCCTTACTCGGCCTTAGGCGTTTCGCGCAGACGAATATGCAATTCGCGCAATGCCTTGGCATCCACCTGGCCCGGTGCCTGAGTCATGACATCTGCCGCGCTCTGGGTTTTCGGGAAGGCGATCACTTCACGGATCGACTGGGCGCCGGTCATCAGCATCACCAGACGGTCCAGACCGAAGGCCAGGCCACCGTGCGGCGGCGCGCCGTACTTCAGGGCGTCGAGCAGGAAGCCGAATTTCTCCTCCTGCTCCGCTTCGTTGATGCCCAGCAGGCGGAAGACCGCTTGTTGCATTTCTTTGCGATGGATACGAATCGAACCGCCACCCAGCTCGGTGCCGTTCAACACCATGTCGTAGGCACGGGACAAAGCGCCCGCCGGGTTGGCTTCCAGCTCCGCCGGGGAGCACTTCGGCGCGGTGAACGGGTGGTGCAAGGCGCTGAAGCTGCCGTCGTCGTTCTCTTCGAACATCGGGAAGTCAACGACCCACATCGGAGCCCATTCGCAGGTCAGCAGGTTCAGGTCGTGGCCGAGCTTGATGCGCAATGCGCCCAACGCTTCGCTGACGATCTTGGCCTTGTCGGCGCCGAAGAACACGATATCGCCATCAACTGCACCAACACGATCCAGGATCACGTTGAGGTTGGCTTCAGGGATGTTCTTCACGATCGGCGATTGCAGACCGTCAACGCCATTGGCGCGCTCGTTGACCTTGATGTACGCCAGGCCCTTGGCACCGTAGATGCCGACAAACTTGGTGTAGTCGTCGATCTGCTTGCGCGGCATGCTCGCGCCGCCAGGCACGCGCAGGGCGGCGATGCGGCATTTCGGGTCGTTGGCCGGGCCGCTGAACACCTTGAAGTCGACTTCCTTGAGCTGATCGGCAACGTCCACCAGTTCCAGCGGGTTACGCAGGTCTGGCTTGTCGGAACCGTAGCGGCGCATGGCTTCTTCGAAGGTCATGTGCGGGAACTCGCCAAACTCCAGGCCCAGCACTTCCTTGAACAGGTTGCGGATCATTTGCTCGGTCAGGCCCATGATCTCTTTTTCATCGAGGAAGCTGGTCTCGATGTCGATCTGGGTGAATTCCGGCTGGCGGTCGGCCCGCAGGTCTTCGTCACGGAAGCACTTGGCGATCTGGTAGTAACGGTCGAAGCCGGCCACCATCAGCAGCTGTTTGAACAGCTGTGGCGATTGCGGCAAGGCAAAGAATGAACCTGCGTGAGTACGGCTCGGCACCAGGTAGTCGCGCGCGCCTTCCGGGGTGGCACGGGTCAGGATCGGCGTCTCGACGTCGAGGAAGCCGTTCTCGTCCAGGAAGCGGCGGATGCTGGTGGTCATGCGTGAACGCAGACGCAGCTTCTCGGCCATTTCCGGGCGACGCAGGTCGAGGAAGCGATAGCGCAGGCGGGTTTCTTCACCAACGTCGGAGAACTCGTTCAGCGGGAACGGCGGGGTTTCCGATTCGTTCAGCACTTCCAGCTCGTAACCCAGGACTTCGATCATGCCCGACGCCATGTTGGCGTTGGTCGCCCCGGCCGGACGCAGGCGAACCTTGCCGGTGATCTTCACGACGTACTCGCTGCGCACGCGATCGGCAGCAGCGAAGGTTTCAGCGCGATCCGGATCGAACACGACCTGGGCCAGACCATCACGATCACGGATATCGAGGAAAATCACCCCACCGTGGTCACGGCGACGGTGGACCCATCCGCAAAGGGTAATTTCCTGGCCGTCCAGGCTTTCGTTCAGTTGGCCGCAATAATGGCTGCGCATCATGGTCGTGGTTTCACTTCTCGTAATTCGAAATTCGGTTGGAGGCCTTGGGCACATCCACTATGGGATGATGCAAGAACCCACGCGTGTCGTTCAACTCAGGTCACAACTCAGGGGCCGGGCCTTAGTCAGCTTTGTCGCCGCCGGCCAGGTTCTTCTTGGAACCGGTCTTGAAATCGGTTTCGTACCAACCCGTGCCGCTGAGGCGGAAGCCCGGCATGGACAGCAACTTTTTAAGCTCTGGCGCCTGACAGACAGGGCAGTCGACCAGCGGTGCATCGCTGATCTTTTGAATGGCTTCCAACTGATGACCACAGGAAGCACATTGATAATCGTACATCGGCATGGAGGTTGTCTCGGCGATCAGATTGCTACCGCACACGCAGGGTTTTGCGGCAAAGAGCGGGATTATATCCATTAAATGCGGCCTGTGCAGCCGTAAGACTGCACGGACCGACACTCTGCTGTTTTCGCCGTCCAGACTAGGCCATGGCGATGCCCCCCCCTTCCTTCAGACTGTGTACGACGCAGACAACCCGCACCAATCCACTGAAGTTCCTTACCCCGCCATGACGTAAGTGAACTTCGCGATCCACATGAGACAACAGGTTATTGACCGAGCAACCATTGACCCGGGCCATCGCCCCCAAAATATCCCAATAAACCTGCTCGAGCCGCAAACAGGTGGCGAAGCCATTCAATCGTACGGAGCGGGAGAAGGGCTGGGCCAGCCCCATATCGAACTCGCGAACAAACGGATCAACCCTTACATCCTTGTGCGAACCGTATCGCCCCTCTTCTTGCCTTTCATAAACCATAACGCTGACACTCCTTTGCCATCTGGTTTCTTTAAAGCGCAACTGTGTGTCGACTTATAAAAACTCAGGTGCAAAGGTATTTTCCAGCCGACTTTATGACCCTCGACGTAGGATAAGCCAACAACTTTTGGCAGACCCTGGAGAGCGTCCTACTCCAGACATTTTCCCACGCAACGAAGCGATGCGCCCTTCAGAAACACCCCATGGAATGGTCCAGCAAAGAAGATCGCGGAGCATCCACGCCGCTTTTCATGCACCGGCATCCGCGAGGTCAGCAAGTCGGTCGCAGGAAGGTACCGCTACCCCGTAACTTGGGGCAACCTGCGTCAATTCGCCCCGAAAAGAGCCGCCGGACGCCCTGATTTGAGTAGCCTGCGGCTTTGCTGTTAAATAGACAGTGTGTCGCCAGTGCCTATTTTTTCCGGGCACGGCGCATAGGCTGATACCGGGTACGTGTCCAACGCCTCTTTATTATCTTGAAGCGAACCGTGCGCCATCAGCTCTTCCTTGTGAGCTGTCTTAACGTGAGTTAATCAAAATGTTGAAAATCGTCCATCTGTTGATAGGCGCAGCGGCCTTGCTGCTGTCCTTCATCCCTAGCCTGCAATCCGAAGCCTTACCTTACCTGCAACAACCCGACGCACTGTACCTGGCCTTTTTCGGCCTGCTCAACCTTACGCTTGCACCAGTCATCCCTTACTGGAACAAAGGCCCGCGTCACCAACTGCAAAACCTGGTCAGCGCCCTGCTGGTGCTGAGCGTGGTCCTGCAAACCCTGACGCTGATCGCACCGATGCCCGTCATCGCCGGTCAACCCGCCGTACTGTTCAGCCTGGTCGCAACCCTGATCGCCGTTGCCCTGCACCTCGGCATCAGCTTTTACAAGTCGTCACCAGCCGCTGCCTCGCCAAGCTACGACATGAGCAACCGTGATACCGGCACCGTCAAGTGGTTCAACACATCCAAAGGCTTCGGCTTCATCTCCCGCGACTCCGGCGACGATATCTTCGTCCACTTCCGGGCCATTCGCGGTGAAGGCCACCGTGTCCTGGTCGAAGGCCAGCGCGTGGAGTTCTCCGTCATGAATCGTGACAAAGGCCTGCAAGCCGAAGATGTGATCGCCGCACTGCCGCGCCGCTGACTCAAGGCTAAAAAAACCGCGCACAGCCGAGCTGTCCGCGGTTTTTTCATGCCTGTGACTTGCTTAATAGTGCGGCGGAGGCGCTTCTTCTTCAAATGACTCGAACTGCCCGACCATTTCCTCCTGTCGCTTGAGCAGCGCGGCCATTTGCAACTGCAGGCGCTCCACCACCCGCTGCTGCGCCACCAGCACATCGTTCAACGCCTGGATGGTGTCATCCTGAAACGCCAGACGGCTTTCAAGCTCGGTAACGCGTTCTTCCAGGCTCATGATTCAGCCCTCCAGAAACGTAAAATCATCGGTCAAAATCAAGCGCAAACGCTCGCGAATCGCGGCGATCTGCTCCGAACCGTAAGGTTTTGCCGGATGTTTACCCCAAACCGGCGCCGGCCAGGCGGCATCTTCGCGCTTGCGCACGATTACATGCATGTGCAACTGACTGACGACATTGCCCAGCGCCGCCACATTCAACTTGTCCGCATCGAACGCGTCCTTGAGTCCTTGCGACAGCGCAGTGGTTTCCTGCCAAAGCTGTTGCTGGTCTGCGACATCCAACTGAAATATCTCGCTGATAGCCTCACGACGAGGTACCAGGATGAACCAGGGATAGTTCGAATCGTTGGACAGCAACAACCGGCAGAGCGGAAAGTCCCCGATCGGTAACGTGTCTTGTTGAAGTCGTGGATCTAAAGCGAACACTGCGCGTTCTCCCGCCGGGGCATCATTTTTCAGCTTAGCGCCCATCCTGACGGGACAGCGCACCAAGCGACCGGATGGCAGCATACCTGCGAACGACGCAGGCTTCACGGCGAACCTTGCCTCGAGGCCACGAGCGCCAGCAAAAACTGATAGCCGCCCCCGGACAGGACTATTTTTTCCACCGTGCACCATTACAGAACCGAACGACAGGCAAAACACGCCGAAATGACTGAGCAACAAGGAAAAGTTCGCTTCAGCCAAGGGCTCGAAAGAGGTGAATTCAATACAAGGCTAAAATTTTTTGCACCAAAACCGCACAGTGGGTCTACGCTGGGTGCTTCGACATCCGCCATTTACTCAGTGGCGGGGTGAACCGGTAACATTTCCGGTTGCCAGGCTGTCGACCAGAAGGGTGCAACATGATGTAAGGCAAGGCGTCAAGCCCAAACCGAAAGCGCTTGAACCCCCCGGTTTCATGAGGTTTTTACAGCACTTGGCAGTCAATTAGAAAAAAAGCGTAACAAAACACGATTTTGTGCACGCTTGTTGCATTCATACCCAATATCACCCGAGTGGCACCCGCGGGAAGCGGAGCCCCTCAGGCAAAAAAAATAGTGGCAAGGTAGCCCGATGGAGATTCAAACGTTTCACCAGGACTCTTTTTAGCGACGACAAGGCGCAGAAAACAGCATTAAAGTTGTCCGCCCTGTTGCGTCGGAGCTGGAAATTTGCGACATCTACCATGCTGTTTGCGACAGGGTCGTAAAGAAGGCGAAAGGTTAGATGCGCAAGTATCGCCAACATTGTCGGCGTGATATAAGTTTGCGCCGACACAAAAAGAAAGAGCCGCCCAGATAATAAATCAGGTGGGACGGCAGTACTCTTCTAAAACCAAAGGAGCAAATCACGATGCGCGTGATGAAGTGGAGCATGATCGCACTGGCAGTTGCAGCAGCCGCCAGTACCCAATTGGCTACGGCCGCCCCTTTCGTAAGTGACCAGGCTGAAGCCAAAGGTATTGTTGAAGACAGCACGCTGAACTTGCTGGTTCGCAACTACTACTTCAACCGTGATAACAAAGATGGCGCCAACGACCAGAAAGACTGGACCCAAGGCATCTGGGGCAATTTCAGCTCCGGTTACACCCAAGGCCTGATCGGTGTTGGTGTTGATGCATTCGGCTACCTGGCAATCAAACTGGACGGCGGTGATGGCACCGGCGGCACCGGCAACATGAGCCGCGACGCCGATGGCGAAGTCAATGACAGCCAGGGCAAAGCAGGCGGCGCAGTTAAATTCCGCGTATCCAAGACCGAGCTGAAAGTCGGCGACATGCAGCCAAGCACTGCTCCAGTGTTTGCAGTTGGCGGTTCCCGCATCCTTCCTCAAACTGCCAGCGGCATCCAGCTGCAGAGCAGCGAAGTCAAAGACCTTGACCTCGAAGCCGGTCACTTCTACTCGGCGACCAGCCAGGACCGCAACGCCCGTGACGGTGGCCTGTATGCAACCTACGCTGGCGTAGAAGCCAACAGCATCGACTATTTCGGTGGTAAATACGGCATCACCGACAACCTGTCGGCATCGCTGTATGGCGCCAAGCTGGAAGACATCTGGAACCAGTACTACGCCAACCTGAACTACACCATTCCGCTGGGTGGCGATGAGTCGCTGAACCTGGACGGTAACATCTACAACACCAAAGATACCGGTGACGCCAAAGCGGGCGAGATCAGCAACACCGCTTACTCCCTGGCAGCAGCTTTCTCGTTCATGAAAGCACACACCATCACCCTGGCCTTCCAGAAGGTTAACGGTGACACTCCGTTCGACTACATCGGCGTGGGCAAGAACAACCGCGGCGGCGACTCGATCTTCCTCGCCAACTCCATCCAGTACTCTGACTTCAACGCCCCTGGCGAGAAGTCTGCCCAGGTTCGTTACGACCTGAAAATGGCTGAGTACGGCGTTCCAGGTCTGAGCTTCATGACCCGTTACGTTAAAGGCTGGGACATCGACGGCACCAAAACTCCAGCAGGCAGCGCTTACGAAGGCCTGTATGGTGCAGACGGCAAGCACAACGAGACCAACTTCGAAGCCAAGTACGTTGTTCAGACTGGCCCGGCAAAAGACCTGTCCTTCCGTATTCGTCAAGCATGGCACTTCGCTAACGCTGACGAAGGTGAAGGCGACGTGAAAGAGTTCCGTTTCATCGTCGACTACCCGCTGTCGGTTTTGTAATCGCATCCAGTTAGTTTGCGGTAACAAAAAAAAGGCCCATCTTCGGATGGGCCTTTTTTGTTGTCTATGCAAACTGTTCAATTATTGAACAATCGCTATCCATGCCTGACCGAAAAGTCAGCCGTGTATGGCAAGACCGGTCACTGCACCGCAGATTCCTGAACCACACGAATAACCCGCTGTGGAAATGGAATATCGATACCGGCCTCTCGCAGACGATCCCGGGATAGTTCGTTGAACATGAACATCACGTCCCAGTAATCGGCAGTCTTTACCCAGACACGAAGCGAAAGTGTGATCGCACTGTCACCCAGGGTAGAAACAACGGCCTGTGGTTCCGGATCTGCCAATACTCGCGGGTCCTTGGCCAATTCCAGCAAAACTTCACGGGCTTTCTGCAGGTCCGCTTCATAATCAACGCCTACATCAAACACGACCTTGCGGGTCGGCTGACGGTTTGTGTTGGTGATGATGCCATTCGACAGATTGCCGTTAGGTACGATGATGGTCTTGTTGTCACCAGTACGCAGCACGGTATGGAAAATCTGGATGCTGTCGACAGTACCGGCGATACCCTGAGCCTCGATCCAGTCACCGATGCGAAACGGACGGAACAGCAAAATCAGCACGCCACCGGCGAAGTTCGCCAGGCTGCCCTGCAAGGCCAGGCCAATGGCCAGGCCTGCCGCACCAATCGCTGCCACAAACGAAGTGGTTTCCACACCGATCATCGAGGCCACGCTGACGATCAGCAGAATCTTGAGAATGATATTCGCCAGGCTGCTGATAAAGCCTTGCAGCGCCAGATCGGCATTACGCAATGCAATCAGGCCGCCGAGCTTTTTCGTGACCTTGTTGATCAACCACCAGCCGATGGCCAGGGTGATAACCGCCAGCAGTACACGGCTGCCGTACTCCATGATCATCGGGATCCAGGTTTGGGATACCTTGACCAGATTGTCTACCTCGGCATTTAAGTCCATCTACACTCTCCTGTTTTCCGGCTACCCGGCATGCGTAAAAAAAGCGGCAGAAAGACCGAACCGCGACGGGCTCAATCGTTTCTGCCGCTGCTTGGCCTCCGACGTCGCAAACGCCAAGAGGTTCCCGCTTCGAGGCTCAGTCGCGGAAGTTGTTGAACTGCAGCGGCATACCGAATTCCTTGGCCCGCAGCGCTGCAATGGCTTCTTGCAGGTCATCACGCTTTTTGCCGGTGATGCGAACCTGCTCACCCTGAATGGCCGCCTGAACCTTGAGCTTGGCGTCTTTGACATGAGCGACGATTTTCTTCGCCAGCTCCTTGTCAATGCCTTCCTTGAGGACGGCTTCCTGCTTCATCAGCTTGCCCGACGCGAACGCGTCCTTGACTTCAAGGCACTGCACGTCGATTTTGCGCTTGACCAGCGCCAGCTTGAGGATCTCAATCATCGCTTCGAGCTGAAAATCCGCTTCGGCGGTCAGGTTGACGGTGAGGTCTTTTTCCTTGAACTCGAAGCTGCCTTTGCCTTTCAGGTCATAACGACGATCGAGTTCCTTGACGGCGTTCTCGACCGCGTTGGTGACTTCGTGTTTGTCCAGTTCGGATACCACGTCGAACGACGGCATGTAATCTCTCCAAAATTAAAGGCGCACTGATGGAGCACGCCTGGCTTGCGGTTAAAATCCGCGCTGATTATAACGGGTCTTTCCCATCATTCACTGCGAGCTGCCGATGCACGCCTTAAACAGAGCAAAAAGCTGATGTCCACCACCTGGCATGTACTGGGCGCCGGCAGCCTCGGCACTTTATGGGCGACACGCCTGACACGGGCTGGAATGCCGGTCCGGCTGATCCTGCGGGACACCACGAGACTGCAGGCCTATGAGGTGGCCGGTGGATTGACACTGGTGGAACACGGCGAGGCGCAACACTATGCCGTGCCCGCAGAGACAGCCGACAACCCCCAACCGATCCACCGCCTGCTGGTGGCGTGTAAAGCCTACGATACCGAAAGTGCGGTGGCTCGATTGGCGCCACGCCTGGCCCCAGGCGCCGAACTGATCCTGCTGCAAAATGGCCTGGGCAGCCAGGACGCGGTCGCCGCCCAGGTTCCCCAGGCACGCTGCATCTATGCCTCGAGCACCGAAGGCGCCTTCCGCGATGGTGATTGGCGCGTGGTGTTTGCCGGACATGGCTTCACCTGGCTGGGGGATGCGAGCCATCCGGTGGCACCGATCTGGCTCGATGACCTGAGCGCTGCCGGCATCCCCCACGAGTGGAGCACCGAGATCCTGACCCGGCTGTGGCGCAAACTCGCCCTCAACTGTGCGATCAATCCGCTGACGGTGCTACACGATTGCCGTAATGGCGGTTTGCAGCAACATCAATGTGAGGTCGCCACCCTGTGCGGTGAACTGGTGGAGTTGCTCGAGCGTTGTGGTCAGCCGGCAGCGGCCGAAAACCTGCAGCAGGAAGTCGAACGGGTGATTCACGCCACCGCCGCCAACTACTCCTCGATGCATCAGGACGTCACGAGCCAGCGCCGCACGGAAATCAGCTACCTGCTCGGTTATGCCTGCAAAGTGGCCGGGCGCCATCAACTGAACCTGCCTCACCTCAATCAACTTGAGGCAAGGTTGATCGCTCGCCTGCAACGCCTTGGATTGCCCAGCGACTGAGCAGCGGCTACGCTGGCCACTTGTTCCTTGTCTGCGATGAATCCGATGCCATTGCGCCAGCGCCTTGAAAACCTGCCCGTCGGCCAGAAACTGCTGGCCGCCCTGCTGGTACTGATGGTCACCGTCCTGCTGGTTGCCAACCTGACCTTTATCAGCGCCGCCTACTACATCTCCCAGGAAAGCATGGCGCCCCAGGCCCTGCAGACCATCGGCCGGCTGGTATCCAACCCGAGCCTGGCCTCCGAAGCCCTGGCGTCCCCCCAAAGCGCCGAGCGCCTGCTGAATGAACTCAACAGCTATTCGCCCTTGCGCGCGGCAGCCCTGTATGACGGAAAGGGTGAGCGACTGGCGCAATTGCAGCATGGCGACAACCTGGAGCTACCGAAGCGTTTCCGGCATATCGAAGACTGGCAGGCCACCGAGTTTCGTACCAACCAAGTCATCCCCCTGCCCCGCACTGGCGCGGCACCAGGACACCTGCTGTTGGTAGCTTCGAGCGAACTGCCAGTGGCGTTCTACACCGGGACCCTGACGGCCAGCCTGGGGATTCTGATCTTCAGCGTATTGCTGTGGCTGATCATTGCCCGCCAGATCAAGCGCCTGATTACCCGGCCGATCCACCAGCTCGAAGAGTTGTCCCGGCAGGTCACCCGCGAAGAGAACTACGCACTGCGTGCTTCGCGCGGAAACCACGATGAAATCGGCAGCCTCGCCGAAGCGTTCAACACCATGCTCTCGCGGATCGAGGCCAGGGAGCAGCAACTCAAGCGGGCCAGGGACGACTCCCAGGCAGCCTATGACCAGGCCCAGGGTCTGGCGGAAGAAACCCGCCATACCAACCGCAAACTGGAGCTCGAAGTCCAGGTGCGCAGCAAGATCGAGAAAAAGCTCACCGGTTTCCAGAACTACCTCAACAGCATCATCGACTCCATGCCATCGGCGCTGATCGCCCTCGACGAACAACTCTACGTGACGCAATGGAACCAGGAGGCCAGCGCCCTGTCCGGCACGCGCCTCGATGAAGCCCTGAACCAGCCTATCTTCCTCGCCTTCGAACCGCTCAAGCCGTTCCTGCCGCAACTCAAGCAAACGGTCGAGCAGCATACGGTGGCCAAGATCGAGCGTGTCACCTGGCTCAAGGATGACGAGCCCCGCCACTACGCCCTGACTTTCTATCCGTTGATGGGCGGTGCCGGGCGTGGCGTGGTGATCCGGATCGACGACATCACCCAGCGCCTGTCCCTGGAAGAGATGATGGTGCAGTCGGAGAAAATGCTGTCGGTGGGTGGCCTGGCCGCCGGCATGGCCCACGAGATCAACAACCCGCTGGGCGCAATCCTGCACAACGTGCAAAACATTCGCCGACGCCTGTCGTCCGATTTGCCGAAGAACCTCGAAGTGGCCGAACAGGCCGGCATCGAACTGGCGACGGTCAACCAGTACCTGAAAATCCGCGAAGTGCCACAGTTACTCGACGGCATCCAGCAGGCCGGTGCCCGGGCGGCGAAAATCGTCACCCACATGCTCAGCTTCAGCCGTCGCAGCACCCGCCAGATGGCCCCTTGCGATCTGCCTGCCCTGATCGACCAGGCGGTGGAGATCGCCGGTAACGACTTCGACCTGGCGATCGGCTTCGACTTCAAGGGCCAGGCCATCATTCGCCAGTTCGATCCGGCCCTGGGACCGGTCCCCGGCACCGCCAACGAACTGGAGCAAGTGCTGCTCAACCTGTTGAAGAATGCTGCACAAGCCATCCATCAGCGCGAAGACGACAGCGAACCGGGGCGGATCATCCTACGCACCAGACTGAATCCGCCATGGGCGGAAATCCAGGTCGAGGACAACGGGATCGGCATGAGCGAAAACGTGCGCAAACGGACCTTCGAGCCGTTCTTCACCACCAAGGAAATCGGCCAGGGCACCGGGCTTGGCCTGTCGGTGTCGTACTTCATCATCACCAATAACCACAAGGGGCAGATGGAAGTGCAATCGACTCTTGGCCAAGGCACCTGCTTCACCTTGCGCCTGCCCCTGGCGAGTACCCCACCTGTCTCGCAAGAACTCAATCTGCTATCGAGGTAACCATGGGCTTTCGTTTGTCGAAGATTTACACCCGCACTGGCGACAAAGGCGAGACCGGGCTGGGCGACGGTCGTCGCGTACCCAAGGATCACCCGCGGATCGAGGCCATTGGCGAAGTCGATACGCTGAACAGTCAGGTGGGCGTGTTGCTGGCCGGGCTGGCGGCGCAAACGGGTGAGTTTCCAGGCTTGAACGAAGTGATCGAGGTATTGGCCCCCTGCCAGCATCGGTTATTTGATCTGGGTGGCGAACTGGCGATGCCGGTGTACCAGGCGTTGAATGCAGCAGAAATCGAACGACTGGAAGCGGCGATCGATGTGTGGAATGAAGAGTTGGGGCCCCTGGAAAACTTCATCTTGCCCGGTGGCTCGACGCTGATTGCCCAGGCTCATGTCTGCCGTAGCCTGGCGCGCAGCGCAGAGCGGCGCTGTCAGCAACTCAATGCGATTGAGCCGTTGGCCGGAGTTGGCCTGGCGTACATCAATCGGTTGTCGGATTTGTTGTTTGTGATGGCGCGGCTGATTGCCAAGCGTCAGGGAGTGGCGGAGATTCTTTGGCAGCCTGCGGCGAAACCTGAGGTTTAGCCGGCGCCTGCCAAGCCCTCATCGCGAGCAAGCTCGCTCCCACAGGTTTTGTGATCGCCGCAAATCCACTGTGGGAGCGAGCTTGCTCGCGATGAGGCCATTTGCATCACTCGGAATCAGGCCAAAACGCCCGTATTCCCGCCACACCCTGCGCACCCGTCGCCCAGGCTTTCTCGACCTCAGCCGGGCCAACCCCACCAAGCAGGAACACCGGCTTGCTGAAGCCCTCGATCAAGCTCGACGCCTGCTCCCAACCCAACGGCTCGGCGCCAGGGTGAGTCTGGGTCGGCTGTACCGGCGACAGGGTCACGAAGTCCACCCCCATCTGCTCGGCCAGCGCCAGCTCTTCAGCGTTATGGCACGACGCCGCCAGCCAGCGCGATGCCGGTAGCGGTCGGCCAGCCGCTGCGTATTTGCGCAGCTGCGCCGAGGTAATGTGCCAACCGGCGGACGGGAAGTCGCCCAGCCATTCGAACGGCCCCTTGATCATCAATTGCGCCTTGCCGGCACACAGCCCCACCGCATCCACGGCCAGGTCCCGGTATTTCGGGTCGTAACCGTTCGGTGCGCGCAACTGGATCAGCTTGATGCCGCCAGCAATGGCCTTCTGGATGCCGCGCAGCAACGCCGGGGTTTCCAGGTCTTCCGGGGTAATCAGGTACTGAGCGGGCAATTTCGCGGCCGCGACGATCGGCTGATTGGCCGCCGGAAACTCGTAATCCGACAGATCCCGGGGCGACACCCAGGCCAGCGGTTGGCCTTCGGCGCCGTGGGGCTCGCCGGTAAACGCCGAGACTTCCCAGACATCCAGCAACACCTGCTTGTCCGGGTAATCGTGCCGGACCTGAATGAGCGGGCGCGCCGCGCCGACCACGATGCCCAGTTCCTCATGAAGTTCGCGGGCCAGTGCGGTTTCGACCGACTCGTCGGCCTCGACCTTGCCCCCGGGAAATTCCCACAAGCCACCCTGGTGCTGTGAATCCGCACGACGGGCGATCAGAATTTGGCCACTGCCATCACGGATGACGGCGGCGGCGACATGGACTCGTTTCACCTTTACGACTCCTCCAGTCCGGCCTTCTGCCAGGCCTTGAACGCTGGCCATTGGTAGAGGGTTTCAACATAGGCTTCGTCAGCCGCGGACAGTTTCACCCGATAGGTGCGCAGGCGCACGGCGATGGGTGCAAAAAACGCATCGGCCAACGTGATGCGGCCAAACAGGTACGGACCGCTCTCGGTCGCAGCGGCACGACACTCGGCCCACAACGCAGACATGCGTTCGATGTCCGCCTGGACATCGGCCGGGACCGGCGATAGCGCTGCGTCATGGCTCAGGTCGAACGGCATGTTGCCGCGCATGGCGAAAAAGCCACTGTGCATCTGCGCGCACGCCGAACGCGCCTGGGCACGGGCGGCAATGTCTTTGGGCCACAGGTTCGCGTCGGGAAATTGTTCTGCCAGGTATTCGGCAATCGCCAGGGAGTCGGCGATGGTGCCGTGTCCGGTTTTCAGCAGCGGGACTTTACAGGTTGGCGAATGCTTGAGCAGACGCTCACGGGTGTCCGGCTGGTTCAGCTTGATCAGTTCTTCGGTGTAGGAAGCGCCAGTCAGATCGAGGGCCAGGGCGCCACGCAGGGACCAGGAGGAATGCAGTTTGTCGCCGATGATCAGGTGCAGGCTCATGTTCGGGGTGCCTTCTCGTCAGGGTAACAAGCCAGAATATCTAGCGTCTGGTCGTCAGCCTTCGCGAGCAAGCCCGCTCCCACAGTTGATCGGGCAGTACGCACACTTTGTGTTCACTGAAGATCTCTTGTGGGAGCGGGCTTGCTCGCGAATGGGACGACTCGGTCTTGAACCGTGTATTAAGTACGGTACTCGGCGTTGATCTTCACGTATTCGTGGGACAGGTCGGTGGTCCAGATGGTTTCGCTGCAATCGCCACGACCCAACTCGATACGGATGGTGATTTCTTCCTGCTGCATCACCGCCGCGCCCTGGGCTTCGGTGTAGGTCGCCGCGCGCGCGCCACGGCTGGCGATGCACACGTCGCCGAGGAACACGTCGATCTTGCTCACGTCCAGGTTCGGCACTCCGGCACGGCCTACAGCCGCCAGGATACGGCCCCAGTTCGGGTCGGAAGCGAACAACGCGGTCTTGATCAGCGGCGAATGAGCCACGGTGTAACCGACGTCCAGGCACTCCTGGTGATTGCCGCCGCCGTTGACTTCAACAGTGACGAACTTGGTCGCGCCTTCACCGTCGCGAACGATGGCCTGGGCCACGTCCATGCACACTTCGAACACCGCTTGCTTGAGCTTGGCGAACAGTTCGCCTTCGGCACGGGTGATTTCCGGCAGTGCCGCCTGACCGGTGGCAATCAGCATGCAGCAGTCGTTGGTCGAGGTATCGCCATCGATGGTGATACGGTTGAACGACTTGTTGGCGCCATCGAGCATCAGGTTTTGCAGCACATCGCGGGAGACTTTGGCGTCGGTGGCGATGTAGCCGAGCATGGTCGCCATGTTCGGGCGAATCATGCCGGCGCCTTTGCTGATGCCGGTTACGGTGATGGTCACGCCGTCGTGCTGGAACTGACGACTGGCACCTTTTGGCAGGGTGTCGGTGGTCATGATGCCGGTGGCGGCAGCTTCCCAGTTATGGATCGACAGGTCGTCGAGGGCCGCTTGCAGCGCGCCTTCGATTTTCTCGACCGGCAACGGCTCGCCGATCACACCGGTGGAATACGGCAGCACCTGGCTGGCATCGACACCGGTCAGTTCGGCCAGCTTGGCGCAAGTGCGCTCGGCGGCGGCCAGGCCTGGCTCGCCGGTACCGGCGTTGGCATTGCCGGTGTTGGTCAGCAGGTAACGCACAGGGCCTTGCACGCGTTGCTTGGCCAGGATCACCGGCGCGGCGCAAAAGGCGTTCAGGGTGAACACGCCAGCAACCGTGGAGCCTTCAACACAGCGCATGACCACAACATCCTTGCGCCCCGGGCGCTTGATGCCGGCCGAGGCGATACCGAGTTCAAAACCGGCAACCGGGTGCAACGTTGGCAAAGGACCAAGACCAACAGCCATGAATGCGCTCCTTTATAAATGATGTCAGCACCGTTTCAGCAGAACGGTGGTTCGAATGGTAAAACGCCGCGACGGCAGAAGCCGGTCGCGGCGCGGGTATTTCAGCGTTTGAAACGGGTTTTACTGGATCTGCCCGTGGCAATGCTTGAACTTCTTGCCCGAACCGCAGTAGCACAACTCGTTGCGACCCAGTTTCTGCTCGTTGCGAACCGGTGCGGCCGCGAGGGCAACATCGACCTCTTCGCCCAACACTTCCGGCTGTTCAAGGCCTGGCGCCTCTTCATGCAGGAACTGCATGCGAGCGGCCAATGCCTCGGCTTCCTGACGCAGACGCTGCTCTTCTTCGATCGGGTCTTCGCGGCGAACCTGAACGTGGGACAGCACACGGATCGAATCGCGCTTGATCGAATCCAGCAATTCGGAGAACAGGGTAAACGACTCGCGCTTGTATTCCTGCTTCGGGTTCTTCTGGGCATAACCACGCAAGTGGATACCGTGACGCAGGTGATCCATGGTCGACAGGTGGTCTTTCCACAGGTCGTCCAGCACGCGCAGAACGATTTGCTTCTCGAAGCTGCGCAGCGCTTCGGCGCCCGCCTGGTCTTCTTTCTCGTTGTACGCCGCGATCAGTTCCTGCATCAGTTTCTCGCGCAGGGTTTCTTCGTACAGGTGATCGTCTTCGTCGAGCCATTGCTGGATCGGCAGCGTGACACCGAAATCGCTCTGCAATGCAGCTTCCAGACCAGCCACGTCCCACTGTTCAGGCAACGACTGCGGAGGAATGTGCGCACTGACGGTGGCGTCGAGCACGTCCTGACGGAAGTCAGCGATGGTCTCACCGATGTTGTCGGCGGCCAGCAACGTGTTACGCATGTGATAGATCACTTTACGCTGTTCGTTGTTGACGTCGTCGAACTCGAGCAGCTGCTTGCGAATGTCGAAGTTGCGGCCTTCAACCTTGCGCTGGGCCTTTTCGATGGCGTTGGTCACCATGCGGTGCTCGATCGCTTCGCCAGGCTGCATGCCCAGGGCCTTCATGAAGTTCTTCACCCGGTCAGAGGCGAAGATGCGCATCAGGCTGTCTTCCAGCGACAGGTAGAAACGGCTGGAACCGGCGTCACCCTGACGACCGGCACGACCACGCAGCTGGTTGTCGATACGGCGCGATTCGTGACGCTCGGAGGCAATCACCTGCAAACCGCCCGATTCGAGCACTTGCTGGTGACGCTTCTGCCAGTCGGCCTTGATCTGGGCAATCTGCTCAGGGGTCGGGTTTTCCAGGGAAGCCACTTCCACTTCCCAGTTACCGCCCAACAGGATGTCGGTACCACGACCGGCCATGTTGGTGGCGATGGTCAGTGCGCCCGGACGACCGGCCTGGGCAATGATCTCGGCTTCCTTTTCGTGGAACTTGGCGTTCAGGACCTTGTGTTCGATGCCTTCCTTCACGAGCAGGCTGGACATGTGCTCGGAGGTTTCGATGGTGGCGGTACCGACCAGAACCGGACGGCCCGCGGCCATGCTTTCCTTGATGTCGGCAACGATTGCCGCGTATTTCTCGTCGGCGGTCAGGAACACCAGGTCGTTGTAGTCTTTACGGGCCAGCGGCTTGTTCGGTGGAATCACCATGACCTGCAGGCCATAGATCTGGTGGAACTCGAACGCTTCGGTGTCGGCCGTACCGGTCATGCCGGACAGCTTGTTGTACAGACGGAAGTAGTTCTGGAAGGTGGTCGACGCCAGTGTCTGGCTTTCGGCCTGGATGTTCAGGTTTTCCTTGGCTTCGATGGCCTGGTGCAGGCCTTCGGACAAGCGGCGGCCCGGCATGGTCCGGCCGGTGTGCTCGTCGACCAGTACGACCTGACCGTCCTGCACGATGTATTCGACGTTGCGATGGAACAGCTTGTGCGCGCGCAGGCCGGCGTAGACGTGAGTCAGCAGGCTCAGGTTGTGCGCCGAGTACAGGCTCTCGCCTTCAGCCAGCAGGCCGATGCGGGTCAGCGTTTCTTCGACGTACTGGTGACCGGCTTCGTTGAGTTCGACCTGACGGGTCTTCTCGTCGACGGTGTAGTGACCGGCCTGGGTGACCTCGCCTTCGACTTCTTCAACGTGCAGCTTGAGCTGCGGGATCAGCTTGTTGACCTCGATGTACAGCTTGGAGCTGTCTTCGGCCTGACCGGAGATGATCAGCGGCGTACGGGCTTCGTCGATGAGGATGGAGTCGACTTCGTCGATCACGGCAAAATTGAGTTCGCGCTGGAATTTTTCTTCCATGCTGAACGCCATGTTGTCGCGCAGGTAATCGAAACCGAATTCGTTGTTGGTGCCGTAGGTGATGTCTGCGGCGTAGGCAGCGCGCTTCTCTTCCGGCGGCTGGAATGGCGTGACAACGCCGACCGTCAGGCCGAGGAATTCATACAGCGGGCGCATCCAGTTGGCGTCACGGCGGGCCAGGTAGTCGTTCACCGTCACAACGTGCACGCCGTTGCCGGACAGCGCGTTGAGGTAAACGCCCAGTGTTGCCACCAGGGTCTTGCCTTCACCGGTACGCATTTCCGCGATCATGCCTTCATGCAAGGTCATGCCGCCGATCAGCTGGACATCGAAGTGGCGCATGCCCATGACACGCTTGCCGGCTTCGCGGGCGACCGCAAAGGCTTCTGGCAGCAGATTGTCGAGGGATTCCCCTTTGGCGATGCGGGCCTTGAACTCGCTTGTCTTGGCACGCAATTGATCGTCCGAAAGGGCCACCATTTGCTCTTCGAAGGCATTGACGAGTTGCACCGTCTTGAGCATGCGCTTGACTTCACGCTCGTTCTTGCTTCCAAAAAGTTTCTTTAACAAAGGCGCAAACATATCGGCAGGATCTTCCACACTAAAGGGATGGAGGGCGGCCCCGTGAGTCGCCCGTGCAGCCCTCATGGCCGCATGCGAACGAGCATTCTACCCGGAAACGATGGAGAGGAAAGTGGCGATATTCCACGATGCTGGCACAGCGCTTTGACGGGGCTCACTTAAAATAAGGGCGTTTTGCTCAACTTCAAGCCGTTCAAGACAGAAGTTAGTTGTTGATTTAATGGGTAAAGCGCCCACAAAAGCAATGGGCGGGTGCATCCGGCGCTTTCTGCTACCATGGCGCCTCTGTTACTTCAGGTGTCTGATCATGGCATTTCGCCCACTTACGGCCAAAGTACCTGCCGTTCTACTACGCGAAGCCAAGCCGCTGAAGGCCATTCTCGGCCACGCTCAACGCCTGGGTCACCTGCAACGCTTGCTCGAAAGCCAATTGCAACCCGCCGCTCGCGAGCATTGCCACGTGGCTTCCTGGCGCGAAGGCAGTTTGTTGCTGATTGTCACCGACGGTCATTGGGCAACCCGCCTGCGCTACCAGCAGAAGCGCCTGCAACGGCAACTGCAAATGTTCGACGAGTTTGCCAATCTGACCCGGATCCTGTTCAAAGTTCAACCGCCGACCGTTCAGCAAGGTGCGACCGGGCATACCATGGACTTGTCCAACGACGCGGCAGCGACCATTCAGGCCACGGCCGACGGGATCAGCGACCCGAATCTGCGGGCAGCGCTGGAGCGGTTGGCGGCGCATGCCAAAACCAAAGGTTAAAGACAAGATCAAAAGATCGCAGCCTCCGGCAGCTCCTACATTTAAATTTGCGAGCAACCCGTAGGAGCTGCCGAAGGCTGCGATCCTTTGCTTTCAGCGGCGTTTTTTGCTGCCCAGCAACGAGCCCATCAAGCCGCGCACCAACTGTCGGCCAATCTGGTTCGCCGCCTGTTGCATCGCCGATTTCAGCGCCTTCCCAGCCGCTGTGCCGAGGAACTCTCCGGCCTGTTCGGTGAAACTCGGTTCCTGTTTGCCCTGCTCCGCTTCGGGCTCAGGTGCCAGTCCCTTGCGTCCCACCAGCACCTCATAGGCTGATTCGCGATCGATCGGTTGGTCATAACGCCCTTTGAACGGTGAGCCTGCGATCAACATCGTGCGCTCGGTTTCAGTCAAAGGCCCGATCCGCGATTGCGGTGGTGCCACCAATACCCGCTGGACCATTTCCGGCGTGCCCTTTTCCTGCAGGGTGCCGACCAGCGCCTCACCGATCCCGAGCTCGGTCAGCACCGACAACGCGTCGAACGCAGGATTCGGCCGGAATCCTTCGGCCACCGCGCGCAGGGACTTCTGCTCCTTGGCCGTGAACGCACGCAGACCGTGCTGGACGCGCAAACCCAACTGCGCCAGCACATCATCCGGCAGGTCACCCGGCGACTGGGTGACGAAATACACGCCCACGCCTTTCGAACGAATCAGCCTTACAACCTGTTCCAGACGATCACGCAATGCCTGGGGCGTACCGTTGAACAACAAGTGAGCTTCGTCGAAGAACAATGCCAGCAAGGGTTTTTCGGCATCGCCACGCTCCGGCAGTTGCTCGAACAGTTCGGCCAACAGCCACAGCAGGAACGTCGCATAGACTTTCGGCGCCTCATGCACCAGGCGGCTGGCGTCCAGCAAATGAATGCGCCCACGGCCATCCGCCGTGGGTTGCAGGATGTCTTCGAGTTGCAGCGCCGGCTCGCCGAACAGGGCTTCGGCGCCCTGTTGCTCCAGGGTCGCCAGACGTCGCAGCAATGCCTGGCTGGAGCCGGTGGTCATCAATGCCGCATCGTCGCCCAGCAACTGGGGGTTGTCCCGCAGGTGATTGAGCAACGCCTTCAGGTCCTTGAGATCGAGCAACAACAGGCCTTCGCGGTCCGCCACCTTGAACGCGGCGTAGAGTGCCGATTGCTGACTGTCGGTCAACTCCAGCAGGCTGCCCAGCAGCAGCGGCCCCATTTCACTCAAGGTTGTGCGTAAAGGATGACCGGACTGACCGTGTATGTCCCACAACGTCACCGGATAAGCCTGAGGCTTGTGGTTGAGCCAGGGCATCCCGGCAATCCGCTCAGCGATCTTGCCCTGGGGGTTGCCGGCGGCGCCAAGGCCGCACAGGTCACCCTTGATGTCGGCGGCGAACACCGCTACGCCGGCATTGCTGAAGGCTTCGGCCATTCGTTGCAAAGTGACGGTCTTGCCGGTGCCGGTCGCGCCCGCGATCAATCCGTGGCGGTTCGCCAGGCGCATGGCCTGGGCAATCGGCTGCCCTTCGAGATCTGCGCCGATAACGAGTTGCAATGAGTCAGGCATTTGGTCACCCATGATTAATCTTTGGTCCTGCACGGCCGATAGAGATAACGACAAAGCAGTCAGACACGATCTGGTCGGAAATTTCCCTAAGGAGAGTCGGAAAATTCACTTGCTTTCAACCTTGCCCGTCGTGCGTCCCTTTATAAAAGCACGCGCTGGACATTAAGACCTTAGCGGAACCCCAAGCCATGAACAAAAATCTGCGTTTCAGCCATAAAATCCTGCTTGCCGCCGCCCTCATTGTGATTGCCGCCTTCGCCTCATTCACGCTGTACAGCGACTATTTGCAGCGCAATGCCATTCGCGAAAACCTGGAAAATTATCTGCAGGAAATGGGCGCGGTAACCGCCAACAATATCCAGACCTGGTTGAACGGGCGCAGCCTGTTGATTGAAAACCTGTCACAAACTGTTGCGCTCAACCCCGATGCCGACAACGTTTCCAGCCTGCTTGTACAAAAAGCCGTGACCTCGACCTTCATGGGTGCCTACCTCGGCAACAAGGATGGCTCGTTCATCATTCGCCCGGACAGCAAGATGCCCGATGGCTATGATCCACGTGCACGCCCTTGGTACAAAAGCGCGCAAGGCAGCAGCGGTTCGGCATTGACCGAGCCTTATATTGATCTGGCTTCCGGCCAACTGGTGATCTCCATTGTCGACAGCGTCATCAAGGACGGCCAGAACATCGGCGTGGTCGGTGGTGACCTGAGTCTGCAAGTGATCGCCGACAGCCTTGGCACGCTGGATTTCGACGGCATGGGTTATGCCTTCCTGGTCAGCTCCGATGGCAAGATCCTGGTACATCCCGACAAAGCGCTGGCGATGAAGGCGCTCAAGGATGTCTACCCGCAAGACACGCCGGCTATCAGCAGCGCAATGAGCGAAATCCAGGTCGATGGCAAAACCCGCATCGTGACCTTCACCCCGATCAAAGGCTTGTCATCGGTCAACTGGTACATCGGTGTGTCGGTCGACAAAGAAAAAGCCTACTCGATGCTCAGCGAATTCCGCGCCTCGGCTGTGGTTGCGACCATTATTGCCGTGGCCATCATCATCGCCCTGCTCGGCATGCTGATTCGCATCCTGATCCAGCCGCTGCACGTCATGACCCGTGCCATGGCCGACATCGCCGACGGCGAAGGCGACCTGACCAAGCGCCTGACCATCCAGAACAATGACGAATTCGGCACACTCGGCACCGCGTTCAACCGTTTCGTCGAGCGCATTCACGGCTCGATCCGCGAAGTGTCCTCAGCCACCGGGCAAGTCAACGAAGTGGCATTGCGCGTAGTGGCCGCTTCCAACTCGTCGATGTTCAACTCCGACCAGCAAGCCTCGCGCACCAGCAGCGTCGCGGCCGCGATCAACCAGCTCGGTGCCGCAGCCCAGGAAATTGCCCGTAACGCCGCTCAGGCTTCGAGCCAGGCCAGCGATGCCCGCAACCTGGCCGAAGACGGCCAGCAAGTGGTGGACCGCAGCATCGCGGCGATGAATCAACTGTCGAGCATGCTCAGTGCATCGAGCTCCAACATCGAATCGCTGAACAGCAAAACGGTGAACATCGGGCAGATTCTCGAAGTGATCACCAGCATTTCCCAGCAAACCAATTTGCTGGCACTCAACGCCGCCATTGAAGCCGCCCGCGCCGGTGAAGCCGGTCGTGGATTTGCCGTGGTGGCGGACGAAGTGCGCAACCTGGCACATCGCACACAGGAATCGGCACAACAGGTGCAAACCATGATCGAGGAGTTGCAGGTCGGCGCCCGGGAATCGGTCAGCACCATGAGCGACAGCCAGCGCCACAGTCAGGACAGCGTGGAAATCGCCAACCTCGCGGGCGAACGCCTGAACAGCGTGACGCTGCGTATCGGTGAAATCGACGGCATGAACCAGTCGGTGGCTACCGCGACGGAGGAACAGACCGCCGTGGTGGAGTCGATCAACGTCGACATCACCGAGATCAACACACTGAACCAGGAAGGCGTGGAGAACCTGCAATCGACATTGCGCGCGTGCTCGGACCTTGAGCAGCAGGCGGCACGGTTGAAGCAGTTGGTAGGCAGTTTCCGTATCTGATGCAGCAACCCCATGTGGCGAGGGAGCTTGTCGGGACGGTGCGGCGATCCGACAAGCTCCCTCGCCACAACAGCCTTCATCCAGCGCCTTGCAACAAACCCCGACCGAACATCTATCCTTCATATAGGTCAACCAAAGGAGTAACAGGACCGGAGGATCGTTCATCGTGCATATCGCGGACATCACCATGTTCTACGCCCCCGCCAGTGGAGGCGTGCGCACTTATCTGGATGCAAAGCACCGTCGCCTGGGCATCAAGCCAGGCATTCGCCACAGTTTGCTGATCCCCGGATCGTCCTTGGGCGAGCAGGATGGCATCTTCACGGTTCCCGCCCCTGCCCTGCCCTTCGGCAAGGGTTATCGCTTTCCTCTGCGTCTGGCGCCTTGGCGCAATGTGCTGCAAGACTTGCAACCCGATCTGATCGAAGTCGGCGACCCCTATCTCACCGCATGGGCGGCGCTGGATGCGCGGCGCCAACTCGATGTGCCGGTCATCGGCTTCTATCACTCGGACCTGCCGCTGCTGGTCAGCAACCGCATGGGAAGCTGGGTGACCAACAACGTCGAGGCCTATGTCAGCAAGCTCTATGGCAACTTCGACCGGGTCCTGGCGCCCAGCCGGGTCATGGCCGACAAGCTCACCGGGCTTGGGGTCAGGAATGTCTTCGTGCAGCCGCTCGGCGTCGACCTGCAAACCTTCAATCCCGATGCCAGAGACCCCGGGCTGCGGGCCGAGCTGGGCCTGGACGAAAACACCCGCCTCTTGATCTTCGCCGGGCGCGGGTCCAAGGAAAAAAACCTGCCGGTGCTACTCGACTGCATGAAACGCCTGGGCCGACGCTATCACCTGCTGCTGGTTGGCTCGTCGATGCCCACGGCCGTGCCGTCCAACGTGACGGTGATCGACGAGTTCTGCCCGGCGGCGCAGGTGGCCCGCCTGATGGCCAGCGCCGACGCATTGCTCCACGCCGGTGATCAGGAAACCTTCGGCCTGGTCATTCTGGAGGCCATGGCCAGCGGCATTCCAGTGGTAGCCGTGGCGGCCGGGGCCTTCGAGGAAATCGTCACCGAGGACTGCGGCCTGCTCTGTGCGCCGAACAATCCCGCCGCGATGGCCACCGCCGTTCGAGAACTGTTCGGCTCGGGCAGCGTAACCCTGGGCCGGCAAGCGCGATTGCATGTCGAACGGCATTACGCCTGGGATACGGTGGTCAACAGCCTGCTGCGCCACTACCACGCCGTGCTCGGCAGCCAATGGCCGCAGGCAGCCAATGGTTGAGTCCATGAACTGTCCCGCTTTACTGCTGGTACTGCACGACGTGGCACCGCCCACCTGGGCCGATTACCAGTCGTTCGTCGAAACCGTCGACGCCTTGGGTGACGTGCCGATCACCTGGCTGGTGGTCCCGGATTTGCACAAACACAACAATCTGGACGCCCATCCGCAATTTTGTCGCCAGCTCAGTGCCAGGGTCGCCCGGGGCGACGAACTGGCACTGCATGGCTATTTCCATTGTGACGACGGGCCGATGACCATCAATCCCCGCGACTGGTTCATGCGTCGGGTCTACACCCACGAAGGCGAGTTTTACCGTTTGTCGCAGGAAGACGCCCTCGCCCGGTTGCGTTCGGGTATCGATATGTTCCACCGCCATGACTGGCCGCTCGAGGGGTTCGTCGCCCCGGCCTGGCTGATGAGCCAGGGCACTCGCCAGGCGTTGCGCCAATTGCCGTTGAGTTACACCAGCGACTCGCAACATTTATACCGGCTACCGGATTTCATCGCGATAGAGGCGCCGGGGCTGGTCTGGAGCGCGCGCAGCGCCTTGCGCCGGGGTGTTTCGAAGCTCGTCAGCGACTGGCGAGAACAGCGTTGGCAGCACGCCCCGGTGATTCGCCTGGGCCTGCACCCGGTGGACATGCGCCATGAGTTCTCACGCCGATACTGGCTACAAACCCTGGAGCACCTGCTCGACATCGGAAGAGTTCCGATGACCAAGGCCCGCTGGCTGGCGCTGCAAAACGACCGAATGGGCCTTGCCGCATGAGTCGCGCACTGCTGTTGTTCGTCGGTTTGCTCGCGGCAGTGCTGATTCCATTATTGTTGGGCGGCAGCGAAACCTGGTCTCGGCTGAGCGCATTTCCGCTGCCGTGGTTGCTGATCATGTTCGGCATGATCCTGCTGTGCTGGGGAGTGAACACTCTGCGTTTGCGCCTGTTGCTGGGGGATCAGTGCGACAAGGTCGGCCGACTCAGGAGCCTCGGCGTGGTGATGGCCGCCGAATTCGCCTACTGCGCCACGCCCGGCGGCAGTGGCGGACCTCTGACGATCATGGCCTTACTGGCGCGTCGCGGCGTGCGTCCCGCCAGGGGCAGTGCAGTGTTTGCCATGGATCAACTGAGCGACTTGCTGTTTTTCCTCTGTGCCCTGAGCGGGATTCTGATTTACGCCCTGTTCCAGCACCTCAGCCAGCGCATGGAATGGATGCTGATGGTCAGCACCGTTTCGCTGTTCGGCGGCCTGATCAGTTGCGTCATGGTGGCCCGCTATCACCGCTTATTGATTCGCCTGAGTGGCCGTTGGCTCGCCCGACTCAATGTCAAGGCGGCCACGCGAATGCGCTGGGCGCGCAAACTCCTGCAGTTTCTGGCGGCGTTTACCGACACGTTGAAGTTGCCCGTGCAGACCTTGATCAAGGTATTCGCCCTGACCTGCATGCACTGGGTCCTGCGCTACAGCGTGCTGTACCTGGCGCTACGAGGGCTCGGCGCGGACTTGCAGTGGGCCTGGAGTTTTCTGGTCCAGATGCTTGCCCTGAGCGCCGGTCAATTCAGCCTGCTGCCGGGGGGAGCCGGGGCGGCCGAACTGACGTCCGCTGCACTGCTGGCGCCCATGGTCGGGAAATCCACGGCAGCCGCGGCGATTCTGATTTGGCGGGCGGTGACCTATTACTTCTATTTACTGGTCGGTGGGCCGGTATTTTTGCTGATGCTGGGTCGGCCACTGCTGATGAAGTTGATGAAACTCAGGCAGGCTTAGGTTTGTCCTCGGGCTCTTGCTGCATCTGCTCCCACAGCTGCGCGGCGTCAGGAAACTCCGTACCGGTTTCAGGCCCCATGTCATCCGGGTCGTAGCGGCTCAGGCAACCCTCGCCCAGCGTGGCGGGAGCCTTGGAGGTGGCTTTGTCCAGTGGATCGGCCATGGTCATGTCCTCGGTGCAGAAACGGCGAAGGGCCTGAAGCGATTGAACGCCCAGGCCCTTCGAGTTTCAACTGTGACGTACGTCTGTCAGAAGACGACAGTCTTGTTGCCGTGCACCAGTACCCGGTCTTCCAGGTGATAACGCAAGCCACGGGCCAGCACCATTTTTTCGACATCACGGCCGAAACGCACCATGTCTTCGATGCTGTCGCTGTGGCTGACGCGTACCACGTCCTGCTCGATGATCGGGCCGGCATCCAGCTCTTCGGTCACATAGTGGCAGGTCGCGCCGATCAGCTTAACGCCGCGCAGGGAGGCCTGGTGGTACGGCTTGGCACCAACGAACGACGGCAGGAAGCTGTGGTGAATGTTGATGACCTTGTGCGCGTATTCGCTGCACAACTCGGGCGGCAGGATCTGCATGTAGCGGGCAAGCACCACCACTTCGGCGTCGTGCTGCTTGACCAGGCGCGAAACCTCGGCGAAGGCTGGCTGCTTGTCCTGCGGATTGACCGGGACGTGGTAGTACGGAATACCGTGCCACTCCACCATGCTGCGCAAGTCATCATGGTTGGAAATCACACAGGAAATTTCGCAGTCCAGCTCATCGCTGTGCCAGCGGTGCAGCAAGTCGGCCAGACAGTGCGACTCGCGGCTGGCCATCAGGACCACGCGCTTCTTTTGCTCGGTATCGGTGATGCGCCAGTCCATCGAGAACTCTTCGGCGATCGGGGCAAAGGCTTCACGAAACGCTTCGATACCAAATGGCAGGGAGTCGGCACGGATTTCGTGACGCATGAAGAACCAGCCACTGAGATTGTCCGAGTGATGGCTCGCTTCAGTGATCCAGCCGTTGTGTGATGCCAGAAAGTTACTGACTTTGGCAACGATGCCAACACGGTCCGGGCAAGAAATCACCAGACGAAAAGTGCGCATGAGGGGGAAACTCCAGAACTTCGCAAAGGCCGCCATTCTAGCGATTGCGCAGCAAAACTGCAGTATTGTTGACGTTTCGCCCTGCCGGAAGGTCAGTGCGCCAGGGCGGACACCCGCAGTGCCTGCTTGCACAGATGCTCTTGCGTCGCCGAGCAATTGTTAATTTATGTATATCTGACAGACCGGGACCACACTAAAAACTGCATTACCAATGCGAGCCAAAACCCCGGCAATTAAATTAAATAAACTTGCCTTAAATGTTTACTTGATGAAACACGGTGACTATTATTGCCGCACTGTCACCTGCCATCCAGCGTACAACATAAGGTAGTCACCATGTCCTTGATCAACGAATATCGCGCCACCGAAGAAGCTATCAAAGAGCTGCAAGCCCGTTTGAAGAACCTGTCCCAAGACGACAAACTGCAAACCGAGCTGGAATTCGAAGGCAAACTGCGCACCCTGATGGGCGAATACTCCAAGTCCCTGCGTGACATCATCGCGCTGCTGGATCCAGAATCCAAAACCAAGGCACCACGCGGCGGTGCAGTGAAAACTACTGGCACCAAGCGTGCTCGCAAAGTTAAACAATACAAAAACCCGCACAACGGTGAAGTCATCGAAACCAAAGGTGGCAACCACAAGACTCTGAAAGAGTGGAAAGCCAAGTGGGGCGGTGACGTGGTGGAAGGCTGGGCTACCCTGCTGGGCTAAGCCTCAGAGCTTGTCGCAGATGGATCCGTGACAAAAAATAACGCCAGCAAATGCTGGCGTTTTTTATGCGCGGTGTTTAAGCCCCGGCATGTTCGATTTCAAAGACTCAAACGCTTGCGCAGTCCCTGGACATAATCCTGCCACTCACCGAGCACCCCCTGCTGAAACGCAGTAGCACTAACGCTCAATTGGGCCGCGGCGTCCACAAAACTATCAAGGGTATTTGGCGCACCCCATTCTGGGTCTGACAAACGTTTCTGACAGAATATTCGCCAGCGTTCTTGCTCTTCGGAATTCAACGTGTCGGGAAAGTTGCGTGCGCGATATCGAAACAGCAATTCAGGCAAACGTTCGTCATCGAAAGGCCACTGCTCTTGTGCCAATTGCATCGGGTCAACGGTCCTGACTTGTTCACACAATCGTCGATCCCGATCACCGATAAATCCATCATATAACTGTTGCTCCGGATCCTGGCTCTGGGAAAAATCTTCGCGCGCATAAATCGCCAGGATTTTATCCTGCCAAACTTTCCGGGCGTCATTGAGCTGCGACACCCTCTGCTGATACAGCGCCATATCCAATCCCAGACGCTGCTGATCTTCCTGGCGAAGTACCGACAACGGAGCCACTACCGGGCACTTGTTGATGTGAATCAGCTTCAATGGCACCGGCAACTCGCCCTCGGCCAGCTCGTCGCGGCGGGTATACAAGCGCTGGCGCAAACTTTCGGCATCCAGGTCGAGCAGGCCCTGGGGATCGAGGTGCAGATCACAGACAATCAGGGCGTTCTTGTTGCGCGGGTGCCAGGCCAGCGGCAACACCACACCCACATAGCTGCGCGCGGCCGAAAAACGTCCGGAAACATGTACCAAAGGTTGCAGCAGGCGTATCTGGTCCATGACTTTCTGTTTGCTGCGCAGTTGAAACAGCCAGTCGTACAACTTCGGTTGTTTTTCCCGTATCAGGCGCGCCAGGGCGATTGTCGCGCGAACATCCGACAGCGCTTCGTGGGCATTGCCATGATCGATGCCATTGGCAGCGGTCAGGCGCTCGAGCTTGAGCGTGACCCGCCCCTCGTCATCGGTCGGCCAGACCAGGCCATCGGGGCGCAGGGCATAAGCGGCGCGCACCACATCGATCAGGTCCCAACGACTGTTACCGCCCTGCCACTCCCGAGCATAGGGGTCGAAAAAGTTTCGGTACAGGCTGTAGCGGGTCATCTCGTCATCGAAACGCAGGGTGTTATACCCCGCGCCACAGGTACCGGGCGCCGAGAGCTGGGCATGCACACGGGTCATGAAATCGGCTTCGCTCAAGCCTTGCGCCTGCAGTTGCCCGGGGGTGATCCCCGTGATCGTGCAGGCAGCCGGATGCGGCAGGATGTCATCACTGGGCTGGCAGTAAAGATTGACCGGCTCATCGATTTCATTGAGATCGAAGTCAGTGCGCAAGCCGGCCATTTGCAACGGACGGTCGCAACGGGGGTTGATGCCAGTGGTTTCGTAGTCGTACCAGAAGATGGAGGTCACGGGCGATTCCTGAACTGAAGATCGGCAAAGTCTAGGCGTTCACCTCCCGCCCCGGCCAGTAGTCTTGTCATTCAAACACCTTGCGCGGCTCACCATGCAATACATAGTTATGTCGTTTCCTCCCGCCCCCGCCCCTCGAATAGGCTGCTAGCATCGAATGGATACACTATCCCGAATAAGGCCACATCGTCAGGTTGCCCATGCTCGAGACAACAGCACAGCCACGGAATGCGCCGCTGTCACCGCCACTGGATACGCGGTACCAGGTCGAAACGCCGGAAGGCATCGATCTGCCACTGCGGCCGGCCGGGTTGATGGTCCGTGCGCTGGCATTCTCCATCGATCTTGGTTTGCGCGGCCTGGTCCTGGGCGTGCTGTTCATTGTGCTGGCGATGCTCGGCAAACTGGGGGCCGGGCTCGGCTCGATCCTGCTGTTCGTGGTGAGTTGGTGGTACATGGTGCTGTTCGAGGTGCTGAACCACGGCCGCTCGCCGGGCAAACAATGGATGGGCTTGCGGGTGGTGCACGACGATGGCACCCCGGTCGGCTGGTCGGCGTCGCTGCTGCGCAACCTGTTGCGCGTTGTCGACCTGCTGCCATTCGGTTACTTCCTCGGGGCCGTCAGTTGCCTGCAACACCCCCACTTCAAGCGCCTCGGCGATATCGCCGCCGGGACCCTGGTGATCTACCGCGAACGACCGCACACCCGCCCCCAGCTCCCCGAAGCCCAGTCGCGTCGCCCGGCCTTTGTCCTGACACTCACCGAACAACGGGCCATTCTCGGGTTTGCCGAGCGCCAGGGTGAACTCTCCGCAGCCCGGGTCAAAGAACTGGCTTCGATTCTCGCCCAACCCTTGAAAGTCCAGCCCCCACAGGTGGTGACCGAGCTCAACGGCATCGCCCGCGGCTTGTTGGGGCCGACATGAAGCAAAGCCTTTTTGAAAGCCGGCACAAGGCCGAATGGGAGCATTTCGCCCACCTGCTCGAGCAGTTGGAACGGGACGGCAAAAGCACCGACGCCGGCAGTTTCCCGAAGGACTACCGACGTCTCTGCCAACACCTGGCACTGGCACGGGAGCGTGGCTACAGCAGTTTTCTGATCGACTCCCTGCAGCAACAAGTGCTGCGCGGACACCAACAGCTTTACCGTCATCGCAGCCGTTTGGGGGCCAATGTGCTGGCGTTCATCATGGCTGACTTTCCGCGACTGGTGCGCGAACAATGGCGTTTTGTCCTCGCCGCCAGCCTGATGTTCTTTGGCAGCCTGGCCGGCTTCGCGCTGTTGGTGTACCTGTACCCCGAGCTGGTCTACAACCTGATCCCCGCCGCGCAGGTCAGCGAGATGCAAAGCATGTACGACCCCGTTGCCGGTCACCTCGGGCGCACGGCGGGGCGAGCCGCCAGTGAGGACTGGGCGATGTTCGGCTACTACATCATGCACAACATCGGCATTGCCTTTCAGACCTTCGCCAGCGGTTTGCTGTTTGGTTTGGGCAGTGTGTTTTTCCTGATTTACAACGGCCTGATGATCGGGGCGGTGGCCGGGCATCTGACCTACGTCGGCTATGGGCAAACCTTCTGGTCATTCGTGATCGGCCATGGCGCCTTCGAACTCAGCGCCATCGCCCTGGCCGGTGCCGCCGGTCTGAAGCTGGGCTGGGCCTTGGTCGCCCCCAGGCGCCTGCCACGCGCCGAGGCCTTGCAATTGGCAGCGGGCAAGAGCGTGCTGCTGATCTGCGGGGCCATGCTATTTCTGTTGATCGCGGCCTTTATCGAAGCCTATTGGTCGTCGAAGACCGGCCCTTCGCACCAGACCAAGTACCTGGTCGGCGCGGCGCTCTGGCTGCTGGTGGTGGTTTATCTCGTGTTCGCCGGACGTCACCGCCATGCGCCTGAGTGACGCCACGGTGGTGATTCGCCCACGTTCGAACTGGGAAGCCATGGATCTTGGGGTGCTCCTGAGCCAACGCCATCGACGCCTGTTAATGACCAGTTGGGCCCTGGTTACTTTGCCGGTTTTCGCGCTGCTCAGTTGGGGGCTCTGGGATTCGCCCTCTCTAGCGGTGTTCATTTTCTGGTGGCTGAAGCCGGCGTTCGAACGCCTGCCCTTGTACATCCTGTCCAAAGCCATGTTCGGTGAAACGCCTACGCTCAAGCAGGCCCTGCACCAATGGCCACGCCTGCTCAAACCGCAATTGCTGGCCAGCCTGACCTGGCGACGCCTGAGCTTGCCCCGCAGTTTCCTGATGCCGGTGATGCAACTCGAAGGACTGGATGGGCAGCAACGGCAACAGCGGATACAGGTGCTGTTGCAGCGAGACGCCGGCGCCGCACGCTGGCTGACAATCATCGGCGCGCACCTGGAAGGCACGTTGTGGACCGGCTTGATGGTGTTGTTCTATCTATTGCTGCCACAACAGGTCGCGCTCGACTGGAGCTGGCAGTCGCTGATCTCGGCGGCCACCCAGGACTGGCGCTGGCTGGAACACCTGACCAACGCCTTTTATGCGCTGGTGCTGGTGGTCTGGGAACCGATCTATGTCGCCTGCGGTTTCAGCCTGTACCTCAACCGACGCACCGTGCTGGAGGCCTGGGATATCGAACTGGTGTTCCGTCGAATGCGCCAGCGTCTGGTCGGTGCAAGCGCTGTCCTGTTGATGGCCGTGATTGTGCTGATGCCGACCACCCACACCGCATGGGCCACGGAGCCGGCCCTCTCACCCGACAGCCCGCGCCTGCTGGATCAGCCCCTGACCAGCCAGGCCTCCAGGGACAGCATCAAGGCGATCCTCGAACAGCCGCCCTTCAAGAACCGGGAGTCGGTCACGCGCTACCGCTTTGGCGAAGAGCAATCGAGTGCTGGCGCCACGGACGATGGCAAGACACCGAAATGGTTGAAGACCCTGCTGAAGCTGTTCGAGGGACGAGGCTTCGGGGCATTGGCGACCCTGATTGAAATCGTGCTGTGGGGCATCGTCATTGGGGCCGTCGGCCTGTTGATCTGGCGCTATCGTGACTGGTTACAGGCCTTCGTCAGCCGCCGACCGATCCCCGTCAACAAAGCCACGGGACCGTTACCGCCGCAGGCGTTCGGCCTGGACCTCAAGCCCGAGTCCCTGCCCAGCGACATCGCCGCCCACGCCGAAAGTCTTTGGCAGACTCATCCACGCGAAGCGCTTGGTTTGCTTTATCGCGCCCTGCTCAGCCGTCTGCTGCACGACTTCAACATCGCGCTCAAGTCCGCCGACACCGAAGGCCAGGTGCTTCGGCGTGTCGAACTACTGCAACAACCGGCCTTGCTGGCCTACAGCCAAAACCTGACCGGGCACTGGCAAAACATGGCCTACGGGCATCGCCTGCCGCCCGCTCAGGTGCAGCAGGAACTGTGTAATGGCTGGCGTGTTCTGTTCGGCCCGGAGACTGCCCGTTGAGCCGGCGCTGGGGCTCGATAGCCGGTGCGTTGGTTGCCGTGTTGCTGGCTGCACTGAGCGTTTATCTGTACCTCAAGGCTACCCCCTACCAGACCGAAATCGACCACGGCCCCTCCCCCGAAGCCAATGCCAACCCTTATCTGGCGGCAGAGTTGTTCCTGCGCAAACAAGGCCTGAGCGTCGACCACGCCAATGGCCTCGACATCCTGCCCAGCCTCGACCCTCGCCAACACAGCCTGCTGTTGCTCGGGGAACGCGGCAACATGAGTCCACGGCAGATCGACCAGTTGATGAACTGGACCCGGGCCGGCGGGCGCCTTCTGTTCGTCGCCGAGTCGCTGTGGGATGAAAAGCTCGGCCACAGCAATGACCTGCTGCTCGACAAGGTGCAACTGCACCAGTCCCTGAGCAAAGACCTCAAGGCCCCACCGCCGGGTGTCGGTGATGATCCGTACCCGCCACTGACCAAGCTCTACCTGGAAGACGAAGACGCCCCGGCCTATGCCGGTTTCGATACCGCGTTCCATCTCGAAGACCCGAAAAACCTCGCCCTGGCCTGGGCCAACAGCGCCAGGGCCACCCACATGATGCAACTCGACCACGGGCTCGGTTCGATCATCGTGGTCACCGATGCCGACCTGTGGAAAACCCCGGCCATCGACCGGTACGATAACGCCTGGCTGCTCTGGTACCTGACCGCCGACACCCGCGTGACACTAATATTCAACACCGATCACGACAGCCTGCTGACCTTGCTGCTGCGTTATTTCCCCCAGGCGCTTGTCGCGCTGTTCGCCTTGATCGGCCTGGGTTTCTGGCACTTTGGCGTGCGTCAGGGTCCATTGCTGGAACCGGCGCCGAAAGCGCGCCGACAACTGCAGGAACACCTGCGCGCCAGTGCCGACTTCCTGTTGCGCCGCAACGGTCAGGCCGGCCTGCTGCAAGCCTTGCAGCAAGACATCCTGCGGCGTGTGCGGCGTCGCCACCCCGGTTTTGAACAGCTCGGTGTTGCCGAACAATGGCTGGTGCTCGCGCGCCTGACCGGCCAACCCACACGCGCCATCAGCCAGGCCATGAGCCCGCGGCCGAAACAACGGCTTTCCAGCGTTGAATTCAGCCGTCAGGTCGCCCACCTGCAAACCTTGAGGAGCGCCCTATGATCTGGCACCTAACAAGCGTTAGATTCCCATTGTATTAGAAGACAGCCCCTTACGAGCTCATAGCCTGAGATGTTGTTTATCGTCAACGCCATGGACGATGAGAACTTCGCCTCAGCGGTCAAGGCTACGGGGCGCAAGAGACTGATCATCGCCGGGGTCACCAATGACGTATGCACGGTCTATCCGGCGCTGAGCCTGGTGCGCGATGGATATGAAGTACAGGTGGTTGCTGATGGCGGCGGTTCCCCTAGCGTAATGGCGGATGATATCGCCCTGCGAAGTTATGGCGATTTAGTCGTGGTCCGTGAGAAATCAGTGCTCGCCATTAATCTATCGTGAACATACTCCTCAAATTGTTCGGCTGGCAGTGGCGGGGAAAACAGGAAGCCCTGGTAGGTCTGGCAGCCATGCTTGACCAGAAAGGTGCGCTGAGCTTCTGTCTCCACACCTTCTGCAATCACCGAAAGCCCCAATATCTGGCTCAGGCTCACAATCGCGCAGGCGATGGCGGCGTCGTTGGGATCAACCAACACATCTCTGATGAAGGACTGGTCGATCTTGAGTTGATCCAGCGGAAGGCTCTTCAGGTATGACAGTGACGAGTAGCCGGTTCCGAAATCATCCAGCGAAAGGCCTATGCCAATCTCTTTCAACTCGATCATTTTGGCGACAGTACCTTCCATATCCTCTATCAGCAGGCCTTCGGTCAGTTCCAGTTTCAATTTCTTCGGATCGGCCCCCGTGTATCTCAGTACTTGCAGTACCTCCTCGACGAAGTCCGGATGGTGAAACTGGCGGGCGCTGACATTCACAGCCATACCCAGTCGGGCGGTTTCCGAATGCTTTGCCCAGGCAACCAGCTGAGTGCAGGCTGCCTGCAGCGCCCAACGGCCTAACGGCAGAATCAACCCCGTTTCCTCTGCCAATGGAATGAACTCGCCTGGAAACACGACTCCGCGCTCAGGATTCTGCCATCTCATCAGTGCCTCTGCGCCTATGATACGGCCCTCACTATTCACCTGCGGCTGGTAATAAAGAAGGAATTCGTTGTCCCGCAAGCCTTGGCGCAAGTCTACTTCCAGTCTGGCCCGTGCCGTGGCAACCGCCTGCATTTCCGGATCGAAGAAGCGCATGGTATTGCGGCCCGCCGCCTTGGCGCGATACATCGCCAGGTCAGCGCGCTTCATAATATCGTCCACGGTGCTCAGCTGCCCCTGGAACAGCGCAATGCCGAGGCTGGGGGTGCTGTGGTGCTCATATCCATCCAACTGGTAGGAAATGTTCAGAGAGTTGAGAATCTTTTCGCCAATAGCCTTGGCCTGGATAGCTGCTTCTGGAGGACTCTCATTAAGGCCACCCAGCAGGACGACGAATTCGTCTCCGCCCAGGCGAGCCACGGTGTCGCTCTCGCGTATGCAGCCGCAAAGGCGCAGAGCAACTTGCTGCAGCAACATGTCGCCTCTGTCATGCCCCAGCGTGTCGTTCAGTGCCTTGAAGTTATCCAGGTCAATGAGAATTATCGCGCTCGTATACAGGCTACGGGAGCTGCCCGCCAGCAGATGCTGTAACCGGTCCAACATGAGCCGCCTGTTGGCCAGCCCGGTCAACTGATCGTAGAAAGCCAAACGCTGGACCTCTTGCTCAGCGGTCTTACGGTGGGTGATGTCAGTATTGATCGAGAGAACGGATTGCGGCTGGCCATCATCGTCTCGCACCAGGGTTCGATGACTTTCGAGCGTGATGGTGCAACCATCCCGGCGTCGAAGTGTAACTTCGTCCGCCCAGTCACCCGTATCTATCAGGTTGTTAGTGGCCGCATTGAAAGCGGCGCTACCCTGGTAGATCAACTCCTGTGCCGATTTGCCGAGTGCCTCTTCCTTTGACAGACCGTAGAGACGCTCGGCACTTTTGTTCCAGTACAGGATGCGATTATCCATCCCGTGAACGACAATGGCGTCCTGGGCCTTGTCCAGCAGCGATGCTTGCTGGCGGGCCTGCTTCTCGCTTTCGCGCAGCACTGCCAGATAACCTTCCCTTTCGGCTGCTTGCGACTCCATTTCGCGCCTGATCTTGCCCCCGTAGATAACGGCCGCACTGACCATCAGTAGCACGAACACCATGATCGCGTATTCGACCCGGCGCAGTTCTTCGACCGACTCAAGCTCCTCCTCCAGGAGCTTGCTTTGAATCAGGCCAACGCGATCCCGCACAGTACTGAGTGAGGCGAGCAACAGGGCAAACTTCCTGTCCATCGTTGCCATGCGTTTGCCGGCATTATCCGACTGCCCCTCCCTGAAGTAGGAAAAGATCAGCAAGGCCTCGTTCACCATTTCGACCATCGCGGCATCAACTGCACCCACCTCATCCTTCAATGCAAGGGAAAAGGCTTGTATATCTGCACTGTGTTCAGCCTCATTGGCGATCCGTACTTCCAACTGTTTTTTGGCCACTGCCAAATGCTCGTTGAAGGCGCGCAAGGCTTCATTCATGTTCCGCGATTCGGCTTCAACATTATGTGTATCGAACACATTATTGCCCGGCGCATTGACTGTGGAAGCCAGGCTGCCCAGCGTTGAATAGCTCGACAGCTGTTGGACCCACGACTGGTTTGCCTTGATGGAGCGGTGATAGGTATCGACGATCAGGTGATTCAATAGCACGCTCAGCACAACAACCAGCACGTCGAATCCAGCAAGAAAAAAGTACATGCGGTGCCATTTGGTCGAGCGTGGCTTATTCGAACTGGTGGGTATGGCTTGCTTTGCGGCGCTTTTATTCCTGAAAAAATCCATTTCACAATCTCCAAACATAATCCTTCTAAATTGACCAATAGAAGCGGTATTCGGAAACCAATTAACCTTTTGTGCCGACACCTGAACCTGAGAACACACCGCACGTAGCATTAGCCAAATTTTTTTCTGTTCTGGATTCACGCTGGTTTTCGTGAGCGAAGCTCCCGAGACAAGCAATAGCTACCGAAGCTATACGTCTTGAGTGTCATGCCAACCAGCTATTCGACACTAAGCAATGCATTTGGCGATGCTAATTTCATGGTGAGATTTTTTACTCTCGGAAGCAGTCTCTTAACATTTCGGCGAGAAAACGAAATCAGCTTCATTTGTTGTGTTTGACATCATCGTTTCAGGTAACGATTCTCCTCGCTCTCTATTGTAGAACTGAACGTCGGCAATCACTTTTGCCAGATGTTCTGTTCCTTTCAATTTCCTCAGCCTCGTTCTGCGCCTCTGGCGAGCGTGCAGACCAAGGCCTGCATGTCTGGGGTGAGCATATCCCCATTTTCGCAGTGCCCAGCCGCACCGTAGCGCAAGTCGATTCGATCCTGAGTGATCCCGACAGATCTAGTCCAAACCCTGCGCCTGCAGGTGTAGGGTTTGCTCCATGTCTTCCCGAGTGTAGTTGCGGATTTGCGCCCCTGAACTGGATGCTTCACGCAGAATAGTCGGGTGACATAGGGCACGTGGCGGGTCATTTCCGCGCAGCCTGCCGGACTGCCTGATCAGTTTCGACAGCAGACCAAGCATAGCCATTAATTTGCCATTACTCTGTTCGCCGACTGCTCCAGGTCGGTAGCAGCCCTTGATGGTCGGCAGCTTTCGGCCCAGGCTGTGTAAAAACGCAGACACTGTTTTGAAGTCTGCGTCGCTACGTAAATCTGCCAATGATTGGTGTATCAGCGGACCTGAAATTTGCGTAGAAACGCTATTTTCGTTCTGGTTCTGACTTTCAAACCTGCTCTAAACCGTTTTTACACAACCTCGGCCGATTCTTGCCTGTCACGAGGGGCAGAAAACGAACGTTATCTGCTGATCATGGCGACAAAACACCCTTATCAAATCCCCTGCAAACAGGTGGTCAAATCAGCGCAATTACACAACGAAAGCTTGACCAGAAACTGGATTTTCTTCGGTTACATAATCGACTCTGAAATCGCGTGGCCTCAGACCGTCATAGACTAACCTCCAACTCTGACGAACGCTCAAATGAGGGAGTTGCCATAGGATTGCAACGAGGCAGATTGGCAGTCACTCACTCATTCCACGCAAAAAAACCGTGAAAAAAGTTAGATTAGGTAAGTGACTGATTTATGGAAGATAAAACGCATATAACTGTTAACAAGGCTCCGGAAGTAATGAGTCAATCGATCGAGCCCGACGCACCGAGCCATGCCGCTCAACAGCGCCAGCGTGCCGGCCATCTGGCCCAGGCCGTACGCAAAGAATTGCAAAAAGCAGTGATTGGCCAGGACTGCGTGATCGACGACGTCCTGACCGCGCTGATCGCCGGTGGCCACGTGTTGCTCGAAGGCGTACCGGGCTTGGGCAAGACCCTGTTGGTGCGCGCCCTCGCCCGCTGCTTCGGCGGTGAGTTCGCGCGAATCCAGTTCACCCCGGACCTGATGCCCAGCGACGTCACCGGGCATGCCGTGTATGACCTGCAGACCGAGCAATTCAAACTGCGCAAGGGGCCATTGTTCACCAACCTGCTACTGGCGGACGAGATCAACCGTGCCCCGGCGAAAACCCAGGCCGCGCTGCTCGAAGCCATGCAGGAGCGGCAAGTCACCCTCGAAGGCCAGCCATTGCCGATTGCGCAACCGTTCATGGTGCTCGCCACGCAAAACCCGATCGAACAGGAAGGCACTTACCCCTTGCCGGAAGCTGAACTGGACCGCTTCATGCTCAAAGTGCGCATGGACTACCCAGATGCCGGGCAAGAGCTGGACATGGTGCGTCAGGTCTGCCGCTCGACCCGGGCCGATATGCTTGATGTCCAGCCGATGCGCACGTTGCTCCAGGCCAGGGATGTACTGGCCCTGCAACGCATCGCCAGCGATCTGGCCCTGGATGACCAGGTGCTCGATTACGCCGTGCGCCTGGCCCGCTCCACCCGCAATTGGCCCGGCTTGACCCTCGGCGCCGGCCCACGCGCATCCATCGCGCTGGTGCGATGTGCCCGGGCCCGAGCGCTGTTGCGCGGCGGTGAGTTCGTGATTCCGGATGACATCAAAGGCTGTGCCCTGGCCGTGCTGCGCCATCGGGTGCGCATCGCGCCGGAGCTGGACATCGAGGGCCTGGATGTCGATCAGGTGCTCCAGCAGATGCTCGACCAAGTGCCGGCGCCGCGCCTGTGAAACCCTCGCGCCTGATGCTCGCCTGGCTATTGATCCTGCTGGCTTGCACCATTGTGTCGGGCGCTTTGCGGGCATTGCAGTTCGCGGTTCCGGCGAATCTCATGGCGATCAACTGGGGGTTGCTCCTGGCGCTGCTGGCCCTGGCCATCCTCGATGCCATTCGCCTCAAGCGCTTGCCTTCGCCCCGGCTGAAACGCCAGATACCCGGCAGCCTGGCCCTGGGTCGATGGGGCGAGGTGCAACTGACGGTCGAACACGACTTTACGCAACCGCTGAAGGTACAAGTCTTCGATCATGTGCCACCTGGCCTGAGCTTCGAACACCTGCCGCTGACGGTCGAGCTGCAACCCGGCCAGCACAGCCTGGCCGGCTATCGCCTGCGCCCGCTCAAGCGCGGTCACTTCAGCTTCGAACGCTGCGAAGTCGGCCTGCCAAGTCCCTTGGGGCTCTGGTCGGACAGACGCTTGCTCGAACTGCCCGACGCCACCCGCGTCTATCCCGATTTCGCCCGCTTGTATGGAGGGCAATTGCTGGCGGTGGACAACTGGCTCAGCCAGCTTGGCGTCCGCCAGAAACAACGGCGGGGCCTGGGCCTGGAATTCCATCAATTGCGCGAGTTTCGCGAGGGTGACAGCCTGCGCCAGATCGACTGGAAAGCCACCGCCCGCCAGCGCACGCCGATTGCCCGGGAGTATCAGGACGAACGCGATCAGCAGATCATTTTCATGCTCGACTGCGGCCGGCACATGCGCAGCCAGGATGATGAGCTGTCGCACTTCGATCACGCCCTCAACGCCTGTCTGTTGCTTAGCTACGTGGCGCTACGTCAGGGCGACGCGGTGGGCCTGAGTACCTTTGCCAGCGAACAGCCGCGCTACCTCGCGCCGGTAAAAGGCACCAGTCATCTCAACACCCTGCTCAACACCGTCTATGACTTGAGCAGCAGCCAACGCAGCGCCGACTATCAAGCCGCGGCCACGCAACTGCTGGCACGGCAAAAACGCCGGGCACTGGTGGTGCTGGTGACCAATCTGCGCGAAGAGGACGACGATGAACTGCTTCCGGCCGTCCACCGCCTGAGCCGGCAGCATCAGGTGCTGGTCGCGAGCCTGCGCGAAGACGTGCTCGATACCCTGCGTCAGTCATCGGTGCAGACCTTGTCCGAAGCGCTGGCCTATTGCGGGACCGTGGACTACCTCAATGCACGCGCCGAACTCCATGAGCGCTTGAACGCTCATGGAGTGTTGGTGATGGATGCGCGGCCCGGTGAGTTGGGGGCAGAGCTGGTGACTCGGTACCTGGGCTGGAAAAGAACCGGACTCTGAGCCTGAGCAATCACTCACAGCCGAGTTCCCATTGATCTCAGGCCGAAGCCGGCAACGGCAGAAAACTGAAGTACTGCTTCAACGCCTCCACCAATTGCCCATATTCCGGTGGCGCCCGTTGCAGGCTGAACCCGGCGTCGTAATGTTGGGGGGTCGCGTCTTCGTGGCACCACAGGCAACAGGCCTGCAGGTCGATGATTCGCTGGCCACCTTCGCTGGCGGGAATTTTCAGGCGCAGGTTGAAGTCCGCGCCGATCATCATCGGCAACTGGCTGATCAGCATCAGCCCGTCTTCGGAGACATTGCCCAGGTAGCCGATGGGTTTGCCGGTGATGCCGTTGAACACTTTGAGGAAGTACGGCAGTTGATGCCGCTCGATTCGGCGGTCAGTGAACATGTGCAATTTCGCTATGCAAGGCTCTTAAGCAGAGCCGCACTACTGCTTCGGAACGGGTATGCATGAGTCTTTGCCCGCTCTCCCCGCTTCCGGTGCGCCAGTCCTTGTAGCGCAGAGTCCTGCTTGTGCCGGTCACAGGTGTTGCCCCGGTTCAGAGGACAAGGCTCTAAAACCGGTTCATTGGACTATAGCTCAGCACCGCCGGTGAGCCAGCGACTGGAGGGTTATCGCCATCAGAACTGCGTAGGTTTAACAGCCGCTGCACTGCGCATCGGGTAGTGACCCAGGCTCTGCAGGGTTTCGATGCGGGCACGGGCGCGGTAGGCATATTCGCTCTGAGGGTAGGACGCCATGATGAACTGATAGGTTTGAACCGCATCGATGTACATCTTCTGCCGCTCCAGGCACAGGCCGCGCATCAACGATACTTCCGGCCACACATAAGGCCGCGCGCGGCTGTCGCGTTCGACCTTGGACAACTCGAGCATCACTTGCTCGCAATTGCCCCGGTCGTAGGCGCTGTAGGCATTGTTCAAATGATGGTTCATCGACCAACGGGTGCATCCCGTGACGCTGAGGGCGCTGATGGCAAGGGCGGCAATGAGAACGAAACGCATGGGGAAATCTCCTGTCTTGAACGCTGTATCGACCCATGGCCGGAAATCTTCAGGCTGCCGGGACGCAAAGTTGCAGGGTTCAATAAAGAAAGAAATAAGTAGTGCAAACGAACAATGACTACAACTTCGGAGCATAGTAGCCTCACTCAGCGCTTGAACTCAGGAGTCTTTGCATGTCCGTCCGTCGTACCAAAATCGTCGCCACCCTAGGCCCGGCCAGTAACTCGCCGGAAGTTCTCGAACAGCTGATTCTGGCTGGCCTGGACGTCGCCCGCCTGAACTTCTCCCACGGCACTCCCGACGAGCACAAGGCTCGCGCGAAGCTGGTGCGTGACCTCGCTGCCAAGCACGGCCGCTTCGTCGCCCTGCTGGGTGACCTGCAAGGCCCGAAAATCCGTATCGCCAAATTCGCCAACAAGAAGATCGAGCTGAAGATCGGTGATCAATTCACCTTCTCCACCAGCCATCCTCTGACCGAAGGCAACCAGCAAGTGGTCGGCATCGACTACCCGGACCTGGTCAAGGACTGCGGCGTGGGCGATGAGCTGCTGCTCGACGACGGTCGCGTGGTAATGCGCGTCGATACCGCCACGGCCACCGAACTGCACTGCACCGTGACCATCGGCGGCCCGCTGTCCGATCACAAAGGCATCAACCGTCGCGGTGGCGGCCTGACCGCTCCGGCCCTGACCGAAAAAGACAAGGCCGACATCAAGCTCGCCGCGGAAATGGAAGTCGACTACCTCGCGGTCTCCTTCCCCCGTGACGCCGCCGATATGGAATACGCCCGTCAACTGCGCGACGAAGCCGGCGGCACTGCCTGGCTGGTGGCGAAGATCGAACGCGCCGAAGCCGTGGCCGACGACGAAACCCTCGACGGCCTGATCAAGGCCTCCGACGCGGTGATGGTTGCCCGTGGTGACCTGGGCGTGGAAATCGGCGACGCCGAGCTGGTGGGCATCCAGAAGAAGATCATTCTGCACGCACGCCGCCACAACAAGGCAGTGATCGTCGCGACCCAGATGATGGAGTCGATGATCCAGAACCCGATGCCGACCCGCGCCGAAGTGTCCGACGTAGCCAACGCCGTGCTCGACTACACCGACGCCGTGATGCTCTCGGCTGAAAGTGCTGCTGGCCTGTACCCGCTGGAAGCCGTTCAGGCCATGGCGCGTATCTGCGTCGGCGCCGAAAAGCACCCGACCAGCAAGACCTCCAGCCACCGCATCGGCAAAGAGTTCGAGCGCTGCGACGAGAGCATTGCCCTGGCGACCATGTACACCGCCAACCACTTCCCGGGCGTGAAGGCGATCATCGCCCTGACCGAAAGTGGCTACACCCCGCTGATCATGTCGCGCATCCGCTCCTCGGTGCCGATCTACGCGTTCACCCCACACCGCGAAGCCCAGGCTCGCGCGGCAATGTTCCGTGGCGTGTACACCATCCCGTTCGACCCGGCTTCGCTGGCGCCGAACGAAGTCAGCCAGAAGGCTATCGACGAGCTGGTCAAGCGCGGCGTAGTACAGAAAGGCGACTGGGTCATCCTGACCAAAGGCGACAGCTACCACACCACCGGCGGCACCAACGGCATGAAGATCCTGCACGTTGGCGACCCGATGGTCTGAGTGACCGGTTGCTCGAAAAACAAAAGCCCCGCCATGTGAATGGCGGGGCTTTTTGCTTTCTGATCCGATCGTTGTGTTGTCCAGGCCGGCCTCATCGCGAGCAAGCTCGCTCCCACAGGGTTTTGTGTTGGTCACATGATTTGTGAACAACCCCGGTCAATGTGGGAGCGGGCTTGCCCGCGAAGAGGCCGGTACAGTCAGCGAAAAATCAATGCCGCTTGATGAACCCCGTCAACGCCGCCAACGCTTCCGGCGACCGCAGCCGCTGGGTAAACAACGCCCCCTCCTCCTCAATCACCTTGCGCAACAGCTCCCGGTCCGGCGCCTTCATCAATTGCTTGCTGATGCGCACCGCTTCCGGCGGCAGCGACTCGAAGCGCAGGGCCATCTCCCGCGCCTTGGCCAGGGTCTCTTCGCCACTGCCCAGCGCCTCGCAGGCAATGCCCCACGCAGCCGCCTGTTCACCACTGAAACTTTCACCCAGCAGCAACAACTCCGCCGCCTTGGCCTGCCCAAGCAGACGCGGCAGGATCAGGCTGGAGCCGAACTCCGGGCATAGGCCAAGGTTGACGAACGGCATGCGCAGGCGGGCGTCGCGACTCACGTAGACCAGATCACAATGCAGCAACATCGTCGTGCCAATGCCCACCGCCGCTCCGGCCACGGCAGCGATCACCGGTTTGCGGCATTCGAGCAGATTGTGCATGAACCGGAATACCGGGCTGTCGAGTCCATTCGGCGGTTGCTGGATGAAATCGGCGATATCGTTGCCGGCGGTGAAGCATTCGGCAGAGCCGGTGATCAGCACGGCGTTGATCCCGGGGTCGCTGTCAGCCTGTTGCAACGCCTCGGCCAAGTGACTGTACATGGCGCGGGTCAGGGCGTTTTTCTTGTCCGGGCGATTCAGGCGCAGGGTCAACAGGCCGCGTTCGCGTTCAACTTGGATGGCATCGGTCATGGCAGGTCTCGCGTCTGAAAAGTCAGCGCTCAACCACGGGGCAGGAACACATCGGCCAGCAGTTGATTGCGCGGCAATCCCGCCAGGTACAGGCGCCGGGCAAAGGCGTCGACACTGTCGGGGGCTCCGCAGAGTAAGGCCAGGGTTTGCCGGGAAACAAGGCGCAGTTGCGCCAAAGCCGCAGGCAACTCGGCCGGGGTCCACAGTTCGACGCTCAGGTTCGGACGGCTGGCGGCCATGGCTTGCAGGGGTTTGGCCAGGTAGTGTTCATCGGCATCATGGGCCAGGTGGATGACGCGGATAGTGCCCTGGTGATTCTGACGCAGCGCTTCGCGCAAGACACCAAACAATGGCCCCAACCCGGTGCCGGCCGCCATCAACCACAACGGCCTGGTGTGCCAGTCAGGGTCGTAATGCAAGGCACCGCCGCGCAGTTCACCGAGACGGATCGGATCGCCGATGCGCAATTGCCTGGCGGCATCGCTGAATTCCCCGGGTTTGCGGCAATCGAGATGAAACTCCAGAAAACGATCTTCCTGCGGCAGGCTGGCCAGAGAATACGGCCGCGCCACACTGCCCGCCCACAACACCAGGTGTTGACCGGCGCTGTAGCGCAATGGTCGCTGGGGGATTACCCGCAAGCGCAGCACCGTGGTACTCAGCCAATCGATCGCCGCGACTTCGGCCGGATGACCATCGGTTTGCGGATCGAAGGCGTGCACCTGCAAGTCCTCGACCACCTGGCACTGGCACGCCAGTCGCCAGCCCTGTTCACGCTGCCGGGCACTCAGGGCATCGGGGCGGCTGTCGCTCGGCAGCCCCCGCACACACTGCACCAGGCACGCATGGCAACTGCCGGCGCGGCAACTGTAAGGCACTGGCACGTCGTTCTGGTTCAGCGCGTCGAGCAGATTGCTGCCCGCCGCCACCGACCATTGGCGCTCGCCAACCCGCAGCTCAGGCATCGACGTTCTCCCACGCTGCCGCGCACCGGTTGCGGCCATCACGCTTGGCACGATAAAGCGCCTGATCGGCCCGTTGCAGAGCGTCATCGAGGTCGTCGCCCAATTCCAGCAGGGTCATGCCGGCGGACAGGCTGAGGCTGCGTACATTCAGACCAATCAGCTCGACATCGGTGAACGCGATGCGCAGCCGTTCGCAGCACGAAGTCAGACTGTCGGCATCGCAATCGGGCAGCAGCACCACGAACTCTTCACCACCGTAGCGGGCCAGAACATCGCCGTCGCGCAGGCACGCGCTGGCAACCCCGGCAAAGGCTTGCAGCACCTGATCGCCGGCGGCATGGCCGTGCAGATCGTTGATGCGTTTGAAATGGTCGAGGTCGATCAGCGCCAGGCCATGCATGACACCCGGGTCCATGGCGTTCAATTCGCGGGAAGCCAGGCGCAGGAAATGCCGGCGATTGAACAGACCCGTGAGTTCATCAGTGGCCACCAGGTCTTCGAGCTGGCGCATCATCCCGCGCAACGTGTCCTGGTGCGCCTGCAAGGCAAAACGCCGCTGGCGCATTCGCTGTCGCGAAGCCTGGACATAGCGGGCATACAGCACCAGCCACACCAGCACGATGAACAGCACACAGACCTGCAACAACGCCATGGCCGGGTCGGGCAGCTGTAAGTGGTAACCCTCCCACAGCGTGATTGCACTGAAACTGAAAAACACCAGCAGCGCGCATCGTACTAAAGACCGGCGTGACAGATGGAACAGGCCGAACAGCAGGATCAGCACGTAAAACACCAGGAACGCACCCCGGGCTTCGTCCAGATGGGCAATCAGCCAGGTTTGCCAGCCCAGCCCCAGCAACACTTGCACCTCGGTCAGGCTGGGGTCGGCGAAGCGCAGATTGCAGCCGCTGTAGAACACCGCGAACAGGATGGCCTGGTTGATCACCACCAGTGCGCTGCCGATGGCGACACTGGAAAGCGGTGCATCGTAGTGACCGGTAAAGAATGCCAGCCACAGCAACAGCAATGCCAAGGCATAGGTGCCGGCCGCGAGGGCGAAACGTTTGAGCAACAGGCGCTGGATGGCGTTATGGGTCAATCGTTGACTCACCAGATGAAAGGAGACTGACAGAGCGTCCTACTCTACAGACCGCATGTCACTTTAGTTGCGTGACCGATAAATGACCATTCAATTTTCGGGATGGGCAAGGTCGTCTCGCTTGCAGGAGCTTATGCGACCAACGATTGACTGCCGGCGCGTGTGCCGGCCTTTGATGCGCGGTATACTGCCGCGCCTTTTTAGCGTCGCGCCAGCTTGCCCGGCGTGCCTTGAAAGGTGCTTGCAACCGACCGATGCACCCAAGCTGCAAGCACCTTATTGAATGTTCCCGTCTTTTAGAGGAGCGCGACTCATGACCGTGATCAAGCAAGACGACCTGATTCAGAGCGTTGCCGACGCCCTGCAGTTCATTTCCTACTACCACCCCGTGGATTTCATCCAGGCGATGCACGAGGCTTACCTGCGCGAAGAATCGCCAGCGGCCCGCGACTCGATGGCACAGATCCTGATCAACTCGCGCATGTGCGCCACCGGCCATCGTCCGATCTGCCAGGACACCGGCATCGTGACCGTATTTGTCCGCGTGGGCATGGACGTGCGTTGGGATGGCGCCACCATGAGCCTGGACGACATGATCAACGAGGGCGTACGTCGCGCCTACAACCTGCCGGAAAACGTCCTGCGCGCTTCGATCCTCGCCGACCCGGCAGGCGCTCGCAAGAACACCAAGGACAATACCCCGGCAGTCATCCACTACTCCATCGTTCCGGGTAACACCGTGGAAGTGGACGTGGCGGCCAAGGGCGGCGGTTCCGAGAACAAGTCGAAGATGGCCATGCTCAACCCGTCCGACTCGATCGTCGACTGGGTGCTGAAAACCGTCCCGGAAATGGGCGCCGGCTGGTGCCCACCGGGCATGCTCGGCATCGGCATCGGCGGCACCGCCGAGAAAGCCGCAGTGATGGCCAAGGAAGTGTTGATGGAATCCATCGACATTCACGAGCTCAAAGCCCGTGGCCCGCAGAACCGCATTGAAGAAATGCGCCTGGAGCTGTTCGAGAAGGTCAACCAACTGGGCATCGGCGCCCAGGGCCTCGGTGGCCTGACCACCGTGCTTGACGTGAAGATCATGGACTACCCGACCCACGCCGCTTCGCTGCCGGTGTGCATGATCCCGAACTGCGCCGCCACCCGTCACACGCACTTCGTGCTCGACGGTTCCGGCCCGGTTGCCCAGGAAGCGCCACCTTTGGACGCCTACCCGGAAATCGTCTGGGAAGCCGGTCCGTCGGCCCGTCGCGTCAACCTCGACACCCTGACCCCGGAAGACGTGCAGAGCTGGAAGCCGGGCGAAACCGTCCTGCTCAACGGCAAGATGCTCACCGGTCGCGACGCGGCGCACAAGCGCATGGTCGAGATGCTGAACAAGGGCGAAACCCTGCCGGTCGATCTGAAAGGTCGCTTCATCTATTACGTCGGCCCGGTTGATCCGGTGCGCGAAGAAGTGGTTGGCCCGGCGGGCCCGACTACCGCCACGCGGATGGACAAGTTCACCCGTCAGATCCTCGAGCAGACAGGCCTGCTGGGCATGATCGGCAAATCCGAGCGCGGCCCTACCGCGATCGAAGCGATCAAGGACCACAAAGCCGTTTATCTGATGGCTGTAGGTGGCGCGGCTTACCTGGTGGCGCAAGCGATCAAGAAATCCCGCGTGGTCGCTTTCGCCGAACTGGGCATGGAAGCGATCTACGAGTTCGACGTCAAAGACATGCCTGTGACCGTTGCGGTCGACAGCAAGGGCGAGTCGGTACACATCACCGGTCCTGCCATCTGGCAGAAAAAGATCAGTGAAAGCCTGGCGGTGGAAGTGCAATAAACGGCACTCAGCTCCGCTGAAAAAACCGGTTTGTCGGCAACGACAGACCGGTTTTTTTTCGGCCGGATATCTGTACTCCGGCGAGAGCAGACCGCCCTTCGCATGCTATGGTGCCTTCCCCCATTTTGGCCTGTTGTTCACTGCATGTTGACGACCTCCCGCCCCCTGCGCCTGGCGCTCTACACCTTATTGATCATCGCCGGTGCCGCCATCGCCGCCACCCTGGCGATGCGCCACACCGTGCGCCAGTCAATGGTCGAGGACGCGGCTCGCGCCAATCAGCAACTGGCGCTGTATGCCACATCCCTGCACACCCTGATCGAACGTTACCGCGCCCTGCCCGCGGTGCTGGCGCTGGACCCGGAGCTGCGCTCGGCGCTCAAGGGGGCGGTGAGCCCCGAGCAACAGGATGCGCTGAACCGCAAACTGGAAAAGATCAACGGCGCCGCCGAATCCTCGACCCTGGAACTGCTCGATCGCACCGGTCTGGCCGTAGCCGCGAGCAATTGGCGTTTGCCCAGCAGTTATGTCGGCCACAACTACGGTTTCCGTCCCTATTTCAACCAGACCCGTACCCAGGGCACCGGTCGCTTTTATGCCGTGGGGGTGACCAGCGGCATTCCCGGCTACTTCCTCTCCAGCGCGGTCAGCGATGACGACGGTCAGTTCCTCGGTGCCATGGTGGTGAAACTGGAGTTCCCCGAACTGGAACGCGAGTGGCGTCAGGGCAGCGACACCTTGCTGGTCAGCGACGCACGTGGAATCATCTTCATCGCCAACCAGCCGGGCTGGCGCTATCGCCTGCTCAAGCCGCTGAGCGACAGCGACCACGCCGAACTCAAGACCACCCGCCAGTACGACAAGCAGCCGCTGACGCTACTTGAGTTTCAATCGTTGCGGCGCTTCGATGACAACAGCGACCTGGCTCGGGTCGATGGCCCGGACGGCAAGGCCGATTACCTGTGGGAATCCCTGCCGCTGAGCACCGAAGGCTGGACGCTGCACCTGCTGCGGCGTCCGCAAGTTGCCTTCGAAGACAGCCGCAACGCCGCCCTCGCCGCGGCCGGGCTATGGCTGACCCTGGTGTTCCTGCTGCTGTTTCTCAATCAACGCTGGCGCCTGGCCAAACTGCGTCAACGCAGTCGCGAAGAACTCGAGCAGCTTGTAGAAGAGCGTACCCGCGACCTGCGCACCGCTCAGGAAGGCCTGGTGCAATCGGCCAAACTCGCCGCGCTGGGGCAAATGTCCGCCGCCCTGGCCCATGAGATCAACCAACCGCTCACCGCCCAGCGCATGCAACTGGCGACCTTGCGCCTGTTGCTCGACCACGGTCGAGTCGATGACGCCTACAAGGCGCTCAAGCCAGTGGATGAAATGCTCACCCGCATGGCGGCCCTCACCGGCCATCTGAAAACCTTCGCCCGCAAAAGCCCCGGCGGTTTGCGCGAACGCCTGGACCTGGCGGCGGTGGTGGATCAGTCGCTGCAACTGCTCGACACCCGGTTGCGCGACGAACAGGTCAGCACCGTGCTGCACCTGACCCGCCCGGCCTGGGTGCGTGGCGATGCGATTCGCCTGGAACAGGTGCTGATCAACCTGCTGCGCAATGCCCTCGATGCGATGCAGGATAAACCCTGCAAACGCCTGGAAATCCGCCTCGAAGCCGACGAACAATTGTGGCGCCTGAGCGTGATCGACAACGGTGGCGGTATCGCCGAAGAGAACCTGCCCAAGGTCTTCGATCCGTTCTTCACCACCAAGCCGGTGGGCGATGGCCTGGGGATCGGGCTGGCCGTGTCCTTTGCCATCGTTCATGAATCCGGCGGGCGCCTGACTGCCGACAATCATGACAAAGGCGCCGTGTTTACCATGACTTTGCCCATCGACCTGGAGGTGCATGAACCATGCTGAACTCAGTGATCGTGGTCGACGACGAAAGCAGCATTCGCAGTGCCGTCGAGCAATGGTTGAGCCTGTCGGGTTTCGAGGTGCAGTTGTTCAGCCGCGCCGACGAGTGCCTGGCGCAGTTGCCCAGGCATTTTGCCGGGGTGATTCTCAGCGACGTGCGCATGCCCGGCATGACCGGCCTGGAACTGTTGGCCGAGGTGCAACGCCGGGATGCCGATTTGCCGGTGATCCTGCTGACCGGCCACGGCGATGTACCGATGGCCGTCGAGGCCATGCGCGACGGTGCCTACGATTTCCTCGAAAAACCTTTCAGCCCGCAAACCCTGCTCGGCAGCCTGCGCCGCGCCCTCGACAAGCGCCGGCTGGTGCTGGAGAACCGCGCGCTGCACGAGCAGGCGGACAACCGTGCCAAACTGGATGCCACGCTGCTTGGCGTGTCCCGGGGCTTGCAGACCCTGCGACGGCAAGTTCTGGACCTGGCAGCATTGCCGGTCAACGTGCTGATTCGCGGCGAAACCGGTAGCGGCAAGGAACTGGTCGCGCGTTGCCTGCACGACTTCGGGCCGCGGGCCGACAAGCCCTTTGTCGCGCTCAACTGCGCGGCCATTCCCGAGCAATTGTTCGAGGCCGAGCTGTTCGGTCACGAGAGCGGCGCGTTTACCGGTGCGTCCGGCAAGCGCATCGGCAAGCTCGAGTACGCCGACGGCGGCACGCTGTTTCTCGATGAAATCGAAAGCATGCCCCTGGCCCAGCAGGTGAAACTGCTGCGGGTGTTACAGGAGCAGAAGCTTGAACGGCTGGGCTCGAACCAGAGCATCCGCGTGGATTTGCGCATCATTGCCGCGACCAAGCCGGACCTGCTCGACGAAGCGCGGGCCGGACGTTTCCGCGAAGACCTGGCCTATCGTTTGAACGTCGCGGAACTACGTCTGCCGCCCTTGCGCGAACGCCGTGAAGACATACCCCTGCTGTTTGAATCCTTTGCACAAAACGCCGCCGAACGCCTGGGACGCAAGTTTCCACCGTTGAGCGGTGCCCAGTTGAGTCACTTGCTGAGCCACGACTGGCCGGGCAACGTGCGCGAACTGGCGAACGTCGCCGAGCGTCAGGTATTGGGGCTCGGTGAGCCGGAGCCCTTGGGCATCGAGCCCGGCCAGTCACTGGCGGCGCAACAGGAAGCGTTCGAAGCGCAATGCCTGCGTGCGGCATTGACCCGGCACAAGGGCGATGTGAAAGCGGTGCTCGAAGAACTGCAACTGCCGCGCCGGACCTTCAATGAAAAGATGCAGCGGCATGGTCTGACCCGGGAGATGTTTTTAAGCGAGTAGCCCTCAAAATCAAAAGATCGCAGCCTTCGGCAGCTCCTACCGATGAACGCGATGTCCCTGTAGGAGCTGCCGAAGGCTGCGATCTTTTCAGCGGATTTCCGCTCACGCAAACATCCTCATAGGCGGATTTCCGCTCAGCCAAACATCCTGCCCCCTCTAAACCGGCCCTCTCCCCGTTGGCACAGCTCCTGCTATAGCCCTGGCAGGCTGCGTTTATTCGCGCTCCACAAAAACAATTAAATGAAGGATCCTTCAATGGATAACTCCAACGCCCTGCCCCTTGGGTCGGCTGCCACGCCGGCTAAAGAAAGAACCACCGCCAGTCGCATCAAATCGATTTTCAGCGGTTCTGTCGGCAACATGGTCGAGTGGTACGACTGGTACGTCTACGCCGCCTTCTCCCTGTACTTCGCCAAGACCTTCTTCCCCAAAGGCGACACCACCGCACAACTGCTCAACACCGCCGCGATCTTCGCCGTGGGCTTCCTGATGCGTCCGATCGGTGGCTGGCTGATGGGTCTGTATGCCGACAAGGTCGGGCGCAAAAAGGCCCTGATGGCCTCGGTGTACCTGATGTGCTTCGGCTCGCTGCTGATCGCCCTGAGCCCGAGTTATGAAGTCATCGGCATCGGCGCACCGATCCTGCTGGTGTTCGCGCGCTTGCTGCAAGGCCTGTCGGTGGGTGGCGAATACGGCACCTCCGCCACTTACCTCAGCGAGATGGCAACCAAGGAGCGTCGCGGTTTCTACTCCAGCTTCCAGTACGTGACCCTGATCTCCGGCCAGCTCATCGCTTTGGCGGTGCTGATTGTCCTGCAGAACTTCCTGACCACCGAGGAGCTCTACGCCTGGGGCTGGCGCATCCCGTTCGCCATCGGCGCGCTGTGTGCCGTGGTTGCGCTGTACCTGCGTCGCGGCATGGAAGAGACCGAGTCCTTCACCAAGAAAGAAAAAGCCAAGGAAAGCGCGATGCGCACCTTGATGCGCCACCCGAAGGAACTGATGACCGTGGTTGGCCTGACCATGGGCGGTACGCTGGCGTTCTACACCTACACCACCTACATGCAGAAATACCTGGTGAATACCGTCGGCATGAGCATTTCCGACTCCACCACCATTTCCGCCGCCACGCTGTTCCTGTTCATGTGCCTGCAACCGATCATCGGCGGGCTGTCGGATAAAATCGGTCGCCGGCCGATCCTGATTGCCTTCGGCATTCTGGGCACGCTGTTCACCGTACCGATCCTGACCACCCTGCACACCATTACGACCTGGTGGGGCGCGTTCTTCCTGATCATGGCGGCGCTGATCATCGTCAGCGGCTACACCTCGATCAACGCGGTGGTGAAAGCCGAACTGTTCCCAACCGAAATCCGCGCCCTGGGCGTCGGCCTGCCGTACGCACTGACCGTCTCGATTTTCGGCGGCACCGCTGAATACATCGCGCTGTGGTTCAAGAGCATCGGCATGGAGACGGGTTACTACTGGTACGTTACCGCGTGCATTGCCGTGTCGTTGCTGGTGTACGTCACCATGAAAGACACCCGCAAGCATTCGCGGATCGTCACTGACTGACAGATAGATCGAAGCTGGCAGTACTGGCCTCTTCGCGAGCAAGCCCGCTCCCACATTCGACCGCGTTCCTTCTGGAACAACCCGGTTAAATGTGGGAGCGGGCTTGCTCGCGAATGGAGCCGACTCGACATCAAGTCAGTTCGGCCGGAGCCCGGATTGGCGTTGCGGCAGTGAAAATGGGTAAGGGCTTCATGAAAAACCTGTCACCCAGGTAAAAGAGCCGATTAATCACGCGTTAATGCTCGCCGCCCAACCTTTAACGGCCTGATCGATTCATTGCGATGTGCTCACTCAGTCCTTGAAAGCGAAAAAGCCTGACGACCTTAACATCCAATTAATCGATCAGTAGCAGGATTTAATTGCGAAATTTAATCGATTTATCTGGCGTCTTGGCTTTTTTCCACTAAACGCCAACGAGACGGGAGTCACCACCATGAAAACCAAACTGATCCTTGCCCTGGCCCTTTCCGTACTGGCCGCCAACACGTTCGCCGCCGATGGCTACGACAAAACCGGCTCGGCCTCTTTCGGCTCCGATGCCAGCGCTGCCATCGAACGCAGCCACTCGGGCACCTATGCCTCGGACGGCTTCGATAAAACCGGCACCGCGGACGCTGTCGCTGCCGACGGTTTCGACAAAACCGGTAGCGCTGAAGCTATCGGCTGATCGTGGAGGGAAGCTCACGGCCCGGCTTCGGCCGGGCTTGGTCGTTTTTGGGGGCCACAAAGTCTGGTAATCACATAAAACCTGTGGGAGCGAGCTTGCTCGCGATGACTGACATTCAGTCGACATCCATGCTGAATGTCAGTCCGCAATCGCGAGCAAGCTCGCTCCCACAGGGTTGCGCATGACTGGAAATCAGCGTCTGGCCCTAGCACTATGGTCGATCTTCAAATGCTGCCTTCTGGAAATCCCATGCCCGACGACATCCACTTCTACGAACCCGCCAACGGCCACGGCCTGCCCCACGATCCGTTCAACGCCATCGTCGGCCCGCGCCCCATCGGCTGGATCTCTTCACAGGACGCCGAGGGCCGCTTGAACCTGGCGCCCTACAGCTTCTTCAACGCCTTCAACTACATCCCGCCGATCATTGGTTTTTCCAGCGTCGGGCGCAAAGACAGCCTGAACAACATCGAACAGACCGGCGAGTTCGCCTGGAACCTGGCCACCCGGCCGCTGGCCGAGCAGATGAACCAGAGCTGCGCCATGGTCGGGCCTGAGGTCAACGAATTCGAACTGGCCGGGCTGACGACCGCTGCCTCGAAGGTCATTCAGGTGCCGCGGGTGGCAGAGAGCCCGGTGTCCTTCGAGTGCAAGGTCACGCAGATCATCCAGTTGCAACGGGCGGACGGCAACGTGGTGCCGAGCTGGCTGATCCTCGGCGAAGTGGTCGCCGTGCATATCGCCAAATGGCTGTTGAAGGATGGGGTATACGACACCGCCGCGGCAGAACCGATTCTGCGCGGCGGCGGGCCGGCGGATTATTTCCAGCTGGGGCCTGAGGCGTTGTTCAAGATGTACCGCCCGGGGCGGTGAGAATCACCAGAGCAGGTCGGTGTTTTCCTTGACGTCCTTGAGGCGGGTCAGCTCCTTGGCGGCCGCATCATCGGCCTCGTGAGCGGTCTTGAAGATCTGGCCTTCCAGCACTTTGTGAAAACGCGGGGCGCCGGCACCACCCAGCGCTTTGACGGCGATAGCGGCGTGGTAACCACCCTCGCCCGGTACTACAGCGGAAACAGCTTCGAAGTGATCAAAGGCTTTACGTGCCATGTCGCGCATCCTGGCTGATTGAGAATGCCGTCATTAAACCCTCAACCGGCCAGTTTGTGTACCGCCACTTCGGACTGTCCCAGAGCCTGCGCCGCCGAGACATCCTTGAAGGTGTGGAAGTCCAGGCTGTTGACCACCAGCTCCTGCACCAACTCGGCAAAAATCTCCATCGCCGGCGTGTTGAAGTACGCGGTCATAGCCTGTTGATTGCTCCAGAAACCGGACACCAGCCACAACTGCGGATCGCATTGCGAATGCTGCAAGGAAAAGCTCAGGCAGCCTGGCGCTGCACGGGACGGTTCGATCAGGGCGCTGAGGCGCACACCGAGTTCCGCCGAACGCCCGGCGCGCGCTCGAACGAAGGCCATATGACTGACGGGGATTTGCGTGGACATGTTCAACCCTCCCGGGGAGTCGCGTGGCAGCCAGGGGACGGGCTGCGACAGGATCAAAGGTTAAGGGTCGCGACGCCTTTCTCGTTAGTCGATTCCTGCCGGTGCGTTGCACAATCCTGCGAAACTGCATGACAAGCCTGTAACAAGCTGTAAAACACTGTCACGGTTCTGCCATACGAGCTTTGTGTAGGAGCTGCCGAAGGCTGCGATCTTTTGACTTTCACTTTCAAAATCAAAAGATCGCAGCCTTCGGCAGCTCCTACGGGGTTATCGGCGTTAGTTCAAGCGCGCCTGTGCGTTGGCCGTGCTTGGGTACGAAACCAACCCCAGGCAGAATCAGGCAAGCATCCGGCAGGATGTGTCTACCGCTGCCGCTTGCACAAACTTATGCTCTGCACCACTCCCTCCATGCCTTGCCGAGGATGCCTCGCATGTCGTCGCTCGATCACTTTCAAGCCCCGCTGGACACCGACATGGAAAAGCAGCGCGCGGAACTGGCGGCCATCATCCGCCGCAACACCGCCGAAGATGGCAGTTATGCCACGGCCATCGGCTCGCTATTCATGTCCCGCCACAGCCAGTCCCACGAGTTCGCCCCGGTTCTGGCGCAACCGGCGCTGTGCATCATGGCCCAGGGGCGCAAGGAAGTTCAGTTGGCCAACGAGTACTTCAACTATGACCCATTGAACTACCTGGTGGTCTCGGTCTCGATGCCGCTCAGTGGACGGGTGGTGGATGTCTCGCCTGAGGAACCGATCCTGGCCCTGCGCCTGGACATCGACCCGACGGAAATCACCGCACTTATCGCCGACGCCGGCCCCCTCGGCGTGCCCACCCGGCCGGCCGGGCGCGGGCTGTATGTCGAAAAACTCGACACCGCGATGCTTGATGCGGTGCTGCGTCTGGCACGGTTGCTGGACACGCCGAAAGACATCGCCATGCTGGCGCCGCTGATTCGCCGGGAGATCCTCTATCGACTGTTACGCAGCAAACAGGGACATAGGCTGTACGAAATCGCCATCGCCAACAGTCAGAGCCATCGCATCAGCCAGGCGATCAAATGGCTCAACGGCAATTTCGAACAGCCGTTGCGCATTGATGATCTGGCCAAGGAAGTGAACCTGAGCGTGTCGACGCTGCATCATCGTTTCAAGGCGATGACGGCGATGAGCCCGTTGCAGTATCAGAAGCAGCTGCGCCTGCAGGAAGCACGGCGGCTGATGCTGGCCGAAGGGCTGGAGGCTTCGGCGGCAGGGTATCGGGTCGGGTATGAAAGCCCTTCGCAGTTCAGCCGGGAGTACAGCCGATTGTTCGGGGCTCCGCCGTTAAGGGATCTGGCGCGGTTGCGGTTATCGGTTTGAGCTTGTTTCTTTGCAAGCAGTGCCGGCCTCATCGCGAGCAAGCTCGCTCCCACATTGGATCTCCTGCGAACACAATACTTGTGAACACTTCAGATCTACTGTGGGAGCGAGCTTGCTCGCGATGAGGCCAGCACAAACAGCATCAAATCCGGATCAAGCCCCAAGTACCCGGCAAGCCTCCACCGGCAAGGTCACCGACACCGGATGCCCAACGCTCAAGCCAAAGCCCTGGCACGGCGTGCTCAGCGCGGTAAAGGACACCCCTGAACACTCCACCGTGGTCTCGATAGTCGCGCCGATATCGCGCACGAAGGTCACTTTGCCCAGCAGGCGGTTGCCCGCCGTCGCTTGTGGCGCTGACAGTTGCAAGTCTTCCGGGCGAATCAGCATCTTCACCTTTTCACCGACCACGATGCTGCTGCAGATCGGTACTTGCAGCGCATCGCCGCCCGGCAGGCTGACCTTGCCGTTACCCAGCGCCGTGGCCGGGAAAATGTTGCCCGAGCCGATGAAGTCCGCGACGAACTCGTTGGCCGGGTGCCGGTAGATCTCGATCGGCGTACCCACCTGCTGCACCTTGTGTTCACCCAATACGACCACGATATCGGCCATGGTCATGGCTTCACGCTGGTCGTGGGTCACCATGATGGTGGTGATGTTCAGGCGTTGTTGCAGTTGACGGATTTCCACCTGCATCGACTCGCGCAGCTTGGCGTCCAGCGCTGACAGCGGTTCGTCGAGCAGGAGGATTTTCGGGTGTGAGGCAATCGCCCGGGCAATCGCCACGCGCTGGCGTTGGCCGCCGGACAGCTTGGCCACCGGGCGATTGATCATCTGCTGCAGCTGGATCAGTTCCAGCAATTCCACCACCCGCGCCTGTTGGTCAGCCTTGCTGACTCCACGCAGTTTCAGCGGATAGGCGATGTTCTCCCCGACTGTCATGTGCGGGAACAGCGCCAGGGACTGGAACACCATGCCGAAGTTGCGCAGGTGCGCCGGGGTGTTGCCGATGTCTTCGCCATCCAGGCGGATCTCGCCGCCGGTCAGGGTTTCAAGGCCGGCGATCATGCGCAGCAAGGTGGTTTTGCCACAACCCGAAGGGCCGAGGAAACACACCAGTTTGCCCTCGGGCAAATGCAGGTTCACATCCGTTACCGCGCAGGCCGAGCCGTAATGTTTCTCGACGTTTTCCAGAATCAGACCAGACATGTGAATCACCTCAAGAAATCAGAACGAAACGCCACCTTCACCAACCAGCTTCTCCAGCGCCCAGATCAGGACGAAGTCGATCAGCACGATCAGCACGGCAAACGAAAATACGGTTGGGTCGAGCGAAGACACGGTGCGGCTGTACATCCAGATCGGCACGGTCATGACGTCGATGGTGTAGAGGAAGTAGGTCACGGTGAATTCGTTGAACGAGACGATGAACGCCAGCAGCATGCCCGCCAGAATCCCCGACTTCATCAACGGCACCACCACATCGACAATCGCCCGCAGCGGTGAAGCGCCGAGCATTTGCGCGGCCTCTTCGACTTCGCTGCCGATGGAAAGCATCGCCGCCGTGCAGTTCTTCACCACGAACGGCAACGCGAGGATCACGTGGGCAATCACCAGGCGCGAGGTGGTCATGTGGAACGGCAGGCTGTCGAACACCAGCAGCAACGCCAGGCCCAGCACCACCATCGGGAACACCAGCGGCAACGACATCAGTTGCAGCGCCACGGCCTTGCCACGGAACTCGCAACGGGTCAGCGCGTAGGCCGCCGGCACCGCGATGATCGTGGCGAAAACCATGGTCAGGCACGACACCAGCAGGCTGGTGCTCATGGCCTGGCCGAGGCTCAGGACGTCACTGGCGTCCGGCGACACGAAGGTGTGCCAGGCGGCCTTGTACCATTGCAGGCTGTAGCTGCTCGGCGGGAAATCGAGGTTCGACGCACCGCTGAACGACATCACGATCATGGTCAGAATCGGCAACACCGCCAACAGCAGGATGAAGCCCGAGAGGATGCCGGCAAACTTGCCGGTATCACCCGGCAACAACTGGCGCTTCTTGATCAGGGTACTCATTGCGAAGCCTCCAGCATGCGGCGACGGCGGCCAGTGATGTATTCGGACAGGGTCATGATCGCGAGGGTGGTGACGATCAGCACCACACCGGCAGCGGATGCGGCGGGCCAGTTCATCAGCGGGGCGATCTGGTCATGCACCATCACCGCCAGCATCGGCACGCGCCGGCCGCCGAGCAGCAAGGGCACCACGAAACTGCTGGCGTTGTAGGCGAACACCAGGGTCGCGCCGGTAATGATCCCCGGCAGGCTCATCGGCAACACCACTTGGCGGAACACTTGGAAGCGACTGGCGCCAAGGGTGGCGGCAGCTTCTTCGTAACTGCGGGCGACGCCGCGCATGGCGCTGGCAATCGGCAACACGGCCAGCGGGAAGGCGGTTTGCACCAGGCCCATCAACACGCCGTTCTGGTTGTACAACAGCATGATCGGGCGCTTGATCAGGCCCAGGCCCATCAGTGCCTGGTTGAGCATGCCGCCAGGGCCGAGGATCACCAGCCAGCCGTAGCTTTGCAGCAACAGGTTGACCAGCAAGGGCAGCAACACCGCCGCCAGGAAGATCCGCCGCACGAACGGTGAGGTCAGGCGCGACATGGTGTAGGCCACCGGGATCGCCAGGATCACTGCGATCACCGCGCTGATCAGCGCCAGGCGCAGGGTCAGCATCAGCGACTTGAGGTAATAGGGTTCCAGCAACTGGGCGTAACTGGCCAGGCTGAACCCGGACCATTCCGCGCCCTTGGTGCCCACGCTCATGCGCAGTACCAGCAGGCTCGCGGCGATCAGCACGCCGAGAAACAGCATCGACGGCGTGAGGAAAAGCCAGGCGCGCGTCGTTGGCGAAACACCCCGAGCGGCGCGCACGGGGGCGGCACTCACCGGATGAGTCAGAGGTTGGTGTTCCATAGCAAAGGGTCTCGTCAATGGAAGATCAGAAATATCAGCCTGTACGGCCCCCCTGTAGGAGCTGCCGCAGGCTGCGATCTTTTGATCTTTTTCAGAGCTACCGAAGAGCAGGATCTAAAGATCGCAGCCTTCGGCAGCTCCTACGGATCAGGAAGAAAAGATTTCCGTGTAACGACGAATCCATTGGTCATGCACAGTCGCCAGGAAGGCGTTGTCGTGCATGATCGCTTTCTCGGCAATCTGCTCCGGCGTGAGGATGTACGGGCTCTTGCGTGCTTCGGCGGAGATGATCGCCTTGGCGTTGACCGGGCCGTTGTAGATGTCTTCAGCCATCTTGCCCTGCACCAGCGGGTCCAGGGAGTGGTTGATGAAGGCGTAGGCCATATCGGTATCGCCCGGACGGTTCTTCGGCATCACCGACAGCATCAGGTCGGTGTAGAAACCTTCCTTCATGCCGAACGTGGCGCCCAGGCCGTAGTTCGGGTCGCGGATCTGTTTCGGGAAGAAGGCCGGTGCGTACAGGCCACCCATGTCCAGGGAACCGGTGCGGAACAGTTCGGCGATCTGGTTCGGGTTTTCGCCCAGGGTCACCACACGATCTTTCAGCTCGGCGAGTTTCTTGAAGCCAGGCTCGATGTTGTGTTCGTCACCACCGGCCAGTTTGGCGGCAATGATGATCAGGTCCATGGCCTCGGTCCAGTTCGGCGGCGGCAGGAAGATGTTCGGCGCCGCGTCGGCATCCCACAGGGAGGCGTAGCTGGTCGGGGCTTCTTTCTGGGTGCGGGTGCTGTAGACCAGGCTGTTGCACCACAGCAGGTAACCGATACCGTGGCCATTGGCGCCGGTGCGGTATTTCTCCGGTACATCGACGAGGTTGGGAATGCGGTTGAGGTCGGGTTTTTCCAGCAGGTTGGCGGCGGCCAGACCTTCGGCGCCGACGCCTGCCAGGGTGATGATGTCGTACTGCGGACGATCACCGCCGGCCTTGAGCTTGGCGACCATTTCCGAGGTACTGCCGGTGCGGTCGGCGATGACCTTGCAGCCGTACTTGTCTTCGAACGTCGCGGCGATGTTGCGTAGCGCAGCCAGGCCGGTGTCATCGGACCAGGTCAGCAAACGCAGGGTCTTGCCGGCAAAACGTGTGTCGCTGGCATTGGCCTTGATGAACGGCATGCTCATGGCTGCCGCTGCAACCGAGGCTACGCCTACGGTCTTGATAAATTGACGTCTGTTCAGATCATGCTCGCCCATTACGGACTCCCTTTGTTTTTGTAGGTATAAGGCAGGTCGAAACTGTTGCATCCGCGCGACCGGACCAGCGTTAGCCCTCGTATTTTCGGGGGCTTGGCTGAGCCAGCGAGTTCATCCTGAGGTCGTGTAAAACACCTGACTATCGATAAAAACTCATTGAAGCCATGACGCCAGCGCATGCCTCAACGCGAGGCATGCACTCACCTTTTTCGTGCCTTCAGACGGCCCGGATCACGTGTTTGATTTCCTGGAAAGCCTGCAAGCCCCACGGCCCCAATTCACGGCCGATGCTGCTCTGCTTGTAGCCACCCCAGGCGGTCTGCGGGAAGATCACCTGCGGCGCATTGATCCACACAAGCCCCGCCTGCAAAGCGTTGGCGACACGGTCAGCGGTCTGTGCATTGCGTGTCACCACACTGGCGACCAGGCCAAACTGGCTGTCGTTGGCCAGGGCAATCGCCTCGGCTTCAGAGGCGAAACGGCGTACGCAGATCACCGGACCAAAAATCTCTTCATTCCACAGCGCACTGCCCTGGGGCACGTCGGTAAACACCGTCGGCTGCAAAAAATATCCGCGCGGCAGGTCTGCCGGGCGATTGCCACCGCAAACCAGCTTGGCGCCGGCACTCAAACCGCGATCGATGTGACCGAGCACGCGCTGGTATTGCGCCTGATTGACCAGCGCGCCCATTTCCACGTCCGGGTCGAACGGGTCGGCCACGCGAATGGCTTCGGCACGGGTCTTCACTCGGCTCAGGAATTCATCGGCCAGTTCATCGGCGACCAGCACGCGGCTGGTGGCGGAGCACATCTGCCCGGCGTTGAAGAAACCACCGCCACAGGCCACTTCCACCGCCAGGTCGAGATCGGCATCGGCCAGTACCAGCAGCGAGGATTTTCCGCCCAGTTCCAGGCTCACGCCCTTGACGGTTTCCGCCGCCCGCTGCATGACCTGCACGCCGACCGCATTGCTGCCGGTGAAGGAAATTTTCGCGATGCGCGAGTCAGCCGACAGGGGCGCGCCAACCGCAAGACCGGTGCCGCACACCAGGTTGAACACGCCTGCCGGCAACCCGGCTTGCGCGATGATCGCTGCCAGTTCCAGCTCCGGCAGCGGCGTCACTTCCGAAGGCTTGAGCACCACGCAGCAACCGGCGGCCAGGGCCGGGGCGAGTTTCCACGCGGTGGTGACCATCGGGAAATTCCACGGCACGATCAGGCCGACCACACCGCACGGCTCGCGGCGCAAACGTGCGCTGAAGTCGTCGGTCGGCAGTTCTATCGCGCTGTCTTGTTTGGCATCCAGCCCTTCGGCGAGACCGGCGTAATACTCGAAAGTGGCGATCACGTCATCGACATCAATCGCGGCTTCGAACTGCGGCTTGCCGTTGTTGCTCGACTGCAAGTGCATCAGCTTTTCACGATTGGCCTGCACCCCCACGGCGATTTTGCGCAGGATCGCGCCGCGCTCGGCGCCCGTGGTTTTCGACCAGTCGGCGAACGCCTGGGTCGCCGCGCTCACCGCGTGGTCAACGGCGCGCTCATCGCCGCCATTGACGGTGGTCAACAGGGCTTCGGTCGCCGGGTTGATCACCCGCAGGTGTTCGTTGCCGGCCGACCATTGGCCGTTGATGTACAGGCCATCCAGGGTCGTAGGGAAAGTCATTTCGACACCGCCTGCATCCACTGGGTCTGGTCGATTTCAATCAGGGTCGGGCCCTGGCGATCGGTAGCCACACGCAATGCGCCACGCAGTTGCTCGACACTGCTGACCGCTTCGGCGGCGCAACCCAATGCCTTGGCCACACCGATGAAGTCCGGGGTGTAGATGTCCACGCCCACCGGCTCGATGGCACGGTTGACCATGTACTTCTTGATCTCTTCGTAGCCCTGGTTATTCCACAGCAGCACGATCACCGGGGTGCGCGCTTCAACGGCGCTGGCCAGTTCCGGCAGGGTGAACTGCAGGCCACCGTCGCCGATCAGGCACACCACCGGAGGCCGCGCACCACCTTCGACGCTGCCACCCAACCAGGCGCCAATCGCCGCCGGCAGGGCGTAGCCGAGGGTGCCGTAACCGGTGGACGAGTTGAACCAGCGACGCGGACGCTCCGGGTTGAACGTCAGGTTGCCGGTGTATACCGGTTGGGTCGAGTCGCCGACGAACACCGCGTCCGGCAATTCCTGCAGAACGGTTTCGAGGAAGCGGGTCTGGGCGAGGGTCGGTGCATCCCAGGTCGCGGCCAGGTCTTCACGCAGACGGGCGGCACGTACCTGGCCCCAATCGTTGCGGCGCTCGGCCAGGGATTTGTGTGACAGGGCGCTGAGCAAAGCCTGGGCGGCGTTGCGCGAGTCGGCCACCAGTGCCACGTGCGGCGGGTAGTTGCGCACGGTCTGGTCCGGGTCGATATCGACGCGCAGCAACTTGCCAGGAATTTCGAAGCCACCGGCGAAGGTCACGTCGTAGTCGGTTTCGGCCAGTTCGGTGCCGATGGCCAGTACCACGTCGGCCTCGGCAACCAGTGCACGGGTGGCGACCAGGCTCTGGGTCGAGCCGATCAGCAGCGGGTGGCCGGAGGCGAGCATGCCCTTGGCATTGATGGTCAAGGCGACTGGCGCGTCCAGCAATTCTGCCAGCTCAGTCAACTCGACGGCCGCGTCGATGGCGCCGCCACCGGCGAGGATCAGCGGACGCTTGGCACCGGCCAGCAATTCAGTCATGCGCGACACGGCGCTCGGCGAAGCGCCAGCGCGGTCGATATTGACCGGCAGGCTGCTGAGCAAGTCGTCGGCTTCTTCAACCAGGACATCCAGCGGAATTTCAATGTGCACCGGACGCGGACGACCCGCCTGGAACAGCGCGAAGGCGCGGGCCAACACACCCGGCAGCTCGGAAGCCGACATCAGGGTGTGGGAGAACGCCGCGACACCGGCACACAGTGCGCCCTGGTTCGGCAACTCATGCAGCTTGCCGCGACCGCCGCCCAACTGGCTGCGCGATTGCACGCTGGAGATCACCAGCATCGGGATCGAATCGGCATAGGCCTGGCCCATGGCGGTGGTGATGTTGGTCATGCCAGGGCCGGTGATGATGAAGCACACACCCGGTTTGCCGCTGGTACGGGCGTAGCCGTCGGCCATGAAGCCGGCGCCCTGCTCATGACGCGGCGTGACGTGGTTGATGCTCGAACGGGCCAGCCCGCGATACAGCTCCACGGTATGCACCCCCGGAATGCCGAACACCTGCTCGACCCCGTAGTTTTCGAGTAACTTGACCAATACTTCGCCGCACGTCGCCATGTCTTTGCCCTTTTTGTTCGTTTGAGACGCCGGGCGTGCGCTGTGTTTATGATGGATTCGCAGGCCCGGGAATGGCCTCATTGGAACGGGCGACAGGTAGCCGCAACAATGGATAAAAAGTCATACTAGCCATGTCCTCACGTCATACCTTGGATCCCAATGAAACGACTGCCTCCCCTGCCGGCGCTGCACACTTTTCTGATTACCGCGCAGTGCTGCAATTTCACCCGGGCCGCCGAACAGCTGCATATCACCCAGGGCGCGGTGAGTCGGCAGATCGCCGGGCTGGAAGATCATCTGGGTTATGAGCTGTTCATCCGCCTGGCCCGAGGCCTTGCCCTGACAGCCGAGGGACGGGAATGGCTGCCACGGGTGCAGCAGATTTTCGGCCTGATCGACGAGGCCGTTGAACAGATCGGCGAGAAGCGCGAAACCCTGCAGCTCAAGGCACCGACCTGCGTCATGCGCTGGTTGCTGCCGCGTCTGTTGCAATGGCAAAGGGAACGCCCGGACGTGCCGGTGGAACTGACCACCACGGTCAAGCACGGGGTGGATTTTCATCGCGAGCAATTCGATGCAGCGGTGATGTACGGCGCACCGCCGGACGATTCATTGATGTCGCAAAAACTCTTCGACGAACAACTCACGCCGGTGTGTTCCAGACCGATGCTCGAAGGCCCCATGCCCCTGCAGAGCCCGGCCGATCTGCAACAGCACCTGCTGCTGCACCCGACCCGAGACGAGCGGGACTGGAAGGCCTGGTTGAAAGCGGCGAATGTGCATTTGACCAATGTCGGCAAGGGCCAGCATTTCGAAACACTGGACCTGGCGATGTCGATGGCGTCCCAGGGAACGGGGGTGGCGATTGGCGACTGGTCGCTGATCGGCGATGACCTGAACGCCGGGCGGCTGGTCATGCCATTCGACTTGAAGGTAACGACAGGACTGGCGTATTACCTGGTATTCCCCGAAAAACCCGGGCCTTCGCCGAAGTTGCGTGAATTGATGGGCTGGTTGGTGGAGCAGGCGCAGTCGCGTTGAACCACGGTATCTGTAGGAGCTGCCGCAGGCTGCGATCTTTTGATCTTGAAAGTCAAAGTCAAAAGATCGCAGCCTGCGGCAGCTCCTACATGGATTGCGGTGTTAGTACCCGACTGTAAACCGCTGCCGCGAATGCTTCGGCGCTTCCACTTCGTCGAGCATTGCAATCGCGTAATCGGCAAAGCTAATCCAACTGCGCCCTTCGCTGCTCACCAGCAAGTCATCCTGACCGAGGCGGAATTTCCCCGTGCGCTCGCCCTCGACAAATTCTGCCGATGGCGACAGGAAGGTCCAGTCCAGATCCCGTTCTTCACGCAAGCTGGCGAGGAATTCGGCACCCGCGCCGGCCTCTGCCTTGTAGGCCTCTGGGAAACCTTCGCTATCGATCACTCGAGTGCCATCGGGCAATAGCAGTGAACCCGCCCCGCCCACCACCAGCAGACGTTTAACCCCGGCTTTTTTCACCGGACCAACGACTGCGCCGGCAGGTAGCGTGGCGAAATGCGCCGCGCTGATAACCACGTCATGGCCCGCAATCGCAGCTTGCAACGCAGCGGCATCAAGGGCATCGACGGCCTTGCCGGCCACACCGTCACGCGGGTCGATTTTCGATGTATCGCGGGCAATGGCGGTAACGCTGTGACCGCGGCGCAGGGCTTCTTCCAGCAGTTGGCTACCGGCACGACCGGTGGCACCTATGATTGCGATTTTGCTCATGACGTTCTCCAGTGGGTTGAGCTTCTAGGATTTCAGTTGAGGCGGGTTACCACTTCATCTCGCCCTTGGCGACCTTGGCGCTCAGCTCCAGGGAGCTTTCATCTTCCAGGGTCGGGAAGCGCTTTTTCATCGCCGCGATCAGCGCGGCGGAATCCTTGGCCTTGGCGGTTTCCTCGTCGAAGGCCTTGATGTATGCGGCGGTGAACTGCACGGCGGCCAGGGAGCGATCGCTCTCGCCAAGGTAATGACCCGGCACCACGGTCTGCGGTTTCAGGGTTTCAATGGAGTGCAGCGTAGCCAACCAATCGGCATGGGACTGTGGCGTTTGCGTGTCCGCCATCCACACGTGGATGTTTTGCGCCACCACGACACCACCGACCACGGCCTTGAGCGACGGAATCCACACAAAGCTGCGATCCGGCTGCGGGCCCTCAAGACCAAGCACCTGCAACTTCTGCCCTTCAAGGATCAGGCTGTCACCCTTGAGCACGTCCGGCACGATGGTTTTGGCCGGCACGTCCGCACCCATTTTCGGGCCCCAGAACGCCAGTTTGCCGTCGACGGTTCGCTTGATGTGGTCGACGGTCGGCTGCGAGGCGAGGACCTTCGCCTTGGGGAACGCAGCCGTCAGGGTATCGAGGCCGAAGTAGTAATCCGGATCACCGTGGCTGATGTAGATGGTGGTCAGTTGCTTGCCGCTGGCGCGGATTTTTTCCACCACCTGCTCGGCCTGGGATTTGCCGAATTGCGCATCCACCAGGATCGCTTCTTTCTCGCCACTGACCAGCACCGAGGTCACCGGGAAGATCGCTTTATCACAGGGGTTGTAGACATCCAGCGTCAAGGTCGAGGCGGCTGCATGGGCGGCGAAACCGAGGGCGACGCCTGCCAGCAAAATGCGCTTTAAAGTGGTGAAACCGATCATCTGTTGCTCCGTTGTCCGAATGCCTTGCTTGGCGATGGAACAGAGCTTAGTTGCCTGACTCAGTACAAAAAATGCGATGCTTGAACATAGTTTGTTTCTGAAAGCGGGCAAATCATGGATCGTCTTCAAGCAATGCGCGTGTTCGTCACGGTGGTCGACCTCGGCAGCCAGTCGGCCGCCGCCGATCATCTGGAGCTGTCACGGCCGGTGGTGTCGCGGTATCTGGCGGAACTGGAAGACTGGGTCGGCGCGCGCCTGATGCATCGCACCACACGCAAGTTGAGCCTGACCGCTGCCGGCACCGAGATCCTGCCCCGCTGTCGGCAGATGCTCGACTTGTCCTCCGACATGCAAGCCGCCGTCAGCGAACCGGATGACGCACCGCGCGGCCTGCTGCGGATCAGCGTCAGCACCTCCTTCGGCCAGGCACAACTGGCCGATGCCATGGCTGCGTATGTCCGGCGCTACCCCGGCGTCAGCATCGACATGCAGATGCTCGACCGCACCGTGAACCTGGTGGATGAGCGCATCGATCTGGCGATCCGCACCAGCAACGACCTGGACCCGAACCTGATCGCCCGCCGCCTGACGGTTTGCCGCTCGGTGATCTGCGCGTCCCCCGCTTACCTGCGTGAGCACCCGGTGCCGCAACGGGTCGAGGACCTGAGCCTGCACAACTGCCTGACCCACTCCTACTTCGGCAAAAGCCTGTGGCATTTCGAGCAGGACGGCGAGCAGGTTTCTGTACCGGTGCAGGGCAACATCAGCGCCAACGAGGCCAGCACGCTGCTGCGCGCAACGATCGCCGGTGCCGGGGTGGCGATGCTGCCCACCTACCAGGCCGGCGTGCACATCCACAGCGGCGAATTGATTCGCCTGCTGCCGGCGGCGGAACCCCGGCAAATGAATGTGTATGCGGTGTATGCCTCGCGCAAGCACATGCCGACGGCGTTGCGCAGCTTGCTGGATTTTCTGGTGCTTAGATTTCCGGAAGAACCGGAGTGGGATATCGGGTTGTAACACCGCCCCCCTGTAGGAGTTGCCGAAGGCTGCGATCTTTTGATCTTGCTTCTTAAAATCAAAGTCAAAAGATCGCAGCCTTCGGCAGCTCCTACACAACTCACCGGCGCTGACCTATGCTCAAAGTAATACCGAAAGGTATTCGTTCAGAGGTCAACGCCATGAACATCAAAACAAGAAGATACCTCGCGATTTTCATCACCTGCGCGGTCACGCTCGGGCTGTATGGCGCTGCGGCCTGGCGCGTCGAGCAACTGCGCAACCTGCCCCGTGAAGCGGCGAGTTGCAACTTCGAACGCTGCATCCCCCACAACGCCACCCTCAACGCCCTCCGATAACGAAGGGGTCAGGCTTCGTTGTCCTGATCGGCCTTCAGGCGGTCGCGGAACGCCTTGGGCGAAATCCCCACACGACGCCGGAACAGGCGCGTGAAGTTGGTCGGATCGGAAAACCCCAACACGTCGGACATTTCATAAATGGTCATGCTGGTGTAGGTCAGCAAACGCTTGGCCTCCAGCAATTGACGTTCGTGCATGATCTGCAACGCCGGTTGCCCCGCCAGCTCACGACAGGTGCCGTTGAGGTGGGATACGGAAATCCCCAGCCGATGGGCCAGGTCCTCGACCTTGACGTGCTGGCGATAGGTCTCTTCCACCAGCTGAATAAAGCCGTTGAGGTATTCCCGGGCCCGCTGCGGTCGCGCCATGGCGGTGCGGCGCTGGATCACCTGGCGGCTGACCCACACCACGATCACACTGACCAGCGAATGCATGAGCATTTCCCGCGCCGGTTGATGGCTGGTGTATTCGTTCTGCAAGGCGCTGAACAGGCTGTTGAGGTACTCGGCGTCCTTGCCTGCCGGGTAGCTTTCGGACTGGGCCAGGGCATTGACCGATTGCCCCAACTGTATCTGCAGGTGGGCGATCAGCGGCGCGGCCAGGGTCACGACAAACCCTTCCACATCCTCGGAAAAGCGAAAGCCGTGCACTGACAGCGGTGGCAGGATCTGGATTGCCGGTTCCACCAGTTGCGTTCGCTTGCCTTCGATTTCAAGCTCGGCCTGACCTTTGAACACGAAGAGCAACTGGCACAAATCAGCGTGGCGGTGAGGTTTGATTTCCCAATGATGTTCGCGACTGCGTTTGGAAATGGTTTCACAGTGCAGCAAGTCCGGGGTCGGCCAATCCAGGCTTTCACCGTAGAGCTTGAACACCGGAATCGAAGGCAGGTCAGGCTTGTTCATCACTTCAATCCAGGCCTCGGAGTAGATGGCGGGCGATAATCGCACCGATTGGCAGAATGTACAGCTATCGGCTCAGTTTTCACCTTCAATTGACAGACCCGCAAGGGAAAAATGCAAGCACTCGATCCATAAAAATCATTCACCGGCCCTGGTCGCGTGAAGCTTGCGAGTCATAAAAACAATGAAAACGCTGAAAACCCAAGTCGCCATCATCGGCGCCGGCCCTTCTGGCCTGTTGCTCGGCCAATTGCTGCACAACGCCGGCATCGACACCCTCATTCTAGAACGCCAGACCCCGGACTACGTGCTCGGCCGAATCCGCGCCGGCGTGCTTGAACAAGGCATGGTAGAGCTGTTGCGTCAGGCCGGCGTGAGTCAGCGCATGGACGCCGAGGGACTGGTCCATGGCGGCTTCGAACTGGCCCTCGACGGACGCCAGGTCCACATCGATCTGCACGCCCTGACGGGGGGCAAGAGCGTGATGATCTATGGCCAGACCGAAGTCACCCGCGACCTGATGGCCGCTCGTCGGGAGGCTGGCGCGCAGACGATTTATCAAGCCGACAACGTTGTTCCCCACGGCATGAAAACCGACGAAGCGTTTGTCACTTTTGAGAAGGACGGCGAACGGTATCGTCTCGATTGCGACTACATCGCCGGTTGCGACGGCTTCCATGGAGTGGCGCGGCAATCGATTCCCGCCGACCGCCTGAAAGTCTTCGAACGGATCTATCCGTTCGGCTGGCTCGGGATCCTGGCCGACACCCCGCCAGTCCACGAAGAGCTGGTCTACGCCCGCCATGAGCGCGGTTTCGCGCTGTGCAGCATGCGCTCGCCGACACGCACCCGTTATTACCTGCAAGTGCCCACCAGCGATCATGTCGACAGCTGGTCGGATCAACGCTTCTGGGACGAACTCAAGTCGCGACTGCCACAACAGTTGGCGGACAAGCTGGTAACGGGCCCGTCCATCGAAAAAAGCATCGCGCCACTGCGCAGCTTCGTCGTCGAACCCATGCAGTACGGGCGCATGTTCCTGGTCGGAGACGCCGCGCACATCGTCCCGCCCACTGGCGCCAAGGGCCTGAACCTGGCGGCCAGTGACGTCAGTACGCTGTTCAACATCCTGGTCAAGGTATACCGCGAAGATCGCCTCGATCTGCTGGAGAAGTACTCGGAAATCTGCCTGCGCCGGGTGTGGAAGGCCGAACGGTTTTCCTGGTGGATGACCTCGATGCTGCACCGTTTCGACGATCACGATGCCTTTAGCCAGCGCATTGCCGAGTCGGAGCTGGAGTATTTTGTCGGCTCTGAAGCGGGTCGAAAAACCATTGCAGAAAACTACGTCGGGCTTCCTTACGAGGCTATCGAATAGCTTCCTACCGACTTACACTGGCGAGCATCCCCGCTCGCCTAGCTACTTGCGGGTCAATCACTGCCCGCAGGTTTTCCCGTGACCAATCTCCACCAGCCTGAAACGCCCAAACCCGCTATCCGCAGCGTGCTGATCGCCCTGATGCTGGCGATCTTCCTCGGCGCGCTGGACCAGACCATCGTCGCCGTTTCGATGCCGGCCATTTCCGCGCAATTCAAGGACGTCAGCCTGCTGGCCTGGGTGATTTCCGGCTACATGGTGGCCATGACCGTGGCGGTGCCGATCTACGGCAAACTGGGCGACCTGTACGGGCGGCGCAAACTGATGCTGTTCGGCATGGGCCTGTTCACCCTGGCATCGGTGTTCTGCGGCATGGCCCAGAGCATGGAGCAACTGGTGCTGGCCCGGATCCTCCAGGGCATCGGGGCCGGCGGGATGATCTCGGTGAGCCAGGCGATCATCGGTGACATCGTGCCACCACGGGAGCGCGGTCGTTACCAGGGCTATTTCAGCAGCATGTATGCCGTGGCCAGCGTGGCCGGCCCGGTGCTTGGCGGCTATATGACCGAATACCTGTCCTGGCGCTGGGTGTTCCTGATCAACCTGCCGCTGGGCCTGGGTGCCTGGCTGGTGGCCCATCGCACGCTGATGGGGCTGCCGATTCCGCAACGCAAACCGATCATCGATTACCTGGGCACTGTGCTGATGATCATCGGGCTGACCGCCTTGTTGCTGGGCATCACCCAGGTCGGCCAGGGCCACTCGTGGCGCAGTGCCGAAGTATTGGCGCTGCTGGCCTGTGCGGTGCTGGTGCTGGGGCTGTTCGTCGTCCACGAGCGAGGGGCACGGGAGCCGTTGCTGCCCATGCATCTGTTCGCCAACCGCAACGCGATCCTGTGCTGGTGCACGATTTTCTTCACCAGCTTCCAGGCCATCTCACTGATCGTATTGATGCCGCTGCGCTTCCAGAGCGTCACCGGCGCCGGTGCCGACAGCGCCGCCCTGCACCTGCTGCCCCTGGCCATGGGCTTGCCGATCGGCGCGTATTTCGCCGGCCGCCGCACCTCGGTGACCGGGCGCTACAAACCGATGATCCTTGCCGGCGCGGCGCTGATGCCTGTCTCGATTATCGGCATGGCGTTCAGCCCGCCCCAGGCATTCGTCGTGAGCAGCCTGTTCATGCTGCTCTGCGGGATTGCCTCCGGCATGCAGTTCCCGACGTCATTGGTCGGCACGCAGAACTCGGTGGACCAACGGGACATCGGCGTCGCCACCAGCACCACCAATCTGTTCCGTTCGCTGGGTGGTGCCGTGGGTGTGGCATTGATGTCGGCGCTGCTGTTGGCGTTGTTGCAGGACTCGAGTTTCGCGCACCTGGCCGGCTCGTCGCTGATTGCCGAAGGTCATTCGGGGAATGTGTTGCTGGACGGTTTGAATGCCGCGCCAGGTGATGCGCAGAACGCCTTGCGTGCCGAGTTGTTGCTGACGTTCCGGCACTTGTTGACGGTCAGTGCGGCCGTTTCACTGCTGGGGCTGGCGGCGGCGATTGCCATGCCGAACACGTTGTTGCGCGGGCGGGAGGATAAGGTTCGGTAGGCAGACCGAGTCGCTTGTATTCGCGAGCAAGCCCGCTCCCACATTAGACCGAGTCGCTCATGAGTACGCGGTCAACTGTGGGAGCGAGCTTGCTCGCGATAGCGATTTTTCAGACACCACCTATCAAGGGCTGTAATACCCGACCGCCACCAGAAAATGCCCGACTTTCTTCAGGTAGGCATGTTTGTTCTCGACCTTGCCGGTCACCGGGTTTTTCCAGCGGTATTCGTAATCGCCGTAATCCTGCTTGGCCATCATAGCCAGAATCGGCTCGCCCACCGGTTTGCCTTCCGGGTCTGCGATCTTGCTGAAGTCGGTATTGATCAGCCGCAGGTTGGTGCCGTGGGCCACGTAACGCTGGGTGTCCAGGTCGACGACAAATACATACAGGTCATCCTGCAGGTAGCCGCCCTTGAGGGAGTTGATCGCCGTCAGGGTGCCCTTTTCGTCCTTGGCCAGATCGGTTGCCGCTTTGTTCAGCAAGGCCATGGCCTGTTCGGCGGAGGCCCTGGGCAGGTAATAACCGACCGCCAGAATCCGCTGGCCAATGCGCTGGTAGTAGACATGCTTGCGCTCGACCTTGCCATCATTCCAGTTCTGCCAGCGATATTCCGCCTGCTGAATGCCATTGCCTTCCGGCACTTTCAGGGCGTCCTTGAAGGTTTTCTGCAAGTCCGGCCCGAGCACTTCCGACACGTCCCGGCCAATCAGCGCCGACGACGGCCCGCCACTGGCAAGCATCACACCCTTGGTGTCGAGCACGAAGACATAACGGTCCTTGTCGACAAACTCACCCTGGCGGCTGAACGCCGCAAGGGCCTTGTCGCCATTCTGGTGGTAGTAGGCCAGGGCTTTTTCCAGCAGGGCTATGGCCGCCTTGCTGTCGTCCTTTTCCGTCCCGGCGGCTTGCGCCTGGCCCAGGCACAACAAAAACATGCCGCACAGCAAGGTGAACCTATGCAGAAACCCCATTGCGCATCCCTCGTTCCTGGTGGTGTTTCAAGAGCGTAGACGGCAATGGGGGATGCATGGATATCAGGAACCTCCTGAAGCAGTCGATTACTGCCGGGCGCGCAGTTGCTGCTGAAGGTTCTGGATCTGCGCCTGAAGGGTATTGATATTGCGGGTGACCTGGCTGCGGAAGGCATCGAACTCGGCCGTGTTGGTCGAACCCTGCGCGACCGCCGGACGGTTGTCCTGCACGCTCTTGACCACGATCATGTCTTGTTCGAGACGCTCGATGGCCGCGCTCGGATTGCCTTGTTTCTTCAGTGCGGCAATATCGGCGCCCAGGCTTTTGAGCTGTGCATCGAATTTTTCCGAATCCGACGGGGCACTTTTCAGGGCGGCCAATTCAGTGCTCAAGGCTTTGACCTGGGCCTGCAACTGCGTATTGGCCGTCTGATGTTCGGTGTCCTGGGCAGTCAATTGCGCCAGGCGTTTGTCCAGTTCGGTGGTTTGCGCGGTCATTTGTGCCAGTCGCTTGTCCAGGTCCGAGGCCTGGCCGGCAACACCTTGCTGCTGGGCGCTCTGGTCCTGGAGCTTGCTTTCCAACTGGCGGATTTGCAGCTTCAAAGCCTCGCTGTCAGTGTTGACGCTGGTCTGGCTGGCAACAACCTTTCCGGAAATATCCTGCAGGCGCCCCGCCGCTTCCTCACTGATTCGCGCGAAGCTTTCCTGGGTCGCCACCAGTTGCTGCTCCATCAGGGAGATCTGCTGAAAGCTCCACCAGGCCAGGCCCGCGAACGCAAAGAACAACGCCCCGACCAACGCCCACAAGGCACCGGTACTCGCCGCCTTGACCTTCACCACTGGCGCCGTGCGCGAGTGCACGACCGTGCGGGCGGTCGGCGCAAAGTCGTCATCGAGAACGTCTGCACGCAGGCTCGGTACATCATCGAAGTCGTCGTTGGCATCGTTTCGCATAGACATTGAATCAACCTTAGTGAATCACATAATGGCTTTATGCCGCACAGTATAAACCCCACAGCCGCAACCATTGACCCCCAAGCCCGAATCCGGTTCAGTCAGGGGTCATGGTTCGAGGGTCAGCGAACAGCCTGGGCCTTCCACCAGCCACAGAATTCATCGAGCGCCGTCCAGAGGCTGACCTTGGGATCGTAATCCAGATAATGCCGGGCGCGGCTGATGTCCAGGGTGAAATTTTTGTTCATGACCTGCATGCCCAGACGCGACAGCGTCGGTTCGGGACGCCCCGGCCACAACTTGCACACACCCTCGTTGAGCGCCGCCACGCTGTAGGCCAGGCCGTAGGAACGGTAACGGGTGACCTGTGGGACTTCCATGTTGCGCATGACGTAATTGACCACGTCCCACAGAGGGATCGGCGTGCCGTTACTGATGTTGTAGGCCTTGCCCAGCGCAGAACCACTGGCCAGCAAACTGCCGAGCAACGCCTCGTTGAGGTTTTGCACGCTGGTGAAGTCAACTTTGTTCAGACCGTTGCCGATGATTGCCAGGCGTCCCTTGCGCTGCATGTTCAACAAGCGCGGGAAGATGCTCATGTCGCCGGCCCCCGTGACGAAACGCGGGCGCAGGGCCAGGGTTTCGAGACCGAACTCCTGGGCACCGAAGACTTTTTGCTCGGCCAGGTACTTGGTGGCGGCGTAAGGGTGTTTGAAGCGCTTGGGCACCTGTTCTTCGGTCAGGCCCAGGTGATCGCGACCATCGAAGTAGATCGACGGCGACGACAAATGCACCAGCCGCCGAACTCGCTGCTTCAGGCAAGCTTCGACCACGTTCTCGGTGACCTGGACGTTGCCCTGATGGAAGTCCTGATAACGGCCCCACAATCCAACAGCGCCGGCGCAATGCACCACGGCCTCGACGTCCGAACACAGCTCGCGCGCCAGTTCCGGGTCGCTCAAGTCACCCGGGATGAACTCCGCTCCCCGGCGTACCAGATGCTCCACGCTCTCGGCCCGGCGACCGTTGACCCGCACGTCCAGGCCCTGCTCCAGGGCAAAACGCGCAAAGCGCCCGCCGATGAAGCCGCTTGCGCCGGTAACCAGAATCTTCATGAATTGCTCCGAATATTTCGTTTTGCGTATTACGTGAGGTCTTGACGCTGCGCGTCAGTCCAACGGCACCAGCCATTGCTTCGATGCGCTGACCAATTGATCGGTGAGCAGCCCCAGCAACTGGCCGCCATTACGCCAATGATGCCAGTACAGCGGCACATCGATCGGCTTATCTGGCAGCAGCTCCTGCAATACCCCCCTTTCAAGTTGCTCGCGCACCTGCAGTTCCGGAACCAGCCCCCAGCCCAGCCCGGCTTCCGTCAGACGAATGAAACCTTCGGAGGACGGGCACAAATGGTGTTCGAATCCACCCTCGACACCGAGGGACGCAAGGTAGCGATGCTGCAGGAAATCGTCCGGGCCAAATACCAGCGCCGGGGTTCGGGCCAACTGATCGGCGCGTACCCCCTGCGGAAAATGCCGGGCAATGAAGGCGGGGCTGGCCAGCGCACGGTAACGCATGGCCCCCAGCAACACGCTGCGCGCACCTGCCACCGGACGCTCACTGGCGCAGACGCAGGCTGCCACTTCACCGGCACGCATGCGCTTGAGGCCGACGGTCTGGTCTTCGACCACCAGATCCATCAACAGATGTTGCTCGGCGCAAAACTCGCCCACCGCCTGCGCCCACCATGTGGCCAGGCTGTCGGCGTTCAGGGCGATCCGCAGGCGTTCCGGCAGGCCCTCTTCATCCAGCGCCGGCACCAGGCTTTGCAGATCCCGTTCAAGCAAACGCACCTGCTGCACGTGGTTGAGCAACCGCCGGCCGATTTCCGTCGGCGTTGGCGGTGTGGCCCGCACCAGCACCGGCTGGCCAACCCGCGCCTCCAGCAGCTTGATGCGTTGGGAAATCGCCGATTGCGACAAGCCCAGCACTTGGGCCGCCCGCTCAAAACCGGCCTGTTCGACCACAGCGGCCAAGGCAGAAAGCAATTTATAGTCGAACATCAGTTTTCCTAATGAGCGATCAGCAAGATTGGTTTTTCTTATACAGCTTTCACAAGGACAATGACCAGCAAGAACTCTTGAACAAGGATCACCCATATGGCTGGCGAAACTTCATTGGCAACGCTGCTGCGCAGCATGAGCCCGCAACTCAACGCCGGCGAATACGTGTTCTGCACCCTGCGAGACGGCAAGTTGCCCAGGGATCTGGAGATTGTCGGCAGCTTCCGTGAACAGGAAGGCCTGACCGTGATTCTCGAACGTTCCCACGCCGTAAAAGCCGGATTCAGCTTCGACTACATCGCAGCCTGGATCACCTTGAACGTACATTCGGCCCTCGAAGCGGTCGGCCTGACCGCCGCGTTCGCCACGGCACTGGGCAAGGCCGGAATCAGTTGCAACGTGATTGCCGGCTACTACCACGACCATTTGTTTGTCGGCCATGCCGACGCCGACCGCGCCCTGCAAGTGCTGCGGGATCTGGCAGCCAACGCGGAGTAAAAAATCATGTGGCAAAGTTATGTGAACGGGCTGCTCGTGGCCTTCGGCCTGATCATGGCGATCGGCACCCAGAATGCGTTTGTCCTGGCGCAAAGCCTGCGACGTGAACATCACCTGCCGGTGGCGGCGCTCTGCGTGGCCTGCGACGCCCTGTTGGTGGCCGCCGGGGTATTCGGCCTGGCGACCGTACTGGCGCAGAACCCGACGCTGTTGGCCATCGCCCGCTGGGGCGGTGCAGCATTCTTGTTGTGGTATGGCAGCCAGGCGCTGCGCCGGGCCTTCTCGAAGCAGAGCCTTGAGCAGGGCGAAGGCCAGACCGTACGCTCGCTGCGGGCGGTGATGCTCAGCGCGCTGGCGGTGACCTTGCTCAACCCGCACGTCTATCTGGATACCGTTTTGCTGATCGGCTCCCTGGGCGCCCAACAAACCGAGCCCGGCGCTTATGTCGTAGGCGCGGCCAGTGCCTCGCTATTGTGGTTTTTCACCCTGGCCCTCGGTGCGGCATGGCTGGCACCGTGGCTCGCCCGGCCCAGCACCTGGCGAATTCTCGATCTGTTGGTGGCGGTGATGATGTTTGCCGTAGCGCTGCAACTGATCGCGGCCATCTGATCGGCGGAACCTCTATTCCACACAGTTGTTGCGTGGTTATGCCGCCCCCCCGGTGCTATGATCCGACTCCCTGCGCCGCAAAGAGTACAAACTCCCCGGCGCTTGTCTGGCCGCCCGTGATCGGCCTTGCGCTCACCGCAACTGACCTGACTAGGAGAATCATCATGGCTTTCGAATTGCCGCCACTGCCGTACGCACACGATGCCCTGCAGCCGCACATCTCCAAGGAAACCCTGGAGTTCCACCACGACAAGCACCACAACACCTACGTCGTGAACCTGAACAACCTGGTGCCAGGCACCGAGTTCGAAGGCAAGACCCTGGAAGAAATCGTCAAGACTTCCTCGGGCGGTATCTTCAACAACGCCGCTCAGGTCTGGAACCACACTTTCTACTGGAACTGCCTGGCGCCAAACGCTGGCGGTCAACCAACCGGCGCTCTGGCTGAAGCCATCAACGCGGCCTTCGGTTCGTTCGACAAGTTCAAGGAAGAGTTCAGCAAGACTTCCATCGGCACCTTCGGTTCCGGTTGGGGCTGGCTGGTGAAGAAGGCTGACGGTTCCCTGGCCCTGGCCAGCACCATCGGCGCCGGCAACCCGCTGACCAACGGCGACACCCCGCTGCTGACCTGCGACGTCTGGGAACACGCTTACTACATCGACTACCGCAACCTGCGTCCGAAGTACGTCGAAGCGTTCTGGAACCTGGTCAACTGGAAGTTCGTGGCCGAGCAGTTCGAAGGCAAAACCTTCACCGCTTAAGCTCGACGCCAGTCAAAAAACCCGGCTTTTTAGCCGGGTTTTTTATTGCCCGGGATTTTCAGCGTTCGGCAGGGCCCCTTCGCGAGCAGGCTCGCGATGAACGATGACGCGGTCAACCTGACTGAATACCTATCCCTGCGGATCGACGTTATCCAACGCACGATTCACCGCCAGTTCCGCCAGCATGATGATCTGCGCAATGGCCAATGCCGTGTTGCGCTGAGGGCCGGTCAGGAAGGTGGCGAAATCACTCGCCATGACGTTGGCCGAAGCCAATGACTCACAAGCGTGGGCCAGCAGGGATTCGGTATCCATGTCCGGGACGATCATGAACATGGTGTTGGGGGTGTAGGGTTTGGCTGTATTTAAGGGCGGATCGGGGATTAACTTATCCACTGAAATATTCCTATGCGGTGGGTGCCACCCATTGCCGTTCTCACACGGCAAAGAGGTGGCAGCTATGTGCGAGGTGAGAAAACCGGTCATAGGCACCCGGCCAGACAAAAGTCTGCCCGCACACAGCCGCCATAACGCATTTACAGACAGCGGATAAGCTGGCGGCAATTATGCGGATACTGGCACTGGATGACTATGACTTGCCGGGTTCTCACACCCGATCGCTGAGTTTTCAGCGACAGTCAGAGGCTATTGAGTCCGCTTCCGACGGGCAACCTGAAAACTGCGTGGGAAACTTCTGGCGCTTTCCTACACCGCACTAACTCGCAAAAACGTAACGCGGAGCCAGCTCCCACAGGGATTGGGGACATCTGCAAAAACCAGGTCGGCCATCAGGCCGCCTTCGCGGGCAAGTCGGATCGCCGCACCGCCGCTCCCACAGAAGAGCAAAAGCAGAGCAGCCCACACCGCGCCGCTTTTTCACCACTCATCAGGCCGAGCGTTAGCTCGCCTGCAGCTCTTGATCTTGATCCACCCGCCCCCTCGGCAGGCTGAGTGGAGGTGTTCATCCGGGGATGGGCGCGCAGCGCCGTTCGACGCAGTCGAACACATCGCATGTAGGTGCCAGCGAAGCCAACCGGAGGGCGATGCCCCCGGATGAATGCCGCAGCGAAGGAACCCCGAGCCTAAGCGAGGGGCCGTACGTAAGGGGCGAGACCTTTGGTTCCTTTGGGCTGGGCCGGCACTCCGGCGTTTGCCAAAGGGACTCGCCGTAAGGGCGAAACCATAAGCCGCCGTTACCGAAGAAATGGATATGTACTCCGTTAAAACTCCAAAACAACCTACAGAATCCAAGGCGTTTTCCGACGATGAAACAAGCCGTCCAGCCCTTGCTCCCCCGCCGCGGACGACTAACATCAAATAGAAGGAAAAAATCTCCACCCCGCCCCTCAAGTTGAAGGACTCGACAACCGACACAGTGCTAATAGGCTAACTCGCCAGTACAACTGCAAATCGGCCAAGCTGCAGGCAAAATCCCCCAAGGATGATTGTCCCTTTGACTGCCATCACGGGATTGCCAATACTCATGGCAACTTGATGCTACCCGCACGGAACAAGGAATAACCCTTTGAAGCTGGAACTCAAGAACAGCTTGTCGGTGAAGTTGCTCCGGGTCGTGCTCCTGTCGGCATTGATCGTCGGCGTGGTCTTGAGCTGCGCGCAGATTGTGTTCGATGCCTATAAAACACGCCAGGCCGTCGCCAGCGATGCCGAACGGATCCTCGACATGTTTCGCGATCCCTCGACCCAGGCCGTCTACAGCCTGGACCGGGAAATGGGCATGCAGGTGATCGAAGGCCTGTTTCAGGACGAAGCCGTGCGCAAGGCCTCCATCGGTCATCCCAACGAAGCCATGCTCGCGCAAAAAACCCGCGAATTGCAGCACTCCAACAGTCGCTGGCTCACCGACCTGATTCTTGGCAAGGAACGCACCTTCACCACCCAACTGGTCGGCCGCGGGCCCTACAGCGAGTATTACGGCGACCTGAGCATCACCCTCGATACCGCCAACTACGGCCAAGGGTTCATTGTCAGCTCGGTGATCATATTCATCTCCGGCGTCCTGCGCGCACTCGCCATGGGGTTGGTGTTGTACCTGGTCTACCACTGGCTGCTGACCAAGCCGCTGTCGCGGATCATCGAGCACCTCACGGAAATCAATCCGGATCGTCCCAGCGAACACAAGATTCCGCAGCTCAAGGGGCACGAGAACAACGAACTGGGCATCTGGATCAACACCGCCAACCAGTTGCTCGAGTCCATCGAACGCAATACCCATCTGCGCCACGAAGCGGAAAACAGCCTGGTGCGCATGTCCCAGTACGATTTCCTGACGGGGCTGCCGAACCGGCAGCAATTGCAGCAGCAACTGGACAAGATCCTCGTCGACGCCGGCAAATTGCAACGCCGGGTCGCCGTGTTGTGTGTCGGCCTCGATGACTTCAAGGGCATCAACGAGCAATTCAGCTACCAGACAGGCGACCAATTGCTGCTGGCCCTGGCCGATCGCCTGCGCGGTCATAGTGGTCGCCTGGGCGCCCTCGCCCGCCTCGGTGGCGACCAGTTCGCCCTGGTCCAGGCCGACATCGAGCAGCCCTACGAAGCCGCCGAGCTGGCGCAAAGCATTCTCGATGACCTGGAAGCGGCGTTTGCCCTCGACCATCAGGAAATCCGCCTGCGCGCCACCATCGGCATCACCCTGTTCCCCGAGGACGGTGACAGCACCGAGAAACTGCTGCAAAAGGCCGAGCAGACCATGACGCTGGCCAAGACCCGTTCGCGCAACCGCTATCAGTTCTATATCGCCAGCGTCGACACCGAAATGCGTCGTCGCCGCGAGCTGGAAAAAGACCTGCGCGATGCGTTGATCCGCAATCAGTTCTACCTCGTCTACCAGCCGCAGATCAGCTACCGCGACAACCGCGTGGTGGGCGTCGAAGCACTGATTCGCTGGCAACATCCCGAGCACGGTCTGGTGCCGCCGGATCTGTTCATCCCACTGGCCGAACAGAACGGCACCATCATTGCCATCGGCGAATGGGTGCTGGACCAGGCCTGCAAACAACTGCGCGAGTGGCATGACCAGGGCTTCTCCGACCTGCGCATGGCGGTAAACCTGTCTACGGTTCAATTGCACCACGCCGAACTGCCACGGGTGGTCAACAACCTGCTGCAGATGTACCGCCTGCCACCGCGCAGCCTGGAACTGGAAGTCACCGAAACCGGCCTGATGGAAGACATCAGCACCGCGGCCCAGCACTTGCTCAGCCTGCGCCGCTCTGGCGCGCTGATCGCCATCGACGACTTCGGAACCGGCTATTCGTCCTTGAGCTATCTCAAGAGCCTGCCTCTGGACAAGATCAAGATCGACAAGAGCTTCGTCCAGGACCTGCTCGATGACGACGACGATGCGACCATCGTTCGCGCCATCATCCAGTTGGGCAAGAGCCTGGGCATGCAGGTGATTGCCGAAGGCGTGGAAACCGCCGAGCAAGAGGCCTATATCATTTCCGAAGGCTGCCACGAAGGTCAGGGCTATCACTACAGCAAGCCTTTGCCGGCACGGGAACTGGGCGTTTACCTCAAGCAGGCCCAACGCAGTAATGCGGCCATCCTCTGAATCGTCAAAAACCGCACGGCGACCCTCGCTCGCTCGGGCGATCCTTTGATTTGCAGCAAACCACCCGCTGAATAAGAAATATTTACAGGTACAACCCTTTACAGATAATGCGAAAGATTTGCATTATGTCGCAGTTTTGCGTGTGCATAGCACGACTCCACCCCTATCGAAGCAGGATGTTCGCCATGATTCGTATGCCTCTGGCTACCGCCAGTCTGTTGGCCATCGCTATTTCCCTCGCCGGTTGCGGCGAAGGTAAAGACCAAGAAAAAGCTGCCGCGCCAGCTGCCAGCACTGCGGCTGCCCCGGCTGCTCCAGCCGCTGCGCCTGCTGCTGCCGGTAAAGTCGACGAAGCTGCCGCCAAGGCCGTTGTCGCCCATTACGCCGACATCGTTTTCGCCGTTTACAGCGATGCCGAATCCACCGCGAAGACCCTGCAAACCGCCGTAGACGCTTTCCTCGCCAAGCCGAACGCCGACACCCTGAAAGCCGCCAAGGCTGCCTGGGTTGCCGCTCGCGTGCCTTACCTGCAGAGCGAAGTGTTCCGCTTCGGCAACACCATCGTTGACGACTGGGAAGGTCAACTGAACGCCTGGCCGCTGGACGAAGGCCTGATCGACTACGTCGACAAATCCTACGAACACGCTCTGGGCAACCCGGGTGCCACTGCCAACATCATCGCCAACACTGAAGTGCAGATCGGCGAAGACAAGGTCGATGTCAAAGACATCACCCCGGCAAAACTCGCCAGCCTGAACGAGCTGGGCGGTTCCGAGGCCAACGTCGCCACCGGCTACCACGCCATCGAATTCCTGCTCTGGGGCCAGGACCTGAACGGCACCGGCCCTGGCGCCGGCAACCGTCCGGCTTCGGACTACCTGGAAGGCAAAGGCGCTACCGGCGGTCACAACGATCGTCGTCGTGCCTACCTGAAGTCCGTGACTCAGTTGCTGGTCAGCGACCTGGAAGAAATGGTCGGTAACTGGAAGCCGAACGTGGCCGACAACTACCGCGCCACCCTGGAAGCGGAACCGGCTGAAACCGGCCTGCGTAAAATGCTGTTCGGCATGGGCAGTCTGTCCCTGGGTGAACTGGCGGGCGAGCGCATGAAGGTTTCCCTGGAAGCCAACTCCCCGGAAGACGAACAGGATTGCTTCAGCGACAACACCCACAACTCGCACTTCTACGATGCCAAGGGCATTCGTAACGTGTACCTGGGTGAATACACTCGCGTCGACGGCACCAAAATGACCGGCGCCAGCCTGTCGTCCCTGGTGGCCAAGGCCGATCCGGCTGCCGACACCGCGCTCAAAGACGACCTGGCCGCCACCGAAGCCAAGCTTCAGGTCATGGTCGACCACGCCAACAAGGGTGAGCACTACGACCAGTTGATCGCTGCCGGCAACACCGCGGGCAACCAGATCGTCCGTGACGCCATCGCGTCCCTGGTCAAGCAGACCGGTTCGATCGAAGCCGCCGCTGGCAAACTGGGCATCAACGACCTGAACCCGGACAACGCTGATCACGAATTCTGATCAATGCTGGCTGAGTGAATAAGGCGACCTTCGGGTCGCCTTTTTCATACCTGCCCTACACCGTCCATTGTGGGTAAGCCAAATTACCTGTCCCACATCAAGCAAACGATAATTCCTCTTATTCAAATTCCCATCCCCTGTTAGACTTTGCGCCCTTGTTTTGCTCGTCTTGCAGGATGTCTGATGCCCTCGCTGCCTCTTCGCTTGTCCGCACTGTTTCTGGCCCTGGGCCTGAGTGCCTGCGATGACGCCCCGAAATTCACCCAGGCCGAACCCGGTGAAGCCCGCTCCGGCGGCAATGCAACGGTGCGCAAGACCGATCAGAACGCGTTTTCCATGCCTTCGGCGAATCTGCCGCCGTCTCGGCGCGTGGACTTCAGTGTCGGCAACAGCTTCTTCCGCAGCCCCTGGGTAATCGCCCCGTCGACGACGACCGCTCGCGATGGCCTCGGTCCACTGTTCAACACCAATGCCTGCCAGGGCTGCCACATCAAGGACGGCCGCGGCCATCCGCCGACTCCCGACGATGTGAACGCCGTGTCGATGCTGGTACGGCTGTCGATTCCCGACGCCCCGGCGTATGCCAGGGTCATCGAACAGCTCGGCGTGGTGCCGGAGCCCGTCTACGGCGGCCAGTTCCAGGACATGTCCGTCCCCGGCGTAGCCCCCGAAGGCAAAGTGCGGGTCGATTACACCGCCGTGCCGGTTCGCTTCAAGGACGGCACTGAAGTCGAGTTGCGCAAACCGAGCCTGAACATCACCCAACTGGGCTACGGCCCGATGCACCCCGACACCCGCTTCTCGGCCCGCGTGGCACCGCCGATGATTGGCCTGGGCCTGCTCGAAGCGATCCCCGACGAGGCAATCCTGGCCAACGCCGAGGCACAGGCCAAGGCGAACAAAGGCATCAGCGGACAACCGAACCGGGTCTGGGATGACGCCCAGCAGAAGACCGTCCTGGGGCGATTTGGCTGGAAAGCCGGACAACCGAACCTCAATCAGCAGAATGTCCACGCGTTTTCCGGTGATATGGGGCTCACGACCAGCCTCAGACCCATTGATGACTGCACGGACGCGCAAACAGCCTGCAAACAGGCCCCCAATGGCAACGGCCCCAATGGCGAGCCGGAAGTCAGCGACAACATCCTGCGCCTGGTGCTGTTCTACAGCCGAAACCTCGCCGTACCGGCGCGCCGCGACGTCAACGCGCCAGAAGTGCTGGCCGGCAAGACTTTGTTCTATCAGGCCGGTTGCCAGTCCTGTCACACACCGAAATACACCACCGCCGCCAACGCCGCCGAACCTGAACTGGCCAATCAAGTGATTCGCCCGTACAGCGATCTGCTGTTGCATGACATGGGCGACGGCCTGGCCGACAACCGTACCGAGTTCCAGGCCAGCGGCCGCCAATGGCGTACCCCGCCGTTGTGGGGCATCGGCCTGACACAGACGGTCAGCGGCCACACCCAGTTCCTGCACGACGGCCGCGCCCGCAACCTGCTCGAAGCCGTGCTCTGGCATGGCGGCGAGGCAACAGCGGCGCAGCAACAGGTTTTGTCTTTCAATGCCGAGCAACGCGCTGCGTTGCTGGCGTTCCTGAATTCCCTTTAACACGCATTCCACCCGCGGGAGCCCGACATGTTCCGTCCCAAACTGTTGTTCACCAGCCTTGCCGCCCTCGCCCTGGGCGCCTGCTCGCCACAAGACCCGCAAGCGGTCACGTCGGCGGCCATCGCCAAGTCGGTGATCCTGCCGACCTACACTCGCTGGGTTGAAGCCGACCGTCAATTGGCGGTCAGCGCCCTCGCCTACTGCGAAGGCAAGGAAACCCTGGAAACCGCCCGTGCCGATTTCCTGCATGCGCAAAAAGCCTGGGCCGAGTTGCAACCGCTGCTGATCGGGCCATTGGCCGAAGGCAACCGTTCGTGGCAGGTGCAGTTCTGGCCAGACAAGAAAAACCTGGTCGGCCGTCAGGTCGAGCAACTGATCACCGCCCAGCCGCAAATCGATGCCGTCGCCCTGGCCAAGTCCAGCGTTGTGGTACAGGGGCTCTCGGCCTACGAATACATTCTGTTCGACAGCAAGCCTGACGTGGCCAACGCCGAGCAGAAGAGCAAATACTGCCCGCTGCTGATCGCCATCGGCGAACGCCAGAAGCAATTGGCCGAGGAGATTCTGCAATCCTGGAACAACACCGACGGCATGCTCGCGCAAATGAGCAAATTCCCGAATCAGCGTTACGCGGACTCCCACGAAGCGATCGCCGATCTGCTGCGCGTGCAAGTCACCGCCATCGACACCCTGAAGAAAAAGCTCGGCACGCCGATGGGCCGCCAGAGCAAGGGTGTGCCGCAACCGTTCCAGGCCGACGCATGGCGCAGCCAGGCATCCCTGACCAGTCTCGAAGCCAGCCTCGCGGCGGCCAAAACGGTCTGGGAGGGTGTGGACAACAAAGGCCTGCGCGGCCTGTTGCCGAGCGAGCAGAAACCGTTGGCCGACAAGATCGACGCAGCCTATGCCGCCTCGCTGAAACTGTTTGCCGGCAACCAGCGCTCGCTGACCGACATGCTCAATGACGAGGCCGGCCGCCAACAACTCAACGAGCTGTATGACAGCCTCAACGTCGTCCATCGCCTGCACGAGGCCGATCTGGCCAAGGCATTGGGCATCCAGCTGGGCTTCAACGCCAACGACGGTGACTGATGAGGGCCGGTTCCATGCTGCGACGCCAGGTTCTGACATTAGGTAGTTTGCTGCTCGGTGCAGTGACGCTGGGCGGCTGGAAGCTGTTCAAGCAAAAGGACAAGAGTCCGCTGTTGCTTTCGGCACGGGACGATACCGACGGCCAGCATTACGCCGTCGGTTATCGGCTCGATGGCACCCAGGTGTTCGCCACCCGGGTCGGCCAGCGTTGCCACGACATCATCAACCACCCGACATTGCCGATTGCACTGTTCGTCGCTCGCCGTCCAGGCACCGAGAGCTACCTGGTCGACCTGCGCGACGGCGCGCTCCTGCAAACCGTGGTGTCACAGCCGAACCGGCACTTCTACGGGCACGCGGTCATTCACCACAGCGGCGACTGGCTGTACGCCACCGAAAACGACACCACCGATCCGGGTCGCGGCCTGCTCGGCGTGTATAAGTTCGAAGGCGAGCGGCTGGTGCACAGCGGTGAGATTTCCACCCACGGCCTCGGTCCGCACCAAGTGTCGTGGATGCCCGATGGCGAAACCCTGGTGGTGGCCAACGGCGGGATTCGCACCGAGGCCGAAAGCCGGGTGGAGATGAACCTCAACGCCATGGAACCGAGCCTGGTCCTGATGCACCGCGACGGCGCCCTGCTGAGCAAGGAAACCCTCGCTCAGCAGATGAACAGCGTGCGCCATCTGGCCGTCGCCAGCGACGGCACCATCGTCGCCAGCCAGCAGTTCATGGGCGCGGCCCACGAGTCGTCGGAGTTGCTGGCGATCAAGCGTCCCGGCCAGCCTTTCGTCGCGTTCCCGGTGCCCGAGCACCAGTTGCAGGCCATGGGGCACTACACCGCCAGCGTCGCGGTACACAGCGACTTGCGCCTGGTGGCGTTGACCGCACCGCGGGGCAACCGCTTTTTCATCTGGGACCTGGACAGTGCTGAAGTACGCCTGGACGCGCCACTGCCCGATTGCGCCGGGGTCGGCGCCGTGGCCGATGGTTTTGTCGTGACCTCGGGCCAGGGGCGCTGCCGCTACTACGACTGCCGCCAGACAAACCTCGTCGCAAAACCACTGGAGCTGCCCACAGGGCTCTGGGACAACCATCTGCACCTGATGGCCTGAATCATTGAAAAAAATCGCCGCCTTGGGCCGCGCCTGTATCGGGATGACGTCCACCCCGCAGGCGCGACCCGAGGCGACGAATCTTTTCAGGCTTTCACCCCTCTAATACCTCGCAACCTGTAAAAACGGCAGTTGGATTACCCTCTACACTCCCGGTAATGTGCCCCACTGTCTCGCCTGATTTTCTCCAAGGAACTGGAATATGCTGCGTCGCCGCATGCTGATCATGTTGGGTGTTGTTCTGCTGATTGTGCTGGTCCTGGCTGCGTACAAAGCCTTCTCGATCTACACGATGGTTCAAGGCTTCTCTGCACCCAGACCGGCTATCAGCGTTGCCGTGGCCACCGCCACCGAGCGCCCATGGCAAGCCCGACTGCCTACCGTCGGCACGCTCAAGGCATTGCAGGGCGTGGACCTGAGCCTGGAGACCGATGGCACCGTTATCGATGTCCAGTTCGAGTCAGGGCAGAAGGTCAAGGCCGGTCAACCCATCGTCCGGCTCGACAGCGCCGTGGAAAGCGCCCTGCTCGAAACCGCCCTGGCCGACCTCGGGCTCGCCCAGCTGGACTACAACCGTGGCAGCCAGCTGGTGGGCAGCCAGGCGATTTCCAAAGGCGAGTTCGACCGACTCTCGGCGGTCCTGAAAAAGAGCAGGGCCACGGTTAATCAGCTCAAGGCGGCGCTCGAGAAAAAACGCATCATCGCGCCGTTCAGCGGCACCATCGGCATTCGTCAGGTGGACGTCGGCGACTATGTGGCCAGCGGCACCATGATTGCCACCCTGCAAGACCTCAGTAGCCTGTATGTCGACTTTTTCGTGCCCGAGCAGTCGGTGCCGAAGATTGCGCTCGGCCAGCCGGTGCAGGTCATTGTCGCGGCGTATCCGACCCTGGAGTACCCCGGCACCATCAGTGCAATCAACCCTAAAGTCGAGAACAGCACCCGTAACGTGCAGGTCCGCGCCACTCTGGCCAACCCTGACGGCAAGTTGATGCCAGGCATGTTCGCCAACCTCCAGGTACTCCTGCCCGACCCGCAGCCGCGCATCGTGGTGCCGGAAAGCGCAATTACTTACACGCTCTACGGCAACTCCGTGTATGTGGCCGTGCCCAAGAAGGCTGAGGATGGCAGCCTGGTTAAGGACGACAAGGGCCAACCGGTGCTGATCGCCGAACGGCGTTTTGTCGAGACCGGCGAACGCCGTGATGGGCAAGTGATGATCACCAAAGGCGTGCAGAGCGGCGAGAAAGTAGTGACCGCCGGCCAGCTCAAGCTGGATAACGGCTCACGCGTTGCCATCAGCGACGACAAGACCCTCACCGGGCAGAACAGCCCGCGACGCGCGGACTGATCAAGGAATTCCCATGGCTTTTACCGACCCGTTCATCCGCCGTCCGGTACTCGCTACCGTGGTCAGCCTGTTGATCGTGCTGCTGGGCTTCCAGGCCTGGAGCAAGCTGCCGCTACGCCAATACCCGCAGATGGAAAACGCCCTGATCACGGTGACCACCGCCTACCCCGGGGCCAACGCCGAGACCATCCAGGGCTACATCACCCAACCGATGCAGCAAAGCCTGGCCAGCGCCGAGGGCATCGACTACATGACCTCGGTCAGTCGCCAGAACTTCTCGGTGATCTCGATCTACGCGCGCGTCGGCGCCAACAGCGACCGTCTGTTTACCGAACTGCTGGCCAAGGCCAACGAGGTCAAGAACCAGCTGCCCCAGGACGCTGAAGACCCGGTACTGAGTAAAGAGTCTGCCGATGCGTCAGTGCTGATGTACATCAGCTACTTCAGCAAGGAGTTGAGCAACCCGCAGATTACCGATTACCTGTCACGGGTGATCCAGCCCAAGCTGGCGACCTTGCCCGGCATGGCCGAAGCCGAGATCCTCGGTAACCAGGTGTTTGCCATGCGCCTGTGGCTGGACCCGATGAAGCTGGCGGGTTTCGGCCTCAGTGCCAGCGATGTGACCAACGCGGTGCGCCAGTACAACTTCCTCTCGGCCGCCGGCGAGGTGAAGGGCGAATACGTGGTCACCAGCATCAATGCCAATACCGAACTCAAGTCCGCCGAAGCCTTCGGGACGATTCCACTCAAGGTCGATGGCGACAGCCGTGTGCTGCTGCGGGATGTGGCGCGCGTGGAAATGGGTGCGGAAAACTACGACTCCATCAGCTCGTTCGGTGGCACCCCTTCGGTGTACATCGGCATCAAGGCGACGCCCGGCGCTAACCCTCTGGAAGTGATCAAGGAAGTGCGCAAGATCATGCCGGACCTGGAGGCCCAGCTACCGCCGAACCTGAAGGGTGAAATCGCCTACGACGCCACCCTGTTCATCCAGGCCTCGATCGACGAAGTGGTGAAGACCCTGTTCGAAGCGGTACTGATCGTGATCGTGGTGGTGTTCCTGTTCCTTGGCGCCCTGCGCTCGGTGGTGATCCCGGTGGTGACCATCCCGCTGTCGATGATCGGCGTGATGTTCTTCATGCAGATGATGGGGTACTCGATCAACCTGCTCACCCTGCTGGCGATGGTATTGGCCATCGGTTTGGTGGTAGATGACGCCATCGTGGTGGTGGAAAACATTCACCGTCACATCGAGGAAGGCAAGACACCGCTCGAGGCTGCCGTTGAAGGCGCCCGGGAAATCGCCATGCCGGTGGTTTCGATGACCATCACCCTGGCGGCGGTGTATGCACCGATCGGTTTCCTGACCGGCCTGACCGGGGCGCTGTTCAAGGAGTTCGCCCTGACCCTGGCCGGCGCGGTGGTGATTTCCGGTATCGTCGCCCTGACCCTGTCGCCGATGATGTGTGCGTTTCTGCTGCGTCACGACGAGAACCCCAGCGGCCTGGCCCATCGCCTGGACATGATTTTCGAAAGCCTCAAGCGCCGCTACCAGAGCCTGCTTCACGGCACCCTCAACACCCGGCCTGTGGTGCTGGTGTTTGCCGTAATCGTGTTGTGCCTGATTCCGGTCCTTCTCAAATTCACCAAATCGGAACTGGCACCGGATGAGGACCAGGGCATCATTTTCATGATTGCCAACGCCCCGCAGCCGACCAACCTCGACTACCTGAACACCTACACCGACGAGTTCGTCTCGATTTTCAAGGCGTTTCCCGAGTACTACTCGTCGTTCCAGATCAACGGTTTCAGCGGCGTGCAATCGGGCATCGGCGGTTTCCTGCTCAAGCCATGGGACGATCGCAGTCGCACGCAAATGGCGATCCTGCCCGAGGTGCAGGCCAAACTGGAAAAGATCCCGGGGCTGCAGATTTTCGGCTTCAACCTGCCGTCACTGCCGGGCACCGGCGAAGGCTTGCCGTTCCAGTTCGTCATCAACTCCTCCAACGATTACGAATTGCTGCTGCAAGTGGTCGACCGGGTAAAAAAACGCGCGAAGGAGTCCGGCAAGTTTGCGTTTGTCCACGTTGACCTGGCCTTCGACAAACCGGAAGTGGTGGTGGATATCGACCGCGCCAAGGCTGCGCAGATGGGGGTTTCCATGCAGGATCTGGGGGGAACCCTGGCGACCCTGCTCGGCGAAGGCGAGATCAACCGATTCACCATTGAGGGTCGCAGCTACAAGGTCATTGCCCAGGTCGAGCGGCCGTTCCGTGACAATCCGGACTGGCTGAACAATTACTACGTGAAGAACACCAAGGGTGAACTGTTGGCGTTGTCGACCCTGATCACCGTCAGCGACCGCGCTCGACCGAGACAGCTGAACCAGTTCCAGCAACTCAACTCGGCCATCCTGTCCGGCGTACCGCTGGTGAGCATGGGGGAAGCCATCGACCTGGTGCGCCAGATCGCCCGGGAAGAGGCACCCGCCGGCTTTGCCTTCGACTACGCTGGCGCATCGAGGCAGTACGTACAGGAGGGCAGCGCCCTGTGGGTTACCTTTGCCCTGGCACTGGCGATCATTTTCCTGGTGCTGGCGGCCCAGTTCGAAAGTTTCCGCGACCCGCTGGTGATCCTGGTCACCGTGCCACTGTCTATCTGCGGCGCATTGATTCCGCTGTTCCTGGGTTGGTCGAGCATGAATATCTATACCCAGGTAGGGCTGGTGACCTTGATCGGGCTGATCAGCAAGCACGGCATCCTGATCGTCGAGTTCGCCAACCAGCTACGCAAGGACAAGGGCCTGACAGCGCGCGAAGCGGTAGAGGAAGCGGCAGCCATCCGGTTGCGTCCGGTCCTGATGACCACCGCGGCGATGGTGTTCGGCATGGTGCCATTGATCATCGCGAGCGGTGCTGGCGCGGTCAGCCGGTTCGACATCGGCACGGTCATCGCGACGGGCATGTCGATCGGCACGTTGTTCACACTGTTTGTGTTGCCCTGCGTCTACACCTTGGTGGCCAAACCCGATAAGCGCTGAAACAGATGTATCTGCAGGCTCGCTCCCACATTGATTCCTGTTGTATTGAAAATCAGGACAATAAAAAAAAGGCCTCGCATAGCGAGGCCTTTCATTTTGGCTTCAATCGGTTCAACTCTGCGGCCTCAATCCCTGAGAGAGTCCGAACATGAACAGCAACAAGTCATGATCGGGTCGAGTGGCCACGGATGCCTTGGCAACCCGTGGCAACGGACAATGTTCTTCTGCGCTTATCGAGCTGAGAACCTGGGGGCGTGGTTGCTCCCAGGTTGCCATCGCGATCGATGCAACTGCCAAGGCTCCTACCAGAAACAAACCTCGTGCAATTTCGAGTTTCATCGCTATAAACCCTTGATAGCGCTGCCAAACGCCGTCTCATAAAAGTAGATGAGCTTTTTCCAGTCTGCGTCGCTGAACGACGAATGGCGACGCAATTGCTTGATGTCATGGACTGCTGCGCGATAGGCCGTTAAACGCTTGCGGCACTTCTCCAGATCGATCAGGGCAACTTCGACCCTGGCCATCTCGTCCTCACCGGTCACACGAACGAATACGTGCTTGTCGTAAAGGCAACCATGCTGCCAGCGGCCCTTGTGCATGCGGGCCAGGTTTTCAGCCAGGTCCTTGAGCACTCGTTCGTTTATAACTTCACCATGACGCTCGCGACCGCCACCGGCGTACCAGCGATCAATTTCCACGAAGCCGTCCAGCGACTTGGTGACCAGCAAGGCACGCCATTTGTGTACGGGATCGCGCTGTGCGCCACAGAAAACGATTTCCGGAACCCGTACGCCAAGCTCGGTCACACCGATGAGCGCAGCATGCTCGCGCAGTACCGTAGGCCGCCCGAAAGGGTGCTGCAAGCTACGATGGATATGCCCGGTCTGGCGCTTGACGTAGAGCAGTTGACCATCACTGCCCATCAGGCGTTGAACACCGCTTTCCCCGCCGCGACGGACATTGGGTTCTTCTACCCATTCACCGCGCTGATTCCAGAAATGATCGAAGCGGTCCTGGGGAACGACTTCCGTTTCTGCTGCACACTGCACTGCCATCCTGTTACCTCTTGCGTAATACGTAAACTCGCCACATGGCATAGAGCGGCAAAAAGTCCAGTTGTTCCTGGATCCGGAAACCCGCCTGCTCAAATTCCTTCTCTACGGTAGCGGCCGGTAACACAAACCGGTTTTGGTAACCTTCCTGCCCACGGGTTTTCTCCGAACGCTTGCGTTTCCAGGCCTTGAAGTTGCCATCGACCCACAGCGAAAGGATCACGCTGTCACGGGAAACCCGCTCGAATTCACGCAAAATAGCCATGCGATGCCCGGCTTCACCGATGTGGTGGAGCAAGCGCATGCAAAAGATGCTGTCGACGGCGTTATCCGGCAAGGCGATGTCGAATGCGGATGTGTGCAAGGGTTGTACCCGTTTCACCACATCGGCAGGTTGCGCCTGGGTTGCGATCTTGAGCATGGACTGCGAGTTATCGGCGCCGATGATCACACGGTTGGATTTTTCCGCCAACAAGGGCCAGAAACGCCCTGCACCACAAGGCAAATCGAGGACCAGACCAGGCTCGCCAACCAGGGCCAGCGCCTTGCGCGCCAGTTGTTCGTCACGCCAGTGGGACAATCGACGGCCGAGACCTTCCTGGTGTTTGCGCAAATAGCGTTGCGCGTGTTGATCGTCGTACTTTTCCGAGAAATCGAGCTTGATCGGGCCGTCCATCATCAGGTCTCCTGAACTTCTGATAGCAGCTACCTTAGATTTTGTAGTGTCAGTGACTGGTCATCCATTTGTGAAAATATCGTTATGGGAAACCCTGAAGTATTACAGGGTTTTACGGAAATGACAGGGTTTGCTGGACGCCTGACTTAACAGATCAAGTTCGGGACAGCTCCACCTGAAAACGGCAGCCACTGGGCTCCATGGTTGTCAGGCTGACGTTCCAACCCTGGTTTTCACAGATCCGCTGCACCAGTGAAAGCCCCAGGCCCAAGCCTTCCCCGCGCTTTTCAGTGCCCCGAACGAAGGGTTCGAACATCGCCTCGCGTTTTTCCTCGGGAATGCCCACACCGCTGTCTTCGACCAGAAATCCGGTGCCCGTCAGGCTCAGGCGAATGAAGCCCCGCTCGGTATAGTGCAAGGCGTTGCGCAGCAAGTTACCCATCACCGCGTGCAGGAGCGTCGCATTGTAGCCATTGGCCTCGGGGTTGCCCGGTTCGAAGATCAGCTTCAACCCTTTGCTTTCAATGGGCTCGCGCCACAGACCGACCAGGCCCTCGGCTACCTGGCCCAGGGACTGCTGCGGCGACATGCTGGCGTCTTCGCGCTGGGCACGGGCGAGCATCAGGAAGGTTTGCACCAGCTCACGCATTTCTTCACAGGCCCGGGCAATGCGCTCGACCTGGGCGCGACCGCGCTGATCGAGCCCCGGGTTTTCCAGCAACAACTCGCAGGAACTGGCCAGGATCATCAGGGGCGTACGCAATTCGTGGCTGACGTCGCTGGTGAACAACCGCTCGCGGGTCAGGGCCTGACGCAAGCGCCCGAGGGTGGCATCGAACGCCACGGCCAGTTCGCCCACTTCGTCGGCGGCATAATCCGGAGCCAAGGGAGGAGCCAAACCCAGCAGTTGATCGCGATGGCGTACCTGGCGGGCCAGCCGCACCACCGGCGCCATGACCTTGCGCGCCAGCACCCAGCCAAGAAACACCGCCAGTGCCAGGCTTAGCACGAATCCCACCAGTACCACGGCAAACAGCACCCGTTCACGCTCTTCGAAGTCGCTCTGGTCCTGCAACAGCACGTAACGTCGGCCGTCGACGATTTCGACCATGGCGTGGTACGACAGGTTTTCACGGAACACTTCGTGGAAACCCGGCTCCAGGTGCCGCAAATCCTTGGGCAACCTGAAATCGCCTGGCCCGTTGCTGAAGTAGAACAATTGGTCCGGTTCGGGACGATGACTCCAGTCCGTGACATTGTCCATCAGCAGCAGGCGCTGTAAATCGCCACCCAGACCGGCCGAAATCAGTTTTTCTTCCACCAGGTGTACGGTCGCCACGATGCCCATGGCAAAGGCGCCCGCCACCAGTGCGCTCATCAGCGCAAAGGCAATGATGATGCGTTGGGCAAGGCTCTGCTTAAACTCCATCACGGCCCTCGGCCAGGCGATACCCCACACCGTGCACGGTTTGCAGCAATGGCTTGGCGAACGGCTTGTCGATCACCTGGCGCAGTTGGTGGACATGACTGCGCAGGCTGTCGCTGTCCGGGCAGTCGTCGCCCCAGAGCGCTTCTTCAAGAATTTCACGACGCAACACATGAGGGCTTTTCTGCATCAACACGGCCAGCAACTTCAGCCCGACCGGGTTGAGTTTCAGCAACCGGCCTTCGCGAGTGACTTCCAGGGTGTCGAGGTCGTAGCTCAGGTCGCCGACCTGCAAGGTCCGCCGCCCGCCGCCCTGGGTTCGGCGCATGACCGCCTCGATACGCGCTGCCAGTTCCGACAGGGCGAACGGTTTTATCAGGTAGTCATCGGCACCCGACTTGAAGCCTTGCAGACGGTCATCCAGCTGATCGCGGGCGGTGAGCATGATCACCGGTGTTTCGCGGCGGGCATCCTCGCGCAGGCGCTTGCACAGGGTGTAGCCATCGATGCCGGGCAGCATGATATCGAGTACGATCAAATCGTAGTGCTCGGTGGCCGCCAGATGCAGGCCCGACAGACCATCCTGAGCGCAATCCACGGTATAGCCTTTGAGCCCCAGGTAATCGGCCAGGTTGGCCAGGATATCGCGGTTGTCTTCAACCAATAGAATTCGCATGGGTATCTCTCCGTCCACAGTAACGGCCGTCGTGGCCCGCGCAGCTTAAGGCGAAGTTCAGCTCACGGCTAGGACTGAGTGAAGCGCAAAAGCGTGGAAATTGACCGACTACAGCCTTAACAAGTTTTTCACCCGCGATTCACACACTGGCGACAGAATCGGGTTCAAACTCCGCGCGGCTGCGCATTTGAGAACATTTCACTGATCAAGGAACTAGCATGGTTTCGACCCTTGCCCGCCCTACCCCTCGTCCGCTCAATTTCCGGGTGTGCCTTGGAGTCCCCGCCGTAGCAGCGATCATTCTGGTATTGCTCGAATTGACCAGTCTGGACATGGACCTGGCCAAACTGTTTTACGACCCGGTAGCCGGGCAATTCATTGGCCGCCACAGTTACTTTCTCGAGGACATCCTCCACGATCGCGCCAAGCAACTGGTCATCGCCTTCTCGGTGTTTGCCATCTTCGGCTACATCGCGTCGTTCTTCATGGCCAGGCTCAAACCGTTCAAGCGGGAACTGGGTTGCCTGGTGCTGTCCTTGGGCCTGGCGACTTCGTTTGTCACGCCCATGAAAGCGGTGACCGCGGTGCAATGCCCATGGAGCCTCGAGCAATTCGGCGGTCACGAGACCTACAGCGAACTGTTGAGCCCTCGCCCGCACACCGAAAAACCGGGGCGTTGCTGGCCCGGCGGCCATGCGGCCACCGGCTTCACCCTGTTTGCCCTGTTTTTCGTACTGCGTGACCGTCGCCCGCGCATGGCTCGCGCAGCGTTTGTCTTCGCCTTCGCCCTCGGCTCGGTGTTCTCCATCGGGCGAATGATGCAGGGCGCACACTTCTTCTCGCACAACGTGTGGACGGCGGTGTTCTGCTGGCTGATCTGTTTGGGGTCGTATTACTACGTTCTGTACCGACCGGCGTTGAAGGCTGAACGCGGGACCACCGCAGAACCTGTCGGCGCCTGATCTGACGTCATCGCGGGCAAGCCACGCTCCCACAGGATTTATGCAGTTCCTTGTGGGAGCGGGCTTGCTCGCGAAAGCGGAATGTCATTCAGCATCTATGTCGACTGACACACTGCCTTCGCGAGCAAGCCCGCTCCCACAATGGATCGATGTGAACATTGAAATCCGGGCAATAAAAAACCCCGCCGGCTTTCGCAGGCGGGGTTTTTTCGTACAGGGGTAAGGCTGGCTTACATCATGCCGCCCATGCCGCCCATACCACCCATGTCTGGCATACCGCCACCAGCACCGCCGTCTTTCTTCGGTGCATCAGCAACAGCAGCTTCGGTGGTCAGGATCAGACCGCCGATCGACGATGCAGCTTGCAGAGCCGAACGGGTAACCTTGGTTGGGTCCAGGATGCCCATTTCGATCATGTCGCCGTATTCGCCAGTCGCAGCGTTGTAACCGAAGTTACCTTTGCCGTTCTTGACTTCGTTGACCACAACGCTTGGCTCGTCACCGCTGTTGGCAGCGATCTGACGCAGCGGTGCTTCAACGGCACGGCGCAGAACAGCGATACCTACGTCCTGATCAGCGTTGTCGCCTTTCAGATCGTTCAGGGTTTGCAGAGCGCGGATCAGCGCAACGCCACCGCCAGGTACCACGCCTTCTTCAACGGCTGCACGGGTAGCGTGCAGGGCGTCTTCAACGCGGGCTTTCTTCTCTTTCATTTCGACTTCGGAACCAGCGCCAACCTTGATCACTGCAACGCCGCCGGACAGCTTGGCCAGACGCTCTTGCAGTTTTTCACGGTCGTAGTCCGAGGAGGTTTCGGCAACCTGGGCACGGATCTGAGCAATGCGGGACTCGATGTCGCCTGCTACGCCAGCACCGTCAACGATGATGGTGTTTTCCTTGGAGATGGTCACGCGCTTGGCGCTGCCCAGGTTTTCCAGGGTGGCTGCTTCCAGGCTCAGGCCGATCTCTTCGGAGATAACGGTACCGCCGGTCAGAACGGCGATGTCCTGCAGCATGGCCTTGCGGCGGTCGCCGAAGCCTGGAGCCTTGACGGCTGCGACTTTAACAATGCCACGCATGTTGTTCACGACCAGAGTCGCCAGGGCTTCGCCTTCAACGTCTTCGGAAACGATCAGCAGTGGACGACCGGCTTTGGCAACGGCTTCCAGCACTGGCAGCATTTCGCGGATGTTCGAGATCTTTTTGTCGACCAGCAGAACCAGCGGGTTGTCCAGCTCGGCAACCATGGTTTCCGGCTTGTTGACGAAGTACGGGGACAGGTAGCCACGGTCGAACTGCATGCCTTCTACAACCGACAGTTCGTTTTCCAGGCCAGTGCCTTCTTCAACGGTGATCACGCCTTCTTTACCGACTTTTTCCATGGCTTCGGCAATGATGTCGCCGATGGAGTTGTCGGAGTTGGCCGAGATGGTGCCAACCTGAGCGATTGCCTTGGTGTCAGCGCATGGCTTGGACAGGTTTTTCAGCTCTTTGACGATGGCGATGGTCGCCTTGTCGATGCCGCGCTTCAGATCCATCGGGTTCATGCCGGCAGCGACGGCTTTCAGGCCTTCGTTGACGATCGACTGAGCCAGAACGGTAGCGGTGGTAGTACCGTCACCAGCGTCATCGTTCGCACGGGAGGCAACGTCTTTGACCAGCTGCGCGCCCATGTTTTCGAAACGGTCTTCGAGTTCGATTTCTTTGGCGACGGAAACGCCGTCCTTGGTGATGGTCGGAGCGCCGAAGCTCTTCTCGATGATCACGTTACGGCCTTTCGGGCCCAGGGTCGCTTTTACCGCGTCAGCCAGGACGTTGACGCCTTTGAGCATTTTCTTGCGGGCGGAATCGCCAAACAGAACTTCTTTAGCAGCCATGATCGATATTCCTTAAATACTTTGAAGTAGCGGGAAAATGAGCGGGTAATCAGCCTTCGATAACAGCGAGGATTTCGTTCTCGCTCATTACCAGCAGGTCTTCGCCGTCGATTTTCACAGTGTTGCTGCCGGAGTAAGGACCGAACACAACCTTGTCGCCCACTTTCACGGACAGTGCACGCACTTCACCGCTTTCCAGTGCTTTGCCTGGGCCTACAGCGAGGATTTCGCCGCTGTTGGCTTTTTCAGCAGCCGAACCTGGCAGGACGATACCGCCAGCGGTTTTCTTTTCTTCTTCGCTGCGACGGATGACGACGCGGTCATGCAGAGGACGAAGCTTCATTGTCGATCTCTCCTAATTGTGGTTTTCATCGGCCGGTGTAGTCCCGGCGGGTTTAACAAAGTCCGGCGGCGCCGGGTGCGGTTCGTCAAGCGAACCGCGGAAGTCTGTCTGGCGTGATCGCCAGAAACCTTGCGGTGACCGTTACATAAGGGCGCATAAGCTTATTACAAGGGCGGAGTTCGAAAAATTTTCTGTTCGCTGCCCCGCAAACGGACACGGCACCCGCAGGTGCCGTGTCGATGTGCGTATTACTTGGTATCGCGGTGTTCGAACTCGCCTTCGATCACGTTGGGCTCACGGCCCAGCGGTTCGCGAGGCACCGGGCCGCCACGGGCCTGGAGATCGTCGGCGAACGCTCGCTGACGCAGCGCCTGCTCTTCGGCGCGCTGGCGCATTTTATTGGCCAGCAGGCGACGGCTGAACGGCAACAGCATGAACAGGCCGATCACATCGCTGATGAAACCCGGAAGAATCAGCAGGCCACCGGCCAATGCCAGCATCAGGCCTTCGAGCATGGTCTGGGCCGGCAGTTCGCCGCGGCTCAGGCTTTCACGGGCACGCAGTGCCGTGGCCAGGCCAGCTATACGCAGCACAAACACGCCGAACATCGAGCCGAGAATGATCAGCAGCAGGGCCGGGAAAAACCCGATGGACCCTGCCACCTTGACGAATACGAACAGCTCCAACACCGGGAACAGCAGAAAGAGCAACAAAAAAGGGCGCATCAAATGGTTCCTCAACGCAAGAATGCCTTGCCAGTTCACCTTAGATGACGTCGCCGTTTCGTGAATTCAAGCGTCGGCCACTTCATTTTTCGGCCAATGATCGGCGTGGGCCAGAGAAACCAAGGCTTCGCGAACTTGTGTCGGCGTATTACAAGACGCTTGAAACGGCAACCAGTACAGACTTTGACCGATACGCAGGTGCATGCCTTCGGTATCGATACCGACCATTTGCGCCGGCACGTTTTTCGGCAGCCCGGCCAGATCGACGTAATGGGCGATGGCCTTGGCGTGATCGGCGTTCATGTGCTCGACCATGCTCACTTCGGCCTTGCCGGCGAACGGGTTGGCCAGGGTCAGCTCGTTGACCCAATGAATCGCGCCAAAACCGCCGATGTATCGGTGGCGTACAGGCTCGAGCACCCAGAAATCGAAATCGTGGGCCTTGTGATAACCCTGCGACTCCGGGAAGTAGCGGTAGTAACGCTCGGAAGCAGCCTCGATGGCGGCTTCGTCTTCGAGTTGATGCGCCTCGGCCAGGTAAGTCAGTCGACCAACGGCCTGGACATCTTCGGCGCCACGTTCGCCGACAAAGAGCGAGCATTTCCGATCTTTTTGCAGGTTATGCGTGTGCTGGGCGATACGGCTGATCAGGATCAGCGGCCGGCCCTGCTCGTCCAGGCAGTAAGGAACCACGGAGCCAAACGGAAAACCGGGCATCGATTTGGAGTGCGTCGAGAGCACCCCACGGTATTCCTTGAGGAGCAATTCTCGTGCATGCTTAGCCGCTTCAACGCTCAATTTATGACTCCTTAAATAGAATCCGTCAGAAAAACGGACGAGCTGCTGGTGAAAGTCCCAGCACGCCATCGGGGCAGTTCTCATGTGCAGCCGGGCCACGTCAGGCGCAGATCGAGAGGCTCTCTACAAGGAAAACACTCAGACCTGCTACCGGGGCATGCGAATGCAACTCACTGACAAAGTAATCATTATCACTGGCGGTTGCCAGGGTTTAGGCCGCTCCATGGCCGAGTATTTCGCAGGCCTGGGCGCGAAACTCGCGCTGGTGGACCTGAACCAGGAAAAACTCGACGACGCGGTCGCGGCCTGCAAGGCCCAGGGTGTCGAGGCCCGCGCCTACCTGTGCAACGTGGCCAACGAAGAGCAAGTGACCCACATGGTTGCCCGGGTCGCTGAAGACTTTGGCGCGATCCATGGCTTGATCAACAACGCCGGGATCCTGCGCGACGGCCTGTTGCTCAAGGTCAAGGATGGCGAAATGACCAAGATGAGCCTGGCCCAGTGGCAGGCCGTCATCGACGTCAACCTGACCGGCGTGTTTCTGTGCACCCGTGAAGTCGCGGCGAAAATGGTCGAGCTGAACAACAGCGGCGCGATCATCAATATCTCGTCGATTTCCCGCGCCGGCAACGTCGGTCAGACCAACTACTCCGCCGCCAAGGCCGGTGTCGCTGCGGCAACCGTGACCTGGGCCAAGGAACTGGCACGCTACGGAATTCGCGTCGCCGGCATTGCACCGGGCTTCATCGAAACCGAAATGACCCTGGGCATGAAGCCTGAAGCGCTGGAGAAGATGACTGCCGGGATCCCGCTCAAACGCATGGGCAAGCCTGAAGAAATCGCCCATTCGGCGGCTTACATCTTCGAGAACGACTATTACACCGGTCGGATCCTGGAGATGGATGGTGGGTTGCGGATCTAAAGCAAGATCAAAAGATCGCAGCCTGCGGCAGCTCCTACATGGGACTGATATTCACCCCGTAGGAGCTGCCGCAGGCTGCGATCTTTCAACAGGCGACCGGAATCAATCGTCGCTGATGCTGATATTCGGCATCGCCGGCGTCAAAGCCTCCTGCAACACGATCCGCGCCCCCACATGGCGGGCCAGTTCCTGGTAAACCATCGCAATCTGGCTGTCAGGCTCGGCGATCACCGTTGGCTTGCCGCCATCGGCCTGCTCGCGGATGACCATCGACAGCGGCAGCGAAGCCAGCAACTCGACGCCATACTGGTTGGCCAGTTTCACACCTCCGCCCTCACCGAACAGATGCTCGGCATGTCCGCAGTTGGAGCAGATGTGCACGGCCATGTTCTCCACCACGCCCAGCACCGGAATGTTGACCTTGCGGAACATTTCCACACCCTTGCGCGCGTCCAGCAATGCCAGGTCCTGCGGGGTGGTCACGATGACCGCGCCGGCCACCGGCACTTTCTGCGCCAGGGTCAGTTGGATGTCACCGGTGCCAGGCGGCATGTCGATGACCAGGTAATCCAGGTCCCCCCACGCGGTCTGGGTCACCAGTTGCAGCAAGGCGCCGGAGACCATCGGCCCGCGCCAGACCATCGGCGTGTTGTCATCGGTGAGGAAGGCCATGGACATCACTTCGACGCCATGGGACTTGAGCGGCACGAACCACTTCTGGTCCTTCACTTCAGGGCGGGTGCGCTCGGGGATGCCGAACATGATGCCCTGGCTCGGGCCGTAGATGTCTGCATCGAGAATCCCGACCTTGGCGCCTTCGCGGGCCAGGGCCAGGGCCAGGTTGGCCGCCGTGGTGGATTTACCCACGCCGCCCTTGCCGGACGCCACGGCCACCACGTTTTTTACGTTCGCCAGGCCCGGAATCTGCGCCTGAGCCTTGTGCGCAGCGATCACACTGGTGATTTCAACCTTGGCACTGGCCACGCCATCCAGACCCTGAATGGCCATTTCCAGCATCTGCGCCCAGCCACTCTTGAACAGCCCGGCGGCATAACCCAGTTCAAGCTGAACGCTGACGCGCTCGCCCTGGATCTCGATGTTGCGCACGCACCCGGCGCTGACCGGGTCCTGGTTCAGGTAAGGGTCGGTGTATTGGCGAAGGACGGCTTCCACCGCTGCGCGATTGACGGCGCTCATGGGCAACTCCGAAAACAGGACTGGAAAGATGATGGGTATCGTACCTGTTCTAAGCGTTCGGCGGGATGTTGAACCTTCACCTGTTACTCATCCAATGAAACAGGCTCACAGGGTGAAAAATATGCGCCGGCGCTTTATAGTGGCCGACCTCCGTTTCATCAAGTAGCCGAGCCCCATGTCCGAGCCACGCAAGATCCTCGTCACCAGCGCCCTGCCCTATGCCAATGGTTCGATCCACCTTGGCCATATGCTGGAATACATCCAGACCGATATGTGGGTGCGCTTCCAGAAGCACCGCGGCAATCAATGCATTTATGTCTGTGCTGACGACGCCCACGGATCGGCGATCATGCTGCGCGCGGAAAAGGAAGGCATCACCCCGGAACAGCTGATCGCCAACGTCCAGGCTGAACACAGCGCCGACTTTGCCGATTTCCTGGTGGACTTCGACAACTTCCACTCCACTCACGCCGAAGAAAACCGTGAGCTGTCGAGCCAGATCTACCTGAAGCTGCGTGACGCCGGGCATATCGCCACGCGTTCGATCACCCAGTACTTCGACCCGGAAAAGAAAATGTTCCTGGCCGACCGCTTCATCAAGGGCACCTGCCCGAAATGCGGCACCGAAGACCAGTACGGCGACAACTGCGAAAAATGCGGCGCGACCTACGCACCCACCGACCTGAAGGATCCGAAGTCGGCGATCTCCGGCGCCACCCCGGTGCTCAAGGATTCCCAGCACTTCTTCTTCAAGCTGCCAGACTTCCAGCAAATGCTGCAAACCTGGACCCGCAGCGGCACCCTGCAGGATGCCGTGGCCAACAAGATCGCCGAATGGCTGGATGCCGGCCTGCAACAGTGGGACATCTCCCGCGATGCGCCGTACTTCGGTTTTGAAATCCCCGACGAGCCGGGCAAATACTTCTACGTGTGGCTGGATGCGCCGATCGGTTACATGGCCAGCTTCAAGAACCTGTGCAACCGCACGCCGGAGCTGGACTTCGACGCGTTCTGGGGCAAGGACTCCACCGCCGAGCTGTACCACTTCATCGGCAAGGACATCGTCAACTTCCACGCCCTGTTCTGGCCAGCCATGCTCGAAGGCGCGGGCTACCGCAAGCCAACCGGGATCAACGTGCACGGCTACCTGACCGTCAACGGCCAGAAGATGTCCAAGTCCCGCGGCACTTTCATCAAGGCCCGGACCTACCTGGACCACCTGTCGCCGGAATATCTGCGCTATTACTATGCGGCCAAGCTGGGCCGTGGCGTCGATGACCTGGACCTGAACCTCGAAGACTTCGTGCAGAAGGTCAACTCCGACCTCGTGGGCAAGGTCGTCAACATCGCCAGCCGTTGTGCCGGCTTCATCAACAAGGGCAATGCCGGCGTGATGGTCGACACCAACGCCGCGCCCGAGCTGTCCGAAGCCTTCCTGGCCGCCGCGCCAGGCATCGCCGACGCCTATGAAGCCCGCGACTTCGCCCGCGCCATGCGCGAGATCATGGGCCTGGCCGACCGCGCCAACGCCTGGATCGCCGACAAGGCGCCGTGGTCGCTGAACAAACAGGAAGGCAAACAGGATGAAGTCCAGGCCATCTGCGCCACCGGCGTCAACCTGTTCCGTCAACTGGTGATCTTCCTCAAGCCAGTGCTGCCGCTGCTGGCCGCTGATGCCGAGGCGTTCCTCAACGTCGCGCCGCTGACCTGGAACGACCACGCGACCTTGCTCGGCAATCACCAGCTGAACGAGTTCAAGCCGTTGATGACCCGTATCGACCCGGTCAAGGTGCAAGCCATGACCGACGCCTCGAAAGAAGACCTGACTGCCAGCCAGACCGACACCGGCGAAGCCGCGCCTGCCGGCAACGGCGAGTTGGCCAAGGATCCGCTGTCGCCGGAAATCGAATTCGACACCTTTGCCGCCGTCGACCTGCGTGTCGCTCTGATCGTCAAGGCCGAACACGTGGAAGGTGCAGACAAGCTGCTGCGCCTGACCCTGGACATCGGTGACGAGCAACGCAACGTGTTCTCCGGGATCAAGAGTGCTTATCCGGACCCGTCCAAGCTCGATGGTCGACTGACCATGATGATTGCCAACCTCAAGCCACGGAAAATGAAGTTCGGTATCTCCGAAGGCATGGTGATGGCGGCCGGCCCTGGCGGTGAAGAGATCTACCTGCTCAGCCCTGACAGCGGCGCCAAGCCGGGCCAGCGCATCAAGTAAGGTCTGCGGCAAATCGATCCCACAGTCGTGCCTGGCGCGGCTGTGGGATTTTCATGTCTGGCCCATACTGTCTCTCAGGTCTGGCTTCATCTTGTAGGAGCTGCCGCAGGCTGCGATCTTGGCTTCTTTAAGAGCAAAGTCAAAAGATCGCAGCCTGCGGCAGCTCCTACAGAGTTATCCAGCATCGGATATGGACGATCATGACCGAAATCCTGCTTACGCTTATCAGCGCCGCCCTGATCAACAACATCGTGTTGCACTGGCCGTTGGCCGTCGATCCGCTGCTGGCCGGCCAGCGCCGTCAGGTCCATGCCCTGGGCATTGCGACGACCTGCCTGATGCTGGTCGTGGGCATGCTCGGCTATGCGTTCTTTCAATGGCTGCTGGTGCCACTGCAATTGACGTCGCTGCGTCTGTTTGTGTTTCTGCCATTGAGCGTGCTGCTGATCAGCCCGTTGCTGAAGTTGTTGGCCCGGCTGTTTTCGACATTGCCGTTCGAAGGCCTCTGGCCGTTACTGCTGGGCAATGCCGGCGTGCTCGGCGTGGCCTTGCTCAACGCTCAGCAAGACAAGGGTTTCTTTCACGCCACAGCCTTGAGCCTCGGTGCAGGGCTGGGCTTCTGGCTGGTGTTGAGCCTGTTCACTGATTTGCGTGAACGCACGGCCGACAACGATGTTCCCCTGCCCTTTCGCGGCTTGCCGATCGACCTGATCGGTGCCGGCCTGATCGCAGTGGCTTTTCTCGGATTCAGTGGACTGATCAAAACATGAGTCTGATTCAAATCATCGACGCTCTCTTGCCGCAAACCCAATGCGGCAAGTGCGGCCACCCCGGGTGCAAACCGTACGCCGAAGGCATCGCCAATGGCGAGCCGATCAACAAGTGTCCGCCAGGCGGCAACGAAACCATCGCGGCCCTGGCCGATTTGCTGAAGGTGCCGGTGCTGGAGCTGGATGTCAGCCGTGGCTCGGCCCCGGCGCAGATCGCCTATATCCGCGAGGCCGAGTGCATTGGTTGCACCAAGTGCATCCAGGCCTGCCCGGTCGATGCCATCGTCGGCGCGGCCAAACTGATGCACACGGTGATCATCGATGAGTGCACCGGTTGTGACCTCTGCGTGGCACCGTGCCCGGTGGACTGCATCGAAATGCGCCCGTTGCTGCCGAACACGGTACTGCCCGTTGTCGGGGGCCTGGCCCTCACACCACAGGCGCGGCAGGCCCGCACTATCAAGCGCGACCACGCACGGCGCCGCTTCGAACAACGCAATGCTCGCCTGCTGCGTGAGGAACAACAGAAAGTCGCCGAGCGCCAGGCAAGGCAGCGAGCCGCGCAACCTGCCGAGACGACAGCCGACCCGGTGCAGGCGGCCCTCGAACGCGTCCGCGCACAGAAAACCGCCAATGCCGATGGCGAACTGAAAAAGGCCAGGATCGATGTTGCGATGAGTCGGGCGCAGTTGCACAAATCGCTGAAGGCCTTTGGGCACCCGCCAACCTTCGAACAGCAATCGCAGTTGATTGCCCTGCAACAGCAGTTCGAAGCCGCCGAGAAAAACCTCGCGCACCTGGAAAGTGTCGCCCCATCGGCCCCTGCACCGACGGTCGCAGCTGTGTCGTCAAATGATGCCGATCTGAAACGGGCCAAGATCCAGTTGGCCATGCACCGCGCCGAACTCAAGAAGGCTCAGGCCAACGAGGCACCGGCGGAGCAAATCGAAGCCCTGGAGCGCGCACTCGGTGAAGCCGAACGCCTGGTAGACGCCCATGCCAGCCCTTGACGTGGTGGATGATCGCCTGCAACAGGCGATGAAACTGGTGCTGTTGGCCACGCTGCCGGGAATGCTGGCGGCGTTCTGGCTGTATGGCTGGGGCATGTTGATCAATCTGGTTCTGGCGGCCACTGCCGCGTTGGCCGTCGAGGCCGCTGTCATGCATTTGCGCCAGCGACCGCCGGGGCCAACCTTGAGTGACGGTAGCGCGCTGGTCAGTGCCGCACTGCTGGCTCTGGCGCTGCCACCTTACTGCCCATGGTGGCTGACCCTCAGTGCAGCCGCTTTTGCGATGGTATTCGGCAAGCACTTGTATGGCGGCGTCGGCTTGAATCCCTTCAACCCGGCGATGCTCGGTTTGGCGCTGGTTCTGGTGACCTTTCCCTACCCAATGACCCTTTGGCCATCGCCCCATGGCATGGATCTACCGAGCGGCTTGCAGCACGTGTTCGGCATCGGCCAAATGCCGGATGCGTGGGTGCAGGCCACCGCACTGGACAGTCTGCGGATCAACAAAAGCCTGACCATTGATGAACTGTTTGCCGGCAACCCGGCATTCGGCCACTTTGGCGGCCGGGGGGTGGAATGGGTGAACCTGGCCTTTGTGGCGGGTGGAATGTTTCTCCTGCAACGAAAGGTGATCAGTTGGCATGCACCGGTTGGCATGCTGGCCAGCCTGTTCATCATCAGCCTGCTGTGCTGGAACGGTTCGGGCTCCGACTCCCATGGCTCGCCATTGTTTCACCTGCTGAGTGGCGCGACCATGCTGGGGGCGTTCTTTATCATCACCGAACCGGTGTCCGGCCCCAGAAGCCCTGGCGCGAAATTGCTGTTCGGCGTCGGCGTCGGGCTCCTGACTTATCTGATTCGTACCTGGGGTGGTTATCCGGACGGCATCGCCTTCGCGGTGCTGTTGATGAACCTGTGCGTGCCGGCGCTGGAGCGGTTCGTAGCAGCCAGGCAACAGCCGGAGACGCCATGAACCGGACATCAAGCATCGCACTTGTGGTGCTTTTGGCCGCATTGGGCCTCGGCATGACCTACTTCGTGCAACTCGGCAGCGCGCCGCGCATTGCAGCCGAACAGCGCCTGATCGACAGCGGTCATCTGCTGGACCTGATCGCGCCGGACAGCTACGACAATCAACCACTCGAACACCCCATAACGATTGAAGCAACCCCACTGACCAACAGCACCTTGCTCGGTGGTTATCTGGCGACCCGGGGCGATCAACCCGTCGCGGTGTTGCTGCGCAGTCAAACCCTTGGCTACGCCGGTGCCATCGACCTGTTGATCGCTGTCGACGCCAACGGCAGGTTGCTGGGCGTCAAAACCCTCAAACAGTTGGAAACACCAGGGCTGGGGGCAAAGATCGCCGACTGGCCCAATGCCTGGCTCCGGGTTTTTTCCGGCAAGTCTCGAACAGAACCCGGTGACAGCGGCTGGGCGCTGAAAAAGGATCAAGGGCAGTTCGATCAGATCGCAGGCGCGACCATCACCTCAAGAGCGGTGATCAATGCCATCCACGATGCCTTGCGCTACTTCGATGAACACCGGCAACAACTGCTCGGAATCCCTGCCCATGGATAGCTCCTCGACTCTGCGTAACGCCTTGATGCTGACACCGCTGATCGGCGCCACCCACTCGCTGATGGCCGCACTTGGCCTATGCCTGATGTTCATGGTGGTGACCGAGTTGTTCAGCCTGGCCATGGGCGTCCTGCGATCCCGACTGGTCCCGGCGACCTGCTTGCTGGCCAGCATCCTGTTGGCGGCCACGCTCACCAGTTGCGCGGAACTCATGGCACAAGTCTGGTCGCTGCAATGGCAGCAGCATCTGGGGTTTTACGGCGCCCTGATCGCCTTGCAATGCGTCGTACTGGAACACACCGGGTTCTTTCAGAACGGTTGGCGCCAACGCCGGCGACTCAATGCCCTGTTTGCCACGTTGATGATCGCGTTGGGCCTGCTGCGCGAACTCATCGGCAACGGAGCACTTGGAAACCCTCTATCGTGGCTGTCCGGCGCAACACAAACTGACTGGCAAGGCTGGGTACTGATGGCTGACGGTGGCCTGCGCCTGGCCACCCTGGTCCCTGGCGGGTTCATCCTGCTCGGGCTGCTGATCGCCGCCTGGCAGGCCTGGCGCCCCACGCCCACACACTGATTGCCTTCGAGGAAACGTACTACCCATGAATGCCGCAAAACGTCTGGAAATCTTCCGCAGACTGCACGAGGACAACCCGGAACCAAAGACCGAGCTGGCCTATTCCTCACCCTTCGAATTGCTGATCGCCGTGATTCTCTCGGCGCAGTCGACCGATGTGGGCGTCAACAAGGCCACGGCCAGGCTGTTCCCGGTCGCCAATACCCCGGCAGCGATCCATGCCCTGGGTGTCGAAGGGCTCTCGGAGTACATCAAGACCATCGGGCTGTACAACAGCAAAGCGAAAAACGTGATCGAAACCTGCCGCTTGCTGGTCGAGCGTCACGCCGGTGAAGTGCCACAAACCCGCGAAGAGCTGGAGGCACTGCCCGGCGTCGGCCGCAAGACCGCCAATGTGGTACTCAATACGGCATTCCGTCAGCTGACCATGGCCGTCGACACGCATATTTTCAGGGTCAGCAACCGGACGGGTATTGCTCCCGGCAAGAATGTGGTGGAAGTCGAGAAAAAACTGATGAAATTCGTGCCCAGGGAGTACCTGCTCGACTCCCATCACTGGCTGATTCTTCACGGCCGCTATGTCTGCCTGGCCCGCAAGCCCCGATGCGGAAGCTGCCGGATCGAGGACTTGTGCGAATACAAGCACAAAACCTCCGACGATTGAGGCGCTATTAGGTTTATTGAATTGTCGATTGAAAAAATCTTTTTTACCCGCCGGGAGATTGTCGATATAAGGAGCGCCAAAGGCCTTCTTAGCCTGGAGCAACTAAATGAGTACTGGCAAAGAGCAATTGGACGTAGAAGACGATTTCACCACCGCCGAAACCGATGACGCCGAGCCGGTGGTTGAAGTGGCGAAAACTAATCTGAGCAAACGCCGCACCATCGACAACCTGCTGGAGGAGCGCCGACTGCAAAAGCAATTGGCCGATTACGATTTTGATTTATGACACCTGAAAGCCTCCCGAAACGGAGGCTTTTTTTCTAAGTGCCATACCCCGGTAGGCGCCCCTTGTCGCGCAATTATGTCATCACACCAGACCATTGCGTTGTGCCAGTTCGATCAGATCGACCAGAGACCGCGCATTGAGCTTGAGCAACAGGCGGGTCTTGTAAGTACTGACTGTTTTATTGCTGAGAAACATTCCATCGGCAATCTCTTTATTGGTCTTTCCTCGGGCCAACTGTTGCAGGACCATCATTTCCCGCCCCGACAACCGATCAACCATATCGGCCTCACTGGCATTCCCCAAACTGCAACGCACGGTATGCAAGGCTTGATTAGGAAAGTAACTGTAACCTGACAACACGGCCTTTATTGCACTGAGCAACTCCGTGAGGTCTTGTTGCTTGCAGACGTAACCGGCTGCACCGGACTGCATGCAACGCATCGAAAAATGTCCCGGTGCCTGGGAAGTCAAGATCAGCACTTTCATCGGCATTGAGGCCGAAGACAAACGCGCGATGACTTCCAATCCGTCCAGCTTCGGAATCCCGATATCCAGAATGACAATGTCCGGCATAAGTTCACGGGCTAGTTGCAGTGCGTCCACACCATTATCGGTTTCTGCAATAACTTCGTAGCCATGACGCTCCATTAGCATACGTACCGCAAGACGAATGACGGGGTGATCATCCACGATCAGCACTTTATTCATGGGCAAGTCCAATTTTCGCTGTTCGAATTTTTAGAGCCCGCACAATAGCCTAGTCGTTTCACCCATGGCATGTCGCCCCTCCCGGCCACCCACACCAAGAGACATACCCTACAAACAACACGGATTTCTCCTACAAAAATCCCTCGAACGGAATGAATTGAAAACTGTATCAGCGTCAGTGTGTCGCACTTTCCAGCAGCCACCCCTGTCGATTTACGACCAAAATTTTCCGAGTACCAGCTTGATCGGCCGCGCCCTGAAAAACACTAGCCTCTACCTCTCCGTCAAAACGTAACTGATATTTACGTATTCAACACTCACACCGGAAATATCACACACCCAGCATCCATTTACTCTTACAGCAAATAATATTTTTTGAGCAATCATTAAAACATGCCAAAAACTCAAGAACCCTAAGAGCAATACAACAAACAAATAATAACCCACCAAAAACCAGCAGACACTAAAAAACATTACAATAACCACCACATCAAACCAACCTCATAAACCACTCGAGAACAGACAATCCGACATGAGTACAAAACATGATAAACAAACGAGTCACCAACCCAATGACAATTATCGCGATATTCGCAGCGCTATCTGAAACTTCGGCAGCCGTCTCTCTACCCTTCCTTGATCAGGAGGAAAGAGAACTCTACGTCTGGTTCCTGATCAGCTTTCCGTTCTATTTAATTTTACTTTTTTTCGCGACACTCAACTTCAACTATAAATCACTTTATGCGCCTTCCGATTTTGAAAAGGGCAAGCACTTCATGAAGGTCATGGATGATGTTGGGCGTTCGGAAAAGAAAGCCTCCGCAAAGCCATCTGAAAACCCCGCACTGGAGACGTCAACGAATGACTGCCAGTCAACCCGAACGCCCTGTGGCGCACAGGACCCGCCAACCGGGATCGGTCTGCAAACCACCGTATCCGTCCAGCATCACCTTCAGCTGCCGGAACAGGTAAAAGACCTCTACATCGTCGATGTACGCTGGATGAACAGAGAGGTCGAGTTTGGAGCGCTGCTGGAAAAAATCCAGAGGCCACGGGAAAAGGCGGCGTATGTGATTGTGTTTGTCACTTGTGCCGTTTCGGAGAAATTACTGAAAGCCGGTGCGCATGAACATTCAAGGCAGGCCAGCAAGCGCAGTGACGCCTTTTATGTGACCTACAATCCAGACTCGCACAGGCTGTCGGTCATTGATCAGGCCGAGCAACCGGCGAACAACAACGTTTAGTACAGGTCAGGCCATTGAGCAGGAGAAAAACAGGAAATCATCATCGGATACGAAAACACCCGACAACGCAGTAACTGGCGTCACACCCCGTTTTCAGGTACCTGACCTCGTCGAGGACGAGGCCAGGTAACCATCACGATTTCAAAGGTCTCAGAACAGCTTCCGGCCTTTGTTCGCCGCAATGCGCATGCGCAGGGCGTTGAGCTTGATGAAGCCCGCTGCATCCGCCTGGTTGTACGCGCCGCCATCTTCTTCGAAGGTCGCGATATTGGCGTCGAACAGCGAGTCGTCGGACTTGCGGCCAGTGACGATCACATTACCCTTGTACAGCTTCAGGCGCACAACGCCGTTCACGTTGACCTGGGACGCATCGATCATCTGTTGCAGCATCAGACGCTCAGGGCTCCACCAGTAGCCGGTGTAGATCAGGCTGGCGTACTTGGGCATCAGCTCGTCTTTGAGGTGAGCCACTTCGCGGTCCAGGGTGATCGATTCGATCGCACGGTGGGCACGCAGCATGATGGTACCGCCAGGGGTTTCGTAGCAGCCACGGGACTTCATGCCCACGTAGCGGTTCTCGACGATGTCGAGACGGCCGATACCGTGCTCACCACCGATACGGTTCAGGGTCGCCAGCACGGTGGCCGGAGTCATTTCGACGCCGTCCAGCGCGACGATGTCGCCGTTGCGGTAGGTCAGTTCCAGGTACTGCGGCTTGTCTGGAGCGTTTTCCGGAGAAACGGTCCAACGCCACATGTCTTCTTCGTGCTCGGTCCAGGTGTCTTCCAGCACGCCGCCCTCATAGGAGATGTGCAGCAGGTTGGCATCCATGGAGTAAGGGGACTTCTTCTTGCCGTGGCGCTCGATCGGGATCGCGTGCTTATCGGCATAGTCCATCAGCTTTTCACGGGACAGCAGGTCCCATTCGCGCCACGGAGCGATCACTTTCACACCTGGCTTCAAGGCGTACGCACCGAGTTCGAAACGAACCTGGTCGTTACCCTTGCCGGTGGCGCCATGGGAAATGGCGTCTGCACCGGTTTCGTTGGCGATTTCGATCAGGCGCTTGGCGATCAGCGGACGAGCGATGGAAGTACCCAGCAGGTACTCGCCTTCGTAAACGGTGTTGGCGCGGAACATCGGGAAAACGAAATCGCGCACGAACTCTTCGCGCAAGTCGTCGATGTAGATCTCTTTGACGCCCATGGCCTGAGCCTTGGCGCGTGCAGGTTCGACCTCTTCGCCCTGCCCCAGGTCAGCGGTGAAGGTCACCACTTCACAGTTATAAGTATCCTGCAGCCACTTGAGGATCACCGAAGTGTCCAGGCCGCCGGAATACGCCAGAACGACCTTGTTTACGTCCGCCATGCCATCACTCCACGGGGTTCTACGGAAAGCCGGGAAGTCTACCGCTCATGCAGAATAATTTACAGTGGCGCGACAGCTTATGACGACGAAGCGACAGATTATGTCGAGAGGGCGACGATGACCAAAGAGTCAGGAAGTTGCCGATGTGGCCGCTTTCGTCGCTTGCGGGGCGACTTGTTCCACTGGTGCTCCGCGCTCCAGGCGTACCGCTACTCGACGGTTCTTCGCACGGTTGATGTTGTTGGTGTTAGGCGCCACCGGATAACGCTCGCCATGGAAACGCAGGGTGATTTGCGACTCCTGGATGCCGTTGGCCTTGAAGAACTCCATCACTGCCAGGGCTCGGCGCCGCGACAGGTCGCGGTTGGTCAGGCGGTTGCCGCTGTTGTCGGAGTGCCCGTCGAGTTCAATGTGATTGACCGTCGGATCGGCCTTCATGTACTCCAGCATCACCTGCAGTTTGGCTTTTGCGGTGCTGTCGAGTTCGATTCCGCCGCCGGGGAAGCCGATTTCGGATTGCTTCACCTGTTCGAAATTCTGTGGCAACAGTTTCGCCACACAACCCTGGTAGTCGGCAAACGCTTGGGTGAACCTGACCGGTAACAAGCGTACTTCCGACACCCGCCCATCCCCCGAAGAATGTCGAACCACCGGGCTGCGACCGTCCATCAGGCCACTGATCAGACGCCCGGCCTGAACCTGTGAGCTGTTGAACAATACGTTGCCACTGCCGATTCTCACCGTGCCCAGGTTGATATCGTCACGACCCGGCTGCCACGGCGCGGCAGCGGCCAGCAAGGTCGCCGAACCACCGCCGATCATCGGGTTGTAGGCTTTCAGACGAAACGTCGCCTGCTCGCCGGCACGACGCACGAACTCGCCAGAGCCGAAGTCGGTAACCGGCTGAGTCAGGCGGCATTCGAACTTGTCGCCTTCGACCGTCCACTCAATGTTCTCCAGACGTGTCTGGAAAGTGAGCGCCATCGCCGGAAGGCTGGCAAACACACTGAGCAAGGCTAAATAACGCTGGCGCACGGGAGGCTCCACTGGTTTCTACAACAAAAAGACCGACACACACATGTTTACGGCATACCTGTTGGATATCGGAAGCTTCCTGCAAAACTTGATAGCGAGTGCCTGCAAGAGTCTTTTCCGGTAGCATTCCCTTGAGTTTGACCCGCCTGGAATCCCCTCATGTCCGACCGCCTGACCCTGCTGCGTCCCGACGACTGGCATATTCATCTTCGCGATGGTGCCGTGTTGACCAATACCGTCGCGGATGTCGCGCGCACCTTTGGCCGCGCCATCATCATGCCCAACCTGGTTCCACCGGTGCGCAATGCGGCCGAAGCCGACGGCTATCGCCAGCGGATTCTCGCTGCTCGCCCGGCCGGCAGCCTGTTCGAGCCACTGATGGTCCTGTACCTGACCGACCGCACCCAGCCCGAAGAAATTCGCGAGGCCAAGGCCAGCGGATTCATTCACGCCGCCAAGTTGTACCCGGCCGGCGCGACCACCAACTCGGATTCTGGCGTCACCAGCATCGACAAGATCTTCCCTGCACTCGAGGCCATGGCCGAAGTCGGGATGCCGCTGTTGATCCACGGTGAGGTCACCCGGGGCGATGTCGACGTGTTCGACCGCGAAAAAATCTTCATCGACGAGCACATGCGTCGCGTGGTCGAGCGTTTCCCGGCCCTCAAAGTGGTCTTCGAACACATCACCACCGCCGATGCCGTGCAGTTCGTCAACTCGGCTTCGGCCAACGTGGGCGCGACCATTACCGCGCATCACCTGTTGTACAACCGCAACCACATGCTGGTGGGTGGGATCCGGCCGCACTTCTATTGCCTGCCGATCCTCAAGCGCAATACCCACCAGGAAGCCCTGCTCGACGCGGCCACCAGCGGCAGCGAGAAGTTCTTCCTCGGCACCGACTCGGCCCCCCACGCCCAGCACGCCAAGGAAGCGGCCTGCGGTTGCGCCGGTTGCTACACCGCCTATGCGGCCATCGAGATGTATGCCGAAGCCTTCGAACAGCGCAATGCGCTGGACAAGCTCGAGGCCTTTGCCAGCCTCAATGGCCCTCGGTTCTATGGCCTGCCGGCCAACACCGATCGCATCACCCTGGTCCGCGAAGAGTGGACCGCCCCGACCAGCCTGCCATTTGGCGAGCTGACCGTTATCCCGCTGCGCGCCGGTGAAAAACTGCGCTGGCGCCTGCTGGAGGAACACGCGTGAGTGAAGACCATTTCGACGACGAACTGGAAGGCAATGGCGGCGGAGGCGGCCCGCGTCATCCAATGGCGGCCAGGTTCCGTGGTTACCTGCCGGTAGTCGTCGACGTAGAAACCGGTGGCTTCAATTCGGCCACCGACGCCCTGCTGGAGATCGCCGCGACCACCATCGCCATGGATGAAAAGGGTTTTGTTTACCCCGATCACACCTACTTCTTCCGTGTCGAGCCGTTCGAAGGCGCGAACATCGAAGCGGCGGCCCTGGAGTTCACCGGGATCAAGCTTGATCACCCGCTGCGCATGGCCGTGAGTGAAGAGTCTGCCCTGAACGATATCTTCCGCGGCGTGCGCAAGGCCCTCAAGGCCAATGGCTGCAAACGGGCGATCCTGGTCGGGCATAACAGCAGCTTCGACCTGGGCTTCCTCAATGCGGCGGTTGCGCGGCTGGACATGAAGCGCAATCCATTCCATCCGTTCTCCAGTTTCGATACCGCAACGCTCGCCGGCCTCGCTTACGGCCAGACCGTGCTGGCCAAGGCTTGCCAGGCAGCAGACATCGACTTCGACGGTCGCGAGGCTCACTCGGCTCGCTATGACACCGAGAAGACGGCAGAGCTGTTCTGCGGCATCGTCAATCGCTGGAAACAGATGGGTGGCTGGGAAGATTTCGACGACTGAGTCGGTCCCGGTGTTATCCCGCCCATAAAAAAACCGGCCTCGATGGCCGGTTTTTTTGTACCTGCTTTTTATAGCTGGAGCGTGCGCCTTACAGAGCGGCAGCGTGCTCGGTCAGGTAAGCGGCAACGCCTTCTGGCGAAGCGTTCATGCCTTTGTCGCCTTTTTTCCAGTTGGCAGGGCAGACTTCGCCGTTCGCTTCGTGGAATTGCAGAGCGTCGACCAGACGGATCAGCTCTTCCATGTTACGGCCCAGCGGCAGGTCGTTGATGATCTGCGAACGGACAACACCCTTGTCGTCGATCAGGAACGCGCCACGGAAAGCCACGCCGTCAGCGGACTGAACGTCGTAGGCCTTCATGATGTCCTGCTTGATGTCGGCAGCCATGGTGTAGCGAACCTGGCCGATACCGCCATTGTTCACTGGAGTGTTGCGCCATGCGTTGTGGGTGAAGTGCGAGTCGATCGAAACAGCGATCACTTCAACGTTGCGGGCCTTGAAGTCAGACATGCGGTTGTCCAGAGCGATCAGCTCGGACGGGCAAACGAAGGTGAAGTCCAGTGGGTAGAAGAACACCAGGCCGTATTTGCCTTTGATCGCCGAGGACAGGGTGAAGCTGTCAACGATCTCGCCATTGCCGAGTACGGCCGGTACGGTGAAGTCAGGGGCTTGTTTGCCTACGAGTACGCTCATTGGATATCTCCTGGTGTAATAACGTGAGAAACAGGTTTCGCATCAGCCTGCCACCCTGAGGCGACAGCCCTGTGACACGATCCCCGGTCGCAAAAGACCGGCCATCATACACCGCGTGTTTGAGCTGGCTTAGCTGTTTTTCCCCGTACGATGAAATCGCCGACGGTTTTGTTTCACCGATTTGCCAGGTAGACCGTTCGTCAGCCATACCCTTTTATGACGAAAAGTGCCCTGAAACCACTTTGACAATCATTCTCGTTAACATTAAGATCCATCGCAATTGAGTCACAATCAGCGACGGTCCTTCCCTATGTATGTTTGCCTCTGCACTGGTGTCACCGACGGTCAAATCCGCGATGCGATCTATGAAGGATGCTGCAGCTACAAGGAAGTCCGTGTGGCCACCGGCGTTGCCAGCCAGTGCGGCAAATGTGCCTGCCTCGCCAAGGAAGTGGTCCGCGAGACCCTGACCAAGCTGCAAACGGCCCAGGCTGCGATTCCTTTTCCAGCAGAATTTACAGCCGCTTGAATATCGAATTTCAAAGAACCGGACATATGTCCGGTTTTTTTATGCCTCAAAATCAACTAGTTATGCCCTAGACGCGGAACACAAACATTCTTATTCCGATTAATTTTCATTTAAGTTTCAATAACTTAGGTTTGACACTATTAAATACCCGGCTCAAACTCAGCTCTATTGACAGCTAATACAGGGCAGGACCCCATCATGAAAGGCGACGTTACAGTCATCCAGCATCTCAACAAGATCCTTGCCAATGAGCTGGTCGCGATCAATCAATACTTCCTGCATGCGCGCATGTATGAAGATTGGGGCCTGAACAAGCTCGGCAAGCACGAGTACCACGAATCCATCGACGAGATGAAGCACGCGGACAAGCTGATCAAGCGCATCCTGTTCCTTGAAGGCCTGCCGAACGTCCAGGACCTGGGCAAGCTGCACATCGGCGAGCACACCAAGGAAATGCTGGAGTGCGACCTGCGTATCGAGAAAACCGGCCATGCCGATCTCAAAGCGGCTATCGCTCATTGCGAAAAAGTTGGCGACTTTGGTAGCCGTGAGCTGCTTGAAGATATCCTCGAGTCCGAAGAAGAACATATCGACTGGCTGGAAACCCAATTGGGCCTGATCGATAAAGTGGGTCTTGAGAACTACCTGCAATCGCAGATGGGCGAAGAGTAGGAGCTGCCGCAGGCTGCGATCCTGGCGATTACAGCGGCAACTATGCAGTAACTTTTCGAACTTGATAAAAAGCCCCGCACTCTTTCGAGTAGCGGGGCTTTTTATTGCTGGAGATCAAAAGATCGCAGCCTGCGGCAGCTCCTACAGGGGAGCCAAGGGAATCAGGCTTCGGTCTTTGGAGCAGCAGCCTTGGCGGCGGCGTCCTTGATCAGGCTCTGCAGCGAACCATCAGCAGCCATTTCAGTCATGATGTCGCTGCCGCCGACCAGCTCACCGCCGACCCACAGTTGCGGGAAGGTTGGCCAGTTGGCGTATTTAGGCAGGTTGGCGCGGATTTCCGGGTTCTGCAGGATGTCCACGTACGCAAACTTTTCGCCACATGCCATCACGGCCTGCGCGGCTTTCGCGGAGAAGCCGCACTGCGGGGCATTCGGCGAGCCTTTCATGTAAAGCAGAATGGTGTTGTTGGCAATCTGCTCTTTAATCGTTTCGATGATATCCATGGAGCACCTCGACTGAACTTTCCGACTCATGGGTCGGCACGGTGGCGCATTGTAACGGAAAGCCGAGCGCCCTGCTCGGTCTCTCCGTCTGACTGATTCAAGCCGCCGCCACGGTCACCGGCACACCATTGAGTGCAGCATTTCCCGACAACTCGTCAAGCTGGCAGTCGTCGGTCAGATCGTTGGCGCTCGATCCCGGCTGGCTGCTGGCAATCGTCATTTGCACGCCCGGCCGCGCGTGTCCCCAGCCGTGAGGCAGGCTGACCACACCTTTCATCATGTCCAGACTGCCAAGCACTTCGACTTCGATCACGCCCACCCGCGAGCTGACCCGAACACGCTGTCCGTCGCTGAGCCCGCGACTGGCCAGGTCGTCCGGATGCATCAGCAACTGGTGACGTGGCTTGCCTTTCACCAACCGATGATAGTTATGCATCCATGAGTTGTTGCTGCGTACATGCCGGCGGCCAATCATCAACAACTCGTCGGCAGCCGGCGCCTGTAAGGCCGCGAAGCGCGCAAGGTCAGCGAGAATCGCGGCCGGTGCGGCCTGGATGCGTTGATTGGAAGTCTTCAGGCGGGGCGTCAGGTTAGGCTTGAGCGCGCCCAGATCGACGCCATGGGGATGATCGAACAAGGTCGCCAGAGACAGCTTGTGCTCTGAGTTGTCACCGTACATTCCCATGCGCAGGCCACGATCGATCATTTGCGCCGGGGCAATGGTGGGCTTCAATTCTTTGCCGGTCCTGGCGGCAAATGCCTTGGCCAGGCCGACGAAAATCTCCCAGTCGTGCAAGGCACCTTCGGGCTTGGCGAGGATGGCGCGGTTGAAACGGCTGACGTTGCGCACCGCGAACAGGTTGAACGTGGTGTCGTAATGATCGTTTTCCAGCGCCGATGTGGACGGCAGGATCAGGTCGGCGTAACGCGTGGTTTCATTGATGTACAGGTCGATACTGACCATGAACTCCAGCCCGTCCAGCGCCTGCTCAAGCTTTCGGCCATTGGGTGTGGACAGTACCGGATTGCCTGCCACGGTGATCAACGCGCGGACTTGCCCTTCCCCTTCGGTGAGCATCTCCTCGGCCAACGCCGAGACAGGTAGTTCTCCGGCGTACTCCGGACGCCCGGAGACCCGGCTCTGCCACAGATTGAAATGCCCGCCCGAAGTCGTCGCCACCAGGTCCACTGCTGGCTCCGTACACAGGGCACCACCCACGCGGTCGAGATTGCCGGTGACCAGGTTGATCAACTGCACCACCCAGTGGCACAGCGTACCGAAGGCTTGGGTCGAAACGCCCATGCGGCCATAGCAGACAGCACTGGGCGCCGCGGCAAAGTCCCGCGCCAACTGGCGGATCTGTTCGGCCGGCACGGCGCACAACGGGCTCATGGCCTCGGCGGTGAACGGCGCGACGGCCTCCCGCACGTCCTCAAGGCCGTCCACCGGCAGATGGCTGTCGCGGGTCAGACCTTCAGCGAACAAGGTATTGAGCAGGCCGAACAACAGCGCGGCATCCCCCCCCGGGCGCACGAACAAGTGCTGGTCGGCAATCGCCGCCGTCTCACTACGACGCGGATCGACTACCACCACTTTGCCGCCACGGGCCTGTATCGCCTTCAAGCGCTTTTCCACATCCGGCACGGTCATGATGCTGCCATTCGAAGCCAGCGGGTTGCCGCCCAGGATCAGCATGAAATCGGTGTGATCGATGTCCGGGATCGGCAACAGCAAACCGTGGCCGTACATCAAATGACTGGTCAGGTGATGGGGCAATTGATCGACCGAGGTGGCGGAAAACCGGTTGCGGGTTTTCAGCGGGCCAAGGAAGTAATTGCTGTGGGTCATCAGCCCGTAATTGTGCACGCTCGGGTTGCCCTGATAGACCGCCACGGCATTTTGCCCGTGATGCTCCTGAATGGCGGCGAGACGATCGGCGACCAGATTGAATGCCGCTTCCCACTCGATGGGCTGCCATTCATTACCCACTCGCTGCATCGGTTGACGCAGGCGATCCGGATCGCTCTGTATGTCTTGCAACGCCACGGCCTTGGGGCAGATGTGCCCACGGCTGAACGTATCCTGGGGGTCGCCCTTGATCGAAGTGATCTGGACGTTACCGCCTTCGACCTCGGTGGTTTCGATGGTCAGGCCACAGATGGCTTCGCACAAATGGCAAGCACGGTGATGGAGAGTCTTGGTCATGGCCAGTCTCTGTCTTGTTTTGGGCGGGCAACGTTGGCCGCGGAAACAAAACTATGGCGCCAGAGACGCCGCCACGCCAGCGACGTTCATCTTGTGAATCGAGGGTTATCAGGCCAGCCGATGGCCGTCCGGGTTCAGTTCGAAGGCAGCCTGGGCGGCGCTTGCAACTGGATTTCCTGAAGGGTTTCAATCGGCCCGTGAGGGCCATGCACTCCGGTCAGCTCGCCGATCAGGCGCCAGTGCTCGTCGAGCCCGGCGCTGATGAATGACAGGTCAGAAACCGACTGTCAGCGCACCATTGCCGCCCAGCCTGATTGCCAAGCCCCGAGGGGCCGGTGTACAAATGAACCGCTGCTATCAGGAAACAGGCTTCAAATGCGCTACCTCGGTAAACCCGTAGCACCTCTGAAACTCCCTAAAAACTGTAGCCCTATTGGTAAGACGCGACATTTAATTATAAGATCGCGCCTCCCCCTATTTCGTCGCCCCGTGCGGCTTACGCCGCAGGTCTCGCCCGTTGTTCCGTTAAACAAGGCTTTGAGCATCTGCGGTTTGTAGCAAAAGGTAGTCAATGATGAGCGCAAGGCACTTTCTCTCCCTGATGGATTGCACGCCCGAAGAGCTGGTCAGCGTGATCCGTCGAGGCGTTGAGCTCAAGGACCTGCGTAACCGCGGCGTACTGTTCGAGCCTCTGAAAAACCGCGTGCTCGGGATGATTTTCGAGAAATCCTCGACCCGCACCCGGATCTCCTTCGAAGCCGGCATGATCCAGCTCGGTGGCCAGGCGATCTTCCTGTCACCCCGTGACACCCAACTGGGCCGTGGCGAGCCGATCGGCGACGCCGCCATTGTCATGTCGAGCATGCTTGATGCGGTGATGATCCGTACGTTTTCCCACAGCACCCTGACCGAATTCGCCGCCAATTCGCGCGTCCCGCTGATCAATGGCCTGTCCGATGACCTGCACCCGTGCCAGTTGCTGGCAGACATGCAGACCTTCCTCGAACACCGCGGCTCCATCCAGGGCAAGACCGTGGCCTGGATCGGCGACGGCAACAACATGTGCAACAGCTATATAGAAGCGGCGATCCAGTTCGACTTCCAGTTGCGCGTTGCCTGTCCGGAAGGCTACGAGCCCAACCCGGTGTTCCTGGCCAAGGCCGGCGATCGGGTCACCATCGTTCGCGATCCGAAGGAAGCCGTGCGTGGTGCGCACCTTGTGAGCACCGACGTCTGGACCTCCATGGGCCAGGAAGAGGAAACCGCCAAGCGCCTGCAACTGTTCGCACCGTATCAGGTCAACCGCGCCCTACTCGATCTGGCCGCTGAGGACGTGCTGTTCATGCACTGCCTGCCGGCGCACCGTGGCGAGGAAATCAGTGTCGACCTGCTCGACGACCCGCGCTCCGTGGCCTGGGATCAAGCCGAAAACCGTCTACATGCGCAAAAGGCCTTGCTCGAATTCCTCGTTCCGCCTTCGTACCATCACGCATGAGCCAGCCATTACTGCTTAACCTGCGCAACCTCGCCTGCGGCTATCAAGACCAGCGCGTGGTGCAGAACCTCAACCTGCACCTGAACGCAGGCGACATCGGTTGCCTGCTGGGCTCTTCGGGCTGCGGCAAGACCACCACCCTGCGGGCGATTGCCGGTTTCGAACCCGTTCACGAAGGCGAAATCCAGCTGGCTGGCGAAACCATCTCCAGCGCCGGTTTCACCCTCGCGCCGGAGAAACGTCGTATCGGCATGGTGTTCCAGGACTACGCGCTGTTTCCGCATTTGAGCGTGGCCGACAACATCGCCTTCGGCATTCGCAAGCATCCGCAAAAGGATCGCGTGACCGAAGAACTGCTGGAACTGGTCAACCTGAAGAACCTCGGCAAGCGTTTCCCCCACGAGCTTTCCGGTGGTCAGCAGCAACGTGTCGCCCTGGCCCGCGCCCTGGCGCCAGAACCGCAACTGCTGCTGCTCGACGAACCGTTCTCCAACCTTGATGGCGAATTGCGCCGCAAGCTCAGCCATGAAGTACGCGACATCCTCAAGGCCCGTGGCACCAGCGCGATTCTGGTGACTCACGACCAGGAAGAAGCCTTCGCGGTCAGCGACCACGTTGGCGTGTTCAAGGAAGGTCGCCTGGAACAGTGGGATACGCCCTACAACCTGTATCACGAACCCCTGACACCCTTTGTCGCGAGTTTCATCGGCCAGGGCTATTTCATTCGCGGTCAGTTGAGCAGCCCCGAGTCGGTGCAAACCGAGCTGGGTGAGTTGCGCGGCAATCGGGCCTACACCTGGCCGGTAGGCGGCGCCGTGGACGTGCTGCTGCGCCCGGACGATATCGTCTATGCGCCGGACAGCGCACTGAAGGCGCGAATTTCCGGCAAGACGTTCCTGGGTGCATCGACCCTGTATCGATTGCAACTGCCGACTGGCGCACAGCTGGAATCGATCTTCCCGAGCCATGTCGATCGTCAGGTTGGAGCGCAAGTGGGTATTCGTGTCGCGGCTGAACACCTGGTGCTGTTCCAGGCTTCCGGCAGCACGGCGGCGCAGATTCCGGTGGCTGAATCCGGTGTCCGCCGCTACAGCACCGCCAACTGATACACACGAAACAATTGTGGGAGCGGGCTTGCTCGCGAAGGCGGTGTGTCAGCCAATGATGATGTTGACTGACAGTCCGCATTCGCGAGCAAGCCCGCTCCCACACTGGATTTGCGTTAACCCAGCATCAGCGTTCCGCTTGCTACGAGCGTCGCATGCCCGCCGATCTTCACCCGATCGCCTTCCAGTTGGCAGAACAACGCCCCACCCCGCGCCGAACGCTGAAAAGCCGTCAGGCTCGATTTACCCAAACGCTTTGACCAGTACGGAATCAGAAGGCAATGGGTCGATCCGGTGACCGGATCTTCGTTGATGCCGATTGCCGGCGCGAAATAACGGGACACGAAATCGTGCTGCTCGCCCCGCGCCGTCACGATGGCGCCCAGCCATGGCAGTTTCGCCAGGGCCACCATGTCCGGCTTGCAGTCGAGCACGGCTTGCTCGGACTCCAGCACCACGAATAGCTCATTCGAAGCCAGTACCTCGAGAGCTTTCACGCCCAGTGCACGCTCGATGTCCGGGATTACGTTCACCGGCGACGCAGTGATCGCCGGGAAATCCAGCCACAGGCGCCCACCTTCACGGGTCACGCTCAACGGGCCGGACTTGCAGGTGAAGTCCAGTCGCTCGACGGGCTCTTTATAGATCTCGAACAGCACATGGGCGCTAGCCAGCGTCGCGTGACCGCACAATGGCACCTCGGTGGTCGGCGTAAACCAACGGATGTGCCAGCCCTGCCCTTCACGCACGACAAACGCCGTCTCGGCGAGGTTGTGCTCAGCGGCAATCTTTTGCATCAGCTCATCGGCGAGCCAGGTATCGAGCCGATAGACCATTGCCGGATTGCCGCTGAATGACTGATTGCTGAACGCGTCGACCTGATGAAACTCAAGCTGCATAACCTTCTCCCTTTGTCAGACCGTCGAGCATGCCGCGCTGGCCCAACTGGCACCAGTGACAGAGCAGGCTGATTTTCACCATACAGAGCTGCACCCGCTTAGAGGCTCACGCACGGCCGATATCGGCAAACTTCGCCTGGGTGTGTTCGGCCAGCACTGCCGGTGCCAGCTCGACTTCCAGCCCACGTCGACCCGCACTGACAAAAATGCTGGCGAAGGGCTGGGCCGAATTATCAATGAAGGTACGCAAACGCTTTTTCTGCCCCAGCGGACTGATCCCGCCCAACAGATATCCAGTGGAGCGCTGCGCTGCTGCCGGGTCGGCCATTTCGACCTTTTTCACGCCCGCGGCGTGGGCCAGTCCTTTCAAGTCCAGGCTGCCGACAACCGGCACCACGGCCACCAGCAACTCGCCCTTTTCACTGGCCGCCAGCAAGGTCTTGAACACCTGAGCCGGATCGAGCCCGAGTTTTTCCGCCGCTTCCAATCCGTAGGAGGCGGCCTTCGGGTCATGTTCGTAACTGTGTACGCGATGTTCGGCCCGAACCTTTTTCAACAAATCCAATGCGGGGGTCATGACAGCTCCAGACTGGGCGACAGTAGAAAAATACTGCGCCCGATTCTAGGACATTGATCATTAAAAGGCTCTACGGCGGCGTATCCATAACGCCATTGCCTGGCCATCCCATTCCTCAACAACCCGTTCATTCATACAGCGAATAGTTTTTTTGTGACCGACGGTTCACTTTCGACCTTTGACAGCAGCGTTTCTTGTCTATATTTTTTCGTTTATGAAACTGTACGAAACGTCCTACCGCTGCACCCAGCAGTAAACCGCGACCAGGATGGGGATCCTGCCTCGGCGAAAAACGCGCTCCGACCATGATGGAAAAAAGCGCCAGACAACAAAAAAAAGAGGTTTCAATGACAATTGCTTTACAACAACCGTCGCTCTCGAGCCAATGCATGGCCGAGTTCCTGGGTACGGCGCTGCTAATTTTTTTTGGTACAGGTTGTGTTGCCGCGCTCAAGGTCGCGGGTGCCAGTTTTGGCTTGTGGGAAATCAGCATTATCTGGGGCGTCGGCGTCAGCATGGCGATCTACCTTACCGCCGGAGTTTCCGGTGCTCATCTGAACCCCGCCGTCAGCATTGCCCTGAGCATTTTCGCGGACTTCGAAAAACGTAAATTGCCTTTCTACATACTTGCCCAGGTGGCGGGCGCCTTCTGTGGAGCGTTGTTGGTCTACACCCTCTACAGCAATCTATTTTTCGAATTCGAACAAACTCACCACATGGTTCGCGGCACTCAAGCCAGCCTTGAATTGGCCTCCGTGTTCTCCACCTTTCCGAATCCTGTGCTGACCACCGCCCAGGCATTTCTGGTCGAGGTGATCATCACGGCCATCCTGATGGGCGTGATCATGTCCCTGACCGATGACAATAATGGCCTGCCCAAAGGCCCGTTGGCACCGCTGCTGATCGGCCTGCTGATTGCGGTGATCGGCAGTTCGATGGGACCGCTGACCGGTTTTGCCATGAACCCTGCGCGGGACTTCGGTCCGAAACTGATGACTTTCTTCGCTGGCTGGGGTGAAATTTCCTTCACCGGCGGACGCGATATCCCGTATTTCCTGATTCCTGTTTTTGCACCGATTGTCGGTGCCTGCCTCGGTGCCGCCGCCTATCGCGGGTTGATTGCCCGCCATCTGCCCAGCGCCGTACCTGCTACAAAGGATGCAACAGCTGCCATTGACGGCAAACCCAGAACTTCTTGATTCCGTTGGCGCGTGCCACTGCCCTTTGATCGCGCGCCAGACCTCACTCCCTTATTTCGTCCAAGGCAATCGACATGACCGACACACAGAATAAGAACTACATCATTGCCCTCGATCAGGGTACGACCAGCTCCCGCGCAATCATTTTCGATCGCGACGCGAACGTGGTCTGCACCGCCCAACGGGAGTTCGCGCAGCATTACCCGCAAGCCGGTTGGGTCGAACACGATCCGATGGAAATCTTCGCCACCCAAAGCGCCGTGATGGTCGAGGCCCTGGCGCAAGCCGGCCTGCACCACGACCAGGTGGCAGCCATCGGCATCACCAACCAGCGCGAAACCACCGTGGTCTGGGACAAGAACACCGGCCGCCCGATCTACAACGCGATCGTCTGGCAGTGCCGCCGCAGCACCGAGATCTGCCAGCAACTCAAGCGCGATGGCCACGAGCAATACATCAGCGATACCACCGGCCTGGTCACCGACCCATATTTCTCCGGTACCAAGCTCAAGTGGATCCTCGACAACGTCGAAGGCAGCCGCGAACGCGCGCGCAACGGTGAGCTGCTATTCGGCACGGTCGACAGCTGGCTGATCTGGAAATTTACCGGCGGCAAGGTGCATGTCACCGACTACACCAACGCTTCGCGCACCATGCTCTTCAACATCCACACCCTGGAGTGGGACGCGAAGATGCTGGAAGTGCTGGATATTCCGCGCGAAATGCTTCCGGAAGTTAAATCGTCCTCGGAAATTTATGGCCGCACCAAAAGCGGAATCGCCATCGGCGGCATCGCTGGCGACCAGCAAGCCGCCCTGTTCGGCCAGATGTGCGTCGAGCCAGGCCAGGCGAAAAACACCTACGGCACTGGCTGCTTCCTGTTGATGAACACCGGCGACAAAGCGGTGAAATCCCGACACGGCATGCTCACCACCATCGCTTGCGGCCCACGTGGCGAAGTCGCTTACGCGCTCGAAGGCGCAGTGTTCAACGGCGGTTCTACCGTGCAGTGGCTGCGTGACGAACTGAAAATCATCAACGACGCCCACGACACCGAATACTTCGCCAACAAGGTCAAGGACAGCAACGGCGTGTACCTGGTGCCGGCCTTTACCGGTCTTGGCGCTCCCTACTGGGACCCGTACGCCCGTGGAGCACTGTTCGGCCTGACCCGCGGCGTACGCGTGGATCACATCATTCGTGCCGCGCTGGAGTCGATTGCCTACCAGACCCGCGACGTGCTCGACGCCATGCAGCAGGACTCCGGCGAACGCCTCAAGGCCCTGCGCGTGGATGGCGGCGCTGTGGCCAACAACTTCCTCATGCAGTTCCAGGCCGACATCCTCGGCACGCAGGTCGAGCGTCCGCAAATGCGTGAAACCACGGCACTGGGCGCGGCTTACCTGGCAGGCCTGGCCTGTGGCTTCTGGGGTAGCCTGGAAGAGTTGCGCGGCAAGGCCGTGATCGAGCGCAAGTTCGAGCCGACGCTGGATGAAACGGCGAAGGAAAAACTCTACGCAGGATGGAAAAAAGCGGTCAGCCGCACCCGAAATTGGGCGGCTGAAGACGAGGCTGAATAAGCGAACTCCAGTTCCCGTATCTGTATGTAACTGGTAGGGAGGGGATTCCTGCGGCATCATGGGCAAATTTTGCACGGCAGCCCAAAGGACGCCCCATGAATCTGCCTCCCCGTCAGCAGCAAATCCTCGAACTGGTCCGCGAACGCGGCTATGTCAGCATCGAGGAAATGGCCACTCTGTTCGTAGTAACCCCGCAGACCATTCGCCGCGACATCAATCAGCTCGCGGAAGCCAATTTGTTGCGTCGCTACCACGGCGGCGCGGCTTACGACTCCAGCGTTGAAAACACCGCCTACGCCATGCGCGCCGATCAGATGCGCGACGAGAAACAGCGTATCGGCGAAGCCATTGCCACACAGATTCCCGACCATGCCTCGTTGTTCATCAACATCGGCACGACCACCGAGTCCATTGCCCGGGCACTGCTCAACCACAGCCACCTGAAAATCATCACCAACAACCTGCACGTCGCCTCCATGCTCAGTGCCAAGGACGACTTCGACGTACTGCTGACCGGTGGCAATGTACGGCGTGACGGCGGCGTGGTCGGTCAGGCCAGTGTCGACTTCATCAACCAGTTCAAGGTCGACTTCGCCCTGGTCGGCATCAGCGGCATCGATGAAGACGGCAGCCTGCTGGACTTCGACTATCAGGAAGTGCGGGTATCCCAGGCGATCATCGCCAATGCCCGGCAAGTGATCCTCGCGGCCGACTCCAGCAAGTTCGGGCGCAACGCCATGATTCGCTTGGGGCCGATCAGCCTGGTTGATTGCCTGGTCACCGATCAGCAGCCTTCCCCGGCGCTGGCGCAGTTGTTGAACCAGCACAAGGTTCGGCTGGAAGTCGTTTAACCCCTTCCCAGTCTTAAAAGATCGCCCCGCGCTCGGGCGATCTTTTGCTTTTATGTTCGTAAATTTTCCTTTAACCGCCCTTCGATGAGTATTTTCAATCGAATCTGACTGGCTGTGCGCGTCTTTATGGGCTAGTATTTTCGCAAATGAACATTAATGTTCGAATTCAAATACAGAACATCAAAGAATTCCGAGGCCGTGCCGATGCCCACTTCCACCTTGCCTACGCCCCCTCTCGCCGAGGTCTACGATATCGCCGTCATCGGTGGCGGGATCAATGGCGTGGGGATCGCAGCGGATGCCGCCGGTCGCGGTCTTTCGGTGTTCCTTTGTGAAAAGGATGACCTGGCCAGCCATACCTCGTCGGCCAGCAGCAAGCTGATCCACGGCGGCCTGCGCTACCTCGAACATTACGAATTCCGCCTGGTGCGCGAAGCCCTGGCCGAACGTGAAGTGCTGTTGGCGAAGGCTCCGCACATCGTCAAGCAAATGCGTTTCGTGTTGCCGCACCGCCCGCACCTGCGCCCTGCCTGGATGATTCGTGCCGGTCTGTTCCTCTATGACAACCTGGGCAAGCGCGAGCAACTGCAAGGTTCGAAAAGCCTGAAGTTCGGCCCCGACAGCGCGCTCAAAAGCGAGATCACCAAGGGCTTCGAATACTCAGATTGCTGGGTCGATGACGCGCGCCTGGTGGTGTTGAACGCCATGGCCGCCAGGGAAAAAGGCGCCCACGTTCATACCCAGACCCGCTGCGTCAGCGCACGCCGCACCAAGGGTCTGTGGCACCTGCACCTGGAACGCGCCGACGGCAGCCTGTTTTCGATCCGCGCCAAGGCACTGGTGAACGCGGCCGGGCCATGGGTCGCCAGGTTCATTCGTGATGACTTGAAGATGGAGTCGCCATACGGCATCCGCCTGATCCAGGGCAGCCACCTGATCGTGCCGAAACTGTACGAAGGCGAACACGCGCACATCCTGCAAAACGAAGATCAGCGCATCGTGTTCACCATTCCGTACCTGAATCACTTCACCCTGATCGGCACCACCGACCGCGAATACACCGGCGATCCGGCGAAAGTGGCAATTACCGACGGCGAAACCGATTACCTGTTGAACGTAGTCAACGCCCATTTCAAAAAGCAAATTAGCCGCGACGACATTCTGCACAGCTATTCAGGTGTGCGTCCGCTGTGCAACGACGAGTCCGACAACCCGTCGGCCGTGACCCGCGATTACACCCTGGCGCTGTCTGGCACTGGCGAAGAGGCTCCGTTGCTGTCGGTGTTCGGCGGCAAGCTCACCACCTATCGCAAACTGGCCGAGTCGGCACTGGCGCAACTGGCACCCTACTTCAAGCACATCAAGCCAAGCTGGACCGCCAGCGCCACGCTGCCGGGCGGTGAAGACATGACCACCCCGCAAGCCTTGAGCTCGCGTATCCGCGACAAATTCGACTGGGTACCGAGCGAGATCGCGCGCCGCTGGGCCACCACCTACGGCAGCCGTACCTGGCGCATGCTCGAAGGCGTACAGGACCTCGGCGATATGGGCGAGCACATCGGCGGCGGTCTCTACACCCGCGAAGTCGACTATCTGTGCAGCGAAGAATGGGCCACCAGCGCCCACGACATCCTCTGGCGTCGCAGCAAGCTCGGCTTGTTCACGACGACGGCCGAACAGGAAAAGCTCAAGGGCTACCTGAGCCAGGTCGAAAAGAATCGCAGCAAGATCGAAGCGGCCTGATCGGTCACCGGCATAAACAAAAGCCCCTGAATCTCGCGATTCAGGGGCTTTTTCGTATCGATGGATTTCAGTCGCGCAAATCCGATTCATGAATCGGCTGCTCACGGTGAGTCGCCCGCTGATACTGCGCCGGCCATACAGCCTTGTGCCCGCCCAGATCGTCATCCGCGTGCAGCGCCCAGTACGGATCGCGCAACAACTCACGAGCGAGGAAGATGATGTCCGCCTGACAGGTGCGCAGGATGTGCTCGGCCTGGGCCGGCTCGGTGATCATGCCGACCGTACCGGTGGCCATGCCCGACTCCTTGCGCACCCGCTCGGCGAAGCGGGTCTGGTAACCCGGCCCAGTGGGAATCTCCGCATTCACCGCCGTCCCGCCCGACGAGACGTCGATCAGGTCGACCCCCAGGGCCTTGAGGCGTCGTGCCAGCTCCACGGTTTCATCGGGGTTCCAGCCGTCTTCCACCCAGTCGGTGGCCGATACCCGGACAAACACCGGCAACTCTTCAGGCCACACCGCACGCACCGCTTCGGTGACTTGCAGCACCAGCCGAATGCGATTTTCGAACGAACCGCCATATTGATCGCGACGCTGATTGCTCAACGGTGACAGGAACTGATGCAGCAGGTAACCATGGGCCGCATGCACTTCGACCACCTTGAAACCGGCCGTCAGTGAGCGCTTTGCCGCATCGACAAAGGCCTGGATGACCTTGGCGATCTCGCCGTCATCGAGTTGCCTGGGTTGGGTGTGCTGTGGATCGAATGCAATCGGTGAAGGGCCGACCGGCACCCAGCCGCCTTCATCGGGCTTGACGCTGCCATGCTTGCCGAGCCACGGCCGGTAGGTGCTTGCCTTACGCCCGGCATGAGCCAGCTGAATGCCGGCAACGGCGCCCTGGGCGGTGATAAAGCGGGTGATACGTTGCAGGGGTTCGATCTGTTCGTCATTCCAAAGACCGAGGTCCTCGGCCGTGATACGCCCGTCGGCGGTGACCGCCGTGGCTTCGGTAAACACCAGCCCGGCCCCGCCGACAGCGCGGCTGCCGAGGTGGACAAGGTGCCAGTCATTGGCCAGGCCATCGGCACTGGAGTACTGGCACATCGGCGATACCGCGATGCGGTTGGGCAGGGTCAATTGGCGAAGGGTAAAGGGTTCAAGCAGCAGACTCATGGGGCACCTCTCGAATCAGTGGGCAGGCTCCAGGTTCTGTTTGAATAGTCGACGAGTGACAGGAAAAAGGTACAACACCCGCCCCCGCGGGCAAAAAATTCGACAAGACGTCACAAGGCCAAAATCAAGCAGTGCTTAGAGCCTAGTCGACATCGGAGATCAGTGGAGGGTTCAAGAAAAGATCGCAGCCTTCGGCAGCTCCTACAGGTGTACGTCATGCCTTTGTAGGAGCTGCCGAAGGCTGCGATCTTTTGATCTTTAACGCACTATCGCGGTTCGATGTGGGCAATCATCAATTGAACCGTCTCGTTGCCACGAAACTCGTTGAGGTCGAGCTTGTAGGCCAGTTCCACCCACTTGATGGTCGGATTCGGCCAGATGTCGCGGTCGATCCCGAAGGCAATGCCGTCGAGTTTCACCGAACCACACTCACTTTTGAGCACGACTTTAAGGTGCCGCTCGCCAACGACACGCTGCTCGACCAACTGGAATACCCCATGAAACAACGGCTCCGGGAAGTGCTGACCCCAAGGGCCGGCATGCCGCAGGGCACGTGCCAGTTCCAGGTGGAACTCTTCCACCGCCAGGGTGCCGTCCGACAACAGACGGCCCGTCAGGTCTTCTTCGCGCAGTTGCCGGCGCACTTCAGCGTCGAAGGCTTCGGCGAACAAGGGGAAATTCGCTTCCGGCAGCGTCAGGCCGGCCGCCATCGCGTGCCCACCGTATTTGGTGATCAGATTCGGATGCTGCGCCGCCACCACGCTCAAGGCGTCGCGGATGTGAAAGCCCTGGACCGAACGCCCCGAGCCCTTGAGCAAACCATCCCCGGCATCGGCAAAGGCGATGGTCGGGCGGAAATAGCGCTCTTTCATCCGTGACGCGAGGATACCGATGACCCCCTGGTGCCACTCGGGATCGAACAGGCACAAGCCGAACGGCATCGACTCCACCGGCAGATCCTTGAGCTGTGCCAGCGCTTCGCGCTGCATGCCTTGTTCGATGGATTTGCGATCCTGGTTCATGCCGTCCAGTTGCGCCGCCATCTCACGGGCCAGACCGGCGTCTTCGGTCAGCAGGCACTCGATGCCCAGGCTCATATCGTCAAGGCGCCCTGCAGCGTTCAGGCGTGGCCCGACAATGAAACCCAGGTCAGTGGAGGTGATGCGCGCATGATCGCGCTTGGCCACTTCCAGGATCGCCTTGATCCCCGGCCGGGCACGTCCGGCGCGAATCCGTTCCAGGCCCTGATGCACCAGAATCCGGTTGTTGGCATCCAGCGGCACCACATCGGCCACGCTGCCCAGAGCCACCAGGTCGAGCAGTTCGCCGATATTCGGCTGCGGCGTGCTTGTGTACCAGCCCAGCTCGCGCAGCCGCGCGCGCAGGGCCATCAGCACGTAGAAAATCACCCCGACGCCGGCCAGCGCCTTGCTCGGAAACTCGCAACCGGGCTGGTTCGGATTGACGATGGCATCGGCCAGCGGCAGTTCGTCACCGGGCAAGTGGTGATCGGTGACGAGCACCTTGAGCCCGGCCTTTTTCGCCGCTGCCACGCCTTCGACGCTGGAGATGCCGTTGTCGACGGTAATCAGTAAATGCGGCTGACGCTCGAGCGCCACCGCGACGATTTCCGGCGTCAGGCCGTAGCCGTAGTCGAATCGGTTGGGCACCAGGTAATCGACATGTGCCGCACCCAGCAAACGCAGGCCCAGCGTGCCCACGGTACTGGCCGTCGCGCCGTCGGCATCGAAGTCGCCGACGATCAGGATGCGCTGACGCTGCTCAAGTGCCGTGACCAGCAAATCCACCGCCGCATCGATGCCCTTGAGTTGCTGGAACGGAATCAACCGCGCCAGGCTCTTGTCCAGTTCCGCCTCGGACAGCACGCCCCGAGCCGCGTACAGGCGGGTCAACAGCGGCGGAATATCACCGAGGAATGGCAGGGTGTCGGGCAGCTGGCGAGGTTCGATGCGCATGGGGTGAAAGATGCTTCTCTTCAATACGTAGGATAAGACCGGGTGACGCGGTGCAGCAGCGAAAAATCAGCCGCGCTCACCGGCCAGCCACTGCAGCTGGACTTCGTGCTGACCACGGTCGTCGGTGACGAAAATCGTTCCTTCGCTGATCATCACGTCCCACTTGATGACGCGGGGCATGTCTTTGGCCAGGGTTTCCAGGACTTCCTGAGGCACGGCAGCGATGTTGACGTTCTTCAGGTTTTTCACCGCCGGCACCACTTTGCCCTCCCACACACGCAGGCTGCCATAGGCCAGCAGGCTGGTACGCTCAGTGCGGCGCGAGCACCAGGTCAGGCGCTCGGCATCCGGCTGGCCGACTTCGATCCAGTGCAGGACGCGGTCATCCAGGCTTTTTTCCCACAAGGCCGGTTCATCCACTTCTGACAGACCACGGCCAAAAGACAGCTGCTCGTTGTACCAGAGGGCGTAGGCCAGCAGGCGCACGGTCATGCGCTCTTCGGTTTCCGAAGGATGACGGGCGATGGTCTGCTTCACGCTCTCATAGACGCTGCGGTCGAGGTCGGTGAGGTTCAGTTCAAACTTGTAGGTCGTGGACGGCTGGGCCATGAACGGGCTTCTTGATACGAGGAAAGGCGGCAAGTCTAACCGATGCAACGGGCAATCCACGAATTGAACACCATCAAGCTGGAGCGTCGGACAGTCGGCTATGCTAAAACGCTCTATTCGCCCAACCTTTGCCCCACAGGATCCAGCATGCCGTTCACCGCCAAACCGCTTTCCGGTCTGAAAGTCATCGAATTGGGCACATTGATTGCCGGCCCGTTTGCCTCGCGCATTTGCGCTGAATTCGGTGCCGACGTGATCAAGATCGAATCCCCGGACGGCGGTGATCCATTGCGCAAATGGCGCAAGTTGTATGAAGGTACTTCGTTGTGGTGGTTCGTCCAGGCTCGCAACAAAAAGTCCCTGACCCTCAATCTCAAGCATCCCGATGGTCAGGCGATCCTGAAACAGCTGCTGGGTGAGGCAGACATCCTGATCGAAAACTTTCGCCCCGGCGTCCTGGAAAAACTCGGCCTGGGCTGGGACGTCCTGCACGCCCTGAACCCGAAGCTGGTCATGGTGCGGCTGTCGGGTTTCGGCCAGACCGGCCCGATGAAGGATCAGCCCGGCTTTGGCGCTGTCGGTGAATCCATGGGGGGGCTGCGCTACATCACCGGCTTCGAAGACCGCCCACCGGTGCGCACCGGCATTTCCATCGGCGACTCGATTGCCGCGCTCTGGGGCGTGATCGGCGCGTTGATGGCCCTGCGTCATCGTGAAGTCAACGGCGGCCAGGGGCAAGTGGTGGACGTGGCGCTGTACGAAGCCATCTTCGCGATGATGGAAAGCATGGTCCCGGAGTTCGACGTGTTCGGCTTCATCCGCGAACGCACGGGCAATATCATGCCCGGCATCACTCCGTCCTCGATCCACACCAGTGCCGATGGCAAGCACGTGCAGATAGGCGCCAATGGCGACGCGATTTTCAAACGCTTCATGCTGATCATTGGCCGCGAAGACCTGGCCAACGACACCCAGCTTGCCAGCAACGATGGCCGCGATGCCCGACGCGACGAGATTTATGGCGTCATCGATCGCTGGGTCAATTCGCTGCCGCTCGACACGGTGCTGGCGCAGCTCAATCAGGCCGAAGTGCCGGCCAGCCGGATCTTCAGCGCCGAAGACATGTTCAATGACCCTCAGTACCTGGCACGGGAAATGTTCCTGCAAGCCAAGCTGCCGGACGGCAAAGACTTCAAGATGCCGGGCATTGTGCCGAAACTCTCAGAGACACCCGGGGAATGTGAATGGGTCGGGCCACAACTGGGTGAGCACAACGCACAGGTACTCCAGGAACTTGGCTATGACGCGACGCAGATCGCACAATTGCGCAAAGACGGAGCCATCTGAACTGAGGCGCCTGCCTGCATGGGACATTGGACCCTGCCCGTCACGCGGCGGGTGGCTGCTGTGCGTGCTGGCGATTTCGCTTCTGCTCCTTGAACCGGTCCCCTCAGCCCTGGCGCAAACCAGGGAAACCCTGATCTGGCTCAAGCGCAACCTGCCGCCACTGACGATCTTCGAGGGGCCGAAAAAAGGCCAGGGCGTAATCGATCAACTGCTTCCACTGTTGATTGCCAGCATGCCGCAATACCAGCACAGCGTGATGAGGGTCAATCGCGCACGCGGATTGCAAATGCTCCACGAGCCGTCCCTCGTCTGCGATGCGGCGCTGAACTGGAGCAAGGAACGGGAACAGTGGATCGCCTTTTCCATCCCGGTCTTCCGTGCCATGAGTAATGGCCTGGCCGTGCGGCGCGTCGACCAGAAAGCGCTGGCCCCTTTTATCAAGGACGGCGAAGTGGACCTGGCAGCACTGCTCGCCAGCGGCAGCGAAAAACTGGGGATCATTGCCGAGCGCAATTACGGCGAATACCTCGACGCACTGCTCAAGCAAGCGCCGGCCGACGCGCTGACCGCTCATTACGGTAACGACGCCTTGGGCAGCCTGCTGCAGATGCAGCGCCTGGGACGCTTGCGCCTGCTGTTGGGTTATCGCCCGGAAATTCGCTACCAGGCCTCTCTGCAAGGCATTGCCGAGGATGAATTGCAGTTCTATCCGATCCGTGGCGCGGGCAAATACCTGTCCGGTTACATCGGTTGCACCGACACGCCAAAGGGCCGGCAGGCCATTGTCGAGATCAACCAGGTGCTGCGCACCCTTCCCCGTGAACGCCTTGACGAGGCCTACGCCGCCTGGCTGGATCCGGAGAGTCGCAACGATTACCTGAAAGATACCAAGGCGTTTTTCGACGACCTGGCATCCCCCTGACAAATCCCGGGCAAAAGAAACCCCGAGAAGTGGGGAGACGACTCGGGGTTAAACGTGGTCTGTTTGGAGACCAGTAGCAGCAAGCTACAAGCACCGGAGCACAATGCTTGATCCTGCTGTTACAAAGTCTGACTGACCTGGGCGCGGGAAGGTTCCCGCAAATAACCTTTCAGTTGCGACTGGCCAGCAGCTTGTCCTGCGCCGCATTACGCAATGCCGCAATGACACAAGGCTCAAGACGTCCTTCAGCAATCAGCACGTCGCGATGCAAACCGTCGACCACATCCGTCAGCAAGCGTTTGTCATTCAACTGGGCCTGATTGAACTCGCGCTCGACAACGGTGGCGCCCATAGCATTCTTCAGGGTCACCCGGCATTCGCCACGAATGCCTGACGGGGTCAACGTAACCTGATACGGGCTCAGCGCCTCACCGAGCAACAGACTGATACTTTCCATCCCGATCACCACTCAATAGTCCGAAAACAACGTGCCTGGGGCATGCCTACAACAAATGACCGCTGGCCCGAGAAGAAAGTTCTGGATACTGACCGCAGGCGAACCTGCAACCCAGTCAAGTGAGCATGCACGGCGAACATGACAGAGAAAAAACGCCATCATCACGCCTGTCGGGTGCGCCGGGCGATGTCGGCCCATCCCCCCAGCAATCCCCGTAGCTGGCCATCGGCCGTGTAAAACGGCACCGTCCACTGGTAGATATCCCTGACTCCGTCCTTGAACATCAATTGACGCTCGAAAAAGCGCGTCCTGCGTGAACTCAATTGCGCCATGTACTCGGCATGCAGCAGTTCCGCGGTTTGCCTGGGCATGGCGTCGACCTCAATCAACTGCCGCCCCTGCATCCGGTCAAAACGCGTCGACAAGGCGTCCTCATAACTTTTGTTGCACATGATCAAGCACCCTTGCAGATCACGGACAAACATCGGGTCAGGCATGGCATCCATCAGGGCATGCTGGAAAGCGAGTTGATCGCGCAGATTGCTTTGGGCCTCGACCCGTTGCCTGACCACCACCGCCAACCGTCGGTTCCAGAGCAGGGACAACAGACCGAACAGGCCGACCACCAACACGCCCCAGCAAACCCACTGGTCAATCCGCTGCCAGAGGTCAGGCGCCTGTGGCACGGTAGCGCCGCCGAACCACTTCAGGCGAAGGCCGCGCAACTCCTGTTCAGAAAACGCCTCAAGCGCCTTATTGAGGATACTCAACAGCTGCGGCTGGCCTTTGCGCAACGTCAGATAATCCGCATCCCATTTACCCGGTACCACAGCCCCGACCTGCAACCGCCCCGACGGAAAAAGCCGGGCGCCGATTTCGTTCTCGATGGTGACGTAGGCTTCATCGCTTTCAACCCATGCACGGGCTTCGGCGTGGGTTTTAACCGAACGCAATTCGATGGCTGGATAATCGCGACGGATCACCGCTTCCAGTGCATGCCGGGTCGGCAGCACCAGTACCCGCTTCGCCATATCCTCCAGCGTTTGCACCGGCGGTGCCCCGGCCCGCCCGACAAAGACCCATCCTGCACCGCCGAATGCATGGCTGAAATCGAGAAACGCATTGCGTTCGTCATTCATCGCCAGCGTCGTACTCAAATCCGCAGCGCCGTTTTCCAGATGGGCCAGCATCTGGTCGGTGGAGAAAGACTCCTGGTAAACGAACTGCAACCCCGTCATCTCACTGATGCGCTTGAGCAGGTCACTGTTCAAGCCCGTCCATTGGCCTTGTTCATCCTTGAACAGGTACAACGGGTATTCCAGTGCCGTGACCACGACCCGTGGATGGCTGGCCATCCACTGCAACTCCTGGTCATCCAGCACGACCATTGAGCGTGCGACAGGCTTTCCACGCTCCTGAATCGACGCAGGGTTCGCCCCGCCCCATTCGGCGATTCCCAGCATGCCGAATAAAATCAGCCAGCGCGCGACTGGCTTGAACACACTTGTAAACAGCATTCCCACGTCCTTGGTGATCCATTCGCCTGTCCCTTCGCGGCGATAACACGACAAGTGTGCATGCAGAAATGAAAAAGCCCGTCAGGAGACGGGCTTCAAAATGTAACAGCGCTGACCGGTTACAGGGGCTTGCCACGGTTGCCATGCTTACTGACAAAGGCCTGCACGGCCTTCAGGTCATTTGGCAATACGGTGCAACGTTCGTCTCGCTCAAACAAATCAGAAAGATGTACTGGCAGTTCAAGAGCTTTTCCTACACCGGCTTTTTCCACCGCGTCCGGGAATTTGACCGGGTGGGCGGTGCCCAGGATCACCATTGGAATGTCCAGGCTGCGACGGCATTCCCGCGCAGCTTTCACGCCAATGGCAGTGTGCGGATCCAGCACTTCGCCAGTCTGCTCGTAGACTTCGGCGATGGTTTCGCAGGTTTGCGCGTCATCCACGGCCAGCGAGTCGAACAACTTGCGGGCTTCGGTCCAGCGTTCTTGCTCGACGCTGAAACCGCCGCCCTGCTTGAACGAATCCATCAGCCCGGCGATGGCCGCGCCGTTGCGACCGTGCAGGTCGAACAGCAGGCGTTCGAAGTTCGACGACACCATGATATCCATGGATGGCGACAGCGTGGCGTGCAGGGTTTCCTTGACGTACTGGTTGCCGCTCATGAAGCGGTGCAGGATGTCGTTGCGGTTGGTGGCGACGATCAACTGGTTGATCGGCAGGCCCATGTTGCGCGCCAGGTAACCGGCGAAGATGTCGCCGAAGTTGCCGGTCGGCACCGAGAACGACACCGAACGCGCCGGGCCGCCCAGTTGCAGCGCTGCGTGGAAGTAGTAAACGATCTGGGCCATGATCCGCGCCCAGTTGATCGAGTTCACCGCGACCAGGCGAGTGCCCTTGAGGAAGCCCTGGTCGGCGAAGCTCGCCTTGACCATTTCCTGGCAATCATCGAAGTTACCTTCGATGGCGATGTTGTGGATGTTCTCACCGAAGATGGTGGTCATCTGCCGACGCTGCACTTCGGACACCCGGTTGTGCGGGTGCAGGATGAAGATGTCGACGTTTTCGCAGTGCTTGCAGCCTTCGATGGCGGCCGAACCGGTGTCACCGGAGGTTGCACCGACGATCACCACGCGCTCGCCGCGCTTTTCCAGCACGTAGTCGAGCAGGCGACCCAGCAGTTGCAGGGCGAAGTCCTTGAACGCCAGGGTCGGGCCGTGGAACAGCTCCAGCACCCATTCGTTGCCGTTCAGCTGACGCAGCGGCGCAACAGCGCTGTGGGCGAACACGCCGTAGGTTTCTTCAAGAATCTTTTTGAAATCGGCGTCCGGAATGCTGCCGGTGACGAACGGGCGCATGACGCGAAAAGCCAGCTCGTGATATGGCAGGCCGGCCCAGGAGGCGATTTCTTCCTGGGTGAAACGTGGCAGGTTTTCCGGGACGTACAGACCGCCGTCGGTGGCAAGGCCTGCCAGCAGGACGTCTTCGAAATTCAGGGCCGGTGCCTGGCCGCGGGTACTGATGTAACGCATGACTGACTCCAATGGACAGTGTTCGTAGTGCCGGGCCCGCAAGCGAGCCCGGTCAACGATATCGGCTTAGTTCAGGTGCTCGACACGGATCCGTACAACCGGACCGACCACACCCGCCAAGGCTTCCAAAGCAGCGATGGCATCGTTGATGTGCTGTTCCAGCACGCGGTGGGTCAGCAGGATCATCGGCACCAGGCCGTCGTGCTCCTCGGCTTCCTTCTGCATGATCGACTCGATGTTGATGCCGCGCTCCGAGAGGATGCTCGCGACCTGAGCCAATACGCCCGGATGGTCCTTGGCCTGGATACGCAGGTAGTAGGCGCTTTCGCAGGCTTCGATCGGCAGGATCGGGTGAGCCGACAGCGAGTCCGGCTGGAACGCCAGGTGCGGCACGCGGTTCTCCGGGTCGGAGGTCATGGCGCGGACCACGTCCACCAGGTCGGCGATCACCGACGAAGCAGTCGGCTCCATGCCGGCGCCAGCGCCGTAGAACAGGGTCGAACCGGCAGCATCGCCGTTGACCATCACCGCGTTCATCACGCCGTTGACGTTGGCGATCAGGCGATCGGCCGGGATCAGCGTCGGGTGCACGCGCAGTTCGATACCGGCCGCGGTGCTGCGCGCCACGCCCAGGTGCTTGATGCGGTAACCCAGCGCTTCGGCGTAGTTCACGTCGGCGGTGGTCAGCTTGGTGATGCCTTCGGTGTAGGCCTTGTCGAATTGCAGCGGAATACCGAACGCAATCGAAGCCAGGATCGTCAGCTTGTGAGCCGCGTCGATACCCTCGACGTCGAAGGTCGGATCGGCTTCGGCGTAACCCAGGGCCTGGGCTTCGGCCAATACGTCTTCGAAGGTGCGACCCTTCTCGCGCATTTCCGTGAGGATGAAGTTGCCCGTGCCGTTGATGATGCCGGCCACCCAGTTGATGCGGTTGGCGGACAGGCCTTCGCGGATCGCCTTGATCACCGGGATGCCACCGGCCACCGCCGCTTCGAACGCAACGATCACGCCCTTCTCGCGGGCCTTGGCGAAAATTTCATTACCGTGAACGGCGATAAGCGCCTTGTTCGCGGTGACCACATGCTTGCCATTCTCGATGGCCTTGAGTACCAGCTCGCGGGCAACGGTGTAGCCGCCCATCAGCTCTATAACGATGTCGATCTCAGGGTTCGTGGCCACTTCGAAGACATCGTTGGTAATCGCAATACCGGTCGTTTGGAACTGAGGCTTTGACGTGCGCATGGCAATTTGTGCCACTTCGATCCCACGCCCGGCACGACGAGCAATTTCCTCGGCGTTGCGCTGAAGTACGTTGAAGGTACCGCCACCGACGGTTCCTAACCCACAGATGCCTACTTTGACCGGTTTCACTGTGAACTCCCCATAAAACGGCCGACTCGAGGCCGGCCGTGAAAACAACCGCATGCTCGCGGCTCTCTATTGATGGCCCGGCGAATGTCGCTGCCGGACCATGATCGTCAAGGCTCGCCGTGACGATGCGAATTTACTTCGCGCCCAGCGCCAGTTTGGCGACTTGTGGCGCAGGCTGGTAGCCCGGAATGACCTGACCGTCGGCCAAAACGATGGCCGGTGTGCCATTCACGCCGATCGACTGGCCGAGTGCGAACTGTTTGGAAACCGGGTTATCGCACTTGGCGGCCTTGATTTCCTTTCCGTCGACCATTTTGTCCATGGCCGCTTTCTTGTCTTTCGAGCACCACACCGCTTGCAGTTGCTCGTCACCCGGCGAGCCCAGGCCCTGGCGCGGGAACGCGACGTAACGCACTTCGATGCCGCGCTTGTTCAGCTCAGGCACTTCGGCGTGCAGCTTGTGGCAGTACGGGCAGGTGGTGTCGGTGAATACGGTGATGTGCGACTTGGTTTCGCCAATGGCCGGGTAGACAACGGTTTCGGCAACCGGAATGTTGTTGATCAGTTTGGAGATGCCCAGGCGCTCGGTCTTCTCGGTCAGGTTGACCGGCTTGCCGTCCTTGAGATCGAACAGGTAGCCCTGGACCACGTACTGGCCGTCGGCGCTGGCGTACAGCACACGGCTGCCCTTGAGCTTGACTTCGTACAGGCCTGGCAACGGGCTGGCGGTGATGGTCTCTACCGGCACTTCGAGCTGGAGGTTTTCCAGGCTTTTACGAATGGCTTTGTCGGCCGCGTCATCGGCGACGGCAAAGGTGCTGACCAACGCAATGGCTGCGGCGGCGAAAATCTGGGTCAGACGCATGAGAACTCCTGAAGGCGAACATATGGGACGATCAGAACGCCCGTGCCGAAACACCGGGTCATAACCGCCCATCGTGCAAACCGGCCCAGCCTATCACATAAGGTCCGCAGGGCCGAATGCACCTGATGCAAGACATTTGTGGCTGCACAATCCCACAGGTTTTTCGGTCAACCCCGGGGGTGATGCCTGGCATGCAGATCCTGCAAACGCGCTCGGGCAACATGGGTGTAGATCTGCGTCGTCGATAAATCGCTGTGCCCCAGCAGCATCTGCACCACCCGCAGGTCTGCGCCGTGGTTGAGCAGGTGCGTGGCGAAGGCATGGCGCAAGGTGTGTGGCGACAGCGACTTGCCGATCCCCGCCACCTTGGCCTGGTGCTTGATCCGGTGCCAGAAGGTCTGGCGGGTCATCTGCTCGCCACGCTGGCTCGGGAACAACACATCGCTGGGACGCCCGCCAAGCAGTTCGCTGCGGGCATCACGCATATAGCGCTCGACCCAGACAATCGCCTCCTCGCCCATCGGCACCAGCCGCTCCTTGCTGCCCTTGCCCATCACTCGCAACACGCCTTGACGCAAATTGACTTGCTCCAGGGTGAGGCTGATCAGCTCGGTCACCCGCAAACCACAGGCATACAGCACTTCAAGCATGGCCCGGTCGCGCTGGCCGATGGCCTCGCTCAAATCGGGCGCCTTCAGCAAGGCTTCCACATCCGCCTCGGACAAGGACTTTGGCAGCGGCCTGCCGAGTTGCGGCATATCAACGCGCAATGTCGGATCGACCGAGATCATCTTTTCCCGCAGCAGGTAACGATAAAAGCCACGCACCCCCGAGAGAAAGCGCGCAGTGGAACGAGGCTTGTAGTTTTGCTCCAGACGCCAGGCCAGGTGGTCGAGTATCAACTCGCGCCCGGCATTGACCAGCTCCAGCCCTTTGTCCTGCAGCCAGCCGTTGAACAGCGCCAGGTCACTGCGATAGGCATCGCGGGTGTTATCGGAAAGGCCTTTCTCCAGCCACAGGGCATCGAGGAATTGGTCTATCAGCGGGTGATCGATGGCAGGCATGGGCACTCGAATCACGCAGCCTTGAGGCCGCGCGCAAAATTAAAATTGGACATGGAAACGGCCGCTAGTCTTTCATAGGCCGCCATTTCAAGGAACAGGGAGCAGCAATGAGCGAGCAGCAGATTTTATTGGCATTTGGCGGGATAGGCGCGGCGGCGCTGCTTTGCCAATGGCTGGCCTGGCGCTTGAAACTGCCGGCGATTCTTTTTCTGCTGTTGACCGGCATCCTGGCCGGCCCCGTGCTGCACTTGCTCGACCCGCAGGAAATGTTCGGCCCACTGTTGATGCCGCTGGTGTCCCTGGCGGTGGCGCTGATCCTGTTCGAGGGCAGCCTGACCCTGCATCTGTCCGAATGGCGCGAAATCGGCAGCGTTGTCCATCGGCTGGTCACCATTGGCGCCCTCTCTACCTGGGTGGTCATTGCTGTCGCCACTCACTGGCTGCTGGATTTCGACTGGATGCTGGCCATCCTGTTCGGCAGCCTGACCCTGGTGACCGGGCCGACCGTGATCGTACCGATGCTGCGCGTCGTGCGCCCGAAAGCGTCGATTGCCAACATCCTGCGCTGGGAAGGCATTGCCATCGACCCCATCGGTGCCCTGCTGGCGGTGGTCGTCTATAGCTTCATCATCGCCAGCTCCAAAGGTAACGGTCTCGAGGAAAGCCTGCTGACCTTCGGCGGCGTGATTTTGTGCGGCAGCCTGTTCGGTGTTTTGGGTGGCTGGTTGCTCGGTACACTGATTCGCCGCCAGTGGCTGCCGGAATACCTGCACAACCTGGCAGCGCTCGCGGCAGTCCTGGGTATTTTCATTGGCTCCAATGAAGTCACCAACGAATCCGGGTTGCTGGCCGTGACCTTGATGGGCATGTGGCTGGCTAACATGAAAGGCGTGGACGTGCGGCACATCCTGCACTTCAAGGAGAACCTCAGCGTACTGCTGATCTCCGGCCTGTTCATTCTGCTGGCGGCCCGGCTGGACCTGAACGCCATGATCGGCCTCGGGCCTCTGGTGCTGATTTTGCTGCTGGTCATTCAGTTCATCGCCCGACCATTGAATGTGCTACTGAGCACGGCGGGCTCCAGCCTGGGTTGGCGCGAGCGAGCGTTGCTGGCGTGGATTGCCCCAAGGGGCATCGTGGCAGCGGCAGTGTCGGCGATCTTCGCCATTCGCCTGCATGAGGCCGGTCACCAGGGAGCATTGCTGCTGGTGCCGCTCACCTTTGCGGTGATCATCGGCACGGTGGTGTTGCAAAGCGCGACGGCACGACCGCTGGCTCGCCTGCTAAAGGTGGCGGAACCGGCACCGAGCGGCTTCCTGATCATCGGCGCCAACGGACCTGCGCGCACGCTGGGCAAGGCCCTGCAACAATTGGGCAGTCGCGTACTGCTGACGGATTCGAGCTGGGAAAACATTCGCGCAGCGCGGATGGAAGGCTTGCCGACCTATTTTGGCAACCCGGCGTCGCAACATGCCGATGCGCACCTGGACCTGGTCGGCCTCGGGCATTTGCTGGCGTTGTCGCCCTCCGGCGAGATGAACACCCTGGCGCTGATGCGCTTTCGTCATGAGCTGGGCCATCAGCGCATGTTCGGCCTGGCCAGCGGCCAGGAAAACCGCCGCACCGACAAGCACCGCACCAGCCTGGAACATCGCGGCAATCAACTGGGCAGCGAAGCGCTGACCTACGCCAAGCTCGCCAGTCAGTTGGGCCAGGGCGCCGAGTTGTACAGCACAACGTTGACGGATGGTTTCAGCTGGGACGACTACCGTGCGTTGCATGGCGAGCGTGCGACCTTGCTGTTCGTGCGCGACGGCAGCGGTTGGGTGCATGTAGTGACACCGGAAAGCACGATCAAGCCTGCGGCGGGGTGGACGTTGTTGGCGTTGATTCAGCCGGAGACTGTTGGCGCCGGCTAAAACGCATCGCGAGCAAGCTCGCTCCCACAATGATCTTTGGTGCTCACAGATATTGCATCCACTGAAGATCCACTGTGGGAGCGAGCCTGCTCGCGATGGCCGCGACTCGGTCTTGCGCCAGGCCGCGAACCGGAGAACTCATTAAATCGAAGACAACAAAAAAGCAGCCCGCAGGCTGCTTTTTTTGCATCGGAAGCTGGACTTAAGCCAGTTTTTCCTTGATGCGAGCTGCTTTACCCGACAGGTCACGCAGGTAGTACAGCTTGGCTTTACGTACGTCACCGCGACGCTTGACAGCCATGCTGTCGATTTGCGGGGAGTAGGTCTGGAAAGTACGCTCTACGCCAACACCGTTGGAGATTTTACGAACGGTGAATGCACTGTTTACGCCGCGGTTACGCTTGGCGATAACAACACCTTCGAACGCTTGCAGACGCGAACGGTCGCCTTCCTTCACTTTCACCTGAACGACAATGGTGTCGCCCGGGGCAAAGGTAGGGATCTCTTTGGTCATCTGCTCTGCTTCGAGTGCAAGGATGATTTTGTTAGTCATGCTGTGCTCCTAAGGTAAATCGTCGGATCTACCATCGATACGTTGTTAACTATCGTCCCGCTCGCGGATGTATTCCTCGAGCAGCTTCTTCTCTTCTCCAGAAAGCGAGCGGCTTTCCAGAAGATCGGCGCGTCGTTCAAAGGTCCGACCAAGGGACTGCTGTAAACGCCAACGCCGGATGTGCGCGTGATTGCCACTTAGCAATACGTCGGGAACACGCTGATCCGCATACACCTCCGGTCGGGTGTAGTGCGGGCAATCCAGCAAACCATCCGTAAAGGAATCTTCCTCGGCGGAGTCCGCATGCCCTAAAGCTCCAGGCAGCAGTCGTGTAACCGCATCGATCAGGACCATCGCCGGCAGCTCGCCGCCAGACAGTACATAGTCGCCAATCGACCACTCTTCATCGACATGAGCATCAATAAAACGCTCGTCAATGCCTTCATAGCGGCCGGCAATCAGGATCAATGCATCCAGATTCGCCAACTCGCGTACCGCCGACTGAGTCAGTTGACGGCCTTGGGGGGACAGGTAAATTACCTTCGCCGCCTCCCCGGCTGCTGCCTTGGCCTGAACCAGAGCATCTTCCAGGGGCTTGATCTTCATCACCATGCCCGGACCACCGCCAAACGGGCGATCGTCCACAGTGTGATGTCGATCCGTCGTGTAGTCTCGCGGATTCCAACAGGTGAGCTGCAAGAGCCCCTGTTTCACCGCCCGACTGGTGATGCCGTACTCGCTGATGGCGGAAAACATCTCGGGAAACAGACTGATCACTTCTACGCGCAAGTTAGCCACGCTTAGAAATCCGCGTCCCAATCCACCTTCATCTCGCCCGCTGCCAGGTCGACGGCCAACACGCATTGCTCCGTATAGGGCAACAGGCGTTCGCGATCATCCAGGCTGCCAGCGCAAGGCTTGACCACCATGACATCGTTCGAGCCGGTCTCCAGCAGGTGATCGATTTTCCCGAACAGTTGTCCGAGGGTGTCGATGACCTTGAGACCTTCCAGCTGGTACCAGTAGTACTCGCCGTCGGTGAGTTCAGGGAACAGGTTGCGCGGCACGCAGATCTCATAACCGGCCAGAAGACGAGCTTCTTCGCGATCATCAAGACCCTTGAGCTTTGCGACCAGGAACTTGTCGTTCCCGCGTCCGCTGACCAGCTCTACCTGCTTTACATTACCGTCACGCTTGAGCGTCCAGGTCTTGTATTCCAGCAGGTTTTTGATCGGATCAGTAAAGGAGTACACCTTTACTTCGCCGCGAACGCCGTGAACAGAATAAATCTTGCCGATAACGATCAAATCATCAGCAATGGCTGGCGTCGCGTTCATATTGCTCAGGCCGCAGCCTTAGCAGATTCCTTCAACAACTGAGCAACGCGCTCAGAAGGTTGTGCACCAACGCTCAGCCAGTAGGCTACGCGCTCTTGGTTCACGGACAGACGAACTTCCTGACCACGGGCAACAGGGTTGAAGTAGCCAACCTGTTCCTTGTGCGAACCGTCGCGCGGGTTGCGGCTGTCGGTTACGGTCAAGTGGTAAAACGGGCGCTTTTTGGAGCCGCCAAGGGCAAGACGGATTGTTAGCATGTGAACATCGTTCCTGTAGTCGGTGCTGCAAATCTAAAGGCACAGCGGGCATAGGTGCCCGAAAGGCCGCATATTCTAAGGAATATCCGGACTTTTGCAAATGACTTTTTCCGGCGGTCTATCGGCCGCCATGCAGATTTGCTATAGAGCCGTCGTTGAAAACGGCCGGTCAGCTCCCGCCAAGTGCGGGTTTGCTGGAGATCCCGCTTCCTTGCGGGTCTGCGCCGGTGCGATGACCGGCGCGGATTCTTTACATCTTTGGCATGCCGCCGCCGGGCAACATTCCGCCCATGCCGCGCATCATCTTGGCCATTCCGCCTTTTGCAGAGAACTTCTTCATCATCTTCTGCATCTGCTTGTGCTGCTTGATCAAGCGGCCGATGTCCTGCACCTGGGTGCCGGACCCCATGGCGATCCGGCGCTTGCGCGAACCGCTGATCATCTCAGGGTCGCGGCGCTCGGCCGGGGTCATGGAGTTGATGATGGCTTCCATCTGTTTGAATTGTTTCTCTGCCGCGCCCTGGGCATTGCCCATTTGAGCCAGGTTCACGCCACCCATGTTCGGCAGCTTGTCCATGAGCCCGCCGAGGCCGCCCATGTTCTTCATCTGTTGCAACTGATCGCGGAAGTCTTCGAGATCGAAGCCCTTGCCCTTCTTTAATTTCTTTGCAAGCTTGTCGGCCTTGTCCTTGTCGAGGGTCGCTTCCGCCTGCTCGATGAGGCTGAGCACGTCGCCCATGCCGAGGATGCGCGAGGCGATACGCTCAGGGTGGAACGGATCGAGCGCTTCGCTCTTCTCGCCCATACCGATGAACTTGATCGGCTTGCCGGTGATGGCGCGCACCGACAGGGCGGCACCGCCACGGGCGTCGCCGTCGACCTTGGTCAGGATCACACCGGTCAGCGGCAATGCATCGCCGAAGGCCTTGGCCGTGTTGGCGGCGTCCTGGCCGGTCATGGCGTCGACCACGAACAGGGTTTCGACCGGGTTGATCGCGGCATGCAGGGCCTTGATCTCGCCCATCATCTCTTCATCGATGTGCAGGCGACCGGCGGTATCGACGATGACCACGTCGATGAATTTGAGTTTCGCTTCTTTAATAGCCGCTTGCGCGATCTCGACCGGCTTCTGGCTCAGGTCGGACGGGAAGAAGGTAACGCCGACTTCACCGGCGAGCATTTCCAGCTGCTTGATCGCCGCTGGACGATAAACGTCCGCGGACACAACCATGACCGACTTCTTCTTGCGCTCTTTAAGGAAGCGCGCGAGCTTGCCGGCGGTGGTGGTCTTACCCGCGCCCTGCAAACCGGCCATGAGGATGACGGCGGGCGGAACGGCGCTCAGGTTCAAATCTTCGTTGGCCGCGCCCATCAGGCTTTCGAGTTCGGCCTGGACGATCTTCACGAAGGCCTGGCCCGGCGTCAGGCTGCGAGATACCTCGGTGCCTACGGCGCGTTCCTTGACCGAATTGACGAAGTCCTTGACCACCGGCAGGGCGACGTCGGCTTCGAGCAACGCCATGCGCACTTCACGCAGGGTGTCTTTGATGTTGTCTTCGGTCAGCTTGGCCTTGCCGGTGACATGGCGCAGCGTCTGCGAGAGACGGTCGGTTAAGTTTTCAAACATTGCGCGATCCTTTCAGGCCCTGTGTAGACCGGGATAATGGCGGCCCGGACCGGACTAAACGTGTGCTCGGCGAGCCTGCGGCGTGGGCAGGTCGCGGATTATAGCGAAGACTGTGGCCGGCGGACACCTCGCTGTCAGGTTGCGCGGTCTTTCGTGCGGCGGGGGTTCTATGCCAAACTCAGCGACTTTCGGGCTTGCCTAACAGGATTTATGCTCCCCTTGTCACCCAGCTTGCTAACTACCCTCGCCGCCGCCTGCTTGTATGCCGCTGCGACCATTTACCAGGGCACTCGCCTGGCGTCCGGCGCCAAGGTCAACAAACGCCTGCTGGTCATGCTCGGCGTGCTCGCCGTATTGGCCCACAGCGTCAGCCTGCTCACCCACCTGCTGACCCCGACCGGCCTGGCCCTGGACTTCTTCAGTGCCGCCAGCCTCATTGCCGTGGCGGTCATCGCGCTGACCCTGCTGGCCTGCTCGCGGATTCCGGTGGAGAACCTGCTGGTCCTGCTGCTCCCGCTTGGAGCCCTGACCGTGATGCTGGCGCATTTTGCCCCTGCCGGCACGGTACAGGTCATCGATGAGGAGCCGGGCATCCTCGCCCACATCCTGCTTTCGATCCTGGCCTACGGCATGTTCACCATCGCGGTGTTCCAGTCCTTGCTGCTGCTGATCCAGGACCACCAGCTCAAGCACAAGCACCCCTCCGGGCTGATCAAGAACTTCCCGCCGCTGCAAACCATGGAAAGCCTGCTGTTCGGCTTCCTCTGGGCCGGCTGGACGCTGTTGTCGCTGTCGCTGATTTCCGGATGGTTGTTCGTCGAGAATCTGTTCGCCCAGCATCTGGTGCACAAAACCCTGCTGGCCTGCCTGGCCTGGATCGTTTTCAGCGTACTGCTGTGGGGACGCAATCGCCTCGGCTGGCGCGGGCACAAAGCCATTCGCTGGACCCTGGCCGGTTTTTGCCTGCTGATGCTGGCGTATTTCGGCAGCAAGCTGGTTCGTGAATACATCCTGCATATCTGACGGGCGGCATTAATGGACGACTTGCCCATAGGGCCGATGCTCGCGGTAGTGACCCTGCTGGTTTTATGGTCGGGGCTGTTTACCGCCATCGAAGCGGCGCATCAGCATTTGCTGGCCCAGCGCACCGCAACGCGCTCCAGCGACAAACCGGTGGCGAAACTCAACTTCCCCCTGGCCAGCCTGATTTTTTGCAACACCCTGTGCCGCGCACTCGTGGTGGTCATCAGCACCTTGCTGGCCATTTTCACTTGGGCGGAGAACGGTCCGTGGGTCGCCTGCCTCGGGGCGGGCACCATGTTGCTGGTGTTTTCCGACTACTTGCCACGCGCCCTGGCCGCTCGCTATCCGGATGCGATCCTGGCCCAGGGCAACAACCTGCTGCGGCTACCGCTGAAAATCATCTATCCCGCGGCATGGCTGCTCAACAGCATCAGTCAGTTGCTGACGCGGCCATTCGCCCGTAAAGCCAAAGTGGTGCAACAGAGTGAGGACGAAACGCTGACGGAGCGGCATGCGCCCTCCGAAACCGTAAGCCGCCCTCACCCGCTGCCAGGCATCCACGCGCTGGACAACATCACCGTCAATGACATCCTGGTACCGCGCAGCGACGTGGACGGCATCAATCTCGATGACTCCATCGAAGAAATCATCGAACAATTGCGCCACAACAAGTGCACGCGCCTGCCGGTGTTCCACAGTGATATCAACCAGGTCGAAGCCGTCCTCAACACCCGGCACATCCTTCACTTGCTGCCCGATGCCAGCCTGACCAGGGAAGCGTTGCTGGCGGCCAGCCACGAACCGTACTTCGTGCCGGAAAGCACCCCGTTGCAGCTGCAACTGCTCAACTTCCACAAGCAGCAGCGGCGCCTGGGCATGGTGGTCGACGAATACGGCGAAGTGCTGGGCATCGTCACCCTGGAAGACATTCTCGAAGAAATCGTCGGCGAGTTCGAAAGCCAGCAGAGCCTGGACAATCCGCACATTCATCCGCAAGCCGACGGACGCCTGGTGATCGACGGTGCCGCGTCCATTCGCGAACTGAACAAGAGCCTCGGCTGGCACCTGCCCAGCGATGGCCCGAAAACCCTGAATGGCCTGGTTACCGAGGCCCTGGAAACCATTCCCGAAAGCGCGGTGTGCCTGAAGATCGGCCGGTATCGCCTGGAAATTCTCGAGACCGAAGACAACCGGGTCACGCGGGTGCTGATCTGGCAGACCAGCTCGATGCCGGTTGTTATCTAACTGCCAGGCAAATCTTTCGTGGCCACTCAAGCCACTTGTTCGATCGTTAGCCACCTTTCTATAATCGAAGCGCTTACCCAAGCCTCGCCGGCCCCCGTGCTTACCCCGCACTTCGCAGCTTCCGGCCCGTCCATCAGCAAAGCCCGCAACAGACCGCCGACTGTTCCTACCTTGAACAGCGACCGTGCCTCCACCCACATCCCTGGGTTCTCGACCATAATAATTCGCTCCACTGGAGCACATGACAGTCAGGGATAACCGCATGACGACCAGCACGACTTACAGCGACTCCACACCTGCACAACCGACGAACTCCGCCACCCGCGTGGCCACCGCGAGCTTCATCGGTACCGCCATCGAGTTCTACGACTTCTACGTCTATGCCACCGCCGCCGCGCTGGTGATCGGCCCGGTGTTCTTTCCGCAGACATCCGGCACCGCCCAGATGCTTTCGGCGTTTCTCACGTTCGGCATCGCCTTCCTTGCGCGCCCCTTGGGTTCTGCCCTGTTCGGCCACTTCGGCGACCGTATCGGCCGCAAGTCGACCCTGGTCGCCTCGCTGCTGCTGATGGGCGTGTGCACCACGTTGATCGGCGTGCTGCCGGGATACGACAGCATTGGCGCCTGGGCACCGATCCTGCTTTGCGTCCTGCGCTTCGGCCAAGGCCTTGGGTTGGGCGGTGAATGGGGTGGCGCGGCATTGCTGGCCACGGAGAATGCGCCGAAAGGCAAGCGTGCGTGGTTCGGCATGTTCCCGCAACTGGGCCCATCCATCGGCTTTCTGGCGGCCAACGGCCTGTTCCTGACCTTGGCCGTGGTGCTGGACGATGAACAGTTCCGCTCATGGGGCTGGCGTATTCCCTTCCTGCTCAGCGCCGCACTGGTGATGGTCGGCCTGTATGTGCGCCTCAAGCTGCATGAGACCCCGGTATTCGCCAACGCCGTGGCACGCCAGGAACGAGTGAAGATCCCGCTGTTCGAGCTGTTCGGCCAATACTGGATGCCCGTATTGCTGGGTGCCGGCGCGATGGTGGTGTGCTATGCGCTGTTTTACATCTCCACCGTGTTTTCCCTGAGTTACGGCGTGGCAACGCTCGGCTACAGCCGCGAAACCTTCCTCGGCCTGCTGTGCTTCGCGGTGCTGTTCATGGCTGCCGCCACCCCGCTGTCGGCCTGGGCCAGCGACCGTTACGGGCGCAAACCGGTGCTGATCATCGGCGGAGTGCTGGCGATCCTGTCCGGCTTCCTCATGGAGCCGCTGCTGACCCAAGGCTCGACCTGGGGTGTGGCGCTGTTCCTGTGCATCGAACTGTTTCTGATGGGCGTGACGTTTGCACCGATGGGTGCGCTGCTGCCGGAGCTGTTCCCCACCCACGTGCGCTACACCGGCGCCTCAGCGGCCTACAACCTGGGCGGTATCGTCGGCGCGTCCGCAGCACCGTTCTTCGCCCAGAAACTGGTGGCGATGGGCGGGTTGAGTTACGTCGGCGGTTACGTGTCCGGGGCGGCGGTGCTGAGTTTGATTGCAGTGCTGTGCCTGAAGGAAACGCGGCATAACGATTTGAATCGCATCGACTGATAGGCCGCCATCGCGGGCAAGCCACGCTCCCACAGGGTTACTGTCGTACTACATTTTTGTGATCGACACCGACACTGTGGGAGCGTGGCTTGCCCGCGATGGCGTCATTGCAGACACCCCGCCCGAAAAACCACAACTTTCCCCCACCCATTGTCACCTCGCTCTACGCGCATTGGCTCATCCCCGCTATACTTCCCGGCTTTTCCTGAATAAATGCCAATAGGGTCCCGCCGCGCATGGATAAGACCTACCAGCCGCACGCCATTGAAACTTCCTGGTACAACACCTGGGAGTCAGAGAATTACTTCGCCCCGCAAGGCGCGGGCGAGTCCTACACCATCATGATCCCGCCGCCGAACGTCACCGGCAGCCTGCACATGGGTCACGGCTTCAACAACGCGATCATGGACGCCCTGATCCGTTTCCGCCGCATGCAGGGTCGCAACACCCTGTGGCAGCCGGGTACCGACCACGCCGGTATCGCCACGCAGATGCTGGTAGAGCGTCAGCTCGAAGCCAAGGGCCAGAGCCGCCACGACCTGGGCCGCGAGAAATTCCTCGAGAAAGTCTGGGAGTGGAAGGATGAGTCCGGTGGCAACATCAGCCGTCAGATCCGTCGCCTCGGTTCGTCCGTAGATTGGAGCCGCGAGCGCTTCACCATGGACGACGGCCTCTCGGAAGCCGTTAAAGAAGCTTTCGTACGCCTGCACGAAGACGGCCTGATCTACCGCGGCAAGCGCCTGGTCAACTGGGACACAAAGCTGCACACGGCGATTTCCGACCTCGAAGTGGAGAACCACGACGAGAAAGGTTTCCTGTGGAACCTGAAATACCCACTGGCTGACGGCGCCAAGACCGCTGAAGGCAACGATTTCCTGATCGTCGCGACCACTCGCCCGGAAACAATGCTCGGCGACTCCGCCGTGGCCGTTAACCCGAACGATGAACGCTACAAAGCCCTGATCGGCAAATTTGTCGAGCTGCCACTGGTTGGCCGCCGCATCCCGATCATCGCCGACGATTACTGCGACCCTGAATTCGGCACCGGTTGCGTGAAAATCACCCCGGCCCACGACTTCAACGACTACGAAGTCGGCAAGCGTCACAACCTGCCGCTGCTGAACATCTTCGACAAGAACGCCGCCGTTCTTCCAGCGTGCCAGGTGTTCAATCTCGACGGCACGCTGAACGAAACCATCGACGGCAAGATCCCGGCCGAATACGCCGGTCTCGACCGCTTCGAAGCGCGCAAGCAGATCGTGGCCGCGTTCGACGCTGCCGGCCTGCTGGTCAGCGTTGACGATCACGCCCTGAAAGTACCGAAAGGCGACCGCTCCGGCACCGTCATCGAGCCTTGGCTGACCGACCAGTGGTACGTGTCCACCAAGCCTTTGGCCGAGCCTGCGATTGCCGCCGTTGAAGACGGCCGTATCCAGTTCGTGCCGAAACAGTACGAAAACATGTACTTCTCGTGGATGCGCGACATCCAGGACTGGTGCATCAGCCGTCAGCTGTGGTGGGGCCACCGGATTCCGGCCTGGTACGACGAGTCGGGCAAGGTCTACGTCGGTCGCGACGAAGCCGAAGTGCGGGCCAGGCACAACCTCGGTCCGGACGTTGCGCTGCAACAGGACAACGACGTTCTCGACACCTGGTTCAGCTCGGGTCTGTGGACGTTCTCCACCCTCGGCTGGCCGGAAAAAACCGAGTTCCTGAAGAAATTCCACTCCACTGACGTCCTGGTGACTGGCTTCGACATCATTTTCTTCTGGGTTGCCCGAATGATCATGCTCACCATGCATTTGGTGAAAAACGAAGACGGCACGCCGCAGGTTCCGTTCAAGACCGTGTACGTGCACGGCCTGGTGCGTGACGGCCAGGGCCAGAAGATGTCCAAGTCCAAGGGCAACGTCCTGGACCCGCTGGACATCATCGACGGCATCGAGCTCGAAGCCCTGGTGCAGAAACGCACCTCCGGCATGATGCAGCCGAAACTGGCGAAGAAGATCGAGAAGCAGACCCGCGACGAGTTCGCCGAAGGCATCGCCAGCTACGGCACCGACGCCCTGCGCTTCACCTTCTGCTCGCTGGCGTCCACCGGTCGCGACATCAAGTTCGACATGGGCCGCGTCGAAGGCTATCGCAACTTCTGCAACAAGATCTGGAACGCGGCGCGCTACGTGCTGGACAAGGGCGAAGACTGCGGCCAGAACGGCGAAGCCTATGAACTGTCCCTGGCTGACCGCTGGATCATTTCGCAGCTGCAACGCACCGAAGCCGAAGTGACCCGTCAACTCGACCAGTTCCGTTTCGACCTGGCCGCACAAGCCTTGTACGAGTTCATCTGGAACCAGTATTGCGACTGGTACCTGGAACTGTCCAAGCCTGTGCTGTGGGACGAAAACGCCCCCGTCGAACGCCAGCGCGGCACCCGTCGCACCCTGGTTCGCGTACTGGAAGTGGCGTTGCGCCTGGCGCACCCGTTCATGCCGTTCATCACCGAAGAAATCTGGCAGCGCATCGCGCCGCTGGCTGGCATCGATGGCAAGACGATCATGCTGCAACCTTGGCCAGTGGCCAATGAAACCCGCATCGATCAAGCCGCCGAAGACGACATCGAATGGCTCAAAGGCCTGATGCTCGGCACCCGCAACATCCGTGGCGAAATGAACATCGGCCCAGGCAAGCCGCTGCCGCTGTTCCTGAAGAACGTCAGCGCCGAAGACCAGCGTCGCCTGACCGAGAACGAAGCCCTGCTGAAGAAGCTGGCGCGCCTCGAATCGATCACCGTGCTGGCTGCTGGCGAAGAAGCACCGCTGTCCGCCACTGCGCTGGTCGGCGAGATGGAAGTGCTGGTGCCAATGGCCGGCCTGATCGACAAAGGTGCGGAACTGGCGCGTCTGGACAAGGAAATCCAGCGTCTGCAAGGTGAAGTGCAACGAGTCGGCGGCAAGCTGTCCAACGCCGGTTTCGTTGACAAGGCACCAGCCGAAGTCATCGAGAAAGAACGCGCCAAACTGGCCGAGGCCGAACAGGCCCTGGGCAAGCTGGCCGAGCAACATGCGCGGATTGCCAGTTTGTAACGGCAAGTCGCAATGAAGAAGGGAGACCCAAGTGGTCTCCCTTTTTTATCCAAAAACACAACAAATCCCCTGTAGGAGCTGCCGCAGGCTGCGATCTTTTGACTTTGCTTAAAAAACAGGATCAAAAGATCGCAGCCTGCGGCAGCTCCTACGGGTTCGGCGCATTCGCCATCAATGTGGGACAATGCCCGCCACTTTTAGCCATACCCGAATCGACCACCGCCATGACCGCCCCCCGCTCCCCCAAGCCTGCGCGAAAAAAGCCTGCCCCAAAGACCCCGGCCACGGCCGTCGCCCCGAAGGAAAAGGCCAGTCTGCACCCGCGCAATCGCCATCAGGGCCGCTACGACTTTCCGACGCTGATCAAAAGCGCCCCGGAACTGAAGAAATTCGTGATCATCAATCCGTACGGCAAGGAAAGCATCGACTTCGCCAGCCCGGAAGCCGTGCGGGTGTTCAACCGGGCGCTGCTCAAGTCGTTCTATGGCATCGCTCACTGGGACATTCCGGCCGACTACCTGTGCCCACCGGTGCCAGGCCGTGCCGACTACGTGCACTTCCTAGCCGACCTGCTGGCCAGTGGCAATGACGGTGTGATCCCCCGTGGCGCCGCCGTGAAGGTGCTGGATATCGGCATGGGCGCAAACTGCGTGTATCCGCTGATCGGTTACAGCGACTATCGCTGGCAGTTCCTCGGTTCCGATATCGATGCGACCGCCATCGCCGCGGCAAAGGCCATCGTTCAATCCAATGGCCTGAACAAAGCCATTCAGGTACGCCAGCAGAGCAATCCCAAGCAGATCCTCACAGGCCTGCTGGAGAGCACGGAGCGCTTCGACCTGACCATGTGCAACCCGCCATTCCACGCCTCGCTGGACGAGGCCACGCGGGGCAGCACGCGCAAATGGCGCGCCCTGGGCAAAGCCGATCCGAAACGCAAGCTGCCGGTGTTGAACTTTGGCGGCCAGTCGGCCGAGTTGTGGTGCGAAGGCGGAGAAGTACGCTTCGTGACCCAACTGGTCAGCGAAAGCGTGCAGGTAGCCCAGCAGGTGTTGTGGTTCAGTACATTGGTGTCAAAGGCGTCCAACCTGCCGGCGATCCAGACCGCCCTGAAAAAGGCCGGTGCCCTGGAAAGCCAGGTAGTGGAAATGTCCCAGGGGCAGAAGCAGAGCCGCTTCGTCGCCTGGACCTTCCAGACCAAAGCGCAGCAACAGGCCTGGCGCCAGGCACGATGGAGCAACGTTCAAGCGTAGTGAGCGCTTTATCGCGCCCACAAAAAAACCGTGCCCGGATCGCTCCGGTGCACGGTTTTTTCTTAACAAGTCTTACTTGTTAACAGCGTCGGTCAGGCCTTTGGCCACAACCAGCTTGATCACTTTCTTGGCAGCGATTTCGATGGCAGCGCCAGTCGAAGGGTTACGGCCAGTACGGGCAGGGCGCTCAGTCACTTTCAGTTTGCCGATACCTGGCAGAGTGATTTCGCCGCCGTTTTCCAGCTGATCGGCAACGATTTGGCCCAGTTGGTCCAGAGCGTTACGCGCGGTGGTTTTCGGCGCGTCGATAGCTTCAGCGATGTCGGCGATCAGTTGGTCTTTAGTAAGAGCCATTTAGTGTTCCTTCCCTATCAAATTCATATGGATTGCACAGTGCAATGTCAGCCATCGAGCCCGATCTTTTGGATCTGGCACCCTCGGCCAAATAACCTCGGGATCGGGGTTATAGATACCGAAATCAGGGTTTGGTTCGACCTGACAAATGCTGACTGCACGCTTAACGCAGTGACTTCGCGCAAGACCGGGCAAAGCTAGCACACAGACGTGGAAATATCCGCCTCTAGCTACCCATTTGGTCAGCTTTATTGCGCTAAAACAGGAAAAAACTGCATAAGCGCCGTCGGTCACCCGTCAATTGCCCTTCGCACCGCGCCAAAACCAGTGGTTGCGGTACACTGAGCGCTTTTTCGGGGGAGCACGCCCTCCTCTCTTCACTCAGCCGAGAAGCCCATGCCGATCCGTCATTGCATCGTCCACCTGATCGACAAAAAACCCGACGGCACACCTGCAGTTCTCCACGCCCGTGACTCTGAACTGGCTGAGTCCGCGGCCATCGAGAACATGCTCGCCGACCTCAACGAAAGCTATAACGCCAAACAGGGTAAAGCCTGGGGCCTGTTCCATCCGGAATCCGGTGCGTTCCCGTTCAGCGGCTGGCTGAAGGAGTACCTCGAGGGCAGCCAGGATTTCACTGCGTTCAGCCGCGTGGCGGTCGAACATCTGCAAAAGCTGATGGAAGAATCGAACCTGTCGGTCGGCGGCCACGTGCTGTTCGCCCACTATCAGCAAGGCATGACCGACTACCTGGCCATCGCCCTGCTGCACCACAGCGAAGGCGTGGCCGTGACCGACGAACTGGACGTCACGCCGTCCCGTCACCTGGACCTTGGCCAGTTGCACCTGGCGGCGCGGATCAACGTTTCCGAGTGGCAGAACAACAAACAATCCAAGCAATACATTTCGTTCATCAAAGGCAAGAACGGGAAAAAGGTTTCGGAGTATTTCCGCGATTTCATTGGCTGCCAGGAAGGCGTCGACGGTCCGGGTGAAACCCGTACCCTGCTCAAGGCCTTCAGTGATTTCGTTGAAAGCGAAGACCTGCCGGAAGACGACGCCCGCGAGAAGACCAAGACCCTGGTGGATTACGCCAGCAGCCAGGCCAAGCTCGGTGAGCCAATGGGTCTGGAAGAATTGTCCGGACTGATCGACGAAGAACGCCCGAAGGCCTTCTACGATCACATCCGCAACAAGGATTACGGCCTCTCGCCGGAAATCCCGGCCGATAAACGCACCCTGAACCAGTTCCGCCGATTCACCGGCCGCGCCGAAGGCTTGTCGATCAGTTTCGAAGCGCACCTGCTGGGCTCGAAGATCGAGTACGACGAAGAAGCCGGCACGCTGATCATCAAGGGCCTGCCCACTTCACTCACCGATCAGCTGAAGCGTCGCAACTGATGCTCGGCGGCGTACTGAAGAAATTCCTGCTGATCCTGCTGGTGGTCGTGGCCTATCAGAACTGGGGCAAGATCGAGCGGGTGTTCAATCCATCGCAAGTGGTGCCGGCGCAGACTCAGGCCAAGGCCAACGTCGTGCTCTACGCCACCGAGTGGTGTGGCTACTGCAAGCTGACCCGGCGCTTCCTCGATCAGAAAGGCATTGCGTACAAGGAGTTCGATATCGAGAAGGATACAGTCGCGCGCGCGGACTATCAGGCACTGGGCGGTGGCGGCATTCCGATCATCGATGTGAACGGGACGCTGATTCGCGGGTATGACCCGGATGCGATTCTGGCGGTGTTGAAGTAACCCCAGCAGATTTGCACGACAGCTGTGGCGAGGGAGCTTGCTCCCGCTGGACTGCGCAGCAGTCCCTCTTCAAGGGGCCGCTTCGCGACCCGACGGGAGCAAGCTCCCTCACCACAGCTGTATGTCGGTTTCAGCAGGCTTCGATCCGGAAGCCAAACCGCGGGAAGTGCACATGCACCACACCGCCACGCTCGTCCTCTCGCCGTACAATCAGCTCCTCGCGGCCGGCAAACAACAACTCCCCCGCCACCGGATCAACGCCGTAGTCCGTGGCTGCGATCACTACCTGCTGCCCCGCCGTGAATCCATTGGGATCGACAAACTGCTGATCTGGCAAAGCCGCTGGCGTGGACGTGCGCGCCACTGCCAGAGCCTCTTCGGAACTCATCTCGCTGGATGCACCATGACCGAAGCCCAATACCCGCGCATGCCATGCATTGACTGCCGGATAAGCTTCGACCAACGGAGCCGTCACCGGCGTGGCCTTGAGAAACCAGAGGCAATGAGCCAGGGCAAAGTCGGCAATCGACGGCTCGCCAAACAGGTAGTCACCCTCCTCGCGCTGCAACTGTTGCTCCAGGCGCGACATGATCGTTGGCCACTGATGCTTCGCCTGTTCGGTAGACAATTTTGTAGCGCTGCCACCACTGAACAAACCGGCACGGTCGGCCAGAAACGCCTTGATCGCTTCCTGCGGTAAATTGCCGAAACGCACGGCAATCGATTCCGGCTGGAACACCAGGCTGACCGCATGCTGGAACACCACCGAATCAACCCAGGCGGCAAACGACGCGGTGATCATTTCCTGACCTTCCGGGAACAACGCCGGCAAGGCCTTTTCCTGATCAAGTCGCCGGGCAATCAATGCCGTGTCGCAATAGATATCGGCACCGACCTGCAGCACTGGTGTCTTGCGGTAGCCACCGGTCAATGCCGTGAGATCCGGCTTGGGCATCACTGGCGAGATCTTCACCGAGCGCCAGGACAAGCCCTTGAAGCCCAGCAGCAGGCGGGCCTTCTCGGCAAAGGGGGACGTCGGGTAATGATGCAGAATCAACTCGGACATGCTCGGCTCCGCCGCAAGAATCAGGAGTCCGCAGCTTAGCGCGCAATCACCTGGCAGCCTACAGATCTGCCTGATGGGAACTGATCAGTCAGAGTGATAAGCCAGGGGCGGCGTTCGCCACCAGGCATTCCTTGGCGCTCTTCTTGAGTTTTTTGATCAGCCGCTCCTGACGCAACGCATCGCTTTTGTCGCGACAGCGTTCGGTGTAGACCAGGGCCATGGCCGGGCTGGAAAGAAAGAATCGCGCGCCCTTGCCGCTTTGATGCTTGGCAAAGCGACGCACGGGATCATCGCTGATCCCACAATAGAGCGAACCGTTGGCAGCGCGAACGAGGTAGACGAACCAGGATTTGCTCGCGGGGGTGTCGGCGTCGACAGGGCTTTCGCTGAGGGTGGTCACGTAACGATCAGGGCTTGAAAGGAAACAAGCCGCGATCTTATCAGCGACTGGCCTGGAATGCCTTCAACCCCTTCAGGGCCTGTGATCGAACGGCGTTGCGAACAAGTGGCGTCCAGCCCAGCAGCAGGCCTTTGAAACCCAGGGCCTGACGCGACCATGTCCACAGGTCGAAACTGTCGTGATGCTCGCAGATCTTGCCATCGCGAAAGACAAAGCGTGCCTGGATGTCATTGACCACGGTATTGCCGGTCTGGCTGAACAGATAGGTCGCGACCCAATGGGCGCTACCGGTACGATCATCGGCACGGACATGATCGAAGGTCAGGGAGAAATCCTTGGCGCGGGTAGTGAGCATGCACCACATATCGCCGGCATCACGACCACGAAGCTCGCCGAACGCCGGGTCACTGAACACCACGTCATCGGTGTAGCAGGCAGCCATGGCTTCGCCATCGAGACGCTGGAAGGCCTGGTAGAAGCGGGTGATCAAGGCGCTGTGGACTTCACTCATGGGCAGACTCCCTGTTGTGCAATGGGTATCGAACGATTTCCTGCACGATAGTCTGCAAACGGGTCGAACACTATCGGCATTCGCAAGACGAATACCGACAGTGTGCGGGAATCAGACCTTTTCGCTTTCGACCTGCACATACAACGCACGCCCGGCCCCCAGGCCGGCGAGAATCGCACCAAGGCCGATGACACCGAAGATCCAGCCCACGGCCGTCCAGCCGCCGGTCCAGTCATGCACGATGCCGACCGCGAACGGCCCCATGGACGCCAGGGTGTAACCGAAGCCCTGGGCCATGCTCGACAGGTTCGCCGCAACATGGGAGTCCCGCGAGCGCAACACGATAAGGGTCAATGCCAGGCTGAACGTAGCGCCCTGCCCCAACCCCAGCACAATCGCCCAGCCCCACAGACCTTCAATCGGAGCGTACAGGCAACCGAACAGTCCGCCGAGGGTCAGGGCCATCACGATCACAATCGCCAGGCGCTGATCCTTGCCCCGTGTCGCCAGCCATGGCGCGGCGAGGGAGCTGACCAGTTGAACGATCACCGAACCCGAGAGCACCAGTCCGGCCTGGGTCGGGGTCAGGCCACGGCCGATCAGGATCGACGGCAACCAGCCGAACACGATGTAGGCCAGGGACGATTGCAAGCCCATGTACAGGGTCACCTGCCAGGCCAGCGGATCGCGCAGTAATCCCCGAACCCGGTAGGCCACGTTATGTGCGCCGTGTTTCTGGCCGACTTGCGGCAACCAGAACAGCGCGGCCGCCAATGCCGGAATGACCCAGAAGCCGAGGCCCATCGCCCAGCTCTTGTCAAAGTGTTCACTCAACGGCACGGTCGCACCCGCCGCCATTGCCGCCCCCAGACACAGGGCCATGGTGTAGACACCGGTCATGGTCCCGGCCTGCTTCGGGAAATCGCGCTTGACGATGCCCGGCAGCAACACGCCGATCACGCCGATGCTGGCACCGGCCAGCACACTGCCGGCAAACAGGCCGATTTCACCGAACGAACTGCGCAGGATGATCCCGCCCGCCAGGGCCAGGAGAATACCCAGCACCACTCGCTCCGCACCAAATCGCCGCGCCAGCACAGGTGCCAACGGCGCAAACAGGCCCAGGCAAAGCACCGGCAACGTGGTCAGCAATCCAGCCTGAGAAGCTGTCAGACCGAGGGACTTCGACACCTCGCTGAGCATCGGCGCCATGCTCGACAGCGCCGGGCGCAGGTTCAGCGCCACCAGTATCAGGCCCAACAGCAACAGCCAGGGCCGACGCAGAACCGGGTGGGTGTGCTGGACCTGTTCGTCATCGGCCTCGGCATCGATCAGCAGTTCTTCCAACTCGGCCGAACGTTTGGGGGCTGTGGATAACTCACTGCGGTGCATGGACTTCTCGGTTTCAAGGTTCATTGATCAACTGCCTCGACAGGGCCTTGGCCCGTTCCGGGTCGCGTTGTTCGACGGCATCGAGCAACGCGATGTGCAGGTCGAACACTTCCTGACGGCGCGGGACGATGCTCAGGGTTTGGCGCAATTGGGCGCCGACGATGCTGGAGAAATAGCGATACAACTCGCTGAGGGTCGGGTTGTGCGCGGCGTCCACCAGACGGCGGTGGAACACCAGGTCGCAGGCGATGTAGGTGTCGAGATCGCCGTGATAGTGGCTACCGCTGACACCCAGGGCCTCGTGCAATGCCACCAGATCTTCGTCGGTACGGCGCATCGCTGCCAGGCCAATGGCCTCGACTTCGAGGATGTGCCGGGTTTCCCGTGCCTGTTCAAGGGAACAACGGGACAGCGCCTTCAAGGTATCGAGCGGATCGACCACCGCCCGCAGGTAACTGCCGTCACCCTGACGGACTTCGATCAACCCGGAAAATGCCAACACGCGCATGGCTTCGCGCACGGTGTTGCGGCTGATGCCCAGCTCAGCGGACAACTCAGGCTCGGTGGGCAAGCGCTGGCCCACGACCCAGGTGCCCTGGTTGATACGCAGGCGCAACTGATCCAAGGCCTGATCGACCAGGGATCGTTTCACCAATGGAGAGATTTCTGACATGGAATTCGCCCTCTCATCCAATCATAGGATGAATTTTCTGACATGGTAGTCAGCTTCGCCCAATCAGGCAAGGCACCCTCTTTCGCGTATCACCCTGATACCGGAAGACTCCTTAAGACAGAAGGTGAAATTCCTGACGCCTGAAAGTGATTTCCCACCCAGGCCACATGAAAGAGCTGACATCCGAAATTGAGACAGGCCATCAGACTTTCGGACTTTTAATGCGGGCACTTTCGCTCGAATGTCTGAAGGGAATGGGAACAACCGATGGAAGAAGTCATTTTCGGCAAGAAGCACAGCCGACGTTTTTTACTGGAAAAGGATCGGCAACTGCTCGTTGTACGCAGCCAGGCCGGGAGCAGGCTTGACGAAACGTTACACTGCGAAAAAGCTCGACAGGCATTGGCCGACAGTGAGTTGGTACTGCACATCGAGGACGCCGACGTTCAGCTATTCAAACTGCCGGACAATGCCGATGTTCGCCAATGCAAGGCGTTGCTGCGCGAGTTGCCAGACGTACGTTTCGCCGGCAGCGCTCTGGTCGATCCTCATACCCGGGAACCTGTTTTCTACACCGAAAACATTTTCCTGAAATTCGTCGATCGACTCACTGCGACAGAGTGCCTGGTTATCCTCGATGAATTGGGTCTGACCATCAAACAGCAGGTTCCCTACGCGGCCAATGCCTTTTTCGTATATCACGCACATTGTCGCGGCACTGAAGTCTGCTCATTCACACTTCAATTGCTCGAACGTCAGGACGTCGACTACTGCCACCCGGAAATACTGCGTCCGGGCCAACGCCGGACGATCCATGACAACCAATGGCACCTGAAAAAAACCACCGTCACCTATCAGGTTCAGGTCGATGCCAGCGCCAATGTCGAGGCAGCCCATGCCTTGACCCAGGGTGAAGGCATCGTGATCGCGATCATCGACGATGCCTTTGATATCGATCACCCCGAGTTCGCCGGAACCGGCAAAATCATCGGAGCAAAAAACTTTGACCGCCTGAACGCCCCTCAAGGCCCACGGCCTAAAACCCCCCTTGAGCGCCACGGTACGGCAGTCGCCGGTGTTGCATGCGCCAATGGTGAAGCCGGCGCCAGCGGCGTGGCACCTCGAGCCAGTCTCATGCCGTTGAAACTGACCAAACCACTAGGCGCCCGAGCCGAAGCAGACGCGTTTTTCTGGGCTGCGGACCAAGGGGCCGATGTCATTTCCTGCAGTTGGGGGCCATCGGAAGGACATTGGGCTGACCCTACCGACGCCAGGCACTCTCAGGAGTTTGCGCTGGCCGCGAGCACCCGCCTGGCCATAGAGTACGCCGCGACAAAAGGCCGCCAGGGCAAAGGCTGCGTCATTTTTTTTGGTGCCGGCAACGGCAACGAGAGCGTGGACAACGATGGCTATGCCAGCCATCCCATGGTCATTGCCGTGGGTGCCTGCAATGATCAAAATCGTCGCAGCGGCTACAGTGACTACGGCAAAGCATTGTGGTGTTGCTTCCCCAGCGGGGACCAGCAACACCCCGATCCAAAGTTCAAACCCGCCACTTCAGTCCCGCAGACCCGAGGCATTCGAACCACGGATCTGAGCGGCCGGTTTGCCGACCCGATCAATGCGGCCTACACCGAACTGTTCAGCGGCACTTCCAGCGCCTGCCCTGGAGCCGCGGGCGTGGCAGCACTGGTACTGGGGGTCAACCCGGCACTGGACCGCGAACAGGTTCGACAGCTGCTCGCCGATTGCTGCAACAAAATCAGCCACGCCGACGACGGCCCCCTTGGTCAATACGATCAAAACGGCCACAGTCATTACTACGGTCATGGTCGCCTCAATGCCCTGCGGGCAGTGCAGCTGGCACTGGAACGCGGCAAAGCCGCAGACTGACCCGCACTCATAAAAAAAGCCCCACCGAACAATCGGCGGGGCTCATTGAGACAGTCACTGACCGATCAATGCAGGATCTGGCTCAGGAACAGCTTGGTGCGTTCATTCTGCGGGTTGTCGAAGAAGTCGTTCGGCGCAGCCTGTTCGACGATTTCTCCCTTGTCCATGAAGATCACGCGGTTGGCCACGGTGCGGGCGAAGCCCATTTCGTGGGTCACGCAGAGCATGGTCATGCCGTCTTCGGCCAGGCCGATCATGGTGTCCAGTACCTCTTTCACCATCTCCGGGTCGAGTGCCGAGGTCGGTTCGTCGAACAGCATGATCTTCGGCTTCATGCACAGCGCACGGGCAATCGCCACACGCTGTTGCTGACCGCCAGACAACTGCCCCGGGTACTTGTGCGCCTGCTCCGGAATGCGTACGCGTTCCAGGTAGTGCATGGCGATTTCCTCGGCCTTGCGCTTGGGCATCTTGCGCACCCACATCGGCGCCAGGGTGCAGTTCTGCAGGATGGTCAGGTGCGGGAACAGGTTGAAGTGCTGGAACACCATGCCGACTTCACGACGGATCGCTTCGATCTGCTTGAGGTCGTTGGTCAGCTCCACGCCATCGACCACGATGCGGCCCTGCTGATGCTCTTCCAGACGGTTGAGGCAGCGGATGGTGGTGGATTTGCCGGAACCTGACGGGCCGCACAGGACGATACGCTCGCCCTGCTTGACGTTGAGGTTGATGTCCTTGAGTACGTGAAACTGACCGTACCACTTGTTCACGCCCTGCATCTGAATAATGCCTTCAGGGCTCACAGGCTGTTTGATTGCTTCGCTCATCACAAAACTTCCTAAATTAGGTAGCGACTTAGCGCTTGTGGCCAGTGTCGAGCTTGCGTTCCAGATGCATGGAATAGCGCGACATACCAAAACAGAAAATCCAGAACACCAGGGCGGCGAACACATAGCCTTCGGTGGCCATGCCCAGCCATTTCGGGTCGGCGGCGGCTTGCTTGACGCTATTGAGCAGGTCGAACAGGCCGATGATGATCACCAGGCTCGTGTCCTTGAACAGCGCAATGAAGGTGTTGACGATGCCGGGGATCACCAGCTTCAGGGCTTGCGGCAGAATCACCAGGCCCATGCTGCGCCAGTAACCCAGGCCCATCGCCGCCGCCGCTTCGTACTGACCTTTTGGAATCGCTTGCAGGCCACCGCGCACCACCTCGGCCACGTAGGCCGACTGGAACAGGATCACGCCGATCAGCGCCCGCAGCAGCTTGTCGAAGTTCATGCCTTCAGGCAGGAACAACGGCAGCATCACCGAGGACATGAACAGCACCGTGATCAACGGCACGCCGCGCCAGAATTCGATGAAGGTCACGCAGACCACGCGAATCGCCGGCATGTTCGAACGACGGCCCAGCGCCAGGACGATGCCCAGTGGCAACGCACCGGCGATACCGACGGTGGCGATCACCAGGGTCAGCATCAGGCCGCCCCACTGGCTGGTCGCCACGGCATCCAGTCCCAATACGCCGCCATGCAGCAGGCACCAGGCAATGATCGGGTACAGCACCAGGAAGCTCAGCCCGTACACCGCCTTATGGTGAAAGCGCGAGATGAACAACGGCGCCACGCCGACAATCGCCAGCCACACCGTCAGGTCCACGCGCCAACGCAGTACCGGCGGGTAGTAGCCGTACATGAACTGGCCGAAACGCTGCTGGATGAACACCCAGCAGGCGCCCTCCTTGGTGCAGTCGGCCTGGCTGGTGCCGACCCAGTTGGCGTCAAGGATCGCCCACTGCAGGATCGGCGGTACCACCAGGTAGATGAGGTAGAACGCGAACAGGGTCAGCAGGGTGTTGAGCCAGCTGGAGAACATGTTCTCGCGCATCCACGCCACCGCACCGATGCTGCGGTTCGGTGGCGGCATGTCAGGTTTGAAAGTATGAGTACTCATGCGCTTTTCCTTACCGCTCGATCAGCGCAATGCGCTTGTTGTACCAGTTCATCAGCAGGGAAATGCTGATACTGATCGCCAGGTACACGCTCATGGTGATGGCAATCACCTCGATCGCCTGGCCGGTCTGGTTGAGCACGGTCCCGGCAAACAGCGAGACCATTTCCGGATAACCGATACCGGCCGCCAGCGAGGAGTTCTTCGCCAGGTTCAGGTATTGGCTGGTCAGCGGCGGGATGATCACGCGCAGGGCCTGCGGAATGATCACCTTGCGCAGGGTCGGACCGTTGCGCAGGCCGAGGGAATGCGCCGCTTCGGTCTGGCCATGGCTGACCGACTTGATGCCCGAACGCACGATCTCGGCGATGAACGCTGCGGTGTACACCGTCAGGGCCAGGGTCAGCGCCAGCAGTTCCGGGATCAACACCCAGCCACCGACGAAGTTGAAGCCTTGCAGTTTCGGCATTTCCCAGTGCACCGGTGCGCCGAAAATCAGCGCGCACAGCGCAGGAATGACCAGGAACATCGCCAGACCGACCCAGAACTTGTGGAACGGCACCCCGGTGGCTTCGAAGCGCTTGGTCGCCCAGCGGCTCATCAGCACGATGGCGACGATGGCGACTACAACGCTGATCACAAACGGCCAGAAACCATCCGCCATCAACGCCGCCGGCATGTTCAGGCCGCGGCTGCTGACAAAGAAGGTGTCGCCGAAGTTATGACTGTTGCGCGGCCCTGGCATGGTCAGGAACACCGCGAAGTACCAGAACAGGATCTGCAGCAGCGGCGGAATGTTGCGGAAGACTTCCACGTACACCGTCGCCACCTTGGCGATGATCCAGTTCTTCGACAGTCGCGCCACACCCACGATGAAACCCAGGATCGTCGCCAGGATCACACCGATGAAGGTCACCAGCAAGGTGTTGAGCAGGCCGATGACAAACACCCGGGCGTATGTGTCCGCTTCGGTGTAGTCGATCAGGTGTTGAGCGATGCCGAAACCGGCACTGCGCTCCAGAAAGTCGAACCCGGAGGTAATGCCCCGGTGTTGCAGGTTGGTTTGCGTGTTATCGAACAGAAACCAGCCCAGCGAGACCACCGCGATAATCGTGATGATCTGGAATACCCAAGCACGCACGCGTGGATCGCTGAGGCTGAGCCTCTGCTTTGGCGCGCCGATTGAATTTTGCATGAAGTGCCCCGCAAATAATGGAACAGAACATCACCCGGTGGTTGGCCCACCGGGTGATAGAACCATCAGCGCACTGGTGGTGCGTATTGAATGCCGCCAGCGTTCCACAGAGCGTTCAGTCCGCGGTCGATTTCCAGCGGAGTACTCTTGCCGAGGTTTTTCTCGAACACTTCGCCGTAGTTGCCGACTTGCTTGACGATCTGCACGACCCAGTCTTTCTTCACTTTCAGGTCTTTGCCGTATTCACCGTCGGTACCCAGCAGACGGGCAACGTCAGGGTTCTTGGTGCCCTTGGCTTCGGCTTCGACGTTCTTCGAAGTGATGCCGGCTTCTTCAGCGTTGAGCATGGCGTAGCCAGTCCAGCGCACGATCGCCAGCCACTCGTCGTCGCCATTACGCACGACCGGGCCCAGAGGCTCCTTGGAAATGGTTTCCGGCAGAACCACGTAGTCTTTCGGCGAAGCCAGCTTGCTGCGCTGGGCGAACAGCTGGGATTTGTCGGAGGTCAGTACGTCGCAACGACCGGATTCCAGCGACTTGGCGCTTTCGTCGGAGGTGTCGAAGGTGATCGGGGTGTATTTCAGGCCGTTGCCGCGGAAGTAGTCGGAAACGTTCAGTTCGGTGGTGGTACCGGCCTGGATGCAGATGGTTGCACCGTCCAGTTCCTTGGCGCTCTTGACGCCCAGCTTGTTGTTTACCAGGAAGCCGATACCGTCGTAGTAGGTAATGAAGCCCGGGAATTTCAGGCCCATGCCCGCGTCGCGGGAGCTGGTCATGGTGGTGTTGCGCGACAGAATGTCGATTTCGCCGGACTGCAACGCGGTGAAGCGCTCCTTGGCGTTCAACTGGCTGAACTTGACCTTGGTCGCGTCGCCGAAGACAGCCGCCGCTACTGCACGGCAGTAGTCAGCATCGATACCGACGATCTTGCCGGTGGAATCCGGAACCGAGAAGCCTGGCAAGCCATCGCTGACGCCACACTGCACGAAACCTTTCTTCATCACTGCATCCAGGGTTGCGCCCGCCTGGGCAAACCCGCTGACACCGAGTACTGCGGCTGCAGTCACGATAGCCAGGGTGGATTTCAACATCTTCATTCAAACCTCCAGTTTTGCTCTTGTTGTGTCGGAGCGTGAGTCCTGTCGCACCCTTTTGAGGCGTAGTCGACCCGTGTTGGCTTGTTTTGGGGTCAACCGACGTAAGACGTTAGCTATGAGTCTAGTAGGAGAAAATCCACGTCATGGAAAACTCACTCTCACCAGTCGGCCGAACGGGCTGTAGCCCTTTCACGTTCGCGAAGCCCCGTAGCGGCCATTGGCGAACATCCATCACCGGATTCATTGCTATCCCACAGTCGGCAGTACACTGATAGTGTTACCGCCGGGCGCGAGATGGGTTGCACCGTTTCCCCATAGCAAAGCCCGTACCACACCGCTCGCCGAAGCGGTTCAGCTGCAGGTCAATAGCAAAACTTGTACGCTTGCGACACTTTATTAACGGATCAACCTGACGCGCACTTTGATCACGCACTTATATGTACGCGCACGCACAACATTGGAGCAGACATGACCGAGCCCTTGATTCTTCAGCCCGTAAAGCCCGCAGACGCCTGCGTTATATGGCTGCACGGCCTGGGCGCCGATCGCTACGACTTCCTGCCGGTGGCCGAAGCGCTGCAGGAAACCTTGCTGAGTACCCGCTTCGTTCTCCCGCAGGCACCGCATCGCCCTGTCACTATCAACGGCGGCTACGAGATGCCGAGTTGGTACGACATCCTGGCCATGAGCCCGGCGCGCGCGATCAACCGCGAGCAGCTGGAAGAGTCGGCGAACCGTGTCATTGAATTGATAGAAGTGCAGCGAGCCAGCGGAATAGACGCCTCGCGGATCTTCCTGGCAGGTTTTTCCCAGGGCGGCGCCGTGGTTTTACACACCGCATTTCTGAAATGGCAGGGTCCGTTGGGTGGCGTCGTTGCCCTTTCTACTTATGCACCGACCTTCAGCGACGAACTGCAACTGTCCGCCAGCCAGCAGCGGATTCCGGTGCTGTCGATGCACGGCCAGTACGACGATGTGGTGCAAAACTCGATGGGGCGCAGCGCCTACGAGCATTTGAAGCTGCGTGGTGTCACCGTGACATGGCAGGAATACCCAATGGGTCACGAAGTGTTACCCGAAGAAATTCGCGACATCGGTGTCTGGCTCGCCGAGCGCTTGCGTTAAGCATTTGTGTTTAAAAGCACCCTTTGATCCATCCCACTACGCCGCGCCCGATTCTTGCATTACACTGCCCGGCGTACATTCCTTAATCAATTGATGAGATGACCGTGCTCAAAGCACTCAAGAAAATGTTCGGTAAAAGCGAGACTGAGCAACTCGCGCCAGTTCCCAGCCCTGCGTCTCACGCTCCCGGCCACCGCACCGACGGTAATCAGTCTGAACGAGCCACCGCCACGGCGGCACCCAAGCATGAGCCGAAGACCGCAATGGCTGACCTGCCTGCGGCGATAACAGCCCCGGAACAGCCGCTCAGCGAAACGCCAAAACCCGCCAGACCGCGCCGCGAACCCAAGCCAAAGGCACCGGTCATCCCATGGAAACTCGAAGACTTCGTCGTCGAGCCCCAGGAAGGCAAGACCCGCTTCCACGATTTCAAACTCGCCCCGGAACTGATGCACGCCATCCAGGACCTGGGCTTCCCGTATTGCACGCCGATCCAGGCACAGGTACTGGGCTTCACCCTCGCGGGCAAAGACGCCATCGGCCGCGCCCAGACTGGTACCGGCAAGACCGCTGCGTTCCTGGTCTCGATCATCACCCAGTTGCTGCAAACCCCGCCGCCGAAAGAGCGCTACATGGGTGAGCCACGGGCACTGATCATCGCACCGACCCGCGAACTGGTAGTGCAGATCGCCAAGGACGCCGCCGACCTGACCAAGTACACCGGCCTCAACGTCATGACGTTCGTCGGTGGCATGGACTTCGACAAACAGCTCAAGCACCTCGAGGCCCGCCACTGCGACATCCTCGTGGCCACGCCGGGCCGCCTGCTGGACTTCAACCAGCGCGGCGACGTGCACCTGGACATGGTCGAAGTGATGGTGCTGGACGAAGCCGACCGCATGCTCGACATGGGCTTCATCCCGCAAGTGCGCCAGATCATTCGCCAGACGCCGCCGAAGTCCGAGCGTCAGACGCTGCTGTTCTCCGCGACCTTCACCGAAGACGTGATGAACCTGGCCAAGCAATGGACCACCGACCCGTCGATCGTCGAGATCGAGTCGCAGAACGTGGCCAACGAAAACGTCGAGCAGCACATCTACGCGGTGGCCGGTGCCGACAAATACAAACTGCTCTACAACCTGGTCAACGACAACGGTTGGGAGCGGGTGATCGTCTTCGCCAACCGCAAGGATGAAGTACGACGCATCGAAGAACGCCTGGTGCGTGACGGTATCAACGCCGCGCAACTGTCCGGCGACGTGCCGCAGCACAAGCGCATCAAGACCCTCGAAGGCTTCCGCGAAGGCAAGATTCGCGTACTGGTCGCCACCGACGTGGCCGGTCGCGGCATCCATATCGACGGCATCAGCCACGTGATCAACTTCACCCTGCCGGAAGTGCCGGACGACTACGTGCACCGCATCGGTCGTACCGGCCGCGCCGGTGCCGACGGTGTGTCCATCAGCTTTGCCGGTGAAGACGACTCCTACCAGCTACCGTCCATCGAGGAAAAGCTGGGGCGCAAGATCAGCTGTGAAACGCCACCGACGCATCTGTTGCGGGCCGTTGAACGCAAGCGCCCGCATTAAGGGACGCTGAAAAGACAAGCGCAGCCGGAAACGGACTGCGCTTTTTTTTCGTCCGGCTTTTTTTCAACAGGTGCTTGCTGTAGATATCTAAAAGTCCATAATAGACAAATTAGTTTACTCTCAGCTCCGGAGCCGACCATGTCCAGCACGCCCCAAGTGATCCCCCAAGCCCAGGCTCGCGAGCTACTGGCGCAGGTCGATGTGCCACAGATCCTGCGCAAACTGTTCCGCGACCTGGCCGCCGGGCAAGCCGTACAACCGGCGCAGCAACTGGTGGAATTTCCACAGGGCGCCGGCGACTTCATTAACTACTTGGGTGTGCTTGCCGGAGAAGGCGTATACGGGATCAAGACGTCGCCGTACATCGTCCGTGAGCAGGGGCCGCTGGTGACGGCGTGGACGTTGTTGATGTCGATGCAGACCGGCCAGCCGCTGCTGCTGTGCGATGCCGGCGAACTGACCACCGCGCGCACCGCGGCGACCACCGCCGTCGCGGTCGATGCCCTCGCACCACTCACAGCCAATCGCCTTGCCATTATTGGCAGCGGCAAAGTGGCCCAGGCGCACCTGCATTACGTGAAAGGCCTGCGCGACTGGCAGAGCATCAGCCTGTACTCGCCGAGCGTGAGCGAAGACGCCGAAACCGTGCGCCGGCTGAAAAACATCGAGCCACGCCTGAACATCGTCGACAGTCGCGAAGCTGCCGTTCAGGACGCCGACGTGATCATGCTCTGCACCTCGTCCGCCGGTCCGGTGATCGATCCGTCGAGCTTGCGCAAACCGGCGTTGATCACCTCCATCAGCACCAATGCGCCGCGCGCCCATGAAGTGCCGCCGCAAAGCCTCAACGACATGCAGGTGTTCTGCGACTATCGCCTGACCACCCCGGGCTCGGCCGGCGAAATGCTGATCGCCGCCGAACGGCACGACTGGGACAAGGGCGCGATTGTCGGCGACCTGCCCGACCTGCTCAGCGGAAAAGTCCTGCGCCCTGATTACGATCGCCATGTGTTTTTCCGCTCCATCGGCCTGGGCCTGGAAGACATTGCGCTGGCCAACGCGATCTATCGCCTCACGCACTGACACCAAATTCATCCTGTAGGAGCTGCCGAAGGCTGCGATCTTTTGACTTTGCTTTTGAAAAGATCGCAGCCTCGTTTCACTCGTCAGCTCCTACAAGAGATCACCATAAATCCGGCATTTACGCCCCAACAGGAGACGTTCATGAGCCAGGCAGATTTCATCATCATCGGCGGCGGGATTGCCGGTGCTTCCACGGGTTTCTGGCTTTCGCAGCACGGCCGCGTGATCGTGCTCGAGCGCGAATCCCATCCGGCCTATCACTCCACCGGCCGCTCGGCGGCGCTGTATACCGCCGCCTACGGCACCCCGCAAGTGCGGGCATTGACCCTGGCCAGCCGGGACTTTTTCGACAACCCGCCCAGTGGTTTCTGCGAACACCCGCTGCTGACCCCGCGTGGCGAAATGACCGTGGACTTGACCGGTGACCCGGACGAGCTGAACAGGCAATACCAGAGCGCAAAAACCACGGTGCCGGAGATGCAGTTGCTCGACGCCGACGCGGCCTGCGCGTTAGTGCCGATCCTGCGCCGGGAAAAGGTCCACGGCGCCATCTACGACCCGACCGCCAGCGACATCGACACCGATGCCCTGCACCAGGGCTATTTGCGCGGCATCCGCCGCAACCAGGGCGAAGTGCACACCGACAGCGAAGTCGTCAGTCTGAGCCGCGACAGCCAGGGCACATGGCACGTCCAGACCGGCAGCCAGACCTTCAGCGCACCGGTCATCATCAACGCCGCCGGCGCCTGGGCCGACAAGGTCGGCCAACTGGCTGGCGCCAATCCCCTGGGCCTGCAACCCAAACGCCGGGCCGCGTTCATCTTCGCCGGTCCCGAAGGCGTGGACATCCACCATTGGCCGATGCTGGTCAGCCTCGACGAATCCTTCTACATGAAACCCGATGCCGGGATGTTCCTCGGTTCACCGGCCAACGCCGACCCGGTGGAACCCCACGATGTGCAGCCCGAAGAGCTGGACATTGCCATGGGCATCTACCAGATCGAAGAAGCCACGACCCTGACCATTCGCCGCCCGACCCGCACCTGGGCCGGCCTGCGCAGCTTCGTCAGCGACGGCGACTTGCTGTCCGGCTTCGATCCACAGGTACCGGGGCTGTTCTGGGTCGCGGCACAAGGCGGTTATGGCATCCAGACCTCGCCGGCCATGGGCCAGGCCAGCGCGGCACTGGTGCGCGGTGCCGCGTTGCCCGAGTCGCTCGGCCATTTCGGGCTGAATGCCGAAATGCTCTCCCCTGCCCGCCTCGGCGGATCCTGATCCTCAGGTGACGTGCCCACACGATTACGGCACACTTTCAGCGCCCCTTTGATGGGGCGCTGACGCTGCCTGGAGTTCCACTGTATGAACGCTCCCGAAAAAGACTCGGCCCTGGACGACACATCCCTGGATAACTTCCACGCGATTGCCGACGCCATCGCCACGTTGTTTTTCCCCCACGCCGAAGTGGTGCTGCACGACTTGCGCACGCAAAAGGTCGACTACATCGCCAACAACCTGTCCAAGCGGGAAATCGGCGACGACTCGGCGCTGGAAGACATGCTCAGCGACGATGTCAGCGAACGAAACATCGGGCCGTACGAAAAGCTCAACTGGGATGGTCAGAAGATTCGCAGCCTCAGCACGGTGCTTCGGGACAGTGAAGGTCGTCCACAGGCGGTGCTGTGCATCAACCTGAATATTTCGTTGTTCGAAAATGCCAAGGCCGCCCTGGACCTGTTCCTGTCGCCGACCAAGCTGATCCCGCAACCGGATGCGCTGTTTCGCGATGACTGGCAGGAGCGGATCAACACCTTCCTCCACGCCTGGCTGCGCGAGCGGCAGTTGAGCCTGAATCTGCTGACTCGCGACCACAAGCGCGAACTGGTGCTGGCATTGCACGCCGAAGGCGCGTTCAAGGGCAAAAGCGCCTCGAACTACGTGGCCAATGTGCTGAACATGGGCCGGGCGACGGTGTACAAGCATTTGAAGGAATTGAAGGGCTGAAAATCAAAAGATCGCCGCCTGCGGCAGCTCCTACAGTGAAACGCATTCCCCTGTAGGAGCTGCCGCAGGCTGCGATCTTTTTGATCAATCGCCGTAAATGTCGGACTTGAAATACTTGTCCGAAATCTTCTGGTACTCACCACTGGCACGAATGCCATCAATGGCCGTGTTCAGCTCGCTGACCAGTTCGGTATTGCCCTTGCGCACGGCAATCCCGGCACCTTCGCCCACATATTTCGGATCTTTCAGCTCCGGCCCGGCAAAGGCGTAACCCTTGCCGCGCGGCATCGACAGGAAGTCATTGAGTGGAATGGTGTCGGCAAAAATCGCATCGAGGCGACCGGCTGCCAGGTCCATGTAGATTTCTTCGTTGTTGCTGTAGCGCTTGACGTTGATGCCCTTTGGCTCGAACACCTCGGTGGCGTAACGGTCGGTCGTGGTGGCGCGCTGCACGCCGACGGTCTTGTCCTTGAGGCTGGCGTACTGGTCATCCACCACCGCGCCATCCTTCATCACCAGGCGCGACGAAGTGAAATAGTACTTGTGGGTGAAGTCCACCGACTTCTTGCGGTCTTCATTGATGGTCATGGACGACAGCGCCATGTCGATTTTCTTCACCTTCAGGGAAGGAATCAGACCGTCGAACTCGCCTTCGACCCACACACACTTGACCTTCATCTGCGCGCACAGGGCATTGCCGATGTCATAGTCGAAACCGACGATTTCGCCTTTGTCGGTTTTCGAGGCGAACGGTGGATACGCCGCTTCGATACCGATGCGCAAGGTTTTCTCGGCGGCGAACACAGAGCTGCACGCCAACAGGCTCAGGGCCAGACCGGTGATGAGGGGGAACTTCTTCATGTTCGTTTTCTCGCGGTTGTTGTTGGTTTGGCAAGACAGAAGAAAAAGCTGAAACGGGTGGAAACCTTTTTTTGTACTTATAATTCCATACTGGACTTTTATGTATAAATCGTCAATGAGGCAAATGCAGCCCGATCCGGCCGATAGTCGGGTGGTGGTTCTGCAAGGTATTGGGTGAGTCAGATGGCCCCTTCGTCGGAACGCCGACCGGACCAAGCCCGCTCCCACAGGGTTCTGTGTCGTACACAAAATTTGTGTTCAACCAGATCCACTGTGGGAGCGAGCTTGCTCGCGATGGCTGACTAGAGAACGCCGCAGAAATTACTGCTTCCAGCGATCCGCCGCCGCATGATCACTGTCACGCCCCTCGACCCAACGCGGCCCGTCACTGGTGATTTCTTTCTTCCAGAACGGCGCACGGGTTTTCAGGTAGTCCATGACAAAGGCGCAGGCGTCGAATGCCGCCTGACGATGGGCGCTGGCCGCGCCAACGAAGACAATCGGCTCGCCCGGCTCCAGGGCGCCGATGCGGTGCAGCACTTCCAGCTTGAGCAACGGCCAGCGCTGCTCGGCCTCGATGGCGATCTTTCCGAGGGCCTTTTCAGTCATGCCCGGATAGTGTTCGAGGAACATCCCGGCCACATCGAGGCCGTCATTGAAGTCGCGTACGTAGCCGACAAAACTCACCACCGCACCCACGCCGACATTGGCATCGTGCATGGCATTGACTTCGGCACCCGGGTCGAACGCGGTGGACTGCACGCGAATCGCCATGGCTCAGCCTCCGGTCACAGTCGGAAAGAACGCCACTTCATCGCCCTCACTGACCGGCTCGTCGAGCTGGCACAGGTCTTCGTTGCGGGCGCACATCAGGTTTTGCTCGCTCAACACCTCGGCACCATCACGTTGGGCCAACAGCGCGCGGACGTCGTCGACGGTGGCGAAGTTGCCTTCCACTGTCACCGAGTCCAGACCCAGCGCTTCACGATAACGGGCGAAAAACTTCACGGTAACGTTCATGGCTGCTCCGCCTGGAAATGTCCGCTCTTGCCGCCGACCTTCTCCAGTAGACGCACGCTTTCGATGGTCATGCCCCGGTCCACGGCCTTGCACATGTCGTAGATCGTCAGCGCGGCGACACTGGCAGCGGTCAGGGCTTCCATTTCAACGCCGGTCTGCCCGGACAGCTTGCAGCGCGCCACTATACGCACCGAATCGTCGCCTTCGGCACTGAGCTCGACCTTGACGCCGGTGAGCATCAGCGGATGGCACAGGGGAATCAGATCACTGGTTTTCTTCGCCGCCTGAATGCCGGCAATGCGCGCCACGGCAAACACATCACCCTTGGGGTGGCCGCCGCTGACGATCATCTGCAGGGTTTCGGGCAGCATGCGCACCAGCGCTTGAGCGGTCGCCTCACGGAACGTCACGGCTTTTTCAGTGACGTCGACCATGTTGGCGCGACCTTGGGAATCGAGATGAGTCAGCACGGGATTACTCCTGATCAGGAGCGTCGATTGTAAACCTGCGGGTCAATTTTTCGCACGCTTGATTATCGGCACACCACAAACCAATGTGGGAGCGAGCTTGCTCCGGGCGGCGTTCCGACGATAGTGGCCTGTCATTAACCCGAGATGTCGACTGACACACCGTCATCGCGAGCAAGCTCGCTCCCACAGGTTCTTCATACACACGGACTCGGTGGACAGTTTCAGATGCGATTCCTTATTAAGTTTTAAAAACACAAATTAAAGTCATACCAAACAACAGAAAGAAATGTAACAAAAGCCTACTGAAAATTCGCTTTTCCTGACATCACTGATCAATTTTAATGGGTGCGCCAGCCGATAAGTTACTGATTATTTTATAACAAATTTCGACGTGAGAATTTTCCGTAAGTACGCACTCATGGCCGCCATGAAACTTCCTACAACTAAATATTAGACCGATTTGTTAATTCGAGAAAAAATGACCAGCAAAGCTAACGATCTTAAAAATTTCAGCACTGAGGTATCGCATTAGGTTTTTTCTACTGACCTCCGGCAGCAGCTCAACGGGGCAGGTCCTACACTTCAACCATGGTGGCACACGGGAGACCAGTCATGTCAGCGCGGACAATTCACTCAGGAAAACACATCGTAATCTCTCACTGCCGGGACTGCGACATCCCTGGCTACATGATTATTTCTCTTAAGCGGGACATATCAAGACTCGCAGAACTAAATCCGGCTGAAAGTGCTGAACTGATGAAAGGCTTGGCATTTACGGAGCGAGCTTTAAATACTCTATTTTCTCCTGAGAAAATATACATAATGCGTATTTCCGAGCTCAATCATGAGCTACATTTTCATGTTTTCCCCAGGTATGCCTCCGTGACCCAGTTATATTTGGCGGAACACAATGAACGTATTATTGATGGCCCCTTCTTTTTCAGCTGGACGCGAAAAAAGTTTAGTAGCTCACAGCCTGAGCCGAGCCAAGAGGTATTGAACGCTCAATCAATTCTGACGGAAACCCTCAAGGGCTATTTTTCGCAATCTCTGTAAACAAGACTGCTTTCGGCCCCAGGCTTTGCAGAAACACATTCATCGGTATTGGGTCTGCCCTGAGGCACGGGCCTTTACGTGGCGTACAAAAAAACCGGGCGACCTCGCGGCCGCCCGGCTCCGGTGGACAGTTACAAATGCGATTCGGCGTATTCGGCCAGGATCGAGCGTGGTACCCCTTGCAGGGTGATGTGCACCCCGTTCGGGAAGTCCTTGAAGCGTTCAGTGAGATAGGTCAGCCCGGAGCTGGTCGCGGACAGGTAAGGGGTGTCGATCTGCGCCAGGTTGCCCAGGCACACCACTTTGGAACCGGCGCCGGCACGGGTGATGATGGTTTTCATCTGGTGCGGCGTGAGGTTCTGGCATTCGTCGATCAGGATCAGGCTCTGCTGGAAGCTGCGGCCCCGGATGTAGTTGAGGGATTTGAACTGCAACGGCACTTTGCTGAGGATGTAGTCAACGCTGCCATGGGTGCTTTCGTCATCCATGTGCAAGGCTTCGAGGTTGTCGGTGATGGCGCCCAGCCACGGCTCCATTTTTTCCGCTTCGGTGCCGGGCAGGAAACCGATTTCCTGGTCCAGGCCCTGCACGCTGCGGGTGGCGATGATGCGGCGATAACGTTTGCTGACCATGGTCTGCTCGATCGCAGCGGCCAGCGCCAGGATGGTTTTACCCGAGCCCGCGGCACCCGACAGGTTGACCAGGTGGATGTCCGGATCGAGCAAGGCGTACAGCGCCAGGCTCTGATAGATATCACGCGGCTTGAGCCCCCAGGCTTCCTGGTGCAGCAGCGGTTCCTGGTGCAGGTCGAGGATCAGCAAGCGGTCTTCTTCAATCTCCTTGATCCAGCCGACAAAGCCCTGTTCATCAATGATGAACTCGTTGATGTGCACCGCCGGCAGGTTGTCGATCAATTGCACCTGATGCCAGGTGCGGCCGTGGTCCTGACGGGTTTCGACCTTGCTCACGCGGTCCCAGAAAGAGCCGGTCATGTTGTGGTAGCCGTTGGGCAGCAAGGACACGTCGTCGACCAGCTGGTCGGTGCTGTAGTCCTCGGCCGCGATCCCGCAGGCGCGCGCCTTGAGGCGCATGTTGATGTCTTTGGTGACCAGCACCACGGGCTTCTTCGGGTCGCGCGCGTGCAGGTCGATCAGCTGGTTGATGATTTTGTTGTCGTTCAGATGCTCGGGCAGAATCAGGTTCGGCTCGGCATGCTTGCTCATCAGAATTGACAGCAAACCCTTGGGTCCGCTTTTGCCACGCTGGATCGGCACACCCTGCTCGACATCCTCGGGTGAGGCATCGCCCAGAGTCTTGTCGATCAGGCGGATGGCCTGGCGGCATTCGGCGGCTACGCTGTGATGCCCGCTCTTGAGCTTGTCCAGCTCTTCAAGCACGGTCATCGGGATCGCGACGTGGTGTTCTTCGAAGTTAAGCAGCGCGTTTGGATCGTGAATCAATACGTTGGTATCGAGTACATAAAGGATTGGCTGGTTGGAAGAAGAGCTACGTCCGTGATCATCCATACTCGGTCACCTTTGTGGGAGCCATTCGACGCAATACCTTGACGGTGCTGCGCCTCGAAGTGACTGCCGAATACACCTGCGGGGACTCAAGTGTTCTGCATACATGCGGGGTCTTGGAAGACGCCACCTGTGTTGCAGGTTTCGGCGGTCTGTCTTCGTAATACTCCAAAACGTGTGACAGAAAAAAGTACTTTGACGCTTTTTTGAAGTTTATTTTGCAGATTGACCAATAGCACTTGGCGGACTGCCATCACCCGTTTACAGTCGGAAGTCCACCTGCAACGAATCCCCTTCCAAAATCGCCATAAACCCAATGTTTACGGGGCTTTGTCGTTTTCAGCGAAACGCATCCTGGCAATCCTCCCAGCCGATCCCGACAGGCGCCGTTTGCGTGACCAGCCACGGCAATGCCGTTTTCACTGCATCCTGTTTCACATTGAAATTGATCACCCCGTGCCGCCACAGCAGCATCAGGGTCAGCACCCGTTGCGCACTCGGGTTGCCCTTGAGTTTGCCGGCACCGTCCTGGGCGTCGATGTCCCACAGCGCCACCTGCAGACCCTGAGTCTTGAAGAAGCCTTCAGCATCGGAACGGCGCTGGCCATCGGGCGGACGGAACAGGGGCACGTAGTTCTCCGGCAGCTTGCTCTTGACCAGTTCGGCGCTGCGGCGCACAGAGTCCTGCCAGTCCTGCCAGTGGCTGTGGGAACGGAACTCCCAGCCTTGTACGCCGATGCATTGGCTCGAGTAGGTCTCTTGCAGGTTGCTCACCGAAGCGTCGGCCAAACGCGCCTGGATGTCCTTGCCGAGGACGAAGAATGTCCCGCTCAGGTTCGACTTGCGCAGGTACTCGGCGACCCAGGCGGTGTTATCCGGCGCGGCGTTGGCGGCGCTGTCGAAGGTCAGCAGAAACAGCCGGTCATGCATCCCGTCGCCACTGCGCTCATAGTCGCCAAAATGATCGACTTCGCTGCTGCTCTGCGGAAACAGCGCGGCCTTGCGCAACTGTTCGTCCAGGTATTGGGTATGGAACACGCGGCTCGGCTCGGCCCACTTGATGTAGTAGCTGTCTGCGCCGACCTGGAACCTGGCAGCCTGCTCGCGCAAGGTGGGCATGTCTTCGACCAGGAAACAGAAGGAGGCATCCTGGTCGCAGCTCTGCTGGGCGAAGTTGTAGTTGGCCAGCAGCCGTTGCCACATGCGCTGGCGAACCCGGTTGACCGACTCCAGATTGATCGTGCGCAGGCCCAGGCGCTGGGCCAGGCCGGGTTCATCCAGCGCCTCGCTGGCCAACAGGACGCTGGAAAACATGAGGATCTCGGCTCTGGACGCCACGTCGAACAGCGTCGGATTACCGAGTTTTTCCGGCCAGGTGCTGCGATCGAGCGTCGCCACATCACCCGGTGCCGCGACGGCGCCAAAGCTCAGTAGCCAGATCGAGATGAGAAAAGCGATACGCAATGGGATGTCTCCATAACAAAACCCGCGCGGCACTATATCCCGGGAAGATCAAAAGATCGCAGCCTACGGCAGCTCCTACGCGATCCGATTCCATTTTTGAGCCAACCCGGTCCCGTAGGAGTTGTCGAGCGAAGCGAGGCTGCGATCTTGTCCCATGACACCACCGATCACCTATCACGCTCATAGCTGGAGTCAACACGAACAACCCCCTAGAATCGCCGCCACGATTAAAGGAGACGACTTCATGCTGATGGTGATTTCACCCGCCAAGACCCTCGACTATGAAACACCGCCGGCGACCCAGCGCTTCACCCAGCCGCAGTACCTGGACCACTCCCAGGAATTGATCCTGCAATTGCGCGAGCTGACACCCGCGCAAATCAGCGAGTTGATGCACGTCTCCGACAAGATAGGCGGGCTCAACGCCGCGCGTTTCGGCAGCTGGACGCCCGCGTTCACCCCGGAAAACGCCAAGCAGGCGTTGCTGGCCTTCAAGGGCGATGTGTACACCGGCATGAATGCGCAAACCCTCAGCGAAGCCGATTTCGACTACGCCCAAAAACACCTGCGCATGCTCTCGGGCCTCTATGGCCTGCTGCGCCCGCTGGACCTGATGCAACCCTATCGACTGGAAATGGGCACCAGGCTGGCCAACGCCCGAGGCAAGGATCTGTATGCCTTCTGGGGCTCGCGCATCAGCGAATGGCTGAACGAAGCCCTGGTCGATCAGGGCGATGACGTGCTGCTCAACCTGGCGTCCAACGAGTACTTCTCGGCGGTCAAGCGCAACGCCTTGAACGCGCGCATCATCAATACCGAATTCAAGGACCTGAAGAACGGCCAGTACAAGATCATCAGCTTCTACGCGAAAAAGGCCCGCGGCTTGATGAGCCGCTTCGTTATCGAAGAACGCATCAATGACCCGGCCACCCTCAAGCAATTCGACGTTCAAGGCTATCGCTACAGCGCCGAACAGTCCAAGCCGGACAATCTGGTGTTTCTGCGCGATCACGCACCAGAGTGATGCATCCGGTCGGCGCACGACCTTCACACCCGCTCGTGCGCCGACCCTCGACTCACTTCAGCCTTCCCCGCCTTTTCGCCATTTTCATGGCGCCAGAAAAACACCACCCGATTTTCTAACTTTAGTTTCACTCGACTTCAATCATTTTTTTGCGTAGTGGCACTGACTTTTTTTAACAGTGGTGGCACAAAAATATCCCAGCCAATGAACCGCCTATATATAAAGGGCGAAACGGCAAGTGCTATCAATTTGAGAGCAGTGCCATCTTTCACAATATTTCAAGAAATTTCAGATTTCGCGATGAGCGGACTGGAACTATGTCCAAACGCGCCGCTCATACCACCGGTAACGATTCTCGCCGAGCGTGTACGAGATAACTTACGCAGATAAGCGATTCATGTTGCGAAGTTGAAACACTAACTTGCGCTGACTAATCACTGATTTGGACAACAGCAATCGGACAGGAGATAACGCGGTATGACTATCCCCTACAAGGCCACGACAGCGCCCCATATAAACGTGCTCACCCGAGCACCCAACCGCTTGATCCACGGGCTTTCGGCCTGACATCAAGCGTACAAGGCCGTTGCACCCGCATCCTTCCGACAGGAGGATCGGCTGCATAACAGGGCAAATCATAACAACAAGGCCTAGTTGCGCACACTTTGAGTGCACTTATTTAGACACTCGTAACTTATATGCCAGCACAGGGCATTGTCGTGCCTGTAAGGCACACTTGCGAGTGCACTAAAACACGCTGAACACCATTAACTCCGGCCATCTAATGGCTTGATGTATACAGGCTTGATAACAGAGAGGTAATTGCGATGCGCATCAGCATTTTTGGTTTGGGTTACGTCGGCGCAGTATGTGCCGGTTGCCTGTCTGCACGGGGCCATGACGTCGTTGGCGTCGATGTGGCCAAAGACAAGATCGATATGATCAATGCCGGCAAATCGCCGATCGTTGAACCGGGCCTGGGTGAACTTCTGGCCCAAGGCATCCAGACAGGTCGTCTGCGTGGCACCACCAACTTCGCCGAGGCGATTCGCGACACCGACCTGTCGATGATCTGCGTGGGCACGCCGAGCAAGAAGAACGGCGACCTGGAACTGAACTACATCGAGGCCGTATGCCGCGAAATCGGTTTTGTCCTGCGCGACAAGACCACCCGCCACACCATCGTCGTGCGCAGCACCGTGCTGCCGGGCACCGTGGCCAACGTGGTCATCCCGATTCTCGAAGACTGCTCCGGCAAGAAGGCCGGTGTTGATTTCGGCGTGGCCGTGAACCCTGAGTTCCTGCGCGAAAGCACCGCCATCGCCGACTACGACCAGCCGCCAATGACCGTCATCGGCGAATTCGACAAGGCGTCCGGCGACGTCCTGCAATCGCTGTACGAAGAGCTCGACGCACCGATCATCCGCAAGGACATCGCGGTCGCCGAGATGATCAAGTACACCTGCAACGTGTGGCACGCCACCAAGGTCACCTTCGCCAACGAAATCGGCAACATCGCCAAGGCGGTCGGCGTCGACGGTCGCGAAGTGATGGACGTGGTCTGCCAGGACAAGACCCTCAACCTGTCCCAGTACTACATGCGCCCAGGTTTCGCCTTCGGCGGCTCGTGCCTGCCAAAAGACGTGCGTGCCCTGACCTACCGCGCCGGTTCCCTGGACGTGGAAGCGCCGTTGCTCAACTCGCTGATGCGCAGCAACGAATCCCAGGTGCAGAACGCTTTCGACATCGTTTCCAGCCACGACAAACGCAAAGTCGCCCTGCTGGGTCTGAGCTTCAAGGCCGGCACCGACGACCTGCGCGAAAGCCCGCTGGTCGACCTGGCGGAAATGCTGATCGGCAAGGGCTACGACCTGAGCATCTACGACAGCAACGTCGAGTACGCCCGCGTTCACGGTGCGAACAAGGACTACATCGAGTCGAAGATCCCTCACGTCTCGTCCTTGCTCAACTCCGACTTCGACGCGGTGATCAACAACTCCGACGTGATCATCCTCGGCAACCGTGACGAGAAATTCCGCGCCCTGGTGCAGGACGTTCCACACGGCAAGCAGGTGATCGACCTGGTGGGCTTCATGTCCAAGGCCACCAGCACCAATAGCCGGGCCGAAGGCATCTGCTGGTAACGCGGTATCTGTAGGAGCTGCCGCAGGCTGCGATCTTTTGGCGCCGGCGTGATTGCTGAAGATCAAAAGATCGCAGGCTTCGCCAGCTCCTACAGGGATTCTGGCGTCATCCAGAGCGGGTGCCGCCAGTTTTCACAGGCCTGCCTTAACCCCATCGGGCCACCCCAAAGGCTCGCCCGAGATCGAGACGGATGCAGATTATGCACAGGCTAAAGCACGGCCTACTCCAGGCCGCCGGTTGGCTGTTCTACCTGAGTTTACTGATGGGTCTCGCCATGGCGTTGCCCGTGTCCACGTTCGACTCCGAGTCGAAGGACTTCATTTTCCTGATTGGCGCCGTGGGTATCTGGCGCTACTCGATGGGTGCCACTCACTTTGTGCGCGGCATGATTTTTCTGTACATCGTCTACCCGTACCTGCGGCGCAAAGTGCGCAAGCTGGGCAAAGCGGCTGACCCGTCCCACGTGTTCCTGATGGTCACCAGTTTCCGCATCGATGCCCTGACCACCGCGCAGGTCTACAGCTCGGTGATCCGCGAAGCCATCGACTGCGGCCTGCCGACCACCGTGGTCTGCTCCATCGTGGAAATGTCCGATGAGCTGCTGGTCAAAAGCCTGTGGAACCGGATGAACCCGCCGTCCCGGGTCAAGCTCGACTTCGTGCGCATTCCCGGCACCGGCAAACGCGATGGCCTGGCCTACGGCTTCCGCGCCATCTCCCGGCACCTGCCGGATGATCGCGCCGTGGTCGCTGTCATCGATGGTGACACCGTGCTGGCCGAAGGCGTGGTGCTCAAGACCGTGCCGTGGTTCCAGCTGTTCGGCAACGTCGGTGGCCTGACCACCAACGAATTCTGCGAAGTGCGCGGCGGCTACATCATGAGCGAATGGCACAAGCTGCGTTTCGCCCAGCGCCACATCAACATGTGCTCGATGGCCTTGTCCAAGCGCGTGCTGACCATGACCGGCCGCATGTCGGTGTTCCGCGCCACCGTGGTCACCAACCCGGACTTCATCGCCGACGTGGAAAGCGACTCGCTGCAACACTGGCGCCTGGGCCGCTTCAAGTTCCTTACCGGCGATGACAAGTCGAGCTGGTTCAGCCTGATGCGCCTGGGCTACGACACGTTCTACGTGCCCGACGCGGCGATCAACACCGTTGAACACCCGCCGGAAAAGAGCTTCATCAAGGCCAGCCGCAAACTGATGTTCCGCTGGTACGGCAACAACCTGCGGCAGAACTCCCGTGCCCTGGGCCTGGGGGTCAAACGCCTTGGCGTGTTCACTTCGGTGGTGCTGTTCGACCAGCGCGTGTCGATGTGGACCTCGCTGCTGGGCCTGACCGTGGCGTTGATCGCCAGCTTCAAGTACGGCACCGCGTTCATCCTGGTGTACCTGCTGTGGATCGGCATCACCCGGTTCATCCTGACCTTGTTGCTGTCGTGCTCCGGACACCGGATCGGCCCGGCCTACCCGGCAATTCTCTATTACAACCAGATAGTCGGCGCGCTGGTGAAGATCTACGTGTTCTTCCGCCTCGACCAACAGTCCTGGACTCGCCAACCCACTTCCCTGACCCGTGATCTCGCCAGCTTTCAACGTTGGTTCAACACCTGGTCGTCTCGGACCATGACCTTCTCTGCCGGCAGCATTTTTGTCGCCGTGCTGCTGTTGATGGTCTGACCGAACTCGCCTGAATTAACTAGGAAAACGCCCCCTATGAATACCGCCGTCAACGCCAACGTAGTGCACGAATCCGAAGCCCAGCGCCAACACGCCCGAGTGAAAATCCCGGCCAAGTTGCGTTTCTTCGGCCCTGACCGGACGCCGGTCGAAGCCCGGGTGATCGACCTGTCCGCCGGTGGCCTGGCATTCAACGCCGGTCAGTTGCCGCTGAAGGTGGGTGACGTGTACAAGGCCCGCCTGCAATTCGTCATCGACAACCTCGGCCTGGCCATGGACGTCGAGTTGCAGGTCCGCTCCTTCGACCGCGAGACCGGACGCGCCGGCTGCCAGTTCCAGAACCTGGAACCACGGGACATCTCGACCCTGCGCCACCTGATCACTTCGCACCTGGCGGGCGACATCGTCAGCGTAGGTGAAATGCTGGCGACCCTGCAGCGCGACAACTTCACCAAGGCACGCAAGACGAAGGACGGCGGCCACGGCATGTCCGCGTTCGGCCGCCTGAAAGCCGTGACCTTCAGCCTGGGGATCTTCGTTGTCGGCGTGGCTGCATTCGGCTTTGTCTTCAAGTCGGTGTACGGCATGTACTTCGTCAGCCATGCCCAGGCCGGCCTGGTCAGCGTGCCGGGCGTGAACATCACCATGCCCCGCGACGGCACCGTGCAGAGTCTGGTGAAAGCCGACGGCGTGGCCGCCAAGGGCGCACCGCTGGCAACCTTCAGCACCAGCATGCTCGACGTGCTCAAGGGCCATCTGGACGAAGACCAACTGCAACCGGCCAAGGTTGAAGAACTGTTCGGCAAGCAGATGACCGGCACCCTGACCTCGCCTTGCGACTGCACCGTGGCCCAGCAAATGGTCGCCAACGGTCAGTACGCCAGCAAGGGCGACGTGATCTTCCAACTGGTCCCGCGGGGCGGCGAAGCCAATGTTGAAGCGCGCTTCTCCTATCGCCAGTTCGGCGACGTGCGCCCGGGTACTTCGGTGCGCTTCCAGATCGCCGGCGAGGACAAGAGCCGCACCGGCAAGATCGTCAGCAGCACCAGCCTGAAAAGCGCCGATCTGTCTTCGGACATCCGCGTGCTGATCCAGCCGGACGAAACCCTGGACAGCTCCCTCGCCGGCCGCCCGGTGGAAGTGAACAGCGACCGTGGCCCGAACCTGAACTGGCTGATCGACAAAGCCATGGCTGTCGGTCTTTAAGTCGAGGACATGCCTGTGACTACTCCAACCCTCAACACGCCGCCGACCCTGTGGGAGCGAGCTTGCTCGCGATGGGATCGACGCGGTCTGTCTGATGCACCGAGTCGCCTGCTTCGCGAGCAAGCCCGCTCCCACATGGGCTCTCTGTGTGCCGTTGCATTGGCGGTGAGCCTCGCCGGTTGCGCCGGCCTGCCCGACCAGCGCCTGGCCAACGAAGCGCTAAAGCGCGGTGACACCACCACTGCCGCGGCGAACTACCGGCAACTGGCAGACCTGGGCTACAGCGAAGCCCAGGTCGGCCTGGCCGATATCCAGGTCGACAGCCGTGACCCGGCGCAGATGAAACAGGCCGAGGCGACTTACCGCGCCGCAGCCAGCGTTTCGCCGCGCGCCCAGGCACGCCTCGGTCGTCTGCTGGTGGCCAAGCCCGGTTCCACCGAAGCGGAACAACACGAAGCCGAAACCCTGTTGAAAAAAGCCGCTGCGGCAGGCGAAGGCAATACGCTGATCCCGTTGGCGATGCTGTACCTGCAATACCCGCACAGCTTTCCCAACGTGAACGCCCAGCAGCAGATCAGCCAATGGCGTGCCGAGAACAAACCGGAAGCGGGTCTGGCGCAAGTGCTGCTCTATCGCACCCAGGGTACCTACGACCAGCATCTGGATGACGTGGAAAAAATCTGCAAGGCCGCGCTCAACATCAGCGATATCTGCTACGTCGAACTGGCCACGGTCTATCAGAAACAGGCCAAGCCAGAGCAACAGGCCGAGCTGATCAAGCAGATGCAAGCGGCTCATGCCCAAGGCACCGTTTCGGCGCAGCGCGTCGACAGCGTCGCCCGCGTGCTCGCCGATGCCTCCCTGGGCAAGACCGACGAGAAAACCGCGCAGTCGCTGCTCGAACCGATCGCACCGGGCTACCCGGCATCGTGGGTCACCCTCGCGCAATTGCTCTACGACTTCCCGGAACTGGGCGACGTCGACCAGATGATGAAGTACCTGGACAACGGCCGCGCCGCCGACCAGCCTCGCGCCGAACTGTTGCTGGGCAAGCTCTACTTCGAAGGCAAACTGGTGCCGGCCGACGCCAAGGTCGCCGAAGCGCATTTCCAGAAAGCCGTCGGCCGTGAAGTCGCTGCCGATTACTACCTCGGCCAGATCTATCGCCGTGGCTACCTGGGCAAGGTCTACCCGCAGAAGGCTCTCGACCATCTGTTGACCGCTGCGCGCAACGGCCAGAACAGCGCCGACTTCGCCATTGCCCAACTGTTTTCCCAAGGCAAGGGCACCAAGCCTGATCCGCTGAACGCCTACGTCTTCAGCCAACTGGCCCTGGCCCAGAACACTCCGCAAGCCACCGAGCTTGCGCAAACAATCCAAACGCAATTGCCGCCCGACCGGTTGGCCGAAGCCCAACGCCTGTTGAAACAAGAACAGGCCGTGCGCGGTGCCCTGAGCCCGAACACGCCGGAAATGCATGCCCTGCAAGAAGAAGATGGCGAGGAATCCCAATGAAGTTGAATCCATTCATGAAGGCCGGTATTGGCCTGACATTCGCGCTGATCTGGTCTTGCCCGACGCTTGCTGCGATGACTGAAGAAACCAAGAACTTCGGCCTGGACGTGAAAATCACCGGCCAGTCCGAAGATGACCGCGACCTCGGCACCGCTCCCGGCGGCGACGTCAATGGCGTCGGCCTCGACCTGCGTCCGTGGGTCTACGGCGAAAGCGGCGCGTGGAGCGCCTACGCCATGGGTCAGGCGGTGACGTCCACTGACATCATCGAGACCGACACCCTGCAACAATCCGATGGCGCCGAGAACACCGACAACGGTGATCGCGAGACCAAGAAAAACTACCTGGCCATGCGTGAGTTCTGGGTCGGCTACAGCGGCTTCACGCCCTACCCCGGCGAGATCCTGAAGTTCGGTCGCCAGCGCCTGCGCAATGACGACGGCCAATGGCGCGACACCAACATCGAAGCCCTGAACTGGACCTTCGACACGACCCTGCTGCGCGCCAACGTCGGTATCGCCGAACGCTTCAGCGAGTACCGCACCGACCTCAAGGAATTGTCGCCACAAGACAAGGATCGCCTGCACGCCTACGCCGATGCCGCGTACCAGTGGACACCGGGCAACTGGGTCGGCATTCGCGGTCATCACACCCATGACAACGGCAAGCTCGATTACCCGGAGCCGGGTGTACCGACCGATTCGCTGGACAAGAAACAGAACGGTGACATCAGCTGGCTCGGCCTGACCGCCGACAGCGACGCCTACAACTGGCGCAACACCAACACCGTCAATTACTGGGGCAGCATCACCGGCATGAGCGGCGACATCGACAAGGTCAACCCGCTGAACGCCGACGGCACGCCGCCAACTGAAGCCAAGCGCGGTGAAGACCTCAACGGCTGGGCCACCGATGTCGGCGTGCGTTTGCGCCTCGATCCGCAATGGCAAGTCGGTGCCGCCTATGCCCGCGCCAGCGCCGACTACGAACAGAACGGTCTGGAAAGTAACCGCTCGAACTACACCGGCACCCGCTCGCGCGTGCACCGTTTCGGCGAGGCCTTCCGTGGCGAAATGAACAACATGCAGAGCGCCACCCTGTTCGGTTCGTGGATGCTCAACGACGAATACGACGCCAGCCTGATCTACCACAAGTTCTGGCGTGTCGACGGCAACAAGCCGGTCGGCAGCAATGGCATCAACGCCGTCGAGAACAACACCGACGATGTGACCGGCGCGATCCTCTCCAGTACTTCGCTGCCACTGAACGATGGCGAGAAAGACCTCGGTCAGGAAATGGATCTGGTGGTCACCAAGTACTTCAAGCAAGGCTTGTTGCCGGCGTCGATGAGTCAGGCGATCGATGAGCCTTCGGCCCTGGTGCGCTTCCGTGGCGGCGTGTTCAAGCCAGGCGATGCGTACGGCAAGGAAGTCGATTCGTACATGCACCGTGCGTTCATCGACGTGATCTGGCGCTTCTGATGCAAACCGCGAAGGGAGTCTCCCAGATGAATCATCCAGCCCGAAAAGGCTCGATCAGCCTGTTGGCCGGCGCGATGCTGCTGGCCAGTGCGACTGGCTTCGCCAATGTGGCGCCGGCCAATGTGGAACCGGCCAAGCCGGTAACCACGGCCAAGGAACTGCAACAGGCCAAGACCTACACCGTCAGCAGCGCACCGACCGCGCCGCTGGAACTGGCCAAGCCGAAACTGCCGGACGTTTCCGGCTACACAGCCGAAGCCATCGCCGCGAAGATCATGCGCAGCAAACCGGGCAAGATCAGCCTGCGCCGGATGATGCAGGAAGACGCCCTGAAGGACTTCATCGGTGGCGACAACAAGATGGCCGAGTGGGTGGTGCGTCAGCACGGCATTCCCCAGGCGATCTTCGTCGACGATGGCTACATGAACCTCAAGGACCTGGCGAAAAAGGTCCCCAAGCAGTACTTCAGTGAAACCTCGCCGGGTGTGTACCTGGCGAAGTTGCCGATCGTGGTCGGTCGTCACGGCATCCTGGAAATCGACAAGCAGACCCAGGAACTGCGCCTGTCCCAGGAGGCCGGTGCGTTCCTGGTCAACGACGGCCAGTTGTTCGTGCGCGACACCAAAATCACCGGCTGGCGCGAGAAGGACAACGGCCCGGCGACGTTCACTTCGCCGAAGGAGTTCCGTCCGTTCCTGCTGTCCTGGGGTGGTACCGAGACCTACATCGCCAACAGCAAGATCGCCAGTTTCGGCTATGCCAACAGTAAGTCCTACGGCGTGAGTATTTCCCAGTACACGCCGAACATGGCCAAGGTGCTCAAGCGCCCTGAGCCGACCGGCTGGATCGTCGGCTCCGAGTTCTCGGACATGTGGTACGGCTTCTACTGCTATGAGACTCGCGACTTCGTGGTCAAGGGCAACACCTACAAAGACAACATCGTCTACGGCATCGATCCGCACGACCGTTCCCACGGTCTGATCATTGCCGACAACACGGTGTACGGGACCAAGAAGAAGCACGGGATCATTATTTCCCGTGAGGTCAACGACAGCTTCATCTTCAACAATCGCAGCTATGACAACAAGCTGTCGGGCCTGGTGATCGACCGTAACAGCGTCAACAACCTGATTGCCCACAATGAGATCTACCAGAACCACACCGACGGCATCACCCTCTACGAGAGTGCCGACAACCTGCTGTGGGGCAACAAAGTCGTCAGCAACCGCCGCCACGGCATCCGCATTCGTAACAGCGTGAACATTCGCCTGTACGAAAACGTCTCCATGGCCAACGGCCTGACCGGTGTCTACGGGCACATCAAGGACCTGAGCAACACCGACCGTGACATCAAGCTCGACCCGTTCGACGCCCAGGTGTCGCTGATCGTGGTCGGCGGTGAGCTGGCGGCAAACGGCAGCGGACCGTTGTCCATCGACTCGCCGCTGAGTGTCGAGTTGTATCGCGTGTCCATGCTCGCACCGACCAAATCCAGCGGCATCAGCTTCACCGGCATTCTTGGCGAGCGCCAGGATGAAATTCTCGACCTGCTGGTGCGCCAGCAGAAAGCCGTGCTGATCGACCCCGTCGAACGCCAGACCGAAATGCGGGACTGAGGATAATCTTATGCACCCACACTTGATCAAACTACTCAGCCTTTCGGCCCTGACCGCCGGCATTCTCGCGGCCAGCGGCGGCGCGCGTGCCGATGAAGTCCAGGCTCCAAAATTCACTGCCGAACCGTGCTGCAGCCTGTGCCCGGCCGCCCACGACCCGAAGAACTACACCACCCGTTATCAGCAGAACTTCACCACGCTGGTGCAGGCCCAGGGTGACTGGCTGTTCCGTACGCAAGAAGACTTGCGCACCGAATTCGACACCACGCCCGCCGGCTACAAACGCATGAAACAACTGCACGATGCGTTCAAGAGCAAAGGCGTGGAACTGGTTGTCGTGTACCAGCCGACCCGTGGCCTGGTGAACCGCAACAAGCTCAACCCGGCGGAGAAGGCCAGCTTCGACTTCGACAAGGCGCTGAGAAACTACAAGTCCATGCTCGGTCGTTTCGCGCAGATGGGCTACGTCGTTCCGGACCTGTCGCCACTGACCAACGAGTCGTTGCCCGACACCCTGCCCGCACACGATTTCTACTTCCGTGGCGACCAGCACTGGACCCCGTACGGCGCCCAGCGCACGGCGAAAATCGTCGCCGAGAAGGTCAAGCAATTGCCTGAGTTCGCCGACATTCCCAAGCGCGAATTCGAGACCAAAAAATCGGGTCGCATGGGCAAGACCGGAACATTGCACAACATGGCCGGTCAACTCTGTGGCACCAGCTACGCGATCCAGTACATGGATCAGTTCACCACCGAGCCGAAGGGCGAAGCGGGCGATGGCGATCTGTTCGGCGATTCCGGCAATCCGCAAATCACCCTCGTGGGTACCTCCCACAGCGGCAAGAACTACAACTTCGCCGGTTTCCTCGAAGAGGCCATCGGCGCCGACATCTTCAACGTAGCGTTCCCCGGCGGCGGCCTGGAAGGTTCGATGCTGCAGTATCTGGGCAGCGACGAGTTCCAGAAGAACCCGCCGAAGATTCTCATCTGGGAATTCTCGCCGCTGTACCGCCTCGACCAGGAAACCATCTACCGCCAGATGATGGCGCTGCTGGACAACGGTTGCGAAGGCAAGGATGCACAGATGTCCGGCAGCGCCACGCTCAAGCCGGGCAAAAACGAGTTGATGGTCAACAGCAAGAACATGGACCTGCGCAACGGTAGCCACCAGGTCGACATTCGCTTCGCCGACACGTCGGTGAAAACCCTGCAAGCCACCCTCTGGTACATGAACGGTCGCCACGAGGACATTAAGATCGACAAACCGGAAACCTCCGACACCGACGGGCGTTTCGCCTTCGAGTTGCGCACGGACGAAGACTGGGCCTCGCAGAACCTGCTGGCCGTTGAAGTCCAGGGCCCGGAACAAGCGGGTGCCGCGCCACAGAAAGTCGAAGCGAAAATCTGCAAACGCAACGTATTCCCGGGCGCCGAACAGCGTACTGCTTCGGTCGGGCAATGAGGTCTGCTATGCGCTATCCGAAATTTTCAACTCTGTTGGCACCGACGCTCTTGAGCCTGGCGATGTTCGCCGGGGCCACGCAAGCGGCTGCGCCACTGCGTCCACCCCAGGGCTATTTGGCGCCTGTGGATAAATTCAAGACGGGCGACAAGAGCGAAGGCTGCGATGCGGTGCCGACGCCGTACACCGGCTCGTTGCAATTTCGCAGCAAGTACGAAGGTTCGGACAAGGCCCGCGCGACCCTGAACGAGCAGTCGGAAAAAGCCTTCCGCGAAAGCACCGCCGACATCACCAAGATCGAGCGCGGCATCAGCAAGCACGTGATGCAGTTCATGCGTGACGGTCGCCCGGAACAGCTTGACTGCATGCTGAACTGGCTGACGACCTGGGCCCAGGCCGATGCCTTGATGTCCAAGGACTTCAACCACACCGGCAAGTCGATGCGCAAATGGGCGCTGGGCAGCATGGCTTCGGCATACATCCGCCTGAAGTTTTCCGACTCCCGCCCGCTGGCCACCCATCAACAGCAAGCGCAGTTGATCGAAGCCTGGTTCAGCAAGATGGCCGACCAGGTGGTCAGCGACTGGGACAACCTGCCGCTCGACCAGACCAACAACCACTCGTACTGGGCCGCCTGGTCGGTGATGGCCACCTCCGTCGCCACCAACCGTCGCGACCTGTTCGACTGGGCAGTGAAGGAATACAAGGTCGGCGCCAACCAGGTCGACGCCGACGGCTACCTGCCCAACGAACTCAAGCGTCAGCAACGGGCCCTGGCTTACCACAACTACGCCCTGCCGCCGCTGGCGATGATCGCCAGTTTCGCTCAGGTCAACGGTGTGGACTTGCGTCAGGAAAACAATGGCGCACTCAAACGCCTGGGTGACCGGGTGCTGTCCGGGGTGAAAGACCCGGATGAGTTCGAGGAAAAGAACGGCAAGGAACAGGACATGACCGACCTGAAGGTCGACTCGAAATTTGCCTGGCTCGAACCGTTCTGTTCGCTCTACACCTGCTCGCCCGAGGTGCTGGCGAAGAAGCACAAGATGCAACCGTTCAAGTCCTTCCGCCTCGGCGGTGACCTGACCAAGGTCTACGACCCGGCCAATGAAAAGGGCAGCAAGGGTTCCTAGACCAGACACAACCCCCTGTAGGAGCTGCCGAAGGCTGCGATCTTTTGATCCTGTTTTTAAAAAATCGCAGCCTTCGGCAGCTCCTACAGGGTCGGTGTCGAAAGTAGGTTTTGTGAGTTAGCCCCCCGGATTTCCGTGGGGGGTTTGGGGGGGCCGTTGGCCCTTGACTGTTGGTTCAAACAAGGAGAGACCGGGATGGTTTTTTCATCCAACGTGTTCCTGTTTTTGTTCTTGCCGATCTTCCTCGGCTTGTACTATCTGAGCGGGCAACGCTATCGCAATTTGCTGCTGCTGATTGCCAGTTACGTGTTCTACGCCTGGTGGCGTGTGGACTTCCTCGCGCTGTTCGCCGGCGTCACCCTGTGGAACTACTGGATCGGCCTGAAAGTCGGGGCCGCCGGGGTCAGGACCAAACCGGCGCAGCGCTGGTTGCTGCTCGGCGTGGCCGTCGACCTGTGCATCCTCGGCTACTTCAAGTACGCCAACTTCGGCGTCGACAGCATCAACGCAATGATGACGTCGGTGGGCCTTGAGCCCTTCATCCTGACTCACGTGCTGCTGCCGATCGGGATCTCGTTCTATGTCTTCGAGTCCATCAGCTACATCATCGACGTCTACCGTGGCGACACCCCGGCGACCCGCAACCTGATCGACTTCGCGGCGTTCGTGGCGATTTTCCCGCACCTGATCGCCGGCCCCGTGTTGCGTTTCCGCGACCTGGCCGACCAGTTCAACAACCGCACCCACACCCTCGACAAGTTCTCCGAGGGCTGCACGCGGTTCATGCAGGGCTTCATCAAGAAAGTCTTCATCGCCGACACCCTGGCGGTGGTGGCCGACCACTGCTTCGCCCTGCAAAACCCGACCACGGGCGATGCCTGGCTCGGCGCGCTGGCGTACACCGCGCAGCTGTATTTCGACTTCTCCGGTTACAGCGACATGGCCATCGGCCTTGGCCTGATGATGGGTTTCCGTTTCATGGAGAACTTCAAGCAGCCGTATGTCAGCCAGTCGATCACCGAGTTCTGGCGCCGCTGGCACATCAGCCTGTCGACCTGGCTGCGTGACTATCTGTACATCACCCTCGGCGGTAACCGCAAAGGCACGCTGATGACCTATCGCAACCTGTTCCTGACCATGCTGCTCGGTGGTCTGTGGCACGGCGCGAACATCACCTACATCGTCTGGGGTGCATGGCACGGCATGTGGCTGGCGATCGAGAAAGCCATCGGCCTGAACACCTCGCCACGCAGCTTCAACCCGATCCGCTGGGCACTGACCTTCCTGCTGGTGGTGATGGGCTGGGTGATCTTCCGCGCGGAAAACCTGCACGTCGCCGGACGCATGTACGGCGCGATGTTCAGCTTCGGCGACTGGTCGCTGTCGGAACTCAACCAGGCCAGCCTCACCGGCCTGCAAGTGGCAACCCTGATCGTGGCCTACGTGACCCTGGCGTTCTTCGGCCTGCGGGATTTCTACACCAATCAGCCTCCGGTCAAGACCAAGCCTGCCGTGAACGTCGACACCGACGGCCCGGCCGCTGCGACACCGGGAACGATCAAGGCCGTGCCAGGGGATAACCCGGCGAGCATCCATCAGCCTGGCTACACCGTCGGCGTCGAAGCCCAGGTGCAACCGGCCTACTGGACCGCTGACTGGTCGCGCTATGTGATGCGTGCACTGGTGCTGCTGCTGTTCATCGCCTCGATTCTCAAACTCTCGGCGCAAAGCTTCTCGCCGTTCCTTTACTTCCAGTTCTGAGGGATCTGACCATGACCCGCTCATTACGCATCTTCTACATCGCGCTGTTCCTGGTGACCCTGCTGGTGCTCGGTCTGTGGTCGGTGCGCAGCTTCTTCGGCTTCAGTACCAACGCCGATGCGACGGTGCTCAACGGTCGCTGGACCAAGGCCGTGGAAACGCACTACGACGACGAGTTCCCGATCAAGCGCCTGGGTACCAACCTGTGGGCCGCGCTGGATTTCAAACTGTTCAACGAAGGTCGTCCGGGCGTGGTGCTCGGTCGCGACCAGTGGTTGTACAGCGATGAAGAATTCCACCCGGTGGTCAACGAAGAGCTGAACCTGCAAGGCAACTACGCGCTGGTCGAAGGCGTGCGCCAGACCTTGAAGGAAAAAGGCGTGCAACTGGTGATGGCCGTGGTTCCGGCCAAGGTTCGCCTGTACCCGGAACACCTCGGTGAGGTGAAACCGGCGAGCATCCACGCCAACCTCTACAAGGACTTCCACCAGCGCCTGGCCGCCGACCGGATTCCGGCCCCTGACCTGCTCGGCCCGCTGCAACAGGCCAAGCAGGATGGCCAGCAAGTGTTCCTGCGCACCGACACCCACTGGACGCCGCAAGGTGCCGAGATCGCCGCCAACCGTCTGGCCAGGACCATTGCCGACAAGTACCCGCTAAGCGGCGAGCCGCAGCGCTTCGTCACCGAACCTGCCGAGACCATCACCCACAAGGGCGACCTGCGTCTGTTCCTGCCACTGGACCCGCTGTTCGAAAACCTGATGCCTAAACAGGAGCAATTGCAGAAGCGCAATACGGTCGCGGCTGAAGATCAATCCGCCGGTGACGACGCGCTGTTCGCCAACACCGAAGTGCCGGTGGCCCTGATCGGCACCAGCTACAGCGCCAACCCCAATTGGAACTTCGTCGGTGCGCTCAAGCAAGCGCTGAACAGCGACGTAGTCAATTACGCCGAAGACGGCCATGGCCCGATTCTGCCGATGCTCAGCTACCTCAAGAGCGACGCCTTCAAGAACAGCCCGCCACAGGTGCTGATCTGGGAGTTCCCTGAACGATATCTGCCTGTGAACAACGAAATCGGCGACGCCGACCCGCAGTGGGTCGCAGAGCTTAAACAAGCCGGCGCCCGCCAACAAAACGTAGCCATCAACAACAAATCCGAGACGCCCGACCGGGCGCAAAACTGAAAGAGAGGTACACCATGACTTTCACTACAACTCCTCGTCGTCTCGCCAAACGCCTTGCCCTGGTTGCCGGCCTCAGCGTGCTGTCGGTACAGGCTTTCGCCGGTGGCGACGCCGCCCTGTACGGCCCGACCGCACCGAAAGGCTCGACCTTCGTGCGTATCTACAACGCCAGCAACGCCGAAGTCAGCGCCACCGTCGGCAACACCAACCTGAGCGATGTCGCGCCACTGTCGAGCAGTGACTTCAGCTTCATGCCGGGCGGCGACTACAGCGCCAAGGTCGGTAGCCAGAACCTGCCGGTGAAACTGGCCGGCGACCACTATTACACCCTGGTCAACAACGCCAGCGGCGCACCGCAACTGATCGAAGAGCCGCCGTTCAAGAACAAGCAGAAGTCCCTGGTACGCGTGCAAAACCTCAGCGACAAGGCACTGACCCTGAAGACCGCCGATGGCAAGACCGACGTAGTCCCGAACGTTGCGCCCAAGGGTCGCGGCGAACGTGAAATCAACCCGGTCAAGGTCAGCCTGGCCTTGTACGACGGCACCACCAAGGTCGGCGACGTGAAACCGGTCGCCCTGGAACGCGGTGAAGCCGCGGTGCTGTACGTCACCGGCAGCGGCAGCAGCCTGTCGCCGGTCTGGGTAAAACGCCCGGTGTCGACGCGCTAAAGAACTTTCCGCAGAGGTAACGTCGATCTCTGTAGGAGCTGCCGCAGGCTGCGATCTTTTGATTCTCGGCGTCATTGAATGCGCCAAAAGATCGCAGCCTTCGGCAGCTCCTACACAGGCAGCGCAACCCCTGCGACACGGAACAAAAACAAGAGTGAAACGACAGAACGCAGTAGCTCTAACCAATCGATATTCAAGGAGTAACAACATGATTCCGGTGATCTTGTCAGGTGGTAGTGGCTCACGTCTTTGGCCGCTTTCCCGTAAACAATTCCCTAAGCAGTTCCTGGCCCTGACCGGCGAACACACCCTGTTCCAGCAAACCCTGGAACGCCTGGTGTTCGAAGGCATGGACACGCCAATCGTGGTCTGCAACAAGGACCACCGCTTCATCGTCAACGAGCAATTAGCGGCGCGCAAACTGGAAACCCAACGCATCCTGATGGAACCGTTCGGTCGCAACACCGCGCCGGCCGTGGCCCTGACTGCGATGATGCTGGTCAGCGAAGGTCGCGACGAGCTGATGCTGGTACTGCCGGCCGACCACGTGCTGGAAGACCAGAAAGCCCTGCAACGCGCCCTGGCCCTGGCCACCGTCGCCGCCGAAAACGGTGAAATGGTGCTGTTCGGCGTGCCGGCCACCAAGCCGGAAACCGGTTATGGCTACATCAAGTCGACCAACGACTCGCTGCTGCCTGAAGGCGTCAGCCGTGTCTCGCACTTCGTCGAAAAACCCGACGTGAAGCGCGCTACCGAGTTCGTCCAGTCCGGCGGTTACTTCTGGAACAGCGGCATGTTCCTGTTCCGCGCCAGCCGCTTCCTCGAAGAGCTGAAGAAGCACGATCCGGACATCTACGACACCTGCCTGCTGACCCTGGAGCGCAGCCATCAGGATGCCGACACCATCACCTTCGACGAAGCCACCTTCGCCTGCTGCCCGGACAATTCCATCGACTACTCGGTGATGGAAAAAACCCAACGCGCCTGCGTCGTGCCGCTGACCGCGGGCTGGAGCGATGTCGGCTGCTGGTCGTCGCTGTGGGAGGTCAATAAAAAGGACGCCAACGGCAACGTCACCAAAGGCGACGTGGTGATCCAGGACAGCAAAAACTGCATGATCCACGGCAACGGCAAGCTGGTGTCGGTGATCGGCCTGGAAAACATCGTCGTGGTCGAAACCAAGGACGCCATGATGATCGCCCACAAGGACAAGGTCCAAGGCGTGAAGCAGATGGTCAACACCCTCAACGAACAGGGCCGCAGCGAAACCCAGAACCACTGCGAAGTCTATCGTCCGTGGGGCTCCTACGACTCGGTGGATATGGGCGGGCGCTTCCAGGTCAAGCACATCTCGGTCAAGCCGGGCGCGTGCCTGTCGCTGCAGATGCACCACCACCGCGCCGAGCACTGGATCGTGGTCAGCGGCACCGCCGAGGTGACCTGTGACGAGAACGTGTTCCTGCTGACCGAGAACCAGTCGACCTACATTCCGATCGCGTCGGTGCATCGCCTGCGTAACCCGGGGAAGATTCCGTTGGAGATCATCGAAGTTCAATCGGGTAGCTACCTGGGCGAAGACGATATCGAGCGGTTTGAAGATATCTACGGGCGCTCGACGCCGGTTGAGCGTGGCGTGTCGGTGAAAACCATCGCGCAGTAACGTTCAGTAAAACAAGAAGCCCTCGTCCAGCCTGCTGCGTTCCCTATCCGCAGCAGGCTGGGCGGGGGCTTTTTTTTTTTGCACTGGGTTTTTGTAGTGCCTCGACTGGCCTCTTCGCGAGCAAGCTCGCTCCCACAGGGTATTGGGTCGACCGCAGATTTTGTGCTCGACTCGGTCCACTGTGGGAGCGAGCTTGCTCGCGATGGCGCCAGTCAGCACACCACCGAATCGCCCATCGCCAACCCCACCTGCGCTTAGGTAGGATGACCCTCTCTATTCCCGAGATTTCACGTCATGTTCATCGGCGTCCTGCTGGTCATCACCTGGCTGATCCTGTTGCTGCGCTATCCGGCCAAGGCCTTGCCCGTATCCATGGCCGCCGCCGCGGGGCTGGGTATCGTCGCCACCTGGGTCATCTGGATGGACCACCACGAGCTCAAGCAGCTGCAACGCCTGGAGTTGCGCATCAGTTACGCGCCACAACAATGTCCCGCCGACCGCCCATTGCAATTGACCCTGAACAACGGCAATGACGTGCCGCTGACTGAGTTGCGCTGGCGGGTCGCGGCTTATGCACCGGGCGATACGGTGAACCTGGCCGACAATCAATACACCGCCCCGCGCTATCGCGGCCCCGGCGAATTGCAGGCCGGTGGTAACTGGGAAGACTGTTTGCCGCTGCCGCCACTGCGTCCTGGCTACCGTCCGGAAACCCTGGAGTTTCGCGCCGAGCGATTGCAGGGTAGTTTTTCCGACTGACCCCTCCTCCATTTTTTGCACAAGGAATGCGCCATGCCCGTTGCGTTGATTACCGGTTGTTCCAGCGGCATTGGCCGCGCCCTTGCCGATGCGTTCAAGGTCGCCGGCTATGAAGTCTGGGCCAGTGCGCGCAAGGCCGAAGATGTCGCCATGCTGAGCGCTGCCGGATTTACCGCCGTGCAACTTGACGTAAATGACGGTGTTGCCCTTGAGCAGTTGAGCGAGCGCATCAACCAGGAGCGCGGCGGTCTCGACGTGCTGATCAACAACGCAGGTTATGGCGCCATGGGGCCGCTGCTCGATGGCGGCGTGCCGGCCATGCAGCGCCAGTTCGAAACCAATGTGTTCGCTGTCGTTGGCGTCACCCGCGCGATGTTTCCCGTGCTGCGCCGGACCAAAGGTTTGGTCGTGAATATCGGCAGCGTTTCGGGTGTGTTGGTCACGCCATTCGCCGGCGCCTACTGCGCCTCGAAAGCCGCCGTGCATGCCTTGAGCGATGCCTTGCGCATGGAACTGGCGCCATTTGGCGTGCGGGTGATGGAGGTTCAGCCCGGCGCCATCGCTTCGAGTTTTGCAAAGAATGCCGGACACGAAGCCGAGCAGTTGATCAGCGAGCAATCGCCGTGGTTTCCGCTGCGCGAAGGCATTCGTGCACGGGCCAAGGCTTCTCAGGACAACCCGACTCCGGCCAGTGAATTTGCGGCCGGATTGCTCAAGGCGGTGCAGCAGGCCAAACCGCCACGGCTGATCCGCCTGGGTAATGGCAGCCGCGCGTTGCCGTTGCTTGCCGGATTGTTGCCGAAGGGGTTGCTGGAATCGGGATTGATGAAGCGGTTCGGGTTGCGTGGGCAACTCTGAGACCGAGTCGACGCCTTCGCGAGCAAGCCCGCTCCCACATTTGAAATGCGTTCCCCTGTGGGAGCGGGCTTGCCCGCGAAGGCGCCAGAACAGACTCCACAGAACTCAAGGAATCAAACATGACCGACTACACCGAATACTTCGACGAAGTGATCCAGGCGCACGTTGCCATCGAACAATGGCTGGCCGAAGAACGCGACGCATCCGAACTCGAAAAATTGCTGACACGGTTTTCACCGCAGTTCTCCATGGTCTCTCCGCTCGGCCGGGTGCTGGATTTTGACGCGCTGAACGAATTGTTCACCCTGGCGGGCGGCAAGAAGCTCGGGTTCCGCATCGAGCTCAGCGAGTTACGCGGTATTGCGCTGTACGACGGCGGCGCAACCGTGAGTTACCGCGAGCAACAGACCGATGCGACCGGCCTGCACTCGGATCGTCGCTCGACCGTGGTGTTCGAGAAGCAAGCCGATGGCCGGGTGATCTGGCGGCATCTGCATGAGACGTTTTGCCAGGAGTGAAATGTGGACCGAGTCGCCTGCTTCGCGAGCAGGCGACTCGGTCTATCGGTTATGCCCCCTCACCTTGCTTGACCACCACCGTACAAGTAATCCCCGCCGCCAACAGCACCCCTTCCGGCACTTCATCGATGTGAATCCGCACCGGCACCCGCTGTGCCAAACGCACCCAGTTAAACGTCGGGTTCACATCGGCAATCAGCTCTCGGCTCTGCGGATTATCGCGGTCGTAGATGCCGCGTGAAATGCTTTCCACATGGCCCTTGAGCACCTCGCCGCTCATCAGTTGCATGTCGGCCTTATCACCCACGCGCACATGGGGCAGCTTGGTTTCTTCGAAGAAGCCGTAGACCCAGAACGAGTTCATGTCGACCACGGCCATTTTCGCCTCGCCGATGCGCGCGTAGTCGCCACGATGCACATTGAGGTTGGTGACGTAGCCGTCCACCGCCGCACGCACTTGCGTACGCTTGAGGTTGAGTTCGGCGGCTTCCAGTTGCGCCTGGGCCTGCTGGTAATCGGCCAGGGCCGAGTCGGCGAGGTTACTGGCGTCGTCGCGGTTTTCCCGGGAGATCACCAGATTGTCCATGTCGGCACGACGATGGGCGTTGACCTTGCGCATCTCCCAGGTCGCCTTGCGCGATGCCACCAGACTCTGTGCCTGTTTCACCGCGAGACGGTAGTGCTCGGGGTCGATCTGCATCAGCAAATCACCCTTCTTCACCAGCTGGTTGTCGCGCACCGGCACGTCCACCACTTCGCCGGTGACGTCGGCGGCGACGTTGATGATATCGGCGCGCACGCGGCCGTCACGGGTCCATGGCGTGTTCATGTAGTGCTCCCACAAGGAGCGGCCGACCCACAGCGCGAGGGCCAGCACCAGCAAGGTCGCGAACAGGCTGAAAAACTTTTTCATCGGGGCATTCTTCAGAGATAGAGAGTCAGTGATAGAGAGTCAACGGTAGACAGTCAGCGCCAACGCGCCGAACAGACAGGTAAACAGGCTCAGGCGCAGCAACGCCGGATGCCAGAAAAAACGGTACAGGTCGAACCCGGACAGGAACCGGTCCAGCGCCCAGGCAAGCGCCGCCGCGATGAAAAACATCAGGGTCATGGTCGGCATGTACACGCCGTGGAAGGCGATTTCACGAGGCATGTGCAAGTCCTTGGGAATGACTGTTTGCGAACGTAGCAAGCGGTGATTGCGGATCGAGCAGCGAGGTACGGATGAAGTGCAGGTAGCTCTTCACCCGGCGCAGCGCCGAGGTATCGAAGTGCGGGGCGAAGGGTTCGTCGGTGGACTGCACACGGCTGATCGCGTGATCGACGGCGACCAGCGCGCGCTCCAGGTTGCTGCCGTTCGGTTGCAGGAACAGCCGCACCAGCGCACGCCCCATCACCCGGATCGCCTGGCGCCACGGCTGGGATTCGGCATAGGCCGGATGCACCGGCAGAATCGCCTGCTCCTTGCGCAACTCGATGATCGCGTGGCCGACTTCCAGCACCACGAACATCCAGCGCAGCAAGTCCCGCTGCACTTGCGGCTGACCCGCTGCGAAGCCGTAGGCCTGGTGCACCAGATCGCGGGTACGGCTTTCGAAACTCGACGCCAGCCCCTTGAGCTTGCCGCTGATCGCGTACACCACCTGAGCACGCAGGTCCTGTTCCAGGCGACGCCACAGCCATCGGCTGTTGGGCGGCAGAATGATTGCCCCGGCCGCTGCGCACACCAGCATGCCCAGCACCATGGCGATGTAGTCGTTGATGAAGGTGTAGGGGTTATAGACCGTGAGGTTGTCCGGCACCGAACCGGTACTGAAAAAGATCAGCAAGCCCAGGCCGACGCCCACGTATTGCGGCCGCGAGGTCAGGAACGAGCCGAGTACGATCACCGGTGCGAGCATCACGCACAGCAATGGAAATCCGTCGATCCACGGGAAAATGAAAAACATCTCGACGAAGCCGATCAACGCCCCGAGCAACGTCCCGCACGCCATCTGAAAGGCCATGCGTTTCGGGTTCGGGGTGGCGGCGGACAGGCCCACGGTCGCGGCAGCAATCAGGGTCATGGTCGCGCCGCTCGGCCAGGCGGTTGCCACCCAATAGCTGCCCAATACCACCAGGATAAACGCTGCGCGTATCCCCGATGCTGCCGCTGCCATCCAGTTGGTTTGCGGGGTGAACGGCTCGTCCCAGCGCTCCCGTTCGTGACTGTGATCGGCCAGGGAGGCGTGTGTCTGCGCATAACTGTGCAGGTCGTCGACGAAGCGATAGAGCAGTTCGTACGCCGTGTGGAAGTCCAGCAGCTCGTCGTCGCTCGGTTCGCTCTCCTGAAAGATCGCCCGCAGGCTGCGCACCCGCGCCGGCAACCCTGCCTTGTAGGCACTCAGCACCGTGACCAGGCGCGCCGCATCGGCGCTGGTCAGGGCACGGCCACTGAAGCCGTCGAGCAGTTCGGCGAGGTCTTGCAAGCCCGGTTTTATCGCCGCCACGGCATGATCCGTATTGTTGCTGCGCAAACGTTCGAGCAACTGATGCAGGGCATTGAAGCGCGTGGTGATGCCCATGAACTCACTGTTCAGGCGGCTGAGTCGTCCATTGCGCCGACGCATGTGCGGGTCTTCGAACACGGTGACGCTGCGCAGCCCTTCCAGTCCGACTGCCTCGGCAATGAAGCGCACATTGCCAGCCTCGAACGCCTCGCGCTGACTGCGGCCACGCAAGCCGTCGGTGACGAACAGGGCAAACACGCCGAAGCGCTGATACAGGGCATTGCGCATGGCGGCGCTGGCGGTTTGCGGCAGGATGGCTGCACTGATCAGTGTCGAACAGAGAATGCCCAACGAGATTTCCAGCACCCGCCAGACCGCGGCCATGAACGCGCCGTCCGGGTGGGCAAGTGCGGGCAAGCCGACCATCGCGGCGGTGTATCCGGCGAGTACGAAACCGTAGGCGCGGAAGTTGCGGCAGCGGGCGGCGCCGGCCGTGCAGATACCGACCCAGATCGCCAGCGAACCGAGGAACAGCTCAGTGTTCTGCGCAAACAGGGCGATCAACGCGACCATCACCGCCGACCCGGCCAGGGTGCCGAGAAAGCGATAGAAACTCTTGGCGAACACTTGGCCGCTTTGCGGCTGCATGACGATGAACACGGTGATCATCGCCGTGCGCGGTTGCGGCAACTCCAGGCGCATGGCCAGCCACAGCGTCAGGAAAGCTGCGGTCAGCACCTTGAAGATATAGACCCAGGTCACGCCATCGCTGCGGACCCAGTCGAAGAAGCCCCGGCGCCATTCCAGGGAGTACAGCCAGCGCAGAGGTGCGGGCAAGGGAGTCATCAAATGCTGCTCAGTTAGAAAAGACTTGGGATGAGGGCAATCCTGTGGCGAGCGAGCTTGCTCGCGCTGGGCTGCGTAGCGGCCCCAAAATTCCGGCACCCCGTGAACATTTTGTGAGTGCTGCGCACTCAAGCGGGAGCAAGCTCCCTCGCCACAAAAGCGGGTGTGCCTGAAACAATCTGGTCACCTCAAAAGGCTCGGGGTTTTCGGCGCCTGGGTCTGTTCGGCGTTCGGTACGTCATAACCGGCACCGAGACCACCGCCCAGCGCCGTCACCAATTGCGCATGGGCACTCAAACGCGCCGCCTGAACCTGCTGCTGCACTTGCTGCTGCTTGAACAGCAGGGTCTGGGCATTGAGCACGTTGAGGTAGTCGGTCAGGCCGCGCTGGTAGGCAATCATCGCGATGTCGTAGGTCCTCTGCGCAGTGGCCACCGACTCGGCGGCGAAAGCCTGTTGCTTGTCCATGGACTCGCGACGGATCAACTGGTCGGAGATGTTTTTCAACGCGTTGACCAGGGTCTGGTTGTACTTGGCCACGGCGATGTCATAACCCGCCGAGGCTTCGCCCAACTCCGAGCGCAAGCGTCCGCCATCGAAGATCGGCAAGGAAATCGCCGGACCCACGCTGTAGTTGAGTTTCTTGCCGGTCAGGAACTCCAGCGCCCCGCCGCCGGTGGCCATGTAGCCGAGGCTGCCGACCAGATCGACGTTCGGGTAGAAGCCGGCATGGGCGACATCGATGCCCCGCGCCTGCGCCGCCACTTGCCAGCGGCTGGCGACGACGTCCGGCCGTTGGCCGAGCAATTGCGCCGGCAGCGACGATGGCAGTTTCAGCGGCGCACCCAGCGACAGCGTTGGCCGCTGCAACTGCGCGCCCTCCCCCGGCCCCTTGCCGGCGAGAGCGGCGAGCTGGTTGCGGCTCAAGGCGATTTCTTCGTCGAGGGCGTCGATCTGGCGATGGGTTTCCGGCAGCGGCGTCTCGGCCTGGCTGACCTCGAAATGAGTGCCGATCCCCCCGTCCAGGCGTTTTTGCGCCAACTCAAGGATCTGCTGTTGCTGCTTCAAGGTCGCTTCGACGATATCCCGCCGGGCGTAATGCAACGACAACTCGATGTAGACCCGTACGATGTTGTCCTGCAATTCGAGCTGGGCCTGGCGCGCTTCGGCGACGCTCATGTGCGCCATGTCCACGGCGCGCTCGGTGGCATTGCTTTCACGGCCCCAAAGGTCGAGGGCATAGCTGAAACCCAGCGCCGCGTTATTGTCCCAGGTGGTGCTGTTGGCCAGCTCGCCGGGACCATAGAACTGGTCGGTAGGCCAGTTGTGACGCTTGAGGGTGGACTCGCCATTGATCTGCAGCGACTCGGCCGCTTCGGCCACGCCGGCCATGGACTTGGCCTGACGCACCCGGGCGGCGGCCATGGCCAGGGTCGGGCTGCCTTGCAGGGCAAGATCGATCCAGCGATTCAGTTGCGGGTCGCCATAGGCTTGCCACCATTGCGCGGTGGGCCAGTGCGCATCCTGCGCGGCACTCTGGATCGCTTCGTCGGTAGCCAGTAAATTGGCCTCCAGCGCCTTGCCCTGCGGGGTAATACCTCCGGTTCCGATGCAGCCGCTGATTGCCAGGGTTAAAGCCAAAACACTGAGCGGCTGAAGCGCTCTGCTGATGCGACGCGGCACTGCTGCGATTTCCTGAGGTGGGGAGTTTTGCGAATTGCGCAATTCTATGGGGCGGCCTGAATGGCGATAAGCTGGGATTCCTGTGAATCTTTGTTACCGTTAACGAGATAATCCGCAAGTCGATCTTTAGTCGCCTGTAAACAAACAGAAACTTCGTGTCACAATTTGTCATTCGACGAGAGAGCACCCCATGGACACTTTGCAAAACATGCGCGCCTTCAGTTACGTGGCCGAAGCCGGCAGCTTCACCGCCGCCGCCGCGCAACTGGACACCACCACCGCCAACGTCTCGCGCGCGGTCTCCAACCTGGAAGCCCACCTGCAAACCCGCCTGCTCAATCGAACGACCCGACGCATTGCCCTGACCGAAGCCGGCAAGCGCTACCTGTTGCGCTGCGAACAGATCCTGGCCTACGTCGAAGAAGCCGAAGCCGAGGCCAGCGACGCCCACGCGCGCCCGGCCGGGCAACTGAAAGTGCACACCATGACCGGCATCGGCCAGCACTTCGTGATCGACGCCATCGCCCGCTACCGCAAGACCCACCCGGACGTGACCTTCGACCTGACCATGGCCAACCGCGTGCCGGACCTGCTCGACGAGGGCTACGACGTGTCCATCGTCCTCGCCAGCGAACTGCCGGATTCGGGTTTCGTCTCCCAGCGCCTGGGCATCACCTACAGCATCGTTTGCGCCTCACCGGCCTACGTCAAAACCAACGGCTGCGCACAAAAACCCAGCGACCTGCTCAACCACGCCTGCCTGCGCCTGGTCAGCCCGGTGATTCCGCTGGAGAAATGGGCCTTCGACGGTCCTGATGGCCAGGAAATGGTCACCATCAACAGTTCACCCTTCCTGGTGAACTCCGCCGACGCGATGAAAACCGCGATCATCAGCGGCATGGGCGTTGGCGTCCTGCCGCTGTACGCCGCGATAGAAGGCCTGCGCAACGGCACGCTGGTGCGCGTGATGCCCAACTACCGCTCCCAGGAACTTAACCTGTATGCCATCTACCCGTCGCGCCAGTACCTGGATGCGAAGATCAAGACCTGGGTCGAGTATTTGCGTGGATCGCTGCCGGAACTGCTGGCGGCGCATCAGGCGGAATTGGCGGCGTATGAACTGAGCGGGAGTCTGGGTGGGGTTCGGGTGGCGAATTGATGATCTCTCGGCTTATGGATGGATTCTTTGTGGGAGCGAGCCTGCTCGCGATGGCGTCAGCACATCCAACATCTATGTAAGCGGGTAAGCCACCTTCGCGGGCAAGCCCGCTCCCACAGAGTTGTGTGTGTGTGTGCCGGGAGACTTAGGCCTTGGCCGCCTCGCCGGCACTTCCACACGCATGCCTTCCACCACCAGGTACGCCACGCCACCGCAGCATGCACTGGCCATGGCTTGACGAAGAAGCGTGTGTAGACCTCGTTGAACGCGGCGCGGGCCGGGTTCAACAGTGGGCTCTTTCGTAGCAGGCGCTCGGGTCGGCCACGGCATCGAAGCGTTGCAACGCTTCGGCACCGCCATCGGCCTGTTGCGTCACCCGCAAGGTGTCGCCGAGGCGACTCTGCAAGTCGAGGAACACCCGGTTGCGTGCCAGTTCGAAGGGGGTGCGCAGGGCAGGAAAAACGAAGCTCACTGTTTGCTCTCCGCTGCCTGGCGGATCGCTTGTAACTTTCGGAAATCTGGTTGGAAACGACCGTCGGCCACGGTCGTACCATCTGGATAAGAGAATTTTATGAAGCTGCCTATTTTATGTACCTTGGTACCCTCCGACTTGACCAGAAAGTCGGAATGCAGGACGGGTTCGAAATACACCTGCCGAACTTGCAGAGCCTGATACTTTAAGTAGATACGGCCCTCACCCGCCAAGCTGATCTGTTTTCTATAGCCTCCAAGAAAGGCTTCACTCAACCAAGGGTAATAGTCCTTCTTGATCGTCAAGTCCCCTTCAACCTTGATGTCCGCGCCACCGCGAGGCGAGTTGTTGTGATCGAAGATCACCACCACACCACCGCCTGCCCCGTAAGTCACGTTTTCGCCAAAGTTTGTGGGATGGCCATAAGCGACGCCAAAAGTCACGTTGCTCAATCGCCATTGGCAAACACCGCCACCATCGATCGGCAGCTTGGCCACATAGAGGTCGCTTTGTCCCTTACGCACGAGTTGCAGATCGGTACGTTGATAGCCATCGCGTTGATAGGCTTCGCCAAAGGCGGAGTGGTCAGTAAAGGTGCACAGAGTCGAGCGATACATCACCTGCAGGTTTTCCGTTACCAGCTCCTTCGGCACTTTCACCGTCACGGTGATCGATTCGCCATCCGGCGGCGGCGCCAGGTTCTGGTCCTTGGCACAACCGCTGAGGCTGACGCACAGAGTGAGTATCGCGATAGGCATTTTCTTGATCATGGTCGGATCCTTGACGGCGCTGGACGGGTTCAACAGTGGGCTCTTTCGTAGCAGGCGCTCGGGTCGGCCACGGCGTCGAAGCGTTGCAACGCCTCGGCGCCGCCATCGGCCTGTTGCGTCACCCGCAAGGTGTCGCCGAGACGACCCTGCAAATCGAGGAACACCCGGTGGCGCGCCAATTCGAAGGGGATCTGCAGGGCAGGAGAACTGGGGCTCACTGCTTGCTCTCCGCTGCTTGGCGGATCGCCTGTAATTTGCGGAAATCTGGCTTGGAGCGGCCATCCGTCACGACGCTGCCATCGGGATAGGTGAAGCTGGTGTGATTGCCTTTCTTCTTCACCTTTGGCTGCACAGAGGTGACCAGGAAACCGGAATGCAGGACGGGTTCGAAATACACCTGCCGGGCTTGCAGGGCCTGATACATCACATAGATATCGCCCTCACCCGCCAGACTGACCCGCTTTCTGTATCCTCCTAAAAAGCTCTCTTTTACCCAGGGGTAATAGTCCTTTCTGATCGTCAAATCTCCTTCGACCTTGATGTCCGCGCCACCACGAGGCGAGTTGTTGTGATCGAAGATCACCACCACACCACCGCCTGCCCCGTAAGTCACGTTTTCGCCAAAATTAGTGGGATGACCATAAGCGACGCCAAAAGTCACGTTGCTCAATCTCCACTGGCAGGCACCGCCACCATCGATCGGCAGCTTGGCCACATAGCGGTCACTTTGTCCCTCACGCACGAGTTGCAGATCGGTACGTTGATAGCCATCGCGTTGATAGGCTTCGCCGAAGGCGGAATGGTCGGTAAAGGTGCACAGGGTCGAGCGATACATCACCTGTAGGGTTTCCGCGACCAGCTCCTTCGGCACTTTCACCGTCACGGTGATCGATTCGCCATCCGGCGGAGGCGCCAGGCTCTGATCCTTGGCACAACCGCTGAGGCTGACGCACAGAGTGAGTATCGCGATAGGCATTTTCTTGATCATGGTCGGATCCTTGACGGCGCGGGCCGGGCTCAACAGTGGGTTCTTTCGTAGCAGGCGCTCGGGTCGGCCACGGCGTCGAAGCGTTGCAACGCTTCGGCACCGCCATCGGCCTGTTGCGTCACCCGCAAGGTTTCGCCGAGACGACTTTGCAAATCGAGGAACACCCGGTTGCGTGCCAGTTCGTCTTCGACAAGGCTCCCGTAGTTATCCCTGGTCTGTTGTTCGAAATTCTGTCGATCCAGTTGCCGCTTCAACAACGGCGAGCGCTCAGGGTTGATTGACTCCAGTAACTGGCCGTAGATGTATGGCTGGTAATTGCTCATGAAGTGATTGCCGAGACCCACGAACCGGCCTGCCTTGGGATTGCTGAAGGGCGGGAAAAACCTCGCCCGGCTTTCGGCGGTCAACGAGGTGGTGAGGCGCTGCTGCGCCTGCTCGGCCTGCTGGTCGTCGTCGGGACTCAGGCTCGGGACCAGGTAAAACTTGACCTTTTCCGACAGGCGATAGGCGATGGTGGTGTTGTAAGGCGCGCCGAGCCCGTCCTTGTTGCGGTAGGCGGGGTACGGCGAGCCTCGCCGAAGGGTGTGCTGTTCGGCCTTGAAAAACATGGCGATTTCGCCGTGGTGACAGAAGGGATCGCCATGGCGGAACAACTGGCTGGCGGTCAACTGCAGCATCGACCAGGCAAACCCCAGGGTGGTACCGAGGGGGCCGTAGAGTTTATACAGATGATTGTCCAGCTCGGCTTCGGGCGGCACGCTGGGGATCGGGTCGATGTCGTTGACATGACGGAAATGTACGATCTCGTTGAGGCACGTTACGGCCTTGAGGGTGAAGGTGCGTGGCATGCCGTAGGTGTACAGCAGTGGATTTCGCTCTTTCAGCGATGCGGCATGGACCAGACCGAGGGCGCCCCCCAGGCTGTGGCCGCAAATGAACAACCCCTTACCTTCGATAGCTTCAGGAATCGTCTTACCCAGATCCTTCGCATAAACTCTTCTGGCCAGTTCGAACGCATCGCGAAAGCCCAAATGCACACTGCCCTCTGGAGTCAAATCGGCACAGGGCACTTTGGGCTCGCACAAGGCCTGCACTTCCGGTTTTACCGGGCGGAAAGTCGCATCAGTACCTGGATCGGCGAACCCATCCACTTCTGTACCCCGCCAACCCACCAGCACCTGGGTGGCATTGATGGCATAAAACAGCTGGGTGTCCCCCTCTGGCGGTCGAGCCTGAGTGGTGTCCAACGGTTCAGCGATGGTGTAACGCCCATTGAAGGGAACATCGGTGACCACGCACGGCAATTTCTGACCACTGTCCAGAATTATGGGGGTACGCGATAAGTCCAAACATTGCCGCTCGAAGAACTCCTTAACGGAACCCAATGCATTCTCGGGCCGCGTGCTGTACGCCAAAATACTCATCAGCGCCAGGTTGTAAGCATTGACCAGGCTGTACTCCGCCTGGTGATGCAAGGTCAGCGACCAGGCGCGCAGCGGACAGACTTCCAGCACATGCCGACGATCGAGTTGATCGTCGGCAATGGTGAACCCGCCGAACTTCGGGTCTGGAAAATGGTAGGCCGGGGGTTGCCTGGCGTCCGCCAAGGGCGGGTCGAATGTCGGCAGCCGATCACACAACTGGCCGATACGCAGGTAGTGATACCCATGACCGGCTGCGACCGCCCGCTGTTCGATGGGCGAGAAGCCCGAACACTGCGGACCATACAGCGGTGCGCGATCAGCAAAGCCGGGCCGCTCGGGTTCCGCTCGCTGGGCACGCAGGCGGCGATTTTGCAGTAACTCGGCCAAGAGTTCGGCGTCTATCAGCAAGGTGATGGCCAACGGGTGCAGGCCGTCCAGGCGGATCACTCCCTCGGCATCGGTGCGGCCCCTGTATTCCGGAATGTAGTCGCTGCGGGTCGCCTCGCTCAGCGCGCGATAAGGCAGGTTCGCCAAGGGTTCGCCCTGTTCATCGAGCAACTGGAATTCGATCCAGTGCATTTTCTGTTTGCCGCAGATTACGGTCTTGCAGGAGCCCAGTGTGTCCGTACGGTGCAGCCTATCGTTCATGTCAGTCCCTTTACGTGAGTGTTGATCAACCGGTTGGTCCTGGCGGTTGTCGCCATTCCAGGCCGGCACCTCGACGAAACCCGGATTGGGCTCGTGCTCAAGCGCAGGAGAGCTTTCAGGAACCTGACTGACTTAGAAATAGGAAGCTTCTGAGGGGCGCGTAGGAATCGTCCGGAACGGGACTATTTGACCCGGATTAGAAATGTCTCAGCGGAGGAAGCTTGCAGCGTTCGCCTTCATTTTATTGCGAATGCATGGATGCCTTCGCTGGTAAGCCAGTTCGTGCAGGAGCACGTATGCGCTTGAAATCAGTTCGACTGGACAATGTCGCCATGGCGTCGCGCCAGTACCTGGATGCGAAGATCAAGACCTGGGTGGAATACCTGCGCGGGTCATTGCCGGAATTGCTGGCGGCGCATCAGGCGGAATTGGCGGCGTATGAGTTGAGCGGGAGTTTGGGTGGGGTTCGGGTGGCGAATTGATCATCTCTCGGCTCATGGATTGATTCTTTGTGAGAACGAGCCTGCTCGCGATGGCGTCTGCACATCCAGCATCTATGTAAGCAGGTAAGCCGCCTTCGCGAGCAAGCCCGCTCCCACAGAAAAGCAAAAGCAAAAGCCGCGTACACCCACGCTCTTCACCACTCATCAGGCCGAGCGTTAGCTCGCCTGCAGCTCTTGATCTTGATCCACCCGCCCCCTCGGGAGGCTGAGCGGAGGCGTTCATCCGGGGATTGGCGCGCAGCGCCGTTCGACGCAGTCGAACTCATTGCATGTAGGTCGAAGCGAAGCCGACCGGAGGGCAATGCCCCCGGATGAATGTCGGAGCGAAGGAACGCCGAGCCCCAGCGAGGGGCCGGACGTTCGGGGCGAGACCTTTTGGTTCCTTTTGGGGCGTTTGCCAAAAGGGACTCGCCGTAAGGGCGAAACCGCCAGCCGCCGTTACCGAAGAAACGGATATGTACACGGTCACCCACAACATGGTCGGCCCATAGGCCGCCAAGGAAACCCAAACTGACAGCGCCGTCAGTTAGCCGTCACCCTCCTGACCACCAAACAGGTTTATAAAGGAAACTCCCCTTCGACCCAAAACCCAGCCCCGGCGCCCCACTCGCATGCGAATCCAGAAAAACCCCGCCCTGCTCGTCGCCCTTCTGATCGTCCTGGCAGCGCTGGGCCTGTGGTACGCCACCAAACCGGCCAAGGCCAAACTCGCCACCCCCACCGCCATCCCCGTGCGCGTGGTCGCCGTCGCCGAAAAAGACGTGCCGCGCTACGTCAGCGGCATCGGCTCGGTGCTGTCCCTGCACAGCGTCGTGGTCCGCCCGCAAATCGACGGCATTCTCACCAAAATCATGGTCAAGGAAGGCCAACTGGTGAAAAAAGGTGACCTGCTGGCCACCATCGACGACCGGTCGATCCGCGCCAGCCTCGACCAGGCCAGGGCACAACTGGGCGAAAGCCAGGCGCAACTGCAAGTGGCGCTGGTCAACCTCAAGCGCTACAAGCTGTTGAGTGTCGACGACGGCGTGTCCAAGCAGACCTACGACCAGCAACAGGCCCTGGTCAACCAGCTCAAGGCCACCGCCCAAGGCAACCAGGCTTCGATTGACTCCGCCGAGGTACAGCTTTCCTACACACAAATTCGCTCCCCGGTCAGCGGTCGTGTCGGCATTCGTACCGTCGACGAAGGCAACTTCCTGCGCATGACCGACACCCAAGGCCTGTTCACAGTGACCCAGATCGACCCGATCGCTGTGGAATTCTCCCTGCCGCAGCAAATGCTGCCGACCTTGCAGGGTCTGATCAACGACCCACGGCACGCCCGGGTCAAGGCCTACATCGGTGCCGACACCGACGGCGAAACCGGCAACCTGCTCGGCGAAGGTCACCTGACCCTGATCGACAACCAGATCAACGCCAACACCGGCACCATCCGCGCCAAGGCCGAATTCGACAATGACGCACAGAAGCTCTGGCCGGGCCTGCTGGTGACGGTAAAGATTCAGACAGCCCTGGATAAAGATGCGCTGGTGGTGCCGCCGACAGTCGTACAACGCGGCCTCGACCAGCACTTTGTGTACCGGGTCAATGGGGACAAGGTCGAAGCCGTGCAGGTGCAGATGGTCTATCAAGGCAGCGGCCAGGACATCATCAAGGGCGTGAAGCCGGGTGATGTACTGGTCAGCGATGGTCAGTCGCGGCTCAAGCCCGGCGCTACTGTGCAAGTACTGACCGAGCCGCCTCAAGTGGTGCGATCGGAGGCCGCGCAATGAAGGGCCATGGTTCGATTTCAGCCTGGTGCATCGACCACCCGGTGGCCACGGTCCTGCTGACGTTCGCCCTGGTGCTGCTGGGTGTCATCGCGTTTCCGCGCCTGCCGGTAGCGCCGTTGCCGGAGGCAGAATTCCCGACCATCCAGGTGGCCGCGCAACTGCCCGGCGCCAGCCCGGAAACCATGGCTTCCTCGGTGGCCACGCCCCTTGAAGTGCAATTCAGTGCCATTCCCGGCGTAACCCAGATGACCTCAAGCAGTGCACTGGGTTCGACCAACCTGACCCTGCAATTCACCCTCGACAAGAGCATCGACACCGCGGCCCAGGAAGTGCAGGCGGCGATCAACACCGCCGCGGGCAAACTGCCCAAGGACATGCCGAACCTGCCGACCTGGCGCAAGGTCAACCCGGCCGACAGCCCGGTGCTGATCCTCAGCGTCAACTCCTCGCTGATGCCTGGCCCTGAGCTCAGCGACCTGACGGAAACCTTGTTGTCCCGTCAGCTCAGTCAGGTCGACGGTGTAGGCCAGGTCGTCATCACCGGTCAGCAGCGTCCGGCGATTCGTGTCCAGGTGTCCGCCGACAAACTCGCCGCCATCGGCCTGACCCTCGCGGACATTCGCCTGGCGATCCAGCAGACCAGCCTCAATCTGGCCAAGGGTGCGCTGTACGGCGAATCGAGCATTTCAACCCTGTCGACCAACGACCAGTTGTTCCACCCCGACGAATACAGCCAGTTGATCGTTTCCTACAAGGATGGTGCACCGGTTCACCTCAAGGATGTCGCGAAAGTCGTCAACGGTTCGGAAGATGCCTACGTTCAGGCGTGGGCGGGTTCGCAACCGGGTGTGAACCTGGTGATCTTCCGCCAGCCAGGCGCCAACATCGTAGAGACAGTGGATCGCATTCAGGCCGCGTTGCCGGCACTGCAGGCGATGTTGCCCGCCTCGGTGCAGGTCAAGGTGTTGATCGACCGCACCCAGACCATCCGCGCTTCGCTGCGCGAGGTGGAAATCACCTTGATGATCGCCATGATGCTGGTGGTGGCGGTGATGGCGCTGTTCCTGCGCCAACTGTCGGCCACGCTGATCGTGTCGGCAGTGCTCGGTGTGTCGCTGATCGCCAGCTTTGCGCTGATGTACGTCATGGGCTTCAGCCTGAACAACCTCACGCTGGTGGCGATCGTGGTCGCCGTGGGCTTTGTGGTGGACGATGCGATCGTGGTGGTGGAAAACATCCACCGACATCTCGAGGCCGGCGACGGCATGCGCGAGGCGGCGATCAAGGGTGCCGGCGAGATCGGATTTACCGTGGTGTCGATCAGTTTCTCGCTGGTGGCAGCGTTCATTCCGCTGCTGTTCATGGGCGGTGTGGTCGGCCGACTGTTCAAGGAGTTCGCCCTGACCGCCACCTCTACCATTTTGATTTCGGTGGTGGTTTCGCTGACATTGGCGCCAACGCTGGCAGCGCTGTTTATGCGGGCACCGGTGCATCACGCTCATAGCAAACCGGGCTTTGGTGAACGTCTGCTGGCGTGGTACGAAAAAGGTCTGCGCCATGCCCTCGCCCACCAGAAAATGATGATCGGCGTGTTCACTTTGTCGCTGGCGCTGGCCGTTGCCGGCTACATCTTCATTCCCAAAGGTTTCTTCCCGATCCAGGACACCGGTTTCGTCCTTGGCACCACTGAAGCCGCCGCCGATATTTCCTACGGCGACATGGTGAAAAAACACCTGGCGATGGCCGAAATCGTTGCCGCCGACCCCGCTGTCGAAACCTTCTCGCACTCAGTCGGCGTCTCGGGCAGCAACCAGACCATTGCCAACGGCCGCTTCTGGATCACCCTGAAAAAACGCGGGGATCGCGACGTCTCGGCCAGCGAATTCATCGACCGGATTCGCCCACAACTGATGAAAGTCCCGGGCATCGTCCTGTACCTGCGTGCAGGGCAAGACATCAACCTCAGCTCCGGCCCCAGCCGCGCCCAGTACCAATACGTGCTCAAGAGCAACGACGGTGCGACCCTCAGCACCTGGACCCAGCGCCTGACGGAAAAACTGCACGCCAACCCGGCGTTCCGCGACATTTCCAACGACCTGCAACTGGGCGGCAGCATCACCCACATCAGCATCGACCGCAGCGCCGCGGCACGTTTCGGCCTCACCGCCAGCGACGTCGACGAAGCCCTGTACGATGCCTTCGGTCAGCGCCAGGTCAATGAATTCCAGACCCAGATCAATCAGTACAACGTGATTCTGGAACTGGACACCAAACAGCGCGGCAAGGCCGAAAGCCTCAACTACTTCTACCTGCGCTCGCCCCTGAGCGGGGAAATGGTGCCGCTGTCGGCCCTGGCCAGGTTCGATGCGCCGACCATCGGCCCGCTGTCCATCGCCCATGACGGGATGTTCCCGGCGGCCAACCTGTCGTTCAACCTGGCCCCCGGCGTGGCGTTGGGCGATGCGGTGATCATGCTCAACCAGGCCAAGGCCGACATCGGCATGCCGACCGCCATCAGCGGTAGTTTCCAGGGCGCGGCCCAGGCGTTCCAGAGTTCGCTGGCCAGCCAGCCATGGCTGATCCTGGCGGCGCTGTTGGCGGTGTACATCATTCTCGGTGTGCTCTACGAGAGCTTCGTGCACCCGCTGACGATCATTTCGACCTTGCCTTCGGCGGGCCTCGGCGCGGTGATCATGCTGTGGATCTGCGGCCAGGACTTTTCGATCATGGCGCTGATCGGGCTGGTGTTGCTGATCGGTATCGTGAAAAAGAATGGCATCCTGATGATCGACTTTGCCCTCGAAGCGCAGCGCAATGGCGGGCTGTCGCCTGAGGAAGCGATTTTCAAGGCCTGCATCACGCGGTTCCGGCCGATCATCATGACCACCCTCGCCGCCCTGCTCGGCGCCCTGCCGCTGATGCTCGGCTATGGCACCGGTGCCGAGTTGCGCCAGCCCCTGGGGATCGCGGTGGTCGGCGGCTTGCTGGTGAGCCAGGCGCTGACGCTGTTCACCACGCCGGTCATATACTTGTGGCTTGAGCGGCTATTCCATCGACCTGAACCTGCGCCAGAACCGGTGCTGGCGACCACAGACTGAGGCGGGTCATGCGCGTTCTGATTATCGAAGACGAAGAAAAAACCGCGGACTATCTGCATCGCGGCCTGACGGAACAGGGTTTCACTGTGGATCTGGCCCGCGATGGCGTGGAAGGCCTGCACCTGGCGCTGGAGAGTGACTACGCGGTGATCGTCCTCGACGTGATGCTGCCGGGCCTCGACGGCTTCGGTGTGTTGCGCGCCCTGCGTGCGCGCAAGCAAACCCCGGTGATCATGCTCACCGCCCGCGAGCGTGTGGAAGATCGCATCAAGGGACTGCGCGAAGGCGCCGATGACTATCTGGGCAAACCGTTTTCCTTCCTGGAACTGGTGGCGCGCCTGCAAGCGCTGACCCGCCGCAGCGGCGGCCATGAACCGGTGCAGGTGAGCATCGCCGACCTGTGGATAGATTTAATCAGCCGCAAGGCCACCCGCGCCGGTACACGCCTGGACCTGACCGCCAAGGAGTTCTCGCTGCTCAGCGTACTGGCCCGGCGCCAGGGTGAAATCCTCTCGAAAACCGCCATTGCCGAAATGGTCTGGGACATCAATTTCGACAGCGACGCCAACGTCGTCGAAGTCGCGATCAAACGCCTGCGGGCCAAGCTCGACGGGCCGTTCGAAGAGAAACTGCTGCACACCATTCGCGGCATGGGTTATGTGCTGGAGAGCCGTGGTGTCCAGTAACAGCATTGCCCTGCGCCTGAGCGGGATGTTCACGCTGGTGGCGCTGCTAGTGTTCCTGCTGATCGGCTGGGCGCTGTACCAGCAGGTCGACAAAGGCCTGGGCCTGCTGCCAGAAGCCGAGTTGGACGCACGCTACAGCGTGCTCGAATCCACGGTCGGCCGTTACGGCACGCCCGAGCACTGGGTGAAGATCAACAACAAGCTCAACCTGCTGAGCGAAGAAGACAAGCGCATCAGTTTCTGGATCATCAGTGGCGATCCACGCTACGAATACGGCAACCTGACCCCGCAGATCCGCGCCTTTGCCCAAGGGCCGCTGGGCACGCGCGACATGCATCTGCCGGACCACCCGTATCCGCTGAAAGTGCTGGTCAGCGAGTTCCCGGCCAAGGATCAGCGCCCGCCGCTGCGCTTTATGATCGCCATCGACACCGAAACGTTTTTCCATACCCAGCATCACCTGCTGGTCGCGCTGATCAGCCTGGCGATTGTCGGCGTGCTGCTGGCCTCGGCACTGGGTTATTGGGTGGCGCGGATCGGGCTCAAGCCGCTGATCAAACTGTCCCAGGAAGCCCAGCGCCTGGCTCCGCCGTTGCGCTCGGGACGCTTGCGATTGTCACCGTTACCGCCGGAACTCGATCAATTCGTCAGCTCGTTCAACTCGACCCTGGAACGGGTCGAGCAGGCCTACTCGCGCCTTGAATCGTTCAATGCCGACGTCGCCCACGAACTGCGCTCGCCACTGACCAACCTGATCGGCCAGACCCAGGTCGCGTTGACCCGCGGACGCTCCGCCGAGCATTACTTCGAAGTGCTGCAATCGAACCTCGAAGAGCTGGAGCGACTGCGTTCGATCATCAACGACATGCTGTTCCTGGCCAGCGCCGATCAGGGCAGCAAGGCGACCAAACTCACCTCGACCTCGCTGGCCGATGAGGTGGCCACGACCCTGGAATATCTGGATTTCATTCTCGAGGACGCTCAGGTTCAGGTCGAGGTCAGTGGTGACGCGCAGGTGTGGATCGAGATCGCCCATCTGCGCCGGGCGTTGATCAACTTGTTGAATAATGCCGTACAGCACACCGCGCCCGGGCAGGTGATTCAGGTGCGGATCGAAGCCCAGGAGCATCAAGTCAGCATCGGCATCGCCAACCCCGGCTCGCCGATTGCCAGTGAACACCTGCCTCGCCTGTTCGAGCGTTTCTACCGGGTCGATGCCTCACGCAGCAACAGCGGCCACAATCACGGCTTGGGGCTGGCCATCGTCAAGGCGATTGCGCTGATGCATGGCGGCGATGTGTTCGTGCGCAGCGATCATGGGATGAATACCTTCGGTATCCATCTCCCGGTCTGACATACCTGCGATCTTTGCTTTTGCTGTAACAGTCCTTTCATGAATCCGCTCTTTTTCCCCTCGTCTCATATCCTTATCTTTGCCCGCACCAAACAGCACTTGCCAAGCAAGAAGGTTTCCAAGATGTCCAACAGTATGGGTATTGCCAGCGCTTTCGTTTTGTCCTCTTTGTTCCTGTCGCCATTGGCGATGGCGGAAGAATCGCAGACTTTCGTCGCGCATAACGCCGCACGTGCCGCGACGTTCGAAGAGCATCGGATCGAGATGACGGCCAAGGCTGCGCAAGACTCCCAAGTCCCGCAGGCATCCAGCATCCAGGCCAAGCCGCTGGTCGAGAAAGACAGCTGACCGGCACCGATCACTACCGTTTTCAACGACACTTTTCATCGGCTCTTCCCTTTGAAAAGTTGTCTCCAAAGCCGCTGTTGTCAGCGGCTTTTTTTATAGTGGCGACTCAGCCTTAATTACAATTTCTGCAACGAAAGTCACTGACGCCCGCGTCAACGGTCAATCGTTCGAGCAACAAGAAGGATTCACTCGGCTGCTACGTTTATGCAACTACGCTTAGAGCGTCCCTTTAGCAGACGTCAGCCCTATGACCGCAAGCCGCACCGCACATTTTCAAGGCCCGACCGGGCGACCCGAAATCATGGTGATCCTGGGCAGCACCCTGACAGTCATCTCGATCCTGTGCATCGTCACTTTCCTGCTGATCCGCGAACACGCCAACGCCCAGCAGACCGCCACCCGCAGCGCGACCACCATTGCGCAACTGATCGATGCCGACGTCCTGCGTACGGTCGAGCTCTATGACTTGACCTTGCAGGGCCTGATTGCCGCCGCCCAACGGGACGACCTTAAACAGGTTGCACCGCAGATCCGTCATCTGGTGTTGTTCGACCGCTCCACCACCACACGCTACAAGGGTGACATCCTGCTGCTGGACAAGCACGGCGACGTGCTCGCCGACTCATCATTGATCGAACCGAAACCGGGCAACTTCGCTGACCGCGATTACTTCCTGGCCCATGCCTTCAATCGCGACACCGGCATGTTTATCAGCCGGCCGTTCAAGCCACGGTGCGACTGCGATGACAGCGACGAATGGCGCATCAGTTTCAGCCGGCGCATTTCATCGCCCACGGGTGAATTCCTGGGGGTCGCGGTGGCGTCGATGCGCATGAGCTATTTCGATCAGCTGTTCAGCAGCCTCGACATCGGCAACGGCAGTACGCTGGGCATCATCAACGACGACGGGATCCTCCTGGCACAGAAACCGTACCGGGAACCCAACACCATCGGTAAAAGCCTCTCCAGCCGCCCCAACGTCGCACGCATGCTGCGCGAGCGCAGTGGCACCTTTGAAAGCGTGTCGAGTGTCGACCATCAACGGCGCCTGTACACCTTTACCCGGGTCGGCAATCTGCCGCTGACCGTCATCGTGGCCCTTTCCATCGACGAAGTGTTCGCTGCCTGGAACCGCACGGCCTACGCGATCAGCGGTGCAACAGGGGTTTTGTGCATCGGCCTGTTGTGGCTGACCTGGCTACTCTGCCGCGAGCTGCGACGGCGCCAAAATGCCGAGCAGGAATTGGCGCAACTGGCGGCCACCGATGCCTTGACGGGCGTGGCCAACCGTCGATCCCTTGACCAGACCCTGCGCCATGAATGGTTTCGCGCGCAGCGCAGCGGCAAGCCGTTGTCGTTGCTGATGATCGATGCCGATCACTTCAAGGCCTTCAATGACCGGCACGGGCATCAGGCCGGCGACGAAGCCTTGCGGGCGTTGGCCGAGGTCATCCGCGCCAATGTCCATCGCCCGGCGGATCTGGTGGCTCGTTATGGTGGCGAGGAGTTTTCAGTAGTCCTGGCTGAAACTGGCAGTGAAGGCGCGAAGCAAATCGCCGAACACATCCGCGAAGCGGTGCAGAAACTGCCACTAGTAGACCCTGGTGAGCCGCCGATGAGCGTGAGTATCGGTATTGCCACCTGGACGGTGGCCAGTGATATCAACCTGGAGCAATTGCTGTTCAGCGCCGACAAGGCGTTGTATCAGGCCAAGGAAGGGGGGCGTAACCGGGTGGTGTGCGCCGGCTGAATTCTATGCTGAATCGACTGGCCTCTTCGCGGGTAAGCCCGCACAGAGAAACGCGGTCAACTGTGGGAGCGGGCTTGCTCGCGAAGAGGCCTTCACTGCCACCATGGAAATCAGGGCATAAAAAAAGGCCACCCGAAGGCAGCCTTTAAAAAACTAGAGAGGTTTTTTGCTTACACCGCCGCAACCGGGCGCATGTAAGAGATTGGTGCGGTGCTGGCGTCTTCGAACGTCACGACTTCCCAGGCATCTGTCTGCTCAATCAACTTGCGCAGCAGCTGGTTGTTCAGTGCGTGGCCGGACTTGAAGCCCTTGAACTCACCAATCAGGCTATTGCCCAGCAGGTACAGGTCGCCAATTGCATCGAGGATCTTGTGCTTCACGAATTCGTCTTCATAGCGAAGGCCGTCTTCGTTCAGTACGCCATCGGCGTCGACCACGATTGCGTTTTCAACGCTGCCGCCGAGTGCGAGGTTGTGCTTGCGCAGGTACTCGATGTCACTCATGAAACCGAAAGTACGGGCGCGGCTGACTTCTTTTACGAACGAAGTGCTGGAAAAATCCACGCTTGCACTTTGGGTGCGGTCCCGGAAAACCGGGTGATCGAAATCGATCTCGAAGCTCACCTTGAACCCTTCGAAAGGGACGAAAGTGGCGCGCTTGTCGCCGTCTTCCACTGTCACTTCACGCAGGATGCGGATGAATTTCTTGGCGGCGTCCTGTTCTTCCAGGCCTGCCGATTGAATCAGGAATACGAAAGGTCCAGCGCTGCCATCCATGATCGGGACTTCGGACGCGGAGAGCTCGACGTAGGCGTTATCGATGCCCAGGCCAGCCATGGCCGAGAGCAAGTGCTCTACCGTGTCCACTTTGACGTCGCCATTGATCAGCGTGGTCGACATAGTGGTTTCACCGACGTTTTCCGCGCGGGCAGGAATCTGCACCACAGGGTCGAGGTCAGCGCGACAAAACACAATGCCAGTGTCGACAGGCGCAGGCTTGAGGGTCAGGTAGACCTTCTCCCCGGAGTGCAGGCCTACACCTGTGGCACGGATAATATTTTTCAGTGTGCGTTGTTTAATCATGGCTTGGGCCGCTTCAGCGCAAATTGCGAACTGGTATCAACAAAGGCTGGCGATGATAGCAGACCGAGCCTTTGCTGAACACCAATCACCTTCATAGCCCTGATACATTCCATCAATCGGCCTGACGACGCAGGAAAGCCGGGATGTCCAGGTAGTCCAGGTCATCTTGCGGATTCATCTTCGCGGCAGTCGCAGCACCGGCCTGGGCCTGGTTGCGCATGACGGTCGGACGGTCCAGGTCACGGTAGTTCACCGCTGGAGCTTCCTGACGAACAGGGGCCTGTTGTTGTGGCTGTGCAGCCATCGAAGTGTGAACGGTGTTGTCGATGACCTTCACAGGCTTCTCGATTTTAGCGCCCAGACCTGTGGCAACGACAGTCACGTGCAACTCGTCACGCATGTCCGGATCGATAACGGTACCGACCTTGACCATCGCGTGCTCGGAAGCGAAGGCTTCGATGATGCTACCCACGTCGGAGTACTCGCCCAGGGACAGATCCGGACCGGCGGTAATGTTTACCAGGATGCCGCGAGCGCCTTGCAGGTTCACGTCTTCCAGCAGCGGGTTGCGAATGGCCGCTTCGGTGGCCTCGCGTGCACGGTTCGGACCGCTGGCGCAGCCAGTGCCCATCATTGCCATGCCCATTTCGCTCATCACGGTACGCACGTCGGCGAAGTCGACGTTGATCATGCCCGGACGCTTGATGATGTCGGAGATACCGCGAACGGCACCGGCCAGCACATCGTCGGCCTTGGCGAAAGCCGACAGCAGGCTTGCGTCTTTACCGAGGATGGTCAGCAGCTTCTCGTTGGGAATGGTGATCAACGAGTCGACGCTTTCAGACAGCAGACGGATGCCTTCGTCGGCGATCTGCATGCGCTTGCGGCCTTCGAACGGGAACGGACGGGTCACCACCGCAACGGTGAGGATCCCCATTTCCTTGGCCACTTCGGCGATGATCGGCGCAGCACCGGTACCGGTACCACCGCCCATGCCGGTTGTGATGAACACCATATTGGTGCCCTGCAGGACTTCGGCAATGCGCTCACGGTCTTCAAGAGCGGCCTGACGACCTACTTCAGGGTTGGCGCCGGCTCCCAGGCCTTTGGTCACGCCGGTACCCAGTTGCAGGATGGTCCGCGCGCCGATGGATTTCAGCGCCTGGGCATCAGTGTTGGCGCAGATGAACTCAACGCCTTCAATGTTGCTCTTGACCATGTGGTTGACAGCGTTGCCGCCGCCACCGCCGACACCGATAACTTTGATTACCGGGCTTGCGGGGATGTTGTCTACGAGTTCGAACATTTTCCCTCTCCTTTCAATTCTCTAGTTTTTTCGCCTACTGCGTGCTTCGGTGTAACGGTATTGCGGTAAATCTTCAGAAATTGCCCTGGACCCACTTCTTCAGGCGGTCCAGCAGCGGAGCCTGTGGCTCTTCATTGCTGTAGCTGTCGCGGCTGCCGATGCCCGAGAACGAGATGCCGTCGGACTGCTTCTGCAGGCCGTACATCAACAGGCCGACGCCCGTGGAATAGATCGGGTTGCGCACTACGTCATCCAGACCTTTCACGCCATGCGGCACGCCCAGGCGCACCGGCATGTGGAAGATTTCCTCGGCCAGTTCGGTAGCGCCTTCCATCTTCGCCGTACCGCCGGTCAGCACGATGCCGGCCGGGATCAGGTCTTCGTAGCCGCTGCGGCGCAGTTCGGCCTGGATCAGCGTGAACAGTTCGTCGTAGCGCGGCTCGACCACTTCGGCCAGGGCCTGGCGGGACAGTTCGCGCGGTGGACGGTCGCCAACGCTTGGCACCTTGATGGTTTCACCGGCACCGGCCAGCTTGGCCAGGGCGCAGGCGTAGCGGATCTTGATTTCTTCGGCGTACTGGGTCGGAGTGCGCAACGCCATGGCGATGTCGTTGGTCACCTGGTCGCCGGCAATAGGGATCACTGCGGTGTGACGGATCGCGCCTTCGGTGAAGATCGCGATGTCGGTGGTGCCGCCACCGATGTCCACCAGGCACACGCCCAGCTCTTTCTCGTCATCGGTCAGTACCGAATAGGCCGAAGCCAGCTGTTCGAGAATGATGTCGTCGATTTCCAGGCCGCAGCGGCGCACGCATTTTTCAATGTTCTGCGCGGCGTTGACGGCGCAGGTGACCACGTGGACCTTGGCTTCCAGACGTACGCCGGACATGCCCAGAGGCTCGCGAACGCCTTCCTGGTTATCGATCACGTAATCCTGCGGCAGGGTGTGCAGCACGCGCTGGTCAGCCGGGATCGCCACGGCCTGGGCAGCGTCGAGCACGCGCTCAAGGTCGGCCGAGCTGACTTCGCGATCACGAATCGCCACGATGCCGTGGGAGTTCAGGCTGCGGATGTGATTGCCGGCCACGCCGACGAACGCCGAGTGGATGCGGCAACCAGCCATCAGCTGCGCTTCTTCGATGGCGCGCTGGATCGATTGCACGGTGGACTCGATGTTCACCACCACGCCTTTTTTCAGGCCACGGGACGGATGGGTACCGATCCCGACGATTTCCAGCGTGCCGTCGTCCGCGACCTCGCCCACCAGCGCCACCACCTTGGAGGTGCCGATATCGAGACCGACGATCATTTTGCCGCTTTGCACGTTTGCCATGGGTCCTGCCTCTTCTTAATTCTTCGCGACAGCGGGTTGGGCTGCCGTGGGCGCTACAGGTTCCCGCCAGCCAACAGCGAGGCCGTTGGCGTAGCGCAGATCGATGCGCGCAATGTTCGTAATCTGTTCTTTAAGCGTCTTGTCATAGATGGCGATGAAACGGCGCATCTTTTCCACCTGGTTGCCGCGTCCCAGCAGCAGTTCGATCCCGGGACCCGCGCTGCCGGGGCCGGTGGTCAGGAACCAGCTGCCGCGATCACGCAGTTCCAGGCGTGCAATCGAGAAGCCCAGCGGCCTGAGCATCTGGCTCAGCACCTGGTATTGCTGCATTACCTGCTGCTGGGCCCGCAGTGGGCCGAACAGCTGTGGCAGGTGTTCATAGTTCGCCAACTCGCGCGGCGTGAAGGCCTGGCCCTGGTTGTTCAACAGCGACTCGTCGCCCCAACGGGCCACCGGCAGTTGTTCTTCCAGGCGGATCACCACTTGATCCGGCCATACCCTGCGCACTTCGGCGTGGGCAATCCATGGCATCGTTTCAAGTTCGGTGCGCATGCTCGCCAGGTCGATGGTGAAGAAGCTCGACGCCACGTAAGGGGCGATCCGTTGCTGCACCGCTTGCTGGCTGATGTAACTCAAGTCGCCCTGCACGTTGACCTTGGTGATCGGTCGGTCGGCATACGGCAACAGCCGTGTCGCGCCTTCGTAAGTACCGAACCCCAGGGCCACCAGCAGTACCGGCCAGAACAACGCTTTGAGAAAACCGAAGTTGGCTTTCGGCAGGCGCGCGGACATCGGCTCTTTGGCCACCATTCGGCTGGCACCCCGCGGTACCGGCTTGCGGCCGGTCGGTACGGTGGGCTGATGTCTGAGCTGAGCGCCTTGCATGGCCTTAACCTCTCATTGACTCTTGGTTACCGGCAGTCTTGCCGACAACGCTCTCGGCCAGAATGGCCAGGACCAGTTGCTGGAAATCCAGACCGGCGGCACGGGCCGCCATCGGCACCAGGCTGTGATCGGTCATGCCCGGTGCGGTGTTGACTTCCAGGAACCAGAACTGCCCGTCGGCGTCCTGCATCACGTCTGCCCTGCCCCAACCGGCGATACCCAGCGCTTCACAGGCTTTCGCCGTGAGGTCCATGAGTTCCTTTTCCTTGGCACTGTCCAGACCGCACGGAATGCGGTACTGGGTATCGTTGGCGATGTATTTGGCGTCGTAGTCGTAGAAGCTGTGCGTCGTGCCCAGGGCAATCGGTGGCAACACCTGGTCACGCAGGGTGGCGATGGTGAACTCCGGACCGTGAATCCATTGCTCGACCAACACTTGCGAATCGTAGGTACTGGCCGCTTTCCATGCGTCGATCAATTCGGACGCGGAACTCACTTTGGCCATCCCGATACTTGAACCTTCATGGGCCGGTTTGACGATCAAAGGGAAGCCCAGTTCCGTCGCCGCCGAAATACAATCGGCCTCGCTGCAAAGGACTGCGTGACGAGGGGTCGGAATGCCCAGGCTGTGCCAAACCTGCTTGGTGCGCAGCTTGTCCATGGCCAGGGCCGACGCCAGGATGCCGCTACCGGTGTACGGAATGCCCAGGCATTCGAGCAGGCCCTGCATGCTGCCGTCTTCACCGCCACGACCGTGGAGGATGATGAAGGCGCGGTCGATCTTTTCGCTCTGCAGACGCTGCAGCAGGTCATCGCCCACGTCGAGGCCGAACGCGTCCACACCGGCGGTTTGCAGAGCGTCCAGAACAGCGTTGCCGGATTTCAGGGACACTTCGCGCTCGGCGCTCTTGCCGCCGAACAGCACAGCGACGCGGCCGAAGTCTTTCGGCGCGATCGTGGAGACCAGGTTGGCGTAGGCAGCACTCATTTCAACTTCCCCTTCTCCGGCGCGGCAACGGCACCGGCGAACAACTCACTTTTCAACAGTTTTGGTGCGAGACCGCCGATATCGCCGGCGCCCTGGCACAGCAGGATGTCGCCGGCACGCAACAGTGGCTTGACCACTGGCGCGAGGTCGACACCACGCTCGATGTAGATCGGGTCAAGCTGGCCACGCTGACGGATGCTGTTGCACAGCTTGCGGCTGTCGGCCCCCGGAATCGGCTCTTCGCCGGCCGGATAGACTTCCATCAGCAGCAGGACGTTGGCGTCGGCCAGTACATTGACGAAATCGTCGTACAAGTCACGGGTGCGGCTGTAACGGTGCGGCTGGTAGACCATCACCAGGCGGCGCTCCGGCCAGCCACCGCGTACGGCCTTGATCACGGCCGCGACTTCCGTCGGGTGGTGACCGTAGTCATCGACCAGCATCACATTGCCGCCCTCCACCGGCAGTTCGCCGTAGACCTGGAAGCGGCGGCCGACACCCTGGAACCCGGACAGGCCCTGGACGATGGCTTCATCGCTGACGCCTTCGTCGGTGGCGATGCAGATGGTCGCCAGTGCGTTCAATACGTTGTGGTTGCCCGGCATGTTGACCGAAACATCCAGCGGCTCGCGGTCAGGGCGCAGCACGGTGAAGAAGGTCTGCATGCCTTGCTGGCGCACGTTGATGGCGCGCACGTCACAGTCTTCGCCGAAACCATAGGTGACCGTCGGGCGTTTGACCTGCGGGAGGATTTCACGCACCACCGGATCGTCCAGGCACACCACCGCCAGACCATAGAACGGCAGGTTGTGGAGGAATTCGACGAAGGTTTTCTTCAGTTTGTTGAAGTCACCGTCGTAGGTCGCCATGTGGTCGGCGTCGATGTTGGTGACCACGGCCACCAGCGGCTGCAGGTGCAGGAAGCTGGCGTCGCTTTCGTCGGCTTCGGCAATCAGGTAGCGGCTGGTGCCGAGCTGGGCATTGGTGCCCGCGGCGTTCAGGCGTCCACCGATCACGAATGTCGGGTCCAGGCCACCGGCGGCGAACACCGAAGCGATCAGGCTGGTGGTGGTGGTTTTACCGTGGGTACCGGCCACGGCGATGCCGTGGCGATAACGCATCAGTTCGGCCAGCATTTCCGCACGCGGCACCACCGGGATACGGCGTTCCAGCGCGGTAGCGACTTCCGGGTTGGAGGTGTTCACGGCGCTCGACACCACCAGCACGTCAGCGGCCGCGGCGTTCTCGGCGCGGTGGCCGATGAAGATCTGCGCACCGAAGGACTCCAGACGCTCGGTCACCGGCGATGCCTTCAGGTCAGAGCCGGACACGGCATAACCCAGGTTCAGCAGCACCTCGGCAATCCCGCACATGCCCACACCGCCGATACCGACGAAGTGGATGCGGCGGATGCGGCGCATTTCCGGTTGCGGCATGGCTTTCTGACTCTCAACCATGGGCCACCTCCAGGCAGCTATCGACCACGTTACGGGTGGCATCGGGTTTGGCCAGGCGGCGTGCCGCGGCGGCCATTTCGTTGAGTCGTTGTGGTTGCATCAGGACCTCTGTCAGGCGAGCGGCAAGATCCGCTGCGCCGGTCGTTCTTTGTGGCATCAGGAAGGCTGCGCCTTCACGGGCCAAATATTCGGCGTTGCGGGTCTGGTGATCGTCGATGGCGTGAGGCAAAGGCACCAGCATCGAGGGCAGACCGGCGGCGGCCAGTTCACTGATGGTCAGCGCGCCTGCGCGACATACCACCAGGTCGGCCCAGCTGTAGGCTTGGGCCATGTCTTTGATGAAGGGCTGCACCTGCGCCTCGACGCCAGCCGCGCGATAGCGCTCTGCAGTCACTTCATCGTGGTTTTTGCCGGCCTGATGGAACACTTCCGGACGCAAGTCGACAGCGACTTGCGACAGGGCTTCAGGCAGCAATTTGTTCAACGGTTCTGCGCCCAGGCTTCCGCCCAGGATCAGCAAACGCGCCTTGCGACCGGCCAGGGCAGGTCGCGATGTTTCGAGGAACAGCTCGGTGCGCACCGGATTACCGGTGGTCCGGCGGCTGTCCGACAGGGTAAAGGTGTCGGGGAACGCTTCACAGACTCGGGCGGCCAACGGCACCAGCAACCGATTGGCGGTACCGGCCACGGCGTTCTGTTCGTGAACGATCACCGGCACACCGGCCAGTTTTGCCGCGACGCCGCCAGGACCGGTCACAAAGCCACCAAAACCCACGACACAGACCGGTTGCAGACGGCGAATGATCGCCCGCGCCTGCCAGACTGATTTGAGCAACATGAACGGTGCCTTGAGCAGGGACAATTTGCCCTTGCCCCGCAGACCGCTGGCATTGATCCGATGCAGTTCGATACCGGCCGCCGGCACCAGATCGTTCTCGATCCCACGCGGGGTGCCGAGCCAGTGCACGGTATAGCCGCGCGCCTGGAATTCGCGGGCACAGGCCAGCGCCGGGAACACGTGGCCACCGGTGCCGCCAGCCATGATCATGACGTTAGCGCCCATGGTTCGGCTCCTCGGCGAAGTCGCTCTCATGGAACTCCATCTCTTCACTGCCCAAGTGGGTTCGACTTTCCCACTCGATGCGCAGCAACAAGCCGAGACAGGCACAGCAGATCACCAACGAACTACCGCCATAACTGAGGAATGGCAGGGTCAGACCCTTGGTCGGCAGCAGACCGACATTCACGCCGATGTTGATCAGGAACTGGCCGATCCACAGGAACGACAGGCCGTATGCCACATAAGCTGCAAAAAACTGCTTGGCCTTTTCAGCCCACAAACCGATGTACATGCCACGAATACACACGAAGACGAACAGTGCCACGGTGCACAACGACCCCACTGCACCCAGCTCTTCGGCCAGGACCGAGAACACGAAGTCAGTGTGGGCTTCGGGCAGGTAGAACTGCTTCTGCACGCTGTTGCCCAGGCCGACGCCCAGCCATTCGCCGCGACCGAAAGCGATCAAGGCCTGGGACAGCTGATAGCCGGCGCCGAACTGGTCGGCCCACGGGTCGGCAAAGTTGGTCAGGCGCGCCATTCGATAGGGCTGCATTTGAATCAACAGCACCACCGCGCCGACGGCCAGGACCACCATCAGGGAAAAACGGAACAGCCCGACCCCGCCGAGGAACAGCATCGCCGCCGCAGCACCCATCATCACGACGGTGGCACCGAAGTCCGGTTCCATCAGCAGCAGGCCCGCCATCGGCAGCAGCACGATGAACGGCTTGAAGAAGCCCATCCAGCTTTCGCGCACTTCTTTCTGGCGACGCACCAGATAACCGGCGAGGTAGATCACCACGAACACCTTGGCGATCTCGGAAGGCTGGACGTTGAAGAAACTGAAGCCGATCCAGCGCATCGAGCCGTTAACCTCACGGCCGATCCCCGGAATGATCACCATCACCAGCAAGCCGAACGCCCCCAGCAGCATCAGCCAGCCCAGGCGTTGCCAGGTGGCAATCGGGATCATCATGGTGACGATGCAGGCACCCAGGCCCAACACCACGTAAATAAGGTGGCGGATCATGTAGTACAGGGCGCTGCCCGACTGTACGGCCGCCACTTCGGTCGATGCCGAGGCGATCATGATCAGCCCCAGGCCGAGCAGCGTCAGGCAACCGGCGAGCATCGGGAAGTCGAGGTCGATACCGCGCCCGGTGATGAGCGGCGATGGATACGGCTTGATGATGCCTTTGAGGCTCATGCCAGATCCTCCACGGCTTGGACGAACTGGTGGCCACGGTCTTCGTAGTTCTTGAACATGTCGAAACTGGCGCAGGCTGGCGACAGCAACACCACATCGCCCGGCTGGGCTGCGGCGCGGCATTGCTCGATAGCTTCGATCAGGGTGCCGGCGCGGATCAGCGGTACGGCATCGCCGATGGCTTCGCCGATCTTGTCGGAGTCACGGCCCATCAGGACCACGGCACGGCAGTTGGCCGCCACCGGATCGCGCAGATCCTTGAACTCGGCACCCTTGCCGTCGCCACCGGCGATCAGCACGACCTTGCCGTCAATGTCCGCGCCCAGGCCTTCGATGGCCGCCAGCGCGGCACCGACGTTGGTGGCCTTGGAATCGTTGTAGTAGCCCACGCCGTCGAGGTCACGGACCCACTGGCAGCGGTGCTCGAGACCGGCGAAGGTGCGCAGGGCCGAGAGCATGGCGTCGAACGGCAGGCCGACCGCATGACCCAGGGCCAGGGCGGCAAGGGCGTTGGACTGGTTGTGGGCGCCGCGAATCTTCAATTCGCGCACCGGCATCAGGTTCTGGAATTCGAAGGCCAGGTATTTCTCGCCCTCTTCTTCACGGATGCCGAAGGCTTTGAAATCGGGTTTGCTCAGGCCGAAGGTCCAGCACGGCTGGCCCTCGCCCATCAACGGACGACTCAAAGCGTCCTGGCGATTGACCACGAACTGCCTGGCACCCCGGAAGATCCGGTGCTTGGCCAGGTGGTAGGCCGGCAGACCGCTGTAACGGTCCATGTGGTCTTCGCTGACGTTGAGCACGGTCGCCACTTCGGCGTTGAGCTGATCGGTGGTTTCCAGCTGGAAACTCGACAGCTCCATCACGTACAACTCGATGTCGTCGCTAAGCAAATCCAACGCCGGGATACCGAGATTGCCACCGACGGCAACACGTTTGCCGGCCGCAGCCGCCATCTCGCCGACCAGCGTGGTGACGGTGCTTTTCGCGTTGGAACCGCTGATGGCCACGATCGGCGCCTTCGCGTTACGCGCGAACAGCTCGATGTCGCCGGACAACTTCACGCCACGGGCGGCGGCAGCCTGCAGGGCCGGGGTCGCCAGCGCCAGGCCGGGGCTCACGTAGAGCTCGTCGGCACGGCACAGGAATTCGACGTCCAGCTCGCCACAACGCACTTCCACGTGGGGATAGTCACGCTTGAGCGTGGCCAGTTCCGGTGGATTTTCCCGCGTATCGGCCACGGCAAACGCCACGCCCTGGTTCGCCAGGAAGCGAACCAGGGACATGCCGCTCTTGCCGAGGCCGACAACGATGCGGAAGTGGTCAGAAGCGATCAGAGACACGTGTTTCTACCTCAGCTTCAGGGTGGCAAGGCCGACCAGCACGAGAATCACGGTGATGATCCAGAAACGGACGATCACGCGCGGCTCGGGCCAACCCTTGAGTTCAAAGTGGTGGTGAATGGGCGCCATGCGGAATACGCGGCGACCGGTCAGTTTAAAAGAGGCGACCTGAATGACGACTGACAGCGTTTCCATCACGAACACACCGCCCATGATGAAGAGGACGATTTCCTGACGGACGATCACCGCGATGGTGCCCAGGGCCGCGCCCAGCGCCAGTGCGCCGACGTCACCCATGAAGACTTGTGCCGGATAGGTGTTGAACCAGAGGAAGCCCAGGCCCGCTCCGATCAGTGCGCCACAGAACACGATCAACTCACCGGCGCCCGGTACGTAAGGAATCAGCAGGTATTCGGCGAATTTCACGTTACCCGACAGGTAGCAGAAAATGCCCAGGCCACCACCGACCATCACGGTCGGCATGATCGCCAGGCCGTCGAGGCCGTCGGTCAGGTTGACCGCGTTGCTCGAACCGACGATCACAAAGTAGGTCAGCACGATGAAACCGGCGCCCAGCGGAATGCTGTAGTCCTTGAGCATCGGCAGGATCAGGGTGGTTTCCACTGGCGTGGCGGCAGTCATATAAAGGAAGACCGCTGCCCCCAGACCGAACACCGATTGCCAGAAATATTTCCAGCGGCTCGGCAAGCCACGGGAGTTCTTCTCGATGACCTTGCGGTAGTCGTCGACCCAGCCGATGGCGCCGAACAGCAGGGTCACCAGCAACACGACCCAGACATAGCGGTTGCTCAGGTCAGCCCACAGCAGGGTGCTGACACCGATGGACGACAGAATCAGCGCACCGCCCATGGTCGGTGTACCCGACTTGGACAGGTGCGACTGCGGGCCGTCGTTGCGAACGGATTGACCGATCTGACGGTTCTGCAACGTGCGGATCATCCATGGGCCATAGCACAGCGACAAGACCAGCGCGGTCAGTACACCGAGAATCCCGCGCAGGGTCAGGTACTGGAAGACCGCGAAGCCTTTGTAGAACTGTTGCAGATACTCCGCTAGCAGCAGCAGCATTAATGTTTCTCCAGACTGGACCCGCACAAGGCGGCAACGACGTTTTCCATCGCAGCGCTGCGCGACCCCTTGATCAAAATGGTGGTGTTTGTATCTTGCTCGGCGCCCAGGGCCTTGATCAGTTCAGCCTGCGTGCTGAAGTGAAAAGCCTGTGGACCGAATGCGTTCACGGCGTGAGCCATCATTGGCCCAACGGCGTACAGCGCAGAAACCTTGCCACGGGCGTACTCGCCCACGTCGCGGTGCCCCTGCTCCGCCCATTCGCCCAACTCGCCGATATCCCCGAGCACCAGGACGGTGCGACCGGAAAAGCCGGCCAGTATATCAACGGCAGCGCACATGGAGGTGGGGTTGGCGTTATAAGTGTCATCGATCACGCGCATGCCATTGCTGGCCAGTTGCGCGACGGTGCGGCCCTTGACCGGTTGCACCGCACCAAGGCCGGTGGCGATACCGAACAGCGACACGCCCAAGGCATGAGCAGCAGCGGCGGCAGCCATGGCATTGGCGACGTTATGGGTGCCAAGCAGGTTCAGTTGCACGCGCTCCACACCTTCAGGGCTGTGCAGGTTGAATGCCGGGCAGCCACGAGCATCGGTGGCCAGGTCACTGGCATGGAAATCGGCGCTGGAGTTGCTCAACGCAAACGTCAGCACTTTGCGGTCGCCGGCGCGGGCCTTCCAGATCCCGAATGCCTTGTCGTCGAGATTGAGAACGGCGACGCCATCGGCATCCAGCCCTTCGATAATCTCGCCCTTGGCTTCGACGATTTTTTCCGGACCGCCGAACTCGCCGACGTGGGCGGTCCCGGCATTGTTGAGAATGGCCACGTGCGGCCTGGTCAGGCCGACGGTGTAGGCAATTTCGCCCAGGCGCGAAGCACCCAACTCGATCACGGCAGCGGTGTGCTCCGGCGCCAGTTCGAGCAAGGTAAGCGGTACGCCGAGGTCGTTGTTCAGGTTGCCACGCGTGGCCAGCACCGCGCCGCGCGTGCGCAGGATGCTCGCAAGCATCTCCTTGACCGTGGTCTTGCCGCTGGAACCGGTGACGGCCGCGACCGGATGGGTGTAGGCGGCGCGATTCAGCGCACCCAATTGACCCAACGCCTGGCGGGTGTCGCTGACCAGCAACTGCGGCAGCGTGCTGTCGGCCACTTCACGTTCGACCAGCGCAGCCACGGCGCCCTTGGCGGCGACATCATTGAGATAGTCATGACCGTCAAAACGCGGACCGGTCAGGGCAATAAACAGTTGACCCGGCTTGATCGCGCGGCTGTCGATGCTGACGCCGTCGAAGCTGGCATCGGCGGACACCAGGCGAGCATTCAGCGCAACGGTCAGTTCACTCAGCTTCAAGGCCTTAAGCATGGGCCACCTCCCACGCGGTCAAGGCGTGATCGGCCTCGACCAGATCGGAAAAGGCATGACGCTCGCCGTTGATTTCCTGATAGTCCTCGTGACCTTTACCGGCCAGGACAATCACGTCATCCGCCGAGGCACTGGCGATCAGCCGGGCAATCGCCTGACCACGACCGGCAACGAACTCCACTTTATCCGCAGCCGTGAAACCGGCGCGGATGTCATCGAAAATCACCGATGGATCTTCAGTGCGCGGATTGTCATCGGTCACCAGCACGCCATCGGCCAGGCGCTCAACCACTTCGGCCATCAACGGACGCTTGCCGCGATCGCGGTCGCCGCCACAGCCGAACAGGCACAGCAACCGGCCCTTGGCGTGTGGACGCAGGGCCAGCAATACTTTTTCCAGGGCATCCGGAGTGTGGGCGTAATCGACCACCACCAGCGGCTGCGAGCCACCGCCCAGACGCTGCATGCGACCGGCAGGGCCTTCAAGCTTCGGCAGGACCGTGAGGATTTCGTCCAGGGCGTAATCCAGACCGAGCAACGCGCCGACCGCGGCCAGGACATTGCTCAGGTTGAAGCGACCGAGCAAGGTGCTGCGCAAGTGGTGCTCGCCCTGTGGCGTGACCAGCGTGGCGCGCACGCCTTCGTCGTCGAATTGCGCCTGACGGCAATACAGGTAGGCACTGGAATCTTCCAGGCTGTAGGTGATCACCCGCGACTCGCGCTTGTCGGCGGCCAGTTGCCGGCCGAACTCGTCGTCGAGGTTGACCACGCGGCATTTCAAGTCATTCCAGTCAAATAGCCGGGCCTTGGCTTCGCCATAAGCCTGCATGGTGCCGTGATAATCCAGGTGATCGCGAGACAAGTTGGTCATCACAGCCACATCGAACGCCAGTGCAGTCACACGGCCCTGGTCCAGGCCATGGGAAGAAACCTCCATCGCCACGGCTTTGGCGCCGGCCTTTTTCAGGTCCGCCAGGGTCGCTTGCACAGCAATCGGGTTTGGCGTGGTGTGCAGGCCGCTTTCCAGCGCGCCGAAGAAACCCGAACCGAGCGTGCCGACCAGACCGCAGTGCTGACCGAGCAGATCCAGCGCCTGGGCAACCAATTGCGTCACGCTGGTCTTGCCGTTGGTGCCGGTCACGCCCACCAGGTTCAGGTGATGGCTCGGCTCGCCATAAAAGCGCCCGGCGATGTCCGACAGCTGAGCCGCCAGACCTTTGACCGGAATCAGTGGCACTTCAGTGATCGGCAGGACCGTGGTGCCTTCTACTTCATAGGCCACCGCGGCTGCACCGCGCTGCAAGGCGTCGGCAATATGCGCGCGCCCATCGAACTTCCCGCCTGGCACGGCGAGGAACAGATCGCCCGCGCGCACATTGCGGCTGTCCAGGGCGAGTTCGCGAATCAGCAAATCGTGGCCGGCATGAGGGAAAATCTTGTTCAGGCTCAGAGACATCAGCCGCGCCCTCCATTGGCTTTCAGCGGAACGACCGGTGTTGCGTTCGCTTGTTGAGTTGGTGGCAGGTTGTCCGGCGTGATGTTCATCAGGCGCAGGGTGCCCGACATCACGCGACTGAACACCGGCGCGGAAACCAGGCCACCGAAGTAACCGGCCTTGGTCGGCTCGTCGATTACGACCACTATGGCGTAACGCGGATCGCTCATCGGGCCGAAGCCGGCGAACAGCGAACGGTAGGAGTTCTCGGCGTAACCCTTGGTGCCGACCGAGGTTTTGCGCGCAGTACCCGACTTGCCGCCCACGTGATACGCCGGTACCTGCGCACGGAACACACCGCGCGGGGCTTCGATCACTTGTTGCAGCATGCCTTGCATGGTTTTCGCGACCGCCTCCGGCAACACCTGGGTGGTTTGCGGCGCCTTGTCGGTCTTGATCAGGGTCAGCGGTGCGAGGCGACCATTGTTGGCCAGGGCCGAGAAGGCATGGACCAGCTGGATCGCTGTCACGGAAACACCGTAGCCATAGGACAGCGTCGCGGTCTCGGCCTTACGCCACTCGCGGTAGTTCGGCAGGTTGCCGACACGCTCGCCCGGGAAGCCCAGGCCGGTGTCCTGGCCGAGCCCGACTTTCTGCGCCAGACGGAAAATGGTTTCGCCGCCGATATCGAACGCGACCTTGCTCATGCCGACGTTACTGGAATTGATCAGAATGCCGGTCAGGTCGAGCACCGGGCCTTCGGTCTTGGATACGTCCTTGATGGTGTACTTGCCAATCTGCAGGGAGCCCGGATACACCTCGACGGTGTCGCTCGGCTTCCAGCGGCCGGTTTCGATGGCAGCGCTCATCGAGATCGCTTTCATGGTCGAGCCTGGCTCGAACACGTCGATCATGGCGCGGTTACGCATCATCGCCGGCTGCAGGTTGCGGCGATTGTTCGGGTTGTAGGTCGGCTGGTTGACCATCGCGAGAATCTCGCCGGTCTTCACGTCCATGATCACCAGGCTGCCGGCCTTGGCGCCGTTCTCGATGATCGCGTTACGCAACTCGCGGTTGGCCAGGTATTGCAGGCGCAGGTCAATGGACAACGCCAAGGGCTTTCCGGCCTTGGCGTTTTTGGTGACCTGGACATCCTTGATCAACCGGCCGCGCCGGTCCTTGATGACTTGTCGTTTACCCGGCACCCCGGCCAGCCATTCGTCATAGGCCAGTTCGATACCTTCCTTTCCATGGTCATCGATGTCGGTAAAGCCGACCATATGCGCGGTCACTTCACCGGCCGGATAGAAACGGCGGAACTCTTCGATGCCATAGACGCCTGGCACTTTCAGATCGAGCACGGCCTGGCCCTGCTCAGGCGTCAGCCCGCGCACCAGGTAAATGAATTCTTTATTGGCTTGCGCTTCAAGGCGCTCGGCCAAGGCTTTAGGGTCTTGCCCCAGCGCAGCGGCCAATGCTGGCCACTTCTCTTTGGCCGTTTGCATCTCCTTGGCATTGGCCCAAAGGGTGGTGACAGGAGTACTCACGGCCAATGGCTCGCCGTTACGGTCGGTGATCAGACCACGGTGAGCCGGAATCGGAATATGACGAACACTGCGGGCATCGCCCTGACCTTTAAGGAAGGCACGGTCGACCACTTGCAAATCGATGATGCGCCAGGCAATCGCGGCCACCATTATCCCTAGCAAACCCAGCACCACGCGGAACCGCCAAGGAAAGAGTGCACCTTCGAGTTTCATCATGGCGCCACCATCTTCACGTCAGCGGCACCGGGGATGTGCATTTTCAATTGTTCGGTGGCCAGCACTTCGATACGGCTGTGGGCGGTCCAGGTGCTCTGCTCCAGAATCAACCGGCCCCACTCCGCCTGCGCCTTGTCGCGCACGCTCAGTTCGTTGTACAGCGAATTCAATAGCTGACGGTTCCAGTGCGCGCTGTAGGACACGCCGATGGCCGACACGAGCACGCCGACAAACAGCAGCAGCATGAAGAAGCTTCCGCCGGGCAATGGCTTGGCGAAAAGCCTGCTCACCGCAGCTTCTCCGCCACACGCATGACAGCGCTACGGGAACGTGGGTTGGCTTTGAGTTCGGCGTCGGAGGCCGTCTGCGCTTTGCCATGGACTTTGATTTTCGGTTCGAAGGCGACATGCCGAACCGGCAGGTTGCGCGGCAGGTTGTCGGCTTCGCCTTTGACCAGCTTGCGCATGAACAGTTTGACGATACGGTCTTCAAGGGAGTGGAAGCTGATCACCACCAGGCGACCACCCACTTCCAGGCATTCCAGAGCGGCTTCGAGGCCGGTTTCCAGATCACCCAGTTCGTTGTTGACGTGAATACGCAATCCCTGGAACGCGCGGGTTGCAGGGTTCTTGCCCTTTTCCCACGCCGGGTTGGCGACCTTCAGGACTTCTGCCAGGTCACCGGTACGCTCGAATGGCCTGATGTCGCGGCGCTCGGCCACGGCACGGGCCATGCGACCGGAGAAACGCTCTTCGCCGTATTCCTTGAACACCCGGGCGATTTCCTCCACGGGCGCGGTGTTGACGAATTCGGCGGCGCTGATGCCACGGGACGGATCCATGCGCATGTCCAGCGGGCCGTCATTGAGGAAGCTGAAGCCGCGTTCAGGATCATCGAGCTGTGGCGAAGACACCCCCAGATCCAGCAGCACGCCGCTGACCTTGCCGGCCAGACCGCGTTCGGCGACTTCCGAACCGAGCTCGGCAAAGCTGCGCTGCACAACGACAAAGCGGCCGTCTTCGGCCGCTAGCGCTTGCCCGGTGGCAATCGCTTGTGGATCCTTATCGAATCCGAGCAACCGACCATCGGGTCCGAGCTGGCTGAGGATCAACCGGCTGTGTCCGCCGCGTCCGAACGTACCGTCCAGATAGCAGCCATCAGGACGTACGGCGAGAGCCTCGACGGCTTCGTCAAGCAGTACGGTGATGTGGTTAAAGCCGCTATCAATAGTCACAGGATCAAATCACGCAGTTCATCAGGCATCGCGCCCGGTTGTTGAATGGCAGCCAGGTCAGCGGCAGAAACCGCGTTCCAGGCATCCTCGTCCCACAATTGGAACTTGTTCAGTTGGCCTACCAACATCGCGCGCTTATCCAACTTGGCATATTCACGAAGACGCGGTGGAACCAGAAAACGACCACTGCCATCGAGCTCGAGGTCGACGGCATTACCAATCAGTAAACGTTGCAGGCGACGGTTCTCTTCGCGAAGCGAAGGCAATGCGCGCAGTTTGGTTTCAATAATTTCCCACTCATCGAGGGGGTAAACACACAAACAAGGATCAACGGCATCAATTGTCACGATCAATTGACCGGAGCTACGCGAATCGAGCTCGTCACGGTACCGGCTCGGCATAGCGAGACGGCCCTTTGCATCGAGACTGATAGCGTTGGCTCCGCGAAACACGTCAGCGTTTCTCCAAATTCTAGCGTTTTGAGTTCAAAAAACCCACTTCATGCCACTTTCCGCCACTTGCGCACACTATAGGAATGCGCCCACCACACCGTCAAGGCGCGGAGTAAAGGAAAACCCTTACAGAACTGAGATTTAGGAGCATTAACGGAGAGGTAACGAGAATCCGGCAGATGAAACTGACCAATAACTTGAATCAGCACAGAAGGCTGCGTTCGAAAGTTAAAGTAATTTATTAAGAGTAAGATTTTTTTGGTATTACAAAAGAGGTTCTGCGGATGATTGTGTAAGGAGGGAAATTGCTATCACTTGCCCCCCTGCCTGATGATTCAAGCAGAGGAAAGAAAAAGGTGGAGAGTCGATCTGTAAGCCGGGTTCTGTCTTGAACAGTCATTCGTCTACGATGGCCATCACTGGACATCTTTAGCAACCTACCCGGTCCCAGCGCGGGCCACGCCTTGGGACCCTATTTGGTCTTGCTCCAAGTGGGGTTTACCTAGCCACGAACTGTTGCCAGACGTGCGGTGCGCTCTTACCGCACCTTTTCACCCTTACCGGCGCCGAAGCGCTTAGGCGGTTATTTTCTGTGGCACTTTCCGTAGGCTCACGCCTCCCAGGCATTACCTGGCACTTCGCCCTATGGAGCCCGGACTTTCCTCCCCCCCCTAATTTTCATAGAGGGCAGCGACTGTCCGATCGACTCTCCGCCGCGAAGGTTACCGGCAGAGCGCCTGAAGAACAAGCACCAAGCGCCATAGAGCACGCCTGTGCGTCGGGTTTTACTCGCCCTTCTGCTGATCCAGCGCGATCTGGTACAGCACATTCTTTCGCTCGCCGGTGATTTGCGCCGCCAAAGCCGCCGCACGCTTGAGCGGCATTTCTTCGAGCAACAGGTTGAGGATGCGCATCGCCTCGCTGCTGACGGTGCCTTCCTCCTCGGGCGCGGACCAGCCCGCCACCAGCACCACGCACTCGCCACGCTGCTGATTGCTGTCCGACTCGACAAACTCGCGCAGCTCAGCCAACGGCAGCCCCTTGAGAGTCTCAAACGTCTTGGTCAGCTCACGGGCAAGCAGCGCCGGGCGCTCGGGACCGAACACCAACTCCATGTCCTGAAGGCATTCCAGGATGCGATGCGGGGCCTCATAGAAGATCAATGTACGAGGCTCTTCCTTTACCTGCTCGAGACGCGCACGCCGCCCCACCGCCTTGGCCGGCAGAAAACCTTCGAAAATGAATCGGTCGGAAGGCAGCCCGGCCGCCGACAACGCCGCAATCAATGCGCAAGCACCCGGAACCGGCACCACACTGATGCCCGCCGCCCTGGCCTGCCGCACCAGGTGATAACCCGGATCGGAAATCAGCGGCGTCCCGGCATCCGAGATCAACGCCACGCTGTCACCGGCAAGCAGGCGCGTGATAAAGCGGCTACCTTCATCACGCTCGTTGTGCTCATGGCAGGCCGCCAATGGCGTCGAGATGCCGAAATGTTGCATCAAGCGCTGGGAGTGACGAGTGTCTTCCGCGGCAATCAAGGCCACTTCGCGCAGAATCTTCAGCGCCCGCGCACTGATGTCATCCAGGTTGCCGATGGGCGTCGCCACCACATAAAGCGAGCCAGCAGCGGAATTCAAAGCACCTGGAGCAGTCAAAGCGCACACCTCATGATCGGTAAAAGTCGCCATTGTAGCGCGTAGCGAGACTCTCGAACCCGTAAGCAAACAAGGTATCGGTGACCGTTTGTGCGCTGGCGCAACATTTACACCAGCTAAATTGATCGATTCACGCCAGTAACATCGCGCCCCGGCCAGTGCTTGGGTACAATTCCACGCTAATTTGATCGAGTATCAGGAACGCTTACATGATCGCTTGCCTGCGGCTGTTATCTGCCCTCTGCCTCGCTGCCTTGCTGGCGGCTTGCGCCAGCTCGCCCTCGTCCAGCCTTGGCGAACTACCACGGACACCGGATGCCAGTATCGAGCAACTGCTTGAGAAGGCCTCCCAAAGCAAATCACCGGAAGATGCTGCCTTGCTGCGCTTGAGCGCTGCCGACCTGGCCTATCGCCAGGGCAATGCCGGCCAGTCCGCGCAAATCCTGCAACAGGTTCCTGTCGAACAGCTCAAGCCGGCCCCACAGGTTTTCGCCAACACCCTGGCGGCTGAACTGGCCATGACCCGCAATCAGCCCAAGGCCGCGCTGGCCGCCTTGAGCCATCCGAGCCTGCAGTACTTGAGCGAACTGCCCGACGAACAACAGGTCCGCACCGGCACCGTTCACGCCCGCGCCCTTGAAGCCGATGGCCAGACCCTCGCCGCCGCTCGCCAGCGCATTTTCATCGCCCCGATGCTCGAAGGTGAAGCCGCAAGCAAAAACCATGAAGCCATCTGGACCCTGATCGCTTCGCTACCGACCGATCAGTTGCAGCCAAACACCACCGACGATCTCGGCGGCTGGATGGCCTTGGCACTGGCCGTGAAATCCGCCGGCACCCTGGAGCAGCAACAGGCCGCCATCGACAACTGGCGCGCGCAGAATCCGAAGCACCCGGCAGCCAAACAATTGCCGCAGCCACTGACCCAACTCAAGGAGCTGGCCAGCCAGCCCCTGAACAAGATTGCCCTGCTGCTGCCTCAGGACGGCCAACTGGCCTCGGTTGGCAAAGCGCTGCGCGACGGTTTCATGGCCGCTCACTACCAGGCCCAGCAGGCCGGGCAGAAACCACCCGCCATCGAGTTCTATGACAGCTCGCGCCTGACGTCCATGGACGAGTTCTACCGCAAGGCCCAGGCCGATGGCGTGCAACTGGTCGTCGGCCCGCTGGAGAAGCCGCTGGTCAAACAGCTGAGCACTCGTCCGCAGTTACCGATCACCACCCTGGCGCTCAATTACAGCGAGGGCGATCAAGGCCCGGCGCAGTTGTTCCAGTTCGGTCTTGCCGCTGAAGACGAAGCCCGCGAAGTGTCGCGCCGCGCTCGCGCCGACGGCCTGCATCGCGCAGCCATCATGGTGCCAAAAGGTGAATGGGGCGACCGTGTGCTCAAGGCGTTCAGCCAGGATTGGCAAGCCAATGGCGGCACCATCGTCGCCATCGAACGCGTCGACCAGCCGGTCCAGTTGGCCCAGCAGATTGCCGACATGTTCCAGCTGCGTCAGAGCGAAGGTCGCGCCAAGAGCCTGCAAAGCACCGTTGGCTCGCAAGTGGCCGCCCAGCCATCGCGCCGCCAGGACATCGAGTTCATTTTCCTCGCCGCAACGCCGCAACAGGCCCAGCAGATCAAACCGACCCTGAACTTCCAGTACGCAGGTGATGTTCCGGTCTACGCCACCTCCCACGTGTTCAGCGCCAGCGGTGACGTCAACCAGTACAACGACATGAATGGCATTCGCTTCTGCGAGACGCCATGGTTGCTGGACGCCAACGATCCACTGCGCCGCCAGGTCACTGCCCAGTGGCCACAAGCCGCCGGCAGCCTGGGGCGCCTGTATGCCATGGGTGTGGACGCCTATCGCCTGGCACCACGCCTGGGCCAGCTCAAGTCACTGCCGGACAGCCGCATCGACGGTGAGTCGGGCAGCCTTGGCATGTCTCAGAGCCAGCGGGTCGTGCGCCAGTTGCCATGGGCCGAGTTCGTCAATGGCCAGGTTCAGCGCCTGCCGGACACCGCTCGCTGATGCCCGACAGGTCACGCCAGCAAAGCGGCAAGGATGCCGAGCGCCATGCGCTCGAGCATCTTCAACAACAGGGTCTGCGCCTGCTGGCGCAGAACTGGTTGTGTAAACGCGGCGAGCTTGATCTGGTCATGCTAGATGGCGATACAGTAGTATTCGTTGAAGTCCGCTACAGAAAAAACACTCAATGGGGTGGCGCGCTCGATAGCATCGATGAGCGCAAACGGCAAAAACTGATTTTCGCCGCGCAATATTTTCTTCAGCGCGAGCCGCGCTGGGCCAATTCCCCTTGCCGCTTCGACGTGATTGCCATCGACAGCAACCTCGATCAGTTGAATTGGCTACAGAATGCCTTCGACGGCTGATCGCCGGCATTGCGAACCGGACACTATCACCCAACATTTTTGCTCTTTGCTTTGCGGGCTGCACATTCACGTGCCGAACAGCCGCGCTACTTAAGGTCACACAGATGGACATGCAATCGCGAATTCGCCAGCTTTTTCAGGCCAGTATCGACACCAAGCAACAGGCGATGGAAGTACTTGCACCGCACATCGAGCAAGCCAGCCAGGTCATGGTCAACGCCCTGCTCAACGAAGGCAAAATGCTTTCCTGCGGCAACGGCGGCTCTGCCGGCGATGCCCAGCACTTCTCGTCCGAACTGCTCAATCGCTTTGAGCGCGAACGCCCGAGCCTGCCGGCCATCGCCCTGACGACCGACAGTTCGACGATCACCTCGATCGCCAACGACTACAGCTACAACGAAATCTTCTCCAAGCAGATCCGTGCACTCGGCCAACCGGGCGATGTGTTGCTGGCTATCTCCACCAGCGGCAACTCGGCCAACATAATTCAAGCGATCCAGGCCGCACATGATCGCGAAATGATTGTCGTAGCATTGACGGGGCGTGATGGCGGCGGCATGGCGTCGCTCCTGTTGCCCGAGGACGTCGAGATTCGCGTGCCGGCCAACGTCACCGCTCGTATTCAAGAAGTCCACCTGCTGGCGATCCACTGCCTTTGCGACTTGATCGACAGCCAATTGTTCGGGAGTGAAGAATGACCCCTAATCGCCTTGGCCTACTGGCCTTGACCCTGTGCCTCGGCATCAGCGGCTGCACCTCGGTGGTGACTGCCAGCCGCGAAGCACCGATTGAAGATGACCGTGGCACTCGCACATTGGGCAGCAAGATCGACGATTCCCTGATCGACACCAAGGTTGGTGTGAACGTCGCCAAGGCCGACCCGGCCCTGGATAAGGATTCGCACATCGTCGTCACCAGCTTCAACGGTGTCGTGCTGCTCGCCGGGCAAACGCCACGCGCGGACCTCAAGGCCAAGGCCGAACAGGCCGCCGCCGCCGTCCAGCGCGTGAAACAGGTACACAACGAACTGCAAGTCCTGCCACCGTCCTCGTTGCTGGCACGCCAGAACGACATCTGGCTGACCACCAAGATCAAGACCCAGATGCTCGCCGATGCGAACATCCCCGGCTCGCGCATCAAGGTTGTCACTGAAAACGGCATCGTCTACTTGCTGGGCCTGCTGACCAAGCAGGAAGCTGCGCAGGCGACCAACCTGGTACAAGGCGTATCCGGCGTGCAGAAGATTGTGAAGCTGTTCGAGTACATCGACTGACCTGCAATCCCACGCATAAAAAAGGCGATCCATCTGGATCGCCTTTTTTATTACTTCACCACTTTCAGACTGGGGCGACCGCTTGGACGCGGCGGCTCACTGTCGGGTGGCGGTAGATCGTCATCCGGTTCGATCTCGTCGTCCTCGCCCATGGGCGACTCCAGATCGAACACCATGCCCTGGCCATTCTCCCGGGCGTAGATGCCCAGGATCGAAGCAATCGGCACGTACAAGGTGTGCGGTACGCCACCAAAGCGCCCTTCGAAACTGACCGCTTCGTTATCCATGTGCAAATGACGCACGGCTTGTGGCGATACGTTCAGGACGATCTGTCCGTCACTGGCAAACCCCTGAGGCACCTGCACCGACGGGTACTCGGAATTGACCAGCATGTGCGGGGTGCAATCGTTGTCCACAATCCACTCATAGAGCGCACGGACCAGATAAGGTCGACTGGAGTTCATAACGGCTCCTTAAGCCTTAGCGCATGTCGCGTTCGACACCAGACAGACTCGCCTGGAAAGCCTCACGCGCAAACTGGCGCTCCATATAATCAAGCAGCGGCTTGGCCGGCCGCGGCAGTTCTATACCCAGAATCGGCAATCGCCAGAGTATTGGCAATAGGCAGCAATCCACCAGACTTTGTTCCTCACTGAGGAAAAACGGTTTGTCGGCAAACAGTGGCGACACACCCGTCAGGCTTTCGCGCAACTCTTTTCGAGCCACGGCACGGGCCGCTTCCTTGGTCCGCGAATCCAGAATCAGGTCCACCAGACCACACCAGTCGCGCTGAATGCGGTGTATCAGCAGGCGACTGTTGGCACGCGCCACGGGATAAACCGGCAGTAGCGGCGGATGCGGGTAACGCTCATCCAGGTATTCCATCACCACAGTCGACTCCCACAACGCCAGGTCACGATCGACCAGTGTGGGCAGACTGCCATAAGGGTTCACCTCAATCAGTTTAGGCGGCTGGCGACCAGCCTCCACGTAAATGATCTCGGCGCTGACACCCTTCTCTGCCAGTACGATGCGCACTCGGTGGGAATAGTGGTCGGCGGGGTCGGAGTAACAGGCCAACCGATTGGTCACGCCCATGGCGATCCTCCTCGCTTGTAGAAATTATCGAAAGCTCAAAAACGAGCGCGCCCAGAGGGCGCCTCCCGTAACGACTGGATCACCAGTTTCGCTACATCTTCAGAGGCGCCCTTGGGCGCGCGCGATTAACAGCAATAGCTTGAAGCTTTATCAGTGCACGTCTTTCCAGTATTCGCGCTTGAGCAGGTAAGCGAAGACGAAGAAGAACGCCAGGTACAACAATACGTATGTACCGATGCGCTGATGTTGCAGCTTAACCGGGTTAGCCGAGTAAGCCAGGAAGGTTACCAGATTCTTGACCTTCTCATCGAACTGCTCTGCAGTCAGGGCACCGCTTTTCGGCACGATGGTCAACTGATCGCACGCTTCATGAGTCAGCGCCGTACCGGTCAGAGGATCATATTGCTTCTTGCCGCCCTCGACGATCTGAACCTGTTTGCAGCCAACCACCTGGCGACCTTGCAGGCCGGCCAGGACGTTAGGCATGCCCACGTTCGGGAAGACCTTGTTGTTCACGCCCCATGGACGCGCAGGGTCTTCGTAGAACGACCTCAGGTAACCGTAGAGCCAGTCGGTGCCGCGAACACGGGCAACCAGGGTCAGGTCCGGCGGCGCTGCGCCAAACCAGGCCTTGGCGTCCGCCGGCTGCATGCCGATGCTCATGTGGTCGCCGATCTTGGCGCCAGTGAACACCAGCTTCTCGAGCATCAACTCGTGGGGAATGCCCAGGTCGTCGGCAACACGCTCATAGCGTTGGAACTTGGCACTGTGGCAACCCATGCAGTAGTTGGCGAACGTACGCGCGCCGTCCTGCATGGCCGCTTTATCGGAAACGTCGATATCGACCTTTTCCAGCTCGGGGCCACCGTGCTCAGCCGCGAAAGCAAACACTGGCAGCGCAGCAAGCATCAATACAGCAAATAGTTTTTTCATCAGCCAGTCACCCTTTCCGGAACCGGTTTGGTCTTCTCGAGCCTGGTGTAGAACGGCATCAGAATGAAGTAGGCGAAGTACAGGAAGGTACATACCTGCGACAACAGCGTACGCTCAGGGGTTGGGGCCAATACGCCCAGCACGCCCAGGATCACGAACGAGATGCAGAACACCCAGAGCCAGATCTTGCTCAGCCAGCCCTTGTAGCGCATCGACTTGACCGGGCTACGGTCCAGCCATGGCAGGACGAACAGCACAGCGATGGCCGCACCCATGGCGATCACACCCAGGAGCTTGTCCGGAATCGCACGCAAGATGGCGTAGAACGGGGTGAAGTACCAGACCGGAGCGATGTGCTCTGGGGTCTTGAAGGCGTTCGCCACTTCAAAGTTCGGCTTTTCAAGGAAGTAGCCGCCCATTTCCGGGAAGAAGAACACGATCGAGCAGAAGATGAACAGGAACACCACCACACCGACGATATCTTTCACGGTGTAGTACGGGTGGAAGGCAATGCCGTCCAGCGGTATGCCGTTTTCGTCCTTGTGCTTCTTGATGTCGACGCCGTCCGGGTTGTTCGAACCGACTTCGTGCAACGCCAGGATGTGCAGCACCACCAGACCCAGGATAACGATTGGCAGGGCAACCACGTGCAGGGCGAAGAAGCGGTTCAGGGTAATACCGGAAATCAGGTAGTCACCACGAATCCACTGGGTCAGGTCGTTGCCGATGACCGGGATCGCACCGAACAGCGAGATGATCACCTGGGCACCCCAGTAGGACATCTGGCCCCACGGCAGCAGGTAGCCCATGAAGGCTTCGGCCATCAGCGCCAGGTAGATCAGCATGCCGAAGACCCACACCAGCTCACGAGGCTTCTGGTACGAACCGTAGAGCAGGCCACGGAACATGTGCAGATAGACCACGATGAAGAACGCCGAAGCGCCGGTGGAGTGCAACAGACGCAGGATCGAGCCGTACTCGACGTCACGCATGATGTATTCGACGGAGGCGAACGCCTCTTCCGCCGACGGGTTGTAGCTCATGGTCAGCCAGACACCGGTGACGATCTGGTTGACCAGAACGAGCAGCGCCAGGGAGCCAAAGAAGTAGAAGAAGTTGAAGTTCTTCGGTGCGTAATACTTGCTGAGATGGTCTTCCCACATTTTGGTGGCGGGAAAGCGCGCATCAACCCAATCCATGAACTTGCTCATCACGCTTTCTCCGTATCGACGCCAATGATAATAATTTCATCGGTCTCATAGGAATGCGGGGGAACTGGCAGGTTCAAAGGCGCAGGCTGCGACTTGTAGACGCGACCAGCCAGATCGTAGTGGGAGCCGTGGCAAGGGCAGAAATAGCCGCCTACCCAGTCTTTACCCAGATCCGCAGGTGCCACTTCGGGACGGAAGGTCGGCGAGCAACCCAGGTGCGTGCAGATACCGATCAGCAGCAGGACCTCGGGTTTGATCGAACGGGTTTCCGGATCAACGTAAGTCGGTTGCGTCGAGTTCTTGGAGGTCGGGTCAGCGAGCTGGCCCTCGATCTTCTTCAGATTCCCCAGGATTTCCTGTGTACGGCGGACGATGAACACCGGCTGGCCGCGCCACTCAGCAATCATCTGCTGGCCTGGCTCGATCTTGCTGACATTCACTTTCACCGGTGCACCTGCGGCTTTCGCCTTGGCACTGGGAAACCATGACCCCACGAACGGGACCGCAGCCCCCACCGCTCCTGCAGCACCCACCACGGATGTGGCTGCTACCAAGAAGCGACGCCGGCCTGCATTCACGCCGTCATTGCTCATTCAGTCCTCTCCCATCAGCTTTGTGGCCTGTTAAATCAGGCGTCTACTAAGTAAAACTATGTACTTATAAAAATTTTGCCGAATGGTAATGAAAAGCCCCAATTCTGACAAGGTAATTACCGGAACCCATCACCCCCAAGCCTTGTAGTATAGGGCGTCTGCGGATGTGGCAAGTTGTCACAGCGCAATTCTTTGATAAATCGCAGACATAAAAAAACGCCCAGCTCCGTGAGGAAACTGGGCGTTCTTTTTTGAACGTGAAAGCGAATTAACGCTTCGAGTACTGCGGACGCTTACGCGCTTTACGCAGACCGACTTTCTTACGTTCAACTTCACGAGCATCGCGGGTTACGAAGCCGGCTTTACGCAGGGCGCTGCGCAGAGTCTCGTCGTAGTCCATCAGGGCACGAGTGATACCGTGGCGGATTGCGCCAGCCTGACCACTCACACCACCGCCGATCACGGTGACGTAGATGTCGAACTTCTCGACAGTCTCAGTCAGCTCCAGCGGCTGACGAACTACCATGCGGGCAGTTTCGCGGCCGAAGAAGTTATCCAGCGAACGGTTGTTGATGGAGATGTTACCAGTACCCGGACGCAGGAAAACGCGTGCGGTTGCGGTCTTGCGACGGCCAGTGCCGTAATTTTGAGTCGCCGACATAATGTACTATTCCGTTAAAACTTCAGTTCTTGGGGCTGCTGAGCAGTATGTGGGTGTGCAGCGCCCGCATAGACTTTCAGCTTACGGTACATGTCGCGACCCAGTGGGTTTTTAGGCAGCATGCCTTTAACCGCGGTCTCGATCACGCGCTCAGGGGCCTTGGCGATCAGCTTTTCAAAGTTGATCGACTTGATGCCGCCCGGGAAACCGGAGTGGGAGTAGTACATTTTGTCAGTGGTTTTAGCACCGGTAACACGGATCTGCTCAGCGTTGATTACGACGATGTAGTCGCCGGTGTCAACGTGAGGAGTGTACTCAGGCTTGTGCTTGCCACGCAGACGGCTCGCGATTTCGGTGGCCAGACGACCCAGGGTCTGACCAGCAGCGTCGACGACAAACCAGTCGCGCTTTACTGTTTCTGGTTTAGCAGTAAAAGTTTTCATTCTTTATAGCCTCAGGGGCCGCCCTGTAAATTAGACGGCGGATCTTACTGAATAGTGCGTACTTTGACAAGTCAAAGGCAGCCGGATACAGACGCTTTCGGGGGCTCGGGTCGGCGCGTCCGTTCAACGGCAAGATTCTTCGGCGGCGGCGCATCACTTCCACTGCAGAAAGAGGTGCGCAATTATGCAGATTGCGAAAAATAATTCAACCTGCTTTTATGATTGTTTTGCCCAAGGAGCACCCGATGGACTATCGCCAGCTAGGCCGAACCAATCTGAACGTGAGTGCCCTCTGCCTCGGAACCATGACCTGGGGCGAGCAAAACAGCGAGGCAGAGGCCTTCGCCCAGATTGAGCGGGCCAAGCGTGCCGGGATCAACTTCATCGACACCGCCGAGATGTACCCGGTGCCACCCAAGGCCGAAACCTACGCCACCACCGAACGCTACATCGGCAACTACTTCAAAAGCCGCGGCGACCGCGGCGACTGGATCCTGGCCAGCAAGATCGCCGGCCCCGGCAACACCATCGACTACATTCGCGATAAAAACCTGCGCCACAACCGCCAGCACATCACCGAAGCGGTGGATGCCAGCCTCCAGCGCCTGCAGACTGACTACATCGACCTGTACCAACTGCACTGGCCGGAACGCAGCACCAACTTTTTCGGACAACTGGGCTACAAGCACAAGATCGAAGCCAACCTGACCCCACTGGAGGACACCCTCGAAGCGCTGGACGAGCAGGTCCGCGCCGGCAAGATCCGCCACATCGGCCTGTCCAACGAGACACCATGGGGCACCATGCGCTTCCTGGCCCTGGCCGAAGCCCGAGGCTGGCCGCGTGCGGTGTCGATCCAGAACCCGTACAACCTGCTCAACCGCAGCTTTGAAGTCGGCCTGGCGGAAATCGCCATCCGCGAACAGTGCGGGCTGCTGGCCTATTCACCGCTGGCGTTCGGCTTCCTGTCAGGCAAGTACGAAGGTGGCGCCCGCCCACCAAAAGGTCGCCTGAGCCTCTACAGCCGCTTCAGCCGCTATTTCAATCCGCAGTCGGAAGCCGCCTGCAGCCGTTACGTGGCCCTGGCTCGCGAGCACGGCCTGGACCCGGCGCAAATGGCCCTGGCGTTCGTCACGCAGCAGCCGTTCGTGACCAGCAACATCATTGGCGCGACGACGATGGAGCAACTGGAGAGCAACATCGGCAGTTTCGACTTGAAGCTGTCGGAGGAAGTGCTGGAAGGGATCGAGGCGATTCACAAGGATCATCCGAATCCGGCTCCATAATTTGTCATGACCACGAAAAGATCGCAGCCTTCGGCAGCTCCTACAGGGTGTACGCCAATTCTGTGTAGGAGCTGCCGGAGGCTGCGATCTTTTCAACCATCAGCGCCAATCAAAGCGACCGCGCAATAATCTCCTTCATGATTTCATTGGTGCCGGCATAGATCCGCTGCACCCGCGAATCCGCCCATGCCCGCGCGATCGGGTACTCCCACATGAACCCGTAGCCACCGTGCAACTGCACACACTCGTCGAGCACCTTGCACTGCAGGTCGGTGCCCCAGTACTTGGCCATCGCCGCCGTCGGCACGTCGAGCTTGCCTTGCAGGTGCAGTTCCAGGCAGCGGTCGACGAAGACCCGACCGATCTGGATTTCCGTGGCCATCTCCGCCAGCTTGAACCGGGTATTCTGGAAATCCGCGATCGACTTGCCGAACGCCTTGCGCTCGCGGGTGTAGTCCAGCGTCCATTGCAGCGCAGCTTCGGCTGAAGCCAATCCGCCAATGGCCACGGTGAGGCGCTCCTGAGGCAACTCCTGCATCAGGTAGGCAAAGCCCATCCCGGCCTGGCCCAGCAGGTTTTCCTTGGGCACACGCACATCCTGGAAGAACAGCTCCGAGGTGTCCTGGGCTTTCATCCCGACCTTCTCCAGGCGCTTGCCCTTGTCGAAGCCCGGCGTATTGGCTTCCACCAGAAACAGACTGGTGCCCTTCGCGCCGGCCTTCGGATCGGTCTTGGCGACGACGATCACCAGATCGGCCAGGTAGCCATTGGTGATAAAGGTTTTCGAGCCGTTGATCACGTACTCATCGCCATCGAGCACGGCCGTGGTTTTCACCCCCTGCAAATCGGAACCAGCGCCCGGTTCAGTCATGGCGATCGCGGTAACCATCTCGCCGGACACCAGTTTCGGCAGGTATTTATGCTTCAGCGCCTCACTGCCGTAATGCAGGATGTAGGGCGCCACGATGTCCGAGTGCAGGGAAAAACCGATGCCGGTCAGGCCCAGTCGCCCCACTTCTTCGATCACCACCGCACTGTAGAGAAAGTCCGCTCCCAGGCCGCCGTACTCTTCCGGCAAGTGCGAGCAAAGCATCCCCGCCTCCCCCGCCTTGTTCCACAGTTTGCGGTCGATATAGCCCTGTTTTTCCCATTGCCCATGGAACGGCACCGCCTCTTTTTCGAGGAACGTCCGCACGCTGTCGCGGAAAAGCTCGTGCTCGGAACTGAACAGGGTTCTGGGGATCATGCGGCACCTTTTCTTTGTTTTTAGAATGAGTTGACCTTCAGAGACTAAGCCTCGCTTCCGATACAGGACACTGGACACATCCGACAAAAAATAAGACGATCCAGCCGTCTGGTGACCACTTCCCCCTATAAAAATAAAGTTGAATTATGTCTAACCAAGCCTCCACGCCCCTGCGGCGCGTCAGCATCCTGGCCATCGACCGGGTTTTCGCTTCCACCCTCATGCAAGCCAAGGATTTCTTCCACCTCGCCAGCCTGCGCTACGGCAAACAGCTGGGCCAGGGCCTGACACCGGCGTTCGAAACCCGTCTGGTCAGCCCCGACGGCAAACCGGTCAACACTTTCAGTGATGTGATGATTCCGGTGGACGGCGGGCTGGAAAACGCCGACATCATCGTTCTTCCGGCGTTCTGGGATGATTTCGACAGCCTCTGCAAGCGTTACCCGCAAGTCCTGCCCTGGCTGCGCCAACAACATGCGCGCGGTGCCGTACTGTGCGGCGAAGCCACCGGTGTTTTCTGGCTGGCCGAAGCCGGGTTGCTCAATGGCAAGGAAGCGACCACCTACTGGCGGTTCTTCAATGCCTTCGCCGAACGTTTCCCCCAGGTCCAGCTCAATCAGGACAAGCACCTGACCGACGCCGACAACCTGTACTGCGCCGGCGGCACCACCTCGGCCTGCGATTTGTACATTTACCTGATCGAGCGTTTCTGCGGCGCCAACGTGTCCCAGGCCGTGGCCCGGGACATCCTCTACGAAGTGCAGCGCAGTTATTCACCGGGACGGATTGGATTCGGCGGGCAGAAGCTGCACCAGGACGTGATCATCCTGCAGATCCAGCACTGGCTCGAAGATCACTTCGCCGACAAGTTCCGTTTCGAGGACGTCGCCCGCGAACACGGCATGAGCATCCGCAACTTCATGCGCCGCTTCCAGACCGCCACCGGCGACAAGCCACTGCATTACCTGCAGCGCCTGCGCATCGAAACCGCCAAGGGCTTGCTGTCCGGCAGCCGCAAGAGCATCAAGACCATCAGCTATGAAGTCGGCTATGACGATGCGAGCTTCTTCGCCCGGTTGTTCCGCCAGCACACGGAGTTGTCGCCGAATCAGTATCGGCAGCAGTTTCAGCAGGCTGCGTAGCCGAACACCAACCGAATGTGGAAGCGAGCCTGCTCGCTTCCACGCAGATCTTGCGCCGGCCACGCAGTTCTTTCGCTGTGCATTTTCCTACGCAAAAAGCGGAATACAGAGCGCCGAAGAACCCAACCCCGCCCACAGACGCAGCCCCTTAAAAAACTTGAAAATCTTCCCTGCAAACACCATCAGGGAAGATCAACCATGACTATCGGATCAAGCTACAACTACCCTTCATACATCGCCAAGGAGGCCGCCCGAACAAAGCGCTCGGCTAAAAGCAAATGGGCGGCTCGCTTTCCCAATCCGCCGGATTTGTGCTTTGACTATCGTGCACTGGTAGAACAGGAAAACGGCATCGCCAAGGCAACTGACCCGCAACATAAAATCTGCATCATCGGCGCCGGCGTCACAGGCCTGACCGCCGCCAGAGAACTCTATCGCTGCGGCTTTACCCATATCACTCTCATCGAACAATCCAGACGCATCGGCGGCAGGCATCTGACCGCTCCCGGTAGCCAAAACTCGGCAGTAAGCCATACACCGTTTGAAATGGGCGCCATGCGCATGCCCTTCTTTAACCGGGCGGATGAGCCACCGACAGAAGGTCGGTCGCTGATGGCTTACTACGCCAATCAATTTGAATTGGCGTTTTCAGACTTCGCCAACCCCGGTAGCCAATGGGTTAACTCGACAGGCATCTATCTCCGAGAGGGCAGCATGGGCGGCGGGTCGGCGCCGCAAATGTTGATATGGAAAAACGAAGACGGCGCCACACCGCCTCCCGGCGATGAATTGCAAAAGGTTTATTCCAAGTGGAAAGCCTTTGCCGATCGCATGACCCGCCACGTTGCTGAGCTTTATGCGAGCCAGGAATGGGAAGCCATATGGGCTTCTATCGTTGAAAAATACGAGAGTGTCTCGTTCCGCGACCTGGTCAGCATGCCAGCACTGGAAACTTGGGATCGCCGCTCACCCGGGGATTTCGGCGGAATGGGAATGTCTGCGCAAGAGTCCGCAATTTTTTACGCGATAGGTATAGGTGACGGTAGCTGGGGAGCTTTTTACGACGTCTGCTGCCTCTACCCTCTGCGTACCGCGATTTTCGGTTTCAGCAGCCAATTGCAACTGATCCATGGTCGAGTGGACTCAAACGGCGATCCACTGGATTCGCCCTACCTCAATAGCGAAGCCGTTTTTGACTCAATGGGGGCAGAGTTTCGACAGGCCCCGCTACATCGGCCTCGCCGCTTTGGACGAATGCCTGCTATTTGTGAAAACCGACGAAACCGGAAAGTCCCTCTACGAACATTGCCTCGAAAGAAGCAATGGGCTTCTCACCAACTCATCCGTCACAAAACTGGAAAAACTGACCAATCAAAGAATACGCGTCTATTACAACTGGAAACACAGTCAACCCGAGCAAATCCAGGAGCAATTTGATGACTTTGACTCGGTCATCATGACACTACCCTCCTGGCTGATTGAAACTCGAATCAAGCTCGAAAATTTCACCCGGGAGATGCTGCCTTTCGAGACGATTAACGCCTACAAAACCGCACACTGGGAAACTAGCTGCAAAGTGTTTGCACCGCTGAAAAAATCATTTCTCTCGAAAAACAAAAACATCCCGCAAGCCATCGTAACCGACAGTTTCATCCATGATGTCTATACCTACCGCTACAACGACAATTACAGCTATGACTGCATCCTGCTGAGTTATACCTGGGAAGATGACGCAACCAAGCTGGCCTCATTCAGCGATAAGGAGCTGGTATCAAAATGCGCCGAAGAGCTGGATCGCATACTCATGAACTCTGCCAACGTCCAGGAAAAAATCTCTCCCTACATCGGCATTGATCAAGCGGTGGTTCAGCGTTGGATCACTGATAAAAATGCTCTGGGTTGTGCCAAGCTTTACCGACCGGGCACCTACTATGATGCCGTCGGCCTGATGAAGTACAACCGGGACTTTGCTCATGTATCTGGCTTGTATTTGTCCGGCGAGTCATTTTCCGTCGATGCCGGTTGGACGGAGCCATGTTTTCGCGGTGCTGTCGATGCAGTGATTCATATCTGCAACAAAACCGCCGCGACCTTCAATGGCGGATTTTCCTTGAGCGACTACCCGCACTACCAACTCAAAATCTGATCACATCCCCGTTCCAGAGCCATGCAAGCAATACATGGCTCTACCTCTCGCGCCGGCTACCCACCGCCATCAAACATCACCCTGATCCACTTTCGGACAAGGACTACGACCTAAACGGAAGTAGCTGACTTACATCCCACTCCTGACTCCCCTCTTATACACACGCCATTTAACAGCTTGAAAAACAATAAAAAGAGGAACGACGGAATGACTGAGCCAACAAGCCCTGTTCGTGTAGCAGTCGTGCAATTCGATCCACAAGTCGGCATCGAGAAATGTGTAGGTAATCTGCGTCGCAGCCTGGAATTGGCGCTTGAAGCGGTAAACGGCGGTGCGAATCTCATCGTTCTGCCCGAGCTTTCCAATACCGGCTATTTCTTCAGCAATCGACAGGATGCCTTCGCCCATGCCGAAGCGGTTCCCGACGGGCCAAGCGTGCAGTGCTGGATCGACTTCGCCCGCGAACACAACGTTTACCTCGTGGCCGGCCTGGCCGAACGCGACGGCATGCGACTCTTCAACACCGGCGTTCTGGTGGGACCAGACGGTTTTATCGGCAAGTACCGCAAAGCCCATTTGTGGAATCTGGAGAAGCTCTGGTTCACCCCCGGCGACCTGGGTTTCCCGGTTTTCGACACACCGATCGGCCGCATCGGGCTGTTGATCTGCTGGGACATCTGGTTCCCGGAGGTGCCACGGATCCTCGCCCAGCAAGGCGCAGACATCATTTGCAGCCTGAACAACTGGGTCTGGACACCGCCGCCGCTGTTCGACGATGCCGGTAAGTGCATGGCGTCGTATCTGACGATGACCGCCGCTCACGTCAACAACGTGTTTATCGCTGCCGCCAGCCGGATCGGCGAGGAGCGCGGCGCGCGCTACCTAGGTTGCTCGTTGATTGCCGGAACCAACGGCTGGCCGATTGGCGCCGTGGCTTCGGCAGACAGACAGGAAATCCTGTTTGCCGATGTCGACCTGACCAGCTCCCGCAGTGCGCCCATCTGGAACAACCTGAACGATCTGCATCGCGATCGCCGAGCCGACCTTTACGATCAGATGCTCGGCTACACCCAACACCCTTGCCTCCCACGTTGATCAGGAGGCCTATCCCATGGAAGTTACAACCGACAAAAACCAACCATCGCGCAAATCACCGATTGATACAGCCGTCGTCCTGCTAATGATCGGCGCGACACTGCTGATCGTCTGGCTTTCTTTCAGCAACCGGACTTTCTGGGGAGCACATTGGCCCGGGTACGGCGACATGGTATCGCTGCTACCCGAACCGAGTGCCCGGCTGCGCTGGGTGTTAGGTGACATCAGCGAGGTGGCTTTCTACAAGCACGAGTTCGCCTCGATCGGCCTGCTGGCGGGCGCTTATCTGGCTTACTGGGCGAGTCGAACGGGGAAATCCTGGCAAGGGTTTGCCATCTCCTATGGAACGGGACTTTGGCCCTGGCTGGTCACCAGTTCGTTGCTCGGGCTGCTGCTGAGCAATCTGCTGTGGGGCTGGACGGTGACAGCCACAACCTGGCAACCCACATTCGTAGCATTCGTCTCGCTGCCAGCGGCGATGGTGCTGATGTTTGGTGGAGGCTGGAAGGTCACAATCAACGGCGCACTCATGGGCGCCCTATTCGTCACACCGATGTGCCTGCTGATCGTCAACTACGTGTGCCAACCGCTGGCCTTACCTGCAGTGATTGGCAATGTGCTGGGCATGGCGATTGCCAGCGTCCTGGCGTTTCTATTCTGCCGCTATTGGCCGAGCCTGGTGAAATCCAGGTCGTCGCAAACGCCACCCGCCTCGATTGCTCCCGCCAAGGCGCCCGACTATGGCGTCATCTGGAGCCTGCGCCGGATTCTGGCGGACTTTTCCGAAGCACCGTTCTTCGGCAATGAGCTGGCTAGCCTTGGCCTGATACTGGGTGCATTGCTGGCGTACAGCTTGAACCCTTCAAGCCCCGCGTACGGATCGGGCCTGTTGCTGCACATCATCGGCGCGCAGGCATTAGCCTCAGCCATCGGCGTGCTGATCTGGCGTCGACAATGGATGTTGCGCGGCTGGTATCCCACTTACATCCCGCTGGTTTCAGTGGTGCCCGCGGCAATCCTGGCCTATGGCGGCAGCTGGCAGATTATCGTCTCAAGTGCACTGCTGGGGGCATTACTCGCACCACCGCTGGCCTGTGTGATTGCCAGGAAATTACCGGCCGACATGCACGCCTACATCGCTAATGTACTGTCGATGGCCATCAGCACACTGCTGATCGTGCCGCTGATCGGTTTTTTGATCGCTGATTAATGCCCCAGCTATTCGGCTGTATCGCGGCCTCAAAAGCGGATACAGCCACTTTTCATTACAAACAAGCGAGGTATCCCATGGACCTGCCCAAACTGTCCATCGCGGCACTTGGCGGCACGGTAAGCATGCAAGCGAGCAATGCCGGTGAAGGCGTCATCCCGACCGTCAGCGGCGAAGCCCTGCTGACTTCCATACCGGAACTGACGACACTGGCCGGAGTCACCGTCGAGACCCTCGGCCTGCTGCCCAGTGCATCCCTGGATTTCGAGTTTTTGCTGAACGTATTGTCCTGGGCTGAGTTTCAGGTCAAACAGGGAACCGATGGGGTCGTGATAACCCAGGGCACCGACACCCTCGAAGAAGCCGCGGTGTTTTTCGATTACCTGTGGCCCTACGACACCCCCTTGGTGCTGACCGGTGCCATGCGTTCCGCAGCGCAGCCAGGTGCCGATGGACCGGCCAATCTTCTGGATGCATGTCGCGTTGCCTTGGCGCAGAACAGCCAGCAACGCGGTGTCCAGGTCGTGATGAACGGACAGATTCATCAAGCGTGCAGCGTCCGCAAAACCGATTCGCTGGCATTACAGGCGTTTTCCTCTCCGGTCGTGGGGCCCGCGGGCCTACTGTTGGAAGACCGTGTTCGCTACCTGCGCCCGCCAGGGCCACGCACGGTGTTACCGCTGCCGCAACAGACCACGCAGAAGGTTGCGCTGCTTGAGGCCTCACTTTCGGCCGACACCCTGCTACTGGAAAATATTCTCGCACTCGATTACGACGGGCTGGTGATCGGCGGTTTCGGCGCCGGCCACATCTCGCAGCGCTGGGCGACAATGATTGAACATATTGCCGAACGAATCCCCGTGATCATTGCGACCCGAACCGGTTCCGGCTCCACCGCACGTGCCTCTTACGGTTTTGGCGGTGGTGAAATGGACTTGATTCGCAAGGGGGCATCGATGGCGGGTTTTCTATGTCCGCGAAAAGCCAGAATTCTGCTTTGGCTGCTGCTTGGTTGCCAACGGCAGCACGAGCTTGCGCATTATCTCAACGAGGACATTTGACTTCAAAACAATGTACAAACCTGTGGGCGGAGGATTTGCGCTGACAAAAAAGGCCTGCAATCGCAGGCCTTTTTTATTTTCCGAATCGTCCTACGGCTTGTGCGCCCGGGCCAGGAATTCGTGGGATTGCATTTCCAGCAGTCGGCTCAAGGTACGCTGGAACTCGAAGTTCAGGCGACCACCTGTGTACAGGTCTTTAAGCTCGACTTCGGCGGAGATGATCAGCTTCACGTTACGGTCGTAGAACTCGTCGACCATGTTGATGAAGCGTCGGGCGATGTCGTCGGTGGTAACGCTCATTTGCTCGACATCGCTGAGCAGCACGGCGTGGAAGATCTTGCCCAACTCGATGTAGTCGTTCTGGCTGCGCGGACCATCGCACAGTTCACGAAAGTTGAACCAGGCCACGTCATCGCAGGTGCGCACGGCACGAATTTCACGGTTCTCGATCATCAGCACATCATTTTCGACCGCCGCCGTGCATTCCGGCGTCAGCGCACGGAAGCTCTTGCGCAGGCTTTCGTTGGCGGCTTCATCGAGTGGATAGTGGAACAGTTCGGCTTGTTCGAGGTGACGCAGACGATAGTCGACGCCGCTGTCGACGTTGACGATCTCGGTATTCTGCTTGATCAGCGCGATGGCCGGCAGGAAGCGCGCGCGTTGCAGACCGTCCTTGTACAGGCCGTCCGGTACGATGTTCGACGTCGCGACCAGGGTCACGCCGTTCTTGAACAGTTCTTCCATCAGGGTGCCAAGGATCATGGCGTCGGTGATGTCGGAAACGAAAAATTCATCGAAGCAGATGACCCGGGCTTCGGTGGCAAAACGCTTGGCGATGATGGTCAGCGGGTTTTTCTCGCCCCCCAGGGTTTTCATCTCTTCGTGCACGCGCTTCATGAAGCGGTGGAAGTGCGTACGGGTCTTTTCCTTGAAGGGCAGCGCTTCAAAGAAGGTATCCACCAGGTAAGTCTTGCCGCGACCTACGCCGCCCCAGAAATACAGGCCCTTGACCGGGGTCTGATCCTTCTTGCCAAACAACTTGCCCAGCAGGCCCGGCTTGTTTTGCTCGGCCGCGACCAGGTCGTCGTACAGGCGCTGCAAATGACGCACGGCAGTTTCCTGTGCGGCGTCATGGAAGAATTCCGGGCGTTTCAGATCAGCTTGATATCGTTCTAGGGGCGTCATAATTCGTTAGCAAGGCAACAAAAACGGGCCGACACTGTAGCGACGGCCCCGAGGAATGGCAATCGGCCCTTGGTCGGGCCGAACCGTTGTTTATTCCTGAACAGGCGTCAGGGCGATGCGCAAAGCCTCGACGGCAGCGTCACGGGCGGCGCTGTCGGCAAACGCCGGGCTGTCGGCAACGCACTCGCCTTCCAGCCAGACGCTGAAGCTCAGGTCTTCACTGCGCACGTCCAGATCCTGGCCCGACTGCAGTTGCTTGGTCACCTGCCCTGCGGTTTTACCGTCGGCGAAGTTGCGCGACAGCAGCAGTTGTTCGCCATCGGCCGCCAGCAGACGGAAGCGGAAACTGCCGTCGTCTTCACGGAAGCTGACAAAACGTGCAGCCTTCACGGCTTTCTTCTTGGTGGTCGCCGCCACTTGGGTCTGGGCAACGAACGAGCGCAGGCCCACCGCCTCACGCAGTTCGTTGAGGAATGGCGTCGCCACCGCACGGGCTTTTTTCGCGCCGTGTTGCAGGATGTCTTCCAGATCCGCCGGGCGCTCGATCAGCTGGTTATAACGCTCGCGGGATTCGCCCAGTTCGTTGTCGAGCAACTGGAACAGACGATTCTTCGCCTCGCCCCAACCCAGGCCCTGCAACAGTTCGCTACGGAACTCGTCGGCCTGCGCCGCAGTGGCGAACGCCTGGAACAAGGTGAACAGGTGCGAATTGTCCGGATCCTTGGCTTCGCCCGGCGCGCGGGAGTCGGTGACGATCCGCGAAATCGCGTCCTTCATCTCTTTGGCGCTGGAGAACAGCGGGATGGTGTTGTCGTAGCTCTTCGACATCTTGCGGCCATCCAGGCCCGGCAACGTGGCGACGCTCTCTTCGATCAACGCCTCGGGCATGGTGAAGAACTCCTTGCCCTGGCCAAACAGGTGGTTGAAGCGTTGGCCGATGTCCCGCGCCATTTCCACGTGCTGGATCTGGTCACGACCGACCGGCACCTTGTGCGCGTTGAACATCAGGATGTCCGCGGCCATCAGCACCGGGTAGCTGTACAGGCCCATGGTGATGCCGGCGTCCGGGTCTTCACCGGTCTCGACGTTCTTGTCCACCGAAGCCTTGTAGGCGTGGGCGCGATTGAGCAGGCCCTTGGCGGCAACGCAGGTCAGCAGCCAGGTCAGTTCGGGGATTTCCGGGATGTCGGACTGGCGATAGAAGGTCACGCGGTCCACATCCAGGCCACCGGCCAGCCAGGTCGCGGCGATTTCCAGTCGCGAGCGCTGGATGCGCAGCGGGTCATCGCACTTGATCAGGGCGTGGTAGTCGGCCAGGAAGTAGAACGAATCGGCATTGCTGTCACGGCTGGCGACGATCGCCGGGCGGATGGCGCCGGCGTAGTTGCCCAGGTGCGGCGTGCCGGTGGTGGTGATGCCGGTGAGGATACGGGTACGAGTCGTCATGGGTAATCGCTTGTCAGACTGCAATCAATTCGAGAGACGCGGCAGGATCAGATCCTTGAGATCGGTCAGCTTGCCATGAAAAAAGTGTCCGCATTCTGCCACTTTCAGCAGCTCATGGGGGCGTTCGAGCTTGTCGGACCATTCGTAAACCAACTGCGGATCGATCACTTCGTCGGTTTCCGGCTGGATCAGGGTCAGTTCGCCCTGTTGCGGCAGCTGATCCTGATCGCCGAGGCGCATGACCGCCGGCGCGACCATGAACAGGTGCTTGAGCTGTTCGCCCTTCGCTTCCAGACGTCCACCGAGACTTGCTGCAACAAATCCGCCGAAGGAGAAACCGAACAGCGTCAGTGGCAACTCCGGGTGTTTGGCCCTGAACCAATCAGCCACAGCCTGGGCATCATCGACTTCGCCGGTGCCCATGTCGTGGGTGCCTTCGCTGGCGCCGACACCACGGTAGTTGAAACGCAGGGTGATCAAACCGGCATCACGCGCAGTGCGCTGCAGGGTCGAGACCACTTTGTTGAGCATGGTGCCGCCCTGCACCGGGTTCGGATGGCAGATCAGTGCCAGGCCGCGAGGCCGCTCGTTGTCCAGGTACAGTGCTTCCAGTTGACCCACCGGGCCATCAATCACTACAGGGGTTTCACGCATAAGCAAGGAAGGAACTCCGTGACCTCGGATCAGGTCGACTCGTCTAGCAAATTGTCTGTGGCTGTCTATTGCGAGTGAATCGCGGTATACAGCGCAGGTTCGAGCCGTTAACGTAAAGCAAAGCCGTTTATAGAGGAAGGACTCGTGGAACACTCGCTCTTAGTTTGGTTGTTACCGACTCTTGCCCTGGTTGTGGGTGTCGCCATTGGGTTCCTGATCGCTCGCGTTGCACCGAACGCCGCGCCCAGCCGCACGCAGCGTCAGCTGGACGATATTCAGGAACGTTTCGACAGTTATCAGAACGAGGTGGTGACCCACTTCAACAGCACCGCGACACTGGTCAAGAAACTGACTCAGAGCTATCAGGAAGTGCAGGACCATCTCGCCGAGGGCGCCAACCGCCTGGCCCTGGACGAACAGACCCGCCAACGCCTGCTGGCCTCCCTGCACGCCGATGCGACGCAGGCACCCCGTGAGCGCCTGACGCCACCGCGCGATCAGGAGCCGCCGCGCGACTACGCACCGAAAGCCCCGAACTCGCCGGGCATGCTTGATGAGCATTATGGCCTGAAGAAGTAATCAGCTTTCGCGCATGGCAAAAAGCCCCCGGACAATCACTTGTCCGGGGGCTTTTTTGTTTCTGCATTCTTCTTTGCCTGTACTGGCCCCATCGCGAGCAAGCTCGCTCCCACAGGGTTCTACTTCGATCACAGAATTTGTGTCTATTGAAGATCAATTGTGGGAGCGAGCCTGCTCGCGATGGGGCCGGAATCGACGACACAAAAAAACCGCTCGACCCCAAAAGGACCGAACGGTTTTATTTACGCCTGGGGTTCAATCAGACGATCAAGGGTACTGCTGAACCTGACCTTGCTGCTGACCACCATACTGCTGGCCTGGAATCGCCTTGAGGTTAACCTCTACACGGCGGTTCTGTGCACGGCCATTGACGTCAGCGTTGCTGGCAACCGGGCCATCCGGGCCGGCACCGCGAGCGCTCAGGTTGGCACCGCTGACACCTTGCGAGGTCAGGTAGGTTGCCACGCTCTGGGCGCGACGCTGGGACAGGTCCATGTTGTGCTGGCGGCTGCCGGTGCTGTCGGTATAACCGACAATCTCGATCTGGTTCTGGTTGAACTCTTTCAGCGAGCCCGCCAGGTTGTTCAGCGGCTGATAGAAACCTGGGGCAATGTTCGCCGAATCGGTCGCGAACGTGATGTTGCCCGGCATGATCAGCTTGATCTGGTCGCCCTGGCGCTGCACTTCAACACCGGTGTTGGCCATGCTGGCGCGCAGCTTTTTCTCTTGCTGATCGGCGTAGTAGCCGTAGCCGGCGGCGGAAGCACCGACCACCGCAGCACCAATCAGTGCGCCCTTGCCACGGTTATCGTGGTTGATCGCAGCACCGGCCAACGCACCGGCCAGAGCGCCGAGGCCACCGTATTTCGCGGTCTTGCTCATGCCTTCGGAGCCGCTATCCGTCTGGCCCTGAGCCTGGCCCTGACCGCCGTAAGGGTTAGGCGAGGCACAACCGGACAAAACGGCCACAGCTGTAGCGACAATCATCAAACGACGCGTGGTGAACATGTAAAGCTCCTACTTTTTTTGCATTCTGTGGTGCAACGGTCCAAGGCATCAGCCTTTGCGGGCGTTGGATCATGTTAATCAGTAAAAATTCCGAATGTTACAAATCAGCCCCGAACAAAGGGGTTCTCGCGCATTTCGTCGCCCAGACGGGTATCCGGACCATGTCCGGTCACTACGGTTGCGTCTTCGTCGAGGGTGTACAGCCGCTGCTTGATCGAGCGCACGATGGTCGCCTGGTCGCCGCCCCACAAATCCGTGCGTCCGACGCCGCGACGAAACAGCGTATCACCGGCAATCAGCAGCTTGGCCTCGGAAAACCAGAAGCTCATGGAGCCCGGTGTATGACCTGGCGTGTGCAGCGCCACGCCACAGCCGCAGGCCAGTTCTTCATCATCGGCCAGCCAGCGATCCGGGGATGGTACCGGGGTGTAGGGGACACCGAACATCTGGCACTGCATTTCCAGGTTGTCCCAGAGAAACTGGTCTTCTTTGTGCAGATGCAGGGTCGCGCCGGTTTTCTCCTTGAGTTGACCGGAAGCCAGGAAATGATCGAGGTGCGCATGGGTGTGAATGATGCTGACCACTTTCAGCCCCAGAGCATCGAGCCGCGCCAGGATCAGCTCATGATTGCCACCCGGATCGACGACAATGGCCTTTTTCGTTACCGGATCGCCGATGATCGTGCAGTTGCACTGCAAAGGGCCGACGGGGAAGGTTTCGCGGATCAGCGCAGGTTTGACAGCGTCCATGGGTGTTCCTGAAAAAAATGGATGTCCTATTCTGGCACAGCCCGCCGACATCGCCGATGCCGTCCGCCGCCTATCACCTGCCTGATTGCAAAATCAACCTACATCATTCAGGGAAACGTCTGATTTAACTCCCATACCGCCTAGCCTAGCGTGCTCGTCCCTGCAATCAACACAAGGGCTGAATCATGGGAAGAGGAACAGCTAACGGGTTAGGTCAAGGATTGCACGGCGACCTGACCACCACAGGAGCCATGTGTATCAGTAGCTTGCCCTGTGCGACGCATGGAGGGCGTGCAGTACTACGACTCGGGGACAAGACCACTGCGTGTAAGAAATGCGGAAAAGCCGGCGTTATCGTTGACAGCCTACCCGCTATGAAATGGCATGGGGTTCCAACTGTACTGGACGGTGCAGAAGTTCACTGCGGCTGCCCACCAGGTACCAATCGACTGATTGCTCCCGCACCTTCGCCTCGCGCTACCCGCTCCGAGCACATTCAAGATGTTGCTCATTCGACAAGGCATTCTGATCAAGCATCGACGACAAATTCTCCACAAAGTGATCAGCAACTAGCTGAGAGGAAAACACGACCTGTCGTTTGCAACGACCCTGACATGATGGAAGAGGTAGCTAGCTATATTGCCGGGGAAATGAACCGCAATATTACTCATCCGTCCGTGGTGAAGATGAAAAGTCTCAACAGTTTTGACGCTGATGCTGAACAAAAGAAGTTCAGAAAACTACCTTGGTTCGCACGCCTTTCCCCACCCAACTTCAAAGCAATTGAATCAGGAAATAGGGTGGCTGCTATGGCTCTTTGGGCAGAGCGTGTAGGTCAGAACAGACCCTGGGATCACAAAGTCACGATAGGGCTACAGTTTGGCGGGCCTTGGCAGAAGCAAGGTATGTTCGACTACTTCTACGATATATGGTCAAACGTGCACTATGGGTACGTAGGGATGGCGGGAGGACTTTCCGAAGGTCTCCTTTTGGATGGAGCTGGAGTCGAACAAATTGCCTCAGATTCCATCCGTAAAATACAAAAATGGGATAAAAGACCGGGTCCACGTCGGTCGGCGGACATCGAAGGGATGCGAGCGTGGGACGACATCGGAGACAGGGTATCTATCAGCATTGGCATCAAACTTTACAGACTTCAACCGAACGGCGGGATAACTGTGAAGATGCTGATGGATGAAGTCTTAGGTTTACCACGCAGAAGCTGGGGGGATGGTATTCGTGACCATATCTGTAAGTAAGCCCCATTCCAGGAATAAATGGTGCGGCTTGGTCATTCTATTGCTCGCTCCCATCCTCTTTTGGTACTTCGCCGCACCTCAGGTGAACTTCTACTTTTCTGAAAAAGGCCAGGGGCGCCTAGGCTACATCCTGAATGTTCAGCACGAGATCTCAAAGGGAGAACTTTACCCCGGTGAAGTGACTGGAGGACCCGGTCATATCTTCCCTGACGCGAAATTTTTTATGGAGTTTTACTGGAGCAACGGAGGTAAATCACACTGCATACGGGTCAAACCGAAATGGCCAAACACAGATATATACATTGGGCCAGACGGAGAAATTGAGAGTCGCACCGAGAGTAGCCGCATTGAACAGTGTGGGGCGCTCCCGGGCTGATTGCGGCCAATGTTTTCAAACCTGGCCCGTTTTTTTGACCACAACTCCCCTCCTGTAACACAGAGCCACTAATACCAGCACCCCCACAATAGAAAATCCACTGTACGTTACACCAACACCCCCAGCTCCTTGGCCCGCGCCACCGCCTGTGTACGCCGCTCGACCCCAAGTTTGCTGTTGATATGGCTGGCGTGGGTCTTGACCGTGTGCAGTGAGATAAACAGCTGATCGCTGATTTCCTGGTTTGAACAGCCCTGGGCGATCAATCGCAGGACTGCCATTTCCCGGGTGCTGAGCTGTTCCGCGGCCACGCAGGACTCCAGTCCGGGACGGGCAGCCAATGCCGGCAATTTCTCACTGAGGCTCAGGGATACGGGGGTTTGTGGACAGTTTTGAAGCTGCCCACGCAGCCAGTCCGGGTGCTCGGCCAACAAGCCCTCAAAGGGTTGCAGCCCTCCTCCGCCAGTAGCGTCCAGCGCCTGGGCCAGCGCCCTGCGTGCTTCCGGTTCCCGGCCGCTGCCCAGCAACAACGCCACTTTCTGGGTGAGCGCCATGGCACTGAGCATCTGACGACCGCTTTGCTGGCCATGTTCAAGCAGCGCATTCAAACGCCCTTCGGCCAGCATCGGCTGGCCCTGGATGACGTCGAGCAAGGCTTGTTGCAATTCGATATGCAACGGCAGTTGCGGGTGGAACTCCGGTGGTGCCGCCCCGTTTTCGCCGTTATAGGTCTGCCCCAGGCGCGCTAGCCAGGCTTCGGCCAGATCGGTGCGCCCCTGGGCCAGCCAGAGTTCACATTTGACCAGGGTGATCATGGCCAGGTAGTAGATCGGTGGTACGTCCCAGATGTGCATGAGGCGTTCGGCTTCGGCAAGTTCGGCAAAGGCCTTGGCGAACTCGCCGCTGCTGCCTTCCAGCCTGGCAATCACGCAGTGACCGATCAGCACGCTGATATCACGGCAGGCCCGCGCCTCGCTCAAACCGGCCTGCAATCGCAAGCGCGCCACTTGCGGCTGCATGCGCAGTGCCAGTAAAAAGCCTTCGTACAAGGTCAGCCGGGCGCGAACCGCATACAGCCGTTGCGCAGGCAAGCTCTGCAGGCGCTGCATTCCCTGACGGACCTCCTCCAGCGCCCGACAGATTTCCCCGCGCGCTTGCAGCACCCGGGCGCGGTCGTAGTGCGCCAGTGCTTCGAACAGGGGGTTGCCGACCCGTTGCGCCAGCTCCAGCGATTCGCGGTTAAGCCCTCGTGCCCGCCACAAATCACCGTCGGCAATGGCCAGGTTGGACAGGGTCGAGAGGCACATCAGGCGCTGACCGTAACGCTTGGGTGGAAGGCTTTCCAACGCTTCGCCGCAGTACCGCAGCGTCAGTTCGCGGTTGCCGCGCCCACGGGCAATAATGCCGCTCAATGCCAGCCATTGGGCCAACATGGACTTCTGGGCGGTGGCCGACGGAGCGGGCAGGAAGCGGCTCAAATGGCTGGCCAGTTCTTCCGCGGCATCCAGTTGGCATGCCATCCCCAGCGCCCAGCTATAGAGCACAATCAGTCGCGGCGTGCTGATCAGCAAGCTGTCAGGCAAGTCCATTTTCCAGCGCAGCAACATGCCGACATTCTGCTCGGCCAGCAGTTGCTCTTCGGAGAGGTTCTGTACCAGGTTCGCCGCGACGTCCAGGTGACCGGCGCGCAAGGCCTGCTCCACGGCCTCATCGAGCAGCCCCTGGGCATTGAACCAGCGGCAGGCACGCAGGTGCAGGCTGGCGGCCGGCACCATCGACTGGGAAGTCGGGCGCGTGCGCAACAGATCGGAAAACAGGTGGTGGTAACGATACCAGTGGCCATGCTCGTCCAGAGGCACCAGGAACACTTGGTGGGCGAGCAGGAAACGCAGGATCTCTGCGCTGTCATGTGCGTCGCGAACGGCGTCGCACAGTTCGCTGCAAAAACGCTCCTGGGGCGCCGTGTCATAGAGGAACGACTGGACCTCGGCGGGCAGGCAATCGATGACCTCTTCGAGCAGGTAATCGCGGATCAGTCCTTCCCCGCCGTGCAACGATTGCGGCAACGCGCCATCGGTGCCCGCCTCCGAGGCGGCCAGCAGCCAGAAACGCAACCCCGCGACCCAACCTTCACTGCGCTCGATCAGGTTCTCCAGTGCCTCACCGCGCAGGGAACTGCTGTGCCGGTCGAGCAGGCTCAAGGCCTCGTCGTGGGTCAGGCGCAGATCCTGTTCATGCAACTCAAGCAGTTGCCGCGATAGCCGCAGCCGCGCCAGATGCCAGTCGGGACGCTGGCGACTGGTGACCATCACCAGCAAACCATCGGGTAGATGATTGAGGAAAAATTGCAGGCAACGGTCGAGTACCGGCCCTTGGGCCAGATGGTAATCATCCAGCACCAACAGCAATGGCGTCGCGGTGGACAGGTGCTCGGCCAATTCGTCGAGCAGGCCGTCCAGCCATTCTTCGAATGCGAAAGGCTGATGGCGCTGGCGCATTTTCAACAACCCGAGCGATTGCCTGCCCAGGTGCGGGAAGTAGTCCTGGAGACCTTCCAGCAGGCGCTCGAGAAAACGCCCCGGGTCACTGTCTCGCGGGCTCAAGCCCAGCCAGAGACTTTGCCAGTGCGCCGGCAACCCCTGACAAAACTCCACCGCCAACGAACTCTTGCCGAACCCTGCTGGTGCGCTGACGAGCAATAACCTGCCACCGAGCCCGGCACTCAGGCGCTCGCACAAGCGTGGACGCAGCACATGGCCGTCGGGCAACGGCGGGCGGAAGAAGCGCCCGTCGAGTGTCGCGACAGCAACGTTTGCAGAACCTGGGAGTGTAGACAAATCAGTCATAGCCGGCTCTTGTTTGAATTGCGGGTGGCGGCGTTGCAGATGTCCGCAGACTAGCGGTAAACGGATAGGGAATGAAGGTAATTGCTACAAATGGCTACAAAAAGTCTGCACGCAAAAAAAACGCCCCGAACCAGTCGGGGCGTTTCAGAGGGTGCGGCCTCTACTCAGTTCACCTTAGCGAACACCATCCTGGCGCAAGGCGGCCGGGGTGAAATCGCTGGTGGTGGCAGTGAAGCCGAAGTCATAAGCCGACTTCTCTTCGTTTTTCATGCCCAGCGCCAGGTAACGACCCGATTGCAGGTCGTACAGGGCTTCAAGGGCATACCACGGCACTTGCTTGTCGTAGTAGTTCTCGGCATGGGCTTCACCTACACGCCACAGCTGGCCACGACCGTCGTAATGGTCGATCACCGCAGCTTGCCAGGTGTCTTCGTCGATGTAGAAATCACGCTTGGCGTAGATGTGACGCTGACCTTCCTTCAGGGTTGCAACCACATGCCACACACGACGCAACTCGTAACGCGCCAGGTCCTGGTTGATGTGACCGGCCTTGATGATGTCGGTGTACTTGAGCTTCGGATCGTCGAGCTTGTAGGCATCGGAGCCGATGTACATCTCTTTCTTGCCTTCAAGCTTCCAGTCGTAACGATCCGGTGCACCGTTGAACATGTCCAGGTTGTCGGAAGTACGCAGGCCGTCGGCCGCAGTACCCGGGCCGTCATAGGACACTTGCGGCGCACGGCGCACACGACGCTGACCGGCGTTGTAGACCCACGCCGAGCGCGGTTCCTTCACCTGGTCGAGGGTCTCGTGCACCAGCAGCACACCACCGGCCAGTCGTGCCGGGGCAGTCACTTTCTGCTTGAAGTAGAACAGGATGTTGCCCGGGTTCGCCGGATCGTAGTCCTTCATCTTGTCGCGGAACACGAACTGGTCCTGGAAGTACACCAGGCTGAACGAGCCGTTCGGTTGTGGCGTGGCCTGGGTTACCAGGCGGGTCACGCTACCACCGCGATAACGGGTGATGTGGTTCCAGATGACTTCAACGCCGCTTTTCGGAATCGGGAACGGAATGGCGGTTTCAAAGTTCTCCAGGCCGTTGCCGCCGGACACCAGTTTGGTGTTGGTGGCGTTCTTCTTGATGGCGGCGAACACCTCATCCGGCACGGTGGCACCGCGATGGGACGGATAGACCGGCATCTTGAAGGTTTCCGGGTAGCGCTTGAACATCGCGTACTGGCCCGGGGCGAGCTTGTCCTTGTACTGGTCGACGTTCTGCGCCGTGATGGTGAACAGCGGTTTTTCGCTGGCGAACGGATTGGACAGGAAACCTTTGCTGTCGACCGTACCGGCGTTCTTCGCCATCGGCTTCCAGGCCGGGATCGAACCGTCGGCGTTACCCGCCATTTCGGCACCCATCGGGGTCAGGCTCTTGCCCAGTTTGTCGGCCTCGGCCTGGGGAACCGCTGCGATGACGCTGGTCGCCAGCAGCGAAAGGCCCAGAACACCGGCGTGGAACAGACTTTTTGTTATTTTCATTTATGCGTTCGTCCTGAAAATACTGTGCTTAGAAGTTCACGCCGAGGCTGAGCGCAACGAAGTCGCGGTCATCCACGGTGGTGTACCTGCCGTCGAAGAAGTTGGTGTAAGCCAGGCTCGCGGTGTAGGTGTTCTGGTACTCGGCATCGACACCCAGGCTCACCGCCTTGCGGCCTTCCTCGAAGTTGCCGCCAGGGCCAGGGGAGTAACCGCTCACGTCATGGGACCAGGCAACGTTCGGCTTGAGGTTCACACCGGCAAACACGTCGTTGTATTCCCAGATGGCACGACCGCGATAGCCCCACGAAGTCGCCGTGGTGAAGCCTTCGTCGGTGCAGTTGCGGCTGCGGTTGTTGGTCGGCGTACCCGCGCCGGCACCGTTGATGGTGCTGGTGTTGAGCGCCACGCAGGTATCAAGCGCGCCAGAGGCAGGCAACTCACCCGGACCGTAGACCGGATCGCGGCCATAACGAACGTCGGAAGTGCTTTCCAGGCCGCCAACGTGGGTCACGCCCACTTCGCCCACCAGGGTCAGACGGCTGGCGCCCATGACCTGGTCGAAGAAGTGCGTCAGGGTGGTCTGGAACTGGGTGATTTCCTTGCGACGATACCCGTGCAGGTCCTGACCTGGCACGCCGGTAAGCAGCGATGCATTGGTCAACGGGTTGTTCGGGTTGTTATTGCCTATAGGACGGACACCGGAGAACAGGATGTCGGTGGAGTTGAGCTGCACCGGAGCGTTCGGACGGTAGCTGATCTCACCGCTCCACGCCGTACCGGTAGGCAGGGTGGTGGAGAAGCTCAGGCCATACAGGCGAATGTCTTCCGGGTATTCGATGAAGTACTGCGAATTACCCGCTACCAACAATGGCGCCAGCGCGGCGAACGGGCCCGGGAGCCCCGCTGCCGTGTTGTAGACCGACTGCGGCGCACCGGTGGCGCTGAAGATCGGCGCACGGCTGTGGTAGTTCATGAAGTAGGCGCCGAACTCGGTGTCCAGCGGGTCGAACATGTATTTGAAGGACGCGCCCCACTGACCGCTGTCACGGGCATCGCGATCAGGGCCACGACGCACCAGAACACCCTCGTTGTTGACGTCGACGCCGTTGGCGGCCAACGGCCCCAAGGCAATGGCCGGAATTTGCGAGCGCTTGGCCAGTACGCGCAGGTTGTCGTTGCAGCCGTCGGCAACGATGTCCGGCTGAGAGAAGAACGTGCCGCAGTTGTCGACGACGGTCTGGTCCCATTCAATTTGGTAGAACGCTTCGGCCGAGAGGTTTTCGGTCAGGCTCTGGGACACATAGAACATGTTGACCGGGATCAGGCCTTCCTTGATCTCGGCACCCGGACGACGGAACGCGGACACGTCGATCGGGTTGATCGAGTTGATGCCACCGCCGATGAAGGTACTTTCACCCCAGCTCACGACCTGCTTGCCCAGACGCACGGAGCCTGGTTGATCGGCAATGGCGTAGTTGTGGTAGACGAAGGCGTCGAGGATCTGGCCGCCGGCAGACTTGGCGCCTTCCTTGCGGCCCTCGTCGCTGATGTCCTTGAACGGACGGCTTTCGTCCTTCAGTTCAAAGTCGTACCAGTATTTGCCACGGACGAAAACACCGGTATCGCCGTATTTCAGTTCAAGGTCATGGATGCCCTTGAAGATCTTCGAGAAGGTTTCCCCGCTCTTGAAGTTCAGGTGACCGTCATCAGAAGTCTGGGACAGACCCTTGCCGCCATTGTTGACACCGATGAGGTTCTTGTTGGCACTTTCGGTAGACCAACTGGCACCGATCGACAGGGATGAGTCGAATTGACCTTCGATTTCACCGACGTTGAAACTGACGCCGAATGCTGGCCCGGCGAGCGTAGAGGCAAGACTGACAGCCAGGGGCAGTTTCGCCCGGCGCCAGAACTGGTTAACTGATGTCATCGACGCTACTCCATGTGCATTTTATTTTTATGGCAAGAGCACTTCTAAAAACGTTGTGGATAACCGGGAGCCATGGCATCCCAAAGTCATTCCAAAGTTGCATCGCCCCTGTTCGTGCGGTTGCCCCGTTCTTAAAAATCCTTGAGCGGACTATAGCCAGCAGGTAGTAGCGCTTGATCCCTCTAAAGTGTGATTTGCAGTTGCCAGCCACTCTGGAACAGTCCTTTCGCCAGTCCGACACCCGTCGGCACGGCAAGGATGGCTGAAAATTTCGATTTGACAAGCCAAGCGCTTGCTTGGTGGGGCTGGCGTGCCCTTTCGGGCACGCCGGGAGACGCTTAAAGCGTCGAGAGGAAGGTGCTGTTGGTGGCCTGCCATTCGCTGATATCGACGCGAATGCGCTTCTTGTCGAGTTTGCCGACGCTGGTCTTGGGAATTTCAGTAACAAGGGCGATCTGGCTCGGAATCGCCCACTTGCTCAAGTGTCCCAGCTCCACAAACGGCTTGAGGTGTTCCTTGAGTTCCCGTGCCCCGATTGCATGCCCTTCACGCAGCACCAGCAGGGCAAACGGCCGCTCGCCCCACTGCGGATCGGGGATCCCCACCACTGCTACTTCACGTACCGCCGCATGACGACTGATCAGGTCTTCCAGGTCCAGGGAGGAGACCCATTCGCCACCGGTCTTGATCACGTCCTTGATCCGGTCACGAATGTCGATCACACCCATGCTGTCCAGGGTCGCCACGTCACCGGTGTGCAGCCAGCCTCCGGCCCAGAGCTCGGCGCCCTTCTGCGGCTCATTGAAATAACCCTCGGTCAGCCATGGCGCGCGTAGTACCAGTTCGCCCTGGGTCTCGCCATCTGCGGGCAGGAAGTTGCCCTCGGTGTCGACGATCGCCGCCTCCACCAGTGGCCCCGGCACGCCGGCCTTGATCCGGTAAGTGGTGCGTTCGTCTTCGGTACCGGCCATCAATTCGTCGTTGAGGTGCGCGCACGACACCAGCGGCCCGGTTTCCGACATGCCATAGGCGGCGGTCAACTGAATGCCTTTGGCCTTGGCAGCCTCGTACAAGGTGCGGTTCAGGGCGCTGCCGCCGATGACGATTTTCCATCCGCCGAAGTCGACGTCCTGCGCGGCCTTGGCATTGAGGACCATCTGCAAAATGGTCGGTACGCAATGGGAGAACGTGACTTTCTCCTTGCGCCACAACTCCACCAGGTATTCCGGGTCATAGCGGCCGGGATACACCTGCTTGAGCCCGAGCATGGTCGCCACATACGGCAAGCCCCAGGCGTGCACGTGGAACATCGGGGTGATCGGCATGTACACGTCGTTGGTGCCCAGCAGGCGCACGCTATCGATCGCGCCCATGATGGTTGACACGCCCATGGTGTGCAGCACCAGTTGCCGGTGGGTGAAGTACACGCCCTTGGGATTGCCGGTGGTACCAGTGGTATAGAACGTGGTCGCGACCGAGTTTTCGTCGAAATCCTGGAAGTCGTACTGCGGGCTCGCCGCGGCCAGCAGCTGTTCGTATTCGCCGACGAGGTTCGGCAGGTCTGCGGTTTTTTCCGGCAGGTCAGTCAGCAGCAGGGTTTTGTCGACCGTGGTCAGTTGCCCCTCGATGGCCTTGTAGAGGCCGACGAACTCGCTGTTGACCAGCACAAAGCGGTCCTCGGCGTGGTTCATGGTGTAGAGGATCTGTTCCGGCGACAGGCGCACGTTGATGGTGTGGATCACCGCACCGATCATCGGGATGGCGAACATGCATTCCAGGTAGCGATGGCTGTCCCAGTCCATCACACCCACGGCATCCCCGGGCTTGACCCCGGCCGCTGTCAGCACGTTGGCCAGGCGGGCCACCCGTTCGATCAGGGTCGGGTAGCTATAGCGCAACTTGTCGCGGTAAATGATCTCGCGGGTTTTCTCATAACGGGCACCGGACATCAGCAGCCGTTTGATCAACAGCGGGTACTGGTAAGCGCCTTCGGCCGGGGGGATAACGCGAGTCTGCAACATAATAATCCCTTTAATCTGACTGCACGGTCGTGACTGAAAGTACGCACTGTAGTGCCCTTGAAGGTCAGCCAAATCAGCCAAAGGAATGATTTGCAGAACCGCATGAATACTGGCGTTGCGCCAGCCCTCACAGAAGTTTGGTGATTGCAGTTGGATCCGGTGTAGGAGCTGCCGCAGGCTGCGATCTTTAGGCGATTCCAATAATAATGCTGAAGATCAAAAGATCGCAGCCTGCGGCAGCTCCTACGGAATCAATGCATCTCGGTAAAAGCCAGCTTCACGCCAATTGCAATCAGCACCGCGCCCATGGTCCGGTCGAACCAGTGACCCATGCGGGCGAAACCGGCGCGTACGCGCTGCTGGCTGAACAGCATCGCCACCAGGCAGAACCAGATCGCTGTCGCCACCGCCAGGTAAACCCCGTAACCGGCCTGCACGGCCAGTGGCGTTTGCGGATTGATGACCACAGTGAACAGCGACAGGAAGAACAGGGTGGCTTTCGGGTTGAGACCATTGGTGACGAAACCCGAAGTGAAGGCACCACGGGCGGTGCGCTCCCCGGCTTCCTTGTGCAGATCGTCCGCCACAGGCTTGGCCGGCTGCGCGCGCAACGCCTTGTAACCGATGTACAGCAGGTAAGCGGCGGCCGCCCATTTCAAGGCATTGAACAGCACGATCGACTGGGACACGATCAGGCCGATCCCCAACAGCGAGTAACCCACGTGCAGGAAAATCGCCGTCCCCACACCCAGCGCGGTCCAGGTGCCAGCGCGGCGACCGTGGGTAACACTTTCGCGCACCACCACGGCAAAGTCCGGGCCAGGGCTAGCCACGGCCAGCAGGTGAATCAGGGCAACGGTCAAGAACTCTGTCCAGTACATGGGGGCTCCTTCAGGCCAAGCGTAACTATTTATTTCATCTGGTAGGCTCGGCAGATTACGCCTTCAGTTCAATGCACAAAAGGTACAGTTGATGACGAACACTCGCCGCGCCGTTTTCCTCGACCACCCGTCCCTGGACCTTGGCGACCTTGACCTCAACCCACTGCGCAGTTGTTTCAGCGAATTGCAGTTGTTCGCCCAGACCTTGCCCGATCAAGTCATCGAACACCTCAAGGGCGCCACCGTCGCCATCAGCAACAAGATCCTGATCGATGCCGCCGCCATGGCGGCCAGCCCTGATCTCAAGCTGATCCTGATCACCGCCACTGGCACCAACAATGTCGACCTCGCCGCCGCCCGCTCTCACGAGATCACCGTGTGCAACTGCCAGGGTTATGGCACGCCATCGGTGGCGCAGCACACGATCATGCTGCTGCTCAACCTGGCCACGCGCCTGGCCGATTATCAAAAAGCCGTCGGCGAAGGCCGCTGGCAGCAGGCCAGACAGTTCTGTTTGCTGGATTACCCGATCGTCGAACTCGAAGGCAAAACCCTTGGCCTGCTGGGTCATGGCGAATTGGGCGGCGCGGTCGCACGACTGGCTGAAGCCTTCGGCATGCGCGTTCTGCTGGGGCAAATTCCCGGACGCCCTGCCCGGCCGGACCGCTTGCCACTGGATGAACTGTTACCGCAAATCGACGCACTGACTCTGCACTGCCCGCTCAACGAGCACACCCGCCACTTCATCGGCGCCCGCGAACTGGCCTCAATGAAACCCGGCGCGTTCGTGGTCAATACCGCTCGCGGTGGATTGATTGATGAGCAGGCGCTGGCCGACGCCTTGCGCAACGGCCATCTGGGGGGCGCCGCCACTGACGTGCTGAGCGTGGAGCCTCCCGTCAATGGCAATCCACTGCTGGCCCATGACATCCCGCGCCTGATCGTCACTCCTCACAACGCCTGGGGCAGCCGCGAAGCGCGCCAGAGAATCGTTGGTCAAGTCACCGAAAACGCACTGGGATACTTCAGCGGTAAGGCGCTGCGGGTCGTCAGTTGATAAACTGCGGCACTTTTTTCCACGGGAGCAGTTATGGATCCGCGCAGTGAAGTACTGCTTCGTCAGGCCGAGTTATTCCAGGGTTCGGTGTTGTTGGCCGGTTTGCCCGCCGACGACTTGCTGGGCCGTCTGCCCAAAGCGCATGGCTGGTGCTGGCACGCCGGCGATCAGGCCGCGCTGGACGCCCGCTTCGCCGAGCGCAGCCATTTTGGCGTGAATGCACCCGAGCGCGAGTTCGATACAGCGGTGGTGTTTCTGCCCAAGGCCAAGGACTTGACCGACTACATCCTCAACGCCCTCGCCTCGCGGCTGGCCGGCCGCGAGCTGTACCTGGTCGGCGAGAAAAAAAGCGGCATCGAAGGTGCCGCCAAACAACTCAACCCGTTCGGCAAGCCACGTAAACTCGACAGCGCGCGCCACTGCCAGCTCTGGCTGGTCACCGTGGCCAACGCGCCTGAAGCCAAACCGTTGGAAAGCCTGGCGCAGACCTACGAACTGCCGCTGGCCGAAGGCCCGTTGAAGGTCATCAGCCTGCCGGGGGTGTTCAGCCATGGTCGCCTCGATCGCGGCAGCGCGCTGCTGCTGGAGCATCTGGACAAACTGCCCGGCGGTCACTTGCTCGATTTCGGTTGCGGCGCAGGAGTCTTGGGCGCGGCGGTGAAACGTCGTTACCCGCATAACCAGGTCACGTTACTGGACGTGGATGCCTTTGCCGCTGCCAGCAGTCGCTTGACCCTGGCTGCCAATGGTCTGGAAGCCGAAGTGATTACCGGCGACGGAATCGATGCCGCACCGATGGGGTTGAGTGCGATCCTGAGCAATCCGCCGTTCCATGTCGGCGTGCACACCGATTATTTCGCAACGGAAAACCTGCTGCGAAAAGCAGCCAAACATCTGAAAAACGGCGGCGAACTGCGCTTGGTGGCGAATAGTTTCCTGAAGTATCAACCGCTGATCGAAGAGCATCTTGGCGTGTGTGCGATCAAGGCCGAAGGACAGGGCTTCCGGATCTATCGAGCCAAACGCGGTTGAAATTCTTTTGATAAAGAAGGCTTGCCGAATGGTTTTTGCCTAGGCAGAATCCGCTCCGTCCTAGGGGAGTAGTCTCCCACGAGCGCCACGCTCGTCCGGCATGCGTCAACATACTTGGTCCTCAGACCATGGCGCATGCGACCCAAGCATCCACTTCAGATGGATTGCAGGGTTTGACAAGACCTATGACACGAACACCTTACCCGGGGCGGGAAGGCTGTACGTGTCATAGCCGTGTCGACCCGCCCCTTAGGAAAACCCCTGATGCTGGATTCACTACTCGTACCTACCGCAATCGTTGCCTTGGCCGAAATCGGCGACAAGACGCAACTGCTCGCGCTCATTCTCGCTGCCCGTTTCCGCAAGCCCTGGCCGATCATTGCCGGTATCGTCGCCGCGACCCTGGCCAACCACGCGGCCGCCGGTGCGGTAGGCGCCTGGGTCGGCAGTTTCTTCTCGGATACGATGCTGCACTGGATCCTCGCCGCGAGCTTCGCCGCCACGGCGCTATGGACCCTGGTTCCGGACAAGATGGATGACGACGAGGCCAGCACCGCCCGCAAGTTCGGGCCGTTCCTGACCACGCTGATCGCGTTCTTCCTGGCGGAAATCGGCGACAAGACGCAGATCGCGACCGTGATGCTGGCTGCGCAATATCCGGAGTTGTGGCTGGTGATCATCGGCACCACCCTTGGCATGCTGATTGCCAACGTGCCCGTGGTATTGGCCGGTAACTTTGCCGCTGACAAGCTGCCATTGACCCTGATCCGTCGACTGGCGGCGTCGGCGTTCTTCATCCTGGCGATTGTCGCGGTGTACAAGGCGATGCAGAGCAGCGGGTGGGTTTGACGCGATAGAGTCTATAGACCGCGTTATCGTTCTTCGTCGGAACGCTGCCCGGAGCAAGCCCGCTCCCACATTGGGTCTCCAGTGCACACAAAGTTTGCAGTCAATGGAGGTTTATTGTGGAAGCGGGCTTGCTCGCGAAGAGGCCAGCAGCCTCACCACATGACTATCAGGACTTCCTGGCTTGCTCGTAAAGCGGCATGACCTTCGGAATCGCCGCCTGCAACGCCGCAATACGGCTCGACGATGCCGGGTGAGTGCTCATGAACTCAGGTGGCGAACCTTCCGAGACTTTGCTCATCTTGTTCCACAGGGTGATCGCGGCATTCGGGTTGTAACCGGCGCGGGCGGCCAGTTCCAGGCCGATCAGGTCCGCCTCGTTTTCATTGGCGCGGCTGTTGGGCAGGGTCATGCCGTAGTTGGCCACAGTATCGGCCAGGGCCAGGCTGTCCTGCCCCAATCCCAACAAGGCACCGGCGCCCTGCTTGGCCATTTCCATGCCGTACGCCTTGGACATCGCTTCACGACCGTGCTCGCGCAGGGCGTGGGCGATTTCATGGCCCATGATCGCGGCGATTTCATCGTCGGTCAGTTTCAGTTTATCGATCAGGCCGGTGTAAAAGATGATCTTGCCGCCAGGACCGCAGTTGGCGTTGAGTTCATCGCTCTTGATCAGGTTGACTTCCCACTTCCACTGAGCCGCGTCCGGACGGAAGTTCGGCGCCTGGGCAATCAGCCGGTCGGCAATCGCCTGAACCCGCCGGGCTTCATTGCTGGTCTTGTCCAGCACACCTTTGCTGGACGCCTCGCCCACTGTCTTCTGATAGGACTGGGCGTACATCTGGTCGACTTCTTGCGCAGACAACATGCTGAACATGTACTGCTTGCGCTCCACCCCCACGGCACCGCCACTGGTGGTATTGACCGACTGGCAACCGCTGAGCAAAAGTGCTGCGCCCAGTGCACTGACAACCAAAATCTTGTTCATCAAAAAACTCCCTGAAAACATGCCGAGTATCCTAGGCGTGGAAATGTATCGACGCCAGATACAATGGACGTAAGACGCGCAATTCGGACAAAGCTCTCATCGCCGTAGAAAAAATTCACATACGGCGACAACCCGCAGCCCATCACGCCACGCCTTGATTCAATTAAGACATCCAGCACGCAAAAACAGTCATTTCAACTGCCCGCGCTCATACCCGCCCGCTCAAGCAGGTGGCCGAGATCGATCAGGTGACCAATGAAGTGGGCGGTGATGCGGATGAGTCGAGCGCGGCCGGTAGCGGCGCCTGACTAACCGGGAGTGAGGCACTCCGGCCCATTGAGCTTCGGATCATTCACCATGTTGGCCAGCACCCGCTCGCGCAATGCGGCGGGTTCACTGGCCAGCAAGGCTTGCAGTGCATACAACGGCGTCTCGGGATCCAGCCACGCAGCCTGCCCCGCCTCATCAAGAATCAACGGTCGCCGCTGGCTTGCCGCCGGCTGGGTAATCACGGCGGTACTCAGCCACACCTGCTCCTGTACCGGATACGCCTCCCAGATTGCCGCAAAAAATAATGACGAGCCCTCCCCCGGTGTCAGCCAGTACGGGCGCTTTCGCGTTGTGCCGCGCCATTCGTAAAAACCATTGGCCGGCAACAGGCAGCGGCGCTCGCGCAAGGCCTGGCGAAACATGGGCTGTTCGGCAACCGTTTCGGCACGGGCGTGGGCCGGGGTGCGGGACAGATCGGTCAACCAGGGTGGCGTCAGGCCCCAGCGGGCGCGGGCCAGCGAGCGCTGGCCGTCAGGCTCGGCCCGCAGCATCAACACCGAATCATTGGGGGAAATGTTCCACTGCGCCTGCTGGTCGGCGGGAAAACCGGGCAGTGCCGCGAAGGCAGGGTTCCAGCGAAACAGGGCATAACGTCCACACATGGGGCAACACGACTCTTGATCAAACGAACGCCAGCCTAACAGACCAGCGTGCCGGGAAAGCTGTCCGGTTCATCGCCAGACAGCGGCAGCGCGGCATTGTACGCGGTGATCAGCTCGCGGGCGTATTCGGCCTGGTCGTTCTCGACCGACAGCCCGAGCAGGCCATAGATCGGCAACTCGCCGCTGCCCCCGAGCAAATCACGGCCCATCAGATGCGCTTCGATGCCCTCGCTGGCGAGCATGCCTTGCAGCAATTCGCCTTCCATCAGGTTTTCCGGGTCGTAGATGCGCTGCATACACGCTCCTCACTCGTTTTCGCTGAACACTTCGAGATGCCATTCCCCTTCATGAACCTGCAACACGAAGGTTATCGGCCGGCAGCACACCTGACAGTCTTCAATATAGGTCTGATCACCACCGGACAAGTCCAGCGTCGTCTCGACTTCCTCACCACAATACGGACATTCATATCGCGTAGTTTCCAGCATCGCGGTCTCCCAGGTGACTTGTGCGTATAATCGCCGGTCTATTTGCAGGGCTATTTTTGTCTGGCTACTTTTTCAGACCGTACCCCGCCGGTTTTCGATCAAAACCTTTACTTACCCTAGCCGTTTCTAACAAGAGAGCATGATGGGCGAATTCGATGCCATCCGACCTTACGACGACAGCGAAGTCCCGGCAGTGCTGGCACGACTGCTAGGCGACAAGGCGTTTCTAGATATCCTCACCCACTTCCGCTTCCCGCGTTTCGCCGGCGCTTTAGGCTGGGCACTCAAACCTCTTATAGCCCATCGGCTGCGCCGTGAGTTTGCCGGCATAACCTCCGTGGCCACGTTACAGGACAAAGTCGAGCATTACGTCGACCATACCATCGAGCGCGCCACCGACGGTGTTACCTATACCGGGGTGGAGCAATTCAAGTCCGGCAGCGCCTACCTGTTCATCGCCAACCACCGCGACATCGTGATGGACCCGGCCTTCGTCAACTATGCCGTGTACCACGCCGGCCTGCCGACCCCGCGCATCGCCATTGGCGACAACCTGCTGCAAAAGCCTTTCGTCAGCGACCTGATGCGTCTGAACAAGAGCTTCATCGTGCACCGCTCGATCAGCGGACGCCGGGAGAAAATGGCGGCTTATCAACTGTTGTCGGCATACATCAACCATTCGATCCGCAACGATTGCGCCTCGATCTGGATTGCCCAGGCCGAAGGCCGCGCCAAGGACGGTGACGACCGTACCGAATCGGCGATCCTCAAGATGTTCCACATGAGCCGCAAGGACGAGCCGTTCGGTGAAGTCATCCAGTCGCTGAACCTGACCCCGGTGTCGATCAGCTACGAGTACGACCCGTGCGACCAGGCCAAGGCCCGCGAGCTTTTCATCCGCGCCAGCACCGGCAGCTACACCAAGGTGCCGGGCGAGGATGACGTGAGCATCGCCAAGGGCATCACCGGCTACAAGGGCCGGGTGCATGTGAACTTTGCCGCGCCGATCACCGAACTGTTCGAAGACACCAAGCAATTGGCGGTCGAGATGGACAGGCAAATCCTCAGCGGATACCGCTTGTTCCCGGTGCACTACCTGGCTTATGCACAGTGGAAGGACGCCGATCCGCAGTTGCAGGTACCGAAGGCCGCTGAAGTGTTCCCGACCGAGGAACTGACCAAGGCCCAGGAAGAATGGCAACGCCGCCTGGACGCCTGCCCTGAAGAGCATCGTCCATTCCTGGTGCTTCAATATGCGATGCCGGTACGCAATCAGTACCGGGTGAAGGCCGGATTGCCGCTGTAAGCGGTATCGGCTGGATGTGAAAACGGCGCCCTCGAGGCGCCGCTTTTGTATCTGTTCACCACAGTTTTGCGCTTACTCAAACCTGAGTGCTGATCCACGACACCAGCAGCGCCATCCCCATGCAGGCAAAACCGAAGATGTAGAAAAACCGGTTCATGCGCAAGGTCGCCCAGTCCAGCGTGGGCTCTGCGTTGGGACTGCTCTGGCGCTGCGCCTGCAAACTGGCCATCGCACGCAGTTCGCGACGACGGGTGGCGTGCAGCAACCAGCCACCCGGGAAGGCAAAGAGCAAGGCCAGCAGATTGATCAATTTGGCGGGATGGGCGGTAAACAGCGTCATCAAGTGCAGCGACATCACGAACCTCAAGTAAAACAGGTGGCAGGTGCCGGGCCGGCGACCGCGGCGCGGATTCTACCGAAAGCCTGCGCACCTGCCCTCGTTTTCCGACAAATAACGAAGCTTTTGATCAATGGCTGTCCTGAGTCACGGCTTCGTCATCTGTATCGGCGAACATGCGCACCTCGAAACCGACACGGATCACGTCATGCTCCACGCCGAAAACCAGGATCGTCTTTACCTCATCACCCCCAGCGAAGAACAGCAAGCCCTCGTCGGCAGCCTCGCTTTCAATGTTCAAGACCGCCATTGGCTGGTGTATTGCGCACTCGGTGGCCACCAGCATGCCGATTTACCGGAGGCGGATTTGCTGACGGGCGTGAGCGTGCTGGACTTTTACTCGCAAGCGGCCTGACGATATCTTCCTGTAGGAGCTGCCGCAGGCTGCGATCTTTTGATTTTGATCTTCGGCGGCTCCAAACCTTAAAGACAAGATCAAAAGATCGCAGCCTGCGGCAGCTCCTACATGGCTCGCATTACTCGCCGAGAACCTGACCCACAGTCGGGTCCTTGAACAGGCGGGTCAACGCATCACTGAGCACATCGCTGACCAGCTTGGTGTTGGTTTCCTGGTTAGGCGCCATACCGAAGCGCTGGTCCAGGGACGCACCGTAACGGCCGCTGTAGCGACGGTTGGCGTTTTGCACATCTGAGCGGAAAGTCGCGCCGATGGTCGCTTCGGTCACGTACATGCCTTCTTTAGGCGACTGATACTTCAGCTCGGCGAGGGTCACGGTGATTTGCGGTGCATTCGCCGCATTGGCGGTCGGGGTGAAGCCCAACAGGCGCACGGCAGCTTCGGCCTGAGCCTGCAGTTTCGGCAGGATCTGCGCGCCCTGCACGGTGATCGCGCTGGTCTCCGGGTACAGGCCACCACGGGTGCCGAGGGTTGGCGACGGACGTCCGTCCACCACACGCACCACAACAGGCTGACCGTGGCCGACGGGCGCCAGTTGAGCCGTCAACTTGGGTTCCGGGTTCAGTTGTTGCGGGCTGTGGGCGCAGCCAACCAGGGTCAAACTGGTCACAGTGATCAAACCGAACAACAGGCGTTGCAACATGCTCTTCTCTCCAGAATCAGGCACAAACAGGCCGGCAGTATAGCGGTGCGCCACCGCGGGGAACCAGCACCGCACAGTGTTTGATTATATCTCTGACAAACCCTTGCTCATGCGGTTCCTGTCACACAGATGTCACCCCCCATACACTTGCACGTAATGGCCTGCAGGCAACCTTCTCGGCAGTCACCCAAACGGTATTTTGCCATGCGCCATCTGATCTCTCTGTTCGCGCCACGCCCACTGCATCGCTGCTTCGCCCTGCTCGACCGCAACGGCCGCTGCCAGGCCTTCAGGCAGTGCAGCCTCCAGCCCATGGGCGATGGCTGGGTTGAAATCGAAGAGATCCGCCTGAACTGGCTGAATCAGCCACTGCCTGCCGGTGCCCGCGTCGTTTCCCGGCAGCACCGGCCACGCTCGCGTGCACAGCATCTGATGACGACCTGACCAAACACCTAATAAAAGTCATTAAACACGACCATTTCCCTGCGTTTCTTAGATACAATCTCCCCCCGATTATAAGGACGTCTCCTGATCGGGCCTCGCAGCATCGTCAATGCGCTTGTATTGACACCCCGAACCGCCCACAGAGAGCCGCCCACACAGATCGAGTGAAGCTGGCGCGCTTGCTGTTTTATTGAGCAAAACCTCCACTTTTCGCGAATCTGCAGAGCTGTCATTACGCTCGGTCACTGAGCTGTTTGCCCGTTTTGCCTGCCCTGTATCCCATGGCGGCAATCCATCCGGGCACGGTGCCAGCCTGGGACAGCCCTTTTTTGAGGTTCACGTCTTCAAAAGAGCGTGAAAAAAACGGGTTTTCACAACTTCACAAGAGTGTGGCGAGCAAATGAATAGTTTTGCGTCTGAACATGCACCATTAGCGTCTACAACAGCCCAACGACACAGGACCGAGTATTCCTCGAACACCGGAGCCTGAAGCCTGTCCGCTACGGATTTGGTTGCACAAACGGATGTATCGACCATAAGTCGAATTGCCTCCCGCGCGCCGAAATGAGTTCATATGGCTCATAGGCCCGGCAGGTAGCGTCCGTCGAAGTTGCGATAAATTGCGAAGATTCGGACATGGCGATACTGCCATGAGATCCAGGGGCATCACTGACTCGCCCCGGAACGCCTGGCAGCCATGCCGACAATTTGGTGCTGCAGATTTTGGAGACGCGTTAAATGGCGCATAACGAAGCAGTCGACGTAGTACTGGTTGGGGCCGGCATCATGAGTGCCACCCTTGCAGTACTGCTCAAAGAGCTCGACCCCGCGATCAAGCTGGAAGTCGTCGAGCTGATGGATTCCGGTGCCGCGGAGAGTTCCAACCCGTGGAACAACGCCGGTACCGGTCACGCCGGGCTGTGTGAGCTCAACTACACGCCGCAGGCCGCCGATGGCACCGTCGACATCAAGAAAGCCGTGCACATCAACACCCAGTTCGAGGTGTCGAAGCAGTTCTGGTCGTACCTGACCAAAAAAGGCACGTTCGGCTCGTGCAAATCGTTTATCAGCCCGGTGCCTCACCTGAGTTTCGTGCAGGGCGACAGCGGCGTGTCCTTCCTCAAGGAGCGCTTCAAGGTGCTGAGCAAGCACCACGCCTTTTCGGACATGGAGTACACCGAAGACAAGGCCAAGATGGCCGAGTGGATGCCGCTGATGATGCCTGGCCGCGATCCTGGCGAAACCCTCGCCGCGACCCGCGTGATCAATGGCACCGACGTCAACTTCGGCGCCCTGACCAACCAGTTGCTCAAGCACCTGACCAGCGCACCCGATGCCCAGGTCAAGTACTGCAAGCGCGTGACCGGCCTCAAGCGCAGCAACGGCGGCTGGACCGTGAGCATCAAGGACGTCAACAGCGGCAACACCCGTGAAGTCGATGCCAGATTCGTCTTCCTCGGCGCTGGCGGTGCGGCACTGCCGCTGCTGCAGGCTTCGGGCATCGAAGAGAGCAAAGGCTTCGGCGGCTTCCCGATCAGCGGCCAATGGCTGCGTTGCGACAACCCGGAAGTGGTCAAGCACCACCAGGCCAAGGTCTACAGCCAGGCTGCCGTAGGTTCGCCGCCAATGTCCGTGCCGCACCTGGACACCCGTGTGGTCGAAGGCAAGAAGTCCCTGCTGTTCGGACCTTATGCCGGTTTCACCACCAAGTTCCTCAAGCACGGCTCCTTCATGGACCTGCCGATGTCGGTTCGCGCCGGCAACATCGGGCCGATGCTTTCCGTGGCAAAAAACAACATGGACCTGACCAAGTACCTGGTCAGCGAAGTGATGCAGTCGATGGAGCAGCGCCTGGAGTCCCTGCGCCGCTTCTACCCTGAGGCGAAAGCTGAAGACTGGCGCCTGGAAGTGGCCGGCCAACGAGTGCAGATCATCAAGAAAGACCCGAAAAAAGGCGGCATCCTGCAATTCGGTACCGAACTGGTCGCGGCCAAGGACGGTTCCCTGGCGGCACTGCTCGGCGCTTCGCCAGGTGCCTCGGTGACCGTTTCGATCATGCTTGAGCTGATCGAAAAATGCTTCCCGGGCAAAGCCAAGGGCGAATGGGCCAGCAAACTGGCAGAAATCTTCCCGGCCCGGGAAAAGGTCCTGGAAACCGACGCTGCGCTGTATCGAAAGATCAATACGCAGAACAACGTTGCCCTGGAACTGGTTGAAGCCAGCAGCGAAACCGAAAGCTACGCTTGATTCGGCCTTATAAAAAACGCCCCGTTCTCACTGAGAGCGGGGCGTTTTTTTATGCCTTTATAAGATCGCAGCCTTCGGCAGCTCCTACAGGAGGTACGCCGTTCCAAAGTAGGAGCTGCCGAAGGCTGCGATCTTTTGATCTTTAACCGCGAGCTTTTTCGATCAGCTCGATGTAATCCGGCGCGTTGCGCTGATCCTTGATCAGGGCAACGAAGTCATTTCCGTGCTCATCCTTGCCATTGACGTCGTAACCCGCTTCGACGAAGAACGTCAGGAAACGCGCGAAATCGTCGATGCGCAGGCCACGGTAAGCCTTGACCAGTTTGTGCAGGGACGGCGAAGTCGCGTCGACCGGTTCGAAATCGAGAAACAATTTGATCTGCTCATCGCCGATCTCGTCACCAATCACTTGTTTTTTATCTTTACGCATTGCCGACTCCAGCTCGCAGACATTTCACGGGGCGGGCAGTTTACCCCTGCGCAGGCACAAGGCTCAACGCGGACGAGTACTGCCGGTGTGCAGATCGGCCCAGACATGGCCATTGGCATAGCTGAGAAACTGGCAATACACCGTGTCGTTGCGCAACAAGTCGATCACCACCCGGTATTGCGCCAGCGGGTAATAGAGGGTCAGGGTCTTGCTCGCCTCGTCGTAAACCGGCTTCTTCAGGCTTTTGCTTTCACCATCGAAGTTGACCAGCACCTGACTGATGGTGGCACCCTTGTTCAGGGATTTGCCCTTGAGACGAATCATTAATGGGGACGTGACCGGAATCGGCTGTTGATTGGATTGACGCTGAGCACCGACCACCACCGAATAATCGGTGACCTGCATCAGTTGCTGCTGTTCGGGATCACTGTCACGCAGGGTCAAGTCATCGGGCGGCAGGAACTGCGCATGCATGGGCGCCGGCGCGGCGGCCAGGGGCAGGCTGAGGGTCAGCAACAGGGCTGTGCAGCAGCGGATCGAACGGCTCATGGCAGGCTCCGGAATCGGGGCCGAGCACTCTAGCATGGGCTGAAGGAAGTGGTTCAAGTGCACAGAAACCCCTGTGGGAGCGGGCTTGCTCGCGAAAGCGGTGTGTCAGCTAATTTGATGTCGGCTGACACGCCCTCTTCGCGAGCAAGCCCGCTCCCACAGGGGCAAAGATCAGTCGAACTGCGCGCGCATCCAGGCCTGATACTCGGCAACACCAGGCTCGCCTTCGCGTGGCGCCCAATGCGCCAGCTCACCCTCACCGACCGGGCGATAAGGTCCGGCCTTGCATTCGAACATCAGGCTGTCGGCCTCGAGCACCACCAAACCGTGGAACACACCGGTTGGCAGGTCCACGCCAACACAGTCGCCACCGGCCTGGAGCACGGTCTTGCTGAGCACCGCACCGGTCTCGTCAAAGATCAACACACCCAGCCGCCCCTTGAGAACCAACAGGGTTTCGGCCTTGTTGTCGCCCAAATGCCGGTGAGGCGGGATATACGTGGACGGCTGCAACCCCACCGCCATGCGATGGCAGGCGTCTTCCATCTGATGGAAGTTGTGATGCTGGCGCCCACGAGGACTGGCCGCGGCTTTCCCGGCCAGCTCGGCGAACAGGGTCTGATCCAGAAAGCGAGGCGTATCCATGTCTTACATTCCTTTAACGGCGAAAATCCCGTTGGCGTTACGCCAGTAGCCTTTGTAGTCCATGCCGTAACCGAAGATGTAGCGATCGATGCACGGCAGGCCGACGAAGTCGGCCTTGAGGTCCGGACGGGCCTTGCGGTCGTGGTCTTTGTCGATCAGCACGGCGGTGTGCACTTTGCGGGCACCGGCGTGTTTGCAGAAGTCGATGATCGCGCCCAGGGTGTGACCTTCGTCGAGGATGTCGTCGATGATCAGCACGTCACGGTCGATGAAGGAAACTTCCGGCTTGGCTTTCCAGAACAGGTCGCCGCCGCTGGTTTCGTTGCGATAGCGGGTGGCGTGCAGGTAGGACGCTTCCAGCGGGAAGTGCAGGTAGGTCAGCAGCTTGCCGGAGAAAATCAGCCCGCCGTTCATCACGCAGAACACCACCGGGTTGCTGTCCGCCAGTTGATCGTTGATTTGTGCACCGACGCGGGCGATGGCCGCCTCGACTTCAGCTTCGGTGTACAGGCAGTCAGCCTCTCGCATGATTTGACGGATATGCTCGAGATCAGCGGACATGGCGCTCTCCAAGGTTTTGGGGGGAGGGACGGATTCGGAAAAGCGGGCAAAGGTACGCATCAAGCGAGGCCAGATCAAGCGTTTGTGGACTAACGTACTGTATGTCTATAGGACAACACCCTCGGATAGATTAATCTAGGCCGGTTTTTTTGCCCGCCGCCGGAGCCTTTCCCCATGCCCATCCATGAGATCCGCCACCCGCTGATCCGTCATAAACTTGGCCTGATGCGCCGCGCAGACATCAGCACCAAGAATTTCCGTGAGCTCGCTCAGGAAGTCGGCGCCTTGCTGACCTATGAAGCCACCAAAGACCTGCCGCTGGAATCCTACGATATCGAAGGCTGGTGCGGCACGGTGTCGGTCGAGAAAATCGCCGGCAAGAAGATTACTGTCGTGCCGATCCTGCGTGCCGGCATCGGCATGCTTGAGGGCGTGCTCAGCCTGATCCCGGGGGCCAAGGTCAGCGCCGTCGGCGTTGCCCGCAACGAAGAAACCCTGCAGGCCCACACCTACCTGGAAAAGCTGGTTCCGGAAATCAACGAACGCCTGGCGATGATCATCGACCCGATGCTCGCCACCGGCAGCTCCATGGTTGCCACCATCGACTTGCTGAAAAAGGCCGGCTGCCGCGACATCCGCGCCATGGTGCTGGTTGCCGCCCCGGAAGGCATCGCCGCCGTAGAGAAAGCTCACCCGGACGTGATCATCTACACCGCTTCCATTGATCAGAAACTGAACGAACACGGTTACATCATCCCTGGACTGGGCGATGCCGGTGACAAGATCTTCGGCACCAAGCAGAAGGACGCGTGACCATGCAGCAAGAGTTCAACGATCCGCTCTGGCGCACGGTGCTGTCGGGTGCACAGATGCTGTTCGTGGCCTTCGGCGCCCTGGTGTTGATGCCGCTGATTACCGGACTCGACCCGAACGTGGCGCTGTTCACGGCCGGCCTGGGGACGATCCTGTTCCAGATCGTCACCGGGCGTCAGGTGCCAGTGTTCCTGGCATCTAGCTTTGCCTTCATCACCCCGATCATTCTCGCCAAGGGCCAGTTCGGCCTGGCCGCGACCATGGGCGGCGTGATGGCGGCAGGTTTCGTCTACACCTTCCTCGGCCTCGCGGTGAAGATCAAAGGCACCGGTTTCATCGACCGCTTGCTGCCGCCGGTGGTAATCGGTCCGGTGATTATTTCGATCGGCCTGGCCATGGCGCCGATTGCCGCCAACATGGCCATGGGCAAGGCCGGCGATGGCAGTGAATTGATTCATTACCAGACGGCAATGATGATTTCGATGCCCGCACTGCTGACCACACTGATCGTCGCGGTATTCGGCAAGGGCATCTTCCGCCTGGTGCCGATCATCTCCGGCGTGCTGGTGGGCTTTGGCATGGCGTTCTACTTCGGTGTGGTCGATACCGCGAAGATTGCGGCGGCACCCTGGTTCGCCATCCCGCACTTCACCGCGCCGGAGTTCAACTGGCAGGCGATTCTGTTCATCGTACCGGTGGCCCTGGCCCCGGCCATCGAACACATCGGCGGCGTGATTGCCGTGGGTAGCGTGACCGGTCGCGATTACCTGAAGAAGCCCGGCCTGCACCGCACCCTGCTCGGTGACGGCATTGCCACCACGGCGGCCGGTCTGTTCGGCGGTCCGCCCAACACCACCTACGCCGAAGTGACCGGCGCGGTGATGCTGACCAAGAACTACAACCCGAAAATCATGACCTGGGCGGCGATCTTCGCCATCAGCCTGGCGTTCATCGGCAAGTTCGGCGCACTGCTGCAAAGCATTCCGGTACCGGTGATGGGCGGGATTCTGTGCCTGTTGTTCGGTTCGATCGCGGCGGTGGGGATGAACACGCTGATCCGCCACAAGATCGATCTGGGCGAGGCGCGCAATCTGGTGATTGTGTCGGTGACCCTGGTTTTCGGGATCGGCGGCGTGCTGATCGGCACCGGCACCGGGCCGGACGATTTCGGCCTCAAGGGCATCGCGCTGTGCGCGGTGGTGGCGATTGGCTTGAACCTGATCCTGCCGGGCAACGACAGCTGGAAGCACAAGAAAGCGGATGAGCCGCTGATCTAAGCAGGTTCGGATTCTTCGCTGACTGAAAGACCCTCTTCGCGAGCAAGCCCGCTCCCACATTTGGAATGCATTCCACCTGTGGGAGCGGGCTTGCTCGCGAAGCTTTTAAAGCGCCAACGGCGCTCGCTCGCACAATGTACTCAACGCCCGAGCCCAATGCGGGTCATCGTTGAGGCACGGCACCAGCACCAGGTCCTCTCCCCCCGCTGCGCGGAATTGTTCCTTGCCGCGATCACCGATTTCTTCCAGGGTCTCGATGCAATCGGCAACGAACGCCGGGCACATCACCAGAATCTTTTTCACGCCGCTTTTGGCCAACTCATCCAGGCGCGCCTCGGTATAGGGTTCAATCCATTTGGCGCGTCCCAGGCGCGACTGGAACGACACCGACCACTTGCCCTCAGGCAACCCCATGCGCTTGGCAAACTCTGCCGCCGTACGCAGGCACTGGGCGCGATAACAGGTGGCGACCACCGCCGGCGACGCTCCGGCGCAGCAATCACCGCCACCCTCGAAGCAGTGACCGGGGTTGAGTTTCTTCAGATGCCGTTCCGGCAAGCCGTGAAAGCTCATCAGCAAGTGATCGAAATCCTGCTCCAGATAGGGCCGGGTCGTGGCCACCAACGCATCGAGGTATTCCGGTTGGTCGTAGAACGGCTGGAGCACCGACAACTGCACGTCGAGATTTTTCTCGCGCACCACGCGCCTGGCCTCCTCGATGACCGTCGTCGTGGTGCTGTCGGCGAACTGTGGATAAAGCGGGGCCAGGGTAATTCGCTTGTGTCCCGCCACGACCAGGCGCACCAGCGTCGATTCAATCGACGGCTCGCCGTAACGCATCGCCAATTCGACCGGACCGTGCTGCCATTGACTGATCATCGCTTGTTGCAGGCGACGGCTGAGCACCACCAGCGGCGAGCCCTCGTCCCACCAGATCGAGGCATAGGCATGGGCCGACTGCTCGGGACGCTTGATCAGGATCAGCGACACCAACAGCCGTCGAACCGGCCATGGCAAGTCGATCACGTACGGGTCCATCAGAAATTGATTGAGGTAGCTGCGCACATCCGCCACCGAGGTGGAGGCAGGTGAGCCCAGGTTGACCAGAAGCAACGCGTGATCGGTCATGCAACGTCCTATTTCAAAGGCGACTGGACAGATCGTCCAAAGCCGCGCGCAAATCCGTGAACTTAAAAGTGAAACCAGCCTGTAACAAACGCACCGGAGTGGCGCGCTGGCCACCCAGCAATAACAGCGACAACTCGCCCAACCCCACCTTCAATACGAAGGCCGGCATCGGCATGAACGTCGGGCGATGCAATACGCTGCCCAGCGCCTCGGCAAACTCGCGGTTGCGCACCGGTTTGGGCGCGCACGCATTATAGGGACCGCTGGCCTCGTTGCGATGCAGAAGAAAATCAATCAGGGCGATTTGATCGTCGATATGAATCCACGGCATCCACTGCCGGCCGTTGCCGATCGGCCCTCCCAGGCCCAGTTTGAACGGCAGTAACAGCCGCGACAAAAAGCCGCCCTGCGCCGACAGCACCAACCCGGTTCGAATGAGGATGACGCGAATGCCCAACGCCTCAGCCCGCTGTGCGGTCTCTTCCCAGGCGATGCATAACTGGCTGGCGAAATCATCGATGACCGGTGGCGACTCTTCGGTCAACTCACGTTCGCCACCATCGCCATACCAACCAACAGCGGAACCGGAGATCAGCACCCGGGGTTTCTGTTCGCGGCTTTCCAGCCAGGCCAGCAGGGTTTCGGTCAGCGAGATGCGACTGCTCCACAACAGGGCTTTGCGTTTGTGCGTCCAGGGCCGGGCGGCAATCGGCGCACCGGCAAGATTGATAATCCCATCGACAGGTTCCTGCCCGAGATCCTCCAAACGGGCAATTCCACGCACTTGGGCACCACATATTTTCGCGACATTTTCAGGTTGGCGACTCCAGACTGTCAGGCGATGACCTTGGCCCAACCAGTGCCGGCAGAGCTGACGTCCTATCAAACCAGTACCGCCGGTCAGCAATATGTGCATGACTTCTTCCTCGCGTGGCGTTTTACCTTGTCCATTAGTCTATTTTTATAAGCAGGGATCTTTGGTATCGAGCAGGCTCTATGTTTAACAATAGGCCAAGCTGTCAGATCGAGAACGCTAAAAGTTATACCAAAAAACAATATTGTACAGGTTTGAACCCCAGCGTAGTCTGTACAGAAAGGTAAACGAGGCCCCTATGACTGTACCTATCGCAATCATCGGCACCGGCATTGCCGGACTCTCCGCCGCCCAGGCCCTGACGGACCTCGGGTACGTGGTTCAACTATTCGATAAAAGCCGCGGCAGCGGCGGGCGCATGTCGAGCAAGCGCAGCGATGCGGGTGCCCTGGACATGGGCGCGCAGTATTTCACTGCCCGCGACCGGCGTTTTGTCAACGAAGTCCAGCGCTGGCAAGCCAAAGGCTGGGTCGCCGAGTGGACGCCGCAGCTGTATACCTACCATGGCGGCCAGCTCAACCTGTCGCCGGACGAGCAGACCCGCTGGGTCGGCACACCCCGCATGAGCGCCATCACCCGCGCGCTGCTCGGTGACCTGGAAGTGCATTTCGCCTGCCGGATCACCGAGGTCTATCGCGGTGAAGAACACTGGCACCTGCAGGACGCCGAAGGCTTCACCCACGGACCGTTCAGCCACGTGGTCATCGCCACGCCGGCCCCTCAGGCCACAGCTTTGCTGGCATCGGCGCCGAAACTGGCCGGGGCCGCCGCCGGGGTGAAAATGGACCCGACCTGGGCCATCGCCCTGGCCTTCGAAACGCCGCTGGAAACGCCCATGGAAGGCTGCTTCGTACAGGACAGCCCACTCGACTGGCTGGCCCGAAACCGCAGCAAACCCGGACGCGACAACACACTCGACACCTGGGTGCTGCACGCCACCAGCGCCTGGAGTCGCCAGCACATCGACCTGTCCAAGGAAGCGGTGATCGAGCAGTTGCACGGCGCCTTCGCCGAACTGCTGCACGACTCCATGCCCGCGCCGAGCTTCAGCCTCGCCCACCGCTGGCTCTACGCCCGCCCCGCCAGCAGTCACGAATGGGGTACCCTGGCCGATGCCGACCTGGGGCTGTATGCCTGTGGCGACTGGTGCCTGTCCGGACGCGTCGAAGGAGCCTGGCTCAGCGGTCAGGAAGCCGCCCGCCGCCTGCATGAGCACCTGCAGTAAAGGGCATCGATCCGAGCAAATCGCTGCTGTCGCCTTGGACAGCAGCCCGCCAAAAACCTATACAAAAAATTTGACTTGTATAACTTCGAATCTATGATGAAGTTATCTTGTACAGACGCGAATGTTTGTACAGGTTCAGATTCGAGGTGCTCCGATGCTCCACTCCCCCGCCAAACCGAAAATCGCCATCAGCGCCTGCCTGATGGGCCTTGATGTGCGCTACAACGGCGGGCACAAAGAGTCGCGGCTGTGCAGCCGCACCCTCACTGACTACTTCGATTTCATCCCGGTCTGCCCGGAAGTGGCCATCGGCCTGGGTGTACCGCGCCAACCGATTCGACTGGTGGGCAGCGCGGATCAACCCGAAGCCGTGGGCACCCTCGATCACAAGCTTAACGTGACGCAACCACTGGACACCTACGGCCGGGACATGGCAGCGCAGTTGGGGGATATCTGCGGCTATATTTTCATGCAAAATTCCCCGTCCTGCGGGCTGGAGCGGGTCAAGGTCTACCACGCCAACGGCGCGCGGGCGGACAGAGACGGGCGCGGGATCTATGCCCGGGCCTTCTGCCTGCGGCACCCGGACTTGCCGGTGGAGGAAGACGGTCGGCTCAACGATCCGGTGCTACGGGAAAACTTCCTTACCCGGGTGTTCGCCTACAGCGCCTGGCAGCAACTGCGCCAGCAGGGCATGACTCGGCGTGGTCTCACGGACTTTCACTCGCGCTACAAATACCTGCTGATGGCCCACAACCCGGTGCAGTACAAAACCCTGGGCCACCTGCTGGGCAACATGGGCAAAACCGATCCGCAGGAACTGGCCCCCCGCTATTTCAGCGAACTGATGGCGGCACTGAAAAAATGCGCCACGCGCCGCACTCACACCAACGTCCTGCAACACCTCAGTGGCTACCTGAAACAGGCCATCAGCGGCGAAGACAAGCAGGAAGTGCAGCACGTGATCAGCCAGTACCGCTTGGGTATCGTGCCGCTGGTGGTGCCGCTGACGCTGCTCAAGCATCACTTTCGCCAACACCCCGATCCGTACATCGCACAGCAGGTTTACCTGCAACCGCACCCGGAAAACCTCAGCCTGCGAAACGCCATCTGATGAAAAAAGGACTCGACACCAGCGCCCGCGAAGACCTCGGCGATGACTTTAAAAAGGCGCTGGACGCAGGCTGGCTGCCGATCCGTGAAGTGGCGCGGCAAACCGGGGTCAATGCCGTGACCTTGCGCGCCTGGGAGCGGCGCTACGGTCTGATCGTGCCGCTGCGCACGCCCAAGGGCCATCGGTTGTTCTCGGCCGACCACGTACAACGCATCCAGACCATCCTCACCTGGCTCAACCGTGGCGTTGCCGTCAGCCAGGTCAAGCCATTGCTCGACACGCCTCAAGCCTTCAGCGAGTCCGTCGACAACGATTGGCACGCCTTGCTGCAAACGTTACTGCTGGCGGTCAGCCGATTGCAGGAGCGTGCCCTGGACGACAGCGTCAATCAGGCGATGGCGCTGTATCCGCCGCGAACCCTGTGCGAGCAATTGCTGATGCCCTTGCTGGCCGCTCTGGAGCAACGCTGGCAAGGCCAGTTCGGGGCGCAGATGGAGCGGGGCTTTTTTTGTGCCTGGCTGCGCAGCAAGTTCGGTGCGCGCATCTACCATAACAACCGTCAGTTGCGCACCGCGCCGTTGCTGCTGGTCAACCATTCGGACCTGCCCATGGAACCGCACCTGTGGCTCACGGCTTGGCTGGTCAGCAGTGCGGATTGCCCGGTGGAGGTCTTCGACTGGCCGCTGCCTGTCGGCGAACTGGCACTGGCAGTCGAACTTCTGCAACCCCGCGGGGTTCTGCTGTACTCAAGCAAAGCCCTGAATCCGGCGCGACTGCCGAAACTTTTCAAAGGCGTCAGTTGCCCAAAAATGATTGCCGGACCAACGGTATGCATCCACCACGCCGAGTTGTCTGCAAGTACTGCCGAGATCGCTGATTTGTACCTGGCCGAAGATCCGTTGTCGGCACATCAGGCACTCGTTCAGCGAGGACTGATTTAAATGGATCCCGTGGATAACAAAATGCAATTGATCTGGCTGCGCAGCGACTTGCGCCTGCATGACAACACCGCCCTCTCGGCCGCCGCGGCTCGCGGCCCGTGCGTGGCGGTGTATCTGCTGAGTCCGGAACAATGGCTGGTACACGATGATGCGCCCTGCAAAGTGGACTTCTGGCTGCGTAACCTGCGCGAAATGAGCCGCGAGCTGGGTCAACTGAACATTCCCCTGCTGATCCGCCAGGCTCCCCGCTGGGATGACGTGCCCAGCGTATTGCTGAACCTGTGCCGAGAGTGGCAGGTCGACGCGTTGCACCTCAACGAGGAATACGGCATCCACGAGTCCCGTCGCGATGCAGCGGTCGCCCGGACGCTACAGGCCGAAGGCATCGAAGTTCACCGCTACCTCGATCAATTGCTGTTCAGGCCCGGGAGCGTGCTGACCCGCACCGGCACTTACTTCCAGGTCTTCAGCCAGTTCCGCAAAGTCTGCTACGAGCGCCTGCACCACTCGCTGCCCAGCCTGGTAGGGGCGCCGCACAAACAAGCACCGCTGAACATTGCCAGCGATGCGATCCCCTTGAGGATCGTTGGTTTCGCAACACCTGCTGCTAACCTGCGCAACCTGTGGCCGGCGGGAGAAGCCGCAGCCCGGCATCGCCTCGACAGCTTTAGCGATGCACAGATCGAGCACTATCAAAGCGAACGGGATTTCCCGGCGAAGCCCGGTACCAGTCAGCTCTCGGCCTATCTCGCCGCCGGGGTGATTTCTGTACGCCAATGCCTGCACGCGGCCTTGAACAGCAATCAAGGTGAATTCGAAAGCGGCAAGACCGGCGCCGTCACCTGGATCAACGAACTGCTGTGGCGCGAGTTTTACAAACACATCCTGGTGGGTTACCCACGGGTTTCCCGGCACCGCGCGTTTCGTCCGGAAACCGAAGCCCTGGCCTGGCGCAACGCCCCAGAAGAACTGGCCGCCTGGCAACAGGCGCGTACCGGCTTGCCGATCATCGACGCCGCCATGCGCCAACTGCTGGCAACCGGCTGGATGCACAACCGCCTGCGCATGGTGGTGGCGATGTTCCTGACCAAAAACCTGCTGATCGACTGGCGCGAAGGCGAACGCTTTTTCATGCGTCACCTGATTGACGGCGACCTGGCGGCGAACAATGGTGGCTGGCAGTGGAGTTCGTCCACCGGCACCGACTCGGCGCCTTACTTCCGGATTTTCAACCCGTTGAGCCAGTCGGAAAAATTCGACCCCGAAGGCGTGTTCATTAAGCAGTGGTTGCCGGAACTGGCCGGACTGAACAAAAAGGACGTGCACAACCCCGCCAATCTCGGCGGCCTTTTCGGTGTTGTGGATTACCCCCCACCGATCGTCGACTTGAGCGCTTCCCGTACGCGTGCGTTGACGGTATTCAAAAACCTGCCCTTGCGGCAGTATGCCGCCGTTGGATCATGAATTATCGCCTCCGGGATGACTTCGATGCCGGGGCTTTGCATGATGGACATTTACCCGTATTGGGCCGGGCAATTGCCCGGCTGAAAAGGAGATTGGGATGAGTCGTACGCTCGCACGACGATACTGGCTGACCGGTGCCAGCAGTGGCATTGGTGCCGCCCTGGCCGAAGAAATCCTCAAAACCGGTGCGCACCTGGCCGTCAGTTCGCGCACCGTGGCACCACTGAAAGACTTGTCGCTCCGTTACCCGGGGCAGGTGCTGGTGGTCGCCGGAGACCTGACCAACAGCCAGACCGTGCGCGAGATCGGCGAGCAGATTGCCGAAGACTGGGGCTCGCTGGACACCGTGATACTCAACGCCGGTACCTGCGAGTACGTGGATGCCAAGCAGTTCGATGCGTCGATTGTCGAGCACGTGGTGCGTACCAACCTGTTGGCCAGCAGTTATTGCATCGAGGCCGCCCTGCCTTTGCTGCGGGCCGGTACCGCACCGCATATGATCGCCATGGCCAGCACGGTGACTTACCTGCCACTGCCCAAGGCAGAAGCCTGCGGCACCTCAAAGGCCGGGCTGCGTTACCTGTTCGAGTCACTGCGCATCGACCTGGCCCCGGAAGGCATAGAACTCACGGTGATCAGCCCCGGGTTTGTCGAGACGCCGCTGACAGCGAAAAACGACTCCTCCATGGCTTTGAGCTGGCCGGTGGAGAAAGCCGCGCGGCACATCTTCGAAAAACTCAAGGACCGCCCGCTGGAAATCGCTTTCCCGGCGGCGTTCATGGGCGCCCTCTGGCCACTCGCCAAACGGCCGGACCAAGTGAAACTGGAAATCGGCAAGCGCATGATACGCAGCCAGCCGCCGATCAAGGATCAACCCTGAAAATCGCCATTATCGGCATCGGTATCCCGGACGTTCCGATACTTGAGCGTCCGTCCGACCTTTCACACAGCACCCGGTGACTGCCTTACACTGCGCACCATGAAAACCATCCCCCATACGCAAATCGCGGAACCCGCAGTCACCTGCTCGACCTGCGCGGCCTGCTGCTGCCAGCTCGAAGTCATGCTGATCACCGATACGGGCGTGCCTGAACGGTTCATCGATACCGATGACTGGGGTGGGGAAGTGATGCTGCGCCTGGATGACGGCTGGTGTGCCGCGCTGGATCGCAACACGATGATGTGCACCATCTACGAAAAACGCCCGCTGATCTGCCGGGAGTTCGAGATGGGCGCACCGGAGTGCATCGAAGAGCGCCAGGGGATTTCGACGGCGTATCGCTAGTTTGAAGTTGTCCCAATACCAATGTGGGAGCAAGCCCGCTCCCACATTTAGTACAGCGTTGCGCCTTACAACGGCATCGTGTAATGCAATGCGTAACTTTCTACACCATCGTTCGGAGTGGTGATCCCGGCATTGGAATAGTGCGTCGCGCGGACCCCGACTTCATGCCCGCCGGCAAAGCGCAAACCGAAACCAAAGCGGTCTTCAAACTGGAAGGCGCTGCCCAGATCGTTGTTTTCGACTTCGGTGCTGGCAAAGGCTGCCACGCCAACCCCAAACTCGATGTAGGGTTTGACGTTCTGGCCGGAAAATTCATAAACAAGCACGGGCGAGAACGACAGGCTGTGGTTACTGGATGTCTTGTCACCTTCCCAATAGGTGTAGGCGCCGTCCCAATAACCGGTCAGACGACCCACGTCACTCTGACACCAGCTCTGGTCCCAATCGAATTGCATCCCCAATCGATAGGTCATGGTCGACTCGCCGGTTTGCCCCACGGCAAACTCCACACCTGCCGCCTGCGCGGTAAAAGTGTGCCCCAAAAGTGCGGCCGCAATCGCGGCCAAGCAGAATAGTCGCTTCACTTGAAACTTCCTTTTGCGAACGATTTCGTATGGTTTTTTTGTTGCCAAGCCCTGCAAAACTATAGAAGTCAGCGATTTATCAGAAGTTCACCCGACTCTTCGTATTCCCCCCGGACAGCCTTCTACCTGCTGAAGCTTCGCACAACGCCAGCCGTATTCCACAATATCGGCAAGATATTTCTGAAATGTAGCGGATCGGCGCTGGTCCAGAACTGTGCCTCACGGGCCGGCCCATCGGCGAGCAGCTCGCCTTCGGCCAGCAGACGCTGAAGTTGCCGCGCGACGGCGGCGCCGGTGTCGATCAGGCTGATGTCCTCGGGGATCATCTGCCGCAGCATCGGCTTGAGAAAGGGGTAGTGGGTGCAGCCGAGAATCAGGGTGTCCGCGCCGGCAGCCAGCAGTGGCCGAACATATCCAGCCAACAGCTGACGCAACTCCGGGCTGCGCAGGTCGCCGTTTTCAATCAGCTCCACCAGCCCGGGGCAGGGCTGGGTGATCACTTTCACGTCCGTGGCGAAGCGGTCGAGCAACGCGGCGAACTTGGCGCTCTGCAAGGTACCGGTGGTGGCCAGCACCCCCACCACGCCGGAGCGGGTTGCGGCGGCGGCCGGCTTGACTGCCGGCTCCATGCCAACGATGGGCCATTCTGGATAGTCGCGACGCAAGTCGGCGACACCGGCAACCGTCGCCGTGTTACACGCCAGCACCAAGGCCTTGGCGCCCTGTTGCCGAAAGAAGTCGGCCATCACGCTGCAACGCTGCCGGATAAATTCCGGGGTTTTCTCGCCGTAGGGAACATTCCCGCAGTCGGCGACGTACAGCAGAGATTCATTAGGCAGCAAACGCTGGATCTCGGCCAGTACCGAGAGCCCGCCGACACCGGAGTCGAACACGCCAATCGGCGCTTCACGCATGTTTCGACCCACAGACACTGCAGCCCGGATCGCGCTTGACCCGCAATTCACGGAAGCGCGTGCCCAAGGCATCGATCAACAGCAGGCGCCCCACTAGCGGCTCGCCGAATCCGGCCAGCAACTTCAGCGCTTCAAGCGCTTGCAGACTGCCGACCAGCCCCACCAGCGGACCGACCACGCCGGCCTCGCTACAGGTCAATTCGGCTTCGCTGCCGTGCCCGTATAAACAGTGGTAGCACGGACTCTCCGGTCGACGCGGATCGAACACCGACAGTTGCCCTTCGAGGCGAATCGCCGCACCGCTGACCAGCGGTTTGCCGGCCGCCACGCAAGCGGCATTGACCGCTTCACGGGTGGAAAAATTGTCGGAACAATCGAGGACCAGATCCACCCCACCCACCACGGCGGCCAGGGAATCCTCATCCAGCGCCGCACGATGGGCGATCAGTTGAATCTCGGGATTGATCGCGGTCAGGCGCTTGATTGCCGAATCGACCTTGGTCATGCCGACGCTGTCGGTGTCGTGAATGATCTGGCGTTGCAGGTTGGTCAGGTCGACCGTGTCGAAGTCCGCCAGGTGCAACTCGCCAACCCCGGCGGCCGCCAGATACAGCGCCACGGGCGCGCCAAGGCCGCCAAGGCCGACGATCAATACGCGGCTTTGCTTGAGCCGCAACTGGCCGTCGATATCGATGTGTTGCAGCAGAATCTGCCGGCTGTAACGCAACAATTCCTGATCATTCAGCACGGCAGGCGCCCCAGACTGATGCGTTGGTGACCGCCCAGATCGGTGCGGCTGTGGACTTCTTCAAAACCCCGGGTCAGCAGCAAATCGCGGACCGCCTCGGCCTGATCATAGCCGTGTTCGAGCATCAGCCAACCACCGGCATCCAGATGGTCCGGTGCCTGGGCGACGATCAGCCGCAGATCGTCGAGCCCGTCGATACCCGCCACCAGGGCGCTGGCCGGTTCGAAGCGCACATCGCCCTCGACCAGATGCGGATCGGCCGCTGCGATGTAGGGCGGATTGCTGATGATCAGTTGAAAGCGCTGACCTTCCAGAGCGCTGAACCAATGGCTGCTCAGCACGGTGGCGTTACCCAGATGCAGGCGCTGGCGATTGCGTTCGGCCAGGGCCACGGCCTCCAGCACGCGATCCACGGCGGTGACATTCCATGCCGGGCGTTCGCTGGCCAGGGCCAGGGCGATGGCGCCGCTGCCGGTGCCGAGGTCGAGTACCCTGGCCGGTGTGGCCGGCAACAGTTCCAGCGCGGCTTCCACCAACAACTCGGTGTCGGGGCGTGGGATCAGCGTGTGCGGTGCCACTTCCAGGTCCAGTTTCCAGAAACCCTGCTGGCCAAGAATATAGGCCACCGGCTCACCGCTGCGGCGGCGTTGCAAGTATTCGGCAAACGTCAGCGCCGCTTCGCTCGGTACGATGCGCTCCGGCCAGGTGTGCAAAAAACTGCGGGACTTGCCCAACGCCGCCGCCAGTAGCAGTTCGGCATCCAGACGCGCCGTCGGCGAGTCGGGTAAATCGGCGGCGCGCAACAAACTGGCAATGATCGTCATTTACTCACCTATCGCTGCCAGTTGATCGGCCTGGTACTCGGCCAGCAACGGCTCGATCACCGCCTCGACACCGCCGGCGAGGATCTCGTCGAGGGAATACAAGGTCAGGTTGACCCGGTGGTCGGTGACCCGGCCCTGGGCAAAATTGTAGGTGCGGATGCGCTCGGAGCGATCACCGGAGCCGACCAGCAACTTGCGCTCGCTGGCGATGGCGTTGGCCGCAGCGGAGGTCTGCTGATCGTTCAGCTTGGCCGACAACCAGGACATCGCCCGGGCGCGGTTCTTGTGCTGTGAACGTTCCTCCTGGCACTCAACGACGATGCCGGACGGCAAGTGCGTGATACGGATCGCCGAGTCGGTCTTGTTGACGTGCTGGCCACCGGCGCCGGAGGAGCGATAGGTATCGACGCGCAGGTCGGCCGGGTTGATCTCGATGGCCTCCTGTTCGTCCGGCTCGGGCAATACCGCCACGGTGCAGGCCGACGTGTGGATGCGGCCCTGGGATTCCGTCGCCGGAACCCGCTGCACACGGTGCGCGCCGGATTCGAACTTCAGCTTGCCGTAAACGTTGTCGCCCTCGACCCGGGCAATCACCTCTTTATAGCCGCCGTGTTCACCCTCGTTTTCCGAGAGGATCTCCACCCGCCAGCCACGACGCTCGGCGTAACGCGAATACATGCGGAACAGGTCGCCGGAGAAAATCGCCGCCTCGTCACCGCCGGTACCGGCACGGATCTCGAGGAACACATTGCGCCCGTCGTTCGGGTCCTTGGGCAGCAGCATGCGTTGCAGGTCGGCTTCGAGCGTGACCAGGCGTTCCTTGGCCTCGCGGACTTCTTCCACGGCCATTTCACGCATGTCCGGGTCGCTGTCCTTGAGCAGTGCCTGGGCGCCTTCGAGGTCGTCCTGCACTTTCAGCAGCTGTTTATAGGCGCCCACGATCGGTTCAACTTCCGCGTACTCCTTGGAATAGGTGCGGAACTTGTTTTGATCGGAAATGACCTCGCCGTCGCCCAGCAGGGCAGTCAATTCCTCGAAACGGTCCTGGAGGATATCCAGCTTATTGAGCAGTGACGCTTTCATTGCGGTTTTTTATCCGAAAAGCTATCCGATGAGCCCTCACCGAGGGCAAAGAGTTCCTGGGCCATCGCCAGCGCATCCAGGCGACCTTCGGCAGAGAGCTTTTTCAACTGCACGCTCGGTGCATGCAACAGTTTGTTGGTCAGCCCGCGAGCCAGTTGCACCAGCACCTCTTCGGCACTGCTGCCGTTGGCCAGCATGCGCTGGGCCTTTTGCAATTCTTCGTCGCGCAGGCGTTCGCTCTGTTGACGATAGGCCTTGAGCACGTCCACCGCCGCCAACTCACGCAGGCGGACCATGAAGTCTTCGGCGCCGATCGAGACCATCTCTTCGGCGGCCTGGGCTGCGCCCTGACGACTCTTGAGGTTCTCGGCAACCACTTCGTGGAGATCGTCGACGCTATACAGGTAAACGTCGTCCAGCTCGCCGACTTCTGGCTCGATGTCGCGGGGAACAGCGATATCCACCATGAAGATCGGTTTGTGCTTGCGCAGTTTCAAGGCGCTTTCCACTGCACCCTTGCCCAGGATTGGCAACTGGCTGGCGGTGGAACTGATGACGATGTCGCTGCGCACCAGCTCTGCCGGAATATCCGACAACAACACCGCATGAGCACCGAACTGTTCGGCCAGGATGCTCGCGCGCTCCAGGGTACGGTTGGCGACCACAATGCGCTTTACACCCAGGTCATGCAGATGGCGGGCGACCAGGGTGATGGTCTCGCCGGCACCGATCAGCAAGGCCTGGCTGCGTTGCAGGTCGCTGAAAATCTGCTTGGCCAGGCTCACCGCGGCAAACGCCACCGATACCGGGTTCTCGCCGATAGCCGTGTCGGTGCGCACCTGCTTGGCCGCATTGAACGTGGCCTGGAACAGCCTCCCGAGCAACGGCCCGATGGTCCCGGCCTCGCGAGCCACGGCATAGGCCGACTTCATCTGGCCGAGAATCTGCGGTTCGCCCAACACCAGCGAGTCGAGCCCGGAAGCGACCCGCATCATGTGACGAACTGCCGCATCATCTTCATGCACATAGGCGCTTTCGCGCAGCTCGTCGTAGCTCAAATGATGATATTCGGCCAGCCAGCGCAGCACGACGTCTGCCGACAGGTGATCCTGTTCTATATAGAGTTCACTGCGATTGCAGGTGGAGAGGATCGCAGCTTCGCGGCTGTCGGTGAGTCGGCAGAGCTGCTGCAAGGCCTCAACCAGCTGCTCAGGGGTAAAAGCCACGCGCTCGCGGACGTCTACTGAAGCAGTCTTGTGGTTAATACCGAGTGCAAGGAAGGCCATTCAAAGTCGCTGATTGTGACGTGAAGCCGACAATTGTCCTACTTCGACGGAATCAGAACAACTACTCGATATCTATCGTGCCAGTAGACGACGCCGACGTTGCGAGCGGTTCTCGTTTAAAGGATCCCCAAGAGTCTTCTATCGGGCTGGCAGGTAAATTGCCGGGCCGGTTATGTTTGGCCGAAAGCTTGTGTCATGATGATCCGACCGCAGGTTAGTCGTCCTCCTCCTATATGAATAGATCTTCCGCGTTGCTCCTCGCTCTTGCCTTCCTCAGCGGCTGCCAGGCCTTGGCCCCCGTGTCGTCGGACGGTGCGCCACCGGTTGAAGACAGCACCCCGGCCCCTGAAAAGCCCAAGGTCTACAGCTCATTCAGCGAGGAAACCATTTTCAGCCTGTTGAGTGCCGAACTGGCGGGCCAGCGCAATCGTTTCGACATTGCCCTGGACAACTATGTGACCCAGGCCATCAACACCCAGGATCCGGGCATCTCCGAGCGCGCATTTCGTATCGCCGAATATCTGGGCGCCGATCAGGCAGCCCTGGACACTGCGCTGATCTGGGCCAGGAACGCCCCCGACGACCTCGAAGCGCAACGCGCCGCTGCCGTGCAGCTGGCACGCACCGGTCGTTATGACGACTCCATGGTCTATATGGAGAAAGTCCTGCAAGGCAAGGGCGACACCCATTTCGACTTCCTTGCGCTGTCCGCGGCCGACACCGACCAGGACACCCGCAACGGCTTGATGAAAAGTTTCGACCGTTTGTTGCAACGTCATCCGGACAACAGCCAGCTGATTTTCGGCAAGGCCTTGCTGATGCAACAGGACGGCGACACCAAAGGCGCGTTGAAGTTGCTGGAAGACAATCCGCCGGACGACGGTGAAATCGCGCCGATCCTGCTGCGCGCACGCCTGCTGCAAACCCTCGATCGCGGTGACGAGGCCTTGCCGCTGCTGCAAAAAAGCATCAAGAAGTACCCGGACGACAAACGCCTGCGCCTGACTTACGCGCGGATGCTGGTTGAACAGGACCGCATGGACGACGCCAAGGCCGAGTTCTCGAGCCTGGTCCAGCAATACCCGGAAGACGACGAACTGCGTTACTCCCTGGCACTGGTCTGCCTGGAAGCCAAGGCCTGGAACGAGGCCAAGGGTTATCTTGAAGACCTGATCGCCCGGGAAAGCCATGTCGACTCGGCACACCTGAACCTCGGCCGCATCGCCGAAGAACAGAACGACCCGCAAGGCGCGCTGATCGAATACGCCAAGGTTGGTCCGGGCAGCGACTACCTGCCGGCGCAATTGCGCCAGGCCGACATTCTGATCGACAACGGCAAGACCGCCGAAGCCCAACGCAAACTGGCGGCTGAGCGCGACGAGCAGCCCGATTACGCGATCCAGTTGTACCTGATCGAAGTCGAAACCCTGTCCGCCAACAATCAGGGCGACAAGGCCTGGAACGTTCTGCAACAAGCCTTGCAGCAATATCCGGACGATTTGAACCTGCTCTACACCCGCGCCATGCAGGCGGAAAAACGCAATGACCTGGCGCAGATGGAAAAAGACCTGCGCACGATCATCAAGCGCGACCCGGACAATGCCATGGCGTTGAACGCCCTCGGCTACACCCTGTCCGACCGCACCACGCGCTACGCCGAAGCCAAGGCCCTGATCGAACAGGCGCACCGGATCAGCCCGGAAGACCCGGCGGTGCTCGACAGCCTTGGCTGGGTGAATTACCGCATGGGCAATCTCGACGAAGCCGAGCGCCTGCTGCGCCAGGCCCTGGAACGCTTCCCCGACCAGGAAGTCGCTGCGCACCTGGGCGAAGTCCTGTGGGCCAACGGCAAACAGCGTGAAGCGAAACAAGTCTGGGGCAAGTTCCTCAAGGAACAACCCGACAGCCCGACCCTGCGCGGCACCATCAAACGCCTGACCGGATCAGAGACTCTTTAAGATTATGTTTTTGCGCCATTTCATCGTTTTCAGTTTTATCGCCCTGCTCGCCGGCTGCGCAGGCCTGGGTCCCCGCGAATCGGTCGAGGGTCATGGCAACGCCGCCCAATGGCGCGAGCACAAACAGCAACTGACCGGCCTCGATGGCTGGCAGATCGACGGCAAGATCGGCATCCGCGCCCCGAAAGACTCGGGCAGCGGCACGCTGTTCTGGTTGCAGCGCCAGGATTACTACGACATCCGCCTGTCCGGACCACTGGGCCGCGGCGCCGCTCGCCTGACCGGACGTCCGGGCAAGGTGTCGCTGGAAGTCGCCAACCAGGGACGCTACGACGCGCCGAACCCGGAAGTGCTGCTCGAAGAACAGCTGGGCTGGAAATTGCCGGTATCCAACCTGGCCTGGTGGGTGCGCGGGCTCCCGGCTCCCGACACTAAAAGTCGCCTGACCCTGGACGGCGACAGCCGCCTGGCCAGCCTGGAACAGGATGGCTGGAAGGTCGACTACACCGCCTACACCGAGCAAAACGGTTACTGGTTGCCCGAGCGTATCAAGCTCAGCGGCACCGACCTTGATGTCACGCTGGTGATCAAGGTCTGGCAACCGCGCAAACTGGGGCAATGACATGCCGGACAATCGCCTGACGCTGCCCTCGCCGGCCAAACTCAATCTGATGCTGCACATTCTGGGTCGCCGCGAAGACGGCTACCACGAACTGCAGACAATGTTTCAGTTTCTCGATTACGGCGACGAAATCACCTACGCCCTGCGCGATGACGGTGTCATTCAATTGCACACCGAATTCCCGGGTGTCCCCCACGACAGCAACCTGATCGTCAAGGCCGCCAGAAAACTTCAGGAGCAATCCGCTTGCCCGCTGGGCGTCGATATCTGGATCGACAAGATCCTTCCAATGGGCGGCGGCATCGGTGGCGGCAGCTCGAATGCCGCAACGACTTTGCTTGGTTTGAATCATCTGTGGCAATTGGGCTGGGATGAAGATCGCCTTGCCGGGCTGGGGTTGACGCTGGGCGCCGACGTCCCGGTTTTCGTACGTGGCCACGCGGCTTTCGCCGAGGGCGTGGGGGAGAAACTGACCCCTGTCGACCCGGAAGAACCGTGGTATCTGGTGCTGGTGCCGCAAGTCTCTGTAAGTACGGCAGAAATTTTTTCAGATCCGTTGTTGACACGTAACACTCCTCCCATTAAAGTGCGCCCCGTTCCCAAGGGAAACAGTCGTAATGACTGCTTGCCGGTGGTAACAAGGCGTTATCCAGAGGTACGTAACGCTTTGAATTTGTTAGGTAAATTTACCGAAGCAAAACTCACCGGAACTGGAAGTTGTGTGTTTGGGGGCTTCCCAAGCAAAGCTGAAGCTGATAAAGTCTCGGCCCTTCTTACAGAGACCCTTACAGGGTTTGTGGCAAAAGGAAGCAACGTTTCGATGTTGCATCGCAAGCTGCAAAGTCTGCTCTAAAGGAACCGATTACTGGGTAATCGTTGCAACAGATACAGGGGCGTCGCCAAGCGGTAAGGCAGCAGGTTTTGATCCTGCCATGCGTTGGTTCGAATCCAGCCGCCCCTGCCATTTTCCTATACTCATCCAGGTTACCCTCAGCCTTCAGGTACTGCGCGTGTCCAAGATGATGGTCTTTACGGGGAACGCTAACCCCGATCTGGCTCGGCGTGTTGTACGTCAGCTGCATATCCCTCTCGGTGACATCTCTGTCGGTAAATTCTCCGACGGCGAAATTACAGCCGAGATCAATGAAAACGTTCGCGGTAAAGACGTCTTCATTATTCAGCCGACTTGCGCTCCGACCAACGATAACCTGATGGAACTGGTAGTGATGGCTGATGCCTTCCGCCGCTCCTCGGCTACTCGTATCACTGCTGTTATTCCTTACTTTGGTTATGCCCGACAGGATCGCCGTCCGCGTTCCGCACGTGTGGCTATCAGCGCGAAAGTCGTTGCTGACATGCTTACCGTAGTCGGCATCGACCGTGTTCTCACGGTTGATCTGCATGCTGACCAAATCCAGGGTTTCTTCGATATTCCGGTAGATAACATCTACGGCTCCCCGGTTCTGGTGGATGACATCGAAGATCAGCGCTTCGAAAACCTGATGATCGTGTCCCCGGACATTGGCGGCGTCGTGCGTGCACGTGCCGTTGCCAAATCCCTGGGCGTGGATCTCGGGATCATCGACAAACGCCGTGAGAAAGCCAATCACTCTGAAGTGATGCATATCATCGGTGATGTCGAAGGGCGTACCTGTATTCTGGTCGATGACATGGTCGATACCGCCGGCACCCTGTGCCATGCGGCCAAGGCCCTGAAAGAGCATGGCGCAGCCAAGGTTTTCGCCTACTGCACGCACCCTGTGCTGTCGGGTCGGGCGATCGAAAACATTGAAAATTCCGTGCTGGACGAGCTGGTGGTGACTAACACCATCCCGCTGTCCGCTGCAGCACAAGCCTGTGCGCGTATCCGCCAACTGGATATCGCACCGGTAGTTGCCGAGGCGGTCCGCCGCATCAGCAATGAAGAATCGATCAGCGCGATGTTCCGCTAAGGGCCCTGCCCTTCTCGAAATGTCTCGTTGACGAAAAGCGCCCCGCCCCGGCATTCCTGTCGGGGCGGGGCTTTTTTGCCCATATCGCCTTTAGCGCTGGTCGCAAACGCTGGGGCGAGTGTGGTTATTTTGGAGATACAACATGAACGATTTTACCCTGAATGCTGAAGTGCGTTCCGACCTGGGGAAAGGTGCGAGCCGCCGCCTGCGTCGTCTCGCCGCCCTGGTTCCAGCTGTAGTTTACGGTGGCGAAAAAGCCCCTGAATCCATCAGCATGCTGGCCAAAGAAGTTGCCAAACTGCTCGAAAACGAAGCGGCTTACAGCCACATCATCGAGCTGAACGTTGGTGGCACCAAGCAGAACGTCGTGATCAAAGCCCTGCAGCGTCACCCGGCCAAAGGCCACGTGATGCACGCTGACTTCGTACGCGTAGTAGCTGGCCAGAAACTGACCGCTATCGTTCCAGTGCACTTCATCAACGAAGAAGCACCGACCAAGAAAGGCGGCGAAATCTCGCACGTTGTTGCCGAGATCGAAGTTTCCTGCCTGCCGAAAGATCTGCCTGAGTTCATCGAAGTCGACCTGGCTAACGCTGAAATCGGTTCGATCATTCACCTGTCGGACCTCAAGGCTCCTAAAGGCGTTGAGTTCGTTGCCCTGGCACACGGTGATGACAAGGCTGTCGCCAACGTCCACGCTCCACGTGTTGCTCCAGAAGCTGCAGAAGGCGCTGCAGAGTAATTTTACTCTGTACGCCGGAGTGACCGGAAACATCGCGGACTAGAGCATAGCGAGAAAGCGGGCGAGAACGCGGAGTTTACATCATGGTAAATGAGCAATTTTCGTCCACTTTCGCCGCTTTCCCTGATTGCGGCGATGTTATCCACCACTCCAAGGAAGGGCCCCTATCGTGACTGCCATCAAACTGATCGTTGGCCTGGGAAATCCAGGCGCTGAATACGAACAGACCCGGCATAACGCAGGGGCCCTTTTTGTTGAGCGCATCGCGAACGCACAAGGCGTGAACCTTGTGGCGGACCGCAAATATTTCGGCCTGACCGGGCGCTATTCGCATCAGGGTCAGGATGTTCGTCTGCTGATTCCCACCACGTACATGAACCGCAGCGGCCAGGCCGTGGCGGCACTCGCCGGTTTCTTCCGCATCAAGCCTGAAGAAATCCTCGTGGCGCACGACGAACTCGACCTGCCACCCGGCGTTGCCAAACTCAAGCAGGGCGGCGGCCATGGCGGTCACAACGGGTTGCGCGACATCATTGCGCAACTGGGCAATCAGAATACGTTCTACCGTCTGCGGCTTGGCATTGGCCACCCGGGCGTCGCCAGTATGGTTTCAAATTTCGTCCTGGGTCGTGCGCCACGCGCCGAACAGGAAAAACTCGATGCCAGCATCGACTTTGCCCTCGGCGTGCTGCCGGATATCCTCGCCGGGGAATGGAACCGCGCGATGAAAAACCTGCACAGCCAGAAGGCCTGACTCTAACTCCTCGGGGAAACACCATGGGATTCAATTGCGGCATCGTCGGCCTGCCTAACGTCGGTAAGTCCACCCTGTTCAACGCCCTGACCAAATCCGGGATCGCGGCCGAGAACTTCCCCTTCTGCACCATCGAACCCAACAGCGGTATCGTGCCGATGCCGGATCCGCGCCTGGATGCCCTGGCAGCCATCGTCAATCCAAAGCGCATCCTGCCAACCACCATGGAGTTCGTCGACATCGCTGGCCTGGTTGCCGGTGCGTCGAAAGGTGAAGGCCTGGGTAACAAGTTTTTGGCCAATATCCGTGAAACCGATGCCATCGCCCACGTGGTCCGCTGCTTCGAAGACGAGAACGTGATTCACGTCTCCAACAGCGTCGACCCGAAACGCGACATCGAAATCATCGACCTGGAACTGATCTTCGCCGACCTCGACAGCTGCGAGAAGCAACTGCAGAAAGTCGCTCGCAACGCCAAGGGCGGCGACAAGGACGCAGTGGTCCAGAAAGGCCTGCTGGAGCAACTGATCGCCCACTTCACCGAAGGCAAGCCGGCGCGCAGCCTGATGAAGAACATGGGCACCGACGAAAAAGCGGTGATCAAGGGCTTCCACCTGCTGACCACCAAGCCGGTCATGTACATCGCCAACGTCGCTGAAGACGGTTTCGAGAACAACCCGCACCTGGACGTTGTTCGCGCCATCGCCGAAGAAGAAGGCGCCATGGTTGTACCGGTGTGCAACAAAATCGAAGCGGAAATCGCCGAGCTCGATGACGGCGAAGAGAAGGACATGTTCCTCGAAGCCCTGGGCCTCGAAGAGCCTGGCCTGAACCGCGTGATCCGCGCCGGCTACGAAATGCTGCACCTGCAGACCTACTTCACCGCCGGTGTCGAAGAAGTCCGCGCCTGGACCGTCCGCGTCGGTGCCACCGCACCACAAGCCGCTGGCGTGATCCACACCGACTTCGAAAAAGGCTTCATCCGCGCCGAAGTGATCGCCTACAACGATTTCATCCAGTACAAGGGCGAAGCCGGTACCAAGGAAGCCGGCAAATGGCGCCTGGAAGGCAAGGACTACATCGTCAAGGACGGCGACGTGATGCACTTCCGCTTCAACGTGTAAGCCATACGCACAAGAAAAAGCCGCGTTTGATACGCGGCTTTTTTGTGAGAATTTCAAAAGATCGCAGCCTTCGGCAGCTCCTACAGATGATCGGCGTAGGAGCTGCCGAAGGCTGCGATCTTTTAGCTCTATGCCTTTTTGGTTCGCGGCAGGAAGATCGCCAACACCCCGAACAGCGGCAGGAACGAACACAGGTAGTACACGTATTCGATGCCATGAATGTCCGCCAGATGGCCCAGCAGCGCCGCACCAATCCCGCCGAAACCGAACATCAGGCCGAAGAACACCCCGGCGATCATCCCGACATTGCCCGGCACCAACTCCTGGGCGTACACCACGATGGCCGAGAACGCCGAGGCGAGGATGAAGCCGATGACTACGCTGAGGATGCTGGTCCAGAACAGGTCGACATGGGGCAGCAGCAATGTGAAGGGTGCAACACCGAGGATCGAGAACCAGATCACCGCCTTGCGCCCGATCTTGTCGCCGATCGGCCCGCCGAAGAATGTCCCCGCCGCGACCGCGCCGAGAAACAGGAACAGGTGCAACTGCGAACTGGCCACCGACAGGTCGAACTTCTCGATCAGGTAAAAGGTGAAGTAGCTGGTGAGGCTCGACATGTAGAAATACTTGGAGAACACCAGCAACCCGAGTACCACCAGCGCACTGGTGACTCGGCCCTTGGACAGGCCGTGAGTCGCAGCCTGGCCCTGCTTGAGCTTGAACAGGTTCAAGTGGTTGGCGTACCAGCGGCTGATCCGGTAGAGCACGAACAGCGCAAACACCGCGAACAGGCCGAACCAGGCCACGTGCCCTTGACCGTAGGGAATGATGATCGCCGCCGCCAGCAACGGGCCGAACGCAGAGCCTGCATTACCGCCGACCTGGAAGGTCGATTGCGCCAGCCCGAAGCGTCCGCCCGAAGCCAGGCGCGCCACGCGGGACGCTTCCGGGTGGAAGGTGGAAGAACCGATGCCGATCAGCCCCGCCGCCAACAGGATTAACGGGAAACTGGCAACCACCGACATCATCAGAATGCCAACCAGGGTGCAGACCGTCCCCGCCGGCAACAACCACGGCTTGGGATGGCGATCGGTGTAGTAACCGACCCATGGCTGCAGCAGCGAGGCCGTCAACTGGAATGTCAGGGTGATCAGGCCGACCTGGGTGAAGGTCAGGCCATAGTTGGCCTTGAGCATCGGATAGATCGACGGCAGCACCGACTGGATCAGGTCGTTGATCAAGTGCGCCAGCGCTACGGCGCCGATGATGCGCATCACCAGGGGACTGCTTTGGGGCGTAGCGGAAGCCGGCACTGAGCCGGACTGGGCGTTGCTGATAGCCATGGGAATTTCCAGACAACAGGAGGTACAAACGTGCAGGTGCGTCAATGTGCCATTTTTCAGTGCAGCAACGCCATCCCCTTAGCCTGCTAACGACTTCGATTTTTCATTTCCACCTCCTTGATGGCGCAAAGCCATGGTCTGAATCTTGCCTTCCTTGTCTGCTTGAACGCGGCCTCCTTACAAAGGAGACCGACAATGGGAAGTTTCGCTACAGAGTCGGCCTACAGAGCGGACAAGGGTGAACTTTCGAGGCCTTTTTAGAGGGCACGAGTCGGAGTCCACAACCTCCGACGCACGCCAATAGTGCGTGGTGTCCAGAGGAGTCTTGGGGCATGCAGGCTTTTTTATCACCGGGGATCGGGCTGCTGGGGCGTTTTGGCTTCGCACGTAAATTCCAGCTGTTGTTTCTGCTATTTATCCTGCCGCTGGCCGGTAGCCTGTGGATGATCGGCCAGGACTATCGCGACAAACTCAACCTGATCTCAGGCGAACGCGCCGGGGTGCGGCAACTGCTTGCGCTCGATGCGCTGGATGACCTGCTCGCCGCCCAGCGTGATCGCGCCGCCCGGTGGCGCGCCACGGAAACCAATCGCCAGCCAACGCCGGCCACCCTCGCCGCGATGGCCGCCTTCGATGCCGTTCAGCCCGCCGTCAGCCAGGCCACTGCCGAGCTGGGCAATGCCCTGCAAAAAGAAAACGCCGAGGGCGAGACCCTGTCGCGTTACCAGGCCCTGCAAACCGCCCTCGATGGCCTCGACTCAAAAAGCCTGAGCAATGTCGGCTGGTGGCCGGATGGTTATGATCGCTTCACCAACGCCTTGAGCGCCCTGCAAGCCTTGCGCGAGCAGATCGCCATGGACAATCGCCTGACGCTGGCACCGTGGCTGGAAACCTACTTGCTGACGCAGATCTCCACCCAGCATGCGCCAGACCTGATCGAACGGGTCGGTCGTCTGGCGGCGGTAGGCCAGGCCTCGGTGGTGTCCGGGCAGTTCACCCTGCAAAGCCGCTTGCAACTGCGCGATTTGCGCAGTCGCATCGGCGATGCGCGAGAGCAGTTGGTGAAAACCGCAGGCCTGCTCGAAGCGCGCTTGCCCAGCGCCCTGCAAACCTGGGCCGGGCAGTACCACGACAGCCTCAAGCGCCTCGATGCGGGCCTGAAGGTGCTGGATGACGGCGTGTTCGGCGGCAGCATCAACCTCAAGCCGGAGGATTTCGAACGCAGTCTCGATGCCCTGCTCTCCGACCTCGCTTCGTTGCGCCAGCAGTCGCTGGTGTCGCTGGATCAGCGCCTGGATTACTACCACGACTCGGCGATCCGCCAGTTCGTTATGGTGGCCGCCGTGTTGGGCTGCCTGCTGTTGGCGGCACTGTATCTGTTCATCTGTTTGCAGGCCTCGATCCGCCGCAGCGCCAGCGGCATCACGGTGCTGGCCGAGGCCTTGCGCGATGGCAATCTGAGTCTGCAAGTGCCGGTTCAGGGCCGGGACGAACTGGCGGTCATCAGCACCGCGCTGAACGTCGCCGTGGTGCAACTGCGCAGCAGCCTGCAAGGGGTGGATCACGAAACCCTGCAACTGAGCAACGCGGTGCAAACCCTCAACCATCACTCCAGCGATGCCCTGGGCGAAGTCGAAGCCCAGCAGTTGCAGATCAGCCAGATTGCCGCTGCGGCGACACAACTGGCCGCCACCTCACAAGGGGTGGCCCACAGTTGCGAACAGGCGTCCGGCAGTGCCCAGCACACCCGACGCATTGCCGCCGACAGCAGCCGTGACAGCCTGCGCACCACCGCGAGCATCCAGCAACTCAATCAACGCCTGAACGAGACCGCTGCGGCGCTGGGCCGGGTCAGCGAGCAGGGGCAGCAGATTCAACTGGTAGTCGACACCATTCGCGGCGTCGCCGAGCAGACCAACCTGCTGGCGCTCAATGCCGCCATCGAGGCGGCTCGGGCGGGCGAGCAAGGGCGTGGCTTCGCGGTGGTAGCCGATGAAGTGCGCAGCCTGTCGCAACGCACGCAATCGTCGACCGCGCAGATTGCCGGCACGGTCGACAGCCTGCGCAGCACCGTGAATGAGGCCGTCAGCCTGATGCAAGCCGCCTGCAGTCAGGCAGAGAGCGATGCACAAGCGGTCACCGGCCTCGGTGAACGGCTCGGTGAAATCGCCAGTGCGGTGCAGAGCGTCACCGATACCCTGGCGCAAATCGCCACGGCGGTTGAAGAACAGGCCAGTACCGCCGACGAGGTCAGCGGCAATATCCAGCAGGTCGATCAAGCGGCGGTGCGCCTTCTTGAAGGTGCCCGCGCGGTGAACCAGGCAGCGGACACCCTGAGCCACGGCAGCAAGGCCCTCAGCGCCAACACCGGGCGTTTCCGCTTGAGTTGAATCCGCCAGGACTTCTCAGGCGCGGATCACCGCCTCCGGGAAGTCCTGCTCCAGTTCGCTCTTTAGCCAGTCGATAAACCACGCCACGTCCGCCGAGAGTTCGGCGGACGGCGTCAGCACCCGATAGCTTTCCAGCTTCACTTGCGCGTCCACCACCCGCACCAGCTTGCCGCTATGGAGCTCTTCGCGCACCAGCACTTCGTTGGCCAGCGCAATGCCCTGCCCGCTCTCGGCCACCGACAAGGCGTGGTCGTTGTTGACGTAGAGCATGTCCGAATTGAGGTGGATGTCGAGGTCATTGGCGGCGAACCACAGGTTCCACCACTCGCCGTCATCGACGTGGATCAGGTTGTGCTTCACCAGGTCCGCGGGACTGTCGATGGGCTCGACGCTGGCCAGATAATCAGGGGAACAGATCGGAAACACCCGAGGACAAATCAGGCTGGTGCGCGAGTGGGCATATTGGCCGTCCAACCCGTAGACGATGCCCAGGTCAGCGCTTTTGCCATCCACCTCGGTGAAGGTCGAATTGGGTTCGATGGCGAATTTCAAGCCCGGACGCAGGTGCCGCATAGCCTCGATGCGCGGCATCAGCCAGCGCTTGGCAAACCCCGGCACCACCATGATGCGCAGCCAGCGTTCGGCGTGCTTGGGTTGCGCCTCTTTTCCGGCCTCGATGATCAACTGCAAGGCGGCGGTGATCTTGCGGTGGTACTTCTCCCCCGCCGTCGTCAGGTTGACCCCGCGAGAGGTGCGCTCGAACAGTTGGATGCCTAGCCAGTCTTCCAGCAATTTCACGTGGCGGCCGATGGCCGGCTGGGTCACGTGCAGGGCCTTGGAGGCTTCGACATAGCTGCCCAACCGGGCCGCGGCATCAAAGGCACGCACTGCGTTGAGCGGCGGCAAACGGTGGTCAGGCATGGTATTCGGGCGCCTTCTGCTGTTAAATTTTTTAACAGCCCCTATGTTAAAATTGAAGTTTCGCCCCCGCAACCCCTCGCTGATAATCGATCCACAGCAGAACAAAAAAACAGCTGGTTACAACACCCGAACGCAATCTCGATCCTGCCCAGAAAAATAATATCCATGGCCCGACGACACAGCTGTTTTCAGCACGTGCGCAGGCGATGGGGGAATCGGAGGTAACGCATGAATGCCCTGCATTCGCTGCAAACGCTGGCGGTGTCCATCCGCTCAGTGCGCAAAGTCTACGGTGATCCAAAGACTGGCCCGGTGGCGCTCAAAAGCATCGACCTGGACATTCGCGACAACGAGTTCTTCACCCTTCTCGGCCCATCGGGCTGCGGCAAAACCACGCTCCTGCGGATGATCGCCGGGTTCGAATTCCCTACCGAAGGCGAGATTCTGCTCTACGGCGAAAACATCGCCGACCGCCCGCCCTTCCAGCGCCCGGTCAACACGGTGTTCCAGCATTACGCGTTGTTCCCGCATATGACCATCGCCGAGAACCTGGCCTTCGGCCTTGAGTCCCACCCGATGGGCAAAGTCCTGAACAAAACGCAATTGGCCGAACGGGTGCGCGAGATGCTCGCCCTGGTGCAGATGGAACGCTTTGCCAACCGCAAGCCGGCGCAGTTGTCCGGCGGTCAGCAACAGCGTGTCGCCCTGGCTCGTGCATTGGCGCCGCACCCCAAAGTCTTGCTGCTCGACGAACCGCTTTCGGCGCTGGACCTCAAGCTGCGCCAGGCCATGCGCGAAGAGCTGAAAACCATTCAGGCCCGCACCGGCATCACCTTCATCTTTGTCACCCATGACCAGGAAGAAGCCTTGACCATGTCCGACCGCATCGCCGTGTTGTCCGAAGGCGAGGTGCAGCAGGTCGGCCGTCCGGAAGACATCTACGAACGCCCGCGCAATCGCTTCGTGGCGGACTTCATCGGTGAAACCAACTTCATCGAAGGCACGGTCACCCGCATCGAAGACGGCCTGGCCTGGTTCGCCGGCCCGGCCGGTCATCCGCTGCCTGCACAGCCATGCAGCGATGTGCGGGTCGGGGCCAACGTCACTTTGTCCGTGCGTCCCGAGCGTTTGCATCTGGTGCCGGGCAATACCGAATGTGCCTTGCCATGCCGAATCGAAGCGCAGATCTACCTCGGCACCGACCTGCAATACCAGGTCAGCCTGAGCGACGGTTCGCGCCTCACTGTGCGCACCCCCAACTGCGTCGACCAGAGCAAACGCTTCGCCGTCGGCAGCCAGGCCGGTCTGTTGTTCGACCAGGGCAGCGCCAGCGTCCTGCACGATTGAGCACGAGGAATCGCCATGCACGCTTTACCGATTGCCAATACCCTGGAACGTCGGCGGGCCTTCCAGAGTTTCCTCGGGGTCAGCCCGGCGCTGATCGCCATCGGCCTGTTTCTGATCGTGCCGATCCTGATTGTCATCGGCTATTCGTTGATGGAGGCCAACCCCTACGGCGGGGTGAACAAGGTATTCAGCAGCGATGCCTACACCTCGTTGCTGTTCGAACGACAACTGGATGACAGCCTGGCCTTCGCCGACTCCTACCTGATCATTGCCCTGCGCTCCATCGGCATCGCCGGGCTGACCACCCTCATCACTTTGCTGATCGGTTTTCCGGTGGCGGTGTGGCTGGCCATGCAGCCGCCCCATCGTCGTGGTCTGCTGATCTTTCTGATCACCGTGCCGTTCTGGGCCAACCTGTTGATCCGCACCTATGCGTGGATTCTGCTGCTGCGCAATACCGGGGTGATCAACAACAGTCTGATGGGCCTCGGAGTGATCGACCAGCCGCTACAACTTCTCTACACCGACGGCGCGGTGCTGCTGGGGCTGGTTTACACCTACGCGCCCTTCGTCGTACTGCCGATCTACGCCACCCTGGAAAAAATGGACATCCGCCTGCTCGAAGCGGCTCAGGACCTCTACGCCGGACGCATTCGAACCTTGCGCAAGGTGGTGTTGCCGATCGCCAGGCCGGGGATTCTCGCCGGCGCCATTCTCACTTTCGTGCCTTGCCTGGGCGCGATGATCGCCCCGGAACTGCTCGGTGGCGGCACGCGGATGATGCTCGGCAACTTGATCTTCCGGCAGTTCAGCGATGCGCGTAACTGGCCATTCGGCGCGGCCCTGTCGCTGGTGCTGATGGCGGCGGTGATGTTGGTACTGACGGTTTATGCCCTGCGTGCCGAGCGCCAGCGCATCGCCAAAGGAGGTGCGTGATGATCAGCCTGTTCAAACGCAACACGCTGGGTGTGCAGGATTTCCCGGGCTTCGGCGGTTTCAGTTTTCTGTTCTACCTGTACCTCTACGCGCCGATCGTGGTGCTGGTGGTGTTCTCGTTCAACGCCAACCAGTCGGCCACGGTGTGGACCGGTTTCAGCCTCGACTGGTATCGCGCGGCCTTCGCCAACCAGGCCCTGCGCCAGGCGGCCGGCAACAGCCTGTTGATCGCGGTCTGCGCCAGCATGGTCGCCACGGCCATCGCCACCCTCGCCGCCCTCGGCACTTCACGGGGTGCGAAGTTCAAGGGCCTGCAACTGTCCATGGGCGCGATCATGTTGCCCCTGGTACTGCCGGAAATCGTGGTCGGCGTCGCCACCCTCGCGCTGTTCTCCACCATCGGCCTGTCCCTGGGCTACGGCAACCTGATCATCGCGCACACCGTGTTCTGCATTCCGTTTGCCTTTCTGCCAATACGGGCACGCCTGAACGACATGGACCTGTCCCTGGAACAGGCCTCGGCCGACCTGTATGCCGGCCCGTGGCGGACCTTCCGCAAGGTCACCCTGCCGCTGCTGATGCCGGGGATTTTCTCCGGGCTGATGCTGGCCTTCATCGTGTCGCTGGATAACTTCGTGATCTCGATGATGGTCTCCCAGGCCGGCACCACGACCTTGCCGATTTTCATCTTCGGCCTGTTGCGCATGGGCGTGACACCGGACGTCAACGCCGTCTCGACCCTGATCCTGGGCGTCTCGGTGCTGTTCGTCACGCTCTCTTATCTGCTGGGCAAAAAGAAAACCTGAACCTTCTACGTACTGTGGGGAAATAGCATGAGCAAGTTGATTGCAAGCATCGGCACTTCGTTGTTCCTGACTTTACCGCTGACCATGGCCGGCAGCGTTCAGGCCTCGGAAAAACTCAACGTGGTGAGTTGGAGCGGTTACTTTTCGCCGGAGATTCTCGCCAAATTCCAGAAGCAGACCGGCATCGAAGTCACCGTTGACTCCTACGATTCCAACGAAACCCTGCTGGCCAAATTGAAGCAGGGGGGTGCCGGTTATGACGTGGCGATCCCGTCGCACCAGTTCGTGCCGATCCTGATCAAGGAAAAACTGCTGGAGCGTTTCGACCCGGTCAACCAGCCCTACTACGCCAGCGTCGTCGACAACCTGAAAAAACCCACCTGGGACCCGGAAGGCGCCTACTCCGTGCCGTTCATCTGGGGTACCACCAGCGTGGTGCTCAACACCGAGCGCTACAAGGGCCCCACCGACAGCCTCAAGGTGCTTTACGAGCCACCGGCCGAGCTGCAAGGGCGGATCAACATGTTCGACTCGGTCAGCGACGTGGTGGACATGGCCAGCCTGTACCTGAATATCCCGCTGTGCAGCGAAGACCCGAAGCAGATGCAGCAGGTTCTGACCCTGCTCAAGGCGCAGAAACCCTTCGTCAAGACCTATAGCTCCAAGGCCGGCTCGATCCGCGAAAACCTCGCCTCGGGTGAAATCGACATGTCGACCTTCTGGGGCGGCTCGTCGATGCGCGCCCGGGAGATGAAACCGAGCCTGAAATACCTGTACCCGAAAGAAGGTGTGCTGGCCTGGGTCGACAACATGGTCATCCCGACCGGCAGCAAGAACCCGGCGAACGCCAAGGCCTTCATCGCGTTCCTCAGCCAGCCTGAAAACGCGGCGATGACCCAGAACTTCCTCAAGCACCAGAGCCCGATCAAGGGTGTGGAGCCGTTCCTTGATGCGAGCCTCAAGGACGCGCCGGAACTGCACATTCCCGAAGGCACCAACGTGGTGTTCAGCAAGACTTGCGGCGAAGGCGCGATCCGCCTGGCCGACCGTCTCTGGACCAACCTGATGCGTTGATCTCTACCGCCCCGACGCGATGGCGGGGCGTTTTTCCAGCCGTCTGAAAGGCCGCTTGCAATGAACTCTAATAACATCAGCGAACTGGTCCTGTTGCAGGCCCACGAGCTCGCCGAACGCATCCGCCTGCGCCAGGTTTCCTGCCGGGAAGTGATGCAGACTTATCTTGCCCATATCGAACGCTTCAACCCGCAGGTCAATGCGCTGGTGAGCCTGCAAGCGCCAGAAGACCTGCTGGCCCGGGCCGATATCCGCGATGCCGAACTGGCGAAAGGCCAATACCGTGGCTGGATGCACGGCCTGCCCCACGCCATCAAGGACTTGTCCCTGACCCGTGGCATCCGCACCACCCTGGGTTCGCCGCTGTACAAGGACTTCATCCCCGAGCGCGACGGCATCATGGTCGAGCGGATCAAGGCCGCCGGCGCGATCATCATCGGCAAGAGCAACACCCCGGAATTCGGCCTCGGCTCGCAAAGCTATAACCCGCTGTTCGGCGCGACCGGTTGTGCCTACGACCCGAGCAAGACCGCAGGCGGCAGCAGCGGTGGCGCGGCGGCGGCGCTGGCCATGCACCTGGTGCCGGTGGCCGACGGCAGCGACATGATGGGCTCACTGCGCAACCCGGCGGCCTTCAACAACATCTTCGGGTTCCGTCCGTCCCAGGGCCGCGTGCCCTTCGATGACAGTGCCGACCTGTTTATCGACCAACTCGGCTACGAAGGCCCCATGGCTCGCAGCGTGCGCGATGCGGCGTTGCTGTTGTCGGTGCAGGCCGGGGCCGATGCGCGGGCGCCACTGTCCATTGCCCAGCCCGGCAGCGTCTTTGCGGCACCGCTGGGTCGAGACTTCAAAGGCACGCGTCTGGGCTGGCTCGGCGACTTCAACGGCTACCTGCCGATGGAGCAAGGCATCCTCTCGCTGTGCGAGAAGGCCTTTGTCGACTTCGAAAGCCTGGGTTGCCACATTGAACCGGTTCAGTCCGAATTCGCGCCAGAGAAGCTGTGGAGCAGTTGGCGGACGTTGCGTCACTGGATGGTCGCCGGTTCGTTGGGTGCGACTTATGCCGACCCGCAAAAACGTGCGCTGTTGAAACCGGAGGCCTGCTGGGAAGTGGAAAACGGCCTGAAACTCTCGGCCACCGACGTGTTTGCCGCCTCGGTGACGCGCAGCGACTGGTATCGGGCGATCTCCAGGCTGTTCGAAAAATACGACTACCTGCTGCTGCCCAGCGCCCAGGTGTTCCCGTTCGATAAAACCCAACCGTGGCCCGCCGCCATCGAGGGCGTGACCATGGACACTTATCACCGCTGGATGGAGGTGGTGATTCCCGGCACCTTGTCCGGCTGCCCGGTGGCCAACGTACAGGTCGGCTTCAACGCCAGCGGCCTGCCCATGGGCCTGCAAATCATCGGCCGGCACCAGGCCGACTTCGCCGTCCTGCAACTGGCGCACGCGTACGAACAGGCCAGTCGCTGGTTCCAGCGCTGCCCTTCACCCCTGCTCAGAGGATAGATTTTGATAAACGGTTGAAAGCGCAGAGAAATATTTTAGATTTATGCTTGACGCATCCCCGTTACCGGTGAATAATGCGCGCCACTTGGCTACATAGCTCAGTTGGTTAGAGCATAGCATTCATAATGCTGGGGTCCGGGGTTCAAGTCCCTGTGTAGCCACCAAGTACTAAAAACGGCTTACCGCAAGGTAAGCCGTTTTTTTATGCCTCGAGAAAAGTACGCTACGGCGACAGGAAATCCTGTGCCGCCGTATTGAAGTTGTCGCATCGGATTTCGAATGGCTGCCAAGGCAGACAGGGGCAGGCCCCTACGCCCGTTGGCAGCAGAAACGTCATTGTCCGCGAAGGCGCTCGATGAATCCTGCGATTCGACCGCACGCATCACTGAGCGCTGCGTCGGAGACCGTGAACGAGATGCGTACGAAGCCCGTGGTACTGGCGCCAAAAGCGCTGGCATCGAGTACGGCAACACCGGTTTCACGGAACAGTTGCCAGGCAAAGTCCGTGCTCGACAAGCCCGTCTCCCGCACATCCACCAGCATGAACATGCCCGCCTCAGGCACCTTGCACTTGAGCAGCGGCACGTGGCGCAATCCTTCGACCACCAGGTCTCGGCGCCGACGGTAAAGAGCCCGCCCTTCCCCGACCACTTGCTCATCCAGCTCCAGTGCCTTGAGCGCGGCGGCCTGAATGAACCCCGGCAAGCCGTAGAGCATGCACAGCAACAGGTTATCGAGGTGGCCGATCAGCTCTTGCGGTCCCACCACCCAGCCTACCCGCCAGCCGGTCATGGCATGGGATTTGGACAGACTGTTAAGCACCACGGTGCGCTCGGCCATGCCCTCAAGGGTGGCCACACTCTGGTGCGGACGGTCATAGGTCAGCTGACCGTAAACCTCGTCGCTGATGACCCACAGGTTATGGCGTTGAGCAATCAGCGCAACGGCCTCCAGCTCCTCGCGGGTGTAGACGTTGCCGGTGGGATTGTTCGGCGTGGCCAAGGCGATGCCACGGGTCTTGTCGGTCACCACCGCTTCCAGCGCGGCCAGGGTCAGGCGGAAGTCTTCTTCGGCCGGCTGGGCAATCGGCACCAGGCATGCACCTGAAGCCTGGATGCTCGCCGCGTACGTCAGGTACATGGGTTCCGGCACCAGCACTTCATCGCCTTGTTCGAACAGGCACATGGCCGTGGCATACAAACCGTTCTGTGCGCCGGCCACCAGCGCCACGTTGTCGGCGGACACCGGCTGGCCGAGCAACGCCGACTGCTTGGCGGCAATCGCTTCGCGCAGGGCCGGGCGACCGATCACGTGGGTGTAATGGGTGTCGCCCTCATTGATTGCCTGAACCGCTGCCGCGCATATTTCATCGGCAGTGGCGAAATCCGGATCGCCGATGCTCAACACGATCGCATCTTCACCGCGAGCCTGTGCATCACAGGCTGCGTAGTGAATGTCCCAGGCGGTGACGGTTTCGCCACTGATGCGTTTGACCATGGACGAATATTTCATATGACACTCCTTATGAGCCCTTGGGCCGATGTGTCCATCGACCTTGAAGTCAGGCCTGACGTTGCGGCGTTTTGCCTATCCGGGCAAAACCTTGCTCAATGACAATCGCCAGGATGATGTAGATCACCGCCACCACCAGCAGCGGCTCATAGACACGTAATGTTTGCGAACGTACCAGGTTTGCCGCGCCCAGCAAGTCGGTAACCGCCACGGTCGAGGCCAGCGCCGTGGCCTTGAGCAGCATCACGCTTTCCCCGGCCAATGTCGGGCGCAGCATCTGCAAGGCGCGCGGCATCCACACCCGGCGCAACACCAGCCAGGGGCGCATGCCATAGGCCCGCGCGGCTTCCAGTTCGCCACGCGGTACCGCGCGCAAGCCACCGCGCAACACTTCACCGACGTACGCGGAAACGCTCAAGGTCAGCGCGAACGCCACGTACCAGAAGCCTTCTCGCAAGTACGGCCAGAACATGCTGCCGCGAATCAGCGGGAAGGTCGCAAAAACACTGCCCACGCCGTAGTACAACACGTAAATCTGCACCAGCAGTGGCGTCCCCCGCAGCACGCTGGTGTAAAAGCGCAGGCCGTTGGACAGCAAGCGGTTCTTCGACAAGCGCCCCAGCGCCACGAGCACCGCCATGAAAAAGCCGATAACCCCCGAGATCAGCAACAGCTGCAGGGTCAGTCCGGCGCCCTTGACCAGCTCCTGGTAAAAATTTCCCAGCCAATGAAAGTCCATGCTCGCCCTCCCCTTATGCGTGCCGTGGCATCCAGCGTTCGAAGCGCACTTCGACCCGCCGGAAGACCGAGCTGGAAACCAGCGTGATCAAGTAATAGAACGCTGCCACGGCGAGGTAAAACAGCAAATAGTGCTTGGTCGATGCCGCCGCCTGGCGACCCGCTGTCAGCAATTCGCTGTAACCCACGACGCTGATCAAGGCGCTTTCCTTGACCAGCACCAGCCACAGGTTGGATAACCCGGCGATCGCGAAGGGCAGCATGCACGGCAGGATCACCCTCCTCACCAGCAAACTGCGGGAGATTCCGTAGGCGCGCGCCGCTTCAATCTGACCGTGGGGGATGGACTCGATCGAACCGCGAATGATTTCCCCCGAATAGGCACCCTGCACAATGCCCAGCACCACCACGGCAGCCATGAACCCGTTGATCTCGACGCTCGGCTGGCCGAATGCGGCCAGCGTCAGGTTGATCAGATCGGCACCGGCGTAGTAGAGCAGCAGGATCAGCAGCAATTCCGGCACCGCGCGGTAGAGCGTGGTGTAGCAATTGGCGCAAACGACCATCCAGCGCGGCCCCTTGAGCTTGACCATGGCCACGACCAGGCCGATGGCCAGCCCCAGGACAAAGGCCCCCAGGGAAATCCCCAGGGTCTTGACCATCCCCTGGGCCAAGGCCTGGAGCCAGCCATCGCTGAAGAACAGCCGGGAAATATCAGAAAGTGTCATGAGCACACCTGCGTTGGGTTTGCCGGAAGAAGCTGATTACTCAAGGGCCGAGATATCAGACTTGAAGTAGCGCTCACGGATCTTTTCGTAGCTGCCGTCGGCACGCAGCGATTGCAGCGCCACGTTCAAACGCTCGCGCAGGGCATCGTTGCCTTTGCGCACACCCGCGCCCACACCATCGCCAAACAGCGGGTCAAGCGGAGCCACGCCCTTGCTGGCGAGCATTGAGTTGTCGGGGTTGTCCAGCAGCGGCTCAACCACCAATTGGTCGGCCAACATGATGTCGACGCGACCACTGCGCAGGTCCGCGAGGATGTCGTCCTGGTCGTTGTAATAACGGATGGTGGAGGTTTCGCCGTAGTACTTTTTGACGAACGCGGCGTGGGTGGTCGAACCCTGCACACCAATGATCTTGCCCTTGAGGCCGGCCGGGGTCGGCTCGAGCTCCATGCTGCGATCACCGATCCACAGTGCGCGGGTGAAGAAGTACGGCTGGGTGAAATCGATCACTTGCTGACGCTCGGGAGTGATCGACAACGAGTTGAGCACCACGTCAACCTGTTGCGACTTCAGGGCCGGAATCAGGCCGTCCCAGGACATTTCGTTAAGGCTGCAATCGGCCTTCATGCGCTCGCAGACTGCGGTGATCATCTCCGGTTCAAAGCCACTCCACTCGCCCTTGCCGCTCTTGAAGGAGAACGGCGGGTAAGGTTCCAGGGCGATACCAAACACCAGTTTGTCAGCAGCGAACGAGGTGCTGGCGATGCCGGCCAGCAGGCAGGCTTGCAGGGTGATCAACAGAGTTCTCTTCATGTCTTGATGCCTCTTTTCAGGTTGTAGTTATCGAGGTGAAAACATCAGTGCGGGTTATCCGCGATTGTCCTGGGCCATCACGAATTGACGGCAACGCTCACTGCGTGGATCGAGCAATACCTGCTGCGGCGTACCTTCTTCTTCGATCCGGCCTTGATGCAGGTAGATGACCTTGCTCGACACATCGCGGGCGAAGGCCATTTCGTGGGTGACCAGAATCATCGTCCGCCCCTCTTCGGCGATGCCCTGAATCACCCGCAACACTTCGCCCACCAGCTCAGGGTCCAGGGCCGAGGTCGGCTCATCGAACAGCATCACTTGCGGGCGCATGGCCAGGGCCCGGGCAATCGCTACGCGCTGTTGCTGGCCACCGGACAGAAACGAGGGATACACGTTTCGCTTGTCGATCAGGCCGACTTTTTCCAGCAAGTGCTCGGCATGCGCCGTGGCTTCCTTGCGGTCCTCGCCAAGTACGTACACCGGCGCTTCGATAACGTTTTCCAGCACGGTGCGGTGGGGCCACAGGTTGAAACTCTGGAACACCATGCTCAAGCGCGTGCGCAGACGCTCGACCTGACGCGGATCGGCGATCTGCGCGACGCCACCACGCCCTGACTTCAAACGCACTTCCTCGCCGTTGATTCTCAGGCTGCCGCTGCAAGGGATTTCCAGCAGGTTGATGCAACGCAGCAAGGTACTTTTGCCCGAACCACTGGAACCGATCAGTGAGACCACCTCGCCCTCTTTGGCGCGCATCGAAATGCCCTTGAGCACGTGGTGATCGGCATAGCTCTTGTGCAGGTCATCGATGGCAACGACTGCGGTGTCCGTGTGTGACTGGGGGATATTCACGTGGGTGAGTGCTTGCACGTCTGGATCCTCGAATTCTGATTGTTCAGGCAGGCCGGGCAACGCCACGACTATTCGTCGTCGCGCGCCGGGATCCACCACTCTTCACCACGTACGGTGCGTATGTACTCCGGCCAGCGGAAGCGATGAGGGGCTTGAAAGTCGGCCGGCAATAGCGGCGCCTGCCAGTGCTCGCCACCGATGCCGCCGCCGGTACGCTGGTTGAACTCGTCCGTGGCAGCCTTCAGCAGGTCTTCGTTGCAGAACAGGTCGAGCAAGGTGTTGGCAATGGTTTTCGCCGCCACCTCGATCATCGGGTCGATGGTCTGCGGTATGCCGCCCAGGGCATTGGAGACCCAATCCGGGTACACGTGGCCGGCGGGAGCGCTGAGCATCGGGCGGGCCACCAACAGACGCACGGTCGGGCAATGCCAGGTGTATTCGGGGTAGTCGTCGGAGGTCAGGTACTTCTGCCATGCCGGCATTTGCAGGCGCATCTGCCGTTCGCATTCCTGCGGGTCGATCAGTTGTTCAGTGGCTGGCAGGAAGGGCTCCGCCATCGGTTCCAGGCCGAGATTGCTCTGGATCTGGCGGGCAATGTCACAGGCCTCGGCGCCCCAATGCGGTGCGCCGACGGCGGCCAGGTTGCTGTACGTCGCACGCGCCAGCACGTGGTTGGGCAGACCCCCACGGGACTTGCAGACCCAGGTCTTTTTCCACTGGCAACCGGTGGCCATCGCTGCAGCGGCGGCGTTGTTATCCATCACCTTGGAAATGGTTTCGGCCTGCTCGATCGAGTCGCAACGCAGCAGGTACTGGATCTGTGACAGGTGCGGTGGCAGGTTGTCTGCGGTGGCCTGCCCGGCCGTCAGGATGGCCTCGTTGTAACTCCACAAACCGGTGAACGGCAGGGTCGAACGGCGCAGGCTTTCGTTGAGGTTGTAGAAGTGCATCAGCGCATCGTTGGCGCCCGGTGCCCGCGCAGCCAGGTGATTCTGCGGGATCGGACTATAGCGGTCGGCGGCAATCCAGTGTTCCGGGTCTTCGCAGGTGAAGCTGTAGATGTAGGCGTAAGCAATGCCGCAATGGGTATCCCAGGTGGTGGTGTTGTTCAGCGGCAACATGTAGGTGGGGTGAAAGCTGATCGCCGCATCCAGGTTGTCGTAGTAACCCTTGGCCGCGTGTACGGGTTTGGACGCACGGAGCTTTTCCGCCGGCTCACCAAAGAAACGAATGGTGCCCTCGATGCCGAACTCAAGCATCGCCGCCTTCGCCGCGAGCACCCCGCCCAACGCACTGATGCCGAGCGCAGAATGCGGGTCGGTGTGGCCAGGAGCGAATCGCGACAAACCTTCGCGGGGCATCTTGCGGGTGGTGGCAGCCTGGCAGTTACCGGGGACCGCATCGTATTCGGCGTAGGTTGCCAGCACCGGTCCCTGGCCATTACTGAAGGTTGCGCAAAACGCGGTGGGCATGCCGCCGCTGTTTTCTTCGACGGTGAAACCTTCCTTGCGCAACAGATCCACATACCAGGCACAGGACTTGTACTCGCGAAACGCTGGCTCCGCGTAGTGCCAGATGATCTGGTGCCAATCCGATAACTGCTGGCGATGCTGGTCGATCCACTTCAGGGCAAATCTCTTCTGCAATTCCATGCGGTTCACTCCTAACGGTTCAGCAAATGGCGGCTCAGGCAGACAGAAAAGCGGCGGCGTCCAGCTCCAGCAGAATCGGCTGACGGATGTGGGCCTGGCTGGCAAGTACCTCGCGCAACTGCTCAAGGCTGCTTATGGCGATGTGGGCGACGTGGCAGGACTTGGCCAACGCGGCAAAGTCCGGTGGCAGGATGTCCACGCCCAATGGGGGAATATCGCGGTTGGTCATGTAGTCGCGGATTTCGGCATAGCAGTGGTTGTTCCACAGCACCACGATCACCCCCAACTCTGCTTCACGGGCAGCGATCAGTTCGGCACTGGAGAACTGCACGCCGCCATCGCCGACCACCGCCACCACGGGACGATCGGGCGCGGCGAGCTTGGCGCCGATGGCCGCCGGCAAGCCGTAACCCAAAGTGCCAAAGCCGGTGCCGGCGTTGAACCAGCTGTTGGCTTGCGGGGCGCGATAACCCAGCGCGCCCTGATACACCGGCTGGGTCGAATCGCCGACCACGATCGGCGCGGGCAGACTGTCGCGCAGGGTGTCGAGCATCTGCTGCATGACGTTCTGCTTGCTGCTCCAGCCGGACCGTTCGGCAGCGTTGACCTGTGCCACACGCTGATAGGCCCAGTCGCTGGCGGCGGCTTCAGGCACTGCCGCCAGGAGCGCTTGCAGCCCTTGCCCGGCATCGCCCAGCAAGCCCACGTCGGCGCGAGCCGCCCCCAATATCTGCAAGGGATCGATGTCCAGGCGAATCAGCGGCGCATTGAGTGACAGCGGGCCCAGACCAAAGAAGTCGTAATCGGTTTCCCCCAATTCGGTACCGACTGCCAATACCACGTCGGCTTCGGCAAACAGTGCACGGCCATGAGCCGACGACTGCACCCCGTCGAGCAACAGCGGGTGCTCCGGCGCAAGCAGGCCACGGGCATTGGTGGTGAGAGCGACCGGCGCCTGCAACTTTTCCGCCAGTGCCTGCACCAGCGGGCCTGCGCCTCGGGCGCCGCCACCGGCGAGGATCAACGGCTTGCGCGCCGTCGCCAGCAGCTTCACCGCCGCCGCAATATTCGCGGCAGCCGGCGCCGGGGCTTGCGGCAAGCTACGTGGGCGCAGGTCGAGGTTGTCGGCCGGCATTTCCAGCACGTCCAACGGAATTTCGATGTGCACTGGACGCGGGCGGGCACAACCGAACAGCGCGAAGGCACGGGCAAGCACTTCCGGCAATTCCTCGGGCCGCTGCAAGGTATGGCTGAAGGCGCAGACCCCGGCAACCACTGCACGCTGGTCGGGCATTTCATGCAGGTAGCCATGGCCCAGGCGTTGATGTTCGCGGCGGCTGGTGGTGGAAATCACCAACATCGGCACCGAGTCGGCGTAGGCCTGGCCCATGGCGGTGAGGATGTTTGTCATCCCGGGGCCGGTAATGATGAAGCATACGCCAGGCTTGCCGCTGGCCCGGGCGTAGCCGTCCGCCATGAAGCCTGCACCCTGTTCGTGACGCGGACTGATGTGGCGCAGAGAACTGCCGTGCAGCCCGCGATAAAGCTCGACCGTGTGCACACCGGGAATGCCGAACACCGACTCCACGCCGTAGCCTTCAAGTAACCGGACGAGCGCCTGGGCACAACTGGTCATGCGAGCACCTCTTTATTCTTATTGGGAATGCCAGGCTCACAGAGACCTGAACCGAGGGCCCTAGTATTGGTGACGAAACGATTACATCAATCGAAATAAATTTGCGTCACTGTCAAATTTTATTGAACGGTCTTATGGCACATTTCGGCGTGTCGCTGCCGGTCAATGGATCATTTTGCTCACCTGTGACGGGTAAATTATTCGATTGATGGGGCCACTCATTTTCATAAAGATGAAACCCTCGGCACTTGCCCCTCTGTCTCAAGGAACGCTTTATGCGCGTCGAGCATCAGCCCCTGTTGACCCGCAACCCCTGTACCCAGCGGCACCTGATCAGCTTCCATTACGGCCGGCCGGGACGCGCCGACAAGGTTTATCTGCAAGCCAGCCTGCACGCCGACGAATTGCCCGGCATGCTGGCACTGCATCACCTGCGTGGAATGCTCGACAGTGCCGAGGCTCGCGGACAGATTCTCGGGGAGATCGTGCTGGTCCCCATCGCCAATCCGATTGGCCTCGAACAGACCTTGATGCACGACGCGATGGGGCGTTTCGATTTCAACAGCGGTGAGAATTTCAATCGCCGGTATCCTGATTTGGCCGAGACAATCAGAGATCGGCTGGCCCATGAGCTGACCGGGGATGCCGATGAAAACCGGCAGATCATTCGGCGCGCCATGGCCAGTGCCCTGAAACAGATCCGCCCGAGCAGCGAGATCGACTCGATGCGCCAGGCACAATTGCTGCTGGCCCACGACGCCGACTTCGTCCTCGACCTGCATTGCGATGCCCAGGCCGTGGTTCACCTGTACGGAGAAACGCCCTGTTGGTCGCAGATCGAACCGCTGGCACGCTACATCGGCGCACAGGCCAGCCTGCTGGCCAGCGGTACGGGCGCCGGTTCGTTTGACGAGGCTTGCGGTCAACCCTGGTGGCGCCTGGCCGAAGCGTTTGCCGGGCGCTTTCCGATCCCTTCCGGCTGCGTCGCCGCTACCGTCGAGTTACGCGGTGAAGCGGATGTCGATCATGCATTGGCCCGCGTCGATGCCGCCGCCCTCTACGCCTTCCTGCAACACCGGGGCATCCTCGCCGGCACACCGCCGCCGATGCCCGCCCTGCTCCAGCCCGCAACGCCCTTCGACGGCTCGCTGACCTTGCGCGCCCCCTGCGCCGGGCTCGTGGTATTCCTGCACAAACCCGGCGCGTGGATCGAGCGTGATGAACCGGTGGTGCACGTCATAGACCCCATCACTGGCGCTACGCAGGTTGTATGCAGCTCCATCCGTGGCGTGATGTACATGCGCAGTGCGATTCGCTTTGCGGCGGCGGGGGTTGAATTGTGCAAAGTGGCCGGGGCTACGGCACTCGAAGGCGGCGTAATGGTTTCGGCGTGATGGTGCCGCGGTCACAGGCCAGCCTGGACCGCGGCCATCGGCCACTGAGGGGTGTCAGTTGCGAACCGTCGGTAATGCCGACAACGCCCGCTCCCAGATCTGCCAGGTGCGCAGCCAGACCATCGCCTGCCAATCGGCGTCGGCGGGATAGAACTGCTCAAGCAGATTCAGCTTGATCTCGCGCCCCGTTGCGTCATTCGGGTTGCCGTGCAGATGCAGCCAGTGATCATCGCGCAGATGACGGTGAACGTCCGGTCCCGGATAAGTCCCGCACTCAATGACAAACGGCATCAGGCGCACCTGCGGCAGTGCATTGATCAGCGCCTGCGAGGTGTAGCCGGTGGCCGTTGCCGCCACACCGGTTTCGCTGACGGTGTCGGCGCCGGTTTGCAGGCTGTAGAGCCACGGGCCATAAATCGCCTGCGCATCCGACAACGCCGGATAGGCGGACTCGGTGATGGTCAACAACATCGGATGACCGTACTCGCCAGCGCCGGTGTGCAAGTCGAAACACATGGCGACCTCGGCATGGGCCACGTGCGTTTGCACGATCTTGTGCAATGTACGGTTCGACCAGCTCGGCGCCAGCCCGCCGAAAAACAGGCCATCGGGATGAGCATGCTGACCGCCCTCGACAATCGACATGACTGCCGGCCAGCCGTGCAGGTGAATCTGCTCGTCGAGCAAGGCATCGGCACGATCACGATCCGGGCCGTGCAGCTGCGGGCAGGCATAGATTTCATGCAGGGCGTTGTAGGCCTGGTTGTCTGGCAGCGGTCGCTGGAAATCCAGGTGATTGCGGTTCAGATCGATGTTGTCTTCGTTGACCCGGCGCAACCACGCCATGCCCCAGGGGTTGATGGCATGGATCATGACCACGGCGACATCCGTTGGCAGGCAGCGCTTGCCCAACTCCTGCAGCCATTTGATCTGGCAGCCCGAACCATAGAAGCCTTCGACCCCGTGAGTGCCGCTCAACGCGATCAGCAGCCGCTTGGCGCCCGGATCACCCAGCACCGCCACATCGGTGCTCAGGGGTTCGCCGAACGGCCCTTTGAGCGGGTGTGGATACTCCGTCAGCGTTGCGCCTGCCGTGGTCGCCGCGGCCAGGAATTGTTCACGCTGGGTGCGATAGCTGGAATGGGTGGGGAACTCGGTTTGCATGTCTGCCTCTTGTTGATTTACCGGCCTGCCTGTTGGCAACGACCCTACAGAAAATTCCGCCATTGATGAAGGACAAAAACATCGGTGCCGCCGGACCCGGTTTGCGTCCCTCCCGGTCGGCCGATAAAGTCCACTGATCGTAGATCCAACGGACGGAGTACCCCACGTGTTCTCAACCTACCCTTTGCGCCGCTATCGCCTGCCAGCCCTGGTTCTGCTCGCCAGCGCCTTGACCCTTACCGCGTGCAACAACGCTTCGGTGCCGACGCTGCCACTCGCACCGGAAAGCGCTTCGGGCTTTCGCACCGACCTGAAAACTCAACACGCCGAGAAATACATGGCAGCGGCGGCCAACCCGCTGGCGGCCGAAGCCGGGCGGGAGATGCTGCGCCGGGGCGGCTCGGCCATCGACGCGGCGATTGCGATGCAAGCGGTGTTGACGCTGGTTGAGCCACAGTCTTCGGGCATCGGTGGCGGCGCATTGATCGTACTCTGGGATGGTAAGGCCGTGCGCACCTACGACGGGCGTGAAACCGCCCCGGCCGGCGCCACCGAGAAGCTTTTCCTGCAACCCAACGGACAACCGATGGGGTTCACCCAGGCGCAGATCGGAGGCCGCTCGGTGGGCACGCCCGGCGTATTGCGCGCCCTGGAACTGGCCCATCAAAAACACGGACGCCTGCCTTGGGCGCAGCTGTTTGAACCGGCCATCCGGCTCGCCGAGCAAGGTTTTGCCATTTCACCTCGATTGCACCAGTTGATCGCTGCGGATTCGTCCATGCCGCGCTCACCGGAAATGATGGCTTACTTTCGCAATGCCGATGGCAGCCCAAAAGCCGTCGGCACAAACCTGAAGAACCCGGCCCTGGCCGCCGTGTTCAAACGCATCGCCCATGAAGGCCCGGATGCCCTGTACAAAGGCCCGGTCGCCGAGGAAATTGCGACCAAGGTTCAGGGTCACACCAACCCCGGCAGCCTGTCCCTGACCGACCTCGCCAACTACCAGGCCAAGGAGCGCGCGCCGCTGTGCACCGACTACAAGCGCTGGCAAGTTTGCGGCATGCCGCCGCCGTCATCGGGCGGGATCGCCGTGGCGCAGATCCTCGGCACGCTGCAAGCCCTGGAGACTCGCGACAAGCGCATGGCGCTGGCACCGCTGAAACCGGTCAAGACCACCGCCTCGGCCGGTATCGAACCCGACCCGCAAGCCGTGCACCTGATCTCTGAAGCCGAACGCCTGGCCTACGCCGACCGCGCTCAGTACGTCGCCGATTCCGACTTTGTACCCGTGCCGGTCAAGGGCCTGGTCGACCCGGCCTACCTCGCCAGCCGCGCCGCCCTGATTGGCGAACGCAGCATGGGCACGGCCAAACCCGGCACTCCGCCGGGCATCCGGGTGGCCTATGCGCCAGACCGTTCGCCGCTGCGGATTTCCACCTCGCAGGTGGTGGCCGTCGATGACGCCGGCGGTGCCGTGTCGATGACCACTACCATCGAATCGGCGTTTGGCTCGCACATCATGGTTCAGGGTTTCATGCTCAACAACGAGATGACCGACTTCTCGTTCATCCCCGAGGAAAACGGGCAAAAAGTCGCCAACCGCGTCGAGCCCGGCAAACGCCCGCGCTCCTCCATGGCCCCGACCCTGATCTTCGACCGCCAGAGCGGCGAATTCCTCGCCACCGTCGGCTCCCCCGGCGGCTCGCAAATCATCGAATACGTGGCCAAATCCACCATCGGCCTGCTCGACTGGAACCTCGATGCGCAAGCCGCCATCAACCTGCCCAACTTCGGCAGCCGCAACGGCCCCACCGAACTGGAACTGGGCCAGTTCAGCCCGATGCTGATTCAGGCGCTGAAAGACAAAGGGCACAGCGTGAGCGAGATCGACATGACCAGCGGCACCCAGGCGATTGTTCGGGTCAAGGACGCCCAAGGCAAAGCGTCGCTGACAGGCGGGGCCGATCCGCGGCGTGAGGGGCAAGCGTTGGGGGATTGAGTCGTACGCGGCGTTTTTTTATGCCTTTGAATCAAAAGATCGCAGCCTGCGGCAGCTCCTACAGGGAAACGCATTCCAATGTAGGAGCTGCCGCAGGCTGCGATCTTTTGATCTTTGCTATTAGGCCGTCAACGAATAGATCAACGCCGTAATCGCCACCAGGCCCACCGCCGTCGCTCCCGGTCGTTCAAGCCTAACGTTGCAATGCAATGAGAAAGGGCTTACCGGTGGGTAGGCCCTTTGTTTATGAGCAAGTCGCTATCGACTGATCTTCAACCCCTGCCGAACCTGGTGCTTCTCCAGCGCCAGCTCGATCAGTCGCGTCACCAGTTCGCTGTAGGTCATGCCGGTGGCCTGCCACAGTTTCGGGTACATGCTGATGCGGGTGAAGCCGGGCAGCGAGTTGATTTCGTTGATCAGCACTTCACCGGAGTCGGTCAGGAACACGTCGACTCGGGCCAGGCCGGAACAGCCCAGGACCTGGAACGCTTCGACGGCCAGGGCGCGAATGCGCTCGCTGGCCTCGACGCTGATGTTGGCCGGCACCACCACTTCAGCCGCCGTGTCGTCGATGTACTTGCTGTCGTAGGAATAGAACCCGCTGCGCACCACGATCTCGCCGCAGCCACTGGCAATGGCGTCTTCATTGCCGAGCACCGCGCATTCAATCTCGCGGCCGCTGACGGCAGATTCGATCAACACCTTGGTATCGAAACTCAAGGCCAGTTCCACCGCTGCACTGTACTCGGCCTCGTTGGTGACCTTGCTCACACCCACGGAAGAGCCCTGGTTGGCCGGTTTGACGAACAGCGGCAAACCCAACTTGCCCCGCACCTCGGCAAACCCGGTGCGCGCCGCCATGGCGCGGGTCAATGTCACGAACGGCGTCACGGCCAGGCCGGCATCGCGCAGCAGGCGCTTGCTGATGTCCTTGTCCATGCACACGGCCGAGCCGAGCACATCGGAGCCGACAAACGGCAGATCGGCCATGCGCAGCAAGCCTTGCAGGCAACCGTCTTCTCCGAGGGTGCCGTGGACAATCGGGAAGATCACATCGACGTGACCGAGCATTTCCTGGCTGGAGGTTTCCACCAATTGCTGACTGGCTTTGCCCGGTACCACGGCCAGTTCGCGATTGGACTGATTGAGGGCGATCAGCGCCGGGTTTTCCTGGTTCAGCAAAAAGTTGGAGGGGTCGTTGAGGTGCCAGTGGCCTTGTTTGTCGATGCCGATCAACACCGGCTCGAAGCGTGAGCGATCCAGCGCATCGACGATGTTTTTCGCCGATTGCAACGACACCTCATGCTCGGCCGAACGGCCTCCGAAAATGATCCCCACGCGCAACTTGCTCATGACCTGGCCTCATACTGAAAAATAAACAACGACCTGTAGCGAATGCGCCCCACAGTGCAGTATTTGCCCTTGGTTTTCTAGCGGGCAAACCGCCATCCGATCAGAAGACAGCGAACCGTTGGCTGAGATACCGTATTGCGCATCAAACTCAAGACGATCATCACCATGGCCAAGCGTCCGCCTAGCAATGACTGGTTCCTTCGCGCGCCCGATGTCGGCGGGCTGCAGCGTTTCGAGGCGTTTTTTGCCAGCCATGGCTATGATCTGCACCGCCACGACACCTATGCCATCGGTCATACCCTGGCCGGGGTGCAGAGCTTTCAGTATCGCGGCGGCTGGCGTCACAGCCTGCCGGGCGCAACGATCGTACTGCACCCGGACGAAGCCCACGATGGCGAGGCCGGCACCGAGTCCGGTTTCCAGTACCGGATGATGTACATCGAACCGGCGCTGATCCAGCAGATGCTCGGTGGGCAAGCGCTGCCATTCATCAAGACCGGGCTATCGAACGATCCCCGCCTGTTCGCCGCCACGGGCGCGTTGCTGCGCAGCCTGGATTGCCCGCTCGATCCACTGGAAGAACAGGACGCGCTGTTCGATCTGGCGCAAGCCATGAGCACGGTTTCCGCCGCGGCGGGCAAACGCTCGGGTTTCGATTACGTGGCCGCGCAGCGTGCGCGGGAATACATCCACGGCGCCCTGGATCGCACCGTGACCCTGGATGAACTGGCGCAGCACAGCGGTCGGGATCGCTGGAGCCTGTCCCGGGATTTTCGCCTGTTGTTCGGCACCAGCCCCTACCGCTATCTGACCATGCGGCGCCTGGACCTGGTCCGTGCGCTGCTGATCCAGGGTCAGAGCCTGGTCAGCGCCGCGCTGATCGCAGGCTTCACCGACCAGAGCCACATGACCCGGCAATTCGGCAAGACCTACGGCCTGTCACCGGCCCGCTGGATCAACATGCAGCGCCGTTGAGCCACGCACAATCGTACAAGAAGCGCGTTGAGTCGCTGGCTATCGTGGGTTCACCAACCACCGCGAGAGCTGTTTCATGAATGCTTACGAAAGCCTGAACTTCGCTGAAAAAATCAGCCGGATCGATTCCCACTGGTCGCCCCGGGTCATCGCCGAAATGAACAACTACCAGTTCAAGGTGGTGAAGTTGCTGGGGGACTTTATCTGGCACGACCACCTCGATACCGACGAAACCTTCATCGTGCTCGAAGGCCGGTTGCGCATCGATTTTCGCGATGGTCACGTGCTGGTGAACGCCGGGGAAATGTACGTGGTACCCAAAGGCGTCGAGCACAAGCCTTGTGCCGAGCAGGAGGTAAAACTCCTGCTGATCGAACCCAAGGGCGTGCTCAATACCGGCAGCGAAGGTGGTGAGCGCACGGCCGAGAATGATGTGTGGATTTGAGCGCTGACCGACTCAAGCCTGCAAGGTCTTGCCGTCCACCGGCTCGCCAATGGTCAGGAAGTGCCCGCCCGCCACGTGGTGCAAGGTGCGCAAGGCATCTTGCCCTTTGAAGTGCCAGCGGCCTTCGCTGAACACACGTTCGTCTGCCTGGGCGGCAATCACTTCGGCCAGGAACAGATCGTACTGCTGGTGGTTGTTCGGCTCCGGCAACAGGCGACACTCCAGCCAGGCCACACAGCCTTCGAGCATCGGCGCATCGACCGACTCGCCGGTGAACGTCTGCAGGTCGTAGGTCTCAAACTTGTCGCGCCCCTGGCCCCGGGTCAATTCCAGGCCGGAGGTCGAACCGACGGTTTGCACAATGTCGGCCTGGGCGGCGCAGGGAACATTCAGCACAAAGGTGCCCGAGGCTTCCAGCAACTGGCGAGTCCAGGTGGACTTGTCCAGCACCACGGCAATTTTCGGGGGGTCGAAGTCCAGCGGCATGGCCCAGGCTGCCGCCATGATGTTGCGCTGGCCATCGTGGGCTGCGCTGACCAGCACGGTCGGGCCATGATTGAGCAGACGATAGGCCTTGGACAAGGGAACCGGACGGCGGAGGGAAGCGCTCATGGAAGTCTGCTCCTGGGGGAAAAGAGCCGATTGTAGCGCCCACGTAACCCTGTGGGAGCGGGCTTGCTCGCGAAGGTGTCAGTTCAGTCACAGTTGCGTTGAATGACACACCGCTTTCGTCGGAACGCCGCCCGGAGCAAGCCCTCTCCCACCAAGAGCGGATAGCAGGTCAGTTAGTGAGTTGATTGGCAAACTGCCCCACCGCATTGACCACTTTCTGCGCGCCGTCCTGGATCTCGACAATCACCGCCCCCGCTTCCGCCGCCAGCGCCAGGCCTTGCTCGGCCTGAAGCTTGCCGTCGGTCATCAGGGCCACGGCGTTGCGCGCCATGTCCTGGTTCTGCCGGACCACAAGGACGATTTCATCGGTGGCCTGGCTGGTGCGCGAAGCCAGTTGCCGGACCTCATCCGCTACCACGGCGAAGCCCCGCCCTTGCTCGCCCGCACGCGCCGCTTCGATGGCCGCGTTGAGCGCCAGCAGATTGGTCTGCTCGGCAATGCCGCTGATGGTTTTGACAATGGTACCGATCACCAGCGACTGCTCGTTCAGGGCTTCGATGCCATCACCGGCGGTTTGCATATGCCTGGCCAGGTCACGCATCACGTCCACGGCCTGGGTCACCACGGCATTACCGCGCTGGGCGCTTTGGTCGGTTTGCTGCGAGGTGCTGTAGGCGATGTTGGCGGCCTCAGCGACGGCTTGTTCCTGATTGACCTGGTCGGTAATCACCGTGGCGAACTTAACCACCTTGTAGAGATTATTGTTGGCATCGACCACCGGGTTGTAGGACGCCTCCAGCCAGACCGTACGACCATGGCTGTCGACCCGTTTGAAACGGTTGGCCACGAATTCACCCGCGTTCAGGCGACGCCAGAAGTCCTGGTACTCGGCACTGTTGTAATCCGCCGGCTCGCAGAACATGCGGTGATGTTTGCCCTTGATCTGCGCCAGGCTGTAACCCATGCCACTAAGGAAGCGGTCGTTGGCGCTCAGCACATTGCCATTGAGGTCGAATTCGATCACCGCCGTGGAGCGCACCAGCGCGCCGATCAGGTTCTCGTGTTCGCGGGAGGCCTCGATGGTGCGGGTCAGGTCGCTGGAGTAAATCGAAAAACACCTGATCCGCCCATCCGCCGAGCGCACCGGTTGCAGGATCGAACGCAGCCACGCCTCCTGGCCGGTACCGCGCAACAGGCGCACCGCGCCAGCGAAGTGCTCGCCACGGGTCAGCGCGTTTTTGAAACGCAGCTGGAATTCATCGGATTTCACGTGATCCGGGACCAGGTCGTCGATGTGCCGGCCAATCAGGTCGCCGCTCTTGTAATGCATTTCGCCAAGGAAGTTCTGATTGACCGACTGAACCCGTCCATCGCTGTCGAGGGTCAGCACCAGCATCTCGCTTTCCAGACTGTCCTTCACTTGCTGAAGGCTGGAGAGTTCTTCACGAAGAGCCGACAGCTCCTGCTTCAAGCGTTTATTGAACATGGGAAAGCACCGATGGACAGGGGTAGAAAGCGATATGCAGCCTAACCATCGGCCTTGGAAACATTTACTTAAGCGTGTTTCAGGCTTGCCCTGTAAAAATAGTTACTACGCACACAATCAATGCGCGCCAGCCGCAGAACAGCCTGCGACTCTCGGCATCCGCGCACCGAAATAAGCCGCGCTGCCCACGCCCACCGCGCCCATCACCGCACTGAACATCACGCAGATCCATGGACTCCACGGCATCAGGCCGATCAGCAAAAGCGGTGTGACACTCGCCCATGCGGCGTAGGCGATGTTGTAGGTAAAGGAAATGCCCGAGACGCGAATCCGCGCCGGGAACAGGCTGACCATCACCGATGGCACCGCGCCAACCACCCCGCAGGACAGCCCTGCCACGGCGTAGGCCAGGCCAACCCAGTCGCCGCCCATGATCAGGCAGGCATACAGCACGCCGATGCCCAGCGGCAGCAGCAGGCTATAGAACATCACCGTGCGCCAGGCGCCGATGCGGTCGACCAGCAGCCCGGCGAGCACGCAGCCGATGTTCAAGAACACGATGCCCAGTGCGCTCAAGGCGAAGGTATGGCTGGCGGTCATGCCAAAGGTTTTCTGCATCATGGTCGGGGTGATGACCACGAACACCACCACGGCCGAGGTCAGCACACAGGTGAGAATCATCGCTGGCAAAATGGCCAGGCGATGCTCGCGCAAGACCGTGCGCAGCGGCAGTTCGCCGGCCGCCTCCCGCTGTGTCTGCATGGCCATGAACACCGGGGTTTCGCTGAGCCAGCGACGCAGCCAGACGCCAATCACGCCAAACACGCCGCCCAGCAGGAAGGGGTAACGCCAGGCGTAATCGAGGATTTCCGTTGGAGTGAACGCTTGCGCCAGGAAGGTTGCGGTCAATGCACCGATCAAATAACCGAAGGTCAGCCCCGCCTGCAAGAACCCCAGGGCATAGCCGCGATGGCCGACGGGCGCGTGCTCGGCGACGAATACCCAGGCACTGGGCACCTCGCCGCCCACCGCCGCGCCCTGGAGGATGCGCAGGGCCAACAGCAGCAAGGGCGCGGAATAGCCGATTTGCGCGTAGGTCGGCATGATCCCGATCAGCAGGCAAGGTAACGCCATCATCAGGATGCTCAGGCTGAAGACTTTCTTGCGTCCCAGACGGTCGGCGAAATGCGCCATCAGGATGCCGCCCAGCGGTCGCGCCAGATACCCGGTGACGAAGATCCCGAAGCTTTGCAGCAGGCGCAGCCACTCGGGCATTTCCGGCGGGAAGAACAACTGGCTGAGGGTCAGGGCGAAAAACACGAAGATGATGAAATCGTAGATTTCCAGCGCCCCGCCGAGCGCGGCGAGCCCGAGGGTCTTGTAGTCCGAGCGGTTGAACGGCGTCGGGCGCGAATCGGTGTTGGCAGTCATGAAAAGAACTCTGGCACGGGCAAAAACCAAGGCGCCCATGGTCTACGTAAACGCACCGGCGGACAACCCGTTAGACCAAAGTCCCATAGCCACGAAACAGCCCCGCAAAAATCCTCCGCTTGAATTAATGTTGGCATCTGTCCAGACGGGCGGTTACCGCCCCGAAGACCACGACAAACATAAAAATCCGAGGTACCCCCGTGGCCGCTGATATCGAAGATAGCCGCTCCGCCCGCTTTGCCCTGCGCTGCTCAAGTTTTGCCGAACGCTGGTTTCCCGACTCCTGGGTGTTTGCGGCCCTGGCGGTGATTATCGTGGCCCTGGCCACCATGGCCATGGGTGCCAAGCCCACCGATGCCGCGATGGCGTTCGGTGACGGCTTCTGGAGCCTGATCCCTTTCACCATGCAAATGGCCTTTGTGGTGATCGGTGGCTACGTGGTCGCCAGTTCGCCACCGGCGGTGAAACTGATCGACCGACTGGCAAAACTCCCGAAAAACGGCCGCTCCGCCGTGGCCTGGGTCGCGCTGATTTCCATGGTCGCGTCGTTGCTGAACTGGGGTTTGTCCCTGGTGTTCGGCGGATTGCTGGTGCGCGCCCTGGCCCGCCGCACCGATCTGAAAATGGACTACCGCGCCGCCGGTGCCGCCGCCTATCTGGGACTTGGCGCGGTATGGGCCTTGGGCCTGTCGTCGTCCGCGGCACAGTTGCAGGCCAACCCAGCGAGCCTGCCACCGTCGATTCTGTCGATCACCGGGGTGATTCCGTTCACGCAGACGATCTTTCTATGGCAGTCCGGCGTGATGCTACTGGCCTTGATCGTCATTTCGCTGATCATTGCCTATGCCACCGCCCCTGGTCCGAACTCGGCGCGTGATGCCAAGGCCTGCGGCGTCGATCCGAGTTTCAACCTGCCGCCGCTGCAACCGCGCACCCGTCCCGGCGAATGGCTGGAGTACAGTCCGCTGCTGATGATCCTGCTGGTGCTGCTGGCCGGTGGCTGGCTATTCCACGAGTTCTCGACCAAACCGGCGATCAGCGCGATTTCCGGGCTGAACACCTACAACTTCCTGTTTATCATGCTCGGCGCCCTGCTGCACTGGCGCCCGCGCAGCTTCCTCGACGCCGTGTCCCGCGCGGTGCCGACTACCACGGGCGTGCTGATCCAGTTTCCGCTGTACGGTTCGATTGCCGCGCTGATGACCACGGTCAAAGGCGCCGACGCGCAGACCCTGGCGCACCACATCTCGACGTTCTTCGTCAGCATTGCTTCCCACGACACCTATGCGTTGCTGATGGGTGTGTACTCGGCGATCCTCGGCTTCTTCATTCCGTCCGGTGGTGGCAAGTGGATCATCGAAGCGCCGTACGTGATGCAGGTGGCCAATGACCTGAACTATCACCTGGGCTGGGCCGTACAGATCTACAACGCCGCCGAAGCCCTGCCCAACCTGATCAACCCGTTCTACATGCTGCCGCTGCTGGGCGTGCTCGGGTTGAAGGCACGGGACCTGATCGGCTTCTCGTTCGTGCAATTGCTGGTGCACACACCGCTGGTATTGTTGCTGCTCTGGGCGCTGGGGACGACGCTGGCCTATACGCCACCGGTGATGCCGTAAGCAAACGTCCAACTGCGTCACGATATGGCGCTTTGGCTGCCTGATCCCCGCAAGAATGTGACGGGGCTCAGGCAGAAACACTGTCGTTTCATGAGTTCTAACGAAAGCGACAGGTTGAAAGCCCCCTCTCCTACAAAACCTGTGGCGTTGTCCCACTCAATACAGGCGCAAGTCCTGACTCTTGCCGCCAGCAGTGTTGAATTAACCTGTCCCGGAGAATCAAACACCAAAACCCAAGGAAGACCCGATGACACCAATATCCAAAACATTGGAAGAGTTGATCAATGAAATTTACCAGGATGGCAACGTCTCGATAGCTGAGTACAAAGCTTTGCGAGACGATGCCGATCTCCGTATGAACGCGGTGGTGCAGGCGTTTGGTCAGCACAACAACGTGACGGCCTTTCAGAAAGCAGTGGATGTCACTATGCAACTCTTGCAAACCTCCGTTATCGATGCAAAAAAAGCCCGCCTGAACGACACCGGTGAAGCGATCGTCAGGGACGCGGTCACCGCACAAGTCGAATACCTGCGTGCCGGCAGCCAATTGGCACTGCGCCTTCTGTGATTGCCTGATATTTGAACCAGCCCGCAAAACACACGTTGCGGGCTGGATGCCATTGCTCCAAAAAAATGCCTGAGGCCTACTTTTTTGAGTCACTGAGTTGATCCAGTATGGTGTGTATCCGTAACGGGACCACGCTGAAAAGGATCTGAGCATGCTTAAACTCGCAGGACTTACCCTCGCAGCCCTCACCCTGAGTGCCACAGCCCATGCCGATATCAACCTGAAGCTGGGCAGTACCGAACGCGTTACCCGCCTCTTCGCCTATCCCAACAACTGCAACGTGATCTGCTTTCGCAACTGGACGCTAGAACAGACCGTCGAGCATTACCTGACCCAAAGCGTGCAGCGCGATGGCTACGGCGATGCGAAGGTTCTGGTCAAAACCGACAATGGTCAGCTCCATGCAGAAATCATCGGCGTGCCCGACGGCTATGACAAACCTTTGGCCGCGCTGCTCGACGCCGGTGACCTGGCCTATAACGGCGCCAGCAAACTGAATGCCGATGGCAAGTGGGCGTATAGCTGGTATCTGTTCCTGCCGCTGGGCATGGCCCTGGAAAACCGCAAGAGCGTTGAGCTGCTGCACTTCCCGCCAGACTATTCGCTGACCCAGGCCCAGGATTACCTGAGGTCCGCCACCACGGATCGCTGGGCCACGCTGCTGACCGCCAACGGCATTCCGGCCGGGCAGACGCCGGGCTACCAGACAATCATCGACATCGCCCCGATTGCCGCGCCGTCCAACGCGGGCAAGGACCTCGAAGGCGTCTACGGCTACTTCAAGGATTACCAGAGCACCATGGTCAAGGAAGTCAGCCTGAACGCCAGCGGCGCAGCGCTGCCGATGGTCGCCTTCGGCACACCGGTGCGTAACTGGATCAAAGAGCAATACGGGCAGACAGTGAACGTGTTGAGCCTGGTGCAGATCACTCCGGACAACGGCGTGAAAGTCCCCGTATTGGGCTCCAACCACCCGAGCTACATTTGGTATGCCGCCGATCCGGCAAACTACACCGGCAGTGACGCCCAGGCCAAGGCCGATGCGGCAGGCCTGAAAGTCATGGGGCAGGATCTGAGTGCTGCGTGCTGGCAGGCCACCATGGGCCGCCAACCGGACAGCAATCCAGACCTTGAACTCAATACCTGCCGGCAAACCTGGCAAGTGGCCCAGAAAGAAAAAACCTGTGAGCTGTTCTACACCTCGATCCGCAACCTGTCGCCCCAGCAGGCTGCGGGTAAATGCGCGACAGCTTCGATCGTGACCCAGCTCAAGCAGCTCAAGGCCCCGGCGCCAGTCACGGCGAAGCCTGCTCCGCCGTTTTAACCCGATGAACGGCGGCCAGATCTGTCACTTATGACAGTAGACCGCCCGTTATAACTGCGAGAGGCTTGGGCTGAACTCATGTGCTGCTGTGCCAACAGGACCGTCGGCGCAAGGAAGTCGCAGCACCCAGCAGACAGGGATCGTTATGAAAGCTCACGCCCCTCGACGAAAAAACCCACAACCGCCGCAAGGTGTTTACCCCTTTTCGGAGCTACCCGTTCGCCTGGGATTTCCTTCCCTGGCCGACTTCGAAATCATTGAAAACGCCAAGGGCGAAGCCACGGCTATTGCCGCACGGCGTGAATTCCCGCGAATCACTCGTCTCTGCCGGGCATCAGGGCACTTGCTGCCCTATCGCTGCCGGCATACCCGCCAGCTCGCCCCGGGTGTGCACGTCTACGACCCGCGTTTCTGCGGACTGTTGCGACACTCCTGCGACCCCAATGTCTTTCTGGACTTGAGCGAGTTGTGGTTATGGGCGCTGAAGGACATCAACAAGGGCGACTGGCTGACCATGGACTTCGCCGCCAGCGAAGACAAACTGCAACGCCAGTTCGCCTGCCAGTGCGGCTCATACGAGTGCCGTGGCTGGATCACAGGCTATGATGAAGAGCCGAACGCCGACGGCCAGCTGTTTTTGCAGCAGTGGCGTCGGCGAAGCCTGTATTGAAAGGTTTTACAGAGGTTCGAACGGACGCAGGCGGTACTGCGGCGGCAGTTGCTCGAATCCGCTGATGGTCGCGTTCAGGCTCTTCCAGCGGCCATCCTTGATGCCGTAGATGCAGCCGTGGATCGACAGGCTCTGCCCGCGGTGCCAGGCGTTTTGCACAATGCTGGTATGCCCGACGTTCGCGACTTGCTGGATCACGTTCAGTTCGCAGAGGCGGTCGACGCGCTCCTCTTCGGTGGCGTATTTGGCCAGTTCTTCACGTTTTTCATAATAGAGATCGCGAATCGAACGCAGCCAGCCGTCGATCAGGCCGAACTGGCGGTCCTGCATCGAAGCGCGCACACCGCCACAGCCATAGTGGCCGGTGACGAGAATGTGTTTGACCTTGAGCACATCGACCGCGTACTGAATCACCGACAGGCAGTTAAGGTCGGTGTGCAGCACGACGTTGGCCACATTACGGTGTACGAACAGATCGCCCGGCAGCATGCCGACGATCTCATTGGCCGGCACACGGGCGTCGGAACAACCGATCCACAGGAACTCCGGGGTCTGTTGGCGAGCCAGCTTGGCGAAGAAGTCAGGATCTTCCTCCTTGATCGCAGCGGCCCAACGCTCGTTGTTATCAATCAGATCTTGTAATTCGTTCATGCTTTGAAGCCTCAAGAATGATGCGCAGCTTTGACTGACAACCGTCCGTCGGGGTCACGCGCGAAATGCAGATGCTCTCCTGATCCGGAACACGGGGCTCCATGCCGGTGGAATTCTCGGCAGCCAAGTAGGTCAACCGTAGTAAGGCCTACAGTATGAGGAATTACCATGAATGATTCACGACGTCCGTACGATGCGGTGCAGCCGGAACCCGTCGATGACAACGAAGACCGCATGGGCTCGGTGCGTGAGCTGGATTTCGACACCGAAGAACCCAGCGCCAGAATCGGTGACGAACTGCCGGAAAAGGAGCGCGAGCAACAGATGCCGCGCCAGCGCGGACGTGAAGCGGGCCTGACCGGTGCCTCGACCGGTGACCATCAACCTACCGACGACGACCTGAGCCCGGAAACCCTGATCCGTGAAGACGGCGCCCGGGATGCCCATGAGGCGGGCAATGATAGCCGCGCGGATTGGGACCTGAGCATCGTCGATGAGGACGATATTGGCGGTGGCAATGGTCTGGATGAGGCGGAACTGGCGCGGCGCGACCCTCTCGACAAAAAACGTTGAGCTCTACGGACATCCGTAGGAGCTGCCGAAGGCTGCGATCCTTTGATCCTTGAAAAGTTCGCAGCCTTCGGCAGCTCCTACAAGCTCAATCCACCAAAGTGCAGGCCATGACCACCGCATCTTCGCGCCCGCCCACCGCCGGGTAGTAATCCCGACGCCGGCCGATCTCGTTGAAACCATAACGCTCATACAGCTTGAACGCCGCGGTATTGCTGTCGCGCACTTCCAGGAAACACTCCCGGGCGTCGGCCTTGTAGGCAATCGACATCAAATGCTCAAGCAATGTCAGCCCCAGGCCACGGCCCTGGTTTTCCGGCTTGACCGTGATGTTCAGCAGGTGCGCCTCGTCGAGGATGATCTGCACCACACCGTGGCCGACCTGTTGCTGACCTTCGAACATCAGCCAGATCTGATACTTGCCCAAGCCATCGAGGAAAATCCCGCGGGTCCAGGGATGGCTATAGGCCGCGTATTCGACTTTCAGTACGGTTTCCAGGTCCGCCTCGGTCATCGGGCGAAACGATACAGCGTTACTCATTCGATTCTTTCCAGCGCGCCATCAGCCGACGCATGGCTTGCCAGACATCAGCCTTACGCTGTGGCTCTTCCATTAATAATTCCAGGCCCGGTACCGCCCAGGCCGAGCCCAGGCCTTCGATCTGCAACTCGTGATTGAACGCCTCGGCATCCGCTTCGCCGGCAAATCGCACCGCAGGCAGGCCGATCAGCCACAAGCAGGCGCAGGGCGTTTCTTCCATGCGCACCGAGAGAAAACCCTGCACGAAGTCGCGGGCCGCTTCCGGGCCCTGATCCATCGTGCCACGCACCAGCAGCGGCCAACGCACCGGCTCACCGACGATCTGCGGGCTGTCCGGCAGACCGGCGGCGCGCAGCATGTCTTTGAGCAGCAGATAGGCAGGATCGCGAGTCTGGAAGGATTCACCTGTGGGTAACTCCACCAGCAGCAGGCAACGCCCGGCCCGCAGCAATTGCAGGGCGAAACGCGGCGGCGGCACGACCGGCGCCTTGATCACGACCGCTGCCTCTTCGGCCTCTTCCACCGGTTTGGCCCCGGTGCGCGTGCTCGCCAGCGATGGTCGCGGTACCTCGATCTTCACCCGCTCGGCCGGCTTGGCCACAGGCGCCACGGGCGTCTGAGCCACAACTGCGGGCACGACAGGCGCGACCACAACCGGCTCGGGGATCTCCTCCAGCAGCTCGGGCCGCGACGGCGCGGCAAAGGGCAATTCGGTGCGCGGCAGCCAGTTGACCACCTGCATGGCGGCCAGATAAGCGCGACGACGGGACTCGATAAGCAAAGGTCGGCCACTTGTGGATAACTAAAGTGCGCTGATTCTACCGCCGTTCGCTCAAGATCGCCCGCAGTTGATCGATGCACATTACCGAAAAGAAGGCGACAGCCTGTCCCGAGATTGAATCGGATTGCCCCCGATGCAGTACAATCGCGGCTTTTAATCGCCAACCAGCCGGCCATTCCGATGATCGAACCCAAGCGCGTCTTGCGCGCCCTCGCTGAACACTGGGCACTTCTGGAGCCACTGTGCGAGCACTTCGACCAAGGCACACTGAGCCTGAACGAACTGCGCACGCAACTGGCCGCCCAGCAACTCGACAGTACGCCGCAGGACATCACCAGCCTGCTGGATGTGTGGATTCGCCTCGATATCCTGGTTCCCGTGGCCAAAAGCCCGAACCGTTTCGAGCTCAATGCGCAGATTCACGACTTCCTTGCCTATCTACGCCGCGAACACCGGCTGGGCCTGTGCCTGGAAATCGAAGCCTACCTGCGCCACCTCGAGCGTCTGGCCGGTTATATCCAGGACGCATTCGATATCCGCGACGGCAATGATCTGGCCCGCCAGTTGCGCCTGCTCGACATGCGGGTTCGCGATGTACTGAAAAAACTCGATAACGACGAACAGGCACTGGTGGCCGTCGCCGAACGGGCGAAAACCAGCGATCGGCAGATTCCGTTGCGCCAGCGTTACGCTGAAGTGCTGGCGACCTGGGACGAATACGTCGAGCCGATGATTGATCTGGTGAACGCCGACGGCGCCTTCGAACAAGGCGTGCGCAAGGTCGAAACCGTCCTGCTGAAGATGCTCAGCGAGCAGCAGCGCCTCGGCCACCTGGTCGACGACGACATGCTGCTGCGCACCCACGCGCGCATCCTCGAAATGCAGACCAGCGCCCAACTGACCCTGCGTCACGCCCGCGAGCTGTTGCTGCCGCTGCGTGAAGAAGCGCGCCGGCACAACGCCGTGACCCGTGGCGCCGCATTGGCCCTGTCGATGATCCGCCGCAAGGGCCTCGACGCCGTGCCACAAGCGGCGATGCCGATGTTCACTCGTCCGCAGAGCACCTTTCTCGGCAGTGCCAGTCAGGTCGAAGCCTACGTTTATGCCCTGGCCCGTTTCGAACCGAAACCGGCGCGCTTCCCCAAGGCTCACAAGACCCAGAAAGGCGAAGCGCCACGGGCGCCACGCACCGTTCGGGAAATGCTCGAACGCTGCGAAGACGCCCTGCCGATGCCGGACCTGATGACCTGGTTGCTGGAGCAGGAACCGGACGGCGCCACCGACGAATTGCTGTACTGGTTCTCGCGTCTGTCGCGGGAAAAACGTTTCAAGCGCGAGCGTCTGGAACGTCGCCAATACCATACTCACGAGCATCAGGTCAGCCTGCGCTCCTTCGCCCTGCTCTCGGTCAGCGACACCGCCGCCGAGGATTCTGCGAGCACTCCTTATGCATCTTGATCTATCCGAACTGTCCCATCTGGCACCGATCTTTCGCGAGCTGTTCAAGGGTTACCACGTCAGCCGCCGCGATCCGGAACTGTACGCACAGTTGTCGAACTTTCAGGACCAGTACCGCACGCTGTTCAAGGCCCTGGGCTTTGAACTGGTCTGTGACACCCGCGGTTTCTACTACTTCGTGCCGGACCTCGCGGCGGCTGCGGTGAACAAGACCGCCCAGCGGCTTGCGCTGTTCACCTTCATCCTCGTCGAGCACCTGGCCGACCAGGGCCGCGACCCGATCTCCGTGCTCGATGGCGGCAGTCTCGGCCGCGATGAGCTGCCGTCGTTGCTGGAAAAGTACCGCGACCTGTTCATCCAGGCCGAAGTGCAGACCCAGGACGAACTGGAAGAAAAGATCATGCGCCGCATGACCCAGCTCGGCTTTGCCAGCGAAGAAAACGGCATCTACCGTTTCCTGCCGCCGATGCACCGCTTCCTCGATGTGTGCCTGTCGGTGCAGCAGGACCGCGACCTGGCCGCCAGCCTGCACAGCGTCCTGCCGTTGCCGGTGCCGGTACTGATCGACGAAGACAGCGACGAAAAACTGCTGCAGACCGACGATCCGCTCGATCTGAGTGAGTTCGAGGGTGAAAGCGAAGAAGACGCACTGGCCCGGGCCATTGCCGAAGAACAGGAGCTCGACGCATGAGCAAGGAACGTTACGGCATCCGCCGCTTTGCCCTTTTGAACACCGCTGGCTACAGCCTCGGCCTGTTCCCGCTGGAAGAACCTCTGTCGGTGTACGGCGCGAACAACCTCGGTAAATCCGCCTCGATCAACGCCCTGCAGTTCCCGATTCTGGCGCGCATGTCGGACATGAGCTTCGGCAAGTACAGCCTGGAACAATCCCGGCGCTTCTACTTCGCCTCAGACACCAGTTACATCCTGGTGGAAGTGAACCTGCCCCACGGCCCCCACGTGATCGGCGTGGTCGGCCGCGGCCCGGGCGGCGGTTTCGGTCACCAGTTCTTTGCCTATGCCGGCAAACTGGACCTGGCCCACTATCAGAAAAACGACACCTGCCTGCGCCAGAAAGAATTGTTCACCAACCTTGAGCGCGAAGGCCTGAAAGCCTACGAACTCAAGCCGGACGAACTGCGCCGTTTGCTGGTCGGCGGTCACACCTCGATCCCGCTGGACCTGACGCTGATTCCATTGCGCTCCACCAGCGAGCAGAGCCTGAAGACCTTCCGCGCGCTGTTCATCAACCTGCTGCACATGCGCGAAATCACCGCGGCCAAGCTCAAGCAGCTGTTCCTCGATGCCTTCGAACACAGCCTGCGCTCCGGCAGCGTCGACTACATCGCCGCGTGCGAAGAAGCGTTCCGCGATGTACGACGCATGGAGCAGGACTACAACTCGCTGGTCGCCGCCGGCCCGCTGGTCGAAGCCCTGGCCAACGGCGTGAAGCAACGCGACATCCTGCGTGGCAAGCTGCACCGGATCTCGCCGCTGCTCGACTCCTTGCTCGGCACCTGGTCGGACTATGCCAGTGCGCGCAAGGAAGAACTGACCATTCAGTCCGAACACTACCGCAACGAGCAGGATGCCCTGCAAAACGACCAGCGCGGCGGTACCCAGGAACTGATGCGTCTGGAGCGGGAAATCACCGGCATCCAGCGCTGGCTCGGCGAATTGTCGGTGCTCAAGCATCGCTTTGCCCTGGTCGATGACGTCAAGGTGCTGGAACAGCAACTGCTGGCCGCCAAGGACGCCCACGACGAACTGGCCGGTGCGCTGGCACAGTCCCGACAGTTCAGCGCCGAAGACCTCGAAGAGCGTCTGCGCGATCTGGAAAAACGCCTGAAGTCGGTCAAGCAGCAACTCGATCACGCCGACAACAACAGCTACGCCCGCCTGCGTGAAGAGTTCTCGCAACAGGACGTCGAACGCCTGATGCGCTTGTTCAACAGCGCGCTGTTCAGCCTGCCATTGGGCGAACACGGCATCACCCTCGACGAGAACGGCGACTGGGTGAAATCCGTGGAGCTGATCCTCGACGGTTTCAAAGGCGAACGCTTCGAAGTACCGGGGCTGTCCATCGACATTTCCCACATCGAGCCGCCGGCCCTGCAAGCGCTGGCTGACCGCGCGGCCCTGCGCGACCAGAAAGAGCGCCTGGACAAAGAACTCAAGCAACTCAAGACCCAGCAAGCCGTGGCCGCCGACCGCGCCGCGAGCAAGACCCAGACCGAAGCGCTGTACCAGCAAGTGCTGGATGCGCAGAAAGCCCTGGAAGATTTCCGTCGCGCGCAAACCCTGAGCGCCGAGGAAGGCGACAAGCTGGAACAGTTGGCGCAAATGGAAGCCGCCCAGGACGAGCTGAAGCGTTCCAGCGATGCCTTCACCGAACGTGTCCAGCAACTGTCGGCCAAGCTGCAACTGGTCGGCCGCCAGATCGGCGACATGGAAGCCAAGCAACGCACCCTCGACGACGCCCTGCGCCGTCGCCAGTTGTTGCCGGCGGACCTGCCGTTCGGCACACCGTTCATGGACCCGATCGACGACTCCATGGACAACCTGCTGCCACTGCTAAACGACTATCAGGACAGCTGGCAAGGCCTGCTGCGGGCCGACGGACAGATCGAAGCGCTGTACGCTCAGGTGCGCCTCAAGGGCGTGGCCAAGTTCGACAGCGAAGACGATATGGAGCGTCGCTTGCAACTGCTGATCAACGCCTATGCGCACCGTACCGACGAAGCCCTGACCCTGGGCAAGGCTCGCCGCGCCGCCGTGACGGACATCGCCCGGACCCTGCGCAACATCCGCAGCGACTACGACAGCCTCGAACACCAACTGGCGCTGTTCAACCGCGAGATCAACAAACGTCAGGTCTCCAACCTGCAAAGCTTCCGCATCGTGCTCGCCCCGAACAAGGAAGCGCTCAAGCACATCGACCAGATCATCCACAGCGCCGGTCAGTACGAAGAAGGCGAAACCCTGTCTGTCTTCGACCTGAGCCAAAGCGCCGAGCAGGACAACAAGAACGAAGAGGCTAAGGAGTATCTGGCGCGGCTGGTGGCGGCCAACCACAACCAGCTCGGCCTCAAGGACTTGTTCGAACTGGCGTTCGAGATCACCAAGGTCAATGGCCAACCGGTGATCCACACCGACATCGACGGCGCCGCTTCCAACGGCACCACCATGACCATCAAGGCGCTGACCAACATGTACTTGTTGCTGCACTTGATGGACCGTGACCAGGCCGGTCGTGTGCGCCTGCCGTACTACCTCGACGAGGCAGCGGACATCGATGAGAAGAACCAGGCCGCCTTGCTGGAAACCAGTCTGCAGCTGGGCTTCGTGCCGATCCTGGCGAGCGTGAAGCCGCAGGTCTGCGCCAGTGTCGCCATCGACCTGGAAGGCGGCAGCGGCCCGGCCGGCATCTACATCGACGAGGCGGACTGGAAATACATCCGTCGTCACGATCAGGTGAAGGCGACGGTCAACGAGCAAGCGGATGAGCCGGAGCTGGATGCGGTCTGAGGCTTGAATCGAAGGCAATGAAAAAGGCCGCGGTCCAATGGATCGCGGCCTTTTTCATAGGGGTGTCATTTAGCTTTGCAGTGAACTTCAGGGCCTCTTCGCGGGTAAGCCCGCTCCCACATTTGATCGCATTTCTTCAGGAACAACCCCGGACTTGCCCCGGGCGGCGCTCCGAAGGCGTCATCACAGACGCCTGAGCAGTTCCAGACTACTTGCCGATGGAAATCTTCGGCGCCCAGCCCAGCCATTCCTCTTCGAACTTGTCGAACAACGCGAACGTCTGCTCCGGTCGTGCCGGACTGCCCATGCGCTCGCCATCCGGCGTGGCAAAGGCAACACCGCCCTGAATCATCGTCTCCAGTGATTCAGTACGCACCGTTGCACCTCTGAACAGACCGACATCAAAGTCGAAACCGCTGGTGTTCCAGAACCGTGTACCGCTGCGTACCAGTGGCGCGTACTTCGGTTCGATCAGGATATGGATCAGGACGCGATCAGCGGTCTGGCCCAGCTCATAACCGGTCACCTTGCCCACGGTGATTTCGCGATAGGTCACCGGCACACCGGCCTTCAGCGAACCACGACGAGCCGCGCTCAGCACCAGACTCAATCCCGCTTCCTGCTTGGCTGTTTCGGGCGCGGCGGCCAAAGCGACAAAGTTCTTCTGCGGTCCCAGGTTTTTCTGCGCCGGTTGCACCTCGATGTATTGCCCGGTCACCAGGGTTTCGAGGTTGGACGTCTTGATCAGTCCCAGTTCAGGCTTGACCACCCAGAACTGACTGCCGACCCGTGCTATACGCTCCGGCACTTCGGTAATCCGCGCGGTCAGCAGCACCGATTGCAGGTCCTCGCTGAGATCAACATCCTCCACCTTGCCGACATCCAGCCCCTTGAAACGAATCGGAGTGCCGGTATGCAGGCCATCAGCGCGATCGAGCTTGAGCGTGATGACTTCGCCTTTCTGCGTGGCGTCTTCATGGTTCGCAAACAGACGGAAACGTGGAATACGCTTCTGCAACGGGGCGTTGTCCTGCGGGGTCTCGAAGGCAATGCCGCCGGCCATCAAGCTCTGCAACGATTCGCTTTTAACCTGGACCCCGCCAGTCAGACCACCCGTGAGGGTGATGCCACTGGCGTTCCAGAAGCGCGTCGAGGCGTTGACCAGGCCTTCGTATTCCTTCTCGATGTGCACGCCAATGATCAGTCGTTTCTTGGTGCGCGAGAACTGATAGCTCTGTACGGAGCCGACTTTGACCTGTTTGTAGAGAACCGGGCTGCCGACTTCCAGCGAACCGAGGTTTTCCGTGAACAACACCAGGTGCAGGCCGGGTGCACGCAGGTCCAGCGGTGGTGCCTTTGCCCGTGCCGCAAACTCTCGCTGTGGCGCCGAACCCTTGTCGCCAGGCCGCACAGCGATGTAGTTGCCTTTGACCAACGCCTCGAGGCCGGTAATCCCCGCCAGGGAAATCGACGGTTTGACCACCCAGAACTGGGTGCCTTCGACCAGGTAATCCTCGGCCAACGGGTCCATCGTCAACTCGGCGGTCGCGCCGGACAGATCCGCATCGACCTTCAGCGTTTTCAGGCTGCCCACCTGAATACCCTTGTACATCACCGGTGTGCGACCGGCCTGCAAGCCGTCGAAATCACTGAGCTTGACCTTCACCCGGATACCGGCGGCGGCGGCATCAAAGTCTTCATAAAGCCTGAATGGCAGGCTCGGGTCGGTAGGCGGGCTGTCCTTGCGGTTTTCAGGTGTAGCGAAGGCAATGCCACCGGCGACGATGCTGGCCAGGGACTCACTGCGGACCTTCACACCCGACAGATTGGCGTCGATGCTGATGCCGCTGGCGTTCCAGAAACGTGTATGTTTGCGCACCAGTTTGGCGTAAGTCGGCTCAATGAAGACCTTGAGCTCGACGGTGTTCTGGTCCTCGGACAACACATAGCTTTTGATCTGGCCCACTTTGATCTGTTTATAGAACACCGGACTGCCACGGTTCAGCGAGCCCAGGCGGTCGGCCTTGATGGTCAAGTGCAAACCGGGCTGGGCATCGGAGAGCGGCGGTTCCTGGGCCAAGGCCTTGAACTTGCGGACGGGCTCGCCTTCCCCCGGGCTGATGGCGACATAGTTACCTGAAACCAGCGTCTCGAGACCGGTGATCCCTGCCAGCGTAACGCTCGGCTTGACCAGCCAGAAACGCGTGCTGGTTCGCAGGTATGGCTCTACATCCTTGTTCATTTCGATGCTGGCAATCACACCTTTGGAACTGCCTTCGTCATCGAGCTTGAGGCTTTTGACCTTGCCGACCGACATACCTTTATAGACAACTTCGGTCTTGTTGGCCTGAATGCCCTCGCCACTCTCAAAACGCACCTGAATCTCGATACCGGTCTCACTATAGGCCCGCCAGCCGAGCCAGCCGCCGATGATCAAGGCGATCAGAGGCAACACCCAAATGGCAGACCAGTTCGAAGCCGGTCGGGTTTTCGCTACAGGCAAATCAGTCATGGTCGTCGTCCGACTCCGTGTTATCCCAAATCAGTCGGGGATCAAAAGTTACTGCGGCAAGCATCGTCAGAATCACCACCGTGGCGAAAGCGATGGCGCCAAGATTGGCTTCGATGCTGGCAAGCCGCCCAAAATTCACAACCGCCACGAGGATGGCGATCACAAAAATATCGAGCATCGACCAGCGGCCGATGAATTCAATGAAACGGTACATCCAGATACGCTGGCGAGCCGAAAGGGGCTGACGGCGCTGCACGGAAAACAGCAGCAGGCCGATGCCCACCAGCTTGAAGGTGGGCACCAGGATACTGGCGATAAACACCACGGCCGCAATGGGGAACATGCCGTAGTGCACAAGTTCGATTACACCCGCCATGATCGTGCTGGGCGCACCTTTGCCCAGGGAGTTCACGGTCATGATCGGCAACAAGTTGGCCGGTATGTAAAGAATGGCGGCGGTAATCAGCAATGCCCAGGTCCGCACCAGGCTATTCGGGCTGCGGGCATGCACCAGCGCCCCGCAGCGCGTACAGACTTGCTCGTCGGTATCAGCTTCCTGCCTGTTCAATTCATGACATTCCTTGCAAATCAGAATGCCTGCATCAATCGCCCGCATGGGCATCCTCTCCTGATAACGCCTGCCAGATCTGGTGAGGCGACATTACGACCTCCAGCCAGACTTGAATCAGCAACATTCCAATGAAGCACACCAGGCCGAGGCCTACAGTGATGGCTGCCATATCTGCCAGCTTGACGATAGCCACCAGTACGCCCATGAAGTAAACCTCGAGCATCCCCCATTCGCGTATATGGTGATAAATGCGATAGAGCAACAAGCCGTAGCTGCGTCCGACATCGAAACGGATACTCAACAATACGGCCAGTTGGCACAGCAGCTTGAGCAGCGGGATCCCCATGCTGCACAGGAACACAATCACTGAAACGCTTTGCATGCCCGTGTCAAAAAGGGCGACAACACCGCTCCAGACAGTGTCTTGCGAAGACTGCCCGAGTAGATTGAGCTGCATGATGGGCAAAAAATTCGCCGGAATAAACAACAACAAGGCGGCGATAACCAGGGCGAGACTGCGCTGTACGACGTTGTACCGATTGGCATAAAGCTCGTAGCCACAGCGCGGGCACAGGGCTTTTTCGCCATGGGCGAGTTCGGGTTTACGCATGAGCAAGTCGCACTCATGGCAGGCAACCAGATTTTCTAGTGGTAATTCTGACAGCCCTTGGGCGTCAACCGGATCCGGCATAAAGGCTCTGACTCTGAAAAAGTTGGACCTATTCTAGTGCCATGAGCTGAAAATAACTGTGCAAAATGTGCAACGAGCAGCTCTGTTTTTTTCACGCACAAAAACAAAACCCCAACTGCTTTCGCAATTGGGGTTTCGGAATTTAATCTTGACGATGACCTACTCTCACATGGGGAAACCCCACACTACCATCGGCGATGCATCGTTTCACTGCTGAGTTCGGGATGGGATCAGGTGGTTCCAACGCTCTATGGTCGTCAAGAAATTCGGGTACTGAGTCGTGACCGGCTGGCCTCGCTTCAGCAAATTGGGTATGCGATAGTTTGGTGTTTTGTGAGTATCTCGAACTTTCGGTTCGTTTCGTCTTCACACACCGCAATCTGGCCTCTTTCGTTTCTTCAACTAGGAGCAGCAAATTGCTTGGGTGTTATATGGTCAAGCCTCACGGGCAATTAGTATTGGTTAGCTCAACGCCTCACAGCGCTTACACACCCAACCTATCAACGTCGTAGTCTTCGACGGCCCTTCAGGGGACTCAAGGTCCCAGTGAGATCTCATCTTGAGGCAAGTTTCCCGCTTAGATGCTTTCAGCGGTTATCTTTTCCGAACATAGCTACCCGGCAATGCCACTGGCGTGACAACCGGAACACCAGAGGTTCGTCCACTCCGGTCCTCTCGTACTAGGAGCAGCCCCTCTCAAATCTCAAACGTCCACGGCAGATAGGGACCGAACTGTCTCACGACGTTCTAAACCCAGCTCGCGTACCACTTTAAATGGCGAACAGCCATACCCTTGGGACCGGCTTCAGCCCCAGGATGTGATGAGCCGACATCGAGGTGCCAAACACCGCCGTCGATATGAACTCTTGGGCGGTATCAGCCTGTTATCCCCGGAGTACCTTTTATCCGTTGAGCGATGGCCCTTCCATACAGAACCACCGGATCACTAAGACCTACTTTCGTACCTGCTCGACGTGTCTGTCTCGCAGTCAAGCGCGCTTTTGCCTTTATACTCTACGACCGATTTCCGACCGGTCTGAGCGCACCTTCGTACTCCTCCGTTACTCTTTAGGAGGAGACCGCCCCAGTCAAACTACCCACCATACACTGTCCTCGATCCGGATAACGGACCTGAGTTAGAACCTCAAAGTTGCCAGGGTGGTATTTCAAGGTTGGCTCCACGCGAACTGGCGTCCACGCTTCAAAGCCTCCCACCTATCCTACACAAGCAAATTCAAAGTCCAGTGCAAAGCTATAGTAAAGGTTCACGGGGTCTTTCCGTCTAGCCGCGGATACACTGCATCTTCACAGCGATTTCAATTTCACTGAGTCTCGGGTGGAGACAGCGCCGCCATCGTTACGCCATTCGTGCAGGTCGGAACTTACCCGACAAGGAATTTCGCTACCTTAGGACCGTTATAGTTACGGCCGCCGTTTACCGGGGCTTCGATCAAGAGCTTCGCGTTAGCTAACCCCATCAATTAACCTTCCGGCACCGGGCAGGCGTCACACCCTATACGTCCACTTTCGTGTTTGCAGAGTGCTGTGTTTTTAATAAACAGTCGCAGCGGCCTGGTATCTTCGACCGGCGTGGGCTTACGGAGCAAGTCCTTCACCCTCACCGGCGCACCTTCTCCCGAAGTTACGGTGCCATTTTGCCTAGTTCCTTCACCCGAGTTCTCTCAAGCGCCTTGGTATTCTCTACCCAACCACCTGTGTCGGTTTGGGGTACGGTTCCTGGTTACCTGAAGCTTAGAAGCTTTTCTTGGAAGCATGGCATCAACCACTTCGTGTTCTAAAAGAACACTCGTCATCAGCTCTCGGCCTTGGAATCCCGGATTTACCTAAGATTCCAGCCTACCACCTTAAACTTGGACAACCAACGCCAAGCTGGCCTAGCCTTCTCCGTCCCTCCATCGCAATAACCAGAAGTACAGGAATATTAACCTGTTTTCCATCGACTACGCTTTTCAGCCTCGCCTTAGGGACCGACTAACCCTGCGTCGATTAACGTTGCGCAGGAAACCTTGGTCTTTCGGCGTGGGTGTTTTTCACACCCATTGTCGTTACTCATGTCAGCATTCGCACTTCTGATACCTCCAGCAAGCTTCTCAACTCACCTTCACAGGCTTACAGAACGCTCCTCTACCGCATCACCTAAGTGATACCCGTAGCTTCGGTGTATGGTTTGAGCCCCGTTACATCTTCCGCGCAGGCCGACTCGACTAGTGAGCTATTACGCTTTCTTTAAAGGGTGGCTGCTTCTAAGCCAACCTCCTAGCTGTCTAAGCCTTCCCACATCGTTTCCCACTTAACCATAACTTTGGGACCTTAGCTGACGGTCTGGGTTGTTTCCCTTTTCACGACGGACGTTAGCACCCGCCGTGTGTCTCCCATGCTCGGCACTTGTAGGTATTCGGAGTTTGCATCGGTTTGGTAAGTCGGGATGACCCCCTAGCCGAAACAGTGCTCTACCCCCTACAGTGATACATGAGGCGCTACCTAAATAGCTTTCGAGGAGAACCAGCTATCTCCGAGCTTGATTAGCCTTTCACTCCGATCCACAGGTCATCCGCTAACTTTTCAACGGTAGTCGGTTCGGTCCTCCAGTCAGTGTTACCTAACCTTCAACCTGCCCATGGATAGATCGCCCGGTTTCGGGTCTATTCCCAGCGACTAGACGCCCTATTAAGACTCGCTTTCGCTACGCCTCCCCTATTCGGTTAAGCTCGCCACTGAAAATAAGTCGCTGACCCATTATACAAAAGGTACGCAGTCACCCAACAAAGTGGGCTCCCACTGCTTGTACGCATACGGTTTCAGGATCTATTTCACTCCCCTCTCCGGGGTTCTTTTCGCCTTTCCCTCACGGTACTAGTTCACTATCGGTCAGTCAGTAGTATTTAGCCTTGGAGGATGGTCCCCCCATATTCAGACAAAGTTTCTCGTGCTCCGTCCTACTCGATTTCATGACCAAGAGATTTTCGCGTACAGGGCTATCACCCACTATGGCCGCACTTTCCAGAGCGTTCCGCTAATCTCAAAGCCACTTAAGGGCTGGTCCCCGTTCGCTCGCCACTACTAAGGGAATCTCGGTTGATTTCTTTTCCTCAGGGTACTTAGATGTTTCAGTTCCCCTGGTTCGCCTCTTGCACCTATGTATTCAGTACAAGATAACCATCTTATGATGGCTGGGTTCCCCCATTCAGACATCTCCGGATCAAAGTCTGTTTGCCGACTCCCCGAAGCTTTTCGCAGGCTACCACGTCTTTCATCGCCTCTGACTGCCAAGGCATCCACCGTATGCGCTTCTTCACTTGACCATATAACCCCAAGCAATCTGGTTATACTATGAAGACGACATTCGCCGAAAATTCGATTGAGCTCCTAAGAGCAACTCACAAATTTTACCTTAGCCTGATCCGTTACCAGTGAAAGTAACGTTCAGTCTATCTTTCTATCACATACCCAAATTTTTAAAGAACGATCTAATCAAAAGACTAGAAATCAATATTCACATCGGAATACTCATTTCTAAACTTTCAGAAGCAGTTATATGGTGGAGCCAAACGGGATCGAACCGTTGACCTCCTGCGTGCAAGGCAGGCGCTCTCCCAGCTGAGCTATGGCCCCATAACAAAATTGGTGGGTCTGGGCAGATTCGAACTGCCGACCTCACCCTTATCAGGGGTGCGCTCTAACCAACTGAGCTACAGACCCAATTTCGAGCGCGTAACTGTTAGCTTTGAGCTATCAGCTTGGAGCTTAAAGCTGCTTCTATCGTCTTCTTCAATGAATCAAGCAATTCGTGTGGGAACTTATGGAGCAGCTGAGTCGTCGATTAAGGAGGTGATCCAGCCGCAGGTTCCCCTACGGCTACCTTGTTACGACTTCACCCCAGTCATGAATCACACCGTGGTAACCGTCCTCCCGAAGGTTAGACTAGCTACTTCTGGTGCAACCCACTCCCATGGTGTGACGGGCGGTGTGTACAAGGCCCGGGAACGTATTCACCGCGACATTCTGATTCGCGATTACTAGCGATTCCGACTTCACGCAGTCGAGTTGCAGACTGCGATCCGGACTACGATCGGTTTTGTGGGATTAGCTCCACCTCGCGGCTTGGCAACCCTCTGTACCGACCATTGTAGCACGTGTGTAGCCCAGGCCGTAAGGGCCATGATGACTTGACGTCATCCCCACCTTCCTCCGGTTTGTCACCGGCAGTCTCCTTAGAGTGCCCACCATGACGTGCTGGTAACTAAGGACAAGGGTTGCGCTCGTTACGGGACTTAACCCAACATCTCACGACACGAGCTGACGACAGCCATGCAGCACCTGTCTCAATGTTCCCGAAGGCACCAATCCATCTCTGGAAAGTTCATTGGATGTCAAGGCCTGGTAAGGTTCTTCGCGTTGCTTCGAATTAAACCACATGCTCCACCGCTTGTGCGGGCCCCCGTCAATTCATTTGAGTTTTAACCTTGCGGCCGTACTCCCCAGGCGGTCAACTTAATGCGTTAGCTGCGCCACTAAGAGCTCAAGGCTCCCAACGGCTAGTTGACATCGTTTACGGCGTGGACTACCAGGGTATCTAATCCTGTTTGCTCCCCACGCTTTCGCACCTCAGTGTCAGTATCAGTCCAGGTGGTCGCCTTCGCCACTGGTGTTCCTTCCTATATCTACGCATTTCACCGCTACACAGGAAATTCCACCACCCTCTACCATACTCTAGCTTGTCAGTTTTGAATGCAGTTCCCAGGTTGAGCCCGGGGCTTTCACATCCAACTTAACAAACCACCTACGCGCGCTTTACGCCCAGTAATTCCGATTAACGCTTGCACCCTCTGTATTACCGCGGCTGCTGGCACAGAGTTAGCCGGTGCTTATTCTGTCGGTAACGTCAAAACACTAACGTATTAGGTTAATGCCCTTCCTCCCAACTTAAAGTGCTTTACAATCCGAAGACCTTCTTCACACACGCGGCATGGCTGGATCAGGCTTTCGCCCATTGTCCAATATTCCCCACTGCTGCCTCCCGTAGGAGTCTGGACCGTGTCTCAGTTCCAGTGTGACTGATCATCCTCTCAGACCAGTTACGGATCGTCGCCTTGGTGAGCCATTACCTCACCAACTAGCTAATCCGACCTAGGCTCATCTGATAGCGCAAGGCCCGAAGGTCCCCTGCTTTCTCCCGTAGGACGTATGCGGTATTAGCGTTCCTTTCGAAACGTTGTCCCCCACTACCAGGCAGATTCCTAGGCATTACTCACCCGTCCGCCGCTGAATTCAGGAGCAAGCTCCTGTCATCCGCTCGACTTGCATGTGTTAGGCCTGCCGCCAGCGTTCAATCTGAGCCATGATCAAACTCTTCAGTTCAAACATCTTTGGGTTTTGAGAAAACCCTAAACTTGGCTCAGCAATCGTTGGTTACATCTTTGATTTCTCGCGGAGTAACTTGTGATGCTGATAATCTGTTGACTAGCAGTCTGACTCCACAAGCACCCACACGAATTGCTTGATTCAGTTGTTAAAGAGCGGTTGGTTAAGATCTTTCGTCTCAACCGAGGCGCGCATTCTACAGCAGCCTCATTTGCTGTCAAGTGATTATTTTCAGAAGTTTTCAAAGTTTCGCTTGGAAATCCTTAACAACTTCAACCACTTGCGCTTCAGATCTCTCGTCAGCGGGAGGCGAATTCTACAGCGTTACACGCTGCTGTCAACACCTCTTTTTCAACTCCCTTTCGGCTTCGATGAACTGAAGCAACCCACTGCCGAAAACTGCGTAACTCATTGTTTACCAAGGAGTTTTCCGTTTCGACTGCGCCGGAAGTGGGGCGAATTATAGGCCTCCAGAATCTGCCGTCAACCACTATTTACGCCTTTTTGGCAGAAGAGCCCTTTTTAGCCATTAGACGCGGGATTCGACGCGCCAAAGGCGGTAGCCGCAGCACTAACAGTAATGCACCTGTAGATGCATAGATCACCCACTCCTTCAGGTCGGCGCGCACAATCCAGAGCATATGCAGTAATCCAAGCCCGAGAATGACATACGCCAAGCGATGCAACTTCTTCCAGCGGGCACCCAATCGTCGCTGACTATATCGATTGGAAGTCACCGCCAATGCCAGCAAACCAAGAAAACCCAGCCCCCCTACAATAATGTAAGGCCGCTTGCGCAACTCGACACCCAGCTGCGACCAATCAAACCCAAGTATGAATGCGCAATAACTACTGAGGTGGAGCAGCACATAGGCAAAGCACCACAATCCCAACTGTCGCCGCACGACATTCCACCCTGCCCAACCCGTGAGTTTCTGCAAAGGCGTCAAACTCAAGATGACGAGCAGCAGAACAAGCGCCCCCAAACCCAGCCGGTCGACCAGCACCTTGCCCGGATCCGGCCCGAGAACATCCTCCAGGGCCTGGTACAACCACAGCAGCGGCCACACCAGCACCACGACAAAGACACCGACACGCCAAAACGGATAGCGCATCAGTAGTTCTTCCTCAGGTCGAGCCCCGTATATAGAGAGGCGACTTCCTCTGAATAGCCGTTGAACAATTGCGTGTCGCGCACATTGGGCTTGAACAAGCCACTAGGCAGGCGGCGCTCACGGGCCTGAGTCCAGCGAGGATGATCAACGGTGGGATTCACGTTCGCATAAAAGCCATATTCATCCGCCGCAATGCTCTGCCAGGTGGTTTTCGGCTGCTCGCCGACCAGACTGATGCGCACGATGGACTTGATACTTTTGAACCCGTACTTCCAGGGCACGACCAGACGCAACGGCGCGCCGTTCTGATTTGGCAATACACGCCCGTACATGCCGACCGCAAGAATCGCCAACGGACTCATGGCTTCATCCAGTCGCAGCCCCTCTATATAAGGCCAGTCGATCAAGGCAAAACCGGAGCGCTGGCCCGGCATGCTTTTGGGATCCTGCAGGGTTTCGAAGCGGATGAATCTGGCTTTCGAGGTCGGCTCTACCTCCTTGAGCAAAGCCGAGAGCGGGAAACCGATCCAGGGAATGACCATCGACCAGGCTTCCACGCAGCGCAGTCGGTAGATTCGCTCCTCCAGCTGATACGGTTTCATGAAGTCTTCGAGGGCATACCGCCCGGGCTTGCCCACCTCCCCATCCACCACCACAGACCACGGTTCAGTCTTCAGCGTGCCGGCATTCGCAGCCGGATCACCTTTATCAGTGCCGAACTCGTAGAAGTTGTTGTAGTGGGTCGCGTCCTTGAACGGCGTGATCGCCTCATCCTTGACGACAACTGCCCCCCACTTGACCGAGGAAAGTTTTTCGCTGAACCAGACAGGCGCCTTGCCTGGCTCGACATCCGCATAACGCGCCACATCGTCGGCAGCCGCCCACCGAGGAAGACCGCTCACGGCCAAACCGGTAACAGCAACACTCAATACATTGCGTCGAGAAAGATAGATGGATTCAGGCGTGACATCCGACTCATGGCAGTCGGACGCTTTAGGGACTTTGATCAGCATGGCTACTCCGCAGTATTGGAGAACAGATGCACCAACAGACTGCGGAGTATGGGGGAAATTACATCACTCGACGCTTTTACGCCGACGAAGATGTAACAGGTATTGAACCGGACCGGACGCGGCATAGGCGAGGAAGACCAGCAGCAGGATGCGCGGCGGATCACTGAAAACAACCGCGAACACCAACACTACTGCGAGAATCGCCACGAAAGGCACTCGCCCCTTCAGGTCCAGTTCCTTGAAGCTGTTGTACTTGATGTTGCTGACCATCAGCATGCCGGCCGCCGCCACCATCAGCGCAACCAGGAAAGACATCTTGGAACCCTGGATGCCGTAGTCGCTGAACGCCCAGACGATACCTGCAACCACACCTGCAGCGGCAGGGCTGGCCAGACCGATGAAGTAGCGCTTGTCCGCGGTGCCGACCTGGGTGTTGAAGCGTGCGAGACGCAATGCCGCGCCCGCCACATAGATGAAGGCGACCATCCAGCCAACCTTGCCCATGTCACCCAAGGCCCAACCGAAAGCCAGCAATGCAGGGGCAACACCAAAGGCAACCATGTCCGACAACGAGTCGTACTCGGCACCGAAGGCACTCTGGGTATTGGTCATGCGAGCCACGCGCCCATCAAGACCATCGAGCACCATGGCGACAAAAATCGCGATGGCCGCGAACGCGAAATACTTGCTCGCATTGGCCGAGTCACCAGCACTCAAGGCCGCCTGGGCACTCATCGAGTTGATGATGGAATAGAACCCTGCGAACAGGTTCGCAGTAGTGAACAGATTCGGCAGAAGATAGATACCACGATGCCGGACTTTACGACCTTCCGCGTCATGCCCTTCTTCGACATGCTCATCGATGGGCAGCAGGCTTTCGGCGTCAGAAGCCTGGTTTGGCTCTTCGGGGCGTTCGCTCATGGACATTACCTTGCAACGGGGTGGAAAGTTTGGACAGGTGTCTGGGACGACGGTTCGGCCGCAAACGATGCAGCTTTATACCAGAACCGGCCCCCCAAACGAAAAAACGCGGCCTAAGCCGCGTTTTTCGTACAAGTGCGTGACTTAGTTCTTGGCTTTGTCGACGATCTTGTTGGCACCGATCCACGGCATCATGGAGCGCAGTTGCTCGCCGATGATTTCGATACCGTGAGCGGCGTTGTTACGACGCTTGGCGGTCATCGAAGGATAGCCGGTAGCGCCTTCGCTGATGAACATCTTGGCGTATTCGCCGTCCTGAATACGTTTCAGGGCGTTGCGCATGGCCTGACGGGATTCGGCGTTGATGACTTCAGGGCCGGTCACGTACTCGCCGTATTCGGCATTGTTGGAGATCGAGTAGTTCATGTTGGCGATACCGCCTTCGTACATGAGGTCAACGATCAGCTTCAGTTCGTGCAGGCACTCGAAGTAGGCCATTTCCGGCGCGTAGCCAGCTTCAACCAGGGTTTCGAAACCGGCCTTGACCAGCTCAACGGTACCACCGCACAGAACGGCTTGTTCGCCGAACAGGTCGGTTTCAGTCTCGTCCTTGAAGGTGGTTTCGATGATGCCGGTACGACCGCCGCCAACGCCGGCAGCGTAGGACAGAGCGACGTTCTTGGCGTTGCCCGAGGCGTCCTGGTAGATAGCGATCAGGTCAGGGATACCGCCGCCCTTCACGAACTCGGAACGCACGGTGTGGCCTGGAGCCTTCGGCGCGATCATGATCACGTCGAGGTCAGCGCGCGGCACAACCTGGTTGTAGTGGATCGCGAAGCCGTGGGAGAAGGCCAGGGTGGCGCCTTTCTTGATGTTCGGCTCGATTTCGTTCTTGTACAGGGAGGACTGGAATTCGTCCGGGGTCAGGATCATGACCAGGTCGGCAGCCGCAACAGCGGAAGCAACGTCGGTCACTTTCAGGCCGTGGGCTTCAGCCTTGGCAACGGTGGCCGAGCCTTTACGCAGACCGACAGTCACGTCAACGCCGGAGTCTTTCAGGTTGCACGCTTGAGCGTGGCCCTGGGAACCGTAACCGATGATGGCAACTTTCTTGCCCTGGATGATCGACAGGTCGCAGTCTTTATCGTAGAAAACTTTCATGAATTTCCCCTATATCAGGCCGTTCAGGCCGTTCGCTAATTTGGTTTAGATGCTGAGTACTTTGTCGCCGCGGGCAATGCCGGTCACGCCGCTACGGACGGTCTCCAGAATCGAGGCGGTGCCAATGGACTGAATGAAGCTGTCGAGCTTGTCGCTGGTACCGGTCAGTTGAACGGTATACACGCTGGCGCTGACATCGACGATCTGTCCACGGTAAATATCGGTAGTGCGCTTGATCTCGGCACGCTGGGCGCCGGTGGCCTTGACCTTGACCAGCATCAGTTCGCGCTCGATGTGAGCACTCTCCGACAGGTCGACCAGTTTTACCACTTCGATCAGCTTGTTCAGGTTCTTGGTGATCTGCTCGATGACTTCATCGTGACCAACCGTGGTGAGCGTCAGACGCGACAGGGTCGGGTCTTCGGTCGGGGCCACGGTCAGGCTTTCGATGTTGTAGTTGCGCTGCGAGAACAGGCCAACCACACGAGACAGAGCACCGGGTTCGTTTTCCAGAAGCAAGGAAATAATGTGCCGCATGATTAGGTACGCTCCGTCTTGCTCAGCCACATATCGCGCATGGAGCCGTCTTTGATCTGCATCGGGTAGACGTGCTCGCTGGTATCGACCGAAATATCGATCACCACCAGGCGATCTTTCATGGCGAACGCTTCTTCCATCTTCGACTTCAAATCTTTCGATTCAGTGATGCGCACGCCAACGTGGCCATAGGCTTCAGCCAGCTTGACGAAGTCAGGCAACGACTCCATGTAGGAGTGCGAGTGACGGCTGCCATAGCTCATGTCCTGCCACTGGCGAACCATACCCAGAACGCCGTTGTTCAGAATGACGATTTTTACCGGCAAACCGTATTGCAGACAGGTGGACAGTTCCTGGATGTTCATCTGGATACTGCCTTCGCCCGTTACACAGGCGACGTCGGCATCCGGGTAGCTCAACTGAATGCCCATGGCCGCCGGAAAACCGAAGCCCATGGTGCCCAGGCCACCGGAGTTGATCCAGCGGTTCGGCTTGTTGAACTTGTAGTACTGCGCAGCAAACATCTGGTGCTGGCCCACGTCGGAGGTCACAAAGGCGTCGCCATTGGTCACTTCGCACAGGGTTTCGATCACGGTCTGCGGCTTGATCTTGCTGCCGTCGCCCTTGTCATACGGGAACAGGCCGCGATCACCGCGCCACTCGTCAACCTGCTTCCACCAGCTGGCAACGGATTCCTTGTTCGGGGTCTCGCCGATTTCCTTGAGGATCGCGACCATTTCGGTCAGGACACTCTCAACCGGACCCACGATAGGCACGTCGGCCTTGATGGTCTTGGAGATCGAAGCCGGGTCTATGTCGATGTGAATGATCTTGGCGTTCGGGCAGAACTTCGACGCGCCGTTGATGACACGGTCGTCGAAACGTGCGCCGACAGCGAGGATCACGTCAGCATGGTGCATCGCCAGGTTGGCGGTGTAGCTGCCGTGCATGCCGAGCATGCCGATGAACTGACGGTCGGTGCCAGGGAAGCCACCGAGGCCCATCAGAGTATTGGTCACTGGCAGGTTGAGCATCTTCGCCAGTTCGGTCAGTGGTGCGGAACCACCGCCGAGGATCACGCCGCCGCCCGAATACAACACAGGACGCTTGGCCGCCAGGAGCATTTCTGCCGCCTTGCGGATTTGACCGGAGTGACCGCGAACAGCCGGGCTGTAGGAGCGCAACTTGGCTTTTTTCGGGAAGACGTATTCGAACTTCTCGGCCGGGTTGGTCATGTCTTTCGGAATATCGACGACGACCGGACCAGGACGACCGGATTGCGCCAGGTAGAACGCCTTCTTCATGACTTCCGGGATTTCCGACGCGTGCTTGATCATGAAGCTGTGCTTCACGATCGGCCGGGAGATACCGATCATGTCGGTTTCCTGGAACGCATCGGTACCCACCATGGTGCTAGGCACCTGGCCGGAAATGATCACCATCGGAATGGAGTCCATGTAGGCGGTGGCGATACCGGTGATGGCGTTTGTTGCGCCAGGACCGGAAGTCACCAGTACCACACCGGCTTTACCGGTGGCACGGGCGTAGCCGTCAGCCATATGGGTAGCCGCTTGCTCGTGACGAACCAGGATGTGGGTCACTTCCGGTTCTTTGAACAGGGCATCGTAGACATGAAGAAGAGCACCACCCGGGTACCCGTAGATATATTTGACGCCTTCGTCACGCAAAAAGCGGACGAGCATCTCACCGCCAGATAAAAGCTCCACGTTGCTCACCTCTAAAACGCCAGAATACCGCCCACGAAAAATGGAACGGGTCTTAATAGGTTTACTTCTCGGCAGAGCATGAGCGACGGTGGTCGCCGACTACGTCAGCACTGACTGAGCAAGTATTGGGATCGTCCCAAGTGTTGCGGGGCTTTCCCACCCAGCGCGAGGTAACGCGTTGCGGGTGTAACAGGTCGACGCGGATATGCGCCTCATGATCTGCTGAGAGGGTCTGCTTCTGGCAGTCCCTGTACAGCGGACTTTGGATTCTTCTGTTTCGTCCTTCGCAAGTCAAGTCGTCTATGTGCTTTATTCTACTAAGCGCATGAGAACGCAAGAAAAAACCCGTAAATCAGCCCTGTGTTAGCTTCGATTGCGCAACTTTTAGCAAAAAATTGGCACGCGAATGCACTTACCTTGCAACGGCCGACAAAATAGACAGATATTGTGAACAACTGCCAGCGGACGCTGGCAGCTTCTGGCTCAGCGGGACGCGGTAATCAGCTGATCGAATTCTTTGAGCAGCACCTGCAACTGCCGATCCCTACCCTGGACATTGCGCCCGGCAAAGACCATTTCAGCCATTTCCTGAATGCCCGAAGCGTTGGGTAGCGGCAAATCCTGCTCGAGGATCATCTTCATGCGTGGCAGGAAGATCCATTGCAGCCACTGCTCGAAATCCAGTGTGTCGACCGAAAACGGCTCGACACTGGAAAGCGCTTCGGCAGAGGGCGAGACCTCATCCCACCATCCTTGCACCCGCAACTCGCGCTCGATCAACAACAGTTGATCGGCGATTTTCAGAAAGCGCGCATCCATCACAGCGTTACCTTGGCCTTCTGACGAGCCAATGCCGCGCCCTGGGAGTCACCCTGCTTTTCGCGCGCCTGGCCAATCAGCTCCCACAAGTTGGCCTGAAGGGCTGGACGGCCATTGGCAAGGGTCAGCCCACGGCGAGCGAACTGTTCGGCCTGGGCGGCATCGCCCTGAGACATGCGCACCTGGGCTAGCCGGTAAAGCACCTGCGGCTCACGCGGTGCAACGCGCTGGGCGCGTTCGAGGCTGGAGGAGGCACCATTAAGATCACCGCTCGCCTGTTGCTGTTGAGCGGTGGTCAGCAAAGCCAATACCGGGCCGTCCAACTGCTCGTCGGCAGAAAGTCCGCCCGAACTGGCCGATGGAATCCCGCTTGGCGACGACGGCATGCTGTAGCTGCCCTGATTGATCGGCGCCGATTGGACCGGCGACGTGTCAATCGGCCCCGGCGTGATCGGACCCGGCGTGATCGGCGTGGTGCTGATCGGCGTCGAAGTCGTCGCCGCGCCTGGCACCATCACCACTACGCCGCTGTCACCCTGCGCAATCGCCTGGGTCTGCGACTGCCCCTGCGCTGGGCGCTTGACGGTCGTCTGGCGGAAACCGCCATTGGCCGAGATCCGCTCACTGTTGGACACGGCGGTGCCGGAGTCCACAACCGGAATCGAGCCACGTTGTACGCTGGAACAACCGCTGAGCAAAGCTACGGCGGCAACCGCTGGAATCAACCACTTGTTCACTTGAAACCCTCTTTGCTTAATTCATCCAGCCTTTGACCCAGTCCATCACCGACTCTGCAGGGTTTTCACCACCGCAAGCGGCACCGGGAGGTGGTTCACTGCCGCGAATATACGGCATCTGCACGGCACCCGGGCAACCAGCATCAGAACCTTGCCCGGTTCGCGAGTCCACCCAGGCCTGAACGATATTATCCGGCTGCGGCATGTCCAGCGGCAACGGGTCGGCCTTGCGCATGAAACTGGTCCAGACCTGCAAGGCCCCTGTGGCGCCGGTGAATGGCGTCTTGCCGTTGTCGTCGCGACCCAGCCAGACCACCGCCAGCAAGTCCTGGCTGAAACCGGCAAACCAACTGTCCCGCGAGTCGTTACTGGTACCGGTCTTGCCCGCCAGGGTCAGGGTCCTTGGCAGCACGTTATAGACCGAGCTGCCGGTACCTTCACGCATCACCCGCTGCATGGCGCTCTGGATCAGGTAAATGGAGGCCGGATCGAAACGTTGCTGGATCTGGAATGGATAACGCTTGAGCGGCTCGCCCTCGGCAGTCAGCACGCTGCGAATCCCGCGCATCGGCGTATTGAAGCCGCCGTTGGCGAGGGTCTGGTACATGGTCGCCACTTCGATTGGCGTCATGCCGCCGGCCCCGAGCAACATCGACGGGAAGGCCGGGAATTCACGGGTCACACCCAGGCGCTCCACCGTTTTCAGGACGTTCGGCACCCCCACCGCCAAACCGAGACGCGCGGTCGACAGGTTGTAGGAATGCGCCAGGCCTTGATAGAGGAACACTGTACCGTGAGAACGACGATCATAGTTCTGCGGCTTCCAGACCTGACCGTCCGCGCCTTTGACCGAAAAGGATTCGTCCGACAGCCAACTGGTCAGTGTGTACTGGCTTGGTTTCTCCAGTGCGGTCAGGTAAACCGCCGGCTTGATCAGCGAGCCGATCGGCCGTACCGCATCCAGCGCCCGGTTGAACCCGGCAAAACTGGCCTGGCGACTGCCGATCATGGCCTGCACCTCCCCCGTCTCCGGGTTGGTCACGACCATTGCCGCTTCCACGTCATCGGAACCCTTGCGCCCAGCCAGGCGCTTGAAGGTGTCGTTGACCGAAGCTTCAGCCTTCATCTGCAGGATCGGATCGAAGCTGGTGAAGATGCGCAGCCCTTCTTCGGTCAAGTCTTCGTCGCGATAGTCTTCGCGCAGCTGACGCTTGACCAGATCGAGGAAGCCGGGGAACGAGCTGTCCGCCAGACTGCCGCGCTTGGTCACGCCCAAAGGCATTTTCTTCGCCGCCTCAACCTGCTCGGCAGTCGCGACGCCCTGCTCTTGCAGCACATCGAGCACCAGGTTGCGCCGCTCGAGGGCACGCTCCGGATAACGACGGGGGTTATAGGAAGAAGGCCCCTTGACCATGCCCACCAGCAGCGCAACCTGATGCAGCTTGAGCTCGGCCAGCGGCTGGCTGAAGAAGAACTGGCTGGCCAGGCCGAAACCATGCACCGCGCGCTGACCGTCCTGCCCGATAAACACTTCGTTGAGGTAAGCCTCGAGAATTTCGGGCTTGTCGTAATGCAGTTCAAGTAGCAGCGCCATCATCGCTTCGGTGAGTTTGCGGCTCAGGCTGCGCTCGTTGGTCAGGTAGAAGTTCTTGACCAACTGTTGCGTCAGGGTACTGCCGCCCTGACGCATGCGCCCGGACGAACCGTTGACCCAGATTGCACGGGCGATCGACTTCGGCGAAACACCAAAGTGATGATAAAAATCACGATCCTCGACCGCCACCAGCGTTTCAAGCAGGTACGGCGGCACCTGATCGATCTTGATCAGAATCCGGTCTTCGAGGTTTTTCGGGTACAGGCCACCGATCAACAGCGGCTCCAGGCGCACCACCGACAGCTTCGAGCCTTTTGCCCCCGCCAACTCGGCCACGTAATCGCCGGAGAAACGCACCCGCACCGGTTGCGCTTGCTCCATGCCTTCATAGAACTGGAAGCCGCGGGTGTTCAGGTCAACGGTATTGCCATTGACCGACGCCGCCCCCGGACCATTGGCCACGCTTTCACGGCGATAACCCAGGGCATCGAGTTCGGTCAGGAAATCATCCCGGCTCAGCTTCTGTCCGACGAACAGTTCGAGCGGGCGCGCGTAAACCTTGGCCGGGATGGTCCAGCGCTTGCCGGAGAACTTCTCCTGGACGATTGCATCAAGGTAAACGGCGAATCCGGCCAGCACCACAAGGGCGACCAGACTGAGTTTAATGGCCCAGCCCAGCCACGGGCGCAGGCCCTTGGAGGGTGGTTTTTTTGGGGTGCGGGGAGTTCGAGTACGAGTCATGGCGGCGGATTATACGCACTTTATTCATCCTCAACAGGAGCGCTCCGAGGTTTGCGTCAGGCGGACTTGCAGCCATAATGACGGCCTTGAATTTCCCAGACTCTGAAGGATCGCCTGTGAGCCAGTCCCTGATCGCTGCCCTGCAAAACCCTGCCCTCTACCCGCATCCTGTAGAGGGATTCCAGGTCATCGAGACCCATATTTCCTGGGTACTGCTCACCGGCCCCTATGCCTATAAAGTGAAGAAGCCGGTCAATTTCGGTTTTCTTGACTTCACCAGCCTTGAGGCTCGCGAACACTTTTGCGCTGAAGAACTGCGCCTGAACCAGCGCCTGACCGACGATCTGTACCTCGAAGTGCTGCCCGTCACCGGCAGCGCCGAAGCTCCGCAACTGGGCGGCGAAGGCCCGGCCATCGAATACGTACTGAAGATGCGCCAGTTCCCGCAAACCGGCTTGCTCAGCACCCTGCAAGCCAATGGCGAACTGACCACCGCGCACATCGACGAGATGGCCGAGCAAATCGCCCGCTTCCACCTCAACGCACCGAAGGTGCCGGCCGGGCACGAAGCCGGCACCCCGGACAGTGTCATGGCGCCGGTGCGGCAGAACTTCGAACAGATCCACCCGTTCCTCAGCGATAAAGCCGACCTGTTGCAACTCGACGCCCTGCAAGCCTGGGCAGAAAGCAGCTTCGAGCGCCTAAAGCCGCTGCTCGCCCAGCGCAAGGCCGAAGGTTTCATTCGTGAATGCCACGGTGATATCCACCTGGGTAACGCCACCGTGATCGACGGCAAGGTCGTGATCTTCGACTGCATCGAATTCAACGAACCGTTTCGCTTTACCGACGTTTACGCCGACACCGGCTTCCTGGCGATGGACCTGGAAGATCGCGGCTTGAAGTGCCTGGCGCGTCGCTTCATCAGCCAGTACCTGGAGCTGACCGGCGACTATCGCGGCCTCGAACTGCTGAACTTCTATAAAGCCTACCGCGCACTGGTTCGCGCCAAGGTTGCCCTGTTCAGCATGCCGGCCGACGCCACTGCGGTGCAGCGCGCCACCACCCTGCGCCAGTACCGCAACTACGCCAACCTGGCGGAAAGCTATAGCACCATTCCTTCGCGTTTCATGGCCATTACCCACGGTGTTTCCGCTGTCGGCAAGAGCCACGTCGCCATGCGCCTGGTCGAAGCCCTGGGTGCGATCCGCCTGCGTTCCGATGTCGAGCGCAAGCGCCTGTTCGGCGAGCAAACCGTCGAGAACGACGTACAGGCCGGCATCTATAGCGCCGACGCCAGTGCAGCGACCTATGCCCGCCTGCACGAAATCGCCGGCGTCATTCTGCGTGCGGGTTTCCCGGTGGTGGTGGATGCCACTTACCTCAAGCATGATCAGCGTGACAGTGCAGCGAAGGTTGCCGAAGCCACCGGCGCCCCCTTCCTGATCCTCGACTGCAATGCGCCACAGGCCGTGATCGAAAGCTGGCTGGCCATGCGCCAGGCAGACAAGAAAGACCCGTCCGATGCCACCCTGGCCGTTATCGCAGCCCAGCAAACCAGCCGTGAAGCGCTGACACCTGCGGAAATCCTCTGCAGCAAGCGCGTCCAGACCAATGAAAGCGGGACGCTCGATACCGTTGTGGAACAGATTCGCCAGCGCCTGCCAGGCCTGTAAGAAACTATTTCGGTCGTGAAGTCCGCGCTGGCTTCACGACCTTCAAATGGTGGCACTATACTGGCGTCATAAAACCATCAGGTGATGCGACATGAGCCAGCCTAAACTTCTCGACACATCGCTATATGCCCTGCTGCACAAAGACGACATCAAAGGCTTCAACAGTGAACGCCCCAAGGATGGTCCCATCGACATGGCAGGTGGAGATTTCCGGGGGCTGGACCTGCGCGAGCTGAATGCCGACGGCGTGGATTTCAGCGACGCCTACTTCCGTTCCGCCGACTTGCGCGGCATCGATTTTCGCAAAGCGAACCTGGAAGGCGCGAGCCTGGCTCACGCGCAGATCTCCGGTACGTACTTTCCGGTCGAACTCAGTGCCGACGAAATCCTGATGTCGATGAACTTCGGCACGCGATTGCGTTATCGCACCCGATAATCACCGTCTCGCCGCCTTACACGTCCAGCGCCTGCGCTGCGCTGGACTGCTGGGATATTCGCCCCTAAATCCTTGCTCTCCCCCACTCTTCCTCCCGCGCGCATAGACTTTTCACGCCCTGCCAATACTCGTTTCTTAGAAGCATTTGCGTCGTAATCGAGCAAACAATCACGCTTTTCCTACTGATGGCTACACTCCTCAGAAGATTGCCCACGCTCTCCATTCGGCCATCGCAAGGAGGCTTGATGAATGATGAACTGCAACACCTGAAGAATCTTGGCAAGACGTCAGCGCAATGGCTGCATGCCGTGGGCATCCATAGCGCTTCGGACTTGCGTCGCCTCGGGGCGGTGGATGCTTATCGGGCCGTGCGCACGCGCGGTTTTCGGGCGTCCAAGGTGTTGTTGTACGCAATTGAAGGCGCACTGATGGACGTTCACTGGAATGACATTCCTGCCGAGCGCAAGGAAGCCCTGAACAAACAACTGGAAGCCATCTCTACACGCCACAAGAACTGATCTGATACATGCTTGCGAAGCTTTACAGCCTGAAACCCAATGATTACGAGGCCTGCAGACACAAATCCGGCGAATCGCAAAGAAATCGAAAAACAGCGGTTGACTTGGTAATGAGAATCGATATGATTATCACAACTGGTCGCGAGACTGGTCGATATTCTGAAAAGCCCTTGGTTCGGACTCTCGGATTATCTCCTCATCAGGCTAATCACGGTTATTTGACCCGGCTCTTGCCGGGTCTTTTTTTGCCTGTGGAAAAGTATTGGCAGGATGAAGGCACTTGCACCCGACGGACAGGGCAGCCATTTGATAGCATTCAACCTTCAAGCTCGGACATATCCAGTCACGAGCTGCGGGACCGAGGATAGACATGAAGTTGCTTTGCGCTGGCGCCGGGTTGGTCAATGACAGCAGCCGCGGGTTCGACATCGATGGCCAAAAGTTTTTTGCAGTGCGCCGCAGCGGACAGGTTTACGTCTATATCAATCGCTGCCCGCACCGGGGCGTTGCCCTGGAGTGGCATCCCGACCAGTTTCTCGACCCCAGCAACAGCCTGATCCAGTGCGCCACCCATGGCGCACTGTTCCTGATCGAAGACGGTGAATGCGTCGCCGGCCCTTGCGCGGGGCAAGCCTTGACCAGCGTGGCCTGCCGCGAGGACGAACAAGGTATCTGGATCAGCCTCTAGCACCCGGCAATACGTCCAGGCACCGGTCGACCAGCATTTCTTCGTGGCTCAACCGCACACCGTAGGCCAGCACCTCGACCCCACAGGCAATAGCCTCACGCAAGGCCTGCGCATAAGCCGGATCGATTTCCTGCGCCGGGCGCACAGCCTCGATGTCGGAAAGGCAAACACAGTACAACTGCACCGCGCGAATACCGTCCCTGGCCAAGTGGGCCAGCTCCCGCAGATGCTTGGCGCCACGCTGGGTAACCGCATCGGGAAACGCCGCCACCGCCGTACCGTCGAACCCCAGGGTCACGCTTTTGACTTCGACGTAGGCCGGCCCTTCGGGGTAATCGAGGCGGAAATCGATACGACTGTTTTCCTGACCATAAGCCACTTCGCGCTTGAGCCCGGTAAACCCGTTCAGCTCCGTGATGACGCCCGCTCGCAGCGCCTCTTCAATCAAACCGTTGGCGCGGGAGGTGTTCACGCAAAACAGCCGCCCTTGCGGGGTTTCGCCGATCTCCCAGGTGCCGGGCAACTTGCGTTTCGGATCGTTGGAGCGACTGAACCAGACCTGCCCGCCTTCGACCTGACAATTGAGCATCGAGCCTGTGTTCGGGCAGTGAATGGTCAGCAATTCGCCGCCAACGGTTTCGATATCGGCGAGAAAACGCTTGTAACGTCGGATCAGGCGCCCTTCTTCGAGGGGAGGATGAAAACGCATCAGCCTTGCCAGCTCCGCAATCCACGGGCAATGCGCTCGACCGCTTCCTGCAACCGCTCGAGATTTTGCGTGTAGGCGAACCGCACATGATGCCCGGCCTGATAACGCCCGAAATCCAGCCCCGGGGTGAATGCCACATGTTCGGTTTCCAGAAAATACTTACAAAACGCGAAGGCATCGCCGCCGAACCTGCTGATATCGGCATACAAGTAGAACGCCCCTTCCGGCTCCACGGCAATCCCGAAGCCCAATTCACGCAAGGCCGGCAGCAGGTAGTCCCGACGCCGGCCAAATTCGGCGCGACGCTCTTCGAGAATGCTGATGGTCGCCGGCTCGAAACAGGCCAGAGCAGCGTGCTGTGCCATGCTTGGTGCACTGATGTAGAGGTTCTGGGCAAGCTTTTCCAGCTCACCGACGGCCGCGTCGGGTGCCACCAGCCAGCCGAGCCGCCAACCGGTCATCCCGAAGTACTTCGAAAAGCTGTTCAGAACGAATGCACTGTCGTCGACTTCCAGCACGCTGGCCGCATCGGTGCCATAGGTCAGGCCATGATAAATCTCGTCGACCACCAGATGACCGTGGCGCTCCTTGATCGCGACAGACAGCTTCGCCAGCTCGTCGCGGGTCAGGATCGTGCCGGTCGGATTGGCTGGCGACGCCACCAGTGCGCCGACGCTGTCGTGGTCCCAATGACGCTCGATCAGGCCCGGCGTCAATTGATAACGCACATCCGGGCCGACCGGCACCAACTGTGCCGCGCCTTCGACCAATCGCAGGAAATGCCGGTTACACGGATAGCCCGGGTCCGCCAGCAGCCAGTGCTTGCCGGGGTCGACCAGCAAAGCGCTGGCCAGCAGCAGCGCGCCGGAGCCACCCGGCGTGATGAGGATGCGCCGTGGGTCGATGTTCAAGCCATAACGCTGCTGATAAAAGCCCGAAATGGCCTCACGCAGCTCGGGAATGCCACGCGCGGCGGTGTAACGGGTCTTCCCCGCTGTCAGCGCAGCCTGGCCGGCCTGGATGATCGGTTCGGCGGTGGTGAAGTCCGGCTCGCCGATTTCCAGGTGGATCACATCGTGGCCGGCCGCCTGCAATTCATTGGCCCGCGCCAACAGCGCCATGACATGGAAAGGTTCGATCGCGCGACTGCGGGCACTGTAGGGCTGAGCCATTGGCCTTCCTTCAACGGAATAAAAAACCGATTCTACCCAAGCGCAGGAACGAGCGAGAACCTAAAGCGGTCAGAGGCCTTGTAACTCCGATCACGAATGACTCAAGCGCGCGCGCAAGGTTTGGCTAAAATCAATAATTGAGCAGGGTTCCAGAGCCACCAGACAACGGTTTGTCGTCATTCGCAAGCACCATGTGCCGCGAGCTCGACATCCGGGAGTAGCGCGGCCCGAATTGATCTGGTAAGTTCGCCCGCTTGCAGCCGCAGGGCCGGCAGGTGTCGGTGATGGAGCAATCCTGCGCAGATGGATTACAAGAGTAGAGGCGGTCTATTTCATGTCCACCCAAGCAAAGCAGCAAAACCAGACGATCAGCGGCTTCGAGCCCTATGTTCAGAAAACCGGCGAAGAGTACATGGGCGAGCCCATGCGCAAGCACTTCACCAAGGTCCTGAATCAGTGGAAAAAAGAGCTGATGGAAGGTGTCGACAAGACCGTGGACCACATGAAGGACGAAGCGGCCAACTTTCCTGATCCGGCAGACCGTGCCAGCCAGGAAGAGGAATTCGCCCTCGAACTGCGTGCCCGCGACCGTGAACGCAAGTTGATCAAGAAGATCGACAAGACACTCCAGTTGATCGAAGACGAAGAGTACGGCTGGTGCGAATCCTGCGGCATCGAGATTGGCGTCAAGCGCCTCGAAGCGCGCCCTACCGCCGACCTGTGCATCGACTGCAAGACCCTGGCGGAAATCAAGGAAAAGCAAGTCGGCAAATAATTGCGACTTGAACGAAGAACGGAGCGTGCGAACGCTCCGTTTTTGTTTCCAGGATTCACCTCGGTAGCAAGCCCGCTCCCACAGGGGGTTGGCGCCAGTCCAGATAAAGTAACATCACCCCATGACCGCTGACGTTTCCCCCTACATCGGGCGCTTCGCCCCCACGCCCAGTGGCCATCTGCACTTCGGCTCGCTGGTCGCCGCACTGGCCTCCTACCTCGACGCGCGCTCGGTGGGCGGACGCTGGTTGATGCGCATGGAAGACCTTGATCCACCCCGCGAGGAACCCGGCGCCCAGGCGGCCATTCTCAAGGCACTGGAAAGCTATGGCTTCGAGTGGGATGGCGACCTGGTTCGCCAAAGCGAGCGGCACGATGCCTACGCCGAGGTGCTCAATCGCCTGTTCAATCAAGGACTGGCCTACGCCTGCACCTGCTCGCGCAAACAGCTGGAGCCGTTTCACGGGATTTATCCGGGCTTCTGCCGCAATGCTGGCCATGGTACTGACGATGCGGCCATCCGCCTGCGCGTACCGGAGCTGGAATACCACTTCATCGACCGGGTGCAGGGCCAATACCGACAGCATCTGGGGCGGGAAGTCGGCGATTTCGTGATCCGCCGTCGCGATGGGCTCTATGCCTATCAATTGGCCGTGGTCCTGGACGATGCCTGGCAAGGCATCACCGATATCGTTCGCGGTGCCGACCTGCTGGACTCCACGCCCCGCCAGCTCTATCTGCAAGAACTGCTCGGCCTGCCTCAACCGCGTTACCTGCACATCCCGCTGATTACCCAGCCGGATGGCAACAAACTCGGCAAGTCCTACCGTTCGCCGCCCTTGACCGAGGATCAGGCAACACCCCTGCTGCTGCGCGCGCTTCGGGCGCTGGGACAGAACCCGGGAACCGAACTGACGTACGCCACCCCACGGGAAGTGCTGAATTGGGGCATTGCCCACTGGGATGCCTCGCTGATCCCGCGCACACTGAGCCTGCCCGAGGCACAGCTACTGTGATCACACTTGCAGTGACGCGCCCATCCGTTACCATCGCCGCACGTTTACGGGCACACGCATAAGAAAGAGAGGCCGGGATGTACATCTATCGCTTGGTCCTGCTTTTGGTAGTGGGGATTTACCTGTTTTCCCCGGCCATCATGGATTGGTGGATCGACGCCACTGGCGCCTGGTATCGCCCTTATCTGCTCTGGCTGATCCTGATCGTCGTGACCTTCATCCTGCAGAGCCAAAAAGATGCCGATGAGCTTTAGCCTGACCCAGATGATCCTGATCAGCGCCGCGTACCTGGCGGTGCTGTTCGGTGTGGCCTGGATCAGCGAACGGGGCATGATTCCCCGGGCGATCATTCGCCACCCGCTGACTTACACCCTGTCGCTGGGCGTCTACGCCAGCGCCTGGGCGTTTTACGGCACCGTGGGCCTGGCCTATCAGTACGGCTACGGTTTTTTGTCCAGCTACCTGGGCGTTTCCGGGGCATTCCTGCTGGCGCCGGTGCTGCTCTACCCGATCCTGAAGATCACCCGCACCTATCAGCTGTCGTCGCTGGCAGACCTGTTTGCCTTCCGCTTCCGCAGTACCTGGGCCGGTGCGCTGACTACGATTTTCATGCTGGTCGGCGTATTGCCGCTACTGGCCTTGCAGATTCAGGCGGTCGCCGACTCCATCAGTATCCTCACCCGAGAGCCGGTACAGCATCGCGTGGCCCTGAGTTTCTGCGCACTGATTACGCTGTTCACGATTTTCTTCGGCTCCCGCCACATCGCCACCCGCGAAAAGCATGAAGGCCTGGTGTTCGCGATTGCCTTCGAGTCGGTGATCAAGCTGATCGCCCTCGGCGGTGTCGGGCTGTATGCGCTTTACGGCGTGTTCGACGGCCCACAACAGCTTGAACTGTGGCTGCTGCAAAACCAGACCGCGCTCGCTGCCCTGCACACCCCTTTGCAGGAAGGCCCGTGGCGTACGCTGTTGCTGGTGTTCTTCGCCTCGGCGATCGTGATGCCGCACATGTATCACATGACCTTTACCGAGAACCTCAACCCGCGTTCGCTGGTCAGTGCGAGCTGGGGCCTGCCGCTGTTCCTGTTGCTGATGAGCCTGGCGGTACCGCTGATTCTCTGGGCCGGCCTGAAGCTCGGCGCCACCACCAACCCGGAATACTTCACCCTGGGCATCGGCATAGCCGCCAACAGCAAGGCCTTGGCGTTGCTGGCCTATGTCGGCGGACTGTCCGCCGCCAGTGGCCTGATCATCGTCACCACGCTGGCGCTGTCCGGGATGGCCTTGAACCACCTGGTGCTGCCGCTGTATCAACCACCGGCCGAAGGCAACATCTACCGCTGGCTGAAGTGGACCCGCCGGGCGCTGATTGTCGCGATCATCATGGCCGGCTACGGCTTCTACCTGATGCTCGGTGCCGAACAGGACCTGGCCAACCTCGGCATTGTCGCTTTCGTCGCCACGTTGCAGTTCCTGCCGGGCGTGCTCTCGGTCCTGTATTGGCCGACCGCCAACCGTCGCGGCTTCATCGCCGGCTTGCTGGCAGGGATCCTGGTGTGGCTGGTGACCATGCTGTTGCCGCTGGTCGGCAACCTGCAAGGCTTCTACATTCCGCTGCTGAACATGATCTACGTGCTGGACGACACCAGCTGGCACATGGCGGCGATTGCCTCGCTGGCGGCCAACGTGCTGATGTTCACCCTGATCTCGTTGTTCACCAATGCCAGCACCGAAGAGGCAAGCGCTGCCGAAGCCTGCGCCGTGGATAACGTTCGCCGCCCGCAACGCCGGGAACTGCACGCCGCCTCGCCCCAGGAATTCGCTACGCAACTGGCCAAGCCACTGGGTGCAAAGGCGGCGCAGAAAGAGGTGGAACAGGCACTGCGCGACCTCTATCTGCCTTTCGACGAACGCCGCCCCTATGCCCTGCGCCGCCTGCGTGACCGCATCGAGGCCAACCTCTCCGGCCTGATGGGCCCGAGCGTGGCCCAGGACATGGTCGAGACGTTCCTGCCATACAAGGCCGGCGGCGAAAACTACGTCACCGAAGACATTCACTTCATCGAAAGCCGCCTCGAGGATTACCACTCGCGCCTGACCGGCCTGGCCGCCGAACTCGATGCCCTGCGCCGCTACCACCGCCAGACCCTGCAGGAATTGCCGATGGGCGTTTGCTCGCTGGCCAAGGATCAGGAGATCCTCATGTGGAACAAGGCCATGGAGGAACTGACCGGCATCGCCGCGCAGCGCGTGGTCGGTTCGCGCCTGAGTACCATTGCCGACCCATGGAAAGACCTGCTGCAAGGTTTCATCAATGTGCCGGACGAGCACTTGCACAAACAGCACCTGGCACTCGACGGCCAGACACGCTGGCTGAACCTGCACAAAGCGGCGATCGACGAACCCCTCGCGCCGGGCAACAGTGGCCTGGTATTACTGGTGGAAGACCTGACCGAAACCCAGATGCTCGAAGACAAACTGGTGCACTCCGAGCGCCTGGCCAGCATCGGTCGACTGGCGGCCGGCGTGGCCCATGAAATCGGCAACCCGATTACCGGTATCGCGTGCCTGGCGCAGAACCTGCGCGAAGAACGTGAAGAAGACGGCGAGCTGAAGGAAATCAGCGGCCAGATCCTCGAGCAGACCAAACGCGTGTCGCGCATCGTCCAGTCGCTGATGAGCTTTGCCCATGCCGGCAGCCATCAACACAGCGACGAGCCCGTCTGTCTGGCCGAAGTGGCTCAGGATGCCATCGGCCTGCTGGCCCTGAACCGACGCAATTTCGAAGTGCAGTTCTACAACCTGTGCGACCCCGATCACTGGGTCGAAGGCGACCCGCAACGGTTGGCCCAGGTACTGATCAACCTACTGTCAAACGCCCGTGACGCCTCGCCTCCCGGCAGCGCGGTACGGGTCAAGAGCGAAGCCGGCGAACACACGGTCGACCTGATCGTGGAAGACGAAGGCAGCGGTATTCCGTCGAGCATCATGGACCGATTGTTCGAACCTTTCTTCACCACCAAGGACCCTGGCGAAGGCACCGGTCTGGGCCTTGCACTGGTCTATTCCATCGTTGAAGAGCATTATGGACAAATCACCATCGACAGCCCGGCTGATGTTCAAAGCCAACGCGGTACCCGAATCAGGGTTACCTTGCCGCGTCATGTCGAAGCGACGTCCGCTGTGAACTGAGACCGTCGAGAGTATCGAATCAATGCCGCACATTTTGATCGTCGAAGACGAAACCATCATCCGCTCCGCCTTGCGCCGCCTGCTGGAACGTAACCAGTACCAGGTCAGCGAAGCCGGATCAGTGCAGGAAGCACAAGAACGCTTCACCATTCCCTCGTTCGACCTGATCATCAGTGACCTGCGCCTGCCGGGCGCGCCTGGCACGGAGTTGATCAAGCTCGCGCAGGGCACGCCGGTGCTGATCATGACCAGCTATGCCAGCCTGCGCTCGGCGGTCGACTCGATGAAAATGGGCGCGGTGGACTACATTGCCAAGCCATTCGACCATGACGAAATGCTACAAGCGGCCGCACGAATCCTGCGTGACCGACAAACGGTACAAGCCGGTGGTGAAGCCGTTGCCGGCAAAGTCACCAACGGTGCGGCGAAATCCGGTACCGACAACAGCAACGGTGAAATCGGCATTATCGGCTCGTGCCCACCGATGCAGGACCTGTACGGCAAGATCCGCAAAGTGGCACCGACCGACTCCAACGTTCTGATCCAGGGCGAATCGGGTACCGGTAAAGAACTGGTGGCTCGCGCCCTGCACAATTTGTCCAAACGCGCCAAGGCGCCGATGATTTCGGTGAACTGCGCGGCCATTCCGGAAAGCCTGATCGAGTCCGAACTGTTCGGCCACGAAAAAGGCGCATTCACCGGCGCCAGCGCCGGGCGCGCCGGCCTGGTGGAAGCGGCGGACGGCGGCACCTTGTTCCTCGACGAAATCGGCGAACTGCCACTGGAAGCCCAGGCTCGCCTGTTGCGTGTGTTGCAAGAAGGCGAAATTCGTCGCGTGGGTTCGGTGCAGTCGCAAAAAGTCGATGTGCGCCTGATCGCGGCGACTCACCGCGACCTCAAGAGCCTGGCGAAAATCGGCCAGTTCCGTGAAGACTTGTATTACCGCCTCCACGTTATCGCGCTGAAGCTGCCAGCCCTGCGCGAACGCGGTGCGGACGTCAACGAAATCGCCAATGCGTTTCTGGCGCGGCAAAGTGCGCGCGTCAACCGCACCGACCTCAAATTCGCCGCGGATGCCGAGCAAGCCATTCGTCACTACGCTTGGCCGGGCAACGTTCGCGAACTGGAAAACGCCGTCGAGCGCGCCGTCATCCTGTGCGAAAGCCCGGAAATTTCCGCCGAGCTGTTGGGCATCGACATCGAACTGGGCGACCTGGAAGACGACGAGTTCATTGGCCTGGCGCCCCAACAGGGCAACGGCAACACCAGTAACAGCAACCACGAACCGACCGAAGACCTCTCCCTGGAAGACTACTTCCAGCATTTCGTCCTCGAACATCAGGACCACATGACCGAAACCGAGCTGGCCCGCAAGCTCGGGGTCAGCCGCAAATGCCTATGGGAGCGCCGTCAGCGCCTGGGCATCCCGCGCCGCAAGACCGGGGTGGCCAGCGAAAGCTGAATCGCACCTGTCGTATGTGCGGGTAACACGTGACTTTGTGAAAAAACTGTTACCTCAGCTTTTTCACGTAACAGAAGCCGGGGCTTACGGTAACGAAGCCCCGGCTTTTTTTGGCCCTCGAAATGCCTGCCAACCGGCCTAACCCCTTGTTTTATTGGGTTTCGAAAAAGTTGGCACGCACCCTGCTATATGTTTGGTACAAGAACAATAACAAGCAATGCACAAGACAATAAAAATAAGACGAATCGACTCACGCACAATAAAAACAAGACGGCGAGAGGCGCAGCTAACTGATTCTTTTGGAGAGGCGTTGTATTTGGGGCTTGCCCCACGACCAGGCCGAGAACAACAAAAACTGTCCTAAGACAGAGCCTGTACTGGTTGGATCGAAAGATCACTGCAATTCAGCGACCAAAGCAATCCGTTTGCTCTTGGCTCCCGATTGGGAGGGTCATGAAGGAAAGCTTCATGGCGAGGGCACTCAACAAAAACAAGAAGCCCGAAACCAAAAATAAAAATAGAGCATGCAACTACTTCTTGGGGAGCTTCGGCTCCCCTTGTGGTTTGCGCGATTCGCAAATCCCCGTAAATCGGCTCGTTCCGGCCTTTAAGCCTGCGGCCTACAGCTCATATCTGCTGTGTCCTACACCATCCCCCGACTAAATGCTAGAATCCCCGCCCATCATGCGGTCATTCTTCTGTTATGGCCGAATATTCCTTCAAACAGTGCATCCCATGCTGAAGAAGCTGTTCCAGTCATTCCGTTCTCCCAAGCGTCCTACGCAACACATTCGCAGCACGCCTGAAGTGCTCAACAGCGGTCAACACTCGCTGCAGAAGGCGCAATTCAGCCGCTACGCGGTGAATATCGTTGAACGCCTGCAGAACGCCGGTTATCAGGCTTACCTGGTTGGCGGTTGCGTGCGCGACATGCTGCTGGGTATCACACCGAAAGATTTCGACGTTGCCACCAGCGCCACACCGGAACAGGTACGGGCCGAATTCCGTAACGCGCGAATCATCGGGCGCCGGTTCAAGCTGGTGCACATCCACTTCGGCCGCGAAATCATCGAAGTCGCGACCTTCCGCGCCAATCACCCGCAAAACGAAGACGAGGAAGACAGCAACCAGTCTTCGCGCAACGAGAGCGGGCGCATTTTGCGCGATAACGTCTACGGCACCCTGGAAGAAGACGCGCAACGTCGCGACTTCACCATCAATGCCCTGTATTACGATCCGGTCAGCGAACGCATCCTCGACTACGCCAACGGCGTACACGACATCCGCAATCACCTGATCCGCCTGATCGGCGATCCGACGCAACGCTACCAGGAAGACCCGGTACGGATGCTGCGGGCCGTGCGTTTCGCCGCCAAGCTGAACTTCGGCATCGAAAAACACAGCGCCCTGCCGATCCGCGGCCTGGCGCCGATGCTGCGCGAGATCCCGTCGGCCCGCCTGTTCGAAGAGGTGCTCAAGCTGTTCCTCTCCGGCCATGCCGCCGATACGTTTGAAATGCTGGTCGACCTGCAATTGTTCGATCCACTGTTTCCGGCCAGCGCCGAAGCACTGGAATACAACCCGACGTACACCCACACCCTGATCAGCGAAGCCCTGATCAACACCGACCTGCGGATCAAGCAGAACAAACCGGTAACCCCGGCGTTCCTCTTTGCAGCCCTGCTCTGGCCTGCCCTGCCGGCCCGTGTCCTGCGCCTGCAGGAGCGTGGCATGCCGCCGATTCCGGCGATGCAGGAAGCGGCGCACGAGCTGATTGCCGAACAGTGCCAGCGCATCGCGATTCCGAAACGCTTCACCATGCCGATCCGCGAAATCTGGGACATGCAGGAACGCCTGCCCCGCCGCAGCGGCAAGCGTGCCGATCTGCTGCTGGACAATCCGCGTTTCCGCGCCGGCTACGACTTCCTGCTGCTACGCGAAAGCGCCGGCGAGCAGACCGATGGCCTGGGCGAATGGTGGACTGACTATCAGGACGCCAACGAAAGCGAGCGTCGCGACATGATTCGCGACCTCAGCGGCAAGGATGAAGGCACCGGCGCCCCGCGCAAGCGTCGCCGCAGCGGTGGTTCCAAGCGCAAACGCGCTGCCGGCGCTTCGAGCACCACGGGCGAGTAATCCATGGAACGCATCTACATCGGCATGGGCAGCAATCTGGCTGACCCCGCCGAACAATTGCGCAGCGCCGTCGAGGCGCTGGCGCACTTGCCGCAAACGGAACTGGTCGGGATATCCGCGTTTTATCAAAGCGACTCGCTGCTGCCTGGACAACCGCGCTACACCAACGCGGTGGCCGCTCTCGATAGCACGCTGGCGCCACTAGATTTGCTCGATGCCTTACAGGCCATTGAAAACGGCCAGGGTCGCGAGCGCCTTGTGCGCTGGGGGCCGCGCACGCTTGACCTCGACATCGTGCTGTTCGGTGATCGCCTGATCGACGAACCACGCCTCAAGGTTCCCCATTACCACATGCAGGAACGGGCCTTCGTGCTGTATCCACTGGCGGAACTGGCCCCTGCGGATCTGCGCCTGGCCGATGGCCGCGAGCTAAGTGAATTACTCGCAGCCTGCCCGTTCGTCGGGTTGGAACGCCTGCTCCCGGCGTGACACCACTCCCACATTGGTTTTGCGTCGATCACAATATCTGCTGCTGAATCGCATCAGTTACCCCGGTAACACCCCACCCGTAACAATGCGGTAACACACGCAATTGACTTCCCTCGTTCTCCTCACGACTATAGGCGTCCCGCTGCCGCCTACACGGCGTTCAAGGGCGCAATCCAGGCCTTAAAAGCACGACGAAAGAGCGTGCGCCTGTATTCAACGAAGAATCACGCGCGTTACTCGCAGTAGTTTCCACAGCGCCTGAATGAGGAACTTTTCATGCCAGCCATCACCCTGACCACCCTGCAAGGTCTGAAGCAAAAAGGTGAAAAAATCACCATGCTGACCTGCTACGACGCAACCTTCGCCCACGCCTGCAACCAGGCCGGCGTCGAAGTGCTGCTGGTGGGCGACTCCCTCGGCATGGTTTTGCAGGGCCACGACAGCACCTTGCCTGTCACTACCTCCGAAATGGCTTATCACGTGGCCGCCGTCAAACGCGGTAACAGCGATGCCCTGATCCTCGCCGACCTGCCTTTCATGGCCTACGCCACCACCGAGCAAGCCATGACCAACAGCGCCCTGTTGATGCAGGCCGGCGCGCACATGGTCAAGGTCGAAGGAGCGTTGTGGCTGGCCGATTCGATCCGCCTGCTGGCCGAGCGCGGCATCCCTGTCTGTGCGCACATGGGCCTGACGCCGCAATCGGTGAACATCCTTGGCGGCTACAAGGTCCAGGGTCGCAATGAAAACCAGGCGCGGCAAATGCGTGCCGACGCGATCGCCCTGGAACAGGCTGGTGCGGCAATGCTGCTGCTCGAGTGCGTCCCGAGCGAACTGGCGGAAGAAATCACCCAGGCGGTGAAGATTCCGGTGATTGGTATTGGCGCTGGCAATCGCACCGATGGCCAGGTGCTGGTTCTGCACGACATGCTGGGCCTGTCCATTACCGGCCGCATGCCGAAATTCGTGAAAAACTTCATGACTGGCCAGACCAGCATTGAAGCTGCATTGATTGCCTACGTGACTGAAGTCAAAGCGGCAACATTCCCTGGGATCGAACACGGATTCTCTGCATGAACACCGTAAAAACCGTACGCGAACTGCGGGCCGCCGTGGCCCGTGCCCGTGGCGAAGGCAAGCGCATCGCCTTTGTGCCAACCATGGGCAACCTGCACAGCGGCCACGTGGCGCTGGTGACCAAAGCCTCCCAACGGGCGGACTTCGTGGTTGCGAGCGTTTTCGTCAACCCGCTGCAATTCGGTGCTGGCGAAGACCTCGACAAGTACCCGCGCACCCTCGCCGCCGACCAGGAAAAACTGCTCCAGGCCGGTTGCCATCTGCTGTTTGCCCCCACCGTTGAAGAGATGTACCCCGACGGCATGGCCGGCCAGACCCGCGTCAGCGTCCCGCAATTGTCCGAAGGCCTGTGCGGTGCCAGCCGTCCGGGGCATTTCGAAGGCGTGGCGACGGTGGTCAGCAAGCTGTTCAACATGGTCCAGCCGGACCTGGCGATTTTCGGCGAGAAAGACTTCCAGCAACTGGCGGTGATTCGCGCGCTGGTTCATGACCTGAACATGCCAATCCAGATCATCGGCGAGCCCACTGTTCGCGCTACCGATGGCCTGGCGCTGTCGTCGCGCAATGGTTTCCTCAGCGAAGAGCAACGCGCTGTGGCACCAGTGGTTTATCGCACGCTGAATGCGATCGGCGAAGCGATCAGGCAGGGCGAACGCGACTACCCGGCGCTGATCGGCACCCAGATCAAACAGCTCGAAGCCGCCGGCCTGCGTCCCGACTATCTGGAAATCCGCCATGCCCTGACCTTGCGCCCTGCGACGGCGCAGGATCGTGACCTGGTGATTCTGGTGGCGGCGTTCCTCGGTACGACGCGGTTGATCGACAACCTGCACCTGAACCTCGACGCGCCAATCTAAACACTGCAATACCCTGTGGGAGCGGGCTTGCTCGCGAATACGGTCTGTCAGCTGACACATACGTCGACTGACGCAACGCCTTCGCGAGCAAGCCCGCTCCCACATTCGATTTGCGGCAGTTTCCACACCTTATTGCTGCCTCTCAAGCCTTCGGGCAAACTGCCCGCCGTTCGATTCCGACCTGGGAAATACTCATGCACGCCATCATGCTCAAAGCCAAGCTGCATCGCGCCGAAGTCACCCACGCTGTACTCGATTACGAAGGCTCCTGCGCCATCGATGGTGAATGGCTGGACCTGTCCGGCATTCGTGAGTACGAGCAGATCCAGATCTACAACGTCGACAACGGCGAGCGCTTCACCACCTATGCCATCCGTGGCGAAGAAGGTTCGCGCATGATTTCGGTCAACGGCGCCGCCGCGCACAAGGCCAAGGTTGGCGATCGCGTGATCATCTGCGCTTACGCTCATTACAGCGAAGCCGAACTGCTCAACTTCAAGCCGCGCATGCTCTACATGGCACCGGGTAATGAACTGAGCCACACCAGCAACGCCATTCCGGTCCAGGTCGCCTGATCCGATCCCTGTCTCTTCCGTTTGTCGGACCATTCCTAACTTCGATGTTAAAAAAGTACCGGAAACAGGTCAGACAAAGTCAAGACAGATCATTGCGCGGGGTTTACTGTAGTCGCCCTGCGCCATGAAATCGTGTCGACGCAGTTGACCGGAACGCCCACCCACAGCGCTCCGGGATTTTTAGTGTTCAAAAGGCCGTTCAAGTAATAAGGAAACCCGCAGCGATGGCGTATTACCGCACTCCTCACGACGTTACCGCTCTGCCTGCCTGGCAAGCGCTGAATGACCACCGCCAAGCCATGCAGGATTTCAGCATGCGCGAAGCTTTCAATGCCGATCCGCAGCGTTTTACTCAATTCACCCTCAGCAGCTGCGGCCTGTTTCTCGACTATTCGAAAAACCTGATCAACGCCGAGACCCGCAATCTGCTGGTGGGCCTGGCCAACGAAGTCGACCTCAAGGGCGCGATCAAGTCGCTGTTCGATGGCGAAATCGTCAACTCTTCCGAAGGTCGTCCGGCCCTGCACACGGCCCTGCGCCGCCCGGTCGGCGACAAGCTGTCGGTCAATGGCGTCAACGTGATGCCCGAAGTGCACAAGGTGCTGAACCAGATCACCGACCTCGTCGGCCGTATCCACGACGGTCTGTGGCGCGGCTACACCGAAAAGCCGATCACCGACGTGGTGAACATCGGCATCGGCGGCTCCTTCCTCGGCCCGGAGCTGGTGTCCGAAGCCTTGCTGTCCTACGCCCAGAAAGGCGTGCGTTGCCATTACCTGGCGAACATCGACGGCAGCGAATTCCACGAACTGGCCATGAAGCTGCGCGCCGAGACCACGCTGTTCATCGTCTCGTCGAAATCCTTCAACACCCTTGAAACCCTGAAGAACGCCCAGGCCGCCCGTGCCTGGTACCTGGCCCAGGGTGGTTCGGAAGCCGAGCTGTATCGCCACTTCATCGCGGTTTCGAGCAACAACGCCGCCGCCGTGGCGTTCGGCATCCGCGAAGAAAACATTTTCCCGATGTGGGACTGGGTCGGCGGGCGCTACTCGCTGTGGTCGGCCATCGGTTTGCCGATTGCCCTGGCCATCGGCATGTCGAACTTCAAGGAGTTGCTGTCCGGTGCCTACACCATGGACCAGCACTTCCAGACCGCGCCGTTCGAACAGAACATGCCGGTGCTGCTGGCCTTGCTCGGCGTGTGGTACGGCAACTTCTGGGGCGCGCAAAGCCACGCGATCCTGCCGTACGATCACTACCTGCGCAACATCACCAAGCACCTGCAACAGCTGGACATGGAATCCAACGGCAAGAGCGTGCGCCAGGACGGCAAGCCCGTGTCCACCGACACCGGGCCGGTGATCTGGGGCGGTGTCGGCTGCAACGGTCAGCACGCCTACCACCAGTTGCTGCACCAGGGCACCCAACTGATCCCGGCTGACTTCATCGTGCCGATCGTCAGCTTCAACCCGGTGTCCGACCACCACCAGTGGCTGTACGCCAACTGCCTGTCGCAGAGCCAGGCGCTGATGCTCGGCAAGACCCTTGGCGAGGCCGAAACCGAACTGCGCGACAAAGGCATGAGTGACGCCGAAGTGCAAAAACTCGCGCCACACAAGGTGATCCCGGGCAACCGTCCGAGCAACACCCTGGTGGTCGAGCGCATCAGCCCGCGTCGCCTCGGCGCTCTGGTGGCGATGTACGAGCACAAAGTCTTCGTGCAAAGCGTGATCTGGGGCATCAATGCTTTCGACCAGTGGGGTGTTGAGCTGGGCAAAGAGCTGGGCAAAGGCGTCTACAACCGCCTGGTCGGCAGCGAAGAAACCCCGGCCGAGGACGCCTCGACCCAAGGGCTGATCAATTACTTCCGTGGTCGTCACCGCGGGTGATCGGCTGAAGGGGCGGTTAGCCCGCCCCTTCAAACGGCACCGGGTTTACTGCAAAAACGGTGGCGTGCACTATCACTGTAGGAGCTGCCGAAGGCTGCGATCTTTTGATCTTCAAAGCAACGTCAAAAGATCGCAGCCTTCGGCAGCTCCTACGAGGGTCGCACAGCTCCCCTCTTGAACCCTTTGACCTCTCGGCGCATCTTTATCTTTGTCGCAAAACAAGAATAAGGAACCGTCATGTTCGATATCAGCACGTTCCCCAAAGCCGATGCCGTCCGCCGGGCCGCGCAATTGAGTCAAGACGACTATCAGCGCCTGTACCGCCAATCCATCGAACACCCCAGCACCTTCTGGGCCGAACAGGCCACGCGTTTTCTCGACTGGAGCGCCCCCTGGGAAACCGTCCAGCGCTACAACCTGAAAACCGGTGAAGCCACCTGGTTTGCCGGCGCGCAGTTGAACGTCAGCTATAACTGCATCGACCGGCACCTGGAGAAACGCGGCGATCAGGTCGCCATCATCTGGGAAGGCGACGACCCTGCCGACTCGACATCGATCACCTACAAAAAACTGCATGAAAACGTCTGTCGCCTGGCCAGCGTGCTGAAAAGCCGTGGCGTGAAAAAAGGCGACCGTGTGTGCATCTATATGCCGATGATTCCCGAGGCGGCCTACGCCATGCTGGCCTGTACCCGCATCGGCGCGGTGCACTCGGTGGTGTTCGGCGGTTTCTCCCCGGACTCGTTGCGCGACCGCATTCTCGACGCCGACTGCCGCACCGTGATCACTGCCGATGAAGGTGTGCGCGGCGGCAAGGTCGTGCCACTCAAGCAGAACGTCGACAAGGCGCTGCAAAGCTGCCCGGACGTGAGCACCGTGCTGGTGGTCGAGCGCAGCAAGGGGTCGGTGAACCGGGTCGAAGGACGAGACATCAAGTACCAGCAGGCACTGAGCGAAGCCAGCGCCGATTGCCCGCCCGAGCCGATGGACGCCGAAGACCCGCTGTTCATCCTCTACACCTCCGGCAGCACCGGCAAACCCAAAGGCGTGCTGCACACCACCGGCGGTTACCTGCTGCAAGCAGCGATGACCTTCAAGTACGTGCTGGACTACCGCGACGGCGAAGTCTTCTGGTGCACCGCCGACGTCGGCTGGGTCACTGGCCACAGTTACATCGTCTACGGCCCGCTGGCCAACGGCGCGACCACGCTGATCTTCGAAGGCGTGCCGAACTACCCGAGCACCTCGCGCTTCTGGCAGGTGATCGACAAGCACAAGGTGAACATTTTCTACACCGCCCCGACGGCCCTGCGCGCACTGATGCGCGAAGGCCCGGAACCGTTGAAGCAAACATCCCGCGCCAGCGTCAGGCTACTCGGCACGGTCGGCGAGCCGATCAACCCGGAAGCCTGGGAATGGTATTTCCATGAGGTCGGCCAAGAGCGTTGCCCGATCGTCGATACCTGGTGGCAGACCGAAACCGGCGGCATCATGCTCAGCCCGCTGGTCAGTGCCCAGCGGATCAAGCCCGGTTGTGCGACACAACCGATGTTCGGCGTGCAACCGGTGCTGCTCGACGAGCAAGGCAAGGAAATCAAGGGCGCCGGCAGCGGCGTACTGGCCATAAAATCCAGCTGGCCGGCGCAGATCCGCAGTGTCTATCGCGACCCGCAACGCATGGTCGACACCTACTTCAAACCCTACCCCGGCTACTACTTCACCGGTGACGGCGCACGGCGCGATGAAGATGGCGACTACTGGATCACCGGGCGCATCGACGATGTGATCAACGTGTCCGGCCACCGTATCGGCACCGCCGAAGTGGAAAGCGCCCTGGTGCTGCACGAGAGCATCGCCGAAGCCGCTGCGGTCGGATATCCCCACGACATCAAGGGCCAGGGCATCTATGTCTTCGTCACGCCCATGAACGGCGTCGAAACCAACGATGAACTGAAGAAGCAATTGCTGGCCCTGGTCAGCAAGGAAATCGGCAGTTTCGCCAAACCGGACTTGATCCAGTGGGCCCCGGCCTTGCCGAAAACCCGCTCAGGCAAGATCATGCGGCGCATCCTGCGCAAGATCGCCTGCAATGAACTGGACAGTCTGGGTGATACTTCGACCCTGGCAGACCCGAGCGTGGTGCAAGGGCTGATCGACAAGCGCTTGAACCAGTAACCTACAGGCGCGGCCAGTGGCCGCGCCCTCCTCTTTCATCACTGAGTGGCCATGGAATTCATCCGCACCCGCATCGAAACCCAGATCATGAGCCTGACCGGTTTGTCTTTGGGCAAACTCGACCTGGAAAACCCCAAGGGCGACCCCGGGCTGTTCGGGCCGGACTCGGTGAGCTGGCAAGTCCATGGCGATTTCAGCAGCATGCTGATCGGTGGCATCAGCGCCCTGATGCTGCAGGCCCTGCACCCGCTGGCATTGGCCGGGGTCTGGGACCATTCGAACTTTCGTGAAGACATGCTCGGCCGGTTGCGCCGCACCGGGCAGTTCATCTCCGGCACCACCTTCGGTTCTCGACAGGATGCCGACTGGCTGATCGAAAAAGTCCGCACCATTCACCTGCAAGTGACCGGCACGGCACCGGATGGGCGCCCTTACGCAGCCAGCGATCCTGATCTGCTGACCTGGGTGCACGTCGCGGAAGTGAGCAACTTCCTCGCCGCGCATTTGCGCTATCGCAATCCACATTTGTCCCTCGCGGATCAGGATCGTTATTACGCCGAGATTGCCTTGGTTGCCGAACGTCTTGGGGCGCGTGATGTGCCCCGTTCACGGCAGGAAATTTCCGATTACCTTGAGCGCGTTCGCCCGCAATTGTTGTGCGATGAACGCAGTCGCGAAGTGCTGCGCCTGCTATTGAACGCCCCCGCCCCCAGCCGTCTGGCCAAGCCCTTCGGCGGCCTGATGATGCAGGCCGGGATCGACCTGCTGCCGGACTGGGCCAGCGACATGCTCGGCGTCAGCCAGAACCCGCTGCAACGCAAGCTGATCCGCGCCAGTGTCAATCGCAGTGCGCCGATGCTGCGCTGGGCGGTGCGTAACGGGTCAGTGCAGCGGGCTAAACGGCGGATGGGGATTACTTAGAAAGAACAAAGATCAAAAGCTTCGCGAGCAAGTCGGTCCCGCGCCAAAACTGTTAAACTCCCGCGCCCAATTCCCTCCTGCAAGGCGCCCAGCATGTCTTCCTTGAATCAGGCGCTGCGCGCCGCCCTCGATCAACGCCAGGACCTGCTCGCCGAACTGCACCAGCAAGGTACCGATTGCTATCGCCTGTTCCACGGCAGCCAGGAAGGCGCCGGTGGCCTGACCATCGACCGCTACGGCCCACAATTGCTGGTGCAAAGTTTCCACCAGGCGTTGGAGCGCGAGACGCTGCTGCAACTGCACGAAGCGATCAATCAATACCTGGGTTTTGAAACCCTGCTGGTCTACAACGACCGCTCCCGTGGCAACTCGCGCATCGATCGCGAAGACATCGTCTACCGCGCCGACGAAGCCGCCCTGCAAGACCTGGTCGGCCACGAGTGGGGCCTGAAGTATCGGGTGCGAGGGCGCCATGCCGGACAGGACCCGCTGCTGTTCCTCGACCTGCGCAACACCCGCGGCTGGGTCAAGGATCACAGCAAGAACAAAAGCGTGCTGAACCTGTTCGCCTACACCTGTGGTGTCGGCCTCAGTGCTGCCGCCGGTGGCGCGCGCGAGGTGTGCAACCTGGACTTCGCCGAAGGCAACCTGGCGGTCGGTCGGGAGAACGGCCAACTCAACCCGCAGTTGCCGACCATGGAATTTATCCAGTCCGACTACTTCCCGGCCATTCGCCAACTGGCCGGGCTGCCGATCAGCCAGCGCCGCGGGCAAAAGCTGCCGAGCTATCAGCGCCTGGAACAGCGCCAGTACGATCTGGTGCTGCTGGACCCTCCAGCCTGGGCCAAGAGCGCGTTCGGCACCGTCGACCTGCTGCGCGACTACCAAAGCCTGCTCAAACCCGCCTTGTTGACCACCGCCGACAACGGCGTGCTGATCTGCTGCAACAACCTGGCAAAAGTCAGCATGGACGACTGGCGCGAACAGGTTTTGCGTTGCGCGGAAAAGGCCGGACGGCCGGTGCGTGAATGGACCATGATGAAGCCAGGCGCCGATTTTCCGTCGTTGGATCAACAGCCACCGCTGAAAACCCTGATTCTTCAGCTCTGACCGTCCTCGGAGAAATCTGAAATTTCCTGAACAGGCCGATCACTTCGGAACCGGAAACGCATGCCATACTCCAAGGCTCTCCGATTCAGACAGATGAAGCCGCACATGTACAAAGGATTGATTCGCGCCATTGGCGCCTTGTTGACTGCTCTGGCCCTCTACAGCTTGCTGGGTTTTCTGATTTTACCGGGTGTCGCGTTGCGCGTTGCCAACCAGCAACTGGCCAGCTACGCCACTACACCCGCGACCATCCAGCGGATCGAATTCAATCCGTTCAGCCTTGAACTGACCCTTTGGGGCTTGAACATCGGCGAACCCGGCAAGGAGCAGGTCGGTTTCGAGCGCCTGTACGCCAATCTGCAATTCGACAGCCTGTGGACCAAGGCGGTGCACCTGTCTGATGTCGAGCTGACCAAGCCCAAGACCGAAATCCTGTTCAGCAAGGACGGCAAACTCAACCTGCTCGGGCTGTTCAAGCTACCAGAGAGCGAACCCACGCCGGCCGACCCTGATGCCAAGCCGTTTCCGCTGCGCATCGAGCGGATCAAACTGGCGGGCGGCGCCGTACACTTTGAAGATGCCCGGCCCAGCGAACCCATCGAGTTTCTCTACGACACACTCGATTTCGAGCTGAAGAACCTCAGCACCCTGCCCGATGACAGCGCCGACATGACCCTGGTGGCCGTCGGCCCCAATGGCGGACAGATCGACTGGACCGGCAACTTCAGCCTGATCCCGATCGCCTCCGAAGGTAAGCTGAAAATCACTGATGGCAAGATGAAAGCCTTTTGGCCCTATGTGCGCGATGCCGTGCCACTGGATCTCGAAAACGGCGTCATGAGCATCAGCACCGACTACAAACTCAACCTGACCAAGGAAACCGAGCTGCTGCTAAGCAATGTAGCGGTCAGCATCGCCCCCTTCGCGATCAAGGCGCCGGATGGCCGGCCGCTGGTAAAGCTTGAGCGCCTGGACGTCAGCGAAACCACCGTGGACCTGGCCAAACAGCAAGTGGTGGTCGGCAAGATCCGCAGCCACAAACTGGAAACCTGGGCCGCGCTGGAATCGGACGGCCAACTCGACTGGCAGAAACTGTTCGCCAGCCAACCGTCAAAACCCACCGCAAAGGCCAAGGCGGATGCCGAACCGACCAGCACTCCGGCGGCGGCAGACTCACCCAAGCCTGAACCGACTGCCCCGGACAAGCCCTGGCAGGTGCTGCTCAAGGATGTGCAACTGCGCGACTACCAGGTGCATCTGGCGGACCGCAAGGCACAACCCGCCGTCGCCCTGGAACTGGGTCCGCTGAACCTTGACCTGCAAAACTTCGACAGCCTCAACGGTTCACCCTTTACCCTCAAGCTCGATAGCGGCGTGGGCAAGCAAGGCAAGATCATGGCCGACGGCGAGGTCAACCTGGCTCCGGTCAGCGCCAGACTGAAGGTACAGACCAAGGACATCGACCTGCGGGTTGCCCAGTCCTACATCACGCCGTTCATTCGCCTGGAACTGCGCAGCGGCATGCTCGGCAGTGATCTGGCGGTCGACCTGAAAAGCACCGAGCCCCTGGCGTTCAACGTCACCGGCCGCGCCCAGGTCGATCAGCTCCATACCCTGGACACCCTGAAAACCCGCGACTTCCTCAAGTGGCAACAGGTCGTGGTCGAAGGCCTGAACTATCAGCATGGGGACAGCCTGTCGATCGACAAGATCAACCTGTTCCAGCCCTATGCGCGCTTCATGATCAACGATGATCGCACCACCAATATCGATGACCTGCTGATTCCGCAACCGGCGGACTCCGCGGCAAAACCGGCGGCCAGCAAACCGGCCAGCAAAGAAAAACCCTTGGGCATCCACATCGGCGGCATTTTCATCAATGACGGTTCGGCCAACTTCGCCGACTTCAGCCTGACCCCGAACTTCGCCACCGCCATCCAGCAACTCAACGGGCAGATCGGCACCATCGACAGCCGCCAGCCGAAACCGGCCAGTGTCGACGTCAAGGGCAAGGTCGATCGCTACGCGCCGGTGACCATCAAGGGCTCGGTCAATCCGTTTGACCCGATGGCCAGCCTCGACATCGCCACCAGCTTCAAACGCGTGGAGCTGACCACGCTGACGCCCTACTCCGGCAAGTTCGCCGGCTACCGTATCCGCAAGGGCCGGCTCAATCTCGACCTGCACTACCAGATCACCAAGGGTCAGCTCAAAGCTGAAAACAAAGTGGTGGTCGAACAACTGGAACTGGGTGAAAAAGTCGACAGCCCGGATGCCGTGAGCCTGCCGCTGAAACTGGCCGTTGCCTTGCTCAAGGACGTCGATGGCAAGATCTCCATCGAACTGCCGGTCACCGGCGACCTGAACAACCCTCAGTTCAGTGTCATGCCGATTATCTGGCAGACCTTGCGCAACCTGGTCGTCAAGGCCGCGGCAGCGCCGTTCAAACTGATTGGCGGGCTGGTCAACGGTGGTGGCTCGGAAGACCTGGGCAGCGTTTCATTTGCAGCGGGTTCCAGCGAATTGGGCAAGGACGCCGAAGGCGCCCTGGACAAACTGTCCAAGGCGCTCAAGGAGCGTCCGGCCCTGCGCCTGGAAATCGAAGGCACCGCCGCCCAGAGCAGCGATGGCCCGCTGATCGCCGAACAACGCCTGGAACGTGAATACCAGTACAACTACTACAAAATGCTCCAGCGCCGCGGTGACAAGGTCCCGGCCCAGGCTTCGTTGCTGGAAGTGCCGGACGGGGAAAAAGGCCCGCTGCTCGAAGGTATCTACCGCACCCGCCTGAAAACCCAGCCCCCCGCCGAATGGAAGGATCTGGGCAAGGAAGAGCGCACCGCGAAAATGCGTGCCGAGGTGATCAAGTTCTGGAGCTCCAGCGACGTGCTGTTGCGTCAACTGGGCCAGGAACGCGCCAGCAGCATCAAGGATTACCTGGTCGACAAGGCCCAGTTGGAAGATGACCGGGTGTACTTCATCGACGCCAATCTGGGCGAAGCGCAAAGCGACGGCCGCGTGGTGACGCCGATGCATCTGGATGCCGAGTGATGAATCGGCGGCTGGAGTCTGCTCGCGATGGCGACCAAACAGTCGACATCGATGTCGCCTGAAAGTCTGCCATCGTCGGAACGCCGCCCGGAGCAAGCTCGCTCCCACAATTGATTTTCAGCGCCACACATAGAACAGGCCCCGGCAAAAATGCACGGGGCCTGTGACGGCCACATCCTTATGGCCTTTCGCATGAACTCTCAGGTTGCAACAGGCGTATGACTCTGCCCGTCTGTCGCGCCTTCTCCCGGTCCAGGCGAGAAGTCTTGCCTTACTCGGCTTTGAGGCCGTCAGCGGAGACCGCCTTGACGCCTTTGATTTTCTTGGTGATGGCCACAGCCATTTCTTTTTGCGAATCGGTCACGGCGGTGGTCGACGACAGCGATACCACGCCTTTGTTGGTTTCAACCTTGATGTCGCTACCTGGAATGCCTTTTTCGGTCATCAGGTCAGCTTTGACTTTGGTGGTGATCCAGGTATCGGAAGTAGCTTCTTTCGCTTCGGTCATTTCACCGGCAGCCAGCACCATTGGCGACTGGGTTGCCTGGGTGGTTTGAGCAAACGCGGCGTTGGCCATGGTCAGGGTCAGCGCGGTAGCAGCAGCGGCAGTGATAGCGAACTTCTTCATACGAGTAACTCCTGTTTTTCGGAAAGTCTGCCGGGTGTCTTGCCGGCAGGGTTATCTGGGATATTGCGAACGCTATGCCAACTTTGAAACAAAGAACAAAGCTTTATAAATCAACAAGTTATAAAATCAGCCAAATTTCGAAATCATGCAAAATGCACGAGAAGCACAAACTCTGCATGCAAGTTGCGGGTTTATGGAAAGTTCCTAAGATGCTGAAATTTCTGAGCTTTATCTGCAGCATTTGACGACAGGTCGACAAACAGGAAAAACCCCGCAAAAGCGGGGACTTGATTCAGCACTTCATGCCGCAGACCCGGAACAACCTTTAGGCAAGTAGTCCTCGGAAACGCTGCTCTTGCATGACCAACCTTTGGTTTCGTCCCGTGTCAGGGTAACGGTTTTGTCCTGGACCACCCCCGGGGCATTGCGCAACGTACAAACGATTGATCCCGCTCCCGCCTGCGTTGTAGCCGTCACAGACAGGGCGCAGTGGTTGGTCGATGCCTTGCCAGCGGGTGCCACGTTGGCAATTGTCGGGGTTTCCCCCTGGTTGATCACATCCTCGAACGGCACCTTCATTGCAGTCAGCTCGGCCAGTGCCGCCGTGACCTTGGCCCGGGCCTGGTACTTGGAATACATCGGCAGGCCCAGTGTTGCCAGGATCCCGATGATCGCCACCACGACGAGCAACTCGATCAGGGTAAAACCTTTCTGATTGTTCATGTACAAGCTCCATGCATGAGTCGAAGGCTCATGACCTGCCCCATGGCAGCACAGCCTGTGCCAAGGCCAGAAGCCCCTGTTGGCAGGGGCTTGGTGGCCCGCAAAGCCCTTACCTACTACCAGGATCAGCACTATCTGACGTTTTTTGTCACCTCACCGAGTGGGTTTGGCCCCGTCCCTTGACTAGGCTATAAGAGCAGTTCAATCGGAATACCCAGGACTGAATATGGCGGTCAAGGCAGCGAAAATCAGCGTGTATGCATGGGAAGGCATCGACCGCAAAGGCACAAAAGTGACCGGCGAACTCAGCGCTCAAAACCCGGCGCTGATCAAGGCGAAACTGCGCAAGCAAGGCATCAGTCCCGGCAAGGTGCGCAAGAAAAACCCTTCGGTTTTCGACATGGGCAAGCGCATCAAGGCCCAGGACATTGCCCTGTTCACCCGGCAAATGGCGACGATGATGAAGGCCGGCGTGCCGTTGTTGCAGTCGTTCGACATCATCGGCGAAGGCTTCGACAATCCGGCCATGCGCAAGCTGGTGGACGAACTGAAACAGGAAGTTGCGGCAGGCAGCAGTTTCGCCGCCACCCTGCGCAAGAAGCCCCGGTATTTCGATGAGCTGTATTGCAACCTGGTGGATGCCGGCGAGCAGGCCGGTGCCCTCGATACCCTTTTGGAGCGGGTCGCAACCTACAAGGAAAAAAGCGAAAGCCTCAAGGCCAGGATCAGGAAAGCCATGACCTACCCGCTGGTGGTGGTGTTCGTCGCGGCGATTGTCACCGGGATTCTGCTGGTCAATGTCGTGCCGCAGTTCGAATCCGTGTTCAAAGGCTTTGGCGCCGAACTGCCGGCCTTCACCGTGATGGTCATTGGCCTGTCGCAATTCATGCAGGCCTGGTGGTGGGTGGTCCTTGGCGCGCTGGTCACAACGGCCTTCGGCGTGCGCCACGCCCTCAGGACATCCCCTGCCTTCCGTGACCGGATGGACACCTGGCTGCTGAAACTGCCGCTGGTGGGCACCCTGATGCACAAGTCCGCCGTGGCCCGGTTCGCCCGTACACTGTCGACCACTTTCGCTGCCGGCGTGCCGCTGGTGGAGGCCCTGGAATCAGTGGCCGGTGCGACCGGCAATGTCGTGTTCAAGCACGCGGTATTGCGCATCCGGCAGGACATCTCGACCGGCATGCAATTGCACTTCGCCATGCGCACCTGCGGCGTCTTTCCGAACATGGCGATACAAATGACTGCAATCGGCGAAGAGTCCGGCACCCTGGACGCTATGCTCGACAAAGTCGCGGGGTTCTACGAAGACAACGTCGATAACATGGTCGATAACCTCACCAGTCTGATGGAGCCGTTCATCATGGTGGTGCTGGGTGTTATCGTCGGTGGACTGGTAGTTGCCATGTACCTGCCGATCTTCCAACTTGGCTCAGCGATCTGACATGCCCTTGAATGAAATCCTGATTCACTCTGCGCTGGCCTTTGTCGTTCTCGCAGGCATCACCGGTCTGCTGGTCGGCAGTTTTCTCAATGTCGTGATTTGGCGCCTGCCGAAAATGCTCGAACGCGACTGGCGCGAGCAGGCCCATGACATTCTCGGCCTGCCTGGCGAAACGCCACTGCCGACTTACAACCTGTTGCTGCCCCACTCCCAGTGCCCGCACTGCGGTCACCGCATCCGCGCCTGGGAAAACATCCCGCTGCTCAGTTATTTGTTTTTACGCGGCCGCTGCTCAGCCTGTGCGGCAGCGATCAGCCCGCGCTATCCGTTGACCGAACTGGCCTGCGGTCTGTTGTCGGCGTTTGTGGCCTGGCACTTTGGCTTCGGTTGGCCAGCCGCCCTGGTGCTGATCCTGAGCTGGGGGTTGCTGGCGATGAGCCTGATCGACGCCGAACATCAGATATTGCCGGACGTACTGGTGCTGCCGTTGATATGGCTGGGGTTGATCGTCAACAGCTTCGGCCTGTTCGTGTCGTTGCACGAGGCGCTTTGGGGGGCGATTGCCGGCTACGGCCTGCTGTGGTCGGTGTTCTGGCTGTTCAAGCTGGTCACAGGCAAGGACGGCATGGGCTACGGCGATTTCAAGCTGCTGGCGATGCTGGGCGCCTGGGGTGGCTGGCAGATTTTGCCCCTGACCATCCTGCTGTCCTCGCTGGTAGGTGCCATTATCGGGCTGATACTGCTGCGCTGGCGCAACGCAAAAACCTCGACGCCGATCCCTTTCGGCCCCTATCTGGCCATTGCCGGCTGGATTGCGTTGCTCTGGGGTGGTCAAATAACCGACCTCTATTGGCAGTTTGTCGGTTTGAAATGAATAGCCCTGTGGAAAAACCCTGGATTCTCGGCCTGACCGGCGGCATCGGCAGCGGCAAAAGTGCGGCCGCCCAACACTTCATCGACCTGGGCGTGCATGTGGTCGATGCCGATCATGCCGCTCGCTGGGTAGTGGAACCCGGCCGCCCGGCACTGGCACAAATCGCCGAACACTTCGGCCCCGGCGTGTTGCAGGCCGACGGGCAACTGGACCGCGCGGCGCTACGCAAATTGATCTTCGAAGTGCCTGAAGAGCGCCGCTGGCTGGAGGCCCTCCTGCATCCGCTGATCGGCGAGGAAATCGCTCACCACCTGGCGCTGGCAAAATCGCCTTATGCGATTCTTGTTTCGCCGCTGCTGATCGAGTCCGGACAATACGCCATGACCCAACGGGTGCTGGTGATCGATGCCCCCGAACAATTGCAGATCGAACGCACCCTGCAACGTGACCAGACCAGCGAGCAGCAAGTCCAGGCGATCCTCAAGGCCCAGTCCAGCCGCCAGGATCGCGTGAGCCATGCAGACGACGTCGTGGTCAATGACCGCGACCTTGCCTGGCTGCACAGCGAGGTCGAACGCCTGCATCACTTTTATCTATCTTTGCGTGGAGGCCAGTCATGAGCCAACCAACAACCGTCGAATGCCCAACCTGTGGCGCCCCCGTGGAATGGACCGCCGAAAGCAAGTTCCGGCCATTCTGCTCCGACCGCTGCAAACTGATCGACCTGGGTGCCTGGGCGTCCGAAGAGCACAAGATTCCGGTGGCTCCCGATGCCGAGGACGAGATGTTCAGCGGTGACTTCGACCCGCGTCACTGATCCATCGAATGGGCGATTCCAGGTCTTGATGCGGATCAGGACTTGGGATCGTCGTCCTTCCAGGGAGCCGAGAGGTAACGGGTGCGGTTGAACGTTTCCAGCCACTCCGGGCAGAACACCACCAGCGCACTGACGATCATGCCGTTGATAAACGCTTCGGGGAAAATGATCAGCCACAGGTAACCGACAAAATCCTCAAGCCAGTACGGCATCTCGAAACGCTCGTCGAACCACAGCAACCAAAGCGCCAGCAGCAGGCACAGCAACGCCGACAGCGCCGCCGCAAAAAATCCGGAAACGAAGATATACACGAAGGGATTTCGTGGCTGCGCCCGCTCCACCAGAATGGCGCAGCACTCGGTGACCAGCACCGGCAGCGCAATCAACAGCGCGCCATTGACCCCGGCCGCCGCCAGGTCCTGTCGACCGAGCAACACCAACCCCGTTTGTGCAACCAACCCGCCAACCAGCGCCAACGGCCAGTCCAGCAGCAGCGTCACCGCTGTCATGCCGATGAAGTGGTAAGACACGCCGGTATCAAAGTCGCGCCGCACCAGCCACAACAGAAACAGCGCAAACACCGTTCCGAGCAGCAGATGCTGACGACGGCTGTCGGTGAACAGCTCAACCCATGGCGCGCGACAGATCGCCCAGATCAACACCGGCGCATAGATCAGCCAGCCGACCGCAAGGGTTTGCGATGACAGCAACTCTGCACCGATCATGGCTACGCGCGCCTCCCAGGCGAAGAACAACAGATCTTCAGTCTACACCGCCACTCGCCCGCCCTTCGACTTCAAGCCCAATGCCGCGGATCGCTCATCACCGCGTCATGTTCGGCGAACAGCTTCGGTAGCTCTGACTTGAGAAAGTCCACCCGGGTGCGGACCTTGCCATCGAGAAAACGTCGCGAAGGATAGGGCGATGACTGTTACGTTTTATGTAAGGCTGCATCCCTGGTTCGCCCCTTTATCCGTCGGTGGCAAAGACTAAAATTCAGACATCGAATCCGACACGGAGCATGCCAATATGAAAACGTTGATCAGCCTGTTGCTGACCGTCATCGCCACCTCGGCCATGGCCGCCGACAACGAGCCCCTCGCGGTCCTGTACAACCCGGCGCAGCCACTGGACATCGCCAAGGTGGTTTCGGTGTCCGACACGGCGACTGCGTGCGGGGTTGTACCGGCGACCATGGAATACATTGATCATCAAGGACAGGCCCATCGCGTGACCTACAACGTCATGGGTGATTGCACCAGCAACCTGTGATCGCCAGGCTCACAGCAAGGTCCATGTGTAGCTGAGGATCAAGCGGTTCTCGTCGATATCACTGCGGTAGTTGGAACGTGCCATCGCGTTGCGCACACGGATGCCAAGGCCTTTGAGGCTGCCGCTCTGCAACACATAGCCGATATCCAGGTCACGCTCGCGATCCTTGCCTTCATAGCCCTTGCCGGTATCGACGTTATTGCCGCTGATGTAGCGCACGGTGCTGGTCAGCCCCGGTACGCCGAGCGCCGCGAAGTCGTAGTCGTAGCGCGCCTGCCAGGAACGTTCATCGGTGAAGGCGAACTCATAGGTCGGCACTTCGTTGCCCAACGGCGAGATGTTGGCAAACACCCGTGGGAACGCACTGTCACCGAACATGCCCTGATAGCCGACGTAAAACGTATGGCCGCCACGCTTGGCCGACAGCAACGAGAAGAACGCCTGGTTGTCGATGTTACCCAGCAGTTTGTTGCCGTCCTCGCGCGAATCGTAGTAACCGAGGTTGGCGCCGAGGATCCAGTCGCCCACCGGCTCACTGTGCTTTAAACCCAGAAAACGCTGGTTGTAGATATCTTCCAGTTGCCCGTACCAGGCGCTGATCGAGCTGCGCTTGTCGTTGAAGACATAATCAGCGCCGGCAAAATTGAAACCGTCACTGCTGACCTGGCGCTGCGGCACGTGCCCCAGCATTGCTTGCATCTTTTCGTCGCCAGCCTCGTTGCGCAGGCTGGTTGAACTCAAGTGACCACCCTGCAGCGTCAGGCCATTGATCTCGTTGGAGGTGATGCTTGCGCCCTGATAACTGGGTGGCAGCAGACGAATATCACTGAATACCAACACCGGCAGATTGGGTTGCAGCTCACCGACTTTCAGTTCGGTTTTGGAGTAGCGCATCTTCAACGCGCCTTCCAGTCGGCTGTAGTTGTCCGCCGCGCGGCCGTCGCCCTGCACCGGCAGCAAACCGGTATTGGTCCGGTCCGGGGCACTGTCGAGCTTGAGGCCGAGCAAGCCAATGACGTCCACCCCAAACCCGACGGTGCCCTGGGTGTATCCGGACTTCACATTGAGGATGAAACCCTGTGCCCACTCTTCAGCCTTCGATTGCTGGTTGGCGCCGACGATGTCGGAATAGTCGCGACTGAAGTAATAATTGCGCGCCTGCAACGTCGCGGTGGTGTCTTCGATAAAGCCTTTTTCAGCGGCCATCGCACCTGTGGATAAACTCGAGACGACAGCCAGGGACAACGCCGAACCAGTTGTTGGGAGAATCTGTTTCATCGTTTTTCTCTTATTGTTATTGATCGACTGGTTGAAGGACTTCAGTTGCAGTGGATTTGCGACGGGGAAAGGGACGACGGGCGCTCAACAGCACATGGGTGACCATGCCGAAAATCAGCCCCCAGAACGCTGCGGACAAACCGAACAACGACATGCCCGAAGCCGTGACCAGGAATGTCACCAGCGCGGCTTCACGATCGCTCGGTACCGCCATCGCACCCGTTAACGCGCCGGCAATGGCTGCGAACAGGGCCAGCCCGGCCAGCGCCGCGATCAACTCTTTGGGGAACGCTGAAAACAGCGAGACCAGCGTGGCGCCGAAGATCCCCAACAGCAGGTAGCACAGGCCGCCGACGACCCCGGCCACATAGCGCTTGCGAGGATCCTCGTGGGCTTCGCGACCGGTGCAGATCGCCGCGGTGATCGCCGCCAGATTCAGTCCATGGCAACCGAACGGCGCCAGCAGTGCCGTGCCCAGCGCGCTGCTGGTGATGATCGGGCTCGCCGGCGTCGGATATCCACTGGCGCGCAGCACCGCCATGCCGGGCACGAACTGACCGGTCAGCGCCACCATCACCAGCGGCAAGGCGATGTTCAGGATCGCGCCCAGGCTGAATTCAGGCGTGATCCACACCGGCGTGGCCAGGCCGATCACCAGCGCTTCACGATGCAAATCACCGGTGAACGCGGCAATCGAACAGCCCACCAGCAGCACCATCATCACTGCATAACGCGGCATCACACGCTTGCAGATCAGGTACGTGGCAAACATCGCCAGGACCAGCAGCGGCTTGTGTTGCATCGACACGAACAGCCCGGTGCCGAAACTGAACAGGATCCCCGCCAGCATCGCCGCCGCGATGGCGGCGGGCAGCTTGCTGATGATCCGGTCGAAAGCCCCCGAGATGCCGACCACGAAAATGATCAGGCTGCTGACCAGATAAGCCCCCACCGCCTCTGCCATGGAAATGTCCGGCAACAGTGTCACCAGCAACGCCGAACCCGGCGCCGACCAGGCGATGATCACCGGAACGCGGTAGCGCAGGCTCAAACCGATGCCGAGCACGGCGCTGCCGATGGAGATCGCCCAGATCCAGGATGACAACACTTCCCGCGAAAGATGTGCCGCTTCTGCCGCCTGAAAGATGATCACCAACGGGCCAGCGTAGGAAATCACCGTGGCAATGAATCCAGCCACGGCGGCTGACAACGAGAAGTCCTGGAAAAACGCTTTCATGATTCAGGCACCGGTCGCTGACAACGCTGGGTTGACGCCAGCAGCGCTACGTCGGCTGCTGATGGCGAACACGGTCATGGCCAGGGCCGCCACCGCACCGGGCAAGGCAAACGCCATGAAGTTCAGCTGCAGGGGCAGGCTGATCCCGAGCAAGGCGCCACCCAGCAGCGGACCGACGATGGCCCCGTTGCGCCCGATGCCCGAGGCCCAGCCCAGGCCGGTCGAACGAATCGTCATGGAATAGAACTGCGCGGCGCAGGCGTACAAGAGAATCTGCGAGCCAATGGTAGTGGCACCGGCAATGGCGATCAGCAGGTACAACACCGGCATCGGGCTGTTGAAGCCCAACAGGGTGATCGACACCGCCGCCATGGCGAAAAACACCGACAGCACCCGCGGCAGATTGAGCTTGTCCCCCAGCACCCCGCCCCCGACCGCGCCGAAGATCGCCCCGAAGTTCAACACCAGCAGGAACGACAGGCTCGAACCCAGGCTGTAACCGGCGTTGGCCATCAGTTTCGGCAGCCAGGAACTCAGCGCATACACCATCAACAGGCAGCAGAAAAACGCCAGCCACAGCATCAGCGTGCGCAGCGCACGGCCGTCACGGAACAGCTGCAACACCGGGGTGCCCGTGCCTTTCACTTCGGCCATGTGCAATTGGTCAGAGGTTTGTGCGACGTAGGCCGGGTCGATGCGCTGCAGAATGTTGCGTGCGTCTTCATTGCGCCCCTGACGCAACATGAAGCCCACCGATTCGGGCAGGAAGTACATGATCAGCGGCAACAACAGCAGCGGCAGGACCGCCACGTAAAACACCGACTGCCAGCCGAAACGCGGGATCAGCACAATGCCCAGCCCGGCGGACAGCATGCCGCCCACCGAGTAACCGCTGAACATGATCGCAACCAGCGTGCTGCGGATTTTTTTCGGCGCGTACTCGTTCATCAGCGCCACGACGTTAGGCATCACGCCGCCAATGCCGAGCCCGGCAATGAAGCGACACAGGCCGAACTCGGTGGGGTTACGGGCGAAACCATTGAGCACGGTGAAGCCGCTGAAGAGCATCACGCAGATGGTGATGGCTTTCTTGCGGCCGATCCTGTCCGACAGCGGACCGAAGAACAGCGCGCCGAACATCATGCCGAACAGTGCATAACTGCCCAGTGCACCGGCTTGCAGAGGACTGAGCCCCCACTCTTTCATCAGCATCGGCAAGACCACGCCGTAGATCACCAGATCGTAACCGTCGAAGATGATGATCAGGGCACACCAGAACAGCACCATCCAGTGAAAGCGGTTGAAGCGAGCGTTGTCGATAACCTCATGTACGTCGATCTTGCGCATGGCATTTATCTCTTGTTGTTGTTTTTTTAGAGCGGCGGTAACACGGCTTACGTCCGTACAGCCGAGGGTAGAGCCGTCCGATACGTGGCAATAGCCAGTGAGCGCAGACCACTATCCGTTTTGTGCAGGGCCCTGGAACGGGCATGGGAACGGAAGGCTATGAGCCTCTTCGACAAATTGTCTTCTTTGCGATCACATTTGAACGCTAAGCTTGGGCCTATGGATGACTCAGATTATTTACGCCTGCTGACCATCGCGGCCGAGCAAGCCAACGCGTTTCTGTCCAATGCCCGCAAATGGGAGCGTGAGCGTTGGGTCTGCCAGCGCCTGCTGCAAGGCTTGAACATTCCCTATCGCGCCGATGAGTTCGCCCCCGCCGGGGAGCCGCCGGATGTGTTGTTTCGCGATGCCAGTTTCGAGGTGTTCTTCGTGCTCGACGAGGGCCGGCGCCTCAACGATGAATGGCGCGACGAGCTGCAACGCCGACGCAGCGCGTTCTCCCTGAGCCAACTGGTGCGCCGCGAGGCCAAGCCACGACGCATCCCCGCCAACGAGTTCTTGCTGCGATTGGCGCCGACCTTGCGCAAAAAAGCGCACAACTACAAAGAGCGCGGCATGGATCTGGGTGAGTTGGACATCATTGCCTTCGCCAGCCTCAAACGCGAAGTGCTGGACCTCAACAGCCATTTCCCGCCACCAACCGAATACCTGCGCCAGGGCTGGCGTTCGCTATCATTGGTTGGGCCGACTTTTGCCCGCGTGCTGTTCGCTCACCCGGATGCTCCGGACTTCTTGCGCAGCAACCTGGGGCGCAGCATTGTGTTCGACGTCGGGATCAGCCTGTGAGCCCGCTGCAGGAGCTGATCGCCGAGGTGCCGCAACAAGGTCGGGTACGCTGGATCGGCGTGCGCCCGCAATCACGTTCGGCGATGCTTGAACTCGATGCCGTGGAAGCGCGCCTGGAAGCCGGCCTGACCGGCGACCACGCCCGCCCGGGCGTGCGCAATGCACGGCAGGTAACGCTGATTCAGTGGGAGCACCTGGCGGTCATCAGTTCACTGATGGGGCGCGCACTCGATCATCCGGTCCGGCCTGAAGATCTGCGGCGCAACCTCGTTATCAGTGGCATCAATCTGTTCAGCCTCAAGGGCCGCCGCTTCCGGATCGGCCAGGCAACGTTCGAAACCACCGGCTGGTGCCAGCCCTGCGCGCGCCTGGAAAGCAACCTGGGCATCGGCACCTTTCAGGCCGTGCGCGGACATGGCGGAATCACTGCCCGGGTGTTACAAAGTGGCATCATTCGCCTGGACGACACCGTAAGCGTCGAACCCATTCCAGACAGCGGCTATGCTGCGTTCAACCCTGGGTAAAAACACTGTAGCTTCTACACATTCAGCAACGTCTACCCCTGACGAGGCCCGATATGACCAGCCGCCTGAACCCCGACGACCAAAAGCATGTCGAAGAGTACCTGCAGTTGTCCCAGCACCAAGTCGAGCGCCGGCCCTTCCGGCCGTGGATGCTCCTTGTACTGGTATTGGCAGTGACCATTGGTCTGGGCCTGTTGAGCCGACTTATCAGTTACCTGACGCTATGAGCTGCCTTGCGCTCGCGAAGGTACTGACACCGATTTCCTTTAGCCTTGCGAGTTATCCCCATGTCCCATCGTATTGTCATTGTCGGCGGCGGCGCCGGCGGTCTGGAGTTGGCTACCCGCCTGGGTAAGACTCTGGGCAAGCGCGGCACAGCCAGCGTGATGCTGGTCGACGCGAACCTGACCCACATCTGGAAACCCTTGTTGCACGAAGTGGCGGCCGGTTCCCTGAACTCCTCCGAAGATGAACTCAACTATGTTGCCCAGGCCAAATGGAACCACTTCGAGTTCCAACTGGGGCGCATGAGCGGGCTTGATCGTGCGCAGAAAAAAATCCAGCTGGCCGCCACCTATGACGAAGCCGGTGTGGAATTGGTACCCGCGCGTGAAGTGCCTTACGACTCGCTGGTGATTTCCGTCGGCAGCACCACCAATGATTTCGGCACTCAGGGCGCGGCGCAGCATTGCCTGTTCCTCGACACCCGCAAACAGGCCGAGCGCTTCCACCAGCAACTGCTCAATCACTATCTGCGCGCTCACGCCGGCCAGACCGACGCGATCGAACAAATCAGCGTGGCCATCGTCGGCGCCGGTGCCACCGGGGTCGAACTGGCCGCCGAACTGCACAACGCAGCCCACGAATTGGCAGCCTATGGCCTGGACCGGATCAAACCGGAAAACATGCACATCACCCTGATCGAAGCCGGTCCACGGGTGCTGCCGGCACTGCCGGAGCGGATTGGCGGGCCTGTGCATAAAACCCTGGAGAAACTCGGGGTCAACGTCATGACCAATGCCGCTGTCAGCGAAGTGACGGCCGACAGCCTGATCACCGCCGACGGCAACGAAATCAAGGCCAGCCTGAAAGTCTGGGCCGCCGGGATTCGCGCACCGGGTTTCCTCAAGGACATCGATGGCCTGGAAACCAACCGCATCAACCAGCTGCAAGTGCTGCCGACCCTGCAAACCACCCGTGACGAGAACATCTTCGCCTTCGGTGACTGCGCCGCCTGTCCGCAACCGGGCAGCGACCGCAATGTGCCACCACGCGCCCAAGCCGCTCACCAACAGGCTTCGTTGCTGGCCAAATCGCTGAAACTGCGCATCGAAGGCAAGGCACTGCCGGAGTACAAGTACACCGACTACGGCTCGCTGATTTCGCTGTCGCGCTTTTCGGCTGTGGGTAACTTGATGGGCAACCTCACAGGCAGCGTGATGCTCGAAGGCTGGCTGGCGCGGATGTTCTACGTGTCGCTGTACCGCATGCACCAGATGGCGCTGTACGGGCCGTTCCGCACGGCGATGCTGATGCTGGGCAGCAAGATCGGACGTGGGACTGAGCCACGGCTGAAACTGCACTAACACCTCAACCACTGTGGGAGCGAGCTTGCTCGCTCCCACATTGGCTTTGCGGCGTTCCTGAGTTTCCTGTGGACAAAAAAAATCCCCGTATCTTTCGATACGAGGATTTTTAATATGGTCGGGGTAAGGGGATTCGAACTCCTGACATCCTGCTCCCAAAGCAGGCGCGCTACCGGACTGCGCTATACCCCGGTAAAAAAAAGGCACCCTTGAAGGCGCCTTCCTCGATCAGCGCTTTTGGCCTCTGATCTTAAGATTCGATTCCAGCGCTAACTGGTTTCAAAAATGGTGGGTCGTGTGGGATTCGAACCTACGACCAATTGGTTAAAAGCCAACTGCTCTACCAACTGAGCTAACGACCCAAAAATGGTCGGGGTAAGGGGATTCGAACTCCTGACATCCTGCTCCCAAAGCAGGCGCGCTACCGGACTGCGCTATACCCCGGTTTGAAATTGGCTCCGTGACCAGGACTCGAACCTGGGACCCAATGATTAACAGTCATTTGCTCTACCGACTGAGCTATCACGGAACTACACATTTCAATTTACAACTTTGAAGCTTTTACTGCGTTCTCTTCGACCCGTTCGCATCGCTGCGTTCGTGTGTCTGAGGCGCGCTATTCTACAATCTTCAGCACCTCTGTCAACCCCCTAAATTGCTTTCAAGTTAATGATTTGCAACTTATTTTGGATTCCTGCTTGGGGAGCGGAAACCCTGGCGGGTGACTTACTGCGGGGCGCACTTTACAAGCCTTTTCCTTTGAGTTCAACAGCCTAACGAAAAAAAGGCCTCGTTATGCGAGGCCTTTTCGATTTTGCTGCCGTTATGGATCAGACGAAGACGATTTCGTCGTTCTCCACCACACCGTGAGCGGTATCGCCCGGCATGAATCGACCGGACAGTATCAACTGCGCCAGCGGGTTCTCGATCCAGCGCTGGATGGCGCGCTTGAGCGGCCGTGCGCCGTACACCGGGTCGTAGCCGACCGCGATCAGCTTGTCCATGGCTTCCGGGCTGAGCTCAAGCTTCAGCTCGCGCTCGGTCAGGCGGCTGCGCAGGCGACCCAGCTGGATCTCGGTAATGCCGGCGATCTGATCCCGCGCCAACGGCTCGAAGATCACCACTTCGTCGACCCGGTTGATGAACTCCGGCCGGAAGTGGCTGGAAATCGCATCCATCACCGCCGCGCGCTGCGCCTCACGGTCACCGACCAGCTCCTGGATCTGTACCGACCCCAGGTTGGAGGTCATGACAATCACGGTGTTCTTGAAATCCACCGTGCGGCCATGGCTGTCGGTCAGACGACCATCCTCGAGCACTTGCAACAAGATGTTGAACACATCCGGGTGCGCCTTCTCGACTTCGTCCATGAGGATTACCGAATACGGTTTGCGACGTACGGCCTCGGTCAGGTAACCGCCCTCTTCGTAGCCCACGTAGCCTGGTGGCGCACCGATCAAGCGAGCCACGGAATGTTTCTCCATGAACTCGGACATGTCGATCCGCACCATCGCCTCTTCGGTGTCAAAGAGGAATTCGGCCAATGCCTTGCACAGCTCGGTTTTACCGACACCGGTCGGGCCGAGGAACATGAACGAGCCGCTTGGGCGATTAGGGTCGGACAACCCGGCACGGGAACGCCGTACCGCGTTGGAAACCGCCACCACCGCTTCGTCCTGACCGATCACACGCTGGTGCAACAGGCTTTCCATCTTCATAAGCTTGTCGCGCTCGCCTTCGAGCATCTTCGACACCGGAATACCGGTCCACTTCGATACGACTTCGGCGATCTCTTCTTCAGTCACCTTGCTGCGCAGCAACTGGTTTTCGGGCTTGCCATGCTGGTCGACCATTTGCAGGCTACGCTCCAGATCCGGGATCACCCCGTACTGCAACTCGGCCATGCGGTTCAGGTCGCCTTTGCGGCGAGCGGTTTCCAATTCCTGACGGGACTGCTCGATTTTCTGCTGGATCTGCGCAGAACCCTGGACTTCGGCTTTTTCCGAGTTCCAGATTTCTTCGAGATCCGAGTACTCACGCTCATGACGAGCGATTTCTTCCTGCAGTTTCTCCAGACGCTTCTTCGCCGCGTCGTCGCTTTCTTTCTTCAGCGCCTGGGACTCCACCTTCAGCTGAATCAGGCGACGCTCCAGACGGTCCAGCACTTCCGGCTTGGAGTCGATCTCCATGCGGATGCGACTGGCGGCCTCATCGATCAGGTCGATGGCCTTGTCCGGCAACTGCCGGTCAGTGATGTAGCGATGGCTGAGCTTGGCTGCGGCAATGATCGCGCCGTCGGTAATCGCCACCTTGTGGTGCACCTCATAACGCTCCTTGAGGCCACGCAGGATAGCGATGGTGTCTTCCTCACTCGGCTCGTCCACCAGTACTTTCTGGAAACGTCGCTCGAGAGCGGCGTCCTTCTCTATATATTGGCGGTACTCGTTGAGCGTGGTCGCACCGACACAGTGCAGCTCACCGCGGGCCAGGGCCGGCTTAAGCATGTTGCCCGCATCCATCGAGCCTTCGCCCTTACCGGCGCCGACCATGGTGTGCAGTTCGTCGATGAACAGGATGATCTGCCCTTCCTGCTTCGACAGTTCATTGAGCAGGGATTTCAGGCGTTCTTCGAACTCACCGCGATACTTGGCACCGGCGATCAGCGCCCCCATGTCCAGGGACAACAGGCGCTTGCCCTTCAAACCATCCGGCACTTCGCCGTTGATGATGCGCTGGGCCAGGCCTTCGGCGATCGCGGTTTTACCCACGCCAGGCTCACCGATCAGCACCGGGTTGTTCTTGGTGCGACGTTGCAGCACCTGGATGGTCCGACGGATTTCATCGTCACGGCCGATCACCGGATCAAGCTTGCCGTCTTCGGCTCGCTTGGTCAGGTCGACGGTGTATTTGTCCAGGGCCTGTCGCGCTTCTTCGTGGTTCGGGTCGTTGACGGCCTCGCCACCACGCAGGTTGTTGATCGCGTTCTCCAGGGCTTTCTTGCTCACGCCCTGACCGAGCAACAGCTTGCCGAGCTTGCTGTTCTCGTCCATGGCGGCGAGCAGCACCAGCTCACTGGAGATGAACTGGTCGCCCTTCTGCTGGGCCAGGCGGTCGGCCTGGTTGAGCAGGCGCGCCAGATCCTGCGACATGTTCACGTCGCCGGTCGGGTTCTGGATTTTTGGGAGCTGGTCGAGCTCTTTGGTCAGCTCTTTACGCAGGCTGTTGACGTCAAAGCCCACCTGCATCAACAGAGGCTTGATCGAGCCGCCCTGCTGTTCGAGCAAGGCCTGCATCAAGTGCGCCGGCTCGATGGCCGGATGATCAAGGCCGACAGCCAGGGATTGGGCATCGGACAACGCTAACTGCAATTTGCTGGTTAAACGGTCTATACGCATGGGTCACCTTCCTTTTGAGCAGGCCGGACCTATAAAACATCCTGAATGAAGAAACCTGCCAGATACCGTTATAGATGCGGTCGATTCTGGGAGTTTCAAGCATCAAGACATTGATGCAGATCAGAGAAGCTTAGCGGGCGAGCCAGATCAGGGAGGCAAAGCGACCGGTGCGAGGGGCACGGCGGTAGGAAAAGAAACGTGGGTCGGTCACGGTGCAGAAACCTCCACCGTAGACAGCGGTGACGCCACGAGCGGCCAGGCGCAGACGCGCCAGCCTATAGATGTCGGCCATGAACTTGCCGGGGTTTTGACTCGGCACGAAGGCTTCAGCCGCTTGCGGCAACTGCTGCACGAAGGTTTCGCGCACTTCCGGGCCGACTTCAAAGGCTTGCGGGCCGATGGCCGGGCCGAGCCAGACCAATACTTCGGCCGGTGGCACCGCCAGACTGTCGAGGGTGGCTTCCAGCACGCCCGCCGCCAACCCGCGCCAACCGGCATGGGCTGCAGCAACGCGGGTGCCGGCACGGTCGCAAAACAGCGCAGGCAGGCAATCGGCGGTCATCGCAGCACAGGCGACGCCCGGCGTTGATGTCCAGCTGGCATCAGCCGTATCCACCCGGTCAGGATCGGCATGGGCCACGACGATGCCGTGAACCTGCTGCAACCAGGCCGGTTGAATGGAGAAATGATCGGTAAGACGACGACGATTCTCGGCAACAGCTTCAGGGCTGTCGTCGACGTGATCGCCGAGGTTGAGGCTGTCGAACGGCGCCACACTGACGCCGCCCGCACGGGTGGTGACGCAGGCTTTGACCCCGGCCGGCGCGGGCCAGTCAGGAATCAGCCAGTCACTCATCCGATGAACGCCTCGCGGTCTTGCTTGAGCAGGGTCAGCAACCAGACGAAATCTTCCGGCAACGGCGATTCCCAGCTCATGCGCTGACCGGTGGTCGGATGATCCAGTTCCAGGAAACGCGCATGCAGCGCCTGACGCGGGAAATTTTTCAGCGACTCGACCATGGTCGGGTTGGCGGCCGGCGGGATACGGAAACGACCGCCGTAGGCAGGATCTCCGACCAACGGGTAGTTGATGTGCGCCATGTGCACGCGAATCTGGTGCGTACGACCGGTTTCCAGCTTCACCCGCACGTGAGTGTGGGAGCGGAAGCGCTCGAGCACGCGGTAATGGCTGACGGCTTGCTTGCCACCTTCCATCACGGCCATGCGCTGGCGTTGCTGGCCGTGGCGTCCGATCGGCGCATTGATCTTGCCACCGGCTGTCACCACTCCGATCACGATGCACTCGTAGATCCGGCTGACGCTGCGGCTCTGCAACTGTGTAACCAGCTGCGTCTGCGCTTGAATGGTCTTGGCCACCACCATCAGACCGGTGGTGTCCTTGTCCAGGCGATGCACGATACCGGCGCGGGGCACATTGATGATGTCCGGCACGTGGTGCAGCAAGGCGTTGAGCAAGGTGCCGTCGGCATGACCGGCAGCCGGGTGCACCACCAGGCCCGCAGGCTTGTTGATCACCAGGATGTCGTCGTCTTCATAGACGATATCCAGGGCTATGTCTTGAGCGACCCATTCGCCCTGAGCTTCCTGCTCGGCAGTCAGCTCAAGGATGGCGCCGCCGTGGACGATGTCTCGCGGGCGGATAACCGCCCCATCCACAGTCAGGCGGCCGTCTTTGATCCAGGCGGAAAGGCGCGAGCGCGAGTGCTCAGCGAATAATTGTGCGGCGACTTGATCGAGGCGTTGGCCGCCCAATTCGGACGGCACCTCTGCGCGAAGTTCAATTTTATCGGACATGCTCAGACTAGGCGTCGGCACAGCCTTTGGTTTCGGCTGCGCGCTTGTGGTTAAATACGGCGTCTTTTGCCCCGAGGCTATTCAACGGGGCGCTCATCATAACAGGACGGCCACGCCCAAGACAGCGGCCGTCATAGGGACGCAAGCCGCCATGCAAGTGAAACACCTGCTGCTGATCGCCATCCTCGCATTGACCGCTGCTTGCTCATCGAAGGAAGTCGTAGACGAAAACCTCAGTGAAGTCGAGCTGTACCAACAGGCTCAAGCCGACCTGGACAATAGCAGCTACACCAGCGCCATCGCCAAGCTGAAGGCTCTGGAATCGCGTTATCCGTTCGGTCGCTATGCCGATCAGGCGCAACTCGAACTCATCTACGCCAACTACAAGAACACCGAGCCAGAAGCGGCCAAGTCCGCTGCCGAACGCTTCATTCGCCTGCACCCACAGCATCCGAACGTCGATTATGCCTACTACCTCAAGGGCCTGACTTCTTTCGACCAGGACGTCGGCCTGCTGGCGCGTTTCCTGCCGCTGGACATGACCAAGCGTGACCCGGGCGCCGCCCGCGACTCCTATAACGAGTTCGCCCAGCTGACCAGCCGCTTCCCGAACAGCCGCTACGCGCCAGACGCCAAGCAGCGCATGATCTATCTGCGCAACCTGCTGGCAGCCTACGAAATTCACGTGGCCGACTACTACCTGACCCGTCAGGCTTATGTCGCCGCCGCGAACCGCGGTCGTTACGTGGTGGAAAACTTCCAGGAAACCCCTTCGGTCGGCGACGGCCTGGCGGTGATGACCGAGGCCTACCAGCGCATGCACCTGGACGAACTGGCTGCCACCAGCCTGGAAACCCTGAAGCTCAACTACCCGAACCACCCGACACTGGTAGACGGTCAGTTCGTACCGACCGTGGCCGAAGCCGACAACCGTTCGTGGCTGAGCAAGGCGACCCTGGGCCTGATCGAATCCCGTCCGCCGCTGCCGCCGGGTGAAACCCGCGCCAACCAGGACGTACAGAAGCAATTCCAGGAAGCCAAGGACGCCATCCCGAGCGAGCTCAAGCCTAAAGATGCCGAAGGCGATGTGATCGAAGAAGAAAATCACGAAGCGCAAGGCAACAACGACGACCGTTCGTGGTTCAGCTACATGACCCTCGGTGTGTTCGACTGACACCCCAGGTTGTGCAAAAAGGGAGACTTTCGAGTCTCCCTTTTTTATTTCAAGCACTTTATTACACTGTGCGCCTGCCAGGTCCTTGGCTAAACTGCCGCTTCATCAATCAAAAAGCAGCTCACCATGCTTCGTTTATTGTTCTGGATTGCCCTGATTGCCGCTGCAGTATGGTTCTGGCGCAAGTTCAAGGGGCAGGCCTCCACCCCCAAGCCCCCTGCCGAGCGGGAAGCGGCGCCCATGGTCCGTTGTGCCCATTGCGGCGTTCACCTGCCCCGTGACCGCGCACTGAGCCTCGACCAGCAATGGTATTGCAGCCAGGCTCATCTCGAGCAAGGCAAGGGCTCCAGTGGTCACTGACACTTGAGCAGAAATGGCAACCGTTCAAGGACTATCGCGCGTACCCAAGGAACTGAAAGGTGTTGATCGACGTCTGACGCAGATTATTCAAGACCTCTCTGTGCGAATGAACCGGGTAATCGAAAACGTCCTGCACCTACAGCGCCGCGTGCAAATCCCTCCGCTACGGCTCGACCTGAAATCACTGGAAATACTCGAAAATGAAGCCCCAGCCCGCCATACCAAGGGCCTGGGGCTTAATCTGTCCGGCCAGCCGGGCGAAAGCATTTTGTCCCGCCTAGACTTCAAGGTACGCCAGGAAAGCGGCTGCTTTTGCAGGACCTATGCACACGGACGAACGCCACATTGAACACCAGACCACGACAAAAAGTCCTGATCGTCGATGACGAACCGGACATTCGAGAACTCCTGGAAATCACCTTGGGCAGGATGAATCTGGAGACGTTCAACGCCCGCAACGTTGGCGAAGCGCAATCCCTGCTCAAACGCGAAACCTTCGATCTATGCCTGACCGACATGCAATTGCCGGACGGCACCGGCCTGGAGTTGGTGCAACACATCCAGCAACGCCACCCTCAGGTCCAGGTGGCGATGATCACCGCCTATGACAGCCTCGAAAACGCGATCAATGTGCTCAAGGCCGGGGCCTTCGACTTCCTGACCAAACCGGTGGACCTTGCGCGCCTGCGTGAACTGGTCACCAACGCCCTGCTGGTTCCTGCCCACGGAGTCGGCATCGAACGACGCTTGCTGGGCGATTCATTGCCCATGCGCAACCTGCGCAAGCACATCACCAAACTGGCCAGCAGCCATGCGACGGTCTACATCAGCGGAGAGTCCGGCAGCGGCAAGGAGTTGGTCGCGCGCCTGATCCACGATCAAAGCCCCCGCGCCCATCAGCCGTTCATTGCGATCAACTGCGCGGCGATTCCCTCGGAGCTGTTGGAGAGCGAGTTTTTCGGCCATCGCAAAGGCAGTTTCAGCGGTGCCATCGAAGACAAACCCGGCCTGTTCCAGACAGCCCACAGTGGCACCCTGCTCCTTGACGAAGTGGCCGACCTGCCGCTGGCCATGCAAGTCAAACTGCTGCGCGCAATTCAGGAGAAATCCGTACGCAGCGTCGGCGGGCAGCAGGAAGTGGCTGTGGATGTGCGCATTCTCTGCGCCACGCACAAAGACCTTGGTGCCGAAGTCGCCGCCGGACGTTTTCGTCATGATCTTTACTACCGCTTGAACGTAATCGAACTCCGGGTGCCGCCCTTGCGTGAACGTCGCGACGATATCGAAATGCTAGCTAGCCACATTCTCAAGCGTCTGGCTGCCGATACCGCTCAACCTGCGGCGAGACTCCACCCCCAGGCCCTCGATGCACTGAAAAGCTATCGCTTCCCGGGCAATGTGCGGGAACTGGAAAACATGCTCGAACGGGCACACACCTTGTGTGAGAACAAACAGATTGAAGCCGGTGACCTGCGCTTGGCTGAAGGCAACTGTGGGGCTGAAGTTGGCGTGCCAGACCTGACCCGGATCGACAACCTGGAAGCCTACCTGGAAAACGTCGAACGCCAACTGCTGCTCCAGGCCCTGGAGGAAACCCGCTGGAACCGCACGGCGGCGGCCCAGCGGTTGAACCTGTCATTCAGGTCGATGCGCTACAGGCTCAAGAAGTTGGGATTGGATTGAGGCTTTAAAAAGATCGCAGCCTTCGGCAGCTCCTACATGAGAGCGTGCCTACTGTAGGAGCTGCCGCAGGCTGCGATCTTGTCAAAGTCTTCCGGCAGGCGCATAAGGCGCCGGATCGATAATCGGTGCCCGGCCCAGCATCACATCGGCAAACAGCTGGCATGATGCCGGCGCCAGCACCAGCCCGTTACGGTAATGCCCGCAGTTGAGCCAGAGCCCGTCAAACCCCGGCACCGGGCCGATGTAAGGAATGCCCTCGGGTGATCCCGGACGCAATCCGGCCCAATGCCCCACCACTTCGGCATTGGCCAGTGCCGGGATCAATTCCACCGCGGACGCCTTCAGGCTTTCCAGTGCCGACCCGGTCGGCGTCTTGTCATAGCCCTCATGCTCCAACGTACTGCCGATCAGTATGTGCCCGTCGCGCCGGGGAATCGCATAACGGCCCTTGGCCAGGACCATGCTCGGCAGGAAATCCGCCGCACACTTGTAGAGAATCATCTGCCCTTTCACCGGCTCGACCGGCAGCGTCAGATCAAGCAGCTTGAGCAAATCACCGCTCCAGGCCCCCGCCGTCAGGACAACTTGATCGCCCGGGACAGTACCTGTGGAGGTCTGCACGCCGACCACTTTGTTGCCGTCACGAACAAACCCGCTGACTTCGCACTGCTCATGGATCGTCACGTTCGGCAGTGCCAGCAATGCGGCCTTGAGTGACTTCACCAGACGCGGGTTGCGCACGTTGGCGACGTCGGCCATGTAGATCGCCCGGGCAAAACCACTGCCCAGCACCGGCACGGCGTCGTGTGCGGCCGATATATCCACCGCGCTGAGCGGGCGATTTTCCCGGGCGGCCCATGCCAGGGCTTCAGCCTCGTCATCCAGATCCAGCCAGTACAGACCGGTGGTGTGCACTTCAGGATCAACCCCAGTGGCGGCAAACAAGCGCTCGCCCAGCTGTGGATAAAAGTCCTGGGACCAGTGAGCCAATGCGGTGACCGCCGGGCTGTAGCGCCACGGGTAAAGCGGCGAAACGATGCCGCCACCGGCCCAGGACGATTCCTGGCCGACGCTCGAGCGATCCAGCAGCACAACGCTTTGCACTTCGGAGGCGAGATTGAACGCCGTCAGCAAACCAATCACCCCGCCGCCGACAATCACCACTTGCTGTTGCCTGGTCATGTTCTGATCCAATCGTTAAATAGACAGAGGGTACAAAAGGCACCCGAAAAAAACTCAGCGCCCCCAGCAGTCTTTGCTGGTCAGGCCGGATTCCGCGTTGACCATACCGAGCACACCGGTGTTGGTGATGGTCAGATCACCGCACTTGTCAGTGGCCATGCTCGAATCAGCCTTGCGCACCGCCGTCAGCAGAAAGGTCTGGTCGGTCAGGGTCGGTGTGATGCTGTAGTAATCATTGCCGGCACTGAGGCCCGTCGCATCGGTGTAGGCATTTTTCTGCGAGTAGAAGCGCTCCAGGAGTTGCGCCTGCTCCGAGAGCAGACCGGCTGCTTCTGCGCGACGGCCCTTGTTCATGTATTCGGTGAGACTCGGGGCAGCAATGGTCATGACAATACCGATGATCGCAATCACGATCATGATTTCGATCAGGGTAAAACCGCGGTTGGAACTACGCATGCATCAACTCTCACTCACTGTATTTGTCGCCACATGATGCGACGGCTGCCGCCGGATTTTTCCATCCCCGCAGTACCGTCGCCAGTGGAATCGTTCACGACCCCGCCGCTGTCGCTGGCGTCCCGGGTCGAATGTTCTCCGATAAAGATCACGCCATCGGATAGTGTGTCGCTGTTGTCGACCACTCCATCGGCGTTGCTGTCGAGCATCTTAACGCTGATCGCAGCGGGCAGCTTCAGGCAGACGGCCTTCAACCCCTGATTGCTGTGATAAAAACCGTACCAGTTGCCATTGGCCAGACAGGTTGGCCGGTTCAGCGCTGGCGAATCCACTGATGTGGCAGCGTGCGCCGACATCGACAGGTCAAGCGCGACGACAACAAATAGTTGCGACCATAACCTGGCAGGTCGCTCAGTACTTCGCATAGATGCTCTCCACCACACTGCGCGAGTGCCCCGCGATGCCGACTGCCGTTACCCGATACAAGGTTGCCGGGGTATTGATTGGCACATTCACCGCATTTTGGCTGATACCGATGTTTTGCACGCCATAAAAACCCTTGTCCGATGCAATCCAGGTCACGCCGGAAGAGGCGTTGAAACCGGCAGCGGTAATTGTCGAAGACTCGGACGGTGGTGCACATTGCACGATGCCGCTGCAAACAGGCAGCGCATAACTGTCCCGCTGCACCGTACCCTCGCCGACCCGCAATGCGGCTTCGGCACTCTGGAACGACTGGTTGCGCAAGGCGACGCTAGCGGCCATTTTTTCCTGCAGGGTGGCGCTCTGCATCGATGAAAGACCAATCAACGTCAGCAAGAGCAAGAACACCAGGCTGACCAACAGGGCCATGCCGCGTTGGGCGAAATACGTCTTGGGAGCACGATTCATTGGCACTCCTTCATGGCAAGCGGTTGCGCAGGGCGGCAACCACGTTGAAGGTTTGATCGGCCACCCGGTGGTTCGGATCGAAGAGAGTCAGGCTCAGGCGAACACTACGAATCAGCGCGGCGTCCGGCGGGTTGCTGCTGTAACGCGAAGCTGCCAGATCAGTGGCCGTGCTGGCCAGGCCGAAGCTCACGTCAAAAGCGCTGACGTTATCCACCAGCACCTGTGGTGCTGCAGCCCCGCTCTTCATCAGCAGTTGGTCGTTGCTGTAGCTATAAGTCAGCCGCCGGATCGGAAATGCCAGCTGCCCTGCCACTGGCTTCCGACCTTCACTGTAGGCCGTCGAATGGGTTCGACAATCGGAAAGTACGGTCCAGTCCGGCTTGTCACCATTAACGCCGACATCCGCCGTAACCAGCGTCAACTTACGGCCGCCGCTGTCCCAACGGATCGGTGCTAGCTGACTGGCATGGAAATCACCTTTCTGACTTGAATCGGTGATCGTTTCCAGACAACCGAACATCCCGACCATGCGGACTTCCTGAATCATTTTGCTCAACACAAAACGTGCGTCCTCCTGCATGTTCGCGGCCGCGTTCTGGCTGAGATAAGTGTTCTTGGCTGCGATGAAAACCTGCACCACGCCCAGCACCACGATCAGGCTCAATGCCAGGGCGATCAGCAACTCGACCAGGCTAAAACCCCTGCTGCGCCGACTCACGGGATCACCGTCGGATCAATGTCCGCGCGACTGCTCAGGACGAAATTGCGCCGCGAGTCGGCAGCCTTCGCAGCCCGCGAGTCGTCCCAGGTAATCGTGATGGTGTACACCTTCTGGCTGACAGTGACACTGCCCGTCGCGGAGGCACCGAGTGAACTGACGATGTTGGTGTTGAAGTCAAACAGGTCCTGATCCCGGGTAACGTCGGGGTTGCCCGAAGTCGGCGGCGCAATGGTGTAATCCGCTGCGGCATTGGCGCGAATGCGGTCCATCAGGTCGTAGGCGATAAAACTGGCCTGACTGGTCATGCGCGCGCTGTCCGTGTACTTCAGCGCATTGAGCTGAAACGCCGCCGCCCCCAGCAAGCCCACTCCCAGAATGACTAACGCCACCTGGACTTCGACCAGCGTCATACCCTCCTGCGCTCTTTGCCTCCCGGCCCTCATCCGCAACTTCCACCCATTAGAATTCGTCCGTTCAAACACACCGTCAGCGTCCTGCTTTGTGTGCCCCGCCCATAGCTGATCACCACCTCTGAGGACGGTGATGACAATCCGCCCATACTGTTGAAATCGATGGCAGTGATGCCAGAGGTTAGCGCCAGAGTTGCGCCGCCGCTCATCGCCGGAACAACCCGCAATACATTGGCCAAAGCGCCAGTACCGTCGTAAATCGTCAGCTCCCCGCTCCAGACATCCCCGCCGGCCGTCGGGCGCACCCGTGTGGTATTGCCCCGATCGATGGCTTCTAACCGGGCAAAATTCAAGGCTCGTCGCAGGTCAGCGATTTCAGTATCAGCCCTGGTTGTTTGCGTCGAGCGGGTAAACGCCGGCACAGCCAGAGTCAGCAGAATCAGAAGGATCGCGATCGCGACCAGCAACTCGATCAGCGTGAAACCTTTTGTAGGATGATCCATCGGGGCCTTCTGTTTCCTTCGGCTATACCTGCTCTTGCGCGGCACCACATTCGAGCGATGCGGTGCGTTTGCGTTGCCATTTCTCGCGCAGGGATTGCGCGAGCCACAGCACGCCACGGAGGGAGATGTCATGCGGCAACAAGGCTTCAGCCTGATCGAACTGCTCATGGGACTGGCAATTACAGGAATTGTTCTGCATTTGGTCAGTCCGGCGTTCGCAACGCTGATCGAATCGAACCAAAGACAGCAAGCGGCACAGGCTCTGTCCAGCGGTATTCGTACCGCCCGGAGCGAAGCCATCACCCGCAACCAGGCCGTGGTGATTCACGGCATCAATGGCGACTGGGGCCAAGGCTGGCGGATCATTCTGGATATCAGCGGCAAAGGGGAAATGGACAGCGACAATCCACTACTGACCGAACGCCAGAGCGGCCCACGCGTGTCGATTGTGGGGAACAGTACGGTCGAAAGCTCCATACGGTTCAGAGGTCAGGGCGAGTCACTGTTAGGAGGGACTTTACACATTTGCGCCGTTCGCGAACCGGTGAGCCAACATCAAGTGGTGCTGGCTCGGACCGGTCGCGTCAGCCTGCGCAGCGACAAGGCTGAGCATCCGTTATGCGAAAAAAGGAGAACATTCAGGTCAACGAGCGAACGCGCAGTTCTTTAGGCATCGAGAACGTGATGTTTTCCTCGCGACCGGCCAGTTCATCGGCACCGGTTGCACCCCAGGCCTGCAACTGCTGGATCACGCCGCGCACCAGGACTTCCGGGGCAGATGCACCGGCGGTGATACCGATACGCTCAACGCCGTCGAACCAGCTCTTTTGCAGGTCTTCAGCACCGTCGATCAGGTAGGCAGGAGTGGACATGCGTTCTGCCAATTCGCGCAAGCGATTGGAGTTGGAGCTGTTCGGGCTGCCGACCACCAGCACCACGTCGCACTCGTCCGCCAGTTGCTTGACCGCATCCTGACGGTTTTGCGTGGCGTAGCAAATGTCGTCCTTGCGCGGTCCACCGATGGCCGGAAAGCGCGAACGCAGGGCGTCGATAACACGACTGGTATCGTCCATCGACAGCGTGGTCTGGGTCACGAAGGCGAGCTTTTCAGGGTTGTTCACCTGCAACGCCGCGACATCCTTCTCGTCTTCGACCAGGTAGATCGCGCCGCCATTGCCGCCATCGTACTGGCCCATGGTGCCTTCGACTTCCGGGTGACCGGCGTGGCCGATCAGAATGCACTCTCGGCCGTCACGGCTGTAGCGCGCCACTTCGATGTGGACTTTGGTCACCAGCGGGCACGTGGCGTCGAACACTTTCAGCCCACGACCAGCCGCTTCGCTGCGCACGGCCTGGGAAACGCCGTGGGCACTGAAGATCACGATGACGTCGTCCGGCACCTGATCCAGTTCTTCAACGAAGATCGCTCCACGGGAGCGCAGGTCTTCGACGACAAATTTGTTGTGGACCACTTCGTGGCGTACATAGATCGGCGGCCCGAAGACTTCCAGGGCGCGGTTGACGATTTCGATCGCACGGTCCACACCGGCGCAGAAGCCACGGGGGTTGGCGAGTTTGATTTGCATGCTGTGCCTCGTGTCTTGCGCGCAAGAAATAGCGAAAACTGTAGAAACTAACTGTGGGAGCGAGCAAGCCCGCTCCCACATTTTTGACCGTGTCCGGTCAGTTACAGCGCTTTGACGGAAATGATTTCCACGTCAAAGGTCAAGGTCTTGCCCGCCAGCGGGTGGTTGAAGTCAATGGTCACTTGCGCGTCATCGAACTCTTTGACCACGCCCGGCAATTCAGTATTGGCCGCATCGTTGAAGATCACCAGCAAACCAGGCGACAGTTCCATGTCCTGGAACTGGGAACGCGGGATGATCTGCACGTTTTGCGGGTTCGGCTGGCCGAAAGCGTTTTCCGGCTCGATGCTCAGCGTACGCTTGTCACCGGCCTTGAAACCGAACAGCGCCGCTTCGAAACCTGGCAACAGGTTGCCATCACCGACCTTGAAGGTCGCCGGGGCTTTGTCGAAAGTGCTGTCCACCGTGTCGCCGTTCTCCAGGCGCAATGCGAAATGCAAGGTGACTTCCGTGTTCTGGCCGATGCGTTGTTCAGCCAATACCTGTTCAGTCATGAACGGTTTCTCCGGTCTTTTTACTTTTGAACATATCCAGTGCCAGCATGACAGCACCAACAGTAATGGCACTGTCGGCAAAGTTGAACGCCGGGAAGTGCCAGCGGTTCTGCCAATGCACCAGAATGAAATCGATCACATGGCCCAGGGCAATGCGGTCATACAGATTGCCCAGCGCGCCACCGAGCACCAGTGCCAGCGCAACCGCCAGCCAGGTCTCGTTGCGGCCCAGACGCTTGAGCCACACCACCAGCACCGCACTGACCACGATAGCGATCAACGCGAACAGCCAGCGCTGCCAGCCGGAGCTGTCAGCCAGGAAGCTGAACGCCGCGCCAGTGTTGTAGGCCAGGGTCCAGCTGAACAAATCGGGAATCACCACGATTTGCTGATACATCTCGAGCTTGCCTTCAAAGTAGAACTTGCTGGCCTGGTCGATGACCAGGACCAGCAGACTCAACCAAAGCCAGCTCAGCCGTCCGAAACGGCCAACGGCATTAGGCATAATGACGGACCTCGCCAGCGCCGCTGATGTTGTCGACGCAACGGCCGCAGATTTCCGGGTGCTCCGGGTTCACGCCGACGTCTTCACGGCAGTGCCAGCAACGAGCGCACTTGGCGTGGCTCGACTTGACGATCTTCAGCTTCAGGCCGCTGACTTCGGTGACCACGGCATCGGCCGGTGCTTGCACCAGCGGTGCAACAGCAGCGGTCGAAGTGATCAGTACGAAGCGCAGTTCGTTGCTCAGTTTGGCCAGGTCGGCGGTCAGTGCGTCTTCGGCGAACAGCGTCACTTCGGCCTGCAGGTTGCCACCGACGGCCTTGGCGGCACGCTGGATTTCCATTTCCTTGTTGACCGCAACCTTCACGGCCATGATCCGGTCCCAATACGCGCGACCCAGTTCGAAGCCTTCCGGCAATTCGGTCAGGCCTTCGTACCAGGTGTTGAGCATCACCGATTCGTTACGCTCACCCGGCAGGTATTGCCACAGCTCGTCAGCGGTGAAGGCCAGGATCGGTGCGATCCAGCGAACCAGCGCTTCGCAGATGTGAAACAGCGCGGTTTGCGCCGAACGGCGGGCCTTGCTGTTCGCGCCAGTGGTGTACTGACGGTCCTTGATGATGTCGAGGTAGAAGCCGCCCAGTTCCTGCACGCAGAAGTTGTGGATCTTCGAGTACACGTTCCAGAAGCGGTATTCGCCGTAGTGCTCTTGCAGCTCGCGCTGCAGCAGCAGGGTACGGTCCACGGCCCAACGGTCCAGAGCCAGCATTTCTTCGGCCGGCAGCAGGTCGGTGGCCGGGTTGAAACCGGTCAGGTTCGAAAGCAGGAAGCGCGCGGTATTACGGATACGCCGGTAGGCGTCCGCACTGCGTTGCAGGATCTGCTCGGAAACCGCCATTTCGCCCGAATAGTCGGTCGAAGCGACCCACAGACGCATGATGTCGGCGCCCAGGGTGTCGTTGACTTTCTGCGGAGCAATCACGTTGCCCAGGGACTTGGACATCTTGCGGCCGGACTCGTCGACGGTGAAGCCGTGGGTCAGCAGCTCGCGATACGGCGCGTGATTGTCGATGGCGCAACCGGTCAGCAGCGACGAGTGGAACCAGCCACGGTGTTGGTCCGAACCTTCCAGGTACAGGTCGGCGCGCGGGCCGGTTTCGTGGCCCATCGGGTGCGAACCGCGCAGGACGTGCCAGTGCGTGGTGCCCGAGTCGAACCAGACGTCCAGGGTGTCGCTGATCTTGTCGTACTGCGGCGCTTCATCGCCCAGCAACTCGGCGGCGTCCAGCTTGAACCAGGCCTCGATGCCTTCGACTTCAACGCGCTTGGCCACGATTTCCATCAGCTCGACGGTACGTGGGTGCAGCTCGCCGCTTTCCTTGTTCAGGAAGAACGGGATCGGCACGCCCCAGTTGCGCTGGCGGGAAATGCACCAGTCCGGGCGGTTGGCGATCATCGAGTGCAGGCGCGCCTGACCCCAGGCCGGAACGAACTGTGTTTCTTCGATGGCTTTGAGCGAGCGCTGACGCAGGGTGTCGCCGGTGGTCGGCTGCTTGTCCATACCGATGAACCACTGCGCGGTGGCGCGGTAGATCAGCGGGGTCTTGTGGCGCCAGCAGTGCATGTAGCTGTGTTCGATGATAGTGGTGTGCAGCAGCGCACCGACTTCGGTCAGCTTGTCGACGATGGCCGGGTTGGCCTTCCAGATGAACTGGCCGCCGAAGAATTCCAGCGAGGTCGCGTACACGCCGTTGCTTTGGACCGGATTGAGGATGTCATCGTTGACCATGCCGTACTTCTTGCAGGTCACGAAGTCGTCCACACCGTAGGCCGGAGCGGAGTGAACCACACCGGTGCCGGCGCCCAGTTCAACGTAGTCGGCCAGGTAAACCGGCGACAGACGGTCGTAGAACGGGTGACGGAAGTTGATCAGCTCCAGCGCTTTACCGGTGGTGGTCGCAATGACCGAACCTTCCAGCGAGTAGCGCACCAGGCACGACTCGACCAGCTCTTCAGCCAGTACCAGCAGCTTGTCGCCGACGTCGACCAGGGCGTAGTTGAATTCCGGGTGAACGTTCAACGCCTGGTTGGCCGGGATGGTCCACGGGGTGGTGGTCCAGATCACGATCGAGGCAGGCTTGGCCAGCGATGGCAGGCCGAAGGCGGCAGCCAGTTGGGCTTCATCGGCAATCGGGAACGCCACGTCGATGGTCGAGGACTTCTTGTTCTCGTACTCGACTTCCGCTTCGGCCAGGGCCGAACCGCAGTCGAAACACCAGTTCACAGGCTTCAGGCCCTTGAACACGAAACCACCCTTGACGATTTCGGCCAAGGCACGGATTTCACCGGCCTCGTTCTTGAAGTCCATGGTCTTGTACGGGTTGGCGAAGTCGCCCAGCACGCCGAGACGGATGAACTCGGACTTCTGCCCTTCGATCTGCTCGGTGGCGTAGGCCCGGCACAGTTCGCGGGTCTTGTCCGCGCCCAGGTTCTTGCCGTGGGTCACTTCGACCTTGTGCTCGATCGGCAGGCCGTGGCAGTCCCAGCCCGGAACATAAGGCGCGTCGAAGCCCGACAGGGTCTTCGAACGGATGATCATGTCCTTGAGAATCTTGTTCAGCGCATGACCGATGTGAATCGAGCCGTTGGCGTACGGAGGGCCGTCGTGCAATACGAACTTCGGACGATCCTTGCCAATCTCGCGCAACTTTCCGTACAGGCCAATACTGTCCCAGCGCTGCAGGATCTGCGGTTCGCGCTGTGGCAGGCCGGCCTTCATTGGGAAGGCGGTGTCCGGAAGGTTTAGCGTGGCTTTATAGTCGGTCATTTAAGGCTCTTCATTAGCGATGGGCGCTAGGTGCGGCTAGTGCACGGGCGGCGGCGACATCCGCGTTGATCGCCGTTTTCAACGCCTCCAGAGAGGCGAAACGCTGCTCTTCGCGCAGCTTGTGGTGGAAAACCACCGTTAAACGCCGGTCATACAGATCGCCGGCAAAATCTAAAAGATGCACTTCCAGGTGGGCTTTGCCATCACCTTGAACCGTGGGCCGCACGCCAATGTTGGCGACGCCGGGCCAGGTCTTGCCGTCGATCTCGACATCCACCAGGTAAACCCCGGTGAGCGGCACGCGACGGCGCTTGAGTTGAATATTGGCAGTGGGCGTACCCAACTGCCGGGCCAGCTTCTGGCCATGCAATACGCGACCGGCGATCCGGTACGGCCGCCCGAGCAGGCGTTCGGCCAGGGCGAAATCCGCGGCGGCCAGGGCATTTCGAACTTGCGTGCTGCTGACCCGGATGCCATCGAGTTCGACGGTTTGTGCCGCTTCGACGGTAAAACCCTGAAGGGTGCCTGCCTGTAGCAGGAAATCGAAATCTCCCGCGCGGTCACAGCCGAAACGGAAGTCGTCACCGACCTCCAGATGCTGCACGCCAAGGCCATCCACCAGAATGGTATCGACGAATTCACTGGCACTGAGCTTGCTCAGGCGCTGGTTGAAAGCCAGGCAAAGCACACGGTCGACGCCTTCGGCGGCCAACAATTGCAGCTTGTCCCGCAGGCGGGCCAGACGGGCCGGCGCGGTGTCCGGAGCGAAGAACTCCCGCGGCTGCGGCTCGAAAATCACCACGCAACTGGGCACGCCCAACTCGAGCGCACGCTCACGCAGGCGCGCCAGGATAGCCTGGTGGCCACGGTGAACACCGTCAAAGTTGCCAATAGTGGCGACACAGCCCCGATGCTGGGGGCGCAGATTGTGGAGGCCTCGAACCAGCTGCATAACGCGCTTCTTGCTCATAAAGTGGTCGATTATAACCACACCCGGCGGCCGACGACAGGCAACACCGTAACCCAAAGTGATCGAGCCGACAAAACCGCCGGCTCGCCCGTGTTTATCGAGGCCAGAACCTCAGCCCAGCGCCTTGCGATTGAAGTCGCGCAAACGAAAGCCCATCAACACTAACATGCCGAAATAAGCCACCACACCGGCAACGACCAAGGCACCCAGGCGCAGGAAACGCTCAAGCATCTGCCCCTCGCCCCAGGCCGGCATGAAATGCATCCCGGCCAGCAATACGCCCGACATCACCGATACCGCGATCACCAGTTTCAAGCCGAACTTCGCCCAGCCCGGTTGTGGCTGGTACATCTGCTGCTTGCGCAGTTGATAGAACAGCAACCCCGCATTCAAGCAGGCACCAGCGCTGATAGCCAGAGCCAGGCCGGCGTGGGCCAGCGGTCCGATCAACATCAGGTTGAACAGCTGGGTGACCACCAGGGTGAAAATCGCGATTTTTACCGGCGTGCGGATGTTTTGTTGCGCATAAAAGCCCGGCGCCAGCACTTTGATCACGATAATCCCGAGCAAACCGACGGAGTAGGCGATCAACGCGCGCTGGGTCATCGCCGCATCATGGGCATCGAACTGACCGTACTGGAACAGCGAAACCGTCAACGGCTCGGCCAGAATCCCCAGCGCCAGGGCGCAAGGCAATACCAGCACGAAGCATAGGCGCAGGCCCCAATCGAGGATGCGCGAGTATTCGTGACGATCCTTGCTGGCGTAGGTCTTGGCCAGGGTCGGCAACAGAATCGTCCCCAACGCCACGCCCAGCACGCCGGAAGGCAGTTCCATCAAGCGGTCGGCGTAGTACATCCAGGACACGGACCCGGCAACCAGGAACGAAGCGAAGATGGTGTTGATGATCAGCGAGATCTGACTCACCGAGACACCGAGGATGGCTGGCAGCATCTGCTTCATTACGCGCCAGACGCCGGTGTCGCGCAGGCTCAGGCGCGGCAGCACCAGCATGCCGATTTTTTTCAGGTGCGGCAGCTGGTAGAGCAACTGCGCCAGGCCACCTGCCAGAACCGCCCAGCCGAGCGCCATTACGGGCGGATCGAAGTACGGCGTGAGGAACAACGCAAAAATAATCATGCTGACGTTGAGCAGCGTCGGCACGAATGCCGGGACCGAAAAACGGTTCCAGGTGTTGAGGATCGCGCCCGCCAGCGACGACAGGGAAATCAGCAATATGTAGGGAAAGGTCACCCGCAACAGGCTGGAAGTGAGCTCGAATTTTTCCGGGGTATCGGTAAAACCCGGCGCAGTGACCCAGATGACCCACGGCGCGGCGATCATGCCCAACACCGTGACCAGCGCCAGTACCAGCGTCAGCAGGCCCGAGACATAGGCAATGAATGTGCGGGTCGCCTCTTCACCCTTCTGGCTTTTGTATTCTGCAAGAATCGGCACGAATGCCTGGGAAAACGCCCCTTCGGCAAAGATCCGCCGCAACAGATTGGGCAATTTGAAGGCGATAAAGAAGGCGTCAGTCGCCATTCCCGCGCCAAATGTTCGCGCAATGAGGGTGTCGCGAACAAACCCCAGAACCCGGGAAAGCATCGTGATAGAGCTGACGGCGGCCAACGATTTGAGCAGATTCATGGAAAGAGTTTGTGCCTGTCGATAAACAGCAGGCGAACTACGCGCCTACTTATGCGATACTCCGCGCCGCAACAGCACAGAGCCAAAGCTCGCGAGTTTACAGGTCGCACGCTGGAAAGAAATCTCCAAGCTTGCTTCACCTACCACTTAGCGGAACGTCTCAACCGCCCTTGACAAGACCTCAACTCATCGGCATGATTCGCGGCCTATTTTGTTTGCTATTTCCTAAAAAGTCTTTCGAGGAGCTCGACGGTGGCCAACTCACCTTCCGCCAAAAAACGTGCAAAACAGGCTGAGAAGCGTCGCAGCCACAACGCCAGCCTGCGTTCCATGGTTCGTACCTACATCAAGAATGTAGTTAAGGCCATCGACGCAAAAGACGCTGAAAAAGCTCAAGCTGCATACGTTCTGGCTGTGCCAGTTATCGACCGTATGGCCGATAAAGGCATCATCCACAAGAACAAGGCTGCTCGCCATAAGAGCCGTTTGAATGGCCACGTTAAGGCCCTGAACGTTGCCGCTGCTGCCTAAGCGACTCGTTCATTAAAAAACCGACCTCAGGGTCGGTTTTTTATTGCCTGCGATTCAGTGAATTCGACGCAAAAAAATGTGAGAGCGAGCCTGCTCGCCCCCACAACTCTGATTGTGTGAAATTACTGAGTGTGGGCCCACGGCAAAATCGGAATCGCCGTCACCGCATTCTGCGGACTGCCCTCGATCAGGCGATCGCTGTACACCAGATACACCAGCGTATTACGCTTCTTGTCGAGGAAACGCACCACCTGCATGGTCTTGAACACCAGGGACGTGCGCTCCTTGAACACCTCGTCGCCATCCTTGAGCTCACCCTTGAAGCTGATAGGCCCGACCTGCCGGCAAGCGATAGACGCTTCAGCACGATCCTCGGCCAAACCAAGACCCCCCTTCACCCCACCGGTCTTGGCGCGCGACAGATAGCAGGTCACACCATCAACCTTGGGATCATCAAAGGCCTCGACCACGATCCGGTCATTCGGCCCGACGAACTTGAACACCGTCGACACCTGACCAATCTCTTCGGCCGAAGCCAACAGCGGCATCGCCAACAGCAACCCCAACAACCCTTTTGCCACGCGCATTCAGGTATTCCTTCAGACCAGGATCAGGTTATCGCGGTGAACCAGTTCCGGTTCCGCCATGTAACCCAACAGACCGACAATCGCCTCGGACGACTGACCGATGATTTTTTGCGCTTCCAGCGCACTGTAGTTGGCCAGGCCACGGGCAATTTCACGACCGTCAGGCGCCACGCAGACCACCATCTCACCGCGACGGAAGCTGCCCTGGACCAACTTGACCCCAACCGGCAGCAAACTTTTGTTGCCCTGGGACAACGCCATCACTGCACCCGCATCCAGCACCAGAGTGCCACGGGTTTGCAGATGACCGGCCAGCCACTGCTTGCGCGCCGCCAGCATGCCGCGCTCCGGCGACAGCAAGGTGCCGATGCGCTCGCCCGCCTTGAGGCGATCCAGCACACGCTCGATGCGCCCACCAACGATGATGGTGTGAGCGCCGGAACGGGCCGCCAGACGCGCAGCACGCAACTTGGTCTGCATGCCGCCACGCCCCAGCGCACCACCAGTACCGCCCGCCACCGCATCGAGCGCCGGATCATCGGCACGCGCCTCGTAAATCAGCTGGGCATCCGGATTATTGCGCGGATCGGCGTCGAACATGCCGTCGCGATCCGTCAGGATCACCAACAGGTCAGCCTCGACCAGATTCGCCACCAGCGCCGCGAGCGTGTCGTTGTCGCCAAAACGGATTTCGTCGGTGACCACGGTGTCATTCTCGTTGATCACCGGAATAACCTTCAGCTCGACCAGCGCACGCAAGGTGCTGCGGGCGTTCAGGTAGCGCTTGCGATCGGACAAGTCGTCGTGAGTCAGGAGAATCTGCGCGGTATGCCGGCCATGCTCGGCAAAGCTCGACTCCCAGGCCTGCACCAACCCCATCTGACCGATTGCGGCGGCAGCCTGAAGCTCGTGCATCGCACTGGGTCGCGAGGTCCAGCCCAAACGGCTCATGCCGGCCGCCACCGCCCCGGAGGACACCAGCACCAGTTCGACACCCGCCTCATGCAAGGCCACCATCTGCTCAACCCAGACACCCATTGCCGCGCGATCCAGGCCTTTGCCGTCCGCCGTCAGCAAAGCGCTGCCGATCTTCACGACCCAACGCTGCGCACCTGTCACCTTGCTCCGCATCATCTTCAACCTTAGCTTGAGGGCAACGCGACCTAGCACTGCCCGTGACGTTATTCGTGGTTACTCGTGACCAACAATCGATTTCCAGATACCAAAACGCCGCTCGATTGAGCGGCGCTTAAGTTTATCGCAACGAATCAGTCACGCACGTAAATGATTTCCGGACCGTCTTCGTCATCCACATCTTCTTCGTCCCAATCATCGTCGCCGATGTCGTGGACCGACTTCACGCCGCTGCGACGCAGGGCACGCTTGTCATCCAGCGCCTGCAGCTGCGCGCGAGCTTCATCTTCGATGCGCTGATCGAGATCGGCCAGCTCTTCCTTGTAGGCCGGGTCATTGGCCAGGCGATCAGCACGATCTTCCATGTAACGCATGATGTCGTGGCACAGACGCTCGGTACCAAGCTTGGAGATGGCCGAAATCACGTAGACCGGACCCGTCCATTCCAGGCGATCAACGATTTCCTTGACGCGAGCATCGTGCTCTTCATCAAGGATCTGGTCGCACTTGTTCAGGACCAGCCAGCGATCACGCTCCGCCAGGGACGGGCTGAACTTGATCAGCTCGTTGACGATCACTTCAGCGGCATCCGGTGCGCTGGCGTCATCCAGCGGCGCCATGTCCACGAGGTGCAGCAGCAGACGCGTGCGCGCCAAGTGCTTGAGGAAGCGAATGCCCAGGCCAGCACCTTCGGAAGCACCCTCGATCAAACCCGGAATATCGGCAATGACGAAGCTCTTCCAGCGATCGACGCTGACCACACCCAGGTTCGGCACCAGCGTGGTGAACGGGTAGTCGGCAACTTTCGGCTTGGCAGCCGAAACCGAACGAATAAAGGTACTTTTACCAGCGTTCGGCAAGCCCAGCAGACCGACATCAGCCAGTACTTTCATTTCCAGCTTCAGGTCGCGCTGCTCACCCGGCTTGCCCGGAGTGGTCTGGCGCGGCGCGCGGTTGGTACTGGATTTGAAACGGGTGTTACCCAGACCGTGCCAGCCGCCCTGCACTACCATCAACTTCTGACCGGCCTTGGTCAGGTCGCCGATGACTTCCTGAGTCGCGGAGTCGATCACCGTGGTGCCGACCGGAACGCGCAGGATCAGGTCTTCACCCTTCTTGCCGGTGCAGTCGGTGCTGCCGCCGTTGGAGCCACGCTCGGCATCGAAGTGCCGGGTGTAACGGTAGTCCACCAGGGTGTTGAGGTTTTCGTCGGCCATCATGTAGATGGAACCGCCGTCACCGCCATCACCGCCGTTCGGGCCACCGTTCTCGATAAATTTTTCCCGACGGAAACTCATGGCGCCATTGCCGCCATCACCAGCCTTTACGCGAATCGATACTTCATCAACAAACTTCATAACAAACGCCTCTCGCCATACGGACGAGCCGAAAAACAATCAAGACATAAGACTCTTGCAAAAATGAGCGCAGCGACCCTGAACCACGATACCTACATCGTACGCCGACAGCCCATACAAACAGCTTTGCAAGAGACTCACCCCACAAACGAAAAAGCCCCGTCGCGAGACAGGGCTTTTCCAGCGATCGCGCAATTAAGCTGCGACTACGCTCACGTAACGACGACCGAAGGCGCCTTTTACTTCGAACTTGATCACGCCTTCGACTTTAGCGAAGAGGGTGTGATCTTTACCCATGCCAACGCCGTAGCCAGCGTGGAATTGGGTGCCGCGCTGACGCACGATGATGTTGCCTGCTTTGATAGCCTGGCCGCCATACATCTTCACGCCAAGGCGTTTGGCTTCTGAGTCGCGACCGTTACGGGTACTACCACCAGCTTTTTTGTGTGCCATGAGTTCAATTCTCCTAGTGAGGAATTAGGCTGTAATTAAGCCTGAATACCGGTGATTTTGATCTCGGTGTACCACTGGCGGTGGCCCATACGCTTCATGTGGTGCTTACGGCGACGGAACTTGATGATGCGGACTTTATCGTGACGACCTTGGGAGATCACTTCAGCCACAACGGTAGCGCCAGCAACAACTGGAGCGCCGATATTCACGTCGTCGCCATTGGCAACCAACAGAACGCGATCAAAGGTAACGGATTCGCCGGTAGCGATTTCCAGTTTTTCGATCTTCAGGTATTCACCTGGGGCGACTTTGTACTGCTTGCCGCCAGTAACGATTACTGCATAAGACATGGTATTTCTCCGATAATCCTGCTCACCCAGCTCTTTATAAGAAGAGGTATTGGCTGGCATGGCTGCATTGGGCTGGAGGCCCGCTTGCAATTGCGTAAGGCAGGTGCTGCCCAGGAAGTTCAGGGTGCGCGATTGTACGCAAGGCACGAGCGCCTTGCAAGGGGCCGTCCATCGCGCCTTGACACCTGCAAGCGTGGGTCCTAGCATGCCGCGCAACCCTTCTGGAGCGACTGTCGCTGATGCAACCCCAAGCTTTCTACCGCGCGGTCGCGGACGATTTTAGCGCCGTCGACGGCATCATCAAGAAGCAGCTGACTTCCCGAGTGCCGCTGGTATCGAAAATCGGCGATTACATTACCTCGGCCGGCGGCAAACGCCTGCGTCCTTTATTGGTGCTGTTGTGTGGCAAGGCTCTTGGCCGTGAGGGCGACGAACTGCGCCTGCTGGCCGCGACCATCGAGTTCCTGCACACCGCTACCCTGCTGCATGACGACGTGGTCGACATGTCCGGCATGCGCCGTGGCCGCTCGACCGCCAATGCCATGTGGGGCAACGCGCCCAGCGTACTGGTCGGCGACTTCCTGTATTCGCGCTCGTTCGAAATGATGGTCGAACTGGGCTCGATGCCGGTGATGAAGATCCTTTCGCAAGCCACGCGCATCATCGCCGAAGGCGAAGTGTTGCAGCTGTCGAAGGTTCGTGACGCCAGCACCACCGAAGAAACCTACATGGAAGTCATCCGCGGCAAGACCGCGATGCTCTTCGAAGCCTCGACCCACAGTGCCGCCGCCCTGTGCCAGGCCTCGCCGGAACAGTCCGAAGCCCTGCGTACATTCGGTGATCACCTGGGCGTGGCCTTCCAGCTGGTCGATGACCTGCTCGACTACAAAGGCGATGCCGAAACCCTGGGCAAGAACGTCGGTGACGACCTGGCCGAAGGCAAGCCGACCCTGCCGCTGATCTACACCATGCGCGAAGGTACGCCGGAACAGGCCGCCTTGGTGCGCAAGGCGATCCAGAAAGGCGGGATCGAAGACCTGGAAAGCATCCGCGAAGCCGTGGAAGCCTCGGGCTCGCTGGAGTACACCGCGCAACTGGCCCGTGACTATGTGGCCCGTGCGATCAAGTGCCTCGAAGCGCTGCCTGCCAGCGAGTACCGTGATGCACTGGTTGAACTGAGCGAGTTCGCGGTCGCGCGTACGCACTGACCACGAATATCCCTTGTGGGAGCGGGCTTGCTCGCGAATGCGGCGTGACAGTCGACAGAGATGTTGAATGTCATTCCGTCTTCGCGAGCAAGCCCGCTCCCACAGGTTCTTCCACGCTGCACCCCCTCCCCGCTAAAACCCTATATAATGTGCGCTTTTAACGATCCTGAATCCAAGGAGCCTTAGTGAGCACGTTGCCACCCTGCCCAAAATGCAATTCCGAATACACCTATGAAGACGGCGCCCAGCTGATCTGCCCCGAGTGCGCCCACGAATGGTCCGCCAGCGGTGAAGCCGAAGCTGCGTCCGATGACGCAGTGAAAAAGGATTCGGTCGGCAACGTCCTGCAGGACGGCGACACCATCACCGTGATCAAGGACCTCAAGGTCAAGGGTACGTCTTTGGTGGTCAAGGTCGGCACCAAGGTCAAGAACATCCGCTTGTGCGATGGTGATCACGACATCGATTGCAAGATCGACGGCATCGGCCCGATGAAACTCAAGTCCGAGTTCGTCAGAAAAGTCTGAGCCTGCTGTTACCCATCCCGCGCCCGGCGTGGGATGGCGTCTCACCCTCCCCGCTTCACCCAGTAAATCCTCGCAATAGCCAAACGCCAGTCGATTTGACCTGACGCAATCTTTACCCGGAAAAAAGCGCAAACCGCCAATAGACCCTTGCTATTTGATGAATAAGAATTATTCTCATAAAGCCCTTCAATGGAGATGAGAACCATGACTTACTTGATCGATGCCTGGCTGGACCGCCCACACCCTTACCTCAGGATCCTGCATCGGGAAACCGGGGAAGTCTGTGCGGTGCTTGAAGAAGAAGCCTTGAGTGAACTGCAGGACCAGGGTGATCTTGATCTCAATGGCCTGAGTTCCAGCGAGCCGGTGGTGCTCAAGGAACTGGTGCGTAATCTGTTTCTGTTCTGCTATGCCCGGGCGTTGCGCCCGCACAGTGAACTGCACCACAAGATCGAAATATGAAAATCACCGAAGAAACTGTGGGAGCGAGCCTGCTCGCGAAAGCGATCTGACATTCAACACTTATGCTGACTGACACTCCGTCTTCGCGAGCAGGCTCGCTCCCACATTAGCCCGACGTCATATCGGGCCGGGTATTACAGAACGTCCAGCAACTCGACGTCGAACACCAGTACGCTGTGCGGCGGGATGCTGCCAACGCCTTGAGCGCCGTAAGCCAGTTCGCTCGGCACGTACAGGCGCCATTTGCTGCCGGCGTTCATCAGTTGCAGGGCTTCGGTCCAGCCGGCGATCACGCCGCCAACCGGGAATTCCGCAGGCTCGCCGCGCTCGTACGAGCTGTCGAACACAGTGCCGTCGATCAGGGTGCCGTGGTAGTGAGTACGCACGGAATCTTCACGGGATGGCTTGGCGCCTTCACCAGCGGTCAGGACTTCGAACTGCAGGCCGGAAGCCAGAGTGGTGATGCCGTCACGCTTGGCGTTTTCAGCCAGGAAGGCCAGGCCTTCGCCAGCAGCCGCTTCAGCCTTGGCTGCAGCTTCGGCCTGCATGATTTCGCGGATGACTTTGAAGCTGGCGGACATTTCTTCCTGACCCACACGGCTTGGCTTACCGGCGAACGCGTCGGTCAGACCTGCCAGGATCGCGTCCAGGCTTACGCCCGGTGGCGGGTTGTCGCGCAGTTGGTCGCCCAGCTGACGGCCAATGCCGTAGCTGACGCGGGTTTCGTCGGTGGACAGATTTACTTCGGACATGACACTGCTCCGCTGTGCGGACGGCTCGGGAACTTGCCATGCGTGCACAGCGCGTCCCGGAGCGCCCGGAACCAAAAGGGCCAGCAGACTAGCACAGATGTCATGCCATTGATGAGGGGCCTCAGGCGATCGGCACCTTCAGGTTTTCCTCCACATCGGCAACCAGGCCGCACATTTCGTCATGCACGACCGTGTGCACAAGATTGAAGTGCAACTTTGGAAAGGAGCGCAGCACATCACGGGCATGCTCCACCGAACGCAGGCTCATCATGTGCCCGCGCGTATCGCTCAAGGGATACGCCGTGCCATGCATCCGCGCCTCCAGCAGGTAGATCCCGCCCTCCATCGAGATCAGGTTCAGCTCATCGACCTTCCCGGCGACGGCATACGCATTCAACTCTTGCAGGTTCATGAGCGCACCTCACGCAGTAGCGAGCCTCTTTACAGGGATAGGCTTCGGCGCATCAAAGCACAAGCCACTGGCCAGACCGTTTGTCTGTTACTGCAGGAGCTTGTGGCGAGCGAGCTTGCTCGCGCCGGGCTGCGTAGCGGCCCCAAAAAAGCGGGATCACTTCGCCATCCAGCGGGAGCAAGCTCCCTCGCCACAAAGGGAGCCGGTCCGGATCAGTGCTTGGTGACTTTATCCAGGTAACCCATGGCAAATGCCGAGACCACGAAGGTCATGTGGATGATCACGTACCACTGCAGATGCTCGGGATCGACGTTCTTGGCGTCCATGAAGATGCGCAGCAGGTGAATGGACGAGATCGCCACGATCGATGCGGCCACCTTCATCTTCAGCGACGAAGAGTCCATGGTGCCCAGCCAGTTGAGCTTCTCCTTGCTGTCGTCGATGTCCAGTTGCGAGACGAAGTTCTCGTAGCCGGAAATCATCACCATCACCAGCAAACCGCCCACCAGGGCCATGTCGATCAAAGACAGCAGCACCAGGATCAAGTCCGATTCGGCCATCGAAAACACGTTCGGGATGACGTGGAAGACTTCCTGGAAGAATTTCAGTGCCAGCGCCAACAGCCCGAGGGACAGACCGAAATAGATCGGCGCCAACAGCCAGCGCGAGGCGTACATTGCATTTTCGATAAAGCGTTCCATTGAATCTCACAAGTAGGGCTGAAAACGGCGGCGAGTATACCAGCCGCCCGCCTATAGCCAGAAGCTGCCAGAAACCGTCGAAAAATCCGCCACCTGCGCCTGTGTATCAAAGTTTTTCTGCTAGTGTCCAAATCATTGATTGCTCAGTGATGTCGGACAGGAAGACTGGAAAATGGATGTGCGATTGCCTTTGACGAGTGCCGGAATTTGCCTGGCGTTGCTGCTGAGCGGCTGCTCGCCCAGCGACGAAAAACGCCAGGTCAGCCTCGAAGAAAAAACCGCGCAATTCGAAAAGTCGCTGGACGCCATCCAGGATCCGAAGCTCAAGGATGCCGTGTCGGAGCTGGGCGGCTCGCTGCTGCTGCTCGAACGCGCGCAACTCAAGCTCGACAGCAAGCCGATGGAAACCGAATACGGCGAAGACGCCCTCGCCATGCTCAAGCACTACCCGAACCCGCAGGCCCTGGTCGACACCTACATCAACGGATTGTTCGTGCTGCAAAAGGACTCCAGTTCCGACTACCTGACCGATCTGCAACCAGTGTTCCCCTTCACTTTCAGCGTTCCTGCAGCGTTTTTGTTTCCCCATGGCCTGGAATGGCAGTCGGTCACGCTGAGCAACAAACGGGTGATTGCGTTCCAGCCGGAATGGTCGGAAACCGACCCTGGCATTCAGCTCAGCCCATCAAGTTCCAACCTGACCAACCCCGATGACCTGACCGTGGCCTACCCCTTCATCGAAGGCCTCGACATCGACAGAAAGCAACAACCGCAACCGGTGAGCCTGCAAGGCAAGGTCGAAGTCATCGCGCCACGTCGCCTGTACAGCTTCGACCTGACGAAAAAGGACGTAGGCCAGACCCGCACCAATGACAACCTGAGCGTCACCCTGCTGGCATTGACGAACAGCTACGCAGAAATCGAATACAACAACAGCGCGCCGCTGGCCCCCGAAGTCAGTGAAACTCCGCTCAACCCGCTGATCGTCCAGGCCAGGGACAGCACCGGGCAATTCATCGCGCGCGCCGGCTCAATCAACGAAACCTCAGTACAAATTGCCTTCTATCAGCAGCAACTGGCCAAGATGCAGCAGCAAAAGAGCTGGAGCGAGGCCCTGGAAAAACAGCTCGACGAAGAACAACGCAACTTTGAGAAACAGCAGGCACGACATTATTCGAAGGTGTACTTCAACGGGACAATCGAAACCCTCGAAGTCAGCATGCTGGATTTTTCCGCCGTCACGGTCACCCGAAAGGACCTCGACCTGCCGATCCGGCGCTTCGATGCCAATACCACGGACAAGTCCATCCAGCCCTTGAACCTGTCCGTGGTGGTCTATGACGATCAGGCGGCGAGCTGGCTGAAAGGGGCAACGCTGAGTGAGGATCAACTGAAAAAGAACGTCAGCATCAGTCAGTCGGTCGACGACCCCAGCGCTGCGCGAATCGAATTCACTCACCTGCGCACCTTCAACGATGAACTGCTCGGCACATCGTTCAACCCCGGCGAAAGTCCGGTGAGCTTCTTTACCGAAGACACGCTTGGAAAACGCGACGAGCCGATCGAACTGCCGTCAGAGGCGTACCAGATCGACCCCCTGCGCGGCACCATCACTTACGACCTGAATCTGTTTCCGCAGACTCCGGCCTATGCGGTGGGCTCGATGCCGCTGTTCCTGGCCGCGGTCGACAAGCAAACCGTCGATGCCCGTCAACTGCCCAAGGGCCTCGCGCTCAAAGACAATGCACTGGTGGTGGACCTGAAGGCATTTCCCGCACAGGACTGGCGCTTTTTCGCCAAGGACGACAGCGGTAATTACTTGAAGGAGATTCTATCGGTCAGCCATGGCGCGAGCACACAGGGTCCGGCGCAGTTTGCCGTGCATTATTTCTATGGGCAGCCTACGCGCCTGGAAACCTACCAGCGCACTGACCTCGCCACCGTGCAATATGGTTTCGAAGTCAAACTCGACAAGGCCGACATGACGCGCCTTGATCAATAGTGCCACTCAGTGCTCAGGGTGAAACTCGAAACCGCCCATGTTCCGGCAGCGACCACCATTGATTTCCCGCAGTTGGGCTTGCAGGTGCAGGCACCAGATTTGCGGATCGTCGGCCAATTCGTAGCCGTGCAGGGTCAGGCTTTCAACGATGGTGTCGAGGATTGATTCAGCGACGAACGGACCATGAAACGGGCCTTGGGCCTTGATGGCCGAAGGTTGCTCACCGGCCATTCCGGCGGCGAACAGCAGAGTCCACATGCCCGTATCTCCCGCCAATGGACGGATGGCACATTCGATACGGGTCACAAGGCCCAGGCATTGACGGGTAAGGCAGAGGTTGCGCGACATGGCGGCGACCCTCGGTAGATCCGGTATTCAGCCCCCATGGGAAGGCTGTTTCGATCCTGTGATTACGTCGATATCCTTGAGCAGAGAATAGAAGAAAAGTCCGGCTTGCAGGCCAGGGCGAGACCGAAAGGCGCCGAATGGTCATAGTGTGAATATTGACGTCATTTCGACGACGCTTTTCCAGTATTCACACAAACAAATGTGGGAGCGGCGGTGCGCCGCTCCCACATGGGTTACTGCATCAAGCCGGTTTGGTTTCCGCCAATGCCTCTTGCGCCAACTCCTTCTCGGCTTCCTTGAGATCATCCTCACTGATCATTTCCGCGATAACCCGCAGGCGCTCCACGACTCGCGCGTTCACGCTGCCTTCAGGAAACTCGCCATTTTCGTCCGGCTCGCCGGCCGGTTCGCCGACCAGCAAGCTCAAGGCTTCGTCGGCCTGACGGACCGCGTAGACATGGAACTGCCCCGCACGCACTGCCGTCAGCACCTTCTCGTCGAGCATCAGGGTCGCGACGTTGGCGTGAGGAATGATTGCCCCCTGCTCGCCGGTCAAGCCGCGGGCTTCGCACAGACGGAAGAAGCCCTCGATCTTCTCGTTGACCCCGCCAACCGCCTGCACTTCGCCGAACTGATTGATCGAACCGGTGATGGCGAAGCACTGCTTGAGCGGGGTTTTCGACAAGGCCGAGATCAGGGTGCAGGCCTCGCCCAGGGAAGCACTGTCGCCATCGACATAACCGTAGGATTGCTCCAGGGCGATGCTCGCGGAAATCGCCAGCGGAAACTCCTGGGCGTAGCGGCTGCCCAGATAACCGGTAAGGATCATCACGCCTTTGGAGTGGATTGGCTGGCCGAGGTTGACCTCACGCTCGATGTCGACAATACCGCTGCCGCCGGGGTACACCGTGGCGGAAATCCGCGCCGGCACGCCGAAGGCCGAGTCACCGACCTCCAGAACGGTCAAGCCGTTGCACTTGCCGACCGCCGCGCCGTCAGTGTCGATCAGGATGATCCCGGCCAGCATGTCGTCGAGAATCCGCGCCGACACCCGCCCGGTCCGCGTGGCCTTGGCCTTGAGCGCACGTTCGATGTGCCCGGCGTCGGTCATTTCATCGCCAGCCAGGTGACGAATGAAATCCGCCTCGCTGACCAGTTGAAACAAATCACCGATACGCGCCGACAAACGCCCCTGATGCTCGGCCAGACGCGCACTGTAGGTCGCCAGGCGTGCCACCGCATCGGCTGTCAGCGGTGCCATGCCTTCCTCGGAAGTACGGGTCTTGAGCAACTGGGCGAACTGCTCCAGGCTCTCGTCGACCATCGGGATGTCTTCGTCGAAATCCACCAGGACGCGGAACATCTCCTGGAAGTCCGGATCGAGGTCTTGCAGCGTGTAATACAGCTGACGGGCACCGATGATGACGACCTTGACCTGCAACGGTATGTGTTGCGGTGTCAGGGTCACGGTGGCCAGACGCCCCAGTTCACCCAGCGGTGACTCCATTTTCAGCTTGCGCGATTGCAGGGCGCGTTTCAGCGCGTCCCACACGAACGGCTCGCTGAGCATTTTGTCCGCTTCAAGGATCAGGAAACCGCCATTGGCCCGGTGCAAGGCACCCGGTCGCAGTTGGCGGTAGGTGGTGTACAGCGCGCCCTGATCGGTGCTGTATTCGATGCGACCGAAAAGGTTTTCATAGGTCGGGTGCGGCTCGAACACCACCGGCGCACCGCCGCTGGCCGAGTGACCGACCACCAGGCTCGGCGCGTATTGTTCTTCCAGCAACTTGCGGGCGACAGCGTCGGTCTTGCTGTCGTCCACCAGTTGCTCGACCACGGTCTTGAGCAAGTACACCTGCATCGCTTGCAGATAACCGCAGACCGCCGCGTTCTCGGCGTACTTCTCCGACAGTGGCGACAACAATGGCTGCAAGGCCAGGGTGATGGTTTCTTCGTTCAGATGACGCAGCTGGTTGCTCGATTCGCGCTTCCATTGCGGCAGGCTGGCGAGCTCTTCGTTCAGGCGCTCCTCCAGTGCCGAAATATCTTCGTGAAAGCGCTCGCGCTCGGCTTCCGGCAACTGGGCGAATTCAGCCTCGTCCAACGCCTTGCCATCGCTCATCGGGGTGAAGGCAATATTGCTGGCGTCGCGGTAGAGCGCGACTTCCTTTTCCAGGGCCAGACGCTCGATGACGTCAAGGGCCTTGTCGTAGCGCTGGTTGAAGGCGCGGTCGATGCTGCTTTTCTTCTGCTGGTAGGACGGATGCTCGAAGACTGCCGGAAATGTCGCCAGCAGGTTGTCGATCAAAACGTTGATATCGCCAATGAAGTTACCGGCAGTGCCCGACGGCAACTCCAGGGCACGTGGTTCGCGCGGTTCATCGAAGTTGTTGACATAGACCCAGTCCGCCGGGGTCTGCAGGCGCTTGCCTTCGGCCTTGAGGTAGCGTTTGACGAACGAGAACCGGCCGGTGCCGGGCTCGCCCATGACGAATACGTTGTAACCGGGGCGTGGCATGGCCACACCGAACTGCAAGGCTTCGACCGCACGTTCCTGGCCAAGCACACCGCGAAAGGGCTCCAGATCATTGGTGGTAGAGAAGCTGAACTGTTCAGCGGAAAACGGACGGGTCAGCGCTTCGGGCGCTAGACGCAAGCTGGCAGCAACAGGATCAGGCATCGGGCTTCCTTACAATCAGGCGGGGCAGATGGCAGCATTCTGGCGCTGCCCATGCCCGACTGGCAAGGAGCGCCGCAGGCCTGAGCATTGTCAATCGGCCAACCCCAGGCGGGCCGGGCTTGCGCCGGTGTTTCCCATGAATGTTTTGCAAAAAATCACGGAACCCCGTGATCGTGCCTAAACTCCAAACTGCGCGGCTGGGCTAATGCCCGGCCCACTGGCACCGGAACGGGCCAGACTCCCTTGTCTATTGGTATGCACACAAAGAGAACAAAGCTATGAAACGGATTCTTCTTGGTACTCTCTTCACCGCTGTATCCATCAATGCCATGGCGCAAGCGCCAGGCGGTCCGGATTGCGGTTGGGGTAACATGCTGTTCGAAGGCCAGCGTGGTACTCCAGCTCACTTCCTGGCATCCACCACCAACGGCACCTCCGGCAACGCAACCTTCGGCATGACCTCAGGCACCAACGGTTGCGCAACCAATTCGGCGCTGACCTATGGCGGCAAATCCTGGTTTGCCATGAATGGCATGATGAACGAACTGTCCGAAGACATGGCCAAGGGTCAGGGCGAAGCGCTGACCACCTATGCCGTGGTACTGGGCGTGGCGCCGGAAGACCGTGCGCACTTCGCCGCCGTCACTCACGAGCACTTCCAGCAGATCTTCAGCAAGGCTGACGTGACTGCAGAAGACGTGCATACCAACACCCTGGCCGTGCTCAAAGCCGACCCTCGTCTGGCCAAGTACGCGACTCAGGCTTAAGCTCGACCCGCCCCGCTTCTTTCGGGAAGCGGGTTTTATTTTTTGGACCTGCCCCTCTTTGGGTCTTTTTCTCAGGTATTTAAGTTGCCCTCTATGCTCAAACGCCTTGCCTGGCTGGCGCTGTGTGTCTGCGCCCCGCTGTCCGCCGCGCCTCACATCGATCCACAACGTTTGCAGCAACTGGCCAACGACCCTTTCTGGATCTCCCTGGGCCATTACGAAACCGCCAAGCTCGGTGGCTGGCGCAGCTATGTCAGTGACCGGAAATTTTTCCTCGCCGCTGACGGCAATGAACATCCGGACCATGAACTGGCGGCGACTGTACAAGCCTTGTATGCCCCGGCCAGTGCCGGTGAAACACACGCTCAATGCGCCTACCCGGCCCGCACCCGCTGGCTGAAAGAACAACTCGGCCTGACCGGCCTGCCAACGCCGGACTGCGCCGAATTCAAGCAATGGTTCAAGGACGTCTCGCCCGACAGCGCGGTGATGATCTTCCCGGCGGCCTACTTGAACAGCCCGTCCTCGATGTTCGGCCATACCCTGTTGCGCATTGACCAGGCCGAAGTGAAGAGCGACAAGACTTCGCTGCTCAGTTACGCGATCAACTTCGGCGCCTACATCGAGGGCTCGGACAACAGCATCATCTATGCCTGGAAAGGCCTGATGGGCGGCTATCCCGGCCTGTTCGCGATGGTGCCCTACCAGGAAAAACTCTCGGAATACCGCAGCCTGGAAAACCGCGACCTGTGGGAGTACCGCCTGAACCTGACCCGGCAGGAAACCGCGCGCATGGTCGAGCATGTCTGGGAGCTCAAGCAGATCAAGTTCGACTATTTCTTCTTCGACGAAAACTGCTCGTACCGCTTGCTGGAACTGCTGCAAGTGGCCCGCCCGGGCCTGCGCCTGACCGAGCAATTCCCGCTCACGGCCATCCCGACCGACACCGTCAAAGCCGTGAAAGCGGCTGGGCTGGTGGAATCGATCCAGTATCGTCCGTCCCGGGAGCGCGAGTTGCTCAGCTGCGCCGAGCCGTTGAACCCTGAAGAGCAGCAATGGGTGCTGAAAGTCAGCGCCGATCAGAAACAATTGCAGGACCCGGTATTCAAGGCGCAACCCCGCGACCGTCAGGCGCTGATTATCGATGCGGCCTATCGTCTGGAGCGTTACCGCGCCAATGGCCAGGAGCGCGACCCGGCGCGCGCCCAGCGCAGCTTCGAACTGCTGCGGGCAATCAACCAGAACCCGGCACCGGAGCTGGAGATTCCGCAACCGGGCCTGCCTGAAGACGGTCACGAGTCCCGCACCTGGCAGCTCGGCCTCGGCACCCGTGGAGATAAAGCCTTTGGCGAGTACGGCTTGCGCATGGCTTATCACGACCTCAATGACAACAACGAAAGCTTTCCCCTTGGCGCGCAGATCGAAATCCTGCAATTGAAACTGCGTCAGTACGAAGGCAATGACTGGCAAGTGCAGCAACTGGACCTGGCGACCATTCGCTCCCTGACCCCGCGTAACGAATTGCTGCAACCGCTGTCATGGCAAGTCACTGGTGGCCTGGAGCGGGTGCCGGGCAAGCACGATGACCAGACCCTGGTCAGCCATGTCAACGGCGGTGGTGGCGGCACCTGGCAACTGGGCGATGACCTGCTCGGTTTTGCCCTGGGCACCGTGCGTATCGAGCACAACAGCGACTTCGCCGCGTTCATTGCCCCGGCCGCCGGGTTCAACAGTGGTGTGCTGTGGAAAAACCCTCTGGGCAATTTGAGCCTGGAAGCCAAGGGCGACTTTTTCACCAATGGTGAAGTGCGCCGCAGCCTGAGCCTGAATCAACAGTGGGAAATATCCCGCAATCTCGGACTGCGCTTGAGCGCCCAGCGTGAGTTCAGCCATTTGGCAACGGCCGAGAACGAAGTGATGCTTGAGCTGAAGTGGTATCACTACTGACCTGACACACCACTTACCCTGTGGGAGCGGGCTTGCTCGCGAATGCGATATGCCACTCAACATTGATGCTGGCTGACACGCCCCTTTCGCGAGCAAGCCCGCTCCCACAGGGGGTTATGTGGTGTTCGACAAAATGCATGCACTCCTTTCACATACACCCGACAAATCCACTTCTAGACTTTATCTATGGGCCATCGGCTTGGGAGAGTGAGACGGATGGCCGGGTGTAAAGCCTGGCAGCAGCAGAAAGATCAGGACGCCGCCCGGGCCTATCACTCGCCATAAGTCGTTTTCAGACATCCGGTGAAACCAAATGCCTGCGACCATGGCCCAAACCCTATACCGGGAGAATTCCATGAGCCGTGCCTTCGTCAATGAAGATAACGCCGCCGCGCAAGCCGATCAGCCAGTCGAACGGCAGGTCAGCGCGCAGCCCAATTACGTCACGCCGCAAGGCCTGGACCTGTTGCAGGGAAAAGTCACCGAACTGCAAACCCTGCACGCCGAACAATCGGCCAAAGGCGAGCAGGCCGACAAGCAGCGCCTGGCGGATCTCGAACGTGATTTGCGTTACTTCAAGCAGCGCCTGGGCAGCGCTCAGGTGGTACCCGCCGCGACTTCGACCGAGAAAGTGCAGATCGGCAGCTGGGTGACCTACGCCGATGAACACGCCACCGAACGCCGGGTACAACTGGTGGGCGAAGATCAGGCCGATGCCGCCCACGACCTGATCAATTGGGGTTCACCGTTGGGACGGGCACTGCTCGGCGCACGACTCAACGATGAAGTGCTGTGGCAGCGCCCTGCCGGGGATCAATTGATTGAGGTGATCCGTATCGAACCGGCTTAGACCACACCTTGGGCGAGCATGGCATCGGCGACTTTGACGAAGCCGGCGATGTTCGCGCCCTTGACGTAGTTGACCCGGCCGTTCTCCTCACCGTAATTCACGCAAGCGTGGTGAATCGACTGCATGATCGCGTGCAGCTTGCTGTCCACTTCGCCACCGGTCCATGCCAGGCGCATGGCGTTCTGCGACATTTCCAGCCCGCTCACCGCCACACCACCGGCGTTGGACGCCTTGCCCGGCGCGAACAGAATGTCGGCCTCGATGAACAGATCCACCGCCTCAAGGGTGGTCGGCATGTTCGCGCCTTCGGCCACGCAGATGCAGCCGTTGCGCAGCAAGGTGCGAGCGGCGTCGGCATCCAGTTCGTTTTGCGTCGCGCACGGCAGTGCGATGTCGCAGCTCAGGCCCCATGGCAGTTCACCGGCGCGAAATTCCAGGCCAAAACGGCTGGCCAGCTCACGGATGCGCCCGCGCTGTACGTTTTTCAGCTCCAGCACCGCCAGCCATTGCTCCTCGGTCAGGCCGCTTTCGCAATACAGCGTGCCTTCGGAGTCGGACAGCGAAATCACTTTGCCGCCCAGGTCCATGACCTTGCGCGCCGCGTATTGCGCGACGTTGCCGGAGCCGGAGATCGCTACGCGTTTACCCTCCACGGCCAGACCGCGACGCTTGAGCATTTCTTCGGCGAAGTACACGCAACCGAAACCGGTGGCTTCCGGGCGAATCAGGCTACCGCCGTAGCTTGGGCCTTTGCCGGTCAGCACGCTGGTGAACTGGTTGCTCAGGCGCTTGTACTGGCCGAACAGGAAACCGATTTCCCGCGCACCGACACCGATGTCCCCGGCCGGCACGTCAACGTCAGCACCGATGTGGCGGTACAACTCGCTCATGAAGGCCTGGCAGAAGCGCATGACTTCCGCGTCGCTCTTACCCTTCGGATCGAAGTCCGACCCGCCCTTGCCGCCGCCCATGGGCAATGAAGTCAGGGAGTTTTTGAAGGTCTGCTCGAAGGCGAGGAACTTCAGGACGCCCATGTTCACCGACGGGTGGAAACGCAGGCCACCCTTGTACGGGCCGATTGCGCTGTTCATCTGGATGCGGAAACCACGATTGACCTGGACCTTGCCCTGATCGTCGACCCACGACACGCGAAACACCACCGCACGCTCCGGCTCGCAGATGCGCTCCAGGATGCCGGAGGTCAGGTAATGCGGATTGGCTTCAAGAAACGGCCACAGGGTACGCAGGACTTCTTCGACAGCCTGGTGAAACTCGGGTTGATCCGGGTCGCGTTTTTTCAGGCGCGCAAGGAAGGATTCGACGGATTCGATCATGAAAAAGTCTCGGCAAATTTGTTGTCGTTGGAGGAGATTGGGCCGGACTGTAACAAACGAATCGCGCACAGGAACAGCGCAAAATGTCGCACTTATGAAATTAAATGGTGCACAGGATATAAATAAGTCCGCTTTTTGGACTCATTCTGCACCTGAATAGGGATTCACCATTCGAGCAATGCACCATCAGGAACACCGCCTTCGCGAGCAAGCCCGCTCCCACAGGGATCTTCTTCTGAATTGAGATTTGTGCCTTTCACAAAACCCTGTGGGAGCGGGCTTGCTCGCGAATGGCGCGGCTCGGTGTCATTGAAAAAACACAGGCAAAAAAAACGGAGCCCGAAGGCTCCGCTCTTTATGCAACCAACCTGAAATCAGGCCAGCTTCTTGTGGCGTACACGATGCGGCTGGGCAGCCGCTTCGCCGAGACGCTTTTTACGGTCGGCTTCGTACTCGGTGTAGTTGCCTTCGAAGAACACCGCTTGCGAGTCGTCTTCGTACGCCAGGATGTGAGTCGCGACGCGGTCAAGGAACCACCGGTCGTGGGAGATCACAATGGCGGCGCCCGGGAAGTCCAGCAGGGCCTCTTCCAGGGAACGCAGGGTTTCAACGTCGAGGTCGTTGGACGGTTCGTCGAGCAGCAGGACGTTGCCGCCCTCCTTCAGGGTCAGGGCCAGGTGCAAGCGACCGCGCTCACCACCGGACAGGTCCTTGACGAACTTCTGCTGATCGCCGCCCTTGAAGTTGAAGCGACCGACGTAGGTACGCGACGGGATCTCGTAGTTGCCGATGCGGATCTGGTCGGAACCGTCGGAGATCTGCTGGAACACGGTCTTGCTGCCGTCCAGGTCTTCGCGGCTCTGGTCAACGCAAGCCAACTGCACGGTTTCACCGACTTCGATGCTGCCAGAATCCGGCGTTTCCTTGCCCATCAGCATGCGGAACAGGGTCGATTTACCGGCACCGTTACCGCCGATCACGCCGACGATGGCGCCTTTAGGCATGGAGAACGACAGGTTGTCGATCAGCACGCGGTCGCCATAGCCCTTGGTGACGTTCTTGAATTCGATGACCTTGTCGCCCAGGCGCGGACCGGCCGGGATATAGATCTCGTTGGTTTCGCTGCGCTTCTGGAATTCCTGCGACTGCATTTCTTCGAAGCGTTGCAGACGAGCCTTGGATTTGGACTGACGGGCCTTGGCGCCTTTGCGCACCCACTCCAGTTCTTCCTTCATGGCTTTTTCGTGGGCCGACTGCTGCTTGGATTCGGCAGCCAGACGATCGGACTTGGCTTCCAGCCAACCCGAATAGTTGCCCTCGTAAGGAATGCCCGCGCCGCGGTCGAGTTCCAGGATCCAGCCGGCAACGTTGTCCAGGAAGTAACGGTCGTGCGTGATCGCGACCACGGTGCCCGGGAAGTCGTGCAGGAAGTGCTCAAGCCACGCAACGGAATCGGCGTCCAGGTGGTTGGTCGGTTCGTCGAGCAGCAGCATGTCCGGAGCGGACAGCAGCAGGCGGCACAGGGCCACACGACGCTTTTCACCACCGGACAGAACTTCGACCTTGGCATCCCAGGCTGGCAGACGCAGCGCATCGGCGGCGACTTCCAGTTGACGCTCAAGGTTGTGACCATCGCCGGCTTGCAGGATAGCTTCGAGCTTGGCCTGTTCAGCCGCCAGCTTGTCGAAGTCGGCATCCGGTTCGGCGTACGCGGCGTAGACCTCGTCCAGACGTGCCTGAGCGTTCTTGATGACGCTGACCGCTTCCTCAACCACTTCACGCACGGTTTTGGTCGGGTCCAGAATCGGTTCCTGTGGCAGGTAGCCGATGTTCAGCTCTGGCATCGGACGGGCTTCGCCTTCGAACTCGGTGTCGACGCCGGCCATGATTTTCAGCAGCGTGGACTTACCCGAACCGTTGAGGCCAAGTACGCCGATCTTGGCGCCAGGGAAGAACGACAGAGAAATGTTTTTCAGGATTTCCCGCTTCGGCGGAACAACTTTGCCCAGCCGATGCATGGTGAATACGTATTGAGCCATGGAGAACCTAGGGTCAGTGACTGATGAATGATTGGAGCGCAGGCAATGCCCGGCCAGACCGTGCGCGTCGTCCGTAAGAGGCGACGCTGAAAAAGTCTGAGTCTAGGAGCTGGAACGCTCCCGCGTAACCGGCAAAGCTACCTTAATGACAGATGGCAGTCCAGCCGACGGACAGGGGCTGGCACTTCGCCACAACTCAAGGCATGCTAGCCGCCCTTCGGGCGTCCGGCTTATAGTGCACGTCGCGCCAGTCCAGCCAAACCGCAGGATTACAGCTTGTCCATTGTCCCTCCGCCTCTGACTTCCAGTGCGCCGGCCACAGCGCCCGGCTCCCCCCTGCGCGGGACCTTGAAGGGCACCTTGGCGACACTCGTATTATTGCTGTTGGCCCTGCTGTTCTGGCAGTTGCTCGACCAGTTGCGGGAAACCCAGAAGAACCAGCGCCAGTACACCATCGACTACACCGCCGATCTGGCCGCGCAGGTCAGCCTGAACATGGCGCTCAATGCGCAGATCGCCCTCAACCTGCTGCCGATCGTCGAGCAACCGCAGGACGCCGATGAATTGCAGGCCCTGTTGCGCAAACTGCAACAATCGCTGCCTGATCTGCGCAGCCTGGCGTTGCTCAGCCCCTCGGGAAGAGTCATCAGTGACAGCGCTCCCGACAGCGATGACAGCGACTACCTGGGTGAACTGGTACGCCGCAGCCACGCACAGGCGCACTATTTCAGCAATGCCACCGACGGTTCCGTGGTGCACTTACTGTTGCACCAGGCCAGCGGCAGTTCCCGAGGCTATTGGGTCTTGCGCCTGACACCCACCTTCTTTTCGTCCCTGACCAAACAAGGCGAGGCCGGCGGCCGCCCGTTGTGGCTGGTGGAGAACCGCATCAATCATCAGATCATCAGCCGCGACGAAGCGCTGCCCTCGGTCAATCCGGGAACGTTGACCGCGGACGATGTCGCCAACAGCGTGCTGACCGTCCCGCTGAGCAGCAGCGATTGGCAACTGCGCGGTCTGTTTGACCGTCAGCGCGTACTGGAAGAGCTGCTGCCGGCGTTCATCGGCAAATGCCTGCTGGGCCTGGCGTTTTCCATGCTGCCGTTCCTCGCCTTGCTGAACATGCGCCGGCGTCAGCGCCAGTTGAATGAAGGCCGCCGGCGTTACCAGGACATTTTCGAAGGCACCGGCGTGGCCTTGTGCGTCCTCGACATGTCCGGGCTCAAGGTCTTTTTCGACAAGGCGCAACTGCAGGGCAGCGAGCAACTGCAAGCGTGGCTGGCGATCCCGGAGCAACGACGGCCATTGCTCAAGGAACTGCGGATCACCGAGGTCAACCAGGTTGCGCTGCAACTGCTTAATGTCGATAGCGCCGACAAAGCCTGGAAACTGCTGATCGACGGAAACCCACAGGACGGCACCGCCATCGGCAACCAGGTGCTCGACGCGATGCTCAACCGGCAGCAACAGCTTGAACTGGAAATCAAGCTCCAGGACGCCAGCGGCCGCGACCAGCACCTGTGGCTGGTGCTGCGCCTGCCGCAAACCCAGGACGACTATAAAGCGGTGATCCTGAGCATCACCGACATCACCAGCCGCAAGCTCATCGAACTGTCGCTGCAGGAGCGCGAAGGGTTCTGGTCGGACGTGGTGCGCACCGTGCCGGATCACCTGTATGTGCAGGATGTGATCAGCCAGCGGATGATCTACAGCAACCACCATCTGGGCCAGACCCTGGGTTACAACCGCACCGAACTGCACCAGATGGGCGAATACTTCTGGGAAATCCTCCTGCATCCCGAAGACGCCGACTATTACCACCGCTCCCGCCAGATCCAGCGCCAGGCCGGTTATCGCCAGTTGATGCAGTGCCAATTGCGCTTCCGCCATCGGGACGGCCAGTGGCGACGCTTCGAGATTCGCGAGCAGGCGCTGGCGCGGGACAAGGAAGACCAGGTCACGCGGATCATCGGCGTGGCCAAGGACATCACCGACCAGATCGAAGCCAGCGAATCCCTGCGCGACAGCGAGCAGCGCTACAGGATGCTCGCCGAAAGCATCAGTGACGTGATCTTCTCCACCGACAGCCGCCTTAACCTCAATTACGTCAGCCCCTCGGTGCAAGCGGTGCTGGGTTACGGCGTCGAGTGGATTTTCCAGAACGGCTGGCAATCGACCATCGCCAACCCGCAACAACTGACCGGCATCTACCACCTGATGGACCGGGTCAGCAAAGCGCTGGATCAGCCGGACCAACTGGCGCTGTTGCGCAGCCAGGTGCAAACCCAACTGTTCCTGTTCGATTGCCTGCGGGCCGACGGGCGCAAGATCCCGATCGAACTGCGCCTGGTATTGGTCTGGGACGAACACGGCACCTTCGAAGGCGTGCTCGGCGTCGGCCGCGACATCAGCCAGCAACGCCGGGCCGAAAAAGACCTGCGCATGGCGGCCACGGTATTCGAACACTCGACCTCGGCGATCCTGATCACCGACCCGGCCGGCTACATCGTCCAGGCCAACGAAGCCTTCAGTCGTGTCAGCGGTTACGCCGTGGAGCAGGTCCTCGACCAGCTGCCGAACATGCTGACGGTCGACGACCAGCAGGAAGCCCATCTGCGTTACGTGCTCAAGCAATTGGGCCAGCACAGTACCTGGGAGGGCGAAGTCTGGCTCAAGCGCCGTAATGGCGAGCATTACCCGGCCTGGGTCGGGATCACCGCCGTGCTCGACGATGAAGGCGACCTGGCCAGCTATGTGTGTTTCTTCAGCGACATCAGCGAGCGCAAGGCCAGCGAGCAGCGGATTCACCGCCTCGCCTACTACGACGCCCTGACCCACCTGCCCAACCGTTCGCTGTTCCAGGATCGCCTGCACACGGCACTGCAATCGGCCGAGCGGCAGAAGTCGTGGGTGGTGCTGATGTTCCTCGACCTCGACCGTTTCAAGCCGATCAACGACTCCCTGGGCCACGCCGCCGGCGACCGCATGCTCAAGGAAATGGCCACGCGCCTGCTCGGTTGCGTCGCCGATGACGACACCGTGGCGCGTATGGGCGGTGACGAATTCACTTTGCTCCTGCAACCGCGAGCCAACCGTGAAATCGCCCTGAACCGGGCGATCCATGTGGCCGAACAGATTCTCGCCAGCCTGGTGAAACCCTTCGTGCTCGAAGGCCGCGAGTTCTTCGTCACGGCCAGTATCGGCATCGCCCTGAGTCCACAGGACGGCAACGAACTCAGCCAGTTGATGAAGAACGCCGACACCGCGATGTACCACGCCAAGGAGCGTGGCAAGAACAACTTCCAGTTCTATCAGGCGGACATGAACGCCAGTGCACTGGAACGTCTGGAGCTGGAAAGCGACTTGCGCCATGCCCTGGAACAGAACGAATTCGTGCTGTATTACCAGCCGCAGTTCAGCGGTGACGGCAAGCGCCTGACCGGTGCCGAGGCGCTGTTGCGCTGGCGTCATCCACGCCGCGGGCTGGTGCCGCCGGGGGATTTCATTCCTGTGCTCGAAGAGCTCGGGCTGGTGGTGGATGTCGGCGACTGGGTGATCAGCGAAGCCTGCCGCCAACTCAAGGCCTGGCATCAGGCCAGGGTGCGGGTGCCGAAGGTGTCGGTGAACATCTCGGCGCGGCAGTTCTCCGACGGCCAACTCGGTACGCGAATCGCCACCATCCTCAAGGAAACCGGCCTGCCACCGGCGTGCCTGGAACTGGAGCTGACCGAAAGTATCCTGATGCGTGAAGTCAGCGAGGCGATGCAGATCCTCGACGGCCTGAAAAACCTCGGCCTGAGCATTGCGGTCGACGATTTCGGTACCGGTTACTCATCGCTCAACTACCTCAAGCAATTCCCGATCGATGTTCTGAAGATCGACCGCACCTTTGTCGATGGCCTGCCCAGCGGCGAGCAGGATGCACAGATTGCCCGGGCAATCATTGCCATGGCCCACAGCCTGAACCTGGCGGTGATCGCCGAAGGCGTGGAAACCCAAGAGCAGCTGGATTTCCTGAGGGAGCACGGTTGCGACGAGGTACAGGGTTATCTGTTCGGTCGACCGATGCCGGCCAATCGGTTCGAGGCCCAATACAGTAACGATGCATTGTTCATGTTTGATTGACCACTGCCGTCTCAACGTGCCTTGAACACCGTACTCATCTCATGCACTCGTACAGGCTGGTCAGGTTCTTCGACACGCGCAGCCAGCGCAGGCACCGTCGTACCTTGTGCCACCATCGGCTCGCTGCTGAAGTTCACGGTGATGCGCGTTCCATCGGCAAAGCTTGATTGCTGGAGCGCGCGATCTGTCGACAACACCTTGAAATCCACCATCGCCACGTTGAACAGCCGCTCGTGCAGCGGGCGGAAGATTCGGTCATAGGCCGCGATCACCGGCAGATCGCGATCGAGCACTTCATCGGCCAGGTGATAAAGCGGTGGCACCATGTACAACAGCTGCAGGAGCGCCGTCGCCTCCCACTCATTGCTGAATTTCAATGAGCCGTACTCCCAGTGATGGGTTGTCACGACGCTGTCATGCAAGGCGATCTGATAAAGCGGCAGGCGAAACCATGGCGAGCGCACATAACGGGCGATCGAAGACTTGAGCGGTACAGGCTTGAAGTAAAGACTGGGCGTTTCGTCGGGCCAGTAACGGCCCCGATAGTACGGCGAGCGTGAATCCTTCATGTCAGGATCCATCCAGGCGAAGGGCTGCGTCGTCATGCCCTGGGCAAACGCGAACTGTGGGGCGTACCAGGACAACCCGCCTTCCGTCCCGGTCACCAGGCCAAATGCCCGGGCAGGATAAGCCAGCCTCTGGCGCACGCTCTGACTGTCCTGCGACTCACTGGTCTCGCGCCCGGGCGTATGGTCCTCACGCGGTGGGCCGGCGCCATCCACATCCAGGAAATAGCTGTTGAGCCCAGCGTTTTGTGCAATCGCATCGATGCGTTTTCGAGCATAGTCATGGGCGGCACGAGCGCTGACATACACCCCCCGTCCGGCAAAACCGGTGGCGGGTTGGCCGTTTTGATCCCGGTAACCGGCATTCGCCAATTCATCGCCCATCTGCGCGGTAGACCAGGTTGCCGCAAGGTTCGAGGGGTGAGCGCTGCCATAGCTGTCATAGACGCCGACCAGGTAACCCGCCGCCTTGGCCTGTTCAATGGCTTCAGGATGCCAAAGCGCCGTTCGCCACTCACTGACGCCCAGCCAGGCACGGCGCAAACCTGCCGATTGCAGCGCGCTGACCAAGTCGGTCGAGAGACCGCCTCCCCAACCTCGGGCGGGAGCCAACAGCGGACCGAAGGCCTGTTCCATGGCGACGCTCATATCCCGTGCCCACGCCACTTCACCGCCAGGGTCATGCCCGCCCGGCAGCGGTGTCACTTCGGGACGGGCAATCACCTTCAACAGTGCCGCGTTGAGCGCTCGAATCACCTCTCTTTTCAGCCACGGCTCGATATCACCCGGGTTCCTGGCTGCCGCCTTGAACGCCTTCTCGACGGTTTTGCGCTTTTCATCATCAAGCACCTTCCACAGACGGCCCGCCAGTTGCGTGTCATCGCCTCGCTGGCGCCGAAACTGTTCCAGAAACGCTCTCCATTGAACGATGTCCGCGACTTTCAGCGGATCGCTGCCCCACAGATAGATATGAGATGCCCCTCCTAACCGGGCGACTTCGGGCGTCGTAGCGATCTTGTCGTTCAAGGAGACAAACTGGCCGCTTGCTTGCAGCCACTGCCGGTATCCACGCGCCCCGGCCAACGGGTCCTGCGGACCGGGCACAATACGCAGGGTATAAGCGGCATCGGGTGATAAAGAGGAGAAGCGGTGAGTAAAACCAGGTCGTGCCCGATCTTCCCTGCGTTCGACATCAAACGTTGTATCCAGGGGTGTTTCCAACAGCCAGGTCACGGAAAGCCCCTCTCGCAACTCCGTCCAGAACGGCATGGAAAGAATACTCAGCACACTTTCCGGCTCGTAACGACGCACCATCCAGTCAAGCCACCCGGGGTCGTCCGCCGGCACATAACTGCCCTCGCCAAAAGGAAATGCATAAGCCCTGATGGCCCCGGGATCCGCGGTCCGTGGCCAGTTCAACACCGATGGACCTTGCGACCGGACTGACACCCGTAAGGCACCGAACTCGATATTGGCCGCGACCTTGTACCGGGCCGTACCTGCCGCCACTTGCCATTCGTGATCCGACAGCCGCTCGACCCTGCTACCGCTGAACGCCGGGGACGCCAGCGCCAGGCGCTTGCCCTGTGAAGTCGTAAGGGAAATGGCCAGCGTGTCCGGATCGATTGCAAACTGCCCGGCGGGACTGTCCAGCAGCACAGGATCATTGGCCAGGGCGTACGTCGTGCCGGGCACCATGCAAGCCAACAGGATGGCCCATACAAGGGCTATCCGACGAAATGGGCAAGCCTGCGCAGAAACGGGAGTGGTGGGCATCAGATCGGTTACGGGCATCATCCATCGGCCTCCTGTCCAGCGTTCAGGGGCAAGACGCTCGTCAGCTCAAGTCTTTATCCAGGCTTCCAGAACAAGGTGTGCCCCGCAAAAAACAAGGATGCCCAATGCGACTCCGTGCTTCAGGGATAATTTGTGTCCGAATATTCAGCCGCGCACCGTGAATGCCACTTGTCTGCGACATGATGCCGTTTCATATGCCATCTAAAACCCATTGGGTTAGAATGCCCCCCTTTTCCGCCCCCGATCCTTGAGGACCGCCATGTTCAGCCGTGATTTGACTATTGCCAAGTACGACGCCGATCTCTTTGCCGCCATGGAGCAAGAAGCTCAGCGCCAGGAAGAGCACATTGAGCTGATCGCTTCGGAAAACTACACCAGCCCTGCTGTGATGGAAGCCCAAGGCTCGGTACTGACCAACAAGTACGCCGAAGGTTACCCGGGCAAGCGCTACTACGGTGGTTGCGAGTACGTAGACATCGTCGAGCAGCTGGCTATCGACCGCGCCAAAGAGCTGTTCGGCGCCGACTACGCCAACGTTCAGCCGCACGCCGGTTCGCAAGCCAACAGCGCCGTTTACCTGGCCCTGCTGTCGGCCGGCGACACCATCCTGGGCATGAGCCTGGCCCACGGCGGTCACCTGACCCACGGTGCCAGCGTTTCGTCTTCGGGCAAGCTGTACAACGCCATCCAGTACGGCATCGACGCCAACGGCCTGATCGACTACGACGAAGTCGAGCGCCTGGCCGTTGAGCACAAGCCGAAAATGATCGTGGCCGGTTTCTCTGCCTACTCGCAGATCCTCGACTTCCCGCGCTTCCGTGCAATCGCCGACAAAGTAGGTGCCTACCTGTTCGTCGACATGGCCCACGTGGCCGGTCTGGTCGCCGCTGGCGTCTACCCGAACCCGGTTCCATTCGCTGACGTCGTGACCACCACCACCCACAAGACCCTGCGCGGTCCACGTGGTGGCCTGATCCTGGCTCGCGCCAACGCCGATATCGAGAAGAAGCTGAACTCCGCCGTATTCCCGGGCGCTCAGGGTGGTCCTCTGGAGCACGTGATCGCGGCCAAGGCGATCTGTTTCAAGGAAGCGCTGCAGCCTGAGTTCAAGGTTTACCAGCAGCAAGTGGTGAAGAACGCCCAGGCCATGGCCAGCGTGTTCATCGAGCGCGGTTTCGACGTGGTTTCCGGTGGTACTCAGAACCACCTGTTCCTGCTGTCGCTGATCAAGCAGGAAATCTCCGGTAAAGACGCCGATGCCGCGCTGGGCAAAGCGTTCATCACCGTGAACAAGAACTCCGTGCCAAACGATCCACGTTCCCCGTTCGTCACCTCCGGCCTGCGCTTCGGCACCCCGGCTGTGACCACTCGTGGCTTCAAGGAAGCAGAGTGCAAGGAACTGGCCGGCTGGATCTGCGACATCCTGGCTGACCTGAACAACGAAGCGGTGATCGATGCCGTTCGTGAGAAGGTCAAGGCCATCTGCAAGAAGCTGCCGGTGTACGGCGCTTAATCAGCCCGTTAAACCGTAGCTATAAAAACCGGCCAGAGATGGCCGGTTTTTTTTCGCACGTTTTTTATTCAGTCGGGGGGAAAGGCTCTAAACCGGGCTCACTCACCAACTGGTAAGACCGGTCATGCCAATTTTCTAATTTTTACTTGCGAACACCCAAAAATAGCGCCTAGACTGCGCCTGCACTGGACATACCGGTAAGACCACAATAATTAAGTCCTGAATCTGATGTGCTCCGCACACGGCAGCCAGGACACCGACCAGGATTCCTCCCATGCTCAGATGGTGCTCGCGTTCAATCTTCCTCCAAGTGGTTCTCGGACTGGTGCTCGGCATCGTCTGTGGGCTGACCCTTCCCGAATACTCCGCTCAGCTCAAACCGCTCGGTGACGGTTTTATCAAGCTGATCAAAATGCTCATTGGCTTGATTGTGTTTTGCGTAGTGGTCAGCGGCATCAGCGGTGCCGGCGACCTGAAGAAGGTCGGCCGTATCGGCCTAAAATCGGTGATCTACTTTGAAATCCTGACCACCATCGCTCTGGTGATCGGTCTGGTGTTTGCCTTCAGCACCGGTATCGGCAGCGGTGCGAACATTCACCTGGAGCAGCTTTCCGCAGCCGACATGGGCGACATTGCCCAGCGCGGCCAGCACATGCACACCACCACACAGTTCCTGATGGACCTGATTCCGACGTCGGTGATTGGTGCCTTTGCCGATAACAACATCCTGCAAGTCCTCCTGTTCTCTGTGCTGTTCGGCAGTGCGCTGAATCTGGTGGGCGAGGCGGCATCGGGCATTTCGCGGCTGATCAATGAACTCAGCCATGTGATTTTCCGCATCATGGGCATGATCGTGCGCCTGGCGCCGATCGGTGTGTTCGGTGCGATCGCCTTCACCACCAGCAAGTATGGCCTGGACTCGCTGCAACACCTGGGCAGCCTGGTCGGCCTGTTCTACCTGACCTGCGTGGCTTTCGTGACGCTGATTCTCGGCCTGGTGATGCGCCTCTCTGGCTTGAAGATGTGGCCGTTGCTCAAGTACCTGCGCGAAGAACTGCTGATCGTCATGGGCACCGCTTCGTCCGACGCTGTGCTGCCTCAAATCATGCGCAAGCTTGAGCACCTGGGCATCGGCAGTTCGACGGTCGGGCTGGTGATTCCAACGGGTTACTCGTTCAACCTCGACGGTTTCTCGATCTACCTGACCCTGGCCATCGTGTTCATCGCCAATGCCACCGGCACGCCGCTGGCAATGACCGACCTGCTGACGATTCTGTTGGTATCGTTGATCACCTCCAAGGGGGCCCACGGTATTCCGGGCTCGGCGCTGGTGATTCTGGCGGCCACCCTGACAGCCATTCCGGCCATTCCGGTGGTGGGCCTGGTGCTGGTGCTGGCCGTGGACTGGTTCATGGGGATCGGCCGGGCGCTGACCAACCTGATCGGTAACTGCGTGGCGACCGTCGCCATCGCGCGATGGGAAAAGGACATCGATGTGCAGCGGGCGAACAAGGTACTTTCGGGCCAGGCGGGTTATACCTTCCAGCCAAGAAAACCGATTGCACCGGCACATCAGCAGGAATTCTGAATCAACGGTGTGCCGGCCTCGCCTTGGCCGGCACACCTTCACCACTTTTAAATGCTCATGGAGCGAACAGTGATTACCTCGTCGACCGTCGTAACTTCAGTCGTGGAAAAACTACGGGCCGCCTTGGCCCGAGGTCAGTGGCGCTCCGGCGAAATGCTGCCGGGGCAACGTGAACTGGCCGAACAGCTGGGTATCAGCCGCCCGAGCCTGCGTGAAGCCGTCATCGTCCTGGAAACCCTTGGCCTGGTGCGTTCGATGCCGGGCAAAGGCGTGGTGGTGCTCGAAGCCAATCTCGCTGACAACCAGGCGCATGACAGTGCAGTGGCCGCAGCGAGCCTGGAAGACGTGCTGCAACTGCGCTACACGCTCGAGCCGTTCATCGTCGGCCTCGTGGCGCAGTCCATCAGCAGCAAGGAGGTCGGGCAACTGCGCCTGACCCTGATGGACATGCGCGAAGCCCTGGAGGCCAATGACAGTGAAACTGGCGTAAGCGCCTACATCGCGTTCCACGAAGAGCTGTTCACGCTGACGTCGAACCCGATCTTCCAGAGCGTGGTCCAGCAAACCAGCAATGCCCTCAAGCAAAGCGCCGAAGTGTTGCGCAACTCCCCGGAGCATCTGGCTGAACGCCTTGAAGAAAACGAAGCCGTGGTGCGCGCGATCCGCAACAAGAACAGCGCCCAGGCCAGCGCCGAGATGCGCCGGCACATTTTGTGCGAAGGCCAGCGCATGGGCATCGAACTGAACATCCCGGAAGACAACCTCGGCAGTTGAAACCTCTTCGAACTGGAGATTGGCCATGAACAGCTTCGCCTCGCCACAAACGCTCGCCACCCTGCCCGTCCGCCCGTCGGTGGATGATCTGTATTCGCGTGTCCTCGATGCCATTTTCGAACAGCGCATCCATTCGGCCAGTCGCTTTACCGAAGAAAGCCTGGCGCAGATGTTCGGTGCAAGGCGCAGCGACATGCGTGATGTGCTGACGCGGCTGTCCCACCAGCAGATCATCATCCTTCGGGTCAACCATCGTCCCCGCGTCGCCGAGCTTGATGCCGAGCAGACCCGGCAGACACTGCACGCCCGGCGTCTGGCCGAGATCATGCTGGTGCGGCTGGCGTGTCAGCGACCCTGCGCGCAAGACTTGAAGCGCCTGCGGACACTGGTCGATAACGAGCATCAGTGCACCGAGCGTGGCCGGGCGATTCGCTTGTCGGGAGAGTTTCATCTGCAGTTGGCACAAATGGCGGGGAATGCACCGCTAGCGCATTTCCTTGAGAGCCTGGTACCGCTGACTTCCTTGGCGATTGCGCAGTTTGATCTGCAGCAGAAGGAATATTGCGTGGAGCACATGGAGATTCTGGATGCGCTGGAGCGAGGCGATGCCGCGAAGGCCCAAGTCGCGCTCAACCGGCATCTGGATTACCTGGAAGATTTGTTGCTGAGTCCTGCATCGGTACTGGGCCAAAACTGTGCCGCAGGTTAGTCCGCTTTCGGCGGAACGCCGCCCGGAGCAGGCTCGCCCCCACAGGGAACTGCACTTCAAGTGTGGGGCGTGCCTGCTCGCGATGGCGGCTCAGGGCTCACTGCAATTTTTGACGTTACTGCGCAGCCACCCGCGCAAACCCCTCGCGGATCTTTTTTTCCGGCAAGTCATCGGCAATGAACACGATCACGCTTTCGCGCACGTCGTCTTCCGCCCACTCGGTATCCCAGTCAAAACCATAAAGCTTCAGCACCCCCTGAAACACCATGCGACGGGATTCACCAAGAATGTTCAACACGCCTTTGTAGCGCAGCAACTGCTTGCCATGCTCCTCCAGCAGTTCGTTCATGAACTCGCTGAGCTTGTCGATATCCAGCGGTTTTTCAGTGCGCAGCACCAGACTGGAAATGCGGTCGATAGACGGAGCTGCCTGGCTGACCGGGCGCAAACTCACGCCGCCACCGAGGTCGGCGTTGAGGTTGAAACCGCGCACATCTAGCAACTCGGCCAGGTCGATCTTGCCGTGGTCAACCTTGCGGATCGGCGCACGCCGGTTGATGCGGGTCAGGCGTTCGCTCAACGCGGTGAAGGTCGGTTCGTCCACCAGGTCGCGCTTGCTCACCAGCAAGCGGTCGGCGAATCCGACCTGCGCCTGGGCGATAGTCTGGGTCAGGTGCAGGTCTGCATGTGCCGCGTCGACCAGGGTAATGATGCCGTCGAGGATATAGCGCTCACGCAACTCTTCGTCGATGAAAAAGGTTTGCGCCACCGGTGCCGGATCAGCCAGGCCGGTGCATTCGATCACCAGGCGGTCGAAGGCGATGTCGCCCCGGTCCAGACGCTCGAGCAACAGATAAAGCGCTTTAGTCAGGTCGGTGTGGATGGTGCAGCAGACGCAGCCGTTGGACAGCGTCATCACTTGTACCGGCTCATCGCCCAACAACTGGGTATCGATACCGGCATCGCTGAATTCATTCTCGATCACGGCAATTTTCAGACCGTGCTCGGCCTTGAGCAGGTGACGCAACAGGGTAGTCTTGCCGGCGCCGAGGAAGCCGCTGAGGATTGTTACGGGGATGGGAGAGGACAAAATTGATCTCCTGTTTCACAAAACTGATAAACAACACAAAACAAATGTGGGAGCGAGCCTGCTCGCGAAGGGGCCGTCAGCTTCAACAAATAGGCTGACTGGGACACCGCTTTCGCGAGCAGGCTCGCTCCCACAGGTTTTGCTGTTAACCCGCAATCCGGATCAACAGCACTTCGGCCCACCCTTGCCACCGTAACGGGCTTCCTGACGCTCCCGAAAGAACATCTCATAGCTCATCACCGGTTTATCCGGGTGCTTGGTCTGCATATGCTCGACATAGTTGTCGTAGTCGGGCATCCCGACCATCAGGCGCGCGGCCTGTCCGAGGTATTTACCGAGGCGACTCAAGTCATTGAACATGCTGCAATCCTCTGGTTACGCATCCGGCAGCGCCTGGAATGGCGACTCTTTATCCGTACGCTCTTTTTTACCCCAGGCGGCAATACCGACCTTGAGTGCATAGAACAGGATGCTGAACACCACGAACAGGAACAGCGCGGTCAGCGTTGCGTTGGTGTAGGCGTTGAAAATCACGTGCTGCATCTGGGTGATGTCCTTGGCCGGGGCGAGGATCTGGCCGTTGGCCAGGGCATCGCTGTATTTCTTCGCCAGGGCCAGGAAGCCGATCGCCGGGTTGGCATCGAACAGCTTGATGAAGCCCGCTGTCGTGGTGCAGATCAACAGCCATACGGCTGGCAACATGGTGACCCAGACATAACGCTGGCGTTTCATCTTGATCAGCACGACGGTGCCGAGCATCAGCGCGATACCGGCCAGCATCTGGTTGGAGATACCGAACAGTGGCCACAGGGTATTGATGCCACCCAACGGATCGATCACGCCCTGATACAGCAACCAGCCCCACATGGCCACACAACCGGCGGTGGCGATCAGGTTGGCGGTCCAGGATTCCGTGCGCTTGAGCGCCGGAACGAAGGAGCCGAGCAAGTCCTGCAGCATGAAACGCCCGGCACGGGTGCCGGCATCCACGGCAGTCAGGATGAACAGCGCTTCGAACAGGATCGCGAAGTGGTACCAGAACGCCATGGTGTTCTCGCCCGGCAGAACACTGTGCAGGATCTGCGCGATACCGACCGCCAGGGTCGGCGCACCACCGGCACGGGCCAGGATGGTGGTTTCACCAATATCGTGGGCTACGGCTTGCAGGGCTTCCGGGGTAATCGCAAAGCCCCAGTTGCTGACGGCTGTCGCAACGGCCACCACATCACCGCCGACCACGGCCGCCGGGCTGTTCATGGCGAAGTACACGCCAGGCTCGATCACTGAAGCGGCAACCATGGCCATGATCGCCACGAACGATTCCATCAGCATGCCGCCGTAGCCGATGTAGCGGGCGTTGGTTTCGTTATCCAGCAGCTTCGGCGTAGTGCCGGAGGAAATCAGCGCGTGGAAACCGGATACCGCACCACAAGCGATGGTGATGAACAGGAACGGGAACAGACCGCCCTTCCATACCGGGCCAGTGCCGTCGACAAACTGGGTCAGGGCCGGCATTTTCAGCTCGGGCATGGTCACCAGGATGCCGATGGCCAGGGCGACGATGGTGCCGATTTTCAGGAAGGTCGACAGATAGTCACGCGGTGCCAGGATCAGCCACACCGGCAGTACCGCCGCGACAAAACCGTAGCCGATCAGCATCCAGGTGATCTGGATACCGGTAAAGCTGAACGCCTTGGCCCACACCGGATCCGCGGCAATCTGCCCGCCGAGCCAGATCGAACCCAGCAGCAGCAATACGCCGATCACCGAGATCTCACCGATACGACCCGGGCGGATGTAGCGCATGTAGATGCCCATGAACATCGCGATCGGGATGGTCGCCATCACCGTGAAAATCCCCCAAGGGCTTTCGGCCAGGGCTTTGACCACGATCAGTGCCAGCACCGCGAGGATGATGATCATGATCAGGAAGCAGCCGAACAGCGCGATGGTGCCGGGGATGCGGCCCATTTCCTCACGGACCATGTCCCCCAGGGAACGCCCGTTGCGGCGGGTGGACATGAACAGGACCATGAAGTCCTGAACGGCACCGGCCAGCACCACGCCGGCGATCAGCCACAGCGTACCGGGCAGGTAGCCCATCTGCGCCGCCAATACCGGGCCGACCAGAGGTCCCGCGCCAGCGATGGCCGCAAAGTGGTGACCAAAAAGAATGTGCTTGTTGGTTGGAACGTAGTCCAGACCGTCATTATTGAGCACAGCGGGAGTGGCCCGTCGCGCATCGAGTTGCATGACATTGTTAGCGATGAACAGACTGTAGTAGCGGTAGGCGACCAGATAGATGGCCACGGCAGCGACCACAATCCACAAGGCGTTGATTGCCTCGCCTCGGCGCAATGCCACGACACCCAGGGCGCACGCACCTACGATTGCCAGCACCAGCCAAGGCAAATGGCGTAGCGGGCTATTATTATTTTTCATTTTATTATTCCAGCCAGAGTGGACAAGAAAGACAGCCACCCCGAGTTTAGCGCTCCTGACGGCAAAGACCATACCCCGACATTGGTCTAGACACCTGCACGCGCTGGCAGCCTCTGATCATGCGGGTCTATAGTCAGCGTACATTTCCGAGGATCGCACCATGAGCGAGCACCCTGCCGAACGTCGCCGCTTCAAACGTATTGCGTTCGATGCCCGAACCGAGCTGAGCCAGGGTGAGTCAACGTGGCCGGTGAAGTTGATCGACCTGTCGCTCAAGGGCTTGCTGATCGAGCGACCCGATCCCTGGCTGGGCAATCCACAGCAGGATTTCCTGGTCGACATTCATCTGAACGAAGAGGCCGACATCACCATGGATGTGCAACTGGCCCACGACGACCATGGCCAACTCGGCTTTGTCTGCCTGCACATCAGTCTGGAGTCCATCGAACGCCTGCGGCGATTGATCGAGCTCAATCTCGCTGATCCGCAGGAACTGGAGCGAGAACTAGGTGCGCTGATCGAGATCTAGCCATCACCGAAAATCTTTGTGGGAGCGAGCTTGCTCGCGATGGCGGCCGTTCAGTCAATAAAGAGATTGTCTGAATCAATGCTATCGCGAGCAAGCTCGCTCCCACAGGGTTTGTATTCAACCTGCAAGTTATTCGAACAACGCATCCAACGCCTGCTCCAGACGCGTAACAGCAATAATCTGCAACCCAGCCGGCGCCTCCTTCGGCGCATTGCCCTTGGGCACGATGGCCCGCTTGAACCCGTGCTTGGCAGCTTCCTTCAAGCGCTCCTGACCACTCGGCACCGGACGCACCTCACCGGAAAGCCCGACCTCACCGAATACCAGCAGATCGTGGGGCAACGGCCGGTTGCGCAAGCTGGACATCACCGCCGCCATCAACGCCAGGTCGGACGCCGTTTCCAGCACCTTGACTCCGCCGACCACGTTGAGAAACACGTCCTGGTCGTGGGTCGGAATGCCACCGTGGCGGTGCAGCACCGCCAGCAACATTGCCAGCCGGTTCTGATCCAGCCCCAGCGTGACCCGACGGGGGTTGGCCAGGTGGCTGTCGTCCACCAGCGCCTGAACCTCCACCAGCATCGGCCGCGTGCCTTCCCAAGTTGCCATCACCACGCTACCCGGGACTTCTTCCTGGGCACGGGTCAGAAAAATCGCCGAGGGGTTGGAGACTTCTTTCAGGCCCTTGTCGGTCATGCCGAACACACCCAGTTCATTGACCGCACCGAAACGGTTCTTCACTGCCCGCAACAAACGTAGGCGCCCGTCGGACTCGCCTTCGAAATACAGCACGGTGTCGACCATGTGTTCCAGAACCCGAGGGCCAGCCAGCGCGCCTTCCTTGGTGACGTGGCCCACCAGGAAAATCGCCGTGCCGCTCTGTTTGGCGTAACGCACCAGCAACGCCGCGCTTTCACGCACCTGGGATACGCCCCCCGGTGCCGATTGCAGTTGCTCGGTAAAGATCGTCTGGATCGAATCGATCACCATCACCTTGGGCTTTTCCTGACGAGCCATGGCAATGATGGTTTCGATGCAGGTTTCGGTCATGACCCGCAGTTGATCCTGGGGCAACCCCAGGCGCCGCGCACGCATGGCCACTTGCTGCTGGGATTCTTCGCCGGTGACGTACAGCGCCGGCATGCTCTTGGCGAGGTTGCACAAGGTTTGCAACAGAATGGTCGACTTGCCGATGCCGGGGTCGCCACCGATCAGCACCACCGAGCCATCCACCAGACCGCCACCCAGAACCCGGTCGAGCTCGCTGGAAGCGGTGGAGAAGCGCGGAATTTCTTCGACACTGACTTCGGCCAGGGTCTTGATCTGCGCCTGCTGGCCGGTCCACCCGGTACGACCGCTGGGGGCGGCTGCCCCGCCGCTTTCCACCATGGTTTCGGTGAGCGTGTTCCAGGCTCCGCACTCACCGCACTGGCCGGCCCATTTGGGGAAGGTTGAGCCGCACTCGGTGCAGCCGTACATGCGCTTGGCCTTGGCCATCGGAACTCCCGGAAAAAAACGCGATGATAGCTCAGCTGAAGCGCGCGAGTGCGGCCGGATACTTCGCAACCCTTTTGGTGACTTCAAACAGCCCCATTAAACTCAGACAGATTGATACACACTCACTTACAAGCCTTGTATAAGTTTTTTGTTCAATATAACCAACAAACTCTAGAGACAAGCTCTATTGCGCAACTTGAAAACCTATACAAACCTTATTCATTTACACATTTAAAACACAACCTCAAATACACTTACATAATGCGCGGTTATTAACCAAAAAAAATACGCAACTTGCCAACCCCGAAACTAACCAAACAGTCCACATTCCGCCCGCCGACTTCTAACTACCCGATTAACTTAACGTCCCGATCCAGGGATAGTCCCTTGACCCTGGCTCGCTCACACATAGAAGCCATATCGCTGAAAAACGTCGTATGCAAAACACCGCAAAAGGCCTGGCCACCCCACAGTTGAGATCAATCGGTGCGTTTTTCAACATCACCCGCCGTCGATTGCTGCAAGCACGGCAGGCAGTTGATTCGAGCAGAATGCGATTTGCTGATTTACACTGCGCTCATCAATCTCATCTGTAACAAGGAAATAACCTATGGGCGTGCTAAATGAGTTCAAGGCCTTCGCGGTCAAAGGCAACGTGGTCGACATGGCCGTCGGCATCATTATCGGTGCGGCCTTCGGCAAGATCGTTACCTCGTTTGTCGGTGACCTGATCATGCCGCCAATCGGGATGCTGATCGGTGGCGTGGACTTCACTGATCTGGTCGTAACGCTCAAGGCAGCGGACGGCGCGACTCCGGCGGTGGTGCTGGCTTATGGCAAATTCTTCCAGACCATCATCGACTTTGTCATTGTCGCCTTCGCGATCTTCATGGGCGTCAAGGCCATCAACCGCCTGAAGCGCGAAGAGGCCGTGGCCCCTAGCCTGCCGCCGGTTCCAACCAAGGAAGAAGAGTTGCTGGGCGAGATCCGCGACTTGCTCAAGGCCCAGAACAACCGGCCTTGACGGCATTGGCAAAAAAGTACGGCGCCTTCGAGGCGCCGTTTTTTTTACCAGAAATTTTCTACCGCCACCTGGCCGGGGCGCCGGCTGAGGCTCAAGTGCATGTCCCGCTGTTTAAGCAGCTTGCGCGTGTCATCGATCATCTGCGGGTTGCCACACAACATGACCCGAGAATGCTCAGGGGTCAGCGCAACACCCGCCGCGCGCTCCAGTTCGCCGTTTTCAATCAGCGTAGTGATCCGCCCGTTCAATGAACCGGGATGCTGCTCACGAGTGACCGTGGTGATGAATTGCAGTTTGTGTGCGTACTCTGCCAGATAATCACGCTGGGCCAGCCCGGCGATCAGCTCCTGATAAGCCAGTTCCCGGGCTTCGCGAACGCTGTAGACCAGGATGATCCGCTCGAATCGCTCCCAGACTTCGAAGTCCTGGAGTATCGACAGGAACGGCGCGATGCCCGTGCCTGTGGATAACAGCCACAGATCGCGCCCATCGACAAAACGGTCCAGCGTCAGGTAACCGAACGCCTGGCGGTCGACCAGCAATGCATCGCCAACCCCCAGGCGGCTGAGCTCGCTGGTGAACTCACCGCCCGGTACGACAATTGAAAAGAACTCGAGGAACTCGTCATAGGGCGAGGACACCATGGAGTAGGCGCGCCATACCGTGCTGCCGTCAGCCTTGGTGACACCCAATCGGGCAAACTGCCCCGCCCGAAACCGAAACCCTGCGTCCCGGGTGGCACGCAAGGTAAACAGGCTCTGGGTCAGGGGATGAACCTCAAGCAAGGTCTGACGGGTAAATTTTTCTTCACTGACGGACATGGAAGGCTCCAATCGAAGATGCCCCAGTGTCCCGCAAAGAAAGCGGCGTAACCACCGACAATTTGTAGTGACATTAATCCATACCAAAGACTGTTTACCAAATGCGACATACATCAATGATTACAAAATGCCACACGACATCTTATAACGCCTCCATTGTCTAAGAACCTTCAACACACTTTTCCAACAGTCAAAAGAGCAAAATTGTCGGACCATTTCTGTAAGAACTGTCCTACACTCCGTGACGTGCCGCATTTCGGATCCAATACTGCCAACGGACAATACGCACATGGAGAAAATACTATGGAGATTTGGAAGGAGTCACAGCTCAATCATTTGGCGCACACGCAAGAGATCAATACGGCCTATCGAATCGCGCTCAACTTCGTTAGAAACCTTGGATATAAATTTTGTGGATTTTCAGTTACTTCTAACTCAGTCGGAGCCGACGCCAGTACGGTGAACCTGAACAATTTTCCCCATGAGTGGAACGTTCAATATGAAAAAAACAACGTCACGCAAATAGACCCGGTAATAGCGCATTGCAATCACTCAACGCTGCCCGTTCTCTGGAGCGAAGAGCTTTTTTCCAGGACGCCATGGCTATGGCAGTTGCTGCAGCAACAAGGTTTGCAGCATGGCTGGTCCCAGGGGATCCACGATGAGGAAACCGGCCTGCGCAGTATTCTCAGCCTGGCCAGAAGCCACTGCCCGATTTCAGCCTATGAGCTGTACGAGCATCTTGGATTCTCGGTATTCATCAGCCGCCATTTGCACGCACTGGCGCTCGCAATGCACCCGGAAAAACCGGCTCGCCCCCAGGCTCCCCCCTTGTCACGGAGGGAACTCGAAGTATTGAAACTCTCAGCCGATGGCAAGACGGCCTATGAAATTGCCAGGATTCTCAGTTTGAGTGAACGCACCGTCAATTTTCATGTGCACAGGGCTATCGAGAAGTTCGGCGTCAATAACAAGATTGCGGCAGTCATCGCCGCGGCCCGGTCCGGAGCCATCTGAAAGCGCCCGCCCGCGAGAAAACCTGCGGGTAATCCAGGCAAAAAAAACGTACCATTTGCGGTCCTTCCTGAGTGATGGCGTGTAGACCGTCACGACGCAGTTCACTCGGACGGCTCCGCCCGCTCCAACGCCTTCGGGCAGCGGGACATCCGTAGATTACCCAGAGCCCCGCCCCATGCCTTTGCTCGAAACACCCTTCGCCAGCCTCGACCTGATCCGCCAGCCCGAACAGCAGAACGAACCGCTGCAAGCTTTCGATGCGGCCGATGAATACCTGCTCAATCACCTGGCCGAACAGCAGCCGGCGTCGGACACCCGGGTATTGGTGCTCAATGACAGTTTCGGCGCGCTGGCGGCCAGCCTGGCGGGCAAGGTGCGAGTGGTCAGCAGCGGTGATTCGTTCCTGGCCACGCAGGGTCTGGAAAAGAACCTGGTGCGCAACGGCCTGGCCTTTGATGCGGTGCCGAGCATACCCGCCAGCGAAGCCATTGCCGGGCCGTTCGACTGCGTTCTGATCCGTGTACCGAAAACCCTGGCCCTGCTGGAAGAACAACTGATTCGCCTGCAAGGCCAACTGGCACCCGGCGCCCAAGTGGTCGCCGCAGCCATGATCAAGCATCTGCCCCGGGCGGCGGGCGACTTGCTGGAGCGTTACATCGGCCCCGTGCAAGCCTCGTTGGCGGTGAAGAAGGCGCGGTTATTGATTGCCACGGCTCAGGACAAAACGCCAGCAGTGTCGCCTTACCCAACGCGATACAGACTCGATGAACCGGCTATCGAACTGCTCAACCACGCCAATGTGTTTTGCCGCGAAGGCCTGGACATCGGCACCCGGGCATTTTTGCCACACCTGCCGAAAAACCTCGGCTCGGCGCAAGTCGCCGATCTCGGTTGCGGTAACGGCGTCCTGGCCATCGCCAGCGCCCTGCAAAACCCCGAGGCCCACTACACGCTGGTGGACGAGTCATTCATGGCGGTGCAATCGGCGTCCGAGAACTGGCGCGCAGCCTTGGGTGAACGGGAAGTGATCGTGCGCGCCGGCGATGGCCTGGCCGGCCAGGAACCGCAATCGCTCGACGTCGTACTGTGCAATCCACCGTTTCACCAGCAACAGGTGGTGGGCGACTTCCTGGCGTGGCGGATGTTCCAGCAGGCCCGCGAAGCGCTGGTCGTGGGCGGCGCGCTGTACATCGTCGGCAATCGTCACCTGGGCTACCACAGCAAGCTGGCGCGATTGTTCCGGGGGGTCGAGCAAGTGGCGGCCAACCCGAAATTCGTGATCCTCAAGGCACGCAAGTAACAGGCAAAAAAAACCCTCCGGTCGGAGGGTCGTAAATCCGTGCCCTTAGGCCACGGGAGAGATGTCAGTGTGTGGTCAGGCCGGCTGCGTTCATGAACATACGCATCAGGCTGGCGACGATGAACAAGGCGCCCACGCTGCCGACCCAGATAAGGGCCAACCAGCCGAGCCGCTGCCACAGCGGCTTTTTTTCGGCTTCTTCAATGTCGTGCAGGGAATGTTTTGCAGCCATAACGTCAATCCTCTTCAAGATTGATGGCGTCGCATCCGACGCCATCGTCGGAACGCCGCCCGGAGTAAGCTCGCTCCCACAGGTTCGTTGTGCAGCAGACTAGTGATAGCCGTCTTCATGGGTGACCTTGCCGCGGAACACGTAATAGCTCCAGAAGGTGTAGCCCAGGATGAACGGGATGATGAACAGCGTGCCCACCAGCATGAAGCCCTGGCTTTGCGGCGGCGCGGCGGCGTCCCAGATCGAGATCGAAGGCGGGATGATGTTCGGCCACAGGCTGATGCCCAGCCCGCTGTAACCGAGGAAGATCAGCACCAGGGTCAGCAGGAACGGCGTGTAGTGCGCGTTGCGGGCCACGGCGCGGATCAGGCCGTACATTGTCACCAGCACCAGGATTGGCACCGGCATGAACCAGAACAGATTCGGCATGGTGAACCAGCGAGCGGCGATATCCGTGTGGGCCAACGGAGTCCAGATACTGACGATGCCGATCACCGCCAGCAGCACGAAGGCCAATGGTCGTGCCAGGTCATGCATCTGTTCCTGCAATTTGCCTTCGGTCTTCATGATCAGCCAGGTACATCCGAGCAAGGCATACGCCACCACCAGCGCCGCACCACAGAACATCGTGAACGGTGTCAGCCAGTCCAGCGAACCACCGGCGAACTGCCGGTTGACCACCGGCAGCCCATCGATGAACGCGCCAAGCGCAACGCCCTGGAAGAACGTCGCGGTGACCGAACCACCGATGAACGCCTTGTCCCACAGGTGACGCTTGTCGTCCCTGGCCTTGAAGCGGAACTCGAAGGCCACGCCGCGGAAGATCAACCCGATCAACATCAGGATCAGCGGCAGGTACAACGCCGAGAGCACCACTGAATAGGCCAGAGGAAACGCGCCGAACAACGCCGCGCCCCCCAACACCAGCCAGGTCTCGTTGCCGTCCCAGACCGGGGCGACGGTGTTCATCATCACATCGCGATCGGTCTTGCCCGGAATGAACGGGAAGAGAATGCCGATGCCCAGGTCGAAACCGTCCATGACCACGTACATCATGATGCCGAAGATGATGATCACGGCCCAGATCAGCGGAAGATCAATACCCATGATTCAAATCTCCTTGGTCAGGCTTTGGCCGGCATCGGCGTGATCGTCGTCGGCGGCCGACAGCGGACGGGCCGGTGTGCGTTTCTGGCCGGGGCCACCGTCGTTGGTTTCCTTGCCTTCGTCGATCTTCGGCCCCTTGCGCACCAGGCGCATCATGTAGCCAAGACCGGCGCCAAACAGCGCGAAATAAACCACGACGAACAGGATCAGGGTGATGCTCATCTGCATGAAGCTATGGTTGGACGACGCATCCGCCGTACGCATCAGGCCATAGACCACCCATGGCTGACGGCCGATTTCCGTGGTGAACCAGCCGGCGAGGATCGCGATCAGGCCGGACGGCCCCATCCACAATGCCAGGTACAGGAACGGCCGCGAGGTATAGAGGGTGTCGCGCTTGCGCAGCCACAGGCTCCACAAACCGGTGAAGATCATCAGCATGCCCAGGCCTACCATGACCCGGAACGACCAGAACACGATGGTCGAATTCGGCCGGTCTTCAGGCGGGAACTCCTTGAGCGCCGGCACCTGTTTATCCAGGGAGTGCGTGAGGATCAGGCTGCCCAGGTACGGGATCTCGACGGCGAATCTGGTTTTTTCCTCCTTCATGTCCGGCCAGCCGAACAGGATCAGCGGCGTCGCCTCGTTGCCCTTGTTTTCCCAATGCCCCTCGATCGCGGCGATTTTCGCCGGCTGATGCTTGAGCGTATTGAGACCGTGGAAATCACCGATGACCGCCTGGATCGGCGCGACGATCAATGCCATCCACATGGCCATCGAGAGCATTTTGCGGATCGCCGGGTTGTCCTTGCCGCGCAGCAAATGCCAGGCCGCGGAAGAACCGACGAAGAACGCCGTGGCGACGAAGGCTGCCGTGGCCATGTGCATCAGGCGATACGGGAACGAAGGGTTGAAGATAATCGCCAGCCAGTCGGTGGGGATGACCTGACCGTTGACGATCTCGAAACCCTGCGGGGTCTGCATCCAGCTGTTGGACGCGAGAATCCAGAACGTGGAGATCAACGTACCGATGGCCACCATCACGGTGGCGAAAAAGTGCAGGCCACGCCCGACCTTGTTCCAGCCAAACAGCATGACGCCCAGGAACCCGGCCTCGAGGAAGAATGCCGTGAGTACTTCATAGGTCAGCAACGGCCCGGTCACGGAACCGGCGAAATCCGAGAAGCGGCTCCAGTTGGTGCCGAACTGATAGGCCATTACCAGGCCGGAAACCACTCCCATGCCGAAGTTGACGGCAAAGATCTTCGACCAGAAATGGTAGAGGTCACGGTAGGTGTCGTTATGGGTTTTCAGCCACAGGCCTTCGAGTACCGCCAGGTAACTCGCCAGGCCGATGGTGATGGCCGGAAACAGGATGTGGAACGAGATGGTGAACGCGAACTGAATTCGGGCGAGATCAAGTGCCTCTAAACCGAACATAAGTCTTCCTCTGTCAGGTAGTACGGCTGCTGGCTGGAAGCCTGCACCCACGGCCCCCACGGATATGGAGTGTGGCGAATCTCTGTTTGTTCTTCTTTTTGCACGCATCACAACGCAGGGAGTCTGGCCTTGCGGCCGCCGGATCAATTCCTTTTGTGGGTCTTGACCTGGATCAATCAACGTTGAAAGAGTAGTCCCAATTTCGGGGATGAACCGCGTGGTCTTTTGCCGCGTGACAAGTTGCCTCACGGCTTTTGTCATCGCCAGCAACACATTCCCTGTGGGAACCTGGAGAAAATCGATGTCTGGCTAACTAATTTTTTGTCACGGCAACTTTTTGTTACAGGTTGGTGATAATCTCGCCGTTCCCCTCTCCCCAGACTTCCCCGCAGATGCCCAGCCAAGAGCCCTTGCTGTTACGTCACCATCGCCCTTTTCTCGCGTTCTGGCTGGCACGGGTATTTACCGCCAGCGGCTTCCAGATGCTCACCGTGGCCATCGGCTGGAACCTGTACCAATTGACCGGCAACGTGCTCGACCTGGGTCTGGTCGGCCTGGTCGAGTTCGCCCCGCGCGTACTGTTCATGCTGCACACCGGGCACGTCGCCGACCGCTATGACAGGCGCAAGGTCGCGGCGATCTGCCAGTCCTTGCAGGCATTGATCGCCCTGTCGCTGGCCATCGGCAGCGCCACCGACCATGTCACCCGGGAAATGATCTTTATCCTGGCCTTCCTGCTCGGTGCGGCTCGCTCCTTTGAAATGCCCACCACCCAGGCCCTGCTGCCCAGTATCGTGCCCAGCGCGCTGTTTCCCCGCGCGGTCGCCGCCGCGCAATCGGCTCAGCAATCGGCCACCATCGTCGCCCCGGCCCTCGGCGGTTTGCTCTACGCCTTCGGCAGCGTCTGGGTGTATGGCCCGACGGTGCTTTTGTATGTCATCGCCTGTTCGCTGATGCTCAACCTGCCGGCCCGGCAAACCCCGCTGAACAAGGGCAAGGCCACTCTGGACTCACTGCTGGCGGGTATTCGCTTTATCCGCAGTCGTCCGGACATTCTCGGGGCGATCTCCCTCGATCTGTTCGCGGTGCTATTGGGTGGTGCGACGGCGCTGCTGCCGGTGTTCGCCAAGGACATTCTGCTGACCGGCCCGTGGGGGCTGGGCCTGCTGCGCTCGGCACCGGCGGTGGGCGCGCTACTGATGTCGCTGTTCCTGGCGCGGTTTGCCGTGGAGCGCAACGTCGGGCGGGTGATGTTCACCGCCGTGGGCATCTTCGGCGTGGCAACCATCGCCTTCGGCCTGTCGACCTCGTTCTGGTTTTCCCTGGCGGTGTTGGTGGTGTTGGGCGCGGCAGACATGATCAGCATGGTGATCCGCGCCTCGTTCGTTCAACTGGAAACCCCGGACGAAATGCGTGGCCGGGTCAGCGCTGTCAATGGTCTGTTCATCGGTGCCTCGAACCAGTTGGGCGAATTCGAATCGGGCCTGACCGCCCACTGGTTCGGCACTGTGCCAGCGGTGGTCATGGGCGGGATCGGTACGCTGGTGGTGACCGGGGTGTGGGTCAAACTGTTCCCGACTCTGGCGAGCCGCGATCGCATGCACGTGGCTAAAGATGAAGAGAAGGAAGAGGCGAAAGTCTGACGCTCTCTAAACGAGCAACTCCCCCTCCACCGCCGTACGTATGGCTTTACCGCAGAGTTGCTCTACCAGCGCCAGGGCAAATGCCAATGCGGCAGCCGAGCCCTGGGCCGTGATGCAATTGCCGTCGACCACCACCGGTTGATCGACAAAGGTACAACCGGACAGTTGATGGCTGGCTGTGGGCAGGCAGGTCATGCGCCGTTGACGCAATACGCCAAAGGCCTGCAGTGCCACGGCGGGCGCTTCGGCGATGCCGGCGAACAGGCGACCGGCCGCCGCCTGATCCTTGATCAATTGCTGCAGGGGCTGGTGTGCTGCCAGGTGCTGCGAACCCACCGCACCACCGGGTAAGGCAATCAGGTCGAAGGGTTGTGCCAGCAAATCCACCAGCATCGCATCGGACGTCAGGCGAGTGCCCCGGGCGCAGGTGAGCATGCGCCGACCTTCGATACTGGCCACCACCACTTCTATCTTGGCACGGCGCAGTACGTCGATCAGGGTCACGGTTTGCAGGTCGTCGGTGCCCTCGGCGAGGGCAATCAAGGCTCTAAAGGTCATCAGGTGCTGTCCACGGAATGATCATTTAAGCGTAGTCAGCTTTCCCGCCCCGTGTTCGAGACCTGTGGTTACTTGATGTAAAGCTGCGTCGACATCGTGTTTCCGGGCGCGTTGATCGAGGTATCGCTGAAGGTCAGCGTGCCTTCCTGCTTGCCCGCCAGATCGAGGGCATACAAATAGCCGACGGTTTTTTCCCCGGCGGTGCAACTGGTCAGGTTGCCGTTCTTGAACGCGCAAACCGCTGTCCGTGTGCCGTTCACGTCGAAACCGTCGAGGGCGACATGGGCCTCACGCCCGTAACCCACTTCCAGCACGTACACCATGATGTTCGGGCCATTGTGATCGCAGCGCGTCCGGGTTTGCCCTTCGTCGATGTTCTCGACACCACAGGACGGCGACGCGACCTTGAGCACTTTCAATTGCGTCAGCGGTGGCGCCGAGGCCGCCACGGCCATTTGGACCCCAAGAATCAATGCCATCCATGCACCGGAGGCGGCAACCAGACACTTTTTCATGCAGGACCCATCCCCCCAAAAAAACCAGCGCGCAGTATGGCGCACTTGGCCTTGTCGCAAAACATCGACGACGATCACCGCCAAAGCAGCCATATTCCCAAGCTACTGGTATGATGCGCGGCTTTTTCCGGCCCACAGTAATTTCCAGGCGCGTTCTGCTGCCTGTGCTTTGCTGTTGAGGTCGATACATTCACGGCGCCCGGCGCGCCACGGGGAGCAGACATGCTGGAAAGGCTGTTTCAACTCAAGGCACACAACACCAACGTGCGGACCGAGATTCTGGCGGGCGTCACGACCTTTTTGGCCATGGCCTACATCCTGTTCGTCAACCCGAGCATCCTCGGCGAGACCGGCATGGACAAGGGCGCGGTGTTCGTCGCCACCTGCCTGGCCGCCGCCATCGGCTCGACAACCATGGGCCTGATCGCCAACTACCCGATCGCCCTCGCACCGGGCATGGGCCTTAACGCCTTCTTCACCTACACCGTGGTCCTGCACATGGGTCACACCTGGCAAGTGGCGCTGGGTGCGGTGTTCATCTCGGCGGTGTGCTTCTTCCTGCTGTCGATCTTCCGCATCCGTGAATGGATCATCAACAGCATCCCGCTGCCGCTGCGCTCGGCGATTGCCGCCGGTATCGGTCTGTTCCTGGCGTTGATCGCCCTGCACAACGCCGGCATCGTGGTCAGCAACCCGGCGACCATGGTCGGCCTCGGTGACCTGAAACAACCGGCTCCGATCCTCGCTACCCTCGGTTTTGCCCTAATCGTCGCCCTCGAAGCCCTTGCCGTGCGCGGCGCGGTGCTGATCGGCATTCTGGTGGTGACCATCATTTCCATCGTGATGGGCTTCACCCCGTTCGGCGGCGTGATGTCGATGCCACCGTCCCTGGCCCCGACCTTCCTGCAACTGGACATCAAGGGTGCGCTGGACATAGGTCTGGTCAGCGTGATCTTCGCCTTCCTGTTCGTCGATCTGTTCGACAACTCCGGCACCCTGATCGGTGTAGCCAAGCGCGCCGGCCTGATGGGCAAGGACGGCCATATGCCGAAAATGGGCCGCGCGCTGATCGCTGACAGCACCGCGGCCATGGCCGGTTCCCTGCTGGGCACCTCGACCACCACCAGCTACATCGAATCCGCCGCGGGCGTGAGTGCCGGCGGCCGCACCGGCCTGACCGCCGTCGTGGTGGCGATCCTGTTCCTGCTGGCACTGTTCTTCTCGCCACTGGCCGCCAGCGTTCCGGCCTTCGCCACCGCACCGGCACTGCTGTTCGTCGCCGTGCTGATGACATCCGGCCTGGCCGAAATAGACTGGGACGACATTACCGTCGCCGCGCCGGTGGTGATCACCGCGCTGGCAATGCCGTTCACTTACTCCATCGCCAATGGCATCGCCTTCGGTTTCATTTCCTGGACCGCCATCAAGCTGATGTCCGGTCGCGGCCGTGAGCTGAACCCGGCGCTGGTGATCCTGTCGATTCTGTTCGTGATCAAGCTGGGTTGGTTCAACGCATGACTTTTGATTCCCAGGCCTACGCCGTTCAGCTCGAAGAAAAGGTCACGCGCTTGCGTGACCTGCTGGCCCCGTTCGATGCACCGGAGCCAGCCGTATTCGATTCGCCGCTGAAAAACTTTCGCCTGCGCGCCGAGTTCCGCCTGTGGCGTGAAGCCGGCGAGCGTCACTACGCGATGTTTTCCCAGGAAGACAAACGCACGCCGATCCTGATCGAAGAGTTCCCGATTGCCAGCCTGCGCATCAATGAATTGATGCCCAAGCTCAAGGCAGCGTGGCAAGCCAGTGCGCCCCTGAGCCACAAACTGTTCCAGGTGGAGTTCCTGACCACTCTGGCCGGCGATGCGATGATCACCCTGTGCTATCACCGCCCGCTGGACGAGCACTGGCATGCGGCGGCGTCGAAACTCGCGGCCGACTTGAACGTCAGCATCATCGGCCGCTCCAAGGGCAAACGCGAAGTCATCGGTCACGATTACGTGGTCGAGAAGCTGGAAGTCGGCGGCCGCACCTTCAGCTATCGCCAGCCCGAAGGCGCGTTCACCCAGCCCAACGGCACGGTGAACCAGAAGATGCTCAACTGGGCATACGATGCGCTTGGCGATCGCTCCGATGATTTGCTGGAGCTGTATTGCGGCAACGGCAACTTCACCCTGCCGCTCGCCACCCGCGTGCGCAAGGTGCTGGCCACCGAAATCAGCAAGACTTCGGTCAACGCGGCCTTGAGCAACCTCAGCGAAAACGCTGTGGATAACGTCACCCTGGTGCGTTTGTCCGCTGAAGAGCTGACCGAAGCCCTGAATGAAGTGCGCCCGTTCCGGCGCCTGCATGGCATCGACCTCAAAAGCTACGAGTTCGGTAGCGTGTTCGTTGACCCGCCCCGTGCCGGCATGGACCCGGACACCTGCGAGCTGACCCGGCGCTTCGACAACATCCTGTACATCTCCTGCAACCCGGAGACCCTGGCGGCCAACATCGCCCAACTGCACGACACCCACCGCATCTCCCGATGCGCAATGTTCGACCAGTTCCCGTGGACCCATCACATGGAATCCGGGGTGATGCTGACCCGGCGTTGATGGCGCCTGCCAGGCACAAAAAAGCCGTCTTCACGACGGCTTTTTTGTGGGCGTTTACAAGACAACATCGACCTTGCGCGGGCGCCCGCCTTTCCTGCCGTTGGCCCGCGCGGCTTCAGACTTTGCTGCGCTGCTCTGACGACCATTGCGCGAAGCGACGACCGAGGCCGCCATGGCCATCAGCGACTTGCTCGCAGAAATCATCCCGGCGATGGATACATGCAGGTCCTTGCCTTCATGGCATAGGGCAGTACCCGCATAGCCGACAGTCAGACTGGCGAAGTCCCCGCCCTCAAAATCATCGAACTCCGGATAGTTGGCCACGGGCAACAATACGCCGCTGCCGTCTTCGAAGCTGACAGCCAGGCAGGGGGGCTGGTAGGTAACCGCTGTCGCCTGCAGGCTATTTTTTCTACGTAATTCGCCACGTTCAATGGCTTTGTCCAGGCTACTTTCCGTTACGGGATTATCGGCCTGAACCTTGGCTTTTATCGTTTTCATAACTCGATCTCCACACCTTCCTGTGTGCCTATCAGGGACAGCAACGTCTTGTTCGATTCGGGTTCGTAGCAAGCCGATCCAATCATGTTGGTGGTACTGACAACCCTTTTCACCACAACGACTTCGTTGCTTTGCCAGTCCCACAATTGATTATCAAGACAGGCCGTTTGTAACTTTCGCCACCAGATGCCCCGGGCGCGCCGCAAATGGGCAGGTTGCTGGAGCGATTGGCGCAATCCCTCAAGCACCGCCAACGGTGGCCGACGCGAAAGCGGAACTACATCCCAGAGCTCGACACCGTTGTGCCAAAAGCAGAACCTGAATCTCGCACTCCACGTACCGGCCTCCACATGCGCATGAGGCGGACAATGCTCGTCTCGCAACATGATCACTACCGACAGTCCTTTGTAATTGCATACCTTCATGCTAACCCATCCGTTAGGTTAATGAATCCGAGGATTCGACATTCTCTGGAAAATCCGACCGTTGGCAATGGCCGTCGAATCACTTCTTCCGTCCTCAGACTAGTGTCCTGCCGTTACCCAGCCCTGCGGAACACCGCGCGCAATGGTAAGAAATCCTTTCATTACGGCGCTGGCACCTGATAAATACTGATCAAGCCCCTTCATCTGATCCCCGGTGTAATCAATCATGCAGCGACAATTCGACGATCTTCAGTTGGGCAGCATTGAGCTGTTTTGCCTGGCCGCCGAGGCCGGCAGTTTTACTGCCGCGGCGCTGGTGGCGGGTGTCACCCCAGCGGCCGTGAGCCGTTCGGTGTCGCGCATGGAGGAACGCCTGGGCGTGCGCCTGTTCGCGCGCACCACCCGCAGCGTGAAGCTGACCGACAGTGGCCGCCGCTATTACGAGGAGTGCCGCCTGGCCCTGGCGCAACTGATCGAGGCCCAGCGCGAGGTGATGGGCCAGCAACAAGTGCCGTCCGGTACCTTGCGCATCAGTATTCCGACCACCTACGCGCATCATCGAATCCTGCCTTTGCTGCCCGAATTTCGGGCGCGTTATCCGGCGGTGAAGGTCGAATCGCACATCAGCAATCGCAACATCGATTTCGTCGGCGAAGGCTACGACATGGCAATTCGCGTGCGAGCCATCCCGGATTCCGGCCTGATTGCCCGACAGCTGGAAGATGCCGCCCTGGTGATGATCGCCAGCCCTGATTACCTGAAACGGGCCGGCATTCCACAAACCCTCGACGACCTCGAACACCACGAGTGCATTCAATACGAATTGCCCAGCAGCGGTCGGCGCATTGCCTGGTTGTTCAACGATGAGGGCGTGCCCCGGGAGATTCTGGCCGAGGGCAGCCTCAGTTGCTCTGACGATGTATTGGGTGGCGTCACCTTGGCCAAACACGGGGCGGGGTTGTTTCAGACCTATCGTTTTATCGTGGAAAAGGAACTGGCCGACGGCTCGCTGGTGGAGGTACTCAAGCCCTATGGCGGGCGTTCGCGGCCGTTTACCTTGCTGTACCCGCAAAGTCGCCATGTACCGCTGCGCTTGAGGGCGTTCATTGATTTTCTGGTGGAGCATTTGCCGCGCTGAACAGCGAAAGTGTCCGATCACCGCCCACAACCCGCCCGCGTGCCCTCACTCCAATTGACCAAATTAACTAGTTAGTACAATTTATCTCCACAGGCCGAAATTCTCGGCCGATTCCAAAAATAATAAGTGGAGAGATTGCGATGTCCCCTATCGTTCTGGTGCTCAACGGCCCGAACCTGAACCTGCTCGGCACCCGTGAACCGGCGACTTACGGCCACGAAACCCTGGCAGATGTTTCGGCCCTGTGCGCACGTAGCGCCGAAGAGTTCGGCCTGGCAGTGGAGTTTCGCCAGACCAACCATGAAGGCGAATTGCTCGACTGGATTCACGCCGCCCGCGGTCGCTGTGCCGGGATCATCATCAATCCTGCCGCGTGGACCCACACCTCGGTCGCCATCCGCGACGCCCTGGTCGCCAGCGAACTGCCGGTGATCGAAGTCCACCTGTCCAACGTCCACGCCCGCGAACCCTTCCGCCACCACTCGTTCGTATCCGCCATTGCAACGGCGGTGATGGCCGGTTTTGGCAGTCATGGCTATCGCCTGGCGCTGGAACACTTCAGTCATCGTTTGAAGGGGTGATCGCCGTGACTCAGAACCACGTGATACTCGCCGGGCTGATTGGCGCCGGCATCCAGGCTTCTCGCACACCAGCCATGCACGAGCATGAAGGCGATGCCCAAGGGCTGCGCTACCTCTATCGCCTGATTGATCTTGATCAGTTGAAGCTCGACAGCAACGCCCTGCCCGACCTGTTGATGGCTGCCGAGCGCATGAACTACACCGGGCTGAACATCACCTTTCCATGCAAGCAGGCGATCATCCCGCTGCTCGACGAACTCTCGCCGGAGGCCCGCGGCATCGGCGCAGTCAATACGGTGGTGCTCAAGGATGGCAAACGCATCGGCCACAACACCGATTGCCTGGGCTTTGCCGAGGGGTTTCGCCGGGGTTTGAAAGGCGTTGCCGTTGAGCGTGTCGTACAAATGGGCGCCGGCGGCGCAGGTGCGGCGGTGGCCCACGCGTTGTTGAGCGAAGGCGTACAACAGCTGAGCATTTTTGACGTGGACATCCGCCGCGCCCAGGATCTGGCTGACAATCTCAATCAGCATTTCGGCGTCGCTCGAGCGGTGGCCGGGTATGACCTGGCCAAGGCCATGGCCCAGGCTGATGGCCTGGTGAACACCACGCCGATGGGCATGAAAAAGCTGCCGGGCATGCCAGTGCCGGTAGAGTTGCTGCGAGCCGAACTGTGGGTAGCGGAGATCGTCTACTTCCCGCTGGAAACCGAACTGCTGCGCAACGCCCGCGCCCTTGGTTGCCGGACGCTGGACGGCGGCAACATGGCGGTGTTTCAGGCAGTGAAGGCGTTCGAGTTGTTCAGCGGCGTGGTGCCGGATGCCCAGCGGATGCTTGAGCATTTCCAGAGCATGAATGACTGAAAATCAAAAGATCGCAGCCTTCGGCAGCTCCTACAGATCAATGCGATTGACGTAGGAGCTGCCGAAGGCTGCGATCTTTTCAAGCCTGCAAATAACGCAACACCGACTCGCAAATCATCTCCCGATGACGCTGCTTGATGTGTTCGTCCGGCAGGTCGATCTGAAAAATCTCACCAAAGGTGTGGCGGTTCGAGACGCGATAGAAGCAGAACGAACTGATCAACAGATGCACATCCAGCGGATCAAGACCGGTACGGAACACCCCCTGCTCGGCACCGCGACGCAGAATCTCGCCCAGTGAGTCGAGGATGGTGTTGTTCATCGCCTTGATCGCATCGGAGCGCTTCACATACTCGGCGTTGTGAATGTTCTCGATGCTGACGATGCGCACGAAATCGACGTTGCGATCATGGTGATCGAAGGTGAACTCCACCAGCCGCCGAATGGCTTCGACCGGCGCCAGTTCCGCCAGGTGCAGGCGATTTTCAGTGTTGCGGATATCGCCGTAGAGTTTCTCCAGCACCTCGACGTAGAGCTGCTCCTTACTGCCGAAGTAGTAATAGATCATGCGCTTGGAGGTGTGGATGCGCTCGGCGATGGCATCGACACGAGCCCCGGAAAGCCCCTGCTGGACGAATTCGACAATCGCCTCCTGCAGGATGTTTTCGCGGGTCTTTTCCGGGTTGTTCTTGCGACTCTTGCGCGGCTCGGCACCAGGTTCTACGGAGGCTGCGGGGAGTTCTGAAGTCATTGTCATTGCGGGCTCACGGCCATCACTGCACAGGCTGGCGATTATGGGCCGCGCGGCACGGTGAAGGAAGCCGCGCGGCCCACGTTTAATCCCGCGTTTACGAATTACCTACAACTTCGCCTGGCGCAATGCGCCGCTACGGGATTTGGCCATGGCCGCCAGGCGCACCGCGACGTTGGCCGCGCCGTAGCCGGCATAACCGTTTTTACGCTGGATGATCTCGAAGAAGAATCGACCCTCGAACGGCTCGGTGTACACATGAAACAGCTCACCGCCCTGGGCGTCGCGGTCGTACAACACATTGTAGTAGGCCAGTTCGCTGAGGAACTCGTCGTCGAAATCGAACCGCGCCGCCAGGTCATCGTAGTAGTTGAGCGGGATATCCAACAGCGGCACGCCCGCCTCTTTTGCACGGCTGACCTGGGCAAAGATGTCATCACAATCAAACGCGATGTGATGCACGCCGGAGCCGCGATAACTCGACAGCGCGTGCGAGATCGCGGTGTTGCGGTTCTCGGAAATGTTCAGCGGCAGACGGATCGAACTGTCCCGGCTGCGCAAGGCACGGCTCTTCACTAGACCATAAGGATCCGGCAGCACGACTTCATCGTCCGCCTCGAAATCCAGCAGGCTCTTATAGAACAGCACCCAGCTGTCGAGGCTGTCGGCCGGCAGCGCCATGGCCATGTGGTCGATGCGCTTGAGGCCACCACTGACCGGCGCATCCGCCAGCAGATTGAAGTCTGTGCCGTAGACGTCGGCATCCTGGTCCACCAGATAGATCAGGCTGCCATCCGGCGCACGCACCGCCGCCAGTTCCAGTTCATTGGGGCCGACCAGCCCGCGATAGGGCTGGCCCTTGTAGGCCACGGCACGGGCCAGCGCGCTGGCACTGTCCTTGACCCGCACGGCGGTGGCGCACAACGAAGGGCCGTGGGCCTCGAAGAAACTGTGACCGAACGAGTAAGGCTCGGAGTTGAGGATCAGGTTGATATCGCCCTGACGCATCAAGCTAACGCTCTTGGAACGATGCTGCCCGGCCTTGACGAAACCCAGTCGCTCCAGCCAATGGGCGAGCTTGGCGCCGAGGCTTTCGTCCACGGCAAACTCCAGGAACTCAATGCCGTTGTACTCGCTGGCCTTGGGCGTTTCGAACAAAATCCCGGCGTTGGCCGCGGGCTTGGCTTCCTGGGCCAGGCGCTCGCGGGTTTTCTCTTCCAGGTACAGCAACGAACGCAAGCCGTCGGCGGCGTTGGCCCGTGGTGGTGCGGCGCGGAAACCGTCGTTGAAGATTTCCAGCGACAGCGGTCCGGTGTAGCCGCTCTTGATGATCGGCGCGAGGAACCCCGGCAAATCGAATTCACCCTGGCCCGGGAAGCAGCGAAAATGCCGGCTCCACTCCAGCACGTCCATGGCCAGGATCGGCGCGTCAGCCATTTGCACGAAGAAAATCTTGTCGCCGGGAATCTCGGCGATAGCACTTGGATCGCCCTTGAGCGACAGGGTGTGAAAGCTGTCCAGCAACACGCCGAGGCTTGGGTGATCAGCCTGACGCACGATGCTCCACACCTGTTGCCAGGTGTTCACATGCCGGCCCCAGGCCAGCGCTTCGTAACCGATGCGCAGGCCACGTGCCCCGGCGTGCTCAGCCAGCAGTCGCAAGTCATCGACCAGAATCTGCTCATCACCGATGGACTCGGCCGAGGCGTTGCTGCACACCAGCACCAGGTCAGTGCCCAGCTCCTGCATCAGGTCGAACTTGCGCTCGGCGCGTTCCAGGTTGCGCGACAGGCGATCGCGGCGGCAACCTTCGAAATCGCGGAACGGTTGAAACAGGGTGATGGCGATCCCGAGATCGGCGCACATCTGTTTAATTTCCCGCGGACTACCGTCGTAGTAGAGAAGGTCGTTCTCGAAAATCTCGACGCCGTCGAAACCGGCGGCGGCAATGGCTTCGAGTTTTTCCGGCAGGGTACCGCTCAAGGATACGGTGGCAATGGAACGCTGCATGTTTTCGGCTCCCGGTGGAGGCAATCTTGTTAGGGGCGTTGCACGCTTGTGTAGGAGCTGCCGAAGGCTGCGATCTTTTGATGTTGATCGAGGAAAAGATCGCAGCCTTCGGCAGCTCCTACGTGGGTAGCGTTTGTCTTGCGAGAATTATTGGGCCGACAGACTTACACAGCAATTTAAAGTGTACTACCCAGTTAGTTTTGTGTTCGATTATCGAACAAAATGGTGATTGGCGAATTGACGATTTTTTGTCCACTGCCCAACATCGTCCTCACATTAAGTCCGGACACGCAGCACCGGCCGCGATGTCCAAAACACCAAATAACAAATTCAAAAAACGGGTGGTACACATGATTCCTTCCCAAAGCTCACGCATGGCTCCGGCCATGAACACCACTGCCGGTGGCATCGGCGACAAAATCCGCGGCGCCATGGCGGTCGGCAAAACCCGTTGGGGCATGCTGGCATTGGTGTTTTTCGCCACCACCCTGAACTACATCGACCGCGCCGCCCTGGGCGTGATGCAGCCTATCCTGGCCAAGGAAATGAGCTGGACGGCGATGGACTACGCCAACATCAACTTCTGGTTCCAGGTCGGTTACGCCATCGGCTTCGTGCTGCAAGGCCGCCTGATCGACCGGGTTGGCGTCAAGCGTGTGTTCTTCTGCGCGGTACTGCTCTGGAGCCTGGCAACCGGCGCCCACGGCCTGGCCACTTCGGCGGTCGGCTTCATGGTTTGCCGATTCATCCTCGGCCTGACCGAAGCGGCCAACTACCCGGCCTGCGTGAAAACCACGCGCCTGTGGTTCCCGGCCGGCGAGCGCGCCGTGGCCACCGGCATTTTCAACGCCGGCACCAACGTCGGTGCGATGTTCACCCCGATGCTGCTGCCGCTGATCCTGCACGTCTGGGGCTGGCAGGCCGCGTTCCTGTGCATGTCGGCACTGGGCGGGATCTGGTTGCTGTTCTGGGGCCTGAAGTACTTCAACCCGGAAGATCACCCAAGCGTCAAACAGTCGGAGCTGGACTACATCCAGAACGAAGTCGAACCGGAACAAACCCGCGTACCGTTCTCGAAAATCCTGCGCATGCGTGGTACTTGGGCCTTCGCCCTCGCCTACTCGATCACCGCGCCGGTGTTCTGGTTCTACCTGTATTGGCTGCCGCCGTTCCTCAACCAGCAATACAACCTGGGCATCAACGTCACCCAGATGGGTATCCCGCTGATCATCATCTACCTCACTGCCGACTTCGGTAGCGTTGGCGGCGGCATTCTCTCTTCGTTCCTGATCGGTCGCGGCGTCAACCCGATCAAGGCGCGACTGATGTCCATGTTCCTGTTCGCCTGCTGCATCATCGGCGTGATCATGGCGGCCGGTTCCAGCAACCTGTGGGTCGCGGTGGCCGCCATCTCCCTGGCCATCGGCGCGCACCAGGCCTGGACCGCGAACATCTGGAGCCTGGTGATGGACTACACGCCCAAGCACATGATGAGTACGGTGTTCGGCTTCGGCGGCATGTGTGCGGCGATTGGCGGGATGTTCATGACCCAACTGGTCGGCCACATCCTGACCATCACCAACAACAACTACACCGTGCTGTTCACCATGATTCCAGCGATGTACTTCATTGCGCTGACCTGGATGTACTTCATGGCACCGCGCAAGATTCCGAAAGTAGAAGACTGATGTTCCCTCGGCGCAGGCCCGATCTCGGGTCTGCGCTTTTTTTGCCTGCGTTTTGCCGCCGCTTAGCGGCGGCTTTGCTGCCAGGCCGCCGCCAACCCGCTGCAGCAGATCACGGCAATGCCGAGCACGGTGGTCAGTGTCGGTGTATGGGAAAACAGCAGCCAGCCCAAGAGGCCGGCGAAGATGATCTGGCAATAGCTGAACGGCGCCAGCAGTGCCGGTGCCGCGAGACGGAAAGCCTGGGTCAGGAACAGGTGAGCCGTCATCCCGCAGGCCCCAAGCGCCAGCATCATCGCGCCATGCACCAGGTTCGGCGTCTGCCAGAAGAACGGCACCAGCGCACTCATCACCAGCGTGTTGCACAGGCCTGCGAAAAAGTTGCTGGTGGTCGGGCTGTCGATCTCGCTGAGCTTGCGCGTCAGCAGTTGATAGAAGCAGAAAAACAGCGCCGAGCAGAACGGCAGCAACACCGCCGGGGTAAACAGATCGCCCCCGGGGTGAACGATGATCAGCACCCCGCTGAAACCGAAAATCACCGCCAGCCATTGTCCCCGCGTCACCCGCTCGCCAAGCAGCGGTACCGACAGCGCGGTGACCAATACCGGAGCCAGGAAGTTGACCGACGTGGCCTCGGCCAACGGGATGTACATCAGCCCCGTGGTGAAAAACAGACTGGTGCCCAACAGGCACAGCGCCCGGATCACCTGCAGTAATGGCCGTTTGGTACGCAGCACCCGCAGCCCGGACTGCGGCAGGAAAATCCCGGCCATCAACAAGGTGTGAACCACGTAGCGCGCCCAGACCACCATGACGATGGGATAGAAACCGGAGAGGTATTTGGAAAAGGCGTCGTGGCTGGAAAACAGGAAGGTTGCGACAACGATCAGCAGGATCCCTTTGAAGGGCTGATTGACGCCGGAAAGCGGGGTGCTGACGGTCATGGGGTTTCCTTACTTGAAATCAAAAGCATCACGGGCAAACCACGCGTCCATCCAGTCAGCATAGAACCTGTGGGAGCGTGGCTTGCCCGCGATAGGTGCGCAGCACCGATTAGAGCTGCGCCAACAATTCCCGGGTTTTATCCAGCGCCATCTGCGCCCGGTCCAATCCACTCACGCCCTGCTCCAGCAACTGCACGGTGGGAATCTCCAGACTCAACGGAATGTCAGCCGGCAAGCTCCCCAACAACCCCCGCAGATCACAATCGCCATCGCCGGGAAAACGCCGTTCGTTACGCGCCTGACGCAAGATCTCCGCCATATCGGCCGGCCGTGGTCCTGCGACGTCACACAACTGTGCATACCGTAACCGTGAGGGAGCAACTTTGACCAGATCTTCCAGCCGCGATCCCGAACGATCGAAGTGGAAGGCGTCCACCAGCACGGCGCCGTTTTCACGCCCGGCGTTTTCCACGATACGCGTGGCTTGTTGAAGATTGCGCGCATCGGTCCAAGGCATGAACTCCAGGTGCGGGTGCAGTCCATAGGCTGCCGCCAGATCACAGAGCTCGGCAAAATGCTGCGTCAGCCGCTGTTCGTCAGGATCGTTTCCGGCCACCAGCAACTCACTGGCGCCGAACTCGGCACCCACCGCGAGGATTCTTTCGAAATCGGCGACGACGGTTTCCGGCTTGAGCCGCAGGATTTCGACGTCCAGCACCCGAATACCAGTATCGCGCAGACGCGCCAGGGTCTGGCGCCGCAATTCGTGGTCGGCCACCAGGGCAAAATGGTGCTCCTCAGGGGTCGCCGGTACCAGACGCAAGCCGACATGGCTGTAACCGGCCCGCGCGGCGACCTCGACCATGTCGGGCGGTGACAACTCCAGCACGGTCAGGCTGGCCAGGGAGAAGATACGTTCGCTCATGCTCAACCCTCGATCAACGATGGCGCACAGGCACGCCCGGTTTCGGCGGCTTCGCGGATGGCTTCGATCAGCGCCAACGTACGCGCGGCATCGGCGGCACTCACCAGTGGCTCGACCTCCCGGCGCGCAACGCGCACGAAGTGCTGCAACTGCAAACGCAGGGCTTCATCGGCACTGAAGCTTTCCTGGGTTGCCAGCAACGGTTGATGCCAGCCGCCGTCGACTTCGTTGTAGTGCCAGCGTTTAAGCTGCGGAATGCTCAGCGCCCCACCCGTTCCGGCCAGCAAGTAGCACGGTTGATCAGGATGACGCGGATACACCGGGTTCTCCCCCGAATCCAGCTCCCAGCTCCAGGGCGAAGCCACCGCATCGGAGCCGGTCAGGCTGCCCAGTGCACCGCTGTCGAATTGCAGCAACACCGCCGCGCAATCCTCATTGGCAAACCCGCGAATGGCATTGCTGGTGATGGCCTGAACCTGACGCACTTCACCGCACAAATGCCGCAGCAGATCGAGGTCGTGGATCAGGTTGGTCAACAACATCCCCGCACCGGCCTCGCGGCGCCAGGATGTTTCAAAATAGCTGTCGGGCTTGCGCAACTGCCAGAGCGCTGTGACCGTGGTCAACCGACCCAGTGCGCCGCTGTGGACAAGTTCGTGGGCGCGGACGATCAGCGGATTGTGCCGGCGGTGATGTCCGACCAGTACCGGAACACCACTGGCCTTCGAGGCAGCCACCAGTTCCCTGGCTTCATCCAGGTGCACGCCCACCGGTTTTTCCAGCAATACCGGCACGCCGGCCGCGAGGCAATCGAGGGCCGTGCTGACGTGCTGCGTGTTCGGATTGGCGACGACGGCAGCGTCTGGCTTCGCCTGCTCCAGCATCTGACGATGATCGGCGAAACAGGCTACGCCCCATTGCGCCGCAAGACTGGCCGCCTGCGGTCCGGGATCCGCCACGGCGCACAACGTCGCTTCAGTCAAGGATTGCAGATGCTGGTAGTGCTGCTGGCCCATGTTGCCAGCACCGATCAGGGCGATGCGAAGTGGCGAATTCAAGATACGGTCCTCTTGTGAGTGTTATTGGAGCGATGAATTCCAATAATTTAGAACCTGGTTCCAGATTCTTACACAGACCTGTCCTGAAAGTGTTCGAACAGCGCACAGCTTCTCAAGCTGAACACTGTTCAAAATGTGGGAGCGGGCTTGCTCGCGAATGCGGTGTGTCAGTCGCCATCCAGATCGCATGACCCACTGCATTCGCGAGCAAGTCGGATCGCCGCACCGCCGCTCCCACAGTCGATTTGCGCAGGCCTTAGCTGAACAACTCCGACGCCAGACTCGCCGCCGACAACTCCTCGGTGTAAGCCAGCAACAACGGCGCCAGCTCATGCAGCCGCGCTCCCGGCATCCGCGCGCTCGGCCCGGCGATGCTGAGCACCCCGATCACCCGCCCATCGGCGGGATGGCGCACCACTGCCGCAATCGCCGAAGTGCCCACCGCCGAACTCTCCTCGACCCAGGCATAGCCCTGCTCCCGCGCCAGACGCAGGCGTTCGAGCAATTCGATGTTCGAGCGCGGCGCGTTCGGCCCCACATGTTCCGGCACCTGCGCGCCCTGCCGCTCCACCAGCGACAAGGCTTCGGCATCGCTCATGCACGCCAGCCACGCATGCCCCGAGGCGGTGTAGAACAACGGCGCGTCGCGGCCCATGTCCGGGTCGTAACGCAGACCGGAGCGCGCGCCCTGGGATTTGGCGATCCAGGTCTGACGCTCGCCGTCGATCACGCCCAGGCGCACCAGTTCGCCGGTTTCCTGCGCCAGGCGGTCAAGCACCGGCTGCACAATGTCGGCACCGCTGCTCGACAGGTAACGGAAGCCCATCGCCACCAGTTTGGTCGAAAGGTGATAACGCAAATTATCCGGATTCTGCCGCACATAACCGAGGCGGATCAGCTCGGCCAGCAGGCGATGGGTCGCGCTCTTGGGGATGTCCAGTTGCTCCGCCAGGGTCTGCATCGGCAGGCCACGGGGATCGCTGGTGAGGCTTTCGAGCACACTGAAAACACGTTCGATCTGACTGCCAGCCATGGTCGCTTCCACGCAAAATTTGCTCGATTCTAGAAGACAACCACACGAATGCGAAATCTGGAACTGAGCGTTCGATAACCGCCCGCTTTACACCCTCCAGACTTGTTCGACCTCACCCGATTCTTATATTTTCTGGAACCAGATTCCAAAACAATAAAACACCGGAGCTCAAACAATGCCTGCCGAAGCGCACTTTCTTCCCGACATCGACTGCGATGTGCTGATTGTTGGCTCCGGTGCGGCGGGACTGTCGACGGCCGTGACCGCCGCGTGGCATGGGCTGAAAGTCATAGTGGTGGAAAAAGACCCGGTGTTCGGCGGTGCCACGGCCTGGTCCGGTGGCTGGGCCTGGGTCCCTTGCAACCCGCTGGCCCGGCGCGCGGGCATTGTCGAAGACGTTGAACTGCCGCGCACTTACCTGAAACACGAACTGGGCGAGCGCTTTGATCCGGCGATGATCGACGCTTTCCTGGAAGCCGGCCCCCGGATGGTGTCGTTCTTCGAGCAGCACACCTCGCTGCAGTTCGCCGACGGCAACGCCATCGCCGACATTCATGGCGACACGCCCGGGGCCGGCACCGGAGGACGCTCGGTGATCGCCGCCCCTTACGACGCACGAAAAGTCGGCGCGCTACTCAAGCGCCTGCGCAAAACCATGCGGGAAACATCGTTCATGGGCATGCCGATCATGGCGGGGGCGGACCTCACGGCATTCCTCAACCTGACCCGTTCGCTGTCGGCGGCCTGGCACGTTACGCGGCGTTTCAGCCGGCACCTGTTCGATCTCGCCATGCATGGCCGGGCGATGCAGCTGGTCAACGGCGTGGCCTTGGTGGCACGCCTGGCGAAATCCGCCGATGACCTCGGCGTGTTGCTCTGGGAATCAGCGCCCGTGAGCCGATTGCTGCGCGAGAATGATCAGGTACGAGGTGCAGTGGTCATCACCGCCAAAGGCTCGGTGCGCATCCATGCACGCAAGGCCGTGGTGCTCGCCGCGGGTGGTTTCGCCAATGACATCCAACGCCGCAAGGCACTGTTCCCCCGCACGCCGACCGGGCATGAACATCTGGCCTTGCCGCCCCTCGGCGTTTGCGGCGATGGCCTGCGCCTGGGCGAAAGTGCCGGTGCCCGGGTCAATAGCGACATGGCGTCCGCCGTCGCCTGGGCGCCGGTTTCGCAAGTGCCGCACAGCGACGGCAGCACGGGACACTTCCCGCACATCATCGAGCGTGGCAAACCCGGCATCATCGGTGTGCTGAGCAACGGCCAGCGCTTCGTCAATGAAGCCAACGGCTACTACGACTACGTCACGGCCATGGTCGCCGCCGCCCCGCCGGGTGAAGAGGTGGCGTCGTGGCTGATCTGCACCCATGGCTTTCAGCGTCGATATGGCCTGGGCATCTCTCGGCCATTTCCGGTGCCGCTGTCATCCTTCATCCGCAGCGGCTATCTGAAAACCGGCAACACCCTTGAGGAATTGGCTGCAGCCTGCGGCATCGACCCGGTTGGCTTGCGCAGCACCGTGTCGGACTACAACCGCCACGCGCGCAACGGTGAGGACCCGCAGTTCGGTCGTGGTTCCACGCCTTACAACCGCAAGCAGGGTGACGCACTGCAACGACCCAACCCATGCGTCGCGCCGATCAAACAAGGCCCCTTCTATGCCGTGAAAGTCCAGCCGGGCTGCTTCGGCACCTTCGCCGGGCTCAAGGTCAACCAACATGCCCAGGTCCTGGATAGCGCGGCACAACCCATCGCCGGCCTGTACGCGGCGGGCGGCGACATGGCCAGCATCATGGGCGGTCACTACCCCGCTGGCGGCATCAATCTCGGCCCGGCGCTGACGTTCGGCTACATCGCCGCGCGCCACATCGCAGGCGTCACGGCTTATGAAAAGGAGATCGACCATGCAGCACATCGTTAACGCACAGGGTTTGAACATGCCGAAACTCGGCCTCGGCACCTGGCCAATGCTCGGCGAGGAATGCACCCGTGCCGTGGAGCAGGCTCTGGCTCTGGGTTACCGGCACATCGACACGGCAGCGGCCTACAACAACGAAGACGCTGTCGGTCAGGCGCTGACGAACAGTCCGACACCCCGCGAGCAGATCCACGTCACGACCAAAGTCTGGTGGGACCAACTGCAACCCGACGCCATGCGCCACTCCATGGACCGCAGCCTCAAAGCCCTGCGCAGCGAATACGTCGACCTGTTCATGCTCCATTGGCCATCCACCGATTGGGATTTGCCGCGCACCATAGAAACCCTGGTGTCGTTCAGGGAGCAAGGCCTGGCGCGCAACATTGGCGTGGCGAATTTTCCACTGCACTTGCTACGCAAAGTCGTCGAAGAACTGGGGGCTCCGCTGTCGGCGATCCAGGTCGAGTACCACGTGCTGCTCGGACAAAACGCCCTGCTCAACTACGCCCGTCAACAGGATCTTGCGCTGACAGCCTACACGCCACTGGCGCGCAACAAGGTATCCGACATTCCGGCCATCCAGCAGATCGCCGCGAAACACGGCGTACTGCCGACCCAGGTCGCGCTCAAATGGCTGCTCGATCAACCCAACGTGGCCGCGATCCCCAAGGCCAGCAGCGAGTCCAATCAATTGGCCAATCTCGCGGCGATGGATGTGCGACTGGATGATGAAGACCGTGCCTTGATCGCCAGCCTGTCCAAACGCGAGCGTCAGGTCAGCCCCGACTTTGCGCCGGTATGGGATGCGTTCGACGAATAATCCGCAAGACCGGCGATCGCCCTTACGATAAAAAACCATCGTCCTACGGAATTCGATGGGTTATCCGTGTTCAATACAAGCCTGAAACCTTCTCGGCAGCCCTTCACGGGTAGCCGGGAATTGACCTGTGCGCGGAAAAAAGACGGACGGCCGGACTGGCGCCCCTCCCACTTGGCAGCAACACTCATCGCACAGAGCTTTACCCGGAACAGAAGAGGATTCGCACATGCTATGGAAAAAAGGCCGACGCAGCGACAACGTGGTCGACGCCCGGGGCGATGATGTTGGTGGCGGTGGCGGCGGCATGCGTTTTGGCGGTGGCAAGGGCCTGAGCCTGACGGCGATCCTCTTGATTGTCGGCATCGGCTGGATCACCGGCCAGGATCCGTTGCAAATCCTCGGACAACTGACCGGGCAAATGGAGCAGCAATCGGCGCCCGCCACCAACCAGAGTCGCCAGGCACCGCCGGCCAATGATGAGAGCGCTGAGTTCGTGCGCTCGATCCTCGGCGACACCGAAGACACCTGGGGCGCGATATTCCAGCAGGCCGGCCGCCAATATAAGGACCCGACCCTGGTGTTGTTCAGCAACCGCGTGAATTCGGCCTGCGGTCTGGCCACCTCGGCGACCGGCCCCTTCTATTGCCCGGCCGACCAGAAGGTCTACCTGGACATGGCGTTCTTCCAGGAAATGTCCCAACGCTTTTCCGCTGCGGGCGACTTCGCCCAGGCCTACGTGATCGCTCACGAAGTCGGACACCACGTGCAGACCTTGCTCGGGGTGTCCGCGAAAATTCAGGCCGCACGCCAGCAAGGCCGGCAGATGGAGGGTGACGGTGGTTTGCTGGTTCGCCAGGAACTTCAGGCCGATTGCCTGGCCGGCGTCTGGGCCAACAATGCGCAGAAGCGCCTGAACTGGCTGGAACCAGGCGACATCGAAGAAGCACTGAACGCCGCGAACGCCATCGGTGACGATCGTTTGCAGCAGCAGGGTCAGGGCCGTGTAGTCCCGGACTCGTTCACCCACGGTACGTCAGCGCAACGGGTGCGCTGGTTCAAAACCGGTTTCGCCCAAGGCCAGGTTGGCCAGTGCGATACCTTTGCGGCGAAAAATCTGTAAATGAAGAAGTGGTTGTTGGTTGTTCTGTTTACTTGCGCAACGTCCCAGGCCGCCGAGCCTGGGGTCAAGGAACTCAGCTCAGGGCGCCTGCTGTTGAAGTCAGGTGAAATCGCGGTGGGCATCAGCCCCGCTCCGGCAAAAATCGAACGGGTGCTGATCATCCTCCATGGTCGCTTGCGCAACGCGCAAACCTACCTGCAGAGCGGTGAGCACGCCGCCGAACTGGCCGGGCAAAGCGCAACGACCCTGGTGATCGCCCCGCAATTCCTCAATGAAACTGACGTTGCGGTCCATCCGGTGGCCGACACCGTTTTGCGCTGGCAAGGCAATGAATGGATGGCCGGCGGCGAATCCACGGCACCGTTTCGGCTGAGCTCCTACGCGGCGCTCGACGAAATCATCGCCCGCTTGGGCGACCATCAGCAGTTTCCGGATGTGAAGCAAATCGTCATCGCCGGGCACTCCGGTGGCGCGCAGGTGGTTCAGCGCTATGCGTTGCTCGGCCACGCGCAATCCGAGCTCGATGCGGCCGGCGTGCAGGTGCGCTACGTGATCGCCAATCCGTCCTCCTACGCTTATTTCGATGAGCGTCGACCGGTAGCGTTCAGCCACGCCGGTTGCCCGAATTTCAATCGCTGGAAGTACGGGCTGGCGGATTTACCGGCCTACGCCGAAGGACAAACCGCCGCGCAGTTGCAGGAAAGTTACCTCAAGCGTGAAGTCGTTTACCTGCTGGGGCAGCAGGACATCGATCCGAACCATCCGGCGCTGGACAAGAGTTGTGAGGCCAAAGCGCAAGGGCCGTCTCGATTGGCCCGCGGGCGTTACTACTTCGATTATCTGAAGCGGTTGCAACCGCAAGGGTTGAAGCAGCAACTGATTGAAGTGCCCGGGGTCGGACATGATGGGGATGGGATGTTTACATCGCCGGAGGGGCAGAAGGCGTTGTTTGGGCAATGACTCTTGTAGTGCCTGGGCCTGTCTCTTCGCGAGCAAGCCCGCTCCCACATTGGATCTGCGTGAACACGACATCGTGAACAACACAGAATCATTGTGGGAGCGGGCTTGCTCGCGAAAGCGGTTGACCAGGCAACGAAGCACTCAAGCCAACAGCATCTGCCGCAACTCGACACAATCCGCCGCATGCCAATCAGTCAATTCCGGCCATGGATTATCCGGCAGATTCACCAATACAGTCCGCGCTCCCGCCGCCCGCCCACAATCGAGATCGAAGCGGTAGTCGCCAACCATCACCATCTCGCTCGCCGGTACATTCCAAGCTTCGGCCAGTTTCAGCAACCCGCCCGGATGCGGCTTGGGCGGCGCATCATCGCGGCCCAATACATCCTCCAGCGCAAAGCAGTCGGCCAGGCCAATGGCCTCCAGCGTGACATGTGCCAGCTCCCGGGCATTGCGCGTGAGAATGCCCAGGCGATAACCGCGCCCGGCCAGTTCGCGCACCAGTTCCACCGCACCCGGTGCCGGTTGCGAACCGAGGGCCAGGTCCCGCTCATGCTCCAGCAGCCACGCATGTTTGGCTGCGGCTTCATCGGCCGGCAGTGCGGCGAGGTGGGTCAGGATGTCGTGTTCGGCAGGGATCGCCAATGCCACGCGAATCGCCGCGAAGTCGTGCACGGCCACGGTCAGGGTGCCGTCCATGTCGAACACCCAGTGACGCACGTCGGCCAGGCTCATGCCCAATCCTTGCGATGACGGATCAAGCCTTCCTGGGTGACCGAGGCCACCAATTGTCCGGCACGGTTGAACACGCTGCCACGGGAGAATCCACGGGAGTTGCCGGCCCATGGACTATCCATTGCGTAAAGCAACCAGTCATCGGCACGCAGATCCTGGTGGAACCACAACGCGTGATCGAGGCTGGCCACCTGCATGTCCTTGTTCCAGACCGTTTTGCCATGGGGCTGCATCGAGGTGACCAGCAGACCGAAGTCCGAGGCATAGGCCAGCAGGTATTTATGCAGCGCCGGCGAATCGGCCAACGCCCCGTCGGCGCGGAACCAGACGTACTTGACCGGATCGGAGGGCAGCGGGTTGTAGGGATCTTTCTCGGTCACCGGGCGAAATTCGATCGGCTTCGGGCACAGCAATTTTTCGCGCATTTTCTCGGGGATCAGGTGCGCGCGCTGCTGGGTGATCTCCAGCTCCGATGGCAGGTTTTCCGGACCGACCACTTGCGGCATTTCGGACTGGTGCTGGAAGCCTTCTTCGTCGTACTGGAACGACGCACTACAGGTGAAGATCGGGTGGCCCTTCTGGATCGCCGTCACCCTGCGCGTGCTGAAACTGCCACCGTCACGCACCCGGTCAACCTGATACACCACCGGCAACCCGGCATCGCCCGGTCGCAGGAAATAGCCGTGCATCGAATGCACATGGCGCGCCTCTTCCACCGTCTGACTGGCCGCCGACAGCGACTGACCGAGTACCTGACCACCGAACAGCTGACGAAAGCCCAGATCCTGGCTACGGCCACGGAACAGGTTTTCTTCGATCGGTTCCAGGGTCAGCAGGTCGACCAGATCATCCAACACTTGGCTCATTCAGATGCTCCTCACGCAAAACATTGCCGCGCAGCCTTGGCTGCAACGCTCGATTCAGTTTCTGGACTCTACCCATGGGGCCATTGTAAACGTCCGTGCCAGGTTATCCATGCAAGGTTTGCAGCCATTGCTCCCGGCTGATGCGATACAGCACATGCCGACGCAACGGATGATCGACGTCGAGTCGCGGGTGATCGAAGTCATTTTCCGGATCATGGTGCATGCCGATGGCCTGCATGACTTTCTCTGACGGCAGGTTGGTTTGCGTAGTGAAGGCCACGACCTCTTTCAGCGGCAAGCGGTCGAACCCGCAGCGCAGAGCGGTCCACGCCGCTTCACTGGCGTAACCCAACCCCCAGTGCTCGCGGGCCAGGCGCCAGCCGATTTCCGTGGCCGGGGTAAAGGGTGCATCGAAACCGACTACGCCAAGCCCGGTAAACCCGATGAACTGGCCAGAGTCCTTGCGCTGCAAAGCCCAGAGACCATAACCGTGCTCGGCGAAATGACCACGGATTCGCCCGATCAATGATGCGCTTTCCAGTCGGCTCAAGGTTGCCGGGAAATAGCGCATCACCTGCGGATCGGCACACATCGCCGCAAAGTCAGGTAAATCTTCATCGCGCCACTGGCGCAACAGCAGCCGGGCGCTTTCAAGTTCCAGTATTGGCTCCATTGCTCCCCGCCCTCCGTTTGCATGCCGCAAGTCTACAACGCTGGTAGGATTCTTCTCTCATTCCTGAATGAAATCATCATGCCGCTCCCGCTGATTTATCACGAAGACTACAGCCCCGAGTTTCCGGCGGATCACCGCTTCCCCATGGACAAGTTCCGCCTGTTGCGCGATCACCTGGTGGACAGCGGCCTGACCCGCGATGCCGACCTGTTGCGCCCGGAACTGTGTCCCGCAGAGATTCTCGCCCTCGCCCATGACCCTTCATACATCGAGCGCTACATGAGTGGCGAATTATCCCGCGAAGACCAGCGCCGCCTCGGCCTGCCCTGGAACGAAGCCCTGGCCCGGCGTACGGTGCGGGCGGTGGGCGGCTCGTTGCTGGCAGCCGAGCAGGCGCTGGAGCATGGCCTGGCCTGCCACCTGGCGGGCGGCACCCACCATGCGCACTACGACTACCCGGCCGGGTTCTGCATCTTCAATGACCTGGCGGTGATCAGCCATTACCTGCTGGAAAGTGGTCGGGTGAATCGGGTGCTGATCTTCGATTGCGATGTGCATCAGGGCGACGGGACCGCGCGAATACTGCACAACACTCCGGAAGCGGTGACCGTTTCCCTGCACTGCGAGAAGAACTTTCCCACACGCAAGGCCGAAAGTGACTGGGACATTCCGCTGCCCAACGGCATGGGCGATGTCGACTACCTGAAGGTGGTGGACGATGCACTCAACTACCTGTTGCCGCTCTACCAGCCGGACCTGGTGCTGTATGACGCCGGAGTCGATGTGCACAAGGACGACGCCCTGGGTTATCTGAAGCTGACAGACGAAGGCGTCGCCGCCCGCGATGAAAGCGTGATGCGCCATTGCCTGGGCCGCGACATTCCGCTGGTCGGGGTGATCGGCGGCGGCTACAGCAAGGACCGCCAGGCCCTGGCCCGCCGTCACGGCATCCTCCATCACAGCGCGCAGCGCGTCTGGCAGTCATCAGGTTGTCACTGAGTTGTGGATGCTTTACCCACAATGCCTGTGGAACTGCCTGTGGATAACCTGAGTGAAAGGGCCTGTAGCCCATGCTGCGTATAGGCTACAGAACGGTGGTTGTTTTTTAACCAGCCCTCCAATACACCGATCATCCCTGTGGGAGCGAGCTTGCTCGCTCCCACAGGGATTCGGGCTGGTAGAATGCCCGGCTTATCCCGCCAGACCGCAGCGCATCCCATGACCCAATCCTCGTCACCCCTTCCCCCTCACGTCGCCATCATCGGCGGCGGCCCCGCCGGTCTGATGGCGGCCGAAGTGTTGAGCCAGGCCGGGATCAAGGTCGACCTGTACGACGGCATGCCCTCGGTCGGACGAAAACTCCTGCTGGCCGGCGTCGGCGGCATGAACATCACGCACTCCGAAGCCTACCCGGCGTTTCTCTCGCGCTACGCCGAACGCGCCCCGCAGATTGCCCCGCTGCTGCGTGGCTTCGGCGCCGAAGCGCTGTGCCAGTGGATTCATGACCTGGGCATCGAGACCTTCGTCGGCAGTTCCGGCCGGGTATTCCCCACCGACATGAAGGCCGCGCCACTACTGCGCGCCTGGCTCAAGCACCTGCGCGACAGCGGCGTAGTTATCCACACCCGCCACCGCTGGCTCGGCTGGGACGAGCGTGGCGGATTGCGCATCGACAGCCCGGAAGGCGAAAAAACCGTGCAAGCCGATGCCACCCTGCTCGCCCTCGGTGGCGGCAGTTGGTCGCGCCTGGGTTCGGACGGCGCATGGATGCTGGCACTGGAGCAACTGGGTGTAGGACTGGCGCCATTGCAACCGAGCAATTGCGGCTTCGAGGTGCAGGCCTGGAGCGAATTGATGGTCAACAAATTCGCCGGTGCGCCGCTGAAAAACATCGCTATCGGCCTTAACGATGACGTGCCGCGACTTGGCGAATGTGTGATTACCGCCACCGGAATCGAAGGCAGTCTGATCTACGCCCTGTCGGCACCGATCCGCGAGGCAATCAACCGGCACGGCTCGGCAACCATTCATCTGGACCTGTTGCCCGGCCGGCCTGTGGATAAAGTTCAAGCGGCGTTGAGCAAGCCGCGGGGATCGCGTTCCATGGCCAAGCACTTGCACAGTCAGTTGGGCATCGATGGCGTAAAAGCGGCGCTATTGCGTGAACTGGCCAGCGCCGATTGCTTTGCCGACATGGCCTTGCTGGCCAAATCGATCAAGGCATTGCCACTGACGCTGGTGAAAACCCGACCACTGGATGAGGCCATCAGCAGTGCTGGCGGTGTGTTGTTCGAGTCGATGGATGAGCGATTGATGCTCAAGCAACTGCCTGGCGTGTTTTGCGCCGGGGAAATGCTCGATTGGGAAGCGCCGACCGGCGGCTATCTGCTGACCGCGTGTTTCGCCAGCGGGCGAGCGGCGGGGTTGGGGATGGTGAAATGGTTGCAGCGCAAGGGCTGAAGACCGAGGCGCGCCCTTCGCGAGCAAGCCCGCTCCCACAGGGGATTTGTGAACAACACAGATCCAGTGTGGGAGCGGGCTTGCTCGCGAAGGCGGCCTAACAGACGCAGAGGTAAATCAAGGCTTACGCTTGCGCGGCCCGGTATTGAACACCGGCACTTTGCGCACAGGCTTGATCGAAGGTTCCGCCGGCGCAACCTCTCCGCTATCAACCCACCGACCCAGATTGCGTTTACCACCGCCACCACCGGAAGCCTTGGGCTTCTTCGGTTTTTTCGGCTTCTTGACGACCTGGCCACTGGCATCGGTGTCCGGCACGCGGTGTTCAGGTTCGAAGTCCGGCTCGTTCTGTCGCTTCAAGGTTTGGCGGGTCAGCATCTCGATGGCCGACAGCAGATTCACTTCATCGGCGCAGACCAGGGAAATCGCCTCGCCGGTCGAGCCCGCGCGGCCGGTACGACCGATACGGTGGATGTAGTCCTCAGCGACAATCGGCAAATCGAAGTTGACCACCAACGGCAGGTCTTCGATGTCCAGGCCACGGGCGGCCACGTCGGTAGCGACCAGGATCTGCACTTCACTGGCCTTGAAACGATCCAGTGCGCGCTGACGAGTCGCCTGGGGTTTGTCGCCGTGGATGCCGTCTGCGTTGATGCCCAGGCCCTGGAGTTTATCCACCAGCGCATCCACGCCGTTGCGGGTCTTGGCGAACACCAGCACCTGCTTCCACTTGCCCTTGCGCATCAGGTGCACGAACAGTTCCGGCTTGCGCTTCTTGTCCACCGTCACGATCCATTGCTTGACCGTATTGGCCGCAACGTTGCGCGGGCTGACCTCGATGGTCAGCGGATCGTTGAGCATTTGCCCGGCCAGCAGGCGGATGTCGTCGGAGAAGGTCGCGGAGAACAGCAGCGTCTGACGTTTCTTTGGAAGAGCGCGGTAAATGTTCGCCAACTCCTCGGAAAAGCCCAGGTCGAGCATGCGGTCGGCTTCGTCCAGCACCAGGGTCTGCAGCTGGTTGAACTTCAGCGCGTTCTGGCGGAACAGGTCGAGCAAGCGGCCCGGGGTCGCCACCAACAGGTCGACACCGCTGCGCAGTTTCATCATCTGTGGGTTGATGCTGACGCCGCCGTATACCGCGTAGGTGCGCAGCGGCAGGTTTTCGGCGTACTGGCGCACGGCTTCGTGAACCTGCTCGGCCAGCTCGCGGGTCGGTACCAGGATCAGCGCGCGAACCGAGTTGGCGGTGACTTTCGGCCCTTCCATGGCCAGCAGTTGCAACAGCGGCAGGGCGAAACCGGCGGTCTTGCCGGTGCCGGTCTGGGCGGCGGCCATCAGGTCGCGACCGGCCAGCACTGCCGGAATGGCTTGCGCCTGAACCGGCGTCGGTGTCTGGTAGCCGAGCGTCTCGAGGGAGCGCAGCAAGGGTTCGATCAGGCCAAGGGTGGCGAAAGTCATGGGAGTACCGTAGGAAAATTCAGCGCGGGTTGTTCAAAACAAGTGTGCAAAACAAGATGCAATACCGCGCAGTTTACCCTAATTCACACGGGATTCTGTCGGTACTGCCGTCACCACCACTGGCCGTTCTGGCGTGCGGCGCCATTGTGGCAAGCCGATCAACACCACGGCACTGATGATCACCGCCATCGCCAGGGCTTCTTCGATGCCGATGGTCTCGCCAACGAACACGATCCCCAGCAACACCGCCACCGCCGGGTTGACGTAGGCATAACTGGTGGCCGCCGCCGGACGCACATGCTTCAACAGATACATGTAGGCGTTGAAGGCGATGATCGAACCGAACACGGTCAGATACGCCAACGCGGCCCAGCCTTCGATCGGCGGCACCTTTTCCAGCTGCTCACCACTGACTGCGCTGGCAATCAGCAACACCACACCGCCCACCAGCATTTCCACAGCACTGGCCATCGCGCCCTGAGGCAATGGCAAATGTTTGCTCCACACCGAGCCAAAGGCCCAGGTCGCCGCCGCAAAAATCAGCAACGCCGCACCCAGCGGGCTCGATTGCAGGTTGGAACCGAGGTTGAGCATGCCGATGCCGATCAGCCCGAGCACAATCCCGGCCCATTCGAGACGGGTATTACGTGCGCCCCAGAAATATCCGCAGAGCAAGGTAAACAGCGGCACCGTCGCCACTGCCAGTGCCGCGACACCGGAAGCAACGCCGGTGTGTTCGGCCACGCTCACCGCGCCGTTGCCGCACGCCAGCAACAAGATCCCGATGATCCCGGCAGCTTTCCACTGCGCCCAGGTCGGTGCCGGCGCCCCGCGCCAGCGCAGGAAGGCATACATCAAGGTCCCGGCGATGACGAAACGGATGCCGGCGAGCAGCAGTGGCGGCCAATACTCCACGCCGATGCGGATCACCAGGTAAGTCGAGCCCCAAATCACATACAAGGCGAAGAAGGCAGCGATCAAGGGTAAGGGAAAGCGACGAAGGCCGGACATGGGGGCAGCTCACAGGCAAGGACAAGTGAACGGCTATTCTAGAAAGGCCAGCGTCGGAAAATAAGTTACAAAACCTGTTTAAAGCGCCAGTACACTTTTCAAAACACGGAGTTCAGCGCTATAAACCGTATTTTCGAAAGCTGGCCATTTTCAGGAGTCACCCCGATGGATAAGTACGACCGCATGCTGCTCAGCGCCCTGCTGGAAAACGGTCGCGCGTCCTACGCGGACCTGGCGCGCAAGGTCAACCTGTCTGCCCCGGCCGTGGCCGAGCGCGTGGCCAAGCTCGAAGCCAGCGGCGTGATCACCGGTTATCAGGCGAAGGTCGACATGGCCAAGCTCGGCCTGCCGATCCAGTGCGTGATCGAACTGCGCCTGAACCAGCACGGTAACCAGAAAGCCTACGACGACCTGATCAAAATCCCGCAATTGACCGAATGCCATCGGGTGACCGGCGACCCGTGCGTGATCATGCAAGCGGCGGTGGGCTCAATGCCGGAGCTGGAAGAACTGATCAACCGGATCGCCACGTTTGGCTTCAGCAAGACGTCGATCGTGTTGTCGAGTGCGATAGAGAAGCGGGTGCCATTGGGGCACATCGAAGGCAATGGCAAATAGCTTTCTTTGGGACCGTAGGAGCTGCCGAGTGAAACGAGGCTGCGATCTTTTGACTTTGATTTTAAAGATCAAGATCAAGAGATCGCAGCCTCGTTTCACTCGGCAGCTCCTACAGGGGTTATGCGGTGTTTTCGGGATCAGCGATAACGCTTTAGGTGCTCGCCCACTTTCGCCGCCGGGACCTTCTGCAACTTGCACAGCAAATCATGGGACAGCTCGCGCAAGCCATGCTTGTGCCGCAGTTCGTCCGCCAGGTGCGCCGTCAGGTTGGCCGCCATCTCGGCATCGGCCATCGCCCGGTGGGCCTTGCCGGTGTGGGGCAAGTTGGCGAACGTGGTGAGGGTGCCGAGTTTGTGGTTCGGCGCGGCGGGCATCAGGCGTCGGGCCAATAGCAGCGAGCAGGCAAAGTTCTGCAAGCGGGTGCGTTTGATTCGTCCGAGCTCGAAGTCCCAGAACTTCTGGTCGAACGCGGCGTTGTGCGCCAGCAATGGCGTGGTACCGACGAATTCATTCACTTCATTCATCACCTGCTCCGCCGACGGCGCGGTGCGCAGCATGGCGTTGCTGATGCCGGTGAGTTGTTCGATGAAGGCCGGGACGCGTACGCCGGCGTTCATCAGGCTTTGGTAACGCTCGACGATGCGCCCCTGTTCAAGGATCACCACGGCGATTTCCGTAGCCCGGCAGCTGCTGCTCGGGGAGATCCCGGTGGTTTCAAAGTCGATGACTGCTATGCGTTCCAAACCTGTTTCAACTCCGTAAAAATCAATTCTTGAGCAGCAACGCGCCTTCGATCGGCACGTAGCGGCTGGCGGCGCGGATCAGCGAGTTGGCGGTCAGGCCCGGCACGCCGTAGGCCACCGCTTGCACCCCGTGTTTGCTGATGATGCGTTCCAGCAGCATGTCGAAATCGCCATCACCGGAGGCCAGGACGATTTCGTCGACATGGTCGGCGGCATCCATGATGTCGAGGGTAATGCCCACGTCCCAGTCGCCCTTGGCCGAACCATCGCTGCGCTGGATGTACGGCTTGAGCTTCACGGTGAAACCGAGGTTGCGCAGGATCTGCTGGAACTGCTGCTGTTTGCTGTCGCCACGGTCGATGGCGTAGGCGTAGGCTTCGACGATCTCGCCCTGTTTGCTGATGTCAGCCCACAGTGCGGCGTAATTGAAGTGGCAACCATAGGCCTGACGCACGGTGTAGTAGAGGTTCTGGACATCGGCGAACACTGCGATTTTTTTCACCGGCTTTCCTCGAGGCTGAATCAGGCACCAGGCCCGAAAAGTCGCCCAGTATGCCAGCCCGAAGGATTGTTCCGCGAATAATCAGCCCGGAGCGTGGTTGCGCTCCGGACGAATGGCGTGTCAGACGAAGGAATCGTCGTCGCCGCCGAAGAACGATGAGCTGTCATCGCTGTAGTCGGCGTCGCTGAATCCGCCCTGATCGTTGCTCCTGGAATCGTTACCGGCCATGCGCTGGTCATCGCCCCAGCCATTGTTGCCCTGGTCGTTGACCTGGGCCGGCTCTTCCTTGATGACTTCGACGACTTCCGGTTGCTGATTGTGATGGAACAGGCTGCTGATGCCTTGTGCCAGCATCACTCCACCCGCCACGCCGGCGGCGGTTTTCAGCGCGCCACCGAGGAAACTGCTGCCGGCCGCTGCCGGAGCCTGTTGCTGGGGTGCATAGCCCTGTTGTGGAATGTTCTGCTGTGGCGGCTGCGAACCGAACGACGAGCGTCCCGGCTCACGCCAGCCACCGTTCGACGGCGGTGCGCTCTGGGTTGATGCGGGCTGTGGCTCGCGGGAGTTGCCGCCAAAGATGCTCGACAAAAAGCCACCGCCACTCGGCGCAGGAGCCGGGGTCGCCTGGGCCTTGGCCTGTTGCAGTTCGGCCTGCAATTGCTGGACTTGCCGGGTCAGTTGTTTGTTCTGCTCATCGAGGCTCTTGATCGCCGCCTCTTGCACCAGAATCGCCTGGGTCATGAAATAACCTGCCGCGGGCTGGCGCGTCAGGTGTTCCTTGATCCGCGCCTCGGCCTGGGCGTCGCGCGGGGCTGAGTCCGTTTCGGCCTGTTGCAGCCGGGAAAACAGTCCATCGATCAGGGTTTGTTCTTCGCTGTTCATGGCGACCTCGTAGATTGCCGGGGAAATCGTTGCCTTTATCCAATGAGGATAAGGTGCTCGACCTTAATGGAGGCTGAAACAAGATGTTTCAATGTCCTTTACCGAACGTTTACGTTTGCTTCCCCCTGCGCTTGATCGGTTAAAGTGGGCCACTGCTTCCAACCTGCGATACCAACTGATGAATCCGTTAGATGTGCTGCGTGACTCCCTGTATTTCTTCAAGCGCAATCTGGGCCAGATCGTGCAACTGTGCCTGCCGCTGGTGATGCTTGAGGCACTGCTGCAACAAGTGGTCGACCATTCCACCGAGCCGGACAGTTTCCCCGGCATCAGCGTGATTGTCGGCTTGCTGGTGTATCCGCTGTACACCGCCGCGCTGATTCTGTTTCTCGACGCCCGCAGCCGAGGCGAATCGCCGAGCAACCGCGAGCTGCTGTCCAGGTCCGCCTACCTGTGGCCGCGCTTCGCCCTGCTGACGGCGCTCAATACCGTGCTGATTCTGCTGGGCCTGTCGCTGTACTTCCTGCCCGGTATCTACTTGATGGTGACCCTGGCGTTTGGCGAATACCTGCTGGTGTTGCGCGGCCTGGCGCCGCTGGCGGCCATGAAGGAAAGCCTGCGCATGACCCAAGGGCATTTCTTGCGCATCCTGCTGTGCATTCTGTGTGTGATGGGGCCGTTGTGGCTGCTCAAGGGCGTGACGCTGGCGGCGTACCCGGAACCGCAGAACCCGGTGATCTCACTATTGATCGACAGTGCCCACAGCTTCCTGCAACTGTTTACCAGCGTGGTGCTGTTCCGGTTGTTCATGCTGATCAACCCGTTGCCTGAGAGAAATGACAACTCGCTCTGACCTTGGGCGCGACCATCGCTCTCGGGTATGCTCGGGAACAACTCTGTAACGCTATTAAGCCGAGCCATGACCCGTCTACTGCGCTACACCCTGCTGGGCCTGCTGATCATGACCGTCCTGATCAGCGCGATGATCTACAGCCTGACCTGGCGCCCCGACGCCAAAGAAGTGTTGCCAGTCAGTTGCAGTACCCAGGCCCCTTCCCTGGTCCCCGGGCAGGCGTTGAAGGTGATGACCTGGAACGTCCAGTACCTGGCCGGCAAGCGCTACGTATTCTGGAATGACCTGGCCGCCGGTGCCGACGAACGTCCCACAGCGGAAGATATGGCCTTCAGCCTCGACGAAGTGGCGCGGGTGATTCGCGACGAACAACCGGACATCGTGCTGTTGCAGGAACTGGACGACGGCGCCAAGGCCAGCGATTACCAGCAGCAGTTCAAACTGCTGCAGGAACGGCTTGCCGACTTGTATCCCTGTGGCGCCAGCGCGTTCGACTGGAAGGCCGACTTCGTACCGAACCCGCACATCTTCGGCAGTGTCGGCCGGCAACTGGCGACCCTGAGCCGTTACCGGATCGAACATGCCGAACGCCTGCAACTGCCCATCGCCTCGGGCAATCCGCTCAGCCGCCAATTCAAACCCAAAGACGCCTTGCTGGTGAGCTACTTGCCGTTGATTGATGGCGGGCAAATAGCGGTGCTCAATACCCATTTGGACCGCGCCAATCGAGCCGACAACACCTTGCAAAACCAGGTGAACGCCGTGGCCAGGGCCCTCGATAAACTCGAAAGCCGTGGCACGCCGTGGCTGATCGGTGGGGATTTCAACCTGTTGCCGCTGGGCCAGTATCGACGCCTGTCCGACGCACAACGCGCGCCCTACTCCGCCGACAGCCCGCTGCACCTGCTGTGGGACAAGTACCCGATGATCCCGAGCAACAACGAAGCCAGTGGTATCGACCGCGAACGCTGGCTGACCCATTACCCGAACGATCCCGGGCTGAACGGCCCGGACCGGACCGTCGACTACCTGTTCTACAGCCCGCGGATCAAACGGGTGGAGGCGATGGTGCGGCAGGATGATACGTTGCGCATCTCCGATCACCTGCCGGTGATTGCGCGGTTTTTGTTGCCGGTTGCGCCCTGATACCGAGGCAACACAATACCTGTGGGAGCGGGCTTGCTCGCGAAGAGGCCAGTACATCCGAGATCAATGTTGTCTGATACACCGCTTTCGCGAGCAAGCCCGCTCCCACAGGGTCTGTGTATGCTCGACTTAATGCACCTCCTCCAGATCATCATGCAGCAGCCCGAAGATCTCGCGCTTCATCTCGATGAACGAGCGCTCCATGACCATATCGAGGTTGCGTGGACGTTCGATCGGCACATCCAGAGTCTGCTTGATCCGCCCTGGCCTGGCGCCCATCACATACACCCGGTCACCCAGCAGAATCGCCTCGTCGATGTCGTGGGTCACGAACAACACGGTCTTTTTGCTGTTGCCCCACACCCGCAGCAATAACTGCTGCATTTGCAGGCGCGTCTGGCTGTCGAGGGCGCCGAAGGGTTCGTCCATCAGCAGGATCTGCGGATCATTGGCCAGCGCGCGGGCAATGGCGACGCGCTGCATCATGCCGCCGGACAACTGCTTGGCGTAGTTGTCGGCAAAGCCGCTCAAGCCCACTTCATTGACGTAGTAGTCGACGATGTCCTTGCGTTGCGCCGCCGGCATGCCGCGGCGCTTGAGGCCGAACTCGACGTTCTGCCGCACCGTCAGCCACGGGAACAGCGTGTAGCTCTGGAACACCATGCCACGGTCCGCACCGGGGCCTTCCACCTGTTGGCCGCCGACGTAGATCTCGCCCGAGGTCGGTTCGGCCAGGCCGGCGGTGAGGTACAGCAGGCTCGACTTACCGCAACCCGAAGGTCCGACCAGTACCGCAAATTGCTGGTCCGGCACCTCGAACGACACTTCCTCCAAGGCGGTAAAGGTACCGCCATCGGGTTTCTTGTAACTCAGGCTGACCTTGTCCACCTTCAGCCGAGGCGCGTTCACTGGGGCAGCATGAGGCGCGGTAAAACGATGAGTGGCGGCGGTTACTGAGCCCATGCGGTGATCCTCAGGCGTAGGAAACGGAACAGTTGATCGGTGACCAGGCCCAGCAGGCCGATGATCGCGATGGCGAGGAAAATCACATCCACCTGGAAGCCACGCATGGCCTTGAGGCTCAGGTAACCCAGGCCACTGGAAGCGGCGACCAGTTCAGCCACCACCAGGTAAGTCCAGGCCCAGCCCATGGTCACGCGCAAGGTGTCGAGCACACCAGGCAGGGAAGCCGGAGCGATCACATGCAGCACTGCATCGCGGCGATTGGAACCGAGGGTGTAGGAGGCGTTGATCAGGTCCTTGGAGATGCCTTTGGACACGTCCGCGATCATCACCAGTTGCTGGAAGAACACGCCGAAGATGATCACCGACACCCGCTGCTCCAGACCGATGCCGATCCACAGGATGAACAGCGGCACGAAGGAGGTCACCGGCAGGTAGCGAATGAAGTTCACCAGTGGCTCAAGAAAGGCCTGGACGATGCGGAAGCTGCCCATCAACAGTCCCAGCGGCACCGCCACCAGGGACGACACGATGAAACCGACCATCACCACTTCAACGCTGGCCCACACATGTTGGCCAAGGGTGCCGTCGCGGCCTAACCGCACGGCGGCCTCGACCACCGCGCCCGGCGTCGGCAGGAACATGCCTGGCACCACGCCACCGTAGGACAAGCCGGCCCACAGACCGACCAGCAGCACCCAGGCCAGGCCGCTCGCGCTCCAGATCACCGAGACCGGCAAACCGGTCTTGGGCGTAATGCAACGGCTCAGCCATGAATTGCGCTTGAACATGCAGCCTCCTAGAGCGGGGTGACGAAACGGTTGTCGATCAGGTCGTCATTGCTGACGTTGTAGGGCTTGCCCTGCAGCTCGCTGGCGGTCTCGTTGGCCAGTTTGATCAGCGGTGCGCTGTCACCCGGCTTGCCCGGCGAGCCCAGCAGTTTTTCGCTCATGGCCTGATCGTAGAAACGCACGCCTTGCGCTGCGGCTTCCAGCTCCTTCGGATCGGCCAGGTAACCGCCGACACCCTTGGCCATGATTTTGTAGGCTTCCTGCGGATGATCCTTGGTGTACTGCACGGCTTTGTACAAACCGGCCACCAGGGCCTTGACGTCTTCCGGCTGTTTTTCGATCACGCTGCAATTCAGTGCGACCACATCGACGATCACCCCCGGTGTGCTGCTGCTGTCGATCAGCACCTTGCCCTGCTTTTTGTCGCGAACCATCGACAGGTGCGGCTCCCAGGTCACGGCGGCGGGTACGCGACCGGCGATGAACGCGGTGGCGGCGTCGTCGGCCGTCATGTTCTGCACGGTGATGTCGCTCATGCTCATGCCGTGTTTTTTCAGCAGATAGGACAGCCAGAACTGCGAGGTCGAACCTTCGTTGACCGCAACGGCCTTGCCCTTGAGTTCCTGCAGGCTCTTGATGTCCTTGCCTACCAGCACGCCGTCGCCACCATGGCTGTCGTCCAGCGCGGCCACGGCCTTGAAGCAGAATTGCGGACGGTACTTGAGCACCTCGTCGATGGTCGACGCCGAGCCGGACAACTCGCCGGATGCTTGTGCGGCCATGTACATCGCCGCTTCCTCGACCACCGGCAATTCGACGGTCAAACCGTTTTCCTTGAAGTAGCCAAGGTCCTGGGCCAGGTACAGGGTGCCGTAGCCGACCCAGGTGGTATGACCGATGGACAGAGTGCCGGCCTGGACGCTGGTGGCAACCGTCGCGGCGATGGCGGTGACCGCCAGCGGATAAGTGAAGCGGGTGAGCAAGGACTTGGTCATGGAGCACTCCCAAAGCTGTTGATTTAGTTTTGTCATGGGCAGTACGGCCAGCCCTGAATCGGCTGCGACCTGTGGTCTCTGGATGGACCCTTCGGCGGGCAGCATTCGGCGGGCTGGCGAGATCGATGTTGGCCCATGGGAGGGCTTAGGAAAACGAGGAAATATGTGGATGCGAGTGATGAAAAAACTGGTTAGCGCGCACCGCGAAAGGGCGCTGTGGGCGGGGATGCCCGAGGTGGGTGCAAAGCTTGAGAACAGCAAAAGATCGCAGCCTTCGGCAGCTCCTACATTGGAATGCGATCCCCTGTAGGAGCTGCCGAAGGCTGCGATCTTTTATGTCTGTCGCAATCGCGAGCAGGCTCGCTCCTACAGGGGTCTATGTCGCCCTCGTTTCCGATGATCGACACAAATCCAATGTAGGAGCGAGCCTGCTCGCGATAAGGTCCGCAGGACCTTCCAGCAAGATCAGAGCCGGCCGTATTCCTGCGCCGTACGATCCACCGCTTTCAGGGTCTTGGCGATCAGCTCATCAATCTCTTCACGACTGGCAATCAACGCCGGCGCCATGATCATCCGGCCCAAGGTCGAGCGAATGATCACCCCCTCCTCGAAACCGATCGTGCGGCAACGCCAGGCAATATCGTTCTCGTTGGCAAAACGCTTGCGAGTGGATTTGTCTTCGGCCAGTTGCAACGCCGCGACCATGCCGGTGCCCTGGATGTCACCCACCAACGGGTGCTTGCCGAACACTTCCCGCAGGCACTGTTGCAGGTAAGGGCCGATGTCGTCCTTGACCCGCGTCACCACGCCTTCGTCACGCAATGCCTTGAGGTTGGCAATCGCCACCGCCGCCGCCACCGGGTGCCCGGAATAGGTCAGGCCGTGGGCGAACACGCCGCCCTGCTCCACCAGCACCGAAGCCATTTTCTTCGACAGGATCAAACCGCCCATGGGGATGTAGCCCGAGGTCAGGCCCTTGGCGATGGACAGGGTGTCCGGCTCGAAACCGAAGTACTCGTGGGCGAACCATTCGCCGGTGCGACCGAAGCCGCCGATCACTTCATCGGCGCACAGCAGCACGTCGTACTTGCGGCAGATGCGCTGGATTTCCGGCCAGTAGCTTTCTGGCGGGAAGATCATGCCGCCGGCGCCCTGGAACGGTTCGGCGATAAAGCCCGCGACCTTGTCCGCACCCAGTTCGAGGATCTTCGCTTCCAGTTGCTGGGCCGCGCGCAGACCGAATTCCGCCGGTGTCAGGTTGCCTTCGTGGGCGAAGAAGTACGGCTCGTCGATGTGCTCGATGTCCGGAATCATGCCGCCCATTTCGTGCATGAATTTCATGCCGCCCAGCGCCGTCGCGGCCAGGGTCGAACCGTGGTAACCGTTCCAGCGGCCGATCATGATTTTCTTCTCGGGCTTGCCGAGCACCTGCCAGTAACGACGCACCGTGCGGATCAACACCTCGTTGGCCTCGGAGCCGGAGTTGGTGTAGATCGCGTGGCTGTAGTGAGCCGGCAGCAGGCTGAACAGCAGCTCGGACAGCTCGATCACCTGCGGGTGGGTGGTGTGGAAAAACATGTTGTAGTACGGCAGTTGCTCCAGCTGCTGGCTCGCAGCAAAGGCCAGGTCCTTGCGCCCGTAACCGAGGTTGGTGCACCACAGCCCGGACATGCCGTCGAGGTAACGCCGGCCATCGTTGTCCCACAGGTGCAGGCGTTCGCCACGGACCATCACCCGTGGCCCCTCGTCGTTGAGGGCTTTTTGATCGACGAATGCATGGATGTGGTGCGCAGCGTCGGCGGCCTGGTAGTCGCGGGTGTCACGTGGTGTGGTCATCGCCAGTTCTCCGTTTTGTTATCAGCGCAATTGAAACCAGGTGGTCTTCAACTGGGTGTATTTATCGAATGAATGCAGGGACAGGTCGCGGCCGAAACCCGACTGCTTGCCGCCGCCAAAAGGCACGGTCACGTCCAGCGCATCGACGCTGTTGACCGACACCGTACCGGCCCGCAATTGTCGCGCCACACGGTGGGCGCGGTTGAGGTCGTCGGTCCACAGCGAAGCCGCCAGACCGTAGACGCTGTCGTTGGCCAGTTGCAAGGCGTGGGCCTCATCGTCGAATGGCGTAATCGCCAGCACCGGGCCGAACACTTCATCGCGAAACAGCGGCATGTCCGGGGTCACACCGGTGAAAATCGTCGGCTGGATGAAGTTGTCCGAGCCGTTGAAGATCGACTGCCGACCGCCACAAACCTTAGTCGCGCCTTGCTGTTCGGCCTGCTGGATGAACTTCATGATCCGCGCGGTCTGCCGGCTGTCGACGATGGCCCCGGCGGCGCTCGACGGGTCCAGAGGATCGCCCGGCAACCAGCGTTCAGCCTGGGCCTTGAGGCACTCGACGAACTCGTCATGAATCGAGCGCTGCACCAGCAACCGCGAGTTGGCCGAGCAGACTTCGCCCTGATTGAAGAAGATGCCGAACGCGGCTTTTTCCGCGGCCAGATCCAGGTCCTGACAATCGGCAAACACCAGGTTCGCACTCTTGCCGCCGCACTCCAGCCACACCTGCTTGAGGTTCGACTGGGCCGAGTACTGCATGAAATATTTGCCGACTTCGGTGGAGCCGGTGAACACCAGGCAATCGACGTCCGGGTGCAGGCCGAGGGCTTTGCCGGTCTGCTCGCCGAGGCCCGGCAGTACGTTGAGGACGCCTGCCGGAATCCCCGCCTCCAGCGCCAGCTCAGCCAGGCGCAGGGCGGAAAACGGCGACTGCTCGGCCGGTTTGAGGATTACCGAGTTACCGGCGGCCAGGGCCGGGGCGAGTTTCCACGCCGCCATGTCCAGAGGGAAATTCCACGGCACCACGGCAGCCACCACGCCGAGGGCTTCGCGAGTAATGGTTGCCAGCACGTTCTGCGCGCTGGGGGCGATCTGGTCGTAGAGTTTGTCGAGGCTTTCGGCGTACCAGCGGAACACGCCTGCGGCACCCGGCACGTCGATGTTGTAGGCATCGGTGACGGGCTTGCCCATGTTCAGCGAATCGAGCAGCGCCAATTCTTCACGGTTTTCCAGGATCAAGTCGGCCAGGCGCAACAGTACTTGCTTGCGTTCGGTCGGCGAGCGCGCAGCCCAGGTGCCAGCCTCGAAGACCTGCCGCGCATTGTGCACCGCCGCGTTCACATCTTCTTCACCACAGGCGGCAACGTTGGCCAGGCATTGCCCGGTGGCGGGGTTGATCGCGGCGAAGGTCTGCCCCGACTGCGCCGCGCGGCGCTGGCCGTCTATCACAGCCTGGTCGGGAAACCGCAGGGAAGCGGCCTTGCGTTGCCAATACTCAAGCTCGAACACGTTCAGATGCTCCAGAGGACATTCTTGTGTATTGGATAGTCGCTCAGGCCCGAGCGGTGGAAAACCAGTAAAAATGTGTTCGCAGGCCAAGAAAAAACTACGTAGCCAATCTCCCTTCTGGCGCAGCATGTGGTTATTGTTCAAACACAACAAATCGCTACCCGAGCGGATAAGGGTGGCGCGCAAATTGCCAGGATGCCTGATCCGTTCTCCCCCGAGGTTTGCTGTGGCTGCCTACAATCTGCGTCAACTGAAATACTTCATCACCACCGTCGAGTGCGGCAGCGTTGCCGAGGCCTCGCGCAAGCTGTACATCGCCCAGCCTTCGATCTCCACGGCCATCAAAGGGCTGGAAGACAGTTTCGGCGTGCAACTGCTGATCCGCCATCATGCACAGGGCGTGTCATTGACCCCCAGCGGTGCACGCTTCTACCGCAAGGCACAGGAACTGCTGCGCATGGCCAAGGAGTTCGAGCAGAACGCTCTGGCCGACAACGACGTGGTCTCCGGGCAGATTGATATCGGCTGTTTCGAAACCGTCGCGCCGCTGTACCTGCCGCAATTGATCGCAGGATTTTCGGCGTTGTACCCGGGGGTAGAAATCCGCATCCGCGATGGCGAGCAACAAGAGCTGGTGCAGGGCCTGACCTCCGGGGCCTTCGATCTGGCGATCCTCTACGAACACGACCTGGACGGCACCATCGCGACCGAACCGCTGATGCCGGCGCAACGACCTTATGCGTTGTTGCCGGCGGATCACCGCTTTGCCCATCAGGCGCAGGTGTCATTGCGGGACCTGTGCCTGGAACCGATGATTCTTTTGGACGTGCAACCGAGCCGGACCTACTTCGTCAGCCTGTTCGAAGAGCTGGACCTGACCCCGCGCATCGCCTTCAGCTCGCCATCGATCGAGATGGTGCGGGGCATGGTTGGCCAGGGATTCGGGTTCTCGATCCTGGTGACCAAGCCGCATTCGGAGTGCACCTACGACGGACAGAAAGTAGTGTGCGTGGACATCGCCGAAAACGTCACCGGATCCGGGCTGGTGGCCGCATGGCTCAAGCGTGGGCAACTGACCAAGCCGGCGCAGTTGTTCGCCGACTACTGCCGCGAACAACTGACCGCCAAATCCGAAAGCTCAAGGCCGTCCGTGTAGGAGCTGCGATTACTTGCGCGGTTTTATCCGTGCAGTCGCCTCCGCCACCAGCGGATCATCCGGCCAGTAATGCTTGGGATAACGCCCCTTCAAATCCTTCTTCACCTCGGCATAGGTGCTGCGCCAGAAGTTGGCCAGGTCCTGAGTCACCTGCACCGGTCGCCTTGCCGGGGACAACAGATGCAGCTTGACCACTTGCCGGCCGCCGGCGATGCGCGGGGTTTCGGCCAGACCGAATAACTCCTGCAATCGCACCGCCAGAATCGGCGGCTGTTCGCTGTAGTCCAGACGAATCGACGACCCCGAGGGCACGCTCAAATGATGCGGTGCCAGCTCGTCCAGCCGTTGCGGCAGCGGCCACGGCAGCAGGTTGTGGACGATGCTCGACAAGTCCAGGTTGGCGAAGTGACTGAGCCGAGAAACCTTGCCCAGATACGGCATCAGCCAGTGTTCCAGATTCTTGAGCAATGCCGCGTCGCTGACATCCGGCCACTCGCTCTCGCCCTTGGCGGCGAGGTCCAGTTGCCGCAACAAGGCGACCCGCGCCTGCCACTGACGCAGTTCCGGGGTCCACGGCAACAGCTCCAGGCCTTTGCGCCGCACCAGGTTCACCAGCGCCTGGCTACGGGCGGTTTCGTCGAGGCCGGTCAGTGGCTCGCGGCTGAGGATCAGTTCGCCAACCTTGCGCTGACGCTCGGCCCGCAGCACGCCCTCGCGCTCATCCCAATCCAGTTGATCGACGCAGCGCACCTGCTCGGCCAGCACTGAATCGAAGAGCGCCGGATCGAAGTCCGTCGCCAGGTAAATCCGCTCCTCACGCTGGCCCTGGCGACTGCCCAGATCGGCGATCACCAGCCACGCTTGCTTCATCAGGCTGTCGGCTTCGGCGAACAGTGCCGCACGACCGTTGGCCAAACGGTATTCCGCGCCACCGGCACGCCGTTGTTGGGCGACCCGGTCGGGATAGGCCAGCGCCAGCAAGGCGCCGAGCCAGCGTGGATGGTCGGGATCGCTGACCGGCTCCGAGGCTTTGCCGCGCAGGTAACCACGATATTGCCGCGCCAGTTGCCGTGCGCGCTGCACCCCGCCCTGCGCGCCGCGTGCAGCACGCTCTTCGCCGGACAGCAGCGCCAGTCGGCTATGCAAGTCCGCCCCGGCACCGCGCAAGATATCGCGCTCGCCGAGCAGTGCCGCGACGTCGCAGGCCATGTCCGCCAGCCCCAGCGCCTGGCCACGCAACAGTAAATGCGCGATGCGCGGATGCGCCGGCAGTTCGGCCATGGCCTGACCATGGCGGGTCAGCGCTTCTCCTTCCAGCGCCCCCAGGCGTTCGAGCAGGTCCTGAGCCTGTGCATAAGCGGCGGCCGGCGGCACGTCGAGCCACACCAGTTGCCCGGGCGTCACGCCCCAACGACCAAGCTGCAAGGCCAGCCCGGCGAGGTCCGCCGAGAGTATTTCCGCACTGCCATAGGCCGCCAGTTGCTCGTGCTGGTCCTGGGACCACAAGCGATAACACACGCCCGGTTCCAGTCGCCCGGCCCGGCCAGCGCGCTGGGTGGCGCTGGCCTTGGAAATGCGCTGGGTGTCGAGACGGGTCATACCGCTACCGGGGTCGAAACGCGGCACCCGCGCCAGCCCGGCATCGATCACGACCCTCACGCCATTGATGGTCAAACTGGTCTCGGCGATGTTGGTGGCCAGCACCACTTTGCGCTTGCCCGCCGGTGCCGGATCGATGGCTGCCCGTTGCGCCGCGAGGTCCAGTTCACCGTGCAACGGGCACAGTAGGACCTGAGTGTTTTCGCCCAAGGCATCGGCCAGTTGCTGATGCACGCGGCGGATTTCTGCTTGCCCCGGCAGGAACACCAGCACACTGCCGGTCTCGTCGTCCAAGGCTTCGAGGATGGTCTGCACCAGACGCGGCTCGATGAATTCACCGGCCTGGAATGGCCGCCCCCAGCGCATCGCCACCGGGTACATGCGCCCTTCGCTGCGCAGGATCGGCGCGTCGTCGAGCAACCCGGCCAAGCGTTCGCCTTCGAGCGTGGCAGACATCAAGAGGATTTTCAGCGGCTGATCGTCACGGAACAGTTCGCGGCCATTGAGGCTCAGGGCCAGCGCCAGATCAGCGTCGAGACTGCGTTCGTGAAATTCATCGAAGATCAGCAGACCCACGCCTTCGAGCGCCGGGTCATCCTGCAAACGCCGGGTGAGGATGCCTTCGGTGACCACTTCGATACGGGTGTTGGGGCCGACCTTGCTGTCGAGCCGAATGCGATAACCCACGGTTTCGCCGACCTTCTCCCCCAGCTCACTGGCCAGCCGTTCAGCCGCTGCGCGCGCGGCCAACCGGCGGGGTTCGAGCATCAGGATGGTCTGACCGGCCAGCCACGACTCGTTGAGCAAGGCCAAAGGCACGCGGGTGGTTTTACCGGCGCCGGGCGGCGCTTCGAGCACGGCTTCGTGGCGTGTAGCGAGGGCTTCACGCAGGGCGGGTAAAACTTCATCGATCGGCAAAGAAATCATGCTGGCTCCAAAACAGAGCGGCGAGTATAACGGCGAACTGTTTGGCGTAGTCTGGGCTCTAACCAGTAACGTTCTTGGCGTTCTACTCAGGAGATTTCATATGCGTGCTCCCTTTCGCCTGATTGGCGGTGTTCTGGTCGCAACCTTGCTGACTCAAGTGACCGCCTGCGGGTCGATCTTCTACCCGGATCGACGTGGCCAGATCGAAGGCAAGATCGACCCGGCCATCGCCGCGCTCGACGCCGTGGGCCTGTTGTTCTACATCATCCCCGGCCTGATTGCGTTTGCCGTGGACTTCGCCACCGGCGCGATTTACTTCGAGCCAGGCAAGACCGCCCAGGTCGACCCGCAAAAACTCAAGGACGCTATCGGTCCCGACGGCAAGGTCGATAATCGCAAGTTGCAGACTATTCTGGAAAGCGAACTGGGCCGCAGCTTCCCGCTGGACGATCCACGCCTGATCCAGAGTAAAGGCAGCTCTCAACAACTGGCGATGTTCGGCCTGCAACCCGCCGCGTAATCCCTACGCACGAAAGGACTCTTCAAGGAACGATGGCCCCTATGACCTCCAGCTCCGAACACGCCCGCCTGCTGCGGCTGGCGACCCGTGCCTCGGTGGCGGTGGCGTGCATCCTGATCGTCGCCAAAGCCATCGCCTGGTGGCTGAGCGGCTCAGTGAGCATGCTCGCCGGGCTCACCGACTCGACACTCGACGGTGTCACGTCATTGCTCAACCTGCTGGCGGTGCATTACGCCCTGCGCCCCGCCGACAACGATCATCGCTACGGACACGGCAAGGCCGAGTCATTGGCGGGCATGGCCCAGGCGCTGTTCATTGGCGGCAGTGCGGTACTGATCGCGTTGCAGGCCTATGATCGACTCAAACATCCCGAACCGGTCGGCGCGCCGTGGATCAGTATCGGCGTGATTGTCTTCTCCCTCGTCCTGACCTTAGCCTTGCTGTCGCTGCAACATCGGGTGATCAAGGCCACGGGCTCCAACGCCGTGCGGGCCGACTCGCTGCACTACCGTTCGGACCTGTTGCTCAACGGCAGCATTCTGATCGCACTGGTGTTCGCCGGGTTTGGACTGCACCAGGTCGACCCCTGGTTCGGTCTGGGCATCGCTGCCTACATTCTCTGGAGCGCAGTGCAGATCGCCCGGGAAAGCTTTGCGGTGTTGATGGATGAAGAACTGCCGCCGGAGGTCAGCCAGCACATGCTGGAACTGGCGTGCAGCGTGCCCGGCGTGTTGGGGGCCCATGACCTGCGCACACGGATCTCCGGCAACCAGTGGTTCGTGCAGTTGCATCTGGAGCTGTCGGGGGAACTGACGCTGTCAGTGGCCCACGGCATCAGCGATCAGGCTGCCGCGGCGATTCACACCGCCTACCCGCGGGCCGAAGTGCTGGTGCACGCCGACCCGCAGGAAGTGGTAAAAGCCGCCCGGGATCAGTAAGTCACCTGATAACCGCGACTGCTCAGGCAGTCACCCTGGGCCTGTCGGTAGGCTTGCACCACCGACGGGTCTGGCCGGTAGGTGGCGGTTCGTGGATCGAAACCACTCTGCTGCACCGCATATTGATAACACTCGTAACCATCCCGGCTGACCTGTTCCGGCGACTGACCGTTGGCTGGATAGGCCTCCACGTCATAACCACTGTTGCCGGCTGGAGGTTGCGATTGGCCAACCGGCGGTTCGACCACGACGTAATCCTGAGTGCTTTGCTGATAGGCGTAGTAGGAACCTGCCGCCAGGAACAGCAGCGCCCCACCGATCCACACCTGCTCGGCGTAATCAGGCAGGTACCTGACACGAATCCCCCGCGGTGGCTCCACCACCACGTAACGCGGGCCCAGCGGGCGATACCAGTAGCCACCGGAATAGTAGTAATCCATGCCACGGTAAGGCACGCGGTAGTCGCGCTCGGGGAAACGGTCGATCACCTGGCCGGGACGATACTTGGGACCAGGCCCCCAGCCGTTGCCGCGCCCACTCGGACGCCCCTCCCAATGCGTGTCATTGGACGGCGCGCCTATGTAGCCATTCCAGTGCTTGTTGTAATCGTTGCGACGCGGTTGATTCTGGTCGTAACCGTGCGGCGGCTCCCGGGTCTGGCCCACGGTGTCGGGGCGTGGCTGGATCGGCATGTCAGTGGCCGGCATCTGCGGCGGAGGCGGCGGCGAGCGCACCCGGCTGTTGTAGTCCGGTGCTGGGCGGCTCTGCCTCTGGTCATTGTCCTGACGTTGATCCTGGCCGCTGTGCTCGTACTGGCGATTGTCGTTGTTCTGCGCACGGGGCTGATTCTGCTGCTGGCCGTTTTGCGGATGTGGCTGGTTGCCGCCACCATGGCCCTGGTTATCGCCCTGATGCCCACCCTGGCCGTGTTGCCCGCCATCATGACCACGATTTTGCTGCTCATCAGCCATCGTTTGCGCAGAGACACTGACACACAACAAACCAACACCGGCCAAACGCCAGATGCGCGATTTCATGCTGTTCCTCATTGCGGGTAAGGGCCTGTACATAAGACTGGGAAAGCAGTGGCCGGTTCTGCGACAGGTTATCAGTCACGCAACTTATTTATTGAGGCCTGCTCTTTAATTCACGGCAGCAAATTCCACGCAAGAAAAAGGGGAGACCCGTCGGCCTCCCCTTAGAGAACTTCGTCCTGGCTCGACACTTGTGGCGTCGGCTCACCTCACGCCGTCTTCTGGACAGTGTGTAGCTCGGGGGCCGGCACATCCCCGGTGGGGGTGGCGACCGCGGCGGGCCTGATTCGGCGAGCCGCACTGGACTGTTTGTCCGAGCAGTGATTCTGGTGATAAGAATAGGCCGGGAGCGCCGGCAGAGGATTGCGAAGATTGCTGAATTAAACATCACTTGCGCAATTTTTAACCCCGGATACATAATCCTCCGCAATAGTTACGACAAAGGACCGTTTGATGAGCAAGCTCGACCGTTACGACCTGAGTATTCTGGCGGAATTGCAGCGCGACGCACGCATCTCCAACCAGGAGCTGGCCGAGCGCATCGGCCTGTCGCCTTCGCCGTGCTCGCGGCGGGTCAAGCAACTGGAAGACGACGGCTACATTTCCCGCCAGGTCGCCCTGCTCGACCGCAAGATGCTCGGCCTGAGCCTGACCGCTTACGTGCTGATCGGCATGGACCGTCACACGCCGGAGCGTTTCGAGAATTTCGAAGCGGCCATCCGCACCCTGCCCCAAGTGCTCGAATGCAGCCTGGTGACCGGGATGGATGCCGACTATCAACTCAAGGTCGTGGTGCCGGACATGGATCACTACCAGAAATTGTTGCTGGGGCATCTGACACGGATTGAAGGCGTGACCAGCGTGCGATCGAGTTTTGTGCTGAATCAGGTTTTGAACAGCACCGAACTGCCTTTGACTCATCTGCGTAGCTGAGTAGCACTTCTGTAGGCGCCTGTAGGAGCTGTCGAGTGAAACGAGGCTGCGATCCTTTGATCTTTTCTTAGCAGCAAAATCAAAAGATCGCAGCCTTCGGCAGCTCCTACAAGAGCAGGTCGGTTGTCAGACCGGGCGACGAATGACTGCGACACACCGACGCAGGTCAATACAGCGCGAACCCGCGCAGGCGTATACTCCCCGCGCCCTTTTAGCCACGCCCGCGCTGGAGATATTCGATGGATCCTGCCGTATTCGAAGAATGGATGATGACCGGACTGGTCAGCATCCTGATCATTTTCATGGGTTTCATCGTCTGGGATCTGGCGAAGAAGTCCAAGGCCGGGCGCTTCGGCTCGTTCATTTTGTTCTTCGTGCTGGGCCTGGGCGTGGCGGCGTTCGTGATCAAGAGCGTGGTGATCGGCCTGATCGAATCCGGCACGTTATAAGCGCGCCGGCACTTCCTTCCACTGGCCCTGATCGAGCCCCTCGATCGTCCAGTCGCCGATCCTGACCCGCACCAGACGCAAGGTCGGCAACCCGACCGCAGCGGTCATGCGCCGCACCTGTCGGTTGCGCCCTTCGCGAATCACCAACTCCAGCCAGCTGGTCGGCACGCTTTTACGAAAACGCACCGGCGGATTGCGCGGCCACAGCTCGGGCTCGTCCAGTTGCCGCGCCTCGGCGGGCAAGGTCATGCCATCATTCAATTCGACGCCGTCACGCAAGCGCTGCAACTGCTCGGCGCTCGGCTCGCCCTCGACCTGTACCCAATAGGTCTTGGCCAGCTTGTGTTTCGGGTCGGCGATCCGCGCCTGAAGCTGGCCGTCGTTGGTCAGCAGCAACAAGCCTTCGCTGTCGCGGTCCAGCCGTCCGGCCGGATAGATTCCCGGTACATCAATGTAATCCTTGAGGGTCGCGCGCCCTTCGCCGTCGCTGAATTGCGTCAGCACATCGAAAGGTTTGTTAAACAGGATCAGCTTCGGCTCGGCCGGTGGTGCCTTGGCGACACGGCGCGGGGCTGAAGGAGAGGGTTTCGCGCCAGGGCGGCGGGAAGGTGGACGAGATGGACGCGACATGGGCAAAACAACATCTAACGGTCAGGGCTGCTAATGCTAGTAGCCCGACCGTTAAATGACCATCGACAAATCAGCGGAACGGCGGCTCGTCGAAGCTGCGCAGTTTGCGCGAATGCAGCGAGTTGAGTTCGGTGCGCAACAGATCCACCGCCTCGATACCGATCTTCAGGTGCTGGCTGACCGCGCGCTCATAGAAGGCGTTGGCCGAGCCCGGCAGCTTGATTTCGCTGTGCAGCGGCTTGTCCGAAACGCACAGCAACGTGCCGTATGGCACCCGCAAACGATAACCCTGCGCGGCAATCGTGCCGCTTTCCATGTCCACCGCCACGGCGCGGGACAGGTTGATCAGCGGCCGTTCCTGCGCCCAGCGCAGCTCCCAGTTACGGTCGTCATAGGTCAGCACGGTGCCGGTACGCAGGCGCTTCTTCAGTTCGTCGCCCTTCTCGCCGGTGACGTTGGCCGCCGCCTGCTGAAGCGCGAGTTGCACTTCGGCCAACGCCGGAATCGGAATGTTCGGCGGCACCACCCGGTCGAGAATGCCGTCGCGACGCATGTAGGCGTGGGCCAGCACGTAATCGCCAATGGTCTGCGACTGACGCAGGCCGCCGCAGTGACCGATCATCAGCCAGCAATGCGGACGCAATACAGCCAGGTGGTCGGTGATGTTCTTGGCGTTGGACGGGCCGACACCGATGTTGACCAGGGTCACGCCGTGGCCATCGCTGGCGATCAGGTGATAGGCCGGCATCTGGTAGCGGTGCCAGACCACCCCGGCGGCAATCGCCGAGGCTTCGCCGTGGTCCATGCTTTTTTCAATGATCACGTTGCCCGGCAGCACCATGCGCACGAAACGCGGATCGCTGCGTAGTTGCTCCAGGCCATGGACGATGAACTGGTCGACGTAGCGGTGATAGTTGGTCAGCAAAATCCACGGCTGCACGTGCCGCCAGTCGCTGCCGGTGTAATGCACCAGTCGGCGCAGGGAGAAATCCACCCGCGCGGCATCGAACAGCGCCAGGGGCAGCGGATCGGTGTTTTCCCAATCGTACAGACCATCGGCAATGCCATCGGTCGCCGCCGACAGGTCAGTGCTCGGGAACACCCGCGCCAACACGGGGGCAGTGACACCGGAACCCGCCAGCTCATCGCCCTGCTCGACCACATACGGATACGGAATGTTCTGCTGGCTGACACCGACTTCCACAGTCACGGTGAAGTCGTGCATCAACGGAACGAGCTGCTCCAGCAGGTATTTACGAAAAGCCGAGGGATGGGTGACGGTGACGCTGTAGGTGCCAGGCAACTGAACCTTGGCGTAGGCACGGGTGGTCTGCGGGACTTCGCCCTGGCAGTGGTAGGTCAGGCGCAATTCGGGATAGCGGAACATCGAGCGCTGTTCGGCATCGGGCTCGACGCGATCCTTGAGGTAACGCTTGAGCGCCTGGCTCAACGCGGTGGTTGCACGATTGTGCAAGTGTGCGAGCCGGTCCACGGCTTGCTCGGCGGTTTGAACGACAATAAAAGCTTCGGTCACGATCAGCATCCTGTGTTCTGACTTGCAGACCTTCATCTTGCCTGCATCGTCGCTTCACGGGAACAGCCAAAAAAAATCGCAGCCTGCGGCAGCTCCTACAAGGGCTCGTCGTGCACCCGTAGGAGCTGCCGCAGGCTGCGATCTTCTGACCGATCAGAAGCCTTGTGGAGTCGAACGAGCGACAATCGCTTCCACATCCAGCCCGCGTGGCAATGCGCCGTACACCCGGCCGCCACCATTCAGTCGACTGGCAATAAACGCATCACTGACCACCGCATTCCCGGCTTCCAGCAACAACTTCGCCTGCAGCCCCAGGGCAATGTCCTCAGTCAGTTGCCGGGCACGGTACTGAATGTCGCTGGTGTCCTTGAAGGCCGCCTGCAATTGATTGATGTGTGCAGCCAGGCGCTTGTCGCCATGGCCATCGCCCAACTCGCTGAACAGTGCATCGAGCACACCCGGTTCTTTCGACAGGGCACGCAGCACGTCGAGGCACTGCACGTTCCCCGAACCTTCCCAGGTCGAATTCACCGGCGCCTCGCGGTAGAGGCGCGGCAGGATACTGTCTTCGACATAACCCGCACCGCCCATGCATTCGGCCGCTTCGTTGATCATCGCCGGCGCCCGTTTGCAGATCCAGTACTTGCCCACCGCCGTCACCAGCCGGGCGAATTTGGCTTCCTGCGAATCGTCCAGATGATCCAGCGCCCGGCCCATGCGCAGGCTCAAGGCCAGGGCGGCTTCGCTTTCCAGCGCCAGATCCGCCAGCACGTTCTGCATCAATGGCTGTTCGCTGAGCAGCTTGCCGCCAACCGAACGATGAGCGCAGTGATGGCTGGCCTGGGTCAGCGCCTGGCGCATCAGTGAACTGGAGCCGACCATGCAATCGAAGCGGGTCATGGCCACCATCTCGATGATCGTCGGAACGCCACGGCCCTCTTCACCGACCATCCACGCCAGTGCGCCACGGAACTCCACTTCGCTGGAGGCGTTGGAACAATTGCCGAGCTTGTTCTTCAGGCGCTGGATATAGAACTGATTGCGCGTGTCGTCCGGACGATGGCGCGGCAACAGGAAACAGGTCAGGCCCTTGTCGGTCTGCGCCAGAGTCAGGAAGGCGTCGCACATCGGCGCCGAGCAAAACCATTTGTGCCCAACCAGTTCATAGGCCTGGCCCGGACCGCTGGCACCCACCGGATACGCCTTGGTGGTATTGGCCCGCACATCGGTGCCGCCCTGCTTCTCGGTCATGGCCATGCCGATGGTGACCCCGGCCTTGTGGGCCATGGCGACATTACGCGGGTCGTATTCGGTGGCGAGGATTTTCGGCAGCCACTTTTGCGCCAGGTCCGGTTGCAGGCGCATGGCCGGAACGCTGGCGAAGGTCATGGTCAACGGGCAGCCGCTGCCGGCCTCGGCCTGGCTGTGCAGGTAAGTCATGGAAGCGCGGGCCACGTGGGCGCCGGACTGCGGATGAGCCCAGGGCAGCGAGGTCAAGCCATGTTCAACCGCCGTACGCATCAGTTCGTGATAAGCCGGGTGAAACTCCACCAGGTCAATGCGATGACCAAACCGGTCATGGCTGTTGAACACCGGCTTGTTCTGATTGGCCAGGAACCCGGCTTCCATCAACGGGCCACCGGCCAGTGCGCCATAGGCGTCGATCCGCGATTCGGCCCAACCGGCCCCGAACCGCCGCGACCACTCCTGCAACGGCAAGTCGATGCGGTACAGGTTGGCGCCGTCCAGTGACGGTGGCTGGTTGGTGACTTCGTGGGTTTCGGCGAACTGATGCAGGTTCATGACAGGGCTCCTTTGGTCGGCCAACTGACATCAGTTAATCACCGCCCCTCGGCCGATCAAAGTGTCATATCCGCCTAACTTCCGGCGCTTTCGCCCTGCTGCAAACAAAGTACACGGCGGTAGAGCGCGGCCTGCAATTCCTCGAATTTCACCGGCTTGTTCAAGTGATCAATCACCGCGCCGGTCGGGCAGCGCTCACGGTCACCGTTCAGGGCGATCAAGAACAACGGCAGTTCGGCATAACCAGGTAACGCGCGGATCCGGCAGCACACCGACTCACCGCCCAATAGCGGCAACTGACAATCGACCAGCACCGCGTCGAACACTTCGCGCTGCAGGAGATCGAGAGCAGCATCGACGCTGTCGGCCGTACGTACGCGAAAGCCCAGCTTGAGCAACATGCCGCGCATCACCAACTGGCTGATGTCGTTGTCATCCACCAACAGCACGGCACAATCCTGAGGCAAGCGCAGGCGCGGAAAGTCCCGGGTCATCAATGGCGTCACCGGACGCTCGACTACCGGCAGCCCGACTTCCACATCCAGCTGAAACCGGCTGCCGCGTCCTGGCTCGGAGCGGTGTGTCAGGCGTCCACCGAGCAACTCGACCAACTGTCGACAAATCGCCAGGCCAACACCCAGGCCGCCGTATTCACGGGTCATCGAGCCATCGAGCTGGAAGAACCGTTGATACATCGTGGCCTCCCCCAAATCGGTGAAACCAATGCCCGTGTCAATCACCGCAAAGGTCAACGCCAGCCGGTCGGGCTCAACGGTCTTGCCGGTCACCCGCAGGGCCAGGCCGCCGACCTTGGTGAACTTGATGGCGTTATCCAGCAGGCATTCCAGGCACTGCGCGATCTTGACGTTGTCGCCGCGCAAACGATCCGGCACACCTGGCGCGACATCGACCTTGAAGTCCAGCGACTTGCCCGACGCATTGCCCTCGAACTGCGTGCGCAGTGCCTCGACCATGCCACGCAAGCTGAAGGTGTCGGCCGAGGCCTTGAGTTTGCCGGCCTGCAATTCGGTGAGGGTGAGGATGCCGTTGACCATGCGCATCATGTCCCGCGCCGATCCAGACGCCGTCTGCTGGTACTGCTCGAGCTCCGGGTCCATTTCGACCGTTTGCATCAGTTCCAGCGAACCGATCACACCGTTCATGGGCGTGCGCAATTCGTGGGTCAGGGTGGCAAGGAACTCGTCCTTGAGTTTGTTACTGCGGGCCAGTTGCTGGTTTAGGACTTCAAGCTTCTGGCTGGCGTCGAACAGGGTCTGAGCCTGCTGCTCGCGCATGGCGTTGATGCGGTCGGCCAGCGCCAGGGACAGCAGCGCCACTTCAATGGCCGAACCGATCTGGCTGGAGTACATGGTCAGGAACACGTTCGGCAGGTAACCCAGCACCATCAGCGTATTGACGATGCCGCCGAGCAAAAACGCCGACCAGGCAATGATGAAATACCGCGCCACCCGCAGGCCGCGCAACCAGGCAAAGATCCCGGCGGCAAAAATCACCACGGTGAACGTCAGCGCCAGGGCCGTGGCCAGACGCAAGGCCAAGGCGTAGCTGGTCATCAATGACAGGCCGACCACCAGCGCACCGAAGCCAACCAACGCCAGCAACAGGCGGTCGAGCCAGCGACTGTGGGTTGCCATTTGCAGGAAACTGCGGGCGAACTGACTGCCGAACAGCCCGGCACAGCCGATGAAAAACGGCGTTGCGGCGTTGGCCCACCATGGATTGTCCGGCCAGAAATACTGCACGGCCGCACCGTTTACCGACAGCTGATACAAGCCGAACGAGGCGATATAGAAGATGTAGTAGAGGTAACTGGTGTCGCGCACGCTGAGGTAGATGAACAGGTTGTAGACCAGCATCCCCAGCAACACGCCGTAGATCAGCCCCAGTACATAAAGGCGCACGGGCTGCTCCTCGAGGTAGGCGGTGCTCGACCACAAGGTGACCGGCGCCTGGATCGAGCCTTCGCTTTGCAAGCGCATGAATACGGTTTCGGCCTGATCGGGCTTGAACGTCAGGTCGAACAGATAATTGTTCTGACGAATCTCGCGGCTGGTGAAGGGCAAGGCATCGCCGGTCTGACTGACCAACTGATAGTTGCCGGCCGCATCGGGCAAATAGAGATCGAGGCGATCGAGGGGCGGATAGGCCAGTTCCAGCAGCCAGGTCCTTTGCGCCGCCGGATTGGCCGGACGGTAATGCAGGTCGATTTTCAGCCAGAACACCGAACGCGAGTACCCGGCGTTGAGCGTGTCCTTGTGGTGCGGTTTGAAGTTGCCGGCCGCCGCTTGCGCACGGATATCCGCGATGGTCGCCTGACCACTTGCGTCCTCATAGACCTGCAAGGTTCGGCCCAAGGGGAGGCTTTGAGTGAACTCATCGAACTCGACGGCGTTTGCCAGGAGGGGCAAACACAACAGCAACATCAGCAAATAGCGCATTGAAGCCCCAGCGTGGCCTGTCCGGTTCTGTCAGGAAGCCCCCCATTCCTTTTGAGCAGACGTAAAACCGGCATCACCTGTTATTGGTTTGGATCCACTCTAGCATAGCCGTTGATGGCCATTAAACACCATTGAAATTTTTCCTGAAAAGGCTCTAGGACGGGCATTTCAGCGACATAACTGAACGATTATCAATGGCAGGAAAATCATCCAGGCAAGGGTGCTGTCCCCTTCGCCACAATGTATCGACCAAACACACCGCCACAACACCCGGAAAACAGGTTTGGTGGTAAGCTCGCGCACCATGAATATCTACAGCTCTCGCCCCGTTGTCCTCTGTCTCTCCGGCCACGACCCAAGTGGTGGCGCCGGCTTGCAGGCAGATATCGAAGCCCTGCTCGCTCAGGGTTGCCATGCGGCTCCGGCCGTCACCGCCCTGACCGTGCAAGACACCGTCAATGTCACGGACTTCCGCGTCCTTGACCGTGAGTGGGTATTGGCCCAGGCCAATGCCGTGCTCAACGACTCCGAAGTCGCGGCGGTCAAACTGGGCATGCTCGGTTCCCTGGAAATGGTCGACACCGTGGTCGAACTGCTTTCGGCGCACCCGCATTTGCCGGTGGTTTGCGATCCGGTGCTGCGCGCCGGCGGCGGCGGACGCCTGGGCAAGGACGAAGTCGGCTACGCCATGCGCGAGCGTCTGCTGCCCTTGTCGATCATTGCGACCCCCAACCTTCCCGAAGCCCGCATCCTCGCCGAACTGCCCGAAGGCACCGCGGACGAGTGCGCTGAAAAACTCTTGCCGTTCGTCAAACACCTGCTGATCACCGGCGGCCACGGCGACGAAACCGAAATCCACAACCGCCTGTATAGCCGCGATGGCCTGCGCGAAACCTATACCTGCCAGCGTTTGCCGGGCAGTTATCACGGTTCCGGTTGCACCCTGGCCAGTGCCTTGGCCGGTCGTCTGGCCCAGGGCGAAAACCTCGCCAGCGCCGTGCAGACCGCGCTTAACTACACGTGGCGCACCCTGCGTGATGCCGAGCAACTGGGCAAAGGCCAGTTCGTGCCGCGCCGTTTGCCGCTGGATTTCTGTTCGTAACTTCTATTCGTATGCGGTGAGGCTTCTCCGATGAAACTACGTGGCCTGTACGCCATTACCGATAGCCATTTGCTGGACGGTAAGTTGCTCAAGTACGTGGAGGCGGCGCTGGAAGGCGGCGTCACCTTGCTGCAATACCGCGACAAGAGCAGCGACGAAGCCCGCCGTCTGCGTGAGGCCGAAGCCTTGCGCGGGCTGTGCGAACGTTACAAGACGCAGTTGATCATCAATGACGACGCCGAGTTGGCGGCACGCCTGAACGTGGGCGTGCACTTGGGCCAGACCGACGGCCCGCTGACCCCGGCCCGTGCACTGCTCGGGCGCCAGGCGATCATCGGCTCGACCTGCCACGCGCAGCTCGAACTGGCCGAACAGGCCGCCAGGGAAGGCGCCAGCTATGTCGCCTTCGGCCGCTTCTTCAATTCGAACACCAAGCCCGGTGCACCGACCTGCAGCCTCGACCTGCTCGACCAGGCCCGCAAACAGCTGCACCTGCCGATCTGCGCGATCGGCGGTATCACCCTGGATAACGCCGCCCCACTGGTGGCCCATGGCGTCGATCTGCTGGCGGTGGTGCATGGCCTGTTCGGCGCCGAGAGCACGGCTGAAGTGACCCGCCGCGCCCGCGCCTTCAACGAATTGTTTTCTATTTAAGCTTTAAATCTGATTTGAGAGCCCGATCATGTCTCGTTCCGAAACCCTGTTTGCCAATGCCCAGAAACACATTCCCGGTGGCGTGAACTCGCCGGTTCGCGCGTTCAAGAGCGTCGGCGGCACGCCGCTGTTCTTCAAGCACGCCGAAGGCGCCTACGTCACCGACGAAGACGACAAGCGCTATGTGGATTACGTCGGTTCCTGGGGTCCGATGATTCTCGGCCACAGCCACCCGGACGTACTGGACGCGGTGCGTAAACAGCTTGAGCACGGTCTGTCCTACGGCGCCCCGACCGAGATGGAAACGCAGATGGCCGACCTGGTCTGCTCCCTCGTGCCGTCGATGGAAATGGTGCGCATGGTCAGCTCCGGCACCGAAGCGACCATGAGCGCCATTCGCCTGGCCCGCGGCTTCACCGGTCGCGACAGCATTATCAAGTTCGAAGGCTGCTACCACGGTCACTCCGACAGCCTGCTGGTCAAGGCCGGCTCCGGCGCACTGACCCAAGGCGTACCGAGCTCGGCCGGTGTACCGGCGGCATTCGCCAAACACACCCTGACCCTGCCATTCAACGACATCGACGCGGTAGAAACCATGCTCGCCGAAGTCGGCCAGGACGTGGCCTGCATCATCGTCGAGCCAGTGGCCGGCAACATGAACTGCGTGCCGCCGGCACCAGGCTTCCTCGAAGGCCTGCGGACCCTGTGCGACAAGCACGGCGTGGTGCTGATTTTCGACGAAGTCATGACCGGCTTCCGTGTCGCCCTCGGCGGTGCCCAGGCGTACTACGGCGTGACGCCAGACCTGACCACCTTCGGCAAGATCATCGGTGGCGGCATGCCGGTCGGCTGCTTTGGCGGCAAGCGCGAAATCATGCAGCGCATCGCCCCGCTGGGCCCGGTCTACCAGGCCGGCACCCTGTCTGGTAACCCGCTGGCGATGGCAGCCGGCCTGACCACCCTGCGCCTGATCAGCCGCCCGGGCTTCCACGCCGAGCTGACCGACTACACCACTCGCCTGCTCGACGGCCTGCAACAGCGCGCCGATGCGGCCGGCATTCCGTTCGTGACCACCCAGGCCGGCGGCATGTTCGGCCTGTACTTCAGCGGTGCCGACGACATCGTCACCTTCGATGACGTCATGGCCAGCGACGCAGCCCTGTTCGGTCGCTTCTTCCACCTGATGCTCGAAGGTGGCGTGTACCTGGCTCCGAGCGCATTCGAAGCCGGTTTCACTTCGATCGCCCACGGCGAAGCTGAACTGAAGCTGACCCTGGACGCCGCCGAGCGCGCCTTCGCGGCCTTGAAGTAACGCTCAAATGCTGACGCTGGCCCTTGCCAGCGTCAGCTTTCGCCGGCATTCCCACGATTTTTCCTGCTCGTCTGCCAATAATCCCCCGCAAAGTGGGCGATAAATTTCCCGCGCAGCAGAAAAACGAGTAAAGACTTTGTAAGGTTGGCCCTGCTTATTTCATAATGCGCGCTTATTGGATCCCCTCGATGGGTCCGCGCGCCCTTCAGAGGTAAGTCGATTCCCATGAACCGCACCGGCCGCACCCTTGCACTGGGCTGCCTGTTGCTTCTTCAGCCCCTGCTCACGCACGCACAAGCAGGCGGCAACTCGTTGTTAATCCCAGCGATGGGTCGCTGCACCCTCAATACCCAGCCGCAAGACCTGGAACAGGCGCTCGCCGCCTGCCAGAAAGCGTCGGAAGAAGGGGATGCGCAAGCGCAATACGAGTTGGGTGAGTTCTACTACGAAGGCAAAAACACGCCGCGCGACCTCAATCAGGCCCTGAGCTATTTCGAAAAAGCCTCGCTGCAAGGCCACGCCCAGGCACAATTCAAACTCGGCACCATGTTCTTCCACGGCGAAGGCGTGCCGGCCAATAACGTTCAGGCGTACATCCTGCTGAAGATGGCAGCGGTCAACGGCGCCGAAGACGCCCTGGACACCGCCGACGAAGTCACCGAGAAAATGCCCCGCGAAGAACTGGAGCTTGCGACCCAGGTGCTCGGGCAAATTTTCCGTAAATATTTGATGGAATTGCAAAGCGCTGACGGGCGTACGCCTTTCGCGCCACTGCCCTGATTCTGTGTTGATCTGACTGGCCCCATCGCGAGCAAGCTCGCTCCCACATTTGATCTCTGGCGCTCACAAAACCTGTGTGCGCCGCAATTCCCTGTGGGAGCGAGCTTGCTCCGGGCGGCGTTCCGACGATGGGGGCGACTCGGTCTTGAGACTTACTTCTCAGGCATCGGCATCGGAAACGGCATGACATTGCCGACCGCGCCACGGGCTTCGCTGATTTTTGGTGTGCCCATACGCTCGACTTCATCGATGCGCACGATCGAATGCATTGGCACAAAACTGCGTACCACGCCTTCGAACTGAGCCTTGAGCTTTTCTTCGCTCGGATCGACGACCATTTGCGTGCGCTCGCCAAAGACGAACTCTTCCACTTCCAGAAAGCCCCACAGATCACTTTGATAGATCTGCTTGGCATACATTTCGAACACCTGGCCCTGGTTGAGGAAAATCACCTTGTAGATTGGAGCTTCACGTTTGGTCATGGCAGGCGAGCAACACATCGGGGGATAAAAATGAGGGCGCGAACTATAGCATAGCCATCGGACGCGCAGCGGTAGGAACCTGGGTACATGTTCCCTATAATGCGCGGTTCTTTGAATCACGTGATGACTCTATTCCATGGCCAAGAAGCTTTACATCGAAACCCACGGTTGCCAGATGAACGAGTACGACAGCTCGCGCATGGTCGATCTGCTGGGCGAGCATCAGGCCCTGGAAGTCACCGCCCGCGCTGAAGACGCCGACGTGATCCTGCTCAACACCTGCTCGATCCGCGAACGTGCACAGGACCGGGTCTATTCCCAACTCGGTCGCTGGCGCGAACTGAAGCTGGCCAACCCGGACATGGTGATCGCCGTCGGCGGTTGCGTGGCCAGCCAGGAAGGCGCGGCCATTCGTGATCGCGCGCCGTACGTCGACGTGGTCTTCGGCCCGCAGACCCTGCACCGCCTGCCGGAAATGATCGACGCCGCGCGCAGCAGCAAGCTGCCGCAAGTTGACGTCTCGTTCCCGGAAATCGAAAAATTCGACCATTTGCCCGAGCCCCGCATCGACGGCCCGAGCGCTTACGTGTCGGTGATGGAAGGTTGCAGCAAGTACTGCACGTTCTGCGTGGTGCCCTACACCCGCGGCGAAGAAGTCAGCCGGCCGTTCGACGACGTGCTTGCCGAGATCATTCACCTGGCCGAAAACGGCGTGCGCGAAGTGACGCTGCTGGGGCAGAACGTCAACGGCTATCGTGGGACGACTCATGATGGGCGCCTGGCGGATCTGGCCGAGCTGATCCGCGTGGTCGCCGCGGTCGACGGCATCGACCGCATCCGCTACACCACGTCACACCCGCTGGAGTTCTCCGACAGCCTGATCCAGGCCCACGCTGACGTGCCGGAGCTGGTCAAACACCTGCACTTGCCGGTGCAATCGGGCTCGGACCGAATTCTCGCGGCGATGAAGCGCAACCACACCGCGTTGGAATACAAATCCAAACTGCGCAAGCTGCGCGCCGCCGTACCGGGGATCTGCATCAGTTCGGACTTCATCGTCGGCTTCCCGGGCGAGACCGAGAAAGATTTCGAACAAACCATGAAGCTGATTGCCGACGTGGGTTTCGACTTTTCCTACTCGTTCGTCTACAGCCAGCGCCCGGGCACTCCGGCCGCCGACCTGGCCGATGACACTCCGGAAGAGCTGAAAAAAGAACGCCTGAACGCACTGCAACATCGCTTGAACCAGCAAGGTTTCGAGATCAGCCGACAAATGGTCGGTTCGATCCAGCGGATCCTGGTGACCGATTACTCGAAAAAGGACCCGGGCGAACTGCAGGGCCGAACCGAGAATAACCGGATCGTCAACTTCCGCTGCGACAATCCGACCCTGATCGGCCAGTTCGCGGATGTGCACATCGATGCCGCGCAGCCGCACTCGCTGCGGGGCTCGCTGATCCAGTAATACCGCATCCCCCTTGTGGGAGCGGGCTTGCTCGCGAAAACGGTGTGTCAGTTAAATGATTGTCGACTGAGACACCCTCTTCGCGAGCAAGCCCGCTCCCACAGGGACAGCGCCAGGCCAGTGAATTAACTTGGTCTATATAAGAGCTTTCGCACCCGCGCCACTGGCGCTATCCTTGATTTATCTCAATTGCCCCAGGGCGGCTAAATACGACCTTGAACGCACCTATAGAACCACATCGTTTCATCCTCGAGCCTTTTGAAGCTCGTCGCTTCGCCAATCTGTGCGGGCAATTCGACGAGCACCTGCGCTTGATCGAACAGCGCCTGACCATCGAGATCCGCAATCGCGGAAACCAGTTCGAGCTGATCGGCGAACCCAAACACACCACCTCCGCGGAAAACCTCCTGCGCCGCCTGTACCGGGAAACCAAGGGTACCGAGCTGTCGCCGGACATGGTGCACCTGTTCCTGCAGGAATCGGCCGTCGAGCAGTTGGACAACCACTCCCCCGCCGAACCCTCCGTGGCCCTGCGCACCAAGAAAGGCATGATTCGCCCACGCGGCTTGAATCAAGTGCGCTACGTGAAGGAAATCCTCGGTAACGATATCAACTTCGGCATCGGCCCGGCCGGTACCGGCAAGACTTACCTGGCCGTGGCCTGCGCGGTGGATGCACTGGAGCGCGAGCAGATTCGCCGCATCCTGCTGGTTCGCCCAGCAGTCGAAGCGGGTGAAAAACTCGGCTTCCTGCCCGGCGACCTGTCGCAAAAAATCGACCCGTACCTGCGCCCGCTCTACGACGCACTCTACGAAATGCTCGGCTTCGAATACGTCGCCAAGCTGATCGAGCGCCAGGTGATCGAAGTCGCGCCGCTGGCCTACATGCGCGGCCGTACACTGAACAACAGCTTCATCATTCTCGACGAAAGCCAGAACACTACGGTCGAGCAAATGAAGATGTTCCTGACCCGGATCGGCTTCGGCTCCACGGCCGTCATCACCGGGGACATCACCCAGGTCGACCTGCCACGCGGCACCAAGTCCGGCCTGCACCACGTGATTGAAGTGCTCAAGGATGTGCCAGGGATCAGCTTCACCCATTTCCAGCCCAAGGACGTCGTGCGCCATCCACTGGTGCAGCGGATTGTCGAAGCCTATGAGCGCTTCGAAACCAAAGCGGCCGATGATGCCGCCGCCAAGGACAGCCGCCGCGATGCTTGAGCTTGACCTGCAAATCGCCACCGAAGCCGACGCCCCCGGCGAAGCCGAATTCCGCCAGTGGTGCGAGCTGGCTTTGCGCCAGCGCACCGCAGACTCGGAGATGACCATTCGTCTGGTCGACGAAGCCGAAGGACGCGAGCTGAACCACACCTGGCGGCAAAAAGACTACGCAACTAACGTCTTGTCATTCCCGGCCGACGTGCCGGATGAGTTCCTCGACATCCCGCTGCTGGGCGATCTGGTGATCTGCGTGGCCGTGGTCGAGCGCGAAGCCGCTGAACAGGGCAAGGAACTCAAGGCCCACTGGGCACACCTGGTGATTCACGGCTGCTTGCATCTGCTTGGTTACGACCATATTGATGACGAGGAAGCCGAAGAAATGGAAGCACTGGAACGAACGTTGCTTGCAGAACTGGGCTTTCCCGATCCGTACGCGGACGACGAAACTGACGCATTCCCTACCGAAACAACAAAGGATTCAGAGTAATCGCTATGAGCGAAGATCGATCGAGCAACGGGCAGAAGTCATGGCTGGGTAAGCTCACCCAGGCTTTTGCCCACGAGCCGAAAAACCGCCAGGAGCTGCTGGAGTTGCTGCGCGATGCACACCAGAACAAACTGCTGGACAGCGAAGCGCTGGCCATCGTCGAAGGCGCCATCCAGGTGGCTGACTTGCAGGTCCGGGACATCATGGTCCCGCGCTCGCAGATGGTCAGCATCAAGGCGACCCAGACACCCCGCGAGTTCCTGCCTGCCGTGGTCGACTCGGCCCACTCCCGCTACCCGGTGATCGGCGAAAGCCACGATGACGTGATGGGCGTGTTGCTGGCCAAAGACTTGCTGCCGTTGATCCTCAAGGAAAACGGCGACAGCTTCAACATCAAGGACCTGTTGCGCCCGGCCACCTTCGTGCCGGAATCCAAGCGCCTCAACGTGCTGCTGCGCGAGTTTCGCGCCAACCACAACCACATGGCCATCGTCATCGACGAATACGGCGGCGTGGCTGGTTTGGTGACCATCGAAGACGTGCTGGAACAGATCGTCGGCGACATCGAAGACGAACACGACGTCGAAGAAGACAGCTACATCAAGCCGCTGCCCAGCGGTGATTTCCTGATCAAGGCCCTGACGCCAATCGAGAACTTCAACGAGTTCTTCGACAGCGAATTCTCCGACGACGAGTTCGACACCGTTGGCGGCCTGGTGATGAGCGCGTTCGGGCATTTGCCAAAACGTAACGAAATCACTGAAATCGGCCCCTACCGCTTCCGCATCCTGAACGCCGACAGCCGTCGGATTCACTTGCTTCGCCTGACGCCCATTGCTCGCTAAGGATTGAAATGCGCTGGACAACCCGCCCCGGCTGGCCCGGTAACCTGCTGGCCGTGGCGGCCGGTGCAATCACCACACTGGCCCTGGCGCCGTTCGATATCTGGCCACTGGCACTGCTCGCCGTCGGCCTGTTCTATGCCGGCCTGCGCGAGCTGAGCCCACGTCAGGCACTGGGTCGCGGCTGGTGTTTCGGTTTCGGCCTGTTCGGTGCCGGCACCAGCTGGATCTACTACAGCATTCACCACTTCGGCGGCGCCTCGGTATTGCTGGCCGGTTTCCTGATGCTGCTCTTCACGGCGGCGATTGCCTGGTTCTTTGCCCTGCCCGCCTGGATCTGGGCGCGTTGGCTGCGCCGAAATGAAGCGCCGCTGGCCGACGCCCTGGCTTTCGCAGCGCTGTGGGTCGGCCAGGAAGCCTTCCGCGGCTGGTTCCTGACAGGCTTCCCATGGCTGTATTCCGGGTACAGTCAGCTCGACGGCCCGCTGGCCGGGCTCGCGCCTATCGGCGGAATGTGGCTGATTTCCTTCACCCTGGCCCTGACAGCAGCGTTGATCTACAACGGCTTGCGCCTGGTTCGCACGGGGCGCAAAGGCTTCATCGCTGCCGGTGCATTGCTGCTGGTCGGTCCATGGCTGCTCGGCATGGCGCTCAAGCACCACGCCTGGACCAGCCCGTCGGGCCCGCCACTGAGCGTCGCCGCCATTCAGGGCAACATCGAACAAAGCATGAAGTGGGATCCGGCGCAGCTCAACGCGCAACTGGCGCTGTACCGCGACATGAGTTTCAGCTCCAGGCGCGCCGATCTTCTCATCTGGCCGGAAACGGCAATCCCGGTGCTCAAGGAGTCCGCCGAGGGTTACCTGAACATGATGGGCAGCTTCGCGGCCGAGCGTAAATCGGCGCTGATTACCGGCGTCCCGGTCCGCATGGAGGTCCACCACGAGAAGCGCTTCTTCAATGGCATCACCGTTGTCGGCGAAGGCGACGGCACTTACCTCAAGCAAAAACTGGTGCCGTTTGGGGAATATGTTCCGCTGCAGGATGTGCTGCGCGGGCTGATCGCCTTCTTCGACCTGCCAATGTCGGACTTCGCTCGCGGCCCGGCTGACCAGCCGCTGCTGCAAGCCAAGGGTTATCAGATCGCGCCATACATCTGTTATGAAGTGGTTTACCCGGAATTCGCCGCGAGCCTTGCCGCCCGCAGTGACCTGTTGCTGACCATCAGCAACGACACCTGGTTCGGCACCTCCATCGGTCCGCTGCAACACCTGCAGATGGCGCAGATGCGTGCGCTGGAGGCCGGCCGCTGGATGATCCGCGCCACCAACAACGGCGTATCCGGCCTGATCAACCCGTTCGGTCAGATTACCGATCAGATCCCGCAGTTCGAACGCGGCATCCTGTATGGCGAAGTGGTGCCGATGCACAACCTCACGCCGTACCTGGAATGGCGCTCGTGGCCATTGCTCATTCTCTGCGTGTTGTTGTTTGGCTGGGCGCTGATTGCGAGCCGGATGGCCAAGACTGTCTAGAAAAGATCGCAGCCTGCGGCAGCTCCTACAGGGGATTGCATTCCAACTGTAGGAGCTGCCGCAGGCTGCGATCTTTTGATCTTTACCGGTAAAACAACGAATAACCGACCTGCCCCACCGCCTCGTTCATCAATTGCCCGTTCTGCCAGATCGCCTTGTACTCCGGCATCCAGCCACCCAGTGGCCGCGCATTGTCGCCGCCCAGAAACCCTACCGGCGCCGGCACCACCTCAAACCCGGCCTTGCGGAAACTCCAGACCGCTCGCGGCATATGCCCGGCATGAGTCACGAGCACCACGCGCTTGATGCCCTGTGGCAGCAATACCTCGGCGCTGAACCGGGCATTTTCCCAGGTCGTGCGACTGCGTCCTTCCTGCCAGCGCACGGTCACGCCAAAATCGTCGCGCAAGGAGTCAGCCATCATCTGCGCTTCGCTTGGCGGGGTGCCGTAATGCAAGCCGCCGCTGGTCAGTACCGGCAGGCCGGAAGCCTTGGCCAGCCGCGCGGCAAACCGCTGGCGTTCCAGGCCGACACCCGTGGGCTGGTCGGCGCCCCAGGCCGCGTCACCGCGCTCGCGCCCGGAACCAAGGACAACGATGGCGTCCGCGCGCTGCCCCAGCACCGCCCATTCGCCGCGAGCCAGCGGTGGCTCACGCTCGAGCAGGCCGGCACTCCACTGCACCACCACCGGCAGGCTCATCAGCCAAAGGCCACCCAACCCCAGTGCAAAGCACACACCGGCGAGCCTTGGTCTTGAGCGGCGCAACCACCAGGCAAGTAAAAGCAGCAGCAATAGAATGCCGGGGGGCAAAAGAAGTTGTTTTAAAAAATAACGAAAAGGCATCGAGCATCTCCTGGAGATGCCCGAAGCCTAAGTGGGTTGGTGCGATGCGACAATCAATACAGGAGGACTATGCTTCAAAAAAACCATGGAGCATGGCTCTGCGTCTTACTTGAACTGCAAAGACCGGACCTTTACCGCGTCTCTGCCGGGAACCTTGTCCTTGAGCCAGATGATCTTGGCCGAACGTGGTGCGTCGAGTTGCTTTACCGCCTCTGACAAGCATCCGTGCGTCTCACGCTCACTGCGATCCAGATACGCCTTGACCAGTGCAAACTCTGCGGGGCTGAGGCCACGCAGTTCCAGCTCCAGAGGGCGTACGTCACGCAACCGGCCAGCAGTTCTTGCCGCTTCCAGGGCCAGGGCCAAACGATCGATCAGTCTTTCGTACAGCTCCGGTTTCGTAGCTTTTTGCTGTGACTCAACCATCCCTCACCTCATTGGAAGATAAGACCAACTCCCCAGTTAGAGCTTAGCCTCCATGAACAAACCGGCTGAGCGCCGCGACCAACGGCCCTCGCGGCGGTTTTCGCGAGACGCGCGGCAGCAATCAGGGTTTCCCTCGGTAGAGCGCGGTCATGTATGCTACGGCGCTTCCTGTAACTCCACTTCCAGCTCGGCTGGACATCGAAAACGCCAATGCGGCGTGATCAGCGTCCAGCGTTGCATTGAAGAGGATTAGGCCACCCCTATTCAGTTCAAAAGTAGCCATGCACGAACAATATCAGCCCCGTGAAATCGAAGCCGCCGCCCAGTCGTTCTGGGACGAGCAAAAGTCCTTTGAAGTCAGTGAACAGCCAGGCAAGGAGACTTACTACTGCCTGTCGATGTTCCCTTACCCCAGCGGCAAGCTACACATGGGGCACGTGCGCAACTACACCATCGGCGACGTGATCTCCCGCTATCAGCGCATGCAGGGCAAGAACGTTCTGCAACCCATGGGTTGGGACGCCTTCGGCATGCCGGCGGAAAACGCCGCGATGAAGAACAACGTAGCGCCCGCCAAGTGGACCTACGAAAACATCGCCTACATGAAGTCCCAGCTGCGTAGCCTGGGCCTTGCGGTGGACTGGTCGCGCGAAGTGACCACCTGCAAGCCCGATTACTACCGCTGGGAACAGTGGCTGTTCACCCGCCTGTTCGAAAAAGGCGTGATCTACAAGAAAAGCGGCACCGTGAACTGGGACCCGGTCGACCAGACCGTCCTGGCCAACGAACAGGTGATCGACGGTCGCGGCTGGCGTTCCGGCGCGCTGATCGAAAAGCGCGAAATCCCGATGTACTACTTCAAGATCACCGCCTACGCGGATGAGTTGCTGGAGAGCCTCGACGAGCTGACTGGCTGGCCTGAACAGGTCAAGACCATGCAGCGCAACTGGATCGGCAAATCCCGCGGCATGGAAGTGCAGTTCCCGTACAACGTCGATTCCATCGGCGAAACCGGCGCGCTGAAGGTCTTCACCACCCGTCCGGACACCCTGATGGGCGCGACCTACGTCGCAGTGGCCGCCGAACACCACCTGGCTACCCTGGCCGCACAGAACAATCCAGAGCTGCAAGCGTTCATCGCTGAATGCAAGGGCGGCAGCGTGGCCGAAGCCGACGTCGCCACCCAGGAGAAAAAAGGCCTGCCGACCGGCCTGTTCGTCGAACATCCGCTGACCGGGGAAAAACTGCCGGTCTGGGTCGCCAACTATGTGCTGATGCACTACGGCGACGGCGCGGTGATGGCGGTTCCGGCCCACGATGAGCGCGATTTCGAATTCGCCCACAAGTACAACCTGCCGGTCAAATCCGTGGTGCAGACCAGTTCCGGTGACAGCAACCCGGCGCCATGGCAAGACGCCTACGGCGAGCACGGCACGCTGATCAATTCCGGCGAGTTCGACGGCCTCGACTTCGCAGGCGCCTTCGACGCCATCGAAGTCGCGCTGATCAAGAAAGAGCTGGGCGCCTCGCGTACCCAGTTCCGCCTGCGCGACTGGGGCATCAGCCGCCAGCGTTACTGGGGCTGCCCGATCCCGATCATCCACTGCAACACTTGCGGTGACGTGCCGGTACCGGAAGATCAACTGCCTGTCGTGCTGCCGGAAGACGTCGTACCCGACGGCGCCGGTTCGCCACTGGCGCGCATGCCCGAGTTCTACGAGTGCAGCTGCCCTAAATGCGGCCAGCCTGCCAAGCGTGAAACCGACACCATGGACACCTTCGTCGAGTCCTCGTGGTACTACGCCCGCTATGCCTCGCCGCACTTTGAAGGCGGCCTGGTGGAAAAATCGGCCGCCGACCACTGGCTGCCGGTGGATCAATACATCGGCGGGATCGAACACGCGATTCTTCACCTGCTCTACGCGCGCTTCTTCCACAAGCTGATGCGCGACGAAGGCCTGGTGAGCTCCAACGAGCCGTTCAAGAACCTGCTGACCCAGGGCATGGTGATCGCCGAGACTTACTATCGCCGCGAAGCCAATGGCGCTTACACCTGGTTCAACCCGGCGGACGTCGAGCTTGAGCGTGACAGCAAAGCCAAGGTTATCAGCGCCAAGTTGAAATCCGACGGCCTGCCGGTGGAAATCGGCGGCACCGAGAAGATGGCCAAGTCGAAGAACAACGGCGTCGACCCACAGTCGATGATCGACCAGTTCGGCGCAGACACCTGCCGCCTGTTCATGATGTTCGCTTCGCCACCTGACATGAGCGCGGAATGGTCCGACTCCGGCGTAGAGGGTTCGCACCGTTTCCTCAAGCGCGTCTGGCGCCTGGCTCAAGCCCACGTCACTCAGGGCCTGCCGGGCAAACTGGACGTCGCCGGCCTGAATGACGAGCAGAAAGCCGTTCGTCGCTCGATCCACCTGGCCATCAAGCAAGCCAGCCAGGATGTTGGCCAGAACCACAAGTTCAACACCGCCATCGCTCAGGTGATGACGCTGATGAACGTACTGGAAAAAGCCGCGCAAGGCACCGACCAGGATCGCGCCCTGATTCACGAAGGCCTGGAAACCGTGACACTGCTGCTGGCTCCGATCACGCCGCACATCAGCCACGAGCTGTGGAATCAACTGGGCCACGCTGAACCTGTGATCGACGCCGGCTGGCCGGTGGTGGATGACAGCGCGTTGGTACAGGACAGCCTGCAACTGGTGATTCAGGTCAACGGCAAGCTGCGTGGCCACATCGAAATGCCGGCCAGTGCCAGCCGTGAAGAAGTCGAAGCCGCCGCCCGTGCCAACGAGAACGTGTTGCGCTTCGTCGACGGTCTGACCATTCGTAAAGTGATCGTAGTGCCCGGGAAACTGGTCAATATCGTCGCCAGCTAATTGGATCAGGCGCCAGGTGAGCCTGGCGCCGAGTAAAACCTTTCGGGCCGCCTGATCGGCCCACATGGTTTCAAGGGGAGCAACAAGATGATCAAACGCAATCTGCTGGTGATGGGCCTCGCGGTTCTGCTGAGCGCCTGCGGTTTCCAGCTGCGCGGCACCGGCACCAATGTACTGGCGATCAAGGAGCTCGACCTGAGCGCCCGTAACGCTTATGGCCCAACCGTTACCCAGTTGCGCCAGGCACTGGAGGGCAGCGGCGTCAAGGTCTATACCGGCGCTCCGTACAAACTGGTGCTGACCAATGAGCAGGAAAGCCAGCGTATCATCAGCTACGCAGGCGCCGGTCGTGCTGGCGAGTACCAGGTCACCACCGTGCTGAGCTACGACATCCGCGGTCGCGGCGATCTGCCCCTGTTGAGTGACAAGCTTGAAGTGCAGAAGATCTATATGCACGACGGCAACAACCTGGTGGGCTCTGACCAGGAAGCCGCAACGGCCCGGACAGAAGGCCGTCGGGAGATGGTCCAGCGCATGATGCTGCGCCTGGAACAACTGACCCCAGGCCAACTGGATCAGTTGCAGCAGACTGCCGAAGCCAGGGCCAAGGCTGACGCCGCTGCACTGGAAGCGGCAAAGAAGGCTGAGGCGCAAACCCCGCGTCAGTCGCCTGTCGAACTGCCGCAGCAGTAAGACTTACGGGGCGCCCAGGCGCCCCGTTCGCCCTCTATTATGAAGCTCGCTCCCGCCCAACTCGCCAAACACCTGCAAGGCGCCCTTGCGCCGGTCTATATCATCAGCGGCGATGACCCGTTGTTGTGCCAGGAAGCGGCCGACGCTGTTCGCGCTGCCGCCCGTCAGCAGGGATTCGATGAACGCCAGGTATTTGCCGCCGACGCCAGTTTCGACTGGGGGACTCTGTTGCAAGCCGGTGCCAGCATGTCGCTGTTCGCCGAAAAGCGCCTGCTGGAGCTGCGCCTGCCTTCCGGCAAACCCGGCGACAAGGGCGCTGCCGCGCTGATTGAGTACTGCTCGCGCCCGGCCGAGGACACCGTGCTGCTGATCAGCTTGCCGAAGCTCGATGGCAGCGCGCAGAAAACCAAGTGGGGCAAAGCGCTGGTCGAAGGGCCGCAGACCCAGTTCGTGCAGATCTGGCCGGTCGATGTCGCCCAGTTGCCAAGCTGGATCCGCCAACGTTTGTCCCAGGCCGGGCTTTCCGCCAGCCAGGACGCCGTTGAGCTGATCGCGGCACGGGTCGAGGGCAACTTGCTGGCCGCCGCCCAGGAAATCGAAAAGCTCAAGCTGATGGCCGAAGGCGGTCAGATCACCGTTGAAACCGTGCAGGCTGCGGTGGCAGACAGTGCGCGCTTCGATGTCTTTGGCCTGACCGATGCGGTGCTCAATGGCGAAGCCGCCCACGCCTTGCGCATGCTCGAAGGGTTGCGCGGTGAAGGCGTCGAGCCGCCGGTGATTCTTTGGGCCCTGGCCCGGGAGTTGCGCCTGCTGGCCAATATTTCCCTGCAATACAGCCAGGGCACCCCCCTGGACAAGGCCTTCAGCCAGGCCAAACCGCCAGTCTGGGACAAACGTAAACCGTTGGTGAGCAAGGCCCTGCAACGCTACTCGGCCCAACGCTGGGCGCAACTGCTGCTCGAAGCGCAACGCATTGATGCCCAGATCAAAGGCCAGGCGGCCGGTTCGCCGTGGATGAGTTTGAGCCGGTTGACGTTGTTGATGGCCGGGCAGCGTCTGACATTGCCCGCTGAATAGCCCCCTCGCCACATAAACCACATCGCTATCAAGATCAATGAAAGGTCCTACACAATGTAGGGACTAGACAGATCCCGAACTTCGGCCGATTATTTGCCCCGCAAAAACCACTCACTTGCGAGGCATCATCATGAGCAAAAAGCCATCAGCGCATGGCCCCAACAAGGCCAAATCCATCATCGCCCAGCCATTGTTCCGCAGCCGCAAGGAACGCCCGGCCAAGGGCAAAGGCAGTTACCGCCGCGAAGCCTTCCAGTCTGACAACTGGGAGGCTTCTTACTTTCTGGCTGCGTAAAGCAGAACACCCCTTCGACATGTTAAGGTCTGTACCTGATTCGTATTCCCTGGACCCGTGCATGCCCTTTTGTCTTTCCCGTCGTTGGCACCTGCGCCAATTGATCGCTGCCTCCAGCCTAGTTTTGCTTGTCGCCTGTGCGGAAAAACCGACCGCAGCCGACGCTCAGCCGCTTCAGACACTTCCTGTCGCCACCGCCCCGGCGGTTGTTCCGCCAGTGGTTCCGACCGGTGAGAACCTCGACATCCAGCCGACCCAGACTTTCGCCGAATGGCAGGCGGGTTTCCGCAAGGATGCCCTGGCCGCCGGTATCCGCGCCGATCTGTTTGATCGCGCTTTCGCCAATGTCAGCTTCGATCCCAGTGTGATTCGTGCCGATCGCAGCCAACCGGAATTCGCAAAACCGGTGTGGGAATACCTGGACGGCGCCTTGTCGCCGCTGCGGGTACGCAAAGGCCAGTCGCTGATCGACCAATACGCCGACATCTTGCAAGGCATCGAGCAGCGCTACGGCGTCGATCGCCAGGCGCTGGTGGCGGTGTGGGGCATGGAAAGCAACTTTGGGCAGTTCCAGGGCAGCAAGTCGGTGATCAACTCACTGGCGACCCTGGCCTATGAAGGCCGCCGCCCCGGCTTCGCCCACGCGCAGTTGATCGCGGCCCTGCAAATTCTGCAACAAGGCGACATCGAACCCGAGAAGATGCTCGGATCCTGGGCCGGCGCCATGGGCCAGACCCAGTTCATCCCGACCACCTACAACACCCACGCCGTCGATTTCGACGGCGACGGCCGTCGCGATATCTGGGGCAGCTCGGCTGACGCCCTGGCCTCGACCGCGCATTACCTGCAAAGCTCCGGCTGGCAGAGAGGTCAGCCGTGGGGCTTTGAAGTCCAACTGCCGGGCGGCTTCAACTACGTGCTGGCCGATGGCACGATTCGCAAGAGTGTCGCCGAGTGGCGCCAACTGGGCGTTACGCTGCCCAACGGCGGCCAGGTCCCGGCAGGCTCCGAGCAGTTGTCCGCGGCCCTGCTGCTGCCGGCTGGCTACCGTGGCCCGGCCTTTCTGGTGCTCGACAACTTCCGTGCGATCCTCAAGTACAACAACTCGTCGTCCTACGCCTTGGGGGTTAGCCTGCTGTCGGAACGCTTCAATGGCGCAGGCCTGATCAGCGGCACCTGGCCAAAGGATGACCTGCCTCTGAGCCGCACCGAGCGGATCGAGCTGCAGAACCTGCTGAGCGCGCAAAACTATGACGCCGGTACCGCCGACGGGATCATCGGCGCCAATACCCGCAAGGCGATCCGCAGTGCCCAGCAGTCGTTTGGCTGGCCGGCGGACGGGTATCCGACGCACAAGTTGCTGGAAGGATTGCGTAACCGTTAAAAGCAAAAGATCGCAGCCTGCGGCAGCTCCTACGGGTGTACACAAAACCCCGTAGGAGCTGCCGCAGGCTGCGATCTTTTCAAGATATTCGCGACTTACCTGATTACCACATCCTGCTCCAACATCAATTCCTGATTCCCCGCATCCAGCCTGACCAATGCGCCCATGGGCAGCGTCAGGTTCGGGTCGCAATGCCCACTGCGCCACCCGGACAGCACCGGAATCTTCAATGGCTCGAAGGTCTGCTTGAGCAACCTGTCCAGCGCTGCCACCTCAACCCCCGCCACGTCCCCGACCAACACGCCGCGCAGCTTGTGCAAGGTGCCAGCCAGCCGCAGTTGGGTCAGCAACCGGTCGATGCGATACAGCGGCTCGTTGATGTCCTCGATCAACAGAATGACGCCCTCGGCATCAATCTCGTAGGGCGTGCCCATGGTCGCGGCGATCATGGCCAGATTGCCTCCGAGCAAGCGCCCATGAGCCACGCCCGGCTCGATCGTGGTCAGCGGGTAAGCCACCGGATGAGCCAGCACCGTGCCCGCCCTCACCTGCCCGCGCAGCATGTTGAAGAACGAAGACTCGGTAGGTATTTGCTTGCCCCCCAGCAGATCGGCATTGAACAACGGACCATGAAAGGTCACGAATCCGGCATAACGACTGATCGCCAAATGCAATGCGGTGATGTCGCTGTAGCCGACGAACGGCTTGGCGTTGTCACGCAGCAAATCAAAATCGATACGATCGAGCAGCCGCGGCGTGCCGTAACCACCGCGCAGGCAGATGATGGCATCCACTTCGCTGTCGGCGAACGCTGCATGCAGGTCGCCCAGTCGCACTTCGTCGCTCCCGGCCAGGTAGCCGTTTTTTTCGTAGACCCCGGGAAACAATTTCAGTGAATAACCCCGGGCACGCATCCATTGCACCGCCTTGTCGGTGTCCAGCGGCGCGGGACCGGCGGGGGCGATAACGCCGATCATGCCTTCCGACGGCAGTGCCGGGACGGGAGCATGAGGGCAAAGGGTGTGGGTCGGTCGAGCGGTCATCCGTGAATCTCCCTGCGTGAAATCTTCAGCACACAGTAGTCAGGAACGGGGACAAACAGAAGAGGAACCGTTGCCCCGCAGGTTGCAGGAAAAAACAGCCATTGCCGTAGGCCAGGCAAAAAAACGCCCGCGAGGCTGGATGCCGTGCGGGCGCTTTTCATTTCATTGCGTCGATCAGGACGACATCAGCTCGGCCTTGACCAGCTTGGCCTGTTCGTCAGCGTGATACGAGGAGCGTACCAGCGGACCCGAGGCAACGTTCTTGAAGCCCATCTTGTAGCCTTCCTCGGCGAACCAGGCGAAGGTGTCCGGGTGCACGAAGCGCTGCACCGGCAAGTGGCTGCGGGACGGCTGCAGGTACTGGCCCAGGGTCAGCATGTCGATGTCGTGCTCGCGCATGCGCTTCATGACTTCGATGACTTCTTCGTCGGTCTCGCCCAGGCCCAGCATCAGGCCGGACTTGGTCGGAATGTGCGGCATCATCTGCTTGAAGCGTTGCAGCAGGGTCAGCGACCACTGGTAGTCCGAACCCGGACGCGCAGCCTTGTACAGGCGCGGCACGGTTTCCAGGTTGTGGTTGAATACATCCGGCGGCTCGGCAGCGGTGATTTCCAGTGCGATGTCCATGCGACCACGGTAGTCCGGGACCAGGGTCTCGAGCTGCACGTTCGGCGACAGTTTGCGGATTTCACGGATGCAGTCGGCAAAGTGCTGGGCACCGCCGTCACGCAGGTCGTCGCGGTCCACCGAGGTGATCACCACGTACTTCAGGCGCAGGTCGGCAATGGCAATGGCCAGGCTTTCCGGCTCGTTGACGTCCAGTGGCTTCGGACGACCGTGGCCAACATCGCAGAACGGGCAGCGACGGGTGCAGATGTCACCCATGATCATGAAAGTCGCGGTGCCACCGGAGAAGCACTCGCCCAGGTTCGGGCAGGACGCCTCTTCGCACACACTGTGCAGCTTATGTTTGCGCAGCAGGGCCTTGATGCGGTCGACTTCCGGCGAAACCGGGATGCGTACACGAATCCAGTCTGGTTTCTTCGGCAGTTCGGTGGTGGGAATGATCTTTACCGGGATGCGTGCAACCTTTTCGGCGCCGCGCAGCTTGACGCCCGCTTCAACCTTGGGACGCGGGGCCGGGCGCTCGGAGACATCGAGCGTCGGGATCATGGTTTGCACTGCATCAGTAGTCATATCAGTCGATTCCGCCCGTCAGGGTCGTCTGCTCAGCATAGTCGAGGTGTTTGACGAGCTGCGCGCGCAGCCGGGCACTTACCTCGGCAAATTCAATCGATCCTGCGTGATCGCTCAGCTGGGTCATCGCCAGCCCGGCATAGCCGCAGGGATTAATCCGTCGAAACGGTTCCAGGTTCATGTCCACGTTCAAGGCCAGGCCATGAAAGGAACAGCCGTGGCGGATCCGTAGACCCAGGGAGGCGATTTTCGCCCCGTCGACGTAGACACCCGGTGCATCGGGCTTGGCCACGGCGGTGACACCGTAACTGGCCAGTAGCTCGATCAGGCAGAGCTCCATCCGGCTGACCAGATCGCGCACGCCAAATCCGAGCTTGCGCACGTCCAGCAGCAGATAAGCCACCAACTGGCCGGGGCCGTGGTAGGTCACCTGACCACCACGGTCAACCTGCACCACCGGGATATCACCGGGAAGCAGCAGGTGCTCGGCCTTGCCGGCCTGGCCCTGTGTGAACACCGCAGGGTGTTCCACCAGCCAGATCTCGTCGGCGGCATCGCTGCCGCGTTCGTTGGTGAAGCGTTGCATGGCGTGCCAGACCGGCTCGTAAGCCATCTGGCCAAGTTCACGAAAGCCCAGCGTGCCTGACATCACAACACCATGTGCACGAAACCGGTTGCCCGCAGTTCGCTGTTGATGTTGTACAGCTGGTCCTGGTCCGTCGCGACGATGTGCAACTGAATCGTGGTGTATTTGCCGTTGCTGCTCTGGCGCTCGTCAATACGCTCATCATTGATCTTGGCGTACTTGCTGACGATGTCGATGATTCTGTCCTTGTTGCCCACGCCGGTGTCGCTGATCACCTTAACCGGGTAATCATTGGCAGGGAACTCGATCTTTGGCGCCTTTACTTCGGTATCGGTCATGGCGTAACGGCCTCGTAAGCGTAAGCCGTGGCGACGGCAAAGCCCCGCGCCGGATCAGCGCAGGGCCATGCAGGTGCACACTATCAGTTGAACAAGCCGTAGAAGAATAGACGGATGCTATCCCACATGCGGCGGAAGATACCACCCTCTTCGACGCCATCCAGGGCGATCAGATCGGCGCTGTGCACCACCTTGTCGTCCAGTTTGACTTCGACTTTACCGATCACGTCGCCTTTGGCGATTGGCGCGATCAGCTGCGGGTTCATGGTCATGCTGGCAGCGAGCTTTTTCAGCTGGCCTTTTGGCAGGGTCATGGTCAGGTCTTGCGCCAGGCCAGCCTTGACCTGGTTGGTGGAACCTTTCCAGACTGGAGCCTGAGCCAGCTCGGTGCCCTTCTGGTAGAAGGTCTGGGTTTCGAAGAAACGGAAACCGTAGGTCAGCAGCTTCTGGGTTTCGGCGGCACGGGCCACTTCGCTATTGGTGCCGAAGACCACGGCGATCAGGCGCATGCCATCACGTACGGCCGAGGACACCATGCAGTAGCCGGCTTCGTCGGTGTGGCCGGTTTTCAGACCGTCGACGGTCTTGTCACGCCACAACAGCAGGTTGCGGTTCGGCTGCTTGATGCCGTTCCAGAAGAACTCTTTCTGCGAGTAGATCGCGTAGTGAGCCGGGTCTTCGTGGATGATCGCGCGAGCCAGCACAGCCATGTCGTGAGCCGACGAATAGTGCTCCGGGTTCGGCAGTCCGGTCGGGTTCATGAAGTGGCTGTTGGTCATGCCCAGGTCGCCAACGGTTTTGTTCATCATGTCGGCGAACGCGTCTTCGCTGCCGGCGATGTGCTCGGAGAGCGCAACACTGGCGTCGTTGCCCGACTGGATGATGATGCCGTGCAGCAGGTCGCTGACGGTGACCTGAGAGCCGACCTTGATGAACATCCGCGAACCGCCGGTACGCCAGGCGTTTTCGCTGACGGTTACCGGGTCGTTTTCGCCGATCTGGCCACGACGGATTTCCAGGGTCGCGATGTACGCGGTCATCAGCTTGGTCAGGCTGGCCGGTGGCAGACGCTGGTCACCATTGTTCTCGACCAGCACGTTGCCGCTGCTGGCATCCATGAGCACATAGGCCTTGGCGGCCAGTTGTGGTGGCGAAGGCATCATCTCGACCGCGAATGCGGCGGGTGAGAGAAGCAGCGGGACTAGCAGGAACAGGCGTTTGGCAAAGGTGGTGATGTTCATCCGTCTCTCGAAATCGCTAATGGAAACTGCCCAAGGGCAAAACTAATCAGATGACTTTCTAACGAGTCATCGCGTGTTCAGTTGCTCACTCCAATCACCCTTTGCCGGGCTTTTGTTCTTCGAAGAGCCAACAACCTGGTTCACCCCCCAAAACCGCAGATGAACCGTCAATCAAGTCCTACGTATTACTCAGTCACAACGCTTGGCGAACCGAGATTGGCCAGCCGGACACTGTTCTGCACCTGCTGGATTTCACCCGGCGATCCGATCGGGCCCAGGCGAACCCGATGCAGGGTCTGCTGATTGCGCACGATCGAGCTGATGAACACCGGAGCGCTCACCATCCCGCTGAGCTTCGATCTCAGGAGTTCTGCAGCGTCCGGGTTGGCGAACGCGCCCACCTGCAGATACTGGCCAGAGGCTGATGCAGAAGCGTTTTTTTTTGCATCAAGCTGCACAGGCACCACCGCGGCGGCGTGTTGCTGCGGCGGCGGTGTCCATTGCTCAACGGTACCGGCCGAAGCCGTAATCACCGGGGCGCCATTCTGCGCGACTTTCGGTTCGTTGAGCATTAATGGTGCCGGACGGCCCTTGGCGGCCCACCATTGCTGCGGGTCGATGCCTTCGACCTTGACCCGCGCCGTGCCGGTTTCGGCGTAACCGAGCTTCTTGGCGGCAGCGTAGGACAAGTCGATGATCCGGTCCGAGTAGAACGGACCGCGGTCGTTGACTCGCAGAATCACGCTCTTGTTGTTGTCCAGGTTGGTCACCCGGACGTAGCTTGGCAGTGGCAATGTCTTGTGCGCGGCACTCATGCCGTACAGGTCATACACTTCGCCGTTGGCAGTGTTCTGACCGTGGAACTTGGTGCCGTACCAGGACGCCGTGCCCGACTGCACGTAGGTCTTGGACTCTTGCAGCGGAAAGTATGTCTTGCCCAGCACGGTGTACGGGTTGGCCTTGTACGGGCCGGTATGCAGGGTCGGCGTGGCGTCCGGGATGCGCGAAACATCGACATCCCACCATGGCGCGCCATCCTTGTGGGCGCGGTTGATGTCCAGCCCCGGCGTCGTGCGCACGGCGGCGGTGCTGGTCTTCTGGGCTGGCGCGCGGCTGGTCGAACAACTGGCGACCAGCACTGCCAGCGCGGCGAATGCCATCAGCTTCAGGGGTTTATTGATAGGCAATGCCCGCATTACTTGACGCCCCGTGCTTGGACCAGCTGTTCAGACAGTTGATGTACGGCCATGGCGTACATCACGCTGCGGTTATATCGCGTGATCGCGTAAAAATTCTTCAGGCCCATCCAGTACTCTGGGCCATTGTCGCCTTCCAGGCGGAACGCAGTAACCGGCATATCATCGCGCAGCGCATCATGACTTGACCACCCCAGGGCTCGCAACTCCCCGACGGTTTTCGTCGGTTCGATTCCTGTGGTCAGACCTTCGTCGACCTGATCGCCACGGACATCGGCGCGGCTGACCACCGGTTCGCCTGCAACCCAGCCATGACGCTTGAAGTAACTGGCGACACTGCCGATGGCATCGTCCGGGTTGGTCCAGATGTTGATATGGCCATCACCGTCGAAATCCACCGCATAGGCGCGGAAACTGCTCGGCATGAATTGCGGCAATCCCATTGCGCCGGCGTAGGAGCCTTTGAGCGTCAATGGATCGACCTGCTCTTCACGGGCCAGCAGCAGGAACTCACGCAACTCCTTGCGGAAAAACTCGGCACGGGGAGGATAGTCGAAACCCAGGGTCGATAAGGCATCGATCACCCGGAAATTTCCGGTATTACGGCCGAAAAAGGTTTCAACGCCGATGATCGAGACAATCACCTGGGCCGGCACGCCGTATTCCTGCTCGGCACGGGCCAGCACCGCTTCGTGCTGACGCCAGAAATCCACACCCCGGGCGATGCGCGCATCGGTGATGAACATCGGGCGATATTCGCTCCACTGCTTAACCCGTTCGGCGGGTTTCGAGATGGCGTCCAGAATCGACTGCTTGCGCTCGGCCTCGCGGAACACGCCCATCAATTGCTCACCGGCGAAACCGTAGTCGCGGGTCATTTCACCGACGAATTCGGCCACCTGGGGTGAGCCTTCGTAGTCGCCGGCCAACGCTTCCTGCATGGTGCCAAGGATGCTTACCAGGCCGACCCATGGCGCGTATCGAGTCGCCCAGCCACGCATTACTTGCATTGAAAATTTCACCTTATTCAAACCTGCGCGATCCACTTGCGATGGGTATGGATCGACATCAAAACCCCAAACGCTGACAGTAGCGTCACCAGCGAAGTTCCTCCGTAGCTAATGAAAGGCAACGGCACCCCCACCACCGGCAACAGGCCACTGACCATACCGATGTTGACGAAAACATAAACAAAAAACGTCATGGTCAGGCTGCCCGCGAGCAACTTGCCGAACAATGTCTGCGCTTGGGCGGTAATCACCAGGCCGCGGCCGATCAACAGCAGGTAGATCAGCAACAGCGCGCAGATCCCCACCAGGCCGAACTCTTCACCCAGTACCGCAATGATGAAGTCGGTATGGCTTTCCGGCAGGAAGTCCAGGTGCGACTGGGTACCCAGCAACCAGCCCTTGCCGAACACACCACCGGAGCCGATGGCGGCCTTGGACTGGATGATGTTCCAGCCGGTACCGAGCGGATCGCTCTCCGGGTCGAGGAACGTCAGGATTCGCTGCTTCTGGTAGTCGTGCATGATGAAGAACCACATGGCAATCGCCACGGGAACGGCGGCGGCCAGCACGCTGAGGATCCAGCGCCAGCGCAGGCCACCCATGAACAGCACGAATGCGCCGCCGGCCAGGATCAGCAGCGAAGTGCCCAGGTCCGGTTGCCGCACGATCAGAATGAACGGCACGCCGATCAGCATCAGGCTGACGCCCACATGTTTGAGCTGGGGCGGCAATGTGCGTTTGGACAAATACCAGGCAATGGTCGCCGGCATCAGGATCTTCATGAATTCCGAGGGCTGGAAGCGAATCACCCCGGGAATATTGATCCAGCGGGTAGCGCCCATGGCGTTGTGGCCCATGATGTCCACCACCAGCAACAGCATCACCCCGACCACGTAGCCCAGTGGCACCCAGCGTGCCATGAATCGCGGCTCGAACTGGGCGATGACGATCATCGACACCAGGCCGATGCCAAACGAAGTGGCTTGCTTGCCCAGCAGATCCCAGCTCTTGCCGCTGGCCGAATACAGCACGAACAGGCTGCCGGCGGCGAGGGTCAGCAGCAGGATCAGCAGCGGGCCGTCAATGTGCAGGCGTTGTAGCAGCGTCGCACGGCGACGCATCACATCCTCACTGGAGAGCATGCGATCAAAATTATTCATCACGGGCCGTGGCCTCCGCGCTAGTAGGGCTGGCGTATTCGGCTTTGAGGTGCCCGTTCTGGTCGAGCAACCAGGCGTCCATGATCTGACGCACCACTGGCGCGGCGACGCCGGAGCCGGACTCACCGTTCTCGACCATCACCGACACCACGATCTGCGGATCGTCCGCCGGGGCGAAGCCCACGAACAAGGCGTGATCGCGGTGGCGCTCCTGAACCTTGGAGCGGTCGTACTTCTCGCCCTGCTTGATCGCGACCACCTGGGCCGTACCACTCTTGCCCGCGATACGGTACTGCGCACCGATCGAAGCCTTGCGTGCGGTACCGCGGGCGCCGTGCATCACCTGCTGCATGCCGTGGTTGACCTTGGTCCAGTCAGACGGATCGCGCAGGATAATGTCCGGCATCGGGTTCTGATCCACCGGTTTCTCGCCTTCGATGGTCTTGGCCAGGTGAGGACGGTTCCAGATGCCTTTGTTGGCCACCAGCGCCGTGGCCTGGGCCAGCTGCAGTGGGGTCGACTGCATGTAGCCCTGACCGATCCCGAGAATCAGCGTTTCGCCCGGGAACCATGCCTGGCGACGGGTCGCGCGCTTCCATTCGCGGGTCGGCATCAGACCCGGCGATTCCTCGAACATGTCCAGGGAAACCTTCTGACCGATACCGAACTTGGACAGATACGACGACAACCGATCGATCCCCAGCTTGTGGGCAAGGTCATAGAAGTAAGTGTCGTTGGAACGCATGATCGCCGTGTCGAGGTCGACAAAACCATCACCGGTGCGGTTCCAGTTGCGGTACTTGTGATCGTAGTTGGGCAGCATGTAGTAACCGGGGTCGAACACCCGGGTCGAGGCCGTCACCACGCCCGAATCCAGACCGGCAATCGCCACAGCAGGCTTGATGGTCGAACCCGGCGGGTACAGACCGCGCAATACGCGGTTGAACAGCGGCCGGTCGATGGAGTCGCGCAGTTCGGAATAGGCCTTGGAACTGATGCCGGTGACGAACAGGTTCGGATCGAAGCTCGGCTGACTGACCATCGCCAGCACCTCGCCGGTTTTCGGGTTCAGGGCAACCACCGCACCACGACGACCGCCGAGCGCGGCTTCGGCGGCTTCCTGCAATTTGATGTCCAGGCTCAGGACGATGTCTTTGCCGGAAACCGGTTCGGTGCGCTTGAGCACCCGCAATACACGGCCCCGAGCGTTGGTCTCGACCTCCTCGTAACCCACCTGACCATGCAGCTCCGGCTCATAAAAGCGCTCGATGCCGGTTTTGCCGATCTGATGGGTGCCGCTATAACTGACCGGGTCCAGAGACTTGAGCTCTTTCTCGTTGATCCGCCCCATGTAGCCCACCGAGTGCGCAAAATGCGCGCCCTGGGGATAGTGACGAACCAGTTGCGCGACCACTTCCACCCCCGGCAGCCTGAACTGGTTCACGGCAATTCGCGCGATCTGCTCTTCAGTCAGCTCAAACAGGATCGGCACCGGCTCGAACGGCCGACGCCCCTGACGCATGCGCTTCTCAAAGATCACCCGGTCCTCGGGTGTCAGCTCCAGCACTTCGACGATCACGTCGAGTACTTGCTGCCAATCGCCAGAACGCTCGCGGGTCATGCTCAGGCTGAAACTGGGCCGGTTGTCGGCAATCACAACGCCATTGCGGTCGAAAATCAGCCCGCGAGTGGGTGGAATCGGCTGCACATGGACGCGGTTGTTTTCCGACAGGGTCGAATGGTACTCGTACTGGATCACTTGCAAGAAATACAGGCGAGCGATCAGTACGCCAATCAGCGCTACCACCGCAATTGCCCCGAACACGACGCGCCCACGCACCAGACGGGCGTCTTTTTCGTGGTCCTTGATGCGGATCGGCTGGGACATGGGGGCAGAACTACTTGTGGTAAGGGTGACCGGACAGCACGGTCCAGGCACGGTACATCTGTTCGCCGATCAGGATCCGCACCAGCGGGTGCGGCAAGGTCAGCGGCGACAACGACCAGCGCTGGTCAGCCCGCGCACAGACTTCCGGCGCCAGCCCTTCGGGGCCACCGACCATGAAGTTGACGGTGCGTGAGTCCAGCCGCCAGCGATCGAGTTCGACCGCCAGTTGCTCGGTGCTCCAGGGCTTGCCATGGACTTCGAGAGTGACAATCCGCTCGTTCGGCCCGACCTTGGCCAGCATGGCTTCGCCTTCCTGGCGGATGAAACGGGCCACGTCGGCGTTCTTGCCACGGGTATTGAGCGGAATTTCCACCAGTTCCAGCGCCAGCTCGGACGGAAGACGCTTGGCATATTCATGCCAGCCTTCTTCCACCCATTTGGGCATGCGTGAACCGACGGCGATCAGTCGCAGTCGCACAGCGGTCCCTTATTCCTGGTCTTTGTTGAGCTTGTTGAAGTGCTCGTGACCAACTTCAGGGCTGTGGTGCTTGCCATCGGCTGCACGGCTCTGCTCGGCACCTTTCCACAGGCGCTCCAGGTCGTAGAACTGACGGGCGTTGGAGGTCATCATATGAACGATCACGTCGTCCATGTCCAACAGCACCCAGTCGCTGTCGCCCTTGCCTTCTTCACCCAGCGGCTTGATACCCAGGGCTTTGACGGCCTCGCGAACCTTGTCCAGCATCGCGCCGATCTGGCGGTTGGAGGTACCGGTGGCGATGATCATGTAGTCAGTGATGCTCTGCTTGTCGCGAACATCAATCACCAGCACGTCCTGGGCCTTGACGTCTTCCAGGGCGGCTACGGCGATCTTGACCAGCTCGTCGCCTTTAGGCGGCTCGGCGGCGAGGACCTTTTCCGGCAACGGGGCACTCTTGAATGTGCCTTTGCGTTTTACTTTGCTTTCGTTGTTGCTCGTCATATAAAACTCGTTTTGCTCGTATGTTCGGGCGCTTCAATACACGTTGTTGCCACGTGCCTTGAGGCACTCCTATTCAGTTCGACGCACGGTACAGACCGTGCGCATCGATGTAGGCCAGGACCGCGTCGGGCACCAGGAAACGTACCGACTTACCGCTGGCCAGCAGTTGACGGATCTGGGTGGCGGATACCGCGAGCGGTGTCTGCCAGACGAATGCAATCTGTCCGCTCGGCCCTTTGAGGGCCAGCGGGTCGCTCACCGAGCGCGCTGCCAGCAGGTTGCGCAAGGCATCCGGCGGTTCGCTGTCGGCATCCGGGCGTTGCAACACCAGGATATGGCAATGCTGGAGCAACTCTTCCCAGCGGTGCCAAGTGGGCAGGCCGCAAAAAGCGTCCCAGCCCAAAAGCAGAAAAACCTGGTCGGATTCGGCCAGTTCGGCGCGCATCAGTTCCAGGGTATCAATGGTGTAGGACGGTTTGTCCCGCTGCAATTCGCGGGCGTCCACCACCAACGGCGCCACACCGGCCACCGCGCACTCGACCATCGCCAGACGGTCTTTTGCCGACACCTGCGGCTTGTCCCGATGGGGCGGCCTGGCACTGGGTGTCAGGCGCAACTCATCGAGGGCCAGGGTTTCGGCGACTTCCAGCGCACCGCGCAAATGGCCGATGTGCACCGGGTCGAACGTTCCGCCCAGCACGCCAATGCGGCGAGGGGCTGGCTCGCTGGCAGTGACCGGGGCTGACGGGTCGAAGTCGCCCAAGTCAGACCGGCTCCTGTCCGCGCAGCTGCCCGTCGCCGACCACGATGTACTTCTCGCAGGTCAGTCCTTCGAGGCCCACCGGGCCGCGGGCGTGCAGCTTATCAGTAGAAATGCCGATCTCGGCACCCAATCCGTATTCGAAGCCATCGGCGAAGCATGTCGGGGTATTGATCATCACCGACGAGGAATCGACTTCAGCCACGAAACGCCGGGTGTCGCCCTGGTGTTCGCTGACAATCGAATCGGTGTGATGGGAGCCGTAATGATTGATGTGTTCGATGGCCTGGTCCAGTCCGTCGACCACGCGGATCGACAGAATTGCCGCCAGGTACTCGGTGCTCCAGTCTTGCTCGGTGGCCGGCACGGCCTCGATGATCGCCCGGGTGCGCTCGCAACCGCGCAGCTCGACGCCTTTTTCGCGGAACTGGGCAGCCATCGCCGGCAGGAACTCCTTGGCGACGGTTTGATCCACCAGCAGCGTTTCCATGGCTCCGCAGATGCCATAACGGTAAGTCTTGGCGTTGAACGCGATGCGCTGGGCCTTGGTCAGGTCGGCATGTTCACTCACGTAAACGTGGCAGATGCCGTCCAGGTGCTTGATCACCGGGACACGGGCATCACGGCTGACGCGCTCGATCAGGCCACGGCCGCCGCGCGGTACGATGACATCGACGTACTCAGGCATGGTGATCAGCGCGCCGACGGCAGCGCGATCGGTGGTTTCGACCACTTGCACCACCGCGGCCGGCAGATCGGCCTCGGCCAGGCCACGCTGAATGCAGGCGGCGATGGCGCGATTGGAATGAATCGCCTCGGAACCGCCACGCAGGATGGTTGCGTTACCGGACTTCAGGCACAGGCTCGCGGCATCGATGGTCACGTTCGGCCGCGACTCGTAGATGATTCCGATCACGCCCAACGGCACACGCATCTTGCCGACCTGAATACCGGACGGACGGAAGCTCATGTCGCGGATCGCGCCTACCGGGTCCGGCAGGGCCGCTACCTGACGCAGGCCGACGATCATGCCATCGATACGCGCCGGGGTCAGCGCCAGGCGTTCGAGCAGGGCCGGCTCAAGACCATTGGCACGACCGGCGGCCAAATCCTGTTCATTGGCCGCCGTCAGCTCGGCGCGGGCAGCGTCCAGCGCGTTGGCGGTGGCCTGCAGGGCGCGGTTCTTCTGCGCGGTACTGGCACGGCCGATCACGCGGGAAGCTTCGCGGGCAGCGCGACCCAGGCGGGTCATATAGTCAAGAACGGACTCAGTCATGGTCTGGCGTGGTCTTTGATTAGGTCTTGGTAAAGAGTAAAGCGACAGATTATAGCTGTCGCGCCCACTGACTAACAGCGGTGACAGGCGGATGGTCGAAATGGAGGGCAATTTGCCGATGTTCAGCCGGGATTAAGCCGCAAATTGTTATCATCACGACTCATTCAGCCCTGACAAATGCCGGTCATCATGTCCAACCTGACTGTTCGAGCGTCCGCCGTGAGCCTGCCCACGGGCCTCCCGGACGCGTTTTTCGACCGTGACGCGAAAATTCTGGCCCGGGACTTACTGGGCAAAGTCATTCGCCATCGGGTTGGTGACCTGTGGCTCAGTGCCAGGATCATCGAGACCGAAGCCTATTACTGTGCAGAAAAGGGTAGCCACGCGTCCCTCGGCTACACAGAAAAACGTAAGGCTTTGTTTCTGGATGGCGGCCACATCTATATGTATTACGCCCGGGGCGGCGATTCACTGAACTTCAGTGCCCAGGGTCCAGGTAACGCCGTGCTGATCAAATCCGCCTACCCGTGGGTCGATCAATTGAGCGGGCCTGCCAGCCTTGCACAGATGCTATTGAACAATCCCGATGCCCAGGGCCGCCCTCGCCCGTCACAAAAACTCTGCGCCGGGCAAACCCTGCTGTGCAAGGCACTGGGCCTGAAAGTACCGGTGTGGGACGCCAAACGCTTCGATCATGAGGTGTTGCTGGTGGAACACGTCGGCCAGACGCCCGCCCACATCATCCAGACCACGCGGCTGGGCATCCCCCACGGGCGCGATGAACACCTGATGTACCGCTTCGTCGATGCAGCCTACGCGGCTTATTGCACGCGCAACCCGCTACGACGGGGCCAGGTCGAAGGTCGCGATTATTTTGTGCTGACCTGAGATTGGCTCAGACTTGATGCAAACGGAGATCCCCTGTGGGAGCGGGCTTGCCCGCGAAGGCGGCGTGTCAGGCGACGTCAATATTGACCGATAGGGCCTATTCGCGGGCAAGCCCGCTCCCACAGGGGTCAGTGGCGTATTCAAAGTTGCACTTATCCCCTGGAAGCAATTGAACATTTGATGGAGTGGTTTTTATGGGCCCATGGCTCGATAGCGTGACCGGATGGTTGGCGGTCAACCCGCAGTGGCTGGCGGCAGCGGTATTCATCGTGGCCTTTGTGGAATGCCTGGCGATTGCCGGGCTGATCGTTCCCGGCACGGTGTTACTGTTCGCCGTGGCGGTACTGGCAGGCAGTGGCGCGCTGACGCTCAGTGAGACGCTCTTGCTGGGTTTCGTCGCCGGGGTGCTGGGTGACGTCATTTCGTATTTTCTGGGACGGCACTTCCATCAGAACATCCGGCGCCTGCCGGGCTTGCGCCATCATCCGGAATGGATCGCCGGGGCCGAGTCATATTTCCAGCGCTACGGCATCGCCAGCCTGCTGGTCGGGCGTTTTATCGGCCCCCTGCGGCCCATGCTGCCCATGGTGGCCGGCATGTGCGACATGCCTTTCCCGCGTTTCTTCGCTGTCAGCCTGCTGGCCGGCGCGGGTTGGTCTGTCGCTTATCTGATGCCTGGCTGGGCCACGGGCGCGGCAATCCGCTTGCCTTTACCCGAAGGTTTCTGGCTCCAGGCCGGGGTTGTTGCCGGCAGTATTGCTCTGATGGTCGGCTTGAGCGCGACCAGCAGTCTGCGCCGGCATCGCCGCGCGACATTGTTCATTACCGGGATGAGTCTACTGATTCTTGCGGGGCTGTTTATCGGATATTCGCACCTGTCCGCACTCGATCAAGGCGTGATGACGCTGGTGCAGGAACATCGTAAACCGTTGCTGGATGAAGTAGCGGTGGTCTTCACGCTGATCGGCGAATTCCGCAACATGTTGCTGTTCAGTGCGCTACTGACCGGTTTGCTGCTGCTGATGCGCCAATGGCAGCACGCGATTTTCGCGGGCAGCACGCTGCTCTTCACGGCACTGGCCAATACCGCGACCAAGTACTTTTTCGCCCGCGTGCGCCCCGAGGTGTTGAGCGACCCGCTCACCAGCTACAGCATGCCCAGCGGCCATGCTTCAGGGTCTTTCGCGCTGTTCCTGACCCTCGCCGTCCTGGCCGGCCGCGGGCAACCGCCCCGGATGCGTCTGACCTGGTTATTGGTGGGCTGCCTGCCCGCAATGGCGATTTCGCTTTCGCGGGTCTACCTCGGAGCGCATTGGCCGACGGATGTATTGGCCGGCGCAATGCTGGCAGCGTGTGTCTGCGCGGCCAGCCTGTGGCTGATCCAGCGCAAAGAACCGCTCAATGCTTTGCCGCCCAAGGTCTGGTGGCTGGTGTTGCCGGCGCTGCTGGCATTGTTCGGTTTCTTCGTGTTGCGGCATTTACCGCATACGATGTTGCGATATGCGTACTAGATAAAACAGAAGATCGCAGCCTTCAGTCGCACCTACATGAATGGGGTGTTCGCCCTGTAGAAGCTGCCAAAGACTGCGATCTTCTCAACAATGCCAGGCAATCAATTTTTCAGTGACTCACTCAATCACTGCAGGTCAACCAGTAATCGCCTCCATACCAAACAACAACGACTCCTGATGACTTATATTAAATCTCAATCATCAAAAGGGAAGCTTGGCAAATTCGAGCCACTAACACCACGATATTTCTCAATGGCTACTTCGGCATGCCTGGCAACTTCACGAGCGACGGCAACATAGTCATCCAACTTCCAACGAACTTGCGTAGAGAATTTGATCATCGCCTCCCCCGCATAATCATCCCAGAGTCGTTGCTCAAAACTATCGCGATTGGCACCCTCACCCGAACGTCGCGCCAGGATCAACGCACTCGCCGCATTCGCCGCCGAGTTCGCCGCAAACTCAACGTCGACCTGTGGTGTATTTACAAAAACATACTTCACCATGACACGGGAAAAGCACAACCCCCACAACGTACGTTCATCACCGCTTAAATCTCTCACAAAACAGCTCCTTATATATGTAATGCCCGCCTCATGCAGGCAACGCAAATATAATCAGCTGAACTTTACAGATCAACACAAACCACTACCCGAATTTATTATAAATCAATACAACGACCAGACAGGTAAACTGACTACACCCCCACCTAAACAACCAACCATTAAATTGATGACCCAACCAAACAACAACACCCAGCCAAACAATCGTTGGTTTGTCATTATTAATCAGGCAAACAACTCCCCCTGCAACTCATCCAGCAACGCCTGAATCGCATCCAGTCGTTGCTGCGGATCATCGAGTTGCAGCAGGTCGATCTTGTCCAGTTCAGCGAAGGGCAACAGGTACGCCAATTGATTGGCCAGCGACTGCTGGCCGGTCGCTTCGGTGCCCATGTTCAAGGCTTCGACCATCGGGTGTTCGGCCAAAGCCTTGAGCAGCGCCACCAGGTCGGCATCTTCGTCCTGCAACGGTTGCTCCGGCTCGTCTTCCAGCCACTCGACCTCGGCGACGGTCAACTGATCGCGCTGGACGTCCGTTCGTAATACATGGAAACGCCGCCCGCCCTGAACCCGAATCCCCAGCAGGCCGTTGTCCTGCTGCTTGAAATCGGTGATCAGCGCCTCGCACCCGACCAGGGCGTATCCAGCCGGGGCGATACCGACTTCTTCGCCATCGAGGATGCATACCACGCCGAACCCGCCGCCCTGCTTCATGCAGCGGCCGATCATGTCCAGATAGCGCGCCTCGAAGATCTGCAAGTCGAGGATGCAGCCTGGAAACAGCACTGTATTGAGCGGAAAAAGCGGCAGACTCATAGACATTTCCTTACACCACCATCGATACCGCCAACGGCAGGAACACCGCCGTGGCCACACCCATCAGGCTCATCGCCAGCGCCGCGAAGGCGCCGCACTCTTCACTTTCCTGCATCGCCACCGCCGTGCCGACCGCGTGGGCCGTCATGCCCAGCGCCATGCCCCTGGCTTCCGGGCTGTGCACGCCGAGACGGGTCAACAACGCCGGGCCGAAAATCGCGCCGATCACGCCAGTAATCAAGACGAACACCGCTGCCAGCGCCGCGACACCACCGATCTGCTCAGCCACCAACATGGCGATAGGCGAAGTCACCGATTTCGGCGCCATGGTCATCAGGATCATGTGCTCGGCACCGAACGACCAGCCCAGTAACACACCCATTCCCGTGGCCACCACCCCACCTATCACCAGCGTAGTAAATATCGGCCAGAACAACTGCCGAATCCGTCGCAGGTTGAGATAAAGCGGCACCGCCAGCGCGACAGTGGCCGGGCCTAACAGGATGCTGAGAATCTCGGTGCTCTTGCGGTACTCGGCGTAGGTCAGGCCGCAACCCACCAGCACGCCGATCACCAGCAACATGGAGACAAGCACCGGCTGCAAAAAGATCCATCGGGTTTTCTCGAATGCCGCCAGGACGAGTTGGTAGGCGCCAAGAGTGATGCCGATACCAAACAAGGGATGATGAATTACCGACGTCCAGGCGCCGTGCCAGTCGAAGATCATTGGTTGTCCTCGGAGTGAGCGTGACGCTTGACCATGCGCTGCATCAGCACCCCGGCGAAGGCCATCGAAAGCAGCAGTGACAACACCAGTGCACCGACAATGGCCCAGAAATCCGCCGCGATGTCAGCGGCGTAGACCATTACGCCCACGGCCGGCGGTACCAGCAACAGCGGCAGGTAGCGCAGCAGGCTGCTGGCCGCCAGGTTCAGCGGTTCGCCGACCTGTCCGCGACAGATGAGGTACACCAGCAACAGCAGCAACCCCACAATCGGCCCCGGCAGCACCGGCAAGAACAAATGATTGATCGCAGTGCCGAGCAATTGGAACAGCACCAGCCACGTCAGGCCCCGTAACAGCATCAAAGATCTCCCGCAAAATCCGTCACCCGCATTGGCAGGGCATTATAAGCATGCTCGCGCTATAGACCGGCATTCGCCAAAAGCATGGTCAGTTGACCGGAGCGTTTGGCCATGTTGATCTAAAGTGGTAAGCCGGGAGGTCAGATCCCCGCAAGCCAAAACCATAAAACCGATGAACCCAAGGAGAGTCTCAATGCCCTATGTTCCAGTTGCAGAGCTCAAAGATTATGTCGGCAAGGAACTTGGACGTTCCGAATGGCTCACCATCGACCAGGACCGCATCAACCTGTTCGCCGAAGCCACAGGGGATTTTCAGTTCATCCACGTCGACCCGGTCAAGGCCGCGCAAACGCCATTTGGCTGCACCATCGCTCACGGCTTCCTGTCGTTGTCGCTGATCCCGAAATTGATGGAAGACATCCTCGTCATGCCAGAAGGCTTGAAGATGGTGGTCAACTACGGCCTCGACAGCGTGCGCTTCATCCAGCCGGTCAAGGTCAATTCGAAAGTGCGCCTGAAGGTCGACCTGACCGAAGTCATCGAGAAGAAACCCGGCCAATGGCTGCTCAAGGCCACCACCACCCTGGAAATCGAAGGTTCGGACAAACCGGCGTACATCGCCGAACCCCTGTCCCTGTGCTTCGTATAAACCGTCCTGGATGCGAAGCAGTTCACGCTGTTTCGCGACCTCACGCGGTACCTCGACCTGTATAAGGGCACATAGCTGCGGCATACTCCCTCGCCTAATTGCCCGGAATCCGCTATGCGCCCACTTGCACTCCTCGCCTTGACCCTGATGCTCACCGCTTGCGGCGACGGCGAATCGCCATTGCCTCCTGACGCACGCCTGCCGGACGGCGGACGCTATCGCGGTGATCTGGTCAATGGTTTGCTGCAAGGCAAGGGGCGTATCGACTACCCGAATGGCAGCTGGTACGCCGGCGAGTTCGACAAAGGCCAGTGGCAGGGCCAGGGCGAATGGCATGGCAGCAATGGCGAAGTCTATCGCGGGCAGTTCAATCAGGGACTGTTCGACGGCCAGGGGGCACTGACCACCAACGCCAGCAGCTACAGCGGCGGCTTCAAGGCCGGCCGGCGCAACGGCGAAGGCACACTCAAAGAAAACGGCATGAGCTATCGCGGAGAGTTCAAGGCCGATCAATACGCCGGCCTGGGGCGACTCGAACTCGAAGACGGCAGCTCCTATCAAGGCCAGTTCGCCCACGGCAAACCCAATGGCGAAGGTCAGCGCGGCGACGGCAACGGCAATCAGTTCACCGGGCATTTCGTCGACGGCCAGCTGGAAGGCAACGGGACTTTCAACAGCGCCGACGGCGACATCTATGTCGGCAGCTTCAAGAACAATCAACTGCACGGCAAGGGCCGCTACGAAAACGCCGACGGCGATGTCTGGCTGGGTCAGTTCAAGGAAGGCTCGCTGAACGGCAAGGGCGAGTTGATCGGCACTGACGGCAGCCACTACATCGGCCAGTTCAATGACTGGCGCTTTTCCGGCCAGGGTCGCTTGAACCTGTCCGACGGCAGCTTTTACACCGGCCAGTTCGACAACGACAGTTACCAGGGGCGCGGCACATTGGTGTTGACCGACGGCACCGTGCTCAGCGGCACCTGGATCAACGGCCAGCGCGTACGCGACGCCGAGGGCAAATTACTGCCCGACACCCTGGAGCTCGGCCTGCTGGCCCAGGGGCGCCTGCTCGACGCAGCGCTGGCCAACGTTCCACCCTCGACCCCGGCGGTGGAGCTGTATTCGTTGACCCTGGGTGGCGATGGCAAGCAAAGCGTGTTTCTGCGCGAATCCGACTATGTCGCCAACATGCTCAACACCCGTTTCGGCACCTTTGGCCAGATCCGCCTGGTGAACCATCGTGACCACCTCGCCGACCGCCCGATGGCTACCCGGGAAAACCTGCGCCGCGCAGCCCTGACGCTGGCCGAACGCAGCGGTCCGGAAGACCTGATTTTCATCTACCTGACCAGCCATGGCACCAGCGAACACGAACTGGTGCTAGACCAGCCACGCATGGAATTGGCCGATCTGCCGGCCGACGAATTGGCCGCTGTTCTCGCCCCACTGAAGAACCGCGACAAGATCATCGTGATTTCGTCCTGCTACTCCGGCGGTTTCATCCCCGCGCTCAAGGATGAACGGACCCTGATCATGACAGCCTCGCGGGCCGACCGAGTGTCCTTCGGTTGCTCGGAGGAAGCCAACTTCACTTACTTCGGCGATGCCCTGTTCGCCCAGGCCCTGAACCAGACCGATGACCTGGAACAAGCTTTCAAACTGGCCAAGGCCACTGTCGCCGAACGTGAACTGGCGGACGGTTTCGAAGCGTCCGAACCACAGATCTGGGCACCGAAAACCGTCCTCTCGCATTGGCAACTGCTGCGCAAACAGCAGGCACGAAAAGCCCTGCAAAGTGCGTCCATTGAAAGCAAGGATGCAAACAGCAACTAAGCTGAATAGTATCAAGGGAGAAACACTATGTACTTGACGCCTCAGCACGTATTGCTTGCCGGAGCCACCGGCCTGACCGGTGAACATCTGCTTGATCGTTTGCTCAACGAGCCAACGATTTCACGGGTATTGGCCCCCTCACGCAGGCCATTGGCCGAGCACCCGCACCTTGAAAACCCCGTCGGCGACCCGGCGGAGTTTCTGCCGCAGTTGAACGGCCGGGTCGATATCGCCTACTGCTGCCTGGGCACCACCATCAAACAGGCGGGCTCGGAACAGGCGTTCCGCGCGGTGGACCTGGACATGGTCGTAGCCTTTGCCAAACGTGCACGGGAGATGGGCGCACGGCACCTGATCGTGATCAGTGCTCTGGGAGCCGATCGCAGATCCTCGATTTTCTACAACCGGGTCAAAGGCGAGATGGAGTACGCACTGCGCGCGCAGGACTGGCCGCAGTTGACCATCTGCCGCCCTTCGCTATTGCTGGGTGATCGCACCGAACCGCGACTGGGCGAGAAAGTCGCAGGCCCGCTGTCTCGGCTGATTCCTGGCAAATACCACGGCATCGAAGCGTGCCAGTTGGCCCGGGCAATGTGGCGTCTGGCACTGGAAGAGCAGGACGGGGTCAGGATTGTCGAGTCGGATGAGCTGAGGAAGTTGGGCAAGTAACTTTATGGTGCCTGAGCGGGCCTCATCGCGGGCAAGCCCGCTCCCACAGGTTTTTTCAGCGATTACAAAATTTGTGTACAACACAAAATCCTGTGGGAGCGAGCTTGCTCGCGATAGAGCGCGAAGCGCTCTCTTACAATCCACCCGTCGCCTGAAAGCTCACCCCGATCACCGTCAGCAACGACAACGGCAACAGCAGCGTGTCGAGCAACGCACTGGCCGGCAGATCAACGCCCGGATAACTCGGTGCTTCGGCTCCGAAACGGTCCATCGCGCAGCACCCACCATTCAACGCGTACAAATCCAGGCGAGTCCCCGAGTACACCACCGGCGCCCCCGGCTTCGCTGCATCGAGGGTGCGCACGGTCGCACACCCGGCCAATTGCAGCGCCAGCACCATCACCAGCAGCTTATTCATCGCTGGTCAGATGATGCTCGCCCCAGCGCGGCAACATGTCCTGAGGAATATTCAGCAGGTTGAGGATCCGCGCCACGACGAAATCGATCAGGTCGTCGATGGTTTGCGGCTGATGATAGAAGCCCGGAGATGCCGGCAAGATTGTCACGCCCATGTTCGACAACTTGAGCATGTGCTCCAGGTGAATGCTCGAATACGGCGCTTCACGGGGCACCAGGATCAACTGCCGACGCTCTTTGAGCGTCACGTCGGCGGCCCGTTCGATCAGGTTGTTGCAAGCACCGGTAGCGATGGCCGACAACGTGCCCGTGGAACACGGCACCACCACCATCGCCGCCGGAGAGCCGGAACCCGAGGCCACCGGCGACATCCAGTCTTCCTTGCCGTATACCCGAATCTGCCCGGCGGCAGCCCCCGTGTATTCGGTGAGGAACGCCTGCATCATCTGCGGCTTGGCCGGCAGTGTGACGTCGGTTTCGGTGGCCATCACCAACTGCGCGGCCTTGGAAATCAGGAAGTGCACTTCACGATCTTCCCGCACCAGGCAGTCGAGCAGACGCAAACCGTACTGGGCGCCCGAAGCGCCGGTCATGGCCAGGGTGATGCGGTCCGGGCCATGGTTCATTTGAGCGCCTCGGCCAGTTTGCCGTGCAGGCCGCCGAAGCCGCCGTTACTCATGATCACCACGTGGGTGCCCGGCTGAGCCTGGCTCTTCACGCGCTCGATGATGCCTTCCAGGGAATCGCTGACAATCGACGGCACGGTGCACAGCGCCGCGGTACCCGCCAGATCCCAGCCGAGGTTGGCCGGTGCGTACCAGATCACCTGATCGGCATCGACCACGCTTTCCGGCAATCCGTCACGGTGCGCGCCAAGCTTCATGGAGTTGGAACGCGGCTCGATGATCGCGATCAATGGTGCATCGCCGATGCGCTTGCGCAGGCCATCCAGCGTGGTGGCGATGGCGGTCGGATGGTGAGCGAAGTCGTCATAAATGGTGATGCCACCCACTTCCGCGACTTTCTCCATCCGGCGCTTCACGCTTTTGAACGCGCTCAACGCGGCGATGCCCATGGACGGCACCACACCGACGTGGCGTGCGGCCGCCAGGGTCGCCAGGGCGTTGGCGACGTTGTGCTGGCCAGTCATGTCCCACTCGACCACACCTTGGGCGACGCCTTCGAACATCACTTCGAACTTCGAGCCATCTTCACTGAGCAGCTTGACCTGCCACTGGCCGCCGGCACCGGTGGTTTGCACCGGAGTCCAGCAACCCATCTCGATCACGCGCAGCAAGGCCGGCTCAGTAGTCGGATGAATCACCAGGCCTTCGCTCGGGATGGTTCGCACCAGATGATGGAACTGCCGCTCGATGGCCGGCAGGTCCGGGAAAATGTCCGCGTGATCGAATTCCAGGTTGTTCAGGATGGCCGTACGTGGACGGTAGTGAACGAACTTGGAACGCTTGTCGAAGAACGCGCTGTCGTATTCGTCGGCTTCGATGACGAAGAACGGCGTATCGCCCAAACGCGCCGACACCGAGAAGTTCTGCGGTACGCCGCCGATCAGGAAGCCGGGGCTCATGCCCGCGTGCTCCAGCACCCAGGCCAGCATGCTGCTGGTGGTGGTTTTGCCGTGCGTACCGGCAACCGCCAGTACCCAGCGACCTTGCAGCACGTGATCGGCCAGCCATTGCGGGCCGGAGACATAGGGCAGGCCTTTGTTCAGCACGTACTCCACAGCCGGGTTGCCCCGGGACATGGCGTTGCCGATCACTACCAGATCAGGGGCCGGATCGAGTTGCGCCGGGTCGTAGCCTTGGGTCAATTCAATGCCCTGGGCTTGCAGCTGAGTGCTCATCGGCGGATAGACGTTGGCATCGGAGCCCGTCACGTGATGGCCCAGCTCTTTGGCCAGAACCGCCATTGACCCCATGAAAGTGCCGCAGATACCAAGAATATGAATGTGCATAGTCGACCTCGTAAAACATGGCCGCAGGTTAGCTTAGGGAGGGGAAAATCGCACCTTGTGTTTCAGATCTGAAGACGCCTTCGCGGGCAAGCCCGCTCCCACAGGGTATGCGCAGACCCTGTGGGAGCGAGCTTGCTCGCGATTGGGCGCGACACGATTTAGCGGGCGATACCGTGTTTACGCAGCTTCCGATAGAGGGTATTTCGACTGACCCCCAGCTGCTCCGCCGTGTGCGTCATATGCCAGCGCGTCTGCTCCAGCGCCGTGAGTAATGCCAGCCGCTCGGCATCTTCCAGCGGATGCTCCGACACCTCTTCAATCGTCGACACCACCGGCCGCGCCTGACGAATCATCGCCGGCAAATCCTCCAGGCCAATCCGCCCGTCCTCACACAGGGCGGCCAACGTACGCAGCACATTTCGTAACTGCCGCACGTTTCCCGGCCAGGCGAATCCCAATAAGGCCGCCCGCGCCGGCCCGTCGATCAACACGGTTTCGCCGCCCGCCTCCTCGGCCAGCAGAAAGTCGAGCAACCGGGATTTGTCGCTACGATCACGCAAGGCCGGCAACGCGACTTCCAGCCCGTTGAGGCGGTAATACAAATCCTCACGGAAGCTGCCGTCCTGCACACGATCCAGCAAGTTACGGTGAGTGGCACTGATGATCCGCACATTCACCGATTCCGGCTCGCCGCCGATCGGCACCACTTGACGGTCTTCGAGCACCCTCAGCAAGCGCGTCTGCATGGCCAGTGGCATGTCACCGATTTCATCGAGGAACAAGGTCCCACCATCGGCCTGCTGCAACTTGCCGCGCATGCCTTCCTTGCGCGCACCGGTAAAGCTGCCGCCGCGATATCCGAACAGCTCGCTTTCGATCAGGCTTTCGGGAATGGCCGCGCAGTTGAGGGCGACAAAGGCTTTCTCCGCCCGCTGGCTGGCGTGGTGCACCGCTTTGGCAAAGGCCTCCTTGCCGGACCCGGTTTCACCATTGATCAGCAGCGGCACGTCGCGCTCGTAGACGCGCAAGGCTTTGCGGAAGTCCGCCTGCAACATCGCGTCATCCAGGCAAATGCCCGACAGGCGCGGCGCTTGTACAACCTTGGCCGCGGGCACCATCGGAATCGGCAGCGGTCGCCGTGCCTCACCGCGCAATACCGCGAACAGCTTGCGGCCATCACGGGTGCGCAACGGCCAACTGGCGGCGGCATTGGTGCTCGCGCGTCCGAGCAACTCATCGAGCGAGCAATCGAAAAACGCCTCCACCGGTTTGCCAAGCAAGCCGCCGCGAATATGTCCCAGCAGGTTCAGCGCACTCTGGTTGACCGCGCTAATGCGCCCTTCCCCGTCGAACGCCAGCAAGCCTTCGCTGAACAAACCGACGGACTCGGCCTGCAAGTGAAAACGCAACAACCATTGATTGTCGAAGCAGCGCAGGAAGTAGCAGCTCTCGATCATCTTCGCCGACAGATTGACCAGCGCCATGGTGTGGAACTGACTTTGCCGCGACACATCGCGCCGCGCCGACGACACGTCGAGCACCGCCAGCAATTCGCCATGGGGATCGAAGACCGGGCTCGCCGAGCAGGTCAGGCCGGTGTGGCGGCCGCGAAAGTGTTCGTCCTGATGGATGGTCAGCGACTGACGCTCCACCAGGCAGGTGCCGATACCGTTAGTGCCTTCGCAAGCCTCGCTCCAGTCGGCCCCGAGCCAAAGGCCGGCGCGCTCGAAGATCTGTCGTTCGGCGGGCGCGGTGACGCAGTTGAGGATCACGCCGCGGGCGTCGGTCAGCAGCACGGCATGACCGGCGCCGGAGAGTTGTTGATGCAAGCTGGTCATTTCATTGCCGGCGATGTGCAGCACTTGCTGCAAGCGCTCGCGGCTTTCCAGGACACGGCCATGTTCCAGCACCGTCGGCGCGATGCTCAGGGCCGGATCGAGGTGATAGTCCTCAAGGCAGCGCAGCCAGGAACGGGCGATGGACGGATCACTGCCAGGACCGTGCAGGTGGGTCTTGCCCTGAGTCACCGTCAATACTTGCTGGGCATGGCGACTCAAATGATTGTCGTGCATTTCTTATTATTCTCCCCGGGGCTCGGCGTCCCGTGCATGAGGTGATGCCGAGCATCCTCCAGCCCGGCCCGCATTGCAATGCCTGCAAGACCGGTTGGTCACAAGCTGTGCCACAAAGGGTACAAAGTGTCACCCAGGCTGTACCGAAAGCGTCACAGGCGCTGCCCACCCGTCCGACAAAAACCTCGCAAAGCCTTGATTTACCTGACATGCAAGGCACTGGCCCGGCCCTTGCTCTACGCTTAAAGCAAGCGCACATGCGCGACTCCCTATAAGCACAAAAGCAAGGAGAGACCACCATGCGTTACGCTCACCCCGGTACTGAAGGCGCTATCGTTTCGTTCAAAGCCAAATACGGTAACTACATCGGCGGCGAGTTCGTCGCGCCTGTCAAAGGTCAGTACTTCACCAATACCTCGCCAGTAAATGGCCAACCGATTGCCGAATTCCCCCGTTCCACGGCCGAAGACATCGACAAGGCCCTGGACGCTGCCCACGCCGCTGCCGATGCCTGGGGCGCCACCTCAGCCCAGGCGCGTTCGCTGGTGCTGCTGAAAATCGCCGACCGCATCGAACAGAACCTTGAACTGCTGGCAATCACCGAATCCTGGGACAACGGCAAAGCCGTGCGTGAAACCCTCAACGCCGACATCCCGCTGGCCGCCGACCACTTCCGCTACTTCGCCGGTTGCATCCGTGCCCAGGAAGGCAGCGCCGCCGAGATCGACGGCAGCACCGTGGCCTATCACATCCATGAACCGCTGGGCGTGGTCGGGCAGATCATTCCGTGGAACTTCCCGATCCTGATGGCCGCCTGGAAACTCGCCCCGGCGCTGGCTGCCGGCAACTGCGTGGTGCTCAAGCCTGCCGAGCAAACCCCGCTGGGCATCACCGTGCTGGTCGAACTGATCGGCGACCTGCTGCCACCGGGCGTGCTGAACATCGTCCAGGGTTTCGGTCGCGAAGCCGGCGAGGCCTTGGCCACCAGCAAGCGCATCGCCAAGATTGCCTTCACCGGCTCGACCCCGGTCGGCTCGCACATCATGAAATGCGCGGCGGAAAACATCATTCCGTCCACCGTGGAGCTGGGTGGCAAGTCGCCGAACATCTTCTTCGAAGACATCATGAAGGCCGAACCGTCCTTCATCGAGAAGGCCGCCGAAGGCCTGGTGCTGGCGTTCTTCAACCAGGGCGAAGTCTGCACCTGCCCTTCCCGGGCGCTGGTGCAGGAGTCGATCTACGACGAATTCATGCAAGTGGTGATGAAGAAGGTCCTGCAAATCAAACGTGGCGACCCGCTGGACACCGACACCATGGTCGGCGCCCAGGCGTCCGAGCAGCAATTCGACAAAATCCTTTCGTACCTGGAAATCGCCAAGGGCGAAGGCGCCGAGCTGCTGACCGGCGGCAAGGTGGAAAAACTCGAGGGCAGCCTGGCGAGCGGGTATTACATCCAGCCGACGCTACTCAAGGGCACCAACAAAATGCGCGTGTTCCAGGAAGAAATCTTCGGCCCGGTGGTGAGCATCACCACCTTCAAGGACGAAGCCGAAGCCCTGGCCATCGCCAACGACACCGAGTTCGGCCTGGGTGCCGGCCTCTGGACCCGCGACATCAACCGCGCCTACCGCATGGGCCGCGCCATCAAGGCCGGTCGTGTGTGGACCAACTGCTACCACCTGTACCCGGCGCACGCCGCGTTCGGTGGCTACAAGAAGTCCGGCGTCGGCCGTGAAACCCACAAGATGATGCTCGACCACTATCAGCAGACCAAAAACCTGCTGGTGAGCTACGACATCAATCCGCTGGGCTTCTTCTAAAAACCGGGGGCGACACAGGTATTTCTGTGTCGCCCTTTCTACCGCCTTCTTAAATGACCCAACACACAAGGCCTGGCCGCTCTGGCACGGGCCTTGCCTACCCATCATTCAGGATTTGCACCCAACCCGTCGTACCCGAAAGTCCAAAAGATTGAACAATAAAAATTAGAGAGGACTTATGACTACTTCTTCCACACAGCTCAAACCCACACTCGGCACCCTGCATTTATGGGGTATTGCCGTCGGCCTGGTGATTTCCGGCGAGTACTTCGGCTGGAGTTACGGCTGGGGCACCGCTGGCACACTGGGCTTTCTCGTCACCGCGCTGATGGTGGCGACGATGTACACCTGCTTCATCTTCAGCTTCACCGAACTGACGACGGCGATTCCCCACGCTGGCGGGCCGTTTGCCTACAGCCGCCGGGCCTTTGGTGAGAAAGGCGGGTTGATCGCCGGCATCGCCACACTGATCGAATTCGTCTTTGCACCACCGGCCATCGCCATGGCCATCGGTGCCTACCTCAACGTGCAATACCCGGAACTGGACCCGAAGATCGCCGCCGTTGGCGCCTATTTCGTGTTCATGGGCCTGAACATCCTCGGCGTCAGCATCGCGGCCACCTTCGAACTGGTGGTCACCGTGCTGGCAGTCGCTGAATTGCTGGTGTTCATGGGCGTGGTCGCCCCGGGCTTCAGCTTCAGCAACTTCGTACTCAATGGCTGGTCGGGCTCGAACGAGTTCACGATGGACTCGATTCCCGGGATCTTTGCGGCGATCCCCTTTGCGATCTGGTTCTTCCTCGCCATCGAAGGCGCGGCCATGGCCGCCGAGGAAGCCAAGGACCCGAAACGCACGATCCCCAGAGCCTATGTCAGCGGCATTCTGACCCTAGTGTTCCTGGCCATCGGCGTGATGGTGATGGCCGGCGGCGTCGGCGACTGGCGTCAACTGTCGAACATCAACGATCCGCTGCCCCAGGCGATGAAAGCCGTGGTCGGCAATAACTCGACCTGGATGCACATGCTGGTCTGGATCGGCCTCTTCGGCCTGGTGGCAAGTTTTCACGGGATCATTCTTGGCTACTCACGACAGTTCTTCGCCCTGGCTCGCGCCGGCTACCTGCCCAAGGGGCTGGCCAAACTCTCGCGTTTCCAGACCCCGCATCGGGCGATTCTGGCCGGCGGCGTGATCGGCATCGCGGCGATCTACAGCGACGGCCTGGTCAACCTGCAAGGCATGACCCTGACGGCGGCAATGATCACCATGTCGGTATTCGGCGCCATCGTGATGTACATCATCAGTATGCTGAGCCTGTTCAAGCTGCGTAAGACCGAACCGAACCTGGAGCGCACCTTCCGCGCACCGGGTTATCCGATCGTACCGGGGATCGCGCTGTTCCTGGCGGTGGTGTGCCTGGTGGCGATGGCCTGGTTCAACACTGTGATCGGCCTGGTTTTCCTCGGCTTCATGGTTGTCGGCTACCTGTACTTCCAGGTGACCGCCAAGCAACGTTCCGAGGCACCGGCAGACGCTATGCTCGAAGGTATATGAATGCACCGGCGCCGGGCCTCGAGCCTGGCGCCTGCATTATTGAAGTGCATGCAATTCCCCTGTGGGAGCGGGCTTGCTCGCGAAGGCGGTGTGTCATTCAGCACATGTGGCGGATGCAAGACAGCTATCGCGAGCAAGCTCGCTCCCACAGAAAAGCGGATCGCATTTTAAATTGATCAGGAGGCCCCCGCCCCATGGCCGTATATGCCCATTCCGTCGGCGCCCAGACCTATCGCTTCGACAGCCTCAAGGATGTGATGGCCAAGGCCAGCCCGGCGCGTTCCGGGGATTTTCTGGCCGGCGTCGCGGCCCTCAATGACGGCGAGCGCGTCGCGGCCCAGATGACGTTGGCCGACATTCCGCTATCCCACTTCCTGCAAGAGGTGCTGATTCCCTATGAGTCCGATGAAGTCACCCGCTTGATCATCGACACTCACGACAAACAAGCCTTCGCGGTCGTCAGCCACCTCACCGTCGGCGGCTTTCGCGACTGGCTGCTCAGCGATGCCGCCGACGAGCAGGTCCTGCGCGCCCTCGCCCCTGGCCTGACGCCGGAAATGGCCGCCGCCGTGTCGAAGATCATGCGCGTGCAGGATTTGGTGCTGGTGGCGCAGAAAATCCGCGTGGTCACCCAGTTTCGCGGCACCCTGGGCCTGCGCGGTCGACTGTCCACGCGCCTGCAACCGAATCACCCCACCGACGAACCGGCCGGCATCGCCGCAAGTATTCTCGACGGCCTGCTGCACGGCAACGGCGATGCCATGATCGGCATCAACCCGGCGACCGACAGCATCGCCTCGATCTGCGCCATGCTGGAGATGCTCGACGCGATCATCCAGCGCTATGAAATCCCGACCCAGGCGTGCGTGCTGACCCATGTCACCACCTCGATCGAAGCGATCAATCGCGGCGTCCCATTGGACCTGGTGTTCCAGTCGATCGCCGGCACCGAGGCGGCCAACGCCAGTTTCGGCATCAACCTCAATATATTGCAGGAAGGTTACGACGCAGGTTTGAGCCTCAATCGCGGCACACTGGGCCAGAACCTGATGTACTTCGAAACCGGCCAGGGCAGCGCCCTGTCGGCCAACGCCCATCACGGCGTCGATCAGCAAACCTGCGAAACCCGTGCCTACGCCGTCGCGCGGCATTTCAAACCGTTCCTGGTAAATACCGTCGTCGGCTTCATCGGCCCGGAATACCTGTACAACGGCAAACAGATCATCCGCGCCGGCCTGGAAGACCACTTCTGCGGCAAATTGCTCGGTGTGCCCATGGGTTGCGACATCTGCTACACCAACCACGCCGAAGCCGACCAGGATGACATGGACACCCTGCTGACCCTGCTGGGCGTCGCCGGGATCAACTTCATCATGGGCATCCCCGGCTCCGACGACATCATGCTCAACTACCAGACCACTTCGTTCCACGATGCGCTCTACGCCCGGCAGACCCTGGGCCTGAAGCCCGCACCGGAATTCGAACAGTGGCTGGCGAAAATGGGCATCTTCACTCAAGCCGATGGCAGGGTTCTCTTCGGCGACAGCCTGCCGCCAGCCTTCCGGCAGGCCCTGGCGCAACTGGGATGAGCATCGACATGGAAAAACTACCCTTCGATCCACACAACCCTTGGCTGGAGCTACGACGCCTGACACCAGCGCGAATCGCTCTGGGCCGCACCGGCACCAGCATTCCCACCCGTGCACAACTGGACTTCCAATACGCCCACGCCCAGGCGCGAGATGCGGTGCACTTGCCGTTTGACCATGCCTCCCTCAGCGCGCAATTGGCCGAACGTGATCGCCAGTGCCTTTTGCTGCACAGTGCGGCGACGGATCGCAACACCTACCTGCAACGCCCCGACCTGGGGCGAAAACTCAGTGATGCCTCGGCGCAGACCTTGCGTGAGTACGCAGCGGCTCATCCGGGTGGCGTGGATCTGGTGATCGTGGTCGCCGACGGCCTGTCGGCACTGGCCGTTCATCGTCATACCCTGCCGTTTCTGACACGTTTCGAGGAGCAAATGGCCGGCGACAGTTGGACTGTTGCGCCAGTCGTACTCGTGGAACAGGGCCGGGTGGCCGTCGCCGATGAAATCGGTGAGTTGCTTGGTGCAAAAATGACCGTAATCCTCATCGGCGAACGCCCTGGCCTCAGCTCTCCGGACAGCCTTGGATTATATTTCACCTACAATCCCAAGGTCGGTCTTACCGATGCCTACCGTAATTGCATCTCCAACGTTCGGCTCGAAGGCCTGAGCTACGGCATGGCCGCACACCGTTTGCTGTATTTGATGCGCGAAGCCTGCCGACGGCAGTTGTCAGGGGTGAATCTGAAGGACGAAGCACAGGTTCAGACACTGGAGTCGGACACGGGAGGCGACATGAAAGGAAATTTCCTGCTCGGCCCGCCGAATGCCTGAACCGCTTGCGCATTGCACATTCGTACCAGTTTCAGGCAGGATCGTTGCGCGCCCGCCAAGGGTTTCCCATCGCCGTCAGAGACGCAAGACAGCCACTTGAAGACGAGACCTACCATGCGGATTATTCAAGCGACCCTCGAACACCTGGACCTGCTGACCCCGTTGTTCGTCAAATATCGCGAGTTTTATGGTTCCCTGCCGTATCCGGACTCGTCCCGGGCGTTCCTCGAAAAACGCCTGCGTCGCAAGGAATCGGTGATCTATCTGGCGCTGTCCGATGACGACAGCAACAAACTGATGGGCTTCTGCCAGCTGTACCCGAGCTTCTCTTCGCTTTCGCTCAAGCGGGTATGGATCCTCAACGATATTTATGTCGCCGAGGACGCCCGCCGCCAGTTGGTGGCCGACAACCTGATCCGCACTGCGAAAAAAATGGCCAAGGAAACCAATGCCGTGCGCATGCGTGTTTCCACCAGCAGCAACAACGAAGTCGCGCAGAAAACCTACGAGTCCATCGGATTCAAGGAAGACACCGAATTCAAGAACTATGTGCTGCCGATCAGCGAAGAACTCTGAATCACCTGCACCCTGCTCGCGATGGCATCGACTGGATTACACTGGTCCAACGAGGCAACGGCATCGCGAGCAGGCTCGCTCCCACCCGATCGTTATCAAACATCAGCCCTGTGATGACATTCCCCGCTACAATCTCGACGCGATTTTCACCACTCGCCTCGTATAATCCCGATATTCCCGGCTTGTAAGAAAAACTACCCCTATCCGTAGTCTTACGCGAAGTCATCCGCACAGGCCTGCCGAGTCGGGCCGTCACCACAGGTGCTTTCCATGGATTTCAACCCGATCGACATTGTCCTGCATCTCGACGTCTACCTCGACATGCTTGTAACCAACTACGGGGCATGGATCTACGCCATTCTGTTCATGGTGATCTTCTGTGAAACCGGCCTTGTGGTCATGCCTTTCCTGCCGGGCGACTCTCTGCTGTTCATTGCTGGCGCCGTGGCGGCCGGCGGCGGCATGGACCCGGTCCTGCTCGGCGGCCTGCTGATGCTGGCGGCGATCCTGGGCGACAGCACCAACTACATCATCGGACGAACGGCGGGTGAAAAGCTGTTCAGCAATCCGGACTCGAAGATCTTCCGTCGTGACTACCTGCAACAAACCCACGATTTCTACGACAAGCATGGCGGCAAAACCGTGACCCTGGCGCGCTTCCTGCCGATCATCCGCACCTTTGCGCCATTCGTCGCCGGCGTGGGGAAAATGCCTTACCCGCGTTTCTTTGCCTTCAGCGTGCTGGGCACCATCCTGTGGGTCGGCGGCCTGGTGACGCTCGGTTACTTCTTTGGCAACGTGCCGTTCATCAAGAAGAACCTGTCGCTACTGGTAGTCGGCATCATCCTGATATCGCTGGTGCCGATGATCATTGGCATGGTGCGCAACCGCCTCGCCGGTTCGAACTCCAAAGCCGAATCGCGCTGACACGATGTGGTCCCTGAGCGCCTGGCGTCGCCGGCGCACCCTGGCAAAGCACCCGATTGCCGATGACATGTGGCAACGGGTGCGCCATCACCTGAGCTTTCTCGATGGCATCAGCGCCGCCGAAGACCAATGGCTGCGCGAAGCCTGCGTGCTGTTCCTCGAAGACAAGCACCTGAGCGCCCTGCCCGGTGTCGAACTGCATCAGGAACAACGCTTGCTGCTCGCCGCCCAGGCACAGCTGCCGCTGCTCCACCTCGGCGACCTGAACTGGTATCAGGGCTTCCACGAAATCATTCTCTACCCCGACGACTTCCTCAGCCCCCAGCGCCATCGCGATGCCAGCGGCGTCGAGCACGAATGGGACGGTGAGCACAGCGGTGAAGCCTGGCAGCAGGGCCCGATCATCCTCGCCTGGCCCGGTGTAATGGCCAGTGGTGGCTGGGAAGGCTACAACCTGGTGATCCACGAACTGGCGCACAAACTCGACATGCTCAACGGTGTCGCCAACGGCCTGCCTCCGTTGCATCCCGACATGCGTGTCAGTGACTGGGCCTGCGTCATGCAAGAGGCCTACGACGACCTCGACCGGCAACTGGAACGCAATCCCGATGCCGAAACCGCCATCGACCCGTATGCCGCCGAGAATCCTGCCGAGTTCTTCGCCGTCACCAGCGAATACTTCTTCAGCGCCCCGGATTTGCTGCACGAGGCTTATCCACAGGTGTACCAGCAGTTGAAGCTGTTCTATCGCCAGGACCCGTTGGCGAGGTTGAAGCAACTTCAGGCGCATGACCCTGTCTATCAGGCACACCAGTAAGCGCCATACGACTTCTGGTCCATGGCGTCGACACAGGAATATGCCTATAATCGCCGCCACTTTTTGGTCAATCCGGCCAAGTGTTTTTGGTCAACTAACGGGGGCAACGCCCAATGAGCTACAGCAAGATTCCGGCTGGCAAAGACCTGCCGAACGACATCTACGTCGCGATCGAGATTCCGGCCAACCACGCGCCGATCAAATACGAAATCGACAAAGACAGCGATTGCCTGTTCGTTGACCGTTTCATGGCCACCCCAATGTTCTACCCGGCCAACTACGGTTACATCCCGAACACCCTGGCTGACGACGGTGATCCCCTCGACGTGCTGGTCGTAACCCCTTACCCGGTTGCTCCAGGTTCGGTAATCCGCGCCCGTCCGGTCGGCATCCTGAACATGACCGACGACGGCGGCGGCGATGCCAAAGTCATCGCAGTCCCACACGACAAGCTGTCCCAGCTGTACGTGGACGTAAAGGAATACACCGACCTGCCACCACTGCTGATCCAGCAGATCGAGCACTTCTTCGCGAACTACAAAGATCTCGAAAAAGGCAAATGGGTGAAGATCGAAGGCTGGGCCGGTGCAGACGCCGCCCGCGAAGCGATCACCAAGTCGGTTGCCGCCTACAAAGGCTAAGCCCGGCTGCAGGCTTTTAGCTGCAAACGGCAAGAAAAACCCCGGGTAATCCGGGGTTTTTTGTGGGCGCTTGATAAGCACGCCAAACACCCCGTTTAAACAGACCTTCCAATAGTTTTTGCTTGTTTAAAACGCCCCAGGAACGTCTTACATCCGGTCGTAAATTACCCGCAAAATTTGAACGAGGCGTTTATTCAAACCCTTGTTAGCCGCCAGTAGACTCACGTTCATGAAAAAGAACACTAGCGGCCCACGCTTTAAAGCGCTCCTCGAAGCAGCGAACATCACGACCACCGGATTTGCCGAATTCCTGGATACGGCTCCACAAAATGTACATAACTGGTACACCCGCGGTGTGCCCGCCCATTGCATGGAAGAAGTCGCCCGAAAACTCTCCGTCAGCAGCGACTGGCTGAAAACCGGCGAAGGCCCGAAAGATGCCCAGCTCCTGCGCCTGCTCGACGAAACTGGCAACACCTTCGATGCCCAGACCATCCGCGGTGTCTACACGGTCATCGAGCCTGTCGACGTCGAACTGCCATTCCTCAAGGAAGCTGTCACCGCCTTGGGCTCCAACAAAACCCACGTCATAGAAGACCCCGAGAAATCCATCCGCCTGCCCCGCAGCCACCTCGATTCCCTGGAAATCAATCACTCAGACGCCATCTGCGCCCTGATGAGCGGCAACAGCATGGGGGAAAAAATTGAAGACGGTTCGACCCTGGCGATTGACCGTGGCCTGACCCAGATTGTCGATGGCGAGATCTACGCCATCGAACATGACGGCATGCTGCGCATCAAGTACCTGCATCGACTGCCGGGCAACTCCCTGCGACTGCGCAGCCACAACCGCGCCGAATACCCGGATGAAATCTTCAGGGCCGCACAAATCGAAGAGCAGAACATCAGGGTGCTGGGCTGGGTGTTCTGGTGGTCGACCCTGAACAAACGACGGCCAACGGTGCCCTTTCTTTAAGCACTCCAGAACGCCCATCGGCCGCCCACCCGAGTGGCCAAACGGCTCTGCCCGGCACTTCCCGCTGGGAATTTCCATCAAACCTGCGTATGCTGCGCCCCACATTTGCGTATCGAACCGCCCAGCGGCTCAGATGCACTGGCCTGACAGATGACTTTCTCACCAGGTCCCACAGCCGGACGCAAGATCCGGGTGTACGTTTTGAAGGCTGGCGCGGTTTACCAAAAATGATCCAAGCCAGTCCCCGAGAAGCCGGCCACAAGCCGGCTTTTTAATGCCTGAAAGAAAGTGAACCGCCCAGAACCTGCATTTGTCGCAGCACTGCTGCGACAAATAAAAAACAAATAGTGTCAGCACTGCTGTCACTTTCCCCTCACGGATAACTAAACGACTTCACCAACGTCAACTCCCCCACCGCACGCATCGGCACCAGGAAGGTTTCCATCTTCTCGCTCGGCGTGCCTTCCTCGGTAATCACCGTCACCTGGGCCGTGGTCAGCGCTTGCACCGCATCTTCCTGCCCCTCTTCATCACTGCTGTAGCCGCCGCCAAAGTAGTTCACATAGACCAGATATTGCCCCTTGATCGGTGCGGGCATGGCGAAGATTTCCGGGCCGTAGCCGGTGGTGACGTCGACGTCGAGCGCGGCGCCGTTGGGGGCGACGCGGTCGCCGTACCAGATGTGCGCGCCGTCGGGGGTGATCAGGTGCAGGTCGAGGTCGGTGTTGTCGCTGTCCCACGCCAGCAAGACGCGCAGTTTGGCCGGGGTCGCACCGCCGCTGCTGTTGAGAAATTGCGTGCGCTGACGTTGCTGGCCATCGGGGCTGCGCACCTCGACGCTGTTGCTGCCGTTGGGGAATGAGAACGGGCGATCGAAGCGGCCGGCCGGGTCGATTTTCAGCGGCATGCTCACTCCGTTGACGATCAACCGGCCGGGCTCTGTGGATTTGGGCGTGGCTTTGATCTGCCCGCTGATGCGCGCGGTGTTGGCCTGCCCTGCCGGGGTATTCACCGACGAGGCCGGGTAGTTCACGGTCTGCCGGAAGTGTTCCCCTTCGCCCTCAGGCGCGCCGGTGCGCCAGCCACCTGCGGGGGTGTCGAGTTTGACGCTGTCAGCCGCCATCACCGATGGCAACGCCACCAGCGAGCAGAGCAACAGCAAGACCTGTGGATAACGGAGTTTCATGGACTATTCCAGCAAGAGGTGGCGGGCGAGCCCTTCGATGTAGGTTTCATCCTGGCCATTGGGGTGTGCTTCGAAGGCCAGGTGCAGGTATTCGTGGGTCAGGTCGAGGCGGTCTTGCAGTGTCTGCACGCCACGCACGTAGATGCGCCGACGTTCGCGGTCGACATAGGGACGACCGAAGGCCAGGCGGCAGACGGCGAAGGTGCTGACTTCGCTGTAGCCGGTTTCGCTTTCAAGTTTCTGGCGCCAGCCGCGCCGTTGCTTTTGCAGCCATTCTTGTGCGGCGGGCAACGCTTCGCAGGACGCGATCGGGTTGTCCCAGCGACTGAGACTGGCGCGTGGGTAGGCGTGCAGCAGGATGGCATCGTAGCGCTGGCCGGCACGGGCCTGTTCGACGGCTTGCTGCCAGGACAGCTTGTCCGGGCCGGGTTGATCGGAATGGTAGGTGACGGTGCTGCCGGCCAGCACCAGGTCGCTGGTCCAGGCGGCGATGTCGCGCGACTCGGGCGACGCCGGACGCGGTGCGACCCGCTGACGGCTGCTGCTGTCGTCGATGCTCAGGCAATCACCGCTGCGCGTGGCGTTTTGCAGCAGGTAGGTGCGGATGGCCACGGCCAGGGCTTTGGCGGCCTCGACCGGTTCGGCGCTGGCTTCGCGCTGGAGAACACGGGCCACGTACTCTTCGCGATCCAGGCGTGCCACCAGCTTGTGGTTCAGCAGAAACAGTTCGCCGTCGCTGTGGATATCCAGCGTATTGCCGTTGGCGAATTCAACGCGGTAGTCACCCCGCAACGCCCCGGAATTCACCGCGGTGCCCCCTGACAGCACGCCCCGAAGTGGATAGCGGGAGAACAGGTCGACCTCTACGCACTGCCCTGCATCCGCAGGCCATGCAACTGGAATCACCGTAGAGAGTGCCTGCGCGTAATCTCGAAGAACCCGTTGACTGGTGCCGCGCCCACCGGCCCAGACCGCTGTGCCGTCCGCTGTCCAACCGGCAAACCCACCCTGACGCGATGTTGCATCCTGATCCGCCAACCAGCTCCAGGTCTTTACCCGCAGGCGGCTTCCGAGTTCGCCGACGGCTTGGCCATCGGCGGCATTGAGCACCACATCGAGCAACACACGTCGGGCTTGATCCTGCGCTGGCAGCACGGCCAACACCTTCAAAAGCTCCGCCACCGAAACCCGGGTAGCCGGTTGCAACGAAGGCAAATCCAGCAGCCATTGCGGCGCCTGCCGCGTCTGCCAATAGGCTCGCCAGTCGGCATCGCTGATGCCCAATCGCGCGGGTTCGAAATACAGACCGCATGACTTCACCAACGCCTGATCACGCTCGACCCTGCCGCCCGCCGTGCAGCAATACACCTCTTCTTTCGACTGTCCGCGGCATTCATAAGCAGGCTCGCGCGCGCCGGTGTCCACCAGCCAGGCGTAGACGAACAACTTCCACACACTGCCCAGCGGCGCCTGCAACGTCTGCGGCAACGGCTCGCGGGTGGTCATCTGCGTTCGGCTCAGGGACAACAAATCGCCCTTGAAGGCCAGGCGCAAAGGTTCGTCCTGCGCCATTGCCAGCACAGGAGTCAAACACAGCAACCAAGCGATCAGCCGCCTGTGCACGTCAGTGAACCGTGACCTGGCCAAGGGCAGCCTTTTGTTCCATCGCCTGATGCTGCGGCGCATACACCTGAGTGAAACGCACCGGCGGCAAGTTGAACTGCCCCTTCTGCGAGAAACGCACCAAATGCCGCAGGCGCAATTCGCCACTCAAGGCATCGACCGGAACGGCATAAGCCATTTGCCCCGGCTCGAAACGCGCCTTCTCCAGCGATGTCGGTTCGGTGCCGGCCTTGCCCATGAGCTTGATGCCCCAGGTGGTGCGCTCGACATCGGCACCCGGTGGCAGCGGCACTTCCAGCAGGCCATAGCGCAACGGTCTGGCGGCTTTGCTGGTGATGATCACTTCATCGAGATAGAGGCTGTCGCTGGACAGCGGCGCGCTGCCGACCGCTTCGAGTTTGAAGGTGAAAGCCTCATCCCCCGGCACCAGTCGCGACAGGCGACGGGTAATGGTCACGGCCATCGGATCGACCGCCGGCTGCTGACTGCGGTAGCTCAATGCAGCGCGCAGTGGACGCTCTTGCGCGCCGGTCAGCGTCAATACCGCCGGCACTGGCGCAGGCCCCTGCCACGTCCAGTACATCTCACCAGAAACCCCATACTGCTTCTTCCAGCCTTCACCCGGCGCCAATGCAATGGTGGGCGATGCCTGCTCGATGCCGCGTTGCAGCCAGGTGAGCGACAATGCACGTTCCAGGGTCGATTGCTGTGGCAGCAAACGTTGCAGCAAGGCCTGGGCGCGAGCCTGATCGAAGGGTTGCAGCGACAGGTTCAACGCTTCGGCAAACGGCTGGGAACTGACCGCCAGACGCTGCTGCGCGTCGGCCAGTTGCCGATTGAACGGGACCGGCAAAGCGACCTTCGCCTGCCTGGCCAGCGATGCCGTCAGCACTCGTGCACCCGCCAGCCCCAAGGCGGAATCCGGATCGCTCATGACGAGGCTGTCTTCGCCGTCTTCCATCAGGTTCGCGGCAGTGCCCTCGCCCGCTTTCGCCAGGTCGTCCATCAAGCCACTGAGCAAGGTATTGACCGGCAACTGCATCTGTTTGGCGAACGACAGGATCAGCGCCCGCTGCAACAGCGGCGTGTTCTTCGCCTGCTTGGCGTAGACCTCCAGCACCCGCTGCCAATGCTCCGGCGGCAGGCTCAGTTCCAGCACCTGGCTGGCGTGCCAGTCGGCGTAATAGGCGTAGGCGGTGAGGAAGGCATCGGGCTCGCCGTCCATGCCCCACCAGGTGAAGCTCGCCGAAGGGCCGGCCATTTGCACCAGGCGCAAACGACTGTTTTGCATGATCAGGCGCAGACGATCACGGATCTGCGGATTCGCCGCCAGCGTCGGGTAAGCGATGCTCAACGGAAGCAGGCGGCTGGCGGTCTGCTCGACGCCACCGTAGGGGTAGCTCAACAGATCGTCGAGGGCAGAACGGAACAACGCTTGCGCACTGTCGTCCAGACGCAGGCGGATATCACTGGCGTCTGTCGGCAACGTCAGCGGCGTATCGCCCTCAGCCACATCGAGGCTCTGGGTTTGAGTCACCTGCCAGCCTTCACCGGTCGCGCTCAGGCGCACCGCCAGGGCGTCAGCGGTTTTGCCATCCTGCACCAGCTCGGCGCTCCACTCGCCATTGGCCAGTTCAAATTCTGGCAACGGGATGTAGTTGATGCCGCTGTTCAGGGTCACAGGCACGCGTTGTTCGTTGCCGGCGTAACGGGTCACCAGTTCGGCCTTGACCGGTTTCTCGGCCTGACTGAAGGCGAACACACCAAGGTCCGGTTTGTCGCCAGCGCGGAATCGGGTCGGGCCGCTCCACTTCAGGTACAGCGGTTTTTCCGAGCGCACGAATTGCTTCTTCTGCCCGACCTGCCCGCCATCGGCGATGGCCCTGGCGGTGATGCGCCAGCGGGTCAGGGAGTCGGGCATCTTAAAGGTGAAGCGGGTTTTGCCGTTGGCATCGGTCAGCAATTCAGGTTGCCACGCCGCCGTGTCGACGTCCTCGCGACGTGGTCGCTCCAGCACCTTCACGCCACGCTCACTGCGATTGGCTTTGCCCGGTGCACCGGGGCTGCCCGGCAAAGCGACGTCATAACTGATGAACGACAAACTGGCACTGGTGCGCACGTTGTTGCGCCGTGGGTGATAGAAGAACTGGTCGATGCTCGGCGCCACTTCCGGTTGCAGGGCGTAGACCATTTCATCGACCACGCTGACCGTCAGGTGCGCGGGAATCGCTTTGCCGGCGAACTGGGTGGTCAGGTCCACCGACACGGTTTCACCCGGCTGATAGGTTTCTTTGTCCGTGGCGATGGCCACGTCGATCTGTGGCGTGACCACCTTGATGCCGGCGTTCTGGAAACTGTATTGGCCACCCTTGGTGTACAGCACCGAGAAGGTCAGGTTCGGCGCGAAACCGTCCTTCACCGGAATGCGCGCGCGATATTGGGTATCGCTGAGTTTTTCCATCTTCAGCCAGTCGCCGCCCTTGGACAGCAGCGCAGTGGCTTCGACCTTGTCCCGCTCCAGCGACAGCAAGGCATCGCTGACCGGTTCCGGGAAAGTGATCAGCGCCAGCGCTTCATCGCCTGCGATGTACTCGGGCTTGTCGAGGACGATTTCCACGGTGCCGGGTACGGCTTTGACACCTTCGCCGGTAACCGAATGGCCGGTGGCGCCGACCACCCGGCCATGATCATCCTTGAGCGTCAGGTTGTAGGTGCCCGGCCGGTCAAAGGCCAGGGTGAAACCTTTGTCGGTTGCCGCGAGTTTGCCTTCGCCGGTGCTCTGGTCCTCTAGGCGTACCCAACTGAAACTGCCTGGCGTAACGGCGTCGACCTGCTCGCCTTCGCGGGTGTAGCTGAAGGCAACCTTGTCACCCACCGCGCTGAAACGCCGAGGCGCGCTCAAGCGGAAATTCGCCGCGCCACGGTCAATCAGGATTTCCTTGGTGGTCTTGACCCGATACGCCGCACCGTCGCTGGCAAACACGGTCAGCATGTAGCGACTCGGTTTGTCGGCTGCCGGCAGGTCGAGGGACGCATTGCCCTTGGCGTCGGTGGTCAATTCGGTGCTGGTCAGTTCCACCGGAAACTGCCCAAGGTATTGCAGTTCGTTGTCGACCATCGACAGCTGTTGGGCACGCAGGCTCAGGCTCAACTTCGCATTGGCCACCGGTTTTCCGTCCGGGTACAGCAGCACCAGGTTGCCCTTGACCGGCTCGCCAGTACGGTAATCCTGCTTGGCCAGGTTGAGTGAAATCTCGAAGTGCGGCTTGATGTACTCAGCGACGCGAAAGGCGCTGCTGTAGGCCTGATCCTTGTAGTTGAAACGCAGTTCATATCCACCGGCCACGGCGTTGTCCGGCAACTGGAATCGGGCTTGGGTGCCAGCCTTGGAATCGAGCTTCAGATCGAGGGATTGCAGTGCCGTACCGGTCGCATCCAGCACGGTTACATTGACGTCGGCCGCGCTTGGCTGCACCGAATCCCGCGCGTTCTTGAATTCACGCCCGACGATTTTCAGCGACACCCAATCCCCCGGCCGATACAGCGGCCGGTCGGTGAAGGCATAGAGTTTGGTGTCGTAGATTTCGCTGTCGTAGTAGAAGTTCTCGGAGACGAACACCCCGCCCTCTTCGTCCTCGCCGATCACGAACGAACGCTCGGGGCTGACGTGCTTCAAGCGCAGCAAGCCATCGATATCCGTAGCGCCGCTGCTCATTACGCCGAGGCCATCGGTCCACAGCACATTGACCTTTGGCACCGAGCTGCCTTCGTGTTTGCGCGCGGCCCACACCAGCAATTCGTCGCCGGCGATCTTGCTCACCGCCACGGTGTTGGAGACGAACACCATGGTGGTCGCACGGTACTTGCCGATCAGCGCTTCCACCAGATAAAGACCTGGTTTGAGATTGCCCAACGGGATGTACACGTTGCCCGGCGCGACGCTGACGAACTCGCTGGAGGAACCGGCCAGGTTCACCCCCGCAGGTGGCTGGATCGGCTTGGCCTGCCACAACGGATAACGGAACTGGCTGACCACCGGCAAACCCGGTATCAGCGCGAATTGCGGCTGCGCATCGTAGGGCGTTGGCGCGGCCATCGCATTGCCCATCTTCAGTTCCGGCACTTCCTCGGTGACTTGTTTACGCGACTCGTAGGAAAACGCCCGCTGCATCACCCGACGGGATTTGCGATACCAGTTATCCCACAGGTAAGCGAGGGTGTTGGACAGGCCTTCACCCTTGAACTGGCCATCGCTGACCACTCGATGCAGGTTCTTCTGACGCTTGAGGAAATCCAGCGGTCTGTCGATGCGATACACCCGAATGTCGGCGCCGCCGTAGGGCTCCATGCGAAACCGGCGATAGTCGCGGCCCGGCGCTTCGAGACGCACCATCGCCGGTTCATCGCTGGCAAAACTGCTGTCGGCCAGCAGGAAAAAACTCTCGCCGGCCACCGGCGCATAGCCGCTGGCCGGGACCGAATCGTCGGCGTAACCCGCCGAGAACGGCAGCACCAATACCAACATCAGAGACAGAAAACGCAGCATGCGGGCACCGGTCATTGGGAAAGAAAATTCAGTCGATAGACGCCGATGAAGTTGGGGTTGGCTGCGTCGGGTATCCATCGGGTGTCCTTCCATGTCATGAGTTGCTGCAGGCTTGCCGAACGCATGCCGTTGTCGGTGGGTGTGCTGGTGCCAGTGTGATAGGCGATGTAGCGGCCCATCCAGATCATCAGGTGCTGGTCGTCGCCCTGATCGAAAAACATCAGGTCGCCAGGGCGTGCCTGAGACACATCGCGGCTGACCAGATGGCTGTTGAACTGGATCAACTTGATCGCATTGACGTATGGCCCGACCTTGCCGCCGCCCTGCTGCCATTGCTGGGCAAGGCTGCGCTGGGCGTCGCTCAGTTGCAGTTCCGGCGGCAGGTAACGATTGGACAGGCCATTGCTGCGCAGCCATTTGTCGTCATGGACTTTCAGCGCTTCATTGGCAGCGAAGCGCACCAGTCCGGCGCAGTCTTGCTGATACCAACGGGGGCTCGGGCCCTGGCTCAGTTGCTCCTGGGCGATACGCACGAACCAGGCGCGAAACACCTGGGATTGCTGCGGGTCGAGCGATGGTGCCTCGACAGCGTGGGCACCCGCGCTCAACAACAACGCCAGCAGGCCGAGACTTCGGATCAATGCCGTCACAGGGCTTTCCACTCCAGCGGCAGCCATTGCCAATGGCCGTCGGGCTCACTGCCTTCGGGCAAGGTCAGGGCGTACTTGCCGTAGCCGCCGAGCTTGCGCAGCTTCGGGATAAGGTAGGTTTGCGCGGCGTTGTAGAACACCGGTTCCATGTCCTGGGGCAGGCTGTCGAGGGTTTCCTGCTGCATCAGTTGCGCCATGGAATCCGGGCCGAAATAGACCGGCATCAGCAGGTCCTTGGGCACCACGTCGGCCATCGGCGGGAAGCGTTTGTCGAGGGTGCCTAGAGCCTTGTCGACGAGTTTGTCATCGAGGGAAAACAGCAAGGTTGAACCGTGGCGGGCCAGGCTCACACGCATGAACGCCTTGCCGCTGATCGCCTCCGGATTTTCGGCGTCCTTGGCTTTGTACGGGCCGAAACTGGAACTGACTTGCCGCTGCCACTGATGGCTCTGCCCCTCCTGTTTCTCCACCACCGGGAATGCGTGCCCGGCGACATTGCTTTCATAGGCGCCGACCATCGAGCCGAACAGCTTGCCCAGATCGCCATCGAGCGTGCCGCTATCCTCGTCGCTCAGACTGGCCACCAGCAACGGCGTGTACAGACGCGAATCAGCGTACCAGCAGAGCCCCGCCGCGCCGGCCATGTGTTCGGTCAACGCTTGTGCCACGCTATCTTCGGCACCGAGTTTCACCAGCAGCGGTTTCTGTTGTTCGGCAGCCAGCGGCAACGCCACGCAAGCGCTGGCGCCCATGGGCATGGCTTGCCAGATCGGTTTGAAATCGAAGTCCGGCTGATTCTCCAGTTCATCCATGGCCAGGAAGCTGTGCCAGCCCTTGTCATCCATGTCGAAACGCAGGCCAGCGAAGTTCGGAATAAAGCGCTGGTAACCCATGGCCAGCACGCTGGCATTCACCGACAGGCGTTGTTTCACCTCCGGCGTACGAGGCGGCAGGCCGAAGGCTTCGGGGAACAGTTTGTCGCCATTGAGCAACGCGGCAATGGCCGTGGTCGACACGCTGCCCGATTCTTCCGTTGCGCCACTTTGCGGATCGTAGAGTTTCGCCGGATTGGACAACACCACCAGTTTGTCGCCATGGGACGCGAACAGCAGCGCCTTGCTCGCGTTGTAACTGAGTTGATAGAGCCCCACGTCGTCGGTGCCGACCTTCAGGTCCGCAACCTTGCTCAGTTGCGAGTCGTCCAGTGCCACTTTGACCAGCGGCTCCAGCACCTTGGCCAGCCCGCCGCGATCCATCACCAGCAGGAAATCCTTGAGCCGCCCATCCGCCCCGCGCCACAACGCTACGTCCGCCGGTTGATCGAACAGTTGCTCGATCAAGGTGTCCTGCAGTTTCAAGTCATGTTCGTAGATGATCCGCCGCAAGCTGCCGATCAACCCCAGGCGATCGGCGTGGGTTTCGTAATAGAAGACGAAATCTTCGGTCAGGGTTTCCTTGAGGAACGGCACTGCCAACAAGTCCTTGGGTAACTGGCTCAAGGAGTGGGTTTCCAGCAAGCCATCCGGGCGGCTCATGCCCAGTTTGTCACTGGCCAACACAGGCGCCGGGGCCTTGGGCTTGTGCATGAACCACCCCAGCCCACCGGCCACGCCAATGACCAGGCATATCCCGATCAGCAGCGTCGGCCAATGCAGAGAAGGTTTGGCCGCTGGTGCGCCTGCGGCCGGAGTAACAGTGCTATCACTCATGTTCACAAAACCCGATGTTCATCCGTGGAGCGGGGATGCCTAGTAGTTGAAAGTCTTGACCAGCAGCAGGTCGCCGATTGCGCGCAGGGGCACGATGAACGTCTCGCGTTTTTCATCGACGGTGTTTTCGTTGAGCACCAGGTTGATCTGCGAGGTAATCACCTCGTTCTGGTTGCCGGACTCATCGAAGTTATAGCCGCCGCTGCCGAAGTTGCCCCAATAGTTCACGTAAACCAGATAGGTGCCACGCAGCGGCGCGGTCATGGTGAACATTTCCGGACCCGGGCCATCGACGCCGTCGGGGTCGAGGCCGCCGCCATTGGTCAAGGCCGAATGTGCCCAGAAGGCATGCTGGCCATCGGGCGTGACAATATGCAGGTCGAGTTCGGCTTTCGGATCATCCCAACCCAGCACCACGCGAATCCGCGCCGGGGTGCGCAGGTTGTTGGCTTCATAGAATTGAACACGCTTGAGGGACTGGCCTTCGGCGCTGCGCACTTCGACGCTGTTGGAACCGGCGCCAAATGCATAGGGCCGGGCGAAACGCCCTTGCTCGTCGGTATAGAGATTCAGCGGATTGCCGTTGACCGCCAAGGTGTGCGGCCCGCGCTGGGTGCCCAGGGCCTTCAGTTGGCCTTCGATCATCGTGCGATTGCGCTGCACACCCCGGTCGATGGGTGGAGTGGGATAGGCGACTTGCGGGTTTTCGCTACGGTCCAACAGACCGTTGTAACGCCATCCACCCACCGGTTCCGATAACTCGGCATTCGGCGCAGCCAGAATCACGGGGGCGAAAACCAGCCCGATCAGCAGCAATAGAAATGAGCGCATGCGACGCCTCCTGCCATGCATGACGAAACCTTGCGCCTGATCCTGGGCACGTTACAGATGCGAATACTGCGTTTCGTCTGAAAGACCCGTGACTACCAGGTCGTATAGGGCTCGAAGGTTATCCATTCGGGTGTTTTTTAACAATCGGACGGCTGCGAAATTGCGGTGGGAATCACGGTAATGGGTGGACGGTGAGCCGAATAGCGATGTTATTCGGCTCATAAAGTGAGCCGAATAATCCTCAGTACACTTGAGGTCCACTTACTTTGTGGCGAGGGAGCTTGCTCCCGCTGGCTTGCGAGGCAGGCCCAATCAATTGACCTCAGTATTCCTGAAAAATCTGGCAGATGAATTTAGGGCCGCTTTGCGCCCCAACGGGAGCAAGCTCCCTCGCCACAGGGCTCCGCTTTTCGCGTGTCAAACACCCCGCTCATTTGCCCATGAACCCCCTATCTGCTAGTGTCGCGCCGGTTTAACGTCAACCGGAAATCGCCGCCATGGCCCGCAAAAAAGCTGCACTGGATTTCGAACAGTCCCTCGCCGACCTGCAAACGCTGGTGGAGCGTCTGGAGAATGGCGAATTGTCGCTGGAGGACTCGCTGGCCGCTTTCGAGCAAGGCATCGGTCTGACCCGCGATTGCCAGGCGGCGCTGGCCCAGGCCGAGCAAAAGGTTCAGGTGCTGCTCGAGCGTGATGGCGAGCTGGCCGAGGAACCCTTCGAAGCGGATCAGCCAGAATGATTGCAGCGTACTCGGCAACCAGCCAGGCCCGCGTCAATGCGGCTCTGGAAACCCTGTTCACTGCCCCGAGCCCCGAGCTGGCGCGGCTGTACGAGGCCATGCGCTACAGCGTGATGAATGGCGGCAAACGCGTGCGTCCACTGTTGAGCTACGCCGCCTGCGAAGCGTTGGGCGGCAAACCCGAGCAAGCCAACGGCGCAGCCTGTGCCGTGGAGCTGATCCATGCTTATTCGCTGGTGCATGACGATTTGCCGGCGATGGACGATGACGATCTGCGTCGCGGCCAGCCCACCACCCACAAGAAATTCGATGAAGCCTGCGCGATCCTCGCCGGCGACGGCTTGCAGAGCCTGGCCTTCAGCGCCCTGCTCGACCCGCGCCTGAGCGCGTTGGATGCCGAAATCCACCTGCAAATGGTCAGCGCCCTGGCACTGGCCGCAGGCCCGGCGGGCATGGTCGGCGGTCAGGCCATCGACCTCGGCTCGGTCGGACTGAAGCTTGACCAGAAAGCCCTGGAGTACATGCACCGGCACAAGACCGGCGCGCTGATCGAGGTCAGCGTCAAGCTCGGTGCCCTGGCCAGCGGCCGTGCCGAAAAAGACGAACTCAAGTCCCTGCAGACTTATGCACAGGCCATCGGCCTGGCATTCCAGGTCCAGGACGACATTCTCGACGTCGAAAGCGATACCGAAACCCTCGGCAAACGCCAGGGTGCCGACATTGCCCGGGATAAGCCGACCTACCCGGCCCTGCTCGGCCTCGACGCCGCCAAGGCCTATGCGCTGGAGCTGCGCGATCAGGCCCTGCACGCGCTGCGACCGTTTGACGCGGCGGCCGAACCCTTGCGTGATCTGGCCCGGTATATCGTCGATCGCCGCAGCTGAAGGCGATTGCGCCAAAAAAGCCCAACGCGTGGGCAGGGGGCGATGCATCAGGTAAACTGCCGCATCTTTTATACCTATAACGATTCGCCTGATGCCCACGACGTTTCATGAGATTCCCCGCAAGCGCCCGACCACGCCCCTGCTCGACCGCGCGAACACGCCGGACGGCCTGCGCCGGTTAGGCGAAGCCGAGCTGGAAACCCTGGCCGATGAGTTGCGCCTGGAATTGCTCTACACGGTCGGCCAGACCGGTGGGCATTTCGGTGCCGGCCTGGGCGTGATCGAGCTGACCATCGCGCTGCATTACGTCTTCGACACCCCGGACGACCGGCTGGTGTGGGACGTGGGTCATCAGGCTTATCCACACAAGATCCTCACCGGTCGTCGCGAGCGCATGGGCACCCTGCGCCAGAAGGACGGCGTCGCTGCGTTCCCGCGCCGCTCCGAGAGCGAGTACGACACCTTTGGCGTCGGTCACTCCAGCACCTCGATCAGTGCCGCGCTGGGCATGGCGATTGCCGCCCGCCTGCAAAACAGCGAGCGCAAGGCGATCGCGGTGATCGGCGACGGCGCGTTGACCGCGGGCATGGCGTTCGAGGCGCTGAACCATGCACCGGAAGTGGACGCCAACATGCTGGTGATCCTCAACGACAACGACATGTCGATCTCGCGTAACGTCGGTGGCTTGTCGAACTACCTGGCGAAGATCCTTTCCAGCCGCACCTACGCGAGCATGCGCGAAGGCAGCAAGAAAGTGCTGTCGCGCCTGCCCGGTGCCTGGGAAATCGCTCGCCGGACCGAAGAATATGCCAAAGGCATGCTGGTTCCCGGCACGCTGTTCGAAGAACTGGGCTGGAACTACATTGGCCCGATTGATGGCCACGACCTGCCGACCCTGATCGCCACCCTGCGCAACATGCGCGATCTGAAAGGCCCGCAGTTCCTGCACGTCGTCACCAAGAAAGGCAAAGGCTTCGCCCCGGCGGAAGTCGACCCGATCGGTTACCACGCCATCACCAAGCTCGAACCCCTGGACGCCCCGGCCGCCGCGCCGAAAAAAGCCAGCGGGCCGAAGTACTCCGGTGTGTTCGGCGAATGGCTGTGCGACATGGCGGCTGCCGACCCGCGTCTGGTCGGGATTACCCCGGCGATGAAGGAAGGCTCGGACCTGGTTGCTTTCAGCGAACGCTTCCCGCTGCGCTACTTCGACGTCGCCATTGCCGAGCAACACGCCGTCACCCTCGCGGCCGGCATGGCCTGCGAAGGCGCCAAACCCGTGGTGGCCATCTATTCGACCTTCCTGCAGCGCGGCTACGACCAGTTGGTGCATGACGTCGCGGTGCAGAATCTCGACGTACTGTTCGCCATCGACCGCGCAGGCCTGGTGGGCGAAGACGGTCCGACCCACGCCGGCAGCTTCGATTTGTCGTTCCTGCGCTGCATCCCCGGCATGCTGGTGATGACCCCGAGCGATGAAAACGAGCTGCGCAAGATGCTCACTACCGGCCACCTGTACGAAGGTCCGGCGGCGGTGCGTTATCCACGGGGTAACGGCCCGAACGCGACCATCGAGAAAGACCTCGAGCCGATCGAGATCGGCAAGGGTGTGATTCGCCGACAGGGCAGCAAAGTCGCCCTGCTGGTGTTCGGCGTGCAACTGGCCGAAGCCCTGAAAGTCGCCGAGACGCTGGACGCGACCGTGGTCGACATGCGTTTCGTCAAACCGCTGGATGAAGCGCTGGTTCGCGAAATCGCCGGCAGCCACGACTTGCTGGTGACCGTCGAAGAAAACGCGATCATGGGCGGCGCCGGTGGCGCGGTCAGCGAATTCCTCGCCCGCGAAAACATCCTCAAGTCGATGCTGCACCTGGGCTTGCCGGATATTTACGTCGAGCACGCCAAGCCGGCGCAAATGCTGGCCGAGTGTGGCTTGGACGAGGCGGGAATCGAAGCGTCCATTCGCGAACGCCTGCAACTGCTCAACCTCTAAACGCAAAACCCTGTGTAGGAGCTGCCGAAGGCTGCGATCTTTTGATCCTGGCCCTCGACAACTCCATATCTGAAAAAATCAAAATCAAAAGATCGCAGCCTTCGGCAGCTCCTACGGAGAGTTGCGTCGCATCTGAAATCTCGGATACTCCATGAAACTCTCTCCCTTCGCCCTGACGCTGACCCTGCTGCCGGCCGGTCAATTGCTGGCCGACGCCTTCGAACGCGACCAGGCCCTGAAGCTGCCCGACGTGTTGATCAGCGCCAACCGCCAGGTCGAAGCGCGCAACGACAGCAGCGCCGCCAACACCGTATTCACCCGCGAAGACATCGATCGCCTGCAACCCTATAGCGTCACTGACCTGTTGCGTCGGGTGCCGGGCGTGCAAGTCTCGCAGTCCGGCGGGCGCGGCAGCATTCCGGGTGTCTACATCCGTGGCACCCAGTCGGCCCAGAGCCTGGTGTTGGTGGATGGCCAGCGCATCGGCAGTTCGACCTCCGGCGACAGCAACCTGCAACACATCAATATCGAGCAGGTCGAGCGCGTGGAAGTGCTGCGCGGCTCCCGCTCGGTGATTTATGGCAGCGATGCGATTGGCGGGGTGATCCAGATCTTCACCCGCCGTGGTGGCGAGCAAGGCCTGCAACCTCGATTGCACATGGGATTTGGCAGCAACCAGACCTGGGAGCGCAGTCTCGGTTTGTCCGGCGGTGATGAGCAAACCCGCTTCAACCTCGGCGCCAGCCTCGACGAAACCGCCGGCATCAATCGCACCCATGAGTCGTATCCCAGTGATGGCGACCATGACGAATATCGCAACAAGTCGCTCAGCCTGAGCCTGAGTCACGCCCTGACGCAAGACATCGAAGTCGGCGCCAACCTGCTGGATAACCGTGGCAAGAGCGAGTTCGACAACCCGTTCGGTCGCTTCGACATGAATACGTTCGAATCGGTCCAGCAACAGCCCTACAGCGACTTCGACGTGAGCAGCGTCAGCAGCTATGTCGATGCACGGATCAACGATCTCTGGAAAACCCGCGTTGATGTCGGCCACAGTGAAAACCGCGAGAAGACCCTCGACAAGCTCAGCGATGAGCGCACCGTGTTCAACACCTATCGCGACTCGGTGACCTGGCAAAACGACCTGACGCTCAATGAGCGCAACAGCCTGATGCTCGGCGGCGACTGGTACGAAGACCGGATCAATAGCACCACGGCATTCGACGAAGACAGCCGCTGGAACCGCGCCGCATTTATCCAGCATCGCTATCAGGCTGACAGTTTTTCCACGGAGTTGGGCCTGCGCCACGACGATAACCAGCAGTTCGGCAGCCAGAACACCTGGAGCGGCACCTTCACCCTGCCGCTGAACCCGGACAACGAAGTGCTGCTGACCTACAGCGAAGGCTTCCGCGCGCCGACCTTCAACGACCTGTATTACCCTGACTTCAGCAACCCCGACCTGAAGCCTGAAACCTCGAAAAGCTATGAGCTGCAATGGCGTAGCCAATTGACCGAGGACAGTCGCCTGGAGACGTCGCTGTATCGCACCGACCTTGAAGACGCGATCATTTTCGGCAGCAACTCGCGCCCCGAGAACGTTGCCTCGGCACGGATCAACGGCTTCGAAGCAGCGCTGAAACAGGAACTGTTCGGCTGGCAGAGCAACCTTGGCGTGGCGATTATCGACCCACGAGATCGTGACACGGGTCACACCCTGGCCCGTCGCGCGCGCCGCACCTTGAGTTGGGATCTGGACCGTCAGTTCGATCGCCTGGGCCTTGGCGCCAGTTGGCAAGCGGTCAGCAGCAGCTATGACGACCTGAACAATCAACAGCCATTGGGCGGTTATGCCTTGTTGGGACTACGCAGCAGTTGGGAGCTCAATCGTGAAGTCCGGCTGGAGCTGAAGGTCGACAACCTGCTGGACAAGGGTTACAGCCGGGCGCTGTACAGCTTCCAAGGGAGCCAGTACGGGTATCGCGAGGAAGGTCGGGCGTGGATGTTCGGGGTAACCTGGACGCCGGAGATCTGAGGCTGACGCAAATCATTGTGGCGAGGGAGCTTGCTCCCGCTCGACTGCGCAGCAGTCGCAATCAAAGCTGACAGGGCAATCAGACAAATTGCAGTGTTGGTTTTTAGGGCTGCTTCGCAGCCCAGCGGGAGCAAGCTCCCTCGCCACAGTTACAAATTCGGCGCGATCAACTGGCACAGTTTTGCAGTTGCCTCAATCATCTGCCCGCTCGGCCGCTCCAGGCCCTTGTCCGTCACCAGTCGCAATTGCCCTTGTGCCACGGCCGCCACCTGCGGCCAGGCTTTCCACGCATCGAGCTGCGCCTGATCGCTGGCCAGGATTACCTCGGGATTGCGCTGCAACACGGCTTCCACGCTGACTTGCGGTGCCGGCAGCTTCAGGTCATCAAATACGTTTTGCGCACCGCAGACCTCCAGCGCATCGCTGATGATCTGCTCGCCGCCAACCGTATACAGCGGCCGATCCCAGACCTGATAGAACACTCGCAACGGCTTGTCCCGGCGATAGCGCTGACGCAATTCATACAGCCGCTGGCGTAAATCGCCGGCCAATGAAGTTCCGCGCTCAGGCCGACCGAGCTGAGCGGCAATGGCCTCGATCTGTGCGGCGAGCTGGTTCAGGCTGTGGGGTTCGGCGACGTAGGTGGGCATATTCAGTCGCTTGAGCTGATCACGCTGGGCCGGGCCGACGCTACCGGGCCATAGCAGCAACAGATCGGGTTTCAGGCTGAGCAGGCGCTCCATGTCCAACTGGCCATAGCGACCAACGGAGGGCAGGTTCTTGAGTTCGGCAGGTCGTTCACCGGCGTCCAGCACCCCTACCAGGAGGTCGGCGGAACCCAGTTCAACGACGATTTCAGAGAGCGACGGGGCGAGGCTGACAACCCGTTCGACCGCGAATGCCGAGCCGCTGGCGGCCAGCAGCAACACCGCCAGCCAGAGCGCGCGCATCAACCGAGTTGACGCGGAATACGGTAAAGGTAGAACAGCACGGCGGTCGACAGGGCCAGCAGCATCAGCGGCACGGCTTCGAGACCGACGAACACCGCCAGGGCACCGATCCAGGCCGGCAGCCCGGCGGCCAGGAATGCCGTGCGCCGCTTGGCCGCCAGACTGATCCAGGCGCCAGGTTCTTCAGGGGTATCGAGGGCTTTCTGGGTGGCGATAAGCGCGTGTTTGTAGGCACCGAAAAATTTCAGGCTGACAAACATCGAGGCGACTCCGGCGATGAACAACGGCATCGCCAGCACCGGCAGAATCGCTTCGCTCTGACCGAATACCGCGTTGATCACAAACAGCGGCAACAAGGCCAGCGCCAGGTATTGCCACCAGTTGAAGGACAATCGCCGCCGCACCTGACCGCGGGTCACGCCCGATCTACCTCGCCCTGATGCTCATTGCCCATCATGTGGTCGAGCTTGCTGGCCTTGGTCGCCAGGTAGAGTCGGTTATGCGGATTGTGGCCGGTGTGCAGCGGCACGCGCTCGGCGACCACGATACCCATGTCGGTCAAGGCCTTGACCTTGCGCGGGTTGTTGGTCATCAGGCGCAAGGACTTCACGCCCAGGTGCTCCAGCATCGGCAGGCACATGGCGTAGTCACGCTGGTCGGCGGCAAAGCCCAGGCGTTCGTTGGCTTCGACGGTATCGGCGCCACCGTCCTGCAACTCATAGGCTCGGATCTTGTTGAGCAGGCCAATGCCCCGGCCTTCCTGGCGCAGGTAGAGCAAGACGCCACGACCTTCGCGGGCGATGGCCTGCAAGGCGGCCTCCAGTTGCGACCCGCAGTCGCAGCGCTGGCTGAACAAGGCATCGCCCGTCAGGCATTCGGAGTGCAACCGGCCGAGTACCGGGGCACCGTCGGCAATCTCACCCAGGCTCAGCACAACGTGCTCGCGGCCGGTGGCTTCATCGAGAAAGCCATGCATGGTGAATTGCGCAAAAGGCGTTGGCAGCTTGGAAGCGGCGACAAAAACGACAGGCACCGGTGTGCTCCTGATCTAAAAGTCTGAAGATTCGCAGAGCCGGCATTGTAACAGCAGGTTCCGGAGGACGCTTAGGCTGAATTATCGGCGATAACTATCAAAATGTTTGATATACACCGCACCACAATCAATGTGGGAGCGGCGGTGCGGCGATCCCACAATGGATACATCATCTACCTTAAGAACCGTGTCAGTTCGAATCAACAGCTCTCATGATCAACGCCTGGAATCCCCGGTCAGGCGAAAAACCACACCAGTCCCTGCATCGCCAACCAGGCGAACACCCCGGCCAGGACATCATCGAGCATGATGCCGACGCCGCCATGTACGTGCCGGTCAATCCAGCGAATCGGCCATGGCTTGAGGATGTCGAAGAAGCGGAACATCAGGAAACCCGCCAGCAACCACTGCCAGCCTTCCGGCACCAGCCACAGGGTGATCCACATCCCGACCATTTCGTCCCAGACGATGCCTTCATGGTCGTGTACCCGCAAATCGTCGGCCACTTTGCCGCACAGCCAGAAGCCGAACAGCATGGTGATGCCCAGCATCAGCCAGTAACCCCAGTCGGGCAGCATCTGCCACAACGGGATAAAGGGCAGCGCAACCAACGACCCCCAAGTGCCGGGCGCCTTTGGCAAGGTGCCCGAGCCAAAGCCGAACGCCAGGAAATGCCATGGATTGCGCCAGACCGACGGCGGTACGAACTCCGCCGGGACCTGTTTGGGATGATCTGTCACGGTGACTCCCGAAAATGTTGATAACCCCGGGATTGCGGGGTGATGTCTTTGCCATCGGCGTCCAGCAGCCTCACGCCCTGCCCTGTCACAACCTGGCCAATTACATGGATCGGCCAGCCACCGGCCAGTAATAGCGGCAATTCGACGGGCGGCAAGGTGAAGGCCAGGACGTAATCGTCGCCGCCGCTCAGGGCTGCAGCCTGTGCGTCCGACTGACCGAGAAAGTCGACCAGACTCTGCGACAGCGGCAATCGATCCCGCTCGACTTCGATTCCGACCTTCGACGCCAGCGCGATATGCCCGCAATCCGCGAGCAGGCCGTCGGAGATATCCATTGCCGAAGTGGCCTTGCCCCGTAGCGCCTGACCCAAACCGAGCTGCGGTTGCGGCGACCAGTAATGCGCCAGCAATGGCTCGGCAATGCGTGCTTCGGCTGTGCGCTGGCCGAGCACCAAGGGCAAGGCACCGGCGGCATTGCCCAGGTTGCCGCCGACACACAGCAGGTCGCCCGGTTGCGCTCCACTGCGGGTCAGCGCCAGGCCGGCCGGCACGCGTCCGAACACGGTCATGGTCAGGCTCAGCGGCCCGCGGGTCGTGTCGCCCCCCACCAGCGCCACGCCGCAGCTTTGCGCCATCTGGTTCAAACCACGGGCATAGGCTTGCAGCCAATCGGCGGTCACCGTCGGCAAAGTCAGGGCAAGGGTAAAGGCAATCGGGGTGGCGCCCATGGCGGCCAGGTCGCTGACGGCCACGGCCAGCGAGCGCTGACCGAGCAGAAACGGATCGCAGGGATCGGCGAAATGCACACCGGCCACCAACGTATCGGTAGAGATCGCCATCTGCTCCCCGGAGGGAACAGCCAGCAAGGCGCAGTCATCGCCGATCCCGAGGGCAACGCCTTCGCCGCCCTGCGCACAAGGCGCGGCGGCGAAGAAATTGCGGATCAGCTCAAACTCGCCCATGGCTTCGTGTCGACATTCCAAGCGCCGATCAGCGCTTGAACGCCTTCACTTCAGCTTCACGCAGACGCGGGGCCAGCTTGTCGAGCACACCGTTGACGAACTTGTGGCCGTCGGTGGAACCGAAGACCTTGGCCAGTTCGATACCCTCGTTGATCACAACGCGGTACGGCACGTCGACGCGCTTGAGCAGCTCCCAAGTGGACAGACGCAGAACCGCCAGTTCAACCGGGTCCAGCTCATCGATGGTCAAGTCCAGGCAAGGCGTGAGCGCGGTGTCGATTTCGGTCTTGAATTGCGGAACCCCGTGCAGGATTTCGCGGAAGTACGCGCCGTCGACATCACTGAAATCGTTATCGACCCGGAACTGCGCTTCGATCTCGTTCAGCGACTGCTTGGCCATGTGCCATTGGTACAGCGCCTGAGTCGCGAGCTGACGGGCTTCGCGACGCTTGACGCTTTTCGATGGCTTGCCGGCATCCGCAGGCTTTGGATCGCGCGGGTTGAAACGATCGCTTTCGTCGCTAATCACTTGGCCTCCAACTGCGCCAGCAGGCTGACCATTTCCAGAGCGGACAGGGCAGCTTCAGCACCTTTGTTGCCGGCCTTGGTGCCGGAACGTTCGATGGCTTGCTCGATGGAATCAACGGTCAGGACGCCGAAAGCGACCGGTACGCCGAACTCCATGGACACCTGGGCCAGGCCCTTGGTGCACTCGCCAGCCACGTATTCGAAGTGCGGGGTGCCGCCACGAATGACCGCGCCCAGGGCGATGATTGCCGCGAATTCGCCTTTCTGGGCGACTTTCTGCGCAACCAGCGGGATTTCGAAGGCGCCAGGTGCGCGGATGATGGTGATGTCGCTTTCGCTCACGCCGTGGCGAACCAGGGCATCAACTGCACCGCTGACCAGGCTTTCAACGACGAAGCTGTTGAAACGGCCCACTACCAGAGCGTAGCGGCCTTTAGGGGCGATGAAGGTACCTTCGATGGTCTTCAGGGTCATTCGATAGATCTCTTAAAGAGCCGGGACGCGTCTCGTACGCGTCCCTCGGTGATATTTGAACCGCGAATTCAAGGCCGGAAACAACCGGTCATTATTCGGAGGGCACGTATTCTACAACTTCCAGATCGAAACCGGATATCGCATTAAATTTCATGGGTGCCGACATCAGGCGCATTTTGCGTACGCCAAGGTCACGCAGGATCTGCGAACCGGCACCGACAGTGCTGTAGGTGGTCGGTTTTTTCACCGCTGCGTGATCGGCGGTTTCGCGGATATGCGCGAGCAACACGTCGCCATCGAGCGGGTGACCGAGCAACAGCACCACGCCGCTGCCAGCCTCGGCAACCGTGGCCATGGCGGCGCGCAGGCTCCAGCGGCCGGGTTGCTTGACCATCAGCAGGTCACGCAGCGGGTCCATGTTGTGCACGCGAACCAGGGTTGGTTCTTCGGCACATACGTTGCCCAGGGTCAGCGCCATGTGCACGTCGCCTTCCACCGAATCACGATAGGTCACCAGGTTGAATTGGCCCAGTTCGCTGTCCAGTGGCTGCTCGGCAATCCGCTGAACGGTACGTTCGTGGATCATCCGGTAGTGAATCAGGTCGGCGATGGTGCCGATCTTGATGTCGTGTTCAGCGGCAAAAGCTTCCAGCTCGGCGCGACGGGACATGGTGCCGTCGTCGTTCATCACTTCGCAGATCACGCCGCTCGGCTCGAAACCGGCCATGCGCGCCAGGTCGCACGCCGCTTCGGTGTGGCCGGCACGGGCCAGGGTACCGCCGGCCTGAGCCATCAGCGGGAAGATGTGGCCCGGGCTGACGATGTCTTCAGCCTTGGCATCACGGGCAGCGGCAGCCTGCACGGTGCGCGCACGGTCGGCGGCCGAGATGCCGGTGGTCACGCCGGTGGCCGCTTCGATCGATACGGTGAACTTGGTGCCGAAACCGGAACCGTTGCGCGGCGCCATCAATGGCAGCTTGAGCAGTTCGCAACGCTCGCGGCTCATCGGCATGCAGATCAGGCCACGGGCATGCTTGGCCATGAAGTTGATGTGCTCGGGCTTGCAGCACTCGGCGGCCATGATCAGGTCGCCTTCGTTCTCGCGGTCTTCGTCATCCATGAGGATGACCATCTTGCCTTGGCGGATGTCTTCAACCAGTTCTTCGATGCTATTGAGCGCCACAAGGCACCCCCCTTCTTTCGAAATTAGAGCTCAGGATTTGAGGTAGCCGTTTTGGGCCAGAAAGCTTTCGGTAATGGTGCTGCCGGCAGTCGGCTCTGCGGCCTTGTCGCCCAGAAGCAGGCGCTCCAGGTAACGGGCCAGCAAGTCCACCTCCAGGTTCACCCGGCGGCCTGGCTGATACGACGCCATGATGGTTTCGCTCAGGGTGTGGGGAATAATGGTCAGCAGGAACTCGGCGCCATCGACTGCGTTCACGGTCAGGCTGGTGCCGTCGACGGTGATCGAGCCTTTATGGGCGATGTATTTGGCCAGGTCCTTCGGCGCGCGGATGCGGAATTCCACGGCGCGCGCGTTCTCGGTACGGGCAACCACTTCGCCCACGCCGTCGACGTGACCGCTGACCAGATGCCCGCCGAGGCGAGTGGTCGGGGTCAGGGCTTTTTCCAGATTGACCGGGCTGCCGCTTTTCAGGTCGTTCATGGCGGTGCAGTCGAGGGTTTCGCGACTGACGTCCGCCGCAAAGCCATTGCCCGGCAATTCCACGGCCGTCAGGCACACGCCGTTGACCGCGATGCTGTCGCCCAGTTTGACGTCGCTCAGGTCGAGCTTGCCGGTTTCGACGTGAACCCGCACATCACCGCCCTTTGGGGTCAATGCACGAATACTGCCGATGGATTCGATGATGCCGGTAAACATGAGGTTCTCCTCGAGAACAAAGCCAGCGCTATAGCGATGGCCGGAAATTATACGCTCGCTGCTGGCGTAGGAATGGCAATGACTCGCCAGTCATCGCCCACCGCGCGAATTTCGATGATTTTAAGCTCGGGCGCATCCTTCATTTGCGCGAGCGGCCAGTCCAGCAGCGGCCGCGCCGAGGAACCCAGGAACTTGCCGGCAATAAAAATCTGGAACTCGTCCACCAGACCGAGCTGGGCAAAGGCACCCGCCAGACGCGGGCCGGCCTCGACCAGCACCTCGTTGGCACCACGGGCGGCGAGCTCAACCAGCAGCTGGCGCAGATCGACCTGGCCATCGTAGCCCGGCACGATCAGGCATTCCGGACCGTTGGCGTATTGCTCTTCCACTGCCACGCAGGTCGCGACCAGCGCCGGCCCGGCCTTGAAGAACGGTGCATCCAGCGGCACCCGCAGGCGCCCGTCGACCAGCACCCGCAGCGGTGGACGGCTCATGGCCAGTGCCGTTTGCCCGGCATCCAGACCCAACTCATCGGCGCGCACGGTCAAACGAGCACTGTCCGCCAGCACTGTATCGGCACCAGTCAGCACCACACTCGCCTGGGCACGTAGCCGTTGTACCGCCGAACGCGCTGCCGGGCCGGTGATCCACTGGCTTTCGCCGCTTTCCATCGCCGTGCGCCCGTCCAGGCTCATGGCCAGCTTGACCCGCACGAACGGCAAGCCGTGTTCCATGCGTTTCAGAAAGCCTTGATTAAGCTTGCGCGCCTCGCCTTCCAGCACACCGCTTTCAGTGGCGATACCGGTCTGGGCCAGGCGTTGCAGACCGCGACCGGCGATTTCCGGATTCGGGTCCTGCATCGCTGCGACCACGCGAGCCACACCGGCATTGACCAGTGCATCGGCGCAAGGCGGTGTGCGGCCGTGGTGGCTGCAAGGCTCAAGCGTCACGTATGCGGTGGCGCCACGAGCTTGCTCACCGGCCGCGCGCAAGGCGTGGACTTCAGCGTGGGGCTCGCCGGCGCGCTCGTGCCAGCCTTCGCCGACAATCTGCCCGCCCTGCACGATCACGCAACCGACACGCGGATTGGGGTGCGTCGTGTAATGTCCCTTGCGCGCCAGTTCCAGGGCACGAGCCATGAAATGGGCGTCGAGGATGGCTTGTTCTGCGGGTATGGTCATTCTTTCACCGGTTCACGGGCCAGGCGATCGATCTCTTCGCGGAACTCATTGAGATCCTGGAAGCGACGATATACCGAAGCGAAGCGGATATAGGCGACTTCGTCGAGCTTCTGCAGCTCGGCCATCACCAGTTCGCCGACCACGAGGGATTTGACCTCGCGCTCGCCCGTGGCGCGCAGTTTGTGTTTGATGTGCACCAGCGACGACTCGAGGCGCTCGACACTCACCGGGCGCTTCTCCAGCGCGCGCTGCATGCCGGCGCGGAGTTTTTCTTCGTCGAACGGCTGGCGACTGCCGTCGGTTTTGATCAGGCGCGGCAACACCAGTTCAGCCGTCTCGAACGTCGTGAAACGCTCGCCGCAGGCCAGGCATTCACGCCGGCGGCGCACCTGTTCGCCCTCGGCGACCAGACGCGAGTCGATGACCTTGGTGTCGTTGGCACCGCAGAAGGGACAGTGCATGGTGGCAGGCAACAAAAAAAGGGAGGGCCATGGTAGCGCATCCCGGTGGCAAGACAAGCCATAGGGTTTGCGGTATACAGACGGGATGATCACTTGATCCATGGAATTCAGCTTTATGGAGCCACCAATGTCGTTACGTCCGCTCATTTTGCTCAGTGTTTTCAGTCTGCTGGTGGCTTGCGGCAGCGATGCCCCCAAGTCCCAGCCGCCAACGCCAGGCCCGGCGCCGCAGCAAGCGCAGAAGAAAGCCCGGGAGGCGGCTGACCTCGGCCCTCTGCCCGCCTATCAGCGTGAACTGAGCGGTACCCTGCAAGGCGTTCCAGCCGGCGCTGAGGTCGAACTGGCATTGCTGGTGATCGACGATAAGGACCGCCCGCAACAATTGCTCGCCAGTTCCAGCCTGATCGGCAACAACCAGGTGCTGCCATTTCACCTGCGTTTCAATCCGCAATCCTTCCCGTCCGGGGGCCGTGTTGAACTGCGAGGCCGCGCCAGTCAGTCCGGGCAGCTGATCCTGCACTTGCCGTCGCAGCTGATTACCCAGCCGACCACCCAGGCCCTGGGCCAACTGCAATTTGTCAAAGCCCCATGAGTGCACCGCTCGACCTGCAAAAGGCGTTGGGTGAACTGCTCGGTGATGCGCAATTGGTTGCCTGTGAGTTACCAGGGACCGACCTGAAGTTGTGGCTGATCGACGGCGACAACATGGACCGCGCCTTCAGCCCGGAAGAGACCCGGCGCATCCTGCATGAGCCGCCGTACTGGAGTTTCTGCTGGGCCAGCGGCCTGGCCGTGGCCCGTTATCTGGCCGACAACCCGCATTGGGTCGAAGGCAAGCGCGTGCTGGATTTCGGTGCCGGTTCCGGGGTGGCGGGGATTGCCGCTGCCAAGGCCGGCGCGCTGGAAGTGCTGGCCTGCGACCTCGACCCACTGGCGATTGCCGCGTGTCGGGCCAATGCCGAGCTCAATGACGTAGAGCTCAACTACTCGACGGATTTTTTTGCTGAGGCTGATCGCTTCGACCTGATTCTGGTGGCGGATGTGCTGTACGACAGGGCCAACCTGCCGCTGCTCGACCAGTTCCTCAGCCGCGGCCGAGAGGCGCTGGTGGCGGATTCTCGAGTGCGGGATTTTCGCCATCCGTTGTACCGGCGCATAGAGATGCTGGAGGCGATGACCCTGCCGGATCTGGCCGAGCCCCACGAGTTTCGGCATGTGAGCCTGTACCACGCGCAGCGCTAGCTAAAAGCATCGCGAGCAGGCTCGCTCCTACAGTGGTTGGTGTGAACCACAAGTCTTGTGGCCGACTTCAATCCCTGTGGGAGCGAGCTTGCTCGCGATGACGTCTTGTCAGACGAAACATCTCTAACGGCCACCCCGCTTCCGGCGCGCCCCCACCAAGCCGTATAGTTGCCCCATTCACGCTTTTACGAGATTGCCCATGAGTCAGGAAACGCCGTACATCTTCGACGCCACGACTGCCGATTTCGACCAGTCGGTGATCGAGAACTCTTTCCACAAGCCGGTGCTGGTGGATTTCTGGGCCGAATGGTGCGCGCCCTGCAAAGTGCTGATGCCGATGTTGCAGAGCATTGCCGAGAGCTATCAGGGTGAATTGCTGCTGGCCAAGGTCAATTGCGACCTCGAACAAGACATCGTCGCCCGCTTCGGCATCCGCAGCCTGCCGACCGTGGTGCTGTTCAAGGACGGCCAGCCTGTCGACGGCTTTGCCGGTGCCCAGCCGGAATCCGCCGTGCGCGCCCTGCTCGAACCCCACGTGCAGATGCCGCCACCGGCCGCCGCCGATCCGTTCGAACAGGCCCAGGCGCTGTTCGACGACAGCCGCTTTGCCGATGCCGAAGCGCTGCTCAAAGTGATCCTGGGTGAAGACAACACCAACGCCAAGGCACTGATCCTCTACGCCCGCTGCCTGACCGAGCGCGGTGAACTGGGCGAAGCGCAAGCCGTGCTGGATGCGGTCAAGAGCGACGAGCACAAGGCCGCGCTGGCTGGCGCCAAGGCACAGATCAAGTTTCTCGGTCTGGCCAAGGACCTGCCGGATGCCGCCGATCTGAAGGCCCGGCTGGCAAAAGACCCGCTGGACGATGAAGCGGTCTATCAACTGGCGATCCAGCAACTGGCCCGTCAGCAGTACGACGCCGCTCTGGATGCTTTGCTCAAGCTGTTCACCCGCAACCGCAGCTACAGCGAAGGCCTGCCACACAAGACCTTGCTGCAGGTGTTCGAGTTGCTGGGCAATGATCATCCGTTGGTGAGCACCTACCGCCGCAAGTTGTTTGCCGCCCTCTATTAAAAATCAAAAGATCGCAGCCTGCGGCAGCTCCTACAGAGAATATGTATTCACCCTGTAGGAGCTGCCGCAGGCTGCGATCTTTTTACGGTCTACTCGATCCAGCTGTAGAGCGGCGTATCCCCGCCGCTCACTACCTTCACGTCCGGACTATGGCGCAAACGCACCAGCAGGCGTTTGCCCGCCGCCGCGCTGCCGGTCAGCCCTTCGAGTTGATCAAGCAGGTCCGGCCCGCTGAGCTGCCCTGCCTTGCGCAGCAAATCCCTGGCGATCTGCCACAGCGCATCATCCTGATTCAGTGGTTTCGCCGCTGGCACGCTGACGGCGGATTTTTCCACCTGCAACTGCGCCCCTAGCCGCGCCCAGTCCGCGTCGTCCATCTCCAGGGTCAAATCCACCGGCCAATCGCCGATGCTTCCGCGAATTCGCAACATAGGTCTGCTCCCGCACATTTCTTCCCGGCATGCTCCCATGGGACTTGTGCAACGCCAAGCAGGCAGTCAAACTCTCCGCACCTACGTTATAAGATTACATAACATTTTCTTCATTTTACTTTTCGGAGACTCGTCATGCGCTGTCTGCTTCTCGCCCTGCCGTTTGCCATGTTGCCGCTGGCTGTCGCCCATGCCGCCGACGAACACGATCATGAGCATGGCAGCCTGGCCGCCCACGAACACGGCGTGGAACGCCTGAACGCGGCGCTGGACGGCAAGACCCTGGAGCTGGAGCTGGAAAGCCCGGCCATGAACCTGGTGGGTTTCGAGCACGTCGCCACCAGCGACGCCGACAAAGCCAAGGTCGCCGCCACCCGCGCGCAACTCGAGCAACCACTGGCCCTGTTCAACCTGCCGAAAGCCGCCGGTTGCGTGGTGGAAAACCAGGAACTGGAAAGCCCGCTGTTCGGCGACAAGCCCGAGGCCGACGATGATCACGATGAAGACGCCAAGGACGAAGACGGCCACGAACATCATCATGATCACAGCGAAATCCACGCTCGCTATCAGTTCACCTGCGCCACGCCAGATGCATTGAAGACCCTGGACCTGGCGAATATTTTCACCCGCTTCCCGGCCACCCGGAAAATTCAGGTACAACTGATCGGCCCGAGCGGGCAGCAAGGGGTTGATGTGACGGCCAAGGCTGCTGCGCTGAAATTCTGAATTCACTGAAGCCCCCCTGTAGGAGCTGCGGAGTGAAACGAGGCTGCGATCTTTTGACCTTCAACGATCAAAAGATCGCAGCCTGCGGCAGCTCCTACACAGGTCAATCAACACCCATGAAATCGGCTAAATGACCCAAGCACTCATCGAACTGTCCGACCTGGGCTTCAGTTGGCCCGGTCACCCGCCGCTGCTGGACATCCCGGCGTTTCGCCTGGAGCGCGGCGAAACCCTGTTCCTCAAAGGCCCCAGCGGCAGCGGCAAGACCACCCTGCTCGGCTTGCTCGGCGGCGTGCAAAAGCCTGATCGCGGCAGCATCCGCCTGCTCGGCCAGGAACTGACGCAACTCTCGGCCGGCGCCCGCGACCACTTCCGCGTCGATCACACCGGCTACATCTTCCAGCAGTTCAACCTGCTGCCGTTTCTGTCGGTGCGCGAGAACGTCGAACTGCCCTGCCACTTCTCGAAACTGCGCGCCGAACGGGCGAAACAACGCCACGGCAGCGTCGACAAAGCCGCCGCCACGCTGCTCGCCCACCTGGGTTTGAAGGATGAAAACATCCTCGGTCGCCGCGCCGACTCGCTGTCCATCGGCCAGCAGCAACGGGTCGCCGCCGCCCGCGCACTGATCGGTCAACCGGAACTGGTGATCGCCGATGAGCCGACCTCGGCCCTCGATTACGACGCCCGCGAGAACTTCATTCGCCTGCTGTTCGCCGAGTGCCGCGAAGCCGGGTCGAGCCTGTTGTTCGTCAGCCATGACCAGAGCCTGGCGCCGCTGTTCGACCACAACCTGTCGCTGGCCGAACTCAATCGCGCCGCCACCCCGCCCGAGGTCTGAGATGTATCTGTTTCGTCTAGCCATGGCCAGCCTGGCTAACCGTCGCTTCACTGCGATCCTCACCGCGTTCGCCATTGCCCTGTCGGTGTGCCTGTTGCTGGCGGTGGAGCGCGTGCGCACCGAAGCCAAGGCCAGTTTCGCCAGCACCATCAGCGGCACCGACCTGATCGTCGGCGCCCGCTCCGGCTCGGTGAACCTGTTGCTGTATTCGGTGTTCCGTATCGGCAACGCCACCAACAACATCCGCTGGGACAGCTTCGAACACTTCGCCAGCAACCCGAAAGTGAAGTGGGCGATCCCGATGTCCCTCGGCGACTCCCATCGTGGTTATCGGGTGATGGGGACCACTGAGGCGTACTTCGAACATTACCAGTACGGACGCCAGCAACACCTGCAACTGGCCGATGGCCGGGCTTTTGCCACTGACCCGTTCGAAGTGGTGCTCGGCGCCGAAGTGGCCGATGCACTGCACTACAAACTCGGTGACAAACTGGTGCTGGCCCACGGCGTGGCGGCGATCAGCCTGGTCAAGCACGACGACAAGCCGTTCACCGTGGTCGGCATTCTCAAACGCACCGGCACACCGGTGGACCGCACGCTGCACATCAGCCTCGGTGGCATGGAAGCGATTCACATCGACTGGCATAACGGCGTGCCGGCCCGGGGCGAGGGGCGCATCACCGCCGACCAGGCGCGCAACATGGACCTCACGCCGCAAGCGATCACCGCGTTCATGCTCGGCCTGAACAACAAGATTTCGACCTTTGCCCTGCAACGGGAAATCAACGAGTTCCGTGGTGAGCCGATGCTGGCGATCCTGCCGGGCGTGGCGTTGCAGGAGCTGTGGAGTCTGATGGGCACCGCGGAAAAGGCTTTGTTCGTGGTCTCGCTGTTTGTGGTGCTGACCGGGTTGATCGGCATGCTTACGGCGATTCTCACCAGCCTCAATGAACGCCGCCGGGAGATGGCGATCCTGCGCTCGGTGGGCGCACGCCCCTGGCACATCGCGACGCTGTTGGTGCTGGAAGCCTTTGCCCTGGCGCTGTCGGGCGTGATCGCCGGTGTGGCGTTGTTGTATGTGTGCATCGCGGCGGCCCAGGGCTATGTGCAAGCCAACTACGGTCTGTTCCTGCCGCTGTCCTGGCCGAGCGAATATGAATGGACGCTGCTCGGTGGCATCCTGATCGCCGCGCTGCTGATGGGCAGTGTGCCGGCCTGGCGCGCCTATCGCCAATCCCTGGCCGATGGCCTGTCGATCCGTTTATGAGGACGTTGAAAATGCCCCGCGCCGTACTTGCGCTGTTGATGCTGGTCGCCCTGCCGCTGTGGGCGGCCCAGCCAAAAGACCTGACCTGGTCGGAGATGATCCCGCCCGACGCGCCAAAAGAAGTGCCGAACATGACGCCGCTGCACGATCTTTCGCAGATGAGCAATGCTCTGTCGGCCGAATCGGCGCCCGCCGCCAAGCAAGACCTGCCCAATGCACCGGTGGTCAAGACCCTCGATGGCCAGAACATTCGCCTGCCGGGTTACATCGTGCCGCTGGAAGTGAGCGAAGAAGGCCGCACCACGGAGTTCCTGCTGGTGCCGTATTTCGGCGCCTGCATCCACGTACCGCCACCGCCTTCGAACCAGATCGTGCACGTCAAGAGCGAAGTCGGCGTGAAGCTCGACGAGTTGTATCAGCCTTATTGGATCGAAGGCGCGTTGCAGGTCAAGGCGTCCACCAGCGAACTGGCGGATGCCGGATATCAGATGGAGGCGGACAAGATTTACCTGTATGAATTGCCGGAGTGAGTCCGACTGTATTGTGTCAACTGTCTGTCCGCCATCGCGAGCAAGCTCGCTCCCACAGGGTCAAGTGCTGAAACACAAATCTTCAGCACACCACAACTCCTTGTGGGAGCGAGCTTGCTCCGGGCGGCGATCCGACGATCAGGCCATGAAAAACACCACAAAAATCACTCCCACCCCACTTTCATTGAGCTGCATCAAAAGACCGAATAGTTAGCCCGCTTACCATTGGACATCGAACTTTTTAACGTCCTCTGGAGCCCCCATGAACAAGTCCATGCTCAGCGCTTCGCTGGTTGCCCTCGCGCTTGCAGCCCCGCTCGCCCACGCCTTCGAGGCGGGCGACATTCTCCTTCGCGCCGGTGCAATCACCGTCAACCCGGAAGCCGACAGCTCCAGTGTCAAGGTTGATCAAGGCCCGCTGGCGGGTGCCGACCTGGGTGGCAAGGCGACACTGAGCAGCGACACGCAACTGGGCTTGAACTTCGCCTACATGCTCACCAACCACCTGGGCATCGAGCTGCTGGCGGCGACCCCATTTGAACATGATGTAAAAATCAAGGGCACCGCGCTGGCACCCGCCAACGGCAAGCTCGGTAGCATCAAACAGCTGCCGCCGACCTTGAGCCTGGTGTATTACCCGCTGGATCCCAAGTCGGCGTTCCAGCCGTACATCGGCGGTGGCATCAACTACACCTATATCTACGACGAACATGTCGGCAGCCGAGCCCAGTCCGCCGGTTTCAGTAACTTCAAGGCGGATAATTCCTGGGGGCTGGCCTGGCAGGTCGGTGCCGACTACATGCTGACCGACAACGTGATGATTAACGCCCAGGTGCGCTACATCGACATCGATACCACCGCCACTGTGGAAAACAACGCCATTGCACCGGGCACCCGGGCCAAGGTAGACGTTGATGTGGATCCGTTCGTCTACATGGTGGGTCTGGGTTACAAGTTCTAAGCGACACTGCTGGAAGAATGTTCACGTGGTGGTGAACCTGGCTGTTGTGGCGAGGGAGCTTGCTCCCGCTGGGTTGCGAAGCGACCCTAAAACCGACAAAAGCGGTGATTCAAACAAACCGCATTGACTGGATTTACGACTGCTGCGCAGTCGAGCGGGAGCAAGCTCCCTCGCCACAGGAGTTGCACAAGTTGTACGTAAATTCCGGCCATGAAAAAGGCGCCTGTAAAAAGGCGCCTTTTTCATGTCCGCATGGAAGCGATCTATCGCCCCAGCAACCGCGCCAGCCCCTCGCGCATCGGGGTCTGCTCAGTGGTACTGAAGCGTTCCAACAGGCGCCGGTTGTTCGCCCGGGAATGACGAATGTCACCGGAGCGCGCCGGGCCGTAGCTCACCGGTGGCAGCTTGCCGACCACCGCTTCGAGCGCTTCGAGCATTTGCTTGAGGGTCGTCGCCTGGTTCCAGCCGACGTTGACCGCACCGTCTTCGACCCGGGGCTTCTCGATGGCCTGCACCAGCAAGTCGACCAGATCTTCGACATAGACAAAATCCCGGGTCTGCTCGCCATCGCCGAACACCGTGATCGGCAAGCCCTTCAGTGCGCGCTCGCTGAATATGCTGATTACCCCGGAGTACGGCGAGGACGGATCCTGGCGCGGACCGAAGATGTTGAAGAAGCGGAAAATCACCGGCTCCAGCGCATGTTGGCGGCGGTAGAAGTCGAAGTAATGCTCGCTGGCCAGTTTGTCCACCGCGTAAGGCGTCAACGGCGCCTTGGGCGTGTCTTCGTCAATCGACTCACCTTCGCCGTTGTTGCCATACACCGCCGCGCTCGAAGCAAACAGCACACGCTTGACCCCGGTCTGGCGCATGGCTTCGCAGACGTTCAGCGTGCCGATGAAGTTGCTCTGGTGCGTGCGCACCGGATCGTCTACCGAGGCCTGCACCGAAGCCACGGCCGCCAGGTGCGCCACGGCGCTGCAACCGGCCATCGTCCGGGCAACCAAAGCTGCATCGGCCACGTCGCCAACGATCAGTTCGACCCTGGGATTGTCCAGCGGCAGATTGCTGCGTTTGCCCGTGGACAGGTCATCGAGAATCCGCACCGAGTGGCCCTTGGCAAGCAGCGCGTCAGTCAGGTGAGAACCAATGAAACCGGCACCACCGGTGATCAAAACGGGGCCGTCAGCCATGGCGATAAAACCTGTCCAGTAGACCGGGAAGCGCCGCACGCCAGGCGCGCGGTTTGATTCCAAAGGTGTGCAGAATTTTTTTGCAGGCCAGTACCGCGTGTTGCGGTTCTTCGGCGGCATCCGGACGCGCGGCGTGGGCCTGGGCGGTCGGGGCTTCGATAGCCAGCGGATGCAGGCTGCGGGCTTCGGTCAGGATCGCCTGCCCCAGCGCCAGCGGCGTGGTCGCCTCATGCCCGGCGTAGTGGTAGGTGCCCCACAGCGGCGCGGCGCAATCGAGTTGTTTGAGCACTGAAATGATCACGCGGGCGGCATCGTCGACCGGCGTCGGATTGCCCCGTCGGTCGTCGGCCATCAGCAGCTCTTCGGGTTGCTCGGCACGGGCGAGGAAGCGGCCAAGGGCGCCGTCCGGGCTATCGTCCAGCAGCCAGCCGAAACGCAGCAGCACGTGCTGGGGGCAGGTAGCGCGCACACTTTGCTCGATCCGCCACAATGCCTGACCCCGCAGACCCAGGGGTACCGGTTCGTCTTTTTCGCTGTAGGCCGTGGCGCGGGAGCCGTCGAACACGCGATAGCTGGAGGGTTGCAGCAGAACGATGTTGTGGTGCTGGCACAGTTCCGCCAGACGCTCGATAGCGCGCTCCTGGCCGGCCAGGCGCGATTCGCTCACTGCCTCGGCCTGAAACCAGTCGAAGTAGTAGGCAAGGTTGATCAATGCATCGGGACGGGTGTCGTCGAGCAGTTGTGTCAGGCTCGCGGCATCCCAGCCGTCTTCGGGCGGGCGGGGGGCGAGGAATCCGATGTCTTCCTCCGCACCAAGGCGAATCAGCGCCTGCCCAAGGGCATTTCCGCCGCCCAGTAACATAAGGCGCATTCGCATAGAGTCAGCAGGCCCAGTCTGATTGAAACGATGGCTTTATCGACACCGCCCCAGGCGATGTCGTTGATAATTGCCGGAATCGTTGCATTTTGCGGGTTTAGTGCGCAACCGTCACCCGTAAAGTGTAGATGTCCGACTTTTGCGTTGCCGCCACTGGCCTCATCGCGAGCAAGCTCGCTCCCACAATGGTTTTGTGTAAACCGCCCCCCTGTGGGAGCGAGCTTGCTCGCGATGAGGCCCTGAAGACCAGCGAAGGTCTTGAGCGGTACTTGCAACTTCCCGTCCCCACCCGCATAAATTGCTGCATGAACCTGCCCATCCCCGCAGACAGTGCCCTGAGCGGCTTTCACCCTGCCGTCAGCGCCTGGTTCAACCATACGTTCCCGGCCGTCACCGCCGCCCAGGCCCGGGCGTGGCCGTTGATCCGCCAGCGCCGCTCGACCCTGGTCGCCGCGCCCACCGGTTCCGGCAAGACCCTTACCGCCTTTCTCGCCGTCATCGACGACCTGGTACACCGCGGCCTGGAAAACCCCGAAGGCTTGCCCGACGCCACCCTGGTGGTCTACGTCTCGCCCCTCAAGGCGCTGTCCAACGACATCCAGATCAACCTGCAAAACCCGCTGGCCGGCATTACCGAGCAATTGGGCGTGATGGGCCTGCCGCAACTGCAGATCAGCACTGCCGTGCGCACCGGCGATACACCGCAAAAAGACCGTTCGGCGATGCGCAAAACGGCGCCGCACATTCTGGTGACCACGCCGGAATCCCTGTATGTGCTGCTCGGCTCCGATTCCGGCCGGCAGATGCTCGGCACGGCACGCACGGTGATCGTCGACGAGATCCACGCCATGGCCGCCAGCAAACGCGGCAGCCACCTGGCACTGAGCCTTGAACGCCTGCAAGCACTCTGCCCGGAGCCGCTGCTGCGCATCGGTCTGTCGGCCACGCAAAAGCCCATCGAAGCCGTTTCGCGCTTCCTTGTCGGTGGCGATCGTCCGTGCGAGATCGTCGACATCGGCCACGCCCGCCCCCGCGACCTGGACATCGAAGTGCCGCCCGTGCCGCTATCGGCCGTGATGGCCAACGATGTCTGGGAACTGGTGTACGACCGCCTCGCCGCCCTCGCCCGGGAACACCGGACCACGCTGATTTTCGTCAACACCCGGCGCCTCGCCGAGCGCCTGAGCCGGCACCTGAGCGAGCGCCTGGGCAAGGATGCCGTGGCCGCCCATCACGGCAGCCTGGCCAAGGAATTTCGCCTGGATGCCGAGCAGCGACTCAAGCGCGGCGACCTGCAAGTGCTGATTGCCACGGCATCGCTGGAACTGGGGATAGACATCGGCGACGTCGACCTGGTGTGCCAGATCGCCTCGCCGCGTTCGATTGCCGGGTTTCTGCAACGGGTCGGCCGTTCCGGGCACCAGGTCGGCGGCACGCCCAAGGGCCGTTTGTTCGCCACCACCCGCGACGACCTGATCGAATGTGCCGCGCTGCTCGACTGCGTGCGCCGGGGCGAACTCGATACCTTGCTGATCCCGCAAGCGCCGCTGGACGTGCTGGCGCAGCAGATCATCGCCGAGGTCAGTTGTCAGGAATGGCCGGAGCAAGCGCTGCTGCACATGCTGCGCCGCGCCTCGCCCTACGCCGCACTCGACGACAAACACTATCAGGCACTGCTGCACATGCTCGCCGAGGGCTACAACGGCCGTCAGGGCATCCGTAGCGCCTATCTGCATCGCGACGCCGTGAGCCGCACCCTGCGCGGGCGCCGGGGCGCAAAACTGACGGCGGTGACCAGTGGCGGGACCATTCCGGACAACGCCGACTACAGCGTGCTGCTGGAGCCTCAAGGGCTGAACATCGGCACCATCAACGAAGACTTCGCAGTGGAAAGCATTGCCGGGGATATCTTCCAGTTGGGCAACACGTCCTATCGGATCCTGCGGGTGGAAACCGGCAAAGTCCGGGTCGAGGATGCCCGGGGCCTGCCGCCGACCATTCCGTTCTGGCTCGGTGAAGCACCGGGGCGCAGCGCCGAATTGTCCGCGGCGGTGGCGCGCTTGCAGGCACAACTCGACGACCTGCTGGGGGCTGCGCCAGGCAACTTGCAACCAGCACTCGACTGGCTGACCGAGACCCTGGGCCTGAACCTTGCCAGCGCCGAACAACTGGTGGACTACCTGGCTCGCGCACGGCAAGCGCTGAGTGCCCTGCCATCCCAGGACACGCTGCTGATGGAACGCTTTTTCGACGAGTCCGGCGGCACCCAACTGGTCATTCACACGCCGTTCGGCAGCCGCATCAACCGCGCCTGGGGCCTGGCCTTGCGCAAGCGCTTCTGTCGCACCTTCAACTTCGAGTTGCAGGCAGCCGCCAGCGAAGACGCCATCGTGCTGTCGTTGTCCACCGGCCACAGTTTTGAACTGGATGACGTCTGGCGCTACCTGCACAGCAACAGTGCCGAACACATCCTGATTCAAGCCGTGCTCGACGCGCCGCTGTTCGGCGTGCGCTGGCGCTGGAATGCCGGCGTGGCCCTGGCGCTACCGCGCTACAGCGGCGGGCGCAAGGTCCCGCCGCAGATCCAGCGGATGAAAAGCGAAGACCTGATCGCCAGCGTGTTTCCCGATCAGATCGCCTGCGTGGAAAACCTCGCTGGCGAACGGGAGATTCCCGACCATCCGTTGGTGGAACAGACCCTCGACGATTGCCTGCACGACGCCATGGACACCGAAGGCTGGCTGGCTTTGCTTCGACGCATGGAGCGCGGCGACATTCGCCTGATCAGCCGCGACTTGCCGGCACCCTCGCCGCTGGCGGCGGAGATTCTCAGCGCCCGGCCCTATACCTTTCTCGACGATGCACCACTGGAAGAACGCCGCACTCAAGCCGTACTCAACCGCCGCTGGAGCGACCCGCAATCCACCGATGATCTTGGTGCGCTGGACGCCGAGGCGATTGCCGCCGTGCGCGACGAAGCCTGGCCGACGCCCTCCGGTGTCGATGAAATGCATGAGGCCTTGATGAGCCTGGCGTGCATCACCAATGCCGAGGCCAGCGCCAATCCGCAGTGGCTAGACTGGCTCACAACCCTGGCCGACAGCGGGCGCGCGAGCCGTTTGCAGATCAACGCCGGGCAATCGCTGTGGCTGGCACTGGAACGCCTGACCTGCCTGCGGGCGATTTATCCACAGGCCGAATTGACGCCATCGCTGCAAGCGCTGCCGGACTTCGAGGAGGCCTGGGAACCCGACGACGCCATCCTCGAACTGATCCGTGCACGGCTCAGCGCCTTCGGGCCGCTGGCTCTCGAGCGCATTGCCGAACCGCTCGGTTTGCCCGCTGCGCAGGTCAACCAGGCCCTGGCGCAACTGGAACGCGAAGGTTACGTGCTGCGCGGCCGATTCACCCCGGGCACCGCCCAGGAAGAATGGTGCGAGCGGCATTTGCTGGCGCGGATTCACCGCTATACGGTCAAGCGCCTGCGCCGGGAAATCGAGCCGGTGGCGTTGCAGGATTTCATGCGATTCCTGTTCGACTGGCAGAATGTATCGAGCGCAAGCCAGGGCCAGGGCGCGGCGGTTTTGCCGGCCGTTATTGCGCAATTCGAAGGCTACCCCGCCGCTGCTTCAGCCTGGGACAGCGATATCCTGCCAGCGCGAATCAAGGACTACTCGGCGACCTGGCTGGATGAGTTGTGCCGCAGCGGCAGACTGGTATGGACACGCCTGACTGCGCACAACAAAAGCGCCAGCACCGCCCTGCGCAGCACGCCGATCGTGTTGCTGCCGCGCAACCAGGTCGGCCTCTGGAGCAGCTTGACCGAACAGACGCCGGTCAGCGAACTGTCGCCGAAAACGCAAAAGGTCCACGCCGCCCTCAGCCAGCATGGCGCGCTGTTTTTCGATGAGCTGATCCATGAGGCCCACCTGCTGCGTTCAGAGCTGGAAATCGCCCTGCAGGAACTGGTGGGCGCGGGGCTGGTGAACGCCGACAGCTTCGCCGGATTGCGCGCCCTGATTACCCCGGCCAGCAAGCGCCAGCCGCGCAACAGTCGGCGTGGACGCGGAGCATTCATCGGTGGCATGGACGACGCCGGACGCTGGGCCCTGTTGCGACGCGCACCTACCGGGCCGATGGTGCAAAACCTGCGGATGTCTGCCGAAACCCTTGAACACATCGCCATGACCTTGCTGCGCCGCTACGGCGTGGTGTTCTGGCGCTTGCTGGAACGCGAGGCGGACTGGTTGCCGAGCTGGCGGGAACTGCTGCGTACCTTCCATCGGTTGGAGGCACGCGGCGAGATTCGCGGCGGGCGGTTTGTCAGTGGCCTGGCGGGCGAGCAATTCGCCCTGCCCGAGGCGATCCCCTTGTTGCGAGAGGTGCGGCGTCGGCCCCATGACGGCAGCCTGGTCGCGGTGTGCGGGGTCGATCCGCTGAACCTCGCCGGCACGCTATTGCCCGGCATGAAAGTCCCAGCGCTGGCGAGCAATCGGCTGGTGTATCGGGACGGGTTGCCGGTGGCTGCCGAGATTGCCGGCAAGCAGCAGTTCTGGGGGGAGTTGGATCAGCTCGGTGGTGCCGAGGTGCGCAACAAACTGATCCGGCATTGAAGTTGTCTGGTCTGGCGCCTTCGCGAGCAAGCCCGCTCCCACATTGGATCTATGTTCGGACGCAGATTGGTGTTCCAACACAAAACCCTGTGGGAGCGGCGGTGCGGCGATCCGACCGCGAAGAGGCCATCACAGCCAACAAAGAACCTCAGGACAAAACCTTCTACTGAGACCGCGGCCGATCCGGCATCAGCACCGCCGAGTGATCCGGCTCATGCCCTGCCTCGGGTTGCGCTTCGACCGGATGCCGCGGCACCAATGCCTGCTGTGGATAAGTCTGCGCGAAGTTCACCCACGGGCAGTTATCCACAAGCTTTTTCAACCGCTGGTTGAAGGCCCGGCTCACCGCGTATTGACCACCGGACACCGTGCGGAATTGCGCGGTCAGCACCACACCGTTGAGGTCCATCTTGTCGACGCCAAACACATCCAGCGATCCTTGCAGGTTGTAGCGCAGGAACGGGTCGTTGCTGATGGAGTGCCCGGCCTCGCGGATCAGTTCGATGGCCTTGTCGACATCGGTGTCGTAAGTGAACTGCACCGAGAAAAACGCATAGGCGAATTGCCGCGATTGGTTGGTCACGGCCTTGATCTGCCCGAACGGCACCGAGTGCACGAATCCCTTGCCGTCGCGCAGGCGCAAGGTGCGGATGGTCAGGCCTTCGACGGTGCCTGCGTGGCCGGAATCGAGCACCACCCAGTCACCAATGGACAAGGTGTCTTCGATGATGATGAACAACCCGGTAATCACATCCTGCACCAGTTGCTGGGAACCGAAACCGATCGCCAGGCCGATGACCCCGGCACCGGCCAGGAATGGCGCGACGTTGATTCCCAGGTTGGCCATGGTGGTGATCGCGCAAATCACCACCAGGATGATTTTGATCGCGTTGCGCAGCAGCGGCAGGATGGTTTTCACCCGCGTACTCGGCTGGCGCGCCGAGCGCTTGTTGGTGGGTGGTTTCAGGGCTTCCTGAATGGCCGTGTCGAGCAACACCCAGACCATCCAGGTCACCAGGAGGATCAAACCGATGTGGCTCAGGGAATCGCTGATCGCCCGGCCCACGGCATTGGTCACTGCGAATTCGAACAGCGACACGCCCCAGATCCGTCCGAGGATATCGATGAACACGATGGCCATGCCGATGCGCAGCAAGGCGTGGGACAGATTGAGAAAGCGTTCCTTGTAGGCGCTGCTGCGGCGCAGCTCCGTCTCGCTGCGGGCCTTGAACAAATGGTGCAGCGTGGTGCTGAGGAACACCGTGGCAATCAGCAACACCGTGGTGAACAAGGCGCTGCGCAGCACTCTCTGGTTGTCGGCCCCGGCACCGATCAGGTTGATGATCGAAACCAGTACCATCAACAGAATCGGCCAATACCAGAGCCCGGAAAATATCCGCAGGGTTTCACGCAGCGCCGGCTGCCTGAGGCGCTGGGCCAGCGGCAGGATGCGGATCACCTGGGCGACCGGTCGGCGCATGCGGATCACCAGTAAGCCGAAGGACATCGATGCTGCCAACCCGGTGAACACGGCGATGCTGCTGGTGAGGTTGCTGCCCAGTTGATGGGCGATCTGCGGGCTGGTCAGGGCATCGCTCAATGCAACCAGAAAGCCGATGACGAACAAGGGGCGGGGACTCTTCTCGCGGATGATCTGCACCGCCCGCCGCTTGTGCCCGACATTGAACACCACCACCAGCGACAGCACCAATGACGCGGCAAATATCCCCGCGCTGGCGGCATAAGCCAGACACAGCGCCAGCGCCCGTCCCGCCGATATCGACAAGAACTGACTGGCATAAATCGTCAACGGCAGACTGATCACCGCCGCAAGGGTGTAGGGCAGCACGTAGCCGAGCAACGCCTGGCCCCGCTCACGACTGAGCAGCAGACGATGCTCGCACAGGCGCCTGACGGCCATCCGCCCAAGCAGCCAAAGACAGGCAAACACCACCGCCCACACGCAGGTCAGCAGCAGGAAATCGCCAGCCACGCTCCAGGGCGAACGGGCCGAAGGCTGATTGACTAACTGATCCACTTCATCGACTGCGAGGTCGGCACGCAGGCGCCAGACGTCGACGAGATTTTCATTGAGATCGAGTTTGGTCTGGACCTCGTCGATGCTTGAACTGATGGCCCCCAGTAACCCGCCTTGCACCAGCGGCTCGGGGTGGGCCGGCGGCGTCGCGGCGGTCGCGGTGGCGGGCAGCCCCGGTATCGCGGCGGCTTCCAGTTGCTCGCTGCCCACAAACAGCAACGCTCCGAGCAGTATCGCGGTCTTGAGCCTGATCAAAACACCCGCTCCTTTGGCTGTGTCGGTAGGGAACTGATCGAGAAATGCCGGACAAGTTCGGATATAGATCCCTCGCCACAGACTAACACCCGCGCTCGCGATCTTTGCGCCCGAGGCAAATATCAAATGTCCTTCCCTGTATTTTTCTGAACGAGCCAAATCCAGACGCTGCGCTGCCCACGGGGTGTTTTTCTCGATCAACTCGACTATCGCCACCAGTCTAGTGCCGAAGGAAAAAGCCGCCAGCACGATTGCGAGCATGTTCACCAGCCTGGCCGGCGTTGGTCACCGGCGTGCCGCTGGGGACATTCATCGGCCAGCATTTGGACTGGTGTGAAACCGTCCTTGCCGTTTTGGCTCCGGGTGTAATCGCCCTCATCGGCAGCTACGTGCCGGAATATATCGCCCACAAGTGGTGCTCTGTAGAAAATTTACCGTCCGTAGCGCCATCGAAACTTTCGCCGCAGCCTCGTAGTCATCTCAAGACAGGCGCTGTCAGACCGGAGGCGACATGGCGACGATTCATATCGGTATTTCAGGCTGGCGCTACACGCCCTGGCGGGGAGACTTCTACCCCAGTGGCCTGACCCACAAGCGCGAATTGCAATTCGCCTCGCGGGCGGTCAACAGCATCGAAATCAATGGATCGTTCTACGCGCTGCAGCGGCCCGAACGTTATGCCCAGTGGTACGGCGAAACCCCGCTCGACTTCGTTTTCAGCGTCAAGGCCCCGCGCTTCATTACCCATATCAAGCGGCTGCGGGACATCCACAGACCGCTGGCCAATTTCTTTGCGTCCGGAGTGCTGGAATTAAAAGAAAAGCTCGGCCCTGTCCTCTGGCAGTTTCCCCCCAGTTTCAAATTCGATGCCGAGTTGTTCGAAAACTTCCTCGACCAATTGCCCCACAATACCGAACAGGCCGCCGCCCTCGCCCGCCAGCACGACTCCCACGTCACCGGCCATGCGAGTCTGAAGGCTCACAAAAAACAGCCCTTGCGCCATGCCGTAGAGATCCGTCACGACAGTTTTATCGATCCGCTGTTCGTCCGCTTGCTCAAGCGCTACAACACGGCCCTGGTCATCGCCGACACGGCAGGTAAATGGCCGTACCGCGAAGACATCACCAGCGATTTCGTCTACCTGCGCCTGCATGGCGCCGAAACACTCTATGCCAGCGGCTACACCCCGCAGGCACTAAAACACTGGGGCGAACGAATCGAAGCCTGGCATCACGGCCGGCAACCGGATGATGCACAACTGATCGCGCCCCGGCAGAAACCAAAGGCGTGCAAATCCCGGGAGGTATTCTGCTATTTCGATAACGACATCAAAATCCGCGCCCCCTTTGATGCACGCCATTTGCTGCAACGCCTGCACCTCGACAAAAACCTCGCCACCGTCCCCGGTGAGCCTGCCACCGAGGGCGTGTTGCCATGAACATTCCCGAGCCGGTCGGCGTCACGGACGAGCAGACACCCATCAATACGACAGTGCGCAGCTTCACAGTGCTGACGGTCAACACCCACAAAGGTTTCACCGCGCTCAATCGCCGTTTCATCCTGCCGGAACTGCGTGAAGCGGTGCGCAGTGTGTCTGCCGATGTGGTGTTTTTGCAGGAAGTCCACGGCACCCACGAACAGCATCCCAGGCGCTACACCAACTGGCCGGCGATGCCGCAATACGAATTCCTCGCCGACAGCCTGTGGCCACAGTTCGCCTATGGCCGCAATGCGGTGTATCCGGCGGGCGATCACGGCAATGCGCTGTTGTCGAAGTTCCAGATCATCCGCCACGACAACCTCGATGTATCCATCAGCGGCCACGAGAACCGCGGGCTCCTGCATTGCGTGTTGCGCCTGCCCGGCGATGGCCAGGAGGTGCATGCCATTTGCGTACACCTGGGGTTGCTCGAAACCCATCGCACCGCACAACTGAAGCTGCTCGCCCAACGCCTGGACGCACTGCCCGGCGACGCCCCGGTGATTGTCGCCGGTGACTTCAACGATTGGCGCCAGCGCGCCGATGCGTTGCTAAAACCCAGTGGTTTGCGTGAAGTCTTCGCCGCGCACCATGGCAAACCGGCACGCAGTTTCCCCGCGCGCTTGCCGGCATTGCGCCTGGACCGAATCTACGTGCGCAACCTCAAGGCCAGCCATCCGCGAGTGCTGACCTCCCGGCCCTGGTCGCACCTTTCCGACCACGTCCCGCTGTCGGTGGAGATCGAGCTATGAGCAGCCAGTCGATGGAAAAAACCACGCTGGAACACATCCCCGCTCCGCCGACCCGCGAGCCGACAGCGGTCGATGTCGAATACGGCTGGCAAGGCAGCAATCGTGTCGAGTTGCTGGAAAACGGTGAGGCGTATTTTCCCCGGGTGTTTGAAGCCCTGCGCCGGGCGCAAAGTGAAATCTTGCTGGAAACCTTCATTCTGTTCGAGGACAAGGTGGGCAATGAGCTGCAACAAATCCTGATCGAAGCCGCTCAACGGGGCGTGCGCACCACCGTCAGCCTCGACGGCTTTGGCTGCGGCGAACTGAGTACCGGGTTCCTCACCGCCCTGACAGCCGCCGGCGTGCATCTGCAAATGTTCGATCCGGCACCGAAACGCCTGGGCATCCGCACCAACTGGTTCCGGCGCCTGCACCGCAAGATTGTGGTGGTCGATGGCACCGTCGCGTTCGTCGGCGGGATCAACTTTTCCGCCGATCATCTGGCCGATTTCGGCCCCGAGGCCAAGCAGGATTATTCCGTAGAGGTTCAGGGTCCGGCCGTTGCCGACATCCATCACTTTGCCCTGCTGCAATGCGGTCGCCCGGCACACGCCAAATACTGGTGGCAGCGCCGTCGGCAGCGGCGTTCGGAACTGGCCTTCAGTGATCACGATGGCCAGGTGCGGCTGGTGTACCGCGACAACGGGGAACACCAGACCGACATCGAGGAGGTTTACCGCCAGGTGTTGCGCCAGGCGCAGCGCCGGGTGGTGATCGCCAACGCCTACTTCTTTCCCGGTTTCCGCTTGCTGCGCGAGATCCGCAACGCGGCACGCCGAGGGGTGGATGTGCGGTTGATCCTGCAGGGACAGCCAGACATGCGGGTGGCCAAGCTCGCGGCGCGCATGACCTACGATTACTTGCTCAAGTCCGGGGTGAAGATCTACGAATATTGCGACCGCCCACTACACGGCAAGGTCGCACTGGTGGATGAGGACTGGAGTACCGTTGGCTCGAGCAATCTCGACCCGTTGAGCCTGTCGCTGAATCTGGAAGCCAACGTGCTGATCCGCGACCGTGGCTTCAATCGAGTTCTGTTCGATCGCCTGGAAGACCTCAGCGACAACCACTGCAAGGTCATGTCTCACGACATCGCGCCACGCGGGCGTGTCTGGCACATGACCATCGGTTTTCTGGTGTTCCACTTCCTGCGGCATTTCCCGGCATGGGCCGGTTGGTTGCCGGCGCATAAACCTCGCCTGAAACCCTTCCCCCCTCCGACCGAGAGCGCTGACCATGAACCGCGCTGATCCCCACACGGCAACTCACGCCAAAAGCCCGGGCAAGTCGCACTGGAGCCGCTGGAAACGACCGCTGACGATGCTGTTCTTCCTGATGCTGATCGTGCTGTTCACGATGCTCGCCCAGCGCCTGGAATGGAACGAAGTGTTCGATAACCTGGCGGACTTCAAGGTGCGCACACTGATCATTGCGTCGGGGCTGACCCTGGTGAGTTTTCTGGTGTACGCCTGCTTCGACCTGATCGGCCGCACTTACATCCGCCAGAACCTGACCTGGAAGCAAATCCTGCCGGTGGGAATCATCAGCTACGCCTTCAACCTGAACCTCAGCGCCTGGGTCGGCGGCATCGCCATGCGTTACCGGTTGTATTCGCGGCTCGGGGTCAGCAAGAGCAACATCGCGAAAATCCTCGGCCTGAGCCTGGCGACCAACTGGTTTGGGTACATGGTAATTGCCGGTGCCGTGTTCAGCAGCGGGCTGGTACGCATGCCTCCGGGCTGGAAGCTCAGCAGTAGCACGCTGCAAGGCGTGGGGGTCGTGTTGTTGCTGCTGAGCGCCGGGTACCTGGCGGCGTGCCGGTTTGCCAGGCGTCGGGAGTGGGCGATTCGCGGCATCGAAATCGACCTGCCATCCTTGCGCATGGCGGTGCTGCAACTGGCCCTCGGTGCCCTGAACTGGTCGCTGATGGCGGCGGTGATTTTCACCTTGCTGCCGAGCAAACTGGACTATCCACTGGTGTTGGGCGTGCTGTTGATCAGCGCCATCGCCGGGGTCATCACTCACATCCCGGCCGGGCTCGGCGTGCTGGAAGCCGTGTTTGTGGCCCTGCTGCAACACGAGGCTTCGCGGGGCAGCCTGGTGGCGGGACTGCTGGCCTATCGGGCGATTTATTTCATCCTGCCGCTGTTGATTACCCTGGTGATGTATTTGCTGGTGGAAGCCAAGGCCAAGGCGCTGCGGATAGAGAAAAAACCCAAGTGATTTTGTGCTGGTTGTGAAGACGCCTTCGCGAGCACACCGCAAATCACCGGGATTGAATAATGCTCAACCGCTCCCCCACCACCATCTCGGTAATCCAGCCGACAAGGATCGAGGTGTAGGCCTGCTGCGAAACCGGGTCGCTCAGCGCGTGATCGGCACCATCGATGATGCGATGGGTCAGCGAGTGAGTCTGCTGGCACGCCGCGCGGTAACTCATGATCGTCGAATGGGGCACATAGTCGTCGGTCTCGGACTGCACCAGCAGGACATCCCCGGTGAATTGCGAGCAGGCATGCAAGGCGCGATTGCTGTCGGCACGCACCAGGGTGCTTCGGTAATCACGCAGGTCCAGCTTGTCCAGATCGCGTTTCGGCGCGTGCCATTGCTCGTCGCGATACAGCGCCGGCACCCGCAACGCCAGCCAGCGAACCGGCCTGAGCGAGGTCAGGATCGAGGCCAGATACCCCCCGTAACTGGTGCCGACCACGGCAATCGCCGAGGTATCGAGAGCCGGGTGCGCGAGCAAGCGGTCATAGGCCGCCAGCAGGTCGCGCAAATTGTCTTCCCGGGTCACCCGTGTCAATGGGATACCGGTGCCATTGGTGTGCCCGCGCAAATCGAATGTCAGGCACACGCATCCCAAGCCGGCGATGCCTTTGGCGCGCTCCAGGTCCCGCTCCTGGCTGCCGCCCCAACCGTGCACGAAGAGCACACCGGGAACTTTCGATTTGGGACTCAGGAAGGTCCCGCTCATCTGTTCGTCGTCGATGTCGATCTGAATGGATTCGCTTCTAGCCGTCATAGGATTCAACCGTCACGTACTTGAGGAGAAAGTCACTGGCCTGCGCCGGCCCGCGGTACACCTCGATGGCGTCCGCCGGTAGCGGCTGGTCGATGTAGGTTTCCACCGAAGACACACGAATCGCGCATATCCCCGGATCGTTGACGAAACTCTGCAAGGCCGCCACCTCGGCGCTGCTGGCACCGCCCATGCGCCAGGACTGCTCCAGCACACCGCTGCGTGGCCGGCCGTCGCTGCCGACGCCCTGGGCGATGTCGTAGTTGCGCCGCGAGGCATAGAAACCGGGATAGGCTTCATCCGCCGCGCTGTCGAACACCTGTGCCTGATGGATCGCCAGGCGCACGTCTTCCGGAAGATCCAGTTCCAGTAATGCGTCATAGCCGCCTGGCACCACCAGCAGGTTGGACCCGCCATACACCTGTTCCCCCTGAGCGTCCTCGGTCAAATATTGATCACCGCAGTAACTGAGTACGTGGCCGCCGATACGACTCTGGCCGACGCTGTGGGTGATCACCTGGTCCAGGTCCTGTTCGAGTACCACGCCTTCGGTGAACATCGCCTCAGCCTCCGGCTGGGCAAGCAGCTCATCGAACTCGTCGAGGCTTTTGATCACTTCCTGACCACGTCCGGCACAGGCATGAATCGGTTTCAGGCGGATCGGCCCGGTGTACAGCAAATGCTCTGCCGCCGGACGCGCATCCTTCAGAGAGAACACACTGAGACCGTCGAGCACCACGCTGCGCACCCGCTCGGAAAACAACGGAGCCCAGCCTGGCGGCGCATGGGCGTGGCGGTTGAGCAATCCGTGGCTGATGGCCTTGGTGCAAATGAAGTCGTGGTCGACATAACCACCCCACAAATCCTCCGGCCCCTTGACCCCCAGTTGCCGGGCAATCGCAGCGCCCACCAGGGTCTGGGTCGGCAACAGGTAGAGGTCCCGCCCGACATGCAGTTGCGGGTCGTAGCTGCCGCCATACTTGAGCCCCAGTATCTGAGCCAGCCAGCGGGCCAGCGCACGGTTGGTTTCAACTTCGTGCTGCGGTGCATCGGCGAGCACCGAATGGGCGACCACCAGTCTCCTGGAGTTTGCTGGGGTCATGCATCCCCCTTCAATCGACGCTTGATGAATGTAGCTGAAGGGGTGCAGAGATCAGGCCAAGGCCCGTCGAGGGAAAAGGGGTTTAAAATCAGCCCGTTGCACAGACAGCGATGGCATTAGGCCTGTTTTATTCTGCACGACGCCCTTTGATACTCCGGCATTTTGCACGATTCCAGACTGGCACAGAACACATGTGGAAGCGGGCTTGCTCGCGAAAGCAGAGTGTCATTCACCGCAAATGTTGACTGAAAGTCCGCATTCGTCGGAACGCCGCCCGGAGCAAGCCCGCTCCCACAGGGGGATTTGTTGTGAACGGCCTACCGTGCCGCGGCCCCCGGCGTCACCCCAAACCGCGTCCGATAATCACTCGGCGCCAACCCGGTGATTTTCCTGAACGTCGCACGAAATGCCCCGGGGTCCTGATACCCCACGGTCCAGGCGATGTGATCGATAGTGCCGTTGGTGAACTCAAGCATTTCCCGGGCCTTGCCGACCCGCAGATGCTGGCAGTATTCGGTGGGTTTGAGCCCGCTGGCCGCGCGGAAGCGGCGCAGGAAGGTACGTTCTTCCAGCCCTGCCTTTTCGGCCATCGCCGCCAGCGACACATCGGTCGCCCCGGTGCTTTGCAGCCAGTGTTGCACCTTGAGGATCGCCGCATCGCCATGACTGAGGATCGGCGCAAAGTTGCTGCCGCACTCACTGGCGCTGTCGCTGTGTTCCACCACCAGAAAACGTGCGGTGTTGGTGGCGATGCTCGGCCCCAGCAGTCGATTGACCAGGCGCAGACCCAGTTCGGACCAGGCCATCAGCCCGGCGGTGGTAATCAGGTCGCCGTCATCGACAATCGGCGTATCGGCCTTGAGTCTGATCGCCGGATAACGCTCGGCGAAGGCTTTGGCCGAGGTCCAGTGGGTAGTGGCGCTGCGACCGTCAAGCAGACCGCTTTCGGCCAACAGGATAGAACCCACGCAAACCCCGCCCAGTGTCGCACCGCTGGCATGTTGCTCACGCAACCAGCGGATCAATCCCTGTGGCGCCTGGCCCTCGGAAAAACCGCCGATCGACGGCGGAATCAACACGGCCACCAGGGCGCGCCCCGGGCCGGAATGACTATCGAATACCCGAACCGGCGGCTGATCACCCTCGACCTGCCAATGGCTGACCCGCAACAGCGGTAACTGCGCAGCCTGATGCTCGGCGGCGATCCGGTTCGCCACCCCGAACAAGTCCGTCAAACCGTGCACCGCCGCCATCTGCGCGCCGGGATAGATCAGCACACCGAGTTCGGCGATTGCCCTTTCTGCGTCCATTGTCAGTTTTCCCCCTTCTATTGTCGGTGCGGCCAATCCTCGGATTGCCTGCCACAGCCAATACTTCATTCCACACCAACACACACTTCGAGGAAACAGTCATGGCCAAGCAAGCGCTCATCGTAGTCGATATCCAGAACGACTACTTCCCCCAAGGCAAGTGGCCGCTGGTCGGTGCCGACGCCGCCGCCGACAACGCCGTCCGCCTGATCAAGGCCTTCCGCGACGCGGGGGATTCGGTGGTGCACATCCGCCACGAATTCACCTCCGAAGAGGCGCCGTTTTTCACTCCGAACTCCGAAGGCGCCAAGCTGCATCCGAAAGTGCTCAACCGCGCCGACGAACCGGTGGTACTCAAGCACTTCGTCAACTCATTCCGCGAAACCGAATTGAAATCGATCCTCGACGAGCAAGGCATCAAGGAACTGGTGGTCGTGGGCAGCATGAGCCACATGTGCGTCGACGGCATCACCCGTGCGGCGGCGGATTTTGGCTATACGGTCACCGTGATCCACGACGCCTGCGCCACCCGTGACCTGGAGTTCAATGGCGTGACGGTTGCGGCGGTGCAGGTTCATGCAGCGTTCATGGCAGCCCTGGCGTTTGCGTATGCCAGCGTGGTGTCGACCAACGAGTTCCTAGCGGCCTGAGTCTGCAACCAAATTTTACCGCCCATAAAAAACCCGCACTTCGAAGTGAAGTGCGGGTTTTGTGTTTCAGCTTGCCGCTTGTAGCTTGAGGCTGCTTTAGTACGGAAGTGGATACCTAGATACAAATATCAAAAGAGCCACTAATAGCAAAAAACCTTTTAAATAAAATAAATCCAATCAAAAAATGAAGAACACTCACTTAAATGTAAAGAAATACGTAAATAATTTAGTTTTTTACCGGCAAAACATTAGAGAAATCGGCTCACAAAGGAATGCTCCCAATATTTTTCTTGAGCAAAGCCTGCATGCGTGGACGCCCAGTCGCCGACGTTTCAAAACCTAGCCCGGAACGGTAAATTTCCGGTAGGAAAAGTCGCTCTTCGCCCAATTTGCCATCAAGATCTTCATAAATGACACCGATATCTTGCAGTGCCCCCAATAACTCGACTGTCAGGCAAACGCTTTCCTGACTGAAAGGAACCCTGAGTGAGCGGACACCATTTTGCTTTAACAATTGAGTCCACATTTTGAGTGGTGCAATCTCCGCGACGGCTTCGCTAACCTTTTCTTGACTGCAAAACGGAATAGCTTTTCGCATTGACTCGGGAGAGAGGACACGATCTGTCCACGAAGATCCAACTCTTTCCGACTCGATGTCAGAGGCAAACTTGAGGAACCGTACCAAGTCGCGGGCCTGAACATTGCCTTTCAGGTCACATAAGGCTGCATACACCCAACGAGCAGAGTGAGCTTCTTTCGATTTTTCGCTACCGAGCTTTTTCCCCCATAATTCTTCAAGCTTGTCTTTCAACTGCTCCACGCGGAGTGATTCGGCCGAGCTTGGATCATCAGCATGAATTCCGGCCTGGCAGCTAAGCATGAAAGCTAGCCGTAAAAAGCTCTCCGGATTCCATTGCAGTCGGAACGGTTGATAACGTTGTTGCAGTTGACCGAAATTTTGTCGAACCGCAGCCTGCACATAGTCCGCTCGCACAAAAATTATCGCGCCAATGTGCCTGCTATCCAGTTCGCTCAAACGATTGGTCAACCTCAGCAATGCCTGAATAGCTTCAGCAGCGACGCTATTGGTCGCATCTTCAAACGCATCCTCAATGCCATCGAAAACAATAATGATACGCGCTGATTTTTTGATCAGTTCCTCATTCAGCGTACTCAACTTGCCATCGACTGCACCTAACTGCTGCGCGATGAGCCCATCCCAAAAGTGCTCCCAGGATGCAGGTGGATTGCCAAGTGCATCCTTGATTAAGCGAGACAAGTCCGAGCCACGCTTCAGGTTGCTCTTATCACCCGCGATCAAATCGAGCGCACCTCCCTGCGCGGTCTTGATCTCGCCTTCTGGCGAATCTTCAATGTTGCTGGACCAAAGTGCGGGAAAAATAGATGCATCAACGGTACTAGCCGCGTCAAACCCAAGCCTCTCCAAAAAGAGACTCCATTTGCCGCTCCTGACAATTTGTCGGCAGGTGAAAGTCTTGCCCGCTCCCTTAGCACCAATCATCAACAAATTGGGCAACTCCTTAGCGTGGAGCTTGCCCAAGTTTAGTAATGGCTCAATCGCTAAGATCGAAGCATTGCCATCGCTTTCTGCGAACTGTGCCACCTTACAAACTTCGTGCAGTCGTGTAGCCAGTGCCTGCCTAGAAGACTCGGCACTCACTACAGCCGACGCGCCTTGCGGCGTCGGAGCTAGCTCGGCATAAAGGGCTTCAGCCCATTCACTAGCCCCGGTAAACAGCCGGTTTGACGCAGGCAAAACATCCAGAGCCTCCCGCACAGAACTGATAGACATGAGGGTGCTCAAGAACTCTGCTTCCAACCATTGGACGCCTGAGGCTAGGGTATCGACAGCTGGATATGCCTCCCCAAGCATCTCTAATGCCCGCTCGTAGCTATCTGCTTCACGCAGCTCTTTAGTCAACAAACTCAAGATGACGGTTGGCCGAGCATCATCTCGCCTATCTAAAGGCAGTCGGCTATTGAAAGCGTGCAAGCGCCGCAGCACTTCAGCCATCCCCATCACCGACTGCGGCGCCACCGTGCTGACAAAGAAGTGGTCTACACGCGGGTCAAAAAGAATCGGACTGGCCAGCTCGCTCAAACCCGCCCGAAGGTCAATGAAGACAGCATCAACACCTAAACGTCGACCCAGTGCGTGTAGATGATCGGACAAGCGCCACGGGTTATCAGGATGGCGGGCCAAGTGCTCTGGTGCCACGGGCATGTCCTGAATTTCGGAAAGATCGAGTGCGGCTGGCAAAATGAACAACTCGCGCTGCATGCCCGAAACGCTCAATGAGGTTTTGCGCAGTTCTTCGGCAAAAAAGTCCAGTGTTTCCTCGGCACTGACCGGCGGGTAATGCAATGCCTCCAGCAACTGTACGAATGAAACTGTCGGCCGATTCACCTCATCCAGCCAGAAGCTAACTCCCGGAGCCTCTAGGTCTGCATCAATCACGAGGACTTTTTTCGGGCCCTCACTGGGCTCCTGCATGCAAGCCGCAACGTAGGTCATCAGCGCAGTTGTACGTCCCACACCGCCCTTGAACGAGTGGAACGAAACCATGTAAGGGCCTGCTGTCCAGACTGCTGGCCAACGCTGGACGGACAGACTAGATAAATCCGTAGGCTGCTCTGTGACCTCCTCCGGGAGATAAGTCACATCCCGCCACAAGGGGTAAGTCGGACTTTCCCCGTTGACTATTGCGGCAGATTCAACGACCAACTGCACGGGGTACCAGGCGTCTGCGATACGCAGGCGAATGGCCTTTCGCTCACGGTCGTAAGCATGAGAAAAAACACTGGCTATCCAGTCTTCAACTGCGTTGGCCTCGACAGCATGACGAATCTCCATCCCATCAGCAAAACAGTCGATGGAGTGCACGCCATCTGGAAGACGACTCCACAGCGCCGTCCTTTGCTTTAACAGGCGCTCTACATCCAGCCAGGTCAAAAGGCGATCGGCAACGGTATTCCGCAAGCTCATTTGAGTTCTCCTTGAATCCAGTCCAACACCTTTTGCAGCTGAACTTCGCAATCTTGATCAGTGGGTGCCGAACACACTCCACCGTAGCGCCAGGCCTGATGCAGGATACTGATATCGCCATTGCGCGGAACCTGATTCTGGCCCCGCGTGACGGATGAAAGCTGTAAATTTTCTGGCAATGAAAACTGACTGCCCACCTTTAACTCCTTGAGTACCTGACGGAGATCATGACCGGTCTTCTCAATGTCCGCGCGGTCAAAAAGGGAGCGGTTCTGCCGCTTCAACCAGACGGCTTTCAAGCCACATTCAACGGCATAGAACAACAGAAGGCGATGCGGATTCTTGCGCATATCGCCAGATGGGGGCGAGGCAATGGCAGAAAGATCCCGCCATGCCCGCTTCAATTCACGATCCGTGAAAGGTATCGCACTCATGCCAACCTACCTGTATCCAATTTGTACGCGCCGCTGCCTAGAGCCCCTGAGTGCACTATGCGACAGCTAATCAGTAGCGATCCATGATGGTAGAAAGGCGTTTAGTGCCAGTTCTGTGGACTCAATCAGCATATACGGGTGCCCACTAAAACTTTCCAACCAAAGGCGAGCTGGGCGCATTATGGCTGAAAGCGACTCGAAACTCCGATATTCGAGCTATCTGCAGTCCCAGTGGAAAAATATGGCTCATTCAATTTTTTATTCTGAAACACTGCAACCGGCTATCCGAGCACCATGGTCAGTTCTATTCTGACGAGTCGCGATCAATCGCTGGCAGCTTTGCATCAAGCTTCTCCTTTGGTACACCATGCTTGTAAGCGTTGTATTGCCATTTGAGAAATCTCTCCAGGAGACCCGCATTCTCGGCTTTAAGACGGTCATTTTCGTTTTCCAAGCGTTTGATGCGTTGCTCTGCAATGCTCAAGCTCGGCGGTCTTTTCGTCGAGACAAAGCCTGTTTTCTGCTGTTTTTTCTTGTGCCCGAACGCGCTTTGATTTGCGCGTGCGAGTTAAGGGTCTGACGGGGCGGCCTCACGCCAACGAGGGATGCCGCCGCATCGCAGAGAACTTCCCAGCCCAATTTTCTTTCCCAGGTATCAATCAGGTTGACTAGGATGTTGATGTCCTTGCTGGTCAAATGCTTAGCCATGGCTACCTCCATGGAGCAAGCGAAGTTCATCAAGATCAGGCTCCACTGATGTCGATGTGGCGAGCTTTGAAATGCCTGAGCGAGCTGCGATCTCGCGCTTCAGTGGACTGAATTCCTGATCAATGCTCAAACGGATTGCCGAGCCGTTCGCAGTGCTTGGCGACTCCAGAATCTCGATAAGCTGCCCGATTCTGTCCAGCGTCTTACTTTGATGCTGACTCCAGCGATCTGCACCGTAGACGTCTTCTTCAGAGGCTTCTTGAGCTTTACCAAGCTGCAAGCGAATGCCATCACGTTGTTTTTCAGGCGCTCCAGTTTTTCATCATCACCCTTGGTGCAAACTTGCTCAGTGCAGTTCAAGCAGTCGCGATGCTTCTGGCATGGCAACATGGAAAAGTCATGCACACAAAAGCCTCTGTTACGTGAGCAATACCCTCACCCACGGCCTCCAAGTCAGCAAACGTGACCGGTGCATTGACGCACAAAAACGCAAAACCCCCGCAGGGCGGGGGTCTCAAGCCTAAACTTTACAGAATAGTCTTAGGTAAGAATTAGAACGGAATATCGTCATCAAAGCTGTCGAAATCCGGAGCCGGCTGAGGAGCCGCCTGCTGTGGAGCCGGGCGCGACTGTTGCGGTGCCGACTGCTGTGGACGCGGAGCCTGCTGGCGCGGAGCGGATTGCTGGTAGTTGTTACCGCCGCCCTGGCCTTGCTGGTCGCCCTGTGGACGGCCGCCCAGCAGTTGCATGGTGCCTTGCATGTCGACCACGATTTCGGTGGTGTAGCGCTTGATACCGTCTTTTTCCCACTCGCGGGTCTGCAGCTTGCCTTCGATGTAGACCTGCGAACCTTTACGCAGGTATTCGCCAGCGATTTCTGCAACCTTGCCGAACATCGACACACGGTGCCATTCGGTCTTTTCGACTTTCTGACCGGTTTGCTTGTCGGTCCACTGTTCGCTGGTCGCCAGACTCAGGTTGGTCACGGCGTTACCGTTAGGCAAGTAGCGAACTTCGGGATCCTGGCCGCAAGTGCCGACCAATATGACTTTGTTAACCCCACGGGCCATAACGTTCTCCTAGGCTACGCACGCTGCCCCGGCCGGGTTGTTCACCAGGCGCTCAAGGGTGGTGCGATCCAATAGTTCGGTGTCCAGTTTGATGTAAATCGCCGCCTCTTCCGCGACGATGACTGCATCTGTTACCCCTACGACCGCCTTCAGGCGCTCGACCAGACCCGCTTCGCGGATCGCCTCGGGCGACAACGGCAAGCGCAGGCTCGTGACGTAGGGAGGTTCGCGCATGGTAACAGCAAAGGCCAGCCAGAGGGCAGCGAGAGCGGCGCATCCGAGGAACACAACCGACAGACCGCCATGCTGGAACAGCCAGCCACCGAGGATTCCCCCCAGTGCCGAGCCGAGGAACTGGCTGGTGGAGTAAACCCCCATCGCCGTGCCCTTGCCGCCGGCCGGTGAAACCTTGCTGATCAGCGACGGCAACGAAGCTTCCAGCAGATTGAACGCGGTGAAGAACACCACCGTACCGATCACCAGAGTCCGCAAGCTGTCGCCGAACTGCCAGAAGAATAGCTCAGTGAGCATCAGCGTCACGACGGCGCCGAGTAAAACTCGTTTCATTTTGCGTTTCTTCTCGCCGTAGATAATGAACGGGATCATGGCGAAGAAAGAAATCAGCAACGCGGTCAGGTATACCCACCAGTGCTGCTCTTTGGGCAGCCCGGCTTTCTCGACCAGCGCCAGCGGCAAGGCGACGAAGCTGGACATCAGCATCGCGTGCAACACAAAAATGCCCAGGTCCAGGCGCAACAGGTCCGGATGCTTGAGGGTCGGGATCAGCGCCTGGCGCGCGACACCGGACTCACGGTGCTGCAACGGGCCGGTGGAGCGCGGCACCATGAACATCACGATCACGATGCCGAACAGCGCCATACCGCCCGTGGCAAGGAACAGCCCGGACAACCCGAAGGCGCGGGTCAGCAGCGGGCCGACCACCATGGCCACCGCAAACGACAGGCCGATGGTCATGCCGATCATGGCCATGGCCTTGGTCCGGTGCTGCTCGCGGGTCAGGTCGGACAGCAAGGCCATGACCGCCGCGGAAATCGCCCCGGCGCCCTGCAGGATCCGGCCGGCAATCACGCCCCAGATCGAGTCGGCATTGGCTGCCAGCAGACTGCCGAGGGCAAACACGATCAGGCCCAGGTAAATCACCGGGCGGCGACCGATGCGGTCGGAAATGAAACCGAAAGGAATCTGGAACACTGCCTGGGTCAGGCCATAGGCGCCAATCGCCAGACCGATCAGCGCCGGCGTGGCGCCAGCCAGATCCATCCCATAGGTCGCCAGTACCGGCAACACCATGAACATGCCAAGCATACGGAAGGCGAACACCAGGGCCAGACCGCTTGCCGCGCGGGTCTCGCTGCCACTCATGCGCTCGCTGTGGGGATCGTGCATGGAAAAACCTCATGTGAACCGGCGGCGATTCTACCAGTCCCATCGATTGGCAGGGTATATCGCGACGCTTTGACGCGCATTGCTGACACACTCTTCATGTAAGACAGTAGCCCACTCGTTTGATAGTGTGCATCCATCCAGTATTTGGCCGTATACTCCTACGTTTTCGACGCCCGCCGAGCGAGGCCACCTTGGACAAGATCCTGATTCGTGGGGCTCGAACCCACAACCTGAAGAACATCGACCTGACCCTGCCGCGGGACAAGCTGATCGTCATCACCGGCCTGTCCGGCTCCGGCAAGTCGTCCCTGGCTTTCGACACCCTGTACGCCGAAGGTCAGCGTCGCTACGTCGAATCGCTGTCGGCCTATGCCCGGCAGTTCCTGTCGATGATGGAAAAGCCCGACGTCGACACCATCGAAGGCCTGTCGCCGGCGATTTCCATCGAACAGAAGTCGACCTCGCATAACCCGCGTTCGACGGTCGGCACCATCACCGAAATCTACGACTACCTGCGTCTGCTTTATGCACGCGTGGGTATTCCCCGCTGCCCGGATCACGACATCCCGCTGGAAGCGCAGACCGTCAGCCAGATGGTCGACCTGGTCCTCGCCGAACCGGAGGGCAGCAAGCTGATGCTGTTGGCGCCGGTCATCCGCGAGCGCAAAGGCGAGCACCTGTCGGTTTTCGAAGAGCTGCGCGCGCAGGGCTTCGTCCGCGCCCGAATCAACGGCAAGCTCTATGAACTGGACGAAGCGCCCAAGCTCGACAAGCAGAAAAAACACACCATCGATGTCGTGGTCGACCGCTTCAAGGTTCGCGCCGACCTGCAACAGCGCCTGGCCGAATCCTTCGAGACCGCGCTGAAACTGGCGGACGGTATCGCCCTGGTGGCGCCGATGGACGACGAGCCGGGTGAAGAGATGATCTTCTCCGCACGCTTCGCCTGCCCGATCTGCGGCCACGCGATCAGCGAACTGGAACCCAAGCTGTTCTCCTTCAACAACCCGGCCGGCGCTTGCCCGACCTGCGATGGTTTGGGGGTGAAGCAGTTCTTCGATATCAAGCGCCTGGTCAATGGCGAACTGACCCTGGCCGAAGGGGCGATTCGTGGCTGGGACAGGCGTAACGTCTATTACTTCCAGATGCTCGGCTCGCTGGCCTCGCACTACAAATTCAGCCTGGAAGTTCCGTTCAACGAACTGCCCGCCGATCAGCAGAAATTCATCCTGCACGGCAGCGGCTCGCAAAACGTCGATTTCAAATACCTGAACGACCGTGGCGATATCGTCAAACGCTCGCACCCGTTCGAAGGCATCGTGCCGAACCTGGAACGCCGTTACCGCGAAACCGAATCGGCATCGGTGCGCGAAGAACTGGCCAAGTTCCTCAGCACCCAGTCGTGCCCGGATTGCCGTGGCACCCGTCTGCGGCGTGAAGCGCGGCACGTGTGGGTTGGCGAGAAAACCCTGCCGGCGGTGACCAACCTGCCAATCGGCGATGCGTCCGATTATTTTGGCGGGCTCAAGCTCACCGGCCGACGTGGCGAAATCGCCGACAAGATCCTCAAGGAAATTCGCGAGCGCCTGCAATTCCTGGTCAACGTCGGCCTCGACTACCTGTCGCTGGATCGCAGCGCGGACACCCTGTCCGGTGGCGAGGCCCAGCGTATTCGTCTGGCCAGCCAGATTGGCGCTGGCCTGGTCGGCGTGCTGTACATCCTCGACGAACCTTCGATTGGTCTGCACCAGCGCGATAACGACCGGTTGCTCGGCACCCTCAAGCACCTGCGCGATATCGGCAACACGGTGATCGTGGTCGAGCACGACGAAGACGCGATCCGTCTGGCCGATTACGTGGTGGACATCGGACCGGGCGCTGGCGTGCACGGCGGGCACATCGTCGCCGAAGGCACACCGGCCGAAGTCATGGCTCACCCTGACTCCCTGACCGGCAAATATCTGTCGGGCCGGGTGAAGATCGAAGTCCCTGCCAACCGCACGCCGCGCAACAAGAAGCTGTCGCTGTCGCTCAAGGGTGCTCGCGGCAACAACTTGCGCAATGTCGACCTGGAGATTCCAATCGGTTTGTTGACCTGCGTGACCGGCGTGTCCGGCTCGGGCAAGTCGACGCTGATCAACAACACGCTGTTTCCATTGAGCGCCACGGCGCTGAACGGCGCGACGACGCTTGAAGCTGCCGCTCACGACAGCATCAAGGGTCTGGAACACCTGGACAAGGTCGTCGACATCGACCAGAGCCCGATCGGCCGTACACCGCGCTCCAACCCGGCGACCTACACCGGGTTGTTCACACCGATCCGCGAGTTGTTCGCCGGCGTACCGGAGTCCCGCTCCCGGGGCTACGGGCCGGGGCGTTTCTCCTTCAACGTCAAGGGCGGCCGCTGCGAGGCCTGCCAGGGCGACGGCCTGATCAAAGTCGAGATGCACTTCCTGCCGGACATCTACGTGCCCTGCGACGTGTGCAAGAGCAAGCGTTACAACCGCGAGACCCTGGAGATCAAGTACAAGGGCAAGAGCATCCACGAGACCCTCGAGATGACCATCGAGGAAGCACGGGTGTTCTTCGATGCCGTACCGGCCCTGGCGCGCAAGCTGCAAACCTTGATGGACGTCGGACTGTCGTACATCAAGCTGGGGCAATCGGCGACCACGCTTTCCGGCGGTGAAGCCCAGCGGGTGAAGCTGTCCCGCGAACTGTCCAAGCGCGATACCGGCAAGACCCTGTACATCCTCGACGAACCCACTACCGGGCTGCACTTCGCGGATATCCAGCAACTGCTGGACGTTTTGCACCGCCTGCGCGACCACGGCAATACAGTGGTGGTGATCGAACACAACCTGGACGTGATCAAGACCGCCGACTGGCTGGTGGACCTGGGTCCGGAGGGCGGTTCCAAGGGCGGACAGATCATTGCCGTCGGCACGCCGGAGGAGGTGTCAGAGATGAAGCAATCCCACACCGGTTACTACCTCAAGCCGCTGCTGGAACGCGACAGGGCTTAACCGGGCCCCATGAAAAAGCCCCTGTCACTTCATCAGTGACAGGGGCTTTTTTGTATTCGCAGCAATCAGGTGTGGGATTGCAGGTAGTTCTCAAGCCCGATCAACTTGATCAGACCCAACTGCTTCTCGAGCCAGTAGGTGTGATCTTCTTCGGTGTCATGCAATTGAACCCGCAGCATTTCGCGGCTGACATAGTCCTTGTGTTGCTCGCAGAGCTTGATGCCCTTGCACAGCGCTGCCCGCACTTTGTATTCCAGGCGCAAATCCGCTTCGAGCATCTCGGTGACTGTGGTGCCGACATCGAGATCGTCCGGACGCATCCGCGGCGTGCCCTCGAGCATCAGAATCCGGCGCATCAGGGCATCAGCGTGCCCTGCTTCCTCTTCCATCTCGTGGTTGATTCGTTCGTAGAGCTTGGTGAAACCCCAGTCCTCATACATCCGCGAGTGGACGAAATATTGATCACGCGCGGCCAGTTCGCCGGTCAGCAACGTGTTGAGGTAATCGATTACATCTGGGTGGCCCTGCATCGCCCTACATCTCCCTGCTTGAAAGTTGTAGTTTGAACCAACATGCCGGTATCGTCACTCGCAAGACGCAATAAAAGCGAAGATATTCTGAGAAAACCGGCTGAAATAACGCAAAAACCGCCCAAACAAGGGCGGTTCTGCTTCTCATTTAGACTTCGTTAAGCTGTACGTTGAGCAACTTTGCGATTGCGTCTCCATACGCCGGGTCAGCCTTGTAGAAATGTTGCAACTGGCGGTCAACCACATCACTCGACACACCCGCCATCGCACCGGCGATGTTGCTGACCAGCAGTGATTTCTGCTCTTCAGTCATCAAGCGGAATAATGCGCCGGCGTGACTGTAGTAGTCCGTGTCTTCACGGTGGTCGTAACGATCGGCGGCACCACTGAGGGCCAACGCCGGCTCTGCGTAACGAGGCGCCTGCTTCGGCGACTCGACGTAGCTGTTGGGCTCGTAGTTCGGCGTCGCACCGCCATTGCTGCCAAAAGCCATCGAACCATCGCGCTGATAACTGTTGACCGGACTCCGAGGAGCATTGACGGGCAACTGCTGGTGATTGGTGCCGACACGGTAGCGATGAGCGTCCGCATAGGCGAAGACCCGACCTTGCAGCATACGATCCGGCGACAGTCCAACGCCTGGAACCATGTTGCTGGGCCCGAACGCGGCTTGCTCGACTTCCGCGAAGTAGTTCTGCGGATTGCGATTGAGCTCAAGTTCTCCGACTTCAATCAGTGGAAACTCTTTCTGCGACCAGGTTTTGGTGACATCAAACGGGTTCTCGTAGTGCGCCGCTGCTTGAGCCTCGCTCATGATCTGAATGCACACGCGCCATTTCGGAAAATCACCCTGGTCGATTGCATTGAACAAGTCGCGCTGAGCGTAATCCGGATCAGTACCCGCCAGGCGAGCAGCCTCGGCAGGTGCAAGGTTCTTGATCCCTTGTTTGGTCTTGTAGTGCCATTTCACCCAGTGACGCTCGCCCTGAGCGTTGATAAGGCTGTAAGTGTGGCTGCCGAAGCCGTGCATGTGACGGTATCCATCAGGGATACCGCGGTCGGAAAACAGGATGGTGACCTGGTGCAGCGCCTCGGGCGAATGCGACCAGAAGTCCCACATCGCCTGAGCACTCTTCAGGTTGCTTTGCGGCAAACGCTTCTGGGTGTGGATAAAGTCCGGGAACTTCAGTGGATCACGAATGAAGAACACGGGGGTGTTGTTGCCCACGATGTCCCAGTTTCCTTCCTCGGTGTAGAACTTCAAGGCAAACCCGCGTGGATCACGCTCGGTATCGGCCGAACCACGCTCGCCACCCACGGTGGAAAACCGCAGGAAAGTGGGGGTTTGCTTGCCGACTGCCTCAAACAGCTTCGCGCTGGTGTATTGAGTGATATCGCGCGTCACGGTGAACGTACCGTAGGCACCCGAGCCCTTGGCGTGTACGCGGCGCTCTGGGATGTTTTCACGGTTGAAGTGAGCAAGCTTCTCGATCAGGTGAAAGTCGTCGAGCAGCAGCGGGCCACGAGGGCCAGCGGAACGGGAATTCTGGTTATCGGCAACAGGAGCGCCACTGGCGGTAGTAAGCGTTTTGTTTTGGCTCATGCGATGTTCCTTCCTCTGTCGGTCTTGAACTGCCGGCTATCGGCTGAGAAGGAGTATTGATCATCAATATGACAGCTACAAATTCATTAACTTGTAGACATCGATAGATAAAAACTAATGATCATCCCCATCACATCATGACGATGTGGACGAAGGAGACGCTTGTACAAACGGCGCGTTTCTTACAGGCACAAAAAACCGGGCACTAGGCCCGGTTCTTTGTTTCAGACTGACGTCTTACTCGGCAGATACAGCTTCGCCAGCAGTAGCACGATCAACCAACTCGACGTACGCCATAGGCGCGTTGTCGCCAGCGCGGAAACCGCACTTGAGGATGCGCAGGTAGCCACCCTCACGGGTAGCGTAACGCTTGCCCAGGTCGTTGAAGAGCTTACCAACGATAGCTTTCGAACGAGTACGGTCGAAAGCCAGACGGCGGTTAGCAACGCTATCTATCTTGGCCAAAGTGATCAGCGGCTCGGCAACGCGGCGCAGTTCTTTAGCTTTTGGCAGAGTAGTTTTGATCAGCTCGTGCTCGAACAGCGACACCGCCATGTTTTGGAACATGGCCTTGCGGTGCGAGCTGGTGCGGCTCAGGTGACGACCACTTTTACGATGACGCATGGTTCATTCCTTACCAAACACTACGTTCGGTGATTACGACGATCAGGCAGTCGCCTTGTCGTCCTTCTTAAGACTTGCAGGCGGCCAGTTGTCGAGGCGCATGCCGAGGGACAGACCGCGGGAGGCCAGAACGTCCTTGATTTCAGTCAAGGATTTCTTGCCCAGGTTCGGAGTCTTCAACAGCTCTACTTCGGTACGCTGAATCAGGTCACCGATGTAGTAGATGTTTTCCGCCTTAAGGCAGTTAGCCGAACGTACAGTCAGTTCCAGATCGTCAACCGGGCGAAGCAGGATCGGATCGATCTCGTCTTCCTGCTCGACAACCACTGGCTCACTGTCACCCTTGAGGTCGACGAACGCAGCCAACTGCTGTTGCAGGATGGTTGCAGCGCGGCGAATTGCCTCTTCAGGATCCAGAGTACCGTTGGTTTCCAGATCAATAACCAGCTTGTCCAGGTTAGTACGCTGCTCGACACGGGCGTTTTCCACCACGTATGCGATACGGCGAACCGGGCTGAACGAAGAGTCAAGCTGCAAGCGACCGATGCTGCGGCTTTCGTCTTCATCGCTCTGACGCGAGTCTGCCGGTTCATAACCACGACCACGAGCCACTACGAGCTTCATGTTCAGGGCGCCGTTAGACGCCAGGTTAGCGATTACGTGATCGGGATTAACGATCTCGACATCATGATCCAGCTGAATATCGGCAGCGGTAACCACCCCCGAACCCTTCTTCGACAAGGTCAGCGTAACTTCGTCACGACCGTGCAGCTTGATAGCCAGACCTTTAAGGTTCAACAGGATTTCAATTACGTCTTCCTGTACACCTTCGATGGCGCTGTACTCGTGGAGCACACCGTCAATCTCGGCCTCGACTACTGCACAGCCGGGCATTGAGGACAACAGGATGCGGCGCAGCGCGTTGCCCAGGGTATGGCCGAAACCACGCTCGAGAGGCTCGAGAGTGATCTTGGCGCGGGTTGGACTGACAACCTGCACATCAATGTGGCGGGGTGTCAGGAACTCATTTACCGAAATCTGCATGGATGCACCTATTTTCTAGCCCTTACTTGGAGTAGAGCTCGACAATCAGGCTTTCGTTGATGTCGGCGGACAGATCACTGCGAGCTGGAACGTTCTTGAAAACGCCCGACTTCTTCTCAGTGTCTACTTCTACCCATTCTACGCGGCCACGTTGGGCACACAGATCGAGAGCTTGGACAATGCGAAGTTGATTTTTTGCTTTCTCGCGAACAGCGACCACGTCACCAGCACGAACCTGGTAGGACGGAACGTTAACGGTCTGACCGTTTACGCTGATCGACTTGTGCGATACCAGCTGACGGGATTCGGCGCGAGTCGAACCAAAGCCCATACGGTATACAACGTTGTCCAGACGGCATTCGAGCAGTTGCAGCAGGTTTTCACCGGTTGCACCTTTCTTGCCAGCAGCTTCTTTGTAGTAGCCGCTGAATTGACGCTCGAGAACGCCGTAGATACGACGGACCTTCTGCTTTTCACGCAGTTGGGTGCCGTAGTCGGACTGGCGACCGCGGCGTTGGCCGTGGATACCAGGTGCTGCTTCAATGTTGCACTTCGATTCGATCGCGCGCACGCCGCTCTTCAGGAAGAGATCGGTGCCTTCGCGACGAGCGAGTTTGCATTTTGGACCAATGTAACGAGCCATTCTTTACAATCTCCTGGATTACACGCGGCGCTTCTTCGGCGGACGGCACCCGTTGTGCGGGATTGGCGTCACGTCGGTGATGCTGGCGATCTTGTAGCCACAGCCGTTCAAAGCGCGGACTGCGGATTCACGACCTGGACCTGGACCTTTGACGTTGACGTCAAGGTTTTTCAGGCCGTATTCCAGCGCAGCTTGACCAGCACGTTCAGCAGCTACTTGAGCAGCAAACGGGGTGGACTTGCGGGAACCGCGGAAACCCGAACCACCGGAGGTAGCCCAGGAAAGAGCGTTACCTTGACGGTCGGTGATGGTCACGATGGTGTTGTTAAAAGATGCATGGATGTGGGCGATGCCATCAACCACTGTCTTTTTAACTTTTTTACGAGGACGAGCAGCAGGTTTTGCCATGATTAAATTCCTGTCGATTCGCTGGGGCGATTACTTGCGGATCGGCTTACGCGGACCTTTACGGGTACGCGCGTTGGTCTTGGTACGCTGACCGCGTACTGGAAGACCGCGACGATGACGCAGACCGCGATAGCAACCGAGGTCCATCAAGCGCTTGATTTTCATGTTGATTTCGCGACGCAGGTCACCTTCAGTGGTGAACTTCGCCACTTCGCCACGCAGCTGTTCAATCTGCTCGTCGCTCAGATCTTTGATCTTTGCTGCTGGGTTTACCCCAGTCTCTGCACAAATTTTCTGTGCAGTAGTGCGACCAACACCATAGATGTAGGTCAGCGAGATAACAGTATGCTTGTTATCTGGAATGTTAACGCCTGCAATACGGGCCATTCAGTGGGACTCCAATTGACAGCTACCTACGCCCCGGAAGCCAAGAAATAGGGCGCGAGATAATATCGCTGTAATAACAAATAATCAACCCGGCAGCGCACTAGCTGCCGGGCTTGAAGCACAATCACACTCAGCCTTGGCGCTGTTTGTGACGCGGTTCCGCGCTGCAAATTACTCGAACAACACCTTCGCGGCGAATAATCTTGCAGTTACGGCACAGCTTTTTCACCGATGCACGAACTTTCATCACCAACTCCTCGAACCTTATGGGTCAGCGCAGCATGCCGCTGCCGTAACCCTTCAGGTTGGCTTTCTTCATCAGGGATTCGTACTGGTGCGAAACGAGGTGCGATTGTACTTGGGACATGAAGTCCATCACAACCACGACGACGATCAGCAACGAGGTCCCGCCAAGGTAGAACGGTACGTTGGCTGCAACCACCAGGAACTGGGGCAACAGGCAGACGGCCGTCATGTAAAGAGCACCGAACATGGTCAAGCGAGTCAGAACGCCATCAATGTAGCGCGCAGACTGCTCACCTGGACGGATGCCCGGAATAAAGGCACCGGACTTCTTCAGGTTTTCCGCTACGTCTTTCGGATTGAACATCAACGCCGTATAGAAGAAGCAGAAGAAAATAATCCCTGCACTAAACAGCAGAATATTCAACGGCTGACCAGGAGCGATCGACTGCGAGATGTCCTGCAACCAGCCCATACCTTCAGACTGACCGAACCAGGCACCCAACGAAGCCGGGAACAGCAAAATGCTGCTCGCGAAAATAGCCGGAATAACACCGGCCATGTTCACCTTCAGCGGCAAGTGGCTGGTCTGCGCAGCGAAGACCTTACGGCCCTGCTGACGCTTGGCGTAGTGAACAGCAATACGACGCTGACCACGCTCAATGAACACCACGAAACCGATAATCGCTACTGCCAGCAAACCGATGGCAACCAGGGCGAAGATGTTGATATCACCCTGACGTGCAGACTCGAAAGACTGCCCGATCGCTCTCGGAAGACCGGCGACGATACCCGAAAAAATCAACATCGAGATACCGTTGCCAACACCACGCTCAGTAATCTGCTCACCCAGCCACATCATGAACATCGCACCAGCCACAAAAGTGGATACCGCGACGAAATGGAAGCCAAAGTCACCAGTGAACGCAACGCCCTGCCCCGCCAGACCAATGGACATGCCAATGGCCTGGACGAGAGCGAGGACGACAGTGCCGTAGCGGGTGTACTGGCTGATCTTGCGACGGCCAGCTTCACCTTCCTTCTTCAACTGCTCCAGCTGCGGGCTGACGGCGGTCATCAGTTGCATGATGATCGATGCCGAGATGTACGGCATGATCCCCAGTGCAAAGATGCTCATCCGTTCCAGCGCGCCGCCGGAAAACATGTTGAACAAGCTAAGAATGGTCCCCTCATTCTGTCGAAACAGGTCCGCGAGTCGGTCCGGGTTGATACCTGGAACCGGGATGTGTGCGCCTATTCGGTAGACGATAATCGCCAGGAACAGAAAACGCAGACGAGCCCAGAGTTCAGACATACCGCCTTTGCCGAGCGCAGAGAGAGCACCTTGCTTAGCCATTTATTCCTCGAACTTGCCGCCAGCTGCTTCGATAGCCGCACGCGCACCTTTGGTGGCGCCGATTCCCTTGCCGATAGTGACAGCGCGAGTCACTTCACCGGACAGCATGATTTTCACACGCTGTACGTTGACGTTGATCACGTTGGCATCTTTCAGGGACTGCACGGTGACGATGTCGCCTTCCACTTTAGCCAGCTCGGACAAACGCACTTCTGCGCGGTCCATGGCCTTCAGGGAAACGAAACCGAACTTCGGCAGGCGACGATGCAGCGGCTGTTGACCGCCTTCAAAGCCTGGAGCAATGGTGCCACCGGAGCGGGAGGTCTGACCTTTGTGACCACGGCCACCAGTCTTACCCAAACCGCTACCGATACCACGGCCCGGACGATGCTTTTCGCGACGGGAACCCGGCGCTGGACTCAGATCATTGAGTTTCATCGATTAACCCTCGACACGCAGCATGTAGTAAGCCTTGTTGATCATCCCGCGATTCTCGGGAGTATCCAGGACTTCTACAGTGTGACCGATGCGACGCAGACCCAGACCCTTAACGCACAGTTTGTGGTTAGGGATGCGGCCGGTCATGCTTTTGATCAGCGTAACTTTAACGGTAGCCATGATCAGAAGATCTCCTTGACGCTTTTGCCACGCTTGGCGGCAATGGATTCAGGAGACTGCATGGCCTTCAAACCTTTGAAAGTGGCGTGAACCACGTTTACCGGGTTAGTCGAGCCGTAGCACTTGGCCAGAACGTTCTGAACGCCAGCAACTTCGAGGACAGCACGCATGGCGCCGCCAGCGATGATACCGGTACCTTCAGAAGCAGGCTGCATGTACACCTTCGAAGCGCCGTGAGCGGACTTCATTGCGTACTGCAGAGTGGTGCCGTTCAGATCAACCTGGATCATGTTGCGGCGAGCAGCTTCCATTGCCTTCTGGATCGCAGCAGGCACTTCACGCGACTTGCCACGGCCGAAGCCAACACGGCCCTTACCATCACCAACCACGGTCAACGCGGTGAAAGTGAAGATACGGCCGCCTTTAACGGTTTTGGCTACGCGGTTAACTTGAACCAGCTTCTCGATGTAGCCTTCGTCGCGCTTTTGGTCGTTATTTGACATAACTTAGAACTCCAGCCCAGCTTCACGAGCAGCATCAGCCAGCGCTTTAACGCGGCCGTGGTACTTGAAGCCAGAGCGGTCGAAAGCCACTTGCGAGACGCCAGCGGCCTTAGCACGCGTAGCGACCAGCTGGCCAACCTTAGTGGCCGCGTCGATGTTGCCGGTGGCACCATCACGCAGTTCTTTATCCAAAGTCGAGGCGCTTGCCAGGACTTTGTTGCCGTCGGCCGAAATGACCTGGGCGTAGATGTGCTGCGAAGAGCGGAACACGCAGAGACGCACGACTTCGAGTTCGTGCATTTTCAGGCGTGCTTTGCGAGCGCGACGCAGTCGAGTAACTTTTTTGTCGGTCATTTGCTATGCCCTACTTCTTCTTGGCTTCTTTACGACGGACGACTTCGTCCGCGTAGCGCACACCTTTGCCTTTGTACGGCTCTGGTGGACGGAAGTCGCGGATCTCGGCGGCCACTTGACCTACCAGCTGCTTGTCGATGCCCTTGATCAGGATATCGGTCTGGCTAGGAGTCTCAGCGGTGATGCCTTCCGGCAGTTCGTAATCCACTGGGTGCGAGAAGCCAAGAGCCAGGTTCAGCACTGTGCCTTTTGCTTGCGCTTTGTAACCAACACCGACCAGCTGGAGCTTGCGCTCGAAGCCTTGGCTTACGCCTTGGACCATGTTGTTTACCAACGCACGAGTGGTACCAGCCATTGCGCGAGTCTGTTGATCGCCATTGCGAGCAGCGAAACGCAACTCACCGGCTTCTTCAACGATCTCAACGGACGAATGGATGTTCAGTTCGAGAGTGCCCTTGGCACCCTTCACCGAAAGCTGTTGGCCTGCGAATTTTACTTCGACACCGGCTGGCAGCTTAACGGGGTTCTTAGCGACGCGAGACATGCTTATCCCCCCTTAGAACACAGTGCAAAGAACTTCGCCGCCGACACCGGCAGCGCGCGCAGCACGATCAGTCATCACACCCTTGTTGGTGGAGACGATAGACACACCGAGACCGCCACGAACTTTTGGCAGATCATCGACGGACTTGTACTGACGCAGGCCTGGACGGCTAACGCGCTTCACTTCTTCGATAACCGGACGGCCTTCGAAGTACTTCAGCTCGATGGACAGCAGTGGTTTGATTTCGCTGCTGATCTGATAACCCGCAATGTAACCTTCGTCCTTCAGGACTTTGGCAACAGCTACCTTCAACGTGGAAGATGGCATGCTTACGACGGACTTTTCAGCCATCTGGGCATTACGGATACGAGTTAGCATGTCCGCTAACGGGTCCTGCATACTCATGGGCTAGACGCTCCTAATACAAAAAAATTAGCCTTGCGGCTATTACGTGTCGCCGAGAATCTCCGAGCATGAAAAACACGGGCTCAGGCGAGCCGGGTATTCTAGACACACCCCGGAAATGAATCAAGCCCCAAAAGGGGCTTGATCCAGATTCAAGGCCACCGGTGGTCAGGATCTTGCGATCCTGGACACCGAGACTTTGACAGTACTTACCAGCTGGCTTTAACCAGACCCGGTACGTCACCACGCATGGCAGCTTCACGCAGCTTGTTACGGCCGAGGCCGAACTTGCGGTAAACGCCGTGTGGACGACCGGTCAGGCGGCAGCGGTTACGCATGCGCGAAGCGCTTGCGTCACGTGGCTGCTTCTGCAGGGCTACTGTAGCTTCCCAACGCGCTTCTGGACTTGCGTTCAGATCAACGATGATAGCTTTCAGTGCTGCACGCTTCTTGGCGTACTTGGCAACCGTGAGCTGACGCTTCAGCTCGCGGTTTTTCATGCTCATCTTGGCCATGGTCCTACTCCAATCAGTTGCGGAACGGGAATTTGAACGCACGCAGCAGAGCGCGGCCTTCATCATCGTTCTTGGCAGTGGTGGTCAGGGTAATGTCCAGACCGCGGAGAGCATCGATCTTGTCGTAGTCGATTTCCGGGAAGATGATCTGCTCTTTCACGCCCATGCTGTAGTTGCCACGACCATCGAAGGACTTGGCATTCAGGCCGCGGAAGTCGCGAACCCGAGGCAGGGAGATCGACAGCAGACGATCCAGGAACTCGTACATACGCTCACGGCGCAGGGTCACTTTGACGCCGATCGGCCAACCTTCACGGACTTTAAAGCCAGCGATGGATTTGCGAGCGTAGGTCACAACGACTTTCTGGCCGGTGATCTTTTCCAGGTCAGCAACAGCGTGCTCGATGACTTTTTTGTCACCGATCGCTTCGCCCAGACCCATGTTCAGGGTGATTTTGGTAACGCGCGGAACTTCCATCACGTTCGAAAGCTTAAGTTCTTCCTTAAGTTTCGGAGCAATTTCCTTCCGGTAAATCTCTTTTAGTCGTGCCATGGTCTCATCTACCTAGCAGTGTTCAAGCATCAACCGCTTTTTGGGTCGACTTGAAGACACGAATTTTCTTGCCGTCTTCTACTTTGAAACCAACGCGGTCAGCCTTGTTGGTTTCGCCGTTGAAAATGGCGACGTTAGAAGCATCCAGTGGAGCTTCTTTTTCGACGATACCGCCCTGCACGCCCGACATCGGGTTAGGCTTGGTATGACGCTTGACCAGGTTCAGACCACCAATAACCAGACGGTTGTTAGCGAGAACCTTAAGCACCTTACCGCGCTTACCTTTGTCTTTGCCGGCGATCACGATGATCTCGTCGTCACGACGAATCTTTTGCATGTCGGATCTCCTTACAGCACTTCTGGGGCGAGCGAGACGATCTTCATGAACTTCTCAGTACGAAGTTCACGGGTCACTGGCCCAAAGATACGGGTGCCGATCGGCTCTTGCTTGTTGTTCAACAGAACAGCAGCGTTGCCATCAAAGCGGATAATGGAGCCATCAGCACGACGTACGCCGTGACGAGTGCGGACTACAACAGCAGTCATCACTTGGCCTTTTTTCACTTTACCGCGAGGAATTGCTTCCTTCACGGTAACTTTGATGATGTCACCGATACCAGCGTAACGACGATGGGAGCCACCCAGCACCTTGATGCACATAACGCGGCGAGCGCCGCTGTTATCGGCCACATCGAGCATGGATTGAGTCTGAATCATATAATTTCTCCGACCCCTAGTCCTTAGACTTCCACAGCGCGTTCGAGAACATCAACCAGCGCCCAAGACTTGGTCTTGGCCAAAGGACGAGTTTCACGAATAGTGACTTTGTCGCCGATGTGGCACTGATTGGTTTCGTCGTGCGCGTGCAGCTTAGTCGAACGCTTAACGTATTTACCGTAGATCGGGTGCTTAACGCGACGCTCGATCAGAACGGTGATGGTTTTGTCCATCTTGTCGCTGACAACACGGCCAGTCAGCGTACGGACAGTTTTTTCGGCTTCAGCCATGATTACTTACCTGCCTGCTGGTTGAGCACAGTCTTCACGCGAGCGATGTCACGCTTAACTTGCGAGAGCAGATGAGACTGCCCCAACTGGCCAGTTGCTTTCTGCATACGCAGATTGAACTGGTCGCGCAGCAAGCCGAGCAGTTGCTCGTTCAGCTGCTGTGCGGATTTTTCACGAAGTTCATTCGCTTTCATCACATCACCGTCCGTTTAACAAAGGAGGTGGCGAGCGGCAGCTTTGCAGCAGCCAGGGCGAAAGCCTCACGCGCCAGCTCTTCAGAAACACCCTCGATTTCATACAGGACTTTGCCTGGCTGAATCTGGGCAACCCAGTATTCGACGTTACCCTTACCTTTACCCATCCGAACTTCGAGTGGCTTCTTGGAAATAGGCTTGTCCGGGAATACACGGATCCAGATCTTGCCGCCACGTTTTACGTGACGGGTCAGAGCACGACGCGCTGACTCGATCTGACGAGCGGTGAGACGACCACGAGCAACAGACTTCAGCGCGAACTCGCCGAAGCTGACTTTGCTACCGCGCAATGCCAGGCCACGGTTGTGACCAGTCATTTGCTTGCGGAACTTCGTACGCTTTGGTTGCAACATTTGGCGTACCCCTTACTTAGCAGCTTTTTTACGAGGCGCTGGTGCTTGTGGTTTCAGTTCTTCTTGGCGACCACCAATTACTTCGCCTTTGAAGATCCAAACCTTTACACCGATCACACCGTAAGTGGTGTGAGCTTCGTAGTTGGCATAGTCGATGTCGGCACGCAGGGTGTGCAACGGCACACGACCTTCGCGATACCATTCAGTACGTGCGATTTCAGCACCGCCGAGACGACCGCTCACTTGGATTTTGATGCCTTTGGCACCAATGCGCATGGCGTTCTGTACAGCGCGCTTCATAGCGCGACGGAACATTACGCGACGCTCCAGCTGCTGAGCTACGCTCTGCGCAACCAGCATACCGTCGAGCTCCGGCTTGCGGATCTCTTCGATATTGATGTGCACAGGCACACCCATTTGCTTGGTCAGGTCCTGACGCAGTTTCTCAACATCTTCACCTTTCTTCCCGATAACGATACCTGGACGAGCGGTGTGGATGGTGATGCGTGCAGTTTGGGCCGGACGATGGATATCGATACGGCTTACGGACGCGCTTTTTAGTTTGTCTTGGAGGTACTCACGCACATTCAGATCTGCGAGCAAATAGTCCGCATAAGTCCGACCGTCTGCGTACCAGACGGAGGTGTGCTCCTTGACGATTCCCAGGCGAATGCCAATGGGATGTACTTTCTGACCCATCTCTTCGACTCCGTTACTTGTCAGCAACCTTGACAGTGATATGGCAAGACCGCTTGACGATGCGATCAGCACGGCCTTTGGCACGTGGCATGATGCGCTTCAGCGAACGCCCTTCGTTGACGAAAACAGTGCTGACCTTCAGGTCATCAACGTCTGCGCCTTCGTTATGCTCGGCGTTGGCTACGGCCGACTCCAGCACTTTCTTCATGATCTCGGCGGCTTTCTTACTGCTGAAAGCCAACAGGTTGAGCGCTTCGCCCACCTTCTTCCCGCGGATCTGGTCGGCGACCAAGCGGGCTTTCTGGGCGGAGATTCGAGCGCCCGACAACTTAGCGGCTACTTCCATTTCCTAACCCCTTAACGCTTGGCTTTCTTGTCTGCCACGTGCCCGCGATAAGTGCGGGTACCGGCGAACTCGCCCAGTTTGTGGCCGACCATGTCTTCGTTCACGAGAACTGGGACGTGCTGACGACCGTTGTGTACTGCGATGGTCAAACCGACCATTTGTGGCAGGATCATCGAACGACGCGACCAGGTTTTCACCGGCTTGCGATCGTTCTTTTCCGCCGCCACTTCGATCTTCTTCAGTAGGTGAAGATCGATAAAAGGACCTTTTTTCAGAGAACGTGGCACTGTCGTATCCCTCTATTTACTTGCGACGACGGACGATCATTTTGTCGGTACGCTTATTACCACGAGTCTTCGCGCCCTTAGTCGGGAAGCCCCATGGCGATACCGGATGACGACCACCAGAGGTACGACCTTCACCACCACCATGTGGGTGGTCAACCGGGTTCATGGCAACACCACGAACGGTTGGGCGAACGCCACGCCAGCGTTTGGCACCAGCTTTACCCAGCGAACGCAGGCTGTGCTCGGAGTTCGAGACTTCGCCCAGGGTCGCACGGCATTCAGCCAGGACTTTACGCATTTCACCGGAACGCAGACGCAGGGTAACGTACACGCCTTCACGAGCGATCAGCTGAGCCGAAGCACCAGCGGAACGAGCGATCTGAGCGCCTTTACCTGGCTTCAATTCGATGCCGTGTACGGTGCTACCAACTGGAATGTTGCGCAGTTGCAGAGCGTTGCCCGGCTTGATCGGTGCCAGGGCACCTGCGATCAGCTGGTCGCCAGCGCTCACGCCTTTAGGGGCGATGATGTAGCGACGCTCGCCATCTGCGTACAGCAGCAGAGCGATGTGAGCAGTACGGTTTGGATCGTATTCGATACGCTCGACAGTGGCAGAGATGCCATCTTTGTCGTTGCGACGGAAGTCGACCAGACGATAATGCTGCTTATGACCACCACCGATGTGACGAGTGGTAATACGGCCATTGTTGTTACGACCACCAGTCTTCGATTTCTTCTCGAGCAGCGGTGCGTGAGGAGCGCCTTTATGCAGCTCCTGGTTGACCACCTTGACCACAAAACGGCGGCCAGGGGAAGTCGGTTTGCATTTAACGATTGCCATGATGCACCCCTTCCTTACTCAGCACTGCTGCTGAAATCGAGATCTTGGCCTGGCTGAAGGGAGATAACTGCCTTCTTCCAGTCATTACGCTTGCCCAGACCGCGAGCAGTGCGCTTGCTCTTACCCAGAACATTCAGGGTAGTAACACGCTCTACTTTCACGCTGAACAGGCTTTCGACGGCCTTCTTGATTTCCAGCTTGGTTGCGTCGGTAGCAACCTTGAAAACGAACTGGCCTTTCTTGTCTGCCAGAACCGTAGCCTTCTCGGAAACGTGCGGGCCAAGCAGAACTTTAAATACGCGTTCCTGGTTCATCCCAGCAGCTCCTCGAATTTCTTCACGGCCGACACGGTGATCAACACCTTGTCGTATGCGATCAGACTAACTGGATCGGAACCTTGCACGTCACGTACATCTACGTGTGGCAGGTTACGAGCAGCCAGGTACAGGTTCTGATCAACAGCGTCGGACACGATCAGAACGTCGGTCAGGCTCATGTTGTTCAGTTTGCCCAGCAGGTCTTTGGTTTTCGGCGTTTCAACGGCGAAATCCTGAACCACGACCAGACGATCAGTACGCACCAGCTCAGCAAGGATGGAACGCATTGCTGCGCGATACATCTTCTTGTTCAGCTTCTGGGAGTGATCCTGAGGACGAGCTGCGAAAGTGGTACCGCCGCCACGCCAGATTGGGCTACGGATAGTACCGGCACGAGCACGGCCAGTACCTTTCTGACGCCATGGGCGCTTGCCGCCACCACGAACGTCGGAACGGGTCTTTTGCTGCTTGGAACCCTGACGACCGCCAGCCATGTAGGCTACGACTGCTTGGTGAACCAGCGTCTCGTTGAACTCGCCGCCAAATGTCAGTTCGGAAACTTCGATCGCTTGAGCGTCATTTACATTTAATTGCATGTCAGCTTCCCCTTAACCGCGAGCCTTGGCTGCTGGACGTACAACCAAGTTGCCGCCAGTAGCGCCAGGAACAGCGCCCTTGACCAACAACAGATTGCGTTCAGCGTCCACGCGCACTACTTCGAGGGACTGCACGGTCACGCGCTCAGCGCCCATATGACCGGACATTTTTTTGCCCTTGAATACACGACCAGGAGTCTGGCACTGGCCGATAGAGCCTGGAACGCGGTGGGATACGGAGTTACCGTGGGTGTTATCTTGCCCGCGGAAATTCCAACGCTTGATCGTACCCTGGAAGCCTTTACCCTTGGACTGACCGGTTACATCAACCAGTTGACCAGCGGCGAAGATTTCAGCGTTGATCAGATCGCCGGCCTGGTACTCGCCTTCTTCAAGGCGGAATTCCATTACGGTACGACCAGCGGCAACGTTCGCTTTAGCGAAGTGGCCAGCCTGAGCTGCTGTTACACGCGAAGCACGACGCTCGCCGACAGTGACTTGCACTGCACGATAGCCATCGGTCTCTTCAGTTTTGAACTGGGTGACGCGATTCGGTTCGATCTCAATGACCGTGACCGGAATGGAGACACCTTCTTCGGTGAAAATACGGGTCATACCGCATTTACGACCGACTACACCAATAGTCATGTTGTAAACCTCATGAGTGTACGGGGCTTTCACCCGCTATGGCCGCCCATTTCAGAGCGTTACACGACTAAGACCGAGTCTTAGCCGAGGCTGATCTGCACTTCCACACCGGCCGCAAGATCAAGCTTCATAAGAGCATCAACGGTTTTATCCGTTGGCTGGACGATGTCCAGAACGCGCTTATGAGTACGGATCTCGTACTGGTCACGCGCGTCTTTGTTGACGTGCGGGGAGACCAGAACGGTGAACCGCTCTTTACGGGTAGGCAGTGGAATTGGACCACGCACTTGAGCACCAGTACGTTTCGCGGTTTCCACGATTTCCTGGGTTGATTGGTCGATCAGGCGATGGTCGAAAGCCTTCAACCTGATACGGATTTGCTGATTTTGCATTGGATTTCAGACTCCGGCTGCTATTCCCACCGAGCGCAATACGCCCGTTAAAAGGAGGCGCAATTCTATAGACGCCCCAGATGGGTGTCAACCCAATAAAAAAGCCCCCGCTGAGCGGGGGCTTTTCAAAGCATCGAAGCTATCTCAAAAGAGATGCTTACTCGATGATTTTGGCTACGACGCCAGCGCCGACGGTACGACCGCCTTCACGGATAGCGAAACGCAGGCCGTCTTCCATTGCGATGGTCTTGATCAGGGTAACTTCCATCTGGATGTTGTCACCTGGCATTACCATTTCAACGCCTTCTGGCAGCTGGCAGTTACCAGTCACGTCAGTAGTACGGAAGTAGAACTGTGGACGGTAGCCTTTGAAGAACGGAGTGTGACGACCGCCTTCTTCCTTGCTCAGAACGTAAACTTCTGCGGTGAACTTGGTGTGCGGCTTAACCGAACCTGGCTTAACCAGAACCTGGCCACGCTCAACGTCGTCACGCTTGGTACCACGCAGCAGAACGCCGCAGTTCTCGCCAGCACGACCTTCGTCGAGCAGCTTGCGGAACATTTCAACACCGGTGCAGGTGGTAGTGGTGGTGTCACGCAGACCAACGATTTCCAGTGCATCTTGAACGCGAACGATACCGCGCTCGATACGACCAGTCACAACAGTACCACGACCCGAGATCGAGAATACGTCTTCGATTGGCATCAGGAATGGCTTGTCGATAGCACGCTCTGGTTCTGGGATGTAGCTGTCCAGAGTCTCAACCAGTTTACGAACGGCAGTGGTGCCCATTTCGTTATCGTCTTTGCCTTCCAGCGCCATACGAGCCGAACCGATGATGATTGGAGTGTCATCGCCCGGGAAGTCGTAGGTGGACAGCAGGTCGCGAACTTCCATCTCGACCAGTTCCAGCAGCTCAGCGTCGTCTACCAGGTCAGCCTTGTTCAGGAAAACCACGATGTACGGAACGCCTACCTGACGGGACAGCAGGATGTGCTCACGAGTTTGCGGCATCGGACCATCAGCGGCCGAGCAAACCAGAATCGCGCCGTCCATCTGGGCAGCACCGGTGATCATGTTCTTCACATAGTCAGCGTGACCTGGGCAGTCAACGTGAGCGTAGTGACGGATCTTCGAGTTGTACTCGACGTGCGCGGTGTTGATGGTGATACCACGAGCTTTTTCTTCTGGAGCGCTGTCGATTTTATCGAAATCAACGATTGCGGAACCGAAAACTTCGGAGCAAACGCGAGTCAGAGCTGCGGTCAGAGTGGTTTTACCGTGGTCAACGTGACCGATGGTGCCAACGTTGACGTGCGGTAGGGAACGATCAAATTTTTCTTTAGCCACGACAATTAACTCCTTGCCTAAAGGACTGAATCAGCCTTGTTTTTTGGTTACAGTTTCGACGATGTGCGACGGAGCTGTATTGTATTTTTTGAATTCCATAGAGTAGCTTGCGCGACCCTGGGACATCGAACGAACGTCGGTCGCATAACCGAACATCTCGCCCAACGGAACTTCAGCACGGATCACCTTACCGGAGACCGTGTCTTCCATACCCAGAATCATGCCGCGACGACGGTTAAGGTCGCCCATCACGTCACCCATATAGTCTTCAGGCGTAACAACCTCTACCGCCATGATCGGCTCGAGCAACTCACCACCGCCCTTCTGGGCCAGTTGCTTGGTCGCCATGGAAGCAGCCACCTTAAACGCCATCTCGTTCGAGTCGACGTCGTGGTAAGAACCATCAAACACGGTAGCCTTCAGGCCGATCAGCGGATAGCCGGCAACTACGCCGTTCTTCATCTGCTCTTCGATACCCTTCTGGATAGCCGGGATGTATTCCTTAGGAACCACACCACCCACTACTTCGTTCACGAATTGCAGACCTTCCTGACCTTCGTCAGCAGGAGCAAAACGGATCCAGCAATGGCCGAACTGGCCACGACCGCCGGACTGACGAACGAACTTGCCTTCGATTTCGCAATTCTTCGTGATGCGCTCACGATACGAAACCTGAGGCTTACCGATGTTGGCTTCGACGTTGAACTCACGGCGCATCCGGTCAACCAGGATGTCCAGGTGCAACTCGCCCATGCCAGAGATGATCGTTTGACCAGTCTCTTCATCAGTCTTGACGCGGAAAGACGGGTCTTCCTGAGCAAGTTTGCCCAGAGCGATACCCATTTTTTCCTGGTCATCCTTGGTCTTAGGCTCAACGGCAACCGAAATAACCGGCTCCGGGAAGTCCATGCGAACCAGGATGATTGGCTTGTCAGCGTTGCACAAGGTTTCACCAGTGGTGACGTCCTTCATGCCGATCAGGGCCGCGATGTCACCAGCGCGTACTTCCTTGATCTCTTCACGGGCGTTTGCGTGCATTTGCACCATACGACCCACGCGCTCTTTCTTGCCTTTGACCGAGTTGATCACGCCGTCGCCGGAGGCCAACACGCCCGAGTAAACACGGACGAAAGTCAAGGTACCCACGAATGGGTCGGTAGCGATCTTGAACGCCAGAGCCGAGAACGGCTCGTTGTCGTCTGCATGACGCTCCATCTGCTTTTCCTCGTCATCCGGGTCAGTACCCTTGATGGCAGGAATGTCGGTTGGAGCCGGCAGGTAGTCGATAACGGCGTCGAGAACCAGGGGAACACCCTTGTTCTTGAAGGAAGAACCGCAAACAGCCAGAACGATCTCACCAGCGATAGTACGCTGACGCAGAGCACCCTTGATTTCCTCGATGGTGAGTTCTTCACCTTCAAGGTACTTGTTCATCAGCTCTTCGCTGGCTTCGGCCGCAGCCTCAACCATGTTGTTGCGCCACTCTTCAGCCAGTTCCTGCAGTTCAGCAGGGATGGCTTCACGACGAGGGGTCATACCCTTGTCGGCATCGTTCCAGTAAACGGCTTCCATGGTCATCAGATCGATCTGACCCTGGAAGTTGTCTTCGGAACCGATAGCCAGCTGGATAGGCACCGGAGTGTGACCCAGACGCTGCTTGATCTGAGCGATCACGCGCAGGAAGTTCGCACCGGCACGGTCCATCTTGTTCACGTAAACGATACGTGGAACACCGTACTTGTTGGCTTGACGCCATACGGTTTCGGACTGAGGCTCAACGCCGGAAGTACCGCAGAACACAACGACCGCGCCGTCGAGTACACGCAGGGAACGCTCAACTTCAATAGTGAAGTCTACGTGGCCCGGGGTATCGATGACGTTGAAACGGTACTGGTCTTTGTGCTGCTTGGCGGAACCCTGCCAGAAGGCGGTAATGGCAGCAGAAGTAATGGTAATACCACGCTCCTGCTCCTGAACCATCCAGTCTGTGGTCGCGGCGCCGTCATGCACCTCGCCCATTTTGTGACTTTTGCCAGTGTAAAAAAGGACGCGCTCAGTGGTGGTGGTTTTACCAGCATCCACGTGTGCAACGATACCAATGTTACGGTAGCGATTAATCGGTGTTGTACGAGCCATAAAGCCCTCGCAAAATTAGTGACGCTAAAATTAGAAGCGGTAGTGCGAGAAAGCCTTGTTGGCTTCAGCCATACGGTGAACGTCTTCACGCTTCTTAACTGCAGCACCTTTACCTTCGGCAGCGTCCAACAGTTCGCCAGCCAAACGCAGAGCCATAGACTTCTCGCCGCGCTTGCGGGCGTAGTCTACCAACCAGCGCATTGCCAGAGCGTTACGACGGGAAGGACGAACCTCGACCGGAACCTGGTAAGTAGCACCACCAACGCGGCGCGACTTCACTTCGACCAGCGGAGCGATGGCGTCGAGTGCTTTTTCGAAGAGTTCCAGGGGATCGGTGCCGGCCTTACGAGCCTTCACGGTATCCAGGGCACCATAAACGATACGCTCGGCAACGGCTTTCTTGCCGCTTTCCATTACGTGGTTCATGAATTTGGCGAGGATTTGGCTTCCGTATTTCGGATCGTCCAGAATCTCACGCTTGGCTGCTACGCGACGTCTTGGCATTGATAAGCCCTCAAACGGTCTTCAGGTTAGCCCGGGACAGCTCCTATGGATGCGTGCCCGACCTTACTCTTATCGACTCAATAAAATGAAAAACTGCAAAACGGCCGATTACTTCGGACGCTTGGTACCGTACTTCGAACGACCCTGGTTACGACCTTTAACACCGGAAGTATCCAACGAACCGCGAACGGTGTGGTAACGAACACCTGGCAAGTCTTTTACACGACCGCCGCGGATCAGTACCACGCTGTGCTCTTGCAGGTTGTGGCCTTCACCGCCGATGTACGAGGAAACCTCGAAACCGTTGGTCAGGCGCACACGGCATACTTTACGCAGTGCCGAGTTAGGTTTTTTCGGCGTGGTGGTGTACACACGGGTGCACACGCCACGGCGTTGCGGGCAGTTCTGCAGCGCAGGCACGTCGGATTTCTCGACGATACGCTTACGCGGCTGACGTACCAGCTGGTTGATAGTTGCCATCTACTAGCTCCACTGTTGTCTTGCGACGCTATTGTCTTGCAAGAAAAGCAAAATGGCAGGAACGAGTTCCCGCCAAATTTAGGGGTACAAGAGTCTAAAGAGGATCTTGTCCCCAGTCAAGGCAAGGCCCCGCCCTCCCCGCTCATCCAATCTCGACAAATTGTCTCGATTCGATGAACGGAGTGACCAGGGCCTCACACTCATTTACCGCAGAACTCAGTTACCGCTCGAGTTCAGCGCTTCGGTCAGTGCAGCTTCCACTTCACTGGCGCTTACGCGCAACGGCTTGTCTGCATCACGGCGGCGCTTACGCTCGCTGTGATAAGCCAGGCCGGTACCAGCCGGGATCAGACGACCCACGACCACGTTTTCTTTCAGGCCGCGCAGGTAATCGCGCTTGCCGGTTACCGCCGCTTCGGTCAGTACGCGAGTGGTTTCCTGGAAGGAAGCCGCCGAGATGAACGATTCGGTGGACAACGACGCCTTGGTGATACCCAGCAGAACGCGAGTGAACTTGGAGACAAACTTGTCTTCGCCGCTCAGACGCTCGTTCTCTACCAGTACGTGAGTCAATTCCATCTGGTCGCCCTTGATGAAACTGGAATCGCCGGATTCAGCGATCTCAACTTTACGCAGCATCTGACGCAGGATGGTCTCGATGTGCTTGTCGTTGATCTTCACGCCTTGCAGACGGTAAACGTCCTGGATCTCGTTGACGATGTACTTGGCCAGCGCACTCACACCCAGCAGACGCAGGATGTCGTGTGGATCGCTCGGACCGTCGGAGATAACTTCGCCGCGGTTTACCTGTTCGCCTTCGAACACGTTCAGGTGACGCCACTTCGGAATCAGCTCTTCGTACGGATCGGTACCGTCGTTCGGGGTGATAACCAGACGGCGTTTGCCTTTGGTCTCTTTACCGAACGCGATGGTGCCGCTGACTTCAGCCAGAATCGACGCTTCTTTCGGACGACGGGCTTCGAACAAGTCGGCAACACGCGGCAGACCACCGGTGATGTCGCGAGTTTTCGAAGTCTCTTGCGGGATACGAGCGATAACATCACCGATCGCGATCTTCGCACCATCCGCTACACCGACCAGGGCGTTGGCTGGCAGGAAGTACTGAGCGATAACGTCAGTGCCTGGCAGCAACAGATCCTTGCCGTTGTCGTCGACCATCTTCACGGCAGGACGGATGTCCTTACCGGCAGCTGGACGATCTTTGGCGTCGAGTACTTCAATGTTGGTCATACCGGTCAATTCGTCAGTCTGACGCTTGATCGTGATGCCTTCTTCCATGCCCACGTAGGTCACGGTACCTTTCATTTCGGTAACGATCGGGTGAGTGTGCGGATCCCACTTGGCCACGATGGCGCCAGCTTCGACCTTGTCCCCCTCTTTAACCGAAATCACGGCACCGTACGGCAGCTTGTAACGCTCACGCTCACGACCGAAGTCATCAGCGATGGCCAGCTCACCGGAACGGGACACAGCAACCAGGTGACCATCCACTCGCTCAACGTGCTTCAGGTTATGCAGACGGACGGTACCGCCATTCTTCACCTGAACGCTGTCGGCTGCGGAGGTCCGGCTTGCCGCACCACCGATGTGGAACGTACGCATCGTCAGCTGGGTACCCGGCTCACCGATGGACTGGGCAGCGATAACGCCGACCGCTTCACCGATGTTCACCTGGTGACCACGAGCCAGATCGCGGCCGTAGCACTTGGCGCAAATACCGAAGCGGGTTTCGCAGCTGATCGGCGAACGCACGATCACTTCGTCGATGCTGTTGAGTTCGATGAACTCGACCCACTTTTCGTCTACCAGGGTGCCGGCAGGAACGATGACGTCCTCGGTACCTGGCTTGAATACGTCACGGGCGATAACACGACCCAATACGCGCTCACCCAGCGGCTCTACAACGTCACCGCCTTCAATGTGCGGAGTCATCAGCAGACCGTGTTCAGTGCCGCAATCGATCTCGGTTACAACCAGATCTTGTGCAACGTCTACCAGACGACGAGTCAGGTAACCGGAGTTAGCCGTTTTCAACGCGGTATCCGCAAGACCCTTACGAGCACCGTGAGTGGAGATGAAGTACTGAAGTACGCTCAAACCTTCACGGAAGTTCGCAGTAATCGGCGTTTCAATGATGGAACCGTCCGGCTTGGCCATCAGACCACGCATACCGGCCAGCTGACGAATCTGCGCTGCGGAACCCCGCGCACCCGAGTCGGCCATCATGTACATCGAGTTGAAAGACTCTTGATCGACTTCAACGCCATGACGGTCGATAACCTTCTCTTTCGAGAGGTTGGCCATCATTGCCTTGGAAACTTCGTCGTTCGCTTTCGACCAAAGGTCGATCACTTTGTTGTACTTCTCGCCCTGGGTTACCAGGCCGGAGGCGTACTGGCTTTCGATCTCTTTCACTTCATCAGTGGCAGCATTGATGATGCGGGCTTTTTCATCCGGGATAACGAAGTCGTTAACACCGATGGAAACGCCGGAAATGGTCGAATACGCAAAACCGGTGTACATCAACTGGTCAGCAAAGATCACAGTCTCTTTCAAACCAACCACGCGATAGCACTGGTTGATCAGCTTGGAGATTGCCTTCTTCTTCATCGGCAGGTTGACGACGTCGTACGACAGGCCCTTTGGCACAACCTGGAACAACAGAGCACGGCCGACAGTGGTGTCGACGATACGGGTGTTGCTCACGCTGCCGCCATCACGGTCGTTGACGGTTTCGTTGATCCGGACTTTAACCTTGGCGTGCAGTGCGGCTTCGCCGGCACGGAACACACGGTCAACTTCCTGCAGATCCGCGAACACACGACCTTCGCCCTTGGCGTTGATCGCTTCACGAGTCATGTAGTACAGACCCAATACAACGTCCTGCGACGGAACGATGATTGGCTCACCGTTGGCTGGCGACAGAATGTTGTTGGTCGACATCATCAACGCACGCGCTTCGAGCTGGGCTTCCAGCGTCAGCGGTACGTGCACGGCCATTTGGTCGCCGTCGAAGTCGGCGTTGTACGCGGCGCAGACCAGAGGGTGCAGCTGGATAGCCTTACCTTCGATCAGTACCGGTTCAAACGCCTGGATACCCAGACGGTGAAGGGTCGGTGCACGGTTGAGAAGAACCGGGTGTTCGCGAATCACTTCAGCGAGAACGTCCCAAACCTCTGGCAGCTCGCGCTCGACCATCTTCTTGGCAGCCTTGATGGTGGTAGCAAGACCACGCATTTCAAGCTTGCCGAAAATGAACGGCTTGAACAGCTCGAGAGCCATTTTCTTCGGCAGACCGCACTGGTGCAGACGCAAGGTCGGACCTACGGTAATTACCGAACGGCCGGAGTAGTCAACACGCTTACCGAGCAAGTTCTGACGGAAACGACCCTGCTTACCCTTGATCATGTCAGCCAGGGATTTCAGAGGACGCTTGTTGGAACCGGTGATAGCGCGGCCACGACGACCGTTGTCGAGCAATGCATCGACGGCTTCCTGCAACATACGCTTTTCGTTGCGCACGATGATGTCCGGAGCGGACAGATCGAGCAGGCGCTTCAAGCGGTTGTTACGGTTGATCACTCGACGATACAGATCGTTGAGGTCGGAAGTCGCGAAGCGACCGCCATCGAGCGGGACCAGTGGACGCAGATCTGGCGGCAGAACCGGCAGAACGGTCAGCACCATCCACTCTGGCAGGTTGCCGGAACCCTGGAAGGCTTCCATCAACTTCAGACGCTTGGACAGCTTCTTGATCTTGGTTTCGGAGTTGGTTTGCGGAATCTCTTCGCGCAGACGACCAATCTCGTGCTCCAGGTCGATAGCGTGCAGCAGTTCGCGGACAGCTTCGGCACCCATGCGGGCATCGAAATCGTCGCCGAACTCTTCCAGCGCTTCGAAGTACTGCTCGTCGTTCAGCAGCTGACCTTTTTCAAGGGTGGTCATGCCTGGATCGATAACGACGTAGCTCTCGAAGTAGAGAACGCGCTCGATATCACGCAGGGTCATGTCCATCAGCAAGCCGATACGGGACGGCAGCGATTTCAGGAACCAGATGTGGGCAACTGGCGAGGCCAGTTCGATGTGCGCCATGCGCTCACGACGAACTTTTGCCAGCGCGACTTCAACGCCGCACTTCTCGCAGATCACACCACGGTGCTTCAAGCGCTTGTACTTACCGCACAGGCACTCGTAATCCTTTACCGGGCCAAAGATTTTGGCGCAGAACAGGCCGTCACGCTCAGGTTTGAACGTACGGTAGTTGATGGTTTCCGGCTTTTTAACTTCACCGAACGACCACGAACGGATCATCTCAGGCGATGCCAATCCGATACGGATGGCGTCGAACTCTTCGACTTGACCCTGGTTTTTCAGCAAATTCAGTAGGTCTTTCAAGGCCTTTCCTCCTGGCGGAGCAGAGAGCGGGCAATCCTGCCCCGCTCTCGATTCGCGTCACGTGTTATTCGGTTTCCAGATCGATATCGATGCCGAGGGAACGAATTTCCTTGATCAACACGTTGAAGGACTCGGGCATGCCCGGCTCCATACGGTGATCGCCATCCACGATGTTCTTGTACATCTTGGTACGGCCGTTCACATCGTCCGACTTCACTGTGAGCATTTCTTGCAGAGTGTAAGCGGCACCGTATGCTTCCAGTGCCCAGACCTCCATCTCCCCGAAACGCTGACCACCGAACTGCGCCTTACCACCCAGCGGCTGCTGGGTAACCAGGCTGTACGAACCGGTAGAACGAGCGTGCATCTTGTCGTCTACCAAGTGGTTCAGCTTCAGCATGTACATGTAGCCAACGGTAACCGGGCGCTCGAACTTGTTGCCGGTACGGCCGTCGGTCAGCTGCATCTGGCCGCTTTCTGGCAGGTCCGCCAGTTTCAGCATGGCCTTGATTTCGCTTTCCTTGGCGCCGTCGAACACTGGAGTGGCCATTGGAACGCCGCCACGCAGGTTTTGAGCCAGGTCCAGGATTTCCTGGTCCGAGAAGTCATCGAGGCTTTCCTGACGACCGCCGATCTCGTTATAGATCTCGTGCAGGAACTTGCGCAGCTCGGCAACCTTGCGCTGCTCTTCAATCATGCGGTTGATCTTCTCGCCCAGACCTTTGGCCGCGAGGCCCAGGTGGGTTTCAAGGATCTGACCGACGTTCATACGCGAAGGTACGCCCAACGGGTTGAGGACGACGTCGACCGGGGTGCCATTGGCATCGTGCGGCATGTCTTCAACCGGCATGATCACGGAGACCACACCCTTGTTACCGTGACGACCGGCCATCTTGTCGCCCGGCTGGATGCGACGACGGATTGCCAGGTAAACCTTGACGATTTTCAGCACGCCTGGAGCCAGGTCATCGCCCTGCTGCAGTTTGCGCTTCTTGTCTTCGAACTTGTCGTCCAGCAGACGGCGACGATCAACGATGTAGGCCTGAGCCTTCTCGAGCTGCTCGTTCAGAGCATCTTCAGCCATGCGCAGTTTGAACCACTGGCCGTGCTCAAGACCGTCGAGAACTTCGTCGGTGATGTCCTGGCCTTTCTTCAGACCGGCGCCGCCTTCGGCTTTGTGGCCGACCAGAGCGGAACGCAGACGTTCGAAAGTAGCACCTTCAACGATACGGAACTCTTCGTTGAGGTCCTTGCGGATCTCGTCCAGCTGGGACTTCTCGATCGACAGGGCACGAGCATCACGCTCAACGCCGTCGCGAGTGAAGACCTGTACGTCGATGACAGTACCCTTGGTACCGGTAGGTACGCGCAGGGAAGTGTCTTTAACGTCGCTGGCTTTTTCACCGAAGATCGCACGCAGCAGTTTTTCTTCCGGAGTCAGCTGGGTCTCGCCTTTCGGAGTGACCTTACCGACCAGGATGTCGCCTGCGCCAACTTCGGCACCTACGTAAACGATACCGGCTTCGTCCAGCTTGTTCAGAGCCGCTTCACCCACGTTCGGGATGTCGGCGGTGATTTCCTCTGGGCCAAGCTTGGTGTCACGAGCCACACAGGTCAGTTCCTGGATGTGGATCGTGGTGAAGCGGTCTTCCTGAACAACACGCTCGGACAGGCAGATGGAGTCTTCGAAGTTGAAGCCGTTCCATGCCATGAACGCGATGCGCATGTTCTGACCCAGTGCCAGTTCACCCATATCGGTGGACGGGCCGTCGGCCATGATGTCGCTACGCTGAACCCGATCACCCTTACGCACCAGCGGACGCTGGTTGATGCAGGTGTTCTGGTTGGAGCGGGTGTACTTGGTCAGGTTGTAGATGTCGACACCGGCTTCACCGGTTTCAACTTCGTCATCGGCAACACGAACCACGATACGGCTGGCGTCGACGGAGTCGATCACGCCGCCACGACGAGCCACGACGCAAACGCCGGAGTCACGGGCTACGTTTCGCTCCATGCCGGTACCTACCAGCGGCTTGTCAGCGCGCAGGGTTGGTACAGCTTGACGCTGCATGTTCGAACCCATCAACGCACGGTTGGCGTCGTCGTGCTCGAGGAACGGAATCAGCGACGCAGCAACCGAAACTACCTGCTTCGGCGATACGTCCATCAAGGTGACGTCTTCCGGCGCCTTGACGGTGAATTCGTTCAAGTGACGAACAGCTACCAGTTCGTCGATCAGGACTTTCTTGTCGTTCATCGTGGCCGAGGCCTGAGCGATCACGTGATCGGCTTCTTCGATGGCGGACAGGAACACGATCTCGTCGGTGACCAGAGCGTCTTTCACCACGCGGTACGGGCTTTCCAGGAAGCCGTACTGGTTGGTGCGCGCATAAGCGGCCAGGGAGTTGATCAGACCGATGTTCGGACCTTCCGGCGTTTCAATCGGGCATACACGACCGTAGTGAGTCGGGTGTACGTCACGAACTTCGAAGCCGGCGCGCTCACGAGTCAGACCGCCAGGGCCGAGTGCGGAAACACGACGCTTGTGGGTGATCTCGGACAGCGGGTTGTTCTGGTCCATGAACTGGGACAGCTGGCTGGAACCGAAGAACTCTTTCACCGCCGCAGCCACTGGCTTGGCGTTGATCAGGTCTTGCGGCATCAGGCCTTCGCTTTCAGCCATCGACAGACGCTCTTTGACCGCACGCTCAACACGTACCAGGCCAACGCGGAACTGGTTCTCGGCCATTTCGCCTACGCAGCGAACACGACGGTTACCCAGGTGGTCGATGTCATCGACGATGCCTTTACCGTTACGGATGTCGACCAGGGTCTTCAGTACCGCGACGATATCTTCCTTGCACAGCACGCCCGAACCTTCGATCTCGGTACGACCGATACGACGGTTGAACTTCATCCGGCCGACCGCAGACAGGTCATAGCGCTCAGGGCTGAAGAACAGGTTGTTGAACAGGGTCTCGGCAGCGTCTTTGGTTGGCGGTTCGCCAGGACGCATCATGCGATAGATCTCGACCAGCGCTTCCAGTTGGTTGCTGGTGGAGTCAATCTTCAGGGTGTCGGAGACGAACGGACCGCAGTCGATATCGTTGGTGTACAGAGTTTCGATGCGAACAACCTGAGCCTTGGCGATTTTGGCCAGGATCTCGGTGTTCAGCTCGGTGTTGCACTCTGCCAGGATTTCGCCGGTTGCCGGGTGCACGATGACCTTGGCGGTTGTACGACCCAGGACGTAGTCCAGAGGCACATCCAGCTCTTTGATCCCGGCTTTTTCCAGCTGGTTGATGTGGCGAGCGGTGATACGACGACCCTGCTCGACAATAACCTTGCCCTTGTCATCCTGAATATCGAGGACAGCGATTTCACCACGCAGGCGCTGAGGCACCAGCTCCAGGCTCAGGGTCTCGCCCTTCACATGGAATACGTTGGTGGTATAGAACGCGTCCAGCACTTCTTCAGTGGTATAGCCCAGCGCGCGCAGCAGTACCGATGCAGGCAGCTTGCGACGACGGTCGATACGCACGAATACGCAGTCTTTCGGGTCGAACTCGAAGTCCAGCCACGAACCGCGGTAAGGAATGATGCGCGCGGAGTACAGCAGTTTACCGGAGCTGTGCGTCTTGCCACGGTCGTGGTCGAAGAACACGCCCGGGGAACGGTGCAGCTGGGAAACGATTACACGCTCGGTACCGTTGATTACGAAGGTACCGTTTTCAGTCATCAGGGGGATTTCACCCATGTAGACTTCTTGCTCTTTGATGTCCTTGATCGCTTTGTTCGACGACTCTTTGTCGAAAATGATCAGGCGCACTTTTACCCGCAAAGGTACGGCGTAAGTTACACCGCGCAATACGCATTCTTTGACATCAAATGCCGGTTCGCCCAGGCGATAACCGACGTACTCCAGCGCAGCATTGCCGGAGTAGCTGATGATCGGGAAAACGGATTTGAAGGCCGCATGCAGGCCCACGTCGCGGAACTGATCTTTAGTCGCTCCCGCTTGCAAGAATTCACGATACGAATCCAGCTGGATGGCCAGGAGGTACGGCACATCCATGACGTCCGGCAACTTGCTAAAGTCCTTGCGGATACGTTTTTTCTCAGTATATGAGTAAGCCATCAGCGTTCCCCAGCTTGGTCACCTGCTTGTTTGGCCCCTCCCGACGGGAGCAGCCAGAAAATCGTGCAAACCCCATGGTTTGCGCCACCGCATCGGGTGGTTACAGCACGTTATCGGCACCGACCCAGTCGGCTGCCAATAACGGAAAAAGGCCGGTGGCAAGAGCCACCAGCCATCAGCCTGTCGCTTAACGCTCGGGCTGGAGGAGCAAAGTCGATGCTTACTTCAGCTCGACTTTAGCGCCTGCTTCTTCCAGAGCTGCTTTGGCTTTGTCAGCTGCGTCTTTGGCAACAGCTTCCAGAACCATGGCAGGTGCGCCGTCAACTACAGCCTTGGCTTCTTTCAAGCCCAGACCGGTCAGTTCACGTACAGCCTTGATCACGTTAACTTTCTTCTCGCCAGCTTCGGTCAGCATGACGTTGAATTCGGTTTGCTCTTCAGCAACGGCAGCAGCAACAGCTGGACCAGCCGATGCAGCAGCAGCGGTAACACCGAATTTTTCTTCGAAAGCTTTGATCAGCTCAACAACTTCCATTACGGACATGTTGCCAACTGCTTCAAGGATATCGTTCTGAGAGATAGACATGAATCTAATTCCTGATATTGGGGACGGCCTACGCGACCATCGAAAAAAACAAAAAACGCGAGAAGTTGACGAGCCTTAGGCTGCAGCAGCTTCTTTCTGGTCGCGAATTGCCGCCAGAGTACGAGCCAACTTGCTGGTAGCGCCTTGAATCACGCTCATCAGCTGAGAAATTGCTTCGTCACGGGTCGGCAGAGTTGCCAGTACGTCGATTTGGTTAGCTGCGAGGAACTTGCCCTCGAACGCAGCTGCCTTGATCTCGAACTTGTCCTGACCCTTTGCGAATTCCTTGAAGATCCGGGCAGCAGCGCCTGGATGTTCCTTGGAGAACGCAATCAGGGTAGGGCCAGTGAACACGTCGTTGAGGACACTGAATTCAGTGTCAGCAACAGCGCGCTTGAGCAGGGTGTTACGTACAACACGTACGTAAACGCCAGCTTCACGAGCCTCTTTACGGAGTCCGGTCATCGCGCCTACTGTTACGCCACGGGCATCAGCCACGACAGCGGACAGAGCGACTTTGGCAGCCTCGTTGACTTCAGCGACGATGGCCTTCTTGTCTTCGAGTTTAATTGCCACGGGTTTAACTCCTGCTTGTTACCGTTTCATCTGGTCGAAACCGGATGTCGTTTTGGTGTCTGATTCGGTAAGGAACCGGGAGCACCATCTGCGTAGGCTTGTGGTTTAAGACTTGCGTCGCCTACGGTCTTGGATAGCCCCCGCCAGGCAGGGACCCCAATTTTTCAATTGGCGCAATCGCTTGCGCCAATTTGTGTCTTACGCGTCGAGCGAGCTTTGGTCGATGACCAGACCTGGGCCCATAGTGGTGCTCAGGGTAACGCGCTTGACGTAAATGCCTTTCGAGGAAGCTGGCTTGATACGCTTCAGATCAGCGATCAGGGCTTCAACGTTTTCCTTCAGCTTGACGGCGTCGAAGCCGATCTTGCCAACGGAAGTGTGGATGATGCCGTTTTTGTCGGTGCGATAACGAACCTGACCAGCCTTGGCGTTCTTAACCGCGGTAGCTACGTCTGGAGTTACGGTGCCGACTTTAGGGTTAGGCATCAGGCCACGTGGACCGAGGATCTGACCCAACTGACCTACAACACGCATTGCATCCGGGGATGCGATCACTACGTCATAGTTCAGGTCGCCGCCTTTCATTTCGGCAGCCAGGTCGTCCATGCCTACGCGGTCAGCGCCGGCAGCCAGAGCGGCTTCAGCAGCTGGACCCTGGGTGAACACAGCAACGCGAACGGTCTTGCCAGTGCCGTGTGGCAGCACAGTAGCGCTACGAACGACCTGGTCGGATTTACGCGGGTCAACACCCAGGTTTACAGCTACGTCGAACGACTCGCTGAACTTGACAGTCGACAGCTCAGCCAGCAGGGCAGCGGCGTCTACAAAGTTGTAGGCCTTGCCTGCTTCGATTTTGCCGGCGATAGCCTTTTGACGCTTGGTCAGCTTAGCCATTACACACCCTCCACGTTAAGGCCCATGCTACGAGCAGAACCGGCGATAGTACGCACGGCTGCTTCCATATCAGCTGCAGTCAGATCCGCGTTTTTGGTTTTCGCGATTTCTTCCAGCTGAGCACGAGTCACGGTGCCAACCTTAACGGTGTTCGGACGAGCGGAACCGCTGGTCAGACCGGCCGCCTTCTTCAGCAGAACCGAAGCAGGGGTGGATTTGGTTTCGAAAGTGAAGCTACGGTCGCTATAGACAGTGATGATCACTGGAGTCGGCAGACCTGGCTCAAGACCCTGAGTACGGGCGTTGAAAGCCTTGCAGAATTCCATGATGTTCACGCCGTGCTGACCCAGAGCAGGACCAACAGGTGGGCTTGGGTTAGCCTGAGCGGCCTTCACTTGCAGCTTGATGTAAGCGGTAATCTTCTTGGCCATGAGGCACTCCAATTACGGGTTCGAACGCCTCGAGAGGCTCCCCGGTTACTTGCGCGTTTATCCCAGTGACAACAAAACCCCACAGCCTACGGCTGCGGGGTTGGGATTTTTGCTCAACTAGACCTTTTCGACCTGGCTGAACTCGAGCTCCACCGGAGTAGAGCGACCGAAAATGAGCACTGCGACCTGGATCCGGCTCTTTTCGTAGTTAACTTCTTCAACAACACCGGTAAAGTCTGCGAACGGACCGTCATTGACACGCACCGACTCGCCCGGCTCGAACAACGTCTTCGGCTTCGGCTTGTCGCTGCCATCGGCAACGCGACGCAGAATCGCTTCTGCTTCTTTATCGGTGATTGGCGCAGGCTTATCGGCAGTACCGCCAATGAAACCCATCACCCGAGGCGTATCCTTGACCAAGTGCCAAGTACCCTCGTTCATATCCATCTGCACCAGCACATAGCCAGGGAAGAATTTGCGTTCGCTTTTGCGCTTCTGGCCATTGCGCATTTCAACCACTTCTTCAGTGGGAACCAGAATCTCGCCGAAGCCATCTTCCATACCAGCCAGCTTTACGCGCTCGATCAGCGAGCGCATTACATGCTTCTCGTAACCGGAGTAAGCATGCACAACATACCAACGCTTAGCCACGGGACACCCTTAGCCGACGATCAAGGAAACAAGCCAGCCGAGCAGGGAATCAAGCCCCCACAACAGCAACGCCATAACCAGGACAACAGCCACAACGATCAACGTGGTCTGCGTGGTTTCTTGGCGAGTTGGCCAAACGACTTTACGAATTTCGGTGCGCGCTTCCTTAACCAGTACAAAGAAAGACTTGCCCTTGACTGTCTGCAGGCCTACAAAGGCAGCTACGGCAGCAATAGCAAGCAATGCGAGTACGCGGTACAGGATCGGCGAAGCAGAAAAGTACTGATTGCCAACAACGCCAACAACCACCAGAGCGACTACTACAAGCCACTTGAGGAGGTCGAAACGAGAGCCTTGAGCTTCAGCTTTAGGAGTCATCTATGAAGATCCTGTGAAAAGAAAGCCAGACACACCGAGTGAATCTGGCAGGTCAGGAGGGAATCGAACCCCCAACCTACGGTTTTGGAGACCGTCGCTCTGCCAATTGAGCTACTGACCTAAAACAAAATCAGGCCGACCATTATGCCGACCCGAAAAAGACTTTACAACACTTACGAGGCAATCCTGGCTGCAACACCGATATCCATGACACCGGCAACCCTCAGAAACACAATCAGGCGCAACCACTACCACCTAAAACAAAGGCAGATATTTTCATATCTGCCTTGTTATATGGAGCTCTTGAGCGGATTTGAACCGCTGACCTCACCCTTACCAAGGGTGTGCTCTACCAACTGAGCTACAAGAGCGTAACACTGTGCAAAACCCGTAAACTTGGAGCGGGTAGCGGGAATCGAACCCGCATCATCAGCTTGGAAGGCTGAGGTTCTACCACTAAACTATACCCGCGAGGCTTACAGCTCTCGCTAAAAATGGTGGAGGGGGAAGGATTCGAACCTTCGAAGTCGTAGACGTCAGATTTACAGTCTGATCCCTTTGGCCGCTCGGGAACCCCTCCTAAGCGAGCCGGCATTCTACATCATGCCAGCCTTCTGTCAAGCATTTTTCTCATTAAAAACCTGAGCTTAGCTGCGTTGACCTCGCTTCACACCGCTTACCGTTTCCGGTGTTCGCTGTGGAGCGGGCGCCATTCTATGCAAACTATTCGGTGGGTGCAACCCCCTCGCACGGCATTATTTTATGTTTTAACTCATTGAATTCTTTAGAAAGGTTTTGCAGCTGCAAATCGTCCAGCCAACGCCGGCTTTCCGGTGCGATACGCACCCAATACGCCGCTCCTTCAGCCGCAGTTTTCGGCAGGGACTGAAACTTGACCTCCATCCCGCTCAAACGACGCTCAACCGCCTGTGCGGCCTCCTGGCGCGTATAGCCGCCCAGATAAAGGCAGCCATTGTCTGCCGAGGCAGCTTTTCCCTTATCCTTGGATACGTCACTTGCTTCGCTCAACAAGCGAATATCTTGTTGAGATCCGCGATACAGACTCAAAGGCGTGACATCCTTCGCGCGCAAAGGAGCCTCTTGTTGATGCCAGATGTAGTAGAAGCCATTGAGGACAAGCAGCAGCAGAAACAACCAACGCATAAAAACCTCAGGACAAGGGACAGGCCATGGCCAATCCGACAAACACCAAGTCCGGAACAACCCTGGCCTGAGGCACGACCTCAGCAACCAGGCTCGCATCCCCCCCGGTGAGGAACACGACAAAGTCCTCACCCCAGTAACTGCGCGCCAACTCGAGCTGGGTCAGCACGAAGCCGCGCAACATCAACAGACAACCACGCTCTACAGCCTCGACAGTCGCGCGACCAGGAACAAGACTTTCCTGAGCCTGCTCGGCCGCCAGATCCCCATAACGAATTTTGCGGGTGTGGGTGCGCAACTGGTTGCGCATCAACGGCATCCCTGGACAGATGAAACCACCCAGGTGCCCTCCATCCGCCGCGATAAAGTCAGCGGTCACGGCCGTACCGAAATCGAGCACCAGACACGCACCCGAGGCCAGATGAAAGCCTCCGAGCATTGCGAGCCACCGATCCAGCCCCAACCGCTCAAACTCTTCATACCCATTACGCACGCCTGACATTTCGCGAGCAGGCGTTGCGCATACAACCGGCACATCAAAGGTATCGCCGAGCAATGACGTCAACGCAGCGGTTTCCTCCGCGGTCCTGACGCTCACCAACCGGCAAAACGTGAGGGCAAGCCCTTTGATCGCCCCCAAACCCTCCAGCAATCCAAGATTGGAATCGACGACCCCTTCACCGAGCACCTGCCCGGCATTAGCGGCAAGCACACGCCACTTGATGAAACTATTCCCACAATCGAGCTCAAGAATCATCACGCAACCTCAGGCTCAACTCACCACCACTGAAGACTTTCTCCACACCATCCACCTTCAGGCGCAAAGCGCCCTGGCCATCAATACCAAGTACTTCACCATCAATTTGATTGACGCCGGCAATCAAGGACACGCTTCGCCCCTGCCATAGGTGATTTTGCTCCCACTCCGACTGGATGGCCAAAAAACCACCCGCCTGGTGACGAGCCAGGTATCGCTGCAGCATCTCCCCCAGCACCGCAACCAATTGGTTGCGGTCAAAAAATTTGCCTGACTCGAGCCGCAGGGATGTCCATTGCTGGTCCACCTCATCAGCGGACTGCATGTTCACATTGATCCCCACCCCCAGGACCACGTGGCACACATCAGCAGGATCACCAACCAACTCGAGCAGTATTCCCGCGATCTTTTTCTGGCCTACAAGGACATCGTTAGGCCACTTCAATCCAGCGGATGCAATACCGAGCTCGCGCAACGCCTGCAAGACAGCGAGCCCAACGACAAGACTCAAGCCCTCCAGCTGGCGCATCCCACCATCAATGCGTAGCACCAGGCTGTAATAGACGTTTTCTGCGAATGGACTGACCCACTTGCGACCACGTCGCCCGCGTCCGGCTGTCTGCCGCTCCGAAAGCACCACAAAGGGTGCCGCTTGCCCACGCTCGATAGCACGCAGTGCTTCGGCATTAGTGGAGTCGATTGAGTCGTAAACCTGGACGGGCCAGGCGCAGGAGTGCGCCTGAGCGCTAATCTCGGCAGGATCGAGCAGCGCCAATGGCGCGGACAGTTGATAGCCGCGCCCACGAACCTTATGAATAGACAGACCCAGCTCAGCTTCCAAATGCTGAAGCTGCTTCCACACAGCACTACGACTGACGCCCAGGGCGGCACCCAATGCTTGGCCCGAATGGAATCGGCCATCTTTAAGAAGCTTTAACAACGTCAGCATGCAGGTCTCGCCTCACAATGAGGCCCGCATGATAGCCACGCATCGAGCGATTGCATAGAAATCCAGCAGCCGTGGCTTTCTTGCGGACAAAAACAAAACCCCAACTGCTTTCGCAATTGGGGTTTCGGAATTTAATCTTGACGATGACCTACTCTCACATGGGGAAACCCCACACTACCATCGGCGATGCATCGTTTCACTGCTGAGTTCGGGATGGGATCAGGTGGTTCCAACGCTCTATGGTCGTCAAGAAATTCGGGTACTGAGTCGTGGCCGGCTGGCCTCGCTTCAGCAAATTGGGTATGCGATAGTTTGGTGTTTTGTGAGTATCTCGAACTTTCGGTTCGTTTCGTCTTCACACACCGCAATCTGGCCTCTTTCGTTTCTTCAACTAGGAGCAGCAAATTGCTTGGGTGTTATATGGTCAAGCCTCACGGGCAATTAGTATTGGTTAGCTCAACGCCTCACAGCGCTTACACACCCAACCTATCAACGTCGTAGTCTTCGACGGCCCTTCAGGGGACTCAAGGTCCCAGTGAGATCTCATCTTGAGGCAAGTTTCCCGCTTAGATGCTTTCAGCGGTTATCTTTTCCGAACATAGCTACCCGGCAATGCCACTGGCGTGACAACCGGAACACCAGAGGTTCGTCCACTCCGGTCCTCTCGTACTAGGAGCAGCCCCTCTCAAATCTCAAACGTCCACGGCAGATAGGGACCGAACTGTCTCACGACGTTCTAAACCCAGCTCGCGTACCACTTTAAATGGCGAACAGCCATACCCTTGGGACCGGCTTCAGCCCCAGGATGTGATGAGCCGACATCGAGGTGCCAAACACCGCCGTCGATATGAACTCTTGGGCGGTATCAGCCTGTTATCCCCGGAGTACCTTTTATCCGTTGAGCGATGGCCCTTCCATACAGAACCACCGGATCACTAAGACCTACTTTCGTACCTGCTCGACGTGTCTGTCTCGCAGTCAAGCGCGCTTTTGCCTTTATACTCTACGACCGATTTCCGACCGGTCTGAGCGCACCTTCGTACTCCTCCGTTACTCTTTAGGAGGAGACCGCCCCAGTCAAACTACCCACCATACACTGTCCTCGATCCGGATAACGGACCTGAGTTAGAACCTCAAAGTTGCCAGGGTGGTATTTCAAGGTTGGCTCCACGCGAACTGGCGTCCACGCTTCAAAGCCTCCCACCTATCCTACACAAGCAAATTCAAAGTCCAGTGCAAAGCTATAGTAAAGGTTCACGGGGTCTTTCCGTCTAGCCGCGGATACACTGCATCTTCACAGCGATTTCAATTTCACTGAGTCTCGGGTGGAGACAGCGCCGCCATCGTTACGCCATTCGTGCAGGTCGGAACTTACCCGACAAGGAATTTCGCTACCTTAGGACCGTTATAGTTACGGCCGCCGTTTACCGGGGCTTCGATCAAGAGCTTCGCGTTAGCTAACCCCATCAATTAACCTTCCGGCACCGGGCAGGCGTCACACCCTATACGTCCACTTTCGTGTTTGCAGAGTGCTGTGTTTTTAATAAACAGTCGCAGCGGCCTGGTATCTTCGACCGGCGTGGGCTTACGGAGCAAGTCCTTCACCCTCACCGGCGCACCTTCTCCCGAAGTTACGGTGCCATTTTGCCTAGTTCCTTCACCCGAGTTCTCTCAAGCGCCTTGGTATTCTCTACCCAACCACCTGTGTCGGTTTGGGGTACGGTTCCTGGTTACCTGAAGCTTAGAAGCTTTTCTTGGAAGCATGGCATCAACCACTTCGTGTTCTAAAAGAACACTCGTCATCAGCTCTCGGCCTTGGAATCCCGGATTTACCTAAGATTCCAGCCTACCACCTTAAACTTGGACAACCAACGCCAAGCTGGCCTAGCCTTCTCCGTCCCTCCATCGCAATAACCAGAAGTACAGGAATATTAACCTGTTTTCCATCGACTACGCTTTTCAGCCTCGCCTTAGGGACCGACTAACCCTGCGTCGATTAACGTTGCGCAGGAAACCTTGGTCTTTCGGCGTGGGTGTTTTTCACACCCATTGTCGTTACTCATGTCAGCATTCGCACTTCTGATACCTCCAGCAAGCTTCTCAACTCACCTTCACAGGCTTACAGAACGCTCCTCTACCGCATCACCTAAGTGATACCCGTAGCTTCGGTGTATGGTTTGAGCCCCGTTACATCTTCCGCGCAGGCCGACTCGACTAGTGAGCTATTACGCTTTCTTTAAAGGGTGGCTGCTTCTAAGCCAACCTCCTAGCTGTCTAAGCCTTCCCACATCGTTTCCCACTTAACCATAACTTTGGGACCTTAGCTGACGGTCTGGGTTGTTTCCCTTTTCACGACGGACGTTAGCACCCGCCGTGTGTCTCCCATGCTCGGCACTTGTAGGTATTCGGAGTTTGCATCGGTTTGGTAAGTCGGGATGACCCCCTAGCCGAAACAGTGCTCTACCCCCTACAGTGATACATGAGGCGCTACCTAAATAGCTTTCGAGGAGAACCAGCTATCTCCGAGCTTGATTAGCCTTTCACTCCGATCCACAGGTCATCCGCTAACTTTTCAACGGTAGTCGGTTCGGTCCTCCAGTCAGTGTTACCTAACCTTCAACCTGCCCATGGATAGATCGCCCGGTTTCGGGTCTATTCCCAGCGACTAGACGCCCTATTAAGACTCGCTTTCGCTACGCCTCCCCTATTCGGTTAAGCTCGCCACTGAAAATAAGTCGCTGACCCATTATACAAAAGGTACGCAGTCACCCAACAAAGTGGGCTCCCACTGCTTGTACGCATACGGTTTCAGGATCTATTTCACTCCCCTCTCCGGGGTTCTTTTCGCCTTTCCCTCACGGTACTAGTTCACTATCGGTCAGTCAGTAGTATTTAGCCTTGGAGGATGGTCCCCCCATATTCAGACAAAGTTTCTCGTGCTCCGTCCTACTCGATTTCATGACCAAGAGATTTTCGCGTACAGGGCTATCACCCACTATGGCCGCACTTTCCAGAGCGTTCCGCTAATCTCAAAGCCACTTAAGGGCTAGTCCCCGTTCGCTCGCCACTACTAAGGGAATCTCGGTTGATTTCTTTTCCTCAGGGTACTTAGATGTTTCAGTTCCCCTGGTTCGCCTCTTG
>NZ_CP178857.1:5565000-6281767 GCF_047345015.1 Pseudomonas monachiensis
CTACAGCAGCCTCATTTGCTGTCAAGTGGTTATTTTCAGAAGTTTTCAAAGTTTCGCTTGGAAATCCTTAACAACTTCAACCACTTGCGCTTCAGATCTCTCGTCAGCGGGAGGCGAATTCTACAGCGTTACACGCTGCTGTCAACACCTCTTTTTCAACTCCCTTTCGGCTTCGATGAACTGAAGCAACCCGCTGCCGAAAACTGCGTAACTCATTGTTTACCAAGGAGTTTTCCGTTTCGACTGCGCCGGAAGTGGGGCGAATTATAGGCTTCTAAAACTCGCCGTCAACCCCCTATTTCAGCTTTATTCGGATTTGAGCGTAATACGCGCAAATGCCTTCTTGCCTGCCTGACAAACATGGGTCGCGCCCAGTGCATATATAAAGGTGCGATCGACAACCTCACCATCTATACGTACACCACCGGAACCAAGCAGATCTCGAGCCACAGCCGAGTTCTTGACCAGCCCCGCCTTATTAAGGACGGCAGCGATCGGCATATCCTCGGCAGCAGTCAATTCGATTTCCGGCAAATCATCCGGCAGCTCGCCATCCTTCATACGGTTACCGGCGGCACGGTGGGCATTGGCCGCAGCCTCCTCACCATGGAAGCGCGCAACGATCTCTTCAGCCAGCTTGATCTTGATGTCGCGCGGATTGGCACCCGCCTCCACATCAGCGCGGAACGCATTGATCTCATCCATGGAGCGGAAGCTGAGCAACTCGAAGTAGCGCCACATCAGCGCATCCGGAATGGAGACCAGCTTGCCGTACATCACTCCCGGCGCTTCCTGGATACCGACGTAGTTGCCCAGGGACTTGGACATCTTCTTCACACCATCCAGACCTTCAAGCAGCGGCATGGTCAAAATGCACTGGGCTTCCTGACCATAACCACGCTGCAGCTCACGCCCCATCAGCAAGTTGAACTTCTGATCGGTGCCGCCGAGCTCCACGTCCGCACGCAGAGCTACCGAGTCGTACCCCTGAACCAGCGGATAAAGGAACTCATGGATGGCGATTGGCTGATTGGTTGTGTAGCGCTTGTCGAAGTCATCGCGCTCGAGCATGCGAGCCACGGTGTACTGCGAAGTCAGGCGAATGAAGTCGGCTGGCCCCATCCGATCCATCCAGGTGGAGTTGAATGCCACTTCGGTTTTTGCCGGATCGAGAATCTTGAACACTTGAGTCTTGTAGGTCTCGGCATTCTCGAGGACCTGCTCGCGAGTGAGCGGAGGGCGCGTGGCACTCTTGCCACTCGGATCGCCGATCATCCCGGTGAAGTCACCAATCAGGAAGATCACCTGATGCCCCAGATCCTGGAACTGGCGCAGCTTATTAATAAGCACGGTGTGACCCAGGTGCAGGTCCGGAGCCGTTGGATCGAAGCCCGCCTTAATACGTAGCGGCTGGCCACGCTTGAGCTTTTCAATCAGCTCGGACTCGACCAACAGTTCTTCCGCACCACGTTTGATCAGCGCTAGCTGCTCTTCAACCGACTTCATAACAGACCCGCAAGGCTCAGATTCAAAGGGAACCAACCATACAAGATCGCGCGTCAAATACAAGGTTTGCCCGGCGCACGGAAGCCAATCCATAGACAGAACGTCTGCGGACTTGCTTCAGAGATGATTTGGTTATATTTTATACAGTTATTTCATCTTCATCATGTCATTCATCTTTTCCAATTCATCTTTTTCAAAGTCAAAACCACTTATGACCACAGAATCGTCTAAAGCGCCGCCGCTTTACCCGAAGACCCACTTGCTTGCCGCAAGTGGCATCGCTGCCCTTCTCAGTCTGGCGCTCCTGGTATTCCCTTCCAGCGATGTCGAAGCCAAAAAGACAACCCTGAGTCTTGAACTGGAAAGCCCTGCTGAACAACTGACACAAGATCAAGACGCTGCTGACGCCGTTCAAGCCACAAATGAACCAGCAACCTCCCCCTTCGCGCAGATCGACAACAGCGCCGAAGACACTCAGGAAACCGCTCAGGCCGAACCTGCACCTGCACCTGCACCAGTCGTCGAAGAAAAGAAGCCGGCAAGCCACAGGGAAGTGATCGTCACCAAGGGTGACACCCTCTCTACACTGTTCGAGAAGGTCGGCCTCCCGGCCACTTCAGTGCATGACGTGCTGGCCAGCGACAAGCAGGCCAAGCAGTTCAGCCAGCTCAAGCACGGGCAAAAACTCGAGTTCGAACTGAGCCCTGACGGCCAGTTGACCAACCTGCACAGCAAGCTCAACGACCTCGAAAGCATCAGCCTGACCAAGAACGACAAGGGCTACACCTTCAATCGCATTACCGCGAAACCGACCGTGCGCTCTGCCTATGTACACGGCGTGATCAACAGCTCGCTGTCGCAGTCCGCAGCCCGGGCCGGCCTGTCTCACAGCCTGACCATGGACATGGCCAGTGTGTTTGGCTACGACGTGGACTTCGCCCAGGATATTCGCCAGGGCGACGAGTTCGACGTGATCTACGAACAAAAAGTCGTCAACGGCAAGGCCGTCGGCACTGGCCCGATCCTGTCGGCGCGCTTCACCAACCGCGGCAAGACCTACACCGCCGTGCGCTACACCAACAAACAAGGCAACAGCAGCTACTACACCGCTGACGGTAACAGCATGCGCAAGGCGTTCATCCGCACACCGGTGGACTTCGCCCGCATCAGCTCGAAATTTTCCATGGGCCGCAAACACCCGATCCTGAACAAGATCCGCGCCCACAAAGGCGTTGACTACGCAGCACCGCGCGGTACCCCGATCAAAGCTGCCGGTGATGGCAAGATCCTGCTGGCCGGCCGCCGTGGTGGCTACGGCAATACCGTGGTCCTCCAGCACGGCAATACCTACACCACGCTCTACGGCCACATGCAAGGCTTCGCCAAAGGCGTGAAGACTGGCGGCACGGTGAAACAGGGCCAGGTGATTGGCTATATCGGCACCACCGGTCTCTCCACCGGGCCACACCTGCACTACGAGTTCCAGGTCAACGGTGTACACGTCGATCCGCTGGGCCAGAAACTGCCAATGGCCGATCCGATTGCCAAGGCTGAACGCGCACGCTTCCTCGCCCAAAGCCAGCCACTGATGGCGCGCATGGAACAGGAAAAAGCCACTCTGCTGGCTTCGAGCAAGCGCTAGGCCATGGCGCTCTATATAGGTGTGATGTCCGGAACCAGCCTTGATGGCCTGGATATCGCACTGATCGAGCAAGCCCCGGCGATCAGACTGATCGCCTCCCACTACATCCCGATGCCCGACTCCCTGCGCGCCGAGCTGCTCGGTTTGTGCGCCAGCGGCCCGGACGAAATCGCTCGTTCCGCCATCGCCCAGCAGAACTGGGTGAAACTGGCAGCCCAAGGGATTCATGCCGTACTCGCCCAAGAGCAACTGAAGCCTGACGACATTCGTGCGATTGGCAGTCATGGCCAGACCATCCGCCATGAACCGGCACGCGGCTTCACTGTGCAGATCGGCAACCCGGCCCTGCTGACCGAGCTGACCGGTATCACCGTGGTCAGCGACTTTCGCAGCCGCGATGTCGCTGCCGGCGGACAAGGCGCACCACTGGTTCCCGCTTTTCACGAAGCCTTGTTTGAAGAGCAGGCCGGCAATCGCGCAGTGCTGAACGTTGGCGGCTTCAGCAACCTCAGCCTTATCGAGCCCGGCAAGCCGGTCGCCGGTTTCGACTGTGGCCCGGGCAATGTGCTGCTGGATGCCTGGATTCACCAACAACGCGGCGACCACTTTGACCGTGACGGCCAATGGGCTGCCAGCGGCAAGGTAGAACCGGTGCTATTGAATGCCCTGCTCAGCGATCCGTTCTTTGTGACCAAAGGCCCGAAGAGTACCGGCCGGGAAGTGTTCAATCTGCCATGGCTGACACGGCATCTGGCACAACTGCCAGCCTTCGCCACCGAAGATGTTCAGGCGACGCTGCTTGAGCTGACCGCGCTGACCATCATCGAATCACTGCAAAGCGCCCAGCAAGACACGCAAGAACTGCTGGTCTGCGGCGGCGGCGCCCACAACACTGCCTTGATGAACCGCTTGGCCAGCTTGCTGCCAAACGCAAGCGTCAGCAGCACCACTACTTACGGTGTAGACCCCGACTGGGTCGAAGCCATGGCCTTCGCATGGCTGGCTCATTGCTGTCTCGAAGGCATCGCAGCCAACCGTCCGAGCGTCACCGGTGCCCGCGGCTTGCGCGTACTGGGTGCCATCTATCCCGCATAAATCCTCCACACAGCAAAACGCCGCAAGGCCCTGAGGCCGTGCGGCGTTCTGTGAAACTGGTGCGCTGATCAGATCGAGAACGAAGAACCGCAGCCACAGGTGGTGGTCGCATTCGGGTTCTTGATGACGAAACGCGAACCTTCCAGACCTTCCTGGTAGTCCACCTCGGCACCTGCCAGGTACTGGAAACTCATCGGATCGACAACCAGACTCACACCTTCGCGCTCGACGATGGTGTCGTCATCGGCCACTTCTTCATCGAAGGTGAAGCCGTACTGAAAACCTGAACAACCGCCGCCCGTAACGAATACGCGCAGCTTCAAGCGATCATTCCCCTCTTCATCGACCAGGCTCTTCACCTTGTGCGCGGCACCGTGGGTGAATTGCAAAGCCGTGGGGGTGAAGGATTCGACGCTCATGCTGACTATCTCCCGGCGTTACGCCGTCATATTGCGTGATGACGCGCATTATCCGCTTCTCCTAGAAAAGCGGTCAACTATTGTTATGGTATATCAACCAATCCAATCGCCGGCCCGGAATGCAAAAAGGCCCGTCTGACGGGCCTTTTGCTGTACGCCATAAAGCTTATGGCAGCATGCCGGCGTGGGACAGGCCCAGACGCTCATCCAGCCCGAACAGAATGTTCATGTTCTGCACCGCCTGACCCGAAGCGCCTTTGACCAGGTTGTCGATCACCGACAGCACAACCACCAGATCGCCATCCTGCGGGCGATGCACCGCGATACGGCAGACGTTGGCACCCCGTACGCTACGAGTCTCCGGATGGCTGCCGGCCGGCATCACATCGACGAACGGTTCGTTGGCATAACGCTTTTCAAACAACGCCTGCAGGTCCACCGAGCGATCAACAACGGTTGCGTAGAGCGTGGAGTGAATGCCACGAATCATCGGGGTCAGGTGCGGAACGAAGGTCAGGCCGACGTCCTTGCCTGCTGCGCGACGCAGCCCCTGGCGAATCTCCGGCAGGTGGCGGTGACCCTTGACCGCATAAGCCTTCATGCTTTCCGACGTTTCGGAGTACAGCGAGCCTACGGAAGCACCACGACCGGCACCGCTGACGCCGGACTTGCAGTCAGCAATCAGATGCGCGGCATCGGCCAGGCCGGCTTCGAGCAATGGCAGGAAACCCAATTGCGTTGCAGTCGGGTAGCAGCCCGGCACGGCAATCAGGCGCGCCTTCTTGATCTGCTCGCGATTGACTTCCGGCAAGCCGTAGACCGCCTCGTCCAGCAACTCCGGTGCACCGTGCGGCTGGCCGTACCACTTGGCCCATTCATCCGCGTCTTGCAGACGGAAGTCGGCCGACAGGTCGATGACCTTGGTCCCGGCCGCCAGCAGTTCACCCGCCAAGGCATGGGCAACACCGTGCGGCGTGGCGAAGAACACCACATCGCAGGCACCCAGGGTCTTGATGTCCGGAACGCTGAACGCCAGGCCGTCGTAATGGCCTCGCAGGTTCGGGTACATGTCGGCCACGGCCAGGCCAGCCTCGGATCGGGAAGTGATGACAACCACCTCAGCTTGCGGATGTTGCGCCAACAGACGCAGCAGTTCGACACCGGTGTAACCCGTGCCGCCGACGATACCGACCTTGACCATAAACCTGCCCTCAACGAACCCACTGGAAAGCCGTCGATAATAGGGGCCGCGCGCCCCTGCGACAACCGTCAAGGTGACGTGCGGACGCTCACGAGTCCCGTCTCGGGCATACGTTCAAGTTTTGGCGAGTGGATTTTGTTGCCAGACAAGGCGCCGCGACGAGTCATAGCCCGCTATGGCGAGGAGCGGCAACGCAGTATGGCGACAAAAGACACCGTCAAAATTGAACAGTTATGTCCGAGACAGGACTCTTTCTCTACTATTCGGGTTACCGTGAATTGGGGAATAACTAAAAATGCTCTATCTGTGGCTCAAAGCGTTTCATATCGTCAGCGTCGTGTGCTGGTTTGCCGGCCTGTTCTACCTGCCACGGCTGTTCGTTTATCACGCACAAAGTGAAGACACGATCAGCAAGGAACGCTTCAGCATCATGGAGCGCAAGCTGTACCGGGGCATCATGGGCCCGGCGATGATCGCCACGCTGATTTTCGGCGGCTGGCTCATCTACCTCAACCCAGGCATCTTCAGCCAGGGTGGCTGGATACACGCCAAACTGACCCTGGTCGTATTGCTGATCGGCTACCACCACATGTGCGGCGCCCAGGTAAAACGTTTTGCCCGTGGCGAGAACACCCGCAGCCATGTCTTTTATCGCTGGTTCAATGAAGTGCCGGTTCTGATATTGCTGGCTATCGTAATTCTGGTCGTCGTTCGGCCGTTCTAAATCCACCAGGCACAACTTACCGGGGTACTTCCAATGTCGCTGCCCGCTCTGCTCGAAGAACGTTTGCGTCTGCCCGTGGTGGCGGCGCCGATGTTCCTGATTTCCAATCCGCAATTGGTACTCGCCTGCTGTCGCCAGGGCGTGGTCGGCAGCTTCCCGGCGCTGAACCAGCGCGAAAGCAGCGGTTTCAAAGCCTGGCTGGAAGAAATCGAAGCCGGGCTGGCGACAATGGAAAACCCCGCGCCTTATGCCGTGAACCTGATCGTCCATAACAGCAATCCTCGTTTACAGGCGGATCTTGAGATCTGCGTCGAACACAAAGTGCCGATCGTGATCACCAGTCTCGGTGCCGTGAAAGAACTGGTCGACGCGGTGCACAGCTACGGCGGCCTGGTGTTCCATGATGTGACAACTCGTCGTCATGCCGAGAAAGCGGCCGAAGCCGGCGTGGATGGCTTGATCGCCGTGGCTGCCGGCGCCGGTGGACACGCCGGGACCTGGAGCCCGTTCTCGCTGATTGCCGAAATCCGCCAGTTCTTCGACAAGACCTTGTTGCTGGCCGGTTGCTTGAACCACGGCCACGAAATTCTTGCCGCTCAATTGCTCGGCGCGGATTTGGCCTACTTTGGCACACGATTTATCGGCACGACCGAAAGTCACGCGCCTGACGCCTACAAAGAAATGCTGCTGACATCCAAAGCGGCAGACATCATCCATACTCCAGCCGTGTCAGGTGTACCCGCGAGTTTCATGCGCCAGAGCCTGGAGGCCGCCGGTTTTGACATGGCCGCCTTGCAAGGCAAAGGCGAGATCAACTTCGGTTCCAAGCTCAAACCCGTGAGCGATGAGGCCAAGGCCTGGAAGACCGTTTGGTCTGCAGGCCAGGGTGTGGGAGAAATCGAAGACTTGCCGAGTGTCGAGCAGTTGATTGCACGTCTCGACGCGGAGTACCGCCAGGCCCTGGAGCATGCCGCCCAGTTGCCAAAACGCTGGCCGCGCTGACAGCAAATCTTGGCCAGTCTTGCCCGGCTGGCCCTACATTCACCCGGGCACAAGCTTCTTCTTTCAACCTCTCGCGACAAGGATGCCTCGCACATGGGCGAAAATCGTTTCAAGATCGTATTCGAAGGCGCCTTGCTACCCGGTGTCGACATCACCACGGCAAAGCTCAATCTCGCCGACTTGTTCAAAAGCGATGTCACAGCCATCGAGCGCTTGTTCGCCGGGCGTCCGGTAGCGCTCAAACGCAACCTGTCGCAAGCCGACGCCCATACCTATCTCCAGGCGCTGAGCAAAACCGGTATCGACGCCCGCATCGAAGCCGAAACGCCGATCGAACTGAACCTCGCCGACGTGCATGAGCATGCTCCGGCCAACAGCCAGGAGCCATTGGCAGACCCGCAATCCCCTTACGCGCCGCCTCGCGCGCCCGTCGGCGAAGCCGTGGCGGAATTCGCTACGCTCAAGCCATTCAGTTTCGATGGCCGTATCGGCCGCTTGCGTTACCTCGCCTGGACGCTGGTGCTGTCAACTGTGCTCTTGGCCGTTTGCGGGGTGCTTGCCTTGGTCGCCCTGGCTCTCATCGGCGCGGATTCGACCGGCGGCCTGATATTGGGCAGCTTGCTGGCCTTGATCCTGTTCGTCGGCTTTATATTCGTCAGCATCCAGATCACTGTTCAACGCTTGCACGATGTCGGTTGGTCCGGCTGGTTGTGGCTGCTGAACCTGGTGCCGTTCGTTGGCAGTTTCTTTCCGTTCGTGATCATGGTTGTGCCGGGCAACGACACCGCGAACCGCTACGGCCCGCCGCCTCCGCCGAACAGTACTGCGGTCAAGGTATTGTCTTCGCTGTGGCTGGTGGTTATCGCGCTGGTTCTGTTCGGCTCGCTGGCCGGTGGTCTCACGGCGATACGGGAAGAATACAAAAGCGCCGCCCAGAGCAGCTACGAAAGCAGTTCGGTCACCACCGATGAAATCGAAGTCGAGGTCGAACCGGTGCCAAATTCCACCGACGATGCAGCCGAAGAGGCCCAGCCCCCTGTAGACTCTGCGAAAGAATGAACAGCGCTCCTGGCCCGTGACACCTGCGTCGCGGCGCGGAGCTGTTGCGATGGAGAACTGCATGACCCGTTACGCTCTGATCACTGGCGCCTCCAGCGGCATCGGCCTGGCAATGGCCGAAGCGCTGGCCCGGCGTGGCCGCAGCCTGATTCTGGTGGCCCGACAACGTGATCAGCTGGAAAGTATTGCGATTGAACTGACCCAGAGGTTCGGCGTGGAGGTGTTGTTCCGTGCCTGTGACCTGGGCGAACCGCTGCGCCTGTCCGGGTTCCTGCTGGAGCTGGAAGAAGGCGACCGGCAGATCGATCTGCTGGTCAATTGTGCCGGTATCGGTACATGCGGCCCGTTTCTGGCCCAGGACTGGATGACCGAGCAAGACCTGATCGAAGTGAACATCCTCGCCCTCACCCGCCTGTGCCATGCCATCGGCAACAGCATGGCCCTGCAAGGCGGCGGACAGATTCTGAATGTGGCCTCGGTGGCGGCGTTTCAGCCCGGGCCGTGGATGAGCACCTATTACGCCAGCAAGGCGTATGTGCTGCACTTTTCCGAAGGATTGCGCGTCGAGCTGAAAAAATGTGCGATCAAGGTTTCGGTGCTCTGCCCCGGGCCGACCCGAACGGCATTTTTCCGTACCGCGCAACTCGACAGCGAAAAACTGACCAACAGCAAACTGCTGATGAGCCCTGAGGAAGTGGCGCTCTACACCGTGCGCGCACTGGAAAAGAACAAGGCGATCATCATTCCCGGGCGGCGCAACCGCTGGTTCGCCTTCCTGCCGCGACTCGGCTCGCGGTGGCTGACTCGCACAATCGCCGGCATGATCAACAAGGCCTACTGCCCGCGCTGATCCAACCCAAGGTAAAAGGCTGGGCGCTGGCATACACCATGAGTACACTCAGGCCAGCCCAAACAACGGAGAAAACAGCTGTGGATACTCTGTTCACCAAGATCATCAACCGGGAAATCCCGGCGAAGATCATTTACGAGGACGACCAGGTACTGGCCTTCCACGACATTGCCCCACAGGCGCCAGTACATTTCCTGGTGATCCCGAAAAAACCGGTTCGCACCTTGAACGACCTGACCGAGGACGACAAGACATTGGCCGGGCACATACTGTTCACCGCCCAGCGCCTGGCACTGGAACTGGGCTGTGAAAAAGGTTTCCGCGTCGTCATGAACTGCAATGAAGAAGGCGGGCAAACCGTCTACCACATTCATATGCACGTGCTGGGTCAGCGCCAGATGCACTGGCCGCCGGGCTGATTGCGCCAAACCCTGTGGAAGCGGTGCATTGCCGCCTCCACACAAGGCATCACAACAATGTCACAGCACCTGCATCACAATGACCCAGCGCAAACCTTCCCCGGCCGATTGGGTTAAACTGGCCGCCGAAATTCCCCCCGGAGGTCAGCATGACTACCCAACGTCACTACTCGCCGATTGACCGCCTGCTGCTGCAAGCCGATGCCGCGATGCGCACCTTGCTGCCCTTCAGCGGCCAGCCGTACCGTCCGTCGCCTGCCATCGTGCAGCCGGATGCGAAAATGAGCGACGAAGATACGCGCCACGTTGCCGGCCTGATGCGCATCAACCATACCGGCGAAGTCTGCGCCCAGGCGCTGTACCAGGGGCAGGCGCTGACCGCCAGGCTGCCGCAAGTGCGCGCTGCGATGGAGCATGCCGCCGAAGAAGAAATCGACCACCTGGTCTGGTGCGAACAACGCATCCATCAACTGGGTAGCCACACCAGCATCCTCAATCCGCTGTTCTATGGCATGTCGTTCGGGATTGGCGCAGTGGCCGGCCTGATCAGCGACAAAGTCAGCCTCGGTTTCGTTGCGGCAACGGAAGACCAGGTGTGCAAACACCTGAACGAGCATCTGGAACAATTGCCGGCCGAGGACGAAAAATCCCGGGCAATTCTTCAGCAGATGCGCATCGATGAAGAACAGCACGCCGAAAGCGCGCTGGAGGCTGGCGGCTTCCGCTTTCCGGCACCGGTGAAGTTCGGGATGAGTCTGATGGCCAAGGTGATGACAAAGAGTACTTATCGGATCTGACTCCGTTTTTTTGTAGGAGCCAGCGCCAAAATAAAAAAAGGCGACTGCCGTGAGGGAGTCGCCTTTTTTGTGTTCGAAAAACTTACGCCATATTGCGCGCGTAGAAGATTTCGAGCATTTCGTGTTTCACCCGTTCGGTCACCTGGGCGCGTTGCTCAGAGGACAGGTTGCTGGTGGCGTCGCCGAACAGATAGTTATCCAGTTCGAAGTTCTTCAGCAGCATCTTGGTGTGGAACAGGTTTTCCTGGTACACGTTCACGTCGGTCATCTGGTACGCGTCGTAAGTGTCGTCGGAGAGGTAGTTCTGGATCGAATTGATCTCGTGGTCGATGAAGTGCTTTTTGCCTTCAACGTCACGGGTGAAGCCGCGCACTCGGTAATCCACGGTCACAATGTCCGAATCGAACTGGTGAATCAGGAAGTTGAGCGCTTTAAGCGGTGAAATGACCCCGCAAGTCGACACGTCGATGTCCACACGGAAGGTTGCAATACCGCTGACCGGATGGATTTCCGGGTAGGTGTGCACCGTGATGTGGCTCTTGTCGAGGTGGGCCAGAATGATTTCGGGCAGCGGGCCCGGGGACTCTTCGATCTGACTGTCGGTCGGGGTTACCGGTTCCTCCGAGATCAGGATCGTGACGCTGGCGCCCTGCGGCTCATAGTCCTGACTGGCAATGTTCAGGATGTTGGCACCAATGATATCGACAACTTCCGTGAGGATCTGCGTCAGGCGTTTCGCGTTGTACTCTTTATTGATGTACTCGACGTAAGCCTGCTGGTCTTGCGGGGTTTCCGCGTAGCAGATGTCATAGATGTTGAAGCTCAAGGTCTTTGTCAGGTTATTGAACCCGTGGAGCTTGAGTTTGCTTTTCACCGTTAAAAACTCTCTATGTGTTTGCGGCCCGGCCGCGTGATCAAGCATGCCCGTCAGATGCGAACAACGCACCTGCGTAGGACGGTTAACACCTCTTCGCGATGGCGATTTTGGTTGTCTGTTTCGGGTTTGAGGCCTGTCGGCTGACGGGCCACTACCCTGAAAAAAGTGGCGCATTATGCAGACGTCAGCTTGTGTTCGCCAGAGTCTGCACTGCTTTTATGATAGTTGAATGTCGATTCAACCGAGCTCGATGATCTCGTAGTCGTGGGTAATTGCCACGCCAGCCGCGCCGAGCATGATCGAGGCCGAGCAATACTTCTCGGCAGACAGTTCGATGGCACGTTTGACCTGGGCTTCTTTCAGCCCGCGGCCCTTGACCACAAAGTGCATGTGGATCTTGGTGAACACCTTTGGATCTTCGGTCGCACGCTCGGCTTCGAGGAAGGCTTCACAGCTTTCCACTGCCTGGCGGGACTTCTTGAGGATGCTGACCACATCGAAATTGCTGCAACCGCCAACACCCAGCAGCAGCATTTCCATCGGCCGGACACCCAGGTTACGTCCGCCGGCATCGGGCGGACCGTCCATGACCACGACATGACCGCTACCGGATTCGCCGAGGAACATGGCTTCGCCAGCCCATTGGATGCGTGCCTTCATCGCCAAGACTCCACTGTATAAAAAAGGGTCGCCAGCTTAGCACAGGCCCCGTGATTGACAGCGCCCGGCGTCCTGGGACATATCCCACTGCCTTGTAGGTAAATGCTCGAATATTGCAGGAAGTGTCTGTTAAGCTGACGCCAATTCTATGGCGCACAGCCAGCCTTACTCCAGCGTTCACTATTTATAAAAACCAAACATACCGTGCAGTTTTTTCGGGATACAACCATGGTTGCTATTGCCCCCAACTCCAAGATCAAGAACCTCGACAAGCTGTTGATGCATTGCCAGCGCCGCCGTTATCAGGCCAAGAGCAACATCATTTGTGCCGGCGACCGCTCGGAAACGCTGTTCTTCATCATCAAAGGCTCAGTCACCATCCTGATCGAAGATGATGACGGCCGGGAAATGATCATTTCCTACCTGAACGCCGGGGACTTTTTCGGCGAGCTGGGTCTGTTTGAGCAAGCCGGCCTGGAGCAGGAGCGCAGCGCCTGGGTGCGGGCCAAGGTTGAATGCGATGTCGCGGAAATCAGCTACGCGAAATTCCGCGAATTGTCCCTGCAGGACCCGGACATTCTTTACGTCCTTAGCGGACAAATCGCACAGCGCCTGCGCAACACCACGCGCAAGGTCGGTGACCTGGCATTCTTTGATGTAACCGGTCGAGTCGCCCGCTGCCTGCTGGAGCTGTGCAAACAGCCAGACGCCATGACGCACCCCGATGGCATGCAAATCAAGGTGACCCGTCAGGAAATCGGTCGAATTGTCGGTTGTTCACGGGAGATGGTCGGTCGCGTGCTCAAGGATCTGGAGGAACGCAACCTGGTGGACGTCAAAGGCAAGACCATGGTGGTCTTCGGTACGCGATAAGCTCGAAAACCTAGCCGCTGAACATCTGCACGAGCATCAACCGGTAGAGTTCGTCGAGGCGTGCCAGTGCATTGGGTGCCGTGAACTTCTCATGCAGCGCGATGTGGCTTTCGGCGCGCACTCGTTGCTCCAGACCGCAAGCCTCGTTGAAACGATTGACCGCGGCGACCATAGACTCTCGCTCGTTATCGATCAGCATCGCTCCGTGCACCAGTCCTACCGGACGCTGCCCACCCAGGCTCTGACGCCAGCGCTGGGCGGTGCCAACCATCTTGCGACCATCGAGGTTGACGTTGAAGCGACCATCACAGAACGCCCCCTCGATTTCGCCAAGGGACGACGTGCCGCCCAACTCATCCAGCAGCTGACAAATGGGATCGCACAAACGGTGGTAACCGGTTTCGATGCGATTCAGATCCCCTTCGCTGCGCGGCGGTGCGTAAACCAGCGCGATGTTGATCGTTGAGGCCGATTGCGGCACCGGCTCGCCACCGGTTTCACGCAACAGTACTGGCCAACCGGCCACCGCCGACACTTCACATGCAGCCTCGAAACCCGACAAGCGGCTCAAACGGCGTGGCATAACCAGCGCCCGATCGCTCGGCTGCCAGAACAGCAGGCCGAACTCCGCGTCGCCGGAACAGACCGATGCCAGCAAGTCCTGTTCGGCTTGCAGGCCGGCTTCGATGGTGAGGGAGGTTGGCAGCGACATGGAAGGCTCCGACAGACCAGAGGTCTTCAGGGGATTTGCGGGCCTCTTCGCGGGCAAGCCCGCTCCCACAGTGGAAGCGGATTGCCTGTGAAGATGTATTCAGTCGAGGGTCGAGCCGCTGACGGGAATACCGCGCTCAGGGAAGAACAGACGCTGCAACTCGGTACCCGGGCTTTCGGCGCGCATGAACGCCTCGCCGACCAGGAATGCGTAGACGTCGCTGATTTCCATCAGTTCGACATCGGCGCGATTGAGAATGCCACTCTCGGTGATGACCAGACGATCTCGCGGAATACGCGGCAACAGGTCGAGGGTGGTTTCCAGGCTGACATCGAAGGTGTGCAGGTTGCGGTTGTTCACGCCAACCAGCGGAGTATCGAGGGTTTTCAACGCTCGCTCCAGCTCATCGCCGTCATGGACTTCCACCAGCACATCGAGGTTGACGCTTTTGGCCACGGCTGCCAGTTCGGCCATTTTCACGTCATCCAGCGCGGAGACGATCAACAGCACGCAGTCGGCACCCAAGGCACGGGCTTCGACGATCTGGTATGGATCGATCATGAAGTCCTTGCGGATCACCGGCAGCTGGCACGCCGCGCGGGCCTGCTGCAGGTACGCATCCGCGCCCTGGAAGTAGTCGATGTCGGTGAGTACCGACAGGCAGGTCGCGCCGCCCTTCTCATAGCTTCTGGCGATGTCGGCGGGAACGAAGTTCTCGCGGATCACGCCCTTGCTCGGCGAGGCTTTCTTGATTTCGGCAATGACTGCCGGCTGCTTCAGCTTGGCCTGAGCCAGCAAGGCCCTGGCAAAGCCACGGGGCGCATCGGCCGCCTTGGCCAGGCTTTCCAGCTCGCAGAGGCTGACGCGAGCGCTACGCTCGGCGACTTCCTCGACCTTGCGCGCCAGAATCTTTTCCAGAACCGTCGGTACACTCATCCCTCATTCTCCACTCTGAATACCGCGGTAAACGCACCCAGCTCCTCGAGCTTTTCCCGAGCGAGGCCGGTGTGCAGCGCATCGTGCGCAAGTGCAACTCCCTCTTTCAAACTGCTGGCATGATCGGCGGCGTACAGCGCGGCACCGGCATTGAGCATGATCATCTCGGCCGCTTTCTGACCGTTCTCGGTCTTGCGCTTGCCCAGGGCATCGCGAATCAGCTCAAGTGAAGCCGCCGGGCTTTCCACCGCCAGGCCATGCAGACTCTGGCTCTTCATGCCCAGGTCTTCCGGCTCGACCCAATACTCGGTGATCTGGTCGTTTTTCAGCTCTGCCACGAAGGTCGGTGCTGCCAGGCTGAACTCGTCCAGGCCATCCTTCGAATGCACCACCAGCACATGCTTGCTGCCCAGACGCTGCAACACTTCCGCCAGCGGCCGGCACAAGGCCTGGGTGAATACGCCTACTACCTGATGCTTCACGCCGGCCGGATTCGTAAGCGGGCCGAGCATGTTGAACAAGGTCCGCAGACCCAGTTCGCGGCGCGGGCTTGCAGCGTATTTCATCGCAGAGTGATGGGTCTGGGCAAACATGAAACCAATACCAACGTTGTCAATGCAGCGCGCCACTTGCACGGGTGTCAGGTTCAGGTAGATACCGGCCGCCTCCAGCAGATCGGCACTGCCGCTCTTGCCCGAGACTGCACGGTTGCCGTGCTTGGCCACGGTGCAGCCAGCAGCGGAAACCACGAACGCAGCAGCGGTCGACACGTTGAAGATATTGGCGCCGTCGCCGCCGGTGCCCACTACATCGACCACACCGTCGAGGGTCTTGAGTTCGACCTTGTCCGCCAGTTCACGCATCACCGACACGGCACCGACGATTTCGTCGATGCTTTCGCTCTTCATGCGCATGGCCATCATGAACGCGCCAATCTGTGCGTCCGAGCATTGCCCGGTCATGATTTCGCGCATCACATCGCGCATTTCATCGGTGCTGAGGTCAAGGTGATCGACGATACGGCTCAGGGCTGTCTTGATGTTCATGAAAAGTCCTTAGCGCGTGCCGCCGGTTTGTTTGAGGAAGTTGGCGAACAGTTCATGGCCCTGTTCGGTGAGGATCGACTCAGGGTGGAACTGCACGCCTTCGATGTTCAGAGTCTTGTGACGCAGGCCCATGATCTCGTCGACCGAGCCGTCTTCGAGCTGAGTCCAGGCGGTCAGCTCCAGGCAATCTGGCAGGGTTTCGCGCTTGACGATCAAAGAATGATAGCGGGTCACCGTCAGCGGACGATTCAGGCCTTCGAATACACCCTTGTCCTCGTGAAATACCGGGCTAGTCTTACCGTGCATCACTTGACGGGCGCGCACCACATCACCGCCAAAGGCCTGGCCGATGGACTGGTGGCCGAGGCAGACGCCAAGAATCGGCAGTTTGCCGGCGAAATGCTTGATCGCTTCAATCGAAATTCCGGCCTCGGTCGGGGTGCAAGGACCGGGGGACACAACGATGCGCTCAGGGTTGAGGGCTTCGATTTCAGCGATGGTCAGTTCATCGTTGCGCACGACCTTGACCTGGGAGCCGAGCTCGCCCAGGTACTGCACAACGTTGTAGGTAAAGGAGTCGTAGTTATCGATCATCAGCAACATGGCGTATAGAACCTCTTGAACTCACTGACTTTAAAGATGGCCTTCGAATGATTGACCCGCAGGGCGCTGCGCTTTGTCAGGTGCCGACGTAGCGCCAGCAAAGCGGCATTTCAAACAGGTAAAGAAGGCAAAGCGGTACAGGTCCGGCGAAGCCGGCAAAAGAATTCAGGCGCGCCAACGCCAGCGGGCGTGTGCCTTGATGACTTGATCCAGGAGTTTACTGATGATCAACACGGGGAAGGTCTCGTTCGTACGTCCCGGCACAGTAACTTAGCTGGGCAGAGCGCGCAATATCGCCGGAGGCACTGCCCGCGAATCTATCAAAGGCTTCGCGACAGATGGCAAAAGGCCGAAAGTTTTTGGTACTGTCGTTTCGTTCACTAAAACAATAAATAAACGGACTTGCTCATGATCAAACAGTCGTTGTTTGTACCGCTCGCAGGATGCTTGCTCGCGATCGCATGCGCCCAGGCGAACGCCGCACCCAATCCTTATACAAATTTCGTTGTCTTCGGGGACAGTCTCAACGATGCAGGGACCTTTGCCGACACGGGCGGGCCTGCCGGAGCGACACAGCGCTTCACCAACCGGACGGGACCGGTGTACCTGGATGGCAGCGGCGAAGTCCGCTCGCTCAACTCCACACAGATCCTGGGTGGGAAACTGGGGTTTTCACCGGACCAGACGGCATCTTCTACTTCAGCAGTTCGCGCCAACGAAGGCCTGCCTGATGGTAACAACTGGGCTGTAGGCGGCTACCGTACCGACCAGATTCTTGATTCGATTACCAGCATCTCCGCCACCGGCGAACGCACCCGGTCCGGCTATCTTCCATCCAATAACTTCCGTGCCGACCCGAACGCACTGTATTACCTGTCGGGCGGCGGTAACGACTTCCTGCAAGGACGCGTCACCAGCCTGCCCCAAGCCAGTGCCGCCGCCGACCGCCTGGCCGACAGCGTGCAGACCCTGCAAACCGCTGGCGCCAGATACGTCATGGTCTGGTTGCTGCCCGATATCGGCTTTACCCCGGCGTTCAACGGCACCCCGCTGCAAGCGTTCACATCTCAACTCAGCGCCCAGTTCAACACTGAACTGGTAAGCCGACTGCAAAACATCAATGCCGAAGTCATCCCGCTGAACATTCCGGTACTGCTCAAAGAGACTTTCGCCAACCCGGCACAGTTTGGCCTGGCCACCGACCAGAACCTCATCACCACCTGCTTCAGCGGCAACGGTTGTACCGAGAATGCCCGCTACGGCATCAACAGCGCCACGCCGGACCCGACCAAGCTGATCTACAACGACTCGGTGCACCCCACCGAAGCCGGGCAACGCCTGATCGCCGATTACGCCTATTCCCTGCTGGCCGCACCATGGGAGCTGACCCTGCTGCCGGAAATGGCCCAGGGCACCGTGCGTGCGCATCAGGATGAGTTGCGCAACCAGTGGCTGGCCGATTGGGAAAACTGGCAAGGCGTCGGCCAATGGCGAGCCATCGTTTCCGCCGGCGGACAGCATCAGGACTTTGACGGCCAGGACAGCGTGGCAAGCGCCGACGGCAACGGAGCCAACCTGAACATCGGTGGCAGCTATCGTCTCGACGATGCCTGGCGAGTTGGTCTGGTGGCCGGTTTCTATAACCAGGAACTCGAAGCCGGCAACAACGACTCCGACTACAAGCTCAACACTTACCTGGGCACGGCATTCGCCCAGTACCAGCAAAACCGTGTGTGGGCCGACGCGGCGTTGACGGCCGGGCATCTGGATTACGACAGCCTCAAGCGCAAATTCCAGCTGGGCGTCAACGAACGCGGCGAAAAAGGCGATACCAGCGGCTACGTCGAAGCCTTCAGCGCACGCGTGGGCTACGACATTGCGCAACAAGCCAGCAGTCCTTGGCACCTGTCGCCGTTTGTCAGCGCCGACTTCGCCAAGGTACAAGTCGATGGTTACTCGGAGGACGGAAACAATTCCACGGCGCTGACCTTCGCCGATCAGGAGCGTATTTCCCGGCGCCTGGGCGCTGGCCTGCAGGGCAAATACCAGATCACCCCGCAAACCCAGGTGTTCGGCGAAGCGGCAATCGAGCGTGAGTACAACGACGATACCCAGGACGTGGACATCAACCTCAACAGCCTGCCAAACAACCAGTTCACGCTGGAAGGCTACACCCCGCAAAGTCACTTGCAACATGTGAACCTGGGGGTGAGCCACAACCTCACCAAGGACCTGGCACTGCGCGCCAGCTACAACATCCGCAAGGACGACGACTTCACCCAACAGGGCATCAATGTAGGTGTTGCGCTGGACTTCTGATGTGCAACCAATAAAAAACGCGGCGCCCTCACAGGCGCCGCGTTTTTTTGGCGATGAGATCATTGTGGGAGCGAGCTTGCTCGCGATAGCGGTGGGTCAGACAACATCAATGTGGCAGTGATGGCCCCATCGCGAGCAAGCTCGCTCCCACAGGTTTTTTCGCAAACTCAGGCGTTCGGTGTTTGTTCCGCCAGGGCAACGGCGCGGAACATCGCGCGGCGCTTGTTCAGGGTTTCTTCCCATTCCAGCGCCGGCACCGAGTCGGCAACGATGCCGCCACCGGCCTGCACATGCAGCTCGCCGTTCTTGATCACCGCCGTGCGGATCGCAATGGCGGTGTCCATGTTGCCGTTCCAGGCGAAGTAACCGACCGCACCGCCGTAGACGCCACGTTTGACCGGCTCCAGTTCGTCGATGATTTCCATCGCGCGAATCTTCGGTGCGCCGGACAAGGTGCCCGCCGGCAGAATCGCCCGCAGTGCATCCATGGCCGTCAGCCCGGCTTTCAGTTGCCCGGTGACGTTGGACACGATATGCATCACGTTGGAGTAACGCTCGATGACCATCTTCTCAGTCAGTTTCACCGAGCCGATTTCCGAAACGCGACCGGTGTCGTTACGCCCCAGGTCGATCAGCATCAAATGCTCGGCGATTTCCTTGTCGTCCGACAGCAGGTCTTTTTCCAGCGCCAGGTCAGCCTCTTCGTTGGCGCCCCGCGGACGGGTGCCGGCAATCGGGCGCACGGTGATCAGGTTGTCTTCGACCCGCACCAGTACTTCCGGCGAACTGCCAACGACGTGGAAGTCGCCGAAGTTGAAGAAGTACATGTAAGGCGTCGGGTTGAAGCAGCGCAGTGCGCGATACAGATCGATGGGGGCCGCCTTGAAGTCGATCGACATGCGCTGGGATGGCACGACCTGCATGCAGTCACCGGCCAGGATGTATTCCTTGATGGTGTCGACGGCTTTTTCGTAATCGTTCTGGGTGAAGCTGGAGCGAAACACCGGGTCAGCCGATTGTTGCTTGCTGAAGTCCAGGCCACGGCGCGGGGTGATCGGCTGTCGGAGTTTTTCCAGCAGCTCTTCCAGGCGCGCGCGACCTTGTTCAAAGGCGTCTTCCTGCGCCGGGTCGGCCAGGACGATGGCGTGCATCTTGCCGGCCAGGTTGTCGAACACCACCACGGCGTCGGACACCATCAGCAGAATGTCCGGTACGCCCAGCGGGTCCGGGTTCGGGCATTTGCCCAAGCGCTTCTCCACATAACGCACGCAGTCATAACCGAAGTAGCCCACCAGGCCGCCGTTGAAACGCGGCAGGCCAGCAATGGTCGGCACGTTGTAGCGCGCCTTGAAGGCTTCGACGAAGGCCAGCGGATCTTCCACGTCGTGGCTTTCGGTCTCGACGCCATCGACGGTCACGCTGACGTGATGATCATGAACCCGCAGCACGGTTCGGCACGGCAGGCCGATGATCGAGTAACGCCCCCATTTCTCGCCGCCCTGTACGGACTCCAGCAAGTAGGAATTGGGCTCGTCGGCCAGCTTCAGGTAGATCGACAGCGGCGTGTCGAAGTCGGCCAGGGTTTCGCAGGCAAGCGGAATGCGGTTGTAGCCGGCAGCGGCCAAGCGCAGGAATTCTTCGCGGATCATGAGGTGCCTCGTGGCTTGAGGGTCGAACAGTCAGGTATGCAAACGCGCCGGAAACCGGCCAGGATCAAGTCAGGCGCGCCAACGCCAGCGGGCCAGGGCCTTCATGACTTTCATCCAGAGTTTGCGAGTGACCACCACGATGGCGTTTCCAGAAGGGGGTTTGACAGCGTCGGCCAACGTTATCTCAGCGGCCGGATCCAGGCAACCGGGAATTAGCTTGCGCAGGTCGTCGATCACCAGTGCCGGCGATTCTTCCGCGATCGGCCGACCGTGGTTATAGCCGTAGCTCAGGGCCACGCACTTGACCCCCGCCGCTTTCGCCGCCAGCACATCGCTGCGCGAATCGCCGACGAACAAAGACTGCGAAGCCGGAATGTTGGCCATTTTCATCACGAAAAACAGTGCGGCCGGATCGGGCTTTTTTTGTGGCAGGGTGTCGCCGCCGATGATCCAGCGGAAATAACGGCCGATTTTCATCTGATCCAGCAGCGGCGCGACGAAACGCTCCGGCTTGTTGGTGATCAGCGCCATCTCGACGCCCTGCTTTTGCAGCCATTTGAGGGTGTCGCGCACGCCGGGGTAAACCACGGTCAACTCATGGCTCTCGCCATAAGCCTGCATGAAATGCTCCAGCGCCCGTTCGGCTTCGTGGTCATCGACCGCCGAATGATCGATAGCGCCAGCCAGCGCACGACGCACCAGTACCGGCGCGCCGTTGCCGACCCATTCGCGTACCGCTTCCAGACCGGCGGGCTTGCGACCGAGTTTGAGCAGCATCTTGTCCACAGCCACTGCCAGGTCCGGGACCGAGTCGATCAAGGTACCGTCCAGATCGAACATCACCAGCCGCGGCAGTTGCCCCGGGAACAACTGCTCAAATCCACTCATGGGCGAGCCAGCGCCAGTTCGGAACGCATCTTCTCGATGACTTCCTGATAGTTCGGCGCATTGAAGATGGCCGAGCCGGCGACGAAGGTGTCAGCGCCAGCCGCGGCGATTTCGCGAATGTTGTTCACGTTCACGCCGCCGTCGATTTCCAGGCGGATGTCACGGCCCGACGCATCGATCAGTGCCCGCGCTTCGCGCAGTTTGTCGAGGGTGCCGGGGATGAACTTCTGCCCGCCGAAGCCCGGGTTGACGCTCATCAGCAGGATCATGTCGACCTTGTCCATCACGTACTTGAGCACGTCCAGCGGGGTCGCCGGGTTGAACACCAGGCCCGACTTGCAGCCGCCTTCGCGGATCAGTTGCAGAGAGCGGTCGACGTGCTGGCTCGCTTCCGGGTGGAAGGTGATGTAGGTCGCGCCGGCTTCGATGAAGTCGCCCACGATGCGGTCCACCGGGCTGACCATCAGGTGCGCGTCGATCGGCGCGGTCACGCCATACTTGCGCAGTGCCGCGCAGACCATCGGGCCGATGGTCAGGTTCGGTACGTAATGATTGTCCATGACATCGAAGTGCACGAAGTCGGCGCCGGCGGCCAGGACGTTGTCCACTTCTTCACCCAGGCGGGCGAAGTCGGCGGAGAGAATCGACGGAGCAATTACGAAGGGCTGCATGACGCACCTTTTCTGAGCAGAATCACGATGGCGCGCATTGTATACCTCATGCTTTGAAGCGCGCACCGTGAGCGCGATGATTGGACCTTGCCATCATCCATCGACGGCTGGGGTCCTAGTACGCCGCGCGATAGATCTTTTCGATATCGACGGCACTCAACTTACGCGGATTGTTGCGCATCAAGCGCTCGATCCCCGCTGCTTCCACGGCCATGGAAGGAATGGCGTCCTCGGGCACACCGAAACTACGCAGGCCCTGGGGAATTTCCACCGCGGCACACAGTTCGGTCATGGCTTGCACGGCTTTGTCAGCCGCTTCGTTGATGCTCAAGCGAGCGGTCTTCACGCCCATGGCCTCGGCGATATCCTGCATGCGTTCGATACAGGCCATCTTGTTCCAGGTCATGACATGGGGCAGTAGCAAGGCATTACTGACCCCATGGGCAATGTTGAAGCGCCCGCCCAGCGGATACGCCAGCGCGTGCACCGCGCCAACCCCGGCATTGCCGAACGCCATGCCGGCCATCAGGCTGGCAGTGGCCATGTCTTCCCGGGCTTGCAGGTTCGACGGATTGGCATACGCCTTGGGCAAAGCCTTGGCGATCAACTTGATGGCGCCGATGGCCAGGGCATCGGTAATCGGCGAGGCGTTGACCGACAGATAGGACTCGATGGCATGCACCAGCGCATCGACGCCGCTGGCCGCCGTGACGCTGCGCGGACAGGTCAGGGTCATTTGCGGACTGACCAGCGCCACATCCGGCAACAGAAAGTCGCTGACAATGCCCTTCTTCAGTTGCGCGACCTTGTCGGAAAGGATGGCGACGTTGGTCACCTCCGAGCCGGTGCCGGCGGTGGTCGGGATGGCGATCAGCGGCGGGCCTTTGCGCGGGACCTGATCGATGCCGAACAGATCCGCCAGCGCACCGTGGTACCCGGCGTAGGCCGCCACGCTCTTGGCAATGTCGATGGCACTACCGCCACCGAGGCCGATCAAGCCGTCATGCCCACCGTCACGATAGGCCTGCATGCAATCTTCGACGATGGCTATTTCCGGGTCCGGCAGCACCCGGTCGAAAATCTCGTAACTGCGTTCGCCCAGCTGCGCCAGTGCCAGTTCTACCGTGCCGGATTTCACCAAAGCGGCATCAGTAACGATCAGTGGGTTGTCTATGTCCAGACGCGCCAGTTCGGCAGACAGTTGCTCGATGGCACCTGCGCCGGTGATCAATTTGTGAGCGATTTTGAAAGAGGAAAGACTCATGTGCGCAGCCTCTTATAGGTAGGGGAGCTGGGCACAATAGTAGCTGGGGATTAGAGGTTGTCTTCTATTCAGGTCGTGAATGACCGAGGACCTCGAAAACGCCAAAAATCCCTGTGGGAGCGAGCTTGCTCGCGATGAGGTAGTTCCAGTCGATAAAGATGTCGACTGATAGTCCGTCATCGCGAGCAAGCTCGCTCCCACAGGGAATGAGGTGATTCGTCAGACCTGCGCAGTACGCAGTTTCTCGCTACGCCCTCGCAGCCATTCCAGGGTCAGCAGCAGGATCACCGAGAAAGCAATCAGCAGCGTCGCGGCGGCGGCGATGGTCGGGCTGAGGTTCTCGCGGATGCCGCTGAACATCTGCCGTGGCAGGGTCGCTTGTTCGGGGCCGGCGAGGAACAGCGTCACCACCACCTCATCGAACGACGTCGCAAAGGCAAACAGCGCCCCGGAGATCACGCCCGGCGCAATCAGCGGCAAGGTCACCCGGCGGAACGTGGTCAGCGGCGAAGCACCCAGGCTCGCGGCGGCCCGCACCAGGTTATGGTTGAACCCCTGCAAGGTCGCCGACACGGTAATGATCACGAACGGCACACCCAACACCGCATGCACCACGATCAGCGAGAAGAAGCTGTTACCCAATCCCAACGGAGCAAAGAACAGGTAACTGGCCACACCGATGATCACCACCGGCACCACCATCGGTGAAATCACCAGAGCCATTACCAGCGCCTTGCCGGGGAAGTCGCCCCGGGTCAGGCCGATCGCCGCCAGCGTACCGAAGACCATGGCCAGCACCGTGGCTGCCGGGGCGACGATGATGCTGTTCTTCAGGGCGCGCATCCATTCCGCCGAGGCGAAGAAATCGTGATACCACTGCAATGAGAAGCCCTGCAGCGGGTACACCAGGAAGCTGCCGGAGTTGAACGACAGTGGAATGATCACCAGCACCGGCAGGATCAGGAACAACAGAATCAAGCCGCAGAGAATCCGCAAGCTGTAGAACCACACCCGTTCGATGGGCGACATATAAGGACTCAGCATTTCGTTCTCCCCTTAGCTCAGGCGCAGGCGGCTTGCGCCTACCAGCCAGCTGTAAATCAGATAAAGCACGACCGTCGCGAGCAACAGCAGCCCACCGAGTGCGGTCGCCATGCCCCAGTTGATGCTGGTGTTGGTGTAGAAGGCGACGAAGTAGCTGACCATCTGGTCGTTCGGGCTGCCCAACAATGCCGGGGTGATGTAGTAGCCGATGGCGAGGATGAACACCAACAGGCAACCGGCGCCGACACCGGCATAGGTCTGCGGGAAATACACCCGCCAGAAGCTGGCGAACGGATGGCAGCCGAGGGAAATCGCGGCGCGCATGTAGGTCGGCGAGATCCCTTTCATCACGCTGTAGATCGGCAGGATCATGAACGGCAGCAGGATGTGCACCATGGAGATGTAGACACCGACGCGGTTGAACACCAGCTCGATCGGCTTATCGATAATGCCCATGGCCATCAGGCCGCTGTTGATCAGGCCACCCGATTGCAGCAACACGATCCACGCCGCGACCCGTACCAGGATCGAAGTCCAGAACGGCAGCAGCACCAGGATCATCAGCAGGTTGCTCTGACGCGACGGCAGGTTCGCCAGCAGATAAGCCAGTGGATACGCCAGCACCAGGCAGATCACGGTGATGACCAGGCCCATCCAGAAGGTACGGGCGAAGATGTCGAGGTAGATCGCCTGATCCGGGGTGGCCGGGGCGATTTCGCCGAGGTCGTCGATGCGGTGATCGACGGCCGCCAGCAGATAATACGGGGTGATGCTGCTGGTGTTGCGACGTACCGCTTGCCAGTAGGCCGGGTCGCCCCAACGCTCATCGAGACCTTCCAGCGCTTCTTTATAAGAAGCCGGCTCGGTTGTGAGCGGCAAGGCGCGGGCGGTTTTGGTCAGCAGGCTGCGGTAGCCGGCCAGTTCCATGTTCAGGCGTTTGGACAGATCACCCAGGGTCTGATTCTTGCGAGCCTCGGCGAGGTCTTCGGCCGCTGCTTTGTAAACCGGTTCAGCGGGCAGGCCGCGGCCGTCCCAACTGGCGATGGCGGTCACTGTGCGGGGCATGCCGCCGACCACTTCCGGGTTGCCAACGCTTTTGTAGAGCAGCGCCACGATCGGCACCAGGAACACCAGCAACAGAAACAGCACCAGTGGCGCGATCAACGCCTGGGCCTTCCAGCGATTGACCCGCTCGGCGTGCTTGAGCCGCTGCTTCAAGGTGGGGCTGGTGCCCTCGTTCAGGGGAACGGCGATAGCCATGACGTACTCCGGGAATCTTTGAATGGGCGGCACCACCCACGGTGATGCCGCATTACATCAACACTCATGAAACACGCCAGTCCCTGTAGGAGCTGGCGCAGCCTGCGATCTTTTGGCGTATTCAAGGCCGCTGAAGAGCAAGATCAAAAGATCGCAGCCTTCGGCAGCTCCTACTTGGCAGCCCAGGCGTTGAAGCGCTGTTCCAGTTGCTCGCCGTTGTCAGCCCAGAAACTGACGTCGATCTGCACCTGGTTGGCGATGTTTTCCGGGGTGGTCGGCATGTCCTTCAGGACATCCTTGGCCAGCAGCGGTACGGCCTGGGTGTTGGCCGGGCCGTAGGCGATGTTTTCCGAGTAGGTCTTCTGCTGCTGCGGCATTACCGAGAAGGCGATGAACTTCTTCGCCGCTTCAGCGCGCTTGGCATCCAGACCTTTTGGAATGGCCCATGCGTCGAAGTCGTAGATGCCGCCGTTCCACACGACTTTCAGGTTGCTTTCTTTCTGCACGGCAGCGATACGGCCGTTGTAGGCCGAGCTCATCACCACGTCACCCGAAGCGAGGTATTGCGGCGGTTGTGCGCCGGCTTCCCACCACTGGATGTTTGGCTTGAGCTCATCGAGCTTCTTGAACGCGCGGTCCTGACCGTCCTTGCCGGCCAGCACTTTGTAGACGTCTTTGGGCGCAACGCCGTCGGCCATCAGTGCGAATTCCAGGGTGTACTTGGCGCCTTTACGCAGGCCACGCTTGCCCGGGAACTGCTTGGTGTCCCAGAAATCCACCCAACTGGTCGGTGCGGTTTTCAGCTTGTCGGCGTTGTACGCCAGCACGGTCGACCACACGAAGAAACCTACGCCGCAAGGCTGGATGGCGCCCTTGACGTAGTCTTCGGTCTTGCCGAACAACTTCGGATCAAGCTGCTCGAACATGTCTTCGTCGCAACCACGGGACAGCTCCGGCGATTCAACCTCTACCAGATCCCAGGACACGCTCTTGGTGTCGACCATGGCCTTGACCTTGGCCATTTCGCCGTTGTACTCGCCGGCCACGATCTTGCCGTTGCCTGCCGCTTCCCACGGTGCGTAGAAGGCTTTGACCTGAGCCGCCTTGTTCGCGCCGCCAAAGGACACCACGGTCAGGTCCGGGCCGGCCGCCATTGCGTGTGCCGCGCCCATCATGCCCAGTGCCAAAGCGGTGAATTTCAGGGATCTCAACATTTATTGTTCTCTCCACGTGCAGGGTTGGTGTTGGTGTTGCCGGGGCGATCAATGCGCCTCTAGAAGTGGATCGAGCGCGCGAACGTGTTCGACCTGCCAGCCAAGCGGTACCACGTCGCCGACGGCGAGCGAGGGATCTAGCTCGGCAATCGGCTGTTTCACGAAGAAGTCGGTCTTGCCGCAGACTTCCATGCGAACCCGGACGTGGTCGCCCAGATAGATGAATTCCTCGACTCGCCCGGAGAAGCGGTTGACGCATTGGTCGCTGGAGCCATTGAGGCTCACTCGCTCCGGACGAATGGACAGGGTCACCGGCTCGCCGGTCTGGCCGACGTTGACCGCCAAGGCCTCTACCTTCTCACCCCGCCCGAGCTCGACAATGCAACGGTCGCCGGTCTGGCTGTGCAGGCGGCCATTGAGGCGGTTGTTCTCGCCGATGAAGTTGGCGACGAAGGTGTTTTTCGGCTCTTCATAGAGGGTGCGCGGCGGCGCGATCTGCTGGATTTCGCCCTGGTGGAACACCGCCACACGGTCGGACATGGTCAAGGCTTCGCCCTGATCGTGGGTCACGTAGACCACGGTGACGCCCAGGCGCTGGTGCAGGTGCTTGATCTCCATCTGCATGTGTTCACGCAGTTGTTTATCGAGTGCGCCGAGGGGTTCGTCCATCAGCACCAGTTGCGGCTCGAACACCAGCGCGCGGGCCAATGCCACACGCTGTTGCTGACCACCGGAAAGCTGCGCCGGGTAGCGCTGGGCGAAGGCATCGAGCTGGACCATGCTCAGCACGCGCTTGACCCGGGCACTGACGTCGCTCTTGTTCATGCCGCGTACGGTCAGCGGGAACGCCAGGTTCTCCGCCACCGTCATGTGCGGGAACAATGCGTAGTTCTGGAACACCATGCCGATGTCGCGCTTGTGCGGCGGCACGTTGTTGATGGCGCGCCCGCCCAACAGGATTTCGCCCGCGGTCGGCGTTTCGAAGCCGGCGAGCATCATCAGGCTGGTGGTCTTGCCGGAACCGGACGGCCCGAGCAATGTGAGGAATTCGCCTTTGCGAATGTCCAGGTTGAGGTCCTTGACGATCAGGTTCTCGCCGTCGTAGCTCTTCTGCACTCCACGAAAGCTGACCAGAACATCATTGGCCCCTGCGCTTGAATCGACCTGGCTCATACCCACACCTTTGTTATTGATGACTGCTGTGGGACTAAGCCTAGTGGACGCTGGGGACCGCGCAAATCGGGGGGCAAGAGAGATTGGCCTCAGCCGGATGGAAGGTTGGGGGTAGGGATTGCCCTACAAGGATGGCGCGTTTGGGCAAATGTAGTGGCAAGGGGTCAGCTATAAGCCACAAGAATAAGCCCATGCGATATCTGGAGCTGTCGTAAATGGATATGCCACCACTGGACCACACTGAATTTCGGTGTGTTTTAGAGGAGCTTGTGTTCCATCGCGTACTTCACCAGTTCCGCCAGCGAGGTGATGTTGAGCTTCTGCATCAGCCGCGCCTTGTGGGTGCTGATGGTCTTGCTGCTCAGCGCCAGTTGCTGGGCGATGTCATTGACGTTGGCGCCCTGGGCCAGGCGTTCGAACACGGAGAATTCGCGCTCGGAGAGCAACGAGTGCAATGGACGCGAGTCGGTAAGACCGACTTCGAAAACCATGCGATCGGCCAGTTCCGGGTCGATATAACGCCCGCCTGACGCCACTTTGCGAATGGCCGTCAGCAAGAGCGCCGGGTCGCTGTCCTTGGTCGCATAACCCGCAGCGCCCACCTTCAACGCCCGGGCGGCCATTTGCGCTTCGTCATGCATCGACAGCACCAGGATCGCGGGTGGATTGTTCAGGGCGCGAATCCGCGGAATCGCTTCCAGGCCGTTGACGCCCGGCATGGAGATATCCAGCAACACCACTTCGCAGGGCACATGACGCAAGGTGTCGAGCAACTGCTCACCATTGCTCGCCTCCCCCACTACCAGCAAGTCCTTGGCCAGGCCGATCAACTGCTTGATGCCTTCGCGGACAATGGTGTGGTCTTCGGCTACCAGTACACGGATCACGTTCTTCTCCAGGGTCAAGATCTATCGCGAGCGTTCCGACGATGACGTCAGAGCAAACAATAGATAAACATCAGGCTGCATCCAGCGGCACTCGCACACTCAGAGTCGTGCCTTCACCCGGCTCACTCTCAAGCGACAACTCACCGCCCATGATCAACACCCGCTCGCGCATGCCGACCACCCCAAAGGATGTCGGCCTGCCAGCTGCGGCGACAAATCCTACGCCATCATCGCTGACCGTCAGACACAACTCGTCGCCTTCCAGCGCCAGTGTCAATTCAACAGTATGCGCCTGGGCGTGCCGCATGACATTGGTCAGCGCTTCCTGAAGGATCCGGAACAAACCGATTGCCTTCGCATCGCTGAGCACCGGCAAGTTGTCCGGCACCTGCACCAGACACGGGATCTGCGTGCGCGCCTCGAATCGACGGGCCTGCCACTCAATGGCCGAGGCGATGCCCGCGTCGAGAATCGGCGGTCGCAATGCCGTGGCCACATCACGAACCAGCTGAAACAACTGAGCGATCAAGCGCTTCATGCTGTTCAAGCGCTCGTTCAGACCCGGATCAAGCTGCGCGTAAGCCAGTTCGCACATGGACGTTTCCAGCTTCAACACGGTGAGCATCTGACCCAACTCGTCGTGAACTTCCCGGGCAATGCGCGCCTTTTCTTCTTCGCGCACGCTTTCCAGGTGTGCGGACAACTCACGCAACTGCTCCCGGGAGCTGGCCAGCTCAAGCTCGATGCGCTTGCTTTCGCTGATGTCCCAGACGATTCCGTCCCAGACATAGGCACCGTCATCCAGCCGGCGGGTGATGGCCTTGATTTCCGCCCAGCGCTGCTCGCCCTGACGCGTGAGGATTCGCCCCTGCCACGACCAGTCGCTGTCGGTATCCAGCGCATGATCCTGGGTCTGGTGATAGCTGGCCTTGTCATCCGGATGCACCAGGCTGCGCAGGCCTTTATCGCGATGCGCCAGCGTGGCCGGCGAGTAACCCACCAGACTTTCGCTGCCTTCACTGATGTAGGCAAAGTCGATCTGACCGGTCACCGGCGCCCGCTCCAGGCGGAAAACCAGCCCCGGAACGTTGGCGGCGATGCCTTGCAGGCGCGCCTCGCTTTCCTGCAAGGCCGCCAGGGCGCGACGCCTCTCGGTGACATCGTTGAGGTAAACCACCAGGTATTCGCCATCGCGAAAGCGCAGAAAACTCAACGAGACATCGGCCGGCAGGATGCTGCCATCGGCCCGCACGCAATTGGATTCAAAGCTTTGCGGGCCGTCTTCACTGGCCCGCGCGCGCTTCCACAGGTTCAGCCAACGGTCCATGTGCAGGCCAGGCTCGAAATCGATCAGGGGCCGATCGATGATCCCGCCGGCCGGATAGCCCAGCATGCTTTCCGCCGCGCGGTTGGCGTAGCGCACATGGCTGTCCCAGTTGACCCAGAGGATACCGACGGTGCTCTGATCGATGGAAAACTGGGTGAGCCGCAGGGCCTCTTCGCTGGCGGCGCGCAAGGCAATGTCTTCCTGCGCGGCCAGCAGACGCTGCTCCAGGAGGTGCTGCTGGCGACGCTGCCAGACCACAATGGCCATGCAACTGGACGCCAGCACGGCCAGCAGAAGGCAGAGGTTTTGCCAAAACCCCGGAGACTCGGTGAGCCGCGGATACTTGGGTTGCAGCCATTGATTGTGCAGTTGCTCCAGATCCTTGGCCGGGATCGCCCGCAATGCACTTTCGACGATGCCCGCCAGTTCCGGCTTGTCGCGCCGCGTGGCCACCCGCAGCAGTTGCGGCAGGCCGACATCCCCCACCACCACCAACCCGGCGAACTCCGTCTCGACCGACAAGCGTCCCAGTTGCGCCTCATCGATCACCGCATAAGTTGCCTGCTGGCCAACCAGTAATTGCAATGCCTGGCGCTCCATCGGTACGCCTTGCAGATTCAGGTGCGGGTAGTTGCCACGCAGGTAATCGGCGATGGCACTGGGCATGCGCACGGCGACGCGGGTCTGGCTGTCGAGTTTTTCCAACTCGACCGCGCCAGCGCTTTTCTGGTCGCTGACCACCAATTGCGGCACCCGCATGTAGGGGTCGGAAAACTGCCAGAGACGCAGCCCGCCAGGGGTCTGGGTCAGGCCCGGAGCGATGTCGATTTCGCCCTCGCGGGCCGCGGCTTCCAATTGTTCAAGGTCGGGAAAATTGCGCCAGCTCAGTTCGACATTGAGGTTTTTAGCCAACCACTTCATCAACTCGATGTTCACCCCGGACAAGCGCTGCAAGCGGCGGTCGTATTGCGCATAGGGCGCCTGCAACACCACGCCGACCCGCAACTCGCCCTGCTGCGCCAGCCAGTGCTGCTGTTTCGGGGACAGTTGGGCAACGGGCGCCGGAGGCGCGGCGGCCGCCCAGCCCATCAAGGGAAACCACAAACAGCCGATAACCCACAGGCAGCGAAAACGCATCATTGAACTCTCACACCCTGACAAATACAGACCAACCCATTAGGCTGCCGGAACATCTTCTGGCCTGGAATATCCGATGCCCCCTGTCTACCGCCTGGCACTGCCAGCATTGTGCCTGTCGCTGATCCTGCCTTGCGCTTTTTCCGTCAAGGCGGCCGACCCGACGCCCGCCGCGGAGGAAAAAACCGCCGAAGAAAAACCACTCGAACGTCAGCCGCTGCCTGAGCGTAGTCAGGAAGAAGCGACTGCACTTGAGCGAAAGATCCCGGCTCAGGAACAGCAACAACTGCAAGCAGGCACCGACACGTTTCTGGCCTTGTGGAAACCGGCCAATACCGCCGAACCCAAAGGCGCGGTGATTATCATCCCCGGCGCCGGCGAAACCGTTGACTGGCCGCAAGCAGTAGGCCCTTTGCGGCGCAAATTGCCGGATGCCGAGTGGAGCAGCCTGAGTATCACCTTGCCGGACCTGCAAAGCGATGCCATTGCGCCACGAATCGTCGAAGCAGCGCCGACACCCAAACCCGCCGAAACCGGCAGTAAAGACTCGACCACCGCGGCCCCTATCGAACAGGTCGCCGGTGGCGAGGCCGATGTGGCCGACAAGCCCTTCGCCGAAACCACCGAGGAACAGTCCAAGGCAGATGCCGAGCGGATCTTTGCCCGAATCGATGCCGCGATCGCCTTCGCCGAACAGCAAAGCGCCCGCAGCATCGTGGTGTTGGGGCATGGTTCGGGCGCCTATTGGGCCGCGCGCTACCTGAGCGAAAAGCAGCCATCGCAGGTCGAAAAACTGCTGATGGTTGCCGCCCGGACACCTGTGGCGGCCACGCCCGGGCTGGCCGAGCTGACCCCGACCCTGAAACTGCCGACCGCAGATATTTTCTACAAGGACAAAGCGCTGGATCGCGATGCAGCATTGGAGCGCCTGCAGGCCAGCAAACGCCAGAAATCATCGGCATTCAGCCAGGTCGCACTCAAGGCGTTGCCGGATAACAAGGCCGAACAGGAGCAGCTGTTTCGTCGGGTGCGAGGTTGGTTGAATCCGCAGAACCCGGCGGGCTGACAGACCGAGGCGCGATCATCGCGGGCAAGCCACGCTCCCACAGGTTTTTTGCCGATCAGAAAATTGCGAACGACACAAAACCTGTGGGAGCGAGCTTGCTCGCGATAGCGGTATCACTGGCTAGCGAAAATCCCGCCGCTCCCGAATCAGCGTGTAGGCGTTATGCAGTTCACGCGTTCGTTCGGTGGCCTCACGCACCTGCGTGGCCGTCGCGCCAGTGCCGGCAATCTTGTCCGGATGATGGCGACTGAGCAGGCGCCGATAAGCACGTTTGATCTGCGCCGGCTCAGTGGTGGCCGACACCCCCAAAAGCCTCAGCGCGTCCTGATAACTGGGCACACTTTTGCCCAAGGGCCGTTTCTGCGGTTCATAATCGTGGGCCAACGCCTGCACCTGATGGGATGTCCAGCCCAACCACTTGCCCCATTGGCCGATCAATTGACGTTCACTGCTGCCGGCACGACCATCGGCCCAGACCATTCGCCAACAGGCGCGCAACACACCTTCCGCCGCATGGGGCTGGGCACTCAGGCGACGCAAATAACCGCGCAGGCGGTCGTTGCCCGACTTGCCGCGATTGAACGCGGCAATCGCACGACGCTGGGCCGACTCGGACATCTCCAGCGAGCGCATTTCCGCCCGGGCCTGTTCGATGTGCCCGGCCATCACCTGGCCGTCACACTTGGCCAGTCGCCCTAACAGGACAAACAGCAATTCATCGTTACGCAGCACTGGGCGACCGCCCAGTTTTTCCCGCAAGTGCCCCCAGCTCTGCAGGTGCAAGCGCCGGTCCAGCGCCTGCCCCAACAACGCCCCGAGAATGGCCCCCGGAATACTGGCTATGGCATAGCCTGCTCCGGCTCCGATCAGAGTCCCTGGCCACAACATGTCAGCGCCTCGCTTCTATTAATGTTTCAACTTCGGCCAGACGCTCGTGAGTACCGACATCGACCCAGTCCCCCTTCAACTGCTCGCCAGTCACCTGACCGTCAGCCATGGCTTTGCGTAACAGCGGCGCGAGCTTGAAGGCCTCGGCGGTGCAACCGTCGAACAACTGCGGATGCAACACGGCGATACCGCTGTAGGTCAGGGTGCCAATCTCTGGCTGACCGTCGCGGACCTGCGTTTCGACCAGGCTGAAGTCCCCGGCCGGATGATGGGCCGGGTTACTGGCCAGCACCAGGTGCGCCAGGCCGTTGATGGGTTGATGCAGCACGCTGAAATCGTAATCGGTCCAGATGTCGCCATTGACCACGACAAACGCTTCATCCCCCAGCAACGGCAACGCGCGGAAAATCCCGCCGCCGGTTTCCAGGGGCTCACCTTCGGCCGAGTACTGAATGCTCACGCCATAACGCGAACCATCGCCCAGATAGTCTTCGATCTGCTGACCGAGCCAGGCGTGATTGATCACGATGTCGGTGAACCCGGCGGCTGCCAGCGCTCGCAGGTGATACTCGATCAGCGGCACGCCGCCTGCACGCACCAGCGGTTTTGGCGTGGTCAGGGTCAGCGGGCGCATGCGCTCGCCTTTACCCGCGGCCAGAATCATTGCCTTCATGCTTTCACTCCGGCACGCAGACTGGCCAGCAGCACATCCAGTTCGGCCAGCTCAGGGCGACGAGCGATCACTGCTTCTATGTACGCAAAGAAACGTGGCACGTCCCCCAGATAACGCGGTTTACCGTCGCGATGACAGATGCGCGCGAAAATGCCGATGACTTTCAGGTGACGTTGCACGCCCATCAAGTCGCTGGCACGCAGGAAGTCCTCGAAGTCGGGCTGAACCGCAATCCCGAGGGCGCCCGCCTGCTGCCAGTAGCTTTCGAGCCAGCCGTGCACGCGCTCCTCGGGCCAGCTGAGGAATGCATCCTTGAACAGGCAGGTCACGTCGTAGGTCACCGGGCCATACACCGCATCCTGGAAATCCAGCACGCCGGGATTGGGTTCGCTGAGCATCAGGTTGCGCGGCATGTAGTCGCGATGCACCAGGACTTTCGGTTGAGCCAGGGCGCTGTCGATCAACAGTTCGCTGACCTGCTGCCAGAGCACTTGTTGTGCCGCGTCAAATTCGATGCCCAGTTCGCGCTTCACGTACCACTCGGGGAACAGTTCCAGCTCGCGACGCAGCAAGGCCACGTCATAGCTCGGCAAAGGCGCAACCATTGGCAACTGCTGGAAAGCCAGCAACGCCTGCAGGGCATCCTTGAACAAATTGTCGGCGTTTTCGCTGTCGATGACGTCCAGATAGGTCTTGTTGCCCAGGTCATTGAGCAAAAGAAAACCGCGCTCGAGGTCTTCGGCATAAATTTTCGGCACATTTATTCCGGATTTCGCCAGCAAAAAAGCGATATCCACGAAGGGTTTGCAGTTTTCCTGGGGCGGCGGCGCGTCCATCACAATGAAACTTTTGCCATCGCCTTGCCAACGGAAATACCGCCGGAAACTCGCGTCACTGCTGGCCGCAGTCAACGTGGCCGGGGGTACGACGCCCCAGCCCTGCTCGGCAAAAAGGGTCGCCAATTGTTCATCGAGCCAAACTTTCAGGTGTTGCAAGCGTACATCTTGATCAGGCATTGCAAGGGTCTCCGACGGCGCTAGCCGTCAAGCGGGTCATGCTTTATTATCCAGCATCTTTTTCAGACCATCGAGAGGCGTGCGGCCCACACCGCGGGCAGATGGCACGCAGGAAGCCCGGACTAATAAGATGGCATTGAAATCCCCCGCGTTTCGTAAAAAATTTCCGTTGTTGGTTACCGGCAGTTTGCTGGCGCTGCAACCCCTTGCCACTTCCTACGTGGTCGCCGCGGAACAGTATGACTGCTCAGTCTCTGCTTCGGGTTCCTGGGACTGTGCGCCAAAGACGCCGGCGGCTGCATTGCCACCGCGTCCCGTCCATGACGGCAGCGCAGTTTCGGCCACCGGCGAAGCTCCGGCCGAGAACGGTTCCAGCGAAGACGCCGGCGCCAAGCCGGTGCTGGTCACCGAATCCAAAGGCCGTGGCCTGAAGTCGCGTAGCGCAGACTACAGTCACCTCGACTGGGTTCCCCGCGAGCAGCTCACCGCCGCACAATTGGCCGAAACCGGTCCTTATTGCTCTGGTTCCTATATCGAACCGATTCGTCCTGGCATGGATGACAAGACCAATAAAAGTGACGCTCCAACCTTTATCGGCGCAAAAGCCTCCCGCTATAAGCAGGATGAGCAAGTCGCGACCCTGGCCGGCGACGTTGTCATGCGCCAGGGCAGCATGCAGGTCGAAGCAGACGAAGCCAACCTTTACCAGGCCGAGAGCCGTGGCGACCTGAACGGCAACGTGCGCATTCGCGACAACGGCGCCCTGATCGTCGGCGACCACGCCGACGTACAGCTCGACACCGGCGAAGCCAAGGTCGACAACGCCGAATACGTGATGCACAAATCCCGCATCCGCGGTAATGCGCTGTACGCCAAACGTGCCGAGAACGCGATCATCCGCCTCAAGGATGGTACGTACACCACGTGCGAACCGAACAGCAACGCCTGGCAGCTCAAGGGCAACAACATCACCCTGAACCCGGCCACCGGCTTCGGTACCGCGACCAACGTGACGCTGCGGGTCAAGGACATTCCGATCCTGTATACGCCGTACATCTATTTCCCGATCGACGACCGTCGCCAGTCCGGCTTCCTGCCGCCGACCATCGGCACCGGCAGCGATACCGGCTTCATGCTGGTCACCCCGTATTACTTCAACCTGGCGCCGAACTACGATGCCACGTTGTACCCGCGCTACATGGAAAAGCACGGCTTGTTGATGGAAGGCGAATTCCGCTACCTGACCAAGTCCAGCGAAGGCCAGTTCGGTGCGGCGTACCTCAACGACGAAAGCAACGAACGCGACAAGCAGAGCGACGCCGAAAAAACCCGCTACATGTACAACTGGCAGCACAAGGGCGGTCTCGACTCGCGAGTGCTCACGCAAGTCGACTACACCAAGATCAGCGATCCGTATTACTTCCAGGATCTGCAGACCGACCAGATTGGCATCAAAAGCAACGACTACGTGAACCAGCAAGGCTCCGTCACCTATCGTGGCGACAGCTATTCCGCTCGCGTGAACGCCCAGGCCTACGAACTGGCGAGCGTGTCGAACATTACGCCGTACGACCGCCTGCCGCAGCTCACCCTCGACGGCATGCTGCCTTATCATCCGGAAGGCCTGGACTTCACGTACAACACCGAACTCGTGCGGTTTGACCGGGATCTGCAGAGCGGAACATACTTTGACGAAGACGGTGTCGGCTCTCCCCGCCTCGATAACAACGTTCAAGGCCTGGCTCGTGCCAATGGCGACCGCCTGAACCTGGCGCCCGCCATCAGCTTGCCGATGAATACGACGTACGGCTTCCTGACACCGAAGCTCAAGTACCAGTACACACAGTACCAACTGGACCTGGACAGCACTGGCAAAGGTCAGATTGCGAATCAGACCGCAGAACAGGACAAGCTCCTGGGAACGTTCGACAGCAACCAGAACCGCGGCGTACCAATCGCCAGCATCGACAGCGGCCTGTACTTCGATCGCAATACCCAGTATTTCGGCAAGAACTACCGCCAGACCCTCGAGCCGCGCCTGTTCTACCTGTACGTGCCTGAGGTCGACCAGGAAGACATCCCGGTATTCGACACCAGCGAATACACCTTCAACTATGCGTCGCTGTTCCGTGACAACCGCTTCTCCGGCTCCGACCGTGTCGGCGACGAGAACAAACTGTCCCTGGGCGTGACCAGCCGCTGGATCGAAGACGACGGTTTCGAGCGTCAGCGCATCAGTGTCGGCCAGGCCTTGTACTTCAAGGACCGCGAAGTTCAGTTGCCGGGTATCGATGCAAAAACCCGTGCCGATGCCCAAGCCAGCGTTTCGCCGTACGCACTGGAATACGAATATCGCTGGAACCGCGACTGGCGTACCACCGCCGACTACAACTGGGACCCGGACAGCCGCAGCCCTCGCTCGGGCAGCGCGATGTTCCACTACCAGCCTGAAGACAATCCGAACAAGATCGTCAACTTCGGCTACCGCTATCGCAATGACCAGGTCCGTTACGACCAGAACACCGGTAAATGGACTGTGGGCGGCGGTGACTACGGCACCCCTGGCCAGCCTGGCTACGTGAAGGATTACTACAAGATCGAACAGCACGACTTCTCGGTGATCTGGCCAATCGTGCCGCAATGGAGCGTTATCAGCCGTTGGCAGTATGACTACAACCGCAACCGTACCCTGGATGCATTCGGTGGTTTCGAGTACGACAACTGCTGCTGGAAACTGCGCCTGATCAACCGTTACTTCGTTGATTACGACGAGTTCAGCCAGGAAGCACCGCAAAACGAAAAAGGCGACCATGGCGTCTTCCTCCAAATTGTTCTGAAGGGACTCGGCGGCCTTACCGGCTCCAAGGCCGAGAGCTTCCTCGACAAAGGCATTCAAGGTTATCGTGAACGTGAAGACCAAGCTTTCTGATTGTCTGCGCCCGCTGATGCTGGGCGCGCTGTTCCTGAGTACGGCGGCCAGCGCCGCCGTGCAGTCCATCGATAAAGTGGTGGCCATCGTCGACAACGACGTGGTCATGCAGAGCCAACTGGACCAACGGGTTCATGAAGTTCAAAAAACCATTGCCAAGCGCGGTTCTGCCGTGCCGCCGGCCAGCGTGCTGGAACAGCAGGTACTTGAGCGCCTGATCGTCGAAAACCTGCAATTGCAGATCGGCGAGCGCTCCGGCATCCGCATTACCGACGAAGAGTTGAACCAGGCTGTCGGCACCATTGCCCAGCGCAACAACATGTCGGTCGAGCAGTTCCGCACCGCCCTGACTCGCGACGGTCTGTCCTACGACGACGCACGCGAGCAGATTCGCCGCGAAATGGTCATCAGCCGTGTACGCCAGCGTCGGGTCGCCGAACGCATCCAGATCTCCGAGCAGGAAGTGAAGAATTTCCTGGCGTCCGACCTGGGCAAAATGCAGCTGTCTGAAGAGTTCCACCTGGCCAACATCCTGATTCCTACGCCGGAAAGCGCCAACTCCGATGCGATTCAGAGTGCAGCCAAGCAGGCCGATGCGATTTACCAGCAGCTCAAGCAAGGCGCTGACTTCGGTCAGTTGGCAATCGCCAAGTCCGCCAGCGAAACCGCACTGGAGGGTGGTGACATGGGCTGGCGTAAAGCCGCTCAATTGCCTCCGCCGTTCGATCGCCTGCTGAGCACCATGCCGGTGGGTGATGTCACCCAGCCAATGCGCACCCCGGGCGGCTTCATCATCCTGAAGGTCCTCGAAAAGCGTGGCGGCCAGACCCAGATGCGCGACGAAGTGCATGTGCGCCACATCCTGGTCAAACCGAGCCCGATCCGCGACGAAGCAAAAACCAAGGCCCTGGTTGAGTCGCTCTACAGCCGTATCGAGTCTGGCGAAGACTTCGGCGAGCTGGCGAAAAGCTACTCGGAAGACCCGGGTTCAGCCCTTAACGGCGGCGACCTGAACTGGATCGACCCGAACGCACTGGTGCCGGAATTCCGCGAAGTGATGGCCAAGACCCCGCAAGGTCAGCTGTCCAGGCCGTTCCAGACTCAGTACGGCTGGCACGTCCTGGAAGTCCTTGGCCGTCGCGCCACCGACAGCACCTCACAGGCCCGCGAGCAGCAAGCAATGACCGTTTTGCGTAACCGCAAATACGATGAAGAGCTGCAAACCTGGCTGCGTCAGATCCGTGACGAAGCGTACGTGGAAATCAAACTCCCTGGCGCCGACCAGGCAGCGCAGTGAAACCCCAACGTTTCGCGCTGACACCCGGCGAACCAGCCGGCATAGGTCCCGACCTGTGCCTGCTGCTCGCCTCGCAAGCCCAGCCTCATCCCCTGATTGCCATTACCAGCCGCGACCTGCTCATTGAGCGGGCCGCGCAGCTGGGTGTGGCTGTCGATTTGCTACCGGTCACACCGGACAACTGGCCGGATGCACCCGCGCCAGCCAACAGCCTGTATGTCTGGGATACACCGCTCAATGCCAAGGTCGTCGCCGGGCAACTGGACAAGGCCAACGCTGCCTTCGTACTGGAAACCCTGACCCGCGCCGGCCAGGGCTGCCTGGACGGACATTTCGCCGGCATGATTACCGCGCCGGTGCACAAAGGCGTCATCAACGAATCCGGCATCGCCTTTTCCGGGCACACGGAATTCCTCGCCGACCTGACCCACACCGCGCAAGTGGTGATGATGCTGGCTACACGCGGCTTGCGCGTGGCCCTGGTGACCACTCACCTGCCCCTTCGCGAGATTGCCGATGCAATCACGCCGGAGCGTCTGGAACGCGTCACGCGAATCCTGCACGCCGACCTGAAAAGCAAGTTCGGCATCGCCCGGCCACGCATCCTGGTCTGCGGGCTCAACCCCCATGCCGGCGAAGGCGGACACCTGGGCCATGAAGAAATCGATATCATCGAACCCACATTAGAGCGCCTGCGCGGCGAGGGCATGGACCTTCGTGGCCCCCTGCCCGCCGACACTCTGTTTACCCCCAAATATCTGGAGCACTGCGATGCGGTGCTGGCGATGTACCACGACCAGGGCCTGCCGGTGCTTAAGTACAAAGGCTTCGGCGCGGCAGTCAACGTGACCCTCGGCTTGCCGATCATCCGCACCTCGGTCGACCACGGCACAGCCCTGGACCTGGCCGGCAGCGGCAGGATCGACACCGGCAGCCTGCAAGTCGCCCTGGAAACCGCCTACCAGATGGCCGAGACCCGTTTATGACCGAGCACTACCAACACAAGGCGCGCAAACGCTTTGGCCAGAACTTCCTGCACGATGCCGGCGTTATCGACCGTATCCTGCGCTCCATTCATGCCAAGGCAGAAGACCGCCTGCTGGAAATCGGCCCGGGCCAGGGTGCACTGACCCAAGGCCTGCTCAGCAGCGGCGCGCAACTTGATGTGGTGGAACTGGACAAGGACCTGATCCCGATCCTCAACCAGCAGTTTGCCGGCAAGAGCAACTTCAACCTGCATCAGGGCGATGCGCTGAAGTTCGACTTCAACAGCCTGAATGCCGCGCCTGGCAGCCTGCGAGTGGTCGGCAACCTGCCGTACAACATCTCCACCCCGCTGATTTTTCACCTGCTGCACAACTCGCACCTGATTCGCGACATGCACTTCATGCTGCAAAAGGAAGTGGTCGAGCGCCTGGCTGCCGGCCCTGGTGGTGGTGACTGGGGTCGCTTGTCGATCATGGTTCAGTACCACTGCAGGGTCGAGCACCTGTTCAACGTCGGCCCTGGCGCGTTCAACCCGCCACCGAAAGTCGACTCGGCCATCGTGCGCCTGGTGCCCCACGCGGTACTGCCACACCCGGCCAAGGATCACCGCCTGCTGGAACGCGTCGTGCGCGAAGCGTTCAACCAGCGCCGCAAAACCCTGCGCAACACCCTCAAGCTGTTGCTGAGCAATGCTGAAATCGAAGCCGCCGGTGTCGATGGCAGCCTGCGTCCCGAGCAACTCGACCTGGCCGCGTTCGTGCGCCTGGCTGACAAGCTCAGCGAACAAAAGCCTGCCGCAGACTGACAAGCGATGAGCGCTATCGGGTAGGACGCCACTCTGGTCTACTACCCGATACTTGGCCTAGACTGAACCCCAACAGCTACGCCCCGCGTCCCGCTTCGTTTTTAAGGCCCCTTGCATGTCCGATCCTCGCTATCAGGTCGACGTCAGCGTCGTCACTCGCTATCTGGCAGAACAATCGCAACCCGAGCACGACCGCTTTGCCTTCGCCTACACCATCACCGTGCAAAACAATGGTGAAATGCCCGCCAAACTGCTTTCACGGCACTGGGTCATCACCGATGGTGACGGGCATGTCGAAGAAGTGCGCGGCGCAGGCGTCGTCGGCCAGCAACCGCTGATCGACCCCGGCAAGAGCCACACCTACAGCAGCGGCACGGTCATGACCACCAAGGTCGGCACCATGCAAGGCACCTATCAGATGTTGTCCGACGACGGCAAACACTTCGATGCCATCATCGCGCCCTTCCGCCTGGCGGTGCCCGGAGCCTTGCACTGATGGCAACGTACGCTGTCGGTGACCTGCAAGGCTGTCTTCAAGCCCTGCAATGCCTGCTCAAACAAGTGGCGTTCGACCCACAACGGGATCGCCTGTGGCTGGTGGGCGACCTGGTCAACCGCGGCCCGCAGTCGCTGGAAACCTTGCGCTTCCTCTACAGCATTCGCGAATCGCTGGTGTGCGTGCTCGGCAACCATGACCTGCACCTGCTGGCGGCCGGACGCAATATCGAGCGACTGAAAAAGGCCGATACCCTGCGCGAGATCATTGAAGCGCCCGATAGCGCCGAACTGCTGGAATGGCTGCGCCAGCAAAAGCTCATGCACTACGACGAACAGCGCAACCTTGCACTGGTCCATGCCGGCATTCCACCGCAGTGGTCGCTGCGCAAAGCCTTGAAGTGTGCCGCCGAGGTCGAGACCGCCTTGCGCGACGACAACCTGTTGCCGCCCTACCTCGATGGCATGTACGGCAACGATCCGGCGAAATGGGACAACGACCTCAAAGGCGTGACGCGCCTGCGGTTGATCACCAACTATTTCACGCGCATGCGCTTTTGCACCGCCGAAGGCAAACTCGACCTCAAGAGCAAGGAAGGCCTCGATACCGCACCGCCTGGCTACAAGCCCTGGTTCCAGCACAAGGAACGCAAGACCAAGGACCTGAAGATCATCTTCGGTCACTGGGCAGCGCTGGAAGGCAACGTCGAAGAGCCGGGTATTTCGGCACTCGATACAGGCTGTGTCTGGGGCGGCGCCCTGACCCTGATGAACGTCGACAGCTTTGAGCGCCTGTCCTGCAAATGCGACGAACACGGTCATGCCGTGCCGCCAGTCGCCTCATCCATTCCCCAAACATCGCCAGCCAGCGCCCCGCGCTAGACTGCCCATTCAGCCGAGCCACAGGAGCCCGCCATGAGCGAATTCAAACGTATCCCCCCGGAACAGGCCCAGGCCCTGCGCGAACAAGGCGCAGTGGTGGTCGACGTCCGCGACCCGGCCACTTTTGCCGCCCTGCACATCGCAGGCTCCAAGCACCTGGATAACCATTCCCTACACGCTTTCATCCAGGGTGCCGACCTCGATGCACCGACCGTGGTGGTCTGCTATCACGGCAATTCCAGCCAGGGCGCAGCCGCCTACCTGATCAGCCAGGGCTTCTCCGACGTCTACAGCATGGATGGCGGATTTGAGTTGTGGCGTACGACGTATCCTGCGGAAACGGCGCAAGGCACCACTGAATAATTTTTTTGTAACGTTGCAGGCCCCGGCTCCCGCGGGCTGGCGCGGTGGCAGACGAACGGTCTGCCACAACTAATTACGTATCTCGCCTTTACCTCCCGAATTCCCAACTATCCTTAAGCCCAGGCCATCCAAAACAGGGGAGAGCCGGTACACCGGCGCACGGGTCATCGGGAGTAGCTTTCGGAGTAGTCAGCTCCGGGAGAGTTCTGGGGGGTAAACAGCAATCGCCTGTTCGGTTGCTGCCAGCATCGACTGAGTGATCCGGCGTCGGCTCCACGTATCGAGCGAGGTGACGTCATGAGTATCTTTAGCCACTTCCAACAACGCTTCGAGTCCACACGCCAGGAAGAACTCTCTCTGCAAGAGTATCTGGAACTGTGCAAAAAAGACCGTAGCGCCTACGTTTCCGCCGCCGAGCGTCTACTGCTGGCCATCGGTGAACCGGAACTGCTCGACACCTCGACCAACTCGAGACTGTCGCGCATCTTCTCCAACAAGGTCATCCGTCGCTATCCGGCCTTTGAAGACTTCCACGGGATGGAAGAATGCATCGACCAGATCGTGTCGTATTTCCGCCATGCCGCGCAGGGCCTGGAAGAGAAGAAACAGATCCTTTACCTGCTCGGCCCAGTCGGTGGCGGTAAATCGTCCCTGGCCGAGAAGCTCAAGCAACTGATGGAAAAAGTGCCCTTCTATGCCATCAAGGGCTCGCCGGTTTTCGAGTCGCCCCTGGGTCTGTTCAACTCCACTGAAGATGGAGCGATCCTGGAAGAAGACTTCGGCATTCCACGGCGCTACCTCAACACCATCATGTCGCCATGGGCGACCAAGCGCCTGGCCGAATTCGGCGGCGACATCAGCCAGTTCCGCGTGGTGAAACTCTACCCGTCGATCCTCAACCAGATCGCCGTGGCCAAGACCGAACCTGGCGACGAAAACAACCAGGACATCTCGGCGCTGGTGGGCAAGGTCGATATCCGCAAACTGGAGGAGTTCCCGCAGAATGACGCCGACGCCTACAGCTACTCGGGCGCCCTGTGCCGGGCCAACCAGGGCCTGATGGAATTCGTCGAAATGTTCAAGGCACCCATCAAGGTGCTGCACCCACTGCTGACCGCCACCCAGGAGGGCAACTACAACAGTACCGAAGGCCTCGGCGCGATTCCGTTCACCGGGATCCTGTTGGCCCACTCCAACGAATCGGAGTGGCATACCTTCCGCAATAACAAGAACAACGAAGCCTTCATCGACCGGATCTACATCGTCAAAGTGCCGTACTGCCTGCGGGTCAGTGACGAAGTCAAGATCTACGACAAGCTGCTGTTCAACAGTTCGCTGGCCAAGGCGCATTGCGCGCCGGATACCCTGAAGATGCTGGCCCAGTTCACCGTGCTCTCGCGCCTCAAGGAGCCGGAAAACTCCAACATCTACTCGAAGATGCGCGTGTACGACGGCGAGAACCTCAAGGATACCGATCCGAAAGCCAAATCGATCCAGGAATACCGCGACAATGCGGGCGTCGACGAAGGCATGAACGGTCTTTCGACCCGCTTCGCATTCAAGATCCTGTCTAAGGTGTTCAACTTCGATCCGCACGAAATCGCCGCCAACCCGGTACACCTGCTCTACGTGCTTGAACAACAGATCGAGCAGGAACAGTTCCAGGCCGAGACCCGCGAACGCTATCTGCGCTTCCTCAAGGAGTACCTGGCACCGCGCTACATCGAGTTCATCGGCAAGGAGATCCAGACCGCCTACCTCGAGTCTTACAGCGAGTACGGTCAGAACATCTTCGATCGTTATGTGCTGTACGCCGACTTCTGGATCCAGGACCAGGAGTATCGCGACCCGGAAACCGGCGAGATCCTCAACCGCGTAGCGTTGAACGAAGAACTGGAGAAAATCGAAAAACCGGCCGGCATCAGCAATCCGAAGGATTTCCGCAACGAAATCGTCAACTTCGTACTGCGCGCCCGGGCCAACAACAACGGCAAGAACCCGACCTGGCTCAGCTACGAAAAACTGCGGGTGGTCATCGAGAAGAAAATGTTCTCCAACACCGAGGACCTGCTGCCAGTCATCAGCTTCAATGCCAAGGCCAGCAAAGAGGACCAGCAGAAACACAACGACTTCGTCACACGGATGGTCGAGCGGGGCTACACCGACAAACAGGTACGACTGCTCTCCGAGTGGTACCTGCGGGTCAGAAAATCACAATAACCCGCTGCCGGTCAGACCGGTTGTCGTCAGCCAGAGACCTGTGTGCGCTTTTTCTGTTACACAGGCCTCTGGAAGGTGTTCGAAAGTCGGTAGCGAGTTCAGGCAGCATCCAAAGCGCTTGGGGGAGCGTTCAACATCCCTCGGCTCTCGGTTCGATGCTGTATCACCGCTCGCCCCTTTCAGGACAGCTTCTAAGGAGCAGTCATGAGCTATGTGATCGACCGACGTCTCAATGGCAAGAACAAGAGCACGGTGAACCGCCAGCGGTTTCTGCGGCGTTACCGTGATCACATCAAGAAGGCTGTCGAAGAGGCGGTCAGCCGGCGCTCCATTACCGATATGGAACACGGCGAACAAATCAGCATTCCCGGCCGCGACATCGACGAGCCGGTGCTTCATCACGGTCGCGGTGGCAAGCAGACGGTCGTGCACCCGGGCAACAAGGAATTCACCAGCGGCGAACATATCGCCCGCCCACCGGGAGGTGGTGGTGGCCGTGGCCCCGGCAAGGCCGGCAATTCCGGCGAAGGAATGGACGAATTCGTCTTCCAGATCACCCAGGAAGAGTTCCTCGAGTTCATGTTCGAGGACCTCGAACTACCCAATCTGGTCAAGCGCAACCTGACCGGCACCGACACCTTCAAGACCGTGCGCGCCGGGATCAGCAACGAGGGTAACCCCTCGCGGATCAACATCATCCGCACCTTGCGTTCGGCTCACGCCCGGCGTATCGCCCTGTCCGGCAGCAGCCGGGCAAAGCTGCGCGAAGCCAAGGAAGAACTTCTGCGACTCAAGCAGGAAGAACCGGACAACTTCGGCGATATTCAGAAAATCGAAGAAGAAATCGAAAAACTCAGTGCGCGCATTCATCGCATCCCGTTCCTCGACACGTTCGACCTCAAGTACAACCTGCTCATCAAGCAACCCAACCCCAGTTCCAAGGCCGTGATGTTCTGCCTGATGGACGTATCCGGCTCGATGACCCAGGCGACCAAGGATATCGCCAAGCGCTTCTTTATCCTGCTGTACCTGTTTCTCAAGCGTAACTACGACAAGATTGACGTCGTGTTCATCCGCCACCACACCAGCGCCCGCGAAGTGGATGAAGAGGAGTTTTTCTACTCCCGTGAAACCGGCGGCACCATCGTCTCCAGCGCCTTGAAACTGATGCAGGAGATCATGGCCGAGCGTTATCCGAGCAACGAGTGGAACATCTACGCCGCCCAGGCCTCCGACGGTGACAACTGGAACGACGACTCCCCTATCTGCCGCGACATCCTGATCAACCAGATCATGCCTTTCGTGCAGTACTACACTTACGTTGAGATCACCCCGCGCGAACACCAGGCCCTGTGGTTCGAGTACGAGCGCATCGCCGAAGCCTTTTCCGACACATTTGCCCAGCAACAACTGGTCTCGGCCGGGGATATCTATCCGGTCTTCCGTGAACTCTTCCAGCGCAGGTTAGTGACATGACCGCCAAAGAGCAGAAACGCCAACCCATTTCCACCGGCTCCGAATGGACGTTCGAGCTGATTCAGGCCTACGACCGCGAAATCAGTCGTATTGCGGCCGGTTACGCACTCGATACGTATCCCAACCAGATCGAAGTGATCACCGCCGAACAGATGATGGACGCCTACGCCTCGGTCGGTATGCCGCTGGGTTATCACCACTGGTCCTACGGCAAGCACTTCCTCAGCACCGAAAAGTCCTATACCCGCGGCCAGATGGGGCTGGCCTACGAAATCGTGATCAACTCCGATCCATGCATCGCCTACCTGATGGAAGAAAACACAATCTGCATGCAGGCGCTGGTGGTGGCCCATGCCTGCTACGGGCACAACAGCTTTTTCAAAGGCAATTACCTGTTCCGCACCTGGACCGACGCCAGCTCGATCATCGATTACCTGGTGTTTGCCAAGCAGTACATCATGCAGTGCGAAGAACGCCACGGCATCGACGCGGTCGAGGACCTGCTCGACTCCTGCCATGCCCTGATGAACTATGGTGTCGACCGCTACAAACGCCCTTATCCGATCTCCGCGGAGGAAGAACGTCGCCGGCAAAAGGACCGGGAAGAACATCTACAGAAACAGATCAACGATCTGTGGCGCACCATTCCCAAGGGCGCGGACAAGTACAGCGACAAGGACAACGCGCGCTTCCCCGCCGAACCTCAGGAAAATATCCTGTACTTCATCGAAAAACACGCGCCGCTGCTGGAGCCATGGCAACGGGAAATCGTGCGCATCGTGCGCAAGATCGCCCAGTATTTTTATCCACAGCGTCAGACCCAGGTGATGAACGAGGGCTGGGCCACGTTCTGGCACTACACCCTGATGAACGACCTCTACGACGAGGGCCTGGTCACCGACGGCTTCATGATGGAGTTCCTGACGTCCCACACCAGCGTGGTGTTCCAGCCTGGTTTCGACAGCCCTTACTACAGCGGCATCAACCCCTACGCCCTGGGGTTTGCCATGTACCGCGACATCCGTCGCATGTGCGAAGAACCTACGGAAGAAGATTACCGCTGGTTCCCGGACATCGCCGGTACCGACTGGCTGGCAGCCATCAAATTCGCCATGAGCAGCTTCAAGGACGAGAGCTTCATCCTGCAGTACCTGTCGCCCAAGGTGATCCGCGACCTGAAGCTGTTCAGCATTCTCGATGACGACCAGAAGGACGACCTGCTGGTGCCCGCCATTCACGACGAAGGAGGCTACCGCATCATCCGTGAAACCCTCGCGGCACAGTACAACCTGGGTAATCGCGAGCCCAACGTGCAGATCTACAGCATCGACCGGCGTGGCGATCGATCCCTGACCCTGCGTCACCAGCAGCACGACCGCAAACCACTCGGGGACTCGACTGAAGAAGTGCTCAAACACCTGCACCGCCTCTGGGGCTTCGATATTCACCTGGAAACCCTGCAAGGCGATCAGGTCATGAAAACCCACCATGTGCCGCCCAGAAGCGAGCACAGCGAAGGTGATTACGGCCGCCTGGACCTGGCCGTCATCCATCTTTGATCCGGTTTGCGCCTCCGAAAGCTCGATGCAACGGTTATCCTGTCGAGCTAACGGAGGTTTTTTATGCGTATTTATAAAGTCGGCGGCGCGGTACGCGATCGCCTGCTGGGCAAACCGGTAACCGATATCGACTGGGTCGTGGTCGGCGCCACCACCGAAGAAATGCTCGCCAAGGGCTTTCGCCCGGTGGGTGCGGACTTCCCGGTGTTTCTTCACCCAAAAAGCGGTGAGGAATACGCCCTGGCCCGCACCGAGCGCAAAAGCGGGCGCGGTTACGGCGGGTTCACTTTTCACGCAAGCCCTGAAGTCACCCTCGAAGAAGACTTGATCCGTCGCGACCTGACCATCAATGCCATGGCCGAAGACGACCAGCAGAACCTGACCGACCCGTACCACGGCCAGCGCGATCTCGAAGCGCGCCTGCTTCGCCATGTTTCCCCGGCATTTGCCGAAGATCCGCTCCGGGTCCTGCGTGTTGCCCGCTTCGCGGCACGCTACGCGACGCTGGGTTTTACCGTTGCCCCGGAAACCCTGGCACTGATGCGCCAACTCAGCGAGTCAGGCGAACTTGAAGCACTGACCCCGGAACGCAGCTGGAAGGAAATTTCCCGCGCCCTGATGGAAGATCAGCCACAGGTGTTTGTGGAGGTTTTGCGCGCATGCGGCGCACTCCAGGTCCTGATGCCCGAGGTCGACGCGCTGTTTGGCGTACCGCAACCACCCGCCCACCACCCGGAAATCGATACAGGCATACATACCCTGAGCGTGTTGCAGCAAGCGGCGCTGCACAAACAGCCGTTGACCGTGCGCTGGGCCTGCCTGCTGCACGACCTGGGCAAGGGCCTGACGCCCGAGGAAGAATGGCCGCGACACATTGCCCACGAGTTCAAAGGCCTGAAGCTGATCAAAGCGATCAATGAACGCTTCAAGGTACCGAGGGACTGCCAGGAACTGGCACTGCTGGTGGGCGAGTATCACACCCATGGGCATCGCGCCCTTGAGCTGAAGCCATCAACGTTGCTGGAGGTGCTGCAAAGCTTCGACATTTACCGCCGGCCACAGCGGTTCGAGGAGTTCATCGCGGCATGTGAGATGGATGCGCGTGGGCGCGAAGGGCTGGAAGAAAGAAGTTATCCACAGGCGGATTATTTGCGCGGCGCGGCAACCGCGGCTCGTAGCGTGGCGGTTCAGCCGCTGCTGGAGAAAGGCTTCAAGGGGCCGGAACTGGGGGAGGCGATCAAGCGTGAGCGACTCAAGGCGCTGAAGGCCTACAAAGAAAAAGCCTGAACAGGATAAAAGATCGCAGCCTTCGGCAGCTCCTACAGGACGCATCAATCCTTGTAGGAGCTGCCGAAGACTGCGATCTTTTTGCTTTACAGTAAATCAGAGGGTGTCAGCTGCCCACCACGCCATTCGAAAGCCACTGGCGCCAACACCTGATCAATCTGCGCTTCAGCCCACAAGGTCGCAAAGCTCTTGCCTGCGCCCGGGTGCACGCGATCCGGTGCTATCAACGACAACGGCCACAGAACAAACGCATTCTTCAGAATTTCTGCCCGCGGCAAGATCAGGCCGTCGAAGTTGCCCACCAGGTCACCGAACAACAACACGTCGATATCCAGTGGCAAACCTCGGCGATCCGGTGCGTAACGACCGTTATCCGCCTCGATGAATTTCAATCGACGATCAAGTTCAATAAGCGGCAGATCGGTATACGCCGACACCACGAAATTGAAGAATGGCCCACTCTTGATGCCCACCGGCTGACTTTCGAACACCGCCGAACAGCGGATATCGACAAGAAACGCCGCCAAAGCATCGAGCCCCGCCCGCAAATGGGCTTCACGCTCGATATTGCTACCGAGCCCGAGGTACACCTGTGTCAGCGACATCCGCGCTCGATCTCCACGCCCACACCGCCGATGGCAGCCGGGACAGCGCCGGGCTTGGTCAGCTTCAGGCGCATCCAGGTGATCTTGAATTCGCTCATCAGTACTTCAACCAGCCGCTCGGCAAAGGTTTCCACCAGCTGGAATTGCGCCTGCTCGGCAAACGCCTGGATACGCGAGGAAACACTGGCGTAGTCGAGCGCCAGGGTCAGGTCATCACCGGCTGCAGCCGGGCGATTATCCCAGGCGAAGCTCAGATCAAGACGCAAGCACTGTCGGATGCCTCGTTCCCAGTCGTAGGCACCAATCACCGTGTCGACTTCCAGGCCCTCGATAAACACTCTGTCCAAGCACTTCTCTCCGCTACACGACAAGGGCGCAATGCGCCGTTAGAATCAGGGCTTCCTCGCCCGGAATAGTTAGCATGTTTTGGTTATTGGCGATCCTCGCCTACCTGCTCGGCTCTCTGTCCTTTGCCATTTTGCTCAGCCGCCTGACCGGTAACCCCGATCCGCGAATGAGTGGCTCGGGTAATGCCGGCGCCACCAACATGTTGCGCCTGGCCGGCAAGAAACTCGCCATCCTGACCCTGCTCGGCGACCTTTGCAAAGGCCTGCTGCCCGTGCTGATCGCCGGTATCGCGGGCCTTTCACTACAGGATCAGGCCTGGATCGGCGTCTATGCCGTGATCGGCCATCTGTTTCCGTTGTACTTCCGCTTTCGTGGCGGCAAGGGTGTCGCCACCGCAGCCGGCATGTTGCTGGGACTATACCCGCCCGCAGCCTTTCTGGCGGTCTGCGCCTGGCTCTTGACGTTCTACCTGACCCGCACCAGCTCCCTGGCCGCCCTCATCGCCACACCACTGACCCTGCCGCTGCTGGCTTGGCAGGAACCGGCCGCCCTGTTGCCCATGAGCGTACTCACAGGCCTGATCGTCTGGCGCCATCGCGGCAATCTACGCGACCTGTTTGCCGGGCGCGAACGGCACTTCTAGCGGCCGGACATAAGCACCGTTCATCACAATGCGGTCAACTGCTCCATCGGCCAGCGTGCCTGCACGCTGATAGCCAGGCTTTCCTGCTGACCGGCCTGCAAGCGCTGGCAACCGGCGAACGCAATCATTGCGCCATTATCGGTGCAGAACTCAGGGCGCGCATAAAACACATCGCCTTTCATGTCGCCGAGCATTTTTTCCAGGGAAGTGCGCAACGCCTTGTTGGCACTGACGCCCCCTGCTATCACCAGGCGCTTCATTCCTGCCTGCTTGAGGGCACGCTTGCACTTGATGGTCAAAGTCTCCACCACGGCCTGCTGGAACGCCAGCGAGATGTCGCAACGGGCTTGCTCGCTGTCGTCCCCGGCGCTGACGCACTGCTGCCAGGTATTCAAGGCGAAGGTTTTCAAGCCGCTGAAACTGAAATCCAGGCCAGGGCGGTCGCACATAGGCCGCGGGAACACGAAACGTCCTGCAACGCCCTGCCCTGCAAGGCGAGCGATCTCCGGCCCGCCCGGATAATTGAGGCCCATCATCTTGGCTGTCTTGTCGAAAGCTTCGCCGGCGGCATCATCCAGGGTCTCGCCCAGGAGCGTGTACTGACCGATTCCGTCGACCTGAACCAGTTGCGTATGACCACCCGACACCAACAAAGCGACGAACGGAAATTCCGGCGGTTGCGACTCCAGCATCGGCGCCAGCAAATGGCCTTCCATGTGATGCACGCCGAGGGCCGGGATGCCCCAGGCAAAGGCCAGCGCCTGGGCGCAGGAAGCCCCTACCAGCAGGGCACCGACCAGGCCAGGACCCGCGGTGTAGGCGATCGCATCGATCTCGGTCGGCACGCAGCCGGCCTCGGCCAACACCTGACGAATCAAGGGCAGCATGCGTTTGACGTGATCGCGCGAAGCCAGCTCGGGCACAACGCCGCCATAGGCGCGATGCAGGTCGATCTGACTGAACAGCGCGTCGGCCAGCAGGCCGCGCTCACTGTCATATAATGCGACACCGGTTTCGTCGCAGGAGGTTTCTAATCCCAGTACTAGCATGGGTTTGCGCCTTGTTTAGGCTGAATTCGAAGGCGCGCATAATAGTCGTCGCGTGATGCCCCGACCAGCGGTTTTCGATCAGAGGCTTTGCATTCCGAGCGATGAGGGGTTAACATCCGCAACCCTTAAAAACCGACGTCTTCAAGTGCTCTTTTGCCGCGAGGATGTTGACCCCGGTAATGAATGAAGGTAGCTCTGGATGCCAGCCGTCAAAGTAAAAGAGAACGAACCCTTCGACGTAGCTCTGCGTCGTTTCAAGCGCTCCTGCGAAAAAGCCGGTGTACTGGCTGAAGTTCGTAGCCGCGAATTTTACGAGAAGCCAACTTCTGAGCGTAAGCGCAAAGCAGCAGCCGCTGTTAAGCGTCACGCCAAGAAAGTTCAGCGCGAACAGCGCCGCGCCGTTCGTCTGTACTAATACACAGACGATCGTAGCAAGCTTCTGCCAAGCCCGGCCCTCAGCCGGGCTTATGGCATTTGCGTAAAACGCTTGATGCTTCACTGTCAAAGCCGCAGACGCGACCGAGACAAATCTGCTTCACCGCGTCAGACCTGGCTCTTTTGCCAGCGGTGCACGTCTTTTCTGACGAGCCTTTCAAGGCTACTGACGAGCACACCCACTGATTCCTCTCACGACGATCAGCCCAAGGCACCTGCTTGCGTGCCAGATGATGAGCTATCCGGGGCCTATGATTGGCCGTAGCGGATTCAGCGCAACACATTCAAACAGTCGGATACTGATTGGCATTAACGTCAGTGGATTTTCGGCAGATACACTTCCCGACAACGAATACGCAGACGACACTGGTCGAGCCGCACACTTTGCGCGCCTCAAACAATGACCGCCGTTCGGTCGCCGTACGTTACGGGATCCTTTCAGCGCAGATGACGAGAACGCCATGGCCGGGCTAATTCCCCAGAGCTTCATTGACGACCTTCTGAACCGCACCGACATCGTCGATGTGGTCAGCTCGCGCCTGCAATTGAAAAAGGCCGGCAAGAACCACACCGCCTGCTGCCCGTTCCACAAGGAAAAGACTCCGTCGTTCAGCGTCAGCCCCGACAAGCAGTTCTATTACTGCTTCGGCTGCGGCGCTGGCGGCAACGCCCTCGGCTTCATCATGGACCACGACAACCTGGATTTCGTCCAGGCCGTCGAAGAACTGGCCAAAGCCGCCGGCATGGAAATCCCCCGCGAAGAAAGCGGCCGACCGCACAAACCGCGACAGCCGACCGATTCGCCGCTGTATCCGCTACTGAGTGCCGCTGCCGATTTTTATCGCCAGGCCCTGAAAAGCCACCCATCACGTAAAGCCGCCGTGGAATACCTGAAAGGTCGCGGGCTGACCGGCGAAATCGCCCGGGACTTCGGCCTGGGCTTTGCTCCGCCCGGCTGGGACAACCTGTTCAAGCACTTGAGCAGCGATACCCTGCAACAAAAAGCCATGATCGATGCCGGCCTGTTGATCGAAAACGCCGAAAGCGGCAAACGCTACGACCGCTTCCGCGACCGCGTGATGTTTCCGATCCGCGACAGTCGTGGGCGCGTCATCGCCTTCGGCGGCCGGGTATTGGGCGACGACAAGCCGAAGTACCTGAACTCCCCGGAAACCCCGGTTTTCCATAAAGGCCAGGAACTCTACGGCCTGTACGAAGCGCGCAAGACCAACCGCAACCTCGACGAGATCATCGTCGTCGAGGGCTACATGGACGTCATTGCCCTGGCCCAGCAAGGCCTGCGCAATGCCGTCGCAACCCTGGGCACAGCCACCAGCGAGGAACACCTCAAGCGGCTGTTTCGCGTCGTGCCCAACGTGCTGTTCTGCTTCGACGGCGACCAGGCCGGCCGCAATGCAGCATGGCGGGCGCTGGAGGCGACACTTTCTAGCCTGCAGGACGGTCGTCGCGCACGCTTTCTGTTCCTGCCCGAAGGCGAGGACCCGGACACCCTGGTCCGTTCCGAAGGCACCGATGCCTTCCGCGCACGCATCAACCAGCACGCGCAGCCACTGGCCGATTACTTCTTCCAGCAACTGACGGAAGAAGCCGACCCGCGTTCGCTTGAGGGCAAGGCTCACATGGCCACCCTCGCCGCGCCGTTGATCGACAAAGTCCCGGGCGCCAACCTGCGCATATTGATGCGTCAACGCCTGAGCGAAATCACCGGCCTGAGCGGTGAAGCGGTGAGCCAGTTGGCACAAAGCGCCCCGCAAGAAGCACCGCCCGCCTACGACCCGAGCATCGATTACGACGCGATGCCCGATTACAGCGACTATCATCAGCCGCAGGCACAGGAAATGTATGTGCCGCAGCAGGAATGGACGCCGAAGAAACCCGGTGCAGGAGGCAAGAAATGGGACAAGAAACCGTGGGACAAGAATGGCAAACGGGGCGGTGATCGTGATCAACCCCGCGCGCCACGGGTGCCCGCCGCCGTAGAACCGCCGACCCTCGCCGCCTTGCGCACGTTGCTGCATCACCCGCAACTGGCCGAAAAAGTCGAGGATGCCGGGCACTTCGCCGCCGAGGATCACACCAACACGCAATTGCTGGTGGCGCTGCTCGAAGCTGTGCAGAAGAATCCCAAGCTAAACTCAATTCAATTGATTGCGCGTTGGCACGGCACAGAACAAGGCCGCTTGCTCAAAGCCCTGGCGGAAAAGGAATGGCTGATTGATGGAGATAACCTTGAACAACAGTTTTTCGACACCATTACTAGCTTGTCAGCCCGCCAACGCGAGCGAAACCTGGAACAACTTCTGCGAAAAGCGCGTCAAAGCGAATTGACCAGCGAAGAGAAAAATCAACTGCGCGACCTCTTGAGTCGCAATGTTTCCGCATCAAACCCGACCTCAACTGGCGCGTGAGGTCATAGCTCAGGTATAATCCTCGGCTTGTTTTTTGCCCGCCAAGACCTTCAGTGGATAGGGTGTTATGTCCGGAAAAGCGCAACAGCAGTCTCGTATCAAAGAGTTGATCACACTTGGTCGTGAGCAGGGCTACCTGACTTACGCGGAGGTCAACGACCACCTGCCGGAGGATATTTCAGATCCGGAACAGGTGGAAGACATCATCCGCATGATCAATGACATGGGGATCAACGTATTCGAGGTTGCGCCAGATAAGGATTCCCTTATGCTGGCCGACGCCGATACCGACGAAGCCGCAGCCGAAGAGGCCGCTGCAGCGTTGGCTGCGGTCGAGACCGACATTGGTCGCACTACCGACCCGGTGCGCATGTACATGCGCGAAATGGGTACGGTGGAGCTCCTCACGCGTGAAGGCGAAATCGAAATCGCCAAGCGTATTGAAGAGGGCATCCGTGAGGTGATGAGCGCAATCGCGCACTTCCCCGGCACGGTTGATCATATTCTCTCCGAGTACACCCGCGTCACCACCGAAGGTGGCCGCCTGTCCGACGTCCTGAGCGGTTATATCGACCCGGACGACGGCATCGCGCCGCCTGCGGCAGAAGTGCCGCCGCCGATCGACGCGAAAGCCGCTAAAGCGGATGACGACTCCGAGGACGATGACGCCGAAGCCTCCGATGACGAGGAAGAAGCCGAAAGCGGTCCGGATCCGATCATCGCTGCACAGCGCTTCGGTGCTGTGGCCGATCAGATGGAAATCACCCGCAAGGCGCTGAAAAAGCACGGCCGCAACAACAAGGCAACGATTGCCGAGCTGTTGGCCCTGGCCGAGCTGTTCATGCCGATCAAACTGGTTCCGAAGCAATTCGAAGGCCTGGTCGAGCGTGTTCGCAGTGCCCTGGATCGCCTGCGTCAGCAAGAGCGCGCAATCATGCAGCTCTGCGTTCGTGATGCACGCATGCCGCGTGCCGACTTCCTGCGCCAGTTCCCGGGCAACGAAGTCGACGAAAGCTGGAGTGACGCCCTGGCCAAAGGCAAAGGCAAATACGCTGAAGCCATTGGTCGTCTGCAGCCGGACATCATCCGTTGCCAGCAGAAGCTGACCGCGCTGGAAACCGAAACCGGCTTGACCATCGCTGAAATCAAGGACATCAACCGTCGCATGTCGATCGGTGAGGCCAAGGCCCGCCGCGCGAAGAAAGAGATGGTTGAAGCCAACTTGCGTCTGGTGATCTCGATCGCCAAGAAGTACACCAACCGTGGTCTGCAATTCCTCGATCTGATCCAGGAAGGCAACATCGGCTTGATGAAAGCGGTGGACAAGTTCGAATACCGTCGCGGCTACAAGTTCTCGACTTATGCCACCTGGTGGATCCGTCAGGCGATCACTCGCTCGATCGCCGACCAGGCCCGCACCATCCGTATTCCGGTGCACATGATCGAGACGATCAACAAGCTCAACCGCATTTCCCGCCAGATGCTGCAGGAAATGGGTCGCGAACCGACCCCGGAAGAGCTGGGCGAACGCATGGAAATGCCTGAGGACAAGATCCGCAAGGTATTGAAGATCGCTAAAGAGCCGATCTCCATGGAAACCCCGATCGGTGATGACGAAGACTCCCATCTGGGTGACTTCATCGAAGACTCGACCATGCAGTCGCCAATCGATGTTGCAACCGTTGAGAGCCTTAAAGAAGCGACTCGCGAAGTGCTGTCCGGCCTCACTGCCCGTGAAGCCAAGGTACTGCGCATGCGCTTCGGTATCGACATGAATACCGACCACACCCTCGAAGAGGTTGGTAAGCAGTTCGACGTGACCCGTGAGCGGATTCGTCAGATCGAAGCCAAGGCGCTGCGCAAGCTGCGCCACCCGACGAGAAGCGAGCATCTGCGCTCCTTCCTCGACGAGTGATCACAAAACCCCCGGCCCAGGCCGGGGGTTTTGCTTTGTACAGATTAAATCCCCCCGCCTCCCCCCTCCGCCCTGTAGCCGTCTACACTCGAAACATTCCCCCGAGCCATAACGAGACCGTTATGCCCAGACTGCCGACCGTGCTTTTTTTGCTGTCGCTGATGACCTGGACCGCAACGGCTGGCGCGCTGACTCTCACTGACGAAGAACGTAGCTGGCTGGCGGCTCACCCGGAATTGCGCCTGGGTGTCGATGCGTCGTGGCCGCCTTTCGAGTTTCGTGACGATGAGGGCCGCTACCAGGGCCTTGCCGCCGATTACATCGAGGTCATCCGCAAAAGGCTGGCAACCCGACTCACGCCCATCGAGCCGGTGAGCTGGACCGCCGTCCTGGAGCAGGCCAAGAAGGGCAAGCTAGACCTGCTGCCGGGCATCATGTCGACCCCGGAACGCCAGCAATACCTGTCGTTCACCCGCCCCTACCTGGATTTTCCGATTGTCATCCTGGCCCATGTCGGGGGCCCCCAACCACACAACCTGAAAGACCTGTACGGCCTGAAAATCGCCGTAGTGGAAAACTACGCCCCTCACGAACTGCTGCGCACCCACCATCCCGACTTGAATCTGGTAGCGATGCCCAACGTCAGTTCGGCGCTACAGGCACTGGCCACCGACGAAGTGGACGCCGTGGTAGGCGATCTGGCTTCCAGCGTCTGGAGCCTACGCCAACTCAAGCTCGACGGGTTGTATGTCAGCGGTGAAACGCCCTATCGCTATCAACTGGCCATGGGTGTACCCCGCAACAACAAGATGCTGGTTGGCATTCTCGACAAAGTCCTGGCGGACATGAGCCCCGCTGAAATCAGCGCCATTCAGGAGCATTGGGTCGGCAACGTCCTCGATCATCGAACGTTCTGGAGCGACCTGCTGGTGTATGGCCTGCCCGGACTGCTGCTGCTGACTGTCGTGCTGGCGGTGGTCATCCGCATCAACCGCCGTTTGAGCTCGGAAATCGCCCGCCGGGTCGACCTTGAACAGGAACTGCGCAGCAGCGAATACCACTACCGCGGCTTGGTGGAGAGCCTGTCGGCCATCGCTTGGGAAGCAAAAGTCACCGACTTCACCTACAGCTATGTATCGCCCCACGCCGAAGACCTTCTCGGATATCCCCTGTCCCATTGGCTGATCCCGGGCTTCTGGCGCAACATCATTCACCCCGCCGACCTGACCCGCGCCCAGACCTTCTGCGACCACGAAGTGCTGGCCGGGCGCGACCATCGCCTCGATTACCGGGTGATCACCGCCGACGGGCGCTGCCTGTGGGTGCGCGACATCGTCAGCCTGATCGAGCACGGGCATGAACCGGTGATGCGTGGGCTGATGATCGACATCACCGACGCCAAGCGCACCGAAGAAGCACTGCGCCTGTCGGAACAGAAATTCGCCTCTGTGTTCCAGCAATGCCCGGACATTCTGGTGATCGCGCGCCTGAGCGACGGTTGTCTGCTGGAGGTCAACGAAGCGTTCGAGGAGCAAATTGGCCTCAAGGCCGAGGACGTCATTGGCCAGACCGCCACCAACCTGAACATCTGGGGGATTCCCGGTGTCGGGCCGGGCCTTCTGCAACGCTTGCAGGCCGGCAGCATCCGCAACCTGGAAATGCCCTTCCGTCGCAGCAACGGCCAGGTGTTTACCGGCCTGATCTCCGCCGAACCGTTCGACCTCGACATGACACCGGCGCTGGTGGTCGTGGTGCGGGACATCACCCAGCTCAAGGAAACCCAGCAACAGCTGCAAACGTCCGAAGAAAAGTTCGCCAAGGCCTTCCACGCCTCCCCCGACGGCTTGCTGCTGTCGCGGCAAAGCGATGGCTTGCTGTTGGAGGTCAACGACGGTTTCAGCCGCATCACCGGCTTCAACAGCGCCATGTCGGTGGATCGTTCGGCGCTGGACCTGGGGATCTGGGTCAACCTCAATGAACGCAAGCAAATGCTCGACCTGCTGCACCGCGACGGTTTTGTCCGCGATTTCAGCTGCCATATCCGCCGCAGCGACGGGCAGATCCGCCTCTGCGAAGTGTCCAGCCGTCCGCTGCCGATTGGCGATGAAAACTGCATGCTGACCATCGCCCGGGACATCACCGAGCGGCACCTGATGCAGGAAAAACTGCAACAGGCCGCCACCGTGTTCGAAAGCACCGCCGAAGGCGTATTGATCACCGACACCCAACAGCACATCAGCGCGGTCAACCGTGCGTTCACCGAAATCACCGGTTACAGCGAAAGCGAAGCCCTGGGCCACACGCCACGCCTGCTCGCCTCGGGCCTGCATGACAGCGCGTTCTACGCGGCCATGTGGCACCAACTGACCGCCGAAGGCCATTGGCAAGGTGAAATTTCCAACCGACGCAAGAATGGCGAGCTGTACCCCAGCTGGCTGACCATCAGTGCCGTGCGCAACCGGGAGAAGTTCATCACCCACTTTGTCGCGGTGTTCGCCGACATTTCCAGCCTCAAGCATGCCCAGGCCAAACTCGACTACCAGGCGCACCACGACCCGCTGACCGGCTTGCCGAACCGCACACTGTTCGAAAGCCGCCTGCTGACCGCGCTCAACAGCCAGCAGGAAAACGGTGGCCAGGGCGCGGTACTGTTCCTCGACCTCGACCGCTTCAAGCACATCAACGACAGCCTCGGCCACCCGGTCGGCGACCTGCTGCTCAAGGGCATCGCCGTGCGCCTCAAGGAGCAACTGCGTGATATCGACACTGTGGCGCGCCTGGGAGGTGACGAGTTCATTATCCTGCTGCCGGGCCTGCAACAATCCAGCGACGCCGACCACATCGCCAATAAACTGCTCAACTGTTTCGCCGCGCCATTCCAGGCCGGCGAACACGAGTTTTTCATCAGCGCCAGCATCGGCACCAGCCTCTATCCGAAAGATGGCTGCGACGTTGCCACACTGATCAAGAACGCCGACGCCGCGATGTACCGCTCCAAGGCCAAGGGCCGCAACCGCGTCGAAAGCTACACCCGCGACCTCACCGCCCAGGCCAGCGAACGCGTGGCGCTGGAACACGAACTGCGCCGCGCCATCGAGCGCAACGAATTGCACCTGTGCTACCAACCGAAAATCAGCCTCGAAGACTACAGCCTGGTCGGCGCCGAAGCCCTGATCCGCTGGCACCATCCGACCTTTGGCGACGTACCGCGGGAACACTTCATCCCGCTGGCCGAAGAAAACGGCATGATCCTGCAAATCGGCGACTGGGTGCTGGAAACCGCCTGCCGGCAGATGGCCGAATGGCACAGGCTGTACGAAAGCCCCGGTCCGCTGTCGGTCAACCTGGCCGGCGCCCAACTGCGCCAACCCAACCTGGTGGGCCGCATCGAACAGTTGCTCAAGGACAACGGCCTCAACCCCGGTTTCCTGCAACTGGAAATCACCGAAAACTTCATCATGAGCCAGGCCGAGGAAGCGCTGGCGGTGCTGCATCAACTCAAACAACTGGGCGTGCAACTGGCCATCGACGACTTCGGCACCGGCTACTCGTCCTTGAGCTACCTCAAGCGCCTGCCGCTGGACATCCTCAAGATCGACCAGTCCTTCGTCCGCGGCCTGCCGGACGATCCCCACGATGCCGCCATCGTACGCGCCATCATCGCCCTCGGCCGCAGCATGCAATTCACCGTGATTGCCGAAGGGGTCGAGACCCGGGCGCAACAGCAATTCCTCGCCGCCGAGGGCTGTGAACAAATCCAGGGCTACATCGTCAGCCTGCCCCTGCCCCCCGACGAATTCGCCGCGACGTTTCTTCGTACAACAGTAAAGGCTTTTTCGGATAGCACAGTCGCAAAACCGTCGCTATAATCCGCGACCTACTGAGGGCCTATAGCTCAGTTGGTTAGAGCAGAGGACTCATAATCCTTTGGTCCACGGTTCAAGTCCGTGTGGGCCCACCAAACAAGAAAGCCGCGCATTGCGCGGCTTTTGCGTATCTGAATAGCCCGAAACAGTAGAGCCATTTTTTAATCGTTCAGTTGGCAAAGTTTTCGATCTTTACCTGGCCCTCGGGGAAGGTGGCGATGATTTCCAACTCGCCACCCATGGCGCGGATGTAGTTGCGCAAAGTACTGATGTACATGTCCGTTCGCCGCTCCATCTTGGAGATCGCCGCCTGGTTGACATGCAGTGTCCTGGCCAGTGTGTCCTGACTCAACGCTTGCGCCTGGCGCAACTCGTGCAGCGGCATTTGTGCTCGTAGCTTCTGATGCAAGGCCTCAACACGCGCTTGAGACTCTGGAGAGCGACGTGACACCAAATCAGCAAATTTTTTAGCCATTCTCATAGCCCTCTTTCTTCAATGTTTCCAAGTGCTCGTCGTAGAGACGTTCGGCCAGTGGCACGTGTTCCGTATACCAACGCTCCTGGCCGGTTTTATCACCGCCAATCAGCAGAATCGCACTGCGCCGTGGATCAAACGCGTACAGCACACGGTACGGCCTGCCAGCGTGCTGCACTCTTAACTCACGAAGGTTGCCATGCCGTGAACCCTTGATATCGCTGGTATGTGGAAAACCCAAGTGTGGGCCATCCTCGCCCAGCAACATCACTGTGGCCTGAACCGAGTCCTGTTCGAACTCGTTCAGGTGATCCCACCAGGCCTCAAATTCATCCGTGTATTCGACGTCCCATTTCATACAAATATGCCACCAAAGGAATATAACCTCAAAGGAATAAATGTATGAGCTTCAGAGGTGCCCAACCACTCTGACTCCTCTGTCAATTGTTAACGATGGTTACTCGCAGTAGGTTTGCCGTTTCGCCAATTGCTTCAGCGCCCTCATGACAACGTGGGAACCCAGCGCTTGGCTCAACTACTCAGAGGATGCACCGGCCTGGAAAATCGCTCGTCGCGCCAGTCTTCGTTTACAGAGGGTGTCGCAATATCGGATGACGTCCGTAAACCTTGTAGGCAAACTCCGAACCTTGCTTTTGGGCACTTTGCCGCCTTGTTGCGCTTTTCTTTGACGGGATAGTCTCCGGTCGTCGCTGACCATTCAGCGATCGGGCTTGGAAACCCGTCGGATCAAATCGCAGCAGAATCTACCACTACTCCAGTCGTTTTTTACGACTGCGAAACTGTGTTATGGCAGCTGTGCGTGGGACGCTTTCGGGCGTGCCGGTTTCCTTGATCCCCGGTTTTCCAACCTGCGTACAGCTGCCACCCATTCGCTTGGAAACGAACGTGGCGGCTTCTTGGATTAAGGAGTTACATCATGAGCAAAACCATCTCGCACGATCCTTCAGAACTGAAAACCATCGGCTTCACCCCCTTCCTATATCTCTCGGATCAACCACTGTTCCACGTCTGCCGTGACGTCCCCATCGCCGACGCTCTGGCCCAAGCCTCCGACCTGCTGTTCCTCGCCAAGTCCCTCACCGTGGACGCCGCCTACGCCCAAGACTCCGACCGCCACGCCTGGGCCGCGCATTACCTGACGACGATGAGCAAAGCGGTGATTGATAATGTAGTGAAGGTGTTGACGCGCAAACCTGCTCAAACGAGAGCACAAGCAGATCAATAAAACACACAGAGCCTCAAAGTTCCCAAATAGGGACCGAGCGTTCCCTTTTTGGGGCTGATTAGAGCCAAATGCTTCGGCTATTCAGTTCAAACACATCATGAAGGCATGGCCTGCACGGCCAGCCGCCGCTCCAGCTCCTGCCCCGTCAGCATGCCCTCATACGTATCCGCCGGCCGTCCCCACTGCTCCACGATGACCATGCCGTCCACCAGCGCCACAGCCAATTCGGCAATCGTCTCGGCCTGATCTTCTATGATTTTTTGCGTCCGCAGCCACAGCCGACCTGTCATCTCTTTAAGCTCCGCCGTTATCCGCTCACCCGACGCAGGATCAGTGTCCGGGTAGACGATATTTCGCAGCAGATGCTGAAGCTCCCTGATTTTTGCGTAATCCTGTTCCGCCCCCTGCTTGCCTTTGAGGATGGCGGTGGCCTTGGGCTTATCGACGCGTTTGGCGGCTGAAGGTTTTGAAGGCAGGGTCTGCGCCATTGAGCCAGCCAGGAGCACCATCATCCGGGCTTCCAGATGTTCCTTCATGGCTTCCATCGACGAAATCGGGCGCACCAAGGTAATGGAGGCCCCTCCCTGGTGCCGCAAATCCTTGCTCACTGTCAGGGTCACGCCGCCCGTTTCAAACCCCAGGGCGCGGGCCACCACGTAGTGGCCCATTTCGTGATGGGCGATCTGCAATGCACGGTCCCGTACAGCAGCAGGTAGCTTCATTGTCATATCCTTCGCCTCGCACCCTCGACTGTCTCAATCCTAGCCGATTTCCACACGCGCTCTTTCGCCCAAGAAAAAGCCGCGCAATGGCGCGGCTTTTCTGACTCAAGCTTCAGCCCTTACTTGGGCAAAGCGTAGGCAATCACATAATCCCCACGATCCGTCGACTGACGCGCACCGCCTACCGTGAGCAGGATGTACTGCCTGCCGGTTTTCGGTGAAACGTAAGTCATCGGCCCGGACTGGCTGCCCACCGGCAAGCGCGATTTCCAGATTTCGTTGCCGTTGCCGGTATCGAAGGCGCGCAGGTAGAAGTCCTGGGTGCCGGCGAAGAACAGCAGGCCCGACTGGGTGGCGAGCGATGCGCCGAGGGTCGGCATGCCGATCGGAATCGGCAGGTGCATGCGGATGCCCAGCGGGCCGGTGTCCTGCACGGTGCCGACCGGGACTTGCCACATCAGTTTGTGGGTCTTGAGGTCGATGGCGGACATGGTGCCGAATGGTGGTTTCTGGCACGGAATGCCGACCGCCGAGAGGAAGCGTTCGCGCATGGCGCCGAACGGCGTGCCTTCCTGCGGTACCACGCCCATTTCGATGCCGCTGGCCCCGGCTTTGATCTTGTCGCGCGGGATCATGTAGTTGGCCAGGCCCAGGCGCATGTCGTTGACGAACATGTAGTTGGTGTTCGGATCAACCGAGACGCTGCCCCAGTTCATGCCGCCCAGCGAGCCCGGGAACTGCAGGGCGCGGTCCATGCCCGGCGGGGTGTAGACGCCTTCGTGGCGCATGCCTTTGAACTGGATGCGGCACATCAACTGATCAAACGGCGTGGCGCCCCACATGTCGGATTCGGTCAGGGTCTTGTTGCCGATTGACGGCATGTCCACCGAAAACGGCTGGGTTGGCGAGTAACGTTCGCCGGGAACCTTGCCTTGCGGCACCGGACGCTCTTCGACTCGGGCGATAGGCACGCCGGTTTCGCGGTTGAGCAGGAAGATCTCGCCCTGCTTGGTGACTTGCGCCAGGGCTGGCTGGGTGCCGCCCTTGTCGTCCGGCACGTCGTACAGCAGCGGCTGTGCCGGCAGGTCGAAGTCCCACAGGTCGTGGTGAGTGGTCTGGAAGTGCCAGCGTACCTGGCCGGTTTTCACATCGATGGCGACGATGGACGAGTTCCACTTGTCGTCGAGCTCGGTGCGTTGACCGCCGAAGAAGTCCGGGGTGGCGTTGCCGGTTGGCAAGTAAACCAGACCGAGCTTGGCGTCGTAGGACATGGCCGACCACACATTCGGCGTACCACGGGTATAGGTCTCACCGGTCGGTGGGCGTTTGGTGGTGTTCGGGTTGCCCGGATCCCACGCCCACATCAGCTCACCGCTGCGCACGTCGTAGGCACGCACCACGCCCGGCGGTTCGCCAGTGGAATAGTTATCGGCCACGCGGCCGCCGACGATCACCACGTCTCCTGCGACCAATGGGGTCGAGGTTTGCTGGTAGTAACCGGGCTTCACTTCGCCCATGTCAGTGGTCAGATCGACAGTGCCGTGGTTACCGAACTCTTCGCAGGGCTTGCCGGTGTCGGCATTGATAGCGATCAGGCGCGCATCGCCGGTCGGCAGAAACAGACGTTTCGTACAGGCGGTTGGCTGATTGTCCGAAGACGCCGGAGTTTCGGAATAGCCCAGGCCACGGCAACGCTGCCAGTTGGGCGCGGTGCCTTGGGGGTCGAACTTCCAGCGCTGGGCGCCGGTGTCGGCATCCAGGGCGAAGACTTTGCCGTAGGCGGTGCAGGTGTAGACCGTGTCACCGATTTGCAGCGGAGTGTTCTGGTCTTCGGCGCCGGCACCGGTGCTTTGCGGGATGTCACCGGTGCGGAAGGTCCAGGCGACCTGCAATTTGTCGATGTTGCCTTTGGTGATCTGGTCCAGCGCGGCAAAGCGGTTGCCGGCGGTGGTGTTGCCCCAGTGGGCCCAGTCTTTCTGCTCGGTGCCCGGAGTGACCGGCGTTACCGCAGGTACGGTGGTGTTTTTGACCACATGGGTCGGCACGAACATGTAGGCCATCGTGGCAACGACGCCCACGCCCAGAATGCCAGCCAGACCGTAGGCGCCACGCCCAGCGGTCGCGCCCGAAGCACGGACCAGGGTCGGATAGATCAACGCCACCACCAGACCGATCACGGCGAAGGTCAGTACCCGCGAGACCAGCGGCCAGTACTCGAGGCCCGCATCCCAAACGGCCCAGATCGCAGTGAGGAGCAATGCCACAGCATACAGCCAGGCGCCGAGCGGCTTGCGCCGGGCAATCATCAACCCGGACGCCAGCATTGCCAGCCCCATCAGCAGGAAATACCAGCTGCCACCCAGCGCGATCAGATAGCCACCGCCACCGGCCAGGCCGAGCCCGATCAGTGCAATCAGCACACCCAGCCCCGCCAGCAACCATTTGCTGCCGGCGGCAGCCCCAGAATTATTCATGTCGGAAATTTTCCCCATTTGTGACAAGGGCGGAATAATGTACTACCTAGTTACTTATGGCAATTTGTCGCAGGCAAAAATGTCATGAACGGTATTGAGGCTAGATCAAATCGCCGTCGCGAGCGTCCTGCAGGAACTGCCTGTAACATGCTTGCGCACTGATCCATGCCCCTGGAGATAACCCCTTGCCTGACACTCGCACGCCCGTTCTCGATGAAATCGACCGCCAATTGATTGCCGCCCTGCAGATCAACGCCCGCGAGAGCGTGGCCATGCTCGCCCGACAACTGGGCATCGCCCGTACCACCGTCACTTCGCGCCTGGCGCGGCTGGAAAAGGCCAAGGTGATCACCGGTTACGGCGTGCGCCTCGGCCAGCGCGTGGTGGATGGCGGGTTGCAGGCGTATGTGGGGATCACTGTGCAACCGCGTTCCGGCAAGGAAGTGTTGCGACGCCTGAGCGCAATGGCGCAGGTGCAACAGCTGTGCGCGGTGAGTGGCGAATTTGATTATGTGGCGTGGTTGCGCACCGATTCGCCGGAGCAACTCGATCAGTTGCTGGATCAGATTGGCAGTGTGGATGGGGTGGAGAAGACCACGACGTCGATCATCTTGAGTAGCAAGATTGATCGGGGGCAGCCGGTTTGAGTTTTCAGGCCTGGGTTCATCAGTGACTGAACTGGCGCTATCGCGAGCAAGCTCGCTCCCACAGTGGTCAGTGTGCATTGATAGCTCGTCATATTGATCAAACAAACATCAAAATGACGACACTTTGCGTCTTAATAACGTGTTCTGCGCTCTCTAGAATGGCTGACATCTTTTCCTATACTCAGATGCGCATCCCGCGTCGGGTCGCCAGCAAGGTCAGCCATGAACAAGAACAATCGCCATCCTGCAGACGGTAAGAAACCAGTCACCATTTTCGGCCCGGATTTTCCTTTCGCCTTCGACGACTGGATTGAGCATCCGGCCGGGCTGGGCAGTATTCCCGAGCATAATCACGGTGCCGAAGTGGCGATTGTCGGCGGCGGGATTGCCGGCCTGGTGGCGGCGTATGAGCTGATGAAGCTGGGCCTGAAACCGGTCGTCTACGAAGCTTCGAAAATGGGCGGCCGTCTGCGTTCCCAGGCGTTCAATGGCGCCGAAGGCATCATTGCCGAGCTGGGCGGGATGCGCTTCCCGGTGTCGTCCACCGCGTTCTATCACTACGTCGACAAACTGGGTCTGGAAACCAAACCTTTCCCTAACCCGCTGACACCCGCGTCGGGCAGCACGGTGATCGACCTCGAAGGCCAGACCCATTACGCACAGAAGCTGTCGGACCTTCCTGCACTGTTCCAGGAAGTGGCTGACGCCTGGGCCGATGCCCTGGAAGCCGGCTCGCAGTTCTCCGATATCCAGCAAGCCATCCGCGACCGTGATGTGCCACGTCTGAAAGAGTTGTGGAACACCCTGGTTCCGTTGTGGGACGACCGCACCTTCTACGATTTCGTCGCCACCTCCAAGGCGTTCGCCAAGCTCTCGTTCCATCACCGCGAAGTGTTCGGCCAGGTCGGTTTCGGTACCGGTGGCTGGGATTCGGACTTCCCCAACTCGATGCTGGAAATCTTCCGCGTGGTGATGACCAACTGCGACGATCACCAGCACCTGGTGGTTGGCGGTGTGGAACAGGTACCCCAGGGCATCTGGCGTCATGTACCGGAGCGTTGCGCGCATTGGCCAGCGGGCACCAGCCTCAGCTCGCTGCACAACGGCGCACCGCGCACCGGCGTGAAGAAAATTGCCCACGCGCCGGGCGGCCGTTTCGCCGTCACCGACAACTGGGGCGACACCCGCGAATACGCGGCCGTGCTGACCACCTGCCAGAGCTGGCTGCTGACCACCCAGATCGAATGCGACGAAACCCTGTTCTCGCAAAAAATGTGGATGGCTTTGGACCGTACCCGCTACATGCAGTCGTCTAAAACTTTCGTGATGGTCGACCGCCCGTTCTGGAAGGACAAGGATCCGGAAACCGGCCGCGACCTGATGAGCATGACCCTCACCGACCGCCTGACCCGTGGCACCTACCTGTTCGACAACGGCGACGACAAGCCGGGGGTGATCTGCCTGTCGTACTCGTGGATGAGCGATGCGCTGAAAATGCTCCCGCAGCCGGTGGAAAAACGCGTGAAGCTGGCCTTGGATGCGTTGAAGAAGATCTACCCGAAGGTCGATATCGCCGCACGGATCATCGGCGATCCGATCACCGTTTCGTGGGAAGCCGACCCGCATTTCCTCGGCGCGTTCAAAGGCGCCCTGCCCGGCCACTACCGCTACAACCAGCGCATGTACGCGCACTTCATGCAGGACGACATGCCAGCCGAGCAGCGCGGGATTTTCATCGCCGGCGACGACGTTTCGTGGACGCCTGCCTGGGTTGAGGGCGCGGTACAGACCTCGCTCAACGCGGTATGGGGCATCATGAAGCACTTCGGCGGTGCAACTCACGCCGAGAATCCGGGTCCAGGAGATGTATTCAACGAGATCGGACCGATCGCCCTGCCCGAGTAAGAGGAATCCGAAATGCGCGTAGCCCTTTACCAATGTCCGCCGCTGCCTCTGGACGTCGCTGGCAACCTGCAACGCCTGCATCAGTTGGCGCTGGAAGCCAAAGGCGCCGACCTGCTGGTGCTGCCGGAGATGTTCCTGACCGGCTACAACATCGGCGTCGATGCCGTCAGCGTGCTGGCGGAGGTGCATAACGGTGAGTCGGCACAGCAGATTGCGCGCATTGCCAAGACTGCCGGGATCGCCATTTTGTATGGCTATCCCGAGCGCACCGAGGACGGGCAGATCTACAACGCCGTGCAGTTGATCGACGCTAACGGCGAGCGCATCTGCAATTACCGCAAGACCCATCTGTTCGGCGATCTGGATCACTCGATGTTCAGTGCAGGTTCCGATGAGTTTCCCGTCGTTGAACTCAACGGCTGGAAACTCGGCTTCCTGATCTGCTACGACCTGGAGTTTCCGGAAAACGCCCGACGCCTGGCCCTGGCCGGTGCCGAACTGATCCTGGTGCCGACCGCGAACATGATTCCGTTCGATTTCGTCGCCGATGTCACCGTGCGTTCCCGCGCCTTCGAAAACCAATGTTATGTGGCTTACGCCAACTACTGCGGCCATGAAGGCGATATCCACTATTGCGGTCAAAGCAGCATCGCTGCGCCGGATGGCAGCCGCATCGCTCAGGCAGGCCTTGATGAAGCATTGATCGTCGGCGAGCTGGATCGACAGTTGATGGTCGACTCCCGCGCCGCCAATCGCTACCTGATCGATCGTCGCCCCGAGCTTTACGGCGAGCTGAACAAGTCCTAATCCGCTAGCATTGGCACTTCACTGTTCTGGAAGTGCCCATGCCCGCGTTGAATCCCCTTCGCCCCCACACTGAAACCCTGGCCAACGGCCTGCGGGTGACGCTGCGTCATGCCCCGAATTTGAAGCGTTGCGCAGCAGCGTTACGGGTCGCCGCGGGTAGCCATGATGTGCCGCTGGCGTGGCCTGGCCTGGCGCATTTTCTTGAGCATTTGCTGTTTCTGGGGACTGAGCGTTTTCCTGCCGGGCAAGGGTTGATGGCCTACGTCCAGAGTCATGGCGGCCAGGTAAACGCGCGGACCAGCGAACGCACCACAGACTACTTTTTCGAACTGCCGCCCCAGGCGTTTGCCCGTGGGCTGGAGCGTTTGTCAGACATGCTCGCCCATCCGCGTATGAATCCGGACGACCAGCAGCGGGAACGGGAAGTGTTGCAGGCGGAGTTTGTCGCCTGGTCGCAGGATGCCGAGGCGCAGCAGCAGTTTGCGCTGTTCAATGGACTGGCCGAGGCTCATCCGCTGAGGGGTTTTCATGCTGGCAATCGCGACAGTCTGCCACTGCAACAACCGGAGTTTCAGCAGGCGCTGCAGGGTTTTTATCAGCGCTATTACCAGACCGGGCAAATGACCCTGAGCCTGGCCGGACCGCAGGGCCTCGATGAATTGAAAGCGATGGCAGAAGCCTTTGGCAGCGTCATTGCCAAAGGCGAAACAGTCACGCAGCAAGCGCCGATACCGCTGATGGATGCGCCAGATAAAAGTTATCAACAGGCTGACGAACGACGTCTGGACCTGCTGTTTGCCCTCGAAACACTGCCTGACAACTCTGCCGAAGCGTTGGCGTTCCTGTGCCATTGGCTGAACCAGGTAAAACCCGGCGGCTTGTTGGCGGACCTGCGCGAGCGCGGGCTGGCCGATCACCTGAAAGCCCAGCCGCTGTACCAGTTCGCCGGGCAAGCCTTGCTGCATATCGAATTCACCCTGCCTGCCACAGTCTCGGCAACAGGCATCCGCGGACGCCTGCTGGACTGGCTCGGTTTCTTTGCCGAGCAAGACTGGAACCGATTGCGCGAAGAGTACGCCACCCTGCTCCAGCGCCAGCAGCAAATCAGCAGTGCCTTGCAACTGGCCCGCCTGGACAGCGAACAACGCGAAGTCGGGTTATCCGAACCGGGTGTAACAGCCCTCAAGCAAATCCTTCAACAAATCGGCGCTGTGGATAACTTCAACGGCCCATGGCAATTGCCAGAACCTAATCCGTTCCTGTGCGCCGAAGCACCAACACCTAACGCCGGATTGATTCGCGGCCAGACCAGCGCCCACCGTGGCCTGCGCACGTTTGCCCAGGATCGCTCGCGCAGCCGTCGTGAACGCTCGCCGATGCAGTTCAGTCAGGCATGGCCGGACAACGGTGCTGAAGGTGCGATTTATCTGCGCTGGCGTCTGGACCCGGCCCCCGGCAGCCAGCTTCAATCACGGCTGGAAAACCACCTGCAACCGTTGCGCGAAGACGCGCGCCAGGCTGGTGTGGATATTTCCTTCAGTGCGTCGGGCAACGAATGGCTGCTCAAACTGAACGGGCTACAGGAGCCGATGCCCAGCGTCCTGGAGCATGTGCTCAAAGAACTGACAAAACCCGATGCCGCTGTCTCACAAGCCGAATCGACCAGCGTTGCGTTGATTCCGATTCGACAACTGCTCAAGGCATTGCCCGATCACTGCCTCGGGCACACCGCGAACTCGGACGACGTGCAGCCACTCTGGTCGAGTGCGCGCTGGGATGGGCTGGCCATCGGGTTATCGGCTCAGGCTCAGGCAGCCATGGGACTGGCCTTGAGCCGCATACCCGGCACGCCGGACAATCAACTGACGCCGCGCTCTTCTATCCTTGCACAGCACCTGTGGAGCAATGTCGATACCGCCTCCAGCGAGCACGCGTTGCTGCTGTTCTGTCCGACAGCCACCCAGGAATTGGCCGACGAAATTGCATGGCGTTTGCTCGCGCATGTCTGTCAGACGCCGTTCTACCAACGCCTGCGGGTGGAACTGCAACTCGGCTATGCGGTGTTCAGCGCCCTGCGGCAGATTCACGGACAAACCGGGTTGCTGTTCGGCGTGCAATCGCCAAGCGTTGCGCCGGTGGAGCTGCTGCAACACACCGAGCAATTCCTGAATCGATTGCCGGAACTGATCCACACACTCGACGACACTAGCTTCAACGCTCAACGCCAGGCCCTGGCGGATCAGTTTTCCAGCGCTGCGCTCACTACGGCGCAAGCGGCCGAATTGCTTTGGCAGGGCAAGCTGGCCGGCCGTTCGTCGGATTATCTGACGCAATTGCCCGAGGCCATAGTGCGCATTGACCGGACCGCTCTACTGGCTTCGGCCCAACGCCTGAATCAGGCCGAAGGCGGCTGGCTGTGCCTTGCCAACAGCGCTTCGCCAGGCGCGCCATGGCAAGCGGCAAAATGATCATTACCGGGGCTGCAAGGAGCTTTCTCAAAGTTTCACGGGCAATTTCTTTGAAATTTTGAGTAACATAGCAACCTAACTATCTGGAACATCTCTGACTTGAGGTGGACTATACCTATAGATAGCGCTGTCCCACCCTACCTGAGGAGTTCAATTTATGGCCTGGACCAAACCTGCCTACACCGACCTGCGTATTGGCTTTGAAGTCACCATGTACTTCGCAAGCCGCTAATCTCAGCTTTGACAGAGATGCAGCACAACGCCTCGGTTATCCGAGGCGTTTTATTTTCAGCGTTGAAATGATGGAGCGTCCATGTTTGTCCAGATTCTAGGTTCCGCTGCTGGCGGCGGCTTCCCCCAGTGGAACTGCAACTGCGTGAACTGCGCGGGATTTCGCAACGGCAGCCTGCGGGCCAAGGCGCGGACGCAATCGTCCATCGCGATTTCCGACGACGGCGTGAACTGGGTGCTTTGCAACACTTCCCCGGATATCCGCGCCCAACTCCAGAGCTTCGCCCCGATGCAGCCGGGCCGCGCCCTGCGCGATACCGGGATCGGCGCGATCATCCTGATGGACAGCCAGATCGACCACACCACCGGCCTGCTCATGCTGCGCGAAGGCTGCCCGCATCAGGTCTGGTGCACCGACATGGTCCACGAAGACCTGAGCACCGGTTTCCCGCTGTTCACCATGCTCAACCACTGGAATGGCGGGCTGACCTGGAACCGGATCGAACTCGATCAAAGCTTCAGCGTACCGGCCTGCCCGAATTTGCGCTTCACCCCGCTGCCTTTGCGCAGTGCCGCGCCGCCCTACTCGCCACATCGCTTCGACCCGCATCCGGGCGACAACATCGGCCTGATCATCGAAGACCTCAACACCGGCGGCAAACTGTTCTACGCACCGGGCCTGGGCAAGGTGGATGCAGAGCTTCTGGAAATCATGGCTGGCAGCGATTGCCTGCTGGTCGACGGCACGCTGTGGGATGACGATGAAATGCAGCGTCGCGGCGTCGGCACCCGCACCGGTCGCGAGATGGGCCATCTGGCGCAGAACGGCCCCGGTGGCATGCTTGAAGTGCTTGAGCAACTGCCCAACCAGCGCAAAGTACTTATCCACATCAACAATACCAACCCGATTCTTGATGAGGATTCGTCGGAACGGGCGGAGCTGGATCGGCGCCAGGTTGAAGTGGCGTATGACGGCATGAGTATTGTGTTGTAGCGGAGGGCCCCTTCGCGGGCAAGCCCGCTCCCACATTGGATCTGTGGCGTACACAACCCCTGTGGGAGCGGGCTTCTCGGATCGCCGCACCGCCGCGAAAGCGTCCGACCAGACACCCAAGATTTCAACGGTTGTACACCGGAGAACCGCAATGACCGACACCCCAATGTCCCCCGCCGAATTCGAAGCGGCCCTGCGCGCCAAGGGCGCCTATTACCACATCCATCACCCCTATCACGTGGCGATGTATGAAGGCCGGGCCACCCGCGAACAGATCCAGGGCTGGGTCGCCAACCGTTTCTACTATCAGGTGAACATCCCCCTGAAGGACGCGGCGATCCTCGCCAACTGCCCTGACCGCGAGATCCGCCGCGAATGGATTCAGCGCCTGCTCGACCACGACGGTGCGCCCGGTGAAGACGGCGGCATCGAAGCCTGGCTGCGCCTGGGCCAGGCCGTGGGCCTCGACCCGGACCAACTGCGCTCCCAGGAACTGGTGTTGCCCGGCGTGCGCTTCGCCGTGGACGCCTATGTCAATTTCGCCCGCCGCGCCAGTTGGCAGGAAGCCGCAAGCAGCTCGCTGACCGAACTGTTCGCCCCGCAGATCCACCAGTCGCGCCTGGACAGCTGGCCCCAGCATTACCCGTGGATCGACCCGGCCGGCTACGAGTATTTCCGCACGCGCCTGGGCCAGGCACGGCGTGATGTCGAGCATGGTCTGGCGATCACGCTGCAGCACTACACCACCCGTGAAGGCCAGGAGCGCATGCTGGAAATTCTCCAGTTCAAACTGGACATTCTTTGGAGCATGCTCGATGCCATGAGCATGGCCTACGAACTGAAACGCCCGCCGTACCACAGCGTGACCGGGGAACGGGTCTGGCACAAAGGAATCACCTTATGAGTTTCGATCGCAGCAAGACCCCGACCTGGCGCCCTGGCTATCGCTTCCAGTACGAACCGGCGCAAAAAGGCCATGTGCTGCTGTACCCGGAAGGCATGATCAAGCTCAACGAAAGTGCCGCGCTGATCGGCGGTTTGATTGACGGTGAACGGGATGTCGCGGCCATCATCAATGAGCTCGATCAGCAGTTCCCTGGCGTGCCCGAGCTCGGTGACGACATCGAGCAATTCATGGAGGTTGCCCGTGCGCAGCACTGGATCGAACTTGCCTGATTCATCGGTGCAAGTACCGCCCAAACCTGAAATCGGCCTGCCGCTGTGGCTGCTGGCCGAGCTGACCTATCGCTGCCCGCTGCAATGCCCGTATTGCTCCAACCCGCTGGATTTCGCCGAGCAAGGCAAAGAGCTGAGCACCGAGCAGTGGCTCAAGGTGTTTCGCGAAGCGCGGGAAATGGGCGCGGCGCAACTGGGCTTTTCCGGTGGCGAGCCGCTGGTGCGTCAGGACCTCGCCGAGTTGATTGCCGAGGCCCGAAAGCTGGGTTTCTACACCAACCTGATCACCTCCGGCATCGGCCTCACCGAGCAGAAAATCAGCGACTTCAAGAAGGCCGGGCTCGATCACATCCAGATCAGTTTCCAGGCCAGCGACGAGCAGGTGAACAATCTGCTGGCCGGTTCGAAAAAGGCCTTCGCGCAGAAACTGGAAATGGCCCGGGCGGTGAAAGCCCACGGCTATCCGATGGTGCTGAACTTCGTCACCCATCGGCACAACATCGACCAGATCGACCGCATCATCGAGCTGTGCATCGCCCTGGAGGCGGACTTCGTCGAGCTCGCCACATGCCAGTTCTACGGCTGGGCGCAACTCAATCGCGTTGGGCTTTTGCCGACCAAAGAACAACTGGTGCGCGCCGAACGCATTACCAACGAATACCGCGCCAAACTGGAAGCCGAAGGGCATCCGTGCAAGCTGATTTTCGTCACGCCGGACTATTACGAAGAACGCCCGAAAGCCTGCATGAATGGCTGGGGCAGTATTTTTCTGACGGTCACGCCAGACGGAACCGCCCTGCCCTGTCACGGTGCCCGACAGATGCCGGTGCAATTTCCCAACGTGCGCGACCACAGCATGCAGCACATCTGGTATGACTCGTTCGGCTTCAACCGCTTTCGCGGTTACGACTGGATGCCCGAGCCGTGCCGCTCTTGTGACGAGAAAGAAAAAGACTTCGGCGGCTGCCGCTGCCAGGCGTTCATGCTCACGGGGGACGCCAGCAACGCCGACCCGGTGTGCAGCAAGTCGCCACAACACGGCGTGATCCTCAAGGCCCGCGAAGAAGCCGAGAGCGCCACTCAGACCATCGACCAACTGGCCTTTCGCAATGAACGAAACTCACGCCTCATCGCCAAAAGCTGAACCTTTCAGCGCTGCCAAAGCCGTGGCCGCCGGTATCGACTTTGCCGAACTGCAGGTCGGGCGGCAGGGCCTGTTCTGGAACGAGTACCGCCCCGAAGACGCGGCGTGCCGGATCTGGCACTGGCGCGATGGTGCAGCGAAATGCCTGACGCCACCGGGGTTCAGCGCGCGCAGTCGGGTGTACGAATATGGCGGCGGCGCGTTTTGTCTGACGGACGACGGTATCGTTTTCGTCAACGAGGCCGACCAGCAGTTGTATCGGCAATCACTGCAAGACGAAGCGCCCGAAAGGCTGACCTCCGGTGCGTGCCGATATGGCGATCTGCAGTTCGCCAACGGACAAGTGCTGGCGGTCGAGGAGCATCGCGATCAACACCGGCTGGTGGCAATCGATCTGTTGGATGGCGCACGTCACCTGCTGGCCGAAGGTGCTGATTTCTACTCGGCGCCGACGCTGAGCCCTGATGCCCGGCGCCTGGCCTGGATCGAGTGGAGTCGTCCGGATCAGCCATGGACAGCGACACGTTTGATGGTTGCTGAAGGCCTCGCCAACGGTGGCTTTGCCGAGGCTCGTTGTGTGGCCGGCGACGGCGTTCAAGAGTCTGTGCAACAACCGCGGTTCGATGCCGACGGTCGCTTGTATTGCCTGACGGATCGCGCAGGTTACTGGCAGCCATGGAAAGAAACTGAAAAAGGCTTGAGCCCATTGCCAAGTGCGGCCGCCGACCACGGCCCCGCGCCTTGGCAACTCGGCGGCAGCACCTGGTTGCCGCTGGGCGACGACAGTTATCTGGCCAGTTGGACCGAGGGTGGCTTTGGCCGACTGGGCATAGGCGGCGATTCCAGCGCCGATTTCACCGGCGACTACAGCCGCTTTCGCCATCTCGCCGTGGATGAGCAGTTCATCTATTGCATCGCGGCGTCGCCCGTCAGCTCAACTGCCGTCATCGCCATTGACCGCCAGAGCCGGCAAGTGCAAGTACTGGCCGGCGGCATCGCACCGCTTGCTCCCGAACAGATCAGCCGCCCGCAAACCTTGCGCTACCCAAGTGGCTCAGGCGAAGCCCACGGCTTCTTCTACCCGGCGATGACCGGCGCGGCGAAACCGCCATTGGTGGTGTTCGTCCATGGCGGCCCGACCTCGGCGTGCTACCCGATGCTCGATCCGCGTATCCAGTACTGGGCACAGCGGGGCTTCGCCGTCGCCGACCTCAACTACCGCGGCAGCAGCGGCTATGGCCGGGCCTATCGCCAGGCACTGCACCTGAGTTGGGGCGACGTGGATGTGCAAGACGCTTGCGCCGTGGTGAGTTACCTCAACGACCGTGGCTTGATCGACGGCGAGAAGGCATTCATTCGCGGCGGCAGCGCTGGCGGCTATACCAGCCTGTGCGCCCTGGCTTTTCACAACGTGTTCCGCGCTGGCGCCAGCCTGTATGGGGTCAGCGACCCGGTGGCGCTGGGGCGCGCGACCCACAAATTCGAAAGCGACTATCTGGACTGGCTGATCGGCGATCCGCAACTGGATGCCGAACGCTACGCCGCCCGCACGCCGCTGCTGCATGCCGGCAACATCCGCGTGCCGATGATCTTCTTTCAAGGAGAACTGGATGCCGTGGTCGTCCCGCAACAAACCCGCGACATGGTCACGGCGCTGCAAGACAACGGTATCCTGGTCGAAGCGCATTACTACGCCGATGAACGCCATGGCTTTCGCAAGGCCGGTAACCAGGCCCATGCGCTGGAGCAGGAGTGGTTGTTTTATCGGCGGGTGATGGACTCAGTGAACTGAAGCCTGCGCTCATTGCCGAAACGGTGGCGCCTCAATCGCGAGCCCTGCTCGCGAAGGCGGTCTACCTGCCGACGTTCTACTCAGCGCTTGGCGATGATGTACACCGCATGCACGATCCCCGGAATGTAACCGCACAACGTCAGCAGAATATTCAGCCAGAACGCCCCGCCGAATCCTACTTGCAGAAACACACCCAGTGGCGGCAACAGGATGGCGATGATGATGCGAATGAAGTCCATGGGGCAGCTCCTGATTGGGGTGGACTCGTTCGAGCCCTACAGCTAATCGACCTGTACCGTTTGTCAGGGTTCAGCCCGATTTCTCAGGCGAGTATCTCCAGACCGTGTTTGCGCACGATACTCAGCAACTTCAGCGCCATGCCACTGGGGTGCTTATCCCCTGCTTCCCATTGCTTGACCGTGGAAGCACTGGTGTTCAGGTAGCGCGCAAACACAGGTTGACTGACATTGTTGCGCTCGCGCAATGCCTTGATCTCCTGCGCGGGAATCGCATCCGGCACCCTTGCAAGGCAGGATTCATCGAATTCACGCATGGTCGCTTTGCTGATTGCACCTATGGCATACAAGGCACTGGCCGATTCGTGGATCGATTCCGATAGCTCACTTTTGAATTTTTTACTCATTTGGTATCTCCACAAACTCCTTTGCATCCAGCAAACGCTGAATTTGCATTTCGGTCAGTCCACCATATGTCTTGGCCAACTCTCGCAAGTCGAGCAGATGCCTGGGACTGATATTGCTCTGATCTTTTTTTGCGTACAGGAACTGATAGACCCAATGAGCACCGCCCTTGGCCAGGATAATCGAGCGATGGCGGTTGGCATTCAAACGCTTCTTCCAGACCCCGCCACCCAAATTGTCAGCCTGACCATTGAGCATTTCGGTGAATGCCTCCCGGAGTTCGTCATCACCGATCCAGGCCTTGGCGGCCTGCATTGCGAAGCGCTTTGTCTTGAACAACCTTGGTGACATCGGCATCCCTTCCATAAAACATACCACCCAGTGGTATAGAAATCAAAACCAACGCGAAGGTAATACAGTTTCGCTGGCACCGGCACTCCCTGCCGATGCACGCTAGAAAGCCATTGATGTGCTAACCGCTCAAGCCGAAATTGCCTTTGGAAAAGGCCGGCCACAAAAAAACGCCCCACGCCAAAAGTGTCGGGCGTAGGGCGTGCGTATTACCGCGAGACGGTTCTGGAATGTGTGCAGGGCGCGCCGGATCAGACGGCAATCCCTTTGCGGCACTGCAATTGCGCGGTGCGTACTCGGGAGAAGGCACGCGCCAGGCGCAGGAGCATTTCATCGATGTTGGCGTTGCTGACATTGAGCGCAGGGGTAAAGCGCAGGCAGTCGGGTTGTGGTGCATTGAGCAACAAGCCTTCATACAGCGCGGCCTTGACCACCGCGTCGGCGGAATCGTCCGACAGCGTCAGCCCCCAAAGCAGCCCTTGTCCGCGCAACTCGCCGTGACCGTAACGATGGGCCAGACGCTCCAACCCTTCACGCAGGTGTTGACCGGCTTCTGCAATGTGTTTGAGGAAAACCTTGTCCTGCACGGTATCGAGCACCGCAAGTCCCGCCGCCGTCATCAACGCATTACCGTGATGAGTGCCTGTCACCTCGCCAATGTCGAAGCAGCAAGCCTTGCCCCTCGCCAGCAATGCGGCCAATGGCACCCCGCCGCCCAAGCCTTTGCCAAGCACGACGATATCCGCCGTGACGCCACAGGACTGTTCCGCGAGCAAGGTGCCACAACGGCCGATGCCGGTTTGCACTTCGTCAAGGATCAGCAAAATGCCGAGTTCACGGCACAAGCGTTCGACGCCCTTGAGGTAGTGCGCGGTGGCCGGGATCACGCCGGCTTCGCTCTGGATCGGCTCGAGCATGATCGCTACGGTCCGTTCATCCACGGCCGCATGCAACGCTGGCAGATCATTGAACGGGACACGACTGAAGCCTGGCAATTGCGGCTCGAAACGGTTGGCCAATGTCGAACTGTCCGACGCCGAAATCGTCCCCAGGCTGCGGCCATGGCAACCGTTGTTGGCCACGATGATGCGCGACGCACCACCGCGATGCTGTTGACCCCATTTGCGCGCCAGTTTGATCGCCGCCTCACAGGCTTCGCTGCCGGTATTGAGCAGGTAGGCCTGATCACTGCCGGTGCTGGCACACAGATGTTCGGCGAGGCTGAGCATGCCGCGATTGTGCAGGCCGAAACCCGGATTGATCAGCAACTGAGCCTGGGATGTGATTGCATTGACCAGTACCGAAGGGCTGTGACCAAGGCTGTTGGCCCCGCCGCCCTGGGAAAAATCCAGGTACGCACGGTCATCGCTGTCCCACAACCATGAACCCTGGCCACGCACAAATATCTGTTTCGGCCGCTCGACACTGGGCATCAAGTACTCGCTGGAAAGGTTATCGCCTTGGGATGGCAGGAAGGCGTCCATGACCAGATCATCAAGACTGGGTGGACTGCGGCGCAGACTGAACAGATTCATCTGACAAAACCTCTGATGAGGTTTTTTGCCTTACCTATGTAAATACCATCGAAGCAAAGGGTATTCATCGCACTCTGTGGCCCTGTAAGCCCTGTGAATGCGGTTAGACTAGGCTCAGGCGAGGCGTTCAGCCATTTCGATTTCCCAGCATTTTCGATAAGCATTACTTATGGATTTCAAGCAACTGCGTTATTTCGTCGCGGTTTACGAAGAAGGCCACGTGGGCCGGGCCGCCGAGCGTCTGTCCATCTCCCAGCCGGCGCTGTCCCAGCAAATCCGCCACCTCGAGCAAAACCTCGAGGTGAGCCTGTTCGAGCGCAGCAGCAAACGCCTGTTGCCGACCCTCGCGGCGCACACGCTGTACAACCACGCACTGCCTTTGCTCGATGGTCTGCAACGGGCACGGGAAGCGCTCGGCAACTTTAAGGGGCAGGCCCTGCGCACCCTGGCCATCGGTGTGTTGCAGACCGTGCACACCAGCCTCGTTCCGCAGATGCTCGAACGGGTGCGCAAGGCGCAGCCGCATCTGGTGGTGCAGATCTATGAACTGACCGGCCTGGAAATCGAGCGGCGACTGCTCAACGGTTCTCTGGATATCGGCATCGGCTACCTGCCGCCCCGCCAGCCTGGCTTGCATGGCGTGATGCTGTACGAAGATGAACTGACCCTGGTCATCCCGGCAGAGCATCCGCTGCGTGAATTCAAGAAAGTGTCCATGAGTCAGGCGGCCGAACTGCCGATGTTGCTGCTGGGCGAAGAATTTCAGATCAGGCAGATCTGGCAGGCACAGCTGACAAGCCTTGGTCGTCGCCCACAGGTGCAAGCCGAGCTGAACAACATGGCCGGCATCCTCGACAGCCTGCCCCACACGCGCCTGGCGACGGTATTGCCCGGTCGCTCGCAAAAGACCCATGGCAACCACGAACTGTTGTGGAAGCCCCTGAGCGAACCCCGGGTGCCGCTGAAGGTCGGTCTGGTGTGTCGGGATGTGCAACGGCAGCAGGCCTCGCTGGCATTGCTGCGGACATTGCTGGAAGAGGTGATAAACGGCCCGGACGGGCGCTTGAACAGCGCGCAGGCTCTGGATGGGACAAGCTGAAAACTTTTCTTCAGGCAAAAGAAAACCCCGCCGAAGCGGGGCTTTGCAGACTGTTTCCCTGACATCCATTTCACTCCGCCGTCCTGGCAGAATCCTACGTGTCCCTGTTGTTGCTTTGCGCTTCCTGCGCTACGTCCATGAGAAGTAGATTAGCTGTGGATCCAATTTGCATCTATGGGAGAACAGCAGCACGTTATGTAAGAGAATGCTTACATAACGTTACTTCATCAGAATTGTCCTGCATCCAGCAGAAACAACGATTCGCTACCGGCCTTCACCGACGCGCTCAACGAGTGAATGCGCGGCAGCAGGCGGGCGAAATAGAAGCGAGCCGTACCCAATTTGCTGGCGTAGAAATCGTCTTGCGCTTCCTTGCCGAAAGCCGCCTTGGCCATCAGGGCCCACATGTAGGCGTATGCCACGTAACCGAACACCTGCAGATACTCGACCGACGCCGCGCCGATTTCGTTCGGATTGCTCTTCGCACGGTCAAGCAACCACGCGGTCAGTTCATCGAGGGTGGTTACGGCGTCGTTCAGTGGCTTGGTGAACTCGGCGAGGTCCGCGCTGGCGGTTGCCGTGAAGTGGCGAATCTCGTCGGCGAACAGATTGTAGAACGCCCCGCCGCTGCCCACGATCTTGCGTCCGACCAGGTCCAGCGCCTGAATGCCATTGGTGCCTTCGTAGATCTGGGTGATGCGCACGTCACGCACCAGCTGCTCCTGGCCCCACTCACGGATGTAACCGTGGCCGCCGAAGATCTGCTGGCCGTGTACGGTGGTTTCCAGGCCGAGGTCGGTCAGGAACGCCTTGGCCACCGGGGTCAGCAATGCCACCAGGTCTTCCGCACGCTTGCGGGTGGTTGCGTCTTCGCTGAACTTGGCGGTGTCCAGTTGCATCGCCACGTAGGTGGAGAACGCACGGCCACCTTCGTTCGAGGCTTTCATGGTCAGCAGCATGCGACGCACGTCCGGGTGGACGATGATCGGGTCAGCCACTTTGTCCTTGTTCTGCGCTCCCGTTGGCGAACGGCTTTGCAGACGGTCGCGGGCGTATTCCACGGCGTTCTGGTACGAGCGCTCGCCAGTGGCCAGGCCCTGGATACCGACGCCCAGACGCTCGTAGTTCATCATGGTGAACATCGCCGCCAAGCCCTTGTTCGGCTCGCCGACCAGGTAACCCACGGCTTCGTCGAAGTTCATCACGCAGGTCGCGGACGCCTGGATGCCCATCTTGTGTTCGATCGAACCACAATTCGCCGGGTTGCGCGCGCCCAGGCTGCCATCGGCATTGACCATGAACTTCGGCACCAGGAACAGCGAAATACCTTTCGGCCCCGCCGGTGCGTCCGGCAGTTTGGCCAGTACCAGGTGAATGATGTTCTCGGTCAGGTCGTGTTCGCCGCCGGTGATGAAGATTTTGGTGCCGCTGACTTTGTAGGAACCGTCAGCCTGAGGCTCGGCCTTGGTACGGATGATCCCCAGGTCAGTACCGGCGTGCGGCTCGGTCAGGCACATGGAACCGGCCCATACACCGGCGTACATGTTTGGCAGGTACGCCGCTTTCAGCCCTTCGCTGGCGTGGGCGTTGATCGACAGGCAAGCACCGGCGGTCAGCATCGGGTACAGGCCGAACGACAGGCTCGCGGAGTTGACCATTTCTTCGACCTGCGCCGAAACCGCCTTGGGCATGCCCATGCCACCGTAGGTCGGATCGCCACCGACACCGACCCAACCGCCTTCAGCGTAGGTCTGATAAGCCTGTGGGAAACCTGCCGGAGTGGTGACGGCACCGTCGGCCCAATGGCAACCTTCTTCGTCAGCGGCACGGCTCAGCGGTGCGATGCTTTTGCTGGTGACTTTGCCGGCTTCTTCCAGAATGGCTTCGACCGTTTCTGCATCCACGGTTTCAGCCAGTGCAGGCAGTTCGGCCCAGAGTTTGGCGACCTCGAAAACTTCATTGAGGACGAAGCGCATATCGCGCAGGGGCGCTTTGTAGTCAGCCATGGCAAACCTCGCAAGATCTATACAGATGATTCACAGGAAGAGTGTTTTCGTTGGGCCGAGTGTAACCCAACAACTTTTGCGACACATAGGGTCAACTCATGACTGTTTTGTTATTTTTAGTCATCAACAAAAAGCCCGCGCAAGGCGAGCTTCTTTGTAACGGACTTTTATGACTAAAGCGCAAACAACTCCGCCGGCAGCTGCATCAGGCAATCGCTACCCGCCTCTATGGCTGCCCGATGAGCGGCAGTGCGTGGCAGCAGACGCTTGAAGTAAAACTCGTTGGTCGCCAGTTTGCCCCGGCAGAAGTCGCCATCGCCGCTGCCGGCATCGAGTTGCGCCTGAGCCACCAGCGCCATGCGCAACCACAGGTAGCCAAGGATGATGTAACCGCTGTACATCAGATAATCCACCGACGCGGCACCGACTTCGTCCGGGTTTTTCATCGCCGCCATTCCGACCTTGGTGGTCAACTCACCCCACTGCTGGTTCAGTTGATTGAGCTGCGCCACATACCCGGCCAGTTGTGGATGCTCGGCGTTCGCCGCGCAGAACTTATGGACGATTTTGGTGAAGCCGCGCAGCAGCTTGCCCTGGCTGCCGAGTACCTTGCGCCCGAGCAAGTCCAGCGCCTGAATGCCGTTGGTGCCTTCATAGATCGGTGCGATCCGGCAGTCACGGACCAGTTGCTCCATGCCCCATTCGCGAATGAACCCGTGGCCGCCAAACACCTGCATGCCATGGTTGGTCACTTCCAGCCCGGTGTCGGTCATGAAGGCTTTGCAGATCGGCGTGAGGAACGCCAACAGGTCTTCGGCGTCCTGGCGCGCCGTTTCATCCGGGCACAGGTGTGCAACGTCGAGCAACTGCGCGGTGAAATAGGTCAGCGCGCGGTTGCCTTCGTTGAAGGCTTTCATGGTCAGCAACATCCGCCGCACATCAGGGTGCACGATGATCGGGTCGGCGGCTTTTTCCGGCGCTTTCGGGCCGGTCAGCGAGCGCATCTGCAAACGCTCGTTGGCGTACTTTATCGCGCCCTGGAAGCTCGCCTCCCCCAGACAAAGCCCTTGCATGCCAGTGCCCAGCCGCGCGTGGTTCATCATGGTAAACATGCAGTTGAGTCCCTTGTTCGGCTCGCCGATCAGGAAGCCCTTGGCCTCGTCGAAGTTCAGCACGCAGGTGGCCGAGGCCTTGATGCCCATTTTGTGTTCGATCGAGCCGCAGGACACGCCGTTGCGCTCGCCCGCTTCGCCCGTCGCATCGGGCAGGAACTTGGGCACGATGAACAGCGAAATGCCCTTGGTCCCGGCCGGTGCGTCCGGCAATTTGGCCAGCACCAGGTGAATGATGTTGGCGCTCATGTCGTGCTCGCCGGCGGAGATGAAGATCTTGCTGCCGGAGATCGCGTAGCTGCCATCGGCCGCAGGTACGGCGCGGGTCTTGATGATGCCCAGGTCAGTGCCGCAATGGGCTTCGGTCAGGCACATGGTGCCGGTCCATTGGCCAGCGGTAAGCTTCTTCAAATAGGTCTGCTTCTGCGCCTCGGTACCATGGGCGTGGATCGCCGACATCGCACCGTGGGTCAGGCCGGGGTACATGCCCCATGAGGTGTTGCTGGAACCCACCATCTCGCTGATCACCAGGCCCAGGGAGATCGGCAACCCTTGACCGCCGTAAACCGGATCCGCCGCCAGGCCATGCCAGCCGCCCTCGACATATTGGGCGAATGCCTGCTTGAAGCCCGCGGGGGTGGTGACCACGCCATTGTCGAAATGGCAGCCTTCTTCATCACCACTGCGGTTGAGCGGCGACAGCACGTTTTCGCAGAACTTCGCCCCTTCTTCGAGGATCGCATTGACCATGTCCGAGCTGGCATCGGTGGCCCCCAGCGCGGCGTAATTGCGGTGAAAGTCGAAGACGTGGTCGATCAGAAAGCGCATGTCGCGCAAGGGAGCTTTGTACTCGGGCATGGTCATTCTCCGTCGGCAGATTTCTCCAACCTACTGCTGCCGACCACGCCTCACAATCATTTTGCGCTCGCTGAATGCGCCATCATCACTCAACCGTAGCGGTGTCCATGCGCACGGCGCCACGGCGGTTCTGCCCGAACGCCATCACGCAGTTGCGCCCGGCGCCCTTGGCGCTGTAGAGCGCCTGGTCAGCGGACTTGAGTACCTCTTCGGGGGTGCGTTGGTCGATCCGCTCCGCAACACCGATACTGACCGTCACCGACACACTCGACGCACCGGAACCGGCACGCCGCTGACGCCCCTGACTATCGTCCTGCGGGCGATTTTCCTGATTGCGCAGCTGAATGTTGTAAGTGGCGATGGACTCGCGGATGACCTCCAGGTGCGGCAGGCACTCTTCGAGGGTCTTGCCTGCAAACACCAGGGCAAATTCCTCGCCGCCATAGCGATACGCCTTACCGCCACCGCCGATTTTCGACAGCTTGCTGGCCACCAGCCGCAGCACCTGGTCACCGACGTCGTGGCCGTGGGTGTCGTTGAATTTCTTGAAGTGGTCGACGTCGCTCATGGCCAACACGTAGTTGCGCCCCAACCGTTGCAGGCGTTCATTCAGCGCACGACGGCCCGGCAGTCCGGTCAGTTCGTCGCGGAAGGCCATTTGATAGGCTTCGTGGGCAACGGCGGCGGCGATCATCAGCATCACCTGGCTACACATGATGTTCAGCGTGAACGGCAGGATGAAGGTTTTCGGCAACATCCAGAACAACCCGAGCAGCCCCACCCATTGCGCGGCATGCAGCGGTCGCGGGTTGCGCCAGTATTGCCAGGCCAGCAGCAGGAACGCAGCGATGAACACCGGATAGGACAACTGGATCAGGCTCATCCAGGCGCCATGCAAGGCAGGCCAGCGTATCTCCGAGAGCCAGATCAGTAGCGCGTGTGGATAACTTTGCTCAAGCCCCAGCGCTACGCTGCCGACCGCGAGCAAGACCGCGAAGCGCGCCACCATGTCCTGGAACAGATGGGTGCGTTCCTGCCACGCCGCGAACACGCCAAACAACAGCGGCAGCAGCAGGCAACACAAATGAAAGACCACGGCGGCATCGTCACGCACCTTGCCGTTGTCGCGGTAATAGTCGGTCTGGGTGTCGAGCAGGAAGTAGGCGATGTACACCGTGACCATCAGAAACAGTTCACGCTGGCGTCGGTACACCGCGCAATAGGCGCCCCCGAGCAACAACACCAGGGTGGGCAACACGTTGAACAGCGACGTGAAGAAGACGTTCAGATCCTTGATGTAAGCAGCCGCAAGCCCCGCCAGTAACAGCACTAATGACGGCAGGAAATGACTGAAACGTACAGCAGATGAGCGCGGCAAGGGTAAAGCTCCGACCCGTCAAATCAATAGATGGCAATGTGCCCACTACTGTAACGGCAGGAAGCCCGAGTTGCTGAGTGAATTACTGAGGTATTTTTCAAAGGCCGTTCCAACCATTCATTTCACCGGCAACCTTTAAAGCAAAAAAAGCCGCTGCTCCCGAAGGAGCAGCGGCTTTTTCAAGTACTTCGTTAAGGCTTAGTAGCCCAGGTCGAAGTTCTCTTCTTTCATGTCCATCAGGTTGTTGGCGCCCGACAGCATGGTTACGACGTGAGTGCGGGTACGCGGCAGGATGCGCTGGAAGTAGAAACGCGCAGTCTGCAGCTTGGCGGTGTAGAACGCCTCTTCGGAAGTGCCGGCAGCCAGTTTCTCGGCAGCCAGACGCGCCATGTCAGCCCAGAAGTAGGCCAGGCAGGCGTAACCGGAGTACATCAGGTAATCCACGGAGGCCGCGCCGACTTCTTCGCGGTCTTTCATGGCGGCCATACCGACCTTCATGGTCAGCTCGCCCCACTCCTTGTTCAGTGCGGCCAGCGGAGCGACGAACTCCTGGACCGCTTCGTTGCCTTCGTTGGTCTGGCAGAACTTGTGGACGATCTTGGTGAAACCTTTGAGGGCCTCGCCTTGGGTCATCAGCACTTTACGGCCCAGCAGGTCGAGTGCCTGGATACCGGTGGTGCCTTCGTACAGCATCGAGATGCGGCTGTCGCGGACGTTCTGCTCCATGCCCCACTCGGCGATGAAGCCGTGGCCACCGTAGATCTGCACGCCGTGGTTGGCCGATTCGAAACCGACTTCGGTCATGAAGGCTTTGGCGATTGGCGTCATGAACGCCAACAGTGCGTCGGCTTTCTTCTTCTCTTCTTCGTCCACACCGTACTTGACGATGTCGACCTGCTTGGCGGTGAAGTAAACCATTGCACGGTTGCCTTCGGCGAATGCCTTCATGGTCAACAGCATGCGGCGTACGTCAGGGTGCACGATGATCGGGTCAGCGGCTTTGTCCGGCGCTTTCGGGCCAGTCAGCGAGCGCATCTGCAGACGGTCGCGAGCGTATTTCAGGCCGCCCTGGAAACCGACTTCAGCGTGGGCCAGGCCTTGCAGCGCAGTACCCAGGCGTGCGGTGTTCATAAAGGTGAACATGCAGTTCAGGCCTTTGTTCGCCGGGCCGATCAGGAAACCGGTAGCGCCGTCGAAGTTCATCACGCAGGTAGCGTTGCCGTGGATGCCCATCTTGTGTTCCAGGGAACCGCAGGACACAGCGTTACGCGCGCCAACCGAACCATCGGCGTTCGGCATGAACTTCGGCACGATGAACAGGGAGATGCCTTTGGTGCCAGCCGGTGCATCCGGCAGGCGGGCCAGAACGATGTGGACGATGTTGTCGGCCATGTCGTGTTCACCGGCCGAGATGAAGATCTTGGTGCCGGAAACCTTGTAGGAACCGTCGGCCTGAGGCTCGGCCTTGGTGCGCAGCATGCCCAGGTCGGTGCCGCAGTGCGGCTCGGTCAGGCACATGGTGCCGGTCCACTCGCCGGAAACCAGCTTGGTCAGGTAAGCCTCTTGCTGTTCAGGGGTGCCGTGCTCGGAGATGGTGTTCATCGCACCGTGCGACAGGCCTGGGTACATGCCCCACGACCAGTTGGACTCGCCAACCATTTCGCTGATGGCCAGACCCAGGGACTCCGGCAGACCTTGGCCACCGTGCTCTACGTCGTGAGCCAGGCTCGGCCAGCCACCTTCGACGAATTGCTTGTAGGCTTCCTTGAAGCCAGTCGGGGTCTTAACGCCGGACTCGCTCCAGGTGCAGCCTTCGAGGTCGCCCACGCGGTTCAGCGGAGCCAGTACCTGCTCACAAAACTTGGCGCCTTCCTCAAGAATGGCGTCAACCATGTCCGGAGTTGCGTCGGCACAAGCCGGAAGGCTCTGATAGTGCGCTTCGTAGCCGAGCAACTCGTCACGAACGAAGCGAATATCACGCAAGGGGGCCTTGTAGTCAGGCATAGCGATAAACCTCTGCTGATGTAACCGGGAATGAACGACCGCATTGATTTGTTGTTGCGATCAAACAGTTGTTTGAAACATACGTTTACGCCCAAATCTTGTCAAGCGTCGATCTTTTGCCGTTCGTCATCGCAGGATTGGACACACAGGCACGCGACAACGCAGCCGCGCTTGCGAAGCAGCCCGCCGCACCGAAAAGATTAGTTGAACAAGAAAGACTTACGCAGAAAAACGCCGCGAACAGGCGCGGCGCTGGAGGGTGCAAATTTCTTTAAAGAATCAGGCGTAGGTATCGATCAACGTCCCGAGCACTTCGTCGGCTGCCTTGGCGATTTTCACGCCCAGCTCCGCCTGAATCTTGCCTTGGACCATTTCGACCACATTGCTGGCCAGGTCCGATTGCCGGCTGCGATCAACCGATCGCAGACGATCGACCTGCACCTCGGAGGACTGGCTGGTGACTGAACGCTCGATCGTCGTGTTGGCGATCTGCCCGACGGCTTGATCGACACGGTTCTGCCCCGTCTGAAGAGTGCTCAGACCGGCATAAAAAGCGGTGTTTCCTGAGATTTCCATGGGAGAACTCGTCCTTTCAAAGGATCAACAGCGGCCATTGAAGCAGAGTGGCTGGCAAAACACCCGTCAAAAACACTAATGGCACAGTGCCTTGCCATAGGCAAAGCCCCCATGCGACAAACCTCAGTCCAACAGGTCCAGTTGCAAGTGCTCGGCCACTGCCTCGGCCGTGACGACCTTGAGTTTAGGCACACGCCCCAGGCACGGTGCCGGGATACGCTCGGCAAGGGTGGCCAGGTTTTCTTCCAGCCGCGAGGTCTTGGGGTCGATAATGTTGGCCACCCAGCCCGCCAGTTGCAAACCGTCCCGGGCAATCGCCTCAGCGGTCAGCAAGGCATGGCTGATGCACCCCAGCCGCACGCCGACCACCAGGATCACCGGCAGCTTCAAAGCGATGGCCAGGTCCGACAGATTGTCCTGATCCGCCAAGGGTACGCGCCAGCCGCCAGCGCCTTCGATCAGGGTGAAGTCCGCCTGCATGCCCAGGATCTGCCGCATCGGCGTCAGCAACGACTGCACCGTCAGCGCCACGCCCGCCTCTCGCGCCGCCAGATGCGGGGCAATGGCCGGTTCGAAGGCCATCGGATTGACCTGCGTGTAGGTCAGCGGCAGCGAACACTCCGCCAGCAAGGCCAGCGCATCGGCGTTGCGCAGGCCCTTGGGCGTCACATCGCAACCGGACGCGACCGGCTTGCCCGCCGCCGTGCTCAATCCCGCCGAACGCGCCGCATGCAGCAGCCCCGCAGCGACCGTTGTTTTACCGACATCGGTATCCGTGCCGGCGATGAAATAGGCTGCGCTCATAAGGGCTTCTCCAAAACGGCGTACACCACTTGATAAGTCGCCGGCAGGCCCTGGGCCTGACGAAACTGTTCGTAAGCTTCAATCAGACCCAAAATCCGCGCCCGGCCGGTCAAGCCACCCGGCCGCCCGGGATTGAGATTGTGCGCACCCAACGCCTTGAGTTCATGGGTCAGGCTGCGCACATCCGGGTAATGCAGCACATGCGCAAGGTTTTGCAGACTGACCACATTCAAGGCGCTGGCCGCACACAACTGCTGATAAACACCAAACTCCCGGAAGCGGTTGACGTGCACCATGCCGTCGACTTCGCGCCAGCTGTCGCGCAATTCAAACAACGTCCCTACACACAGACTAGCAAACGCGAAAATGCCACCCGGTTTCAGTACTCGAAAGGCTTCACTGAGCACCGAGTCGAAGTCCGCGCACCACTGCACCGCCAGGCTGGAGAAGATCAGGTCGCAGGTCGAATCCTGCAGTGGTAAGCGCTCGGCATCGCCGGCCACGAAGTGTGTGGCGCCGCCCAATGGCCGGGCGTGGTTGAGCATGCCCTCGGCGATGTCCAGCGCCACACCGTGACTGCCCGGAAATTGCTCATCCAGGGCACGACTGAAATGCCCGGTGCCACAGCCAAGGTCCAGCCAGCGCTGCGGTACGAAGTCTTGCGGCATGCGCCCGAGCAATTGTCTGCCCACATCCCGCTGCAACTCGGCCACGCTGTCGTAGCTGGCCGCCGCGCGGGAGAATGAAGCGGCTACCTGACGTTTGTCAGGCAAGGCGCCGGGCAGGTTGGGAAGGGATAAATCAGTCATCGCCGGACTCATGCAAAAAGGCCTGGATCGCCCCCGCCACACCGTGGGGATCCTCCAGGAGAAACGCGTGGCTGGCCTGTTCAATCAGACCGATTTCGACATCCGGCAGCAATGCCAGTAACTCGCCCGCCGCTTCCACCGGCACCAGCCCGTCGAGGCCGGCGAACAGATGCAGTTGCGGACCGCGGAACGATTGCAGAGCCTGTCGTGTATCCAGTTGTGCGAGCACCTGCAGGCCACTGAGCAGCACTGGCGCGGCGGTATTCGGGGCGCCGCCGAGCAACAACCGCGACAGTCCGCGGGAGTCTTCGGCGCCTTGGGCGCAGAGTAGTGAAAAGCGTTTCAAGGTCGCGCGCGGATCGGCTTCGCATCCCGCCAGAAACGCGTCGAAGGTTTCTCCGGGCATCGCGCTTGACCATTGATCATGGGCGACAAAAGAAGCGTTGCTGGCCAGGGTGAACACGCCACAGCAGCGATCGCCACGCCGGGCCGCCAACTCGCAAGCGAGCATGCCGCCCAATGACCAACCACCTAGCCAGACGTCTTGCGGCAAAGTCGAATCAAGCTCATCGAGCCACTCTTCAAGATCGCTCGACTCCAGCTCCGGCAACGGCTCTATCTCGACATGCAGGTGCTCATCCAGGCCACGCAAGGCCGCCGCCAGAGGCTCCAGCGGTGAAACGCCAAGGCCCCAGCCGGGCAGCAGAATCAAACGATCACGCATGGCTTGGCTCCGGCTTCAGTTGCTGAAAACAATCGGCCAGTCCATTTAACAATAGCTGTACCTGGGCTTCGCTGTGGGCAGCCGTCAGCGTGACCCGCAGCCGGGCGCTGCCGGCGGGTACGGTCGGCGGGCGAATCGCGGTCACCATCAACCCGCGTTCACGCAACATCTGCGAAAGGCGCACCGCGCGCCCGGCGTCACCGATCATGATCGGCTGGATCGGCGTGAAGCTGTCCATGAGTTCCAGGCCAATCTGCTCGGCACCTTTGCGGAACTGGCGGATCAGCGTCTGCAAATGCTCGCGGCGCCAGTGTTCGCTGCGCAGCAGTTCCAGGCTTTTCAACGTGGCGCAGGCCAGCGCAGGTGGCTGACTGGTGGTGTAGATGTAGGGACGGGCGAACTGGATCAGGCTTTCGATCAGTTCTTCGCTGCCAGCCACAAAGGCACCCGCCGTACCGAACGCCTTGCCAAGGGTGCCGACCAGCACCGGAACGTCATCCTGGCTCAAGCCGAAGTGTTCGACGATGCCGCCACCGTTGGCGCCCAGCGGTCCAAAACCATGGGCATCGTCGACCATCAACCAGGCGCCTTTGGCCTTGGCCTCTCGGGCCAGCGCTGGCAAGTCGGCGATATCACCGTCCATGCTGAACACGCCGTCGGTGACCACCAGCGTATTGCCAGTGGCTTTTTCCAGGCGCTTGGCCAAACTCACCGGGTCGTTGTGCAGGTAACGATTGAACCGCGCGCCGGACAACAGCCCCGCGTCGAGCAGCGAAGCATGATTGAGCCGGTCTTCGAGCACCGTATCACCCTGCCCCACCAGCGCCGTGACCGCGCCGAGGTTGGCCATATAGCCGGTGGTGAACAGCAACGCGCGCGGGCGACCGGTCAGGTCGGCCAACGCTTCTTCCAGGGCATGGTGCGGGGAGCTATGGCCGATGACCAGATGGGATGCCCCTCCGCCCACCCCCCACTTCGACGCACCGGCACGCCAGGCTTCGATCACTTGCGGATGATTGGCCAGGCCCAGGTAGTCGTTGTTACAGAACGCCAGCAACGGCTGGCCATCGACCACTACTTGCGGCCCCTGCGGGCTTTCGAGCAGCGGGCGCTGGCGGTAGAGGTTTTCGGCACGACGGGCGGCAAGGCGTGCGGCGAGATCGAAAGACATGCAGGCCTCGACTATCAAATGACACATGTCCCCTGTGGGAGCGGGCTTGCTCCGGGCGGCGATCCGACGAATACGGACTGACATTCAACATTGATGTCGACTGGACTGACGCCTTCGCGAGCAAGCCCGCTCCCACAGGGGGTTTCGCACTCCTTCAGAGGAACCGGAGCGAATTTCAGATGGCCGCGTTATAGAACTGCTCGCTGCTCTTCTGCTCCACCAGGGCCTGCTCGATCGCCGCCTGATGCACCTCGTCGGCGTGCTCTTCGCGGGCTTCCGGCAGGATGCCCAGGCGAGAGAACAGTTGCATGTCCTTGTCAGCCTGCGGGTTGGCGGTGGTCAGCAGTTTTTCGCCGTAGAAAATCGAGTTGGCGCCGGCAAAGAACGCCAGGGCCTGCATCTGCTCGTTCATGGCTTCGCGGCCGGCGGACAGGCGCACGTGGGATTGCGGCATCAGGATGCGCGCGACGGCGAGCATGCGGATGAAGTCGAACGGGTCGACGTCATCGGCATTTTCCAGCGGCGTACCGGCGACTTTCACCAGCATGTTGATCGGCACCGACTCCGGATGCTCCGGCAGGTTGGCCAGCTGGATCAGCAGGTTGGCGCGGTCGTCCAGCGACTCGCCCATGCCGAGGATGCCACCGGAACAGATCTTCATCCCCGACTCACGCACATAGGCCAGGGTTTGCAGGCGCTCGCTATAGGTGCGGGTGGTGATGATGCTGCCGTAGAACTCCGGCGACGTATCGAGGTTGTGGTTGTAGTAGTCAAGGCCGGCCTTGGCCAGCGCTTCGGTCTGATCCTGATCCAGGCGACCGAGGGTCATGCAGGTTTCCAGGCCCAGGGCTTTCACGCCTTCAACCATCTTCAGAACATAAGGCATGTCCTTGGCCGACGGGTGCTTCCACGCCGCGCCCATGCAGAAGCGGGTCGAACCGATGGCCTTGGCGCGAGCGGCCTCTTCGAGGACCTTCTGCACTTCCATCAGTTTTTCTTTTTCCAGGCCGGTGTTGTAGTGACCGGACTGCGGACAATATTTGCAATCTTCCGGGCAGGCGCCGGTTTTGATCGACAGCAGGGTCGACACCTGGACGCGGTTGGCGTCGAAATGCGCACGGTGCACCGTCTGCGCCTGGAACAACAGGTCATTGAATGGCTGAACGAAGAGTGCTTTGACTTCGGCCAAAGTCCAGTCATGACGCAGGGTTGCAGTGGTGCTGGCGCTCATGGGCGTTTCCTTTGAATTATGCTTTGGCATGCGGCTGGGTAATGGAATGTCACAGCCGCTTCACAGATGTTTCGGCATATTTAAGGAAGAGCGATGCGCTGTCAACCACGATACGAAGGGCAGGTTTACATCTGGTCAAAAAACAAACAATCGTGCCTTTTGTGCGATGAACCGGCCGACGGTATCCCTCCTGTCTGCACAGCCTGCGAAATCGAGCTGCCCTGGCTCGGCGATCACTGTCTGGCCTGCGCCCTGCCGCTCCCGGCCCCGGGCCTCACCTGCGGCCATTGCCTGAAGCAGCCACCGGCCTTTGAACAGGTGATTGCGCCTTGGACCTACAGCTTTCCGGTAGACAGCCTGATCACCCGCTTCAAACACAACGCCAAGTGGCCGTTTGGCCGCCTGCTCGGCGAACTTCTTGCTCAATACCTGCAACATCGCTTCGAAGACGACCTGCCGCGCCCCCATGCGCTGATTCCGGTCCCGTTGGCCATCCGACGCCTGCGCCAGCGCGGGTTCAATCAGGCGGCGATGCTGGCTAACTGGCTGAGTGCGAGTCTCGATATCCCTTGCGACGAACGGTTGCTGCTACGCCACCAGGACACCGACGCCCAACAGGCCTTGAACGCCCAAGCCCGCCGAAAGAACCTGTGCAACGCTTTCTCCCTGGCACCCGGCGCCGTCGTCAAAGGCTTGCACCTGGCGCTGGTCGACGATGTACTGACCACCGGCGCCACGGCCCAGGCCCTGGCTCGCCTGCTGATGGACGCCGGTGCGGCGAGGGTCGACGTCTATTGCCTGGCCCGTACGCCCAAACCCGGCGAAACACCCTGACTTGACTCGCGCGACCCAAGCGGCCAACTTCCTGACCATCGTCACCACTCAAAGCGACTTGTCATGTCTTTGCCCACCTTGCTGTCCCAGCACATCGTCCGCCGTCCGCAGCGCATCGCCCTGTTGCAGCACATCGCCGAACAAGGCTCGATCACCCGGGCGGCCAAAAGCGCGGGCATGAGCTACAAGGCCGCCTGGGATGCGATCGATGAGCTGAACAACCTGGCGCAGAAACCGCTGGTGGAGCGGATTGTCGGCGGCAAGGGCGGCGGCGGTGCGCGATTGTCCAACGAAGGCGAGCGGGTGTTGCGCCTGTACCAGAAGCTGCAAGCCTTGCAGACCCAGGTGCTGGAAGCCGCTGAAGACGCGAGCGATCTGGACCTGCTCGGGCGCCTGATGCTGCGCACGAGCGCGCGCAACCAGTTACACGGCAAGGTGGTGGCGATTGAACCTCAGGGGCGCAACGACCTGATTCGCCTTGAAGTCGCCGAAGGCCTGATCGTCACCGCGCAAATCACCCACGACAGCACCGAGCGCCTGGAGCTGCAAATCGGCACCGATGTCGTGGCATTGATCAAGGCCGGCTGGCTCGACGTACTGCAAACTGACACCGTCGAAACGCCTGGAAACAATTGCCTCAGGGGCATCATCGAAAAAGTCCTCGACGCCGACGACGGCCCCAGCGAAGTGCGCATCACCCTGGCCAACGGTCTGACCCTATGCGCCCTGGTCGAACCGAGTCTTCTGCAAGCATCGGAGTTGACCTGCGGCAAGCCGGTGCGCGTGGAGTTCTCGCCGTCCCGGGTTCTACTGGGCACGCCGCTTTAAGCAAACTGCAACAAAAGGTTCATTACTCATCTTTAAGGTGTCTGCAAAATCCGCAGGGAGCCTGAAATGAGCCTATTAGAAGAAAACCAGTCCACCGACCTCGAAAACATGGTCGGCCTCAGCCGTCGCGGCTTCATCAGCGCAGGTGCCCTGTGCGGCGCTGCGATGTTCCTCGGCGGCAATCTGCTGAGCCGCAGCGTAATGGCCGCCAGTGTCAGCGCCGGTAACAGCCAGTTGTTGGGCTTCGACAGCATTGCCGCCGCCACCAGCGACTCCATCACCTTGCCACCTGGCTACAAGTCCTCGGTACTGATCAGCTGGGGCCAGCCTCTGCACAAGGACGGTCCGGCGTTCGACCCGAGCGGCAACGGCAGCGCCGAACATCAGGAAGTCCAGTTCGGCGACAACAACGACGGCATGAGCCTGTTCGAATTTCCGGGCGAAAAAGACCGGGCGCTGATGGCGATCAACAACGAATACACCAACTACCGTTACCTCTACGCCCACGGCGGCATGCCGCAATCGGCCGAAGAAGTGCGCAAGGCGCTGGCCTGTGAAGGTGTGTCGGTGATTGAAGTGCAGCGCAAGAACGGCCAATGGCATTTCGTCCAGGGCTCGCGCTACAACCGCCGCATTCACGGCAACGCACCCATCACCCTGAGCGGCCCGGCCGCCGGACATGCCCTGCTCAAAACCAGCGCCGATCCACAGGGCAAGAATGTCCTGGGCACCTTCCAGAACTGCGCCAACGGCAAGACACCGTGGGGCACCTATCTGACCTGTGAAGAGAACTTCACCGACTGCTTCGGCAGCAGCAACGCCGAGCAGAAATTCGACCCGGCGCAAAAACGCTACGGCGTGGTGGCCACCAGCAAAGAGATCAACTGGCACCAGTACGACGAGCGCTTCGACATGGCCAAGAACCCCAACGAGCTGAACCGTCACGGCTGGGTGGTGGAGATCGATCCGTTCGATCCGAAGTCGACGCCGGTCAAACGCACGGCCCTGGGCCGCTTCAAACACGAAAACGCCGCCCTGGCCGAAACCGCCGACGGTCATGCCGTGGTGTACATGGGCGACGATGAGCGCGGTGAGTTCATCTACAAATTCGTCAGCCGCGACAAGATCGACCACAAGAACCCCAAGGCCAACCGCGACATCCTCGACCACGGCACCCTGTACGTAGCGCGTTTCGATGCCGGCGACGGCAACGTCGATCACCCGAAAGGCCAGGGCGAATGGATCGAACTGACCCATGGCAAAAACGGCATCGATGCCAGCAGCGGCTTTGCCGATCAGGCCGAAGTGCTGATCCACGCCCGCCTGGCTGCCAGTGTGGTGAAAGCCACCCGCATGGACCGCCCGGAATGGATCGTGGTCAGCCCCAAGGATGGCCAGGTTTACTGCACGCTGACCAACAACGCCAAACGCGGCGAAGACGGGCAACCGGTGGGCGGGCCGAACCCGCGCGAGAAGAACGTCTACGGGCAGATCCTGCGCTGGCGCACCGAGCGTGACGATCACGGCTCGAAAACCTTTGCCTGGGACCTGTTCGTCGTCGCCGGTAATCCGGGGGTTCACGCCGGCACACCCAAAGGCGGATCGTCGAACATCACGCCGCAGAACATGTTCAACAGCCCGGACGGCCTGGGCTTCGACAAGGCCGGACGCTTGTGGATTCTCACCGACGGCGATTCGAGCAACGCCGGAGACTTTGCCGGCATGGGCAACAACCAGATGCTCTGTGCCGACCCGGTAACCGGCGAGATTCGCCGCTTCATGGTTGGCCCGGTAGGTTGTGAAGTGACAGGGATCAGCTTCTCGCCGGACCAGAAGACCCTGTTTGTCGGGATCCAGCATCCGGGTGAAAACGGTGGTTCGACCTTTCCCGAGCATCTGCCCAATGGCAAGCCGCGGTCTTCGGTGATGGCGATTTCTCGGGAAGATGGCGGGATCGTCGGCGCCTGACAGGGCCTCTTCGCGGGCAAGCTCGCTCCCACTTTGGATTGTCGGCGTGCATGCGATCGGCGGCACACCAGAGATCTCCTGTGGGAGCGAGCTTGCTCGCGATGGCGTCAGCCCAGACACCACACATCTCAGTCCAACCACTAAAACCGCGCCGTCTGCGCTACCATGCCTGGCCGGACGCAGCAGCCTGCTGCGCGCAGGAGTCAGCATGGCCCACCCGTTTGAAACCCTCACCCCAGACCTCGTGCTCGATGCCGTTGAAAGCATCGGCTTTCTCAGCGACGCGCGCATCCTGGCCCTCAACAGCTACGAGAACCGCGTCTATCAGGTCGGTATCGAAGACGCCGAGCCGCTGATCGCCAAGTTCTACCGGCCGCAACGCTGGAGCAACGAAGCGATTCTGGAAGAGCACCAGTTCACCGCCGAACTCGCCGACTGCGAGGTGCCGGTCGTGGCGCCGTTGATCCACAACGGTGAAACCCTGCACGAACACAAAGGATTCCGCTTCACCCTGTTCCCCCGTCGTGGCGGCCGCGCACCGGAACCGGGCAACCTCGACCAGTTGTATCGCCTGGGCCAGTTGCTCGGACGCCTGCATGCGGTCGGCTCGACTCGGCCGTTCGAGCACCGTGAAGCGCTGGCGGTAAAGAACTTCGGCCATGACTCGCTGGCCACGTTGCTCGATGGCAACTTCATCCCCCGCAGCCTGCTACCGGCCTACGAATCGGTGGCCCGCGATCTGCTCAAGCGTGTGGAAGATGCCTACAGCAACACGCCGCACCAGAACATCCGCATGCACGGTGACTGCCACCCCGGCAACATGATGTGCCGTGACGAGATGTTCCATATCGTCGACCTCGACGACTGCCGCATGGGCCCGGCGGTGCAGGACATCTGGATGATGCTCGCCGGCGACCGTCAGGATTGCCTGAGCCAGTTGTCGGAACTGATGGACGGCTACAACGAGTTCCACGACTTCAACCCCCGTGAACTGGCCTTGATCGAACCGCTGCGCGCCTTGCGCCTGATGCACTACAGCGCCTGGCTCGCCCGCCGCTGGGAAGACCCGGCCTTCCCCCGCAGTTTCCCTTGGTTCGGTACCGAACGGTATTGGGGGGATCAGGTGTTGGCGTTGCGCGAGCAATTGGCGGCGCTCAATGAAGAGCCGTTGAAGCTGTTTTAATCGAAAATCAAAAGATCGTCCGAACGCGGCCCGAGCCTTCGGCAGCTCCTACAGGGCGAATATGTTTTCTCTGTAGGAGCTGCCGAAGGCTGCGATCTTTTTTCTGACACGACACATCTATACAACCACCTTACAATCCCTTCTTTGTTAGCTGCCTAAGCAAGGATTCTGCATGCAAGCCGCCAACCCGCGTCGCGGGTACATTCTAGGCCTGAGTGCCTACATCATCTGGGGACTTTTCCCCCTCTACTTCAAAGCCATCGCCAGTGTGCCCGCCGTGGAAATCATCATTCACCGGGTACTGTGGTCGGCGCTGTTCGGCGCCTTGTTGCTGATGGTCTGGAAGCATCCCGGCTGGTGGCGCGAACTGCGAGAAAACCCGCGGCGGCTGGCGATCCTGGCCCTGAGCGGTGCGCTGATCGCAGCCAACTGGCTGACCTACGTCTGGTCGGTGAACAACGGACGCATGCTGGAGGCCAGCCTGGGTTACTACATCAACCCCTTGGTGAACGTGTTGCTGGGCATGCTGATTCTTGGCGAACGGCTGCGGCGCATGCAATGGATTGCCGTCGGTCTGGCGGCTGTCGGTGTGGCGCAACAGGTCTGGCAAGTCGGCAGCCTGCCATGGGTGTCGCTGGTGCTGGCACTGACCTTCGGTTTCTATGGCCTGATTCGCAAGCAGGCGCCCGTCAAGGCGCTGCCGGGGCTGGTGGTGGAAACCTGGATGCTAGTGCCGATTGCACTTGGCTGGTTGCTGCTCAATCCGACGGCCAGCAGCGCCCAGGCCGAATTCTGGACCACGTCCCAGGCTTGGTGGCTGGTCGCCGCCGGCCCGATCACGCTGGTGCCGCTGGTCTGTTTCAACGCTGCTGCAAGGCATTTGCCCTACACGACACTGGGCTTTCTCCAGTATCTGGCCCCGACACTGGTGCTACTGCAAGCAGTCCTGCTGTTTGGCGAACACCTGTCGTCCAGTACCTTGGTAGCGTTCATGTTTATCTGGGCCGGCCTGGCGGTTTACAGCATCGATGCGTGGATAAGTTTGCGCCGCCGCAGCTGATCAAAAAACGCACAAAAGCCTGCAGGCCACGTCTTCCGTGGCCTGCATCATTCCTTCCCAAGGTTATCCACAGCGTGATCCCCGCCGTTTGTGCGCAAGTATCTGAAACTGCTGGTTTTTTGATCAGAACCTGAAAACCCCCGGTCGGCGTGGCCTGGCGATGTGTCTCTACAGGTTATCCACAGGCCGGTGCACGTTTAACTTGGATAACCTGATCAGGGTTCACTGCGCAGCACCAACTCGACCATCAGGTCGTCAGCCAGGGTTTCCAGGCGCGATTGCAGTACGTCCAGCGACAGCGTCAGCGGGACCGCGAGAATCGCTTCGGCATGGAACAGCGGCTCGCTGCTCATTGGTGCCGGACGCACTTCGGTGACCAGCCGTTCCAGATTCACCCCCTGCTCGCTCAGCAAGCGCGTAATGTCACGCACGATCCCCGGGCGATCATTGCCCACCAGTTCCATGGCAATCGGTTTCCAGGTGCAGGATTGTTCGATACCGCTTTCTGCGATCAATACGCGAATGCCATGAGCGGACAAGCTCTGCAAGGCATCGACCAGTTCGTCGTAGGCCTCGGCCGGCACCCCCACCCGAAGAATCCCGGCGAATTGTCCCGCCATACGCGACATGCGGCTTTCCAGCCAGTTGCCGCCGTGCTCGGCAATGCATTGGGCAATGCGCTCGACTTGCCCGGGTTTGTCCGGAGCAAAAACAGTGAGTACGAGGTGGTCCATGGCACAGCCCTCTTGTCATGACTTTTGTTATAGAGAACCAAGTATAGGCAAGGGTTGGATGGTGCCTGGGCAGATCCGAAATCAAAGGTGTATCGACTGGCCTCTTCGCGGACAAGCCCGCTCCCACAGGGTCATGCGCTGTCCTTGTGGGAGCGGGCTTGCTCGCGAATGAAGGCACCGCCGATCTGACTGACCCAACAAATCGTGTACAACTTTTGATATTTAGCTGGAACAATCCAATAGTTTTTTGAGAACATCACGCTCCCCGACGTGACCGCAATGCGTCATGGGGTCGCAGAACGACGTAATTAGTCTAATTTTCACAACCGCAATTCATCATGTAGTATGCCGCAGCGCGCACTACATAACGTTGGATCGATGTCTGCCGCAGGCACGTTCGCAACCCTGAAAGCCCTGTCAGCAAGGCCCCAAGCCGTTGATTGGTCCCAACCCAGCCGCCTGTCATGGGCATGTACTGGTAGAGGGGTTTGTGGTTTAAATGGCCAAAGGCTTCATTGTTAAATTGAAGAGCTGAAAAGCGAAATAGCTGAGCAGAGTGAGGCAAGCAATGACTGAACACGTTCAAGTCGGTGGCCTGCAGGTCGCCAAAGTCCTGTTCGACTTCGTGAACAACGAAGCCATTCCCGGAACCGGCCTCACCGCCGATCAGTTCTGGGCCGGTGCCGACAAGGTCATTCATGACCTGGCGCCGAAGAACAAAGCCCTACTCGCCAAACGCGATGATTTCCAGGCTCGCATCGATGGCTGGCACCAATCCCGTGCCGGTCAAGCGCATGACGCCGTGGCCTATAAAGCCTTCCTGCAAGAGATCGGTTATCTGCTGCCAGAAGCGGCCGATTTCCAGGCAACGACGCAAAACGTCGACGAAGAAATCGCCCGCATGGCCGGCCCGCAGCTCGTGGTGCCGGTGATGAATGCCCGTTTCGCCCTCAATGCCTCGAACGCCCGTTGGGGTTCGCTGTATGACGCGCTCTACGGCACCGACGCCATCAGCGAAGCTGACGGCGCGGAAAAAGGCAAAGGCTACAACAAAGTTCGCGGCGACAAGGTCATCGCCTTCGCCCGTGCCTTCCTCGACGAAGCGGCGCCATTGGCGGCCGGCTCCCACGTCGATTCCACCGGCTACAAGATCGTTGACGGCAAACTGGTGGTCGCCCTTAAAGGCGGCAGCAACACCGGCCTGCGCAACGACGCACAACTGATCGGTTTCCAGGGCAATGCCGCTGCACCGACCGCGATCCTGCTGAAAAACAACGGCCTGCATTTCGAAATCCAGGTCGACGCCAACACCCCGGTCGGCCAGACCGACGCGGCCGGCGTCAAAGACATCCTGATGGAAGCCGCACTGACCACCATCATGGACTGCGAAGACTCGGTTGCCGCCGTCGACGCCGATGACAAAGTGGTGATCTACCGCAACTGGCTCGGCCTGATGAAGGGCGATCTGTCGGAAAACGTCGCCAAGGGCGGTCAGACCTTTACTCGTACCATGAACGCCGACCGCACCTACACCGCTGTCGACGGCAGTGAACTGAGCCTGCACGGTCGTTCGTTGCTGTTCGTGCGCAACGTCGGTCACCTGATGACCATCGATGCGATCCTGGACAAAGACGGTAACGAAGTGCCGGAAGGCATTCTCGATGGCTTGGTGACTTGCCTGGCATCGATGCACAACCTGAACGGCAACACTTCGCGCAAAAACACCCGCACCGGCTCCATCTACATCGTCAAGCCGAAGATGCACGGCCCGGAAGAAGCGGCGTTCACCAACGAGCTGTTCGGTCGCATCGAAGACGTGCTGGGCCTGCCGCTCAACACCCTCAAAGTCGGGATCATGGACGAGGAGCGTCGTACCACGATCAACCTCAAGGCCTGCATCAAGGCGGCGAGTGAGCGTGTGGTGTTCATCAACACCGGTTTCCTCGACCGCACCGGCGATGAAATCCACACCTCCATGGAAGCCGGCCCGATGGTGCGCAAGGCGGACATGAAGGCGGAAAAATGGATCGGCGCCTACGAGAACTCCAACGTCGATATCGGTCTGAGCACCGGCCTGCAAGGTCGCGCACAGATCGGTAAAGGCATGTGGGCCATGCCTGACCTGATGGCGGCGATGCTCGAACAGAAAATCGCTCACCCGATGGCCGGTGCCAACACCGCCTGGGTACCATCGCCGACCGCTGCTGCGCTGCACGCGCTGCACTACCACAAAGTTGACGTGTTCGCCCGTCAGGCCGAACTGGCCAAGCGTGCCCACGCTTCGGTGGACGACATCCTGACCATCCCGCTGGCGGTGAACCCGCAGTGGACCGCCGAACAGATCAAGAACGAACTGGACAACAACTCCCAGGGCATTCTCGGTTACGTAGTGCGCTGGATCGACCAGGGCGTCGGCTGTTCGAAAGTGCCGGACATCAACGACGTCGGCCTGATGGAAGACCGTGCCACGCTGCGTATTTCCAGCCAGCACATCGCCAACTGGCTGCGCCATGGCATCGTCACCGAAGACCAGGTCATGGAAAGCCTCAAGCGCATGGCGCCGGTGGTTGATCGTCAGAACGCCGGCGATGCGCTGTACCGTCCGCTGGCCCCGAACTTCGACAGCAACATTGCCTTCCAGGCGGCGGTTGAACTGGTGGTCGAAGGCACGAAGCAGCCGAACGGCTACACCGAGCCGGTCCTGCACCGTCGTCGTCGCGAGTTCAAGGCGAAGAACGGGTTGTAACCAGCTGTCTTCACAGCAATCCCCCGGTTGAAAAACCGGGGGATTTTTGTTTCAGCTTCCAGCAAATGCAGGGCTACCTCCTGTAACGCAACGCGTTTGCAGCGATGCAATGGCCTATTCTCGACGCATTCATGAACAAGGCAATTCCGAGGACCGTGATTACGAGAGCAAACAGTTTTTCGCCACCAATGGGTTCGTCGAGTACATACCACGAGGTCAAGATGCCCGATATCGGAACAATCACTGACAACGGTGCAACCTGGCTCGCCGGATACTTCTCAATCATTCGGTTCCACACCCAATACCCGAATACCGTCGCCACATAGGCCTGAAACAGGACAGATGCCAGCACCGGAGCGGTCATGTCCGTTAGCAACGACTGGAAAGGGGCTGCGCCTTTGACCCAGTAAGTCATCAGATATAGAGGAGGTGTTGCATACAGACTCGACCAAACGACAAAGGAAAATATATCAACAACTTTGCTTCTCTTGACCAACACATTGCAAAGACTCCAGAACAATGCGCCGAGCAATACCAGAAAAAGTCCAAAGCTTTCGGCATCGCCGTCCGTTACATGAATTATAAACATCAGCCCAACCAACGCCATGAGAATGCCAGCCACCTGTATTGCCGTCATTTTCTCGCCAAACAGAAGTACTCCCCAGATGACTGTGAAAAAAGCACTGAATTGCAAGAGCAAAGATGTCACGCCGGCACTGACACCAAGAAACATGCCATAGTTCATCAACCAGCACATTCCGACACCAAACAACAAACCGTAGACGATAGTTACAAATGTACTGATACCCTTGGGTTTGGGGAGGAAAAACACCAACGGTAATGCACAGAAAGTAAAACGCAATGCTGTCAATATGAAAGGATCGATACCGTCAAGACTGATACCAATTACCGTAAAATTGCTACCCCACATCACTGTCACACCGATAACAAGTACAAGATCGCGAAACTCCATTTTCTTTATCATATCGTCCTCATTGTGATACACAGCCACACAATCCAGGAAGAGTAATGACCTGACCTTTACCGGAGTTTTATCCACAGGAATTAGCCGAAGCCTGAATACACGACTGCCATCGGCATACTCAAGCCGCTAATATTTAAGAGTCAAACTGGCAACCTGGATAGTGCTACGACAGATTTTATTGAACCAAGCGCGACATCAAATAAATGCCTGCATTAGCCCTCAAGAACTGAACGATAACTGAAACACAGGAAGAAAAAACAAGCTATTTGTGAGTAGCTTTTTCGCGGGCCAGTTAGATAAGTTAAATTACAAATAAAAACCAACAAAACAACTCAAGCCTGTAATTAATAACTACAGGCTTGAGTTACTTAATGCCCAGCTCGCGTTTTACCAGTGTCACCAGATGGCTGGCATCAATCGGCTTGAGCAAAAAATCCACCACGCTCATATGCATCGCGGCGATCGCATCCTTCACGTCGGCGTCACCCGAGACAATGATGATCGGCAATGCCGCCCTTACCGATTCGCGAACCTGACGAATCAGTTCCAGACCGTCAATGTGGCCCATTCGCAAGTCGGTGATCATTAAACCGATCGAGGTTTTTTTGATCTCAGCCTCGGTCACCAGCATCTTGAGTGCCGCTTCTCCGCTGGCCGCCGTTATGCAGTTGATGCCCTCCAACGCGAGGATCTCTGACAGCAGTTCCCGGGCGTCTTTATCGTCGTCGACGATCAGCACTCGTTGCAGCGGCAGGTCAGGCTCCAGCATGACGGCACTCAGCGCTTCGCGCTCGGCGTCGCTCAAAATATCGTGGTCGGACATGGCGTTCTCTACATGTTCAATTCAATTCCCTAGCACAGTTAAGAGACATCGCTAAGCTGACCACCAATGTGCACTCCGGCAGATAATTTTCCAATAGGGGAGCAGAGAGGTTTTTCGCACACTTGCGTAGGCTTCTTCCGACATTTCAGGGCGCTAACCGCCTACCTAGACTTACGTCCAATGGGCACCCCGACCGTAGGGGTCGACCATGTCCATGTCACCCGACCACAACAATTCAAAAAAGACTGCGGTAATGGTTATGAGTAAAGCGGACGCCTTCACACAGGCAGGGAAAACCGCGGTGTTGCAGAACATCCAGGGCACGTTGCAATTCCTTCAGCGCTTCCCGCCCTTCAACCAGATGGAACACGCTCACCTGGCGTATCTGGTCGAGCAATGTCAACTGCGTTTTTATGCCCCCGGCGAGAGCATCATCAAACCCGCCGACGGGCCGGTCGAGCACTTCTATATCGTCAAGCAAGGCCGGGTCGTGGGCGAGCGTCCGCATACGGCAAAAGGTGGCACCGAAACGGTCTTCGAGATCACCACCGGCGAGTGTTTCCCCCTCGCGGCGTTGCTGGGTGAACGGGCGACCCGCACCGAGCACCTGGCCGGCGAAGACACCTTCTGCCTGCAACTGAACAAGCCGGCGTTCATCCGCCTGTTTTCGCTATCGGACACTTTCCGCAACTTCGCCCTGCGCTGCGTCAGCAGTCTGCTGGATCAGGTCAACCAACAAGTGCAGCAAAAAGCCGTGGAAACCCTCGGCACCCAATATTCGCTCAATACCCGTCTGGGCGAGTTGGCTATGCGTCACCCGGTGACATGCACCCCGCAGACACCATTGCGCGAAGCCGTGACGTTGATGCACGAACAACAGGTCGGCAGCATCGTGGTGGTCGACGAACACAAGGCGCCACTGGGGATTTTCACCCTGCGCGACCTGCGTCAGACCGTAGCCAACGGCAGCAGTGATTTCAACGAAGCCATCGAAGGGCACATGACCCGGGCGCCGTTCTTCCTGTCGCCGGATCACAGTGCATTCGACGCGGCGATTGCCATGACCGAGCGTCACATCGCCCATGTCTGCCTGGTCAAGGACCAGCGCTTGTGCGGCGTGGTTTCCGAGCGCGACCTGTTTTCCCTGCAACGGGTCGACCTGGTGCACCTGGCGCGCACTATCCGCAATGCCCAGAAAGTGGAAAACCTGGTGGCGCTGCGGGGCGAAATCGGTCAACTGGTCGAGCGCATGCTGGCCCACGGCGCGTCTTCGACGCAGATCACCCACATCATCACCTTGCTCAACGACCACACCGTGTGCCGGGTGATCGAACTGACCCTCGCCGAAAAAGGCGACCCCGGTGTGCCGTTCAGCTGGCTGTGTTTCGGCAGCGAAGGCCGTCGCGAGCAGACCCTGCACACCGATCAGGACAACGGCATTCTGTTCGAAGCCAGCGACGCGGCACAAGCCGCCGAGATTCGCGGCAAGCTGTTGCCCATTGCCCAGCAGATCAATCAGAGCCTGGCGCTGTGCGGTTTCACCCTGTGCAAGGGCAATATCATGGCCAGTAACCCCGAACTGTGCCTGTCCCGCGCCGAATGGGCACGGCGCTTTGCGGCGTTTATCCGCGAGGCAACCCCGGAAAACCTGCTGGGTTCGAGCATTTATTTCGATTTGCGCGTGGTCTGGGGCAGCGAGCAAGGCTGTGAGCAGTTGCGCCGGGGCATTCTCGACCAGGTCGGCGACAACCGCTTGTTCCAGCGCATGATGGCCGAGAATGCGCTGCGCAATCGACCGCCCGTAGGACGTTTCCGCGACTTCGTGCTGGCGCGCAAAAATGGCGAGAAGGCCACCCTGGACCTGAAGACCCAGGGCCTGGCACCCTTTGTCGACGGCGCCCGGTTGCTGGCCCTGGTCCACGGTATCGAAGCGAACAACACGCTGGAGCGCTTTCGCCAGTTGGTCGACAAGGAGATCATCGATCCCCTGGACGGCGCCGCGTACGAAGAGGCCTATCACTTCATCCAGCAAACCCGCATGCAGCAACACCAACTACAGACCCGGGAGAATTTTCCTTACTCGAATCGGGTCGATCCCGACAGCCTCAATCATCTGGACCGACGCATCCTGCGTGAGTCCCTGCGCCAGGCACAACGCCTGCAAAGCAGCCTGGCCTTGCGGTATCAGTTATGAGCCTGTTTTGGTGGCTGCGCCCGCCGAGCCTCACCCTGCCAGCCGACCTGCAACATCGGCTGGGGCAATTACCGACGGTTGCCGAGCTGGCGCAGTGCAGCCTGCGCGAACAGCGCTGGGTGGTGCTCGATCTGGAAACCACCGGTTTGAACCTGAACAAGGACCACGTGGTGTCCATCGGCGCGGTGGTGATCGAGGACGGGGCCATCGACTTTCGCCAAATGTTCGAACGCACCCTGCAATATCCGCAAGTGAAACTCGGCCCCAGCGTGCTGATCCATGGCATTGGCCCCAGCGCCATTGCGGCGGGCAGCGAACCGGCAGAAGCACTGCTCGACCTGATGGAGTACATCGGGGACAGTCCGGTACTGGCCTTCCACGCGCCGTTTGACCAGCACATGCTCGGCCGTGCATTGAAAGATCACCTGGGTTTCAAATTGCAGCATCCGTTTCTGGATGTGGCGGATATTGCGCCGCTGCTATGTCCCCAGGCGCACATTCGCGAGGCCGGGCTGGACGACTGGATCGACTGGTTCAAGCTCGAAGTCTTCGAGCGCCACCACGCCAGCGCCGACGCCCTGGCCACCGCCGAACTGATGATGATCCTGTTCAGCCGTGCGCGACAGCAGCAGATTCACAGCCCGTTGAACCTGCAACAGCGCTTGAATCAGTGGAAACGCCGGCAGCAGGCGCCGTCCTTCTGACCCATACGCCATCCCTGTAGGAGCGAGCCTCCTCGCGCCTACAGGGGCCGTCGCAAATGTCCCGCCCGACCAACGCCAATTGCTTACCTCCCTCGCCTCTGCCACAATCGCGAACAATTCTCGTTAGTTAATACTTCCCAATCGGTGATGCGGCGTGTCGTCAGTCCCAAGCCCCCAAAGTGAGCTCGTCGGCGCGTTATATCGCGACCATCGCGGTTGGCTATTGGCCTGGCTTCGACGCAACGTCGCCTGCCCGCAGCGGGCCGAAGACCTGAGCCAGGACACTTTCGTGCGTTTGCTGGGCCGTGAAGAACTGAAGGTACCGCGCGAGCCCCGGGCGTTCCTGGTGGCGATCGCCAAGGGCCTGCTGTTCGATTATTTCCGCCGTGCCGCGCTGGAACAGGCCTACCTCACCGAGCTGATGCTGATTCCCGAAGCCGAACAACCGTCGGTGGAAGAACAGCAAATGATCCTCGAAGACCTGAAAAACATCGACCGCCTGCTCGGCAAGCTTTCCAGCAAGGCCCGGGCGGCGTTCCTCTACAACCGTCTCGACGGCCTCAGCCATGCAGAAATCGCCGAGCGCCTCGGTGTATCGGTGCCGCGGGTGCGCCAGTACCTGGCTCAAGGCATTCGCCAGTGCTACATCGCGCTGTATGGTGAGCCGACATGAATCCGCTCGGTTCCAAACCGGTATCGGCCAACGTGCTGGACGCGGCGATTGCCTGGCAGTTGTCCATGGACTGCGCCAACCCGATAGAACGTGAAGAGTTCGCCAAGTGGCACGCGGCCCACGAAGAGCACGCCCGCGCCTGGCGCCAGTTGGGTATGCTCGACCAGCGTTTCAGCGTGGCCAGCGGCCCGGCCCGCACGGCCTTGCTGCAATCGCGCGAAGGCATCCGCCGGCGAGTGCGCAAGCTTGGCAACGGTTTCGCCAGTATCGTTGCCATGATCGGCCTGGCCCTGTTCGCCGGGGATCGTTACCTGCCGATCGACTATTGGCTGGCCGACCAGCGCACCGCCGTTGGCGAGCAGCGCACCCTGCGTCTGGCTGACGGCACGCTGATCAATCTCAACACCCACAGCGCACTGGATGTGCGTTTCGATGAAAAACAGCGGCGCGTTGTGCTTCAGGAAGGCGAAATCCTGGTCGAAACCGGCCATGGCGATCCCCGGCCGTTCATCGTAGAAACCCGTGAAGGCAGCATGCGTGCGCTGGGAACGCGGTTTCTGGTCAAGCGCGAGGAAGACGGAACGCGCTTGAGCGTATTGCAGTCGGCGGTGGCGGTTCACCCTGAGTCCAATCCTGACGAACAGATTCTGCACGAAGGCCAGCAGGTGCTGATCCGCAACAACGGCCTGGGCCCGATTCTGGCCGTCAACCTCGGCGCGGATGCCTGGGCCCGCGGCATGCTGGTGGTGGACAACACGCGGCTGGAAGATTTGGTGCATGAAATCGGCCGCTATCGAAACGGTTACGTCGGGGTCGCCCCTGAAGTGGCCGACCTGCGCATCACCGGCAGCTTCCCGCTACGCGACACCGACCTGGCACTCAACGCCCTGTTGCCGACCCTGCCGGTGCAGATCGAACAGCACACGCAATGGTGGGTGAAGGTCGTGGCCAAGGCTGATACCAAGCCCTGAAAAGCTTTTTGTCTGATCAACCGTCATCGCGAGCGAGCTTGCTCGCGATGGCGGCGTTCGACTCCCCGCAAAAACCGTTTTGACCCAATACCAGCCGCAACCGACTTCTGAATCGAAATTATTTTCATCCAGCCCTATCACTTTTTTATTTTCGTTCGGCACACAGGCAATTGAGAAATGTTTCCATTCAGGAGCCGCTGTATGCCTCGTTCGCTAGACTCCCTGTTGCGCCGCAGTTTGCTGGCGGTCGCCATTGCCCTTTGTACCCCGTTGGCCAGCAGCCAACTGGTCGCCGCTGAACAGACGTCCAGCGTCCGCGCCTACAACCTGCCGGCCGCGCCACTGGTCAACACTCTGAACCAGATTGCCAGCCAGGCCGGTCTGGCCCTGTCATTGAATCCATCCCTCGCGGCGGGCAAGACCTCGGCGCCGGTCAAAGGCCAGTTCGACGCACCCGACGCCCTGCGCGAAGCCCTGCGTGGCACCGGCCTGCAACTGGAGCAGAGCAGTGCGGGCACCTATACCCTGGTGGCCGTGCCAGAAGGGGTGATGGACCTGCCGGCCACCAGCGTGATCGGCGTGCAAGACACTGAAAGCGCCTGGGGCCCGGTACAGGGCTACCTGGCCAAGCGCACCGCCGCCGGCACCAAGACCGACACCGCGCTGGTCGAGGCGCCGCGTTCGATTTCGGTCGTCACTCGAGAGCAGATGGACGACCGCAACGCGCACACCCTCGACGATGCCGTGCGCTACTTGCCGGGCATCACCTCCAGCAGCTTCGGCAGCGACACCCGCGCCGACTGGTTGCGCGTGCGGGGGTTCGAGCCGACTCAATTCCTCGACGGCCTGCCACTGCCAAAAGGTGTGTACTCCAACCCGAAACAGGAAACCTGGAACCTCGACCGACTGGCGCTGCTGCGCGGCCCGGCTTCCTCGGTGTACGGACAGACCCCGCCGGGCGGCCTGCTGGACATGGTCAGCCGTCGCCCAAGCGCTGAAGCCAGCAGCGAGATCCAGCTGCAATACGGCAGCGACAATCATCGCCAGATCAACTTCGCCAGCACTGGCAAGATCGATGAGGAAGGCCAGTTCCTGTACAGCCTCAGCGGCGTGCTGCGCGACGGCGGCACGCCCATCGACCACATCGATGACAAGCGCTACAACATCGCGCCCAGCCTGACCTGGAACATCGACGAAGACACCAGGTTCACCCTGCTTACGCAGTTCACCCGTGACGATACCGGTATCACCAGTCAGTTCTATCCGATCCAGGGCACCAAGATCGACATGCCGTTCGGCGATATCTCCCACCACAAGAACCTGGGTGACCCGGACTACGACTACTACGACCGCACCTACTACGCGCTGGGTTATGCCTTCGAACACCGCCTGAACGATGTCTGGCAGTTCCGGCAGAACCTGCGCTACACCAAGTCAGAGCTATCGTTCCAGGCCGTGACCGTCAATAGCTACAACCCCGACTTTGCCGATCTCGGGTTTGTCGTTGACGATCAAGGCAACACCGGCCGCGGCACCACCAATGTCGACGAAGACATCGCACAGTTCGCCGTGGACAACAACCTCCAGGGCGACTTCGTCACCGGCGACGTCAGTCACACCTTGCTGATCGGCCTGGATCACCAGCGCAACACCACCAACTACCTCTCGATCTTCGGCACCGCGCCGGGCATCAACGTCAACGACCCGATCTATGGTTTGCCGATAACCCGTCCGCCACGCTCCACGGCGTTCTACGACTACGAACAAAAGACCCAGCAGACCGGCCTGTACATCCAGGACCAGATGGCCCTCGGCCAATGGCGCCTGACCCTCGGCGGTCGTGAAGACTGGGTCCACACCGGAACCACGTTCTTCAACAAGGGCGATGCCACCAACACTGAGCGCGACAAGAACTTCAGCGGCAACGCGGCGATCAGCTACGTGTTCGACTCGGGCTTCGTACCCTACCTGTCCTACGCTGAATCGTTCCAGCCGACCAGCAATGCCGTCGCCTCGCCGACCGAGTCGTTCAAGCCGACCGAGGGCAAGCAATGGGAACTGGGGATCAAGTACCAGCCACCGGGCAGCAACACCCTGCTGACGGCGGCTGTGTATGACCTGACCCAGAAAAACGTTTCCGTCACCAACAACGTGGGCAACGTGACAGTCACCAGCCAGACCGGCGAAGTGAAAGTCAAAGGCCTGGAGCTGGAAGCCGTTTCCGACGTGACCGAAAACCTCAAGGTCACCGCTGCCTACACCCTGGCCAAATCCGAAGTGCAAGAGGGCATCTACAAGGGCAATCGCCTGCAACTGATGCCTAACCAGCAAGCGTCGGTGTGGGGCGACTACACCTGGCACAACGGCGTGCTGGACGGCTTCGGCATCGGTGCCGGTGCGCGCTATACCGGCAATACCTATGGAGACCAGGCCAACACCTGGCTGGGCAAGGCCGACGCCTACACGGTGTTCGACGCAGTGGTTCACTACGACCTCGGTCGCCTGGACAACAGCCTCAAAGGCGCTTCGCTGGCCGTTAACGCGACCAACCTGTTCGACAAGGACTACATCTCGACTTGCGACAGCTACTACTGCTACTACGGCGACCAGCGCAGTGTCGTCGCAAGTGCAACCTACAAGTGGTAACGCTTTGAGCTGACACGCCCAATGACCAGGCCGTCCTTCGTGGGCGGCTTTGGTTTTTCTGAAGGCTTTGAAATGAAAAGTAAAACGATTCGCCGCTGGTCCGCTGTTCATACCTGGACCAGCCTGATTTGTACGGTGTTCCTGTTACTGCTGGCACTGACCGGCCTGCCGTTGATCTTTCACCACGAGATCGACCACTTGCTGGGCGATGCGCCTGAAGTGAAGGAAATGCCGGCGGACACCCCGCACCTGAATTTGCAGCAGCTGGTGGAGACCGCCGAGAAGCATCGCCCCGGTGAAGTCATGCAGTATTTCGGCTTCGAGGACGATGAGCCCAACGCGGTGCTGACCATCATGGCCGCGACGGCGGGCACCGAGCCGAACTCGTCCCACACCTTCATGCTCGACGCCCGTACCGGCGAAGCGCTGGAGACGCCATCGGCCAACGGCGGTTTCATGATGGTCATGCTGCGCCTGCACGTGGACATGTTCGCCGGGCTGCCTGGCAAGTTGTTGCTGGCGTTCATGGGGATTCTGTTCGTGATAGCGATTGTCTCCGGTACGGTGCTGTACCTGCCGTTCATGCGCCGCTTGAAATTCGCCACCGTGCGCCAGGACAAATCCACCCGCCTGCGCTGGCTTGACCTGCATAACCTGATCGGCGTCGTGACCCTGACCTGGGCGCTGGTGGTCGGCGTGACGGGCGTCGTCAGTGCCTGCGCGGACCTGCTGGTTGCCGCATGGCGCAACGACACGCTGACCGCGATGATCGCGCCCTATCGGGATGCACCACCGCTGACACAACTGGCGCCCGCCAACCGTTTGCTCGATATCGCCAGGGAAGCCGCACCGGGCATGCAACCGGACTTCATCGCCTTCCCCGGCACGCGCTTTTCCAGTGAGCATCATTACGCAGTGTTCATGAAGGGCAGCACGCACCTGACCTCGCACCTGCTGACGCCGGTACTGATCGATGCCAGCACCCTGCAAGTCACCGCGGTGGTCGAACGCCCGTGGTACATGGACGTCATGGGCATGTCACAACCGCTGCACTTCGGTGACTACGGCGGCATGCCGATGCAGATACTCTGGGCGACCCTCGATGTGCTGACCATCATCGTGCTCGGCAGCGGGGTCTACCTGTGGGTGGTTCGGCGCAAGGTCGCCAGGCCGGTGCTGGAAAAAGCGGAGAGCGTGGCATGAAACCCCGGCAGTCGAACTTCTGGAAAGTGTTTACCATTCCGACCGTCATCGCGGTGCTCAGCGCGGCAGGGTTGTTTGCCGCGTTGCTCGGGGATGGTGTTTGGGATTCGTTGAGCTGGGTGGGTTTGGGTATCCCTGCTGTGCTAGCCCTGCGTGGCCTCCTGCAACGCCGCTGATCCCTGTGGGAGCGAGCTTGCTCGCGATGGGGCCATGTCAGTCGCCATTGTCGTATCTGACACACCGCCATCGCGAGCAAGCTCGCTCCCACAGGTTCTGCGAAAACCTAAAACCCTGACAGTCATACGACAACACTTCCCCCATCCGTCGCCTCCCCCTGCAAATCCTCTGACATATCTGTTGACAGTTTTACCCTTGCGCTCCTATAAAGACGCACGTTGTACGACAACCTACAACAGATGCAGCACCAAAAATAAATCCAAAAAAATGATGGTGAAGTGATGAAAGTCAAAGGCATCCGCTGGTGGATGGTCGGTCTGGTGACGGCCGGCCTGATGGTCAACTACCTGGCTCGCAATACCCTGTCAGTGGCCGCTCCGACCCTGATGAGCGAAATGAACATCTCCACCGAGCAGTACTCGCACATCGTCGTCGCATGGCAGGTGTGCTATGCGCTGATGCAACCGGTGGCGGGCTACATCATCGATGCCATCGGCACCAAAATGGGCTTCGCGATTTTCGCCTTCGCCTGGTCGATTGCCTGCGCACTGGCGGCCCTGGCGACCGGCTGGCAGGGCCTGGCCTTTGTCCGCGGCCTGCTTGGCCTGACCGAAGCGGCGGGGTTGCCGGCGGCGGTCAAGACTTCCACTGAATGGTTCCCGGCCAAAGAACGCTCGGTGGCCATTGGCTGGTTCAACATTGGCTCGTCGATTGGTGCCGTGCTGGCGCCGCCGCTGGTGGTCTGGGCGATCCTGCACAGCGGCTGGGAACTGGCGTTCCTGATCGTGGGCGGCCTGGGCGTGGCCTGGACCTTCCTGTGGATGGTTCTCTACAAGCACCCACGGGACCAGAAGCGCCTGAGCGACGAAGAGCGCGACTACATCCTCAGCGGTCAGGAAGCACACTTCAAAGACCCGGCGACGAAAAAAGGCAGCTGGAAAAAGATCATCGGCAACCGCAACTTCTACGCCATCGCCAGCGCGCGCATGCTCTCCGAGCCAGCCTGGCAGACCTTCAACGCATGGATTCCGCTGTACCTGATGACCGAGCGGCACATGAACATCAAAGAGATCGCAATGTTCGCCTGGCTGCCGTTCCTCGCCGCCGACCTCGGCTGCGTGCTCGGCGGTTACCTGAGCCCGTTCTTCCACAAGTACTGCAACGTGTCGTTGTTCACCTCGCGCAAAATGGTCCTGCTGTTCGGCGCCTCGTGCATGATCGGCCCTGCGTGCATTGGCCTGGTGGCCAGCCCGTACACAGCCATCGCGTTGTTGTGCATCGGCGGCTTCGCGCACCAGACCCTGTCCGGTGCGCTGTATGCGATCACCTCCGACTCCTTCGGCAAAAACGAAGTGGCCACCGCCACCGGCATGGGCGGCATGTTCGGCTACCTGGGCGCAGCTGCGTTCACCCTGGTGTTTGGCGTGATGGTGACCAGGATCGGCTACAGCCCGCTGTTCGTGGTACTGGCGATTTTCGACATCGTTGCCGCGTTCATCGTCTGGACCGTTGCCCGTGAGATCAAGCCGAAAATAGTTTCGGGGCCTGCCGCTGATCAAACGCTGCAACCTGCGAGCTAAAACACAAAACCTGTAGGAGCGAGCCTGCTCGCTCCTACAAAGGTGTTTGCCATCTTGAGCTATCCCCCCAACACGCTATGCTGCCCGACACTGCCACCGATCGAGACACAGCCATGTCCGCCCCGAGCATGACCCTGTACCACAACCCGCTCTCTCCCTTCGTTCGCAAAGTCATGGTGCTGCTCCACGAAACCGGCCAGCAGAACCGCGTGGCGTTGCAATCCAGCGTACTCACACCGGTCAACCCGGACCTGACCCTGATCGAAGACAACCCCCTGAGCAAAATCCCGGCCCTGCGCCTGGCCGACGGCAACATCATCCACGACAGCCGGGTCATCCTCGACTACCTCGACCACCAGCACGTCGGCAACCCGCTGATCCCCCGTGAAGGTTCAGCCCGTTGGCGTCGTCTTACCCTCGCCTCACTGGCCGACGGGGTCATGGACGCGGCCGTGCTGGTGCGCTACGAAACCGCCCTGCGCGCCCCGGAAAAACACTGGGACGAATGGCTCGACGGCCAGCGCGACAAAATCCGTCGCGCCCTGGCATTGCTGGAAAAGGACGCGATTGCCGAGCTGACCTGCCACTTCGACGTGGCCGCGATCAGCGTGGCCTGTGCACTGGGTTACCTGGACCTGCGCCATCCGGATCTGGACTGGCGCACAGTGAATCCTCAACTTGCAGCGTGGTATTTCGAGGTGAGCCAGCGGCCTTCGATGATTGCGACGATACCGAAGGTTTAGATCTTCGCTGACTGCGTCGCCCCCTTCGCGAGCAGGCTCGCTCCCACCTTTGACTGCGGTCCCATGTGGGAGCGAGCCTGCTCGCGAAAATACCAACGCGGTTCATCCGGCAACCACTGCAAAATCCGCGTCGCCAGCACCTCGCTCCAGCGCTGGTCCTCGCGCAGCCCCACCGACCGGCTCATTGCACCGCTCCAATATCGAAGTCCAATGGTTTTGGCGTTTTTTGCCCAACCCCATACCAGTCCAGCTTGCGGGTCAGCACCATGAACACACCCAACAAACCAAACAGCAGCAACGAGCCCATCAATAGCGCGTAGTCCTCTGCACTCAACAACCCGTAGAGCAGTCCATACAACGCCGCCAATCCCGCGGAAAAGCTCAGCCCGTGTCGCACGCTGCGCAACACGTGGCAAACGTAGAACCCGATCAACAACACACAACCGCTGGCTGACAACAGGTACGCCAGGGCAAAGCCGATGTGCTCGGACAACGACAGCAACAACAGGTAGAAGAATGCCAGCGCCACACCTACCAGTGCATATTGCACCGGGTGTACCGCAAGGCTTTTCAGCACTTCGAACAGGAAGAACCCGGCGAAAGTCAGGACGATGAACAACAACGCATATTTGATCGCCCGATCGCTTTTCAGGTACTGGTCCACCGGGTCGATGAAGCTCACGCCGAAGCTGCGGCCGCTAAAGGCTGTGCAGTCACCGCCGGTGACGCAACTGTTCAAGGCCTCCTGCAAATTGGTAGAGAAGAATGACGCCTGCCAGTTGGCGGAGAATCCCTGATCGGTGACTTTACGCTGGGCCGGCAGATAGTTGCCGATGAAGCTTGGGTGAGGCCAGTCGGCGCTCAGCGAGACTGTGCTGGTTTTACCCACCGGTAAAACCTGTAACACACCCGTGCCTTGCAGGCGCAGGTCAAAACCGAAATCCAGCTCCGTGGCCTTCTCTGTGTTGAGCGTCGGTAGCGCCACATGCACGCCCTCCCCCAGCCATCCGACCTGACTTCCGGGAATGAAGTCCAGACTCTGGCCGTCGAGTTCGAGTTTCAAGGCATTTTCGATACCACGGATGTCGCTGATGCCAATGGCGAGAAACGGCTGGTCGAACCGGTAATCGGCAAAGTCTTCCTTGATACCGAGCTGCGCCGGCAGCGAAAAATGCCCACTGATGCGATTGTCGGCATGAAACAGCCGCGCCTGGTAAATCCCCCGGGAGCGCAACTCAGTCTGCACCTGGCCGTCGAGTTCGAAGCGTTCCGGCAGGAAATACAGTCGACCGCGCTCTTCGCCGATCTCCTGATAACGCTCGTTGGTTTTTTCACGGGTCTTCCAGGTACGCACCACCTTGCGATACGGCACCACCATCAGCGGCCCGCTCAATTGCTGGCTGTAACTGGAACTGCGGGCAATGTCTTCGAGCACACCGTCACGCAGTTGCTGGCGGTCCTGAATCACGCCGTTGATCATCAGCAGTGGAACCAGCAACAACAGAATCAGCAGGGCAATTGCCCCGAGTTTTAGGGTCAGGCTACGGTTCATGGGACTCTCCCTGTTTTGGATGGGGAAAGTCTGGGTTGGCTGTGTGAGGAATGAATGGAGGGAGTGTGGAGACTTTGTGGAGACTGGACCCGGCCCTATGGCAGGTGCACTGTCACTTGCACACCGCCATCGACATTGCCGATGCTCAGGGTGCCGCCATGCAGCTTGACCACCTCCTCGACAAAATTGAGCCCGAGCCCGGTACTTTTGCGCCCACTGTCGGGACGCGGCAACGAGTAGAAACGCTCGCTCAAACGCGGCAGCGCGTAGTCGGGAATAGGCTCTGCCTGATTGAAAAGCTTGAACTCGACCTGCTCGCCTGCCCGTTCGGCGGTAAATCGCAGCACGCCTTCAACAGGGGTGAAATCCAGCGCGTTGTCCAGCAGATTGCCCAACGCCTGACGCAGCAGAAATGGCTCGCCGATTAGCACCAGGTCCGATGGAATCGTTTGCTCTACGCGCAACTGTTTACCTTCGATCTGCGCAGATTGCGCGTTCAGCAGGCCATCCACCAATGCCGCCAATGGCACCGCCACCCGCTCCTCCAACCCTTGGCGCTGCTCGACCTGTGCCAGGTTCAAAAGCCGCTCGATCAACTGCTGCATGCGCGCACTTTCGCTGTCGATGTTGCCGACGAACCGTTGCCGCTGTCCCGGAGGCATCTCGCCCTGCAACAGCTCCGCCGCACCACGAATCGCCGCCAGCGGACTCTTCAGCTCATGGGTCAATGTGTGCACGTAACGCTCGACGTAGGCCTTGCCTTCAAGCTGCGTGCGCATCTGCTCCACCGCCGTGGCCAACTGCTCGAGTTCACCGCCGCGATAGTGCGGCACTTCAACCCGCCGGCCTTTACTGACGCCTTGGGCGTAGGCCGTCAATCTTCGCAGGGCACGGCTCAGCCACCAGGACAACAATGCGCCGAACAGCAGACCGAGGCCGATCAGCCCGGCTCCATACGCCAGCAACCGGCGTTCGGTGCGATCCACATAAGGCTGCAACGAGCTGTTGGGCTTGGCCACGGTGACCACGCCGATGATCTGGCCGTTGTCGCGAATCGGCGCGCCGACGTGCATCACCGAAGACCCCGGATCGTTCGGGTCATTGCGCGTGGAGCGAGCGCCGTATTCGCCGCGCAGGGTCAGGTAGACGTCATTCCAGCGCGAGTAATCCTGCCCCACCGCCACCCCGCTGGAGTCCAGCACGACGATACCTTTGGCATCTGTGACGTAGATGCGGTGATTGACCTGATTCTTTGGCAAACCCCAGATTTTCGCTCCGGGCTGTCGTTCACCATAGGCCTTGAGCAGTTCCGGCCAGCGGTTCTGATTGAGGCTGCCGGCCTTGAAATCGTCGCGCAGGATCTCGGCCATCAGGTTGGCAGTATCGACCAGGGTTTCTTCGGTGGACTGGCGAACGCCGGGGCGGATCTCTTGCATGACCGTGTTGAGCACAAAGTAGCCAGTCAAGCCGATGAACAGTGCATAGACCAGGAAAATCCGGATTCCCAACGGCATCAGCTTTGTCCCGGGTTGTAGCTATAGCCGAGGCCGCGGTGGGTCTGGATCGGCTCGGCGTCAGCCTTCACCAGTCGCAACTTGGCGCGCACGCTCTTGATGTGGCTGTCGATGCTGCGCTCGTAACCGGCGTCGGCGGCCACGCCCAGGGCATCGAGCAACTGTTCGCGACTGAAGACGCGCCCGGGCTGCTCCAGCAGGCATTGCAACAGACGGAATTCATGGCGGGTCAGAGTCAGCGGTTGACCGCGATAACTGATTTGCACACGCTCGCTATCGATGCGAAACAGCGGCGTCGACGGTTCGCTCACTGTGCGGGGCGCCATGCGCTTGAGAATCGCCCGGACCCGCGCCGCTACTTCCCGAGGGCTGAACGGTTTGACCACATAATCGTCGGCGCCGATTTCCAGGCCCACGACGCGATCGATCTCGCCATCCCGGGCACTGAGAAACATCACCGGCACTTCGCTGAAGCGCCGCAGTTGCTTGCAGGTTTCGAAGCCGCTGATGTCCGGCAGGCCGATATCGAGAATGATCAGATCCGCCGGAGTCTGGCGCTGGTGCTCCAGCGCCGCCGCGCCGAGGCTAAGCCATGTAGTGGTGAAGCCCTCGCCTTGCAGGGCGAAAACCAGGGTGTCGGCAATGGCCGCTTCGTCTTCGACAATCAGGATATGAGGCATGGCGTCCGAGCCCGCTGGTTGAGTGGGCGAACGGTGACTCAAGGGGGGATCGGCGTCAATCCGGCTGAACTGATTGGCGGTCAGGTCTGTAGTACCTAGCAGTTCTGATAGTAGGCAATGGCTGAAAAAACTCCGATGCTCAAGGTTGAGCGATCCGGATCTTGAATGGAGTTCAACCCATGTCCAACACATCACGTGACACCGAACTGTGTCGCTATCACTACGATCCATTGGATCGCCAAAATGGCTGCACAGTACTTCAGCAACCTGCTATTCAGCACTTTCATTGCAAAAATCGACTGGCCACCGAGATTCAGGGTGCCGTTCGGTCAAGCATCCTTCAGCATGACGGCCAACCACTGGCTGAGCTAAAACAACTCGATACCAAAGCGACCACCACACTGCTGGCAACCGACCAACAACTCTCGGTGCTCAACGCTCTCGATGCCACTCAGCCCAACCCCCTCACCTATTCACCCTACGGTCATCGCCCGGCGGAAAACGGATTGCTCAGCCTGCTCGGCTTCAACGGCGAACGGCCGGACCCGGTGACCGGGCATTATCATTTGGGCAATGGTTATCGCCAGTTCAATCCGGTGTTGATGCGGTTTAACAGCCCGGATAGTTGGAGTCCGTTTGGGGTGGGTGGGGTTAATGCTTATGCGTACTGTGGAGGAGAACCAGTAAATCGCAATGATCCAACGGGGCACACCTGGCGTCCGCTTAAAATTTTTCTAAGAAAAATCGGTGTGATGAAAAAAACATCCAAACCCGAAACCGTTGTACAAATTGGTGCATGGCAACAAGTTCCGGGCAACCCAGATCGCGTACAACTCCCCTCCAAAATCCCCTCAAAACAAAAGCAGACAAAACTGACGAAAAAGGAGGAGAAACAGTTCCAAAAGGAGCTCAACCAAGCATATGTCGACGGTAATAACATGGACCGGAAGCTTCGTTTGAACAATGCAAACAGTACAAGCGGTAATTCAGCAACCTCACCTAACAGCGCGCCGAACAGCGGCACCATCACTTCAAGTCATTCTGCTCTTTCAGACTCAGTTGAACACATGCCAACACAAGAGTTTACTCAATTTCGGAAGACTGTAAGCGCATGGCAAAATGTCGGCACCGAAAGGAACAACATTTTAAGAACCGTAGACAGTGAAACAACAATCAGAGAGCTGAATTTCTTTAGTGCGCAACCCATTAGTAATAGGGGTATACGTCGGGGGGAGCCGGGGTATTTTTCAAGCTGAACCAAACACGGATCATATCTAGCTTGGCACCTTCCGGCGAAGGTGCCCCGTTCATATAATCAACAATCCGGCTTATCCGCCGTAAAACGCCGAGCTGGATTCACCGCAGCCCCAAATTCACGCAGCGCCTTGGCCCCAATCAGCAATGGGTAGTTAAAGCTGCTGCGATCCGTCAAATTGACCTCGACCGTGCGCTTGACGTTACCCAGGCACAGTTCCAGATCGACCACCGGACGCTTGGTGGGTGCGATCACTTCGCTGTCATCCTCGTCCTCTTCGGAACGGGTCTTGATCTTGCTTACCCGTGCGACCTTGTGTTCATAGACCTGATTGCCCGCATCCTTGGTGGCTAGGCGGAAACGCACCCAGTCTTCGCCGTCACGCTTGAAGGTTTCGATGTCCTTGGCCGACAGCGACGCGGTCAGGGCGCCGGTGTCCATTTTCGCCTTGAGGACCTTCCCGCCGATTTCCGGCAGGGCGATGTATTCGTAACGACCATAGAGGGTCGGCTCGGCGGCCATGACCGGCAGGGCGATGAGGGAGAGCACTGCAAGGAGGGATTTCACGTAATGGGTTTCCATGAGAGTGAACAGTCGGATTTTAGACCGTCGTGCGCTTGAACGTTCCCACAAGCCTACCGACCCAAAAGTGAAACATTCGTCACCGCTGATTTGGCCTGTCGCCCGAAGCTGCTTATCATGGCGCGCCCAACCGCTTCCACGAGTGACTTATGCGCCGCCTGCTCACCGGCTGTTTCGTGACCCTGCTGCTTGTGCTCAACACCCTGGTCCTGATCGGGCCGTTGATGGTGTTTGCCTTGCTCAAGCTGGTCCTGCCCGGCCGTTTTCGCGATTACGCCTCCTGGTCGGTGATGTGGATCGCCGAGACCTGGTCGGAGATCGACAAGCTGATCTTCCGCCTGTGTATCCCCACCCAATGGGACATCCGTGGCGGTGACGATCTGCGTCGCGACACTTCATATCTGGTGATCAGCAACCATCAATCCTGGGTCGACATCCCGGCGCTGATCCAGACGCTGAACCGGCGCACGCCGTTCTTCAAATTCTTCCTCAAGAAAGAACTGATCTGGGTACCCTTCCTGGGCCTGGCGTGGTGGGCGCTGGATTACCCGTTCATGAAGCGCTACAGCAAGGCGTTCCTGGCCAAGTACCCGGAACTGGCCGGCAAGGATCTGGAAATCACCAGACAGGCTTGCGAACTGTTCAAGCGCCAACCGGTAACAGTGGTCAATTATCTGGAAGGCACCCGCTTCACGGCGGCCAAAAGTGCCCAGCAGCAGTCACCGTTCAATCACCTGCTCAAGCCCAAGGCCGGCGGGGTGGCCTTTGTGCTGGCGGCGATGGGTGAGCAGCTGGACGCGATTCTCGATGTGACGGTGGTTTACCCGCAGCAGAAGATTCCGGGGTTCTGGGACTTGATCAGCGGCAATGTGCCGAGGGTCATCATCGATATCCAGACCCGCGAACTCGACCCGGCGCTGTGGCAGGGCGATTACGAAAACGATCCTGTATTTCGCGAGAAGGTCCAGAACTGGGTCAACCAGCTCTGGATCGAGAAGGACCGGCGCATCGACGCCTTGCGCGCCGGACGCCGCTGAATCAGCTACCGGCGCCAGCGCCCCAGATGCTGCCCAGACTGCTCAGCAGCGTACCGCCGACGCCCTGCTGACCGAAGTATTGCAGGAGCACCGGGGCAAACTGGCCAATCATGCCGCTGTCCATGCCCAAGGCGCTGAAGGCATTGTTCAGGTCGTTGGTGTCCTTGACGTTGCCCAGGGCGTTATCCAGCCCTGCCGCTTTGCCGCTGGAGCCAAGCAGACCGGCCAGTGCGCCCAACTCACCGCCGCCCGAGAGCATGTCGATGCCCGGCACGCTTTTGGCCAGTTGCGAGTAGTCGGTCGAACTCAACTGGTTCTTCGCCAGCCCCAGCATCGCCCCGGCACCGCCAATGGCTTGCTCTGGGGTGATGTCCAGTTCACTGAGAGTGCTCAGCAGATCGGCTGTCTGCGGCGTTGGTGCGGCGGTCGCAGCTGCGTCACCGCCCTTCATGCCGGCAATGGCATTGGCCGCATCGCCCAGGCTGAACTGTGCAAAGGCCGGGCTGGCGGACAGCGTCAACAGCGAAGCCAGTGCAATACCGCGTGAAATCTTCATTCAGACATCCTCTTGTGCCACGAAACCATCCGAAAACCGGCGGTAAAACTGCCGATTTGACCGGGTATCCTCAATCATGTTCCTTGCCGCGCATCCGTTTTTACCCGGTCACGCATAGAAAACGTGAATCCCCGGATGCCACGCGATGAACGGCACGACCGGGCAGCTGGTTGGGGCCGGCATCGAATCAGGAACCTTGGCGGCTGTTTGAAAAAGATATCCAAGCAAAAACGGCGACCCGAAGGTCGCCGTTTTTTGTTTACGCAAAGACTTACGCCGCACTAAACATCTTATGCGGATCAATCACAAACTTCTTCGGCACACCCGCGTCAAACTCGCCATAACCCTGCGGCGCCTGATCCAGGCTGATCACCTGCACCCCCACCACTTCAGCAATGTTGATGCGGTCCCACATGATCGCTTGCATGAGCGCGCGGTTGTACTTCATCACCGGGGTCTGGCCGGTGTGGAAGCTGTGGGATTTGGCCCAACCCAGGCCGAAGCGGATGCTCAGGCTGCCCATTTTCGCGGCAGCGTCGACGGCGCCCGGGTCTTCGGTCACGTAGAGGCCGGGGATACCGATCTTGCCGGCCACGCGCACCACGCCCATCAGCGAGTTGAGCACGGTGGCCGGGGCTTCGTGTTTCACGCCGTCATGGCCATGGCCACGGGCCTCGAAGCCTACAGCGTCGATGGCGCAATCCACTTCCGGTTCGCCCAGCAGTGCGGCGATCTGTTCGTGCAGCGGGGTATCGAGTGACAGGTCGGCGATCTCGAAGCCCTGGGCCTTGGCATGGGCCAGGCGCACGGTGTTGACGTCACCAACGATCACCACCGCCGCGCCCAGCAGGCGAGCGGATGCGGCCGCCGCCAGGCCGACCGGACCGGCACCGGCGATGTACACAGTGCTGCCCGGGCCGACGCCAGCGGTCACGGCACCGTGATAGCCGGTCGGCAGGATGTCGGAGAGGCAGGTCAGGTCGCGGATTTTTTCCATCGCACGGTCGCGATCCGGCAGTTTCAGCAGGTTGAAGTCGGCGTACGGCACCATGGCGTATTCGGCCTGGCCGCCGGTCCAGTCGCCCATGTCGACGTAACCATAAGCACCGCCCGGACGCGCAGGGTTGACGCTCAGGCACACGCCGGTATGCATTTCCTTGCAGGAACGGCAGCGCCCGCAAGCCACGTTGAACGGTACGGATACCAGGTCGCCGATTTGCAGGTTCTCGACGTCGCTGCCCTTCTCGATCACTTCACCGGTGATCTCATGGCCCAGCACCAGGCCGGTTTGCGCTGTGGTACGCCCGCGCACCATGTGCTGGTCGGAACCACAGATGTTGGTGGACACCACACGCAGGATGACAGCGTGGTTAATCTTCCTGCCGCGCGGGTCCTGCATTTTCGGATAGTCAATACTTTGCACTTCGACCTTGCCAGCGCCGAGATACACCACACCACGATTACCAGACATGCTTTCACCTCGCTGTTGTTTTTATGGAACCGCGTTGCCCAGGCAGGCAGCGCGTTAAGTGCTTGGGTACAGATGCTGTTTCTTGTGTTGCCTGTAAGGGCCTCTTCGCGGGCAAGCCCGCTCCCACAGTGATTCGGGTTGAACTTAAGATTTGTGAACGACACAAAACCCTGTGGGAGCGACGGTGCGACGATTCGACTTGCTCGCGATAGCAATCTAGAGAACGACCGTACGATTGGCGTTCAAAAACACTCGTCTCTCAATGTGATACCCCACCGCCCGGGCCAGGGTCAGCCCTTCGATATCCCGCCCCTTGGCGATCAGGTCTTCCGGGTAATGGCTGTGGTCCACTGCCTCGACACCCTGGGCAATGATCGGGCCTTCATCCAGGTCGTTGTTGATGTAATGCGCGGTGGCGCCCACCAGTTTCACGCCCTTGTTGTAGGCCTGGTGGTAGGGCTTGGCGCCCTTGAACCCGGGCAGCAGGGAGTGGTGAATGTTGATCGCCTTGCCATCGAGCTTGCGGCACAGCTCCGGCGACAGCACTTGCATGTAGCGCGCAAGGATCACCAGTTCCGCACCGGACTCTTCGATCACCTGCCACACCTGGCGCTCTTGCGACGGTTTGTCGTTCGGGTCCAGCGGGAAGTGGTAGTACGGAATCTGGTGCCAGTCGGCCAACGGCTTGAGGTCCGGGTGGTTGGAGACCACGGCGGCCACGTCCATCGACAACTGGCCGATGCGCTGGCGATAGAGCAAGTCGTTGAGGCAGTGATCGGCCTTGGAAACCATGATCACCACTTTCGGCCGGTAGTTCGGCGCGGTCAGTTCGAAGATCATGCCGAAGGCTTCACCGCGCTCGGCCAGGCCCGCGCGAAAGGACTGCTCGTCGAAACCGTCAGGCTGGCGGAATTCCACACGAATGAAAAAACGGCCCGAGAGCCGGTCATCGAAGGAATGGTGCTCGGTAACGTAGCAGCCCTGCTCGAACAGAAAGCGGGTCACCGCGTCCACGGTGCCGAGTACGCTGGGGCAGTCGGCGGTCAGAATCCATGTGTCTGGGGCGCGGCTCATAATGCGGTGACTCCTGAGAAATCGGTAAAGGTGGTGATCAGGCCTGCACGCTCAGGCCATACTCGGCAGAAGCGTCCTGCAACCACAACCACCAGTAATCCGAGAAGCTGCGACGAATCAGCAGTTCCCAGGTGTCTTCGGCGGTGTGACGGATCATCAGTTGCGATTTGGCGAACACCGTGCCGACGGCCTTGCCCACCGGGAAGTTGTTCGGGTGCACGTCGTAGCTGGTGGACTTCATCAGCACCTGGCGCACGTTCGGGCCGCTCAGTTCGAGGAGTTGTTGGCCGCCGCTGACGTTGACGATCGCAATGTGCAAATCGCCCAGCGCTTTGCGCAGTTTTTGCTCGGCGACCAGTTCTTCACCGGTCGGCACGATCAGCAGCCACTCATCCGGCCCCATCCATTGCAGACTGGTTTCGCCTTTGACAATGACGCTCAGTGCGCCTGGCAACTCAATGCCCAGGGCCTTGTGCACGCCTGCGGCGAATGCTGCATCGTGGCCATCGCCACGGATGGTCAGGTGGCCGAGGAGTTTCTTTTCACGCACGATCACGCCGGCGTTCTTGCGACCCTTGCCCACCAGGCTGGCGAGGTCGGCGTGATGCAACGACGACTCGGCCTTGGCCCCGGAGGTTGGGCGTTGTTGGTAAACATTGGCTGCGGTCATAAAGCACCTTTCCTGAATTCTGTTGGTTCCGGCCTTGTGGTGGCTGCACTACCGCCTTCGCGAGCAAGGCGAATCGTCGCACCGCCGCTCCCACATTTGACCGCATTCCCCTGTGGGAGCGGGCTTGCTCGCGAATGGGCCGACTCGGTGTCAATGCCCACTCACAAGCCTTGAAGCCATCAAACGTTCTGGCGTTCGCCCTTCGGATCAAAGAACACCGAAGAAACGATTTCCGCCTCGATCACGCTGCCGTCGGCCAGCGGTGCGAACACTCGCTCGCCCATCCGCTGCAACCCGCCCTTGACCACGCCCATGGCGAACGAATAGCCCAGGGAGTTGTGCAGGTAACTGGAAGTCACGTGACCCACCATGGTCATCGGGATGGCTTGCTTGGTGTTGAACACCAGTTGCGCGCCTTCCGGCAGCCATTTGTTCGGATCGATCGGCTTCAGCCCAACCAGTTGCTTGCGCTGATCACGCACGCAGTCTTCACGGTTCATGCCACGCCAGCCGATCCACGAGAACGGTTTGGTGCGACCGACACACCAGCCCATGTTCAGGTCGTCCGGGGTCATCGAGCTGTCAGTGTCCTGGCCGACGATGATGAAGCCCTTCTCCGCCCGCAGCACGTGCATGGTTTCAGTGCCGTACGGGGTCAGGTTGTACTTCTTGCCGGCGTCGACGATTTTTTCCAGCACGCCCATGGCGTAGTCGGCTTGCACGTTGACTTCGTACGACAGCTCACCGGTAAACGAAATCCGGAATACCCGCGCCGGCACACCACCCACCAGGCCTTCTTTCCAGGTCATGAACGGGAAGGCTTCGCTGCTCAGGTCGATGTCGGTGACTTCAGCGAGCAGCTTGCGGCTGTTCGGCCCGGACAGGGTCATGGTCGCCCAGTGGTCGGTGACGGAGGTGAAGTACACCTTCATGTCCGGCCATTCGGTCTGGTGGTACAGCTCCAGCCACTGCAGAACACGAGCCGCGCCGCCGGTGGTGGTGGTCATGACGAAGTGGTTGTCGGCCAGGCAAGCCGTCACGCCGTCGTCGAAGACCATGCCGTCTTCTTTGCACATCAGGCCGTAACGCGCCTTGCCCACATCGAGCTTGGTCCAGGCGTTGGTGTAGACGCGGTTGAGGAACTCACGCGCATCCGGGCCCTGGATGTCGATCTTGCCGAGGGTCGAAGCATCCAGCAGGCCGACGCTGTCGCGCACGGCTTTGCATTCGCGCTTCACGGCGGCATGCAGGTCTTCACCGGATTTCGGGAAGTACCAAGGACGTTTCCACTGGCCGACGTCTTCGAACTCGGCGCCGTTTTTCAGGTGCCATTGATGCAGTGCGGTGTAACGCACCGGCTCGAAGATGTGCCCACAGTGACGACCGGCCACGGCGCCGAAAGTCACCGGCGTGTAGTTCGGGCGGAACATGGTGGTGCCCATCTGCGGGATGGTCACGTTCAGCGAGCGGGCAGCGATGGCGAGGCCGTTGACGTTGCCAAGCTTGCCCTGATCGGTACCGAAGCCCAGCGCGGTGTAGCGCTTGACGTGCTCGACCGACTCGAAGCCCTCGCGGGTCGCCAGTTCGATGGCGGCGGCGGTGACGTCGTTTTGCAGGTCGACGAATTGCTTCGGCGCCCGGGCGGTGTTCTTTTCATGGGGCACCTGGAACAGCGCCAGGGTCGGCTCTTCGAGACGGCTCAGGGCTTTTGGCAACACGCCTTCGACCGACTGGAAGCCGGCTTCGGCAGCAGCGCGAACGCCACCTTCAAAACCATCGGCCAGGGAATCGCCGAGGCCGTAGACGCCGTTGATGCCACCGACACACACGCGTTTCTGCGGTGCTTCGCCCGGTACGAAACCGAGGATGTCTTCACGCCAGGTCGGCTTGCCGCCCAGGTGCGAAGCCAGGTGAACCACCGGGCTGTAGCCACCGGAGCTGGCGACCACATCGCAGTCGAGCCATTCGCCCGGGCTGGTCACGGTGTGGGCTTTGACGTCGATGGCGGCCACACGGGCAGCGGTCACGCGCTTGCTGCCACGGGCCTCGATCACGGCGCTGCCGGTGAGGATGCGGATGCCTTTGGCGCGGGCTTCTTCCACCAGCGCACCACGCGGATTGCTGCGGGCATCGGCGATAGCCACCACTTGCAGGCTGGCATCGAGCCAATCCAGGGCAACGCGGTAGGCGTGGTCGTTGTTGGTCGACAGCACCAGCTTCTTGCCCGGTGCCACGCCGTAACGACGCACGTAAGTCGAGATGGCGCCGGCGAGCATGTTGCCCGGCACGTCGTTGTTACCGTAGACCAGTGGACGCTCGTGAGCGCCGGTCGCCAGTACCACGCGATTGGCGCGGACCCGGTGGATGCGCTGACGCACCTGGCCAATCGGTGCGCGGTCGCCGAGGTGATCGGTCAAACGCTCGTGAATGGTCAGGAAGTTGTGATCGTGATAGCCGTTTACGGTGGCGCGCGGCAAGAGCAGCACGTCCGGGGTGTTCTTCAGTTCGTCGATAACGCTGGCCACCCACTCCATCGCCGGTTTGCCGTCGAGGCTTTCGCGGGAGTCGAGCAGGCTGCCGCCGAACTCTTCCTGCTCATCGGCGAGGATCACGCGGGCACCGCTGCGCGCAGCCGCCAGTGCAGCGGCCAGGCCAGCAGGGCCGGCGCCGACGATCAGCACGTCGCAGTGCTGGTTCATGTAGTCGTAGGTGTCCGGATCGTTCTCGGTCGGCGAGCGGCCAAGACCGGCAGCCTTACGAATGTACTTCTCGTAAGTCATCCAGAACGATTGCGGGTACATGAAGGTTTTGTAGTAGAAACCCGGTGGCATCAGCTTGCCGCCGACCTTGCCGAGAATCCCCATCATGTCGTTGTTGACGCTCGGCCAGCCGTTGGTGCTGGTGGCGACCAGACCTTGGTACAGCGCCTGTTGCGTGGCGCGCACGTTCGGGATCTGCGTGGCTTCGGTGGCGCCGATCTGCAGTACCGCGTTCGGCTCTTCAGCGCCGGCAGCGAAGATGCCGCGCGGACGGGAATACTTGAAGCTGCGACCGATGATGTCGACGCCGTTGGCCAGCAGAGCAGCGGCCAGGGAATCGCCTTCGAAGCCTTTGTAGTTCTGGCCGTTGAAGGTGAAGGTCAAGACTTTGTTGCGGTCGATCCGTCCGCCATTGGACAGGCGATTGATCTGGCTCATACCTTCTCTCCCAGAGCCGTGCTGGCCGCTTTCGGGCTATCGGTCTTGTCGGTGAATTGTGGCTTGGCGCCGATCTTGTAGGTTTCGAGAATCTCGTAGGTCACGGTGTCACGGGTGACGTTGAAGTACTGACGGCAACCGGCGACGTGATCCCACAGCTCGTGGTGCAGACCGCGCGGGTTATCGCGGAAGAACATGTAGTCGCCCCACTCCTCGTCGGTGCAGGTGTTCGGATCCAGTGGACGCGGGATGTGCGCCTGGCCGGATGCGTGGAATTCCTCTTCGGAGCGCAACTCGCCGCAGTGAGGACAGAAGATATGCAACATGGGGATTTCTCCTGTTAGTGGGCAACCGCAGCAGCGCCGTGTTCATCGATCAACGCACCGTTGTGGAAACGGTCGATGGAGAAAGGTGCGGCCAGTGGGTGCATTTCACCCTTGGCCAGGCTCGCGGCAAACACGTTGCCCGAACCAGGTGTGGCCTTGAAGCCGCCGGTGCCCCAACCGCAGTTGAAGAACATGTTCGGTACCGGGGTTTTCGAGATGATCGGGCATGCGTCCGGCGTGGTGTCGACGATGCCGCCCCACTGACGGTTCATGCGTACCCGCGACAGCACCGGGAACATCTCGACGATGGCCTGGACGGTGTGCTCGATCACCGGGTACGAACCACGCTGGCCGTAGCCGTTGTAGCCGTCGATACCGGCGCCGATCACCAGGTCGCCCTTGTCGGACTGACTGATGTAGCCGTGTACGGCGTTGGACATGATCACGCTGTCGATAATCGGCTTGATCGGCTCGGACACCAGCGCCTGCAGCGGGTGCGATTCGATCGGCAGGCGGAAACCGGCGAGCTTGGCCATGTGCCCGGAGTTACCGGCGGTCACTACGCCGACGCGCTTGGCGCCGATAAAGCCTTTGTTGGTTTCAACGCCGATGCACACGCCGTTTTCCTTGCGGAACCCGATCACTTCGGTTTGTTGAATCAGGTCCACGCCCAAGGCATCAGCGGCACGGGCAAAGCCCCAGGCCACGGCATCGTGCCGGGCCACGCCGCCGCGACGCTGGACGGTAGCGCCCATCACCGGGTAGCGGGTGTTCTTGGAGCAGTCGAGGTACGGAATCTCGTCGGCCACCTGTTTGGCATCGAGCAGCTCACCGTCCACGCCGTTGAGGCGGTTGGCGCTGACCCGACGCTCGGAATCACGGATGTCCTGCAGGGTGTGGCACAGGTTGTAGACGCCACGCTGGGAGAACATCACGTTGTAGTTCAGGTCCTGGGACAGGCCTTCCCACAGTTTCATCGCGTGTTCGTACAGGTGCGCCGACTCGTCCCACAGGTAGTTGGAGCGAACGATGGTGGTGTTGCGCGCAGTGTTACCACCGCCCAGCCAGCCTTTCTCGACCACGGCCACGTTGGTGATGCCGTGCTCCTTGGCCAGGTAGTAGGCCGTGGCGAGACCATGCCCGCCACCGCCGACGATGACCACGTCGTAGACCTTTTTAGGGGTCGGCGTGCGCCACATTTTCTGCCAGTTTTCATGATGGCTGAGAGAGTGTTTGAAGAGGCCGAAGCCCGAGTAGCGTTGCATAGTCATTTACTCCAAAACCGCACTCAGCGATAAACCGGGAAGTCCGCGCACAGGGCTGCCACTTGCTCGGCGACATTGGCCTCGACATCGGCGTCGCCGAGGTTGTCGAGGATGTCGCAGATCCAGCCGGCCAGCGTGACGCACTGGGTCACCTTGAAGCCGCGAGTGGTGACCGCCGGGGTACCGATGCGCAGGCCCGAGGTCACGAACGGCGACTGTGGATCGTTCGGGACAGCGTTCTTGTTCACAGTGATGTGGGCGCGACCGAGAGCGGCATCTGCCTCTTTACCGGTGAGGCCCTGACGGATCAGGCTGACCAGGAACAGATGGTTGTCGGTACCGCCGGACACTACATCGTAGCCGCGTTTGATAAACACGCCGGCCATGGCCTGGGCGTTGTCGATCACTTGCTGCTGGTAAACCTTGAAGCCAGGCTCCAGCGCTTCCTTGAAGCACACCGCCTTACCGGCGATCACGTGCATCAGCGGGCCGCCCTGGGCACCCGGGAAAACTGCCGCGTTGAGCTTCTTCTCGATTTCTTCGTTGGACTTGGCCAGGATCAGGCCGCCACGTGGACCGCGCAGGGTCTTGTGGGTAGTGGTGGTGACCACATCGGCGTACGGCAGCGGGTTCGGGTACAGGCCGGCAGCGACCAGACCGGCCACGTGGGCCATGTCGACGAACAGCAGTGCACCAACCTTGTCGGCAATCTGGCGGAAGCGTGGGAAGTCGAGGGTCTTGGAGTAGGCCGAGAAGCCGGCAACGATCATCTTCGGCTTGCACTCGACGGCCAGGCGCTCGACTTCGTCGTAATCGATCAGACCGGTCTTGGTGTCGATGCCGTACTGCACGGCGTTGTACAGCTTGCCCGAGGACGACACTTTGGCGCCGTGGGTCAGGTGACCGCCGTGGGCCAGGCTCATGCCGAGGATGGTGTCGCCGGCTTGCAGCAGGGCCAGGTACACGGCGCTGTTGGCCGAGGAACCGGAGTGCGGCTGCACGTTGGCGTAATCGGCGCCGAACAGTTGCTTGGCGCGCTCGATGGCCAGCGCCTCAACCTTGTCGACGTGCTCGCAGCCACCGTAGTAGCGCTTGCCCGGGTAGCCTTCGGCATATTTGTTGGTCAGACCGCTGCCTTGCGCTTCCATCACGCGCTTGCTGGTGTAGTTCTCCGACGCGATCAGCTCGATGTGATCTTCCTGGCGTTGCTCCTCGGCATTCATCGCCGCCAGCAGTGCATCGTCGTAACCCTGGATCTGGTCTTGCTTGCTGAACATCGCGTCTCTCCCAGCGGCATCTTTGCGCCATTCGTCTCGGTAAGGCACTGGCATTTCGGCAGTGCCCTTTGGTAGCGATGGTATGACTGGCTTCAAAGGGTCAAATGCCTACGGGCGCCACGCAAAGGTGCGTTTACGACATGGGGAGAAATGGCGGGCCAAACACAAACCTCAAATCAGCATGCAACCCCTGTGGGAGCGGGCTTGCTCGCGAAGAACGATAACGCAGTCTGTCTGAAATACCGCAGTGCCTGCTTCGCGAGCAAACCCGCTCCCACAGGGTCAGGCGATAACCTGACGCACTGCAAGCAACACCAGGAAATGCAATGGATAGAGCGCATACGCCCAGCGCCGCATCGGTGGTGGTTTTACGTCCTTTGCATGTCGCAACAAGAACAGCCCGAGCCATGGCGCAATCAGACACGCGACGATGGCCGGAATCGCCGTGAAATTGCCCAGACGAGCGGCGTAATACAGCACCTGCCACTGATTGGCCGCCAGGCATACCAACCCCGCCAACAGCGCGAAATACCAGGGCCGTTGCAGCACCAGCAACATCGCCAGTGGCAACAGCACGCCAAAGAACCCGAACATCAATCGCTGGGAGAAAAAACCTGCCAACAGCAACGCGCCCACCGCCAGCAGGCGCGACGCAAGCACCGGCTGCTGCCAGCCACGAACCACCAGCAAGCCCAGGGCAAGGGTGGGCAGCACATTCAAGGTGTCGGGATTGGGAATGTACATCCGGTAAGGAATTTCACTCACCGCACTAAACAGCAACAACCAGCCCAGATAACGCCATTGCCCGGCGTTCACCAAAACAGGCTTTCGCGCCAGATTGACCGCCATCGCCAGGCAGAACCACGGAAACGCCAGGCGCCCCGGCACATACAACAAATCGGCGGAATAACCGACATATCGCAGGTGATCGAGCACCATGCTCAAAAGCGCCAGCCACTTGAGCAGATCCAGTGCCCCATCGCGCGGCTTTAAGTGCATGGCCTCGTGCATGCTCTTGTACATGCTCTTGTACATAGTCACGTGCATAATTGCCCTTCGACTGTGTATGTTCCCGACAGCGACATCCAGTGTGCTCCACCTGACGATCTTGGGTACGGTGCGCACCCTCATTGACCACGGGACGCTTCACCATAGGCATCTCGACCACGGAAGCAGGCCATGACCGACAAGAGCCAACAATTCGCCAGCGACAACTATTCCGGCATCTGCCCTGAAGCCTGGGCGGCCATGGAACAGGCCAACCACGGCCACCAACGCGCATACGGCGACGACGAGTGGACCGCCCGCGCCTCTGACGGATTCCGCAAGCTGTTCGAAACCGACTGCGAAGTGTTTTTCGCCTTCAATGGCACCGCCGCCAACTCGCTGGCGTTGTCGTCGTTGTGCCAGAGTTACCACAGCGTAATCTGCTCGGAAACCGCCCACGTCGAAACTGACGAATGCGGCGCCCCGGAATTCTTCTCCAACGGCTCCAAACTGCTGATCGCCCGCACTGAAAACGGCAAGCTGACCCCGGAATCGATCCGCGAGGTCGCGCTCAAGCGCCAGGACATCCATTACCCGAAACCCCGCGTCGTGACCCTGACCCAAGCCACCGAAGTCGGCAGCGTCTACACGCCGGACGAAATCCGCGCCATCAGCGCCACCTGCAAAGAGCTTGGCTTGAACCTGCACATGGACGGCGCGCGCTTCTCCAACGCCTGCGCATTCCTCGGCTGCACCCCGGCTGACCTGACCTGGAAGGCCGGTGTCGACGTGCTGTGCTTTGGCGGCACGAAAAACGGCATGGCGGTGGGCGAGGCAATACTGTTCTTCAACCACAAACTGGCCGAAGACTTCGATTACCGCTGCAAGCAGGCCGGGCAGCTGGCCTCGAAAATGCGCTTCCTGTCGGCACCGTGGGTCGGGATCCTGGAAAACGACGCCTGGCTCAAATACGCCAACCACGCCAACCACTGCGCACAATTGCTCGCCGAACTGGTCAGCGACATTCCCGGCGTTGAGCTGATGTTCCCGGTACAGGCCAACGGCGTGTTCCTGCAACTGTCGGAACCGGCCATCGCCGCACTGACCGCCAAGGGCTGGCGCTTCTACACCTTCATCGGCAACGGCGGCGCACGCTTCATGTGCTCGTGGGACACCGAGGAAGAGCGGGTGCGGGAACTGGCGCGGGATATCCGGGAAGTCATGTCCCACTAAAACATTGGTTTACACCGCTCCCCTGTGGGAGCGAGCTTGCTCGCGATGAGGCCAGCACATCCAACATTGATGTCGACTGACACTCCGCTATCGCGAGCAAGCTCGCTCCCACAAAAGCCAACACCATCTCCCCCTGTTGCTTGCTCCTCGTCTACATTGTTTGTCGAGCCGAACCGCTCACATAACAACAATCAGGAGCGTCAGCATGTCATTGCAAGGCAAAACCCTGTTCATCACCGGCGCCAGCCGCGGCATTGGCCGCGAGATCGCGCTGCGGGCCGCACGCGACGGGGCCAACATCGTCATAGCCGCCAAAAGCGCCGAACCCCACGCCAAGCTGCCGGGCACGATTTTCAGTGTGGCCAAGGAAGTGGAAGCCGCAGGCGGCAAGGCGCTGGCCTTGCAAGTGGATGTGCGGGAGGAGGATGCCGTACGTGAGGCCCTGGCCCAGGCCAACGAACATTTCGGTGGTATCGATGCACTGATCAACAACGCCGGGGCGATCAAGCTCACCGGGGTCCAGCACCTCGAACTCAAGCGCTTCGACCTGATGCACCAGATCAACACCCGCGCCGTCTTGCTGTGCAGCCAGGCTGCGTTGCCGTACCTGAAGAAGTCCGGTGGCCACATCCTCAACCTGTCCCCTCCGCTGAACCTGGCCACCAAGTGGTTCGCCCAATACAGCCCCTATACCGTCACCAAGTACGGCATGAGCATGCTGACGCTTGGCATGAGTGAGGAATTCAAGAACTACGGGATCAGCGTCAACTCGCTGTGGCCACAGACGATGATTGCCACCGCCGCCATCGAGTTTCAGCTGGGGTCGAGGGAATCGTTCAAGCATGCGCGCCTGCCAGCGATCATGGCGGATGCGGCGCATGTGATTCTGGGCAGCAGCGGGCGCAGCATCACCGGGCGCTTGCTGATTGATGAGGAGATACTGCGGGAGAACGGTGTGACGGAGTTCGAACACTATCGGTTCGCGCCCGACAGCAGCGACAAGCTGATGACGGATCTGTTTGTCGACTGATTTTCTAAACATGCCCCGTAGGAGCTGCCGAAGGCTGCGATCTTTTGATCTTGATTGTAAAAAAGTCAAAAGATCGCAGCCTTCGGCTGCTCCTACAGGGCGAAGATCGGCGCTGTTTAGAACTCGATCCGCACATCCCCCTTCGGCACGCTGCAGCACGACAGGATGAACCCTTCGGCTTCGTCTTCCTCGGTGATCCCGCCGTTGTGCTCCATCTCCACTTCGCCGCCCAGCTTCAACACCTTGCACGTCCCGCAAATCCCCATGCCGCACGCTTTCGGAATCAGCAGGCCGACCTTGGCCGCTGCCGCATGCACGGTCTCGCCCGGGGCCACGCGGATGCTCTTGCCGGAGGCGGTGAATTCCACTTGATGCAGGTCTGCCGCGTCGAGTTCCGGTGCGTCGGCCGCTTGCTCGGCGTGCTCCACGGCGTCGGCGCGCGCCTCTGGCGGGGTCGCTCCGAAGGACTCTTCGTGGTAACGCGACATGTCGAAGCCAGCGGCTTCGAGCAAGCGTTTGACCGCGTTCATGTATGGCGTCGGGCCGCAGCAGAACACTTCGCGCTCGAGGAAGTCAGGAACCATCAGTTCCAGCATCTTGTGATTGAGGTAACCGCGATAACCGGCCCATGGCTCGCCCAGTCCGTGCTTCTCGCAGATCAGGTGCAGGCTGAAGTTATCGATCCGCGACGCCATGTGTTCCAGCTCGCGGTGATAGATGATGTCTTTGGGCGAGCGGGCGCTGTGGATAAACGTCATGTCGACGTTGGCGTTGGTGTCATAGAACCAGCGCGCCATGGACATGCACGGGGTGATCCCCACGCCGCCGCTCAGGTACAGGACTTTCGGGCTCGGGAAGTCCATGGCGTTGAACAGCCCGACCGGCCCGTGCACCGCCAGCTCCTGGCCTTCGTGCAGGGTGTCGTGCAACCAGTTGGACACCTTGCCACCCGGCACGCGCTTGATGGTTACCGAAAAGCTGTACGGCACCGACGGCGAGCTGGAAATGGTGTACGAGCGCATGATCGGCTGCCCTTCGATCTCCAGCTCAAGGGTGACGAACTGCCCCGGCTTGAAGAAGAACATGATCGGTTGGTCGGCCATGAAGCAAAAGGTGCGCACATCCCAGGTTTCCTGGATGACTTTGACGCAACGGACGATGTGTCGACCATTGGCCCAGGTCTGGGTGGTTACCGGATTCAGGAAACTATTGGACATGCTGATCTCCACGGCCGACTGCCGGCCTTCATGTTGGCGATTCTGCGTATAGCGCGAACCATCCATTTACCTATCTGCGACATTGACATGCTTATCGCGACCAGCCCCCGGCTACCGGGGCTTGCGCGTCGGGAACAGATTGCACCATGTCGCCCATGGATAAGGTTCTGCCCCGCGCCGGCCCCACACTCGCCCCATACCAAGACACAACCTTTTACACCTTGCGTAGCAAACCGTAGCCAAGTCACTTTCGCCGGCCACACAGAATGGCCTTGAGGATCAAATCGATGGACGTCACCGCAAAAATCAGCCTGGGCGATCCGCTGGAACCCGCACGCAAGGCCACTGCACAGATGCTGCAAGAGCGCGAGCGCACGTTCTCGCTGCCGCAGCCGTTTTACTCCGACGAGCGCCTGTTTGATATCGACATGCAGGAAATCTTTCAGAAAGAGTGGTTGATCGCGGGCATGACCTGCGAGATCCCCGCCAAGGGCAACTACCTGACCCTGCAGATCGGCAAGAACCCGATCATCGTGATCCGTGGCGCCGAAGGCGTGGTGCATGCGTTCCACAACGTCTGCCGCCACCGTGGCTCGCGTCTGTGCACCAGCGACAAGGGCAAGGTCGCCAAGCTGGTCTGCCACTACCACCAGTGGACCTACGAACTGGACGGCCGCCTGCTGTTCGCCGGCACCGAAATGGGCGCCGACTTCGACATGAACCAGTACGGCCTCAAGCCAGTGAACGTGAAGACCGCTGGCGGCTACATCTTCATCAGCCTGGCGGAGAACCCACCGGCCATCGATGACTTCCTGTCGACGCTCAACCACTACATGGAACCGTACGACATGGAGAACACCAAGGTGGCGGTGCAAACCACCTTGATGGAAAAGGCCAACTGGAAACTGGTGCTGGAAAACAACCGCGAGTGCTACCACTGCAACGCGTCGCACCCGGAACTGCTCAAAACCCTGCTGGAATGGGACGACGTCACCGATCCGCGCGCCGACCAGGCGTTCAAGGACCACGTGGCCGCCTCCGCCGCTGCCTGGGAAGCCGAGAAGATCCCTTACGCCCACGCCAGCTTCGGCCTGCGTAACCGCATCGTGCGCATGCCGCTGCTCAAGGGCACCGTGTCGATGACCATGGACGGCAAACAGGGCTGCGCCAAGCTGATGGGCCGCATCAAGAACCCGGACCTGGGCTCGATGCGCATCCTGCATCTGCCCCACTCCTGGAACCACTGCATGGGCGATCACATCATCGTGTTCACCGTGTGGCCGATCAGCGCCCAGGAAACCATGGTCACCACCAAGTGGATCGTGCACAAGGACGCGGTCGAAGGCGTGGACTACGACGTGGAGCGCATGCGCCAGGTCTGGGACGCCACCAACGACCAGGACCGCCGCCTGGCCGAAGAGAACCAGCGCGGCATCAACTCCACCGCGTACCAGCCTGGGCCATACTCCAAGACCTATGAGTTTGGCGTGGTGAACTTCGTGGACTGGTACAGCGAGCGTCTGCTGAGCAACCTGGGGGCCGAGCCTGCGCCGTATCTGAAAGGGGTTCCGGTTAGCGGCTAAACATCAAACGCAAAAAGCTTCGCGAGCAAGCCCGCTCCCACAGTGGATCGGTGGCGCACACAAACCCTGTGAACGCCTCGGTCATTGTGGGAGCGGGCTTGCTCGCGAAAGCGGCCTCACTTTCCCCGATCATTTAGAACTGTACGAAATATGATCTATCTCGTTCAGGCCTATGCCCGCCGCACCTCCCAGCCTTCCGCAAACAAGTTATCCACATCTCCACCCACAGCTATTGGGGACAACTGTGGAAAGGTTGCAAAATTTCTCCACAAAAACCAAAGAAAAACCGTGACTTATCCAGAAGCATGCTTCCACGGACGGACTGGTCGTTTTTTGATCAGAAGCCTGAAAGGCACGAACTGCGTAGCTTCCAGAGGATGGCAAACACCTTATCCACAGAAGCGCCAACAGACTTTGGGGTTAACTTCGAAGACGCTGTGGAAAACCGCTATGACCCGCAAAAAGCCGGTGTCTGCATGGAATTCTACGGCTCACAACCATCAATTGATCACTTTTTGATCACACCCATGAAAGCCGCTATTTGTAAGGCCTACAGCCGATAGCAAACATCTTATCCACAGAAGCGCCAACAGAGATTGGGGGCAAGTCTGCATCCACAGCAGCACTTATCCCCTTGAAAAAGCTTGGGAAAACCACGAACAGGGCTGGTTGTTTTTTAACCGAAGGCTTGCAGGGCTTGATCTATATGGGGTGTAGCGAGGGGCGAACATGTTATCCACAGAACCACCAACAGGGATTGTGGGTAAACACGCTTATGAAGAACTGAAAGCGTGTCACAGGGATCAGGATGTCGGCACCTTAGACCGAAACTATGGGCGCCTGGGAGCAGCAGCCAGCGTCAGACCAATCGCACTTAAATAAAGAACAAGTCCAAATCCACCGCAAAGTGTGCCAAATACATTTGACAAAATTATCGAAATGCCTAGAAAAGATGAAAGTACAAAAATAGAATTTGACAATATAAAAACCATTAACCTTACATTATAGGGCTTCGACTTTACTCCCAACGACACTAATATTCCCGCCACGACAAACAAGATGGCTACAAGGCCAATACCTTGTAGAGCAACCGTATACAGAATTATTGCAGACAGACCGTCCGTATCAGAAAGATCTGTCGGATTTGGTGGAACGTATACTCCTGCGCAAAGCAAACAAATCCAAGCACCAATAAAAAATAAAATGGCGATTAACAGAAACTGACAAGACCGCATAAACATTCCGCCTCTAGGAAATTTAACTTGGCCGCCAGCTTTGCACGACCAAGCTGAAAAATACCTATCGAAAGCCTCTAACCTATGCGCTTTCGATATCAAATCCAACTAAACATTTAACGCTCTATATATATTACGTTAGTACCCTTAATAGCGATTTCGTACGGCATTGCATTCAAGTATTTCTCAATAACAGCCAGCACACTCGTTGCATTTTCCCCAACCGCACTTCTAAAAGTACTGGGGTTCGCATCATAAATATCATTATAGGCTCGCGCTCCACCGCTAAATGTCAATCGACCGTTATCTTGCCTTGTTATAGCACCTTCAATTTTCAGCGTAATATTCCCCAGCCAGGAAGACGTCATCCAAGAATCCGATGAGATGTCGTAAGGAACTTTATCCAAAGTTATTACTGTCCGACCTATGGGTGCCGCAGCTAGCGCAGCCTCAAGCATAGGAATTTTAGTACTAGACAAGTTCAACCCTAAACTATTGATATTTGTTTCGGCAGCCCTCCCCTTACCCAAAAGGAAATGACCTAAAGCAGCAACCGGAGTTAGTACCCCACCGGAAAACCCCGTAGGCTGTTGAGTGGAGGCATTCGCCAAGTTAAAAGATGCATAATTCAGTGCTTGGGTCGGTGACATATTTGGATTTAAACAAATGTAATTATCCGCAAACGGCATCGTCACCATGTCACGCGCCAAGGCCGGGGTGAAGCCAGCGGTGAGAACACCATTTTTAATGTAAAAGCCCTGTTCTTCAGTGATCTTTATGATCATCTCTCGCCACAAGCCTTGACTATAATAAATATTACGTTCCCTTTGCTGAGCAGCAAACACCATTGCAGGAATTGGCGCCGGCCAGGCAGCACCGGCTGGCACCGGGGAATAAGTTGGTGCCATTGCTCTAACTACTAAAGGAGGGAGTACAATTCCATTGTTCATCCGATACATCCCTATAAATGTAAATTTTCTGTGCCAACAGTTGCCGCACATATCATCTCCAGCCCGGCCTTTGATCCATGATCATCATGAGTCGAGAATAACGCGACTTTAAAAACTCGTATCGCAGCAGCCGGCGAAGTAGATATACATCAATCAATGCCGACCAACAACAGCCTCATCATGGATCAATCTGAGACTCTGAAGGCGAGCCAGACTTATTATTAAACATCTAAAAACAACAAACCAAAAGGCTAACCAATTGAAATAGAAAGAGATTAAAAGTAAAAAACCAACAAAAACCAATCACTTCCTACAAACAAAGAAACAAAACATCAACAACCAAGAAAAGACCTAAACAAATAAAAGAATCGTCTTACGAACAGGGTTATTTTTTCGGACACAAAATAAAATTACTATCCGACTTTATTAAAACACGACCGACCCGACTCAATATCCAGGTTCAGTTCAAAGTCTTTGAAGGCGCGCCATCCGAGCAATATCGACGGGACGTATTGCCCTGCTATCAGCGCCGGCGGGATGGTAAAGCCCGGGTAGTATTTGTAGGTAACCGCCATGGTGTTGCCCGGCAGGGCCAATACGCCGTCGAAGCGTTGGAAACGCTTGTTGTCGTTGGTGGAAACGCTCGAGCTTCCCGGTGTCAGCGCCTGCGCATCGCTGAGTTGCCTGCCAGGTGACGAGGCCGTCAGGTAGTCGACATTTCCCGTATCGATGATGGCCTGCGTTGCCCGGCGATCCAGCTGTGCGGCCACCACCAACCGTTGATTGAGATCCAGGCGGCTAATGGCAATCGGTGCATCACAGCGTGTGGCAGGCGGCGGATTCAGCTCCAGTGTTCTGCTGGTGATCTTCAAGCGCCCCAGCTTGCTGATCAGATCCAGCCCCAACAGATTATCGCGGTCGCTGACAAAGACCAGGACGTTCCTGAATTCACGGGTGCCGACTTTCAGCGACCGGAGAATGCCCAGCCTCGCAGCCAGGCCTTTTTCGCCATAAAACGTGCTGTAGCGATAAAAAGCATCGGGCAACAACCTGATGCCCATCTGTTTCGCGGTGTCGATGTTGACCCGGGTTTGCGGTGCCCCCGTGTCCAGTACAAAACGCGCCGAGGCACCATTGGCCGCGCCGACCTCGATAAATGGCAGCACTTGTTCAGCGATGTAAAAGTCGCCGGCATACGGATAGAGCGGCAGCACCTCATGCCGCGTCGAACCCTTGACCGTGAAATCGCCAGTCGCCGCCAGCATAGCCAGTGATTTGCTGCCAAACGTGGAGAACAGAGGTTTCAGATCGGCGCTGGCGGCAATCGCCCGGGCATGCCTGGCCTTGATCGCGAGGTAGTATTCAGGGAGTTGGTTGGCGGCCTTGGCTTCGAGCAATCTGGCGAAGACAGTTACCGAGCAACTGAGGTGTCTATCGGCATCCAGCACCTTGTCGCACTGTTGCCGCAGTTGCGCCAGGGACGCGCTGCGCCCCTGTTCGGAGTCTATCCAGCGGTAAAAATCCTGGTCAGCCACAGGCGCATTTGTCTGGGCGGCAGAGATCACACCTGTGGATAACCACATGGCTGATGCACAGAGCACCAGAAGAGCGAAAGTCTTCATATTCAGGCCAGTCATAAAAACCGGTTTTTATGAGTCAGCGCTGAATGTCTGAAAGCTCCCGAAAGCGTACCGCACCCCTGATCAGCGCATTGAAAACTGTAGCTCACTGCCCTCGTCGGCGTGGGGCGAGAGCAAGGGTTCGTGGCGTTGTGGATAACCGCCGCCGGTCGCCCCCTCGAGCAAGCTCAAGGCCTGTGCATAAGATAGGCGTCACCGCTGACGCGGATCATGGGATGAGGGGTGATCTGGCAGGTCTTGATGATCCCGAAACCGTGCCGCTCGTAAAAACGCCGGGCGCCAGCGTTGGCGGCGTAGTCGATCAGGCTCAGGCCATTGAGCCCCAGTTGGTCGGCGCGTTCTTGAGCATGGGCGAGAAACTGCACGCCCAGTCCCCGGTTGCGCCAGCCTTCATGCAGGACCAGGCTGGAGATGTACAGGGTATCGGGTACCTCCATGTCGGCGTAAGGCGCCAGTACCGGGTCGGTCGTCGGCACAGCCAGTGGATCGTGGCGCATCGCGTAGCTGTGCATCATGCCAATGACCTGACCATCGGCCTCGGCAATCAGGCAGTTCTGGTAGGAGAAATCCACGTCGTCCCGGGCGTATCGAATGGCACCTACATCCAGCAAATCCTGACCGGGCTCGGCCAACTGGCTCCAGATGTAATCCGAAGCGCCCTCTGAGGAAATCTGGAACAGACGCGCAATCGCGCGCGCGTCCGCACGCACTGCCGAACGAAATTCAACTGCCATTATTTTTTCTCTGCCAGATTTATCCAGTCCACATGAAGGAAAGCGTTAGCGGACCACACCTTCTTCAATCAGCAATTTGAGGATGGCCTCGGCACCGGCCTGGGCCGTTACGCCTTTAAGCACCTGCCCGCCTCCACCACTGGCCTTGGCCGTCGCGGCTTTCATGCGGTCGGCGCCGCTCTTGGCCTTGATCACCTTCAGGCGCTTGGGCCGTGGCTTGGCCGGTTGCAGAGTGGCGACCGCGAGCAGTTCATCGTCGATGACCTCGACGTCCTGTGCTTGCAGCACACCGCGTCGAGCCGGGCCGTAAGCGCTTTGCCGAGGCTTGGGGGCGGCGTTATCCACCGTCGCCAGAAACGGCAGGCGTACCTTCAGGCGACGGCGTTGACCACGGGGCAAGGCTTGCAGCACCAGCGCCGAACCGCCATCGATGGACTCGACCTGCGCCAGCCCCACCACCAGCGGCCAGCCCAGGCTTTCGGCCAGCAGGAAGGGCAACATGCCCGAGCCTTCACCGGTTTCCGCCTGGCTGCCGGTCAACACCACCTGCGCCCCGGCATCACGCAAATAGTCGGTCAGCGCCGGTAGCGCGTCGGCGCCTTGGGGTTGCTCCAGCACATGCAGTTGCTCAAGCCCCATGCCCAGGTAGGCGCGCAAGGCAGGCTCGGCAATGTCGCCGGCATGCAGCACCTGCAAGTTATCCCCAGCCAGTTGCAGGCCCAGTTCCACCGCCCGCGCATCCTGCTCCGCGCGACGCGGCCGACCGGATGTCGGGTGGGCACCGATGGACACCAGGCTGATGATTTTCGTGCTCATAACCCTTTCCTTCCCTTAAGCCGCATCGCGCTTTGCGTCGTTGCGGTAAACCTCTACCGCCTCGATCAAGGCTTGAAGAATTTCCGCGCTCTCGCCGATCACCGAGAGGTCCGCGCGCTTGATCATGTCGCAGCCGGGGTCGAGGTTGATCGCCACCACCTTGTCGCAGGCACCAATGCCTTGCAGGTGCTGGATCGCCCCGGAAATCCCCACCGCCACATAGACCCGTGCGGTGACCCAGGTACCGGATGCGCCGACTTGGCGGTCGCGGGCCATGAAGCCGTCGTCCACCGCCACCCGCGATGCGCCTTCGGTCGCGCCGAGGGCTTCGGCGGTCCTGTGGAAAAGGCCCCAGTCCTTGACCCCGTTGCCGCCGGAGAAGATGAACTCGGCTTCCGCCATGGGAATTGCCGCCGGATCGACGGCCACCGCGCCCAGATCTTCGATCCGCGACAGGCTGCGCGCCACGGTTGTGGATAACTCCACGGGCAAGGCTTCGTGACGGGTTTCACTGACCGGTTCGGCGCACTCGACAGCCGCCAGAATCAATCGCGCCAGCGGACGTGCAAGATCCTGCAAACCAGCACCGGCGCGGCCGATGCATTCCTGATCCTTGACCTGCCAAACCCGCGTGGCCGGGCGTTCGCCCAGTGCGGCGGCAAAGCGGCGACCAAGTTCGCCACCACCGCTGCGGCTGTCCGGCAGCAACCAGTGACGCGGACTGAACTGGTTATCCACAGCCCGCAGCCCCTGGACCCGTTGTTCCGGTGCATAACCGCTGAATTCTTCGCCTTCCAGCACCAACAGGCGGTCGACGCCTGCCGTGGCGAAGGCGTTTTCCTTGTGTTCGCCGAACACCACGGCCAGCACTGCGCCGTCCTTGCCGGCCAGTTGATGGGCCAGGCCCAGCAGGTCACGGTCGTGGCTGCTCAAGCGGCCACCGACCATGTCCGGCACCACGCTGATGTAAAACGCCGGCGCGGTCACCTGATGTAGCGGCAATTGCACTTCAACAGCGGCTGAACGTTTTGTCGCTCCACCCTGCTGAGCGCCGCTACGGTCGATACGCTTGATGCCATTGGGACCAATGAAACCGATGCCATGGGGATTTTTGCGGATGACGCCGTTAGGCCCCATCCAGCTGTGTTGCGCCGGCTGCATGGCTGCGTGCAGCGGGTGCAGACGGTTGCGGGCAATCCATTCGGCCCGAGGGTCGCGGCGGATAATGTCGCTCATCAGTGCACCTCCGCAGGTTCACGTTTGGCCGGTGCCGAAGGCTTTCCCGGCGCGGCGTCTTCGAGCAGCGCATCAGCCACCAGTTCGGCGATGTCCTTGATCATCGGCCGGGGTTCGACCACGCCTTCAAGCATCGCGGTGCATTGTGGACAACCCACGGCCACCAGTTCGGCGCCGGTTTCGCGGATGTCTTCCATGCGCATGTCGGGAATGCGCTGCTTGCCCGGAATGTCGGTGATCGGCGCGCCGCCACCACCGCCGCAGCAGCGGGAGCGGAAACCGGAACGTTGCATCTCTTTCACTTCGATCCCGAGGGCGCGCAGGACCTGACGCGGCGCCTCGTATTCGCCGTTGTAGCGGCCGAGGTAGCACGGGTCGTGGTAGGTCACGCTGTCGCCTTTGTGCTGACCGAGGTTCAGCGCGCCAGCATCAATGATTTCCGCCATGTAGGTGCTGTGGTGCTGCACCAGGTAGTTGCCATCGAAGGCGCCGTACTCGTTTTTCAGCACGTGGAAGCTGTGCGGATCGCAGGTGACGATGCGGTTGAAGCTGTACTTGGCCAGGGTCTGGATGTTGCGTTTGGCCAACAGCTGGAAGGTCGCTTCGTCGCCCAGACGTCGGGCCACATCCCCGCTGTCGCGCTCTTCGAGGCCGAGCACGGCGAAGTCGATTTTCGCCGCTTTGAGCACTTTGACGAAGGCGCGCAGGGTGCGCTGGTTGCGCATGTCGAAGGCGCCATCGCCAACCCAGAACAGCACGTCGGTGGATTTCTTTTCGCTCAGCAGATTGAGGTTCAAGTCTGCTGCCCAGTTCATCCGCCCGCCCGGCGCGAAACCGCCCGGGTTGTCGGTGGCGATCAGGTTTTCCAGGACTTCGGCACCCTTGTTCGGAGTCGCGCCTTTTTCCAGGGTTAGATGGCGGCGCATGTCGACGATGGCATCGACGTGCTCGATCATCATCGGGCATTCCTCGACGCAGGCACGGCAGGTGGTGCACGACCACAGGGTTTCGGCGTCCACCAGACCGTTGACGATCGGTTGATGCGGATTGCCCCCGTGTTCGCCTATCGGCTTGCCCGGATACGGGCTGCCGGCGAATTTTGCATCGGTGCCACCGGCCAGGCCGACGACCATGTCCTGAATCAGTTTTTTCGGGTTCAGCGGCTGACCGGCGGCGAAGGCCGGGCACGCTGCTTCGCATTTACCGCACTGCACGCAGGCGTCGAAGCCGAGCAATTGGTTCCAGGTAAAATCCTTGGGTTTTTCCACGCCCAGTGGCGCGGTCGGGTCGTTCAAGTCCAGAGGTTTGAGGCCCGTGGAACGACCGCCACCGAAGCGTTCGGCGCGACGGTGCCAGGCCAGGTGCAGCGCACCGGCGAAGGCGTGCTTCATCGGCCCGCCCCAGGTCATGCCGAAGAACAGTTCCGACACGCCCCACAACACGCCTACCCCGAGAACCGCCGCCACCAGCCAGCCACCGAAGTTTTCCGGGAGGATCCCGGCCACCGGCAGGGTCAACAGGAAGAACGAGACCGAGAACGCCAGCAAGCTTTTCGGCAGGCGCATCCACGGGCCTTTCGACAAGCGCGACGGAGGGTTGCGCCGACGCAGGTAAACAAAGATCGCGCCGACGAACATCACCGCTGTCATCAGCAGCAGCGCATAGCCGAGGAAACGGTTATGCAGGCCGAAACCATGCACCAGAATCGCCAGCACGATGGACGCCACCGCACCGCCGGCCGTGGCGACGTGGGTGTTGGCAATGTATTTGTCTCGCGCCACCACATGGTGCAAGTCGACCATGTAGCGCTTGGGCATGGCGAACAGGCCGCCGATCAGGTCGACTTTCGAAGCCCGGCCCCGGCGCCACATGGCCACCCGCCGCAACGCGCCCAGGACACCAAGGCCCAGGGCGGCGAACAACAGGATTGGAAGAAGGGTGTTCAACATGGTGAAGCTCCCACCAGTACATCTTGGAGAAACACGGTCGGCGTAGGAGCTGCCGAAGGCTGCGATCTTTTGATCTTGATCTTAAAAACAAGATCAAAAGATCGCAGCCTTCGGCAGCTCCTACACAGGGGGTGTCAAAACCTTAGAAATCCTTGCACAACCGCAGCGCGTCGTAGATCGCCGCATGCACGTTGCGCTGTGCCACGCAGTCACCGATGCGGAACAGCAGGTAGCCGTCGCCGCTCTGCTCCAGGCAAGGTTGCGGCTTGATCGCGAACAAGGCTTCGACGTCGATCTGGCCTTTGTTGCGCGAGCCTTCCTTCAAGGCGTAGTAGATTTCCTCGTCCGGGCGCACACCGTTTTCGATGACCACCTGGTCCACCACCCGCTCCTCTTTGGCACCGGTGTATTCGTTTTCCAGCACTGCAACCAGCTTGTCGCCTTCGCGGTAAACCTTCTCCAGCATCATGTCGCCGGTCATGATCACTTCTTTCGGGTACATGCTGCGGTAGTACGTCGGGAACGACGTGCCGCCAATCGCCACGCCCGGCTTGATGTCGTCGGTGACGATTTCGACCTGGCTGCCCTTGTCCGCAATGAAGTCCGCGGTAGACATGCCGGTGAACTCGCAAATGGTGTCGTAAACCAGCACGTTCTTGCCAGGCAGAACCTTGCCGTCGAGCACATCCCAGCTGCTGACCACCAGACCTTCAGCCGCACCCCAGTGTTCGTTCTGCTCGATGAACGGATGTCCACCGACGGCCAGCACCACCACGTCTGGACGCAGGTCCATGATGGTCGGCGCATCCGCCGCAGTGCCCAGGCGCAGATCGACTTTCAACCGAGCCAGCTCCAACTGGTACCAGCGGGTGATACCGGCGATCTGATCCCGTTGTGGTGCTTTCGAAGCGGTGGTGATTTGGCCGCCGATGAATTCTTTCTTCTCGAACAGGGTCACGTTGTGGCCACGTTCGGCGGCAACGCGAGCGGCTTCCATCCCCGCAGGGCCAGCGCCAACTACCACCACTTTGCGTTTCACGCCGGTGGTTTTTTCAATGATGTGTGGCAGGCCCATGTATTCACGGGAAGTTGCGGCGTTCTGGATGCACAACACATCCAGACCCTGGTATTGACGGTCGATGCAGTAGTTGGCCCCGACGCACTGCTTGATCTGGTCGATCTGGCCCATCTTGATCTTGGCGATCAGGTGCGGGTCGGCGATGTGGGCGCGGGTCATGCCGACCATGTCGACGTAGCCACCTTCCAGAATGCGCGTGGCCTGGTTCGGGTCCTTGATGTTCTGCGCGTGCAGCACCGGAACCTTGACCACCTCCTTGATCCCGGCCGCCAGGTGCAGGAACGGCTCGGGCGGGTAGCTCATGTTCGGAATCACGTTGGCCAGGGTGTTGTGAGTGTCGCAACCCGAGCCGACGACGCCGATGAAATCGAGCATGCCGGTGTCGTCGTAATATTTGGCGATCTGCTTCATGTCTTCGTGGGACAGGCCGTCCGGGTGGAACTCATCACCGCAGATGCGCATGCCTACGCAGAAGTCGTCACCGACCTCGGCGCGCACGGCTTTCAAGACTTCCAGGCCGAACTTCATGCGGCCTTCGAAGGTACCGCCCCATTCGTCGGTACGCTTGTTGACGCGCGGGCTCCAGAACTGGTCGATCATGTGCTGGTGCACAGCCGACAATTCCACGCCGTCCAGGCCACCGGCCTTGGCACGACGCGCAGCCTGCGCATAGTTGCCGATCACCCGCCAGATTTCTTCCGGCTCGATGGTCTTGCAAGTGGCACGGTGCACCGGCTCACGCACGCCCGACGGCGACATCAACGTTGGCCAGTTAAAGCCGTCCCAACGCGAGCGACGACCCATGTGGGTAATCTGGATCATGATCTTGGCGCCGTGCTTGTGCATGGCATCGGCCAGATTCTGGAAGTGCGGAATGATGCGGTCGGTGGACAGGTTCACCGAGCTCCACCACTCCTGCGGGCTGTCGATCGCCACGACGGACGAGCCGCCACAAATCGCCAGGCCGATCCCGCCCTTGGCTTTCTCTTCGTAATACTTGACGTACCGGTCGGTGGTCATGCCGCCGTCGGTGGCATAGACCTCGGCGTGCGCGGTGCTGAGCACGCGGTTGCGGATGGTCAGTTTGCCGATCTGGATCGGCTGGAACATTGCTTCGAAAGCCATGGCGGGTTCCTCGACTTACAACGGCTTGACGGTGAACAAGCCGTCTTCGTGACCCTCTTCGGAGCCACCGTAGACTTGTTCGGCCACGGTACGGATCTTGCTGCCGCGAGCGGCGAGGATCTGGTCCATCGCCCCTGCAAACCAGCCAGTGAACATGTAGTCGACCTTGCGCCCGACTTTGCCGTACACGTAGACGAATGCCGAGTGTTCGAGCTTGACGCTCGCGGTGCCTTTGTCGAGGTCAATGTCCTGGATCTTGAACAGCCCCCAGCCGCGCTGCGACAGGCGCTTCATGTAGTGCTCGAACACCGCGACGCCTTCCAGGCCATGGCATTCGGCTTCTTTTTCACACCAGTGCCAGGCGGACTTGTAGCCGGCCTTGTAGAGGATTTCGGCGTAGGCTTCAGCGCCCAGCACTTCCTCGATGCCCATGTGGTTGTTGACGAAGAAATGGCGCGGCACGTACAGCATCGGCAAGGCGTCGGAGGTCCAGATACCGGTTTCACTGTCGACTTCGATTGGCAATTGAGGGGCGATCTTGGCCATGAAAACTTAACTCCAGAAAATTTGTTGTGTTGCCCGCTGCACGAACGGCAGCGGGAAAGGATTCAGAGATGCGGCGGCTTATTCGCCCCAAACGTCCTTGAGGACGTTGACCCAGTTCTCGCCCATGATTTTGCGCACTACCCGCTCGGAGTGGCCGCGCTTGAGCAGGGTCTCGGTCAGGTTCGGGAACTCGCCCACGGTGCGGATACCCAGCGGGTTGATGATCTTGCCGAAGCTGGTCAGGCGGCGGGCATAGCCCTTGTCGTGGGTCAGGTATTCGAAGAAGTCCTGGCCATGGCCCTGGGTGAAGTCGGTACCGATGCCGATGGCGTCTTCGCCGACGATATTCATCACGTACTCGATGGCTTCGGCGTAGTCGTCGATGGTCGAATCGATACCCTTGGCCAGGAACGGCGCGAACATGGTCACGCCGACAAAACCACCGTGGTCGGCAATGAACTTGAGTTCTTCATCGGACTTGTTGCGCGGGTGCTCCTTGAGCCCCGACGGCAGGCAGTGGGAGTAGCAGACCGGCTTCTTCGATTCGAGGATGACTTCTTCGGAAGTCTTGGAACCGACGTGGGACAGGTCGCACATCACGCCAACCCGGTTCATCTCGGCGACGATTTCGCGACCGAAGCCCGACAGGCCGCCGTCACGCTCGTAGCAGCCGGTGCCCACCAGGTTCTGGGTGTTGTAGCACATCTGCACGATACCGACGCCAAGCTGCTTGAAGACTTCGACATAGCCGATCTGGTCTTCAAAGGCGTGGGCATTCTGGAAGCCGAAAAGGATGCCGGTCTTGCCCTGCTCCTTGGCTTTACGGATATCGGCGGTGGTGCGGACCGGAATCACCAGGTCGCTGTTCTCGCGGATCAGCTTCTGGCTGGCAGCGATGTTGTTGACAGTGGCCTGGAAGCCCTCCCACACCGACACGGTGCAGTTGGCCGCGGTCAGACCGCCTTTGCGCATGTCTTCAAACAGCTCGCGGTTCCACTTGGCAATAATCAGCCCGTCGATAACGATGCTGTCGGCGTGCAATTCGGCTGGGCTCATCAGGCTGTCCCCTATTAGCGATTCATGCGCCGAATCGTGTGCCGGCGCTTTGGGGCCAGCATATGCCTCGGTGCAGGGGCAGCCGGGTGCAAAAACGACAGGGGGTTTGCCGAAAGCGTCAATCCGCGACAAAGGGTCGTCGCCAGGCACAATCTCCGACCTGTTCAAGGCCCTCGGCTTGGGCCAGAATTCGCCGCATCACTGGATGCTTCACTGGACAAGAGCGGCGACGATAATGAAATCGATCATTCTGGCAATGGCACTGATTGCGACCGGCGTAAACGCAGCGCAGGTGTCCGACGACAACCCGTGCGACAAAGTCGAAAACGACATCCAGACCCTGGAATGCTCGGCCTTCAGCAAAACCTCCGCCGAAGATCTGCTCAAGGAAAACCTCCAGGGCCTGACCGAGCGCATGCAGTCGCAGTACGGCAAAAACCCGTCGCAACTGGCCGACATCACCGCCAGGATCAAAGCCGCCCAACAGCAATGGCTGAAGACCCGCGACGCAGACTGCGCCGTCGAAACCTTCCCGGCCACCGCCGGCAGCAAGGCGCTCACCATTGCCCAAAACGATTGTGTGGCACGGATGAGTGATGAACGGTCGGAGTTTTTGGAGTCGATTGGGCAGGAATAGTCCTGAGTATCCCGCTGAAAGCTGGCGCTACCACCAGCTTTCAATCGCCAAAAAACCTTCTCCCACAAAGCACTCTGCTCTGACCTACAGCTTCTGTCCAAAGCCGCTGCTCTGCGGACCTTTCACGCAACATGCCGACAAATGTTGCTGATGGCCAAGCATAAAAATATAAGCAAAGATTCGCAAATCTTATAAAAGACTTATATTCTTCCATGAACAGCATTCACTGGACTCGAAAGGCCGTTAAGCAACTCTTGAGATTGCATTCCGTTCACCAGATTCAGGTTCGTGATGCCATCACGGCGCTCGCTGGCATGCCTGAGGCAGGCAATGTCAAAGCACTGGTCGGTCATGACTACGCTTATCGGCTGCGTGTCGGTAATTACCGGGTCATGTTTGATTGGGATGGCGCGATCAAAGTGGTCAGTATTCAAGAGGTCAAAAAACGCGATGAACGCACCTACTGACATTCAAATCATCAACGACGCCGAAGGCAATCCAGCCTTCGTGGTCATTCCCTATGCACAATACGTGGCGCAGAAAATCGAGCCCGACTTGATCCCCCATGAGGTAGTGAGCCGTATCGTCGATGGCGCTACCCCTATCCGCGCCTGGCGCGAACATTTGAACCTTACCCAGGATGAAGTAGCCAAACGCATGGGCATAACCCAGCCTGCCTTTGCCCAACAGGAAACAGTCGCCAAGCCCCGTAAAGCCACTCGCGAAAAAATCGCTTTGGCGTTTGGCATCACGGCCAGCCAGCTTGAGCTGTAAGCTGCATACCCTCTGTCACTAATGGGATTGAACATGAAAGTCTGCGGCATCGAAATCAAAGGCAGCGAAGCGATCATCGCCGTGGCCACGCTGGACGGTCAGGCGCTGAGCCATGTCGCGCTCGCAACCAAGAAAATTGCCCTGGACGATGACGACGAAGCCGCCAATGTCAAAGTGTTCGCCGCTCAGGTCGCTTCGTTTGTCCGTGAGAATTCCATCGACCGCATTGCGATCAAGAAGCGCAGCAAGAAAGGCGAGTTCGCCGGCGGGCCGACGACATTCAAGATCGAAGGGGTTTTCCAATTGCTGGAGAATTGCGAGGTGACCCTGCTGTCGCCGCAGACCATCAATGCGCAGGCTAAAAAGCACAATTTCGAACTGCCAGGGACGCTGAACAAGTATCAGCATGAGGCTTACAAAGCGGCGTGTTCGGCGTTGGTGAAGAAATAAGATCAAAAGATCGCAGCCTTCGGCAGCTCCTACAGGAGATCTCATGTAAGAGCTGCCGAAGGCTGCGATCTTTTAATTTATGCCTTGGCAGTACGCCGGTCTTCCCTCGGGCACCGCTCATATTTCGCCCGATAACTGCGGGTGAAGTACGACGGCGATTCAAATCCGCAGGCAATGCTCACCTCCAGCACACTCATGTCCGTCTGCCGTAGCAACTGCCGGGCCTTTTCCAGCCGTAAGCGCAGGTAGAAATTACTCGGTGTGTCGTTCAGATGCAGGCGAAACAGGCGCTCCAGCTGTCGCCGCGTCACCTTGATCGATTCCGCCAGTTCCAGCGTGCTCAGGGGCGGTTCGCTGTGCTGCTCCATCTCGCCAATCACATGCACCAGCTTCTTGTTGCTGATGCCATAGCGCGTGGCGACTTCCATGCGCTGGTGGTCTTTGCGCGGGCGGATGCGGCCAAGCACGAATTGTTCGCTGACCTGGATCGCAAGATCAGGGCCGTAGGCCTGGGCGATCAGATCCAGCATCAGATCAATGGAAGCAGTGCCGCCAGCGGAGGTGATGCGGCGGCGGTCGATCTCGAACAGCTCCTGAGTAACGCTGAGCTGTGGATAAGATTCCTTGAAGGCATCGATGGCTTCCCAGTGCAGGGTCAGGCGATGACCATCGAGCAAACCGGCCTCGGCGAGGATGAAACTGCCGGTGTCGATGGCGCCGAGCGTCACGCCTTCGTGGTCCAGGCGGCGCAGCCAGTGTTCCAGCGCCGGGGTGGTGAACTTCAGGGGCTCGAAACCGGCGACCACCAGAAGCGTCGCGCCTTTTTTCAACGGCTCCAGCGCCGCATCGGCGTTGACCGACATGCCGTTACTGGCCAGCACCGCCCCGCCATCGGCGCTCAGCACATGCCAGCGGTACAGTTCGCCGCGAAAGCGATTGGCGACCCGCAACGGCTCGATGGCCGAGATAAATCCGATGGCCGAGAAACCCGGCATCAACAAGAAGTAGAAATCCTGGGACATGGAGCGCACTCGCTTAGCAGGTAACAGGAGGCCAGGTAACGAGAGGGCGGGCAGCGTAGGGAGTTGATACGCCAGTTGCGAGCGGCATTCAAGGGGGCAGGTCGCTGCAGTGCAAGAGCTGGTCGCCGCAGTGCGCTTTCATCGGTGCTTTGCTGCGTAACTTGGCATCACCGGCGCATCAGACACCGGAACTCACAATAAACGAACTGCCGAGGAACCTGAGAATGAAACGACTGATCAGCAGCTGTGTTCTTGCACTCAGTGGTACCGCTTTACTGAGCGCCAGTGTCATGGCCGCCGAACCCGCCGCATGCCAGAACGTGCGCATGGGTGTAGTGAACTGGACCGACGTGATCGCCACCAGTGCCATGACCCAGGTATTGCTCGATGGCCTCGGCTACAGCACCAAACAAACCAGCGCCTCCCAGCAAATCATCTTCGCCGGGATCCGCGACCAGCGTCTGGACCTGTTCCTCGGCTACTGGAACCCGCTGATGACCCAGACCATCACCCCGTTCGTCGACGCCAAACAGGTCAAGGTGCTTGAGGCGCCAAGCCTGCAGGACGCCCGCGCGACTCTCGCCGTGCCGACCTACCTCGCCGACAAGGGCCTGAAAACCTTCGCCGACATCGCCAAGTTCGAAAAAGAACTGGGCGGCAAGATCTACGGCATCGAGCCTGGCTCGGGCGCCAACACCCAGATCAAGGCAATGATCTCCAAGAACCAGTTCGGCCTCGGCAAGTTCCAGCTGGTCGAATCCAGCGAAGCCGGCATGCTCGCCGCCGTGGATCGCGCCGTACGTCGCAACGAAGCCGTGGTGTTCTTCGGCTGGGCGCCGCACCCAATGAACGTCAACGTCAAGATGACCTACCTCACCGGCAGCGACGACGCCCTCGGCCCGAACGAAGGCAAGGCCACCGTGTGGACCGTCACCGCGCCGACATATACCGAACAATGCCCGAACATCGGTCGCCTGCTGAGCAACCTGACGTTCACCGCCGAAGACGAGAGCCGGATGATGCAGCCGCTGCTGAATCACAAGGACGCTTTCGAGTCGGCCAAACAATGGCTCAAGGATCACCCGCAGGACAAAAAGCGCTGGCTTGAAGGCGTCACCACCTTCGATGGCAAGCCGGCCGCTGAAAACCTGCAACTGACCAGTAAATAAACCCGAACGAACCACCGACTCGCAGCCCCGACGGGCTGCGAACGGGACCACCACGCCTGGCCAAAGCCAAAACTCGCCTGTAAGGAACCGCCAAATGAACCACGACGTCATCATCACCTGCGCACTCACCGGTGCTGGCGACACGACCGCCAAGAGCCCACACGTGCCGGTCACCCCGAAACAGATCGCCGCTGCCGCCGTGGAAGCCGCCAAGGCCGGCGCCACCGTGGTTCACTGCCATGTGCGTGACCCGCAAACCGGCAAGTTCAGCCGTGACGTGGCGCTGTACCGCGAAGTGATGGAGCGCATCCGCGAGGCGGACGTCGACATCATCGTCAACCTCACCGCTGGCATGGGCGGCGACCTGGAGATCGGTGCCGGCGAGAACCCGATGGAGTTCGGCCCGAATACCGACCTGGTCGGCCCGCTGACCCGCCTGGCCCACGTCGAAGAACTGCTGCCGGAAATCTGCACCCTCGACTGCGGCACCCTGAACTTCGGCGACGGCGACACCATTTACGTCTCCACCCCGGCCCAGCTGCGTGCCGGTGCCAAACGCATTCAAGAGCTGGGCGTTAAAGCCGAGCTGGAAATCTTCGACACTGGCCACCTGTGGTTCGCCAAGCAGATGATCAAGGAAGGCCTGCTCGACAACCCGTTGTTCCAACTGTGCCTGGGCATCCCTTGGGGCGCTCCCGCAGACACCACCACCATGAAAGCCATGGTCGACAACCTGCCGGCCGACGCGGTCTGGGCCGGTTTCGGTATCGGTCGCATGCAGATGCCGATGGCGGCGCAAGCGGTGTTGCTCGGCGGCAACGTGCGGGTCGGGCTGGAAGACAACCTGTGGCTGGACAAGGGCGTGCTGGCGACCAACGGCCAACTGGTCGAGCGCGCCGGCGAAATCCTCAGCCGCCTCGGTGCCCGCATCCTGACCCCGGCTGAAGGCCGGGCAAAAATGGGCCTGACCAAGCGCGGTTGATCCGAACCTACACATACCCTTGTGGGAGCGGGCTTGCCCGCGAAAGCGGTGGTTCTACCGCTGAAGATTCGTCGGATGTACCGGCCTCTTCGCGGGCAAGCCCGCTCCCACAGGGTTCTTCGAACTCTTCAGGAAACCACCATGAGCTTTATCACCGAAATCAAAACCTTCGCCGCGCTGGGCAGCGGTGTCATCGGCAGCGGCTGGGTGTCCCGCGCCCTCGCCCATGGCCTGGATGTCGTGGCCTGGGATCCGGCCCCCGGCGCCGAAGCCGCCTTGCGCAAACGCGTCGCCAATGCCTGGGGCGCGCTGGAGAAACAAGGTCTGGCGCCGGGTGCATCGCAAGATCGCCTGCGCTTTGTCGCGACCATCGAAGAGTGCGTGCGCGATGCCGATTTCATCCAGGAGAGCGCCCCGGAACGACTGGAGCTGAAACTGGAGCTGCACAGCAAAATCAGCGCGGCAGCCAAGCCCAATGCGTTGATCGGCTCCAGCACTTCCGGGCTGTTGCCGAGCGAGTTCTACGAGAGCGCCACGCACCCGGAACGTTGCGTGGTCGGTCATCCGTTCAACCCGGTTTACCTGCTGCCATTGGTGGAAGTGGTCGGCGGTAAAAACACTGCCCCTGAAGCAGTGCAAGCGGCCATGAAAGTCTATGAATCCCTGGGAATGCGCCCGCTGCACGTGCGCAAGGAAGTGCCGGGCTTCATCGCCGACCGCCTGCTCGAAGCGCTGTGGCGTGAGGCTCTGCACCTGGTCAACGACGGCGTGGCGACCACCGGCGAAATCGACGACGCGATCCGTTTTGGCGCGGGTTTGCGCTGGTCGTTCATGGGCACGTTCCTGACCTACACCCTGGCCGGTGGCGATGCCGGCATGCGCCACTTCATGGCACAGTTCGGCCCGGCGTTGCAATTGCCGTGGACCTACCTGCCGGCACCGGAGTTGACCGACAAGCTGATCGACGACGTGGTCGATGGCACCAGCGATCAATTGGGCAAACACAGCATTTCGGCGCTGGAGCGCTATCGTGATGACTGCCTGCTGGCGGTGCTGGAGGCGGTAAAGACCACCAAAGAGAAGCATGGGATGGCTTTCAGCGAGTAACCCCTAGGCTTGGGGCCAACAGCACTGGCCTCTTCGCGAGCAAGTCGAATCGTCGCACCGCCGCTCCCACATTGGAATGCATTCCCCCTGTGGGAGCTGGCTTGCTCGCGAAAGCGGCAGTCCAGTCACTCTATAAATTGGATCAGAAACCATGCCCACCCTCACCACCTACCAAACCACCATCATCCCCGACTGGGTCGACTACAACGGCCACCTGCGCGACGCCTTCTACCTGCTGATCTTCAGCTACGCCACCGATGCCCTGATGGATCGCCTGGGCCTGGACAGCAACAGCCGCGAGGCCAGTGGCAACTCGCTGTTCACCCTCGAACTGCACCTCAATTACCTGCACGAAGTGAAGCTCGACGCCCAGGTCGAAGTGCACACCCAAATCATCGCCCACGACAGCAAGCGCGTGCACCTCTATCACAGCCTGCATCTGGTCGGTGAAGCCCAGGAGCTCGCAGGCAACGAACAGATGCTGCTGCACGTGGATCTCGCCGGGCCGCGTTCGGCGCCGTTCAGCGAACAGTCGTTGGGCCGCTTGCAAGCCATCGTCGCCGAACAGGCGGACCTGCCAACACCCGGGTACATTGGCCGAGTGATCGCACTACCCCAAAAAAAATAACAAGGAGATCGCCATGAATACCGCCGCTGCATTTGCCGACTTCCGTACCTATCCGTTGATCAGCGCGCTGGCTGGCGTGCAGACCCTGGCGGACAGTGTTCTGGTGAAGTGGGCCGACGATCGCGTCAGCCCTTTCCACCATCAATGGCTGCGGGATAACTGCCCGTGCCCGCAATGCGTTTACACCGTGACCCGCGAGCAAGTACTGGAAATCGTCGACGTGGCTCAAGATCTGATGCCCGATAACGCCGGTATCGACAGCGAAGGTTGCCTGTCGGTGGCTTGGCAGGACGGCCACAGCAGCCGCTTCGACCCTGGCTGGCTGCGCGCCCACGCCTATGACGATGAATCCCGCGCCGAGCGTCAGCAGCGCAAGCCGAAAGCCAGGCTCTGGCACAGCGATTTGCAGTTGCCGGTGTTCGAGTATCAAGCGCTGATGAGCGACTCCGACGCCTTGTTGCAATGGTTGTTGGCTGTGCGGGATGTCGGATTGACCCAGGTCCGTGGCGTGCCCACCGAGCCCGGCTCCCTGAAACTGATCGCCCAGCGTATTTCCTTCATCCGCGAGAGCAATTTCGGCGTGCTGTTCAACGTGCAATCCAAGGCCGACGCAGACAGCAACGCCTACACCGCCTTCAACCTGCCGCTGCACAGCGACCTGCCGACCCGGGAGTTGCAACCGGGGCTGCAATTTTTGCATTGCCTGGTCAATGATGCCGAGGGTGGCGAGAGCATTTTTGTCGACGGTTTTGCCATTGCCGACACCTTGCGCCTGGAAGCCCCGGAGGCTTTCAAAAGCCTGTGTGAAATCCCCGTGGAGTTTCGCAATAAGGACCGCCACAGCGACTACCGCTGCCTGGCGCCGATCATCGCCCTGGATGCGTTGGGGCAGGTGTCGGAAATCCGCATGGCGAACTTTCTGCGCGGGCCGTTCGATGCTTCGGTGGAGCAGATGCCCAAGCTGTATCAGGCCTACCGGCGCTTTATCGCGATGACCCGCGAGCCTCGATTCAGGTTGATGCAGCGGCTCAATCCCGGTGAGCTGTGGTGCTTTGACAACCGCCGCACCCTGCATGCCCGCAACGCCTTCGACCCCGCCACCGGGGCGCGGCACTTCCAGGGCTGCTATGTGGACCGTGATGAGTTGTTGTCGCGGATTCTGGTGTTGCAGCGTTAAACCGCGTCATCGTTCTTCGTCGGAACGCCGCCCGGAGCAAGCCCGCTCCCACATTCGATCGCATTCCTCTGGGAGAACTCGGTCAACTGTGGGAGCGGGCTTGCTCGCGAAAGCGGTATATCAATCAACACAAAACCCACTGAATCACAGGCAAAAAAAACCCCGATCAAGCCGTGACAGGATCGAGGCAGAGGGTACTGTTGAGGAGCTGCCGTGCGAGGGTGACCAAACCTTCGTGAAGCAAGCTGAGTCCAGTGTGCCCCCTCCTTTGGCCGGCAAGTTGCCCGAAAGCGACCTGTTCATAGCCAATGCTGCCATTGCGACAATTCGTCCTTGCCGACACACGGCACCCCTACCAGAATCGAACCACGACACCGTTCCCTGAAGAAGGATTGCGTCATGATGCACGCCGATTTGATAGACCAGGAAGACCTGTTGGGCCAGCTCAAGTCGTTGGGATTCAACGTGCCCACTGGAGCCACCGCCGAGCAGGCTTGCGAGTGCGTGGTAAGGGGCTTGGACGATGCCCGTGCGTATGAACTTCGCAAGATGGTCAAGGAGATGTACACCAGCAGCGCGACGATCCTGCCGGCAGTGCGCCAGGCCATCGACAAACAATTGCTGCCGGCGTTGTCGGAGTACCAGCAAAGCCATCGCGGCTGACAGAAAATCAAAAGATCGCAGCCTTCGGCAGCTCCTACAGTTGAAACACGTTCCCTGTAGGAGCTGCCGAAGGCTGCGATCTTTTAATGGCTTCTCGGCTTAAAGCCTTACGCTAGCGAAAGTCGACTCATTGCGCGCCTGGCTCAGCGCCGACAACGGACCGGACAACGGCGACAGCACCAATGCTTGCGGCAGCGGCATCATCGCCACTTGCTGGGTGGTGTTGGACCCTACGCGCTCGTCACGCGGCGGAATGCCGAAGTATTCGCGGTAGCACTTGGAGAAGTGCGGCGTGGACACGAAGCCACAGACCGACGCCACTTCGATGATCGACATCGGCGTTTGCTTGAGCAACTGCCGCGCGCGGATCAGGCGCAGCTTGAGGTAGTAACGCGACGGCGAGCAGTGCAGGTACTTCTGGAACAGGCGCTCGAGCTGACGACGGGACACCGCGACATATACCGCCAGTTCGTCCAGGTCGATCGGTTCTTCGAGGTTGGCTTCCATCAACGCGACGATTTCCTGCAACTTCGGCTGGTTGGTGCCGAGCATGTGCTTGAGCGGCACACGCTGGTGATCCTGCTCGTTGCGGATGCGCTCGTAGACGAACATTTCCGAAATGGCCGCCGACAGCTCACGACCGTGATCGCGGCTGATCAAGTGCAGCATCATGTCCAGCGGCGCGGTGCCGCCGGAGCTGGTGAAACGGTTACGGTCGAGGGTGAACAAGCGTGTGCTCATCGCTACACGCGGGAAAGCTTCCTGCATCGCCGCCAGGCATTCCCAGTGCACGCTGCAATCAAAACCGTCGAGCAGGCCGGCGCAGGCCAGGGCCCAGCTGCCGGTGCACACCGCACCGAGGCGGCGGGACTGGCGAGCCTGGCTTTGCAGCCATGACACATGTTCGCGGGTAACAGTGCGCTGGATGCCGATACCGCCGCAGACGATGACCGTGTCCATTGGCGGCGCTTTGTGCATAGAGGCGTCGGGGGTGATCTGCAGGCCGTCACTGGCCCAGACCTGGCCGCCGTCGACGGTGAGGGTGGTCCAGCGATACAGCTCGCGACCGGACAACTGGTTGGCCATGCGCAGGGGTTCCACTGCGGAGGCCAGAGAAATCAGCGTGAAATTGTCCAACAGCAGAAAGCCGATGGATTGAGGCGCACGGTTCTGGGGTTGGGCCCCGGAGTTGAACGTCGTCATCGCGGTATCTCCTCACACAAAGCGGGTGATGGCCTCAGGCGGAGGCTCTTTTTATCGCCATCGTTCTCGCGTGGGAGACGGGCTTTGTAATGACAGAGCAATTGCCATGCCTAAATTTGAATGCGCGTTCAATAACTCCTAAAAACGACGTCGGAATGTGTCTATATATGTCTTGCAAGGCAGGGGGATTTAAATGGCCATCAGGACTGGCAAACGCCCCCGCCCACAAGCTGTGAGCAATTCGGTAGCACTTGTGGGAACGGCGTTGCGCCGCGATGGAAAGGAGTGTCACCGCAGGCACGGGTGACAGGCGGTCGAAGGCCGGTTGGCCCTCGATCAGTGGCAAGACGATTTATCTGTGAGCGACGCGCCAAAAGGTGGCGCGTTTTAAACAGGGTGTTCACTTAGCGCGCAGTTTTGACTGGTCTGGCGCTATCGCGAGCAAGCTCGCTCCCACAGGGATCGAGGTGAACACAATTTTTGTGACCGACGCAAAACCTGTGGGAGCGAGCTTGCTCGCGATGAAGGCGACGCGGTCTCAGCACTCCACCGCGCTTACCGCCAACCCACCCCGCGATGTCTCCTTATATTTGTCATGCATATCGGCACCGGTATCGCGCATGGTGCGGATCACCCGATCCAGCGAAATAAAGTGCTGGCCATCACCGCGCAATGCCATTTGCGCAGCGTTGATCGCTTTCACCGCGGCAATCGCGTTGCGCTCGATGCACGGCACCTGGACCAACCCACCCACCGGGTCGCAGGTCAGGCCGAGGTTGTGCTCCAGACCGATCTCCGCCGCGTTGCACAACTGTTCTGGCGTGGCACCAAGAATTTCCGCCAGTCCCGCCGCCGCCATGGCGCAGGCCGAACCGACTTCGCCCTGGCAGCCGACTTCGGCACCGGAGATCGAGGCGTTCTTCTTGCACAGGATTCCCACCGCCGCCGCGCCGAGGAAGTAGTCGACGACATTGGCGTCGGTCACGGCCTCGCTGAACTTCATGAAGTAGTGCAGTACCGCCGGAATGATCCCCGCCGCGCCGTTGGTCGGTGCCGTGACCATACGCCCGCCGGCGGCGTTTTCTTCGTTGACCGCCAGGGCGAACAGGTTGACCCATTCCATGGCGCTCAAGGTCGAGCCGATCACGTTGGGTTTGTTCAGTTCCTGCAGGCTGCGATGCAGCTTGGCCGCACGGCGACGCACGTTCAGCCCGCCGGGCAGGATGCCTTCGTGTTTAAGGCCTTGTTCAACGCAATCCTGCATGGCGCGCCAGAGCTTCATCAGGCCGCTGCGGATTTCATCCTCGCTGCGCCAGACTTTCTCGTTGGCCATCATTAACTCAGCCACGCGCAGCTTGTGCTTTTTACACAGCTCCAGCAGCTCGGCAGCGCTGGAAAAGTCATAAGGCAACACGGTGCGGTCGAGGTCGACGACACCGCTGGAGGCCTGCGCCTCATCGACGACAAAACCGCCGCCAACCGAATAGTAGGTGTCGCGATGCAACTCGCCGTCCTCGCCCTCGACAATCAGGGTCATGGCGTTGGGGTGGAATGGCAGGTTCTCGTCGATCAGGCGCATGTCCCGGGCCCAGATGAAGGGCACCGGCAAGCGACTGTCGAGCAGCAGCGTATCGGTCTCGCGCAGGGTGGCGATACGAATGCCGATTTGCGACGGATCGATCGCGTCCGGCCACTCGCCCATCAGGCCCATGATCACGGCATTGTCGCTGCCATGGCCGATGCCGGTGGCCGACAACGAGCCGAACAGCTGGACTTCGACACGCCGCACTTGCTCAAGCAGCCCGCGCTCACGCAGGCCCTGCACAAACAACGCCGCCGCCCGCATGGGCCCCACGGTGTGTGAACTGGAAGGGCCGATGCCGATTTTGAACAGGTCGAAAACACTGATAGCCATTACTGCCGAACTCCTGGATGGGCCCACTGCGCACGCGAAAGCGCACGGTGACGGAGCTGCTACGCTCAAGCTGCAATCCGCCGAGATGACCGCATCATCAAGCTTTTATCCAGTTGTTCGACGTCTCTAACCGACGCACTCATGCCCACCAGCGCCGCGTGTCTTTTACGCTGTGTTTTCGCCGTTTTTTTGCGGTTCAGAGGGGGAAATCGGGCTGAAAAAATCTGTAAACGACGTCACCGACACTGGATGCGACCATCCCTGTACTGGATACGACGCACCCTGTAGGCGTCAGATTTTCACTGGTACATGATCGTATCGACTCGATTGCAAGGCGACGTGGTAGAGCTGTCTCCAGAACGCCATCCAACCGCAACCTATAAGTGCGGTGGTCCAGTCGGAACACTGCCAAAAAAAACACCAAGGAGTCCATCCATGAAAGGTTCCCCGTCGTTGTTGTTGGCCGCAATGCTTAGTCTGCCGGTTCTGGCGCAAGCCGCCGAACCGGCCCAATGCAGCACCGTAAACTTCTCCGATGTCGGCTGGACCGACATCACCGCGACAACCGCGACCACCAGCGTCGTGCTCAACGCCCTCGGCTACAAGACCAAGACCACCATGATTTCCGTGCCCGTGACCTATAAGTCCCTGGCCGACGGCAAGAACATGGACGTGTTCCTGGGCAACTGGATGCCGACCATGGAAAACGACATCAAGGCCTACCGCGATGCCGGCACCGTGGAAACCGTGCGCACCAACCTAAAGGGCGCCAAGTACACCCTCGCCGTCCCTCAGGCGCTGTACGACAAGGGCCTGCATGACTTCGCCGACATTGCCAAATTCAAGAAAGAGCTCGACGGCAAGATCTACGGCATCGAGCCTGGCAACGATGGCAATCGTCTGATCCAGAGCATGATCGACAAGGATGCCTTCGGCCTGAAGACCGCCGGCTTCAAAGTCGTCGAGTCCTCCGAAGCCGGCATGCTGTCGCAGGTCGACCGCGCGCAGAAACGCGACACCGCCGTGGTGTTCCTCGGCTGGGCGCCGCACCCGATGAACAAGCGCTTCAAAATTCAATACCTGACCGGTGGTGATGACTTCTTCGGCCCGGATTTCGGTGCCGCCACCGTGGCGACCAACACCCGCAAGGGTTACGCCCAGGAGTGCAACAACGTTGGCCAGTTGCTGAAGAACCTGGAGTTCACTGTCGACATGGAAAGCGAACTGATGGGCAACATCCTGGACGACAAGATGAAGCCTGACGCGGCCGCCAAGGCCTGGCTGAAAAAGAATCCACAGGTGCTCGATACCTGGCTCGCTGGCGTGACCACCATTGACGGTAAACCTGGCCTGGAGGCCGTGAAAGCCAAACTGACGCCTTGAATTAGGGAGCATCGTTTATGCCGGGCAGGTTCGCCTGCCCGGGCTGTTAATTACCTTGCATGCGGACGTTCACTACCATGCTGATTGATCAGAAAATACCCCTAGGCCAGTACATCGCAGGCTTCGTTGAATGGTTGACGCAACACGGCGCCAGCACCTTCGACGCCATCGCCGTGACACTGGAAACGATGATCCACGGCGTGACGTTTGCGCTGACCTGGTTCAACCCGCTGGCATTGATCGGCCTGATCGCACTACTGGCACACTTCATTCAACGCAAATGGGGCCTGACCGCGTTTGTCGTTGCCTCCTTCCTGCTGATCCTCAATCTGGGGTACTGGCAGGAAACCATGGAAACCCTCGCCCAGGTGCTATTCGCCACCCTGGTCTGCGTGCTCATCGGTGTGCCATTGGGCATCGTCGCCGCGCACAAGCCGATGTTCTATACTTTAATGCGTCCGGTACTCGATCTGATGCAGACCGTACCGACCTTCGTGTACCTCATTCCTACCCTCACCCTCTTCGGGCTGGGTGTGGTCCCGGGCCTGATCTCCACGGTGGTGTTCGCGATTGCCGCGCCCATCCGCCTGACTTACCTGGGTATCCGCGATGTTCCGGAAGAATTGATGGATGCCGGCAAGGCCTTTGGCTGCTCGCGCCGTCAGTTGCTTTCAAGAATCGAACTGCCCCACGCCATGCCAAGCATCGCGGCCGGCATCACCCAGTGCATCATGCTGTCCCTTTCGATGGTGGTGATTGCGGCACTGGTGGGCGCCGATGGCCTGGGCAAACCGGTGGTCAACGCACTGAACACTGCTGATATCGCCCTGGGCTTCGAAGCAGGCCTGGCGATCGTACTGCTGGCGATCATGCTCGACCGTATCTGCAAACAACCCGACGCCAAAGTAGGGGGTGATGCATGAGCATTATTCGCTTTGATAACGTTGACGTTATCTTCTCCAAGGATCCACGCGAGGCCCTCAAGCTGCTGGATCAAGGCATGACCCGTAACGAAATCCTGAAAAAGACCGGGCAGATTGTCGGCGTTGAAAAAGCCAGCCTGGATATCGAAAAAGGTGAAATCTGCGTGCTGATGGGCCTGTCCGGCTCCGGCAAGTCCAGCCTGCTGCGCTGCATCAACGGCCTCAACACCGTCAGCCGCGGCAAGCTGTTCGTCGAGCACGAAGGCAAGCAGATCGACATTGCCTCGTGCACCCCGGCAGAACTGAAAATGATGCGCACCAAGCGCATCGCGATGGTGTTCCAGAAGTTCGCCCTGATGCCTTGGCTGACAGTGCGCGAGAACATCAGCTTCGGCCTGGAAATGCAGGGTCGTCCGGAAAAGGAACGACGCAAACTGGTGGACGAAAAGCTTGAGCTGGTGGGCCTGGCCCAGTGGCGCAACAAGAAACCCGATGAGCTGTCCGGTGGTATGCAGCAACGCGTGGGCCTGGCCCGTGCGCTGGCGATGGACGCCGACATATTGCTGATGGACGAACCGTTCTCGGCCCTCGACCCGTTGATCCGCCAGGGCCTGCAAGACGAGCTGCTGGAGCTGCAGCACAAGCTCAACAAGACCATCGTATTCGTCAGCCACGACCTCGATGAGGCCCTGAAACTGGGCAGCCGCATCGCGATCATGAAAGACGGCCGGATTATCCAGTACAGCAAACCGGAAGAAATCGTCCTCAACCCTGCGGACGATTACGTGCGGACCTTCGTTGCCCACACCAACCCGCTCAACGTACTGTGCGGTCGCAGCCTGATGCGCACCCTGGACAACTGCAAACGCATCAACGGTTCGGTGTGCCTGGATCCAGGCGGTGATTCGTGGCTGGACCTGGCCGATGGCAACACCATCAAGGGCGCTCGCCAAAACGGCTCTGTGCTGGACTTGCAGAACTGGATACCGGGTCAGGCCGTTGAAGGCCTGGGTCGTCGACCAACCCTGGTGGACTCGAACATCGGCATGCGCGATGCACTGCAGATTCGTTATCAGACCGGCAACAAGCTGGTGCTGCACGACAACAACAAGGTGGTGGGGATTCTTGGCGACAGCGAGCTATATCACGCACTGCTCGGCAAGAACCTGGGGTAAGGCAACAGACACAAAAACGCCGCGATAGAATCGCGGCGTTTTTGTTTGAAGAGCAAAGATCAAAAGATCGCAGCCTTCGGCAGCTCCTACCTAAAACGCATTCCCCTGTAGGAGCTGCCGAAGGCTGCGATCTTTTAAGGCTGACGCGATGCCACTGACACACCGCGCCCTTTCACCACTCAGCTATAAACCCGGCCAAGTAGCTGCCGATGGCTTTCAAACTGATCGAGCACGTCACGGGTGATCTGATCCTGGGTGAAGCCCATCAAGTCGTAGTCCTGGCTGCCGTTGTGCAGGTACACCTCGGCGCGATAGAAACGCTGGCGCGCCTCGTCGGATTGCACCGATTCGGTCGGCGTGGCCAGATAGCCATCCAGGCTCACTTCGTAGACGAAAGGGTTTCCCTCTTCCATTTCCACGCGCACGCCCATGCAACGCTTGGACTTACCGAGCAAAGTCTGCACTTGCAGGCCTTGTGCACGCATCTGCGCCGTCGCATCTTCCAGCGCCGGGCTCACCTGTTTGTCCATGAAGCGCTGCACCACCGATTGGCTCGGTTGCAGGTCCAGTTGAGTCAAGCGCTCGCTGAAACCTCGACGGCCACGTTCGGCCAACTGCGCTTGCTCCTGTTCAATCTGCACGTCCTGGCGCATGGCCTTGTGCAAACCGAACATGAAGAACACCAACACCACCGAGAACGGCAGACCGGCCAGCACCACCATAGTTTGCATGGCTTCGAAGTTGCCGGCGAACAGCAGGCCGATGGTCACCAGGGTGATCACCGCCGACCAGAAGATCCGCAGCCAGTGCGGTGCGTCTTCGTCGACATTACCGCCCTTGCACGAAAGGTTGGCCATCATCACCGCGCCGGAGTCCGCCGGGGTCAGGAACAGCACGAAACCGACAAAGATCGACACGCCGATCACAACCTTCGACGCCGGGTAGTGCTCAAGCAACTGGTAGATCGCCATGGACGGCTGTTCCAGTGCCGTCTTCCCGAGCTCCACCGCCCCATGGTTCATCACCAGGTCCAAAGCCGAGTTACCGAAGATCGACAGCCACGCGAGGGTGAAGCCCAGCGGAATCAGCAGCACGCCGGCTACCAGTTCGCGCACGGTGCGGCCACGGGAAATACGCGCGATGAACATGCCCACGAATGGTGCCCAGGAAATCCACCAGGCCCAGTAGAACAGGGTCCACAGGCCCAACCAGCGGTCGGACTTCTCACTATCGCCCTCGTAGACATAGAGGTCGAAAGTCTTCAGCACCACGCCATTCAGGTAGTCACCGACGTTCTGTACGAAGCCGTTGAGCAGGTGCAAGGTCGGGCCGAACAACAGCACGAAAATCAGCAGGCCACTGAACAGCACGATGTTCAGGTTGGACAGACGGCGGATGCCGTTTTCCACGCCCGACACGGCAGCGATGGTCGCCACGGTGCTCATCACGATGATCACGATCAGCAGGTTGGTGTTGCTGTGTTCCATGCCGAACAGGTTTTCCAGCCCCGACGACACTTGCAGCGAACCGATCCCCAGGTTCGTCACCAGCCCCAGCAGGGTCACGAACATGCCGAAGCCGTCCACCGCATGCCCGGCCGCGCCCTTGACCCAACGCTCGCCCACCAGCGGATACAACGCCGAACGCAACGCCAGCGGCTGGTTATGCCGGTAGGCAAAGTACGCCACGGCCAACCCCACCAGCGCATAGATCGCCCAGCCGTGCAGGCCCCAGTGCAGGAACGTCAGTTGAACGGCCTGACGGGCGGCAAGGTTGCTGCCGGCCACGCCTTCCGGCGGGTTGAAGTAGTGGTCCAGCGGCTCGGACGCGCCGAAGTACAGCAATGAGATGCCGATACCCGACGAGAACAGCATCCCCGCCCAGGCGCCGTAGCTGAAGTCCGGGGTGTCGTCCTTGCTGCCCAGTTTCAATTTGCCGTAGGACGAAAACGCCAGGCCGACGACGAAAATCAGGTAGGCGGCAATCACCACCATGTAGTACCAGCCGAAGCTGCGGGACAACCAGGCTTGCGCCGTACCCAGCATTCTGCCGGCCTCTTGCGGGGCGATGATCAGAATGGCGGTCAACAACAGAATCAACGCGGTAGAGGTGTAGAACACCCAACCGTTGACCGTCACCTTCTCGGGTGGGGTCTTTATTAGCGAGGCAGAACTCATGGCACAGATGCTCCGGGCAGTGCGAGAGAAGAACGCAAGACAAACGTGTTACCCGACCAATCGGTTAGTGGGCAGCCGACCGGCGGGTGATATAAAGACACCCCGAAAAAAGCCCGAAACCCCTGGAGCGCCGCAGCGCGTAGGTTTCGAGCCGTTTCAGTTGTCGTTTTTTCCGCCACAGCGCGTAGGAAAATTCACAGGCAGCGACGATTTGTCGCAGATCTTATTCTTTGTTGATTGAACGTTCAATCAAAACAAAATAGACTGGCCTTCAACCCGGTAGCCGTACTACGTCCACCGGAAGGCCTAAGGAGATGTGCAAGATGCCCAAGGTCGGTATGCAACCCATCCGCCGCCAGCAATTGATCGAAGCCACTTTGCTGGCCGTCGATCAGGTCGGAATGGGGGACGCCAGCATTGCGCTGATCGCCCGTTTGGCAGGTGTCTCGAATGGCATCATCAGTCACTACTTTCAGGACAAGAACGGCCTGATTGCCGCCACCATGGGGTACCTGATGACCGTCCTGAGCGAGAACGTCACCCTGCGCCGACAGGCGCTGACAGATGACAGCCCGCGGGCGCATCTGCAGGTGATCATCGAAGGCAACTTCGACGCCAGCCAGGTCAATGGCCCGGCGATGAAAACCTGGCTGGCCTTCTGGGCCACCAGCATGCACCAGCCGTCTTTGCACAGGTTGCAGCGGATCAACGATCACCGTCTGTATTCCAACCTGTGCTGCCAGTTCCGCCGCGTACTGCCGCTCAATGATGCGCGCAGTGCCGCCCGAGGCCTGGCTGCGTTGATCGACGGCCTGTGGTTACGCGGCGCGCTGTCGGGAGATGCTTTCGACACCGGGCAGGCGCAACAGATTGCTTACGAATACATGGATACCCAACTGGCCAAGCGGGTGAGTTAGAGCACACATAAACGCTCAACCACCGAACCGCGCCAGCCACTTAATGCTCTTGCGAGGACTTTATGGCCCGTTTCGAACTGCAAAAACTCTACATCGATGGCGCGTACAGCGACGCCAGCAGCGACGCCACTTTCGAAGCCATCAACCCGGCTAACGGTGAAGTCCTCGCAAAAGTGCAACGTGCGACCAAGGAAGACGTCGAACGCGCCGTCGTCAGCGCCGAAAAGGGCCAGAAGATCTGGGCCGCCATGACCGCCATGGAGCGTTCGCGCATCCTGCGTCGCGCCGTGGAAATCCTGCGCGAGCGCAACGACGAACTGGCCGCCCTGGAAACCCTGGACACCGGCAAGGCCTACTCCGAAACCCGCTATGTCGACATCGTCACCGGCGCTGACGTGCTGGAGTACTACGCAGGCCTGGTACCGGCCATCGAAGGCGAGCAGATTCCACTGCGCACCACTTCGTTCGTCTACACCCGTCGCGAGCCGCTGGGCGTCGTGGCCGGTATCGGCGCGTGGAACTACCCGATCCAGATCGCCCTGTGGAAATCCGCACCCGCCCTGGCGGCCGGCAACGCGATGATCTTCAAGCCAAGCGAAGTCACCTCGCTGACCACCCTGAAACTGGCCGAGATCTACACCGAAGCCGGCGTGCCAAACGGCGTGTTCAACGTCCTGACCGGCAGCGGCCGTGAAGTCGGCACCTGGTTGACCGAGCACCCGCGCATCGAGAAAGTCTCGTTCACCGGCGGCACCGACACCGGCAAGAAAGTCATGGCCAGCGCCTCGAGCTCTTCGCTCAAGGACGTGACCATGGAACTGGGCGGCAAATCCCCGCTGATCATCTGCGACGACGCCGACCTCGATCGCGCCGCCGACACCGCGATGATGGCCAACTTCTACAGCTCCGGGCAGGTCTGCACCAACGGCACTCGCGTGTTCGTCCCGGCCCACCTGAAAGCCGCTTTCGAAGCCAAGATCGCCGAGCGCGTTGCACGCATCCGCATCGGCAACCCGCAAGACGAAAACACCAACTTCGGTCCGCTGGTCAGTTTTGCGCACATGGAAAGCGTGCTGGGCTACATCGCCAAGGGCAAGGAAGAAGGTGCCCGCCTGCTGTGCGGCGGTGAGCGCCTGACCGACGGCGAATTCGCCAAAGGTGCGTTCGTGGCGCCGACCGTGTTCACCGACTGCACCGACGACATGACCATCGTGCGTGAAGAAATCTTTGGCCCGGTCATGGCGATCCTGTCCTACGAAACCGAGGAAGAAGTGATCCGCCGCGCCAACGACACCGACTTCGGCCTGGCCGCCGGTATCGTCACCAAGGACCTGAACCGCGCCCACCGCGTGATTCATCAGCTGGAAGCCGGTATCTGCTGGATCAACGCCTGGGGCGAGTCCGACGCGAAGATGCCGGTTGGCGGCTACAAGCAGTCGGGTGTCGGCCGTGAGAACGGCATCAGCTCGCTGAACAACTTCACCCGCATCAAATCGGTACAGGTCGAGCTGGGCGATTACGTCTCGGTGTTCTAAGACTGAGACCCGTATTGCTCGCGAGGGCCTCTCGCGAGCAAGCCCGCTCCCACAAGGGACCAGTGGCGAACACAGATCCTGTGTACACCAGAGATCAAATGTGGGAGCGGGCTTACTCGCGAATCGAGTGCGCAGCACTCGTCAGGCCAGACCTGACCAACATCAAAGAGGGTGCATTCAATGTCCCAAGAATTCGACTACATCATCATCGGTGCCGGCTCGGCCGGTAACACCCTGGCGACCCGTCTGACCGAAGACGCCGGCGTCACCGTCCTGCTGCTCGAAGCGGGCGGCCCGGACTACCGTTTCGACTTCCGCACGCAGATGCCGGCCGCCTTGGCGTTCCCGCTGCAAGGCCGTCGCTACAACTGGGCCTACGAAACCGATCCAGAACCACACATGGATGGCCGTCGCATGGAATGCGGTCGCGGCAAGGGCCTGGGTGGTTCCTCGCTGATCAACGGCATGTGCTACATCCGCGGCAACGCTATGGACTACGACGGCTGGGCGAAACTGCCAGGCCTGGAAGACTGGTCGTACCTGGATTGCCTGCCATATTTCCGTAAAGCGGAAACCCGCGACATCGGCCCGAACGACTACCACGGTGGCGACGGCCCGGTCAGCGTGACCACGCCGAAAGCCGGCAACAACCCGCTGTTCCACGCCATGGTTGAAGCCGGCGTGCAGGCCGGTTACCCGCGTACCGAAGACTTGAACGGCTACCAGCAGGAAGGCTTCGGCCCGATGGACCGCACCGTGACACCCAAAGGTCGTCGTGCTTCCACCGCCCGTGGTTACCTGGACGTGGCCAAGAAGCGTTCGACCCTGACCATCGTCACCCATGCCCTGACCGACAAGATCCTGTTCGAAGGCAAGCGTGCGGTCGGCGTGCGTTACCTGGTCGGCGCCGCTGAAGAGCGCGTTGAGGTCAAGGCGCGCAAGGAAGTGCTGCTGTGCTCCGGCGCCATCGCTTCGCCGCAGATCCTGCAACGCTCCGGCGTCGGCCCGGCCGAACTGCTGAACAAGCTCGACATTCCGGTGGTCCACGACCTGCCGGGCGTCGGTGAAAACCTGCAGGATCACCTTGAGTTGTACCTGCAATACGCTTGCACCCAACCGGTCTCGCTGTACCCGTCGCTGCTCTGGTACAACCAGCCGGCCATCGGTGCCGAGTGGCTGTTCAACGGCACCGGCATCGGCGCCAGCAACCAGTTCGAAGCCGGCGGTTTCATCCGTACCCGTCCGGAATTCGAATGGCCGAACATCCAGTACCACTTCCTGCCGGTAGCGATTAACTACAACGGCAGCAACGGCGTGAAAGAGCACGGCTTCCAGGCGCACATGGGCTCCATGCGTTCGCCGAGCCGCGGGCGCATCCAGGCCAAGTCCAAGGACCCGCGCCAGCACCCGAGCATCCTGTTCAACTACATGGCCACCGAGCAGGACTGGCAGGAATTCCGCGACGGCATCCGCCTGACCCGTGAAATCATGCAGCAGCCTGCACTGGACGCCTTCCGTGGTCGCGAAATCAGCCCGGGTATCGACGTGCAGAGCGACGAGCAACTGGACAAGTTCATCCGCGAACACGCCGAAACCGCGTTCCACCCGTCCTGCTCGTGCAAGATGGGCACCGACGAAATGGCCGTGGTCGATGGCGAAGGTCGCGTGCATGGCATGCAAGGCCTGCGCGTGGTCGATGCCTCGATCATGCCGATCATCACCACCGGCAACCTCAACGCACCAACGATCATGATGGCCGAGAAAATCGCCGACAAGATCCGTGGCCGCAAGCCGTTGCCGCGCAGCACCGCCACTTACTATGTGGCGGGTGAAGCGCCGGTGAAAGGCAAGCCGGTGCGGGAAGTGAGCCAGATCGCTTAAGGCGTTACACCGCGTTACGGCTATTCGCGAGCAAGCCCGCTCCCACACTAGATCTTCGGTGAATACAGATTTTGTGTACACCCAGATCAAATGTGGGAGCGGGCTTGCTCGCGAAGAGGCCCGGTCAGGCAACACCTCTCCCCCAGCAATCACTCGCAAGTCCGATCCAAACTTGATCCGCCCCCCTCGCAGGCCTAATCTAGCGCCACGCAATCGTTTCACCCCTCCCCTCGCAGCACCGCTCCATCGCCACTCCATACCCAGGAGGTTCACGAATGTTCGATTTTTACCCCCAGCTCAAGCAGCGCTTCGCTGCCTTGCGCACGGGTGCCGAATTCTTTTCCCTGCGTTATGTACGCGAGTCCGGGCAGTACCTGTCGGTGCGCAAGAACGTCGCCGAACCGCCGAGCCTGAGCCGTGACGAAGGGGCGATGCTGACCGTGCGGGTCAATGGCGTCGAGGCCTATGCGGCCACCAACGATTTGTCGCCACAAGGCCTGCAAGCCGCCCTCGAACGCGCCGAACTTCAGGCCCGTCGACTCAAGCCCCACGCCTTGCTGGACCTGCGCGAACAAGCCGTTTCCAGCGACCGCGCCGATTACTTTTCACCCAACCTCGACCAGGCCTTCCCGTCCCTGAGTGAGTGCTACCAGTTGCTCGGCGCCGAATCCGCCGCCGTGCCCAAGGACGACCGCCTGGTGAACTGGCAGGTCAGCCTCGGTATCACCCACGTCGAGCAGATCTACCTCAACAGCGCCGGTGCCGAACTGCGCCAGGCCCAACGCTTTGTGTACCCCGGCCTGGATGTCACGGCCTACGACGGCAACGACAGCCAGACCCGCAGCCTTGGCCGCGAGAACTTCGGCCAGCAAGGCGCGGCGGACGTCATCAGCCGCTGCGGCCTGATCGGTGCCGGTGCCCAGGTGGCCGATCAGGCCCTGCAGTTGCTCCTGGCGCCAAACACCCCGCAAGGCAAACGCGACCTGCTGCTGATGCCCGACCAGATGATGCTGCAAATCCACGAGTCCATCGGCCATCCGCTGGAACTGGACCGCATCCTCGGCGACGAGCGCAACTACGCCGGCACCAGCTTCGTCAAAGCCAGTGATTTCGGGCGCCTGCAATACGGTTCCGGCCTGCTCAACGTGACCTTCGACCCGGACATCCCCGAGGAGCTCGCCAGCTACGGCCATGACGACGACGGCACGCCTGCCAGCAAACAGTTCCTGATCCGCGAAGGCCTGCTACTGCGCCCGCTGGGCGGTGCGTTGTCGCAATTTCGTGCGGGCATGGACGGCGTCGCCAACAGCCGTGCCTGTGGCTGGAACCGCCCGCCGATCGACCGCATGGCCAACCTCAACATCGAGCCGGGCGACCAGTCCATCGAACAACTGATCGGCGGTATCGAACACGGCGTGCTGATGTCGACCAACCGTTCATGGTCGATCGACGATGCGCGCAACAAATTCCAGTTCGGCTGCGAATGGGGCCAACTGATCGAAAACGGCGAACTCAAGGGTGTGGTGAAGAACCCCAATTACCGGGGCATCTCCGCGCAATTCTGGAAGAGCCTCAGCGCCGTCGGCGATGCCAGTACCTTGAAGGTCCTCGGCACACCGAACTGCGGCAAGGGCGAACCGAACCAGGTGATCCGCGTCGGCCACGCGTCACCGGCCTGCGTGTTCAGCAATGTTGATGTATTCGGAGGAGACGCCTGATGAATCCTTCAAACAGCCAGTCCGCGTCGTTCAAGGCGCTGGTCAACAGCCTGCGTGAAGCCCTGCGCGAGCCCGAGCAGTTCACCCTCAGCTACGCCGCCGAGTCGTCGGCCTTCGTGCGTTTCAACCACGCCAGGGTGCGTCAGGCCGGTCAGGTGCAGCAGGCGAGTATCGGCCTGAAACTGATTAACGAAGGCCGCCATGCCGACCTGAACATCACCCTGGGCGGCGATCCCCAGGTTGATCTGCAACGTTTGACCGAAGGCCTGCAACAGCTGCGGGAAACCTTGCCGCTGCTGCCTCAGGATCCTTATTTGCTGCTCAACCACAACGGCTGGCAGAGCAACAACGTGCAATCGCATCCGCTGCCGGACACCGAGGAGGTAGTCGCGCAAATCACCCAGGCCGCCGAAGGCCTGGATCTTGTCGGTTTCTACGCCGCCGGCCCGATCAGTCGTGGCTTTGCCAGTTCTTCGGGCGCCTTCGGCTGGCATCAGGCCAACAGTTTCAATTTCGACTTCAGCCTGTTCCACGAGAATGGCCAGGCCGTGAAAGCCAGCTACGCCGGGCACGACTGGAATAGCGAAGGCTTTGCCAGACGCTTCCAGCAGGCCCGCGAGCAGCTTGAGTTTCTGGGCCGGCCGCTGCGCACTTTGCCGCCCGGCCAGTACCGCGCTTACCTGGCACCGGCGGCGCTGGAAGAAATCATGGGCATGCTGTGCTGGGGTGGTTTCTCGGCACAGTCGATCGCCAGCAAAAGCAGCCCGCTGCAAAAGCTCTACGGTGGCGACAGCGCGTTCAGCCCGCTGGTCTCGCTGGATGAAAAAGTCAGCGGCTCGCTGAGCCCGGCGTTTTCCGATGAGGGTTATCCACGCAGCGATCTTAAGTTGATCGTCGACGGCAAGGCCGGGGCACGACTGGTCAGTTCGCGCAGCGCCGCCGAATACGGCTTGACCGCCAATGGCGCCAGCGGCGGTGAGTCACCGAGCGCGCTGAACATGAAAGCCGGGGCATTGCCTGACGCGGACATCCTCAAGCAACTGGGCACGGGGCTGTACATCAGCAACCTGTGGTACCTGAACTTCTCGGATCAACCGGCCGCACGCCTGACCGGCATGACCCGGTTTGCCACGTTCTGGGTCGAGAACGGCGAGATCCAGGCGCCGGCCAACACCATGCGCTTCGATGACAGCGCCTTCAGCCTGCTCGGTTCGCAACTGGAAGCCTTGACCGAGGAGCGGGAGTTGTTGTTGTCGGCGAGTACCTATAGTCAGCGAGCGACGGCGTCGGCGTTGTTGCCGGGGGCGTTGGTCAGCCGATTGACCCTGACCCTGTAAACGCAATACCTGTGGGAGCGGGCTTGCCCGCGAAAGCGGCGGATCAGTCGACATTGATGTTGAATGTTACGACCTCTTCGCGGGCAAGCCCGCTCCCACAGGGTCCGGTTACCTGACCACCACAAGAGGTCCCATGCCCAACCGCCCGCCTCTCGACGCCGTGACCGCCCGCTGGATACCCTGGGTCGTCGCCATTGCCTTCTTCATGCAGTCCCTCGACGGGACGATCCTCAACACCGCCCTGCCCGCCATGGCCCGGGACCTGGCCGAAGATCCGCTGCGCATGCAGGGCGTGATCATCGCCTACATGCTCACCGTCGCCTTGCTGATTCCCGCGTCCGGCTGGATCGCCGACCGCTTTGGCACCCGGAAAATCTTCTTCAGTGCGATTTTGCTGTTCAGCCTCGGCTCGCTGCTCTGCGCATTGTCGAGCAGCCTGAGCATGCTGATCGGTGCCCGGGTGATCCAGGGCCTGGGCGGCGCATTGATGCTGCCGGTTGGGCGGCTGGTGGTGCTGCGCGCCTACCCGCGTTCGGAGCTGGTGCGGATCATGGGCTTCATCACCATTCCCGGGCTGCTCGGCCCCTTGATCGGCCCGACCATGGGCGGCTGGATGGTGCAATACCTGACCTGGCACTGGATCTTCCTGATCAACCTGCCGGTGGGGCTGGTCGGTTGCTACGCCGTGTGGAAATTCATCCCGGACCTGCGCGGTTCCGAGCGCACGCGCTTCGATAGCCTGGGCTTCGTGCTGTTTGGCGCGGCGATGATTCTGATCACCATCGCCATGGAAGGCCTGGGCGAATTGCACCTGCCGCATCTGCGGGTGATGTTACTGCTGTTCGGCGGCATGGCGTGCCTGGCGGCGTACTGGCTGCGCGCCGGGCATATCGAGAACCCGTTGTTCGCGCCGTCGCTGTTCAAGACCCGGACCTTTGCCGTGGGCATTCTCGGCAACCTGTTCGCCCGTCTCGGCAGCGGCGCCCTGCCCTTTCTGGTGCCGTTGCTGCTGCAAGTGGCGCTGGGCTATTCGCCGTCCCAGGCCGGGATGAGCATGCTGCCGCTGGCGGCGGCGGCGATGATCGCCAAGTGGGTGGCGCGGCCGCTGATCGAGCGTCTGGGCTACCGCATCGTGCTCACCGGCAACACCCTGGCCCTGGGGATCATGCTGGCGAGCATGGGCCTGGTCAGCGAGCAGACGCCGTACTGGCTGCTGCTGTGCCAGCTGGCGATCCTTGGCGCGATCAACTCCTTGCAGTTCACTGCGATGAACACCGTGACCCTGATCGACCTCGACGATGCCAGCGCCAGCAGTGGCAACAGCTTGCTGTCGGTGGTCGCGCAATTGTCCCTGAGCCTGGGGGTTGCGTGCGCGGGTGCGTTGCTCGGTGGCTTTACGGCGGAGATTGGCAATGATGGCGTGGACACGGTTTTGGGGGCATTCCAATTGACCTTCGTGACCGTAGGAATCATGGCAATGTTGGCCGCGACGATCTTTTCCCAGCTGTCACGGAATGACGGACGGCGTGTTAAACGTCCGGAAGAACACATAGAGCCTTAGGGCGAATGGCCACTGGGCTGGTACACTGCGCGACATTTTGTTTTGCAGGCCAGTCCCGTGACCACCATCGCCACCGAATTTAATACTTTGCCGCTGTCCGCCGCCATGCTGGCTAACCTCGACTCCCTCGGTTATGCCCAGATGACGCCGATCCAGGCGCAAAGCTTGCCGGTGATCCTCAAGGGGATGGACCTGATCGCCCAGGCCAAGACCGGCAGCGGCAAGACCGCTGCCTTCGGCATCGGCCTGCTGAACCCGATCAATCCGCGCTACTTCGGTTGCCAGGCGCTGATCCTGTGCCCGACCCGCGAGCTGGCTGACCAGGTCGCCAAGGAAATCCGTCGCCTGGCCCGCGCCGAAGACAACATCAAGGTCCTGACCCTGTGCGGCGGCGTGTCCCTCGGCCCGCAGATCGCTTCGCTGGAACACGGCGCGCACATCATCGTCGGCACCCCGGGACGCATCCAGCAGCACCTGCGCAAGGGTTCGCTGGTACTCCACGGCCTGAACACCCTGATCCTCGACGAAGCCGACCGCATGCTCGACATGGGTTTCTACGATTCCATCGAAGAAATCATCATGCAGGCCCCGGAGCGTCGCCAGACCCTGCTGTTCTCCGCCACCTACCCGGTAGGCATCAAGCAGTTGGCCTCGAAGTTCATGCGCAACCCGCAGCAAGTGAAGGCCGAAGCGTTCCACGACGACACGCAGATCGAGCAGCGCTTCTTCGAGATCTCTCCGGATGACCGCATGAGTGCGGTGACCAAGGTCCTTGGCCACTTCCGCCCGGCCTCCTGCGTGGCTTTCTGCTACACCAAGCAGCAGGTTCAGGAAACCGTCGACCACCTGACCGCCAAAGGCATTTCCGCCGTCGGCCTGCACGGCGATCTGGAACAGCGTGACCGCGACCAGGTGCTGGCGATGTTCGCCAACCGCAGTACTTCAGTGCTGGTGGCGACCGACGTCGCCGCCCGCGGCCTCGATATCGACTCGCTGGACATGGTGATCAACGTCGAACTGGCCCGCGATTCGGAAATCCACATCCACCGCGTCGGCCGTACTGGCCGTGCCGGTGAGAAAGGCCTCGCCATCAGCCTGGTGGCGCCGTCCGAAGCGCAGCGCGCCCAGGCCATCGAACAATTGCAGAAGACACCATTGACCTGGGATCAGGTGGACAACCTCACCTCCAAGGGTGGTGGTCCGCTGCTGCCGCAGATGAGCACCCTGTGCATCGCTGCCGGCCGTAAGGACAAGGTTCGTCCGGGCGACATTCTTGGCGCACTGACCGGTGACGCCGGCATCCCCGGTGCCCAGGTCGGCAAGATCGCGATTTTCGACTTCCAGGCCTATGTGGCCGTGGAGCGCGGCGTTGCCAAGCAGGCCTTGCAGCGTTTGAACGACGGCAAGATCAAGGGCCGTTCGTTGCGCGTTCGCATTTTGTAAGCGATCTTCGACCCAACGAAGATCCCCCTGTGGGAGCGGGCTTGCTCGCGAAAGCGGTTTATCAGTCGACATTGATGTTGAATGTGATGGCCCTTTCGCGAGCAAGCCCGCTCCCACATTGGTTTTGTGGTGATACATCAAGAGGACACCGTTTTGCGCTCTACCGAAGTCGTGATCATTGGCGCTGGCGCCGCAGGGTTGATGTGTGCACTGACCGCCGCCGGGCGTGGGCGCAAGGTGTTGCTGCTGGACCATGCCAACAAGGCCGGCAAGAAAATCCTGATGTCGGGCGGTGGCCGCTGCAATTTCACCAACATGTACACAGAGCCGAGCAATTTCCTCTCACAGAACGCGCACTTCTGCAAATCCGCCCTGGCCCGCTATACCCAGTGGGATTTCATCGGCATGGTCGCCAAGCACGGCGTGCCGTACCACGAGAAAAAACTCGGCCAGCTGTTCTGCGATAACAAATCCAGCGACATCCTTGAGATGCTGCTCAACGAGTGCGATCAGGTCGGCGTCAGCCTGCACCTGGACACCTCGATCCAGACCATCGAGAAGCTCGAAAAGGGCTATTTGCTGGACACGACGCTTGACCAGATCACCTGCGAATCCCTGGTGATCGCCACCGGCGGCCTGTCGATCCCGACCCTGGGCGCCACCGGCTTCGGTTACCAGGTGGCCAAACAGTTCGGCCACGAACTGCTGCCGACCCGCGCCGGCCTGGTGCCATTCACCATCACCGATCAGCTCAAGGCCTTGTGCACCGAGCTGTCCGGTACGTCGGTGGATTGCCTGGTGAGCTGCAACGACCAGAGCTTTCGCGAGAATATCCTGTTCACCCACCGCGGCCTCAGCGGCCCGGCGATCTTGCAGATCTCGTCGTTCTGGGAGTCCGGCGATACCGTCGAGATCAACCTGATGCCGGATCACGACGTGCCGGAATGGCTGCAACAGCAACAGGCCGAACGTCCAAACAGCGAGCTGAAAACCCTGCTCGGTGAAATCTTCACCAAGAAGATGGCCAACCTGCTGGCGGACAACTGGTTCGTCTCCAAACCGATGAAGCAGTACACCCACGCGGAACTGGCCGATATCGCGGAGAAACTGGCGAACTGGAAAGTCGTGCCCGCCGGCACCGAAGGCTATCGCACTGCCGAGGTGACCCTGGGCGGCGTCAACACCAATGAAGTGTCGTCCAAGACCATGGAATCGCTGAAAAGCCCGGGGCTGTACTTCATCGGCGAAGTGCTGGACGTGACCGGGCATCTGGGCGGGTTCAACTTCCAGTGGGCCTGGGCTTCGGGCTACGCGGCTGCGCAGTACGTCTGATCGCACCGTTCTTGTAGGAGCTGCCGAGTGAAACGAGGCTGCGATCTTTTGATCTTGAAAAGCAAAGTCAAAAGATCGCAGCCTGCGGCAGCTCCTACAGGGACCGTATTTCAGTCAGGAAAGGAACAGATTTTGCTGTCTGATGTGATCGACGCCATTGCGTCGGCGTCATTAGTGGCTCAATTTAGCGTCATTGCCTCGGAAGGCCTTCGCATTTCATGTCATCGACTTCGTTCCGCCAGTCTCTGCGTCGCCTTTGGGCGCTGGATAAATTCAGCTACAGCGTGCGGGTGTTCATTGCCCTGACCGGCACCATGGCGCTGTGTTGGTATCAGGATGAAATGGGCCTGCTGATCCCGTTGTTCCTGGGGATTATCGCCAGCGCCCTGGCCGAGACCGACGACAGCTGGCAAGGCCGTCTCAACGCGCTGGCGGTGACGCTGGTGTGTTTCGCGGTTGCCGCTCTGTCGGTCGAACTGCTCTTCCCCTACCCCTACCTCTTCATCATTGCCTTCGCCCTCGCAGCATTCTGCCTGACCATGCTCGGCGCCCTGGGCGAACGCTATGGCGCGATTGCCTCGGCGACGTTGATCCTTTCGGTCTACACCATGATCGGCGTGGACCAGCGTGGGGGCGCGGTCACCGACTTCTGGCACGAACCCCTGCTTTTGGTGGCAGGCGCAGCCTGGTACGGCGTGCTGTCAGTGTTGTGGCAGGCGCTGTTTTCCAATCAGCCGGTGCAGCAGAGCCTGGCGCGGTTGTTCCGCGAACTGGGCTTTTACCTGAAGCTCAAATCTTCGTTGTTCGAGCCGATCCGGCAGATGGACGTGGAGGCTCGGCGCCTGGAACTGGCCCAGCAGAACGGCCGGGTGGTGGCGGCACTGAACGCCGCCAAGGAGATCATCCTGCACCGGGTCGGCAACGGGCGCCCGGGGTCGAAAGTCAGCCGCTACCTCAAGCTGTACTTCCTCGCCCAGGACATCCACGAGCGCGCCAGTTCGTCGCACTACCCTTACAACGCCCTGGCCGACGCCTTCTTCCACAGCGACGTGCTGTTCCGCTGCCAACGCCTGTTGCGCCAGCAAGGCAAGGCCTGCCGGGCCCTGGCCGAATCGATCCAGATGCGCCAGCCGTTCACCTATGACGCCAGTTTCGCCGAGGCCCTGAGCGACCTCGATGCCTCCCTCGAACACCTGCGCATCCAGAGCAACCCGGCCTGGCGCGGCTTGCTGCGCTCACTGCGGGCACTGGCGGCCAACCTCGGCACCCTCGACCGCCTGCTCAGCGATGCCAGCAACCCCGACGCCCTGGCCGATGCCACCGACAGCAGCCTGCTCGACCGCTCGCCGCGCAACCTCAAGGACGTGTGGCTGCGCTTGCGCACGCAACTGACGCCAACCTCGCTGCTGTTTCGCCATGCCCTGCGATTGCCCCTGGCCTTGAGCATCGGCTACGCCATGGTGCATTTGATTCACCCGTCCCAAGGCTACTGGATCATCCTCACCACGCTGTTCGTCTGCCAACCGAACTACGGCGCCACCCGCCGCAAACTCGGTCAACGGATCATCGGCACCGCCATCGGCCTGACCCTGGCCTGGGCGCTGTTCGACCTGTTCCCGAATCCGCTGATCCAGTCGTGTTTCGCCATCGCCGCCGGGGTGGTGTTCTTTACCAACCGCACCACCCGCTACACCCTGGCGACGGCGGCAATCACCCTGATGGTGCTGTTCTGCTTCAACCAGGTGGGCGACGGTTACGGGCTGTTCCTGCCCCGACTGTTCGACACCTTGCTCGGCAGCCTGATCGCTGGCCTCGCGGTGTTCCTGTTCCTGCCGGACTGGCAAGGCCGACGCCTGAACAAGGTGCTGGCCAACACCCTGGCCTGCAATAGCATTTACCTGCGCCAGATCATGCAGCAATACGCGGCGGGCAAAAGCGACGACCTGGCTTACCGCCTGGCCCGCCGCAACGCGCACAACGCCGACGCGGCGCTGTCGACCACACTGGCCAACATGCTGATGGAGCCGGGCCATTTCCGAAAGGAAGCGGACGTAGGCTTCCGCTTCCTGGTGCTGTCACACACGTTACTGAGTTACCTGTCGGGCCTGGGCGCGCACCGGGAAACCCAACTGCCGCCGGACATGCGTGAGCACTTGATCGAAGGGGCCGGGGTGAAACTGGCCGCCAGCATCGACGCGATCGCCCAAGGACTGGCGAGCAAGTCTTCGATCGAGATTCAGAGCGATGAAGAAGAAGCACTGGCCAATGAACTGGAACAGATGCCTGATGAAATCGATGAGGGTCAACGGTTGGTGCAGACGCAACTGGCACTGATCTGCCGGCAGCTGGGGCCGTTGAGGACATTGGCGGCGCATCTGATCAAGGACACCAGTGAGGATTGAGATCTGTGGTGCCTGGTCTGCCCTCATCGCGAGCAAGCTCGCTCCCACAGGGGTTCTCTGGTGTTCACAAAATTTGTGTCGACTGAAGATCTAGTGTGGGAGCGGGCTTGCCCGCGAAGAGGCCATCAGCAACAGCACAGAAACTGGCTCAACCCACTCACATCCCGTGCTGTTTAATCAACTTGTCATAACTTCCGTCCGCCTTCATCGCCGCGATCTCCCGGTCGAAACCGGCGACGATCCGTGCATGCTCGGGATTCTTCAGGCTGACCATGATATGCAGGCTGTTCTCGCTCAATGGCTTGGGCAGGAACTCCACGGCGTTTCGCACCTTGGGTGACTCACGGGCCAGGTAGTAGCGGGCGACGAATTCATCTTCCAGCGTCAGCTTGACCCGGTCGGCCGCGAGCATGCGCACCGCCATGGCGAAACTGTGCACGGGGATTTTCTGCAACGACTCGTCGTTGTCGAACGGAGGCGAATAGGCGTATCCACGCACGATGGCAATCGGATAAGTGTGCAATTGCTGCAGGTTATTGAATTCGATGGGCGCATCTTTGCGCTTGAGAAAACGCACGCGATTGAGCAGGTACTCGCCGGAAAACTGGCCAAGCCTGGTTCGCTCCTCGGTGTACCAGGCGTTGACCAGCACGTCGTATCGACCCTCGCCCAATCCCATCAAGGCCCGTGCCCAGGGCACCTGTTCGAAATCACTGGCATAACCAGCCCTGGCGAGCGCGGTACTGACAATGTCCGTGGCCAGACCACCGTTGACGAGCGTGGAGTCGGTAAAGGGTGGCCAGGCATCAGCAACCAACCGCAGTTTTTCTGCAGCCGCTCCCTGAGCCAGCCACAGCAATCCAATCAAGGCCAACGCTCGATGCAATCGCGGCATGCCAGAAAATCCTTAGCGGGCGGGTTGCCCGACGTGTTTTCAGCCAAAACCCCAAGACCCCCGTACCGGCAGGACCCGGGTACTCAACATTAGCTCATCGAAGCAACAACCCAGCGCTGCGATCCAGATTACACAAAGAAGACATCCGCGCGAAAAATGAATGATGGCATTTTGGCCTTTGTCACAGATTCTTCCGCCATAAAGACTTCTGGCGTGAGTGCGCTTAGTATCGGAACGACGTTTTCAGGGAATCAAAACATGACAGTCGATTGGATTTGCAAACACCACAGCGACCTGGGCAAGGAACAGCTATACGCCATTTTGCAGTTGCGTGCGCAAGTGTTCGTCGTCGAGCAGCAATGCGCTTATCAAGACGTGGATGGCCAGGACCTGGAAGGTGACACTTGTCACTTGATGGCCTGGGACAACAATCAACTGGTGGCCTATCTGCGGCTGCTCGACCCGGAACTGCAAGGCGGGGACGTAGTGATCGGTCGGGTGATCATTGCTCCACAAGCACGAGGTGCCGGGCTTGGACATGAGTTGATGGAGCAGGCATTGAAGCAGATTGAAGAACGCTGGCCGCAAACGCCGATCTACCTCTCGGCCCAGACGCATTTGCAGGGGTATTACGGGCGGTACGGGTTTGTCGTGACGGGTGAGGAATTTGTCGAGGATGGCATTCCACACATTGGCATGCGTCGTCCGTAAGGGCCTCTTCGCGAGCAAGCCCGCTCCCACATCAGATCAGCAGTGAACACAGATTTTGTGTGCGATAGAGATCAAATGTGGGAGCGGGCTTGCTCCGGGCGGCGTTCCGACGAAGGCGCCAGTCAATCCTCTGAAAAGATTTCAGGGATACTCCAGCACCGCCTTGATCTGCCGCAGATTACGCTCGATCCACCCGCGATCAATCGCCCCCCACTCGCGAATCCGATAGCGCCCCGCATGGTTGCGCGCGCCCTCTTCCTGCTCGAACTCACAAATGATATCCAGATCCGCCAACGCCGCGATGGTGTCCTGCGCCGTACGCCGGGGCATGCCGGTGACCTCGGTCAGCGTCGGGACGCTGCTGGCCAGACCGCTGTCGATAAGGTACGCCACGTACAACCGGCGATAGAAGCTGCTCTTGGTCTTGCTCACGTCCATCCAATGCTCCTTAAAAGATCGCAGCCTACGGCAGCTCCTACAGATCCCGCCATGTCAGGTATACCCGCACATCAAATTCCACCTGGTGATAACCCGGCAGCATGTGTTCGCACAGTTTGTAGAACGCCTTGTTGTGGTCCGACTCCTTGAAGTGCGCCAGCTCATGCACCACGATCATTTTCAGGAACTCGGAAGGCGCCTCCTTGAAAAGCGAAGCGATGCGGATTTCCTTCTTGGACTTGAGCTTGCCGCCCTGCACCCGGGAAATTGTAGTGTGCAGGCCAAGGGCACGGTGGGTCAGGTCCAGACGGTTGTCGAACAGCACCTTGTCGATGGCCGGGGCATTACGCAGGTATTCCTGCTTGAGGTCCAGGGCATAGGTGTACAGCGCCTTGTCACTCTGCACCCCGTGCTTTTGCGGGTAACGCTGGCTCAGGTAGTCGCCCAGCCGACCGTCGGCGATCAGCTGGCGCACCTGATCCTGCAAGGTAGCAGGATAAGCCTGGAGATATTTCAACACGGTCATCGGGGCGGCAATACAGGTCACTGAAAGGTCGCCAGTGTAGCGAATTCAGCGAGGCAGCGCGCTCCAGTCAAACGGCTGGACAAAGGCCCCGGTATCTTCGGCCATCAGCGGCCGGGCCACGAGAAAACCTTGCACATATGCACAGCCATTGGCTTGCAGCCATTCATACTGCGCGACGGTTTCCACCCCTTCGGCAATCACCAGCATCCCGAACTGTCTGCACAGGTCGATCACACTGCGCACCAGCGCCGCATCCCTTGCCGACTCCGGCAACCGGGCGATCAAATGGCGGTCGATCTTGAGGGTATCCAGCTCCAGGTCACGCAGGTGCGTCAGGGAGCAAGGTCCGGCCCCGAAGTCATCCAATGCCACGCGTACGCCCAGATTGTGCAGCAGGCGCAATTGCTTGCGGGTTTCTTCGGGGTTGTGCATCAAGGCCTCTTCCGTGACCTCGACCTCCAGATGATGCGGTTGCAGGCCATGGCGCTCCAGCACCTGGCGCAACTCGGTGACCAGGTTGGGCATGCCGAACTGCGTACTGCTCAAGCTGACGCCGAGCACCAGGTCCTCGGCAAACAGGGATTCCCAGGCTTTACGCTGCCCGGCGCCGCGATGGTAGATCCAGCTGCCCAGGCGACTGATCAGCCGTGCCTCCTCCAGCAATGGCAAAAACAGCCCCGGCGGGACATCGCCAACGCTCGGATGCTGCCAGCGCAACAAGGCCTCGAAACCCCGAATCCGCCCGTCGGAAATCGCAACCTGAGGCTGATACACCAGATTGAAATCCCGGTTCTCGATGGCTGTGCGCACACTTTCTTCCAGCATCAGCCGCGTGCGCGCCCGGCCGTTCATTTCATGATCGTAGAAACGATATTGTTGGCGGCCGGCACGCTTGGCTTCGTACATGGCGATGTCGGCCGCCCGCAGCATGCCGTCGAGATTGGCGCCACATTCAGGGAACGTGGCAATGCCGATGCTGGCACCCAGGGCGATATCGAGGCCATCGATCTGCTGACAGATCGACACTCGCTCGATCAGCTTCTCGGCAATCTTCGCCGCCTGCTCGGGGAACTCCAGATCCAGCAGCGCGGTGAACTCGTCGCCGCCCATCCGCGCCAGAATGTCGAAGGGCCGCAGGCAAGCCTTCAACTGTTCGGAGACCCAGCGCAGCACCCGATCGCCGGCATCGTGCCCGAGGGAATCGTTGACTCGCTTGAAGCCGTCGAGGTCCAGGTACATCAAGACCCAGGAGCTGTTGGAACGCTCACCGCGCAACAGCAGGTTCTCTACGGTCTGGTAGAAACCCCGACGGTTGAGCAATCCGCTCAACGGATCGGTAACCGCCTGAAATTCCAGTTGTTGATGCAGATGGCGCACCACCGACATGTCCAGCACGGTCACAACCATCGCGTGTTGCTCGGCGGGCAATGGCGCGCAGGACAAGGCCACCGGCACCTGCTGGCCGGGCGCGGTTCGTAACTGGGCATCGTGCAGGCGCAAGGTTTCGCCGCGCTTGTATCCGGCCAGCAACTCGGAATCGGCCCAGATCGGGATATGCGGCTTTTGCAGGTAGTCCAGAAACTCCTTGCCTTGCAGTTCCTGCACCGTGGCATTGAGCAACCGTGACATCGCCGGATTGGCAAAACGAATCAGACCGTCCTCGCCCAACACCAGAATGCCTTCGGCTGCGTTATCCAGCACCGACGCATTAAAGGCACGAGCGGCTTCCAGATCGTGACTCAGACGCTGCAGGGCCCGACGGTTACGCTGGTGTTCGAGCAACGCCTGGACCTTGGGCGTGAAGATCTGTGGGTCGAACGGTTTGAACAGGTAATCCACCGCACCACTGGCATAGCCCTTGATCACGGCGTCCTGGGACTGTTCGTTGGCGGTCAGGAAAATGATCGGGGTGAGACGGGTTCGCTGGCTACCGCGCATCAGGCGTGCCACTTCATAACCGTCCATGCCCGGCATCTGCACGTCCAGCAGCACCAGGTCGATTTCGTGTTCAAGTAACAAGCCGAGAGCCTCGAAACCCGAGGTGGCAGTAATGACCCGCCAGCCCTGGCGCTGTAACAACGCGCGCATGCTGATCAGGTTTTCAGGGTAATCGTCGACGACTAAAAGGGTTGAGCCGCCTTCTACTGGCGTGGGTTGCGCGCATTCCATGCTGCTTCTCTAATTGCGGGGGTGTCAGGCCGGTTTCTCGTGAAAACCGGACAAATACTGTGCCCTCACTCTAGACCCGGTTCTGCAAAAGCAGAAGGTGTCAGTGAGCCACCACTTAATCATTGTGTCTTTTTACCGACTAACGGTCGAATGCCCAGTCCGGTGAAAACCCGAAAGATGGCATTTCGACAGGATGTTGACGTCAACCACCCGTCAGGGGAGCATTAACAAAATCCCCCGCTACGCTTATAAAGGCCGCCCCAAAGGTGCGGTCTAGAGCTTCTGGCACGCCCGTGCAGCATGAACCCAGTGGAAGAACCGACATGATCGACCTCGCAACCTGGAACCTCAGCGTTCCCGTTGGCAGCCCGCCGTACACCGTCGAAACCGCCAAACTGGTGGATGGCTTCAAGGATCAATACTTCCATTCCGACACCGGCACATTGTTTTTCTGGACGCCCGTGACCGGTTCCCGTACCGAAAACGCGATTTATCCGCGCACCGAATTGCGTGAAACCTACAGCAACGGCACGTTGAAAAACTGGTACTACCCGGAGGCCGACAATTTGTTGTATGCCACTTTGGCAGTAAACCAGGTGCCGAGTTCCGGGAAGGTCGTCATCGGCCAGATCCATGCCTATCAAAGCCAGAAACCTCTGGTGAAGGTCGAATACCAATACAAAACCAGTACAGGCACCGGCAATATCGTCGCCAAGGTCCGGATGCATCCCGATGACGATACTGGCCGGGTGATCATCGTTGCGACGGGGGTGAAACTCGATCAGGAGTTCAACTACCTCATACACCTCAGCCCCGGTGGCGCCTTGGGCATCAGCGCGGCAGGTTATCAGTGGGATACGCAAATCAGCACAACCTGGCGCGACAAACCGCTGTACTTCAAGGCCGGGGTCTATGTGCAGGACAACACCGGGTACACCACCGAAGGCGGCAAGGTGACCTTCAGCAAGCTGGATATCGATCACAATCAATAGCCCGAAAGCCCGTGGCATACATTTCTCTGGCCCACAAAAAACCCGCCTCTCGACGGGTTTTTCATCAAGGCAGTTTAACGCTCAGGCTCAGTTGACCTTGGCGTTCAACTCACCTTTCAGGTAACGCTGATACATGCCTTCCAGCGAGATCGCCTTGATCTTCGAAGCGTTGCCGGCAGTGCCGAAGGCTTCGTAGCGAGCGATGCATACATCGCGCATGGCGGTGACGGTGGCGCCGAAGAATTTACGCGGGTCGAACTCGCTCGGGTTGGTGGCCATCAGGCGACGCATGGCGCCAGTGGATGCCAGGCGCAGGTCGGTGTCGATGTTGACCTTGCGCACGCCGTGCTTGATGCCTTCGACGATTTCTTCAACCGGTACGCCGTAGGTTTCCTTGATGTCGCCGCCGTACTGGTTGATGATCGCCAGCCACTCTTGCGGAACCGAAGACGAACCGTGCATCACCAGGTGAGTGTTCGGAATGCGCTTGTGGATCTCTTTGATACGGTCGATGGCCAGCACGTCGCCGGTAGGCGGCTTGGTGAACTTGTAGGCGCCGTGGCTGGTGCCGATGGCGATGGCCAGGGCATCCACCTGAGTGCGTTTTACGAAGTCAGCGGCTTCTTCCGGGTCGGTCAGCATCTGGCTGTGATCCAGGACGCCTTCGGCGCCGATGCCGTCTTCTTCACCGGCCATGCCGGTTTCCAGCGAACCCAGGCAGCCCAGCTCGCCTTCTACCGAAACACCACAGGCGTGAGCCATGGCGACGGTTTGCTGGGTAACGCGGACGTTGTAGTCGTAGTCGGTCGGGGTCTTGCCATCTTCACCGAGGGAACCGTCCATCATCACCGAGCTGAAGCCCAACTGGATGGAGCGCTGGCAGACGTCAGGGCTGGTGCCGTGGTCCTGGTGCATGCACACCGGGATGTGCGGAAATTCTTCGATGGCAGCCAGGATCAGGTGACGCAGGAACGGTGCGCCGGCGTATTTGCGAGCACCGGCCGAAGCCTGGACGATCACCGGGGAGTCAGTCTTGTCAGCGGCTTCCATGATGGCGCGCATCTGCTCAAGGTTGTTGACGTTGAAGGCTGGAACGCCGTAGCCGAACTCGGCTGCGTGGTCCAGCATCTGGCGCATGCTGATAAGTGCCATTGTGTGTATCTCTCCCGGTTGAGGGTCGTTAATCGTGCCAGCCTGCCGGAGCGGCGGCGGCTATTCAAGTTTTTGCAGATCGGGGGTTAAGCCGGGCTGCGGATTCGGTGTTCTTCGTTTTACTCGGCCTTGCAACCACGGCCGATCAAATCATTGGTGGCGACCCAGTAAACCAGGCCTTCCTCACCTTTTATGTGGAACGCCAGCATGTCATTGCTGTACAGCGAACCCGATGCACCCGGTTCCTGCTTCAGGCGGTAGACCTGATCGGCACCGCCCAAGCGCACGTCGACTTCGCTGTGGCTGTCGTCGGTGTAGCGCCACAGCACCTTGGCCTGGCTGTCGCAGGTCCAGGTGGTCCAGTTATCCACAGACGCGGACGACTGGAACGGGTTCAACTGATTGAACTGAGCACAACCGGCCAACAACGTCAGCGCCGCAACGGCGATAAAACCTTTCATCCGTGTCCCTCGACTGACGGCGCACGCTGCCAGCCCTGAGTAATGAGTCAGACCCGTCAAGGGCAGCCATGTTCCTTGGCGGGTGCCTGGGTCTCGTATTTGTCCAGGCCTTCCGGCCCGGAACGCTTGTTGAGCACCGGGTTGGTTTCCGCCTGCCAGTCAGCCTGGTAGCAGCCTTTGTCCGACTCGGACGGCGCAGGTTCCGGGGTGGCCTTCGGGTTACTCCCGCACGCCACCAGCGAACCTGCGACGATCAACAGCGCTAACGTCTTGACCATTTCAACACTCCCTGCCTGGTCAAACGGGCGACCCTCAGGCCTTGGCCCGGCTTTCCAGGACTTCAACGGCTGGCAGGACCTTGCCTTCGACGAATTCGAGGAACGCGCCGCCACCGGTAGAAATGTAGGAGATCTGCTCGGCCACGCCATATTTGTCGATGGCCGCCAGGGTGTCGCCGCCGCCAGCGATGGAGAACGCTGCGCTGTCTGCGATGGCCTGGGCCAGCACCTTGGTACCGTTACCGAACTGATCGAATTCGAACACGCCGACCGGACCGTTCCACAGGATGGTTTGCGACGACTTCAGCAGTTCGGCGAAGTTGGCAGCGGTCTGCGGACCGATGTCCAGGATCATGTCGTCGGCAGCGACGTCAGCGATCAGCTTGACGGTCGCAACGGCGCTTTCGGCGAATTCCTTGGCAACCACCACATCTACTGGCAGCGGTACGCTGACCTTGGCGGCGATGGCGCGCGCGGTGTCCAGCAGGTCCGGCTCGTACAGGGATTTGCCGACCGGGTGACCGGCGGCGGCCAGGAAGGTGTTGGCGATACCGCCACCAACGATCAACTGGTTGCAGATCTGGCTCAGGCTGTTCAGCACGTCGAGTTTGGTCGACACCTTGGAACCGGCAACAATGGCCGCCATCGGCTGGGCCGGGGCGCCCAGGGCTTTGCCCAGTGCTTCCAGTTCAGCGGCCAGCAGCGGGCCGGCAGCAGCGACTTTGGCGAACTTGGCCACGCCGTGGGTCGAACCCTCGGCACGGTGAGCGGTGCCGAAGGCGTCCATCACGAACACGTCGCACAGGGCGGCGTATTGCCGGGCCAGTTCGTCAGCGTTCTTTTTCTCGCCCTTGTTGAAGCGCACGTTTTCGAACAGCACGATGTCGCCCGCTTTCACGTCGACACCGCCCAGGTAATCGGCTACCAGCGGCACTTCACGACCCAGGGCACGGCTCAGGTAGTCGGCGACTGGCTTGAGGCTGTTCTCGGCCGAGAACTCGCCTTCGGTCGGACGGCCAAGGTGCGAGCAGACCATCACGGCCGCGCCTTTTTCCAGGGCCAGCTTGATGGTCGGCAGCGAGGCCAGGATACGCGCATCGCTGGTGACAACACCGTCCTTGACTGGGACGTTGAGGTCTTCGCGGATCAATACGCGCTTACCTTGCAGATCGAGGTCGGACATCTTCAACACGGTCATGGGTCGCACTTCCTACGGTTTTTTTGAAGTTGCTGTTTGCAGATAGTGTTCTGCAACGTCCAGCATTCGGTTGGCAAAACCCCACTCGTTGTCGAACCAGGCCAGGATGTTCACCAGCCGTGGGCCGGAAACGCGGGTCTGACTGGCATCGACGATGGCCGAATGTGGGTCATGGTTGAAATCACAGCTTGCGTGAGGCAACTCGGTATAAGCCAGCAGGCCTTTGAGCGGGCCGCTGGTGGCGGCTTCGCGCAGGATCCGGTTGACCTCGGTGGCATCGGTCGCGGTGGCGGTCTGCATCGTGATATCGAGGCAGGACACGTTGACCGTCGGCACCCGCACGGCTTTGGCCTGAATTCGGCCGGCAAGTTCCGGCAGCAGGCGCTCGATACCTCGCGCCAGACCGGTGGACACCGGAATCACCGACTGGAACGCCGAACGGGTACGGCGCAGGTCTTCGTGGTGGTAGGCATCGATGACCGGCTGATCGTTCATGGCCGAGTGAATGGTGGTGATCGACACGTAATCCAGACCAATGGCCTGATTCAGCAGACGCAACAACGGCACGCCGCAGTTGGTGGTGCAGGACGCGTTGGACACCAGCAACTCGTCGCCGGTCAGGCAATCCTGGTTCACGCCGTAGACGATGGTCGCGTCGACGTCCGTCTCGCTGGCCATCGGCTGGGAAAACAGCACACGCGGGGCGCCGGCGTCGAGGAAACGCTGGCCGTCTTCGCGGGTGTGGTAAGCGCCGGAGCACTCCAGCACCAGATCGACGCCCAGGGACGCCCAATCGATGCCTTCGGGGGTGGCACTGCGCAGGACCTTCACGCAGTCGCCATTGATATGCAGACAATCGCCGTCGACCTTCACTTCGCCGGGGAACCGGCCGTGGGTGGAGTCGAAGCGTGTCAGGTATTCGATGCTGGCCATGTCCGCCAGATCGTTAATCGCGACAATCTCGAACCCAGCCGTCGAGCCTCGCTCGAACAACGCACGCAAGACGCAACGACCAATCCGGCCGTAGCCGTTGAGTGCAACTTTGTAGGGACGCGGTTGAGGCATGGGGTTCTCGATAGACGCAGGCAGATCGAAATCTAGTTAACAACGCAAACCCTGTAGGAGCTGTCGAGTGAAACGAGGCTGCGATCTTTTGATCTTGGTTTTGAAGATCAAGATCAAAAGATCGCAGCCTCCGGCAGCTCCTACAAGGGACCGCGGTGGTCGTGAAACCACCGCGTCGTGTTTAGTCTTCCAGCAGCTCTTCAGCCTGACCCAGGATGTTTTCCAGAGTGAAGCCGAACTCTTCGAACAAGGCCGACGCAGGCGCCGACTCGCCGTAGGTGGTCATGCCGATCACGCGGCCTTCCAGGCCCACGTACTTGTACCAGTAGTCCGCGTGAGCGGCCTCGATGGCGATACGGGCGCTGACCTGCAACGGCAGGACCGATTGCTTGTAGCCGGCGTCCTGGGCATCGAACACGCTAGTGCACGGCATGGAAACCACGCGAACCTTGCGGCCCTGCTCGGTCAGTTTGTCGAAGGCCTGAACGGCCAGGCCGACTTCCGAACCGGTGGCGATCAGGATCAGCTCAGGCTCGCCCGCGCAGTCTTTCAGCACATAGCCACCACGGCTGATGTCGGCGATCTGGCCGGCGTCGCGGGTCTGGTGCTGCAGGTTCTGACGGGAGAAGATCAGGGCCGAAGGACCGTCCTTGCGCTCCAGTGCGTATTTCCAGCTCACCGCCGATTCAACGGCGTCGGCTGGGCGCCAGGTATCGAGGTTCGGCGTGCAGCGCAGGCTGGCCAGTTGCTCGATTGGCTGGTGAGTCGGGCCGTCTTCGCCCAGACCGATGGAGTCATGGGTGTAGACGTGGATCACACGCTGCTTCATCAGGGCCGACATGCGTACCGCGTTGCGGGCATATTCCATGAACATCAGGAAGGTCGCGCCGTAAGGCACCAGGCCACCGTGCAGGGCAACACCGTTCATGATCGCGGTCATGCCGAACTCGCGCACGCCGTAGTACATGTAGTTGCCGCTGGCGTCTTCGGCGGTGACGCCTTTGCAGCCTTTCCACAGGGTCAGGTTGGAACCGGCCAGGTCAGCCGAACCGCCGAGGAACTCAGGCAGCAACGGGCCGAACGCGTTCAGGGCATTCTGGCTGGCTTTACGGCTGGCGATGGTTTCGCCCTTGGCCGCCACTTCGGCGATGTAGGCCGAGGCTTTTTCGCTGAAGTCAGCTGGCAGGTCACCGCTCAGACGACGCACCAGTTCGCTGGCTTCAGTCGGGAACGCGGCGGAGTAAGCGGCGAAACGCTGGTCCCACTCGGCTTCCACGGCGCGACCTGCTTCCTTGGCATCCCACTCGGCGTAGATATCGGCCGGAATTTCGAACGGACCGTGGTTCCATTTCAGCGCCGCACGGGTCAGGGCGATTTCCGCGTCACCCAGTGGAGCGCCGTGGCAATCTTCCTTGCCTTGCTTGTTCGGCGAACCGAAACCAATGGTGGTCTTGCAGCAGATCAGGGTTGGCTGCTCGCTTTTACGTGCAGTGTCGATCGCCGTCTTGATTTCTTCCGGGTCGTGACCGTCGACATTGCGGATCACTTGCCAGTTGTAGGACTCAAAACGCTTCGGCGTATCGTCGGTGAACCAGCCTTCGACTTCGCCATCGATGGAGATGCCGTTGTCATCGTAGAAGGCGATCAGCTTGCCCAGGCCCAGGGTACCGGCCAGGGAAGCGACTTCGTGGGAAATGCCTTCCATCATGCAGCCATCACCCAGGAACACATAGGTGTGGTGGTCGACGATGTTGTGACCAGGACGGTTGAATTGCGCCGCCATGACTTTTTCAGCCAGGGCAAAACCCACGGCGTTGGCCAGGCCCTGGCCCAGTGGACCGGTGGTGGTTTCGACGCCCGGGGTGTAGCCGAGTTCCGGGTGGCCCGGGGTGCGGCTGTGCAGTTGACGGAACTGCTTCAGGTCGTCGATCGACAGGTCGTAGCCGGTCAGGTGCAGCAGCGAGTAGATCAACATCGAGCCGTGGCCGTTGGACAGCACGAAGCGGTCACGGTCGGCGAACGATGGATTGCTCGGGTTGTGCTTGAGGTAGTCGCGCCAAAGTACCTCGGCGATATCCGCCATACCCATCGGGGCACCGGGATGGCCGCTGTTGGCTTTTTGCACGGCATCCATGCTGAGGGCACGAATGGCGTTGGCACGCTCACGACGGCTAGGCATCGCTGTTCTCCTGGGGGCTTGAATAAAACGAAACGGAAAAAAGGCGAGCATTTTCCCTCACCGGGACGCCTCGGGGCAATGACAGATAGTCATCTGAAGGCGTTTTTCCAATGGATAACGACGGTTTCGCTTGGTGAAACCTTTCCGCCATCCGTTTGTTGACAGAAGCTAACGTTAAGAAGTGCCATCTATCGAGCAATATCAAAACTTTTTGATATTGCTCTTGCGATGCCTTCGACCCGTGACTAGACTGCCGGCCTTATGAATTTACGCGTGCCATCCATTCAACACGACGATTGCGATGAGCTGGCGGCCTTGTGCAAGGCTGGCGGCGATCCTCTGCGGTTGAATGTTTTACGCGCACTGGCCAACGACTCGTTCGGCGTACTGGAGCTGGCGCAGATCTTCGGCATCGGTCAGTCAGGCATGAGCCACCACCTCAAGGTACTGGCCCAGGCCGACCTGGTGGCGACGCGCCGCGAAGGCAACGCGATTTTCTACCGTCGCGCCCTGCCCCACACCGAACTGCTGGGTGGCAAATTGCACGCCGCCTTGCTCGAAGAGGTGGACAACCTGACGCTGCCGACTGACGTACAGTCGCGCATCGCTCAGGTCCATGGGCAACGGGCGGCCGCCAGCCAGGACTTTTTCTCACGGGTGGCGGAAAAGTTTCGCGCCCAGCAAGACTTGATCGCCGGCCTGCCGCAATACCGCGAAAGCGTGGTGGCCCTGCTCGACAAGCTGAGTTTTGACAAAGACGCCACGGCCATTGAAGTCGGCCCCGGAGACGGCGCATTCCTGCCGGAACTGGCGCGCCGCTTCGCGCAGGTGACGGCGCTGGATAACAGCAGCGCAATGCTCGAACTGGCGCGCCAGGTCTGCGAACGCGACAAGCTGACTAACGTTAGTCTGCAATTGGCCGATGCATTGAACGGCGTCAGCCTCAAGGCCGATTGCGTTGTACTGAACATGGTGCTGCACCATTTTGCCGCGCCGGCCGATGCGCTCAAGCACATGGCCAATTTGCTGCAATCAGGCGGTAGCCTGTTAGTGACAGAGTTATGTAGCCACAACCAGAGTTGGGCCAAGGAGGCCTGCGGTGATCTCTGGCTGGGGTTTGAACAGGACGATCTGGCCCGTTGGGCCACCGCTGCGGGACTCGTTCCCGGGGAAAGCCTCTATGTAGGCTTACGTAATGGTTTCCAGATCCAGGTCCGCCATTTTCAGCGACCGGCTGGCGACACTCACCATCGGTAATTTCAGGAAAACATCGAGATGAGCGAATACTCCCTTTTCACCTCCGAGTCCGTGTCTGAAGGGCATCCGGACAAAATCGCCGACCAGATTTCTGATGCGGTGCTGGACGCCATCATTGCTGAAGACAAGTTCGCCCGTGTGGCGTGCGAGACTCTGGTGAAAACGGGCGTGGCCATCATCGCCGGCGAAGTCACCACTTCGGCCTGGGTTGACCTGGAGCAGATCGTTCGTGACGTGATCACCAACATCGGCTACACCAGCTCCGACGTCGGCTTCGACGGCGCGACCTGCGGCGTGATGAACATCATCGGCAAGCAGTCCCCTGACATCAACCAGGGTGTCGACCGTGCCAAACCTGAAGATCAGGGCGCCGGCGACCAGGGCCTGATGTTCGGCTACGCCAGCAATGAAACCGACGTTTTGATGCCAGCACCGATCACCTTCTCGCACCAGCTTGTACAAAGGCAAGCCGAAGCCCGTAAATCCGGCCTGCTGCCTTGGCTGCGCCCGGACGCCAAGTCGCAAGTGACCTGCCGTTACGAAAACGGCAAGGTTGTCGGCATCGACGCCGTCGTTCTGTCGACCCAGCACAACCCTGAAGTGTCGTACAACGACCTGCGCGAAGGCGTGATGGAGCTGATCGTCAAGCACGTGCTGCCTGCCGAACTGCTGAGCAAGGACACCCAGTTCCACATCAACCCGACCGGCCAGTTCATCATCGGCGGCCCGGTGGGCGACTGCGGCCTGACCGGTCGCAAGATCATCGTCGACAGCTACGGCGGCATGGCCCGTCACGGTGGCGGCGCGTTCTCCGGCAAGGATCCATCGAAGGTTGACCGTTCGGCGGCCTACGCCGGTCGTTATGTGGCCAAGAACATCGTCGCTGCCGGCCTGGCCGAGCGTTGCGAGATCCAGGTGTCCTACGCCATCGGCGTTGCCCAGCCGACGTCGATCTCGCTGAACACCTTCGGCACCGGCAAGATCAGCGATGACAAGATCGTCAAACTGGTCCGCGAAGTATTCGACCTGCGCCCATACGCGATCACCACCATGCTCGACCTGCTGCACCCGATGTATCAGGAAACCGCTGCGTACGGCCACTTCGGTCGCACCCCGGCGACCAAGACCGTGGGTGACGACACCTTCACCACGTTCACTTGGGAAAAAACCGACCGCGCCGACGCCCTGCGTTCCGCTGCCGGCCTGTAAGGATTCCCCGCAACACCCGAAGCCCCGCACGGTTCGCGCCCTGCGGGGCTTTTTATTGGGATTCGCTTTACACCGCGTCGCAGCCTGCTCGCGAAGTGGCCAGCACAGCCACTGGAAATACCCGGCAAAAACACCCCTCTGCGCGCCACCCCATACTGACCTAGCCTTCACGCACCTCACCGAGCAAGGACGCTCAAGATGCTTCCCGACCTGCGCCTGTTTTTCGCCGCTCTACTGACCTTTACCTATCTGACCGCCAGCGCCGCCGAGTGCCCGGCCTGGCCACCCGAACGCGCCCGGAACGAAGTCGACAAACTGCAACAGCAAATCGACCTCTGGGACGACAGCTATCACCGCCTGGGACGTTCACTGGTCGCCGATGAACTCTACGACCAGTCCCGCGCGCGACTCACCCAATGGCGCCACTGCTTCAACCTGAGCCCGTCCGCAGACCCCTTGCGCACCGCGCGCGGCACCTTGCCCCACCCCATCGTCCACACCGGCCTGGACAAGCTGCACGATCGGCCCGCCGTGGAAAAATGGCTGCGTGACCGGGTGGACGTCTGGGTCCAGCCTAAAATCGATGGTGTGGCGGTGACCCTGGTTTACCGCAACGGCCTGTTGGCCCAGGCAATCAGTCGTGGTGACGGCCAGAGCGGTCAGGACTGGACGGTTCCTGCGCGGCTGATTCCGGCCATCCCGCAACGGCTATCGCAGGCCCGGGACTTGATCGTGCAAGGCGAACTGTATTGGCGCCTGACCGATCATGTGCAGGCCCGGGCCGGCAGCCTCAATGCCCGCGGCTCGGTGGCCGGCCTGATGGCGCGCAAGGTCTTGAGCGCCGAACAGGCCGCCAACATCGACTTGTTTGTCTGGGACTGGCCCCAAGGGCCGGCGAGCGTGCCCGAGCGTGCCGCGGCGCTGACTGCGCTGGGCTTCCCGAATACCACGGCATACAGCCAGCCAGTTACTTCAGTCATCGATGCCGAACGCTGGCGCGAACACTGGTATAGCTCCCCCCTGCCCTTTGCCAGCGACGGTGTGGTCCTGCGTCAAAACCAGCGCCCAGCCGCCGAACGCTGGCAGACCAGGTCACCCTACTGGGCCATTGCCTGGAAATACCCCTTCGCCAAGGCACTGGCCGAAGTCCGCCAGGTTCACTTCAAAATCGGCCGGACCGGGCGGATCACTCCGGTACTTGAACTGACCCCGGTGAAGCTCGATGACCGGCAGATCAAACACGTCAGCGTCGGTTCGTTGCAACGCTGGCAGACGCTGGATATCCGCCCGGGTGATCAGGTTGCCATCAGCCTGGCCGGGCTGACCATTCCCAGGCTCGATAGCGTTGTATTGCGCAGCAGCGAGCGCGCCGAATTGAACGCCCCCCTGGCAGAGGACTTTCATTCATTGAGTTGCTGGCAACCGACTCCAGGCTGCGAGAGCCAGTTCCTCGCGCGCCTGACCTGGCTCAGCAGCAAACAGGGCCTGGCGCTGCCCAATGTGGGTCCGGGGACTTGGGAAAAACTTCTTGCAACAGGTCGCCTGAACAGTCTGCTGGATTGGTTGACCCTCGATGCCCAAGAGCTTGCTACCATTGACGGTTTCGGCGAGCGCAGTGCGCTTCGCCTTGCGGACAGCTTCAGCCAGGCCCGGCAACGCCCGTTTATACACTGGCTCAAAGCCTTGGGATTACCGCCGACAGGCCAGGCGCCTCTCGGCGACTCATGGCAGGCACTGGCCCGGCGCGACATCGAACAATGGCGGGCCGCGGCCGATATCGGGCCAGGGCGCGCAGCGCAACTGAACGCTTTTTTCCGCGATCCGCAGGTTCTGGCCTTGAGTGAAACGTTACGTGATGCGGGGATTGACGGCTTTTAGCGGTCGGCCCTGCGCCCACCGGGAACCCCAGGAGACCGCTGGGCTCCAACAAGCCATTGCCACACCGGTCTGCTTGCTTTCCTACATGGAGCTTTTATGAAACTTCTTTCACCGCTCGCCCTGTTGACCCTTTGCAGCGTGCTGGCCACCCCGTTGATGGCGGACGAGGAAGCGCCGGGGCTGACCGGTTGCGCCGCCAAGAAGCAAGGTATCGTCAACCAGATCGAATTGGCCAAGGTCCACGGCAATGCCGATCAGCAGGCCGGGCTGGAAAAGGCCCTGAGCGAAGTCGAAGCCAACTGCACCGACGCCTCGCTGAAGAAGGAACGGGAAAACAAGGTGCTCGACGCCAAGCACGAAGTCAGCAAGCGTCAGGCGGACCTCGACAAGGCCATGAGCAAAGGCGACCCCGACAAGATCAACAAGCGCAAAGACAAACTCGCCGATGCCCGCAAGGAATTGCAGAACGCATTGGATGAGCTGGATAAGTAAGAACGGATAACGAACAAAGAGCTTTGGTATTGCCGAAGCAGCCTTCGTCGGACCGAGCAACACCAATCAATGATCCCGAAACGCCTTATGACAAGCACTGCAAGCATCTTCGACTTTCTGCACCGCCGGCCCCAGGTTGCTAGCCTTGTAGGGCTGGACCTGGCTGGCAATCACCAATTCACCGGTGGCGCCTTCAAGGTCACGGGCCATTGCCTGAAAACGTGTCTGTTGCTCCCAGACATCGCTCTTGGCGCTGGTGTGATCCTCTTCGCGCACTTGCGGAAAATGCTGCCACGGCTCACGGGACAACGCATCGAGCTTCACCGCGCCTTCGGCGAACTTAGGACCATCGAACGCAATGCGTCCACGCAACATGCCGCCCAGGTCTTCGCCAGTTTTGAGCATCTGCTTGAAAATGGCCTTGCGCTGGCCGAGCGGCGAGTTGGGGTCGATACCGCCACAAGCGGACAGCGTCAGGCAGGCCAGCAATACAACAGAAAGTCTTTTAAGAGTCATGGTGGCTTCAGGTCACGGGAAACGGCGGCCAGTATCCTCGCGTCATCGGCAAAGACCAATAGCCCTATTATCAACAAGGGTTGCTTGAGCACATGGAGCGCTCAGGCAACCGGCAAAGGAATCACTCCATGAACAGCCGTTTCAAGGCATGGCGTCACAGCCTGGCCTGGACCCTGCCGATGGTGGCCCTGCTCGCAGGCTGCACCGGTGGCGACAAACAACAACCGAAAACCCACGCCCTTGCCACCTACTCCAGCGCCACATGGGAAGCACTGCCGGCGGTGTCCGACAGCGATCTGGTCGCCGGTTTCGGTTCCTGGCGCAGCGCCTGCACCCGACTCAAGGCGGACCCGGTCTGGGGTGGCACCTGCGCCGCGGCTGCCAACGTGCCGCAAACCGCCAGCGACATTCGCGGTTTTCTCAAGCAGAACCTCGATGTCTATGGCCTGCGCGCCGCCAACGACAACCCCAACGGCCTGATCACCGGCTACTACGAACCGGTCTATCCCGGGAGCCTGACCCAGACCGGCGCTGCCAATGTCCCGGTCTATGGCGTCCCCGAAGACATGATCATCGTCGCCCTCGACAGCATTTACCCGGAACTCAAGGGCAAGCGCCTGCGCGGGCGACTCGAAGGTCGCGTGCTCAAGCCGTACGACGATGCGGCAACCATCGAGAGCAAAGGGGTCAAGGCGCCGGTTGTGGCCTGGCTGACCGACCCGATGAACCTGCAGTTCCTGCAAATCCAGGGGTCGGGTCGTATCCAGCTCGACAATGGTCGCCAGCTGCGCATCGCTTACGCCGATCAGAACGGCCATCCGTATCGACCGATCGGCCGCTGGCTGGTGGAACAGGGCGAGTTGAAAAAAGAAGACGTGACCATGGGCGCCATCAGCACCTGGGCCAAGGCCAATCCTTCGCGCATTCCCGAACTGCTCGGCAGCAACCCCAGCTACGTGTTCTTCACCCGAAACCCGGACAGCAATGAAGGTCCGCGCGGCTCGCTGAACGTACCGTTGACCGCCGGCTACAGCGCGGCGGTGGATCGCAAGGTGATTCCGCTGGGCAGTCTGTTGTGGCTGTCCACTACAAAACCGGACGGCACGGCCCTGGTTCGCCCCGTGGCAGCGCAGGACACTGGCGGCGCCATTGCCGGCGAGGTTCGGGCAGATCTGTTCTGGGGTACCGGCGATGCGGCCGGGCAACTGGCCGGGGACATGAAACAGCAGGGACAGATCTGGATGCTCTGGCCCAAAGGTGCAGTGCTACCGCAAGTGCCGCAGGTGGCGGACAAACTTTAACGTCAAAAGATCGCAGGCTTCGCCAGCTCCTACAGGCACATTCGACACCCGGTAGGAGCTGGCGAAGCCTGCAATCCTTTGATCTTGCCTTTAAACCGACGCCACAAAGAAACTCACGATCAACCCCATCCCCACCAACCACATCAACGACCGCAGCGTCGCCAGGTCCGTCAGATAGAAAATGATGTAGAGCAGACGACTGGTGATGAACAACACCGACAACACATTGATTGTCACCAATTCGGCGTTGCCCGCCAGGTGCGCCACGATCACCGCGGCTGCGAACGCTGGCGTCACTTCAAAACTGTTCAGCTGCGCCGCATTCGCCCGCTTGCCCAACCCCTCCAGGGAATCGAGAAACCCTCGTGGATCATGATTGTCTTTCAGTCTGTACCCGCCACTGACCTTCGCGACACCCGTGCACAGATATGGCAGGAAGATCGCAATCAAAATGCACCACAGAGCAACCGTCATAAAGCAGTCCCTTCTTCACGTTTCAGAACAGTCAAAATTTCATGATCAATATACCGATCAGCACCAGCCCACAGGCTAAGAGGCGCGGCCCGCCAAAAGGTTCTTTGAGGTAACGCATGCCAAACAGTACCACCAGGATTACGCTGATCTCGCGCAACGCCGCTGCCTCTGCAATCGATCCCAATTGCATCGCCCACAGCACCAGAGCGTAGCTGAACAACACGCAGAACCCGACGGCCAGGCCCAGTCGCCACTGCTCGCGCCAGAACAACATGAACGCAGGCCGTTTGCGCACCAATGCCAACAGCGGAAAAGGCCAGGCACTGAGCAAGGTGACCCAGACCAGGTAATCCAGTGGATGGGACCAGCGCCGCAATGCCTGCCCGTCGATGTAGGTGTAGCAACCGATGCACAGGCCGATCAGTGCCACCACCGGCAACATTGACCACGGCAAACGCGCTCCGCCGCCGCCCTGCCAGAGCAGGCACAACATGCCGAACGGAATCAGCAGGATGCCGAAAATCTGCTGATGGGTCAGCACTTCCCCGGCAAAGATCAGCGTCAGCGCCAGCACCACCAACGGCGAGAGGCCGCGCATCAATGGATAGACCAGCCCGAGGTCGCCGACCCGATAGGCCTGGATCAGCAAATAGCGATAGAGCAACTCGAACGCCGCCGATGCCAGGATCCACGGCCAGATCTCCAGCGGCGGCACACTCAGGAACGGCAACATCAGCACGACAAAGAGCAGCGCCACGCTGTCCATGCAGGCCACTACCAACAGTCGCTCGGCACTGAACTTGATCAGGGTATTCCACGCCGCATGCAACAGCGCCGCCACCAACACCAACGCAGTCGCAAGCACGACCCACTCCTTTTGTTGTCTCCACGATCCTTGTTGGGGTGCAGAGAATTGATTCGCCATATTTCAGTGTCTGTTTATACTGCAAGCGACCACGCCGCACTCAGTTGCGCACAGACTAATTCCAAAAAAAATTCTGCCCGGCCCGCTCTCATCGAGAACGGTCGTCGGCCTGCGTATGCCTGATCACAGCGTCAAGACTACCGACAGAGACCTTGCGCATGCCACTCGCTTTGCTTGCCCTCGCTGTTGCCGCCTTCGGCATCGGCACCACTGAATTCGTCATCATGGGTCTTTTGCCCGATGTCGCCCGCGACCTCAGCGTGAGTATTCCCGATGCCGGATTGCTGATCACCGGCTACGCCCTGGGCGTGGTGTTCGGTGCGCCGATCCTCGCGGTCGGCACCGCCAACATGCCCCGCAAGGCCACGCTGTTGGGCATGACGCTGATGTTCATCCTCGGCAACATGCTCTGTGCACTGGCGCCGAACTACGCCACGCTGATGGCCGCACGCGTGATCACAGCACTGTGCCACGGCGCATTTTTCGGCATCGGTTCGGTGGTGGCTGCCGGACTGGTGGCCCCCAACAAACGGGCTCAGGCGATTGCCATGATGTTCACCGGCCTGACCCTGGCCAACGTGCTCGGCGTGCCACTGGGCACCGCACTCGGGCAATACGCCGGCTGGCGCTCGACCTTCTGGGCGGTGTCGGTGATCGGGGTTCTGGCGGCGATTGCGCAATGGGTCTGGCTGCCGAAAAACATCGCGATGGATAAAGCCAACCTGGCCAGCGAGTTCAAGGTGCTGGGCAAGGCCAACGTGCTGCTGGCCCTGGGTATGAGCGTGCTGGCCTCGACCAGCCTGTTCAGTGTGTTCACCTACATTGCGCCAATCCTGCAGGACATCACCGGTGTCAGCCCCCACGGCGTCACCATCATGCTGTTGTTGTTCGGTGTTGGCTTGACCGCCGGCAGCATGCTCGGTGGTCGTCTGGCGGACAGCCGCTTGCTGCCTTCTCTGGTGGGCATGGCGCTGGCGGTTCTGGTGGTGTTGGCGGCCTTCACGCAAACCAGCCATTCGGTGATCCCGGCGGCGATCACGCTGGTGTTGTGGGGGACATTTGCCTTCGCCCTGTGCCCGATCCTGCAACTGCTGATCATCGACCAGGCCCACGAAGCACCGAACCTGGGTTCGACCCTGAACCAGAGCGCCTTCAACCTGGGCAACGCGGCCGGCGCCTGGATCGGCGGGCTGGTGGTGGCCAGCGGCGCCGACCTGGCAGACCTGCCCTGGACCGGCGCGCTGGTCAGCGGGCTGACTGTGGTGACTGCACTGTTCTTCATCTATCGCCAGCGCCGCGGTGCGGCTGCACTCGACGTGGTGGGCTGAACATCACCTTGATGGTTTTTTGATCTGCTGCGGATCGGGCGCCTCGCTCTGATCCGCTGTTTTTTTCGGCGGCCCGCTTTCGCTGCGAATCTGCGCATGGCTGATCAGCGCGAAAATAAAACTGCCACCGATGATGTTCCCCGCCAGCGTCGGCCCGGCGAACACCAGCCAGAAATCACTCCACGGCAACTCGCCGGCAAACACCAGATACGAAACCTCCAGCGAACCGACCACGATGTGGGTGAAATCCCCCAGCGCCATGAGGTAGGTGATGAGGATGATGATCCACATCTTGGCACTCTCCATGGACGGGATCATCCAGACCATGGTGGCGATCATCCATCCGGAAATGATGCCCTTGGCGAACATCTGGCTGGCGTGGTTTTCCATGACCTTGCGGCCGATATCGAGGAAGGCGACATCGGTCTTGCTGTCGAAAATCGGCAGTTCCAGCATCACGTACGCCACCAGCAAGGTGCCACAGAGGTTGCCGGCCAGCACCACCGTCCACAGCCGTAGCAGCCGGCCGAAGTTGGCCAGCGTCGGCTTGGTCATCACCGGCAGCACGGCGGTCAGGGTATTTTCGGTGAACAGCTGCTGGCGGGCCAGGATCACCGCGAGAAAACCGGCGCAATAACCAAAACTCGCGATCACCTTGAACCCTTCGCCATCCGGCAGACGCGAATTGAGCAACCCCATGCCCATCAGCGACAGGCCCATGGTCAACCCCGCCGCCAGCGCCGACCACCACAACGCCGCAATGCTGCGCTCCAGTTCCTGATCGCCCTGGGTACGGATGATCTCGTGCAGCACCGCGGCGCGGGGCGGCTGGCTCTTTTCGACTTCGTGCTCTTCTTGCGCCGAAAGGTTCGGGGTCTTGCCGTCTTGTGCCGAGTTCATGGGATGCGCAACCGGTGGCGGGCTATTTAGCTACGACACGCGCCGATCAAGTTACGTTCGGTAGGAGCTGCCGAAGGTTGCGATCTTTTGACTTGGATCCTGGCGTCATCACTGACTGCTTAAAATCAAGATCAAAAGATCGCAGCCTGCGGCAGCTCCTACGGGGCTCGTATTACGAGCCGACGTCATCATCCTTGAACTGGTCCTTGACGTACTTGATCTCGGTCCGGCCGTGAGGTGCCGGCAAGCCGTCTTCACCGAGGTTCACGAACACCATTTTTTCAACGGTGAGAATGCTCTTGCGGGTGATCTTGTTGCGTACTTCGCACGTCAGGGTGATCGAGGTGCGACCGAACTCGGTAGCGGTAATGCCCAACTCGATGATGTCGCCCTGGCGCGAGGCGCTGACGAAGTTGATTTCGGAGATGTACTTGGTGACCACACGCTGGTTGCCCAACTGGACGATGGCGTAGATCGCCGCCTCTTCGTCGATCCAGCGCAGAAGGCTGCCGCCGAACAGCGTGCCGTTGGGGTTGAGGTCTTCGGGTTTTACCCATTTGCGGGTGTGGAAATTCATGTTCACTCCTGAGCGTCTTGCCGAATGATGCTGACCATCATGGCAGAGCCCGACCTAGAGCTCTATTGAGCGTCGTCTATGGTCTCGATTACCGTTCGGACATTGACCGACAGAAACGCTTTGGAAGATCGGCATAGCCCGCTATAATCGCCACCGTTTCAAAACGGTAACCTCTACTTGATACCGTTTTCCCGCCACCTGTCCGAGGGGCGCTGCAGCAGGTTCGACCTGTCAGGCTCGGATGGGGCGTTGCCTGGCCTTCAGTGGCTGGACACTAAACGCACAACGGCGCCCATTCGCATACATTACGAATGGAGGCTCTTCATGAGCGCTGTTATCACGCCTGCAGATTTTACCGACTACAAAGTCGCCGACATGTCCCTGGCTGCCTGGGGCCGTCGCGAAACCATCATCGCCGAATCCGAAATGCCGGCCCTGATGGGTCTGCGTCGCAAGTACTCCGAAGAGCAACCGCTCAAGGGCGCGAAGATCCTCGGCTGCATCCACATGACCATTCAGACTGCCGTGCTGATCGAAACCCTGGTTGCCCTGGGTGCCGAAGTGCGCTGGTCGTCCTGCAACATTTTCTCGACTCAGGATCAGGCCGCCGCTTCCATCGCCGCTGCCGGCATCCCGGTTTTCGCCTGGAAAGGCGAGACTGAACAAGAGTACGAATGGTGCCTGGAGCAAACCATCCTGAAAGATGGCGCGCCTTGGGATGCCAACATGATCCTCGACGACGGCGGCGACCTGACCGAACTGCTGCACAAGAAGTACCCAGCCGTTCTGGACCGCGTCCACGGCGTGACCGAAGAAACCACCACCGGCGTTCACCGCCTGCTGGACATGCTGGCCAAGGGCGAGCTGAAAATCCCGGCCATCAACGTCAACGACTCGGTGACCAAGAGCAAGAACGACAACAAGTACGGCTGCCGTCACAGCCTGAACGATGCGATCAAGCGCGGCACCGACCACCTGCTGTCCGGCAAGCAAGCACTGGTCATCGGCTACGGCGACGTGGGCAAGGGTTCGGCCCAGTCCCTGCGTCAGGAAGGCATGATCGTCAAAGTCTCCGAAGTCGACCCGATCTGCGCCATGCAAGCCTGCATGGACGGTTTCGAACTGGTTTCGCCGTTCATCGACGGTATCAACACCGGTACTGAAGCAAGCATCGACAAGGCACTGCTGGGCAAGATCGACCTGATCGTGACCACCACCGGTAACGTCAATGTTTGCGATGCGAACATGCTCAAAGCCCTGAAGAAGCGCGCTGTTGTCTGCAACATCGGCCATTTCGACAACGAAATCGACACCGCTTTCATGCGCAAGAACTGGGCATGGGAAGAAGTGAAGCCGCAGGTTCACAAGATCCACCGTACCGGCGCTGGCGATTTCGACCCGCAGAACGACGACTACCTGATCCTGCTGGCCGAAGGCCGTCTGGTTAACCTGGGTAACGCAACCGGCCACCCGAGCCGCATCATGGACGGTTCGTTCGCCAACCAGGTTCTGGCGCAGATCTTCCTGTTCGGCCAGAAGTACGCCGACCTGTCGCCAGCCCAGAAAGCCGAGCGCCTGACCGTTGAAGTACTGCCGAAGAAACTCGACGAAGAAGTGGCCCTGGAAATGGTTCGCGGCTTCGGCGGTGTTGTGACTCAACTGACCAAGACCCAGGCCGACTACATCGGCGTGACCGTCGAAGGCCCGTTCAAGCCGCACGCTTACCGCTACTGATCGGACCTGCTGCCTGCTCTCCCTGTGGGAGCGGGCTTGCCCGCGAAAGCGATTTATCATTCAACATTAATGTCGACTGACCCACTGCTTTCGCGAGCAAGCCCGCTCCCACATGGGATGTGCAAGCCTCACAGGCTTACGCGTTTTCAAGGGTATTCCCATGTCCCAAGATCGTCGCTACAGCTTCGAGTTCTTCCCTACGAAGACCGATGCTGGGCAAGAAAAGCTGCTGGCCACTGCTCGCCAGCTGGCCGCCTACAACCCCGATTTCTTCTCCTGCACCTACGGCGCCGGCGGTTCGACCCGTGATCGCACGCTGAATACCGTGTTGCAGCTCGAAAGCGAAGTCAAAATCCCTGCCGCTCCGCACCTGTCCTGCGTGGGCGATAGCAAAGCTGACCTGCGTGGCCTGCTGGCCCAGTACAAGGCCGCCGGCATCAAGCGTATCGTCGCCCTGCGCGGTGACCTGCCTTCGGGCATGGGCATGGCCAGCGGTGAAATGCGCCACGCCAATGACCTGGTTGAATTCATTCGTGAAGAAACCGGTGATCATTTCCACATCGAAGTCGCCGCTTACCCGGAAATGCATCCGCAAGCGCGCAATTTCGAAGACGATGTTGCCAACTTCGTGCGCAAGGCCAAGGCTGGCGCCGACAGTGCGATCACCCAGTACTTCTTCAACGCCGACTGCTACTTCTACTTCGTGGAACGCGTGCGGGCGCTGGGCGTGAACATCCCGATCGTGCCGGGCATCATGCCGATCACCAACTACAGCAAGCTGGCGCGCTTCTCCGATGCCTGCGGTGCGGAAATCCCGCGCTGGATCCGCAAGCAACTGGAAGCCTACGGCGACGACACCCAGAGCATTCAACGCTTTGGCGAACAGGTCATCACCGAGATGTGCGAACAACTGCTGCAGGGTGGCGCTCCAGGGCTGCACTTCTACACCCTGAACCAGGCTGAAGCGAGCCTGGCGGTGTGGAACAACCTGAAGTTGCCGCGTTAAAAGTCGTTAAAGCACGATTAAAAGATCGCAGCCTGCGGCAGCTCCTACAGAGAAATGTGTATTCCCTGTAGGAGCTGCCGCAGGCTGCGATCTTTTGCTTTCAACGCACTATTAATGTGCGGCAATCCACGGAGTTAGAGCATCTGCGGTCAGTTTCTGGCTCTTTCCGGTTTCTCGTCGTAATCTCAGCCCATGCCTTTGATCACGCAGCTAATCGCCGTGCTTGTCTTCACTTGCCTGAGCCTCACCGCCCGGGGCGAGAAGCTGCGCATTGTCACGGAACCCTGGGCGCCCTACGTATACGAAGACAACAACGGCAAATCCCTGGGCCTGGACTACGAAACCACCGCCATTGTCTTCAAGCGCCTGGGCATCGAAGTGGAGTGGCAGTTCCTGCCATGGAAACGCTGCCTGTCGATGCTGGAGACAGGCCAGGCCGACGGCGCGCTGGACATCTTTCACAGCGAAGAACGCGAAGCGACCCTGCTCTACCCCAGCGAACCCCTGTCTGAAGTCCAGTTCGTGATGTTCTACGCCAATGAACGGCCCCATCCGTTTCGCACCCTCGATGACTTGCAAGGCCTGACCATTGGCACCTCGCCGGGTTACCTTTACAGCAAGGATTTCAGCGATTCGACGTTGTTCACCCGCGAGCCGGCCCCTACCCATGAAGCCAACTTCGGCAAACTGGTGCGCGGGCGGATTGACCTGCTGATCACCGACCGCCGGGTCGGTCAGCATTTGCTCGACGAACTGGGCATCCGCGACAAGATCACCGAAAACCCCACGATCATCAGCCAGCAAAGCCAGTTTCTCGCGGTACGGCGCAATGCGGGCATGGATCTGCTGGTGCAGCGTTTCGGCGCCGAACTCAAGCGTTTCAAACGTGAGCCCGCCTACGCTGAACTGAGTGCCCGCTACGGCGCGGAACCGGCAGCCAGCGTGAAGACTGAAAAGGCCACGGTTGCCACGGAAAAAACCGTTGAGCAGCAGGAAAGCGGCGCGCAGTGATTGCTCTGTTATACTCCGGCCTTCCCGCCAGGCTCACGCCCGGACGCTCGGAATCGTTAAAGGCATCTCAACCCCGCTACTGCGCAGCTTTCAGCCCGCGCGAGCGCTTGCAGACGAGCCTTCGAGACCCAGCAGGACCGGACGGGATTGCGTCCTCTTAAACGCGATTCGCGCCAGGCAAGACTCCCATTGGGCCAAGCCCTAACTAGAACAGGATTACTCATGTCCTTTGCTTCCCTCGGTCTCTCCGAGGCTTTAGTCCGCGCCATCGAGGCAGCGGGCTATACCGAGCCTACTCCGGTGCAACAGCGGGCCATTCCCGCCGTGTTGCAAGGTCGCGACCTGATGGTCGCGGCACAGACAGGTACTGGTAAAACCGGCGGTTTCGCCCTTCCGATTCTGGAGCGGTTGTTCCCCAACGGTCACCCGGACAAATCCCAGCGTCACGGCCCGCGCCAACCGCGCGTACTGGTCCTGACCCCGACTCGCGAACTCGCAGCCCAAGTGCATGAAAGCTTCAAGGTCTATGCCCGTGACCTGAAGTTCGTCAGCGCCTGCATTTTCGGCGGTGTCGGCATGAACCCGCAGGTTCAGGCCATGTCCCGTGGCGTAGACGTGCTGGTGGCCTGCCCTGGCCGCCTGCTCGACCTCGCCGGCCAAGGCAGCGTCGATCTGTCCCACGTGGAAATCCTCGTGCTGGACGAAGCCGACCGCATGCTCGACATGGGCTTCGTCCATGACGTGAAGAAGGTCCTGGCCCGTCTGCCGGCCAAACGCCAGAACCTGCTGTTCTCGGCGACCTTCTCCAAGGACATCACCGACCTCGCCGGCAAGCTGCTGCACAATCCGGAACGCATCGAAGTCACGCCGCCGAACACCACGGTCGAGCGCATCGAACAGCGCGTGTTCCGCCTGCCGGCCAGCCACAAACGTTCGCTGCTGGCGCACCTGATCACCGCTGGCGCCTGGGAACAAGTGTTGGTGTTCACCCGCACCAAGCACGGCGCCAACCGCCTGGCCGAGTACCTGGACAAGCACGGCCTGAGCGCCGTCGCGATCCACGGCAACAAGAGCCAGAACGCCCGCACCAAAGCCCTGGCCGACTTCAAGGCCGGCACCGTGCGCATCCTGGTCGCCACCGACATCGCCGCTCGCGGCCTGGACATCGACCAGTTGCCACACGTGGTCAACTTCGAGCTGCCGAACGTCGATGAAGACTACGTGCACCGTATCGGTCGTACCGGCCGTGCCGGCCGTTCGGGCGAGGCGATTTCGCTGGTAGCCCCGGACGAAGAAAAACTGCTGAAAAGCATCGAACGCATGACCAGGCAGAAAATCGCCGACGGCGACCTGATGGGCTTCGATGCCAGCACCATCGAGGCGGAAAAGCCTGAAGTGCGCGAGCGTCCGGACATGCGTAACCCACGCAATCCACGTGGCCCGCGCGGCGACGGTCCGAATGGCAGCGGTGGCGGCGGTGGTCGCAAGGACAAAGGCAAGGACAAGGGCAAGGAAAAACCGGCCGGCGAACGCGGTGAGCGCCCGGCCCGTCAGCAAAAACCACGTGAAGGCACTCCGGCTCGCGAACAGCGTCCGTCGCAGCCTCCTCGTGCCGCCGCTGACCGTGCCCCGGACGAGTTCCTGGACGACGATGTGGATAACTTCGGTAACCGCGTCGACTACGTGCCACAGCAAAAGCCGGCTCAAGGCCGTGGTCGCCGTCCGGGCGCTCCGGCACAGGGCACCGCGGCAGGTTCGGGCGCTCCACGTTCCGGCAAGCCACAAGGTCGCCAGAACGGCCCACGCAACAGCGATGGCGCCAGCACTGGCACCCCACCGGCCAAGCGTAGCGGTCCTCGCAGTGGCGCACCGCGCGACGGCCAGGCCCGCCGCGAAGACTCGCGCAATCGCCGCCCGGCCCGTGACGACCAGCCGCGTTCGGAGCCTGCCGTACAGAACCCGCGCGGTCCCGCGCCGAAGATCATGCACAAGGAGTCGAAGGCTGACCGCTTCCCGACACCTGAGCAACTCGATCAACTGCCAAGCCGTCCTCGTGGTGAAAAACCAGCGTTGCTGACCCGCAATCGCTGAGTTATCGCTGAAATAAAAAATGCCCTGATCTCGCGATCAGGGCATTTTTGTTTGTGCCGCGAATTGCTTTTACAGGAGCTGGCGAAGCCTGCGATCTTTTGATTCTGAAAAGATCGCAGCCTGCGCCAGCTCCTACGGTCTCAGCATTACTTCGCTTTTACACCTTCAAAGGTCACGTACATCTCAACCGCATCGGACGATGGGCCCAGGTCTTTCTGCTTGCCGAAATCGGAACGCTTGAGGCTGAAAGTACCCTCAAAGCCTGCACGGTAGCCGCCCCATGGATCCTTGCCTTCGCCCAGGAACGTGGCCTTGACCACGATTGGCTTGGTTACACCGAGGATCGTCAGGTCACCAGCCACGTCAGCAGTGTCCTTGCCAGCGGCGTTTTTGCCGGTGGGTTTGACGCTGGTGGACACAAACGTGGCTTTGCTGGCGTTCAGGAAGTCTTTGCTGGCGATGTGCTTGTCACGCTCGGCGTTGTTGGTGAACACACTGGCGGTGTTCACGTTGAACTCGATCTTGCTGTCTTCAGGCTTGGCAGCGTCGAAGCTGAACTTGCCGTCGATGTCCTTGAAAGTACCGGTGATGAAGCTGTAGCCCAGGTGGCTGATCTTGAAGTCAACGAAGGCGTGCTGGCCTTCTTTGTCGACCACATAGTCAGCGGCCATTACGTTACCGGCGGACAACAGGGCCGAACCGATTGCCAGGGCGGCCAGAGTCTTTTTCAACATGCTTTGTTTTCCTTTGGAGTCGAGGTTGAACTTCAGGCTTTGCGACCCAGCATTCGCTTGAGGGTCACATCACGGTCGATAAAGTGGTGCTTCAATGCTGCCAACGCATGGAGGCCGGAAAAAATTACCAGCACCCACGCCAGATAGAGGTGAATCACGCCAGCGGTATCTGCCTGGTCCGGCAGTCCGGATATCAGCGCCGGGACTTCAAACAAGCCAAATACCGGGATACCGACACCTTCTGCGGTGGAAATCAGGTAACCGGCAATCAACACGGCAAACAGACTGAGATAGAGAAATCCATGGCCGAACCTGGCGCCGAGGCGCGTCATGCGGCTGTAACTGGACAAGGTCGGTGGCGGCGGGCTGATGAAGCGCCAAAACACCCGCAGCAGCATCACACCCAGCAAAACCAGGCCGATGCTCTTGTGCAGGTCCGGCGCGTCTTTGCGCCAGGTGCTGTAGTAATCGAGCCCGACCATCCACAACCCAAGCGCGAACAGACCGAAGACCGCCAGTGCCACCACCCAGTGAATAACGATGCTGACCCAGCCGTAGCGGGAGGTAGAGTTACGTAGCTGCATTGCCTAGATCCCTGTAAGTGCTGGCCCAAGACTATCGAGTTATCTATCGAATTAAAGCGGAAAATTTTGCTTTGAAATATCGAGAAATACGATCAAGAGTCTGAAACAGATGAGTTAAGAAAAGATTAAAGGCCAATGTGTGTACAAAAATGTAGCCCAACTCAATAACACTTCCTGCCAAAGGTTTATTCGATTGTGTGCCCAGATTTCTCCGGGCATAAAAAAACGCGGCATTTGCGCCGCGTTTTTTTATCCCAGGGCTGACTACGCCTTGGCATCCGTTGTCGGAGTCGCCGCGGGTTTAGCCACTGGCTTCTTCACTGGCTCGGCCTTCTTTACCGGTGCCTTGGCCGGGGCTTTTTTCGCTTCGGTCTTGGCAGCCGGTTTCGCCGGAGCCTTTTTGACCGGCTCGGCTTTTGCCGGGGTTACTGGCTTCGGTGCTTCGACCGGAGCCGGTGCAACAACCAGTACCGGAGCAGGTGCCGGAGTTGCCGGCGCTACCGGCTCTGGCGCCTTGACCGGCTCCGGCTTCTTCTCGTCGTCGGAGCCGCCGAACAGGTTGCTGAAGAAATTGCCTTTCTTCGCCACCACCGCACCAGCGCCCGCCGCTGCGGCAGCCGGACCCACTTTCGCCGGTTCGAACGACTTGCCCGCCGCCAGGTCTTCAACCTGACTGGCTGCACGCTGACCGGTACGCAGCGCGCCTTCCAGGGTGCCCGGGTACAGGGTATCGGTGTGTTCACCAGCGAAGGCTACGCGCTGAATCGGGCGTTCCCACAGGCGCCAGAACTTGCTGATCTGGCCCGGACCGAAGGCCAGGTAGGCGCCGCCGGTGGACGGGTCGGTGCTGTAGCGACGGATTTCATAACCGGTGAACGAACCACGCGCCTGTGGATAGAACGCGTGCAGGCGGATCAACACCTGGTCGACCATCTGCTTGTCGCCGAATGCCTGCATCACCCGCGCGTTGTCGCCGGACAGGTTGATCACCACGTTGGCGCCACCCTTCAGGGCAGGCTCGACCCACAACATCCCCAGGCCGGCGTTGCTGTAGATCTCGCCGGACATGCGCGCCTTGCTTTCCCACACCGGCGTCTTGAACTTGAGCATGATCTGGTCGCGCCAACCGTAGTTGGTGCCCTTGATCGCCGCCAGGTGCTGGGCGTCAAGCGCCGGGGTCATCTGGATCTTGTTCAGGGCGCGCAATGGCACGGCCAGTACCACGTAGTCCGCCTGATAGCCGACGTTGTCGACTTTGACGGTCACGCCGTCCTTGTCCTGAATGATCGACGAGACCGGGGAGCTGGTCTTGATGGTTTTCAGCTGCTTGACGAAGGCCTGGGCCAGCACCGGGCTGCCACCGACCAGGCGCGAAGCTCGCAGGTCACGATCGGAGACGCCACGATAGACGCGGCTCTGTTGCGCGAAGTACAGCAGCGACAAGCGCGAAGGTTCGTCGTAGCGGGTACGGATTTGCTGGTTGATCAACTGGCGGGCGGTGGCCGGCAGGTTCTGCTTGTCGAGCCAGCTCGACACGTTGATCTGGTCCAGCGCGTACAGCGTATTGTTGGCGGCCGGGTTCTGCGGGTCGTCGATCGAGCGGGCCAGATCGTCCACGGTCTTGTCAAAGCGCTTGAGCGCCTCGGCGGTGGCCGGCTGTTTGGTCGCCAGGTCGGCGGCGGAGAAATACTCGCCATCGATCAGGTAGCCTGGGGTCCGCACGAACTCAGGGGCCGGCGTGGTGCTCAGCTTGAAGGTCGAGACGTACTTGTTCAGCACCGGCTGGACCTTGTCGTTGCCGATCCACTCGCTGGTGGCCATGCCGGAGCGACCGCCCAGGCTCGACTTGGCTTCCAGCAAGATGACCTGCCAGCCCTTGTTCTGCAGTTCGTACGCGGCAGTCAGGCCCGACAGGCCGCCGCCGATCACGATCGCGGTTTTATCCTTGGCCAGCGCAGACACGCTGAACAGCCCCAACATCACCAGCGCACAGGCGCGCAGCCAACCGACAGACATTCAGCGAACTCCGGAATCACACGAGGAAAACAGCAGTTTTTGCGAGCCAGACGGCTCAAGAACGGCGAAGGATACGTCAGCCTTCAGACGCCCGCCAGCAACGTCTATCGGCCTGTACAAAGTAGCTCATTCGACACAATGGGTTGTCCCCGTGGCACGCATTGCATAGGCTTGCGCGATTGTTTGTCCGCGCTGGTCACGGACCGCCTCCAGGAGAGTGAAAATGGGCCTGAATAATCAGTGGATGCAACGCGACCTCGCCGTGCTGTGGCATCCCTGCACCCAGATGAAAGATCACGAACAACTGCCGCTGATCCCGATCAAGCGCGGGGAAGGCGTGTGGCTGGAAGACTTCGAAGGCAAGCGCTACCTCGATGCGGTCAGCTCCTGGTGGGTCAATGTGTTCGGCCACGCCAACCCGCGGATCAACCAACGCATCAAGGACCAGGTCGACCAGCTCGAACATGTGATTCTTGCCGGCTTCAGCCATCAACCGGTGATCGAGTTGTCCGAGCGCCTGGTGAAGATGACACCGGAAGGCCTGACCCGGTGCTTCTACGCCGATAATGGCTCGTCCTGCATCGAAGTCGCACTGAAAATGAGCTTTCACTACTGGCTCAATCGCGGCCAGCCGAACAAGAAGCGCTTCGTCACACTGACCAACAGCTACCACGGCGAAACCATGGCGGCGATGTCGGTGGGCGACGTACCGCTGTTCACCGAGACCTACAAAGCGCTGTTGATGGACACCATCAAGGTACCGAGCCCGGACTGCTACCTGCGCCCCCAAGGCATGAGCTGGGAAGAACACTCGCGCAACATGTTCGCCGCCATGGAGCAGACCCTGGCCGAAAACCACGACACGGTCGCGGCGGTGATCGTCGAGCCGCTGATCCAGGGCGCTGGTGGCATGCGCATGTACCACCCGGTATACCTCAAGCTGCTGCGAGAGGCCTGCGACCGTTACGGCGTGCACCTGATCCACGACGAAATCGCCGTCGGCTTCGGCCGCACCGGGACGATGTTCGCCTGCGAACAGGCCGGCATCCGCCCTGATTTCCTGTGCCTGTCCAAGGCCCTGACAGGCGGCTATCTGCCGCTGGCGGCATGCATGACCACAGACGACGTCTACAGCGCGTTCTACGACGACTACCCGACCCTGCGCGCCTTCCTGCACTCCCACAGCTACACCGGCAACCCGCTGGCGTGCGCGGCGGCCCTGGCGACCCTGGATATTTTCGAAGAAGACAACGTCATCGAGAACAACAAGGCCCTGGCCCAGCGCATGGCTTCGTCGACGGCGCACCTGGTCGATCACCCGAACGTATCCGAAGTGCGCCAGACCGGCATGGTACTGGCCATCGAGATGGTCAAGGACAAGGCCACCAAGGAAGCTTACCCATGGCAGGAACGTCGCGGCCTGAAGGTGTTCCAGCATGCCCTGGAGCGCGGTGCTTTACTGCGGCCGCTGGGTAGCGTGGTGTATTTCCTGCCGCCCTATGTGATTACCCCGGAGCAGATCGACTTCCTTGCCGAAGTGGCCAGCGAAGGGATCGACATTGCGACCCGTGACAGCGTCAGCGTGGCGGTGCCGAAGGACTTCCATCCTGGGTTCCGTGATCCGGGCTGATTAGTTTCCTGAGTTTCTGTGGTGTCAGGGCTGAAGCTTTCGCGAGCAAGCCCGCTCCCACAGTTGACCGCAATCCCCTGTGGGAGCGGCGGTGCGGCGATCCGACTTGCTCGCGAAGACGCCCATAAGACCTATACATGAATTACAGAGACCCCGCATGAGACTGTCCCGCTTCTTTATCGACGCCCCCCTGAGCATCGGCGAGCACGAGTTGCCCGAAGCCCAGGCCCATTACATCAGCCGCGTGCTGCGCATGGCCGAGGGCGATGCGTTGCAGTTGTTCGACGGTTCGGGCCAGGAGTTTCGCGCCAGGCTGGTCGACGTCGGCAAAAAGCGTGTCGTGGTACAGATCGATGAAAGCTTCGCCGGGCAGATCGAATCGCCGCTGCAGATCCATCTCGGCCAGGGCCTGTCCCGGGGCGAGCGCATGGACTGGGCGATCCAGAAAGCCACGGAGCTGGGCGTCACCGAAATCACCCCGATCTTCACCGAACGCTGCGAAGTCCGGCTCAAGGACGAGCGCGCCGACAAACGCCTGCTGCACTGGCGCCAGGTGGCGATCAGCGCATGCGAACAGTGCGGACGCTCGCGAGTACCGGTGATTCATCCGCCGCTGTTGCTGGTTGACTGGTTGAAGCAGACCGAAGCCGAATTGAAGCTGGTGCTGCATCCGGTGGCGGAGCCGATGGTGAGCCATGCCAAACCTTCGAGTCTGGCATTCCTGATCGGTCCGGAGGGTGGCTTGTCCGATGCCGAAGTCGATCAGGCCAAGGCCAGCGGCTTCCACGCCGCCCGCCTCGGTCCACGGGTGCTGCGCACCGAAACCGCGCCGGTTGTTGCACTGGCGGTGGCCCAGCAGCTTTGGGGTGATTTCTAAAAAGATCGCAGCCTGCGGCAGCTCCTACAGGATGTACGCCATCCAATTGTAGGAGCTGCCGCAGGCTGCGATCTTTTGCATTTACTGCACCGGATCACTCACCGGTTTGGCAATGATTGCCTTGAGTTCGCTGGTCATCGGGAACTCAAGGTTCAACCCCTTCGGCGGGATCGGCTGCTCGAACCAGCGCTTGTAGATGCCATTGATCTCGCCCGAGCTGTACAGATCCGCCAACGCGCCGTTGACCAGCGCCAGGAACTGCGGATCGTCCTTGCGCACCATGCAACTGTAGATCTCCCGAGATTGCTCCTCCCCGACCACCACCCACTTGTGCGGGTCATTGGCCTTGGCACGCTCACCGTAGAGCAGCGCGTCGTCCATGTAGAACGCCACCGCCCGGCCCGACTGCAGCATCTGGAAGGCTTCGCCGTGGTCCTTGGCGCTGATCACGAACATGTCGATCTTGTGATCGACGTTGTAGCTTTTCAGGAAGCGCTCGTTGGTAGTACCGGCGGTGGTCACCACGTTCTTGCCACGCAGATCGGCGAAGCTCTTGATCCCGCTGTCCTTCGCGGTCAGCAACTGGCCTTTGACGTAGATGAAGCCATAGGAGAACGCCACCTGCTTCTGCCGTTCGGCGGTCACGCCGGTGGAGCCGCACTCCAGGTCCACGGTGCCGTTCTGCACCAGTGGAATGCGGGTCTGCGAGGTCACCAGGTTGTACTTCACCTTCAAGTCCGGCAGCGCCAGTTGCTGCTGGATGCGCTCGACGATCTTGCCCGCCAGATCCACCGAGTAACCCATCGGCTTGCCGCTGTGATCACCCACGTAGGAAAACGGCACCGAAGCATCGCGATAGCCCAGGGTAATGCTGTTGGCGCTGGCGATTTTGCTCAGGGTGCCGGTCAGCGGCGCTTCATTGGCCCGGACCTGACTGCCGAGCAACAGGCCAAGCGTACAAGCGAGCAACGTGATTTTTTGCATTGTTATTCTCCGTTGTGGGTGTTGGTTTATCAGACGCGCGCAGCGATGACGGTGATTTCCACCAGCACCTGCGGTCGGGCCAGTTCGGCCTGCACGGTGGTGCGGCTCGGTGCCTGTCCCGGCGATAGCCAGGCCGACCAGACCTCGTTCATCGCGGCAAAATCCTCGGTGATGTTCTTCAGGTAAATGGTCGCACTGAGCAGATGATCCTTGTCGCTGCCCGCCTCGGCCAGCAAGGTATCGATTTTCGCCAGCACTTCGCGGGTCTGACCGCTGGCATCCCGGGCATCGCCCGGCACCTGCCCGGAGAGAAACACCAGGTCGCCAAAGGTCACGGCGCCAGACAGGCGCGGGTTGCTGTGCAGTCGGGTAATGGTCATTGCAGTGCCCTCTTCAAAAATCAGTATTCAGGCGGCCCGGTGGCTGAAACCCTGAAGGTCAATGGACGGCCGGCGCTCGCCGATCAGCTCGCTGAGCAAGCGCCCGCTGCCGCAGGCCAGGGTGAAACCCAGCGCGCCGTGGCCGAGGTTGAGCCACAGGTTGCGATACGCCGTCGCGCCCAGCAACGGTACACCGCTGGGGGTGGCCGGACGCATGCCGGCCCACTCAATGGCTTCGTCATAGGCGCCGGCATTGGGAAAGGTGTCATGGGCCTGACGCTTGATCAGCGCCAGGCGCTTGGGGTCCAGGGCAGGGTCGAAACCGACGATGTCGACCATCGCCGCCACTCGCAATTGCTGGCCGATGCGGGCGTAAACGATCTTGCGGTCGTAGTCAGTGATGCTCACGTCCGGCGCCCGGTGACCGGCGTCGATCGGCACGGTCAGGCTGTAGCCCTTGAGCGGATAAAGCGGCAGTTGCAGCCCGGGAAGCGCCAACAGCGGACTGCGGTGACCGGCGGCGATCACCAGTTGATCGACCGGCAGCACTAGCTCACCCAGTTCGATGGCGTTGACGCCGCCGTTGCTGTGGCGGATGCCGGTCACTGCTTGTCCGAGACGAAATTCGCAACGGCCGGACGCTTGCAGCCGGGCGGCCAGTTGCTGGCAAAAACCGTGGCAGTCGCCGACCTCTTCGTCCGGGGTGTAGATCGCGCCGACAAAGGGCGCATCGATCAGCGCCGGTTCAAGGTGCGCGCATTCGGCCGGCGACAACACCTGCTGGTGCTGCGGGTCAGCCAGGCCCAGGCGCGCATGCTCGAAGCTGCTGCTCTGGCGGAAAGTCACCAGTTTGCCGTTGCGCCGCCACTGGAATCCCGCCAGTCCATCATCCTCGCGCCAAGACTTCAATGTGTCCTGGCTGAACAGCGCCAGACGCAGCAAGTGCGCGGCGTTCTCGCGGTTGACCGAGCGACGGCAAGCGCCGAGGAACGACGCCATCCAGCGCCACTGGGCCAGGTCGAAGCGCGGGCGTAGCTTCAGCGGTGAATCGCCGCGCAGCATCCAGCCGATGGCTTGCAATGGCACACCGGCGTCGGCCAGGGGCGCGACATAGCGATAGGACAACTGGCCGCCGTTGGCGAAGCTGGTTTCGCTGCCCAGCGAGTCCCGGGCCTCGACCACCGTCACCTCAAAGCCGTCGCGCACCAGCGCGTAGGCCGTTGCCAGGCCAATCACACCGCCACCGATGATGCACACACGCTGAGCCATGTCCGTCCTTAAAACTGTTGTGAAGACGAGGCCAAGGTTAGAGCCAGGTGACAGACGCTGAACAATGCATAAAGATGGCAAACCCATAAACAAAGGTTATGGACTTGCCATGCGTCTTCGCCATATCGAGATTTTCCAGGCCATCCGCCAGACCGGTTCGATCAGCGCTGCCGCGCAATTGCTGCACGTCTCGCAACCGGCGGTGAGCAAGGTGTTGCAGCACGCCGAGCAACAATTGGGTTTTCCGCTGTTCCTGCGGGTACGCGGCAAGTTGCAGGCGACGCCGGAAGCGCTGGAACTGGAGCGCGAAGTGGACAAGGTCAGCGAAAGCCTGCAAGGCGTGCGACGCCTGGCGCAGAGCCTGCGCCGCGAACCGGGCCACAGCCTGCGCATCGGTGCCACTCCGGCGCTGGCCCTGTCATTGCTGCCGCCGGCCATTCACGAATGGACCGGGCGTTACCCGGACATCGCTTGCGAACTCTCCAGCGCCCACAGTCGCGAACTGGTGCAGAACCTGTTGATGCGCGAAGTGGATGTCGCCCTGACCCTGCAACGTCCGGATCACCCGGGGCTCAAGGCCCAGGCGCTGGCGTCCGGCGTGCTGGTGGCGCTGGCTCCGATTGGTTACTGGCCCCAGGAAGAGGTGGGTAAACCGTTGCCTCTGCTGGCGCTGGCGGATGCGCCGCTGATCGGTTTATCCAGCGCCGATCCGCTGGCCGCGCGACTCGACAGTTACCTGGAAGCGGTCGAACCGCCGCCTAGGGTACGCATCGCCGTACAAACCTACTCACTGGCACGGGCGATGGTGGAGTCCGGCGCGGGCCTGGCGGTGATCGATCCGTTCACCGCCCTTGGCGCCTCTCCCGCCACCACAACGATCCGCCCCCTGGCACCGCCGTTACCCATCACCCTGTACGCAGTGACCCGCGCCGCCGAACCGCCGCCCCACACCTTGAACGATCTGTTGCAGGTATTCAGCCGTCGAGCCCGGGAGCAGCTGGATCGCCTGGTCCCGGTACAGCCTTAAAGGACATAAAAGAAAATCGCCACAAAGTGCAGCAAGCTCCCGGCGATCACGAATAGATGCCAGATCCCGTGGGCATGGCGCAGGCGATGATCGAGGGCAAAAAAGATAATCCCGACGGTGTACAGCACCCCGCCTGATGCCAGCCACGCAAACCCGGCGCCGCCCAGCGCCGCGAGCAGCGGCTTGACCGCCACCAACACAATCCAGCCCATCACCGCATAAATCACGATCGACAGAATCCGCGCTTCCGAACGTGGCTTGATCTCCTGCAGGATGCCGATCAGCGCCAGTCCCCAGACAATCCCGAACAACGTCCAGCCCCACGGCCCGCGCAGGGTCACCAGGCAAAACGGCGTGTAGCTGCCGGCGATCAACAGGTAGATCGAAAAGTGATCGACCTTCTGCATGATCGCTTTCTTGCGCCCGCGCACGCTGTGGTACACGGTCGATGCGCTGTAGAGCACCAGTAAGGTAAAGGCGTAGATCGCCATGCTGACGATCTTCCACGGGCTGCCGTCGAGACTGGCCAGCACAATCAGCCACACCCCGCCGATAAACGCCGCCACGGCCCCGGCCAGATGCGTCCAGGCGTTCAGTCTTTCCCCGTGATACATACGTTGCTCACCTCGAATTTCATTGCCGCAGAGCGCAAGGCTCAGGCTTGCAGCGTAAAAGCGCAATGTTTCTGTACGACGGGCCCGGCGTAATTGGGCACAATCGAGTCATTCCAAAAAGAGTCCGCCCCATGCTGATCGATGAAGAGTTGACCCTTAAAAAACTCGAGGTGTTCCTGGCCTTCATGCGCACCGGCAACCTGGCGCGGGCCGCGGCCGAGTTGCAGACCAGCAACGTCAGCGTGCATCGGGCGATCCATTCCCTGGAAAGCGCCCTGCGCTGTCCTTTGTTCAAGCACGAAGGCCGCAGCCTGACGCCGCTGGAAAGCGCATATGTGCTGGAAGAGCGAGCGCAGAAGCTGATTCAGGATGTCGTCGAAAGCGTGCGCCTGACCCGCGAAGCCGCCGGATTCTCGGCCGAGCGTTTCAAACTCGGCTCGCTGTACTCACTGACGGTGAAGACCGTGCCACAGCTGATCATGGGTTTGAAGATCCGTCGCAGCGAGCTCAACATCGACCTGATTCTGGGTTCCAACATCGACCTGCTCTACAAGCTCAAGAACATGGAAGTCGATGCGGCCCTGGTGTCCCTGGACGAGAGTGTCAACGATCCGGATTGCGAGCAGATCCCGCTGTTTTCCGACGATATTTTCCTCGCCACACCCGCCGATTCCAAGTTTGCCCAGCGCACCGAAGTCGACCTGGCCGAGGTCCGCGACGAAACTTTCATCACCCTGACCCAAGGCTTCGCCACCCATCAGGACGGCAAGCGGGTATTCGAGCAGGCAGGGTTCGAGCCGAAGGTGGCGATGCAGGTCAACGACATCTTCACCCTGCTGAGCATGGTCAGTTCAGGTGTGGGTTATGCGTTGCTGCCGGGGCGGATTGCGGCGGTGTACGAGAACCGGGTGAAGCTGATCCCGTTGCAGGAAAAGTACCGGTTGCAGCAGCACATTGGCGTGGTGTTCCTGAAGGCCAAGGAGCGTGATCCGAATCTGCTGGCGTTGCTGGCGGAGTGTCGGATGTATGCCAATCGGCAGGTCTGACGGAGCCCTTGTGGCGAGGGAGCTTGCTCCCGTTCGGGTGCGAAGCGCCCGCAAAATCAGGCCACCGGATTTACCTGACTCATCTCGGTGGTAGATTTCAGGGCTGCTACGCAGCCCAGCGGGAGCAAGCTCCCACGCCACAAACAGCAGTCACTGGACTACCCAACAATCCCGCGAACAATGAAGTACAACAGCGAAGGCCCGAGCAAGCAGCCAAGCCCGGTGTGGAAGGTCGCAGTCAACGCGCCATAAGGCACCAGACGCCGATCCGTCGCCGCCAAGCCGGCGGTGACGCCACTGACCGTCCCGGCCAGCCCGCCGAACACCATCGCCGAGCGCGGGTTGTCCAGGCCCATCCAGCGCGCCGCCATCGGCGTGCCGACCATCACCAGAATCGCCTTGATCAGACCCGTGGCAATCGACAGCGCCACCACATCGGAACTGGCGCCAATCGCAGCTCCCGTCACCGGGCCGACGATGTAGGTCACCGCACCGGCGCCGATGGTGGTCATGCTCACCGCATCGCGGTAACCGAAGACCCAGGCCATGCACGCGCCGACAATAAACGGCAGTACGGTGCCCAGCAGCAGCGCAATCACACCGATCAACCCGGCCTTTTTCGCTTCGGTGGCTTGCACCTCGAATGCCGTGGCGACGATGGCGAAGTCCCGCAGCATCGCGCCGCCCATCAGCCCGATACCGGAAAACAGTGTCAGGTCCGCCAGGCCTTTTTGCCCGCCGGTCATCGTGCCGCCGACCCAGGCCAGTACCAGGCCAATGACGATGGCAATCGCCGAGCCGTGGATACGCCCGAAGGTCAGGCGCTTGGAGATCAGCACTGACACCCACATGATCACGCCGACGAAGGCGAATGCGGTGACCAGACCGTTGTGCTCCAGACCGCTCTTGATGAGATCCCACATATCAGCGACCTCCTGCCGGTGCGCCAACCGGTGTTACATCCACCGGTTCATCGGGCAAGGGTTCGCCTTTGTGGGTCCGGCTGATCAGGGCAATGGTGCAGCCGCAGATCACCACCGAACCGATCGCCGCCAACACCGCCACCGGACCGCCATGCAGCGCCGTGACCACGTTTTGTTGCGCGGCCATCGCCACCACCACCGGGATATACATGGCGCCCCAGAAGCCGACGCCCAGCTCGCAATCCTTGGTCATGCCGCCACGCCTGTGCATCCACAACCGTGCGCAGATCAGCAGGATCATCGCGATCCCGACTCCGCCGACGTTTGACTTCACTCCCAGCAACACACCGAGCATGTCACCCATGATCACCCCTGCCAGCGTACAGATCGCCAACAGCGCCACACCGTAAATAATCATTGTTGTAGTCCTCAAAGTGCATTTCGAATGTTGTTTTTGTTGTTCGAAGCCTTAAGTCGGGTGATTTAAGAGTGGCGGCCTTCCTCCTCTCGCATCAGCGCCTGCAAGGTATCGAGCCGGGCACCGTCGAAGGCAATCACGGTACCCTGCTCGAACACCCGGCGCGCCAGTCCGGTCAGCACCGCACCGGGCGGCAGTTCGATCTGTAGACGTACACCACGCTCGTAGGCGCCTTGTACCGTGCCGCGCCAATCGACGATGCGGCACATATTGAAGGCCAGGTCGTCACGCAAGGCTTCAGGCTTGATCAGCGGGCGCGCGCGACTGCCGCTCAGGTAACCGATCTTCGGGGTTTGCAGCGGCACCTTGGCGAAGGCTTCGGCCAACCGTTGCGCGGGCACCTCAAGCAATGGGCAGTGGGACGGCACGCTCACTGCCAGACGCCTGGCCAGGCCAGCCCCGCAACCTTTCGCCAACTCGGCCACTGCTTTCATCGCCGTGTCGCTACCGGCAATCACCACCTGGTTATCGGCGTTGATATTGGCCAGATAAACCGGCATTTGCGCGCTGTGCACCCGGGCCAGCAATCCTTCCACCGTGGCCAGGTCCAGACCGATGATCGCGGTCATACCGTAGCCCTGCGGATAAGCCTGCTGCATCAGCTCACCGCGCAGGCTGACCAGATGCAACGCATCGCTGAACCCCAGGGCACCGGCCACCACCGCTGCCGGGTAAGCACCGATCGACAAGCCGGCCACGTAGTCCGGGGTCAAGCCCAACTGGCGTGAAGCGGCGACACCAGCGATCAGCAGGCAAAGCTGCACCGCCCTCGTCGACTGCAACGCCTCGGCAGAATCCAGCTGCGTCACATCCTCACCGAGCAGGTCGCTCGCCTCGTTCAATGTTTCCCGAGGCAAACGCGCGAGCATTCCGGGTTGTTGCGCGCCCTGGCCGGGGAACACCAGCAAGCTGCTCATGCTGCTTGCTCCTGTGGATTCCACGGATCAGTCACCAGGCTGGCCTGAGTGGCACTTTTCAGCAGGACCCGCGACGAAGCGCCGGCCCATTCGCGCAAGGCAACGGCGCCCGACGGTGTCTGCAATTGCAAGTCCACGCGGCACACGGCTGCATCGAGAACAGCCACCAACGCCCGGGCATCGACACGACTCAACGGACGTGGCGTACGCAGGATCAGATCGAGATCGCTGCCCTCGTGCAAGGCGGCAAATCCACTGGCCAACTCGAACCCGGCGCTGCCGCTGACACCCCAGACCCAACCGCTGTCATCGAGGTGCGAGCGCAGTTGCGCCAAGGCCCGCAGCGCCGGGAAATCGCGCTGGCCTTGAACATGGCACAGCTCTTGCGGCCGCACCCGCCGCGTGATGGCAGCGACTTCCATCACCGCCGCAAATCGCTGTTCGCGCAACGGCCCGCGCACGCCCACCGCCACCTGCCCCGCCTCACTCAAGGCGCGACGGACCACCACCGGCTGGCCGGCACTGATCGACTCGATCACCCAGGCAGGCGCATCCGCCGGCAACTGCCGTGGGGTCATGCCCCACAGCAGGTCGTGAGCCAAGAGCGTGCTCACCACTGCGCTCTCAGCATTTGGCGAACCTTGCTCGACGCCGCCCGATTGGCCGCCCCCAGGCGACCGCCCAGATCACGGCCAGTGGCGGCCACATCGCCAATCGCCAGATGCAGGCACTCGGTCACCCGCGCCAGATCCGCCGCCGTCGGCTGCTCAATCTGCTCCACCGTCAAGGTTTCCCACAGCAGCCCGAGGCTGGCATAGCTGTCGATGTCATAGGCCATCGGCGGCACGCTGGCCGCCAGGGCTTCGAGTTCTTCGACGCTGCGCAAGGTTACCCGCGCCGCCGACGCCTTGCCCATGGCATGCACCATCACCCCCGGATCGCGCAGGGCGATCAAGCGGCTGGCCTGATAGCCGTGGGCCAGAAACGCCCCGGACATCGCCTTGCCCACCAGCAAGCCGATCACCGCATGACCGGCCAGACGGGCACGGGCATAACTGTCCGCCGCAGCGGCCAGCGCCTGATGAATGCCGAGGGCTTCTTCGCGTCGACCGTAAGCCTGGCTCGGCACGTCGACGATGGCGATCAGGGCACGTTTTTGTGCCTTGTCCTGATCGGCGGCGATGACTTCATCCACAGCCTTGGCCAGGCCCCAGCCTTCGAGCAAGCCAACCTCGCCGTTGCGGGCACGGACGAAGCGGTTTTCCGGGTCGGCCACCACCGCGATGAAACGCACAGGCTGATCGCCCAGCGAACCGTCGGCGACCTTCAGCGAAGCCGGCAAACCCTCGACCGCTTTCGCCCCGGCACTCAAGGCATTGAACCAGTTCAAGCCTCGCAGGGAATACGAACTCATGGGCGTTCTCCTTGGTACAGATCGCGAACCACAGATGGCTCGATTTGCGGCTCGGCATCCAGGCGCGCCAGGCGTTGCAGGAACAACTCCGCCTGACGGCTGCGCGGTTGTTCAGGCAAACCTTGCTGGAGCAACTCGCCGACTTGCTGGCGGATCTGCGCCACGTCGTCGGCAACATAGCGATCCACCAGGCCACTGGCAAAGCGCTGCTCACCACCGGTCAGGCTCCAGATGAAGGGCCGGTCGCGGGAGTCGTACTCCTCGAGTCCGGCTTCCTGTTCGATCACCTGTGGACCGTTCAGGCCCAGTCGCGCCTCCCGGGTCACCAACAGATAGCTGCACAACCCGGCGGCAATCGACATGCCGCCAAAGCAACCGACGCTGCCCGCCACCACCCCGACCACGGGTTGGTACTGCTGCAAATCGACAATCGCCGCGTGGATGTCGGCAATGGCCGCCAGGCCGAGGTTGGCTTCCTGCAAGCGCACGCCGCCGGTTTCCAGCAGCAGCACGGCGCGGGTCGGGATGCCGTTGCGGTTGTCTTCGGCGGCCAGTTCCAGTGCGCCGGCAATTTTTGCTCCGCCGACTTCACCGAGGCTGCCGCCCTGGAACGCCCCTTCGATGGCTGCGATCACCACCGGCAAACCATCGAGATTGCCCTTGGCGATCACCACGCCGTCGTCGGCTTGCGGCACCACGCCCTGGCGCGATAGCCACGGCGACATGATCCGTTGAAAGGGGTCGAGCAATTCACGGAAGGTGCCGGCGTCGAGCAGGGCCCTGGTCCGTTGCCGGGCACCGAGTTCGACGAAGCTGTGCTTGTTGAGCAGGGATGCGCTGTCAGTCATGGCCGATCTCCTCGAAGCCCTGTTCCAGGCGCAGGCGCACCACGCCGGGTGTCGCGCCGAAATCGTGGATGTCGATATCCATGGCCGGTGGCGTCTGGCCGTCGAACATCCGTGCGAACAGATGCTGCCAGCGTTGTTCGCTGCCATTGACCGAGGTCTGCACATTGATCGTCAGCTTGCCGGCCTGGCCCGGTTCGATCAGCACTTCCAGATCGCCAGAGCCGACACAGCCCACCAGGGTACGACCGCGTGACGGCTGCCCGGCAGGGAATTCAAAGGATAAGGTTTCCATCAAAACACTCCCTGGATAAGTCCGTCGCCAGACGCGATACGGTCGATGAACAGGCAGGCTGCGAGCAGGTCGGCAGCGCCGCCGGGCGAGGCATTCAACGCGATGAGTTGTTGGTCCAGCTCATGCAGGCGGCGACGTCCGCCGAGGCTGGCACTGCCACCGGCATCGAGCACCGCCCGGGCGCCCAGTTGCATGGTGTTCAGGCCTTCTTCACCGGCGCGATAAAGCACGCAGGTGTCGGCCAGATCGGTCATGATCGCCAGCAGCGCATCGAGCCGGGCGTTCTGTTCGCCATGACCGGCGGCGCGGCTGCGCAGCAGTTGTGGCAGAGCACGTTGAGTCACCGCAGGAAAACCCAGTTGCGCTTCTTCACGGGCGCCGCGAGCGCCGTAGCGTTGGGCGACTTGCGCACCGTGACTGAGCGGACGTGGTGCAAAACGGTCGTCGAGCAAGGCCAACCTCGCAGCACGTAACGCCACGCTATTGGCGCTGCAGGATTGAGGTTCCAGTGCAGCGGCAGTGATCAACAAGCCCAAGGCCCAGATTGCCCCGCGATGGGTGTTCACCCCGCCGGTAGTGTCGAGCATGACTTGCTCACCTTCGCGACCGATGCGGCCCACGGCTTCGCGCAGGGGCAAGCCGATTTCGCCGAGCTCGATGGCGGCTTCAGCCATTTCTTTAAAGGCCGGCCACAAAGACAGCGCTGAAGCGTGCATCAGCCCCAGGTGCAAATCGGTGTGGGCGCCATTGCCGCGACGGTCGACCAGTGCCGGCTTTGGCGACAGATCAGCCTCGTCGATCAGCGCGTCCACTGCCAGGTCCGCCAGCCGTTCGGCCAGGCTCAGGCTTTTGGGTTGCAGGTTAAGTGCGTGCATTACCAGCTCCTGAACTTGGCGGGCGGGTTGTAGAGGCCACCGGACCATTCCACCAGATCGGCCACGCTTTTCGCCGCGAGCAGTTCGCGGGTGGCATCGGTGCGGCGGATGCCGAGGTCTTCGGGCAAGGCGATCAGCCCTTCGCGGCGCATGCGTGCGGTGTCTTTGGGGTTGTGGCGCAGGCCGATGGCGGTCACCCCGGCGACGGCGGCGATCATCGCCTGGCGTTCTTCCAGCGAGCGCGCCTTGTACAGGTAGGCGATGCCTTCTTCGGTCAACAGGTGGGTCACGTCGTCACCGTAGACCATGATCGGCGCCAGTGGCATGCCGCTCTTCTTCGCCACATCGACCGCATCGAGGGTTTCAACGAAAGTCGGTTTGCCGCCCTCCTGGAAGGTTTCGACCATCTGCACCACGAGCTTTTTGCCGCGCTCAAGCATCGGCTCTGCCACGTCGGTGTTGCGCATGTCGAGCCAGGCCGGTGTGCTGTGACGACGACCGCGCGGGTCGTGACCCATGTTCGGTGCCCCGCCGAAACCGGCCAGACGCCCGCGGGTCACGGTGGAAGAATGCCCGTCGCCATCGACTTGCAAAGTCGCGCCGATGAACAGGTCCACGGCGTATTGCCCGGCCAGTTGGCTGAACATCCGATTGGAACGCAGGGAGCCGTCGCGCCCGGTAAAGAACACATCCGGCCGCGCCGCAATGTAGTTCTCCATCCCCAGTTCGGTGCCGAAGCAATGCACGCTTTCCACCCAACCACTTTCGATGGCGGGAATCAGGGTCGGGTGCGGGTTGAGGGTCCAGTTGCGGCAGATCTTGCCTTTGAGGCCGAGGGACTCGCCATAGGTCGGCAGGATCAGTTCGATGGCGGCCGTGTTGAAACCGATGCCGTGATTGAGCGACTGCACGTTGTGTTTTTCGTAGATCCCGCGGATCGCCATCATCGCCATCAGCACGTGCACGGGCTTGATGTGCCGAGGGTCGCGGGTGAACAGCGGTTCGATATAGAACGGCTTGTCGGCCACCACCACGAAGTCGACCCAGGAGGCGGGAATGTCGACGCGTGGCAAGTCGCTGACGTCGTCCACCAACTGGTTGACCTGGACGATGACGATGCCGTCGCTGAAGGCCGCCGGCTCGATCAGTGCCGGGGTGTCTTCAGTGCTGGGGCCGGTGTAGATGTTGCCGGCGCGGTCGGCCATGAACCCGGCCGAAAGTACGACATTGGGGATCAGGTCCACCACCAGCCGTGCGTAGAGTTCGATGTAGGTGTGGATCGCGCCGACTTCCAGCAGGCCGTCTTCAAGCAACTGACTGATGCGCAGGCTCTGGGTGCCGGCGAAAGAGAAGTCGAGCTTGCGGGCGATGCCGCGTTCGAACAGGTCCAGGTGCTCGGAGCGTCCGACGCTGGGCATGATCATGTGCAAGTCATGCAGCTTCGCGGGGTCGGCCTTGGCCAGGGATCGCGAAAGGAAATCCGCCTGCTTCTGGTTGTTGCCTTCGAGCACCACGCGGTCGCCGGGCAGGATCAGCGCTTCAAGCGCCGCGACGATGTTGTCGGTGGGCAACACCACACCGTCGGCAAGACCTCGCACCAGCTCGAGGCGCCGCTGCTTTTCGCTGCGCCGCCGCGTCCATCGCGAGTCGGGGGATATTGTTGTTGTCATGACCACTCCACGGGTTCGCTGTCGTGGAGCTACCTTAGGAGTGTTGGGCGCAGCGTATCAATCAAGCAGAGTGGTGGATCGTTACGCTCAGGTTAATGGTTAGAGTTGAGATTTTCGTCGACGCGCAAGACGCCATCGCGAGCAAGCTCGCTCCCACAAGGGTTTTGTGTGCACAGCAGATCCACTGTGGGAGCGAGCTTGCTCGCGATGGGGCCCTTCAGGCGAGCCCCGCATCCACCAACAACGCCTCCAGCGCCAACAGATCCGGCACCTTGGCCACCTGCTCGCCCACCTGCACCGCCGCTTGTTCCAGCGCACACAACGGCACATCCACGTAACTCAACTGGCTATCGAGCTTGCAGGAGCGCGGAATCCCCTGCACCAACAGCGCAATGAATTTCAGCTCGGGACGCCCGCCGAGGGCGTTGAGAATGACGATCCGCGCGCGTTCGCCAATGACGATTTTCTGCGCGCATGCCGACTCGAAACTCAGCAGCGGAATCTGCCGGTCGCGCCACGTCACCAGGCCCAGGTACCACGGCGGTGTGTCGAGGTCGAAGGTCCCCGGCTGCTGGTAATCGATCAGCTCGGCAACGGCGACATTGGGCAGGATCAGGTTGCGGTCGGCCAACGGCAGCAGAAGGCCGGTGAGGTTGCTGGTGCGGTGTTCAAGCATGGGTCTTGCTCCACAAGGCGATGCTTTCGAGCAGCACCGATTCCTGGTACGGCTTGCCCAGGTAGTCGTTGACGCCGATGGCCATGGCGCGGTCGCGGTGTTTCTGCCCGGTGCGGGAGGTGATCATGATGATCGGCAGGTGTTGCAGGCGCTCGTCGTTGCGCACCTGGGTCGCGACTTCGAAGCCATCCATGCGCGGCATCTCGATGTCCAGCAGCATCAGGTCGGGCATGTGCTCTTCCAGCAGCAGCATGGCGTCGACCCCGTCCTTGGCGGTCAGCACATTCATGCCATGGCGTTCGAGCAAGCGGCTGGTGACCTTGCGCACGGTGACCGAGTCGTCGACTACCATCACCAGCAGCGGGCGCTGCGGTTCGGCCTCGATCTCTTGCCCCGGCGAACGCTGGGGGACACGGGCCTGCATGGCGCGGATCGGCGCCAGCAAATCCAGAATCAGCACCACCCGGCCGTCGCCGAGAATCGTCGCACCGGATACCCCTTGTACCGCCGCAAACTGCGGCCCCAGGCTCTTGACCACGATTTCGCGAGTGCCGGCCATGGCGTCCACCAGCACCGCAATGTGCCGTTCGTTGCACTGCACCAGCAACACCGGCAATGGCAGGCTCTGGCCCAAGAGTTTCGGGCGCTGGCTGGTTTTCAACAACTCGCCCAGATAGCACAGCTCGTAACGTTGTCCGGCGTATTCGTAGGTCGGTGAATCGAAACGGAAATACCCTTCGAGTTCATTGGGCAGGACACGCACGATGCCGTCGATGGTATTGAGCGGGATCGCGTATTGGTCCTCACCGCACTGCACCATCAACGCCCGGTTGACCGATACGGTAAACGGCAGGCGAATGCGGAAATGCACGCCCTGCCCGGGCACCGAGTCGATGCTCATGGTGCCGCCCAGTTGCCGCACCTCTTCGTGCACCACGTCCATGCCGACGCCGCGCCCGGAGATCTGGGTGATTTTTTCGGCGGTGGAAAACCCCGGTTGCAGGATGAACTGCAACACGTCGTGATCACTGATGATGCTGTCCGGGGCGAGCAAGCCGCGCTTGATCGCCTTGCGCCGCACCGCGTCCAGCGGCACACCGGCGCCGTCGTCGCGGATGTCGAAAATGATGTCGCCGCCTTCGCGCAGCAGATCGAGGGAGATCTTGCCCTTGGCCGGTTTCCCTGCCGCCAGCCGCGCTTCGACGGACTCCAGGCCATGGTCGACGGCGTTGCGCAGCATGTGTTCCAGCGGCGCGGCCATGCGCTCGAGAACGTTGCGATCCATCTCGCCTTCGGCGTTGTCGACGATGAAGTCCACGTCCTTGCCCAGTTCGCTGGACACCTGCCGGACGATGCGCTGCAAACGCGGGAGCATGCGTTCGAACGGCACCATGCGCGTGCGCATCAGGCCTTCCTGCAATTCGGTGTTGATGCGGCCCTGCTGTTGCAGCAGGTTTTCCGTGTCGTGATTGCGTCGCTCGAGGGTTTCCTTGAGGTCGAGCAAGTCAGAGGCCGACTCGAACAGCGCCCGGGACAGCTGCTGCAACTGTGAGTGGCGGTCCATTTCCAGCGGGTCGAATTCCTCGTAGCCCAAGCGTTCGGCGTCGACTTGCTGGCGGCTGAGGATCCGCCCCTGGGTCTCGGTATCGAGGCGGCGCAACTGGTCGCGCATCCGCTCGATGGTGGTCTCCATCTCATTCAGGGCGATGTGCGCATCGTTGACCTGCTGTTCGATCCGGCCACGGAAGATCGAGGTCTCACCGGCCAGGTTGACCAGATCGTCGAGCAGTTCCGCCGAGACCTTGACCATGTCGGCGCCGGCATCGGGCGGCGGCGCCAGCGGCTCGGCCTTGGCCTTGGCCGGCGGCGCAACCGGCGCGGGCGATTCCGGCACGGCCGGGTGGCTGAAGTTCTTGATTGCATCGATCAAGCGGTCGGCCGGCGGCATCGGCTCACCGGCGCGGGCCGCATCGAGCATCTGCGCCAGGCGGTCATGGCTGCGCTGCAACAACGCGAACAAGGGTTCAGTCGGTTGCAGCACGCCAGTGGACAGGCCTTCGTAGAGGAACTCCAGTTCATGGGCCAGATCGCCAATCGCGGCGATTTCCACCATGCGCGCACCACCCTTGAGGGTGTGCAGGTCCCGCAGCAGGGTTTCCACTTCCTGGCGACTCGAAGGCTGGGCCTGCCAGCGCGCCAGCGCCGCCCCCGAGCTTTCGATGATGTCGAAACCTTCCTCAAGGAAGATCTCCAGCAATTCCGGATCGTGCGCAGTCGGGTCGGTGCCGGTCGCCTGCCGGGCCCCCTCGGCGACACCTGCATGCCCTTGACGGTAGGCGCGAATGGCTTCGATCAGCTCACGGGAATTGTCCAGCGGCTGGTTGAGCTGCAACTGTTCGAGGTACAACGCCAGTCGCTCATGGCACTGTTTGAGCAGCACCGCCAGTGAATCGCTGAAGGCATAACGACGATCCACCAGGCCCTGGTAAAGGCTTTCCAATTCATGGACCAGATCGCCGACCGGCCCGATCTCGGCCATGCGCGCGCCGCCTTCGAGGGTGTGCAGATCCCGTTGCAGGGACGACAGCGGCGCGGCGTTGTCCGAGTCGCGTAACCAGCGCTGCAAGGCCTGACCGGCGCTCTCGAGGATATCCACCGCTTCTTCAAGGAAGATCGCGACGATCTCATCGTCCACCCCCGGCGCCGTCGCACGCTGCTCAAGCTCGGCGGTGGCCGTACCCAATTCACGGATGCTCAGGCTGCGGCTGCCATCGCTGCGGATCAGGCCCACGGCCGACGGGTCAAGGCTCTCGTCGAGCAGTTCGCGCAAGGCCCTGATCCGTTGCGGTTGGGGGCTGACTTCCTGGCCCGCGGCCAACTCGTCGAGCATGTTGATCAGCGCTTCGTGGGCAGCCTGTGCCTCCTGGAAAAACCGCTCGCTGACCGCCAGGCTGCTTTCTTCCACGGCGCCGTACAGATCGAGCAACGCTTCGCACAGTTCATCCACCGGGTGCAGGTCGGCCAGATGGGCGCCTTCGCCAAGGGTGGTCAATTCGTCCAGCAGAGCGCTGAGTTCCTGACGTTCGCCGGGATGTTGCTGCCAACGCTGCAGCAGGCTTTCGGCGTCCAGCAGGATGTCCATGCCCTGGGCGAGGAAGTTGTTGATCAGTTGCGGGTCGCGCTTGATCCGCAGCCCGGTGTTTGGTGTGCTCAGGAGGCTTTCCAGGCGCTCGGCCAGCAGCGCCCTGGCGCGCTCGTTCAAACCCCGGGCACCGGGAATTTCCGCCAGCGGATCTGTCTTGAGCTGGCGCAAGCCGAGGCGAAACAGCCCTTCAGCTTCCAGCAGCAATTCGACTTCATCCAGATCCAGCGCGAGCAGGTGCGCCTTGTATTCCCGGGCCAGTTGATCCAGCGGTGCGGCCAGTTCGGCAATCGGCAACACGCCGGCCATGTAGGCACTGCCCTTGAGGGTGTGCAAGGCGCGCTGCAATTCGTCGCTGGCCTGCAACGGTACATGTTCGGCGGCCTGATCAAGGAAGCGATTGAGGCTACCCAGATGGGTTTCGGCCTCTTTGCGAAAGATCTCCAGCAATAGCGGATCGAGGGCCGCGACATCTTGCGTATCCTCATCGGACACGGGTTCATTGCCCTTGGCCAGGGCATGGGCGCGGGCGGCCAGCTGATCGACATCGTTGCGCTGGCGCTGGGCATTGGCGGCGTATTCGGCCACCAGCTCCGGCAGCAGATGCAGCACATCGCCGATCAGTTGCTGCACCTTGGCACCCGGCTCCACGCTGCTTTCCAGTACCCGGTTGAGCAGGTTTTCCACAGCCCAGGCCAGCTCACCCAGCACCAGGGCGCGCACCATGCGACCACTGCCCTTGAGGGTGTGGAAAGCGCGGCGCAGTTCGCTCAGGGCCGAGCGGTTGTCAGGGTTGGCGGACCAGCGCGGCAAGTACTCGCGCAGGATTTCCAGGACTTCGTCGGTTTCTTCGAGGAACACTTCGCGCAGTTCCTCGTCCACCGGCACTTCGCCCGAGGGCGGCGGCAGCAGGCTGCCAGGGGTGTTCTGCGCGGGCGGGTTCAGGCTCGAAACCGGGCTGGCGAGCACATCGGCCAGGGTCTGGACGACCTGAGGATCATCCAGCTCCTGCATCATCTGCATGACCTGCGCATCGCTCGGGTTGAGCACATCATCCAGCACGGGTACGTGTTGCTCACTAGGGAAAAAACCGAGGCTCGCCAGGCTTTTTTCCGCGACATCGAGCAGGTTTTCGCACTGGGCCTGCGGGTCATCGCTGAGGCGCTCAAGGTAGTACTCGATGCTGGTGATCACGTCGGCCAGGCTGTCCAGTTCCTGCCAGCCCGGTTGGCCCGGCTCGAGCAACAGGTGCTCGCGGATAAAGTGATTGCAGGTTTCCACCAGGCTCGCCGCCCGGCTCAAGGGAATCATCGCCAGCGCCCCGCGCACCTGGGTCAGCAAGGCCGGCAACGCCTGCAAGTGCTGGCGGTCCCAATCGGCGTCGATATAGTCGACGATCATGTCCTTGGCCTGCTGCAAACAGATGCGGGCCTCCTTGATCACGATCTGATGGATCTGCGTCAGATCGGTGGTCGGCAGGCGGTTGTCGTCCTGGCTCTCCGGCTCAACGGTTCCGACCATGCCGGCCAGCGTCGCTTCGACGTACAACAAGGCCCCGGCAACGTCCATGAGGATCGCATCGTTGGGTTCGCGCTGGCCCTGAGCGAGGCTGAGCACCACCGCCAGTTGATCGATGATCACCTTGCGCGGTTGGCCGAAACCCAGCACCGCCAGGGTGTCGGCGATTTGCCGCAGCGGCGCCAGCAGGCTGTCGAGGTCGGAGGTGTGCTGGCGGTCACTGCGCACGAACAGGTCCAGGCGCTCCTTGACCCGCACCAGCTCTTCGCACAGTGCAGCCAGCACCGAGCGCATGGCGTCACGGTCGGGACCTGCCAGCCGCGCGCGTTCTTCATCGACCATCGCGCTGTCGGGCAGCGCGTCGTCCAGTGAGTAGCGTTCTTTCATGGTCAGCATCTGCCCGGTGGGATGTTCGGCCTTGGCAATGTAGAACAGCAAACTCTTGAGCAGCTCCGGCGGGGCCGGTTGATTGATGCCGGGCATGCCTTGTTCGAGCAGGCGTTTGAGTTCCTTGTCGGCCTCCTTGAACAGGCTGCGCAAGGCCGGGCTATTGGCGATCGCACCGCCCTGCATGCCTTCGACCAGCGCCGATGCCACCTGCCATAACGGGCTCAGGGGGGCGTCTGCGCACAGTGTTTCGAGGCGGGTGAAGACCTTGGCCAGGTAATCTAGGTTGGTGTCGTTGTCCTGTTCACGCAGGAATCCGACCAGCGCCATTTGCAGCATCTGCCGCAGCTTGCGCAGCACACCGGGCAACTCGGCCGGTTCCAGCTGCGCCAGCGTTTGTGCGTCCAACGCTGGCAACTCGGGCAATTGCGGGCTGAACAGGCTGGTTTCCGACAGCAGGCTTTCGCCCCGGGCGCTGCGCAGGTCGTTGATCAAGGGCAACACCACCAATGGCAGGTCGCGACGCGCGCCTTGCACCCGGTCAAGGTAGATCGGCAGTTGCCCGAGGGCCTGCATCAACAGGTGCAACGCCTCGTCGCGATGGCTGACACGATTGCCTTGCAGGGCCATGGCCAGTTGTTCCATTTCTTCGGCGAGCAACGCCGCGCCGTAGAACTCGACCATCTGCAAACTGCCGTGGACCTGATGGATGCATGCCAGGCAATCATCCAGCGCTTGGGTCGCCTGCGGGTCATCGAGCAGGTTTTCAATCGCGTGATGAGCCTGTTTCAGCGTTTCGGCAATCTCGCCCTTGACCCACTCGAGGGCCACATAGTCGTGCCGATCACCCATAACCACTCCAATCACAATTCAGACACCCATGGGCGGTTCAAGCTTTGTCCACAACCTGCGCCTTGGCATCCGGCAAGGTGAAGCCGGACACCGAACGACGCAACTGACTGGCCATTTTCGCCAGGTTACCGATGCTATCAGCCGTGGCGGTGGAGCCCGACGACGTCTGCGAGGTGATCTGCTGGATCACGTTCATCGTCAGGGAGATCTGACCGGCCGACGACGTCTGCTGTTGCGCCGCATTGGAAATACTCTGGATCAACGCCGCAAGTGTCTTGGAGACGCCTTCGATTTCTTCCAGGGCCACACCGGCATCCTGCGCCAGACGAGCGCCACGCACCACTTCGGTCGTCGTTTGCTCCATGGAGATGACCGCTTCGTTGGTATCGGTCTGGATCGCCCGCACCAGGGTTTCGATCTGCCGGGTGGCGGCGGACGAGCGTTCGGCCAGGCGCTGCACTTCATCGGCGACCACAGCGAAACCGCGACCGGCGTCACCGGCCATGGACGCCTGGATGGCCGCGTTGAGGGCCAGGATGTTGGTCTGATCGGCAATATCATCGATCAGGCTGACAATGTCGCCGATTTCCTGTGAGGATTCGCCCAGGCGCTTGATGCGTTTGGCGGTGTCCTGAATCTGTTCGCGAATGTTGTCCATGCCGTGGATGGTGTTGTGCACCACCTCGTTGCCCTTGTTGGCGATTTCCACCGAGCGTTCGGCAACCGCCGAGGATTCCGCCGCGTTGGCCGACACCTGGTCGATGGACTCGGCCATGTCGTTGATCGCCATGGAGGCCTCGGAAATTTGCTGGGCCTGGTGCTCCGACGCCTGGGCCAGGTGCATGGCGGTCGCCTGGGTTTCCTGCACGGCGGCGGCCACCTGGCCGGCGGTGAGGTTGATGGTCGCGACCAGATCGCGCAACTGGTCGACGGAGTAATTGATCGAGTCGGCGATGGTGCCGGTAAAGTCTTCGGTCACCGAGGCCGTCACCGTGAGGTCGCCGTCGGCCAGGTCTTCGATTTCGTCGAGCAGACGCATGATCGCGTTCTGGTTACGCTCGTTTTTCTCGGCGGTTTCACGCAACTGACGATTGGTTTCGCGCACCATCACCATGCCGATCAGGATGATCGAAGCCAGCGCCAACAAGCCCAGCACATAACCGCCAATGGTGTCGGTGGTACGCCCGCCGACCATGTTTTCGAACCCGCTGGCCAGGTGTGAGGCTTCGTCGAGCAGGGTTTGCGACAGACTGAAAATGTTCGAGGCCGATTCGCGGACCTTGAACAGTTCAGGCGAGGTTTCGAGGATCTCGTCCACCGAGCCCGAGACGAACTCGAACAGCTCGGAGATTTCCGCGAGTCGAGCACGGGCGTCGCGGTCTTCGACCTGGCTGACCTTGAGCGCAGGGTCGCCCTGGAGCATGCCGTTGAGCACTTTGCCGAACTGCGTCGCGTCGCGTCCGAACGCATCGGCTGCCTGTTGTGAATTTTCGTCGCCGGCCAACACCGTATTGACCGCGCCGAGGATCCGCTCGGCCAGCAGCGACTGACGCTGGGCCATGGCCACCTGGGCCGCCGGGGCGCCCCGTTGCAGGAGAGTCTCGACGACTTTCTCGTACTCGACCTGCAGCTGCGGCACGGTTTCGGCCAGGGTCGCGGCGACCTGATGCAGCGACAGTACGGTTTGCTCGCTGGACAGAATCGCGTCGGTGTTTTTCAGCAGGCGTTCCCAGTCCTGTTGCACCGCGCGCATCTCTGGACGCACAGTGGCGGGCGCCGGCGGCAGGCCGGTGGCCGGGTCGCCCTTCTTCAGATAACCCCAGCGCCGGGCAAAATCGTTGCGCGCATCGCTGAGCAACTTGAACGCGGCCGCCTTGCCGGCGGCGGCTTCGGTGGCGTTCTTGGCGATACGCTGGGACAGCACGCGCAGTTCGCCAGCGTGGCCGATGTACTGTTTGTCGTAGATAGCCTGGGTGTTGAGGTACGCGAAGTTGGCGAACAGCAGCATGATGAAGACGATCAGCGCGATGAACAGCACGATAATCTGCGACCGGCTGCGCGACCCTTCCATTGGCTTGCCTGCTTTTGCTTTTATCATCGGTCCTCGCCTGTTAACCAACTTCTGCGCTTACCCGAGACCCTGTGGGAGCGGGCTTGCTCGCGAAAGCGGTAGATCAGCCAATAGCAATGTCGAATGGACTGCCGCCTTCGCGAGCAAGTCGGATCGCCGCACCGCCGCTCCCACATTGGATCTCTGTTGTTCCGGTTACACCGCGACGTTCATGAACCCCTGGGACTGCGTCAACGCAAACGGGCTGAACACCTGCCAGCACTGCTCGCGCTGAAACCGGCCTTTGACGAACGCCGCCACCGGGCCCTTCAACTCGTCCGTCGGCACTGGCTCCAGGCTGTCCTGGGCAAAGTGCTGGAGGCCGAAGACTTCATCGACCAGCAACCCGGCAAACACCTCTTCATGTTCCACCACCAACACCCGCCGCTGCCGGCGCGCCGCCGAAAGCTCGTGCCCGAAGAAACCGCACAAATCCATGACCGGCAACAAACGCCCGCGCAGGTTGGCGACACCCTTGACCCAAGGCTTGACCCCCGGCAACTGAGTGGAGCGCGGCTCGTGCAGGACTTCGCTGACTTCGCTCATGGGCGCGACATACCAGTGTTCGCCCAGGCGAAAACCAATGCCGCTCCAGCTGTCCCGCCGGGCAGGCTGGGACGGCAGGTCCGCCGCCAGCAGACGACAGCGCTGGTCGATTTGCAGCAGCAGTTCGAAAGCCGTCAGCGACTCGTTCATGACCCGACGATCAACCGGCCAGCACGTTATTCAGGGTCTTGATCAGGGTGTCTTCATCGACCGGCTTGGTCAGGTAGTCCTTGGCACCCTGGCGCGTGCCCCAGACCTTGTCGGTTTCCTGATCCTTGGTGGTGATGATGATCACCGGGATGTGCCCGGTTTCCGGGTCCTTGGTCAGTTGGCGGGTGGCCTGGAAGCCGTTGAGGCCGGGCATGACGATGTCCATCAGCACCGCATCGGGCTTTTCCTGGCGGGCCAGGGCCACGCCGTCGGCGCCGTTTTCGGCTTTCAATACTTCATGACCGTGCTTTTCCAGCATGCCGGTCAGTTTGTACATTTCGGTCGGCGAATCATCGACGATCAGAATACGTGCCATGGTTTTCCCCATTCTTGTCGACGCCGGGCCCGATGGCCGAGCGTCACTGTGCGTGTCCTACTGCGGCAAAACGGCGGCGAAGCCAGGAACATGGGCCTGGATCGCATCAAGCAATTCTTCCTTGCTGAACGGCTTGGTCAAAAACTGGTCGGAGCCGACGATGCGCCCCTTGGCCTTGTCAAACAGCCCGTCCTTGGACGACAGCATAATCACAGGCGTGGACTTGAACGCGCTGTTGTTCTTGATCAGGGCGCAGGTCTGATAGCCATCAAGGCGCGGCATCATGATGTCGACAAAGATGATGCCGGGGTGGTTGTCGGCAATCTTGGCCAGGGCATCAAAACCGTCGATGGCCGTGATGACCTCACAACCCACGTTCTTGAGCAGTGTTTCGGCGGTGCGACGGATCGTCTTCGAATCGTCGATCACCATGACCTTCAAGGCGCTGGGGTGCTGTTCCATAAAATGCTCTACCGTCGCCTTTGCGAAACAAATTGTCCGTTTGCCGGTTAACGCGGCTCGAAACCCTTGATGCTCAAGGGCCGGCACGACATGGCAGCCTTTTTAGCACAGTCTCCAGAACCAATCTATCGGACGACCCGCAAGGTGGTTTTTCCTTGACCGGGAACACACTCAGCGCCACTCTGACGCCACTTTTTTCATACCGATCCGGTAGCCAATTTTCGAGGAAAACCCAATGAGCGTTCGCGTCGGGATTGTCATGGACCCTATCGCCAGCATTTCCTATAAAAAGGATAGCTCGCTGGCCATGCTGCTGGCCGCGCAGAAGCGTGGCTGGGAATTGTTCTATATGGAACAGCGCGACCTGTATCAGGGCGAAGGCCAGGCCCGGGCCCGGATGCGTCCGCTGCAGGTTTTCGCCAACCCGGAAAAATGGTTCGAACTGGGCGCCGAAAGCGACGCGCTGCTGAGCGATCTGGACGTGATCCTGATGCGCAAGGATCCGCCGTTCGACATGGAGTTCGTCTACTCCACCTATTTGCTGGAGCAGGCCGAGCGCGCTGGCGTGCTGGTGGTCAACAAGCCGCAAAGCCTGCGTGACTGCAACGAAAAGCTGTTTGCCACGTTGTTCCCGCAGTGCACACCGCCGACTATCGTCAGCCGTCGTCCTGACGTGCTGCGCGAATTCGCCGACCATCATGGCGATGTGATCCTCAAGCCGCTGGACGGCATGGGCGGCTCTTCGATCTTCCGCCACACCGCAGGGCATCCGAACCTGTCGGTGATCCTCGAAACCCTGACCCTGCATGGTCAACAGCAAATCATGATCCAGGGTTACCTGCCGGCCATCGTCGATGGCGACAAGCGCATCCTGATGATCGACGGCGAGCCCGTGGATTACTGCCTGGCGCGAATTCCCGCGGCGGGCGAAACCCGTGGCAACCTGGCCGCCGGTGGCCGTGGCGAAGCGCGCCCACTGACCGACAAGGACCGCTGGATCGCCGCGCAAGTCGGCCCGACCCTGCGTGAAAAAGGCCTGTTGTTCGTTGGCCTGGACGTGATCGGCGAACACCTGACCGAAATCAACGTCACCAGCCCGACCTGCATTCGCGAGATCGATAATGCGTTTGGCACTGACATCGGCGGCATGCTGATGGATGCCATCGATCAGAAGCTCAAGGCACGTTGATTAGCCAAACCAACATTGCGTTATCATGCGCGGCCTGTGAAAACGCGATGTTGGTTTCCTTGTCATGACACTCCCGTCCGATCTGCCTGCCGAACTCGCCCACCGTGGCGTGCGCCCGGCTGATCGCCTCGGTTTTACCCTGTTTCTGGCGGCGCTGATCCACCTGGCCTTGCTGTTGGGTGTCGGGTTTGCAGTGGTCGAGCCCAAGCAGATCAGCAAAACCCTGGAAATCACCCTCGCCACCTTCAAGAGCGAAAAGAAGCCCGAGAAAGCCGATTTCCTGGCTCAGGAGAATCAGCAAGGCAGCGGCACCCTGGATAAAAAGGCGATTCCCAAGACCACCGAGGTCGCGCCGTTCCAGGACAACAAGGTGCAAAAGGTCACGCCACCGCCGGCCGCCAAGCCTGAAATTCAGGAAGCCCCGCCCAAGGCTGCCGTGACCACCGTGGCGCCGAAGCCGAAAAAGGCCCCCGCCAAAACCGAGGAACCCAAGACCGAGGTCAAGCCCCAGGTCCAGGCGCCGACCTTCGACAGCGAGCAACTGTCCAGCGACATCGCCAGCCTCGAAGCGGAACTGGCCGCCGAACAACAGTTGTACGCCAAGCGCCCGCGCATCCACCGCTTGAGCGCGGCATCGACCATGCGCGACAAGGGCGCCTGGTACAAGGACGAATGGCGCAAGAAGGTCGAGCGCATCGGCAACCTCAACTACCCCGATGAAGCGCGGCGCAAACAGATCTACGGTAACTTGCGCCTGATGGTGTCGATCAACCGCGACGGTTCGCTGTATGAAGTGCTGGTGCTGGAGTCTTCGGGCCAACCGCTGCTGGACCAGGCAGCGCAACGGATTGTGCGGCTGGCAGCGCCGTTTGCACCGTTTACCGGGGATTTGTCGGATATCGACCGGCTGGAGATCATCCGCACCTGGAAATTTGCCCGCGGGGATCGACTTTCCAGCAACTGATCACCGCAAATCCCCTGTGGGAGCGGGCTTGCTCGCGAATGCGGTCAGTCATTCAATATAGATGTCGACTGACACGACCCCTTCGCGAGCAAGCCCGCTCCCACATTTGATCCGTGTCGACAGCCAAATTACGGCATCCCCAGCTTGTCAGTTCGCCCCTCGAACGCCACACTAGCGGTCATGAAAAACGTCAGCCCCAGCTACCTCAAGCATCAATTCCTGATCGCCATGCCACACATGGCCGACCCGAACTTTGCGCACACATTGACCTACATCGTCGAGCACACGGCCAATGGCGCCATGGGGCTGGTGGTCAACCGTCCGCAAGATCTGAGCCTGGCCGATATCCTTGAGCAATTGCGCCCGGAAATCGAACCGCCAGCGCTCTGCCAGCATGTGCCGATCTTCATCGGTGGCCCGGTGCAGACCGATCGCGGTTTCGTCCTTCACCCCAAAGGCCTGAGCTTCCAGGCGACCGTTGATCTGGAAGACGAACTGGCCCTGTCAACCTCCCAGGACGTGCTGTTCGCCATCGCTGACGGCGTCGGCCCGGCAAAAAGCCTGATTGCCCTCGGCTATGCCGGTTGGGAAGCCGGGCAGCTTGAAGCCGAACTGGCGCAAAACGCCTGGCTGACCTGCCCGTTTGACGCGGACATCCTGTTCAATACCAGCAGTGAGTTGCGCCTGGAGGCGGCGGCCAGGCACCTGGGCGTCAACCTCAGCCTGCTGACCAGCCAGGCGGGGCACGCTTGATGGCCCTGAAGCTGATTCTGGGTTTTGACTACGGCACCAAACAGATCGGCGTCGCGGTCGGCCAGGTGATTACCGGCCAGGCCCGCGAGCTGTGCACCCTGAAAGCGCAGAACGGCATTCCCGACTGGAACCAGGTCGAAGCCCTCATCAAAGAGTGGAAACCCGATGCCGTGGTGGTCGGCCTGCCGTTGAATATGGACGGCACACCCAGTGACATGTGCGCCCGCGCGGAAAAGTTCGCCCGGCGCCTGAACGGCCGCTTCAATCTGCCCTTCTATACCCACGATGAACGCCTGACTACCTTCGAGGCCAAGGGCGAACGCCTGGCTCGCGGCGGCCAGAAAGGCAGTTACCGCGACAACCCGGTCGACGCCATCGCCGCCGCCCTGCTGCTGCAAGGCTGGCTCGACGAAAACACCGCACTGTTTGAATCCTGAAGAGCCGCTGTCCGTCTCTCTTAGCTACAACCCGAGCCACTCCCGCACAGGCTGGCCCGGGCCAAAGAAGGAGCAACCATGAGCCTGCCCAATCCCGCCGAACTGATCAGCCAGATGGCGATCCGACTTGACGCCTATCTGGCCAAACGAGGCATCAGCGACCCGCGCTTCATCGGCATCCGTACCGGTGGTGTCTGGGTGGCCCAGGCCCTGCTCAAGGAGCTGGGCAGCAATGAGCCCCTCGGCACCCTGGACGTGTCCTTCTACCGCGACGACTTCAGCCAGAACGGCTTGCACCCACAGGTTCGCCCTTCGGCGCTGCCGTTCGAGATCGAAGGCCAGCACCTGGTGCTGATCGACGACGTGCTGATGAGCGGCCGGACCATCCGCGCCGCCATGAACGAACTGTTCGACTACGGCCGCCCGGCCAGCGTGACGCTGGTGTGCCTGCTGGACCTGGACGCCGGCGAACTGCCGATCCGCCCGAACGTGGTTGGCGCGACCCTGTCGCTGGCGGCCCACGAACGGGTGAAGCTGTCCGGCCCGGAACTTGCGCTCGAACTGCAAGACCTCGCCCTTTAATTCGCCCTATTGAGAGTCCCCCTCGCGATGACGCCTCTAGAAACCAAGCGCCCGCTGCAACTCAATGATCAGGGCCAGTTGCGCCACTTCCTCTCGCTCGACGGTTTGCGCCGCGAGCTGTTGACGGAAATTCTCGACACCGCCGACTCCTTCCTTGAAGTCGGCGCCCGGGCCGTGAAGAAAGTCCCGTTGCTGCGCGGCAAGACCGTGTGCAACGTGTTCTTCGAAAACTCGACCCGCACCCGCACCACCTTCGAACTGGCGGCCCAGCGGCTCTCGGCGGACGTGATCACCCTGAACGTGTCGACATCGTCGGCGAGCAAGGGCGAAACGCTGCTCGATACCCTGCGCAACCTGGAAGCCATGGCCGCCGACATGTTCGTCGTGCGTCACGGTGATTCCGGCGCAGCGCACTTCATCGCCGAACATGTCTGCCCGCAAGTGGCGATCATCAACGGCGGTGACGGCCGGCACGCGCACCCGACCCAGGGCATGCTCGACATGCTGACCATCCGCCGGCACAAGGGCGGCTTCGAAAACCTTTCGGTGGCCATCGTCGGCGACATCCTGCACTCGCGGGTTGCGCGCTCGAACATGCTGGCCCTGAAAACCCTGGGCTGCCCGGACATCCGCGTGATCGCGCCGAAAACCTTGCTGCCGATCGGCATCGAGCAGTACGGCGTGAAGGTCTACACCGACATGACCGAAGGCCTCAAAGACGTCGACGTGGTGATCATGCTGCGCCTGCAGCGTGAACGCATGACCGGCGGCCTGTTGCCGAGCGAAGGCGAGTTCTATCGCCTGTTCGGGCTGACTACCGCGCGCCTGGCCGGGGCCAAACCCGATTGCATCGTCATGCACCCGGGGCCGATCAACCGTGGGGTGGAAATCGAGTCGGCGGTGGCCGATGGCCCGCACTCGGTGATCCTCAACCAAGTGACCTACGGGATCGCCATTCGTATGGCCGTATTGTCCATGGCCATGAGCGGGCAGACTGCGCAGCGCCAATTCGACCAGGAGAACGTTCAGTGAAGCTCAGCATTCTCGGCGCACGCGTCATCGACCCGGCCAGCGGCCTGGATCAAATCACCGATATCCATATTGAAGCCTGCAAGATCGTCGCCCTTGGCGCCGCGCCGGCCGGTTTTGTCGCAGTCGACACCATCGACGCCAAAGGCCTGGTGGCCGCTCCCGGCCTGGTCGACCTCAACGTTGCCCTGCGCGAGCCAGGCTACAGCCGCAAAGGCTCGATTGTCAGCGAAACCCGCGCGGCGGCGGCTGGCGGCGTGACCAGCCTGTGCTGCCCGCCAAAGACCAAACCGGTGCTGGACACCTCGGCGGTGGCCGAGCTGATCCTCGACCGCGCCCGTGAGGCCGGCAACACCAAAGTCTTCCCGATTGGCGCCCTGAGCAAAGGCCTGGACGGTGAGCAACTGGCAGAGCTCGTGGCACTGCGCGACGCCGGCTGCGTGGCCTTCGGCAACGGCCTGGAGAGTTTCCGCAACACCCGCACCCTGTGCCGGGCACTGGACTATGCAGCGACTTTCGACCTGACGGTGATTTTCAACTCCCAGGATTACGACCTGGCCGAAGGTGGCCTGGCTCACGAAGGTCCGACCGCCAGCTTCCTGGGCTTGCCGGGCATCCCGGAAAGCGCCGAAACCGTCGCCCTGGCCCGGGATCTGCTGCTGGTTGAACAGACCGGCGTGCGCGCGCACTTCAGCCAGCTCACCAGCACCCGCGGCGTGGAGCTGATCGCCCAGGCCCAGGCCCGAGGCCTGAAGGTGACCGCGGATGTCGCCCTGTACCAGCTGATCCTGACCGACGAAGCCCTGATCGGCTTCAGCAGCCTGTATCACGTCCAGCCGCCGCTACGCACCCGCGCCGACCGCGAGGGCCTGCGCGCTGCGGTGAAATCCGGCGTGATCTCGGCCATCTCCAGTCATCACCAACCCCATGAGCGTGACGCCAAACTGGCACCGTTCGGTGCGACCGAGCCGGGCATCAGCAGCGTTGAACTGCTCTTGCCATTGGCAATGACCCTGGTCGAAGACGGCTTGCTGGACCTGCCGACGTTGCTCAAGCGTCTGAGCGCCGGCCCTGCCGAGGCCTTGCGTCTGCCGGCAGGCAAACTGGCGGTGGGTGGCGCGGCGGACATCGTGCTGTTCGACCCTGCGGCCTCGACCGTGGCGGGTGAACGCTGGCTGTCCAAGGGCGAAAACTGCCCGTTCATTGGCCACAGCCTGCCAGGCGTGGTGCGTTATACCCTGGTGGATGGGCGCATTAGCCACCAGGCTTAAGACTGTGGCGAGGGAGCTTGCTCCCGCTGGGCTGCGCAGCAGACCTGTTTTGGGGTCGCTTCGCGACCCAACGGGAGCAAGCTCCCTCGCCACAACTGACTAAAAGGCGCCGCGATTCTGCGCATTACGCACAGAAACCTGGTCATTCAACGTCCAGAAGTCATACAGCACCCCAAGAAAGAACAACCCGCCGGTCAGCAGGTACAGCAACCCGCTGATCCATTTCCCCTGATACATCCGGTGAACGCCGAACACCCCGAGAAACGTCAGCAGGATCCACGCCACGTTGTATTCGATCGGGCCCGCGGTAAACCGCAGGTCAGCCTCTCGGTCCATCGCCGGAATCAGGAAAAGGTCGATCAGCCAACCGATCCCCAGCAAGCCGAAGGTGAAGAACCAGATCGTCCCGGTCACCGGCCTGCCGTAATAGAAGCGGTGAGCACCGGTAAAACCGAAAATCCACAGCAGGTAACCGATCACTTTGCTGTGGGTGTCTTGCTGCTGGACAGCCTGTTGATAGGGGTTCATGAATGACCTCGATTCACACGATAGATAAATATTCTTTAATTCTTTGTGACTTTTTTACAGGCACCCGACGTATGGCAAGTGCTACCTTCGCACCTGTCAAAGCCTTGTAACACCGGACTCCTGTCCGACAATGGCGCCATTTTGCTGCTTTTTTGCCACCATTGCCCCCCTTATTGAATCGACCAACGGCCTCGGAAGCGGGAAAAAAGCTGTTATAAAGTTGCGCGCTAACTTATTAAGAGCCTTGCCTAATGCGTTCATTTTTCAAGACATGGCTAACCATTTGCCTTTTGATGCCACTGGCCGCCCACGCCACCAATCGTGAGCAACGTCTTCCAAACGTTAATGGTTACACCCCGAAATCCCATGCCTCTGCTCCTTCGAGCAAAGACAAGAAATCCGCTAAATACGCTCCAAGCCTGGCCAGCAGCAAAAGCGGCCTGGTTCCACCGATGGGCACCAAGGAAAGCAGCGACGTGCTGAGCCGCGCCGTGAACGTCCTTGGCACTCCCTATCGTTGGGGCGGCAGCAGCCCAAGCAAAGGCTTCGATTGCAGCGGCCTGGTGAAATACGCGTTCAACGACGCCACGTTCGACCTGCCACGCACCTCCAACGCCATGGCCAGCGGTCATGGGGAGAAAGTCGATCGCGACGACCTGAAGCCGGGCGACCTGATTTTCTTCAACATCAAGAGCCGTCGGGTCAATCATGTTGCCATTTACCTGGGCAACGACCGTTTCATCCACGCGCCACGCCGCGGCAAGTCGGTGTCCATCGACACCTTGAAGAAGCCGTACTGGGAAAACCACTACGTAGTTGCCAAGCGGGTTCTGCCGAAAGAACAAAATGCGTTGCGGGTTGTTCAGCGCTGATTGAAGCAAGATCAAAGGCTCGCAGCCTTCGGCAGCTCCTACATGGAATCGCATATTCCTGTGTAGGACCTGCCGAAGGCTGCGATCCTTTGCTTTCAGGGTCATCAAAAACCATCCGGTGACCGCGCCTTCTCCCGCGCATGATCACGACTGACCAACCCCTTGGTCACCAGATCCTTCAGGCTCATATCCAGCGTCTGCATCCCCAGCGACCCTCCCGACTGAATCGCCGAGTACATCTGCGCCACCTTGTCCTCGCGGATCAGGTTCCGGATCGCCGATGTCCCCAGCATGATCTCGTGTGCCGCGATGCGTCCGCCGCCGATTTTCTTCACCAGGGTCTGGGATACCACCGCCAGCAGCGACTCGGAGAGCATAGAACGCACCATCGACTTCTCGTCCCCCGGAAACACGTCGACCACCCGGTCGATGGTTTTCGCCGCCGACGTGGTGTGCAGCGTGCCGAACACCAGATGGCCGGTTTCGGCTGCGGTCAACGCCAGGCGAATGGTCTCCTGATCGCGCATCTCCCCCACCAGGATCACATCCGGGTCTTCCCGGAGTGCCGAACGCAACGCGGTGGCGAAACTACGGGTATCGCGATGGACTTCACGCTGATTGATCAGGCATTTGCGCGACTCGTGAACAAACTCGATGGGGTCCTCAATGGTGAGAATGTGGTGATGACGATGGGTATTGAGGTAATCGATCATCGCTGCCAGCGTGGTGGACTTGCCGGAACCGGTCGGGCCGGTCACCAGCACCAGGCCACGGGGAGCGTCGGTCATCTTGCGAAACACGTCGCCCATGCCCAGTTCGTCCATACTCTGCACTTTCGCCGGGATGGTGCGAAACACGGCGCCCGCGCCACGGTTCTGGTTGAACACATTGACCCGAAAGCGCGCCACGCCGGGCACTTCAAAGGAAAAATCGGTTTCCAGATGCTTTTCGAAGTCCGCCCGCTGGGTGTCATTCATGATGGCATGGATCAGCGCCTGCACCTGCTGGTGGTCCATGGCCGGCAGGTTGATGCGCCGCACATCGCCATCCACCCGAATCATCGGTGGCAGGCCCGCGGACAGATGCAGGTCGGATGCCCCCTGTTTGGCGCTGAATGCCAGCAGCTCAGTGATATCCATAGCGCCTCTCAATTCCAGTAGAATGCCGCGAACCTTCAGACCGCTGGCGCCTCTTGATGTCCACCATAGCAGACAACATTCTTCAGGTTAGTTCGCGCATACATGCCGCAACACTTGCCGCGAACCGCGCCGAAAACAGCGTCCGGTTGCTGGCTGTGAGCAAGACCAAACCCGCTCAGGACCTGCGTGAAGCCTACGCTGCCGGCCTGCGCGACTTTGGCGAGAACTACTTGCAGGAAGCGCTGGGCAAACAGCTGGAACTGGCCGACCTGCCCTTGATCTGGCACTTCATCGGCCCCATTCAATCGAACAAGACTCGCGCTATCGCCGAGCACTTCGACTGGGTGCATTCCGTGGATCGCCTGAAAATTGCACAACGCCTGTCCGAACAACGTCCCGCCGATCTGCCGCCCCTGAACATCTGCATTCAGGTCAATGTCAGCGGTGAAGCCAGCAAATCCGGCTGCACCCCGGCCGACCTGCCAGCCTTGGCCAACGCCATCAGTAACCTGCCGCGCCTGAAACTGCGCGGATTGATGGCCATTCCGGAGCCGACTGAAGATCGCGCCGCCCAGGATGCCTCTTTCGCGGCCGTGCAAAGCCTGCAAGCCAGCCTGAACCTGCCGCTCGACACACTTTCCATGGGTATGAGCCACGATCTCGAATCGGCCATCGCCCAAGGCGCCACTTGGGTGCGGATCGGCACCGCCCTGTTTGGCGCCCGCGACTACGGTCAGCCTTGAAAAATGGCTGACTCCTCTCTTTATAAGGACCTGACATGAGCAAGACACGTATTGCCTTTATCGGTGCCGGCAACATGGCCGCCAGCCTGATCGGCGGCCTGCGGGCCAAGGGTCTGGAAGCAGCGCAGATCCGCGCCAGCGATCCGGGCGAAGAAACCCGCGCCCGCGTGAGCGCTGAACACGGCATCGAAACCTTTGCCGACAACGCCCAGGCCATCGATGGCGCCAACGTGGTCGTGCTGGCGGTCAAGCCGCAGGCGATGAAAGCCGTGTGCGAAGCCATTCGCCCAAGCCTCAAGCCCGATCAACTGGTGGTTTCGATTGCAGCGGGCATCACCTGCGCCAGCATGAACAACTGGCTCGGCGCCCAGCCGATCGTGCGCTGCATGCCCAACACCCCGGCGCTGGTGCGTCAGGGCGCGAGCGGCCTGTTTGCGACAGCCGAGGTGTCCGCCGAACAACGTCAGCAGGCCCAGGAGTTGCTGTCCGCGGTCGGCATCGCCCTATGGCTGAATGAAGAACAGCAACTGGATGCCGTCACCGCCGTTTCCGGCTCGGGCCCGGCGTACTTCTTCCTGCTGATCGAAGCCATGACCGCCGCCGGCGTGAAGCTCGGCCTGCCGGCGGACATCGCCGCGCAGCTGACCCTGCAAACCGCCCTGGGCGCCGCACACATGGCGGTCTCCAGCGACGTCGACGCAGCCGAGCTGCGCCGCCGCGTCACCTCGCCTGCGGGCACCACGGAAGCTGCAATCAAGTCGTTCCAGGCCAATGGCTTTGAAGCCCTGGTCGAAAAAGCACTCGGCGCTGCCGCGCATCGCTCGGCCGAGATGGCCGAACAACTGGGTCAATAAGGAGCTTTTCATGATTGGATTGAACACCGCAGCGGTCTACGTGCTGCAAACCCTCGGCAGCCTGTACCTGCTGATCGTGCTGATGCGCTTCGTGCTGCAACTGGTGCGGGCGAACTTCTACAACCCGATCTGCCAGTTCATCGTCAAGGCCACTCAGCCACTGCTCAAGCCACTGCGCCGGATCATCCCGAGCGTGTTCGGCCTGGACATGTCCTCGCTGGTGCTGGCGATCCTGGTGCAACTGGCGCTGATGGCCCTGACCCTGCTGCTGACCTACGGCACCACCGGCAACCCGCTGCAACTGCTGATCTGGTCGATCATCGGGGTGACCGCGCTGTTCATGAAGATTTTCTTCTTCGCCCTGATCATCAGCGTGATCCTGTCCTGGGTCGCCCCGGGCAGCCATAACCCCGGCGCCGAACTGGTGAACGACGTCTGCGAACCGGCCCTGGCGCCGTTCCGCAAGTTCCTGCCGAACCTGGGCGGTCTGGACCTGTCGCCGATCTTTGCGTTCCTGGCACTCAAGCTGTTCGACATGCTGGTGATCAACAACCTCGCCGCCATGACCATGATGCCGGAAATCCTCCGCGTGTTGATCTGACCCGGTGAGCTGGTTTCGCTGGGACGGTGACGACCTGATTCTGGAGTGTCACCTGCAACCGGCAGCCCGTAGCGATGACTTCTGCGGGCTGCACGGCGATCGCCTGAAGATCCGCCTGACCGCGCCGCCGGTCGAGGGCAAGGCAAACGCGTATCTGATGGCGTTCCTGGCCAAGGCCTTTGGCGTATCCAAGAGCCAGGTCAGCCTGCTCAGCGGCGAGTTGAACCGGCAGAAACGGGTGCGGATCTGTTCGCCGAAGAAGCTGCCGGACTTGCCTGATCTGGTGCGTCCAGCCTGATCCACCGAGTCGCCTCATTCGCGAGCAAGCCCGCTCCCACATTGGAATGCGTCCCCCTGTGGGAGCGGGCTTGCTCGCGAATGGTGCACCTCAGTCTTACTGAATGAAATCAGGCCCGGCCTTTGCTTGCCGCTTACCCCAGCGGTCTTTAGACTTACGCCTCATTTCAATGAGAGCAGGGTCGATGCCAGCTGCCTTCCCCCCCGATTCTGTTGGTCTGGTGACGCCGCAAGTGGCGCACTTCAGCGAACCCCTGGCATTGGCCTGCGGCCGTTCGCTCCCGGCCTATGACCTGATTTACGAAACCTACGGCACGCTCAATGCCACGGCGAGCAACGCCGTGCTGATCTGCCACGCCCTGTCCGGTCACCACCACGCCGCCGGCTACCACAGCGTCGACGACCGCAAGCCCGGTTGGTGGGACAGCTGCATCGGTCCCGGCAAGCCGATCGACACCAGCAAGTTCTTCGTGGTCAGCCTGAACAACCTCGGCGGCTGCAACGGCTCCACCGGCCCGAGCAGCATCAACCCGGACACCGGCAAGCCGTTCGGCGCCGACTTCCCGGTGTTAACCGTCGAGGATTGGGTGCACAGCCAGGCCCGCCTGGCCGATCGCCTCGGCATCGCCCAGTTCGCGGCCGTGATCGGCGGCAGCCTCGGCGGCATGCAGGCGATGCAATGGAGCATCACCTACCCTGACCGCATCCGTCACTGCCTGGCCATCGCCTCGGCGCCCAAGCTGTCGGCACAGAACATCGCGTTCAACGAAGTGGCGCGCCAGGCGATCCTCACCGACCCTGAATTCCACGGCGGCTCGTTCCAGGAACACAACGTGATCCCCAAGCGCGGCCTGATGCTGGCGCGGATGGTCGGGCATATCACCTACCTGTCCGACGACTCCATGGGCGAGAAATTCGGCCGCGGGCTCAAGAGCGAGAAGCTCAACTACGACTTCCACAGCGTCGAGTTCCAGGTGGAAAGCTACCTGCGCTATCAGGGCGAAGAGTTCTCCGGACGCTTCGATGCCAACACGTACCTGTTGATGACCAAAGCGCTCGATTACTTCGATCCGGCAGCGAACTTCGACGATAACCTGGCGAAAACCTTTGAAGGTGCAAAAGCCAGGTTCTGCGTAATGTCGTTCACCACCGACTGGCGCTTCTCCCCTGCCCGCTCGCGGGAGCTGGTGGACGCACTGATGGCCGCGCGCAAGGACGTCTGCTACCTCGAGATCGACGCTCCGCAAGGCCACGACGCCTTCCTGATTCCGATCCCGCGCTACCTGCAGGCATTCGGCAATTACATGAACCGCATTACGTTGTGAGAAAGCCATGAGAGCTGATCTGGAAATCATCCAGGAATGGATCCCCGCCGGCAGCCGCGTGCTCGACCTCGGGTGCGGCGATGGCGAGCTGCTGACCTGGCTGCGCGATAACAAGCAAGTCACCGGTTATGGCCTGGAAAACGACGCCGACAACATCGCCGAGTGCGTGGCCAAGGGCATCAACGTCATCGAACAGGACCTGGACAAGGGCCTGGGCAACTTTGCCAGCAACAGTTTCGATGTCGTGGTCATGACCCAGGCGCTGCAAGCGGTGCACTACCCGGACAGGATCCTCGAGGAAATGCTGCGCGTCGGCCGTCAGTGCATCATCACTTTCCCGAATTTCGGTCATTGGCGCTGCCGCTGGTACCTGGCGAGCAAGGGCCGCATGCCGGTTTCCGAGTTCCTGCCGTACACCTGGTACAACACGCCGAACATTCACTTCTGCACCTTCGCGGACTTTGAAGCCTTGTGTCGCGAACGTGAAGCGAAGGTCATTGATCGGCTTGCCGTGGATCAACAGCATCGGCACGGGTGGGCCAGCAAGCTATGGCCTAATCTGTTAGGTGAGATCGGTATCTACCGGGTCAGCAGCCCGGGACTTTCCGATCACAAGGTCGCAGTCTGATCCACCCTATTTCAAGGAGAACGATCATGGGTCGTCTAGCGTTGTTTCTACTCACTGCCTGCCTGAGCATCACCGCCATGGCCGCCGACGCCATCAAGAGCGAACGCAAGGAAACCTTCGGTGACGTGACGGTGCACTACAACACCTTCAACTCCACCTACCTGCTACCGGACGTTGCCAAGGCCGCCCAACTGACTCGCAGCAAGGATCAGGGCGTGATCAACATTACAGTGATCAAGGCCGGCACGCCGATGACGGCCGAGGTCAGCGGCACCGTCAAAGACCTGACCAGCCAAAGCTATACACTGAACTTCAAGCAGGTCACCGAGCAAGGAGCGATCTACTACATCGCCCAATACCCGGTACCCCAGCAGGAAGTCCGCACCTTCAACATCAAGGTGCAGACCGGCGACAAGATAAACACCATCAATTTCAACCAAGAGCTCTTCCCTGGCCAATGATCAACTTCACGCAACTCGTACTGGCCAGCCATAACGCCGGCAAACTCAAGGAACTCCAGGCCATGCTCGGCGAGTCGGTGCATCTGCGCTCAATCGGCGAGTTCAGCAGTGTCGAGCCCGAAGAGACTGGTTTGTCGTTCGTCGAAAACGCCATCCTCAAGGCCCGCAATGCCGCGCGCATTTCCGGCCTGCCGGCGTTGGCCGACGATTCCGGGCTGGCGGTGGATTTCCTTGGCGGCGCGCCAGGCATCTACTCGGCGCGTTATGCCGACGGCAAGGGCGATGCGGCGAACAACGCCAAGCTGCTCGACGCATTGAAAGACGTGCCTGAAGCCGAGCGCGGTGCGCAGTTCGTGTGCGTGCTGGCACTGGTGCGCCACGCCGATGATCCATTGCCGATTCTCTGCGAAGGTTTGTGGCACGGGCGAATCCTGACCCAGGCCAGCGGCGAACACGGCTTTGGCTACGACCCGCTGTTCTGGGTGCCGGAGCGCGATTGCTCCAGCGCCGAGCTGAGCCCGGGCGACAAGAACCAGATCAGCCACCGCGCCCGTGCAATGGATCTGCTGCGCCAGCGTCTGGGCTTGAAATGACCCGTGAATCATCCGCGTCGCCGCTGATCTTCGGCGGCGATGCTCAATCGCCTCGGGCAGCCCTGCCTGTGCTGCCGCCACTGGCGCTGTATATCCACATCCCGTGGTGCGTGCGCAAATGCCCTTATTGCGACTTCAACTCCCACACCGCCAGCCCTGTGTTGCCGGAAGAAGAGTACGTCGACGCATTGCTGGCCGATCTCGATCAGGACCTGCACGCCGTTTATGGTCGAGAGCTGAGCTCGATTTTCTTCGGTGGCGGCACGCCAAGCCTGTTCAGTGCTGATTCGCTGGGTCGCTTGCTCAAAGGCATCGAACAACGCATCCCGTTTGCCAGCGACATCGAAATCACGCTGGAAGCCAATCCGGGGACCTTCGAGCAAGACAAGTTCGTCGCGTACCGGAAACTGGGGATCAATCGCCTGTCGATCGGCATCCAGAGCTTCCAGCAAGAGAAGCTCGAGGCCCTGGGGCGGATTCACAACGGCGACGAAGCCGTACGCGCCGCCGGCATGGCGCGACAGGCCGGGTTCGACAACTTCAACCTGGACTTGATGCATGGCTTGCCCAATCAGTCCCTGGACGATGCCTTGGCCGACCTGCGCACAGCCATCGCCCTGAAGCCGACACACCTGTCGTGGTATCAACTGACCCTGGAACCGAACACGGTGTTCTGGAACCAGCCGCCGACGCTGCCGGAAGACGACACGCTGTGGGACATCCAGGAAGCCGGGCAAGCGCTGCTGGCTGAACACGGTTACGCGCAATACGAAGTCTCGGCCTACGCCCTGCCCGGTCGCCCGGCACGGCACAACCTCAATTACTGGAGTTTTGGCGACTTCATTGGCATCGGCGCCGGCGCCCATGGCAAGCTCAGCCATCCGGACGGGCGCATCATTCGCACCTGGAAGACCCGCCTGCCGAAGGATTACCTGAATCCGGCAAAAAGCTTCCAGGCCGGCGAGAAAGCGCTGGGCAACGATGAAATGCCGTTCGAATTCCTGATGAACGCGCTGCGCCTGACTAAAGGCGTCGAATCACGGCTGTACCCGGAACGCACCGGCATGACACTGGAAAGCCTTGCTGAAGGCCGCCGCGAAGCCGAACAAAGCGGCCTGTTGCAGGTCGAACCGTCACGTCTGGTAGCCACCGAACGCGGACAACTCTTCCTCAACGACTTGCTGCAGAAATTTCTGACATAAGGAAATCGAATGGATTTGGTACTCGACCTGCTTGCCACCGTGTCTCGCTGGAGCCGCAGCAACCTCTCGGAAATCGCCCTGGCCCTGGTGGGCTGCCTGCTGGTGCTGTTTGGTGCGGATTTCAAAGGCTGGGTCGAGCAACGCCTGGGCAGCATCGCCGGCGCCTTGCGCGTGCCACTGATGTCCCTGCTGTGCATGATCGGCAGCGGCGCGGCGCTGATCTATGCCACGCCGTGGGTCGTGCGCGGCTTGAGCCAGTTCAACAACTACAGCCTGGCGCCGGTGCTGCTGGTGGTGCTGGTGTTGATTGGCGTTGTGGCAGACCGCCGCTGATCTCAGCCACACCTTAAAACAACTGTGGGAGCGGGCTTGCTCGCGAAAGCGGTGCATCAGACAACATTAATGTCGACTGACACGACGCCTTCGCGAGCAAGCCCGCTCCCACAGTTTGTATTGGGTGATGCTTAGGACTGCTTCTCGAACTTCAAATCCCAAACCCCATGCCCAAGACGTTCGCCACGGCGTTCGAACTTGGTGATCGGCCGTTCGGCCGGGCGTGGCACGCACTTGCCGTCTTCGGCGAGGTTGCGGTAACCCGGCGCAACGTTCATCACTTCCAGCATGTACTCGGCGTACGGTTCCCAGTCGGTGGCCATGTGCAGAATGCCGCCGACTTTCAACTTGCTGCGCACCAGCTCAGCGAAGGACGCCTGAACGATACGACGCTTGTGGTGACGGCTCTTGTGCCATGGGTCCGGGAAAAACAGCATCAGGCGATCGAGGCTGTTATCGGCCACGCAACGGTTGAGCACTTCGATGGCATCACAATCGTAGACCCGCAGGTTGGTCAGGCCTTGCGTCAGCACGCCATTGAGCAGCGCCCCGACACCCGGACGGTGAACCTCGACGCCAATGAAATCCTGATCCGGCGAAGCGGCGGCCATTTCCAGCAGCGAATGGCCCATACCGAAACCGATTTCCAGCGAGCGCGGTGCCGAGCGACCGAACACTTGGTCGAAATCCACCGGCGCGTCGGCCAGCGGCAGCACGAACAGCGGAGTGCCCTGCTCCAGGCCCTTTTGCTGGCCTTCGGTCATGCGCCCGGCGCGCATCACGAAGCTCTTGATGCGGCGGTGTTGGCGCTCGTCGCCTTCTTCCGTCTGGATTGGCGTGTCGTTCGATTCAGTCATCAATGGCTCTTACTTGATCAGACCATCCAGCGGCGAAGAGGCGCTGGCATAGAGTTTTTTCGGCATGCGGCCGGCGAGGTAAGCCAGGCGGCCTGCGACGATCGCATGTTTCATGGCTTCAGCCATCATGACCGGCTGCTGGGCGTGGGCGATGGCCGAATTCATCAGCACCGCATCACAACCCAGTTCCATGGCAATGGTAGCGTCGGAAGCAGTACCGACACCGGCATCCACCAGCACCGGGATTTTGGCTTCTTCGAGGATGATCTGCAGGTTGTACGGGTTGCAGATCCCCAGACCAGAGCCGATCAGACCGGCCAGCGGCATCACCGCGATACAGCCGATTTCCGCCAACTGACGGGCGATGATCGGATCATCACTGGTGTAGACCATGACGTCGAAGCCTTCCTTGACCAGCGTTTCGGCGGCCTTGAGGGTTTCGATCACGTTGGGGAACAGGGTTTTCTGGTCGGCCAGCACTTCCAGCTTCACCAGGTTGTGGCCATCGAGCAGCTCACGGGCCAGGCGGCAGGTGCGCACGGCTTCGATGGCGTCGTAGCAACCGGCGGTGTTCGGCAGGAAGGTGTAGCGATCCGGCGACAGCACTTCGAGCAGGTTCGGCTCGCCCTCGATCTGGCCAAGGTTCGTGCGGCGCACGGCGAAGGTAACGATCTCGGCACCCGAGGCTTCGATGGCCAGGCGGGTTTCTTCCATGTCACGGTACTTGCCGGTACCGACCAGCAAACGCGACTGGTAAGTACGACCGGCCAGGACGAAAGGCTTGTCGCTGCGAACGATGCTCATGGGAAATCCTCTGTAGGGGTGAGGTACTTGCTGAATTCTGTGGCCACTGGGCCGAGGCTGCTAGCCGCCGCCGATGGCGTGCACCACTTCGACGTTGTCGCCGTCATTCAATGTGGTGTCTGCATGCTGACTGCGCGGGACGATATCCAGATTGAGTTCGACCGCCACCCGACGTCCGGTCAGGTCCAGACGGGTCAGCAGGGCCGCAACGGTTTCACCGTCGGGCAGTTCAAGGGATTCGCCGTTCAACTGAATGCGCATGCCGGATGCCGCCATCATTTTTAGGGGCTGGCATTCTAGCCCGATCAGTCAGGCCGACCCAAGCCATTCGTCATGAAATGGACCGTTAAGTCAGCTCAGGCGCCAGGCGGCAAGTCCGAGGCAAAACCAGCCCACCAGAAAGGCCAGACCACCGAACGGGGTGATGATGCCGAACTTGCTGATGCCCGTCAGCGTCAATACATACAGGCTACCGGAGAACAGCAGGATACCGATGGCAAACGATGCAGCGGCCCAGGTGGCGAGTCGACCGGGAATTTGCGTGGCCAGCGCTGCAACACCGAGCAACGCCAGGGCGTGCACCAGTTGATAGGTGACGCCAGTGTGGAAGATCGCCAGGTAATCGGCGCTCAGGCGGCTCTTCAGGCCATGGGCGGCAAAGGCCCCGAGGCCGACACCGGTGAAGCCGAAAAAAGCGGCCAGCATCACAAAGCCACGCAGCATGCAGAACTCCAGTCAGTTTCGATTCAAAGGGTCTGTATAATGGCCCGCTCAACGGGTTCGGCCAAGCCATCTCTATGCTGCGTATCTATTTCCGTCATTTCTCCAAGGCCGTGCTCTGGTTCATGGGTGGCAGCGTATTGCTGGTGCTGATCTTTCGCGTGGTGCCGCCGCCGGGGACGACGCTGATGGTCGAGCGCAAGATCGAGTCCTGGTTTGACGGCGAACCCATCGACCTGCAACGGACCTGGAAACCCTGGGACGAGATCTCCGATGACCTGAAAGTCGCGGTGATTGCCGGCGAAGACCAAAAATTCCCGGAGCACTGGGGCTTCGATATCGGCGCGATTCAGGCGGCGTTTGCCCATAACGAGCGCGGCGGTTCGATCCGTGGCGCCAGCACCCTGAGCCAGCAGGTTTCGAAAAATCTGTTCCTGTGGTCTGGCCGCAGCTGGCTGCGCAAAGGCCTGGAAGCCTGGTTCACCGGACTGATCGAAGTGCTCTGGCCCAAGCAGCGAATTCTTGAGGTGTACCTCAACAGCGTCGAGTGGGATGACGGCGTGTTTGGCGCCGAAGCGGCGGCCCGGCATCACTTTGGTGTGAGCGCCAAGAACCTGAGCCGTCAGCAATCGAGCTTGTTGGCTGCGGTATTGCCCAATCCTCGCGTGTGGAGTGCGAGCCATCCGACCGCTTACGTGGCGCGACGTGCAGGCTGGATTCGGCGACAGATGAGCCAACTGGGCGGCGACAGCTATCTGGTCGGGCTGAACGATTCGCGTCGGGCGCCTTGGGCGCAGTAACTGAAAAAATCAAAGATCGCAGCCTTCGGCAGCTCCTACTGGGGTACGCAATCCTATGTAGGAGCTGCCGAAGGCTGCGATCTTTTGAGCCTGAAAACAAAACACCCCGATCAATGACCGGGGCGTTTTTTATTGCCTGCTCGCCGATTACGCAGCGATCGACAACTTGAGCTTGTTCATCGCACTCTTCTCAAGCTGACGAATACGCTCGGCCGACACGTTGTACTTCTGCGCCAGGTCATGCAACGTGGCTTTTTCTTCCGCCAGCCAGCGCTGGTAGAGGATGTCACGGCTGCGGTCGTCCAGCACTTCCAGCGCTTCGTGCAGGTTGTGGTTGGAGTTGTCGCTCCAGTCGGCATCTTCCAGTTGACGGGCCGGGTCGTACCGGTGGTCTTCCAGATAGTTGGCCGGCGACTGGAAAGCACTGTCGTCGTCCGCTTCGGCAGCCGGGTCGAAGGCCATGTCATGGCCGGTCAGGCGGCTTTCCATCTCGCGCACTTCCCGAGGCTCTACACCCAGGCTTTCCGCTACGCGATGGACTTCTTCGTTGTTCAGCCAGGCCAGACGCTTCTTCTGGCTGCGCAGGTTGAAGAACAACTTGCGCTGGGCCTTGGTGGTCGCGACTTTCACGATGCGCCAGTTGCGCAGGATGAACTCGTGGATTTCCGCCTTGATCCAGTGCACGGCAAAGGACACCAGGCGCACGCCCATTTCCGGGTTGAAGCGCTTCACGGCCTTCATCAGGCCGACGTTGCCTTCCTGGATCAGGTCAGCCTGGGCCAGGCCGTAGCCGGAATAGCTACGGGCGATATGTACGACAAAACGCAGGTGGGCGAGCACCATCTGCCGAGCCGCCCCCAAATCCTGCTCATAATAGAGACTCTCGGCCAGTTCACGCTCCTGCTCCGGCGACAGCAATGGAATGCTGTTGACGGTGTGCACATAGGCCTCCAGGTTCGCACCCGGGACCAGAGCATATGCAGGTTGCAAAGAATTGGTCATACGAAAAAACCTCCGACTTACAAACTCGTGCAGTTCAGCACTGCGAAAATTGACCGGAAACCGAAAGACAAGTTCCCTAAAACCCAAAAACGCTGAAAGGTCAATACGAGCAAAATGATACTACTTAGGCGCAAGCTCCCTCAGGTGGCGTGCGACTGCAATCCATGCACCGATATACCCCAACAGCACCGCGCCAAGCAAGAGAGACAGACCGTCGGCAACTGGCACTCCAGCCAGTGCAAAATCACTGCCGTACAAACCGGCCAGCCCTACCACCGCGTCGTTCAGCCAATCAAGGCCGAACGCCAGGACGCCCCAGGACAGAATCCCCGCACCGAAGCCATACAACGCGCCCATATACAGAAAGGGCCTGCGCACATAGCTGTCAGTGCCGCCAACCAGTTTAATCACTTCTATCTCTGTGCGGCGGTTTTCAATATGAAGACGAATGGTATTGCCTATCACCAAAAGTAATGCAGAAACCAGAAGCACGGTCAGACCGAAGACAAAACGGTCACCCAGCTTGAGGATGGCTGCCAGACGCTCGACCCAGACTAAATCAAGTTGCGCCTGTTGTACCTTCGGTAACTCGGATAGTTTTTGTCTTAATGCTTCAAGGGCCGGCTTGTCGACTTCGTTCGGCGTCACCAGGACCACGCCCGGCAGCGGGTTCTCCGGCAATTCCTTGAGCGCCTCGCCCAGCCCGGACTGTTGCTGGAACTCTTCCAGCGCCTGATCCCGGCCAACATATTCGGCCTCGGCGACGCCAGGCATGCCCTTGATCTGATCGCGCAGAGATTCACCTTCGGCCGGCTTGGCCTCAAGGTCCAGATACAGGGAAATCTGTGCCGCACGCTGCCAGGAGCCACCGAGGCGCTCGACGTTACTTAGCAAAAGTGACAGCCCCATGGGCAAACTCAGGGCCACCGCCATCACCATGCAGGTGAAGAAACTGCCGATGGGCTGCTTGCCCAGGCGGCGCAGGCTGTCCACCAGACTGGCACGATGACTTTCGATCCAGGCGCGGAACAACGTGGCAAAGTCCGGCCCGTCGTCATCATCGCGTTTTTTCTTTTGCGGCTGCGGATCGGCGGCCTTCGGGGCCACACGCTCGGAAACCTTGGGGCTACGTGTTGCGCTCATACCGCGGCCTCCCCGTCACCGATCAATCGACCGCGTTGCAACGTCAGCATGCGATGGCGCATGCGGGCGATCAGGGCCAGGTCGTGACTGGCGATCAGCACGCTGGTACCCAGGCGATTGATGTCTTCGAACACGCCCATGATCTCGGCGGCCAGACGCGGGTCGAGGTTACCGGTCGGTTCATCCGCCAGCAGCAAGGCCGGACGATGGACGATGGCGCGGGCGATGCCGACGCGCTGCTGCTGACCGGTGGACAGGTCGCCCGGGTACAGATCGGTTTTATCCGACAGCGCCACGCGCTCCAGTGCCGAGTCCACGCGCTTGGCGATCTCGGCCTTGGACAGCCCCAGGATCTGCAAAGGCAGCGCGACGTTATTGAACACCGTGCGATCGAACAGCAACTGGTGATTCTGGAACACCACGCCGATCTGCCGGCGCAAGAAAGGAATCTGCGCGTTGCTGATGGTGCTCAGGTCTTGCCCGGCGAGCAGCAGCTTGCCGCTGGTCGGGCGCTCCATCGCCAGCAACAGGCGCAACAGCGTGGATTTACCGGCGCCGGAATGGCCGGTGACAAACAAGAACTCGCCACGACGGACTCGAAAGCTCAGCTCATGCAAGCCGACGTGACCGTTCGGGTAGCGCTTACCGACCTGTTCGAAACGAATCATGAACGCTCCCGTTCGGCAAACAATGCCTGGACAAAGGGTTCTGCTTCAAAGGTACGCAAATCATCGATGCCTTCGCCGACGCCAATGTAGCGGATCGGCAGGCCGAATTGCTTGGCCAGGGCGAAAATCACCCCGCCCTTGGCGGTGCCGTCGAGCTTGGTCAGCGCCAGGCCGGTCAGTTCGACGGTCTGGTTGAATTGCTTGGCCTGGTTGATGGCGTTCTGGCCGGTGCCGGCGTCAAGCACCAACAGCACTTCGTGCGGGGCGTCGGCGTCGAGCTTGCCGATCACCCGACGAACCTTTTTCAGCTCTTCCATCAGGTTGTCTTTGGTGTGCAGGCGGCCGGCGGTGTCGGCGATCAACACATCGATGCCACGGGCTTTGGCGGCCTGCACGGCATCGAAGATCACCGAGGCCGAGTCGGCGCCAGTGTGCTGCGCGATCACCGGGATCTTGTTGCGCTCACCCCAGACCTGCAATTGCTCCACCGCCGCGGCACGGAAGGTATCGCCGGCGGCGAGCATGACTTTCTTGCCTTCCAGCTGCAGTTTCTTCGCCAGCTTGCCGATGGTTGTGGTCTTGCCGGCACCGTTGACGCCGACGACCAGAATCACGAACGGCTTGTTCTGCGAGGTGATTTTCAGCGGCTGCTCGACAGGCTTGAGCATCGCTGCCAGCTCGGCTTGCAGGGATTTGTACAGGGCATCGGCGTCGGCCAGCTCCTTGCGCGCAACCTTCTGCGTCAAACGCTGAATGATCACCGAGGTGGCTTCAACACCAACGTCGGCGGTCAGCAAACGGGTTTCGAGGTCTTCGAGCAGCTCGTCATCAATAACCTTTTTGCCCAGGAACAGGCTGGCCATGCCTTCGCCGATACTGGCGCTGGTCTTGGACAGGCCCTGCTTGAGGCGGGCGAAGAAACCGGCTTTGGTTTCTTCGGTGCGTACCAGCTCCGCCGGAGCTTCAACGGGTACCGCGATCGGCTCAGGAATCGGAGCGGGTGCCGGTGCTTGAGCAACCGGAGCAACGAATACCGGAACCTCTGGCTGGCTGACAACAGGCACAGGCTCGGCTACGACGGCTGGCTCAACAATAGGTTCGACCACAGGCACATGAGCCGGTGCAGGCGTAAACGCTACCGGAGCCGGAATCGGTGGTGTCACGTGAGGAGCCAGGTCATTTTCGACCAATGCCACGGGTTCTTCGGCCACCGGCAGGGTCAACCACGGCTCGGCCGTCGGGGCCAACGGCTGTTCGGTGACGATTTCGCTGACGGGTTCGGGAGCGGCTTCAACCTTGGGTTGCTGCAACGGCTCGGCAATCGGCAAAACAACCGACGCGGGCGCTTCTTCTATTACCGGGACCGGCGTCGGCGCTGGTTCAGGAATGGCTTGTGGCTGTTCGACGACGGGTTCCTGCGGCTTTTTGCGCAGCCATCCGAACAGGCTTTTTTTCTCGCCAGCCGCAGCTGGGGTCTTCTTGTCGTCGTTGGAACCAAACATGGAGGACGGCTATCTCACGGTAGCGACGCGCCAATGGCGCCCCGGCAAATAAATATTCGATGCAGAACAGACTGCGATTGACCCAGCTTGTTCACGCGCAACATTTTGTCGAGGTGCTCAACGGCACCTCAAAACTCGACTAATACGAAGGACTGGAACGGCATCGTCGGCGAAAACGCAGAGTTTAGCTGACAAACTCAAAGTTTCTGCCGGTAACCCATACAACCCGCAGGCCAATCAAAGGCCTGATAGGCGTGGCCGCCAGTAAAACGGATCAGTATCCTAGCACCTCCTCGCCCGCCTAGGCTAAGACCAAGCGGGCAGCCCCAAAGGTTTGAAAACGAATGAATGCTCTTGCCCGCCGCGCCGCAGGCCTGCTGCTCAGCACAGTTTGCCTGCCCCTTTCGGCCTTGGCTGCCGACCCGCAACCCACCCACGAATTCACTCTCGACAATGGCTTGAAGGTGGTCGTGCGCGAAGACCATCGTGCGCCCGTGGTGGTTTCCCAGGTCTGGTACAAGGTCGGCTCCAGCTACGAGACGCCGGGTAATACCGGTTTGTCCCACGCTCTGGAGCACATGATGTTCAAGGGCAGCGAGAAAGTCGGCCCCGGCGAAGCCTCGCTGATCCTGCGCGACCTCGGCGCCGAAGAGAACGCATTCACCAGTGACGACTTCACCGCGTACTACCAGGTGCTGGCCCGTGATCGCCTGGGCGTTGCCTTCGAGCTGGAAGCCGACCGCATGGCCAGCCTGCGCCTGCCGCCCGACGAGTTCGCCAAGGAAATCGAGGTCATCAAGGAAGAACGTCGCCTGCGTACCGACGACAAGCCGATGGCCAAGGCCTACGAGCGCTTCAAGGCCATGGCCTACCCGGCCAGCGGCTATCACACGCCGACCATCGGCTGGATGGCCGACCTTGAGCGGATGAAGGTCGAAGAGCTGCGCCACTGGTACGAAACCTGGTACGTGCCCAACAACGCTACGCTGGTGGTGGTTGGCGATGTCACTCCGGACGAAGTCAAAACCCTGGCCCAACGCTATTTCGGCCCGATCGCCAAGCGTGATGTGCCCGCCGCAAAAAAACCGCTGGAACTGGCCGAACCAGGCGAGCGCCAGATCACTCTGCACGTACAGACCCAACTGCCCAGCCTGATGTTGGCCTTCAACGTGCCGAGCATCGCCACCGCCGAAGACAAGCGCCTGGTCAATGCCCTGCGTCTGATCTCGGCGCTGCTCGACGGCGGCTACAGCGGGCGCATCCCGACGCAACTGGAACGCGGAGAAGAACTGGTGTCCGGCGGCTCGTCGAGTTACGACGCCTACACCCGTGGCGACAGCCTCTTCACTCTGTCGGCATCGCCAAACTCGCAGAAACACAAGACCATCGCCCAGGCGCAAGCCGGTTTGTGGAAGCTGCTCGACCAGTTGAAAACCACGGCGCCAACCGCCGAAGAACTGGAACGCGTACGCGCACAAGTCATCGCCGGCCTGGTCTTCGAGCGCGACTCGATCACCAGCCAGGCCACCGCCATCGGCCAACTGGAAACGGTCGGCCTGTCATGGAAACTGATGGACACCGAACTGGCCGATCTGGAAAGCGTCACGCCGCAAGACATCCAGAAAGCCGCCAAGCTGTACTTCACCCGCGAACGTCTCAGCGTCGCCCATGTATTGCCTCTGGAGACGACTCATGAGTGAGCGTAAACCCTCCCGCCTGGCCCTGATCGGCCTGGTCGCCGTCGCCGTTATCGGCTCCGCCGCGTTCTATCTGTCGCGCTCCGGTGAAACCAATGCCAGCGAAGCCCTCGACAAGGCCAAGGCCAGCCAGAAACTGCAATCGCTGACCGAACTCAACGGCAAGGCACCGCAACACCGCAAGCTGGACGTGCAGACCTGGAACACCGCCGAAGGCACCAAGGTGCTGTTTGTCGAAGCCCATGAGCTGCCGATGTTCGACATGCGCCTGATCTTCGCTGCCGGCAGCAGCCAGGACGGCGATGCACCGGGCGTGGCGGTGTTGACCAACGCCATGCTCAACGAAGGTGTGGCCGGCAAGGACGTCGGTGCCATTGCCCAGGGCTTCGAAGGCCTGGGTGCCGATTTCGGCAACGGCGCTTATAAGGACATGGCAATCGCTTCGCTGCGCAGCCTGAGTGCCAAGGACCAGCGCGAACCGGCCCTGAAGCTGTTCGCCGAAGTCATCGGCAAGCCGACTTTCCCTGCCGACTCGCTGGCCCGCATCAAGAACCAGATGCTCGCCGGTTTTGAATACCAGAAACAGAACCCCGGCAAACTGGCGAGCCTGGAACTGATGAACCGCTTGTACGGTGATCACCCGTACGCACACGCCAGCGATGGCACGGCGAAAACCGTCCCGGCGATAACCCAGGCACAGCTGCGTGTTTTCCACGAGAAAGCCTACGCAGCCGGTAATGTGGTGATCGCGCTGGTCGGCGACCTGTCCCGCGCGGAAGCTGAAGCGATTGCCGCCCAGGTTTCCAGCGCCCTGCCCAAAGGCCCGGCCTTGCCGAAAATCGCGCAACCGGTCGAGCCCAAGGCCAGCGTCGGCCATATCGAGTTCCCGTCCAAGCAGACCAACCTGATGCTTGCGCAACTGGGCATCGATCGCGACGACCCGGACTATGCGGCGTTGTCCATGGGTAACCAGATTCTCGGTGGCGGCGGCTTCGGCACCCGCTTGATGAGTGAAGTGCGCGAAAAGCGTGGCCTGACTTACGGCGTGTATTCGGGCTTCACCCCGATGCAGGCACGCGGCCCGTTCATGATCAACCTGCAAACCCGTGCCGAGATGAGCGAGGGCACCCTGAAACTGGTGCAGGATGTACTGGCCGACTACCTTAATACCGGCCCGACCGAAAAAGAGCTGGACGACGCCAAGCGCGAACTGGCCGGCAGCTTCCCGCTGTCCACCGCCAGCAACGCCGATATCGTCGGTCAGCTGGGCGCCATCGGTTTTTACAACTTGCCGCTGAGTCACCTGGAAGACTTCATGCAACAGTCCCAGGCCTTGACCGTCGAGCAGGTCAAAGCCGCCATGAACAAACACCTGAGTACGGACAAGATGGTCATCGTCAGCGCTGGCCCGACCGTGCCGCAAAAGCCGTTACCGGCCCCTACTGATAAACCTTCCGAGCAGCCGCTCGGGGTTCCGGAGCATTAATGGCCCACCCTAAAAAACCCGCCAAAAACGTCCACAACGGCGTAAACCAGTTGCGCATCATCGGCGGTGAATGGCGCAGCCGCAAGCTGAGCTTCCCCGACGCCCCGGGCCTGCGCCCGACGCCGGACCGAGTGCGTGAAACCCTGTTCAACTGGCTCGCACCTTATGTACCCGGTGCCAAGGTACTCGACCCGTTCACCGGCAGTGGCGCGCTGTTCCTCGAAGCCCTGTCCCGCGGCGCAGCCATGGGTCAGGCGCTGGACGCCAGCAGCATCGCGGTGTCCAGCCTGAAGGAACACCTGGGCACATTGCGTTGCACCAACGGCCAGGTCCAGACCGCCGACGCCCTGCGCTACCTGGAAACCCAGACCGCAACGGCCTACGACCTGGTGTTCCTTGACCCGCCGTTCAACCAGGACCTGCTGCCCACCGTCTGCAAGTTGCTCGAAGAGCGCCAATGGCTGGCCGAAGACGCCTGGGTGTACACCGAAAGCGAGTCGGCGCCGTCGACCCTGGGCCTGCCGGAGAACTGGCGCCTGCACCGGGAACAGAAATCCGGGCGCGTGTATTACTCATTGTGGCAGCGCAGCACTGAAAACCCTGCCGAGTAAAGCGCACGGGCAGGCCGATGGCTTGCCCGGCACCACGGTGGCTTCTTAAAACGCAACACATCTGAGGTGGCTTGTTCCTCTGCTCCTGGATCATCGTTGACGTGCGAAATGTCTCGCATGGATGCAATGAATAACCAATGGATGAACAAGCCAATGACTGAACGAACTCCAACCCCTACGCATGAGTGCACTCTCGAAAATGGCCTGAAGATCATCGTTCGCGAAGATCATCGAGCACCTGTGGTGATCTCCCAGCTCTGGTACAAAGTCGGTTCCAGCTATGAACATCCGGGGCAATCGGGGCTATCCCACGCCCTGGAACACATGGTGTTCAAGGGCAGCAATAAAACCCGACCCGGTGAAGCATCGATAATATTGCGCAGCCTCGGCGCTGAGGAGAATGCCTTCACCAGCGACGACGCTACCGTTTATTACCAGTTGCTGTCCCGCGACTACCTTGGCGTGGCCTTCGAACTCGAAGCCGACCGCATGGTGAACGCACACCTGCCAGCCGAAGAGTTCAATAAAGAGATCGAAGTCATCAAGGAAGAACGCCGCCTGCGTGTCGACGACAGCTCGATGAGCAGGGCGCGAGAACTCTTCTCTACCATCACTTTCCCCAGCAGCGGCTACAGAACGCCAACCATTGGCTGGATGGCCGATCTTGAGCGCATGAAGATCGAAGAGCTGCGTCACTGGTACCAATCCTGGTATGCGCCGAACAATGCCACGCTAGTTGTGGTGGGTGATGTGACACAGGAAGAGGTCGTCACTCTGGCCCAGCGTTGGTTCGGGCCGATCCAAAGTCGTGACATCCCCCCAGTCAAGATTCCGCTGGAACTGGCAGAGCCAGGCGAACGCAGGATTACAGTGCACACACAGACCCGGGAACCGGAAATACTCATGGCGTTCAACGTGCCCGGTATAGCCACCGCCGAAGACAAACACGCGGTAAACGCCTTGCGGCTGATTGTGTCCCTGCTTGATGGTGGTTATAGCGCCCGTATCCCGGCGCTATTGCAACGTGGTGAAGAGCTTGTCTCCTTTGCGTCCTCGTACTACTCCCCCTACACCCGAGGCGACAGCTTGTTCACCTTGTCAGCGACACCTAACGTCCGGAAACACAAAACCATAGAGCAGGTTGAAGCCGGCCTGTGGCGACTGCTCGAACAGCTCAAAACCACCGCGCCTTCTGCTGAAGAAATCGAGCGGGCGCGCGCTCGAGCGATCGCTCAACTGGTCTACCAACGAGACTTGATCAACAGTCAGGCTCACACCATCGGACAGCTGGAAACAATCGGCCTGTCGTGGAAGCTGATGGATACTGAACTTGCCGGTCTGCAGGAGGTAACTGCCGAGGACATCCAGAAAGCGGCCCACACATTTTTCACCCGCTCTCGCGTGAGTGTTGCCCATGCCTTGCCCGAGGAAACAACTCATGAGACTGACGGTCCTGATGGCCCCAACCTGCCGGTGGAATCACTGGCGATGCTCGACGGCAAAGTACCGAGCTCCCGCAAACTTGACGTACAAACCTGGAACACAGCCAACGGTGCCAAGGTGCTGTTTGTCGAAGCCCATGAACTGCCGATGTTCGACATGCGCCTGACCTTCGCCGCCGGCAGCAGCCACGACGGCAACGCACTCGGTCTGGCGCTATTGACCAACGCCATGCTCGGCGAAGGAGTGGCCGGCAAAGACGCCAGTGCCATTGCCCAGGGCTTCGAAGACCTTGGCGCCAATTTCGGCAACGACACTTATAACGACATGGCAGTCGCTACGCTGCGCAGCCTGAGTGCCAAGGACAAGCGCGAGCCGGCCCTGAAGCTGTTCGCTGAAGTCGTGGGCAAACCAATCTTCCCGGCCGACTCGTTAACCCGCATGAAGAATCTGATATTCACCCATTTCGAATATTACAAGCAGGACCCCGGTAAATTGGCGAACCTGGAACTGATGAGCCGCTTGTATGGTGATCATCCGTACGCTCATTCCAGCTACGGCACGGCGGAAACCGTACCGGCGATTACTTTGGCGCAACTGCGTACTTTCCACGAGAAAGCCTATACAGCCGGTAACGTTGGGATCGCACTGGTCGGCGACCTGTCCCGCGCGGAAGCCGAAGCGATTGCTGCCCAGATTTCCAGCGCCCTGCCCAAAGGGCCAGCCTTGCCGAAAATCGCGCAACCGGTCGAGCCCAAGGCCAGCGTCGGCCATATCGAGTTCCCGTCCAAGCAGACCAACCTGATACTCGCGCAATTGGGCATCGACCGCTACGACCCGGATTACGCGGCGTTGTCCATGGGTAACCAGATTCTCGGTGGCGGCGGCTTCGGCACCCGCTTGATGAGCGAAGTGCGCGAGAAACGCGGCCTGACTTACGGCGTGTATTCGAGCCTCACCCCAAAGCAGGTGCGTGGCCCGTTCATGATCGAACTGCAAACCCGCGCCGAAATGAGCGAAGGCACCGTGAAACTGGTGCAGGACGTGCTGGCCGACTACCTTGAGAACGGCCCGACCGAAAAAGAGCTTGACGATGCCAAGCGCGGATTGGCCGGCAGCTTCCCGCTGTCCACCGCCAGCAACGCCGATATCGTCGATCAACTGGCGGTCATCGGCTACTTTAATTTGCCGTTGAGTCACCTGGAAGACTTCATGCAACAGTCCCAGGCCCTGACCGTCGAGCAGGTCAAGGCCGCCATGAACAAACACCTGAGCATGGACAAGATGGTCATCGTCAGTGCTGGCCCGACCGTGCCGCAAAAGCCGTTACCGGCCCCTACTGATAACCCTTTCGAGTAACCGCTGGGGGTTCCGGAACATTAATAATGGACCCACCATCAATTGTTTCCTGTCCCTTGCGGACCGGCTGTGGTGCACGGTATTTCCAGACAAGCTGCGAGCAACGCACCTCTGATTCCCGCGAGACGACCACCCCAAACCGGTCGTGAAGTGCACTACATAGTTACCGCCTGACGTCCTTACGGATCATCCACAGTGGTTTGCGCAATTAACTGCAAACCACTGAGGATGAACACGGATGAACATCTCATGCAGCACGCTTGTGCTGCCCTTCATCGCCTGGCTGCCGCTCATGGCCAGCGCGGCGACCCCCCCTGCGACGCAAGACTTCGTACTGGATAACGGCCTCAAGGTTGTCGTGCGCGAGGACCACCGCTCCCCCATTGTCACCGCCCAACTCTGGATCAAGGTCGGTGCAAGCTACGAACCGCCCGGCCAGTCGGGCCTGTCCCACGCCCTCGAACACATGGTCTACAAAGGCAGCAGCAAGGCCTGCGCCGGAGAGTTCGAGGCGATACTGAAGAAGATTGGCGCCAGTGAAAACGCCGTAACTTACACGGACTACACGTCGTTTCACCAGACACTGCCCTCTGCCCGGACAGGTGTTGCTTTCGAAATACTGGCTGACCTGATGAGTACGGCCGAGCTCAATGAACAGGACTTCACTCCGGAGCTCAAGGTCATTCAGGAAGAGCGCCGGATGCACGTTGATGATGGAATCATCGCTTCGGCTCGCGAGCGACTGAACAGCATTGCCTACCCGGCCAGCGGCTATCGCACCCCGACGATTGGCTGGATGCACGATTTGCAACGCATGAACGCCGTGCAATTGCGGCAGTGGTATCAGGCCTGGTATTCGCCAAACAATGCGACGCTGGTGGTGGTTGGCGATGTAACGCCTGAGCGGATCAAGGCCCTTGCACAGCAGCACTTCGGCCATCTTGAGCGGCGCGCGACACCCGTGGCCCATGCCCCCGTCGAGCTGGCTTCTGCCGGTGAACGGTCACTGACCCTGTATGCACCGATAGCTTCCCCACGCCTGATCATGAGCTTCAACGCGCCAAGCCTGGCCACGGCACCGGATCGTCGGACCGCCCATGCCCTGCGCCTTCTTAATATGTTACTGGCCGGATCCAGTAGCGCGCGGATCAAACAACAACTGCAACTGAGCGAAGCGATATTCACTGAGGCCCGCTCAGAGTACGACGCCTTCAATCGTGGTGATTCGTTGCTGACCATCAGCACACAGCTCAACCCGGACAAGCTCAATGATGCTGACGAAGCCCTTGCCCGCCTGTGGCAAGTGATCGAATCACTGAAGAACAAGGCACCGGAACCGGCGGAGCTGGAACGCGCGCAAAATCTCCTGATCGCTGACACCGTTTATGCGCAGGACGATCTGGAAGGGCAGGCCAACACCTTGGGCCTGCTGGAAACCATCGGCCTGGACTGGCGGCTGGCCGATCAGGATACGAATGAGTTGAGCAAAGTTACGCCCCTGGAGATTCAGGAGGTGGCAAAGACGTACCTGACGCGTGATCGCCTGACTACCGCGAAAATCTTGCCGGAGAAAAACAATGGATAAGTTCAAAGGCCTCATCAATGGATTGATCCTGGCCGGCATGCTGTTGAGTACCCAGGCCCCTGCCGCTGCAACCACGGCGCCCCGGAAACCAGCGCTGCAATCGCTCAATGAACCCCAGACTCCGACGACCCACCGCACACTGCCGATCAAGGGTTACAAAACCCTCGGCGGAACGAAGATCCTGTTCATCCGCATCCCCGGCCTGCCGATGTTCGATGCCCTGGTGAGCTTTGCCGCCGGCAGCGCCCTCACACCAGATCAACCCGGCCTGGCTGCGCTCACCTATGGCCTTTTGAATGAGGGTGTGGCTGGCAAGGACGTCAATGCCATACAGGCGACGTTCGATAATCTGGGGGCAAGGATGGACATGGGTATCAGCCAGGACCGGACCTGGCTTTCCCTGCGTAGCCTGAGTGACGAATCACGGCGCACTCCAGCCCTGGAGCTGTTCGCCCAGGTACTCGGCAAGCCGCTGTTGCCGGAAGAATCCCTGCCTGAGGTGAAATCCCAATTTCAGTACTTTCTGGACCTTGAAGATCAGTCCCATGCCGCTCAAGCCCGAGAAGCCAATCTCGGCCAGATGTTTCCCGGCCACGGTTATGCTCAGTCCCTCTATGGAACCCGGGCCGGGCTTACCTCCATCACCCGCACCCAGGCGCAAGACTTTCATCGCCAGGCTTATGCCGCGGGCAATGCCCAGATCACACTGGTCGGCGACCTCACCGAGGAAGAAGCCCAGCGCATCGGTGCGCAGATATCAGCGGCCTTGCCCCTGGGACCGGCCATTGCCGCGATCCAGCCAGTGACAAGCCCAGGCGCTCCAGGTCTGCTGCGCATTGAGCGACCATCGACCCAGGCTTACCTGCGTCTTACCCAGCCAAGTGTCCTGCGAAGCAGTCCGGACTATGTCGCGCTTTACATGGCCAGCAGTATTTTCACCAACCGACTGATGAATGAACTTCGTGAGCGCCGAGGCCTGACCTACCACGTTGAAGCCGGCCTTTCAGCTCTTCAGGCACAGGGGTGGCTGACCGTTCAATTGCAGGCCCCACCAGAGCAGGCCGATGCCGTGCTGGCCCATATCAAAACAATGTTCAGCGACTTCCTCGCCCAAGGGCCGACCCAACAGGAACTTGACGACATCCAACAGCAACTGGCCGGTAGCTCACCGTTGAACAGTGCTACCAACGCGCAGATCCTGAAGCGATTGCAAATCATCAGCGCCCACGATCTGCCGCTGGACCTCGATTTTTCCACGCAAGCGGCCTTGAAGCTGGACCTCGCTTCAATCAAAAGCGCGCTCAACCGGCATCACCACGCCGACCAATGGCGCGTTGTCATTCTGGGGCCGAAGACAGATCAACAACCGCTGCCAGCTCCGAGCGAAAGCGCAACCAATGCCATGTGTCGCATGCCTGGCGAGATTGTGGCAAGTTAGACAGCAGCCATGATGACGCGGTCGCGGCGCTGCCCCGCCGCGTCTTCGGGCAGACTCATGAACACCTCCACCGAGAATGACTGTGCAACCGCACCCCGCCCTGGCCCCACCGCCGTCCTTTACCCCTGCCTTCGGCATCGGCAATCCGCACTTGCAAACCTTGTGGGGGCCGCTGTGGCGTAAAACCGTGCACATCGACCGCGAACGCGAACGCCTGTGGCTTGAAGACGGCGACTTCCTCGACCTCGACTGGCATGGCCCACACAGCGCCAACGCACCCCTGGTACTGGTGTTGCACGGGCTCACCGGCTCCTCGAATTCGCCTTATGTCGCTGGCATGCAAAAGGCCCTGGACGACCGAGGTTGGGCCAGCGTCGCGCTGAACTGGCGCGGTTGTTCGGGCGAACCCAATTTGCTGCCGCGCAGTTACCATTCCGGTGCCAGTGAAGACCTGGCCGAAGCCATCAAACACTTGCGGGCCAAACGGCCTCTGGCGCCACTGTATGCGGTGGGTTACTCCCTGGGCGGTAATGTCCTGCTCAAGCATTTGGGCGAAACCGGTAGCGACAGTAATTTGATGGGCGCCGTGGCGGTGTCGGTGCCGTTCCGCCTGGACCAGTGCGCCGACCGTATCGGCCAAGGCTTTTCCAAGGTTTACCAGGCACATTTCATGCGCGAGATGGTCGCCTACATCAAGAACAAACAGCGACAGTTCCAGCACGACGGACGCGAGGAGGGCCTGGCCGCACTGGCGGCCCTCGGATCCATGGAAAACATGCGCACGTTCTGGGATTTCGATGGTCGCGTCACCGCACCACTGCACGGTTTCGCCGATGCCGAGGATTACTATCGTCGCGCCTCAAGCCGCTATTTCCTTGGTGAAATTCGTACGCCGACCTTGATGATTCAGGCCGCCGACGACCCCTTCGTTTTTCCCCACAGCCTGCCGCAAGTCGACGAGTTGTCCGCTTGCACGCAATTCGAACTGCAAGCCAAGGGCGGGCATGTCGGCTTCGTCGACGGCACGCTCAGGCAACCGGGTTACTACCTGGAACGGCGCATCCCCGAGTGGCTGGCCGCCGCAGGGCGCACTTGAATCATGGATGCCGAACAAGGCGAGTCAATCCAATTCTGGCAAACCCCGCCACTGGCCGGGGTCGAGTTGTTGTCCGCCCGCTACATCGATCATCGCTTTGCCCCCCATGTGCATGACGGCTATGTGATCGGCATGATCATGGCCGGCGCCCAGCGTTATCGCTATCGCGGCGCCGAACACCTGGCGGGTAGCGGCACGCTGGTGCTGATCAACCCCGATGAACTGCACACCGGCCACAAAGGCACCGAGGATGGCTGGCTGTACCGGGCGTTTTATCCAGACAGCGGGCAGATAACTTCGCTACTGGCCGAACTCGAACTGCCGACCCATCACTTGCCGGCGTTCGGCGCCACGCTGTATCGCGATCGGGATCTGGTGAACGGTTTCTGCCAGCTTCACCGTTTACTGGAAAGCCCCGCCACCGCATTGCAGCAACAAACGGTCTGGCGCGAACTGATGCTGTCGCTGTTGCAGCGTCATGCGGCGGTTCCGAACGCTGGAAAACCCGGGAAAGAACACCGGGCGGTGACAGTGGCCAAGGAACTGCTGCACGCACAACTGGCAGAACCACCCTCCCTGGAGGTGCTGGCGGCGGCGGTCAACCTCTCGCCATTCCATTTCGCCCGGGTGTTCCGTCGGGCCACCGGTATGCCGCCACACACCTGGCTGATGCAACAACGCATCGCCCGGGCGCGGGCCTTGCTGCAAAGTGGTTGTTTGCCGCTGGAAGTTGCGATGCAACTGGGGTTTGCCGACCAGAGCCATCTGAGCCGACAGTTCAAGCAGGTGTATGGGGTTGGACCGGGGGCGTATCGCAGTGCAAAGCGGGGACTTGAGGCTTAACGAGGTCTCACAAACACCATCCATCCCTGTGGGAGCGAGCTTGCTCGCGATGGCGGCTTAACAATCAGCATCAATATTGAATGTAATGGCCCCATCGCGAGCAAGCTCGCTCCCACAAGGTTTCGTGGCGCTCATTCGCCGGTGGCGATGCCCCGCGCAGGCTCATTGATCCACTCGCTCCACGACCCGGCATACAACGAACCCAACGGATAACCGGCCAGACACAGCGCAAACAGGTTGTGGCACGCCGTCACACCGGAACCGCAATACGCTACAAGATCACTCGGTGAGCGATCGCCCAATTTCGCGGCGAAGCGCTGCTTGAGCTGATCGGCTGGCAGGAAGCGCCCGTCACTGTCCAGGTTGTCGGTAAACGCCGCACACTGGGCACCGGGAATGTGCCCGGCAACCGGATCGATTGGTTCCATTTCACCCTTGAAACGCGGCAGTGCGCGGGCATCAAGCAGGGTCAGTTCCGGCCGTGCAAGGCGCTTTTGCAGCTGCTCGGCACTGATCAGCAACGCCGTGTCAGGACTGCCGGTGAAGGATCCAGGGGTGATCACCGGCGCATCCAGGCTCAGCGGCAAACCGGCCGCGTGCCAGGCCTTGAGACCGCCATCGAGGATGAATACACCGTCGCGCTTGCCCAGCCATGCCAGCAACCACCAGGCCCGCGCCGCATAGGCTCCCGGACCGTCGTCATACAGAACCACTTCGCTATCGGCATTGATGCCCCAGGCTTGCAGGCGCTCGATCAGTTGCGCCGGCTCGGGCAACGGATGACGCCCGGTCACGCCCTTGACCACGGCACCACTCAGATCGCGTTCGAGGTCGGCATAGCTCGAACCGGCGATGTGCCCTTCGGCATAGCTGCGCTGACCGTAATCCGGGTCTTCGAGGGCAAAACGACAATCCAGAATCACCAGCCCCGGCTGGTCCTTTTTCAGGTCCAGTGCTTGCGGGCTGATCAGTTGCGCAATGGGCATAGCGGGCTCCTTTGAATAACTCGAACTTGATCCTACTGTACTTCTTCCAGCGCCTGGGCGAGGGGCACGTAAAACTCTTCGAACAAGGCGCTGACCGCATCGCGGGCCTCATCCGTGACGAACCCGGCTTCCAGCACCAGCACCTGATACACCCCGCGTTTAATGGCCTGTTCGCTCAAGTGGCTGGAGTTCTCCCGCGTGGTGCACAGGAAGCGCACCCAGGAAGTGAGGATGATCCAGGCATTGAGCGTCAGGGACTCGATCTGCACCTTGTCCATCTTCAGGATGCCGGCGGCGACGAAACCTTCGTAGATCGCCGAACCCTGGATCAGGCAGCGCTGGGAGAAGCGTCGATAGCGGTCGGCAAGGTCCGGATCGCTGTCGAGCAGATGCTCGAGATCGCGATGCAGAAACCGGTAGCGCCACATCGCCGACAGCAGCTCCTTGAGGTAGAAGCGTTTGTCTTCCACCGTGGCGGCGCGGCCCTGGGGCGGGCGCAGGAAGCTGTCCACCAGGCTTTCGTACTCGCTGAACAGCACGGCGATGATCGCCTGCTTGTTCGGGAAGTGGTAGTACAGGTTGCCCGGGGAAATTTCCATGTGGGCAGCAATGTGGTTGGTGCTGATGCTGCGCTCGCCCTGCTGATTGAACAGCTCCAGGCTGTTCTGCACGATGCGCTCGCTGGTTTTGATCCGTGGGGCCATGGCTTGAGCTTTAATTCAGAGTGCGTTGACGGGCATCTTAGATCTATCCGCGAGCGGATAAAACCAAGCTGTTCCAGGATGTCATTTGACTTTTTAGAGCATAGACTCTAAAAAGTGCTTCATTACAATAAATCCGGAGCCGACCATGACTGCTGAAATTTCCTACCTGCAGAACCTACAGCAGCCGCTGGAAGAGCTTCAGGCCCTGTTCGACGCACAGCGTGCCGCCTACGCCGCCAACCCGATGCCACCGGCCGCGCAGCGCCAGCAATGGCTCAAGGCACTAAAGGATTTATTGAACAATGAACGCCAGGCCCTGATCGATGCGATCAGCCAGGACTTCAGCCATCGCAGCGCCGATGAAACCCTGCTCGCCGAACTGATGCCCAGCCTGCACGGCATCCATTACGCCAGCAAACACCTCAAGGGCTGGATGCGCGCCTCGCGACGCAAGGTGGGCGCCGCCTTCCAGCCGGCTTCGGCCAAAGTGGTTTACCAACCGCTGGGCGTGGTCGGGGTCATCGTGCCGTGGAACTATCCGCTGTACCTGGCCATCGGTCCGTTGGTCGGCGCGCTGTCGGCGGGCAATCGGGTAATGCTCAAACTCAGTGAGTCGACCCCCGCGACCGGCTTGCTGATGAAGCAACTGCTGGCGCGAATCTTCCCCGAAGACCTGGTTTGCGTGGTCCTGGGCGAGGCGGATATGGGCGTGGCGTTTTCACGCCTGCCGTTTGATCACCTGCTGTTCACCGGCGCCACCAGCATTGGCAAACACGTGATGCGCGCCGCTGCGCAAAACCTGACCCCGGTGACCCTGGAACTGGGCGGCAAGTCCCCGGCCATTGTTTCTCACGACGTGCCGCTCAAGGACGCCGCCGAGCGCATCGCCTTCGGCAAGACCCTGAATGCCGGCCAGACCTGCGTGGCCCCTGACTATGTGCTGGTGCCGGAGGATCGCGTCGGAAGTTTCGTCGAAGCCTATCGCACAGCCGTCCGCGGGTTCTATCCGACGCTGGCCGACAACCCGGACTACACCGCGATCATCAATGAGCGACAACTGGCGCGTCTCAACGGTTACGTCAGCGACGCCACCAGCAAGGGTGCGCTGCTGATGCCGCTGTTCGACCAGGGCCAGGGCCGCCGCATGGGCCATAGCCTGCTGCTCAACGTCACGGACGAGATGACGGTGATGCAGGACGAAATCTTCGGGCCGCTGCTGCCGATCGTGCCGTACAAGGATCTGGACCAGGCTTTTGCCTACATCAACCAGCGCCCTCGCCCACTGGCGCTGTATTACTTCGGCTACGACAAGCGCGAACAACAGCGCGTGCTGCACGAAACCCATTCCGGCGGCGTGTGCCTGAACGACACCCTGCTGCACGTCGCCCAGGACGACATGCCGTTTGGCGGCATCGGTGCCTCGGGCATGGGCCACTACCACGGCCATGAAGGCTTCCTGACCTTCAGCAAGGCCAAAGGCGTGTTGATCAAACAACGGTTCAACGCCGCGAAGTTGATCTACCCGCCGTACGGCAAGTCGATTCAGAAGCTGATCCAGAAGCTGTTCATCCGCTAACGATCATCACCGTCAGGTAATAACAATAATGATCCCCAGCCTGTCCGATACACCCGCGCTGTCACGGCGCGGGCTGCTTAAATTCAGCCTCGGCGCCACAGCTTTCCTTGCCACCGCCGGGCTCGGAGCCAGCCTCAGCGGTTGCTCGTCGAGCGTTCCGGCCAATGGTTTTGTCACGTTGCGCAGCGGCGACCTGCTGTTCTTGCGGGCATTGATTCCGGTCATGCTCGAGGGTGCCGTGACCACCGAACGGATGCCCGAGGCTGTCGAGGGCACACTGAAAAGCCTGGACTACAACCTCGCCCACCTGTCGCCGGAGATGCTCAAGCTGACCCAGCAACTGTTCGATGTGCTGGGCATGGCCGTGACCCGCGGACCGCTGACCGGGATCTGGGGCAGCTGGGAAAATGCCAGGGCCGATGATATCCGGCAGTTTCTGAACCGCTGGGAAAACAGCTCGTTGAGCCTGTTGCGCATGGGTCACAGTTCCTTGCTGCAACTGGTGATGATGGCCTGGTACGGCCGCAAGGAATCGTGGGCGCATTGCGGGTATCCCGGGCCACCCACCGTTTAAAACTCTGCACATAACCTGTGGGAGCGTGGCTTGCCCGCGATGGCGCCAGTCGCCACACCACCGCATCCAAAATAATAAAGAGAACCTGAAAGATGCCCGTACCCGATCCGTTCCGCGAAGGCATGGCCCGAGGCTGGAAAACCTACAACGGCTCGCAACTGACCCAGGACCTGACGCTCGAAGCGGACGTGGCGATCATCGGCAGTGGTGCCGGCGGCGGCACCACCGCCGAAATCCTCAGTGCCGCCGGCTACAAGGTGCTGCTGATCGAGGAAGGCCCGCTCAAGACCAGCAGCGACTTCAAGCTGCTGGAAGACCAGGCCTACGCCAGCCTTTACCAGGAAGGCATCGGCCGCATGAGCAAGGACGGCGCGATCACCATCCTCCAGGGCCGGGCAGTGGGCGGTACCACGCTGATCAACTGGACTTCCAGTTTCCGCACTCCGGAGCCGACCCTGGAACACTGGGCCAAAGAGCACAACGTCAAGGGCCACAGCCCGGCGGAAATGGCGCCGTGGTTCGAGAAAATGGAGCAACGCCTGGGCGTCGCGCCGTGGATGGTGCCACCCAACGCCAACAACGATGTGATCCGCAAGGGCTGCGAAGCACTGAATTACTCATGGCACGTCATCCCGCGCAACGTTCGCGGCTGCTGGAACCTCGGCTACTGCGGCATGGGCTGCCCGACCAACGCCAAGCAATCGATGATGGTCACCACCATTCCAGCAACCCTGGAAAAAGGCGGCGAGCTGCTTTACCTGGCCCGCGCCGAAAAACTCAACATCAGCGGCGACAAGGTCATCGGCCTGCAATGTTCGGCGATGGATGAACGCTGCGTCGCACCGACCGGACGCACCATCACGGTCAAGGCGCGGCATTTCGTGCTGGCCGGTGGCGGCATCAACAGCCCGGCCCTGCTGATGCGTTCCGGAGCACCCGATCCGCACAAGCGCCTGGGCAAACGCACATTCCTGCACCCGGTGAACATGTCCGCTGCGTTGTTCGACGAAGTGGTCAACCCTTTCTACGGCGCGCCGCAGTCGATCTATTCCGACCATTTCCAGTGGCAGGACGGCACCACGGGCAAGATGTCCTACAAACTGGAAGTCCCGCCCCTGCATCCGGCGCTGGCCACGACACTGCTCGGTGGTTTCGGCCAGGAAAACTCGCAGCACATGGCCAATCTGGCCCATACCCACGCCATGCTGGCGTTGCTGCGGGACGGTTTTCACCCGGACAGCCCCGGTGGCAGCGTCGAATTGCGCAGCGATGACACGCCGGTGCTGGATTACCAGCTATCACCCTACGCCTGGGATGGATTGCGTCGGGCGTTCCATACCATGGCCGAGATCCAGTTTGCCGGTGGCGCCAAGGCCGTGATGCCGATGCACGCCGACGCCCGCTACGTGAAGACCCTCGCCGAAGCGCGCACGCTGATCGACAGCCTGAGCCTGGAGTTGTATCGCACACGCCTGGGCAGTGCCCATGTGATGGGCGGTTGCGCCATGGGAGAAGACCCGACAATCGCGGTGACCGACAGCCTCGGCCGACATCACCAACTGGGCAATCTGTCGATTCACGACGGCTCGCTGTTCCCCACCAGCATTGGCGCCAATCCGCAGTTGTCGGTCTACGGACTGACGGCACAACTGGCGACTTCCCTGGCCGAACGTTTAAAAAATCCATGAAAATGACGAATATTCCCATCGTCTATAGTGCTTTCTTACCCAACAGGCGACTTGGCCGACCGGGAAGGCTGCGATACCATCCGACTCCCCAACGGATTCCCGCCAGGACGACGCGATGAACCGAGTGTTGTACCCAGGTACCTTCGACCCTATTACCAAGGGCCATGGCGATCTGGTCGAACGCGCCTCGCGCCTGTTCGATCACGTGATCATCGCCGTCGCCGCGAGCCCGAAGAAAAACCCGCTGTTTCCTCTGGAACAACGGGTAGAACTGGCGCGCGAGGTCACTAAACATCTGCCGAACGTTGAAGTCGTCGGCTTCTCGACGCTGTTGGCGCACTTCGCCAAAGAGAAGAACGCCAATGTGTTCCTGCGTGGTTTGCGTGCGGTGTCGGACTTCGAATACGAATTCCAGCTGGCCAACATGAACCGCCAGTTGGCGCCGGACGTGGAAAGCCTGTTCCTGACCCCGTCCGAGCGTTATTCGTTCATTTCCTCGACGCTGGTCCGTGAAATTGCAGCCTTGGGCGGCGATATCACCAAGTTCGTGCACCCTGTGGTGGCGGATGCACTGACCGAACGCTTCAAGAAGTAGGAGCTGGCGCAGACTGCGGTCTTTTCAGCTTTCGCAGCCTGCACCTTTCTGCACTTGATCGCGCCCGCGTGCACTGCGGGCGCCAATGCGGCACAATTGTGCGCATTGGTTTATTGCGCCCGGGCTTGCCGCCCTGGCTGGAGTTAGCATGTCCCTGATCATCACCGACGATTGCATCAACTGCGACGTCTGCGAACCCGAGTGCCCGAACGCCGCCATTTCCCAAGGCGAAGAGATCTACGTGATCGACCCGAACCTGTGCACCCAGTGTGTCGGCCACTACGACGAACCGCAGTGCCAGCAGGTTTGCCCGGTGGATTGCATTCCACTGGACGAAGCTCATCCGGAGACTGAAGAGCAGTTGATGGAGAAGTACCGGAAAATTACCGGGAAGGCTTAAGCCATTCGGCGCCTGTCAGGCCGCCTTCGCGAGCAAGCCCGCTCCCACATTTGGAATGCATTCCCCTGTGGGAGCGGGCTTGCTCGCGAAGGCGTCATCAGCCTCACTGAAAATCTAACTGACGTATCAGCTCTGACAACGCGGGCAAAACACGCTGGCGCGCTGCCCGAGCTTCACTTCCCGCAAGCCCGTGCCACAGACCTTGCAGTGTTCACTGCCACGGCCGTACACGAACAGTTCCTGCTGGAAATAACCAGGCTGACCGTCACCGCCGATAAAGTCCCGCAACGTTGTACCGCCGCGCTCGATGGCGGCGGCCAGGATGCGCTTGATCTCGATGGCCAGCTTCAAGTAACGCGCACGGGAAATGCTCTTGGCTTCGCGGCGCGGATCGATCCCGGCGGCGAACAACGCTTCAGTCGCGTAGATATTGCCCACGCCCACCACCACCGCGTTGTCCATGATGAACGGCTTGACCGCCATCGAACGTCCGCGGGACTGCTGGAACAGACGCTCGCCGTCGAACAGGTCAGTCAGTGGCTCAGGGCCCAGGCGGATCAGCAATTCGTGATTGAACGGGTCGAGGCTCCAGAGCATTGCGCCGAAGCGTCGCGGGTCGGTGTAACGCAGGGCCAGGCCCGACTCCAGTTCGATGTCCACATGCTCATGCTTGACCGCCGGCAGCCCGGCTTCCACCAGCCGCAAATTGCCTGACATACCCAAATGGCTGATCAAGGTGCCGACTTCGGCATTGATCAGCAGGTACTTGGCGCGTCGTTCCACCAGCACGATACGCTGTCCGGACAACCGCACATCGAGGTCTTCGGGAATTGGCCAGCGCAAGCGCCGGTCACGCACGATCACCCGGCTGACACGCTGACCCTCCAGGTACGGCGCGATGCCGCGACGGGTGGTTTCGACTTCTGGCAATTCAGGCATGGTGCTCTCGGCTCAGGCGCATGGCCTGGAAGGTTCCGACACTCAGCGATGAGTGCCGAGGTCGCGGATCGTCTGCTTGAGGGTCTCGAAGTCGTAGTCCGAGAGGCCGACATAATCGAGCACCAGCGGCGCGATGCTGTTCCACTCGTGATCTTCGGTCTGATTGCCCAGCACGCGGTACGACGCGCAAATGTGCTCGGCCATCTTCAGGATCGCCAACAGGTTCTTCAACGAACTGTTGCGCGAAGATTCATCGCTGAAGATCGCCAGGGCATTGTGGTGATTGGCGATCGCCGCGCTCACGTGTTCCGGCAGGCGCCAGGACTTGGCCGTGTAATACCCGACCACCGAGTGATTGGTATTGAACACCTGGTTCTCCGTGTCCACCACCCGGCATTCGGCGCTGGCGTTGGCATAGGCCTGCTCCAGAACGCCCATGTAGTCGGGGAAGCGCTGGAGCATCAAGGGCACGCCGCAGTCGTGGAACAGGCCCAGGGCATAGGCTTCATCGCCGTTCTCTATGCCGATGCGCTTGGCCAGGGTCAGGCAGGTCATGGCCACGTCCTGAGCGGTGTCCCAGAAACGGTTCAGGGTGACAATGGTGTCGTCATTCATCTCGCCCTTGATCGACTGCGCATTGATCAGGTTGATGACCGAACGGCTGCCCAGCAGATTCACCGCGCGCTGGATCGAAGCAATCTTGTTGCTCAGCCCGTAGTACGGCGAATTGACGATCTTCAGCAGGGACCCGGAAAGTCCCGGATCCTGGGAGATCAGTTTGGCAATGACTTCCAGGTCCGGATCGGGCATGTACTGCTCCATCTGCAAATCCACCATGATTTGCGGCTGGGCCGGTACGCTGATGCCCTGCAGGGCTTGTTGGATCTGTTCGGAAGTCAGCTCTTGGGACATTTGTGCACACTCTGGGTCAGACGGTGATTCTAACCTTTATGAAGTTGGATCCGACATACCAAATCGCATGACAACACTCGCCACATGTCCACTTGCAGGCCAATCCGGGGTCCCAACACGCTATACTCCCGCTCTTTTTTCCGGAGCGACGACATGTCCCTGCCTAGCCTGCGCCTCAAAGCCAACGCCGACCGTCGTCTGCGCAACGGTCACTTGTGGGTCTACAGCAACGAAATCGATGTAGCCGCTACGCCTTTGCACGGTTTCAAGGCCGGCGACCAGGCGATCCTCGAAGCCGCCGGCGGCAAGCCGCTGGGCATCGTTGCCATGAGCCCGAACAACCTGATCTGCGCCCGTGTGCTGTCGCGCGACATCAAGTTGCCGCTGGACAAGTCGCTGCTGGTGCATCGCCTGAACGTAGCCCTGTCCCTGCGTGATCGTCTGTTCGACAAGCCGTTCTACCGCCTGGTCTACGGTGATTCCGACCTGCTGCCAGGCCTGGTGGTCGACCGTTTCGGCGACATCCTGGTGGTACAGATCGCCTCGGCGACCATGGAAGCCCATAAAGACGACGTGATTGCAGCGCTGACCCAAGTGCTCAAGCCGAGCGGCATCCTGTTCAAGAACGACTCCGCTGCCCGTGACGCCGAAGGCCTCACCCGCTACGTAGAAACCGTATTCGGCCTGGTGCCGGAGTGGGTTGCCCTCGAAGAGAACGGCGTGAAATTCGAAGCCCCGGTCATCCAGGGTCAGAAAACCGGCTGGTTCTACGACCACCGCATGAACCGCGCACGCCTGGCGCCGTACGCCAAAGGCAAACGCGTGCTCGACCTCTACAGCTACATCGGCGGCTGGGGCGTGCAGGCTGCCGCGTTCGGCGCCAGTGAAGTGTTCTGCGTCGACGCTTCGGCCTTCGCCCTCGACGGTGTCGAGCGCAACGCCGCGCTGAACGGCTTCGCCGAGAAAATGACCTGCATCGAAGGCGACGTGTTCGAAGCCCTCAAAGAGCTGAAAGCCAGCGAGGAACGCTTCGACGTGATCGTGGCCGACCCGCCGGCGTTCATCAAGCGCAAGAAAGACATGAAGAACGGCGAAGGCGCCTACCGCCGCCTGAACGAACAAGCCATGCGCCTGCTCACCAAGGACGGCATCCTGGTCAGCGCATCGTGCTCGATGCACCTGCCGGAAGACGACCTGCAGAACATTCTGCTGACCAGCGCCCGTCACCTGGACCGCAACATTCAGATACTGGAACGTGGTGGTCAAGGTCCGGATCATCCAGTGCACCCGGCCATTGCCGAGACGCGGTACATCAAGAGCATTACTTGCCGGTTGTTGCCTAACAGCTAACCAAAACCTGCGTGCAGGAGCGAGTCAGCTCGCTCCTACAACAGTTTCAGAAAAGTCCCGCGCCACCGGCATTGACTTGCAACCGCATCAAATCAACTCTCGTCTCCCCCTTCACGGACCGAGCGCGTTGATTGATGACCAACACCCTGCATGCCAAAGAAAAGTCGTCGTTCATCCTGCTGCTGATGGCCATGACGCTGCTCGCCGTTTTCCCTCTCGACGTGGTCCTTCCCTCCTTCCCCGCCCTTTCCGACCACTTTCGTACCACACCTTCCGATATCGCCCTATCCGTCAGCATCTTTGCCATCGGCCTGGCGTGCTCACTGCTGCTGATCGGGCCGTTGTCCGACATGTTCGGCCGCAAAAAGCTGTTACTGGGGGGGATGGCACTTGCCGCGGTGGGAGCAACAGGTTGCCTGTTCGCCACCGATTTCACCTGGTTTTTGGGCTTTCGAGTGGTTCAGGCAGTGGGCTGCGGATCGTTTGCCTTGTCTCAGGCATTGATCCAGGATCTGTTCAGCGGCCGCGAGCTGGAACGACTGCGCATCTGGACGACGACCGCCGGCGGGATTTTCATCTCCAGTTCTCCGCTGATGGGTACATGGTTGCAGTTGCATCTGGATTGGCAGGGCAGCTTTTATGTATTCATCACCCTGGCAGCCATTGTCTGGCTGAGATCGTGGTTCCTGCTAAAAGAAAGCCGAAGTAGCGAGCGGCAGTCCCGGCGATTTTTCGGCGCGTACTGGATGCTCCTTTCCGACATCCGATTTACCGGCTACTGGCTGATCTCTGCCCTCGCCTTCGCCTGCCATTTTTCGTTCATCGTCATTTCGCCGATCATTTTCATGGAACACCTGGACCTTTCGGCCTATCAGTTCGCCTGGGCGCTGTTGCTGTATGGCTCGGCTTATGTAATCGGCGGGGTTGTTGCGAGCATCCTGCATCGCCATCTGGAAGGCTCCACGCAAATCATCACAGGCCTGGGCCTGATCGCCCTGTCGGGACTGGTGATGCTCTGGCTGAACCTGCAATTCGGCCTGTCCGCCGCAACGGTGCTGATCCCCATGCTGATCTGCACTGCCGGCACCACCATTTCCCGGCCCATCGCCAACTCCAGGGCAATGGGCCTCTACCCGCAACATGCCGGTACCGCGACTTCTGCCGGCAGTCTGTTTATTTTCATGTGTGGCGGCCTGATCAGTGCCGTGATCAACATGGCCAGTGATCACCTGATTACTGCCCTTGCAGTGTGCTTTTTGATTCTGAGTGCCATGGGGGCAGGGCTGAACACTGTGATCAGTCAGCGCCACCCGATCAGCGAGGCATGACGCCGAGAGTTTGCCCACACGTCATGTGAACGCTCTCTCCATGCTTGCGAGCATTCCCTCCAGCCGCCAGCCGTGTAGAATCGCGAACATTCATCGCCAGTCATCCCCGGCGGGTTTATGAGCTCAAGCTGAAGCGCGCGGCGATCCCGCAAAGTTATCGGCAACTTCCGGACACGCGGCCATTTCTGAGTGTTCCAGACGTCAATAGAAGCTCACTTCCCTTTTGATACCTGATTAGCCGCCCGGAGTGCTTCATGCCTGATTACCGCTCGAAAACATCCACCCACGGCCGCAACATGGCCGGTGCCCGCGCACTGTGGCGCGCCACGGGGATGAAAGATGACGACTTCAAGAAGCCGATCATCGCCATTGCCAACTCGTTCACCCAGTTCGTACCGGGTCACGTACACCTCAAGGACCTGGGCCAACTGGTCGCCCGCGAGATCGAACGCGCCGGCGGCGTGGCGAAGGAATTCAACACCATCGCTGTCGATGACGGCATCGCCATGGGCCACGACGGCATGCTCTATTCGCTGCCGAGCCGCGAGATCATCGCCGACTCCGTCGAGTACATGGTCAACGCCCACTGCGCCGACGCGATCGTGTGCATCTCCAACTGCGACAAGATCACCCCCGGCATGTTGATGGCGTCCCTGCGCCTGAACATCCCGGTGATCTTCGTATCCGGCGGCCCGATGGAAGCCGGCAAGACCAAACTTGCCTCCCACGGCCTCGACCTGGTCGACGCCATGGTGATCGCCGCCGACTCCAGCGCTTCTGACGAGAAAGTCGCCGAGTACGAGCGCAGCGCATGCCCGACCTGCGGTTCGTGCTCCGGCATGTTCACCGCCAACTCGATGAACTGCCTGGTCGAAGCCCTGGGTCTGGCATTGCCGGGCAACGGTTCGACCCTGGCCACCCACAGCGACCGCGAGCAGCTGTTCCTGCAGGCCGGCCGCACCATCGTCGAGCTGTGCAAGCGTTACTACGGCGAGAATGACGAGTCGGTACTGCCGCGCAACATCGCCAACTTCCAGGCGTTCGAAAACGCCATGACCCTGGACATCGCCATGGGCGGTTCCACCAACACCATCCTGCACTTGCTGGCCGCTGCCCAGGAAGCCGAGATCGATTTCGACCTGCGCGACATCGACCGTCTGTCCCGTCACGTGCCGCAACTGTGCAAGGTCGCGCCGAACATCCAGAAGTACCACATGGAAGACGTGCACCGTGCCGGCGGGATTTTCAGCATCCTCGGTTCGCTGGCCCGTGGCGGCTTGCTGCATACCCAGCTGCCGACCGTGCACAGCCGCAGCATGGAAGAAGCCATCGCCAAGTGGGACATCACCCAGACCACCGACGAAGCCGTGCACCACTTCTTCAAGGCCGGTCCTGCGGGCATCCCGACGCAAACCGCGTTCAGCCAGTCGACCCGCTGGGAAACCCTGGACGACGACCGTGAAAACGGCTGCATCCGCAGTGTCGAGCACGCGTACTCGCAAGAAGGCGGCCTGGCCGTTCTCTACGGCAACATCGCTCTTGACGGTTGCGTGGTGAAAACCGCTGGTGTCGACGAGTCGATCCACGTGTTCGAAGGCAACGCCAAGATCTTCGAAAGCCAGGACAGCGCCGTGCGCGGCATCCTTGCTGACGAAGTGAAAGAAGGCGACATCGTCATCATTCGCTACGAAGGCCCGAAAGGCGGCCCGGGCATGCAGGAAATGCTCTACCCGACTTCGTACCTGAAATCCAAAGGCCTGGGCAAAGCCTGCGCCCTGCTCACCGACGGCCGTTTCTCCGGCGGCACCTCGGGCCTGTCCATCGGCCATGCTTCGCCTGAAGCCGCTGCCGGCGGCGCAATCGGCCTGGTGCAGAACGGCGACAAAGTGCTGATCGACATTCCGAACCGCTCGATCAACTTGTTGGTCAGCGATGAAGAACTGGCTGCACGCCGGGTTGAGCAGGACAAGAAAGGCTGGAAGCCGGTGGAAGTGCGTCCGCGCAAAGTGACCACTGCGCTGAAAGCCTATGCCCTGCTGGCCACCAGTGCCGACAAGGGTGCTGTGCGTAACAAGGCGATGCTCGACGGGCTCTGAGTTTTAACCGTCGAACATGAAAATGCCCCGCCAAGTGCGGGGCATTTTTATTATCAACTCGGTCAACTGTGGGAGCGGTGTCGTCTTACTGGATATCTTCCGGCTTGACGATCACCCAGTTCTTGTCAGCCGTCACCGTCAACCCTTCCTTGGCCTGGGCCGCGGCGTTCTTGGCCATCATGCCCTGGATCTGGGTCATGTACTTGTCCTTGCGGTTGACCCACAGGTGGATGCCGCCCTTGGCCACATCAACACTGTGGAACAGCATGTAGCCGTCGCTGCTAGGGGTATCGCCGCCAACCAGCACCGGTTTTTTCCACTCGTCGATGTAGGTCAGGATTGCCGCCTGCTTGCCGGCCATCCAGGTTGCCGGGGTCCACAGGTACGGGGTCAGTTCGAGGCCGAGGTTGGCCTTCTCGTCATACTTGCCGGCGGTGACCTGCTTGCGCGCGGTAGTCAGCTCGCCAGTTTTCGGGTCCTTGAGCAGCAGCGACACACCGATCACGTTCTGCGGCTTGACGTTGTAGCCGTACTTCGGATCGGACGCGACCATGCGCACCAGTTCCTCGGAGGCAGCGGTCATCACGTAGACCTCGATGCCGTTCTCCATCAGCTTGTTGTAGAGCTCTTGCTGGCCGGTGAAGATTTTCGGCGGGTTGACGTCGAGTTTCTTGACCACATCGCCTTCGTAATAGGTGGCCGGCACCGGTTTGCCCGACGCCATCATCTCGTCGACGTAACCCTTGAGCTCCTTGAGCGTAAAGCCGGAGAACACCTGGGCGACCCATGGGTAGCAGACCATGTCGTCGACTTCGCAGAGGCGGTAGTAGTAGCTGAACAGGCTTTCCTTGTGGTCGGCGGTGTCCTTGAACGGCATCAGTTTCAGGGAGGGATCGAGCTTGTCGCGGGTGATCAGGCCCTTGTTCTCCATGAACGGCAGCAACGACTCTTCGAGGTCGTAGCGGTAACTGGTGTTGTCCATGTCGAACACCGCGTAGTTACCCTTGTTGGCGTTGGCGGCGATCATCGCCTCCAGCGCCTTGGCCTGATCGGCGGGCCAGTGTTTCAGATCCGTTGCAAGCACCTGGCCGGCAAGGCCCAGGCAAAGTGCTGCAGCCAGCAATTTCGGTGCGAACTTCATTGGCATGCTTCCCTTATAAAAAGACCCTGAATAAAGGAGATCGACGCTAACAAATAAGTGTGACAGTCCCCGTCTGTCAGCGACCGCCTGCGTCCCTTTCGCGCCAGCTGCATTTCTGACAGCGACATCGGCTTATTCCAAAAACGACGGAAACCATGCATTTTTGATATTAATTCATTAGTTTTCAAGCTGTTAGGCTTGCCGGTTCGCAGCTGTCCTGGAAGGCAGTTGGCAAAAGTCTAATGGGAGTTCCAATGAATCTGCCGCTGATTCTCAATCTGCTGGTGTTCCTCGCCCTGCTCCTTGGCTTGGCGCAAACCCGCCACACCACCTGGAGCCTGGCGAAAAAAGTCCTGCTCGCACTGGTGCTGGGCGTGGCGTTCGGCGTGGCCTTGCACACCGTTTACGGTGCCGGCAACCCGGTCCTCAAAACCTCGATCGGATGGTTCGATCTGGTGGGCAACGGTTATGTGCAACTGCTGCAAATGATCGTGATCCCGCTGGTGTTCGCCTCGATCCTCAGCGCCGTGGCCCGCCTGCACAACGCCTCATCGCTGGGCAAGATCAGCTTCCTGACCATCGGCACGCTGCTGTTCACCACGGCCATCGCGGCCTTGATCGGCATCGGTCTGACCAACCTGTTCGGCCTGAGCGCCGAAGGCCTGGTGGCCGGTACCCAGGAAATGGCGCGCCTGCAAACCATCCAGACCGACTACGCCGGCAAGGTCGCCGACCTGAATGTGCCGCAGCTGTTGCTGTCGTTCATTCCGCAAAACCCGTTCGCCGATCTGGCGCGGGCCAAGCCGACGTCGATCATCAGCGTGGTGATCTTCGCCGCGTTCCTCGGTGTCGCGGCCCTGCAATTGCTCAAGGATGATGTCGAGAAAGGTCAGAAAGTGATCAACGCCATCGACACCCTGCAAGCCTGGGTGATGCGCCTGGTGCGCCTGGTGATGAAGCTGACCCCGTACGGTGTTCTGGCGCTGATGACCAAAGTGGTCGCCGGTTCGAACCTGCAAGACATCATCAAGCTCGGCAGTTTCGTGGTGGTGTCCTACATCGGCCTGGGCCTGATGTTCGTGGTACATGGCGTGCTGGTGTCGGCCGCCGGGATCAATCCGCTACGCTTCTTCCGCAAGATCTGGCCGGTGCTGACGTTTGCCTTCACCAGCCGTTCGAGCGCTGCGACGATTCCATTGAGCATCGAAGCGCAGACCAGTCGCCTGGGTATCCCGCAGTCCATCGCCAGTTTCGCCGCTTCGTTTGGCGCAACCATTGGCCAGAATGGTTGCGCCGGCCTGTACCCGGCGATGTTGGCGGTGATGGTGGCGCCGACGGTGGGCATCAACCCGCTGGACCCACTGTGGATCGCGACGCTGGTGGCGATTGTCACGCTGAGTTCGGCCGGTGTGGCCGGGGTTGGCGGCGGTGCGACCTTTGCGGCGTTGATCGTGTTGCCGGCGATGGGCTTGCCAGTGTCACTGGTGGCGTTGCTGATTTCGGTCGAGCCGCTGATTGATATGGGGCGTACGGCGTTGAACGTCAGTGGCTCGATGACGGCGGGGGCGATTACCAGTCAGGTGATGCAGCAGACTGATAAAGAATTGCTGGATGCGGATGAGCATTCGGCGTTGGCTCACGCGTAGGAGCTGCCGCAGGCTGCGATCTTTTCGTGGCAAAGAAAGATCAAAAGATCGCAGGCTTCGCCAGCTCCTACAGTGAATGCGCTGATCCTGTAGGAGCTGCCGCTGGCTGCGATCTTTAGGCTTTTTCCCAGACTTCGAAGTTGTACGCCGGTTTGTCGCCTTCGGCCGGGTTCGGCACATTCGACACCAGTTTCCACTGGTTCAAATCAAACTCCGGAAACCACGCATCCCCTTCCGGGCTCAGCGCCACGCGGGTCAGGTACAACCGATCAGCCTGCGCCAACCCTTGCGCATACAACTGCGCCCCGCCAATCAGCATCAGCTCATCAACGCCCTGTTCCTTCGCCCATGCTTCGGCGCGAACCACAGCGGCTTCGAGCGACGGATAAACCTCCGCGCCTTCCAGCACCAGATCCGCCTGACGGCTGACCACGATGTTCAAACGGCCCGGCAACGGGCGACCGAGGGAATCCCAGGTCTTGCGACCCATGATGATCGGCTTGCCGAGCGTCGTGGCCTTGAAGTATTTGAAGTCCCCCGGCAAGTGCCAGGGCATGCTGTTGTCGACGCCGATCACACGGTTTTCACCGAGGGCTGCGATCAGGCTGAGGGGGAGTGATTTAGTCATGCCGGCGAGGATACCAGAGCCTCGCTTTCGCCGATAAGCGCCACAGCGGTTATGCTCACTGCTCAATTAAGCGACGGGATGCCGCGTGACTGAACTCAATACCCTCTGGCTGACAGAAACCATCCGCCTGCGCGAAGAGTACGCCGGCCCTCTGGAAGACCTTGAAGCCAACCGACTGGCCCGCAGCACCGGCGGCGATTTACCGTTGCGCATTCAACGCCGGGCCCTGTGGCTGGCTGAACGCGATGGCCTGGTTACGGCCCTCAAACACTGGCTGCAAGGTGCACGACTGGCGCTGATCGTCATGGCGGTGCTGGCGGTGATCAGCGGGGCCGGCCTGGCCTTTGCCGCCATGGGCGACGGCCTGCACCCGGTGAATGTGTTCTGGGCCTTGGGCAGCTTGCTCGGGCTCAATCTGATCCTGCTGCTGAGCTGGGCCTTGGGCCTGGTGTTTGCCGGTGAACACGGCGCCAGCCTCGGACGCCTGTGGCTGTGGCTAAGCGAAAAACTCGCCCGGGACGCCAAAGCCGCACAACTGGCGCCGGCTCTGCTGCTGTTGCTGCAACGGCAGAAACTCAACCGCTGGGCAATCGGTGTGCTGGTCAACAGCTTGTGGTTACTGGCGATGCTCAGCGCGCTGGTGATCCTGCTGGCGTTGATGGCGACCCGGCGCTACGGCTTCGTCTGGGAAACCACCATACTCGGCGCCGATACTTTTATTGCCGTGACCCAGGCCCTCGGCGCGCTGCCGGCCCTGCTCGGCTTCAGCGTGCCCACCGAGGAGATGATCCGCGCCAGTGGCGACGCCGCCCTCAACATCGAAAGCGCCCGCCAGGCCTGGGCCGCGTGGCTGGTGGGCGTTCTGCTGGTCTACGGCGTTTTGCCGCGCCTGCTGCTCGCGCTGTTTTGCCTGTGGCGCTGGAAATCCGGGCAGGCGGCGCTGCGCCTGGATTTGAACCTGCCTGGTTACGCACAACTGCGCGAACGCTTGATGCCCACCAGTGAGCGCCTCGGCGTCAGCGATGCAGCACCGGCCCAACTGCATCGCGTGGAAAGCGGCGTCAGTGAACAACAAAGTGATGGTGCTCTATTGGTCGCCATCGAACTGGACGACGACCGCCCGTGGCCACCGCAATTGCCGAAAACCGTCAGCAACGCCGGCATCCTCGACAGCCGCGAATCGAGACACAAACTCCTCGAACAACTGAGTCGCTTTCCCCCCGCGCGCCTGGCCATTGCGTGCGATCCACGGCGTTCGCCGGATCGCGGCAGCCTGGCCTTGATTGCCGAACTGGCGCGCAGTGCCAGCGCCACCCGCGTGTGGTTGTTGCAGGCACCACCCGGAGAAGCACTGGACGCTGAACGCCTGGGCGACTGGCACGTGGCGCTGCAACAGCTTGAGCTGCCGTTTGCCGATTGTGCACCGATGAACTGGCTGGAGACGGGTCATGACTGATACCTGGAAGCAGCCGCTGAAACTCGCCGTGGTCGGCCACACCAACGTCGGCAAAACCTCGTTGCTGCGTACCCTGACCCGCGACGTCGGCTTCGGTGAAGTGTCCCATCGCCCCAGCACCACGCGGCACGTCGAAGGTGCACGGTTGTCGGTGGACGGCGAGCCCTTGCTCGACCTCTACGACACTCCCGGTCTGGAAGACGCCATCGCCCTGCTCGACTACCTCGAACGCCTGGAGCGGCCTGGCGAACGCCTCGACGGCCCGGCGCGGCTGACTCGTTTCCTCGATGGCAGCGAAGCCCGGCAACGCTTCGAACAGGAAGCCAAGGTGCTGCGCCAGTTGCTGGCGTCGGACGCCGGGCTCTATGTGATCGACGCCCGGGAGCCGGTGTTGGCCAAGTATCGCGACGAACTGGAAGTGCTGGCCAGTTGTGGCAAACCCTTGCTGCCGGTACTGAACTTCGTCAGCAGCGCCAACCACCGCGAGCCGGCATGGCGTGAAGCACTGGCGCGGCTTGGCTTGCATGCCTTGGTGCGCTTTGACAGCGTCGCGCCGCCGGAGGATGGCGAGCGTCGACTCTATGAAAGTCTCGCCCTGTTGCTGGAATCCGCCCGGCCGCAGCTCGAACGCCTGATCGCCGATCAGCAAGCCCAGCGTCTGGCTCGCCAGCAAAGTGCGGCGCGGTTGATTGCCGAATTATTGATCGATTGCGCGGCCTGCCGACGCAGTGTGGTCAGTGAGGCCGAGCAGGAACAACAGGCGATCAGCGAACTACGCAAAGCCGTACGCCAGCGCGAGCAGCGTTGCGTCGAGGCCCTGCTCAAGCTCTACGCCTTCCGCCCACAGGATGCCGCCGCCAGTGATTTGCCGCTGCTCGACGGCCGTTGGGGCGACGACTTGTTCAATCCGGAAACCCTGAAACAATTGGGCGTGCGAGTCGGTGGCGGAATCGCAGCCGGCGCGGCCGCCGGGGCCGGGGTTGATCTGCTGGTGGGTGGCATCACCCTGGGCGCGGCGGCACTCGCCGGGGCCATCGCTGGCGGCGCCCTGCAAACCGCGCGCAGTTACGGCAGCCGTTTGCTCGGTAAAATCAAGGGCCAGCGTGAATTGACGGTGGATGACAACGTGCTGCGCCTGTTGGCCTTGCGCCAACGGCAATTGCTGCAAGCGCTCAATGCCCGGGGGCATGCGGCGATGGATAGCATCCAAGTGGCCACCCCCCAGGACAAGAGCTGGCGCGAAGGCACGCTGCCCGAAGCGTTGAACAAGGCCCGGGCGCACCCGCAGTGGTCGTCGCTCAACCCTCATCCAAAATTGAATCAGGCGGAGCGGCAGGAACAGATTGAGGTTTTGGCGCAGCGACTTTAATGCGCTTTATCGTCAACGCCATTTGAATTTCAGGTATGTAGTGCTCAGCAACGAAACCAGTTTCTGGTCCACCGCATCCTGATCACCGTCGTTATCCATGTCGAAATGGATCAACCAATCCAATTCGCCGTCATTGTTGGTGTCGTAGGCCGAAGCGGTGTAGGCGATGGTTTCATCCTGCGGTTTACCGACGCCGTCATGAAAGTGCAGGCGTACGGTGTCTGGCGAACCATCCTTGGCAAAGTCTTCGACGAATATCTTCAGATAGCGTGCCCAGATGTTCCCGCAATTGAACCAGTTGAGCCGCAAAAAGGCGTCCGCAAACGACTTGAGCAAACGCTCGTCCTTGGTGTTTTCCTTGCCGTCGTTGTTTACATCGCCAGCCTGGAAATCGACCTTGCCATCGGCGGTGATATCCAGCGCGTAAGCCTTGTGGATGAGCTTGTCTTCGCCGCCGTGGGTTTCCTCGAAAAAATGCAGGAGTACGGTATCGGCCCGGCCGTTCGCGCTCCGGTCCTGCGCGGTGACTTTCAAATAACGCATAGGGATAGCTCTCTTCAATTTGGGGCCGATCAAGCTATCCCGTCTCGCTGAATCACTCTGCGCGAATGGTCTCCTTTTCCCGTAGGGAGTTTCATCTGCACTGGTCGTTTAAGCCGCCTGAGGCAAAAGGGCCAAAGCCTTGCGCTTCAGAATGTCGAGATCCAGAAGCGGTACGTTCGTCTCCTTGGCCAGCTCATCCCACTGGCGCATGCGCAAACTCACCGCGCACAACGGGTCTTTTTCGAACGCCTGCGCCTCGGCCTCCGTCATCACCCCGCCCTGGTACTGCAGGGTTCGGCGACTGGCTTCACTCAGACGCTCGTAGTACCCCGGCTCTTTCAGCGTCAGATAACGCTTGGCCTGCACGTGGTATTCGACCAGACGCGCCATGCGCTCGCTGAAACCGGCGCGGCGCAGATAATCCGCACCCAGACGCTCATGACTGACCACGCCGAAGCCGCCCATGTTCTCCGCGCTTTCAGCGCAGATATGCCCGATGTCGTGAAAGAACGCCGCCAGAATCACTTCATCATCGAAGCCTTCGGCAATGGCCAGCTCAGCGGCCTGGGACATGTGCTCGATCTGCGACACCGGTTCACCGATGTAATCGCTGTCACCAAAACGCTCGTACAGACTGAATACTTCGGCGACGACTTGTTCATTGCGCGCCATCAGATTTCCCCCAACACAGCTGCGATGTTTCGTTCAGCCATCGCTGGCCCGACACTCATGCCGACACCGGTATGCATCAACGCCACGCTCAGGCCTTTTGCCGGGCGCAGAAACGAGAACGGTCCCGGTCCCCGTGAACCATAGACCCCCTGCCAGCGCTCGACCACTTGTACCTTGCAGCCCAGGGTCTGCTCGGCCAGCTCGATCATCCAGTCGTCAATCTGCTCGGCATTGAAGGGTGACGGATCGCTGCCGTAATGGTGCGAATCACCAATGATCAATTCACCATAGGGCGTCGGGCTGATCAGCAGGTGGATACCGTTTTCGTGCAGATGCGGCGCGTACCGCAGAATTTCTGCCTGTACCGCCCCGGCCTCCGGCAAGTCGGCGAAGGCGCCGTAGTGCACGCAACTCAAACCGGTGAGCAGCGCGTGTTGCAGGTTGAGGTTGATTTGCGGGCGCGCGCGAAGCATTTGCAGGCGACAGATTTGCGGCTCGAGTTCGGCGATCTGTTCGGCCAGCAGCGTCTGATAATCGTGGCCGGAGCAGACGATGATCTGCCCGGCACTGAAGCTGCCGGCGGTGCTGTGCAGGCGGCCCGGCTCGATATCGCGTACCAGGGTAGAGAAGTGAAACTCGACGCCCAGGTCGCGGCGCAGGAAATCGATCAGCGCCGGAATCGCTTCGCGGGAATACAGCTGCTGATCGTCCATACCATGCAAGGCCGCGCGGTGATGGCGGAACTGACCGCCGTACAAATCGCGCAGCGCGGCGCCGCGCAGCAGGTCGACGCGGTAACCGTGTTCGACGGCGCGGCCGTCGCAGAAAGCTTCCAGCAACTGCTCTTCCGCCTCGTTGCGGGCGAACAGGTACGAGCCATTGCGCTTGAGTTGCAGGCCGGCGAGCTGCGCCCAGTCGCACCAGATCCCGCGACTGGCGCGGGCCAGTTCCAGCATTGGTCCTGGCGGTTGGCCGGTGACCAGTGCCTGGCCGAAGTTGCGCACCGAAGCGCCAACAGGCGTTTCGCTGCGCTCGAAAACCCTGACCTTCAGACCGCGTTTGGCGGCGGCATACGCGTGGGACAAACCCAGGATGCCGGCGCCGACGATCAGCATGTCGTTGTGTTGTGTCATGGAGTCTTGTCCTGAATGTGAAACCGTCTTCGCGAGCAAGCCCGCTCCCACAGGGGAATGCGTTCCAATGTGGGAGCGGGCTTGCTCGCGAAGAGGCCCTGTCAGCCGATAAAGACCTTACTTGGCCGCCACTTTCTCTGACTTGCCGTCATAGCGCTTGCGCCATTCGGTCAGGATCTCGTCACGGTTCTTCGAGGCCCAGGCGAAGTCGTTCTTGATCAGGCGCTGTTCGTAGTCAGCCGGCAGTTCGGTCTGTGGCTTGGCGATGCCAGGCTGGGCGAGCACGGCGAAGTTTTCCTTGTAGAGTTCCATCGCCTCTGGACTGGCGGAGAAGTCAGCCAGTTTCTTCGCCGCTTCTTCGTGGGCAGCACCCTTGATCACCGCAGTCGCTTCGATCTCCCAACCCAGGCCTTCCTTCGGCAGGATGATGTCCAGCGGTGCGCCCTGGCGTTTCAGCTGAACGGCCGGGTATTCAAAGGAAATACCAATCGGGAATTCGCCAGCCGCCGCCAGCTTGCAAGGCTTGGAACCGGAGTGAACGTACTGGCCGATGTTCTGGTGCAGGCCGTCCATGTAGGCCCAACCCTGCTTCTCGCCGAAGGTTTGCAGCCAGGCGCTGACGTCGAGGAAACCGGTGCCGGACGATGCCGGGTTCGGCATGACGATCTTGCCTTTGTACTCAGGCTTGGTCAGGTCTTGCCAGCTCACGGGTTTGCTCAGGCCCTGCTTCTCGGCTTCGACGGTGTTGAAGCAAATGGTCGCGGCCCAGACGTCCATGCCGACCCAGGCTGGTGGGTTGGCCGCGTCGCGGTAGTTGGCGCCGATCTTGCCCAGGTCTTTCGGTGCATAGCTTTGCAGCATGCCTTGCTGATCGAGGATCGCCAGGCTGGAAGCTGCCAGGCCCCACACGGCGTCAGCCTGCGGACGGGCTTTTTCGGCCAGCAGTTTGGCGGTGATGATGCCGGTGGAATCACGCACCCATTTGATTTCGACGTCCGGGTTGGCCTTTTCGAAAGCTTCTTTGTAGGTCTTCAGTTGTTCGGCTTCGAGGGCGGTGTACACCGTCAACTCGGTTTTCGCCGCAAAGGCGTTCAGGCTGAAAGCGGTGAGGACAGCAGCGGCCAGGGCCATAGGCTTGAACATGATCTTTTCCTGTTTTTGAGTTGAGGGGTTGTGCAGATTCAATGACCGGGCGCGGTCTGCCGCCAGGCTTGGGAGCGGCGCAGCAAACCGCGCGAGGCCCAGGCCAGCAGCAGAGACACGCCCGCCGAGGTAATCAGGATCAGCGTCGACATCGCTGCCGCACCGCCGACGTTGCCGGCGTCGTCCATGTTCAGTACCGCCACCGCCGCGAGGATGGTGTCGGGGCTGTAGAGGAAGATCGCCGCCGAAACGGTGGTCATGGCCGAGACGAACAGGTAGCGCACGATGTCCAGTAGTGCCGGCAGGCAGATAGGCACGGTGACCCGCAGGTAATGGCGATACAGCGGCGCCTTGAGCGACAGCGCGGCGGCTTCGAACTCGGCGTCGAGCTGACGCAGCGCGGTGGTGGCGGTCATTTGTGCGGTGGTCAAATAGTGAGCAATGGTGCAGACGATCAGCAGGGTCATGGTCCCGTACAGCACATGCAGCGGGTTGCCAGTGAGATTGAAGAAGAAGACGTAACCCAGCCCAAGCACCAGTCCCGGTACCGCCATCGGGACGAAACTGAGCATGCGCAAGCTCAGGTTCAGGCCGCGCTGGCCCTTGGTTTTTTCCATCAGGTAGGCGCCGGTGAAAATCAGCAGACTGCCGATCAACGCCGTGCCCAGGGCCATCTTCAGGCTGTTGCCGTAGGCCAGCCAGCCACCGCCGGCGGTTTCGTTGAACTGATAGTGGTTGAGCGACAGCGACAGGTTGTACGGCCAGAACTTCACCAAGGACGAGAACACCGCCATGCCGAACACCAGCAGCAACGCGGCGCAGATCAGCAGGACGATGACCAGGTAGCAGCTGTCGCGCAGCTTCGACGGCAAAGGCTTGAACACTTGGGCGCGACCGCTCATGGCGTCGCCATGGCGCCGACGCAACCAGGCATCGACCCCGAAACTGAAGAGCGCCGGCAGCAACAGCACCATGCCGATCAACGCCCCGCGACCAAACTGTTGCTGGCCGACCACCGCCTTGTAGGCTTCCAGCGCCAGCACTTGATAGTCGCCACCGACCACCACGGGCACGCCGAAATCGGTGATGGTCAGGGTGAACACCAGGCAGAACGCAGCGAACACAGCCTGTCGGGTCGCCGGCCAGGTGATGCTGCGGAAGGCTTTGGCCGGGCTGGCTCCCATGCTGGAGGCAGCATCGAACAGTCGCGCATCGGCCAGGGACAGGGCCGACAGCAGAATCATCAAGGCGTGTGGGAAGGTGTAGATGACTTCGCCGAGCACAATGCCCCAGAAGCCGTAGATGTTGTCCGAAAGCAGGCCACGCAACATGCCCTGGTTGCCGAACAGGTAAACCAGCGCAATCCCCGGCAGCATCGACGGCGCCATCAATGGCAACAGCGAAATACCGCGCCAGATGCCTTTGGCCGGAATCAAGGTGCGTTGCAGGGCGTAGGCAAACAGGTAGGCCAGCGGTACGACAATGGCCGCGACGCTGAGGGAAACCTTCAGGCTGTTACCGAGCAACCAATGGAAGTTCTCGCTGCTCACCAGCTCTTTCGCTGCGACCCAGCCACCGCCCTGCCCGGCTTCGGCGCTGAAACCGCGCCAGAAGATCGCCAGCAACGGCATCAATACGGCAACGCCCAACAACACCAGCATGAGGACTTTGCCACCGACCACGAACAACCGGTCACCAACCTCGGCGCGGGTGGTTTGCCGAACCTGCTTGTGCGGCAGCGGCAGGGCGATGTTCGCGCTCATCAGGCAAACACCTGCAGGCTGCGCGGCGGCAAGGCGACCATGATCTGCTGGGCGCCCAGGCGCGGCATGGCTTCCGGTGCCAGTTCAGCCAGCAAGGCGTGGCCCGGCAAATGATCGAGTTCAAAGCTCATGCGGCAGCGGTTGCCGAGGAAGGTGATCTCGCGAACCTTGGCCGGGAACAGGTTTTCCTCGTGCACCAGCGGGTTGACGTTGATCGCTTCCGGACGGCAGAACAAGCGGCCCGACGCGGTCTTGGCGCTGCCATCGGCCAGACGCATGTTCATCCCGCCGACCTGGGCGTGGCTGTCGCCGCTGCGCTGGAAGGGTAGCCAATTACCCTGGCCGACGAACTCCGCCACAAACGGCGTGGCCGGGCGGTTGTAGATTTCCTGCGGCGTGGCGTACTGCTCGACCTTGCCGTTGTTCATCACGGCGATGCGGTCGGCCATCAGCATGGCCTCGTCCTGATTGTGGGTGACCATCAGGGTGGTGATGCCAAGGTTGCGTTGCAGTTGGCGCAACTCGGTACACAGATGCTCGCGCACCCGGGCATCGAGGGCCGACATCGGCTCGTCCAGCAGCAACAGCGAAGGTGCCGGGGCCAGGGCGCGAGCCAGGGCAACCCGCTGCTGCTGGCCGCCGGACAATTGACCGGGATACTTTTTCTCGCTGCCACTCAGGCCGACCAGTTCCAGCATCTGACCGACACGACGGCGCACTTCGTCGCGACCGCTGCCGGCGAGGCCGTAGGCTATGTTCGCTTCGACGGTGAGATTGGGGAACAACGCGTAGGACTGAAACAGAATACCGTAGTCCCGCGCCTGGGGCGCCAAGTGTGAAACGTCGCGATCACCGAGGTACAACTCGCCGCTGTCCTGCTTTTCCAGACCGGCGATGCAACGCAGCAACGTGGTTTTGCCGCAACCCGACGGGCCGAGCAGACACACCAGCTCACCGGCCGCCACGTCGAGGGAAACGTTATCCAGCGCCGTGAAAGCGCCAAAACATTTCTGTACGCCGCGCACTTTCATCGGTGCACCGGGGTTGGTCAAGGCAGTTGCAATCGGGTTGTTCATGGACGGACCTCATCTAGCAGATGGGGCAATCCTAGAGTTGTAATGAGTCCGTCATGTGGCAGTAAGGCAAAAACTGCCGATAGTGGTATTCAAGGATTTTGGTTCAAATTTTGTATTGCCTGAACTGGCCTCATCGCGAGCAAGCTCGCTCCCACAGTGGGTTTGAGGTGAAACACAAATTGTGTGAACACCCAAAATCCCTGTGGGAGCGAGCTTGCTCGCGATGGCGCCGGTACAGACACCACAGAATTCAGGCCGGAGCCATTTCCTGCGCCAACCCCAGAAACGCCGCCGGCAGCCGCGCGTTTTTGCGCTCCTTGAGGCAGTACAGGTATTCGGGTATCTGCGGTGCATTCTCGATGGTCAGCACTCGCAGTTGCGGATCATGGGGCACTTCCTGTCGGGCAATGATGCTGATGCCGATGTTGCGCAGCACCGCTTCGCGAATCGATTCGCGGCTGCCGATCTCCAGCAGCGGGCCGAAACACACGCCAGCGCTGAGCAGCAACTCTTCGGTCAAACGACGGGTGGTCGAGCCCGGTTCGCGCATCAGCAAGGTGTGCCCGGCCAAGGCGCCGAGCGGCACGTGATCGTGAACCGCCAGCGGATGATTGCGATGCACCGCCAGCACCAGCGGATCGCTACCGAGCACCCGGCGAACCAGTCGCGCGTCGTCAAGCAACTGCGACGAGGCCGCGACATCGACCCGGTAATCCTCCAGCGCTTCAAGCACCTGTTGGGAGTTGCCGATTTCCACCGAAACCTCAACCTGCGGCAGGCGTTCGCGGAAGGTTTTCACCAGGTCGAGAATGTAATACGGCGCCGTGGCGGCTATGCGCAACGTGCCCTGGACCTGACCGCAGTTACGCAGGAAAAACTCGATGTCGGCTTCCTGCTGCATCAGCACCTTGACCATCGGCAGCAGCCGCGCGCCCTCCTCGCTGACGCTGAGACGCCGGCCGCCACGGTAGAACAGCTCGACCGAATACTGACTTTCGAGGTTGCGGATCTGCGTCGTCACCGTCGGCTGGCTCAGGCCGAGCTTTTTGGCAGCCTGGGTAATGCTGCCCAGGCGGGCCACCATGTAAAACGCCTTCAGCTCGGCACTCAGCACACCCGCCCCTCATCCTTTACTTGCGCAGCAGGCGCAAACCGTTGAACACAACCAGCAGACTCACGCCCATGTCGGCGAACACCGCCATCCACATGGTAGCGACCCCGGCGAAGGTTACCCCAAGAAAGATCGCCTTGATCACCAAAGCCAGGGCGATGTTCTGTTTGAGGATGCTCGAGGTCTGCCGAGACAGTCGAATGAACGCCGGGATTTTGCGCAGATCGTCGTCCATCAGGGCGACATCGGCGGTTTCGATTGCGGTATCGGTACCCGCGGCGGCCATGGCGAAGCCGATTTCGGAACGCGCCAGGGCCGGGGCGTCGTTGATGCCATCGCCGACCATGCCGACCCGATGCCCTTGGGCGTAAAGCTCCTCGACAGCCTGCAATTTGTCGCCTGGCAACAGGTCGCCCCGGGCTTCGTCGATGCCGACTTGCACGGCAATGGCTTGCGCGGTGTGGACGTTATCGCCGGTGAGCATCAGGGTCTTGATGCCCAGGTCATGCAACTGCCGGATAGCCTCGCGGCTTGACTCCTTTACCGTGTCCGCCACGGCAAACAGCGCCAAAGGGCCGGACGAATCGAGCAGCAACACCACCGATTTTCCCTGTTTTTCCAGGGCAAACAGCTTTTCCTCCAGCGCCGGCGAACACAGGCCCAGATCTTCCACCAGTCGATGATTGCCCAAATGGTAGAGCTGGCCGTTGATCTCGCCGCGCACCCCGCGCCCGCCAAGCGCTTCGAAGTTATCCACAATCAGCATCGCGGTCTGGTTATCCACAGCCGCTTTGGCGATGGCCAGGGAGACCGGGTGATCCGAGCGCCCGGCCAGCGCGGCGGCAATGGCGGGCGCCGAGTCGTCGGCGGTCGGGTCTAGCGACAGGTAGTCGGTCTGCACCGGTTTGCCGTGAGTGATGGTACCGGTCTTGTCCAGGGCCAGGTAATCGAGCTTGTAACCGCCCTCCAGATAGACGCCGCCCTTGACCAGAATGCCTTTGCGCGCCGCCGCCGCGAGGCCGCTGACGATGGTCACCGGCGTGGAAATCACCAGCGCACAGGGGCAGGCCACCACCAGCAGCACCAGCGCCCGGTAGATCCAGTCGAACCACAACTCGCCCATGAACAATGGCGGGATCACCGCCACGGCCAAGGCCAGGACAAACACCGCCGGGGTGTAGATTTTCGAGAAGCTGTCGACGAAACGCTGGGTCGGCGCCCGCGCCCCTTGGGCCTGCTCGACGGCGTGGATGATGCGGGCCAGGGTCGAGTTATCCGCCACGGCGGTCACCGCGTACTCCAGCGAACCGGCCTGATTGATGGTCCCGGCGAACACTTTGTCGCCGACGGTTTTTTCCACCGGCAGGCTTTCACCGGTGATTGGCGCCTGGTCGATGGTCGAGCGACCGGACAACACTTCACCGTCCAGGCCGATACGCTCACCGGGGCGCACCCGTACCCGCGCGCCAAGCCCGATGCTTTTGACATCCTGCTCAAGCCAGCTCCCGTCAGCCTGCAACACCGTTGCCGTGTCCGGGGTCATTTGCATCAAACCGCTGATGGCATTGCGCGCACGGTCGAGGGATTTGGCTTCGATCAACTCGGCCACGGTGAACAGGAACATCACCATCGCCGCTTCCGGCCACTGGCCGATCAGCACCGCGCCGGTCACGGCAATGCTCATCAGGGCGTTAATGTTCAGGTTGCGGTTCTTAAGGGCGATCCAGCCTTTTTTGTAAGTACCAAGGCCACCGCTGAGGATCGAGACCAGCGCGATAACCGCCACCGCCCAGTTCGGCGCGAAGCCGGTGAAGTGGATAACTTCTGCCAGCAATGCACCAACACCGGATAGCGCCAAGGGCCACCACGGCTTTTTCCCAGGCGTCGGCGTCGGGGCTTCAGCACCCTGTTCCAGCGGTTCGGCCTGCATGCCCAAGGACTTGATGGCCTCGACGATCGGCTCGACTCCAGGAAAATCGTGGGTCACGCCGAGCACCCGATTAATCAGATTGAACTCCAACTGGTGCACGCCGGTCAGTTTGCTTAGCTTATTCTGGATCAGCGTCTGTTCGGTTGGACAGTCCATCGCCTCGATGCGAAAACGGCTCAGTCGGGCCCCGGGCGTCGGCAATTCGCTCAGTTTTACCAGCGCAGGCGCTGCCGCTTTAGATGAACAACAGGCGTCGCCATGACCGCCGTGGTCATGTTTTTTCACGGGTTTGAGCTTGTGGCTGTGCTCGTGTCCAGCCTCGGGTTTGTGGGAATGCAGGGAATCGCTCATTGGTTGCGTCCATAAGAGTGCCTGTTGCCAAGTAAAGACCCTGTAGCCACTATAGGGTCAAGCACCCATTCCGGAGTTTTGGAGATTGGCGTCATGAAAATTGGAGAATTGGCGAAACTCACGGACTGCGCCGTGGAAACGATCCGCTACTACGAGCGCGAGAGCCTTCTGCCGGAACCGGCCCGCAGTGACGGCAATTATCGCGTCTATACCCAGGCCCACGCCGAGCGCCTGACATTCATCCGCAACTGTCGCACCCTCGACATGACGCTCGAGGAAATCCGCAGCCTGCTGGCGTTTCGCGACAGTCCGCAGGATCAGTGTGAAAGCGTGAATGCACTGATCGACGAGCACATTCACCACGTCAAGGCGCGGATCGACGGCTTGCTGGCCTTGCAGGCACAACTGCTCGACCTGCGCCAACGCTGTGGCGAAGGGCCGGGAGTCGATCAATGCGGGATTTTGCAGCGCCTGGAAGTGAGCGGCGGGGTGGCGGCGACGGAGGTGGAGCATTCCCACGTTGGCCGTAGTCACGGTCACTGAAAACAACACAAAACCAAATGTGGGAGCGGCGGTGCGACGATTCGACTTGCTCGCGAAGGGGCCGTGTCAGCTGATAGAAATATCACTGACAGACCGCTTTCGCGAGCAAGCCCGCTCCCACATTGGTTAAGCGTCGTGTTTCAGACCGCCATCGGCGCGGTCATCGGCGCGTGGTGTTCATAACCTTCCAGCGAAAAATCGCTCGGCTCCACCAGCTCCAGCCATTCCGGCTGATACACGCCAGTCTTGGCAAACTCCGGCACACGGTCGGAAATCACTAGTTTCGGCATCGGGAACGGCTCGCGCTTGAGCTGTTCGTTGAGCATGTCCAGGTGGTTTTCGTAGACGTGGGCATCACCGATGAAATAGGTGAACCAACGCGGCGTGTAGCCCGTCAGGCGACCAATCAGGCTCAACAGCGCAGCACCTTCGGTGAGGTTGAACGGCGTGCCCAGGCCCAGGTCGTTGGAGCGGATGTAGAGGGTCAGGGAAATCTCCCTGGTCTCGACATTCGGGTGGAACTGGTACAGCAGGTGGCACGGTGGCAAGGCCATTTCATCGAGCTGGGCGCAGTTCCAGCCATGGAACAGGATGCGGCGGCTGCCCGGGTCCTTGATGATGGTGTCGACGCACTGGCGAACCTGATCGATGGCCTTGTAGAGCACCACATAGGCCTGGCCGTCTTCTTCGCCTTCGGCAATCTGGCGATAGCCTTGCTTCAGGGTCTGCTCGATGGCAGCCGGGTTGCTGACCGGGATCTGCTTGTACGCAGGCCATTTGCGCCATTGCACGCCATAGATTTCGCCGAGGTCATCTTCGCCCTGACGGAACGGGTTGGCCAGCCACTGGGCGTTTTCGTTGGCGTTCTGGTCCCAGACCTTGCAGCCCAGGGCGCGGAATTCGGCAGCGTTGTTCACGCCACGCAGGAATCCGCACATTTCGCCAATGGCCGATTTAAACGCCATCTTGCGCGTGGTAATCGCCGGGAAACCTTCCTGCAGGTCATAACGCAGCATCGCACCGGGAAAGCTGATGGTGTTCACGCCGGTACGGTTGGCCTGTTTGGTGCCGCTCTTGATGACGTGGGCGACCAGTTCGAGATATTGCTTCATGAATTACCTGTGTCCTTGAACCCGGGACCGTAGCCCCGGGGTTCGAATTTTATACGGCTGCCGCTGGAGTTGCCGGGGCGCGGTGATACGCCAGCCAGATCAGGAACAGCCCGCCGACGATCATCGGCACGCACAGTACCTGGCCCATGGTCAGCCAGTTCCAGGCCAGATAGCCCAACTGGGCGTCCGGTACGCGGACGAACTCGACGATGAAACGGAAGATGCCATAGAACAGCGCGAACATCCCCGATACCGCCATGGTCGGCCGTGGCTTGCGCGAGAACAGCCAGAGAATCAGGAACAGTGCCACGCCTTCGAGGGCGAACTGGTACAGCTGCGACGGATGACGCGCCAGTTGCGCCGGATCGGTCGGAAAGACCATCGCCCATGGCACATCGGTCGCCTTGCCCCACAACTCGGCGTTGATGAAGTTGCCGATACGCCCGGCGCCCAGGCCAATCGGCACCATCGGCGCAACGAAATCCATCAGTTGGAAGAACGACTTGTTGTTCTTCTTGCCGAACCACAATGCCGCCAGCATCACGCCGATGAAACCGCCGTGGAACGACATGCCGCCCTTCCACACTTCGAAAATCAGCATCGGGTTGGCCAGGTAAGCGCTCAGATCGTAGAACAGCACATAACCCAGACGTCCGCCGACGATCACCCCCATCGACATCCAGAACACCATGTCGGAGAGTTTCTCCTTGGTCCAGGTCGGGTCGAAGCGGTTCAGGCGGCGGGACGCCAGCAGCCAGGCGCCGCCAATGCCGATCAGGTACATCAGACCGTACCAGTGGATTTTCAGCGGACCGATGGCCAGGGCCACCGGGTCGATCTGCGGGTAAGGCAGCATTGCGACTCCTCGTTAGAGTTCAAATCTTAAAAATTCCCGGGCGACGCTGCCACCTCAGGATTAAGCCAGGATTGCGTTGCCTGTCAGAGCAGATGCTTCAGACTAGAAAGTTCAGGCCGACGCAGAACAGCAAAGCGGCAAACAGCCGTTTCAGCAACTTCGGCGACAACCTGTGGGCCAATCGCGCGCCCAAGCGGGCGAACACCATGCTGGTCAGGGCAATGCCCAGCAACGCCGGCAAATAGATAAAACCGAGACTATGGGCCGGGAGCAACGGATCGTGCCAGCCCAGAATCATGAAACTTAATGCACTGGCCAGGGCAATCGGCAGACCGCAGGCCGATGAAGTGGCCACCGCTTGCTGCATCGGCACGCTGCGCCAGGTCAGGAATGGTACGGTCAACGAACCGCCGCCAATGCCGAAAATCGCCGAAGCCCAGCCAATCACGCTGCCGGCCACGGTCAGACCGAGTTTGCCCGGCACGGTTCGGCTGGCCTTGGGTTTGATCTCCAGCGCCAGCTGAGCGGCGATCACCAGGGCGAATACACCAATGAGCTTCTGCAGGTTGGGGCCGGAAATCGCTTCGGCCGTCAGCGCGCCGAACCCGGCTCCGAGCAGAATACCGACGGTCATCCACATGAAAATCGGCCAACGCACGGCGCCACGGCGATGATGCTCGCGTACCGCGTTTACCGAGGTAAAGATGATCGTCGCCAGGGACGTACCCACTGCCAGGTGCGTGAGGATCGACGGATCGAACCCTTGGGCCTTGAAGCTGAACACCAGCACCGGGACTATGATAATCCCGCCACCCACGCCAAACAGCCCGGCGAGTACACCTGCACAGGCGCCGAGCGCCAGATAGAGCAGAAATTCCATGGTCGTCCCGCCCGCATCCCCAAAACCGGAGCGGCATGGTAACGGATGCATGGCCTCAAGCTCCACTGCGCAAGGCGATGGATCGATGAGCGATGTCTGCGTAGAGTGAGCAAAAAACACACAAGGACAGCCTGATGTGCCTGATTGTTTTTGCCTGGCGACCGGGTCATGCCCAGCCGCTGGTCGTGGCGGCCAATCGCGATGAATTCTACGCCCGCCCCAGCCTGCCCCTGGCGTCATGGACCGAAGCGCCGCATGTGCATGCGGGGCGCGACCTCGAGGCCGGTGGTACCTGGCTCGGCGTCGGCGCCAACGGACGCTTTGCGGCGCTGACCAACATCCGCGACCCCCATCGGCCACCGGGGCGCAAGTCTCGTGGGGAGCTGGTCGCGCGATTTCTCAATGGCGACTGCTCGATTGATGACTATTTGGCCGACGTTGTCCGACGTTCGCTTGAATATGGCGGTTTCAATCTACTGGTTGGCAACAGGAACGAGCTCTGGCACTTCAACGCCCGGGAAACGCAAGCCGTGATGCTGCAACCGGGAGTCTACGGCGTGTCGAACGCCGGGCTGGATACGCCGTGGCCGAAGTTGCTCAAGGCCAAGGCTGCATTGAGCGAGGTGCTGGATGATCCGCAGCCGCAGGCGCTGCTGGCGTTATTGAGCGATGCACAGACCGCGCCGTTTGCCGAGTTGCCGGATACCGGTGTCGGACTGGCCACCGAGACGTTGCTGTCGAGCGTGTTCATTGCCAGCCAGAGCTATGGAACGCGGGCGAGTACGGCGTTGATTGTGCAGGCGGATGGGGCGCTGCATATGGTCGAAAGGAGTTTCGGGCCGTTTGGTGGGCATCTTGGAGAAGTGGAACTCAAAATTTGATCTGACGTGGCCCTGTGGCGAGGGTGCTTGTCGGATCGCCGCACCGTCCCGCTCGGCTGCGAAGCAGTCGCAATCCAGCTACCACAGTTTTTCTGAAAAACCGCATTAGCCGGAGTTAGGAGCGCTTCGCACTCCAGCGGGAGCAAGCTCCCTCGCCACAGGGGCCGTCAGCGTTTTAGAGGGGCTTGATTGCTGCCGGATTGATCATCCGCGCCAACCCGAGGTTCTTCAGCGCCAGCTGCAACGAGCTGTGAATCACTTGCGGGTTGTCGATGGTCATCAGCTCTGCCAGCAGCTCCTTGGCCTTGCTCAGGTTGATCTGGCGCAGCATCCACTTCACTTTCGGCAAGTTGGTGGCGTTCATCGACAAACTGTCGAACCCCATCGCCATCAACAGCACCGCCGCCGCCGGATCACCGGCCATTTCACCGCAGATACTCACTGGCTTGCCTTCGGCGTGGGCATCACGCACCACATTCTGCAGCGCCTGAAGCACCGCCGGGTGCAGGTAATCGTAGAGGTCGGCCACCCGCGGGTTGTTGCGGTCCACGGCCAACAGGTACTGGGTCAGGTCGTTGGAGCCGACCGACAGGAAGTCCACTTGCCGCGCCAGTTCCTTGGTCTGGTACACCGCCGCCGGAATCTCGATCATGACGCCAATCGGCGGCATCGGTACGTCGCAGCCCTCGTCACGCACTTCACCCCAGGCACGGTGGATCAGGTGCAGGGCTTCCTCCAGCTCGTGGGTGCCGGAAATCATCGGCAGCAGGATGCGCAGGTTGTTCAGGCCTTCACTGGCCTTGAGCATGGCGCGGGTCTGCACCAGGAAAATTTCCGGGTGATCAAGGGTGACGCGAATGCCGCGCCAGCCGAGGAATGGGTTGTCTTCCTTGATCGGGAAGTACGACAGCGATTTGTCGCCGCCGATGTCCAGGGTTCGCATGGTCACCGGTTGCGGGTGGAACGCGGACAGCTGTTCGCGGTAGATCGCCAGTTGTTCCTTTTCGCTCGGGAAACGCTGGTTGATCATGAACGGCACTTCGGTGCGGTACAGACCCACGCCTTCGGCACCGCGCTTCTGCGCGCGCGCCACATCCGCCAGCAGGCCGGTGTTGACCCACAGCGGCATGCGGTGGCCATCGACCGTCACGCACGGCAGGTCGCGCAGCGCATCCAGCCCCAGGGCCAGTTGTTTCTCTTCCTCGACCACCTCGGCGAACTGCTTGCGCAGCACTTCACTCGGGTTGGTGTAGACCTCGCCGTGGTAGCCGTCGACGATCATCTGGATGCCGTCGACCTTGGAGTACGGCAGGTCGACCAGGCCCATCACGGTCGGAATGCCCATGGCGCGGGCGAGGATGGCGACGTGGGAGTTACCGGAACCGAGCACCGACACCAGGCCGGCCAGCTTGCCTTCCGGCACCTCGCCGAGCATCGCCGGCGTCAGTTCTTCGCTGACCAGAATAGTGTTGTCGGGGTAGACCAGGGTTTGCTGGCGCTCTTCCTGCAAATAAGCCAGCAAGCGACGGCCGAGATCCTTGACGTCGGAGGCACGCTCACGCAGGTAAGCGTCGTCCATCAATTCGAAGCGGTTGACGTGATCGGTGACCACCTGGCGCAACGCGCCCTGGGCCCACTGGCCGGTCTTGATCACGGTGGTGACTTCGCTGCCCAGCGCGGCATCGTCGAGCATCATCAGGTAGACGTCGAACAAGGCCCGTTCTTCGGGGCGCAGCTGGGTGGCGAGCTTGGCCGACAACGCGCGCATGTCGGCGCGTACGCCTTCGATGGCGGTCTTGAACAGTTTGAGCTCGGCGTCGATGTCAGAAATGGCCTTATCCGGCACCACGTCCAGATCGGCCGGGGGCAACATGACCACCGCCGTACCGACTGCCGCACCCGGCGAACCCGGCACGCCGACGAACTTGGCTTCCTGGATGCCCTTGCCCTGGCGACCGAGGCCACGGATCGAACCGGTGGCTTCGGCGTGGGCGATAACACCGGCGAGCTGCGCGCTCATGGTCACGAGGAAGGCTTCTTCGCCCTCATCGAACTGGCGACGTTCTTTTTGCTGGATGACCAACACGCCGACGACGCGGCGGTGGTGAATGATCGGCGCACCGAGGAACGAAGCGTAGCGCTCTTCACCGGTTTCGGCGAAGTAGCGGTAGCGCGGGTGGTCCGCGGCGTTTTCGAGGTTCAGGGGTTCTTCACGCGTGCCGACCAGACCCACCAGACCTTCGTTGGGCGCCATGCTGACCTTGCCGATCGAGCGCTTGTTCAAGCCCTCGGTGGCCATCAGCACGAACCGGTTGGTCTCCGGATCAAGCAGGTAGACCGAGCAGACCTGGCTGCCCATGGCCTCTTTGACGCGCAACACAATAATCCCCAACGCCGCCTTGAGATCCTTGGCGGAGTTAACTTCCTGGACGATCTTGCGCAGCGTATTGAGCATGGCTCGGGGTCGAACTCCGTCGTCAGTCGCGCGCTAAAAGGCGCGGGGCAAGCTCTTTGAGAGCGCGTCGATACACCTCGCGCTTGAATGTCACCACCTGGCCCAACGGATACCAATAGCTGACCCAGCGCCAGCCATCGAATTCCGGTTTACCGGTCAAATCCATCCGCACCCGCTGCTCGTTGGAGATCAGGCGCAGGAGAAACCATTTCTGTTTCTGGCCGATGCACAGCGGTTGGCTATGGGTACGTACCAGACGTTGCGGCAAACGATAGCGCAACCAGCCCCGGGTGCAGGCGAGAATTTCAACATCTTCGCGTTCAAGGCCCACTTCTTCGTTCAGCTCGCGGTACAAGGCGTCTTCCGGCGTCTCTTCGGGGTTGATTCCCCCCTGCGGAAACTGCCAGGCATCTTGATTGATTCGGCGAGCCCATAGCACCTGGCCGGCGTCATTCGTCAGAATGATCCCGACATTGGGGCGAAAACCATCGGGGTCGATCACGGCAACAACCTCGCAAACGCATGTCGCCGCATTGTTCCACAAAGGTTGTGAAGGCGGCAACGAAGGTTCCTACCTTATGTGCACTCTTGTGAAAAGACCGTATTCTTGTCGCCTTTTTACTGACTTTTCAGCGGGTAACTGTAATGCGCCTGGCTTTATTCGATTTGGACAACACCCTTCTGGGCGGTGACAGCGATCACGCCTGGGGCGATTACCTGTGCGAGCGCGGCTTTCTAGACGCCGTCGCCTACAAGGCACGCAACGATGCGTTCTACCAGGATTACCTGGCCGGCAAACTGGATAACGCCGCTTACCTGAACTTCTGCCTGGAAGTCCTCGGCCGCACCGAAATGGCCACGCTGGCTCAATGGCACAGCGATTACATGCGCGACTGCATCGAACCGATCCTGCTGCCCAAAGCCATCGAGCTTTTGGCCAAGCACCGCGCGGCCGGCGACAAACTGGTGATCATCACTGCGACCAACCGCTTCGTCACCGGGCCGATTGCCGAGCGCCTGGGTGTCGAAACCCTGATCGCCACCGAATGCGAAATGGTCGACGGCCGCTACACCGGGCGCAGCACCGACGTGCCGTGCTTTCGCGAGGGCAAGGTGACGCGCTTGAATCGCTGGCTGGAGGAAACCGGGTTTACGCTGGAAGACAGCTACTTCTATAGCGACTCGATGAATGATTTTCCGTTGCTGGAGCAGGTGACTCATGCGGTGGCGGTTGATCCGGACCCGAATCTGCGAGCCGAGGCCGAGAAGCGGGGTTGGCCGGTGATTTCGTTGCGCGATTGATAAATCAAAAGATCGCAGCCTTCGGCAGCTCCTACAAGGTATCGCGCACACACCTGTAGGAGCTGCCGAAGGCTGCGATCTTTTTGGGTCAAACAGGCTTGGCACCCATCAACCCGGCAATGGCCACAAGACAGACAAAACTGAACAACGCCAAGGCAAAGATGAATTTCCCCACACCACCCGGCGTCTTGCGCAGCTTGTTCAGCCGCACCAGCAGCCAAAACCACGCCAGCGCCGCCACGGTGTACAGCACGCTCGACGCCAGCAACCAGGTTTGCCCCAGCGGCCAGCCCACCAGGTGCACCATCCACCAGCCGGTAAACGGCATGCTCAGCAGTGCCAGGCCCATCAGCAGCCAGACAAATACCCTTGGCCGCTGCAAGGTTCGACTACCCGCCGTCGCGTCACCCTTGCGCCGCGCAAGCAAAACCCAGGCTCCCAGCCCCAGCGCACAAGCCAGCAGTACAACCGTTGCCACCATGTGCGCCGCTTTCAGGGCAGTTAACGTTTCCATTGTCAGATTTCCTTATTGCCTTGCCCGTCAGCGTAGCCGTTCAGCCAAGAAACAGCTGATAGGCCGGGTTGTCGCTTTCGTCCCAGTATGGGTAACCGATTTCTTCCAGCGCCGCCGGCACCAGGTGGCGCTCGTCGTGAGGCACTTGCAGGCCCGCGACGACACGGCCATCGGCCGCGCCATGGTTGCGGTAGTGGAACATCGAGATGTTCCAGCGCCCGCCGAGCTTGTTGAGGAAGTTGAACAGCGCGCCCGGACGCTCCGGGAATTCGAAACGCAGGATCACTTCATCGACCACATGCGCCGCACGCCCACCCACCATGTGGCGGATGTGCAGCTTGGCCAGTTCGTTGTCGGTCAGGTCCAGCACCGGGAAACCCTGCTCGCTCAGGCTGGCGATCAACGCGCTGCGCGGGTCGTTTTCCGGGTGGGTCTGCACGCCGACAAAGATGTGCGCTTCGCTGCCGGTGTTGTAGCGGTAGTTGAATTCGGTGATCTGACGCTTGCCGATGGCCTCGCAGAACGCCTTGAAGCTGCCCGGTTTCTCGGGAATGGTCACGGCGATGATTGCTTCGCGGCCCTCACCCAGCTCCGCACGCTCGGCGACATGGCGCAGGCGATCGAAGTTAACGTTGGCCCCGGAGTCGATGGCCACGAAGGTCTGGCCGCTGACGCCGCGCTGCTCGACATACTTCTTGATCCCGGCCACGCCCAAGGCGCCGGCAGGTTCGGTGATCGAGCGGGTATCGTCGTAGATATCCTTGATCGCCGCGCAGATTTCGTCGGTGCTGACGGTGATCACTTCGTCGACATGGTCTTTGCAGATGTCAAAGGTGTGCTGACCGATCTGGGCCACCGCCACGCCGTCGGCGAAGAGGCCTACGGTCGGCAGTACCACACGCTCACCCGCCGCCATGGCGGCTTGCAGGCAATTGGAGTCATCCGGTTCGACGCCGATGACCTTGATGTCGGGGCGCAGGTACTTCACGTAAGCGGCGATGCCGGCGATCAGGCCGCCGCCGCCCACCGGGACGAAAATCGCATCCAGTGGCTGCGGATGCTGGCGCAGAATCTCCATCGCCACGGTGCCCTGCCCGGCAATGGTGTGGGGGTCGTCGTACGGGTGAATGTAGACGTAGCCTTTTTCGTCGACCAGTTTCAGCGAGTAGGCCAGGGCTTCCGGGAACGAATCGCCGTGCAGCACCACTTTGCCACCACGGGAGCGCACGCCTTCGACCTTGATCTCCGGGGTAGTCTTGGGCATGACGATGGTCGCTTTCACGCCCAACACCTTGGCCGCCAGGGCCAGGCCCTGGGCATGGTTGCCCGCCGACGCGGTGACCACGCCGCGAGCCCGTTCTTCGTCGCTCAACTGGGTCAACTTGTTGTAGGCGCCGCGAATCTTGAACGAGAACACCGGCTGCAAGTCTTCGCGCTTGAGCCAAATGCTGTTGCCCAGCCGCTCGGAGAGCTGGCGGGCAGTCTGCAGCGGGGTTTCTACGGCAACGTCATAAACGCGCGAGGTGAGGATCTTTTTGACGTACTGTTCAAGCATCGGAAAGCATCACTGAGCGGGTTGGGCTGGACCAAGGAGTCTAACCCGCATTTTGGGCGGGCGACCACACTAAACAGGTGGTTTTAAGCCAGCGAAAAGATCGCAGCCTTCGGCAGCTCCTACAGGTGCGATCTTTTGACCTGCCAATTGGGCAATGACCTTCCCCGCCCCGAAGCCTATAATGCCGGCCTTTCGTCCCCTCCTCGGCACCTCGGAGCCCGCATGAACCAGGATCAACTCAAACAGGCAGTGGCTCAGGCCGCCGTCGACTTCATCCTTCCGAAACTCGACGACAAGAGCATCGTCGGGGTCGGCACCGGCTCCACCGCCAACTGCTTCATCGATGCCCTGGCCCAACACAAGGGTGCATTCGATGGCGCCGTCGCCAGTTCCGAAGCCACCGCCGCGCGCCTCAAGGGCCACGGCATTCCGGTGTACGAACTGAATACCGTCAGCGACCTGGAGTTCTATGTCGACGGCGCCGATGAGAGCGACGAGCACCTGAACCTGATCAAGGGCGGCGGCGCTGCCCTGACCCGCGAGAAGATTGTCGCGGCCGTGGCCAAGACCTTCATCTGCATCGCCGACGCCAGCAAACTGGTGCCGGTCCTCGGTGCTTTCCCGCTGCCGGTGGAAGTGATCCCGATGGCCCGCAGCCACGTGGCCCGCGAACTGGTGAAGCTCGGCGGCGACCCGGTTTACCGTGAAGGCGTGCTGACCGACAACGGCAACATCATCCTCGACGTGTTCAACATGCAGATCACCAATCCGGTGGAACTGGAAACGCAGATCAATGCGATCGTCGGCGTGGTCACCAACGGTTTGTTCGCGGCACGTCCGGCGGATCTGTTGTTGCTGGGTACGAGCGAAGGTGTGAAGACACTGCGCGCCGAGTAAGCCAGTTTGCCCACCTGTTTGCGGGCAGACGAAATACCTGTGGGAGCGGCGGTGCGGCGATCCGACCTGCTCGCGAAGGGGTCGTGTCAGTCGATAGAGATGTCAACTGACAGATTGCCTTTGCGAGCAAGCCCGCTCCCACATTTGTTTTGGGGTGCTGGTTAGAGTTGCGTGGGTTTCTTGAACACGTAGAACAGGTTTGGCTCACTCACCAGGTACAACGCACCGTCGTCGTCCACGGCGAGCCCCTCCGCTTGCGGCACGGTTTTTTGCAGGCCATGGCGCCCCTTGCTCAATGACATTGTGCTCAGCGGACGCCCGCCCACATCCAGCTCCAGAATCAATCGCGACTCATCCGACAGCGCCAGCAAATGCCCGCTGCGCTCGTCGTATTGCAGGCTCGACAGATCCCGCACGAACATCCCGGCATCACGTTTGGGGTCGTTGATCACGTGCACCGAGTAGGATTCTTCAGGATTGAAGCGCGGAAAACCGTGCACCTCGTAGATCAGCATCGGGTTGCGCTCCTTGGCGACGAACAGGCGCTTGCCCACAGAGTCGTAGGCCAGGCCCTCGAAGCCCTTGTTGCCGCCCATGTGTACGCCAATGGTCATCTGCTCGGCGTCTGCCGCATCGACGAAGGTGGTGTCCTGCTCCAGACGAATCTTGATCAGCCGCTGCTGGCTTTCATCAGTGACCACGTAGATGTCTTCGCTGATGAACTCCACCGCCTCCGGATCACCGAAACCGACCAGCGCCACACGACGCAAGATCCTGCCGTCGAGGGACAACTCGACCAGCTCGCTCCGTTTGTTGGTGACGGTGAACAGGCTTTTGCGCACGGGATCGTAGGTCAGCGCCGAAACGTTGTCGGCCAGGCCATCGATCACCTGCGCTTCGGTCACGACCTGGTACTGGTCCAACCCCATGGACCGGGAACTCACCGGCTGCCACAGCGTATGCAGATTGAACCAGGTGCGCTCGAACAGGCGCATGTACTGGGCGATCGCTATCAACGCGATCAGCAAGACCACCAACAGAATCAGAATCAGGGATTTGGGACGGGCAAATCGACGCATTCGGGTGGGCTCGGGTCAAAACAGGCGGATGAAATATCACGCCCGTCTGAACTGAAGCTTAATGGCCGTGAGCCTTTTACGCATACGCAATCAGCGTAGGAGCTGCCGCAGGCTGCGATCTTTTGATCTTTAGCTATCAGTCAAGAGATCGCAGCCTTCGGCAGCTCCTACACAGAGGCACTACCTCTGTTTTTCGAAGCGATAAAACAGGTTCGGTTCACTCACCATGTACAGCGTGCCCGCTTCATCCATGGTTACGCCTTCGGCACGGGGAATGGTATTTTTCAGACCGTTGAAGCCACGCAGCAGGGTAATGAAACTGACCTGCTCACCCTTCTTGTCCAGCTCCAGCAGCAGGTGCGAGTCAGCGGACAACACCAGCATGTGGCCGGTCCGTGGATCGACGGCCAGGGCAGACAGGTTGCGCATGTCCAGTGCATGGCTGGCCAGCTTCAGCTTGTCGCCGGTCAGGACCTTGCCATCACCTTTCCAGGCGAACAATGCCGGCGGACGCTCTTCGCCCAGTAACAGTTGCTGATTGCTCGGGTCCCAGGTGACAGCCTCGAACGCCTTGTTCTGGTCTTTGGAAGGCCCGAGGTCGTATTTCGGGAAGTCGGCCATATCCAATTCGCGGGTATCGGCATCGACCTTGACGATAGCGATCAGATGCTCGCGCTCATCGACAATGGCCAGCCGGCCGTCGCCCAGCACGGTGATGCCCTCAGGGTTGCTCCAGCCGACCAACGGCATTTTGCGCAGCACATCGCCCTGCAAGTTCAATTCGACCAGGAACGGGTTCTTGCCCATGACCGAAAACAGGGTCTTGGTCTGAGGGTCGTAGGCCACGTCCGATGCTTCATCCTTCTCCATGCCCGGCAACGGCTTGGCATCGATCACCGCCCGATAGCCCGGAAGCCAGATACTCGCCTGACGCTCGGCCGGACTCTTGAATTGCTCTTTCACCCAGAGCACGCCACGAGAATCCCAGTGCATGGCAAATGCGACGCCGTAGGCAACAACCGCCACCAGCAGCAGCCAGGTGTGCCAGCGCAGGGCGAAGCGCGAACGGCGAACAGGTTCAAGCGTGGAAAGAGGAGGAGTGGCCATCGAGGAATGCGTTCCAGAAATTCAGGCTAGGGTAATAGCACAGTTTGGGGCCGGCTCAGAGGCCAATAGCCCTGAAATTATCCAGACTGGATGTGAAAAAAACGGGAAATGCCAGGGTGAGCCTTTTGAAGACCACGGAAAAATCAATGTGGGAGCGGGCTTGCTCGCGAAGAGGGTGTGTCAGACAACACTTATGTCGACTGTCACGCCCCCTTCGCGAGCAAGCCCGCTCCCACAGGGTTTGGCGGTGCCTGGACTAGCGAACGCTGCTGGTGAAACTGCTGGCGCCGGGCAATTCCAGAACGATCTCGTCACCAACGTTCAGCGGACCAACGCCCACTGGCGTGCCGGTGAGGATCACGTCACCAGCCTGCAGCGAGAAGCAGCCGGCCATGTGCTGGATCATCGGCACGATCGGGTTGAGCATCGCGCTGCTGTTGCCGTCCTGGCGCACTTCACCGTTGATGGTCAGGCGAATGCCGATATCGGTCAGGTCGGCAAAGGTGCTGCCGGACACGAACGGAGCAAGCACTGCCGCGCCGTCGAAGGACTTGGCGATTTCCCAGGGCAACCCCTTGGATTTCAGCTCGGCCTGCTTGTCGCGCAGGGTCAGGTCCAGGGCCGGAGCGAAACCGGAGATGGCGTCGAGCACTTCTTCACGGCTCGGCTTGGTCGACAACGGTTTGCCGATCAAGACCGCGATTTCCGCCTCGTAATGCACCGAACCGCGCTCGGCCGGAATGCTGAAACCGCCTTCCAGCGGCACCACGCAACTGCCCGGCTTGATGAACAGCAGCGGCTCGGTCGGCACCGGATTGTCCAGTTCCTTGGCGTGTTCGGCGTAGTTACGGCCGATGCACACCACTTTCCCCAACGGGAAGTGAATGCGCGTACCGTCGACATACTGGTGCTGATAGCTCATTACCGACTCCTGCTTCGTTGGCTCTTAAAGTTCGAAAATCAAACAGCGAAAATCTTGCCCGGGTTCATGATGCCGTTCGGGTCGAACACCGCCTTGACCGCCTTCATGTATTCGATCTCGACAGGCGAGCGGCTGTAGGTCAGGTAGTCACGCTTGGTCATGCCCACGCCGTGCTCGGCGGAGATCGAACCGTTGTACTTCTCGACGGTTTCGAACACCCACTTGTTGACGGTCGCGCACTTGGCGAAGAACTCATCCTTGCTCAGGTTATCCGGCTTGAGGATGTTCAAGTGCAGGTTGCCGTCGCCGATGTGGCCGAACCAGACGATTTCGAAATCCGGGTAGTGTTCGCCGACGATGGCGTCGATTTCCTTCAGGAATGCCGGGACTTTCGATACGGTGACCGAGATGTCGTTTTTGTACGGTGTCCAGTGGGAAATGGTTTCGGAGATGTATTCGCGCAGCTTCCACAGGTTCTGCAGCTGGGTTTCGCTCTGGCTCATCACACCGTCCAGTACCCAGCCCTGCTCGACGCAGTGCTCGAAGGTTTCCAGGGCGTGGTTGGCCACTTCCTCGGTGGTCGCTTCGAATTCCAGCAGCGCGTAGAACGGGCAATCGGATTCGAACGGCGCCGGCACATCGCCACGAGCCATGACTTTGGCCAGGGCTTTGTCGGAGAAGAATTCGAAGGCGGTCAGGTCAAGCTTGCTCTGGAAGGCGTGCAGCACCGGCATGATCGAATCGAAATCGGCGGTACCGAGGACCATTGCAGTGAGGTTTTTCGGTGCGCGGTCCAGGCGCATGGTCGCTTCGACCACGAACCCGAGGGTACCTTCGGCACCGATGAACAGCTGGCGCATGTCGTAGCCGGTGGCGTTCTTGATCAGGTCGCGGTTCAGTTCCAGAACGTCACCCTTGCCGGTGACCACTTTCATGCCGGCGACCCAGTTACGGGTCATGCCGTAGCGAATCACCTTAATCCCGCCGGCATTGGTGCCGATATTGCCGCCAATCTGGCTCGAACCCGCCGAAGCGAAGTCCACCGGGTAGTACAGGCCTTTCTCTTCGGCGACGTTCTGCAGGTGCTCGGTGACCACGCCCGGCTGGCAAACGGCCGTGCGGTCAGTGAGGTTCACGTCGAGGATCTGGTTCATGTAGTCAAAGGACACCACGACCTCACCATTGGCCGCCACCGCTGCTGCGGAAAGACCGGTACGACCGCCGGACGGCACCAGCGCCACCTTGTGTTTGTTCGCCCACAGGACAATGGCCTGGACCTGCTCGGTGGTCTTGGGGAACACGATGGCGGTCGGGGCCGGGGCGAAATGCTTGGTCCAATCCTTTCCGTAAGCATTCAGGGAGTCGGCATCGGTCAGCACCTTGCCAGGCTCAACCAGGGTCTTCAGCTCTTCAATCAGGGCAGGATTGGTCATCGACAGAACTCTCGAACAATTCATGGTCATCCTGAGAACGCTTCACGTCGCAGGAATGAGTGTTTAGCGGGGTGCATATGCTAGCATAACGACCCCGCAGGATAGTGCCCAAGGGCTGTTCTGCGGTGACGGCTTTCCTGCCGTCCGGGTCAGCATCTGCTGGCTACTTCCTGCCATTTTTTCTCCGGGACACAGGTTTACGCAGATGAGCAAGACTTCTCTCGATAAGAGCAAGATCAAGTTCCTTCTTCTCGAAGGCGTCCACCAATCGGCTGTCGACGTCCTCAAGGCGGCGGGCTACACCAGCATCGAGTACCTCACGGGTTCTCTGCCGGAAGCCCAGCTCAAGGAAAAGATCGCTGATGCTCACTTCATCGGCATTCGCTCCCGCACTCAACTGACCGAAGAGATCTTCGATCACGCGAAGAAGCTCGTGGCTGTAGGGTGTTTCTGCATCGGCACCAACCAGGTCGACCTGGACGCGGCCCGCGAACGCGGCATCGCGGTGTTCAACGCACCGTACTCCAACACCCGTTCCGTAGCGGAGCTGGTGCTGGCCGAAGCGATCCTGCTGCTGCGCGGCATCCCTGAGAAGAACGCTTCCTGCCACCGTGGCGGCTGGATCAAGAGCGCGGCCAATTCCTTCGAGATCCGTGGCAAGAAGCTGGGCATCGTCGGCTACGGCTCGATCGGCACTCAACTGTCGGTCCTGGCGGAAGGCTTGGGCATGCAGGTGTACTTCTACGACACCATCACCAAGCTGCCATTGGGTAACGCCACTCAGGTAGGCAACCTGCACGAGCTGCTGGCGATGTCCGACATCGTTTCGCTGCACGTTCCGGAAACCGCCGCCACCCAGTGGATGATGGGCGAGAAGGAAATCCGCGCCATCAAGAAAGGCGGCATCCTGATCAATGCCGCCCGCGGCACCGTGGTCGAACTGGACCACCTGGCGGCAGCCATCAAGGACAAGCACCTGATCGGCGCGGCCATCGACGTATTCCCGGTGGAGCCACGCTCCAACGACGAAGAGTTCGAAAGCCCGCTGCGTGGCCTGGACAACGTGATCCTGACCCCGCACATCGGCGGTTCCACCGCTGAAGCCCAGGCCAACATCGGTCTGGAAGTGGCGGAAAAACTGGTCAAGTACAGCGACAACGGTACTTCGGTATCGTCCGTGAACTTCCCGGAAGTGGCCCTGCCGGCTCACCCTGGCAAGCACCGCCTGCTGCACATCCACGAAAACATCCCGGGCGTGCTCAGCGAGATCAACAAGGTCTTCGCCGAAAACGGCATCAACATCTCCGGTCAGTTCCTGCAGACCAACGAGAAAGTCGGTTACGTGGTAATCGACGTCGACGCCGAGTACTCGGATCTGGCGCAAGAGAAGCTGCAACACGTCAAAGGCACCATCCGTAGTCGCGTGTTGTTCTGATCACGACCTGAGCGACAAAAAAGGGAGCCTTCGGGCTCCCTTTTTCATTCACGCCACAACGTTACTTGACGTTGACGGTGATCTTCTCGGAAACGATCGGCGGATCGAACGGCATGTGGTTGCTATCGCCCAGTTCCAACTGCAAGGTGTGCTTGCCCGGCGTGAGCGTTACTTCAGCCTGGGTCTGCGCGTTGCCGAAATGCATGTGGTTGGCATCCTTGGGAATCGGCGCACCGGCGGCGGGCAGCTCGTCGACATCGATCAGCAAGTGGTGGTGACCGGTGTTCTTGGTGGTATCGCCCGCCGGTGCCAAGGCAACGTTCTCGACCGCGAACTTGACCACGACCGTCTGGGGAACCGTTGCGCCATCCTTGGGAGACACGATGGACACTTCGGCGCCTTTCGGAGCCGGCGTTGCAGCACTGGCCAGCACCGAAACACCCATCAACAGGCCAGCCAAAGCAGCACGTGACATAAAGGTTTTCATTCTCTTCTCCAGTTTTTCCGTAAAATCCGCGTGACCATGACAACTTCATGGCCATTCGTTGTCGAAGGCACTCGACAACCATAGCAAAGCGAGCCTGAATCAGAGGGTCGCGATAATAAATTCAAAGGAGTGACCATGCGCTTTCTGCCTGGCCTGATCTGCCTGCTACCCCTTCTGAGCCCTTTGGCTCATGCCGAACTGATTGATGACGTCAACGACCGGGGCGAATTGCGCATTGCCGTTGAAGCCAACACTCCCCCATTCAACTTCAAGGATGACGACAAGCTCACCGGCTTCGAAGTCGAGCTGGGCCAACTGCTGGCAAGTGAACTCGATGTCCGGGCCGACTTTGTCGTCACCGACGGCAGCGATCTGCTGACCGGCGTCGAAAGCGGCAAATACGACATCGCTATCAACCACATAGCAGTGACCCCGGATCTCAAGGATCGTTTCGACTTCAGCGAGCCTTACATTCAAACCCATGCGCAACTGATCGCGCAGAAAGAAGAGCCGCGCTCCATTTTGCTGGTGCAATCGCTGACGCAAGAGACGCCCAAAACCAACCCGGCCGTGAGCCTGGCGATTCCGTTCCAGAAGGGTAATCCGGCGTTCCATGCCAGCCTGGAAAACGCCTTGCAGCGGATCAAGGATGACGGACGACTGCAAGCGCTGGAGCAGAAGTGGTTGGGGGCGGATGCGGGTGTGGTGCCGAAGCTGCAGAACTGAAGTAAATGCAGAACCTGTGGGAGCGAGTTTGCTCGCGATGAGGCCAGTCCAGTCAACATTGATGTTGGATGTCAGGCCGCCATCGCGAGCAAGCTCGCTCCCACAGTGTCTTGTGTCGCTCGTTAATCGAGTGTTGCCAACGCCTGCGCCGCCTGCGGCAACTCCAGCTCACTGAACACCTGCACCCCGTGGCGTTTGAGCAGTGCCGCCGTCACGCCCTCGCCACTGACCTTCACACCGCTGAACGTCCCGTCATAGGTCAGCAGATTGCCGCAGGACGGGCTGTTGGCCTTGAGGACGGCGATGCGGATGCCGTGCTTTTGTACCAGCTCCAGTGCCTGATACGCCCCCGACAGAAACTGCGAACTGACGTCCTCACCCTCGGTGGTGATCACCAACGCCTGGCCATCGAGGACTTGCACGCCCTGCCCGCCTGGAATTTCCGCTGCCGCCCGAGGTGTTGGCAATCCACCGGCCACCTCGGGGCACAACGGCACGACCCGCCCCTCATCAAGCCACTGCTGAAGCTGATCGAACGGCCCGCTGGCCCCGCCGTCGTAACGGACGCGGTGGCCCAACAGGCAGCGGCTGACGAGAATTTTCTGCATGATCAGAACGGCTCGTTGCCGCGCCGGCGGAACCAGCCGGTCAGCGACAGGCGATCCCGGGTCGCGGGCAGGACTTCATGGGGAACCTCTCCGGAGAGAAACACCACCAGGCAGCCGCCTACAGGTTGCACGTCGTGGACGCGATCATTGTCGAGGTACATGCGCAACTGGCCGCCGAGTTCGGGAAGCCAGGCGTCATTGAGGTAAACCACCGCCGAAACCATACGCCGGTCGTCATCGCGAAAGCGGTCGACGTGCTTCAGGTAGAACGCACCGGGCGGGTACATCGCAAAATGGCTTTCGAAATCCTCCAGGCCGAGAAACAGACCGCGATTGATCGCCTCGCGCAGGCTGTTCATCAAACTCAGGTAGCTGTCGCACGCCTCGGCCTGGCCGGGGTCGATCCACTGGATATGGTCGCCACGAATCCCTTCGCGGATCTCCGAAAACGGTCCACGGCCGACGGCGGCCGGAGCCAGTTCACCCTCGGCAGCACGTTTGCGACACTCGGCCGCCAGCGCCCGGGTCAGATCCAGAGGCAGGAAAATATTCTGCTGCGACCAGCCGTGCTCGGCCAGGTCGTCGACGATTCGTAGCAGCAGCGGGTGATCAGAGGATATTTGCATGGCGCGCATAGTATTCCTGTGCCCGGAAATCCGACAGAGCCGCGCAGCGGGTTGATACGAATTCTCGACAAGCAGGAGTGCCGCACGGAGAATAGTCGCCTGCTGACAGGAGTCCCTATGCGCCGTTTGCTTTTATCACTGCTGATGTTCTGCGTTATGCCCGCCTGGGCAGACGGCCATGACCTGTTGTACAAGGTCGCCGGCTGGCCGGAACAACGCGCGCATTTCAGCGACGCCCTCTCGGCCGCTCAGCAACGCTACCAGGGCAGCCTGCCTCCAGCGGTATTTCAGGCACTGGTCAGTAACAGCAATCAGCGTTTTTCCGCCCAGGCCATGGACCAGCGCGCCGAAGCGCAATTGCGCAAGAACCTCGCCAACCCCAAGCCCGCGCTGACGTTTTTCCAGTCACCCCTGGGCAAGAAAGTCGTCGCCGCCGAGCTGCTGGCGACCCGTCGCGACCAACTGGCGAAAAACGCCAAGGGCCTGCCGAAGATGCAGGCCAGTGACAGCCGCATGCTGATCATCGGCCACCTGGCACAAGCCCTGCCCGCACGCGAGGCCGGCGCGGAAGTCAGCCTGGCGATTGCTGGCGTCGCCGCCGACAGCTTGAGTTCGATGATCCCCGGGTTGCTCGGTGCCGGTCAGGCCCAAGGCATGCTCAACGGCCAACGCCAGCGCCTGATGGACCAGATCGGCAGCGACCTGAACAACACGCTGCTGTATGTCTATCGCGACCTGTCGGACAACGAACTGGAAGAGTTCGCGACCTTTGCTGAATCTTCGGAAGGCCAGGCTTATTATCAAGCCGCATTGGCAGCAATCCGGGCAGGGTTGGCGGTGGGGCAGAGTAATTCGAACCTGACCCAGTAAAAAAGATCGCAGCCTTCGGCAGCTCCTACAAACGTTCGGTAGGAGCTGCCGAAGGCTGCGATCTTTCGATCTTGACTCATCGATATTGCCGGCTCATCCGCCTGGTCAAGAACCCGAAATACTCCTCTCGCATCACCAGCGTCTCATTCGCCAGATGATGCCGCGCCTCGGGAAGCATCAGCACCTGCGGCCGATCAAACTTGCCCCGCAACACTTCCAGGTTGTGTTCCCAATCCACCGTCATGTCGGCCTGCCCCTGCACGATCAGCGGCCGGCGGGCACTCACGGGAGCGGCCTCGATGCGCTTGATCCAGCGCGCCAATGCGCCCACCCAGGCCGTCGGCAGACGCAGCGGCTGCAACGGATCGGCTTGCAGGAACGGCAGAAAGGCCGGGTCGCTGGAGTTCTCGCTGAAACGTCGGGCGATGGCTTTGACGAAAGGCTTGAGCAGGTAATAACTCAGCTGCGACCAACCCCACGCCCGCGGCCGCACCAGCGGCGACAGCAGAATCACCTGCCCCTGGGCCGGGCTGCTCGCCCCCGCATTCAACACATGATCGATCACGATCGCCCCGCCGGTGCTCTGCCCGCACAGGTGCCACGGCTGCGGCAGGTCGAGAGACTGCGCCTCACTGAACAGACCTTGCAGCGTGTCCTGGTACTCGGCGAAATCCTTGATGCTCGCCCGTTCGCCACTGGACAAGCCATGCCCCGGCAAGTCGCAGGCAATCACCGCAAAGCCCTGGTCCAGCGCCCATTCGATCACATGCCGGTAGAGCCCGGTGTGGTCGTAGAAACCGTGGATGACAAACAACGTCGCCTTTGCCCGCTCGGGCCACCAGAACTGGCTGACCAGCTCATAACCGTCGACCTCGAATCGCCCAAGGCCACTGCGCACCTGACGCGAGGCAAAATCCAGCCCGTAGAATCGCTGGTAAGCCTGCGCCTGCGCCGACAACGGCTGCCCGGCCGCCAATGGCAGCAGGCTTGCACGTAGAAAATCAGGGTCGAAAGTAGCCGGCATGGACGATTCCAGAACGTGAAACGGACTTTATAGGCCTGCGATATTCATCTGTCGCGGCAAGCATGGCAAGCTAGCCGACCTTCGAGGATTGAACCGATGCGCTCGCCCCTTCGCGCCACCCTGTTTGCCAGCCTGCTCGCCGTGGTGTGTGCCGGCGCATTGTGGGCGGCCTACGACTGGTTCCAGGGGCGTTACCTGCGGGCGTTCAGCGAGCACACCGCGATGTTTTCCGGCGATCCGCTGCGCCTTCCCGAATCCCTCGCCGGCCCTGGCGCCATCCGCCTGGTGCACTTCTGGGACCCGGCCTGCCCGTGCAATGTCGGCAACCAACAACACCTGACCGAACTGGTCGAGCGCTACATTCCCCATGGCGTGGAATTCTATGCCGTGCAAAAACCCGGCAGCCACGGCCAATTGCCGGGCACCTTGAGCAGCCTGAAAACCATCGACGTCCTGCCCGGCTCCGAACAGATCCCCGCCAGCCCGGCCGTGGCGATCTGGGATCGCAGCGGCAAACTGGCGTATTTCGGCCCCTACAGCGAAGGCCTGACCTGCAATTCGAGCAACAGCTTTATCGAACCGATCCTGCAAGCGCTGGATGAGGGACGTGCGGTGAGTGCCACGCACACACTGGCGGTGGGGTGTTACTGCCCGTGGCTTGTCGAGCCAAGCAAATAGGGAAAGACGCAGTAATACGAATCCCTCCTACGGGCGATGCGCCAAATCGGCGCAACGTGTTACACAGTGGCGCCAGGAATCACAATAACAACAAGGAGTCTCCATGAAACGCAGCCTGACCGCTCTCGCTCTGTTGATCGTCATGCTGGCCGCCGGGGCCGGTTGGTACCTCTACAGCAAGCAGCCGTCACGCCAGGGCATGATGGAACTGCAACACCTGCAAGGCTCCGTCACCGTGCGCTACGACGAGCGCGGCGTCCCGCACATCCGCGCCGACAACGAAACCGACCTGTACCGTGCCCTCGGCTATGTGCATGCCCAGGACCGCCTGTTCCAGATGGAAGTCCTGCGTCGCCTGGCCCGTGGCGAACTGGCCGAAGTGCTGGGGCCGAAACTGCTCGATACCGACAAACTGATGCGCAGCCTGCGCATTCGCGAACGTGCCGAAACCTACTTGGCGAATCTCGACAAGCAGTCGCCCTCCTTCATCGCCATGCAAGCCTATCTGGACGGCATCAACCAGTATCAGGACAGCCACGCCAAACCCGTGGAGTTCGATGTGCTGGGCATTCCAAAACGCCCGTTCACGGCCCAGGACACCATCAGCATCGCCGGCTACATGGCCTACAGTTTTGCCGCGGCATTTCGTACCGAACCCTTGCTGACATTCGTGCGCGATCAACTGGGGCCTGAATACCTGAACATCTTCGATCTCGACTGGCAGCCAAAGGGCGTGCTCAACGGGACCGGCACACCCTTGGCCAGCGCCGACTGGAAAGACCTCAACGCCCTCGCCCGCCTGAGCGAGCAAGCCCTGGCTGACAACGGCCTGCCACAGTTCGAGGGCAGCAACGCCTGGGTCGTCGCGGGCAGCCGGACCCAAAACGGCAAGCCGTTGCTGGCGGGTGATCCGCATATCCGTTTTTCCGCGCCGTCGGTGTGGTACGAAGCACAGCTCTCGGCGCCGGGCTTTGAACTCTACGGCCACTATCAGGCCCTGATGCCGTTTGCCTCCCTGGGCATGAACAGCGACTTCGGCTGGAGCATCACCATGTTCCAGAACGACGACCTCGACCTGATCGCCGAGAAGGTCAACCCGGACAACCCCAATCAGGTCTGGTATCGCGGCAAATGGGTGGACATGACGACCAGCGAGCAGCAGATCGCGGTCAAGGGCCAGGCGCCAGTCACCCTGGTGTTGCGCCAGTCGCCCCACGGCCCGATCGTCAACGATGCCTTGGGCAGCGGCGCCGGCAAAACGCCGATTGCCATGTGGTGGGCGTTTCTCGAAAGCCAGAACCCGATCCTGGAGGGCTTCTACCAGCTCAATCGCGCCGACACCCTGGCCAAGGCCCGCAGTGCCTCGGCAAAAATCCAGGCCCCGGGCCTGAACGTTGTCTGGGCCAATGCCAAGGGTGACATCGGCTGGTGGGCGGCGGCGCAATTGCCTAAACGCCCGACGGGTGTACGCCCGTGGTTCATCCTCGACGGCAGCACCGCCGAGGCGGACAAGGACGGCTTTTACCCGTTCACGGCCAACCCCCAGGAAGAAAACCCGGCCCGGGGCTACATCGTCTCGGCCAACTTCCAGCCAGTGTCGCCGACCGGCATGGAGATTCCCGGCTACTACAACCTTGCCGATCGCGGCCAGCAACTCAATCGCCAGCTCAGTGACAAAGCGGTCAAATGGGACCTGGAAAACAGCCAGAAGCTGCAACTGGGCACCACCACCGCCTACGGCCCGCGCCTGTTGGCACCACTGTTGCCAGTATTGCGCGAAGTGGTGAGCGATCCCGCCGAGCTCAAACTGGTGGAGCAACTGGCCCAGTGGCAAGGCGATTACCCCCTCGACTCGACCAGCGCCACGCTGTTCAACCAGCTCCTGTTCAACCTGGCTGACGCGACGATGCGCGATGAACTGGGTAACGACTTCTTCGAAACGCTGCTCTCGACCCGGGTGATCGACGCCGCGCTCCCCCGCCTGGCCGCCAGCGCCGATTCACCGTGGTGGGACAACCGCAGCACCCTCGGCAAGGAAACCCGTGCCGATACGGTGAAGGCCGCCTGGCAAGCCAGCCTCGCGCACCTCAAGAGCACACTCGGCGCCGACGCCTCGCAATGGCAGTGGGGCAACGCGCACACGTTGACCCACGGCCATCCGCTGGGGCAGCAAAAGCCGCTGGACCTGTTCTTCAATGTCGGCCCCTTCGCCGCACCGGGCAGCCATGAAGTGCCCAACAACCTCTCGGCGAAAATTGGCCCGGCACCCTGGCCCGTCACTTATGGCCCCTCGACCCGACGCCTGATCGACTTCGCCGACCCGACCCACAGCCTGACCGTCAACCCGGTCGGCCAGAGCGGCGTACTGTTCGACAGTCACTATGATGATCAGGCCGAGGCCTACATCGAGGGGATGTACTTCCAGGCGCATCTCAATGATGAAGAAGTCACGGCCAACACGCGCAGTACGTTGAAGCTGTTGCCGGCGCGGGCTGTGCCATAGATTTTGCTGGCTGGACTGGCCTCATCGCGAGCAAGCTCGCTCCCACAGGGATCTGTGTCGAACACAAATTGTGTGAACACCAGAGAACCCTGTGGGAGCGGGCTTGCCCGCGAAGGGTCCCTCACAGGCAATAAAAATGTCAGCTCAAACCATCGCCGCAAAATTCAACCTGAACTGCTGCGGCGTCACCCCCAATCTACGATTGAACACACTGCGCATATGCTGGGCATCGCGAAAGCCGCATTGATAGGCCACGGTCTTGAGCGGCGCGCGGGTACTTTCCAGCAGCGTCCTCGCCGCATCCACTCGCGCACGCTCGACGAACTCGGCCGGGGTGATTTTCGCTTCCCTGGCAAACACCCGGGAGAAGTTCCGCGCGCTCATGTTGGCGGCATTGGCCAGGTCGGCGATCGTCAGGTCGCCCGTCAGGTTGGCCAGCACGTAATGCTGCACCATCGCCACCGCTGAATCCGTTTCGGCGTGCGGCGTGAGGAACGGACTGAATTGCGACTGCCCGCCCGAACGCTGGGTAAACACCACCAGCCGCTTGGCGACATTCAGCGCCACTTCCGACCCGTGATCCCGACCCAACAGATACAGCGACAGATCGATACCCGCGGTGACCCCGGCCGAGGTGAACAGCTCGCCGTCCTCGACATACAGTCGATCCGCCTCCACCCGGGACGTGGGACACAACACCGCCAGATCCGATGCGTCCTGCCAGTGCGTGGTGACCGTGCGCCCCTCCAGCAATCCGGCCCGGGCGAGCATGAACGCGCCATTGCAGATCGAGCCAAAGCGCTTGGCCCGGGCACAGGCATCGCGCAACCAGCCATCGAATGCCATACCGAAACTCATGAACGGCAACTGCGGCCCGCCGGCCACCAGCAACAGGTCGTATGGCTCCAGCGCCTCGCTGAAATGCCGATGGGCATTGAGTGCCAAACCGTTGGAGCACGCCATCATCCCGCGCTCGACGCCGATCACCTCCAGACGATAGTGATCCTGCGGGGTAAGGAAGCGATTGGCCTCGGAAAACACATCCATGGGACCGGTGACATCCAGTGACTGGACGCCGGCGAACACCACGATGGCTACGGTTTTCTGCATGGTTCAAGTTCATCCTCAACGTTGAAAAAAGATCGCAGCCTTCGGCAGCTCCTACAGGTGAGCGCAATGCCATGTAGGAGCTGTCGAAGGCTGCGATCTTTTCTAGCTGCTCACCAGCAACCCTAGCCAATCCACACATAACAAGCGAGGTTGGCGCGATATGCACGCTCATTGGCCTGGATCGCAGCCATGGATCGATTGTCCGGTCTCGGGGGCCGGAACAGACTGAAACCCTCAGCGCCGCCAAGGCGTTCACGACGAGGAAAACTCCATGAGCAGCACCATCGCCGGCATCCAGATCCCCGACAGCGCACTGGCCAGGGCCACCACCGAATACATTCGCGACATCGAGTCCGACCTGCTCTACCACCACTCGCGCCGGGTCTTCCTGTTCGGCGCACTGAGCGGTGAGCGCAAGCGACTGGCCTACAACCCGGAGTTGCTGTACGTCGGCGCGATGTTCCATGACCTGGGCCTGGTGCAAGGTTATCGCAGCGACAACGAGCGCTTCGAAGTCGATGGTGCCAACGCTGCAGCGGCGTTCCTCAAGCCCTACGGGTTGAGCGATGACGACATCGAACAGGTCTGGCTATCGATTGCCCTGCACACCACGCCGGGCGTGCCCCGGCATTTGCGGCCCACCGTGGCGCTGGTCACGGCTGGCGTCGAGATGGACGTGCTGGGCATGGACTACGCAGCGTTTTCCAGCGTGCAGCGCGAAGCGGTGGTGCATGCGCATCCACGGGGCGAAGGGTTCAAGGAGTGCATCATCTGCGCGTTTGCCGATGGCTTGCGCCATCGTCCGCAGACCACGTTTGGTAATGTGAAAGCCGATGTGCTGGCGGATCAGGAGCCGGGGTTCAAGCCGATGAACTTCGTCGAGGTCATCCGCAAATCGCCCTGGGTCGCATGAGCAAATGTGGGAGCGGGCTTGCTCGCGAAGGGGTCGTGTCAGTCGACATCCACATTGACTGACACACCGCTTTCGCGAGCAAGCCCGCTCCCACATTTTGAATCGGGGTGACCACATTGTTGTGGTCACCCCTGGTTCAGACTCAAGCCGCTTCCGGTGCCTGTGCGCGACGCACGTCCGGTTGCTTCCACGAGTCGGCTGCCGCTTCTTCGATCGCCTGCTGGATCGCACGACGACGGCTTTCTTCGGCACGACGGCTGAAGAACCAGACCAGGAAAGTCACGATCGACACCGCCAGCAGGATCAGGCTGGCCACGGCGTTGATCTCGGGCTTGACCCCCAGACGCACCGCCGAGAACACTTCCATCGGCAGGGTCGTGGAACCCGGGCCCGACACGAAACTCGCCAGCACCAGGTCATCGAGGGACAATGCGAAGGACATCATCCCGCCCGCCGCCAACGACGGTGCGATCATCGGGATGGTGATCAGGAAGAACACCTTCCACGGCCGTGCACCGAGGTCCATGGCCGCCTCTTCGATGGACAGGTCCAGCTCGCGCAAGCGCGCCGAAACCACCACCGCCACATAGGCCGCACAGAACGTGGTGTGGGCGATCCAGATGGTGACGATGCCGCGTTCCTGCGGCCAGCCGATCATCTGCGCCATGGCCACGAACAGCAGCAACAGCGACAGACCGGTGATCACCTCAGGCATCACCAGCGGCGCGGTGACCAGGCCACCGAACAGGGTACGGCCCTTGAAGCGCGTAATGCGCGTCAGGACGAACGCCGCCAGTGTGCCCAATGCCACCGCCGCCACCGCCGTGTAGCAGGCAATTTCCAGCGAACGCACCACCGAACCCATCAGTTGGCTGTTGTCGAGCAGGCCGACGTACCACTTGATCGACCAGCCGCCCCACACCGTTACCAGTTTCGAGGCGTTGAACGAGTAGATCACCAGGATCAGCATCGGCAGGTAGATGAACAACAGACCCAGTACCAGCATCAGGCTGGAGAAACGGAAGCGCTTCATTCTTTACCCTCCATTTCCTTGGCCTGACTGCGGTTGAACAGGATAATCGGCACAATCAGGATCGCCAGCATCACTACCGCCAGGGCAGACGCCACCGGCCAGTCACGGTTGTTGAAGAACTCTTGCCAGAGCACTTTACCGATCATCAGGGTTTCCGGACCGCCGAGCAGTTCCGGGATCACGAACTCGCCCACCACCGGGATGAACACCAGCATGCAGCCGGCGATGATGCCGTTTTTCGACAGCGGCACGGTGATTTTCCAGAAGCTGTTGAAGGTGCTCGAACCCAGGTCCGACGCAGCTTCCAGCAGGCTCTGGTCGTGCTTCACCAGGTTGGCGTACAGCGGCAGGATCATGAACGGCAGGTAGGAATAAACCACGCCGATGTAGACCGCCAGGTTGGTGTTGAGGATCTGCAGCGGCTCGTCGATCCAGCCCATGCTCATCAGGAACCCATTGAGCAGGCCGTTGTTGCTGAGGATGCCCATCCACGCGTAAACGCGGATCAGGATCGCAGTCCAGGTCGGCATCATGATCAACAGCACCAGCACCGTCTGCACTTCCTTGCGGGCAACGGAGATGCCGTAGGCCATCGGGTAGCCGATCACCAGGCAGAGGATGGTGCTGAACAGCGCCATCTTCAGCGAGCCGAGATATGCGGCGATGTACAGCTCGTCACCGGCCAGCATCGCGTAGTTGCCCAGGTTAAGCAGCAACTGCAGCTTCTGCTCGGCGTAGCTGTAGATTTCGGTGTAGGGCGGAATGGCCACGTCCGCTTCTGCGAAGCTGATCTTCAGTACGATGAAGAACGGCAGCATGAAGAACAGGAACAGCCAGATGAAGGGAACCCCGATGACCATTTGACGGCCACCGGGAATTATTCGATTGAGTCGACGCTTGAGTTTGCGCATGTTCATGAGCGAAGCACCACGCCGCTGTCGTCTTCCCAGTACACGTAGACCTGATCACCCCAGGTCGGACGCTGCCCGCGACGCTCGGCGTTGGCCACGAACGACTGCACCAGCTTGCCGCTTGGCAGTTCGACGTAGAACACCGAGTGCCCGCCCAGGTAGGCGATGTCGTGCACCTTGCCGCTGGACCAGTTGTACTGGCAGGTCGGCATGTCGGCGGTGACCAGCAGTTTTTCCGGACGGATCGCGTAGGTGACCGACTTGTCCTGCACCGAAGTGCTGATGCCGTGGCCGACGTAGATCTGGCGATCCAGGTCTTTGCAGGTAATGATCGCGTGGCCTTCGGCGTCGTCGATCACTTCGCCTTCGAAGATGTTCACGTTACCGATGAATTCGCAGACCAGGCGACTGGTCGGGGTTTCGTAGATGTCGATCGGGCTGCCGATCTGGGCGATCCAGCCCAGGTGCATGATCGCGATGCGCTCGGCCATGGTCATGGCCTCTTCCTGGTCGTGGGTCACCATGACGCAGGTCACGCCGACGCGCTCGATGATCTCCACCAGCTCCAGCTGCATTTGCGAACGCAGCTTCTTGTCCAGTGCGCCCATCGGTTCGTCGAGCAGCAGCAGCTTCGGACGCTTGGCCAGGGAACGGGCCAGGGCCACACGCTGACGCTGACCGCCGGACAATTGATGCGGCTTGCGCTTGGCGTACTGGCTCATCTGCACCAGCTTGAGCATTTCGGCCACGCGGGCGTCGACTTCTGCCGCGGGAATCTTGTCCTGCTTGAGGCCGAAAGCGATGTTCTGCGCCACGGTCATGTGCGGGAACAGAGCGTAGGACTGGAACATCATGTTGATCGGCCGCTCGTAGGGCGGCATGTCTGTGATGTCTACGCCATCGAGGAAAATGCGTCCCTCCGTGGGCCGTTCGAAACCTGCGAGCATGCGCAGCAAAGTGGATTTGCCCGATCCCGAACCGCCGAGCAGGGCGAAAATTTCGCCTTTCTTGATTTCCAGGGACACATCGTCCACGGCAATCGTCTCGTCGAACTTCTTCGTGACCCGGTCGATTTTGACCAGCACCTGTTTAGGTTGCTGGTCGCCCTCGAGGGCTTTCTTATAGGCGCCGGAGGCAACTGCCATTTACGAAACTCCCAGAAAAAAAGAGTGCAGTTCGCTCAAGGTGAGCCAACCTTGGATAGTTTGAGCCTTGAGGCTATTTACCCGACTTGACCTTGGTCCAGCTGCGGGTCATCAAACGTTGAATATTCGGCGGTAACTCGATCGACACGTAGGTCTTGTCGAGCACCTCTTGCGGTGGATAAACCGCTTCGTCGGTGCGAATGGACTGTTCCATCAGTTTGTCCGACCCCGGGTTAGGGTTGGCATAGCCGACGTAATCGCTGACCTGGGCAATCACCTCAGGCTTGAGCAAATAGTTGATGAAGGCGTGGGCTTGTTTGACGTTGGCCGAGTCCTTCGGAATCGCCAGCATGTCGAACCAGAGTGCACCGCCCTCTTTCGGAATCGAGTAGGCAATGTTCACGCCTTTCTTGGCTTCTTCGGCGCGGTTCTTGGCCTGGAAGATGTCACCGGAGAAACCGATCGCCACGCAGATATCGCCGTTGGCCAGATCCGCGATGTACTTGGAGGAGTGGAAGTAGGTCACGTAAGGCCGTACTGCGAGCAACTTCTCTTCGGCCTTTTTGTAATCTTCAGGGTTAGTGCTGTTGGCATTCAGGCCCATGTAGTTGAGCACTGTCGGCATCATTTCATCGGCGGAATCGAGAAACGCGACGCCACAACTTTGCAGCTTCTTGATGTTCTCCGGCTCGAACAGCACGCCCCACGAATCAATCGTATCGACGCCCAGCACAGCCTTGACCTTGTCGACGTTGTAACCGATGCCGTTGGTGCCCCACAGGTACGGCACGGCGTACAGGTTGCCCGGATCGTTCTGCTCCAGGCGCTTGAGCAGCACCGGGTCGAGGTTCGAATAGTTCGGCAGCTGAGACTTGTCGAGCTTCTGGAATGCTCCGGCCTTGATCTGTTTGCCGAGGAAGTGGTTCGACGGCACGACCACGTCGTAGCCGGTACGCCCGGCCAGCAATTTACCTTCCAGGGTTTCGTTGGAATCGAAGACGTCATAAACCGGCTTGATACCGGTTTCTTTCTGGAAGTCGGCCAGGGTGGTCTCGCCGATGTAGTCCGACCAGTTATAAATATGCACGGTACCGGCGGCCTGGGCACTGACAGCCAGCGTCAACCCGGCGCCCGCCAGCATGGCATTGCGCAACAAAGAAAAAATAGGCAAGTGGAGGTCCTCTGAAATTAGTTGGGCCCAAGTTGCCCCGTGTTACATGACAACCGTGGTTGCCCGGCAACAAAACCGGCGCGCAACTTACCCTCGAAAAACCGTTCCAGCAAAACTTTCTGTCATTTAATTACACCTGTTGTCGCCACCGCGCGGGTGGCGACAACAGGTTGTTGCATAAAACCGGCTTATTTACCGGATTTGATCTTGGTCCAGCTGCGGGTCATGATCCGCTGCGTCGCGGCCGGCAAGTCGGCAATCGCGTACAACTTGGCGAGCACGTCCGCCGGTGGGTAAACGCCCGGGTCGCTGGTGATGTCTTTATCGACCAACGCAGTTGCAGCCGCGTTACCGTTCGGGAAGCGCACGGCGTTGGTGATTTCAGCCATGATTTCCGGCTTCTGCAGGAAGGTCATGAACTTGTAGGCGCCTTCGACGTTTTCGGCATCTTTAGGGATGGCGACCATGTCGTAGAAGCTGCCGGCACCTTCTTTTGGAATGTTGTAGCTGACTTTCACCTTGCCACCGGCTTCTTCCGCGCGGGACTTGGCCTGGTAAATGTCACCCGAGTAACCCACAGCCACGCAGATGTTGCCGTTGGCCAGGTCGGAGATGTACTTGGACGAGTGGAAGTAACCTACCGAAGGGCGGATTTTCAGGAACAGCGCTTCGGCTTCGGCCAGTTGTTTCTTGTCCTGGCTGTCGGTTGGATAGCCCAGGTAGTGCAACGCCACCGGAATCATCTCGGTTGGCGAATCGAGGAAGCTGATGCCGCACGATTTCAACTTCGCGGCGTTTTCAGGTTTGAACAGCAGGTCCCAGGAGTTGGTCGGCGCGTCGGCACCCAGCGCAGCCTTGACCTTCTCGGGGTTGAAGCCGATACCGATCGAACCCCACATGTACGGGAAGGCGTGTTCGTTGCCCGGGTCGCTCACGGAAACGGCCTTGAGCAGGTCGGTGTTCAGGTTCTTCCAGTTAGGCAGCTTGGACTTGTCCAGCTTCTGGTAGACGCCAGCCTTGATCTGCTTGGCCAGGAAGTTGTTCGACGGTACAACGATGTCGTAACCGGACTTGCCTGCCAGCAACTTGGCTTCCAGGGTTTCGTTGCTGTCGAAGACGTCATAGACAACCTTGATGCCCGACTCGTCTTCAAACTTCTTGACGGTATCCGGTGCGATGTAGTCGGACCAGTTGTACACGTGCAGTACTTTGTCATCGGCCTGAACCGCGCCCGCCATCAAACCCATCACGGACATGGCAAGGAGGGTCTTGCCAGCGAGCTTTTTACCTAGTGCCTTCATGCGTAATGCTCCAAATTTTTCTTTTTTGAACCACTTGTTCAGCGACCGAACCCGGGCAACTGGAACCGCGGCTAGTCTGGCAAGATCCACATCGGTCTTTCAAGGAACGGCCACGCTTTCTGACCAGTTCCGAGCGAAAGTTCCTGGTTCATTTGCAGAACTTTGGACTTCCGCTCAGAGCCTAGCACTTAGCCCTGCAATGCACTCAGGGTCAGGTCAAGACACTTGCGAGCCTTGGTCACCAGTTCATCGATTTCCGCCGGTGTAATCACCAGTGGCGGAGCGATGATCATGGTGTCGCCGACGGCGCGCATGATCAGGCCGTTATCGAAGCAGAACTGACGGCAGATCATGCCGACGCCCTTGCCTTCGTAGCGCTTGCGCGTGGCCTTGTCCTGGACCAGTTCGATGGCCCCCAGCAGACCCACGCCACGAACTTCACCCACCAGCGGGTGATCGTTCAGTTCCCGCAGACGCTTTTGCAAATACGGTGCCGTTTCTGCATGTACGCGCTCGATGATCTTCTCGTCGCGCATGATGCGGATGTTTTCCAGCGCCACCGCAGCGGCTACCGGGTGACCGGAGTAAGTGAAGCCGTGGTTGAAGTCGCCGCCTTCGTTGAGCACGTCCACCACTTCATCACGCACGATCAGGCCGCCCATCGGGATGTAGCCCGAGGTCAGGCCCTTGGCGATGGTCATCATGTCTGGCTTAAGGTCGTAGAAATCGGCACCGAACCACTCGCCGGTACGACCGAAACCGCAAATCACTTCGTCAGCCACGAACAGGATGTCGTACTTGGCGAGGATTTCCTTGATGCGCGGCCAGTAGGTCTCTGGCGGAATGATCACGCCACCGGCGCCCTGGATCGGCTCGGCAATAAAGGCACCGACGTTGTCGACGCCGACTTCCAGAATCTTTTCTTCCAGCTGGTTGGCCGCCCAGATACCGAATTCTTCCGGGGTCATGTCGCCGCCTTCGGCGAACCAGTACGGCTGGGCGATGTGTACGATACCCGGGATCGGCAAGTCGCCCTGTTCGTGCATGTACGTCATGCCGCCCAGGCTCGCGCCGGCCACGGTGGAACCGTGATAGCCGTTCTTGCGGCTGATGATGACTTTCTTGTTCGGCTGGCCCTTGATCGCCCAGTAGTGACGAACCATACGCAGCATGGTGTCGTTGCCTTCGGAGCCGGAGCCGGTGAAGAACACATGGTTCATGCCTTCTGGCGCGATGTCGGCGATAGCCTTGGCCAGTTCCAGTACCGGTGGGTGCGCAGTCTGGAAGAACAGGTTGTAGTAAGGCAGTTCACGCATCTGTTTACTGGCGGCATCGGCCAGTTCATCGCGACCATAACCAATCGCGACGCACCACAGGCCGGCCATGCCGTCGAGGATCTTGTTGCCTTCGCTGTCCCAGAGGTAAACGCCCTTGGCGTTGGTGATGATCCGCGGGCCTTTCTCTTTCAGCTGCTTGAAGTCGCTGAACGGAGCCAGGTGGTGATCATTGCTCAGGGTTTGCCATTCACGGGTTTGCGGATTGTTGCTGGTCATACGAATCTCCTAAAACAATCAGGTGAAGGCGCCGCCAGGCAGCGGCGGCGCCCGGCGTATCAGACGGCAAAGAGCAGGAATTCCCTTTCCCACGAACTGATCACGCGCTTGAAGTTTTCATGCTCGGCCCGCTTGACCGCAACGTAGCCAGTGATGAAATTTTTGCCCAGGTACCGCTCGATGGTCGCGCTGTTTTCCATGCGTTCCAGTGCGTCTTCGATGGTTAGCGGCAGGCGCAGGTTGCGGCGTTCATAGCCTCGCCCCACCACCGGCGCACTCGGGTTCAGGCCTTCGACCATGCCGATGTAACCGCAGAGCAGGCTCGCGGCAATCGCCAGGTACGGGTTGGCATCGGCGCCCGGCAGGCGGTTTTCCACCCGTCGGTTTTGCGGCCCCGCATCCGGTACCCGCAGGCCCACGGTGCGGTTCTCTTCACCCCACTCCACGTTCACCGGCGCCGAAGTATCAGGCAGGAAGCGGCGGAACGAGTTGACGTTGGGTGCGAACAGCGGCAACAGTTCGGGAATGAGCTTCTGCAGACCACCGATGTGGTGCAGGAACAACTGGCTCATGGTCCCGTCTTCATTGGAGAAGATGTTCTTGCCGGTCTCGATGTCGATGATGCTCTGGTGCAAGTGCATGGCACTGCCCGGCTCGCCGGTCATCGGCTTGGCCATGAAGGTCGCGGCCACGTCGTGCTTGAGCGCGGCTTCGCGCATGGTGCGCTTGAACACCAGGATCTGGTCGGCCAGGGACAGGGCATCGCCGTGACGGAAGTTGATTTCCATCTGCGCCGTGCCGTCCTCGTGGATCAGGGTATCGAGGTCCAGTTCCTGCAATTCGCACCAGTCATAGACGTCTTCGAACAGCGGGTCGAATTCGTTCGCCGCTTCGATGGAGAACGACTGGCGACCGATTTCCGGACGACCGGAACGGCCGATCGGCGGTTGCAGCGGGTAGTCCGGGTCGTCACTGCGCTTGGTCAGGTAAAACTCCATTTCCGGCGCCACGATCGGCTGCCAGCCTTTGTCGGTATAGAGTTTCAGGACTTTCTTGAGCACGTTGCGCGGCGACAGCTCGATCGGGTTGCCTTGCTTGTCGTAGGTATCGTGGATGACGATGGCGGTCGGCTCGATGGCCCACGGCACCAGGTACACCGCACCCTGATCGGGACGGCAGATCATGTCGATGTCGGCCGGGTCGAGCAGCTCGTAATAGATGTCGTCTTCGACGTAATCGCCGGTCACTGTCTGCAACAGCACGCTTTCTGGCAGGCGCATGCCTTTTTCGGCGATGAATTTGTTGGTCGGCGAAATCTTGCCCCGGGTAATCCCGGTCAAGTCGGCGATCATGCATTCGACTTCTGTGATCTTGTGGTTTTTCAACCAATCGGTGAGCTGGTCGAGGTTGTTACTCATAAATGCCTCTAGGCTTGAGTTGTCTGACCCTTTTAAGGTCAGGCGTTGTTTGACGCATCGGCGTCGCGTTGTAGAGCGTTTGCGCGGCAGATTATCGTGCTTGCCGACACGGCTGCAGAAGCCGGGCGTGCAGAATCGCGAGCGGTGCCCTGAACGATGGTCAGGCCGCTATTGTGAATCGGTTCTATATTGAATGGAGTAACCGTAATGGGGGTGCCATCACGACCGTCCAGAATATCGGACGGGGACGGTTGAACCGTCACGGATGGGAGGATCACCAGAACCGCTGAGGCCACGGAACGGACGGACGTGTCATCACTGATGTGATAAACATGCCGACCGACCTGTCTTGAGCAGTCGGTGACGCCGATTATCGGCAGGCGAGACATGAAGCACCCCGGTATTATTGCTGTTATGGGTTTGATTCGAGCTTAGCCTTGTTCATTTTTTTACACAACACCCCCGTAAAAAATACAACACGGCCCGCTCAAGCCTGCGGGCGCCATGGAGGCCAAAGGCATAAAAACGCCCCAAAGTGCCTCAAAAAAGCCACACGGGCGCTTTTTTAGGGCAAAAAAGGCCTCGCTTGACTTCGGCATGCCGTTCGGGTTGACTGGAATCTGAAAAGATCAATGATTGATATTTTTAACAACAAAGGTGTTGCATCATGTCGGTACCCCCGCGTGCCGTTCAGCTTAACGAAGCGAACGCGTTCCTTAAGGAACATCCTGAGGTTCTGTACGTTGACCTTCTGATTGCGGATATGAATGGTGTGGTGCGCGGCAAGCGCATCGAACGCACCAGCCTCCACAAGGTTTACGAGAAAGGCATCAACCTGCCGGCCTCTCTATTTGCTCTGGATATCAATGGCTCGACGGTGGAAAGCACCGGCCTGGGCCTGGACATCGGTGATGCTGACCGAATCTGCTATCCAATTCCCGATACCCTATGCAACGAGCCATGGCAGAAGCGCCCGACCGCGCAACTGCTGATGACCATGCACGAACTCGAAGGCGAACCATTCTTCGCCGACCCGCGTGAAGTGCTGGCCAATGTGGTGCGCAAGTTCGACGAAATGGGCCTGACCATCTGCGCCGCGTTCGAACTGGAGTTCTACCTGATCGACCAGGAGAACGTGAACGGTCGTCCGCAGCCACCGCGCTCGCCGGTTTCCGGCAAACGTCCACACTCGACACAGGTCTACCTGATCGACGACCTCGACGAATACGTCGACTGCCTCCAGGACATTCTGGAAGGTGCCAAAGAGCAAGGCATTCCCGCCGACGCCATCGTCAAGGAAAGTGCCCCGGCGCAGTTCGAAGTGAACCTGCACCACGTGGCTGACCCGATCAAGGCCTGCGACTACGCGGTCCTGCTCAAGCGCCTGATCAAGAACATCGCCTACGACCATGAAATGGACACCACCTTCATGGCCAAGCCTTACCCAGGCCAGGCGGGTAATGGTCTGCACGTCCACATTTCGATTCTCGACAAAGACGGCAAGAATATTTTTGCCAGTGAGGATCCCGAGCAGAACGCCGCACTGCGTCACGCGATCGGCGGTGTGCTCGAGACCCTACCGGCGCAGATGGCTTTTCTCTGCCCGAACGTCAACTCCTACCGTCGTTTCGGCGCACAGTTCTACGTGCCAAACTCGCCGTGCTGGGGCCTGGATAACCGTACTGTGGCGATTCGCGTACCGACCGGTTCTTCCGACGCCGTGCGCATCGAGCATCGTGTAGCCGGCGCCGATGCCAACCCGTACCTGCTGATGGCTTCGGTTTTGGCGGGTGTGCACCACGGCCTGACCAACCAGATCGAGCCTGGCGCCCCGGTCGAAGGCAACAGCTACGAGCAGAACGAGCAGAGCCTGCCGAACAACCTGCGCGATGCACTGCGCGAGCTGGACGACAGCGAAGTCATGGCCAAGTACATCGATCCGAAATACATCGATATCTTCGTCGCGTGCAAAGAGAGTGAGCTGGAGGAGTTCGAACACTCCATCTCCGACCTCGAGTACAACTGGTACCTGCATACCGTTTAATCGGTTGCAGTAAAAAAAACGCCGCCGGCTGTAAAAGCCGGCGGCGTTTTTTTATGGGTGCCATCAAACCCCGTGGCGAGGGAGCTTGCTCCCGCTGGAGGCCGAAGGACTCCCTTTAATCCGCAGTCGGTTCTGTCAGGCACACCGCATCGGCCGTTTTGGGGCCGCTTCGCGACCCAACGGGAGCAAGCTCCCTCGCCACAGGGGATATGGAACATCTGCCCGCTCTGCGTACAATGCCCGCTGCCCCGCAGGAGACTCCAATGACACGCGTAGCCACCCCCCGCAAACCCCGCGCACGCAGCCAGGCCCGGATCGATTCGATACTCGATGCCGCCCGCACGCTGCTGGCTGCCGAGGGTGTGGCCAGTCTGTCGATCTACAGCGTCGCCGAGCGCGCGGAGATTCCGCCCTCCTCGGTCTACCACTTCTTCGCCAGCGTGCCGGCTTTGCTCGAAGCCTTGACCGCCGACGTCCATGCGGCCTTCCGCGCCTGCCTGCAAGCTCCCATCGACCATCTCGCCTTGAATGGCTGGCGCGATCTGTCGCGACTGGTGGAACAACGCATGCTCGACATCTACGCAGAAGACGCCGCCGCCCGCCAACTCATTCTGGCCCAGCACGGTCTGACTGAAGTCACCCAGGCCGACCGCCAGCACGACATCGAACTGGGCGACCTGATGCACAAGCTGTTCGACCATCACTTCGAGCTGCCGACGTTGCCCAGTGATGTCGATGTGTTTGCCCTGGCCATGGAACTGGGCGACCGGGTGTATGCGCGCTCGGTGCAGCAGCACGGGCAGATTACGCCGCGTATGGCCGAGGAAGGGATGCGGGTGTTTGATGCTTATGTGGGGTTGTATTTGCCGCCGTATTTGCCCAAGCGTGTGGCGCTTTAAAAGATCGCAGCCTTCGGCAGCTCCTACATCGGAATGCGTATTCCAGTAGGAGCTGCCGAAGGCTGCGATCTTTTGATCTTAACGAATAAAAAACCCCGAAGGGCTCAAACCCTTCGGGGTTGTTGTTTACGCATCTGCCTTACAACTTGGCGATTGACACCTCGGTGGATTTCACAAACGCGATCACTTCACTGCCGACCGCCAGTTCCAGCTCTTTCACCGAACGCGTGGTGATCACCGAAGTGACAATGCCGGACGCGGTCTGCACGTCGATTTCCGACAGCACGTCGCCGAGGACGATTTCCTTGATGGAGCCCTTGAACTGGTTGCGAACGTTGATGGCCTTGATAGTCATGATGTTGATTCCTGTCGTGGATAAGACTTGAGTTATTGAGCCCAGCGCAATTGCGTAGGCAAGGGTGAAACAGGTTCCGGTTCCGGCGGTTGGCCGGGCAGCGCCAGCACGCGATTTAGCACTTCGGTTTCCAGCGCCGCCAGCCGATGGGAACCACGAACCCGAGGGCGCGGCAGTTCCACGTGCAGGTCCAGGCCGACTTCGCCGTCTTCGATCAGGATCACCCGATCGGCAATCGCCACGGCTTCACTGACGTCATGGGTCACCAGCAACACCGTGAAGCCGTGCTGCTGCCAGAGCCGTTCGATCAGTTGCTGCATTTCAATTCGAGTCAGGGCATCCAGCGCACCCAAAGGTTCGTCGAGCAACAGCAGGCGCGGCTGATGAATCAACGCACGAGCCAATGCCACGCGTTGCTTCTGCCCACCGGACAGCGCGGCCGGCCACTCGTGGGCACGATCGGCCAGGCCCACCGCTTCCAAAGCTTCAAGCGCCTGCGGCCGCCAGTTCCCCTTGAGGCCCAGACCGACGTTGTCGATGATCTTTTTCCAGGGCAGCAAACGCGCTTCCTGGAACATCAGCCGCGTATCCTCCCGCGCATCACTCAATGGCGCGGCACCGGCGAACAACTCACCGCCGCTTGGTTGATCGAGGCCGGCGAGCAAGCGCAACAGGGTACTTTTGCCGCAACCACTGCGACCGACCACAGCGACAAACTGGCCCGCCGGAATGTGCAGGTCGATCTCGCGCAGCACCTGCCGCGCACCGAAGGTTTTTTGCAACTTGCGCACCACCAGCGGAGTCCCGCGCAGCAGGCGTGGAGGCTGTTGGGCAGTCATATCGAACCTCCCCTCGCAACCTGATACGCCGGATGCCAGCGCAGCCACACTCGTTCAAGTCCACGGGCCGCGAGGTCTGCCAGTTTGCCGAGCACCGCGTACAACAGAATCGCCAGCACCACCACGTCGGTCTGCAAGAACTCCCGGGCATTCATCGCCAGATAGCCGATGCCGGAACTCGCGGAAATTGTTTCCGCGACGATCAACGTCAGCCACATGAAGCCCAGCGCGAAGCGTACGCCAACCAGAATCGAAGGCAGCGCCCCCGGCAAAATCACCTGCCAGAACAGGCTGAAACCGCTCAGGCCATAGCTACGCGCCATCTCTACCAGCGCCGGGTCGACATTGCGGATGCCGTGATAGGTGTTGAGGTAAATCGGGAACAAGGTGCCCAGCGCCACCAGGAAAATCTTTGCCGACTCATCAATGCCGAACCACAGGATCACCAGTGGAATCAGCGCCAGGTGCGGCACGTTGCGGATCATCTGCACCGAACTGTCGAGCAAGCGCTCGCCCCACTTCGACAGACCAGTGATGAAGCCAAGGGTCAGGCCGATGCCACCACCGATGGTGAAGCCCAGCGCGGCACGCCAGCCACTGATCGCCAAGTGCGTCCAGATTTCGCCACTGCGCACCAGGCTCACGCCGGCCTCGATGACGGCGATGGGTGCCGGCAGGATTCGTGTCGACAACCAGCCCGCCGACACACTCAACTGCCACACCGCCAGCAACAACACCGGCAACGCCCAGGGCGCCAGGCTGTGGATGATTTTCTTCATGATCGCGCCTCAGCTCTGGGACGCGGCTTTTGGCAGAATGTCGTTGGCGACCATCTCGCCGAACGGGCTGACGTAACCGGCGCTCTTCGGCAGTTCAGGACGCTCGACATCGAGGTGCGGGAACAGCAACTCCGCCACCCGGTACGACTCCTCCAAGTGTGGATAACCGGAGAAGATGAAGGTATCGATGCCCAGGTCCGCGTACTCCTTCACGCGGGCGGCCACGGTCGGACCATCGCCCACCAGCGCCGTACCGGCACCGCCGCGCACCAGACCGACGCCGGCCCACAGGTTAGGACTGACTTCCAGGTTGTCACGGCTTCCGCCATGCAGCGCAGCCATGCGTTGCTGACCGACCGAATCGAAACGCGCCAGCGAAGCCTGGGCACGGGCGATGGTTTCGTTGTCCAGATGCGAGATCAATTTGTCCGCCGCTTGCCAGGCTTCGGCGTTGGTTTCACGCACGATCACATGCAGGCGAATGCCGAAGCGTACGGTGCGACCAAGCCTGGCGGCCTTGGCACGGACCTGTTCGATTTTTTCCGCAACGGCGGCCGGTGGTTCGCCCCAGGTCAGGACCATTTCCACCTGTTCGGCGGCCAGATCCTGGGCGGCTTCAGAGGAACCGCCGAAGTACAGCGGCGGACGCGGTTGCTGGATCGGCGGATAGAGCAATTTCGCCCCCTTCACGCTGATGTGCTGGCCGTCGTAATCGACGGTTTCGCCTTCCAGTACCCGACGCCAGATGCGGGTGAATTCCACCGAGGCCTGATAGCGCTCTTCGTGGCTCAGGAACAGACCATCGCCCGCCAACTCTTCCGGATCACCACCCGTCACCAGATTGAACAACGCACGACCGCCGGACAGTCGATCCAGGGTCGCAGCCTGACGCGCCGCCACCGTCGGGGAAATGATCCCCGGGCGCAGGGCAACCAGGAACTTCAAGCGCTGGGTCACAGGAATCAGCGATGCCGCCACCAGCCACGAGTCTTCGCAGGAGCGACCGGTAGGAATCAGCACACCGCCGAAGCCCAGACGATCCGCCGCTTGCGCCACTTGTTGCAGATAACCGTGGTCGACGGCGCGAGCGCCTTCGGCGGTGCCAAGGTAATGGCCGTCGCCGTGGGTAGGCAGGAACCAGAAAATATTGAGGCTCATGGAGTGGTCTCCTTGGGGAATCGAATTATTGGGCTTTGGTTACTGAGCTTTGGGCAACGGCAGCCGGCGGCGTCCAGATCACGTCTTTAATGCTCAACTGCTTGGGAATCAGCTTGAGCTGGTAGAAGCTGTCGGCGATTTTCTGCTGTGCGGCGACCACTTCCGGGGTGAGGAACAGCGCGCCATAGCCCTGGCGTTTCACCGAGGTCAGGGTGATGTCCGCTGGCAGGCCGAGCAGCGGTGAAACCTGTTGGGTCACCTCTTGCGGGTTAGCCTTGGACCACTCGCCCACCGCGCGCACTTCTTCCACCAGTGTCTTGATCACCTCGGGATTTTTCTGCGCATAAGGCTTGGTTGCCAGGTAGAACTGATGGTTGTCGACGATGCCTTGGCCATCGCGCAGGGTGCGCGCTTGCAGCTGTTGTTCGGCAGCGGCCTGGTACGGGTCCCAGATCACCCAGGCGTCGACACTGCCACGCTCGAACGCGGCGCGGGCATCGGCCGGCGGCAGGAATACGGTCTGGATGTCGGTGTATTTGAGGCCGGCATCTTCCAGCGCACGCACCAGCAGGTAGTGCACGTTGGAACCCTTGTTGAGCACGATTTTCTTGCCCTTGAGGTCCGCCACCGACTTGATCGCCGAGTCCTTCGGCACCAGGATCGCCTCACTGTGCGGCGCTGGCGGTTCATAGGCGACGTAGAGCAGATCGGCACCCGCTGCCTGGGCAAACACCGGAGGCGTTTCGCCGGTAACACCGAAGTCGATGGAGCCGACGTTCAGGCCTTCAAGCAGTTGCGGGCCACCGGGGAATTCCGTCCATTGCACGTCCACACCTTGGGCGGCGAGACGTTTTTCCAGGGTGCCCTTGGCTTTGAGCAGCACCAGGGTGCCGTATTTCTGATAGCCGATTCGTAGCACGCCTTCCCGGGTAGAAAGCGCCTGAGCTTGAGTAATGGCGCCGAAGGTCAAAGCCGCAGCAAACAGAGCGACCAGACCACGACGCAAAATGACAGGGCGCATGGCGCTCTCCTTTTTGCAGTTGGGTTTTGGCTGCACCTGCTTGCCCGTTGGCGGGCGAGTAAGGCCAGTACTTCAATTTTTTGGTGAGGTTCAAATGCTCCAGCGAGCACTCAACAAACGATCATTCAACAGGTTTGGGTCGAGCGGCTTGGGCCGTCGCGCCATGGCGCTGAAAAACAGCTCCAGCGATTCATTCAGTCGTTGTTCCAGCTCCGGTGCCAACTGCGCCTGGGCGCTACCTTCGCCGTAGGCGATCTGGCTGTCGACGGCGAAAATGCCTTGCAGCATTTCCTGGGCCTTCAATGCCGACAGCACCGGTTTGAGCGCGTAATCCACTGCCAACATATGGGCGATGCTGCCGCCAGTAGCCATCGGCAGAACCACCTTATGGCTCAAGGCGCGTTCGGGCAGCAGATCCAGCACGACTTTCAGTGCTCCGGAAAACGATGCCTTGTAAACCGGTGTGGCGATCAGCAGGCCATCGGCATTTTCAATCTGTTGCAACAAGTCGATCACTTTGGGGCTGTCGAAGCGTGCGTGCAGCAAGTCCTCGGCCGGGAAGTCCCGCACCTGATAACTCACTACTTCCACGCCCTGCCCTTGCAACCAACGCTGGGAGCAATCCAGCAGCACCCCGGAACGAGAGCGCTGACTGGGACTGCCACCGAGTGAGACAACCAACATTCAGACGATTCCTTGCACGGTGTTGGCGATTCGCGGTTTGCGATCTCGCTTCGATGGAGTGACCTTAACAGCTGATTCATATATCCATAAATCATATTTATTCATTTGGTTATGCATAAAAGAAATATATAAACCGGTTTCTTCCAGGCAAAAAAACAGGCCGTCGAAACGGCCTGAAATCCCCTGCTTTGTGGGTGCCTTGAAAAGATCGCAGCCTGCGGCAGCTCCTACAGGGATCGACGTATGCACGTAGGAGCTGCCGCAGGCTGCGATCTTCTGACCTTCAACGATTGGGCTGCGGCGTCAGACGCAGGTAAGGCTTGACCGCCCGATAGCCCTTGGGAAAGCGCTGTTTGATTTCATCTTCATCCTTGAGCGACGGTACGATCACCACCTCATCACCGTCTTGCCAGTTGGCCGGCGTGGCCACCTTGTAGTTGTCGGTGAGTTGCAGCGAGTCGATCACCCGCAGGATTTCATTGAAGTTGCGGCCGGTGCTCGCCGGGTAGGTAATCGTCAGCCGGACCTTTTTCTTCGGGTCGATCACGAACAGACTGCGCACGGTCAGGGTGTCGTTGGCGTTGGGGTGGATCAGGTCGTAGAGGTCCGAGACCTTGCGGTCGGCGTCATCCAGGATCGGAAAGTTGACCACGGTGCCCTGGGTTTCGTTGATGTCCTCGATCCACTTGTGGTGCGACTCCACCGGGTCCACCGACAAAGCGATGGCCTTGACGTCGCGCGCGGCGAACTCATCCTTGAGCCTCGCGGTGAAGCCCAGCTCAGTCGTGCACACCGGTGTGAAGTCCGCGGGATGGGAAAACAGCACGCCCCAGCTATCGCCCAGCCACTGATGGAAACGGATGGTGCCTGCGCTGGAGTTCTGTTCGAAATCGGGGGCGATATCGCCAAGTCTGAGACCCATGGTGCTGCTCCTTGTGAGTGCTTGATGGGTTCAACTGTGCCTGTGTTTTTTATCTATTAAAAAGAATAAATATCGATTTATTTAGATCATAAAGAAATATTAAATATCTGTTCACTGGACGTGCCCGCGCAACCGGCCGAACATCGCCCCCAAGGTTCGAGAAGGCCTTGAGTTGCTGCAAAGAGGGAAGTTCAAGGCGGGATTACGGGGGTGAACCCGTCTTGAAAATGTAAAAGCCCCGCCCGGTGCAATACCGGGCGGGGCTTTTTTGTCTCGGTTACGCGTGCGCTTATTACAACAGCGGGATCGAGTAGCTGACGATCAGGCGATTTTCGTCCTGCGAACGGGTGTTCGGCAGGTCGGTGCGCCACGTGGCGTTTTTCCACATCAGGCCGAGGTTCTTCAGCGCGCCGGACTGAACGACGTAACCCACGGTCAGGTCGCGCTCCCACTCAGAGGCACCATTGGCCGCCTCGCCCCCCTTGGCGTTAACGGTATCGATATTGTCACCGCGCAGGTACACCAGGCCAGCCGTCAGGCCAGGTACGCCGACCTTGGCGAAGTCATAGGAGTAGCGTGCTAGCCAGGTACGCTCACCAGCACGGCCGAACTTCTGGATTTGCGAATCGGTGATGGTGTAGTTCGACGAACCGTCGCCCTGGTTCAGCCAAGGGAAATCGCTGCTGCCGTTGCTGACCTGATAACCGCCACCGAAGGTGTGACCGGCAACGGAGTACAGGAACAGGCCGCTGTACAGGTTGTTGTCGACCTTGCCCTTGCCGTTGGCTGCACCGCTGTAGTTGCCAGTGGTGTAGTACAGAGGATCGTGACCGTTGGCACCGTCGTCGGAGCTGTTGAAGTAACGCAAGTCAGACTTCAGCACGCCAGGGCCGATGGCCCAGTTGTGCACCAGACCCAGGAAGTGTTGCTTGTAGAACTCTTCCAGGGTGCCGTAGTAGTACTGGGCCGTCAGGTCCTTGGTGATCTTGTAGTCGCCACCGGCATAGATGAACTTGTTGCTGTCGCGGCCTGTAGCGGAACGGCTGTTGGCGCCAGAGATAGACAACTGTTCATTGTTGCTCGAGTTACGACCTTTTACCTGCTCGATCTGACCGCCGATCAAGGTCAGGTCCTTGATGTCGTTCGAGGAGATCTGGCCACCCTGCCAGGTTTGCGGCAACAGACGACCGTCGTTGGTCACGATCACCGGCAGCTTGGGCTGCAAGGTACCCAGCTTCAGCTCGGTCTGGGAGATCTTGGCTTTGGCAGTCAAACCCAGGCTGGAGAAGTCATCAACCGCTTCGCCGTTGGACTTGCTCGGGAACACGGTGCCGCCATACGAGTTGTTGCTCGCGCCGTTGGTGCCGCCACCGGAATCCAGTTTGACGCCCAACAGGCCGATCGCATCGATACCGAAGCCGACGGTGCCCTGGGTGTAACCCGAGATGAAACGTAGATCGAAGCCTTGGCCCCATTCTTCGTTTTTGTTCGGGCCAGTACCGTCACGGTAATCGGTGTTGATGTAGAAGTTACGCAGCCCCAGTGTTGCCTTGCTGTCTTCGATAAAACCCGCGGCGCTTGCCTGCTGGGTCAAAACCCCGACGGCCACAGCCATGGCCAAGGTGGACTTGTTCATGTTTCGCTCCTCTCGTTTCTAGTTCTGATGTTCCTGGTCCCGAATCGATTGCCCGGGATCCTGAATGCATTAATTCGCGGCAAACCGTCTAGGCCGGTCATTTTGCGGGCCGCAGGATACATGGCCTTAAAGCCAAAAAGAATTTTTTGGTAGTTTTTAATTCCGCTTAGGAATATGGCTTCCCACGACAGATCCGAGGTATCGACGGCAAGGCCGAATCCTGAACCTGAGCAAATATCGAGGGACGAAACTGCCAAATCCGGGCTCAGGGATGAGTGACGGACAGGCGCACTTTAAGCGGGATATTTAAAAACCAAAAAGAATAATAAATAATCAGCAAAGATCTTTATGGAATATAAAAGAACGGACAAAAAAAACCTCGCCAGCGGGCGAGGTTTTTTTCTCAAGGCTTGTTACAGGAAGCTGTAGGTGTAGTTGAAGATCAGACGAGTCTGGTCAACATCAGGGTTGTTGGAGACTTCACTGCCACGGTAGACGCCATTACGCAGCGTTACGCCGAAACCTTTGAGCGTACCCTGCTGGATGGTGTAGTCGATCCGCATGTCGCGTTCCCACTCGGAGCCATCAGGGCCGCTGCCGTTGGTAGCCTTGATGTTGTCGCCATGCAGGTAGGCGATCGAAGTTTTCAGGCCCGGCACGCCCAGTCCGGCGAAGTCATAGGAGTATTGACCGAAGGTGGTGTTTTCACCGGCACGAACAAACCCGTTGATCATGGAATCGGTGAACAGGTAGAAGCTGGCGCCGCCGTTCCCTTCCGGACGGCCATTGCCATCGACCACGTTGCCCTGGTTCAGGTAGACAAAACCACCGTCATCGCTGACGCGCTGATGACCGACCAGGAAGGCATTGCCACCCAGGGTGTAGGTGAACATGGCGCTCCAGGTCTTGTTGTCGACCTCGCCCGGGGTCTTGGCGAAACCGTTGTTGTTGTTGAAACGGAATCCCGGATCACCGTTCTTGCCGTCGGAGCTACTGTCGAAGTAGCGAATATCAGTCTTGAAGGACTGCTTGGCGTCGATCGCAAACACGTGGACCAAGCCCAGGAAGTCCTGTTTGTAGTAGTCCTTCAGATTCGAGTGGTAGTACTGCAGGGTCAGGTCCTTGGTGACCTTCCAGTCAGCACCACCGTAGTAGAACTTGTTGCTGTCCTCTGTACCGCCAGCCACGGCCAGGCCGGTGGAGTTCGAAGAAGCGCGACCCGCCGAATGCTCCAACTGACCTGCGTTGAAGGTCACGTTGTCGATTTCTTTCGAAGTGATGGTGCCGCCTTCAAAGGTCTGCGGCAGCAGACGGCTGTCGTTCGCGACCAGGATCGGCAAGTTGGGTGCCAGAGCGCCACCCAGGTGGGCTTCGGTCTTCGAGAAGCGCGCCTTGACGTTGGCCGCCGCACGGCTCCATTCGTGTACGGCCGAACCATCGGTGTCGCTTGGGAAGAAGGTGTTGTTGTCCGGGTGGTGACCCTTGCCGCCGTCCAGGTGGATACCCAGCAGTGCCTGGGCGTCGATACCGAAACCGACAGTGCCTTGGGTGAAACCGGACAGATAATCGAATTTCAGGCCTTCCGCGGACTCTTTCTGATCCGCACCGCCTTCACGGTTATCGTTGTTGTAATACATGGTCCGGGAACTGATGGACGCCTTGCTGTCTTCCAGGAAACCTGCGGCGCCTGCCTGCTGCGCCAAAACCCCTACGGCCACGGCCAAAGCCAAGGTGGACTTGTTCATTGTGTAGCTCCTCTCGATTCTAATTCTTGTATTCCTGGTCTCGAGTCGTCGCCCGAAATCCTAAGATTCGCGATTAGCGCCAGACCGTGACCCACAAGTCAATCGTAACCATGTGTGTCTACGACCATAGTCTAATCCCCGTTTTTTGGTCCCTGCCGGGTCATGAGTTCGTCATGAACCTGAAAAGAATTACCCCATTCTTTTCTAATACCGTTTAGGAATTTAGCACCCGATTTACAGATCCCCCAGAACAGAGGGCTCGGCTCATAAGCTAATTCCTAAAAAGTATTTATTTTTGTTTTTTTAGATCGATTAGTTTTTTACGCAATTCGGAAACAAATCCTTTACCGAAAGGCGGCCCCATGACGACCAAACGCGCACTATCCGGACCAATTGTTACAGTTTGTGTATCTCTCGCATTTTCTTTCGCCGCCCAGGCAGCAAACCTCACTGTCGGCTATCAAACCGGAATCGACCCCAGCAAAGTCCCCCAGGCCGATGGCCTTTATGAAAAAACAATTGGCCAGCCCATCGACTGGCGACGCTTCAACAGCGGCCCGGAAGTGGTCACGGCGATTGCCTCCGGTGATGTGCAAATCGGCAATCTCGGCTCCAGTCCGCTGGCCGCTGCCGCCTCGCGCAACCTGCCGATTGTCGCGTTCATCGTCTCGGCCCAGATCAACGCGGCCGAAGCGTTGGTGGTGCGCAACGGCAGCGGCATCGAGAAACCGCAAGATCTGATCGGAAAGACCATCGCCACGCCTTTCGTTTCAACCTCCCACTACAGCCTGCTTGGTGCGCTGAAGCACTGGGGCCTGGACAGTTCGCAAGTCAAAGTGGTGAACCTGCAGCCGGCGGAAATCGCAGCAGCCTGGAAGCGTGGTGATATTGATGGCGCGTTTGTCTGGTCGCCCGCCCTGGGGGAAATCCGCAGGACTGGCAAGACCCTGACCGACGCTGCGCAGGTAGGCCAATGGGGTGCACCCACCTTTGAAGTCTGGGTGGCGCGCAAGGATTACGCCGAGAAGCACCCGGAGGTGGTGGCCAGATTCGCCAAGGTCACCCTCGACGCCTTTGCCGACTACGCAGCGCATAAAGCCGACTGGACGGTGGACTCGGAGCCCGTGCAGAAAATCGCCAAACTGACCGGTGCCAATGCCGCCGATGTGCCGGAGTTACTGGCCGGATCCGCATTCCCGGATGCCAAGGCGCAACAGAGCACCGCGCTACTGGACGGCGGCACGGCCAAGGCCATTGGCGAGACGGCGAAATTCTTGAAGGAGCAAGGGAAGGTGGAGACGGTGCTGGCGGACTATTCGCCGTATGTCAGTGCGAAGTTTGTGCAGGAGTAACGCAAGGCTCCTGTAGGAGCTGCCGCAGGCTGCGATCTTTTGATATTGAAAAAGCAAAATCAAAAGATCGCAGCCTGCGGCAGCTCCTACAAAAGTCGTTCAAACCTCAAAGGGCTTTTTCGAAGATCTTCGAATTACGCTGATAGTTGTACAGCGACGCCCGCGCCGACGGCAGACGGTCAACGCTGCTCGGCACAAAACCACGCTCGCGGAACCAGTGAGCGGTACGGGTGGTAAGGACGAACAAAGTCTTCAAACCCTGAGCCCGGGCGCGGGTCTCGATGCGCTCCAGCAATTCATCACCGCGACCGCCATGGCGATACTCCGGATTCACCGCCAGGCACGCCAGTTCACCGGCATCCGAATCGGCAATCTGATACAGCGCCGCACAGGCGATGATCATGCCTTCGCGCTCGACCACGCTGAACTGCTCGATCTCGCGCTCCAGCACCTCACGGGAACGGCGCACCAGGATGCCCTGCTCTTCCAGCGGGCTGATCAAATCCAGCAGTCCGCCGACGTCTTCGATGGCCGCTTCGCGCACCACTTCGAACTGCTCCTGGGCCACCAGCGTACCGCCGCCGTCACGGGTGAACAGTTCGGTCAGCAGTGCACCGTTCTCGGCATAACTGACGATATGACTACGGGCCACACCGCCACGACAAGCTTCGGCAGCGGCATCCAACAGTTCCGCCTGATAGTTACTGCCCAGACGCTGCAAATGCGCCGGCACCTGTTGCGGACGCAATTCGCGCACCAGGCGCCCGTTTTCGTCGATCAAGCCCAGTTCGGCGCCAAACAGCAGCAGCTTGTCCGCGCCCAGATCAATGGCCGCGCGGGTGGCGACGTCTTCGCAGGCCAGGTTGAAAATTTCCCCGGTCGGCGAATAGCCCAGCGGCGACAGCAGCACGATGGAGCGCTCGTCCAGCAAACGGTTGATGCCCTTGCGGTCGACCCGGCGCACCTCGCCGGTGTGGTGATAGTCGACGCCTTCAAGCACGCCGATCGGCCGTGCCGTCACCAGGTTGCCGCTGGCCACCCGCAGGCGCGAGCCCTGCATCGGCGACGAAGCCATGTCCATCGACAGGCGAGCCTCAATGGCAATGCGCAACTGGCCAACCGCGTCGATCACGCACTCCAGGGTCGCGGCATCGGTGATGCGCATGCCGTGGTGGTAATGCGGGGTCAGGCCACGGGCCGCGAGGCGCGCTTCGATTTGCGGGCGGGAACCGTGAACCAGCACCAGCCGCACGCCCAGGCTGTGCAACAGCACCAGGTCGTGGACGATATTGCCGAAGTTGGGGTGCTCAACGCCGTCGCCGGGCAGCATGACGACAAAGGTGCAATCGCGGTGAGCGTTGATGTAAGGCGAAGCGTGACGAAGCCAATTGACGTATTCGGGCATGAACCTGGGCCTGTAATAAATAGCAGCCGAAAAAAGGGCGAAACTGAAAACGCACAGCGGGCTGATGGTTATCGTCGGAACAGGCTTGGCGACACGCGCGCTCTCCTCATGAATACGGGTTTGGGTACCGGCAATTTAAATAGCTCAGGCCGGTGTCAGGCAATAGTGTTCGATCAGCTGCCTTAGTAGATGCACCGTAGGCTGCAAACGTGACATTTCGAGGTATTCCCCCGGCTGGTGGGCGCAAGCGATATCACCCGGGCCAAGCACCAGCGTTTCACAGCCAAGGCGCTGAAGATAAGGTGCTTCGGTGCCGAACGCCACTGCTTCGGCGCTGTGACCGGTGAGCTTTTCGGCAAGGCGTACCAGCTCGGCGTCCTCAGCCTGCTCGAACGGCGGCACTTCAGGGAACAACGGCGCGTAATCGATCTTGACCTGATGCCGCTCGGCAACCGGCTTGAGCTTCTGCAGGATCTCGGCGCGCAGGACTTTGGGGTCCATGCCGGGCAGCGGGCGCAAATCGAATTCCAGCGAACACTGGCCGCAGATGCGGTTGGGGTTGTCGCCGCCATGGATGCAGCCGAAATTCATCGTTGGCATCGGCACGCCAAACTGCGGATTGCGGAATTCGCGCTGCCACAACAGGCGCAGGCCACGCAGTTCACCGATGGCATCGTGCATGGCTTCCAGGGCGCTGTGGCCCAGGCGCGGGTCGGAGGAATGACCGCTCTGCCCGAGAATGTCGATGCGTTCCATCATGATGCCTTTGTGCATGCGGATCGGCTTGAGCCCGGTCGGCTCGCCGATCACCGCCGCCCGCCCCAGCGGTCGCCCCGCTTCGGCCAGCGCGCGGGCACCGGACATCGAACTTTCTTCATCGCAGGTGGCGAGAATCAGCAACGGCTGTTTGAACGGTTGATCGAGCAGCGGTTTGACCGCCTCGATGGCCAGGGCGAAAAAACCCTTCATGTCACAACTGCCCAGGCCAATCCAACGACCGTCGACTTCAGTCAGCTTCAACGGGTCGGTTTGCCACAACGCGCCGTCGAACGGCACGGTGTCGCTGTGCCCGGCCAGCACCAGGCCGCCGGGGCCGGAGCCGAAACTGGCCAGCAGGTTGAACTTGCCAGGGCTGACCTGCTGGATCTCGCAGGTGAAACCCAGCTCACCGAGCCACGTCGCCAGCAGATCGATAACCGGGCGGTTGGTTTGATCGAGACTGGGCTGCGTGCAACTGACCGACGGTGCGGCGATCAACGCAGCGAATTGTTCTTTCATCGATGGCAATGGCATCGCTGACTCCCGGCACCCGAATTGAGGTCCATCATAGAACCAACCGATGACAGGAATAAACCGTCTCGGCGCGTACTAACCGTGAGTCCTGTACACTGCACGACCTTGGCAGCCACACATTCCCCCGGCTGCGCTCCCGATCCTGGATTTTCCGGCCATGCAGAAAGAAACCGAAATCAAACTCCGCGTCAGCCGCGAAACCCTCGCCGCCCTGCGCGAGCACCCGTTACTGAAAAAACGCAACAAAAGTGGCTGGGAACGCCGTGAGTTGATGAATCAGTACTTCGACACGCCCGAGCGCGACCTGGCCCAGGCCAAAGTCGCCCTGCGCCTGCGCAAGGATGGCGAAGAAGTGATTCAGACCCTCAAGACCCGCGGCCAGAGCGTCGCCGGCTTGTCCGAGCGTAATGAATTCAACTGGCCCCTGCCCAAGGCCAAGCTCGACTTGAAGAAACTCGACGGCGAATGCTGGCCCGAGGAACTGGCCGAGCTGGACAAGAAGACCCTGAAGCCGATCTTCACCACCGACTTCGTCCGCGAATGCGCGGAAATCGCCTGGGGTCGCGGCAAGACCAAAGTGGTCATCGAAGCCGCGCTGGACCTGGGTCACGTCGTGGTCGGCAAGCAGAAAGAAGAAATCTGCGAGCTGGAACTGGAACTGCGCGAAGGCGAGCCGGCAGCCCTGCTGGAACTGGCCGCCGAGCTGGCCGAGAAACTGGCCCTGATGCCTTGCGACATCAGCAAGGCCGAGCGCGGTTATCGCCTGTACGACGCCCACAGCTATTCGTTGAGCCTGCCGGCGCCGCAGATCACCGCCGAAACGCCGCTGGACGACGCGTTCGCCGCGCTGAGCTGGCATTTGCTGGGCAGCAGCCAGCGTCTGGCCGAGCAGTATCGCTTCAATGGTCACTGGCGCCTGTTGCAGGACTGGGTCGAATGTCTCGCGGAAATGCGCGCGCTGATCAGCAGCCTGGGCCAGGCCGCTCCGCGTCAGTCGACCCACGACCTGCGTATCGCCCTTGATGCCTTGCTGGAAGACTGGCGCCCGCTGGTCCAGGCCGGCCTGGAAGATGAAGACGTGCGCAAAGCCGCGCCCGAGCAGTTCCTCGAAGAGCTCGAAGACCCGCGCTGGGGCCTGTTCTCCCTGACCAGCTCGCGCTGGCTGCTGGCCCGCACCTGGGCCGCCGACCGCAACACCCGTGGCAATCGCCAGGGCGCTGCGCAACTGGGCAGCTGGTTGCCGCGCCTTTTGGGCGAAGAGGCCACTTCGTTGCAATTGCAACGTTACCAGCAACAACCGGAAGACCTGGCCGAGCAACTGCCGCGCATCGAACGCATCCAGGTCTGGCTGCACCATGCGCGTAACGTGCTGGAGATCCCGGAAATGGATCGCCTCTACGGCGAGCTGAACAAACTGGCGCAACTGGCTAACGAATCGATCACCGACGAAGTCCTGGATGCGCGCAAGCAGCAGGCGATTGCGGTGTATCAGAACCGTGCCTGGAAAATGTTACTGCGCCTGTAATACCGAAAAGATCGCAGGCTTCGCCAGCTCCTACGGGTGTACTCCATCCGAATGTAGGAGCTGCCGCAGGCTGCGATCTTTTTGCTTTATCGCACCACCGGCAAACTGGTCGTCGACTTGATCTCCGACAACGCCACGATCGAATTCACCTCCTGAATCCCCGGCACCATCGACAGTTTCTCGAAAAAGAAACGCTCGTAGGCCTCGATGTCCGCCGTGACAATCCGCAGCAAGAAATCCACCGCCCCCATCAGCACGTAACACTCCAGCACCTCCGGAAAGCCGCGAATCGCCTCGGTGAATTCGGTGAAGTTCGAACGCCCGTGGGCATTGAGTTTCACCTCCGCGAAGATCTGCGTGTTCAGGCCGATTTTCTTGCGGTCGAGCAAGGTCACCTGAGCGCGAATGATGCCCTCCTCTTTCATCCGCTGAATCCGCCGCCAGCACGGCGATTGCGAGAGCCCCACCTGTTCGGCGATCTGTGCGCTGGAAAGCGAAGCATCCTCTTGCAGCAAGGCGAGGATCTTGCGGTCGTAGCTGTCCAGTTCGCTTTGCATAAAAAAACCCTTAATCGACTAACAAGTGAATTGATTTATTCTTCAATTCTGCAATACAGCCAATCATAGAGAAGAAATACCCGGCACAGGATGTAAACATTTCTCCAATGATTTTGGAGCCAGACCATGCCGTATCTCGAAGCCGTAAACACCCCACCTGCCCGTTCCGATGTCTGGAACGTCGGTAACGCCCATTGCCGGGTTCGCTATCAAATGCTGGCCGAGGCAGAACCGGACCTGCTGTGTCGTGCCCTCAATCTGTTCGCTTTGCAACTGCTCACCCCGGAACAGGTCAACGCACAGCGCCAGGACGACTGGCTGAACATCGAGATCGTCATCGACGGTTTGAGCTGGCACCGCGCGCAAGTGATTGCGGAAAAACTTCGTAACCTGATCAGCGTTTGCTCGGTGGAGCTGCAAGAAGCTGATTCCCCATGGGCCGAAGCGGCTCAAGCGGCGGGCTGAAAAACGCCGAAACGGCTTTGTCGGGTAGTGGCCCAGCTGTCAGCCGGGCCACGGCTATCCTTTGCGCACTGTCGTTCAAAAGGAGCCCGCATGTCCGTACATCTCGCCTTTCAGGACCGCTGGCTGGATCTCAATGACCTGCTGCGCGAACTGGTCGCCCAGAGCTTTATCAGTCAGGATTCGGCCGAACACGCGCTCAATGCCCGTCGCCGCAACGCCTCCCTTGGCCAGATGCATCCGCTGGAGTTCATTGCCAGCCAACAGCTGGACGATCTCAGCCGTCCCGGCAAACCGCTGGACCTCGAGAGCCTGACCTTGTGGCTATCCCGGCAGGCCGGCCAGCCTTACCTGCGCATCGACCCGTTGAAAATCAATGTCGCTGCCGTGACCCCGCTGATGTCCTATGCCTTCGCCCAGCGCCACAAGATCCTCGCGGTATCGATCGACCGCGAGGCGGTCACCGTGGCCAGCGCCCAACCTTATGTCAGCGGTTGGGAAGCTGACCTGACCCATGTGCTCAAGCTGCCGATCAAGCGCGTGGTGGCCAACCCGGTGGACATCCAGCGCTTCAGCGTCGAATTCTTCCGCCTGGCCAAATCGGTCACTGGGGCGAACAGCGCCGACCCGCAAGTCAGTACCCTCGGCAATTTCGAACAGTTACTCAACCTCGGCGCCAGCGACCAGGAGCCCGACGCCAACGACGCACACATCGTCAACATCGTCGACTGGCTGTTCCAGTACGCGTTCCAGCAGCGTGCCAGCGACATCCACATCGAGCCCCGGCGCGAGCAAGGCACGGTGCGTTTTCGCATCGACGGCGTGCTGCACAACGTCTATCAATTCCCGCCCCAGGTCACCATGGCCATCGTCAGTCGCCTGAAAACCCTGGGGCGCATGAACGTCGCGGAGAAACGCAAACCCCAGGACGGCCGGGTGAAAACCAAGACCCCGGACGGCGGAGAGGTCGAACTGCGCTTGTCGACACTGCCCACGGCCTTCGGCGAAAAAATGGTCATGCGGATCTTCGATCCGGAAGTATTGCTCAAGGACTTCGACCAGCTTGGTTTCTCCGCCGACGACCTGCGCCGCTGGCAAGACATGACCCGCCAGCCCCACGGCATCATCCTCGTCACCGGGCCGACGGGTTCGGGCAAGACCACCACCCTCTATACCACCCTGAAAAAACTGGCGACGCCGGAGGTCAACCTCTGCACCATTGAAGACCCGATCGAAATGATCGAGCCTGCGTTCAACCAGATGCAGGTCCAGCACAACATCGACCTGACCTTCGCCGCCGGCGTGCGCGCGCTGATGCGGCAAGATCCGGACATCATCATGATCGGCGAGATCCGCGACCTCGAAACTGCAGAGATGGCGATCCAGGCCGCGCTCACCGGGCACCTCGTGCTGTCGACCCTGCACACCAACGACGCACCCAGCGCCATCAGCCGCCTGCTGGAGCTCGGCGTGCCGCACTACCTGATCAAGGCCACGGTGCTTGGCGTCATGGCCCAGCGACTGGTGCGAACCCTGTGCTCGCACTGCAAGGCGCCGCTGACGCTGGGCGAAGACGACTGGCAAACCCTGACCCGCCCCTGGCAAGCACCCTTGCCGACCAATGCCCAGCGAGCCATCGGTTGCGTGGAGTGCCGCGACACCGGTTATCGCGGTCGCGCCGGGGTCTACGAAATCATGCAGTTAAGCGATGGCATCAAAGCGCTGATCAGTCCTGATACCGACCTGCTGGCCGTGCGGCGCCAGGCATTCAAGGAAGGCATGCGCAGCCTGCGGCTGTCAGGAGCGCAAAAAGTCGGCGCCGGGCTGACGACCATCGAGGAGGTTCTGCGCGTGACACCCCAGAGCGAGCAGAACTGAGACCCGGCTGTACTTATCCGGCATCGGCACAGCTACACTCCAGCGATTGAAACTCCACAGATCCACACATCAACAAGGAATCGTTATGCAGATCGGTAGTGTGCTTTTGCTTTTTGTCGGCCTGGTGGTCGCCATTCTGTTCATGGGTTTCAAGGTCGTGCCCCAGGGCTTTGAATGGACAGTCGAGCGTTTCGGTCGCTACACCAACACGCTCAAGCCGGGTTTGAACGTCATCATTCCGGTCATGGACCGCATCGGCCGCAAGATGAATGTGATGGAAAGCGTGCTGGATATTCCGCCGCAGGAAGTCATCACCGCCGACAACGCCACGGTGCAAATCGACGCCGTGTGCTTCTTCCAGGTGGTCAACACGGCCCAGGCGGCCTATGAGGTCAACAACCTCGAACACGCCATCCGCAACCTGCTGCAAACCAACATCCGCACCGTGCTCGGCTCGATGGAACTCGACGCCATGCTCAGCCAGCGTGACGGGATCAACGAAAAACTGCTGCGCACTGTCGACGAAGCGACCGCGCCGTGGGGCATCAAGATCACCCGGATCGAGATCAAGGACATCAGCCCACCCGCCGACCTGATGGCGGCGATGTCGGGGCAGATGAAAGCCGAACGGATCAAGCGTGCACAGATCCTCGAAGCCGAGGGCCTGCGCGCCGCAGCGATCCTGACCGCGGAAGGCAAGAAGCAGGCACAGATCCTCGAAGCCGAAGGCAGTCGCCAGGCCGCGTTCCTGGAATCCGAAGCCCGCGAGCGGCAAGCCGCGGCAGAAGCACAGGCGACCAAAGTGGTGTCCGAAGCCATCGCCAGCGGCAACGTGCAGGCGGTCAACTACTTCGTCGCGCAAAAGTACATCGATGCGCTGGGCAAGCTGGCTTCGGCCAACAACAGCAAGGTGATCCTGATGCCGCTGGAGGCCAGTTCGATGATTGGCGCGGTGGGCGGCATTGGCGAAATCGTCAAGGCCACTTTCGATAACAAGAAAGCCTGAGGCGCGCCATGTGGGCATTTTTGCAGCACCTTTCGTTCTGGGACTGGTTGGCGCTGGGCACGGTGCTGTTGATTCTCGAAGTGTTCGGCGCCGGCGGTTACCTGCTGTGGATCGGCATGGCTGCGGCCGCCGTGGGCGTCTTGACCTTCCTGCTGCCGGACCTGTCCTGGGAATGGCAGTTTCTGCTGTTCGGCCTGCTGTCGATCACCACCGCGTTGTACTGGTGGCGACGTCAGCGCACGGCGGCGCGCCCGAGCGATCAGCCGCACCTGAACCTGCGCGGTCAGGATCTGATCGGCAAAACCTTTGTGGTGCATGAAGCGATTGTCGACGGTCGCGGCAAAATCAAGGTGGCCGACGGCGTGTGGATGGCCCGAGGGCCGGATGCTGGCATTGGCAGTCGCGTGCGGGTGGTCGGCCAGCAAGGCGCGATCCTGCTGGTCGAAGCGGCGGATTAGGCGACCACGGAACTCGATTGGGGGTTGGCAATCCAACCGCGTAGTCAACCCAGTGGAGTCACCCTGTCATGCGTTTCAAACTTGCTGTCGCTACCGTCGCGCTGTTGTCTTTGCCTGTCGGTTCGGCGATGGCCGATACTTTTTGGCGTAACGTTCTCACCTCCGGCGCAACCACCGGTTCGAGCTATCTGACATCCAAGGATAACAAGCTGGTTGTCGCAGCCCAGGACGATGCCAGCAGCTTCGTCGCCAGTGATGGCAGTATCCGCGGCCCGTACCTGGAAGCGGCCATGCAGAAAGTCCGCGCCGACAACCCGGGCCTGCAAGCCACGGACATGGAGCTGGCAAACGCGATCCTGGCGAAGAATGCCGTGGCTTCGGAGTAAGCGTTGCGAATGAAAAATGCCGCTCATATGAGCGGCATTTTTTTTGCTTTGCGAACACAACCTCATGTTCACTGATACCCCTGTGGGAACAGCCTGAAATGTCAGCGGTAATCATCCACCGGCACACAGGCACAAAACAGGTTCCGGTCTCCATACACGTTGTCCACCCGGTTCACCACCGGCCAGTATTTGTGCGCCTTGGTGTGCGCGTCTGGCGTGACCGCTTGCACGATGCTGTATGGCCGCTCCCACACTCCGGTGATATCGGCCAACGTATGCGGCGCACCTTTCAACGGGTTTTCTTCAGCCGGCCAATTGCCGTTCTGCACCTCGTTGATTTCCGCGCGGATGCTCAGCATTGCCCCGATGAACCGGTCCAGCTCCGCCTTCGACTCACTTTCGGTCGGTTCAACCATCAGCGTCCCCGGCACCGGAAACGACATGGTCGGGGCATGGAAGCCGTAATCCATCAAGCGCTTGGCCACGTCCTCCTCGGTAATGCCGGTCAACGCCTTGAGCGGACGCAGGTCGAGGATGCATTCATGGGCCACCCGCTCGTTGCGCCCGGTGTAGAGCACAGGAAAGGCACCGGACAAATGCCGCGCCAGGTAATTCGCGGCGAGGATCGCCACTTCGCTGGCGTCCGCCAACTGCGGCCCCATCATCGCGATGTACATCCAGCTGATCGGCAGAATGCTTGCGCTGCCCCAGGGTGCTGCGCTGACGGCGCCATTTTGCGGAAGCGGGCCGTCGATCGGCACCACCGGATGGTTGGCCACGAACGGCGCCAGATGCGCCCGAACACCAATCGGCCCCATGCCCGGCCCACCGCCACCATGGGGAATGCAGAAGGTCTTGTGCAGATTCATGTGCGAGACATCGGCGCCAATATCTGCCGGTCGTGCCAACCCGACCTGAGCATTGAGGTTGGCGCCATCCATGTACACCTGCCCCCCGTGCTGGTGGATCACTTCACAGATTTCGCTGATTCCCTCCTCATACACGCCATGGGTCGAAGGATAGGTCGCCATCAGGCAGGCGAGTTTGTCTGCGGCCTGCGCGGCTTTTTCCTTGAGGTCATCCAGGTCAACGTTGCCCGCCTCGTCACACTCGACGATCACCACGCGCATCCCGGCCATCTGCGCCGACGCGGGATTGGTGCCATGAGCCGACGAAGGAATCAGGCAAATATCGCGGCCGCCCTGTTGCCGGCTCTCATTGTATTTGCGGATTGCCAGTAGCCCGGCGTATTCGCCCTGGGCACCGGAGTTGGGTTGCATGCAGATCGCGTCGAAACCGGTGATCGCACACAACCAGCGCTCCAGCTCCTCGATCATCAGTCCATAACCGGCGGCCTGTTCCTTGGGCACGAACGGGTGCAGGTTGGCGAACTGCGGCCAGGTAATCGGGATCATCTCGCTGGTGGCATTGAGCTTCATGGTGCAGGAGCCCAGCGGGATCATCGATTGATTGAGCGCCAGGTCCTTGTTTTCCAGTTGCTTGAGGTAGCGCAGCATCTCGGTTTCGCTGTGATGGGCGCTGAACACGGGATGGCGCAGATAAGGCGAAGTTCGCACCAGCCCTTCGGGAATACCGCCAGGCAAGACCTCGGCATCCAGGTCATCGACGCTGAACCCGTGATCGGCCCCCAGGAACACATCGAACAGCTTCGCCACGGTGCCTTCGTCACAGGTCTCGTCAAGGCTCAAGCCCAGTTGGCCGCGCCCGAGAATGCGCAGGTTGATCTGTGCGGCCCGGGCACTTTCGATGATCGCGGTCTGGGCTCCGCCGACTTCCAGCGTCAGGGTGTCGAAGAAGTGCCGGTTGATCCGGGTGATACCGTTGCGCTCAAGCCCGGCGGCCAGGATGCAGGTCAGCCGATGAACCCGCTGGGCGATCCGCTTGAGCCCTTCGGGGCCGTGGTAGACCGCATAGAAACTGGCGATATTGGCCAGCAGCACCTGGGCCGTGCAGATGTTGGAGTTGGCCTTCTCCCGGCGGATGTGTTGCTCGCGGGTTTGCAGGGCCATGCGCAAGGCGGTGTTGCCCCGCGCATCTTTCGAAACACCGATGATCCGCCCGGGAATTGCCCGTTTGTATTCATCGCGGCTGGCAAAAAATGCCGCGTGAGGCCCGCCGTAGCCCATGGGCACGCCAAATCGCTGGGACGAACCGAACACCACATCGGCACCCAGTTCACCTGGCGGGGTCAGCATCAACAGGCTCAGCAAATCCGTGGCGACGCAGGCCAGGGCCTGTTGCGCGTGCAGGTGATCGATCAGCGGCCGCAGGTCGTGGATTTCACCGTGGGTGTCGGGGTATTGCAGCAATGCGCCGAACACCTGGTGCTGCTTCAAGTTATCCACAGCGTCGACGATCAGCTCGAAGCCGAAACCTTCAGCACGGGTCTGCACCACGGAAATGGTTTGCGGGTGGCAGTTTTCGTCGACAAAGAACAGGTTGCTTTTGGACTTGGCGACCCGCTTGGCCAGGGCCATGGCCTCCGCCGCGGCGGTGGCCTCATCAAGCAGTGAGGCATTGGCCAGCTCCAGGCCGGTCAGGTCAATGGTCAGTTGCTGGAAGTTAAGCAGCGCTTCGAGCCGCCCTTGGGCGATCTCAGGTTGATAAGGGGTGTACGCGGTGTACCAGCCGGGATTTTCCAGCACGTTGCGCAGAATGACGGCCGGTGTGAGGGTGCCGTGGTAGCCCATGCCGATCAGGCTGGTCCAGACCTGGTTCTGTTCGGCATAACCGCGCAGCTTGGCCAGCGCGGCCTCTTCATCGAGTGCCGGGGGCAGATCCAGCGCCCGGTTGAGACGGATGCCCGGCGGCACCGTCTGCTCGATCAATTCGACCCGACTGCCCAGGCCGAGGCTGTCGAGCATCGCCTGCTGCTCGGCGGCATCGGGCCCGAGGTGGCGGCGCAGAAAGGCATTGGGGTCGCGTAACTGGCTCAGGGACGGCAACTGGGACATGACGGGCTCTCTCTTGACTGGCGCTCAGCGTCGATGCAACACGGTCAAACCAGCATAGCAGTCGATCTCCCGGTGGATGGCGTGGCGCGCTCGAGCAATCCGGATCATCATGTCCGCCGCCTGCCCAATGTCCGCTGATCGGTGACTGTATCCATGAGCCAACTGCCTTTCCTGCCGTTTTCCAAACCTACTATCGATGAAGCCACGATTGCCGCCGTCGGCGACGTATTGCGCTCGGGCTGGATCACCAGCGGCCCCAAGGTCCAGGCCTTCGAAGCTCAACTCTCGGAGTATTTTGGCGGGCGCCCGGTGCGCACCTTCAACTCCGGCACCTGCACCATGGAAATCGCCTTGCGGATTGCCGGGGTCGGGCCGGGCGATGAAGTGATCACCACGCCGATTTCCTGGGTGGCCACCGCCAACGTCATCCTGGAAGTCGGCGCCACCCCGGTGTTTGCCGACATCGACCCGATGACCCGCAATATCGATCTCGATCAACTGGAAGCGGCGATTACCCCCCGCACCAAAGCCATCATCCCGGTGTACCTCGCCGGGTTGCCGGTGGACATGACACGTTTGTACGCCCTGGCGAAAAAGCACGGCCTGCGGATCGTGGAGGATGCAGCCCAGGCGCTGGGCTCCAGCTGGAACGGCCAACGCATTGGTTCGACGGGGGACTTCGTGTCCTTCAGTTTCCAGGCGAACAAAAACGTCACCTCCTCCGAGGGCGGTTGCCTGGTGCTGAATACGGCCGAAGAAGTACGACTGGCGGAGAAATACCGGTTGCAGGGCGTTACCCGCAACGGCTTCGATGGCCTGGATGTCGACTTGCTGGGTGGCAAGTTCAACATGACCGACGTCGCCGCAGCCATTGGCCTGGGGCAATTTGCTCATATCGAAGCCATCACCGCTCATCGCCGTGACCTGGCCCGGCACTATTTCGCCTGTTTTGGCGAGGATTTCGAAGCGCAGTACGGAGCGCAACTGCCGCCAGCGGATTTCGAGAACAGTAACTGGCATCTGTTCCAGCTGGTATTACCGGAACGCACGGATGGCAAACCGGCGCGGGCGACTTTCATGGAGCAGATGCAGGCATTGGGTGTCGGGATCGGCTATCACTACCCACCGATTCACCTGTTGAGCCTGTACCGCGAGTGCGGCTTCAAGGAGGGCATGTTCCCGGTCGCTGAGCAGGTCGGTCGGCTGATTGTCTCGCTGCCGATGTTCACGGCGATGAGCAAAGCCGATGTCGAGCGTTCGGTGGCGGCGGTGAAAGCGGTTTTGCGCGACGCCTGAGCCCGCAATGAAAAAGCCCCGACGGATCGGGGCTTTGGGATGTTGCGTCAGGCTTATTCGCCGATGGCAGCCTTGTAGCCGGCGGCATCCAGCAGCTTTTCCAGCTCTGCCTTGTCGCTTGGCTTGAGCTTGAAGATCCACGCGCCGTACGGGTCGGTGTTGAGCAACTCTGGCGAACCACCCAGTTCTTCGTTGATCGCAATCACTTCGCCGCTGATCGGAGCGTAAATGTCGGAAGCGGCTTTAACCGACTCCACCACACCAGATTGATCGCCAGCGCTGAAGACTTTACCAACTTCAGTCAGCTCGACGAACACCACATCACCCAGCGCTTCCTGCGCGTGATCGCTGATGCCCACGGTGACGGTGCCATCGGCTTCCAGACGTGCCCATTCGTGACTTTCGGCAAAACGCAGGTCGGCAGGGATATTGCTCATGTTCTGTGTCCTCAGGAAATTGTCAGCGGTCGTTAACCGCTGGAAAAGATTAGATCAAGGTTTTGCCGTGGCGTACGAAGGTCGGCTTGACCACCCGGACCGGGTACCACTTGCCACGGATTTCCACTTCAGCGCGGTCGGCTGTTGCCATCGGCACGCGCGCCAGTGCAATCGACTTGCTTAGCGTAGGAGAGAAACTACCACTGGTGATCTCCCCTTCGCCAACATCAGCGATACGAACCACCTGATGAGCACGCAAAACACCGCGCTCCTCAAGGACCAGCCCTACCAGTTTGTGCTGTATGCCGGCGGCCTGCTCGGCTTCCAGCGCCTTGCGCCCGATGAACTTCCGGGTGGCGGGCTCCCAGGCAATGCTCCAGGCCATATTGGAGGCCAAGGGTGAAATATCCTGCTGGATGTCCTGACCATAAAGGTTCATGCCGGCTTCGACCCGCAAGGTATCCCGCGCGCCAAGGCCGATGGGAGAAATCCCGGCACCGACCAGATCGTTGAAAAAGCCTGGCGCCTGATCGGCCGGCAGAATGATTTCCAGGCCGTCTTCGCCGGTATAACCGGTGCGCGCGATGAACCAGTCACCATCGGACAGGCCTTCGAAGGGCTTGAGGAGCTGGATCAGGTTGCCGCGGGACTGGCTGACCAGTTCGGCAATTTTCTGCCGGGCGTGAGGGCCCTGGATGGCCAGCATCGCCAATTCGGAACGCTCGCGAAGTTGCACGTCGAAACCGTCGAGATGCGCTTGCATCCAGGCCATGTCCTGATCGCGGGTGGAGGCGTTGACCACCAGGCGATAACCCTCATCGAGACGGTAGACGATCATGTCATCGACGATCCCGCCCTGCTCGTTGAGCATGGTGCTGTACAAAGCACGGCCGGGGCTGTGCAGGCGTTCGACATCATTGGCCAGCAAATGCCGGAGCCAGGCTTTGGCCTGGGTGCCGCCGACATCAATTACGGTCATGTGGGATACATCGAAGACACCGCAATCGCGGCGCACCTGATGGTGCTCCTCGACCTGCGATCCATAATGCAGAGGCATGTCCCAACCGCCAAAATCGACCATCTTCGCGCCGAGTGCGAGATGAAGGTCATACAGAGGCGTACGCTGTCCCATGGGTTTCTCCTTCCGGGCGTGGCGAAGGCGCGGGCAGGTGCTGCACGGACTGAATGCCTTGAAACAAAGGGCCTTCAGCCGATTTCAGCTACCTGGTCTGTCAGACTGACCGCACCGAATGCCGCGCATTGTAGCCGCAAGGTGTAGGACTGACACCTAGCTGTTTCGATGCGCCGAGCGCCGGATCAATCCGATGACCGGCAACAGCCCGACCAGCACCAGGGTCAAGGCCGGCAAAGACGCCCGCGCCCATTCGCCTTCGCTGGTCATTTCGAAGATTCGCACTGCCAGCGTGTCCCAACCAAACGGGCGCATCAGCAAGGTCGCGGGCATTTCCTTGAGCACGTCGACGAACACCAGCAGCGCGGCGCTCAACGTGCCGGGTAGCAATAATGGCAGATACACTTTGAAAAACAGTCGTGGCCCACTGACGCCAAGGCTACGTGCCGCTTCGGGCAAAGATGGCCTTATACGCGCCAGGCTGCTTTCCAGCGGACCGTAGGCCACCGCAATGAAACGCACCAGATAGGCCAGCAGCAACGCCGACAGGCTGCCCAGCAGCAGTGGCTTGCCCGCGCCACCGAGCCAGCTCGAGAACGGGATCACCAGCTCGCGATCCAGGTAACTGAACGCCAGCATGATCGACACCGCCAGCACCGAACCAGGCAAGGCATAACCCAGATTGGCCAGACTGATCCCGGAACGAATGACCCGGGTGGGTGCCAGTCGTCGGGCAAACGCCAGTAACAAGGCGACGCTGACGGTGATCAACGCCGCCATCGCCCCCAGGTACAAGGTATGGACGATCAACCCGGTGTAGCGCTCGTCGAGATCGAAGCGCCCGCGCAACCAGAACCACACCGCCAATTGCAGCATCGGGATAACGAAGGCGCAGGCGAACACCAGACCGCACCACGTCGTGGCCGCCAGTGCCTTGATGCCTCGCAGGTGATACAGCGCCTTGACCCGTGGTCGCTCGTTGCTCGCCCGGTTGGCCCCACGGGCACGCCGTTCGCCGTAGAGCACGAGCATCACCACCAGCAGTAACAGGCTGGCCAGTTGCGCGGCGGACGACAGGCTGAAAAAACCGTACCAGGTCTTGTAGATGGCCGTGGTGAAGGTATCGAAGTTGAACACCGACACGGCGCCGAAGTCCGCCAGGGTTTCCATCAACGCCAATGCCACGCCCGCACCGATGGCTGGTCGCGCCATGGGCAACGCCACCCGCCAGAACGCTTGCCAGGGCGACTGGCCAAGGACTCGCGCGGCTTCCATCAGACCCTTGCCCTGGGCGAGGAAGGCGGTGCGCGCCAGCAGATAGACATAGGGATAGAAAACCAGCACCAGCACCACAATCACCCCACCCGTGGAGCGCACGCGCGGCAGCCGCAGACCACTGCCAAACCACTCGCGCAGCAGGGTTTGCACGGGGCCGGCGAAATCCAGCAGGCCAACGAAGACGAAGGCCAACACATAGGCAGGGATCGCGAAGGGCAGCATCAGCGCCCAGTCCAGCCAGCGCCGGCCGGGGAATTCGCAAAGGCTGGTGAGCCAGGCCAGGCTGACACCCAGGGCGGTCACGCCGACACCGACGCCTAGCACCAGGGTCAGTGTATTGCCCAGCAACCGCGGCATCTGTGTGTCCCAGAGATGGGACCAGATCTGTTGATCGATGGTTTGCCAGGAAAGCAGCAGGACGCTCAGGGGCAACAGGACCAGCGCAGCGATGGCGAAGACGACGGGATACCAGCGGCGCTGGGCGGGATGGGCCAAGGAAAATCTCTCGCGAAATTTTGAAGTGTAGAGAAAACGCAAAAAGATCGCAGCCTCCGGCAGCTCCTGCATTGGGTTGGTGATCACCCTGTAGGAGCTGCCGGAGGCTGCGATCTTTTGACCTTTAAAACAGCAGGCTCAGTTCCAGCCAGCCTTGTCCATCAGGCGAATCGCCTCGGCCTGGCGCTTGCCGGCGATTTCCACAGGCAAGGTATCAGCGATGAACTTGCCCCACGCGGCGACTTCAGCCGATGGCTGCACGGCCGGGTTCGCCGGGAACTCCTGGTTCACGTCGGCAAAGATTTTCTGCGCTTCAGGAGTGGTCATCCACTCCACCAGGGCCTTGGCCGCTTCCGGGTGTGGCGCGTGTTGTGTCAGGCCGATACCCGACAGGTTGATGTGTACGCCACGGTCAGCCTGGTTCGGCCAGAACAGCTTCACCGGCAGGTCTGGCTTCTGCTTGTGCAGGCGGCCGTAGTAGTAGGTGTTGACGATACCGACGTCGCACTGGCCGGCGTTGATCGCTTCCAGCACGGCGGTGTCGTCGGAGAACACGTCAGTGGACAGGTTCCTGACCCAGCCCTTGAGGATTTCCTCGGTCTTCCCGGCGCCGTGCACTTCGATCATGGTCGCGGTCAGGGACTGGTTGTAGACCTTCTTCGCCGTGCGCAGGCACAGGCGGCCTTCCCATTGCTTGTCGGCCAGCGCTTCGTAGGTGGTCAGTTCACCCGGCTTCACCCGATCAGTGGAGTAGGCGATGGTCCGCGCCCGCAGGCTCAGGCCGGTCCAGGCATGGGAGGCAGCCCGGTATTGCAGGGGAATATTGGTGTCGATGGTTTTCGAGGTGAACGGCTGGAGGATGCCCATCTGCTCGGCTTGCCAGAGGTTACCGGCATCGACGGTCAGCAGCAGGTCGGCCGGCGTATTCGCGCCCTCGGCCTTGAGCCGCTGCATCAGCGGCGCTTCCTTGTCGGTGATGAACTTCACTTTCACGCCGGTCTTGGCGGTGTAGGCATCGAATACTGGCTTGATCAGCTCGTCGATTCGCGAGGAGTAGACCACCACTTCGTCAGCGGCCTGGGCGGCGGTGCTGCCGATCAGGGTCAAGGCCAGTGCAGTCAGTAGACGCTTCGGTGCCAACATGGGAGCGGTCTCTCGATTGAAAAATGAGGACAAATGATAAGGACTCACATTTAGCTTCTCAATCGAAGCTGGCCGTGGAGGAGTTACCAGATGTTGCTTGAGCTGGAATATGAGGTGACTGAAATGCCGCCATCGCGAGCAAGCTTGCTCCCACAGGGTTCTCCAGCGTTCACACAAATTGCATTAACACCTGAATTCCTGTTAGAGCGAGCTTGCTCGCGATGAGGCCATAAGCCTCAACGAAAATCTCAGAGTTTGGCGAGTGCCGGCAAATCCCCGGTCAACCCCAGCGCTTCACGCACGAACAACGCCTTGGCTTCCGGCATCTTCTCCACAATTTTCAACCCGGTATTACGCAACCAGCGCACCGGCAACGGATCGGCCTGGAACAAGCGCTCGAAGCCTTCCATCGCCGCCATCAGCGCCAGGTTGTGGGGCATGCGCCGACGTTCGTAACGGCTGAGGACCTTCACATCCGCCAGGCGTTCGCCACGTGTTGTCGCTTGCAGCAACACTTCGGCCAGCACGGCGGCATCAAGGAACCCGAGATTCACCCCCTGCCCGGCCAACGGGTGAATGGTGTGGGCCGCGTCGCCGATCAATGCCAGGCCTTCAGCCACATAACGCTTGGCATGCCGCTGGCGCAGAGGCACACACAGGCGCGGGTCAGCGCTAAGCACCTCGCCGAGCCGACCTTCAAAGGCCCGCTCCAGCTCCTTGCGGAAACCTTGTTCATCCATCGCCATCAGGCGTTCGGCTTCGCCGGGTGTGGTCGACCAGACGATCGAACACCAATCCTGTTGGCCGTCGCGCTCAAGGGGCAGAAACGCCAACGGACCGTTATCGGTGAAGCGCTGCCAGGCCGTCATCTGATGCGGCCTGGCGCAACGCACGCTGGTAACGATGGCATGGTGCAGATAATCCCATTCGCGGGTCGCCACACCGGCCAGGCGTCGCACCGCCGAGTTGGCGCCATCCGCCGCGATCACCAGCGGCGCGCGCAGGGTGCGGCCGTCGGCCAGGGTCAGCAGCCAATCATCGCCGGAGCGGCGCATCTGCTCCAGGCGAGCATTGGCCAGCAACCCCAGGTCGCATTCGTGCAGGCGCTCGAGCAAGGCATCCTGCACCACGCGGTTCTCGACTATATGTCCCAGTACCTCGGCATGCACGCTGGTCGCCGAGAAGTGGATTTGCCCGGTGCCGCTGCCATCCCAGACCTGCATGTCGGTGTAGGGGCTGCTGCGCCGCCCGGCGATGCCGTCCCACACACCCAGGCGCTCGAGAATCCGCTGGCTGGCGGCCGACAAGGCGCTCACCCGCGGTTCAAACGCAGCCTGAGCGTTGAACGGTTTGACGCTCATGGGGCTGCCGTCCAGCAGCAGGACTTCCAGCCCGCTGTCCTGCAACGCCAGCGCCAGGGCGCTGCCGACCATTCCGGCCCCGACAATCAGCAGATCTGCGCGCATTTCCATGCTTTAAGCCTGTCTCTCTTGCGGCTTGAGCCGCACGTAAAGGGTTTTCCCGACCCGCGCCACCCAGTGGCAAGAGCCGTCATGAATGCCGAACCTGCAGGCAGGTATTTTTATCGATCGTGCCTTGCCGAATCCGCGGATCAGCCAGTCACGCATCCGGTCGCGTACCCAACCCCATCGCCTGCCGGGCAAACCAGCGTTTGGCCGGTGGCAGCAGATCCAGGCCGAGCAAGCCGATGTTGCGCCCCAGGGACACCAGCGGCTGGGTGCTGCCAAACAGGCGCGTAACCTGATCGGAGAAACCCACGGTGAGGTCCTGATCGAGTCGCTGGCGTTCGCGATAGGCCTGCAACGTGGCGAAGTCGCCCAAAGGGTTTTCGCTGGCGAGCAAGGCATCGGCCAAAGCCTGGGCATCGCGCAGGGACAGGTTGAACCCTTGGCCGGCGATCGGATGCAGGCTGTGCGCTGCGTTGCCGAGAATCGCCAGATGCGGGCGCACCTGTTCTTCAGCCTCGACCAGCGTCAGTGGATACAGATGCCGCGCACCCACCTGCTTCAATGTGCCGAGGCGATAACCGAACACACCCTGCAACTCGCTGAGGAAGCTGCGCTCATCCAGGGCCGCCAGGCGTTGCGCGTCCATGCCCAGGCGGGTCCAGACCAGTGCGCAGCGATTATCCGGAAGCGGCAGCAACGCCATCGGGCCTTCGTCGGTGAAACGCTCGAAGGCCATGCCGTTGTGGGCTTCACTCGGGGTGATGTTGGCGATCAGCGCGCTCTGGTTGTACGGACGCTTGCGGATACCGATCCCCAACTGCTCGCGCAAGCCGGAGCGGCCGCCATCGGCGAGCACCGCGAGGTCGCATTCCAGGGTGGTTTCATCATTCAGGGTCAGGCGATAGCCATCGACCAGCGGCTCCATGCGGGTGACTTCCGCCGGGCAGCGCCAACTGATCACGTCCTTGTCCAGGCCTTGCCACAGGCATTGGCCGAGCCAGGCGTTTTCAACGACATAACCCAGCGCTGGAACACCCTCTTCCATCGCCGACAGCCGCGCCGTCGAGAACCGACCACGGTCGGAAACATGAATCTGCTTGATCGGCTCGGCGCGGCGCGAGACTTCCTGCCAGACGCCCAGCCGTTGATAGATCTGCCGCGAGCCGAAGGACAACGCCGAGGAACGGGCATCGTAACTCGGTTGATAGCTGTCGCCAGGGGCGAACGGTTCGATCAACACGATCTTCCAGCCCCGGGCCTTGGCCCCGGCCTGAAGCGCCAGCGCCAGGCTTGCACCGACCAGCCCGCCACCAATGATTGCCAGGTTGACTCGACTCATGCTGCCTGTGTCCGCGCGGCGGCCATCAGGGCCTCGATCTCGGCAACGGTTTTCGGCACGCCGTTCGTCAATATTTCACAGCCGGTTTTGGTGACCACTACGTCGTCCTCGATGCGCACGCCAATGCCACGCCATTTCTTCGCAACATTCTGGTTGTCCGGGGCGATATAGATCCCCGGCTCCACGGTCAGCGCCATGCCGACTTCCAGCACGCGCCACTCGCCGCCGACCTTGTATTCGCCGACGTCATGCACATCCATGCCCAACCAATGGCCGGCGCGGTGCATGTAAAACGCCTTGTAGGCTTCGCTGGCGATCAGTTCATCAACGTCGCCCCGCAGCAGGCCCAGTTTGACCAGCCCGGCGGTAATGACCCGGACCGTTGCTTCGTGTGCCTGATTCCAGTGCTTGTTCGGGGCGATTTCGGCAAAGGCGGCTTCCTGGGAAGCCAGCACCAATTCGTAAATCGCTTTCTGTTCCGCAGAATACTTACCGCTGACCGGAAAGGTCCGGGTGATGTCACTGGCGTAGCAGTCGATCTCGCAACCGGCGTCGATCAGCACCATATCCCCATCCTTGAGCAACGCGTCATTCTGCTGGTAATGCAGGATGCAGCTGTTACGCCCCGCCGCGACGATCGACCCGTAGGCTGGCATCTTCGCCCCGCCCTTGCGAAATTCGTAATCGAGCTCGGCTTCCAGGCTGAATTCGTGCAACCCGGCGCGACAGGCCTGCATGGCCCGTACATGCGCCTGGGCGGAAATCCGCGCCGCCTCGCGCATCACTTTCACTTCTGCCGCCGATTTATACAGGCGCATGTCGTGCAGCAGATGATCCAGGGCAACGAATTCGTTCGGCGGCTGGGCACCGAGGTTGGCCTTGGAGCGGATCACGTTGATCCACTCCATCAGGTGGCGATCGAATTCGGGGTTGCTGCCCATCGCCGAATACACCCGGTCACGGCCTTCGATCAGGCCTGGCAGGATGTCGTCGATATCAGTGATTGGAAAGGCGTCGTCGGCGCCGAAGTCGCGAATTGCGCCTTCCTGCCCGGCACGCAGGCCATCCCACAGCTCGCGCTCGGCATTGCGTTCGCGGCAGAACAGGATGTATTCGCCATGCACGCGCCCCGGCATCAGCACCAGTACGGCCTGAGGCTCGGGAAAACCGCTGAGGTACTGGAAGTCGCTGTCCTGGCGGTAGACGTGCTCGACGTCGCGGTTACGAATTGCGACCGCGGCGGCGGGCAGGATGGCGATGCTGTTGGGTTCCATCTGCGCCATCAGGGCCTTGCGGCGACGGCTGTATTCCGATTTCGGGATATGAATCATGGGCAGATGGTTTTCCCTGTCTTACGATTAGTGCAAAGACGGTTTGGCAGCGACCTGCACGTCTTTTTTGGTCTCGGAGAACAGCAGCAGCGGTGCGACGCGCAGGTACTCCATGACTTCCATGTAGTCGTTTTCGCCGTCGTCGGACTCTTCCAGGGCATCTTGCACCTGGGAAATGGCCGCCAGATCCTGCAACACCTCGGTGGCCTCGGTGCTCAGGGCGCTGCTGTCACGGCAGTTCAAGCCAAAGCCACTGAGGAAGCCCTGGCACCACTCGCCCAGTGCAGCGGCACGCTCGGTGAGCGGGGCGTCGTCAGTCGGCAGCAGCAGAACGACGGTCACGTCATCGCCGGTGAGTTCGCCTTTTACCATCTCTTGCAGGCCGGTCAGGGCGTTGCGAACGTTGTCCTGCGGCTCGCTTTCGAGCAGTTCAGCGGCGTCGATCAGCCAGCCTTCGGCGTCGAAACCGGCGCCGGCGCAGCTGCGGCCGAGCAACAGCCCGTGCAGTTCAGCGGGCGAGACGTTGTGACCGCTGGAAGTCAGCAGGGTGGCGAAGGCTTGGTACGGGGAATTCTGAATGGTCATGGGCAGCTAGGCGCCAGACGGCGCTATGTCTAGAATGAAGGCCTTGTATCCTACATCGACAGACTCGCCAAGACTATTAAAGGCTGTCCGCCAGCTACCCCGTCAGACACAGTGGACAATATGGAAGACACCGACCTGCAAGCGCTGATGGCCAGACTCGAGCTGCTGATTACCCGAGTCGAGCAACTTAAGAGTCAAAACGCACTCTTACTAGCTCAGGAAAAGACCTGGCGCGAGGAACGCGCGCACCTCATTGAAAAAAACGAAATCGCCCGGCGTAAGGTCGAATCGATGATTTCGCGCCTCAAGGCCCTGGAGCAAGACTCATGAGTTCAAGCAATAGCGTCACCGTGCAGATCCTCGACAAAGAGTATTCGATCATCTGCCCTCAGGAAGAGCGCAGCAACCTGGTCAGCGCAGCCCGTTATCTGGACGGCAAGATGCGCGAGATCCGCAGCAGCGGCAAGGTCATCGGTGCCGACCGTATCGCCGTGATGGCCGCGCTGAACATCACCCACGACTTGCTGCACAAGGAAGAACGCCCGGATATCCAGGCCAGCGGATCGACCCGCGAACAGGTGCGTGACCTGCTCGATCGCGTCGATCTGGCGCTCGCCACCGATCCGGACGTCACCAAAGGCTGATTCGCGCCGCCGCTTGCGGTATAATCCCCTAACTCCCTGGGGTGCTTGCCAGTTGGCGATGTCCCTGAGCCGATTTGCTATACCCTGGAGGTTGCACGTTGGGCTGGTGTGCATGTCCGCTAGACGGAAAGCCTTAAAGCCTACTGCATCTTCCACCTTGAACTTTCGGGTTCAAGGGCTAAGTCGACAGCGGCACATTCGGGGAGCCTGATTTCAGTCCAATGCCGGTTTTGATACCGGCATTGGCGTTTTTACGGGTACGCTTCACGTATCCGCATTGTTGAAGCCCGAATACATGACCGAACCTGCGCTGCTCCCCCGCCCGCAACTTCGACGCATGCTGCGCAAGGCCCGCCGCGCACTGACTCCCAGTCAGCAACGCCAGGCCGCTCGCGGACTGTACAAGCAATTGGCCCAGCAACCGCTGTTCCGCCGCGCCCGGCACATCTCGCTCTACCTGCCCACCGACGGTGAAATCGATCCACGCCTGTTGCTGCGCGCCGCGCAACGCCGGGGCAAGGCCACCTATCTACCGGTGCTGAGCGCCTGGCCGCGAACCAAAATGGTGTTCCAGCGCATCCGACCCGGGGAAAAACTCAAACCCAACCGCTTCCGTATTCTCGAACCACGGGCCAACCTCGCCCGGCAGCGCAAGATCTGGGCACTGGATCTGGTGCTGTTGCCATTGGTGGGTTTTGACGATGTCGGCGGGCGCCTGGGGATGGGCGGTGGCTTCTACGACCGCAGCCTGGCCTACCTGGCGCGACGAAACGACTGGCGCAAGCCGACGCTGTTGGGGCTGGCCCATGAATGTCAGAAAGTGGCGCGATTGGCTCAGGCGAGCTGGGATGTGCCGCTGCAAGGAACGGTGACAGACAAGGCCTGGTATTACGCAGGCTAGACGCCACTTCGATCAGTGGCGCCGAGGCAACAGGATCAGCGCTTGAAGGCGGTCGACTGTTGCTGCAATTGGGCGAGTTCGACCGGTGCATCGGTCTTGTTGGCCCACAGGCTTTGGGCATAGCCAGTGGTTACGACGCCAAGGCCAAACAAAATGACCAAAATCCATAGTAAATCCGGTTTGCGTTTCATCGATTGCCCCCCAAAGGCACATCAACACGATGACAGCAGCGGTTTCCGTTTGTAGGCCGTGCAGCAGCGTCAAGCTCTAAAGGCCGGCATTTTGCGACAACGTGAACCGCTGCGCAAATGCTGACGTCAACCGACTGTCGGTTTGTCATAAAATCGCCGACAAGCTGCTCAATCACCACGCAAGGAGCAACAGACATGGCCTATTGGCTGATGAAGTCCGAGCCCGACGAACTCTCGATCAAGGGGCTGGAAAAGCTCGGCAAAGCGCGCTGGGACGGGGTTCGCAACTATCAGGCACGCAATTTCCTGCGGACCATGGCGGTGGGGGATGAGTTCTTTTTCTATCATTCCAGCTGCCCTGAGCCGGGCATCGCCGGAATCGGCAAGATTGTCGAAGCCGCGTATCCGGACCCGACGGCGCTGGAGCCAGAGAGCCATTATTTCGACCCTAAGGCCACCCCGGACAAAAACGCCTGGAGCGCGATCGATGTCGAGCATGTCGAGACCTTTGCCCGGGTGCTGAAACTGGATTATCTGAAACAGCAGACGGCACTGGCCGGGTTGCCGCTGGTGCAGAAAGGCTCGCGGCTGTCGGTGATGCCGGTGACGGCGGAGCAGTGGGCAGCGGTGGTTGCGCTCAAGCCGTAGGATTTGCAGCGTCTTTCAGAACGCCTTCGCGGGCAAGCCCGCTCCCACAGTGGATTTGTGTTGGAACATGATCATAAGTCCACCACGGAACCCTGTGGGAGCGGGCTTGCTCGCGAAGAGGCCCGTCAGGACAGCGAGAGTCTTATTGGATGATCAGGTTGTTGAACAACAAATCCTCAACCACCGGCTTACCGGTTTCGTCGTTCATCACCTGCTGGGTCTGCTTCAACGCTTCCTGACGCAGCTTTTCCTTGGCCTCGACATTGTTCATCGTCTCGGTGGTCTGCTGGGCGAACAGCGCGACCAATTGATTGCGGATCAACGGCTCATTGGCCTTCACCGCCTTGGCGGCTTCGTCACCGGTTACCCGCAACGCCACATCGGCCTTGTAGACCTTCAGTTTCGGCGTGCCATCCAGCCCGTAGTTACCCACGAACGGCGGGCTCAGGGTGATGTAACTGACTTTCGGCGCTGCATCTTCCCTGGCTTCTTCGGCCACCGCTGCCACAGGCAGGGACAGGGCCAGCATCAACATGATCCACGCTTTCACAATTCGCTCCTTATCCGGTTTGCGGCCTAGCATAACGACCCGCCACGCCAGCACAAGCTTATGGCTGACTATCAGGGTCGGGCATGCTCGTTGACCCATCGACCCACACACCTACACTTATCGGCCATCACTCCCAAAGGAATAGCCCTGATGAAAGCCGTGCTGTGCAAAGCCTTCGGCCCTGCCGAATCGCTGGTGCTGGAAGACGTCGCCAGTCCTGTCGCAAAGAAGAACGAAATCCTGCTGGACGTGCACGCCGCCGGGGTGAACTTCCCCGACACGTTGATCATCGAGGGCAAATACCAGTTCAAGCCGCCCTTCCCGTTTTCACCGGGCGGTGAAGCGGCCGGCGTGGTCAGCGCAGTGGGCGAAAAGGTCAGCCACCTGAAAGTCGGTGACCGGGTCATGGCCCTGACCGGCTGGGGCAGCTTTGCCGAGCAGGTCGCTGTACCGGGTTACAACGCGCTGCCGATCCCGCCATCGATGGACTTCAACACTGCCGCCGCCTTCAGCATGACCTACGGCACCTCGATGCACGCCCTCAAGCAGCGCGGTAACCTGCAGCCGGGCGAAACCCTGCTGGTGCTTGGTGCCTCCGGTGGTGTCGGCCTGGCGGCGGTGGAAATCGGCAAAGCCATGGGCGCCCGGGTGATCGCCGCGGCCAGCAGCGCAGAGAAACTCGCCGTGGCCAAGGCCGCCGGTGCCGACGAACTGATCAACTACAGCGAAACCAGCCTCAAGGACGAAATCAAGCGCCTGACCGACGGCCAGGGTGCCGACGTGATCTACGACCCGGTCGGCGGCGACCTGTTCGACCAGGCGATCCGCGCCATCGCCTGGAACGGCCGCCTGCTGGTGGTCGGCTTCGCCAGCGGGCGCATTCCCGAGTTGCCGGTCAACCTGGCCCTGCTCAAGGGTGCGGCGGTGCTCGGCGTGTTCTGGGGCTCGTTCGCCCAACGTCAGCCGCAAGACAATGCGGCAAACTTCCAGCAGTTGTTTGGCTGGTTTGCCGAAGGCAAGCTCAAGCCGCTGGTGTCTCAGGTGTATCCGCTGAGCAATGCGGCGCAGGCGATCAATGACCTTGGCCAGCGTAAAGCGGTGGGGAAAGTGGTGGTGCAGGTTCGCTGAATCTCTATCTGCAATAAAAGCGCGGCCATTTAGCCGCGCTCTTTCTTGCCGTCAAAGCAACACCCGAATCTCCTCCGGCAAAAACCGCACATACCGACTTGCCGGATGTGCGCTACACCGCTGCACAATCGAACGCACGCTGGCATTGAGCCTGGCGATCAGAGCCAGACGTTTCTCTTCCGGCAATTGCGTCGGTGAAAGCGAGTGGGTCAGGTAACTGCGAGTCCAGCTGAAAACCGGCAGGTCCACCCACGAGGAAGTGGCGATGTTCAACGATGCCCGTGCGATAGCACTGCATTTCAGCCGCTCCAATTCCTTGTTGACGTGGAAGGGATGATCTCTGTCCAGCCTGTACTCCATAGGTGCGACCACGATGATTTGTGCAGGCTGATCCTTGGTAACTGTCCACGGCTTGAATCGCCATTGGTTGACTGCGGCCAATGATGCCTCTTCGAGTTCGGGATGCACACTTTGCGCAATCACGGCATTACTGACTGATCCATCGGCCTTCACAATCATGCTGACACGCACCATCCCGGTGACACCCGCCCTATGCAGCGCCATTGGATAAACCGGCTTCGGATTATTCTCGGGAATCAGGAACACCTCCCCGGCCCTGACATCTAGGGACACCACCAACAACAGCACGCATACCCACCACCGCATGTCCCTCTCCCTTCGCCTACAACGCCAGACCTGGCAACAGCACAAAGGTTAAGGCGCTGAGTCATTCGGCATAACGCCATGACTTCTGCTTTAAACGAAGGGCCTTTCCTAAAGACCTGCCCTATTTCAGGCACATCAAGCGCCTGCCAACCAAACAGGTAACGCTTCCTACAACGCCCCTCACTTACATCTGACCGACATGTTCATAAAGGAACGCGCGATATCCAACATTTCCGCTGTTTTGCCGATGAGAACCGGTGCTATTTTCGGTAACGAAACTGTAACATTCGTATCCGCAGTCAAAACAAGAAACCTGGAGCTCTTGAATGTTTGCTTTCTTTCGTCCTGCCGCACATCAGGCTCCATTGCCTGAAGAAAAAATAGACAGCACCTACCGACGCCTGCGCTGGCAGATTTTCGCCGGTATCTTCATCGGCTATGCCGGTTACTACCTGCTGCGCAAGAACTTCTCCCTGGCCATGCCGTACCTGATCGACGAGGGTTACTCCCGTGGCCAGCTGGGCCTGGCGATGTCTGCCATCGCGATTGCCTACGGCCTGTCGAAGTTTCTGATGGGCCTGGTGTCCGACCGTTCCAACCCGCGCTTCTTCCTGCCGTTCGGCCTATTGGTGTCGGCCGGAGTGATGTTCATTTTCGGTTTCGCACCCTGGGCGACGTCCAGCGTGACCATGATGTTCATTCTGCTGTTCATCAACGGCTGGGCGCAGGGCATGGGTTGGCCGCCAAGTGGCCGGACCATGGTGCACTGGTGGTCGCAGAAGGAACGTGGCGGCGTGGTGTCCGTGTGGAACGTGGCGCATAACGTCGGTGGTGGCCTGATCGGCCCGTTGTTCCTGATCGGCATGGGCCTGTTCAATGACTGGCACGCCGCGTTCTACGTGCCGGCAGCCGTGGCGCTGGCAGTAGCGGTGTTTGCCTTTGTGACCATGCGCGACACCCCGCAATCGGTTGGCCTGCCGCCGATCGAGCAATACAAGAACGACTACCCGGAAGGCTACGACGCCAGCCACGAAGAGGAATTCAGCGCCAAGGAAATTTTCGTCAAATACGTGCTGCGCAACAAAATGCTCTGGTACATCGCCCTGGCCAACGTCTTTGTCTATCTGCTGCGTTACGGCGTGCTGGACTGGGCGCCAACCTACCTCAAGGAGGCCAAGGGTTTCACTGTGGATAAAACCTCGTGGGCGTACTTCTTCTACGAGTGGGCAGGTATCCCGGGCACGCTGCTGTGCGGCTGGATGTCGGACAAGATCTTCCGGGGCAACCGTGGCCTGACCGGCATGGTGTTCATGGCGCTGGTGACGGTTGCGACGCTGGTTTACTGGCTCAACCCTGCCGGTAATCCGATGGTCGACATGATCGCGCTGCTTTCCATCGGCTTCCTGATCTACGGCCCGGTAATGCTGATCGGCCTGCAGGCGCTGGAACTGGCACCGAAGAAAGCTGCCGGTACGGCGGCGGGCTTTACCGGTCTGTTCGGCTACTTGGGCGGTTCGGTCGCGGCCAGTGCAGCGATGGGCTACACCGTGGACCATTTCGGCTGGGACGGCGGCTTCGTGCTGCTGGTCGGCGCCTGCCTGCTGGCGATGGCCTTCCTGGCCCCGACGCTACGGCACAAACAAATCGCCAGTCAGGGCCGCGAAGCACTCGCTTGATCGGCCGTTGATTTACAGCGCTTGAGCCGCGCCTCCAGATTCCGGTCTGGCATGGCGTGGCTGCGCAGGGCGTGCGCGGTCTGCTCGACATAATCGCGAGTGGTGCCGTAGCGCCCGCAGGCGTTTTCGAACACATGGCTCAGCACATGGTCCGGCAGGTTGCCGGCATAGCTGGGCAGGTGTCGCTCCAGAACGAATCCCAATGCCTGAACCTGACTGCCATCTTCGAGACGGCAGTTGAGCCAGTGCGGGCGGTAGGAAGGGAAAGGCATCTCGCGCTGCCATAGTGCGTAGAGCGAGGCTTCGAGTTGCTCTTCGGGCAAGCGATAGGCGAAACCGCTGCAAGAACCGCCGCGATCCAGGCCAAACACCAGGCCAGGCATTTCCGGTGTGCCGCGATGTTCGTGGGACCACAGGTACAACCCGCGATGGTAGCCATGCACCCGGCCGCGAACCCGCTCAACCGCCGTGCACTCAGGGCGCCAGATCAGTGAACCATACGCAAACAACCAGACCGGCCCACCTTTGTGGCGCGCCATGGTCGATTGCATCGAGCCGAGCAGTTGTTCGTGCGTGAGCTGCGGCCCCAGATCGAGCCGCGGAGGGTAAGCCAGATTCAAAAAAGCAGATTCAATGGCGCTCATGGCGAATAGCGTTCAGCTCCCCGCGAGTGAAGAATTACTTAATAGAACGCACAGCTGTAACAATAAGGCACATAAGTTTTAAGGCAATTTGAATGCCATGGCACCGTACTTATTTAAATGCCTGAACGACATATAACCTACCGACATTTATAAAAGTTTATAAATGCCGATTGGCTATATATAGAGTTATAACGAAAGAGCGCGGATCAAGATCGCGGCTCAAGGGCGCGGCGCATACGCAAAAACGTCGGCGCGCATCTGGTGGGCGTCCATCCCCGCTTCCACCAGCGCATCCAGCGTGCCGTAGACCATGGCCGGAGAGCCGCTGGCGTACACGTGCAGCGGCTTGAGGTCAGGGAAGTCTTCACAGACCGCTTCATGCAACATGCCGCACCGCCCTCCCCAACCGCATTGATCGCTGACGACCTTGTGCAGGAACAGGTTGGGCAGCTTCAGCCATTCGTCCCAATGCTCGATTTGATAAAAATCTTCAGGACGACGCACGCCCCAATACAGATGCACCGGGTGCTTGAACCCCGAGGCCCGGCAATGCTCGATCAGACTGTGGATCTGGCCCATGCCGGTACCAGCGGCGATCAGCACGAGAGGACCGTCCGGCAACTCCTCCAGGTGGGTATCGCCAAACGGCAATTCGACCCGCACCATGCTGTTGCGCTGGAGCTGTTCGATCAGGCTCAGCGCACTGGATTCGCGCGCCAGTACGTGGATTTCCAGGTCGCGCCCCGCATGCGGGGCCGAGGCGAGGGAGAAGGCGGACTTTTCGCCGTTCTCGCGCTCGATCATCAAGTACTGGCCGGCGTGGTAGCGCGGTGGTTTACCGGCCGGAGCCCGCAGACGCACGCGCCAGGTGTCGCCGCCCACCCCCTTGCACTCAATGACCTGACACGACACGCTGCGCACCGGCAGTTCTCCCAGCGCGAGCACGCCATCCCACAGCACGATGCAGTCTTCCAGCGGCTCTGCTATGCAAGTGTAGAACTCGCCATGGTCGCGCACATTGCCGGCCTGCTCGACCCGGCCTTCCACCAGCAGCGCCGCGCACACGTGGCAATTGCCGTTGCGGCAGCTTTGCGGGCATTCGTAGCCCAGACGTCGTGCGCCATCGAGAATCCGCTCGCCGGGCAATATCTCAAGCACTGCTCCGGAGGGCTGCAAGGTTACACGCATCAATCTATTCCTAACTGATTCCAGATGGCATCGATCCGCTGGGTCACGGCATCGTCCTTGACGATGACCCGGCCCCATTCGCGGGTAGTTTCGCCCGGCCATTTATGCGTGGCATCAAGGCCCATTTTCGACCCCAGGCCGGACACCGGCGAGGCAAAGTCCAGGTAGTCGATCGGCGTGTTGTCGATCATCACCGTGTCGCGCTTGGGATCCATGCGCGTGGTGATGGCCCAGACCACGTCGTTCCAGTCCCGGGCGTTGATATCGTCGTCGGTGACGATAACGAATTTGGTGTACATGAACTGTCGCAAAAACGACCAGACACCCAGCATTACCCGCTTGGCGTGGCCCGGATACGACTTCTTCATGGTCACGATGGCCATGCGGTACGAGCAGCCTTCGGGTGGCAGGTAGAAATCGGTGATCTCCGGGAACTGCTTCTGCAGGATCGGCACAAACACTTCGTTCAACGCCACGCCGAGGATCGCCGGCTCATCCGGCGGACGGCCGGTGTAGGTGCTGTGATAGATCGGCTTGATCCGATGGGTGATGCGCTCGACGGTGAACACCGGGAAGCTGTCGACTTCATTGTAGTAACCGGTGTGGTCGCCGTATGGGCCTTCATCGGCCATCTCGCCCGGATGGATTACGCCTTCGAGGATGATTTCGGCGGTGGCCGGCACTTGCAGGTCGTTGCCGCGGCACTTCACCAGCTCAGTGCGGTTACCGCGCAACAGGCCGGCGAAGGCGTATTCGGAAAGGCTGTCGGGCACCGGGGTCACGGCACCGAGGATGGTCGCCGGGTCCGCACCCAGGGCCACGGAAACCGGGAACGGCTGGCCCGGGTGCTTCTCGCACCACTCGCGGTAATCCAGCGCGCCGCCACGGTGGCTCAGCCAGCGCATGATGACTTTGTTGCGACCAATCACCTGCTGACGATAAATGCCGAGGTTCTGGCGATCCTTGTTCGGGCCTTTGGTGACGGTCAGGCCCCAGGTGATCAGCGGGCCGACATCGCCCGGCCAGCAGGTCTGTACCGGCAGCATGGCCAGGTCGACGTCGTCGCCTTCGATGACCACTTCCTGGCACACCGCGTCCTTGACGACTTTCGGCGCCATCGAAATGATCTTGCGGAAGATCGGCAGCTTGGACCAGGCATCCTTCAAGCCTTTCGGCGGCTCGGGCTCCTTGAGGAACGCAAGCAGCTTGCCGATTTCGCGCAGCTCGCTGACCGACTCGGCACCCATGCCCATGGCGACCCGCTCGGGGGTGCCGAACAGGTTGCCGAGCACCGGGATGTCATAGCCTGTCGGCTTTTCGAACAACAGCGCCGGGCCTTTGGCACGCAGTGTGCGATCACACACCTCGGTCATCTCCAGCACTGGAGAGACGGGGATCTGGATGCGTTTCAACTCTCCGCGCTGCTCAAGCTGCTGCACGAAATCCCGAAGATCCTTGAATTTCATTTGATGATGGCACCCGAAAAATAGGCGTACATCCTACCTGCTCTGCTGGCCGCTGGCAGCTTATCGCTGCTTATCTGGATGCATTACCCCGGGTTTGCCCCGGCTGCAGACTGACAAACAGCGGTTCGAGGATCGGCGCCACGAACCGCGCACCGACTTCCGAGAGGTGATTGTCATCGGTGTACAACGAGTAGCCGCTGCGTTCGGCGCGGCACAGGCCGCTCGCGTCACACAGCCTTGGCGCCGGGTCCACCACCTGTACCGCCGGGTCTTGCGCCAGTTGTGCAAACAATCGACTGATGAATGCCTGGCGCTTGTGGTGCTCTGCGAGCGCCAGCCCGACATCGTCGACCGGGCGGTCCAGCATTGCCAGGCGGGTGAGGCGATACGGAGGGCTGAAGGCCTGCAACGGCACCTCTTTTACCAGCCAGACCCGATGCCCGCCTGCACGCAATTGCGCGACTCGTGCACGCAAGCCATCGGCCAGACGTTGTTCGGCGCTGGCGCGGTCGTAGTGCCCGTCAGCGCTTTTCAGTGCGTGGCCCAAGTCACCTTTGCCGTCGCCATAGAGGTACAGGCTCCAGTGCGCGACCAACACCACATCGCCGACAGCTTGCGGCATCAAGGCCTGTTCAACGCGCCGGTTGAACCGCGCACAACGCGCATCGTGCTCCAGGCCATCGACTGGCAAACAACCAGCAGAACTGGCGAGGATCACGTTGACGCCATGGGCCTTGGCACCCTCGTCGAAAACCGGAATCAACGCCGTGGCATGGCTATCGCCCCAGACAAGCGCTGGGGGCAGGCGATTTTGTGCGCCATAACGGCAGAACAACTTGTCATCCGGCGTCTTGTCATCGGCCAGGCAGGCCATCAGCTCCGGTCGCCATTCGCGAGCCTTGGCGTATTGCAAGGCCTGGTCAGACAGACGCCACGGCAAGCCGTCGGTCCAGCGCAAGGTCTGCCCGGCCAGGCCGAGCACCAGGACACCGCATGCGCTGGCGAGCAGGATCTGCCGGCGTCCGGCAATCAGGCGACGCTCACGAAACGGGGTTTCGACAAATTTCCAGGACAGATAACCCAGCAACAGCGTCAGCAGAATCAACCCGGCACTGTCGAAAGCACTCGGCTCACCGACGCTGGCATAGCGGGAGAATACGAACACCGGCCAGTGCCACAGGTACCAGGAATAAGAAACCAGGCCGAGGCCGACCATTATCCGACTGCTCAAAAACTGACCAATCCAGGTTTCACGATGACCGTTGGCCAGAATCAGCAGCACCACACCCAGCACCGGCAACAACGCAGCAACGCCCGGGAATGGCGTGGCCTTGTCATAACCGAACACCGCCAGCAGGATCAGCACCATGCCCAGCAGGCTCAGCCACTGCGCCGCCATCGGCTTGAGACGCCACGCAGACTTGGGCGCGACCGCCAGCATCGCTCCGGCCAACAGCTCCCACGCACGCATCGGCAACAGGAAGAAGGCTTTTTCCGGATGATGGGCGACGGCCCACACGCTCAAGCCAAAGGACAGCAGCAATACGCCGAACAGCGTCAGTCGCCGATGCTTGAGACGGCTCGACAGCAGTGTCAGCAGCAACGGGAAGACGATGTAAAACTGCTCCTCCACGGCCAGCGACCAGGTGTGCAGCAGGGGTTTGAGATCGGAGGCGACATCGAAATAGCCGTCCTGGCGCATGAACAGGATGTTGGACACGAACATCACCTGGTAACGCACCGATCGCCCCAGCTCTTCGTAATCCTTCGGTGCCAGCAAAAACCAGCCGACCGCCAGCACCGCGATGATCATCGCGAACAACGCCGGCAAAATCCGCCGCGCACGCCGGGCCCAGAAATCGACAAAGCTGAATTGTCCGGCCTGGCGCTGATTCCAGATGATCGAGGTGATCAGGTAACCGGAAATCACGAAAAACACGTCCACGCCGACAAAGCCGCCGGTAAACCCCGGAACACCAAAATGAAACAGCACGACAGCGATCACCGCCACTGCGCGCAAGCCGTCGATATCCCGTCGATAAGCCAGTGAGCTCATAAACATTAAACCATTCAGATCGTTGTTTTCAGCGCGCTTGGGCATCGTCCCCGGAGATGACTGCAAACGCGCCTGGTTGAATTGCCAAGTAACTGACCTTGGCCAATCAAAAACCTCCCATGGCCCGGGCAAAAAAGTGCGGGCAAAAAAAATGGCGCCCCACCGGGGCGCCATTCTCTTGAACTCAACGGGCGATGTTACTTGCGTTTCATCGACAGGAAGAATTCGTCGTTGGTCTTGGTCGTTTTCAGCTTGTCGACCAGGAACTCGATGGCAGCCACTTCATCCATTGGGTGCAGCAGCTTGCGCAGGATCCACATGCGCTGCAGCTCGTCGTCGGCAGTCAGCAACTCTTCGCGGCGGGTGCCGGAACGGTTGATGTTGATGGCCGGGAAGACGCGCTTTTCAGCGATACGGCGATCCAGCGGCAGCTCCATGTTGCCGGTGCCTTTGAATTCCTCGTAGATCACTTCGTCCATCTTCGAGCCGGTTTCAACCAGCGCGGTGGCGATGATGGTCAGCGAGCCGCCTTCTTCGATGTTCCGCGCGGCGCCGAAGAAACGTTTCGGTTTCTCCAGGGCGTGGGCATCGACACCACCGGTCAGTACCTTGCCGGAGCTCGGGATCACGGTGTTGTAGGCACGGGCCAGACGGGTGATGGAGTCGAGCAGGATCACCACGTCTTTCTTGTGCTCGACCAGGCGCTTGGCCTTCTCGATCACCATTTCGGCAACCTGCACGTGGCGGGTTGGCGGCTCGTCGAACGTCGAGGCAACCACTTCGCCGCGCACGGTGCGCTGCATTTCGGTCACTTCTTCCGGACGTTCATCGATCAGCAATACGATCAGATGAACTTCAGGGTTGTTACGTGCGATGTTCGCCGCGATGTTCTGCAGCATGATCGTCTTGCCGGCTTTCGGCGGTGCAACGATCAGGCCGCGCTGGCCTTTGCCGATCGGGGCGCACAGGTCGATGACACGACCGGTCAAGTCTTCGGTGGAGCCGTTACCGGCTTCCATCTTCATGCGCACGGTCGGGAACAGCGGGGTCAGGTTCTCGAAGAGAATCTTGTTCTTCGCGTTTTCCGGACGGTCGTAGTTGATCGTGTCGACCTTGAGCAGCGCGAAATAACGCTCGCCTTCCTTTGGAGGGCGGATCTTGCCAACGATGGTGTCACCGGTGCGCAAGTTGAAGCGACGGATCTGGCTCGGCGAGACGTAGATATCGTCTGGGCCGGCGAGATAGGAAGCGTCAGCGGAGCGCAGGAAGCCGAAGCCGTCCTGGAGAATCTCCAGCACGCCATCACCGGAGATTTCCTCACCGCTTTTCGCGTGCTTCTTGAGCAGGGAGAAAATCACGTCCTGCTTGCGCGAACGGGCCATATTTTCTATGCCCATCTGTTCGGCCAATTCGAGCAGTTCGGTAATCGGCTTTTGCTTGAGTTCAGTCAGATTCATATAGGAATGACGTAATCATTTATGGAGGGGGGAAATTAAGCTTTTGGCTTAATGAGGCCGCGCCGCAGAGAAGGCGACAGGATCGCGTACTTATTCGAAAAGGAGTGCGTCGGCGACGGCTAGCAGGGGGCAATGGAGAAACCAGTGCGGGGCCGAATGTACCACCTGAGTTTAGGAGCGTCTAGCCCTGAATACGCAAAAAGCCCCGCTATTTTGCGGGGCTTTTTCAGGACACTTTGCAGCGACGCTTAGATGTTGGCGTCGAGGAAGGCAGCCAGTTGCGACTTCGACAGTGCGCCGACCTTGGTCGCTTCAACGTTGCCGTTCTTGAACAGCATCAGGGTCGGGATACCGCGCACGCCGTGCTTGGCCGGGGTTTCCTGGTTCTCGTCGATGTTCAGCTTGGCAACGGTCAGCTTGCCTTTGTAAGTCTCGGCAATTTCGTCCAGAACCGGAGCGATCATTTTGCAAGGGCCGCACCATTCAGCCCAGTAGTCGACCAGTACAGCGCCTTCGGCCTTGAGTACGTCGGCCTCGAAGCTAGCGTCGCTAACGTGTTTGATAAGATCGCTGCTCATGGAATTCTCCAGGTTGTAAGCAAAAAAACGTGGCCCATCATAGCGGTCCTTCCCTCGTTCAGGAAGGTGCAGATGATTGAGTCTCGCTATGGTGATTCATGAGTTTGGGTATAGCTCAGGTCATGAAGCGACGGGAGCGATGAACGCGATTCCGGTACGCAGCGCGGCATTGCGTACGTGCTCTTGCATAGCCTTTTGCGCGGCGCCAGACGCTCGACGGGCCAGCGCACGAAGGATTTTACGGTGTTCCTGCCAGGTTTCCATGGCACGTTCGACCCGGATGAACGGTAGCTTCTGACTCTCCAGGAAGATGTCGGCGCTGGCAGTCAGGATGCTCAGCATCGCCTGATTGCCGCTGGCCAGCAGGATGCGGCGGTGGAATTCGAAATCCAGGCGGGCCGCGGCTTCGAAGTCGCCGGACTTCAGTTCGTTACGCATGGCGGCGACATTGTCTTCCAGCGCATCCAGTTCGTCGGTGCTCAAGGTTACGGCCGCCAACCCCGCCGCAAACCCTTCCAGCGCATAGCGCAACTGGAAGATGTCCAGCGGCGAAGCCTGCGCCGCGAACGGCCAGCCCGGCGCTGCATCGCCACGCGGCAGCTCCACCGGCGACTGCACGAATACGCCTTTGCCCGGCTGGATGCTGATGACCCCCAGCGCACTCAGCGATGACAACGCCTCGCGCAGCGACGCCCGACTGACCCCCAGTTGCACCGCCAGGTCCCGTTGCGAAGGCAAGGCATCCCCCGGCCCGAAGCCCTGTTCGGTAATCAGTTTACGGATGGCTTGCAGCGCCACTTCAGGTACGGCGCGGGAGATCGAGTTCATGGTTTTCCAGACGAACCAGGCCAATGTGCGCTCAGTTGTAAAGCTATTCGCGACGCCCGGCAAGTCGTGCCCCATGGGGGTTCGGTGATTTTCACGGCTGCGCCATCGGGGTGCGAAACGCAACCCGACTGTTCAGACCAGTAAGACCGTACGACACCAGCAAAACCGCGCCCTGGCGCCCTCAAGACCCCATGTTGGCATGGCCCATGCTCTGTCGATCCGCAGAAATCACTTCTTGCCGATCCGGAGATTTGCCATGACCCAGCGTTACAGCGCCCTCCTCGCCGCCCTGTTTGCCAGCCTGATGCTGAACCAGGCACCCGCCCACGCCGACGGTCTGGAGGATGTGGTCAAGCGCGGCGTCCTCAAGGTGGCCGTGCCCCAGGACTTCCCGCCCTTCGGCTCGGTCGGCCCGGACATGAAACCCCGCGGCCTCGATATCGACACCGCGAAACTGCTGGCCGATCAGCTCAAGGTCAAGCTCGAACTGACCCCGGTCAACAGCACCAACCGCATCCCGTTCCTCACCACCGGCAAGGTCGACCTGGTGATCTCCAGCCTCGGCAAGAACCCGGAGCGCGAAAAAGTCATCGACTTCTCCCGTGCCTACGCACCGTTCTACCTCGCCGTGTTCGGTCCGCCAGACGCCGACATCAAGGGCCTGGACGATCTCAAGGGCAAAACCATCAGCGTCACCCGTGGTGCCATCGAAGACATCGAGCTGACCAAGGTCGCCCCCGAAGGCGTGGCCATCAAGCGTTTCGAAGACAACAACTCGACCATTGCCGCGTACCTGGCCGGGCAAGTCGACCTGATCGCCAGCGGCAACGTGGTGATGGTCGCGATCAGCGAGAAAAGCCCGAAACGCGTGCCGGCGCTGAAAGTGAAGCTCAAGGATTCGCCGGTCTACGTCGGCGTCAACAAGAACGAGCCGGCGCTGCTGGACAAGGTCAACCAGATCCTCGTGACCGCCAAGAGTGACGGCGCGCTGGAAAAGAACGCCCTGACCTGGCTGAAAGAGCCGTTGCCGGCCGATCTCTGATTCGGCGTGCTGGAGACGTTTTATGGCTTATCAGTTCGATTTCCTGCCGGTGGTGAACAACACCGACCTGTTGCTGCGCGGTGCGTTGTTCACCCTTGAGCTGACCGCCATCGGCGCTGTGCTCGGCGTGGGACTGGGCATCGTCGGGGCGCTGGTGCGGGCGTGGAACATTCGGCCTTTCGCGGGAATTTTCGCGGTCTACGTCGAGTTGATCCGCAACACGCCATTCCTGGTGCAGTTGTTTTTCATCTTCTTCGGCTTGCCGTCCCTGGGCGTGCAAATTTCCGAATGGCAGGCGGCGGTGCTGGCGATGGTCATCAACCTCGGCGCCTATTCCACCGAGATCATCCGCGCCGGCATCCAGGCGATCCCCCGGGGTCAGCTGGAAGCCGCGGCAGCACTGGCGATGACGCGCTTCGAGGCGTTCCGCCATGTGGTGCTGCTACCGGCCCTGGGCAAGGTCTGGCCGGCCCTGAGCAGCCAGATCATCATCGTCATGCTCGGCTCGGCGGTGTGTTCGCAGATTGCGACGGAGGAGCTGAGCTTCGCCGCCAACTTCATTCAATCGCGCAACTTCCGCGCCTTTGAAACCTATGCCCTGACTACCTTGCTCTATCTGTGCATGGCGCTGCTGATCCGCCAGTTGCTGAACTGGATAGGCCACCGCTTCATTGCAAGGAGCAGCCGATGAGCGACTTCACCTTCTGGGACATCGTGCGCAACCTGCTCATGGGACTGCAATGGACGCTGGCGCTGTCACTGGTGGCGTTCATTGGCGGCGGGCTGATTGGCTTGCTGATCATGGTCATGCGTATCTCGAAAAAATCCCTGCCGCGTAGTTTCGCCCGTACCTACATCGAACTGTTCCAGGGCACACCGCTATTGATGCAGCTGTTCCTGGTGTTTTTCGGCGTGGCATTGGCCGGGATAGAGATTTCGCCGTGGATGGCGGCGGCGATTGCACTGACGTTGTTCACCAGCGCTTATCTGGCGGAGATCTGGCGCGGTTGCGTCGATTCGATTCCAAACGGCCAATGGGAAGCCTCATCGAGTCTGGCGCTGACCCCTCTGGAGCAATTGCGCCATGTGATCCTGCCTCAGGCCCTGCGCATCGCCGTGGCGCCGACAGTGGGGTTTTCGGTGCAGGTGGTCAAAGGCACCGCCGTGACCTCGATCATCGGCTTCACCGAGTTGACCAAGACCGGCGGCATGCTCGCCAACGCCACCTTCGAACCCTTCATGGTCTACGGCCTCGTCGCCCTCGGCTATTTCCTGCTCTGCTACCCCTTGTCGCTCAGTGCGCGCTACCTGGAAAGGAGACTGCATGCCTCTGCTTAGAATTTCCGCCCTGCATAAATATTATGGCGATCACCATGTGCTCAAAGGCATCGACCTGAGCATCGAGGAAGGCCAGGTGGTGGCGATCATCGGTCGCAGCGGCTCGGGCAAGTCCACTTTGCTGCGCACCCTCAACGGCCTGGAGTCGATCAACGACGGCGTGATCGAAGTCGACGGCGAGTACCTCGACGCCGCCCGCGCCGACCTGCGCAGCCTGCGGCAGAAAGTCGGCATGGTGTTCCAGCAGTTCAACCTGTTCCCGCACCTGACCGTGGGTGAGAACGTCATGCTCGCGCCGCAAGTGGTGCAGAAAGTGCCGAAAGCCAAGGCCGCCGAATTGGCGCGGCAGATGCTGGAAAGGGTCGGGCTGGGGGAAAAGTTCGATGCCTTTCCTGATCGGCTGTCCGGTGGGCAGCAACAGCGGGTGGCGATTGCCCGGGCACTGGCGATGTCGCCGAAGGTTTTGCTGTGCGACGAAATCACCTCGGCGCTGGACCCGGAACTGGTCAATGAAGTGCTGAGCGTGGTCCGGCAACTGGCCAGCGAAGGCATGACGCTTATCATGGTCACCCACGAAATGCGCTTCGCCCGGGAGGTTGGGGACAAGTTGGTGTTCATGCACCAGGGTAAGGTGCATGAGGTTGGGGATCCGAAACTACTGTTCGCCAACCCCCAGACGGCGGAACTGGCGAATTTCATCGGGACGGTTGAGGCTGTGGGCTGATAGATCTTTGTTGACCGGAAGGCCGCCTTCGCGAGCAAGCCCGCTCCCACAGTTGACCGCGTTGTTACTGAGGTACGCGGTTAAATGTGGGAGCGGGCTTGCTCGCGAAGAGGCCATCAGCAGCACCGCAAATATTCCCGCGGCAGAAGATCGCAGCCTTCGACAGCTCCTACGCGTTGGCGCCAGCCTTTGATCGTGGCACGATGTCGAGGTTATCGACCGAGACCCCAGACCATGCCGCAATCCAAAGCCAAGAATCTGTCCCTGATCGCCGCAATCGACCTGGGCTCCAACAGTTTTCACATGGTCGTGGCCAAGGCCCAGAACGGCGAGATCCGTATTCTCGAGCGTCTCGGGGAGAAGGTTCAGCTGGCCGCCGGCATCGACGAAGAGCGCCATCTCAACGAAGAATCGATGCAGCGCGGGCTCGACTGCCTCAAGCGCTTCGCCCAACTGATCAGCGGCATGCCCACCGGCGCCGTGCGAATCGTGGGTACCAACGCCCTGCGTGAAGCCCGCAACCGCGCCGAATTCATCCGTCGCGCCGAAGAAATTCTCGGCCACCCGGTGGAAGTCATTTCCGGCCGTGAAGAAGCGCGCCTGATCTACCTCGGCGTGTCCCACACCCTCGCCGATACCCCCGGCAAGCGCCTGGTGGCCGACATCGGTGGCGGCAGTACCGAATTCATCATTGGCCAGCGCTTCGAGCCGCTGCTGCGCGAAAGCCTGCAGATGGGTTGCGTCAGCTACACCCAGCGCTATTTCAAGGACGGCAAGATCACTCCGGCCCGTTACGCCCAGGCGTACACTGCGGCGCGGCTGGAGATCATGAGCATCGAGCACGCCCTGCACCGCCTGACCTGGGATGAAGCCATCGGCTCCTCGGGCACCATCCGCGCCATCGGTCTGGCGCTGAAGGCCGGCGGCCACGGCACCGGCGAGGTCAACGCCGAAGGCCTGGCCTGGCTCAAGCGCAAACTGATCAAGCTGGGCGACGTCGAAAAAATCGATTTCGAAGGCATTAAACCGGATCGCCGGGCAATTTTTCCAGCGGGCCTGGCGATCCTCGAAGCCATCTTCGACTCCCTCGAACTGCAGCGCATGGACCACTGCGAAGGTGCCCTGCGCGAAGGCGTGCTCTATGACCTGCTGGGCCGTCATCATCACGAAGACGTGCGCGAACGTACGCTCACTTCGCTGATGGAGCGCTACCACGTCGATCAGGAACAGGCGGTACGGGTCGAGCGCAAGGCACTACATGCGTTCGACCAGGTGGCCGAGGATTGGGACCTGGAAGACGGCGTCTGGCGCGAACTGCTCGGCTGGGCGGCCAAGGTCCATGAGGTGGGCCTGGACATCGCTCACTACCAGTACCACAAGCACGGCGCCTACCTGATCGAGCACTCGGACCTCGCCGGGTTCTCCCGCGAAGACCAGTTGATGCTCGCACTGCTGGTACGCGGCCACCGACGCAACATTCCCAAGGACAAGTTCGCCGATTTCGGCGATGACGGCATCAAGCTGATTCGCCTGTGCGTGCTGCTGCGCTTTGCGATCCTGTTCCACCACATCCGTGGCACCCAGCAAATGCCCCAGGTGGAGCTGAACGCCCACGGCAATAGCCTCGAAGTGGTGTTCCCGGAGAACTGGCTGGACGAAAACCAGCTGACCCAGGCCGACTTCGAAATCGAAGCGCAATGGCTGACCCGGGTCGATATCGTGTTGAGCGCTCGCTGAAACTGAAAAAGGCCTTCTTCGGAAGGCCTTTTTTGTGCCGCTCCCACAGGTTCCGAGTTAACGAACCGCCAGGATCGGACTGCCCAAACGCTCCAGCAACGTCGCCTGGGCGCTGCGCGGGTTCTGGTTGCCGGTCGGTGTGTTACGGATGTAACGACCGTCCGACTGCAGGCTCCAACTGTGGGTGTTATCGGTCAGATACAACTCCAGCTCTTTCTTGACCCGCATGATCAGCTTCTTACCCTCCACCGGGAAGCAAGTCTCGACGCGCTTGTCGAGGTTGCGTTCCATCCAGTCGGCACTGGACAGGAACATCTGCTCGTCGCCACCGTTGAGGAAATAGAAGACCCGGGTGTGCTCCAGGAAGCGGCCGATGATCGAGCGCACATGGATGTTGTGGGAAACCCCGGCGATGCCCGGCCGCAGGCAGCACATGCCACGCACCACCAGATCGATGCGCACGCCTGACTGGCTGGCCTTGTACAGCGCGCGGATGATCTTCGGATCGGTCAGCGAGTTGAACTTGGCAATGATGTGCGCCGGTTTGCCGTCGAGGGCGAACTGGGTTTCCCGGGCAATCATGTCGAGCATGCCCTTCTTCAGGGTGAACGGCGCGTGCAGCAGTTTCTTCATGCGCAGCGTCTTACCCATGCCGATCAACTGGCTGAACAGTTTGCCGACGTCTTCGCACAAGGCGTCGTCGGAGGTCAGCAGGCTGTAGTCGGTATACAGGCGGGCGTTGCCGGCGTGGTAGTTACCGGTGCCGAGGTGCGCGTAACGCACGATTTCACCGGCCTCGCGCCGCAAAATCAGCATCATCTTGGCGTGGGTCTTGAAGCCGACCACGCCGTAGATCACCACCGCACCGGCCGCTTGCAGACGGCTGGCCAGTTGCAGGTTGGATTCCTCGTCGAACCGCGCACGCAATTCGATCACCGCCGTGACTTCCTTGCCGTTACGCGCAGCATCCACCAGCGCATCGACGATTTCCGAGTTGGCGCCGGAGCGGTACAGGGTCTGGCGCACCGCCAGAACGTGTGGGTCCTTGGCGGCCTGGCGCAGCAGGTCGACTACCGGGGTGAACGACTCGAACGGGTGCAGCAGCAGGATGTCCTGCTTGCTGATCACGCTGAAAATGTTCTCGCTGTTCTGCAGCAGTTTCGGAATCTGCGGCGTGAACGGCAGGTATTGCAGCTCGCGCTGGCTGTCCAGGCCAGTGATGCTGAACAGTCGCGTCAGGTTCACCGGACCGTTGACCTGATACAACTCCGACTCGCTCAGGTTGAATTGCTTGAGCAGGTAATCGGACAGGTGCTTCGGGCAGGTGTCGGCCACTTCCAGACGCACCGCATCGCCATAGCGACGGGAGAACAGTTCGCCGCGCAAGGCGCGGGCCAGGTCTTCGACGTCTTCGGAGTCCAGCGCCAGGTCGGCGTTACGGGTCAGGCGGAACTGGTAGCAACCCTTGACCTTCATGCCCTGGAACAGGTCATCGGCGTGAGCGTGGATCATCGACGACAGGAATACATAGTTGTCGCCAGCGCCGCCAACTTCTTCCGGCACCTTGATGATGCGCGGCAGCAGGCGTGGCGCCGGGATGATCGCCAGGCCGGAATCGCGGCCAAAGGCGTCGATGCCTTCGAGTTCGACGATGAAGTTCAGGCTCTTGTTCACCAGCAACGGGAACGGGTGCGTCGGGTCGAGGCCGATCGGGGTGATGATCGGTGCGATCTCGTCACGGAAATAGCGGCGGACCCAGGTCTTGAGCTTGGTCGTCCAGTTACGGCGACGGATGAAGCGGACCTGATGTTTTTCCAGTTCCGGCAACAGAATGTCGTTGAGGATCGCGTACTGGCGATCGACGTGACCGTGGACCAGTTCGCTGATGCGCGCCAGCGCCTGATGCGGTTGCAGACCATCGGCGCCGGCCTGTTCACGGGCGAAGGTGATCTGCTTCTTGAGGCCGGCGACCCGAATTTCGAAGAACTCGTCCAGGTTGCTGGAGAAGATCAACAGAAACTTCAGCCGCTCCAGCAATGGATAGGACTCGTCCAGCGCCTGCTCCAGCACGCGGATGTTGAACTGCAGTTGCGAGAGCTCGCGGTGGATGTACAGGCTGCTGTCATCCAGGCCGGGAATGGCCAGCGCTGGCGCTGGCGCTGTCACGGCGGTTTCGACGACCGCCGCGGGCGGAGCTGGCTCCAGCTCCGGCGGGGTCTCGTCGACTTGCTCCACCACAGGTTGAGCGTCTTTTACGGCAACTTCAGTGAGTACTTCGGTATTCATCGAATGTTCCTGGGAGGGCTATTTTTGCTCTCGTAACAATTGAGCGGCACGAACGGCAAAGTACGTCAGGATGCCATCAGCCCCTGCACGTTTGAAAGCGGTCAAGGACTCGAGGATAACCCCTTCGCTCAACCAGCCATTCTGGATCGCCGCCATGTGCATGGCGTATTCGCCGCTGACTTGATAAACAAACGTCGGCACTTTGAATTCTTCTTTTACCCGGCACAGGATGTCCAGGTACGGCATGCCCGGCTTGACCATGACCATGTCTGCACCTTCTGACAAGTCCGCCGCCACTTCGTGCAAGGCTTCGTTGCTGTTGGCCGGGTCCATCTGATAGGAGGCCTTGTTGGCCTTGCCCAGGTTCAGCGCCGAACCGACCGCATCGCGGAACGGGCCGTAATAGGCACTGGCGTACTTGGCCGAGTAGGCCATGATCCGCACGTTGACGTGACCGGCCACTTCGAGGGCTTCGCGGATCGCCTGGATGCGACCGTCCATCATGTCCGATGGCGCCACGACCTGAGCGCCGGCTTCGGCGTGGGACAGGGCTTGCCTGACCAGTGCGTCGACGGTGATGTCGTTCTGCACGTAGCCTTCTTCATCAAGAATGCCGTCCTGGCCGTGGGTGGTGAACGGGTCCAGGGCAACGTCGGTGATCACGCCCAGCTCAGGGAATCGCGCACGCAGCGCACGGGTCGCGCGCTGGGCGATGCCTTCGGGGTTCCACGCTTCGGCGGCGTCCAGCGACTTGAGTTCCGCGGGTGTCACCGGGAACAGCGCCAGCGCCGCAATCCCCAGCTCGACCCACTTGGCCGCTTCTTCCAGCAACAGGTCGATGGTCAGGCGTTCGACGCCCGGCATCGAAGCCACCGCTTCGCGACGGTTTTCACCGTCCAGTACGAACACCGGCAGGATCAAGTCATCGACGGTCAGGACGTTTTCACGCACCAGGCGACGCGAAAAGTCGTCACGACGATTGCGGCGCAGGCGGGTTGCGGGGAACAAACGGTTGGCGGGGGTAAAGCTCACGGCAGACTCCTGAGCCCGCAGACGTGCGAGCGTGACAGTTATAAGCGGCCATTATGACGAACGCGTGACAGTTATGTGCACGCTGCGACAGGTAGCCGCATTCCATTGTCGTTGTAGGAAATGTTCACGTCGAGACACATTTGGACACTTTCCTGAATGTGCCCGAAGGGTTAGGCTGCGCGTTCATTTCGCCAGCACCCAGACAATGCTCCAACAATTTCTGCATGAATTCGGCTACTTTGCCCTTTTTCTAGGCACGTTCTTCGAAGGCGAAACCATCCTGGTACTCGCGGGCTTCCTCGCGTTCCGTGGATACATGGACATCAACCTGGTGGTGGTCGTGGCCTTCTTCGGCAGCTATGCCGGCGACCAGCTGTGGTATTTCCTGGGGCGCAAGCACGGCCGCAAACTGTTGGCGCGCAAACCGCGCTGGCAGATGATGGGTGACCGGGCGCTGGAACACATTCGCAAGCACCCGGACATCTGGGTGCTGAGCTTCCGCTTCGTCTACGGTTTGCGCACGGTCATGCCGGTGGCCATCGGGCTGTCAGGTTATCCGCCGGGCCGTTACCTGCTGCTCAACGGCATTGGCGCAGCGATCTGGGCCACAGCCCTGGCGGCCGCCGCATACCATTTCGGCGCCGTGCTCGAAGGCATGCTCGGCAGTGTGAAGAAGTACGAGCTATGGGTACTCGGTGCGCTGCTGGTCCTGGGCTTCGTGCTGTGGCTGCGTCGGCGCTTCAAGAATGCCCGCCTGGCCAAGCAGGTCTACGCCGACGAACAAGCCCTGAAAGCTGTGCGAACCAACACCGAAGGCCCTACGACGCCAACCGAGTGATGCGGCTCCTGCAACAGTAAATACCGACGCCGCTCAACAGGCTGTAACTGAGCAGGCCGACCCAGCCCAGCGCGCTGGCCGGCCACAGCCCCACCATCGGGGCCAGCCATGCCAATGGCAGATTCGACGCCAGCCGCACCAGTTCCAGCTTCAACGCCCACGGGCGATTCTCCAGGGCCACGCCCAGCACAAACAGACCGAACGCCACCGCTCCCCAGCCCGACACCAGGGCGGCGACTGGCAGCTTCGACTCAAGATTCATCAGGTAACTGCCCAGCGCGATGTAGATGCAGAACTGCAAGAGGACGTAGAGCTGCTGACGCCCGTCCAACGCCACCTCGAATTTACGAAACTGGCTGAGATCCGGCTTGTTCATCGGGTATCTGGCCGCCACGTCCGCCGGGCGCCAGCCGGTGCGCATGAACCAGATCCGCAGCTTGTCCCGGGTGCTTTCGGCACGCCGCGCATCTACCCACAACTGCGCGTAGAACTGCACGTTCGCCCACACGGGGTTCCAGCTCGCCAGCGGCGTGGTCACGCCGAAGATCACCGGCTCGTTGTCGTCTTCTTCCTGGAACGAGCCGAACAGACGGTCCCAAATAATGAACACGCCGCCATAGTTGCGATCCATGTAGAGAGCGTTCTGTGCATGGTGGGCCCGATGATTGGACGGCGTGACAAAGAACCATTCGAACCAGCCGAGCTTGGGAATGTGCCGGGTGTGCACCCAGAACTGGTACAGCAGGTTCAGCGCCGCGACGCTGACGAACACCAGCAGCGGCACGCCGGACACCGCCATCGGCAGATAGAAGATCCAGCTCAACAGGAATCCGGTGCTGGTCTGGCGCAACGCCGTGGACAGGTTGTAGTCCTCGCTCTGGTGATGCACCGAATGGGCGGCCCAGAGGATGTTGCGCTCGTGGCCCATGCGGTGCAGCCAGTAGTAGCAGAAATCGTAGAAGACAAAGGCAAACACCCATGTCCAGACGTTGTCGGCCGACAGTTCGAACAGTGCCAGGTGCTTGAGGGCAAACCCATAGGTCACCAGCCCCACCCCCTTGGTCAACAGACCCGTGGTGGTCGACAGCACGCCGGTGCTGATGCTGTTGATCGCGTCCGCCACCCGATAATTGCTCACCCCGCGCCAACGGTCGGCCAGCAGCTCGGCAGCGATCAGCACAAAGAAAAATGGCACCGCATACAGAATGAAGTCCATGACGCGCCCTGATCGGAATCTTGAGGACAGATGCTATGTGCAGCCGTGAATTAACCCTATGGCAACGCAGGACAAATTAGTGGACATTTAACGCCATGAATCTGGAGAAAAGCCCATGAGCAAAAAAGTTGCAGTGATCCTTTCCGGTTGTGGCGTGTACGACGGCGCCGAGCTCCACGAGAGCGTCATCACCCTGCTGCGCCTGGACCAGCGCGGTGCCCAGGTGCAGTGTTTCGCACCGAACATCGCGCAGTTGCATGTGATCAACCACCTGACCGGCGAAGAAATGCCCGAATCGCGCAACGTGCTGGTGGAATCGGCGCGGATTGCCCGGGGCAACATCAAGGATATCCGTGACGCGAACGTCGATGAGTTCGATGCGCTGATCGTGCCCGGCGGCTTCGGCTCGGCCAAGAACCTGTCCAACTTCGCCATCGAAGGCGCCGGCTGCAGCGTTCAACCGGATGTCCTGGCACTGACCGAAGCCTTTGCCGAGGCTGGTAAACCGGTGGGGTTGATGTGCATCTCCCCTGCCCTGGCGGCAAAGATCTACGGCCCTGGCGTCACCTGCACCATAGGCAACGACACCGATACCGCTGCCGCGATGAACAAGATGGGCGCGACCCATACCGATTGCGCGGTCAGTGAGATCGTCGAGGACAAGGCACGCAAACTGGTGAGCACCCCGGCGTACATGCTGGCGCAATCGATCAGTGAGGTGGCATCGGGGATCAACAAGCTGGTGGACCGGGTACTGGAACTGACCCACGAAAACGATGCGTAAAAACAAGATCAAAAGATCGCAGCCTGCGGCAGCTCCTACAAGGGGCGGTGTATACCTGTAGGAGCTGCCGCAGGCTGCGATCTTTTCAGGCGTTGCGGGATAACCTGGTCAAAATCCGGTCCAGCGCATTGGCAAACGCCTGCTTCTCACGCTCGCCAAAGGGTGCCGGGCCACCGCCCATTTGCCCCTGTTCGCGCAAATCAGTGAACAGGTTGCGAACCGCCAGCCGCTCGCCCATGTTCTGCGCATCAAACTCCTTGCCCCTCGGGTCAAGCGCTGCCACGCCCTTCTTCACCAGACGATCGGCCAGCGGCACATCGCTGCAGATCACCAACTCACCGGGTACGGCGTGTTCCACCAAGTAGTCATCGGCCGCATCCGGGCCGCTCGGCACCACGATCAGCTTGACCAGGGCCAGTCCCGGCTTGGTCTGCGGTTGCCCGGCCACCAGCACCACTTCGAACTGGCGCTTGAGGGCGAACTTCACCACCAGATCCTTGGCTGCCCGCGGACAGGCGTCCGCATCGATCCACACACGCATTGGTTTTTCCTCTGTTTAAAAGCATCGTCGGAACGCCGCCCGGGGCAAGCCACGCTCCCACAGGTTAACGCTAAACCTGTGGGAGCGTGGCTTGCCCGCGGAAGTGAGCGAAGCGAATGCCGTTTAAGAAACCTGCACCCGCTGCCTCTCAACCACTCGGCTACGACCGTACAACACGACAATCGCAATGATCGCCACAGCCTGGGCACTCAACGAATAGGCGTCGGCATGGATCCCCAGCCATTCAAAGTCAAAGAACGGTACCGGCCGCGTACCGAAGATCCCGGCTTCCTGCAGCGCTTTCACGCCATGCCCGGCAAACACCACCGACAAGGCGCACAAAAGGCCGGCATTGATGCTGAAGAACAGCGCCAGCGGCAGCTTCGCCGAACCGCGCAAAATTACCCAGGCCAGGCCTATCAGCAACACCAGCGCCGTGGCCCCACCGGCCAGCACCGCGTTGTGCCCCGCGGGCCCCGCCTGCAACCACAGGGTTTCGTAGAACAGAATCACTTCGAACAGCTCGCGATACACCGAGAAGAACGCCAGGGTCGCAAACCCGAAACGCCCGCCGCCGCCCACCAGGCTGGTCTTGATGTAATCCTGCCAGGCCGCCGCGTGACGACGGTCATGCATCCACACGCCCAGCCACAGCACCATGACGCTGGCAAACAACGCCGTCGCACCTTCCAGCAATTCGCGTTGTGAACCGCTGACATCAATCACATAGGCTGCCAGCGCCCAGGTGCCCAGCCCCGCCACAAACGCCAGGCCCCAACCGACGTTAACGCTGCGCACTGCCGCCTGTTGATCCGTGTTACGCAGGAAAGCAAGGATCGCCGCCAGCACCAGGATCGCTTCCAGACCTTCGCGCAGCAGAATCAGCAGACCGGAAATGTAACTCAGCGACCAGCTCAAACCCTCGTTGCCCAACAGGCCGGCCGATACCTTCAACTTGTCCTTGGCCACTTCCAGGCGCTGCTCGACCTCGCTCACCGGCAGGCCGTCCTGCAACGACTGACGGTAGGCCATCAGGGATTTTTCAGTGTCTTTACGCACGTTGGCGTCAATGTTATCCAGCGAACTCTCAACCAGCTCAAAGCCTTCCAGATACGCTGCTACCGATAAGTCATAAGCCTGATCATGCTCACCGGCACGATACGCCGCGATGCTTTTGTCCAGAGTGGCCGCAGTGTAGTCGAGCAGTTGCGCCGGGCCACGCTTGACCTGCGGCGGTTGCGCCCGCTGGGCACGGAAGGTCGCGGCGGCTTGCGGGCCTTCGACGGCCTGTACTTCGGCCGGGGTCTGACGAGCCAGGTCGGCGATGTTGTAGGTCTTTTCAGCCTTGACCGTCGCCGGGTCGACGCTGAAGCTGGCGATATAGGTGGCCAGGTCCCAACGCTGACGATCATCCAATTGATCGGCAAAGGCCGGCATGTCAGTCCCTTCGACGCCCAAGCCCAAGGTGCTGTAGATCGCGTAGAGGCTCAGGCGATCCAATCGTGTAGTGTCACGCAGATCAGAAGGTGGTGGCGTCATGCCGACACCTGCCGGGCCATCGCCGGCCCCTGCATCGCCATGGCAGACCGAGCAGTGCTGAGCATACAGCGGCGCGCCACGCGCCGGGTCCGGCGTAATCACCGGGGCCTGGCTGACTTCATAGGCCACGGCCAGCTTCGCGCCCAGTTGCCTGGCCTGGCGAGTGACCTCGGTACCCTCCTGCCGGGCGCCGATGGAATTTCCCAGCGCGGCCAGGCTTTGCTCCAGCGCAGCTTTTTCCGGCTTGGCCGGCATGGCTGTAATCAGACTTCCCAGCGTCTTGACCGATTCTTGCTGCGCGCGAAATCCTGCCTGGTCCGTGATGCTGCCCGCCTGCACCGTGTCCGGGTAATCGGTGCCGATGTAATCGAGCAAGTGCAACGCCTGCGGTGCACCCTCGGCGGGTGCGGCCAGCAGTTGAAAGCTGCACGCAGCCAACAGCGGCAGCAACAGCCAGGCCAGGAAACGTGGGGGGGCAATCATGAATGAATCTCAATTGGAAATACGAAGTTACATATTGTTAACGCCAGACGGGTTTCGCTCAAGCTTTGTTGATACTTCTTCGTAATTGCATTGGTTTCTGAAATTGCTCCCCAAACGAAAAAGGCGACCTCCAGGGTCGCCTTCCTTGTAAGTCGCCGTTTTAAACGGCAGCCCTGCGCAACGTCGCCATGAACGCCGCCGCACCGATGAACAGCCCAGCAAAGGTGCGGTTCATGCGTTTTTGCTGTTTCGGCGTTCGCAACATACGAAGCACTTTGGACGCCAGGCCGGTGTAGCCGGCCATGACAATCAGGTCGACGCATACCATGGTCACGCCGATCACCAGATACTGAATCAGCAGCGGAGCATGGGGGTCGATGAACTGCGGCAGCACCGCCAGCATGAACACCAGCGCCTTCGGGTTGCTGATGTTCACCAGAAACCCACGGAACACCAGGGCCATCGGCTTGCCGATCTGGCGCAGGGCCGCGTCATCGCTCATATCGCTGGGCAGCGCACGCCATTGCTTGATCGCGAGGTAAACCAGATACGCCACGCCAAACCACTTGATGGCGTAGAAGGCCGTGGCCGAAGCCGTGAGAATGGCGCCGACACCGGCACCGACGATGGCGATCTGCAAAGCCAGGCCCAGTTGCAGGCCCAGGGCGTTCCAGTAGCCGCGCCAGAAACCGTATTGCAGGCCGCTGGACATCGACGCAATGGCGCCGGCACCGGGAGACAGGCTGATGACCCAGCAGGCGGCAAAAAACGCCAGCCATGTTTGAAGCTCCATTGCACACCTCGACTCAGATTCGTGACAGACGTCTAAGCTAATGCGGCTTTGGGCCAATGACTACCGATTTTTTGTAGGACATGGCGACTGCCGACTTGCTCGCGATCGCGGTGTATCAGGCAGCAGAAGCCTTACTTCTCAAACCCGCTGGAAGGAAACACATCCGTCCCGCGCCAGCGCCGTACCGAACGCTGGAAGAACAAACTGTTGGGCACCTGCACCATCGCGCTGCCGGTGCCGAGCTCTTCGGCCTCGACCAGCGTGGTGTAAAGAAGATTGATCGCCACCACCCGGCCTTTGACGCCGGGCTTGTCGGTGGTGTCCACCAACTCGACCACGTCACCGATGCGAAACGGGCCGACGGTGAAGATCAGGATCGCGCACAGCAGGTTCGACAACACGCTCCACATGGCGAAAAACGCCACCGCCGCGACCGCGACGAAACCAGACAACGCGGTCCAGAGCACCGTAGCCGAGACACCGAGTCGCTCCAGGACGAAAATCAGCGCACTACCCATGATCAGCCAGCGTAGACCACCGCGCAGCGGCATCAGCAACTGCGGCGGAAACGGATAGCGCTCACCGAGACGGGTCAGGCATTTGGCGACGAAACGCTGGGCGATGTAGCCGGCCAGAAGGATCAGCAGGATTTGCACCCCAAGCCAGATCGGCTCGGCCCACACCGCCGGTAGCGGCATCTTGAAGGCGTCCATCAGGACAGTGCCTCCAGCTCCGCCTGCATGCTTTCCAGCAATTCCAGGGCTTCCATCCACGCTTCTTCCAGCTCTGCCTCACGCACCTTCAGCCTGGCCTGTTCGGCCAGCAGGTCACGCAATTCGTTCTTGCGCGCCGGCTCGTAGATGTCACTGTCGCCGAGGCTGGCATCGATCTTCGCCAGCTTTTCGTGGAGCTTGCCGAGTTCGGCTTCGAGCTTGTCAGCCTCGCGCTTGTGCGGCGCCAGTTGCTGACGCAACGCAGCAGCGGCCTGACGCTGGGCTTTCTTGTCGGTCTTGTCCGGGTTGACCGGCGTGTTGCTGACCGGGGCGTTGCGCTGGCGATACTCCACCAGCCAGCGGGTGTAGTCCTCCAGGTCGCCGTCGAACTCCTCGACCTTGCCGTCCGCCACCAGATAGAAATTGTCGGTGGTGCTTTTGAGCAAGTGGCGATCGTGAGAAACCACCAATACCGCACCACTGAACTCTTGCAGGGCCATGGTCAGCGCCAGGCGCATTTCCAGGTCCAGATGGTTGGTCGGTTCGTCGAGCAGCAACAGGTTCGGTCGGTCCCAGGCAATCAAGGCCAACGCCAGGCGGGCTTTCTCGCCACCGGAAAAATTCAGTACCGGCTCGTCGATTCGCGCGCCACGGAAGTCGAAACCACCGAGGAAGTCGCGCAGGGTCTGTTCGCGCTCGGTTGGTGCCAGGCGCTGCAGGTGCAGCAACGGGCTGGCCTTGGAGTCCAGAGAATCGAGTTGATGCTGGGCGAAGTAACCGACCACGGTGTTCTCGCCACGGGTCAAGCGGCCGGCCAGAGGCGAAAGCTCACCGGCAAGGTTCTTGATCAGGGTCGACTTACCGGCACCGTTCGGGCCGAGCAGACCGATTCGCGCACCCGGGGTCAGTTGCAGCTTGACCTTCTCCAGCACGGCTTTGTCGCCGTAACCCAAGCGGGCATCGGACAGGTCGATCAGCGGGCTGGAAATCTTCTGCGATTCACGAAAGACAAAGTCGAACGGCGAATCGACATGGGCAGCGGTCAGCTCTTCCATCCGCTCCAGTGCCTTGATCCGGCTCTGGGCCTGACGGGCCTTGGTGGCCTGGGCCTTGAAGCGGGCGATGTAGCTTTCCATGTGCGCACGTTGCACCTGCTGCTTCTCGTACGCCTGCTGTTGCTGGGCCAGGCGTTCGGCACGGGCGCGCTCGAAGGCGCTGTAGCCACCGCGGTACAGGGTGATCTTGCGCTGATCGACGTGGGCTATGTGGTCGACCACGGCATCGAGGAAATCCCGGTCGTGGGAAATCAGCATCAAGGTGCCGGGATAACTCTTGAGCCACTCTTCGAGCCAGATGATGGCGTCGAGGTCGAGGTGGTTGGTCGGTTCGTCGAGCAGCAGCAGGTCCGACGGGCACATCAAGGCCTGCGCCAGGTTCAGGCGCATCCGCCAGCCACCGGAGAAATCCCCGACCTGGCGATCCATCTGCTCGTTGGTGAACCCGAGGCCGGCCAGCAACTTGCGCGCCCGGGCGTCGGCGGTGTAACCGTCGGCGCTGTCGAGCTCCGAGTGCAGGCGGGCCTGTGCGGCACCGTCATGGGCCGCTTCGGCTGCCGCCAGGTCGCGTTGCACCTGGCGCAGGCGCAGGTCGCCATCGAGCACGTAGTCGACCGCCAGGCGCTCGAGGGTGTCGACCTCCTGGCGCATGTGGGCGATACGCCAGTCGGCCGGCAGGAAGCAATCACCCGAGTCCGGGTGCAGTTCGCCCCGAAGCAAGGCGAACAGGCTCGATTTGCCGGCGCCGTTGGCACCGATGAGGCCGGCTTTCTGGCCGGCGTGCAGGGTCAGCTCGGCGTCTTCTAGCAGACGTTGCGGGCCACGCTGTAAAGTCAGGTTCTGAAGTCGAATCATAATGGCGGCGGAGTCTACCAGCTTCGCTCGCAACTGGCGCGAGTAGCACTATGTCCTCTGACCTGTGGAGCTTTTCCCTGAACACTTACGCTCGACCGGGTATTGAGCAGGCATGCCTGCAATTGCAGTCGGCGGGTATCAACGTGTGTCTGTTGCTGTGTGCTGCCTGGTTGGGACAGCGAGGCGTGGCCTGCGATGAGCAGCGCTTGCAACAACTGCGAAGTGTGGCCGCTCCTTGGGACGCCGATGTCGTGCGGCCGTTACGCGCCTTGCGCACACACTGGAAGGCCGCTGCCACGGCAGACGCCGATTTGCACAACCTGCGTGAACAAGTGAAGGCACTGGAGCTGGAAGCCGAGCGGCATCTGTTGTTGCGGCTCGAGAGAGCAGCGCAGAGTTGGCCGCAAGATGCCGAGACCGATCTATCGGCCTGGCTGGAAGGTGCGGCGGCGGGTGCCGCCCACCTGCACCGCGACGCGCTGCATCAGCTGCGCGTCGCGGTAACCGGCACTTAGGAAGCGCTGGTTGGGGTGGTTGCTGCGATCGATGCGGCGGCCGGCGTTGGCGCTGGCGTGGCTGTCGAGGTGGCTGCTGCTAAAGCAGACGTTGCTGCCGGAGCCGGGTTGGCTGGCTTGGCAACCGGTGCGGTGGCTGGCTTGGCGGCAACCGGCTTTTTCACTGCAGGTTTGGCCGCTGGTTTTGCAGCGGGTTTTGCCGCAGCAGGTTTGGCGGCAACTGGCTTGGCAGCGGCCGGCTTGGCGGCGACTGCTGGTTTCGCTGCAGCTGGTTTTGCGGCTGGTTTGGCAGCCGCTTTTACAGCAGGTTTGGCAGCGGGCTTGGCTGCTGGTTTTGCAGCGACGGGTTTGGCAGCCGGCTTGGCAGCAGGTTTCGCCGCAGCGGTCCGGGCAGCTGGTTTAGCGGCCGGTTTTGCAGCTGCTTTGGCTACTGGTTTTGCAGCCGGTTTAGCTGCTGGTTTTGCAGCGGCGGTTTTAGCTACGGCTGGTTTGCCAGCAGCGGTTCTTGCAGCGGCAGGTCGTGCGGCGGCAGGTTTGGCAGCCGTGGTTTTAGCCGCAGGTTTTGCAGCGCTGGCAGCAGCCGGTTTTCTCGCAGCCGGTTTGGCAGCAGGTTTGGCCGCGGCAGTTTTAGCGACTGGCCTGGCAGCTGCAGGTTTTGCAGCAGCAGGCTTGGCCGGTGCTTTTGCAGCAGCCGGTTTGGCAGCGGCTTTCTTCGCTGGTGCCGCAGCAGGCTTGGCCGCACGCAGGGACAACACCTTGCCGACAGCCTCTTGTACACGACCGACGCCCTGGGCCAGTTTCAGGCTTTCCTGAGCATCGCGCTTGAGTTGCAGAATGTAGCCGCGGGTTTCCGATTGACGATCCTTGAGGGCATCGAGCAGTTCCTCAAGATCGGCCACTGCGCCCTTGGCCTTGGCTTGCGCCTTGGCTTTTCCGGCTGCCGCAGCGTCCTGCAATTTAGTACGGGACTTGTGCAGTTTTTCTTGCGCTTTTCCGCGCTGCTTTTCCAGTTTGGCGAGCAACTTTTCAGCATCAGCCAAGGCTTCGGAACAAGCGGTTTCCAGATGCTCGAGCAGGCTGCTCGAGAGTTGTTGGAGCAAGTGCAACGGAGTGTTTACTGGCTTCTTGGTGGCCGACATGGTTTACCTCCTGGCTGAAGTGAGTGCGGCTCATACTAGACCTCTGCAGCAACCGCCGCTAGGGCATGTTGACACTATCGAAAGCGCTGTGTTGCAAAGGTTTGAAAAACTTCTGCCTCGGCGCAAAAGCAGTTCACCGTTGCGCATATTCTCGCTGGCATAATCGCCCGCAATTCAGGTCGGAGAGAGCTCATGTCGCGCTACCTTTTTTTATCGCTGTGTGTGTTTTTTTCGGTGGCCCAGGCCGCCGAAAAAACGCAGGAAAATGAAGCCCACGATCTCGCTTACAGCCTGGGCGCAAGCCTTGGCGAACGCTTGCGCCAGGAGGCTCCCGACCTGCAGCTCCAGGCACTGGTCGAAGGATTGCAGCAGGCCTATCAGGGCAAGCCGCTAGCGCTGAAGGACGAGCAGATCCAGCAGATACTGAACGAGCATGAAGCCCGGATCGCCATGCAGTCAGACGAGCCGCAAAGCGAAATGGCACTGGAAAAAGAACAGCGATTTCTCGCCACGGAAAAAGCCAGACCCGGCGTGCGCGAACTGGCCGATGGCGTGTTGCTGACCGAGTTGACGCCAGGCACTGGCGCCAAGCCCGGACCGAACGGCAAGGTGCAGGTGCTGTACATCGGTCGCTTGCCCGACGGTACGGTGTTCGATCAGAGCAGTCAGCCACAATGGTTCAGTCTCGACAGCGTGATCGCCGGATGGCGTAGCGCGCTGCAGAACATGCCGGTTGGGGCGAAATGGCGACTGGTGATTCCATCGGCTCAAGCCTATGGCGCCGACGGTGCCGGCGACGTGATTGCTCCGTTCACTCCACTGGTGTTCGAAGTTGAATTGCGCGGAGCCACCAGCTGACAACGCAAACAGAAAACGGCGTGCCTTGGCACGCCGTTTCGGGATCTTGCAGAGAAGTGTTTCAGGCCTGAACCGAATCAGTTTCCTTGTGGGCGGTATGCAGCACCTCGATCAGGCAGTCTTCCAGTTCAAAGCGCTCATGCAACAGTCCGCCGAGTGTCTTGAACTCTTCGGCAACACACTTTCCTGCATCACACAGGTCATTGAAGGCGAGCAGCTTTTCGGTGATGACGTCGATACGCGGATAGATCGTCTCGGCGAGCTCCAGGCCACGCTGGTCGTTGAAGGCCTTGGCCTCCCCCGTCAGCTGCTCGTAGATCTCGAAATGCCCGGCCGATACATAATCGACAAGCACGCCGCAGAATTCCTGCAAGGGCTTGCGGTTCTCACCCAGCGCCTCAGGCTTTGCGCCGAGAGCGTCATAGGCCCCGATCAGTTCGTGTCGTTCCTGCAACCAGCGATCAATCAGCAGGTGCACTCCGCCCCAGCGTTCCTGAGCATTCTGACAACTTTCGAGCATGGTGATCTCTCTTCCCTTGTGGGTCAGCTGCTCTATGCCCGCTCGCCTCTTGTAACATCGGTGGGCGGTCAGGCAGAGCGTCATCGAGCAACATAATTCCAATGACACGTGCGGGCCAGATTATGCCCGCGCGACACTGGCTTCAAGGTACGCAGGCGATAAAGTTCATACAAGTGTTTAATCGCCCGCAAAGGCCCGGTGCGACGACTCGCCGCTGAGTGGTCGCTGATAGCCGCTCCAGACCAGTCGCAGCGACTGGTAAATGGCCAGAATCATCATCGCGACGAAGAACAGCAGGCTCCACTCAGTGAGACTCAGATCGAACAGCGTCCAGGAAATTTCCACACAATCGGCAGCGCCCTTGAACATTTGCTGTACGACCGATAGCCACGGCGAGTTGGACAACAGGTCCGCCAGATGCGTCGAGCACACTGCGACCTGTTCCGCCGGCAGGGTTTGCAGCAGGACTTGTCGCCATGCCGTGACAGTGCCGGCCAGGCTGCAACAAAGACTGAGCAACCAATACAGAACGTTTCCGATGCGACCGGGGCCATGGACCGAAGCCATCAGGCAGACGCCGGTAAGGAGCGCCAGGCAAAACCGCTGCACAAGACACAAGCCACAAGGTCGCAGGCCGACTGCATATTCCAGGTAGTAGGAAACGCCCATCGCCAGGGCACCCGCAATGAAAGCCATGAAAAACAAGGAGCGTGAGCAGGCCAAAGACATGGCTTTTCCGTAAAAGTAGTGACAGACCATTACGGTAGAGGAAAGCGCGACAGCCTTTCAAGGCAAGTGCCCACAGAGACTTCAGCACAGGAGTAGGGAAATCCCGACGCAGGCGAGAGGATAAAATGTAGCCCGCTGTAGGACTTTTCCTGCGACGAAATTTGGCGACTGAATTTCAACTGATCATCGTACTGCGGCGAGGGCGATTGCTCCCTCGCCACAGGTCATCGCTCAGGCGCCGGAGCCCGGCGCCAACGAATGGCTCAAGCGCGGACCGGCGCTGGCAGAGGGGCCGCGAGCAAGCGCTCATCCAACAACCCCAGGCCTTCCTGAAACAGCTGGTTGCTACGCTCGGCATCGCCCATTTGCGCCAGCAAGCGTGCCAGCTCGGCACAGGCTTCCGGATTGCGTTGTACACGCAGGCTGCTTTCCAGATAGTCCCGGGCCTTGCCCCACAAACTGTTTTGCAGGCATAGACGCCCCAGAGTCAGCAGCAGGCCCGGATCAGCCGGATGGTCCTTGAGCCAGCCTTCGGCGGCCTGCAACTGGCGGACCGGATCATTGCCGCGAACCAGTCCGTAGAGTCGTGCCAGATGACTGTCGTAGCTGCGCTTGAGCGCAGTGCGCAGCACTTCTTCGGCCTCGACCTGAGCCCCCAGTTGCCGTAGCTGTTCGGCATACGCGAGCACCAATTGCGGCTCCTGACGCTGTGCCGAAGTCAGTTGCTGCCAGGCACGTTCCAGCGATTGCTTCCCCACCGTTCCGTCTGCTTCCCGTTGCGCCGCCAGGGACAGGTTCGCCCCCCAGGCCCGACGCTCCAGCTCGGCGAGTTCGGCAGCCGGCAGGATTTTGTCCTTGCGCAGTTCCGGCAACAGGCGAATCACTGCCGACCAGTCACCACGCTGCGCAAGCAGGCGCTGCAACTGACGCAGGGTCTGTGCGTTATGAGGATGGCGTTCACGCATGGCTTGCAGGGTGGCGAGGGCGCCTTCGGTATCACCGCGGTCGGTCTGCAACTGGGCGTGGCTCAAGGCAATCGCCAACTCGGCCTGAGGCTGACGCTCCAGGGCGCGCTCCAGCAAGTTGTCGCTTTCTTCGTAATTACCCAGTTCGTTCGCGGCACGGGCAGCGCCGAGGTAGTAAAGCAGCGGCTGGCGCTCGGCTTCGGCAGCCCGATACAAGTGCCGTTGCGCGTTGGCCCAGCGCCCCTCGGCCAGGTCCAGCTGACCGTGTTCGATCGCCACCTGCACCCGACGGCTGCGGTTACGCCGCGACCACGGATTGACCACGCCACTGGAAGCCATCACCAGTTCGACCAGCGACTTGATGCCCCAGATCACCAGCCAGAGCACAGCCACCAGCGCCAAGGTAGCCCACAGGCTCGACTCGTAACGGAAGGTCTTGTAGGCAATCAGCACATAGCCGGAGTGTTCGGCAATCGCCAACCCGAGCGCAGCGGTAGCAGCGATCACGAAGAACACGATCACATAGAGGCGTCTCATGGCGTGGCCTCCGGCGCGGCGTTCGCGGCAGGCCTGGCCAGTGGCTTGACCGAATCTTCAGCGTTGACGTTGCGCCGCTCCAGATACCCCTGCACCGCGCTCAGGGTGCCGGTCATGTCCGGAGTGACGACGGTGACAGGTTGCTTGCTCAACTCGGCGACCTGCTCAAGCATGACTTTGCTTTGCGCGTTGTCCGGGTTGAAGTTGCCCTTGAGGATGTCCCGCGCCTCGTCCAGCACCTGGGAGTAAACCGCCGCCTGGCCATTGAGTGCGGCCCACTGCGCCTGCTCCAGCGCCAGGCTCAGGGCCAGGCGTACCTGACTCAGGCTCTGGCCGGCCAACAATGGGCGAACGTTTTTGTCAGCATTGAAATCGATGCGGATGTAGCGCGAAATCTGATCCCACCATTGCGCCCAGCGACTGGCACCGTCGCCATCGGCAGTCAGGCCCAGCAACGAATCACCTCGGTCCTTGTACTCCGGTGCCAGCTCGGTGAGGCTGGCCACTTGATCACGCAGCGCGCCAAGACGCAGGAACAGCCCGGTGCGATCCGGTTGTTCGGTGCTGCGCAAGGCGATCAGGGTCTTGGCCACCTGCTCGCGAGCGGCAAAGGAGCCCGGGTCGTTTTGCTCGCGCAGTATCTCGTCGGCACCCTGGACCAGTGCCTGGGCACTGCTGATGTCCTGCAACGCGGACAGTCGCAGGCTGGCCAGACGTAGCAGGTGCTCGGCCTCGGCCAGACGCCAGTCCTTGCGGCTGGCGCCGAGAACGGTTTCCAGCCGTTGGTTCAACCGCTGCTGATCACCTTGCAGCTGAATCACCAGGCGACTGCGTGCTTCCAGCTCATCGGCGGGAGGCAATTGCGCCAGGCGTGCGCTCAGGCGCTCCTCATTGAGCTTGAGGCTTTGCGCCTGGTCATTCAGCGCCTGCACCTGGCTCAGTTGCTGCTGATTATTGGCCTGCAGGTGACGCACCTGCCAGACACCCCAACCGCCCACGGCTACACCGGCTGCGCCCAACAGCAGCGCGATGATTGCCAGACCATTGCCTCGACGCTGCTCGGCAGCAGGTGGCGGCGGCGACACTTCATCAACAGGAGCATCAACAGGTGCATCAAGCACCGGTCGCGAGTCATCTTTAGGCAAGGCTGTTTCGCTCACGTATCCATCCTTTGCATCAGAAAACGGGTACGGGATGCTCCCGCAACGCCGTCAGCAAGGCCGCGGCACTGGCGCCGCGACAATCCACAACTGTTTTGGCCCCGGCGGCACGCGCCATCTCGGCAACCCTGGGGCTCGGTACAAACAACGGCAACCGCGCCAACTGCGGCCAGGCATCGCCGGCCAATTGGTGCAGGTGCTCAAAACCTTGTCCACTGCTGACCACCAACCCGTTCAGGCGTTCCGCCTGGATCCGTTGCGGCAGCAGTGTCGGCGGATAAATCGGCAACCCCCGGCGGTACAACTCCAGATACTCGACACTAGCACCAAGCTCACGCAAACGCTCAGCCAGCAACTCGCGCCCGCCCTCCCCGCGCAGGATCAGCACTCGCGCATCGGGTTGTGCGATAGCCTCGCGCAGACGGGAAAGTTCGAGCAAGGCTTCACTGTCATCGCCTTCTGCCGGGAAGCTCACGTCCAGCCCGTGATCCTCGAGGATCCGCGCAGTCGCCGCGCCGACGCTGAACCACTTCACACCGGGCGGTGTTGGCCAATACCGCTCGAGCAGTTCGACGCCGATCCGGGCTGCCGGCTTGCTGACCACGATGACGGCGCAGAACTGATCCAGCGCCTGAATCACCTGGCGCATTGTGTCAGTGGTCGCAATGGGCATGATGTCCAAAAGCGGCAGGCTGTTACTGAATATCCCCTGCTCGGCCAAAAGGCTGCTCAGCGCCGCCGCTTCTTCGGCGGGACGCGTCAGCAGCAAGCGCCAGCCGATCACTCGTGACCAGCCTCGCCATAGACCGCCTTGAGGATGGCGCCGGCACCCTGGCTGAGCAGGTCTTCGGCGACTCGCACACCCAGCGCCTCGGCATCGTCGCGAGGAGCCCGGGCCTGTGCGCTGAGCAGCAGGCCACCGGCCGGATCGCCCACCAGCCCGCGCAACCAGACTTGCTCGCCCTCCAGCACGGCGTAGCAGGCGATCGGCACCTGGCAGCCACCATTGAGGTGCTTGTTGAGGGCTCGTTCAGCGGTCACGCGAGTGGCGGTATCCTGGTGATGCAGGGGTGTCAGCAACGCATGGATTTCACTGTCGCCGCTGCGGCATTCGATACCCACCGCGCCCTGGCCACCGGCCGGAAGGCTGTCGTCGACGCTGATGGCCGAGCTGATGCGATCTTCGAATCCCAGGCGGATCAGGCCGGCGGCGGCGAGGATGATGGCGTCGTATTCGCCGGCATCGAGCTTGGCCAGGCGAGTGTTGACGTTGCCGCGCAGGAAACGGATTTCCAGGTCCGGGCGGCGGGTCAGCAATTGAGCCTGGCGACGCAAGCTGGAGGTGCCGACGATGCTGCCCTGGGGCAACTCATCCAGACGGGTGTAGGTGTTGGAAACGAAGGCATCGCGCGGGTCTTCCCGCTCGCAGATGCAGAACAGGCCGAGGCCTTCGGGGAAGTCCATCGGCACGTCCTTCATCGAGTGCACGGCGATGTCGGCTTCATTTTCCAGCAGCGCGGTTTCGAGCTCCTTGACGAACAGGCCTTTGCCGCCGATTTTCGACAGCGGTGAGTCAAGCAGCTTGTCACCACGGCTGACCATGGGGACGAGGGTCACCAGCAGGCCCGGATGAGCCGCTTCAAGACGGGCTTTGACGTATTCGGCCTGCCAAAGGGCGAGAGCGCTTTTGCGGGTGGCGATGCGGATCTGGCGAGAGGACATGGATCAATCCGTACTGAATAGATACGGCGGATAATAACAGCTCAGCCAAATCCACTTTGACTTGTATCAGATACTACTCGGCCTCCCTGGCCCCGGATGTCCGGCAATCGGGTGTAAAATTGGCCTGCGAACAGCTGTTTAAAGCTGTTGCATCATTTTGCGTACCCCAGCCACATGACGACGGCTGACGATCAGCGCATCACCGTTGAGGCCTTTCAGGAATAGCTGAAAATGTCCCAAGGGTGTGCGTTGCAATCGCTCGATACGCTCACGGGCGACCAGTGCATTGCGATGGATACGCACGAAACGGTCACCGAATTCATCTTCGAGGGCCTTGAGCGGCTCATCGAGCAGCACTTCGCCGCTTTCGTGGCGCAAGGTCACGTATTTGTGGTCGGCAATGAAATACACCACCTGATCCAGCGGAATCAGCTCGATCCCCTTACGGGTTCGGGCGCTGATATGGCTGCGCGGGCCGTTGCCGCTTTCGGCGGCAGGGCGGGTCAGGGCGGCGAGCTGGGCACGATTGGGGCGCTCGGCTCTCTTTAATGCATCATGTAATTGTTCAGTTCTCACAGGTTTCACCAGATAGCCTACGGCGCTGGCCTGTAAGGCTTCCACGGCAAATTCATCGGGCCCGGCGCAGAACACCACGGCGGGCGGAGTTTCGCGTTCGCATAACCGAGCAGCCACTTGCAGGCCATCCAGGCCGGGCATGCGGATATCGAGCAGCACGATATCCGGCTTGTGGCTGTCGATCAGTGCCAACGCCTCTTCGCCATTCGTGGCACTAGGCTCCAGGACACTGTATCCCTCGAGTTCGCCAACCATGCGGCTCAGGCGCTCTCGGGCCAAGGGTTCGTCATCAACGATCAGGACATTCATATTGCGCTGGATTCCTGCGTGAGTCTCGCACAAGGATAGCGTAGACAGGTGAAGTGACATCCGTCACCGCGATCCACGCTAAGACTAGCGCGAGCGCCAAAAAGTGCCGTTGGTCCGGCGGCTAAATTTTCATCTGCCGGGCGATTGGCGGCCCAGGCCCGCGTTGGCGATGCATCGCCACAGGGTTTGCTGATACGCAATATGAACACCCCACTCTTCTTATAGCCAGCGGCTGCACCGAGAAGTGCGCTGATCCTACTGTCCAACTGTAGACGGTTGCCGGGACGATATTGCTCAATTGGAAAATATCGTTCTGCAAAAATGCGCGGATATTGCCCGGGCCCGGGCTCTCGCCCCCCAAAAAAACGTATCGACCAGTGTCAGCGACAGGATTGGCAACCCTGTTATTATCCGCGCCAGCGTTCCACGCCTTCTTACTTCAAGCCGATACGAGCGAATTCATGAGCACTGACAAGACCAATCAGTCCTGGGGCGGCCGCTTCAGTGAACCCGTCGACGCCTTCGTCGCCCGCTTCACCGCCTCCGTCACCTTCGACCAGCGCCTGTATCGCCACGACATCATGGGCTCGATCGCCCACGCCACCATGCTGGCCAAGGTCGGCGTGCTGACCGATGCCGAGCGCGACAGCATCATCGATGGCCTGAACACCATCCAGGGTGAAATCGAGGCCGGTCAGTTCGACTGGCGCATCGACCTCGAAGACGTTCACATGAACATCGAGGCACGCCTGACCGACCGCATCGGCGTGACCGGTAAAAAGTTGCACACCGGCCGCAGCCGCAACGATCAGGTCGCCACCGACATCCGTCTGTGGCTGCGTGACGAGATCGACCTGATCCTGGCCGAAATCACCCGCCTGCAAAAAGGCCTGCTGGAGCAGGCCGAGCGCGAAGCCGCCAGCATCATGCCGGGGTTCACCCACCTGCAGACCGCACAGCCGGTGACGTTCGGGCACCACATGCTGGCCTGGTTCGAAATGCTCAGCCGCGACTATGAACGCCTGGTCGACTGCCGCAAACGCACCAACCGCATGCCATTGGGCAGCGCGGCGCTGGCCGGCACCACCTATCCGATCGATCGTGAATACACCGCCCAACTCCTGGGTTTCGACGCGGTTGGCGGCAATTCGCTGGACAACGTCTCCGATCGTGATTTCGCCATCGAATTCTGCTCGGCGGCCAGTATCGCGATGATGCACCTGTCGCGCTTCTCCGAAGAGCTGGTGCTATGGACCAGCGCGCAGTTCCAGTTTATCGATCTGCCCGACCGTTTCTGCACCGGCAGCTCGATCATGCCGCAAAAGAAAAACCCGGACGTGCCGGAGCTCGTGCGTGGCAAGACCGGTCGCGTGTTCGGCGCACTGATGGGCCTGCTGACCCTGATGAAAGGCCAGCCCCTGGCCTACAACAAGGACAACCAGGAAGACAAGGAACCGCTGTTCGACGCCGCCGACACCCTGCGCGACTCGCTGCGGGCCTTTGCCGACATGGTGCCGGCGATCAAGCCCAAGCACGCGATGATGCGCGAAGCAGCCCTGCGCGGTTTCTCCACCGCCACCGACCTGGCCGACTACCTGGTGCGTCGCGGCCTGCCATTCCGTGATTGCCACGAAATCGTTGGCCATGCCGTGAAGTACGGCGTGGACAGCGGCAAGGACCTGGCGGAAATGAGCCTGGAAGAACTGCGCAAGTTCAGCGACCAGATCGATCAGGACGTGTTCGCCGTGTTGACCCTGGAAGGCTCGGTCAATGCCCGTAACCACATCGGCGGCACCGCGCCGGCGCAGGTGAAGGCTGCCGTGGCTCGTGGTCAGGCGCTGCTCGCCAGCCGCTAAATCGCCAAAAACTTCGCGAGCAGGCTCGCTCCCACACTGGATAGTGTTCGCACATCCAATCCTGTGGGAGCGAGCCGGCTCCGGGCGGCGTTCCGACGATGCCGGACTTCAAAACCCCACAGAACTACTTCTTGGCAGCGATCATCGCCATGAACGCCGGCATCGCCGCCTCCCGGTCCGCCGCAATTCGCTGAACGTTGGGGTTCTGTCCCAGACGTTCCAGCAACGCCCTGGCCGCCGGCATTTCTGCCAGCAGATCAATCCCGAACACCTTCTGCCCGACCGCACTGGCCAATGACACGCTGTACTGGAAGTACAGATCGGCAATGCTCAAGCTTTCTCCAGCCACATAAGGGGCGAATTTGCCGTGCCTGGCCAGGGAGGCAAACCCCAGTAGCAACTCAGCCTTGCTCTTTTCCTTGATCGCCTCCGACACCGTCATGCCAAAAAATGCTTCCGGGAAGCAGGCACGCGCCGGCAGTTCGATGTACAGCTCGATTTCCTTGGCTAACGCCAGCACCTGCGCGCGCTCGAACGGCTCATTCGGCAGCAGTGGCTTGCCCTTTTGGGCTTGTTCGATGTACTCGAGAATCACGCTGGTTTCGTTGATGTAGCCCTGCTCGACACCCAGCACCGGGACCTTGCCCCGCGGGCTGATCGCCAATGACTCCGGGGTCTGGGTCGGGACGAACATGACCTCCTCGAATGGCAGGCCTTTTTCCAGCAACGCCAGTTTGACCATGTTGTAGTAGTTGCTGACACAAAATCCATAAAGTTTAAACATCACATAGCCTCCAGGCCGTGCGGGGTGGGCAGTGCCTGTTTATAGAACGCTGCCGGGATTCTTGCCAGCAGCATCACGCCGCTGAATGCGGGTAAACTGGCCGCCTTTCCCTTAGGAGCCTGCCATGAGCGAGCCAACCGATATCGACAACGACGAAGAAGAGTTCGCCGAAAGCACCCTGATCCAGGCCATCGAAAACCAGATCGAAAGCGACAACCCGCCGGCTGCCAAGGCGACATTCAACAAGCTGACACTGGTGGGTTACGAACGCGAAGAAATTCTCAACCTGATGGCTCACGTTTTGGCGGTAGAAATCGACGCGATCCTCGAAGAAGACCGCGCGTTCAACACCGAATGGTACGAAGCTGCCCTGCGCGCCTTGCCTGAGTTGCCGCCGGAAAAGCAGTAAGCATCGAAATCGATTCTTGTGGCGAGGGAGCTTGCTTCCGCTGGGTCGCGAAGCGGCCCCAAAAGCTTTGCGACTGCTTCGCAGCCGAGCGGGACGGTGCGGCGATCCGACAAGCTCCCTCGCAACAGGAAAGCAAGCTACACACATTTTGTTGCCAATCCTGCCTGCCGTCTCCCGACACCTGACTACACTGGAAACACCCCGCTGCCCCACCATCCGCCGGGGGAAGGCTACCCGAGGCAAAAAACCCTGTCGCGAGCACTGGACATGCCGCGCAAGTGGGATCACCTTAGGGGCGCTGTCGTCCAATTCCTAGAAAGTCTGGAGTCCTTATGTCGCTTACCCCTGAGTTGGTTGCCGAACTGGAAGTCCTCGCACTCTTCAACCTGGACAGTTCCCAGGAAGGTCTGAAAATTCATCAGACCGCTGCCCCGAAACACATTGCCGCCGCCAAACGCCTCTTTGAAAAAGAACTGACCGACCAACCTGACGGCGGTTACCTGACCAGCCTGGGTCGTGACGCCGCGCAAAATGTGCAATCCGTGCTGACCATTCTTAACGCCGAAGTAACAGCCTGAATTCTGCCGCATCGCCCACGGAGACCCCGACCCAGGGATTTCCGCGGGCACATTCCCCTGATGCCTGCCCCCAATCGTTAGAAATCTGACGCCAGAAAAACAAAATCAGCTTAAAAGTCCTCGCCCCAAGGCGCTAAACTGCCCCACATCCGAAGAGCCCCACGTCCGAGCCCTGCGAGCCGGTTTGAGCTGACATGACGCGCACCCACGAAATCCGCCCTGATCTGGACGAGGGAATCGATCGCAAGGTTCTCAGCCAGCTGCGCGCACGCTTTCTGAAACTCAACGAAGGACGCATGGCTCGCGCCATGGAAGGGTTGTCGACCCGCCAGCAAGGGGTTCTGACCTTGCTGCCGCTGTTTTTCCACGTTAACCATCCGCTGTTGCCCGGCTATGTTTCGGGCGGTACGCCGGCCGGGCTGTCGAATTTCGAACCGGATGCCAATGTCCTCGCTGAAGCCCAGCGCCTGACCCGCTCGTTTTCCTATAAGCCGCGCCACGGCAGCAACCCGCCAAGACCAATTCATGGTCTGTTCCTGATGGGCAGCCTCGGCACCCTGGCGCAGGCTGACCAGAGCGACATGGATGTGTGGGTCTGCCATGGGCCGGACCTGAGCGAAAACGAACTCGTCGAGCTGCGCAAGAAATGCCAGTTGCTGGAAGCCTGGGCCGCCAGCCAGGGCGCCGAAGCGCATTTTTTCTTGATCGATCCGAGCCGTTTCGTCCGCGGTGAGCGTGATACCCAACTGAGCTCGGAGGATTGCGGCACTACCCAGCACTACCTGTTGCTGGACGAGTTTTACCGCACCGCGATCTGGCTCGCCGGGCGCACACCGATCTGGTGGCTGGTGCCGGTCTACGAAGAGTCGAGCTACGACCGCTACACCCATGCCTTGATCTCCAAACGCTTCATCCGTGCCGATGAAACCCTCGACCTCGGCAACCTGGCCTACATCCCTCCCGGCGAATTTATCGGTGCCGGGCTCTGGCAGCTGTTCAAGGGCATCGAGTCGCCCTACAAGTCGGTTCTCAAGCTGCTGCTGACTGAGGTTTATGCCAGTGAACACCCCAGGGTCCATTGCCTGAGCCTGCGCTTCAAGCAGGCGGTGTTCGCCAACCGGCTCGACCTCGACGAGCTGGATCCATACGTCGTGGTGTACCGGCGCATCGAGGAATACCTGATTGCCCGCAACGAACCGGAACGCCTGGAACTGGTGCGTCGCGCGTTGTACCTGAAGGTCAATCGCAAACTCACCGGCAACAGCCGCACCCAGAGCTGGCAGCGCTCTTTGCTCGAGCGCCTGGCCCATGAATGGCACTGGGACCAGCGGCAACTGACCCTGCTCGACAGCCGCAGCCAGTGGAAAGTCCGCCAGGTCGGCTCCGAACGGCGGGCACTGGTCAACGAGCTGAACTACAGCTACCGCTTCCTCACCCAGTTTGCCCGTCACGAACAAACGGTCAGCCGTATCAACAAACGCGACCTGAGCGTCCTCGGCCGTCGCCTGTATGCCGCTTTCGAGCGCAAGGCCGGCAAAGTCGAATTCATCAACCCTGGCATCGCCCCGGATCTGGCTGAAGACACCCTGACGCTGGTGCACGCACCGAACAAGAAAGAACCGGGGCAAAGCCAGTGGGGCTTGTACAACGGCAGCCTGACGGCACTGGAGTGGGAACATTTCGCGCCGATCAAACGCAGCCGTCACCTGCTCGAACTGCTGACCTGGTGCCACCGCAATGGCGTGATCGACAGCAGCACCCGCCTGGCCTTGCACCCCGGCACCAGCAACTTGAGTGAATTCGAACTGTTCAATCTGCTTGGCAGCCTGCAACAGACCATCGCCCTGCCCTTGCCCACCGTCGCCGAGGAACCTCTGTTGCGCGCAAGCGTACCGAGTGAAGTGCTGATCCTGGTGAATGTCGGCATCGATCCGCTCAAGCACCATCGCGACCTGAACATCCTCATGACCACCGAACGCACCGACTCCCTGAGCTACGCCGGTGTCCGGGAAAATCTGGTGCTGACCCTGGACCAGGTCACGCTCAATAGCTGGAACGAAGTCCTGGTCGGTCGCTACGACGGTCCCCACGCCCTGCTCGACTGCATCCGCGACTACCTCAACAACCTGCCAACCGGATCACAACAGCCGAAGCTGAGGGTGCGCTGCTTCTGCCATAACCGCGCGCAGTTCATTGCCCAACGGGTCGAGGAAATCCTCGATACCGCGCAGAACCTGCTGCTGAGCCGGCTCAATCATCGCTACCTGATCCAGGTCCAGCAGCACTACCACGTGCTGGAGTTGGTGCCGGGCCAGGTCCAGCACATAGCACTGGCCACTCTGCCGGCACTGATCGATTACCTGGGCAAGGAAATGACGAGCTACAGTCCGTTGCACCTCGATCCGAAGGCACTGGAAGACCACGACCTCGCGCTGTTCCTGCCAACGGGCCAGCCGGACTGCATTCAAGTGTTCTACCGGGTCAATGAAGATCAGGCTGATCTGTACGTGCTCGATGAGTTCAACGCCCTGTGGCAGCAACGCCTGCCCTGGCACGATGAGCAAAGCCTGCTGGTGCCGCTGCAGCGTTTCCTGCAATCGATCCAGTACCGTCGCGATGCCCTGTTGCCGATGGACGCGGCCCACCCCTTGAACCTCGACACCCTGTATTGCCAGCTGCTGCCGTCAGGCCCTGGCCGGGCGCGCCGCATCGAAGCCCGGCCGGCACCGCAGACGCCGGTGAACAAGCCGTTCTACGACGTGCAGGCGATCGTCGGCAAAGCCGCACCGGGTCAGGTGCAGGTGACGTTGTATTGCAATCAACGGGAGTTTTCCGAGCTGGAACATGGCGACCAGTTGTTCCGCGTGGTCGCCCGGGAAATCGTCGGGCAGCGCCGGGAAACCGAACGCTACCGCTGCTACATCACCGATCTCGACCTGTCAGGCCTGCTGGGCGAAGGGCAGAGTTCCACCCATCTGTACCTGCGCTACAAGGCAGACCTGGAGCACGCGTTGAACGAGGCGCTTGATCAGGCCTGAGGGGGTCTCACTCCGGGAACGCGCCGCCATTGGCCGGCTGCGATTCGACTTCCAGCAACGTCAGCTTCAGGGTCTTGCCGCCCGGAGCCGGCCAATCGATGTGCTGGCCAACCTTCAGGCCCAGCAACGCGCTGCCCACGGGCGCCAGGATCGAGACCTTGCCTTCGTCGGCATTTGCATCCTTGGGGTACACCAGGGTCAGGTGGTAGTCCTTGCCACTGCCTTCTTCGCGGCAATGCACTCGGGAATTCATGGTCACGACATCCGCCGGCACTTCATCGTGGCCGACCAGGGTATCGGCGCGATCCAGTTCGGTTTGCAGCGCAATAACGCCCGGCAGCGTGTCGTCCAGGCTGTCGATCAGACGCTCCAGACGCTGTACGTCCAGACGGGTAAGGGTGATGGAAGGTGCGGTCATGATCTGGGCAGACTCCTTTCTTCTGCACGAAAAAAGCAAAACCCCGCCAGAAAAAGGCGGGGTTTTCATCAGCCTCGATGGGTTGAGGCGTTTCTGGACACTATCACAGCTCAAAAAATATACAAGCCGCCACACGGCGGCGTAGGAGCTGCCGCAGGCTGCGATCTCTTGATCTTGTTCTTCGGCAATCTTCAGAGCTGCCAAAAGATCGCAGCCTTCGGCAGCTCCTACAGAGCGCCAGCCTTGCGATTCGAAGCCTGCACGCAAATCACCCGCCGACGTTCGTCATCGGCCGAACGCCATTCGCGGATGTCTTCGACGTGACGGAAGCAGCCCAGGCAGACTTTCTGCTCGTCCAGCCGGCACACACCGCTGCAGGGCGATGGCACCGCCGGACTGACGTTACTGTAGAGCGGCTTGGGAGCACGAACAGGCGCAGGCTGGGTCACGATCTCACAGGCCTTCGAAATCGAGCTCGACACCGGCCTGCTGCTGGACGATACGCTCAAGCATTTCACCCAACTGCTCTTCGCTCTTGTCGCACATCCAGCGCTCGCTTTCTTCGTCGTAGTCGAAGTGAAAACCACCGGAAACCGCCGCCAGCCACAGCTGACGCAGCGGCTCCTGGCGACTGAAGATCAACTGGCTGCCGTTCTCGAACTTGACGGTCAGCACACCGGCCGAGCTTTCGAGGTCGATATCCAGGTCGCTCTCGTCAAAGATGTCCTCCAGGGTTTGCTGGGTGGCATCGACAAGGTCATGGAAACGCGCTTCGGACAAACTCATTACGGCAACCTCAAAAAGTGTCTGATCAGGCTCAAGCGCCGCAAGATACGACCGAGCCCCGTCGATTGCAAAGGATAACGACCAGTTGCCCTACCCGTGGGTTCGATGTGCTTGCGGCCAAGCCCCGCCGGACGGGCGGTCCGTTGCATAGGCAAGCTGCCGGGTGGCCGGTATACTCCGGCGCAATTAATGCATTTTCAAGGATTTCGCCATGAAGCGCCTGATCTCTTCCCTTGCTGCGCTCCTCGCGGTTGCCTGCCTTGTGTCGGCCTGCGGTCAAAAAGGCCCGCTGTACCTGCCCGATGAAGACCAGGACCCTGTCGAGCAAGCCAAGTCGTCGCAGCAGCAGCCTGCCTCCAAAGCACACAAGCACGACGTCTACCAATAATAAGGGAACCTCATGGACGCTTTTAACTACCGTGACGGTGAACTGTTCGCGGAAGGTGTTGCCCTGTCTGCCATCGCCGAACGCTTTGGTACACCGACCTACGTTTACTCGCGCGCGCACATCGAAGCCCAATACCTGGCTTACGCCGATGCACTGGCCGGCATGCCGCACCTGGTGTGCTTTGCTGTAAAGGCCAACTCCAACCTGGGCGTACTGAATGTCCTGGCGCGCCTGGGCGCCGGTTTCGACATCGTCTCCCGTGGCGAACTGGAACGTGTACTGGCCGCTGGCGGCAGCGCCGACAAGATCGTGTTCTCCGGCGTCGGCAAGACCCGTGACGACATGCGTCGCGCCCTGGAAGTCGGCGTGCACTGCTTCAACGTCGAATCCACCGACGAGCTGGAACGCCTGCAAGTGGTCGCCGCCGAACTGGGCGTTCGCGCGCCGGTTTCGCTGCGCGTGAACCCGGACGTCGATGCCGGTACCCACCCGTACATCTCCACCGGACTCAAAGAGAACAAGTTCGGCATCGCCATCGCCGACGCCGAAGATGTGTACGTGCGTGCCGCGCAGCTGCCGAACCTGGAAGTGGTCGGCGTCGATTGCCACATCGGCTCGCAACTGACCACCCTGCCACCGTTCATCGACGCTCTCGACCGCCTGCTGGGCCTGGTCGACCGCCTTGGCGATTGCGGCATCTACCTGCGCCACATCGATCTCGGTGGCGGCCTGGGCGTGCGATACAAGGACGAGGAGCCGCCACTGGCTGCCGACTACATCAAGGCCGTGCGCGAGCGCCTCGACGGCCGTGACCTGGCACTGGTGTTCGAACCGGGCCGCTTCATCGTCGCCAACGCCGGTGTATTGCTGACCCAGGTCGAATACCTCAAGCACACCGAGCACAAAGACTTCGCCATCGTCGACGCGGCCATGAACGACCTGATCCGCCCGGCGCTGTACCAGGCCTGGATGGACGTCACTGCCGTGCGCCCGCGCACCTCCGCTGCCCGCGCCTACGACATCGTCGGCCCGATCTGCGAGACCGGCGACTTCCTGGCCAAGGACCGTCAGCTGGCGCTGGAAGAAGGTGACCTGCTGGCCGTGCATTCGGCCGGTGCCTACGGGTTTGTCATGAGCTCCAACTACAACACCCGCGGCCGTACCGCAGAAGTGTTGGTGGACGGTGATCGGGCATTTGAAGTGCGTCGCCGTGAAACGGTAGCCGAGTTGTTTGCTGGCGAAAGCCTGCTGCCGGAGTAAAACCATGCTGCTGCGTTTTACCAAGATGCACGGCCTGGGCAATGATTTCATGGTCCTCGACCTGGTCAGCCAGCACGCGCACATCCTGCCCAAGCATGCCAAGCAATGGGGCGACCGGCACACCGGCATCGGTTTCGACCAATTGCTGATCGTCGAGGCGCCGAGCAACCCGGACGTGGATTTCCGCTATCGGATCTTCAACTCCGACGGTTCCGAAGTGGAACAATGCGGCAACGGTGCGCGCTGTTTCGCCCGCTTCGTGCTCGACAAGCGCCTGACCGCAAAGCGGCTGATTCGCGTCGAGACCAAAAGCGGCGTCATCGAGCTCGACGTGCGTAACGATGGCCAGATCAGCGTCAACATGGGCGCCCCGCGCCTGGTGCCGGCGGATATTCCGTTCCAGGCACCGGAGCAGGCCACGAGTTATCAGGTCGACGTCGACGGCACCCCGGTCGATCTGGCTGCCGTGTCCATGGGCAACCCCCATGCCGTGCTGCGGGTCAGCGATATCAACAACGCGCCGGTGCATGAACTGGGGCCGAAAATCGAACATCACCCGCGCTTCCCGGCACGGGTCAATGTCGGTTTTCTCCAGGTCATCGACCGGAGCCGCGCGCAGTTGCGAGTCTGGGAGCGTGGAGCCGGGGAAACCCAGGCTTGCGGAACCGGCGCCTGCGCCGCCGCAGTGGCCGCGATCAGCCAGGGGTGGATGGATTCGCCGCTATTGATCGACCTGCCTGGCGGGCGCTTGTCCATAGAGTGGGCAGGCCCTGGCCAACCGGTGATGATGACCGGCCCGGCAGTGCGCGTATATGAAGGACAAGTGCGTCTTTGAGTGAGCGAAACCTATGACCGACAAGCCTCAGGTACCCGCGCGACAAGCTGACGAATCACCGTCCGAAAGCCTGGAGGCGGCGGCTATTGCCGCGTACCTGGAGGCTCATCCGGACTTCTTCGTCGAGCACGAAGAGCTGCTCCCGTCCCTGCGTATTCCCCATCGTCGCGGTGATACCGTGTCGCTGGTGGAGCGTCAGATGACCATCCTGCGCGACCGCAACATTGAACTGCGTCATCGCCTGTCGCATTTGATGGACGTGGCCCGGGACAACGACCGATTGTTCGAAAAGACCCGTCGCCTGATCCTGGCGCTGATGGACGCCGCCAGCCTGGAAGATGTGGTGATGTGCGTCGAAGACAGCCTGCGCCAGGAATTCCAGGTGCCCTTCGTCAGCCTCATCCTGCTCGGCGACAACGCCATGCCGGTGGGCCGCTGGGTCACTCACGCGGAAGCCCAGGTGGCCATCGGCGGTTTGCTCTCGGAAGACAAAAGTGTCAGTGGCAGCCTGCGCGAGCATGAGCTGGACTTCCTGTTCGGCGAAGAACAGCGCAAGCAGATCGGCTCCACCGCGGTCGTTGCCATCAGCCATCAAGGCATCCACGGCATCCTGGCCATCGCCAGCCGTGATCCGCAACACTACAAAAGCTCGGTGGGCACCTTGTTCCTGAGCTACATCGCTGAAGTCATGGGTCGCGTGCTGCCACGGGTCAACAACTCCCTGCGCTCGGTACGCTGAACATGGAACGACAACTGGACGCTTACTGCGAACACCTGCGCAGTGAGCGGCAGGTGTCGCCACACACGCTGTCGGCCTACCGCCGCGACCTCGATAAAGTGCTGGGCTGGTGCATCAAACAGAACATCGGCAGCTGGACGGCACTGGACATCCAGCGCCTGCGCAGCCTGGTTGCCCGCCTGCATGCCCAAGGCCAATCGTCCCGTAGCCTGGCGCGATTGCTGTCAGCCGTTCGCGGGCTCTATCACTACCTGAACCGTGAAGGCCTGTGCGACCACGATCCAGCCAATGGCCTCGCACCGCCCAAAGGCGAACGCCGCCTGCCGAAAACCCTCGATACCGACCGCGCCCTGCAACTGCTGGAAGGTGGTGTGGAGGACGACTTTCTCGCACGCCGGGACCAGGCGATTCTGGAACTGTTCTACTCCTCGGGGCTGCGCCTGTCGGAGCTGACCGGACTCAATCTCGATCAGCTCGACCTGGCCGACGGCATGGTCCAGGTGCTCGGCAAGGGCAGCAAGACCCGACTGTTGCCGGTGGGTAAAAAGGCTCGCGAAGCACTGGAACAATGGTTGCCGCTGCGGGCGATGGCCAACCCGGCAGACGATGCGGTGTTTGTCAGCCAGCAAGGCCGCCGCCTCGGCCCCCGGGCGATCCAGGTGCGGGTCAAGGCTGCCGGCGAGCGCGAACTGGGGCAGAACCTGCACCCGCACATGTTGCGGCACTCCTTCGCCAGCCATTTGCTGGAATCCTCCCAGGACCTGCGCGCAGTACAGGAACTGCTCGGCCACTCGGACATCAAGACTACGCAGATCTACACCCACCTGGACTTCCAGCACCTGGCCACGGTCTACGACAACGCCCACCCAAGGGCCAAACGCATTAAGGGCGACGATTCATGAGCATTCAGTTGATCACCTTCGACCTCGACGACACCTTGTGGGACACCGCCCCCGTCATCGTCAGCGCCGAAGCCGTTTTGCGTGAATGGCTGACCGAGTACGCACCCAACCTTGGGGCGGTGCCGGTGGAGCATCTGTGGACCATTCGTGAGCGCGTGTTGAGCAACGAGCCTGGCCTCAAGCACCGCATCAGCGCATTGCGTCGGCGGGTGCTGTTCCATGCACTCGAAGAGTCTGGCTACACCCATGCAGAAGCCTCGGATCTGGCGGACAAGAGCTTTGAAGTGTTCCTGCATGCCCGGCATCAGATCGAAGTGTTTCCAGAGGTCGAACCGACCCTGGAAATTCTCGCCAACCATTACGCTCTCGGCGTGATCACCAATGGCAACGCCGATGTGCGTCGGCTGGGCCTGGCGGATTACTTCAAGTTTGCGTTGTGCGCCGAAGACATCGGCATCGCCAAACCCGATGCGCGACTGTTTCAGGAGGCCTTGCAGCGTGGTGGCGCGACCGCTGAAACGGCGGTGCACATTGGCGATCATCCGGGCGATGACATTGCCGGTGCGCAGCAGGCGGGAATGCGGGCAATCTGGTTCAACCCGGCGGGCAAGGTCTGGGAAGCCGAACGGTTGCCGGATGCGGAGATTCGCAGCCTGACCGATTTGCCGGCGCTGTTGGCGCGGTGGAACAAGGCCTCAGCCTGACACAGAACCAATGTGGGATCGCCGCACCGCCGCTCCCACAGGGATCACCACAGGTTTCATATTTTTGTTTCAGGCATGAAAAAGCCCGCAGCGACGGCGGGCTTTTTCAGCAAGCGGGTAGCAGGCTCAGATAGGCCGGCTGCCGTACTTGTTGTCCGGTTTCTTGGGCGGATCGGCGACCACATTGGCCTCCACTTCCTGCACCTTGCCACCCTTGGCCAAAAACTCCTCCATGGCCCGCGCGAGAGCATCGCGTTCCTTGTTCTTGGCTTCGACGCTTGGCAATTCATCGACCGATACCGCTGCCTTGGCCTTGCCTTTGGCAGCCGGAACCGGCGCATCACTGCCGTCGTCTTCAGCGACGTCTTCCGCCGCTGCTTCCAGACCTTCTTCGGTTTCGTCGTCGTCGCCTACTTCGAGGTCGTCGTTTTCCAGATCATCGTCGCTCATGTTCTACCTCATGACTTGCGAAAAGCAGATTAGTTATAGCCCAGCTTTGCCCTCTGTCGAAGGCAGCAGGAAAAAATTCAACAGCCGCTGCTGACCAGCGGCTATGCCTCTTCACCGTGTACGGTGGCGAGGACTTTACGGGCACCGCCATGATCACGGTGCTCGCCCAGATAAACGCCTTGCCAGGTCCCCAACGCCAGCTGGCCTGCCGAAATCGGCAAACTGAGCTGACAGCCAAGCACGCTGGCCTTGAAGTGCGCCGGGAGGTCGTCCAGGCCTTCGTCGTTATGCTCATAGCCGTCTGTTCCTTGTGGGATCAGACGATTGAAAAATCGTTCGAAGTCGCGACGTACCGCCGGATCGGCGTTCTCGTTGATGGTCAACGACGCCGAGGTATGCTGCAGCAACAAATGCAACAGACCGACCCGACACGCCTTGAGTTCAGGCAGGCCGGCGAGTAACTCGTCCGTTACCAGATGAAAGCCCCGGGGCCTCGCCCGCAAGGTAATCAGAGTCTGTTGCCACATACAGTTCTCCGCACGTTCGGGGCGCATTCTAGCGCGCTCTGGAAAAAAACAAAGGCCCTAATATTCCTTCAATCCTGTAAGCCTTTGGCTGCACAAAAACACCCGACGTAAACATCGTAAAACCTGTAGGAAAAAACCTTTCAGCCCAGCCTTCAACAACAAATTCCAGACAAAAAAATGCCCGGCAAGCCGGGCAGTTTTTTTAGCGCTTGCTTACAAGTTGTAGCCGCGTTCGTTGTGAAGCGCCAGATCGATGCCGACCGCCTCTTCTTCTTCGTTGATACGCAAGCCCATGACCGCATCCAGCACCTTGAGGATGATGTATGTAGCGATCGCGGTGTAGATCACCGTGAAGCCCACGCCTTTGCACTGAATCCACACTTGCGCGGCGATGTCGGTCACGGTGCCGAAGCCACCCAGGGACGGAGCAGCGAACACACCGGTCAGGATTGCGCCGAGGATACCGCCGATACCGTGCACACCGAAGGCGTCCAGGGAGTCGTCATAGCCGAGCTTGCGCTTGAGGGTGGTGGCGCAGAAGAAGCACACCACGCCAGCCGCCAGACCGATTACCAGCGCGCCCATCGGGCCGACAGTGCCGGCAGCCGGGGTGATTGCCACCAGACCGGCAACCACGCCCGAAGCGATGCCCAGTGCGCTAGGCTTGCCGTGGGTGAGCCACTCGGCAAACATCCAGCCCAGTGCGGCAGCGGCGGTAGCAATCTGAGTTACCAGCATCGCCATGCCGGCGGTGCCATTGGCCGCAGCGGCGGAACCGGCGTTGAAACCGAACCAGCCGACCCACAGCATGGCCGCGCCCATCAGGGTGTAACCGAGGTTGTGCGGAGCCATCGGCGTGGTCGGAAAGCCCTTGCGCTTGCCCAACACCAGGCAGGCAACCAGACCAGCCACACCGGCGTTGATGTGCACCACTGTACCGCCGGCGAAATCGAGCACGCCCCAGTCCCACATCAGGCCGCCGTTGCCGGACCAGACCATGTGTGCGATCGGCGCATACACCAGGGTGAACCAGATGCCCATGAACACCAGCATCGCGGAGAACTTCATCCGCTCGGCGAACGCACCGACGATCAGCGCCGGGGTGATGATCGCGAAGGTCATCTGGAAGGTGACGAATACCGCCTCAGGGAACAGCGCCGCAGGGCCGGTCAGGCTGGCTGGCGTGATGCCGGCGAGGAATGCCTTGCCCATGCCGCCGAAGAACGAGTTGAAGTTGACGACGCCTTGCTCCATGCCCGTGGTGTCGAACGCGATGCTGTAGCCATAAATGACCCACAGGACGCTGATCAGACCGGTAATGGCGAAGCACTGCATCATCACGGAAAGAATGTTTTTCGACCGAACCATGCCGCCGTAGAACAGCGCGAGGCCGGGAATGGTCATAAACAGCACCAAGGCCGTCGAGGTCATCATCCAGGCGGTGTCGCCGGAGTTGAGGACTGGGGCCGCCACTTCGTCTGCCGCCAGAGCAAGGCTGGGCATTACGATGGACAACAGGGCTCCTAGCCCTGCGAATTTACGCAGAGTCATATTGTTTTCTCCTGGGGCGTTGGGTTTGTGGCGGCTTAGATTGCGTCGGTATCGGTTTCGCCGGTACGGATGCGAATCGCCTGTTCCAGATTGACCACGAAGATCTTGCCGTCACCGATCTTGCCGGTGTTGGCAGCCTTGGTGATGGCCTCGATTACCCGGTCCAGATCCTTGTCGTCGATGGCGACGTCGATCTTCACCTTGGGCAGGAAATCGACCACGTATTCCGCGCCGCGATACAGCTCGGTGTGACCCTTCTGCCGACCAAAGCCTTTGACTTCAGTGACGGTAATGCCCTGCACGCCGATCTCGGACAGCGACTCGCGTACGTCGTCCAGCTTGAACGGCTTGATGATGGCAGTGACTAGCTTCATGAAAACTCTCTCCCGAATTGGTGGACTTGCCCCAGGAAAACAAACCCGTCTCAAGTCTAAGCGCAGTGCCTGGCTTTGTAACGCATCGTCGGCCCTGACCTGCCCGTCCGACGCTCCTCACGAAACACTCCCCCGCTTCGCTTGGCGCACTGCGTTCGTCACAGTGACTGCATCAGTGCATGGGTCATCAGGGTCTAAGCAGAAAGCTTGCCATCTCCACAAAAACTACTGTTTTCAAGCCTTTACCCGCAGATGACTGCTACTTCGCAACAACACCCGACGCGATACGCACAACAACGGTGCGACACCGTCCGTCCCCATGCGCGAAAAGTGTGCATCCCTTGCCCGCGCAAATGACTATAGACACTGCGTGATACACTGCCCGTCATTGTTTCCAGGACATTGCCCATGCTCGCGCCAAAAGACTTCCTCGACGCCCTCACCGGCACCGCCTCCCGCCTCTTCAGCGGCGACACGCCTCTGCCGAAAGCTGAAATCGAAAGCCAGTTCAAAATGCTGCTGCAGAGCGGCTTCAGCAAACTGGATCTGGTGAGCCGGGAAGAATTCGATAGCCAGATGGTCGTGCTGGCACGCACGCGGGCTCGGCTGGAGAGCCTTGAGGCGAAGGTGGCGGAGCTGGAAGCGAAGCTGAATCCGCCGACTGAATAAATTCTGATGTGAAATGCAGTCCCCCTGTGGGAGCGAGCCTGCTCGCGATTGAAGGTCGGCACGACCTTGCACTTCACCTGTAGGAGCTGCCGCAGGCTGTGATCTTTTGATCGCAAGCCCCGCAACAATCCCGGCAACGTCCTACAAACATCACACCGCCGTCCGATTGCGCCGCAGATCTCCGGTTCCTAAGCTCACCCTCAGCTGAATGTTCAGCACTGGGTTTGGCGACCCGGAAGCTAAAGGAGCATGACGACCATCGACGCAAGTCATGGCGGTTGTGCGTGGGAGATCTCCGGGTCTGCCGGGTTCCTTTTGCTCCGGTTCGCCAACCCGCGTACAACTGCCACCCAATTGTTTGGCGACAATTGCCGGCAGCCCTTAAGCAAAAGGAGCTGTATCAATGAATCGAGATGATGCTTACCTGATTCCGCAAGTCTTCACCCGCCACAAACTCCACCTCCACGCCCTCCTTATACAAAACCAACCCTGGTTCAGCGCCCGCGACCTAGGGCGACTGCTACGCATCTACCTCAACGACCGCCAAGTCCGAAAACTCGACCCCGACCAATACCAAACAGCCAAAACCCTCATCCACGGACATATCGAAAACACCCTGCTGGTCAGCGAATCCGGCGTCTACGCATTACTGGTCTACCACTACTGCCCCGAGTACCGAGCTCTGCGTGAATGGCTCACCCACGAAGTTGTTCCCGCCCTGCGAGATGCCCAATACCCCACCACAACCGAACGCCCGCAACTGAGCCTGCTCAACTGGCCGGAAATGTCGTTGAGCCTGCTGCACTGGAACAACCAGCCGTGGATTCGGTTGCAGGATGTGCCGCAGATGATGACAGAGCAGGAGCAGGCAAGACGCCCGGTAAAACCGTGGTGGAAGCGGGCTTCACTCGTCTTGCAGTCGCTTTGAATATTTAACGTTCAACCACGCTCGATCTGGGCCGAGCGCAACTCGTAGGTCGATTGCAGATTCAGCCAGAACTCGGGCGTGGTGTTCAGGTTGATGGATAGCTTTTGCGCCAGACCAACACTGACACCGCTCCGCTGATTCACAACATCGCTTATTTCCGCCTCCGGGTCGTTCAACGAGCGAGCCAGAGCATCGGTTGTAACGCCCAGTGGCTTCAAAAACTCCTCGCTGAGAATTTCGCCAGGATGAATCGGGCGCATCCCATTCCTGTTCATTCACGCCTCCTAAGGCTGCATTCAGCGAGATCATAAGCAGCAACCTTCATCCGGCAAGACCATCCACGCTCTTTCACCGACGTCCTTCATCTTTCTCGGCAGGGTCCTACAAAAAGCGGCGCTCCGGCCTGATTTATCAGTCCTCACCCTTTTCTTTACGCTTTTCGCCTTGTTACTCGATAGACGCCAGCAATGAGAAGAAAAGGAAAAGGCACCGAACTTCGAAACCAGACTTACAAATCAGATGCACGAAAGCTCGCATATAAAATGTTCGTCAAGGACTGTAAATCTCGGGCCAGGAAACTCAACACCGAGGCGGTTAGGTTCGACCCAATAACTCCAGCTGCGATTACTGCCTGCCTCCCGTGGTTGGAAGCTGCACTCTTCCCATGGGAAAGCGTGTCGAACTGGAAGTGCAAAGATGCCAAGGGACTGGATTTGGCCATCTGGTACGAACAGAAACTATGTGGTCTGTGTTATGCCACTCCGCGTAAAAGCGCTATTTGCATAAAGATCATTCTTTTGCAGGGTCACCCAGACAGGTCTCATCCTCTTCGTGGCTTGATCGCTCCGATGGCACTGCTGGCTACAGATACCTATGCACGAATGCTGGGGTGCAAAGAAATAGAGATTCAGGATCCTGGCCCAAATGTCGTCCCCTACTACCAGAACCTCGGATTCAGCTTCGACCAGAACAATCGACTTGTCATTTACCTGGACGATTAATAGTATCGATCTCACTCCAAGGCACAGGAGGTGTCCATGATTCAAAGAAAGCGAAAAGCCAAGCTTTTACTCATTATTCAATATCATGCTGAAGCACTTCGGCTAGGCGGCAAGATTTCAGCCAATCAACAACGATTTCTTGATGTCGCTGCGGCTCACGGCAAAGACCTTGAACCTCCGGGCTTACTTGCCGGTAAAAGAGTCTGAAACTGTTTACCAAAGAACCGCTTGAATGGCGGTTTTTTGCTGCCCGCCCGTCCGGCGATAGCTCGCAACATCCTGCGAAAATTCACCTTCCCTGACACCACGCGAAATGCTCATCTCCTGACTACCCTTGAAAAACCGCAGGAAGCGGCTCCCCGTAATTTCAAGGAACGACCATGTCCCTCTCCATCGTCCACAGCCGCGCCCAGGTGGGCGTGGAAGCGCCTGCCGTTACCGTAGAAGTTCATCTGGCCAACGGCTTGCCGTCGTTGACAATGGTCGGTCTACCTGAAGCCGCAGTGAAGGAAAGCAAGGACCGGGTGCGCAGCGCGATCATCAATTCGGGGCTGCAATTTCCGGCGCGACGGATCACGTTGAATCTGGCGCCCGCGGATTTGCCCAAGGATGGCGGGCGGTTCGATCTGGCGATTGCCTTGGGGATTCTCTCGGCCAGCGTGCAGGTGCCGACGCTGACACTGGATGACGTGGAGTGCCTGGGGGAGCTGGCGCTTTCCGGTGCAGTGCGGCCCGTCCGTGGGGTGCTGCCGGCGGCATTGGCGGCGCGCAAGGCCGGGCGCTGGTTGATGGTGCCGCAGGCGAATGCCGAAGAGGCCTGCCTGGCGTCAGGGTTGAAGGTCATCGCAGTGGACCATCTGCTGCAGGCGGTGGCGCATTTCAATGGGCACACACCCATCGAGCCTTACGCCTCCAATGGTTTGCTCTACGCCAGCAAACCCTATCCCGACTTGAATGAAGTCCAGGGGCAAATGGCAGCCAAACGCGCACTGCTGATTGCGGCAGCGGGTGCGCATAACCTGCTGTTCAGCGGGCCGCCGGGTACAGGCAAGACGCTATTGGCGAGCCGATTGCCAGGGCTGCTGCCACCCCTGGCCGAGAGCGAAGCACTGGAAGTCGCAGCGATTCAATCCGTCGCCAGTTGTGTACCACTGAGCCACTGGCCACAGCGCCCCTTCCGACAGCCACACCACTCCGCCTCAGGACCGGCACTGGTGGGCGGTGGCTCAAAACCGCAACCGGGAGAAATCACCCTCGCTCACCATGGCGTGCTGTTCCTCGATGAACTCCCGGAATTTGATCGCAAGGTATTGGAGGTGTTGAGAGAGCCACTCGAATCCGGCCACATCGTGATTTCCCGCGCCAAGGACCGCGTACGCTTCCCGGCTCGCTTTCAACTGGTCGCCGCGATGAATCCCTGCCCCTGTGGATATCTTGGCGAACCGAGTGGCCGTTGTTCCTGTACGCCGGACATGGTTCAGCGCTATCGCAACAAACTGTCGGGGCCACTGCTGGATCGTATTGATCTGCACCTGACGGTTGCTCGCGAAGCCACGGCATTGAATCCTGCGTTAAAACCCGGCGACGACACTGCCACCGCCGCCGGGTTGGTTGCCGATGCACGAGAACGGCAACAAAAGCGCCAAGGCTGTGCCAATGCCTTTCTCGACTTGCCGGGCCTGCGCAGACACTGCAAGTTATCCACAACAGACGAAACCTGGCTGGAGACGGCGTGTGAACGACTGACCTTGTCACTGCGAGCGGCCCATCGACTGCTCAAAGTAGCGCGCACTCTTGCGGATCTTGAACAAGTCGATGAAATCAGACGCGAGCACTTGGCCGAAGCACTGCAATATCGGCCAACAAGCCAGTAGCTCAAATTTGTAAGCGTTTTTTCGGCCAATAAGCGGCTTTTCGCAAAGACGGCGAAAATCAACCCTTGGTAAGGTCAACCAACGGCGTCTGCCGCACCTCAGTATCCCGCCCACCTTGAATCTCGCTGACCTGCTTCAACGCCTTATCCACAGCGGTCTTATCCGCCAGCAAGCCGTAGCTGATGCGGAACTGCTTCTGCTCCTTCGGCCCAATGATTGGCACCAGGTTCAGAGGCCGCTGATACCGGCGGTTGTAGGAAAAACTCGTGCCTGGCTCCAGTCCCGTGACATAGCCCTGCCCTTGGGTATCGGTGTTTTTCCACAGGGAGAACACGGGCAGTGTTTGAGTGTTGAAACCAACCGAGACGCCCAGGCTGCCGGCCTTGTTATGCAGGACGGTCAATGTATCGCCCTTGGCATCGGCGTAGGGCACTACGTTGTAAACCGTTTCGTCGTAGTCCTTGGTCGGTCCGCGATAGGTTTGCCAGTCCGGCAAATCGCTTTTGGCTTTATCGTTGAACGGCGACACCTGTTTCACCGGCGCAGCGAAGCGGGCGCCCTGCTCCAGGAATGGGGTGCTGAAGTTACTGTGATACAGCGCCTGGTATTCCTTCGGATAGTCGCCGTTGTTGGTCAGGGTGTCGTTGAGGGCGAACGCTATGCTGCCGGGCTCGGTGACGAGTTCGGTCGCGACCGAGAAGTCGACTTTCTTGAAAGCCTGCTCTTTCAGCTCGCCGCGCAGGCTGATGGCGTACGGCGGTTTTTCATCAATGTGCAAGGTGACTTTGTTGGCCGGGATATTGGCAGCGCGACCGTGCAGGGTCAGCAGTTCGCCGTTGTCGATGCCGGGGTGGCCGACCCACTCGTAACCGCAGCGGGTGACCAGCTCATTGAAGCCTTCCAGCCAGCCCAGGCCACCACGGCCGTTGAGCTCGATGAAGGACGGATTGACCACTTCCTTGACTGGTGAATCCCAACCCATGCGCACGTTACCGACCGAGGCCTGCAGGACGTTCATGCCACGAGTTGGAACTACCGAAAGTTTCATCGTGCCGTTATCGATGTCGACGATGCTGACGCCTTCCTGCCGACCGCCGTGCAAGGTGCGCAGGGTCACGCTGAAAGGTTTGTCGGTTTTTATGCCGAGTTGCTGGCTGGTGACTTGCCAGTTCTGGGCGGCTTTGTCGGTGTCGAGCAGAACGTAATCCCAGGCTAGTGCTTGGGAGGCAGCGGACAGTGCGCTAAGGGCAACGACGAGTTTGAGTGGGGTCATGGCAATCGCCTTTGTTGGAGTTGTGCCATTTTTATAAACTTGATGAAACGTTTCAGCAAGAACATAAGTCGAGAAAATGCCAAGAAAGACAATTGATACGTAGATGGGGGGGGAAAACGGAATTGAGTCGATGCCATCGATTCAGCCAAGGCGTTCGACATCCGGTAACTCCATGGCCCGGACCTCGCCTTGCAGGAAATCGCTGAGGCGACGCAAACGCTCGCCGCCGGGGCGGGTTTTCGGCCAGACCAGGTAATAATTCTCACCACTGGCGACGGCGGTCGGCCAAGGCAAACTCAAGCGTCCCTGGGCTACATCTTCCGCCACCATCAGCAGATCGCCCATGGACACGCCATAGCCCCGCGCGGCGGCGATCATGCCCAGCTCCAGGGTATCGAACACCTGTCCGCCCTTGAGCGACACCTGATCGGCCAGCCCCATGCGCTCCAGCCAGTTGCGCCAGTCGCGGCGGTCCGGGGTCGGATGCAGCAGCTCAGTACTGGCCAGACGCGCAACGTCCCACGGTTGATCCTTCAGAAGATTCGGCGCGCCCACGGGAATCAACTCCTCGGGGAACAGGAAAGTCGCTTCCCAGTCCGGTGGAAAATGCCCGTTGCTGAGGATGACGGCGCAGTCGAAAGGTTCATGGTTGAAATCCACCGAATCGACGTCCATCCACGCACTGGTCAATTGCACTTCGTTGCCCGGCTGCAGATGACGGAAGCGACTGAGGCGCGCCAGCAACCAGCGCATGGTCAAGGTCGAGGGAGCTTTCATGCGCAGGATGTCGTCTTCGGCGCGCAAGGTATTGCAAGCCCGCTCAAGCGCGGTGAAGCCTTCGCGAATGCCCGGCAACAACAAACGGGCCGACTCGGTCAGTTGCAGGTTGCGGCCACTGCGGTGAAACAAGCGGCAGGCAAAATGCTCTTCGAGCGTACGAATATGCCGGCTGACCGCACTTTGGGTAATCGACAGTTCTTCGGCCGCACGGGTAAACGAGCTGTGTCGCGCCGCCGCTTCGAATGCGCGCAGGGCATACAAGGGAGGAAGACGACGGGACATTGGGAAAGCTCCTACTGCGGGGTTCGCCCACCCTAGCAGAAACTCTCCAGCATGAGTTTGAATCATGCCATCCATCCTTTTTATCCCTTTGTGCAAACCCCGCAAAGCGCCGAGAATCGGTTCTTTCCTGTTCCCTTTGATAATCGAGCGTGATGACCATGCAGCATCCAGCACGTACTGAACTCTGGGCCATCCTGCGGCTGGCGGGGCCGCTGATTGCCTCACAGTTGGCACACATGCTGATGGTCCTCACCGACACCCTGATGATGGCGCGCCTGAGTCCCGAGGCATTGGCCGGTGGTGGGCTCGGTGCGGCAACCTATTCGTTCGTGTCGATTTTCTGCATCGGCGTGATTGCAGCAGTCGGCACTCTGGTGGCGATCCGTCAGGGTGCTGGCGATATTGTCGGGGCTACCCGGCTGACCCAGGCCGGGCTGTGGCTGGCGTGGTTGATGGCGCTGGTTGCCGGTTTGCTGCTGTGGAACCTCAAACCGGTCTTGCTGCTGTTCGGGCAGACCGAAACCAACGTCAACGCGGCCGGTCAATTTTTGATCTTCCTGCCGTTCGCCCTGCCCGGCTATCTGAGCTTCATGGCCCTGCGCGGGTTCACCAGCGCCATCGGCCGCGCAACACCGGTAATGGTGATCAGCGTGGGCGGGACGGTTGCCAACTTTTTGCTCAACTATGCGTTGATCACCGGCATGTTCGGCCTGCCGAAACCGGGGCTGATGGGTATCGGGCTCGTGACTGCGATTGTCGCCAATCTCATGGCGCTGGCGCTGGCCTGGCACATTCGTCGGCATCCGGCCTACAACGCCTATCCGCTACGCCAGGGTCTGTCGCGGCTGAACCGCCCGTACCTGAAGGAACTGTGGCGCCTGGGCCTACCGATTGGCGGCACCTACGCGGTGGAAGTCGGGCTGTTTGCCTTCGCCGCGCTGTGCATGGGCACCATGGGCAGCACGCAGTTGGGGGCGCATCAGATTGCCCTGCAAATCGTCTCGGTGGCGTTCATGGTCCCGGCGGGGATTTCTTATGCGATCACCATGCGCATCGGCCAGCACTACGGTGCCGGACAATTGCTGGATGCACGGCTGGCCGGGCGGGTCGGCATTGCGTTCGGGGCGGCGGCGATGCTGTGTTTCGCCATGGTCTTCTGGCTACTGCCAAATCAGTTGGTCGGCCTGTTTCTCGACCACAACGACCCGGCGTTTCGCGATGTCATCAACCTTGCCGTGAGCCTGCTGGCGGTGGCGGCATGGTTCGAGCTGTTCGACGGCGTGCAAACCATTGCCATGGGCTGCATTCGTGGGCTCAAGGATGCCAAGACCACCTTCCTCGTCGGCCTGGGCTGCTATTGGCTGATTGGCGCACCGGCGGCGTGGTGGATGGCGTTCCACCTGGACTGGGGGCCAACGGGCGTCTGGTGGGGCCTTGCGCTGGGGCTGGCGTGTGCGGCGGTGAGCCTGACGCTGGGGTTTGAGTGGAAGATGAAGCGGATGATTCGGCGCGAGTCGACGTCACAGAATGGCTTCACAGTCGCTCAGCCAGATTGAGATCCCCCTGTGGGAAATCCTCTGTGGGAGCGAGCTTGCTCGCGATGAGGCCAGGTCAGTCAACATCCATTTCGACTGATACACCGCCATCGCGAGCAAGCTCGCTCCCACAGGTTTTGGACCAACTGAAAGGTCGCGGTCAGCTCACGACTTCCAGCATCGGCTGCTGACTGGAGCCAAACGTCAGGTACTCCACCAACTCGGCCAGCGGCAATGGTTTGCTGATCAAATACCCCTGCACCTGATCGCATTCAAACCCGCGCAGCAGATCCAGTTGCTCCGGCGTTTCCACGCCTTCTGCGACCACCTCGAGGTTGAGGTTGTGCGCCAGGTTGATCATCGCGTGGACCAGTTTGCGGTTTTCCTCACGCTGCTCCATACCGCCGACAAAGCTCTTGTCGATCTTCAGCAAAGTGATCGGCAGGCTGTTGAGGTGCACAAACGACGAGAACCCGGTACCGAAGTCGTCGAGGGAGAAGCGCACGCCGAGGCGCCCTAGGGCGTCCATGGTCTGCTTGACCAGATCGCTGCGGCGCATCACGGCGGTCTCGGTCAGCTCGAACTCCAGCCACTGCGCCTCGACACCGCGCTCGGCAATCAGGCGACTCAGGGTCGACAGCAACTGGCTGTCCTGGAACTGCCGGAACGACAGGTTGATTGCCATGTGCAACGGCGGCATTCCAAGTTCAAGCAACGCCTGCATGTCGCGCAGGGCCCGGGAAATCACCCAGTAGCCCAGCGGCACAATCAGACCACTTTGCTCGGCCAGCGGCACGAATTCGCTCGGTGGCAGCAAGCCGCGCTCGGCATGCCGCCAGCGCACCAAAGCTTCGAGGCCGACGATTTGCCCGTCTTCGAGGTTCAGCCGTGGCTGGTAATGCAGCTCCAGCTCATCGCGACGCAGCGCCCGGCGCAGCTCGGTTTCCAGGTCGGCGATGCTGCGGGCATTGCGGTTGATACGCTCGTTGAAAATGTGAAAGGTGCAGCCCTGGGTGCTTTTGGCCTGCTGCATTGCGATGTGCGCATGCCACATCAGCGGATCCGCGCCGGTCTGGGCCCGGGCGTAGGCGATGCCCAGGCTGGAGCCGATCAGCAGGCTTTCGCCATCGACCCAATAAGGCTCGGCCAGCGCTTCGCTGATGCGCTCGGCCATCCACTCCGCACGCTGGGGAGCGCGACGGGTGTCGATCAGCAGAGCGAATTCATCACTGCCCAGGCGCGCCAGTTGATCGCCGACCTCAAGCTGGCTCTTGAGCCGCGCCACCACTTGCAGGATCAGGCGGTCACCGGCCTGATGGCCGAGGGCGTCGTTGGCATAACGAAAGTTGTCGAGGTCGAGATGACCGAGGGCCAGGCCACGACCGTCGTTTTCCGCCAGGCGTGCCGTCAACAGGGTCTGGAAGCCCTGACGGTTGGCGATGCCGGTCAGCGGATCTTGCTCGGCCAGGCGTTGCAGCGTGTTTTCCAGGACGCCGCGTTCGCGCACATGACGCAGGCAACGGCGCAACATGCCGGGATCGAGCAGGTCGCGCACCAGCCAGTCACTCACGCCGTCGGGCGGGGTCAGCGGCTCATGGTCGAGCAACAACACCGTCGGCAGGCTGCAACGGCCCGGCGCCGGTTGAAGTTGCGGGATGGTCAATAACACCGCGCTGTGGTTGTCATCGAACAGGCTGCTGACCGACTCCCAACTCGGCGCGCTGATGAGCACGGCCGAGCTCCCCATAGGAGCCAGACACTCGCGCAACAACGCTGCCCACGCTGGCTCTTCGGCCAGTAGCAGCAAACGCAAGGGTTCGACAGGCGTAGACAAGCTAGCTCCCTAGACTCTGCAAAGATGTAGGCGACGGGCATTATGCCGTTCCGATGACCAATGACAATGACATCAGTGAGCAAAACGAACCCTTTGTATCCGCAATTACGAACATTAGCCGCAAATTCGTTGCGCATCCTGCGTGAAAGTAACAAAACCGGCAATTACAGATAGCGCGCTACGTCACAAGTCGGACAGAGCAGCACAATTCGCTGAGCCTGTTAAAATGCCGGCCCATTTCGTGACTGACTCCTGAATTTACCTATGTCCCGACTCAATCCCCGGCAGCAAGAAGCCGTGAACTACGTCGGCGGCCCTCTATTGGTGCTCGCCGGCGCAGGCTCCGGCAAGACCAGCGTGATCACGCGCAAAATCGCGCACCTGATCCAGAACTGCGGCATTCGCGCCCAGTACATCGTCGCCATGACCTTTACCAACAAGGCCGCCCGCGAAATGAAGGAACGGGTCGGCACCCTGCTGCGTGCCGGTGAAGGGCGCGGGCTGACGGTCTGCACGTTCCACAACCTGGGCCTGAACATCATCCGCAAGGAACACGTGCGGCTGGGCTACAAACCGGGTTTCTCGATCTTCGACGAGACCGACGTCAAGGCCCTGATGACCGACATCATGCAGAAGGAATACTCGGGCGACGACGGCGTCGACGAGATCAAGAACATGATCGGCGCCTGGAAAAACGACCTGATCCTGCCGGCCCAGGCCCTGGAAAACGCGCGCAACCCCAAGGAACAGACCGCCGCCATCGTCTACACCCACTACCAGCGCACGCTCAAGGCGTTCAACGCGGTGGACTTCGACGACCTGATCCTGCTACCGGTGAAGCTGTTCGAAGAGCACGCCGACATCCTGGAAAAGTGGCAGAACAAGGTGCGCTACCTGCTGGTCGACGAATACCAGGACACCAACGCCAGCCAATACCTGCTGGTGAAAATGCTCATCGGCAAACGCAACCAGTTCACCGTGGTAGGCGACGACGACCAGTCGATCTACGCCTGGCGCGGTGCTCGCCCGGAAAACCTGATGCTGCTCAAGGACGACTACCCGTCCTTGAAAGTGGTGATGCTGGAGCAGAACTACCGCTCCACCAGCCGCATCCTGCGTTGCGCCAACGTACTGATCTCGAACAATCCCCACGAGTTCGAAAAGCAGCTGTGGAGTGAAATGGGTCACGGCGACGAGATCCGCGTGATCCGTTGCCGCAACGAAGACGCCGAGGCCGAGCGCGTGGCCATGGAAATCCTCAGCCTGCACTTGCGCACCGACCGCCCGTACAGCGATTTCGCGATCCTGTATCGCGGCAACTACCAGGCCAAGTTGATCGAGCTGAAGTTGCAGCATCACCAGGTGCCGTATCGCCTCTCCGGCGGCAACAGCTTCTTCGGACGTCAGGAAGTGAAAGATCTGATGGCTTACTTCCGTCTGATCGTGAACCCGGACGACGACAACGCGTTCCTGCGGGTGATCAACGTGCCGCGCCGCGAGATCGGCTCGACCACGCTGGAGAAGCTGGGCAACTACGCCACCGAGCGCAAGATCTCGATGTACGCCGCCACCGACGAGATGGGTTTGGGCGAGCATCTGGACAGCCGCTTCACCGATCGCCTGTCGCGCTTCAAGCGTTTCATGGACCGGGTGCGCGAGCAGTGCGCCGGCGAAGACCCGATCTCGGCCCTGCGCAGCATGGTCATGGACATCGACTACGAGAACTGGCTGCGCACCAACAGCTCCAGCGACAAGGCCGCCGACTACCGCATGGGTAACGTCTGGTTCCTGATCGAGGCGCTGAAGAACACCCTGGAAAAAGACGAAGAAGGCGAAATGACCGTCGAGGACGCCATCGGCAAACTCGTCCTGCGCGACATGCTCGAGCGTCAGCAGGAAGAGGAAGATGGCGCCGAAGGCGTGCAGATGATGACCTTGCACGCCTCCAAGGGCCTGGAATTCCCCTACGTGTTCATCATGGGCATGGAAGAGGAAATCCTCCCGCACCGTTCCAGCATCGAAGCCGACACCATCGAAGAAGAACGTCGCCTGGCCTACGTGGGCATTACCCGCGCGCGCCAGACCCTGGCCTTCACCTTCGCCGCCAAGCGCAAGCAGTACGGCGAGATCATCGACTGCGCACCAAGCCGCTTCCTCGATGAACTGCCGCCGGACGATCTGGCCTGGGAAGGCAACGACGACACGCCGACCGAAGTCAAAGCCGTGCGTGGCAACAATGCATTGGCGGATATACGCGCGATGTTAAAGCGCTAGAATTGACCACTTTTTAATTGAACATCGGCATAGCCAGGCGCTGTGAAAACGTAGCGAGCGAAGGTAAGACAAGGCAAAAACAGGCGAGGAAGCGGAGTTTACTGGCTGTAAATGAGCATTCCGAGCCTGTTTTTAACGCAGGATTACCGAGCGCAGTAGTTTTCACAGTGTCTGGAGCCAACTGAGGACAGCTTCATGGAAGCATTGCACAAGAAAATTCGCGAAGAAGGCATCGTGCTTTCCGATCAGGTCCTGAAAGTCGACGCCTTTCTGAACCACCAGATCGACCCGGCCCTGATGAAGCTGATCGGCGACGAATTCGCCACGCTGTTCAAGGATTCGGGCATCACCAAGATTGTCACCATCGAAGCCTCGGGCATCGCCCCGGCGATCATGACCGGTCTGAACCTGGGTGTGCCGGTGATTTTCGCCCGCAAGCACCAGTCCCTGACCCTGACCGAAAACCTGCTGTCGGCGACCGTGTACTCGTTCACCAAACAGACCGAAAGCACCGTGGCCATTTCCCCGCGCCACCTGACCAGTAGCGACCGCGTGCTGATCATCGATGACTTCCTGGCCAACGGTAAGGCGTCCCAGGCACTGATTTCGATCATCAAGCAGGCTGGCGCCACCGTGGCGGGCCTGGGCATCGTGATCGAGAAGTCGTTCCAGGGCGGCCGTGCGGAACTGGACTCGCAGGGTTATCGCGTAGAGTCCCTGGCCCGAGTGAAGTCGCTGGCCGACGGTGTTGTGACCTTTATCGAATAAAGCCACCACAACGCACATCCCCCTGTGGGAGCGAGCTTGCTCGCGATTGCATAGTGTCAGTCGACATCTTCGTTGACTGATACACCGCTATCGCGAGCAAGCTCGCTCCCACTGATGTTTTCGGTGACCAGTTACTGCCCAGTCGCCTTGAGGCCTGTGAGCAGCAGGCGCTGATACAAATCCTCCTTCATCCCCTCCGGACTGGCCAGTTGCATGCGTTGCAGATGCTCCTGGAACAACGCAGGCTCCGGCGCGTCCAGCGCTGCCTTGCCCAACTCCAGCACCTCACTCAGCTTGAACTTGCTCTTGAGCCAGTTCAGCGCCCGCAACAGATCCTGCTCGACCTCGGTGAAATCACAGCCCAGCGGATACTCCGGAAACAGCTGCGGATGCCGCGCCTGAATCGCCAACAAACGCTGCGGATTGTTATCGGTGAAGCGCGGATCGAGACAGAAGTCCTTGGGCAGTTTGCCGACTTTCTGCGCCTGCTCGATCAATCCCGGCTGAAAACGCGAGTCGCTGATATTGAGCAAGGCCTCGATCACTGCCGCATCGGTCTTGCCACGAAGATCGGCGATGCCGTATTCGGTGACCACGATGTCCCGCAAGTGCCGGGGAATCGTGCAGTGACCATACTCCCAGACGATGTTCGAGCTGACGTCGCCGCCGGACTCACGCCAGCTGCGCAGTAGCAACACCGAGCGCGCACCTGCCAGCGCATGCCCCTGCACCACGAAGTTGTACTGCCCGCCTACGCCACTGAGCACACGTCCGTCTTCGAGCTGATCCGCCACCGCGGCACCGAGCAAGGTCACGGTGAACGCGGTGTTGATGAACCGCGCATCCAGGCGCTGCAAGCGCTTGAGTTCTTCCTGGCCGTAGAGCTCGTTGATGTAGCTGATGCGGGTCATGTTGAATTCGAGCCGCTTGCTTTGCGGTAATTCGCGCAAGCGCTCGTAGTAGCTACGCGGACCGAGAAAGAAACCACCGTGCACCGAGATGCCATCGGTTTGTGCAGCCTCGTCGAGGGTGCCGGCATTCGCCTGCTGCTGGGTCGCCACATCCGGATAGACCTTGCGTTGCACGATCCCGGCATCGGCCAGCACCAGCAAGCCGTTGACGAACATTTCGCTACAGCCATACAGGCCTTTGGCGAAGGGGTCGATGCCGCCTTCGCGCTCGATCAGTTGCGCCCAGTGGCTGAGGTTTACGTCTGCCAGTAAAGCCCTGTATCCGTCGTTGTCGGCTTGCCGCGCCAGCAGCGCCGCTGTCAGCGCATCGCCCATGGAGCCGATGCCGATCTGCAAGGTACCGCCATCACGCACCAGGGTGCTGGCGTGCAGACCGATGAAATGGTCCTGACACCCCACCGGCATGTTCGGCGTGGAAAACAGCGTGGTGTTGTCCTTCTCATCGATCAGCAGGTCAAAGGTGTCGATGCCGACTTCCGCATCGCCGGGCATGTAAGGCAGGTCGTTGTGCACCTGGCCGACCATCAGGATGGTTTCTCCGGCGGCGCGGCGCCTGGCGATCATCGGCAACAGGTCGAGGGTGATGTCCGGGTTGCAGCTCAGGCTCAAACGGTCAGGATGCTCGGCGTGGCTGGCCACCAGCTGCGCCACCAGATTCAACCCGGCGGCATTGATGTCCCGCGCCGCATGGCTGTAATTGCTGCTGACGTAATCCTGTTGCGCCGCGGCACTGTTGAGCAGGCTGCCGGGCTGCATGAAGAACTGCTGGATGTGGATGTTGTCCGGCAGACTATCGCGGCGCAGGTCGGCGAGAAATTCCAGCTCCGGATAGTCGCCGAAGACCCGTTCGACAAAGGGTTCGAGAAAGCGCTTTTGCAAACCATCGCCCAAGGGCGGGCGCCCCAGGCACAACGCGGTGTAGATCGTCAGCCGTCGTTCGGGCGACTGTGCGATCCGCCGATACAGCGCGTTGACGAAGTGATTAGGTTTGCCCAACCCCAGAGGCAGGCCCATGTGGATATGCGCCGGCAACCGTGTCAAGACGTCATCGACTGCCTGTTCGATAGAGCACAACTGAACCATCGGATCCTCCCTCACGTTCCATGACTTGGGCCTGGACCGAGCTTGCCGGGTCTTTGCTGCAATGAACAGCCATCCGGGTTAAATCACAGGCACAAAAAAGCCGCTCGAAAGCGGCTTTTCCAGCAGCAAGACTCAGGCTTATTTCAAGCCGGACATCTTCTGGATGGCGCCTTTGAGCTCGGCGTCGGAGCAATCGGCGCAGGTACCTTTAGGCGGCATCGAGTTGATACCGGTAATGGCTTTGGCCAGGATGCCGTCAAGGCCGCCCTGGTGATCGGCACGCTCTTTCCAGGCAGCGGCATCACCGATTTTCGGTGCGCCCAGCAGGCCTGAACCGTGGCAAGCGTTGCAATGTTTTGCAATCACTTCATCCGGAGTTTTCGCACCACCACCGCCGCCAGCGGAAGCGGCCACTTCCATGCCCTTGCACTCTTTACCCTGAACACAAACCTGGCCGACTGGCTCAAGGCGTTTGGCGATATCGTCATTGGTCGCAGCTTGAGCGCTGACACTGACAGCCCATAGGGCCAATACGGTTGCTGGTGCAGCCAGCATTTTCATAATTAGGTTCACGCGTTCACCCTCAATGGTGGCTAGTCACGCCTACGGCCACGGTTCGCAGGCGGGCGCAAGTATAGCGGTAAGCCCGTCGCACTGAAACAACCCCAAAGTCGAAGGGGTCTTAGGCCGCGACGGAAAAACAGCCCGGGCGCCTCTGCGATGCTGGCAGGACGCCTCTTTTCTTAGAAATTCGCCGGTGTGGCTGCGCTGATTAGTCGCGCCGGCACATCGAACGGATTACGAAAACGGTGTGGCTTGGTACTTTCAAAGTAGTAGCTATCGCCGGCTTCAAGGACAAAAGTTTCGAGACCGACCACCAGTTCCAGTTTTCCTTCGACCAGGATGCCGGTTTCCTCGCCCTCATGGGTGAGCATCTCGTCACCGGTGTCGGCGCCTGGCGGATAGATTTCATTGAGGAATGCGATGGCCCGGCTCGGGTGCGCCCGACCGACCAGCTTCATGGTCACCGCGCCATCGGAAATATCGATCAGCTCGTTGGCCTTGTAGACAATCTGGGTCGGTTTTTCCTGCAGGATTTCTTCGGAAAAGAACTCGACCATGGACATGGGAATCCCGCCCAGCACTTTGCGCAGCGAACTGATCGAGGGACTGACGCTGTTCTTCTCGATCATCGAAATCGTGCTGTTGGTGACCCCCGCCCGTTTGGCGAGCTCACGCTGGGAAAGGCCTTTGAGCCTACGGATGGATTGCAGTCGTTCACCGACGTCCAAAGCTTGCGCCTCCAGGATTCAGATTGTTGGAATAGTGAGCGTTATCATGGCGACAGCGTTCAGTATTTACAACACCTTGACCTGAATCCTGCTCAGCGAGGCGACTTCCGGTCTGGAGCCCTGCGCACTAAGCCCCGGAATAGAGCAGTGGCACCCGGCGCAGGTTGCAAAAGATCTGGTAAGGAATCGTGCCGGCAGCCATGGCCACATCACTGGCGAGGATGTTTTTGCCCCACAACTCGACGGTCGAACCGAGGCCGGCCTGCGGGACATCGGTCAGGTCGATGCAGAGCATGTCCATCGATACCCGGCCGATCAACTGGCTGCGCTGCCCGGCAACCAGCACTGGCGTGCCGGTCGGTGCCAAACGCGGGTAGCCATCGGCGTAACCCATGGCCACGACACCAATGCGCATCGGTTTAGGGGTGATGAATTTGGCGCCGTAACCGACGGGCTCGCCAGCCGGCAACTCGCGCACACTGATCACTTTCGATTCCAGGGTCATGACCGGTTGCAGCCGCGATGCTGCTTCGTTGGCCTCTTCGAAGGGCGTCGCGCCATAAAGCATGATGCCTGGGCGCACCCAATCGCTCGGAATCTGCGGCCAACCGAGCACCGCCGGCGAGTTGCGCAGGCTGACCTCGGCGGACAAGCCCTTGCGCGCGGCTTCAAATACCGCCACCTGATCGGCACTGGCTTGCTCGTGCAGTTCATCGGCACGCGCAAAGTGGCTCATCAGCACCACTTTCGCGACCTTGCCGCTGGCCAACAGTCGCTGGTAGGCCGCCTGATAATCCGCCGGGTGCAGCCCCACGCGGTGCATGCCCGAATCGAGCTTCAGCCACACGGTGATCGGTTTGCTCAACGCCGCTTTCTCGATGGCTTCGAGTTGCCACAACGAATGCACCACGCACCAGAAATCATGCTCGACAATCAGTGCCAGCTCATCGGCTTCGAAAAAACCTTCCAGCAGCAGGATCGGCGCGCGAATGCCCGCCGCCCGCAGCTCCAACGCCTCTTCGATGCAGGCTACTGCAAACCCGTCCGCCTCGGTTTCCAGCGCCTGGGCGCAACGCACCGCGCCATGGCCATAGGCATCGGCCTTGATCACAGCGAGGGCCTTGGCCCCCGTGAGTTCACGGGCGATTCGGTAGTTGTTGCGCAAGGCTTGAAGGTCGATCAGGGCACGGGCAGGACGCATGGCGGCAGACTTCTGGTCGGGTTTTCGGGAAGAAAAACCGGCGCTGGCTGGTAGCGTGAACCGCCAACAGCACCGGGAGAGGGATCTTTCTGACAAGCTTTATGGCAGAGCGGCTACAACCGACAGCTCGACCAGGATTTCCGGTTCGCACAATTTCGATTCAACGGTGGCACGGGCCGGGGCGACGCCTTTTGGCAGCCACTGATCCCATACCGCGTTCATGCCTTCGAAATGCGCGTCGATGTCTTTCAGGTAAATCGTCACCGACAGCAGATGATGCTTGTCGGTACCGGCCAGGTCGAGCAAACGCTCGATGTTGGCCAGTGTTTCGCGGGTCTGCTGTTCAATCCCGGCATTCATGTCATCGCCGACCTGTCCGGCCAGGTAAACCGTACCGTTATGGGTGACGATCTGACTCATGCGCTCATTGGTGAGCTGGCGCTGGACTGACATGCTTTGCAGACTCCTGGGTTTTTTTGCCATAACGGGAAATATCGAGGCCTTCGGCGCTGATCTGCGGCTTTTTCTTCGCCATCAGGTCTGCCAGCAAGCGACCGGAGCCACAGGCCATGGTCCAGCCGAGCGTGCCGTGACCGGTGTTCAGGAACAGGTTCTTGAATGGTGTGGCACCGACGATCGGGGTACCGTCCGGGGTGGTCGGACGCAGGCCGGTCCAGAAACTGGCCTGGGCCAGATCGCCGCCCTGAGGATAAAGGTCGTTGACGATCATCTCCAGGGTTTCCCGGCGACGCGGGTTCAGCGACAGGTCAAAACCGGCGATTTCGGCCATGCCGCCAACGCGGATGCGGTTGTCGAAACGGGTGATCGCGACTTTGTAGGTCTCGTCGAGAATGGTCGAAGTCGGGGCCATCGCCGGGTTGGTGATCGGCACGGTCAGAGAGTAGCCCTTGAGCGGGTACACCGGCGCCTTGATCCCCAGTGGCTTGAGCAGTTGCGGCGAGTAGCTGCCGAGGGCCAGCACGTAGCGGTCGGCGGTTTCCAGCTTGCCGTCGATCCATACACCGTTGATGCGATCACCGGCGAAGTCGAGGCGCTGGATGTCCTGGCCGAAACGGAACTGCACACCGAGGCTCGCGGCCATCTCGGCGAGCTTGGTGGTGAACATCTGGCAGTCGCCAGTCTGGTCGTTCGGCAGGCGCAGGGCACCGGCGAGGATGTCGGTGACACTGGCCAGCGCCGGCTCAACGCGGGCAATGCCGTCGCGGTCGAGCAGTTCGAACGGCACGCCGGACTCTTTCAGCACGGCGATGTCTTTCGCGGCGCCGTCGAGTTGAGCCTGGGTGCGGAACAGTTGGGTGGTGCCCAGGCTGCGGCCTTCGTAGGCGATGCCGGTTTCGGCCCGCAGTTCATCGAGGCAGTCGCGGCTGTACTCGGACAGACGGACCATGCGCTCCTTGTTCACCGCATAACGGCTGGCGGTGCAGTTGCGCAGCATCTGTGCCATCCACAGGTACTGGTCGATGTCGGCAGTGGCCTTGATCGCCAGGGGGGCGTGGCGCTGCAACAGCCACTTGATGGCCTTGAGCGGCACACCCGGCGCGGCCCACGGCGAGGCATAACCCGGCGAAACCTGCCCGGCGTTGGCGAAACTGGTCTCCATGGCAGCAGCTGGCTGCCGGTCCACAACCACCACTTCAAACCCGGCACGGGCCAGATAATAAGCACTGGTGGTACCGATGACGCCGCTACCCAAGACCATGACGCGCATTTTCATATCCCTCATCGCGGCTAACCGCTGACGTTTGTTATTCAGAGCTTTAGATGCGCGCAGTGTAAAAAAGATTTGCCAGTGCTTTTCACTATATAAGCGCCTATATTTGGCGACAATTCTCGGCAAAAACCCTTTTCACGGAGGCGCATCCCCTATGCGTACCAACACTCAGACCAAACGTGAGCTGGACAAGATCGACCGCAACATCCTGCGGATCCTGCAAGCGGACGGGCGGATTTCCTTTACGGAGCTTGGAGAAAAGGTCGGGCTCTCGACCACGCCCTGTACTGAGCGGGTCCGGCGTCTGGAGCGCGAAGGGATCATCATGGGCTACAACGCCAGGCTCAATCCGCAGCACCTGAAGGGTAGTCTGCTGGTGTTCGTCGAAATCAGCCTGGACTACAAATCCGGCGATACTTTTGAAGAGTTCCGACGCGCGGTGCTGAAATTGCCCCATGTGCTGGAGTGTCATCTGGTGTCAGGGGATTTCGACTACCTGGTGAAAGCGCGGATTTCCGAGATGGCCTCGTACCGCAAGTTGCTGGGCGACATCCTGCTCAAACTTCCTCATGTACGGGAATCCAAGAGCTATATCGTGATGGAAGAGGTGAAGGAGAGCCTGACTTTGCCGATTCCGGATTGAAGATCAAAATATCGCAGCCTGCGGCAGCTCCTACAGGTGTACACACGCTTTTTGTAGGAGCTGCCGCAGGCTGCGATCTCTTAAACCAACACCTGCCGAGTGCTGGCCATGTACTCGAACACCTGCTTCTCCACCCGCGGATGAATCAGCTCCACCGGCCCGCGTCCATTGGGACACGGCAAGGTCTTGGTGGTGCCGAACAACCGGCAGATCAGCGGCCGCTCGTCATACACCGTGCAACCATTCGGCCCCAGATGCACACAGTTGAGCTCTTCCATGGCGGCATCCTGCTCGGCGCGGGACTTGCGCGGCAGGCGCGACATTTCTTCCGGCGAGGTGGTCACCGGCCCGCAGCAGTCATGGCAGCCGGGAACGCACTCGAACGAGGGAATCTGCTGTCGCAATGTGCGGATTGTCTGGCTGTTGCAGCTCATTGAAGCGGTGACCAATAGCGGAATAGAGCGCGATTCTGACGCAAAAGCACCGATCCAGACAGCACCAGCCGACCAATGTTGCCCGCCCGGGAAGGTCCGGCTTATGCTCCGTCAGGTTTTCCAAACGCAAGAACCAGGAACACGCACATGAATGCCCGTGCTCAGCAGCCTGCCCTGAACCACACCGCGTCCTACTACGCCGCCAGCAGCCTGCCGCAGCCCGAACTTGCGGCGCTCAAAGGCGAAGTGCTGGCCGATGTCTGTGTGGTTGGCGGCGGGTTTTCGGGGTTGAACACGGCGCTTGAGCTGGCCGAACGCGGCCTCAGCGTGGTGCTGCTTGAGGCCCACAAAATAGGCTGGGGTGCCAGTGGACGCAATGGCGGGCAGCTGATTCGTGGCGTCGGCCACGGCCTCGATCAGTTCACCAGCGTCATCGGTGCCGAAGGCGTTCGGCAAATGAAACTCATGGGCCTGGAAGCCGTGGAAATCGTCCGGCAACGGGTCGAGCGCTTCCAGATCCCCTGCGACCTGACCTGGGGTTACTGCGACCTCGCCAACAAGCCCCGTGACCTTGAAGGCTTCGCCGAGGATGCCGAAGAACTGCGCAGCCTCGGCTATCGCTACGAAACCCGTTTGCTGCAAGCCAACGAGATGCACACCGTGGTCGGCTCCACGCGTTACGTCGGCGGCCTGATCGACATGGGCTCGGGGCACCTGCATCCACTGAACCTGGCCTTGGGCGAAGCCGCAGCGGCACAACGACTGGGGGTCCGGCTGTTCGAGCACTCGGCCGTGACCCGCATCGACTATGGCCCAGAGGTCAAGGTCCATACCACCGAGGGCTCGGTGCGCGCCAAAACCCTGGTACTGGGTTGCAATGCCTACCTCAATAACCTCAACCCGGAACTCAGTGGCAAAGTCCTGCCCGCCGGCAGCTACATCATCGCCACCGAACCACTGAGCGAAGAACAGGCCCACGCCCTGCTGCCGCAGAACATGGCGGTCTGTGACCAGCGAGTGGCACTGGACTACTACCGGCTCTCGGCGGACCGGCGCCTGCTGTTTGGCGGCGCCTGCCATTACTCGGGCCGCGATCCGAAAGACATCGCCGCGTACATGCGTCCGAAAATGCTGGAAGTCTTTCCGCAACTGTCTGGTGTGAAGATCGATTACCAATGGGGCGGAATGATCGGCATCGGCGCCAATCGCCTGCCGCAGATCGGGCGACTCAAGGACCAGCCAAACGTGTACTACGCCCAGGCCTATTCCGGTCATGGCGTGAATGCCACGCACCTGGCCGGCAAGCTGCTGGCCGAAGCCATCAGCGGGCAGCACAGTGGTGGCTTTGATTTGTTTGCCAGGGTGCCGCACATCACTTTCCCCGGCGGCAAGCATTTGCGCTCACCGTTGCTGGCGTTGGGGATGTTGTGGCATCGGCTTAAAGAGTTGGTCTGAAAGATTCCCTGCGTCTTTGCCGACGCTATCGCGAGCAAGCTCGCTCCCACAGTGTTTGACGGCATTCACAAGATTTGCGTTCACCACCGCTCCTTGTGGGAGCGAGCTTGCTCGCGATGAGGCCCTGAAGAACACTGCAAAACTCAGATCCGCCAGAAAGGCTTCAGCCCCTCCTCCCGCGCCTGCTCCCGTGTCAGCCCGATATCCTTGAGCTGGTCAGCCGTCAGGGCCAGCAAGGCCTTGCGCGTGTGCAGGCGACGCCAGAACCGGTCCCAGCGACTCAGGTCGGACGACGCATTGCCCATGCCCGCCTCCCGCGTGCCGTTGTTCTGCCCGGTCGCCAGTTCCTGACTGTGTAACGTCAGCCGCACATCGCTCAAACCGTTCATCTTGGATGCTCCTGTTTACTTGGGTAGCCAGAGGTTCCATGATGCGTGTGCGCGCAAAAGCATTACAGATTCAAAGCAACTGTATTAACCCCATACAGTTCTGCCGATTCCGCCACTGAATCCCGATTTTTTGCCCGATCTGTACTGGTTAACCGAGTCACCCCTATCGAGGCTGCACCATGACCCTTTACGTCAACCTCGCCGAATTGCTCGGCACACGTATCGAACAGGGCTTCTATCGCCCCGGTGACCGGCTGCCTTCGGTACGGGCGCTGAGCGTCGAGCACGGCGTCAGCCTGAGCACAGTGCAACAGGCCTATCGGGTGCTGGAAGACAGCGGGCTGGCCATGCCACGGCCGAAATCCGGGTACTTCGTCCCGGCCAGCCGCGAACTGCCGGACTTGCCGGCAGTCGGCCGCCCGGCCCAACGGCCGGTGGACATTTCCCAATGGGATCAAGTGCTGGAGCTGATTCGCGCCGTACCGCGCAAAGACGTGGTGCAACTGGGCCGCGGCATGCCGGATATCAACAGTCCGACCATGAAACCGCTGCTGCGTGACTTGGCGCGAATCAGCCGGCGGCAGGACATGCCCGGCCTGTATTACGACAACATCCACGGCAACTTCGAACTGCGCGAACAGATCGCTCGCCTGATACTCGATTCCGGCTGCCAGCTGAGCGCCAGCGAACTGGTGGTCACCACCGGCTGCCACGAAGCGCTGTCCACCAGCATTCGCGCGATCTGCGAACCCGGCGACATTGTCGCAGTGGACTCGCCGAGCTTTCACGGCGCGATGCAGACCCTCAAGGGCCTGGGCATGAAAGCCCTGGAAATCCCCACCGACCCGCTGACCGGCATCAGCCTCGAAGCGCTGGAACTGGCCCTGGAACAGTGGCCGATCAAGGTCATACAGTTGACCCCCAACTGCAACAACCCGTTGGGCTACATCATGCCCGAGTCGCGCAAACGCGCGCTGTTGACGCTTGCGCAGCGCTATGACGTGGCGATCATCGAGGACGATGTGTATGGTGAACTGGCCTACACCTACCCGCGTCCGCGCACGATCAAGTCCTTCGACGAGGACGGTCGCGTCCTGTTGTGCAGCTCGTTTTCCAAGACCCTGGCGCCGGGCCTGCGTATCGGCTGGGTCGCGCCCGGCCGCTATCTGGAGCGGGTGCTGCACATGAAGTACATCAGCACCGGATCCACCGCGCCACAACCGCAGATCGCCATCGCCGAATTTCTCAAGGGCGGCCACTTCGAACCGCATTTGCGGCGGATGCGCACGCAATACCAACGCAATCGCGACGCGATGATTGATTGGGTGACCCGCTACTTTCCGGCCGGCACCCGCGCCAGTCGCCCACAAGGCAGCTTCATGTTGTGGGTCGAACTGCCGGAAGCTTTCGACACCCTGAAACTGAATCGGGCATTGCACGACCAGGGCGTACAGATTGCCGTGGGCAGCATTTTTTCCGCCTCGGGCAAGTACCGCAATTGCCTGCGCATGAACTACGCTGCCAAGCCAACACCGCAGATCGAAGACGCGGTGCGCAAGGTCGGTGCGACAGCGATCAAACTGTTGGCGGAAACCGATCAGCTCAGCGACTGACTTTTCTTCGGGAATCAGCGTCCATATGCCTATCTGCGCCGCCAAACGGAACGATCCTACGTGAGAGTCAGACAGCCCCTGCTTGCTCTTCTGCTACTCGCCGCGTTCCTGAGCGGTTGCGCCAACCTCGACGTACAGCGCGTACCGAGTCAGGCGTTGCCGGCCTCAGACTCCGCATTCGGTCGCTCGGTCCAGGCGCAAGCCGCTCCCTACAAGGGCCAATCGGGCTTTCGCCTGTTATCGGACAGCACCGAGGCCTTCACCGCCCGCGCCGAACTGATCCGTAACGCCCAAAGCAGCCTCGACTTGCAGTACTACATCGTGCACGACGGCATCAGCACGCGCATGTTGATCGAGGAGTTGCTCAAGGCCGCCGACCGGGGCGTGCGGGTGCGGGTACTGCTCGACGATACTGCCAGCGATGGCCTGGACCGGGTCATCGCGACTCTCGCCGCACACCCGAACATCCAGATCCGTGTGTTCAACCCGCTGAATCTGGGCCGCAGTACAGGGGTGACGCGCACCGTGGGCCGGCTGTTCAACCTGTCGCAACAGCATCGACGCATGCACAATAAGCTGTGGCTGGCGGACAACTGCATGGCCATTGTCGGCGGCCGCAATCTCGGGGACGAGTATTTCGATGCCAAGCCCAACATGAATTTCACCGACATCGACATGCTCGGTGTCGGCCCGGTCGCCGAGCAACTCGGGCACAGTTTCGACCAGTACTGGAACAGCGCCCTGAGCAAACCGATCGACGAATTCCTGTCGAGCAAACCCACACCCCAAGACCTGGAAAACACCCGCACCCGACTGGAAGAGTCCCTGGCGGAAACGCGCAAACAGAATCACACGCTTTACAAACACCTGATGACCTTCACCACCCACCCACGACTGGACATCTGGCGCAGTGAACTGATCTGGGCCTGGAACCAGGCATTGTGGGATGCGCCGAGCAAGGTGCTGGCCAAGGGCGAGCCCGATCCGCAGTTGCTGCTGACCACGCAACTGGCACCTGAACTCAACAGCGTCAGCAAAGAGCTGATCATGATCTCGGCCTACTTTGTGCCCGGCCAGCCGGGACTGGTGTACCTGACCGGGCGTGCCGATGCCGGCGTTTCCGTGAGTTTGCTGACCAACTCACTGGAAGCCACGGACGTTCCCGCCGTACACGGTGGCTACTCGCCCTATCGCAGGGCGCTGCTGGAGCACGGCGTGAAGCTGTACGAGTTGCGTAGCCAGCCCGGCGAGGGAGGCGGCAGCGGTAGCGGGCCACATCTGTTTTCCAGCAGCGCCTATCACAGCTCTGACTCCAGCCTGCACAGCAAGGCGATGATCTTCGACCAGCAGAAATCCTTTATCGGCTCGTTCAATTTCGATCCGCGCTCGGTGCTCTGGAACACCGAAGTCGGCGTGCTGGTGGACAGCCCGGAATTGGCCGCACGGGTCCGCGAACTGGCGCTGCAGGGTATGGAACCGGCCCTGAGTTATCAGGTGGAACTGGAAAACGATCAGATCGTCTGGACCACCGAAGACGACGGAAAAATGCACACACTGAGCAAGGAGCCAGGGAGTTGGTGGCGGCGCTTCAATGCCTGGCTGAGCAATACGGTTGGGCTGGAGAAGATGCTGTAAGACTCGACCGCCATAGCTCTCCGGTGCTCATCAGGCTGGCTGAGCGGTACCAAACGCCCCTTGCCGCGACACCACAATCAACACGCCCAAGGCCCCTACCGCCATCAGCAACGGCAACGCATGGCCGCTGATCCACTGGCTGCCAGCACCCGCCAGCAGAGGCCCGATCAGACAACCGACCCCCCATAGCTGGGCAATGTGCGCGTTAGCCCGCACCAGCGCATCATCGCGATAACGCTCGCCGATCAGGATCAACGACAAGGTGAACAACCCGCCAGCGCTGGCGCCGAACAGCACCCACAACGGCCAGATCAGCAGCGTGTCGATCAGCAGCGGGATGGCCAGGCTCGATATCAGCAGGACCACCGCACAGCCGGTGAACAACGCCCGTCGCGACAAGCGATCGGCCAACGCACCAATCGGCAATTGCAGTACCGCATCGCCGACCACCACCGTACTGACCATCGCCAGGGCGATCTCCGTGGTGAAGCCCTGGCGCAAGCAATAAACCGGCAACAGCGTCAGGATCATCGCCTCGAACGCGGCAAACAGCGACACCGCCCAGGCAATCGCCGGCAGGCCACGACAGAACTCAAGCAAATCACGCAGGGTCACGCTACTGGCTTCACTGCTCGGCGCGCCACTGCGGCCCAGCAACAGGAACGGTGCAGCCATCAGCAAACCGACACCCACCCAAAAGCCATAGTCATGCTCGGTACCGAGCAAGCCCAGCAACACCGGCCCCGCCAACTGACTCAATGCATAGCTGCTGCCATACAGCGCCACCAGCCGCCCGCGCCATTGCTCGACCACCAGTTGATTGATCCAGCTTTCACCGATGATGAATACGAGTGTCAGGATCACCCCGATCATCAGCCGCAGCACCAACCAGACCGGATAGCTCGGCAACAGCGCCAGCAAACCGATCGAAACCGCCCCGGCCCACAGGCACAGGCGCATCAGGTTGGCCGTGCCGAATCGTGCCGCCAGATGGCTGGAGATTTTCGCCCCCAACAGAACGCCGATGGCCGGCATCGCCGCCATCACGCCAATGGCAAACGAGCCGTAGCCCCAGCTTTCCAGGCGAAACGACACCAGCGGCATGCTGACCCCCAGGGCCAGGCCGACACTCAGGACAGATGCCAAAACGGCGAAATAAGTCGCCCAACGCATGCTCCACGCTCCTGTGGATAATTATTTTTCAGGCCATACAAACAAATGTGGGAGCGGGCTTGCTCGCGAAAAGGCCATCACATCCAACATCAATGTTGGCTGATACACCACATTCGCGAGCAAGCCCGCTCCCACAAGGGGTTTGCGTCGATTGGGAAGCCTGCTTCTCAACAGGCTTCCTTCACAGGCTTACAACTTGATCCAGGTCGCCTTCAGCTCGGTGTACTTGTCGAACGCGTGCAGCGATTTGTCGCGACCGTTGCCGGACTGTTTGAATCCACCGAACGGTGCCGTCATGTCGCCGCCATCGTACTGGTTGACCCACACGCTACCGGCGCGCAGCGCACGGGCGGTGAGGTGAGCCTTGGAAATATCGGCAGTCCACACCGCCGCGGCCAGGCCGTAAGGCGTGTCGTTGGCGATGGCGATGGCTTCTTCAGCGCTATCGAACGTGATGACCGACAACACTGGCCCGAAGATTTCTTCCTGAGCGATTTTCATCGCGTTGCTCACACCGTCGAAAATCGTCGGCTCAACATACGTGCCGCCGGTTTCCTGGAGGATGCGCTTGCCACCGGCTACCAGTTTGGCGCCGTCGGTGTGACCCGACTCGATGTAAGACAGCACAGTGTTCATCTGCTGGGTATCCACCAGCGCACCGACGTTGGTCGCCGGGTCCAGCGGGTTGCCCGGCTTCCAGGTTTTCAGTGCTTCGATCACCAGCGGCAGAAATTTGTCCTTGATCGAACGCTCCACCAGCAGGCGCGAACCGGCGGTGCAAACCTCGCCCTGGTTGAAGGCGATGGCACCGGCTGCGGCTTCGGCAGCGTCTTGCAGGTTCGGCGCATCGGCGAACACGATGTTCGGGCTCTTGCCGCCGGCTTCGAGCCAGACGCGTTTCATGTTCGATTCGCCCGAGTAGATCAGCAGTTGCTTGGCGATCTTGGTCGAACCGGTGAACACCAGAGTGTCGACATCGTTATGCAGGGCCAGGGCCTTGCCGACGGTGTGGCCATAACCTGGCAACACGTTGAGCACGCCTTTCGGGATGCCGGCTTCGACAGCCAGCTCGGCGATGCGAATCGCCGTCAGCGGCGACTTTTCGGACGGTTTGAGAATCACCGAGTTACCGGTGGACAGCGCAGGACCGAGTTTCCAGCACGCCATCATCAGCGGGAAGTTCCACGGCACGATGGCGCCAACAACACCCACCGGTTCACGGGTCACAAGACCCAGTTGATCGTGCGGAGTGGCTGCCACTTCGTCGTAGATCTTGTCGATGGCTTCGCCGCTCCAGCTCAGGGCTTGCGCCGCGCCAGGAACGTCGATGTACAGGGAATCGCTGATCGGCTTGCCCATGTCCAGGGTTTCAAGCAGGGCCAGCTCTTCGGCGTGCTGTTTCAGCAGGCCGGCGAAACGGATCATGGTGGATTTGCGCTTGGTCGGCGCCAGGCGCGACCAGACACCGGAATTGAAGGTGGCGCGAGCGTTTTCCACGGCGCGCTGGGCATCGGCGGCGTCACAGCTGGCAATCTTGCCCAGCAGACGGCCATCGACCGGGCTGATGCACTCGAAAGTCTCGCCAGAGACGGCGTCGGTGTATTCGCCATTGATATAGGCGCGGCCTTCGATTTTCAGGTCGCGGGCACGTTGTTCCCAGTCGGCACGGGTCAGGGTGGTCATGCGAGTGTCCTCCTCTTATTGATACGACACCCGCGTTCTTCGCGGGCGCTGTCAGGAATTCTGCCCGGCCAGCCTGCTTTTCGGCCCAAGGCATCCACCACCCTAAACCAGCCGCATATGAAGTTTCAATATATTTGACAAAACGCTGGCAAACGGCCTTGCGATGTTCATTTTAATAAACATAGACTTTGAGCCTTTCTACGTAATCACGGGAGATAACAACAATGAATATCCAGAACGTCGTCGACTTCAGCCAGGCCACCACCGCCGCCGAACGCTACCGCCCGGACGCAGCCAAAGTGCTCAAGGGCGACCCGGAACAAGCCGTTTACAACCACTACAACAGCCCTTGTGGCCAGCTGAACGCTGGCGTGTGGGAAGGTGCAGTCGGGCAGTGGACAGTGAACTTCACCGAGCACGAGTACTGCGAGATCCAGCAAGGGGTTTCGGTGTTGCGTGACAAAGACGGCAATGCCAAGACCCTGCGCGCAGGCGACCGCTTCGTGATCCCCGCCGGATTCAAAGGCACCTGGGAAGTGCTGGAGCCATGCCGCAAGATCTACGTGGCGTTTGAACAGAAGGCTTAGCACTAAAGTGCTGTGACTTGATCAGATTGAAGCGCTACCCGCTTTTTCAAGCACAACAAAAAAGGCCCGTATCTCGCGATACGGGCCTTTTTCGTAAGAGGGAAAAATCAATTACTTGATTTTGCCTTCTTTGTAGATCACGTGCTTGCGAACAACCGGATCATATTTCTTGATCTCGATTTTGTCCGGGGTAGTACGCTTGTTCTTGTCGGTAGTGTAGAAGTGACCAGTACCGGCGCTCGAAATCAAACGAATCAATTCACGCATGATTAGCTCCCTTAAACCTTGCCATCGCGGCGAAGTTCGGCCAGCACGACAGTGATGCCACGCTTGTCGATGATACGCATGCCTTTGGCAGATACGCGCAGACGCACAAAACGTTTCTCTTCTTCAACCCAGAAGCGGTGATGCTGCAGGTTCGGCAGGAAACGACGACGGGTTTTGTTGTTTGCGTGGGAAATGTTATTCCCAGTTACCGGACCCTTACCGGTAACTTGACATACTCTAGACATGCCTCAGCCCTCTAAAACCACATGCCCAACCCGGCATGGGTTGGCCGCTTAATCTCTCAGTCATTTGGCGCCAGGCGCCGCGTTTCTTTAGAGGTCTTACCGGCTACACCTACAGTGAAGGAACCGGGCCCCTAGAAAAGAGCGCTGCTTTATACCAGAAAGACTGGGGAGCAACAACATTCAGTATGCGTTGAATTCACAAAAACCCTGTTTTTCGGGCTCCGAGCGCCTTGGACAAAGGCTATCATCGATGGCGACCGCTCGTCGCAGAGAATCGGCCAACCGGCCAAATCAGGATTTTGCTCGCCCGCCTCACAGCAAATTCAGGCGCTATAGTCCCCTCAAAATGAAAAAGGGGATAGTCATTTGCAAAAGAGCCCACTAGGGTAAGCCTTTTCCAGACTGCACTTGCAGATGGGCCTTCGATCTGTAAAGGAAGCCGACCATGCGCCTCGCTGCCCTACCGCTATTGCTCGCCCCGCTTCTGCTGAGCCCACAGGCCTTTGCCGCCGCCCTGAGCGTCTGCACCGAGGCCAGCCCTGAAGGCTTCGACGTGGTGCAGTACAACTCGCTGACCACCACCAACGCCTCGGCCGATGTGCTGATGAATCGCCTGGTGGACTTTGACACGACTAGTGGCAAAGTGGTCGCCAGCCTCGCCGATAGCTGGGAAGTCAGCCCCGACGGCCTGACGTACGTCTTCAAGTTGCACCCGCAGGTGAAATTCCATCGCACCGAGTATTTCACCCCGACTCGCGACCTGAGCGCCGAAGATGTGATTTTCAGCTTCGACCGCATGCTCGACCCGGCCAATGCCTGGCACAAAGTCGCCCAGAGCGGATTCCCTCATGCGCAATCGATGCAGTTGCCTGCATTGATCAAGAAGATCGACGCCCTTGATCCGCAGACCGTACGCGTCACCCTCGACCACCCGGATTCGACCTTCCTGGCGACCCTGAGCATGGGCTTCGCTTCGATCTATTCGGCCGAATACGCCGACAAACTGATGAAGGCAGGCACACCCGAGAAGCTCAACAGCCAGCCGATCGGCACAGGTCCGTTCGTTTTCACCCGCTTCCAGAAGGACGCTTCGGTTCGCTACAAAGCCAACCCCGAATACTTCGGTGGCAAACCCTCTGTAGATCCGCTGATCTTCGCCATCACCCCGGACGCCAACGTGCGCCTGCAGAAATTGCGCCGCAACGAATGCCAGATCGCCCTGTCGCCCAAGCCTCTGGACGTACAGGAAGCGCTGAAGGAGCCGACGCTGAAAGTCGAAAAGACTGACGCGTTCATGACCGCATTCGTCGGCATCAACAGTCAGCATCCGCCACTGGACAAACCTGAAGTCCGCCAGGCCATCAACCTTGCCTTCGACAAGGCCAACTATGTCAAAGCCGTGTTCGAAGACACCGCCGAGGCGGCCAACGGTCCGTATCCGCCCAACACCTGGAGCTACGCGAAAGGCCTGCCGGGTTACCCTCACGACATCGCCAAGGCCAAAGCCTTGATGGCCAAGGCCGGACTCAAGGACGGCTTCCAGACCACCATCTGGACTCGCCCTTCCGGCAGCCTGCTTAACCCCAACCCAAGCCTGGGCGCTCAACTGCTTCAGTCTGATCTCGCGGAAATCGGCATCCAGGCCGAAATCCGTGTGATCGAATGGGGCGAACTGATCCGCCGTGCCAAGGCCGGTGAGCACGACTTGCTGTTCATGGGTTGGGCCGGTGACAACGGTGACCCGGACAACTTCCTCACACCGCAGTTTTCCTGCGCCGCGGTCAAGTCCGGCACCAACTTCGCCCGCTACTGCAATCAGGACCTGGACAAGCTGATCAGCGCCGGCAAGACCACCGGCGAGCAAGGTGTGCGCAGCAAACTCTACGAACAGGCCCAGGCGCAGATCCAGCAGCAGGCGCTGTGGTTGCCCCTGGCCCATCCGACTGCGTTCGCGCTGACGCGCAAGGATGTCGAGGGGTATTCGGTCAGCCCGTTCGGCCGACAGGACTATTCCAAGGTCAACATCAAATAACCCGCCACACACAAAACCCTGTGGGAGCGGGCTTGCTCGCGAAGAGGGAGTGTCAGTCGCCATCAATGCCGACTGATACACCGCTTTCGTCGGAACGCCACCCGGAGCAAGCCCGCTCCCACATGGGTTTCGCTAACTTCACAACCCCTACATCCACCCATACTCCGCCATCGACAACGGATCGCCGTCGCCGATGATGAAATGGTCAAGCACCCGCACGTCAATCAACTCCAGCGCCTTTTGCAGGCGCTTGGTCAGCACCCGGTCGGACTGACTGGGGTCGGTGTTGCCCGAAGGATGGTTGTGGCAGAGGATCAATGCTGCTGCGTTGTGGGCCAAGGCCCGCTTGACGACCTGACGAGGGTGAACGCTGGTGTTGTCGATAGAACCGCGGAACAGCACCTCAAACGTGAGCACCTGATGCCTGGAATCCAGAAACAGGCAACCGAATACTTCATGAGGCTCATGGCGCAGCATCGATTTGAGGTACTCACGTACTGCCTGCGGATTTTCCAGCACCGATCTATGACGCAAACGTTCGGCCAGATGGCGCCGGCCCATTTCCAGTACTGCCTGTAACTGCGCGAATTTTGCCGGCCCCAGCCCCAAGTGCTTACTGAACGTTTTGAGATCGGCTTCCAACAACGAACGCAGACCGCCAAATTGACTCAGTAGATGTCTCGCCAGGTCCACCGCACTTTTTCCGGCCACGCCGGTTCGTAGAAAGATAGCCAGCAACTCGGCATCGGAAAGACTCTCCGAACCCTGCTCAAGCAACTTCTCCCGCGGCCGTTCCGCCGCCGGCCAATCGCGAATACTCATAGCACCTCCCTGTCTGTGGGCACCGCTGTTCCGTAGCGGTCGCTGTGATATCGTAGCCCATCTTTTTTGCGGGCGAATTCATCCTGGGGAGGGGGTTTCGCCACGTATGTCACCAACGAATTGAAAGGCAGGCCTATGCAGCGGCTGTATCGGAAACGCATTGTTCTGGGCGTAGGCGGCGGTATCGCTGCCTACAAGAGCGCCGACCTGGTTCGCCGCCTGATCGATCAGGGCGCCGAAGTGCGCGTGGTCATGACCCGTGGCGGCGCAGAGTTCATCACCCCGCTGACCATGCAGGCCCTGTCCGGGCACCCGGTCCACCTGGACCTGCTGGACCCGGCGGCCGAAGCGGCCATGGGCCACATCGAACTGGCCAAATGGGCCGACCTGGTGCTGATCGCCCCCGCCACGGCAGACCTGATCGCCCGCCTGGCCCAAGGCATTGCCGACGATCTGCTGACCACGCTGGTGCTGGCCACCGACGCCGTGGTCGCCGTTGCACCGGCAATGAACCAGGCGATGTGGCGCGATCCGGCGACCCAGGCCAACCTGCAAACCCTCGAAAGCCGCGACATCAAGGCTTTCGGCCCGGCCTCCGGCAGCCAGGCCTGCGGCGACGTCGGCCTGGGGCGCATGCTCGAAGCCCTTGAACTGGCCCAGTGCGCCGCCGACTGCTTCCAGCGTCAGGCACTGACCGGCAAACACGTGCTGATTACCGCCGGCCCGACCCAGGAAAACATCGACCCGGTGCGCTACATCACCAACCACAGCTCCGGAAAAATGGGCTTTGCCCTGGCCGAAGCCGCTGTGGAGGCCGGTGCCCGCGTAACACTGATCACTGGCCCCGTGAACCTGCCGACTCCGGATCGTGTCACCCGCATCGACGTGGTCAGCGCCCGCGACATGCTGGCAGCGTGTGAAGCGGCGATCCCTTGCGACCTGTTCATCGCCTCGGCAGCGGTCGCGGATTACCGTCCGGAGGTTGTTGCCCCGCAGAAACTCAAGAAAGATCCTACGAACGGCGACGGCTTGTTGCTACAGATGGTGCGTAACCCGGACATCCTGGCCACCATCGCCACCCGCCCCGACCGCCCGTTCAGCGTCGGTTTCGCCGCCGAGACCGAACACCTGCTCGATTACGCTGCACGCAAGTTGAAAGACAAGAACCTCGATCTGATCGTCGCCAACGACGTCGCCAACCCAAGCATTGGCTTCAACAGCGAAGAAAACGCCTGCAGCGTCATCGACCGCGAGCTTCACGCCACACTTTTCGCCCAGACCAGCAAGAGCAAGATTGCTCGCCAGCTGGTCACCTTTATCGCCGAACGTCTGAACCAGGTTTAATTTACATGCACGCTTTGCAAGCCAAGATCCTCGACCCCCGCATCGGTACCGAATTCCCGCTGCCGCAATACGCCACACCGGGCTCCGCCGGCCTCGACCTGCGCGCCATGCTGGAACAGGACACCGTGATCAAGCCGGGTGAAACCGTGCTGATTCCCACCGGCCTGTCGGTTTATATCGGTGACCCGAACCTGGCGGCGCTGATTCTGCCGCGCTCGGGGATGGGCCATAAGCACGGCATCGTACTGGGCAACCTGGTCGGCCTGATCGACTCCGACTACCAGGGCCCATTGATGGTCTCTTGCTGGAACCGTGGCCAGACCGAATTCACCATGCCGGTCGGCGAGCGCCTGGCGCAACTGGTGCTGGTGCCGGTGGTGCAGGCTCACTTCGAGATGGTTGAAGAGTTCGTTGAAACCGAGCGCGGCACTGGCGGTTTCGGCCATACCGGTACCCGCTGATCCGGACGCGCTCTTCTGTGGTGGGGGATCTGGCTCCCTCGCCACAAAATTCAAATTGCCATCTGCAAGGTTTAGCTCCGAAAATCAAGGCATTGCCCGGTCAACCCCCTGCCGTCGGGGCGTCATGGCCCTTTCATACCACGAACTCTCTGTGGAAAACGCCGTCATACCCTTCAGTTTGAACCTGCCGCCGAATGAATTGGCGGCCTGTCCAGCCACTTTCGAGATGGAGCATTTCCACAGATGAACACCCCGGCCAAAGTCGCACCCAAGTTCCCTGACAGCATCTTCCGCGCCTACGACATCCGCGGCACAGTCCCGGAATTCCTGAACGCCGAAACCGCTTACTGGATCGGCCGCGCCGTCGGCTCCCAAAGCCTGGCCCAGGGCGAGCCAAACGTGTCCGTCGGTCGCGATGGCCGTCTGTCCGGCCCGGAGCTGGTCGCACAACTGATCAAAGGCATCGCCGACAGCGGCTGCCACGTCAGTGATGTCGGCCTGGTCCCGACTCCGGCGCTCTACTACGCCGCCAACGTACTGGCCGGAAAATCCGGCGTGATGCTCACCGGCAGCCACAATCCGTCGAACTACAACGGCTTCAAGATCGTCATCGCTGGCGACACCCTGGCCAACGAACAGATCCAGGCCCTGCACGACCGCCTCAAGACCAACAACCTGAGCAGCGGCCAGGGCAGCATCACCCAGGTCGAGATCCTCGACCGCTACACCACCGAAATCGTCCAGGACATCAAGCTGGCCCGGCGCCTGAAAGTGGTCGTCGACTGCGGTAACGGCGCGGCCGGCGTGATCGCCCCGCAACTGATCGAAGCGCTGAACTGCGAAGTCATCCCGCTGTTCTGCGAAGTGGACGGCAACTTCCCGAACCACCATCCGGACCCGGGCAAGCCTGAAAACCTCGTGGACCTGATCGCCAAGGTCAAGGAAACCAACGCTGACATCGGCCTGGCCTTCGACGGCGATGGCGACCGCGTCGGCGTGGTGACCAACACCGGCAGCATCGTCTACCCGGACCGCCTGCTGATGCTGTTCGCCCGCGACGTCGTTGCGCGCAATCCGGGCGCCGAAATCATCTTCGACGTGAAATGCACCCGTCGCCTGATTCCGCTGATCAAGGAATACGGCGGCCGGTCGTTAATGTGGAAGACCGGTCACTCGTTGATCAAAAAGAAAATGAAACAATCCGGCGCCCTGCTGGCTGGCGAAATGAGCGGGCACATCTTCTTCAAGGAGCGCTGGTTCGGTTTCGACGACGGCATCTACAGCGCCGCGCGGCTGCTGGAGATCCTCAGCAAGGAAAAATCATCGGCCGAAGAGCTGTTCGCGACCTTCCCGAACGATATTTCTACGCCGGAAATCAATATCCATGTGACCGAAGAGAGCAAATTCAGCATCATTGATGCATTGCACGATGCGCAGTGGGGCGAAGGCGCCGACCTGACCACCATTGACGGCGTGCGAGTCGACTATGCCAAAGGCTGGGGCCTGGTACGCGCCTCCAACACCACTCCGGTGCTGGTGCTGCGTTTCGAGGCCGATGACGAGGCTGAATTGCAGCGCATCAAGGACGTATTCAAAGTCCAGTTGAAGCGTGTTGCACCTGATCTCCAACTACCGTTCTGATTCACCCGGAGCCCTGAATGACCCTCGAACGCGAAGCCGCCGCCAACACCGCCAAGGTCCTGTCCGAAGCGTTGCCTTACATCCGCCGTTATGTCGGCAAGACACTGGTGATCAAATACGGCGGCAACGCGATGGAAAGCGAGGAGCTGAAAACCGGCTTCGCCCGCGACATCGTGCTGATGAAGGCCGTGGGCATCAACCCGGTGGTGGTTCACGGTGGCGGCCCGCAAATCGGTGACCTGCTCAAGCGCCTGTCGATCGAGAGCCATTTCGTCGACGGCATGCGCGTCACCGACGCCGCGACCATGGACGTGGTGGAAATGGTCCTCGGCGGCCAGGTCAACAAAGACATCGTCAACCTGATCAACCGTCATGGCGGCAGCGCCATCGGCCTGACCGGTAAAGACGCCGAGCTGATTCGCGCGAAGAAGCTCACCGTTACCCGTCAGACCCCGGAAATGACCACCCCGGAGATCATCGACATCGGCCACGTGGGCGAAGTGGTCGGCATCAACACCGACCTGCTGAACCTGCTGGTCAAGGGCGATTTCATCCCGGTGATCGCGCCCATCGGCGTCGGTGCCAACGGCGAGTCGTACAACATCAACGCTGACCTGGTGGCCGGTAAAGTCGCCGAAGCGCTGAAAGCCGAGAAGCTGATGCTGCTGACCAACATCGCCGGCCTGATGGACAAGTCGGGCACGGTCCTGACCGGCCTGACAACCCAGCAAGTCGACGACCTGATCGCCGACGGCACCATCTACGGCGGCATGCTGCCGAAGATCCGTTGCGCACTGGAAGCGGTCCAGGGCGGTGTGGGCAGCTCGCTGATCATCGACGGTCGCGTGCCGAACGCGATCCTGCTGGAAATCTTCACCGATACCGGCGTTGGCACCTTGATCAGCAATCGCAAGCGTCCTTAAGCGATAGCGCATACAAAAAAGACCCCGCTCGGCCTGGCTGAGCGGGGTCTTTTTTTGCCTGCGATCCCTGCGGGATTTTGTACATCCCAGTAGGAGCTGCCGAAGGCTGCGATCTTTTGACTTTGGCTATTTTAAAACAAGATCAAAGGATCGCAGCCTTCGGCAGCTCCTACAGGTCGCCGTGTCAGACGCCGAACTGCGCGCGATAGGCTTCCACGGCTGGCAAGTGCTGCTTGAGTTGCGGGTCGTCCGCCAGGAATTCCAGCACCTGGTTCAGCGAGACGATGCTGATGACCGGGATGCCGAAGTCACGCTCGACTTCCTGGATCGCCGACAACTCGCCATTACCACGCTCCTGACGGTTCAGGGCGATCAGCACGCCAGCGGCCTTGGCGCCGTCCTGGGAGGCAATGATCTGCATCACTTCACGGATCGCGGTGCCAGCGGTGATCACGTCGTCGATGATCAGAACATCGCCGGTCAGCGGCGCGCCAACCAGGCTGCCGCCTTCGCCGTGGGCCTTGGCTTCCTTGCGGTTGAAGCACCATGGCAGGTCACGGTTGTGATGCTCGGCCAGGGCCACGGCGGTGGTCGCCGCCAACGGGATGCCCTTGTAGGCCGGGCCAAACAGCACGTCGAAGGGAATGCCGCTCTCGGCAATGGCAGCAGCGTAGAAACGTCCCAACTGCGCCAGGGCCGAACCCGAGTTGAACAGGCCCGCATTGAAGAAGTAAGGACTGGTGCGCCCGGACTTCAGGGTGAACTCACCGAAGCGCAAAACGCCGCGATCGATGGCAAAACGGATGAAATCGCGCTGATACGCTTGCATGAAAAACCCCAAATACCACGGATTTAGCTAATTAGCTTGACGCCGTGTATCATACACGCACGCGATTTTTGGGGCCATTTATGCGGATCATCAGTGTGAACGTCAATGGTATTCAGGCTGCAGTCGAGCGTGGTTTGCTCAGTTGGCTGCAGGCACAGAATGCCGACGTCATCTGCCTGCAGGACACCCGCGCCTCCGCCTTTGAACTGGACGATCCAGCCTTCCAACTGGATGGATACTTCCTTTATGCCTGCGATGCCGAAGTTCCCGCCCAAGGTGGCGTGGCTTTGTATTCGCGGCTGCAACCGAAGGCTGTCATCAGCGGTCTCGGTTTCGAGACGGCCGACCGCTACGGGCGCTACCTGCAAGCCGATTTCGACAAGGTCAGCATCGCGACCTTGCTGCTCCCTTCGGGGCAGAACGGCGATGAAGACTTGAACCAGAAGTTCAAGCTAATGGACGACTTCGCCCGTTATCTGGATAAACAGCGACGCAAACGCCGCGAGTACATTTATTGTGGCTCGCTGTACGTGGCGCAACAGAAGCTGGATATCAAGAACTGGCGTGACAGCCAGCAATCTCCGGGCTTCCTGGCACCTGAACGTGCCTGGATGGACGAGATTGTCGGCAACATGGGTTATGTCGACGCCCTGCGTGAAGTCAGCCGTGAAGGCGACCAGTACAGCTGGTGGCCGGACAACGAACAGGCGGAGATGCTCAACCTCGGTTGGCGCTTCGACTACCAGCTGCTGACGCCGGGCCTGCGCCGCTTTGTACGCAGCGCACGCCTGCCACGCCAGCCGCGGTTCTCACAACACGCGCCGCTGATCGTGGACTACGACTGGACGCTGACGATCTAAGTGATTTTTCACTGAGCAGTCTGATAGACGGTCGAAAAAATGCCCGTATCGCAAGATACGGGCATTTTTATGCGCTCTATTCAGAGGCTCCCAGCGACCTGAACCTCAAACCGCGGCGAAAAACGGCAGTGCAAGGTACAACTTGATCACGATGACATTAATGATGTCGATGAAGAAAGCGCCCACCATTGGCACCACCAGGAACGCTATCTGAGAAGGCCCATAGCGCTGTGTCACCGCTTGCATATTGGCGATGGCCGTTGGCGTGGCACCCAGTCCAAAACCGCAATGCCCTGCCGCCAATACAGCCGCGTCGTAGTTACTGCCCATCATCCTGAATGTCACAACAATCGCAAACAGAGCCATGACCAACGTTTGCGCAGCCAGGATGATAAAGATCGGCAACGCCAGTGCAGCCAGATCCCACAACTTGAGCGACATCAGAGCGATTGCCAAAAACAGCGACAAGCTGACATTCCCCAGCACGGAAACTTCTCGCTCAAACACCTGATACACGCCAAGCGCCGAAAGCCCGTTGCGTAAAAGCACGCCCACGAACAACACGCAAACAAACGTCGGCAACTCAAATGCGGTTCCCTGAAGCCACCCATTCAGGAGTGAGCCCGCCAGCAGGCTGACAGCAATCAAAGCCAGTGTCTCGACTAGCGAAAACGACGTGATCGAGCGTTCTTTGTTCGGTTGTTCAAAGCCCTTGGGCAGCCGTGGCTTTTCCTGCTCGCAGCCGGGTGTCTGGACACGACTGATGAGCAGGCGGGCAACAGGCCCACCAATCAAGCCGCCCAGCACCAGGCCAAACGTTGCTGAGGCCATGGCCAGTTCAGAGGCAGAGGCCAGACCGAACTTCTCGCTGAACGTCGCCCCCCATGCAGCACCTGTACCGTGGCCGCCTGCCAAGGTGATCGAGCCTGTCAGCAAGCCCATCAAGGGGTCGAGTCCCAACGCCGTGGCAAGCCCGATGCCCATCGCATTCTGGATCACCAGAAGTCCGACAACCGCCAGCAGAAAGATCCCCACGACGCGCCCGCCCTTCTTCAGGCTGGCGAAGTCTGCACTCAAACCGATGGTGGCAAAAAACGCCAGCATCAAGGGCGTTTGGAGCGAAGTATCAAAGCGAACTTCAATATCGAGGGTTCTCAAGGCGAGAAGAGCCAAGGCAACCACCAGGCCGCCGGCTACAGGCTCAGGGATATTATAAGTGCGTAAAAAACCGACACGAGAGACAAGCGCGCGCCCCAGCAAAAGCACTAAAGAGGCAGCGACAAGTGTTCCGTAAAAATCAAGCTGAAGCATTCTGGGTATTCTTGTTTATATATTCAGTGGCGAACTTTTTACCTGGGCACGCCTTTTGAACAGGTTGAGGATCTCAACACTGATTGGTATTGGATTCAGAAGCCGTCAATGGTCCGAATATATCGAAATATTTCTTGATGAATATTACTTGGAGCAACCTTATCAACCGCCAAGTCCCATTGCCAAGCCTGCAAGCCGTACTGAGGCTTACAGTTTGTGACTAAACGTGTAAGAAATATTACTTACACTAGTGGACGTCGATTGAATAGCGATCGAACAATTTCGCAACATTAGAGATTAATCTGATTGCAAAAAAACAAATGCCCCAACATGTCGGGGCATTTGTATTGAACTGCGCTTAAAGCAGCATCAGCGTCCTGGGCTTACTTGATCAACCGCCATGTGAACGGGTAGCGATAAGGCTGCCCCTCATTGGCCTTCACCCCGGCAATGATCGTCAGCACCAGCGCACCGATCGCGATCAGGCCAAACAGGAAGAACCCGATAATCACCAGCATCAGCAGGAAGCAGATAGCCGAGGCGATCGCCACGGTTAACTGAAAGTTCAGAGCTTCCTTGCCCTGAGCGTCGATGAACGGGTCCATCTCGCGCTTCATCTGCCAGAGAATCAGCGGGCCTATGATCGTGCCGAACGGAATCCAGATCCCCAGCAAGGCGGACAAGTGGCAAAACATGGCCCACTGACGCACCTCTTGGCTCGGCGTAGGCAGCGGCAGTTGCTCGTCACTCATGGTGTCCTCCTTGTCTGGGGCATTCCAGTCAGTCGGCCAGTGCGGCCTTTTGCAATTCGAAGATCTCGTTCATGCCTTTCTTCGCCAACTCAAGCATCGCGTTCAGCTCTTCAGGCTGGAACGGCGCGCCTTCGGCAGTGCCCTGGACTTCGATGAAACCGCCAGCACTGGTCATCACCACGTTCAGGTCGGTCTCGGCGGCCGAGTCTTCCAGATAATCGAGGTCAAGCACAGGCTCACCCTTGTACATGCCCACGGAAACCGCAGCGATCATCTGCTTGATCGGGTCACCGCCCTTCAGGCCGCCACGCTTCTTGATCACTTTCAAGGCATCGATCAGCGCAACCATGGAACCGGTGATCGACGCGGTGCGGGTGCCGCCATCAGCCTGGATCACGTCACAGTCGACGTACAGGGTGACGTCACCGAGCTTGGACATGTCCAGCGCAGCGCGCAGGGAGCGGCCGATCAGACGCTGGATTTCCAGGGTGCGGCCGCCTTGCTTGCCACGGCTGGCTTCACGCTGGTTACGCTCGCCGGTAGCGCGCGGCAGCATGCCGTACTCGGCGGTCAGCCAGCCCTGGCCCTGGCCCTTCAGGAAACGCGGTACGCCCGGTTCAACGCTGACGGTACAAATGACCTTGGTATCGCCGAACTCGACCAGCACAGAACCCTCGGCGTGTTTGGTGTAGTTGCGGGTGATGCGGATCGAGCGGAGCTGATCGGCAGCGCGACCACTTGGACGTATCATAGGGAGTACCTGTACTGGGGACGGAAAACTGCGGAGCATTATAGAGCCGACGGCCGCCACTGGGCACTTCTAAAAAATTCCGCCGACGACCGAGGGCTCTGCACCGCGCGTCGGTGCAGGCCTGCCGCTCTTTGTCACACTGTGTGTTTGGGCGCATCCGCGCCACTGCGCTACAATCCTGCGCCTTTGCTGCCAGTCGGCTTTAATTCATTGATATCGGATTCCCGGAACCTCGGTTCTGTGCCGATCTGCCTGCGAGGTACCTCCATGGTGCACAGCATGACCGCCTTCGCCCGCGTCGAGAAAGCCGGCGTCCAGGGCACCCTGAGCTGGGAACTGCGCTCGGTCAACAGCCGCTACCTGGAACCCCACCTGCGCCTGCCGGAATCCTTTCGCGACCTCGAGGGCGCTGTTCGTGAAGCCCTGCGCCAGGGAGTATCGCGGGGCAAGCTCGAATGCACCCTGCGCTTCACCGAAGAAAATACCGGCAAGTCGCTGCAGATCGATCAGGAGCGCGCCGCGCAACTGGTCGCCGCCGCCGAGACCATCGCCAGCCTGATCAAGAACCCGGCAGCGCTGAACCCGCTGGAAGTCCTGGCCTGGCCCGGCGTCCTGGTAGGCGACGCCACCGACCCGCAAGCCTTGAACGCCGAAGCGTTGGCGCTGTTCAACCAGGGCCTCAAGGAACTGAAAGCCGGCCGCGAACGCGAAGGCGCGGAGCTGGCGCGGCTGATCAACGAGCGCCTGAGCTCCATCGAGGAAGACGTGGTGACCTTGCGCGAACTGGTCCCGCAAATGCTCGCCACCCAGCGCCAGAAAGTCCTCGACCGCTTCGCCGACATGAAGGCCGAGATGGATCCGCAGCGCCTGGAGCAGGAAATGGTCATGCTCGCGCAAAAAAGCGACGTCGCCGAAGAACTGGATCGCCTGAGCACTCACATCATCGAAGTTCGCCGGGTGCTCAAATCCGGCGGTGCCGCCGGTCGGCGCCTGGACTTCCTGATGCAGGAACTCAACCGCGAAGCCAATACACTGGGCTCCAAAGCCTTCGACCCGCGCAGCACCCAGGCTGCGGTCAACCTCAAGGTGTTGATCGAGCAGATGCGCGAACAAGTGCAGAACATTGAGTAAGGCTACCCCCGACATGACACACAGCACCGGCACCCTGTACATCATTTCCGCCCCTTCGGGTGCGGGCAAGAGCAGCCTGGTCAAGGCCCTGACCGATGCAAACCCGGAGATCCGCGTCTCGGTCTCCCACACTACCCGCGCCATGCGCCCCGGTGAAGTGAATGGCGTGAACTATCACTTCGTCGACCGCAGCGAGTTCGTGAAGATGATCGAACACGGGGATTTCCTCGAGCGCGCTGAAGTGTTCGGCAATCTCTACGGCACTTCGCAAAGCCACCTGCAGCAGACCCTGGACGAAGGCCACGACCTGATTCTGGAAATCGACTGGCAAGGTGCCGAGCAAGTGCGCAAGCTGATGCCTCAGGCCCGTTCGATCTTCATTCTGCCGCCGTCATTGCAGGCCCTGCACCAGCGCCTGACCAATCGCGGCCAGGACAGTGACGAAGTCATTGACGGCCGGATGCGCGAAGCCGTCAGCGAAATGAGCCATTACGTCGACTACGATTACCTGATCATCAACGACGATTTCGCCCACGCACTGCACGACCTGAAGGCGATTTTCCGCGCCAATCAGCTGATTCAGAAGCGTCAGCAGCAGCGTCACGGCAAATTGCTGGCCGAATTGCTCGGTTAATCAGCTCTTCCCAAAACCGCTGCAAGGGCTTTACATTGGCACTTGCAGCGCGTTGAAGGGCTTGGTCAAAAAATCAGCGCTTCCCTAAACGCTGGTGATTTTTTAAACTGTCGAGTCCGCTCGCCCATCCGGGCAGCGCGCATATTGCATTTGCTACGAGGAAGACCATGGCCCGCGTAACCGTTGAAGACTGCCTAGAACACGTGGATAACCGCTTTGAGCTGGTCATGCTCTCTACCAAGCGTGCCCGTCAACTGGCCACCGGCGGCAAAGAGCCGAAAGTAGCATGGGAAAACGACAAGCCTACCGTCGTCGCCCTGCGTGAAATCGCTGAAGGCCTGATCGACTACGCAGCTATCGCCGAAGCCGAAATCGTTGAAGATGAACCGCTTTTTGCTGCATTCGAGGACGAGTCCAACGAGGCCGTCTAAGCCTATGCCTGGTCGACGTAGCACGGCGCGGGATAAAAGCTTACGGCAGGAGACATCATGCCGAGCATAGACGCCCTCGCCGATCGCTTATCGGCCTACCTCGGCAAGGACCAGGTAAACCTGGTCCGCCGAGCGTATTTCTACGCCGAGCAAGCCCACGACGGCCAACGCCGCCGTAGCGGCGAGGCGTACGTCACGCACCCACTCGCGGTTGCGAATATTCTTGCCGACATGCACATGGACCATCAGAGCCTGATGGCCGCGATGCTGCATGACGTGATCGAAGACACCGGTATTGCCAAGGAAGCGCTGCAAGCGCAGTTCGGTGAAACCGTGGCCGAACTGGTCGACGGGGTCAGCAAACTGACCCAGATGAACTTCGAGACCAAGGCCGAAGCCCAAGCCGAAAACTTCCAGAAAATGGCCATGGCCATGGCCCGCGACATTCGCGTGATCCTGGTCAAGCTGGCCGACCGCCTGCACAACATGCGCACGCTGGAAGTGCTGTCCGGCGAAAAACGCCGGCGCATCGCCAAGGAAACCCTGGAAATCTATGCACCCATCGCCAACCGGCTGGGCATGCACGCCATCCGCATAGAGTTCGAAGACCTTGGCTTCAAGGCCATGCACCCGATGCGTTCCGCGCGGATCTACCAGGCGGTCAAACGCGCCCGGGGCAACCGCAAGGAAATCGTCAACAAGATCGAAGAATCCTTAAGCCACTGCCTGGCCATCGATGGCATCCAGGGCGAGGTCAGCGGTCGCCAGAAACACCTCTACGGCATCTACAAGAAAATGCGCGGCAAGCGTCGGGCCTTCAACGAGATCATGGACGTCTACGCGTTCCGGATCATCGTCGACAAGGTCGATACCTGCTACCGCGTGCTGGGTGCTGTACATAACTTATATAAACCACTGCCAGGGCGTTTCAAGGATTACATCGCGATCCCCAAGGCCAACGGCTATCAGTCGCTGCACACCACGCTGTTCGGCATGCACGGTGTTCCGATCGAGATCCAGATCCGCACCCGTGAAATGGAAGAGATGGCCAACAACGGCATCGCCGCCCATTGGCTGTACAAATCCAGCGGCGACGAGCAGCCCAAAGGCACCCATGCCCGCGCCCGCCAGTGGGTCAAGGGCGTGCTGGAGATGCAGCAACGCGCCGGCAACTCGCTGGAATTCATCGAAAGCGTGAAGATCGACCTGTTCCCGGACGAGGTCTACGTGTTCACGCCCAAAGGCCGGATCATGGAACTGCCCAAGGGCTCCACGGCGGTCGACTTCGCTTACGCGGTTCACACCGACGTGGGCAACAGCTGCATTGCCTGCCGGATCAATCGTCGTCTCGCGCCGCTGTCCGAACCGCTGCAAAGCGGCTCCACGGTCGAGATCGTCAGCGCTCCCGGCGCGCGGCCGAACCCGGCCTGGCTCAACTTCGTGGTCACCGGCAAGGCGCGCACGCACATTCGCCATGCCCTGAAACTGCAGCGCCGCTCCGAATCCATCAGCCTGGGCGAGCGCCTGCTGAACAAGGTCCTCAACGGCTTCGACAGCTCGCTGGAGAAAATCCCGGCCGAGCGCGTCAAGGCCATGCTCGTCGAGTACCGCCTGGAGCTGATCGAAGATTTGCTCGAAGACATCGGCCTGGGCAATCGCATGGCCTATGTGGTGGCCCGCCGGTTGCTGGGCGAAGGCGAGCAGCTACCCAGCCCTGAAGGCCCGCTGGCGATTCGCGGCACCGAAGGCCTGGTGCTCAGCTACGCCAAGTGTTGCACGCCGATCCCGGGCGACCCGATCGTCGGCCACCTGTCCGCCGGCAAAGGCATGGTCGTGCACCTGGACAACTGCCGCAACATCAGCGAAATCCGCCACAACCCGGAAAAATGCATCCAGCTCTCGTGGGCCAAGGATGTCACCGGCGAATTCAACGTCGAACTGCGCGTCGAGCTGGAACACCAGCGCGGCCTGATCGCCCTGTTGGCCAGCAGCGTCAACGCCGCCGACGGCAACATCGAGAAAATCAGCATGGACGAACGCGATGGTCGCATCAGCGTGGTCCAGTTGGTGGTCAGCGTACACGACCGTGTGCACCTGGCCCGCGTGATCAAGAAACTGCGCGCCCTGACCGGGGTGATTCGCATCACCCGCATGCGTGCATAGCTCGCAAACGTAGCCACCTCATTACAAGGAGTCATCAATGACCAAGACTGTTATCACCAGCGACAAGGCCCCGGCCGCCATCGGTACTTACTCCCAGGCGATCAAGGCTGGCAACACCGTTTACATGTCGGGTCAGATTCCCCTGGACCCAAAAACCATGGAGCTGGTCGAAGGCTTCGAAGCCCAGACCGTCCAGGTGTTCGAGAACCTCAAGGCCGTGGCTGAAGCTGCTGGCGGTTCGTTCAAGGACATCGTCAAGCTGAACATCTTCCTCACCGACCTGAGCCACTTCGCCAAGGTCAACGAGATCATGGGCAAGTACTTCGACCAGCCTTACCCTGCCCGCGCCGCCATCGGCGTAGCAGCCCTGCCAAAGGGTTCGCAGGTTGAAATGGATGCCATCCTGGTCATCGAGTAAAGCGTACGGCGCAGCCACGGGCTGCGCCGACTGCTCTGCTGTAAAAGAATGCTTGAAAGGATTCCACCCATGCGCAACGCGCTTGCTCTCTCGCTGCTCGCCCTGTTCCTGGGCGGATGTGCCAGCAACCCTGCCGACCGCGACATCAGCGGCACCTGGATCAACCAGGTGGCGATCGATGCTGCCGCCAAAGGCGTCCCCCTGCGTGAAGCGCTCCAGGCCTATGGCCCGAACCTGGAATGGGACATCAACACCAAGGCCGGTCAGGCCCGCTACACCAACGGTTTTGAAAATGTCGACGGCAAGCTGCTGGGTGAACAGTCCGGCGCCTGGAAAGTCGACTTTTATGGCAGCTCGGCCAGTGAGCTCAAGCGTGACGGCAAGCAACTGAGCCAGTCCGCCAGCGACAACGAGCCCGAGCAAGTCTTCGACCGCGTACAGATCCAGGTACCGGATGGCGCACCCATGGGCGCCAGCTTCGAACGTGCGCTGTATTCCGCCTACATGGGCGGCGGCTGGACAATCGTGAACGGCCCGGGCGAAGGCAACACGGTTCAATTCCAGGCCGACGGCCAGGTAACCGGCCTGCCAGGCAGCGACCGCTATGCGTTGTGCCTGGCCGGCGATTGCGCATCCATGAGTGGCGGCAATGACAACATGTGGCTGCAACTCAATGGCCAGGGCAACGCCTGGATCTTTGCGCGCAAGGGCAAGGAGCTGGAGATTTTCCAGACCGTGAACACGGCGCAGGCGGACGAGATGCCCTCGTTCACCCCGGGTGAGCGCAAGTGGCTGCTGGAAAAGCAATAAATCCCTGAAAAGATCGCAGCCTTCGGCAGCTCCTACAAAGGTTATATGTACACCTGTAGGAGCTGCCGCAGGCTGCGATCTTTTGCTATCAGCAGCGCCCCTCAAGAATCGCCGCATACCCCTCGCGGAAACTCGGGTACTTCGGCGTCCAGCCCAACGCTTTTGCCCGTGCATTGCTGCAGCGTTTGCTGCCGGTGCGACGCACGCTGTCGTCATCGGCCCACTCGGTCACACCCAGATACTCACGCAACCAGCCCACCACATCCGCCAGCGCTGCCGGCGCGTCATCGACGCCGATGTAGACATCATCCAGCGCTACGCCACGCCGATCCGCCTCAAGCAGGCATGCCATCAATCCCGCGGCGTCGTCGGCATGAATCCGATTGGCATACAACGGCGGATCGGTTACCACGCGATACCCCCGACGAACCTGTGTCAGCAGCCACTCACGGCCCGGACCATAAATGCCGGTCAGACGCACGATGCTCGCCGGAATGCCGCTTTTGAGGGCAAGTTGCTCGGCTTCGAGCATCACACGCCCGGAATAGCCCGCCGCCACGGCCGGTGAGGCCTCGTCGACCCATTCGCCGTTCTGCTGACCGTAGACACTGCTGCTGGACACGAACAACAGGCGGTTGGGCACCTGCCCGTAGTCGTCCAGCCACTCCAGCACATGCTCCAGGCCCTGGACATACGCAGCGCGGTAACCGGCTTCGTCGTGATCGGTGGCCGCCGCGCAATACACCAGGTAATCCACGGCGCCGATTGGCCAAGTGTCCGGGCAGTCTTTGTTGAACAGGTCACCGGCCACGCCGATGACGCCCTTGGGCAGGCGTGAAACGTCGCGTCGAAGGCCATGGACCTCCCACCCCGCCGCCAGCAATTGTGTAGCCAGGCGGCTGCCGACATCACCGCAGCCGGCGATCAAAACAGTAGGCGCAGACATCAGAAAACTCCCATCGCAAAGCCACAGACTAGCGCCGGCAATAGACAGGCGGCTAGCAATGCAGGAAAAAAAGAGACGCTATTACTTTTGTTAACAAGAATTAATTGCAATAATGCCTCCCCACTTTTGTTCTCGGCCTTCGAGGCCTGGAAGAACATCACCCGTTTTTTCTCTCAGGTCCGGCCAGCATGACACGCAATCAATTCTCCGCTTCGCCAACCAAACGACCTCGCGCCTGGAGCGCAGTGGCCGCCCTGCTCCTCAGCCTGATGCTCGCGCCAGTCGCCGCTTTCGCCGATGCCCAGGCGCCAGCCACACCTGCCACCACCGCGCCGGCTCCGGCCGATCACGCCGCCCCGGCCGTAGCTCCGGTTGCGACCGATCCGGCCCTGGCCGCACCGGCAGAAACACTGGGTGAAGACGTCCCTGAAGTCCTCGAAGCCGACAACACCCTGGGCATGGCCCACGACCTGTCGCCATGGGGCATGTACAAGAATGCCGACATCATCGTGAAAATCGTGATGATCGGCCTGGCCATCGCCTCGATCATCACCTGGACTATCTGGATCGCCAAGGGGCTTGAGCTGATGGGTGCCAAGCGTCGTCTGCGCGGTGAAATCGCCCAACTGAAAAAATCCGCCTCCCTCAAGGAAGCCAGCGCTACCGCGGCGAAGGAAGGCACCCTGGCCAACCTGCTGGTACATGATGCTCTCGAAGAGATGCGCCTGTCGGTCAACAGCCGTGAGAAAGAAGGCATCAAGGAACGCGTCAGCTTCCGTCTTGAGCGCCTGGTCGCGGCCTGCGGTCGCAACATGAGCAGCGGCACCGGCGTGCTGGCCACCATCGGTTCCACCGCCCCGTTTGTCGGCCTGTTCGGCACCGTATGGGGCATCATGAACAGCTTCATCGGCATCGCCAAGACCCAGACCACCAACCTTGCCGTCGTCGCCCCCGGCATCGCCGAAGCCCTGCTGGCTACCGCGCTGGGCCTGGTTGCAGCGATCCCGGCGGTCGTGATCTACAACGTCTTTGCCCGCTCCATCGCCGGTTACAAGGCTCAGGTGTCCGACGCGTCGGCACAGGTCCTGCTGCTGGTCAGCCGCGACCTCGACCACCAGCCTGAGCGCAGCTCGCAACCGCACATGGTGAAAGTGGGGTAATCGGCCATGGGCCTGCATTTGAAAGAAGGGGCAGACGACGATCTGTCCGAAAACCACGAAATCAACGTAACGCCGTTCATCGACGTGATGTTGGTGCTGTTGATCATCTTCATGGTGGCGGCCCCGCTGGCCACCGTGGACATCAAGGTCGACCTGCCTGCGTCCACCGCCAAACCGGCGCCGCGGCCAGAGAAACCGGTGTTCCTCAGCGTCAAGGCTGACCAGCGCCTGTTCCTCGGTGAAGACGAAGTGAAGGCCGAAGCACTCGGTGCCACCCTCGACGCCAGGACCCAGGGCAAGAAAGACACGACAATCTTCTTCCAGGCCGACAAAGGCGTGGATTACGGCGACCTGATGAGCGTGATGGACAACCTGCGCTCTGCCGGTTACCTGAAGGTAGGTCTGGTCGGACTCGAGACGGCAGCCAAGAAATGATCACGACGCGCCATAAGCTGACGCGTTACAGCGGTAGCCTGGCCGTGGTGCTGGGTGTTCACGCGCTGGCCATCGCGCTGGCGCTGAACTGGTCCGCCCGCCCGCCCATTGAATTGCCCCCCCAGGCAATGATGGTCGAACTGGCGCCGGTTCCTGCCCCGCCACCGCCTGCTCCGCCGAAGGTCGTCACTCCGCCGCAGCCACCGGCTCCGGTTGAAGAATTGCCGATACCCAAGCTCGCTGAAGCGCCGAAAGCTGAAATTGCCGTGCCCAAGCCGGTCAAACCCAAGCCGAAGCCGCAACCGCCCAAGCCGGTAGAGAAGAAACCCGAGCCGCCGAAGGAAAAACCGGCCGAAGAAAAACCGGCCGAAACCCAGCAGACCCAGGCACCGACGGAGAAATCAGCCCAGCCTGCGCCGGGTCCGTCGCCTGCTCAAATGGCGGCCAAGGCCAGCTGGCAAGGCACGCTGTTGGCACACCTGCAGAAGTACAAGAAGTACCCTGCAAGTGCCCAGGCGCGGGGCAAGGAAGGCATGAACCGTCTGCGTTTCGTCGTGGATGCCGAAGGCAATGTGTTGTCGTTCGAGCTGGTAGGCGCCTCGGGCACTGCCGATCTGGACCGGGCCACCCTGGAAATGATCCGCCGCGCTCAACCGCTGCCCAAGCCACCGCCCGACATGTTGACCAATGGCTCCATCGAAATCGTTGCACCCTTTGTGTATTCGCTGGAAAAACGCCGGCGGTAGAAAGCAGCAGATCAAAAGATCGCAGCCTGCGGCAGCTCCTACAGGGATCACATTAACCCGTGTAGGAGCTGCCGCAGGCTGCGATCTTTTTTTGCCTTTCGCATTGCCCGGTGTCACTCGACGCACTCAGTCTGATAACGTGCGTCTATCGATTGCAGCCGGTATGCTTGGCCCGCAACTACATGGACGCTTGCTATGACCCTCACAGAATTGCGCTACATCGTTACCCTCGCCCAAGAGCAGCACTTCGGCCACGCGGCCGAGCGTTGCCACGTCAGCCAGCCGACCCTGTCGGTAGGCGTGAAAAAGCTTGAAGACGAACTCGGTGTGCTGATTTTCGAGCGCAGCAAAAGCGCCGTGCGCCTGACCCCGGTCGGCGAAGGCATCGTGGCCCAGGCCCAAAAGGTATTGGAACAGGCCCAAGGCATCCGCGAACTGGCCCAGGCCGGCAAGAACCAGCTGACCGCCCCACTCAAGGTCGGCGCGATCTACACCGTCGGTCCGTACCTGTTTCCGCACCTGATTCCACAACTGCACCGGGTCGCCCCGCAGATGCCGTTGTACATTGAAGAAAACTTCACCCACGTGCTGCGCGACAAACTGCGCAACGGCGAGCTCGACGCGATCATCATCGCCCTGCCGTTCAATGAAGCCGACGTGCTGACCCTGCAGCTCTACGACGAGCCGTTCTACGTGCTGATGCCGGCGCAGCACCCGTGGACACAAAAGGAATCCATCGACGCCAGCCTGCTCAACGACAAGAGCCTGCTGCTGCTCGGCGAAGGCCACTGCTTCCGCGACCAGGTGCTGGAAGCCTGCCCGACCCTGAGCAAAGGCAACGACGGCGCCAAGCACACCACGGTGGAATCCAGCTCCCTGGAAACCATTCGCCACATGGTCGCCTCGGGTCTCGGGATTTCGATCCTGCCGTTGTCGGCAGTCGACAGTCATCACTACGCCCCCGGCGTGATCGAGGTGCGTCCGTTGTCGGCACCCGTACCGTTCCGCACCGTGGCCATTGCCTGGCGCGCCAGCTTCCCGCGCCCGAAAGCGATTGAAATCCTCGCTGACTCCATTCGCCTGTGCTCGGTGGCCAAGCCAGCGGCGCAAGTCGCCGCGGGCTAAGCAACGGTCATGAGCGAGTTGTCGCAAGTGTCGGTGACGGCACTCAAGGGTGTCGGTGAAGCCATGGCCGAGAAACTGGCCAAGGTCGGCCTGGAAAACCTCCAGGACGTGTTGTTTCACCTGCCCCTGCGTTATCAGGACCGCACCCGTGTGGTGCCGATCGGCGCACTGCGGCCCGGGCAGGATGCGGTCATCGAAGGCACCGTCAGCGGTGCCGATGTGGTCATGGGCCGGCGACGCAGCCTGGTGGTCCGGTTGCAGGATGGCACCGGGGGCTTGAGCCTGCGTTTCTATCATTTCAGCAACGCGCAAAAAGAAGGCCTGAAACGCGGCACGCGGATTCGCTGCTACGGCGAGGCGCGGCCCGGCGCTTCGGGGCTGGAGATCTACCACCCGGAATACCGCGCCATCACCGGCGACGAACCGCCGCCGGTGGATGAAACCCTGACCCCGGTCTACCCGCTCACCGAAGGCCTGACCCAACAGCGCTTGCGCCAGTTGTGCATGCAGACCCTCACCCTGCTCGGCCCCAGCAGCCTGCCCGACTGGCTGCCGAACGAACTGGCCCGCGATTACCAATTGGCGCCGCTGGCCGATGCGATCCGCTACCTGCACAACCCGCCCGCCGATGCCGACGTCGATGAACTGGCACTCGGTCACCACTGGGCGCAGCACCGTCTGGCTTTCGAAGAACTGCTGACCCATCAACTGTCGCAACAGCGCCTGCGTGAAAGCATGCGCTCCCTGCGTGCGCCAGCGATGCCCAAAGCCACCAGGCTGCCGGCCAAATACCTGGCCAACCTCGGCTTCAGTCCGACCGGTGCCCAACAGCGGGTCGGCAATGAAATCGCCTATGACCTCAGCCAGCACGAACCGATGCTGCGGCTGATCCAGGGCGACGTCGGCGCCGGTAAAACCGTGGTCGCCGCCCTTGCCGCGCTGCAAGCGCTGGAGGCCGGTTATCAGGTCGCGCTGATGGCACCCACCGAAATTCTCGCCGAGCAGCACTTCATCACCTTCAAGCGCTGGCTTGAGCCGCTGGGCATTGAAGTCGCCTGGCTGGCCGGCAAGCTCAAGGGCAAGAACCGCGCAGCCGCGCTGGAGCAAATCGCCAGCGGCACGCCGATGGTGGTCGGCACCCACGCGCTGTTCCAGGACGAAGTGCAATTCAAGAACCTGGCGCTGGTGATCATCGACGAACAGCACCGTTTCGGCGTGCAGCAGCGTCTGGCCTTGCGGCAGAAAGGCGTCGGCGGACGCATGTGCCCGCACCAGTTGATCATGACTGCCACGCCGATTCCGCGCACGCTGGCCATGAGCGCCTACGCCGACCTCGACACCTCGATCCTCGACGAATTGCCGCCCGGCCGAACCCCGGTCAACACCGTGCTGATCACCGACACCCGGCGGGTCGAAGTCATCGAACGGGTGCGCAGCGCTTGCGCCGAGGGGCGCCAGGCCTATTGGGTGTGCACGCTGATCGAAGAGTCGGAAGAGTTGACCTGCCAGGCCGCCGAAACCACCTTCGAAGACCTCACCGCCGCCCTTGGCGAGTTGAAAGTCGGGCTGATCCACGGCCGTATGAAGCCTGCGGAAAAAGCTGCGGTGATGGCCGAGTTCAAGGCCGGCAACCTGCAACTGCTGGTCGCGACCACGGTGATCGAAGTCGGCGTGGACGTGCCAAACGCCAGCCTGATGATCATCGAGAACCCCGAGCGCCTGGGCCTGGCGCAATTGCACCAGTTGCGCGGCCGCGTCGGCCGGGGCAGCGCCGTCAGCCATTGCGTGCTGCTCTACCATCCGCCGCTGTCGCAGATCGGCCGCCAGCGCCTGGGCATCATGCGCGAAACCAACGACGGTTTTGTCATCGCCGAAAAGGATCTGGAACTGCGTGGCCCCGGCGAAATGCTCGGCACCCGGCAGACAGGTTTGCTGCAATTCAAGGTCGCCGACCTGATGCGCGATGCCGATTTGCTGCCCGCCGTGCGGGATGCCGCCCAGGCATTGCTCGAGCGCTGGCCGACCCACGTCAGCCCGCTACTCGACCGATGGCTGCGTCATGGCCAACAATACGGCCAAGTGTGACAACCGTCACGGTTTCTGAGGCGTGGCCCCAAGCAAGCTGGTTATACTCCCGCAATTGTTTTAGTCCGGATACAGACCATGACCGAAGTTGCCTTCGCACCCGACACCCCGCACGCTCCGTCGGTTATTCGGCTGATGCTGGGCAAATTGGGCATTGCCTACGAAGAAGTGCTGGACCGTCACGGCCTGAATGCCGCGCGCAAAGTGCAGGCCGTTCTGCTGGATGACAGCGTTGGCGTGCTGATGGTGCTGTTCCCGCAGAGCCAATTGCTGGACCTCAATCGCCTCACTGAACTCACCGGTCGCCGCCTCGCCGCCGTACCGACCGAACGCCTGACAAAAATGCTCGGCAAGCACAATCTCAGCTTGCTGCCGGGCCTGCCGGCACTGACCAGTTCACCGTGCCTGTACGACGCAAGCCTGCTGCACGAGCCGAAGTTGCTGATCAACTCCGGTGAGCCGGGCGTGTTGCTGGAAATCTCCAGTGAAGACTTCAAGGCGACCATGCTGACCAAGGCCAGCGCCGCCAATTTCGGCGAAAACCTGACCAGCATCCGCCCCAACCTTGACCGCCCCGATGACGACCGCGAGGAAATCACCCAGGCCGTCCAGGCGTTCACCGCACGGCGCATCCAGCAGCGTCTGGAAGCGACCATCGAGATTCCGCCGCTGGCCGAAACCGCGCAAAAAATCATCAAGCTGCGCGTCGACCCCAACGCCACCATCGACGACATCACCGGCGTGGTCGAAACCGACCCGGCGCTGGCCGCACAAGTCGTGAGCTGGGCGGCATCGCCGTACTACGCCTCGCCGGGCAAGATCCGCTCGGTGGAAGACGCCATCGTGCGGGTGCTGGGCTTCGACCTGGTGATCAACCTGGCGCTGGGCCTGGCCCTGGGCAAAACCCTGAGCCTGCCCAAGGACCACCCGCAACACTCCACGCCCTACTGGCAGCAATCGATCTACACCGCCGCCGTCATCGAAGGCCTGACCCGCGCCATGCCCCGCGCCCAGCGTCCGGAAGCCGGCCTGACCTACCTGGCCGGCCTGCTGCACAACTTCGGCTACCTGCTGCTGGCCCACGTGTTCCCGCCGCACTTCTCGCTGATCTGCCGCCACCTGGAGGTCAACCCGCACCTGTGCCACAGCTTCGTGGAACAGCACCTGCTGGGCATCAGCCGTGAACAGATCGGCTCATGGCTGATGCGCTACTGGGACATGCCCGAAGAACTGGCCACCGCCCTGCGCTTCCAGCACGACCCGCATTACGACGGCGAATTCGCTGAGTACCCGAACCTGGTGTGCCTGTCGGTGCGCCTGCTGCGCAGCCGTGGCATCGGCTCCGGCCCCGACGAAGACATCCCCGACGCCCTGCTCGAACGCCTTGGCCTGAGCCGCGAAAAAGCCAACGACGTGGTCAGCAAAGTCCTCGAGGCCGAAGTGCTGCTGCGCGAACTGGCTTCGCAGTTCACCCAAGGCTGAAAAGCAATCGCGAGCAGCCTCGCTCCCACATGGATCACCTGAATCCTGTGGGAGCGGGCTTGCCCGCGATGAATATCACTCGGTCTACCTGAAAGACCTCAAGCCTTGGGCTTGGCCTTCTTCGGCTTCAAATACTTGGTCAGCCCCTGGAACCAGATCACCAGCGCCGGGTTGCCCTTGATCTGAATCGACTTGTCCTGAATCCCCGTCATGAACGCCAGCTGCTTGTTCTTCGCCTGCATCGTGGCAAAGCCGTACGCGGCGTCTTTAAAGGCAATCGCAAACGCAGGCTCGGCATGCACACCCGATTGGCTGGTGATGCGCTGGTCCTTCACGCGGAAATGCCGCGCCACTTTCCCGTCCAGGGTCTGCAGCTGAAACACCAGATCCTTGTCACCCAACTGCTGCTGAAACGCCGGATTGGTCCGGCTGGCCTTACCCATCAACAAACCCAGCATCCACAGCAGAAAACGAAATTTCATGCGCACAGCCTCAAGAGAAAAATGAACGGCTGGGGCAGTTTAACGGCTTAACAACAGAACACCACCTTTCAGATGCGTTAGAAGAAGATAAGCCATATTTCTCGCATGATGACCGCTAAGTCACGCTTTCATACTGTCTCACTGATCGTTCCACACTCATGCGTAGGAATGCCTTCCCTGGCACTCCTACAACGGCAGAAACACATTCCTGTAGGAGCTGCCGAAGGCTGCGATCTTTTGATCTTGCACCCCGCAGACTTCTCGGACATTTCCTTCAAAACGCCGGGCCATGCGCGAACTAGGCGATTTTGGTCGGCACCGATAACCTCTTTAAGTCACCGCAAAATCGGTGACTCGGACGTGCAAGTCCGGAATCGGCACACAATCGGTAATGGCTATTCCCAGAGCGTTTTTTTATGCTCGCGGATCATTATGGCAGCTGTGTGTGGGAGATCTTCCGATCTACCGGTTTACCGATTCCGGTCTTGCACACCTATACACAGCTGCCACCTCTTTCGAAGTGCAAGCGAAATGGTGTTAGCCCTCAAATCGGTACGATTCCAATGATTAAGCCAACACCGAATCCCCCAGTAAACGAAGCCCCTCCCTCCTACGAAGCCCTTAATACCAAAGAGCTCAATCAAGCGGTAGAACGCGCCCCCGATCACCATGCAACCCAAACCGAACAGAAACAACCAAAACGCAACGGCCAACTCTTCAGCGTCTGTCCTGACATCAATACCGAAGCACTGCTGGCCAACGCCTCGGAAGATCTGCTGTCCATCAGCGCCATCGCCGCTGACCTGGCCGATGATGTAGACGGCTCGCGCCGCTCAGTAGCCCTGGCGATCAGTCGCGTGGCTGAGGGGGCGCATTTGCTGGTAGAGCAAGCGCTGGATCATCTGGAAGAACCGGAAATGACGGCGATTCTCACGAAGAAATTAAGCCGAACCTGCTAACTCGCCAAGCAGGAAAACGCCCCCGATCGGAGCCGTCACCATCGGGGTTTTAAGGCAAGTCGCTGCTGCCGCCCTTAAAAGCCAACTCCCACTCACTTCTCCCTTTCCCAAATCTGCGTAGGAAGCTTCCTGCTCTCCCTGTGTTGTCTTGAATTACCTCTCTGGTCACGTACTTTGCGCTAGCCCGACTCGTTCCCGAGCCGGAGTCACTCATTGTTAACGATGGCGCGTTTCCCAAGGGTTGGGACGCCAGTGGAAAGGGACATCAAGACATGGCTACCGGGTTTTACATTGGGCTAGGCGACAAAACTACCTGCGGCGGTACCGTTCTGGAGGGGGACCACACTTTCAGTTTCGGTCTCATCCATGCTCGTGAGGGTGATCTGGTCAGTTGCGGAAAAGACAAGAAGAGTTACCGGATCATCGGCGGCGTTTCTCACGTCCTAAGCGAGGGTCGACGTGTTGCTGGCACGCTGGATAGTTTCAGCGGCTGCCCCTGTGAAGCCCAACTGATTCCCTCGAATTTCGAGGGCAGTTATGTCAATGAACCTCCTGCACCGAAAGCAGCCAGGGCAACCGCTCAATCGGCCTCGGCCATACCATCGTCGACAACCACCAGAAGTCCGATTGCACCGCGCCCATCTGGTTTTACGTCAATGACAAACGCCCCATCTCCACCACAGCTCACTGGCCGCGATGCGCCGGAGCCGGGCTTCTACATCGTGCCCAAAAGCACCACCCGCGAACAGCTTGAGGCCTCGTTGTTCACCCTGCGCGACCCGGCGGTGATGGGCAAATTCAAACTGCTCAATCCCAACTTGAGCGACGTCAAAGCCGGCTCGATGATCGTGCTGAGCGACCCCAGCAACTACCAGTGCACCCGTGAAGAAGCCCTGCTCATGGACGTGGCGGCCAAGACCAATCGGGTGCTTGAAACGCTCAGCCCGGAAGAAGCGGATTTCATGGTGCAGCACCGGGATGTCATCCAGAACTTCTTGACCTATGGCTCCGGCGCTATTGGAGTCGGCGCGAGCATTTTCAAGAATAATCTGGATAACGTCGGCAATGCTTTGAGGGATATTGAAGCGTTGCAACAAAATACGCTTCAAAGAGACGGGCACCTGCGCTCGCCAGCGTTCTTTGCAGAGCGCCAGCGTCTGCTCGCACAACTGAACAGCCATATGACGGCACTGACCCGCAAGGGAATTGGATTCCCAAACCACATCAATTTGAAAAAAATGTTGGGCATCTCCAGCCAAAGCCTGGTCCACCACTGGACCAATGCCAGTCCTGCGGGGCAAATACCGGGCTATGCCACCCATCTTGAAGGTGTGGCAAAGGCTTCAAAATACGTTCAGTACGGTGGTTGGCTGGTTACTGCCGTCGGCGGAGGAGCATCTGCCAGGAAGGTTCAAGATGTTTGCGCTGCAGGAAGTACCGAGGCATGTGAACGAATCCGGCTAACAGAGTCTGGGAGTTTTACCGGTGGAGTGGCTGGAGGCATGGCTGCAGGCAGGATGTTAACCGCTTCAGCAATCGGCGGACTTTGCGTGGCAATGGGAGTTCCAACAGGCGGATTTTCAATGCTTGCGTGCAGTATCGTTGCGGTGGGTGCAGGCACCTATGCGGGTGGAAAATTGGGAGAAATTGGTGGTGAGGAGATCGCCGAAGTCGTTTACGAGAATACGAAATGACTACCGCGGAAATGGTTGCTGGCAGCTTGTGTGGCATTCCGATCGCCACTCTGATGATCGGCAATGTCGTCGCATTGTACTTTGGCTATACGAAGAGAGAGTTGTTGCTAGAGCATTTCAAGAACAGCTCTTCATCCATTACTAACACCGTACGTATACATACAGGCCCTTGGGGCAAGCTGCAGCTTGTGGGTAGCGCTTGTATGGTTCTTACTTTTCCCAGTTTTTACATCAAACATGGAATCCTCAGCATTGAGGACTTTGAATTTTTCCCCCACCCACTGAGACGGAAGCTAGTCGCGTTGCAATGGAGTGTTATCGGGTCATTCGCAGTTTTGGCATTACTAATAACGTTATTGAAATCAGGAGTGCTCAAATAGCCTGATCACGGCGCGATGACATAGCGGGACAGATGCAGCCTTTGCCACACCTTGAAGGTGTGGCAAAGGCTGCTAAATACTTCAAATACGGCGGCTCGCTAAAGATTGCCGTCGGTGGAGGGGCATCGAGAGACCATGAAATGACTACCGCTAAAATGATCATCGGCAGCTTGGGCGGCGTGGTTATTATTTGTCAATTCATCTGCATTGGAACAGCTTTGTATCTGAGTTATACCAAGGGTGACTTGATGTCGTCACACTTCAAAAACAGCTCGTCTCTACTGACTTTCGGAATATATAAGCGCACAACTATCTATGGCAGGTTACCGCTGGTAGGAAACATTTCTAGCATTCTTACATTCCCGGGGTTTTTCCTTAAACGAGGTCTAGCCAATTCTGAGGACATAGACAGCTTCCCCCTCCCACTTAAGCGACACCTTGTAATGCTGCAATGGAGTTTTATTGGGCTTGTAGGTGCGATGGTACTGCTTGTCGCAATAGGGCAGTCAGGGATCCTCAATTAACCCTCCACAAAAAAATGGGCACCCAACCCTGGTTGGCGTGCCCATTTTTTATTCCACTCCCCCGCTGCGCGGGAGGTGAAAACGGATTACGGATTAACGCTGTCTTTCAACGATTTGCCTGGCTTGAACGCAACGGTGTTGCTGGCCTTGATTTTGACGGGTTCACCGGTTTGCGGGTTTTTGCCGGTGCGGGCACCGCGATGGCGTTGCAGGAAGGTGCCGAAACCCACCAGCGTCACGCTGTCTTTGCGGTGCAGGGCACCGGTGATTTCTTCAAGAACGGCGTTGAGAACGCGGTTGGCTTGTTCTTTGGTGAGGTCTGCTTTTTCAGCAATGGCTGCGGCGAGGTCTGGTTTACGCATGTGAGTGAAGCCCCTTTGACGGTTTGTTGTTGTTATGTCCGTGCTGCTCTCGCGGAGCAGCGCCAAAAGCGCCGCAGGTGCTCTACTCTGCGGCAGACGGGAGTGAGGATGGCACGCAGTGAGGCCCCGCGCCAGTATCGGCGCGGCCATTGTTGGGGCAAAAGGGGGGTGATTCCGACAGAACGACCGCTATTTATGCCAACAGGGCCGGAAGCTCTTTGTTCAGGGCCAGTTTTTCCATCACGGCGGCACCGGTGAGGGCGTAACCGAGCAGCTTGCCCGCGGCATCGCGACACAAAACCTTGATGTCGGCGCCCTGCCCTTCGACTGTCCAGATGCCCTCTGCGCCCCGTGGCGGCGGGGACACCACCAGCGGGCAGACCGGAGTTTTGACGGTGATCGGCATCGGGCCATAGGTGACGGCGGTCGGGTTGCCGGCCAGGGTTTGCGCCAGCGCCCTCGCACAGCTCATCAGGGGCATCACGTACAGCAGGTTCAGCCCGTCGACCTCGGCGCAGTCGCCCAAGGCGTAGATGTTGGCATGAGAGGTCTTCAAGTGCCGATCGACCATGATGCCGCGGTTGACCTGCAAACCGGCCGCAGCCGCCAGGTCGACGCGCGGGCGCAGGCCAATGGCCGAGACCACCACGTCGCACGGGATCACCTGGCCATCGGACAGGTGCGCTTCCAGGCCGTCAGCCACGCGTTGCAGGCGATTGAGCACGGGGCCGAGGTGGAAACGCGCGCCGAGACTTTCGAGGCCAGCCTGCACCGCAGCGGCCGCCGCCGGGTGCAGCAGGGTCGGCATGACTTGTTCGCACGGCGCAACCAGCTGTACTTCGTAGCCGCCCAGGGTCAGGTCGTTGGCGAATTCGCAGCCGATCAGGCCGGCGCCGAGCAGCAGCACGCGGCGCTTGCCGGCCGCCGCCGCACGGAAGCGTGCGTAGTCTTCCAGGTCGTTGATCGGGAATACGCAATCCGCCGCATCACCCTCAATGGGCACGCGCACGGTTTCGGCGCCCCAGGCCAGGATCAGGTCGCGGTAGATCACCGCTTCTTCACCGATCCACAGGCGTTTGTGGCCCGGGTCGATACCGCTGATGCGCGTGTGGGTGCGTATTTCGGCCTTGAGCTGCTCGGCCATGGCGCCGGGTTCGGCCATGCTCAGGCCGTCGGCATCCTTGTTTTTGCCGAAGCCGGTGGAGAGCATCGGCTTGGAGTAGGAGCGCCCGTCATCGGCGGTAATCAGCAGCAGCGGGGTTTCGCTATCGAGTTTGCGAAACTCGCGGGCCACGTTGTAGCCCGCCAGGCCGGTGCCAATGATTACGACAGGTGCGTTCATTCCTTACTCCTCAATTATTCAGGCAGCGATTTCGATCATTTCAAAATCCATTTTGCCCACACCGCAGTCCGGGCACAGCCAGTCTGCCGGGACGTCTTCCCAACGGGTGCCCGGCGCAATGCCGTCATCCGGCCAACCGTCGGCTTCGTTGTAGATCAGGCCGCAGACGATACATTGCCACTTTTTCATCAGGTACTTCCTCAAGGTTCAGGCGTTTTGCCGGCCGGACGGTCGATGGTTGCAGCACTGCCGTCCAACTCAGCGCGTTTTGTACTGATCGGAGCCGCCGGATGCAAGCCTGTTCGGCGCAACGGCAGGCCAATTCAATCGATATCGGCAGCTGACATGTTAAGCTCGCCGCCTCATTTGCTGCCAATAATGACTCATTGTGCATCACACAGAATCCCCCTCTCCAGCTCCTCTCTGGCTCTCGCGCAGCGAACTGGCGCCACTCCCCGATGCCTCCACTCTCGACTGGCTGTTCGACGAAGGCTCACTGACTCGACGCCTGATTCATCTGTCGAATGATGCGTTCAGCGTCTCGCCGATGTTCGAAGGCTGGCAACCCCTGCGTGCCGACGAGTGCACAGCGCTGGACCTGGCCGATGGCAGTGAGGGTTGGGTGCGCGAGGTGTATTTGCGCGGTCATGGCCAGGCGTGGGTGTTTGCGCGCAGCGTAGCCTCACGCAGTGCATTGCAAGGCGACGGCTTGCACATGGACGAACTGGGCAGCCGCTCGCTGGGCGAATTGCTGTTTTGCGATCAGGCTTTTCAGCGCCGGGCCATCGAGGTTTGCCATTATCCGCAATCGTGGTTGCCCGCCGAGGTGCAATCCCCTGGGCTGTGGGGCCGCCGCTCGCGCTTCGACCGCGGTGCCTTGAGCGTTTTGGTGGCCGAAATTTTCCTGCCTTCCCTGTGGGACGCCGCCTGCGCCCGATCGGAGAACCGTTGATGTACCAAAGCCTGCTCAAGTCCTTGAACCGCTTGAATCCTCGGGCCTGGGATTTCATTCAGCTGACCCGCATGGACAAGCCGATCGGCATTTACCTGCTGCTCTGGCCAACGCTGTGGGCGCTGTGGATTGCCGGCAAGGGGTCGCCGTCCCTGGCCAACATTGTGATTTTCGTCCTCGGCGTGGTGCTGACCCGCGCCGGTGGCTGTGTGATCAACGACTGGGCGGACCGCAAGGTCGATGGCCATGTGAAGCGTACCGAGCAGCGGCCGCTGGTGAGCGGCAAGATCAGCTCCAAAGAGGCGCTGGTGTTCTTCGCATTGCTGATGGGCGCGAGCTTCCTGCTGGTGCTGTGCACCAATGCCGCGACCATTTGGCTGTCGTTGGGCGGCCTGGCGCTGGCGTTCAGTTACCCGTTCATGAAGCGCTACACCTATTACCCGCAAGTGGTGCTGGGCGCCGCATTTTCGTGGGGGATGCCGATGGCGTTCACCGCAGAAACCGGTGAATTGCCGGCCGTCGCGTGGTTGCTATGGATCGCCAACCTGATGTGGACCGTGGGTTACGACACGTACTACGCGATGACCGACCGAGATGACGACCTGAAGATCGGCGTGAAATCCACGGCGATCCTGTTCGGCGACGCGGACCGGGCGATCATCCTGACCCTGCAAGGGCTGGCGTTGGGCTGCCTGTTGCTGGCGGGGTCGAAGTTCGACCTTGGCGGCTGGTTCCACCTCGGATTACTGGTGGCGGCGGGCTGCTTTGCGTGGGAGTTCTGGTACACCCGAGGCAAGGACCGGATGCGCTGTTTCAAGGCGTTTTTGCACAATCACTGGGCGGGGTTGGCGATTTTCGTCGGGATTGTGCTGGACTACGCGCTGCGTTGACCTTTGAAAAGATCGCAGCCTGCGGCAGCTCCTACCGAAGGCTGCGATCTTTTTGCGTTGTTACATATGCTCGCGAACGACATGCCAGACGTCTTTTTTCTTGTCACCCGTCATGTCTCCAGGTTTTTTGTCGTCCTCGTAGTAGTACAGCGGCTTGCCGTCATAAGCCCATTGCATCTTGCCATCGTCACGCTTGACGACTGTCCATTTACCTTCGGCCTTGGCACCCGCCGGCGCCATCATTGGCGGCCAGTATTTGGCGCAGTCGCCGTTGCACATCGACTTGCCGTCCGCGTCCTTGTCGAAGGTGTACAGGGTCATCCCTTTGTGGTCAGTCATCATGCCGTCTTTCATCATGCCCGGTTCGGCGGCGAAGGCCATCGAAGGCAATGCCAGGGCAGCGGCCAGCAGCAGGGCCTTGAGGGATTGCGAGTGTAGATTCATTTGAAGCCTTCCTTTGTGGTTGTCAGGATTCGGACTTAAAGCTTAGCCCAGGATCCAGCCAATCGCCGACCGACTAAAATACTGTCACACGACTGCAATAATTCCGTTATCTAATGCGGCGCAAGACAGTTAAATGACAAGAGGAATAAGGGCATGGTTGGCAGGAGCATTCTGATCGTCGACGACGAAGCGCCTATTCGCGAAATGATCGCCGTTGCATTGGAAATGGCCGGCTATGACTGCCTGGAGGCTGAAAACTCCCAGCAGGCCCACGCCATTATCGTCGACCGCAAACCGGACCTGATCCTGCTCGACTGGATGCTGCCCGGCACGTCCGGCATCGAACTGGCCCGTCGCCTCAAGCGTGATGAACTGACCGGGGACATCCCGATCATCATGCTCACCGCCAAGGGTGAAGAGGACAACAAGATCCAGGGCCTGGAAGTCGGCGCCGACGACTACATCACCAAGCCGTTTTCCCCCCGTGAGCTGGTAGCGCGCCTGAAGGCCGTGCTGCGCCGTGCCGGCCCGACTGATGGCGAGGCGCCAATCGAAGTCGGCGGTCTGCTGCTGGACCCGATCAGCCACCGCGTGACCATCGACGGCCGTCCTGCCGAGATGGGACCGACTGAATACCGCCTGCTGCAATTCTTCATGACCCACCAGGAGCGCGCCTACACGCGTGGCCAGTTGCTGGATCAGGTCTGGGGCGGCAACGTCTACGTCGAAGAGCGTACGGTCGACGTGCACATTCGACGCCTGCGCAAAGCCCTCGGCGATGCTTACGAAAATCTGGTACAAACCGTGCGCGGCACTGGCTACCGGTTCTCAACCAAGGCCTGATGATCGCAGCGGTTCCACTTTCAAGGACGTATTTTTTTCGTGAACCAAAACTGGCATGGCACCCTGATTCGCCACATGCTGCTGCTGGTCACCGCCTGCCTGGTGATCGGCCTGATCACCGGCTATTACGGCTGGAGCCTCGCTGCAGGCCTGGGTCTTTACCTGGCCTGGACCCTCAAGCAATTGCTGCGTCTGCACGAGTGGCTGCGCCTGCACAAACCCGATGAAGCGCCACCCGACGGCTACGGCCTGTGGGGCGAGGTGTTCGACAGCATCTACCACCTGCAACGCCGCGACCAACGGGTACGCGGACGCCTGCAAGCGGTGATCGACCGGGTTCAGGAATCCACCGCCGCGCTCAAGGATGCGGTGATCATGCTCGATACCGACGGCAACCTGGAATGGTGGAACCGCGCCGCCGAAACCCTGCTGGGCCTCAAGACGCCACAGGACAGTGGCCAACCGGTGACCAACCTGGTGCGCCATCCGCGCTTCAAGGAATACTTCGAGCAAGACAGTTATGCCGAGCCACTGGAAATCCCCTCGCCGACCAACGACCGCGTGCGCATTCAGCTGTACATCACCCGCTACGGCAATAACGAACACTTGATGCTGGTGCGCGATGTCACGCGCATCCATCAGCTTGAGCAAATGCGCAAAGACTTCATCGCCAACGTTTCCCATGAACTGCGCACACCGTTGACGGTGATCTGCGGTTACCTGGAAACCTTGCTCGACAACGTCGACGAGGTGAACCCGCGCTGGGGCCGCGCCTTGCAGCAGATGCAGCAACAAGGCGGACGCATGCAGACCTTGCTCAACGACCTGTTGTTGCTGGCCAAGCTGGAAGCCACCGATTATCCGTCGGACAACCAGCCGGTGCCGATCGACGGCTTGCTGCAATCGATCAAGAGCGATGCGCAGCAGTTGTCCGGCCAGAAAAACCAGAAAATCATCCTGGAAGCCGACCCGACGATTCTGCTCAAGGGCAGCGAAGCGGAGTTGCGCAGCGCGTTTTCCAACCTGGTGTTCAACGCGGTGAAATACACCCCGGCCGAAGGCAATATCCGCATTCGCTGGTGGGGCGATGACCAGGGGGCGCACCTGAGCGTGCAGGATTCCGGGATCGGCATCGATGCCAAACACCTGCCGCGCCTGACCGAACGCTTCTATCGCGTCGACTCCAGCCGCAACTCCAACACCGGGGGCACCGGCCTGGGACTGGCGATCGTCAAACACGTCTTGTTACGACATCGGGCACGGATGGAAATCAGCAGCGTACCGGGCCACGGCAGTACCTTTACCTGCCACTTTGCCCCGGCTCAAGTCACCAAATCACGGGTTATCAGCACCACTGACTGATACCGGCCAGCACGCGCCACTAGGCAACTAGCCGGTCAGCCGCTACATTGGCTGACTTGTGCCTGCCTTTCAGGCGCGGTTTTTTACTTCCCTCTCGAATATACGGAACCCGCAAAACTCCATCATGGACCCTTCCCCTGGCTTGACCCTCGCTACCATTTTCGCCGACTTCGGCATGATTCTTTTTGCTCTGATCCTGGTTTTGCTCAACGGATTTTTCGTTGCGGCGGAATTTGCCATGGTCAAATTGCGCTCGACCCGGGTCGAGGCCATCGCTGACAAAAACGGCTGGCGCGGGCACATCCTGCGCACCGTGCACAGTCAACTCGATGCTTACCTGTCGGCTTGCCAATTGGGTATCACCCTCGCCTCCCTGGGCCTGGGTTGGGTCGGTGAACCCGCGTTTGCCCACATTCTTGAGCCGGTGTTGAGCGCAGTCGGCGTCGAGTCGGCCGAAGTGGTCAAAGGCATCTCGTTCTTCACCGCCTTCTTCATCATTTCGTACCTGCACATCGTGGTCGGCGAACTGGCCCCCAAATCCTGGGCCATCCGCAAACCCGAGTTGCTGTCGCTGTGGACCGCCGTGCCGCTGTACCTGTTCTATTGGGCCATGTACCCGGCCATCTACCTGCTCAACGCCAGCGCCAACACCATCCTGCGCATTGCGGGGCAAGGTGAGCCCGGCCCGCATCACGAGCATCACTACAGCCGTGAAGAACTGAAACTGATCCTGCACTCCAGCCGTGGCCAGGACCCGAGCGACCAAGGCATGCGCGTCCTGGCCTCGGCGGTGGAAATGGGTGAACTGGAAGTGGTCGACTGGGCCAATTCCCGCGAAGACCTGGTGACCCTGGAGTTCAACGCGCCGCTCAAGCAGATCCTGGCGATGTTCCGTCGCCACAAGTTCAGCCGTTACCCGGTGTACGACAGCGAGCGCCAGGAGTTCGTCGGCCTGCTGCACATCAAGGATCTGCTGCTGGAACTGGCGGCACTGGACCACATTCCCGAGTCGTTCAACCTGGCCGAACTGACCCGCCCACTGGAGCGGGTGTCGCGGCACATGCCGCTGTCGCAGTTGCTGGAACAGTTCCGCAAGGGCGGCTCGCACTTCGCCGTGGTCGAAGAGGCCGACGGCAACATCATCGGCTACCTGACCATGGAAGACGTGCTGGAAGTGCTGGTGGGCGACATCCAGGACGAACACCGCAAGGCCGAACGCGGGATCCTCGCGTATCAGCCGGGCAAGCTGTTGGTGCGGGGCGATACGCCGCTGTTCAAGGTTGAGCGACTGCTGGGTATCGACCTCGACCACGTCGAAGCCGAAACCCTTGCCGGACTGGTCTACGAGAGCCTCAAGCGCGTACCCGAAGAGGAAGAAGTGCTGGAAGTCGAAGGCCTGCGGATCATCATCAAGAAGATGAAAGGGCCGAAGATCGTTCTGGCCAAGGTGTTGATGCTGGATTGATGCGATTCGTTAAACCGCATTGATCCCAAGGCTTTACTGCTTGCCCAACGCAAAGTTGGGCAGTGCGCCTACCGGCTGGTTGAACTGATACGGAATCGAGACCAGCCCCAGCCCGGTATTGCGCTGCACCACGAAGTGCAAATGCGGCCCGGTGCTGTTGCCGGTGTTGCCGGACAACGCCAGCGCACTCCCTACCGTTACCCGCTGACCTTCCCGAACGCAGACCGAGCCTTTCTTCAGGTGCAGATAAACGCCCATGGTCCCGTCATCGTGCAGCACCCGCACGAAATTGCCGGATGCGTCGGTGCCGCGCCCACTCTGTCTGTTCTCGGTTTTCACTACCACACCGCCTCGCGCGGCAATGATCGGCGTGCCCTCAGGCATCGCGATATCCATGGCGTATCGGCTCTTGGGCCCGAAGTGGCTGTAGGGGCCATTGGCGCCCTGGCTTATCCGGAACGGTCCGCCACGCCAGGGCAACGGGTACCGATAGCCAACCATGGGCCCTGAGGGGTCGCCCAGGGAGTAGTTGAACTTCGGGACGTACGCGATGGGCTTCCCACCTTTAGTCGCCGTGAACTGCGCCAGGCGAACGCTGCTGCGTAGCGGGATCACCCGCCGAATCGTCCCGCCCGGCACACCGCTGGCGTTCTTCACCCCTGCAAAGCTCAATTCGACTTCGACCGGCGCATACAGGTCATTGCGCACGTACACGCTGTGCACGCCATTCTTCTTCATGATGATAAGGCGCACCTGGCGCTCAAGGTGCTCGACCATGCCATCGCGAAAAACGAACACATGGGCGCCTTTGCTAGGGCGGTCGCTGTAGGAAACCACACCATAGGCATCTTTGGATTTGTAGATGGTCATGGCCATGGCCGAGTTGGCGACCATGAACAGGCCACATATAAGCAGCAGGCGCGAGAACATGAGCAAGAATTCTGTCGAGTGAGATCTGGGATTGAGCCTAGCAGCTGCAATGGACCCGGGTAGTCGGCAGATGTTTCAAAATGGGCCGTTCAGAAGACTTTCGGCAAGGCCAATGGACCCTTCGAACTCGCAGACGACGCTGGATCAAGCACCAGGAATGAAGTGCTTCTGCGCCGTACCCCGCGCAATCAGGCGCGAGATGTAATCGAGCTTCTGCGCATCCTGGTCGACAAAGCGGAAGGTCAGTTGCAGCCAGTCACTGTCGGGCTTCGGTTCGTGGGCCACGACGGCGTGCAGATAGCCGTTGAGGCGGGCGATTTCGGCATTGTCGCCCTGCTCCAGGTCCAGCACGGCGCTGTCGAGGATCTGCGGCAGGATCTCGGAGCGCTTCACCACCAGCAGCGCTTCCTTGAGGCTCAGGGCCTTGATCACGCATTGCTGGATACCGTTGGGCAACCGCAGTTGACCCTGGCCACGGCCACTGGCGGGTGCCGAAGAGGCTGCTGGCGCCTTGATCGGCGGGCTGTTGAGCAAGCCTTTGGACGGTGCGGGTGCGGCCGTTGGCGTGGCGACGGGGGCCTTGCCACCGGTCAGGGCAGCGAGGGAGTCGTTAGCGAAGGCAGGGCTGGTTTTGGTCGCGGCGACGTTGATCAAGGCGTCGAGTTTGCCGACCTTGTGCAGCGCCTGCTTGACCTTGGTGATCAGTTGCTCGTTGGTGAACGGTTTGCTGACGTAGCCGGATACCCCGGCCTGAATCGCCTGGACAACGTTCTCTTTGTCGCCACGGCTGGTCACCATCACGAAAGGCATGGCTCTGAGGTTGTCTTGCTCGCGGCACCAGGTCAGCAGTTCCAGGCCGGACATTTCCGGCATTTCCCAGTCGCACAGGACTAGGTCGAAGGCTTCCTTGGCCAGCATGGCCTGGGCCTTTCTGCCGTTGATCGCATCTTCGATCCGCATGCCCGGGAAATAATTGCGCAGGCACTTTTTCACCAGGTCACGAATGAACGACGCGTCGTCCACGACCAACACACTGACCTTACTCATCCAAAACCCCTTTAAAAAATCCCGGCCAGCATACCGCCTTGCTGATGGCACATTGCCAAAAAACCTTCAGTCACGCCGGACTTTTCGTTCGCGGGTGCTGCCTTTCGAATTCGTAAGCCGCAAACAAAAACGCCCGGCCAAAAGGCCGGGCGCTTTACTTGGGCAACCTTACTTATCGTCAGTTTTGCCCGGAACATTAGCTGTTTCGCCGCTGGTTCCTTCGACTTCTTCCTTCATGCGCTTGAGACCCAGGTGCCGCACGTCGGTGCCGCGTACCAGGTAGATCACCAGCTCGGAGATATTACGCGCGTGGTCGCCGATACGTTCCAGCGAACGCAGCACCCAGATAATGCTCAGAACCCGCGAAATGGAACGCGGATCTTCCATCATGTAAGTGGCCAGCTCACGCAAGGCGGTCTTGTATTCGCGGTCGATGATCTTGTCGTACTGCGCCACCGACAACGCCAGCTCGGCGTCGAAACGGGCAAAGGCGTCCAGTGCGTCGCGCACCATGTTGCGCACCTGGTCACCGATGTGGCGCACTTCCACGTATCCGCGCGGCGCTTCGCCTTCTTCGCACAGCTGGATCGCGCGACGGGCGATCTTGGTCGCTTCGTCACCGATGCGCTCCAGGTCGATCACCGACTTGGAAATGCTGATGATCAGGCGCAGGTCGGAAGCCGCCGGCTGGCGACGGGCCAGAATGCGCAGGCATTCCTCGTCGATGTTGCGTTCCATCTGGTTGATCTGGTCATCGATCTCGCGCACTTGCTGGGCCAGGCCGGAGTCGGCCTCGATCAGCGCGGTCACCGCGTCGTTGACCTGCTTCTCGACCAGCCCGCCCATGGCCAGGAGGTGGCTGCGCACTTCCTCCAGTTCGGCGTTGAACTGCTGGGAGATGTGGTGTGTAAGGCCTTCCTTAGAAATCATGTTGTCTGCTCCGCAAAAGCTGTGAGCTGCAAGCTACAAGCTGCAAGCTGATGTGTTGTACCCGAACCGCCCTGACTTGCCGCTTGAAGTTCGCGGCTCGTGGCTGCCGCTAGCCGTAGCGACCGGTGATGTAGTCTTCGGTCTGCTTCTTCGCCGGATTGGTGAACAGGGTATCGGTGTCGCCAAACTCGACCAGCTTGCCCATGTACATGAACGCGGTGTAGTCGGACACCCGCGCCGCCTGTTGCATGTTGTGGGTCACGATGACGATGGTGAACTTGGATTTCAGTTCGTAGATCAGCTCTTCGACTTTCAGCGTGGAGATCGGGTCGAGTGCCGAGCACGGTTCGTCGAGCAGCAGCACTTCCGGCTCAACGGCGATGGTGCGAGCGATCACCAGACGCTGCTGCTGACCACCGGACAGGCCCAGTGCCGACTCGTGCAGACGGTCCTTGACCTCGTCCCACAGCGCCGCGCCTTTCAACGCCCACTCAACGGCTTCGTCGAGCACGCGCTTCTTGTTGATGCCCTGGATGCGCAGGCCGTAGACCACGTTTTCGTAGATGGTTTTCGGGAACGGGTTGGGCTTCTGGAACACCATGCCGACGCGACGACGCAGCTCGGCCACGTCCTCGCCCTTGCGGTAGATGTTGTTGCCGTACAGGTTGATCTCGCCTTCAACGCGGCAGCCGTCAACCAGGTCGTTCATCCGGTTGAAGGTACGCAGCAGCGTGGACTTGCCACAGCCGGACGGACCGATGAAAGCGGTCACGCGCTGTTTCGGGATGTTCATGCTGACGTCGTACAGCGCTTGTTTTTCGCCGTAGAACAGGCTCAGGCCCGGTACTTCGATAGCTACGGTTTCCTGCTCGAGGTTCAGGCTCTGTTTGTCGCGACCCAGGGCCGACATGTTGATGCCGTGGGTATGTGCTTCGTGCTGCATGGGAGGCTCCCTGTGCTAACAAATTCGGTTCGGAACGCTGCTTATTGCAGTTCCCATCAATATTCCGGTGGACGCGGTCCAGTGTGGGAGCGGGCTTGCTCGCGAAGAGGCCGGCACATTCAACATCAATGTTGCCTGACCCACCGCTTTCGCGAGCAAGCCCGCTCCCACATTGGAAATCAGCTATCCAGCGCCTTGTACTTCTCGCGCAGGTGGTTACGGATGTACACCGCCGACAGGTTCAATGTCGCGATCACCAGCACCAGCAGCAGCGCCGTGGCGTACACCAGCGGTCGCGCGGCTTCGACGTTCGGGCTCTGGAAGCCGACGTCATAGATGTGGAAGCCCAAGTGCATGATCTTCTGGTCCAGGTGCAGGTACGGGTAGTTACCGTCCACCGGCAGCGACGGCGCCAGTTTGACCACACCCACCAGCATCAGCGGCGCCACTTCACCCGCGGCGCGGGCCACCGCGAGGATCATGCCGGTCATCATCGCCGGGCTGGCCATCGGCAGCACGATCTTCCACAGGGTTTCAGCCTTGGTTGCGCCGAGGGCCAACGAGCCTTCACGCACGGTGCGAGGAATCCGCGCCAGACCTTCTTCGGTGGCCACGATCACCACCGGCACCGCCAGCAGTGCCAAGGTCAGCGAAGCCCAGAGCAGACCCGGTGTACCGAAGGTCGGTGCCGGCAGTGCTTCCGGGAAGAACAGACGGTCGAGCGAGCCGCCCAGCACGTAGACGAAGAAGCCCAGGCCGAACACGCCGTAAACGATGGCCGGAACGCCCGCCAGGTTGTTCACTGCGATGCGGATAATCCGGGTCAGTGCGTTCTGCTTGGCGTATTCACGCAGGTACACCGCCGCAAGTACGCCGAACGGGGTCACGATCATTGCCATGATCAGGGTCATCATCACGGTGCCGAAGATGGCCGGGAAGATCCCGCCTTCGGTGTTCGCTTCACGCGGGTCGTCGCTCAGGAACTCCCAGACCTTGCTGAAGTAGAAACCGATCTTGGTGGTCGTGCTCATGGCGTTCGGCTGGTAGGCGTGAACCACTTTGCCGATGCCGATTTCGATTTCCTTACCGTTCGCATCGCGGGCGGTCAGGCTGTCGCGGTTGAACTGCGCATGCAGATCGCTCAGGCGCGCTTCAACATCCTGATAGCGGGCATTGAGTTCGGCGCGCTCGGATTCCATGTCCGCTTGTGCGGTGGCGTCGAGTTTGCCATCCAGCTCAAGCTTGCGACCGTGCAGGCGGATGCGTTCGAGACCGGCGTTGATCGCGCCGATGTCGGTTTTTTCCAGGCTCTTGAGTTGTGCAGCCAGCTTGTTGACCCGGTCAACACGGGCCTGCAACTCAGGCCATGCGGCTTCGCCTTCAGCGACAACCTTGCCATCCTGTTTGACGTTGACCAGGTAACCGTAGAAGTTGCCCCACTCGCGACGCTCGATGGCCATCAGCTCCGGCGGCGTCGTCTGCCTGGTCAGCCACTCGCCGACGATCCAGGTGAAGTCGTTGCCGTTCAGGTCACGGTTGCCGACCTTGATCAGCTCGCGGGTCATGAACTCCGGGCCTTCGTCAGGCACCGGCAGGCCGGCGCTCTTCAGGCGGGCACGTGGCACTTCTTCCTTCTGTACGATTTCGCCGATCACCAAGTGATTGGCCTGGCCCGGTACGTCGTAACTGGCATGCACCAGGTCAGCCGGCCAGAAGTGACCAAGGCCACGCACGGCAATCACTGCCAGCAGGCCAATGGTCATGATGACCGCGATGGACACCGCGCCACCGCTGATCCAGACGCCGGGGGCGCCGCTCTTGAACCATCCTTTCAGGGAGTTCTGTTTCACAGACTTCTACCTTTGCTTAAAGCGACGAGTATTTCTTGCGCAGACGCTGACGAATCAGTTCCGCGAGGGTGTTCATGACGAAGGTGAACAACAGCAGCACCAGCGCCGAGAGGAACAGCACGCGGTAGTGGCTGCCGCCGACTTCCGATTCGGGCATTTCCACCGCGACGTTGGCCGCCAGGGTGCGCAGGCCTTCGAACAGGTTCATTTCCATGACCGGGGTGTTACCGGTGGCCATCAACACGATCATGGTTTCGCCGACCGCACGGCCCATGCCGATCATCAGCGCCGAGAAGATACCCGGGCTCGCGGTGAGGATCACCACGCGGGTCATGGTCTGCCACGGCGTGGCACCGAGGGCCAGGGAGCCCAAGGTCAGGCCGCGAGGCACGCTGAACACGGCGTCTTCGGCGATGGAGTAGATGTTCGGGATGACCGCGAAGCCCATGGCCAGGCCGACCACCAGGGCGTTGCGCTGGTCGTAGGTGATGCCCAGGTCGTGGGAGATCCACATGCGCATGTCGCCGCCGAAGAACCAGTTTTCCATGAACGGGCTCATGTACAACGACAGCCAACCCACAAACAGGATCACCGGAATCAGCAGCGCACTTTCCCAGCCATCCGGGACTTTCAGGCGAATCGACTCAGGCAGGCGGCTGAAGGTGAATCCGGCGACCAGGATGCCGATCGGCAGCAACATCAGCAGGCTGAAGATGCCCGGCAAATGCCCTTCCACATATGGCGCGAGGAACAGACCGGCGAAGAAACCGAGAATCACCGTCGGCATCGCTTCCATCAACTCGATCACCGGCTTGACCTTGCGGCGCATGCCCGGAGCCATGAAGTACGCGGTGTAGATCGCCGCGGCAACGGCCAGTGGAGCGGCCAACAGCATGGCGTAGAACGCGGCTTTCAGGGTACCGAAGGTCAGCGGCGACAGGCTCAGCTTGGGTTCGAAGTCGGTGTTGGCGGCGGTCGATTGCCAGACGTATTTAGGCTCGTCGTAGTTCTCGTACCAGACCTTGCTCCACAGTGCGCTCCACGAGACTTCCGGATGCGGGTTGTCGAGCAGCAGCGGATGCAACTTGCCGCCGGCTTCCACGATCAAGCGGTTGGCACGCGGCGACAGACCGAAGATGCCCTGGCCTTCAGCGACCGACTCCACCAGCAAGGTACGGTGGGCGGTACTGTGGAACACGCCGAGCTTGCCGGAAGCGTCGAGGGCAACGAAGCCCTTGCGGCGCTCTTCGGCAGTGATTTCAACGATAGGCGTGGTGCCCATCTGGAAGGTGCGGATCTGCTTCAGGCGTTGCTCGCCATCGGGGTCGCGCGCCATGAACCACTGGGCCAGACCACCTTTGGAGTCACCGATGATCAGCGAGATACCGCCCACCAACTGGGTGCTGGCGGTGACTTCGGTTTCGCCGTTTTCCGCCAGTTTGTAGCGACCGTTGAGACTTTTGTCGCGAAGGCTGAACACGTCGGCCTGGGCACGCCCGTTGATCACGTACAGCCACTGCTGACGCGGGTCGACGAAAATATTCTTCACCGGCTCGGTCATTTGCGGCAGTTCGATGCGCTTCTGCTCGTTGGTGACTTCGCCGGTCATCATGTTCTCTTCGCTGGTCAGCGACAGAACATTGAGTTGCGAACCGGTGGAACCCACCAGCATCAGGGTCGAATCGTTGGCGTTGAGGCTGACGTGCTCCAGCGCACCGCCGGCTTCGTTCACCGCGATTGGCGCTTCGCCATACGGGTACTCGATGGCCGGGGTGATGGTCTTCTTGCCGTCCGGGTAGCTGACTTTATAGGTGTGACGGAACACCAGGGCCTGACCGTTGGACAGACCCACAGCCACCAGCGGGTGACCTGGCTGGTCTTCACCGATGGAGGTCACGGTGGTGCCGGCCGGGATCGACAGATCGACGCGCTTCAATTCAGCGCCGCTGTCGATGTCGAAGAACAATGCCTGGCCCTTGTCGGAAACCCGCATCGCAACTTGGTTCTGCTCTTCCAGGGAGATCATCAGCGGCTTGCCGGCGTCTTGCATCCAGGCGGGTGTGATGGCGTCCTTGGCGGTCAGGCTGGCACCCTGGAACAGGGGCGCGACGACGTAGGCAAGGAAGAAGAAGATCAAGGTGATCGCGCCCAGTACAGCGAGGCCGCCAACGAGGACGTACCAGCGGGTCAGGCGATCTTTGAGCGCGCGAATGCGGCGCTTGCGTTGCAACTCAGGCGTATTGAAATCAATTCGCTTGGGGGGATTAGTAGTCATGTTGGAATTGGCCAGATCATTCATTCGCACACCCTAGCGATCCTGTATGACAGAAAGATGACAGTGCAGTGACGCAACAAATCCGCCGCTAGCGGTAACCAGCAGCGAATAGAGAATTAGAGGTGCATGGGGGCGGCTCCTGCCGCCCCCATGTGAGTCCGAGGGATTCACCCTGGACTCAATTTGTTACTTTTTTGCGACTTCAGCGCCGCCTTCCGCCAGACCCAGGTCAGCCAGAGCTTTGGCAGCTACTTTGGCCGGCAGTGGGATGTAACCGTCTTTCACTACGACTTCCTGACCCTGTTTAGACAGAACCAGTTTCACGAACTCGGCTTCCAGCGGGGCCAGTGGCTTGTTCGGGGCTTTGTTGACGTACACGTACAGGAAGCGGGACAGCGGGTACTTGCCGTTCAGGGCGTTTTCTTCAGTGTCTTCGATGAAGTCCTGGCTGCCTTTCTTGGCCAGGGCCACAGTCTTCACGCTAGCGGTCTTGTAGCCGATGCCCGAGTAACCGATGCCGTTCAGCGAGGAGCTGATCGACTGCACGACCGAAGCCGAACCTGGCTGCTCGTTCACGTTAGGCTTGTAGTCGCCTTTGCACAGGGCTTCTTCCTTGAAGTAGCCGTAGGTGCCGGATACCGAGTTACGACCGAACAGTTGAACCGGCTTGTTGGCCAGGTCGCCGGTCACGCCCAGGTCGCCCCAGGTTTTCACGTCGGCTTTAGCGCCGCACAGACGAGTGGACGAGAAGATCGCGTCGACCTGTTCCATGGTCAGGTGCTGGATCGGGTTGTCCTTGTGCACGAATACAGCCAGCGCGTCCACGGCAACCGGGATAGCGGTTGGCTTGTAGCCGTACTTCTGCTCGAAGGCAGCCAGTTCGGTGTCCTTCATCTTGCGGCTCATCGGGCCCAGGTTGGAGGTGCCTTCAGTCAGCGCAGGTGGCGCAGTGGCGGAGCCAGCGGCCTGAATCTGGATGTTTACGTTCGGGTATTCTTTCTTGTAGTTCTCAGCCCAGAGGGTCATGAGGTTGGCCAGGGTATCGGAACCAACGCTGGACAGGTTGCCCGACACACCAGTGGTCTTGGTGTAGCTCGGGATAGCAGGGTCAACAGCGGCAACCGCGTTGGCAGTCGCAACGCCAGCAGCGACAAAAGTCATTGCCGCCATCAAACGCTTCAGTTTCATGCCTTACTCCTAGCAGATAGGGTGTGTTATTCGGGGCCAAGTATCAGCAGGCCGTGTGAACACTCTATGGCTGAAATATGACAATTGGATGAAAGGCCAGCACTCCGCTTGGAAGGCTGGCCTTTCAGTTGTAACTGTAGATGTGAGGAGTGCTGTGATCGTTCGCTATCAGCGGCCCTTCTTCCAGAGATATGCACCTACCAGAATCCCCACCCCGCATAGCACCGCCACATAATAGGCAGGCCCCATCGCACTCTCCTTGAGCAACAGGCTGACGATCATCGGTGTCAGACCACCGAAAATCGCGTAGGCGACGTTGTACGAGAACGACAGGCCGCTGAAACGCACCACCGGCGGGAACGCCTTGACCATCACATAGGGCACCGCGCCGATGGTGCCGACCAGCAGACCGGTCAGGGCATACATCGGGAACAGCCAGTCGGGATGATCGGCCAGGCTGTGGTAGAAGGTCCAGGAACTGGCCAGCAGCGCGGTACAGCCGATCACGAAAACTCGTCCCGCACCGAAGCGATCGGCCAGTGCGCCGGCAATGATGCAACCAAAGCTCAGGAACACGATCGCCACGCTGTTCGCCTGCAGGGACGTGGTTGGCGAGAAGTGATAGACCGTCTGCAACACAGTCGGGGTCATCAGGATCAACACCACGATGGCGGCCGACAGCAGCCAGGTCAGCAACATCGAAATGGCAATGGCGCCTCGATGGTCACGCAGCACCGCCCGCAGCGGCACTTCTTCGGCCAGGGCCTTGCGCTGTTGCAACTCGGCGAACACCGGGGTTTCGTGCAACCAGCGACGCAGGTACACCGAGAACAGGCCGAACACGCCACCCAGCAAGAACGGAATCCGCCAGGCGTAATCCGCTACTTCCACCGGGGTGTAAAGGCTGTTGATCGCCGTGGCGACCAGCGAGCCGAGCAGGATGCCCGCCGTCAGGCCGCTGGTCAGGGTGCCGCAGGCGTAGCCGACATGCCGCTGCGGAACGTGCTCGGAAACGAAGACCCACGCCCCCGGCACTTCACCGCCAATGGCCGCGCCCTGGATCACCCGCATCAACAGCAACAGGATCGGCGCCCACATGCCGATCTGCGCATAAGTCGGCAGCAAACCCATGATCAAGGTGGGCACCGCCATCATGAAAATGCTCAGGGTGAACATTTTCTTGCGGCCCAGCAGGTCGCCGAAGTGCGCCATCACGATGCCGCCCAGCGGCCGCGCCAGATAACCGGCGGCGAAGATGCCGAAGGTCTGCATCAGGCGTAGCCATTCAGGCATGTCCGCCGGGAAGAACAGCTTGCCCACCACCGTGGCGAAGAACACGAAGATGATGAAATCGTAGAACTCCAGCGCGCCGCCCAGGGCCGACAGCGATAGAGTCTTGTAGTCGTTGCGGGTCAGCGGACGTGCGGGTTGGTCTGGCTGCGCGATGCTCGAGGGCGCTGTGGTCATGGCAAGGGCTTCTCTTATAGTCGGATCTGCAACCTCAACAACGCTGGCTGAGGTTTGGGCAGGTCCGGCACGATAGCAAATTGTTCGAAAAAGCACATAGAGGTGCGTTTTTGACAGTCAAAATGAGAACCGGACGGTCGTCGCGGAGTCTACCGACCGATATACTCAAAGCCTGCTCCGGTTTTTGAGGGGTTGCTGTGCGAAAGCGCCTGTCAGGTTCATAGGCGATTTCGCAGAGTTTCCCTTTAGGCGCCTGATGGAAAACGTGACGAACGTAGTATGTTCGGTGCTGAATCGTTTTTCCCGAAGACGGCTACCACCAGCAATACCAACGAAGAGTCACGGGTCAGAGGCCCCCCGGCATGATAGAACTCGAACAAGAAGATCCGATCCCGCAAGGCGACCTGGCCCTGCAAATCACCGCGCTTCCTCGCGAAACCAACGGCTTTGGCGATATTTTCGGCGGCTGGCTGGTGGCGCAGATGGATTTGGCAGGCACCGCGATGGCCAGCAAGGTCGCTGGCGGGCGCGTTGCCACCGTTGCAATCGACCGCATGGCGTTTCTGGTACCGGTGGCGGTGGGCGCTCAGCTCTCCTTTTATACCCAGGCCCTGGAAATCGGCCGCAGCTCGATCAAGATGATGGTCGAGGTCTGGAGCGACGATCCACTGTCCAGCGAGTGGCGTAAAGTAACCGAAGCGGTGTTTGTGTTCGTGGCCATCGATGGCAGCGGTCGCACCCGCTCGGTTCCGCCCCGGGCTCGCTGAAAGAGCTTTTAAACCTGGTAGCCGTTTTGCGGTCGATAGTCGTCCACGTTACTGATCGAGAGCTGTCCCATGAGCACGCCCAATGTTGAAGCCGTAAAACTGGATGAACTGAACTGCTGGCGCATCCGCCACGGTCAGGCCGAATTACTGGTGGCCCAGCAAGGCGCGCACATCCTCAGCTATCAATTGGCCGGCCAGCCGCCGCTGATCTGGCTCAACGACGAGGCCGTGTTCAAGACCGGCAAGAGCATCCGCGCCGGCGTGCCGGTGTGCTGGCCATGGTTCGGCAACTTTGCGCGCAACCCGCAAAGCGTTCAGGCGATGCGCACCAGCAATGAAGCGCCGTCGGCTCACGGCTTCGTGCGAGCGATGGATTGGGAACTGGGCGGCATCGAAGCCGAGGGCGAAAGCCTGAAGGTCGAATTCCTCCTGCCCTACCCTGAAGGCGGCTTTCCCGGCTGGCCGCACCAGGTGGATTTGACGCTGAGCATTCGCCTCGACGAGCAATTGCACATCCACCTGACCAGCCACAACCGGGGCGCTGAAACCGTCAGCATCAGCCAGGCGCTGCACAGTTACTTTGCCGTCAGCGATGTGCGCGAAGTGCATGTCGAAGGCGTGGATGGCTTGAGCTACATCGAAACCCTGGAAGACTGGAAAACCAAGCAACAGTCCGGCGATCTGCGATTTAGCGGCGAAACTGACCGCATCTATCTTAATGTCCCGCCACTGCTGAGCATCGTCGACCCGGCCTGGGAGCGACGCATCGAACTGACCAGCATGGGCTCGCGCACCGCGGTGATCTGGAACCCGTGGATCGACCGCGCCGCCGCGTTCAGCGACATGGCCGACGATGGCTGGCAGCGCATGCTGTGCATCGAGACGGCGAATGTGATGGGTGATGTGGTGAACCTGAAACCAGGTGCTAGCCATACGCTGGGCGTGAGTATCGGCAGCAACTCTCTCTAAGCAACACCACAAAACCAATGTGGGAGCGAGCTTGCTCGCGATAAGGCCATAACATTCAACATTTAAGTTGCCTGTTACACCGCCATCGCGAGCAAGCTCGCTCCCACAGTTTTTTGTGCCAAGCCATCTGGCGGGGCGTTACAAATCCGACTCTTTCACCACCCGTACCTTCTGCGCATCCAGCGCATATGCCGCATCGGCCAGGTCATTGCTGACCTTCTCGACTTTCAGCGTGCCGGTGACCCACAGCGGCGTGTAGATATCATTCAGCTTCAGGCCCTTTGGATAGCGCACCAGCACCAATTGATTGGGAGGCGGAGGCGGTACGTGGATGCAGGCGCCCGGGTATGGCACGAGGAAAAACAACGTGCTGTTGCCCTTGGCGTCGGACTCAAGCGGCACGGGGTAACCGCCAATGCGGATGTTCTTGTCGTTCATCGACGCAACGGTCTTGGTCGAGTACATCACCGCAGGCAAGCCTTTGGCCTGCTTCATTCCACCCTTGTCGGTGAAAGTGCCATTGGCTTCAGGGGAGTTGTGGTCGATTTCAGGCATGGCCTCGAGGGCCTTCTGGTCCGACTTGGGCATCAATTCGAGCCAGTCGGTTTCCGGCAGTTCGCCGGCATGGGCAAGGCCCGAACCCAGTAAAACAAGAGTCAACAAAAGACGGCGCATGAAGGTGCTCGGCAAAGGGAAGAACAGGAAACGCCGAGCATTCTAGCCCTCCCGGCCGGTTTGGCGGAGAGGGCTTTGTCGCCTGGATCAGTTCTTTTTGATCAACCCGTAGATCACCAGCAACACAACGGCGCCCACCAGCGCACCGATGAAACCTGCACCTTGACCAGCCTGATAGATGCCCAGGGCTTGGCCGCCGTAAGTGGCCGCCAGCGAACCTCCGATACCGAGCAGGATCGTCATGATCCAGCCCATGCTGTCATCGCCAGGTTTCAGGAACCGAGCCAGCAGGCCGACAATCAAGCCGATAAAGATGGTTCCGATAATTCCCATGGCATTCTCCTCTCAATGAAGTAGCTATTGGAAAGCCTAGTCAGACTTTCGCAACCTGCCATGAGAGAACGGCGCACCCCGAAGGTTCCACCGTTGCACATAAAAAACTATTCGGCGATCAGTGCTTGCACCTTGAGAATCTGGGCCGCCAGCGTCTCGCGGTCTGCACAACGAAGGTTGGCATGACCGACCTTGCGGCCGACCTTGAACGCCTTGCCATAGTGATGCAGATGGCAATCGGCGATGGTCAGGACCTTCTCGGACTCTGGCACTTTGCCAATGAAGTTGAGCATCGCGCTCTCGCCAACCTTGGCAGTCGAACCCAACGGCAGGCCGGCAACGGCCCGCAGGTGGTTTTCGAACTGGCTGCACTCGGCGCCTTCGGTAGTCCAGTGCCCTGAGTTGTGTACCCGCGGGGCGATTTCGTTGGCCTTGAGGCCACCGTCGACTTCAAAGAACTCGAACGCCATCACGCCGACGTAATCCAGCTGCTTGAGCACACGGCTGGAGTAGTCTTCGGCCAGGGCTTGCAGCGGGTGATCGGTGCTGGCCACGGACAACTTGAGAATGCCGCTTTCGTGGGTGTTGTGTACCAGCGGATAGAAGCGGGTTTCACCGTCGCGGGCACGCACGGCGATCAGCGAGACTTCACCGGTGAACGGCACGAAGCCTTCCAGCAGGCAGGCCACGCTGCCCAGTTCGGCAAAGGTGCCAACCACATCTTCTGGCGTGCGCAGGACTTTCTGACCCTTGCCGTCGTAACCCAGGGTACGGGTCTTCAGCACCGCTGGCAGACCGATGGAAGCCACGGCGGCGTCCAGATCAGCCTGGGACTGAATGTCGGCGAACGCCGGGGTAGGAATCCTCAGGTCCTTGAACATGCTCTTCTCGAACCAGCGATCGCGGGCGATGCGCAGTGCTTCGGCACTCGGGTAGACCGGGACGAATTGTGACAGGAAAGCCACGGTCTCGGCCGGAACACTTTCGAACTCGAAGGTCACCAGATCGACTTCATCGGCCAGTTGACGCAGGTGATCCTGATCGCCGTAATCGGCTCGCAGGTGTTCGCCCAACGCGGCTGCGCAAGCATCCGGCGCCGGGTCCAGGAAAGCGAAGTTCATGCCCAGCGGAGTGCCCGCCAGCGCCAACATGCGACCCAACTGGCCGCCACCGATTACACCGATCTTCATCGTCAACAACCTCAGGCGATGCGTGGGTCTGGATTGTCCAGGACGCTGTCTGTCTGCTCAGCACGGAAGGTTTTCAGCACCGCGTGGAACTGCGGGTGCTTGGCGCCAAGGATACTCGCCGACAGCAGTGCTGCGTTGATCGCGCCCGCCTTGCCGATGGCCAGGGTGGCGACCGGAATGCCCGCTGGCATCTGCACAATAGAGAGCAGCGAATCAACGCCCGACAGCATAGCGGACTGAACCGGTACGCCAAGCACCGGCAGGTGAGTCTTGGCTGCACACATGCCAGGCAAGTGGGCCGCGCCACCGGCACCGGCGATGATCACCTCGATGCCACGCGCCTCGGCTTCTTCAGCGTACTGGAACAGCAGGTCCGGGGTACGGTGGGCAGAAACCACTTTCACCTCGTAAGGGATGCCGAGCTTTTCCAGCATATCGGCGGTGTGGCTAAGGGTGGACCAATCGGACTTGGAGCCCATGATCACGCCAACCAGTGCACTCATCGTCGTGCCTCTTCTCTCTGGGCGCCCGCAGGCGCGTCAAAAAACAACAAGCCACGCAGGATGCGTGGCTTGATTGTACGAATTATGGCCGGTCGTAACCGGCCGAAGGCCGCGCAGTATACCTCAAAGAAGCGGATAAACAGCCCCTGTGGCGACCATCTGTCACGCGCTCGAAAAATAGGTATTTCTTGACCATCAAGTCAGTCATTTGACTGCCTGAATGTCGTGAATTTCTTAACTTAGTAGCTCAATACAATTCGCAATTCAATGTGCGGATCTGGTGATCATAAGTTCATTGAAGCTCTCAACAGAAACAATTAAACCCACTTAAAAATTGCGAACACCGCCAGACAACGCAAATATAAAACGGTAAAAAATCATAATTGAACAGGGAGTACAAATATGAAAAAGCCTATTACCATAATAGTTGTCCTTCACAAGGATCTTCAGGAATATCAAAAAAATGATTTATACACCGATTACTTTTCCTGGCTGAAAACAGAGCTTGAATCCATCTCGGAACGCAAGGTCAGATTTTTGATGTACGCTCATCATGAAGTTCCGGAGTTGTCAGGATACAACTACAGAAACGAAGATGGTTCAGCTGCGCTGCGAGGGTGGTGCAACCTGATACGGGACTGGTATACAAAGATATTAAAATATGAAGAACATGAACCGGACCTGACGAAAGCCCTCTTGTTGACCCGAAACAATATCAACACAAAGGCAGGGGGTCTCCTCGAATCGACAAGCGGATACGGCCAAGTCAAAGGTCATTGCGCAATTGCGGCGATCACCTCCAAACAAGTCCCAGCACATGAAATAGGCCACATGTTGGGCGCGACACATGAAGACAGTGAAGTCATCTATGACGGCTGGTGGCACGACACGATCATGCTCTCGGACGAATTCTCAGGCGTACGTGGAAACGCTTATCGATACAGTGAAAAAAACAGGGAAAACATTCGCAAACACCTTAGCACTTTTGCGTAAGTTCGTTTCGGTATCGCGCGACCTGAAATCCGCGCATGGCGTGTTTGTGCCATTAACACGCTTACGCTGAATGAACAGTTGCTGCAACTCATGGCCACAGAGCTGGCCATGAGTTCCTGGCTCTCAAACAGTAGCACCCGCTACGCCGCTCTCGAGCTTGCGCCACAACAACCGGACATTCGCTTTGCGCACCAGCGCACAGCGGTACAGACGAATCTCCAGCGGCACATGCCATTGCGGACCGCCACACACTACCAGTTCGCCACGCGTCAGCTCGGCACGCACACTCAGTTGCGGCACCCAGGCGATGCCCAGTCCCTCCAGAGCCATGCTTTTCAGGCTGTCGGCCATGGCGGTTTCGTAGATGGTGGTGAAGCGCAGCGCCCGTTGACGCAACAGCATGTTCACCGAACGGCCGAGAAACGCACCGGCGCTGTACGCCAGCAACGGCACGCTGCCTTCGCCTTCCAGGTCGAACAGTGGCTTACCGTCGGCGTCGGCGGCGCAGACCGGCAGCATCTCGGTGTGCCCAAGGTGCAGCGAGGGGAAGATTTCCGGGTCCATCTGCATGGCGGCGTCCGGGTCGTAGAACGCCAGCATCAGGTCGCAGCCGCCTTCACGCAATGCATGCACCGCGTCACCGACGTTGGTCGCCACCAGCCGCGTGGCGATATTCAGGCCTTCGTTGCGCAACTGCGCGATCCAGCGCGGAAAGAAACCGAGCGCCAGGGAGTGCGCGGCAGCGACCTGCATCACTTCGCCCTGTCCGCCTTCCAGGTGATGCAGATGGCGCAGCACTTCGCCCAGCTGTTCGACTACGGTGCGCGCGGTGACCAGAAACAATTGCCCTGCCGCCGTCAGCTCCACCGGCGTGCGCGAACGGTTGACCAGGGTCAGCCCCAACGCGGCTTCAAGGCTGCGGATTCGCCGACTGAACGCCGGCTGCGTCACAAAACGCCGCTCGGCGGCCTGGGAGAAACTGCGGGTGGCGGCCAGGGCACTGAAGTCCTCCAGCCATTTGCTTTCCAGATTCATCACGCCCTCCCGGACATGCACCAATTTAGGTCACACGCTCGCCGTCAGGACGGCGTCACACGGGTATTATGCCGAATATGCATAGCCTAGTGTTTAACAGCATTGGCCCAAAATTCTCCACAGGCCTAGCATTCACAACGTTCCGGCACAGACCGGGTCCATATTGAGATGATTTCTATCATGTCCTCCGCTGCATCATTCCGCACAGAAAATGACCTGCTTGGCGCCCTCGAAGTACCGGCTCAAGCGTATTACGGTATCCAGACCCTGCGAGCGGTGAATAATTTCCGCCTTTCGGGCGTTCCGATTTCGCACTACCCGAAACTGGTTGTCGGCCTGGCGATGGTTAAACAGGCCGCCGCTGACGCCAACCGTGAATTGGGTCACCTGAGCGAAGCCAAGCACGCTGCCATCAGCGAAGCCTGTGCACGTTTGATCCGCGGCGACTTCCACGAAGAATTCGTGGTGGACATGATCCAAGGCGGCGCTGGCACTTCGACCAACATGAATGCCAACGAAGTCATCGCCAACATCGCGCTGGAGGCCATGGGTCACCAGAAAGGCGAGTACCAGTACCTGCACCCGAACGATGACGTGAACATGGCGCAGTCGACCAACGACGCCTACCCGACGGCGATCCGTCTGGGCCTGTTGCTCGGTCACGACGCCCTGCTCGCCAGCCTCGACAGCCTGATTCAAGCGTTCGCGGCCAAGGGTGAAGAATTCAACCACGTCCTGAAGATGGGTCGTACCCAGCTGCAAGACGCCGTTCCGATGACCCTGGGTCAGGAATTCCGTGCGTTTGCCACCACCCTGGGTGAAGACCTGGCACGCCTGAAGACCCTGGCTCCGGAAGTGCTGACCGAAGTGAACCTGGGTGGCACCGCGATCGGCACCGGCATCAACGCCGACCCGCGTTACCAGCACCTGGCCGTTCAGCGTCTGGCAGTGATCAGCGGTCAACCGCTGGTACCGGCCGCCGACCTGATCGAAGCCACCTCCGACATGGGCGCCTTCGTGCTGTTCTCCGGCATGCTCAAGCGTACCGCGGTCAAGCTGTCGAAGATCTGCAACGACCTGCGCCTGCTGTCCAGCGGCCCACGCACCGGCATCAACGAGATCAACCTGCCGGCGCGTCAACCAGGCAGTTCGATCATGCCAGGCAAGGTCAACCCGGTTATTCCGGAAGCGGTCAACCAGGTGGCGTTCCAGATCATCGGTAACGACCTGGCCCTGACCATCGCGGCCGAAGGCGGCCAGCTGCAACTGAACGTGATGGAGCCGCTGATCGCCTTCAAGATCTTCGACTCGATCCGCCTGCTGCAACGCGCCATGGACATGCTGCGCGAACACTGCATCGTCGGCATCACCGCCAACGAAGCACGCTGCCGTGAACTGGTCGAGCACTCGATCGGCCTGGTCACCGCGCTGAACCCGTACATCGGCTACAAGAATGCCACCCGCATCGCCGGCCTCGCCCTTGAAAGCGGCCGCGGCGTGCTGGAACTGGTGCGCGAAGAAGGTCTGCTCGACGAAGCCATGCTCGCCGACATCTTGCGCCCGGAAAACATGATTGCTCCGCGTCTGGTGCCTCTGAAGGCATAACCCGACGCGTTACTTGTAGCACCGCTCACCAGGTCGAGGGACTAGACACCTCTCACCTTTTGAGGGCTTGGGGATTTAGTCCCCAGGCCCTTTTTTTTAACTTCTTCGCGGGCAGGACGTTAAATGTTTTGTGTATTTGATACCGCCAAGATCGCAGCCTTCGGCAGCTCCTACATGTTTGACGTACACCTGTAGGAGCTGCCGAAGGCTGCGATCTTTTGATTCTGCAGCACCTCGTTTCGTCGCTTGCACCACTACTGTGCAGACGGGCGCGCCACTGATCGGTATAGTGCCGCCCCTCTTCGCATGAGCGGTCGTCGGTAGCGAGGCCACAACCCATGCGAAACCCGAACTAATAACAAACCCGCGATATGAAACCGGGACGAACGTCGAACCGCCCATTGTGCCGTGCGCCAAGGGGTGTAACTCGATGTGTCTGTCCGGCCAGCATTGTTGCCTACACAAAAAACAGCGAGGAATAATCCATGCTCGAAGTCATTAACGACTTCCTCTCAGGGAAAGTACTGATCGTGCTCATTGTCGGGCTCGGTAGCTACTTCACGATCCGCTCGCGTTTCGTTCAATTGCGTCACTTCTTCCACATGTTCGCGGTGTTCCGCGACAGCCTCAAAAGCAGCGCCGGGCAACTCAGTTCGTTCCAGGCCCTGATGCTCAGCCTCGCCGGCCGCGTCGGTGCGGGCAACATCGCCGGTGTCGGCATTGCCGTGACCCTCGGCGGCCCCGGTGCCGTGTTCTGGATGTGGGTGACCGCGCTGGTCGGTATGTCCAGCAGCTTCTTCGAATGCTCACTCGGCCAGCTCTACAAGCGCTGCGATTCCGAAGGCCAGTTCCGTGGTGGCCCGTCTTATTACATCCAGCACGGTCTGCAAAAACGCTGGCTGGGCATGCTGATGGCGTTCCTGCTGCTGGTAACGTTCGGCTTCGCCTTCAACGGCCTGCAAGCCCACGCCGTGACGCACTCGCTGAACAACGCCTTCGGCCTCGACACCACTTACACCGGCATCGGCCTGGCCGTGCTGTTGGGCCTGGTGTTCATCGGGGGGATCAAGCGCATCGCCAAGGTCGCCGACCTGTTGGTGCCGGTGAAAACCCTGGTGTACATCGGCGTGACCCTCTACGTGATCGTGCTGCAGTTCGACCATGTGCCGGGCATGCTGATGACTATCGTCAAGAGCGCCTTTGGTCTGGACCAGGCCTTCGGCGGACTGATCGGCAGCGCCATCGTCATGGGCGTGAAGCGGGGCGTGTTCGCCAACGAAGCCGGCCTGGGCAGTGCGCCGAACGTAGCGGCTGTCGCGGCGGTCGAGCACCCGGTGGCACAAGGTGTGGTCCAGGCGTTCAGCGTGTTCCTCGATACCTTCGTGATCTGCACCTGCACCGCGCTGCTAATCCTGCTCTCCGGCTTCTACACCCCGGGCTTCGAAGGCGACGGCATTGCCCTGACCCAGAACTCTCTGGCCGCCGTGGTCGGTGACTGGGGCCGGATGTTCATCTCCGTGGCCCTGGCTTTGTTCGTGTTCACCTCGATCCTCTACAACTACTACCTGGGCGAGAACAACCTGCGCTTTTTGATCGGTGAAAACCGCAAGGCGCTGATGGGCTATCGCGCGCTGGTACTGGTGCTGATTTTCTGGGGCGCCATCGAAAACCTCGGCACCGTATTTGCCTTCGCCGACATCACCATGACCATGCTCGCGTTCGTCAACCTGATCGCGCTGTTCCTGCTGTTCAAGGTCGGCATGCGCATCCTGCGTGACTACGATGACCAGCGCGCCGCTGGCATCACCACGCCGGTATTCGATTCGAGCAAATTCCCGGATCTGGATCTGGACCTGAAAGCCTGGCCGGCGAACCCGCCAGCACCCACCGCCAAAGCTGAAGCTGCTCCGGCAGGCGTGACCGCAGCGCAACGCTGATCGGTAGAAAACCGGGCGCATCCCCTGCGCCCGACGTGACACAGCTTGCAACCGGCGTCATGCTCGGAAACAAGCTGTCATCATTTTTGGAGAACCTCCCATGAATGCCCCGATCTATCCCGCCGCTCAGCACGTCATGGTGCTCTACACCGGCGGCACCATCGGCATGCAGGCCAGCGCCAACGGCCTGGCCCCGGCATCCGGCTTCGAAGCGCGGATGCGCGACTACCTGCACAGCCAGCCCGAGCTGGTGGTGCCGCAATGGCGCTTTCGTGAAATGTCGCCGCTGATCGACAGCGCCAACATGACCCCGACGTATTGGCAGCAGCTGCGTGAAGCCGTGGTCGATGCGGTGGATGTTCAGGGCTGCGACAGCGTGCTGATCCTGCATGGCACCGACACCCTGGCCTACAGCGCAGCCGCGATGAGTTTCCAGTTGCTCGGCCTGCATGCCCGCGTGTGCCTCACCGGCTCGATGCTGCCAGCTGGCGTGACTGACAGCGACGCCTGGGAAAACCTCGGCGGCGCGCTGGTTGCGCTGGGCCAGGGCCTGGCGCCGGGCGTGCATCTGTACTTCCATGGCGAACTGCTGGACCCGACCCGTTGCGCCAAGGTACGCAGTTTTGGCCGTCATCCGTTCAAGCGACTGGAGCGTCAGGGTGGTGGCGTGAAAGCGACTTCGGTTCCGTCGCAGCTGAATTACCACCAGCCCAAACAATTGGCGTGCGTCGCGGTGCTGCCGCTGTTTCCCGGCATCGGCGCCGAAGTGCTGGATGGCTTGCTCGACAGCGGCATTCAGGGCCTGGTGCTGGAGTGCTACGGCAGCGGCACCGGCCCGAGCGACAACCCCGGGTTTCTCGCCAGCCTCGCACGTGCGCGGGACAACGGCGTGGTCGTGGTAGCCGTCACGCAATGCCACGAAGGCGGGGTTGAACTGGACGTCTATGAAGCCGGCAGTCGCTTGCGCGGTGTGGGCGTGTTGTCCGGTGGCGGCATGACCCGTGAGGCGGCGTTCGGCAAGTTGCATGGGTTGTTGGGTGCGGGGCTTGAAACGGACGAAGTCCGTCGGCTTGTCGAACTCGACCTGTGCGGCGAACTGAGCTGAATCAACACATAACCCTGTGGGAGCGGGCTTGCTCGCTCCCACATTGGGACTCTCACCCGGCATACAACTTGCTGCGCTCCAGCCACCCCAAGGCTGGAAGTCCTCATGCTCCACTCCCACCTCACCACGCTCAACGCCGTCTCCCTGGTACTCGATGCCTTCAAGGCACAAGGCTTGTCCAGCGAAGCGCTGCTGGCCGGAAGCGGCATCAGTGCGGCGGATCTGAACCGTGCCGACACGCGCATCACCACCAATCAGGAAATGCAGGTCTGTGCCAACGCCGTCGCCCTCAAGCGCGACATCGGCCTGGAACTGGGCCGGCGGATGCACGTTTCCTGCTACGGCATGCTCGGTTACGCCCTGCTCACCAGTGCCACCTTCGGTGACGCTTTGCGTCTGGCGATGCGCTACCCGGCGCTGCTGGGAACACTTTTCGAACTGAGCCTGGAGGACGATGGCGAGCGCATCTGGTTCGCCGCCGCCGATTACCGCGAGAGCCCGGCCATGGCGGTGTTCAACGCCGAGTTCTGCCTGGTGTCGCTGAAAGTCACCTGTGACGACCTGCTCGGCCATTCCCTGCCCTTGCTCGGCGCACGCTTCGAACATGCCGCGCCCGACTACGAAGCGACCTACGCCGAACACTTCAACTGCCCGGTGCACTTCGACGCGCGGAACAATGCCTTCGCCTTCGACAAGCGCTGGCTCGACCAGCCACTGCCGCTGGCCGATGTCATCACCCATCAAGCCATGGCCGAACGCTGCCGCAAACAGAACATCGAGTTCACCGGGCGTCAGGCCTGGCTGGGACGGATCCGCCAATTGCTCAGCGCGCAACTGAATGCCGCGCCCGGGCTGGAAGGGCTGGCCGAGCAAATGAACTGTTCGGCGCGTACCTTGCGCCGGCATCTCAAGGACATGGGTTGCAGCTATCAGGAACTGCTCGACGAACTGCGCTTCGAGCAGGCCAAGCAAATGCTGTGCGAGGATCAGTTGCCGATCTATCAAATTGCCGAGGCGCTGGGCTTCAGCGAGACCGCGAGCTTTCGCCATGCGTTTGTGCGCTGGAGTGGTGTGGCGCCCAGCCAGTTCCGGCCACACGGATAAACCTGTGGGAGCAAGGGGCGAATTTCGGTCAAATGTTTTGGCCGTATCGATCCCCTTTTGGCCTTTCCTGCCGTTCTCCGATTCGTCGTGCGCCGCAACACTGGGGGCAACCGAATCAGCCCTGCGGAGAACAACAAATGCTGACGATCTACTCTGACGATCACCACCTGCACCATGGCCGCTGTGAACTCATCGACGGCCAGCTCAAGCCGTGCTTCGAGATGCCTTCGCGCGCCGACCACGTGCTGCAACGCGTGCAGAACCAGAACCTTGGCCCAGTCGAAGCGCCAAAGGACTTCGGTCTTGAGCCCATCGCGCGCATCCACAGTCGCGACTACCTCGACTTCTTCAAGGGTGCCTGGACGCGCTGGACCGAATTCAACACCGACGGTGACCTGCTGCCCTACACCTGGCCTGCACGCACCTTGCGCCCGATCAAACCCACCAGCTTGCACGGCCAACTCGGTTATTACAGCTTCGACGGCGGCGCCCCGATTACCGCCGGCACCTGGCAAGCGGCGTACAGCGCAGCACAGGTCGCCCTCACCGCCCAAGCGGAAATCCAGCGCGGCGCCCGATCTGCGTTCGCCCTGTGCCGCCCACCGGGACACCACGCCGCCAGCGATTTGATGGGCGGTTATTGCTACCTCAACAACGCCGCCATCGCCGCCCAGGCGTTCCTCGATCAGGGCCACAAAAAAGTTGCGATCCTCGACGTCGATTACCACCACGGCAACGGCACCCAATCGATTTTCTACGAGCGCAGCGACGTGCTGTTCACCTCGATTCACGGCCACCCGGAAGCCGAGTTCCCGTTCTTCCTCGGCTATGAAGATGAACGCGGCGAAGGTGCTGGCGAAGGGTTCAACTTCAACTATCCGTTGGCCGCCGGTTCAGGCTGGGATACTTGGAGCGCAGCGCTGGAACAAGCCTGCAAAGAGATCGAAAGCTACGGTGCCAACATCATCGTCGTGTCCCTGGGTGTCGATACCTTCAAGGACGATCCGATCTCGCAATTCAAACTCGACAGCCCGGATTACCTGGCCATGGGCAAGCGCATCGCAGCGCTCGGCAAACCCACGCTGTTCGTCATGGAAGGCGGCTATGCCGTGGAAGAAATCGGCATCAATGCCGTAAACGTTCTCGAAGGTTTTGAAAGCGCTTAATGAGGAAGTAGAAGAATGAAAAGTCTTAAGCGTTTTATTTTTCCAGCCCTGTGCGCCACGCTGCTCAGCGGCACCGCACACGCGGAAGAGCGGACGTTGCGCGTCTACAACTGGTTCGACTACATCACCCCCAAGGCCCTGGAAGACTTCAAGACCCAGAACGCCCAGACCAAACTGGTCTACGACATCTTCGACACCAATGAAGCACTGGAAGCCAAGCTGCTGACCGGCAACTCCGGATACGACGTGGTGGTGCCGTCCAATGTGTTCCTCGCCAAGCAAATTGAAGCCGGGGTATTCCAGCCCCTGGACCGCAGCAAGCTGCCGAACTGGAACCACCTCGATCCCAAGCTGATGAAGCTGATCGAAGCCAACGACCCAGGCAACAAGTTCGCCGTGCCGTACATGTACGGGACCATCCTGATCGGATTCAACCCGGACAAGGTCAGGGCAGCCCTGGGCGCCGACGCGCCGGTAGACAGCTGGGACCTGATCTTCAAGGAAGAGAACATCAGCAAGCTCAAGCAGTGCGGCGTCGCCCTGCTCGACTCGCCTTCCGAGATTTTGCCGCTGGCCCTGCAACACCTCGGCCTGGACCCCAACAGCAAGAAGCCCGCGGACTACGCCAAGGCTGAAGCACTGCTAATGAAGATCCGTCCGTACATCACTTACTTCCACTCGTCCAAGTACATGGCCGACATTGCCAACGGTGACATCTGTGTCGCAGTCGGTTATTCCGGCAGCTTCTCGCAAGCCGCCAACCGCGCCAAGGAAGCCAAGAACGGTGTTGTTGTCGACATGCGCCTGCCGAAAGAAGGCGCGCCGATCTGGTTCGACATGCTGGCGATTCCGAAAGGGGCGAAAAACCCCGAAGACGCCTACACCTTCATCAACTACCTGCTGCAGCCGCAAGTGATTGCACCGGTCAGTGACTTCGTGGGGTATCCGAACCCGAACAAGGACGCCACGGAACTGGTCGATCCGGCGATTCGCAACAACCCCAACCTGTATCCGACCGACGCGGCGATGGGCACGCTCTACACCCTGCAACCGCTGCCGCGCGATGCCGAACGTGCGCGCACCCGGGCCTGGACCAAGATCAAGTCCGGGACTTGAGATAAGAAAAACCTCCTGCCGTTGCTGGCAGGAGGTTTTATTGTTAGAACTCAGGCCAGGCGATGCAAATTGGCCACCTTGAAAGTTGCTTCAATTTCTTTGTAAGGCGACTCTTCAATCAACTTGACATTGAATGAGCCAGAGAACTCCTGTTGATTACCTTCACCACAAATATGAGCTCGACCAGACTCCGCAGGATATTCCAGATTCGGCTCCCCTGCATTTTCTATCATATAGCCGATGGTGACTTTTCCATCGAGACTGACATCATGCTCTCCGTCACCAAGATCTTCATCCGCCGCCACCGATATATATCGCCGATTATTTCCCTCATTAATGACTCCCACCACAATCTTTACACCAAAACTGATAAATCCTTGAACGTCATCGGCGTTAAAGGCCGCACCATCAATCGTTGCAGTAAAGTGGTCGCCCGTTACCTGCCGCAGGCCCTGGCACCTCGTTGCTTCCAGCGCTGCTTTCAGGCACTTTGCGTGTAAATGTTTCATAGTAATATTCCTTGATGAGTCCAAGCAAAAAAACACCCGAATTCAGGTCATGACTTCATAGAATCGAATGATAAATAAACTTATAAAACGGCAATAAGAATACACAACAGAAATTATCGATTTCGCTTGCGTGCACACTTCCTCCGTTACGCACAAATTATTTATGCGCATTGATGTGCTCGGTCAATCCTGAAAGTGTTTCATATAACTTTGTTACAACTACAACTTCGACATTTAACCATGTAGCCTGGCTACGACGTGGTGGGTTACCTGACCAGAAAAAGGACACCACAGAACTGTGTCGACCCGGCGATCCGCAGCCCCCGTCGTTATCAAGACCTCGCACGTTTCAGCCAGCACGCCACACCGTCCGCAACCGTTGCAGCGCCGCCTCGATGGCCTTTTCGGGCACCGCGGCAAATCCCAGTACCAGACCGGCGCGTTGATCCATCGGGGTTGCGCAATCCGGCAGCCAATAACTGCTCAAGCCGTTGACCTCGACATCGACACTGCTCGCCAACTCGATCAGCTCGCGTTCACGGGCCACGCTGTCGACCGGCACCGTCATGTGCAGCCCTGCGGCGACGGTGGGTAGCTTGCCAATGCCTGGAATATCCAGCGGCCAACCGTTGAGCAAGGTATTGCGCCGACTCAGCGCCGCACGCCGCATGCGCCTTATGTGCCGCTGGAAATGCCCGGCCGCCATGAACTCGGCCATCACCGCCTGGGTGCTGACTTCGGAATGCCGTACGTCCACTGCACGTCGTTGCGCAAACGCCTGCACCAGCCCCGGCGGCAGCACCAGATAACCGAGACGCAATGCCGGAAACGCGACCTTGCCGAACGTGCCGACATACAACACCCGCCCGTTACGATCGAGTGCCGCCAAAGGCGCCAGTGGCGCGCCGCTGTAGCGGTACTCGCCATCGTAATCGTCCTCGACGATCCAGCCTTGGGTGCGCTCGGCCCAGGCCAGCAGCTCCAGACGTCGCGCCAGGCTCATGACCACGCCGGTGGGATACTGGTGGGACGGCGTGACGTAGGTCAGCCGACAATCATCGAGTGCTGACAGTTCGCTGCAATTGATACCCTCGCTGTCCACCGCCACCCCGTGTAACCGCGCCCCCGCCACGGCAAAGGCATGACCGGCCGCCCGATACCCCGGATTTTCAATCGCTACCCCGTCGCCGGGCTCCACCAGCAACTGTGCACAAAGGCTGATTCCCTGCTGCGCGCCACTGGTGATCAAAATTTGCTCAGCTGTGCATTGCATGCCCCGCGAACTGCGCAAATACGCGGCGATCATCCCGCGCAGGCGTGCATCGCCTGCCGGGTCGCCGTAGCACAGCTGTTGAAAATCCGGCTTGCGCCAGAAAGCCGCATTCAGCTTGGCCCAGACCTCGAATGGAAACAGATCGAACGCCGGGACACCCACCCGAAATGCCCGGGGCGGACCGCTCGGAGGATTGGCTAAATGGTTGTTTTTGACCCGGGTCAACGGGTCGTTGTGGATAACTTTGCTGGATGAATCCACAGGTAAATCGAGCCAATTTGTGGATAAGGCTGTGGGTAACCCTGTTGAAAACCCTGTGGATACTTTTGTGGATAGTTTTTTTGCCGGCACGGTTGCCTGGGGCAATTGCGCGACATAAGTCCCGTCGCCTACCCGCCCTTCGATAAACCCTTCGGCGTACAACTGATCGTAGGCGCGCACCACGCTGTTACGGGAAATCGCCAGCGCGGCAGCCAGATCACGACTGGCCGGCAGACGCGTACCGCTGGCCAGTCGTCCGTCGAGCACACGCGTGCGCAATGCCTGGTAGAGCTGACGACTCAGCCCCTGGCGACGATCAAGTTCGATACCCGCCGGGTTGAAGGTCAGGGACAGTGGTTCGCTGGTCATCGTAATGGACCCATGAAATTGGTCGTTAATGGCTCTTACAACAGACCAATAGCCTGCCTAGGATGCAGGCATTCGCCAAGGAAAATATCTCCATGTATACGCCACGTGCTTTTGCCATCGACGAGTTGCCCCAACTGCATGAACTGATCCTCGCCACCCGTCTCGCCATATTGGTGACCCATGGTGAAAGCGGCCTGCAAGCCAGCCATGTACCGGTGCTGCTGCACTGCGAACAAGGCTCGAACGGCACGTTGTACGGGCATCTGGCCAAAGCCAATCCACAATGGAAAGACCTGCGCGACGGCGCCGAAGCCCTGCTGATATTTGCCGGTGCCGACGCCTACGTCAGCCCTGGCTTCTACCCAAGCAAGGCCGAACACGGCAAAGTCGTGCCTACCTGGAACTACGTCGCCGTACACGCCTACGGCCGAGCCGAAACCTTCAGCGATGGCGGACGGCTGCTCGACATCGTCAGCACCCTCACCGATCGTCATGAAGCTGGCCGCGCCCAACCGTGGTCAGTGGCCGATGCCCCCGCCGATTACATCGACGGCATGCTCAAGGCCATTGTCGGTTTCGCCATTCCCATCGACCGTCTGGAAGGCAAGCGCAAACTCAGCCAGAACCGCAGCCCCGCCGACATCGCCGGTGTGCGCGAAGGCCTGGCCGCCAGCCCCGACGTCAACGACCAAAGCCTCGCCCAATTAATGCGCTAAGGAGGTCACCATGAGTCAAATCGACATTCGCCAAGTCACCGCCGGTGATCACGCGGCCTGGTTGCCGCTGTGGCAAGCCTACCTGCGCTTCTATAAAACCGAACTGCCGGAGGCCGTTACCCAAAGCACCTGGCAGCGCATGCTCGATCCGAACGAGCCAACCCACGCCGCCCTCGCCTGGGCCGACGGCAAAGCGGTGGGCATGGTGCATTTCATCTACCATCGTTCGAACTGGGCCATCGAGAACTCCTGCTACCTGCAGGACTTGCTGGTGGTCCCGGAAACCCGTGGCACCGGTGTCGGCCGCCAGTTGATCGAATTCGTCTACACCACGGCCAAGGCCGACGGTTGCAACAAAGTCCACTGGCTGACCCACGAAACCAACGCCACCGCGATCCAGCTCTACGAGCGCATCGCCGAACGCCCGGGTTTCATCCAGTTTCGCAAAGCCATCTAAGTTCAAGGAGAACAGCATGTCGATTTCACTCGCCGACTGGAAAGGCGTCCCGGCCCCCACGACTCAACTGATCGAAGGGCGTTACATCCGCCTGGAAAAACTCGACCCGGCGCGCCACGGCGACGACCTGTTCAACGCCCTGCAAGGCCCCGGCGCCGACCCGAAGCTGTGGGACTACCTGCCTTACGGCCCCTTCCCTGAGCGCAGCGTCTTCAACGACTGGCTGAACAACCACGCGGCCAGTAGCGACCCGTATTTCTTCAGCGTAATCGACCGCGCCAGCGGCGAGGTCCAGGGCATACTCAGCCTGATGTCCATCGTCCCGGCCCAGGGCCGCATCGAAATCGGCCACGTTACCTTCGGCGCCCCGATGCAGCGCTCGCCGAAAAGCACCGAGGCGGTTTACCTGTTGGCCAAGGAATCCTTTGCCCTGGGTTACCGTCGCCTGGAATGGAAATGCAACAACGCCAACGCCCGCTCCAAATACGCGGCCGAGCGCCTGGGCTTCAGTTTTGAGGGAGTGTTCCGTCAGCACATGGTGGTCAAAGGACAAAATCGGGACACCGCGTGGTACTCGATTCTGGATTCGGAATGGCCGGCGATTGGCGCCGGGTTCGAGAAGTGGCTGAGCGATGAGAACCAAACCGCCTCGGGTCAGGTTAAAGGGTTGGTGGAGTGCAGAACGCAACAGTCCTGAATCCATAAAACCGCAGTCTTCGGCGAAGGCCGCGGGTTGAATTTCGGGCGAAAAAAAGGGGAGCACATGCTCCCCCGAGGTATAAAGCGTTGTATCGCGGCTGTTAACTCAGCCTTCGATCTCGATCAGGATCTCGCCCGGGTTCACCCGGTCGCCCTTGGCCACGTGAATGGCGGTGACTTTACCGGCGATGGCTGCCTGGACTTCGGTTTCCATCTTCATCGCTTCGGTGATCAGCACGGCCTGGCCTGCCTTGACGGTGTCGCCTTCCTTGACCAGCACGTCGACGATGTTGCCCGGCATGGTGGTGCTGACGTGACCCGGTGCAGTGGCTTGCTTGCGCTTGCTGCTGCCGCCGCCGACGAATTCGTTGAGCGGCTCAAACACCACTTCTTCCGGCATACCGTCGATGGACAGGTAGAAGTGACGCTTGCCTTCGGCCTTGACGCCAACACCGGTGATGTCGACGCGGTAGGTTTCGCCGTGAACGTCAATGACGAACTCGGTTGGCACGCCTTCCCCACCGACAGAGGCGACGCCGCCGGCTTCAGGAATCGGCAACAGCACTTCTGGCGTCAGGGTGCCCGCAGCACGCTCTTCGAGGAACTTGCGACCGATGTCCGGGAACATGGCGAAGGTCAGTACGTCTTCTTCAGACTTGGCCAGTGCACCGATGTCGGCACGCAGCTTGGCCATTTCCGGTTTGAGCAGATCGGCCGGACGAACGTCGATTACTTCTTCGCTGCCGATGGCCTGGCGACGCAGTTGTTCGTTCACGGTGCCCGGCGCCTTACCGTAACCGCCTTGCAGGTACAGTTTCACTTCGTTGGTGATGGTCTTGTAGCGCTCGCCGGCCAGCACGTTGAAGAACGCCTGGGTGCCGACGATCTGCGAAGTCGGGGTCACCAGCGGCGGGAAGCCGAGGTCTTCACGAACCCGCGGGATTTCGGCCAGCACTTCGCTCATGCGATTGAGTGCGCCCTGCTCTTTCAACTGGTTGGCCAGGTTGGAAATCATCCCGCCCGGTACCTGGTTGACTTGAACACGGGTGTCGACGGCGGTGAATTCGCTTTCGAACTGGTGGTACTTCTTGCGTACGGCGTAGAAGTACAGGCCGATTTCTTGCAGCAGTTCCAGGTTCAGGCCGGTGTCAAACTCGCTGCCTTTAAGAGCGGCGACCATCGATTCGGTACCCGGGTGGCTGGTGCCCCAGGCGAAACTGGAGATCGCGGTGTCGATGTGGTCGGCACCGTTTTCGATGGCCTTCATTTGGCACATCGCGGCCAGACCAGCCGTGTCGTGGGAGTGAATGAACACTGGCAGCGATTGCTCGGCTTTCAGCGCCTTGACCAGTTCGCCGGTGGCGTACGGGGTCAGCAGGCCGGCCATGTCCTTGATCGCCACCGAGTCGCAACCCATGGCTTCCATTTGCTTGGCCTGGCTCACGAAGGCCTCGATGGTGTGCACCGGGCTGGTGGTGTAGGCGATGGTGCCCTGGGCGTGTTTGCCGGCGGCTTTCACCGCTTCGATGGCCACGCGCAGGTTACGCACGTCGTTCATGGCGTCGAAGATGCGGAACACGTCGATACCGTTGACCGCCGCCTTGGCGACGAAGGCCTTGACCACGTCGTCGCTGTAGTGGCGGTAGCCCAGCAGGTTCTGGCCACGCAGCAGCATTTGCAGACGGGTGTTAGGCAGCGCCGCGCGCAGTTGGCGCAGACGCTCCCACGGGTCTTCTTTCAGGAAGCGAACGCAGGCGTCGAAGGTCGCGCCGCCCCAGCATTCCAGTGACCAATAGCCGACTTTGTCGAGCTTGTCGCAGATCGGCAGCATGTCTTCGGTGCGCATGCGAGTGGCGAGCAGCGATTGGTGGGCGTCGCGCAGGATTGTGTCGGTAACGTGGATTTGTTTGCTCATTGTTCTATTCCTCACAGGCCTGCGTGGGCGGCGATGGCGGCGGCGATGGCCAGGGCCAGCTCTTCGGGTTTGCGCTTGATCGAGTAGTTGGTCAGTTCAGGGTGGCTTTCAACGAAGCTGGTGTTGAACTGGCCGCTACGGAATTCCGGGTTACGCAGGATTTCCTGGTAGTACGCGGCGGTGGTCTTGACCCCTTGCAGACGCATGTCGTCCAGGGCGCGCAAGCCACGGTCCATCGCCTCTTCCCAGGTCAGCGCCCACACCACCAGTTTCAGGCACATCGAGTCGTAGTACGGCGGGATGGTGTAGCCGGTGTAGATTGCCGTGTCGGTGCGCACGCCAGGGCCACCGGGGGCGTAGTAACGGGTGATCTTGCCGAAGCTCGGCAGGAAGTTGTTCTTCGGGTCTTCGGCGTTGATCCGGAATTGCAGGGCGAAACCACGGTGGTGGATGTCTTCCTGCTTCACCGAAAGCGGCAGGCCGGAGGCAATGCGAATCTGCTCACGGACAATGTCGATACCAGTGATTTCTTCGGTGATGGTGTGTTCCACCTGCACCCGGGTGTTCATCTCCATGAAGTACACCTCGCCCTCGGCGAGCAGGAACTCCACGGTACCGGCGTTCTCGTATCCCACGGCCTTGGCTGCGCGCACCGACAGGTCACCGATGTAGGCGCGCTGTTCCGGGGTCAGTTGCGGGCTCGGGGCGATTTCGATCAGCTTCTGGTTGCGGCGCTGGATCGAGCAGTCACGCTCGAACAGGTGCACCACGTTGCCAAAGCTGTCGCCAAGAATCTGTGCTTCGATATGCTTCGGATTAACGATGCATTTTTCCAGGAACACTTCCGCCGAACCGAACGCCTTGGTGGCTTCGGAAATGACACGCGGGAAAGCCTGTTCGAGTTCTTCGCGGCTGTTGCAGCGACGAATGCCGCGGCCGCCACCACCGGAAGTGGCCTTGAGCATCACCGGGTAACCGATGCGATCGCCTTCGGTCAGGGCTTCTTCAATTCCCGACACGTTGCCTTCGGTGCCCGGGGTCACCGGTACGCCGGCCTTGATCATGCTGCGGCGAGCTTCGGTCTTGTCGCCCATACGGCGAATCACTTCAGCCGACGGGCCAATGAATTTGATCCCGCGTTCGGCGCAGATCTCCGCCAGCTCGGCGTTTTCCGAAAGGAAGCCATAGCCTGGGTGCAGTGCATCGCAACCGGTTTCCACCGCCAGATTCACCAGCTTGCGCGGGTTCAGGTAACCGGCCAGCGGTTCGGCACCAATACTGTGGGCCTCGTCCGCACGCTTCACATGCAAGGCATGACGGTCGGCATCGGAGTAGATCGCGACCGAGCGAATGCCCATTTCGGCGCAGGCACGTACGATTCGTACGGCAATCTCACCACGGTTGGCGATCAGGATCTTTGTTATCACTTGGAGTTTCCCTTGAGCCGGTGGTACCCACGACCTGCTAGACCAGGTCGACGAGTGACCAAATGTTTCAATTTGGTCGCAGGTCCACACTAGCGCCCACAAGGGATTAACAAAAATGAATAATTATTGGGTCACGCATAAGTAAAGACTTATAGTTGATTCACCAACCAGCGACGAGAGCGACCAGATAATGCGTAAGTCATTGATGCGTATGACTTTGCGGCAATTACAGATCTTCAACGAGGTCTGTGATTTGCGCTCCTACAGCCGCGCGGCCGAGGAAATGTCGCTCACACAACCTGCCGTCAGCCTGCAGATTCGTCAACTTGAAGAGCTGATTGGTCAGCCTTTGTTCGATTACGTCGGCAAAAAACTCTACATGACCGAAGCGGCTGAAGCGTTACAGCGGGCCAGCCGGGATATTTTCGGGCGCCTGGAAAACCTCGACATGCAGCTGTCGGACATGCAGGGCTCGTTGCAGGGGCAGCTGAAACTGGCGATCGAATCCAGCGCCAAATACTTCGTGCCGCATCTGTTTGCCGCGTTCAAACGCCAGCACCCGGAAGTGAACCTGCAACTGACGGTGGTCAACCGTGGCCAGGTCATTCGGCGCCTGTCGGACAACCGCGACGACCTGGTGATCATGTCCATGGTGCCTCAGGACATGGGCCTGGAATTCCTGCCGTTCCTGAACAACCCGATCGTCGCCGTGGCGCCACCGGATCACCCGCTGTGTCATATGGGGCCGCTGCGCTTGCAGGATCTGGAGCCCTACACACTGCTGCTACGCGAACCCGGCTCCGGGACACGGCTTGCGTGCGAAGAATACTTCAAAGAGAAGCGCGTGCACTTCAACCAGACTCAGGAAGTCTCGTCTGCCGAAGCTCAGCGTGAATGTGTGCTGGCAGGCCTGGGCGTTGCGCTGTTGACGCGCCACGCCCTGAGCCTCGAGCTGGCAACCGGTGGGCTGATCGAGCTACCGGTCGAAGAGCTGCCACTGTTTCGCAGTTGGTGCCTGGTGCAGGCCAAGGCGAAACGCCTGTCACCGGTGGCTCACGCCTTCCTGGCGTTTATCCGTAGCGAACGGCTTCAGATCAGCGCGCTGGTTGAGCGTTTCGACGGGACGCCGAGGGAGATGCCTGCCAGAAGTTGAGTTCCAACTCCGGAAAATCGCCAATTTCGGCCAGAAGCTGACGACGTTCGCAGCGATCTTCGATGGCGCGGCGGAATTCCATGCGGCGCTGATCTTCTTGCTGACGACGGGTTTTGACAGCGCTGTTGCGTTCTTCGTAGGGCATGGCCATTTCGAGTCTCCCAAGGCGAGTACGGGAGTTTCAAGATAGGCGCGGGGGATGACGGTTTGGCGGCTTGGGCGTTACAGGGAGATGAACATTCAGAAGCAAAGATCGCAGCCTTCGGCAGCTCCTACGCAGGAACGCGAATACCTGTAGGAGCTGCCGAAGGCTGCGATCCCTTGATCTTAGTCGTCAAGCGCTTTCACCGACTTGGGCGACAGCCGCAAGCTGCGCAGGCTGCGCTTGACGCTCTTGAGGTGGTTGACCAGGCTCGGGCCACGCGCCATGGCCACGCCCATCGCCAGCACGTCGATCACCACCAGGTGGGCGATACGCGAAGTCAGCGGCGTATAGATTTCAGTGTCTTCATGCACATCGATCGCCAGATTGACCGTAGACAGTTCAGCCAACGGCGTCTGGCTCGGGCACAAGGTGATCAACGAGGCACCGCTTTCGCGCACCAGGTTGGCGGTGATCAGCAGGTCCTTGGAGCGCCCGGACTGGGAAATGCAGATCGCCACGTCGGTTGGCTTGAGCGTCACGGCCGACATCGCCTGCATGTGCGGATCGGAATACGCCGCAGCAGTGAGCAGCAGGCGGAAGAACTTGTGCTGGGCGTCCGCGGCGACCGCACCCGAGGCGCCAAAGCCGTAGAACTCCACACGCTGGGCCTGGGACATCAGCGTCACCGCCCGCTGCAACTCCAGCGGATCGAGCTTCTCGCGAACCTCCATCAGCGTATGCAGGGTGGTGTCGAAGATTTTCAGGCTGTAGTCGGCGACCGAGTCATCCTCATGGATCGCAAACTGGCCGAAACTCGCACCTGCCGCCAGGCTCTGGGCCAGCTTCAGCTTCAGGTCCTGAAAGCCGGAACAACCGATGGCACGGCAAAAACGCACGATGGTCGGTTCGCTGATGCCCACGCTGTGGGCCAGGTCGGCCATGGAGCTGTGCATCACGGCCGCAGGATCGAGCAGCACGTGGTCGGCGACCTTGAGCTCCGACTTGCGTAACAGGTGGCGAGACTGGGCGATGTGTTGCAGCAGATTCAAAGGGCTGGACTCTTTGTTATTGGCAGGTGCCGGGGATGTAGCACGCTTGTAGTTATACTACATGAATCGGCTTTTTGCCTGCTCAATGCGTTACCGAATCCCTCGATTTCACGCGCGGGCACCTCATGTAGCCCTCGTCGACAGATGCAAGCCAGTGATCGATCAGGCCCACGAGAAAAAGACAGCGTCTGCTCCAGCCACTGGAAGTTCATATAACAATAAAATCAAACATACAAATTTACATAGTCCACCAACAAACACCACCATTAACATATTCAACCTTGCTACATTAATTTCGCAGGAGCAAAACAACCTAATCAAAAGGAACTGAATACAATGAGCATTCAAACAAAAAACTGGACAGCACAAATTAACCGCATGCCTGGCGCCACTTATTTTCGAGTGTCTGGTACCGTAACTGTTACTGACTCAGGCATTATGCCAAAGCTTGTGCCAAGCCAGGTACAAGACACTCCCTTCCTGCCTCTGGAACTGATCCTTGAGGATCAAAAAGGCATTTTGCCAGTCTTAACAGACAGAGTTGTAGAATACAAAATACCTGGAATCCACGCCGTAACCAGCGTTGGAATTTTTTATAACGGAGAATTATTGCACCACATTGACAAAGTAATAATAACTGACTAATAACTTGTCATTCTTACGCAATACCGGGCCTCCCGCCTAGCAACTAATAACGGGAGTGGGGATTGCGATAACAATTCATTCGGTGCGCTACTCTCTTGGGGATGGTCTGACGTAGCGATGTGTTTCTGGCTGACTTCGGTCACCGCCGATTTTGAAAGTGACGCATCGATCCAAAAAACGCTGAGATCACTCACGCCCCCCCTGTTTTTTAGCCGTCGCGAGCACCTCGCGGCGGCTATTCCCCACACTAAGGCGCACCTCTACTGCATGGCTCAGTAAATATCGGCGGGCCATCCACAGATTCGACAGTGCAAATAGCGTCACCCGCTGTGCGGTGTTCTTGGCCAGCCACGAAAGCCTGTCTTCACATAACCGAACTGGCGCTTGATCACCCGGAACAGGTGCTCGACCTTCACCCTTACCTGCGCCTCGGCTTTTTCGATCTTGCGCCTGGCTTTGTACAGGACGCTGCGCTTGCGCAGTTTTTGGTAGGTGCTACGCCGGGCGGCAATTTTCCAGATGACCTGGCGACCTTCATGCTCGGGGCGTTTCTCCACGCCGGTATAAGCCACCAACTAGTGCTTTTCCAGCAGGCGACAGAAGTTGAAGATCGTGGTTTCGTCGGCGGATCACTGCAGCCGAACCAATTCAATAGCTGCACACACCGCCTTACAAATCCAACCAACTTAACTCAAGCGTGACAAACCACGGCTGGATATATTAATTCCGCAGGAAGCAAAAAAATCATTTAAAGGAGCTACCTATCATGACCATTAAAACCAAAGACTGGTCCGCACATATTGACGGCATGCCTCCCGGCACCTGGATCAACGTCGAGGGCACCGTAACCGTTGCCCACTCTGGCATCACTCCGAAGCTGGAAATGGCCAACGCCTGCGAACCGCGCCTGGAGCTTAAATTGGAAAGTTCCAATGAAACGTCACTGCAGGTTGAAACCGATAAGCGTGTTAGATATTTCGCATGGGGGAATTACAACTCCGATTTCAAGTTCACCAGCGTTAGTATCTTCTACGAAGGCAAGTTGCTGCACCATATTGATAAAATAACGTTTACTAGCTAAAAGCATAAACTGCTTCCGGCAATTCAGGCGTCCCGCAGCCTCGTCTGCCTGATAGACGGGACGCCACCGTCTCAGCTTGCGGCTTGCGTGTGCAGTAAACCCGCCAACGTCTCGGCCTCAACTGGACGGCTGATCAAATAGCCCTGTACTTCATCGCAGCGCTCGGCTTTCAGGAACTCAAGCTGTTCTTCCCGCTCCACCCCCTCCGCCACGACCTTCAGCTTCAGGCCGTGAGCCATGGCAATGATTGCCCGGGTAATCGCCGCGTCTTCACTGCCCTCCCCCAAGCCACGGATAAACGCCTGATCAATCTTCACGTAGTCCACCGGGATTCGCTTGAGATAGCTCAGGGAGGAGTAACCGGTGCCAAAATCGTCAATGGCCAGTTTCACTCCGAGATCACGCAATTGCTGGAAGGTTGCGATGATGTGCTCGACGCTGTCCAGCAACTGGCTTTCGGTGAGTTCCAGCTCCAGCAGTTGCGGCGCCAGCCCGGTCTCTTCCAGCACCTGCCGCACCAGGCTGACCAGCTTGCCCTGGCGCAATTGATGCACCGACAGATTGACCGACACCCGTATCGCGTCCAGCCCCTGCCGTTGCCACTCACAGGCTTGCCAGCAGGCCTGACGCAGCACGAACTCACCGATCGGGCCGATCAATCCGGTTTCTTCAGCCAGGCCGATGAAATCCCCCGGCGGCACGCGTCCCATGGTCGGATGATCCCAACGCACCAAGGCTTCGGCGGCATTCAATCGGCCAGTGGCCAGGCACAGTTTCGGCTGGTAAAACACCTTCAGTTGTTTGTCTTCGATGGCTTTGCGCAGATGGTTTTCCAACTGTAAACGCTCCAGCGTGCTGGCTTGCAAGCTGTCGGTGTAAAACTGAAAATTATCGCCACCCAGATGTTTGGCGTGCTGCATCGCCATGTTCGACTGACTGACCAATGCCGATATTTCCCGCGCGCTGTCCGGCAGCAGGCTGATGCCCATCGATGCGCTGACCACCAGCTCATGCCCGTCAATGGTCACCGGCAAACGCAATTTGTTCGCCAGACGAGTCGCCACCCGGGCCAGGCTCGAAAGGTTACCGTAGGAATTGAACAGCACGGCAAACTCATCACCGGAAAGGCGTGCGATGGTGTCTGCTTCAGGCAATGCATTCACCAGTCGCCGGGCCATTTTCTGCAACAACTGGTCGGCGACTTCATGCCCCAGGCTGTCGTTGAGTTGCTTGAACCGGTCGAGATTGATGTGCAGCAACGCCAGGCTGCGGTAACCGCCCTGTCGCACCCGTTGATGAGCCTCGCTGAGTCGCTCGCGAAACATCGCGCGGTTGGCCAGACCGGTAAGTTCGTCGTAATGGGTCAGATAGCGCATGCGCTCTTCGGATTCTCGGCGAGCCGAGAGATCGGCGAAGAAACCCACAATATGGCTTACATTTCCCCGGGTATCGCGTACAGCATTCAGTTGCAGCCATTGCGGATACATCTCGCCGTTCTTGCGGGTTTCCACCAATTCGCCTTGCCAGCTCCCTTGCTGCTCCAGTGCCTGATGTATTGCAGCGTAATGCCGACGAGCATCGCGACTGCATGGCAACTCAACGACGTTGCGTCCGATCATGTCGTCGATGTCATAGCCGGTCACCTGACTGAAGGCTTGATTGATCGCGATCAGGACGTAGTTCGGATCGAAAATCACGATCCCTTCGCTGGCCGCCTCGAATACGGTTGCCGCCAGTTGCCGCTGCTCTTCCAGGCCTTTGCTGGCGCTGATATCGCGACGAGTGCCGACCATGCGAATCACCCGGCCGTTGTCGGCACGCTCGACTGCCCGCCCGCGGTCCTCGATCCAGACCCAGTGGCCATCGCCATGCCGCACGCGATACTCGATTTGATAGTCCTCGGTGCGGCCCTTCAAATGCTCGACCAGCGCCCTTTTCAGCCCAGGAAGATCCTCAGGGTGAAGGCGCGGCTTGAGGTGACGCAGTATCGCCGTGACCTGTTCCGGCTCCAGGCCGAACAATTCCTGAATCTGTGTGTGATGGACTTCGTCGGTTTGCAGATTCCAGTCCCACAACCCCAATTCGCTGGCTTTCAACGCCAGCGCCAGACGCGCCTCACTCTTGCTCAGCGCCTGGTTGGCGGCGTCCAGTTCCAGGCTGCGTTGAGCGACTCGGTTTTCCAGGTCGACCTGGATCTCTCGCAACTCGTCCTCGGCACGTCGGCGCTGCTCTATCTGAGTGGCCAGCTTCTGATTGAGCTGATCACTGCAGCTTTGCGCCTGCTGCAGATGCTCGATCAGTGCCTGATTCTGAAAGCGTCGCATCAAGCCCCGATCGATCAATCGATTCACCTGCCAGGCAACCACGCTCAACGCACCGAGCAGGATCAGCCCGAACCAGCCCCAACCTTGCTGCTGTTCGTCAGCGCCCCAAAACATATAGGCAATGGCCGGCAACAGGCAGGGCAAGGTGAATGACAGAAAGGCCGGCAAGCTGACCGCATAAGCCACGCTGGCCGAGAGCGCCGCGGCACCGATGAGGCCGAAGACCCAGGCTTGCTGAATGAAGTTATCGGCAGGAACCAGGGCAATGCCGGCACCTGCCAGCGTCAGACCGGTGAGACCGGAGCCCAGCAAAAACATCCGTCGCCAAATGGGATGGGCCTGACGGTTGGGAATGGCCGAGTCGAAGGCTGCGACCTGAATCACCCGCAATGCCACCAACGACAACAACCACACCAGCCAGACACTGACCAGAAAATAGCGCTGCGGGCTCCAGAGCAAACCGGCGCAGACCAGGCCATTGATCAGCATGAACAACGTGGGCAGCAGCGAACCTTGATACAACAGGCGCGTGCGTTCGACCGCCATTTCCATGGCGTACTGTTTACGGATCACCCGAGGCTCCACAGTGGGGCCCGACAGGTCGAAGCTGAGGGTCATAGGCGATGTTCTTGTTCTTATAATGATGAGCATGTGCCCGAAACTGCTCGGAGCATACACAAGCAATTGCCCGGACCAAACTGCTGCTGATCAATAAATCGCCAAATTTTTCGGCTGCCGATGCCGCTGAAAATGCTCAAGGCACGCCCCGCCAACGCCTGCAGCCGATGACTGACCAGTCGTCCTTCGCATAACTTTCATCGGTTAAAGCAAAGCGGGGTTTGCCCGGTGTGTCGCGGCCCCCTAGAATGCCCCGATGCGCGATGATCTCTCCCTTCTGCTGAACTCCCTCAACGATGCCCAACGTCAGGCCGTAGCGGCCCCCGTGGGTCGTCAGTTGGTCCTGGCCGGTGCTGGTTCCGGTAAAACCCGAGTGCTGGTGCACCGTATCGCCTGGTTGATCCAGGTCGAAAACGCCTCGCCCCACTCCATCCTGTCGGTGACCTTCACCAACAAGGCCGCTGCCGAGATGCGCCAGCGCATCGAGCAACTGATGGGTATTAACCCGGCCGGTATGTGGGTCGGCACCTTCCACGGCCTGGCGCACCGCCTTCTGCGGGCGCACTGGCAGGAAGCGGGCTTGAGCCAGACCTTCCAGATTCTCGACAGCGATGATCAGCAACGACTGGTCAAGCGGGTGATCCGCGAACTCGGCCTGGACGAACAGCGCTGGCCGGCCCGTCAGGCCCAATGGTTCATCAACGGTCAGAAAGACGAAGGCCTGCGCCCTCAACACATCCAGGCCAGCGGTGACCTGTTCCTGGCGACCATGCGCGGCATCTATGAAGCCTACGAGGCCGCCTGCCTGCGTGCGGGTGTCATCGACTTCTCCGAATTGCTGCTGCGCGCCCTCGATCTGTGGCGTGATCACCCAGGCCTGCTCGCTCACTATCAAAAGCGCTTCCGGCACATCCTGGTGGACGAGTTCCAGGACACCAACGCCGTGCAATACGCCTGGTTGCGCCTGCTGGCCAAGGGTGGCGACAGCCTGATGGTCGTAGGCGACGATGACCAGTCGATCTACGGCTGGCGCGGCGCGAAAATCGAGAACATCTACCAGTATTCCGAAGACTTCCCGGACGCCGAAACCATTCGCCTGGAGCAAAACTATCGCTCCACCGCCGGCATCCTGAAAGCTGCCAACGCCTTGATCGCCAATAACACCGGACGCCTGGGCAAAGAGCTGTGGACAGACGGCGGCGAAGGCGAAGCGATCAACCTGTACGCAGCCTTCAACGAACACGACGAAGCACGCTACGTTGTCGAAACTATAGAAAGCGCGCTGAAAACCGGCTTGTCTCGTAGCGATATCGCGATTTTGTACCGCTCCAACGCCCAATCGCGGGTTCTGGAAGAAGCCTTGCTGCGCGAGCGCATTCCCTACCGTATCTATGGCGGCCAGCGCTTCTTCGAACGCGCCGAAATCAAGAACGCCATGGCCTACCTGCGCTTGCTTGAAGGTCGTGGCAACGACGCCGCGCTGGAACGGGTGATCAACGTGCCGGCCCGTGGCATCGGAGAAAAAACCGTCGAAGCGATCCGCGACCATGCGCGCCACAGCGATGTGTCGATGTGGGAAGCGATGCGCCAACTGGTGGCCAACAAAGGCCTGACCGGTCGTGCGGCCGGCGCCCTTGGCGCGTTTATCGAGCTGATCGAGAACCTCGCCGCCAAGTGCATGGAAATGCCACTGCACCTGATGACCCAGACCGTCATCGAGCAGTCGGGGCTGATCGCCTATCACGAAGCGGAAAAAGGCGAGAAAGGCCAAGCCCGGGTAGAAAACCTTGAGGAACTGGTCAGCGCCGCACGCAATTTCGAAAACAGCGAGGAAGACGAAGAGCTGACGCCATTGGCAGCGTTCCTCGGTCACGCATCGCTGGAGGCCGGCGACACCCAGGCCGACGAGCACGAAGACAGCATCCAGTTGATGACTCTGCACAGCGCCAAAGGCCTGGAATTCCCTTACGTGTTCCTGGTGGGCATGGAAGAAGGCCTGTTCCCGCACAAGATGAGCCTGGAAGAACCCGGCCGCCTTGAGGAAGAACGTCGTCTGGCCTACGTAGGCATCACCCGGGCCATGCAGAACCTGGTGATGACCTATGCCGAGACCCGACGCCTCTATGGCAGCGAGACCTACAACAAGGTGTCGCGTTTCGTACGCGAAGTTCCGAAAGGCCTGATTCAGGAGGTGCGGCTGTCCAACAGCGTCAGCCGCCCGTTCGGTGGCAACCAGTCGATGAGTGGCAGCAACCTGTTCAGCGGCAGCGAGATTCCGCAGACCGGCTTCAGCCTGGGCCAGACCGTACGCCACTCGGTGTTTGGCGATGGCGTGATCCTCAACTTCGAAGGCGCCGGGGCCCAGGCCCGGGTGCAGGTGAACTTCAGCGAAGGCAGCAAGTGGCTGATGCTGGGTTACGCCAAGCTGGAAGCTATTTAAGGTCACACTGACAGTTTATCTGTGGAAGCGAGCCTGGCCTTGATTTTGTACGCCACGGGCCAATATCAATCATTGGGATCGATCTCTACGCAGAGCTATCTGTTCCTGCTGTTGTCGGGCCTTGCCACCGGTGCATCGTGGATCTGCTATTTCCCCGCATCGGTGTCACTGGTTTCCCTGCGACGCCAGGCAAGCGTCCTACAAGCCCTGTCCACTCATCTGACAGATCAAAGTCAAAAGGCCTTATTGCACTGACTGGAGCTGAACACGACCTGTCAGGCAAAAGCCCGAAACACTCTGCCGCTAGCCAGTAACACTTCACCTGTGCAACATGGCGCGCGTGCCTTCCACAAATGGGAATTCCCTTTATGAAACGTTTTCTTAGCATCGCCATGGCGTTGTGCATCGGCCTGACGATGAGTCTCGACGTCAATGCCGCCAAGCGCTTCGGTGGTGGCAAAAGCGCAGGCGCTGCGCCGACTCACCAGACCAGCCAGATGGCTCCTTCTTCTCCAGGCATGGGCGGCGCTGCGGCGACCGCTGGTGCTGCCGGTGCCGCTGGCGCTGCCGCCAAGGCTGGTGGCGCTTCGCGCTGGCTCGGCCCGCTCGCCGGTATCGCGGCCGGTGGCCTGCTGGCATCCATGTTCATGGGTGACGGCTTCCAAGGCATGCAGATCTTCGACATCCTGATCATGGCCGTCATTGCGTTCCTGGTCTTCCGCTTTATCGCCGCCCGTCGTCGCAAGCAGCAGGAGCAGTACGCCCCGGCCGGCCACGCGCCGATGCAACGTGAGGCGTTCGAACAAAAGCCTGCCGGTGGTTCGATCTTCGGTGGCTCGGCAGCACCTGTTGCCGCTCGCCCGGTGATCAACGCGCCAGCCTGGTTCAACGAAACAAACTTCGTCGAAGCGGCGCGCAATCACTTCCAGTCCCTGCAACAGCACTGGGACGCCAACGAAATGGACAAGATCGCCGAGTTCGTGACCCCGCAAATGCTGGAGTTCCTCAAGCGTGAGCGTGCTGACCTGGGCGACGGTTTCCAGTCCACCTACATCGATAACCTCAATGTACAACTGGACGGCGTGGACGATCGCGCCGACAAGACCATTGCCACCCTGACTTTCACTGGCGTGTCGAAAACCTCGCGTTTCGACCAGGGCGAAGTCTTCAGCGAAAGCTGGAACATGGAACGTGCACAAGGCGAAAACCAGCCTTGGCTGGTAGCTGGTATCCGCCAGAACGGCTGACTCCCTCCAGCGCTTCACTTGCAGTAAACAAAACCCCGGCCTCGGCCGGGGTTTTCTATTTCGCGGTTGCATCTATAGCAAGCTACTGTATAAACCGCCCCATATAAACCGCGCCATACAAGCAAGAGGATCCCGGACGTGGAAGAAATCATCGAACAACTGCGTGAAGCCAACGAACCGGTACCGGTCCCCTTGGAATTGCCCGACGAAGACCTGCTGGTCGAAATCGAAGAACAACTGTTCATCGACATTCCGTTCGTCTTCAGAGAGTTTCTGCTGACCGTCAGCGACGTGGTATACGGCAGCCTGGAACCGGTCACCGTGACTGACCCGCAATCCCACACTTACCTGCCCGACGTTGCCGCCAACGCCTGGGACGCCGGGGTCGATCGCAGCATGATTCCGATCTGCCAGGACGGTGACAATTACTACCTGGTCGAAGAAGACGGCACCGTGGTGCTGTGGTTGGCCGAAGAAGAGCTGCTCGCCGAAGAAACCTGGGAATCGGTATGGCACTGGGCGCGGGACGTCTGGCTGGAAAGCTGATCCAGTCAACGCCGCTGGGTGGTCAATGCCCGGACGACTCCTTGTGATTGTCGAGGGTTTCCAGCAACGCCACCTGCATCCGCGTATGCACACGAATGAACCAGCGCCACAGTAGCGCCGCCACGGCGGCCGCGACTACGGCGATCAGTACCAGCAACTTGTTGGTCGGCAGAATACTGGCCGACAAGGCTGCCAACAGCAAAAAGATCACCAGCAGCGACAGGATCGGGATCACTTCGGCGATTACCCGGCGCACTCGCTGCGTATGGCGCCCGGCCATCTCCGGCTTCACGCCCATTTCCGCCAGCAACATCGACAGTGCCTTTAGCTTGCGGTACGCCGCAATCAAAAAAGGCAGCGATAACAGCAGCGCCCCACCCCAGATCAACGCCTTTTGCCAGCTCGGATCACTGATCCAGCCTTGCAGGTAAGCCGACATGCGTTCGGCGAAGTACGCGCCCGAAAAGAAGATTGCGATCACGAGCGCCAGATTGACTCCCACCTGCAGCAAAATCCTGCGAATCATGGATGCCAGTAACGCGCCCTCACCCTGAGGCTGGATGCTGCGCAGCCATTCGCCATACATCCCCAACACCCGTCCCAGGCGCTCTGGCATGACGCTGGCAAGCTTGATCGACAATGGATCCGCCGCGCGGATCAGATAGGGCGTCAGCAGGGTCGTGATCACCGAAACTGCCACAGCCACGGGGTACAGAAAGTTACTGGTGACCTGCAACGTCATGCCCAGTGCCGCGATGATGAAAGAGAATTCGCCAATCTGAGAAAGACCCATCCCGACCCGCAGCGAAGTGCGTCCGTCATTACCGGCGATAAATGCACCGAGGCCGCAGGACAGCATCTTGCCAAGCACCACGGCTATGGTGATTACGGCGATTGGCCAGGCGTACTGAAGCAGGATCGCCGGATCGAGCATCAGCCCGATGGCCACGAAGAAAATCGCACTGAAAAGATCGCGGACCGGTTCAATCAGTCGTTCAATTTTCAGCAGTTGCCGGGATTCCGCCATGATCGCGCCGATCAGGAATGCCCCGAGGACCATGCTGTATTCAAGCTTGACTACCAGCAGGCAGAAGCCAAAACACAGGCCCAGTACCGTGATCAGCAGCATTTCGTTGCTGTCGAATCTGGCGACGTAGGCCAGCAACCGCGGCACCATCAGGATGCCGATGACCAACGCGACGATCATGAACAGCGACAGCTTGCCGACCGTGGAAAACACTTCACCGGAGCTGACCGTGCCGCTGACCGCGATGCTGGACAGCAGCGCGATGATGCCGATGCCCAGGATGTCTTCGACGATCAGCACTCCGAATATCAACTGGGCAAACCGCTCGTTCTTCAGCTTCAGATCATTGAGCGCCTTGACGATGATGGTGGTCGAGGAAATCGCCAGGATCGCGCCGAGGAACAGTGAGTCCATGGTGTTCCAGTCGAACCAGCGACCGATCTCGTAGCCGATCCAGATCATCAGCACGATTTCCAGGAATGCCGCGATGAATGCCGTGGCACCGACCTTGAACAACTTGCGCAGGCTGAACTCCAGGCCCAGACAGAACATCAGGAATATCACCCCGAGTTCGGCAAGGGTCTTGATGGTTTCTTCGTCATGGATCAGGCCGAACGGCGGGGTATGCGGGCCAATGATGAACCCGGCAACGATGTATCCCAGCACCACCGGTTGTTTCAGGCGATGGAAGACCACGGTGACCACACCTGCGATCAACATGATCACTGCCAGATCCTGAATGAAACTGATGGCATGCATGGCGTGAGACTCCCTGGGTGGCATTGCTCGATCCCCGGACGCAGGAAATATCTGATCGAGCAGAACAAAAATCGGAATTGCACGTAGGAAATGCCCTTGAGACAGGGCTTTTTGCAGGGTAACACCGCGACTTCTGGCAGAAAGGCGGTGCAATATATGGAAACAGATCGATCCGGCGTGACGGCGACCCTGCACCCGGCGTCCCGATAACTGTTGGTTTGAAAAAACCACTGAGGCACCCGCAGAGGTGCATCCCTCAAACCTGGCCTTGACCCGTGAGAATGCTATGGAACCCGGAAACGCCCAGCTGTCGATGACGGTATTGATGACCCCCGACATGGCCAACTTCTCTGGCAATGTCCACGGCGGCACCCTGCTCAAATACCTCGACGAAGTGGCCTACGCCTGCGCCAGCCGTTATGCCGGCCGCTATGTGGTGACCCTGTCGGTGGATCAGGTCATTTTCCGCGAGCCGATCCATGTCGGCGAACTGGTGACCTTTCTCGCCTCGGTCAACTACACCGGCAACACCTCCATGGAGGTGGGCATCAAAGTGGTGACCGAGAACATCCGCGAACGCTCGGTGCGCCACACCAACAGTTGCTTCTTCACCATGGTCGCGGTGGATGACCAGCGTAAACCTGCATCGGTACCGCCGCTGCAACCGGACAACAGCGAGAGCAAGCGCCGCTTCATCCAGGCTCAGCAGCGTCGCCAGATTCGTCAAGAGCTGGAAAAGCGTTATCAGGAGATCAAGGGCGACGCTTAAAGCTAAAGATCGCAGCCTGCGGCAGCTCCTACAAGTAGGTCACATTCCCTTGTAGGAGCTGCCGCAGGCTGCGATCTTTCTGCCCAAATCTGATTAAAAACTGATCGAGGTCGCCTCGAACCGCACCCGCGGATGCGCAATCCGATCCTGAGCCCGAACCAGTTCCAACTCGTAGCTGGCACAGGCCTGGGTTTCCAGCAGCACTTCATGCACCGCCGACGCCGCGAACTCGAACGCGGCCACCAGGCTGTCGCCCAACAGCACACGGGCCAGGAACAGGCCGGACGTCAAATCGCCCACGCCCACCGGCTGACGCGGGAACGCCAGCAACGGGCGCTGCAAATGCCAGCCGCCTTCGGCCGTCACCAGCAGCATCTCGAAGACCTCCGCCGGTTTACCGGGGTAGTCCAGATGCTTGACCAGCACCGCTTTCGGACCGCGCACCAGCAATGCACGCGCCATTGCCAGGCAATCGAACAGCGATTGCGGCTTGCGCCCGGAGAAGCTGTCTAGCTCCAATTGGTTCGGGCACATGAAGTCCGCCACGGCGGCGGCCTCTTCCAGCAGGAAATCACTGACTTCCGCCGGAACACTGCAGCCCTTCTCCGGATGCCCCATGACCGGGTCACACAGGTACAGCGCCTTGGGGTTCATCGACTTGATCCGCTCCACCCCCGTCAGGATCGCCCGGCCCTGGGCCGCACTGCCGAGGTAACCGGAGAGCACCGCATCGCAGTTGCCCAGCTCGCCAATCGCCGCGATGCCTTCGACCAGGTCAGGAATCTGGTGTGGCGCCAGCACTTCACCGGCCCACTGACCGTACTGGGTGTGATTGGAGAACTGCACGGTGTTGAGCGGCCAGACATTCACCCCGACCCGTTGCATCGGGAAAACCGCGGCACTGTTGCCGGCGTGACCGAATACCACGTGGGACTGGATAGCGAGCAAATGCGGTGTACGTTTCATGCGGTGGATTTCCGTAAAACGATTGAAATTCTAGCCGCGCAGTATGCGACTAAACGCAGCCTGTACGACAGACCAGCGACACAGTTAAGCTGACACTATCTTGTTGGAGCACCCTGTTGATGCTGACCCTTGGAAATATATTCGTGCTGATGCTGTTCGCCACTGCCGGCGCATGGCTATGGCACAACCACGGCTTGCGCGAGCGCGCGCTGGAACGGGTCAAGCAGCATTGCGGCAAGCTCGGGATTGAATTGCTAGACGGCAACGTGGCCTTGAAAAGAATCGCCTTCATCAAGGATGCCAGTGGTCGGCGACGCCTGGCCCGTGTGTATAACTTCGAATTCACCGTAACCGGCGAAAGCCGCCACAACGGCACCATCACCCAGTTCGGCGCTCACAGCGCACAGATTGAACTGGCGCCCTACCCGGTCCCGTTCGACGAAACCGAACCAGTGGTCGACGTGGCGAAACCTCGCGCGGAAGTGATCGAGCTGAGTCAGTGGCGTCAGGACCATACCAAGTGGCGGCCTTGAGCCGTTAACCCGATCCGGATCGGCACGCAGCCAGCTCACGCTGCAACTGTTCTGCATTCTGCGCTTCACTGAAAATCAGCTCGATACGCGAATCCTGCCGCCATTCACTGGGTTGCCAGTCCAGCGCCGAGTTATCCACCGCGTTCGCCGAGATCCAGCCGCTGGCACTGTGGATAACCAGCTTCGCCCGCCTCCAGCCAAGGCTTTCAAGCCACCGGCCAACCAGAGCGGCATCAAACACCTGGCTTGGGTGCCAACGCCATCCGATGCTCCAGCCTCCGTCCTGTTCCTGACGCAGGCAAATGGGCAACGCGGGATCGCTCCAGACTGCCGGCAGCTGCGCCAATCCCTTGGGCACGACGAAGTTATCCACACCTGCCCGCGCTTTGGCATTCAACCCCGGCAACTCGCTCAAGGGTAAAGCCGCCTGTTGCGTCCAGCACAGGGGGAGCGGCGGCAATTGCCCGGCGATTCGCTGGCGGATGTCTTCTTCGAGACCTTCAGACTTGTTCAACAGCAGCAGTCCCGCATGGCCCAGCGCTTGCTGCTGAACATCCGGCAGCGGTTTGCCTGCGGCGAGCGCCTGGGCATCCACCACCAGCACACAAGGCTGGACGGCCAACACGCCTTGCCACGGCGCTTCGTTCAATTGCCTGAGCAACTGCGCCGGATGCCCCAGTCCCGAGGGCTCTATGAACAGCCGATCCGGTTGTGCCTTGCGCAACAAGCGCCCAAGACCAATCTGAAACGGTGCACCGTTGACGCAACACAAGCAACCCCCGGCCACTTCCCCCAGTGCGATACCATCGGCGTCCTGGGTCAGTAGCGCAGCGTCGAGACCGATCTGGCCAAACTCGTTGATCAATACTGCCCACCGCTCGCCAGCCGGGCGCTGGGCCAGCAGTTGCTTGATCAGGCTGGTCTTGCCGGCGCCCAACGGGCCGGCAATGACATGAGTGGGGATATTCTGCAGCATGGTTGATGATTTCTGAGGAGGTGGTGGATGCGGTTGATCGGCTTGTCGTTGCTCCTGGCACTCGTTTCAGGCGAGGCGCTGGCCCAGGCTTGTGTGGTTCACAGCCAGGGCGAGCGGCTTGACGTCCAGGTTTGCCAGCAGAACCGCAACATCCCGCCAAAACTCTTCGCCGATGGTTTCTGCCAACCAAACCTGGCGGGACAGAAAGTCGATGTGCAGTACGTCGATCAATGCCCCGGCGGCGCATTTGGTATCTGCAGCAACGCCCAAGTCGCCAATATGCCCTACCGACAGGATATTCACTATTACGGCGTTGCCACCGACGCGGCGTATCTGCAGCCATACTGCGAGGCCCGGAGCCAGGGCATCTGGCTCAAGCCTTGAAGCGCCAGTAGTGGATCAGGCGGCTTCGTCGTACCAAGGGCCGAATGGATCAGGCAGCAAACGCCAACCCTCTACGCCCAGCGCCATTTCCTCATCGGTCAGCAGGCATGCGTCCAGCTCAGCCGTGAGTTGCGTGAAGTCGATGTCCTGGCCGATGAACACCAGTTCCTGGCGGCAGTCTCCGCTGTCGGCGGTCCAGTTTTTCATGATCCCGGCGGTACTTTCTTCGTCCTGCGGCCATTGGTTTTTCGGTACAAAGCGCCACCAGCGCCCGGCAAAACCATAGCGCATCAAACCACCGGCCTGAGACCAGCTGCCGGCGTCCATGTGCTTGCTCGCCAGCCAGAAAAAGCCCTTGGAGCGCAGCAGCTTGCCGTTATCCCAAGGACCGTCGATGAAGTTGAAGAAACGCTGCGGATGGAACGGCCGGCGCGCCCGGTAAGCACTGGAAGCAATACCGTACTCCTCGGTTTCCGGCACGTGTTCGCCGCGCAGTTCCTGCAGCCATCCCGGTGCCTGGGCAGCCTTTTCGAAGTCAAAACGACCGGTGTTGAGAATCTTGTTCAAGGGGATTTCACCCATCGCCATCGGAATGATTTCCGCCCGGGCGTTGAGCCGCTCAAGTATGGCGATCAGCTCCTCGCGTTGGTGGCTGCTGATCAAGTCGATCTTGCTGAGCAAAATCACATCGGCGAATTCGACCTGCTCGATCAACAGATCGGTAATCGAACGTTCGTCTTCTTCCCCAAGGGTTTCTCCTCGGGAAGCCAGGCTTTCGGCAGCCTGGTAATCGATCAGGAAGTTCATGCCATCGACCACCGTGACCATAGTGTCGAGACGAGCGATGTCGTTGAGGCTTTGGCCGCTTTCATTGCGAAAGGTGAAGGTTTCCGCTACTGGCAGCGGTTCGGAAATACCGGTGGACTCGATCAGCAGATAGTCGAAGCGACCCTCCCTGGCGAGTTGACTCACCTCCTCAAGCAAGTCTTCACGTAACGTACAGCAAATACACCCGTTGCTCATCTCGACCAACCGTTCTTCAGCGCGATTCAGGCTGACATCGCGCTGGACTTCGGTGCCATCGACGTTGATTTCGCTCATATCGTTGACGATGACTGCAACTCGCAACCCATCGCGATTACGTAGTATGTAATTAAGAAGTGTACTTTTTCCGGCGCCTAAAAAGCCGGAGAGAACGGTCACGGGAAGTCGATTGGACATCTGCATATTCCTCACAGGGATGCCCGGTCGCTGTGTCGGGCCTACACAATGTTATACTGTAACAATGCAAATAAACCATCCCATCTTGCCCGACAGTGCAAAGGACAGGATGCTGAACGCCGCTCCCCTCGCGAGAAAGCCCATGCGCAACGCCCTTAAATCTGCATTGATCATGCTTTCCCTGTTGGTGGCTGCCGACGCGATGGCACAGGTCCCGACCCTGGCCAAATGCACCCGCAGCGCCAATCTGCTGGCCTGCGAGGATGCGCAGGGCAACGCCTACAGCGTCAACACCGTCGGCAACACCCTTTATCTGCGGGGCTTCGAAACGGCCGGAAAACGCTATTGGGCGCAGACCAACAGCCGCTACGGCCAGCTGACGTTTTTCACCGGTATCGCTTCCGATGGCGAGGCCTGGGTTGGCTACAACCGGCGCGTCGGCTGGACCACGATCAACCGGTTTTCCAGCTCCGGCGGCAGCAGCGCCAGGTTCACTTGCAGCCGGATCGCTGGCTGTTAGGCCTCTTTGTTTTTCTGTTGATGGCGTGAAATCAGGCTGAGCATGTGGTGGTTGCGCGTGATGAAAGTCCGTTCATGAAAAAGGCATCGCCGATTTTATTGTTATACTATAACATGACAAATCAACTCCCACGATGGACCTGCTCATGAATGCGCTGACTCTGCCGGATATCGCCGCGCAGGCCTCACGCCAAGCCCTTCCACTGGAGTGGGTGGGCATGTGCGGCATTGCTCTTCCCGTTTTTTTTGATGGCCAACGATTGAACGCAAAAGCCGATGCCGGCGTTAGCCTCGACGATGGCAACGCGCGCGGCATTCATATGTCACGGCTCTATCTGGCGCTTGAATTGCTGGAGCAGGAAAACCTTTCACCGGTTTTATTGCGGCGGGTTTTGCAGCGCTTTCTTGATAGTCATGAAGGGCTGTCGAGTAGCGCACACCTAAGCATTCACGCCGATTTGTTGCTGAAAAGGCCGGCGCTGATCAGTCCATTGGCCGGCTGGAAAAGCTATCCAGTGACCATCGAAGCGCGCTTGAAAAACGCAATGTTCCACGTGGAACTAAAAATCGACGTGCCTTATTCCTCAACCTGCCCGTGTTCCGCAGCCCTTTCTCGACAGTTGATTCAGCAGCAGTTCATCGATGATTTCGCCAACAAGCCACCGCAACACGCCGACGTTTTAGCCTGGCTCGGCTCCCCGAACGGCATCATCGCTACCCCCCACAGCCAACGCAGCAGCGCAAAGTTGCGCGTACGGTTGGCCGATTTTTTGGACGAGTTGCCTCTGATCGCCATCATCAACGACGCCGAAGCCGCACTCGGCACCGCCGTTCAAACAGCGGTAAAGCGCGCCGACGAACAGGCCTTCGCCCTCGCCAATGGTCAGAACCTGATGTTCTGCGAGGACGCCGCACGCCGTTTGAATCTGGCCCTGAAGCGCTCCACAGGTATCAATGCCTTCCATATTCGTGTGACCCACGCCGAAAGCCTGCACGCCCATGACGCTGTAGCCGAAAGCCGTTTCAGCTGGGAGCTCGCATGATTGCTTGCCACGCTTTACGTTGGGGCGCACCTGGGCAGCCACTCACGCCAGCGCTGGACCTCGAACTGTCGCAGGGCAGCCTGACCGCCATCATCGGTGCGAACGGCTCCGGGAAAAGCAGCCTGTTGAAGGTCATCGCTGGCCTGCAAAAACCGTTGGCCGGAAAGGTTCGACTGAGTGTTCCACTCAAGCGCAGTCTGTCGTTCCTGCCCCAGCAACAACACCTGGACAGGCAATTTCCGATCAGCCTTCAGGCATTGATTGCCGCCGGTTTCTGGGGCAGCAAACAGTCACCGGAGATCCGTAGCCAACGACTGAAAACCGTCCTTGAAAACTGGTGCTTGAACGGCCTGGAAGATCGACCGTTGATGGCCCTCTCCGGCGGCGAATTGCAACGCGCCCTGCTCGCCCGATTGAGCCTGACCGATGCACCCTTGCTGTTGCTGGATGAACCCCACGCGGCCCTCGATGAAGTCGGCCAGGCATTGCTTTGGAAGCACATACACCAATGGCACCTTGAAGGCCGGACACAGGTGGTCGTGTGCCATGACCTCGCCGCTGTCCGCGAGCACATCCCACACACGTTGCAGATCAAAGGCAGCGGTTGCGTATACGGTCCGAGCACCGAACTGATCAGCCAACCACCACAAACGCAGGTGGCCTGATGATCGCTGCCGCGCATCTTTGGCAACCGTTCCACGAGTTCGTGTTCATGCGTCGGGCGCTGCTGGGCGGTTTGCTCCTGGCGTGCAGTACGGCGCCTCTTGGAGTGTTTCTGATCCTCAGGCGCATGAGCCTGATCGGCGATGCGGTCGCCCACGGCATCCTTCCCGGTGCGGCCCTGGGATTCTGGTTTGCCGGCTTGAGCCTCCCGGCGTTGACCATCGGCGGTCTCGGCGCTGGCCTGAGCATGGCCGGCCTTGCAGCCTGGATTACGCGGCGAACCGGCCTGCGAGAGGACGCCAGCCTCGCGGCGATCTACCCGATTTCCCTGGCCGGTGGCGTACTGATTCTCGGCATCGCCGGCAAACGCCTGGACCTGTTGCACCTGTTATTTGGCTCGGCGCTGGCGGTCGACGGCCCGACCTTGACCGGCATGCTTTGGGTCTCGGGCCTGAGCCTGATGGCCATGGCATTGATCTACAAACCACTACTGCTCGACACCCTCGACCCGCTTTTTCTGCAAACGGTCAGCCGACTCGGCCCCTTGGCCCACGGCGTATTCCTGACGCTGGTGGTGTTGAATCTGGTCATCGGTTTCCAGGCGATCGGCGCGTTGATGGTGGTCGGCCTGATGATGCTGCCTGCCGCCGCGGCGCGCTTCTGGAGTCGTCGTCTGCCGGTGCTGATCGTCGTCGCCGCCTTGCTCGGCAGCCTCTCGGTGTGGCTCGGTTTATTGATCTCGTTCTATTACTCGCTGCCCAGTGGCCCGGCAATCGTGCTGGTGGCCGGCGGTGGGTATCTGTTGTCCGTGGTGTTCGGGCCGGTGCACGGCTTGCTGCGCCACCCGCCTTTGCTCACATCCCAATGAGGTGTTACCCGATGCGCGCTTTACTCGTGCTGTTCAGCTTGATGGTGTCGATGTCGCTGTCTGCCGCCGAAAAACTTCAGGTGGTCACCAGCTTCAGCATCCTTGCCGACATGACCCGCCAGGTCGGCAAAGATCATATCCAGATCACCAACATGGTCGGCCCGGACGCGGATGCCCATACCTACGAGCCGACACCGGACGACGCCAAAGCGCTGCTCAAGGCCAGGCTCATCATCAAGAACGGCCTGGGTTTCGAGCCCTGGCTGGATCGCCTGGTAACGAGCACAGAGACCCGGGCGCCAGTCATCAGCGCAAGCCACGGCGTCATCCCGCGTAGCCTGGATGAAGACGGCGAAACCGTTCCTGATCCGCACGCCTGGCATAATCTGGCGAATACCGAACTGTACATCGCCAACATTACCAAGGCGCTGATTGCCGCCGACCCGGCGAACGCCGCCGACTATGAGCGCAACAGCCAGGAGTACCTGAAACAGGTCTATGCCCTGCTCGCCGAAGCCAAGGCCAAGCTCGGTTCACTGCCACCGGGCAACCGCAAGATCGTCACGTCCCATGATGCCTTCGGTTATCTCGGCCAAGCCTACGGCATCGAGTTCATGGCGCCTCAAGGCCTGTCCACCGAGCGCGAACCTTCAGCCGCCGAAGTGGCCGCACTGATCACCCAGATTCGTCAAGCCAAGGTCAAGGCGGTGTTCATGGAAAACATCAAGGACGCACGCCTGCTCAAGCAGATCGCGGATGAAAGCGGCGCGCAGATCGGCGGCACGCTGTACTCCGATGCCCTGGCGGCGAGCGGTCCGGCCAGCACCTTCACCGGGTTGTTCGAGTACAACCTCAACACCCTGTACAACGCGTTGAGCAAGCCATGATCCGCAAGAACCCTTCCGGAGATTTACCGCTGATTGCCGAGTCGGCCTACGTCGACAAGACGGCGATCATCTGCGGCAAAGTGGTGATCGGCGAGAACGTGTTCGTCGGGCCCTACGCGGTGATCCGCGCAGACGAAGTCGATGACTCAGGCGACATGCAGCCGATCACCATCGGTGCCAACTCGAACATCCAGGACGGCGTGGTGATCCATTCCAAATCCGGTGCGGCGGTGACCATTGGCGAGTTCAGTTCCATCGCCCACCGCTCGATCGTGCATGGTCCCTGCATCGTGGGCAATCGAGTGTTCATCGGCTTCAACAGCGTACTGTTCAACTGTGTGGTCGGTGACGGTTGCGTGGTGCGGCACAACTCGGTGGTGGACGGTCGTGACCTGCCTGAAGCCTTCTACGTGCCCTCCACCACGCGGATTGGCCCCAACACCGACCTCTCGCAATACCCGCCGGTAAGTGTCAGTGCCTCGGAGTTTTCCGAAGACGTGGCGCGCACCAACGTCGATCTGGTGCGCGGCTACAAAGCCCTGCAAAACGAGTTCTGACGCGGGTGGCCAAAAACAGCCATCGTGTCAGGACAAATTGCCTGGCACGACAAACGTCTTAATGTTTACCCCTACGGTTTATGCGATAACGCTCGTTAGAAGCACGTGAGTACGCCGACCATGATCCAGATCACCCTGCCCGATGGTTCATTGCGTGAATACGACCAGCCACTGTCCGTGCACGAGATGGCCGCCAGCATCGGTCTCGAACTGGCCAGCGCAGCCGTAGCAGGTCGAGTCAATGGTGTATTGGTGGACTGCGAATACCTGATCGAGGCGGATGCCCGCGTCAGCATTGTCACCCCCCGGGAGCCGGATGGCTTGGAGATCCTGCGCCGCTCCTGCGCGTTGATGCTGGCCATGGCGGTCAAGCAACTGCACCCTCATGCGCAAATGCGTGCGGGAAAGGAATTGGGTGACGGTTTCTTTTACGAGTTCACAGTCGAGCAACCGCTGACCCCGGCAGACCTGCCCCTCATCGAAGCGCGCATGCAGTCACTGGCAGCGACCAATCACTCGATCCGTCGACGGCCGGCGCGCGAAGCAGTGCCGCTGTACCGTCTGGGGGACACCGAGTACCAAAGTCACGGACCGCACGTCCCCACCACCAAAGTCTTGCAGGCCTTTGCCCTCGATCACATCAGCGGCACGTTACAGCAACGGATCTACGGCACCTGCTGGTCCAGCCATCAGGAACTGCAACACTGGCGCGTTCCACCCCATGTGGTCGTCGTGAGCATGGATGACCGCCAGGCAACTTATGCCCAAGCGGTGACCGAATCCTTGCGCCAAAAAGGCGTGCGCGCCAAGGCCGATCTGCGAAACGAAAAAGTCCGCTACAAGATTCGCCAGCACAGCCAGACCGTGCCGTACCTGGTCGTGGTTGGTGAAAAGGAACAGGCTGGGGGGTTTGTCAGTGTGCGCAGCCGCACGGGGGAGGATTTTGGCCGGATGGCTGTCGAGGCGGCGTGTGAGTGGTTGAGTCGGCCGGGGATCTAGGGAGGCTGGGTGGACGCCTTCGTCGGAACGCCGCCCGGACCAAGCCTGCTCCCACATTGGTTTTGTGAACACCACAGATCCAGTGTGGGAGCGGGCTTGCTCGCGAAGGCGATCCGACGAAGCTTTTAAGCTCTTGGCTTCACCGTGCCGCAATCCTGCCCCAACCAGACGGCGCGGGATTCGAGGCTGCCCTTCTGCTGAATGCCGGTGGCGTTGAACGTCCCGTTGACCTTGGTGGTGAATTCGCGATCACTGAGGAACGTCGCCACGCCGGCACCCTGGGCTCTCGGGCAACTGAAACGGAATTTCCACTGATTGCCGGAGCGGTCGGTGATTTCCTGTTTGCAGCCAGACTGCGGATCGGTCAGCGGGATGTTGTCGGTCTTGACCTGCTCAGGGGTCAGGCACGCCCGGATCCCTTTTCCGCCCATGGTGATGCCCTGCTTTTCCAGTTGGGCGCGCTGCTCAGGGGTCATCTGGCTCTGGATCTGGCCGAGGATCAATTGCAGGTCCGGCATATTCTGCTCGTCGACCTTCATGTTGCTCGTGGTCATCTCCCACAATCCTGGTTGCAGCATTTGCGCGTGAGCCGCCACAGGAAGTGCCAAACCCAGTGCCATGGCCAAACCCAGCAGACGAACGTTCATCGAGTAACTCCTGATCAGTAGTGGCCGTTAGACGTCAGCCGCAAGCTTCGGTTCATGGGCGAATTAATTAGCGACATTCTGCACGGAACATGGTCTGTTAAGCACTGAATCTTCAGGAGCAAGGCAGCCCCCATGGATTATTTCGGACCGCATATTTTCGGTTATACCATCGCCCTGTTGCACTCGCTGGGCATGATCGCGGCCATACATGCCGTGTTGACCGTCCGTACCGCCCAAGGCTCGATCGCCTGGGCCCTGTCGCTGTTTTTCATCCCTTACCTCACGCTGATCCCGTACCTGATGTTCGGCCGCAGCACCTTTGATGGCTATATCAAGGCGCGGCGGCAGGCCAACGAGGAGATGCGCAAGGCCGTTTCCGAACTCAACTGGCGACCTTGGGTAGAGGAAGCGCTCACCGCCCGCGCGTCTTCTGCCTACGCCTCACTCAGAGCGATGCCCAAGCTCGGACACATGCCCTGCCTGGCCAATAACCAGACGCGGCTGTTGATCAACGGCCAGGCGACATTCGACGCCATTTTTGATGCCATCAGCCAGGCCAAAGAAGCCGTGCTGATCCAGTTTTTCATCGTCCACGACGACCGCCTAGGCCAACTCCTGCAGACTTTGCTGTTGAAGAAAGCCGCCGAAGGCGTGGCGATCTACCTGTTGTATGACCGAATCGGCAGTCACTCCCTGCCCAACGGGTACGTGCAGGCTTTGCGTGATGGCGGAGTCGAGGTCAAGGCTTTTGGCCCCCGTAGTGGCTGGTTCAATCGCTTTCAGGTGAACTTCCGCAACCATCGCAAGATAGTGGTCGTAGACGGCATTCTCGGCTTCGTCGGCGGGCACAACGTCGGTGATGAATACATGGGCGAAAAACCGCCCCTGGCCCCCTGGCGCGATACCCACGTGCAAGTGCGCGGGCCAGTGGTGGCGTGCATGCAGGAGTCTTTCGCTGAAGACTGGTTCTGGGTGGCTCATGCCCTGCCGCCACTGATCCTGCCCGAGGTTTACCCGGAAGACGGCGTGCTGTGCCAGTTGCTCGCCAGCGGCCCGGCAGACGCCTACGAAACCTGCTCTCTGTTCTTTGTCGAAGCGATCCATGCGGCGACGGAACGGGTCTGGATCACCAGCCCGTACTTCATCCCCGATGAAGCCGTGTTCGCAGCGTTGCGCCTGGCGGTGCTGCGGGGTGTGGATGTACGGCTGCTGTTGCCGTCTCGACCCGACCACCGAATCGTCTACGCCGCCTCCAGCCTCTACGCCTTCGAAGCCGTGCGCGCCGGTGTGCGGGTGTTCCGTTACGAGCCCGGATTCCTGCACCAGAAAGTGGTGTTGATCGACAGCGAAATCAGCGCCATCGGCAGCGCCAACCTGGACAACCGGTCGTTCCGGCTGAATTTTGAAGTGATGCTGCTGACCGTCGACCGCGCCTTTGCCGCCGAGGTGGAACAGATGCTCAACGATGATTTCGCCAACGCCCACGAAATCGCCAAAGGAGAAGGCCGGGAGACCCACCGCCTGCAGCAGGTCGGCATGCGGGTCGCCCGACTTATTTCGCCGGTTCTCTAGAGGTAGATATCGTCACGGGTCCATGGCAGTTCATGACTGCCATCGGCGTGGGCCTTCACCGCGAGAATCTGGTGCAGGTTGATCCAGCCCCGGGCAAACGCGTAAGCGCAACCGGCCAGGTACAGCCGCCAGATACGCAGGGCTTGTTCCGGTACGAGTTTGGACGCCGCTTCGAGGTTGTCCTCCAGGCGCTCGCTCCAGTGATCGAGCGTGCGTGCGTAGTGCAGGCGCAAGCTTTCGACGTCGACGATCTCCAGCCCGGCCTCACTGATCTCGGCAGAGATCATTGAAAGGTGCGGCAGTTCGCCGTTGGGGAACACGTATTTCTCGATGAATTCGCCGGCACCGCGTCCCACCGGACGGCCATCGGTGTATTTGGCGGTGATCCCGTGATTCATCACCAGGCCGCCCTCTTTCACCGCACCGAACAGGGTCTTGCAGTACTCCGCCAAATTGGCGTGGCCGACGTGTTCGAACATGCCGACGCTGACAACCTTGTCGAAACGGCCATCCTGCGGCAGATCGCGATAGTCGAGCAGTTGCAGTTCGACCAGATCCTCCAGGCCCTCCGCTTTTACGCGTTCCCGGGCCAGGGCCAACTGCTCCTTGCTGAGGGTGATACCGAACACTTTCGCGCCAAACTCCCGCGCCGCATAACGCGCCAATCCGCCCCACCCGCAACCCACATCCAGCAGATATTCGCCGGGCTGCAGGCGCAGCTTGCGGCACAAATGACGGAACTTGGCTTGCTGGGCCTGCTCGAGGCTTTCGCTGCCGGTCTCGAAGTAAGCGCAGGAATACGCCATATCGCTGTCGAGCCACAGTTGATAGAACGCGTTGGAAAGGTCGTAGTGGTAGGAAATCGCCTTGGCGTCAGTCTCTTTGTCATGGGCACTACGGACAGGCTGGTTGTCGTCGTCTTCGTCCAGCAACGCCTGGCTCCATTCATCGCAGACGCGGATCACTTCGCTGATGGAGCCTTCGAGTTCCAGTTTGCCTTCGACAAACGCAGCACCGAGGGCGTCCAGGCTTGGATGGGTAAACTGAGTGACCATTTGTGGATCCTTGACCACAATCGTGACGCTGGGCGCCGGTCCCAGATTGAGTTCATGGCCATCCCAGAGTCTCAGGCGAAGCGGTAATTGCAGATTCTGTAAGGCCGGTGGAAGTTGCGCGAGCATGGAAATTCCCCTTGTTTCAGACGTCTGATCAGAGGGTAGACCATCTTTGAAAAATAGCTGGCTATCGAATTAACAGCCGTTTTCAATGATTCGCGAAGCCCACACCTGCCGCCGCGAACGCACAAAAAGATGTGCCCTCATTTCCAATGACTACGAACCGGGCGCACAGTTCTAAAAAAGATTAAGCACCGTGATCACCCGGTTTAGAGCATTCGCATTCAGGCTTCGTCCTTGAGCTTGAGCAACGGCTCCTGAAACCGCAGCAAACGACCGGCGTTACCCAACACCAGCAAGGTGCTGAGGTTATGCAGCAGCGCCGCAATCATCGCCCCGGCAGCGCCGAGCCAGCCAAACGCGGCGAAGGCCACGATAGCCAGGGTCCAGCCCAGACCGATGACCACATTCACCTGTAATGTCTGGCGGCACTGACGACTCAGGCGCACGCAGGTGCCGAGGCGGCGCAGGTCACTGCCGATCAGCACGATGTCCGCCGATGCCAGGGCGATGTCCGCACCGCCCGCGCCCATGGCCACACCCACCACGCCAGCCTTGAGGGCCAGGGAGTCGTTGATGCCATCTCCGACCACCATCGGCCGGAAACCGCTGTCGATTTCTTTCAGCACGCGGTTGAGTTTGTCTTCGGGCAGGGCTTGCGCTTCGACGTCACTGATCCCGACATCCCGAGCGAGCGTTTGCGCGACGCTGTGGCGGTCACCGGTGAGCAACAACTGGCGACCCAAGCCCAATTCACGCAACTCACCCAAGGCAAACTGCGCCTCGGGTTTGACGCTGTCGGCCAACAACAGCCAGGCGAGGAATTCACCATTGAGCGCCAACCCGGCAATCGGACCGTCATGATCGGGAACCGCCGTTGTGCTGATGCCCAGTTGCGCAAACAACTCCGGCCGACCGAGCGCCGCTTTGCCCTGCCCGGTCATCGCCACCACGCCCAGGCCCTGGCGCTCATGAATGTCGGAAAGCAGCAGGAAATGCTCCTGGGTCACCAACCCCGCGAGCGCACGACTGACCGGGTGACTGCTGGCCGAACCGAGGCTGGCAGCGAGCGTGAGGACATGGCTGCGATCCTCCAGCGGGCTGTCGATGGATTGCAGGCGCAAGGTGCCGAAGGTCAGCGTCCCGGTCTTGTCGACCACCAGCGAAGTCAGGTCCGCCAACTCTTCGAGGAACGCAGAACTGCGGATCAGAATCCCGTGGCGTGCCGCTACCGCCACCCCGGCAATCGCCGTCGCCGGTGCCGATAACACCAGCGCACAAGGACAGGCCGCCACCAACACGGCGAGCATCGCTTGAGCGTTGTTGGTGATAAACCAGGTCACCGCCGCCAGCAGCAACACCAGCACCATATAGCTGCCGGCGTAACGCTCCAGCAGACGAGTGATCGGCGGTTTCGAGCGCTCGGCGTTTTGCATCAGGGCGATGACTTTGCCGAGGGTCGACTCCTGGCCGGTGCGGGTCACCTCAATCCGCAGCAAACCGTCGAGGTTGATCGCGCCACCGAACACCGACATGCCGACGCCCGCCTCCATCGGTACCGATTCGCCAGTAATGGAGGCGGTGTCCAGACTGGCCTGACCGGACAATACCCGACCATCCGCCGGCACCCGGTCCCCCGTGCGGACCTCAATCAGGTCGCCGGCCTTGAGCGTGCCGTTGTCGACTTCGATGACGGAGCCGTCCGCCTGAACTTTGCGCGCGTGACTGCGGGTCAGTTTGCCGAGGGCGTGAATCGCCTCCTGGGAACCGATCACGCTGCGCTCCTCCAGCACGTGACCGAAGATCATGATGATCGGCAACAGAGCCGCCGTCAGCAGATCCCCGGTGGCCCAGGCACCCAGCATGGCCAGGGCGATCAATTGATCGGTGATGCCATGCAAGCTTGGATAGCGCAGGCTGTACCAGGCCGAGCGCATGACCGGCACGGCGACCAACAACGAGGCAAACCCCAGCAGCAGTTGGCTGACGCCGGTCTGTTCCGGCGCCAGCCAGCGCCAGATCAAGCCCAGCGCGAGCAGGCCCAATGCAAGCATGGCCAGGGTCAACTGGCGCGCGGCGCGGCGCTGTTCGGCCGAAGACAACAGGCTCGGTGCAGCGGCGATTTGAGCAGTCATTGTGCAGCTCCCTGAATGATCAGGCGGGAATCGTCTTTGGGATCGACCGTCGTGACCGAACCGGCCTGGCCAAGAATTTTCGGCATCCGCTCGCGATAGATGCGCAGCAGTATTTGCGGGTCAGTGCCCTGTTGTTGCGCCTTGGCCAGGCTCAACACCGTGGCCGTGTCGGTGGATGCTTTGGCCAGTCGTTCACTGGCCTGGGCATGGGCGACTTGCAGTGTTCTGTCGGCTTGCTCGTTGGCAGTTTGCGTCAGCTTTTCGGCTTCGGTACGCGCATTAGCCACGGCTTTGTCGGCCTGCTGACTCGCTGTGAGTACCGCATTGAAGGCATTGACCGCCGGGCTTGGCAGACTCGATTGCACATCGACCCGCGCCACTTCGATCCCCAGTCCCTGCCCCGTCGCGGTGAGTTCGGCCAGCCGTTGATTGATGCCCTGTACCAGATCGCCTCGTAAGCGCTCGCGTCGCTCCGCCGCCTGACTGTCAGCGCCGATCAATTCCGGGCGAGCGACCAGGATAGTGTCCAGATCCCGTGCGGCGCTGAGTGCCACAGCGCTACGGGTGACCAAGCGATCCAATGCGGGCAACACATGTTCGCCTTGAAGCACAAAGGCGTAGGGTTCGGTGACTTTGTAGAAAACCCGCACATCGAGTTGCACGACACCGGCATCACCCGTTAGCAGATAGCCGGAGCCTGCAAGGGCATCGCTGATGGGTGTGGCAAAACTGGCCACGCGATCTGCCTGCATCGCGGCACCACTGCGCAACAAACCTTCCACCCGACGCTCGATCACCCGATCCGCCGCTGGCAACAAAATCACCTGCTCGAACGGTTGCGGCCAGGCCAACAACAGCCCGGCATTCTGAATGCGATCCAGCGCGCCGAAATGCAAAACCACTGCGCGATTCTGCGGGTCGATCTGCCGCACATTGGAAAACGCCCACGCCAATGCCGCCAACACCGTTACCGCATACAAGGCCAGAAACGCCAAGCGCCCAGCCTGAATCCAAGGGCTGCTCAACTCATTTGTTCCACGTGGAACCAAACTCATGGCTGCGATCCGGATTTGTTGTCGAGGCTTGGCGGACCGTCAACCAACACCCGGAACGGTGCGGCATCGGTGCGCAAAATCAGCTTGGTCCCAGGCGTCACCACCGTGCCCAAAGTGTCGAGCGAGCGCAGCAGGTTGTAGAGCTGCGGCGACCCCGCGTAGGCGCGACCGTAAATCTGCGCCGCTTCCACCCGCGATTGCGCTTCGATATCTGCCGCTTTCACGGTGGCATCAGCCTGCACAATTCGCGCATCGCGCTCGGCGGCGGAACGAATTTGCGCGGCCTCGCGCTTGCCGATGGCCGTGCGCTCAGTGGCGATGGTTTCACGCTCGGCGCGCATCCGGTCGACCGTCGCAGTGAGCGTCACCGAAGGCAGCGTCAATCGTTCGATGCCGACCTGCAACACGCGCACGCCATACGTGGTGAGCAGCTGCTGATCGATTTGCTTGCGCAGTTGTGTTTCGAAATCGGCGATACGCACTTGGCTGGCATCGGTATTGACCAGGCTCGCCAAATCAAAACTGCTGGCAGTGGTTTCCAGTGCGGAGCCGACAAAGGTACGAATCTGCCGCGCGGCTTCATCAGGCTGGTTCTGCACCGCGCGCATGAAACGTTGCACATTGTCCGGATCGCCCTGCACCTGCCAAGCCACGTAGGCCTGAACAATGATGCGCAAACCGTCCCGGGTGCCGACATCCTGCAAACCGCTGGACGTGGTGCGCAGCCGTAGATCCACCGGGATTGCCGCCTCGAACGGTGCCGGCCAGCGCCAACCCAGGCCGGGCTCCAGCAAGACTCGCGATGGATTGCCGAAGCGCGTGATCACTGTGGCTTCCCCCGAACGCACCTGAACCACGCTTGCAGCGGCGACCGCAAACGCCACCAGCAATGCCGCCCACCCCATCCGACGCCATGGGAATGGACCAGCCTCCTGAGGATCGCCGTGGTGATGGTGATGGCCGTGGTGGTGATGCCCGCCATGACCGTGATCGTGTCCGGCGTGGTCATCGTGATCGTGCGTATGGGACTGGCTCAATTGGCAGCTCCTGGCTGAGCGGTTTTACGCGACGGCGCAGGGTCAACCGGTAGCGTGAAAGTACGGAGGTCGATGGTCGGCGCGTTGCTGCTGCCGCCTAGACGATGATCGAGCACCAGCAACTTGGCGTTGGCCAAACCCTGGGACAACTGACTGAAATACTGCTCCAGCAAGAAGGCCTGGCCAGCGCTGGCATAGGCCTTTTGCTCAGCGTTGAATTTCAGGTTCGCGGCCTCGGCACCAGCATTGTTTTCTCGGGCGCTGGCCGTCGCCTGATCGTGGGCAATACTGGCCTGCAACTGAGCCTGATTGATGGCCTCGGCAGCGGCGCCGTGTTCTCGGGCGATCAAGGCTTGCGCGCCAATCTGCGCCGCTTGCACGCCGTGATAGGCATTGGCTGCACCGGCCGGAGGATGAATCGCCTCGACCACCGTGGCGAGAATTTCCACGCCGCTGTCGAGTTTTTGCAAGTCAGCCTGGACGGCGCGGCCAATTTCTTCGGCCAGCCCTACCCTGTCCTCGCCAAGCAAACCGTCGAGTGTGCGCGAGGCGAAGTCGTGAACCAGGATTCGGCTGGCGGTGCTGCGAATCAACATCGGCACATCGGCACTGTTATAGGTTGCGGCCAATGCCGCCTGATCGCTCAGCCCGATGCGATAGACGAATCTCACGTCCATGTTGACGATCTGAAAGCTCTGCTTGTCGGCTCGGCTGCTGGCGATCACCTGGGATTTATCGTTCACATGGCTGGCGTCCCAGAGGCGATTGGCGATTGTCGGGGCCGGGCCTTCCGCAGGGTCTGCCTGAGCAGGGGCCGTGGTTTCTCCAACACTGGTAGCCAACTCGTGAACCACGCCATTCTCGACGTTCAACACCCGGCCCAATGGCCAAGGTAGACCCATGTGCAAACCTGGGCCAAACACCTCCACTGGCTTGCCGAATCGCTCGTAGATGCCACGCCCTTGCAGGGCAATCTCGTGAATGCCGGTCAGCGACCAGCCAACCAGCGACACCACCGCCAACACCGGCAGGAAAGCCCGACGCATGTAAGTGAAGGCCCAGATCTGTCGCAGGTCGATGCCGAAGCGGTTATGCAATTCGTGCTGCAACGCCAGCAATGGCTGTGGTGGCCAGCGCAGCATGTCGGCGACAAAACTGCGCGCCAACAGCTCCGGCTCAAGGAGGTCCCGGCGCGGGCTGAACAGTGACAACACCGCGCGCAGCAACAGTTCTGCCGCCACCAGCCCCGGCAGCAGTCCGATCAACACCGCCAGGCGTATAGGCCATACCGAGGTTTCATCGGCAAACAACAGACAAAAAGCACCGAGCACCAGGCTGATAATCGCCACACGAGTCAATTGCGCCAACGCAGCGGCTTCAGGCCATTGCGCGGTGTTTTCCTGAGCCAGATGGCGCTCCATCACCAACAGGCCGAATGCCAACAGTAAGGAGCACGCTGCCCCGACAGTGGCCGACAGGCCCAGCGCTGCCGGAGGCAACGCGAGGTTCCAGGCCTGTTCCACGCCCAATAGCGCCAACAATGCCCAGCCGCCAAGCCACAGCGTCGGCGCGCCGATTTGCCCCAGCAGGTGCTGCGATTGCTGGCTGATCCGGTCCAGCAAACGCTCATACCACCCCGAAGGCGCGACAGACTCGTCGACAACGACCACCGGCACTTCGGGATTCATCGCCAGCGCACGCCACTGGGTTACCCACCAGGCCGATTGCAAACCGGCCATCAGCACCACAGACGCCGCGCTCAGGTTCAGCAGCAACGCCGGCCACAGTGTTTGCGACGAAAACAGCCCGGCAAACAGCGCCAGCAACACACCCACCGACGCGAGTACGCCCGCACCGATGGCGAACTGGCGCAAACGCCGCCCTTGAATGAACGCCTGCTGAAAGCGCGGCAACCCGGCTAACGGCGCTTGATCAACATCGAGATCGACTTGCATACCACTCCAGAGTGTCTTCGCTTACAGGGCCATTCGTTACGATATAACGGAAATGGTGAAATTTCCGTATTCAAGCGCGCTATCTAAAGATGCCCAACCTGTCGCTTGGCTGAAGCCTTGACCGAAATGCAGCCGAACGCACATATTACGATAGTAATTTTATCAAGGAACTACTTTTACCCATCCCCTTTCGATCCAGGAGTACATCCATGAGCACTTATGACGTCGTGATACTTGGCGGTGGCCCCGGCGGTTACAACGCGGCGATCCGCGCCGGACAACTGGGTCTGAAGGCCGCCTGCGTGGAAGGACGCGCCACACTCGGCGGCACCTGCCTGAACGTTGGTTGCATGCCATCCAAGGCGTTGCTGCATGCCTCCGAACTGTACGACGCGGCCATGGGTGCGGAATTCGCCAACCTGGGGATCGACGTCAAACCCAGCCTCAACCTCGCCCAGATGATGAAACAAAAAAATGAAAGCGTTACCGGGCTGACCAAGGGCATCGAATTTCTTTTTCGCAAGAACCAGGTCGACTGGATCAGAGGCTGGGGCCACATCGATGGGCCGGGCAAAGTCACGGTGACCGATAGCGCCGGCGGCAAGACAGTACTGAGCGCCAAGGACATCATCATCGCTACCGGTTCGGAGCCCACGCCCCTGCCCGGTGTAGACATCGATAACAAACGCATCCTCGATTCCACAGGCGCCCTGGCACTGACCGAGGTGCCCAAGCACCTGGTGGTGATCGGCGCCGGTGTGATCGGCCTGGAACTGGGTTCGGTCTGGCGCCGCCTTGGGGCGCAGGTGACGGTGGTCGAGTTTCTCGACCGGATCTGCCCCGGCGTGGACATCGAAGCCGGCAAAACCCTGCAGCGCTCCCTGAGCAAGCAAGGCTTGAGTTTCAAATTGAGTTCAAAAGTGACCAGCGCCACCAGTTCCGCCAATGGCGTTCAGCTCAGCATCGAGCCTGCCGCTGGCGGTGCCGCCGAGTTGCTGGAAGCGGATTACGTATTGGTAGCCATCGGGCGCCGACCTTATACACAGGGCCTGGGCCTGGAGAACGTCGGCCTCGCCACGGACAAGCGCGGCATGCTCGCCAACAAAGGGCATCGCACAGATGCCGCCGGGGTCTGGGTGATTGGCGACGTGACCTCGGGTCCCATGCTCGCCCACAAGGCCGAGGACGAAGCCATGGCCTGCGTCGAGCAGATTGTCGGCAAGGCGGGCGAGGTCAATTACAACCTGATCCCCAGTGTGGTCTACACCAAACCGGAACTGGCCAGTGTCGGCAAGACCGAAGAGCAGCTCAAGGCTGAAGGCCGGGCGTACAAGGTCGGCAAGTTTCCCTTCACCGCCAACAGCCGGGCGAAGATCAACCATGAAACCGAAGGCTTCGCCAAAGTGCTGGCCGATGAGCACACGGACGAAGTCCTGGGCGTGCATCTGGTTGGCCCGAGCGTCAGTGAAATGATTGGCGAATATTGCGTGGCCATGGAGTTCAACGCCTCGGCCGAAGACATCGCGCTGACCTGCCACCCACACCCGACCCGCTCCGAGGCCTTGCGTCAGGCGGCGATGGATGTGGAAGGGATGGCGACGCAGATGTAATCCAAAGGACTGGCGGTGACGGGGCCACCGCCTTCGCGAGCAGGCTCGCTCCCACAAGGTTTGCGCTGTACCTGTGGGAGCGGGCTTGCTCGCGAAGGCAGGCGACTCGGTCTAAAGCGGCAAATGCTCCAGCGGCAACGACCCCGGGGCCTTCACCGTATGAATCGCAAAGTTGCTGCGAATGTCGCTCACCCCCGGCAGCTTCAGCAAACGCCCGGTGAGAAAGCGGTCATAGGCACGCAAGTCCGGCACCACCACCTGCAGCAGAAAATCCGACTCCCCCGACACCAGAAACGCCGAAATCACCTCGGGCAATGCCGTCACCGCCAGGCGAAAGGCTTCGGCTTGTTCATCGTTGTGACGCTCGACCTTGACCCCGACAAACACCGTCAGCCCCAACCCCACTTCATCGCGATCCAGATTGGCCTGGTAGCCGCGAATCACCCCCGCCTCTTCAAGCATTCGCACCCGGCGCAAGCAAGGCGATGCCGACAGGCCGATCTCGTCTGCCAGTTGCACATTGCTCAGGCGGCCGTCCCGTTGCAGCGCGGCGAGAATCTTGCGGTCGTAAGCGTCCAGTTTCATGGTTTGGCAGATCCTGATGATTCAAGCTTGATTAAGTGGCAGATTATGCCAATACACGAGCGGATAGAAGCTGACAACGCAAGCACCTGCCCCGCCCTCCAGCCCTAGACTGGCACGACCAAATCGACAACGAACGGGGTGCAACATGCAAGGTCTCTGGCTGTTTTTCATGGCGCTGGCAGTGGTCTATCTGTTGCCGGGGCCCGACATGATCCTGCTGTTGCAGACCGGTGCCCGTCAGGGCAAAGGCGCCGCGCTATCTACGGCCGTGGGACTGGGCATCGCCCGGGGTTGCCATGTGGCATTGGCGGCGCTGGGGCTGGCGGCACTGTTCAAGGCCGCGCCATGGACCTTCGACCTGGTGCGCCTGGCCGGCGCCGCGTATCTGCTGTGGATCGGCATTCAGTGCCTGCGAACCACGATGCTGCCGAGCCTCACCAGCGCCGACACCACCGGCGAAAAACCACGTTGGGGCACGGCCATCCGACGCGGACTGCTGACCAACCTGCTCAACCCCAAGGCACTTTTGTTCTGCTCGGTGCTGCTGCCGCAATTCATCAACCCACAGGCCGGGCCGGTGCTCGGGCAATTTGCGACCTTGGGCGTGGTGCTGGTCGGCGTCGGTTTGCTGTTCGACAGCGCATACGCCCTGGTCGGCGCGGCACTCGGCCGTTGGCTGCAACGCAGCCCCTCAGCCCAGCGCCTGCAACAATGGTTGTTCGGTAGCCTGTTGATCGGTTTCGCCGTACGGTTGACCTTTGTGCAACAGGCTTGAACCTCACTGCGCCTTGCGGCGGCGATTGATCAGGAGTAATGCCGCCGCCGTGACCACAATCACGCCGCCATACTGCAACGGCTTCTTGTACGGCCGCAGCGCTGAACGCACGGCATCGGTAACCTGGGTCACGTAGCGCTTGTCGGCGTTCTGGAAGTCGGGATACGGGCATTGATGACCGAAATTGAACGCCCAATCCACGTACGGCCCCTCTTTGACATAGCGCTGGTAGAAAGCGTTTTCTTCTTCAAGACTGCTGTTCCAGCCTGCAGCCGCGCACAGCACTGCCGCAAAGGCCTGGCTGGTGTGAGGCAAATTGTCGGCCGCACGGCTGGCCAATGCCGTGGCCACAAAACGATAGTGATAACGCTCATCGGGCTGAGCAACGCTGGCCTGCTGGCGCTTCACTTCGCCCACGGTTACTAACGGCCCGACCTTGAGTTCGGTACTTTCCAGACTGTAGTTGCCGCCGAATGTGGCGTAATCCGGGGCCATTTCATAACCGAGGATTTCCATTCCCCACGTGCGCGCGACCCCGGCCGAGTTAAACAGCGCAGCAGCGCGAGTCGTGGGCCACCAGGCAGAATCCGCCTCTTTGCGTAATATTGCGTATGACTTGGCCTTGTTCTGCAAGTCGACGTTATCGAAGTACGCCGGCGCCTCCTCGTAATGCCCCTCGCGCAACAAACGTCGCCCCAGCAGATTGCGCAGGCTCGCCGCCACCGGCAAGGGCACATAATTGTCGCGGTCCTGCTGGCTGAGCGGCGGCGGTGCTGGCACCTGCGTGTCGACGTAGTGCTTGAGTTCTTCGAGGGTCAACACGCGCTCGGCAACGGTGGCAGCGTCGAACCAGTAAATGCTTTGGCTGCGATACAGCTGATCGAAGGCCTGCAGGTAATCCCCGCGTTGCAGCGCCAGGATCGCACTTTCACCCTCGACCCGGCATTTGGGCTGAAGCGTTTCGTAATCGTAGTCCGGTGTGCGGCGCTCGCCCCAGGATTCATTCTGCGGGAAGGCCTGGGCTGCTTTGGCATAGGCTGCGGCGGCCGCACTCTTATCACCCTCGCGCACCGCCAGCTTGGCCCGCAACCACCAGGCCAATCCGCCATCGCCGGCATGTTCGAGGAAAGCCTTGGCGCTGGCGTAATCACCCTGTTGATAATTCATCGCTGCCAGGCGGTCGGCGTTTTCGAGACTGCCACGAGTGCTGTTTTGCAGCAGCTTGATCATTTTCTGTTCGTTGGGCGGTTGATCGCCGAACGACCAACCCAACCGGCTGATCAGCGACGCGGTCACCAATTGCTGCACGGGTTGGCCCTTGAGCAACTCGGCTACTTGATCCTCCGGCAGCGTCATCAGGTCCGCCATCAACAGTTTCAGTGAGGTGTAACCTACTGCGGATCCGTGCAGATTCTGCGTGGCGTAGAGCTCGATGGCGCGGTTCCAGTCGCCGGCGGTGCGTACCACCCGGGCTTCTTCACCGAGGCTGGCGACACCCAGTTCCAGTGGGTCGCTGAAACCGTCGATGCTCAGTTGCCGGGTTTGCTCGAAGGCCTTGGCGGATTGTTCGAGCAGACCCGGAGCCGCATTGGCTTCGGCGCTCATGGCGAACAACGCGCGACCCAACGAGTAAGCCGCCCAGGTGCTGCGCGAAGCCCGTTGCTCGGCGGGCAAGGCCAGCACTTTCTTGAAATACCCGGCGGCCAAGGCGGGATCACCCGCGCCAAAAGCCACAGCGCCGGCCAGATACAATCTGAGCTCAGGCGGCAGTTGCGCCCCTTCGGTTTCAACCTGATGGGCATCCGTCAGGCTGCGCAGGTGTTTCACCAACACCTGTTGCTCAGCGGAAAGTCCCGCCTGCTCGGCTTGATCCCGCAGCGCTACAGCATCAGGTTCATCCGAGTAGTCGACGTTGGCGGTGACGCTCTTCAATCCGTTGATGGCGTGGCCGAGGCGGCTGATTTCGAAGCTGAAGTTGCCTTCCGGCAGTTCCGCCAACGACTGGCCACGGTTATCCAGCAGGCGCATGGGGAAGTCCGGGCCGCAGGCCAGCGCCGAACCCAGCGGCAGGCTTAGGCTCAGGCAAAGCAAATGACGCGGCCAGTTACGGGTGAACATTCGAACCTCCTTGATCAATGTGTGCGCAGCGAGCCCAACCAATGGCACGCTGTCCGCCGGCCGGTATTCGGCCATCGCGCAGGCGGGTGAAGGTAAGCAGATCCGGACGCTGTTGCAACGCGTAACCGGCCAAGGCATCGGCTCCCTCACAACCGCTGACCGCCAGTGTCAGGCGTTCGGGCCAGGCGCGGTCGAGGTTGCCCTGGTTGCTGATGCCGATGTCATAGAGGCCATTGTCGGCCGAGAGTTTCAGCGCCAACTGACTGTCGAGCACATCTCCACGCGCCACGGCGCGCAAGGTGGTCAGGCTCCAGGCCCGACGGTCGTTGGCCAATGGCAGGCGAAACCAGATCAGGCCCGCCAGATGTTTCGGTGGATCGGCCCGCAGTGCGGTACCGAGGGTGCGCAACGACTGCGGGTCGGCGAGCAACTCCCGGCGCAGGCCTCCGCGCTCCACCGTGACTTCGCTTTCCACAACGGGCGCGCCACCCGCCGACGGCAGCAACGCCACGCCATAGGCTGGCAGCGCCAGATAGAAAGGTTTTGTCGTGATTCGGCTCCAGGCCTTCGCCCATTGCCGGGCCTGATCGACATCAAACAAACCACGACGCGGATCGCTCACCGCGTGCACCTGCAACACGCTGCTGTCGACTGTGGATAACAACGCCGGCAGTTCGCGACTGTCGAGCCAGGACGGCAACGCGGTGATGCTCAGGGGCAGCGACGTCGGCAGCGCTGCGCGCAACTGCGCGAGAAACTGGCGGTAGGCCGGCAGCCGAGCGTTACCGGCATCGTGGTCGATTTCCACGCCGGCGAGGTTCACCTCCTGCCCCTGCCAATCGCTGATCACCTGCCGGATTTGCGCGGTGATCTCATCCTGATCCAGCGCCTTGAGCTGCCCATCCAGGCGAATCACCGCAATCACCGGCCGACCATCACGCTTGAGCAGTGCCGGATCAATCCGGGCCTGACTCCAGCCGGCGTTGGGGAAAGCCTGCAAGGCCAGCACCCGCAGGGTCGAAAAATCGGCGCGGCTGTCCCGAAGGGCGGCGTCGTGGGCAGGTGTCCACTGCCGCTGCCAGACGTAAAGCTGTTGATCCAGCGGCGGTGCATCCTGTCTTTCGCAACCGGTGGTGAGCACCAGCGCCATCAGCAAGACCATCGAGCGAGTGAAAAAAACCATTGAAACGCCTGTTCCTGAAATGCAGAAAGGGCCTCTGCGGCCCTTTTTAGTTCTGCTCACTACCCTACCCAGCCATCGACCGGCGGGCAATGTTCGCCTGCAATGATCTTCAGATATCGAGTACCAACGGCTGCGCCCCCTGCGCCGGAATCGCACAGCAAATCAGCACCTGTCCGTCATCCGGCACCTCCGCTGGCGGCAGTGGGTAATGCACCTGGCCGCTGATCAGGCGCGTCTTGCAGGTGCCGCAGGAGCCGCCGCGACAGCTGAACTCCGGACGCAGGCCACGGCTTTCCGCCAGCTCCAGCAAGCTGCCGCCGTCTGGCTGCCAACGCGCCTCCTTGGCCGAACGCTGGAACATCACGGGCACGGATGTGGTGGCGGCGGGCGGTTGCTCGATGACCACCGCATCGGGGTCCGGTCGCCGCCGCAAGGTGGACGGGCCGAAGGTTTCGGCGTGAATCCGCGAATCGCGAATGTCCAACTCGCGCAAGCCGTCGTACAGCGCCTGGGTAAAACTCCCGGGACCACAGACGACAAAATCCGGCTGATCGTAGTCCTCGACTGTCAGCAGATCCTTGAGCAGCGCGACGTCGATCCGTCCACCGAGGTCGAAATCCTCTCCTTGCATCGCTTCGGCTTCCGGTTGGCTAAGCAAGCGCACCACCCGCACCGCGTCTCCGGCATCCTCGAGCAAGCGATCCAGCTCCCGGCGAAACGGCTGGTCGGCCAGCGTGCGCGAACTCTGGATTAACCAGGTCGGCCGTATACGACGGGTACGCAATCCTTGGTAAACCACCTCCCGCAACATCGACAACAGCGGCGTGATGCCGACCCCGGCCGCCAGCAACACCAAAGGCCGACGCTCATGGGGCGCCACGGTGAAATGACCTTGTGGCGCCCGTGCTTCCAACAGGTCACCAACACGAATCTGCTCATGCAAATGCGTAGACACCCGCCCGTCACGCTTCACGCTGATGCGGAAAAAATCATCGGACGGCGCGCTCGATAAACTGTACGTGCGGATTTGCACATCGCCGTCAATGTTGAAGCGCAGGGGCAAATGCTGCCCGGCCTGGAACAGTGGCAACCCGGCCCCATCGGCGGACTCCAGGTAAATCGAGCGAATGCTGTGGCTTTGCGCTTCAATCCGCGCCACCCGCAACGGCCGCCATTGATCGCCCAGGGCCTTGGCCTGCAAACGCGCCTTGGCCTGCTCCCAGGTGCCAGTGAGCAAACTGGTGGGTGAAACACCGTCGAAACGCCAGCGCAACGCCAGGGTGGCGGGGCGACGTACCACCTGCTCGACATCGATTGTCCACAGGCGCTCGGCGCCCTGGAACGCCTCGACCTGAGGGCCGTCCAGGATGATTTCTGTGCGCCCGCTGAGCTGCAGCAAATCACCGGTATTGAAATCGATGAACAACAACCCGGCCCGGGGATTGAGCAGCAGGTTGCCCAAGGTGTTGAAATGCAGGTTGCCGGCGAAGTCCGGGATGGTCAGGCGATTGCCTTCCACCTGTACGAAACCGGCCTGACCGCCGCGGTGAGAAACATCCACCGAGCGTTCACCGTCGACGTCCACATAACTGGCAACGAAGAAGGTGTCCGCCTCGGCGATCATGGCTTTGGCCGCATCATCCAGTTCGCTGAAGTGCTGGGCGACACGCGTCGAGGGATCGGCCAGCGGCACCGAGCGAAACTGGCGCAGCTGAATGTACTGCGGGCAATTGCCGAAGGACTGATCCACCGTCACCGCGAAACCGTCCTTGGACATGGCGCGGACATGCCCATTGATGCGATTACGGCGGCGAGTGTGCAACTCGATGCCCAACAGGCCGATGGCCGAGCCGTCGCTCAACTGCGCGGGATCATCAAAGGCCGGCAGGCTGCGAAACTGCAGCAAGCCAGGTTCCGGCGAGTGCGCAAAACCGGGCTGACCTTCCAGGATGCTGGCCCAGGGATGACCCTCAGCATCCACCGCTGCGTACAGCATGAACGGCAATTGCTGATAGAAGGTTCGGTGCTGGTCCGGCATCTCGCTACGAATTACCTTACGACCGAACGCCTCCATTCGATCGGCAACGCCCACATGCGCCTGCAATTGTTTCTCGCCGGCATGCCAGGGTGAACGGTCCATACGGCTGCTCCCTTGCGCCTGTGGCGCAGAACGGGGCGGCCCGGCAACACCGGGCCACCAGCATCAGGCGGTTTTTTGCAGGCCGGCGACGGTGCGTGGCATGCCGACAAACCCCGGCAAGGCTTCGATGCGGGCCAGCCAGGCGCGAATGTTGGCGTACTCGTCCAGCGACACATTGCCCTCAGGCGCGTGGGCGACGTAGCTGTAGACGGCGACGTCGGCAATCGTCGGTTCAGTGCCGGCCAGGTACGGCGTACTGGCCAGCTCGTGATCGATCACTTTGAGCACGGTATGGGCGTAGGCAATCACTTCTGCTGCGTTGTAAGGCGCGCCAAACACAGTGATCAATCTTGCCCGGGCAGGGCCGAAGGCAATCGGACCGGCAGCCGCCGATAACCAGCGCTGTACCTTGGCGGCCCCTACGGGATCAGCCGGCAGCCAGCGACCGTTGCCGTACTTTTGCGCCAGGTAAACCAGAATTGCGTTGGAATCGGCCAACACCACGCCTTGGTCATCAATCACCGGCACCTGACCGAATGCATTGAGCGCCAGAAACGCCGGTTGCTTGTGTTCGCCCTTGGCGAGGTCAACGAAGATCAATTCCGTCGGCAATTTCAGCAGGGACAGCATCAACTCGACACGATGAGCGTGGCCGGAACGTGGGAAGTTGTAGAGTTTGATCGCTTGCATGGTCGACACCTCGGGGTGAGTGCTGCTGTTCAGGAGTGAGATGGGTCATATCTTCTACTCACATCTAAACCAACAGAATCACCAGCCAACGCAATCCATTATTTCAGCGGGTGAAATAATTCAACGCTTGAGCGCCGGATGCTCGCGCAGGGTCTTCACCGCGAAATCGACAAAACTGCGCACCCGGGCCGGCGCTTTACGCCCGCCCTGATAGACCACATGGATGGGCAATGGTGGCAGTTCGAATTCGGCCAGGATGATTTCCAGCTCGCCGGCAGCCACCTTGCTCGCCACTTGATAAGACAGTACCCGGGTGAATCCCAACCCCAGGCAGGCTGCCGTGATGGCCGCCTGATTCGCCGTCACCACCAGCCGTGGTTCAGCCCGGACACTCAAGGTTTCGCCGTCTTCAATGAATGGCCAACTCCTGAGTTGGCCAATTGCCGAGGTCGCGATAATCGGCGCCTGGGCCAGCTCCCGGGGATGCCTGGGCCGACCATGGCTGGCCAGAAATTGTGGTGAGGCGCAGATCACCCGACGCACCTCGCCGACCCGAATCGCATGCTGGTTGCTGTCGGGTAGCTCGCCGATACGAATGGCCACGTCGACGCCCTCCTCGACCACGCTCACCACCCGGTCCACCAGCAGCGCGTTGATGCAGACCTCGGGGAATTGCGTCAGATAATTCACCATCAACGGCGTGACAAACAGCTCGCCAAACAAGACCGGTGCGGTGATGGTCAGTTGCCCACGGGGATGGATATGGCTGCCTGCTGCCGAGTCCTCGGCTTCCTGTACCTCGGCGAGAATTCTCCGACAGTCCTCCAGGTATCGCTGGCCGGCCTCGCTCAAATACACACTGCGCGTGGTACGCGTGAGCAGTTGTGTGCCAATCCGCTTCTCCAGCGCCGCTACCGCTCGGGTGACACTGGCCGCCGACAGGCCCAAACCCCGCGCCGCCGCCGAAAAACCCTGCTCCTTGGCGACAGCAGCGAAGACCTGCATTTCCTGGAAGCGGTCCATGGGACTGTCCTCATTTCAGATAGATAAATCGCAACCGAAGACCGGAATTTTAATCGTTCAACTACATAGTTGGGCCCGCGACCATCAGGTAGAGCAATGGGCTACTGCACTCTAGCGCCGGCACCGTAAAAACCAAGCGTGTCACAAACCTTGATTATTGATAATTAATGAGGATTATTTTCTTGCGAGGGGTGCGACTGTTGGCAATTATCCTGAGCAGCCCGCTGCAACGGTTAATGCCCGGTAGAGAAAAAGAGCCATTGGTTCAGCTTCCAGACCGCTTCAGGCAGGGGCTCGCAGCGGACTCCATCAACTACAGCAGAATTCCAGCCTGTATAAACGGGCGGAATATACGACTGCTCCTATACTACAAACCACCCCGTTACCTATTGGGTTTTTGGTAGGTACCTCGTTGATGTTTTCTCTACTTAAAGTAAGGCGTTATGGGTTTTTTAACGCTTGGACGGCTGTCCGTCGATCCTGCTTTTTTGGATTCCCTTAGTAGGGAAGAGTTGAACTTCAACGGCCTGGCTAACCTGTGTGACACCGCAAGGAGTTCGACAATGTTGCGCACTAACATTTCCGCTAGAGCACTGTCCGGTGGTTTGCTCGACGTACTGATTCGCGCCGGGCTGATTACGGTGCTGGTACTGTTTTGCTTCCAGATCTTCCACCCCTTTCTCAACCTGATGCTCTGGGCAATGATTCTGGCCATCACCCTGTATCCACTGCATGGGCTCATCAAGCGCAAGCTGGTCAACAAGGACGGTCGTGCCGCCACCCTGATCGTGGTGGTAGCCCTGGCTTTGCTGATGGTGCCGATCTACTTGCTGGGCACCTCGATCAGTGAGTCGGTCCAGGCCACCCTGGCGATCCTCAAGTCCGATACGTTGCAGATTCCGCTTCCCAGCGAAAAAATCGCCTCCTTGCCACTCATTGGCGAGCCGCTCTATGGCTACTGGATGCAGGCCGCCACTGACATGAGTAGCGTGGTGATGAAGGTACTGCCCTATATCAAGTCCGTCGGCCTGACCTTGTTGGGCAAAATGGCCGACGTTGGCGTGGGCTTTCTATTGTTCATCGGTGCCCTGATCATTGCCGGCGTGTTCATGGCCTACGGCGAAAATGGCGAAAGAAGCGCCCTGGCGATCACCTCGCGCCTTTCCGGACCAGAACGTGGGCCACGCATTACCGTACTTTGCACTGCGACCATCCGCGCGGTCGCCCAGGGCGTAGTGGGCATCGCGTTTATCCAGATGTTGCTGGTTGGCGTGGGCTTCGTGCTCATGGGTGTCCCCGGTGCCGGGCTGCTGGCCATGGTGGCGCTGTTGATGGGAATCATGCAATTGCCGGTGCTGCTGGTGACCATCCCGGTGATCGCTTATGTCTTCGCCACCGAAGGGACCAGCCTGGCCACCGTCGTGTTTGGCATCTACAGCCTGATCGCCGGGATGGCCGACAACGTCCTCAAGCCATTGATGCTGGGTCGTGGCGTCGATGTCCCGATGCCGGTGATTCTGATTGGCGCCTTGGGCGGCATGGTGAGCGGCGGCTTCATCGGTTTGTTCATCGGGCCGGTTGCGCTGGCGGTGGGCTACCAACTGTTCTGGCAATGGGTCCAGGACCAACCGACTGTCGAGGTCCTGAACGAGACACCCGAGATCGAGGCGTTGAACGAGACACCGACGATAGAGGCAACGAACGATCAGCGTCCTGTCTGAGGAGTTTGCGCTTGATGCCACGCCCTGCTCGCATCAGCCGGCTTCTGCTCTGTGGCACCGTCGTCCTGGGGGGCTGCGTACAACTGGGCCCGGATTTCCAGTCGCCGGCCCAGCCCTGGGTCGACCACTGGAACAGCCCGGCCCTGGAGATCGCCGGCCAACAACACGCGCAACCTGACAGCCGTCAATGGTGGCGCGTGTTCAACGACCCGGTGCTGGACCATTTGATGGCCGAAGCCGATGCCCACAACCCCGACCTGCACGTCGCTGGCCTGCGGGTCATGGAGTCCCGGGCGCAATTGGGTATCGCCCTGAGTGGACGCTACCCGCAATTGCAGCAGGCCAGCGCCGACAGCCTGTACCTGAACCGTCGACAGTCGGGCGGCGCCAACCCCCAGGACACGAATTTCTGGCAACACAGCGTCGGCTTCGATATCGGCTGGGAGCTGGATTTCTGGGGGCGTTTCAGCCGTGCCATCGAGTCGGCCGATGCGTCCTGGTTTGCCGCCCAGGCCAACTACGAAAATGCCCTGGTGCTGTTGCACGCGCAGCTGGCACAAAACTACTACGCCTTGCGCACCGCCGAGGCGCGCCTGGCCATCGCCCGCAGCAACGCCAAACTGCAAAAACGCAGCTACGAGATCACCGAGCGCCTGTTCAACAGCGGGGCCGAAGCCGAACTCGATCTGCAACAAGCCAAGACCCAGTACCTGGGCACCCTGAGCACCATCCCGGACTTCGAGAGCCAGGTGGCGAGCCTGCGCAATGCGTTGTCCACCCTGATCGGCCAGCCGCCCGGCTCGATCCCTGACCTCAATCGCAACACCGGCTTAGTGCCGCTGCTCGATACCGCGGTCTTGCAAGATGTGCCGGCCAACCTCCTGGTGCGACGCCCCGATGTACGCGCTGCCGAGCTGCAAGTAGCAGCGCAGTCGGCATTGATCGGTGTGGCCGAGACCGACCTGTACCCCTCCATCAGCCTGCTGGGCAGCATCGTCTGGTCCGCCAGCTCGCTCAATGGTGCGTCCAACACCCTCGACATGGTGGCCGGCCCCAGCCTGCGCTGGGACATCTTCGACCACGGCCGGATCACCAACAACGTTCGCGTGCAGGACGCGCGCTTGCAGCAATTGATCGTTATCTACCAGGACAGCGTGCGCCAGGCGGCACGTGAGGCCGACGATGCCGCGACCGGCTTGATCAAGGCACTGGAGCGCGACCAAATTCTCAGTGACGCATCGGTGGCCGCCCAACGTTCGGTGACCCTGGCCAACGCCCAATACCGCGAAGGCTATTCGGATTTCCAGCGCGTGCTGGATGCCCAGCGAGCCCTGTTTGCCCAACAGGATACCTATCTGGTCAACCGTGGCACCGCGGTCAACAGCCTGATCGCCCTGTACAAGGCCTTGGGCGGAGGCTGGTACAGCGACCAGCCGATAGTCGACCCGGCCACCCGCAAACAAATGCAAGAACGGACCGATTGGGGCGATCTGCTCGACGAACCGAAGGAAAGTGCCCATGACTGACAGCCAACAACCGGCCGCCGAGAAAGCCCCGGCACCCGCCGCCGACCCTGCGAAAAAAGCGATCAACTGGGTGGTGCTGCTGATCATCCTGAGCCTGGTCTGGTACCTGATGGCCGACCGCTACACCCCCTACACGCAACAGGCACGGGTGCAGGCCTTCATTGTACCGGTGGCCGCCGAGGTATCCGGTCGGGTGACCAAGGTGCATGTACGCAACAACCAGGACGTCAAGGCCGGCGAATTGCTGTTTGAAGTCAATCCGGAGCAGTACCAGATCGCCGTCGATCGCGCCCGCGCCGACCTTGAATCGACCCGTCGCCAGGTAGGCGCCAACACCGCCGGCGTCGACTCCAAGCAAGCGTCCCTGCGTGCATCCCAGGCCAACGAGCTCAAGGCACGCCAGGACATCCAGCGGCTTGAACGCCTGTACAGCGAAGACCCGGGCACCATCTCCCTGCGCCGCCTGGAGATATCCCGCGCCACCCTGTCAGAGTCCATCAGCCAGGTCGCCGCTGCCAAGGCCGAAGTGCAACGTGCACGGGAACAACAGGGCGGTAACGAAGACGAAAACGCCCAGTTGCTCAGCGCCGCCAGCAACCTTGAAAAAGCCGAGCTGGACTTGGGCAATACCAAGGTCCATGCGCGCTCCGCCGGCCTGATCACCGACCTGCGCACCGATGTCGGCCAGTTCGCCGCCGCCGGTGCTCCGGTGATGACCCTGATCGCTATCCACGATGTGTGGATCAGCGCCGACATGACCGAAAACAATCTGGGAAGCGTGCAGCCCGGGACGCCGGTGTCCATCATCCTCGACGCCCACCCGGGCAGAATTTTCAAAGGCCATGTGCGCAGCGTCGGCTATGGCGTCGATATCGGCCAGACCACCCAGCCGGGCAGCCTGCCGACAGTAGAGAACAGTCGCGATTGGCTACGCCCTGCCCAGCGCTTTCCGGTCATCATCGAGTTCGAGCCCGGTGAGTTGACCGGCCCGCAAGGTATCCGGTCCGGCGGACAGGCCGAAGTCATGGCATTCCCGAGTGAAAGTAACCCGCTGAATATCCTGGGTCGCCTGTTCCTGCGCGTGATGAGCTGGATGTCCTATGCGTATTGAGCGTCCGGCCCGGGTTCAGCGCGCCCTGCGCCTGAGCTTCGGTACGGCGCTGTGCCTGGCGACGAGCTTTGGTCTGGCCCTGCCCATCCCGTTCCTCTCGCCGATGCTGGCGCTGATGATGCTGGCAGCGATGAACCGACCGTTGCCATTCAAGGCCAGCCTGGGCCTGATCCTGATCCTTATGCTGACCACCGGGACCGGCCTGCTGCTCATTCCCCTGCTGCGTTACTACCCGTTCAGTGGCGTGCTGCTGGTCGGACTGTGCCTGTTCATGGCCTTCGGTTATGGCCTGCGCGGCGGCAACCCGCTGGTGGCAACCTTCCTGGTGGTGGGCCTGACCTTGATCAGTTCGGCCGGAACCGCTGAATTCGCCTTGGCGCTTGAAGTGATCGTGGCCTTGGTCAAGGGCCTGTTCCTGGCCGTCACCACGCTGACCATCAGCCATTGGCTGTTTCCCGACCCCGCCAGTGCCCCCGCGGCCAAACCCGGCCCGAGCCTTACGCCAACCGAAAGCGGTTGGCTGGCGCTACGGGCCACGCTGGTGGTGCTGCCGACTTTCCTGCTGGCCATGATCGACCCGGCCAGCTACCTCCCGATCATCATGAAAGCCGTCAGCCTCGGCCAACAAAGCTGCGCGACCAGCGCTCGCACCGCCGGCCAGGAATTGCTCGGCTCGACCCTGCTCGGTGGCCTGATGGCGATCCTTTTCTGGTGCGCGCTGAGCCTGTTCGTCAACCTGTGGATGTTCTTTCTGTGGATGCTGCTGTTCGGATTGCTGGCGGCCAGAAAGCTCTATGGCCTGTCCCTGACCCGACAACCACCGAGCTTCTGGCTCAACAGCCTGGCGACCCTGATCATTCTGCTCGGCCAATCGGTGCAGGACAGTGCCGCGGGCAAAGATGTCTACACAGCCTTCGCCATTCGTATGGGCCTGTTCATCCTGGTGACCTTGTATGCCTGTGTGATGGTCTATCTGCTGGACACGCGGCGGCAACGTCGAATTACGATCGCCTAGAAACAGCCCCCCCTGAAGAGGGTAATGCTGTTCAGTTAAGCGAATGTGGTCCTCTGTAGGAGCGAGCTTGCTCGCGATGGTCGCCAACGATAACCCGTATTTACTGGCTAAACGCGGCGCTCTTGAGTCCATCGCGAGCAAGTCGCTCCTACAATTTCCTTAACTGAACAGCATTACTCTGAAGAGGGGGTTTTTCATCTGTGGATAACTATTCCACAGTGACCGACTTCGCCAAGTTGCGCGGCTGGTCAACGTCGGTGCCTTTGAGCACGGCGACGTAGTACGACAGCAGTTGCAGTGGGATGGTGGTAATGCTGGTTAGCAACCTTATGCAAATGACCATTTGGGCCGCGTTGTTCGTGCTGCTGCGTGAATTCGAAAGCTTCGCGAAATCACTGTATTTTTCCGGCGTGACCTATCGACCTTGGGCTTTCGCGCTGTAGCGGCTGTCCAGTCCACTGGAGCCGGCCAACGGAATCCTTATGTGCGGTGTCTCAACCGCAGCGATGACGGCTTCTGTGATGGAGATCGTTAAACAGCAGTTAGCTGGTGAGCGCGACCCACATTCGTGCTCAAGAGATTGCTGTAACACCAAAAGAACAAGACAAGCATCTAATGCGACGCCTGAAAAAGCCTCCCTCGAAACGGGGTGAGGTTAATTATTGACTCAAATCATATTTTCTGGCGTCAAGCCTTTGGGACTTAAGCCGGCCTGGAGTAGGTAATCTGGCCCTCAGTGGTCCGTTGCTCACGCCTGCGAGGTCTTCAGCGGAATGGACTCTAACGTAGCCAGTTACTGTAAGAAAATTTACTAGGCTGTGTAAGTTGTATCCGTAAAAACAAAACTTCAACCCAATAATCATGCAAATAGTTTGACGCCAGCTGCAATGCCGGCGAAAAATCATAGCCGCTGCAAAACGATATTTCCGAAACGTAATATTAGTGATAGGACAAAGAAAATGAATACCACATCAAACAATGAAACGTTCGACCTAGAACTTGATGTAGAAACTGCAGAAAAATTCTCCAAGCTTCTCAACGATGAAAGCCTGATGCACGCCGGTTTTGTGGCGCATCAGTCGAACAACAATGTGTTGAGTCTGCCTGAAGATATTAAAATCGCAGCCTGAAAAAACGGGAGGGAAGCTATTCCCTCCCTTTTATTTTCAAACCGAACATGGAACTTGCTTATACCTCTCATTAATGGTGGTGTAATAATTTATGCACAGGTTAAGTTCTAGCCTTCGTCGTCGCAATGCCGAAGAAACTTTAAAAATTATCATCAACGATTTAGCCCCTCGCTTGGGAATTACCCGAGTAACAGACACAACCTGGCTTGACCGAATCGGCATTCCGGTGTTCGCCAGCATACGACCTGATGCACTTAAGGGATCTCTTTGCGTAAGCGCTGGCAAGGGTCTAAGGCCAGTAGAGGCTAAGATAGGCGCGTACATGGAAGCCATCGAGTTCAGCCTTGCACAATACAACACCGCGCAACTGAAACTGTTAAGGAGCACACCAAGACAACTCATTAAAAGCCACGAAGGACGAATAGAATTCAATCAATTCTGCATGCTGTATGGCTTCTCCGTAGCCCCCGACTCGCTAATCATGGCTATCGAAGTAGAAGATATATTACGGAAACAAAAAGTACTTGCACCAGCAGAACTGGTATTCATCCCCTACCCCGAAAACCCAGGGCAACGACTCTTCGGGGAAAGCTCAAGTGGCTTGGCGTCTGGTAATGACTTAGAGGAAGCCTCGGTACACGCTGTTTGTGAGCTCATGGAACGCGATATTCAAGCCTTTAACCACGTACATGACCGTTCACGTCTCGTCAATCTGGACAGCTACAGCACAGAAATTGATGCTCTTATTATTAAGATCAATGATGCGGGATTAAATCTGTCGATTCGTTATACAGAGAACTGTTTTGGCCTGGCCTACTTTCAGGCTTTTATCATGGAAGAGTCCTCCCATTCTCCTATCTCTGTGGCTACGGGCTCAGGGTTGCATCCCATTAAGGAAATCGCATTGATCAGGGCCATCTGCGAGGCGGCCCAAAGTCGTTTAAGCCACATCCACGGAGGCCGAGACGACATTATCGATCGCGTCAAATACTTCGAGAAGAAGGGGCGTTCGGTTGAACTTCAGGCCATTTCACGCTTGCGTACCGTGGCCACCTCCCGAGATCAGATGATCGATTATTCCTCCATCGATTGCCAAGAAGCCGCAATACCTACGATCGAATCGGCTTGGGAGTTACTAATTGAGCGATTGCAGCGTGTCGGACTCAGCACCGTACTAAGAGTCCTGCTCAGTGAAGCGGCAGAAGACATTTCTGTGGTCAGAATAATTATTCCGGGGCTTGAAGTCTTTGAACCTGGTTTGAAAAGAGTTGGTCCGAGGTTACTTACATATGTCAAACAAAGCGCTTGAGACATGCACGCTGTTTGCTGGTCCCTCCTTACATGGGATAAATAGTCAATTACTGTGCAGTGGCGGACTGGTATTGCGTCCTCCAATCAAGCGCGGTGATATCGAACGGCTAATGGTGTATTCCCCCCCTTCAAACCTTGCAATTGTCGATGGCGTGTTCCATGCGCACCCGGCAGTCGGTCATGCCGAGATACTGGACGCAATGAACGCTGGTTGGCGCATCTGGGGATTATCGTCCATGGGAGCTATTCGCGCCTGTGAAATGGATACGCTTGGAATGAAAGGCTTTGGTGAAGTGTATCGACTATTCGCCAGCGACCAAGACATGTCCGACGATGAGGTAACCCTGATACATCAAGCACAAGAGCCTTTTCTTCCACTCAGCGAACCACTTATACATATCAGACAGTTTTTAAGACATTGGACGACTGAACAGATAATTACGCAAGAACAGGAGCACGATTTACTAACATATCTGAAAAATATGTGGTACGGGAATCGAACACTAAATCGTCTGAGGGAGGCTTTGTTAGCACTCGCTATCTCAGAGAACCAAATAGACAGCGCCATAGCTAACTTTTCCGCCTACAGAATAAAGAGCCTAGACTTGGCAAGCTTTCTAAAACTGCAACCATGGACAAGGAAGGTATAAAAAATGTCGCCATCAGAGATACTATTTGAAATAGGCGGTTTACCATTTGTAAACCCTGTATTCAATAGCATGAAACTTCTAACGCTTGTCGCGGTTGTACGTAAAAATATCGAAGGAAGCGAATTACCTTTAACCGACTATTTGCAACCAGACTTCGCCACGAACTTGTATAACCGACACATCGAAGGCGCACCAACGTTTCCGCCCCATCAACCGTTGGGTAAAGCAGAACTGTATATGCTGACCGAGGCAAAGAGTAACCTGAAAGCCTTGCTTCCGGAATGGACAAATTTGTTGGACTTACCGATAAAAATATATAAGTTGACTAACGAACAAGTTAGTCTAACCAATCCTGTACTACCGCAACAAATGTTTCTGGGCGAAGCTGCGTTTACAACTATTACGGACCTTGAAGAGTTGCTGGTGCATGAACTCTCTCATATCTGGTCCAGCCTGATCGCCGAGATTTATGACTTCCAACTTAAGGGTAGTTCTAACAACTACATACTGCCATCCGGAACCGGCGACAAGAATCCTAGAGGTGTCTTACTGGCTTGCCTGTTTGCGGTTAGCGCTGTGAATTACCATCGGCGGTTGCTGGCCAGCGGTTCCGAGCGAGCTCGTCCTGAACGACTCGACTATTTGCACCAGTATTTCCTCAAAAGTCTGGCTACTCTCAAAACCTCGACCGAACTGTCCGAAATTGGAAAGCTGATCACCTCCAGACTGGATTCGTTCTCCAATGATCTGACAACTGACACCATTCAAGGATGACCCATGGTAGTCATACACTTTCCCCGACAGTTCATGCCCTATACCGATCAACATAAAACATACGTCACTGAAGGTTTGTGTATTAACGATGTACTGAGAAAATTAACCGCTCGTTTTCCCGGTCTTATTGGCCCGGTCTTCTCTGAGGATTTGTACCCGCTGCCATTCGTTGGGTTGTTTGTCGACGGCATACCCGTGGCCAGTGAGCATCACCGCCATTGTCCATTGAACAGTAATGCGCACTTAATTCTGGTTAACGCAGTGGCAGGTGGCTGAAATGCAATGCGATCTGAAGACAGATACCACCCGTTATGCTCGCCAAGTCATCCTTAGTGAGATCGGCGTTCAGGGGCAACAAAGCCTCATAGACAGTAAAGTGTTGGTAGTCGGCGCAGGGGGACTAGGCTGCCCGGTACTTTTGTACCTGGCAGGTGCCGGCGTCGGGACGATCGGTATCGTTGATGACGACATCGTCGACGTGAGTAATTTACACCGACAAATTCTCTATACGATTGCCGATGTGGGCGACCTGAAAGTACTTGCGGCCAAGCGTCGTATCAATCAGTTGAACCCGGAAATCGTCGTCCACACCGTTGTCACGACGCTGAATACGGACAATGTCCTGTCACTGCTGGCGGATTACGACATTATCGTCGATGCCACTGATAACTTCGAGGCTAAATACCTCATCAGTGACGCCTGTATCGAGTGCGAAAAACCTATGGTCTATGCAGCGATCAGTCAATTCGAAGGACAGGTGTCGGTATTTAACTATTACAACCAGCACACTCACCAAAGGGGGCCTTGCTTCCGAGATCTGTTCGAAACACCGCCACCACCGCACTTGACACATAGCTGCTCGGAAGCGGGCGTTCTTGGTGTCGTACCTGGCTTGCTTGGTTGCCTTCAGGCCAATGAAGTACTAAAGCTCATTCTCGATGCCGGTGAGCCCTTAAGCGGGCAATTGTTGTCTATCGACTGTCTAGACAACACTTTCCATCTATTGAACATCGACAAAAAAATACGTGCGGGGACCCTTGGGAATACGCTTGGCGCCACATCTATCCCCGCATGGCGCGAGAGCGACTGGCTATCACCCGACACATTGCATGACTGGATAGCGACATATACGCCATTTCAATTGGTCGATGTGCGCGACGTCAGTGAGCATCAGCAACGCTCGCTGGGCGGTAAGCTAATACCGCTTAAAGACATCATCAAGCGCCAGGGAGAACTCGACCCTGCCCGCCGTATCGTTTTTTATTGCAAATCCGGTGTCAGGAGCAAGGCAGCCTTACTGGCAGTTCGCAGCATCAATCAGGATGCAGAACTCTATTGTCTTGAGGGTGGCGTCGAGCGCTATCTGGCTATCTACCCGGATGAAACTCTCCCCGTCGTTTCTTGAACAACCTACTGGCGTAGTCGCCTTATCCGGATCAAAGGTACGTCAATGAGTGCAAAGTTTGCAGGTGTTAAATGGCGTTTGCCCGACATCGACCGACGTCTACTGAAAGTGCAATTCAGTTTTTTTCTGATGGTTTTGGGTGGACGTTGCAATCAATTGGCGGTGGCTTGGTGGGCTCTGCAAGAAACAGGCTCTGCGCTCTATTTTGCCAACATGATTGCCTGTTCCATCGCGGCGGAGGTGTTAGCCAAACCTTTGCTGGGATGGCTAGGCGATAAGTACAACAAAATACTCATCATCAAACTGACCTCATGGATCAGCTTTCTCACAGCGTTATTGATGGTTCTGTTGTCTGCCACGGGGACATTCAACCCTTGGACGGTAGGCGCCCTGATGATGCTCAGCAGTGCGATCGTCGGCGTACGCGACCCTCTCCAGGCGTCGATTATTCCTTTGTTTACAGATGACGATAAAGTCTCCTTGGCCTTTCGTACCAAAAGTGTGATGTCATCTTTTTCTATTCTTCTGGGGCCGGTACTGGCCAGTGGGTTGATTTACGAGTTCGGTATCACTATCGCTTTTGTCACCGATTTTTTTGCAATTCTCATCGCCGGGGCATTGATTGCAACCATCCCGAGCCACATCGGTGCAGTTGACCCATGCGAAAAAACACCACGTGCAAGTGGCTTCAGCATGATCTATTCAGGCTTCAAAGTGGTTTATGGCGTGAAAGTCGAATTTTACCTAGCCATTATTGCGATGCTGATCAATTTCGCGCTGTTTCCATTTTTCACTATCTTGATCCCACTGTATGTAAAGGACGTCATCCAATATCCGGTCACTTACATTGGCCTTCTGGATTCGTGCTTCGGACTGGGCATTTTGGCAGGAAGTTACAAAATCATCGGGTGGTTATCCGAACGGGTCCCCCGTGACATGTGCGTCTCCGCAGGTTTTGCACTACTGGGAGGTAACCTTGTGGTGGTTGGCACTATTTCATCGTCGTTCATCGTACCAGCGGCCTTTTTCTGCGGCGGCATCGGCCTGATGTTAATTAATATTCCTACCTCTGCGGTGAGATTGCTGGCGACCCCCAAGCTCCATCGCAACCGGATTTTTGCCACGGTTTCATTTCTGTCTGCAGCGGCTAGCCCCTTGGGCAGTTTTGCGATGAACGCCCTGATCACCTACTTTGGAGTCTCCCTGACAATTACGCTGCTAGGCGTCATGGTGTTGGTGTTATCACTGCTTGTCCTTCTAGTACCGGACTTTAAACTTTTCATGCGCTCCCAAGATACGCAACTCAATAATGCATATCTGGACAAATACCCAAACGCGTTTGCGCACTAACGTGCGTCGCCGTACTCCTGCCCTTTCAAACGGAGTGGCCTTACATGATGCCGGAGCTCAAGGATCGTCTTGGATCTGCTCGACACGAACAGATCTTCTGCGGTCAATATTATGATGACATGGGCTGTATCGGTTTTCTGGGGGATCCAGCTAAGAATCGCATCTCGGTTCTGATGCTAGGACTTTCAGACGGTGTAGGACTGGCACCGATCGCAGCCAGCACCAGGGTGACCAGTCTAATGGCTATTGATCTGGACGAGACAGCACTGGTGCGCAGCCTCGAAAATCGGAACCGAATGGCAGCGCATATCGACTTTGACAGCGAGATCGCCGATGCCGAGCAATTCCTAGTCGTCAACCCCGACCGTTACGACGTCATTATTGTCGACCTTTACACTCAGTACGGTTATGCCCCGATCGTGTTTGAACACGACTTCCATCAACTATTGAAGAGCCGCCTCAATCCCCTTGGTCACGTGGTGTTCAATGGTTTTGGCGTCCCAATGAACCTGGCCCCACTTAACGGTTCTACGCCCCAAGCTTGGCTCGCCCACTGCCTAAACAATAGCTGGGGCGACGTTCATTACCTGCCCCACCGACGCAATGCAACGTTCATTATTGGACCGCCGCCATCAACTAAACTGGACACCGTACCTGCCGTGGAGTCGTTATGCGCCAGTGACCGACTTTTTATGGACATCATGAATCTTCGTCTGCGCTATTTGGTGCCTACTGTTATCCAGCACACACCGCCAATCCCCCCGGCACTGGATTTCGCAGGGATTGATCAAGAGGTACGAAAACGCTGGGCGGACACGTTACCAGCGTTGTCTGCGCTGCTTCCAGCCTCGTTGAAACTAAGCAAACCCGACGATCTTCGCTCGATACTGGATAACCCCGAAGCTTGCCAAGCGCTGCAAGAGCGATTAGTGAAAGAAAAGTCTTCGCTGCGTATTACGCTCGCATTGCTGATCGCCGGCGAAGTTAACTTCTCGGACTGTGATGTGTCGTGGCTACCAGATTGGGTCGTATCAACATTAGAGAACAACATAGTCATCCACCCGAGAGATTGGCTGGAAGGATTACTCCCCTACGCCTATGGCGTCATTATCCATAGGACAAGAGGGGACTTATCTAAATTGGAAGGTTTTCGACGGGCCCTAGCACGATTATCACTCAGTGTATTTCTCACACCCACGACAACAAAATCCACGTCAAGATAGTTCAACTGTCGAATGTGAAAAGACTGAGCTGTGACGGGGCGAGCTTGTCGCCCCGTCAACCACATTAAGCTGATGATCTCAAAAAACTTTTAATCAAAAACAGCTTAAATCACCTGTGGATAACTTATTCCACAGTGACTGACTTCGCCAAATTGCGCGGCTGGTCAACGTCAGTACCTTTGAGCACAGCGACGTAGTACGACAGCAGTTGCAGCGGGATGGTGTAGAGAATCGGCGACAGGATGTCGTGGATGTGCGGCATGTGCACCACGTGGGTGCCTTCACCGTTGGTCATGCCGGCCTTCTCGTCTGCGAAGACGATCAACTGGCCACCGCGGGCGCGGACTTCCTGGAGGTTGGACTTCAGCTTCTCCAGCAGTTCGTTGTTCGGCGCCACGGTCACCACTGGCATGTCGTTATCCACAAGCGCCAACGGGCCGTGTTTCAGCTCGCCGGCCGGATAGGCTTCGGCGTGGATGTAGGAGATTTCCTTGAGCTTGAGTGCCCCTTCCATCGCTACCGGGAACTGCGCGCCACGGCCGAGGAACAGCGTGTGGTGTTTCTCGGCGAACAGCTCGGAGATTTTTTCCACGGTGCTGTCCATGGCCAGCGCTTCGCCCAGACGGGTCGGCAAACGACGCAGTTCTTCGACCAGCGTCGCTTCGACGCCTTTGGCCAAGGTGCCACGAACCTGACCCAGGGAAAGCGTCAGCAACAACAGGCCAACCAGTTGCGTGGTGAAGGCTTTGGTCGATGCCACACCGATTTCGCGACCGGCCTGGGTCAACAGGGTCAGATCGGATTCACGCACCAGCGAACTGATACCGACGTTGCAGATCGCCAGGCTGGCGAGGTAGCCCAGTTCCTTGGCGTTGCGTAGCGCGGCCAGGGTGTCGGCAGTTTCACCGGACTGGGAAATGGTCACGAACAAGGTGTCCGGCTGCACCACTACCTTGCGGTAGCGGAATTCGCTGGCGACTTCGACCTGGCAAGGAATGCCGGCCAGTTCTTCGAGCCAGTAACGCGCGACCATGCCGGCGTGGTAACTGGTGCCGCACGCGACGATCTGTACGTTGCGTACTTTGGCGAACAGTTCGGCCGCCTGTGGGCCGAATGCCTGTACCAGTACCTGATTCTGGCTCAGACGACCTTCCAGGGTGCGCTGCACCACGGATGGTTGCTCGTGGATTTCCTTGAGCATGAAGTGGCGGAACTCGCCCTTTTCAGCGGCTTCGGCACCGTCGCGATACTGCACGGCTTCGCGCTCGACAGCCTGGCCGTTGACGTCCCAGATCTTCACGCTGTCGCGGCGGATTTCGGCGATATCGCCTTCTTCCAGGTACATGAAGCGGTCGGTGACCTGACGCAGGGCCAACTGGTCGGACGCCAGGAAGTTTTCCCCCAGGCCCAGGCCGATCACCAGCGGGCTGCCGCTACGGGCTGCGACCAGACGATCAGGTTGCTTGGAGCTGATCACTGCCAGGCCATAAGCGCCGTGCAGTTCCTTGACCGTTGCCTTGAGGGCCACGGTCAGGTCGCTCAGATCCTTGAGTTTGTGATTCAGCAGGTGAGCGATGACTTCGGTGTCGGTGTCCGAGGTGAACACATAACCCAGGGCCTTGAGTTGTTCACGCAGGGCTTCGTGGTTTTCGATGATGCCGTTGTGCACTACTGCCAGGTCGCCGGAGAAATGCGGGTGGGCATTGCGCTCGCACGGTGCACCGTGGGTGGCCCAGCGGGTGTGGGCGATGCCCAGACGACCGACCAGCGGCTCGTTGGTCAATGCCTGCTCCAGTTCACTGACCTTGCCCGGACGACGCAGGCGCTCGAGTTTTTCATCGTTGGTGTAGACCGCCACGCCAGCGCTGTCATACCCACGGTATTCGAGGCGCTTCAGGCCTTCGACGAGGATGGCGGTGATGTTACGTTCTGCGACTGCGCCGACAATTCCACACATGCTATTTCTCCTGACTGACAGCCGCGCATATCAAAGTGATGCCGCGGGCCTGAATCTGATCGCGAGCCTCAAGTGGCAGGCGTTCATCGGTAATAAGGGTATGGACACTGCTCCAGGGCAGTTCCAGGTTTGGAATCTTGCGGCCGATCTTGTCGGCCTCCACCATCACGACCACTTCGCGGGCGACTTCGGCCATGACTCGGCTCAGCCCGAGCAGTTCGTTGAAGGTGGTTGTACCGCGAACCAGATCGATGCCATCGGCACCGATAAACAACTGGTCGAAATCGTAGGATCGTAGTACCTGCTCGGCAACCTGCCCCTGAAAGGACTCGGAATGCGGGTCCCAGGTACCCCCGGTCATCAATAGCACCGGTTCGTGCTCAAGCTCGCTCAGGGCATTGGCGACATGCAACGAGTTGGTCATCACCACCAGGCCGGGTTGCTGGCCGAGTTCCGGGATCATGGAGGCGGTGGTACTGCCACTGTCGATAATGATGCGCGCATGCTCGCGTATCCGCGCGACGGCGGCACGGGCGATGGCTTGCTTGTATTTGGAAACCGGCTGACCAAGGTCCGCGACCAACTCCTGAGGCATGGTGATCGCCCCGCCGTAACGACGCAGCAACAGGCCATTGCTTTCAAGTGCCGCCAGATCCTTGCGAATCGTAACTTCCGACGTTTCGAAGCGCTTGGCCAACTCATCCACACTGACTTCGCCCTGCTCATTGAGCAAGGCGAGGATATTGTGACGACGCTGAGGGGTATTGCGCTTCGACATGAGCTTGTAAGTTTCGTTTCGAAAGATAACGGAAGCAATCAAAACCTATCAGCGAAACTTCGTCAAGCGCCATGCGATAAAAAGAGCTGTGGATAAGCTAAAAAAGATCGCAGCCCTCCGGCAGCTCCTACACAGGATTTTTGGTCACCCTGTAGGAGCTGCCAAAGGCTGCGATCTTTTGATCTAACGAACTGTGGATAACTCAGCTCTTCTTGATCTTCTCCGGCCGCTTCCAGCCATCGATGTTCCTCTGACGACCACGCCCGATGGCCAACTGGGATTTATCCACAGTTGAGGTAATGGTCGAGCCGGCCGCCGTGGTAGCACCATCCAGGATATCCACAGGCGCCACCAACGAGTTGTTGGAGCCAATGAACACATCTTCACCCAGCACGGTTTTCCACTTGTTCGCGCCGTCGTAGTTGCAGGTAATTGTGCCAGCACCGATGTTGGTGCGCGCGCCCACTTCGGCATCGCCCAGATAGGTCAGGTGACCGGCCTTGGCGCCTTCGCCCAGGTGAGCATTTTTCAACTCGACGAAGTTACCCACATGGGCTCGCGCTTCCAGCACGGTGCCTGGACGCAGACGCGCGAATGGGCCGGCATCGCTGCCTTCACCCAGAATGGCACCTTCGATATGGCTGTTGGCCTTGATGACCACGCCTTTGCGCAGGGTGCTATCCTTGATCACACAGTTCGGGCCGATCACCACATCGTCTTCGATGACCACCTTGCCTTCGAGGATCACGTTGATGTCGATCAGCACGTCGCGGCCTACTGTCACGTCTCCACGCACGTCGAATCGTGCCGGGTCGCGCAGCGTTACACCTTGAGCCATCAAACGACGACCGGCGCGCAATTGATAATGCCGTTCCAGTTCGGAAAGCTGCTTGCGGTCATTGGCGCCCTGCACTTCCATGGCATCGTGCGGCTGCTCGGTGTCCACCACCAGACCATCGCTCACGGCCATCGCAATGATGTCGGTCAGGTAGTACTCGCCCTGGGCGTTGTTATTGGAAAGTCGGCTCATCCAGTCGCCAAGACGGGCAAAAGGTAGCGCCAGAATGCCGGTATTGCCTTCGGTGATCTTGCGTTCAGCTTCGTTGGCATCTTTCTGTTCGACGATGGCCGCAACCTTGCCGGCAGCATCACGAACAATCCGACCGTAACCGGTCGGGTCATCCAGTTCGACGGTCAGCAAGCCCAACTGCTGCGGCCCCACCTTCTTGAGCAAGCGCTGCAGGGTATCGACTTCGATCAACGGCACATCACCGTAGAGCACCAGCACGGTGTCGGCCTGAATGAACGGCACGGCTTGGGCAACGGCGTGACCGGTACCCAGTTGTTTATCCTGCAGGACGAAGTTCAGGTCATCCGCCGCCAGGCGTTCGCGCACGGCATCGGCACCGTGACCGATCACGACGTGGATGCGCTGTGGATCAAGTTGCCGGGCGCTGTGGATAACATGGCCAAGCATGGAGTTGCCGGCAATCGGGTGCAAGACTTTCGGCAAAGCGGAACGCATGCGCGTGCCTTGGCCAGCAGCAAGAATAACGATTTCAAGAGACATGACTGGCTACCAATCCTGGGTGGTCAGCGGCTGCGACCAGGTTGTAAAAGTTGGAAAAGAAAAAAGGGTAGCCGAGGCTACCCTTTTTAATCAATCACACAACAAGTGCTGCCTTAGTGGCCGAACTTCTTGCGGATCTGCTGGACGGTGCGCAGCTGAGCTGCAGCCTCGGCCAGACGTGCGGCAGCAGAACCGTAATCGAATTCCGCGCCCCGCTCATGCAGTGCCTTCTCGGCAGCCTTGACGGCTTCCTGAGCGGAGGCTTCGTCCAGGTCGGCAGCACGTTGCACGGTGTCGGCAAGAACCTTGACCATGTTCGGCTGAACCTCGAGGAAACCACCGGAGATGTAATACACCTCCTCTTCCCCGCCCTGCTTGACCAGGCGGATCGGACCTGGCTTCAGATTAGTGATCAGCGGCGCGTGACCCAGGGCGATACCAAGATCACCCAGTGCACCGTGCGCAATCACCATCTCGACCAGACCGGAAAAGATTTCTCCTTCCGCGCTGACGATATCGCAATGGACTGTCATAGCCATCTGATTGCCTCAACCTAAATTAGCGCCCGTTGCCGGGCGCCGGGATTACAGTTTCTTGGCTTTCTCGATCGCTTCTTCGATGCCGCCAACCATGTAGAACGCTTGTTCTGGCAGGTGGTCGTAGTCACCGTTGAGGATGCCTTTGAAGCCAGCAATGGTGTCTTTCAGGGAAACGTATTTACCCGATGCACCGGTGAAGACTTCAGCCACGAAGAACGGCTGCGACAAGAAGCGCTGGATCTTACGAGCACGGTTTACCAACTGCTTGTCGGCTTCCGACAGCTCGTCCATACCCAGGATCGCAATGATGTCCTTCAGTTCTTTGTAACGCTGCAGAACATACTGAACGCCGCGAGCGGTGTCGTAGTGGTCCTGGCCGATTACGTTCGGGTCCAGTTGGCGCGAAGTCGAGTCGAGTGGATCGACCGCTGGGTAGATACCCAGGGAAGCGATGTCACGGGACAGAACGACGGTAGCGTCCAAGTGGGCGAAGGTGGTCGCTGGCGACGGGTCGGTCAAGTCATCCGCAGGTACGTATACCGCTTGGATCGAGGTGATCGAACCTTCCTTGGTCGAAGTGATACGTTCTTGCAGAACGCCCATCTCTTCAGCCAGGGTCGGCTGGTAACCTACTGCCGAAGGCATACGGCCCAGCAGTGCGGATACTTCAGTACCGGCCAGGGTGTAACGATAGATGTTGTCGACGAACAGCAGAACGTCGTTACCTTCGTCACGGAACTTCTCGGCCATGGTCAGGCCGGTCAGTGCTACGCGCAGACGGTTTCCCGGCGGCTCGTTCATCTGACCGTAAACCAGTGCCACTTTGTCCAGAACGTTGGAGTCCTTCATCTCGTGGTAGAAGTCGTTACCCTCACGAGTACGCTCACCCACACCGGCGAACACGGAATAACCGCTGTGCTCGATGGCGATGTTACGGATCAGTTCCATCATGTTTACGGTCTTGCCTACACCGGCACCACCGAACAGACCGACTTTACCGCCTTTGGCGAACGGGCAAACCAGGTCGATAACCTTGATGCCGGTTTCCAGCAGGTCGTTGCCGCCTGCCTGTTCAGCGAACGAAGGCGCTGGACGGTGAATGCCCCAACGCTCTTCGGTAGCGATTGGACCAGCTTCGTCGATCGGGTTGCCCAGAACGTCCATGATCCGGCCCAGAGTCGCTTTACCGACCGGTACGGAGATGGCTGCGCCAGAGTCGACAACGTCCAGACCGCGCTTCAAGCCTTCGGTGGAACCCATCGCAATGGTACGAACCACGCCGTCGCCCAGCTGCTGCTGAACTTCCAGGGTGGTCCCGGCCGCGCTTTGTACAGTCAGCGCGTTGTAGATGCTCGGTACGCTGTCGCGTGGAAATTCCACGTCGATAACGGCGCCGATGATTTGAACGATACGTCCGCTACTCATAGCTGGATCCTCTGAATATTTGAACCGTTAAACCGCGGCAGCGCCGCCGACGATTTCCGAGATCTCTTGGGTGATCGCAGCCTGACGCGCCTTGTTGTAGACCAGCTGCAAATCGCTGATCAAATCACCGGCGTTGTCGGTAGCGTTCTTCATCGCGATCATCCGCGCAGCTTGTTCAGCCGCGTTGTTCTCGACCACCGCCTGGTAGACCTGCGACTCCACGTAACGGACCATCAAGCCGTCCAGCAGCTCCTTGGCATCCGGTTCGTAGAGATAGTCCCAGTGGTGCTTGAGGTCTTGATCCGGGGTTGCCACCAGTGGAATCAACTGCTCCACGGTAGGCTGTTGCGTCATGGTGTTGATGAACTTGTTGGACACCACGGACAGGCGGTCAATACGGCCGTCCAGGTAGGCATCCAGCATCACCTTGACGCTGCCGATCAGATCATTGATCGACGGCTCTTCACCCAGGTGGCTGATAGCTGCAACGACGTTACCGCCGAAGTTGCGGAAAAAGGCCGCACCCTTGCTACCAACGACACACAGATCGATCTCGACGCCGTTTTCGCGGTTTACCGCCATGTCCTTGACCAGGGCCTTGAACAGGTTGGTGTTCAAGCCGCCGCACAGACCACGGTCACTGCTCACTACGACATAACCCACACGCTTGATTTCGCGGTCGATCATGAACGGGTGGCGGTATTCCGGGTTGGCGTTGGCCAGATGCCCAATTACCTGGCGGATACGCTCCGCATAAGGACGGCTAGCAGCCATGCGCATTTGTGCCTTGCGCATTTTGCTGACCGCCACTTTTTCCATGGCGCTGGTAATCTTTTGCGTGCTTTTGATGCTCGCAATCTTACTGCGAATCTCTTTTGCGCCTGCCATGTAACACCTATCAGGTTAGCAAGCGGGAGCCTTGCGGCTCCCGCTGCGGCTTACCAGGTTTGGGTGGCCTTGAACTTCTCGATACCGGCTTTCATGCCAGCGTCGATTTCGTCATTGAAGTCACCTTTCACGTTGATCTTCGCCATCAAATCGGCGTGATCGCGGTTGAAGAAAGCAATCAGCGCTTGCTCGAAGCTGCCGATCTTGGCGATTTCAACGTCAGTCAGGAACCCACGCTCAGCGGCATACAGCGACAGCGCCATGTCAGCGATCGACATTGGTGCGTATTGCTTCTGCTTCATCAGCTCGGTAACGCGCTGACCATGCTCAAGTTGCTTACGGGTCGCTTCGTCCAGGTCAGAAGCGAACTGGGCGAATGCGGCCAGTTCACGGTACTGAGCCAGAGCGGTACGGATACCACCGGACAGCTTCTTGATGATCTTGGTCTGAGCGGCACCACCCACACGGGATACCGAAACACCGGCGTTCACTGCAGGGCGGATGCCCGAGTTGAACATGGCCGATTCCAGGAAGATCTGACCGTCGGTGATGGAAATCACGTTGGTCGGAACGAACGCGGAAACGTCGCCAGCCTGGGTTTCGATGATCGGCAGTGCGGTCAGGGAACCGGTTTTGCCGGTCACTGCGCCGTTGGTGAACTTCTCTACGTATTCTTCCGAAACGCGGGATGCGCGCTCCAGCAGACGGGAGTGGAGATAGAACACGTCGCCTGGGTAAGCTTCACGGCCTGGTGGACGGCGCAGCAGCAGGGAAATCTGGCGGTAAGCCACTGCTTGCTTGGACAGATCGTCATAAACGATCAGCGCGTCTTCACCGCGGTCGCGGAAGAATTCACCCATGGTGCAACCGGAGTACGGTGCCAGGAATTGCAGCGCAGGAGATTCCGAAGCACTGGCAGCCACGATGATCGTGTTGGCCAGGGCGCCGTTTTCTTCCAGCTTGCGAACCACGTTGGCGATGGTCGATTGTTTCTGACCGATTGCTACGTAGACGCAGAAAATGCCGCTGTTCTTCTGGTTGATGATCGCGTCGATCGCCAGAGCGGTTTTACCGATCTGACGGTCACCGATGATCAGCTCACGCTGGCCACGGCCGACAGGGATCATGGCATCGACAGCCTTGTAGCCAGTCTGTACAGGCTGGTCTACCGACTTACGCCAGATCACGCCTGGAGCAACTTTCTCGACCGCGTCGGTCTCGGTGTTGCCCAGTGGACCTTTGCCGTCAACAGGGTTACCCAGTGCGTCGACTACGCGACCCAGCAGTTCCTTACCAACCGGAACTTCCAGGATGCGGCCAGTGCACTTGGCGCTCATGCCTTCAGCCAGAGACTGGTATGCGCCCAATACAACGGCACCTACGGAGTCTTGCTCCAGGTTGAGGGCCATACCGAAGACGCCGCCCGGAAACTCGATCATCTCGCCGTACATTACGTCGGCCAGACCGTGAATCCGCACGATACCGTCAGATACGCTGACGACAGTGCCTTCGTTACGGGCTTGGGAGGTCACATCGAGCTTGTCGATGCGGCCCTTGATAATTTCACTTATTTCGGAAGGATTGAGTTGCTGCATTGCTCTGCTGCCCCTTCAAACTCAAGATTTCAATGCTTCGGCAAGTTTCGCGATTTTGCCGCGAATCGAGCCATCGATAACCAGGTCGCCGGCGCGGATGACGACACCACCAATAAGGGCAGCGTCCTCCGCAACTTGCAGGCGCACTTCCCGGTTGAGTCGTGCACTGAGAACCTTGGCGAGTTTGTCTTGCTGTTCTTGGTTCAATGCGAAAGCACTGGTCACTTCAACGTCTACCGACTTCTCTTGCTCGGCCTTGTACAGGTCGAATAGAGCGGCAATCTCCGGCAACAGCGGGAGACGGTCGTTTTCGGCAACGACGTGGATGAAGTTCTGTGCCTTGGCATCAAACTTGTCGCCGCACACGTCAATGAACGTGGCGGCCTTTTCTGCGCTCGTCAGTCGCGGGGCCTTGAGCACGCGCTGCATGGTGTCGTCTTCCGACACCGCTGCAGCCAGGCCGAGCATGGCTGACCAATTGGCCAGTTGCTGGTGGGCCTGAGCGTGCTCGAAGGCCGCCTTAGCGTAAGGTCGGGCCAACGTGGTCAGTTCTGCCATGATCGCCCTCGCTTAGATTTCAGCAGCCAGTTGGTTAACCAGCTCTGCGTGCGCGTTTTGATCGATTGTGGCACCCAGGATCTTCTCGGCGCCGCCGACTGCCAGCAAGCCCACTTGGGCACGCAGCGCGTCTTTGACACTGTTCAGTTCCTGTTCGATCTCGGCTTGAGCCTGAACCTTCACACGGTCAGCGTCGACACGGGCTTTTTCAACAGCCTCTTCGACAATCTGGTTACCGCGTTTCTTGGCTTGCTCGATGATTTCAGCTGCCTGAGCTTTCGCTTCGCGCAGTTGGTGACCCGCTTTCTCTTGGGCCAACTCCAGGTCGCGAGCTGCACGGCTGGCAGCGTCCAGACCATCAGCGATCTTCTTTTGACGTTCGTGCAGAGCCGCAATGACCGGAGGCCATACGAACTTCATGCAGAACAGTACAAAAATCAGGAACGCAACGGACTGGCCAATCAGGGTCGCATTAATGTTCACGCCAACACCTCGCAGTTACGTTGTCCATCACACCAAATTACCCGGAAGATCCGAGTAATTAGCCAGCGATTTGACCAACGAACGGGTTCGCAAAGGTGAAGAACAGAGCGATACCAACACCGATCATGGTTACGGCGTCGAGCAGACCGGCAACGATGAACATTTTAACTTGCAGCATTGGAACCATTTCTGGCTGACGCGCTGCGCCTTCCAGGAACTTGCCGCCCAGCAGGCCGAAACCAATTGCGGTACCCAGTGCGCCCAGGCCGATCAACAGTGCAACAGCGATAGCGGTTAGACCAACTACAGTTTCCATCTTTCCTCCCGACTTTTACGTCGTATGGTTTAGGTTTTTTAGATTAAAGCGGTAAAACAAATCGTTTCAGATGCCCCGTAAGGAGCACCTTCCCGTTTTACCGGGAAGGACATCAGACTAGTCGAGACTGGTCTTAATGGTTTTCTTCGTGTGCCATCGACAGGTAAACGATGGTCAACATCATGAAGATGAACGCCTGCAGGGTGATGATCAGGATGTGGAACACAGCCCACGCCCACTGCAGAACAACGCCCAGGCCACTAAGCCAGAGCAGACCGCTGCCGAACATCACAGCAATCAGAATGAAGACCAGCTCACCGGCGTACATGTTGCCGAACAGACGCAGAGCCAGGGAGATCGGCTTGGCGATCAGGGTCACGAATTCCAGCAGGAAGTTCACCGGGATCAGCAGGGCCTGAACGAAAATGTTCTTGCTGCCGAACGGGTGCAGGGTCAGTTCGCCGATGAAGCCGCCGATGCCCTTGACCTTGATGCTGTAGAAAATGATCAGTGCGAAGACCGAGATAGCCATGCCCAGGGTCGCGTTCGGGTCGGTGGTCGACACGGCGCGGAACGGGATGTGCGCATCACCGGAGATCAGGATGGCCAGCTGAGGAATCCAGTCGACCGGTACCAGGTCGACGGCGTTCATCAGGAACACCCAGACGAAGATGGTCAGTGCCAGCGGTGCAATCACCGGGCTACGGCCATGGAAGCTGTCTTTCACGCTGCCATCGACGAATTCGACCAATACTTCAACGAAGTTCTGCAAAGCACCTGGCTGACCGGAAGTCGCTTTCTTTGCCGCCATGCGGAAAAGAAGAACGAAGATCAGACCCAATGCGACCGACCAGCCGAGAGTATCGACGTGGAAAGCCCAGAAGCCCATTTCCTTGGCTTCTGCTGCGGTGTGGGCAAAGCCCCAGCCGCCGTTTGGGAGCTGACCGAAGGTCAGGTTCTGCAAGTGGTGCTGGATATAGCCCGAAGCGGTTGTTTCTGCCATGGTTGCCTCAAACGCCCTAAGGTCTCGAAAGTCTTGTTCTCATCAGCAGGGGAGCGAACCAGCTGACTGACTGAGTCAGCACGAAGGCACCGAATACTGCAATCGGCGCCAGTGGCTTCACACCTGCAAACACCAGTGCAAACAGCACTGCCGTCAAAATCAGTTTGCCTGCCTCGCCGGCATAAAAAGACCGGACGATGGACTGGGCCGCTCGAGCGCCGGAAAACCGAAATGCCCTGTGAGCGAAATAAACATTGGGTAGCAAGGCTATCAGGCCTCCGCAGAGTCCCGAGTACCCGGCAACGACTCCATATCGGTACCAAAGCGCCAAAGCGGCAATCAGCAATACGACAAATTGAGCCATTAACACCGGAAAAACTGCCAGGCGATGGAAGGGCAGGCGGTTTGGCGTGCGGGTTTCCATCACTTTTACTCTCCAATGGTCGGCTGCCGAAATTCAATAACTTGGCATAATTTGTGCCGACAAAATGCGCGCAGAGTATAGGGGCGGTTCTGCCCCTATTCAACTGTCAGGTAGTGATTTCCGACTGCGCGCTACATGAGGAAATGTTTCAGCGGATATGTGCAAGTACGCCTTGAAGCTCATCCAGTGAGTTGTAGCCAATCACCAACTGCCCTTTACCCTTCTTACCGTGGCGGATCTGCACCGCAGAGCCTAGGCGCTCGGCCAGGCGCTGTTCGAGACGAGCAATATCCGGGTCCGGTTTTGCCGCTTCCACAGGCTCCGGTTTACCACTCAACCACTGGCGAACCAGTGCCTCTGTCTGGCGCACGGTCAGCCCGCGTGCGACAACATGTCGCGCCCCTTCAACCTGTTGAATTTCCGGTAAACCGAGCAAAGCACGGGCATGACCCATTTCCAGGTCGCCGTGGGACAACATGGTCTTGATGACTTCCGGCAGGGAAATCAGGCGCAACAGGTTGGCCACGGTCACCCGCGACTTGCCCACGGCCTCGGCCACCTGTTGCTGGGTCAGCTGGAACTCCTGCTGCAAACGCTGCAGGGCCACCGCTTCTTCAATCGGATTCAGGTCTTCGCGCTGGATGTTCTCGATCAGCGCGATGGCGATCGCGGTTTCATCGGGTACATCGCGAACCATCGCCGGGATCGTTTCCTGCCCGGCCTGCTGGCTGGCGCGCCAGCGACGTTCGCCGGCGATGATCTCGAAGCGGCCGCCGCCGATCGGGCGAACCACGATAGGCTGCATGACGCCCTGGGCCTTGATCGACTGCGCCAGCTCTTCGAGCGCCTGCGGATCCATGTCACGACGCGGCTGGTACTTGCCGCGCTGGAGCAGATCAAGGGGAAGGTGCTGCAGCTCACGCAGATCGGCTTGCGCCGCTTGTTCTTCCAGCGAGCTGACAGTCGGACCACTCAACAGAGCATCCAGTCCACGTCCGAGACCTCGTTTCTTGACGGCCATGGGGATTCCTTAAGTTGCCTGAGCAGCGGCGATGCGTGAGTTTTTGCGTTGACGACGAACCATTTCGCCCGCCAATGCCAGGTAGGCAACGGCGCCTCGCGATGTTTTGTCGTACGCCAGCGCCGGCATGCCGTAGCTTGGCGCTTCAGCCAGACGGATGTTGCGCGGAATGACGGTGTCGTAGAGCTGCTCGCCGAAGTGTTCCTTGAGCTGCGCCGAGACATCGTTCATCAGGCTCAGGCGCGGGTCGTACATCGTACGCAGCAGGCCTTCGACCTTGAGGTTCGGGTTCAGCAGTTCAGAGATACGCTTGATGTTATCCACAAGATCGCTCAAGCCTTCAAGTGCGAAGTACTCGCACTGCATGGGGATAATGACCCCGTCGGCGGCAACCAGTGCGTTCAAGGTCAGCATCGACAGCGATGGCGGGCAGTCGATCAGAATGTAATCGTAGTTTTCCCGGATCGGCGCCAGCGCGCTGCGCAGACGGCTTTCCTTCATCTGCATTTCCAGCAGAACCACTTCGGCCGCGGTGAGGTCGCGGTTGGCCGGCAACAGCTGGTAACCACCATGCTCGGAGAAGTGCATGGCCTGGGCCAGGTCACATTCTCCGATCAGCAGGTCGTAGACCGAGTTTTCCAGGCCATGTTTATCCACACCGCTACCCATGGTGGCGTTGCCCTGTGGATCAAGATCGATCAACAGCACCCGGCGCTTGGTCGCGACCAGGGATGCTGCGAGGTTGATGCAGGTGGTGGTTTTGCCCACGCCACCCTTTTGGTTCGCAATCGCGAATACCTTAGCCATTCTTGCTTGTGTTCCCAATCATGCCGTGCGGCGCAGTATCAGCAGATGGCGTTGGCCTTGGCAACCAGGTACGGCCAGGGCGTGTTCGCTATCGAGGTGGAAGTCTGCCGGCAATGCTACCAGCTCATCGGCCGGATGAACGCCCTTCATTGCCAGCCAGCGTGTTTCGCTATCGCCGAGGTGGCGAGTCCAGTTGCTGAAGTTCTCCATGCTGCTGAACGCCCGGGAAATGATCCCGTTGAACGGTTGGGCAGGCTGGAATGCTTCGACGCGACTGTGGATAACTTGCAGGTTATCCAGTTTGAGTTCGAGTTTGACCTGGGTCAGGAAGCGGGTTTTCTTGCCGTTGCTGTCCAGGCAGGTCACCTGGGACTCGGGAAACAGGATCGCCAGCGGAATGCCAGGCATGCCGCCGCCACTGCCGACGTCGAGCCAGCGACCGTTTTCGATGAACGACATCACGCTCAGGCTATCGAGCAAATGACGGGAAACCATTTCGTCCGGATCACGCACGGCGGTGAGGTTGTAAGCCTTGTTCCACTTGATCAACAGGGCCAGGTAACCCAGCAACTGTGCGTGCTGGGTTTCTGTCAGCGTGACACCGAGTTGGCGAGCACCTGTGGATAACTCTTCTGCGTGTTGCGAAGTGACCAACGAACTCAAGCGCTTTGCTCCAACTGACGGCCCGCGCCGCGTTTTTTCAAATGAATCATCAACAGCGAAATGGCTGCCGGCGTAACGCCCGGGATACGCGAGGCCTGGCCCAAGGTTTCTGGACGGGTCGCGCCGAGCTTGCTCTGGATCTCCTTGGAGAGACCGGAAATATTCGTGTAATCGATATCCACAGGCAGTTTGGTGTCTTCGCTGGCGCGCAAGCGGGCGATTTCGTCCTGTTGACGATCGATGTAGCCGGCGTACTTGGTCTTGATTTCGACCTGCTCGGCAACCTGTGGATCTTCTGCGCCGCCACCGGTCACGGCGATCAGACCAGCGTAGTCGATTTCCGGACGACTCAAGAGATTGAGCAGGTTGTATTCGTGAGTCAGTGGCGTGCCGAATTTTTCGGCAATGGCATCGCCCTGTTCGGTGCCGGGGCGTACCCAGGTGCTTTTCAGGCGCTGCTCTTCCAGTTCGATGCTTTCGCGTTTTTTGCAGAAAGCTGCCCAGCGCAAGTCATCCACCAGACCCAGTTCGCGGCCTTTTTCGGTCAGGCGCAGGTCGGCGTTGTCTTCGCGCAGGATCAAGCGATATTCGGCGCGGGACGTGAACATCCGGTACGGCTCTTGGGTACCAAGGGTAATCAGGTCGTCGACTAACACGCCGATATAGGCCTCGTCGCGACGCGGGCACCAGGCCTCTTTGCCTTGCGCACGCAGCGCAGCGTTGGTCCCGGCCAGCAAACCCTGGGCACCGGCTTCTTCGTAACCGGTGGTGCCGTTGATTTGCCCGGCAAAGAACAGACCGCCGATGACTTTGGTTTCCAGGCTGTACTTCAAGTCACGTGGATCGAAGTAGTCGTACTCGATCGCGTAGCCCGGACGCACGATGTGCGCGTTTTCCATGCCGCGGATCGATTGCACGATCTGCAATTGCACGTCGAACGGCAAGCTTGTGGATATCCCGTTCGGATACAGCTCATGAGTGGTCAAACCTTCCGGTTCGATAAACACCTGATGGCTTTCCTTGTCGGCAAAGCGATGGATCTTGTCTTCGATCGACGGGCAATAACGCGGGCCGATCCCTTCGATCTCGCCGGCAGCGGAATACATCGGCGAACGGTCGAGGTTCGCGGCAATGATTTCGTGGGTGCGGGCATTGGTGTGGGTAATCCAGCAGCTGACTTGCTTCGGATGCTGTTCTTTGGACCCCATGAACGACATCACCGGGATCGGCGTATCACCCGGTTGCTCGGACATCACCGAGAAATCCACAGACCGGCCGTCGATACGCGGCGGAGTACCGGTTTTCAAACGACCCACACGCAATGGCAGTTCACGCAGACGGTGAGCCAGCGCGATCGATGGCGGATCACCGGCGCGACCGCCGGAAAAATTCTGCAAACCGATGTGGATAAGTCCACCGAGGAACGTGCCGGTGGTCAACACCACGGAATCGGCGAGGAAACGCAGACCCATTTGCGTGACAACACCACGGACTTGTTCCTGCTCGACGATCAGGTCGTCAGCGGCTTGTTGAAATATCCACAGGTTCGGCTGGTTCTCCAGGATTTCGCGGACAGCTGCCTTGTACAGAACCCGGTCTGCCTGCGCGCGGGTTGCTCGCACGGCCGGGCCTTTGCGGCTGTTCAACACGCGAAACTGGATACCGCCTTTATCGGTAGCCATGGCCATCGCACCGCCGAGGGCGTCGATTTCCTTGACCAGGTGGCTTTTGCCGATCCCGCCAATGGCAGGGTTGCAACTCATGGCACCGAGGGTTTCCACGTTATGCGTCAGCAACAGGGTTTTAACCCCCATACGTGCTGAGGCCAGTGCTGCCTCGGTACCGGCATGACCGCCGCCGATGACGATCACTTCAAAACGGGAAGGGAAATCCACCACGCACCTCGTGCCTGCTTAAGTAGGTAATTCAGGAATAGTTTGAGCTCAGGTTTTTGGACCTGGTCGACAAGTATAGGGACTTCGCCCTTCCTAAAGAACCCTTTGCACAAAATTTAACCAGCTGTGGAAAAGTCGGAGTTATAGAAATTAAAAAGAAAGAAATTTATTAAATCTTTGCTTTTATGTTTATTTCTATGCACCCTCATTTCTGTGGATAGATTGATACAGGCCTTTATTTTCAATGTGTACAGAGATTCAAAACCCTGTGTTCATGTGCCAATGAGGCCCTTGGATAACCGGTGTAAGCCTGTGGATGAAAGAGGTGGTTATCCACAGAGGTGGTTATGTTCAGTTTTCAGGCCCTGTTATCAACTGACCTTAGCCACGGTTATTCACAGGGCTTAATCCACAGAAAAGTGCCGTTTGCTCGAAATTCGGGTACAGGAATTGCGCTAAAGCAGACAAAGTCCGCTCGGCACTGGAGGTTTTTTTCAGAAATGGAGAGAACAGACAGGCACGAATGGCCTGTCTGTGAGTAACAGGTGGGCTACTTACCGATACAGAAGCTGGAGAAAATTCGCCCCAGCAGATCATCGGAGCTGAAAGCACCAGTGATTTCACCCAGCGACTGCTGAGCCTGGCGCAAATCCTCGGCCAGTAACTCGCCAGCGCCGGCCAGGGTCAATTGAGCGCGGCCATGCTCGAGGGCTGCACTGGCATGACGTAGCGCCTCAAGGTGTCGCCGGCGAGCGCTGAAGCTGCTTTCGGACGTTTGTTCATAGCCCATGCAGGCCTTGAGGTGTTCGCGCAGCAGGTCCAGCCCGACACCACCAGACTTGGCGCTCAGGCTGATGGTGACATGGCCGTCCGCGCTGACCTCCAGGGCAATGGCTTCGCCCGTAAGGTCGGCCTTGTTGCGGATCAGGGTGACTTTCGCGGGATCGGGACGGGTTTCGAGAAACTCCGGCCAGAGTGCGAAAGGATCGAGGGCTTCCGGGGCCGTGGCATCGACCACCAGCAGTACCCGATCCGCTTCGCCGATGGCTTTCAAGGCACGCTCGACGCCGATTTTTTCCACATGATCATCGGTATCGCGCAGGCCGGCGGTATCCACCACGTGCAGCGGCATGCCATCGATGTGGATATGTTCACGGAGCACGTCACGGGTGGTGCCGGCAATTTCGGTCACGATCGCCGCTTCACGCCCAGCCAGGGTATTGAGCAGACTGGATTTACCGGCATTCGGACGGCCGGCAATGACCACTGTCATGCCGTCACGCAGCAAGGCGCCCTGCCCGGCTTCGCGGATGACGGTGGATAACTCGTCGCGAACCTTGTCGAGCATGCTCAGGACGTGGCCATCGGCAAGGAAGTCGATTTCCTCTTCCGGAAAATCGATGGCCGCTTCGACATAGATGCGCAGGCCGATCAATTGCTCGGTGAGGTTATGCACACGCGACGAGAAAGCACCCTGCAGTGAGCGCAACGCGTTTCGCGCAGCCTGGGCAGAACTGGCTTCAATCAGGTCGGCAATGGCCTCGGCCTGGGCGAGGTCCAGTTTGTCGTTGAGGAAGGCGCGCTCACTGAATTCTCCCGGCCGGGCGAGACGGCAACCCAGTTCCAGGCAACGCTTGAGCAGCATATCCAGAACGATCGGACCACCATGGCCTTGCAGCTCCAGCACATCTTCGCCTGTGAACGAGTTCGGGCCGGGGAAATACAAGGCAATGCCCTGGTCCAGCACCTCGTCGTTTTCACTGAAAAACGGACCGTAGTGAGCAAATCGCGGCTTGAGCTCGCGACCGCTGAAGGCCTTGGCCGCAACGCTGGCCAACGGCCCGGAAATACGCACGATGCCTACACCGCCTCGACCTTGAGCGGTGGCGACGGCTGCGATGGTTTCGCGAGGAACGCTCATAAACCGGTATCCAGACAAAAGTGACAGATAGCAAAACGCCCCACTAGGGGGCGTTTTGAGTGGTTATCCACAGTGTAAATCAGGCAGCTGCTTTAGCGGCTGCTTCGATCTTACGTGTGATGTACCACTGTTGGGCGATCGACAGGCAGTTGTTCACTACCCAGTACAGCACCAGACCGGCCGGGAACCACAGGAAGAAGAAGGTGAAGATGATCGGCATCAGCTTCATCACCTTGGCCTGCATCGGATCCGGAGGAGTCGGGTTCAGCTGCTGCTGGATGAACATGGTTGCACCCATGATGATCGGCAGAATGAAGAACGGATCCTTGATCGACAGGTCAGTAATCCACAGCATGAACGGAGCCTGACGCATCTCGACGCTTTCCAGCAGAACCCAGTACAGCGAGAGGAAAACCGGCATCTGCACGAGGATTGGCAAGCAACCACCCAGCGGATTGATCTTCTCTTTCTTGTACAGCTCCATCATGGCTTGCGACATTTTCTGCCGGTCATCGCCATGTTGCTCTTTCAGTGCAGCCAGTTTCGGTGCCACTGCACGCATGCGCGCCATGGATTTGTAGCTGGCAGCCGACAGCGGGAAGAAGATCCCTTTGATCAGCATGGTCAGGAAGATGATCGACCAGCCCCAGTTACCCACAATGGCGTGGATGTGTTGCAACAACCAGAAGATCGGTTGGGCGATGAACCACAGAATGCCGTAGTCGACCGTCAGTTCCAGACCTGGGGACAACTCTTTGAGCACGGCCTGGCTTTTCGGACCGGCGTACAGAACAGCGCTGGTCTCGGCCTTGGCACCCGGTGCAACACTCATCGATGGGCCGGTATAGCCGATGATGTAGTTGCCTTTGCTGTCTTTACGGGTCTGGACGACATTGTTTTCGCCCTTGGCCGGAATCCATGCGGTCACGAAGTAGTGCTGCAACCAGGCAACCCAACCGCCAGTGACGGTTTCTTTGAGCGGCGCCTTGTCCATGTCCTTCATGGACACTTTCTTGTACGGCTCGGAACTTGTCCACAGGGCGGCGCCCAGGTAGGTCGCGGTGCCGGTAGCCGTGGTCGACGAAGGATCGGCGCTGGCGTCGCGCTTCAACTGGGCAAACATCGCACCGGTCCAGGGCTGGGCGCTCTGGTTGTCGATCAGGTAGGAAACGGTTACGTCATACAAGCCACGTTTCACGGTGAAACGCTTGATGTAGTTGACGCCGTCCTTACTGAACTTCAGGTCTACGACCATTTGGTCCTGACCGTCAGCCAGTTGATAAACCTTCTTCTCCGAGGAATAAACCGGACGACCGGCCGGATTTGCATCCGGACCGTTGGTGCCGATCAGACCGCTTTGCGCCAGATAAGTACGTTCGCCGCCGTTATCGAACAGCTGGAACGGAATTTCCGGGTGATCCTGACGACGCGGATACAGCGGCAGGGTCAACTGGGCAACATCGCCGCCTTGTGGGTCGATAGCCAGGTCCAGTACATCCGTTTTGATCTGGATGAGGTCCTTGCTCACAGCCACCGGAGTTTCGGCAGGTGCGCTGGTGTCGCTTGCAGCACGTGGAATGTCGTCACTGGCGGAAGCGTTGGAGCCAGTTGCCGTTTCCGGCAGGCCCGGTGCAGTCGTACTGGAGGCAACATTCTGAGTCGGCAAGGCAGCCTGACCATAGTCCTGGTTCCATTTAAGAACCATAACGTAGGACACGATTGCCAGGGCGACGATCAGGATCGTGCGTTTGATATCCATGATTACTCGGCCATCGAAGAAGAACGGGAGGTAGGGATAGGTGGAACCGGGTCATAACCACCGGGATTCCACGGATGACAGCGACCTAAACGACGAAAGGTCAGCCAGCCACCGCGAAGAAGGCCATGATTTTCGATGGCTTCTAACGCGTAGCAGGAACAACTGGGGTAGAAACGACAGTGACTGGCCATCAGAGGACTAATGGCATAGCGGTAAAACTGGATCGGAACGAGTGCCAGTTTACGCATCTGGACTGTCTACCCCTACAGTTTCGGTTTTGACTGCTGGTACCGGCGAACTGCGAGCCAGACGCTTCCAGAGTTTGCCGAAATGCTGAATCAATTCGGGGTTTTCTACGTCGCCCAAACCTTTGCGCGCGACGATAACAATGTCCCAGCCGACCAGTGAATCCTGGTTCAGGCGAAACGATTCGCGCATCAGACGTTTGAGGCGATTGCGCTCGACGGAGAGCTTTACGCTCTTTTTCCCGATAACCAACCCGAGACGGGGGTGATCAAGATCGTTGTTGCGCGCAAGGAGCAGGAGATTTTTCCCCGGAACCTTGCCGGTAGGGGAGTCAAAGACTGCCTTGAATTGCCGGGGGGTAAGCAGACGCTTTTCCCGACTGAAGTCCTGACTCACCTCCAGTGCCGGATTATCAAACTGCCAGACGCGCACGACCTTTGGCGCGACGACGCGACAGGACGGCACGACCGTTCTTGGTAGCCATGCGAGCACGGAAACCGTGGGTACGAGCGCGTTTGATAGTGCTTGGTTGGAAAGTACGTTTCATTGTCGTGTTACCTGGTTCGTCCACAACGGGCCGGAATGGCCCCCGTTTTAAGAGACCGGGGATTCTAGAGAAAGCAAGCCTTCAGGTCAATTTCCAACCAGCGTTTCCTTATAAATAGATCTCCAGAGGTTTTTCGGCGCTTGCCCCTTACGTAGATATAAAAATAAGAAAGGAAAGTATTTAAAGCTTTTCTGTAAAGCTTATAAAAGCTAGGCCCGCACCCTTCTGTGGATAACTCAATTCAACCCTTGTTTTACCTGCTGTACAGAGAATGACAACTACAGTGGAAAACAGTGTTCAGCCTGTGCTGCGCTGTCGGATAACCTGTGTGTGAAAGCAGGCTTTATCCACAGGGTGGTTATCCACCGAGTTTCGCCCCCACTTGTGCAACGACCTTAACCCCGGTTATCCACAGAGCTTATGCACAGACCACTGGTCGCCTTTTTTGCGTATGAAAGGGTGATTCTTCTTGGTCGATGAACCACCTTCGTGTGGATAAGTCGGCGTCTGGTCGCTACAATGGCCGCTTGTTTTTGCCTCACCGGCTTTCAACTTAGGGGATATCCGTGTCAGTGGAACTTTGGCAGCAGTGCGTGGAGCTTTTGCGCGATGAGCTGCCTGCCCAACAATTCAACACTTGGATCCGTCCACTACAGGTCGAAGCCGAAGGCGACGAGTTGCGTGTCTATGCGCCCAATCGTTTTGTTTTGGACTGGGTCAACGAAAAATACCTGGGGCGTGTTCTCGAATTGCTCGATGAGCACGGCAATGGCATGGCGCCAGCGCTTTCCTTATTAATAGGCAGCAAACGCAGTTCGGCACCCCGTGCCGCGCCCAATGCTCCCCTGGCTGCCGCGGCTTCCCAGGCCCAGGCTGCTCAAGCGCCCGCCAGTCCGTCGCCGGCACCTGCCGCCGCGTCGACCAAGCGTGCGACGCAAAAAGTGGCCGAGGTCACCGAAGAAGAACCTTCACGTGACAGCTTCGACCCGATGGCCGGTGCCAGTTCGCAACAGGCACCTGTGCGCGCCGAGCAACGTACGGTGCAGGTCGAAGGTGCGCTCAAGCACACCAGTTACCTGAACCGCACCTTTACCTTTGAGAATTTCGTTGAAGGTAAATCCAACCAGTTGGCGCGCGCCGCCGCCTGGCAGGTGGCAGACAACCCCAAGCACGGTTACAACCCACTCTTCCTTTATGGTGGCGTCGGCCTGGGTAAAACCCACTTGATGCATGCAGTGGGTAACCATCTGTTAAAGAAGAACCCGAATGCCAAGGTGGTGTACCTGCATTCCGAGCGTTTCGTGGCGGACATGGTCAAGGCCCTGCAACTGAACGCGATCAACGAATTCAAGCGCTTCTACCGTTCGGTGGATGCGTTGCTGATCGATGACATTCAGTTCTTCGCCCGCAAGGAACGTTCCCAGGAAGAGTTTTTCCACACCTTCAACGCCCTGCTCGAAGGTGGCCAGCAGGTCATTCTCACCAGTGACCGCTACCCGAAGGAAATCGAAGGCCTTGAAGAACGCCTCAAATCCCGTTTTGGCTGGGGCCTGACCGTAGCGGTCGAGCCGCCGGAGCTGGAAACCCGCGTGGCGATCCTGATGAAGAAGGCCGATCAGGCCAAAGTCGAGCTGCCTCACGATGCCGCGTTCTTCATTGCCCAGCGCATTCGCTCCAACGTCCGTGAGCTGGAAGGCGCGCTCAAGCGTGTGATCGCCCACTCGCACTTCATGGGGCGCGACATCACCATCGAGCTGATTCGCGAATCCCTTAAAGACTTGTTGGCGTTGCAGGATAAACTGGTTTCTGTGGATAACATTCAGCGCACTGTCGCCGAGTACTACAAGATCAAGATCTCCGACTTGCTGTCCAAACGCCGTTCGCGTTCGGTCGCTCGTCCGCGTCAGGTCGCCATGGCGTTGTCCAAGGAACTGACCAACCACAGCTTGCCGGAAATCGGCGATGTGTTTGGCGGTCGCGACCATACAACGGTCTTGCACGCGTGCCGCAAGATCAACGAACTTAAGGAATCCGACGCGGACATCCGCGAGGACTACAAGAACCTGCTGCGTACGCTGACCACTTGATGAACACCAGCGCAGCTTATTAAGGCAAGGGACTAGACCATGCATTTCACCATTCAACGCGAAGCCCTGTTGAAACCCCTGCAACTGGTCGCAGGCGTCGTCGAACGCCGACAGACCTTGCCGGTACTTTCCAACGTGCTGCTGGTTGTCGAAGGCCAGCAATTGTCGCTGACCGGTACCGACCTGGAAGTCGAGCTGGTTGGTCGTGTTCAACTCGAAGAGCCGGCGGATCCGGGCTCCATCACCGTACCGGCGCGCAAGCTGATGGACATCTGCAAAAGCCTGCCGAACGATGCGCTGATCGACATCAAGGTCGACGAGCAAAAGCTTGTGGTCAAGGCTGGCCGTAGCCGCTTCACCCTGTCGACACTGCCGGCCAACGACTTCCCTACCGTGGAAGAAGGCCCGGGTTCGCTGACCTGCAGCCTGGAGCAAAGCAAGCTGCGTCGTTTGATCGAACGCACCAGCTTCGCCATGGCCCAGCAGGACGTGCGCTACTACCTCAACGGCATGCTGCTGGAAGTCTCCGCTGGTGTGATCCGCGCCGTGGCCACCGACGGTCACCGGCTGGCCATGTGCTCGATGCAGGCCGATATCGGTCAGCCGGATCGTCATCAAGTCATCGTGCCACGCAAAGGTATCCTCGAACTGGCACGCCTGCTCACCGAGCCGGACGGCAATGTCAGCATCGTACTGGGTCAGCACCACATCCGCGCCACCACTGGTGAGTTCACCTTCACCTCGAAACTGGTCGACGGCAAATTCCCGGACTACGAGCGTGTTCTGCCTAAAGGCGGCGACAAGCTGGTACTTGGCGATCGTCAGGCTCTGCGCGAAGCGTTCAGCCGTACCGCGATTCTGTCCAACGAGAAGTACCGTGGTATCCGTCTGCAACTGGCCAGCGGTCAGCTGAAGATCCAGGCGAACAACCCGGAACAGGAAGAAGCGGAAGAAGAAGTGGGCGTTGAATACAACGGCGGCTCCCTGGAAATCGGCTTTAACGTGAGCTACCTGCTTGACGTACTGGGCGTGATGACCACCGAGCAGGTTCGCCTGATCCTGTCCGACTCCAACAGCAGTGCGCTGGTACAGGAATCGGATAACGACGACTCGGCCTACGTTGTCATGCCGATGCGTCTGTAATCATGCCCAGCAGAAGCTAGATGTCCTTAAGTCGCGTCTCGGTCACCGCGGTGCGCAATCTGCACCCGGTGACCTTCTCCCCCTCCCCCCGCATCAATATTCTTTACGGCGCCAACGGCAGCGGCAAAACCAGTGTTCTGGAAGCCATCCATCTGCTGGGGCTTGCCCGTTCGTTTCGCAGCACCCGTCTGTTGCCGGTCATTCAATATGAACAACTGGCATGCACGGTCTTTGGCCAGGTTGAGCTAGCGGAGGGTGGGCATAGCGCCTTGGGCATATCACGGGATCGACAGGGCGAATTCCAGATCCGTATCGATGGGCAGAATGCTCGCAGCGCCGCGCAACTGGCCGAGATCCTGCCACTGCAGCTGATCAATCCGGACAGTTTTCGATTGCTGGAAGGTGCACCGAAGATTCGCCGGCAGTTTCTTGACTGGGGGGTGTTCCACGTGGAACCGCGCTTCATGTCAACCTGGCAGCGCTTGCAGAAGGCCCTGCGCCAGAGAAACTCTTGGCTTCGGCATGGTACACTTGACGCCGTTTCGCAAGCGGTTTGGGACAGGGAACTGTGCCAGGCCAGCGCTGAAATTGATGAATACCGCCGCGCTTATATCAAAGCCTTGAAACCAGTCTTTGAACAAACCTTGAGCGATCTGGTTGAGCTTGAAGGCTTGACGCTCAGCTATTACCGCGGCTGGGACAAGGACCGTGAACTGAGTACTGTGCTCGCCGGGTCTCTTCAGCGGGACCAGCAAATGGGGCATACCCAGGCCGGACCACAACGTGCTGATTTGCGGCTCAGACTGGGCGCGCATAACGCTGCGGACATCTTGTCCCGTGGCCAGCAGAAGTTGGTGGTTTGCGCATTGCGGATTGCCCAAGGTCACTTGGTCAGCCAGGCTCGACGCGGTCAGTGTATTTATCTGGTGGATGACTTGCCGTCCGAACTGGACGAGCACCACCGTCGCGCGCTTTGCCGCTTGTTGGAAGACTTACGCTGCCAGGTCTTTATCACCTGTGTAGATCACGAATTATTGAGGGAAGGCTGGCAGACGGAAACGCCAGTCGCTCTGTTCCACGTGGAACAGGGCCGTATCACCCAGACCCACGACCATCGGGAGTGAAGGCATTGAGCGAAGAAAATACGTACGACTCAACGAGCATTAAAGTGCTGAAAGGCCTGGATGCCGTACGCAAACGTCCCGGTATGTACATTGGTGACACCGACGATGGCAGCGGTCTGCACCACATGGTGTTCGAAGTGGTCGATAACTCGATCGACGAAGCTCTCGCCGGCCACTGCGACGACATCAGCATCATCATTCACCCGGATGAGTCCATAACCGTTCGTGACAACGGTCGTGGCATCCCGGTAGACGTGCACAAAGAAGAAGGTGTTTCGGCAGCCGAGGTCATCATGACCGTACTGCATGCCGGCGGTAAGTTCGACGACAACTCCTACAAAGTATCCGGTGGCCTGCACGGTGTAGGTGTGTCGGTAGTGAACGCACTGTCCAAAGAGCTTGTTCTTACGGTGCGCCGCAGCGGCAAAATCTGGGAACAGACTTACGTCCACGGTGTTCCACAAGAACCGATGAAAATCGTTGGTGAGAGTGAAACCACCGGCACCCAGATTCACTTCAAGCCATCGGCCGAGACGTTCAAGAACATCCACTTCAGCTGGGACATCCTGGCCAAGCGGATTCGTGAACTGTCCTTCCTCAACTCCGGTGTCGGCATCGTCCTCAAGGATGAGCGCAGCGGCAAGGAAGAGTTGTTCAAGTACGAAGGCGGCCTGCGAGCGTTCGTTGAATACCTGAACACCAACAAGACTGCGGTCAACCAGGTGTTTCACTTCAATATTCAGCGCGAAGACGGCATCGGCGTGGAAATCGCCTTGCAGTGGAACGACAGCTTCAACGAGAACCTGTTGTGTTTCACCAACAACATTCCACAGCGCGATGGCGGTACTCACCTGGTGGGTTTCCGTTCCGCACTGACGCGTAACCTGAATACCTATATCGAAGCCGAAGGTCTGGCGAAGAAGCACAAAGTCGCGACCACCGGTGACGATGCCCGTGAAGGCCTGACCGCGATCATTTCGGTGAAAGTACCGGATCCGAAGTTCAGTTCCCAGACCAAAGACAAGCTGGTTTCTTCCGAAGTGAAGACCGCGGTCGAACAGGAAATGGGCAAGTACTTCTCCGACTTCCTGCTGGAAAACCCGAACGAAGCCAAGCTGGTCGTCGGCAAGATGATCGATGCGGCACGTGCTCGTGAAGCGGCGCGTAAAGCCCGTGAAATGACCCGTCGTAAAGGCGCGCTGGATATCGCCGGCCTGCCGGGTAAACTGGCTGACTGTCAGGAAAAAGACCCTGCCCTTTCCGAACTGTACCTCGTGGAAGGTGACTCTGCTGGCGGCTCCGCCAAGCAGGGACGTAACCGTCGGACCCAGGCCATCCTGCCGCTGAAGGGCAAGATCCTGAACGTCGAGAAGGCGCGTTTTGACAAGATGATCTCTTCGCAAGAAGTAGGCACCTTGATCACCGCGCTGGGCTGCGGCATCGGCCGCGACGAGTACAACATCGACAAGCTGCGTTACCACAACATCATCATCATGACCGATGCTGACGTCGACGGTTCGCACATCCGTACCCTGCTGCTGACCTTCTTCTTCCGTCAGTTGCCGGAGCTGATCGAACGCGGCTACATCTACATCGCTCAGCCACCGCTGTACAAGGTCAAGAAAGGCAAGCAAGAGCAATACATCAAAGACGACGACGCCATGGAAGAGTACATGACGCAGTCGGCTCTGGAAGATGCGAGCCTGCACCTGAACGAGGATGCACCGGGTATCTCCGGCGAAGCCCTCGAGCGCCTGGTGAATGACTTCCGTCTGGTGATGAAGACCCTCAAGCGTCTGTCGCGCCTGTACCCACAGGAGCTGACCGAGCACTTCATCTACCTGCCAGCGGTGAGCATGGAGCAACTGTCCGATCACGCAGCGATGCAAGATTGGCTGGCCCAGTACGAAGTGCGTCTGCGCACCGTCGAGAAGTCGGGTCTGGTCTACAAGGCCAGCCTGCGTGAAGACCGTGAGCGTGGTGTGTGGCTGCCAGAGGTCGAACTGATCTCCCACGGCCTGTCGAACTACGTCACCTTCAACCGCGACTTCTTCGGCAGTAACGATTACAAGACTGTCGTTTCGCTAGGCGCTCAACTGAGCACCCTGCTGGACGACGGCGCGTACATCCAGCGTGGCGAGCGCAAGAAGCCGGTGACCGAGTTCAAGGAAGCCCTTGAATGGCTGATGGCTGAAAGCACCAAGCGTCACACCATCCAGCGATACAAAGGTCTGGGCGAAATGAACCCGGATCAGCTGTGGGAAACCACCATGGACCCAAGCCAGCGCCGGATGCTCAAAGTGACCATCGAAGACGCCATTGGCGCGGACCAGATCTTCAACACCCTGATGGGTGATGCGGTCGAACCACGTCGTGACTTCATCGAGAGCAACGCTTTGGCGGTGTCCAACCTGGATTTCTGATCCCGGTCGATACCAACGAAAAGGCCAACGCATTGCGTTGGCCTTTTTTATTGTCTCGCCGGAGCAACGCGCGGTCCCGTTGCGGCTCCTGTCTCACGATCTGTGGGCGAATCGAGTGTCGGATTAAGTTCGGTGGGATAGACATTCAGGCTGCAAATTCCGCTGTTTGCAGAATGAAACCGGGTGATCCAGGCCGCCCCGTCAGGTCGACAGCCAGTGTTTGTTCCAGGCATAAAAAAACCGGCTATATCAGCCGGTTTTTTTACGTCCAAAAAAAACTTATGCACGTTTTTATGGTTTTTATCATTCAAAAAAATATGTAAAAAAATCATAAGGTTACATACAAAAAACGACGGTTTTCAATGAAACGGTACACAGGTTATCCACAGAATCTCAGACAGCCACCTGATCGTTTGAAACCGGCGCTTGCGGAGCCGGTGGTAGCGAGCCCATTTCCCGTTGCATCTGCTCGTTCCACGCCTGGACCCGGTCGTTCAATTCAGCGATGGCTCGCGGTCCGGTGCCTGCGGCATACATCGGCTCGCCAATGATCACAGTGATGACGCCCTGCTTCTTCACCCAACCGGTTTTCGGCCAGAACTTGCCTGCGTTGTGCGCAATTGGCAGCACCGGCAATTCGGCGTTGACCGCCAAGGCGCTGCCACCGCGCGAGAACTTTCCAACGGTGCCGAAAGGAACGCGCGTGCCTTCGGGGAAGATCAGCACCCAGACATTGTCCTTGAGCAACTCATCACCCTTTTGCGCCACATGCTTGAGTGCGGCTTTCGGGTTGTCGCGATCGATGGCGATCGGTCGCAGCATGGCCATGGCCCAACCGAAGAACGGCACATAGAGCAATTCACGCTTGAGCACCTGGCTCAGCGGCGAGAAGTAGGCAGAGAGAAAGAACGTCTCCCACGTGCTCTGGTGATTCGACTGAATGACGCAAGGCCGTTCAGGTACGTTCTCGGCCCCCTTCACTTCGTAGCGAATGCCCAAAAACACTTTGCTCAGCCACAAGGCGCAGCGGCACCAGTACACGTTGATGAAGCGATAACGTGCCTTGAATGGCAGAAACGGCGCGATAAAAAAACTCAGGCTGCACCACAGCAAGGAGCTGGTGCCCAGCAGCAGGTAAAAGAGGAAGGTTCTGATGGCCTGCAATATCGACATGGTGACGTTTACCGTTGCGGGCAATACCCGCCTGTATAAAGCGCACTCCTGATCAATCCTTTGCCAGGAAATTCAGAAGCACTCTAATTGTGGATAAGTTCTGCGGCAATCGCCGCCAGATCGTCAAAAATCAATGTGCCAACCGGAAGGGTCAAGCCCTGAGTCTTTTCGCCTTTCCCGGTCTTTACCAAAACTGGCTGTGAATCGACGGCTTTGGCGGCTTCCAGGTCACCAAGGCTGTCGCCGACGAACCAGAGATTGGTCAGCGACACGTTGTAATGAGCGGCGATGGTTTTCAGCATCCCGGGTTTCGGCTTGCGGCAATCGCAGCCTTCGTCCGGCCCGTGCGGGCAATAGACGATCAGGCCGACTTCACCGCCCTGCTCCGCCACCAGCGCGCGCAAGCGCTCGTGCATGGCATCCAGGGTGGCGAGGTCGTAATAGCCGCGAGCGATACCCGACTGGTTGGTAGCGACCGCTACCGTCCAGCCGGCCTTGCTCAACTGCGCGATGGCTTCGATCGAACCGGGGAGTGGAATCCACTCCTCCACCGACTTGATGTAAGCGTCGGAGTCGTAATTGATCACTCCGTCCCGATCGAGAATCAGCAGTTTCAACAGCAATCCCTCAGCCCAGCAGCGAAATGTCGGCGACGCCGAGGAACAACCCACGCAGACGCGCCAGCAACGCATAACGGTTGGCGCGGACTTTTGCGTCCTCCGCGTTGACCATCACAGCTTCGAAGAACGCATCCACCGGCTCGCGCAGTGCAGCCAGGCGTGCCAGGGATTCGCTGTACTGACGCGAGGCGGCCATTGGCTGTACAGCCTGGTCAGCCTGCTGGATCGCCGAGTACAGGGAGAACTCGTTGGCGTTGTCGAAGTACTTGGCCTCCACGACTGTCGGAACGGAGCCTTCGACCTTGCTCAGCAAGTTCGACACGCGCTTGTTCACGGCGGCCAGGGCGGCGGCTTCCGGCAGTTTGCGGAAGGCCTGTACCGCTTGCACGCGCTGGTCGAAGTCCAGGGCCGAGCCTGGCTTCAGGGCACGTACAGACAGGTAGGTCGCGACATCGACACCTTCGTCTTCGTAGCGGGCACGCAGGCGGTCGAAGATGAACTCAAGTACCGATTCGTTCAGGCCGGCTGCCTTGACCTTGGTACCGAATGCATTCACAGCGAAGGCCACGGCGTCGTTCAGGTCCAGATCCAGTTGCTTCTCGATCAGGATACGCAACACGCCCAGTGCGGCACGGCGCAGGGCGTACGGGTCTTTGCTGCCGGTCGGCAGCATGCCGATACCGAAGATACCCACGAGGGTGTCGAGCTTGTCGGCGATGGCCACGGCCGCACCGGTCAGGGTGCTAGGCAGTTCAGCGCCGGCACCGCGCGGCATGTACTGCTCGTTCAGGGCCAGTGCGACATCTTCCGGCTCGCCATCGTTGAGGGCGTAGTAGTAACCGGCGACACCTTGCATCTCCGGGAACTCGCCGACCATCTCGGTCGACAGGTCGCACTTGGACAGCAGGCCCGCACGAGCAGCCCACGAAGCGTTGCCGCCAATGCGCGCTGCGATGTAAGCGGCGAGTTTGGAAACACGTTCGGCCTTGTCGTAGACGCTGCCGAGTTTTTCCTGGAACACCACGTTCTGCAGGCGCAGGTTGAAGTCTTCGAGCTTCTGCTTCTTGTCTTGCTTGAAGAAGAACTCGGCGTCGGTCAGGCGTGGACGAACCACTTTCTCGTTACCGGCGATGATCTGCTGTGGGTCTTTGCTCTCGATGTTGGCCACGGTAATGAAACGTGGCAGCAACTTGCCGTCGGCGTCCAGCAGGCAGAAGTACTTCTGGTTGTCCTGCATGGTGGTGATCAGGGCTTCCTGCGGCACGTCGAGGAAGCGCTCCTCGAACGAGCACACCAGCGGCACTGGCCATTCGACCAGCGCGGTCACTTCATCGAGCAGGGCTGGCGGAACGATTGCCGTGCCTTCCTGACGGGTGGCCAGCTCTTCGGTGCGCTTGCTGATGATCTCGCGACGCTCGTTGGCGTCGGCCAGAACGTAGGCGGCACGCAGGTCGGCCAGGTAGCTGGACGGCGAACCGATGCGCACGTTTTCCGGGTGATGGAAGCGGTGGCCACGGGAGTCGCGGCCGGCCTTCTGGGCGAGGATGGTGCAATCGATGACCTGGTCACCGAGCAGCATCACCAACCACTGGGTCGGACGAACGAACTCTTCCTTGCGCGCACCCCAACGCATGCGTTTCGGGATCGGCAGGTCGTTCAGGGAATCTTCGACGATGGTCGGCAGCAGGCTTGCGGTCGCCTTGCCGGCGATGCTCTGGCTGTAGCGCAGTTTCGGGCCGCTCTGATCGATTTCGCTCAGGTCGACGCCGCACTTCTTGGCAAAGCCCAGTGCCGCTTGGGTCGGGTTGCCTTCGGCATCGAACGCGGCCTGACGTGGGGGGCCGTCGAGGTTGATGCTGCGATCCGGCTGCTGGGTAGCCAGTGCGGTGATCAGCACGGCCAGGCGGCGCGGGGCGGCATAAACGGTTTTGCTCTCGTAGTTCAGGCCGGCAGCTTGCAGGCCCTTGTCGATACCGGCGAGGAATGCCTCGGCCAGGGTGTTCAGGGCTTTGGGTGGCAGTTCTTCAGTGCCCAGTTCAACCAGAAAATCCAGAGCACTCATTGTGCAGCCTCCAGCTTGGCCAGTACTTCATCACGCAGGTCCGGGGTCGCCATCGGGAAGCCCAGCTTGGCACGAGCCAGCAGGTAGGCTTGCGCAACGGAACGCGCCAGGGTGCGTACACGCAGGATGTATTGCTGACGCGCAGTCACGGAAATCGCCCGGCGCGCATCCAGCAGGTTGAAGGTATGGGAAGCCTTCAACACCATTTCGTAGCTCGGCAACGGCAGCGGCTGGTCGAGTTCGATCAGGCGCTTGGCTTCGCTTTCGTAGAAATCGAACAGTTCGAACAGCTTGTCGACGTTGGCGTGTTCGAAGTTGTAAGTGGACTGCTCCACTTCGTTCTGGTGGAACACGTCGCCGTAGGTCACTTTGCCGAACGGACCGTCAGCCCAGACCAGGTCGTAGACCGAGTCCACGCCTTGCAGGTACATGGCCAGACGCTCGAGACCGTAGGTGATCTCACCGGTCACCGGGTAGCACTCGATGCCACCCGCTTGCTGGAAGTAGGTGAATTGGGTCACTTCCATGCCGTTGAGCCAGACTTCCCAGCCCAGACCCCAGGCGCCGAGGGTCGGCGATTCCCAGTTGTCTTCGACGAAGCGGATGTCGTGGACCAGCGGGTCCAGGCCGACGTGCTTGAGGGAGCCCAGGTACAGTTCCTGGAAGTTGTCCGGGTTCGGCTTGAGGACCACCTGGAACTGGTAGTAGTGCTGCAGACGGTTCGGGTTTTCGCCGTAGCGGCCGTCAGTCGGACGACGGCTTGGCTGCACGTAGGCAGCGTTCCAGGTTTCCGGGCCGATGGCGCGCAGGAACGTTGCGGTGTGGAAAGTGCCGGCGCCTACTTCCATATCGTAGGGCTGAAGTACCACACAACCTTGCTCGGCCCAGTATTGCTGGAGGGCGAGGATCAAGTCTTGGAAGGTACGCACGGCTGGCGTAGGCTGGCTCACGAAATTCACCTGTTTCTTGGGCTGCGATTTAAAGAGCGGGAGTATACCCGATTCATTGCTGCGCACGCCCCCTGGAGCCTTATGCCACGCTGCTTTTGGTGTTCCGAAGATCCGCTGTACATGGCTTATCACGATCAGGAGTGGGGCACGCCGCTACGCGATGCGCAGGGTTTGTTCGAGTTGCTTTTGCTCGAAGGGTTCCAGGCCGGGCTTTCCTGGATCACTGTGCTGCGCAAACGCGAGCACTATCGCCAGGTGATGTTCGGCTTTGATGTCCAGCGCGTGGCGCAGATGAGCGATGCCGAAATCGACGAGTTGATGCTCGATCCCGGCATCATCCGCAACCGCCTCAAGCTCAACGCGGCCCGGCGCAATGCCCAGGCCTGGCTGGCGCTGGAGGACCCGGTGGCGTTTCTCTGGTCGTTCGTCGGTGGCGTGCCTGTGATCAATCATTTCAAGGATCGCAGTGAAGTCCCGGCCGTGACGCCGATCGCCGTGGAAATGAGCAAAGGCCTGAAAAAAGCCGGTTTCACGTTCGTCGGGCCGACCATTTGCTATGCGCTAATGCAGGCTTCGGGCATGGTGATGGATCACACCCGGGACTGCGACCGCTACGCGCAGTTGGCGAACGGCGGTTAGAATGGCCGCCTCGCGCACAGCACAAAATCAGGAGTGACCTGTGGATAAGTTGAAAGGCGCCTTGCTGGTAGGCGCTCTGCGGCTGTTTGCCCTGCTTCCGTGGCGGGCCGTGCAGGCCGTCGGCTCGGCGATTGGCTGGGTCATGTGGAAAACCCCGAACCGTTCCCGCGACGTGGTGCGGATCAACCTGTCCAAGTGCTTTCCGGACATGGACCCCGCCGAGCGCGAACGTTTAGTCGGACAGAGCCTTAAGGACATCGGCAAGTCCCTGACCGAAAGCGCCTGCGCCTGGATCTGGCCGGCCCAGCGCTCCATCGACCTGGTGCGCGAGGTTGAAGGCCTCGACATCTTGAAGGACGCCCTCGCCTCCGGCAAAGGCGTGGTCGGTATCACCAGCCACCTGGGCAACTGGGAAGTGCTGAACCACTTCTATTGCAGCCAGTGCAAACCGATCATTTTCTACCGCCCGCCGAAGTTGAAAGCGGTGGATGAATTGCTGCAAAAGCAGCGGGTGCAGTTGGGTAACAAAGTCGCCGCTTCCACCAAGGAAGGCATCCTCAGCGTCATCAAGGAAGTGCGCAAAGGTGGTGCAGTGGGCATTCCCGCTGACCCGGAACCGTCCGAATCCGCCGGGATCTTCGTGCCGTTCTTCGCCACCCAGGCGCTGACCAGCAAGTTCGTGCCGAACATGCTGGCCGGCGGCAAAGCGGTCGGCGTGTTCCTGCATGCCCTGCGCCTGCCGGACGGTTCCGGCTACAAAGTGATCCTTGAAGCTGCGCCAGAGGCCATGTACAGCACCGATACCGCGCAGTCCTGCGCGGCCATGAGCCAGGTGGTCGAGCGCTATGTGCGGGCATACCCGAGCCAGTACATGTGGAGCATGAAGCGCTTCAAGAAGCGTCCGCCGGGTGAAGAGCGTTGGTATTGAATCGATTGGCATGATCTGTGGATGACCCTGGACTCGGGGTTATCCACAACCGTTCACTCAAGGGCGCAGAAGATGTCCGAACACCGCAAGTCATTCCGCATCAAGATCAGTCACGAAAGCTTTGGCGATTGCCTGGGGCAGACGCGCAACCTGTCGACCACCGGCGTTTACGTCAAGCATCCGGGGTTGTCGACTTTGCCCAAAGGCGCGGTGGTTTACGGTCAGGTGCAGGGCTTACCCACAGGCGCGCCGCGGGTGCGTATGGAAGTAGTGCAGGTGGATGCCGAGGGAATCGGTTTGCGTTATCTCTGATCAGTACGCCTGACGCTCGAGCTTCTTCAGGAACACCGTCATTTCCTTTTCGGCCTGCTTGTCGCCATGGGCGCGAGCGGCTTCCAGACCTTGCTCCCAGGCTTGGCGCGCGGCCGTAAAGTCCGCCAGCGCCAGATGGGCCTTGCCCAGTAGTTTCCATGCCGCCGAATACTTCGGATCGAATTCGACGCAGCGTTGGAAATGCTCCGCAGCCTTGGCGTTTTCCCCCAGATCCAGATAGCCCTTGCCCAGGCCGAAGCGCAGCAATGAGTTATCCACACCCTTGGCGAGCATTTTTTCCAGGGATTCGATCATCAGTGGATTCCTTTTTGAGGTGTGTCAGGAAAATATCCGGTATCTGGAAGTCCGCTATCGCGAGCAAGCTCGCTCCCACAGTTGATCTTCAGAAACACAAATGCTGTGTACGACCGAGAACCCTGTGGGAGCGAGCTTGCTCGCGATGAGGCCAGTCTGATCGCCGAAAAATCCGGATCAGAAGAAGCTCAACCCCACATGAAACAGCTTCTCCACATCGCGAATATGCTTTTTATCCACAAGGAACAGAATCACATGGTCGCCCGCTTCGATCACGGTGTTGTCGTGGGCGATGATCACTTCTTCGTCGCGGATAATCGCACCGATGGTGGTGCCTGGCGGCAGGCCGATGTTCTCGATGGCCTTGCCGATCACCTTGCTCGATTTCGCATCGCCATGGGCAATTGCCTCGATGGCCTCCGCCGCACCCCGGCGCAGTGAGTGCACGCTGACGATGTCGCCTCGGCGCACGTGGGCCAGCAAGGTGCCGATGGTCGCCAGTTGCGGGCTGATGGCGATGTCGATGTCGCCGCCCTGGATCAGATCGACATAGGCCGGGTTGTTGATGATGGTCATCACCTTCTTCGCGCCCAGTCGCTTGGCCAGCAACGATGACATGATGTTGGCTTCGTCGTCGTTGGTCAGCGCCAGGAACAGGTCGGCGTCGGCGATGTTCTCTTCCATCAGCAGGTCGCGGTCTGAAGCACTGCCCTGCAACACTACCGTGCTGTCCAGTGTGTCGGAGAGATGACGGCAGCGCGCCGGGTTCATCTCGATGATTTTCACCTGATAACGGCTTTCGATGGCCTCGGCCAGACGCTCGCCAATCTGCCCGCCACCGGCGATGACGATGCGTTTATAGGTTTCGTCGAGACGGCGCATTTCGCTCATCACCGCGCGAATATTCGCCTTGGCGGCGATGAAAAACACCTCGTCGTCGGCCTCGATCACCGTGTCGCCCTGGGGCAGGATCGGCCGGTCACGACGGAAAATCGCCGCGACGCGGGTTTCCACGTTCGGCATGTGTTCACGCAACTGCCGCAGTTGCTGGCCCACCAGCGGCCCGCCGTAGTACGCCCGTACCGCCACCAGTTGCGCCTTGCCTTCGGCGAAGTCGATCACCTGCAAGGCGCCGGGGTGCTGGATCAGGCGCTTTATATAGTTGGTGACCACTTGTTCCGGGCTGATCAGAACGTCCACCGGAATCGCTTCGTTCTGGAACAGCTGCTCTTCGCGGGTCAGGTACGCGGCTTCGCGAACCCGGGCGATCTTGGTCGGGGTGTGGAACAGGGTATGGGCGACCTGGCAGGCGACCATGTTGGTTTCGTCGCTGTTGGTCACCGCGACCAGCATGTCGGCGTCATCCGCTCCGGCTTGGCGCAACACGGTCGGGAATGAGCCACGACCTTGTACCGTGCGGATGTCCAGGCGGTCACCAAGGTCGCGCAGGCGCTCGCCATCGGTGTCGACCACAGTAATGTCGTTGGCTTCACTGGCCAGGTGTTCGGCCAGCGAACCGCCGACCTGCCCTGCACCAAGGATGATGATTTTCATCCAGTCACTCCATTGAATCCATTTAACCGCGAGCGGCGGCGATCTTGATCAGCTTGGCGTAGTAGAAACCATCGTGGCCACCTTCCTGGGCCAGCAACTGGCGACCATGGGGCTGCTTGATGCCGGCCGCCGTGGCGAGGTCCAGTTCCCGGGCACCCGGCGTTCGGGCGAGGAAGGCTTCGATGACTTCGGTGTTTTCGGTCGGCAGCGTGGAACAGGTGGCGTACAGCAGGATGCCCCCGACTTCCAGGGTTTTCCACATGGCATCGAGCAACTCGCCCTGCAGCAGCGCCAGCGCGGCGATGTCGTCGGGTTGGCGGGTCAGCTTGATGTCCGGGTGACGACGAATCACGCCGGTGGCCGAGCATGGCGCGTCCAGCAGGATGCGCTGGAACGGCTTGCCGTCCCACCACGCCTGAGTGTCGCGACCGTCGGCGGCAATCAGTTCGGCGCTCAGTTTCAGGCGTTCGAGGTTTTCCCGCACTCGTACCAGTCGCTTGGCTTCAAGGTCTACGGCCACGACGCCGGCCAGTTTTGGCTCGGCTTCGAGGATGTGGCAGGTCTTGCCGCCCGGTGCGCAGCAGGCGTCCAGCACCCGTTGGCCTGGCGCGAGGTCGAGCAGATCGGCAGCCAGTTGCGCGGCCTCGTCCTGCACGCTGATCCAGCCCTCGGCGAAGCCTGGCAGGCCGCGCACGTCGGTGGCGGCTTCGAGCACGATGCCATCGCGGCTATAAATGCATGGCGTCGCGGCGATACCGGCGTCGGTCAACAATCCGAGATAGGCATCACGGCTGTGATGACGACGGTTGACCCGCAGAATCATCGGCGGATGCGCATTGTTGGCGGCGCAAATGGCTTCCCATTGCTCGGGCCAGAACGCCTTCAGGGATTTCTGCAACCAGCGCGGGTGGGCGGTGCGCACCACCGGATCACGTTCCAGCTCGGCGAAAATCGTTTCGCTTTCGCGCTGAGCATTGCGTAGCACAGCGTTGAGCAATGCCTTGGCCCAAGGCTTTTTCAGCTTGTCGGCGCAACCGACGGTTTCGCCGATGGCGGCGTGGGCCGGGACGCGGGTGTAGAGCAATTGATAGAGACCGACCAACAGCAACGCTTCGACATCGGCGTCGGCTGCCTTGAACGGCTTCTGCAACAGTTTGGCCGCCAGCGCGGACAAGCGTGGCTGCCAGCGTGCGGTGCCGAATGCCAGGTCCTGGGTGAAGCCGCGATCACGGTCGTCGACCTTGTCCATTTGTGTTGGCAGCGAACTGTTGAGCGAGGCTTTGCCGCTCAGGACTGCGGCGAGTGCCTTGGCGGCGGCCAAACGCGGATTCATTGAGCGTCCGCCGCTTGACCGAGGATCGTTCCGGTGGCGAATTTCTCACGGCGGCTGTTGAACAGGTCACTGAAGTTCAGCGCCTTGCCGCCGGGCAATTGCAGACGGGTCAGGCACAAGGCCTGCTCGCCGCAGGCGACGATCAGACCGTCCTTGCTGGCGCTAAGGATTTCACCCGGGGCGCCTTTGCCTTCAGCCAGATTTGCGGCCAGCACTTTCAGGGCTTCGCCGTTCAAGGTGCTGTGGGTGATCGGCCACGGGTTGAAGGCACGCACCAGACGCTCCAGCTCAACCGCCGGGCGACTCCAGTCGATGCGTGCTTCGTCCTTGTTCAATTTATGCGCATAGGTGGCCAGGCTGTCGTCCTGCACTTCGCCCTCCAGTGTTGCGGCGGCGAGGCCGGCAATCGCCTGGACCACGGCCGGCGGGCCCATTTCGGCCAGACGATCATGCAGGCTGCCACCGGTGTCTTCGGCGCTGATCGGCGTGGCGACCTTGAGCAGCATCGGCCCGGTATCGAGGCCGGCTTCCATGCGCATTACGGTCACGCCGCTTTCGGCGTCCCCCGCTTCCACGGCGCGCTGGATCGGCGCCGCACCACGCCAGCGCGGCAGCAGCGAGGCGTGACTGTTGATGCAACCCAGGCGCGGAATATCCAGCACCACTTGCGGCAGGATCAGGCCGTAGGCGACCACCACCATCAAGTCCGGCTTGAGCGCGGCCAGTTCCGCCTGGGCATCTTCGTTGCGCAGGGTCGGCGGTTGCAGCACCGGGATATTGTTCTCCAGCGCCAGTTGCTTGACCGGGCTTGGCATCAGTTTTTGCCCGCGACCGGCCGGACGATCCGGTTGGGTGTAGACCGCGACGATCTCGTAAGGGCTGTCGAGCAGGGCCTTGAGGTGTTCGGCGGCGAATTCGGGGGTGCCGGCAAAGACGATGCGCAGTGGCTCAGTCATGGGTGTTCTCTATTGCAAAGCATCTTGAAAAGAAAAAGGCTTGCCGCGGCAAGCCTTTGAAGGAGGGCATCAAGCGTTTTGGCGATGCTGTTTTTCCAGCTTCTTCTTGATGCGGTCGCGTTTGAGCGTCGACAGGTAATCAACGAACAATTTGCCGTTGAGGTGGTCGCATTCATGCTGGATGCACACCGCGAGCAGGCCTTCGGCGATCAGTTCGTAGGGTTGGCCATCGCGGTCCAGCGCCTTGACCTTGACCCTTTGCGGGCGATCGACGTTTTCGTAGAAGCCCGGTACCGAAAGGCAGCCTTCCTGGTATTGCTCCATCTCGTCGGTCAGGGGTTCGAATTCGGGGTTGATGAACACTCGCGGTTCGCTGCGGTCTTCGGAGAGGTCCATCACGACGATACGTTTGTGCACGTTGACCTGGGTAGCGGCGAGGCCGATGCCAGGCGCTTCATACATTGTTTCAAACATGTCGTCGACCAACTGACGCACTTCGTCGTCCACTACGGCCACTGGTTTGGCGATAGTGCGCAGACGCGGATCAGGGAATTCGAGGATGTTTAAAATGGCCATAAGCTTGATTAGTGCACGTGTGAAGTAAGGTCGGGTCGATGGCCTGGCGGTCCGAAGATGCAGGCTACCGTTGTAAAACGTAGCTCCCTTTTGTTGACAAGCAAGTCTTGATAAGCAAGCAGGGAGCGAGCCTCTGATGGCTCTGGCGTTTCACGCGAACGCACATAATAAAGGGATTCACCGCATGAGGAAATCACTACTCGCCCTGCTGCTACTGGCCTCGGCCGGTCTGGCCTACGGGCAAGTGCAACTTCGGGAAGATATTCCCACCATAAAGCTGTCGCCTCAGGTGCGTAGCAGCCCGGTAACCGAGGCTATCCCCGGCATTGCGCTGAAATCGATCAACAGCTTTTTGCTGAGCAACCGCATCGTCGACAAGGCCGAGGATTTCGACAAGGCGCCCTACATCGTCGCAGGCGATGCCGAGCGCGTGCTCAGTGGCGCGGGTGACCGCATTTTTGCCCGCGGCCATTTCGATCCGGCGCAACCGGCGTACGGCATTTTCCGCCAAGGCAAGGTCTACACCGATCCGCAGAGCAAGGAAATCCTGGGGATCAACGCCGATGACATCGGCGGCGGCGAGGTCGTGGCCATCGAAGGTGAGGTCGCCACCCTGGAGTTGCAACGCACAACCCAGGAGGTCCGCCTCGGCGATCGCTTGTTCGGCGGTGAGGAGCGCGCGATCAACTCGACCTTTACGCCCAGCACACCGAGCCACGAAATCAACGGTTTGATCATCGATGTGCCGCGTGGGGTCACGCAGATCGGCGAGTTGGACGTGGTAACACTGAACAAGGGGCAGCGCGACGGCCTGGCCGAAGGCAATCTGCTGGCGGTGATGAAGACCGGCGAAACCGTGCGCGACCGGATAACCGGTCAGCCGTTGAAAATTCCCGATGAGCGCGCTGGTCTGCTGATGGTTTTCCGTACCTACGACAAGCTCAGCTATGGGCTGGTGCTCAGCGCTTCGCGCTCGCTGTCGGTGATGGACAAGGTGCGAAATCCGTAAGAGTGCTTCACAAGTTACCAACAGAGTTATCCACAGCTTATTCCCGTTTGTACGGGTGCTTATTACGATCAAGGATGATCCATGTCGCTGCCTACTGTTACACCGGTTTCCCCCGCGGAACTGGAAGCTCGATTACGTCTGCACCGCTTGCCGGAACTCGGTCCGGCACGTTTCAAGAAGCTGCTTGAAGCCTTTGGCTCGGCGTCAAAAGCGATCAGCGCACCGGCCAGTGCCTGGCGCGCGCTGGGTTTGCCACTGGCCTGTTCCGAGGCCAGGCGTAGCACCGAGATCCGTGACGGCGCCAGTCATGCATTGGCCTGGCTGGAGCATCCGGCCCAGCATTTACTGATGTGGGACCAACCGGACTATCCGGCACTGCTGGCACAAATCAGCGATGCACCGCCGCTGTTATTTGTCGCGGGCGATCCGGGCATTCTGGAAAAACCACAACTGGCGATGGTCGGCAGCCGTCGCGCGTCCCGGCCAGGAATGGACACCGCTGCCGCGTTTTCCCGCAGCCTGGCCGGTGCCGGTTTTGTCATTACCAGCGGCCTGGCCCTGGGCATTGACGCCGCCGCGCACCAGGCCGCGCTCGACGTCGGTGGGCAAACAGTTGGTGTGCTCGGCACGGGGCTCGAGAAGTTTTATCCACAGCGAAACAGACGCCTGGCGGACGCCATGATCGCGTCGGGCAGCGCAGTGCTTTCGGAGTTTCCACTGGATGCAGGCCCCAGCGCCGGCAACTTCCCCCGGCGCAACCGGATCATCAGTGGTTTGTCTCTCGGGGTGCTGGTGGTCGAAGCCAGTGTCGCCAGCGGTTCTCTGATCACCGCGAGGCTGGCGGCGGAACAGGGGCGCGAGGTGTTTGCGATGCCTGGATCGATCCATCACCCCGGTGCCCGCGGCTGTCATCAGTTGATTCGGGACGGTGCGGTGCTGGTGGAAACTATCGAACATATCCTCGAAGCCTTGCGCGGCTGGCAACGACTGTCGTTATCCACAGAAACCTGCATCCCTGCAACGACTCACCCACTGCTGAAGCTGCTGCATGCCGCGCCTCACACCAGTGAAGCGCTGGCCGACGCAAGCGGCTGGGCCCTGCCGAAAGTGCTGGCGGCGCTGACGGAACTGGAAATGGATGGCCGCGCCGTGTGCGAAAGCGGGCGCTGGTTTGCGCGGGTGAGCTAGGTTTTATAAACAAGATCGGTAAACTGCGCAGAGCCTAATTCTGGAGTGTTTTTCATGGTCAACAGTTGGCGTGTGCAACAAGCCGCGCAAGCAATTCGCGCCGGGGCGGTGATTGCCTACCCAACCGAAGCAGTCTGGGGCCTGGGTTGCGACCCCTGGGATGAGGAAGCGGTGGAACGTCTGCTGCTGATCAAGGGCCGGTCTGTGGACAAGGGGCTGATTCTGGTCGCCGACAACATCCGTCAGTTCGATTTCCTTTTCGAAGACTTCCCCGAATTGTGGATGGACCGCATGGCCAGCACCTGGCCGGGTCCGAACACCTGGCTGGTGCCGCACCAGAACCTGTTGCCGGAGTGGATTACCGGCGTGCATGAAACCGTGGCGCTGCGGGTCAGCGATCACCCTCAGGTGCGGGATTTGTGCGCGCTGGTCGGGCCGCTGGTGTCGACGTCGGCCAACCCGCAGGGACGTCCGGCGGCGCGTACGAGGATTCGCGTCGAGCAGTATTTCCGTGGCCAGGTGGATCTGGTGCTGGGTGGCAATTTGGGCGGGCGCAAGAACCCGAGCGTGATTCGTGATCTGGCGACCGGCAGGGTTGTGCGTCCGGACTAAAGCTGGATGGACATGTGGCGAGGGAGCTTGCTCCCGTTCGGGTGCGCAGCGCCCGCAAAAACTGCAGGCGCGTTATAACTGAAACTACACAGTTGCCGAATGCAGGGCTGCTGCGCAGCCCAACGGGAGCAAGCTCCCTCGCCACAGAGGGTTATGGCAGCAGAACAACCGAACCCGTCGTGCGCCGCGCCGACAACTCGGTCTGCGCCTTCGCCGCGTCAGCCAGTGGATAACGCTGGCTGATGTCCACGGTCAGCTTGCCGCCGATGATCATCTCGAACAACTCGTCGGCCATGCGTTGCAGGTTCTCGGCGTTGTTCGCATAAGTGCCCAGGGTTGGCCGGGTTACGTACAGCGAGCCTTTCCCTGCCAGGATCCCCAGGTTCACACCGTCGACCGCGCCGGACGCATTGCCGAAACTCACCACCAGCCCGCGTGGCGCGACGCTATCGAGTGAAGTCAGCCAGGTGTCCTTGCCAACACCGTCGTACACCACCGGGACTTTTTTGCCGTCGGTCAATTCCAGCACGCGTTGCGCGACATTTTCATGGCTGTAGTCGATGGTCGCCCAGGCGCCGTTGGCCTTGGCCAGCGCGGCCTTCTCCGCCGAGCTGACGGTGCCGATCAACTTGACGCCCAAGGCTCTGGCCCATTGGCAGGCCAGGGAACCGACCCCGCCGGCCGCGGCATGGAACAGGATGGTTTCGCCACCCTTGAGTTCATAAGTCTGACGCAGCAGGTACTGCACGGTCAGGCCCTTGAGCATCACGCCGGCGGCCTGTTCGAAGCTGATGGCGTCCGGCAGTTTCACCAGATTAGCCTCGGGCAAGACGTGAAGATCGCTGTAGGCGCCCAGAGGGCCGCTGCCATAGGCGACGCGATCGCCGATCTTGAAGCGGCTCACTTCGCTGCCCACCGCCTCGACCACGCCTGCACCTTCCGAGCCGACACCCGACGGTAGGGACGGTGGTGGGTACAGGCCACTGCGGTAATAGGTGTCGATGAAGTTCAGGCCGATGGCCTTGTTGGTCACGCGCACTTCCTTCGGACCTGGCTCGGCGGGCTGGTAATCCACATATTCGAGCACTTCGGGGCCACCATGGGCGCGGAACTGGATACGCTTTGCCATCAGAACTCTCCATAGGTCGTTTTACCAAGCTCCCTATCGGACTCCTAAGCTTGATCTTCGTCAACTGCGGCGGGGTGACTTGCGATGGTATGCTACGCGCCCATTTGCGCAGGCTGAGCTCCAATGGAGCGCCGCGTTGTTTTGCCCGATTCAAGGTGATGACATGACGACCCGCACCGAGGCCGTAAAAGCCTACCTGCTCGACCTGCAAGACCGTATTTGCGCCGCTCTGGAGGCCGAAGACGGTGGCACGCAATTCGTCGAAGACGCCTGGACCAGGCCGGCGGGCGGTGGCGGTCGCACCCGCGTGATAGAAAACGGCGCGGTGATTGAAAAGGGCGGCGTCAACTTTTCCCATGTCTTCGGCAGCGGTCTCCCACCGTCTGCCAGCGCTCATCGACCGGAACTGGCCGGCCGTGGCTTCGAAGCCCTCGGCGTTTCGCTGGTGATTCACCCGCACAACCCGCACGTGCCGACTTCCCACGCCAACGTGCGCTTTTTCATCGCGGAAAAAGAAGGTGAAGAACCGGTCTGGTGGTTTGGCGGCGGCTTCGACCTGACCCCGTATTACGGCAACGAAGAAGACTGCATCCACTGGCACCGTGTCGCCGAGCAGGCCTGTGCGCGGTTCGGCCCGGACGTCTACCCGCGTTACAAGGCCTGGTGCGACAGCTACTTCCACATCAAGCATCGTCACGAGCCGCGTGGCATCGGCGGGTTGTTTTTCGACGACCTGAACGAGTGGGATTTCGACACCAGCTTCGCCTTCATGCGCGCCATCGGTGATGCGTACATCGACGCCTATCTGCCCATCGTGCAGCGCCGCAAGAACGATGCGTTCACCGAAAAACAGCGGGAATTCCAGGAGTTCCGCCGTGGGCGCTATGTCGAGTTCAACCTGGTTTATGACCGTGGCACGCTGTTCGGCCTGCAATCGGGCGGACGTACCGAGTCGATCCTGATGTCGCTGCCGCCGCAAGTGCGCTGGGCCTACGACTGGAAGGCCGAGCCCGGCAGCGAAGAAGCGCGCCTGACCGAGTACTTCCTGCAAGACCGCGATTGGTTGGCCGAAGCCTGAACGAGGAATCCTGATGGACCGTTATGTCGTATTCGGTAACCCGATTGGCCACAGCAAGTCGCCGTTGATCCATCGCTTGTTCGCCGAGCAGACCGCGCAGAAGCTGGACTACAACACGCTACTGGCGCCACTGGACGACTTTTCCACCTGTGCCCGGACGTTTTTCCTCGAAGGGCGTGGCGCCAATGTGACGGTGCCGTTCAAGGAGGAAGCCTATCGGCTGGCGAACAGCCTGACGGCACGGGCGCAGCGGGCGGGCGCGGTGAACACCCTGAGCAAACTGGCCGATGGCAGTTTGCTGGGCGACAACACCGACGGTGCCGGGCTGGTGCGCGACCTGACGGTCAATGCCGGGTTCAGCCTCAAAGGCAAACGCATCCTGCTGCTCGGTGCTGGCGGCGCGGTGCGCGGTGCTTTGGAGCCGTTGCTGGCCGAGCAGCCGGCATCGGTGATCATCGCCAATCGCACGGTGGAAAAGGCCGAGTTGCTGGCGGAACTGTTCTGCGATCTGGGGCCGGTCTCGGCCAGTGGCTACGACTGGTTACGGGAGTCGGTGGACCTGATCATCAACGCGACGTCGGCGAGCCTGACCGGCGATGTGCCACCGATTGCTGCCAGCCTGATCGAGCCTGGCAAAACGGTGTGCTACGACATGATGTACGGCAAGGAGCCGACCTCGTTCTGCCGCTGGGCCAGCGAAAACGGCGCGGCAGTGGTGATGGATGGCTTGGGGATGCTGGCCGAGCAGGCAGCCGAGGCCTTCTTTCTGTGGCGCGGTGTACGCCCGGATACAGCGCCGGTATTGGCTGAGCTTCGCCGGCAACTGGCCCTTTAAAGTCAAAAGATCGCAGCCTTCGGCAGCTCCTACTGGTGATCACACAACCCGTAGGAGCTGCCGAAGGCAGCGATCTCTTTAATCTTCAAACCGGATCGGGCACTTCTGTGCCCCTTCCAGCTTCCTCAACTCTTCCACCACCTGCGGCCGGGCTCGGCGCAAGGTCAGGCTGCGGTCCTGGCGAAGCAGGCGCCGCGCTTCCTGGTGCAGCATTTCCACTCCTGAATAGTCGATGAAGTTGATCTGCTGCGCCTCGATCACCACGCGCGCGCCGTGCATGCGTTGCAGGCGCACTTGCAGGTAATGGCTGGCGCCGAAAAAGATCGAGCCGCCCACCCGCAGAATGTCTTCCTCGCCATCCCGCACATGCTGCACCCGTGGTTGCGATGTGCGCTTGAGGTAGAAAAAAAGCGAGGCCAGCACACCGGCGTAGATTGCCGTCTGCAATTCCAGCAGCAGGGTGGCGACGCAGGTCAGCGCCATGACCACGAATTCGGCGCGGCTGACCCGCAACAACGCGCGAATGCCGCGATGGTCCACCAGCCCCCAGGCGATCAACAGAATGCTGCCGGCCATGGCCGGAATCGGGATGTGCGCGATCAGGCTCGCGCCGAAGATCGCAAACAGCGCCACCCACAATGCCGAAAAAATCCCGGCCAGTGGCGAACAGGCCCCCGCTTCATAGCTCAGGCCTGAGCGAGTGAAGGAGCCGGCTGACAGTGATCCGGAAAAAAACGCACCGACGATGTTCGACAGGCCTTGGGCACGAACTTCCTGGTTCGCGTCGAGTAATTGCTGCGAACGTGCGGAGATCGAGCGGGCAATCGACAGGCTGGTGACCAACCCGAGCATTCCTACCGCTACCGCGCTGGGCAGCAGGCGCAGGATCAGATCAAGGTCCAGCGGCAATGGACTGAAGGGCGGCAGTTTGCCGGTAAAGGCGCTGACCAGTTGCACATGGCCGAACATTGATGGCCAGAGCCAAACCAGCAAGCCGCCGAGAACCAGGGTGATCAAGAGCGTCGGCCAGCGTGGCAGCAGCAGCTTGAGGATCACGCCCACCACCACCGTCGCCAGCCCCAGTGCCAGTGAAGGCTTGTCCATTTCGCCGAGATGGCGCAACAAGGTGATGAAGCTATCCAGCGCGGTAGCCTGACTGGGCAAGTCCAGTCCCAGCAGGTTAGGCAATTGACCGATGGCAATCACCACGGCGGCACCCAGGGTGAAGCCGAGCACCACCGAATGCGAGACGAAATTCACCAGTGCGCCAAAGCGCAGCAATCCCAGCATCCACTGAAAGAGGCCGGCAAGAAACGTCAGCAACAGGATCAACATGACGTAGTCCTGCGACGCAGGAACGGCCAGAGGACTGACGCTGGCGTACAAGACAATGGAGATGGCCGCCGTAGGACCGCAGATCAAATGCCACGACGAGCCCCACAGGCAAGCGATCAACACCGGGATGATTGCGGCGTACAGGCCGTATTCCGGCGGCAGGCCGGCAATCAGTGCGTAGGCAATGGATTGCGGCAACGCGAGAATCGCGCCGCTGAGGCCAACGATCAGGTCGCGACCGACACTGGCGCGGGTTTGCCGGGGCAGCCAGGTGAGGAAGGGGAAGAGTGAATGGCGGCTTGGCAGGGCCATGGGGCCTCTCGGTTGGGGATTTTGCGCAAGGGTAGCAGGACAACGCGATCATTGTGGCGAGGGAGCTTGCTCCCGCTGGACCGCGTAGCGGTCCCAAAAGGGCAATCACGATGTGTCTGACTCATCGAGGTAACCGGATTGCGTCTGCTGCGCAGCCGAGCGGGAGCAAGCTCCCTCGCCACAGGTAATCATCAGAGTTTCGCTTTGACCGCTGGCAGCGCATCCTTGCCGTCCACGGTCTTCACTCCATCGAGCCATTTATCCAACACCGCCGGGTTGGCCTTGATCCACGCCTTGGCTGCGTCGGCATTGCTGACTTTCTTGTTCACCACCTCGGCCATGATGCTGTTCTCCATGTCCTGGGTGAAGCTCAGGTTGCTCAGCAGTTTGCCAACGTTCGGGCAGGCCTGTGCATAACCTTTGCGGGTCAGGGTATGTACGCTGCCGGTGTCACCGAAGTATTTCTCGCCACCCTTCAGATAGTGCATTTTCAGCTGCACGTTCATCGGGTGCGGCGTCCAGCCGAGGAAGGTCACGAATTTCTGCTTTTTCACCGCGCGGGACACTTCCGCCAGCATCGCCTGCTCGCTGGACTCGACCAGTTTCCACTGGCCCATGTCGAAATCGTTTTTCTTGATGATCTCTTGCAGGGAGATGTTCGCTGGAGCACCGGAGCCGATGCCGTAGATCTTGTGGTCGAACTTGTCGGCGTATTTGTTCAGGTCGGCAAAGTTATGCACACCCGCGTCCCACACGTAGTCCGGAACAGCGAGGGTGAATTCGGTGCCGTCGAGGTTCTTCGCCAATTGCGTGACATCGCCGTTGGCGACGAACTTGTCATAGAAGCCCTGCTGCGCCGGCATCCAGTTACCCAGGAATACATCGACCTGGCCATCCTTCAGCCCGCCAAAGGTGATCGGCACCGCGAGGGTGTCGACCTTGGCCTTGTAGCCCATACCGTCCAGCAGAAACCCGGTGATGGCATTGGTCGCGGCGATATCGCTCCAGCCCGGGTCGGCCATTTTCACGGTCTCGCAACTCTGATCGGCAAACGCCGATGCACTGCCCAGAGCCAGGAGCCCGACCGTCAGTACTGTGGATAACCTTTGCATGGACTTCCCCTTAACATTATTGGTTTTGGCAGGGTTGTGGATAACGTGCTTTACGCTCCAGATCGTCGAGGTCGATGTGGTTGCGCATGTACTGCTGACTGGCGTCCACCAGTGGCTGGTGATCCCAGCTCTTCAGCTTGCCGAGGGTCAGCGCCTCGGCCACGAAGCGTCGGCGCCGCTGGCTGGCGAGCACCTGCTGGTGAATCGCCGGAATGTTCCATTTGGCCCGCGCTTCGACGAGAAAATCGTCGAACAACTGGCGATGTTGCGGCAAATGACTGAGTTCTTCCAGTTCGCGAGGGTCATTCTGTACGTCGAAGAGTAGGCAAGGGTCGTCTTCGCTGTAGATGAATTTGTAGGCACCGCGGCGAATCATCATCAACGGGCTGACGGTGCCTTCGGCCATGTATTCGCCAAACACCTCGTCGTGACCGCCCTGCCCTTGCAGGTGCGGGACCAGCGAGCGGCCGTCCAGCGGCAAGCCCGGTTCCAGCGAGCCGCCGGCCAGTTCGACGAAGGTTGGCAACAGGTCCGCCGTGGAAACACTGGCGCTGACCCGGCTGGCACCGAACTGCCCTGGTGCGCTGACTAGCAGCGGCACCCGAGCAGCCATTTCATACCAGTGCATTTTGTACCAGAGGCCGCGCTCGCCGAGCATGTCGCCGTGGTCGCCGGAAAACACAATGATGGTGTCATCAATCAGCCCGGTATCCTCGAGAGTTTGCAGGAGTTTGCCGACGTTGCTGTCGATATAGCTGCACGCGCCGAAATAGGCGCGGCGGGCGTCGCGGATTTTATCCACAGGCAGCGGCTTGTCCCACAGGTCGTAGACCTTGAGCAGACGTTGCGAGTGCGGGTCGAGGTCATGCGGGTCCGGGGTTACAGGCAGCGGAATGTCTGCATCGTCGTACAAATCCCAGAAAGCCTTGGGAATCGTGTACGGATCGTGTGGGTGAGTCATGGAAACGGTCAGGCAGAACGGCTGGTCGCCGTCCTCGCGAATATGGTCGAACAGGTACTGCTGGGCCTTGAACACCACCTCTTCGTCGAAATCCAGTTGATTGGTGCGCACGCACGGGCCGGCTTGCAGTACCGACGACATGTTGTGGTACCAGGTCGGGCGCACGTCCGGCTCATCCCAGTTCACTGCCCAGCCGTAGTCAGCCGGATAGATGTCACTGGTCAGGCGTTCTTCGTAGCCATGCAGCTGGTCTGGCCCGCAGAAATGCATCTTGCCCGACAAGGCGGTGCGGTAGCCGAGGCGGCGCAGGTAGTGGGCGTAGGTCGGTACGTCGGCGGGGAAATCGGCGGCGTTGTCGTAGGCACCGATCCTGCTCGGCAACTGGCCGCTGACGAGGGTAAAACGCGAGGGCGCGCACAATGGGCTGTTGCAATAAGCCGAGTCGAACACCACGCCTTGTGCGGCGAGGCGGCTGAGATTAGGCAGTTTGATGGGCGATGGGCCGTAGAACGGCAACATTGGCGCAGCCATTTGATCGGCCATGATGAAAAGAATGTTCTTGCGCTTCATGTGATCGCGGCATTCCATAGTGGATGTTTATGCGAGAGTGCTGGTTTCGAGAATGAAACCCTCACAGCTTGCGGTAAAGCCCACGCGCGGCAATGACTAGGATAAGCACAGATTATGTATGACGCCCTTGGTGACCTGTCACTGGATCTGCTTCGTGCCTTCGAAGCGGCGGCCCGTCAGCGAAGTTTTACCGCCGCGGCGGTTGAGCTGGGCACCACGCAACCGGCCATCAGCCAGCAGATCAAGCGCCTGGAAGAGCAACTGTCGACACGCCTGTTCGATCGCATTTACCGTGGAATCGAACTGACTGAGGCCGGGCAGATCCTTTTCGAGCAGGTTCAGCTAGGTTTGCAGAATATCGACGCAGGATTGAGCGCGATCAGCGCACAGCAACAGCATGAAGTGCTGCAGGTGGCCACGGATTTTGCCTTCGCCGCCTATTGGTTGATGCCGCGTCTGCACCGCTTTCACGCGGCCAATCCGCAGGTGGATGTCAGCCTGGTCACCAGTGAACGCAGCCATAACATGCTACGTACCGATATCGATGTGGCGGTACTGTTCGGCGATGGCCGCTTCAAGCAGGGTGAAAGCCATTGGCTGTTCAGCGAAGAAGTGTTTCCGGTGTGCAGCCCGCAGTTGTTGAGCGAACGTCCCCTGCCCTTGCCGGCCCACGCATTGCTGGAGTTTCCGTTGCTGCACCTGCGTGGGGAGCACAGCAGTAACTGGTTCGACTGGAGTGGTGTGTTCCGCGAACTGGGCATCACTTCGCCCCCGGCACCCGGGCAGTTGCGCTTCGACAATTACACCTTGCTGATTCAGGCGGCGATTGGTGGCCAAGGCGTTGCCATCGGCTGGCGCCACCTTGTGGATAACTTACTGACGCAGGGGTTGTTGTGTCGACCGATCGGCGAAACGGTGATGTCGAGGCTGGGTTACTACGTGGTGTTGCCCCAGCGCAAACGACGCGGAGCGTTGATCCAGCAGTTTGTGGATTGGTTGATGGCAGAGCAGGCCAGCAGTGCGCAATCACTCAACGGCCTGACACTGCCGTCCATTGCGGTTTAGCTGTCGGTGGCGATGAAGTTGACGTGCTCTCGGATGTGCAGGTTCAAGTGCAATTCATCGGCAATGCCCGCGGCGGTGCGGGCCAGTCGTCCGAGTGGTTCGGCCAGTCCCGGCTCGAGGTTGCCCCCGATTTGGGCAAAATGTTCGATGGTCAGTCCCGGTATGCCGCGCGGTTCGTTAACCATCGTCCACTGCAAAGGGCTGCTCTGCAGTGCTTCGCGGATTTCCTCGGCGGCGTGACGTTCCAAGCTGTCCTCGGTTTCCGGATCGTCCAGCACGTCGAAATCACCCACCAGAAACAATCGGGCGATTTTTGCTGCCTGCATGCCATCGATTAGCGCATCTACTGCCAGCACCTGCTCTACCGGGCCCGGTACGATGGTTTTTTCCACGTGTTCGCTGCTGAACGGTAAACCTGGAGCGTCCAGTAGGCAGATGACCACGGAGCTGCCGGCCACACTCTGCTTGACCCGTTGCGCGTCGAACAGGTCGCCAGTCTTGGTGCGCAGCCCCGGACGGGGTGCCAGCGCATTGAGGTCATCGAGAATTGCGATCACTTCATGCTGGCGCCGCAGCATCTCAGCCATCAGCGCACTGCCCAAGCTACTCATGGCACCATAAAGCACCACTTTCACGACGGGGGTTTCGGCATTTTTCATGGCTGGGCTTCCTGTTTTCCAGCGCCTGTATGATGTTTGACCCGCAGGAACCAGCAAGGGTTCGAACAGTTTTCAGAGGGGTTCAGATGCAGCAGATCAGGGGTTACCACGCCCACGTTTATTTCGATGCCAGCACAATCGGGCAGGCGCGGGCCTTGTGTGAGCAGGCGGCGCAATTGTTTCCACTGAAAATGGGCCGCGTGCATGAGCGCCTGGTCGGTCCGCACCCGGACTGGAGCTGCCAGTTGGCGTTCGAGCCGCAGGTGCTGGGTGACGTGCTGCCGTGGCTGGCGCTCAACCGCAAGGGGCTGGTGGTGTTTCTGCACCCGGACACCGGCAACGATCTGCTCGACCACACCGAGCACGCGATCTGGATGGGCGCTATTCGGCCGTTGGACCTGACGGTTTTTTGATCAGAGTGTTTCTCCGGCCTCACCGGGCAGGTGTTCGTCCAGATGCAGCCACGGCAAGCGGCTGTCGGTCCAGATGTGCCGCTCGGCCGGCGCTTGCTCTGGATGGTCGAGGGTGGCGATGGTCAGGTCGATGCTTTTCGGGCTCAGGTGCGTCACCAGCGCCAGCTGCGCCCCGCAGTGGCCGCAGAAATATCGCGCGCAGGTGGATGAAGAATCATAGCGCGACGGCGTCCCGGCCAGCCATTGAAAGGCCGATACCGGCACGGTGATCCAGGTGGTCACGATGCCGCCGCTAACCCGTCGGCAAATCGAACAATGGCAGTGGGCGATATCGTGCAGCGGCCCGCTGAATTGATAGCGCAGTTGCCCGCAATGGCAGCCCCCGGTGTGAATTCTGTTCATGGCATTCCTCCTGATGCGTAGTTACCGACGTCTTCGTCGGATCGCCGCCCGGAGCAAGCCCGCTCCCACATTGGTTTTGTGTACGACTCAGATCCAGTGTGGGAGCGGGCTTGCTCGCGAAGGCCGTAACTCGGTTCACCTCCCCGCCCCAATCCGACGATCGGTTGCACATCCGGTCCTTGCTTTCATTGGCGAAAGCTGGCTGAAAGCTTCCCCGATTAGGATCGCCCCCACTACCGGCAACAGACCGGTTGGCCAATGCCAGCGTTTTATCGCTCGCACAGCCCATTTAACAACAACAATGGTGATTCTGATGTCCTCTTCTATCCGCCGCTTCGCTGCTACTCCGCCCGTACGTCTCGTGCTTCCCGTTCTGCGCTGATCCCGCCCGATCCGCCCATTCCCTAGCCGCGCTACGCCTGGAGTATTCCCATGCTGACTTTCCTTGGCTTCGCCATGGTCATCACGTTCATGTTCCTGATCATGACCAAGCGCCTGTCCGCGCTGATCGCCCTGATCATCATTCCAATCATCTTTGCCCTGTTCGGCGGTTTTTCGCCGAAGATCGGCCCGATGATGCTCGAGGGCATTACCAAGCTTGCGCCGACCGGCGTGATGCTGATGTTCGCTATCCTGTACTTCGCCCTGATGATTGACTCCGGCCTGTTCGACCCGGCTGTGCGCAAGATTCTCAAACTGGTCAAGGGCGACCCGCTGAAAGTTTCGGTCGGCACCGCCGTTCTGGCGCTCGTTGTCTCCCTCGATGGTGACGGCGCGACCACTTACATGATCTGCGTGGCCGCCATGCTGCCGCTCTACAGCCGTATCGGCATGAGCCCGCGGATCATGGCCGGCCTGATCATCCTCGCCGGTGGCGTGATGAACATGACCCCATGGGGCGGTCCGACCGCTCGCGCTGCCAGTGCGTTGCATGTGGACCCGTCCGACATCTTCGTACCGATGATTCCTGCGATGCTGGCTGGTGTAGTGGCGATCCTGGTCATTGCCTACTTCTACGGCAAGCGTGAGCGTGCACGCCTGGGTGAACTGCACCTGGTTGGCGATGAAATCGATCACAGCGAAATCAGCGTTTCGCAGTTCCCGGATGCCCGTCGTCCGAAGCTGATCTGGTTCAACGGCGCCCTGACCCTGGCCCTGATGGGCACCCTGATCGGTGGCTTGCTGCCGTTGCCGGTGCTGTTCATGGTGGCGTTCAGTATCGCCATGATCGTCAACTATCCTTGCCTGCAACAACAGAAGGATCGTGTCGCGGCCCACGCCGGTAGCGTGCTGGCGGTGGTCGGGTTGATCTTTGCGGCCGGTATCTTCACCGGTATCCTGACCGGCACCGGGATGGTCGACGCCATGTCGAAAAGCCTGTTGGCGGTGATTCCGGACTTCCTCGGCCCGTACCTGGCGGTGATCACGGCACTGGTAAGCATGCCGTTCACTTTCTTCATGTCGAACGATGCATTTTATTACGGCGTGTTACCGGTTCTTGCCGAAGCCGCCAGCCATTACGGTATAACCGCCGTGGAAATGGCACGTGCCTCGATCGTCGGTCAGCCCGTCCATCTGTTGAGCCCGCTGGTTCCATCGACCTACCTGTTGGTGGCCCTGGCAGGCATCGATTTCGGTGACCACCAGCGCTTCACCCTGAAGTGGGCAGTGCTGGTTTGTATCTGCATACTGATTGCTGCACTGCTGTTGGGGACTTTCCCGGTGTTCAGCACTCTATAAGCCCAAGACTCACCACTTCGGGTCCAGGCTTCGCTGTTTGAAGCCCGGGCCCGTTGTGGTTTAACAATCGCTCAAAGGAATACACATGGAATGGCTGACCAACCCTGAAATCTGGGTTGCCTTCTTCACCCTGACCGCCCTGGAAATCGTCCTGGGTATCGATAACATCATCATGATTTCGATCCTGGTCAGCCGCATGCCCAAGCACATGCAGGCACGCACCCGGATTTTCGGTCTGGCGCTGGCCATGATCACGCGAATCCTGCTTCTGCTGTCGATCACCTGGGTCATGCGCCTCACGGCGGACCTGTTCGTCGTATTCGGCCAGGGTATTTCCGGACGCGACCTGATCCTGTTCTTCGGTGGTCTGTTCCTGCTGTGGAAAAGCTCGCAAGAGATGTACCACGCGCTGGAAGGTGAAGATGAAAGCAACGACGAACCTTCGGGCAAGGGCGGAAACTTCCTCTACACCATCATCCAGATCGCGATCATCGACATCGTGTTCTCCCTGGACTCGGTGATCACCGCCGTTGGCATGGTCTCCCACGTACCGGTCATGGTCGCGGCAATCATCGTGGCGGTACTGGTGATGATGTGGGCATCCGGCACCATCAGTGAGTTTATCGACAAGCATCCATCGCTGAAGATGCTGGCGCTGTCGTTCCTGTTGATCGTCGGTACGGTGCTGATTGCCGAATCCCTGGACGTGCACGTGCCAAAAGGCTACGTCTACTTCGCCATGGCGTTCTCGCTGGCGGTGGAAGCGATCAACATCAGGATGCGCACTGCCATCGCGAAAAAGAAGAAACAGCAGGATCCGGTAAAGCTGCGCAAAGATATTCCGGGCCAGTAACCCGGTAGTACGCAACACCCTGTGGGAGCGAGCCTGCTCGCGATGGCGGTCTGTCAGTCAACATCAACGTTGGAGCTGATGGCCTCATCGCGAGCAGGCTCGCTCCCACTTTGTTTTTTGGCGGGTTGCATGAACGGGATTTCATGACAGTTTTGTTTCAATCCCTTCTTTGGCTATGCGATGCTGGCGCGCAGACCGTTAGCCAACTACAGCTTAAGTACAGAACGTAGAACGTTGCGCGGTACCGTCAACTTGCTCCTTTGGGGCGCTACACCACAGGGGGTCATTATGCTCACCCTGCTCAATTTGCTTTCTGCCGTGGCCCTGCTGATCTGGGGCACGCACATCGTCCGAACCGGCATCCTGCGGGTCTACGGCACCAACTTGCGGCATGTCATCAGCCATAACATGTCCAACCGCTGGCTGGCTTTCCTCTCCGGAATCGCTGTGACGGCGATGGTTCAGAGCAGCAACGCCACCGCCATGCTGGTCACTTCCTTTGTCGGCCAGGGCCTGATGGCGCTTACGCCGGCGTTGGTCACCATGCTCGGTGCCGATGTCGGTACGGCCTTGATGGCGCGGGTGCTGACGTTCGATCTGTCGTGGTTGTCGCCCCTGCTGATTTTTACCGGGGTGATTTTCTTTCTGTCGCGCAAGCAGACCCGACTCGGGCAGATGGGCCGTGTCGCCATTGGCTTGGGGTTGATCATTCTGGCGTTGCAACTGATTGTCGAAGCCGCGCACCCGATTACCCATGCCAAAGGGGTGAAGGTGATTTTCGCTTCGCTCACCGGCGACCTCCTGCTCGACGCCCTGGTCGGCGCGCTGTTCGCGATGGTTTCCTATTCCAGCCTGGCCGCTGTGTTGCTTACCGCGACTCTGGCGGGCGCCAACGTGATCAGCTTGCCGGTGGCCATCGGGCTAGTGATCGGTGCCAATATCGGCAGTGGTGTACTCGCTTTCCTCAGCACCAGCATGCAGAACGCCGCCGGGCGCCAAGTGGCGCTGGGCAGCCTGCTGTACAAACTGATTGGTCTTTTATTGATCATTCCGGTGCTCGATCCGCTGGTGCACTGGCTCGATGGCCTGGATTTCAGCCCTCAGGAAATGGTCATCGGCTTTCACCTGCTCTACAACATCGCGCGTTGCCTGATCCTGCTGCCAAGCGTTGGGCCGATGGCCAGGTTTTGTGCCTGGGTGCTGCCGGAGCGCCCGCTGGCCAACGGTACGGCCAAGCCCCGGCATCTTGACCCGACGGCGTTGGTCACCCCTGGCTTGGCGCTGGCCAATGCGGCCCGGGAAACCCTGCGCATGGGCGACCTGATCGACAACATGCTTGAAGCCATGCTGGATGTTTTGCACGGCAAGCAAACCGCCGTCACCCAGGAAATGCGCCGCCTGACCGACGATGTCGAAGCGCTCTACAGCGCGATCAAGTTGTACCTGGCGCAAATGCCCCGGGAAGATCTCAGCGATCAGGACAGCCGGCGCTGGGCGGAAATCATCGAACTGGCGATCAACCTGAAACTGGCCAGCGACTTGATCGAACGCATGCTGCGCAAGGTCCAGCAGCAGAAAACCTCGCAGCGCCGGTCGTTTTCCGAAGTCGGGCTGGACGAATTGACCGGGCTGCAAACTCAGTTGATCTCCAACCTGCGGCTCGGGATGTCGGTGTTTCTCAGTGGCGACCCGGAAAGTGCCCGCCAGTTGGTGCGTGAAAAACGTCGTTTCCGCGCACAGGAACGGCGCCTGGCCCACGCTCATGTCAGCCGCTTGCAACGAAAAATCGTGCAAAGTATCGAAACCAGTTCGTTGCACCTGGAACTGATCGCCGACATGAAACGTCTGAATTCGCTGTTTTGCAGCAGTGCCTACGTGGTGCTGGAAACATCGGAGACAGGTGCGCTGGTGGTCGACGATTTGAGCGACATCACTCATTCACCCTGAACGTCCGCAGTTGCCTGAAGTCTGTTGAACTTACGCCAGCCGTACGGAAGCTCGTTATGCGTTGTCTGTTGTTCGCTTGCCTGTTACTTGGCTCATTCCCGTCATTCGCTCTGGATCGCTTCCAGGTCGAGGGCTACACCCTGCGCAACGGTTTGCAGTTGCTGCTCAAACCCGGCACTGATCGCGGGCATGTGGCGATCCGGCTGGTGGTCGGCGTTGGCCTGGACGATTTCAAGTGTGAAGAAAAGGAGCTGCCGCATCTGCTGGAACACCTGTTGTTCAGCGGAATCGACGCCAGCGGCGAAGGCGGCCTGGAAGAAAGCATGCAGGCCCTGGGCGGTGAGTGGAACGCGTTCACCAGCAATGCCGATACGACCTTCGTCATCGAAGCCCCGGCGAAAAACCAGCGCAAGGTGCTTGACCTGTTGCTGGCGCTGCTGACCCAGACCCGCTTCGACGACAACGCCATCAACGCGGCCAAGCAAGTGGTCGAGCGTGAAGACGGCGGCCACTACTCGCACCTGCAACGCTGGCTCGATCGACAGGACCTCGGTCACACGGCCAGCAAACAACTGGCCGTGGAGCTGGGCCTCAAGTGCCCGGAGCGTGCGCAAGTCAATGACCTGACCCGTGAACAGCTGGAGCAGGTGCGCAAGGACTGGTATGCGCCGAACAACATGACCCTGATCGTGGTCGGCGACCTCGACAAGTTGCTGCCGGCCTATCTGGAGCGGGCGTATGGCGCGCTGGAAGCGATCACCCCTGGCGAGCATCCGCCGCTGCCGCAAATCCAGGCCAGCGCCGCCCATGAACGCACCTTGACCCACGGTCTGGTCGGCAACGGCGCCAAGTTACACTGGCTGGTGCCGGAGCCGGTACTGGAGGATGGGCACGATGAAACCTTCGATTTGCTCAAGGACTATCTGGATTGGGCGCTCTATCGCCAGTTGCGCCTGGCTCACGGTTTGTCCTACGGCCCGTGGGCGGAGCGCGAGGTGTTCGGCGGCGTGGGGTTCATGAGCCTCAATGCCGACCTTGAACGCGACGACGTGGCCGATGCCGAACAAGTACTTGAGGACCTGAAGGCCGGACTGCTCAAGGATGGCCTCAATGCCGATACCTTCAACCGCCTCAAGCAGGCCGCAATTGCCCGCCAGTCCTGGGCCGTGCAAGGCAACAGCGCGTTGGCCGACTACTACTGGAGCGCCATCGGCAACTACGAGGACGGTCGCTTCACCAACCCGACCCGGGAGCTGCAAGGGGTGACCCTGGAAGAAGCGAACAAGGCCGTGCGTGAGTTGCTCCTGCAACCGGGGTATTTGCGGATCGAGAAACCGTTGTTCAGTTATGACCAGTTGATGTGGCTGGCGGTCGGTGGGACGGGCTTGATCGTGTTGATGCTGGTGGGCTGGCGTTTGCATAGCAGGAAATAACCATTCCAGGTGACAACGGACTGAGAGGCCTTGCCGGTTCCCCCAGGTGCATGGTGTAACTGACCGTGAACCCTCGCCACAGAGCCGCACCAGCGGTACCCTGTCGAGGTTTTTTCCTACGACGACTGTGAAACCGCCGAATGCAAAACCTGACCTTTTTCGTACAGCGCATCCTCGAATTGATGAAGCGGTACCCTGGGGTCATTGCGCTCTGTGGTTTCATCTCGGGGGTGGGCAGTTTCATTCTGGTCGATCGCCAGCAAGGCCTGGCGAGCTGGATCACCACCATCATGCTGATCAGCTGGATCTGGCTGATGCTGGAAAACAGCCTGACCAAGCTGTTCAAGCGCATCTTCAAGCGAGAAATCCCGGAACCCTTGCTGCGTTACGCAACGCAGATGATCCATCAGGAAAGCCTGTTCTTTGTCCTGCCGTTCTTCTTCATCACTACGACGTGGAACAGTGGCCAGTTGTTTTTCACCGGGCTGCTCGGCGTCGCGGCGCTGATTTCGATCATCGACCCGCTCTACTACAAATGGCTGGCCCCACGGCGCTGGGCGTTTCTGGCCCTGCACACCCTGACCCTGTTCGCCGCGCTGCTCACCGCCTTGCCGGTGATCATGCACCTGACCACCGCGCAAAGTTTCAAATGGGCACTGGGTATCTCGGTGCTGCTGTCGTTCCCGAGCCTGGCGTCGATCTTCCCGATTCGTACCCTGCGCAATGCGTTGGCGATCTTGAGTATCACCCTGGGCATCGGCGCCGTTGGTTGGGAGCTGCGTTCGTGGGTGCCGCCAGCGACGCTGTGGATGACCGATGTGGCCATCAGCACGCAGATGCAAGACCGCACGCCGGGCGCCAGCCTCGACGAAGTCAGCGCCGAGCAGATTCGCAATGGCGGGCTCTACGCATACACCGCGATCAATGCCCCGCGTGGCCTGGACGAGCGGATTTATCACGTCTGGCAGTTCAACGGTAAAGAGGTCGACCGCATCCCCCTGGATATTCGTGGCGGGCGCAAGGAGGGTTACCGGGCCTGGACCCACAAGCAGAACTTCCCGGGCAACCCGGCCGGCAAATGGCAGGTTCGGGTGCTGACCGAAGATGGTCAGGTCATCGGCGTGCTGCGTTTCAAAGTCACGGACAGCACAGCGATCAAAGAAAAGTAATCCGGTTCGTGCTATTACGTAAATCTGCGTAATCACTGAACAAGCACGGAGCTTATGATCAGCAGCACGATGGCCGGCAACGCCCGATTGGACACGTCGATTACCCCTGCGCGGTTGCGGGTGACGGGCGACTGGACGCTTGCCCATTACGCTGACCTCAAGCTGTTGAGCGAAAAACTCCATGGCCAGTACGACGTCAACACCCCCATCGACCTCAATGGTCTAGGCGCCCTCGACACCGCTGGCGCCTCGCTGTTGGTCGAACTGCTCGGCTCCGAGCGCCTCGGCCGTTCCGCCGAACACCCTGATTGCACACTCTCTGCCGCCGATCGTGCATTGCTGCAAACCGTCTACTGCTCGTTGACCGATTTCTGCGTACCGATCAAGGAACCGGAAGTCAGCGTTTCCATTCAGTTGCTGACCCGTATTGGCCGCGCGGTGGATACCGTCTGGCAGGACACCCTGCAACTGCTGGGTTTCGTCGGCCTGATCATCGAAACCATCGCCCGTGGCCTGTTCCGTCCCAAGCGCTGGCGCGTCACGCCGATGATCGCCCACATCGAACAGACCGGTCTCGACGCCGCGCCCATCGTTGCTTTGCTGACTTTTCTGGTGGGCGCCGTGGTGGCGTTTCTCGGCTCGACGGTGCTGGCCACTTTCGGCGCCACCGTCTTCACCGTGGATCTGGTGGGGTTTGCTTTCCTGCGCGAATTCGGTGTGTTGCTGACTGCAATCCTGATGGCCGGGCGCACCGCCAGTGCGTTCACGGCGCAAATCGGGTCGATGAAGGCCAACGAGGAAATCGATGCCATCCGCACCCTGGGCCTCGACCCCGTGGAGTTGCTGGTGGTGCCGCGGGTCCTGGCGTTGCTGATCGCCCTGCCGATGCTGACCTTCCTGGCGATGCTGTCGGGGATTATCGGCGGTGCCGTGGTCTGCGCGGTGGCGCTGGATATTTCGCCGGCGATGTTCCTGTCGCTGCTGCAAACGGACATCGGCGTTCAGCACTTTCTGGTGGGGATCGTCAAAGCGCCGGTGTTCGCCTTCCTCATCGCCGCCATCGGTTGCCTGGAAGGCTTCAAGGTCAGTGGCAGCGCTGAGTCTGTGGGCGCGCACACTACGTCGAGTGTGGTGCAGTCGATTTTCGTAGTGATCGTGATGGATGCGATTGCCGCGATGTTTTTCATGGAGATGGGTTGGTGAGTCGTATCCCCCGAGCGCCCTCCGAGGCGGTGATTGAAGTCCGTGGACTGTGCAACCGCTTTGGCCGCCAGAGCGTGCACGAAAACCTCGACCTGGACTTGTACAAGGGCGAGATCCTCGCCGTGGTCGGGGGCTCCGGCAGCGGCAAATCGGTGCTGCTGCGCAGCATTGTCGGGTTGCGCCAGCCCAGCGAAGGCGTGGTGAAAGTCTTCGGGAAAAACCTGCCGACCTTGTCCGAACACGAGCGTTCGCTGGTGGAGCGGCGATTCGGCGTGCTGTTCCAGAAAGGCGCGTTGTTCTCTTCGCTGACCGTGACCGAGAACGTCGCCCTGCCGCTGATCGAACACGCCGGCTTGAGCCGCAACGACGCCGAGCACCTGGCGGCGGTGAAAATGGCCCTGGCCGGGTTGCCGCTGTCGGCGGCGGAGAAATACCCGTCGTCGCTGTCCGGCGGCATGATCAAGCGCGCCGCCCTGGCCCGGGCATTGGCGCTGGACCCGGACATCCTGTTTCTCGACGAACCCACCGCCGGTCTCGACCCGATCGGCGCTGCCGCGTTCGACCAATTGATCCTGACCCTGCGCGATGCCCTGGGCCTGAGTGTCTTTCTGGTGACCCACGACCTCGACACGCTCTACACCATCACCGACCGGGTGGCGGTGCTGGCGCAGAAAAAAGTGCTGGTGGCGGATGCCATCGACAAGGTCTCGGAAACCGACGATGCGTGGATTCACGAATACTTCCATGGCCCTCGCGGCCGCGCGGCATTGACGGCCGCCCAACAGCTCAATGAGGTCTGACATGGAAACCCGAGCCCATCATGTATTGATCGGCCTGTTCACCGTTATTGTGGTGACGGCCGCGCTGCTGTTCGGCCTGTGGCTGGCCAAGTCCAGTGTCGACACCGAGTTCAAGGACTACGAAGTCGTGTTCAACGAGGCGGTCAGCGGTTTGTCCAAGGGCAGCTCGGTGCAGTACAGCGGGATCAAGGTCGGCGATGTGATCTCGCTGCGCCTGGACCCGAAAGACCCGCGCCGGGTGCTGGCGCGAATTCGCCTGGCCGGCGATACCCCGGTCAAGGAAGACACCAATGCCAAGTTGGCCCTGACCGGCGTCACCGGGACTTCGATCATCCAGCTCAGCGGCGGCACGCCACAGAGCCCGACACTCAAGGGCAAGAATGGCAACCTGCCGACCATCGTCGCCTCGCCCTCGCCCATCGCCCGCCTGCTCAATGACAGCGAAGACCTGATGGCCGGGGTGACCACGCTGATGCATAACGCCAACCTGATGTTCTCCACGGAAAACATCGAGCGCATCAGCAATACCCTGGAGCACCTGGAGCAAACCACCGGGGCCATTGCCGATCAGCGCGGCGATATTCGCCAGGCCATGCAGCAACTGGCGTCGGTGGGCAAGCAGGCCAACACCATGCTGGAGCAGACCACGGCGCTGATGCGCAATGCCAACGGGCTGCTCAACGAGCATGGCAAGGAGGCGCTGGGCAGCGCCGAGCAGGCGATGAAGTCGCTGCAGGAGAGCAGTGCCACCCTCAACAAACTGATCACCGCCAATCAGGATTCGCTCAACAGCGGCATGCAAGGCCTCAATGGCCTGGGCCCGGCCGTTCGCGAGATGCGCGAAACCCTGAGTTCGTTGCGCACCATTACCACACGCCTGGAAGCCAACCCCAGCGGTTACCTGCTGGGCAGTGACAAGACCAAGGAATTCACACCATGAAGCTGATTCGGATTGCCCTCGTCGCTGGCTTCACGCTGATCAGTTCGTGCTCGATCCTGCCCAAGCCCGAGCCCTTCGAGGTCTATCGATTGCCATCGGCCCAGAGTGCATCGGCCAGCCATGGCACGCCGCAGCGCTGGTCGCTGCGCCTGAGCAAATTCCAGTCCAGCGAAGCGTTGAACAGTCCGAACATTGCCGTGATTCCCCAGGGTGATGTGATCAGCCACTACAAGGGTTCACGCTGGAGCGACCCGGCGCCGGTGCTGGTGCGCAATCGTCTGCTGGAAGGTTTCCAGTATGACGGACGGGTGCCATTGTTGAGCACCGATGACAGCATTTTCCAGACCGATCTTGAATTGGGCGGCAGCCTGCAGGCGTTCCAGACTGAATACCAGGGCACGAATGCCAGCGCGGTCGTGCGTCTGGATGCATTGCTGGTGCGCAGTTATGACCAGCGCATCCTCGCTAGCCGCCGCTTTGAAGTGCGCCAGCCACTCAGCGATGTGCAGGTTCCGGCGGTGGTGGTCGGGTTCGGTCAGGCGAACGATCAGTTGACCACGCAGGTGGTGAACTGGGCGGTTGAGCAAGGGCAGAAGTTAGCGCCACCGCCGAGACCTTGAGGAAGAACACAGTCCCCCTGTGGGATCGCCGCACCGCCGCTCCCACAGTTAATTTGTGCCGGCCTTATCAGCGCTGCAAAAACGCCTGATGCAACTCAGCCAGCGTTTCAAAGTGATACGCCGGCGCTTCGGCGCTCAACTCTTCATGGCTGCCGAACCCGTAGCCCACCGCCGCCGCGTCCAGGCCATTGCTGCGCGCGCCGATCAGGTCGTGCTTGCGGTCGCCGATCATCAGGGTGTTGGCCGGGTCCAGGCTTTCTTCGGCCATCAAGTGAGCGAGCAACTCCACCTTGTTGGTCCGGGTGCCGTCCAATTCACTGCCGTAAATCACCTTGAAGTGTTTGGCAAAGTCGAAATGCCGGGCGATTTCCCGGGCGAACACCCAGGGTTTCGAGGTAGCGATGTACAACTGACGCCCTTGTCCGCCCAGGGTTTCCAGCAGCGGCATGACGCCATCGAACACGCGGTTTTCGTAGAGACCGGTGACCTTGAAGCGTTCGCGGTAGAAATTCACCGCCTCCCACGCCTTCGGCTCGTCGAAGTCGTAGAACTGCATGAACGCCTGCAACAGCGGCGGGCCGATGAAGTGTTCGAGTTTCGCCAGGTCCGGCTCATCGATACCCAGTTTGCCCAGGGCGAACTGGATCGAACGGGTGATGCCTTCGCGCGGGTCCGTCAGGGTGCCATCGAGGTCGAACAAAACGGTTTGGTAATGCATGTCGAATCCTGAATAAGGGGGCCGGGTCAAAGCTGGTCGTAGCCTTCGGCCAGATGCAGATCCTTGAGCTTCACGTAGTTCGCCGCGCTGTAGGTGAAAAAGGCGCGCTCCTTGTCAGTCAGCGGGCGGATCTGCTTCACCGGACTGCCCACATACAGGAAGCCGCTTTGCAGATGCTTGCCCGGCGGCACCAGGCTGCCGGCACCGATGATCACATCATCGTCGACCACTGCGCCGTCCATGACGATGCTGCCCATGCCGATCAACACCCGGCTGCCTACCGAACAACCATGCAGCATGACCTTGTGGGCGATGGTCACGTCATCGCCGATCAGCAACGGAAAGCCGTCCGGGTTGAACGGCCCGGCGTGGGTGATGTGCAACACGCAGCCATCCTGCACGCTGGTGCGCGCGCCGATGCGGATGCGGTGCATGTCGCCACGGATCACGGTCAGCGGCCAGACCGAGCTGTCTTCGCCAATTTCAACGTCGCCGATCACCACCGCCGAGCCGTCGACAAAAGCGCCTTTACCCAGCAGCGGCGTGTGGTTCTGATACTTGCGAAGGTTCACGATAGGGTTTCTCTCTGTTGCTGATAGCTGCGGTGAACGTCGATTGTAATTAAGATGGCTGCATGTTTCTCCAGCCAAGGTATCAACCGTGAGCGTGAACAACCCTCTTTTGCAGTCCTATGACCTGCCGCCGTTCTCCGCCATCCGCGCCGAACACGTACAACCGGCCATTGAACAGATCCTGGCTGACAACCGTGTCGCCATCGTCGAGATCCTCAAGACCCAGGTCAAACAGCCAACGTGGGCTGGCCTGGTGCTGGCGATGGACGAACTCAACGACCGCCTGGGCGCCGCCTGGAGCCCGGTCAGCCACCTCAATGCCGTGTGCAACAGCGCCGAACTGCGTGAAGCCTACGAGTCGTGCCTGCCGGCCTTGAGCGCCTACTCCACCGAAATGGGTCAGAACCGCGAACTGTTCCAGGCTTTCGAAGCCCTGGCCAACAGTCCGGAGGCCGCCGGTTTCGACGTGGCGCAGAAAACTATCCTGGAACACTCCCTGCGTGACTTCCGTCTGTCGGGTATCGACCTGCCGGAAGCCGAACAGAAGCGTTACGCCGAAGTGCAGAGCAAGCTGTCCGAACTGGGCAGCCGTTTCTCCAACCAATTGCTCGATGCCACTCAAGCCTGGACCAAGCACATCACCGATGAAGCCGCCCTCGCCGGCCTGACCGACTCGGCCAAGGCGCAAATGGCCGCCGCGGCTCAGGCCAAGGACCTGGACGGCTGGCTGATCACCCTGGAATTCCCGAGCTATTACGCGGTGATGACCTACGCCCAGGACCGCGCACTGCGTGAAGAAGTCTATGCGGCCTACTGCACCCGTGCGTCGGACCAGGGCCCGAATGCCGGCCAGAACGATAACGGCCCGGTCATGGAAGAAATCCTCGACCTGCGTCAGGAACTGGCCAAGCTGCTGGGTTTCAGCAGTTTCTCTGAGCTGAGCCTGGCGACCAAAATGGCCGAGTCCAGCGATCAGGTGCTGAGCTTCCTGCGTGACCTGGCCAAGCGCAGCAAGCCGTTCGCCACCCAGGATCTTGAGCAGCTCAAGGCTTATGCCGCTGAACAGGACTGCCCGGATCTGCAAAGCTGGGACAGCGGTTTCTACGGCGAAAAACTCCGTGAACAACGCTACAGCGTGGCCCAGGAAGCCCTGCGCGCCTACTTCCCGATCGACAAGGTGCTCAGTGGCCTGTTCGCCATTGTCCAGCGCCTGTACGGCATCGAGATTGCCGAACAGAAAGGTTTCGACACCTGGCACCCGGATGTTCGCCTGTTTGAAATCAAGGAAAACGGCCAGCACGTAGGCCGCTTCTTCTTCGACCTGTACGCCCGCGCCAACAAGCGTGGCGGTGCCTGGATGGATGGCGCCCGCGACCGTCGTCGCACCGCTGGCGGTGTATTGCAAAGCCCGGTGGCCAACCTGGTGTGCAACTTCACCCCGGCCGACAGCGGCAAGCCTGCGCTGCTGACCCACGACGAAGTCACCACCCTGTTCCACGAGTTCGGTCACGGCCTGCATCACCTCCTGACCCGCGTCGAGCATGCTGGTGTGTCCGGCATCAACGGCGTGGCCTGGGATGCGGTCGAGCTGCCGAGCCAGTTCATGGAAAACTGGTGCTGGGAGCCGGAAGGACTGGCGCTGATTTCCGGTCACTATGAATCCGGCGAACCGCTGCCCCAGGATCTGCTCGGGAAAATGCTCGCGGCGAAAAATTTCCAGTCCGGCCTGATGATGGTCCGCCAATTGGAGTTCTCGCTGTTCGACTTCGAACTGCACGCTACCCACGGCGACGGCCGCAGCGTGCTGCAAGTGCTTGAAGGCGTGCGCGATGAAGTCTCGGTGATGCGTCCACCGGCCTACAACCGTTTCCCTAACAGCTTCGCTCACATCTTCGCTGGCGGTTACGCAGCGGGTTACTACAGCTACAAATGGGCTGAAGTACTGTCGGCCGATGCGTTCTCGAAGTTCGAAGAAGAAGGCGTGCTCAACGCCGATACCGGTCGTGCGTTCCGCGAAGCAATCCTGGCCCGTGGCGGCTCCCAGGAGCCGATGGTGCTGTTCGTCGACTTCCGTGGTCGTGGGCCATCAATTGACGCACTCTTGCGCCACAGCGGCCTGAGTGAGGACGCGGCAGCATGAGTGAGGGACCTGTGATTACGAAAAAACGCTTTATCGCCGGGGCGGTCTGCCCGGCATGCAGCGAGCCGGACAAATTGATGATGTGGAATGAAGACCAGGTCCCGCACCGAGAGTGCGTGGCCTGCGGTTACTCCGACACACTTAATGAGCAAGGGCTTTCGGTGCCCAAGGAGTTGGGTACGCGGGTTAACACCAGCGCCCCCAAACCTGCCGACACCAAGGTTCAGGCGGTTCAGTTCTTCCCGAATCCGAAATTGAAGAAAAAGCCTGACGAACAACACTGAGTGAAAAAAAGCCCCCGTTGCGCCATGCAGCGGGGGCTTTTTTATTCGATGTGAGCGGACTTGAACCAGCTCTTCATCGAGCACGCGGCGAACGGGCTGGTGCTGCAGTCGCCATTGGCCAGGGCAGTGCGCAGTTTTTCCACATCAGCCTGCATCATGTAGCGGATGCCGTCCTTGAAGTGGGTGCTGTCGCCAAAGCCGCCCTGGGTCATTTCGTTCAGTGCCTCTTCCTTGGTCCAGCCCTGCACCACCACCCTGTACATGGCCGCTATCAGTCCGGTCCGGTCGGAGCCATGCTTGCAGTGCATCAGCACTGGACCGTTGGCTTCGGCGGTTTGAATGGTACGCAGTGCCTTGAGTATGTCTGCATCATCTACGTGGTTGGTTCGATAAGGCAAATGAACTTGGGTGATTTTTGCCGTGGACAACCAGCTCGCGTCTGACTCGGGCAGAAAACTGACCACCGTGCCGACCCTGAGTCTTTCCAGTAACGGCAATGCCCCACTGTCCGGCAACGCACTGCGGTACAGCGTAGGCGACATCTGGAAAAGGTTGTACTGGACCTCGACTGGTTGCGCCCAGTCTGTTGGGCGAGTCGAGATGCTGTCGGCGGCAAGAGCTGGTGTGAGGTTGAACAATGCGACCAGCAACAGGCACATCGCAAGGATAAAGCGCAGTAAGGACATGCCCGAGTGACCGTTCAGGGAGAGAAAGGATGTTGGAATCCAGCTTCAACCCTGAGCGGTCAAAGGCCTGTGAGAGGACTGTCAATGAAACGTGAAAGGGTGTTGTCTGAGGTGACTGGCATGGACTTACAATTTGAGTTTGATGAATGATTTGACCAAGTCATCCATCCCCGGGACGTAAAAGATGCCGGAATGGGGATTGATCCTTCGTACTTTAAAATTTGCTCCATTGTCCACGGATAATGCAGTCATGAAATAGTCGAACTCCGGTTGATCACCATCTTCCATATCCAGCACTTCAATTTGCACCCCGATTCTCGGAGGAGGGACAGGTTCAATTGGTTTCTCTGGATCAAAGATATCAACAAGATCCTCTGGTTCAAGAGAGAGAAAAGCTCCGTCGCCAGGAGCAATTATCGGTTGACTGTAGAAGGCGAGAGCCAGCTTGGTAATGGCGTCGATATCTTTCTCATCAATACTTCGGTCTGGAGTTACGTTAATGTCAGACCATGGATCGTAGTCTAGTCTGTACTCTTCGATGTTCTCAGACTTTATGTGCAAGGTCATTGTCGTGACATTGCTGTAGAGGTTGAAAGATCGCTGGTCGGCACTATTGTCCGATTGTTTTCTTACTAACTTTATAATTACCTTATCAATTCCCGGTGTTTCTATCCGCTGTAGAAATACACCTGTATCGCCGGGTGTCCACATAATAATATCCCTATATATCCAATCTGCTACGCATGGACGTCATGCGTAGCAGGTCAAACCACATCGACATTCTCCTGTCGATTGCTTACTGCAAATCATCAATTATGGATTGACAATATCTGCATAAGCTTTGGCCAGTGCCAGCATTTTTACCTTGTCGGTTTCACCGATATTGCCATCACCCTCTACGTCTCTGACATTGTCAATACTGAAAGTCTGGCCACCGTCGCGAGACGAAGCAATGTAAATGGTGGAATCCAGCAGGCTCTCCGTCGGAGAGCCGTTACCATCCAGACTCGATTCTTTCAAAGCAAACTGCATGGAGACTAGCACTTCATTCGGGTCGACTATGGTAGGCCCAAGTTTTTGCAGAAAAATACCACGACGATTAAAAAACGACATTATTAAATCCCTTTAAGTTATTTCCATATGTCTGATTACAGCGACTAAACAATACAGACAAACATAATTTTTAGGCCACTCTTTATATGTAACTCTCAATTTCAAAGAGTTCTGGAGGCGTCCCATCCATGTTTGATGGTCAAGCTGTTAATTAGCCGTTTATACAAAAGGCGCCGAACGGCATTGGCTCGCCGATGAGTTCTGGTGTACTGTATAAGCATACAGTACGGTAAGGCGCTCACTATGAATATGCCATTGCCTCCTCGCGGACGCGGCACCGCGACCAACCCGCACAACCGCTTCGCCCCTAATCATTCGGTGGCCGAGGACGACGGTTGGTACCAGGAAGCACCCGTGACTCAAGGCACGGAAGTGCGCATCGAGACGGCGAAAACCATCATCACCCGCAACAATTCGCCGGACCTGCCCTTTGATCGCTCGATAAACCCTTATCGCGGCTGCGAGCATGGCTGCATCTATTGCTACGCACGCCCCAGTCACGCCTATTGGGACATGTCGCCGGGGCTGGATTTCGAGACAAAACTGATCGCCAAGACCAACGCCGTGGACGTACTGGAGGAGCAGCTGTCCAAACGTGGCTATCAATGCGCACCGATCAATCTGGGTTCCAACACCGATCCCTATCAGCCGATCGAGCGTGAATACAGGATCACCCGGCAAACCCTCGAAGTACTCCTGCGTTACCGACACCCTGTGACCATCGTCACCAAGGGCTCGCTGATTCTTCGCGACCTGGACCTGCTGACCGAACTTGCCAGCCAAAGACTGGTGGCGGTAATGATCAGCCTGACCACCCTGGATGACGAACTCAAACGCATCCTCGAGCCCCGTGCCGCAGCGCCCACGGCCCGGTTGCGGGCGATCAGGGTCATGCGCGAGGCGGGCATTCCGGTGGGCGTGCTGTGTTCACCGATGATTCCGATGATCAACGACAGCGAACTCGAAAGCCTGCTCGCCGAGGCCCATGCGGCCGGGGCGCAAAGTGCTGCCTACATGATGTTGCGCCTGCCGCTGGAAGTGGCGCCGCTGTTCGAAGAATGGCTGGGCGCCCACTATCCGCAGCGGGCGGCGCATGTGCTGAGCCTGATTCGCCAGAGCCGTGGCGGTGAACTCTACGACAGCCGCTTTGGTGCTCGAATGCGTGGTGAAGGCCCCTTCGCCGACCTGCTGGCACAGCGCTTTGCCAAAACCATCAAGCGCCTGGGGCTCAATCGCCGGGAAGGCTTTGACCTGGACTGCAATGCCTTTTGTCCGCCTGGTCGCCAAATGTCGTTGATTTGAGGACAATTGGCCTATGGTTGAGTACTGAAGATCGCGCTCACGCCTTAGGCTGGTCACGTTTTTTGTGACTTGGAACACGCATTCCAGAGCGTTTTATTCAGTTTCAATTAAGATTCGGCCGCTACCTTGTTCATCGAGTGACTGATGGGTCGAGATTTTTGGCCTGGATGTTTTTTAACAGCCACTGGCTTCACACCGGACCACCCGGGAAGACTCCCTGAGCCCGCCAATGAGGATGAATTGATGAGTGACAAGGATAAACAGCCGTTGGCTGCGTCGGCTTCAGCCCAACCCGAGGCCGAAACCGCCGATGCAGCGTTGCAGCATATCGTTGACGGCTTTTTGCATTTTCATCATGAGATCTTTCCTCAGCAGGAAGAGCTCTTCAAGAAACTCGCCACGGCCCAGCGGCCACGAGCGATGTTCATCGCCTGCGCCGATTCGCGCATTGTTCCCGAGTTGATTACCCAGAGCTCCCCCGGCGACTTGTTCGTGACCCGTAACGTCGGCAACGTCGTGCCGCCTTATGGGCAAATGAACGGCGGTGTTTCCACGGCCATCGAGTACGCCGTACTGGCGCTGGGAGTGCATCACATCATAATTTGCGGGCATTCCGACTGCGGCGCCATGCGCGCGGTGCTCAACCCGGACAGTCTGGAAAAAATGCCCACGGTCAAAGCCTGGCTGCGTCATGCCGAAGTGGCCAAGACCATGGTGCAGGAGAACTGCAACTGCTCTAGCGAAAGCGAAAGCATGCACATCCTCACCGAAGAGAATGTGATCGCCCAATTGCAGCATCTGCGCACCCATCCGTCGGTGGCCTCGCGCATGGCCAATGGTCAGCTATTTATTCACGGCTGGGTCTACAACATCGAAACCAGCGAAATCAAAGCGTACGACGCCGATCAAGGCTGTTTCCTGCCGCTTAATGGCAGCCTGCCAATTCCCGTGGCGACGCCCAAAGCGCGCTTCTAAACCCTCCTAAATCGTTGTGTGGTTCAGCCGAGGCTGCCGTTCAGGCAGCCTGGCTTTGCCATGCCTGAAGAAAACTTCGGGAGATTCACCATGCGTGCTGCTCGACTCAAAGCTGTTCTGCCACGGGAGCTGCTGGCTTCGGTGGTTGTGTTTCTGGTCGCCCTGCCCCTGTGCATGGGCATCGCGATTGCCTCGGGGCTACCGCCGGCCAAAGGACTGATCACCGGCATCATCGGTGGTCTGGTGGTCGGTTGGTTGGCCGGCTCGCCGCTACAAGTCAGCGGTCCGGCGGCGGGCCTGGCCGTTCTGGTATTCGAACTGGTTCGCCAACACGGTATCGCCATGCTCGGGCCCATTCTGTTGTTGGCGGGTTTGCTGCAACTGGTGGCTGGCCGTTTGAAGCTGGGCTGCTGGTTTCGGGTGACGGCACCCGCGGTGGTGTACGGCATGCTGGCCGGGATTGGTGTGCTGATCATCCTGTCTCAGGTGCATGTAATGCTGGATGCCGTGCCCAAACCCTCGGGCCTGGATAACCTGGCGGCCTTCCCGGCGGCGATGGCCCAGGCGTTGCCCTCGTTTGGCTGGCAAGCCGGGTTGCTCGGTTTGTCGACGATCGCCGTCATGTGGCTGTGGGAGAAATTCCGTCCGCAATCCCTGCGCTTCGTTCCTGGCGCGCTACTCGGCGTCGGTCTGGCCACGCTTGCCAGTCTAATGCTGGCGTTGCAGGTCAAGCGGGTCGAGGTACCGGCCAACCTGACGGAGGCCATCGACTGGCTAAAGCCAGCGGATCTGCTCAACCTGGCTGATCCGGCTTTACTGATCGCGGCGTTTGCGGTGGCCTTCATCGCCAGTGCCGAAACCCTGCTCTCAGCTGCCGCGGTTGATCGCATGCACAGTGGTCAGCGCTCGGACTTCGACCGGGAATTGTCGGCGCAAGGTATCGGCAACATGCTGTGTGGCCTGCTTGGGGCGTTGCCGATGACCGGCGTTATCGTGCGCAGTTCGGCGAATGTTCAGGCCGGCGCAACCACGCGGTTTTCGACCATTTTCCACGGCCTGTGGTTGTTGGCGTTCGTGCTGTTGCTGTCCAGCGTGCTGCAAAGCATTCCGGTGGCGAGCCTGGCGGGTGTGCTGGTTTACACCGGTTTCAAGCTGGTGGATCTCAAGGTCTTCCGTGGTTTGGGTCGGTACGGTCGGGCGCCGATGTTCACCTATGCGGCAACCGCGCTCGCCATTGTTTTCACGGACCTGCTGACCGGCGTGTTGATTGGCTTCGGCCTGACGCTGGTGAAGCTGGCGCTGAAAGCTTCGCGGTTGAAAATCAGCCTGATCGACCTGCCGCAGGAAGGGGAAATGGAATTGCGCCTGGTGGGCGCGGCGACCTTCCTCAAAGTGCCGGCGCTGACCCAGGTGCTGGGCAGTATTCCACCAGGCGTGACGGTGCATGTGCCGCTCAATAACCTGAGCTACATCGATCACTCGTGTCTGGAACTGCTGGAGGAATGGGGCCGGGCGAATGCGGCCAAGGGTTCGAAGCTGTTGATTGAATCGCGGGGGTTGAAGCGCAGACTCGAAGGCAGGGTTCGTACTAACACGGGCATAGGTGCGGCTGGCTGAAGCCCAATGTGGGAGCGAGCAAGCTCGCTCCCACAGGGGATTGTGTTTACCGGTGGATCAAGCCGCCGGCTGATCCAGTTCCAGGCCTACGCCCAAACGGCGGGACATGCACGGCCAGCGTTTCCACGCGGCACCGGTGTCCGGGCTATTGAGTTTGTCACGGTAGGCTTCCACCGACTCCAGTGCGAAACTTTCGTCGTTGAGCATCTCGTCAATGGTGTGATGCACCACTTCGTCCAGTTGGTTGGCAAATTCCTCACCGATCAATTGGTGAGCAATCAGGTTGGCGACAGTCATGTCCAAAGGGATCAGTGGCTGGCCGAAATGCTTGATGTACAGGTCGTTGACCTCTTCGACAAACCGGTGCGCCAGGTAAGCTTCATCCAGCAGGCTGTCGAGCCCGACATGGCCGGCCATGATGGCTGGCGGCTGGAGGAAGTACTGCTCGGCGATACTCAGCACCGGTTTGATCTGTGACTCAATGCCCGCTTCCCTTGCGACTTCATTGGCTGCATCCAGCAGATCGGGCACTTCTTCGATGTAGGCGGCGACAAATCGCGTCAGTACGCCGTTGGTATCGGCCTCCGGCAATTGGATCGCCGGGTGCAGATGAGGCAGCTTACTTTCCAGCTGACGCGTCAGCAGGCCGGTCTGGGCTTCGTGTTGTTGGGCTTTTTGGATCTGCTCGCGCAATGCGGCGGTGTTCATGAAAACTCCAGGAAACAAGGCAATGAAATAGGGAAGACATAACTTAGCTGGCTTACGAAAAATGCTAAGACGCATTTGTCATAATTATTTCATCCTTGAGACGGCCCCGTTATATCGGTTTGCCACCACTCGTCTGCATCCTTCTCCATTCGTGCCCTGCAACGCAAGTTAATGCTGTTTCAGATCATTTACGCCTTCGCATTGCGAGGTGAGAGTCGCTGTCTATACTCGGGGTGGAATGGAGTTAGCTGATGACGCCCGACTGCATATGCAGCAAGGCCCGGTGCTCAAGTTCGTAGTCTGATGCAGCCGCTCCCTTGCCGCAGGTGAAAGCCGGCGGGATAACAAGAACGATAAGGGGAACCCGCAATGATGCGACATCCACATGTCTGGATGGGCCTCCTGTTGTGGTCGATTTTCAGTCAGGCACAAGCGGCCTGGACTGTGAATATGGCGCCTGGAGCGACTGAAATCAGTCACGCAGTATTCGACCTGCACATGATCATTTTCTGGATCTGTGTGGTGATCGGCATCATCGTATTTGGTGCCATGTTCTGGTCGATGATTCTCCACCGCCGCTCGACCGGGCAGGTGGCCGCCAAATTTCATGAAAGCACCACCGTCGAAATCCTCTGGACCATCGTGCCCTTCCTGATCCTGGTGGCCATGGCGATTCCCGCTACCGCGACCCTGATCAAGATGTACGACGCCAGCGAGCCGGAAATCGATATCCAGATCACCGGCTACCAGTGGAAGTGGCACTACAAGTACCTGGGCCAGGACGTCGAGTTCTTCAGCAACCTGACCACTCCCCAGGATCAAATCCACAACAAGGAAGCCAAGGGCGAGCATTACCTGCTCGAAGTCGACAAGCCATTGGTGCTGCCGGTCGGCGCCAAGGTGCGCTTCCTGGTGACCTCCGCCGACGTCATCCACTCCTGGTGGGTGCCGGCTTTCGCGGTCAAGCGCGATGCGATTCCCGGGTTCGTCAATGAAGCCTGGACCCGCGTCGACAAGCCCGGCATCTACCGTGGCCAGTGCGCCGAGTTGTGCGGCAAGGATCACGGCTTCATGCCGACCGTGGTCGAGGTCAAGGAAAAGGCCGATTACGAAACATGGCTGGCCGAACGCAAGACCGAAGCCGCGCAGCTCAAAGAGCTGACCAGCAAGGAATGGACTCTCGACGAGCTCAAGGATCGCGGCGACAAGGTCTATCACACCACCTGTGTGGCCTGTCACCAGGCCGAAGGCCAGGGCCTGCCGCCGATGTTCCCGGCGCTCAAGGGCTCGAAGATCGCCACCGGGCCGAAAGATGCTCACCTGAGCATTGTCTTCCACGGCAAGCCTGGCACCGCCATGGCCGCATTCGGCAAACAACTCTCGGAAGTCGATATCGCGGCAGTCGTGACCTATGAACGTAACGCCTGGGGCAACAACAAGGGCGACATGGTCACGCCTAAAGAAGTGCTGGAGCTGAAACAGGCGGAAAGCAAATGACCCGGTCTATTGCGCACCTACGGAACCGGTCGGGGCTACGCACCCCGGCCTGCCCAGCCCATCTGTTTGCAGGAGACAGGACATGACTGCTGTAATCGATGAACATGTTCATACCGCCACCGACCACACCCACGGCCCCGCCAAAGGCCTGATGCGCTGGGTGCTGACCACCAACCACAAGGACATCGGTACGCTGTACCTGTGGTTTGCGTTCTCCATGTTCCTGCTTGGCGGTTCGTTCGCGATGGTGATTCGCGCCGAGCTGTTCCAGCCGGGGCTGCAGATCGTCCAGCCGGAATTTTTCAACCAGATGACCACCATGCACGGCCTGGTGATGGTCTTCGGTGCGGTGATGCCGGCCTTCGTCGGCCTCGCCAACTGGATGATCCCGCTGATGATCGGCGCGCCGGACATGGCCCTGCCGCGCATGAACAACTTCAGCTTCTGGCTGTTGCCCGCGGCGTTCCTGCTGCTGGTATCGACCCTGTTCACCCCCGGTGGCGGGCCGAACTTCGGCTGGACGTTCTACGCGCCGCTGTCGACGACCTACGCGCCGGAAAGCGTGACCTTCTTCATCTTCGCCATCCACTTGATGGGGATCAGTTCGATCATGGGGGCGATCAACGTGATCGCCACCATCCTCAACCTGCGCGCCCCCGGCATGACGCTGATGAAAATGCCGTTGTTCGTCTGGACCTGGCTGATCACCGCGTTCCTGCTGATCGCGGTGATGCCGGTACTGGCCGGTTGCGTGACGATGATGCTGATGGACATCCACTTCGGCACCAGTTTCTTCAGTGCCGCCGGTGGCGGAGACCCGGTGCTGTTCCAGCATGTATTCTGGTTCTTCGGTCACCCCGAGGTGTACATCATGATCCTGCCGGCCTTTGGCGCCGTCAGCTCGATCATTCCGGCCTTTTCGCGCAAGCCGTTGTTCGGCTACACCTCGATGGTCTACGCCACGGCGAGTATCGCGTTCCTGTCGTTCATCGTCTGGGCGCACCACATGTTCGTGGTTGGCATTCCGCTGGTGGGCGAGTTGTTCTTCATGTACGCCACGCTGTTGATCGCGGTGCCGACAGGCGTGAAGGTGTTCAACTGGGCCAGCACCATGTGGCAGGGCTCGCTGACGTTCGAGACGCCGATGCTGTTTGCCGTGGCGTTCGTGATCCTGTTCTCCATCGGCGGTTTCTCCGGGTTGATGCTGGCCATCGCCCCGGCGGACTTCCAGTACCAGGACACCTACTTCGTGGTCGCGCACTTCCACTACGTGCTGGTGCCGGGGGCGATCTTCGGGATCTTCGCCTCGGCCTATTACTGGATGCCGAAATGGACCGGCCACATGTACGACGAAACCCTGGGCAAGCTGCATTTCTGGTTGTCGTTCATCGGCATGAACCTGGCCTTCTTCCCTATGCACTTCGTGGGGTTGGCGGGCATGCCGCGGCGGATTCCGGACTACAACCTGCAGTTCGCCGACTTCAACATGGTGTCGTCGATCGGCGCGTTCATGTTCGGCGCCACGCAGATCTTCTTCCTGTTCATCGTGATCAAGACCATTCGCGGCGGCCCGCCAGCACCGGCCAAGCCATGGGATGGGGCTGAAGGCCTGGAGTGGAGCATTCCGTCACCGGCGCCGTATCACACCTTCACCACACCGCCGGAAGTGAAATGAAACGCCTCGGTCCTGTGGGAGCTGGCTTGCCTGCGATGCATGCGACGCGGTGTGTCGGGCAGGCCGCTATCGCGGGCAAGCCCGCTCCCACAGAGTTCTGTGTGGAGGGCTTGGCCCATGGCTGACTCGATTTCGATGAAAAAACTGGTCACGCGCCTGCTGACCGTGGTGGTGGCGATGTTTGTGTTTGGCTTTGCCCTGGTGCCGATCTACGACGTGATGTGCAAGGCCTTCGGCATCAATGGCAAGACCGGCGGGCAGTACGAGGGTGAGCAAACGGTCGACACCTCGCGGCAGGTGCGCGTGCAGTTTCTGTCGACCAACACCGCCGACATGCCGTGGGACTTTTACCCCAAACATGATGAATTGACCGCGAACCCGGGGGCGGTGAACGAGATGATCTTCATCGCCCACAACCCCACCGATAAGCCGATGAGTGCCCAGGCCGTGCCGAGCATCGCGCCCAGCAATGCGGCGGCGTACTTCCACAAGACCGAATGTTTCTGCTTTACCCAGCAAGTGCTGCAGCCCGGTCAGCGGATCGAGATGCCGGTACGTTTCATCGTTGACCGTGACATGCCCAAGGATGTGAAGCACCTGACGCTGTCTTACACGCTGTTCGATATCACCGCCCGACATCCACCGGTAGCTGTAAACACTGGCGGCTGAGCGTGCCCGATAAGGAGAACAATAAATGGCAACTCATGAACATTATTACGTCCCGGCCCAGAGCAAATGGCCGATCATCGCCACGGTCGGGATGTTCGTCACGGTGTTTGGCCTGGCCACCTGGTTCAATGATCTGAAGGCAGCGCGTCCGGAATCCCACGGCCCGCTTATCTTTTTCGTCGGTGGGCTGTTGGTGGCCTACATGCTGTTCGGCTGGTTCGGTACGGTGATCAAGGAAAGTCGCGGCGGCTTGTACAGCGCACAGATGGATCGCTCGTTCCGCTGGGGCATGAGCTGGTTCATTTTCTCGGAGGTGATGTTCTTCATCGCCTTTTTTGGCGCGCTGTTTTATGTCCGTCATATCTCCGGGCCGGCGCTCGGTGGTGAAGGCGCCAAAGGCGTGGCGCACATGCTGTGGCCGAACTTCCAGTTCACCTGGCCGCTGCTGAGCAACCCCGACTCGAAACTGTTTCCGCCGCCCAAGGAGGTCATCAGCCCCTGGGGCCTGCCGTTGCTCAACACCGTGTTGCTGGTGAGTTCCAGCGTGACCGTGACCATTGCCCACCATGCCTTGAAGAAGGGCCATCGCGGCGCACTGAAACTCTGGCTGGCGCTCACCGTATTGCTCGGCTGTGCGTTCCTCACCTTCCAGGCCGAAGAGTACATGCACGCCTACCGTGAACTGGGCCTGACCCTGGGTTCGGGCATCTACGGCGCGACCTTCTTCATGCTCACCGGGTTCCACGGCGCCCACGTCACCATCGGCACCATCATCCTGTTCGTGATGCTGGTGCGGATCATGCGCGGGCACTTCGACAACGAGCACCAGTTCGGTTTCGAAGCGGCGACCTGGTACTGGCACTTCGTGGATGTGGTGTGGATCGGGCTGTTTGTTTTCGTCTATGTGCTCTGAGGCTGTGAGCTTTTAGTTACCAGGGGGCATGGGAAACCAACTGGCCACTGAAAAACCCCCAGGTGATCAGGCCCAGGGTAATGGCGGCCAGAGTGACACGCACACTCAAGGCAATGACGAGGCGGTTTGAGCGGCTGTCGTCCTTGACCAGAAAAAACAGGCCGCTGAACAGGCTGACAACCGTGGCAATCAGCATCAGGACGATGGCTGCTTTGAGCATGGTGAGACTCCGGGGGGATAAGCGATGCACTTGAGTATAGCTATCGCGATGACCGACTTTCTGGCGATGCCATGAAGCGCTTTCGGCCGGGTATCGTGCCAACGCTGGTGGTGGTGCTGTTGCTGCCGCTACTGGTGTTCCTGGGGTTCTGGCAATTGAGCCGGGGCGCGGAGAAAAGCGCGCTGCTGCAAACCTACGCCGAGCGCCGGGCCGCTGAGCCGATGGCCAGCACCGAACTGCAACACACGACAGACCCGGCCTTCCGTCGGGTTCACCTGTACGGCCGGTTTGATGCCGAACACAGCCTGCTGCTGGACAACAGTCAACGCAACGGCAGGGTTGGCGTCGAGCTGTTGCAACCCTTTCTAGACCAGGCCTCCGGGCTTTGGCTGCTGGTCAATCGCGGTTGGTTGCCTTGGCCGGAGCGCCGCACACCACCGCAATTCAAGACACCTGGCGAAGCAGTCAGCCTCGAGGCGTGGGTCTATGTCTCCCCCGGGGCGACGTTCCAATTGCACGCAGATCCCACAACGTTGACATGGCCGAAGCTGATTACGGCCGTTGAGCCAGACAAGCTCTGGACAGCACTGAACCGCGAAGGCTTTGCCTACGAACTGCGCGCCGAAACCGGCCCCGCCACCTATCAGGCCGACTGGCCCGTAGTCGCCATGGGTCCGGAAAAACACATCGCTTATGCCGTGCAGTGGTTCGCCATGGCGATCGCCCTGTTCGGCCTTTATCTCTATCTCGGCTGGCACAACGCAAAGGAGAAACACCATGGGAGCGGCCATGAATCCACCCAGCATGTCTGAGGCGAAACCGTCGGTGAACCGCCGCAAGGGCCGTATGCAACTGCTGCTGATCCTGCTCGGGGTGATCGGTCCGATGATCCTCGCCACCGGCATGTACAAGCTGAATTTCTGGGTGCCCGAGGGCCGCAGTTATCACGGCGAACTGATCGGCAACGGCCAGACCCGTGCGGACATCGGCGTGCAGGCACAGGAAGAGCGTTGGCAGATACTGGTGACCGCGCCCAAGGATTGCGCGGTGGATTGTCAGCAACTGGTGTATCTGGCGCGGCAAATCCAGATCGGCCTGGGCCGCGATGCGTCCCGCGCCAGTCATGCATTGGCCGCTGCGCAGACGCTGAACAGCGATTACGAGTCTAAACTTCAACGCGAGTACCCGCAGTTGCAACGCTATTCGCTGGACTTGCCTGCCTACACTAAAGGCGCCCAGAGCAATGACACGCCGCATCTGTGGATCATCGACCCCCACGGCAATCTGGTGCTGCGCTACGACCCGTCGGTAAAGGGCAAGGACCTGCTCAACGATCTGCGCCACCTGCTGAAACTGTCGAACATCGGATAAGGGCATCGTCATGGCCAAGCCTGGATTTCGCCTCGCGTTGTTTGCCACCTTGCTGGCACTGATTGTGGTGTTGCTCGGCGCCTACACCCGCCTGACCCACGCCGGCCTCGGCTGCCCGGACTGGCCCGGCTGCTATGGCTTCATCAGCGTACCGAAAAGCGAAGCCCAGCTGGCCCATGCCGAATTGCATTTCCCGGACGCTCCGGTCGAGGCCCACAAGGGCTGGAACGAGATGGTCCACCGCTACTTCGCGGGCACGCTGGGGCTGTTGATCGCGGTGTTGGCCGGTCGTGCGTGGGTGCATCGCCGCCATCCCGGGCAACCGGTGAAGCTGCCGTTGTTTCTGTTGGCGGTGGTTCTTGGCCAGGCCGCGTTCGGCATGTGGACGGTAACGCTAAAGCTCTGGCCGCAGGTGGTCACCGGGCATTTACTGGGCGGCTTCGCGACCTTGAGCCTGTTGTTTCTGCTGACCTTGCGCCTGTCCGGTGTGCTGCCGGCGCTGACTGTGCCACGACGTTTACAGCACTGGGCGACGGCGGGGCTGTTGCTGGTGATCGGGCAAATCGCCCTCGGGGGCTGGGTCAGTTCCAATTATGCCGCGGTGGCCTGTATCGACTTCCCGACCTGCCACGGCCAGTGGTTGCCACCGGCGGACTTCGCCAACGGCTTTCACCTGACCCAGCACATCGGCCCGAACTACCTCGGCGGGCAACTGGACAGCGATGCTCGTACTGCGATTCACCTGACTCACCGTATTGGCGCCCTGTTGGTGACTTTGGTGCTACTCGGTCTGGCCTGGCAACTGAAAACAGTCGGCATGACGCGCCTGGCAGGCCTGGTGCTGATTGCCCTTGGCGCACAAATCACCCTGGGCATCAGCAATGTGCTGTTCCATCTGCCGCTGCCGGTGGCCGTTGCGCATAACGCGGGCGGCGCGGCGCTGTTGCTGACCATGGTGTTGGTCAACTACCACGCCCGAACCAGTCTGGTCCGGGTCAAGCAAGCGCGCTGGCACTTCAGCCCGCGTAAACACTCAGCCGGGCCCATAACAATAAAAGGAGAGATGCCATGGCGATTCTGATCGGCGAACGTCCCAGTCAGGCGATCTGGCGTGACTACCTGGAACTGACCAAACCCAAAGTCGTGGTGCTGATGCTCATCACTTCACTGGTGGGGATGTTCCTCGCGACCCGTGCTGGAGTGCCGTGGACGGTGCTGATTTTCGGCAATCTGGGCATCGCCCTGTGTGCCGGTGGCGCAGCGGCGGTCAATCATGTGGTGGACCGGCGCATCGACGCGTTGATGGCGCGCACCCACAAACGGCCGCTCGCCGAAGGCCGGGTTTCGCCGACCGCTGCGCTGACGTTCGCGCTGGTATTGGCGGTCCTCGGGCAAGCCATGCTGCTGGCGTTCACCAACCCGCTGACCGCGTGGCTGACCCTCGCCTCATTGCTTGGCTATGCGGTGGTCTACACCGGATTCCTCAAGCGCGCGACTCCGCAGAACATCGTCATCGGGGGGCTGGCCGGTGCCGCGCCGCCATTGCTCGGCTGGACCGCCGCCACCGGTCACGTCAGCGCCGAACCGCTGCTGCTGGTGCTGATCATCTTCGCCTGGACCCCGCCGCACTTCTGGGCGCTGGCGATCCATCGCAAGGAGGAATACGCCAAGGCCGACATCCCGATGCTGCCGGTCACCCATGGCGAGCACTACACCAAGATTCACATCCTGCTTTATACCTTCGCATTGCTTGCCGTCAGCCTGATGCCTTATGTGATCCACATGAGCGGCACTCTCTACCTGGTCTGCGCGCTCGGGCTGGGCGCGCGGTTTCTGCAATGGGCCGTGGTGCTGTACCGTGGCACTCGGCCGCACGCGGCGATCAACACGTTCAAGTACTCTATTTACTACTTGTTCCTGTTGTTTATCGCCCTGCTCGTAGACCACTATCTATTGTTGAACCTATGACTCGAACCCAGAAAACCGTCTTCATACTCGTCGCCCTGGTTGCATTGATCCTGGGCCTGACCGTCAACAAGGTGCTGTCCGGGAAAAACCAGGGCGATCCGACGGCGCTGATCGACGCCGGCATCATCTTGCTGCCGCAGAGCCGTAATCTGCCGGACGTGACGATGACCAATCAGGACGGCCAGCCGGTCGCGATCAACGAATTGAAAGGCAAGTGGAGCCTGCTGTTCTTCGGCTACACCTTCTGCCCGGACATCTGCCCGACCACCCTCGCCCAACTGCGACAGATCAAGAGCGAGTTGCCGCCAGAAGCGGTGGATAAACTGCAGATCGTGCTGGTCAGCATCGACCCCAATCGCGATACGCCCAAGCAACTGAAGCAGTACCTGGGCTACTTCGACCCGCAGTTCATCGGCCTGACCCCGGCGTCGACCGACGAGTTGCAAACGATCGCCAACGCGGTGAGCATTCCGTTCATCCCGGCGGACACCAGCAAGCCGAACTACACCGTTGACCACAGCGGTAACCTTGCCGTGATCGGGCCGGATGGCACTCAGCGCGGGTTTATTCGGGCGCCGTTGAATAATGCGAAGTTGGTGGCGCAGTTGCCGGTGATGCTCAAGCGCAACTAAGTGACACAGGGGTCTATATTTCAAGGCACAAAAAAGGGACGCACTTGGCGTCCCCTTTTTCGTTGCAGCAGTTCGATCAGAACGCCGGCACCACCGCGCCTTTGTACTTCTCGAGAATGAAGGCCTTCACTTGCGGGCTGTGCAGGGCAGCGACCAGCTTCTTCATCGCATCGCTGTCCTTGTCGTCCGGGCGAGCCACCAGGATGTTCACGTAAGGCGAGTCGCTGCCTTCGATGAACAGCGCGTCCTTGGCCGGATCGAGCTTGGCTTCCAGCGCGTAGTTGGTGTTGATCAGCGCCAGGTCGACCTGGGTCAGTACGCGCGGGATGGTCGCGGCTTCCAGTTCGCGGATTTTCAGGTCCTTGGTGTTCTCGGTAATGTCTTTCACGGTCGACAGGATGTTGTTCGAATCCTTCAACTTGATCAGGCCGGCCTTGGCCATCAACAACAGCGCACGGCCGCCGTTGGTGGCGTCGTTCGGGATCACCACGTTGGCACCGCCAGGCAGTTCGGCAATGGTCTTGTACTTGCTGGAGTAAGCGCCCAGGGGCTCCAGGTGCACGCCGGCCACGGAAACCAGGTGGGTGCCCTTGGCCTTGTTGAACTCATCCAGGTACGGCTGGTGCTGGAAGAAGTTGGCGTCCAGGCGTTTTTCCGCGACCTGCACGTTCGGCTGAATGTAGTCGGTGAATACCTTGACCTTCAGGTCCACGCCTTCTTTGGCCAGCGTCGGCTTCACGAATTCGAGGATCTCGGCGTGCGGAACCGGGGTGGCTGCGACGGTCAGGGTTTCAGCGTGGGCAGAGAATGCCGCAACGGCCGCGAAGGCCACGAGTAGTTTTTTCATTCAGCTAACTCCATGTGAGGTGCCCGCTTGCGGTGCCCGTTTGGCACCTGCCAGCGAATGGCCGGCTCATGTCTTACTTACGGGAAAAGTGGACGACCAATTTGTCGCCAACGGTTTGCAGTACCTGAACGAGTACCAGCAGCAACACCACGGTCACCACCATCACATCGGTCTGGAAACGCTGGTAGCCGAAGCGGATCGCCAGGTCACCCAGACCACCGGCGCCCACGACACCGGCCATCGCCGTGTAGGACACCAGTGTAATGGCTGTCACCGTAATTGCTGCGAAGATGCCCGGACGAGCCTCCGGCAGCAAGGCATTGGTGATGATCTGTCGCGTGGTCGCGCCCATGGCCTGGGTCGCTTCGATGATGCCGCGATCCACTTCACGCAGGGCGGTTTCCACCAGGCGTGCGAAGAACGGCGTGGCACCCACCACCAGTGGCGGGATCGCACCGGCGACACCGAGGGACGTGCCGGTGATCAACACGGTGAACGGGATCATCACGATCAACAGGATGATGAACGGCAGCGAACGCAGGATGTTCACCACCAGCGACAACATCGCGTAGACGCCTTTGGCTTCCAGCAACTGGCGCGGGCTGCACAGGAACAGCAGAACACCCAGGGGCAAACCGAGCAACACGGTGAACAGCAGCGAACCGCCGAGCATCAGCATCGTGTCGCCAGTGGCCAGCCAGATTTCGAACCAGTCGATATTGGCGAAGAAACTTGTCAGGGCTTCCATTAGCGCAGCACCTCCATGTGGACGTCGGCTGCGGTGAAGCGGGCAAAGGCCGCTTCCATGTCACCGCCGGTCACGGCCAAGGTCAGTTGCCCGTAAGGGATGTCTTTGATGCGGTCGATACGACCGGCCAGGATGCTGTAGTCCACACCGGTTTCCCGGGCGACAGTGCCCAGCAGAGGCGCGTAGGTCGCTTCGCCCTGGAAGGTCAGACGCAAGATGCGCCCCGGCACGTGAGCGAAGTCGTCACGCTGTTCGCTTTCGTCGATCTGCTCGTCTTCTTGCACGAAGCGCTTGGTGGTCGGGTGCTTCGGATGCAGGAACACCTCGGCCACCGAGCCTTGCTCGACGATCACGCCGGCGTCCATCACGGCTACCTGGTCGCAGACCCGGCGGATCACATCCATCTCGTGGGTGATCAAGACGATGGTCAGTTTCAGCTCGCGATTGATCTCGGCCAGCAATTGCAGGACCGACGCGGTGGTTTGCGGGTCGAGGGCGCTGGTGGCTTCGTCGCACAGCAGGATTTTCGGCTTGGTCGCCAGCGCACGGGCAATGCCGACACGCTGCTTCTGCCCGCCGGATAATTGCGCCGGGTACTTTTTGGCGTGGTCGGACAAACCGACTCGCGCCAGCAACTCGGCCACGCGGGAATCGATCTCGCTGCGCGACAGTTCGCCGGCCAGGGTCAGCGGCAGCGCCACGTTGTCGGCGACAGTCTTGGAGGCCAGCAGGTTGAAGTGCTGGAAAATCATCCCGACCTGCTGACGGAAGCGGCGCAGGCCGTTGGCGTCTAGAGCGGTGACTTCCTCACCGTCGACGATGATCTTGCCGCCGCTGGCGTTTTCCAGGCGATTGATCAGACGCAGCAGGGTACTTTTTCCTGCGCCGGAATGACCGATCAAGCCGTAAACCTGCCCGTTCTCAATCGTCAGACTGGTCGGATGCAGGGCGGGGATTTCCTTACCGGCGACGCGGTAGGTTTTATGGACGTTTTGAAACTCGATCACGTAGCGAACCTTGTGGGGCGCGTTAGAAAAGGATCAGCGGTTAGCCGGGCGCGCATTTTAGCCTGTCCGTATAGAGGTTCTTAGCATTTATTTCGCATTTGTCCTGTCATTTGGCAATAACGCGATCAAAGGTCAGAAAAAAGGAACGGCTGAAGAAATACGTCAGTCACTACTTAGGCCACTGGAATACGCCTGAGGAGTTCACGCCTGATGAGTATCAAGAAGCCTGCCGCCACCCAGAGTGCCCTGGCCGGGTCCGATACCCCGGACCGCCACAACACCAATGCCAAGCTCGACAGCCTGGAAACATTTCGCTCCGATGCCACTGAGCAGGCCTTGCGCACCAACCAGGGCGTGAAGGTGGCGGACAACCAGAACACCCTGAAGGCCGGGGGCCGCGGGCCGTCTTTGCTGGAAGATTTCATCATGCGTGAAAAGATCACGCATTTTGATCACGAGCGGATCCCGGAGCGCATCGTTCACGCTCGCGGGACCGGTGCCCATGGTTACTTCCAGAGTTATGAAAACCACTCTGTGCTGACCAAGGCCGGTTTCCTGCAGGATCCGGCGAAGAAAACCCCGGTCTTCGTGCGTTTTTCCACGGTGCAGGGGCCGCGAGGGTCAGGCGATACCGTGCGCGACGTACGAGGTTTCGCGGTGAAGTTCTTCACCGACGAAGGCAACTTCGACCTGGTGGGCAACAATATGCCGGTGTTCTTCATTCAGGACGCCATCAAGTTTCCCGATTTCGTGCATGCGGTCAAACCCGAGCCGCACAACGAAATCCCTACCGGGGGCTCGGCCCATGACACCTTCTGGGACTTTGTCTCGCTGGTGCCGGAATCGGCGCACATGGTGATGTGGGCGATGTCCGACCGGGCGATCCCGAAAAGTCTGCGCAGCATGCAGGGCTTCGGTGTGCATACCTTCCGCCTGATCAACGCCGAAGGAAAATCGCGGTTCGTCAAATTCCACTGGCGCCCCACGGCCGGCACTTGCTCGTTGGTGTGGGACGAAGCGCAGAAGCTTGCGGGAAAAGATGCCGACTACCACCGTCGTGATCTGTGGGAGTCGATCGAGATCGGCGACTATCCGGAGTGGGAGTTGGGGGTGCAGGTCATCGAAGAAGAAAACGAACATGCCTTCGATTTCGACATTCTCGACCCCACCAAGCTGATCCCCGAAGAGTTGGTCCCTATCACGCCGTTGGGCAAGATGGTGCTGAACCGCAATCCGGACAATTTCTTCGCCGAAACCGAGCAGGTTGCCTTTTGCCCCGGACATATCGTCCCGGGGATCGACTTTTCCAACGATCCTCTGCTGCAAGGTCGGTTGTTTTCCTACACCGACACGCAAATCAGCCGACTCAGCGGACCAAACTTTCACGAGATCCCGATTAACCGTCCGGTGTCACCCTTCCACAACGGCCAGCGGGATGCGCAGCACCGCACCACTATCGACAAAGGACGTGCCTCCTATGAGCCGAACTCCATTGATGGCGGCTGGCCAAAGGAAACGCCGGCCTCCGCTCAGGACGGCGGGTTCGATAGCTATCCGGAGCGCATCGACGCCAATAAGATTCGCCAGCGCAGCGAATCGTTCGCGGACCACTTCTCCCAGGCTCGCTTGTTTTTCCACAGCATGAGTGAGCATGAACGGGAGCACATCATCTCGGCCTATAGCTTTGAGTTGGGCAAGGTCGAGCGCGAAGCGATCCGCGCCCGGGAAGTGAACGAAATCCTCGTCAATATCGATCTGGAATTGGCCAGGCGCGTGGCGCAGAACCTTGGATTGCCTGCGCCCAGTCGAGGAACCGTCGAGGTGCGCAAAACCGCGCTGGATCATTCACCGGCATTGAGCCAGGCCAATCTGTTGCCGGAAAACATCAAGACGCGAAAAATTGCGATTTTGGCGGCGAACGGTGTCGATGGCGCCTCGATCGCTGCAATGAAGAAAGCGCTGAAAGCGGAGGGGGCCCACGGGATACTGTTAGGGCCGAGTTCGGCGCCAGTCAAAACGGCTGATGGCAAAACCCTTGCGGTCGAAGCTTCGATGGAAGGTTCGCCTTCGGTGGCGTTCGATGCGGTGTTCGTGCCGGGCGGAGCCGCGTCGATCAAGGCGCTGAGCACTGACGGAGTGGCACTGCATTACCTGCTGGAGGCATACAAGCATCTGAAGGCTATCGCGTTTCAGGGCGAGGCGAAGCAGTTGCTGGATGTGTTGAAGCTGGAGGCTGATGCGGGGTTGATCGTGGGTGCGGATGCGAAATTGATCAAACCGTTTTTGGCTGCAATAGGGCAGCATCGGGTTTGGGGTAGAGAGGCGAAGGCCAAGGCGATTCCGGCCTGAGAGTTTTACTGCCAGACAGGATGCCTTCGCGGGCAAGCCCCCCTCCCACAGGGTTCCAGGTTGGTCACTTGTTTTGTGGCTAACTCGGGCATTGTGGGAGCGGGCTTGCTCCGGTCGGCGTTCCGACGATGCTTTTCAGGGTTTGCGCGGACTCAGAACCATCTGCGCCGGAACACTGCGCAAAATCTGCCGCTCCAGCTTCAGATCAAACTCAGGATCGAGCTTCTTCACTCGCTTGGTCAGCAAGTTAGCCAGCCAAGGGTAATCGTTGGTGCGTGGAGCCTGAATGCTTACATCACACAGAAAATTCACCACATCGGCGGCGATGGCATCCAGTTGGCGACGCAGTTTGCCCATATCGTTGATATTCAGTACGACAGTGGTGCTTTCAGCCATCGGGTCGATGACCTTGGCTTTTGGCTTGGCTTCGGCAGCCTTGAGGGCGGCTTCGGCCTTTTCCAGCTCGGCCTTGCGCGCCTGGGCAATCGAGCCGTTGACTCCGCCGGTCAGTGCCGGAGCCTTGGGCATCAACGCGCGGGCACGGCTCAGGGCGGTCGCGGCGGCATCCACGTCACCTTTTTGCAGTACGGTCTGGCTGCGGCGCAGATAGGCTTCGGCCAGTTGCCGCTGGTATTGCTCAAGGGAAGCATCGTTGGGCGATTCGGCCTGCAAGGCTGCCAATTGGTCTTCGGCGATGGCCAGTTCATCGCTGGCGATGTTTTGCTCCAGCTGCACGATGGCCATGGCCCGTGCATCGGCGGCCTTGGTGGCTTCCGATGGCGTGCTTTGGCAGGCGCCCAGCAGCAAAGAAAATGCGACAAGGAGCAGATAACGGGAGGCGAACGACTTCATTCCTGCGACTCTCTATTTGCGCAAAAAACGAGCAAGTCTACACCCCTCGACGGGGCAGAACAAAACTCAGCAGAAATAGCGCGGCGGCCGTCACCACAATCGACGGGCCGGCCGGGGTGTCCTTGAACCAGGACAACGCCAGCCCGCCACACACGGCGAGTATGCCCAGCAGGCTCGCGCCCAGTGCCATCTGCTCCGGCGAGCGGGCGTGACGTTGTGCCGCAGCCGCCGGGATGATCAGCAACGAAGTGATCAGTAACACCCCGACGATTTTCATCGCCACGGCAATCACCACGGCGATCAACAGCATCAAGGCCAGGCGTAATCCCGCCACCGGCAGGCCTTCGACCCTGGCCAGTTCTTCGTGCACCGTGATCGCCAGCAATGGGCGCCACAACGCAACCAGCAAGAGCAGTACAGCAGCACTGCCGCCAAGGATCCAGGCCAGATCGGTCGGGCTGATCGCCAGCAGGTCGCCGAACAGGTATGCCATCAGGTCGATCCGCACTTCGTGCATGAAGCTTAGTACCACCAGGCCCAGAGAGAGCGTGCTGGGTGCGAGAATTCCCAAAAGCGTGTCGGACGCCAACGGCTGGCGTTGTTGCAAGGTCACCAGCATCACCGCCAGCAGCAAGCAGCCAACAGTGACGGCAACGGTCGGGCTGACATCCAGCAGGAAGCCCAGGGCTACGCCGAGCAATGCCGCGTGAGACAGGGTGTCGCCGAAATAGGCCATGCGCCGCCAGACGACGAAAGACCCCAGCGGGCCTGCGACAACGGCCAGGGCCAAGCCTGCAAGCAGGGCGTAGAGCAGAAAATCAGCCATGCTTGCAGCTATCTCCGTGGACATGGGGTTGGCCCGGTGTGGGCGCCTTGACCACCGAGCCGTGCAAGTCGTGGGCGTGGTCGTGGTGGTGGTGATAAATCGCCAGGCTTTGTGCGTTTTTTCCGAACAGCTCGACGAAAGCCGGATCGCCACTGACCTGCTCGGGATGGCCGGAACAGCAGACGTGACGATTGAGGCAAACCACCTGGTCGGTGGTGCTCATCACCAGGTGCAAATCGTGGGAGACCATCAGCACGCCGCAACCGTGACGGTCACGCAGGCGGGTGATCAGGCTGTACAGCTCAGCTTGGCCGGCCACGTCGACACCCTGTACCGGTTCGTCGAGTACCAACAGTTCCGGTTCACGTAACAAGGCCCGGGCCAGCAACACGCGTTGCATTTCGCCACCGGAAACGTTTTGCACCGGGCTATCGATCACCTGTTCGGCGCCGACTTCCTTGAGTGCCGCCAAGGCCATCGCACGGTCCACGCCCGGTACCAGGCGCAAGAAACGCAGGACCGACAGTGGGAGGGTTGGATCGACGTGAAGTTTTTGCGGCATGTAACCGACCCGCAGTTTCGGCTTGCGCCAGACGCTGCCGCTGTCCGGTTTCAGCAGGCCGAGCACGGCCCGCACCAGGGTGGTTTTGCCGGCGCCATTGGGGCCGATCAGGGTAACGATCTGCCCCGGCTCGACGCTCAGTTCGATGTTGTCCAGCACCGGTTGCCCGGCGAACGTGACGGCAACCTGTTCAAGACGGATCAGCGCGTTGCTCATCAAGCCCCCTGGCAACCCGAGCAGAGACCGACCACTTCGACGGTCTGGCCTTCGACGACAAACCCGACATCCCTGGCGCTGGCGATGATCGCGTCGCTGATGGATTTTTGCTCAAGTTCGATCGCGGCGTGGCACGCACGGCAGATCAGGAACTGACCCTGGTGAGCATGTTCCGGGTGATTGCAGCCGATGAAGGCGTTGAGCGAGGAAATCCGATGGACCAGGCCGTTTTCCAGCAGGAAATCCAGCGCGCGGTACACCGTCGGCGGCGCGGCGCGGCGCCCGTCCTGTTCGCTAAGGACTGCGAGAATGTCGTAGGCACCCAGCGGCTTGTGGCTTTGCCACACCAGTTCCAGCACTCGCCGGCGCAACGCGGTCAGGCGCAGGCCTTGACGCGCACACAGGGCATCGGCCTCGGACAAAGCGCTGTGAACGCAATGTGAGTGGTCGTGGGGACGGCTGGCGATCGGTGTTTTGAGCATGAGCGGCGACGACGATTGTGAGAGACGTTATTATGTTACCCGTTCTCGCCTCTTCGAGTGGTCATCGTGTCCCGACTTTTTTCTGTTTTTGTCGCATTTATCGCAAGTTTTCTGCTGATCGGTTCGGCGCAGGCCGAGGTCAAGGTCCTTACCAGCATCAAGCCTCTGCAGTTGATCGCGGCTGCAGTGCAGGACGGCGTGGCGATCCCCGAGGTTTTGCTGCCACCGGGTGCTTCGCCGCATAACTATGCGTTGCGGCCTTCCGACGTACGTAAGGTGCAGTCGGTGGACCTGCTGTACTGGATCGGCCCGGACATGGAAGGCTTCCTGCCACGGGTGCTCAATGGTCGTACGTTGCCTAACGTCGCCGTGCAGGATTTGCCGGGCATGAAACTGCGTCGTTTTGCCGAAGATAACCACTCACACGCCGAAGAAGCCGACGAGCACGACCACGATCACCGTCCGGGCAGTCTGGATGCGCACCTGTGGCTGTCGCCGGTCAACGCCCGGGTCATCGCCACGAAAATGGCGGCTGACTTGATTGCCGCCGATCCTGCAAATGCCGCGCGCTATCAGAGCAATCTGAAAGCCTTCGACGAGCGTCTCGATGCGTTGGATGCGCGCCTGAAGAAACGCCTGGCCGATGTTCAAGGCAAGCCCTACTTCGTTTTCCACGAAGCCTTCGACTACTTCGAAGACGCCTACGGCCTCAAGCACGTGGGTGTGTTCAGCGTCGCGGCCGAAGTGCAACCCGGTGCCCAGCATGTCGCGGCAATGCGCGCGCGGTTGCAGGAAGTCGGCAAGACCTGTGTGTTCAGTGAACCACCGCTGCGGCCACGCCTGGCGGAAACCCTGGTGGCCGGACTGCCAGTGAAGCTGGCTGAACTGGATGCGCTGGGCGGGTACACGCCGGCGACCGCTCAGGGCTATGAGCAGGTGTTGGAGAAGTTGGGGAATGATCTGGCAGGGTGCCTGGAGTCGTTGTAACCGCTGAAACAAAAAGATCGCAGCCTTCGGCAGCTCCTACATTGCTCCGTAGGAGCTGCCGAAGGCTGCGATCTTTGCTTTAAAGGGCGAAAGGCAGCGGCGTATTGACCGTCTGGCGCTGCGCCAGGCGTAACTGGAACTCCATCGGATCGTGAATCAACACGTCCTGCCCGGCGAACGACTCCGCGGCGATCAAGCGTGACAACCAGAACCGTACGCAGGCGACCCGCAGCATGGTCGGCCACAACTCGGCTTCGGCGGCGGTGAACGGTCGCAAGGCCGCGTAAGCGCCGAGCAAGGCCCGCGCTCGTGGTCCATCGATCACGCCATCGTCGTCCGAGCACCAGTCGTTCAAGGCAATCGCCACGTCGTAGAGCATCGGCCCGGAGCAGGCGTTGTAGAAGTCGATCAACCCGGTCAGGTGCGTGCCTTCGAACATCGCGTTGTCACGGAACAGGTCGGCGTGAATGTTCGCCCGTGGCAGTGCCAGGATTTTTACTTTCTGCCGGGTGATTTCTTCCAGCGCCCGCTGCAGCAGCTCTTTCTGCTCGGCACCACCGAGGTGCGACAAAAACTGCGTGCCCTCTTCCAGCATCCAGTCCAGGCCGCGATCGGTTTTGCGCTTGATCATGTTGGCCTGGGTCGCCAGGTGCAGATGGCCGAGTAACTCACCTACCTGCGCGCAATGTTGCGCGTTGGCTTGCTTGATGTGTTTGCCAGCCAGGCGCGGTTGCAGCAACGCAGGCTTGCCCGCCAGTTCGCGCAAGGCCACGCCGTCGGTGGTGCGCAAGGCATAAGGCACCGGCAGGTCCGCGCCGTGCAGCACGTCGAGCAGTTCGATGAAGAACTGCATTTCCTGAACCGGGCCGCGCTCGACCAGGGTCAGGACAAATTCGCCCTGCTCCAGGCTGATAAAGAAATTGGTGTTTTCGCTACCGGCGGCAATCCCCTGGAAATCAAGCAGGCGGCCGAGGCCATAAGGGGCGAGAAAAGCTTCCAGCTCGGGCCGAGCCAGGGGGGTGAACACAGACATGTTTAAGCTGCCAGTACGGGCGCCGCTATTGAGCCGGCGCCGATTGAAATTAAGAAACTACTTCCATTCGAAAATCTTCCACGACGGAATCAGCATATCGGGCTGATCCGAGCGGATAAAGTTACCGTCCGATCCATCTGCCCGCACCAGAAAGTACGGTTTTCCGCCCTTCGGTGTTACCTGAATGGCATACAGGAAGCCATTCTGGCGGTACTCCTTGATCGTGTTGTCGCCTTCCGTGCGAATAGTCACATCCGGTTCCGGCGATGGCGCATCGTCCGCCGCCATGACGGCCAGTGGTGTGATTGCAAACAAGCCAGCCAGCAACAGGCGATTTAGTGTGCGCATGATAACCTTGTCCCTTTGTCGTCAACGGTCCCGCTATTCTAGCGCCGGACCCGCCGAAAAGGTTGATCCTGCTCATGAGCCAAGCCCCCCTCGTCCTGGTGGACGGTTCTTCTTACCTGTACCGCGCCTTTCACGCACTGCCACCGCTGACCACGTCCAAAGGCCTGCCGACCGGCGCGGTCAAGGGCGTGTTGAACATGCTCAAGAGCCTGCGCAAGCAATATCCGAACAGTCCGTTCGCCGTGGTGTTCGACGCCAAGGGTGGGACTTTTCGCGATGAGATGTTCGCCGAATACAAGGCCAACCGTCCGAGCATGCCCGACGACATGCGCTTGCAGATCGAGCCGCTGCACCAGAGCGTGATCGCCCTGGGCTTCCCGCTGCTGTGCGTCGAAGGCGTCGAGGCCGATGACGTGATCGGCACCTTGGCCCGCAGCAGCGCGGCGGCGGATCGTCCGGTGATCATCTCTACCGGTGACAAGGACATGGCGCAACTGGTCGACGGTCACATTACCTTGGTCAACACCATGACCGGTAGCAGCATGGACGTGGAGGGCGTGAAGGAGAAATTTGGCGTCGCTCCGGAGCAGATCATCGATTATTTGGCGCTCATGGGCGATTCGTCCGACAACATTCCAGGTGTTCCGGGTATTGGCCCGAAAACGGCTTCCGGCCTGCTGGTCGGTGTGAACGGGGGCCTGACCGAACTCTATGCGCAGCTCGACATTGTGCCGACCCTGCCGATTCGCGGCGCCAAGACCCTGCCGGCCAAGCTCGAAGAGCACAAGGAAATGGCTTTCCTTTCCTATCGGCTGGCGACCATCAAGGTCGATGTGCCGCTGGACGTTGGGCTCGATGACCTGCAAATGGGTCCTGAAGATCCGGCCAAACTCTACGAGCTGTACACCCTGCTGGAATTCAAGAGCTGGTTGAACGACCTCGATAGGGATGCCAAGCGTCTGGAGCTGAGCGCTACCGCCGAGCCTGCACCGGCCGCCGATCTGTTCAGCGAACCAGAGGCCGAAGCGCCAGCCGCCGCTGCTGAAGCCGCCTATGAAACCATCCTCGATCAGGCGCGGTTCGATGCCTGGCTGGAAAAGCTGAACAACGCCAAACTGTTTGCCTTCGATACCGAAACCACCGGCATCGATGCGCAGCAGGCGCAACTGGTGGGCCTGTCGTTCGCGGTTCAGGCCAATGAAGCGGCCTACATCCCGTTGACCCATTCCTACATTGGCGTGCCGCAGCAGCTGGATCGCGATACGGTCCTGCGCGTACTCAAGCCGATTCTGGAAGACCCGAGCAAACTCAAGGTCGGCCAGCACGCCAAGTTCGACATGAACATCCTGGCCAACTGCGCCATCGGCGGCGATCAGGACAACGGCATTACCGTGCGTGGCATCGCCTTCGACACCATGCTTGAGTCCTACGTACTCAACTCCACGGCCACGCGCCATGACATGGACAGCCTGGCGCAGAAGTATCTGGACCACACCACAGTGAGTTTTCAGGACATCGCCGGCAAAGGCGTGAAACAGCTGACGTTCGACCAGATCGCCCTGGAGCAGGCCGGGCCCTACGCCGCCGAAGATGCAGATATCACCCTGCGCTTGCACCATGCCCTGTTCGAAAAGCTCTCGGCCATTCCGAGCCTGGCCAGCGTGCTGACCGACATCGAAATCCCGTTGGTACCGGTATTGGCGCGTATCGAGCGCCAGGGCGCATACGTCGACGCCGCCTTGCTGGGCGTGCAAAGCATTGAACTGGGCGACAAGATGGTGGCGCTGGAGCGTGAAGCCTTTGAGATTGCAGGTGAGGAATTCAACCTCGGTTCGCCCAAGCAGCTTGGCGTGATCCTTTACGAGAAGCTCGGCCTGCCGGTATTGAAGAAAACCGCCAAGGGCCAGCCGTCCACCGCCGAAGAAGTGCTGGCCAAACTGGCAGAAGACGACTATCGATTGCCGAAAGTGCTCATGGAATACCGCTCCATGAGCAAGCTGAAAAGCACCTACACCGACCGTCTGCCGGAGCAGATCAACCCGCGTACCGGGCGGATCCATACCTCGTATCACCAGGCAGTGGCGTCCACCGGGCGGCTGTCCTCCAGTGATCCGAACCTGCAGAACATCCCGGTGCGCACCGCCGAAGGGCGGCGCATCCGCCAGGCGTTCGTGGCCCCGGCCGGTTACAAGCTGCTGGCGGCGGATTATTCGCAGATCGAACTGCGGATCATGGCGCACCTGTCCCGGGATGAAGGGCTGATGAACGCCTTCCGCCACAATCTGGACGTACACACCGCGACCGCCGCCGAAGTGTTCAAGGTCGAATTGGCCGACGTGACCTCCAACCAGCGCCGCAGCGCCAAGGCGATCAACTTCGGCCTGATCTACGGCATGGGCGCGCAGAAGCTCGGTAAGGACATCGGCGTCGACACCAAGACCGCCAAGGCCTACATCGATACCTACTTCGCCCGGTACCCCGGCGTTCGCCAGTACATGGACCGCACGCGTGCCCAGGCCGCCGAGCAAGGGTATGTCGAGACGTTCTTCGGCCGTCGCCTGTACCTGCCGGACATCAACTCCAACAAGCCGCAAGAGCGCGCCGCCGCCGAACGCACGGCGATCAACGCGCCGATGCAAGGCACCGCTGCAGACATCATCAAGAAAGCCATGGTCGCGGTGGATAACTGGCTGAGCGTGTCGGGCCTCGACGCCAAAGTCATCTTGCAGGTGCACGATGAGCTGGTGCTCGAGGTGCGTGAAGACCTGGTCGACCAGGTTCGCGATGAAATTCGCGTGCACATGAGCGAGGCGGCGAAACTGGATGTGCCGTTGCTGGTCGAAGTGGGTGTTGGAAACAACTGGGATGAGGCTCACTGAGCCCCCTGAAAAGACCTTTTCTGCTGCGGCATAGTGCCGCGGCAGAAGGGCGCAAAAAACAGTTTGGTCCGAAGGGTTATCAGAGTTATTTCAAACCCATTTGAAAAAAATCTGAACTAATCTTGCACACCACCACTCAGAGTTACTGAATGGCTGGTGAAGCCCTTCGATGCTCCTATGTTGTGTTAAGTGTTGGCAGATATCTGGACCCCGCCCTAGCGGTCTAGAGCTTCAACCCCGGAACTTCTCCCTCCCCATATGAAGCCCGGGGTTTTTTTTGCCCCGAGAAAACTGCCCGCGTGCACCGCAGGCAGTTTTCGCACTTACTGGGCTTCTGCTTCGGCACCCTTGTCCGCCAGTTCCATCCAGCCGGCCAGTACGGTGTAGGCATCTTCCAGGCCCATGCGTTTCGGGGCCGAAAACAGCTGGATTGTCACCAGATCGCCCCAGCCCTTGCGGATTTCCGCCTGAACCTTGAGCAGTGTGTTCTTGGCCGCGCCGTAGGTCAGCTTGTCCGCTTTGGTCAGCAGAATGTGCATCGGCATGCCGGCAGCCACGGCCCAGTCGAGCATCAACAGGTCGAAATCGGTCATCGGATGGCGGATGTCCATCATCAGGATCAGACCTTTCAAACTCTCGCGACCACCCAGATATGCCTCCAGGTGACGCTGCCAGTGTTGCTTGAGCGGGATCGGTACTTTTGCATAACCGTAGCCCGGCAGGTCGACCAGACGGCGTTCATCGTCTAGCTTGAAGAAATTCAACAGTTGCGTGCGCCCCGGGGTTTTCGAGGTGCGCGCCAGGCTGGCGTGCGTCAGGGTGTTCAAGGCACTCGACTTGCCGGCGTTGGAACGCCCGGCGAAGGCGACTTCGAAGCCCTCGTCATCCGGACATTGGTCGACTTTGGCGGCGCTGAGCATGAAGGTGGACTGTTGGCACAGACCGAGGATGGGATTCTTGAGTTGCATGGGATTTCCGATGTGGGCGGCGCCAGGAATGGGTGCGGCAAGCAGTGTCGCTTCCGTTTCAGTGACGCCAGTATATAATGCCGCAGATTTTGTGTGCGCTTTGTCCCAGCGTAGGATGAAGTTCACGAGAGCGACAGACCTTGATTGCGCACTAGAACGCAGCTCGCTCTCAACCCTGAAAAGGTCGTTTTATGACGAAATGGCTGCTAGCTGCCGGTGTATTGATGCCGCTTTACAGCGCTCAGGCTACACAGGATCCGGAAGCTGTGTACAACCGTGTTTGTGGTGCCTGTCATTCCGGCCAACTCCCCATGGCGCCGAAAAAAGGCGATCAGGAAGCTTGGACGCCGAGGTTGGCGAAAGGTATGGAGACGCTGGTGCAACACGTGACCCAGGGTTTCAAGGCGATGCCGCCGCGTGGTTTGTGCATGGACTGCAGTGCCGAGGATTACCAAGCCATCATCCTTTGGATGAGCGAGTAAGCCCGGTCCATAACTCTTAACCCTTAGCCGTAGTTGGATTAGCTGATGAAGAAATTGATCGTGAGTCTGCTGTTGACCGTGGGCATCTCCGGCATGGCCCATGCTGCAGGTGAGGCAGTACAACCGGGTGATGCAAAAGCCGGCCAGGCCAAAGCCGCCGTCTGTGGCGCCTGCCACGGCCCGGATGGCAACAGCATGGCGCCAAACTTTCCAAAACTGGCGGGTCAGGGTGAACGCTACCTGACCAAGCAATTGCACGACATCAAGTCGGGCAAGCGCACTGTTCTGGAAATGACCGGCCTGCTCACCAACCTGAGCGATCAGGACCTGGCGGACATCGCCGCCTACTTCGCCAGCCAGAAAGGTAGCGTCGGTGCCGCCGATCCGAAGATTGTCGCTCGCGGTGAAGCCCTGTTCCGTGGTGGTGACCTGGCCAAGGGCTTGCCAGCCTGCACCGGTTGCCACTCGCCAAATGGCGCAGGTAACGCGGCTGCCGGTTTCCCGCACCTGGGTGGTCAGCACGCTCAATACGTCGGCAAGCAACTGGTCGATTTCCGCAAGGAAGAAGGCGGCCGCACCAACGACGGCGATACCAAGCCCATGCAGAGCATTGCCAAGAAGCTGAGCGACGAAGACATCGCCGCGGTGTCCAGCTACATTCAAGGCCTGCACTAAGGCCGGCGGATCAGGCGTTGAGCGGCGAGCTTATCGCCTGCAGTGTTAACGCTCGATTAATCCGTCACAGCAAGTATAAAAAGGGTGGCCTTGGCCGCCCTTTTTTGTGGCCGCTGCCGTTACACTACAGAACTCAAGCCCGCCAGGATCTGTCCGATAACAAGTCGCGCGAGGCGATAAAATTTGTCCAGGAGTAAAGCATGCGTAATCTGATCATCAGCGCCGTTTTTGCCGCTGCCAGCCTGTTCGGCATGACTGCCCAGGCCGCTGACGCCCCCGCCGCGCCTTATGTCGAACTGACCAACCCTGTTCCGGTCGCCGTGCCTGGCAAGATCGAAGTGGTAGAGCTGTTCTGGTACGGCTGCCCGCATTGCTTCGCCTTCGAGCCAGTGATCAATCCGTGGGTCGAGAAGCTGCCTTCGGACGTGAACTTCGTGCGCATTCCAGCCATGTTCGGTGGCCCGTGGGACGCTCACGGCCAGATGTTCCTGACCCTTGAAGCCATGGGTGTCGAACACAACGTCCATGCCGCGGTGTTCAATGCCATTCAGAAAGAACACAAAAAACTGACCGACAAGAACGACATGGCCGACTTCCTCGCTACCCAAGGCGTGGACAAGGACAAGTTCCTTGCGACTTTCGACTCTTTCGCTATCAAGGGCCAGATCGTCAAGGCTCGTGAACTGGCCAAGAAGTACGAAATCTCCGGCGTTCCAACCATGATCGTCAATGGCAAGTACCGCTTTGACGTGGGTTCCGCCGGCGGTGCCGAACAGGCCTTGCAACTGGCCGACAAACTGATCGACAAAGAGCGAGCGGCTAACAAGGCTGCCGCCAACTAAGGGCAGTCACTGCCATGCGCCGATGGGGTACTGAACGCATCGTTGGCCTGCATGATCCGCGGGTCAACGAGCATCATCTGGAGTCCACGGGCTTGCCCGCAGACAGTCGTCTGCGCTTGCTCAGTTTCAATATCCAGGTCGGTATCAGTACCGAGCGCTACCGGCATTACCTGACCCGGGGCTGGCAGCACCTGCTGCCGCACACCGGGCGTGCCGATAACCTGCAGAAAATCGGCAATCTGCTGGGCGACTTCGATCTGGTCGCCTTGCAAGAGGCCGATGGCGGCAGCCTGCGATCAGGCTACGTCAATCAGGTCGAACACCTGGCCCAGCTCGGTGCCTTTCCCTACTGGTATCAACAACTCAATCGCAATCTCGGTCGCCTGGCCCAGCACAGCAATGGCGTGCTCAGCCGGTTGCGCCCATGGGCAATCGAGGATCATCCGTTGCCGGGGCCAAAGGGGCGCGGAGCCATTCTGGTGCGGTTCGGCGAAGGCCCGGAAGCGCTGGTGGTGGTCATGATGCACCTGGCGTTGGGCGCCCGGGCCCGCAGCCTGCAATTGGCCTACATCCGCGAGTTGATTGGCGACTACAAGCACCAGGTACTGATGGGCGACATGAACACCCATGCCAGTGACCTGCTGCAACATTCCCCGTTGCGCGATCTCGGCCTGCTTGCGCCGCAACTGGAAGCGACGTTTCCCAGCTGGCGCCCACAGCGCTGCCTGGACCATATCTTGCTGAGCCCGAGCCTGACCCTGGAAAAGGTCGAGGTGCTGGCACAGCCCATTTCCGATCACCTGCCGGTAGCGGTAGAGATTCGTTTGCCGGGTTCGCTCACGGCCGATGCATTGCCCGCATTGAGTCCTGCCCCTCGCGGAACCCCTGAATGAGCGACGAAGCACAGCGTTGGAAAGAGAAATACCTCAAAAGCATCGAACAACAGGAAAAGCTCGAACGTCGCTGGGACGCGCGGCTCGACTTGCTGCGTCGCGGGCTGGTGCGCAGCACCCTGGCGGCGGAAGGTACTGACCGCGCCGTTGACCAATGCATGAAAGAAATGCGCGAGGTCGTGCGCACCGACGACATGGACGCAGGCCTGGCCGCGCTGATTCCACGCCTTGAAAAGGCAGTGCTCGACTCGGAGCAGCGTCGGGAAACCCGGGTCAACCAGACCAGTGCCGCCCTCAATGCGCTGGTCACACAACTGCAAACATTGCCGTTGCCACGGGATGTGAGTCGGCCACTCAAGAGTTTCGCCAAGCAACTGGATGCGCGAGTCAGTCAGGCACGTGAGATACCCTTGCTGCTCAGCGAGCTGAGTGGCTTGCAGGGCAAGGCCCTGAGCCAGCTGGAGACCCCGACGGAGAATGGCCGGCCGGGCTTGCTGCAGCGGTTGTTCGGCGGTCGTGAAGCGGAGGAGGCAGCGGCATCAACGGTTATTTCTCCTGATCTGGTCTCTGTAGCCAGGAATCCTGCGGCAACTTTCCAGGTACCCCCCGCTGCGCGAGTTGAAGGTGAGTCTGCACCGACCGGGCCAACCGTGGCTGCGCCTGCTCCGGCAATCGTAGCTTTTGCCCACCCGGCTGTGGAACCTCAACCGGCCAGTGCCGTCGCGGCAGAAATCGAATCGGCCGGGCAGTCCGCCCCGGAAACCATCGCGACGACTCCTGAATCGGAAGCAAACCCTGACGAGCTGACCGCGCAAGTTTCGCCGGATAGCTTGCCTTTACCTCCGATGCCTATGGAGGATGTGGCCGTCGTCGATCAGGCGCTATCCGAACACGATATTCTCTATGCACTTCCGGATTCCCCCGAGCCCTCCTACAGCTCGGTGGCCAGTCACATCGAAGACACGCTGCTGGGGCTGCTCGACGACCTGACATTGCCCGAACGTCATCGCCCGCAAGCCGAATCCATGCGCGATCGTTTGAAAAACGGTCTGAACTGGTACGAATTGCTGCCGATCCTCGACGACTTCGCCACGTTGATGCTGGCTATTACCGACAGCGGCCAGCATGAGTTCGAAGCCTATCTGCAACGATTGAACGAGCGTCTCGAGTCGTTCCAGAGCAACTTGCAGGCCGCCACCGCAGGGCACGCCGACAACCGTTCGGCTGCGCGGCAGATGGATACGCAGATCCGTGAACAGGTCGATGGCCTGCAAAGCAGCATGCAGGAAGCGGCGGACCTGGAGGATCTCAAGCACGTACTGGAAAACCATCTCGAAGGCTTGCTGGGTACCATGGACCAGCACCAGAAACAACGCGATGAGCGCGAGCAGGAGGTCGCTGCGCGCTTGCACAGCCTGGCCGAACGGGTCGCCCATATGGAGCAGGAGGCCCAGGGTTACCGCGAGCACCTTGAAGAGCAACGGCAGAAGGCATTGGTCGACCCGTTGACCGGGCTGCCCAACCGTGCGGCCTGGAGCGAGCGCCTGGATCATGAAATCACACAATGGCAGCAACATGGCAACACGTTGTTGCTTGCCATGCTCGACCTCGATCATTTCAAGCGGATCAACGATAACTACGGGCACCTGGCCGGTGACAAAGTGCTGAAAATCATCGCCAGTGTGTTGCGCAAGCGGTTGCGCGGGACGGATTTCATTGCCCGGTTTGGCGGCGAGGAGTTTGTGCTGTTGATGCCATCCACGGTGCCAGCGGCGGGGTTGAAGTTGCTGGAAGCCTTGCGGGCCTCCATTGAGGCTTGTCCTTTCCACTTCAAGGGAGAGCCGGTGACCATCACCGTGTCTATCGGGATGACGGCGTTCAGGCCGGGTGAACACGGCGATCAGGTGCTTAAAAGAGCCGATCAGGCGCTGTATCGCGCAAAAAATGCCGGACGCAATCGCGTGGAGCCGGGCTGATCGTCAATTGTTCCATTTTGTTTGATTGCCGTCAGCCCGCCAGGCATTACGTTACACTGTTGCATTATTGTCTTGTGTGTACTGCCTTCGCCATGAAATATTTTGCTCTGATTGCGTCACTGATTCTGCTGGCCGGCTGCGCCGGCGGTCCCCGTTTTGACACCAGTCATCCCTCAGCCAATTACGACAGCCGTGTGCAGTTCGTGGTGGTGCATTACACCAATGCCTCGCTGGAGCGTTCGTTGCAATTGCTGACCCACGGTGAAGTCAGCAGCCATTACCTGATCGGCGACGACAAGGGCGCCACCATCTACAAGCTGATGGATGAAAATGTGCGAGCTTGGCACGCCGGGGAGAGCGAATGGAATGGCCGGACCTGGCTGAACTCCAGTTCCATCGGTATCGAAATCGTCAATCCGGGCTTCAAGGACACCCCGACCGGACGCGTGTGGTATCCCTACACCGAAGATCAGATCCAGTCGTTGATCGTATTGCTCAAGGACATCAGCAAACGTCAGGGCATCAAGCCTCGCGACATCATCGGCCATAGCGATATTGCACCTTTGCGCAAGCTGGACCCGGGGCCGCTGTTTCCCTGGAAGCGTCTGGCCGCCGAAGGCCTGGGTATCTGGCCGAATGAACAGGCGGTGGCGCGCCAGCAAATGTTGTTCGCCGAGCAGTTGCCGAGCATCAGCTGGTTTCAGGCGCAGTTGACCCGCCTGGGTTATGCCTCGCCACAAACCGGCGAGCTCGATGTCGCGACACGACATGTGATCGCGGCATTCCAGATGCATTTCCGTCCGGCGCACTTCGATGGCACTCCGGATGCGCAAACTGCCGCGCTACTTTTGGTGTTGAATCAGACAAAATAATGACGCCCGCCCGACGGTCAGGGCTTTTTTCCAATCAGCAGCTATAACTCATTGGTAATCCTTCGGATATTTCACAATGACCGCTGCTCGAGAGACCTTACGTAGTTGGTTCCATCGCCCCTGGTTCCTGGGGCTGATGTCTACTGTCTTGAGCGCAACGTTGTTGATGGCCGGCAGCCTGTTCGTTGCCATACACCAGGTCGAGCAAAACGAAAGCGAAGAAATGAATGCTCAGGGCGAACGCTTCCTCGCCCGCCTGGAACAGCTCTTCGGTCAACTGCGTGAAAGCCTTGACGACCTTGAAGCGCAACCGTTGCGCGGTTGCGATGCTGAAATGATCGCAACCCTGCAGCAGGTTTCGTTCAATTATCGCTTCGTCTACGAAGCTGCCTACATGGACTCCTCGCGAATCTGCTCCAATCGCCCCCGCCAGGAAGGGTTGTCGCTGAGTCGATCGCCAGACATCAAGGGCCCGACTTACAGCTATTGGCTCAACACCACCACCGAACCCGATGAAAACCGCGCCGCGCTGATGCTCGGGCGCGGGAATTTCCGGGTCGCGACCTCTCGCGGGCATTTGACCGATATGGTCGACCTGTCGCCGGGCAGCAGCCTGCTGGTAGTCCTGGACCATGGCGCGCGCGCGATTCCGGTGCTCGGCGCTTCTCAGGTATGGCCGCCGGACGAGGCCTGGCCACCGAAAAACCGTGATGCGCTGCAAATCACCCAGGCACGCCTGATATACCGGATGCCCACCGACAACCCGGAATATCAATTGGTGTTGATCAGCCCACGCACCGGCATGCATATCCCGGCGGTCTGGTGGTGGTTGCTGCCGGCCAGCCTCGCGCTGGGCATCTGCGTCGGGTTCCTGGTGTTTCTGCTGGTGCGCCAGCGGCAGTCGCTGGACGCCGAACTGACCGGCGCGATTCGCCGGGGCGAGTTGCAGGTGCTGTATCAACCGATCTTCGACCTCGATAGCCGCAACTGTGTCGGGGCTGAAGCACTGCTGCGCTGGCGCAGGCCGGACGGCACCCTGACCAGTCCCGACCTGTTCATTCCGATGGCAGAGAATACCGGGCAGATTCGCCAGATGACGGACTTCGTCCTGCAACGCCTGCTCGAGCAACTCGGCCAGTTGCTGCGTGCCAACCCGCAGTTGTACATCTCGGTCAATCTCGCGGCGTGTGATGTGATGGTTCCGCGGATCGGCCAGGTGATGGCGCGGTTGTTGACCCTGCACCGCGTCGCTGCGCGGCAAATTGCCTTTGAAGTCACCGAGCGCGGGCTGGTCGATGTGGTGGTGGCCCGGGAAAACCTGCAAGCGCTACGGGATGTCGGACACCAGGTGTTGATCGATGACTTTGGCACCGGCTATTGCAGCCTCGCCTATTTGCAAACCCTGCCGGTGGATTGCCTGAAAATCGACAAGGCGTTCATTGACGCGCTGGGCCATGACGCCGCCAGCAGCGGCGTGGCCCCGCACATCATTCACATGGCCCAGTCGCTGCACCTGAAGGTGATTGCCGAGGGCATCGAGCATGAGGCCCAGGCCGCGTTCCTGTGCAGTGAAGGCGTGAAGTTCGGCCAGGGCTGGCTGTTCGCGCGGGCGCTGAGCGCAGTGCAGTTCACTGAATTGATTACCCGGGGGCGACGTCGGGGAGGCCGGCGCCTGGATGACGAAGCGTGAGGGTGACCTAGACGGTCAGCGCCATGTAGAACTGAGTACCCTGCCCCGGCCGTGAATAGACGCCCATCCGCCCGCCATGCAATTGCACGATCTCCTTGCACAAGGCCAGGCCGAGCCCGGCCCCGCCTTTCTTGCGTCCGACCTGCACGAACGGCTCGAAGATCCGCCCCTGCTGGCCGTAGGCAATACCTTCGCCGTTGTCCTCGACGCTGATGATGACCCGGTCACCGTGGCGCCGGGCATGCAAACGTATCCGCCCGCCGGATCCGGTGTGCCGCAAGGCATTGTCGAGCAAGTTGTCGAGTACCCGCTCCAGTTGTGGCTGGTCGGCCTGTAACCGCGGCAAAGGCTCCTGCACCTCCACCAGCAGATTGATTTCCTGCTCTTCGGCCGCCGTGGCAAAGCGTGAGCGAGCCTGTTCCAGCAACGCCTCGATGGAACAAGGCGTCAGGGTGAGCTTCTGCAAACCGTTCTGGTAACGGGAGAAGTTCAGCAGGTCGTTGATCAACTGCATCAGCCGCTGCATCTCCTCATTCACGGTATCGAGCAGGTCGGCTTCCCGGGAGTCCTGGGCAAAGTGCGCGCGCTCACGGAACAATCCGAAGGCCATGTGCATGCCAGTGACTGGTGTGCGCAATTCATGGGAGGCGCGTAATACAAATTCGCTGCGTACCCGTTCGAAGGCACGCTGTTCCGTGACGTCATGCAGCACCATCACGGCGCCCAGAATATGGCCCTGGGTATGGCTGACCGGAGTCAGGCTGTAGGTCAGCAGTCGCGACTCGCCGTCGACTTCGACACTCAAGTCTTCCAGCGCCCGCTCCAGCGTGCCGCCGCGCAGTACCAGTTGCAGCTGCTCATCGAGCTCGGGGCGCTTCAGCGCCGTGCCCAACCCCTGACCCAGACGATCGGACTCCCAGCCCAATTGACGCTGGGCTACAGGGTTAAGGTGTTCCAGATGACCCTGGCGGTCGATCATCAGGAGTCCGTCGTCGATGCTATCGAGCACGGCCTGCAAACGCTGCTGACCGGCCAGCAGCTCATCGACGTTGGTGGCCTGATGTTCACGCAGTGCCTGGGCCATGATCCCGAAACGTCGGGTCAGCTGGTTCAGTTCCATCGCCGAAGAAATCGGCAGGGTGACATCGAAATTGCCCTGGCCGATATGGTCCGCCGCCTTGGCCAAGGCCTCGATGGGCTCCCCGAAACGTCGGGCGATAGCTTGCGCGGTCACGAAGCCGATGATCAGCACTGCCAGCCCCACCAGGCCAAGCAACCCTGCAATCAGCAATGCCTGCTCCCGGGCCTGTCGCTCGGTATCGCTGATGTTATCCAGTGCGCGCTTGTGCTCGGCGATCAGGCCATTGCGTAGTGCGTTGAATTTTTCCGTCAGGTTGTCGTGGCTGCTGAGCACATTCGACGGGTTCGGGGACGTTTCATAAGCCTGGATAAAGCTCTCGTAGTCGGCCTTGGCTTTTCTGAAGCCGTGCTCGCTTCCGGTATCTGCCGGCTCCTGGGCGATGCCTTCCTCCAGCAGTTCGAAGTAATGCTGCTTCGAGGCCGCGAAAGCGGCGGAGTCAGGCTTCTCGCTGAGCATGATGATCAATTGATCACCCAGGGTCTGACGCAGCTTGAGCCCCAGGTCCAGGGTGATGAAGTTATTGCGGATCAGTGCTTCCTGGCTGCCGGCCATCTGCATCACGCTGACCAACCCGAGCAAGAGCCCGAGCAACGCGACGGTGATCAGTGCGGAGATGCTCAGGAAAAGCCGGGTCCGTAATTTCATCGCCAGTTTCATCGGCGATTGCTCACAGGTTGTACTGCTTGCGCTTGCGGTACAGCGTCGAGGCGTCGATGCCCAGGGTTTTCGCCGCTTGATCCAGGGTGTCGGCGGTGGCGAGGACCGCGCCGATGTGGGCCTTTTCCAGCTCATCCAGGCTCAGTGCCGCGCCGATTCGCGGTGCATTGGTGACCGGGGTTTCAGCCATGCCCAGATGGCTGATCTCGACCCGCTCCTGCGGACAGATGATGCTCGCCCGCTCAATCACGTTGCGCAGCTCACGGATGTTGCCCGGCCAGCGATAACTCAGCAGCGCTTCCCGGGCCTCGTCGCTGAAGGCGCGCGCGGGACGGGCGTACTCCTTGACGAAGCGCGCCAGGAAACGGTCGGCCAGGTTGAGAATATCTTCGCGGCGTTCGCGTAGCGGTGGCAGGTGCAAGGTTATGACATTCAGGCGATAGAGCAGGTCTTCACGGAAACGACCATCGCGCACCATGTCCTCAAGGTTGAGGTTGGTGGCCGCAAGGATGCGCACATCGGCACGACGGGTCACCGGATCACCGACGCGCTCATATTCCTTGTCCTGAATAAAACGCAGCAACTTCGGCTGCAATGTCAGGGGAAAGTCGCCGATCTCGTCGAGAAACAGCGTTCCGCCATCAGCCTGGTTGACTCGCCCCAAGGTGCTTTCGCTGGCGCCGGTGAAGGCGCCGCGGCTGTGGCCGAAGAGTTCGCTTTCCATGAGCTCGGCGGTCAGCGACGGGCAGTTGATCGTGACGCAGGATTTCTTCGCGCGTTTGCTCCAGCCATGAATGGCTTGGGACAGTTCGCCCTTGCCGGTACCGGATTCACCCAGAATCAGAATATTGGCGTCAGTCGTGGCGACCTGACGGGCGGTTTCGAGTACCACTTTCATGGCTGGGCTGTGGGAGTCCAGACCATCCTTGGGCTTGCGCACCTCGCCTTCCAGGGCTTCCAGTCGCGCCGACAGTTGTCGAACTTCCAGTTGCTTGGCGGTTGCCAGACGCAATTGATCGGGGCTGCACGGTTTGACCAGATAATCGGCGGCACCGGCCTGAATCGCATCCACGGCCGTGTCGACGGCCGAGTGGGCAGTGACGATCACCACCCGCATCCAGGGCGCCTGGATACGCATCTGGGCCAGCACATCGAGGCCGTTGTCTTCACCCAGACGCAAATCGAGGAAGCACAGGTCGAAAACCTGTCGCTGCAACAGGGCATCTGCCTGCGCGGCGCTGGTGGCGGTGGCCACGCTGTAGCCTTCGTCTTCAAGGCAGTAACGGAAAGTACGCAGGATGGCGGACTCATCGTCCACCAGCAGAATGCGGCCTTGATGCTCAGTGGCGGATTCCATTTTCCTACGCTCCTTAAAGAATGATCTTAATTTAGTCCCGGAGAAATCGGGCAAGTTGCATGATTGATTCTGAGCCATTCCTGTCATGGCAGGGTAGCTCTCATCGGATGTATCGGTTAGCCACCTGACTTTGCGGGTCTTTTGATAGATACCCGGAATCTGCCAACGGCCAGCGTGAATTTCTGACCTCCGTACCCTCCTCTCAATTCAAAAAATTTACGCCTTCCTTCAGACCCGTCGTGCAATACGCACGACTGCATAGATGGCATCGTGCAGGATGCGCGCGAAGTGGTTTCCTTGGCGTTCATAACATATTGATATTAAAGGGAATTAATTCGTATCAAAGCTGGCATGCGCTCTGCAATTGTCTGATTAACCAGGGTATTCAAAAACAAGCGCCCGCTATCGAACCGACCCCAGTGGTAGGAGCCCCAGGATGAACCGTCAACGTGCCGCCCACCTGCAACTCTCGCCTGTGTATATCCAGCAAGGACTGTTTGCTGTTCTGGCGCTGTTGATTACCTTGCTTGGCGGCCAGCAGTTTCTGCGCTGGGAGCAGAGCCGGCAGCCGGAAGCGCCATTCCTGTCGATTCCGCATCCGACCCAAACCCATTTCAGCGCCGTCAGCAGTAGTCAGGCTGATAGCCCACCGATGCGCATGATGGATGTCGACCAGGCCGGGCCTGTGGGTGAGATACGTCATCAAGAGCGTTGGGTGTTCTAGACATAACTTCCGCCGCACCCCATGCGCCGGGAAATGCAGCACCTCTAAACAGAAGCGTAAGGAGAATCACCATGTTGAGCTGGGCAATCACATTCCTGATCATCGCCATCATCGCCGCTGTACTGGGCTTCGGTGGTATCGCGGGCACCGCCACGGGTATCGCCAAGATTCTGTTTGTCGTGTTCCTGGTGATGTTCATTGCTTCCTTCTTCTTTGGCCGTCGCGGTCGAGGCTGATATGAGAGGTTTGTTCAAGTCACTGGCAGCCGCCCTGCTGTTGGGCGGTAGTGCCATGGCATGCGGGCTGGCGTTTTCCCGACTTGCCTGAGGCTCCATCAAGGGCTTGCTGATAGAACAGAATTTGTACACGAAGGAGGCCAGCGCCTCTTTCCACCTGCGCCACCTGAGGAAGGCCGGCGCATGACCAAGGGGTCGGGACGTTCTGCCTGTTTCAGGGGCGGAGTGACCTACGGGTACAGGGAGTACCTGCGCAAGGGCCGGGTCAGGAGAAGCTACTGCGCAAGTTCGCCGGACCGCCAAGGCTCGACGGGCTTGCGAAGGGCTTGATCAAGCAACATATTGAAATAGAGCGCTCGTCTCTATTTCGTCAGTGTTATCCCGTCCTTATCCCTGTTACGTCGGAAAATACTTTTCTCGGTGTTTCATTGGTGACCGTATATCGAGAAAAATCACCTTTCTTTGGCCGCGATTTTTCCCTTCGCCCGGCGGGATTTTGCTGAAAAATCAACGCTCAGTCGCTGCTCAAAAAATATTCAATCTGCTCTGTGATGGCCGGTTCACGGCACTTATGCCTGCTGAAATGTCGTATTCGAACCGGTTGGGACGCGCGTTTCGCTAAAAAAACCTCATGCCGATTCTGCATAGGGTAGGCGTTTACGGCATTAGACGGCGCTTACCTGCATCGGAATAGTTGCGCCTTTTTTCGCCTGCCAGAGAGCGGCAAACACGCGCTCCGGGGCACCTTATACGGGGGGCAGATGCACTGGACTTTTTCGCCATAAGCGTTCCAGTTCGCGCATCTCCCTGAGTCAAACGCAAGTAAGGGTAAAAATATGAAGAAGGCAAAGCTTAGCCTCGCCTGGCAGATCCTCATCGGTCTGGTATTGGGGATAGCAATCGGTGCGCTGCTCAACCATTTCAGTGCCGAAAAAGCCTGGTGGATCAGCAACGTCCTGCAACCGGCAGGCGATATCTTTATCCGTCTGATCAAGATGATCGTGATCCCGATCGTCATCTCCTCTTTGATCGTCGGCATTGCCGGCGTCGGTGACGCCAAGAAGCTGGGGCGCATCGGCTTCAAGACCATCATCTACTTCGAGATCGTCACCACCATCGCCATCGTGGTCGGCCTGCTGCTGGCCAACCTGTTCCATCCGGGTGCCGGCATCGACATGAGCACCCTGGGCACTGTGGACATTTCCAAGTACCAGGCCACGGCGGCCGAGGTTCAGCATGAACACGCGTTCATCGAAACCATCCTCAACCTGATCCCGTCGAACATCTTCGCGGCCATGGTTCGCGGCGAAATGCTGCCGATCATCTTCTTCTCCGTATTGTTCGGTCTCGGTCTGTCGAGCCTGCAGGCGGACCTGCGTGAGCCGCTGGTGAAGATGTTCCAGGGCGTTTCGGAAAGCATGTTCAAGGTCACTCACATGATCATGAACTACGCCCCGATCGGCGTGTTCGCACTGATCGCGGTGACCGTTGCCAACTTCGGCTTCGCCTCGCTGATACCGCTGGCCAAACTGGTGATCCTGGTTTACGTCGCCATCGCCTTCTTCGCTTTCGTGATCCTGGGCCTGATCGCTCGCCTGTTCGGCTTCTCGGTGATCAAGCTGATGCGCATCTTCAAGGATGAGCTGGTACTGGCCTACTCCACCGCAAGCTCCGAAACCGTGCTGCCGCGCGTGATCGAGAAGATGGAAGCCTACGGCGCGCCGAAAGCGATTTGCAGCTTCGTGGTGCCGACCGGTTACTCGTTCAACCTCGACGGTTCGACCCTGTACCAAAGCATCGCGGCAATCTTCATTGCCCAGCTGTATGGCATCGACCTGTCGATCAGCCAGCAACTGCTGCTGGTACTGACGTTGATGGTCACCTCCAAAGGCATCGCCGGCGTACCGGGTGTGTCCTTCGTGGTACTGCTGGCCACCCTGGGCAGCGTCGGTATTCCTCTGGAAGGCCTGGCGTTCATCGCCGGTGTCGACCGTGTCATGGACATGGCCCGTACCGCGCTGAACGTGATCGGCAACGCCCTGGCGGTTCTGGTTATCGCTCGTTGGGAAGGCATGTACGACGACGCCAAGGGCCAGCGCTACTGGAACTCCCTGCCGCACTGGCGCAGCAAGGAAAAGCTGCCGGTAGGCGAGATTTCCAAGAGCTGATGTAATACCCCTTGTGGGAGCATCTGCCGCACCAGACAAACCCCGGAGAAATCCGGGGTTTGTCGTTTCTGGCCACCCCGCTATCATTCGCGGATCTTTTGGGGGGATTTGACTGATGCTCAATGGCCTGTGGCTTGGCTTCTTCATCGTGGCAGCCGTATCGGCGCTGGCCCAGTGGCTGATTGGTGGCAACGCCGGGATATTCGCGGCGATGGTGGAAAGCATTTTTGCCATGGCCAAGCTGTCGGTCGAAGTCATGGTGCTGCTGTTCGGCACCCTCACCCTCTGGCTGGGTTTTCTGCGCATTGCCGAGAAAGCCGGCATCGTCGAATGGCTGGCCAAGGCCCTGGGACCACTGTTCTTGCGCTTGATGCCTGAAGTCCCGCCGGGTCATCCGGCCATCGGCCTGATCACCCTGAACTTCGCCGCCAATGGCCTGGGCCTGGACAACGCCGCCACGCCGATCGGCCTCAAGGCCATGAAAGCACTGCAAGAACTCAATCCCAGCGCGACCGTCGCCAGCAACGCACAGATCCTGTTCCTGGTGCTCAACGCCTCCTCGCTGACCCTGTTGCCGGTGACGATCTTCATGTATCGCGCCCAGCAAGGGGCTCCGGACCCGACGCTGGTGTTCCTGCCGATCCTGCTGGCGACCAGTTGCTCCACCATTGTCGGCTTCCTGTCGGTGGCGTTCATGCAGCGCCTGCGCATCTGGGACCCCGTAGTGCTGGCCTACCTGATCCCCGGCGCCCTCGCCCTCGGTGCTTTCATGGCGTTGCTGGCGACCCTTTCGGCGACCGCTCTGGCCGGCCTGTCATCGATCCTCGGCAACTTGACGCTGTTTGGCCTGATCATGCTGTTCTTAGTGATCGGCGCGCTGCGCAAAGTGAAGGTCTACGAGGCTTTCGTTGAAGGAGCCAAAGAGGGTTTCGACGTCGCCAAAAACTTGCTGCCCTACCTGGTGGCGATGCTCTGCGCGGTAGGCGTACTGCGCGCGTCCGGGGCGCTGGACTTTGGCCTGGACGGGATCCGTCATCTGGTGGAATGGGCCGGTTGGGACACGCGTTTCGTCGATGCGCTGCCTACGGCGATGGTCAAACCCTTCTCCGGTAGCGCCGCCCGGGCGATGCTGATTGAAACCATGAAGACCTCGGGTGTGGACAGCTTCCCGGCACTGGTGGCGGCAACTGTCCAGGGCAGTACCGAAACGACGTTCTATGTCCTGGCGGTGTACTTCGGCGCCGTGGGCATCCAGCGTGCACGCCATGCCGTTGGTTGTGCATTGCTGGCCGAGCTTGCCGGGGTGCTGGGTGCGATCGGGGTTTGCTACTGGTTCTTTGGTTGATCGGCTCCGTCAGCCAAAGCCTTCAGCGCGGCCTTGCGCTCGTCCGTCGGCAAGGCGCCAAGCTTTTCCACGGCGGCGTAAAATTTAAGCCAGTCGCCATTCTCCTGCTGGAACAGTGCGGCAAAAGCCGGCACCCATTGGTCGTACAAGCCAAACGGCAATAGCCGGGCATTGTTCATGGGGGCATAGATCCAGGCGTCATAGCGTTTGTCTGCGTCCCACTGACTGTCGCGCAATTGCCGGTATTCGCTGCGCAAGCGCTCGAACTCGGCCGCCTTGCGCTGGCGCATTTGTTCAGTTGGCAGCGGCAAGGTGTAGAGCTTTTCCAGTCGGGTGCGGGTCTTGAGCACCAATTCAGTGAACTGGTCGCGCTGACGTGCCTGCGCATTGTTATCCGGTGGCAGTTGGCGGTAGGCGCGCCATTGGCGAGTACCTTCCTGCTCGACGAAGGTGGCGAAGGATTCGTTGAACTCCGTGTCGTCCTTCACATAGAAGCGCTGATGGGCCAGCTCGTGAAAGATCAACGTGGCCAGTCGCTCATCCCCCCAGCCCATCATCGAACTGATGATCGGGTCGTTGAACCAGCCAAGTGTCGAATAGGCCTCGACGCCGCCAATCGACACGTCCATGCCTTGCAAGCGTTGCAAAGCCGCTGCGCCGCGGGCTGCGCTCTGGCTGTAGTAACCGCGATAGGCCACGCAACCGGCTATGGGGAAACAGTGGTTTACGGGCTTGAGGGAAAATTCCGGCGTGGCGAAGACATTCCAGACGACGAAGGGACGCCCAATGTCCGCGTACAAGCGGTAACTCTGGTTATCCGGCAGGTGCAATTGCTGGCTGGCGAAGGTTCGGGCCTTTTGCGATTGCTCCAGGTGTGTGCGCAGTTTTTGATCGCGCGCCGGGTCGGCAATCACGCTGGAAACAGGCTCCCTGGCTCGCAGCAACTGCAGTTGGCCGTTGGCCAGTTGGCTGTAATAGCTGGCGCTGGTGCAGCCGTTGAGCAACAAAAACAACAGGCTCGGAAACCAAACGCGAAAAACGCGATCAAGTAACCCAAGGCTAGGAAGCGGCCTGATCACAATAATTCTTCCTTGGAGAGTCTTTCCGCAAGACTATCCCGCTTGAATGGAGCTCCGCTATGCGCATGTTGATACTGACAGGAGGCCTGCTGATGCTGGCCGGCTGTGCTGGTTTCGGAATACCCCGCCACGATCCCGCGCAAGCCTGGATCGACCTGGACTCGAAGCAAGAAGATACGGCGCTGCAGGCGCTGGAGGTCGATGACAGGAACACCGACGATAAACGCTATTTCCAGGTTCAACCCGGTGGCCATGAGTTGACGGTCCGCTACCAATTCGCGGTCCAGCCCACCAATATCGGCCCAGACGCCGAGCCGTTGTGGCGCGATTGTCAGTTGAATGTGAAATTCAGCGACTTCAACGCGGGTGAGCGTTATCAGCTACAGGCAGGGAACATCGGGTTTCGGCCTTGGGCGAAACTCTACGATCAGCAGCGCAAAGTGATTGGGCGCGGCACGCCGGCAGGCTGTCAACACACCTGATCGGCGTTATGCTGGATGCATATCCCTTGGGACATCCATCATGCGCAGGTTGATGCTGTTACTCGCCGTCGGTGTTGTCGCGGGTTGCCAAAGCCCGATGCCGACACCCAATCCCAAAATGGCCTGGGTCGAATTCTCGACACCTTTCCCTAACGACAAGTTGTTGATGGCCGAACGACTGGATAAACAACGCCTGCGCGACGGGCGTTTTTTCGAGGTCACGCCGGGCAGCCATGAACTGATCGTGCGTTTCGACTTTGAAGTACCCGGTGGCGGATTGGGCATGATGAGCGGCCCTTCGGAGCGGCTGTGCTACCTGACCATCAAATACGATCATTTCGAAGCCGGCCAGCGTTATGTGCTCGAAGGCCGTTCCATTGCCTTTACCCCCGGTGCCCGGCTGTACAACGCCAAACGCGAAATCGTTGCTGAAGACCGGGAATCCTACTGCCTGATGTGAATGGTTCAGCGGTCGTTTTTCTGGTAAATGATTTTCTTCGTGCCGTTTTCGCACGAGCCCACGACCATGTTCTGGTCATGAACCTCGTCGTTGGTGACGATTTCAAGCGTGTAGGAAGTGACGCCGCTGGCCTGGATCTTGGCTTCGATCTCGGCCTTGAGTTCTTCGCAGGGTTTCGGTGCCGCAAGGGCCGAAGTGGCCAGTGCGCAACAGATAAGCGCCAAGGCAAAACGTTTCATGGTGAAGCTCCTTTGAGGCAGCACGCACAATCGTGGTTTTCGCTGCTGTCATTTATTCGACCACAGTTTTAGCGGGCAAGTCTGTCGCGACGCAAAAAAGATCGCAGCCTTGAGCTCCTTTTACCGAATGATCCCGGCAGGTTGTGCAAGGCTGCGATCTTTTGTCTTCAATGAAAATCTAGCCGACCAACGTTGCCTCCAGGCTGATCTTCGCATTCAGCACTTTTGACACCGGACAGCCCTCTTTGGCCTTGTTGCTCAGCTCTTCGAACCGGGCCTGGGTCGCCCCGGGGATTTTTGCCTTCAGAATCAATTTAACTGCGGTAATCGCAAAACCGCCGTCCACTTGATCCAGGGTGACTTCAGCCTGGGTATCGATGCTATCGGCCTTCAGGCCGGCATCGCCGAGAATCATGGAAAACGCCATGGAGAAACAGCCGGCGTGGGCCGCGCCGATCAGCTCTTCCGGGTTGGTACCCCGGCCGCCTTCGAAGCGCGCCTTGAAGCCATAGGGTGCTTCGCGGAGCACGCCGGTTTCTGTGGAAATCGAGCCGATGCCGGTTTTCAGATCACCTTCCCAATGAGCCGAAGCTTTCTTAACGATAGCCATGCCTGCCTCCTCAAGATTGACGCGAAACGTCGCGCCTTCGTGGTTTCCGTTTGCCTGGGTTGTGAGGATAGACGGTGGGGCAAAGTTCATCTCGTCCGATCAGTCTGCTTTTTTTGCGGGATTTTTTACCGGGCTATTGAAACTCGGGTATATGCCCTCATTGCATGAATCAGGCTTTTGGATTCGGCAGGTTTGCGTTCGCAAGAACAAACCTGCGCCCTCAATTGGAGAAGCAGGTTTATGAAACGACTGTCCGATATCAAGTTCTCGACCCTCGATCTGGTGCCGGTGCGCGAGAACGGCAGCGCGGCCCAGTCGCTGCGCAATTCGCTGGACCTGGCGCAGCACGTCGAGAAATTCGGCTACAACCGCTTCTGGGTGGCTGAGCATCACAACATGGATGGCATCGCCAGTTCCGCGACTTCGGTGCTGCTCGGTTATCTGGCCGGTGGCACGTCAACCATTCGAGTCGGTTCGGGCGGGGTGATGTTGCCCAACCACGCACCGTTGGTGATTGCCGAGCAGTTCGGCACCCTGGAAAGCCTTTATCCGGGCCGGATCGATCTGGGCCTGGGGCGCGCTCCCGGTTCCGATCAGATGACCGCACGTGCACTGCGCCGCGAACGCTCCGGCAGCGCCGACGACTTCCCGGAAGATGTGGCGGAACTGGTGCGCTACCTCGGGCCGCGTACCCCGGACCAACGCATCATCGCGATGCCGGGAACCGGGACCAATGTGCCGGTCTGGTTGTTGGGATCGAGCCTGTTCAGTGCGCAATTGGCCGGCGAGCGCGGTCTGCCCTACGCCTTCGCCTCGCATTTCGCTCCGCGCTACATGCATGAGGCGATTCGGGTCTACCGCAATCATTTCAAGCCGTCAGCCGTTTTGGACAAGCCCTACGTGATGCTCGGCGTGCCATTGGTGGCAGCCGATACCGACGAGCAGGCCGATTACCTGGCGACCTCGGTGTTCCAGCGGATTCTCGCCCTGATGCGTGGCCAAAGCCTGGTACAGCGTCCTCCGGTGAAGTCCATGGACGGCCTGTGGCTGCCCCATGAAAAAGATGCCGTGCACGATTTCCTTGGGCTGGCCATGATCGGCAGCCCGCAGAAAATCCGCGCCAAACTTGAGGTCCTGATCGAACAGACCCAGGCCGACGAGCTCATTTTCACCTGTGACCTGTACGAACATGCCGATCGCGTGCATTCCTACGAGCTGCTGGCGCAGGTCATGCGGGGTTGATACTCAAACGGCAGGCATAAAAAAGCCGGCGCCTTGGCGTCGGCTTTTTTATTCGGGCGAGAATCGGCCTACTTTTTATAGACGATCACTTTGGCGCCCTCTTCGCATTTGCCAACAACTTTCCCGCCGGCAGCGGCACCTTTGTCGACAATCTCCAGCGAATAACCGGATACGCCCTTGGCATCAAGTTTCGCTGCGATTTCGGCTTTCAGCTCTTCGCATGGCTTGCCGCCCGCCAATGCGCTCCCCGCAAGGCTCAACAAACCTACTGCCAACATAAACTTCTTCATCGGTTGCATTCCCTGGTCGGATCATAGGGGTAACCAGCCGTCAGCCGGACGCACTCATGGAGTGCTTTGCCATTCCCTATGGCATTCGACCGGCGTGCAAGTTCAGAAGACTAGCCCAAAGTCAGCTGCTGGCAATCCGGAATCCGACTTTCAAGGTCACCTGAAAGTGCGCAGCCTTACCGTCCCTGATGTGCCCACGGGTCTCGGTCACTTCAAACCATTCCATGTACTTGATGCTTTTGCTGGCCTCGGCCAGCGCGTTATTGATCGCATCTTCGATACTGCTGGTGGACGAGCCGATCAGCTCGACTTTCTTGTAGGTGTGATGGTCAGACATGGCGTTCTCCTCGGCGTGTGAATTACAGACTAGCAGTGATTTTTCCTATTTCTTCTGTTGGCCGTTCTGAGGGTGAGGTTCAGATTTTCTGCACTTTCTCGAACCCGTGAAGTCCCAACCAACACACGCCACTCATCACCAATGCAGGAGAGCCACCATGGCCAACACCTCGTTACGTAAAGCCTCATTGCAAAGCATGGAAGCCGAGATCGAGAGTCTGCTCAAGTCTTTGGAAAGCCTGAAGGACGACACTTCGGACGAGTCGCGTAAAACCCTCAAGACCCTGAAAAGCAACGCCGAGAATGCCTTGAAACACTCGCGCCATCTGCTTGCCGATGCTTATGAAGAGGTCAAGGTCAAAACCCGCGAAACCGGGATTGCCACCCGGGACTACGCCCAGGACCACCCCTGGACAACTGCCGGTGTCGCCGTGGGCGCATTGGGCCTGCTGGCCGCTTATCTGTTGTGCAAGCGTGATTAATCCGCTCGACGCAGTTCGTTCTTGAGCCACTGCGCCAGTTGTCGGGCGCGCCCGTCCGCGGCGCGCTTGGGTAGCCACAACGCCAGTTGCGCCGGGGTTTCACTGAAGCCCCAAGGCGCAACCAGGCGCCCGGCCTTCAAGTCCTCCGTCACCAAGGGTTCGGGAGCAATCGCCACGCCCAGACCCGCGACGGCGGCTTCCAGCAAGTAATACAAATGTTCAAATCCCTGACCGTACTTCAGCGCCCTGGGGTCGAGCCCCCGTGGTTGCGCCCAGTTCGGCCAGGCTTGCGGGCGTGAGGTAGTGTGCAGCAAGGGTTCGTTCAGCAGCGCGGTTTCCGGCGCCTGCTTGAGCCGTTCATAGCCGACAAACCGCGGGCTCATGACCGGGCCGATGCGTTCGCTGGCCAGCTCAAAAACCTGCATGTCCGCCGGCCAGGGCGGCTCGGCAAATACCAGCAAGGCATCCAGCCCCGGTTTTCGCGGATCCAGATCGCCTTCGCCGGCCGACAAGTGCAGGCGCAAGTCCGGCAGGTCGGCATTGAGCCGCCCCAGTCGGGGGATAAACCAGCGCGCCAGCAGGCTTCCCGAGCAACCGAGCACGAATGGCGCATCGGCTGTGCTTTGTGTGAGTTCGGCGCAAACGCTGCGCAGGCGCTCGAAGGCTTCGCTGCTGGCATCACGCAGTCGCAACCCGGCATCTGTGAGTTTCAGGCCGCGACCGTCCTTGATGAACAGGCTTACGCCGAGGTGTTCTTCAAGCACCTTGAGTTGCCGGCTGACCGCACCGTGGGTGACGTGCAGCTGTTCCGCCGCCTGACTGACGCTGTTCAGGCGGGCAGTGGCTTCGAAGGCGCGAAGCGCGTTCAGCGGAGGAAGGTCATGGCTCATTTGATCTGTGAGTTTTCCTGACAGGTTGTGGCGATCTTATCGGTTTTCAGGTCGGGGCGTCAGGGGTAGAGTGAAGCCCACTATCTCTTTATGCATCACTTCACGCATTCAACTGGAGCGCCCCATGACCCAGACTAATCTGCGCAACGGCCCTGATGCCAACGGCCTGTTTGGCGCGTTCGGCGGCCGCTACGTTGCCGAAACCCTGATGCCGTTGATCCTCGACCTGGCCCGCGAATATGAGTTGGCCAAGGAAGATCCTGCATTCAAGGAAGAACTGGCCTACTTCCAGCGCGACTACGTCGGACGTCCAAGCCCACTGTACTTCGCCGAGCGTTTGACCGAGTTCTGCGGCGGCGCGAAGATCTACCTCAAGCGTGAAGAGCTGAACCACACCGGCGCGCACAAGATCAACAACTGCATCGGTCAGATCCTGCTGGCGCGGCGCATGGGCAAGAAGCGCATCATCGCCGAGACCGGCGCCGGCATGCACGGTGTGGCCACTGCCACCGTCGCTGCGCGTTTCGGTCTGGATTGCGTGATCTACATGGGCACCACTGACATCGAGCGTCAGCAGGCCAACGTGTTCCGCATGAAGCTGCTGGGTGCCGAGGTTATCCCGGTGGTAGCCGGTACCGGCACGCTGAAAGACGCGATGAACGAAGCCCTGCGTGACTGGGTGACCAACGTTGACAGCACCTTCTACCTGATCGGTACCGTGGCCGGTCCGCACCCTTACCCGGCGATGGTTCGCGACTTCCAGGCCGTGATCGGCAAGGAAACCCGCGAGCAGCTGCAAGCCCAGGAAGGTCGCCTGCCAGACAGCCTGGTGGCGTGCATCGGCGGTGGTTCCAACGCCATGGGCCTGTTCCACCCGTTCCTCGACGACCAGAGTGTCGAGATCATCGGCGTCGAAGCCGCCGGTTACGGTATCGAGACCGGCAAGCATGCGGCCAGCCTGAACGGCGGCGTACCCGGTGTGTTGCACGGCAATCGCACCTTCTTGCTGCAGGACGACGATGGCCAGATCATCGACGCCCACTCGATCTCCGCTGGCCTGGACTACCCGGGCATTGGTCCGGAACACGCCTGGTTGCATGACATCGGCCGCGTTCAGTACACCTCGGTGACCGACGACGAAGCCCTCGCTGCATTCCACCAGTGCTGCCGCCTGGAAGGGATCATCCCTGCCCTGGAAAGCGCCCATGCCCTGGCTGAAGTATTCAAGCGCGCACCGACCTTGCCAAAAGATCACCTGATGGTGGTCAACCTGTCCGGCCGTGGCGACAAAGACATGCAGACCGTGATGCACCACATGGAACAATCCAAGCAGGAGAAACACTGATGAGCCGCCTGCAAACGCGTTTTGCCGAACTCAAGGAACAGAACCGCGCCGCCCTGGTGACCTTCGTCACTGCCGGCGACCCGGGCTATGACACCTCCCTGGCCATCCTCAAGGGCTTACCGGCGGCTGGTGCCGACGTGATCGAACTGGGCATGCCCTTCACCGACCCGATGGCTGATGGCCCGGCAATCCAGCTCGCCAACATCCGTGCATTGGGTGCCAAGCAGAATCTGGCAAAAACCCTGCAAATGGTTCGCGAGTTCCGCCAGGACAACAACGAAACGCCGCTGGTGCTGATGGGGTACTTCAACCCGATCCACATGTACGGCGTACCGCGCTTCATCGCCGAAGCCAAGGAGGCCGGCGTTGACGGCCTGATCGTGGTCGACCTGCCGCCAGAGCATAACGGCGAGTTGTGCGACCCGGCGCAGGCAGCGGGCCTGGACTTCATTCGCCTGACCACGCCAACCACCGATGATGTGCGCCTGCCGACCGTTCTCAACGGCAGCTCCGGCTTCGTCTACTACGTCTCGGTGGCCGGTGTGACCGGTGCCGGTGCCGCCACGCTGGAGCACGTCGAGGAAGCGGTCGCCCGTCTGCGTCGCCATACCGATCTGCCGATCAGCATCGGCTTCGGTATCCGGACTCCAGAACAGGCGGCGTCCATTGCGCGGCTGGCTGACGGTGTTGTGGTGGGTTCGGCGTTGATCGATCACATCGCCAATGCCACTTCCCCGGAACAAGCCGTCGATGGCGTTCTGAGCCTGTGCTCGGCGTTGGCCGAAGGCGTGCGTAAAGCCCGCGTCAGCTGAAGGTAAAGCTCCTGAACGCTGTAAACCTTGTGGGAGCAGGCTCGCTCCCACAAGGTGCGGTATCAAGGCAACTCTATCCCGCCTGATGCCTTGTGCAGTTTGCGCAGGTGCTCACCGATCTGCGTCACGTTGGCCTCGTTGGCGGCCATCTCGGCGGCGCGGCCCGGTTCAAGCAACGCCCTCACCTCCTTGTCCAGATCCCCGGACAGCGCCAGGAGTTGTTTCTGGCGCTGGCTGCTTTCCGCTTCCAGATGCTGCCATTCGCTCGGTTGTGGCAACCCGTAACCAGTGGTCCCCAGCAACTCTGCCGGGCGGCTGAGGAAGCCGCTGTTGGCGAGAATCTGCTTCAGTGTCTCGTTGGCCTTGTCCATGCCGCCGTTTTTAAGCTCCCGAGCGCCCAGATAGCGCTGCTTCACTTCGTCCTGGGCCAGCAACATCTGTCGACGGAAACTCGCCTGTTCCAGCAGCAGCAATGCTGCGCTGGTACGCAAATCGGCCTGTTCGAACCATTGCCGCCGCTCTGCGGCTTTAAGATCCAGCCACTCTTCGACAGTTTCCTGTTTGATCGGCATCTGCTTTTTCAACACTTCGAACATCGCTTGGTAGCGATCACGGAAGGAGTCGAAGCGATAACCCAGGCGCAGTGCTTCGCGAGGATCATCCAGCACGCTGGTATCGGCCAGACCGCGCCCCTTGAGCACTTCGAGCATGCCGTTGGGCATGATGTTGTCCAGACCAACCAGTTGCGGGTTGTTAGTGCTGCTACGCAGCAGTTTCAGTCCTTCTACCGCACAGTTATTGGACAGGAAGAAATAGTTGCCGTCGTAGCTCCAGTGCATTTCGGCGGCGTGCTCCACCACATCTTCGATCTCGCGGCGCGACAGGTTCAGTGGTACCGAGGCCAGGCTACGCAACTCGGTCTTGGTATATTCGTCGATTACCTGGGAAAGCGGCAGGACAAACAATCGCGACGGGTACTTGCCGACCAGCCCATTCCAGCTCGACATCTGCACATCACCGACAAATGCGCGGTATGACAGCACCAGATGCTGGTCCAGGTCCAGTCGGCAATCCGGTCCGCGAGGCCGGCCCGGTGCGCAGATGACCAGGCGCAACATGCTGTGACCCCAGTAGCTGAACAGGTTCTGGTTAGCTTCGGCCAACAGGTAATCGATGGCGTAAACCCGTTCAGGATCGACCTGTCCCAGTGGTGTTTTGGCGAAATCACTGCCGGCATTGAGGAAGGCGACGGTTTTGCCGCAAGCGTCTTTGGCAGCGGGTGCCCAGCCGAAGTGTTCTTTGTAGTAGCGGTACAACGCGGGACGACGGCAGGCATAGCTCGGATCGAGCAGGAAGTACTCGATATTGACCGCGACGAACTCCTTGGGGCTGCTCGTCTCGTAGATGTCCGGGCTGCGCGCGATCTGCCGGTTGTACTGTTCGCGTTCGCCACGACGGCCGACGTATTGCGGCCAGCCGGCGAGGTCGAGCAGGCGTGGATCATCGCTGAGGGTAAAGCGGCGGCCGGTCTGGCCGCGGCATTGGTCGGGGATGCCGACCAGCCCTGAGCTGCTGTCTTGGCGGGTACAGCGTTGAATCAGTGCACGCTCCGACTTTGGCCACAGGCGTGAGCGATCGTAGATGTGAGTCAGCTCGTGCAACACCGTGGCGAGCATTTCCCGGCGTACGGTGCCATGGGGGCGATGGGTTTTTTTGGTCGCGGCGCTGCCATCGGTGAGGCCGGCCAGCAGGTTGCGGTTCAGGTCGAGTTCGGACACCAGTGTCGCCTGACCGTAGGCATTTCTTGGCATGTCATCGGTCCAGCCGACATCGATGTGTCGATCGAGTTGCTCGACGAAGCGTGGCGGCAGTGCCTGCATGGCTTCATCGAGCAACGCCTGGCTGGCGTGCTGTTGCGCGGGTGTCAGACCTTCGGTCTTGAGCTGTAATTGAAGGCCGGCGTGGGCCGTGTTGCCGAACAGCAACAGGGCCCCGGCCAGCAGCCAGGCGCCTGGACGCTTCACAGTGCGAGGATGGCTTCAGCGAGATCCAGGTCACTGGCGTCACGGGCTTCCGGCACGCGGGTGCGCAGCAAATCGAAGGCTGATTCCAGATGAGCGCCACGTATGTCGCCATTGCTGGCAACGAAACTGGCGGCGTCGTCCTGGGCCTCGCGCACGATTTTCGAATCGCGAATGGACGTGGTGGTGTCGGAAGTGAAATCGAGGGTGCGCTGGGTAGCACGGATCAGGATATTACTGGTGGCAACCAGGGTATGTGCCTGGGCCACATCGGCCAACAGCAGCAGGCCTAAAGTGGCAGCAATCAGCGGGTTACGCATGGAATGACTCCAGAAAAAACAGGGATAACTATTGGACGAGAATTGCTTGTGCCAGTTCAAGGTCGCTGGCATGAAGTTTTACCTGGGTTCGGCGCAGATACCGCAGGGCCGACTCCAGTCGTGCGCCTCTTAGCTGGCCGTCACTGGCAATGAATGCCGCGGCGTCATCCTGGGCTGCGAGCAGCAGTTTATGGTCGAAGGGGGCGGAGGTCACCATGCTTGTGGCATATCCACTGGCCACGATCCCCTGGGTTGACAGGTTAAAGGCGTCGTAAGCATGGGCTGAACCTGAACAGGCAGCCGTAATCATGACTGGAGTGATCAACAGATTTGCAAGAAAACGCATGAGACTCGACAGTTAGAAGTGAGTCCCAAGGCTAGCGCAAGGCCCATTCCAGAGCCAGCACGGAAATATCGGGGCACGTCGAGCGTGTCCCCGAACAGAGCAGTCGATCAGATCGTCAGGATCGCCTGCGCCAGTTGTGCGTCGGTTGCGTTCAACTGGGGTGCCTGATGACGAATATGGTTGAGTGCGCTTTCCAGTTTCACCCCACGGATGGAACCTTCGCTGGCAACGAAGCTGGCGGCATCGTCACGCGCGGCGAGCACGATCTTGTCATCTTTGAATGAAGACGTGATGTCGGACGTCGCATCGGAACTGGATTTGAGTGCCCCAACGACTGCGTCGGTGGTCACGATAAAACTGGTGGCGTGGGAATTGGCAGCTACGGCAAGCAGGGCTGCAGCGCTGAGCAGGCGAAGTCGGGACATGGTGTAACTCCTAGGGTAAGCCGATTGGAAGATGGCGCAGTGTCTGCTGTGTCAGACGCTCGTTGCCCGCCAGGTTCTGATTGATAGTAGCTGTCTGTGCGTGACGCCGCGACAGTCTCATCGTGTTGATCTGGCGAAGTTTCCAGACTGTATCAAATCTGGTGAAGCAACTGTTCAGGTATAATTTTGGTTTGTTAAAACTGTACTGCTTTTTTCTTTCTTCTCCGAAACGACAAAGCCCGTCGTGGTTTCCCACGACGGGCTTTGTTTTTTCAATTCGGGTTGCTGGCGGTGGACCTTCAGGTCAGAGCCAGCGACGCTAACTTAGCGCCAGAACGGCTTGCTCAGCTCTTCGTAGCGTTGTGCTTCGCTAATCCCGGCATCAGCCAGCAGACGCGAATCCAGGCGAGCCAGTTGATGGCGGCTGGTGATGCGGCGCTGCCACAGCATCAGGTTGGCGATAACGCGCAGAGGCAGGGAAGCCTGGGTTTTTGCAGCAGTGTCTTCGAAGAACAGTTCGGAACTGAGTGTACGTTCCATGGTTGACATCCTTCCGCTTATGGCGGGATTAGGTAGTGGTTTAACTGGTGCCCATGATCCTCTTGTTTGCCTAGTCTCTGTAGATACAGTTCATCTGTATTGTGAGAGCTCAGTTAACTGTTTATAGGGGGTGTACTGGTCTAAATTGAGGCAACTGTACCTATCCGCACTATTAAGGTGCGAAATTGTTGTTTTTGTCCGAAAAGGTAGGAATTTTCCTTAGGAAATGACCAGTACAGCAGTACAGTTTTTTTCATATTTCGAAGAGGCAAGAGCAAGCTGACGAAACTGTGTTTGCGCCAGCTGCCATCTGTACTAATTACTTCTTCAGCATTTGCCCGGTTTCTTCCAGGTTGATGTGCCAGCTCAGGGCATCACGCAGGATGTGTGGGGTGTGCCCACCGATGGCGCACGCGGTGGTGAAGTAATCATTGAGCGCCTGGCGGTAATCCGGGTGCACGCACTGGTCGATGATGATCCGGGCGCGTTCCCGGGGCGCCAGGCCGCGCAAGTCTGCCAGGCCCACTTCGGTCACGAGGATGTCGACGTCATGTTCGGTGTGGTCGACATGGCTGACCATCGGCACCACGCTGGAGATCGCACCGCCCTTGGCGATCGACTTGGTCACGAACACGGACAGATGCGCGTTGCGCGCGAAGTCGCCCGAGCCGCCGATGCCGTTCATCATCCGCGTTCCGCAGACGTGAGTGGAGTTGACGTTGCCATAGATGTCGAACTCCAGCGCCGTGTTGATGCCGATGATGCCGAGGCGGCGCACGACTTCAGGGTGGTTGGAAATCTCCTGCGGGCGCAGGACCAGCTTGTCCTTGTAGCGCTCCAGATTGCCGAAGACGTCAGCATTGCGCCGGCTCGACAGGGTGATTGAACTGCCCGAAGCAAAACTCAGCTTGCCCGCATCGATCAGGTCGAAGGTCGAATCCTGCAGCACCTCGGAATACATCGTCAGGTCTTCGAACGGCGAGTCGATCAGGCCACACATCACCGAGTTGGCGATGGTGCCGATTCCGGCTTGTAGCGGGCCGAGCTTGTTGGTCATGCGCCCGGCTGCCACTTCCTGTTTGAAGAAGTCGATCAGGTGGTCGGCAATGGCCTGGGTCTCGGCGTCTGGCGCCAGCACAGTGGAGGGCGAGTCAGCCTGGTTGGTGACCACGATGGCGACGATTTTTTCCGGTGGAATCGGGATGGCGGTGCTGCCAATGCGATCGTCGACCTTGACCAGCGGAATCGGCGTGCGGGTCGGACGGTAGGTCGGAATATAGATGTCGTGCAGACCTTCGAGATTCGGGTTGTGCGCCATGTTGATCTCGACGATCACGTGCTTGGCGAAAATCGCGAAACTGGCCGAGTTGCCGACCGAGGTGGTTGGCACGATATGCCCTTGTTCGGTGATCGCTACGGCTTCAATCACGGCGATGTCCGGCAGCTTCAATTGCTGGTTGCGCAATTGCTCCACGGTTTCCGACAAGTGCTGGTCGATGAACATGACTTCACCGGCATTGATCGCCTTGCGCAGGGTGCTGTCGACCTGAAACGGCATGCGTCGCGACAACACACCGGCTTCGGTCAACTGCTTATCGAGGTCGTTGCCCAGGCTTGCGCCGGTCATCAGGCTGATTTTCAGCGGCGTGACCTTGGCGCGCTCAGCCAGCGCCTGGGGGACGGCCTTGGCTTCGCCTGCGCGAGTAAAGCCACTCATGCCGACGGTCATGCCGTCCTCAATCAGAGCGGCAGCGTCGGCAGCGCTCATCACTTTGTCCAACAACGAAGGCAGGCGGATACGGTCACGGTACATGGATTGTTATCTCGGGCAACAGGTAGCAGGACGTGCAGTCTAGTGAATTGCGCCGGCTTCTGTCCCGCTACCAAGGTCGCAATCGAGGCGTCTATTCCGGGCTTTTCAAGCAAAACACCGTTACCGGATCGGTAACAAAAGAATAGTTTGTCCGACGATTTGCACAAACAAAAACGCCCCGACGAGTCGGGGCGTTCCGTGTGCCGCAGAGGGTTACTCGACGGCCTTGACCATGTCTTCGATGACCTTCTTCGCGTCGCCGAACACCATCATGGTCTTGTCCAGGTAGAACAGCTCGTTGTCCAGGCCGGCGTAGCCGCTGGCCATCGAGCGTTTGTTGACGATGATGGTCTTGGCCTTGAACGCTTCGAGGATCGGCATGCCGGCAATCGGCGATTTCGGATCGTTCTTGGCGGCCGGGTTGACCACGTCGTTGGCGCCCAGCACCAGCACCACGTCGGCCTGGCCGAACTCGGAGTTGATGTCGTCCATCTCGAACACCTGGTCGTAAGGCACTTCGGCCTCGGCCAGCAACACGTTCATGTGGCCGGGCATACGACCGGCAACCGGGTGGATCGCATACTTCACGGTCACGCCGCGATGGGTCAGCTTCTCGGTCAGTTCCTTCAGTGCATGCTGAGCGCGTGCCACCGCCAGGCCGTAGCCCGGCACGATGATCACGGTGTCGGCGTTGGTCAGCAGGAAGGTCGCGTCGTCAGCCGAACCGGATTTCACCGGACGGGCTTCTTTGGAACCCGCCGGGCCGGCCGCCTCTGCCGTATTGCCGAAGCCACCGAGCAGCACATTAAAGAAGGAGCGGTTCATCGCCTTGCACATGATGTACGAGAGGATCGCACCGGACGAGCCCACCAGCGAGCCGGCGATGATCAGCATCGAGTTGTTCAGCGAGAAGCCGATGCCCGCCGCTGCCCAGCCGGAGTAGCTGTTGAGCATCGACACGACCACTGGCATGTCCGCGCCACCGATCGGGATGATGATCAGCACGCCGAGCACGAAGGCCAGGGCCAGCATCACGGCGAAAGCGGTGTAGTCACCGGTGAGCATGAAGGTCACGCCCAGGCCCAGGGTGGCCAGGCCCAGCAGCAGGTTCAGCTTGTGCTGGCCACTGAACTGTACCGGTGCCCCCTGGAACAGGCGGAACTTGTACTTGCCTGCCAGCTTGCCGAAGGCAATGACAGAGCCGGAGAAGGTGATTGCACCGATGGCGGCACCGAGGAACAGTTCCAGGCGGTTACCGGCCGGGATCGCGTCACCGAGTTGCTTGACGATGCCCAGCGACTGCGGCTCGACCACGGCAGCCACGGCGATGAACACTGCTGCCAGGCCGATCATGCTGTGCATGAAGGCGACCAGTTCGGGCATCTTGGTCATTTCAACGCGTTTGGCCATGATCGAACCGGCGGTGCCGCCGATCAACAGGCCGACGATCACGTAGACGATACCGTCCTGGGCCAGTTCGGCACCCAGCTTGTAGATCAGGCCGACCGTGGTGAGGATCGCCAGGCCCATGCCGAGCATGCCGAACAGGTTGCCACGACGCGACGTGGTGGGGTGCGAGAGGCCCTTGAGCGCCTGGATGAAGCAGACCGAGGCGATCAAATACAGGGACGTAACCAGGTTCATGCTCATGCTTGCTGCACCTCAGCCTTGGCTGCTGTTGCGGTCTTGGCAGCCGGAGCTTTGGCCGCTTTCTTCTTGAACATTTCCAGCATGCGGCGGGTCACCAGGAAGCCACCAAACACGTTGACGGCGGCCAGGGCCACGGCCAGGGTGCCCATGGTCTTGCCCAGCGGGGTCACGGTCAGCGCCGCTGCCAGCATGGCGCCGACGATCACGATGGCCGAGATGGCGTTGGTCACGGCCATCAGTGGCGTGTGCAGTGCAGGTGTGACGTTCCAGACCACGTGGTAGCCGACATAGATCGCCAGCACGAAGATGATCAGGTTGTAGATACCGTGAGAGATCAGCATGTCTTCCATTGTTTTTATCCTCAGCCGTTCTTGCGCACGATCTGGCCGTCGCGGCACATCAGGCACGCGGCGACGATATCGTCTTCAAGGTTGATCACCAGTTGTCCTTCTTTATCGAACAACAGTTTCATGAAGTCCAGCAGGTTGCGGGCGTACAGCGCCGAAGCGTCAGCCGCCACGGCGCTGGCCAGGTTGGTCGGGCCAACGATGGTCACGCCATGTTCGACGACCACCTGATCGGCCACGGTCAGCGGGCAGTTGCCGCCCTGGGCCGCCGCGAGGTCGATCACCACCGACCCCGGCTTCATCTGGGCCACGGTTTGCGCGCTCAACAGTGTCGGTGCCTTGCGGCCGGGAATCAGCGCGGTGGTGATGACGATGTCAGCCTGCTTGGCGCGTTCGTGCACGGCGGCGGCCTGGCGCTGCATCCAGCTGGCCGGCATCGGGCGGGCGTAACCGCCGACACCGACGGCGCATTCACGCTCTTCATCGGTCTCGTAGGGCACGTCGACGAACTTGGCGCCGAGGGATTCGATCTGCTCTTTTACCGCCGGACGCACGTCAGACGCTTCGATCACCGCCCCCAGGCGTTTCGCCGTAGCGATCGCCTGCAAACCGGCCACGCCAGCACCGAGGATCAGCACGCGCGCCGCTTTCACGGTGCCTGCCGCGGTCATCAGCATCGGCATGAAGCGAGGGTAGTGGTGAGCGGCCAGCAACACAGCCTTGTAACCGGCGATGTTGGCTTGCGAGGACAGTACGTCCAGGCTCTGGGCGCGGGAGGTACGCGGCGCGGCTTCCAGGGCAAAGGCGGTAACGCCGCACTCGGCCATTTTGGCGATGGTTTCGTTGCTGAACGGGTTGAGCATGCCCACCACAACGGTGCCGCTTTTAATCAGCGCCAGCTCGCTGTCGCTGGGCGCGACCACCTTCAAAATCAGCTCTGCACCAAACGCGTCATTGGCGCTGCCAATGGTTGCGCCTGCCGCTTCATAGGCACTGTCGACAACGCTGGCATTAATGCCGGCGCCGCTTTGTACAGTGACCTTATGGCCCTGGCCGATCAGCTTCTTGATGGTTTCCGGGGTTGCAGCAACCCGTGTTTCACCGGTCTGGGTTTCGAGAGGAACACCAATGTGCACGTCAAATCTCCTGCGTGATCTTATAGAGTAAACCCATGCACTACGGATGGTGCGGCTGGGGGCGGCCGATCAGCACGATCCCGCCAAATCAGGGCGGGGCGCGGCATTTTGCAGGCGAACTTTGTGCCCTTCAAGGGATTATGACGGGTGACGGAAAATTAACTACAAGTCACCCCGTGACCGAATGTCGCAACCAACCGGCTCAATCCCTTGTAGACCGTGCTTTTCAAGGATTCTGGCCGAAATTGAAGAATTTACACATCGGCCGTATGAATGATGCGGCATTGCCTTGAAATAGTGGCGCAAAGCCGCGTCATCAGGCGCTTGTGGGACGTTTGTACGACTTGTCGATACAGTTTGCTGTCATGCGACAAATACGTATATCTGTAGGGCTTTCATTTAGCTGACTACGGGGTCAAGTAACATTGTAGAGCCTTTATCCCTCTAGGCTGTAGCTGTGCGCCTGATTTACCAGCCAGTCACGAAATGCCCTCAACGACGCGGATTCGACCTTTCGCTCAGGAATCATCAGGTAGTAAGCCTTGATGCTGGACAGTGCCTGGGGGTTGGCGATCACCAGACGTTTCTCTTTCAACTCCCTTTGAATCAGGAACGGTGGGATCAGGGCAATGCCCATGTCGTGCATGGCTGCCTGGGCGAGCATGGAGAATAGCTCGTAGCGGGGGCCCGTCATGTCTCGCGGGACATTCAGGTGTTGGGAGTCGAACCATTGGCGCCAGGCATAGGGGCGGGTGGTTTGTTGCAGGAGAGGTAGGTCGGCGATTTCGCCGGGCGTCAGACAGGTCTTGTTTCCGAGCAGGTTGGGGCTGCAAACGGGCATCGGATTTTCACCCATCAACCTGTGGGATTCTGTACCCGACCAATCCGCATCACCAAAGTAGATGGCAGCATCAAAATCCGTGTCGGCGAACAGGAACGGCCGCGTGCGGTTGGTCAGGTTGACCGTCACTTCCGGGTGTTTCTGCTGGAAGTCCTTGAGGCGCGGCAGCAGCCATTGGGTGCCGAAAGTCGGAACTACGGCCAGCTCGATCACGTTGGTGCCCTGCTGGCCCATCACTGACAAGGTGTCGCGCTCAACGGCATCGAGCTGAGTGGCCACCCGACGGCTGTAGGAGAGTCCGGCTTCCGTCAGCTTGACCCCGCGCCGCGAACGTCGGAACAGTTCCACACTGAGGAACTCTTCAAGGCTGGCGATCTGTCGGCAAATCGCTCCTTGGGTCAGCGAAAGTTCCTGGGCGGCCTTGGTGAAGCTCTCGTGGCGTGCGGCAGCCTCGAAGCTGATCAGGGCGGTGGTGCTGGGTATCTTTCTGCGCATGTACGTCAATCTCACTAATACATCGCATAAAGGCTCTTTCGCGACGTTTCGGAGTGAGAAATTAGCACAACAGTATGCAAAATCCTCGTTTGCCGTAGCGCCGATCCGGGCCTAGGATCAGTCCACGTTATTTGACCCGATTCGAGAGGACACACTCATGGGCGGTAAAGCTAGCTTCAACTGGATCGATCCCCTGCTGCTGGATCAACAGCTCACTGAAGAAGAGCGCATGATTCGCGACACGGCTGCGCAATTCGCTCAGCAAAGCCTTGCGCCGCGCATCCTCGAAGCTTTCCGTCATGAGAAGACCGATCCGGCGATCTTCCGCGAAATGGGCGAGGTCGGCCTGTTGGGCGCAACCATCCCCGAGCAGTACGGTGGCAGCGGCCTGAACTATGTCAGCTACGGCCTGATCGCTCGTGAAGTCGAGCGCATCGACTCTGGCTATCGCTCGATGATGAGCGTGCAGTCCTCGCTGGTGATGGTGCCAATCAATGAATTCGGTACCGAAGCGCAGAAGCAGAAGTACCTGCCGAAACTGGCGTCGGGTGAGTGGATCGGCTGCTTCGGCCTGACCGAGCCTAACCACGGTTCCGACCCGGGCGCGATGATCTCACGTGCGCGCAAAGTCGAAGGCGGCTACAGCCTCACCGGCAGCAAGATGTGGATCACCAACAGCCCGATCGCCGATGTGTTCGTGGTCTGGGCCAAGGACGATGCCGGCGACATCCGTGGCTTCGTTCTGGAGAAAGGCTGGAAAGGCCTGAGCGCTCCGGCGATTCACGGCAAAGTGGGCCTGCGGGCTTCGATCACCGGTGAAATCGTGATGGACAACGTGTTCGTGCCGCAAGAGAACATTTTCCCGGATGTCCGTGGCCTGAAAGGTCCTTTCACTTGCCTCAACTCGGCACGTTACGGCATCTCCTGGGGGGCGCTGGGTGCAGCCGAGTTCTGCTGGCACACCGCTCGCCAGTACACCCTGGATCGTCAACAGTTCGGTCGCCCATTGGCCGCTACCCAGTTGATCCAGAAGAAACTGGCCGACATGCAGACTGAAATCACCATGGCGCTGCAAGGCTGCCTGCGTCTGGGTCGTATGAAGGACGAAGGGACCGCTGCAGTCGAAATTACCTCGATGATGAAGCGTAACTCTTGCGGCAAGTCCCTGGACATCGCGCGCATGGCTCGCGATATGTTGGGCGGCAATGGCATCTCCGATGAATTCGGTGTCGCGCGTCACCTGGTCAACCTGGAAGTGGTGAACACCTATGAAGGTACGCACGACGTCCATGCGCTGATCCTCGGTCGTGCGCAAACCGGCCTCCAGGCGTTCTATTAAGGAGAACGTCCATGGGCGCGCTATCGCATCTACGGGTACTGGATTTATCGCGGGTGCTGGCCGGGCCTTGGGCCGGGCAGATCCTGGCCGACCTTGGCGCTGAAGTGATCAAGGTCGAGCGTCCGGGTAACGGCGATGACACGCGCGCCTGGGGACCGCCGTTCCTTAAAGACGCTTATGGCGAGAACACCAGCGAGGCCGCCTATTACTTGTCGGCCAATCGCAACAAGCAATCGGTCACCATCGACTTCACTCGCCCTGAAGGGCAGAAGCTGGTGCGTGAACTGGCGGCCAAGTCGGACATCCTGATCGAGAACTTCAAGGTCGGCGGTCTGGCGGCTTATGGTCTGGACTATGAATCGCTGAAGGCGATCAATCCGGATCTGATCTATTGCTCGATCACCGGGTTCGGCCAGACCGGCCCTTACGCCAAGCGTGCGGGTTATGACTTCATGATCCAGGGGCTGGGCGGCCTCATGAGCCTGACGGGGCGACCTGAAGGCGAAGAAGGTGCGGGGCCGGTGAAGGTTGGCGTGGCGTTGACGGACATCCTGACCGGGCTGTATTCGACTGTTGCGATCCTGGCTGCGCTAGCGCATCGGGATCACGATGGCGGTGGTCAGCATATCGATATGGCATTGCTGGACGTGCAGGTGGCTTGTCTGGCCAACCAGGCAATGAACTACCTGACGACAGGCAATGCGCCTAAACGCTTGGGTAATGCTCATCCGAACATCGTGCCCTATCAGGATTTTCCTACGGCGGATGGCGACTTCATCCTTACCGTCGGGAACGATGGGCAGTTCCGCAAGTTCGCGGAAGTGGCTGGGCAGCCGCAGTGGGCGGACGATCCACGTTTTGCCACCAACAAGCTGCGGGTGGCAAACAGGGCAGCACTGATTCCGCTGATCCGCCAGGCGACGGTGTTCAAGACAACCGCTGAATGGGTGGCACAGCTGGAACAGGCTGGCGTGCCATGCGGGCCTATCAATGACGTGGCGCAGATGTTTGCCGATCCTCAGGTCAAGGCGCGTGGGTTGGCTATCGAGCTGCCTCATGCACTGGCTGGGATGGTGCCGCAGGTGGCGAGCCCGATTCGACTGTCGCAAACGCCGGTGGAGTACCGTTTTGCGCCTCCTCTGCTGGGTGAGCACACGCTGGAAGTTTTGCAGCGGGTGTTGGGCCTGGATGCCGGGGCGGTGTCGGCATTCAAGGCTTCGGGCGTTCTCTGATAGGTCTCTTCTATATAGAGGGGTGTTTCGGCTCCTCTATATAGGCTCCCTTTGGGACGTTTTGCTGCTTATTGATAGAAAACCTAAATCAGTGCTTGACGGCAGATTCCAGATCT